>NZ_JBBOBQ010000001.1:0-7500 GCF_038000275.1 Brevibacillus sp. FSL K6-0770
TTGGATGCAGCGATTAGCGAACTATGGCGCAAAGTTCTCGCCAAGATAGAAAAATCGCTAAGCAAACCAAGTTTCGATACCTGGCTCAAAGCAACCAGGGCAACCACCCTGGAAGAGGATGCACTGATCGTCGTGGCGCCCAATGACTTTGCGAGAGATTGGCTCGAAACCCGGTACGCTCAACTGATTACCGATACACTATATGAAGTGACAGGTATCAATATGAAGGTAAAATTCGTCGCCCTGCAAAATCAGGATGCCACATTTGCCGAGGAACAACCTACCCCACGGGTGAAAATGAGCGCTCCGCCC
This sequence comes from Brevibacillus sp. FSL K6-0770, assembly GCF_038000275.1. NCBI lineage: Bacteria > Bacillati > Bacillota > Bacilli > Caryophanales > Paenibacillaceae > Brevibacillus > Brevibacillus sp. FSL K6-0770. The sequence goes on from NZ_JBBOBQ010000001.1 coordinate 313, forward strand.
ACAGCAGCGGATGACCAGCCACCCAGCATTTTGAATCCCAAGTACACCTTTGACACTTTCGTTATCGGTGCGGGAAATCGTTTCGCTCATGCCGCTTCGCTTGCAGTCGCAGAAGCTCCTGCCAAAGCTTACAATCCCCTCTTCATTTACGGAGGAGTCGGACTTGGCAAAACCCACTTGATGCACGCAATTGGCCATTATGTTATCCAACACAATCCATCGGCAAAAGTGGTCTATTTGTCGTCCGAGAAGTTTACCAATGAGTTCATCAACTCCATTCGGGACAACAAGGCCGTCGAATTTCGCAACAAGTACCGGAGTGTAGACGTTCTTTTGATTGATGACATTCAGTTTTTGGCTGGCAAGGAGTCGACGCAAGAGGAGTTTTTTCATACGTTCAACGCTCTGCACGAAGAGAGCAAACAGATCATCATTTCCTCCGACCGGCCTCCAAAAGAGATCCCGACGCTGGAAGACCGGCTTCGCTCCCGCTTCGAATGGGGACTGATTACCGACATCCAGCCGCCTGATCTGGAGACGCGGATTGCCATTTTGCGCAAAAAAGCGAAGGCAGAAAACCTCGACATTCCGAACGAAGTAATGGCTTACATCGCGAATCAAATCGACAGCAACATCCGCGAGCTGGAAGGTGCGCTGATCCGTGTTGTCGCTTACTCTTCCTTGATCAATCGCGACATTGATACGCAGCTTGCTGCCGAAGCTTTGAAAGACATCATTCCGTCTTCTCGCCCGCGCGTGATTACCATTATGGACATTCAGCGTGCTGTCGGAGAAGCTTTCAGTCTGAAGCTGGAAGACTTCAAAGCGAAAAAGCGGACCAAAACCGTCGCTTTTCCTCGCCAAATCGCCATGTATTTGTCTCGGGAGCTGACAGACGCCTCCTTGCCAAAAATCGGCGACGAATTTGGCGGACGCGACCATACAACTGTCATCCATGCGCATGAAAAAATCTCGCGGGCACTGGCAAGTGATCCGCAGATGCAAACTACGATTCAGTCGCTCATTGAAAAGTTAAAAGCAAACCACTAAACCTGTGCATAACGCAAAAAGCCTATACACAACTTACCCACATGTGTATAGGCTATCTTTTACGTTATCAGTCCACATATCCACAAATCCACAGGCCCTATTACTACTTCTGTTAAAAAGATATATCCTAATAAGTTATGATAAAGACGCAGCCATTATGCATAGTCCATTAAAAAAATGGCGCAGATAGAGGGAGGATCACGTTGATGCATATTACCGTTCAGCGAGACAAGCTGTCTAACGCCGTGTCACATGTCAGTAAAGCCGTTTCCAGCCGAACAACCATTCCGATTTTGACCGGGATTAAGATAAAAACAGATGACGAGGGGCTTACTCTGACTGCAAGCGACTCGGACGTATCCATCGAAGTACAGATTCCTTTGGAAGAAGCGGGAGAATGGGGAGTAACGATCCATCAGCCTGGAAGCATCGTTTTGACAGCTCGCATTTTCAGCGAAATCGTCCGCAAGCTGCCAAGCAACGAAATCCATATCCAGGTAGACGATCGCCTTGTTACCCAAATCCGTTCCGGACAAGCAGAGTTCACCATCAACGGAATGGATGCCAGCGAGTATCCGCAATTGCCGCATCTGGAAGAGGATAAAGTATTCAGCGTTCCCTGTGACTTGCTAAAAGCAATGATCCGTCAGACTGTTTTTGGCGTATCCACTTCTGAAATGCGCCCGATTCTTACTGGATTGATGTGGTCCCTGGAACAAGGCAAGCTTCGTTTTGTTGCGACTGACAGTCACCGTTTGGCCAGCCGTACTGCCATGGTAGAATGCCCGGATGACCTTTCCTTCCACAACGTAGTCGTACCAGGAAAAAGCTGCAACGAATTGGTAAAAATCTTGGATGATGACCAAAATCCTGCTGATATCGTCGTAGCCGACAATCAAATTTTGGTGAAGTCCAAGCACATTTTGTTCTATTCGCGTTTGCTGGAGGGAACTTATCCAGACACGACCAGAATCATTCCACAAGGAAGCAAAACAGAGATCACTGTCAGCACCAAAGAATTTTTGCAGTCGATCGAGCGCGCTTCCTTGCTCAGCCGCGAAGGCAAATCCAATGTGGTCAAGCTCGTTACGCTGCCGGATGGCACTGTAGAGATCACCTCCAACGCTCCTGAAATCGGGAAAGTAACGGATATTTTGAGTCCGAAAGCGATGGAAGGCGAAGAGCTGAAGATTTCCTTCAACGCCAAATACATGATTGACGCTTTGCGTGCGATTGACAGCTCCGAAATCAGAGCCAGCTTTACTGGCCCGATGAGCCCGTTTGTCATTCGTCCGACGGACCACGATTGGATGCTGCATTTGATCTTGCCAGTCCGTACTTACTAGGGTTTTTTCGTAAAAAAGTTCTTTTTCGTAAAAGAAAGGAGCCAAGCCATGCGTGAGGTTTCCATCAACACCGAATACATTGCTCTCGGCCAATTTTTAAAGCTGGCTGACGTCATCGATACCGGAGGCATGGCCAAAGCTTTTTTGGCAGAGGTGCCGATTCAAATCAATGGCGAGCTGGACAACAGACGAGGCCGCAAGCTATATCCTGGCGATGAAGTGGCGATTGAAGGCCATGGCCGCTTTCAAGTGGTACGCCGCTGAGAGGAGAGCGTGATTCTTGTTTCTCAAGAACCTGTCGCTTACCAACTATCGCAACTATTCATCCCTGTCCTTGGATTTTGATGGCCCCATCCAGTTGTTTATTGGCAACAACGCCCAGGGGAAAACAAATGCACTCGAATCGATATACGTTCTGGCTCTGGCCAAATCCCACCGTACGCCCCGAGACAAGGAGCTGATTACGTGGGATGCCGATTTCGCCACGATCCGTAGCGATGTTCTTCGTCGCTACGGTTCTGTTCGTTTGGAGCTGCAGTTGACAAGCAAAGGAAAGCGGGCCAAAATCAACGGGATGGAGCAGCAAAAGCTGAGCGCCTATGTGGGAGCCTTGAACGTAGTCATGTTTGCGCCGGAGGATTTGTCCATTGTAAAAGGGGCACCCGCTCAGCGCAGACGTTTTATTGACATGGAAATCGGCCAGGTATCGCCCACTTATCTGTATTATTTAAGCAATTACAACAAAGTGCTGGCGCAGCGGAATCAACTGCTGAAGGACTTGGCGATGAAAAAAAGCCATTCGCTGGAAATGCTGGCAATTTGGAATACCCAACTAGCCGATTTAGCGGTAAAATTGTTGAGGAAGCGGTTTGAGTTTCTTCGCAAGCTCCAAGTATGGGCGCAGGAGATCCATACGGGCATTACCAATGGCCGGGAGAAGCTTTCCTTGCACTATGTAAACTCATCGCCAGTTACGGAAGAAATGTCGGTCGAGCAGGCTGTTGATACAATGCTGGCTGCCTATGAAGAGGTTCGCGACCGGGAAATCATGCGCGGAAGCACCTTGATCGGACCGCATCGCGATGATTTTTCACTCAAAGTGAACAACATGGATGTCCAAACGTACGGTTCACAAGGGCAGCAGCGCACGAGCGCACTGTCCATCAAACTGGCCGAAATCGAACTGATTAAAGAAGAAGTGGGGGAATACCCCGTTCTTTTGTTGGATGATGTCTTGTCAGAGTTGGATGAACATCGGCAAACCCTGTTACTCGAAACCATTCAGGATCGGGTTCAGACGTTTGTGAGCACGACAGGTGTGGAAGGCTTAAAGCATCAGGTTCTCCAGCAAGCCTCTCGTTTTTACGTGAAGGAAGGGACAATCTCGGGAGAAAGGTAGGGATCAGGGATGTTTATTCACATTGGTGGAGATACTGTGGTGAGCACAAAGGAAGTCATTTCCATCCTCGATCATCAAACCGTGAAATCCTCGAAGGTCAACAAGGCTTTCTTGCAGGAAAAGCGGAAGACGATCGTCGACCACAGCGTAGAAGAAACAAAATCGTATGTAATCACCAAGGATGCCATTTACTGTTCACCTATTTCTTCTCTGACGCTAAAGCGACGCGCTCAGTTCGTGGACAGCTTGGATCAGTTTCCCTTTGTACAAGCTGAAGTGGAGGAGTTGACAGAGTAGTGGATCAAGTGACGACGAACGATACAAACTATGATGCGAGTCAGATTCAGGTTCTGGAAGGGCTGGAAGCGGTTCGGAAACGCCCCGGCATGTATATCGGCTCAACCAGCAGCCGCGGTTTGCATCACCTGGTATGGGAGATTGTCGACAATGCCATCGATGAGGCGCTTGCCGGTTATTGCGACAACATCTTGGTGGTCATTCATCCGGACAACTCCGTATCTGTAACTGATAATGGCCGGGGAATCCCAACCGGCATCCACGAGAAAACCGGGAAGTCGACAGTAGAAACGGTTTTAACTGTCCTGCACGCCGGCGGAAAATTTGGCGGCGGCGGATATAAAGTTTCCGGCGGTCTTCACGGGGTAGGTAGCTCGGTTGTAAACGCGCTATCCGAGTGGATGGAAGTAGAAGTAAAGCAGAACAATCAAATTCACTATATGCGTTTTACGGTCGGCGCACCTGTTGCTGATCTTGCTGTTATTGGCGAGACAGAAGAGACGGGAACAAAAGTCACGTTCAAGCCAGACCCGACCATCTTTACAGAAACAACCGTTTTCGAATACGACATTTTGCAAAAACGTATTCGCGAGCTTGCTTTCCTCAACAAAGGACTGCGGATTACGCTGAAAGATACCCGTCCCGAACAGGAAAAGGAAGAATCGTTCCACTATGAGGGCGGTATTGTTCAGTTTGTGGAATATTTGAATAAAAACCGCGAAGCGCTGCACGAAGAAGTCATTTATTGCGAAGGGGAGAAAGACGGCCTGCTTGTTGAGGTTGCCCTGCAATACAACGACAGCTACGTGAGCAATATTTATTCTTTTGCCAACAACATCAACACGCATGAAGGCGGTACGCACGAAACCGGGTTCAAGACAGCTCTTACCCGCGTGATCAACGACTACAGCCGCAAATTCAATCTCCTCAAGGAAAAGGATGCAAACCTGTCCGGGGATGATGTGCGTGAAGGGATCACGGCGATTATTTCGGTGAAGATCCAGGAGCCTCAGTTCGAAGGGCAAACGAAAACAAAGCTCGGCAACTCGGAAGCGCGCAGCATTACCGAGTCCGTGTTTGGCGATCGTTTCAGCACCTTTATGGAGGAAAACCCTGGCGTAGCGAAAAAAGTGGTCGAGAAGGCCCTGATGGCTTCGCGTGCCCGTGAAGCTGCCCGTAAAGCCCGGGAAATGACTCGCCGCAAGAGCGCGCTCGAAGTCAGTGCTTTGCCGGGTAAATTGGCCGACTGCTCTTCCAAGGACGCTTCCGAATCCGAACTGTTCATCGTTGAGGGAGACTCTGCGGGCGGTTCTGCGAAGTCTGGCCGCGATCGTCACTTCCAGGCGATTCTTCCTTTGCGTGGAAAAGTGTTGAACGTAGAAAAGGCGCGCTTGGACAAAATTCTCGGCAACAACGAAATTCGCATGATCATTACGGCGCTCGGCACAGGGGTGGGCGAAGACTTCGACATCACCAAAGCGCGCTACCATAAAGTCGTAATCATGACGGACGCCGACGTGGATGGCTCACATATCCGTACGTTGCTGTTGACGTTCTTCTATCGCTACATGCGTCAGCTCATCGAAGCGGGGTATATTTATATTGCGCAGCCGCCGTTGTACAGCATCAAGCAGGGCAAAACGCTGCATTATGCTTACAACGACAGGCAGCGGGATGAAATACTCGCTACCCTGAAGACTACACCAAAGCCAAATGTGCAACGTTACAAAGGGTTGGGTGAGATGAACGCGGACCAATTGTGGGAAACTACAATGGACCCGGAGATGCGTACACTCTTGCAAGTTGACCTGGAAGACGCCATGGATGCCGATATGGTGTTTGAGACGCTCATGGGCGATGAAGTAGAGCCGCGCAGAGAGTTTATTGAGCAATACGCAGCGACTGTCAGAGATTTGGATATTTAAGATCCTTGATGGCTCCATATAGACATTGATTGCAGGAAGGCTCAGCTATGAAACAGGTGTGGAAAAGGCTTCTACCACGCTGTTTTGCGGATCGAAGCGGGTTTTTCGCTGGCTTTTTCGTAGCTGAGCCAGCCTTCTTGCAAAAAATTCACTTTTACCCGATAAAAAAATCAAAAATTCTATTGCAATGAATAAAAATCTATGCTAGATTAAAGATCCAGGAAGCGATACGGGCCTATAGCTCAGTTGGTTAGAGCGCACGCCTGATAAGCGTGAGGTCGGCTGTTCGAGTCAGCCTAGGCCCACCACTTACATAAGGCGATAGCAGCAAAATCAAGATCGCTTACCCATTTGAAAATGGGGCTGTAGCTCAGTTGGGAGAGCGCCTGCCTTGCAAGCAGGAGGTCATCGGTTCGATCCCGTTCAGCTCCACCATAGACTCCTAAAGGCAATTGGCCTGGATATTGTATTGTTCCTCGGTAGCTCAGTTGGTAGAGCAATCGGCTGTTAACCGATCGGTCGGCGGTTCGAGTCCGTCCCGAGGAGCCATATCACGCTCCTGTAGCTCAGTCGGTAGAGCGTTTCCATGGTAAGGAAGAGGTCGCAGGTTCGATTCCTGTCGGGAGCACCAGATTATTAAAAAGCACGGCCCGTTGGTGAAGCGGTTTAACACAGCAGCCTTTCACGCTGTCATACAGGGGTTCGAATCCCCTACGGGTCACCTATGAATCCCAACTACTTTGTTGGGTCCCTGACAAAAGTCGGGGAGTACGGAGGCTTAGCTCAGCTGGGAGAGCATCTGCCTTACAAGCAGAGGGTCGGCGGTTCGATCCCGTCAGCCTCCACCATTATTACAAAATGATTATTAATATGGAGCTGTGGTGAAGTTGGAGTTCACGCCGGTCTGTCACACCGGAGGTCGCGGGTTCGAGTCCCGTCAGCTCCGCCATTATTCAAACTAATGGTGGCATCTCATATGCACGAGGCTCGGTAGCTCAGTCGGTAGAGCAGAGGACTGAAAATCCTCGTGTCGGCGGTTCGATTCCGTCCCGAGCCACCATGAAATAATCAAATATGCCGGTATAGCTCAATTGGTAGAGCACCTGACTTGTAATCAGGGGGTTGTGGGTTCAAGTCCTATTGCCGGCACCACCTTTAATTTTCAGTTGAT
>NZ_JBBOBQ010000001.1:15000-22500 GCF_038000275.1 Brevibacillus sp. FSL K6-0770
CCCTTGCTAGCCAGTTTGGCTGAATCGGATGGCTGGCGTATAGCGTCTTGGGTAATTGCTTCTGTCGCACTCGTCATGGTGCCAATGGTTGCGATGCTGATGCGAAATCACCCTAGCGATAAAGGGCTATTCGCTTATGGGGCGACTGTAGCTGATCGAGAGCATGTCGCTCCGGCACAAAATCCGTTTCGGGCGGCAATGAAAGGGCTTCACACAGGTCTTCGTTCTTTTGATTTCTGGTTGTTGGCTGGCAGCTTTTTTATTTGTGGCTTGTCTACGAATGGTTTGATCGGAACTCATTTTATTGCTGCCTGTATGGAGCATGGTATTCCAGCAGTTACTGCCGCTAGTCTGCTCGCTATGATTGGGATTTTTGACATTATTGGAACGACTTTTTCTGGATGGCTGTCGGATCGTTACAATAATCGCTGGCTGTTGTTCTGGTATTATGGACTTCGCGGTCTTTCCTTGATGTTTCTTCCTACTGCGCTGTCATCTTCGACATTTAGTTTGGGGTTGTTCATCGTCTTCTACGGTTTGGACTGGGTTGCCACAGTTCCTCCGACAATGAGATTGACGACCGATATTTTTGGCAGAGAGCAAGCAGGGATTTTGTTTGGATGGATACTGGCGGCCCATCAATTGGGAGCAGCAGTAGCTGCTTACGGTGGTGGAGTCGTCTATACGGTATTGAACAGCTACTTCTTTATGTTTATTGTCGCAGGAGCATTTTGTCTGCTCGCTTCTTTTATGGTGATGAGAATTGGAAGGAACGCGCTCAGCGTAGATGTTTCCCGGAATATGTAACGGTAAAAGCGCAAAGTTAACCCCCAAGGATTCAGTACCTTGGGGGTTAGTTTTACGCAAGAGGAGCCAGCGGAAGAGAGATGCGGAAAATGGCACCGCATAACGCGCCATTTTCAACTTCAATCCGGCCATGTGAACGCTCAATGATTGCTCTGGAAATAGCCAATCCTAGCCCTACCTCGCCATTTTTCCCTTTGACAAAGCGGTGGAACAAATGAGGCAGCAAATCTTCCTGGATGCCTGCTCCATCATCAATAACATGAACGATTACAAAATGTTTCCCGACTTCCACATCGATGACGATCTTTTCTCTGGCGTGTCGTAACGCATTGCCAATGATGTTGAGAAAAGCCTGGAGCACCTTTCCCTCATCTATATGAACAATGTCGGGAGTAGTGGCGGCACGAATTTGAATGGAAATCTTTTTTTGCAGCTGGAGTGGATGAAGTCGCTCAATTGCGCGGTTCACCAACTCCGCTGCCGAATGATCGGAGGGACGAAACAAATTTTCTTCACTCTCAAGCTTCGCCAGCAAAATGATTTCGGTAACGATATGCTTTAAGCGATTTGTTTCTTCTACGATAACATCCAATCCTTTTTGTGCCGCTGCCTCTGCGAAAACACCATCGCGTATTCCTTCCGCATATCCTTGAATCGACATGAGTGGAGTCTTTAATTCGTGTGAGGCGTTCTGTAAAAATTGCCGCTGAATTTCATGAAAGCGATCAAGCTCCTGCGCCATAGAGTAGACACTCTCTGCTACTTCTGCAATCTCCCCACGGGCCGGGACAAGCTGGACGTCAGAGAAGCGTCGAAACTGTATTTTTTTGATTTCTGTGGTCAGTTTGTTCAATGGTCGCACCATGCTGCGTGTGATAAAAAAACTGAGCAAAATCGTTGAAACAGCCCCGATGCATACGATCAGCAACATATTTGTCGTGAGTTCCATTCGCACATCTTTCAGCCCGCGAACTGGTGATGCGAGGATAAGGCGCTGCTTTTCATCGTTTTTAAGAGGAAGATTGACAACGACATAGTCGTCTTGGCCAATGATCCAGATGTTCTTATCTTGCCGTTTCTCCGCTTTCCGTTCCAAGGCTTGCAGCCAATCGTTTACATTCGAAGAAGGCAAGGTGGTATAAAGCACTTTCTTCTTTTTACCGATCAATAGCAACTCTACCTTGCGATTGGACACGAGCAGCTTGTCCAGCTCGGAGATGTCCGCATCTGTAATTTTTTGATCGGCAAGAGTCGTTTTTTCAATCCAGAACTGGCCTTTTAGCGTCAGTTCCTTCTTTTGCTGGGCAATTAAATGGTCGAGCAAAAAAGAATTGATCAGAACAGCAGATATTCCGGTCACCAGGCAAAGGAGCAGCGCGAACATCAAGGTGATACGCAACTGGATATTCATCCTTCGTTTGGCCCCTCCATTTTGCGCAAGCGATAGCCGAATCCCCAGACTGTCTCTAGCGGAATGTGATTCAATTTTTTGCGTATGCGGCGGATCAAATCATCGACGACACGGTCGCTGCCAAAATAGTCGTAGCCCCAGACGAGCGTCAGCAATTCATCTCGGGAAAAAGCCCGATCCGGATTCTCTGATAGCAGGCTGAGCACCTGAAATTCTTTTGCAGTCACTTCTACCTCGTGCCCCAGCGAATAGACGAGTCGTTTGTCTTTATCCAAAACGAGAAGACCTTCTGGAGCAGAGTTTTTACCTGGTGCTGGCGCCGCTACAGAGGCGAGTCCCGATTGTGAAGCAGGTTGACGCATATGTTCCCAACGTTTTAAAGCACGATTGACGCGCGCTACCAGCTCACGCGGGCTAAACGGCTTGGTTAAATAATCATCGCTGCCAAGCTCCAATCCGAGTATTTTGTCCACTTCCTCATCACGAGCAGAAATCATGATGATAGGCGTTTCAGATTCCGCGCGGATGCGACGGCAAAATTCATATCCGTCAATACCGGGCAACATGATGTCTAAAACCCAAAGGTCAGGGGGAGCCTGTTCTTTTAGAAAAAAGGCTTCCTCTGCCGATCCTACGGCATCTATCAGGTAGCCTTCTTTTTGCAAATAGGCGGCAACAATCTGGCGAATGTTCACATCATCATCAACTATGGCGATACGAAAGTCTTTCATCGGGGTTCCTCCGCAGGGCTTATCTTCACAAGCTATTGTACAACAGTTTTTTCTCCGATCCGTTTCCAGCGCGGTTTTCCCATACTTTTCCCACACTTTTTTGCAAGCCTTACAGCTTTGTAAGATCCATGCAAGGCAAATCGATGGGAGAGACGCTTGGAAGCTTGTACAATCAAGGTAACAAACAAACGGAGGGGATACACCATGAGAAAACTAATGAAGATAGCCGTGCTGTTCTTCGGACTGCTGATCGACACCAAAACAATGATTCGCACCTCCGATTTGGAAATGATCGTTAAGCTGTAATGGTTTCGTTCAGCATTATCCAATGAATCAGAGCGGCAGGGCGTCGGGTATCCGGCGTCTTTTTTGTTTTGAAAAAGATGAACATGAATATGTCGATCGAGAGGCTCGCAGAATGGCAAGGGCAGGGGAGAAGTGCCATCGGCGGGTTGACTTTTAAAACATTACATATAATATTGTATTGAAAAGGATCAGGACTCGTATAGGAGAGTGAGTGTTATGTCAGAAAAAAAGGCGTTGTGGACGAAGGATTTTGTGATCCTGGCGCTCTCCAACTTTATGCTGTTTGTCGCTTTTCAGATGCTTCTGCCCACCCTTCCCGTATATGTGACTGATATGGGCGGAGATCAACTGGCGGTAGGGCTTGTCATCAGTCTTTTCACTGTGTCAGCGCTGCTTGTGCGTCCGTTTGCCGGGAAAGCGCTGGATACGATCGGGAGAAAGCCAGTCCTTTTACTCGGCTTGGCGATTTTTCTGCTGGCGGTTGCAGGCTACTATTGGATGGTCAGCGTGGCATTGGTGTTGGCGATTCGTTTTTTGCACGGGATCGGTTGGGGAATCGTCACGACGACTTACGGAACCATTGTGTCTGATATCATTCCTCGGGAACGCAGCGGAGAAGGTATGGGCTACTTCGGGATGTTCAGCAATTTGGCGATGGGCTTCGGTCCGCTTCTGGGGCTGTGGGTTTCGCAAAACTGGGGATACGGCTGGCTTTTTGCCATCTCAGCAGGCTTGACTGCGTTAGCGATGATACTGTCGCGCCTGGTAAAATTCAAACCGATTGTTCCTGCGAAAAAACAGCAAGGCAGCGTGTTAAGCGGGCTTTTGGAAAAGGCAGCGCTGTTTCCGTCCTTGTTGAATTTGTTGATCGGAATTATTTACGGAGGAATCGTCAGCTTTATTACTTTGTTCGGGATTGAGGTCGGAATCGCCAATATCGGGTTGTTTTTCTTGTTCAATGCGATTGCACTGATGGCGGTTCGGCCTTTGGCTGGGAAGTTGTTCGATCGCAAGGGACCTGTGTGGATTTTGCTTCCCGGTGGAGTTATCCTGGGCGGCGGATTGCTTATGCTGTCGTACAGTACGACTGAATGGCAGATGATCCTTGCTGCGATATTGTTTGGTATTGGTGTTGGCGGTGTGCAGCCTTCCTTGCAGGCGTGGACGATCAAACGTGTCGATCCGACCAGAAGGGGCGCGGCTACGGGGACGTTTTTCTCGGCATTTGATTTGGGGATCGGCGGTGGTGCCATGATTTTGGGGGCGATCGCCAAAATGACCAGCTTTGCCGTGATGTATCGTTATTCATTAGTAGCGCTCGGACTTTACTTGTTGATTTACCTCATTTATTTGGCCCGGCAAGGCAAAAAGACTGCTATGTCCGAATCGATTTCTTCTTGAGATCGGTTCGGCTTTTTTTATTTTTGCATAAGAAAAGCGGGTATGGCAAAACATAAGTGAATGTAAAACAGCTATGGAATAAAATGGTGTGTCGATGCTGCCGTAAAAGCGGAGCGAAAAACTGAGAAAAACAAGGGGAATCGATTGATTCGACTGGAATTTTTGGACGTGCCCTCTTTCTATATGGTATAATAACGTATTGTGATAACCAGTTGGAGGTTTACCGTTTATGGCAGAAGAAACTGCTCGGTTTCCCAAAGTCGATATTAGCCAAGAAATGAGAGAGTCGTTCATCAGCTATGCGATGAGCGTTATCGTCAGTCGCGCGCTGCCTGATGTTCGCGACGGTTTGAAGCCTGTGCACAGGCGTATTTTGTATGCCATGCATGATATGGGTCTTACTCCTGACAAAGCGTTCCGTAAATCGGCAAACGTAGTCGGGGAAGTAATGGCGAACTATCATCCGCATGGTGACTCTTCCATCTATGAAGCGATGGTAAGGATGGCTCAAGATTTTAATATGCGTTATATGCTCGTCGAAGGGCAAGGAAACTTCGGTTCTGTTGACGGTGACCCGGCAGCGGCCATGCGTTATACAGAGTCGCGTTTTTCCAAGCTGGCATTGGAGCTTCTGCGCGATATTGATAAAGAGACAGTTGATTTCACGCCTAACTACGACGGGCGCAAGGAAGAGCCTGTAGTCTTGCCTTCTCGTTTCCCGAACCTGCTTTTGAACGGTGCGTCGGGGATTGCCGTAGGGATGGCAACCAATATTCCGCCGCATAACCTGACGGAAGTCATTGATGGCGTCATTGCCATGATCGACAGTCCGGATATTACGGTTCAAGACTTGATGAAAATCATCAAAGGCCCGGATTTCCCTACAGCGGGAGAGATCCTTGGGGTAAGTGGCATTCGTCGTGCTTACGAAACGGGTCGAGGCTCAATTATCATGCGAGCGAAAACCCAAATTGAAGAGGAAAAGGGAAAACCGCGCATTATCGTGACGGAAATTCCTTATCAGGTAAACAAGGCAAGACTCGTTGAGAAGATTGCGGAGCTTGTCCGGGAAAAGAAAATCGAAGGCATTACCGATTTGCGGGATGAGTCTGACCGTAAAGGTATGCGCATCGTAATGGAGCTTCGCCGCGATGTCATTCCGAAAGTTGTGTTGAACAATCTGTTCAAGCATACGCAAATGCAGACTACTTTCGGTGTGAACATGCTGGCATTGGTCGATGGTCGCCCACGCGTTCTCAATCTGCGTGAGATGTTGTATTACTATCTGCAGCATCAACGCGTCATTATTCGCAGAAGGACCGAATACGATCTGAAGCAGGCTGAAGCGCGCGCTCATATTTTGGAAGGCTTGCGCATTGCCCTGGATCACATCGATGAGATTATCAGCCTGATTCGTTCTTCGCAAACAACGGAAGAAGCTCGCGAGGGGCTGATGAGCAACTTCGCTCTGAGCTACGAGCAGGCACAAGCGATTCTCGATATGCGTCTGCAACGCTTGACAGGGTTGGAGCGCGAGAAAATCGAGAACGAGTATCAGGAGCTGTTGGTGAAGATTGCGGAGCTGCGAGCTATTCTTGCTGATGAAGCCAAAATCTACGCGATTATTCGCGAAGAGCTGGGCGAAATCAAGGAGAAGTTCGGAGACGAGCGGCGCACGGCCATCGCTTTTGATGAAAATCATATCGAAGACGCTGATTTGATTCCGGAAGAGGATGTCGTGATTACGCTGACTCATGACGGATATATCAAACGTCTGCCTGTATCCACTTATCGTTCACAAAAACGCGGTGGACGGGGCGTTCAGGGATTGGGAACGAAGGATGACGACTTTGTTGAACATCTGTATATTACCAATTCTCATGACTACATCATGTTCTTCACAAGCAAGGGCAAGGTGTACCGTCTGAAAGGCTTTGAGATTCCAGATCTCAGCCGCACGGCAAAAGGCACTCCGATCATCAATCTGATCCAGATTGAAAAAGGGGAGCGGGTCAGCGCGGTCATTCCAGTCAAGGAATTTGATCATGAGCGATTCCTGTTCTTTGCTACAAAGAAAGGGATTATCAAGAAAACCACGCTGGAATCGTATGAGAACATTCGCAAAGGCGGACTGATTGCAGTCAATCTGCGCGAAGACGATGAGCTGATTGGTGTTCGTTTGACTGACGGGAAACAAGAGATCATTATGGGTACGCAAAAAGGGATGTCTGTGCGTTTTAACGAGGGTGACGTGCGGACAATGGGACGCAACGCAACCGGCGTGAAGGGAATTACGCTTGACGACGATGACAATGTCATTGATATGGACGTCATCAAGCCAAACGCGGAAGTTCTCATCGTAACGGCAAACGGTTACGGCAAACGGACTCCTGTTGAGGAATACCGTATTCAGTCGCGCGGTGGTAAAGGGATCAAGACGCACAATGTCACGGAACGCAGCGGGCATGTAGTCGGCCTGAAAGTGGTGGAGCCAGAAGAAGATTTGATGATTATCACCACTTCCGGTATTATCATCCGCACGGAGATGAAGGGTATCTCTGTAATGGGACGTTATACGCAAGGCGTGAAGCTGATCCGTCTGTCTGAAAACGAACAGGTAGGTTCAGTAGCCAAATGCCCACCGAATGAAGATGATGACGATCTGGAGGACATGGAAGAAGCGGTTGACGGAGTTGACGCTCCATCCAATGTGGAACCAGACGATCACGAACCAACAGAAGAATAATGCCAAGATCATGAATGGAGCGCTCCGAGTTTTGTGGGGCGCTCTTTTTTGAACAGAAAGTTTGCCCAAACTGTTACTTTATTCCTGCAATTGGTTTG
>NZ_JBBOBQ010000001.1:30000-152500 GCF_038000275.1 Brevibacillus sp. FSL K6-0770
AAAATAGCGGAACAGGTTCCATTCAGAGTTCATTGCAACCACCTTTCATTAACTTTCGTGATCTGATTATCTGCACTCGTTATTTTTTTGATTTATCTGTCTAATACACTCTATACCCGAACGTTTTACACATTCCTTGACAGTAAATTATGCCGTTTGTTACACTGTCTTAAAATATTTGCCGAGAGGGGCTTTCTACTGTGCGGGAAGATAAATTTGTCAAAGAAGGACTAACATTTGATGACGTGCTGCTTATCCCAGCAAAATCCGAGGTTTTGCCAAGAGATGTCGATCTTCGGGTAAAGCTCAGCGAGACAGTTAGTCTGAACATTCCTTTGATCAGTGCCGGAATGGACACGGTAACAGAATCAGCACTCGCGATCGCGATGGCCCGCCAAGGCGGCATTGGCATCATCCATAAAAACATGACGATTGAGCAGCAGGCGAGCGAGGTAGATCGCGTAAAGCGCTCGGAAAGTGGCGTCATTACCAACCCGTTTTCTTTGAGCCAGGATCATACAGTAGCAGAAGCGGATGCTCTGATGGGCAAATACCGCATTTCCGGCGTGCCGATTGTCGATGAAGAAAAGCATCTTATCGGGATTTTGACCAACCGTGATCTGCGCTTTGTTCATGACTACTCCACACCAATCAAAGAAGTGATGACAAAAGACAATCTGGTGACTGCTTCTGTAGGAACAACGCTCCAGCAAGCAGAAGCGATTCTTCAAAAGCACAAGATTGAAAAGCTGCCACTGGTTGATGAGAACAATATTTTGCGCGGACTTATCACCATTAAAGATATCGAGAAGGCGATTCAATACCCGCAGGCAGCCAAGGACCCACAGGGACGCTTGCTGTGTGGCGCGGCGGTCGGTGTATCTGCTGATACGTTCGAGCGTGCAGCGGCGCTTGTACAGGCAGGTGTGGATGTCCTGGTGGTCGATACAGCACATGGACACTCCAAAGGTGTAATCGAAACCGTAAAAGCCATTCGCAAAGAGTATCCAAACTTGACGATCGTAGCGGGAAATGTTGCGACAGGACAAGCTACCCGCGATCTGATCGAAGCTGGCGCATCTGTTGTAAAAGTCGGTATCGGTCCGGGTTCCATTTGTACTACTCGCGTCGTAGCAGGTATCGGTGTACCGCAAATTACCGCGATTCACGATTGTGCCCAGGTAGCTCGCGAGTACAATATTCCAATTATTGCCGACGGCGGTATTAAATACTCCGGCGATTTGCCAAAAGCGATCGGCGCTGGCGCTTCTGCGATCATGATCGGCAGTCTGTTTGCCGGAACGGAAGAAAGCCCAGGCGAATTTGAGATTTTCCAAGGCCGCCGTTTCAAGGTATACCGCGGTATGGGCTCGATTGGCGCCATGAAAGCAGGAAGCAAAGACCGTTACTTCCAGGAGAACGAACAAAAGCTTGTTCCAGAAGGAATCGAGGGCCGCGTTCCTTACAAAGGGCCGTTGGCAGATGTGACCTACCAACTGATTGGCGGTTTGCGTGCAGGGATGGGTTACTGCGGAGCGAATACGATCGAGGACTTGATCCAGAACTCCCAGTTCGTCCGGATCACGGGAGCCGGCTTGCGTGAAAGCCATCCACATGACGTGCAAATTACCAAGGAGTCGCCGAACTACTCGATTTCTTAGTTTATAAGAAAATCCCCCCTTCTAGAAAGAAAGGGGGGTTATTTAATTTGTAGGCAAAAATTTAAAAACTGGTCGCAGTTAACGTACAGCTATCTTCTATAAATAGCGATTTCTCCGTCAGAGGCAATATTTCCTACTATCTTGAGGCGATAGTTCCCTGGGACGACAGATACTGGGTCGGTATAATCAGTATTGCCTTTTGGCGCAGTTAATCTTCCTAATTTAATTGTTTTCTCTACTTTTCCATTCTCGCTTAATTTTTCGATGTAAACTGTTACATCGCAGTTACTATTTGAAGCATCTAATCCAGCGTTAGCCTTTCCAAAGAGATGGAATGTGTCACGGCCAATATATGTACCTCCCTGTGTTACGCTGAAAGACCTCCAGTCAAGTTCAATGCTCATGGTACTAATATCCTTTTTAGTTTGCTGTTCCACTAGGGAATCGGTGTTCCTTTTTTCGACTGCGGCATGAGCAGAAACTGGATTCATAACAACCAAACCAAGAGCGAGTGAAGCAAAAGTGTATAAAACCTTATTCACGAGATAAGCCTCCTTAAATATTGAATATATTGCCATTTATACCATAATATAATTTAATTTCAATTATATTTTATATATCCAATCAATTACCTACTAATGAGTCTATTTGGACTTCAATGAGATCGTAATGGTATGTTAAACTTACACTTGGTGCTCAATTACCGTATGAATTTATGACAGAATTGGAGAGTGAGAAGAAACTATGAAGCGAACAACATGGAAAAAGCGACTGACAGGTCTGATCCTTTCTCTCGCAGTGTTTGCAACCGCAATGGGAGGAGCGGCGACGAAGGCCGATGCAGCACCTGCAGCCGATCTACAACTGGCAGCGAAATCTGCCATTCTATTAGAGGCATCAACAGGAAAAATATTGTACAGTATGAATCCAGATGCCTCACTGCCACCTGCCAGCATGAGTAAGATGATGGCGGAATACCTGGTGCAAGAAGCAATCAAGGAGAAGAAAATCAGCTGGGATGAGAAGGTGCCCGTAAGTGAGTATGCCTTCTATGTGGCAAGAATCTCCGATACGTCTGGCGTATACCTAAATCTAGGTGAGTCCTTCACAGTCAGAGAGCTGTACAATGCGATGGCTGTCGTTTCTGCTAATGACGCAACTGTACTGCTTGCTGAAAAGATTGCGGGCAGTGAAGCAAACTTCGTGCAGATGATGAACAAGAAGGCTGCAGAGTTTGGTATGAAAAACACGTCTTTCGTAACATCTAGCGGTTTGCCAGCCAACGAGTTGGGACCATATTCCGTTAAGACAGATCAAGTGGAAAACCTGATGTCTGCTCGCGATTCGGCCATCCTCGCTAGAAACCTGATTCGTGATTTCCCAGAAGCTTTGGAAGTATCCAAGATCCCACGGTTTACGTTCCGTCCCGGTTCTAAAAATGAGCTGAAAATGGCGAATAACAACTGGATGCTGCCTGATCTCCCGAATTACTATCAAGGTGTAGACGGATTAAAGACTGGTTATACCCAAGCAGCAGGCAATTGTTTTACTGGTACGGCCGTTCGTGATAACATGCGCTTGATTTCTGTTGTCATGGGAACAGACAGCAAAACAAAGCGCTTCGTAGAAACCAAAAAGCTTTACGACTACGGTTTCAGCAATTTCAAATTAACCAAGCAGTTGGACAAGAATGCTTCTGTAAAAGGCTTTGAAACTGCACCTGTAAAGAACGGGGTAGAACTGACAGTACCAGCAGTAACAGGCAGCGAAGTAAACGTACTGACCAAAATTGGCGGGGAAGCAAAATTCACCCCAACAGTTACCTTCCAAGACTTGAACGCGCCAATCAAGCAAGGCCAAGTAATCGGTAAGCTCGTACTGAAAGAAGAAGGGGCAAAAGACACCGATTACCTCCAGCCGGAAGACGCGGCAAAAGCAGGCGTGGATGTAGTGGCAAGCCAAGAGGTGGAAGAGGCGAGCTGGATTCGTTTGTTCTTCCGCAGCATCATTCAATTTTTCAGCAACTTGTTCAGTAGTGGAACAGGAAATTAAATAATAGTTGTTTTCCCCCTCATCTATCGTTTACAATGACGGTAACAAGGAACCATAACAGAGCATAACAGTTACGGTTCTGACTTCATGATGTAGGGGGAATTTTCATATGGTACAAGTAGGAACGTCCCGCGTAAAAAAAGGTATGGCTGAGATGCAAAAAGGCGGCGTTATCATGGACGTCGTAAATGCTGAGCAAGCAAAGATTGCTGAAGCTGCTGGCGCCGTAGCTGTTATGGCGCTGGAACGCGTACCTTCTGATATCCGTGCTGCTGGCGGAGTAGCCCGTATGGCTGATCTGGGCATTGTGGAGGAAGTTCTGAACGCTGTTTCTATCCCTGTTATGGCAAAAGCTCGTATCGGACATTTTGTCGAAGCCCGCGTACTGGAATCAATGGGTGTAGATTACCTGGATGAAAGTGAAGTTTTGACCCCAGCCGATGATTTGTACCACATCAACAAAAAAGACTTCACTGTGCCGTTCGTATGTGGTGCGCGTGATCTGGGCGAAGCGCTTCGCCGCATCGGAGAAGGAGCTTCCATGATCCGCACAAAAGGTGAGCCAGGGACCGGGAACATCGTAGAGGCAGTTCGCCATATGCGCACGATGATGGCTCAAATCCGCAAAGTGCAGGCGATGTCTTACGATGAGCTGATGGCAGAAGCGAAAAATCTCGGTGCTCCATACGAACTGCTGGAACAAGTACATCAAACTGGCAAACTGCCTGTCGTGAACTTCGCGGCTGGTGGCGTAGCTACCCCGGCAGATGCGGCACTGATGATGCAATTGGGCTCTGACGGCGTATTCGTCGGCTCAGGTATTTTCAAATCGGAAAATCCGGAAAAATTCGCGCGGGCAATTGTCGAGGCAACTACCCACTACACAGATTACGAGCTGATCGCACGCGTATCAAAAGGCTTGGGCAGTGCGATGACGGGAATCGAGATTTCCAAAATCCGCGAAGCTGATCGCATGCAAGAGCGCGGCTGGTAAGGTGAGTCAAATGAAAATCGGTGTACTCGCGCTGCAAGGGGCTGTGGCAGAACACTTGCGCATGCTGGAGGAAGCAGGGGCGACAGCCGTTCCTGTCAAAAAAGCAGAGGAACTCGCAGACCTCGACGGATTGGTTCTCCCAGGCGGAGAGAGCACGACGATCAGCAAGCTGATGCATAAGTACGGATTCATGGATGCGCTTCGTGAGTTCGGAAGCGCCGGAAAGCCAATCTTCGGCACTTGCGCGGGAGCGATTCTCTTGGCCAAGCAGATTCAGGGGCAGGATGAGTGCCATCTGGGGCTGATGGATATCAAGGTGGAGCGGAACGCGTTTGGTCGGCAAAAAGAAAGCTTCGAGGTCACAATGCCCGTAGCTGGTGTCGGTGCAGATTACCCGGCAGTGTTTATCCGCGCTCCTTACATCGTAGAAGTCGGAGAAAATGCTGAGGTGCTTGCCAAGTACGATGAAAAGATCGTCGTTGCCCGAAACGGTCACTACCTGGCGGCTGCTTTTCACCCGGAATTGACCGAAGATGCACGGCTGCACAAATATTTCCTCGAAATGGTCAAAGAGTACAGAAGCTAAAGCCAATCAATAAACATCCTCGAAAGAAGATCGGCATGAACAAGATGCCGGTCTTTTTTTGTATGAAGATCATCGCGGAGTAGCCTTTACATACGTATAGAACCTGTAGTACAGTTAACAATAGAAGTATGCATGAATGAGAATGCGATGATGAGAACAAGTACCTCATGAAGAATCTGGTGCAGAGAGTCGGTGGTGGGTGCAAACCGATCCGGTCTGTGGGGGAATCCATCTCGGAGTGGCAAAGGAATGAACTTTGTCCGGAACCGTCCCGTTACGACGGATTGAGTGGATACATGTGCAGTCTTGGCGTGTATCAACGAGGGTGGCAACGCGGGTATACAACACTCGTCCCTTATGGGGACGGGTGTTTTTTGCATTTTATTATCGATTCGGAGGGATTCGAACATGTTGGACGTAAAAGTATTGCGTCAGGATTTGGAAGAAGTAAAACGCCGTTTGGCGCATCGCAACGAAGATATTTCCGCTCTGGATCAGTTTGCAGAAGTGGACGAAAAGCGCCGTCAAGTCATTCAGGAAGCGGAAGCTCTGAAAAATAAACGCAACACGGTATCTGAGCAAGTAGCCATCATGAAACGGAACAAAGAGAACGCCGACCATTTGATCGCGGAAATGAAAGAAGTAAATGAGCGCATCAAAGCGTTGGATGAGGAACTGCGTGGGCTGGATGAACAGCAAGAACTGATTTTGCTGAGCCTGCCTAACCTGCCACATGAAAGCACACCAATTGGTACTTCGGAAGATGACAACGTGGTGGCTTGGACGTGGGGCGAGCCTCGCAACTTTGGTTTTGAGGCGAAACCACACTGGGAAGTAGCCAGCCAGGCAGGGATTCTCGATTTTGAAACGGCAGCGAAGGTAACCGGAAGCCGCTTTGTCTTTTACAAAGGACTGGGAGCGCGTCTGGAGCGGGCGTTGATGAACTTCATGATGGATCTCCATTCCAATGAACACGGATATGAAGAAGTCATCCCGCCATTCATCGTGAACCGTGCGAGCATGACCGGAACCGGACAATTGCCTAAGTTTGAAGAAGATGCTTTTAAACTGGAAGGTCCTGATTACTTCCTGATTCCTACCGCAGAGGTGCCAGTGACGAACATGCACCGCGACGAAATCATGGATGGAGCAGACTTGCCTAAATACTATACGGCGTTCAGTGCTTGTTTCCGTTCGGAAGCAGGTTCGGCAGGGCGCGACACGCGCGGTCTGATTCGTCAGCACCAATTCAACAAAGTCGAGCTGGTGAAGTTCGTCAAACCGGAAGATTCCTACGATGAGCTGGATAAACTGGTGAAAAATGCGGAGAAGGTGTTGCAGCTGCTTGGACTGCCATACCGCGTGCTGAGCATGTGTACCGGAGATCTCGGATTTACTGCGGCGAAGAAATTCGACTTGGAAGTTTGGATTCCAAGCTACAATACGTACCGGGAAATCTCGTCGTGCTCGAACTTCGAGGACTTCCAGGCTCGCCGTGCCAATATCCGTTTCCGCCGCGATACAAAATCGAAGCCGGAATTTGTGCACACTTTGAACGGATCGGGTCTTGCGATCGGCCGTACAGTAGCAGCCATTTTGGAGAACTACCAGGAACAAGACGGTTCCATCACCATTCCGGAAGTTTTGCGTCCGTATATGGGTGGAGTAGAAAAAATCTCCCCGAAATAAGCGAGCAAAGAAACGCATAAAAGCATAAAAGCATATGGAAAAGCAAAGCAGCCTTCTGATTCTGACGGGTCAGGGGCTGCTTTGTTTTTGCCAAAAAGAGCTGTAAATCAAGGACAAGGGCATGTTTTGATAAAATGTGTTCTAATACAGTGTGATTTTTTTGAAAATTGTGTTGCGCTGTATTAGTGTCTGTTATATAATAAAAACAAATTTAAAGAATATTGTTTTAATACAGATATGGAGGGAAAGAAAATGGACTGCTATCGGTGTGAAGGAAACGGCGAACAAAATTGCCCAAGATGTGGAGGCGTTGGTCACGATGACAACGGAGCGGCTTGCCATCATTGTTTGGGAGATGGGCATGTGAGTTGCAGTCATTGCAGCGGCAGCGGATATCAGGATTAGATCATTTTTTTTGCACCCACTGTACTATAATAACTTTTCGAAAACGAATCTGTACCATAATAATTCGGACGTTATCAAGGATGGTGACCAGTTTTGACTACGATTCCAACTAATCCATATCCGCTGGAGATTCAGATCACTGGCGAGATGCATTCCGGCTATCAGGACATCCTCACGCCAGAGGCGGTTCAATTTGTGATCAAGCTGGAACAAAAGTTTGGCGACAGACGGCAGCAACTGCTTGCCGATCGCAAGGAACGTCAGCTGAAAATTGATGCGGGACAACTGCCTGACTTTTTGCCGGAAACAGCCGAGATTCGCAACGGAGATTGGACGGTTGCTCCACTGCCGCATGATCTTTTGGATCGAAGAGTGGAGATCACCGGGCCATCTGGCGACCGCAAAATGGTGATCAATGCGCTGAACTCAGGCGCTCGCATGTTCATGGCCGATTTTGAAGATGCCAATTCGCCTACATGGGAAAACTCGATCCAGGGACAGATCAACATGAAGGACGCGGTTCGCCGCAACATATCATACACCAGCCCGGAAGGAAAACAGTACACCCTGAATGAGAAGACGGCTGTATTGATCGTACGGCCGCGTGGCTGGCACCTCGATGAAAAACACATACTCCTTGACCAACAGCCGATTTCCGGCAGCCTGCTCGACTTTGGGCTTTATTTTTACCACAACGTCGATGCCTTGATCGCGAACAAGACGGCCCCGTATTTTTACTTGCCGAAACTGGAAAGTCATCTGGAAGCGCGCCTCTGGAACGATGTGTTTGTTTTCGCCCAGGAGGAACTGAATATTCCGCGGGGGACGATTCGTGCGACGGTGCTGATCGAAACGATTCTCGCTGCTTTTGAAATGGATGAAATTTTGTATGAGCTGCGCGAGCACAGTGCGGGATTGAACTGCGGGCGTTGGGATTACATTTTCAGCTACATTAAAAAGCTGCGCAATAGCCCGGATGTCATTACGCCTGACCGGGCACAAGTGACGATGACGGTTCCGTTCATGAAAGCCTACACCACTTTGGCGGTGAAGACTTGCCACAAACGCCAGGCACCTTGCATTGGCGGAATGGCAGCGCAAATTCCGGTGAAAAACGACCCGGTCAAAAATGAAGAAGCGATTGCCAAAGTACGTGCCGACAAAGAGCGGGAAGCATACGACGGGCACGATGGTACATGGGTAGCTCATCCGGCATTGGTGCCAGTTGCCATGGAGGTTTTCAATCGTTTGATGAGAGAGCCGAACCAGATCTGGTATAAGCGCGAGGACGTGCAGGTGCAGGCGAGCGACCTTCTGGCTGTACCCGAAGGCACGATCACAGAGGAAGGCGTTCGTACCAACATCAGTGTCGGTTTGCAATATATCGAGGCATGGCTTCGTGGCTTTGGGGCTGTTCCGATCCACAATCTGATGGAGGACGCGGCGACGGCAGAAATCTCCCGTGCACAAGTATGGCACTGGATTCGTCATCGACATGGCGTTCTTCAGGATGGCAGAAAGATCACGGAAGGCTTGGTGAAACAGTGGCTGAGTGAAGAATTGCAAGCGTTGAAACAAGCGATTGGCCAGGAGCGTTATGAAAACAGCAAATTCCAGGTCGCGGGCGAGCTTTTCTTGAGGCTGGTGACGGAAGACGATTTTGAAGATTTTCTGACTGTGCCGGGCTATCGCTATCTCTAAATAAAACAATAAAAATGGGTGGGGGAAACGTAAATGAGCAAACAAACAAAACAGGAAGCTATTCAACAGATCGAGCAAAGCTGGCAGGGCGAGCGTTTTCAAGGGATTACCCGGACGTACACGGCGGAAGACGTTTTCCGGCTGCGTGGTTCGGTTCAAATCGAGCACACACTGGCTCGTCTCGGAGCGGAGCGGCTGTGGAACTTGCTGAATACAGAGCATCATATCAAGGCGTTGGGGGCATTGACCGGGAATCAGGCGATTCAACAGGTAAAGGCCGGCTTGAAAGCCATTTACCTGAGCGGCTGGCAAGTAGCGGCTGACGCGAACCTTTCCGGACAAATGTATCCTGACCAAAGCCTTTACCCGGCGAATAGCGTTCCTCATGTTGTGAAAAGAATTAACCAGGCATTGCAGCGTGCTGACCAGATTGATCAGTCCGAAGGCGGCACAGATACGTATTGGTTTGCTCCGATTGTCGCTGACGCCGAAGCGGGCTTTGGTGGACCGCTGAACGTGTTTGAATTGATGAAAAGCATGATTGAAGCGGGGGCAGCAGGTGTGCATTTTGAAGATCAGCTGGCTTCCGAGAAAAAATGCGGACATATGGGCGGAAAAGTTTTGATCCCGACGCAGGCTGCTGTCCGCAATCTGATTTCGGCCCGTTTGGCAGCAGATGTCATGGGAGTGCCGACTATCATTGTAGCTCGTACAGACGCTAACGGCGCATTCCTGATCACGAGCGACGTTGACCAGCAAGACCAGCCGTTTTTGACAGGCGAACGGACGCCAGAAGGATTTTTCCGTCTGCGTGGCGGGTTGGATGCAGCGATTGCCCGTGGACTCGCCTATGCACCTTATGCCGATCTGATCTGGTGCGAAACGTCCGAACCAAATCTGGACGAAGCACGCCGATTTGCCGAAGCGATTCATGCCCAGTACCCAGGCAAGCTGCTCGCTTACAACTGCTCGCCTTCGTTCAACTGGAAGAAAAAACTCGACGAGGAATCGATTGCACGCTTCCAGGAAGAGCTGGGCGAGATGGGCTACAAGTTCCAATTCGTGACGCTTGCGGGCTTCCATGCGTTGAACTACGGCATGTTCGAGCTGGCACGCGGCTACCGCGATCGTGGAATGGCTGCTTACTCCGAATTGCAGCAAGCTGAATTTGCCACAGAGGTGAACGGTTATACAGCTACTCGTCATCAGCGTGAAGTTGGTACCGGCTATTTCGATGAGATTGCACAAGTGATTGCCGGCGGAACTTCCTCGACCACAGCACTGACTGGTTCGACAGAAGAAGAGCAGTTTGCGCACCAGTAATCAATGAAACAAAAACGGACTAGGGGGAATGCCTCCTAGTCCTTCATTTTTTGCCGATAGGTTTGTGTGCCTCCCCATTTTATTTTAGGGTAAGCTCGATTTGCTGGTTGTCTGGGCCGCTACGCGACGAACTGCTTTGCCGCACGGACATTCCCCCTCCAGAGGATGGATTGGAGACTTCCAGTGCGATCCGGCTAGTTGTTTCGTTGAGGTCGATTTGCAGTGCTTCTACGCTACCCGCTGGAATGAGCACTGTCTGATCGATGGGAATGCCGTTTGTGTATGCGATGAGTGGTTCTTTTGTATCTGCGTCTTCCACCCTCAGGTTAAGGCTGCGATCGTTAGCGCTCCGGTTGTTAATCATGATGGTCAAAGAGGAATCGGTCCCTCTTCGCGACAGAACGAAGCGCGTTGTCGAGTAGTTGGAGGAATGGTTCGTCGATGCCATGTTTTGTCCCTCTCCTTCCTTAAACGACTTCAATTGTTGGAATGATTGTTTTGCTGCAAAAGATTGAGGATGGTTTCGCGATTTTGCGTTTCTTTCTCCAGCAATTTTTGAAGCAAAGATTCGAATGAGCTGCCCCCTTCGATACAACCACAAGGAGAAGCGCTGCTTCCGCCTCCCTGGTTGGGTGGGCAAAAGCATTTGACTAACTGTAGCAATAACAGGAGCAGAACGGTGTTGTCGCTGAAGTTAATCAAAGTGCTGTTTCCTACCGTGAAGGAATTTCCGTTGGATATCGTATTGGCGGAGTTGTTGGCAGAGCTGGCGATCCCGTTTGCTGTGCTGGTCAGAGCGCTGTCGTGATTAAAAGTATTATTGGAAGTGCTCAGGTTGGCCGAGTCATTGCGGGCGCAGCTGGTAGAATCAAGGGTACTGTTGGCGTTGCTGTTGTTGTCATTTGTGGAAGAGTTATCTGCCGAACTGGTATTGGTCGTTGTGTTGTCGCCTGTAGTGGCTGTGGCATCGGTATCCGATGTATTGTCCGAGTCGCTGGTGCTTGTAGATGAATTGTCGCCCGTAGTGGAAGTGCTTGGCCCGGCGGAAGAGGTTGCATCGGTATCGGAAGAGTTGGTGGCATCGCTGTTGCTGGTGGACGAATTGTCGCCCGTAGTGGAGGTGCTTGGCCCGGCAGAAGAAGTCGCATCGGTATCGGAAGAGTTGGTAGCGTCGCTGTTGCTGGTGGACGAATTGTCACCCGTAGTGGAGGTGCTTGGCCCGGAGGATGAGGTCGCATCTGTATCCGAGTTGTTGGCGGAATTGCTGTTGCTGGTCGAAGTCTCGGTAGCAGTAGAGCCGCTGTCGGTGTCGGAATTGTTGGTAGAATTGCTGTTGCTGGTGGAGGTTTCGGTAGCAGTAGAGCCGCTGTCAGTGTCGGAATTGTTGGTAGAGTTGCTGTTGCTGGTGGAGGTTTCGGTAGCAGTAGAGCCGCTGTCGGTGTCGGAATTGTTGGTAGAGTTGCTGTTGCTGGTTGAAGTTTCGTTGGCAGTAGAGCCGCTGTCAGTGTCGGAGTTGTTGGTGGAGTTGCTGTTGCTGGTTGAAGTTTCGTTGGCAGTAGAGCCGCTGTCAGTGTCGGAGTTGTTAGTAGAGTTGCTGTTGCTGGTGGAGGTTTCGGTAGCAGTAGAGCCGCTGTCAGTATCGGAGTTGTTGGTGGAGCTGCTGTTGCTGGTCGAAGTTTCATTTGCTGTAGCTTCGCTGTCCGTATCAGAGTTGACAGTGGCATCACTGGAGCTGACCGATTTGTCGATGGATTTGGCAATGATACAGCGGAAACGCCGCCTCCTGGAACGACATTTACGCCGCCGTCGCCTTTTGCAGCGATATCGCGATTTCAAACATTTAACCCTTCTTTTATGACACTTGCACTTCCTGCGGCATCGTCTTCTTCGTTTGATTCGGCACCGTTTGGAAAGCTTTCTTTTCGCCAATGGTTGTCTCACCTCACATGGCAAAAGTATGGTTATACGAGTAGTATAGGTTGGCAAGGCAAAATGGGAACGGCGTTTGTCCTACTAGAAACGCACACATTTGATGGACATCAAAAATGTGGGTACGGATTGTAGCGCGTTGCCGAGAGCACAAAGCAAAACGCATGGCACTGATCAAGCTGAAAAAAGTCAGCGACTGTTTTGCGAAAGAGTACGATCCAATTGCAACTCTTGTTTTTATGCGGTTCTCTAGCAGTCAGAGAGCCGCTTTTTGCGTTCCCTTCGCTTTTTCACACAGTCTTAATAGCTTCTTAACAACCCATTTATATCAGTTTCATTTTGGTTGTTTACGATTAAAAGCGAAAAAACCAAAAGATCAAACACAAATAAAAACGAAAAGGGGCCTTAAAGATGAGAGGGAACCAGTTGAGCTGGAAACGAACCGTTGTTGTCATGACATCCTTTTTTCTGCTTGCCGGATGCGCCACCGAGACGAAATCAGACACTGCTCTGGATGCGTCGCAATTGACCCTGGATCAAATCGTAGAAAAAGCGAAGAAGGAGGGCGAAGTCAACTCTGTAGGGATGCCGGACACGTGGGCAAACTGGGGGGAGACTTGGGGCAATCTCCAGAAGGAATACGGCTTGAAGCATATGGATACCGACATGTCGAGCGCAGAAGAATTGGCCAAGTTTGAAGCAGAAAAAGATAATGCCACAGCAGATATCGGCGATGTGGGCATCGCTTTTGGACCGTTAGCCAAGCAAAAAGGGCTGACGCTTCCTTACAAAACCTCTTACTGGAACGACATTCCCGCCTGGGCAAAAGATGACGAAGGACACTGGGTGCTAGGCTATACCGGAACGCTGGCTTTTCTCACCGACAAGACAAAAGTGCAAAATCCTCCGAAGTCCTGGGCTGATTTGAAAAGTGGAAACTACAAGATCGCGATCGGCGATGTCATGAAGGCAAATCAAGCGCAGTTTGCCGTGCTGGCTGCTGCTTATGCCAACGGGGGAGACGAGAAAAATATCCAACCAGGCGTCGACTTTTTCGCTGAACTTGCCAAAAACAAGCGACTCAGCACGAGCGACCCTAGCCTGGCCAACCTGGAGAAGGGCGAAGTCGAAGTCGCTATCTTGTGGGACTTCAACGCACTCGGGTATCGGGACAAAATCGACAAAAACCGTTTTGATGTCCTCATTCCGGAAGAAGCATCGGTCAGCAGCGGGTACGCTACTTTGATCAATAAATACTCCAAGCATCCGCACGCTGCCATGCTTGCTCGTGAATACATCCTCTCCGACGCAGGCCAGTCCAATTTGGCTCGTGGCTACGCTCGACCTATCCGCGCGAACGCCAAGCTTGATGAATCTGCCAAAGCGAAACTGCTCCCGGAAGATATGTACAAAAATGCCCGTCCTGTAGGTGATCTGGCTGCGTGGGAAGCGACGGCCAAAAAACTGCCGCAGCTTTGGCAAGAGCAGGTGTTGATCCATGTCCGCTAACAACAAGCTGGCCATGATTGTGCTGGACGGACTGAGATTCGACACAGCTGTCTCGCACATGGGGTATATGCATCATCTGGTCGAGTACGGCATCGCGGCCCGCTTTCAGGTACGCTCGGAATTGCCGAGTCTCTCTCGTCCTTTGTACGAAGTTCTGTTGACGGGAACTCCTGCGTGGAAAAATGGAATTTCCAGCAATCAGGCGGCGCGGCTTTCGCACCAGGAGAGCCTTTTTCACCTGACGCGGAAAAACGGGATGTCCAACGCGGCTGCCGCTTATGGCTGGGTAAGCGAGCTGTACAACAAAGCGCCGTTCAGTCCGTTTCACGACCGAATCCAGCTGAACACGGACAGTCCGATCCAAAACGGGATGTTTTACTGGGAGGATCATTACCCGGATACACACTTGTTTGCTGACGCCAACTTTTTGCTGAATGGATACCGTCCGGATTTTCTCTACGTCCACTCCATGAATATCGATGATGACGGTCACAAGTATACGGCTGATTCTGCGCAATATCGTAACCGCGTTCTGGCGGCAGATTCCATCCTGGCAAATGTGCTTCCTGCGTGGATGGATGCGGGCTACCAAATCATCGTGACAGCCGATCACGGGATGACAGCGGATGGGAATCACGGCGGCACCTCCAGCGCTGACCGGGACGTCCCTCTGTTTGTCATCAGCAACCAAGTATCTCCCGGCATTCGCGAGGAGGTCATCCCGCAATTGCAGGTGGCTCCGCTTGCCTGCCAGTTGCTAGGCATCTCCCCTTCGGAAGCGATGCAGCCATTGACCGTATGCGGGCAGAGTAGTAAGACGTCTCCCTGAGGGGGCGTCTTTTCCTCTCAGAAAGGAGCTTTTGCGATGAAACGATTTGCCAGCATGCTTTTGGTCACGACAATTCCGTTCTTTGCGATGATCGCTCTGTTTCTGCTCGTCCCGTTGCTTTCCATGATCGAGGGGAGCTTTCAGGCCGAGGGGGGCGGCGGTTTTACGATCAGCCACTATCAGGAGATTTTTTCTAATCCATATTACTTGCAGGCTTTTGAAAACAGTGTGCTCAT
Organism: Brevibacillus sp. FSL K6-0770; assembly: GCF_038000275.1. Classification (NCBI taxonomy): domain Bacteria; kingdom Bacillati; phylum Bacillota; class Bacilli; order Caryophanales; family Paenibacillaceae; genus Brevibacillus; species Brevibacillus sp. FSL K6-0770. Next base: position 44,915 of record NZ_JBBOBQ010000001.1, read on the forward strand.
CTCGTTCCTGTCGTCTCTTATCGGAATCATCGCTGCTGTTTTCGCTGCCTATGCGATTACCCGTTTCCCGCAGTCTCTGCAACAGCGAGTGCTTGTCATTACCAATCTAACCTCGAACTTTGCGGGGATTCCGCTCGCTTTTGCCTTTATTGTTCTGTTGGGGAATAGTGGTCTGTTTGTATTGCTTGCGAAGCAGCTGGGGATTGATTTTGGCCAGTCTTTTACTCTGTATTCGTGGAGCGGTTTGACGCTTGTTTATGTTTATTTTCAACTGCCTTTGGCAGTGATGCTTTTGTATCCTTTGTATCACGCCATTCAGAAGCAGTGGATGGAAGCGGCCGAGCTGCTCGGGGCAAGTCCCTGGCATTTTTGGCTGCGAATCGGTTTCCCGGTACTGTTTCCGGGCATCGTCGGCACATTCAGCATTTTGTTTGCCAACGCAATGGGTGCCTATGCTTCGGCCTACGCGCTCACGGGCAGCAACTACAACCTTGTGCCGATTCGGATTGGCGCGCTTGTCTCCGGCGACATTTTTGCCAGACCGGAGCTGGGTAGCGCTCTCGCCGTACTGCTCGGCCTGACGCTTGCCGCCGCCCTGGTCGTGAACGAGTGGCTGACGCGGAAGATTCGGAGGGATTTGTCTTGAAGCGAATTGGTTTGCCATCCTTGTCGTTTGCGTTGGTCATGCTGTATTTGTTTTTGCCTGTAGCGGCTACCGTACTTTATTCGCTGGCAACCGAGTGGAACAGCACGGTTTTGCCGGAAGGGCTCACGCTAAAATGGTTCGCGGAGCTGTATGGCGATCCCCGATTTTTGCAGGCATTCGGGCGCTCTTTTGTGCTGAGCTTTTTGACGACAGTTGTTGCTGTCGTGATTATCGTCCCGGCTGTTTTCTCCATTGTCGTTTACGCTCCCCGGATGGAGAAACTGGTTCAGCTTTTTGTGATGCTGACCTACGCTGTACCTGGCGTCATTATGGCGGTCGGCTTGATTCGTACTTATTCAGGCAACGGGATTCCGATGATCGTTATTACAGCCGGGGCGTATCTGGTCGGTCTGCTTCCGTATCTTTATCAAGGAACGCGAAACAGCCTGCTTGCCCTGCACGCCCGTTCATTGATGGAGGCGGCCGAGCTGCTGGGTGCGAGTCGCTGGCAGGCGTTCGTCCGGATTATCGTGCCGAATATCATGTCCGGAATTTTCGTGTCGGCGCTCCTGTCGTTCTCCATCCTGTTCGGTGAATTTGTCCTGATCAACATTCTCGTGGGAGGAAGATACGAGACCCTGCAACTGTATTTGTACAACAAGCTATCGGCAAGCGGGCATGTCGCCAGCGCGATTACTGTCACTTATTTTGTCCTGATGGCGATCATCACCAGCCTGATTGTCAGATTCACACGCCGAAGCTTCGCACGCAAGGAGGTCTCCTGATGAGCTACGTCCAAATCGAACACATGTCCAAAACTTTTCACGGCCAGCACGTGTTGAAGCAACTCGACCTTGCGATTGAAAAAGGCGAGCTGGTTGCGTTGCTTGGCCCTAGCGGGTGCGGCAAAAGTACGCTGTTGCGCATCCTCAGCGGTCTGACTGCCCCTGACACGGGCAAGATTTACATTGACGGCAAAGATGTGACTGACGTGTCGCCAAAAAACAGGGAGATCGGCATGGTGTTCCAATCGTATGCGCTTTTTCCCAATCTTACGGTCAGTCAAAACATTGCCTTTGGCCTGGAAATGAACAAAGTCCCGAAAGCGGATATTCGGCTGCGTGTCCAGGAAATGATCGAGCTGGTCGGGCTTGCGGGAAAAGAGCAAAACTATCCGCGCGAACTGTCTGGCGGCCAGCAGCAGCGTGTAGCCCTCGCCCGTTCGCTGGTTACCCGGCCAAAAGTGCTTTTGCTCGATGAGCCGCTCAGTGCCCTGGATGCCCAGATTCGCAAAAACTTGCAAAAACAGCTGCGCACCATCCAACGCGAGCTGAACATGACGACTGTGCTGGTTACGCACGATCAGGAAGAGGCCATGGCTGTCAGTGACCGCATCTACATCATGAACGGCGGCCGTATCGTGCAGCACGGCAGTCCTCATGAGATTTACACCCAGCCACACTCTGAATTTGTCGCTCGCTTCATTGGAAATTACAACGTGCTGAGCGCCGAGCAGCTGAACCAAATCGCGCCTGATCTGTCCATTCGGGAGGTAGCCGAGCGGTTCGCCATCCGGCCCGAGACATTTCGTGAACAGCCTGTAACTGCGGAAGACATCCGCTTGACCGGGAAGATTGCTCATGTATCCATGCTCGGCAACGTTACCCGTTACGAACTGAACATTGGCGATGTTTCTGTACTGGTGGACACGCTGCACATGTCCTTCGAGTCCGAGCAGACAGGCACAACCAAAACATTGTATTTATGTCCCAAGGATGTGATTCCGCTCTATGACACTATTGCCTGAAGAACGACAGCAAGTGATTCTGGACGAACTGAACCGACACGGTAAAATTCAGGTGATGAATCTGGCAAAAAGCCTGGCAGTAACACCAGAGACCATTCGACGCGATCTGGACCAGTTGGAACAGCAACGCATGCTAAAACGGGTGTACGGCGGAGCGATCCCTTATCATTTGCCAAAACGAGAGCCGCATTTTGAAAAGAAACAAGCGATCCAACAGGCGGCAAAAACGAAAATCGGCCAAATCGCGGCAGAGCTTTTGGCTGACGGAGACACGATCGCGCTCGATGTCGGAACGACAACACTGGAGCTGGCACGTGCCATCAAGGGCCTCAACCAACTGACGATCGTCACCAATTCGCTCCCTGCTGCCGCTTTGTTGAACGAGTTGCTGGAAGCAAATCAATTCAACGGCCAGGTGATTATGCTGGGGGGTCTGACCCATCCGGCTCAACAATCGGTTGCCGGGGCGTTTACTTGCGAGCTGCTCTCGCGCTTTCATTTTGACAAAGCTTTTATTTCCTGCGGAGGAATCACCGCTGATGGCTTCACCGACTACGACATGGAAGAAACTTTGTGTTCGACCATGATGGTACAGCGCTCGGAGCAAGTTTATGTTTTGGCAGACACATCGAAAATCGGCCAAACGCAATTTTCCCGTATATGCGGCTGGCCGGATGTCAGCGCGGTCGTTTGTGACCAGCCGATGCCGGATGAATGGCTTTCGTCAGGCATTCAAACTACCTGGATAAGCGAACATCCGCTAAGGAGAGACTTCACATGCTGATTGACTATCATCTTCATCTGGAAGAAGGGCCCTATTCACTGCGCTGGCTTGACCGCACCAATGCGGCCCTCGATCACTTTCATCCATTAACTCAACCTCGACATACCCGTGCCTGGCTGCTGGACAGCATGGCGCGATTAAATAACCGCTTGTCTCGCGGGGCATACGACCCGGCCTGGATCGATCTGTATTTGCGTGAGGCACTGAACAAAGGCTTGAAAGAAGTAGGGATTGTCGATCATTTATACCGTTTTCGCGAAGCACGCCCTTACTTTGAAAGGTACATGGAGCTGGGCGATACCGATTTGGGTCGCTTGCAGCGCACTTGGCTTGATCAGGTATGCACGGAGAGCCTCAGCGACTTTTGCACGGCGATTGAGGCAGCAAAGCCGCATTGGTCGGCAAGCGGCGTGGAGTTGCGGCTGGGGATCGAAGCGGATTATTTTATCGGCGGGGAAAAAGAGTTGGAAAGCTTGCTGGCTGGCGCTTCGTGGGATTATGTGATCGGCTCTGTCCACTTTTTGCACGGGTGGGGCTTTGACAATCCCGAGACACGCCAGTTGTTTGAGCAGCATGACCTGAAACAGCTGTATGCGGACTTTTTCCACACGGTTGAATGTATGATCAGGAGTGAGCTGTTTGATTTTGTCGCCCATCTGGACAATTTGAAAGTGTTCTCCTATCGGCCTGTGGAAGCGGAGCTTGTGCCCCATTACAACAGGATCGCGACTGCTTTGAAAGAAACGAATACAGCGACCGAAATCAATGCGGGCTTGTATTACCGCTATCCCGTTCAGGAAATGTGCCCCAGCCCGGCTTTTCTGGACGTTCTGGTGGCGCATGGCGTGCCGCTGACGCTCTCGTCCGATGCGCATTTTCCCGACGATATTGGAAAGTATGTGGCAGCGAATTTGGATACGATTCGTTCGCTGGGGGTGGCGGAGGTTGCTACTTTTTCTGGGCGTCGACGGATTATGAAGGCGGTTAGGTAAGCGGCAGGTATTGCAGGCTGCAGGTGAGAGTTGCTTGTAGGAGTTGGAATGGGACAGATGGGATAGGTTGGTGTTTTTGGTTTGGGGTGGTCGCTGGTCGTATATATTGTCTGGATATGACTGGCGGCATGTTTTGATCAGGAGCATTTTCGGGATGCGAAAAAACCTTGGAAAGCCAAGGTTTTTTTGCGTGGAATTTGCCAAAAGATGTGTACCTGCATATAATAAGAGGGTAGGTGAGGTGTCAGAAGAGGGTTCTTTGCCGCTTTTTGAAACAGCCCATACTTGTCCCCGTAGCTCAGCAGGATAGAGCAACGGTTTCCTAAACTGTAGGTCGGAGGTTCGAATCCTCTCGGGGACGCCATGCAGATGAAAAGCCTTGATTTCTCAAGGCTTTTTCTTTTTGAACATGCTATGTCGGTTAAATGCTCACCTCAACTCCTGTAAAACCTACCGCCTAACCTGCCTTCCCCGCCCCCAAACAACCAACACAAGAAGCCCAACCGTCACCATCAAAAAAACATAAGGCACCCCCGCCTCAATCGTCCCGTCAACAACGCCCATGAAATCCATCCACTTCTCCTTGTTCAACGTACCAGTAAACATAATCAGCAAATAAAACGCCTCAAATGCCTTATTACTGCGGGTCCAGACACCCATTGCAAGAGCAAGCGAGGGAATAAACAATGCACCAATTCCCCAGGCCAACAACCCGCTCGCATCGCCTTCCACCATATATCGCACGGCAAGACCGCTGCCTGTCAAAACAGCAACGATCAACCCCGCCAGCCACGAAACAGGGATTTGCCTTTGCAGAGGGGCTGGGCTGGAAAAAATGATATCCCTCGTGTTGTAGCGTATCTCTCTAACCCCCATGTTCGACCAAAGCAACACGGGCCAAAGCCAAGCGAGGGGAGCGATGATTCCTTTTGCCAATGGAAGCGGTGCAAACAGCGTAAGAACAATGAACAAAAAGGCAATGGCATACCACCACAGCGGTTGGCCTTTGAGCATGAGCTTTAACTCTACCTTCAACATATCCCATGCATGAAACCGCATCGTTACCTTGCTTAAAGCAGCCACGCGCCCATTTGACGATTCAATCCATTTATTTTTGTCATTTTCCACATAGCTGCTGACTTCCTTGCGAGAGAAAAAGCCAAGCTGCCATTTGCCCGATTTTCTTATTGGTTTATCGAAGCCACGAAATGCCACAGCAGCCAGCAGGAGCAACGGAATGGCGATGATGATCCAAAAAATCCGGCTGATAAAAATATCCCAACTCCAGTTCACGCCGCTCCAGAGGAATGTTTGTAGCGGCTCCTCTACTAACACGACGCCGTCTGACAGAACTCCTGGCGTTTGGGGAAACAAGTGCTTATAAGATTCACTGATGCTGTCTTTAAAAATTTCTCTTCCGGTAAAGCTGCTGACAGGGAGGCCGAAAATATCAAAGGTGGGGATGCTGATCAGCACAGTAGGAGCCCAGATGCAGAAGAAAAACAAGATGTTCCCAAAGCCGGTTCGAAGCACGGGGAGTGTTTCGAAAAGTACGGCAAGTGCGGATAAAGCAAACATGCCAGGCAAAATGATAATGACCATCGGCAAAACAAACGAGCCAAGGTCGATAGTCAGGTCTTCCTGACGCAGCAGCTGCATGACGATGGCCATCGTAAACGTCAAAATGACAATGATCGTCAGTATCGCAAAGTTGCTCAGAAACTTGCCAGCCATATAGTCAAGCTTGCGGAGCGTTGTCGTTGAAATGATTTGGCCGACTCTAGTTTGCCGATCGCGCTCGATCGTATTTTTTATCAAAAAGAAGCCAAACATCGTCAAAAAGCTCATGACGGAAATGGAAACGGCTGCTCCGATCCAGGCAGAATTAAGGACACCGCGATATTGGTCTATTAACAACACGGCGTATGTCGCCTGACTGTTGGGAACGAACAGAAAGGCGCCGATGATGGAAAGAAACAAGGTAACCAAAAATCCATAGCCGCGGGTGCGCTCTAACAGGTCAGCTCGTGCGATATGATAAACTTTGCGAATCCTGCTCATTGCCGCACCTTCCCGTGGTTGGAAATGCAGTGCAGATAGGCGTCCTCCATACCGGGCGAAACTAACTGGGCGTCATTCGACGGCGACTCGTCCGAGACAATGCGGAGCAAAACACCGCCACCAGAGCGAACCGTACTGCTGATCATCCATTTTTTGCGCAGCTCCTGAACTTCGGACGAGCTAACGTTCCATTCCCATACCTTGCCTTGCACAGTTTCCAGCAGCTCATCCGGCGAGGAATGATGCAGGAGGTGTCCTTTTGACAAAATCGCTATGGATTCGGCAGTAGCCTCCACATCGGACACAATATGCGTGGAGAAAATGACGATGCGATCACCGGAGAGGTCCGACAACAAGTTTCTGAAACGTACCCTTTCAACGGGATCAAGCCCGACAGTCGGCTCGTCTACGATTAAAATTTTCGGATCATTGAGCAGCGCCTGAGCAATTCCGATACGCTGCCGCATTCCTCCCGAATAGCCCCCGATTGCCCGTTTGCGCACATCGTACAAGTTAACGACGTGCAGCAATTCCTCAATCCTAGTCTTGGCTTCTTTCCTGTGGACCCCTTTGATCGCTGCCATGTATTCGAGAAATTCCACGGCATTGAGGTGAGGATACACGCCGAAATCTTGCGGTAAATACCCGAGATTTTCACGAATTGCATCAGGATTTTGAAAAATATCGACGCCGTTCCATAAAATCGTGCCGGTCGTTGCGCTCGTAATCGTCGAGATGATGCGCATCAAAGTGGACTTCCCCGCACCGTTTTCACCAAGCAGCCCGAGCACGCCTGGTTTCAACTGCAAACTGAAATCTTTAAGTGCCCAAAAATCTTGGGAATACTGCTTGCCGACACAATTCAATTCCAGTTTCAAGCTCCGATCCCTTCTCTCTGTATACTCTCCACTCCAAAAGACATTTGATCGATAAAAAACAAAGTATTCAGGGTTGTTTTTAATGATATGACAAAGCTGTTTTGCAAGCAATTGAAAACTGAAAGGGCGTTGTTTTTGTTTGTCATGGTAGAGGAAAACACAATTATGCAAGTTTTGTAAAAATATGTAGTGTTACGTCGGAGGGGGATGGTAATATCTTCTTGTTCTAATATGAATGACAAGTTTTGGTCTGGAAAGGCAGGCATTACATGCGAAAACAGATGATAGTAATGTTGGCGGGAGCACTTGTGGGTCAATTAGTCATCGCGGACGGGTACGCGGCAGCAGGGTCGTCTTCTTCTAGCAGAAGTTCCAGCTCCTCGGGCAGCAGCAGTTCTTCAAGCAAAAGTTCCAGCTTCTCGGGCAGCAGCAGTTCTTCAAGCAAAAGCCCCAGCTCCGCGAGCAGCAGCACCTCCAGCAAAAGTTCCGGCTCTTCAAGCGTCAAATCATCGAGCAACAGCAAAAGCTCGTCCTCGAAAAGCACAAAAAGCTCAAAAAGCACCTCTAAATCGAGCAAAGTAAAATCCAAAACATCGAAGAGCGCAACTCCTTACTACGTGGATCACGACGACGATGATGATGACGACGATAATTACTACGAATACAACGCGGAGGAAGATACAGGGGAAGAAGAATGGAGCAGCGAAGAGGAGAGCGAAGCCGATGCTAATGCCGACGCCAATGCTGCTTCCGAAGAAAGCAGCTCCGCCTCCAATAGCCAACCAGCACCTCCTGAGGAAGCGGTCAGGAAGGATCTGATCCAGTTACTGCCTGCGAATCCCCCTTTTTCTATAGACATGCAGGCAAATATTTTGGCTGACATGAAAAAGCATCAGTTGCTGCCGAACCAGATTTACCGTATCTGGATTGACGGGCAACACCGTTACTTTTTGCTGCAAAAGAACGGGAAGGTCGAAGAAGTGAGTGGAAACCAACTGCAAAAGCGCCAGCTTCCGGTATACGATTTGGCACTTTTGTCTGCGTCATTGCTCGATTATTACAGGGACAAGTTCACCAGCCACAACCTCCCGACCAACCAAATTTACACAGTGGAAGAGGATGGCGGGCTAAAAGCCCATCTGTTCCTGCAATCGAACGGAGCGCTGGCATTCTTTCCTGCGTATGAAGCTGTCAAAAAGAAAGTTCCGATCGTGGAGGCGTCTTCGCTGCTCGTTTCCGATGAAATCCTTTATTCGTACATCAAGGAGATGAGGGAAAATCAATTCCCGCTCAACATGGCTTACCGCAAAAAGATCGGCTCCATCGAAAGATACATCTACCTCGACGAAAATGAAAACGCCAAGCTGATCAGCACCACAGAAGCGAAAAAGCACCAGGTGGCAGACTACGAGCAGATGCTGATTCCCCAGGCAGCCATAGAGAGCAGCAAGCTTGCCATCATGCAGTCAGGAGTCCCGGTGCAAAAAGTTTATGCCATGCAAGTGAACGGCTTGCCCAAGCTGTTTCATTATAAGGACAACCAGACGGTAGAGTTGATCACCAGAAGTAACGCAAGCAAGTATGAAACTATACCATTCGATCAGGCCGTCCAGACGGTTCAGGAAGAAGAAGAGAAACAACTCTTCTTCGAGAGCGTAAAAAAATGGTCGATGTTTGGTCTTTTTGTCCTTCTTCTTGCACTTATCGGGCTTGTGCTTTTCTTGAACAAAAAAGGAATCGTTGCGCGCAAGAAATAAACGCGATGAAGCAGCGCTTCCCAGTAAAAAAATGGGACTTCGTTCATCTCTGTGCTGGTAACGGAACAAGCATTTACAGCGTCTTACTTTACATAGGATCATCGCGATTTCTTGGGTCGTAGCCCTCGTCGATCGAGTGATTTTTGTCCTTGTCGATGAGCAAGGTTTGTTTCTTCCTTTTTGCACGCCAGTCAATCAACACTCCAACCAGCAAGATAGCCACACAAATGATTGTGAACAGCAGCCAGAAACGCATTGGTATCACCTCAATTTTTTATGTGAAGGAATACAGGAGGAATGGCAGTTGAAACGATTTATTTATGTGGCGATTGCAGCGAGTATGTTGGTAATCGGCTGTTCGCCCGGGGCAAGCGAGCCTGTCGCATCGAAAGACACACCGCCAGCAGGGAAGCAAGAGCAACAGCCGAATCCGGCCCCTCAAGATGAAGGGACAAAACCGGAGCAGGGATCAGAAGAAGCAAAAGAAGGAAATGAAACAACAACAGATGACGCACCGAATGGCTCCAAAATCATTATCGACGGCAACTTTTTGAAGCAGCTCGCCAGTAACGAAATCAACGGTTTCGACATAGCGATCGGGATGACCAAGCAAGAGGTCATCGAGCTTTACGGGCGTGTAATCAAAGAGGATTATTACGATGGCGGACGTTATCAAGCTTTTGAAAATCTTTCCGGCGGCATTGTTTATTTTGATGGGAAAAACCGCGTCTATGCGATCGATCTGGCCGGGGAACACTTGAATCAGACTAACCTCAATGTGATTCGCCAGCAGCTGGGAACGCCTGTTGCTCAAGGGCAAAGCATGGTAGACGAAAAATTTGACCTGTACTATGAAGCGGGGGAAAACTCCGTATTTATCAGTGCGAAGGACGAACACTCGCCTGTAGAGAAAATCAGGATCATCAACAAAAAAATGCTCGATGAGTCTCCACAGGATTAGGATAGCAAAAAAAAGCAAAGCCAGCAGGAAGCAGTTCTTCCGCTGGCTTTTTCATTATTCTACAGATCGTTTTCCAAACAGAATGTGATCGAGCCCAAACTTCGAGCTGCCGCTAATGCTAAGCGCAATCAAAATCGCAAAGAGAGCCAGCTCCAGCTCATAGCCAGCGCCACTTTCTCCGCCCATGAAGCCGGCCGCCAGCTTGGCTTTGGCAATGGCACCGATCATGACAACAGCCAAGGCGGCAGAGAAGATACGTGTGCCAAGTCCCGCAATCAGGGCAATCCCGCCGACAACTTCAAGGAACGCGACCAGGTAAGCGATAAAGGCAGGCAGACCGAGGCTGCCAAAGAATCCGGCGACATTGTCCAAGCCCATTTGGAACTTGGCAATCCCGTGGATAGCAAAAGTAAGACCTACCACAATTCGTAAAATCAAAGCGCTCCACTCAAAACGATTTTCCATGTATAATGACCTCCGATTTAGTTTATATCAGTAACGTAGTTACTTTTCGTTAGTAAGTATACATTAATTATTATTTATGTCAATACGATCTGGAAAATTTACAAACGTTGGAAAGTGCAGATTATTAGGTACAAAGTAATCATTCATTTTGATGGAATGCAGAAAGAGCGGTATACTGAAAGGAGAATGAGGTGATACCAATGAAACAGTCTTCCCTCTGTCCTAAGTTTGAAAAAGGGATGCAGCTGCTGGGGAAACGGTGGACAGGGCTAATCTTATACCAGCTGCTTTCTGGACCACAGCGCTTCTGTGCGTTGGAAGGGGCCTTGCCCGTAAGCGGAAGGCTACTTTCTGAACGGCTGAAGGACTTGGAGAAGGAAGGTCTTGTACATCGGCAAGTGTTTACGGACTCAGCTCCGGTGCGGGTAGAATATTCGTTGACGGAGATGGGGAAGGCTCTGGAGCCAGTGATCAAAGGGATCGAATCGTGGGCCCAGAGCTGGATCGAGCTTGATGCCGCAGATATGGCAGATCACAGCGTAGAGTAGAGCAGAATATACACAGTTGCAAAGCAAGACCTTGTCCAAGCTGTTGACGGGGTTCAGGTTGCACTTACCGAGATACATGCAAAAAACCCCTGAATCCAGGGGTTTTCTTCTTATGTGCGTCTAGTTGTCTTCTTGTGTCTCACTTTGTCTTGACTTCCACTTTATAAATTCGATGTGCCGTTTGATCTCAACAAGCTCCTCTTCCGTTAGCCCGTCAATATCCAGAAAAGGGACGGGCGTCTCCCGAACGGATGCTTGCCGCCAGAATGGCGTCGGGTTATCTGTTCTTCCATGAAGGTAATCGGTCGAGACATCAAACAGGTCAGCGACTTTGGAAATCAAGTGAAAATCTACGCCTTTCTTTTCGCCCGATTCAATTCGCGACAAAACTGTGTTATGGATGCCGAGCTTTTCAGCCAATTGAATTTGTGACCATTGCCTTTGCTCGCGCAGCCACTTTATGCGTTGACCGACTATGGACATCGTGAAACCACCTTTTTGTTTTTGGCAATTTCATTCTAACAATTTTCCATAACGGAAAAAACAATATTGCTAAAATGACAAATAATGTGTTGACTTTGCTGAAATTGAAACGATATCATGTAACTATAAATATTTGCCATTTCTGCAAAGAAGGAGGGAAGCTGGATATGGAGCGTCTGAACCTCCCCTTTATCGCAAAACGACGAAGTGAGTGTAAGCTTACGCTACAAGAAATGGCGGAATCACTTGGTTTTCGCAATGCTTCCACGTATTTGAAATACGAAAAAGGCGAATACGACTTCAAGGCGAACCATCTGCCTATTTTGGCAAAGAAACTCAAGTGTGGCTTGCACGAGTTGTTCATGATTATCTTTTTGTTGTTTTAGCAAAGATACATTAGATAAGGGGTGGGTAGATTGGAAGCGTGGGAGGCGAACAAGAGGCAGCTGGAAGTATGGAAAAAAACGCTGGAGTACGAAATAGAGATGATGGCACCTTACAGCAAGTCGGCGTGCACAGCGTTTATGGATCGGTTGGTACGATTTGAGTTGGAGCTGGAGCAACAAGCGATGTTCCCCCCAGAGAAAGTGCTCGTTAGCTCCAATGTCCCACATTATTAAAAAAGATGTGCCTCTTGTGTCGGGTTCATAAGGCAGGACTTATCAGACTTCATCATTCATACGAGGAGGCTTCATGCCCATAATAAAAAGCCCGGTACGGCAGATGCCAGCCCCGGGCCTATTTTATTGGTTCGACGTTACAGTTTCTTGATTTCGTCCTTCAACAGCTCGGACTGTGTTCCGAATACGACTTGCACGCTGCCTTGACCCAGCTTCATTACGCCTGCTGCGCCAATATCTCTCAGCCCTTTTTCATTGACGATTTTGTCGTCCTTCAGCACGAGACGCAGGCGGGTAATGCACGCGTCAACACTGATGACGTTTTCTTTTCCGCCGATCAGAGCGAGTACCCTTTGCGCCTTGTCTTGCGTCGAATTGCTGCTGGCAGTTGTAGTTTCAACGGCGTCATCGTCTTCTCGTCCCGGCGTTTTGATGTTGAACTTGACGATCAGGATGCGGAACAGGAAGTAGTAGACGACGGCGAACGCCAAGCCGATCGGGATGATCGACCAAGCATTGGTGGAAAGCGGGAAGTTCAACCCGTAGTCAATCAGACCAGCGGAGAAGCCAAATCCGTGCTTGATTCCCATTGCCGTTACGATATACCCGGAAACCCCGGTCAAAATCGCGTGAAGCACGTACAGCGCTGGAGCAGCGAACATAAATGCAAATTCAAGCGGCTCGGTAATCCCTGTCAGGAACGAAGCGAGCGCGGTACCGATGAAGACAGAAGCGATTGCTTGGCGCTTTTCCGGCTTGGCAGAATGAATGATGGCAAGCGCGGCTGCTGGCAATGCGAACATCATGATCGGGAAGAAGCCTGTCATGAACATGCCGGCAGATTTGTCTCCGGCGAAGAAGCGATGCAAGTCGCCATGTACGACTTTGCCAGTTGCATCGGTAAAATCACCGATTTGGAACCAGGCAATGGCGTTGAGTACGTGGTGCAGACCGAATGGAATAAGCAAACGGTTAAAGAAGCCGAACAGACCTGCTCCAAGAGCGCCAAGGCTTACAATCCAGTTACCCATACTGTTGAGCGCGTCCTGAATCGGCCCCCAGATGATCCCGAAAACAAGACCGATGACGACCATGCTAAGCGAAGTGACAATTGGTACAAAGCGTTTGCCGCCAAAGAATCCGAGCCATTCCGGCAGCTTGATGTTATGGTAGCGGTTGTAACAATAGGAAGCGACTCCGCCCGCCAAAATACCGCCAATGACACCCATGTTCAGCTTGACGTCGTCTGCGATGAACGGCATGGCTGCAGGGACTTTGGAAAGTACGGTGGTCAACACCATGTAGGCGATCACAGCAGCCAGGGCGGCTACGGCATCCCCAGCGAGTCCGATCGCAACACCGACAGCGAAGATCAGCGGCAAGTTGTCAAAAATCGCAGATCCGCCTGCAAACAAAAATGGCGCGATATACTGGTTCAAAAATCCACCAACCGATTCTCCGAGATGAAACTCGGTCACGTAGTTGATGGCGCCGAAGCGGAGCAAAAGCGCCGCAGCAGGCAGTGTGGCGACTGGAAGCATGAGTGCTTTCCCAATCCGTTGCAAAAAGGCGAGCATAGGAAAAACCTCCTTAGAATGAGATGTCTATCAAAAAGCTGCTCTCCGGATGAATGCAAGAGATGAGGGCACGAGAATTGGCCGGAGAGAAGCTGTTCTGATCAAGAAAATGAATTTGAAATCGCTTTCAAATAGGCAGGGACAAAACCGTTTATTCGGTTTTGTCTTGCAAAAGCGCCACAACCTCTTCCACAGTCGCAAGAGCAAGAACTTGCTCCGCCAGCTGCTGCGCTTTTTCCATACTGGTGTTGCGAATGCGCTCTTTGACCTTCGGCATAACCGAAGCGGCACCACTGAACTCGTCGAGGCCCATGCCAAGCAACAGCTCGGTAGCGAGCGGGTCGCCAGCCATCTCTCCACATAGCCCCGTCCAGATTCCTGCCCGGTGGGAAGCGGCGATGACGTTGGAGATAAGCCGCAGTACCGCAGGGTGGTAGTAGCTGTAGAGATCGGCAACGTTCGCGTTCATTCTGTCGACCGCAAGCGTGTATTGCACGAGATCGTTGGTGCCAATGCTGAAGAAATCGACTTCTTTGGCAAAAGCGTCAGCTTGCAGGCAGGCACCGGGAATTTCCATCATCATGCCGACTGAGATTTGCTCGTTAAAAGCGACGCCTTTTTCCCGCAGCTCGGCTTTTGCCTGTTCAAGCAAACGTTTGGCTTCCCGCAGTTGCCCCAGGTGGGAAATCATCGGGAACATGATCAGCAGCCGTCCAAAAGCACTGGCGCGCAATAGCGCTCGTAGTTGAACCAGGAACAGTTCCGGGCGGGCCAAGGAAATGCGCATCGCTCTGAAACCGAGAAACGGATTGTCTTCCTGGGGAAGCTCAAGCGCTGGCAAATGCTTGTCGCCGCCAACATCGAGAGTACGAATAATGACCGGCTTGTCGCCAAAGGCTACAGCAACTTGCTTGTAGGCGGCAAACTGCTCTTCCTCGTCGGGCAAAGTGCTGCGATCCATGAACAAAAACTCGGAGCGGAACAGGCCGATGCCTTCTACGCCAGATGCGGCAAGCGCGTCTGCTTCTTCGGGAACCGCCATGTTGGCCATCAAGTGAACGCGGTGTCCGTCAGTCGTTTCCGCAGGCAAATCCTTCAATGCCGCGTAGGCAGCGCGTTCAGCTGCTTCCTTGGCGGCCTTTTCCTCGTAGCGCGCCAACGTTTCCGTGTCGGGCGAAACAATCAGGTCGCCTGTGGCACCATCGAGGATCAGCAAGCTTCCGGCAGAGACTTTTTCCATCAACTGTTCTCCGGCTCCCATGACCGCCGGAATCCCCAAAGAACGAGCCAGGATAGCCGCGTGCGAGGTCGCGCCCCCTTTTACCGTGACGATGCCTCGTACAGATGCGAGCGGGAGTTGAAGCGTCTCCGAAGGGGTGACATCCCACGCCGCCAAAATAAACGGTTCCTCCGGGAAAACTGCCTCCTCGTCTGTGCCTGAGAGGTTGCGGATCAAGCGGCGGCTTACATCGCGGATATCGTCTGCCCGTTCTTTCATATAGGCGTCATCCATGCTTTCGAACAGGCCGACGAACTGGTCAGATACTTGCTGCACAGCAGCGGTGGCAGCCAACTGTTTGTTTTCGATCAGCGAGGACATTTCCCCGACAAAAGCCGGGTCTTCCAGAAAAGCCATATGCGCGGAAAGAATCGCTGCTTTTTCTGCGCCTAATTGCTCTTCTGTTTGTTCTCTCAGCTTTTCCAGCTGCTCGCGTGCTTGCTCGACGCTTCTGGCGAGCAGCTCCATCTCTTTGCTCGTGTCTGCTGGCGCAGTTTGCGCGGGAGCGGACGGGGCAGCGTGTGCCAAAATGACGACTGGGGCGATCGAGATGCCGGAAGAAACCGGGATTCCTTTTAACATGTTTGCTTCACCTTCTTTCGCTGCGAATTAGCTCTGAAAAGATTGCTCAAACAATTGCTGAATGGAAGCTGCCACCGTTTCCTCGTCAGCGCCGTCCACGGATACGAGCAGCTTGTCGCCCTGGGTTGCGCCCAAGGTCATGATCCCCAAAATGCTGCGGCCATCCACCTGTTTCTCCCCTTTGTTCAGGGTGATTTTTGACTGGGTTTGCGCCGAGCGATTGACCAAAAGAGCGGCGGGACGAGCGTGAAGCCCGCCCTCGACCGTGACTGTTACTTCAAACTGAATCATGTGTACCTCCCCCAAACAGATGCTTCTTTGTCCAATCCGGTTATTTCAGGACGACTGTCATCAGCGGCTGCTGACCAGCTGCGACATTTCCTTGCGCCACGACGTTCTTTTCCGCAACGACATCGCCGTTAGTAATGACAATCGGGGTAACGATCGGGCATCCGGACTCTTGCAATACGGCGATATCAAATTGAATCAGCTTGTCGCCCGCTTTTACCTGGTCGCCGACAGAGACGAAGGGGGTAAAGCCTTTGCCCTGCAATTTCACGGTATCGATCCCGATGTGCATAAGCAGCTCCAGACCGCTGTCGGTCGACAAGCCAATCGCATGATGGGTAGGGAAGAGATGGGTGACTTTTGCGTCAACCGGAGCGTACAAGACGCCCTCAGTAGGCAAAATCGCAGCGCCGTCGCCTACGACTTTCCCGGCAAATACGGGATCGGGTACTTCTGACAAAGGGACAACACTTCCGGTCAAAGGAGCCAGGAAGGTGATTTCTTGTTGTTGTTTTTTACGGGAAAACAGATTGCGTAGCATAAGTTCCTCCTTTTGCGTCTGAACGAAAATAGGCATGAGACGGTCTGAGCATACGACGACATACTTACTATGTCCGTATGATCTCACCGCTCATGCCTAGTCGAGCTAGTAACACGCAGGATTATCATCGATTTTGAGTTGTTGATTCAAGGCTGTTGCTGCAACAACCGATAAACATGCAAGGCCATGTAGCCGACTTCGTCTTCCGGGACTATGACTTCCAGCCGGTTCGAGATATAGGCAGCCAACTCGGACGCTAGTTCGTACGCTTCCGGAATCGTGGTTTGGACCCGGTCCAGCAAGGGGTTGTGAATGGTCTTTTGCTGGCGAATGCGCTCTACAGCAAAACGCAGATGAGTAATGAGACGGACGTAATCGACCGTGCTTCGCTCGATGGTTCTGTCTGTCCGCTGCTCGATCATGCTGACCAGTTCGCTGATCACATTCGTGAACTGAACGGCCTTTTTCACTGGCAGGTAGCTGATCGCCGAATGAATGTGCAAGGCGAGAAAACCGATTTCGCTATCTGGAATATCCAGGTCGAATGCCTTCTTGAGCATGTCCGCAGCCCGTTTTGCCAGCGTGTACTCTTTGGTGTAGAGCGTCTGGATTTCAAACAGGAACGGGTTCACGATCTCCATGCCATTCCGCAGGCGGTAAATGGCGAACTGGATGTGGTCGGGCAGGGCGACGTGGACGTGTTCGTTAAGTTGCGGGGTAATTTCACTGGCGATAAGCGCGATAATCTCTTCGGCTATTCCTACCACGGCAGGATCGACCTGACTGAGTATCGTTTGGTACTGTTTCTGATGGTTTTCATTTTCCAGCCTGAAGCGCTTCTCCACACGCGGGTCATGGGCGGGGATGGTGTTCCCAGGCTTTGCGCCAAATCCGATTCCTTTTCCGAACAGCACAATTTCCAGCTTGGTGCCGGGTTCTTCCACAAGTACGACATTATGGTTCAACACACGCGTAATCGCATATGTTTTTTCCTGTTCACGGGACAAGCCATTCCACCACCTTTAAACAAAAAAGAGCCGAAAAAACCTTTTTAACAATTAAAAAGATCTTCTCGGCTCATGCCTGCATTACCAGTAACACGCCTTGTGAAAACGCTTCAATTAATGCTTATAATAGCTCAGCTTCACAAGCGTTGTCAATCACCCTGTTTGCATCGGAAAGTTATGGTTGAGTATAGAAGAGAGTATATGTATTTTCGCTGATTCTGGCAGCAGGATTTCCCCCTGCTTGTCCAGAAGTACGTGAACCGCCTATGGAAAAGAACTCAAACAAAGCGGGCGGATGCGTCCGAAGCAGTCCGCCTGCACGCTTTGTTCAAGGAAGAATCAAGATCTTCACTACTTGGTAAACTTGTCGGCAATCGTGGAAGCACAGAAAGAATTTGGCTTGATTTCCGCCCGGAAGTGATTGGTTTCAGCCAAACTCAGCAACGCCTGGATAAACTTGCGGGTAGGCCCGTTGGCACCGATGTCAAAGTGCAGACGTATCGGAGTATCGAGTTGATGATCGCGCAAATATTGGCGGACTTCAGTTGCCAAGCCTACCGCGTACATGGCTTCCTGGAAAATGCGCTGCTGCAAGGATGAATAACGGCGTTCCTGAAACTTGTGATAAAAGAAGGTCCCACCGTGTCCGGGTCGAATAACCGTGATGACCAGGGCGAAAAAGGTTCCGCGACTTTTCAGCTGGGAATCGGCACCCACAATAATCTCGAATGGACCTGCCATCGACGAGATGGTTTGTTCAATGTGGGAAAATACGTCTTCTTTTGCCAGCTGTCCTCTCGTCGGACTGTGAAAACGATCAAACAACGTGCTTGCAGAGGTTAAGCCCACTCGCATCCCTCCAGATAGAGGCTATCTGTGAATTACAAACATCTTCCGTACATCATTAATGTATGTAATCTGGCAGAGAGTATGTGAACAGGTATGGACAAAAACTTCGCGAATCAACATTTTGATTGGCACGCGTCTGTTTTTATGCGGCGAATGTCTGGTGAATGGAATCGCGCTTGTGGCGTTTTGCCTGCGAGCAAGCTGAGAATTGACCGGGAAAAAGAAAGCGGCTATTATGTGTGACTGCAATCGGAAAACATCTATAAAGGAGTTTTTACAATCGTGATGGAATCAGGTAAACACGAAGAATATATGAGAGCGGCGATGGAAGAAGCACAAAAAGCAGCGGCGATCGGAGAAGTGCCAATCGGGGCAGTCATCGTCCGCAACGGGGAAATCGTCGGCCGCGGCTACAATTTGCGGGAAACGCAAAAAGACCCGACTTTGCACGCGGAAATGATCGCGATCCGCGAGGCGAGCGAGCGACTGGGCGGCTGGCGGCTGATCGGCTGCACACTGTACGTCACGCTGGAGCCTTGCCCCATGTGTGCGGGTGCCATCGTGCAGAGCCGCATCGAGCAGGTCGTGTACGGCGCAGGCGATCCCAAGGCAGGATGTGCCGGGACATTGATGAACTTGCTTGCTGAGCCGCGCTTCAATCATCAGGTTCCGGTGGTGGAAGGAGTCCTGGCAGACGAGTGCGCCCAGATGCTCAAAGATTTTTTCCGCGGCTTGCGCAAAAAAAGACAGTCAGATCAAAAGTGATCCAACTGTCTTTCGGGCATCGCCCGGTACTGTTTCTTACGTAACATGCCGGGCAGACGTATTATTTGTTTACATTTTGCAGCAGGTTCAGTTCTTCTTCGGTCAGCTCGCGGTATTCGCCGGGAGCGAGTGCCGGGTCGAGATGGAGCGGGCCCATGCGAATGCGTTGCAGATAGGCGACATGCAGACCGAAGGCGGCAAACATCCGTTTGACCTGATGAAATTTTCCTTCCATAATGGTGACGCGAATCTCGGAGACTTCACCGGACGAGAGAATTTCCAGCTTGGCAGGCAAGGTAGTGAAATCCTCCAGTTCAACGCCTTTGGCAAATTCCCGGACGTGTTGCTCGGTAACGACGCCATCAATGCGGGCAAAATACTCCTTGTCCACTTTTTTCTTCGGGGAGAGCAGACTGTGGGAGAGCTGTCCGTCATTGGTCAAAAGCAAAAGGCCCTCTGTGTCGATGTCCAGTCTGCCTACCGGGTGAACCTTGACCGCCCACTCGTAGGGAAGCAGGTCGACTACAGTTTGATGCACGTTATCTTCAGTAGCGGAAACTACCCCAGGGGGTTTGTTCAGCAGGACGTACACCCAGCGCTTGAAATTGATCGGCTCTCCGTCCACGGTAATTTCCTGTTCTTCGGCTACGACGTGCATGCCAGGATCGGTTGCGACTACGCCGTCCACAACAACCAGCCCTTGCTTCACCAGCGCTTTCACTTCCTTGCGCGTGCCAAACGCCATATTCGCCAGCACCTTGTCCAAACGTTCTCGTTTCATGTATGTTCCTCACTTTTCCTCTGGTCAAAAAAACCTGACTCGTGTTGTTAATAGTTTGGCCTAATGCGGCGAGCAAATCAAGGGGAAGCGTACAAGTTGAGTCTTGCACTTTTCGCGCAGATTTGCTATAGTTAATAATGTTTCTGACAAACCATTCATGGAGAGATACCCAAGTGGTCATAAGGGGACGCACTCGAAATGCGTTAGGCGTCGTGAGGCGTGCGTGGGTTCGAATCCCACTCTCTCCGCTTACAAGTGGCTCAACGGATAATTCCGTTGGGTCATTTTTTGTTGTCAAAAAAGGCAGTGGAGAACAGGGATAATTGCGCAAAGCCTTGACTATATTGAGAAAAGAAGGTTGCAGTTGTGTTGCAGTTTTTCTTGTAGTTTACTTGCAGTTTGATTAGAATAGGGGGTGAGTGAGGTGACGTATATGGCTATAAGTGAAGCAGAAAGAAAAACATTTGAACGTGTTATTGCAGAGGTAGGCAGCGATCCGGAAAAAGCTGAAGCTACTCTCAAAGTGCTGTTTAATGTCATAAAAAAAACGACACCAATATCGGTTGAGCTCCAGAGCCAGGTAAAGAAAATTCTCGACCAATATCCGAATCAGACAATTCATGCTGAAATACAAAAAGATTTGCAAAAGCTTGGGGCAATATTGATGCATGTTGCTCAAGAAGAAGAATTTGGGAGAACGTATTCAACAGGCCAGTTGGCGAAAATTTTCGGAGTCAGCATTACGACAATAAATAACTGGATTTACGCAGGGCGTTTTATCGGCGTAGAACGCTCTCAGAGAAACAAGCAAGCTCGCATATCTGAAAACACATTGTGGGTCTCACCTTCAGAAGAAAGAATACCTGTACGGGAATTTGCAGAGATTTATGAGCAAAAAGAACAAATAGAAAAGACGTTGACATCCATCCAAGATGGAAATTTGCATCGCATCCGTTTTATCGTAGAGACGATAGATTTTTATGAAAAACGTTACGGAAAGCCGTATCACGAAGTAGTTGTCGAAAAAGGAAATCCAGATGATTCCGAGGATTGGATTTGGGCGAGGGAAGGGAAAGAATGGAAGTCTCTGCTTAAAGAGATTGGGGATTTATGATCGGCAACCCTGCTACAAATTTGGAGGTGCTAAAAAAGACTTTCGGTCATGCGATACAATTCATACGGAATACCGACAGTACAGGCATGCCAAGTTCGATATACGCCCAACGAGCAACCATTGTCTTCTCTGACAGCTCCAAATTATATGTAACGGAAAAGCTGAATAAACAACAGTGCATCGAAGAATATTGGTACGATTGGATTGCCGCGGACGATAAAACAGTATTGGGTAAGTATCATGGCGAGCCACACGAAGATGAGTCGTATCAGACAGCAACGGAACCGTATCATGTCCACCCGCCAGAGTATGCCAAATTGACCAATCAAACACGTTTCCCCAATTATTATTACAACGATTTGTTCTCCATCGTTGAGGGAATTTTTTTATTTTATTTATTGCCCAATCGATCTCAAATCTAATGCTTTTTAAAGGACAGAAAGACAGTGAGTTCAACACTGTCTTTTTTGCATCATCATCTCCTGCAAAAATAAGGCCCGCACCATTCCTTTTCATGAGTCCTCACATACGTCCACGTAAACTGCTTGTCGACGACATACACATCGCACTCCTCTGCCAAATCCTCTACAGATAGCTGCGACGGGCTTTCCATGATCCACACCTTGTTGGAAAGCTGATAGAACACATAACAAGACTCGCCGGACACCTGGCGAAAAGCTTGATCCGCTTCTTCCCGCTGAAGACAGTCCCGCATCCGATAGCTGAACAAGTGCCACAGATAGCCTTGGAAGCCGCCACGACGGTTCAGGTTAATCCTTTGCTTTTCTTCCTCAGACAAATGCGAGGCAAAATGATTCTCCCATTCTTTGCGCAAATAAGGCCCCCATATTTCCAATTCCGTTGCTTTTAGCTTCTTTTCCTTAATGCAGTCCGTCAGTTTCATCGTGTGCCTCCGTGGAAGTAACTGAAACATTTTTGCCGTTCTAAAAAGGGGACGACTAGACCACCTGCTTTGTCACACAAAGAGATTCACGTATAGCCAGCCGGTATCCGCCGCATGCCAACCGCCAAACAACCTGGAAAGCAAAGCATCGACGAAGAAGAAGAAGTTCAATTGCCTGTTGACAAAGAGAAGCTCGCTACATACTATAATACCTATAGGGGTATATGTATAAAACAAAAAACACCGACCATCCCATTGCAATACATCGCAAATCTTTTAGGAGGGAACACAACATGTCTGCGACACAACCGAGCTTTTCCGTTGATAAAATGTTGGACTGCAAAGGCTTGGCTTGCCCGATGCCTGTCGTTCGCACCAAAAAGGCGATGGAGCAACTCGCTCCCGGCCAGGTTCTGGAGGTGCAAGCGACTGACAAAGGCTCGCTGGCTGACATGAAAGGCTGGGCAAACAGCACAGGGCATCAGTATTTGGGCACCGTTCAGGAGGGAGAAGTCTTGAAGCATTTCCTTAGAAAAGCAAGCCAGCAGGAGACGAAGGCCGAGACGAAATATCCGCATACGATCACGAACGAAGAACTTCAAGCGAAGCTGCAATCCGGCGAGCCGTTTACGCTTATCGATGTGCGGGAGCCTGCCGAATATGCCTTCGAGCGTATTTCTGTGGCCAAATCGATACCTATGGGGGTATTGGAGCAGCGATTGGCTGAGTTGCCGACCGATCAGGACATTTTTGTCATCTGCCGTTCCGGCAACCGCAGCGATCTCGCTTGCCGGCTGCTTGCCGACAAAGGCTTTTCGCGAGTAAAAAACGTCGTGCCGGGCATGGCCCGCTGGGTTGGCCCGGTAGAAAAACAGTGAGGAGGAGATAAGCAATGAGCAACCAACAAGGAAAGGTACAAAAAATGTCGGCGCATGATTTGACTGAATTGCTGTTTGCCCAGGAGGAGCTGTTTATTCTTGATGTGCGCAACCAGGAGGATTACCAAGACTGGCGCATCGAAGGCCATCGGGTAGACTCCATCAATGTGCCGTACTTCGAGCTGATCGATGGAGTCGAGGCTGTCGTCGGGAAGCTTCCTGCCAGCCAAAAAATACTGGTCGTTTGCGCCAAGGAAGGCTCCTCGCTTTTTGTAGCGGAGCAACTGGCGGATGCCGGACTTCATGACGTGTACTACCTCGAAGGCGGGATGAAGCAGTGGAGCGAGCATCTCGCGCCTGTCAAAGTGGGGGATTTGCGCGACGGCGGGGAAATTTATCAATTCGTCCGGATAGGCAAAGGCTGCTTGTCCTACATGATCGTCTCCGGTCAGGAAGCAGCTGTCGTTGACTCGGTACGCATGACAGACGTGTACGAAGCTTTTGCCAAAGAGCGTGGCTTGTCCATCAAACATACGATCGACACCCATTTGCATGCCGACCATATTTCCGGTGGCAGAAAGCTCGCCGAAAGCACAGGAGCTACTTACTGGCTGCCGGAAAAGGACGCGGAAGAAGTCGTTTTTGCCTACGAAAAGCTGGAGGAAGGAAAAAGCATTCAAGTCGGCAGCACGAGCATCTCCATTTTGCCGCTCTATTCCCCGGGACATACGATCGGGAGTACGTCGTTGATTGTAGATGACACCTACTTTTTGACAGGCGACATTTTGTTTGTGGCATCGATCGGGCGGCCGGATTTGGCTGGCAAAGCGCAAGATTGGGTGGGAGACCTGCGTGACACCCTGTATAATCGTTATCAGGAGCTGTCAAAAGATCTCCTGGTACTGCCCGCGCATTTTGGCAGCTATGTGGAGCTGGGAACAAACGGCGTTGTCTCAGCACGTTTGGGCGATCTGTACCGCAACAATCCAGGGTTGAACATCGCCGATGAAGGCGACTTCAGACGCACGGTTACCGAGGAGCTGCCGCCGCAGCCAAACGCCTATCAGGAAATTCGTCAAGTAAACATGGGCAGATTGAAGCCTGATGAAGAAGAACAGCGCGAGATGGAAACGGGACCGAACCGTTGCGCGGTTCACGATAAATAAAATCAACAAGGGGGAAAACGACATGGCAGATGTTGTTGTGGATACAAAAGGTCTTGCTTGCCCGATGCCGATTGTCAAAGCGAAGAAAGCGCTGGATACGTTGCAGCCAGGACAGACCAT
Organism: Brevibacillus sp. FSL K6-0770; assembly: GCF_038000275.1. Lineage (NCBI taxonomy): Bacteria > Bacillati > Bacillota > Bacilli > Caryophanales > Paenibacillaceae > Brevibacillus > Brevibacillus sp. FSL K6-0770. The sequence goes on from NZ_JBBOBQ010000001.1 coordinate 68,768, forward strand.
GGAAGTGCTCTCTACCGATAAAGGGTCGCTCCATGATTTTACGGCATGGGTGAAGCAGTCGAAAAACGAACTGGTGTCTCATGAGTTGGAGAACGGCGTATACAAGTTCCTGGTGAAAAAGCTGTAAGAAAAAGACTAAGCGGGCACGATGCAGAAGTGTTCGCTTAGTCCTTATTTTCATATACAATGCGAACGCCGAGGTCGGGGTAGGTTTCTTCGCGAAAATGGCCGTTCGGGCAAATCTTTTCACAAAGCAAGTGGCTTCGCACAGAACGCAGAGGTTCTTTGCAGACAGGGCAGCGATGTTGAAAAATGGCTTTTAAATAACGAACCATTTAAATCACCTTAATCATAGTTATTTACTTGGTTTTTATTGTACCTGAAAAATGCGCATTTGAAAAGTGGCTACGGCATTCTTGTGCGATTTGGGCGGAGAATGCGGGGAGGGCATATGGACGTCTTGCTGTATTTACTCATGATTTCTCTAGGATTTGTCGGTTCCTTTTTCTCCGGGATGCTGGGGATTGGCGGAGCGATTATCAATTATCCATTGCTGCTGTTTGTTCCGGCAGGCCTTGGATTGGCTCATTTCTCCGCTCAGGAGGTGTCGTCGATCTCGATGTTCCAGGTCTTTTTTGCTTCGCTGTCAGGGGTAATCGCTTTTCGCAAGCGAAATGGCAAAGGGTCGCCCCTGGTGCATAAAGGACTGGTCAGAGATATGGGAATCGGCATCCTGGCAGGAAGTTTGTTGGGTGGCCTGGCTTCCAAATACATGTCTGGTGACAGCATCAACCTCGTTTACGGTATATTGGCTGTCGTAGCGGTCATTTTGATGCTGAAGAAAAACAAAGGGACTCAGGAGCAGGCAGCAGAGATCGTCTACAATCGGTTCGTCGCCATCCCGATCGCTTTTGTGGTAGGTGTTGTCTCCGGAATTGTCGGAGCGGGGGGTGCCTTCATCCTGATCCCGATCATGCTGACGATCCTCAAGATTCCTACGCGCGTCACGATTGCCTCGTCACTCGCTATCGTATTCATTTCCGCCATCGGTGGTGTCGCAGGCAAATTGTACGCGGGACATATTCCGTTGGTTCCGGTCCTGTTTACGGTCATTGGCAGTGTCCTGGGTGCGCCTTTGGGCAGTGTGGTCAGCGCCAAGATCGATGTCAAATATTTGCGGTACGGTCTGATTGTGCTGATCTGCGCTACGGCGATCAAAGTGTGGAGCGATATTTTGTAAGTGAGAAAAGAAGCATGGAGAGTCGAGAGCGGCTTCTTTTCGCTCATTTTTATACCTATAGGAGTAACAGTATTTAACGGGAGGGCTTAACGATGGAAAACCAGAAAGAGAAAACGACGATTGTTCTTTTCAGCGGCGATTTGGATAAAGCGATCGCGGCTTTTATCATAGCGAACGGGGCTGCTGCCTACGATCACGACGTCACGATCTTTTTTACCTTTTGGGGCTTGAACACGATGCGCAAGGACGAGATCGTCAAAGTCAAAAAAGGCTGGCTGGAGAAAATGTTTGGCTGGATGATGCCGAGAGGGGCGCAGAAGCTGGGGTTGTCCAAAATGAATATGCTGGGGATGGGCCCGGAAATGATCAAGCATGTCATGAAAAAGCACAATGCCCTGACGCTGCCCCAACTGATCGAGCTGGCGCAGGAGCAAGGAGTCAAGCTGGTTGCTTGCACGATGACGATGGATTTGCTGGGCTTGCAGCAGGAAGAATTGCTGGACGGAATGGAGTACGCGGGCGTGGCAGCCTACTTGGGCGATGCGACACAGGCGAAGGTGAACCTCTTTATTTAAGAGGTGAAAAGCAGACAGGCTTGCTTGACAAAGCCTGTCTTTTGCATAATATACCTGTATACGTATCCGCGATCCTAAAAACGGGAGGACTTCACATGGATTACAACTACGGTGACGATATTAAAAGACGTTTGCGAAAAATTGAAGGACAAATCCGTGGCGTGTTGAGAATGATGGACGAGCAAAAAAGCTGCAAAGAAGTAGTCGCCCAGCTATCTGCTGTCCGCAACGCGTCTGACAAGGCAATCGCGCAGATCGTAGCGGAGAATTTGCAGCGCTGTCTGTTGGAGGAGCAGGCACTCGGAGGCGACACAAGCAAGATGGTAAAAGAAGCGGTAGAGCTGTTGGTGAAAAGTCGCTAATTCACTAGGAAGGATGTTCAAATGGACTTCACGACGATTTTGCTTATTATTGTGTATGCATTGACAACTTGGTATTTGATTTCCCGCTTCATGCCTGTAAAAGGGCTGGAAAACCTGCGAGCCGAGCAATTCAAGGAGCGGGTGAATCAAAAAAGCAGAGTGATGCTGATTGACGTGCGCGAGCCACACGAGTTCAAGAAGGGTCACATTCCTACAGCCGTCAACATCCCTCTGTCCCAGTTGAACAGCCGGGTGAAGGAAGTTTCCCCGAAAAACGATATTTTGTTGTACTGCCGCAGCGGGATGCGCAGCAAGCAAGCGGCGAAAATCCTGAAAAAACACGGCTTTACGCAAATGGCGCACCTTCAGGGTGGACTGGTCACCTGGCAAGGACCGACCAAACAAAAGTAACGAAAAAAGAAACGAGCATCTGCGAAAGCGGGTGCTTTTTCATTTGCACAAAAAATACATGCTTGACAGATGACTTGGTTGTAACTAAAATGATTACAACAAGACGAGCAAGCCCAGGCCATTATTTTTTTGCAACCGATGTAACTTGTTTAGTTACAACTAAAGTGGCGGCCTATCATTCATAACCCGAGTTTTGGTGACTCAATCTAAATACATGGAGGGAATAGAACAATGAAAATCGCAATCGTAGGCGCAAGCGGCAAAGCAGGAAAATGGATCATGAAGGAAGCGTTGGATCGCGGCCATCAGGTGACAGCGGTTGTTCGTGACGCATCCAAAATCGACGAACCGAAAGCAGCTGTTCTGGAAAAAGACGTGTTCGCTCTGACAGCAGCCGATTTGAAAGACTTTGATGCAGTAGTCAATGCATTTGGCGCTCCTGCCGGAAAAGAACACCTGCACGTCGAGGCTGGCAACGTATTGATCGAAGCGATGAAGGGAGCACCTTCGACTCGTCTGCTTGTGGTAGGGGGAGCAGGGAGCTTGTTCGTAGACGAAGCGAAGACGACTCGTGTCATGGAAACTCCTGATTTTCCGGGAATCTACCTGGCAACAGCGCAAAACCAGGGAGAAAACTTGCGCATTTTGCAAGAAACGACGGGGATTCAATGGACCTTTATCAGTCCATCCGCTTTCTTTGATCCAGAAGGAGCCAGAACAGGCACTTATCAGCTTGGCAAAGATCATTTGCTCGTCAATGCAAGCGGACAAAGCTATGTCAGCTACGCGGACTACGCCATTGCCGTTCTTGATGAAATCGAAAATCCGCAACACCTCAACCAACGATTCACCGTTGGGTCCAACTAACAAAATAGAGTCAGGCATGCAGAAAAGACCAGCCATCCCGGATCGGGCGCGCTGGTCTTTTTTTGTGTGCGAAACGGCTGTCTCGCTGTCCTTATCTGACAATAGAGCCGATAATTGGGTAATGGAACGGTCGTCCTTGCAAGGAGTAGATGATCCCTTTGATCGGGTAGTAAAGCGCCATCAGGCCAAATACGATCAGGAACGGGATTCCGATCAGCACGAAAACGAAAAACCAGGAGATGCTGATGAGAATACTCATAAACAGATGGAACAGCAAGGCTTGGAGAGCCATATTTTTCGCCTCACGATCTTGCATCAGCAGCCAGACTACGATTGGCACTAAAAACGGTGCGAAGAATGCACTGGCGTGGGTAATTGCTTTTACACCTCTATAATCCATAGAATAGTCCTCCTCGTCGTGTATGACGAATGATGTTGTTGAAGCTATTGTAACGCACAAGCAGAGCTGTTCGTAACCATCAAAAGCGTGATCTCTTGCTCCGACTATAGACGGAGGTGTTTTGATTTCCAATCGTTTACTGTTATAGTATTAAGAAAATCTTTCGTTTTTGGAAAGATAATTCTAAATGTTTTTTGGATATGATGAATGATAAGCATACAACGAAGGGAGCGTTTGAAACATGATGATCGATTGTCATCATCCGGTTAGCATCAAGGATCGGTTGATGTTCTTCTACAACTTTTTACAGTCACCTGGGCAAGTAGGCAGCATCACACCTAGCTCCCGAGCGTTGGCAAAGCAAATGATGAATCCGATTGATTGGAGTCAGGCCAATACGATTGTGGAGCTGGGCGCGGGCACAGGTATTTTTACGACCTGGATTGAGCAGATGAAGCGACCGGAGGCCACACTGGTTTCCTTTGAAAAAGAGAGCAAGATGCGCCAAAGGCTGGAGACGCTTTTCCCTAACGCCCTTTTCCATGAGGATGCCGTCGATTTGACGCGTGTACTCGCCGATGCCGGCTTGGGCAAAGCGGACTGTATCGTGTCGGGGTTGCCTTTTGCCAACTTCCCGCAGGAGCTGCGCGATCAAATCATGGCAGAGGTTTACGCTGCGCTGAAGCCGGGCGGGGTATTTGTCGCCTTTCAATACTCTCTCCAAATGAAGAAGCAGCTGTCCACCGTCTTTGAAAACGTGACAGTAAAGCTGGTGCCTCTCAACCTTCCGCCGGCATTTGTGTATGTATGCCGCAAAGAGCGCGGGTAGCCTGCCCGTATAGGAGGATAACGTGATGATCGTGGATATGCTGACTGAATCAGTTGGTCAGTTTGGGTATTTTGCTCTTTTTTTCATGCTCTGGCTAGGAATTGTCGGTATGCCGATTCCTGACGAAGTGATTGTCCTGTCTGCGGGAGTATTGACCTCGCTCGGGATTTTGCATGTTTTTCCGGCTTTTGTCGCGACTTATCTGGGGGTTGTTTCCGGGCTGTCGCTAGGATATGTGCTGGGGAGATGGCTCGGTGCTCCGGCATTGAACTGGATTGGCAAGAAAAAAGGAATGAACAAGTACGTGGACCGGGCGCAGGCGCTGCTCGACCGTTATGGCAGCTACGCCTTGTGCATCAGCTACTTTTTGCCGGTCGTCCGACATGTGGTTCCGTATTTGGTCGGCATTGGCAAGATGACGTTTCGCCGCTACGCGCTGTTTTCCTACACGACCGGGCTTGTCTGGACACTGGTTCTGTTTTTTGCCGGGAATTTGATGGGCAACAATGTGGAGAATCTCAATGCATTTGTCGGGATGTTCAACCAGACGATGGTCGTCACCGCAGTGGGACTGGTCATACTGGCTGCCATCAGCTATTACGGGTATACGCTTTGGAAAAGGCAAAAGAGCGAGGCTTCAAGCGCGCGCTCGCTGACGGTCGAACGCGAAGGGAACGAATGAGAAAACCCATCCACTTGCAGAAAAAGGCTGCAAAGGATGGGTTTTTTGGCATGCTTAGCTGAGCGAAGACTTCAGGCGCTTGTGACGTTGGCGCAACCATTCCGGGAGGATCATGCCCAGCAGGATGACGACCACACCTGTCACTTGCAGCGCCGACACGGTTTCACCGAGAATGATGAACGACGAGAATACAGCCATCGGCAACTCGGCAGCTCCCAAAATCGCGGCCATTCCCGGCCCTGTATGCGGAACGCCGAAGTTGAAGAAAACAGTCGGAATGAAGATCCCGAAGAAAGCGAGCAGGAAGACGTAAGGGAACAATCCGTCCAAGAGTGCGCCGTTCCAGAGGAACACGGGCGTGTAAACCAGTCCAGCCAGCAAAAAGGAGCCGGTAGACATGCTCGCGCTGCGCACCCAAGGATTGAGGCCGATCGCCGCCTTGCCGCTAAACAGCAAAAACATGGTGTAAGAGACGGCAGACAGCAGGCCAAGCACGACACCCGCGATATGAAACTGGGCGATTCCGTCTGTTTCAAAAATTCCGCCGGCAAGCAATGTGCCGAACAGGAGCAGCACGAGCGAGAGCAGCGTAGGTTTGTCGGGCATCTGTTTCGTCATGATCGCCTCGGCCAAGACCCCCATCCAGGTGAACTGGAACAACAAGACGATGGCGATGGACGCCGGAATGAACCGGAGGGCATTGTAGTACAAAATCCCCGTCGAACCGATAGCCAGACCGACGCTGACTAAAAGCAGCAGTTGTTTTTTCCCCGGTTTTGTCCGCAAGAAAAAGAGAGCAGGTATCCAGGTGAGCACAAGCCCGAAGAACATTTGTCCGCCGATGACCTCTGCTGGCGAGTACCCCTGCCCGTAGGCAAGCTTGACAATCGTCGACAAAATCCCGTAGCTGCACGCTCCTAAAAATACGAGAAGGATATATTTCATTCATGTATCTCCTTACATATAAGTAAATGACCCTTAGCTAGGATAATATGTGCAGGACGACTTTGTCCATTTGTCCAGTGTAAAGAAAAGCGGCAAAAACCCCAAAATAAGGTTTACCATTGGTCCTAGCGCGGTAATAGGGAAAAGGACACGAAATAAGCATACCCAACAGCAGAAGGTATAGCTTTGACGAGCGCGATCAACCAGAGGAAAAGGGGGGAGGCTTGTGTTGTTGAAGTTGAAAGACCGATTGTTTGCGACCTTTTTATTGCTGAGTCTGTTCCCCATCCTGCTCATCTGCTTCCTGTTTTATCAGGAGGCGCAAAAGGCCGTTCTAGAGCAGTATGAGACGAGCATTGGGGGGCATCTTGATTCCGTTGACAGGCGGCTGAATACTTTGTTTCAAACGATCCAACACGATACGAATCAGTTGGCAAACGACCCGGTCTTGCGAATGACAATGCCCAAGTCTCTGGAGAATCGGTTGGACCCTCTCGCCAAAAGCGAGTGGACAGCTCATCAAAGCAAGATACGCGATGCTTTTGATCATTTTACTTACTTCCGCGACCTGATCGGCAACGTTCATTTTTTGCGCGATGATTCGCAAGTGATATCGTTGCGAAAAGAAGCGGGTTGGGACGAAAAGGAACGGCCGATATCGCTGCAAAAAGAGCCGTGGGGAAAAGGCGAGGGCCAAATCTGGCTGCTTAACCGTTCCGATGAAAAAGGCAATCCGAAAGCGTTATATTTTTCGCAGCGAGTTGAGGATGAAACCAAGCAATCGTCAGGTCTTTTGCTGGTGGAGCTAAAGCTGGACGCACTGGCTAACTGGTTGAACAAAAGCTCGCTCCCCAAGTACAACAATCTGATGGTGGTCATGCCTTCCGGAAAAATCCTGATTCACCCGGATGCGGATCGGATCGGGATGAACGTATCCGCTACTCCTGACCAGGAGATTCTGAACAAGCACTTACTCGGTTTCGAGGAGGAAACGGTGTTTGCCGCCACAATCAACAGCGAGAGTGTCTATGCGTACCATCAGACTTCTGCGGCGAGCGGGATCACCTATCTGGAATGGTTGCCGGGCCAGGATATCGCCAATCGGCTGGACCGGATGAAGTTTATTTTATGGTGCACGATTTGTCTCGTCGTCATCTTCTCCGGCTATGTGGCTCACCGCATTTCCCGGTGGATTGCCAAGCCGATCTACACGTTGGTTGATGCCACTGACGCTTTGGTAAAAGGGGATTTTTCCATACGCGTACCGATTGAGGGCATGCAGGAAATCACGTTCCTGGAGAAAAAGTTCAACATGATGGCAGAACAAATGCAGTCTTTGATCGAAAGGGAGCGGGAATATTCCCAAAAGGGACTGGATCAGATTGTGCGCAGCTTTTATCTGGCGGTCGAAATGAAGGACCCGTACACAGCCGGCCACACGGAGCGAGTGACCCATTACGCCCTAATCATGTATGATCACATGACGGAAAAAGAACAACTGGAATTTACCCGTGATGACCTGCGCTATGCGGGCCTGATGCACGACATTGGCAAAGTGGCGATTCCTGACCATGTGTTGCTGAAAAATGGAAAGCTGACTTTCGATGAATACGAGTTTATGAAAAGGCACCCTTCGATCGGGGCCGACATCGTGGAGCAGATTGAAAGCCTGTCCCATGTCAGTCCGGGCGTGCGGCATCATCATGAGCGGTGGGACGGGAAGGGCTATCCGCACCAGCTCCAGGGTGAAGAGATCCCGTTGATCGGACGGATACTGGCCGTTGCAGATACGTTTGATGCCATGACCTCTACGCGCTCTTACCGAAATGCCATGTCCGGCAAAGAGGCGTACGAGGAAATCATACGCTGCAAAGGTACGCAGTTTGACCCGGCAATCGTTGCTATTTTTCAAGAAGCGTATTTGAGTGGAGCGATTCAAGTGACACAATCAAAGGACAGTTGTGTCATTCTTGTCAAAGAAAAGACAGCTACCAGTATTGGATAGGTTTGCAGCTTGCTATCAGCCATTATCTTTGGTATTCTTATCGTACCGTGCTAGACGGGGAGGTTGCGGTGCCCTGTAACCTGCAATCCGCAATAGCAGGGTTGAATTCCTATCCTAGGTTTTCTTATGTGAGGCTGCCTTATGGCGGCGGTGTTGAGGAGCGGGTCCTGTGCAACGCGAACCCATGAACCTGGTCAGGTCCGGAAGGAAGCAGCCATAAGTGGATCATCGCGTGTGCCGCAGGGTAGCCTGCTCTGAGCTGCTACCATAAGTAACGCTTGGATGAGAATTATCGAAGATAGGTGCACGGTATCTATTTGAACGATCAATAGCATGTTTCCTTCGGGAAGCATGCTATTTTTAGTTTGTCCGCGATTTCTAATTTGCCGATCGATATATTTTTTGTTGTAATTTGACGATAACTAGCGAAACATTTCTCTGCTCATAAGTGCCTAAAAGGGCAGGTTTTGAGCACTTTTTCACGAAGTTTCATAATAGTTGAGAAATGCCATGGGTTTCTTTGCTCATGAAGTACGTCATAGGCCAGGAGGGACAAGCTGTGAGTGCACCTTTTTCGTTACATCTCGTTGGCTCGTCCGGACGATTGCAGCGGTTCATGCATCAACTGCCTACTGCCGTTTTATTGGTGAATCAATCGGGTAGTATCGTGGAAGTAAACGAACAACTGCTTCGTGTAACCGGATATTCACGCGATCAACTGATCAAGCAACCCATCTCCACTATTCTCCCTTATCAAGGCTCGATGGAACAACTGTACGAAGAGCTTTTGCAAAGAGAAGAAGAGTCGGGAGCAAATGTCGAAGTAGAGTGGCGTGATCAACAGGGGAAAAGCAGGAAGACGCCTGTGATGATACTGGTACAGCAAGCAGAGAATCCCTTGTATTTGGTTCATTTTTACCAATTGGCTAAAGAAACCGACCAGGTCTTGTCTCAGCGCCTTTTGACCAAGCTGACCTACGATACCAGTTTGGGTCTGTTTATTCTGGATGAACATTCGCGCATTATCGAGGCCAGCCAGACTGCCTGCAAGCTTTTGGGAATGGAGCGGCTCAATGTCATCAACAAACACGTCGATCACGTATTCAGCGGGATTCCCGAGCCGCATCGGCTGATCAAAAAAGAGCTGTTGGAAGGCGTGAAGCTGCAAAATGTCGCGACTTCCTGGACGAATGACAATCAGCGCTTCGAGTTGATCGTCGATGCCAATACGCTGCAGGACGAGTCGGGAAAAACAGTCGGCGCATTCATTTTGTTCAAGGATATTACCAATCTGCGCTCGTTTGAGCAAAAAATCGAACGGAATGAGCGATTGGCGATGATCGGTCAAATTGCGGCGGGCACTGCTCACGAAATCCGCAATCCGTTGACCTCGATCAAAGGATTTTTGCAGATGTTCCTCAAATCATTCACCGACAGCGGGATGGATCGGGAAAAGACGTATACCGAAATCATGCTGACGGAAATCAATCGCATCAATTCCTTGGTCAGCGAGTTTTTGCTCCTGAGCAAGCCGCGCGATATACAGTACGCGATGGTTGACCTCAATACGGTTTTTGAAGAAATCATGCCAATCGTGGAGTCACAGGCGATTTTGTACGGGATTGACGTACGCTTCCCTTCGCGCGGAAAGCTGCCGATGGTTGTAGGCGATACGGAGCTGCTCAAGCAAGTGTTTATCAACATTTGCAAAAATGGCATTGAGGCGATGGGAGAGCAGGGAACGCTGCAAATTTCCCATCATCTTGACCAGGATGGAGACAAGATGAGCATCGATATCCACGACACAGGCCCCGGTGTTCCACTCTACATCATCGACAAAATTTTCGATCCGTTTTTTACGACGAAGGAAGAAGGGACAGGGCTTGGCTTGTCCGTCTGTCAAAAGATCATTCACGACATCGGCGGTCAAATTCGCGTATCGTCGAAAGGGTACGGAACGACCTTTCATATCATGCTGCCGTACCTGTAGCTGTCCCGGTTTGGATGAAGCGTCCCGCGCACTTGTGAACGGGGCGTTTTCTTTGTACGAACGGTGTCAATCGTGTATAATGAATAGGATATGGAAGAGGACTGTGCAGATGGGGAGTGTCACACGAACATGGCTTATACCGCGCTATACCGCGTATACCGGCCGCAGACGTTTCAGGATGTAGTCGGACAAGAACATGTGACGATAACCTTGCGTAATGCGTTACGCGAAAATAGGCTTTCTCATGCTTATTTGTTCAACGGTCCCCGAGGTACGGGAAAGACAAGTGCAGCCAAGATTATGGCCAAGGCAGTGAACTGCGAGCAGCCAATCGACGGCGAACCATGCAATCAATGCGATACATGCAAAGCGATATCCAATGGTTCTGTAACTGATGTACTGGAGATCGACGCCGCTTCCAACCGCGGGGTTGAGGAAATCCGGGACATTCGAGATAAGGTGAAGTTTGCTCCGAGCGATGTCAGGTACAAGGTGTACATCATTGACGAGGTGCATATGCTGACGACAGAGGCATTCAATGCCCTGTTGAAAACGCTTGAGGAGCCGCCTTCCCACGTCATCTTTATTTTGGCGACGACAGAGCCGCACAAGCTGCCCGCGACGATTATATCGCGTTGCCAACGCTTCGATTTTCACCGGATTCCGTTAAAAGTGATGGTCGATCTGCTTCAGCGGATTTGCCAGTCGCAGGGAGTCCAGGTCGAGGAGCAGGCGCTTCAACTGGTTGCCAAAATGGCGGAGGGCGGGGCGCGCGATGCGCTGAGCTTGCTGGATCAGGCAATCAGCTACAGCAAGGATGAGGTTCGTGCCAGCGATATTATGCAGATCACGGGTACGGTCGCCCAATCGTATTTTTCCGTCCTGGCAAGACATATCGCCGAAAACGATGTGGCACAAGTGATGGAGCAATTTGATCGGGTAATGGTTCAGGGAAAAGACCCTGAGCAGTTCCTGCACGATTTTCTCTACTACTACCGCGACATGCTGCTGTTGAAGACAGCCCCTCAACTGGAGGAGATCGTGGAACGCACCATGATTGACGACCAGTTCCAGGAGGTCGCCAAGCTTTACTCCTTGCCGGCTTTGTATGCCGCGATCGAGACGTGCAACCAGTCGCTTTCCCAGTTGAAATGGTCGACGTATGCGAGAGTGCTGGTGGAGCTGACACTGGTGAAAATGTGCCAGTCAAGCGCTGCAAGCTCTCCAAACACCCAGACTACAGCAGGCGGTGGTGGAGCAGCGGCAGCAAGCAGTGAGGAATGGACAGCTATGGCTGCCCGTCTGAACGCTCTGGAGGAGAGGCTGAGCCAGGTACTGCAAGGGCAAATCAGTCTGCCAGGCCAGCAAAAGACCGAAGAGCCGCGCAAAAGCGAGCCAAGGCGCGTGGTTGCGGCAGCCGCAGGCGGTGGTTCACGGACGTCGATGAATCGCGTCAGGGAAGTAGCCAAGGCGCTTGATGAAAACTTGACCAGACAGGTTCGGGGACAGTGGAGCCAGATTTTAAATGAATTGAAAAAGGTCAAAATACAGTATCAGGCGTGGCTGGTGAACGGTCAGCCTGTAGCCGCCGGAAACGATGCTGTTATCGTCACTTTTACAAGCGCCATCCATTGTGATAAAACGATGGAGCCGGAGTTGAAAGGTGTAGTGGAGCGGGTCATGTCTACTGTGCTGGGAAGACCTTTGCAACTGTTGTCTGTCATGGAAGAAGAGTGGCAAAGCGTCGATCAGCAGACCGCACAAAAGGACGATCCGGGCGGGGAGCAGGAAGACCCGTTTCTGGCAGAGGCGATCAAGCTTGTAGGTGAAGGACTTATAGAAGTAAAAGACTAGCAGTCAAAACCAAAACAGGGAGGACACCTCAATGAAAAACATGCAGCAAATGCAACAAATGATGAAGCAAGTGAAGAAAATGCAGGAAGAAATGCAAAAAACGCAAGAAGCTTTGAAAGATAGAATCGTGGAAGGCTCTGCTGGCGGCGGCGCGGTTGTCGTCAAAGCTGACGGACACAAGCAAGTACGAGACATCGTAATCAAGCCAGAAGTGGTTGATCCGGAAGACGTGGAAATGCTGCAAGACCTGGTGCTGACAGCGGTAAACGACGCGCTGCGCAAGGCAGACGAAATGATGGGCAAAGAAATGGGCAAATTCACCGGAGGCATGAACATCCCGGGCCTGTTCTAAAATCGGGCAGGAAAAGAGGAATTACGCGATGTTCTATCCAGAACCGGTTTCCAAGCTGATCGAAGGTTTTATGAAACTGCCCGGCATTGGTCCGAAGACCGCTGGGCGGCTTGCCTTTTTTGTACTGAACATGAAAGAGGACGACGTGCTTGATCTGGCAAAAGCGTTGGTCAACGCAAAGCGCCAGCTTCATTACTGCTCCGTCTGCAACAATATTACCGACCTTGATCCGTGCCATATTTGCCGGGACAAGCGTCGGGATGGCTCGATCATTTGCGTGGTTCAAGAACCGCGCGATGTCGTCGCGATGGAAAAGACGAAAGAGTTCGAAGGCTACTATCACGTGTTGCACGGTGCTATCTCGCCAATGGACGGGATCGGGCCGGAAGATATCCGCATTCCTGACCTGCTCAAGCGCCTTGGCGATGAACAGGTGAAGGAAGTCATCCTGGCGACCAACCCGAACATCGAAGGGGAAGCGACCGCCATGTACATATCTCGTTTGATCAAACCGTTTGGCATTCGCGTGACGCGCATTGCTCACGGCTTGCCAGTGGGCGGAGATTTGGAGTATGCGGACGAAGTGACCTTGAGCAAAGCGTTGGAAGGCAGACGCGATCTATAGAGCGAAAAAGAAGACGGGGGAAATGCCTGTCTTTTTTTTCGTTTAAGAGACAAGAGGGGGAGCAAGGATGCCCGTCATTCGCATGGAGTTTACGATTCAGGCACCGCAACAGATTTGTTTTGATGCGGCGAGAAGCATTGATTTACATATGGAGTCCACCGCGCGTACACGCGAAAAGGCGATTGGCGGAGTGACCAGCGGTTTGATCAAGCTGGGAGAGTCGGTTACATGGGAAGCCGTTCATTTTGGCATCAAGCAAAATTTGACCGCCAAGATTACCGAGATGGAAGAACCGCGCTATTTTGTCGATGAGATGGTGAAGGGCGCGTTTAAACGTTTCCGACATACGCATGAGTTTGTCGTGCTCGGGGAACATTCGACAAAAATGCTGGACATTTTCGACTATTCTTCTCCTTTTGGCATCGTGGGAAAGGTGTTTGATTGGTTGGTACTGGAAGCGTACATGACTCGCTTTTTGCGGACACGAAATGAATACATCAAAGAGGTTGCCGAGGCGAAGGCGCAGGAGTTGCAGCACATCGCAAAGAAATCGCAGGAGTGACGGACTTTTTTTCGTGGACGAGACATAGAGTGAAGTAGGAGTGTGAGGAAATGCTGACAGGACCAGGACTGTCGCTTGCGAGTTGGGCTGGGCGACAAAAGTCCACTCCGTGGGCGATCATGCTATTCATCGGGTATTGGCTGATGTTTGCGGCCGAGTTTTCCATGATTCGGTTTCATCTCGGGGAGGACGGAAAGTGGGTTGCTTCTACTACAGACGTGCCCGAGGCGTGGATGGGATTGGTCGTCTTCGCAGTGGCAGCGCTTAGCCTCGTCGGAGCGATCGGTTATATGTACAGTCTCACCCGCGAGAGCAAGCAGACTTTGTGGTTATGGGGAAATCACGAGCTGACAGGCAATGATGTGGTGCACATCGTGGCGTGGATGCACGTATTCCAAACCATTGTGCTGGTTGTGTACGGGTTGGTGCTGGAGGACACGCTGTTTGCAGTAGGGACGGTTGCAGGCACGCTGGAATCGGCTGTCTTTCAATTGTTTCTGCTGATCCTGATCCCGCTCTGGTTTCGCGGCAGGCTAGGGGAAATCGGGGTACGTCGTCCTGTCCGGATCAAGCAGATGCTCGTTTTGCTGCTGTTGCTTTTTTTATTGATTGCACTGCTTTTGGACGTGGTGGTGACCAATCCGATAGCCGATTGGTTTGGGCTTTCCTTGTCATCGGAGCGAGAGCAACAAATCGAAAAAGAGATTGTGACGGCAAAAGATACGGATATGCTCGCGGCGGTGGCATCGCTTGTGGTCATTGGGATCATGGTTCCGATTGCGGAGGAGATTCTGTTTCGGGGCGTGATTCAGACTTATCTGGTTCGGCGCATAGGTGCCGTGGCCGGGATTATTCTCAGCAGTCTCTGGTTCGCCCTTTTGCATATTGATGTGGCATTGTTTGCGCCTCTGTTCGTCATCGGATTGGGTCTGGGGTTTGTGCGACACCGTTACCAATCCATCTGGGGAGCGGTTGTGCTGCATGCGGTCAATAACATGATGGGGGTTTTGTACTACTTTAACTGAGGAGGATTTGCAGGTGAGCAGGTGGGGAAAAAAAGAACGGGTTGTCATCGACTGGGATGCCGAGAGTCTGGATGTAGCGGTAAATCAGGCTCGTGAGGATTGGCAGCACGCCCGCCATCTTGTCGAAATCAGCGAGCCGGATGGCGGTCTGGAGGATGTCATCTATTATCTGCACGTTACCGAAAAGCGGTACATGTACTTGCTGGCGCAGGCAAAACGAGAGCGCCATCGCAAGCACGCGTAGGAGGGGGCGTTCATGGCTACGGGATGGATCATTGCGCTGATTATTGTCGGGATTTTGCTTTTGACAGCGGCAAGCAAGTCAGTGGCTACTCCCATCAGGTGGATTGGTTTTGGCGTCATGCAAGTCGTCATTGGTGCCATTCTTTTGTTTTTTACCAATCTGGTTGGCGAGCTGGCCAGCTTCCATATTCCGATCAACCCGGTCACAGCTTTGGTCGCCGGATTTCTCCGCCTGCCAGGACTCGCTGCGCTGATTGTCATCAAGCTATGGATCATGTGAACGGATTGATCAACCGTCTGTCTTCAAAAAGGCAACTCCGCGATTCTCGTATTTAACCCGGCTCCAACCAGGCTGACGCAACGAGGCGATCAAGGCGATCAGGCGCGGCAGTGATACGACGACCACGCCGCCGAGCAACGTAAGTCCATAGCCCGCCGACAGCCAGACGAATGCTCCCGCAGCCAGGAGTGCGGTGCCGACCAATACGGTACTTTCGCTGGCTCGATAAACAGATAACGGAACGGGAAGCACGTAGCCAGCCCCCCACCATGGTGAGACGAGCATGTCAGCGGTTGTCTGAGGTTTTTGCGAGCGCAGCTGGGCGTAGAGCCGAAAAATGATCAAATGGCAGATCGGTATGACAGGCAGGATCGCCAATGTGACGACAAGCGAGGCCACAGGTACTTGCAACAGCATGGAGCTGCCGATCAGGGACAGGCCAATCAGCAAAAGCTGAAGCAAATAGCCGATAAGTCCCCAGCGAAATCGGTAAAGCAGCTTGTAGCTGTAGATCGTATGTTGGGCTTGTCCCTTCATAGAAGTCACATCCTTCGCAGTTCTTTGTCTATTATCGCACAGTCTCCAATCGGGAGAAAGTTGCACCTTATGCAAAAAAAGCCGTTGGTCCGCGCCAAGACTGACGGCTTTTTCGCATGTCCGGCTGGCGGCGATTGTTGCGAAAATGTGATGGACTTGCGGTTTATGGGCAACGATAAAAAGGAACGAAATGGAATCGGCATAAGACTTTTGCCCAAGAAAGCGGGGGAGGAGATGTGCGAGAGCAGCGAATGACGTTATGGGCCGCGTCCGAACAAATCGTGCGCAGCTTGGGCGGTTCTCTGCGCGAATGCGGGATCGATTTGGCATCTGAGCAAACAGGACTTCCGCCAGAAGGCGTCGACGGATTTCTTGTAACCGGGCATGACGATTACAACAAGCTGCGGGCAGCGGATAGAACATGCATGCGTCAGCAAAACGATGCGGACATGTTGGTGATATACGGGGATGAGGCGCCATATGCCTGGGCGGATGAGCTGGCGTTGTCGAGCGAGGCTGGTGATGATGCGAGGAAATGGGAAGTAATCCGCTTGGCATTGTGGTCGGGCAACGAGCGCGCTTTGATCGGGGGAAATCCGTCCGGCAAGCATATGCGCCTGGTTTGCCGACTGCTTGCCGAATACGGCAAAGTGTCCATGATTTGCGGCCGCCGGGAAGTAGATGAAGCGATTCGTCAGCTGCCGCGTTATTTGGCGTGGAAAGAACGCTTTTATTGGGAGCTGGGCGAGTGGTGCGATACCCGGCAAGTCTCGCTCAGGCAAGTGTCGCGAGCTTTAGGTTTGGATACGCGGATCGGGCAAGGCTGGCTTTTTGCGGAGCGTCGGGATCGCTCGCATGTTTGCAAATGGCTTGAGCGGGAGTGCCAGCTTGTACTGGAAAAGGCGAAGGTCAGGCGAGTAGCGCTGATCGGTTCAAACGCTTTGTGGGACAAGATGCCCCAAGGCTGGCTGGCGAAAATGGACGTAGCTGTCTACACCGGAGCGGACGGGCAATATCCGAACGAGGTACACCCCGACTGGCTGCACGGCGATTCGTGGAACGCCGTATTGCAGGATGCCGATTTGCTGGTGATCGGAGACAGGCTCGGTATTGTGGACGAGCTTTCCCTGCAAGAAGTGGCGAAGGTGATGCGCCAGTCGTTGGTCGTGGACGCGGCATCCTGTTTTCCAACCCAGGAAGCCCAGCTTTTTTTCAAAGGTTACCGAGCAATCGGCGAAAAGACGAACGTTTGGGAATGATGCGGATTATAATGGGGTATAATGGTTGGTAGATTGAGGAAAAGGGCAGGCGTTTGCACTATGGAAAAAGTTGCTCAGCGATGTATCGTCTGTGAACAGGAGCAGAACGACGGGATCGCCATTTGTGAGCAGTTTATTTGTCAAAAATGCGAACAGGAAATGGTAAATACCGACGTCCAGGACGAAAAGTATCCGTTCTTTATCCACCAGATGAGACGAATTTGGCTGCGAAAAGATGCGTGACGGAAAAAGGCATCGGCATCCCCGGTGTCTTTTTTCATTTGCCAAAAAGCTTGGCGAATTTCCGTTTTCCTCATGTCAAATCATGCTAAAATAATGGGTAATATTCATGACAAAGGACGTGAGTCGCGCGTGCTTATGAGAGATGCTGAATTTCGGGAGCGACAAAAGCGTGCGCCCCTGTATGAACAGCTGGAACGGCACGCCAAGCATCGCCCGCATCCGTTTCATGTGCCTGGGCACAAAATGGGCCACAGCTTTGACAGCCACGCCAAACATCGTTTTCAATCCGTATTGGAGCTTGATTTGACTGAAATTAGCGGGACCGATGATTTGCACCAGCCTCAAGGCGTGATTGCGGAAGCACAGTCTTTGGCTGCGGAAGCTTTCGGTGCGGAAGAGACGAAGTTTTTGATTGGCGGCAGCACAGTCGGGAATCTTGCCCTGATCATGACGGTATGCCGACCGGGTGACAAAATTCTCGTGCAGCGGAATTGCCATAAATCGGTTTATCACGGGATCATCATGGCCAGAGCGGAGCCGATTTTTCTGGTGCCTGCCGTGGATTTGGCAACAGGTGTTGCCGCCGGGGTCAGGCGCGAGGATGTCGAGCGTGCCCTACAGACACATCCGGATGCCAAGGCAGTCTTTTTGACGAATCCGACCTATTACGGCATGGGCATCGACTTGGCGAAAATGGCGGCTACGGTGCATCGGCATGACATTCCGCTTTTGATTGACGAGGCGCATGGTGCCCACTTTGGCTTTCATCCGGCTTTTCCTCGCTCGGCGATGCAGTCGGGTGCGGACGCTGCCGTACAATCCACACATAAAATGGCTTCGGCCATGACGATGTCCTCCATGCTGCATCTGCAAGGCGGGCGAATAGACAGGGAACGATTGTATCGGCATCTAGCCATGCTCCAGTCGTCCAGCCCTTCGTACATATTGATGGCTTCGCTCGATCTGGCCCGGCGTCATCTGGCGCTTGAAGCCTGTGAAGAATGGGAGCGACTGCTGCCGCTACTGGACAAGCTCCGGGAGAGAACAGGCAAGCTGGAATGGCTGGAATGGCCGCAGCTTTCCGCGAACTGCGTATATACGACGTTTGATCCTTTGAAGCTGTTTTTGCACTTGCGCACGGGACAGACGAGCGGATTTGCGTTGCAGGAATTAATGGAAAGACATGGAATCTTTCCTGAGTTGGCTGATGATTCTCACGTACTGCTGGCAGCATCGGCAGGAACGACTCATAAAGACTTGGAAGCCTTGGCCCGATTGCTGGAATCGCTCTCGCCCCAGGTCGAAGCGGAAGCGGAGCGGATTCTTTTGCACGGCGTTGTCTCCTCGCACTATTTGCGCAAGCAGGCTGTGCCGATGCACGAAGCGGTTGACCGTCCGCGGGAGACGATTCCGCTCGAACAGGCAACGGGACGAATCGTGGCCGAGATGGTCATTCCTTATCCTCCAGGTATTCCGGTACTCGTTCCGGGTGAGCGAATGGATGAGGAAGGATTGGAAATGCTCGCCGAGTTGCGGCGGGGGCGCACTCGCTTTCACGGGGTGCAGGACGATCGTTTGCATACCATCCAGGTGTTGCGTTAGTTACAGATAGGAAGCAAGTGGCCTGCTACAACAGGTGCGGAAGGAGCATGCAAGTGACAACAGGAACAAAAGGCCGTTTTATTACTGTCGAAGGTGGCGAAGGGGCGGGCAAATCGACTGTCATCGCCAAGCTGTACGAGGAATTGCAGGCGCGTGGCGTGGATGTGCTGTTGACACGCGAGCCGGGCGGTATCGATATTGCGGAAAAAATTCGGGAGATCATCCTGAATCCGGCTCATACGCAAATGGACGAGAGAACGGAAGCATTGCTGTACGCCGCAGCGAGACGCCAGCATTTGGCTGAAAAAGTGTTGCCTGCCTTGCAAGCCGGCAAGCTCGTACTTTGCGATCGCTTTATCGACAGCAGTCTTGCTTATCAAGGCCATGCAAGAGGGCTTGGCATAGAGGCAGTCTATGAGATCAACCGCTTCGCCGTCGGTGACTGCATGCCGGAACTGACGCTGTTTTTCGATATACGTCCCGAGGTTGGACTGGCGAGAATCAACAAGGCGCGCGGCAGAGAAGTCAATCGGCTCGATCTGGAAGGGATCCGCTTCCACCAGCTGGTAAGAGAAGGGTATCAGCTTGTCATGGAAAAAGACCCCGATCGCTTCGTCGTTATTGATGCCGAGCAGCCGATGGAGCAGGTGTACGAATCGGCATTGCGCGTATTGCTGGACAGATTGTAAGGTTCGCAGTACCGCATGTACAGGTACATACTGTATAATATGTTTAGGCGAAATAGCGTACCAAGCCTACATGATTTTCATACAATAAAGCACGTGCGGGATAATTCTTGCGGAAAGGGTGATAGCCGATGAAAATGGTAGTTGCGGTCGTCCAGGACAAAGATAGTGGTCGTCTGTCTCAACAACTGGTAAAGAAAGGGTTTCGCGCGACGAAGCTCGCCAGTACCGGCAGTTTTTTGCGAGCTGGCAACACAACGTTTTTGATCGGTACGTCTGACGAAAGCGTGCCGGAAGTAATCGACATCATTGCACACAACTGCAAATCCCGCAAGCAAATGGTCACTCCTGTTTCCCCTCTCAGCAATGCAGTGGATTCGTTCATGCCTTACCCGCTGGAGGTACAGGTAGGCGGAGCCGCCGTGTTTGTACTGGATGTAGGAGAGTTCCACTCTTTTTGACATATGATGCGCAAAAGTGAAGAGCATCCTCATTCTCATCTGCAGGTTAGTTCATGCTCTCTTTTTTCGCCGCTTTCGTTTATACTTGATGTAACGGGGGGTTTATCCCCTACTGATCGGGCCTGTGGGGTGGCGAGATGAAAATCGGCGATGGGCTTAGACCTAAGCTGGACATGATAAAAACGGCAGATTCACGTAGAAATCCTCAGCTCGAAAAGCTGAATTTTGGCACGATGGTGCAAGGAGAAGACGAGCGCATGTCCCAGGAGCTGATCAATCGGCTGCTCGGCGACATCGACAGGATGGGGCAAGTTCTTGCCAGATCGCGCTCTGTTCGCGATTTTTATGCATATAAAAACCTCGTCAAGCAATTCATGGAGGAAGCCGTCAAATACGGGGTTGCCCTGGATGACAGACGAGGAATCAATCGGCGAGGCCGCAGCAGGCTGTACAAAATCGTCAAGCAGGTCGATGAGGAGCTTTTGCGTCTGACAGATGAGCTTTTGAGCGACCAGGCGCCGACGATTGATTTGTTGGCCCGGATTGGCGAAATCCGCGGCATGCTGATCAACTTGTATTTTTAGTGGGTGTGAAACCATTATGACATGGACCCGTTTTTCCCAGCAGCCGAGAGCTTCCGAGCTGCTGTATCATAGCCTGCTCAACAACAGATTGGCACACGCCTATTTATTGGCTGGTCCCAAAGGAGCGGGTAAAAAGCAGATGGCCCTGCATCTGGCGAAGTCCCTTTTTTGTCCGGAAAGGGAAGCGGACGCCTGCGGGGCCTGTCTTACATGCAGGCGGATTGAAGGGGGAAACCACCCCGACGTCCTGTTTATTACACCTGATGGAGCTTCTATTAAAATCGACCAGATTCGCGCGCTGCAAAAAGAAATGGCCATGCGCGCGGTAGAGTCCAAGCACAAGGTGTACATCATCGAACACGTCGACAAAATGACGACGCAAGCTTCCAACAGCCTGCTGAAGTTTTTGGAGGAACCGCCCGCTGGTGTACTGGCCTTGCTTCTGACGGAACATAGCCACTCGATCCTCCCGACGATTTTATCCCGGTGCCAAATCGTGCAATTCTCTCCACTTTCTGCCGAAGCCATTGCGGCACAGCTGCGGTCAGACGGCATTTCTGCCGGGATGGCGCAGATTGCCTCCCACATTACGACAAATGTGGAAGAGGCCAAGGCACTCAGCCAATCAGAATCGTTTGCACAGCTAAGAAATCTAGTGATACAATTGAGCCATGAGTGCAAACAGCGTAATTCGTCTGCGCTCTTCACCATCCATGATATGTTGCAAAAGAGCGACAAAATCAAAGAGGAACTACCCCTCTTTTTAGATTTGCTCATCCTTTGGCTGCGCGATATCCTGTATGTGCAAGTAGGCAGGCATGCCCATCTCATTAACAGCGACCAACAGGATGTGCTGCAAGGACAAGCACTGGTATGGACAAAAGCTGAGCTCTTGCACGGGATAGATTTGGTCATGGATACGAAAAATCGGATAGAGCGAAACGCCAACGCACAGTTGGCTCTTGAGCGGTTGGTTCTTCAATTCCAGGAGGGATAACCCTTGTATGAGGTTGTTGGGGTCCGTTTTAAAAAAGCGGGCAAAATATATTACTTCGACCCTGACCGACTGCCGATAGAGAAAGATTGCACTGTAATCGTCGAAACGGCGAGAGGGGTCGAATATGGCAAGGTCGTCATCGGCAAAAAGGAAGTCGCTGAGTCCGATGTGGTGCTGCCGTTGAAAAAGGTCATTCGCATGGCTGACGATAAAGACGCTAAGCAGGTTGATGAAAACAAGCAAGCTGCGAAAAACGCCTTTTCCGTGTGCCAGACGAAGATCAAGGAGCACAAGCTCGATATGAAGCTGGTCGATGTGGAATACACATTTGACCGCAACAAGATCATTTTTTATTTTACCGCTGACGGCAGGGTTGATTTCCGCGAGCTGGTAAAAGACCTCGCTTCCGTGTTTCGCACCCGCATTGAACTGCGTCAGATTGGCGTGCGCGACGAAGCAAAAATGCTTGGCGGCATTGGTCCCTGTGGCAGGCTGCTGTGCTGTTCGACATTCCTCGGCGATTTCGAGCCAGTTTCGATCAAAATGGCCAAGGATCAAAACCTTTCGTTGAATCCAGCAAAAATCTCCGGTCTGTGCGGCCGTTTGATGTGCTGTTTAAAATACGAGAATGACAACTACGAAAGCACGCGTGATGAAATGCCGGATGTCGGCAAGGTGGTCACTACCCCGATGGGAAATGGACGAGTCGTTTCTGTTAACGTACTGGATCAGTCCGTTCAGGTGGAGCTTTCGATCGACAAACGCATCACGGAATTTGGATTGGATGAGATTGCGATAGGGCTCCCCACCTATGAATAAAGTGTGGGGGTAGGGGAGAGGTGAGCTAGTGGACAAACGGGAAATCTTCGTCAAGATGGCGAGCATTGAAGAACGAATTGGGGACCTGTACAAAGAGATCGGTGAGTTGAAAGACGTCATCGTTGTTTTGATGGAGGAAAATGCCCAATTACTCGTTGAAAACCAGCATCTTCGCAACCGACTGGACAAGAAAAAGACTGGCTCCCAGGCAAAACAAAAAGGAACAAGCATTGTTGCCAAGGAGAAAGCCAAAAAGGCCGTGGTCGGGGAAGGGTATGACAACCTTGCTCGTCTGTATGCGGAAGGGTTTCATATCTGCAATGTGCATTTCGGCAGTTTGCGTAAAGAAGGGGATTGCCTGTTCTGTCTCTCGTTTTTGAGCGGCGGCCCTCAAAAATAAAGGTGACGAGCGATCACCGTATGGAGAAAGCGACCTGTGCCACGTGTCAGGTCGCTTTTTCCAAGACAAGGACAAAAAGGAGTAGGAAATAAAGGATGGAACCTGTCACCAACGTGCCGCTCTACGATGCGGAGCGCATTGACGATTTATTGACACACGAAATGAAAATCATCCAGAGCCACGAGGTGTTCTGTTTTTCCATGGATGCTGTGCTGCTTGCGCGGTTTGCATCGGTGCCAAAGCGCGGCAGGGTGCTTGATATGTGTACGGGCAACGGGGCGATTCCGTTGATCATGACGACAAGGACGCCGGAAGCTCATTTTGATGGAATCGAAATTCAGCCGCGCTTGTACGACATGGCGAGTCGAAACGTACAATTGAACGGGCTTACAGAACGGATCGAGATGCACCATGGAGACGTCAAAGAGGCTGTTGCCCATTACGGTCACGGCAAATTCGATCTGATTACGTGCAATCCGCCATATATGCCTGCGACGAGTGGCGAGAAAAACACCAGCGAGCACTTTGCGATCGCCCGTCATGAGATCTTGCTGTCGTTGGAAGATGTCATCCGGGTCGGCAGCCAGCTGTTGAAAAACGGCGGCAAGCTCGCACTCGTCCATCGTTCGACGCGACTGATTGATATCATTTCCTTGATGCGTCAATACGGAATCGAGCCGAAGCGGATGCGTCTGGTTTATCCGCGCAGGGATGCGGAGCCGAATATGGTACTAATTGAGGGAATGCGGGGCGGAAAGCCGGAGCTGAGGATTCAACCGCCATTGATTGTCTATGAGAATGGTGAGGAATACTGTGAGGAACTTCAGGAAATTTATTTTGGCAGAAGAGATTCCCTCGCATAAGAGCCACTTTGTCTACATGCTTTCCTGCGCAGACGGTTCCTTGTATACCGGCTATACGACGGAGCTGCTGCGCCGACTGGCGAAGCACCAGGAGGGAAAGGGCGCGAAGTATACCAGAGGACGCGGGCCGTTGGCGCTTGTCTTTTGGGAAGAGGGGCCTGACCGTTCATGGGGCTTGAAGCGGGAGGAAGCGATCAAACGGCTGAATCGCAAGCAAAAAGAAGACTTGATTGGAGGGACGCCGCAATGAATATACAGCGCAGCTTTGCGCAGGAGGAAACAGGTGTCCTGTATTTGGTGGCTACGCCAATTGGCAACCTCGATGACATCACGGTCCGGTGCTTGGAAACACTGCGCGCGGTCGATGTGATTGCCTGTGAAGATACGCGGCAAACAAGGAAGCTGCTGAACCATTTTCAGATCGAGAAGCGCACAGTGAGCTATCACGAGCATAATAAGGAAGCAAGCGGTCAAGGGCTGTTGCAATGGTTGGCAGAAGGAAAGCGAATTGCCTTGGTGAGCGACGCCGGACTGCCGGCTATCTCCGATCCGGGGGCAGACCTTGTGCGCGATGCAGTCGCCGCCGGGTATCCTGTCGTTCCGGTGCCAGGTGCCAATGCCGCACTGACAGCTTTGATTGCTTCGGGACTGCCTACAGACCGTTTTGTTTTTTGCGGATTCATCGGGCGGGAAAACAAGGAGCGGCGCGAGGAGCTGGAACGGCTCAAGCGTTATCCGGAGACGTTGATTTTTTACGAAGCTCCGCATCGGATTGCAAAGACGATTGCCGCGATGCAGGAAGCGTGGGGAAATCGCCGGGCTGTTTTGGCTCGGGAGCTGACCAAGCGCTACGAAGAGTTTGTTCGCGGCACTTTTGACGAACTGCTGGAATGGCTGGACAGCGGGGAAGTGCGCGGGGAATTTTGCGTCATTGTCGAAGGCTACACAGGCGCTGTCGAAACAGAGGAAGCTGTTGACTGGTGGCAGCAAATGAGCGTCGTTGGGCATGTCGACCATTACTGTGAGCAGGGCCTGAGCAAAAAAGAAGCCATCAAGCAGGCGGCTGATGACCGCGGCTTGCCCAAACGGGACGTTTACAACGAGTACCATCGCGATCAGGAAGCGGAATAAGGAGCTGGCCTTAGCAGGTCGGCTTTTTTCTTTTGCTCAGAAAACACAAATAGCCTTCGCATAGCTTGTCCCTGTGCGAAGGCTATTTGTATGTAAATCGGTTTTTTATCAAAAATTAGCGTTTTACAACTGGCATCTCAGTCAGGCAATCTTGGCAAACGATTTTACCTTTAAAATGAGATACTTTATCAGCGTTTCCACAGAAGATGCAAGCAGGCTCGTATTTTTTCAGGATGATGCGCTCACCATCTACGTAAATTTCCAAAGCGTCTTTTTCGGCAATACCGAGTGTGCGGCGCAATTCGATTGGAATAACGACACGACCCAATTCATCTACTTTACGAACAATCCCCGTTGATTTCATCATTGTAAATTCTCCTCCTAAAAATTCATATGTCGATGCTATTGTTAAACGCTCATCATTAATCGTCAATATTCGACATTTTCTGTTGGGATTATCATACCAGCGATTCCCAAAGGTGTCAACATGATTTTGACAAATCTTTGAAAACCAAAGTGTTTTTTGAAAATAAGAAAGTTGATATATCAGCGTTTTGTAGGAAACTGGAAAGTGTATGGAAATTTTTATGGATAAAATTTACTGGGATTAATGCATGTCGAAACAGTCACTTTATGTCGAATGAAACCGCGCCTATTCGACAAAAAAGCCTACTTCTCTCTGCTTTCCCTTTTCCTTACATTTGAAAATAATTCGGGAAAGATGGTGCTGGCTGGATGTTTACAAAACAGGTCGGTCGTGTACAATAGAGGATAAATGAGGGAATGCACAGCAAAAGCAAACGACCATGATGGGAAGAGTAAGCCGATCCTCCTTATTCCAGAGAGCCGGGGTAGCTGAAAACCGGTATAAGCGAGCAAGCCGAACATGGACCCAGAGTCTTGCAGATGAACAGCCGCGACCAAACCGTCGTGTCCAGTAGTCTGTGACGTTGACCCGCGTTAAGGGTAGAGTCTGTTTTGGACTCACCAAGTCCGTTTTCCGCGAGGGAGACGGAGCATTTGGGTGGTACCGCGAGTTAGAGCTCGCCCCAATTTTTTGGGGTGGGCTTTTCTATTTTTCTACATGTTATTAGGAGGGGCTAGGTTGCATGAAACCAACATACTACATCACCACACCGATTTATTATCCAAGCAATAAGCTGCACATCGGAAATGCCTACACGACAATTGCTTGCGATGCACTGGCGCGCTACAAACGTTTGCGCGGCTACGACGTCTACTACCTAACAGGTACGGACGAGCACGGTCAAAAGCTACAGGAGCGCGCGGCCGAAGATGGCAAGCAGCCATTGGAATTTATCGATCCTGTCGTAGACTGGATTCGCGACCTGTGGCAGAAGCTCGACATCTCGTACGATGATTTCATCCGTACGACACAGCCGCGCCACAAAGAAGTCGTGCAAAAAGTGTTCCAGCGTCTGCTTGACCAAGGCGATATTTACCTCGGCGAGTACGAAGGCTACTATTGCGTACCAGACGAGGCGTTCTGGACAGAAACCCAATGTAAAACCGACAAGGGTTACATTTGTCCGGATTGCGGCCGCGAAGTGAAGAAGGTCAAGGAGAAAAACTACTTCTTCCGCATGTCGAAGTATCAGGACAGACTGCTCGCGCACATTGAAGCGAACCCTGACTTCATTCAACCGGAGAGTCGCCGCAACGAGATGATCAACAACTTCCTGAAGCCTGGACTCCAGGACTTGTCCGTATCCCGCAGCACATTTGACTGGGGAATTAAAGTGCCGAGCGATCCTGAACATGTGATTTACGTCTGGATTGACGCGTTGACCAACTACATTTCTGCTCTTGGCTACTTGTCTGACGACGACAGCAAATATCGCCGTTTCTGGCCTGCCAACGTCCATATGGTCGGAAAAGACATTTTGCGCTTCCATACGATCTACTGGCCGATTTTGCTGATGGCGCTCGATGTTCCGCTGCCGAAACAAATTTTCGGTCATGGCTGGCTGTTGATGCCGGATGGAAAAATGTCCAAGTCGAAAGGAAATGTTATCGATCCCAAGCTGCTGATTGACCGTTACGGCTCCGATGGCGTTCGCTACTTCCTGTTGCGTGAAATCAACTTCGGGCAGGACGGCATTTTCACACCGGAATCGTTCGTACAGCGCCTGAACTACGATCTGGCAAACGATATCGGCAACTTGCTCAGCCGCACCGCTACCATGATCGAGAAATACTTCGAAGGCGTAGTTCCAGCTCCGCAAGATGCTGGTGAACCGGATGACAGCCTGATCAGCCTCGCGATGAAAACGAAGGCGCTGGTCGAGGAGCATATGGAAGAAATGCGTTTCTCCAATGCGCTTGCCCACATCTGGGAACTGGTGGGCCGCACGAACAAATACATCGACGAAACCATGCCGTGGAACCTGGCAAAATCGGAAGAAACCAAAGGACGTCTGGCGACAGTCATGTACAACCTCGCGGAAAGCATTCGCATCAGTTCCGTGCTGATTCAACCGTTCATGACCAAGGCGCCTGCGAAAATTTGGGACCAACTCGGCATTTTGGGCAACGAACAGGCGACAAGCTGGGAATCGGCTGGCGTATGGGGCGGATTGCCTGCCGGCAGCATCGTGAGCCGCAAAGAGCTTTTGTTCCCGCGTCTGGACGTGCAGGCTGAGCTGGCTTTCATTGACGATTCGACCGCAGAAGCACGCCGCCAAGCGGAGGAAAACAAGAAAAAACAAGACGCTTTGAAAGGGGAAGCACCTGTGAACGAAACAACGGCAAACCAGGCGGAAGCGACAGAAAAACCAGCGGATGCCAAAGAAGAAATCGGTATCGACGATTTTGGCAAAGTAGAACTGCGTGTTGCGCAAGTAGTGGAATGTGCGAAGCACCCGAACGCCGACAAACTGCTGATTTTGCAACTGGATCTCGGCTATGAAAAGCGCCAAGTCGTTTCCGGTATCGCGAAATACTACACGCCGGAAGACATGGTCGGCAAAAAAGTAATCCTCGTAGCCAATCTGAAGCCTGTGAAACTGCGCGGAGAGCTGTCGCAGGGCATGATTTTGGCAGCGTCCGCAGGCGATCAGCTGACGCTTGCGACAGTAGATCCGAGCATGCCGAACGGAGCGATTGTGAAGTAACGAGGGGCAGGAAAGGAAGAACCTATTTTGCTATTTGAGACACATGCGCACCTGAATGCAAAAGAATTTGATGAGGATCGCGAGGAAGTCATCGCCCGCGCGCGGGAAAACGGCGTCAGCACGATCGTGAACATCGGATTCAACGCAGAAACCATCCCGACTTGCATGGATCTGGCGAAAAACCACGATTTCATATACGCAGTCATCGGCTGGCATCCCCAGGACGCCAAAGACATGACCGACGAGCATTTGGAGTGGATCGAGGAGTTGAGCCGCGATCCGAAGGTAGTGGGGCTGGGCGAAATGGGCCTGGACTATTACTGGGATACGTCGCCAAAAGACGTGCAGGCAGAAGTATTCCGCAAGCAAATTCGTTTGGCGCGGAAGCTCGACATGCCGATCATCATCCACAATCGCGACGCGCACCAGGATGTTTTGACGATCCTGAAAGAAGAAAAGGCAGCAGAGGTCGGAGGGATCATGCACTGCTTCTCCGGCAGCTGGGAGACGGCGAAGCTGGCGCTGGACATGAACTTTTACATTTCATTCGGCGGCCCGCTGACCTTTAAAAATGCGAAGCAGCCAAAAGAAGTAGCAGCCCAAGTACCGCTCGACAAGCTGTTGATAGAAACAGACTGCCCGTACCTGACCCCTCATCCGTTCCGCGGTAAGCGAAATGAGAGTGGATACGTGCGTTACGTCTGCGAGGAAATGGCGAACATTCGCGGCTTGTCTTACGAAGAAATGGCCCAAATCACCACAGAAAATGCAAGACGACTGTTTCGCCTCCAGCCGTAAAAAACAGCAAGCCAAAACGGGAGATCACGCCATATCACGTGATTTCCCGTTTTTTTGTGCTGCGATCTGTTGTTCTACTCGTTTTTTGCGACGCATACCTTGAACAATGTGTCGAACGATTATTGTCCATCCGACAAAGCTTCTCGACAGAAATCTGCTACCATTCGCCATCTGATTTTTGCTAGTCTGTTAGCATTATCGCTTCGGCCAGGGGAGGGTAAATTTGACAAAGGGAAAAAAGTAACTTACAATCAAAGCCGACCTTGTTAAGTACAGACCACTTCCAGAATATTGGTGCAATTACATCGACCCTTACCTGGCTAGACAGGAGAAGCCTCGTGCTTTTCTAGGAAAAGGAGTGTGGGAAATGGAGTTACGCGCGATATGGGAAAAGTATAAGCATTCGGGGCTTGTCGTTTTCGGCATCCTTGCTCTTGTGCTCGTTCCCATGGTTGGCTATTTCTCTGCCCAGGCTACCCAGCCAAAACAGGTCACTTTTTCGTTGGACGGAGAAAGCCAGACGGTAGCTACCAAAGCTAGTACCGTACAGCAGTTCTTGACCGAGCGAAACATTACGGTAACGGAAAAGGATTCCCTTCAACCAACACCTGAGACGAAGCTATCAGACGGAGCATTGATCACTTTACATACAGCCTGGTCCATTCCGGTCCAGGTTGACGGGCAGACTAAAACGATACAGACACTTAGTCGGGATGTTGCTGGCGTGTTGAAGGACAGCGGCATTGCGCTGGGTGAAAAGGACCGGGTAGAGCCGGCCCTGACCGCCTCGCTGACGAAGGACGCTTCGATTACAATCAAGCGCGTAGTCGAGCAGACAGTCAAAGTCGAGGAACGGGTTGCTTTTCAGGAAATACGCAAGAACGATCCGGCATTAACCAAGGGTAAGTCCCGTGTACTGCAAAACGGGCAAGAGGGTAAGGCAATTGCACACTACAAGCTGGTCATGGAAGACGGAAAGGAGGTCTCCCGTGAACTGGTGACAAGAGATGTGCTTGTGCCAAAGAAGGACCAAGTGGTGGCCGTCGGAACAGCAGCTCCTTCGCTGCAAAACAACGATCCATCGCAAAGGGTCTTGGTCGCTTCAGCGGGAATGATCTCGCGTGGTGGGAAAGTATTCAGGCCGAAAAAAGTGCTGAGCGGGGTTACTTTGACTGCCTATTCTCCTTCAGGGGGAGGCAAGCATCCTAGCTCGCCAGGCTATGGACGTACGGCGACAGGGGTCAAAGCAAAGGCAGGCCACACGATCGCAGTAGACCCAAAAGTCATTCCATATGGCTGGTGGGTGTATATTGAGGGCGTAGGGTATCGCCGGGCAGAAGACACAGGCGGCGCCATGCGCGGCGGAAAAATTGACGTGTTTGTGAGCACAGAGCCAGAAGCCGTTCAATTTGGTCGCAAGCGCAACAAAACCGTCTATATAATCGGGCCGCAGAAACCATAGGACAGGAGCAGACCGCTCCTGTCTTTGTCTTTGGCGTTTTGCGAATAGACATGATAAGCTGTTTGATAGTTAGACGGTTTCAGGCGAGGATTCGTTTCGGCATTTCCAGGCTTTTTGCCTGATTTTTTTGGAACACTACTAGCAAAAGCGACATTGTACGAAAGTAGGAGTACGTCATGAAAATAAAAGAGGTCATCGTTGTGGAGGGGAGAGACGACACCGCTGCCATCAAGCGTGCAGTGAACGCTGACACGATTGAAACGGGTGGTTCCGCCATCCATGCCAGAACGATAGAAAAAATCCGGCTGGCGCAGCAGAAGCGCGGCGTCATTATTTTTACAGACCCCGATTACCAGGGGGAGCGCATTCGCAAGATCATCAGTCGTTCCGTACCGGGCTGCAAGCACGCCTTCATTACGCAGGAGGACGGTATGAAAAAAGGCGACATCGGGGTGGAGAACGCTACACCGGAAGTGATTGTTCGCGCGCTGTCGGAAGTCCGGACAGAGATGGCGGAAACAGCCGGAGAGATTACCTCCGATGATTTGCTGGAAAATGGACTCATGTCGGGAAGCGATGCCAAGGAGCGGAGAATCAAGCTTGGGGAAGCTTTGGGGATCGGTTACGCCAACGCCAAGCAAATGCTGCAACGGCTGAATGCTTTTCAAATCACTCGCGCGGAATTTAAAGCGGCTGTAGAAGCCATCGATAAAGAGAGGGAGTAAGCAATGACGCAAGCAGCAGGCAAGGATATTGCCACACCTACGCGAACAAAAGAAATCCTGGAGAAGTACGGCTTCTCCTTCAAGAAGAGTTTGGGCCAAAATTTCCTCGTAGACACCAACATTTTGCACAATATCGTGGACGAAGCTGATCTGACGAAGGAAAAAGGCGCGATTGAAATCGGCCCGGGGATTGGCGCTTTGACCGAACAATTGGGACGAGCAGCAGGGAAGGTCATGGCGATTGAAATCGACCAGCGGCTTTTGCCCATTTTGCAGGACACGCTGTCGCCCTACGACAATATCGAGGTCGTGCATGGCGACGTGCTGGAGCTTGATTTGCGTTCCCTCATTACAGAGAAGCTGGCTGGGGTCGAGAAGCTGAGCGTCGTAGCCAATCTGCCTTACTATGTGACGACGCCGATTTTGATGAAGCTGCTGGAAGAGAGACTGCCTCTGGAGAACATCGTGGTCATGATTCAAAAAGAAGTGGCTGAGAGAATTGCTGCCAAGCCAGGCACGAAAGACTACGGCTCTCTTTCTGTCGCGGCGCAGTTCTATGCGGAAACAGAAGTCGCGATGATCGTTCCAGCCAGCGTGTTTATTCCTCGTCCTAACGTCGATTCTGCCGTCATCAGGCTCAAAGTCAGGGAGCGTCCGCCAGTTGAAGTGGACGACCAGGATGTGTTTTTCCGGGTGGTGCGCTGCTCGTTCGCCCAACGGCGCAAAACTTTGTTGAACAACCTGATGAACGGTCTGTTTCTAAAAACACAGAAGGATGAAGTAATACAGATGCTTTCTGACATCGGGATTGAACCGACCCGCCGCGGCGAAACCCTCAGTATCGAGGAGTTCGCCCGCCTAGCCAACGAAGGCTTGCGGCGCGGCCTGATTGGGCAATAAGACAAACTTTTACCCTCGTTTTTGGACGGAAAAAGCCAAAGACGGGGGTTTTTTGTCGATGAATGCAAGAAAAATGCGGAAAAAAAGGCCGGGCTATTATCGGAAAGCCTTGCTGTAGCAAGGTTTTTGCGCATTGTGGACATACTGTTGGAGAGCAGGTGACAAATATCTGCTAATTTGCTGAAAAAAACCCCGTTGACAAAATATCTACAGGGTTGCTATAATTTTTTATTTCTTTGACAAAATATAATTGAGCTGTTATAATAGATGTAAGCGAGGTGGATGGAACAATGGCAAGAAACGCGTTACTTGACATTAAACGCAGTTTAGACGGGCACATTGGTGAACGCATCCTTCTGAAGGCCAATGGAGGTCGCCGTAAAACCGTCGAACGAAGTGGCATCCTCGAAGAAACATACCCATCTGTGTTTGTGGTAAAGCTTGACGACGATCAACTCTTTGAGCGGGTCTCCTACAGCTATGCCGACATCTTGACGGAAACAGTAGAGTTGACGGTGTGCCGCGATAACGAGCACATCCGCATCACATTTGTACAACAGTAGAGCCCTTTTGGGTTCTACTGTTTTATTTTTGCTATCAAAAGGTTGTAAATATTTGGGCGCGAAGATGAAAAAGCTGGACTTGGAGCACACTATACCTGTCAACGGGAAGGGAGGATGCTATGGGTCGCAGACGAGGAATGATGTCAGAGCAGTTCAAGATGGAACTCGCCAAGGAGCTTGGCTTTTACGATACGGTAAAGGCGGAGGGCTGGGGAGGCATCACGACGCGTGACGCGGGAAACATGGTGAAGCGAGCTGTACAGCTTGCCGAGGAAGCACTGGCTGCCAGACGGTCATAAGCGCTGGCAGGACGCGAGCGGACACATCCCATCTCAGGAATACAATCATACAAACTCGTTGACAAGGCCGGGACCTCCCGGCTTTTTTCATGCCGAAAAACACTGCTGAATTTTCGAAATAACCGCAATGATCTCGATCCTATTCTTTTTGGGGTATCAACTGGCAGGGGAGAGATTGGCTATGCTACAATAAGAGACTAGGAAATTTAGTATAGTAGGCAGAGGTGAACAACGTGCGTATCTCGGTCAAAGCTCCGGCCAAAATCAATCTGACTCTCGATGTGCTTGCCAAACGGCCGGACGGTTATCACGAAGTGGAAATGGTGATGACTACCGTCGACTTGGCAGATCGTGTAGACTTGACTCTGCGCGAAGATGGTGAGATTACGCTGGACTGCTCTGCCAGCTTCGTACCGGATGATATCCGCAATCATGCTTATAAAGCGGCAGTGCTCTTAAAAGAACGCTATCAGGTGCGCCAGGGCGTACGGTTGTATATAGACAAACAAATCCCGGTTGCGGCCGGACTTGCTGGCGGCAGCAGTGATGCCGCGGCGACGTTGCGCGGTTTGAACCAGCTGTGGAATCTCGGATTGAGCTTGGATGAACTGGCGGAGATTGGCGCAGAAATCGGTTCTGACGTCCCTTTTTGCGTCTATGGCGGAACTGCGCTGGCAAAAGGGCGCGGGGAGCAAATCACGCATTTGGGAACGCCGGCCCCTTGCTGGGTGATTTTGGCCAAGCCGCCGATCGGTGTGTCCACTCCTGATGTGTACGGGAACTTGCGTGTCGACAAAATCGACAATCATCCTGACACCAGGCAGATGCTTCAAGCTATCTCAGAGCAAGACTTTTCATTAATGTGCCAGTCGCTCGGAAATGTGTTGGAAAACGTCACGCTCTCCCTTTATCCGCAAGTGCGGCAAATCAAGGAGCTGATGATCGCGTCCGGAGCGGACGGTGTCTTGATGTCCGGCAGCGGTCCTACGGTGTTTGCCCTCGTGCAAAAGGAAGCGAAAGTACATAGGATTTACAATGCACTCAGAGGTTTTGTCAAAGATGTGTTTGTTGTCCGAATGTTAGGCTCCCAAGATGGGGAAATACTTGCATGAACACGTATAAAAATGATACATTAGCAGCATAATATTCGGTTTTGGAGGAAGAGCCATGAAGAAATTGCGCAGAAGTGCGCGTCTGGTTGACATGACGCAGCACTTGCTTGCCCATCCCCATACGCTGACTCCTCTCACTCTGTTTGCGGAACAATACGGCGCAGCGAAATCATCCATCAGTGAAGACTTGTCGATCATCAAGGAAGCGTTTGAGGTCCAGGGTGTAGGGCAGCTCAAGACGGTGGCGGGTGCGGCAGGCGGAGTGAAGTATATTCCCCAGGTAAAAACGGAAGAGGCCCTTCACTTCATGCGCGAACTGATCGAGCAATTGGCCAATCCGGAAAGACTTTTGCCAGGTGGATACCTGTACATGTCCGACATTCTCGGCAACCCGGCGACTATGGCGAAGATCGGCAAGCTTTTTGCCACTGCTTACGCTGACAAAAACGTCGATGTGGTCATGACAGTGGAGACAAAAGGAATCCCTCTCGCATACGCGACGGCCATGTTTTTGAATGTGCCTGTCGTCATTGTGCGTCGCGACAACAAGGTGACGGAAGGTTCTGTGGTAAGCATCAATTACGTATCCGGTTCCAGTAAGCGGATTCAGACGATGTCTCTCGCTCGCCGCGGCTTGGCCGAGCAGTCCCGCGTCCTGATCGTGGACGACTTCATGAAGGCTGGCGGCACGCTGCGCGGCATGATCGATCTGCTTCAAGAGTTCCGCGCGACTGTTGTTGGTTGCGGCGTGCTGGTCGAAACGACAGCAGATGTATCCGAGCGATTGGTTGATGAGTATGTGTCTCTTGCCAAACTGCAAGATGTCGACTTCAAGGGCAAGCAGATTGAAATTGAGCTAGGCAGTTTTTTTGAAAATAGAGGGGAGTAGATCAAAATGGCAATCTCTTTTGTTTCAACTGACAAGGCTCCAGCAGCTATCGGCCCGTACAGCCAGGCTGCAAAAGTAGGTCCGTTTCTGTTTGCATCCGGCCAAATCGCGCTGCGTGCGGACGGCACGCTGGTAGAAGGCGACGTTGTGGAGCAAACCCATCAGGTGTTCTCCAACATCCAGGCTGTTCTGGCAGAAGCAGGAGGAAACCTCTCGCATGTAGTGAAGGCGACCGTATTCATCAAGGACATGAATGACTTTGCGCAATTGAACGAAGTGTATGGCCAATATTTTGGCGATCACAAGCCTGCTCGCTCTACCGTTGAAGTGGCACGCCTGCCGCGCGATGTAAAAGTAGAGATCGAGATCGTTGCCTATATCGAAGCGTAAGAATAGAATAATTGGAAATTCGACACAGCCTGATGCTCGGTGCGTTAGGCTGTTTTTGCGTTGTTTATAACATGGATAGTAAAAATGTGCCGTGTAAAGAGTTGATGTTATGAACATATTTATATATTTTTTTAAAAATTGCATAACATCAGCAGGAATATTTACCCAGAGGGTGGAAATACTCCTAAACGCGTTTCATAGATAAAGGGAGTGAACTAGATGGAAGTTACAGACGTAAGACTGCGCCGAGTGAATACGGATGGTAGGATGAAAGCGATTGCATCCATTACAATTGACCATGAATTTGTGGTTCATGATATCCGTGTCATTGACGGAAACAACGGCATGTTCGTTGCAATGCCGAGCAAGCGCACACCAGACGGAGAATTTCGCGATATCGCCCATCCGATTTCTTCGACTACCCGTGAAAAGATCCAAGCTGCTGTTTTGACCGAGTATGAACGCGTAGGTCAAGAAGAAGAAAGCACGATCGAAGCGGGTGCGTAAAATAGCACCCAATACAAAAGCACCCTGTCATTTCTGGCAGGGTGCTTCGGCGTCTGATTACCCGTAACATTTGGATAATTTTCTTGTAATTTCCTGTTGATCCATTCCTTCCCCGATAAAAACAGCGACCAGTTTCGGTCCGAAGTTCTCGAATGGAAAGAACAGCACTTGATTGTCCGTGTGCTGGAACGAAATCAGTTCTTTTTTTCCATGAAAGAGCACATACCCCTTTGCCCGATACACGTTTTTGGGCAGATCATACAAAAAATCCTCGAATTTTTTCTCGTCTACCGGCCCAGTAAAAGTGTAGGAAAACGTATCGATGCTGTTGTAAAGCGAAGGTGTGCTCGTTTTCAGGCCGAGCGATTGTTTCAGCCTGTCCATCGTGGACATGCGGCCGATCGTTGTTTGGACGGGAGCAGGGGAGGCAGAATCGGGTTCTCTCACATGCTCGACTCGTTTCACAGCCTGAAGCCGGGAGAGATCGATGTTCGCCTGCACCGCTTGGTGAATCGGCGCTTTCGGGTTTAGCTCCGCGAGCTTCTGCTTGACGCGCTCCACCAGTTCTGCGCTCGCCATATCTGTTTTGTTGAGCAGGATGAGGTCGGCGTATTTGACCTGATTGCGGATGGTCTTCACGAGAGCCGCTGTGGAGGCGAAGCGCGAATTGAGATCCAAAAAGCGGGAAGCATCCACGACGCTGATCGTCCCTTTCAGCTCGATGCGATCGTAAAGCTCGGGATGGGTAAGCGTATCGATGACATCGATCGGGTCGGCGACTCCTGTTGTTTCTATCAAAATGCGATCGGGTTGCAGGGAGTTCAAAATATCCCGCAAGCCTTCTGTCAGTTCCCCTTTGATCGAGCAGCAAATGCAACCGTCCAGCAGCTTTTTTACGGGGAAGCCAAAGCCTTGCAGCTGTTCGCCGTCAATATCTTCCTCGCCCATTTCATTCATCAGGACGACTACGTTTTCGTTCTGGACGCGTAGATGAGTCAGCCATTTTTGCAATAAGGTCGTTTTTCCGCTGCCCAAGTATCCGGTCAGCAAGTAGACATTCGCTGGCATTCCTTCCTGCCTCCTTTATATAACCTCTTTCGCCCATCAATATATCACTTTTTGTCAGATTATTAAATGTTGTCTGTTAGATGAACAACTTTCAGGCAATGTCAGGGAAACGGCGATAATCCTGCATCGATTGTCTTGAAATCCACATATGATTAAGATATAGTCATTGTGGAACTTCTACGATGGAGGGTTGACATGTCTAAGATCCATGCCGTGGTTCTGGCCGCTGGTCAGGGTACGCGGATGAAATCGAAGCTGTACAAGGTTCTGCATCCTGTATGTGGGAAACCAATGGTTCAGCATGTTGTGGATACGATGGTTTCTATGCAGGTTGAGGACATCGTTGTCGTCGTAGGTCATGGTGCTGACGTGGTCCGCGCCAAACTAGGCGAGGGCGTTACTTACGCACTGCAAGAAGAACAATTGGGAACGGCGCATGCCGTTTCGCAGGCAGCGCCGTTTTTACAGGATAAAGAAGGCACTACGTTTCTTTTGTACGGAGACGTTCCCCTCTTGTCTGAACAGACGTTGTCCGCCTTGCTGACCTATCACGA
The DNA here is from genome assembly GCF_038000275.1 of Brevibacillus sp. FSL K6-0770. NCBI lineage: Bacteria > Bacillati > Bacillota > Bacilli > Caryophanales > Paenibacillaceae > Brevibacillus > Brevibacillus sp. FSL K6-0770. The sequence goes on from NZ_JBBOBQ010000001.1 coordinate 105,998, forward strand.
AGAGCAGCAAGCGGCTGCAACTGTATTGACCGCCGTGCTCCCCGATCCGACAGGCTACGGGCGCATCGTGCGCAACGAGGCGGGCGAAGTATTGCGAATCGTGGAACATAAGGACGCCACAGAAGCGGAACGGGCGGTCCAGGAAATTAACACGGGCATATACTGTTATGACAATCGCAAATTATGGAAAGCCTTGGCGGAAGTGAAAAATGACAACGCGCAAGGCGAATACTATGTAACAGACGTTGTCGGCATTTTGCGGGAAGCGGGCGAAAAGGTAGTGGCTTACGAAGCGGTTGACCCTGAGGAAACGATGGGCGTCAATGATCGTGTGCAGCTGTCTGAAGCGGAAGCGTATATGCGGAAGCGGATTGCCAACGGTCATATGCGCAATGGTGTTACCATCATTGATCCGGCTTCTACGTATATCGAGGCAGATGTCGTCATCGGGGCCGATACGGTTATTCAACCGGGTACATTTTTGCGCGGACGGACAACCATTGGCACGGATTGCGTCATTGGGCCACAGGCTGACTTGACCGATGTGCAGGTTGGTTCCGGCGTCACCATTTCCTATTCGGTCATGGTAGAGTCAAGTGTGGAAGCAGAGTCGGCAGTCGGGCCATTCGCCTACATTCGTCCAGGCTCGCAAATTGGCCGCAAAGCGAAGATCGGTGATTTCGTCGAATTGAAAAATACAAAGATCGGCGACGGAAGCAAAGTACCTCACCTCAGCTATGTAGGTGACGCGGAAATTGGCGATGGCGTGAACATCGGCTGTGGTACGATAACCGTCAATTACGACGGGGCAGTCAAGCATAAGACAATCGTCCAGGACGGAGCGTTCATCGGTTGCAACAGCAATCTGGTGGCTCCCGTTACCGTTGGACAAAATGCGTATGTTGCAGCAGGATCGACCATCACTCAGGATGTGCCTGACAATGCGCTTGCGATCGCACGTGAGCGTCAAGTGAATAAACCAGATTACGCTAACAAAATGCCTCGCAAGGGCAAAAAGCAATCATAACGGGAGGTTCTAAGAGAAGATCATGGCTAATTACCGCGACCCCAAACTGAAGGTATTTACGTGCAACGCAAACCCTGAATTGGCAAAAGAAATCGCTGAACACATTGGTGTACCGCTCGGAAATGCACAAGCTGTGCGCTTTAGTGACGGCGAATGCCAAATTAAATTGAATGAAAGCGTTCGCGGTTGTGACGTATTTGTTATTCAGCCAACGTCTGCTCCCGTTAATGAGCATTTGATGGAGCTTTTGGTAATGGTCGATGCACTGAAACGCGCATCTGCAAAAAGCATCAACGTTGTTATTCCTTACTACGGATATGCCAGACAAGATCGCAAGGCGCGCGCACGTGATCCGATCACAGCAAAACTGGTTGCCAACCTGATTGAAACCGCAGGAGCGCAACGTGTAATTACCATGGATCTGCACGCAACACAAATCCAGGGATTCTTCGACATTCCTGTGGACCATCTGCTCGGTGTGCCGATTTTGGGCAAACACTTCTCCGAAAAAGGCTTGAAGGACATCGTCGTCGTATCGCCTGACCATGGCGGCGTAACTCGTGCCCGCAAGCTGGCTGAGCGTCTGGAAGCGCCAATCGCCATTATCGACAAGCGCCGCCCAGAGCCAAACGTAGCGGAAGTCATGAACATCGTCGGTAATATCGAAGGCAAGACTGCCATCATTATTGACGATATCATTGATACAGCGGGAACAATCACCCTGGCTGCCAATGCATTGGTAGAAGCTGGTGCCCGCGAAGTTTACGCATGCTGCACACACCCTGTTCTGTCCGGTCCAGCAATCGAGCGTATCGCCAACTCGAAGATCAAAGAGTTGATCGTAACCAATTCGATCCCGCTGACCCAAGAGCAAATTATCGACAAAATCACCGTTCTGTCCGTAGCGCCGATCATTGGCGAAGCGATCATTCGCGTACACGAAGAACTGTCTGTCAGCAAGCTGTTCGATTAAGGCAAGCATCCCCTTTTAGGGGATTGAAATAAACCTCCTTTGGACAAGCTAGTGAGGAAACTTTTACTAGCTAGGGTCCGAGGAGGTTTTTTTGTGGAAGCGATAAAGGCTCAAGTGCGCAACCAAACAACAGGCAATTCCGTAAAGGTGCTGCGGCGTGAAGGCTGGGTGCCTGGTGTCGTGTACGGAAGCGATGTAAGCAGTCAGTCGATTCAAATCAATGGACGGGAGCTGGATGCGGCCTTGCGTCACCAGACGACAAACAAGCCGTTCCGGTTGGATGTGGATGGAACTACCCATGATGTGATGGTAAACGAATTGCAACGCCATCCTTTGCAGGGCAACATTTTGCATGCCGATTTCAAGAAAATCAATATGAACGAAAAAATGCAGACGTCGGTACCTGTCCTCATGACGGGAGATCCTGAATTGGGAGTAGCGACGCTTGTGCGCCATAACGTAGAGGTCAACTGCTTGCCAAGCAATATTCCGGGATCGTTCCTGGTGAACGTGGACGGCTTCCAGATTGGAGACGTTGTTTTGGCAGCCGACCTGGAAGTTCCGGCGGGAGTAGAGCTGCTGGTTGACCCTACAGAAGTGCTGATCAGTGTCCTGCCAGTGAAGGCCAAGTCGGAAGAGTCGATCGAAGCGGAGCAAGAGGCGGAAGCCGTAGCAGAGAAGGCTGCGGCTGAATAAGAAAAAAGTCGAATGATGGAAAGAAGGGGCCGAGTTGATGACTGCGGGCCCTTTTTCTTTTGTTACCGATGTCATTCTAGTACAATGGGGAGAGAGTAGGAGGGAATGAACGTGAAAGTAATCATTGGATTGGGCAATCCAGGTAAAAAATATGAAGACACCAGACATAATGCCGGATTCATGGCCATAGATAAGATTAGCGACAAATGGGGCATTCCCGTTACGCAAAACAAGTTTCGCGCTCTTGTCGGCGAAGGCCGGGTGGAAGGCGAAAAGGTGCTGCTTGTCAAACCGCAGACGTACATGAATCTGTCCGGTGAGTCAGTCGCAGAAATCTTGAAATTTTACAAGCTGATTCCGGATGATCTGGTTGTCATTTTTGACGATCTCGACTTGCCGACCGGACAGCTTCGTCTGCGTGAAAAAGGCAGTGCTGGTGGTCACAACGGCATCAAGTCGATGATTCAACATTTGGGAACCCAGGAATTTAAACGCATCAAGGTCGGGATCAGCCGTCCAGAGCCAGGGCGCAGCGTGAGCGACTACGTGCTGCAATCGTTCCCTGCTGCGGAGAGAACGCTGATTCAGGAAGCTGTGGAGCATGCTGCTGATGCAGCGGCGATGTGGACGAGAGAGCCTTTTATTAAAGTGATGAACCAGTTTAACAGCCTGCAAAAATAAGCGGCAGCACACAGGAGTCAGGCTTGCCGCTAGTATGATTTTCCACCCAACCGACCATACTAAGCGATATGAAAGGTATGGGGGTGGCATATGCATGAGCATTCGCTATACGTGTCGTTGCTGCGGCATGAAAATCGCGGAATTTGACGAATCGCAAGTGACAGAAGCGCAGCTCGGGTTTGATTCCTTGACCCCGGAGGAGCGTGCTCTTATAATATCGAGAGAACAAAGTGGAGATACGGTCGTCAGCATCACGTGCGACTACTGCCGTGAAGCGCTGATTCAGCATCCAGAGCTTTCGCTAGTTGGAAACCCACTTCAATAAATAAGTGGATACTCGTTAGGAAGGCTTGCACTGACAAGGCCTTAGCTTGGGGAGCTAAGGCTTCTTTTCGCATGGTCGACCCGCGGGCAAATCGCTTGACCAGTCATGCTCTGGCTGTAGATGACAGAAGAATTAGAGAGGGGATTAGTGAATGCAAGTCATCATTAACCCGATGAAACAAGACTCGAACGTCGGGACAATTGTGGCTGGTTTGGAGAAAGGTCTGCATGAGCAGCTTGTCTCCGGTCTAGCAGGCTCAGCCCGACAGACACTGATGGCGGCACTGAAACAGATGACCGGGCGTCCGGTTTGTGTCGTCACGCATAACATGTACCAAGCACAAAAAGTATACGAGGATCTTATTGAGCTGGTTCCTTCTGATCAAGTGCTGCTTTATCCGGGAAACGAGCTGATTGGCTCTGAGCTTGCCATCGCCAGTCCCGAGATGCTGGCGCAGCGCATTCATGTATTCAACCGTCTGGCCCAAGGCTTTACGGGTTTTTTGGTTGCGCCATTCGCCGGATTGCGCCGCCTGGTTGTGCCTCCCGAAGTGTGGAAAGAGGCGCAGATTACGCTGTCTGTCGGTGACGAGCTGGATATCGAATCGTTTTTGTCCCGCTGTATCGAGCTTGGTTACGAGCGCGTCGATATGGTCGAGCGAAAAGGCGAACTGAGCGTTCGCGGCGGAATTATCGACCTGTACCCGATTGATTCCGAGTGGCCTGTGCGCATCGAGCTGTTCGATGTGGAGATTGACTCGATCCGTACGTTCGACATGCTTTCCCAGCGCTCGCTTGAATCGGTGCAAACCTACATTTTGGGCCCGGCAAAAGAAATGATCGCCTCTACGCCTTTGCTGATGGAAGCGGCTGTTCGCTTAGAGCAGAAGCTCGGTGAAACCGTTGCCAAGCTGAAAGATGGCGCCGCCAAGGAAAAAGTGGTCGAGCGGATTGGTTCGGATGTCGAGCGTATGAAACAAGGGCAGCGTTTTGCTCAGCTGTACTCGTACGTTTCCGTCATTTATCCGTCACAGGACACGCTGATCTCCTACATGCCGTCTGAAACCCTCTTGATCATGGATGAGCCTTCCCGCGTTTTGGATACGGCAGCACAGCTGCAAAAAGAAGAAGCAGAGTGGCTGACCGGACGAATCATTCAGGGCGAGTACATGGCTAACCTGAGCCTGTCCCGCACTTATGAAGACATCGTTTCCCACAAGAAGCGGCAGATTGTCCACCTGTCTTTGTTCCTCCGACAATCTCCCAAGACCCAGCCGCAAAACATCGTCAACCTGACCTGTCGCACTATGCAGAACTTCCACGGACAGATGAATGTGCTGAAAACAGAGCTGGCCCGCTGGAAAAAGTCTCAGGACCAGATCGTTTTTGTCGCGGCCGATCTGGAGCGTGCCAAACGTCTGGAGCGCGTCCTGCACGATTATGAGATGGAAGCAGATGTGTTGACCGAAGCGGTTGAGGTGGTGCCACCAGGGCGTCCTACGATCATCTTGGGGAACCTCCAGACAGGCTTCGAGCTGCCTCTGAACAAGCTGGTCGTTATTACGGAGGGCGAAGTATTTACCGCCAAGCAGCGTAAAGCGCGCAAAGTTCAGCAGACGATGAACAATGCGGAGCGGATCAAAAATTACTTGGAGCTAAAGCCCGGCGATTTTGTGGTGCACATCAATCACGGGATTGGGAAGTACCTTGGAATTGAAACCAAGGAAATACTCGGAATTCATAAAGATTACCTTCACATTCAATACGCAGCAGGCGACAGCCTGTTTGTGCCGATCGATCAAATCGACCATGTGCAAAAGTACGTGGCGAGCGAAGAAGCCCAGCCGAAAATCTACAGCTTGGGCGGAAGCGAATGGAAGCGGGTCAAAAATAAAGTTCAGTCTTCCGTCAAAGACATTGCCGAGGATTTGATCAAGCTGTACGCTGCGCGCGAAGCAGCGGTCGGTCACGCCTTTTCCTCAGATACAACCGAGCAGCGCGATTTTGAGTCGATGTTCCCGTATCAGGAGACTCCCGACCAGTTGCGGGCAATCGCTGAGGTCAAAAGCGATATGGAGCGCAGACGCCCGATGGATCGCCTCGTTTGCGGAGACGTGGGTTACGGAAAAACAGAAGTGGCGATTCGCGCAGCGTTCAAGGCTGTCATGGACGGCAAACAGGTGGCTGTTCTCGTTCCGACGACGATTTTGGCGCAGCAGCATTACGAGACGTTTCGTGAGCGTTTTGCCGACTACCCGATCAGGGTTGAGGTGTTGAGCCGTTTTCGCTCGCGCAAGGAACAAAACGCTACGTTAAAAGGACTGAAAGAAGGCACTGTCGATGTCGTCATCGGAACGCATCGTTTGCTGTCCAAAGACTTGACGTTTCGCGAACTCGGACTGCTCATCGTCGACGAGGAGCAGCGTTTCGGTGTGAGTCACAAAGAAAAGCTGAAGCAAATCAAGACAAATGTCGATGTTATCACGTTGACCGCGACGCCAATCCCGCGGACGCTGCACATGTCGATGCTGGGTGTGCGCGACTTGTCTGTCATCGAGACACCGCCAGAAAACCGTTTCCCTGTGCAGACGTATGTAATGGAATACAGTCCTGCGCTGGTGAGAGAAGCGATTGAGCGCGAGATGGCGCGCGACGGCCAAGTATTTTTCCTCTACAATCAGGTGCAAGGCATTGAGCAGATGGCTGAACAAATATCCATGCTCGTGCCTGATGCACGGATCGCGGTAGCGCACGGCCAGATGAACGAGAGCGAGCTGGAAGGCGTCATCCTCGACTTTTTGGAAGGGAATTTTGACGTGTTGGTCAGCACGACGATCATTGAGACCGGGGTGGACATCCCGAACGTGAACACGCTGATCATCCACAATGCCGACAAAATGGGCCTGTCCCAACTGTATCAGCTTCGCGGAAGGGTTGGACGTTCGAACCGGATTGCTTATGCTTACTTCACATACCAACGGGACAAGGTGCTGACAGAAGTCGCAGAAAAACGGCTTCAGGCGATCAAGGAATTTACGGAACTCGGCTCCGGCTTCAAGATCGCCATGCGCGACTTGTCGATCCGGGGGGCCGGGAATTTGCTCGGTGCCGAGCAGCACGGGTTTATCAATACAGTCGGTTTCGACCTGTACAGCCAGATGCTCAAGGAAGCGATTGACGAGTTGAAGGGAGAGGTCAAGCAGGAAGCGGTTACGCCCGTGGAAATCAATCTCCAGCTCGATGCTTACATCCCGTCTATGTACATTACCGACAGCCGGCAAAAGATCGAGATGTACAAAAAGTTTGTGGCGGTATCCACGCTGGAGGATGTCGACGATCTGGCAGAGGAATTGTTGGACCGTTTCGGCCCTGTTCCGCAGCCGGTTGACAATCTCCTGACCATTTCCCGTTTGCGTGTCTATGCGCTGCAACACCACATCACCGAGATCAGCCAAAAAAATCCGGATGAAATCAAGCTCGTTCTCCATCCTAGCCAAAACAACAACATTGATGGCGGTGCGCTGTTTGCGCTTGCCAGCAACTGGAGCCGGAGGTTGGGGCTCTCAGGTGGACAACAGATCACGATTACTGTTAAAGTAAAGGGGTTAAGGGAAGACGAAGGTGTACAGCTGATCGAGAAGCTGCTTCGTCAATTTCACCAGGTGCGTAAAGACACCGGTACGGAGAGTCCTGTGTCCTAATGGGCAGAGGACTTGCCAGGAAGGGAGATTTCTATGAAACGTTCTGTAGCGATCTTGTCTTCTGCTGTTTTGGTCGTGGCGCTCATGACGGGCTGCGGCAAGGCAGAAGAAAATGCTCAGCAAAACCAAAATCCATCCAGTCAGACAGACGGTAATAAACAAGGAAACCAAGCGACTGATGCCAACGATCCTTTGACACAATTTCCTAAGCTGACTCTGCCATATACAGCAGATGCGAAGGCTGTGGTTGTTGAGTATCAGGGTGGAACGATTACAGGTCAGGAGTTCGAAGAGTTCCTGCGCGTAATCAACTTCATGAACCCGCAACAAGGCACGATGATCGAGGCTGCCGACAATCAAGCGCTGAAAGCTTTTGCACGCGAGTACACGGCGACGAAAATTTTGGCCAGTCGCTCAGACGATGCCATGAAAAAAGAAGCCAAGGACTTGGCGGATAAAACCTTTGAAAAAATCAAGGGTCAGTACATGGGCTTCCTGGGCAAGGATGAAGCCAAGTTCACAAAGCTGATGGAAGGCCAAGGGGTCACCAAAGAAATGGTAACCAACCAAATGGCGCTCATCAACGAATCGATTACCGTTCTGAAAAAGAACATCAGCGACAATACGCTGAAGCAAGAATTTGACAAAATGGATAAGGCATCGCGCACCGTTGCATCCGTACGCCACATCCTGATTTCGACAGAACAGCGCAAGCCTGAGGAAGCATTGAAAATCGCCAACGACCTCGAAGCGCGTCTGAAAAAAGGTGAGGACTTCGCCAAGCTGGCGAAGGAGTTTACCGATGACCCTGGAAGCAAGGAAAACGGCGGTCTGTACGCAGATGCCGACGTAAGCCAATGGGTGCCTGAGTTCAAGGACGCAGCGATTACACAAAAAGTGGGCGAAGTAGGCCCGCCAGTGAAAACAAGCTTTGGCTACCACATCATTAAAGTGGAAAACCGCAAAGAAAAAACCTTCGACGAAATGAAGGAGCAGCTTCGCGCAGGTGCGCTGGAGTCTGGCTATGACGCTTTTGGCAAAAACGAGCTGGACAAGCTGATCACGAAATACAACGTGCCTGCATCCAAAAACGAGGCCGCTCCAAAATAATAAGTCGTCTGATCAAAAACAGGGAATCCGTTTCCCTGTTTTTTCGTTTTCTCGCATATTCTTGAAGCGTGGGCAAATACTATTATCACTCGCTACCACCCGGGGGAGAGTAACAAAGCAATTGGTAAAAATTGATGCAAGCACCCATAGTTAAAATTAGAATTTGAGGAAAAAATACAAGTAACCAACCACCATTTATTCACTACCCACTTCTCAGGGAAAGCGAGGCAACATGACATGAAAGCAACTGGTATCGTTCGTCGAATTGACGACCTCGGTCGGGTCGTGATTCCTAAGGAGATTCGTCGTACACTGCGCATTCGTGAAGGCGACCCGCTTGAGATTTTTGTGGATCGTGACGGAGAAGTCATTCTCAAAAAGTATTCACCGATTGGAGAACTGGGTGATTTTGCAAAAGAATACGCTGACTCCCTGTACGAAAGCATGAATCATACGGTATTAATCTCAGACCGTGACAGTGTGATCGCTGTCGCTGGCGCATCGAAAAAAGAATATCTGGAAAAAGCGATTGGCAGCATTGTGGAGAAATGTTTGGAGGAACGCAAGACGCGACTGGAGAAAAACGCCGGTTCTTATGAAATTTGCCGCGACATGAGTGAAACGTACGGTTCCTTTGTCGTCGCTCCGATTGTAGCGGGAGGGGACCCGATCGGCTCTGTCATCCTGCTCAACAAAAATGAATCGACGAAGATGAGTGATTTGGAGATGAAGATGTCGGAAACAGCGGCCGGTTTCCTGGCAAAGCAAATGGAACAATAGCAAGAACAAAAACAGCCTCGGACAAAAGAGGCTGTTTTTTTGTCGTAAAAAAATCAGCTGATCCTGTTGCGTTCAGGGCTTGGCAGATTTTTTCTCGCCGATTTGCTTGTGGTATAATGGACGAAGTTTCTGGTTGGAGAGGAGAAATTTCACGCACATGGCTCAAGAAAAGGCATCTGTTCAATTTGTGAAAGGCGCCGCAATATTAGGGGTTGCCGGTCTTGTCTCCAAGCTGCTTGGCGCAGTATACCGCATTCCATACCAAAACATTGCCGGAGATATCGGCTTGTACGTATATATGCAAGTATACCCGCTGTATACCACGTTGTTGATCCTGGCGACGGCAGGCTTTCCTATCGCCATCTCCAAGATCGTCTCGGAGCGCGTCGCAATCGGCGATACGCTGGGAGCGCGAAGAGCGTTCCGTGTTGCCAGTATTGCGCTGGTCGTGCTCGGCTTGTTTTTCTTTATGCTGTTGTACACAGGAGCACCAGTCATTGCCCGGTTCATGGGGGATGAGCATTTGACGACTCCGCTGCGTGCTGTTGCCTGGTCCCTGCCGCTCGTGCCGATGGCAGCGATCTTGCGCGGGTATTTTCAAGGACATCAAAACATGATGCCAACAGGAGTATCACAAGTTATTGAGCAGTTGATTCGCGTTATTTTCATTTTGGTCGCCGCTTTCTGGGCGATGAACGTTTACCAGGATGCTTATCTTGCTGGTACGGGAGCGGTGTTTGCCGCATTTCCCGGCGGTATTGCCGCCATCCTCGTCTTGCTTTGGTACTGGAGAAGAGACAAGCAGGGCGCCCAACTGATTCCGGAAAGGACTCAGCAAGCAGGAGTGAGCGCCTGGACCAACCGTCAGGTGCTGCGCAGCCTGTTGATGTATGCGGTTCCGATTTGCATGGGGGCGCTTGTTTTGCCGCTCGTCCCGCTTGTCGATTCTGTTACCGTCGTGAACATGCTGCAAATCAGCGGGACCCCGGAAGATTTGGCCAAACTGGCAAAAGGGGCATTTGACCGCGGGCAACCGCTCATTCAGTTCGGTACATTTTTTGCCACCTCGCTGTCTTTGGCGCTTGTGCCTGCGATCAGCGAAGCAGTCGCCCAGCGTCAGCATCAAATGATTGCGAACCGTTCCGAAATCGCCATTCGCCTGACATTCTTGCTGGGACTCCCGGCATCGTTTGGGTTGGCCCTGCTTGCCGAGCCGATCAACGTCATGCTGTACGGCGATAAAAACGGAACCGAAGCGCTTGCGGTTCAATCCTTCACGATTATTTTTGCCACATTGAGCATTGCCAGCGCGGGAATTTTGCAAGGGTTGGGGCGCGTCATGCGGCCTGCGCGCAACTTGTTTATCGGTGTGCTCGTCAAACTCATATTAAACCTTGCGCTCGTCCCTCTTTGGGGGATTTCCGGCGCGGCACTGTCTACGGTCATTGCCTATCTCGTAGCGATGGGGTTGAACGTGCTCGCTGTGAAAAAATATACAGGGGCGCAGATTGGATTGCGCCAAACAGTCAAAAAGCCGTTTTTGTCTGTCATCGTCATGTCAGTGGTTGTCCTGATTGTGGAATGGGGAGCAACGGCCTTGCTCGGGAAGGCAGGCATGTCTGAACGACTGTTCCAGACGCTGGTTGGACTGCTTGCCGTTGGTGCAGGGGCAGTAGTGTATGTGCTGGCGCTTTTGAAAACAGGCGGGCTTACGAGAAACGACATTCATTTCCTGCCAAAAGGAAAACGAATTGCTGCGCTGTTGACACGGTTCCAGCTTCTCCCCAAATAAAAGGCATGAGGTAGTCGAGTGGAGGCGAAACGATTGGATAAGAACAAAAATACGATTACGGTAGTGGGGCTGGGCGCAGGTGACCTCGATCAGCTTCCGTATGGGATTTATCGGACACTCAAACAGGCTGACCAGCTGTACTTGAGAACGAAAGAGCATCCGGTTGTCGCGCAGTTGGCAAGCGAAGGCGTCGCCCTGACCTCTTTTGACGAAGTGTACGAGCAGCACGACGGCTTCGCCGAGGTGTACGCAAACATCGTCGAACGGCTGTTGGGCAAAGTGCAGGAAGCAGGTCATATCGTGTACGCCGTTCCTGGCCATCCTTTGGTGGCGGAACGCACGGTTCAGTTGTTGCTTGAAGAAGGCCCGAATCGCGGCGTGCAGATTGAGATCGGCGGCGGGCAAAGCTTTATCGACCCCCTTTTCGCAAGACTGCACATCGACCCGATCGAGGGCTTTTCCTTGCTCGACGGGACGGCTCTCTCGGCGCATCAAGTGTCGCCAGGGCTGCACACGATTATCGCGCAAGTATACGATGCTTTCGTCGCATCGGATGTGAAGCTGACCTTGATGGAAGTGTTGCCGGATGATTACGTGGTAACGGTGGCTACAGCTGTCGGCGTAGCGGGCCAAGAGCGGATCGAGAGCGTTCCGCTGTACGAGCTGGACCGGGTCGAGCATTTCGGCAATTTGTCTTTGGTGTACGTGCCGCCAACTACAGACGACACCGTATCATACCGTCAGTTTTCTTATTTAAAAGAGATCGTCGCCATTTTGCGCAGTCCGGATGGCTGCCCGTGGGATCGCGAGCAGACGCATCAAAGCATTCGCAAAAATTTGATCGAAGAAACGTACGAGGTACTGGAAACGATTGATGACGAAGACCCGGATGCGATGTGCGAGGAGCTGGGTGATTTGTTGATGCAGATCATGCTGCATTCGCAAATCGCAGCGGAAGATGGATATTTTACCGTCGACGATGTGGTTGCGACTTTGAATGAGAAGCTGGTGCGCCGTCATCCGCACGTATTCGGAGAAAAGAGTGCCAATGATTCAGAGGAAGCGCTCGCGAACTGGCAAGAAATCAAGGCACAGGAAAAAGCGGCAAAAGGAATCGACGTGGCCGCCGCGTCCAAACTTTCCGGTATTCCGCGCGATCTGCCAGCACTGATGTACGCTTACAAGCTTCAGAAAAAAGCAGCGGAAGTCGGCTTTGACTGGGACGATATTGCAGATGTGTACAAAAAGGTAGAAGAGGAATACAACGAGCTGCGGGAAGCGTCCGCAGAAGAGCGCGCTGGCGAGTTGGGCGATTTGCTCTTTGCCGTGGTCAATCTGGCTCGTTTCCTCAAAATTGATCCGGAAGAAGCGCTGGCACTGACAAACAACAAGTTCAAAAAGCGTTTTTCCTATATCGAAGGGAAGCTGCACGAGGCTGGCCGCACCTTTGAACAAACCGATTTGCAGGAAATGGACAAATGGTGGGAGGAAGCCAAACACCAGACAAAAGGGAGAGAGTAAGGATGAGACTGGATAAGTATTTGAAAGTATCCCGCCTGATCAAGCGCCGTACGCTGGCAAAAGAAGTGTGCGACAAAGCTCGGGTAGAAATCAACGATCGTCCGGCCAAAGCATCCAGCAACGTGAAAATTGGCGACAAGCTGGCGATCCGTTTCGGACAAAAGATCGTTTCCGTAAAAGTAGAAGACATCAAGGAAAATCCGCGAAAAGAAGAAGCAGCTTCGCTCTATACAGTCATTGGTGAAGTTCCCGTGCCACGTGACGAAAAAGAAGAGGACGCTTACTTGAAAGGGTAACGTGCCCAGGATTGCAACTTGGACTGCCATTACGGCAGTCTTTTTATTTTGACAAGGCTGCTGGTGGCACAAAACCGCAGGACGTTTTTTCTGCAAAAGAAGGATATAATGGAAATACATGAAAGCAAATCAGAAGGGATGGTGGTGCAGATGGAACAAAGGGGAGTTCAGACGGGGTACTTCTTGGCCATTTCACTTTTGCTTTCAGCCCTGTTTTACTTTTTCGCCTCCAACTGGCCGATGCTGGACAGATGGGAGAAAATAGGTGTCAGTGTCACTGTATTGGTTCTTTTTTATCTCTCATCCTATGTCACGTCCGTGTTGTTGAAACGTCATGCTTTCCTCAGCAATTGGCTGCTGGTTGCCGGAGGTTTGGCATTTGGGCTTTGTGTCGCTCTTTTAGGGCAGATTTACAACTCTCACGCCGATAGCTACATGCTGTTTGTCGTCTGGCTGATTCCTAACCTGCTCTTCGCGATTTTTACGCGCTACCAGCCTTTTTACGTGATCAGCTATGTTTTGGCGCATCTGGCCCTGATCTTTTTCCTCGAACCGACAGTCGTTCACGTATCGCGCGAGAGCGAATGGTGGTACATGATTTTCTGGTTGGTCGCACTTGGCAATATGGTGCTTTTCTGGCTGACGTCGACGCGAAAGCTGCCGTCTCAACCGATCTATTATTTGTCCTTTCTCGTCTTTTCCGTCAGCTTGTTCATCTCATCGTTTGTCGAAGTATACGATGCATTGCCTGAAATTCTGTATCTTTTGGTCGGAGCCGTCCTGTTCGTAACCTTTTTGAAATGGCTGCCCAACCGCGGACTGCTGATTGCGACAGCTTCCATGCTGTCTTTGTTCCTGCTCGCGAAGTTTTTCTGGTATATGCTTGAGTATTACTCTGAGGGCTTTTTCCTCGTGGCGCTGTTGGCGGCCGCGGGTCTTGTCTGGGGGGCGGTCGTGGGCATCAACTGGCTGCGCAAGGAATCGGCGCACCAAAAAAGCAAGTGGGTGCAATTTTTCCAGGAAGCATTTACGGTGCTGGTAACGACGATTGCCGCATTCATTGGAGCCATTTCGCTGACCGGGCTGCTCGTTCTTGTATTCGATGACGAATCGGTGCTGTATTTTATCTTTTTCCTGTCACTGCTCGGGTTTCTTGCCCCGGCTTTGTTGCTTCCGAAAATGAATGCAACGGTTCGTTATACATTGCTTACGATAGGCTATTTGCTCGGAATCGGCTCTTCGCTGTTTTTGGAAGGTTATTATTGGGTGGTCTTCCTCGCCGTTCTGCTCTACGTGTGGAAGGCGGTAGCTGGCATTCCCGCGCGGCTTTTGACCCAACTCGCCTTTCTGCTCGTGCTCTATTTCAAGCTTACGAACAACATGTTCATGCAGGATACGACGGTGCTTTTGATCCTGTTTGTGTTCCAAATGGGGATGTATTACGTCCGGAGCCTGCCCACCGTCTTGCGAAACAGCTCCCTCGTCTACGGCTTGCTGTCTTTGCTTGCGTTGACCGAGCTTCATTTTGAATCATTTGCCGTGAATTTGCTGATTCAAGCCGGGTTCTTTGTCTTCACGACTTATTTGCTTTATCAGACCTTGCACAGGAAGAGCAAAAGCGCTTTCGGCATCGTTCTCGCCTTCTGGTTTGCCTTTTTGCTGATGAAGTATTACGACCTGTTGTGGAGCTTGCTGCATAAATCGTTGAGTCTGCTGCTTTTGAGCATCGTCTTTTTCCTCGTCAGCTATTGGCTGGAGCGGCGCGTACAGTCAGACACGCCGATAATGTCGCCAGTCTTTGCGAAGCGGCCGCTAATTTTGCTGATGATTATGCTGCTTCAACTTGTTTTGGCAGGCTACCAGGTGTACAGCAGCGAGACGATTTTGTCCCAAGGAACCTCCGTCAAGCTGAAGCTGGCGCCAGTCGACCCACGCTCGCTGTTGCAAGGCGATTATGTGAGATTGAACTACGACATATCGACACTTGCAGACGAGGAGCTTCCTTCCGGGGAAAAAGTCCGTGTCGTATTACGGAAGCAAGAACAGAATGTGTACGGCTACAGTGGCTACTATGAAAAAGCAGGCGTCTGGAACAAGCCTTATACGGCTGATCCGTCCGATGTCGTCATCAATGGGAAAACAGTCGGATGGGGCCAGGTTGAGTACGGAATCGAGAGCTATTTTGTCCCTGAAGGAACAGGCTTGGAAGTACAGGAAAATGCAAAGTTTGCGACGATCAGAGTCGGAGCCAAGGGCGATGCCTTGCTGGAGAGCCTGTCGTCGGAATAAAGATGAAGCATCTTGAAAAGAAACAGCAAGAAGCTGTCCGAGCATTATCGGGCAGCTTCTTTTGCATGGGTCATCGGGACATGAGTCTGCTCCAGTTGCGATACGACATGGCGGACGATCAACATGCCCGTAACCCCGAGCAGGAAAAACAGCAGCGCCATCAGATAGGAAGGGAAAATAGCCCCCAGCGTAATTCCCGCTGTTCCGATGATTCTGGCGCCCTGAAACACAAGGCCGTTCACTGCCATGTAGGAACTGCGGGCGTCATCGCGGACAATCCGGGCGAGAAAGGTTTGCCTGGTCGGAATGTGAATCAGCTCGCCCCAAGTGGCGATTAGCATAGCCGCCATCAGCAGGAAAAGGGAATTGCTGTACAGGATTACCGTATAGCCGACGATGTACAACAGCCCGCCAACGTACATGGCAGAAGCTTCTCGCGCATGGCGGATCAGCCTCGTGATAAAGAGGGAGAGCAAGACCACCAGGAGCGTATTTTCCAACTGAATGAGACTGAACATTTTCAGACCAGTCAGTTCAACGGCAAACCAATCGAAAAGCGAGATGCTTTGGGACGGGAACTCGTGGGATAGCCTTACAGCGACGTAGTTCGCAGTCTGGAACTCCAGGGAAAAGATAAACAGACCTCCCAGCGAGTACAGCAAAAAGCGACGATCCGTTATTACCTGCCTGTAGCTTTTTATGACATCCACGAGAACGTTTGCGCCTGCAAAAGGAGTTCGTTGCGCCCTGTCTTTTTGCGGAAAATACGATTCCTGCATGCGCACAGACATCATGTAGAGCGTGAACAAACTGACCAAGGTTAGGGCAATAAACAGCTCGAAGCGGTGCGTGGCAAACAGCAGTCCGCCGAGAACGGAGCCGATTGCAATCGACAAGTTGGAAGCCCAGTAATTGATGCTGTACATGAAGGTGCGATTTTCCGCGGTGCTCACATCAATCAGCATCGCATCGGCTGCTGGACTAATCAGCCCATTGCTCGCGCTTTGCAAGAGCATCATGGCAAAAGTGAGCCAAGCGGAATCGAGCCACGGTGAATTGGCAAGCGTCATGATCAGGAAAGCGGCACATTGGACCGATTGACCGTATACCATTACTTTTTTTCTGCCCCAGCGATCAGCCAGATAGCCCCCGTAAAAACCGAGCAAAATCTGAGTGAGCAACGTCAGACTTAACAAAAACCCTGTCAAAGCCAACCCCATTTTGGCAGAAAAGTAGATGGCCATGAACGGGAAAATCATATTTCCAACCAGTTTCGTCAGAAAGGAAGTCACGATGCGAATGCGGATATTCGGGTGTAGTTCAAACAAACTCATGTGCAGACCACCTCTCCTTTTTCTTGACTAAATTGTAGCTGTTAAAAGGAGAAGAAAAAGAGTAAGATCGCAGTAATGATTTCACCTTTTAGGATGGATGAACATGAAAAGTCATGAACACTTTACGCAAATGTTGCTCGGTTTTTCCGCTTGGGAGCCGGGGGCAGAGCTGACGGTTGGAATTACGGAATTAGCGGAGCTGCTTTGTTGCACACCGCGCAATGTGAAACTGATTTTACGCAAATGGGAGAGGGAAGGGCTGCTGAGATGGCAGCCGGGCGTGGGCAGAGGCAACCATTCTACGCTGACGATTCTTTGCGATGTCAGCCAGTTTTTGACCGATTCCTTTCACGAGCTGCTTTCACAAGGAAACGTTCGGGAGGCGGTGGAGCTTTTACAGCATAAAAGCTTGCCCGTAAATGTCCGGCGCTGCTTGCAGGAAGTGTGGGACGCTCAATTTGGCTTTGTCGCAGAGGAAGGCGAGAGCAGACGCCAGGATGTTCTACGCATTCCGCGGGAGCGCGTGCTTTCAACTCTTGATCCGGCATTTGTTGCTGTATCGGCGGAGAGTCACTTTATTCAACAAATTTGCCATACACTCATTATTTTCAATCCTGCTTCCCAGTCCTTTCAGCCTCAACTAGCCTACGCCTGGGAAAGCGATCAGGAGAAGCGGACCTGGACGTTTTATTTGCGCAAAGGCGTGCGGTTTCACCATGGGCGCGTGCTTACGGGAAAAGATGTCGCCTATACGATTCAGCGCCTCGTCGACCTCGACTCGCCTTATCGCTGGCAGGTCGAGGACATCGTGAGCATCGAGCACCCTGACGATTGCACGGTCATCTTTCATTTGCGGGAGCCGAACGGGTTTTTCCTGCATTATGCCGCGTCTATCGCACTGTCGGTTTTGCCGCATGATGTGCCGTTTTCCGAGCGTGCGATAGTAGGAACGGGGCCGTTTCGCATGCTGGAATTTACCGAGGACAAGCTGGTGCTTGGCGCTTTCGAAGACTATTACCGGGAGAGAGCGATATTGGATCGGGTAGAAATTTGGCGGGTATCGGGCGCGGAACAGACGAAGATGCGGTACCAGTTGCCGGAGCAGACAGAGCAGACAGTGTCGTCCTCAACAGTTTTGCAAGGCGATGGCGATGGCGGCAACAACATCGAGTTTCAAGAGATCGGTTGTTATTACTTGAGCTTCAACTTTAACAAACCAGGCATTCAGCATGACTTCTATTTTCGGCAGGCGATCAAGCATCTGCTCGATCCCGTTCAGATGATCGAAAAGCTGAGAACACAAAACCGATCTCCCGCAGGCAGCTTCCTCCCGTCGAGAAGCCAGCAAATGACTTTTCAATCATCAACGATAGAAGAGGCGGCAGCTTGTTTGCAAAAAAGCGCCTACCAGGGAGAGGCGGTTGTTCTTTTGTACGGGGAAGGAAAACAATATGGCGAGGAGGCGGAATGGCTGCGGCAAAGATGTGAGCAAATCGGTATCCGGCTTGAAGCGAGGAGCGCGACGAAAGCCGAGACGTTGTCCGACTTTGCTGAAAAACACGCGGATATGTGCATGATGGGAGAAGTGCTGCAACGCGATATTGAGCTGGGCTTGATTGAAATCTACAAAAATAAATGCACGATGGTGTATCGTTTCCTCGATGACAAAAAGCGGGAGATTGTGAACAGGCAATTGGCTGGGGTGTTCGGTTTGGAACAGCAGGAGGAGCGCCTGGAAGCTTTGGCACGCATCGAGGACATGCTGAGAGATGAGTTGTGGATTTTATTTATTCACCATGCAAGGCGCATTGACCGCTATCATCCGGCTCTGCAAGGGATCACGCTGGATTCTTTTGGCTGGATTGATTTTTCAAAACTGTGGGTTAAGTCATTCGTTACCAGTCTGTAACCCTTTCTTGCCTTACTTTTCCTATCATAGAAGGAATTGCAGCGCAGGGTTTGATTTTGTGCTGCAGGCCGCTTGCGGTCACATCCATATTGGAAAAACGGCGAGCGAATCGCCACCCCGTTCGGGGAAGTTTTTCAGAGGAGAAGGAGGCGTTACCGTTGAACAAAAGCGCGAAGAAAGGGATCTCTGTCCTGCTGGCGACTACGGTGCTAACAAGTCCGTTTGTGATGGAGCCAAAAGCTGCTCAAGCTCTTTCCATCGAAGAGGTTTCAGCAGATGATACAGGTGCGGAAGAAGAAACGGAATATACGATTGAGTTTGAAATCGACAAGGAACTGAAATCAGGCGACACGATCTACGTTCGGTTCCCTTCTGACTATTCCGTAGACAAAAAGCTGAAAAAATCCGACGTTTCGGTTAAGGATGACGGCGACAAGGTTACGATTGACAGCGTATCTGTAAGTAAAAACGTGGTGGAAATCGAAATCGGGGATCGCATTAAAAAAGGCTCCGTAGTGACTGTGGAAATCGATAACATCACCAACCCCGATGATAAGGGCAGCTATTCCATAGAGGTCAAAACAAGCAGCGAAAGTACCTATAAAAGCAAAAAAATCTCGATTGGCAAGTCCTCTTCCAGCAGCAGTAGCAGCAAAGGGGATTTCGAAGCTTCTCACAGCAACAAAAATGCAGAAGAAAGCATTTCGCTGACGCTCGGCAAATTCACTCTGGCTTCCAAAAGCAAGCTCAAAGAGGGCAAATACATTTATGTAGACTTCCCAACGAGAGACATGCTGCCGAAAAGCATCAGCAAGTCCGATGTAAAGGTCAACGGTTACAAGGCTGATTACGTGACGATAATCGACAGCGATACCGTGCGAATCGAAGTGCCGAGCGGTGCTGACGGAGACAACTATATCAAACTGGAGTTCAGCTCATCGGCAGGCATTGTGAATCCGTCCGATCCTGGCAAGTCCTACTATTACACATTGGAGTACGACAGTAAAAAGTACAAATCCAAGGACGTGGAAATCTCAGGCGCCAGCAGCACGCCTTTCTCAGTTTCCTTGTCTGATAGCTCCGTGGGAGCGAGAAGCAGCTATACGCTTGATTTCGATTTGTCCAGCAAGCTGTACAGCAATTCAGATATTCAGGTCGAGTTCCCTGAGTGGGGAATGGTGCCGCCTGTTCTCTCCAGCTCCAATGTGACCGTCAACGGCGATCAGGTGACGGGACTTAGCGTGAACGGGAACAAGGTGTCATTTCGCACGCCCAGCGGCTTTTCCAGCTCGAATCGCCTGAGTGTCAAATTCGCGTACGACGGCTATCTGGTCAACCCGAAATCCGCAGGGAGCTACACGATTACGGCAAAAGTCGATAACAAAACATACAAGTCCAAAGATTTTCAAATTAGCGGCGTAGTTGCCCCTGTTCCTGTAGACAACACGCAGGCTACGATCGGGCTTACCAGAGCTACCGCATCGACTCCGGCCGGATTGCAGATTGGCATCAAAGCACTGGGCGCTCCGATTGTCCGCAACCAGGGCTTTATTGAAGTGGTTCTTCCTGTCGGCTTCAAGGTGCCAGCTTATGTGCCAACAAATACAGTAACCGTGAACGGCGTGGCAGCCAATTACGTAGGCGCGCGCGGACAAAATCTGATCATCGTGCCTTCCACAGACATCCCGGCGCGTGCTGCGGTGCAAGTCAACGTGGCTGAATCGGCGGGGATTGTAAATCCGGGTACGCCGGGCGTCTACAGCATCGGCGTCTATACCTCTGAAGAGAAGGGCTTGCTGTTCGCCCGTCCTGCCAATGTAGTGGCTCTGAACGGTGTGAGCTTCAAGGCGAACGTCGCGACCTTCACGAAAGCAGGCAAAACGACAAAACTGGCCGTTGCTCCGTATACAGTAAACGGCAACACGCTCATGCCGACTACATTTTTCCGCGATGCTCTCGGCTTCTCGGTCAGCTACACGAAAACGACAGCAAAAGTTGTCAGCGGCAACACGGTGATGCAGTTCAAGGTCGGCTCCAACATCGTGAACGTCAACGGACAAAACGTTACCTTGCCGGCAGCGGTTCAGTTGAAAAACAACATTCCTACCTTGCCGCTCAAGACGATTGCCGATCGTACCGGCTACAAAATCATTTATGTGAACGGCAACTATACCGTGTACAAATAAGAGTGGCAAAAGCAACCCCGCAGGTCAGCGGGGTTTTTTTGTTCTAAAAGGACATCCCCCTCCATACGATGGTACAAGAAGGGTACGTTAGGGGGGAGTAATCATGAACGACCACACGAAGCGGCCGCGCCACGAAATCGTGATGATCAATCGACGCAGTTTGGCGATTTCGGGAGTAAAAAACGTCGAAAGCTTTGACAGTGAAGAATTCCTCTTGGAAACGGACGGCGGCTTTTTAACCATACGAGGCCAAAACCTGCATATGAAAAATTTGAGTCTGGAAACCGGAGAAGTGGCGATCGAGGGCCTGGTTCACGAAATGGCGTATCTGGAACAAGGTCAGGCCGGAGATCGGTCGAGAGGATTCTTCGGCAAATTGTTCAAGTGAACATCATCCTTCAGTTGCAGACGGTTTTGGCCATGTCGACGTGCGGGGCTCTTATGGGAATGGGATTTGATACGTATCATGTGTTCAAAGGGAAGAGCAGGATGCCGCTCTGGCTGGTCTTCTTCTTTGATGTCCTGTTTTGGGTTGGCAGTATGGGAGCCGTTTTCTGGATTTTAGTAAAAGTAAACGACGGGATAATTCGTTTTCCCATCTTTTTTGGAATGATTTTCGGTGCGTGGCTGTATTTTTTATTAGGAAGTAAGAAGTATATCCTTTTTTTAAACCGCATGATAAAATTTTGTCAGTGGTTATACCGAACGGTCATACAAATTATTGATACCCTGGTTGTACGTCCCGTGCTCTTTATTTACCGAGTGATCCTGATGGTGCTGGCATTTTTTTATTCCATGTTGCTCATGATCCTCGGCTTTTTGTGGAAAGTGACACGTTTTGTCACCTCTCCTTTTGCCAAATGGGGTCAACATTTGGGGAAAAAAATGTTCGGAAAAACAACAGGAATCTGGACCAATTGGAAGAATTGGTTTCACTCAAAGAGAAAGCGGGAGTAATCCGAGGTGGCGAAATGATGAAACAGGCAACGACCTCTCCAACCAATCGAAAAGGACAAAGACGAAGAATGCGGCTCTTTTTCTTTTTTATCCTGTGCTTTTTCGTCTGGACTGGCTATACACTCTACTTGCAGAGCGGAGTGTTGGCTGAAAAGAGCAGCGAACTGGAAGCACTCAAGCAGGAATCGGTTGTCTTGAAGCAAAAGGAAGAGGAACTGACGTATGAGGCAAGCCGCTTGAACGACCAGGAATATTTGGCCGAGCTGGCGCGCAAACGAATTTACTACACCAAGCAGGGCGAGAGCATTTACGTGATTCCGGAATAAGCTCACAGTGTGATCTTCTAGGAGAGGGAGGCTTTCCACGTACATGGGAGTCGAGATCGGGAGCAAACTGGAAGGAAAAGTCACTGGCATCACGAAATTTGGCGCGTTTGTAGAGTTGCCTGGAAATGTGACCGGACTGGTGCATATCAGTGAAGTTGCCGACGTATATGTGAAAGATATTCACCAATTTTTGAAAATCGGCGATATCGTAACGGTAAAAGTCCTCAGTGTGAAGGAAGGCAAGATCGGGCTGTCTATCAAAAAGGCGCAGGAAAAAGAGCGCCAGCCCCGCCAACAGCGGGAACGCACAGAAGGCTTTGAAGATAAGCTCAATCGCTTCCTCAAAGAAAGCGAAGACCGCCAGTCCTCTCTGAAAAAGAGCGGAGATAAAAAGGGACGTGGCCGGTGAATATTGATCGGAAAATTATGACTTTTCTTTCTTTGTTAAAAGCACAGTTTGACAGAAAAAAGAGGAAGGTCATTTTGAAGTAGTGACGAATAAGGTATCGTAAGCCCGTTTCGCAAAGCGCGAATCACCTGTCAGCCGACGTTATCCGCCATAACGTCGGTTTTTTTTGTCCAAATTCGCAGGTTTATTTGTCGCACGATTCTGTGAATATTCGCTGGTTTTTTGACAAATTTTACAATACCACCTCCGTATAATGGAGAAACACATTGAACAAGAACGGGGTGGAGCTAAAATGATCGCAAACAAAAATGTGACCCAAGCTGGGCAAGCATGGGCGCGCCAAGTGTCAGAACGAATGGATACGACCGCACGAACATGGGGAGACAAAGTCGCTGATGCCGTACGCAGATGGAATGTGCTTCCACTTTTGATGGGGTTTTTGCTCGGGCGGGCCTTGATCTTGGAAGAGCTGACGCCTTTTGCTATACCGTATTTTATCGTCATGTTCTATATTCGCAGAGACTGCCTGCTCGTTACCGGATTGGCGCTGATTCTCGGGGCTTTTACCCAATCGGTGCCGATCGGGCTACAGACGATCCTCAGCATCGTCCTCGCTCTGTTTACATGCAAAATGATGGAGCGGCTGCGGCGCAAAGACTTTTCGCGCACTCCGCTGCTCGTGGTCGTCACGATCTTTGTCAGTCGGCTCTTGTACGCGGTGCTTACCAATCAGGTAAATACGTACGAGCTGATCATGGTGGCTGTAGAAGCTGTACTCGGCTTCGTGCTAACGCTCATCTTCATCCAGTCGCTTTCGATCATTCATTTGGCCAAGCCCTATGAGCCGCTGAAAAACGAGGAAATCGTGTCGCTCGTCATCCTGCTCGCCTCTGTGATGACAGGTACAGTGGACTGGATGGTCGAAGGCATCTCGATGGAACACGTACTCTCTCGCTATTTGCTGCTCGTCTTCGCCTTCGTCGGCGGTGGAACCGTTGGTGCAGCGGTTGGCGTCGTAACTGGTCTTATCCTCAGTTTGGCAAATGTAAGTGCCCTTCTGCAAATCAATTTGCTGGCCTTTTCAGGTCTTTTGGCAGGACTGCTGAAAGAAGGCGGAAAAGTAGGCGTTTCCGCAGGTCTGCTGATCGGAACAGCGATCCTGGCTATTTACGGCGGGGCGGAAGAGACGCTTTACTACTCCTTGATTGAAACTTCTCTGGCGATTGTCTGCTTCATTCTCACCCCTGCTGTACTTTGGAAAAAAGTAGCCAGATTTATTCCGGGTACCCCCGAAAATTTGCAATCTCATCAGGAATATATGCGCAGAGTCCGCGATGTGACGGCGGGCAAAATTCAACAGTTCTCCGATTTGTTTACCCAATTGTCCCGCAGCTTTGCCCAAACCGCAGATCAGGAGGAGATCGAGGAACAAGCCGATGCCTTTCTCAGCCGGGTGTCCGAATTTACGTGCCAAAAGTGCTGGAAAAAAGAACAATGCTGGGAAAAGGACACGCAAGCTACGTATCAAGGCATGCGCTACCTGATGGAAAAAGTGTACGAAAATGGCACGCTCGCGGGTGTCACTCCGCCACGCGACTGGGAGCGAAAGTGCGTCAAGACAGAAAAGGTGATGACGGTCATGGAACAAGAGTACGACCGTCAGCAAGCTTTTGACCAGTTGAAAAAACAGGTGAAGGAGAGCCGCAAGTTGGTAGCTGACCAACTGTCGGGAGTTTCCCGGGTCATGAGCGATTTTGCCCGCGAAATTCAGCGGGAAGGCATGGAGCTGTCTTTTCAGGAAAAGCAAGTTTCCAAAGCGCTGGAAGGATTGGGGCTATCGGTTCGCCGGGTCGAAATTCACAGCCTGGAAGAAGGCAAGGTCGATATCGAAATCAGTCAGCCGACTTGCTTTGGACATGATGAATGCGGGAAAATCGTCGCTCCGATGCTGACGGAAATTTTGGGCGAGAACATCGTGGTTCGCGAGCGTCAATGCGAAGCGCAAAAAGACGGCTCTTGCACGATGTGCCTTGCCTCCGCCAAAACGTTTGAAATCGAAATCGGCGTCGCTGGCGCAGCGAAAGATGGCAAGCTCTTGTCTGGAGACAGCTTCCGCACGATGGATTTGGGCAATGGCAAAATGGCGCTGGCGATCAGCGACGGCATGGGCAATGGGGAACGGGCTTTTCTGGAAAGCCAGTCTGCCCTCGACATGCTCCAGCAACTGCTTCGCTCCGGCATGGACGAAAAAATTTCGATCAAGACCGTCAATTCTATCCTGGCCTTGCGCTCTACAGATGAAATGTTCGCCACCGTTGATCTGGCGTTGATTGACTTGCAGACGGCGCATACCCGGTTTATCAAAATCGGTTCGACACCGAGCTTCGTCAAACGAAAAAACGACGTCATCACGATTACAGCCAACAACTTGCCCGTGGGCATTTTGGAAGAAATCGAGGTCGATGTCGTGTCGAGAATGCTCAAGCCAGGCGATCTTTTGGTCATGATGTCCGATGGCATCTACGAGGCTCCCCGCCATATCGAAAACAGGCAGGCGTGGATGAAGCGAATCATCAGCGAGCTGGAAACAGATGATCCGCAAGAAGTAGCCGACCTGCTCCTGGAAAAAGTCATTCGTCAGCATTCCGGGAAAATCGTGGATGACATGACGGTACTCGTGGCGCGGATTGATCGGTTCGTTCCGCAATGGTCAGCGATCCAGGTACACGGGATGGAGAAGCTGGAACGGCCGCGGATTGTAAGCTAGGGAGTATGTTTTCCCATCAGCGCGGCGATACTGTTGCTAAAACAGGCTGAATGGGGAGATTATTTGTGAAAGAAGCGACACTTCGTCAAATTCTCGTAGTAACAGACGGCTGCTCCAATTCGGGAATAAGCCCGGTTGCCGCAGCAGCACTGGCGCGTGAGCAAGGAATCACGGTCAACGTGATCGGAGTCATTGACAAAAGCGAGCTTGGCGAAAAAGGGGAGCGGGAAATCCGCGATATCGCCGAGGCGGGAGGAGGGCTTTGCGATATCGTCTATCCGCAGCAATTGGCGCAAACAGTCCAAATGTTGACGCGCAAGGCGATGACAAGAACCATCCATCAAGTGGTCAATAAAGAATTGAAAGAGATTTTGGGCGATTCCGGAATAGATGAACTGGCCCCGGACAAACGCGTTCAAGTAGCAGGCATGGTCGACGATCTGGGCGAAAAAAGCAGTCTGAATGTCGTGATGCTTGTCGATACATCCGGCAGTATGAAGCCAAAACTGTCTGCCGTTCAGCAAGCGATCCACGATTTTAGCATTAGCTTGCACTCCCGAAGTGGACAAAGCAGAATGGCTGTCGGCTCATTTCCTGGGAAACAAAAGCATTTGGATATACGCATTCCTTGGACAGAAAAAGTACAGCAGGCTCATCAGTTGACCAGTGATCTGGCAATGAGCGGCATTACGCCGACCGGGCCTGCGATCGTTGAAGCGATTGCTTTGTTTGAGCAGGATAAACTCCCAAGCACGCTGAAAGATCGCTATACAGACGAAGAAGAAAACGACGACATGAACGGAAGTCTGCGCGACCATGTCTTCTAAGGCAGCTACTCCAGATCTGCCCAAGTATTTTCAGGGCAAGTGGAATCGGAAGTCGTACCACGTTCTGCGGGAGTTGGGGCGTGGTGCGAACGGAACCGTTTACCTCGTCTCCCAGGACGGTGTGCGCCGTGCTGTCAAGGTAGGCGTGGAAGGTATGGACATTTTAATGGAAGTGAACGTGTTGAAAAGCGTACAACAGGGGCGGGATTCCAAAGTGGGACCGCTCCTCTGTGATGTGGACGACCTGGTCGTCAACGGAAAAGCGTGTACGTTTTATGCCATGGAGTACCTGGAGGGCGAACAGCTGGATCGCTATATCCAGCAGGCAGGGACGGAATGGGTGCCTGTCCTGATCGTGCAGCTGTTAGCCCGGCTCGATGTGCTGCACAAGCACGGCTACACGTTCGGTGATTTGAAACCGGAGAACATCATGGTGAGCCAGACGGACAAAACCGTCCGGCTGATTGATTTTGGCGGTGTTACCAAGCAAGGAAGTGCCGTTCGCCAATTCACGGAAGAGTACGATCGCGCCTTTTGGCATGCTGGCGATCGAAAGGCCGACACAGGCTACGACTTGTTCTGTGCAGCTGTGATCATGGTGCGTTTGACCGTTGGAAAAGAGTTGTGGAAAAGCAGCCTTAGTGAACCGCGTCATACGGGTTTGCTCTGTGATATAATACGGAAAAGTGACAGCCTGTACCCTTACCGAGTGCCTTTGTTAAAGGCTTTTCACGGGAAGTTTGCCTCGGCGGGCGAGATGAGAGCGGAGCTTTTGACAGTCCTGCGGGAGCGCACTGTCGCGCAGCCGCGAAAAAAGGCGCCGAAGCCAGGCAAAGTCGGGGGAGGCATAAGCGGCTTGTTTGTCGCCTCTTTGCTGCTATTGGCTGGAACTTTGTATTATGCATGGTTCATGTGAAGGATGTGACGGTTTGTGTCCTCGGATTTGGTGATGGATACTTGCTTGTTGGCAGGCTCAATCATATTGAAAAATGGTGGTGAAACATACAGGACGGAAGAGACGATGGCTTTGATTGCCGTGGCTGCGGGGATGGATGACGTCAACAGCTCGGCTACACCTACGAGCATCATTTTGTCTTTTCGGTGTAGCGGGCTGGATCATACCCGCATGGTCCGAACGCCAAAGCGAACCACCAATTTGAATAAAATCACACTTGTAAACGACGTATCCCGGCGCTTTGTCAGCGGGAAGATCACCTTGGAGCAAGCGTATCGAAGGCTGCGTGAAATCGACCAGGAAAAGCCGATTTATCCGAAGTGGATGCAGCATATGGCAGCAGCCATCGCCAGCGGCTCCTTTGCCATGCTTGCCGGAGGTACATGGTTTGATCTCGTCCCGTCGGCGCTGGCTGGACTGATCGTCAATCTGAGCCTCGAATATTTGGAACAGTTTGTTCGAATGAAGTTTTTTACCGAATTTACGGCTGCTTTGCTGGGCGGGCTGTTTGCCTTGCTGGCTGTAGCCCTTTTCCCACAGCTGCACATTAGCATCATCATTATCGGTGCCATGCTTCCATTGTTCCCAGGGATTGCGATCACCAACTCGCTGCGGGATTTGTTGGCAGGTGATCTGGTTGCGGGTGTTTCCCGGGGAGTCGAGGCCATGTTGACGGCCGTCTCCGTAGCGGTAGCCACAGCGATTATTCTCTGGTTGAGGTGAGTAAGTATGTTTGTTCAAGGTTTGGCGCTGAGCTTCTTCTCATCAATGGCGTGGTGCGTGCTGTTTAACGTCCCGGTTCGCACGATTTTGGCCGGTGGCTTGGCCGGGATGGTCGGATTTTGCGTGTTTTCGCTTTTGCCGATCTGGGGGGCGGAAGTGCTGCTGTCGACATTTGTTTCCGCAGCGATCGTCTCGTTGCTCAGCCAGTTTTTATCGATTTTGCTCCGTGTTCCCTCGACCAACTTTAGCGTCGCGGGCATTATTCCGCTCGTTCCCGGTTCGTTGGCCTACAAATCCATGCTGGCTTTCGTGAACAACAACTACGTGGAGGGGATCACGCTGGCTACCAAGACGTTGATGGTGGCTGGGGCGATTGCATCCGGACTTATTTTTGGTATTTCCGTCGTGACGATTTGGAAAGGAGCCCGTTATGCTGGAAAGCGTACGCAACGAGATTGAGGCTCTAAGGCTCCTTCTCCCCGGAGAAACGGTTGTCGTCGGAATTTCCGGCGGCAATGATTCTACAGCTCTTTTGCATATATTGGCTTCTCTAAATCAACACTATCAATACGGCTGGAAGCTGCATGCCGTTCATTTGAATCACGGCTTCCGCGGAGAGGAGGCCAGGCTGGATGCACAGTACGCAGAAGCGTTGTGCAGCGAGCTTGGCGTGTCTTTTCACCTGTTTGAGTACGATGTCCCTTCCTATATGAAAAAGACGGGGAAGGGAGGCCAGGAGGCAAGCCGCGAGCTTCGCTACCGCTTTTATCGCGAAGTAGGCATTGCTCATCAGGCAACCAAGCTGGCGTTGGCGCATCATGCCGATGACCAGGTGGAGACGATTTTGTTCCGTCTCGTGCGCGGCAGCAGGTTGCAAGGACTGGCTGGCATGCCGCAGCGTCGCATGCTGGAAGATACTGGGATTGAACTGGTGCGTCCGCTGTTGCATAAAACGCGTCAGGAACTGGAAGCCTATTGCCAGGAAAATGGTCTTGCTCCACGAGAGGACAGCAGCAATCGTTCGCGCAAGTACAAGCGCAATTTGCTGCGTCTGGATGTGATGCCGCTCTTGGCTCAGGTAAACGAGAAGTACCGCGAGCATATTCTTGATTTGGCAGGCGCGGTTTCGCAGGATGAGGCGTTTTTGACCAGGCTGGCTCGCGAGCGTCTGGACGAGGCTGTGATCGAAAAGAAACAGGAAGCATTTGTCATTGACAAAGACAAGTTTCAAACTTGTGACGTTGCTTTACAAAGGAGAATGATTACTCTAATATTAAGTTATCTCTCAAAACATACCGAATGGTCTTCGCAGCATGTGGAGACCGTTTTGCACATGCTAGGGGGAAGTCGCCCTTCTGCGGAAGTTCATTTGCCCGACAAACTGGTCGTAAGCCGGATGTACGGACGAATCCTTTTTAGTCGTAGAAAGCGGCAAGACAGCATACATACCTATAGTTACGAACTCGCAGTTCCAGGGGTGACCCGGATCGACGAGAGCAATGCCACGGTACATATTTCATACCTTGAAAGTCCCATGGATTGGGGACGACTCCCTGAAAATGAAGCGGTTTTCGACGCCGATCAGCTCCCGGGAGCGCTTTATTTGCGCAACCGGAGATCAGGAGATCGTCTCACCCTGTTTGGCTCTGCAACTGGAAAGAAGCTGAAGGATCTACTAATTGATGCCAAATTTCCGCGAGCATGGCGGGACAAACTTCCGCTTTTGACGGCGGGCGATGAGGTGATTTTGGTACCAGGTGTGCGCCGTTCCGCCGTAGCGCCTGTAAATGGACAGACCAGGCGTTTTCTACACGTGCGGGTTGAGTTTGGAGAAGATTGGCGGGAGGTTTTTTCATGAATCAAGACATCGAGAAGATTTTGCTATCAGAAGAAGATATTGCAGGAAAGGTAAAGGAGCTGGGCGAAACACTGGCTGCCGAATATCAGGGCAAAAATCCGTTGGTGATTTGCGTACTGAAAGGCGCGGTTGTTTTCATGGCTGACCTGATCCGTCACATGAACATTCCATGCGAAATGGATTTCATGGCGGTTTCCAGCTATGGCAGCGGAACAGAGTCATCCGGCATGGTGAAAATCCTCAAGGACCTCGATACTTCCGTGCAAAACAGACACGTGCTGGTAGTAGAAGACATCATGGATAGCGGACTGACATTGAGCCGGCTGGTAGAGCTGCTTCGCCATCGCGAAGCTGCCTCTGTGAAAGTGGTCACACTTCTCAACAAGCCAGAGCGTCGCAAGGTGGATATTTCACCGGATTACAGCGGTTACGATATTCCTGACGAATTTGTTGTTGGATACGGCTTGGACTATGCCGAGCACTATCGTAATTTGCCGTATATCGGGGTGTTGAAACCTGAAGTCTACACGAAGTAGCTTTGTTGTGGAGACCCTGCAAAATATGATAAAATGTGAAAAGTGTCTGTTCGTGAGAGGAGGTAAGGAATGAATCGCTTTTTTCGTAATACCGGGTTCTACCTACTGATTTTTCTTGTCACGGTCGGGATCGTGAATTTCATCCTCTCCGGTACTGATAAGGTTGGGAAACTTACATATCAGGATTTCCGGGTACAGCTGAAGGCTGACAATGTTACAGAGCTATCCATGCGCCCTGAAAATGGCACATACAGGGTAGAGGGTACACTGGCTAAAGCTATTCCGGGACAGGAAAGCAACAAATTTTTTACCAACGTTCCTTTGTACGACTCCGATGTTGTAAAACTTGTGGAGACGAAAATTGATGATCAAAAACTGAAAAAGGTAGAGTTCAATCCAGCGGAGGGCAACAGCATTTGGCTCACGTTCCTGACCTCGATCATTCCTTTTGTCATCATTTTCATCCTGTTTTTCTTCCTTCTGAACAACGCTCAGGGTGGCGGAAGCCGAGTCATGAACTTCGGAAAAAGCCGCGCGAAGCTGTACAACGAAGAGAAGAAGCGCGTTACGTTTGACGATGTAGCGGGTGCAGATGAAGAAAAAGCGGAGCTGGAGGAAGTTGTTGAGTTCCTGAAAGACCCGCGCAAATTTAACGCTGTTGGCGCTCGTATTCCGAAAGGGGTTCTGCTTGTAGGCCCTCCAGGTACGGGTAAAACATTGCTCGCCCGCGCTGTCGCTGGTGAAGCAGGCGTTCCGTTCTTCAGCATTTCCGGTTCTGACTTCGTGGAAATGTTCGTCGGGGTCGGTGCATCCCGCGTGCGTGACCTGTTTGAAAACGCGAAGAAAAATGCTCCGTGCATTATCTTTATCGATGAGATTGACGCCGTAGGTCGCCAGCGTGGTGCTGGACTCGGCGGTGGTCATGACGAGCGCGAGCAAACTCTCAACCAGTTGCTCGTAGAGATGGACGGGTTCGGCGGCAACGAAGGTATCATCATGGTAGCTGCGACCAACCGACCTGACATTCTCGACCCGGCGCTTTTGCGTCCAGGACGTTTTGACCGTCAAATCACAGTGGATCGTCCTGACATCAAGGGCCGTGAAGCGGTGCTCAAGGTTCATGCCCGCAACAAGCCGCTTGGCGAAGACGTGAAGCTCGATGTGATTGCCCGTGGTACTTCGGGCTTCACTGGTGCAGATTTGGAGAACTTGCTGAACGAAGCAGCTCTTCTCACTGCCCGCAAAAACAAAAAGCAAATCAGCATGAAGGAAGTAGACGAAGCCATCGACCGCGTTATTGCTGGTCCGGCGAAAAAGTCTCGCGTAGTCAGCGAAGACGAAAGACGCCTGGTTGCGTTCCACGAAGCTGGTCACACGATTATCGGCTATCATTTGAGAAATGCAGAAATGGTACATAAGGTAACAATCATTCCGCGCGGCCAGGCTGGCGGATACACAGTGATGCTGCCAAAAGAAGACCGTTTCTTTGCAACCAAAAGCGATTTGCTCGACAAAATCGTCGGCCTGCTGGGTGGACGAGTGGCTGAGGAATTGGTGCTCGGGGATATCAGTACCGGGGCGCACAATGACTTCCAGCGTGCGACAGCAATTGCTCGCAGCATGATTACCGAATACGGAATGAGCAAGCTCGGTCCGATGCAATTCGGTAAAAGCCAAGGACAGGTGTTCCTGGGCCGCGATTATGGCAACGAGCGCAACTACTCGGACAAAATCGCGTACGAGATCGATCTTGAAATGCAAAACATCATCAACGAATGCTACGCCAAGTGTACAGAACTGCTGACCAAGCACCGCGATCAGCTGGATCTGATTGCTAACACATTGCTGCGCGTAGAGACACTTGATGCTGAGCAGATCAAGCAATTGATCGAAACGGGAAAAATGGACAACGATCCGGCTAATCAGGAAAACAATGATGTGGTCGTGAACATTCAACCAAAACAAGAAGAAACAAACGAAGAACCGAAACAATAAGAGGCGCCTCAGGTGCCTCTTTTCTTCATAAAGGGACAAGGGGCATTTGTCTAGCCCAACAAACCGAATCAGTGGAGGAGGAGAAATGATGCTACTTACACCGGGGATGGCAGCATTTGATATGGATGGTACATTGTTGAATGAGGCATCACAAATGAGCGAGGGAAACAGGGAAGCACTGTTCAAGCTGCAGGAAAAAGGCTGCAAGCTGGTGCTGTCGACAGGAAGGATGTTTGGTTCCGCACAAATCCCGATTGATTCGTTTCCGTTCGATGGTTACGTGTGTAGCAACGGGGCGGCCCTTTACGAAAAAGACGGCACACTGGTCCGCCGCTACTCCTTGGCAAAAGAACTGGTGATCGGTGCGATTCATGGGCTGAGACAAGAGCCGGTTTACTACGAAATGCACGATACAAACAGCAATCGCTGGATGGTGCAGGAGGATCGGGATCGTCTGGAGGCGATCATCGAGCAGGATGCATCGCTCGAAGGAGTTTCCATGCGGCAGTTCGCCTTTTACAGGCTTGCGCGCGTGGCGCCGCTTGAAGAAATGTTGGCAAAAATCGAGACTGGCGAAGTGGAGATTGTGAAGTTTTTTGTTTGGGACAACAATCAGGAGCGCCTGAAGTGGAGTGCCGATCAGTTTGCCCCATGGCAAGAGCAGATTTCGATTACTTCATCCGGGCAGCACAACATTGAAATCAATTCGCACGGTGTTTCCAAATGGGCAGGGCTGCTGTATTTTTGCGAAGCATGGGGGATAGCACCGGAGAAAGTGATGGCTTTTGGCGATGCGGAAAATGATCGGGAGGCATTGACCGAGGCTGGCTATTCGGTAGCGATGGAAAATGCCTCGTCCAAGATCAAGGAGATCGCCAAATACACCGCACCACATCACAATGAAGATGGTGTCGCCCAATTTATTTGGCAGCACGTCCTCGGTGAGACGCCTTCACGATAATGGACAAATCGAGCCAAAGGCTTTTACACGAAGAAACCGTTCGTCAGTGGACGGTTTTTTTGTTGTTATTGAGAATTGTTATCAATTATAATGAGCGTAGTGATCTGGCAGGGAGAGGTGATTCGCATGAGGCGAAACGAGTTAGTGAATCTATGGAATCATGCTTCCGTAAAAGTCATGGATGTGCGTCATCAAATTGTGCAGCCCACGGATATATTCAGCTATGCCTCTCTTCCTTCCAGTGTGTTCGTCTATGCTGTTCGTGGCCAGGCGGAAGTGCTGCTGGATGAACTCGTGTATTCGGTTAACGGATGCCACGTGATTCACGGCGGAAAGGGACATGCCCTCGAAATCGTTCCCCAGAAAACGGAATTTGAGTTCTACATTCTTTTCTATAAAGCGGTGATTCCTCTGCCGTGCCGTCAGGAAATCAAGAGCCTTTTGGAGACGCGCAACTGGTTTCTGCTGTCGTATGACTTTGTGCCACAGCAGTCGATTGTGCTGCTCGACAAGCTCGAAAAACTCCAGGACATATGGCAACAAGTCACCGATACTGCTGTACAGCCGCTCTACGCCAAAGCTTTGTTCCAGTTGTTTGTAGCCGAATTGCTGGAGCAGATGCATGGGACGGAGGAGGGGGGAGAGAGTGGCGATCTGGTTTGGCAGGCCAAGCAATTCATTCACTCCCATTACAGCGAGCCGATTACGCTGGAAGCCATCGCGCAAAAGCTGCGCTACAGCGTCCCGTATTTGTCCAAGCAATTCAAGCAACAGACAGGCTACAGCCCGATTGATTACTTGATCCGCGTGCGCTTGGACAAGGCAAAAGCTTTGCTGATGCGCACCGAAGCTTCCTTGCAAGCTATTGCCGAAGGAGTCGGGTACAGCGATCTTTCGTACTTTATCCGGGCGTTCAAAAAGCACACGGGAGTAACACCCGGGCAATTCAAGGAGCAAGCGGAAGCGGCACTCTGGGAAGCAGGCTCAGAATATCCTGTGAAAAGGCTAAGATCATCTCTTGTTCAAACCTCGCCCCGCTACTACAATCTGTTTAATAATGAAAATCATTATCGAAAAGGTGAGGGAGAGAGAGTGCAGCTATTCAGAAACGGAACAAAAGGCAAAATGCATAAACTTATGCTGGGGCTTGCCCTGCTTTTGAGCGCATGCTCCGGTACCGGCAATGGAGGGGCAGTCAACAGCAGTCCTCCACAGTCGACCCAGCAGTCAACAGAAGTAGCTACCTCCGCGTCCACTACAGCTAGTCCGCAATCGGCCAAGCAGCAATGGCCGAGAACATATGTCGATGCGACAGGGAAAGAAGTGGTGATTGCCAAACAGCCGCAGCGCGTTGTCGTTACTCATTTCGGCATGATGGAATATTTCTTTGCCCTGGAGACTCCGCCGATCGCTTCTACTTTGGCTGAGCGCATGCTGGGTTCGTTTGAGACGTTGAAGCCTTACGCCAAAACGGCTTCTGTCAAAGACATCGGGGAAGTGACCACGCCGAATCTGGAATTGATGACGGAGCTTGAGCCAGATTTGATCGTCGCCTTTTCCGGTACGCATAACGACGTTTACGAAGATTTGAGCCATATTTCGACCGTTGCCATGATTAACAATACTGAGGAACGGACTTGGGCACAGACGCTTCGTGAATACGCCAAGCTGATTGGCAAAGAGCAATTGGCCGAGGAATACATTACAAAGCTGGAAGCGCTGATGGCTGAAGCGAGAGGCAAGATGGCTGCGAAAAAAGACAAGACCGTGACGTTCCTGCGCGCTTCGGGAGACGGCAACACTTTTTACGTGCTGGACGACAATGACGTGTCCTACGCTTTTGATGACAAATCAGGACTGGGACTCAAACCTCCCGGCCAGTACAAGCTGGAGGGCGATGTTGTGTCGCTGGAAGGCGTGACTGTGCTCGATCCCGATTACATTTTCCTCGTCGATTACTTGGACAACGTCGATACTACGCTCGCCGAGTTGAACAAAAGCAAAGTCTGGAACTCGCTGAAAGCAGTCAAAGCCAAGCACGTATATCCGCTGGATGTCTCAATCAGTACAAAAGGTCCGTTGGCGGTTGAGTATACGACGAAGGAGCTGCTCCGGGTTCTTTCGGAATAGCACCGAGAAATCAATCGCACTGACGGAGAGGAGAGACTCAGATGAGTCAGCCTAGCGTGATCCACGATACGTTTAACGATAGACAGTTGCTGGTTTACTTGCCTGACGGCTATGCGGACAGCGATCAGCACTATCCCGTGATTTATTTGCAAGACAGCGGCGATTTGATTGAGCCAAAAGATAGCGACACGCTGCTGAGAGTGCGAGAGCTGACGGCGCAGGGCGAGTTGCCAGGCTTCATTTTCGTCGGAGTGGCTTCTTTTGATCGCAACGACGAATACACGCCGTTTGTTTCACCAAACGTGTTTGAGCCAGGCAAAATGTTTGGAGGCAACGCCTCTGTCTACGCTCAGTTTCTCGCGCACGAGCTGAAGCCGTATATCGACGGTCGATATCGTACGTTGCCGGAAAAAGAACATACGGGAATCATGGGCTTTTCTCTGGGAGGACTGATTTCGGTCTACACCGCCTTATCCTACCCCGATATTTTCGGGCGGATCGGGAGCTTTTCCGGATCGTTTTGGTTCCCGGGCATTATCGAGTGGCTGGAGCAACTGACGATTGAGGGTACTGGCCAGCGCCTGTACATGAACCTGGGCCACGCCGAAGGGGCCACCCGTACGAATGGACAGCAATGGATGGTGCCAAACAGCAAAAAGGTGTACGAACATTTGTTGCAAAACGGTTTTACAGAGAGCACCGTGCGACAGGTGATTTACGAGAGCGAGTTTCACTCGTTTGACCTGGGAGTGCAATATGTTCCAGACGCCCTGCAATGGTTGTTTCGGGCAAAATAAACAAGAGCGACAAGAACGAGGCTCATATCCTTTTCGGGTATGAGCCTTTTGTTTCCGTGTCTTTCGCGAAAAGGCAAGGATCGGCAAATCATGTAACAACGCTTACATTGACAAGACCAAGTAATCAGCTTACAATGACCGTAAATTATGACACCACCGTAGGGGGATTTTTTCCATGGACGCTTTAGCGTTAGAAAAAAAAGCCCAGCGCAACGCTGAGTTACGTGAACGACTGATGCAGTTGAAGAAAGAACGGAACGCCATCATTCTTGCCCACTTTTACCAACGCCCCGAGATTCAGGAAGTAGCGGACTTCATTGGCGACTCTTTTGGTCTGGCGCAAAAAGCGAAAGAAACCGATGCAGATGTGATTTTGTTCTGCGGAGTTCACTTCATGGGAGAAAGTGCAAAAATTCTCAATCCCCAAAAGACGGTAATCATCCCTGATGAACGTGCAGGCTGTCCGATGGCGGACATGGTGAACGTGGAAGGGCTGCGCAAGTTGAAAGCACAGCATCCGAACGCAAAAGTAGTGGCGTATATCAACACATCTGCCGACGTCAAGGCAGAGACTTACATCTGCTGTACGTCGTCCAACGCCAAGCGGGTGATCGAATCGGTGGACAGCGAGGAGATCATTTGGGTGCCGGACAAAAATCTGGGCCACTACGTATCCCAGTTCACAGACAAAAAAATGATCATCTGGGAAGGCTACTGCAACACGCATGACCAGTTGTCCGTAGAAGACATCATGACGTTGAAGCAGCAGCATCCGGAGGCAGTGGTTGTCGTCCATCCAGAATGTCGCCCAGAGGTCGTTTCTTTGGCTGACTACGTAGGTTCGACTACGGGAATCCTCAAATACTGCCGCGAATCGTCCCACAAGGAGTTCATTATCGGGACCGAGGACGGCACGCGCTACATGCTGGAAAAGGACAGCCCGGACAAAACGTTTATTTTCGCCTCCAAATACCTCGTTTGCCCGAATATGAAGGTAAACAACCTGAAAAAATGCGTCGAAGCGCTGGAAACGATGAAACCGGAAATTTATGTGCCAAAAGATGTTGCCGACGCAGCGCGCGCGTCTTTGGAGCGCATGCTGGAAGTAGCTCCGGCGTAATGGCAAACAATAAAAGGGAACAGAGCTGGTCATGAGCTTTGTTCCCTTTGTTTTTTCCAAGTGTAATTAGATGGTGCCAGGCTTAGGACTGTGCGAGGGGCTGGATGTCTTTTCGACGGTAAACGTCCAGGGCCATCCCCAGCAAAACCATGTTCAAAATGAGGTGAGCATTCCCGTGACTGATCAGCGGCAAACTGATCGGTGCTGGCGGCAGCAGGCCCGTTGTCATAAACATGCTCCAGAAGTAGGGGAGGAAGATGAGTACGGCAATCCCGGTCAACAACAGAGAGCCGTATGTATCTTTTACCCGATTGATGGCACGTATCCAGCGGCTGACCAATAAAAGGCCGATGGCGAACAGCGCTGCACCTGTCATTAGACCAAAGCTGTAGATCATGTAGGCAAAAACAAAATCAGTTTCAGGAAGCGGCACAGTTTCAAGTTGCGAACCAAAGCCTTGTCCCCATAACCCGGCTGAACGAACGGCAGCCATGAGCTGAATGGCGAGATAACCGCTTCCGTTCGGGTCGCTATAAGGGTTAAGATACGCACTCCACCGTTCCAGCATATAACGGTTGCCGAACAGGTAGAAGCAGCTGCCGATGCTTGCTCCTGCCAAGCCGATTACGGTCAAGAACGTAGCCCGTCTGACTGGTGAAACCAGCAAAAGAAAGAGCAGAGAAACCACAAACAAGATGACAGCAAAGGTCTGGTGCGAAGATGCCAGAAGCAAGCAGGGGGGAAGGAAATAAGCAAGTACCCGCAAAGTGACGAAGCGTTCCTTCCAGCTCCATTGGGCGAAGATGCCCGCCAGTGCGATCGTGAACAAAAAGACGCTCAGCTCGATGAAATTGACGATAGTTGATCCAATTTCGAGAAAAGGCGTGCCGTTTATCGGTTTGCCAGTGCGCAGCGTGAACAGCAAGAGAATGAACGTAGCAAAATAAAGGTAGCGGCTGTACTTTTTCAGCTTGCTGTAATCGGAAAAAAGCACAAGCAAAAAGAGGGCGCTGCCAATCAGCATGCCGATCCATTTTTGCTCGACCAGTTTTTCGTTGCCCATGGCTGTTTGCAGCGAGAACATGGTGAGCAGCCCGACGCCGAGCAGAACGGCAACCATCGCCACAATGCTCCATTCCATACGCGGTTTGTGGGTTTCGTGCAGCTGGCGTCCGATTGAGACGGGATCACCCATCTCGGCAATAGCTTGGGCGGTGGCAGCTTCTTTGGTGTGTCCAGCGTCGCGGTAATCCGCTATCTTTTCGGCAAAATGACCCTCCAGCTCCAACCGGATTGCGGGATGAACCTCTTTGCTGGCTATTTGCTTGCAGACTTCATCTATGTAACGGGCGATTTTGTCTGGTTGACTCACGTCGGCTCACCGCCCAACACTCCGTCTACTGCGGTGCGAAAAGAGATCCACTCCTGTTTCTTGTCTTTGAGATGCCGCTTGCCTTCGGGCGTGATTTGATAATATTTGCGTTTCCGCTCGCCCTCACCTTCGCTCCAAAACGCCTCGACCTTCCCCTCCGACTCCAGGGTGTGCAGGATCGGATAAAGCGTGCCTTCCTTCAACGTCAGCACCCCATTCGAGCTTTT
Source organism: Brevibacillus sp. FSL K6-0770 (assembly GCF_038000275.1). NCBI lineage: Bacteria > Bacillati > Bacillota > Bacilli > Caryophanales > Paenibacillaceae > Brevibacillus > Brevibacillus sp. FSL K6-0770. The sequence goes on from NZ_JBBOBQ010000001.1 coordinate 144,577, forward strand.
TTCCATCGCCTTGATCATTTCGTAGCCATACATCGGCTTTTGTTCGAGCAAGGTGAGAACCAGGATGACCGTGCTGCCTTTCATCAATTCCTTGCTGATCGCCATAGGAATCTCCTTTTGTATCGAATATAGATGCATCGAATATCTAGGTATAATTGTAATCACATTTCCTGTCTTTTACAACAAAAAAAGCTTCCAGTTTTAAGGAAGCTTTGTCAGGAATAGAAAAAGGCTGGATTTCAGGAGGGCATAGGGGTGGGCGTCGGTTTTCCGTAGCCTTCTTTGTAGTTGTTGTCGATGTACTCGCGGATTTCTTTTGTCGATTTGCCAGCCTGTTTCAGCTTGGACGAAATCACGGCAATCTCCATGCAGACACCGCAGCGCGTGCCATGGTCATCCCAGACGATCGAGCCGTCCGACTTTTCCTCTTTGATAAAGCAGTTGCCGTTGTGCATGTGTCCAGCGCTTTCGCCGCAACCGCAATAGCAAGGGATCGATTTGAGCAGCTCGCGGTTTGCCCCTGCGATTTTGTACGATTCGATGATGACGGGGTCCTGATTATCGAGAAACTTCGGCAGCTGATCAACAGAAGCTGTCAGTTCTTGCAGGTCGCCGTTAGGAGCGTGATTTGCGTGATTCGCGTGATCCTGACCAGCTTGATCAGTTGCGCCACAACCAGTGAGCAGGGCTGCGGCAAAAATGCTTATGGCCAACCATGATTGACGTTTCATTTTGGACATACCTCCCGCCTTATATCTTATCATAACGACATGGAGAAATTGTGTAGCTGCGATCGGCGATGCAAACATATGACAATTAAATCGTAATAAATCCTATTTACTTTTTGGGTCACTGTCCGTATAATGAAAAACGATCAAGCAACTAAATCGGAATCATTTTGAATTGGGTAGGAGGAACATAGAGATGAAAAAGAGCCTGTTGGCGATCCTGAGCCTCGTTACGGCTGTCAGTATTGCCGGATGCGGTGCAGCTGAGCAGACGACAAGCACCCCTCAATCCGGGGGCGATGCCAAGCCGAAAGTATATACAACCATATATCCATTGGAATACGTAGCCAAACGCATCGGGGGAGAGCATGTAGAAGTGACCAACATGATCCCCTTGGGCGTAGAACCACACGACTACGAGCCGACTGCCAAAGACATGGTAGCATTGGCGAACGCAGACGTTTTCGCCTACAACGGCAGCGGTTTGGAGCTGTGGGTGGATAAAGCCGTCAGCAACCTCGACAAAAACAAGACAGTGATCGTAAACGCGTCGGAAGGACTCGATTTGCTGAAAGCCTCCGAGGATGAACACGAGCATGAGGGAGAAGCTGCGACCGAAGAGCATGCAAAAGAGGAGCACGACCATGACCACGGGGAATTTGACCCGCACGTATGGCTGGACCCGATGAAGCTGAAGGCACAGGCGGAAAAAGTGAAAAATACGCTGGCGCAAAAAGATCAGGCGCATGCTGCCGATTTTGAAAAGAACTTTGCGCAGCTGGCTGCTGATTTGGATAAGCTGGATCAAGATTTTAACACAATGGTTTCAGCGGCTCCCAAAAAGGAATTTATGACTTCGCATAGCGCCTTTTCCTATTTGGCGAAACGATATGGTCTGGAACAGGTGGCGATTTCCGGATTGAACCCGGCCGACGAACCATCTCCGGGCGAGCTGAAAAGCTTGGTCGAGCATGTGAAGGAGCACAACATTTCCTACGTCATGTTTGAAACGCTTGTCTCTCCCAAAGTGGCGGAAGTGATTGCGAAGGAAGCGGGCGTGAAGACAGCTACGCTCAATCCGCTTGAAGGTCTGACAGAGGACGATGTGAAGGCAGGCCGTGATTATTTGTCCATCATGCGTGACAATATGGAAACATTGAAAGTAGCATTGAACTAACGATCAAGAAAATGTCGCTGAAACTGGCGGCATTTTTCTTTGTATCGGGCCAACCCAAGATTTCTGCTCCATAGGAGGCTTGTAGTTCGGGCAAAATCGTAGTAGGATGAAAGGTAACAAATCAGAACAAATCCGATTTAAAGGATGATCATATCATGGAACCAACAACACAAGGAGTGCCTGTGGTAAAGCTGTCAGGTGTCTCCTTTCAATATGACGACAAAGTGGTTCTGGATGGAGTGGAGTTTTCGCTTGAGCGCGGCGAATTTGTCGGGATTGTCGGGCCGAATGGATCGGGGAAATCAACGCTGATGAAGCTGATCCTCGGTCTTTTGCCCCCGAGCAAAGGGAAGGTCGAGCTGTTCGGACAGCCTTTGTCCAAGTTCCGCGAATGGAACCGGATCGGCTACGTGGCGCAGCAAGTGGCTCACGGTGCGGGCGGGTTTCCCGCGACAGTCCAGGAAGTCGTTGCTTCTGGTCTCGTGGGAAAAGTTGGCCTTTTCCGCAGACTGAATGCCAAGCATCATGAAAGCGTACGGGCTGCTGTTGAGCGGGTAGGTTTGACGGATAAGCTGAACCAGCGGATCGGAAGTTTGTCTGGCGGCCAATTGCAGCGCGTGTTTATTGCGCGGGCGCTTGTCGCTGAGCCGGAGCTGTTGATTCTCGACGAGCCGACTGTCGGCGTCGATCAGGAATCGATCGAGCAGTTTTACAGCTTGTTGCGTTCTCTAAAGGAAGAGAATGGCCTGACGATGATGATCGTGAGCCACGACGTCGGAGTGATGTCGCAATGGGTAACGAAAGTAGCTTGCGTGCAAAAGAAAATCCATTTTCACGGAACCGCTCACGAGTTTGAGCACAATCAGGAAAAAATTATGCAAAGCATGTATGGTGATTCCGTCCGGCTCTTGTCCCATCACCATTAACCGTTGCAAACGAGATAATGACGAAGGAGTATGAACATGCTGGCTGATTGGTGGCAGTATGATTTTTTGCGGTATACCCTGTTTTCGGGGATTTTGATTGGCCTGATTTGTCCCTTGCTCGGGACGTTTCTCATCGTTCGCCGCTTGTCGATGATGGCCGATGGTCTGTCTCACGTCACACTGTCCGGTGTGGCTGCCGGGATGCTGGTGTCCAAAAAGATTGCGTTTTTCTCGGCTGTGAACCCGTTGTTTTTCGGGATGCTTTTCGCGGTGATCGGTTCTTTGTTCATTGAGCGCTTGCGCAAGGTGTACAAAGCGTATCAAGATTTGGCGATTCCGATCATTTTGTCGACAGGACTTGGACTGTTTACCGTTTTGATCAGTGTCGCTGACGGATTTAACGCCGACCTGTACTCGTATTTGTTCGGGAAAATCGTCACGGTATCGATTGAAGATTTGTACGCGCTCGTTGGCGTGGCGGTAGTCGTGCTTGGCACGGTTTTTCTGATCTACAAGGAACTGTTCGCCGTGTCTTTCGATGAAGAATTTGCCCGGGTGTCCGGTGTCGCGCGCAGATCGATCAACCTGTGGTTCATGGTTCTCGTAGCGCTTACGATTGCCGCTTCCATGCGCATTGTCGGCGTGCTCCTGATTTCCGCGCTGATTACGCTGCCTGTTGCGGCGAGCCTGCAAATTGCCCGGAGCTTTCGCCAGACGATCTTTTTCTCGATTCTGTTCGCGGAAATATCCGTGCTGAGCGGATTGTATTTTGCCTATCTCTTTGACTGGGCATCTGGTGGTACAATTGTGTTGATGGCTGTTTTGATTATGCTCATTGTTTTGGGTGTGAAAAAGCTGCGTGCGATCATGCGATAAAGTCATCTGGTTAAGACAAAAGGAAGGAGTGTTTGTCGATGAAGGTGGAAGAAGCCCTGCAAATTTTAAAGGAGCACGGGTACAAATATACCGGCAAGCGGGAGGAGATGATCCGCATCTGCGCTGCCGAGAAGCGCTACTTGTCTGCCAAAGATATTATGGAGCGAATTAAGGAGCAGTATCCGACTCTCAGCTTCGATACTGTTTATCGCAATATCTCCACTTTTGTTGAACTGGGGATTTTGGAAGAGACGGAGCTGGAGGGAGAAGGGCGTTTTCGCCTGGCTTGCTCGGCAGACGGTCACCACCATCACCATGTAATCTGTACGGAGTGTGGGAAAACTTCTTCCTTGCCAGGCTGTCCGATGAACGTCATGGCTTCTGTGCCAGAGGATTTTCAGGTAACCGGACACAAGTTTGAGGTGTACGGAACCTGCAAGGAATGCGTCGCCCAATCGAACTAAACGAGTGACTTGCCAAGAGTGTTCGCAAAAAGCGGATGCTCTTTTTTATCGCAATTGGAACTTTTCCAATGTGGTTTTCTTCTGGTAGGTATTTGCTATAATGGGTGGGAAATCATCAGTTACGGAGAGAAGGGACACAGCCATGATTCCCCGTTATATCGCGGATTTTGATTTGCAGGCATTGCCTCGAATGAAAACAGATGTAGCTGTTGTTGGAGCAGGGATAGCCGGGTTGTACACGGCGTTGCAAACGAGTGAGTATGCGGATGTAGTTCTGATCAGCAAAAAAGGGCTGGATGACAGCAATACCCGCTGGGCGCAAGGAGGGATTGCCGCCGTTACGGCCAAATCGGATTCTCCTGCCTTGCATCGTCAAGACACGTTGATCGCCGGAGCGGGACTTTGCTCGTACGATGCGGTGGAAGTGCTTGTGCATGAAGGCCCTGATCGCTTGAAGGAACTGATTGCTTACGGAACGGAATTTGACCGCGATGCAGAAGGGCAGTATGAGCTGACGCAGGAAGGCGCGCATAGCAAGCGACGCATTTTGCATGCGAATGGCGATGCAACAGGAGCCGAGATTGTGCGTGCCTTGTCCAAACGGGTCATGGAGCAAGAGAACATTCATGTGTTGGAGCAGCATTTTGCGATTGATGCGCTTACGCAGGATGGCGAGTGCGTCGGGATGATCGTGCAGAAGCCGGACGGGGAGTTGTTTTTCCTGGAGGCAAAAGCGACCGTGCTGGCGACTGGCGGAGCGGGACAACTATATCGCTACACCACCAATCCGGAGATTGCCACTGCGGATGGGATCGGCATCGCGTATCGGGCTGGCGCGCGGATCAAAGACGTGGAGTTTATCCAGTTCCACCCGACCGCGTTGTACTATCCAGGAGCACCCCGTTTCCTCATATCGGAGGCGGTAAGGGGAGAAGGGGCCATTTTGCGCAACACCAATGGCGACCGCTTCATGGACAAGTACCACCCGCAAAAAGAACTCGCGCCGCGTGACATTGTAGCGCGGGCGATTGTGGCCGAGATGGAGCAGACCAAGTCTTCGTTTGTCTATCTCGATATCACCCACGAGTCTGAGGAACTGATCAAGCATCGCTTCCCGACCATCTACAACTTTTGCCTGCAATACGGCTTGAACATGGTAACGGACTGGATTCCGGTCGCCCCTGCGTGCCACTACATCATGGGCGGAGTCCAGACGGATTTGAACGGCGAGACGACCACCAGCCGCCTGTTTGCCTGCGGCGAAGCTTCTTGCACAGGCGTACATGGGGCGAACAGACTGGCGAGCAATTCCTTGTCGGAAGCGGTCGTCTTCGGACATCGGATCGCGCAGCGAATCAAGGAGTTGACTGAACTGCCAGCAATTCAGCCGATTCGCGTCGTCTCCAAATATCGGCAAACGCGCACGTTCAATACACGTGAACAAAGACTGAAGCTGCAAAAGCTGATGCTGAGACACGTCAGCGTCAAGCGCGACGAGAAAGGTTTGAAAAAGGCGCTGGCCGAACTGGAACGGATGGAACAGTTTTACCAGTATATCGCGCAAGACCGGGAAGCCTTTGAATTTTTAAACTTGCTGAATGCAGCGGTATTGACGACAAGAGCTTCGCTGCTTAGGGAAGAGAGCCGTGGCGGGCACTATCGCACAGATTTTCCGAATAAAGATGACTTACTGTGGCGCAAGCATCTCATCCAGACGTTCGAGAACGCCATTCAAGAGGAGTGTGGACAAAACGATGTGGAATAAACGGGAGCTTCAACGCAAAATCGAAGAATGGCTGCACGAAGATGTGGGCTTTGGCGACGTGACAACCATGAGCACGATTCCGGATTCCGAGCAAGGGATCGGGATTTTGTACGCAAAAGAAGCAGGTGTGGTAGCAGGCTTGCCGATTGCCGAGCAAGTTTTCGCGACGGTCGATCCTGAGCTTGTTTTCACGGCAAAAGTAGCGGAAGGGCAGCGGGTCGAAGTCGGTCAGGAGCTGGCAGAAGTCAGTGGTTCTGTGCGTTCGATTTTGAGCGGTGAACGGCTTGCGCTCAACTTGATGCAGCGTCTGTCCGGCATTGCGACGAAAACAAGCGAGTATGTAGCGGCAGTAGCGGGCACAAAAGCACGGGTAGTAGATACGCGCAAGACGACTCCGGGGCTGCGTTTCCTGGAAAAGTACGCCGTTCGTGTCGGGGGCGGCCATAACCACCGCTTTGCCCTGTACGATGCCGTGATGATCAAAGACAATCACATCAAGGGAGCGGGCGGAATTGCCCAGGCAGTTGCCTCGGCTCGCGCCGCTATTCCTCATACCATGACCGTAGAGGTGGAGGCCGAATCGCTTGAGCAGGTGCGCGAGGCGCTCGACGCAGGCGCAGATATTATCATGCTGGACAATATGTCTCTGGAAGCAATGGCTGAAGCGGTAGCTCTGATTGATGGACGAGCGGTGGTAGAGGCTTCTGGCGGGGTAAACCTGGACACGATCGGAAATATTGCCAAAACGGGCGTGGATGTCATTTCTGTTGGAGCGTTGACCCACTCCGTTGCGGCGTTTGATATCAGCCTGGATTTGAATACGCGCAAACGGTAAGGAGCGACCTGTATGCTACTGGTGATCGACATAGGCAACTCCAATATCGTCCTTGGTCTGTATGAGGGCGAGGTGCTGCGCCATCATTGGCGGATCGCGACCGACCGCAACAAGACGGAAGACGAGTACGGAATGCTTGTGAAAAGTTTGTTTGGCAGCGCAGGGCTTGTGCTTGAGCAGGTCAGCGGAGTGATTCTCTCCTCGGTTGTCCCGCCTTTGAATACGGCGATTGAACGCATGTGCGGCAAATACTTGCGTCAAAAAGCGCTCATCGTCGGCCCGGGAGTCAAAACCGGGCTGAATATCAAGTACGAGTATCCGCGAGAAGTAGGCTCGGACCGGATTGTCAATGCAGTGGCGGCGATTCATGAATACGGGGCGCCTTTGATCATTGTTGATTTTGGAACGGCTACGACTTTTTGTTACGTGGATGAGCGGGGCCAATATTGGGGCGGAGCGATTGCGCCGGGCATCGGAATTTCCACGGAGGCGTTGTTTAGTCGGGCTGCAAAATTGCCGCGCATAGAGATCGCCAAACCGGGGAGCGTAGTCGGCAGAAATACGATCGCAGCCATGCAAGCAGGCATTTATTACGGCTTTGTGGGGCAGGTCGAGGGAATCGTTCGTCGAATCAAAGCGGAGTACCAGACCGAGCCGACTGTCGTCGCAACAGGTGGGATGGCTTCTTTGGTAGCAGATGAGACATCGTGCATTCAGGTCGTCGATCCTTATTTGACGTTAAAAGGGTTGCGATTGGTTTACGAGCGGAATCAGTAAAAAACAGCCGTGGCAGTTGATGCTGCGGCTGTTTTTGCTATATTTTTTTGCAGTAAAACACTTCCGGATCAGCAGGATCAAGGTGCTGGATAGTTCCGCTGTAGGCATAGCCAAGCTTTTGGCAAAGGCGCTGCATTTTCTTATTGGAAAGGTTAGTGGAAGTGAACAGCTTATCGGTGGGACATAGCTTTTCCAGGTACAGCATTAGCTCTTTTCCGATTCCTTGATGCTGATGCCGAGGATGTACGATGACAAGGTGAATAAAGCTTTGCTGAAAAAAAGATTGATTCATGACGGCAAAGCCTGCGATGTCCATGTCGAGGGAAGCAACATGGCAATGACCGGCTGCAATAGCCGTTTGCAACTCATGTGCTCG
>NZ_JBBOBQ010000001.1:160000-200000 GCF_038000275.1 Brevibacillus sp. FSL K6-0770
GCTTCGCCGAAAGATGTAAGAACAGGGATGAGCATTCCTGTTGATAATGTGGCAGGTGTCTCGCCACACATTTCGACAGGAGAAAGAGTGCATGTCTATGCTTCTTTCGAAGACGAAGCAGGGGCGCACTCCGGTATTCTCCTGCAAAATATGCCTATTTTAGCTGTTCAGCGTGAAATGGAGGGAGATCAACCGAAGCTGCAAGCGGTCACCCTGTCTCTTGGAAGAGAGGAAGCCATTTTATTAACACACGCATTGCATTACGGCAAGATCAGGTTGGGACTGGCTGGAATCATGGACGATCAGCAGTCAGGAATAGGAGATGCAGGATTTGCAGCTGAGCTCATGCGAACAAAAAAACGATGGGCGTTGGAAAAGGGGGAACGTGAGTGAAAAGACGATTGCTGATTGTAGACGATGATCGCGAAGCAACTCGCTCTTTAATCAGTCAGCTTGCGTGCAGTCATCTGATCGAAGTATGCGGCGAAGCGTCCAGCGCAGAGGAAGCATGGGCAAAACTTCACGCGACCCGGCCAGAGCTTGTTCTACTGGGCGGAATCAAAGATACGGAAAGAGGCATATTGAGCCAACAGTTTCGTCTCGCCTTCCCGCATTTGTCTTTTATCGCGGCGTGCACAGCAAGTGAGCTGATGTGGGAACCGTTTTTTCGCAATCTCGGTATTTGGGTGATTGCAAAACCGATACAACTGGGACAAGTAGAAGCTCTAGCGATGATGGCTCAGGGCCAGATCGCAGCAACTGCCGATTCCAGGCAGCCACAACTGCAACACAATATTTTATCAGAGCATCACGATAACGTACGCGATCTGCCTGACTCCGAGCGACACTGGAAAGGATTGGCAGGATCCGAGCAAAATCCTCGCATAAAGCCGAAGCATCTTATTACCGTGTACGGCCCAAAAGGTGGAGTGGGAAAAACGTTTATTTCCCGCGAATTGGCTATCTTCTTTTCCACACAAAAAAGGGAAGGTCAACCTTTGAAAGTGTTGGCAGTTGATTTCAATCTCGACCTAGGGACATTTGCGACCACACTAAACCTCCCACGAACACCGAACTTGTATACGTGGGTACAAGACCTTGACCGCCAGCTTCATGCTTACGCAGAGAGCAAAGGGCTCGACACATATTCAATCAAACCAGAAGAATGGCAAGAACTTGCCTCATCATTGCCGCTATTACCACAACAGATTGAACGGTATACCGTCGTTCATTCGGAGTCTGGCCTTGATGTGCTCACTTCCCCCAGAGATATACGCTACAGCTTTGAAATCCGCGACTATCATTTGTATCTCATTTTGGAGACACTCAAGCGCAGCAACTACGATGTCATCTTGATTGATACCGCTCCTGATACGACTGATGCTACCATTCAGGCGCTGTTTTTTGCCGAGCATGTCGTGATGGTGGGAAATCCGGTGGTAGACTCTATTGAAAATATTCAGCGCTTGTTAAAACTTCTCAGAGAAGCAGAGTATCCCGAAGAGCGCATTCAAGTGTGCATGAATCGTCTCCAGCGAAAAGAAATGTTTACGTTGGAGGAAATCAGAGCTTACTTTCAGCTTCACCCAAGCAAAAAAATCTTTTCGATCCCTGACGACAGCGAAGTCAAAAAGTCCATTAACACAGGAGTGCCAGTCATGCTGCAAACAGGGCGAAGTGCAGCCAGGAATGCGATTGAAACGTTGGGGAAAGCATTGCTTCCAGTTGATGAAGTAGCCAAAACACCTGCTGCAAAAGAGAAAAAGAATGAAAAAGCGTCACTTTTTCGCTGGCTGTGGGGATAGGAGGGCGAAATGTTCGATAAACGACAGTTGCTTGGCATATCCAATCACGTACAAAAAAGCCAAGAGTCGCGGCCGATGGGGCGTGATCATTCCAGTTCATCCGCTGCCTTTTTTGAAAAGCAATTAGAAAGTCCAGCTTCCCTAGAACGTTCACAAGAGCGTTGGATTGGCAGCGAGGCAGAGACATTTATTCGTACTCAAATCGTGGAGAAACACGGCAGGCGTCTATGGGAGGACAAACATTCGTCTACCTTCAAAGAAGAGCTGACAGCTGACATCAGAATGCTGTTGGAGTCGCAAATGCCGCTGTCGTCCATTCAGTTGGAGACGGAGGTCAAACGTTTGCTGCATTCCTTGACGGGGTGGGGAGCACTTGATGAACTATTAGAGGACCAAGATATTACGGAGATTATGTTCCATCGCCATAATTACCTGGTAGTTGAGCGGAAAAGTACGGGACGATTGGAAAAAAACGAGGCAATCCTGTTTCGAAGCGAAGAAGAAATGCTGCACTTGCTGGAGCAAATGGCTGCGACAATGGGGCGCGAGTTCAATGAAACAAAAGCGGAGCTGCATACACAGCTTCCTGACGGCTCGCGGGTGGCTGCCACGCACCGATCGATTACGCCGGATGGACACACGCTGACCATTCGCAAACATCGCGAGCTGCTGAGCGAAAGCGACTATTTGCGGTACGGATCGATTTGTGAGCCGATGCTGTTGTTTTTGCAAAGAGCTGTCGGCCTGTCCAGAGCATCCGGGATTGTCAGCGGCGGAACCGGCTCAGGCAAAACGCATATGTTGAACCTTATTTCTCAGTACGTTCCTGCTCATTTAAGCATCATCACGATCGAGGATGTTTTGGAGATGAGACTCCAGCATCCGTTTGTGAGAAGGTTGCTGGCAAAGCCGGCTAACTATGAAGGAAAAGGAGGATTCTCTATCAAGGATTGCGTTCGCTTGTCGTTGCGCAAACGGCCGGACGTCATTATGGTAGGCGAGACGCGTGGCGGAGAAATTGTCGACATGCTATGGGCGATGAACACCGATCACCCGGGAAGCTGGAGCACAGCTCATGCAAATTCACCACGAGCTTTGGTTGATTCTACATTGCCGATTTTGTTTGGCAAGGCTGATGAAGTGTACAGTGCCCAAGAACGCAATCTGATGATTGGCTCGGCACTGGACTTGATCGTTCAGGTAAAGCGGTTTGACGAAGATGGGAGTCGCAAAGTGGTTGCGATAACAGAAGTTGTTGGAACAGGCCAATCCCATGAAGAGTGGATCAAAAAGGCCTGCAACGTAAAACAGGTTTTGCCGGACAGAGTGTATTTGCAAGATATTTTTGTATTCGAGCCGATGGGTGTACATGACGGAAAAGTCAAAGGACACTTCAAATGGACAGGTTATCGGCCGGAACGGATGATCAAGCGGTGGCTGGAAAAGGGGATGTCACGCGAAGAGATCGAGCAGGTATTTTTTACAACGCCAATATCCGTCTAGGAGGGACTGACGTTGGGAGACATCAGCCTGCCTGTCGCTACGGGAATCGGTGTAGCGATATTGTTGCTCATGATTCCGCCGAAGCTTTACACGCGGGGAAGATCGGGCAAGCATGCGATTGTGGGCGTACTTCAACAAGACAGAAAAACGGTATGGAATCGCTTAGAGGAGCGCCTGGCGAAATCACACTCGGGTTTGGGAGTGAACCAGTATGTGACCCTGTGCTTTTTCTTCGGGGCCGTGTCTTTTGTTTTTAGCAGCCAAATCTTGCAATCATGGTGGATGGCCGCGCCTGCGTTGTTTGCTGGTATTTTGTTTACAGAGCGAGTGGTTAGTGTTTGGGGAGCAAAGCGTCGAGACAAATTTGAGGCTGGGAATATAAAAGCCATTCGCTTGATGGCAAGCTCATTGCGGACGTCGCCATCGTATTTGCACGCTTTTGAGCAGGTGGCCGCAAGTCCTTTTTTGGAAGGGAGCATTACAACAGAGTACAAGAGAATTGTGGAGCTGCTTCGCGCACAGGTGCCGCTTGAGCATGTCATGAATGACTTTTCCCAGCGAACAGGCTCGGCTGATGTCAACTATTTGGCTACTATCGTACAAATTCAGCGAGAAATGGGTGGAGACATGGCGAAGACACTTGATTTGGCGGCTTCGGCCATCTTGCGCCGCAGACAGTCATTTCGTCGGCAAAAAGCAGCCATGGCGCAAATTGTAGCGCAAGTGAACCTTTTGAGTGCAATGCCCTTTGTCTTTATCGTGGCACTTTTTGCAAACAATCCGCATCATTTTGATTCGCTGACAGCGACACTTGGCGGCCGTTTGCTCATGTGGGTGTGCCTGGCGAGTATTTTGTTGGGGGGAGAAGCCATTCGCTACATCGCGCACAAAAGCATACACAGAGGGGGATGAAGAAGTGTGCTTCTGATTGGGCTATTGCTTGGATTGGCAGTGTTCCTCTACGGACTCCCTGCTTGCGTAAGCAAGGGAGACTCCTTTTTTTCCACCTTGTTCAGTCGAATTGAAATTGAGCAACAGGCGGAGCTTGATCAAGCTTTTGAACGGCGACAAGCTCGCTGGGCTTTGGTACGCATGCTAGAGCGAAACGTCCCGCTTTTGCATCGATTATGCAGCTGGACAGGCATACAGCCTGTAAAAACGGAAGAAATCTTATTGAGGCTCCACATGCAAATGAGTTTGGCGGAGTTGGTAATCATGAGGCTGATCGGCGTATGTCTGGTCGCCTCTTCGCTTTTCAGCCTGCTATTGAAGCTGGCAGGAGGAGAGATGCTCGGAGTAAAAACGGGGTATCCATTGATCATCAGCCTGGGACTTTATTTGCTGCCTACATTGGCTCTTGATTGGGCAGACAAACGGGCCAAAGCCGAAATTCGCGAGCAAGTGCCGATCTTTTTTGGCATTGTCCAATCGTTGGTTGAGGCAGGCATGCCATTGCAAAGCGCGGTAAAACAGACAGCACGTCGTTTCAATGCCAGGCTTGGCAAGGAGCTTTCCTGGCTTGAGGTCGCAGAAAAGCGGCACGGATCGTGGAGAAAGGCGTTGGAAGAGCTGGCGTTTCGCTGGGAGGTCGATTCCTTGAGTACGATCGCTTTGGAGATGAACGAAGCAATAAGCAAAGGAGTCAGCATCTCGCACATGTTGTCTGTGCAAATTGAAGAACAGGTAAGGCAGCAGGAAGATGAGGCTGCCGCTCGCATGAATCGCTTGAATGTTCGCCTTCTCCCGCTTGTGATTGTGTTCATGGGCGTTCCTTTGCTATTTCTGGTAATCGGCCCGGCGCTTATGGGCATCGGAGAGCGTTTGTAAATATTTTTGCACCCCTGCACTGTCTTTTGGCAAAGTGAAAATACGATCTGAAAAAGGAGGGAAAGAGATGTCATTTGTCTCTGACTATTTGCGGCGCTTTTGGCGCGAGGAAGACGGTGTAACGATTGTGGAAATGGTCATCATCGTGGCGGTAATTCTCATCTTGATCATCCCGACGCTGGCTTCATTGGGGGAAGCGGAGGACGCCAAACTGAAGGAACTGCAAGAAAAGATCAGCAAATGATCCATGTGATTTTAACAGGTTTGCTGGTTGCGTCGGCTTGGTATGACTGGAAGTATCGAAGGATTCCTAATGCAGTCACGTTATCGGCAGTTGTGCTGGGGCTATGCTACCAGTGGCACATCGGCTCGCTATGGACAGCAACGATGGGCGTACTGGGAGCATTCGTGTTGACGGTTTTCCCTGTTGCTGCAAAAGGCATGGGGATGGGCGATCAAAAGCTGTTGATGGCTGTGGGTGCATGGACAAGCTGGATGGATGTGTACACGCTTTTTCTGCAATCGATGGGTATATGTCTGTTGAGTGTTTTATTTTTCCCGCGCAGTTGGTCCCGTCTTGCAAGGAACCTCCATGTGATGGCAGCGGGATGGAAGGCGCATCGGCAGCTCTGGCTTCCTGAAGTGGGGAGTTCAGGATTTTCGTTCCCGTATGCAGTGTTTTTGTTGTGCGCATTTTTGCTCCGCCAAGCCATGCGTATGCTGGGAGAAAGCTGATGAGAAACAAGTGCAAACAATGGTTGTGCGACGAACAAGGCAGTCAGTTGATTGAGTTTGTCTTGATCTTCCCTTTGGTTTGGTTATTGATCGTTTTTTCTTTCGATCAATTCACGATTTTGTACAATCGGCAAAAGGCTTTGGCAGCCGCGTACGAAGCAGGAAGAATCGCAGCCGTGCAACCGAATTTCGGCTTGGCCAAATACCACGCCAGAGAACGGGGAGCAGCCGAGCTTGATCAAGGGATGGAGGTTGCGGACAAAGAGGTTGTGCTTGAACTGGATGAAGGCGGCTGGAAAAAAGGGAACCATTTCAAATCAGAGGCGAAAATTACTTTTCGTCTGCTTGCTACCGGAGCTTTGTATGAGTTGTCCGAAAGCTATCACATGATGATAGAAAACGCGGAGGACAAAAAATGAACGGCTTGTGGCGGCGCATTGTGACAATCACAAGAGAAGAGAACGGAGCGACAATGATCACGATGCTCTTTTTTCTTTTTTGCTTGGGCGGTTTGTTGGCTCTGCTGTTGCTCTCGGAGCAGGCTGACTATTTGGAAATGAAAGTTCAACATACTGCTGATCTGATAACAAAAGGAGCACGAGCAGCAGGGATGTGGGAGTACGCCAATTCTGACGGCGCACCAGAAAAAAGACTTTATGCAACCACAGAGGAAGCCGAACAGGAAAATGCCAGGGTAATAAGGGGCGCGCGTGAAGAGGCAGCTATTTTATGGAGAATGAACCAATCAGCATTGGCAAGCAGAGCAGAAGAGATTTCAGTCGTTCATCAAAAGGGAGAGCGCTCCCACATGTACCGCCAAGGCATTTACCACCTGAAAATGGAGGTAGGCAAGAGGATTCCTGCGTTTTGGGAGCAGCTCGATGTAAAAATAGAACGAGTGTCGCAGTCGGGAGTGTATGACTAAAGGCGCATTGCATGCGACGTACCTGTTATTTTTGTCCCAATCACCCGTGGTAATTTAGGAGTATATTCCAAAAATGGGGATTGGAGTGAGGGGACAGTGCCGTCAAAAATCGTCGATCGGTACAAACGCATTCTTAACGGAGAGCAGAAACGTTTTTCCCCGTATGAATTTGAAGATGCGCAGTACCGCAAGCAGAAGGTCCAGTTAATCGTCCGTTACGCCATAGAAAATGTGAAGAAATGGACGCCAGAACAAGCTAGACGTGAGTTGAGCCTGGAAGATATCAAACAATTGAAGCTGCATTTGATACGAGAGTATATTGAGCCGCCGATCGAAGCCAAAGCGGAGGATGTGTATTACTTCGTGGAATTTGCCTATCCTTACTTGCCGCGGCTAACCGAAAAGCAACGTGCGCTTTGGGTCTATCAGGAGGTGCTGTCAGGTATCCGGCGTCATTTTCCCCCGGCGTATTTTCAAAGCGTGAAAGGCGAGGAGCGGGCCAAGATATGCGTCGATTACATGTGCCAGCATCTGTTGCAGCTTTCAGATTTGCGTGAACTCCCCAGGTTGTTTAGCAAGACAGAGCGGGCTTATTCGCTCTTGAAGCAATACAAATTAAAAATTCTCGTCGATACCTTGTACTTTTCTCCGTTTGATATGGTGACAGAGATGTATCCCGAGCTAAGTCATCCCTCCTACTGGGAAGAAGAGTAAAAATATTTGCAAACGCCCTCTGTCTTTTTTTACCGTAGAGATAGTTTCATTGGCTTATAAGCACATGAAACGGCCGTACTCTACAGGTGAGAGAAGGAGGCGTTGCGCATGGCAACAGTAGAGGCTCACCACAAGTGCTCTGCATCCGTAGAGCAGCTTCTGGGGCGACAGGTACGCTATCAGAAGCACAAGCCCGGCAGGCATCTTTCACTGGAAAGACTCTCGCTGGGAAGTTTCCGAATCGAGACGGTACATCGATTTGGGGACAGAGTTGTACTCAATGACGGGCTGATTGTGATGGAGAATGCTCCGGCCGTCATGGAGCGAGGAGGTAGAATCGCACTTCTTTTCGCTACAGGTGAAGAGCTTTATCTGAACGCAGAATAGTGCGGGATATCGCCTTGCACGGTTGCGTGCAGGGCGATCCAAATATTCACAATACTGTTACAAAATGTGACAAAAAAGATTTGACGAGTGACGAGAGATATTACAAAATGTCTATTATTATAATAATTTGTAAAAAAATAGGGGGGTAATTTAACGTGATGGCAAAGAGTGCAATCGAATTGGTCAACCGCTGCTATCAGGAGACAAACGGACTGAGTTTGGTGTCATTGGAAGAACTGAAAGAAGCTTTTATTAAGTATGTCTTTGGGGACTATCAGGAAGAGTTTACGGTTCACTACGATCTCGAAGAGTTTTATGAGCATTTGAATCAACTGCAATTGACCAACTGCCGCAGAGACTTTGATAAGGCGGTAGAGGAATGGTATATCGTCGAATACGGTAGCGGTTATAGCAACGCTAACTATCACGACATTTTGTTCACCTTGGTAAAAGAAGCGGTGGTTCAGTATCAATCACAAAATCGGACAGCACTCATTCGGGACGTAACCAAGCTTTTGACCATGCCAAGCGGATTTGTCGTCAGATGGAGGAGCGGGTTGCTGAAGGAGCGCTCATTGTCTCACTACTTTAAATACTTGATGAAGCTTGGGGTTCGAACTCAAGAAGACATCGAGACATTGGTAGATATGTGGCTGCTAGAATACCCGAATGCCTTTGACAAAAAACAGCAGGAGTTGTTTGCCAATCCTCCACGCAGAGGCAGGCCCAATAACGTAGAATTGGCACTGCTTATCGAGCTGGCTGCCAAAGTTAAGCCGGAAATGACTCAGCAAGAACGTGAGCGTTTGCGAAAAATTTACTACTACCATCGCAAGTCACTCACTGTCAGGGAAATGGTAGAGAAATTCGAGAAATACATCAGGGGAAAAAATAAATCAAACGATTCCCAGGTGGGATAGTCATGTTTCACCAAGTGAGCCGTTTCGTCTCCAAGTTCCGTGATTTGGAACAGCAGGATTTTACGAATACGACTGAGGAAGAACGGCAATGGAGGCTGCTCAAAGAAAAACTGACTTTACCCGATGTACCAGAACTATTAGAGACGGTCACTCGGAAATGTATTGCGGTAACAAGTTTATATCCGCAGGCAGGCGCCAGTTTTATCGCTGGCAACGTCGCTTACGCCTGGGCCGCAAAAGGAATACCCGTTACACTCTGCGAACTGCCCAACCATACTTCTTACTTTTACTTCGCTCTTGATTACGAACGCAGGGTTCGATCATTCAAGAATTTATCTCCGACATCATTGATCCTTATGCAAAATAATCAACTTCGCATCCAGATCGAAACTCCTTCTCATGTTCATCCAGAATCTTCTCAAATCGATATAGCCAGTTGGATACTCCGACTGAACAAAGAAAGCTCGATTGTATTCATAGATGTATCTTCTAATTGGAATAAAAACGAGGCAAAACAGATTTTTGAGCTGGCCGATGAAATTTGGGTTGTTTTAGACGCGGATATTGCTCGTCTCACTCGGTTATTTCTGATCGAATCAGCTCCCGGCTGGTGGCTATCTGGAAAAAACAAGGTGAAAATCATCGCCAACAAATGGAACGCGCAACTCGCCCGGACCACTGTGTTGAAAAAAGTAGAGGGTACTCTGTCCCTCTGGGGTACAAGTTCTTCGCAAGTAGACTATCAAGTTCCGCTCATTGATCAGGAAAAGGCCGCTGCGGCACATGTAAAAGCCAATTTTTTACTAGAGCTTTTCCCGGAGGAGGAAAGTGAGTTTCAATCCCTGATGCATGTTCATAAAGGAAGGATGCTATGAAAAAGCAAACCATGATTGTGATATGCCTGATTTCATTACTCCTGGCAGGCTCATCATTTTATGCAGCGACACAGTATATTGACGCGCTGGCGACAGAAAAACTGTTTGCGCCAGTTGTTAAAGTAGCTGCGGGAAAAGAAATTTCCCCTTTTGAGCCGATTACGGAGAATGATGTGGTGCTCGTACAAGAAGAAGTCGATGAAATTTTACCTGAATCTGCGCGTGCGTTGAGTGATGTGATTGGGAAAAAGAGCACGCAAACCATTTATCAAGGTGAACAATTGCTAACGAACAAATTGACTGATTCACAGCTTTTGCCCGGGAAAGGTGAAGCCCGTTATGAGTTTCCGCTGCTTTCTATCCAACCTCTTACAGAACTGCGTAAGGGGGACCGTGTGAAAATCTGGGTCAAATACAAGAATTTCGCCGAATTACAGGATTACCCTGAACCGGCCCAATTCAAAAAGACCAATGATACTGCAGACCTCCTTTTCGAAAGCCAATTAGCCAGCGTGAGGGATAGCAATGGTTCCGAAATCTATACTTTGAAGCCAAACTTGCTTCCCTCTCCGGATCAGATGGACGCCGTATTTCATGGAGCGGGGAAAAAGACTCAGCCTGCCAATGAAAAAAGATACTACGACTATCGCGTACAGCCTACATCACTGCCTGCTTTTCTAGGATTTAATTTGACGGATCAAGAGTACGTGATCCTGAATGAAGCAATGACATACGGCATGCTTCAGGTTGGACATATTATGGTTTCAAAGGAGCAAGCATCATGAAAATATTAGTTTGTTATCCAATGAAGTCGTTAGCCAAAACGTACATGCCAACATCAAGCGAGTTATTGGTGGCTGAATCAGCAGAGGAATTTCCTCGCCTTGTTCGTCTTTATCAGCCAGATGCAACAGTGGTTTTTTCCGAAATGTTTACGAGTCCATCCTGGGAATGGCTTCTATCCGTGAGAACCATGCTTCCTGCCGATTCCCCGCTAATCATCGTTCCGTTGTACCGGGATGAAGCAATCATTGCTAAAGTCTCGGAGGAGCTTGGACTTGAAAGGGTGTATCTCCTTTCTGCTCAGCTTTCACAGGAAGAGATTCGGGATAATATCAGCATGATTTTAGGTTTTATGAATGAAAGGCAGAAAAATGAGGATCAGGCAAGATCAGGGCAAGTATTCGCTTTGATGAGTTTTGGTGCTTCTGGGATCACTACGTTTTGCATCAATTATCCGATTTTGCTAGCCAGACAAAACCCGACGAAAAGCATTGCTGTTCTGGACATGAATACCGAGAAGCCGGATTTAACCCGCTTTTTCAAGCTTCAACAGCATCAGTTGTCCTTGTTTCGACCAGACTTGATGGATCTGCAGACAGCGAAAAGGCGCAACTGGCGCACGGCTTGCAAGCAAAGCGTTCATTTGCCCAACTTGTACTACGCTCATGCCGCCAGCAGATGGAGGAGTGCTGAGGTAAGCAACATGATTGCGGCGTTTCGTGTGCAATTCGACTACGTATATGTCGATTGGGGCTATTGCTTTCCAGAGTCGGAAGCTATGCAGCGACTGCTTTATACGGCTGATCGGAATCTGTTATTTGTACGTGCAGACCCTTTCAGTATTGAGAACGCAAAAGAGTGGCTGAAACAATGGCGAGAAAAAGGAGTGCATTGCGAGGTTTTGTTAAGTCATCAAGAGCCTGGTCAGCCATTTCGGATCGGGGAGGATATCCCGGTCTACGGTGTAGTTCCTCACATATCTTCAAGCAGGCTGATGCAATCCCAGCGGAGCCGCAGCGTGCTCATTGAAGAGCTGTTTCCTCCGAAATCGTACGTAAGCAGCCTCAAAGAACTGGCAAAGGCTGACCACATTGAAAAAAGTGCGGTGTACAACTGATGAGCGCGGTCGAATTAAACAGAGGGACGCAGAGTCTGCACAGCATGGAGGATATTAAGCAAGCAGCTAGGGACTACTTGAATCATTTTGGCAAAACTCGTGAAGAGAAGCTGGAAATGCAACATATTCTTTCTCTGGCCGAACAAGGAGATCGTGATAGCCATAACCATATTATTTTACGATTGCAGCATTATTTTGAAGAAGTAGTCAAACGGCCGATTGTTGAAGAAATTTTGCCGCATGTCAATGGATACGAAGGTCTTGTGTTTGCAACTTACGGCTGGGGAATCCTGGATGCCGTTCTGCATCTGTCTCCGTGGGTCGAAGAGGTGCGAATATCTGCCAATCGAAAAGTCGCATATCTGGAGCAGGGGATCAAAAAATTTCTTTCCTACACGCCTACCTGGAAAGAAGTTGAGATGCTCCAACAAAAATTGACGAATGCCGCAGGGCTGTCATTTAACGAGAAAAAACCTCGTTTAAGCGGGTATCTCCAAGCTTTGCAAGCACGCCTGACCATGTTTACTTTTCCTTACTCCAGAGTGCCTACTATTCTTGTAAGACGCTTTACAACTCCTTCCTTCTCACTTGAGCAGCTACGCTTGCAGTCTCAACCCACCTTTGATGAACCTGTGCAATGGCTGCTCGAACAGCAAGTACGGGGGAGGGCAAACGTTCTCGTTATTGGTCCGATGGCTGCTGGAAAAACGACCTTGATGATGTGCATGTTGAAGCTGAAAGATCCGTCTACAGAGTACATCACTATTTTCGAAAGTGAGCATGAGATGCGGTTCGCTGATATATGGCCAGGAGAAGTAATTGAACTGCAAAACGTCGAAGAGATCGGCATTGATTTGGGTAGCTGCTTTAAAGACATGTATCGGTCCACAGCCAACACGATTTTAATTGGAGAAATACGAGAGCCGATAGAAGCCTACCACTTTGTTAATGCGGGAATTAGGGGCACAGATGCGACGATTGCAGCGATGCATGAACGTTTTCCTCATAAAGCTTTGCATGACTTGACTGACCTAGTGTATCAATACGGTGGTCGCAGTATCGAGTTGACGCAAGAGCGGATTAGCAGAGCCGTTAATTTTGTAAATTCACTTACCTACCGAAATAACGGCCATCGCTTCATTGATGCTATTCACGCCACTGATTGGAACGACACTTTCAATCGTGTAGAATCAATCCCTTTGGTCAGCCGCAATGTACATACGGGTGTCTACGAATGGACAGGAAGACAACTGAACCCTCATTTGGTCGAGTACATGTGCTGCGTAGGAAAAGCGGATTTGGGAGTATTGAAGGAACTACGTCTGACAGATATGGGCAGGATGCTATGACATATTTGCTGCTTGTGCCGATGGTCGTCTGCCTGTTTGTTGGATTTATGTTTATGGGCAACTATTTTTATCACACTTGGACTACTCCCCGGGTTTTATTCCCGCGTACGGTTGCAGTCTGGAGAGAAAAATTTATGCAACACGCAACCAGGCGGTTGTTGTATGAGCGGTATGACCGCTGGTGTCAAATCGGTGGGGGAACGCCAGAGGCTCATCTTGTACTTTCCTTGATTGGCAGTGTTGCAGGCTTTATGTCGGGCATTTTGTTGGGCAATCTGATTGTCTCTTTATCTTTGTTTCTCTTGTTTCTGTTGATGCCTACGCTGTTGCTGTACGCTCGCTATACAGTGCGGATCAATAAGAAAATCAAATCCTTTTGCCGATTTGTCGAGCTTTTTGCCCGCTATTACAACAGCCGTAAAAATATTGTTCTGACATTCCGGGAGATGATCGAAGAATGCCCCAAAGAACTGTTGCCGGATTTACTCCTGCTGAATAACAATCTCGCAGATGGGGGCGATCCCATCTTGGCGATAGAACGTTTTGCACAAAGACTGAGTCATCCGTGGGCATTTGATTTTGCTATGTATATATCCAGTGGACTGGAAGGAGAGACAGAGGATATACAAATTCCGCTCAATCGATTGACGAATGAAATGTTCGTTCAACAGGACGAGAAGCACGAGCGGGACAGTGAAATTTACTCCATATGGATTAGTTTGATCATCGTTATTGCCATTTGTATCTGCCTGATTCCATACAACCAAAGCTTGCTGAAAGATTCGTACAGGCTCTATTTTTACACGCTTGATGGACAATCTATTTTAGCGCTTGCGGTAACAGTTTGGTCGTTCTCGATCCTGCTAGCATTCATATGGGGGAGGCGATACCGATAATGCAGCTGCTTGTCATGTACACATGGTTGGGGTCAGGCTCCATTTTTATGTTCCTTGCAGCGTTTTTCGTTGGAAAGTATTTGGTACAAGGCACAAAACCAGCGCTATTCATCTCTGCAAAGTGGTGGCGAAGGTGGGAGAGTACGGTAGCGTCCAAGGAAGACGATGACTGGGAGCAACTGTTGAATCGCGCGGGCAGACCATTTGGCTGGGGAAAAGCAGAGTGGTTGTTTGCACAATTAGTATGCGGGAGCGCTGTCTGCATGATGGTGCTTGTCTGGGTCATTGTCTGCCGCGTAGATTCATTCCCCTTTTTATCGATTTGTATTGCTTCAGGTTGTGGCTACTTGTTCCCATATCTGGCGTTGAAAATGTGGGCGGGGAATCGCGAGGATATGCTGAGTACCGATATTGCACGATTCATCAACCGTTATGTGACGTTGCTGGAGAATCAGGTGCCTATCTACAATGCCATGGTGAAAGCAGCAAGGCCTACCTGGAAGTTGAAAGAGTATATACCGACCTTGTCCGAGTGGAATAAAGACCCTGATGAAGCGCTGGAAAACTTCAAACGCCGATTAGGGGTCGACGATGGAATTATACTCGTCTCAAGCATGCGCACTATTGAGCAACTAAGCGCCGGACAAGTCAGTGTGACGATGCAGCGAATGGAGTGGGCTGTTGATCAGCGCAGAATGTTTCGCCATCGCAAAAAAATCAAATCGCTCGGTATCGGCTACAGTGTTATCGTCTATCCGGCTTTTTACATGGGGCTGTTAGTCGCGATGTTTCCCTGGTACAAGCTGCTTACGGAAATTTTAAGCAAGTATTTGCTCTAGAGGGAGGCTAAATGTTTGACCAAGCTGCTGTCCATTATCATGTGCATCGTATTCACTTTGGGAATCATTGTGTCGAGCCTCTCGCAGATTAATTCTGCGGTCGTTCAAGACGGCGGATTGCGCGATCGAGCTGTCCAGTGGATCGATAAAGCGATACCTTGATCATTTCATTTCTAGAAGAGAAAAGGAGAGGGCAATTATGTCAAAAATGTTTTTTATCTTTCTTGCATGCGTGATGGTTTTGGGGATTGGCGTCAGCTCTTACGGAAACGAATTGTCGCCCGCTGCCAATGATTCTGCCGAAAGCATCAACCGTTCCATTACCTCGCTTAATTACGACACGCGAAATGAAAACATCAACTTCAAGATGCAAAACGGCACGGCATATACGTCCAACTGATGCTGCACCATCATGTCTTTCTCGTCATTATTGTCATGGTAGGGAGTCTGTGCGCGTTCATCTGGAATCTGCATCCAGAAGAGCAGCTACATGAGACACAACAGGAAAGGGTGTATCGAGCTACGACGTTTATCTTTCATTAAAAGAAAAACGGTCGCCTCGGAAGAGATGGTCAAAGCTAAAGTATTTCTCGTATGTATGATAACGCTGCTTTTCGTGATTTCCGGCGTGGGAGCGTATCATTTGTACGCAATGGAGAGAGCCATTGCGCGCAGTATTTATGCAGATGTGCTTGACGATATGCAGGATATCGGCTACCTCAATCAAGCGTTGACCGACTATTATACCAATAAAATGGCTGGACTTGGCTGGGACGTTTCTACCGATGTGTTTGCGGGCAGTTGGCCGCGAGGGGAAGGAGAGCGGGCACGCAAAGAGAGAAAAGAGTCTGTCACACTCGCTATGAAAGTTACTCCGTCAACCGTGGCAAAGTGGTTGAATGCATTTGTAGAAGGAGATACAGCTTTTTCGTTTACAGGAAGCCGTCCCTCCGAATATTTTGACCCGGGGTGGTAGTCGCATGAACAAAATGATCAGTATGTTGGTGTTGCTTGTTCTCGTCTTGCCTTTGACGGTTGGAGTGCTTTTTACAGGGCCAGGCAATATCATGTCTGCTTGCCAACAGTTTTTCGGTGACTTGCTTGTGCAAGTGACGAGATTTGGTGCGACCTGATGGGACAGTTTGTTGCGGTTATTCTCAATATCATGCTGCTGTTGCTGGTGACGATTGGGTTGTTGCAGACTCATGTTGTCGTGCAGACGGAAAATGAATTGATGGAAGTCAGTGCTGCGGCGGTGAAGTACATTAGCAATCATGGAGGAAGCAATGAAGGAGCGCTTCAGGAAGAAGTGCGATCGATTATATCACGGGAGCTTGTGGAAAAGCGGTTCTCCTTGTCGGAACAGGAGATGTCTGTTCGTGTCACGCGCACTCATTCGACCGATCCTGTCTTATGGAGCCATGCAGACGAGTTTTCTCTGGTCTTGACCATTCCATATCCTGGTTTTACGTCATGGATTCCCGTGCCTGCCGATACTTTACAGGTCACACGTCAAGGGACGATTAACGTCATGGATTACGATTTGTAACGGGCTAGGGCACGTAGTCCAAGTCATAATCATCCACACAAAAAAAAGCTAAAGAAGTTAATGAAAAAAGAAAATAACAACGTAGGAGGATAATTGTACGGGCATCAATCTTTTATCTATATCAGCAATCCTGCTTTTTTTGCTGATGGGTACATATGTTGTCGATGCGGATTTGGCCATGCAGAAAAAAACAGAGGTCAAAATGCTTTTGGAGTTGGCGAATCACCACGCAACGTTTGCTGTTGACCCGGTACTCAAGACAGAGGGCGTAATTGATCTTGTAGAAGAAGAGGCAATGCAGCGGTTTGATCGCAGGATGAGCGAAAATGGCGGTTATGCGCGGCAGCAAAAAACATATGTTCCAGGGGAGCAAAGCGTGACGAACGCTCCGATTCATTTTGTGCGTCATTACGTTGATTTTCGTAACTGGCGGCAGGACTTGCATCTGTTGCTGCAATACAACGGAGAAAGCCTCGTGCCAGTGAGTGCAACTCCCGGGGCTGTCCGGCAGGGTGGCGGGCAACTGCTGATCACGGTCGTGACCGAACGCGGAGATCGTTTGCAAATGGCTCCGAAAACGATGATTGGACCGTCGCATATCATGGTGGCTTATGTGGATGAAAAGCCATTCTTGCCAATGCTTCCAGGGCATGCTTTTCCCGTCGTTTCTGTCGAAGAAGTGAAGTTTTAGCAAAATTAAAGTTTTATTAAACCTGAAAAATAACCTCCGATTTTCAGTCTGCGTGCATTATACGAACATATCCACCAAACAAACGAAAGATTAGTCAGACTTATTTACAAATTGCGAATTTGTCTGGTACTATGTAAGAAAGTGCTTAGCCAGCTTGCGATTGTAAGGAGGTAGCACTCCAAACGTCCCGCATGGCCGGCCCGTTAAGCATAGTAAAAGCGGGGTTTTCCACTTGTTTGATAAGGATACCATTTATATCGTAGGTGACGCGCAATCTTCGTCCAACAATCCGATTACGCAGCAGTTCAGCGCCTTCTTTATTGGGCTTGTCGTTGACACTACCAACGACAAAATCGTAGATGCGGCTTGTTCGTCTACGGTGCAGCTGACGTCTGATTTTGCCCGATCCATTTTTATCGGTCATTCCATCTTTGCGTCGGAGGCGATTGGGGAAGAAATTCGCTATCGATATTTTGGATCTTCGCAAAAGACATTGATTGCTGCCTTCAAGGATGCACAGAAGAAGTACAAACAGGCTGTTTCCACGAGAAGTAAAGCAGAAGTCACCAAGTGAATTGAATACACACAAGCTGCTTTATTTATTCGTATGCACGGCATACACGTAAGTAAAACCCAGCAAATGCCATGATAATCGCGCATTTGCTGGGTTTTTTGCTTATACGGAAAGGAAAGACATTTTTCCGACCGGGATGCGAACGAGCTTTTTGCCCATCAAGCTTTTTGACGGATTTTTGATTAAAGGAGGAGATTCCTTGCTATCTTTTGTCTTCCGCAGATTCATCTCCATGATCGTTACGTTGTGGCTCATTATTACCGTTACTTTTTTTCTGATGCATGCTGTGCCCGGATCTCCTTTTGAAAAAGAGGGAAAAGCGCTGAACGAGACCGTGGCGCAAAATCTCAACGCTTACTACAACTTGGATAAGCCGCTCTTTGTCCAATACGGTCTGTATTTGCAAAAGCTGGTGCAATTTGATTTGGGGCCATCTACTGCGAACAGTGCGGATACCGTCAACAAAATGATTGCTCGCGGTTTTCCGGTTTCGTTTCAACTCGGACTGATTGCTGTTCTCTTTGCGATTATTTCAGGAGTAGGGCTGGGCGTGATTGCCGCATTGCGCCACAACCGTTTGATCGATTACGCAGCGATGATCATTGCGGTTCTCGGGATATCCATACCGAGCTTCGTAGTTGCGCCTTTGCTGATCAAGTATTTGGCGGTGGAGTGGAAGCTTCTCCCGACAGCGACCTGGGGCAGCTGGCAGCACGTAGTTATGCCGGCATTGGCGCTGGCGTTTGGCCCGATTGCGATTATTGCCCGCCTGACGCGTACGAACATGTTGGAGGTATTGACGCAGGAGTATATCGAGACGGCCAAAGCAAAAGGATTAAAGCCTGCGACAATCGTGATCAAGCATGCATTGCGCAACGCCATTTTGCCTGTCGTCACCTTGCTGGGGGCGCTGATCGCCAATGTTTTGACGGGGAGCTTTGTCATTGAAAAAATCTTTGCCATTCCCGGCATGGGCAAGTATTTCGTGGCGGGCATCATCAACCGCGACTATTCCGTGATCATGGGAACTACTGTGTTCTACAGCGCCCTCTTGATTTTCTTGATGTTCGTCGTCGATGTTTTGTACGGCATTATTGATCCGCGAATCAAGCTGCATCGAAAGGAGAGCGAAGGATGATCGTTTCTGACGACTTGTTTATTCCAATGCGCAAAGACAACCTCAATTCGGAAGCGATTGTGCGACCTCAATTGACATTTTGGCAGGGAGCCTGGCAGAGACTGAAAGGGAACAAGCTTGCGTTGATGGGACTCGTCATCATTATTGTTCTCGGGGTTATGGCAACGATCGGTCCGATGATTTCAGGACATGAATACTCCAAGCAATCGATAATCATGAAAAATAAAGCGCCATCTGGGACGTACTGGTTTGGTACGGACGATTTCGGGCGCGATGTGTTCACCCGCGTATGGTACGGGGCGCGCATTTCCTTGTTCGTTGGTTTCATGGCAGCACTGATCGACTTTTTTATCGGTGTCTTGTATGGCGGTATCGCTGGGTATATGGGTGGCCGGGTCGATAACATCATGATGCGCTTCGTCGATATCCTGTATGGATTGCCCTATTTGTTGGTCGTTATTTTGCTGATGGTCGTTATGGGACCTGGGCTTGGCACGATTATCATCGCTTTGAGCGCGACTGGCTGGATCGGGATGGCCCGTACCGTGCGCGGTCAGGTGCTTCAGATGAAAAACTCGGAGTATGTGCTGGCGGCAAAAACGATGGGAGCGAAGCCTTTTTACATCATTCGCAAACACCTTTTGCCGAATACAATAGGCATCATTATTGTCTATGTCACTTTGTCTGTCCCATCCGCGATCTTTGGGGAAGCGTTCCTCAGCTTTCTCGGCTTGGGCGTGCAGGCTCCGATGGCGAGTTGGGGCGTGATGGCCAATGACGGACTCTCGACGATTTTGTCAGGGCATTGGTGGAGGCTCTTTTTCCCGGCTTTCTTCATTTCATTGACGATGCTTGCGTTCAACGTGCTCGGTGATGGATTGCGCGATGCGTTCGATCCTAAGGCAAGGAGGTAGACGGCATGGACAAAACGGAAAAATTGCTGGAGGTAAGCGGTCTGCGTGTCACGTTCAAGACGCACGGCGGGGAAGTGAATGCGGTTCGTGATGTGAGCTTTTCCATGAACAAAGGGGAGACGCTTGCCATCGTCGGAGAGTCTGGCTGTGGCAAAAGCGTTACGGCCAAGAGCATCATGCGGCTGATACCGGAGCATATCGGAAAAATTGCTGGTGGCAGCGTCATGTTCAAAGGCAAAGATTTGGCAAAGCTGCCGGAAAAAGAAATGCGCGAGATACGCGGAAAAGAAATCTCCATGATCTTTCAGGATGCGATGACCTCGCTCAATCCGACCATTTCCATCGGCGAGCAGATCATGGAAGGAATCATTCGCCATCAAAAAGTCGGCAAGAGCGAAGCGCGGCGGCAAGCTGTCGAGATTTTGACGCTGGTGGGGATCGCCAACCCGGAAAGCCGTCTGAAGCAGTACCTGCATCAATTCAGCGGCGGGATGCGCCAGCGGATCATGATTGCCATAGCGCTTGTCTGTAGACCTTCTATTCTCATTGCGGATGAGCCTACGACCGCGCTCGACGTGACCATCCAGGCGCAAATCATTGACCTGTTCAAAAGCATTCAGCAAAAAACAGGTGTATCTATCATCATCATTACGCATGATCTGGGCGTAGTCGCCAAAATCGCGGATCGAGTCAACGTCATGTACGCGGGAAAAGTGGTCGAGTCTGGACCTGTGCAAGATATTTTCTACAATCCACAGCATCCGTACACAAAAGGACTGCTTGCTTCCATGCCGCGGCTGGACGCGGATCGCTCCATACCGCTCAGCCCAATTCCAGGAACGCCGCCCGATTTGTTTGCGCCGCCGCTCGGCTGTGCGTTTGCTGCTCGTTGCGACTATGCGCTGGAAGTTTGCCGGAATTATCAGCCAGCCGAGTCGAATGTCCACGGCAAGCACTCGGTATCCTGTTGGCTGCAAGATCCGCGAGCGAAAAAAATGCTGGCCGCCATGCAGGCTCCTACAGGAACCTAACGGGCACAGCTACAGGCATGGGTGCATGGGCAAAAGAGTTGGTCATCTGGTGTAAAAGAGGGTGTCGTCTATCGGCGCTATCCTTTTACGACATATAAAAAAATCATAAGGGGGAAGAAACAGTGAAAAAACTATCGACTATTTTGCTTTCCGCTTCGCTTGCTGTTTCCATGTTCGTAACCGGGTGTAGTTCGGGTCAAGCGCCAGCAAACAATGAATCGGCACCACCGGCGACCAACAACCAGCAGACTCCTGCACCGGGAGATCAGGCAGCCAAGCTTTTGCTTTTGAACAACATCAAGGAGCCTACCTCGCTCGACCCGCCAGTCGGCTTTGACGAGCCATCCTACAACATTTTGAACAACTTGATGGAAGGTTTGACGCGACTGGATGAGAACCAGAAGCCTCAGCCTGCGGCAGCTTCCGAGTGGAAAGTTTCCGAGGATGGCAAGACGTATACGTTCACCTTGCGCGATAACAAATGGAGCAACGGCGAGCCGGTAAAGGCGCAAGACTTTGAATACGCCTGGAAACGCATGCTCGACCCGGCGCTGGCATCTCCAGCTGCCTTCCTCGCTTTCATTATCGAAGGGGCCGAAGCGTACAACAGCGGAAAAGGTCCTGTAGACGGTGTGAAAGTAAAAGCGTTGGATGACAAGACACTGGAAGTTGTTTTGGCACAGCCAGCTTCCTGGACATTGCTTCTCGCTTCTAACCCGGCGTTCTTCCCGGTTCACAAGGCGACGGTGGAAAAAGATCCAAAATGGGCTGCCGAAGCGAGCACTTTTGTGGGCAACGGGCCGTTCAAGCTGACCGAGTGGAAGCATGACAGCGAACTGAAAATGATGAAAAGCGAGAACTACTGGGATGCGGCAAACGTAACGTTGCCGGGCGCTGTCTGGAAAATGATCGATGATGAAAATACCGAGTACCAAATGTTCACGAATGAAGAGCTGCACAGAACCACAACCGTTCCGGCGGATATGGCTGACCAGTTGTTCAAAGATGGCAAAGTATACGTAAAAGATGGCGCAGGCACAGAGTTCTACCGTTTCAACGTGACAAAAGAGCCGTTTGACAACGTCAACATTCGCAAAGCGTTCAGCCTGGCAATTGATCGTCAAACATTGGTAGACCTCGTGTTGATGCGCCAGCAAAAACCGGGAACCGGATTCGTTTCCTTCGGCTTGCCAGACGCCAACGGTTCGGGCGATTTCCGTCAAGTGGGCGGAGACTTGGTGAAGTTCGATGCCGCTGAAGCGAAAAAGCTGCTGGAGCAAGGAATGAAGGAAAAAGGCTATACTCAGTTGCCAGAAGTAACGCTCACTTACCGCAGCGGAACAGCCAACGAAAAAACAGCTCAAGCAGCGCAAGAAATGTGGAAGCAAAATCTGGGCGTAGATGTGAAGCTGCAAAAAGTAGAAGGAAAAGTTTTGACCGATATGCAAAAACAGCTGCAATATCAAATTGCCCGTTCCTCCTGGTTGCCTGACTTTGGAGATGCGATCAACTTCCTGGACATCTTCCAGTCGAAGAACGGCAGCAACCGCACTGGATGGGGCAATCCTGAATACGACAAGCTGATTGAAGGCGCGTACAAAGAGCCAGACGATGCCAAACGTTTGCAAATGCTGCACGACGCCGAGAAAATCTTGCTGAACGAAGCGCCAGTAGCGCCGCTGTACTTCTACAACACATCGCTGCTCACCAGCGACAAAGTCAGCGGAATCCAAAGCTCGTCGCTCAGCTATACCGATTTGCGAAAAGCAGTCGTGAAGTAAAACATGCTTGCCGGGAGAAGTCATTTCAGGCGGATGAAATGACTCTCCCCCTTTTTTGCCGAATGTTTTAATAGTGCTATAATTTAGTTTGATTCAACGAAAAAATAGATAAAGCAAGCATGCGTGCTAGAAAAGATGGAGGAAAACATGATTATTCAAGCCATCGAAGTGAAGAGAATCTCTGTACCTTTGAAAAAGCCTTTTAAAACAGCTTTGCGCACGGTGAACAGTCTGGAATCTGTCTTGGTGAAAATCACTTGCGACAACGGAATGGTAGGGTGGGGAGAGGCTTCTGCTACTGTCGTCATTACCGGCGACAGCATCGAAAGCATCGAATCCGCCATCATGAACACGATGAAGCCGCAATTGATCGGCCTGAATTTGCTTGCTTACGAACGAGTATTTCAAACTTTGCATCAATCGATGGTAGGGAATACAAGCGCGAAGGCAGCAGTTGATATTGCGCTGTACGATTTGATTTCCCAACGGGCGGGAATGCCGCTGTACCAGTTTCTCGGAGGCTATCGCGACCAGTTGGAAACGGACTATACCGTCAGCGTCAATTCGCCAAAAGAGATGGGCGAAGATGCGGCTGCTTATTTGAACCAAGGCTTTAACGTTTTGAAAATCAAGGTGGGTAAGGACAACATCGAGGATGATATTTTGCGCATCCAGGAGATTCGCAAATCCGTGGGCAATCAGGTGAAAATTCGTCTTGATGCCAACCAGGGATGGAATGTGAAAGAAGCGGTTCAATCCATTCGCAAAATGGAGGACATGGGGCTTGGCATCGAACTGATTGAACAGCCTGTAAAAGCTCACGATCTGGAAGGCTTGAAGCGGGTTACGGATTCGGTGGATACGCCGATCATGGCTGACGAAAGTGTATTTTCGCCGGCGCAGGCGTTGCAAGTTTTGCAAAACCGGGCAGCTGACATGATTAACATCAAGCTGATGAAGGCGGGCGGCATTTTCAAAGCGCAATTGATCAACCAATTGGCCGAAGAACACGGTATTCCATGCATGGTTGGCAGCATGATCGAATCGCGGTTGGCTGTTTCGGCGGCAGCGCATTTTGCAGCCAGCAAGAAAAATATTACCCGCTTTGACTTCGACGCACCGCTCATGCTTCTGCATGATGGCATCGATGGTGCTGTGACTTACGATGGCCGTGTGATGACGATGCCGGATGCGCCGGGGCTGGGCATTCGTTCGATCCGTTTGTGGGAAGGGGAAGAGTGAAAATGAAACCAGCAATCGTCTCCGTGTCCGTCGCAACTGTATGGACGAAGCCCGAATCTCCCCGTGACATCGACCAGGCGGCTCTCGCTGTTCCGGTTGATGCGCGCGGTTGGCTTGATTCGCTGACCGTTGAGGAAAAGCTCGGCTTTTATGACAACAACGCGATCCAGACGCAAGTTTTGTTCGGCACTCGCGTAGAAGTAGTGGAAGAGCAGGGCGATTGGGCGCACATTTTGATTCCTGACCAGACGACCAGCAAAAACGAAACGGGCTATCCCGGTTGGGTGCCGTCGCGCCAGCTTAGTCCGTGGTCTGCCGCCTTTGCTGTGCAGGATGGACAAAATTTGGCGATGGTTACAGCGGCGTTTACCCATTTGCATTCCACAGAGCAGGAGCCGGGGATCGAGCTTGCTTTCTTGACGAAGCTGCCGCTCGTAGAAGACGGTTCCGAGTGGGTGAAAGTAGCAGTGCCGAACGGCGAAGCTCTTTTGCCAAAAGCGGATGTCGCCATTGTGCGGGCAAACGAGCCGATCGAACTGACCGGAAATCGCGGCGAGGCCATTGTGGAATCGGGCAAGCGCTTCCTCGATCTGCATTATTTGTGGGGCGGCATGTCGTCATATGGATATGACTGCTCCGGCTTTGCCTACAATATGCACCGCTCTGTCGGCATTCAAATTCCGCGCGATGCTTCTGATCAGGCCAGAGCCGGGGAATTGATTGAAAAAGCCGATTTGCTTCCGGGTGACCTGCTGTTTTTTGCCTATGAAGAAGGAAGAGGCAGAGTCCATCACGTCGGCATTTATATCGGCAACGGGGAAATGATCCATTCACCGGATTCGCGAAGCGCCATCGAGATCGTCAAGCTCGACAGCTACAAGCTGAAAAAGGAACATGCGATCTCCAGACGATACTGGTAAAAGGATAACGGGGAGGAGTAGCCAGATGGAAAGAAAAAAGCTGGTCCAGGTAAGAAACCTGACAAAAACCTTTGCGCTTGGCAAAGGGCTCTCACTGAAGGCGGCTGACGACGTCTCCTTTGACATTTACGAAGGGGAGACGTTTGGACTGGTAGGCGAATCTGGCTGCGGAAAATCAACGACTGGCCGTACGATTATCGGCTTGTATCAACCGACCTCCGGCGAGGTGCTGTTTGACGGGCTAAACGTGCACAAAGCTTCTGCTGCCGATCGAGGCAAGATTACGAAAAACATTCAGATGATTTTTCAGGACCCGTACGCGTCGCTGAATCCGCGGATGAATATCGCCGAAATCATCGGAGAAGGTCTGCAATTGAACGGGCTTTACAAGGGGAAAGAGCGGATGAAGCGGGTCGTCGAGCTGCTGGAGATGGTGGGCCTGCAAAAGGAGCATGCGAACCGTTTTCCGCATGAGTTCAGCGGCGGGCAGCGCCAGCGGATCGGGATTGCCCGCGCACTTGCCGTCAATCCGAAGTTCGTTATCGCAGATGAGCCGATTTCGGCCCTCGATGTATCGGTTCAGGCACAGGTTGTGAATTTGATGAAAAATTTGCAGCGGGAGCAAAACTTGACGTATTTGTTTATCGCCCACGATCTTGCCATGGTTAAACATATCAGCGACAGGATCGGTGTGATGTACCTGGGCAACATGGTAGAAATGAGTACGAGCGAAAAGTTGTATGAGTCTCCCAAGCATCCGTATACGCAGGCGTTGCTGTCGGCTATTCCTGTTCCCGATCCAGACCTGGAGAAAAACCGCGAGCGGAAGATTATCGAAGGCGACGTGCCCAGTCCGATCAATCCGCCCAGCGGCTGTGTGTTCCGTACGCGTTGCCCTGTCGCGACAGAGGTTTGCGCCCAGAAAAAGCCTGTGTGGCAAGAAGTGGACACCAACCATTTTGCTGCCTGTCATCTTTATCAGTAAAGTACAGACTCCTTTTACACTATTCGACATGATTCTTCAGCCGTCCCGCATTCAGGGATGGCTTTTTTGTCGACCAGGCTCGCCTCTATATTAAGGAAGGTTTACAAACAACGCATAAAGGGGAGAACTGTTAATATTCTGTAAACTGGCAGGAATCAAACAAGTTTTGTCGAAATACGGTTACAGTAAACAACTTCGTAAACTCGCCTAACTTCATCGTGAACTCCCATTCCAGAGAAGTGAGGGTTGCATATGACTTTGAGTACCTCCTCATTCCATTCCACTCCCAGTCGTTGGCGGGAAGTAGAAACACAGCTGGGGATCGTGGTGCCCAGATCGCTTCGGTCTGACACGTCCGCCTTGCTGTTTTTGGAAAGCGTCGCTGCAACACCCATGTTGGACAAAGAAGAAGAGTTGGCTTGCCTGGTTCGCTATCAGAAGCATGGCGACATGG
Source organism: Brevibacillus sp. FSL K6-0770 (assembly GCF_038000275.1). Classification (NCBI taxonomy): domain Bacteria; kingdom Bacillati; phylum Bacillota; class Bacilli; order Caryophanales; family Paenibacillaceae; genus Brevibacillus; species Brevibacillus sp. FSL K6-0770. Next base: position 185,955 of record NZ_JBBOBQ010000001.1, read on the forward strand.
AGGCACGTGAAACGATTGTTCGCGCCTATTTGCGCTACGTTGTCAGTACAGCCTTGCGCCATTTGAGAAGAGGCATGCCGTTCCTGGACCTGATTCAGGAAGGTACGATTGGTTTGTTTACCGCCATAGACAAATTTGATGTGGGACGCGGCGTACGTCTCTATCATTACTCGCACTGGTGGATTTCCCAGGCGATCACCCGCGCAATCAATGACAAAGGTGCGTTGATTCGCATTCCTGTCCACATGCATGAGCAAATTCGCCAGTATCAAAAGCAAGTGTTGCATCTGATTCACGCGTTGAACCGGACGCCGGATCGACACGAAATTGCCGGACTGCTCGACATTCCACTGGAAAAGGTCGATGCAATCGAGCAGGCGTTGATGATGAAAATGGAGTCGATTGATGCCGAACTGGACAGCGAAAAATGGCTGGCGGAGCATGAGGACGAGTGTCTGAGCTACGCTGAAATCATGGACGATGGACTGTCCTCGCTGGATGACTGGATTGAAAAGGTGGACTTGCGCTCCCAGATGCATGCAGCGCTGGAGCGGCTTAGCCCGCGGGCACAAGAGATTATCTCCATGCGCTACGGTCTGTATGATGACCATGTGTACACGCTGGAGGAAGTAGGCAAAATGTTTGGCCTGACCCGCGAACGAATCCGCCAGATTGAAGCGACGACGATTGACCGATTGCGAACGCAAAAAGCGTCGAAAGTTCTGAAAGACTATCTGACTTGATGTCATTACCGACCCCTTCTACTACTGGAAGGGGTTTTGCTTTTGCGATCGTCTGCAAGTGTTCGTTTAGTCAGTGGAAAGCGCGTACGTCTGGCTTCTTGTGGTAAACTGATAAAGACCATTTGAACATTGGATGCAAGAAGGAGGATCGCCAGATGAGCGATTATTTGATAAGAGCAACCGGATTTGACGGACACGTACGTGCTTTTGCTGCACGGACGACAGATATTGTGGAAGAAGTGCGCCGCCGCCACGATATGTGGAACACGGCAACGGCAGCGACAGGACGTACTTTGACCGTCTCTCTGATGATGGGAGCCATGTTAAAAGGAAACGAGAGCCTCTCTGTCAAAATAAAAGGGGGAGGTCCGATTGGGCAGATCGTCGCTGAGGCCAATGCCGATGGCGAAGGGATTGCCTACGCTACCAACCCGCAAGTGCACTTCGAGCTGAATGAAAAAGGCAAGCTGGATGTAGCGCGTGCCGTTGGAACGGAAGGCTTTGTGTACGTGACAAAAGATTTGGGACTGAAAGAGCCTTATCAAGGCAGCTCGCCGATTGTCTCAGGTGAAATCGGGGAAGATCTCACTTACTATTTTGTCGTGTCCGAGCAAACGCCGTCAGCGGTAGGCGTAGGTGTGCTGGTAAACCCGGATGACCGCTCCGTCTTGGCGGCTGGCGGCTTTATTCTTCAGCTTTTGCCGAACACGCCTGAAGAGGTCGTGGCAAAAATCGAAGAACGCTTGGGACAGCTGCCGCAAGTTTCCCGCATGATTGGCGAGGGCTTGTCGCCGGAGGAAATTTTGGCGCGCGTATTGGACGAGCCTAAGTATCTGAGCCGCACAGACATTGTATTCCACTGCAAGTGCAACGAGGACAAGGTGGTTCAGGCTCTGATCAGCATGGGACGCGAAGAGATGGAGAGTCTTCTTGAAGAGCAAGGCGAAGCGGAAGTTCACTGTCATTTTTGCAATGAACGTTATCACTATGACAGAGCCGCGTTAGAGAACATCATGAAAGACATGTAAGGACAATCGCGCGGCGTCAACTAAGGGAGAGGATGGCATGACCAATGTAAAAGGGTTGTGGGCATTCATTGGGGCGCTCGTGTTGCTGTTGCTTGCCGTGACCTGGGCCTGGTTCCAGTCGTCAGGCAAGCTGCAGCCTGCGGCTATCGTCGGAGATGTGAAAATCAGTGAAGCCGAGTATGTATCGGCGCTCAAACAGAAGTTCGGGGAGCAGGTTCTGAACGATCTCATCAATCGGGAGGTCGTTTTTCAGGAGGCGAAGCGCTTGGGTGTCAGCGCCGATCCGAAACAGGTTGAGCAGGAACTGGAACAAATTCGCGACAGCTATGGCAGCCGTACGGACAGCGAGTTTCAGCAAGCGCTGCAAAAGCAGGCTGGAACGAGCCTTGATGCGGTGAAGCGGGAGATTACTTATCAAATTTTGCTGCAAACATTGGCTACCAAAGATATCTCGGTTAGTGACGACGAAGTGATGAAAGTATATGAAAGCCGGGCAGATCGGTATACGCGCCCGATGCAGGTGCGACTGTATCAAATTGCTGTTGCATCCCAAAAAGAAGCGGAGCAGGTAGCGGCCGAATTAAAGCAGGGGGCTAATTTCCAGACTCTCGCCAAGGAACGCTCGATCGACCAAAAAACGGCGACCACAGGCGGAGATTTGGGGTGGGTATCCCTGCGCGACCCGAAGCTGCCTGATGAAGCGTGGAACGAAATAGAAAGCTTGAAGGCAAAAGACAATAGCCGAGCAGTCAAAACCGGGGATCAATACGTCATCTATCACCTGGAGCAGAAGCGGGATGCGACACAGAGAACTTTTGCCGAGGTAAAAGAGGAATTGCGCCGGGAAATTGCCTTTGCGCAAGTGGAATCTCTCGATGTGGTTTTGGAGCGGATGCGCGAGTCCGTAGGTGTTCAGATTTCTGGGCAAATGCCTCATTGACCAAATGGGCGACCGTTGATATAATTATGACAATAAATCCTAGCGTTTTACTCGGCTTATTAATATAAGGGGGCAGGACATATGCGCGTGGCTAATTCCATTACTGATTTGATTGGATTTACTCCGCTTGTGAAGCTGAATCGTGTTGTCACCGAAGATATCGCAGATGTTTACTTGAAGCTTGAGTTTTTCAACCCGGGAAGCAGCGTGAAAGATCGGATCGCGCTTGCGATGATTGAGGCAGCCGAAGCGGATGGCAGCCTGAAGCCAGGGGATACGATCATTGAACCGACGAGCGGAAATACAGGAATCGGCCTGGCGATGGTCGCTGCTGCAAAAGGCTATCGCGCCATTCTGGTCATGCCGGAGACGATGAGTATTGAGCGCCGCAACTTGCTGCGCGCGTATGGTGCGGAACTGGTGCTCACTCCAGGTGCCGAAGGAATGGGCGGAGCGATTCGCAAAGCGGAAGAGCTTGCAAAAGAAGACAGCACCTACTTTATTCCGCAACAATTCAAAAACAAAGCCAACCCTGCTGTGCACCGCGATACGACAGCGCGTGAGCTGTTGGAGCAGGCAAAGGAAATTGGCGGCGTTGATGCTTTTATTTCCGGGATCGGAACAGGCGGAACGATCACAGGTGTCGGTCAAGTATTGCGCGAGCACTACCCAGACGTGCGGATCGTTGCCGTAGAGCCGGCAGCATCCCCAGTATTGTCCGGCGGCAAGCCAGGACCGCACAAAATTCAAGGAATCGGAGCAGGCTTTGTTCCGGAAATTCTTGATACGCAAATTTACGACGAAATCATCAAGGTAGAGAACGAGGAAGCTTTTGAAACAGCTCGCCAAGTAGCTCGCAAGGAAGGCATCCTCGGCGGCATTTCTTCGGGGGCAGCGATCCATGCGGCTTTGCAAGTAGCTGCCAAGCTGGGCAAAGGCAAAAAAGTCATCGCCATCATCCCATCCAACGGCGAACGCTACCTGTCTACTCCTCTGTACCAATTCGAGGATTGATTGGCAAAAAATACGGGAGGCCACGGTATGCCATTTTGGCTGCGTGGTCTTTTCTTTTTGCCTGGGACGACTATATAATGAACGGATAAATAGTGAAAAAACCGGAGCGTGAAGCGAAATTGATGTTCCCTACCTTTGCCCAGTGCCAGTCGTACGCATTGACATATCCTTTTGTTCCTCTTGCTCTTCGCGGTAAATGGTCTTCCGAAATCGATCCTTGGCAGGTGCTGACTGCCTTGCAGCCGTCCATGCAGGATGCTGTTCTTTTGGAAAGCGGCCGAGTGGGAAGGTACACGTTTTTGGCTTATCAGCCTGTAGCTACCTTGCGCAGTCAGCGAGGGGAAACGATCGCTGTCTACCCCGATGGTCAGGTAGAAAATGTGGAAGCGGACCAACCGCTTGATGCATTGCGAAAATTGCTTGCCCGCTATCGCACGCCAGTCGTTCCAGATATGCCTGATTTTTCCGGTGGGGCAGTGGGGTATCTCAGCTATGATATGAACCGCTTTTTTGAGCCTACGCTTCCCGAGATCGCAACGGACGACTTACAGTTGCCAGACCTGTATGTTATGATAATGCAAGACCTTGTTGTCTTTGATCATCAGACGCGAGAGATCGTCTGTCTGACTCATTTGTCTGCAAAAGAGTTGAGCGAAGAGACTTATCGCCAAGCGGAGGAACGCCTTGCAAAAAGGCTGAATTCACTGGAAAATCTTGTGGCGAAGACGGATACCGAAGACTGGGAGCAATTGCGCAAAAGACCGCTGGTTCATGAGACGCCAGCAGCGGTGTCTTTTGCCAAAGATCAGTTCGAGGATGCCGTCCGTCGGGTTCAGGAGTATATCGCCCAAGGCGACGTTTTCCAGGTGAACCTGTCTGTGCGGCAAAGCAAACCAATGCAGGTGACGGCGCCGGATGTGTATCAGGTGCTGCGCAAGCTGAATCCGTCTCCTTACATGGGCTACCTCAGCTTCCCGGAGTTTCAGCTGGTCAGCGCTTCCCCTGAGCTGTTGGTGAAGGTAAAGGGCGGGGAAGTTCATACACGCCCGATCGCAGGGACGCGTCCGCGCGGGCAAACCGATGAGCAGGATGAGGCATTGGCGCGTGAGCTGATCGACAACGAAAAGGAGCGCGCAGAGCACGTGATGCTGGTCGATTTGGAACGCAATGACCTGGGCCGCGTCTGTCGTTTTGGCAGCGTGGAGGTCAGCGAGTTCATGGTCGTGGAGAAATACTCGCACGTGATGCATATCGTCTCCCATGTAAAAGGAGAGCTGGCCCAGGGCAAAGATGCTTTCGATGCGGTAGCGGCCACTTTTCCGGGCGGAACGATTACCGGAGCGCCAAAAGTTCGGACGATGGAAATCATCGAGGAGCTGGAGCCGGTCAAACGTGGCGTGTACACAGGATCAATCGGCTGGTTTGGCTTTAACGGCGATGTAGAGGTCAATATTGCCATCCGGACGATGGTCGTCAAGGATGGAATGGCTCATGTGCAGGCAGGAGCAGGCATTGTGATCGACTCTGTCCCCGAGGCGGAGTACGCCGAGTCTTTGAAAAAGGCAGAAGCGTTGTGGAAGGCCCTAGAGATTAGCGAGCAGAGAACGATGAGTTGAGAGGAGATGAGAGTAAGATGATTTTAATGATCGATAACTATGATTCCTTTACGTACAACCTGGTGCAGTATGTAGGTGAGCTTGGCGAAGAGCTGCAAGTGTACCGCAACGACAAAATCACGCTGGAAGAAATCGAGCGGCTGGCTCCCGATTACTTGATGATCTCGCCTGGCCCGTGCACGCCAAACGAAGCGGGGATCAGCATGGAGGCCATTCGCCACTTTGCGGGGAAAATCCCGATTTTGGGAGTGTGCCTGGGACACCAGTCGATTGGACAAGTGTTTGGAGCAAAAGTCATTCGCGCCGAACGGTTGATGCACGGCAAAACGTCTGAGGTCATTCACGACGGGCAGACGATTTTTCAGGGCATTCCTTCCCCTTTTACAGCGGCACGTTATCACTCCTTGATTGTGGAGGAAGCGTCCATCCCGAGTGAGCTGGAAATTACGGCGCGAACCGCTGAAGGCGAGATCATGGCATTGCGCCATCGGGAATATCCGATTGAGGGCGTGCAGTTCCACCCCGAATCGATTATTACCGAGCACGGCAAACAGTTGCTGCAAAACTTCCTCACCACCTACGCCCGCCATACGACAGGATCATGAATGCATACACGACAAAAATCGCCTGATTTCAGGCGGTTTTTTCATTTACAGACTCTTTATACAGCGTTTACTCTCTCTCGACATTCGGCTTGTACAATGAAGCGAAAGATGGCGAAAAAGGAGAGAGTGAAATGGATGTAAATCGTCGACAGTTTTTGACTTATCTAGGAGCAGGTACAGCAGCACTGGCATCGATGGCAACCGGAATCCCTGCCTTGGCAGCAGGCAGTACCTTGTCTGGAAAAACAGCCGATCATCTGTTTGGTCTCGAAACAAAAAACCACCATTTCAACCCGAAGTTCAAGGAAATCCATCCGACAACGAAAGACGATGTCGTCCTGCCAGAGGGATTCAAGTACGATGTGATCGCTTCCTATGGAGACAAGATCAACGCGGCTGGCGACACTTTTGGCTTCAACAATGACTTCACCTGTTTTCTGCCCATCGAGGGCAAATCAGACCATGGACTGCTTTGGGTAAATCACGAATATTTAGGTGAGTTGGAATATTACGTGAACGGATACGATTACTTGAAAGCGGACGCAGAAGACAACAAGCGCACTCCCGAGCAAATCAAAAAGTATTTGTACGCGCTGGGCGGCTCTGTCATCGAAATCAAAAAGGAACAAGGCAAGTGGAAGCTGGTTGCGGACTCCAAGTACGGCCGTCGTGTCAGCGGGCTGACCAAACACGTACTGACAGGGCCGGCAGCTTCGATCGCCAAAGAAGTAACCGGGACGTTTGCCAACTGCTCTGGCGGCGTGACACTGTGGAATACAGTTCTTTCCTGTGAGGAAAACTACATGGACGTCGTAGGCGATTGCAAGCTGCCTGAGGCAAACCATTATGGCTGGGTTATTGAAGTAGATCCGTTTGATCCGAAGTCGACTCCGAAAAAGCATACAGCGCTCGGCCGCTTCTCCCACGAGAATACTGCCATGGTGCTGGCGCCATCAGGTCAACTGGTCGTATACATGGGCGATGATGCCAAAGACCAGTACGTGTACAAATACGTTTCCAAAGCGAAGTTCGATCCGAAGGCGGGGAAAGGCAATTCCCGGCTGCTGGAGGAAGGGACGCTTTATGTCGCCAACTTTGGCAAAGGCAAATGGGTCGCGCTGGATTTGGCCACCAATGACGCTTTGAAAAAAGCCGTGAATGCGGAAGGCAAGCCGCTGTTTGCTTCCCAGGCTGACGTTTTGGTCAATTGCCGCGAAGCTTCCAAAGCGGTTGGGGCTACTCCGATGGATCGCCCTGAAGATCTGGAAGTCCATCCGATTGACGGTTCCGTGTTCATCGCCCTGACGAACAACGACAAGCATGGCAACTTCTACGGGCAAATCGTGCGTTTGTTCGAAAAAGACAACAACCATGCAGGCGGCGAGTTCACGTTTGAGATTTTTGCCGCAGGCGGCCCGCAAAGCGGTTTTGCTGCGCCGGACAACATGGCGTTTGACAGCGCAGGCAACCTGTGGGTCGTTACGGACATCTCTTCTTCCTCCATGAACAGCGGGATTTACAAATCGTTTGGGAACAACGGGGTATTTTTCATTCCGACTACGGGCAACAACAAAGGACAGGCTGCACAGTTTGCCTCTGCTCCGGTAGGCGCGGAAATGACAGGGCCTTGGTTTACGCCTGATGAAACAACGCTGTTTTTGTCGGTACAGCATCCGGGCGAAAACCTCAAGGACTACAGCCAGCCAACCAGCCATTGGCCAAAAGGCGGAAATGCAGCAGCTTTGCCGAGCGTGATTGCCATTACTGGTTTCTAGGACAAGGAGTGTAGCGCACCATGCTATCGAGCATCGGGATTCCTGGACTGATCTTGATTTTGATCATCGCACTGATCGTTTTCGGGCCGAGCAAGCTGCCGGAGATCGGTCGCGCTTTTGGTCGTACGCTGACGGAGTTTAAAACGGCTGCCAGAGATTTGACCAAGGACGACGATGAAGGCAAAGACAAAGGCGCGGTCGGAGAAGAAGCGGTAAAACGAAGCAACTAATTCCGGCGTGGGAAAAGGCGGTGCGTTCATTGGGCGCACTGCCTTTTTGCAGCGCAGCGCGTAAGGAGGAGAGCTTGTGAATCAGGAGATGCCTGTTTTGGAGCATCTGAGTGATCTGCGCCGCAGACTGCTGATCGTGGCTGCGACACTGGTCATCGGCATGATCATCTGTTTTTTGTTTATCGATCACATTTACCTGGCGTTGTCGAATCATTCCGGCGAAAAACTGGCTATCCTCGGCCCAGGTGATATTTTGTCAATCTATGTAAAGTTGTCTGCGGTTGGCGCGGTAGCTGTCACAATTCCTGTGGCTGCCTATCAGACGTGGCGATTCGTCGTTCCGGCATTGGAGGAGCGGGAGAGAAAAGTGGCGCTGATGTACATCCCGGCGCTGTTTCTGTTGTTCTTGTTCGGGCTGTCCTTTGCCTACTTTGTCTTGTTTCCGATGATGTATCAATTCGTGCTGGGGCTGTCAAACGGGAATTTTGAACTGGTGATTACGGCAAATGACTACTTTAGCTTTATGTTGAATTTGTGCCTGCCGTTTGGACTTTTGTTTGAGCTGCCTGTGGTCGTGCTGTTTTTGAGCCATCTGGGCATTTTGAATCCGCATCGATTGGCCAAAATGCGCAAGCCTGCCTACCTGGTGCTGGCGATCATTTCGATTACGATTACTCCGCCCGACTTTTTGTCCGATATTATGGTGATTGTTCCATTGATCGTTTTGTACGAAATCTCGATCACAATCTCGCGCTTTGTTCATGGCAAGCGTGCTTCCGAATCTGCGCTCTCCCCGGAAAATATGGTATGATGCTCTCGACAATAGTATCGGGAGAGTGCGCAGATGCACATTTATGCAAACGGGACAATTTGTCCGGCTCATGAGGCGAGTGTATCGATTTTGGATCACGGTTTTTTGTATGGTATCGGTCTGTTTGAAACGTTGCGCGTATACGATGGCAAACTGTTTCTGTGGGACGACCATTTTGCCCGGCTGAGTTCCGGGCTTTTGGCGTTGCAAATCAAGCTTGTCTGGTCAAAAGAAGAGCTGGCGGATGCCATCAGGCAAACCGTCGAAGCGAACGGACTGAGGGACGCGTATGTACGTCTCAGCGTCACGGCGGGGCCGGAAGGGGTAGGGTTGGTAGCTGGCGGCTACGAGCGCCCATCTTTGTTTGTATTTGCCAAGCCGGTTGCCGCGCTTGAGGTGCCGCCCAAGCCGAAGCGTCTCCAGACGTTGGCATTGCCGCGCCAGACGGCGGAGGGGCACCAGCGGTTTAAATCGCACAACTACCTCAACAACGCATTGGCTCGCCAGGAGCTGGGGGCGCGCACGGATACGGAAGGGCTGTTTTTGACGCACGACGGTTTTCTCGCGGAAGGCATCGTCAGCAATCTTTTCTGGGTCAGGGACGGGCATCTGTTCACCCCTTCTCTGGATACGGGCATTCTCGATGGGGTGACTCGCCGCCATGTTTTGCGCTTGGCCGAGCAATTGGCGATCCCGACAGCAGAAGGACGGTATCGGCTGGAAGACCTGCTTGCGGCGGATGAAGTATTTACGACCAACTCTGTGCAGGAAATCGTGCCTGTGCTGGAGGTGGACGGGACTTTCGTTCCAGCGGTCTACGGGAAATACACGAACGAACTGCACCTCGCCTACCGTCAGTCTGTAGCGACCCTCATGTAAATTATGGTATGCTACTAATCAACATGCGAAGACGGAAAAAGGGAGTAGGTCCATGAAGTACAATCCATTTCGAATCCATGCGGCAACCGTCGACGAAATGATTGCGGAGCTTGCCGATCGGGGCGTTTTTGGCCATTTGGCTGAACAGTTGGCTGAGTGGCGAGCAGGTTTGATGATCCATGTGGAAAACATGAGCGGCGAGCTTGCCGAACAAGTGCGGCAGGTCATGCTCGCGACCGGGGCCGAGGCGGTTGTTTCTGGGCAACCGGGTACGATTGAGCGAAAACGGATGCTTTTGCTCGCGGGCCACAAGCAGTTGGAGCAGGCCCTGCAACAGCTGGAAAAAAGCGCTGGCGAGTCTGGCGCGGTGGCGGCAGAGGTACGGGAGATTTTGGCGCTGCCGTCTCGCCTTCGAGCCAGACGAAAGCTGGACTGCGGACAGTACACACTTCCGCTTGGCGAGCGCACATTGGTGATGGGGATTTTGAATGTAACGCCCGACTCCTTTTCCGACGGCGGCCGTTTTGTGGATGTGGAGCAAGCTTTGTCGCAGGCGCGCGCCATGGTGGAGGCAGGGGCGGATGTCATTGACATCGGCGGCGAATCGACACGCCCGGGAGCGATGCCTGTAGAAGAGGCTGAGGAGCTGGATCGGGTGCTGCCTGTCATTCGGCTTTTGACAAAGGAGCTGTCGGTTCCTCTTTCGATTGATACATACAAGGCGGCGGTAGCGGAGCGCGCACTGGACGCTGGGGCGCATATCATCAACGACGTTTGGGGAGCAAAGCGCGATCCGCGCATGGCCGAAGTAGCTGCGAAGAGCGGCGTGCCAATCATTTTGATGCACAACCGCCCTGACACCGACTACCAGCACTTTTTCTCCGATTATGTCAGAGATTTGCGAGAATCCGTACAGATTGCCTTGCGCGCGGGTGTGCGTGAGGAACAGATTATTCTCGATCCGGGGATCGGCTTTGTCAAAACGGTCGAGCAAAACCTCGAAACCATGCGCAGACTCGATGATCTGGTTGCTCTCGGTTATCCGGTTCTGCTCGCGACCTCGCGCAAGCGGATGATCGGACATGTCCTCGACTTGCCAGTAGAAGAACGGGTAGAGGGCACGGCAGCGACTGTTGCCCTGGGCGTAGCCAAAGGCTGCCATATGGTTCGGGTGCACGATGTAAAAGAGATGAAACGGGTCACCAAGATGATGGATGCGATGATGAAGGGGGGCATTTAATGATGGACAAAATTTATTTTAATGGCATGTCGTTTTATGGCTATCATGGTGTCTTTGGCGCAGAAGCCGAGCTGGGTCAGCGTTTTTATGTCGATTTGGAGCTTCTTGTCGACTTGTCGCAGGCAGGGGCGAGCGATGATCTGCAGCATACCGTCAATTACGCCGATATTTTTACTTGTGTGCAAAAAATTGTCGAGGGCGAACGGTTCAATCTGGTTGAGAAGCTGACTGCTGTAATTGCCGAGCAGCTTTTGACGACTTTTCCGTTGCAAGAAGCCAAAGTAAAGGTGACCAAGCCCAATCCTCCGATCAACGGCCACTATGAGTCGGTTGCCATTGAAATGACGCGCAGAAGAGAGGATTTTGCTTCATGAGTGTGGTAGCGTATCTGGGGCTTGGATCAAACCAGGGCCATCGTGCGGAAAATTTGCGTCAGGCGATCCAGAAGCTGAACGAACAGCCGGGAATCCGGGTTTTGCGCGCATCAGCCGTTTATGAGACAGAGCCGTTCGGCTACGTCGAGCAAGAGGCGTTTTTGAACATGGCTGTGGCGATAGAGACAGACCTTTCTCCCGAGCAGCTATTGGATGCGGCTTTGTCGGTAGAGCGCGTTCTGGGTCGCGTTCGAACCATTCGTTGGGGGCCGCGTACGATTGATATTGACCTCCTTTTGTATGGCACCTCCAGTGTGTCGCTGGAGCATCTGGTTATCCCGCACCCTGGTTTGAGCGAGCGCGCTTTTGTGCTGGTTCCGTTGCGAGACATTTGGGAGGGCGATGCTTTGCCTGGTTACAGCCAGACCATTGACCATTATCTTTCCTTATTGGCAGAAGATCACAAGGGGGTACGAGAGTGGGGAGCAATCAACTGGGAAATCGGATCAGATCCTTTCGGAAGTTAAAAGGGTATACACAGCAGTCCCTTTCGGAAAAGCTGGGAGTGTCGCTGTCGTTCGTCGGATCGCTGGAGCGGGGGACTCGCACGCCGACAGAACCTGTACTGCGCAAGATCGCCAGCACTTTACAGGTCGACTATGAAGAATTATGTGCTATAAAATAAAGGATAGGCAGTTTGGATGAGTCTCACCTCTCCAAGACCCCGCATATCGGGAATAGGAGGTCGAAATAGATGAAAATCGGAAATATTGAACTGAAAAATAACGTGGTTCTCGCCCCGATGGCAGGTGTTTGCAACCCTGCTTTTCGTTTGATTGCGAAAGAATTTGGGACGGGGCTTGTCTGTGCGGAGATGGTCAGCGACAAAGGCATCGTGCACGGCAATAAAAAGACCATCGACATGCTGTATGTCGACGAACGCGAGAAACCGCTGAGCTTGCAGATTTTTGGCGGTGACAAGGAAACGCTCGTTCCAGCGGCGAAGTATGTAGATCAACATACGAACGCAGACATTATCGACATCAACATGGGGTGTCCTGTTCCGAAAATTACGAGCTGTGATGCAGGTGCTCGCCTGTTGCTCGACCCGGACAAAATTTACGAGGTAGTATCGGCTGTTGTCGATGCTGTCGAAAAGCCGGTTACGGTCAAAATGCGACTGGGCTGGGATGAAGAGCACTTGTATGTCCTGGAAAACGCCAAGGCGGTTGAGCGTGCAGGCGGCAAAGCCATCGCCGTCCACGGTCGGACTCGCGTGCAAATGTACAAGGGTCAGGCGGACTGGAGCTGGATCGGACGAGTGAAGGAAGCTGTTTCCATTCCAGTTATCGGCAACGGTGATGTGGCGACACCAGAGGACGCTCGCCGCATGCTCGATACGACGGGTTGCGACGGCGTCATGATCGGACGCGCTGCACTCGGCAATCCGTGGATGCTGTACCGAACCATCCAGTACCTGACGACAGGAGAACTGGTTGCGGAGCCGTCCGTGCGTGAAAAAATCGACATCTGTTTGTTGCACGCGGAGCGTTTGATTGCATTGAAGGGGCCGCGAGTAGGTGTGCTGGAAATGCGCAAACACGCAGCATGGTATTTGAAGGGGCTGCGCGGATCGACCCATACGAAAAACCTGGTAAACTCTGTGGAGACGGAAGAAGAGCTTCGTCGGGTTTTGACTGACTATGTCGACTGGGTGGAGAACTATGATGGAGACCTTGAAGAGCCTTTGGAATCGACTCGTGACGAGGCGGTCAGTTACTAAACTGGTTGTTTATTCCAGACATTGACAAGGGTTCCTTCATATCCTATAATACTCCGTAATATTGGGAGCCAAGCTGCCAGTCAACTCTGGCAGCTTTACCTTTGAACCCTCAAAGTTGGTTGTGTTCTGCTGTATATTGTATAGAACAACTACATATAATCCTTTGTACTTTACCCAGTACAAATGGAATCATTTTTTAATAACGGGGGAATTGAACCATGTCTGAAAAAGAAGTTTTCCTGACACCAGAAGGTTTAACAAAGCTGGAGCAAGAGCTTGAAGATTTGAAAACGGTTAAACGAAAAGAAGTAGCAGCAAGGATTAAAGAAGCGATCAGCTTTGGAGATATCAGTGAGAACTCTGAATACGAAGAAGCAAAGAATGAGCAGGCGTTCATTGAAGGCCGCATTCTGACGCTGGAAAAAATGCTGCGCAAGGCTACGATCATCACGAATGATGACGTGGACACAGGCGTAGTAAGCGTAGGTTCCAGAGTAAAGCTGAAAGACCTGGAGTTTGGCGACATCGTGGACTACACGATTGTAGGTTCGGCTGAATCCGACCCGATGAACAACAAGATTTCCAATGAATCTCCTGTAGGTCAAGCGCTTTTGGGCAAATCCAAAGGTGCTGTGGTAGACGTGAACGTACCAGCAGGCGTGATCCAGTACGAGATTCTCGATATTAACCTGTAAGCAGTTTATCCATGGCGTACCTTATGTGAGGTACGCCGTATCACTATTTTAGTGCCCTGTACAATACTGTTAAATCAGGCATTTTTTAGAGGAGTGAACAAAAATGGCAAACGAGCAAGACCTACAGCAGGAAGATCAGCAACAGGAAGGGCTGCACGAGCTTCTTCAAGTGCGCCACGACAAAATGAATCAAATTCGCGAGTGGGGCTTCGATCCATTTGGGAAAAAGTTCGAGCAAACCCACCACGCTGCTGATATTGTGAAGGCATTTGGCGACAAGACCAAGGAAGAACTGGAAGCCGAAGAAAACGTC
>NZ_JBBOBQ010000001.1:207500-270000 GCF_038000275.1 Brevibacillus sp. FSL K6-0770
CTGGTTGATATTTACCGACAAGATCACCAGAAGTTCATTCCCATGGGGATTCCTATTATGCATAAATTCCGCACTCCACTCGACGCCAATGAGATCAGGCAAAAGCTTGGACTTGTACCGGAGCAAAAATGCATTATTCTCTCTGGTGGAGGTCTTGGCCTTGGTTCGATGGAAAAGGTCCTCGATGGGCTGGAAGCGATCAACCTTCCGCTGAAAACGTTTGTGTTGACCGGAACCAACGAGAAGCTGTACAAAAAAGTGACGAACAGAAGCTATCGTCACGAGGTAGTCCCGCTTAAATTTATCAACAATTTTCACGAGTATCTGGAGGTTGCCGATTTGATCGTGACCAAATCTGGCGGACTGACCTCAGCCGAGGTCATGAGCAAACGGGTGCCGATGATTATTTACAACCCGTTGCCTGGACAGGAAGAACGGAACAGCCACTTCCTGTTGAACAACGGCTGTGCTGTACATGCCAATTTGTCGGAGCAGCTCATTTACTTTATCGATGAATTGTTGCACAGTCCATCAAAAGTTGACTATATGCGACGCATGGGACAAAAAATATCAAAGCCGGATGCCGCTCAGCGCATCGCCGAATTTATTTTGGACGACATGAGCATGGTGCAGGCTGAAACAGACTAATGTTCTCGGAAGCACTGACAGGAGGTTGCCTATGAGTATACCGTTTGCTATTTTCTTCGACATGGATGGCACATTGCTGCAAACGGAAAAGTTGTCGACGCCCGCCTTTGTGCGGACGTTTGAACGATTGAGAGAAACAGGCTTGTGGCAAGGCGAGACGCCGAGCGAGGAAGACCTGGTCAATGTACTGGGAATGACCATCGAGCAAGTTTGGCAAAAGCTGTTGCCAGGCGCAAGTGAAGAAGCAGTCCACGCCGCAGATACTTTTTTGCTGGAAAATGAAATTGCCTTGCTGAAGGAAAAAGTGACCGATTTATACCCAGGAGTGAGGTCAACTCTGGAACAGCTTCACGCCCAGGGGATTCCTCTGTTTGTCGCGAGCAACGGACAAGAGGAGTACATCGAGGCCATATGCCAGGAGTATGGGCTAAAGCCGCTGCTGACGGATTTGTACTCCGCAGGAAGGTTCCGTACGCGCTCGAAAAATGATCTGGTGGCAAAGCTCCTCTCTGACTATGACATCGCGCACGCGTACATGGTGGGGGATCGTCACTCGGATATCGAGGCCGGGACAGCAAACGGCTTGTTTACAGTCGGTTGCGACTTTGGTTTTGCCAAACCGGGAGAGCTGGATGGAGCCGATATGATCATTACAGATTTCCCGCAATTGCTGGATCATTTGCCAGCGATCGACACCAAATCATAGAGCCTGACATAAACCATTCCTTTAGGGAGTGGTTTTTTTCATACTTAGCAACCCGACATTTTTCGTAAAAAGAGTGCAACGCTTGTCGCTTATGCCCGACAAAAGGCTCGCCACCTGACTGTTTTGCATGGTTTCAAGCGACCGGATTTTGCCCACACTAGAAAGTGTATGGATCACTTGCAAGGGCGCCATAAACCCATTATAATTAAAGTCAAAGATAGTCAAAGTCAGTAGATGACACATATGGAATAGGAGGCGATGACTTGCGTAACATCTCGGACATCATTGAACAGCACTTGAAAGGCATTTTGACACAAAGTCCTAATGGCTCGGTCGAGATCCAGCGTAGTGAGCTTGCCGACTTATTTCAATGTGTACCGTCGCAAATCAATTACGTCATCAACACGCGATTTACTGTACAAAAAGGGTACATTGTAGAAAGCAAGCGTGGAGGCGGGGGTTACATCCGCATTCGCAAGGTACAGATTGTGAGCAAGGCGCGATTGCAGGAATTGCTGACCGAGGAACTGATTGGAGAAAGCATTTCGCAGAGTGTGGGGAACGCGATTGTGGAAAGGCTGTTCGAAGAAGGACTGGTCAATGTCAGGGAAGCGACCTTGATGAAAATCGCAACCTCACGAAATGTTTTGACTCTGGATGCTGAATTGCGAGATCGTTTGCGGGCAAATATTTTAAAGCAGATGATTGCGGCTATCTTGTTGAAGTAAACGAAGCATGTATGTGTTAGGGGGTAGGATGTAATGAACTGTGAGGAATGCGGAAAACGACCGGCGACACTGCACTTGACGAAAATCGTCAACGGCGAGAAAACCGAATACCATATTTGTGAGCAATGCGCTTCCGAAAAAGGGGACGTCTTTACCGGATTTCACAATTTCAGCATCAACAATCTCCTTTCAGGACTGTTAAAATTTGACCCCATGCAAAAAAACGGACGCGAGCCTGCCACCAGTAAGCCGCTCCGTTGCGAAACTTGCGGACTCACGTATGCCCAGTTCAGCAAAAGCGGCCGCTTCGGTTGCAGCGATTGCTACACCTTCCTGGGCGATCGACTCGATCCGTTGTTCCGCCGTATCCATGGCAATACGCAGCATAGCGGCAAAGTTCCGGAGCGCACAGGCGGACAGTTGAAAATCCGCAAAGAGCTGGAACAACTAAAGCGTGCGTTGCAAAACCATGTCGCCAGTGAAGAGTTTGAAAAAGCGGCAGAGATGCGTGACCGGATACGTGCGCTGGAACAAAAAATCGCTCAATCGTAACAAGGGGAGGTAAGCTGGTCATGTCACAACAGCAGTTTATGCAAAACCCGTGGAGCAATTGGATGAAAGGAGAAGGTCCTGATTCCGATATCGTCATCAGCACACGGCTGCGCATCGCCCGAAACCTGCGCCAGCACCCTTTTCCGTTACTGGCGACAGACTCGCAAGGGGAAGAAGTCGTCAGAAAGGTGACGGAAGTGAGCGAATCGGAGGCCATGCGCAAGCTCCAGCAGCTTCAAGTCCTCAACATGGACCAGATCAACCCGTTGGAAAAGCGGGTGCTGGTGGAGAAGCATCTGATTAGCCCTCACTTGGCGGAGGAATCGCGAAAAGGTGCTGTGCTGTTGAGTCCTGACGAGTCGGTCAGCATCATGGTAAACGAAGAGGATCATATTCGAATCCAGGTGCTGCTGCCGGGGTTTCGCCTGAACGAAGCATGGGAAATAGGAACAAAAATAGATGATGTTTTCGAGAAAAATTTAAACTTCGCGTTCGACGAGACGAGAGGCTACCTTACAAGCTGTCCGACCAACGTCGGCACAGGCATCCGGGCTTCCGTCATGCTGCATCTGCCAGCACTGGTGATGACGCAGCAAATCAGCAGAATTTTGCAGGCCATCAATCAGGTTGGCCTCGTCGTTAGAGGAATTTACGGGGAAGGCAGCGAAGCACTAGGAAACCTGTTTCAGTTGTCCAACCAAGTCACGCTCGGGATGTCGGAAAGCGATATTCTCTCCAACCTGTATGGCGTAGCCAGACAAATTATCGAGCAAGAACGCGTTGCCCGTACTTATTTGCTGGAGCATACACGCATATCTTTGGAAGACCGCATCTTCCGTTCCTACGGCATCTTGATGTATGCACGCACTGTGGAGTCCAAGGAAGCAGCTCAGCGCCTCTCCGATGTGCGCCTTGGCATTGACCTGGGCATTATCTCGGGAGTATCGCCACTGGTGATGAACGAGCTGTTGGTAACAACCCAGCCTGGCTTCTTGCAGCAGCATGCAGGGCAAAAGTTGACGCCAGACCAGCGGGACGAGAGAAGGGCTCGGCTGATTCGGGAGAGGCTCAGTACGACGGGCTCAGCTTGATTGTTTCTCAGACATAAGGCATCACAGCAGTTAACCTATAGAGAAAAAACATGGTTACACGGAGGTGTACGATATGATGTTTGGACGTTTTACAGAACGAGCACAAAAGGTACTGGCGCTTGCCCTGGAAGAGGCGGTGCGTCTCGGCCACAAGGATATTGGGACTGAGCATGTACTGCTGGGACTGATTCGGGAAGGCGAGGGTATTGCTGCCAAGGCATTGCAATCGCTCGGGCTTGGTCTCGATAAAATCCAGAGCGAAGTGGAGTCGTTGATCGGACGGGGAACAGAGCAGTCCGGTAGTAATTACACCCCAAACTATACACCTCGTGCGAAAAAAGTAATTGAACTGTCCATGGATGAAGCGCGCAAGCTCGGCCATACTTACGTGGGAACAGAGCACATTTTGCTCGGCCTGATCCGCGAAGGCGAAGGCATCGCTGCGAGAATCATGAACAACTTGGGAGTCAGTCTGAACAAGGCGCGCCAGCAGGTGCTGCAATTGCTGGGAAGCTCCGAAATGATGGCGTCGCATCAGCCTTCCGGCGGCAATCCGGCAGCGAATACGCCTACTCTGGACGGTCTGGCACGGGACTTGACTGCGATTGCACGCGATGGCGGGCTCGATCCTGTCATTGGCCGGCAAAAAGAAATCGAGCGTGTGATTCAGGTACTTAGCAGACGCACCAAGAACAACCCTGTCTTGATCGGGGAGCCTGGTGTGGGGAAAACGGCGATTGCAGAAGGTCTGGCTCAAAAAATCGTGAACAACGAGATTCCCGAAACTCTCCGCGACAAGCGCGTCATGACGCTGGATATGGGAACAGTAGTGGCGGGAACCAAATATCGCGGTGAGTTTGAAGACCGCCTGAAAAAAATCATGGACGAAATTCGCCAGGCAGGAAACATCATCCTGTTTATCGATGAGCTGCACACGCTGATCGGGGCTGGCGGAGCGGAAGGCGCAATCGACGCTTCCAATATTCTCAAGCCGGCGCTGGCTCGCGGTGAACTTCAGTGCGTAGGGGCAACCACCCTGGACGAATACCGCAAGTACATCGAAAAAGACGCTGCGCTGGAGCGTCGCTTCCAACCGATTCAGGTGGATGAGCCGACTGCCGAGGACGCGATTCGCATCTTGCACGGCTTGCGCGACCGTTACGAAGCCCACCACCGTGTGAAAATTACCGACGAAGCTATCGAGCAGGCAGTGAAGCTGTCTGACCGTTATATTACCGATCGTTTCCTCCCTGACAAAGCCATCGACCTCGTCGATGAGGCGGCTTCCAAAGTGCGCTTGCAATCGTTCACCGTCCCGCCTAACCTCAAGGAGCTGGAAGGGCGTCTGGAAGAAGTGCGCAAGGAAAAAGACGCTGCCGTGCAATCGCAGGAGTTTGAAGAGGCTGCTGCACTCCGTGATCAGGAGCAGAAGCTGCGCGAGGAACTCGACAAAACGAAAAAAGACTGGAAAGAGCGTCAAGGCCAGTTGAACATGGAAGTAACTCCTGAGGACATCGCCACTGTGGTAGCCAGCTGGACTGGTATTCCGGTGTTGAAGCTGAAGGAAGAAGAAACAGAGCGTCTGTTGAAAATGGAAGATATTTTGCACGACCGTGTTATCGGCCAGGACGAAGCGGTCAAATCGATTTCCCGAGCGATCCGCCGTGCCCGCGCTGGTTTGAAGGACCCGAAACGTCCAATCGGTTCGTTTATTTTCCTCGGCCCTACAGGTGTAGGGAAAACCGAACTCGCTCGCGCTGTAGCTGAGACACTGTTTGGAGATGAAGACGCCATGATCCGCGTCGACATGTCCGAGTACATGGAAAAACACTCTACAGCACGTCTCGTAGGGGCTCCTCCAGGGTATGTAGGCTTTGACGAAGGCGGTCAGCTGACGGAAAAAGTGCGCCGCAAGCCTTACTCGGTCATCCTGCTGGATGAGATCGAAAAAGCGCACCCGGATGTATTCAACATTTTGCTCCAGGTGCTGGACGACGGCCGATTGACTGATTCCAAAGGACGCACAGTAGACTTCCGCAACACCGTCGTGATCATGACCTCCAACGTAGGTGCAAGCATGATCAAGAAAAATACGACACTCGGTTTCACTACCAACGACACCGAGAAGAAATATCAGGATATGAAGGACAAAGTCATGGATGAGCTGAAAAAGAGCTTCCGCCCTGAATTTCTGAACCGTATTGATGAAGTGATCGTGTTCCACTCTCTGGAGCAGGAGCACATCGAGCAAATCGTGTCCTTGATGACCGACGAGCTGCGCAAGCGTTTGAAAGAGCAGAGCATCGACTTCCAACTGACCGAGGAAGCCAAAAAGCTGCTGGCAAAAGAGGGCTTCGACCCGGCATACGGTGCGCGTCCGTTGCGTCGCGCCATCCAGCGCCATATCGAAGACAATTTGTCGGAAGAACTGCTCAAAGGCAACATCAGCAAAGGCGATACAGTCAACATCGAAGCCGAAGATGGCAAGCTGGTTGTCAAGCGACTGGAAAAAACTAAATCGTAAGCACAAAATAGCAGAGAATGCCTCCTGTTCTGGGAGGTATTCTTTTTTTCAATGCGTAACTATGATAAAAGTAGAAAAGAAATTCCAAGTGAGGGTGCGATTATGTCAAAGTATAAAACGAAATACGCGTGTCAAGAATGTGGCTATGAATCGCCTAAGTGGATGGGAAAATGCCCTGGCTGCGGCAGCTGGAACACTTTGGTCGAGGAAGTGACAGTGAAAGCAGCCCCTCGTCATGAAGGAATCAGCGGCGGTACGCGTCAGGCGGCTATTCCTTTGACGCAGGTCGCCAGTGCAGAAGAACCGCGCATGGACACGACGATCGGAGAGTTGAACCGTGTTCTCGGCGGCGGGCTGGTACCAGGCTCCCTTATACTGGTTGGCGGCGATCCGGGTATCGGGAAATCTACATTGCTGTTGCAGACCTCTTTTGCCTTGGCTCATAAAGGGGCCAAAGTGCTGTACGTATCAGGCGAGGAGTCGGCAAAACAAATCAAGCTTCGCGCTGATCGCCTGCATATGCAAACCCCCCCGATGTTTGTGTTGGCAGAAAATGATTTGGATTTGATCGAGCAGCATATTAATCAAGTAGACCCTCACGTATTGATCATTGACTCGATCCAGACAGTCTTCCATCCCACGGTTCAATCCGCAGCCGGAAGTGTCGCACAGGTGCGTGAGGCTACCGCTCAACTGATGCGCATCGCCAAAGGCAAAGGGATCGGGACCTTTATTGTCGGCCACGTGACCAAAGAAGGTTCGATTGCAGGTCCGCGCATGCTTGAGCATATGGTGGACGCGGTCCTTTATTTTGAGGGCGAGCGCCACAATACGTTCCGAATCCTGCGTGCTGTCAAAAATCGATTCGGTTCGACAAACGAGATCGGCATTTTCGAGATGAAAGATCGCGGTCTGGAAGAGGTGGCAAACCCTTCGGAAATTTTTCTGGCCGAACGTCCTTTTGGCGTGGCAGGCTCCACCGTCGTAGCGAGCATGGAGGGCACTCGTCCCGTCCTGGTCGAGCTTCAGGCACTCGTAGCCCCAACCAGCTTCGTTACGCCGCGCAGAATGGCTACAGGCGTCGACCATCAGCGTGTGGCGATGATCATGGCTGTTTTGGAAAAGCGCATGGGGATGATGCTGCAAAATCAGGACGCGTATGTCAATGTCGCAGGGGGCGTCCGCTTGGATGAGCCTGCTGTCGACTTGGCGATCGCGGTCAGCATTGCCAGCAGCTTCCGCGACCACGCCACGAATCCGCATGACGTGGTGATCGGGGAGATCGGTCTGACGGGAGAGGTGCGTGGCGTATCGCGCATCGAACAGCGCGTGCGGGAAGCGCATAAGCTCGGCTTCAAACGCGTAATCATCCCGGAGAAAAATATTCGCGGCCTGGATGCTCCTGACGATATTCAGGTGATCGGGGTCAGCAATATCGCAGATGCTTTGAACGAGGTGATAAGGAGGTAAGGGCGGGATATGCAGGAGAACACCAAAAGAACTCCGCTGTTCGGCGATGTGCTTCGTTTGGTCGCACCCGGAACGCAGCTTCGTGAAGGGCTGGAAAATGTTTTGCGCGCAAAAACCGGCGGCCTGATCGTCGTCGGTTACGGACCGGAAATGAAGCAAATCGTCGATGGCGGTTTTTCCATCAATTGCGATTTTTCTCCTGCCCATTTGTATGAATTGGCGAAGATGGATGGGGCGATTATAGTAAGTGAAGACGCCAAGCGAATTTTGTACGCCAATACGCAACTGTTCCCGCCGGCATCCATCCATACCAGCGAGACAGGGACGCGACATCGGACGGCGCAACGAACGGCCATCCACACCAACTACCTGGTCATCGCCATATCGCAACGACGCAATGTCATCACGTTGTATCAAGGGAATTTCCGCTATGTGCTGAATGAAATCAGCGTCATTTTAGCCAAAGCCAATCAGGCTGTGTCCACCCTGGAAAAATACAAGGCCGTGCTGGATCAGACGATGACCAACCTGGGCGCTCTGGAATTTGAGGAACTGGTCACCCTGCATGAAGTTGCTTCTGTGCTGCAGCGGATCGAGATGGTGCTTCGGATCAAGACGGAAGTTTCCAAGTACATATGTGAACTTGGTGTCGAAGGCAGACTTGTCAGCATGCAATTGGAGGAGCTTGTGTCGAATATTGGCGAAGAAGCGCACATGCTTATTCGCGATTACGCCAAAGATTCGTCTTACGCTCCTGAGCTTGTACTGGGCGAAATGAAAAAGCTAAGCTCGGAGGAAGTGCTGGAGTTGGGGTCTTTCCTGCGCGTTCTCGGATTTTCGGCAAGCGCCAGCATGCTGGAGGAGTCGGTGTCGCCCAGGGGCTACAGAATTTTGTACAAAATCCCCAGATTGCCAATTTCTATCATCACAAACCTCGTCGCACATTTCCATTATTTGCCCAGAATTATGATGGCAACGATTCAGGAATTAGACGAAGTAGAGGGGATTGGAGAGGTGCGGGCCAGGGCGATCAAAGAGGGTCTGAAACGGATTCAGGAACAAGTGTTCATTGACAGGCACATTTAAAGTAGAATAGGATAAAGGCATTATTTGTTATTCAACATTTGCCCAGGGGACTTGAAAGCGAAAGTCAGCTTGACAGGATACACTGTCTCCTCTGCAAAAGAAATCAGGAGGTAGTCTATGTTCGTGAAATCGTTGCCGAACATGCTAACCGTAAGCAACTTGTTTCTGGGAGTCTTGGCAATTATTCTTGCGTTTCGAGGAGATCATTACGTCGATTATGCGGCGATCACGGTGATCATCGGCATGCTGGCCGACGGGTTGGATGGACGCGTCGCTCGTATGTTGAATGCGCAAAGTGAGTTTGGAAAGGAACTCGATTCGCTTTCTGACGTCATTACGTTTGGGATAGCTCCGGCTTTCATCATGTATGTTGTTGTCCTTCAGCACTTCGATCTGCTGGGGATTCTCATTACGGCCATCTTCCCGATCTGTGGGGCGCTCCGTCTGGCGAGATTCAACGTCCAGGCCGGGGTTCCGGGATATTTCATCGGATTGCCAATCACAGCTGCCGGCGGTGTGCTGGCGACTCTTGCGCTTTATCACCAGGTTTTCAACCCGGTACTGCTTGCAGTGAGCATGCTGCTCCTCGCCTTCCTCATGGTATCGAAGGTCAAGTATCCCAACTTCAAAAAGGTCGGGATTCCAAAATCCGCTTACTGGATTACGCCCATTATTATCGCCATCGTCGTCGTTGTTGCGATCAAGTATCCGCAACAGTTTCCGAAGATCGTCTTCTTGCCGCTTGCCTTTTACGCCCTGTACGGAATAAAAAAAAACGTTGACTTTCTCGTCAAAAAATTACGCAAGCGGAAAAACAAAGAAGAAGAATCTGTGCCATTTGAATAAGCCAGGCAATGAAAAAACCCGCACTTCGATGTGCGGGTTTTTCGTTTTTGTATGCAACTTTTCGTAGGGTTCATTCGTAATACGAGTGTGGGGTTAAGAAAGATTGAACACGCCCAGGGTATTCAGCCGGTTTGCCTCTTTTTGCAGGACGTCTTCCAGTTTGATGTCTGTGATGTTGCACAAGGCGGTCAGGTAAAAAAGATTTTTGCCAAGCTCTGCTGTGACTACATCGCGACAATGCTCGCATAGTGGGCCGTTAAAGTGAGTGTCCAGGTGGGACTTGTTCTCCTCCAGGTTTTTGCTGGAATCGTAACTTTGCTTTTTGGCTACCACTTCAACACAACCGCATTCGGTGATGGCTTTGGTCAGGGAGCGATTGATGCGAGATGCCGTCTCCTGAACTTTGGACATGACGTCCAGTACGCTTCGATGTCGGATCAAAAGCTCTGATACTTGCGTTTGAAAGTCGTCTACATTTCGTTTGTCCATATCAATTCACCTCTGCTTTAGGCTGATCGTATCGTCACAATTTTCGCTCATTGTGTTACTGCCATTATAAGAAGGGAGTCTGGTCGCTGTCAATTTGCCCGAGAAGGAAACAGGTGTTTGAGGTTGACGGGAAAATGACAACTATGTTAAAATTTTTGGCTATTTGACATGGTAAAATCATTTTTGCTATAGTGAGGGAAAGCGACAATGAAGCAATTTCGCTATTTGGAAAGTTACAGGGTTTTACTCAAAGGCTTCTGTCTATATTAATAAAAGGAGGTGAAGGCATGGTACGCCGCATAGGAAAAATCTTTTTTGTCTTGGTTGGCGGTGGCTTGGGCTACCAATACGGTGCCGAACTGTTTTCGCTGCTTAACCCGCTTTTGAATTTTGGAGTAGTTGGTGGAGCGCAATATATTGGGGCGGTACTTGGTGCCATTCTGTTCTTCTTTTTAGCTAATTGGCTTTTGGACTACGTCTTGAAAGTAGTTCGCTGGGGAGAAGAGACTCTCGTCAAAATGCCGATTGTTGACGTGATGTTCGGAGCGATGGGGTTGATTAGTGGTCTTATTGTTGCCTTTTTATTATTCCTGCCCATCAGTAAAATTCCGTTTCCGGTAATAGGTGATCTGTTGCCGCTGGTTGTTTCCGGGTTGCTTGGCTATCTGGGCTTTCAGGTAGGATTTCGCAAGCGGGACGAGATTATGTCGGTTTTCTCGATTGGACGCAAGGATAAGAAAAAGGAACAGGCTGCAACAGCAACAAATGTCGAGCACAAAATTTTGGACACGAGCGTCATTATTGACGGACGCATTGCAGATATTTGCCGTACGGGCTTTTTGGAGGGCGTACTGGTCATTCCGGGCTTTGTCCTGGAGGAACTGCAACACATTGCCGATTCTTCTGATGTACTGAAACGAAATCGCGGCCGTCGAGGCTTGGATATTCTCAACAAGATTCAGAAGGAAATGAAGGTCAAGGTTCAAATCTGGGAAGGCGACTTTGAAGAAGTATCCGAAGTGGACAGCAAGCTGATCAAGCTGGCGAAGGTCATGAACGGCAAAGTCGTCACCAACGATTTCAACCTGAACAAAGTATGCGAATTGCAAGGCGTGGCTGTATTGAACATCAACGATTTGGCGAATGCCGTGAAGCCTGTCGTCTTGCCAGGGGAAGAAATGAACGTGCAGGTCATCAAGGATGGAAAAGAGCACGGTCAGGGCGTCGCGTATCTCGATGACGGCACGATGATCGTCGTGGAAGGCGGACGCGAATACATTGGCAACGACGTGGATGTGCTGGTCACCAGTGTACTGCAAACGTCTGCGGGACGAATGATTTTCGCGAAGCCGAAGCTCTTGGAAAGAGCACTGTAAGAAGAGACGAGAAGCACAAGACGGGAGAGAATGAAAAAGTGAGTACGGGTGTCGTGATCGTTGCTGCCGGTTCGGGGAAAAGAATGGGCGGCCACCGGAACAAACTATGGTTGCCGCTTGCCGGAGAACCGATTTTGGCTCACACAGTTCGCCTTTTCGCCTCGCATCAGGACATCGACCGGATCGTACTGGTAGTGAGCGAGCCGGACTACGCTGACGTGCTGGCCTTGCTCACGGCCGAAAACTTGCAAGTAACGGTCACCTTGGGCGGCAATGAGCGGCAGGACAGCGTCAGAAACGGTTTGGCTGCCTTGGCAACCTCCTGTACCTACGTGCTTGTTCACGATGCGGCAAGGCCATTCGTTACCAAGCAGCAGATCAGTGACATGATCAGACAGGTGCAGCGCGATCAGGCTACGATCATGGCTGTACCTGTAAAAGATACGATAAAAGTGGTGGGGGCATCAGGCTTTGTGGAAGATACCCCGGCACGGGAAAGCTTGTGGGCGGTTCAAACCCCACAAGCTTTTCGTATGTCTTTGCTGCAAGAAGCGCATGAGGCGGCCAAAAAGGCGGGCAAGCTCGGTACGGATGATGCCATGCTGGTCGAATGGCTCGGCCATCCGGTTTCAGTGATGCAGGGAAGCTATGAGAATATCAAGATCACTACGCCGGATGACTTGTGGCTGGGTGAAGAGATTATGCGAAAGCGAAGGGGAGAGTAATTCATGCGTATTGGACAAGGATTTGACGTGCATCAACTGGTAGAAGGCCGTCCGTGCATTATCGGCGGCATCACCATTCCGTACGAAAAGGGGCTGCTCGGCCATTCTGACGCCGATGTGCTGCTTCACGCGATCAGTGACGCGATTCTCGGTGCGATTGGCGAAGGCGATATCGGCCGCCATTTCCCTGATACAGATCCTGCGTTCAAAGGAGCGGACAGTGTCGTGTTGCTTGAGCATGTGTGGAAGCTGGCAAAAGAGCGCGGCTATCGCCTGGGCAACGTCGATGCGACTATCATCGCGCAAGCTCCCAAAATGGCACCTTACATACCGCAAATGTGCGAAGTCATCGCTCGTGTACTGGAGGCAGAAGATGCTTCCCAGGTTAACGTGAAGGCGACAACATCGGAAAAGCTCGGTTTTACAGGCAGAGGAGAAGGAATCGCGGCCCAGGCTGTATGCTTGCTTGTCAAGTAAAGGGGCAAGGTGTAACATAAAGCCTTAGAAACGTATTCATGAAAGATCATAGCCTTTTACATTCACAAGGATGGTGCTATCAATGGCGAAAGAAATCCGCACGCGTTATGCGCCGAGTCCTACGGGGCATTTGCACATCGGCGGTGCGCGCACAGCGCTTTTTAACTATCTGTTTGCCAAACATCACGGCGGTTCGTTTATTGTCCGGATCGAGGATACAGACCAAACGCGCAATAAAGAAAATGCCGATGAAGAGCAAATGAAAAACTTGAAGTGGCTCGGAGTCGAATGGGAAGAAGGCACGGATGTGGGCGGCCCTTATGGCCCGTACCGCCAAACCGAGAGATTGGATATTTACCGCCAATATATCGATCAACTGCTTGCGGAAGGCAAGGCTTACTACTGTTACGCGACGAAGGAAGAGCTGGATGCAGAGCGCGAAGAGCAACTGGCGCGCGGGGAGACTCCGCGGATTTTGGAGAAGCATCGCCATGTGACGGAAGAACAGCGCGCGCAGTATGAAGCGGAAGGCCGCGTGCCGTCCATTCATTTCCTTGTGCCGGACAACCGCGAATACGTAGTAAACGACCTGATCCGCGGACAGGTGACATTCAACTCGAACGAAATGGGAGACTTCGTCATCTGTCGTCCTGACGGAATCCCTACCTATAACTTCGCTGTCGTAATCGACGACTACCTGATGAAAATTAGCCACGTCATTCGCGGCGAAGAGCATTTGTCCAACACGCCTCGACAACTGATGATCTACGAAGCTTTCGGTTGGGAAGCTCCTGACTTTGC
The DNA here is from genome assembly GCF_038000275.1 of Brevibacillus sp. FSL K6-0770. Classification (NCBI taxonomy): domain Bacteria; kingdom Bacillati; phylum Bacillota; class Bacilli; order Caryophanales; family Paenibacillaceae; genus Brevibacillus; species Brevibacillus sp. FSL K6-0770. The sequence goes on from NZ_JBBOBQ010000001.1 coordinate 221,020, forward strand.
TCACTTGGCGCTGATTCTCAATCAGGACGGCAAGAAGATGTCCAAGCGTGATGAGAGCATTTTGCAGTTCATCGAGCAATATCGCGATCTCGGCTTCTTGCCGGAGGCGATTGTGAACTTCCTCGTCCTGTTGGGCTGGTCGCCAGGCGGCGAAGAGGAAATTTTCCTCATCGATGATTTGGTCAAGCTGTTCTCCATGGAGCGCGTGAGCAAGTCGCCGGCTGTATTCGACGCAACCAAGATGAACTGGATGAACAACTACTACCTGAAGCGTCAACCGCTCGATCTGATTACAGATATGTGCGTGCCGCACCTGCAAAAAGCGGGCTTCATCGAAGAGACGCTGTCTGACGCCAAACGGGAATGGGTACGCAGCATTGTCGCCCTGTACCAGGAGCAAATGTCTTACTGTGCACAAATCGTTCCGCTGGCTGCCCTTTTCTTCCTGGACGAAGTGGTGTACGATGAAGAAGCGACAATGGTGCTGAAAGAACCGCAGCTTCCGGAAGTCCTCGCTTCTTTTGTGAAACACCTGTCAGCCCAAGATGCATATAATGTGGATGTCATCAAAGCGGCGTTGAAGGAAGTGCAAAAGGAAACAGGCCACAAAGGAAAGGCGCTGTTCATGCCTGTACGCGTTGGCACAACAGGTCAGGCGCATGGCCGCGATTTGGCTGAGACTTTATTCCTGCTCGGACGTGACAAAGTATTGGCGCGCGCGCAGCGTGTGATTGAAAACGGAAAATAGCCTGTAACAAGGCACATGATATAAAACGAATGCGACGATCAGGAGAAGTACGTCAGGTTACACGTTTACAGAGAGGATGGTGGGGTGAGAACCATCCAGCGTGCCCTGTTCGGAAATGCGCCTGTGAGCAGTGAGCTGAACATGTCGGACTCTTCGGACGACACCAGTAGGTGACATCGGTTCCCGCCGTTATCGGGATGTAGAGCGAGATCGTTTGTCTGGCCGTTTTTAGCCAGAGGCCACAGCGATCTAAGCAGAGTGGAACCGCGGTATAACCCGTCTCTGTCCCTTCGTGTTGATGAAGGGGTAGGGGCGTTTTTTATTTTTCCGACCTTAGATCTAGCAGAAAATCCAGGCAGGAGGTGCCACCCAACTATGTTCGCACAGATGAAAGATGACATTCAGGCTGTATTTGAAAGAGACCCGGCAGCACGCAGTGCATTGGAAGTTGTCATGACCTATTCAGGTTTGCACGCCATTTGGGGGCACCGGATTGCTCACAAGCTCTGGAAGGCCGAGTGGTGTACACTCGCGCGGATTGTTTCGCAGGTCGCTCGCTTTTTCACAGGGATCGAAATTCACCCAGGCGCACGCATTGGCCGCGGACTGTTTATCGATCACGGTATGGGCGTGGTCATCGGGGAAACATGCGAAATCGGCGACAATGTTACGATCTACCAAGGTGTCACGCTCGGAGGAACCGGCAAGGAAAAAGGCAAGCGCCATCCCACCATCGGCAACGATGTGATTATCGCGACGGGTGCAAAAGTTTTGGGGTCTTTCAAAATTGGCGATAATTCAAAGATAGGGGCTGGCGCAGTCGTTTTGCAGGAAGTGCCGCCCAATTCGACCGTAGTAGGAATCAAGGCGCGCATCGTCATTCAGGATGGCAAACGCGTCAAACACGATCTGGACCACGTCAACATGCCTGACCCGGTTGCAGACACGATTCGTCTCATGCAAAAGGAAATTGATCATTTGCGCAAAGAATTGGATCTTTTGAGGGAGGATAAAAAGAACCATGGGCATTCAGCTGACTAACACAATGACACGCCGAAAGGAACCGTTCGTTCCTTTGGAGCCGGGCAAGGTGAAAATGTACGTGTGCGGCCCGACCGTGTACAATTACATTCACATCGGAAATGCTCGTCCGGCTATTGTTTTCGACACGCTTCGCCGTTATTTGAAGTATCGCGGTTATGAAGTGACTTTTGTACAAAATATCACGGATGTGGACGACAAGCTGATTCGGGTGGCGAACGAGGAAGGAACGACCGTCAAGGAAGTGGCTGACCGTTACACAGATGGATACAACCAAGACCTCGGCACATTGAATGTTCTGCCGCCTGACATTCAGCCGCGCGTGATGCAAACGATCCCGGAAATCATTTCGTTTGTCGAAGGGCTGATCGAAAAAGGCTATGCGTACGAGAGTGAGGGAGACGTGTACTTCCGCACCGGACGTTTTCAGGAATACGGAAAACTTTCTCACCAGCCGCTGGACGATTTGCAGGCAGGCGCTCGCGTCGAGATCAACGAGAAAAAGGAACATCCGCTCGACTTCGTGCTCTGGAAAGCTGCCAAGCCAGGAGAAGTTACGTGGAGCAGCCCGTGGGGCGACGGCAGACCAGGCTGGCACATCGAATGCTCGGCTATGGCGCTGAAGTTCTTGGGCGAGGAAATTGACATCCACGCTGGTGGAACCGATCTTGTGTTCCCGCACCATGAAAATGAGATTGCCCAATCCGAATGCTTTACCGGAAAAGTGTTTGCCCGCTACTGGCTGCACAACGGGATGCTCAACATCGACAACGAAAAAATGTCCAAATCCCTCGGCAATTTTTTGCTTGCCCGCGATCTGGTAGGGAAGTTCGGAGGCCAGCTGATCCGCTTTTTCATGCTCCAGGGGCACTACCGCAACCCGATCAATTTCAGCTACGAATTGCTTGAACAAGCGGCGAACGGCCTTGATCGCATCAAAACAGCGTATACAAACCTTTCCCACCGTCTGGATACGGCAAGGGAAGAAGAGCCGAACGGACAATCCGGGGAGCAGGCGCGTATCATTTCGGAATTGCGGGATCGGTTCATCGCCGAAATGGACGACGACATCAATACAGCGAACGCGATCACTGTCATTTTCGATGTGGTGAAGGAAGCGAACCTGTACTTGCGCCATCAAAATGTAGGGGCGGCCGAGGTGCGCGCTTACATGGAGCTGATCGTGGAGTTGACAGAGGTTCTTGGGCTGATCGTTGCAGAAGAGCAAGAGCTGTTGGACAGCGAGATTGACGCATTGATCGCAGAGCGCACAGAGGCGCGCAAAGCGAAAAACTTTGCCCGTTCTGACGAAATTCGCGATTTGCTCGCGGCAAAAGGAATCGTGCTTGAGGACACGCCACAAGGTGTTCGCTGGCGCCGAAAATAAGGGGCCGAAGAAACAAGATGCAAAAAGAAGAATTGACCCGAGATCCCAACCTGACAAATCCACTCGTGCTCGCCTTTCTGGGCGATGCTACCTATGCGCATTGCGTGCGGTACCATCTGATCGCCAAGGGGCTGGTTAAACCTAACCAGCTCCACAAGGCGGCCAATCGTTACGTGTCAGCCAAGGCACAGGCCAATGTGCTGCTTACGCTGATGCCGACATTGCCGGAGGATGAGTTGAATGTGGTGAAGCGGGGACGGAATGCGAAGTCTGGTTCTACCGCCAAAAATGCCGACATTATCGACTACCGGCATGCCACGGCCTTTGAAGCGCTGATTGGCTACTTGTATTTGTGCGGAAAAGAAGAGCGGATCGCAGAAATTGTGCAACAGGCGTTTGCTATTGTGGAAGGAGAGTAAGGCATGAGTGAAGAGTGGATTTTGGGGAAAAACCCCGTCATTGAAGCGCTGCGGTCCGGGCGCACTATCAATAAAATCTGGGTTGCGGAAGGGACCAACAAAAATCTGATGGCACCCGTTTTTGCTTTGGCAAAAGAGAACGGGGTCATCGTGACGACAGCCAACCGCAAAAAGTTGGATCAGCTCGTATCGACGGACAACCATCAGGGAGTTGTGGCATCGGTAGCTGCTTATGATTATGTGGAAGTGGACGATATTTTGAAACGGGCAGAGGAAAAAGGCGAGCAGCCGTTTATTTTGCTGCTGGACGAGCTGGAGGACCCGCATAACCTCGGTTCGATCATGCGTACGGCGGATGCTGTGGGAGCGCATGGAGTCGTCATTCCGAAGCGCAGATCGGTCAGCCTGACCGCAACAGTGGCAAAAGCTTCTGCCGGAGCAATCAATTACGTGCCGGTTGCGCGCGTCACCAATCTCGTGCGCACGATGGAGGAATTGAAAGAACGGGGAGTCTGGATTGCAGGAACAGACGCGAGTGCCAAGCAGGACTTCCGCCAGGGCGATTACACGATGCCGCTCGCAATCGTCATCGGCAGCGAAGGAAAAGGGATGAGTCGCCTCGTACGGGAAAACTGTGATTTCCTTTACAGCCTTCCGATGGCGGGAAATGTGACCTCTCTGAACGCTTCTGTAGCTGCTGCTTTGTTGATGTATGAAGTATATCGCTCCAGGAGTCCACTTCCGACGCGGGTGAAGTAAAATGGCAAAAAGAAAAGCCAAGCAGCTGTTGATCGTAGACGGCTACAATATCATCGGTGCCTGGCCAGAGCTGCGCGTTTTGAAGGATCAGGAACGGATGGCTGAGGCGCGCGATCTGTTAATCTCCCAAATGGCAGAGTACCAAAGCTATACCGGGACAAAAGTGATTATCGTGTTCGACGCGTACAACGTCCCGGGTATCGGTCGGCAGATGGAAGACTTTCTGGTTGAAATTTATTTCACGAAGAAAAAGGAGACGGCTGACGAGAAAATTGAACAGCTTGTCTCCGAATTTAACCAAAAAAATCGACAAATTTATGTAGCGACTTCTGACTACACATCCCAACGTGTTATTTTTGGACAGGGAGCCTTGCGCAAATCCGCGAGGGAGTTATTGCTGGACATGGAAAACGCAGGCAAGGAAATCAAGCAACAGGTTCAAAAAACGCATGAAGAACGCTTCTCCAAACGGGTTGTGCTGAATGACGAAATAGCGAAAATATTCGAAAAATGGAGAAGGGAATAACTTGGATTCGGTTGACGCTTTTTTATGGCATCATGTATAATAGCGTCATCTATGGAGAAACCGGTTGGCGGAGGGATCATTTGTGAGCGTTGACCTCAAGGAGTTAAAACATGCCCAATATGAACTAATGACCGACGAAGAAGTAGTCGACCTGGTTCGCGATAATGATGCCGAAGCTCTGGAGTATTTGATCAACAAATACAAGAACTTTGTGCGTGCCAAAGCGAGATCCTATTTTCTTATTGGGGCTGACCGCGAAGACATTGTACAAGAAGGCATGATTGGTCTGTACAAGTCCATTCGCGACTTCAGAGGCGACAAGCTCACGTCGTTCAAGGCATTTGCCGAGCTTTGCATTACCCGTCAAATCATCACGGCGATCAAAACGGCGACCAGGCAGAAGCACATTCCGCTCAATTCGTACGTTTCGCTGGACAAGCCTATTTACGACGAGGATTCTGACCGTACGCTGCTTGATGTGATTTCTGGAACTAAAGTAACCGATCCCGAAGAGCTGTTCATCAATCGCGAAGAGTTTGATGACATCGAAGGGAAAATGAGTGAAATTTTAAGTGATTTGGAGCGGCAGGTGCTGATGCTCTATTTGGATGGACGATCCTATCAGCAAATTGCCGTTGAGCTAAAGCGCCATGTCAAATCTATCGATAATGCGTTGCAACGCGTCAAGCGCAAGCTGGAGCGCTATCTGGAAGGCAGAGAGATTCATCTGTAAAACAGGGAATCTCTTTTTGTTTTTTCGCGTCATTGGGGCCAAAAAGCTTTGTACATAACGAGACTTCGGGTGAATATGGAAGCAAAAGCCCTTCTTTTTGTCAAGTCATTTTGTTTGACATGGGTATTTCGGTATGATAAATTTATTTAGGTAGCCATAGACTCTTATCTCTCTGTTCTATGGTTACTTTGATGAATGAAATGGTCAGGAAAAAGTAGCGGTTTTCCCGTACTATTTGTCATTGAGTACATTTAACGAATAGCAGGTTTGAAATGAGATGGAGGTGGCAATAAATGCGAGTAAACATCACGTTGGCGTGCACCGAGTGTGGCGAGCGTAACTATATCTCCACAAAAAACAAGCGAACCACTACTGAACGTGTTGAGCTGAAAAAGTATTGCTCCCGTGACAAGAAGCAAACCCTTCATCGCGAGACGAAGTAATGGTTGATGCGACGAAGTCAGGGGGTGGCAAAGTGGGTTTTTTAGCACGAATCGGAGCCAGTTTTCGCCGTACCGGTGATTTCTTTGGCGACGTAATGTCCGAACTAAAGAAAGTCCGTTGGCCGAACCGCAAGGAATTGACCACGTATACGCTGGTTGTTCTCATTACGGTTGTGCTTCTGGCAATATTCTTCTTCGTCGTTGATTTGGGAATCTCGCGCTTGATCGATTTGATTCTAGGAAAGTAATTTTGCAAGTCTTAGGAGGGACGGACGGTTAACGTCCTGGTGGATATGGAAAAAGCATGGTATGTCGTTCATACGTACTCAGGTTACGAAAACAAGGTTAAGACGAACCTGGAGAAGCGCGTCGAGTCGATGGGCATGGAAGACAAGATCTTTCGCGTTCTCGTTCCCACTGAGGAAGAAGTGGAGACTAAGGATGGCAAAAAGCGCACCGTCACGAAAAAGGTTTTTCCTGGATACGTCCTTGTTGAAATGGTGATGACGGACGACTCTTGGTATGTCGTGCGAAACACTCCTGGGGTTACCGGCTTTGTCGGATCCACGGGCGCTGGCTCCAAGCCGACAGCGCTGCGTCCTGAAGAGGCCGATACGATTCTCAAGCAAATGGGGATCGAAATTCCCAAGATCAGAGTCGATTTTGCTCTCCGCGATATGGTGCGCGTCACAGATGGTCCATTTTCTAATCGCACCGGGGAGATTATCGAGATTTACCCGGACAGACAGAAGGTTCGCGTATTGGTGGACATCTTCGGTCGCGAAACACCGGTGGAGCTAGACTTTACACAAGTTCAAAAATTGGATTAGGATTCAACTTGAAAAGTATCGCGCTATGTGGTACATTTCATTTTGTTTTAACAATCCCACAACAATATCTGGGGTTTCTTGCACTCTCACTATAGATCGAAAGTCTTTTACGAGACTTTCTTAATAAGGTGGGAGGGGGCATTCCCCCGTAATAACCACATGTGAAGTAAGGAGGTGTCTTACGTGGCTAAGAAGGTTATCCGCGTAATTAAATTACAAATCCCAGCAGGTAAAGCGAATCCTGCACCTCCAGTAGGTCCGGCTCTCGGTCAAGCTGGTGTAAACATCATGGGGTTCTGTAAAGAATTCAATGCACGTACAGAAAGCGAAGTTGGCATGATCATTCCGGTGGAAATCACCGTGTTTGAAGACCGCTCTTTCACTTTTATTACAAAAACTCCTCCAGCTGCAGTTCTGTTGAAGAAAGCTGCTGGTATCGAGTCCGGATCCGGCGTACCGAACAAAACAAAAGTTGCTACGCTGAAACGTGATAAAGTTCGCGAAATCGCTGAACTGAAACGTCCTGACCTGAATGCTGCATCCGTGGAAGCGGCTATGCGCATGGTGGAAGGTACTGCACGTTCCATGGGTATCGTAATCGAAGACTAATTGTCTTGAGTGCAAGGGGGCACAGACGTTGTGCCCCCCTGTCTGTGGGAGGATTAACCGCTACGACCACATTGAAGGGAGATTTAAATCATGGCAAAAAAAGGTAAGAAATATCAAGAGGCTGTAAAGCTCGTTGATAAAAACAAAGTATACGAAGTAGTTGAAGGCATTGAGCTGGTTAAAAAAGCAGCTACTGCTAAATTCGACGAAACAGTTGAAGCAGCATTCCGTTTGGGTGTAGACCCTAAACGTGCTGACCAACAAATCCGTGGCGCTGTAGTATTGCCACACGGTACTGGTAAAGTACAACGCGTTCTCGTATTCGCTAAAGGCGAAAAAGCAAAAGAAGCAGAAGCTGCTGGCGCTGACTTCGTAGGCGATGCAGACATGATCGCGAAAATTCAAGGTGGCTGGTTCGACTTTGACGTCGTAGTAGCTACTCCTGACATGATGGGTGAAGTAGGTAAATTGGGTCGTGTACTCGGTCCAAAAGGCCTGATGCCAAACCCTAAAACCGGAACTGTTACTTTCGACGTAACAAAAGCGGTTAACGAAATCAAAGCAGGTAAAATTGAGTATCGCGTAGACAAAGCAGGTAACATCCACGCTCCTATCGGAAAAGCATCCTTCGATGCTGATAAGCTGGCTGAGAACCTGGCAGCTCTGACTGAAGCACTGAACCGTGCGAAACCAGCTGCGGCTAAAGGCGTTTACATGAAAAATGTAACCCTGAGCTCCACTATGGGCCCTGGCGTACGCGTAGCTGTAAAATAATGACACTTGACTTCCTTTTGGGAAGTTGTTAAGATAGTCCCTGTTGATGAAAAGAATATGCCGTAGACAGAAGGTGCGGTACTTGCGAGAGTAACGCTTAATATCCCTCCGAGGCGTGTAATGTACGAAAGAGGAAACGTTGATTTCCTTTGACGATAGAGCATTATGCCCTCGTGATGTCTGCGAGGGCATTCTTCATTTTCTAGGATTAGAGCACGGGAGGTGTAAACAATGGCAGAAATTCGTCCAACCGTTATTCGTGAAGAGAAAGTACAAGCGATCAACGAAATCGCAGCCAAGCTCCGTGAGAGCCAAACCACAGTGGTGGCTGACTACCGCGGTCTGACTGTAGCCCAAGTTACCGAGCTCCGCAAACAACTGCGTGAAGCTGGTGTTGAGTTCCAGGTGTTGAAAAACTCCCTGACTCGTCTGGCTACTGAAAAAGAAAGCTTGACTGAACTGGATCAATATCTGACTGGCCCGAACGCTTTGGCGTTCTCCAAAGACGATATCATCGCTCCAGCGAAAGTTATTGCTGAATTCGCGAAGAAAAACGACAAGCTGGAAATCAAGGGTGGCGTGATCGAGGGCAAAGTAGTTGGTGCTGAACAAATTCATGCACTGGCAACTCTTCCTTCCCGCGAAGGTCTCTTGTCCATGCTTCTCTCCGTCCTGCAAGCTCCAATGCGCAACGTTGCACTGGCAGTCAAAGCAGTGGCCGAGCAAAAAGAAGGTCAAGGCGCTTAATCGTCTGATCGGCTGATGTTTCAATAAAACTATCCATTGAATGGAGGATTTCAAAATGTCTAAAGAGCAAATCTTGGAAGCCATCAAAGGCATGTCCGTTCTCGAACTGAACGACTTGGTAAAAGCAATTGAAGAAGAATTCGGTGTAACTGCTGCTGCTCCTGTAGCTGTAGTTGCTGGTGGCGCTGCTGAAGCTGCTGCTGAGCAAACTGAGTTCACTGTAAACCTGGTAAGCGGCGGAGCTTCCAAAATCAACGTTATTAAAGTTGTTCGCGAGCTGACTGGTCTGGGTCTGAAAGAAGCAAAAGACCTGGTAGACAACGCTCCAAAAACACTCAAAGAGGGCGTTTCCAAAGACGAAGCAGAAGCTCTCAAAGCAAAACTCGAAGAAGCTGGCGCACAAGTAGAAGTGAAGTAAGTTAGCTTTCTTTAGAAATTCCCCTTGCCTGCGGCAGGGGGTTTTTCTGTAAGAGGACGGCGAGTTTTTTTTCAATCGATGAGGAAGGGTGAATCACACGTGGGAGATCACTATTACACCAGTCAACCGGGAACGGCGCATGACGAACAGCAATTTTCGTTTGTGCTTCGCGGGAGGGAGCTTCGCTTCACCACTGACGCCGGTGTTTTTTCCCGGGACCGGATTGATTTTGGCAGTGTATTGCTCATCGAAAACATGGAGATCGGCAGTCACGCTCGGGTTTTGGATGTGGGGTGCGGCTACGGGCCGATTGGCTTGACCGCTGCCACGCTGGCTGACCAGGGAAAAGTGACGATGATCGATGTGAACGAGCGTGCGGTTGACCTGGCTCGTCGGAATGCCGAAAGAAACGGAATCAAAAATATCGAAGTGCGGGTCAGTGATGTTTACAGTGCCGTGCAAGGTGAGCAGTACGACGTCATTTTGACCAATCCGCCGATTCGGGCGGGCAAAGAAATTGTACATCGCATTTTTACTGAAGGACATGAGCTGCTCGTTGAAGGTGGAGAGATGTGGGTAGTCATTCAGAAAAAGCAAGGCGCCCCGTCTGCATTGAAAAAGCTGCAAGAAACCTACCGTGAAGTGATAGAAGTGGATCGGGAAAAGGGCTACTCCATTTTTCGCGCAATCAAATAGTCAAGCGATAATCATTAGAAAACTTTTCTTGACGTGAATATTTGATTGTGGTAGCATTATAAAATGTCAATATGGGATAAATGTCTATTTTTCAGTAATTCCCTGTTTGTCAAGCGTTTCTACTTTTTTCCTGAAAGAGGAATGTTTGTGTAAAAACATGGGAATTCTTTTAAAATAGAGTTTCTCTGGGTTAAAAATGGTTGATGCTGCTTTAACCCATTTTTATTTTAAGGTGTTCGCCTGCAATTGCAAGATTGCCGAATGCCAAGTTTCTATGTGTGAAAACACAACCTGAGGGGTGAATAAGTTGGCAGGTAAAGTGATTCAAAGTGGCCGACACCGCCAGCGTCGTACGTATTCACGTATTAACGAAGTGCTGGGCCTTCCAAATCTCATCGAGATTCAGCAAAAGTCCTACCAATGGTTCCTTGATGAGGGGCTCCGTGAGATGTTCCAAGACATTTCGCCAATCCAGGACTTCACTGGCAATCTCGTGCTGGAGTTTATCGACTACAGCTTGGGAGAGCCAAAGTACGATGTTGACGAGTCGAAAGAACGTGACGTCACCTATGCGGCGCCTCTGCGTGTGAAGGTACGTTTGTTGAACAAAGAGACGGGAGAAGTGAAGGAACAAGAAGTCTTCATGGGGGATTTCCCGCTCATGACCGAAACGGGAACCTTCATTATTAATGGTGCTGAGCGCGTAATCGTCAGCCAGCTTGTTCGTTCCCCCAGTGTATATTACAACACCAAAGTGGACAAAAACGGCAAGCAGACGTTTACAGCTACGGTAATCCCGAACCGGGGTGCGTGGCTGGAGCTGGAGACCGATGCGAAAGACGTAATTTATGTCCGCATCGACCGTACGCGAAAAATCCCGGTAACGGTTCTTTTGCGTGCACTGGGCTTCGGTTCCGACATCGAGATTCTCAACTTGCTGGGTGAAGATGAGTACATCAAGAACACGCTGGAAAAAGACAATACCGACTCTACGGAAAAAGCGCTGATCGAGATTTACGAGCGCCTTCGTCCGGGTGAGCCGCCAACAGTCGAAAACGCGAAGAGCCTCTTGATCTCTCGTTTCTTCGATCCAAAACGTTACGACCTGGCTTCTGTAGGTCGCTACAAGATGAACAAAAAGCTTCATCTGAAAAACCGTCTGTACAACCAGCGTTTGGCTGAAACATTGGTAGATACCAAAACCGGCGAAATTTTTGCCGAGGCGGGACAAATGATTGACCGCCGCGTACTGGATCGCATTGTGCCTGCGTTGGAAACCAACATTGGTTTCCTTGATGTTCGTACGCATGGCGGCGTTTTGGAAGAAGAGACGATTCATCTGCAATCCATTAATATTTTCTCTCCGATTGAAGATGGCAAGATCATCAAAGTCATCGGAAACGGAAATGTGGATAAATCCTTCAAGCATATTACGCCGGCGGATATCGTTTCGGCGATCAACTATTTCATGAACCTGCTTCATGGCGTTGGTTCCACTGACGATATTGACCACTTGGGCAACCGTCGTCTCCGTTCCGTGGGTGAGCTTTTGCAGAACCAGTTCCGTATCGGTTTGTCCCGTATGGAGCGCGTGGTTCGCGAGCGTATGTCCATTCAGGATCAGAACCAAATCACGCCGCAGGCTCTGATTAACATCCGTCCTGTTATTGCGTCGCTGAAAGAGTTCTTCGGAAGCTCCCAGCTGTCTCAGTTTATGGACCAAACCAACCCATTGGCTGAGCTGACGCACAAACGCCGTCTGTCCGCTCTCGGACCTGGTGGTTTGACGCGTGAGCGCGCGGGCTTTGAAGTGCGCGACGTTCACCACTCTCACTACGGCCGTATGTGTCCAATTGAGACGCCAGAGGGACCAAACATCGGTTTGATCAACTCCCTGTCGTCCTTTGCGCGCATTAACGACTACGGCTTCATTGAAACGCCACGCCGCAAGGTAGACCCGGAAACAGGCTTTGTGTTGAGGGACATCGTCTATCTGACTGCGGATGAAGAGGATGTTTTCAACGTGGCGCAGGCGAACCAGCCTCTCGATGATGATGGACGCTTCGTGAACGACATGGTTATCTGCCGTCGTAAAGGCGAGATCTTGAGCGTGCCTCGCGACAAGGTAGACTTCATGGACGTATCGCCTAAGCAAGTTGTATCCGTTGCGACGGCGCTCATTCCGTTCCTTGAGAACGATGACGCGAACCGCGCGCTGATGGGTTCAAACATGCAGCGGCAGGCCGTTCCGCTTTTGATTCCACAAGCACCGTTCGTCGGTACGGGTATGGAGCACAAAGCAGCGCAAGACTCCGGTGTGGCGATCGTTGCCAAGCATCCGGGTCAAGTTGAGCGTGTAACGGCTCGCGAAATCTGGATTCGCCGCTATAAAGAAATCGACGGCAAGAAAGTTGCTGGCGATATCGACAAATACAAAATGCACAAGTTCATCCGTTCCAACCAGGGAACCTGCATCAACCAGCGTCCGATCGTAAGCCGCGGAGACTGGATTGAAAAAGGCGACATCATTGGTGACGGTCCTTCCACCGAAAAAGGTGAATTGGCATTGGGTCGTAACGTAATCGTCGCGTTTATGACGTGGGAAGGTTACAACTACGAGGATGCGATTCTCCTGAGTGAGAAGCTTGTGAAGGATGACGTTTATACGTCGATCCATATTGAAGAATACGAGTCCGAAGCTCGCGACACCAAGCTGGGCCCAGAAGAGATCACCCGCGATATTCCTAACGTCGGGGAAGACGCTCTGAAAAACCTGGATGAGCGCGGTATTATCCGCGTCGGCGCTGAGATTCAAGACGGCGACATTCTCGTTGGTAAAGTAACGCCAAAAGGGGTTACCGAGCTGACTGCGGAAGAACGCCTCTTGCACGCCATTTTCGGGGAAAAAGCCCGTGAAGTTCGCGATACATCCCTGCGCGTACCGCATGGTGGTTCCGGTATTATCGTAGACGTGAAAGTGTTTACGCGTGAGAACGGCGACGAGCTGCCTCCAGGCGTGAATCAACTGGTTCGTGTCTACATCGCCCAAAAACGGAAAATCTCCGTGGGTGACAAGATGGCCGGACGACATGGTAACAAAGGGGTTATTGCCCGGATCATGCCAGAAGAGGATATGCCATTCCTCCCAGACGGCTCTCCTGTTGAAATCGTACTGAACCCGTTGGGCGTACCTTCCCGTATGAACATCGGTCAGGTATTGGAGACTCACTTGGGTATGGCAGCGAAGCTTCTCGGCATCCATGTGGCGACACCTGTATTCGACGGTGCCCGTCAGGCAGAAGTATTCGAGACTTTGGAAGAGGCTGGCCTCGACCGTGATGGTAAAACCATCTTGTATGATGGACGTACAGGTGAACCGTTCGATCGTCGTGTAACGGTCGGATGCGTATACATGCTGAAACTGGCTCACTTGGTAGATGACAAGATTCACGCCCGTTCTACCGGTCCATACTCTCTCGTTACTCAACAGCCATTGGGTGGTAAAGCTCAATTCGGCGGACAGCGTTTCGGGGAGATGGAGGTTTGGGCATTGGAAGCTTACGGTGCAGCCTACACCTTGCAGGAAATTCTCACCGTCAAGTCGGATGACGTCGTGGGTCGCGTGAAGACGTACGAAGCGATTGTCAAAGGTGAAAACGTGCCAGAGCCAGGTGTTCCTGAATCGTTCAAGGTTCTGATCAAGGAACTGCAAAGCTTGGGTATGGACGTGAAAATCCTGTCCGGCGACGAGCAGGAGATTGAAATGCGTGAAATGGAAGATGAGGATGAAGGCAACGGTGAAAAACTGAACCTCGTTCTCGAAGGTGGAAGCTTGAACGACGAGTAAGATTCCGGTACAAAGGGAGGTAACGCCCTGTGATAGACGTGAACAACTTCGAATATATGAAGATCGGCTTGGCTTCCCCCGATAAGATCCGTTCGTGGTCTTTCGGGGAAGTGAAAAAGCCAGAGACGATCAACTACCGCACACTGAAACCGGAAAAAGACGGCTTGTTCTGCGAACGCATCTTTGGACCGACCAAAGACTGGGAGTGCCATTGCGGTAAGTACAAGCGTGTGCGTTATAAAGGTGTAGTGTGCGACCGTTGCGGCGTGGAAGTGACCCGCGCCAAAGTACGGCGTGAGCGCATGGGGCATATTGAACTGGCTGCCCCAGTTTCTCACATCTGGTATTTCAAAGGGATTCCAAGCCGCATGGGCTTGGTGCTCGACATGTCCCCGCGTTCCCTGGAAGAAGTTATCTACTTCGCTTCTTATGTAGTAACTGATCCAGGTGATACACCACTCGATAAAAAGCAGCTGCTCTCGGAAAAAGAGTACCGCAACTATCGTGAGAAGTATGGCCACTCTTTCCAAGCGATGATGGGAGCTGAGGCGATCAAACGCCTGCTCGCGGAAATCGATCTGGACAAAGATGTGGAAACGTTGAAAGAAGACCTGAAAACAGCACAAGGCCAACGTCGCAACCGTGCGATCAAACGTCTGGAAGTGCTTGAGGCATTCCGCAACTCCGGAAACCACCCGGATTGGATGGTTCTGGACGTACTGCCGGTAATCCCGCCAGAGCTTCGCCCAATGGTTCAACTCGATGGTGGACGTTTTGCCACTTCCGACTTGAATGACCTGTACCGTCGCGTAATCAACCGGAATAACCGTCTGAAGCGCCTGCTTGAACTGGGTGCTCCTGACATTATCGTACAAAACGAAAAACGGATGCTGCAGGAAGCAGTAGACGCACTTATCGACAACGGTCGTCGCGGCCGTCCGGTAACTGGACCAGGTAACCGTCCGCTGAAATCTCTCAGCCACATGCTGAAAGGTAAACAAGGACGTTTCCGCCAAAACTTGCTCGGTAAGCGCGTTGACTACTCCGGTCGTTCCGTTATCGTTGTAGGACCTAACCTGAAGATGTACCAGTGCGGTTTGCCAAAAGAAATGGCATTGGAACTCTTCAAACCGTTCGTGATGAAAGAGCTCGTTTCCAAAGGACTCGCTCATAACATCAAGAGCGCCAAGCGCAAGGTAGAGCGCGTTCAGCCTGAAGTATGGGACGTTCTCGAAGACGTGATTCGCGAGCATCCGGTGCTTCTGAACCGTGCCCCCACCTTGCACCGTCTGGGTATCCAGGCTTTCGAACCAGTATTGGTTGAAGGCCGTGCGATCCGTTTGCACCCGCTCGTTTGTACAGCGTACAACGCTGACTTCGACGGTGACCAAATGGCGGTTCACGTTCCGTTGTCCGCAGAGGCGCAGGCAGAAGCCCGTATCCTCATGCTGGCAGCGCAAAACATCTTGAACCCGAAAGACGGTAAACCAGTAGTAACGCCATCCCAGGACATGGTGCTTGGTTCTTACTATCTGACACTGGAACGTGAAGGCGACAAAGGCGAGGGTACGATCTATCGCGATCCTCATGATGCGATCGCTGCTTACCAGCAAGGCTTCATCAGCTTGCATACGCGCATCGTTTTGCCAGCGAGACGCCTGAACAAAACCAGCTTTACTGAACGCCAACAGAACGCGCTCATCGTAACGACAGTAGGGAAAGTGATCTTCAACGAGATCTTCCCTCCAGATTTGCCGTTCATCAACGTTCCGACCAAATCGAACCTGCAAAACATGGTTCCTGACGAATACTTTATTTTTGACAAAGGTACCAACGTAACCGAGTTTGTGCGCAACCTGCCAGATCCGGGTGCGGTGAAAAAAGGCTTCCTGGGAACGATCATTTCCGAGTGCTTCCGTCGCTTCGGCACGATGAAAACTTCCATGATTCTCGACAGAATCAAAGAGCTTGGCTTCACGTACTCCACTAAAGCGGGTATCACAATCGCGGTAGCGGACATTGCCGTACCTGGCAAGAAGAAAGACATCCTCGATGAAGCGGATCAAAAGGTTGCAACTGTCATGACGCAGTTCCGCCGTGGTCTGATTACTGAGGATGAGCGTTATGACCGCGTTATCTCCATCTGGTCCAAAGCCAAGGATGAGGTAACCGAGGTACTCATGAAGTCCATGGATAAGTTCAATGCGATCTTCATGATGGCGAACTCCGGTGCCCGCGGTAACGTATCCCAGATCACTCAGCTCGCTGGTATGCGCGGTCTGATGGCGAACCCATCCGGTCGAATCATCGAGTTGCCGATCAAATCCAACTTCCGTGAAGGTCTGACTGTATTGGAGTACTTTATCTCCACGCACGGTGCGCGGAAAGGTCTCGCCGATACGGCGCTGCGTACTGCGGACTCGGGTTACTTGACCCGTCGTCTCGTAGACGTTGCCCAAGACGTGATCGTCCGCGAAAAAGATTGCGGTACAGATAAAGGTATTCGTGTTACAGCGATCAAGGATGGCCGTGAAGAAATCGAGAAGCTGTCTGACCGTCTGGTTGGACGTACATGCTTCGAGACACTCCGCCACCCGGAAACAAAAGAAGTCATCATCGGCCGCAACGAGGAAATTTCCGAAGAGGTTGCCGAGTATATCGAAAAAGTGGGCATCACAAGTGTCTACATCCGTAACGTACTTGCTTGCCGCACCAGCCATGGTGTCTGCAAACTTTGCTACGGACGCAACCTGGCAACAGGAGCCGAAGTGGAAGTTGGGGAAGCGGTTGGTATTATTGCCGCTCAGTCCATTGGTGAGCCGGGTACCCAGCTGACCATGCGTACCTTCCATACCGGTGGGGTTGCGGGAGACGATATTACCCAAGGTTTGCCGCGTATTCAAGAGTTGTTCGAAGCGCGCAATCCGAAAGGTCAAGCCGTTATTTCTGAAATCGACGGGGAAGTTGTCGACATTCGTGAAGGTAAAGACCGTCGTGAAATCGAAGTTCGCGGTGAAGCGGAAAACAAAGTGTACGCTGCTCCATACGGCTCGCGCATCAAAGTATCTGTTGGTGTCAAGCTGAGCGCTGGTGACGAGCTCACGGAAGGTTCCGTCGACCCGAAAGAAATGCTCAAAGTTCGCGGCATGCGCGGCGTTTCCAACTACATTTTGCAAGAGGTACAAAAAGTTTACCGCATGCAGGGTGTAGAAATTAACGACAAGCACGTTGAGGTTATGATCCGTCAGATGCTCCGCAAGCTGCGCGTCATCGACAGCGGAGATACAGACCTCTTGCCAGGCTCTTATGTGGAAGTTCCTGAGTTTGAGCAAGCGAACGCAAAAGTTCTCATCGAAGGCAAAAATCCAGCAGTGGGTCGTCCGGTTCTTTTGGGGATTACAAAAGCATCCCTGGAAACCGACTCCTTCCTGTCGGCGGCTTCCTTCCAGGAGACAACGCGCGTTCTCACAGACGCAGCGATCAAAGGAAAAGTGGATCGCCTGCTCGGTCTGAAAGAAAACGTGATTATCGGGAAACTTGTTCCGGCAGGTACCGGTATGTCTCGCTATCGCAATGTAAAAGTAGCAAGTCAGGTTGATTACGAAGCAGAACTCGAAGCTCTCAAAGCTGAGCAAGAAGCGGTTTCTGTAGAGTAATTGTGGGGGTGGCGTCCGCCAGATTTTGGCGGGCGCCTTCCTGAATAAAAAATATGAGTTGGGCGTTGACAACAGCGAACCCACCTGATATTATATTCAAGTGTGCCTGATATCTGTACTTTGGAGGATATGAGAATCATGTCTTATGAAAAAGTAGAGCGGGCCAAGGAGTTGACGATCGGTGTTAAGCAAACGATGAAAGCTGTGGAAAACCAGCAGGTTGAAGCAGTGTACATCGCGGTTGATGCTGATAGACGTTTGACCCAAAAAGTCGAGCTCCTTTGCAAAGAGAAGGGTGTTCCAGTCATTCATGTAGATTCCATGCGCCGTCTAGGCAAAGCGTGCGGAATTGAAGTGGGAGCGGCTACCGCTGCGATTAAGAAAAGTGGTTAACGATGTTTTTGTCTGTTGCGCGATGCGTAAAAGATGGACAAGAACTTTCTATTTGGCCTAAAAATGACTCACCTGGATCTGTGGTCTTGAAGATTGGGTATTAAGAAGGGAGGTAACATCATGCCTACAATTAACCAATTGGTGCGTAAAGGTCGCGAGGACAAGGTTGTGAAGTCTAAGTCCCCAGCTTTGCAAAAAGGGTACAACAGCTTCAAGAAAAGCCAAACCAACCAAAGCTCTCCTCAAAAACGTGGTGTTTGCACTCGTGTAGGTACCATGACTCCGAAAAAACCGAACTCCGCGTTGCGTAAATACGCTCGTGTGCGTTTGACAAACGGAATCGAGGTAACAGCTTACATCGGTGGTATTGGCCACAACCTGCAAGAGCATAGCGTCGTGCTGGTGCGCGGCGGTCGTGTAAAAGACTTGCCAGGGGTACGCTACCATATCGTTCGTGGTGCACTTGACACTGCTGGCGTAAACAACCGTAAACAAGGTCGTTCCAAATACGGTACAAAACGTCCAAAACCAGGTCAAGCAGCTGCAGCAGCGAAAAAGAAATAAGAAAAGCGCCTTTGAAGTGGCGTGAATTTATACCGAAAAGAAGGAGGGAATACGATGCCTCGTAAAGGTCCTGTAACCCGTCGTGACGTGTTGCCAGATCCTATTTACAACAGCAAGCTGGTTACTCGCTTGATTAACCGTCTGATGTTGGATGGCAAACGCGGTGTAGCGCAAAATATTCTCTACAACGCATTCACCATCATTCAGGAGCGCACAAGCCGCAACCCGATGGAAGTGTTTGAAGAAGCACTGAAAAACGTAATGCCTGTACTGGAAGTTAAAGCTCGCCGTGTAGGTGGTGCTAACTACCAAGTACCGATCGAAGTAAAACCGGAGCGCCGTACCACTCTTGGTCTGCGTTGGTTGGTTAACTACTCCCGTAACCGTGGAGAGAAAACCATGGAACAACGCCTGGCTAACGAGATCATGGACGCTGCTAACAACACCGGTGCAGCAGTTAAAAAGCGTGAAGACACGCACAAGATGGCTGAAGCGAACAAAGCGTTTGCTCACTATCGCTGGTAGGAAATTGAATCGGGTGTCCGTCTTGGATACCCGTTTATTCAAAAACTCGAGTATGGAAGGAGCATACCTGAATGGCTCGCGAGTTCTCTTTGCCGAATACGCGTAATATCGGTATCATGGCTCACATCGATGCTGGTAAAACGACAACGACTGAGCGTATTCTGTTCTACACCGGTCGCGTTCACAAAATTGGTGAGGTGCACGAAGGTGCAGCAACCATGGACTGGATGGAACAAGAGCAAGAGCGCGGTATCACCATCACTTCGGCTGCTACTACTGCTCAATGGGATGGCCATCGTATCAACATTATCGACACGCCAGGCCACGTAGACTTCACTGTAGAAGTTGAGCGCTCCCTGCGCGTTCTTGACGGTGCTGTAACCGTTTTTGACGCAAAAGGTGGCGTTGAGCCGCAAACCGAAACCGTATGGCGCCAAGCTGACCGCTACGGCGTACCGCGTATGTGCTACATCAACAAAATGGATATCTTGGGTGCTAACTTCGATATGTGCTTGGGACAGATCAAATCTCGTCTGGGTGCAAATCCTGTAGCAGTTCAATATCCAATCGGTGCTGAAGACCAATTCAAAGGTATGGTTGACCTGATCGAAATGAAGGCAATCATCTATACCGATGACCTGGGCAAAACTTCTGACGCTACCGAAATCCCAGCTGACCTGAAAGACAAATGCGAAGAGCTGCGTCTTGCACTGGTTGAAGCAGCTGCGGAACAAGACGAAGAGCTCATGATGAAGTACTTGGAAGGCGAAGAGCTGACCAACGACGAAATCCGTGCAGCTCTGCGTAAAGGTACAATTGAGTGCAAACTGACTCCTGTAATGTGCGGATCTTCTTACCGTAACAAAGGTGTTCAGCCTATGCTGGACAACGTTGTTCGTTATCTGCCATCTCCAGTAGACATTCCTGCAATCAAAGGTACTTTGCCTGACACTGAAGATGAAGTTGAACGTCCAGCTGACGACAACGGTCCGTTCTCTGCTCTTGCTTTCAAGATCATGACTGACCCGTATGTTGGCCGTCTGACTTTCTTCCGCGTTTACTCCGGCGTACTGAACTCCGGTTCTTACGTTCTGAACTCCACAAAAGGTAAACGTGAGCGTGTAGGTCGTATCCTGCAAATGCACGCAAACCACCGCGAAGAGATTCAAATCGTTTACTCCGGTGACATTGCTGCAGCTGTAGGTTTGAAAGATACAACAACTGGTGATACTCTGTGTGATGAAAAGGCTCCAGTAATCCTTGAGTCTATGGAGTTCCCAGAGCCAGTTATCTCTGTTGCGATCGAACCAAAATCCAAAGCAGACCAAGACAAGATGGGTATCGGCCTGTCCAAACTGGCTGAAGAGGATCCAACGTTCAGAACCCGCACAGACGAAGAGACTGGTCAAACGATCATCTCCGGTATGGGTGAGCTTCACCTGGAGATCATTGTTGACCGTCTGAAACGCGAATTTAAAGTCGAGTCGAACGTAGGTGCACCACAAGTAGCTTACCGTGAAACATTCCGGAAAGAAGCGAAAGTGGAAGGTAAATTCGTTCGCCAGTCCGGTGGTCGTGGTCAATACGGTCACGTTTGGGTGGAGTTCGCTCCTCTCGAACCAGGTCAAGGCTTCCAATTCGAAAACAAAATCGTCGGTGGTGTGGTACCGCGCGAATACATCCCTGCTGTACAAGCGGGTATCGAAGAAGCGATGAAAAATGGTGTTATCGCCGGCTTCCCGCTGGTTGATATCAAAGCTACTATCGTAGACGGTAGCTACCATGATGTCGACTCCTCCGAGATGGCATTTAAAGTAGCAGGTTCTCTCGCTCTGAAAGAAGCTGCGAAAAAATGTGGCGCTGTATTGCTCGAGCCAATCATGAAAGTAGAAGTTACAATGCCTGAAGAGTACATGGGCGACGTAATGGGTGACCTGAACTCCCGCCGCGGTCGTATCGAAGGTATGGAAGCTCGTGCAAATGCACAAGTAATCCGTGCAATGGTACCACTGTCCGAGATGTTCGGATACTCCACAGTTCTTCGTTCCCGTACCCAAGGCCGTGGCGTTTACTCCATGGTGATCGACCACTACGAAGAAGTACCTAAATTCATCGCTGAAGAAATCGTTAAGAAATCTAAAGGCGAATAATTTACGGTTCCGCTTTATCTTGAATCAGGAAAGGTTTACAATATTTAAGGTACAACCCTTGGTAGGGTAAACCTTTCTTACCTATAAAACCCTTATCATTTAAGGAGGCTTTAGCTCTCATGGCAAAAGAAAAATTTGAGCGTAATAAACCACACGTTAACATCGGTACTATTGGTCACGTTGACCACGGTAAAACTACCCTGACTGCTGCCATCACTACTGTATTGGCAACACAAGGTAAAGCAAAAGCAATGAACTATGCTGCGATTGACGCTGCTCCAGAAGAAAAAGAGCGCGGTATCACAATCAACACAGCACACGTTGAGTACGAAACTGACAACCGTCACTATGCACACGTTGACTGCCCTGGTCACGCGGACTATGTGAAAAACATGATTACTGGTGCTGCTCAAATGGACGGAGCTATCCTGGTTGTATCCGCAGCTGATGGCCCAATGCCACAAACTCGCGAGCACATCCTGCTCTCCAAACAAGTAGGCGTACCTTACATCGTAGTATTCATGAACAAATGCGACATGGTAGACGATGAAGAGTTGCTCGAACTGGTTGAAATGGAAATCCGTGACCTGCTGTCTCAATACGAGTTCCCAGGTGACGACACTCCAGTAATCAAAGGTTCTGCTAAAGAAGCTTTGGACAACCCAACTGGTGACTGGGCTAAGAAAATCGTTGAACTGATGGACGCTGTTGACAGCTACATCCCAACTCCTGAGCGCGCAACTGACAAGCCTTTCCTGATGCCAGTTGAGGACGTGTTCACAATCACTGGCCGTGGTACAGTTGCTACTGGTCGTGTAGAGCGCGGTATCGTTAAAGTTGGTGACCCAGTTGAGATCATCGGTCTGGCTGAAGAAACAAAAACTTCCACTGTAACTGGTGTTGAGATGTTCCGCAAATTGCTGGATCAAGCTCAAGCTGGTGACAACATCGGTGCTCTCTTGCGCGGTGTAGACCGTAAAGACATCGAGCGTGGACAATGCTTGGCGAAACCAGGTTCCGTTAAGCCTTACACTAAGTTCAAAGCAGAAGTTTACGTTCTGTCCAAAGAAGAGGGCGGACGTCACACTCCTTTCTTTGCTAACTACCGTCCACAATTCTACTTCCGTACAACTGACGTTACAGGTATCATCCAACTGCCAGAAGGCGTTGAAATGATCATGCCTGGCGACAACACTGAGTTCACCGTTGAACTGATCGCTCCAGTAGCGATGGAACAAGGTACTCGCTTCGCGATCCGCGAAGGTGGCCGTACAGTAGGCGCTGGCGTTGTAGCTTCTATCGACGCGTAGGATTTACTGATACGTACAAAAACCCGACAGCATATGTTGTCGGGTTTTTCTTTTTGCCTGTTTACTCTCATCGATTTTCTGCATGGCTCCCATCAAAATGATTCAATAAGCCAATAGATGACCGTGTGCTACAATACGATCAGCGGATGGGGGATAGAGAAATGAAAAACAATGAAAAGCTGTTATTTTTCATGCTGGCTGGCGTAGTCATACTTTGGGGCTTGAACGTGGTAATGGTAAAGTATCTCACGTCGTTTCCGCCGCTGTATGTAGCAGCTATTCGCATGACGGTCGCAGGAATTTGCTTGGCGCCAATCATTTATAAATACAGAACGAGCTTGCGGTTGAAAAAAACAGATTGGCTGTTGATTGCCGGAGTAGGGGCCAGCTCTATTGCGTTGCACCAGATCACATTGGCAGCAGGCGTGCAGACGACTACAGCAGGCAATGCGTCGCTGATCCTCGGATTGAACCCACTGGCAACAGCTCTGCTGGCTATGCTTTTCCTCGGAGAACACATGTCGTGGCAAAAAGGACTCGGCATTGGCGTAGGGTTTGCGGGAGTGTTGATTGTCGTCATTTCGCAACATGGCGGAATCCATATGAACGGCTGGGGAGATGCGATCATGTTTTTCTCCATGCTGATGTACGTCACTGGCGGCTTATTGATTCGCAAGCTTGTCGTCCGGGGAGTTCCTGTGCTGCTGATCACAGCCTTGTCGCAAATGTTCGGAATCGCGTTTTTGTGGGCGACAGCTCTCACGCTGCAACCGGCATCCTACTACTTGTCGCTTGAAGTGTCTGCGTTCCAATGGCTGGTGATCTTCATTTCCGGGGCGCTTTCTACAGCTTTGGGTTCGGTAGGCTGGAATTATGGTATTCGCCAGCTGGGAGCAAGCCGAACTGCCTTGTTCTTGAACGGAATGCCAATGGCGAGCCTGTTCTTTGCAGCGCTGTTCCTGGGGGAACAATTAAAGCTGGTCCACATGCTCGCGCTGTTAATGATTGTGGCCGGGGTGTACCTCGGATCAAGAAACCTCGTCAAGACGAAGTCCAGCTCAGCAAAAACGATGGCTAAAATAACAAAAGCGTAGGGAGATCCCTACGCTTTTTCTTCTTGGTCCCACTTGTTCACCATATGATAAGCGGTCAAACGCAGACGCTCAAAAATTTGCTCGCGTATCTCGCCCTCAAGTCCGGTTTTGTCCATCGCCGTTTTCATGCAAGCCAACCAGGCTTCTGCCTGTACAGGGCCAATGGGGAAACGAATGTGGCGTGCACGCAGCATCGGATGTCCGTGGCGATTTGAATAGAGGGTAGGCCCACCGAGAAACTGGGTAAGAAACATATATTGGCGCTCTTTCACTTCCGTAAAGTCTTCGGGGAAGAGCGGAGCAAGGTCAGGGTGCCGGGCAACCAGGTCGTAAAATGTATCAACCAGACGGGACAAAGTATCAGCCCCGCCGATCATCTCATAGGGAGTGCGCATGGTCTCAGACATACAAATAACCTCCTTTGCAATGACGAATCCCTTTAAGTATAACGTGTTCTTTCTATTATAGATAGAACAGTGGCGAGTTGGCAGGGAATCCCGCTTGCCTTTCTGCTCAGAAATCAGTAAGAT
Organism: Brevibacillus sp. FSL K6-0770; assembly: GCF_038000275.1. Lineage (NCBI taxonomy): Bacteria > Bacillati > Bacillota > Bacilli > Caryophanales > Paenibacillaceae > Brevibacillus > Brevibacillus sp. FSL K6-0770. The sequence goes on from NZ_JBBOBQ010000001.1 coordinate 245,219, forward strand.
GTTCAAGGTGAGTCTTTCAGTAGGCTCGCGTGTACAAAAAAATGTGCGGCAAACTAAGAAATCACTTGCGTAGCCCAAATATTTTTAGTACAATATTGAATGTTGGTCATGGACTTGCGATGATGTGGGAGGTTGCTGACACACCCGGCCCCTTTGCCATGACCGGGGTGCAGGATATTTCCACGGAGAAATGTCTGTTTAATAAATGGGCGAAAAAGGAGGGACTAAAATGGCAAAGCAAAAGATTCGTATTCGTTTGAAGGCGTATGATCACAAAATCCTCGATCAATCCGCGGAGAAAATCGTGGACACAGCGAAGCGTTCCGGTGCAAACGTATCCGGTCCAATTCCGCTTCCTACCGAGAAAGCAGTTTATACGATCCTGCGTGCGGTGCATAAGTACAAAGATTCTCGTGAGCAATTCGAGATGCGTACTCACAAACGTTTGATCGACATCTTGAACCCTACACCACAAACAGTAGATGCTTTGATGCGTCTGGATCTGCCGTCTGGTGTAGATATCGAGATCAAACTGTAAGGTCCCAAAAAGCGATACACGCGCAGACGTTGTCTTGATAAGCGTGTTATACCAAGCAACAAACCCTTAAAATGGCACCCCTGCGCATCGATGGGGACTTGATACAACATAAAAAACGTTTTACTGAAATAAGCACAGGAGGTGGCACAAATGACCAAAGGAATCTTAGGGAAAAAACTTGGAATGACTCAAGTTTTTGGTCCAAACGGAACAGCGATCGCTGTAACGGTTATCGAAGCAGGTTCTAACGTGGTTCTTCAAAAGAAAGACGTGGAGAACGACGGCTACGAAGCGATCCAAATCGGCTTCGAAGACAAAAAAGAACAGCGCGCTAACAAGCCGGAAAAAGGCCATGCAGCAAAAGCTAACACTGCTCCTAAGCGCTTCGTTCGCGAAATTCGCGGAATTAACCTCGCTGATTACGAGGTTGGTCAAGAGTTGAAAGTAGACATTTTTGCCGAGGGAGAAATCGTTGACGTATCCGGCGTAACCAAGGGTAAAGGTTTCCAAGGTGCGATCAAACGTCACAACCAATCCCGCGGTCCTATGGCTCACGGTTCGCGTTACCATCGCGGTCCTGGTTCCATGGGTGCTGTCGCTCCAAACCGCGTTTTCAAAGGTCAAACCCTGCCAGGTCAAATGGGTGGCGACAACGTAACCATTCAAAACCTGGAAGTAGTTAAAGTAGATGCTGCTCGCAACCTGATTCTCGTTAAAGGCTCCGTGCCTGGCCCGAAAAACAGCTGCGTGCTCGTATCGACGGCAGTCAAGAAACACTAAGGAAAGGAGGAACTGACATGCCGAAAGTAGCTCTTTATAACCAAACTGGTTCTCAAGTTGGCGAAATCGAATTGGCAGATAGCGTGTTCGGGATTGAGCCTAACAACGCTGTTCTGTACGATGCGATCGTGATGCAACAAGCATCCCAACGTCAAGGAACACACGATGTAAAGAACCGCTCTGAAGTACGTGGTGGTGGCCGCAAGCCATGGCGCCAAAAAGGTACAGGTCGCGCACGCCAAGGTTCCATTCGCTCTCCGCAATGGAAAGGTGGCGGTGTTGTATTCGGTCCAACTCCGCGCAAATACGGTTACAAACTGAACCGTAAAGTTCGCCGTTTGGCTCTGAAATCCGCACTGTCCGCGAAAGTACAAAACAACGAACTCCTGGTTCTGGAAGCTCTGAACTTCGCAGCTCCTAAAACCAAGGAAATGACAGCTGTTCTGAACAGCTTGAAAGCAGATCGCAAAGTTCTGATCGTGACTTCCGAGTACGATCAAAACGTAGCTCTCTCTTCCCGTAACATCCCAGGTGCCAAATTCGTAGATGCTGCAGGCATTAACGTTCTGGATCTGGTAGCGCATGACAAAGTAATCGTGACGAAAGAAGCGGTTGCGAAAGTAGAGGAGGTGCTCGCATAATGAAGAGCCTTCATGATGTCCTTAAACGCCCTGTCATTACCGAGCGCACCACTGACATGATGGCTGAGAAGAAGTACGTTTTCGAAGTACCTCTCAAAGCTAACAAAACAGAAATCAAGCAAGCTGTTGAAAAAGTATTTGGCGTAAAAGTAGAAGCAGTAAACACTGTTCGTGTTCCTGCGAAACCAAAACGCTACGGAAAATACTCCGGTTACACATCCGAGTGGAAGAAAGCAATCGTTAAGCTGACTGATGACAGCAAAGAATTGGCCTTCTACGAGGGAGTATAACCTCGACGACTACCGAAAAGGAGGGTAATAACATGGGTATCAAAAAGTTTAAACCGACTTCTCCTGGTCGTCGCCAAATGACGGTTTCTACTTTCGAGGAGATCACCACATCGACTCCCGAAAAATCCTTGTTGGCGCCTCTCAGCAAAAAAGCTGGTCGCAACAACCAAGGTAGAATTACCGTTCGTCATCAAGGTGGCGGTCATAAACGTAAATACCGTATTATCGACTTCAAGCGTAACAAAGATGGTATCGTAGGTCGCGTAGCTACTATCGAGTACGATCCAAACCGTTCCGCTAACATCGCGCTGATCAACTATGTTGACGGTGAAAAACGTTACATCCTCGCTCCACACAACCTGAAAGTGGGCGACGAGATCGTATCCGGAGCAGATGCCGACATCAAAATCGGTAACGCGCTGCCACTGGAGAAAATCCCGGTAGGTACTACCATCCACAACATCGAGTTGAAACCTGGTAAAGGTGGACAACTGGTGCGTGCAGCTGGTGCTTCTGCTCAACTGCTCGGTCGTGATGGTGAGTTCGTAATCGTTCGCCTGTCTTCCGGTGAAACTCGCCGCATCCATAACGTATGCCGCGCTACCATCGGTCAAGTAGGTAACCTGGATCACGAACTGCTGAACATCGGTAAAGCAGGACGTTCCCGCTGGTTGGGTATCCGTCCAACTGTACGCGGTAGCGTAATGAACCCTAACGATCACCCACACGGTGGTGGTGAAGGTCGCGCTCCAATCGGTCGTAAAGCACCTGTTACTCCTTGGGGTAAACCAACCCTGGGTCTCAAGACTCGCAAGAAGAAGAACAAGTCCGACCAATACATCATCCGCCGCCGCAAGAAATAAGGTAGGCTGATATAATACCGAACGCCTTTGGCGAAGGGAGGTTCACTAATGGGACGTAGCTTAAAAAAGGGTCCTTTCGTGGATGACCACTTGATGAAAAAAGTTGACGAGCAAAATGAAAAGAACGAGAAACGCGTGATCAAAACTTGGTCTCGCCGTTCCACCATCTTCCCTGAGTTCGTAGGACACACGTTTGCAGTATACGATGGCCGCAAACATGTACCAGTATACGTATCGGAAGACATGGTTGGTCATAAATTGGGTGAATTCGCACCAACTCGTACCTTCAAGGGTCACGTCGACAACGACAAGAAATCCAAGAAGCGCTAAATTTCTCTTGACAGAGAGGAGGTACAAAGATGGAAGCTAAAGCAGTTGCTCGCAATATTCGCATCGCGTCTCGTAAAGTCCGCCTGGTTGTTGACTTGATCAGAGGCAAGCAAGTAGGTGAAGCGTTGGCGATCCTGAAACATACGCCAAAAGCAGCTTCTCCAGTTGTTGAAAAGCTCCTGAAGTCGGCTATTGCAAACGCTGAGCACAACTACGAAATGGATCCTAACAGCCTCGTAGTGAGCAAAATCTTCGTAGACCAAGGTCCTACGTTGAAGCGTTTCCGTCCGCGCGCTATGGGTCGCGCAAGCCGCATCCATAAACGCACAAGCCACATCACAGTGGTACTAAACGAGAAATAAGGAGGGATTACGTGTGGGTCAAAAGGTAAGCCCGGTAGGACTTCGGATCGGTGTCATTCGTGACTGGGAGTCCAAATGGTACGCTGACAAGGACTTCGCAACTCTGTTGCACGAAGACTTGAAAATCCGCAAGTTTGTAAAAGGGCGTCTGAAAGACGCTGCTGTATCCACTATCGAAATCGAACGCGCAGCTAATCGCGTGAACGTTACGATTCACACCGCTAAGCCTGGTATGGTAATTGGTAAAGGTGGAGCTGAGGTTGAAACTCTGCGCAAATCCTTGACTGATCTGACTGGCAAACGCGTTCATATCAATATCAACGAAGTAAAACGTCCGGATCTGGATGCTACTCTGGTAGCTGAAAATATCGCACGTCAACTGGAAAACCGCATTTCCTTCCGCCGTGCGCAAAAGCAATCGATCACTCGTACGCTGCGCGCTGGTGCAAAAGGTATCAAAACTTTGGTAAGCGGTCGTCTTGGCGGCGCGGACATCGCACGTTCTGAAGGTTACAGCGAAGGTACTGTTCCGCTCCATACGCTGCGTGCTGACATCGACTACGGTACTGCTGAAGCACATACCACTTATGGTCGTATCGGTGTAAAAGTATGGATCTATCGTGGAGAAGTCCTTCCAGCGAGAAAGAACGTCGCTACTGAGGAAGGAGGCAAGTAATCATGTTGACGCCAAAACGCGTGAAACACCGTAAACAACACCGCGGGAAAATGGCTGGTAACGCAAAAGGCGGTACTACTGTTGCGTTCGGTGAATACGGATTGCAAGCAATGGAGCCATCTTGGGTAACTAACCGTCAGATCGAGGCTGCTCGTATCGCGATGACTCGTTACATCAAACGTGGCGGTAAAGTATGGATTAAAATCTTCCCTGACAAGCCAATTACACAAAAACCGCTCGAAGTACGGATGGGTTCCGGTAAAGGTTCTCCTGAGAAATGGGTAGCGGTAGTGAAGCCAGGCAAGATCATGTTTGAACTTGCTGGCGTACCTGAAGAAGTCGCTCGCGAAGCTATGCGCCTTGCTATGCACAAGCTGCCTATCAAGTGCAAATTCGTGAAGCGTGAAGAAGTGGGTGGTGACGCACATGAAGGCTAATGAGTTCCGTAATTTGACCACTGCCGAGATCGAACAAAACGTCGCTTCTTTGAAAGAAGAGTTGTTCAACCTTCGTTTCCAGTTGGCTACGGGTCAACTCGAAACCACATCTCGCATTAAACAAGTGCGTAAGGATATTGCTCGTGCGAAAACCATCCTGCGCCAGAGAGAATTGGGAATCGGCTAATTAAAGGAAGGAGGTTTGAACGATGACCGCAGAACGCAATATGCGTCGATCCGTTGTAGGTCGCGTTGTTTCCGACAAAATGGATAAAACCATTGTTGTGCTTGTTGAAACTTACAAGACACACCCGTTGTACGGCAAACGCGTGAAATACTCCAAAAAGTTCAAGGCTCACGACGAGAACAACACGGCAAAAGTGGGCGACATCGTAGAATTGATGGAAACTCGTCCTTTGTCCAAAGATAAACGTTTCCGTTTGGTACGTATCGTCGAAGAGGCAGTAATCGTATAAGTCAGATTTTCGGATATCAAATCCGAAAGGAGGAACAGTAAATGATCCAAACTCAGACGAGATTGGCTGTTGCTGACAACTCCGGTGCAAAGGAACTCATGTGCATCAAGGTTCTGGGTGGTTCCGGTCGCAAAACGGCGAACATCGGTGATGTTATCGTGTGCTCCGTAAAATCCGCTACACCCGGCGGCGTTGTCAAGAAAGGTCAAGTAGTTAAAGCAGTTGTAGTTCGTACTGTAAGTGGCGTTCGTCGTCAAGATGGTTCTTACATTCGTTTTGATGAAAATGCAGCTGTAGTCATCAAAGAAGATAAGTCCCCACGTGGTACTCGTATCTTTGGACCAGTAGCTCGTGAGCTCCGCGACAAAGATTTCATGAAGATCATCTCTCTGGCTCCAGAGGTTATCTAATTGAACGGAAAAACTCAGGCAGTTTGTTCGATAGGAGGTGCACCAAGCGATGCACGTTAAAAAAGGCGACACTGTTATCGTAATTGCGGGCAAAGATAAAGGCAAAAAAGGTCGCGTTCTCGCTGCTTATCCGAAGAAAGAACGCGTACTGGTTGAAGGTATCAACCTCGTGAAGAAACACAGCCGTCCGTCCCAAGCTAACCCGCAAGGTGGCATTGTGACTCAAGAAGCAGCGATTCACGTTTCCAACGTATCTTTGATCGATCCGAAGTCCGGAAAAGCTACTCGCATCGGTTACAAAGTTTTGGATAACGGTAAGAAAGTACGGTATGCGAAAAAGTCTGGCGAAGTACTCGACAAGTAGTCAGGTTGGAAAGGAGGATATCCTAGATGGCAACAAGATTGAAAGAAAAGTACACTAACGAAATCGTGCCTGGTTTGATGAGCAAGTTCAACTACACTTCCATCATGCAAGTGCCGAAAGTAGAAAAGATCATCATCAATATGGGTGTTGGCGAAGCGGTAGGCAACGCTAAATCCTTGGATACTGCGGTTGAAGACCTGCAAATTATCGCTGGTCAAAAGCCTGTAGTAACTCGCGCTAAGAAGTCCATCGCTGGCTTCAAATTGCGTGAAGGTATGCCGATCGGTGCGAAGGTTACCCTGCGCGGCGAGCGTATGTACCACTTCCTCGACAAATTGATGAACGTATCTCTCCCGCGTGTTCGTGACTTCCGTGGAATTTCTTCCAAGGCATTTGACGGTCGCGGTAACTACACACTTGGTCTGAAGGAACAACTGATCTTCCCTGAGATCGAGTACGATAAAATCGACAAAGTTCGCGGTATGGACATCGTAATTGTTACTTCCGCGAAAACGGATGAGGAAGCTCGTGAGTTGCTGACTCAAATGGGTATGCCATTCCGTAAATAAACCCACTCGTAAGGAGGGAAGAATGTGGCAAAGAAATCTATGATCATCAAGCAACAGCGGCAGCCGAAGTTTGCAGTACGCGCGTACACTCGTTGCGAGCGTTGCGGACGTCCTCACTCCGTATTGCGCAAATTCAAACTCTGCCGTATTTGCTTCCGTGAACTTGCTTATAAAGGTCAAATTCCAGGCGTGAAAAAAGCAAGCTGGTAATTTGAAACGGGAAGGAGGTTTTCTCTCATGGTTATGACTGATCCAATCGCAGATATGTTGACACGTATTCGTAACGCCAACATGGTTCGCCACGAGAAAGTGGAAATCCCGGCGTCCACCATCAAGAAGGAAATCGCGCGCATTCTGAAAGAAGAAGGCTTCATCCGCGATGCGGAGTTTGTTGAAGACAACAAACAAGGAATTATCCGCGTATTCCTGAAATATGGTGCGAACAACGAGCGCGTCATCACAGGTCTGAAACGTATCTCCAAACCAGGACTTCGTGTTTATGCAAAAAACAATGAAGTACCTAAGGTTTTGGGTGGCCTCGGTTGCGCGATCATCTCTACATCCACTGGCGTTATGACTGACAAGCAAGCTCGTCAAGCTCATGTTGGTGGAGAAGTTCTTGCATACGTTTGGTAATCAACAGAATGTAAAAAGCACAGGAGGTGCACCACATGTCTCGTGTCGGTAGAAAACCGATCGTGGTACCTGCAGGCGTTACCCTCACTCTGAACGGAACTGAGCTGACGGTAAAGGGCCCTAAGGGTCAACTCGTTCGTAACTTCCATGAAGATATTAAAATCAACATCGCTGAAAACGAAGTAGTAGTAGAGCGTCCAAGCGATAACAAACTTCACCGTTCCCTGCACGGTACAACTCGTGCGCTTGTTGCCAACATGGTAAAAGGCGTATCCGAAGGCTTCACTCGTACCTTGGAACTGGTCGGTGTAGGTTACCGTGCTGCCAAAACTGGCAACGGCGTTACTCTTTCTCTTGGTTTCTCCCACCCAGTGGAAGTTACTCCAGAAGCGGGTATCGAAATCGATGTACCAAACCAAACCACTCTGGTGGTTAAAGGCATCAACAAAGAGCGCGTAGGTCAAGTTGCTGCTGAAATTCGTTCGCTGCGTAAACCTGAGCCTTACAAAGGTAAAGGTATTAAGTACAGTGATGAAGTGGTTCGTCGTAAAGAAGGTAAAAAAGGTAAATAAGCTTCTAGCTTCATGAGAAAGGAGGCCGCTTAATGTTTACGAAAGCTGATAAAAACAAAGCTCGGAAAAAACGTCACCTGCGTATCCGCAAACGTGTGATTGGTACTGCCATTCGCCCACGTCTGAACGTATTCCGTTCTTCTAAGCACATCTACGCTCAACTGATTGATGATGCAACTGGCGTAACACTGGCATCTGCATCTTCTTTGGATAAAGAGCTGGGCCTGAAAAATGGCGCTAACGTGGAAGCTGCTACAGCTGTTGGCACACTGATCGCTAAGCGTGCACAAGAAAAAGGTGCGACTGAAGTGATTTTTGACCGCGGTGGTTACATCTATCATGGACGTATTAAAGCACTGGCAGAAGCAGCTCGTGAAGCTGGTCTGCAATTCTAACAACAAGGAGGGTAAGGAATGCGTATCGACCCTAGCAAATTAGAGCTCGAAGAAAAAGTAGTCGCTGTTAACCGCGTAGCTAAAACGGTTAAAGGTGGACGTCGTATGAGCTTCAGCGCCCTGGTTGTTGTGGGAGACCGTAACGGCCACGTAGGTGCTGGTATGGGTAAAGCTCAAGAAGTTCCAGACGCCATTCGCAAAGCGATTGACGACGCTAAGAAAAAATTGATCCGTGTACCGATGAGAGGAACAACTGTTCCACACGAAGTTATGTGCCAATTCGGTGCTGGTAAAGTTCTCATCAAACCTGCTGCCCCTGGTACAGGTGTTATCGCCGGCGGACCTGTTCGTGCCGTACTCGAACTGGCTGGTGTAGGCGATATCTTGAGTAAGTCTCTTGGTTCCAACAATCCTATCAACATGGTCAACGCTACGCTGGAAGGCCTTGGTCGCCTGAAAACAGCGGAAGATGTCGCGAAATTGCGCGGTAAGACTGTTGACGAGTTGTTGGGTTAATAAGGAGGGAATGAACATGGCAAAATTGCAAATCACCCTCAAACGTAGCCTGATCGGTCGCACTGTAGACCAACAAGATACTGTAAAAGCTCTTGGTCTTCGCAAAATCAACTCCACTGTAGTGAAGGAAGACAACGCTGCAATTCGTGGAATGGTTTTCAAAGTGAAGCACTTGGTTGAAGTGAAAGAAGTAGAAGCATAATTGAACATCTCAATCAGTTAGGAGGTGCAACGTATGAAATTGCATGAACTGCAACCTGCAGAAGGATCCCGTCACACTCGTAAGCGCATCGGTCGCGGTATCGGTAGCGGTACTGGCAAAACTGCTGGTAAAGGTCACAAAGGTCAAAACGCTCGTTCCGGTGGCGGTGTACGCCCAGGTTTCGAGGGTGGTCAAAACCCATTGTACCGTCGTCTGCCTAAGCGTGGTTTCACTAACATCAGCCGCAAAGAATTTGCGATTGTTAGCCTGGACGCGCTGAACCGTTTCGAAGAGGGTACTGTAGTAACGCCTGAACTGTTGAAAGAAACAGGTGTTATCAGCGCGCTGCGCGACGGTGTTAAGGTTCTTGCTAACGGTGAACTGACTGTGAAGCTGACCGTTAAAGCTCACAAGTTCTCCGGAGCTGCTGCTGAGAAGATCGCTCAAGTCGGTGGAACAACCGAGGTGATCTAATGTTAGCGTCCTTAACTAACATTTTTAAGATTGGCGACTTACGTCGTAAGATCCTTTTTACTCTCATGATGTTGGTCGTCTTCCGGATCGGAAGCTTTGTACCCGTTCCTAACGTAAACGTCGAGCTGTTTCAGCAGAACACAAACCACTTGTTGGGCTTGTTGAACACCTTCTCTGGTGGAGCACTGCAAAACTTCTCGATTTTTGCCATGGGTATCATGCCATACATTACGGCCTCGATTATCATGCAGCTGATGTCGATGGATGTAGTGCCTAAGCTGACGCAATGGGCACGCGAAGGGGAAGTTGGCCGTCGCAAGATTGCTACTGTTACCCGTTACGCTACGATCATCCTCGGCTTGATTCAGTCTGTTGGTATGACGATCGGTTTTAATAATATGGCGCCTGGCTTGCTCAAGGACACTTCCGTTGGCAGCTATGCACTCATTGCGTTGACACTGACGGCTGGGACCGCATTCATGATGTGGATGGGGGAACAGATTACGGAAAAGGGTATCGGTAACGGGATTTCGATCCTGATCGTTGCTGGTATCGTCGCGAACATTCCACACGGAATCACGACGATTTACACTACGCAATTCGCTGACCCTTCTCAAAACGTATTCTTCAGCATCGTCAAAGTTGTGATCATTCTGCTGGTGATCCTCGCTATTATCGTCGGGGTTATCTTTATGCAGCAAGGGATTCGTAAAATTCCAGTGCAATACGCGAAGCGAGTGGTTGGACGTAAAATGTACGGTGGTCAATCCACACACATTCCACTGAAAATCAACTCTGCGGGTGTTATTCCTGTAATCTTTGCGGTCTCGCTCGTACTGTTCCCTTCGACAATCGCACAGTTCTGGGTGGATTCATCCGGTACAGGGTTCGCCAACTGGATCTATCGCAACTTCCAAGTCAATGAACCGTTGGGAATGACGTTGTACGCTATCTTGATTCTCGGGTTCACCTATTTCTACACATTTGTTCAGATCAATCCTGTGCAAATGGCAGAGAACATGAGAAAAAATGGCGGTTACATTCCTGGTATCCGACCCGGTAAAAACACTGAGGTTTACATTACTCGTACACTAAACCGCCTTACATTGGCTGGCGCTTTGTTCTTGATGGCAATTGCTATCTTGCCATTCTTCTTCAGTAAGCTGGCTAACTTGCCGCAGCAGATTTACATCGGCGGCACTTCGCTCTTGATTGTGATCGGGGTAGCCCTTGATACAATGAAGCAGATCGAAAGCCAGATGATCAAACGCCATTACCAAGGGTTTATCAAGTAATGACTTAGATGTTTACAGAAAAGCCTCTGTAGCTTTTCTTTATGGGACGGAGGGAATGGACGTGAATATAATTCTGATGGGGCTGCCTGGTGCCGGTAAAGGAACACAGGCAGAACGTATCGTAAAAGAGTTTGATATCCCGCACATTTCGACTGGCGACATGTTCCGGGCTGCGGTTAAAAACGAAACGCCGCTCGGACTGCAAGCCAAATCCTTTATGGATAAAGGTTTGCTTGTTCCCGATGAAGTAGTCATCGGAATTGTGCGGGAGCGCCTCTCGATGGAAGACTGCGCAAAGGGTTTCCTGTTGGATGGATTTCCGCGCACAGTTCCACAGGCGGAAGCGTTGACAGCTACCGTAAAAGAGCTGGGACGCGAAATTGATCATGTGATTAATATCAACGTTCATCGCGAGCAATTGATTGAACGTCTGACCGGTCGCTGGATCTGCCCTGTATGTGGAGCTAGCTATCACACGATGTTCAATCCTCCAAAAGAGGCTGGCGTGTGTGACAAAGATGGTGGTAAGCTGTATCAGCGTGAAGATGACAAGATCGAAGTGGTAACACAACGTCTTGACGTCAACATCGCGCAGACTCAGCCACTCATCGACTACTACTCCGCACAGGAACTCCTGCGAGATATCAATGGGGAACAAGATATCCAGGTAGTGTTTGCGGAAATTAAGTCATTGCTAAGAGGGTAATTGCCGAATGATTATCCTGAAGTCGAAAGCAGAACTTGAGGTTATGCGCGAAGCTGGTCGTATCGTCGCACTCACCCATCAAGAACTGGCCAAGGCAATTAAGCCTGGTGTCACGACAAAGCAGCTAGACGAAATTGCCGAGACATTTATTCGCAGCATGGGAGCAGTTCCATCATTTAAAGGCTACGGTGGCTTTCCAGGTAGTATCTGTGCTTCAGTCAATGAAGAACTCGTACACGGGATCCCAGGAAAACGGGCGTTGCAAGAGGGAGACATCATCAGTATCGACATCGGTGCTCAGTTCCAAGGGTACCATGGAGACTCCGCTTGGACGTATCCGGTCGGCAAGATTTCAGCAGAGAATGAAAAGCTGTTGCGGGTAACGGAAGAATCGCTCTTCAAGGGGCTTGAAAAAGCTGTTCCTGGTGGACGATTGTCTGATATCTCACATGCGATTCAAGTTCATGCAGAAGCTGCCGGCTTCACACTCGTCCGCGAGTATGTGGGGCATGGGATTGGGCAAAACTTGCACGAAGATCCGCAGGTTCCTAACTACGGTCCTCCTGATCGGGGGCCGAGGTTAAAACCAGGCATGGTGTTGGCAATTGAGCCAATGGTAAATGCCGGCGAACGTTATGTCCGCACATTGGAGGACAATTGGACGGTAGTAACATTGGATCGGAAAACATGTGCTCATTTTGAACACACCATCGCGATTACGGAAGATGGCTATGAGATTTTTACACGAACATAAAGCGGGAGTTCCGAGTGATTCGGGATTGTCGTCCAACGTGTCGACGATAAGTTCGTTGTGTGATCATTTCGCAAAACTCATGGTCCGACTGAAGAGCAGAAGAAAGGAGAGTTTACCATGGCAAAAGATGATGTAATTGAGGTAGAAGGCACAGTAATTGAGCCTTTGCCGAATGCTATGTTTCGAGTAGAATTGGAGAATGGACACAAAGTCCTTGCTCACGTGTCCGGAAAAATCCGCATGCACTTTATCCGTATCCTGCCGGGGGATAAAGTAACTGTTGAACTGTCGCCGTACGACTTGACCCGCGGACGTATTACGTACCGCTATAAATAGTAAGCAAAACCCCTAGAAAAGGGAGGCAAGAACCATGAAAGTGAGACCTTCGGTTAAACCGATCTGCGAGAAATGCAAGGTTATCCGTCGTAAAGGTAACGTAATGGTTATTTGTGAAAATCCTAAGCATAAGCAAAAACAAGGGTAAACAAGGAGGTGCTTCTGACACATGGCACGTATTGCAGGCGTAGACTTGCCGCGCGAAAAACGCGTTGAAGTTGCTCTTACCTACATTTTTGGTATTGGCCGCCCCACGTCTAAAAAAATTCTGTCTGCCACTGGCGTAGACGTGAACACTCGTGTTCGCGATCTGACAGAAGATGAAGTTAGCAAACTGCGTGAGTACATCGACAAAACCGTTAAGGTGGAAGGCGATCTCCGTCGTGAGATTTCCCTGAACATCAAACGTTTGATGGAAATCGGATGCTTCCGTGGAATCCGTCACCGTCGTGGACTGCCAGTTCGTGGTCAACGCTCTAAAACAAATGCTCGTACACGTAAAGGTCCACGTCGTACGGTAGCAAACAAGAAGAAGTAAAGGAGGGTAAACTGACATGGCGAAAAGAAAACAGGCTACAGCAACTCGTACCCGTCGTCGTGATCGTAAAAATGTTGAAGTCGGCGTAGCACATATCCGCTCTACTTTCAACAACACGATCGTAACCATTACAGATCCACACGGTAACGCGATCTCTTGGTCCAGCGCTGGTTCCCTCGGCTTCAAAGGCTCCCGTAAAAGCACTCCATTTGCTGCACAAATGGCTGCTGAAGCGGCTGCACGTGTTGCTATGGAACATGGCATGCGTTCCCTTGAAGTATCGGTAAAAGGCCCAGGTGCTGGTCGTGAAGCAGCGATCCGTTCCCTGCAAGCAACTGGTCTTGAAGTGAACATGATTAAAGACGTGACGCCAATTCCGCACAACGGTTGCCGTCCACCAAAACGTCGCCGCGTGTAACTGGTTTATATTGTTCAGAACATGTCCATACTAGAATGGTAAATTCTGATTTATAGCTTGTCATGCACGCAAACGGTAAACCGCCGGGGAAATTCCTGAGTGGGCACGTATGCGGCCCACCCAAGGATTTCGACGTTTTGAAGGAGGGTTTGTTTAATGATAGAAATAGAAAAACCAAAAATCGAGGTTGTGGAAGTAAGCGACGACAACTCGTATGGGAAATTTGTTGTAGAACCTCTGGAGCGCGGATACGGAACTACCCTTGGCAACTCGCTGAGACGAATTCTTCTTTCGTCCTTGCCAGGCGCGGCAGTTCGTACTGTTCAAATCGATGGGGTTCTTCACGAGTTCTCGACAGTGGAAGGCGTCGTTGAAGATGTAACCGAGATCATCCTGAACATCAAAGGCTTGGCGCTGAAGATCCATTCCGATGAAGAAAAAGTAATCGAGATCGATGCAGAAGGCGAAGGCGTTGTCAAAGCGGGAGATATCCGTGCTGACAGTGATGTGGAGGTCTTAAACCCTGATCTTCATATTGCAACGTTGGCCAATGGCGGTCGTCTGCATATCCGCATGACAGCTGGACGTGGTCGTGGTTATGTTCAATCAGATGGAAACAAATCCGAGGATCTGCCTATTGGTGTGATTCCGATTGATTCGATCTACACGCCGATCAAGCGCGTTAACTATCAAGTGGAAAATACCCGCGTAGGGCAAATGACCAACTATGATAAATTGACACTTGAGGTTTGGACAAACGGCAGTATCAGTCCGGAAGAAGCCGTAAGTCTCGGCGCCAAAATCATGACGGAGCACTTGAACCTGTTTGTCGGTCTGACCGATGAGGCGAAAGATGCTGAAATCATGGTTGAAAAAGAGGAAGACAAAAAGGAAAAAGTTTTGGAGATGACTATCGAAGAGCTGGACCTTTCTGTTCGTTCCTACAACTGCTTGAAGCGTGCCGGTATCAACACCGTGCAAGAGCTGACGCAGAAGACCGAAGAGGACATGATGAAAGTGCGCAACTTGGGTCGCAAATCTCTGGAAGAAGTGCAGGAAAAGCTGGCTGAGCTGGGACTTTCCCTGCGTAGCGACGACTAGAGTAGCAATTCCAAAAGGCAAGCTTTTGTTCTCTCAAGTCAGTCCCTTTAGGGGGATTACAGATCTGGCTTCCCGACAGTAGAGGTTTCTACGTAGTGTTGCCAGCTTGAAAAGGGAGGTAAAGACAATGGCATACCGTAAATTGGGTCGTCGTAGTTCAGCTCGTAAAGCGTTGTTCCGCGACTTGGTAACTGACCTGATCATCAACGAGCGTATCGAAACTACAGAGATGAAGGCGAAAGAACTGCGCCCAATCGCTGAGAAAATGATCACGCTCGCGAAACGCGGCGATCTGCATGCTCGTCGTCAAGTGGCTGCTTACGTTCGTAAAGAAGTTGCGAACGCAGAAGGTCGCGATGCTGTACAAAAACTGTTCGATGAAATCGCGCCACGCTTCAAAGAGCGCAACGGTGGATACACTCGTATCCTGAAAGCCGGCCCTCGCCGCGGCGACGCTGCTCCAATGGCGTACATCGAATTTGTTTAATAGTGGATAGAAATTGGTCGTTTGACATTGGGAGCGAGACACAACCTCGGCACCGGTGGTAATTGACCGTGAAAAGGGTGGGGGCAGATCTGGTCATAGGCTGGACTCTGATTCAACCCTTTTTTTCTTTCTGTCTGGAGAAATCCTGCTGGTCTGTTGAAGGCTGGGGAGGAAACACCTCATGAATGAAGAGAGCCTGCTGGCACTGCAAGATGTTTCGTATTCCTACGATGGAGAGAATGGCAGTCACGTTCTTGTATTGAAGGATGTCGATCTGACCATTCAAAAAGGTTCCTTTGTGTCCGTACTGGGCCATAACGGTTCCGGCAAGTCTACGATGGCGAAGCTGATGAACGCCTTATTGCTTCCTGAAGGCGGGAGGGTGCTTGTCGCTGGCATGGATACTGCCAAGGGAGAGATGGTCTGGGAGATACGCCGTCATGTAGGCATGGTCTTCCAAAACCCTGACAATCAGATTGTCGGGGCTACCGTGGAGGATGATGTCGCCTTCGGGCTTGAAAACATGGGGGTTGATCCCGAGCAGATGCGGCAGCGTATTGATGAGGCATTGGCTTCGGTAGGGATGGAGGCGTACTTGCTGGCACAGCCGCACCGCTTGTCAGGGGGACAAAAGCAGCGCGTGGCGATTGCCGGAATCATGGCAATGCGGCCATCGGTCATCATTTTGGATGAAGCGACAGCTATGCTGGACCCCCAGGGCAGACAGGAAGTGCTGCAACTGGTGAAGACCTTGAATCGTGACGAAGGGATTACCATCATCAATATTACGCATTTCCCGGATGAAGCGATCTACTCAGACCGGGTCGTCGTGATGAATGCCGGAGAAGTTCTGATGGAAGGAACGCCTGAAGAGGTGTTTAATCAGGTCGAGCGTTTGAAGAAAGTCGGACTGGATGTTCCATTCGCTGTCCGGATTCGGCATGTGCTGGCTTCCAAAGGAATTGATCTCCCGTTTGTACTGCACCAAGAGGAGCTGGTGGAGCACGTATGCAGATTACTTTTGACCAGGTAAGCCATGTTTACGGAAAAGGAACACCGTTTGAGCGTATAGCCTTGCACGACATCTCGTTTATGATTCCATCGGGGTCTTTTGTAGGGATTATCGGGCAAACAGGCTCCGGCAAGTCGACATTGATCCAGCATTTGAACGGCTTGCTTTTGCCAAGCGCCGGGAAAATAACCTTGGGTGATACGGTAATCACCGCGAAGCAGCGATTGCCGCATGAGCAACGGCGGGATATCGGTCTTGTTTTCCAGTACCCGGAACATCAATTGTTTGAGGAAACGGTAGCGAAGGATGTTGCCTTTGGGCCTTCAAACTTTGAATTGCCGGAAGCGATGGTGGATGCCAGGGTGCGGGAAGCTCTTGAGATCGTTGGTCTGGATTACGAAAAAGTCAAGGATCGCTCCCCGTTTCACATGAGCGGAGGGCAAATGCGGCGTGTAGCGCTGGCGGGTGTTCTGGCCATGCAGCCGAAAGTTCTCGTTTTGGACGAGCCGACAGCCGGTTTGGACCCAGAAGGGCGCAATTTGATCCTCGAAGCGATCTACCGCATTCATCAGGAGCAGAAGCTGACGACGCTTCTGGTCACTCACAGCATGGAAGAGGCGGCGAGGTATGCCGACTATATGCTCGTGCTGGCGCAGGGAAAAGTGGCTTTGCAGGGCAAGCCGGATGAAGTCTTCATGCAGGCAGAACGACTCCGCGAGCTGGCTATGGATGTGCCTGAGACGGTTGCGTTTGTGTCGAGGCTGAACCAGATGCTGCCGGACAAGGAAGGTCTGCCGAACTCCGTCTATCGGGAAGAAGAGTTGATTGCC
This sequence comes from Brevibacillus sp. FSL K6-0770, assembly GCF_038000275.1. Lineage (NCBI taxonomy): Bacteria > Bacillati > Bacillota > Bacilli > Caryophanales > Paenibacillaceae > Brevibacillus > Brevibacillus sp. FSL K6-0770. The sequence continues at coordinate 262,227 of NZ_JBBOBQ010000001.1, forward strand.
CATCTGCTGGAACGTCTTTCCGTACCAAAGGAGGGCTAGGCATGCTGCAAAATATAGCCATTGGTCAATACGTACCTGGGCATTCCTTTTTACATCGCGCTGATCCGCGAAGCAAACTGCTCTTTATTATTCTTTTTGCCACGTTAGTCTTTTTGGCTAACAATGCGTTAACGTACGCGGTATTGATCGCTTTTACGCTGTATGCCGGACTGCTGTCCAGGCTCTCGCTTGGCTATATTCTGAAAAGCTTGAAGCCTGTTTGGATACTGATCGTGTTCACCATCGTCCTGCACATTTTCATGACCAAAGGCGGTACCGTCTACTTCCAGTGGGGCTGGTTTACTGTGGAGGAACGCGGGGTGCAGCAAGCAATCTTCATTTCCTTCCGTCTTGGGTTGCTGGTGATCATCAGCTCTTTGCTGACGCTGACTACCTCGCCCATCGATTTGACGGAGGGGCTTGAACGTCTGCTTGGCCCATTTGCCCGGATTGGCGTCCCTGTGCACGATATTGCCCTGATGATGTCGATTGCGATCCGTTTCATACCTACCTTGATGGAAGAAACGGACAAAATCATCAAGGCGCAGACTGCCAGAGGAGCCAACTTTACGAGTGGCAGCCTGATAAAACGCGCGCAGAATCTGATACCGATCGCGATTCCGCTGTTCGTCAGCGCGTTTCGCCGGGCAGAGGATCTTGCTCTCGCTATGGAAGCCAGAGGATATCGCGGGGGTGTCGGACGGACCCGACTGCACAAGCTTGCCTTTTCCTGGCGAGATGCAGGAATGGCCGTTGCAGGCGTTTTGCTGGCGATTACGATTGGATGGTGGCGAGCATGAGACGGCTGCGCTGTGTTTTAGGATACGACGGAACAGACTTCAGCGGCTTTCAGGTGCAGCCAGACCAGGTGACGGTGCAAGGGGAGATTGAAGCGGCGTTGACGAGAATTACGGGGGAATCGATCCAGATTCACGGCTCAGGACGAACGGACGCAGGCGTGCATGCACGCGGCCAGGTGATTCATTTTGATACGGGCAGCCATATTCCTTTGGATAAATGGCGATTCGTGCTGAATAACCAGTTGCCTGATGCCATCGTGATCCGCTCTGTGGAAGAGGTGGCAGAGTCCTTTCACGCCCGTTTTGACGTGCAGGTGAAGGAGTATCGGTATTGCATCGACAACAACCCTGCGCCGGATGTGTTTCGTCATCGCTATGCGGATCATATTCGTTTTCCGCTGGACGTTGCGGCCATGCAGCAAGCTGCCTGTCATTTGGTAGGGGAACATGACTTTACGTCATTTTGCTCAGCCAAAACGTTTGTCGAGGACAAGGTCCGCACGATTTACAGCCTGACAGTAGAGCGCAGCGGCGGCGAAGTATGGGTAACGTGCCGGGGCAATGGCTTTTTGTACAACATGGTGCGCATTATTGTGGGCACCTTGGTGGAAGTCGGGCAGGGCAAACGCCATCCCGATGAACTCAAAAAGATTCTTGCGGCACGCGATCGGGAAATGGCAGGGAAGACAGCGCCAGCCAAAGGTTTGACGATGTGGGAAGTCGTCTATTAACAGACAGATTTCCAACTATTAGACCAAGTGGAGGCACTTGACTACGAGACTGCGATGTAGTACGATATTCCTTGGTATTTTAACCCCGCCTAGCCCCACTCTAGCCCCGGGATTGAAAGACAAGATCGTGATTAATGGAACACCTGGAAGAGTTGCTCACCCGTAACAGCAATTATCTTCCATTGCAAGTTTCGGTTGTTTTGGTTATAAGTAGATGGACATGTAAAGGTAAGATATTTAGGAGGGACAAAAATGCGTACCACATATATGGCGAAACCGCTCGAAGTTGAGCGCAAATGGTACATCGTTGACGCAGAAGGCCAAACGCTGGGCCGTCTGGCAAGCGAAGTAGCTTCTATCCTGCGCGGCAAATTGAAACCTGAATTCACTCCTCACGTTGACGCTGGCGATTTCGTAATCGTAATCAACGCTGACAAAGTGAAACTGACAGGTAACAAGCTGCAAGACAAAATTTACTACACTCACTCCCTGTATCCAGGTGGTTTGAAAAAGACTACTGCTGGCGACATGCTGAACAAAAAACCAGCTCGTATGTTCGAACTGGCGGTAAAAGGTATGCTGCCTAAAAACAGCTTGGGACGTCAAATGTTCACTAAGCTGAAAGTTTACGCTGGTACTGAGCATCCACATGCAGCACAAAAACCAGAAGTTTGGCAAATTCGCGGTTAAGGTAAAGGGAGGAAATATACGTGGCACAAGTACAATACTACGGTACAGGTCGTCGTAAGCACTCCGTAGCACGTGTTCGCCTGGTTCCAGGTGAAGGTCGCATCGTGATCAACAAACGTGAAATGGATACTTACTTTGGTTTGGAAACACTGAAATTGATCGTAAAACAACCACTCGTTCTGACTGAGACTCTTGGTCGTTACGATGTACTGGTTAACGTAAACGGCGGCGGAACAACTGGCCAAGCTGGTGCAATCCGTCACGGCGTTGCTCGCGCTCTGCTGAAAGCAGATCCAGAACTGCGCGGCGCTCTGAAACGCGCTGGCTTCCTGACTCGCGACCCACGCATGAAAGAACGTAAAAAATACGGCTTGAAAGCTGCTCGTCGGGCACCTCAGTTCTCCAAACGTTAATTTTTGTTTGGCAAGGCTCTCGAACCTTTTTGGTTCGGGAGCTTTTTTGCATTTTGTCCCAGCGCATGATCAGCCTTTTGGTTCCAGGCTGCTGACCTACGGAATATTTGTCCATGTTTGTCCATATGATGAAACGAGAGAATGGGACAAAGGGGACGATACGCCGTGACACGAAAAGGGGTAGGCTGGATACTGGCTTTCGCTTTATTGGTGGTGTTGTTCACCTACGAATCGCCGGACCGTTCGTCGTGGACGGCATGGTCATTGCCGTTGACCGGAACCGTTATTGCCATCGACCCGGGACACGGGGGCAAAGATGGCGGGGCTACGTCCAGTTCAGGCGATGTGGTGGAAAAAGAGGTGACGCTGGCAATCAGTATGTACTTGCGCGATTTTCTCCAGCAGTCAGGTGCATTTGTCATCATGACAAGGGAGGAAGACAAGGATCTCGCTTCACCGGAAGCTGATCGGGCCAAAAAAAGAAAGTCGGAAGATATCCGTAACCGGGTGAAACTGGTGAACGACAGCTCTCCCGATTTTCTGGTCAGCATCCATGTAAATTCGATTCCTTCGCCCAAGTGGTCGGGTGCGCAAACTTTTTACTCGCCGACTTTCAAAAAAAGCGGAGAGGTATCGTACCTGATTCAGGATGAGATCAAACGGGTGCTGGGCAATACCGATCGTGTTCCAAGCAAGACGAACAACGTGTTTTTGATTCGCGAGGTGAACTGCCCCGCTGTATTGGTCGAGGTTGGGTTTGTCAGCAATACGGAAGAGGCAAAACGGCTGCAGAGCACGGAGTACCAAAAAGCTATGGCGAATGCGATTTACCAGGGGATTTTGCGGCAGTATTCCGGAGAAAAAGCGCCAATTGCACCTTGAGCGGGCGGCGACTGTGTGCCGCTCGTCTGAATGTGCTATAATGAACGCGCAAACTACCTTGTAAGAACGGTATGAAATCAATTGCCAAGACTATAGATGAGGTGAACAAGCATGTTGACCAGAGAACAAATTTTGGAAGCGCTGCGCGATGTAAAAGACCCTGAGATCAATCGCAGCCTGGTCGAGTTGAACATGATCAGAGACATACGTGTTGAAGGCGCTACAGTTAGCCTGACAGTCGTATTGACGATCTCCGGCTGTCCTCTCAAGGCCAAGATCGAAGACGACGTCATAGGGGCTGTTAAAGCGCTTGGAGCGGAGGAAGTACGTGTCCAGTTTGGCTCGATGACGGACGAGGAGCGTGCGGCTCTCAGCGCCCAGCTCCGCAATACTCAGGGAGGTCAAACCCACAACATGACGCCGGGACAAGCACCTCTGCTCAATCCGATTTTGGCCAAGGATTCGAACACGACCTTCATCGCGATTACTTCCGGTAAAGGCGGAGTTGGAAAATCGACAGTGACGGTCAACCTGGCAGTCGCGCTTGCCCGCCTGGGGAACAAAGTCGGGATTATCGACGCTGACATCTACGGCTTCAGCGTGCCTGACATGATGAACATCGACCAGCGCCCAACCGTTATCGGAGAAACAATCCTTCCGGTAGAAAAGCAAAACGTGAAGGTCATGTCCATGGGCTTCTTCGTAGAGGACAACTCGCCGATCATTTGGCGTGGGCCGATGCTTGGCAAAATGCTGCGCAACTTCTTTACCGAAGTTCACTGGGGCGAAGAGTTGGACTACTTGCTGCTGGACTTGCCGCCAGGAACGGGTGACATGGCTTTGGATGTGCACACGATGATTCCGCAGAGCATGGAGATCGTTGTGACGACCCCACACGCTACGGCAGCCTTTGTAGCGGCGCGTGCCGGTGCGATGGCAAAGCGGACGGGACACGAGATTCTTGGCATCGTGGAGAACATGGCGTGGTACGAGGCGAAAGATGGTTCCAAAGAATACGTATTTGGACGCGGTGGCGGAGCGAAGCTGGCGGAGACACTGACTACCGAGCTTTTGGCGCAAATTCCGCTGGGACAACCTGAGAATCATCCGTCTGAACCAGATTACTCTCCATCTGTTTATCGCGAGGACAGCGCAATCGGGCAGCTGTATATGGATATGGCGAAACGCGTTATGGCAAAATGTGAACAGCAGTAAGCACAAAAGACAGGAAAAAGGTGGGCCCGCCCTTCGGGAGCTCACCTTTTTTTGTTAGGAAGAGGAGTCGCCAGAATCTCCACCGCTATCCCCGCCGCCTTTGCCTTTTTTCTTCGGTTTCAGTTCTTTCGGCTTGGTCATGTCTTCGGAGACTTTGGTCATGAGCTTCATCAACTCGGCTTGAAACAGCGGGCTTTGCAAAGACTCCTTCATGACCTGCATCGTTTGTTGGCGGTAAGCAGCGCTTTTCATCAAGTCCATGAGGTTTTTTTCGAACTCAGGGTCTTTCATTACGCTGATAAGCTGCTTTTGGTACTCGGGGTCTTTCATCAAGTCCTTCATCAAAGTTTTTTGCTCATCCTTCATCGATTTGGCCAAGGTGCTGGCGAATTTCGGATCTTTGAAGGCTTCCTTGATGTGGGGGCTGTTCGGATTGGTCATGCTTTGTATCAATGTGGTCCGAACAGTGGACTCGTCAATCATCAGGTTTTGCTTGAACTTCTCATCTTTCATCATTTTGCCAACAGATTGTTTGGCTTCGTCAGTCTGCAATATGTCCAGCACCATGTCTTTGACACTCTTATAATCAGGCTGAGACGAACTTTGCGCTTGTCCGCCGCTTGAGCAACTGGAAAGGACCAGACAGACAAATGCGGATAGCCAAAAAGACAATGCCTTCTTTCTCATGGGGTGGACACCTCCTTCTTTACTCTGCCTAAGAGTAACGTGCGCATTTTGTTTTGTTCTTACGCTAGTATTTTCTTGTATCCATTGGTACAATCATATTCGATGTGGAATGGAGGGAATGTTTGGTGAGTTTGCGAAAGTATGGCTGGCTCTTTGTCACCACGTTGCTCTTGGGTGGATTGGGCGGAGTCCTGGTCGCCTTTATTTTTGACTTGGACAAGCTGTTGGAAGGCAGCGCGGGCAACTTTTTTGTCGGCACGCTGATGTATCTTTTGTACGGGATGACCATTAGCATTGTGGCCCAAATGGGTTTTTTCGCCTATATGACGATTAATTATTTTGCCAAAACGATTTTCAAAACGCCGTCCATGTGGAAGAGCGTTCAAGTGTTTTTGATCCTCTTTGTCTTTTTTGATATGATTTACCTCCGTTACACGTCGCTTGGCGAAGGAAAAGGAATCGGGACATACTTTATTGAGCCGATCCTGCTCTTGATCGTTGCTTTGGCTACCGCTTACGGAAAAGTGAAGCTGACGAACAGAACGGCATGGATTCCCACGATGTTTTTCATGTTTGTGGTGACGTCACTGGAATGGATTCCGGCCTTGAAGGAAGACAACGTGCATGCGACCTTGTCCATGCTGGTTCCGTTGCTTTTTTGCAACGTATGGCAAGTGATGCATCTGCACCGCCTGGTAAAAAGAGAAAGCTGACCTCATCGGACATGAGTCAGCTTTTTTGCTTTTTGTAGGGAGTAGTCTGGCGTTCAGTTGATTTCTTTACTCTGGATATTGGTGCCGGCGATCAGTTCGGACACTGTGACAAATTCGTATCCTTGCTTGCGCAACTGGTCAATGATGATAGGGAGGGCAAGGTGTGTTTCCTTGGCCGAGTCACTGGCGTGCAGCAGGACGATATCGCCCGGATGTGCTTTCGACAGGACGTTTTGAACAATGACATCCTTTTTCGGCTCGATCCAGTCTTTGGAGTCTGTATCCCATTGAACGACCGTGTAACCCAAACGGTTGGCGATTTCCAGAACCCGTTTATCAAAATCACCGTTTGGCATGCGCAAAAGCGTCGGCTTTTTCCCCGTCATCTCGGTCAGGATGGAATCGGCTTTGGTAATTTGCGTGCGAATTTCCTCGTCTGTATATTTGCTGTAGTTGTCGTGTTTATGACCATGCGAGCCAATTTCCAGCCCGTCCTCCTTGATTCTCTTGACGATTTCCGGGTGGCGCTGACTCCAGGGGGAGGAGAGAAACAGAGTTGCTTTGTTCACATTTTTTTCTTTTAACACGTCGAGGATGGGGAGTGCGCGTGTTTCGCCCCAGCTGATGTCAAAGGTGAGGGCAATTTTTTTGTCTTTGGTATCCACCTTGTAGATGGCTTGGGGGCCTTGCTTATTGCCATTGCTGGAAAAAGCCGCAATCGTATCGCGCTCGGCATAGCCGATGCCCGCGGTTAGAAAAATGGCCGCAGCGATAATGAGAATTTGCTTCAAGCGCTGAGCGCTCACGACGTAAATAAATTTCATCGTTAGGCACCTCCTTTGTCCGATAACAGTTTATGCAGGGGAGACAAGGATATTCTTTGGCCTCGTGGCTATAGTTGAGGTACAATGCATATAGTGAAAGTAAGAGGCAGTAAAGGAGCGTGGCTCATGAAGAAAAAACTGCAGCGTCTGTGGTTTGATAACAAACGGTTTTTCTTGGCCGCTTGTCTTATTTTTCTCGGGGGCGGTTTAATTGGCTACTTCCAGGCTCCTGCGGTGGAATCCGTGGTGCAGAGCTTGATGGGACAATTGAAAGAAATAGCGGAGCGAATCAAAGAGAGCGGCGGGGGAGTGCTGGCTACGTTTTGGATGATTTTTTCCAACAATGTGCTCAGCTCCTTGATGATGATGGCTCTCGGGTTGTTTTTTGCATTTTTTCCCATAATTGGGATGCTGGCGAATGGCGTGCTGCTCGGATTCATCATCGCGAAGTACAGTGCTGCCGGAGTTGATCCATGGGTGATTTTTAGCGCGGGAATTTTGCCGCACGGGATATTTGAACTGCCAGCTGTGCTGTTTGCTGCTGGTATTGGGATCAGACTCGGTTTGCTCAGCTTGCGCTCTGTCGGTTTGCTGTTTGCGCCGCATAATGGGGAACGGGTGAAAAATGATTGGTATGACACCCTCAAGCAATTTCCAGTTGCTGTGTTGACTGTAATTGTCGCGCTCTTTATCGCAGCGGTCGTCGAGAGCTCGATTACGCCACTGATCCTCAAGGCAACACTCGGGGAGCAGCTGCAGCAATTAAACTTGCTGAAATAA
>NZ_JBBOBQ010000001.1:277500-372500 GCF_038000275.1 Brevibacillus sp. FSL K6-0770
CTCGCGTGATGGATGAAGCGATTGCCCATGTGTCCAAAAACACAGATGGCGTACACTTGAGTCTGGATTTGGATGGACTCGATCCGCATGATGCACCAGGGGTAGGAACGCCGGTGATTGGCGGCATTTCCTATCGTGAAGGCCATGTGTCCCTTGAGATGCTGGCTGATGCCGACATTCTGTGTTCCGCCGAGTTTGTGGAAGTAAATCCGATCCTTGATCGCGAAAACATGACGGCACGGGTTGCCGTTGCGTTGATGAGCTCTGTATTCGGAGATAAATTGCTGTAAAATGAAGGGGTAAAAAGCAAGAAGAGAGGCTGCAATCGCCTCTCTTTTTGCTTTTTACGCATCTTTACATTGGTGGAAGAAAGAAGTACATTCTAAGGATGGAGATGTAGTTCGTTTAATAGGTGATCAAGTTGCACGCTTAGGGCGACTAATTCAGGAGTGATGGATGCCTGCTTCTTGTACTGATCATTCAGTTCTTTGCGCAACTGCTCGATCTGGAGGAGAACGTCTTGTTTTGACATACGTCCCACTCTCCTTTCCATCGGAGGGATGAAAGAGTTATCATCACTAATATATAGAGGTAGGCAGTAGCCTTATTCCTCTAATTCCCAACAAATTACCTGCACAAACGCGTATTTGGAACGAAACCATTTGCAGTATCATCCGTATATAGGATTACGGTATTGTGGGGAGGATCGCATGGATTTTGTAGAGAAACGGTTGACTCAGCGGGCGAAGCGTGGAGACCGCGAAGCATTTGCGGAGTTGATCGAGATTTATAAAGACAAGATTTTTCAGCTTGCATATCGTATGGTAGGGAACCGTCAGGATGCGGAGGACATCGCGCAAGAAACCTTTTTGCGCGTGTATGCCAACCTGCATTCGTACGATGACAGCTACAAGTTCTCCACATGGATCTACCGGATCGCAACCAATCTATGTATCGACCGCGGCCGTAAAAAACGACCTGACTTTTCATTGGATGAAGAAACCGAACCAGGACAGGGAATGGACTGGTATTCGCGCCTGTCTTCTAGTGAAAAAACACCAGAAGACAAAGTCGTGACGCAGGAGTTGCAGGAGACAGTACAGGATGCCCTGTCTCATTTGCAGCCCAAATATCGCTCGATTATGATCTTGCGCTACATCGAGGACTTGTCGTTGCAAGAGATCAGCGATATCGTAAAACTTCCCATTACGACGATTAAAACGCGCATTCACCGAGGACGGGAAGCGTTGCGAAGCAAGTTGCGATTGATGTGAGAAAGGAGAAAATCACGATGGAATGCCGGGAAATGATAATTCTCATTCACGAATATTTGGATGGGGACACTGATGAATTAGCCAATCAGCATTTGCAAGCACATATAAGGTCATGTGCGAGCTGCCGCCAGCATATGCACGAGCTGCAGCGGGCCATCGCTTTTGTACAGAGCGCTTCACATATTCATGTTTCTCCTGATTTTACTGCACGCGTACTCGCGCAATTACCTGCGCCGACCAAAGCCAACCTTTTTTCCAGCTGGCTGCGCAATCACCCGTTTTTGACCGCGGCAGCAGTATTTCTGTTCCTCATGACGGGCAGCTTGTGCGCGAACTGGTTCGATCGGGACAACACGCTACAGGTATCCTCCGCGAACATGGATAAGTTGAAAATAGATCGGCAACGCAACGTCGTCGTGGTGCCGGCTGGAACGAGCATCGACGGTGATTTGGTCGTGCGCAACGGCAATGTAGACGTTCAAGGACACGTCAAAGGAAATGTCGTAGCCATCGAAGGCAAAGTGTTCGTGGCATCTACCGCTCAGGTGGTGGGAAACACTGAATCTATAGAAGCTATTTTCGATTGGATTTGGTATGAGGTGAAAAATATTGGAAATGACTTGCTTCCGATCTTGCCATAAGAGAAAATAGAGAGTACAGCTATCAACAGCACGGCAGTGGAGCCGTGCTTTTTCCGCAGGAGACAGGCTGACCTTATTTAGATGGAGCGAGATATGGGGGCTTCGTTATGATATCGATGGATTATGGGGATTTACTGCGGTATGGAACGGATATTTTACTCGTTACATACGTGATCTATAAAATCATTATGCTCATCCGCGGAACACGCGCGGTACAATTGCTGAAGGGGATCATGGTCATCGTCATCACCTGGCTTCTCAGCAAATACTTCCAGCTGACGACGCTTCACTGGCTGATGTCCCAGGCGTTTACTTTCGGGGTATTGGCTGTGGTCATTATCTTTCAGCCGGAACTGCGGCGTGCGCTGGAGCAGCTCGGGCGAGGCAAGCTCTTTTCGCGTTCGAGCAGCCTGCAAGATGACGACATGGTAAACCGCGTGGTGCAGGAAGTGTGCAAATCGGTTACCTACATGGCAAAACGGCGGATTGGGGCATTGATCGTCATTGAACGCGAGACAGGTCTGAACGACTATGTAGAGACGGGCATCGCCATCAACGGGCGGGTGAGCTCGGAGCTTTTGATCAATATTTTTATTCCGAATACGCCTTTGCATGACGGAGCCGTGATCATGCGCAAGGACGTCATTTTGGCTGCTGCCTGTTACCTTCCGTTGTCCGAGAACAACTCCATCTCCAAGGAGCTGGGGACTCGTCACCGCGCCGCAATCGGCGTGAGCGAGGTTTCGGATGGCATGTCCATTATCGTTTCGGAAGAGACGGGACAAGTGTCTTTTGCCGCGCATGGCGCGATGAACCGAAATCTGACGGAGGCGCAACTGGCAGAGATGCTGACCGAACAGCTCCAGCCTCTGTCAAAGGGCAAGTCCATTGGCAGTCGTTGGCAATGGAGGCGAAAACATGGATAAATGGTTGAACAGTCATTGGTTTGCACGGGCCGTAGCGCTGCTTTTGGCTGTCATGATGTGGATGGTCGTCAATCTGGAAACAGAGCAGACCCCGACTCCGGAAGCGAGCCAGCCCGTCTTTATTGACGGCGTGACCTTGCACGTCAAGTACGATACGGATCGTTTCCAGGTCGTCAAGCAGCAGCGAACGGTAAAAGTCGCTTTGGAAAGCAACAACCCGTTTTACCGCCATAACTTTTTCCCGGCTGATTCGATGGAAGTATACGTCGATGCGACCAATTTGGGAAAAGGGACTCACAGGGTTCCTGTCCAGTACAAAGGGTTTCCGGATGAAGTGAAAGTGGGCATCATTCCGAACATCGTGGAAATTACGCTGGAAGAGAAGAAGACAGTGGAACGGGAAGTTACCGTGGAAAAACTGGGACAAGTAGCTCCCGGCTATACCGCGGGTGAACCGATCGTCAAGCCGTTCAGGGCGCTTGTCAGAGTTCCGGAAAGCCAGGTAGACAAAGTGGCGGCAGTCAAGGCGTCCGTCGATCTGGAAGGGGCCACTTCCGCGATTAAGACTACAGTCCCACTGAAAGTCGTGGACAAGTCAGGAAATGTGATTCAAGGGGCGGATGTCATTCCGCTGACGGTTGAGGTAAACATCCCGGTCACCAGTCCTTTTGTGAAAGTGCCGATCAAATTAAACTTGACGAATGAAATGCCGAATGGCTATAGTTTGGCTAGTATGGATATGAATGTGGATGAAGTGACCGTTTTTGGTCCGAAAGAGGTCATCGACGCCATGAAGGCGAACACCTACTCAGGACCGGAAATCGATCTTAGCAACATTACATCAGATCGTCTTTTGGAGCTAAAGATACCGTTAGCGGATAACATCGTGAAGGTAGAGCCGGAGTATCTCAAGGTATCGTTGAAAGTAGTTCCGTCCACAACCAAGCGTTTGGAGAAAATCCCGATTCGCATCAGCGGGTTGTCAGAGACTATGCAAGCCAGGGTGTTGTCCACCGATGGTCAGGAGCTGTCTACAATTGACTTTGATGTAATAGGTGCAGCCCAAGTGCTGGATCAATTGAGACACGAAGACTTGCAGGTCGTGGCAGACGTCAGCAATATGCCGGCTGGTGTGTACGAGGTGCCTCTGAATTATATTTTCAATCAGCCGGATTATATCAAGACTTCTGCGAGCGCACCTAAAAAGGTCACAATCGAAATCACGAACAAACAAAGGTAGACATAAGCTGTTGTGTGCACAAGGAAGGAAATGAGGGACAAACATGGGGAAGTATTTCGGAACAGACGGTGTGCGTGGTGTAGCCAATACACAATTGACACCCGAACTGGCATTTAAAATCGGTCGCGTTGGCGGCTACGTTCTCACCAGACACAAGCAGGAAGGCAAACCAAAAGTGGTGATTGGGCGCGACACGCGCATTTCCGGACAAATGCTGGAAAACGCGCTTTTGGCTGGCTTGCTTTCGGTTGGAGCAGAAGTGGTCAGATTGGGTGTCATCTCCACCTCGGGTGTTGCGTATCTCACGCGTGCATTGGGTGCGGATGCGGGTGTCATGATTTCCGCCTCCCACAATCCGTTTCCGGATAACGGAATCAAGTTCTTCGGCAGCAACGGTTTCAAACTGTCCGACGACGTAGAAGCCGAAGTGGAACAGTATCTGGACGCCGCAGAGGACACTTTGCCAAGACCAGTAGGAGAACAGATCGGCACGGTATTGGAATTTCTTGAAGGTGGACAAAAGTATCTCTCTCACCTGAAAAGTACCGTATCCGAGCGTTTCGACGGTTTGAAGGTTGTTTTGGACTGTGCCAATGGAGCGGTGTCGTCGCTGGCAGCCCGTTTGTTTGCAGACGTGGACGCAGAAGTGATCACCATCGGGGCCAACCCGAACGGAGTCAATATCAACGAACAATGCGGCTCTACCCATCCTGAGCGACTTCAGGAGGAAGTGCTGAAGCATAAAGCTGACCTGGGACTTTCTTTTGACGGCGATGCGGACCGCTGTATCGCGGTCGACGAGACAGGCGAAATCATCGATGGCGATTACATCATGGCGGTTTGCGCACGTGCGTTGAAAGCAAAAGGAAAGCTCAATAACAATACCGTTGTAACAACCGTTATGGCCAACATGGGCTTTTTCAAAGGGATGGAGGAGTGCTCCATTCATACAACCAAAACGGCTGTAGGCGACCGCTACGTGGTGGAAGAGATGCTGCGCGGCGGCTACAACCTCGGTGGAGAACAGTCCGGCCACATCGTCTTCCTGGATTACAATACGACAGGTGACGGCCTTTTGACAGGCTTGCAGCTGTTGAACATCATCAAGGAATCGGGCAAGCCTTTGTCCGAGCTGAAACAGGTGATGGTCAAGTATCCGCAGCTTTTGATCAATGTCCGTGTAGAGGACAAGTCGAAGTTGAACGGCAACGTAGCGATCGAGCAGGCGATCCGCGAGGTGGAAGAAGAGCTGGCAGGCAACGGCCGTGTGCTGGTTCGTCCGTCCGGTACAGAGCCGATTGTACGCGTGATGGCAGAAGGCCCGGATGCTGCTCAGCTGGAAGGGCTTGTACATCGGATCGTAGACGTGGTCAAACAGGAACTGGTATAAAAAATGTTCGGAGGGAGTGGTGCGATGCCACTCCCTTTTGCATACATGTAAATGACGAAGATATTGTCGCTTCGTTCGATCTGTGGTACAGTGTTCATGTGCACCGGAGCACCAATTGCAAAAATTGGGAGGAGATTGAACAGACACATTTTTGAGGGAAAGCAAGAAACCAACAGTCGTAAAGCGCCAGCACTGTGGCTGCCCGACATGGAGCCCAGTGGACGAGGTGGAGGTTTATCGAAGATTTCGGCGGGTACCTCCCGGCAGCAGTATCACTGCCGCAGAACGCAAGGACAAAGCATCAGGGTGATCTGATGGACAAAACTTTGCGTGTGATACGTTTCAAGCCACGGATTAGTACAAAAATATAGATCATAAAACATGGAATGGCGGGGGCACTCCCCCGTACCATTGGTTTTGGGTTGTGTCCCCGTCAATTTTGGAAGGGGATCATACACTTATGTGCGGAATCGTAGGATATATTGGAGATAAACAAGCGCAAGAGATCGTTATCGGAGGTCTGCGCAAGCTGGAGTATCGCGGTTATGACTCTGCTGGCATCGCGGTAGTGAATGACAACGGCCTGGAATTGGAAAAGGCGCAGGGACGCCTTGCAGTGCTGGAAGATCGTTTGGAGTCGAAGCCGCTTTCCGGCTGCATGGGAATCGGGCATACACGTTGGGCGACGCACGGAAAACCGTCTGACGAAAACTCCCATCCGCATACTGACGCAAAAACGTCTTTTGCTGTCGTTCACAACGGGATCATCGAGAACTTCCTGCCGTTGAAGGAAGAGCTGCTTGCAAAAGGCTACACGTTCACTTCCGAGACAGATACCGAGGTCATCGCTCACTTGCTGGCTGACATGTACGACGGAGATATCGTGTCTACAGCGCGTCGAGCTGTGCAGCGTATGCGTGGTGCCTATGCGTTGGGAATCATGACCGAGCATGAGCCAGATAAGCTGGTAGCGATTCGTTTGGCTAGCCCGCTTGTGGTCGGCGTAGGTCAAGGCGAGAGCTTCATCGGCTCGGATATCCCGGCTATTTTGGAGCATACACGTGACGTATACATTTTGAACGAAGGCGAAATGGCTGTTTTGACTCGCGACGGCGTGGAACTGATGGACGCAGAGAGCGGAGAAAAAATCGAGCGGGATCTGTTCCATGTCGAGTGGGATTTGGTGCAAGCGGAAAAAGGCGGCTATGATTCTTTCATGCTGAAAGAAATTCACGAGCAGCCTCAAGCAGTCCGCGACACGATGGGCGCACGCATTGACCACGAGAACAAACGCGTCATTTTGCCTGAGCTGAAAATGAGCGATGCCGAGCTGGCAATGTACGACCGAATCTACATTGTCGCTTGCGGTACTTCCATGCACGCAGGTCTGGTCGGCAAAGACGTCATCGAAAAATGGACCCGTGTACCGGTAGAGGTAGCTGTAGCTTCCGAGTTCCGTTACCGCGCCCCGATCTATACGGACAAAACATTGATGATCGTCATCAGCCAATCCGGTGAGACAGCAGACACGCTGGCTGCGCTCCGCGAAGCGAAGAAGAGCAACGTGAAGGTCATGGCCATCACGAACGTAGTAGGCAGCTCTGTCGCGCGGGAGGCGGACGAAGTGATCTTCACCTGGGCTGGTCCTGAAGTAGCCGTAGCTTCTACCAAAGCGTACACTTCCCAAGTGGTAGCCCTGTACCTGTTCAGCCTGTATCTGGCGCAGGTAAAAGGCACGCTGGAAGCGGCCGAGGTAGCAAGCGTAGTGGAGCATCTGGAAACCATTCCTGGCAAAATCGCATCGATGCTCGAAGACGCTGAGCAAGTGCGCCATTTTGCAGAGAGCACAAAAGGGGTAAACAGCCTGTTCTTCATCGGCCGCAGCCTGGACTACGCGGTATCGCTGGAAGGCTCCCTGAAGCTCAAGGAAATCTCCTACATCCACTCCGAGGCGTACCCGGCTGGCGAACTGAAGCACGGTACTCTTGCGCTGATTGAAGATAACGTACCAGTCGTCGCATTGGCTACACAACCAGACATCTACGAAAAAATGGTGAGCAACATCGTGGAAGTCAAGGCGCGCGGCGCCCATGTCCTGGGCTTCGCAACCGAAGGCGACCAAGACCTGGCAAAGAGTGTGGACGAAGTCATCTACCTGCCAGCCACGCTGCCAATGCTCGCACCGATTCTGACCGTCATTCCATTGCAATTGCTCGCTTACTACGCTTCGATCTCTCGCGGCCTGGACGTGGATAAACCACGGAATTTGGCGAAGAGTGTTACGGTGGAGTAGGGGAGATAGGGCTAATATAGCAAGTGTTTGGTTATAAAAAAGTATGAAACTCCAAGAAAAGTCCCGATGATGCTTTGTTAGGTCATCGGGATTTTTATTTATAAAAAGGGCTGTTGTGCTTGTGCAGTGACAATCCAGTTTTAGACAGATGAATAAAGGAATAGACTGGATGATAAAGTTGTAACACTAAGCTCGCAATGCAAGCTTGCAGACTTTGGGACTGGCAGAATTTTTGGCAAAGGTGCGGAGCAGGTTGGATATATCTTTTGTACTTCCTGAATAACTGGACGTTCTGCGAAATTGCAAGGAAGCATATTCGCAGGGGGAGTTGGTAAGAAACGATTAAAAGAAAACTTTATCTGAAAAATATAAATAGCACAAAAGGCGGTAATGTATGAACACGCTAACCAAAGAAACGGTAGATGAATTGTTGGCAGCAATGGACGCTTATAAAGAAATTGCGCAAGAACTCATGGATAAATTAATATTGGAAACAAACCAGCCTGAAAAATCAGAGATAATAAAAGGAAGTTACTACTTAATTTCAAATGCGGAATTACTAAACGGTGAAGAACATTTAAGCGGTAATTGGTACTTTGATGTTCATGGAGAGCATTGCATGTTTGAAAACTTAGATACCGGACAAAAATTGGAAGTTTCCCTCGGGAATAAAGACGATATTGGAAATATTGATCCTTACTTTTTTTATGACTTCTTGAAAACAACTGAGGATTTTAAACACTTAATTCAATATTTTGCAAACCCGTTTGGTGATATGTTGAATTTTTTTGAGGCATTAGAAAAGCGAAAAATACTTGTACATATTCACGGTGTTGAATACAGAAAGATTCTTCAGAATGAAAAATAATTTTGTTCGTTGATGAGCGCTTCTACGGAGAGGCAAAAGAAATTCGGCGGGGGACGAAAAGGTTTTCACCGAACACGAAGGTATATTGTTTCCCGACGCAATGGGGGATGGGTGCAACCGGAGAAGCCATGAGAATGCTGCAGCAGTCACTAATTTATTAACCATGATGTAAGATTGTTCTCTATTTGGACTATGTAGAGGGGCTAGTCATCCGGTGAGTTGAATACCAGGAAGAAATCCGGCGAAGACTGATTATTCATCACATGAAAAAGAAGGATAAAAATCACAACGATTTTCATCCTTCTTTTTGCTATTTTAATGATTTTTAACGACTTCCTGCCCCCGCACATTCCACGTCAGCGCAAAAACAAGCGCAGCCACTACGCACGAAGCTGTCAGCAACATAAACCCTGCATCCCAGCCGGAGGCGTCAACGATAACCCCCATCAATGCATTTGCGGAGACCGTACCGCCAAGGTAACCAAACAGACCTGTCAGCCCTGCCGCGGTTCCGGCGGCCTTTTTCGGAACAAAATCAAGGGCTTGCAAACCAATCAGCATGACTGGACCGTAAATCAGGAACCCGATCGCGATCAGGCAAATCATATCGACTAAGGAATTTCCAGCTGGGTTGAACCAGTAGACCAGAACAGCGATCAATACGCCGAGCATAAAGACAAACCCCGCGGGTCCACGGCGGCCCTTGAACAATTTATCGGACAGCCAGCCGCACAGGAGCGTTCCCGGAATGCCTGCCCATTCGTATAGGAAGTAAGCAACGCTCGACTTGTTCATATCAAAGCCTTTTTCCTCGCTCAAATAGGTTGGCGCCCAGTCCAGAACGCCGTAACGGACGAAATAGACGAAGATGTTGGCAACTGCGATGGCCCAAACCCATTTGTTGTTCAACACATATTTGAAAAGGATTTCTTT
Source organism: Brevibacillus sp. FSL K6-0770 (assembly GCF_038000275.1). NCBI lineage: Bacteria > Bacillati > Bacillota > Bacilli > Caryophanales > Paenibacillaceae > Brevibacillus > Brevibacillus sp. FSL K6-0770. The sequence goes on from NZ_JBBOBQ010000001.1 coordinate 287,066, forward strand.
TGTGGAAAATTCTGTTTCAAACGTTTTCTTCGTCTTGGTTGGATAGTCATTGCGATATTCTTCGATAGGCGGCAGGCCGACTGACTGCGGAGTATCGCGAATTAAGAAATACGTAATGAATGCAAAGACAATGGCAACCAGAGCAGGCAGGATAAATACGCCTTCATACCCGGAACCGATAGTACCCGAAAGTCCGGTGAACATCGCTGCACCTGCAACAGCAAGAGGGGCCATCAAGCCTCCGCCAACGTTATGGGCAACATTCCAAATCGCTGTTTTGCCTCCTCTTTCCCTTACACTAAACCAGTGTACGAGGACACGTCCAGATGGAGGCCAGCCCATTCCCTGGAACCAACCGTTCAGGAATAGCATTACAAACATAATCGTGACGGATGAGGTGAAGTAAGGGACAACGCCCATCAGCAAACTGATAAGTGCAGAAAGAATCAAACCGGCGGGTAAGAACATTCGCGGGTTGCTTCGGTCTGAAAAAATGGCCATTACAAACTTGCTGATCCCGTAGGAAATCGAAATGGCAGATAAGGCAAAACCAAGCTCTGATTTTGTAAATCCTTCTTCAATCAAATAAGGCATGGCGAGCGAGAAGTTTTTGCGGATGAGATAGTACGCCGCATAACCAATGAAGATTCCTAAAAACACCTGAAGCCTGAGCTTTTTATACTCAGAATCAATTTGTTCGTCAGGCAATCTGTCAATAGGCGGTGCAGGCCTAAACAGTTTGAGCATCGTATTCCTCCCCTAAAGTAATTTCTAACAAAGATGACGATACACGCAAAAAAACCCATACTTTAATGGCGCTTTCAAAAATGAAAGTGCCAGAAAGTATGAGTCTCCGAGTCTCCATCAAAGTTAACTTGTCATTAAATATATTCTATTATTCAGTGAAAACGTTGTCAATGAAGTTATTTTGGCGGGATTAGCTGTGCCGATTCCTAACCCGAAGAAGAGAGCGGGTAATCCTTCGCGGCGAAATCCCGTCTCCCTTGAATCTGCCATCAGGCTGCGTTTTTCAAACCAGATGTCCGTTTGTGAAGGCAGCTTGCAAAGAGCTGACTCCCGTTAAACAAGAAGCAGCTCCCAACCATTGTGTAGCCTGCCATTTATACGAAAGCGGAGAGCGTTAGCCTCGTTAGCCTACACAGCTAACGCTTTTCCGACTTTCTACGCGAAAATAAACCGAGCTGGCAGCAGAAGGGGGTGGCTCTCTCGATAACAAAAAAGTTGCCACTCCCCCTCAAAATTGATATTTTATATATGCATGCGCACGCAAATAAAATCAAACACGGATTCTATAAGGAGCCACCCCATGAACTACTTTCTCAATCAGCAAAAAATCAAACAAATATGCGGCGATATCTCGTTTAAAAAAGGGAAGAGGTACTTTGCAGAAAAGCGGGTAAAGCTCATCCATTACCATCCCGGCCAGTCGATTTTCCGGGCGACTGTAAATAGCGGAGCGCTGTTCGACGTCACGATTAAAAAGGACAATAACGGATACATCTACGCGGAGTGCACCTGCCCGAGACTCTCTTCTTACCACAAAAGCTGCCAGCACGTTGCGGCTGTTCTCCTCTGCTTGCACGATATACAGGTCAATGGCTTACCTACCCAGCAAGTTTCTCCGCGCCAGACTCCTTCGCCATTATCAGCTGCAAAAAGGATCGAGCACCCGGAACCTACGCCGGCACGCAGCTTGGCAGGGGATTTAGGCATCGACGACCTGGCAAAAGGAAAAGCAACGGCTCGTTTCAAAGGCAAGCTGTTTCTGGACAGAATCAAAAACAGGCTGCTGGCGGGTTTGGAGTTTCACTATGATGCGATCGTCATGAATCCATTGGAAGCCATGCATGACGACATCTCAACCGAAGCACGCCTCAGCCAACTGGGAGAGAAGGAGCAGGAAATTCTTCGGCTAATGAAAGAGAGCCTCGGTACGCGAACGGAGAGCGGCTATTATTGGAGCAACGATGAAGAGGAGTACCATTTTTTGGTCCACATGGTTCCGCAGCTGCAATCGCATGTAGAAATCCATGCCACAACAGCGGTGCGTGACCGCATATGTAAAGCAGATACGCGGCCAACGGTCAGGGTGGAGGTTGACGAGCGCACCGATTGGCTCATCTTTCAGTTTGATATGCGGGGAGTTCCGGAAGTAGAGATTCGCGAAGTATTGCTGAGCTTGAGTGAAAAAAGGAAGTTTTACCGACTGCGGGATGGCCGCTTGCTGTCTTTGGAGGCAAAGCAGTTTGCAGATGTGGGCATGTTGCTTGAACAGCTGAACAGGGGCAAAGCGCAGGTCGTGGAGGGCAAAATTCGTGTCCCGTTTGTTTTTGGTCTACAGCAAATGGCACAGACACCAGAGAGTATCCTGACGAAAGGAAGCTCTTTTCAACAGTGGGTGGAGGAACTGAAAAAACCGGGGAAGTCCGACTTTCCCCTTCCCCCGCAGCTTGCGCCCATTTTGAAAAGCTATCAACAAGAGGGGTTCCAATGGCTGAAGCGTTTAGCCCAAAATAACTGCGGGGGGATTCTTGCTGATGATATGGGGCTAGGGAAAACGCTGCAAAGCTTGGCCTTCATCGCCGCAGAGCTATCGGAGATCAGGGCGCAGGGCAAACCAGTTCTGGTCGTAGCGCCTTCCTCGCTTATGTACAATTGGCTGCACGAGTTTGCCAGGTTCACACCGGAAGTACGTGTTACGGTTGTGGATGGTCTTCATCAAGAAAGAAAAGCGGCGCTGGAGCGGGCCAGTGAGACAGACGTTTTCATCACGTCGTATCCGTTATTGCGAATGGACAGTCATTTCTATCAAAAAAGGGTGTTTCATACGCTGTTTCTCGATGAGGCACAAGCTTTTAAAAACGCCGATTCGCTGACGGCAAAGGCGCTCCAAAAACTCCAGGCTGCCAATCGCTTTGCGCTGACAGGCACGCCGATTGAAAATAACATCGAGGATGTCTGGGCGATTTTCCACGTTGTTTTTCCGGGGTTAATGCCGGATCGCCAAGTTTTTCATGAGCTTTCGCGCGAAAAAATAGCACAGCTGATCGCGCCGTTCATGCTTCGCCGGATGAAGGCAGAAGTGCTCAGAGAGCTGCCAAGCAAAATGGAAACCATACTGACCTCCGACTTGCTGCCTGAACAAAAAAAGCTGTACGCCGCTTACTTGGCGAGGCTCAAGCATGTTTCACTGAAGCATGTCGGCAAGGATACTTTTCAGGAAAATCAGATGAAAATCCTGGCTGGCTTGACGAGGTTGCGCCAGCTTTGCTGTCATCCGGGTTTGTTTTTGGAAGGGTATGCAGGAGGCTCGGCGAAGCTTGCGCAGCTCGGCAAACTGGTGGTGGAGTATCGGCAGCAAGGCAAGAGAATGCTCATCTTTTCGCAATTCACGGAGATGCTTGCGATCATCAGCAAGGAATTGAGTCAAAAGGAATGCAGCCACTTCTACCTGGACGGTAATACAGCCGCCAAGGAGCGGGTACAGCTTTGCGATCGGTTTAACAAGGGAGAGAGGGAAGTGTTTCTCATTTCGCTAAAAGCGGGAGGGACAGGCTTGAATCTCACAGGGGCAGACACGGTTATCCTGTACGACCTCTGGTGGAATCCGGCTGTGGAACAGCAGGCAGCCGATCGCGCGTATCGCTTGGGGCAAAAGAAAGACGTTCAAGTCATCAAGCTGATCGCGCAAGGAACGATTGAAGAGAGAATACATGAGTTGCAAACCAGTAAACAGAAGCTTTTTCAAGAAGTTATTCAACCGGGGGAAAATCAATCGTGGAAGCTTACGGAGGAGGGGATTCGAGACATTTTGGAGATAAGATAGAGGGAGCTGGCTTTTTGGAAGGCGGGGTAGACACGTCAAAAAACCTGTAACAGCGTTTTTTTGCTGTTGCAGGTTCTTGAGGTTTGACGGTCTATTTTCAAGCACGAGCGTGGAGGCGGAGGTTATTGAAAATAAGCTGCGCGCAAATCTTCGGCGACCAGCGCTGGCTCCTCCCATTCCAGGAAATGCCCTCCGCAATCAAGCTGGACCCAGCGTGCGATATTCGTGCTGCGGGCCGCCCATTCGCGTGGCATTAAAAACATGTCGGAGCCGGCCATCAGCATGCACGTAGGGACTTTTACATCCAGATGGAAGCTGTTGCTGCGCGTACACTCTGCATACAACCGGATCGAGGAAGCGATCGTCTGGGTCACCCAATACACTGTCAAATTCGTCAAAAGCCAATCCCGTCCATAGCGGTTGACGAAATCATCGGGGCGGTCTGTCCAGGCATGGAATTTTTCCAAAACCCAGGAAGCCAGACCTGCCGGAGAGTCGTTCAAGGACACGGCAACCGTTTGCGGCTTCGTCGCTTGCAGCAATGCGTACGCCCACTCTGATTTCATCCAGGCGGCGGAGTTGGCGATAAATTCTGCCTCGGCTGGCGTGATATCGTCAGGAACCTCCGCGACGAGGAGATTCGTACCCGAGAAGTGCAGGCCGATAAGCTGCTCTGGATATTTGTGAGCGAGGTGCATGAGCACACCTTGTCCCATGTCGCTACCTCTCCCGATATAGCGCTCGTAGCCCAACACTTTCGTCATCAGAGTGGAGAAAATGTCAGCCATGTAGGCGATATCCATGCCGGATTCACTTGGCCGACCAGAGAAGCCATAGCCAGGCAAGGAAGGGATGATGACATCAAAATCTTGATCTGCCTGTCCGCCATAAGCGGCCGGATCAGCCAGGAGCGGGGCAATCTCCATCATTTGCACAAACGAGCTGGGCCAGCCGTGGAGCATCAGGAGCGGCTTGGCCGAAGGACTTTTTCCGCGGAGGTGGATGAAGTGGATCTCGATACCGTCAATCGTTGTCGTATAGTGCGGCAGCTCATTCAAGGCTTGCTCCTGTTTGCGCCAGTCAAAGCCATCGCTCCAATAGGCGACGAGATCGCGCAAGACGACATCGTCAGTGCCGTAGCTCCATCCTGTATGTTCGATTCGGTCGGGCCAGCGTGTCTGTTTGAGCCGATCGGACAAATCATCGAGGATTTGCTGATCGACCGAGATTTGGAAAGGACGGGGAGCGGTAAAGGATAGAGGGCGACTGTTCATTGGTTTATTCTCCTTGTAGAAAAGCAAGATACAAGCTGCTCTTTTATTTGCGTGCGCACGCACATATAATATAACAAGTTGCTTTTTGTTCGTCAACGCTCATGAAAAAGCAGCATGTTCATGAAATCGTGATCGAGATGTTTTTCTTGTTCATTCCATTACGGATAATAGCGGTGATGTCCGGCAAGATTCCTTGATAATCGGCTCTTCCCTGGTCGGAGAGGCGAACCAATGAGCTGCGGCGATCGGTTTCATTTAAACGGCGTTCCACAGTATGGCAAGTTTCCAGGCGACTGACAAGACGGGAAACCGCGCTGTGGCTCAGATTGACCATTTTGCTCAGTTGGTCGATGGTAAGTCCCGCGCCAGTGTCGTCGTTGAGCACAGTGATGACCATAAACTCACTGACGGTTAAATCGTAGTTGGATTTAAGGAATTTTTCCAATTGCTGATTGAGGGTTACGTACAACTGATCGAGAGCCATCCACGTTTGCAAAGCATCTTCCATGTTCCAAAACCACCTTTTGCAGCCTAAAGATATATTGATTTTACTGTATCTCTCCTGCGCGTTCAAATTGTAAAAATATCTGCACTCGCTATGAACGAAAAAAGGATAGGTTTTTACATTTCTTTGACAAGAAAATACGAAGCTGCTGCCATAATGAATGAAGGAAAAAATGGGGGAGGAACGTATGGCTTATTCCATTTTGCTTGCAGAGGATGATCCGTCTATCGCCGAGCTGCTTCAGTTGGCGTTAACCGCTTCCGGCTATCACTGCAAAATCGCAGGGGATGGACACATCGCGAAGCAGTTGTTGGGAGATGGCGGCTACGATTTGGCATTGCTGGATATCATGCTGCCGGGACTGGATGGATACCAGTTGTTGGACATTTGCAAAGAGAAGCACGTACCCGTTATTTTTGTGACTGCCAAAGCGAGTGTGCTGGACAAGGTGCATGGATTGCGGTTGGGGACTGAGGATTATATTGCAAAGCCGTTTGAACTGTTGGAAGTATTGGCAAGAGTGGAAGTTGCGCTGAGAAGGCGGGTTCAAGAGACAGAAGAGATGCTGCTGATTGGCGACGTGAAAGTAGATTGTATTGGGCGCAAAGTGTACAAAGCGAACGAGCTTATTACTTTGACGCCGAAAGAGTATGAACTGCTGGCGTTTTTGCTGCAAAACCCGAACATTGCCTTTTCCCGTGAAAGCCTGCTCAGCCAGGTGTGGGGTTTTGACTTTTATGGAAGTACGCGAACGGTGGATACGCATATTTTGAACCTGCGGACAAAGCTCGGGCTGTCCAGCTACATTCAGACGGTGCACAAAGTTGGTTACCGATTGGAGCTGGCGTGATGTTGCGGACAGACGGACAAATGCCTCTTTGGATACGGATTTATTTGCTGGCATTTGGCTTGAGTGCGGTGATTATTTTGTTCTTTTGCTATCAAATCACGGCTGTCTCAAGTGAGCATAGCATGCAGAGAGAATATAGCCGCTCGCTGGACAGGCATGTGATGTTTGCGAGTGCGATGAAAATGTATGCAGCTTCCATCGAGAAAATGGCGTTCAATCCGGGGTTGCGGCAAGAGCTGTTGACGAGAGCGGCACAAAATTACGGGCGGTACTATACAGATGGCAAAAGCTATATCGCGATGACGAGTCTGGATGGAGAAAAGCTGTACAGCAGTTTTTCCCCAGCGGATGAAAAGATCATGGAACTGGACCCGCCAAAAGACGGCAGGCGGAGCTTCGTGATTCGTCAATCGGGTGAGCACAGCGTCCTGTTTGTATCAGGCTGGATGAGCATAGCAGGCCAGCTCTATCGTCTCGACTATGAAAACGATGTGACCGACATGGTAGCTGGTCAGCAGACTCTCGCTACACAAATCGCCCTGTGGTTTTCAGCGGGAATGATTTTGCTTGCGATCGGTTTGTATGTCCTCATCCGTCATGCGTTAAGGCCGCTCGCCCAGCTGGGTACGCAAGCAAAAGCACTCGCCAGGGGAAACTACGATCCGCGCATTGCAGTGGCTCGCCGGGACGAAATCGGGCAATTGGCGCTAGAGTTCAATCATATGGCCGATGCCGTTCAATCCCACATGGAGCTTCTGCGCAGAGAGGTAAAAGAGCGGGAAACCTTGATTGCCAGCCTTGCCCATGAATTGAAAACGCCGCTCACGTCGATTATGGGCTACGCCAGTTTGCTGGAAAACTATGAACTGGAGCAAGCCGAGAAACAAAAAGCGCTTCGCCTGATTCACTCGGAAAGCAAGCGGCTGGATGACATGTCCAAAAAACTGCTGAATCTGTTCCGGCTGGGCAATGGGCGAGTGGTGCGAAAAGAACAGGTCAGGGTCGCTCAGCTTTTGGAGCACCTCGACATGATCTCGAAGCTGTCGCTTGCGGGCAAAGGGCAGTCATTGGTGATGAAATCTGTCGTGGAGACTGCCTTGGTGGATGAGGAGCTGCTGTACGTTTTGCTGAATAATTTGGTGGAAAATGCCTCGAAAGCGTCGGGTTATCACGAGACGATTTTCCTCAGTGTTTATGCGGAAGGGGAGTTTGTTGTCTTCTGTGTAAGCGATAAGGGCTGCGGCATTCCGGCGGAACATGTAAGCGATGTGTTTCAGCCGTTTTTTGTGTTGGATACTGCCCGGAATCGAAAGTACAGCGGCCACGGATTAGGCTTGTCCCTTTGCAAGGCGATTGCGGAAGCGCACGGGGGGAGTATTTCCATCGTCAGCAGTTTGGGAAAAGGGACGAGTGTCTATATACGAGTGCCGAACGGACAAGTTTTGCAAAACGATGACAGAACGCAGATGGAAGGATGACATGCCGGTGATACGCTAACGGTGTCGAACATCCGGAGGTTCGGCCTCATTTCTTGCAGGGAGGGAATCGTATGGAAACCAGTAAAAAAACAACCAGGAAGTCTCGATTGCTGCTCGGCCTTGCCGCAATCGGCACGCTCGCTGTCGCATCCAGTTTTTCCGTGGCGACGTATGCGCAATCTGTGCTGGATGGCAAGATGAATGTGGTCATGACGGAAGCTGCACCACCGAAAGAGCTTGAGGGGAAAGAGACGGTTGCGGATGCTTCCAAACAGCCAAACGAACAAGCCGAGTCCCAAATGGTTTTTCCAACCGCCATGTCCAAAGAGCAAGCCGAGCCGTTTATCAAAGCGGCAACGGAAGCTTTCAAAGCGAGGAAGATCGAGCTGCCCCAGCATGGCTACTGGATTAGCAGCAAATATATCGACAACGAATCAAAAGACGTGCAAATTGACTGGTACCCAAACAGCTTTGACGGTATCGGGCCGATGAACGACATCGAGGGCAAGGTGTATTTCGTCTACTTTACAAAAGCCGATTTGCAAAAAGGGACGGGTGAAATCCAGACTGTGCGCGTGATTGAGCAAGGCGGGATGCCAACTGCCGCCAGTTCCGCAAATTAGCTTATGACAGTGAAGGAAAAGAGTCGCGTATGCGGCTCTTTTTCAGGTGACGCCTGCTCTGTGGAAAAAAGCGGCGTATGCTATACTGGCTGATACGAAAAAACTATTCGGGAGACAGGGTGAGCGCAATGGATGGAGCGATCAAGGAGTTTTTATCTAGCGGTGCAAAGCCGATTTTGTCCAGCGATGATCTGGGGTGGTCGAACATCATGCTTTCCCGGTGGGAGAACATACCGCCTGCCCACCTGTACGACGCTTCCCTCGCCAAAAGGCATGTCATGGCCATACATGGCACACAGGAGCCGCTGAACTTGCAGTTTTTTCAGCACGGCAATCGAACGGAAAAAAAGCTGGCGCCAGGCGATATTCAGTTGTTAGCAGCGGGCGAGAAGTGGTCCTGCCGCTGGACAAGAGCGATCTCTTTTGTGAAGCTTGCGATCGATCCGCTTTTTCTCGACCAGGTTGCCGAAGAGTCGGGGTTTGGGCATACAGACAAATGGCAGCTGGAACAAAAGCCCTTGGTCAGGGACGAAAAGCTGATCGTGCTCACCCGCTGGATGATGGAGGAAGTGCTCAACGGCGGGGCCAACGGAAAGTTGTACAGCCAATCGCTTGCGACGACGATGGCAATCCATTTGCTTCGGAACTATACCGCAAACGCCAGAAGTAGTGTGGCATCGTCTACAGCGACAAACGAGCAGGTGACGGCCGCAATCGAGTACATGCGCATGAATGTGGAACAGGACATTTCCTTGAAGGAGCTTGCGGTGGTTGCCAATATCAGCCTGTCACAGTTGGTGAGGTTGTTCAAACAGCATACGGGAGTGACACCGCATCAATATTTGATCCGGTTGAGAATGGAACGGGCCAAGCAGCTCATTCGCTGCGGCCACAAGAGTTTAAAGGAGGTTGCTGCCCAGAGCGGCTTCGCGGATCAGGCCCATTTTACCAGGCAGTTTAAAAAAGCGACGGGCTTGACCCCGTTGAAATACGCGTCCTCCCGTTGAAAGGAGCGCGATTTTTCACAAAAACTTGCGCATTCTGTTCAATATTTTGCGGCAAAGCTGGCGCTATACTTTGGGGGCAGGTTTGCCAAGAAATGAAAAGGAGTGGAGCAGGAATGAAAGCAGCGGAAATCGTGAGCGAGTTTTTTCAACGGGAGGCTAACCAGGATATACAGGGAATGGGGAGCTTGATGAGCAGCGACATCGTCTATGAGATGCCGTTCGGTCTGCAAGCGGGCCAGATTCAGGGCAAGGAAAAGCTGCTGCAATTGCTTGATCAGTTCATTGGAAAAGAGAACGGAATGTACGCGGCGTGGGAAATCAGCAACATCCGGGTGTACCCGGTTGGCGATGGGAAGACCGAGCTTGTTTTCGCAGAAATGGAGAGCAAAGGGACTGTGAAGCAAAGCGGGTTTGCGTATGCCCAATCGTACGTCAGTCTCGTGCAGGTAAGCGATGGACAAATTTGTTTGTGGAGAGAATATTTTAATCCGATTCCGTTGCAGCATGCCCTTGCCTCGATTGACGATCACAAGTAGTCGTCTAAACCCGCTGGCAGGAGCTTGGAGCGCGTTCCACTTTACCGTGATAGCAGCAGATGCTGGAACGGGAGTTGGGAGTTGACTTCTTCGCAAAACGATAGTAGTATTTAAAAACACCACTAAAAACAAACGGATAAGAAAGGAGGTAGAGCCATGATTGATGAGCTGCGAAAAATCGGATTATCCGATCTGGAAGCAAGATGCTATTTGGCGCTTCATGAGGACCCGAAGATTTCCGGTTATGAGGTTGCCAAAAAAGTATCCGTATCCCGCACGAATGTGTATGCGGCCCTGCGCTCTTTAACGGAAAAGGGCATATGCCGGGTGATCGAAAGCGAGCCTGTGCTCTATGATGCCGTCCCGATTGCACAGCTTGTTCGTCTGCTGAAAACGGAATTTGAACAAACAACGCGTGTGCTACAGGAGCAATTGAATGCTGTCCCCACCACGCCGCCGTCTTTTTACAGTTGGCAAGGTGACAAAACGATCGAGACGGTCATTCATCGCCTGATTGCGAATGCGGACAAAAGCATTGTCGTAGATATTTGGTCCGAAGATGTGAGCTGGGTGGAAGAGCCGCTTCTGGAAGCGGAAAAGCGCGGGGTTGCTGTTACGCTGATCTCGATCGGGGAATGCAACACGAGCGTAAAAAATGTGATCATTCACCAAAGAAGCGAAGAGTGGAGCTCGGTTCGCACGCGAAAATTTTCGATTTTGTGTGATGTTCATTCCGCTTTGCTTGGCAGCTTTGGGAAAGGCATCAAGCCCACCGCTCTGGAAACAAATCATCCTTCGCTCATTGAGCTGTTGCAAAACACGTTTTACCATGACCTCATCATGGAGCAAGTGGAGCGCGATTTTGGCAAAGAGCTGGAAGCGAAGTACGGGAAGCATTATGAGCGGATCATTGATGCGTACAAGGAATACTTGTAAAACAGTATTCCTCTATTTTTGACCCGCTAATAGTAGTATTTGAAAATACTCCTAAAATAACAGAAAAGGAAGTGCGACTCTGCATGAACACGGCTAATCCGGAGACCGCAAAGGCGATCGATCCAAAGCGCTGGTGGGCGCTGGCTGTTTTATTGCTTGGGACTTTTATGGTGTTGTTGGATTCGTTTATTGTAAACGTAGCGATTCCAACGATTGAAGAACAATTACACGCGAGTACCACACAAATTCAATTCATTGTGGCTGCCTATGTGCTTTCTTATGCTGTGTTGCTGATTACTAGCGCTCGTCTGGGGGATTGGCTGGGACGCAAAAAGCTGTTCATTGTCGGTATGATTATATTTACCGTGGCTTCTGCCTTATGTGGATTTTCGACAAGCGCAGGATTTCTGATTTTTTCACGTGTCATTCAAGGGGTTGGCGCCGCGCTTTTGATCCCCCAAGTGCTGGCTATTATTCAGGTGATCTTTCCGCCCGAGGAAAAAGGGAAGGCGATTGGTTTTTACGGTGCAGTCAGCGGGCTTGGCTTGATCGCGGGACAAATGATCGGTGGCGCACTGCTCCATTTTGATATCGGAGGACTCGGATGGAGTTCCGTGTTTTTTATTAACATTCCTTTTGGTATTTTGGCTGTTTTGCTCATCATTCCATTGATCAAGGAAACAAAATCGGCAGGAAAGCAAAAAATTGACGCGCTCGGCATCTTCATTTTGACGGGCAGCTTGCTGCTGTTGATCTATCCGCTGGTTGTCGGAAGAGAGGCAGGTTGGCCGCTGTGGGTATTCGCAAGCTTTGCGGGAGCGCTCGTTGCTTTCTTCCTGTTTCGCATACACGAAAAGAGAATGGTTGAGCGCGGGGAGAAGCCGTTGATTCCTGCAGCGATTTTTCACGAGCGTTCTTTTACTCTGGGTGTCCTTACCATTTTGGCTTATCAAATCGGCAATAGCGGGTTTTTTCTCGTTGTATCCATAACGCTACAGGACGCTTTGTCCCTTTCTGCCATGGATTCGGCGCTGGCGTTCACTCCGATCGGGCTTGGCTTTTTTATCGCATCGTTGCTTGGGCCGAAGTGGGCAAAGAAAAATGCCCATGTGCTGAAAGTGGGGGCAACGGTCTTGATCGCGGGCTATGCGGCAGTCATAGCGGCGTGTTATGCCTTTGCCGCTGAGCTGTACTGGCAGCAGCTCATTTTGCCATTCTTCCTGATCGGCTTGGGACAAGGTTTGGTTGGCGCCCCGCTGATGGGAACGATTATGTCAGGTGTCGGAAGGGAATATGTAGGAGCGGCGTCAGGCATATTGAGCACTTTCATGCAGACAGCCAATGCGCTTGGAGTCGCCGTAATCGGGACCGTATTTTTTGCAGCTCTCTCAGGGCAAGCAGCAGCTGATATACACCTGCAGCTAAACGCCTTCACCTTGGCGTTAGGATGCAGTATTTTCCTGGCTGTTGTAACGCTGATTCTGATTATTGGCTTGCAATGGAAAAAGTCCGTTCCGCAGCAAGGCGCTATGGCTAAAGCGGGAAAAGGGACGTAAATCTATACGCTGACAAAAACGCTGCATCCCTGTACTCATAGGGGTGCAGCGTCTTTTATTGTTCAGGCATGTGATGCATGCGTTTCCAGACCAAGCCTGGGATTACTTGCTGTTCATTTTTGCATTGCTCAATTTCTCTTGGATGAGTGCCATTGCCTTGCAAATCTCGTTCACGTCACGATCAGTCAGTCCATCCAACAATTGCTCGATTTGTTCGTCTGACTGGCTGTGAATGTTATCCAATATCTCTCTCCCTTTTTGTGTTAAAGAAAGGAACGTTTTTCTGCTATCGGTCAGTGGAGTTTTTTTCTCTATGAGTTCTTCTCTCTCAAATTTGCGTAAAATTCGACTCATGTAGCTTCTATCGATCCGAAGCTCTTGCACGAGGTTGTTGGCGATGCATTCCGTTCTCTCGCTGATCTCAAACAATACCCGCGCTTCCGTTAATGTATAATTGGTCTCTAAAATTTGATCATTAAATAAGCCCAGTATCTTCGTATAAAACCGATTGAATTGCCGAATGTCAGAGATGCTTTGCTTATTCATATAGGCTCCTTTTTTAGTTGACTTAGTCCACATTTAAGATTAGTATAATTGTACTTTTAAAATGTGGACTGAGTCAACTTTTGAAGGAGAGAAAGCATATGGTTATCCGCGAAATAAGCAAAGAAGACAATGCGCAAATCAAAAAGATCATTCAAGATTCATTAAAATCGCTTGGGCTAGACATCCCAGGGACAGCTTACTTTGATCCGCAGCTTGACGATCTTCACCAATATTACACTCGCTTGAAAAACAGCCAGTATTGGGTGGTTGAAATCAATGGCGAGGTTGCTGGCGGGATTGGCATAGCGCCGTTTGACGAGCGCGAGAAAATTTGCGAATTGCAAAAGCTATATTTAAGTCCCAAAACGCAAGGTCTGGGGTTTGGGAAACAGTTGATGGAAACAGCTTTGGCATTTGCCGCCGAGCATTATGAAAAATGCTACCTGGAAACACAGCACGAGCTGAAAGCTGCGTGCAGATTGTATGAGAAGTTTGGCTTTACCCTTTTACCTGAGCCGCTACCTGGCTCTGAGCATTCCGCAATGGATGCATGGTATATAAAAGATCTGAAACAAAGTTGAAGAAGCAAAGCTTGTCACCTAATGGGGGAAGCGAGCAAGGAACCGCCGCACGATGAAAAATCGATCGCGGTGGTTCTTTTTTTTCGCGCGTCTTCTGTGCCATCATTGTAGATGGGGGCGATGAAGGATGTTCCAGGATTTCAAGCTCGTCGATGACCGGCCGGTCGTGATCCAAGTAAAAGAATACCTTAAACGTTTGATGATAAAAGGGGCGCTGCAAGTGGATCAGAAGCTGCCGTCCACGCGAGAGATGAGCGGTCTTTTGAAAGTGAGCCGCAATACAGTGATCGCCGCCTATGAAGGCTTGGCGGATGACGGCTTTGCGTATGCAATCCCCGGCAAGGGCAGCTACGTGGCTGCTATAGTGGACCAGTCAGCCACAGATAGTGGAGGAACGGAAGGCCCCGCCAGCTGGCAAGTCGATTGGAAGGCGAAAATGAACGAGTATGCGGTAGCAGCTGTAGAGCTGGACATGATGAAGCAGGGCATACGCGCCCAAAAAGGGACGATCTCGTTTACGAGCATTGCGCCGGATGAGCATTTGTTCGATCTGGGGGATGTAAAGCGGGCGTTTATGGATCGCATGGCGATCGAGGGGCAGGTGCTGCTCAACTACGGCTATGCCAAAGGCTACAAGCCGCTGATGGAATACTTGATGCGCTATATGGAAAACAAAGGCGTGGATATAAGCGGCAAGGACATGTTGATCACAAGCGGGTTTACAGAAGGCTTTGACATGGTGCTGTCCGCTTTGCGGCCTTCCGGGCGTCGCGGTGCGGCCATTTGTGAAAATCCGACCCATCATACGGCGATCAAAAACTTGAAGCTGCACGGATTCGAGATAACTGGCATTCCGCTGGAACGTGACGGCATCGATGTGGAGCGGCTGGAGGCAGTGCTAAAAGCCAATCATTTCGATTTGGCCTACCTGATTCCTTCCTATCACAATCCGACTGGCATCGTCATGTCGCCAGCCAAGCGCAGCGCCGTCATGAATGTCATGAGCCGCTATCAAGTTCCGGTGATCGAGGATGGGTTCAATGAGGAGCTGCGCTACTCGGGAGCGCATGTGTCGCCTTTGATTGCCACAGTGGGAAAAGGGAACGGGGTCATCTACATCGGCAGCTTTTCCAAGGTGCTGTTCCCTGGCCTGCGAGTAGGCTGGGTGCTTGGAGACAGAGCGCTGATCGACACGCTGGAAAGCATCAAGCGCGCACGCACGATTCATACATCCACCATCGATCAAGCGATCTTGTACCAATATTTGCTGAACGGAAATTTTGATAAGTACGTCAAAAAAGCGCGGACGGAATACAAGCGCAAATACGAGCTGACAAAAGCATGCTGTGAAGCGCACCTTCCGGAAGCGCAGCTGTCTGGAGACGGGGGCCTGCACTTGTTTCTTGCTTTCCCGCCAGGCGTTAATACCCGTCAACTGCTGGCAGCTTGCACGGAGCAAGGCGTTATTTTTACGCCGGGAGACAAGTTTTTCATTGCTGAAGGCGAAGGCGTGCATACATTGCGGTTAGGCTTTTCACGGGTAACGGATGAAAATATCGAACGGGGCATTCGCATAATCGGCGAGCAGACGCGCAAATTTTTGCAAGGATAACGATAAAGGAGAGGTGTCACGATGAAAATTGGTGTCATTATGGGCGGGGTTTCCTCGGAGCGTCAGGTTTCTCTGCAAACAGGCCAAGAGATGATCAAACAGTTGGATCGCAGTCGCTACGAGGTCGTTCCCATCGTGATCGATCAGCGGCTGGATTTAATCAGGCAAGTTCAGCAGGCAGGAATTGATGTCGCTCTGTTGGCGCTGCACGGCGAGTATGGGGAGGACGGCACGGTGCAGGGCGCGTTGGAGACGCTGGGCATTCCCTATACAGGCAGCGGGGTCTTGGCTAGCAGTCTGTGCATGAATAAACAACTGAGCAAAATGCTGCTCAAAGCAGCGGGCGTGCACACGCCTGCGGGTCTTTGCTGGCAAGGAATGAACGATTATGACCCGCAGATGGTGGCGCAGCTAGGTTACCCGGTTATTGTGAAGCCGAATACGGGCGGATCGAGCATCGGTGTCCAGCTTGTGCAAAACGAGCAGGAGCTGTTGGCGGCTGTCCAGGGAGCTTGCAGCTTGGGCGAGACGATTTTGATTGAGCCGTATATAAAAGGGACAGAGCTGACCGTTGCGATCTTGGATGGCGAGGTTTTGCCGATTATCGGGATTCGCTCCGCCCATTCGGAGTGGTTCGACTACCAGGCAAAATACGAGGTCGGCGGCGCGGAGGAAAAGGTGATTCAGCTTCCCGCTGTTGTGGAGCAGCGCGTACATCATGCGGCACTGACCAGCTATCAGTTGATGCAATGCAAAGTGTACGCCAGGATCGACATGATTTTGTATCAGGATACACCGTATGTGCTGGAAGTGAATACGCTGCCGGGCATGACCGCCAACAGTCTGTTTCCAAAAAGCGCAGCGGCAGCAGGCATGACCTATACGCAGCTGCTGGATCGAATGATTGCCAGCTCCGTGCATGAGCGGAAACAGGAGTGGGGAAGGTAAGGTGGCAGTCGTACCGGGACGTGTGTTCGGAGCAGGCGGAGAGGGCTTTATTCGCTGCTCCCATGCAAGCTCGCGTGACGATTTGCAGCGGGCGCTGGAGCGAATGGGCAAGTTTAGGCAAGCGGCAGCCTGGCAGCCGCAGCAATCGCCCGGAACAGTCGGAGCATTGTGAAAAAAGGGCGTCTCGCAGTCGGAAAATCGACTTGGGAGACAGCCCTTTTTTGCGTCGAGTGTCCTTACAACCGCGATCCGCCACTGGCGTCGACCAGTTGTCCGGTTACCCACCGACTGTCAGGCGAGGCGAGGAAGGAAGCGATATCCGCCACGTCTTCTGGCTCGCCCCATCTGTTGAAAATGGACAGGCTTGCGGCGTATTTTTGTCCGTCTGGATTGTTTTGCAGGGTGCCAGCATTCATTTCGGTATTGATGATGCCCGGTTGAATGGCGTTTACCGTGATGTGGCGGCTGCCAAGCTGTTTCGCCAGCGCGAGCGTGAGGGTATCCATCGCTCCTTTGGACACACTGTAGGCAAAAACCGTTGGCGAAGCTACGCGCGTCACAAACGACGACAGATTGATGATCCGCCCGCCATCTTTCAGGCGAGACAAGGCTTGCTGGATGACAAAAAACGGACCTTTTACATTGATGCTCATGACTTCATCGAACGATTCTTCTGTCGCTTCTTCCAGAGACAAAATCTGACCGATCCCCGCGTTGTTCACCAAAATATCAAACTGACGCTCTCCGGTGCGAGCGATCAAGGCATCATCCAAAGCGGCAAACAAGTCGTGAATACCCGCGAGCGTGCGCAAGTCGGCACCGACGGCAAAGGCAGCACCGCCGTTTTTCTCGATCTCCTGCACGACTTCCTCGGCTTCCTTTTGTCTGCGGCCATAATGTACGGCGACCAATGCGCCATCTTGTGCGAGACGCAGTGCGATGCCGCGGCCAATACCGCGACTTGCTCCCGTTACCAAAGCGATTTTTCCATTCAACTTGCTCATGTCCTCATCTCCCTGTTTGAAAAGTCATGTTAGTTATATCACAGGGGGACATTTGAAATATTGCTCTCTCATTCCTCCGTCTAGGGTACAGATTGATTTCTTGACCATTGTCTCGATATCGGTACTCCGGAGCATGGCGACAAAAAAATATATTTGGAACACATTGACAATCACCAGAATTGTACCATATAGTTATCGGTATTAAAACGTAATGATTACGTTTTTCATTTAAACAACCCAAGATGCTTACGTTAATCATATGTGTAAAGGGTGGGGATCATGAGGCAAGAAGTCGATTTTATCAAGTTCAATCCCACGCAAAACATGACGATTCTGGTGAAAACGAAGCATCTGACGGAGCAGTATTCGCGCATTGCGTCCAGGCTGATGTCCTACGACAGCGTACATGCAGAGCAAGTCGGCTTTATTGAACAGGCGCAGCAGGATGGAGCGCGTGCTCATTTGCAAATGGCGGGAGGTGAATTTTGCGGAAATGCGTGCATGGCTCTGGCTGCTTGGCTCGCCTGGGAGAACGGTCTTGGCCCCAATGAGCGGACAGAAGTCCGGTTAGGGGTATCTGGAGCGGAAGGGCTTGTGAATTGCCGGGTCAACCGCCTCGCGGATGAATACTACTGCCAGCTTGATATGCCAGTGCCGCAGCGTTTGGAGCAGCGCACGATTTCGTACGAGGGCAGCGAATGGAACCTGGCGATGGTCAGATACCCGGACTTTTTGCACGTCGTGATTGAAGCCGAAGTCATTTGCGAGGATTTGCGGAAAAGGGCAGAGTCGCTGGCGAAGCTTCTTGGCTCGGTGTCGGAGTGGAGTATGGTCGGGATTTTGTTGTATCAGCCTGTCAGAAACGAGCTTGCGCCGCTCATTTACGTTCCCGAGCTGGACAGCTTGGTTTGGGAGCGCGGCTGCGGATCGGGAACCGCTTCGGTCGGTGCCTATCTCGCCTGGAAGCAGCAAAAAGATACGTCTGTTGAGATCAGACAGCCGGGAGGGACCATCCATGTGGATGCCACTTGGCGAGGGCAGGAAGTCGTTCGTTTGCAAATTGGCGGGTCTGTCGGCATTGTCGCACAAGGCAAAGCGTATATCGAAATAGGGAGCAACAATTGAAGAGGGTGAAGGTGGGAGTGGAGTGATCAAACCAGAACTGTTTCAGGAGTGTGTCCGGGATTTTTGCCAAAGATTTTCCGAATTGGCGAAGGTGTATGACGGTACGATCCAGCACAGCTTCGAGCTTGCCGCTGTGATCGATGAATACTCTGCTTTTGTGACGGCAGAAAGCAACAAGGAAGCCTGGGAATGGCTGGTGCAAAACGAGCCGAAACCATTTCAAGGGCTGATAGCGGATGTGAGGCAGGTGGCGTCGCGTTGCGTGGCGATCATGGAAAAATACCGGGCGTTGAAGCTGCTTGGCGGGCAAGCAGAAGGAGCGGACTACTTCAAAAATATCGAATCGTGCATCGAGGAGGAATTTGGGAGCTTTCAGGTAGGGGCAAATTCCAAAGTGCTGCTGGTCGGCTCAGGTTCCTATCCGATGACGCCTTTATTGATTGCGAAGCGCACTGGAGCGCCCGTCGTCGGGATCGATATAGACGAGGAGGCTATCCAGCTCGGGCAAAAAGTAGTCGATAGGCTTGGACCGGGGCTGCCGATTCAACTGGAGAGATCGTATGTCGAGCAGCTTCCTGTGACGAAGGAGGCGACCCATATCATCTTCAGTTCGACTGTCTCGAATAAATACGAGATTCTCGATCAGCTACACGCGCTGACAAAGGAAGACGTGGTCGTTGCCATGCGGTATGGCGATCACTTGAAGTCGCTGTTCAACTATCCGATGGAAGCGGTCGACGAGCAAAAGTGGAGGCTGGTCGAAACCGTCTTGCGTCCTGAGCATGTTTTTGACATCGCTTTGTATCGCAAAGCAGCAGTCATCCAATAGGGAGGTTGTGTATGAACGTCTTGCAACGAGTGTTGCTGCTGGGAACGGGTCCGGTAGCGGTTCAATTGGCTGTTTTGCTGAAAAACGAGTGGAACTGCCAGGTGGGAATGGTCGGGCGAAAATCGGTGCGCTCTGCGTCGTTCTTTTCGGCAGTCAAAGAAAGCGGCCAGCGCCTGATTGTCCATGTACAAAATGAGCAGCACCGCAGACTGGCTGGGGAATGCGTCCTCGATCACTTGTTTTGCGGGTATCAGACGGTTTATGGCGAGTGGGACACGATTGTTTTGTCTGTCACGGCCGATGCGTACATAGAAGTGTTGCAGCAACTGGATGAGTCGGTATGGCAACAGGTGCGAAGAGTTGTCCTGATTTCGCCGACATTCGGCTCCGGCGGCCTGGTCCGGCAATATTTGCAGGAGCGGCAATCGGACGCGGAAGTGATCAGCTTTTCCACGTATCTCGGCGACACACGCTGGTTGAATGGCGATCCGTCGCATGAAGTCGTGACGACAGGAGTGAAGAAAAAAGTCTTCATCGGCTCTACCAATCTGCTCTCTGCTTCTGTCAAAAGGCTGCGCGAGCTGTACGAGCGCATGGGAATTGCACTGGAAGCCAAGGATTCCCCGCTTGAGGCCGAGACGCGAAATATATCGCTGTACGTGCACCCGCCTTTATTCATGAACGAGTTTTCGCTGCGCGTCATTTTCGGAGAGGAAAAGGTGCCGAAGTACGTGTACAAAATGTTTCCGGAAGGCCCGATCACGCAGCACGTCATTTTCGATATGCTCGGGCTGTGGCAGGAAATCACGAATGTGGTAGAAAAGCTCGGCATGAAAGGCGTCAACCTTTTGCAGTTTATGACCGACGACAATTACCCGGTGCGTCTGGAGAGCCTGTCGCGCCGTGACATTGAGAACTTCCCGTTTTTCGAACCGATCCGTCAAGCGTATTTGCTGTATATCCGCTATACGTCTTTGCTGGTCGATCCGTACTCCGAACCGGATCAAAACGGCAGGTATTTCGACTTTTCCGCCGTTCCGATACGCACGATGTTCGTCAACAGCGAAGGCAGCTGGGATATGCCGCGCATGCCGAAAGAGGATTACTACCGGATCAAAATGATTCGCGGAATTGCCGCGTATGTGGGCGCTCTTTGCCCGACGATGGACAAGCTTATCGCTACGTATGAAAAGAAACTGGAGGAAGCCGCTGCCGCGCTTGCAGGCGAGTCACTATCAGAGGCGTTTCGCGTGCAAAGCTTCGAGAGCGACGTGCAGCTGGTTTGCCGCGAGCTGGGAAAAGTGCATCACTAGACAGACAAAATGAACAGGAAACGCAGGAGGATCGAGCATGAAAAAAGCACAAGCAGGATGGCTATGGGGAGCAATCGTTTCGCTGCTGGTATTGGCGGGATGCGGAAATGAAAACGCAGCGCCGAGCGAACCGGAGAAGCAAGCCCGGGAACTTGTCATGGCTGTATCCAAAGATATAAAAGATATGAACCCTCATCTGTACACAGGCTCCATGTTCGCGCAGGGCATGCTGTATGAGTCGCTGGTGGAAAATACCGAAGCGGGAATCAAACCGCTGTTGGCTGAATCTTGGGAGATTTCTGGAGACGGCAAGGTTTACACGTTTCATCTGCGAAAAAATGTGACGTTTCACGACGGAGCGCCCTTCAACGCAGACGCTGTAAAGAAAAATATCGAGGCGGTCCAGCACAATGCCGCCAAGCATTCCTGGATCAAGCTGTCGACCAAGATCGCAAGCTGCAACGTGGTGGACGAGCATACTGTCGAGCTGGTGTTGACCGAGCCTTATTATCCGACTCTAGTGGAGTTGTCGATGACGCGCCCGTATGTGTTTGTCTCCCCGAAAAATTTTATCGAGGGTGAAACGAAAGACGGGCTGAACGGTTACAGCGGTACCGGGCCATACAGGCTGGTCGAGCATAAAGCGGAACAGTCCGCCGTCTTCGAAGCGAATGAACAATACTGGGGCGGTGCGCCAGCTGTCAAAAAAATTACAGCGAAGGTGCTTCCGGCGGGGGAAACAACGTATTTGGCGCTGCAAAAAGGCGAGGTCAATTTTGCCTTTACCGATGACCGGGGGGCGAACAATCTCGACGTAGAGGCGATGAACCAGTTGGAACAGTCGGGAAAATACCAGATTGTCCGCAGCCAGCCGATGAACACGAACTTTTTGGCAGCAAACAGCAGCAAGAAGGAGAGTCCCGTCCACGACCGCGCTGTCCGTGAAGCGCTCTGGTACGCGATGGACAGAGAGCTGATCAGCAAACAAATTTTTGCGGGAACGGAGCCGCCAGCCGACACTCTCTTTTCTTCCAACGTCAACTATGCCAATGTCGAGTTGAAGCAGCGCGAGTATGCTCCCGAAAAAGCCAAGCAACTGTTGGAGGAGGCAGGGTGGCTCGCGGAGCAGGCAGGCGGTGTGCGCAAGAAAAACGGAGCGGTGCTGGCGATGAAGCTCTACTACGATGTGAACTCCTCTGCGCAAAAAATGGAAGCGGAATGGATGCAGGATCAGTTGAAGGGGATCGGGATTCAGCTCGACTTGATCGGAGAGGAGTCCTCTTCCATTGCCAGCCGCAGATCCAGCGGCGACTACGATTTGCTTTTCAACCAAACATGGGGACTGGCTTACGATCCGCAAAGCACGATCGCGGCTTTTACTTCCAAGTCGTCCTACTACTATACGACAAGCGGCATTGCGCAGGCGGATGAGCTGTATAAAAAAATCAACGACGTCATGGTGTCGACAGAGGAGCAAGCACGCAAGTCTCTTTACCGCGACATTTTGAATATCGTGCATGAGGAAGCGGTGTTCATTCCACTGACGAACGGCAGCGTCACGATTGTCGCTCCCAAAGATTTGCAAGGCATTTCCTTTAAACAGACCCAATACGAGTTGCCGTTTGAACGCATGTCGTTTGCAACGAAGTGAGGATAGAGATGGGGCGTTATTTGCTAAAAAGGCTGCTGATTTCGATTCCGCTGCTTGTCTTGGTTTCGTTTTGCACCTTTTGCCTGATGCAATTCTCGCCGCTCGACCCGGCAGAGGTGGTGCTGCAAGCGCAAGGCGTACCGCAGATCACTCCGGAGCTGGTGGCGCAGACCAAAGCGGAGCTTGGCATGGACAAGCCGTTTATCGTGCGCTATCTGGATTGGCTCTTGAGCTGCTTGCAGCTTGATTTCGGCTATTCGTACGTCACGGGCAAATCGGTCTGGTCGCTGCTCGGTCCGGCTTTTGTCAATACGCTCAAGCTGACTTTGGTTTCAGTTGCCGCCATTCTCGTGCTGTCTGTCGCCCTCGGGGTTATATGCGCCCTGCAAGCAGGCAAGCGGACAGATCAAGCGGTCAGAGCTGTATCCTTTTTGCTGGCTTCGCTTCCACCCTACTTGCTGGCGGCGATATTGGTCTGGTACTTCGCAGTCAAGCTCGACTGGCTGCCGACGAGCGGCATGGATTCGTACAAAAGCTACTTGCTGCCTGTCGCTGTGACCACGGTTGGCTACGCAGGCATTTATTTTCGCATGGTCAGGAGCGCGGTGCTTGGCAACTTGCATGAAGAGTATGTACGTTACAGCCGGGCGTGCGGGCTGCCGGAGCGAAAAATCATGCTGCATGTCATAAGAAATTCGTTGCAGGTGACTACCGCCGTATTTTGCATGGCGATCCCTGTCATTTTAGGAGGCACCGTTGTGGTGGAAAACGTCTTTGCCTGGCCGGGGCTGGGAACGTTGAGCGTCAAAGCGATCATGAGCCGGGATTTTCCGCTCATTCAGGCGTACGTGCTTGTGCTGGCAGTCGCTTTTATTTTGTTCAACACGGTTTCAGATGTGCTTCAAGCGGCGTTGAATCCAAAGCTGAGGGAAGAGTTGTAGCATGAAATGGCTGAAAAATGCGCTTCACGACAAAGTCGCCATGGCATCGTTCACTTTTCTCGTGTTGATTGCGGCAGCCGGGATTTTTGCCCCGTTTCTGGCTCCCCATGATCCAAAAGCTGTGCATATGGATATGCGCTTTGCTCCGGCTTCGTGGGAGTATCCGCTTGGCAATGATCAGTTGGGGCGATGCGTCTTGTCCCGGCTGATCTACGGCATCCGTCCCAGCTTGCTGTGGGTGCTCGCAGCGCTCGTGTTGTCTGTGGGCATCGGGGGAATCGTCGGTTTTGTGGCCGGATATTTCCGCGGGCGGCTGGACGCCGTTTTGATGCGGTTGTGCGATGTCATGCTGTCTTTTCCCGGGTATGTGATGACTTTGGCCATCATCGGGATTATGGGAGTGGGCCTGGAAAATATTTTGATTGCGTTTGTCCTCTCCAAATGGCCCTGGTTTGCCAGGGTGATTCGCACCTCTGTGAGACAGTACGCAGAGGCGGATTATGTCCGGTTTGCCAAAGCGATCGGGATCAGCGACTGGCAAATCATGACGAGGCATATCGCTTTGGTGGCGACTCCCGACATCGCCGTGATTGCCAGCAGTTCCTTGGGGTCGATGATCTTGCAAATATCCGGATTCTCGTTTCTGGGGCTGGGAATCCAGGCTCCGAATGCCGAGTGGGGCATGATGCTGAGCGAAGCGCGGGAAGTCATGTTTTCCCGCCCGGAGCTGATGCTTGCCCCTGGTTTGGCGATCGTCCTGACGGTTTGCGCGGTCAACTTTTTGGCGGACGCGCTTCAGACAGCCCTGGACCCGAAGCTTGGGCGGAGCAGGCAAAAGCCGCAAGCGCTCGTTTCCGCCCTGGATACCGGAATCAGTGGAAAGAGCGGGAGGTGATTGCACATGGCTGTACTGGAAGTAGCGGATTTGCAAATTTGGGACAGCGGCACGAATCAATGCCTGGTCGCTGGCAGTTCTTTTCAGGTAAAAGCCGGGAGTTGTCTGGCGATTGTCGGGGAAAGCGGGAGCGGGAAGTCGCTGACCTGCAAGGCGATTATGCGCTTGAACGACAGCGGGCTTCGTCAGTCAGGAGAAATCCGGTTCAAAGGGGAGAACTTGCTGGCTCTCTCGGAAAAAGAGATGCGCCAAAAGCGCGGGAAACAGATTTGCCTGATTGTGCAAAATGGAATGCGTGCCTTTGACCCTTCATGCGTGGTCGGGGTGCATCTGCTTGAGACGATTGCTACTCACTTTGACTGGGGGCGTGACGAGATAACGACCAGGCTGACAGCGGCCATGGAGAGCGTCATGCTGAGAAATCCGCGGGAGATCATGAACAAGTATCCCCACCAGTTATCCGGAGGGATGCTGCAACGGATCATGATTGCTCTGGCGCTTGTGCTGGCGCCTGATCTCATCATCGCCGATGAGCCGACGACCGCTCTCGACGCCGTCTCGGCCTTTGAAGTGGTAGAGCAGCTCATGGCTTTGCGTCAGAACACGGGCTGCGCGATGATCTTCGTCTCGCACGACTTGGGTGTCGTCAAAAAGATCGCGGATGAGGTGCTGGTCATGAAGGAAGGGGCAGTGGTCGAGAGCGGAGCGGCGCACCAGATCTTTTCCAAGGCGCGGCATGAGTATACGCGTTATCTTGTGTCCAACAAGCTTGCGCTCAGCCAGCGATTCAGCCAGGTGATGGGAGGCGTGGACGTTGCTGAAGGTTGAAGGGGTAGCGAAAGCGTATAAAAAAGCAGGTCTTTTTTCCAGAGAAAGAGAGCAAGTGCTGGCGGATATCCATTTTGCCTGCGATTACGGAGAATGTCTGGGGATCATCGGGGAGAGCGGAAGCGGGAAGTCGACGCTGGGACGGCTCGTGCTGGGGATTGAGCAGCCGGATCGCGGAAGCATTTTGTTCGAGGGAGAGAGCGTGACGAAGCGCAGGGGCCGAGCCGGGAAAATCAGCGCTGTGTTCCAGGATTACACTTCTTCGATCAATCCGTTTTATACCGTCGAAGCGGCGATTATGGAGTCGTTGCGCCTGATCGGGATGGGAGGGCAGGAGGCAAGTGACAAGCTCGACTTTTTGCTGGATCAGGTCGGGCTTGATCGCTCCTATCGCCAAAAGCATCCGCATGAGCTGTCCGGGGGCGAAGTGCAGCGAGTGTGCATCGCAAGGGCTGTCGCGACAAATCCCACGTGCATCGTCTTGGACGAAGCGATCAGTTCGTTGGACGGTTCCGTGCAAATGCAGGTGCTGCAATTGTTGAAGCAGCTCGGGCAGACATACCGCATGAGTTACCTGTTTATTACGCACGATTTGCAGGCGGCGGCTTATTTATGCGACCGGGTGATGATCGTACATCGCGGACGAGTGGTAGAGACGGTCGCGGTCGAGCAACTGAAAGACGTACAGTCTGCCTATGCCAGAAAGCTGTTGCGCATGGTCATGCTGTAATGTAACGACGACAGACAAGGAGGGAGAGCTGTTGTGAAGGGAGCGTTGGCCTGGCCTTTTTTGCGGTTGTATCTTTTGACTTTGTTCTATTTTAGCGCCAACTCCATACTGAATGTGATCATTCCGCTGCAAGGCTCATCGCTGGGGGCTTCCAATACGACCATCGGGATAGTCATGGGGGCGTATTTGTTTACGACAATGCTGCTGCGCCCGTGGGCTGGTCACATTATTCAAAAGCGCGGGCCGATCAAGGTGCTCCGCACGATTTTGATCCTGAACGGGGCGGCGTTGATCCTGTACACGTTTACCGGACTGGAAGGGTATTTTGTCGCTCGCATGCTGCAAGGGGTGTGCACGGCCTTTTTCTCCATGGCTTTGCAGCTCGGCATTATTGATGCCCTGCCCGAAAAAGAACGCTCCCAAGGGATATCGATGTACTCGTTGTGCGCGTATTTGCCAGGGATCGTCGGGCCGCTTTTGGCTTTGGGCATCTGGCAGCCCGGGGAGATGGGCAGCTTTGCCATCACAATGATCGCGATTGCGATTTTGACGGGTGTGGTCGGGTTCACCGCCAAAATCGACGATCCAAGCGATGGGCAAGCCGGGGCTGGCGGGCAAGGACAGGCGAATGCGAATGGAAAAGCGGAAACCTTTTCGGCGTTCGGCCCATTTTTCAAAAATCCGCACTTGCTCGCATGCAGTGTGCTGATGCTGACATCCTCGCTTGTATTCGGGGCGGTGACTGCTTTTATTCCGTTGTACGCACTGCAAATTGCCGGCGGTCATGCGGGAGTTTTCCTGATGCTGCAGGCGGGAACGGTCGTTTTGGCGCGGTTTGTTTTGCGGAAAAAAATTCCTTCTGATGGCAAATGGCGCGCTTCTTTTATTATGGGAGTGATGCTTATACTCGCTGTCGCGGCACAGAGTGTGAGCTTGTCCGCTGCGGGCGGGTTTGTCTTCTTTTACGTCGGGGCTGTGTTGATGGGAATCGCGCAGGCGCTGCTCTATCCGACATTGACCACGTATTTGACCTTTGTTTTGCCGCAGGCAAGCCGCAATGTCCTGATCGGTTTGTTTATCGCCACAGCCGATCTCGGTGTTTCGCTCGGCGGGATTATCATGGGGCCAGTCGCGGATTTGTCTTCGTATTCGTTCATGTATATGCTGTGCGCTTTGCTGGGAGTGGCTATGACCTTGTTTGCCT
This sequence comes from Brevibacillus sp. FSL K6-0770, assembly GCF_038000275.1. Taxonomy (NCBI): domain Bacteria; kingdom Bacillati; phylum Bacillota; class Bacilli; order Caryophanales; family Paenibacillaceae; genus Brevibacillus; species Brevibacillus sp. FSL K6-0770. The sequence goes on from NZ_JBBOBQ010000001.1 coordinate 313,885, forward strand.
ATGAGCGGCGCAAAGCGCTGACAGAGGCGAAGGCGGCGTAGAAAAGAAAAAGGAGCGGAAGGCCGGAGTGTAGCCAGCCTGTCCGCTCTTTGTTTTGTGAGAGGGAATTATCATATTGGAATCGTTTTCGGTTACGCTTTTGGACTGACGAGGATTTTCACCTGATTCTTCTCTTTCAGGAGCGCTTCGAAGCCGTGATCGACGATTTCGTCCAGCTTGATGCGTTGGGTAACGAGCTTGTCCGCCGGGAAGAAGCCTTTTTCCATCAGGCTGATTACGGCCGGGAATACGTCGCGGTAGCCGATGATGCCAGTCATGGAGCGTTCTTTCATGACGATGTTGTTCGGCTTGATCGACGCTTCGCGTTCAAAGATGCTGACGATCATGATTTGTCCGGCGATTTTCGTAGACTCGATCGCTTGGGTGAGAACTGGTGGCACGCCTGTTACTTCGAAGGCAATGTCAGCCCCGCCGTTGGTGCGGTTGTGAATTTCCTGAACCACGTCGTATTCTTGTGGGTCGAGGACGATTGCGCCCAGCTCTGCTGCCTTGCTTTTGCGCTCAGGAGACAGCTCGACAGCGTAAATTTCTGCTGCGCCTGCCGCTTTCAACGCTTCGATCACGAGCAATCCGATTGGTCCGGCACCGAAGACGACTGCTTTGTCTCCTGCTTTCAGTTGGCTGGAACGCACAGCGTAAAGAGCTACAGCAGATGGCTCGACCAGTGCGCCTTGCTCATAGGAGAGGCTGTCCGGGATTTTGTGAACCATGTGTTCGTCGCAAGCAACGTATTCCGAGAAGCCGCCACCGCCGCCAGCGAGGCCGAGGAAGCCCATTTTGCTGCACAGGTTGTATTTGCCCTGGTTGCACGCCGCGCAAGTGCCGCACGCGAAAACAGGTTCAACAACGACGCGGTCGCCAACCTTGATATTTTGTACGCCTTCACCGATCTCGACAACTTGTCCGGAAAATTCATGTCCCATGACAATTGGCGCTTTTTCGCCAGTGAGCGGGTGAGCGGTTCCTTCCGGGATGAAGATTGGTCCAGCTACGTATTCATGCAGGTCGCTTCCGCAAATGCCGCACCATTCCACTCTGATTTTTACCTGTCCTTTGCGAGGTTCAGGTTGTTCGATTGTTTCCAGACGGAGGTCCTTTAAACCATGCCAGCGTAACGCTTTCATAAATGGTCAGCTCCTTGTAGGTGGATAAAATATATGATGATCGGAATCAGTAATTAAAACAGGAAACGTTTCCGAAAAATAATATGTCATAACTTTGACATATTGTCAAACTGTAATATCGAGTGGAAATCGTGCGACTGATTGTTGAGTGGGAAATCGAGCGAATGTTTTTGGTTTGGCTGAAAATATCCGTTGTTGCATGCGTGAAGCGCTCTGACCGGGCGTGGCGTTTGCATTACCGCCAGAGCCGCGTGTGATATAATAACGATAATAAAAGCGGCAGATTCGTAAGAAAGCAGAAAACGATTCCAAGCAGGAAAGGAAAGCATTGCATTGGATACCAATCATAAAGTGACGATTGAAGACGTGGCGAAAAAAGCAGGGGTAGGAATTGCTACTGTGTCGCGAGCGATCAATGACAGCGAAGGGATCAGCCCGAAGACGAAAGCGCTGGTTCTGCAGGTGATTGAGGAACTCGGATTTACCCCGAACACTTCTGCGCAGAGCCTGAAAGTACGCCAGACGTATCAGATCGCGCTGGCTGTGCCGGACATTCGCAACGCGATTATCCCGGACATTGCCTGGTCTGTGGAGCAAGCGGCGAAGCAGCACGGCTATCGCGTCGTGCAAATCAACACGTCAGGCAATGCGCGGACCGAGCTGGAGACTGTCCGTGAGGTGAAAAAGCTGCACGTGGACGGGCTGATCATCATGCCGCTCGCCTACCCGAAAACGCTTGTTCCGCTGATCAACAAGGCGAGCGTCCCGGTTTCGATTATCAACTACGGGAAAAGGCTTGAAGAAAACGTGAAGGCCGACGTCGTCAGCATGGCTCGCCAGGAGGGGCGGCTTGTCATGGAGCATCTGATCAAAATCGGGCGGACGCGGATTGCTTACGCCGGGGCGCCTAAAGACAAGATCGAGGAACGCTACTTTGCGTACGAAGGATCGCTCAGTCACGTCGATCCTTCGCTGGTGTATTTCGGCGAGGACTTCTCCTTTGAGACTGGCCGCCGGGCCGCTGACTATTTTTTCAGCCTGAAAAACATGCCGGACGCCATCTACGCGGTCAACGACATGGTGGCGATTGGGATCGTGAATCGCTTCAAAGAGCTGGGCGTTCGCGTTCCGGAAGATGTGGCGATCGTGGGGATCGACAACAACGTCTGGACGACGATCACGACTCCGCAGATCAGTTCTGTGTCCATCATGGGGGAGGAAGTGGCACGGCTGGCTACCGAGCTGCTTTTGAAACGGATTCGCGAAAACGGTTCCGGTGCATATGAGCGGGTACAGTTTGAACCGAGGCTCATTGTCAGGGAATCAAGCGTGGCGATGATTCGCAAGTCGCCGATGGATAACGAGCTGCCAAGATGAAGGAAGCCGAGAGATGGACAGGAAGGAATTGCTCCTGCGATCTCTCGGCTTTTTTTATTGGGGAAAAGCCGATTTATTTCAGCGGCTCTCTCGTCAGCAACAGACCGTTCAATAAAGCGGTGAGGCTTTGCAACGCTTTGGACAAATCCGCTTCCGGCGCGTCGGAGTTGGCGAGCCAAAAGGCCGTATCAGCCAGGCCGCCGTTCAACAGCCGGGCAAGCGCTTCGTGGTCTGTTTTGACAATCATGCCATCTTCCATCAACTGGCGGAGCGTTTCCGCCATCGTCGCCAGGCATTGGGACTGGGAGGATTGCCAGTAGGCATTGCCCAGGATGGAAGGTGCGTCCCGCAGGACAATGCGCTGAATCTCCGGCTCAAGCGCCATGGCGAGATAAGCGCGGCAACGGCAGACAAAGCCTTCCCATGCATTTTCCGCTTCTGTGGAGATGGTGGCGAGCTTTTCGTCCATTTCTGCGTCGATTTGCTTGACCACTTCTGCGAGCAGACCTTTTTTGTCTCCGAAATGATGGTAAAGCGCTCCGCGGGTAAGTCCGACAGAGGCTGTGAGATCGTCCATGGATGTGTCCGCATATCCGATTGTGCCAAAGGCTTGTCTGGCTGCACTTACCAGCTTGGCGCGGGTTTCTGTTAGCATTTCTTGGCGTGTCTTGCGGGTCATGGGACTCCTCCTGTTTGATTGGTATGGATTGACATACGTCGCGTATGTTTTTATGATATTGGCATACGGGACGTATGTCAACTTGAAAGGACGGTCGTGACAAGTCATCCTACATTTACGGAGGTGCACCATGTTTCGCTCATACGGTGAGATATTTCAAACTCCTGGAACGAAGGGGTTTTCTGCGGCTGGCTTTATTGCCAGAATGCCGATTTCCATGATGGGGATCGGAATCGTTACCATGCTGTCTCAACTGCGAGGCGAGTATTGGCTGGCAGGTGCTGTGGCAGCGACGTTTGCCTTGGCATCTGCGCTCTTGGCTCCCCATATCTCGCGGCTGGCTGACAGGCTGGGGCAATCCCGCGTGCTGCTGCCTGCTGCGGGGATCAGCGTAACCGCTGCTGCTATTTTGCTTTTATGCACAAGGCTCGGGGCGCCGGACTGGACGCTGTTTTTGGCAGCGCTGTTCGCCGGGGGAATGCCGAACATGGCAGCGATGGTGCGCGCTCGCTGGGCTGCGATTTTGGGCGGCTCCCCCAAGCTGCACACCGCGTTTTCTTTTGAATCGGTGGTGGATGAGATTTGCTTTATTGTCGGACCGATCGTTTCCGTAAGCTTGAGTGTGGCAGTCTTTCCCGAAGCGGGGCCGCTGTTGTCTTGCCTTTTCCTGCTGACAGGAGTGGTGCTGTTTACGCTGCAAAAGGGTACAGAGCCAAAAGTGCGCCCTATTGATCCTGAGGAAAAAGGGAGCGTCATCAAGCTCGGCTCCTTGCAGGCACTGGTGTTTACGCTCGCAGCCATGGGTGTCATTTTTGGCGCGGTGGATGTCGTCACGGTAGCTTTTGCCGAGGAACAGGGCAACAAAGTCGCTGCGAGCATCGTGCTATCGATATACGCAGTCGGCTCGTGCCTGGCTGGGCTTGTGTACGGTACGCTCAGTCTGAAAGCGCCTTTGCACCGACAATTTTTACAGGCAGTCGCGCTGTGCATGGTCATGATGCTGCCGCTGTTTTTGGTGAGCAACCTCTTCTCCCTCGCCATCGTCGTGTTCTTCGCTGGCCTGTCAGTGGCGCCAACGATGATTGTGACGATGGGGCTGGTGGAAAAAATTGTCCCGCGATCGATGGTGACAGAAGGCATGACATGGGCTATTACAGGCTTGGGGATTGGCGTGGCGTTCGGTTCTGCGGCAGCGGGCTGGGTGATCGACGGGTTCGGTTCCCACGCAGGCTTCATGGTGGCGATTGTGGCGGGAGTTTTGGCCATGCTGATCGCGGGATTGGGTTATCGTTCGTTGCGCTCGGCGCATATTCGCGCCATCTCGCGCGCGGAGGAAGCAGCTGTGAAGCATGGGTAAAGGCGTGTTTGGTAGGAATGTTGCCGTTGGATGCGACTATGAGAAAATTGGAGCTGGGATGAGAGTGTGTAGAACGACACTTTTTCTTAGAGTTTTTATAATGCTCATTCGCAAAATAAAGATAAGAGCGGAAATGAAACCTGTTAAATCAATGATGCACTGAGAACTGGTCTGCCAACTGCTTACATGAATTAAGGAAACCAACGGATGGACAAAAGTAGTTTAGCTTAGCATGCACATTGAACTGTAATACGATATTGTATTTGCTCTGAAATACGGAAGACAGGTGATTTACGGCAAATGAAATCGAAAGCAGGAAAACTCTTGTGGGAGCTGTACGAGCGAAAAGGGGAGAAGTAGTTGTAGAGGAAGCTTGCGCAAATCATATTAATACTGGTCAGCATTCTTTCCCAACTAAGTGTGTCCGAATTCATGGGGGACTTAAAGAGAGAAGCTCACTGATGATTTTTGAAAGTTTGAAAATATAAAGTAACTATAGGGAAGTCGACAGTCCTGTTGAAGAATATATATGTGGAGACGATAGGATGAAGCAGGAAAGTGATTGAAGAATACAAACGAAGCCATCTGTGGGGGAATTTTGAAGGTTAGCGTTCAGGTGAGAGATAGAGGAAGTGAAGTAGAGACAGCGTTCACGTTTAAGGTTTGTAACAGCAGTTGGGAGCAAAAAAGGAAGGAGCCACAACTTTCAACATCACGACAGGTTGTGGCTCATAACTGAATGAAGTATATATGTTGCCCAATATAGAGCATGCTCTTGGTTCAACAAACTGCCAAGTAACGAAGAAAATAGCAGCCCCATTACGTAATTTTTTGACACGTTAATCTGGAAGAGCATTGTATAGGCTCAATAGTAAATTACGTATGTTGATCTCCTCAGTCCTCCCTGAAATTATGAATTAATTTTCTAAGCAAGCTCGCGATTCCCATTCCAATAGATGCAGTAAGCAAATTAATAAATAGAAATGAAATTGACCAAGTCAATGCAAAATATTTTAGGAACAGAATCCCTAGCATCGCATTAGTGAATAAAAGGACAAGAAAATGAATCTTTGGTAAAAAAAAACGTAAACACCCAGTGATAATTATAGAAAGTATATGAAATGCAATTAAATAAGAACCAATAAATATTAAAAATTCCATAATTCCACTTCCTTTGAAGCGAATTGTTAAACAACAAATTACTTTTTTGAACTATCTAATTATTGGTTATATCGAAGTCAACTAATCTTAGATTATCTAGTTTCTCAAGATAAAAATTAGCTAATACAGAGCCATCATCGATGCTATATTGCCGAATAAGTCCTTCATATTTATAGGATTTTCCGTAATATGCTTTATCAAATGTATATAGAACGTGTAATACTTTGCCTTTAATTTTGGATTGGATACTAATTAAATGCTCATTTGATTCATTTTGCAATTTCAAGACACTATTGACCTTATTTTGTTTTATCTGAATAAAAACTCCATTATAGAACAGCACATGTATTCCTTGGTAAGCAGGAAATATTTTAAATACTTTACCAGTTCCGTTTGTAAGGGGTATCTCTTGAAGATTATCTGCTGTATCTATAAATAGCAATTTTCCATCATTAGAATACATATATATCAAATCGTTACTTGTGGTAATGGATCTGAACTCAAATCGGGGAGATCTGCCAAGTACAAATTTTTTTACTATTTCACCATTGAAATTTACTTTTAATATTTGCTCTTCTTTAACTGTTGGGTCAAATGTTAATACATATATATGATTATTAAAAAAGGTTCCGCTTGTGAAAAATCCATTATTTAGAACAAATTCGACAGGTTCACTTTTAGCGTTAAGTAAATATATTCCACTCGTGTAAGAAATAATTCCCTTCTCTTTTTTTTGCCCCCAGTTGGTGATAAATGTAATTTTATCATTGTTATAGAATGTATTTGTAATTCCTTTTCCTGACTCAATTCTTTTCTTAATTAACCGCCCATTTTTAGAAAGAATATAGTAATCGCCTTTATATCTAGAAGAAATATAAAAATCATTCTTATGCTTAATAAGACTATTTAATGCTCCTTGGTCAATACTCTCTTCATTTATTTTTTTGTCTTCAGAATATATCTCTAATTTACTTTTGTTCTCTATAAATGAAGTGCGAAGTATTATGTAATTTTCTGCATTTTTATTAATCTTATATGAAAGTTGTCCGGTGCTTAACATTATTATACTTAAAACACCTGTAACTCCAAAAACTAACAGAAAAAATTTAAAACGTAAATATTTACTTCTCATAGACTCTCCTTTTTAATATAGACAGAAAGGTAGGAAAATACGGGATTTTCCTACCTTTCTTGTGCTTTTAGATACCAGCACTGTAGAATGGGATAACCTTCGAAGAATTAGCAATATCTTCTGGCCATACTTCATCTCCGCCATCAGAATCTAGGTTAAAGCCTTGGTTATACCATGCACGCCAGACTATTTGTGAGCAGTAGAAAGATGTAGTGTCCCATTTGTCGAAGTAATTAAAGTTGTAAGGTTTGTACAAGTTGTCCTCAGCGTATAGTGCAGCGTCAGTGTAGTCGGATAAAGAAGCTTTTTTTACGTGATATCCTGCCACAGTATCGTATCGATTTGCCCAGTCATTTATGTGCCAATAAACGCCGTCAATTTTCGGCGCTTGCGGACTCCACCCTTTTGCGAACGACTCTATAGTCCAGGAGTTGCTATCCTCAGATACAATAGCAGCATGACCTCCGTAAAACGTACCTGAACTTTCTGATCCAGAATCAAGTGTAATCAGTATATCGCCATAAGTGCCAATCTGCCCGGTTCCAGATGTCGTTTCCAACTGAAGTTCCCCAGATTCTTCATTGTAAGAGAAGTTCTGTTTCTCAAATTTAGGATCGATTGACGTAATAATACGGATCATCTCAACCTTTTCATTCTTTTTCCCTAGGTTGGCTTTCTGTTTGTCTACTTCGTCCTTAAATTCTTCACGTTGTTTTTGGATGATTTTCGACCAGTTCTCCCTTGTCTGTTTGAGTCGTTCTTGTCTCTGGTTCAGCAATTTGATTACCTCTTGTTCGCTTTTCCCACTTGCTAAGGCAACTTTTTGAATTTCCTCATTGTTGTACTCTGATTCAGCATTCACGATACTTAATGGGCTGGATATTAATGCAAAGATAGCAAAAGCGCTCAGTAACTTTTTCATAAAGTCCTCCTAAATTAAAATTGTAATGATATAAACAGGATGGAAATTGCGAAAAACTTACCTTTTTGTCCCGAAGTGTAAGTAGATAACTTTTTATGAAAAATTTTACATTTTTTATTTTGTATGTCAATGCTATTTGCTAAATTAATTCTATTAATTTGACTACGCTTATGCTCACTCATTTTTTCCTGTTTTTAGTGCTAAAATTTCATTAGCTTTTTGCTACTTACAATCCACATGATCACCTTTTGACTGATCATCTTTTATTTTGCTGTATGACGATGATCGTGGTGACGCACGAGATGGGCTTTGCCCGCGAAGTGGCAGACCGAGTCGTCGTCATGCACGATGGCAGGATCATTGAAGAAGGCCCGCCAGCTCGGCTTTTTTCTGCGCCAAGTCATGAACGAACCAAACGATTTTTAAGCCAGCTGTCGTCAGAGCGTCTCACCGGCCAGTTATAAAGGGCCGAGAGACGTTTTTTTGTGCAAAGGGAACGCGGGCCAGGCAGGCTTGAACAGATTTATCCGGCGCGCCTAAGGCACTTTTTTGTGCCTATGCTACTAAAAAGTACGTACTTCCGCTAAAAGCTCGCATGCTCGATAATGGCAATCAGCAACACAACATATTCGCCAATCATGATGCGCAAGGGCCCTGCCGAATGACTGGCAAGTAAAATAACAGGAGGATGTTTTCATCATGAGCACAGCTATCAACCGAGAGCAGCATGAAAAAGGTGCGAAAAACTCCACGCTCGCTTTACTTGCTCTCGCAATCAGTGCATTTGGCATTGGAACGACGGAGTTTGTCATTGTCGGTCTGTTGTCTACTGTCGCGCAAGATTTGCATGTAACGATCACGCTCGCCGGACTTTTGATTTCCGGCTACGCGCTGGGCGTGGCTGTGGGAGCGCCGATCATTACCGCGCTGACCAGCCGAATCCCGCGCAAGACGCTGCTGCTTTTGCTAATGGTGGTCTTCATCGTCGGAAACAGCGTCGCTGCGCTGTCATCAAGCTTTGCTTTGCTGCTCATTGCCCGTTTCATCACGGCCTTTTCCCATGGTGTCTTCTTTTCCATTGGCTCGACCATTGCGGCAGACCTGGTGCCTGAAAATAAACGGGCAAGTGCGATCGCGACGATGTTTACCGGATTGACGGTCGCCACGGTTACAGGTGTGCCTTTGGGAACGTTTATTGGTCAAATGTTTGGCTGGAGAGCGACGTTTTGGGGCGTAGCCATCCTTGGCCTGATTGCTTTGGTGGCGACCGCGATACTCGTTCCCAGCCAGTTGAAAACAGGCAAGCTTGCCTCGCTGAAAGACCAAGTGAAAATTATCACAAATAGCCGATTGTTGCTGGCCTTCGCCATTACGGCACTCGGTTACGGCGGAACGTTTGTCACCTTTACGTTTTTGACGCCGCTTTTGGAAGAGATCACAGGCTATCATGCCAATGTCGTCAGTCTGATTTTGCTTGTGTACGGCATCGCTATTGCCATCGGTAACACAGTCGGAGGGAGGGCAGCCGACAAAAATCCGCTGCGAGCGTTGTTCTTCATGTTTGTGGTTCAGGCAGTCATTTTGCTCATTCTTACGTTTACCGCGCCGTTCAAGGTGGCAGGCACGATTACGATTATGTTGATGGGCTTGCTGGCGTTCATGAATGTGCCAGGGCTGCAAGTATACGTGGTGCAGCTCGCGGAAAAATACGTTCCCGGCGCGGTGGATGTGGCGTCTGCGATCAATATTGCCGCGTTTAATCTCGGAATCGCCATCGGAGCTTTTGTAGGGGGAATCGTCGTAGATTCGCTGGGCTTGATTCATACGCCGTGGATCGGCGGAGTGATGGTGTTGGGGGCGGCGATTCTCACCGCAGTCAGCGGAAAACGGGAAAAGGCGCGACGTTGATTGGCTGCGTTCTTGAAAAAACGAAGCAGGCTGTGATCTACTCGCGGATCACAGTCTGCTTTTTGTGTGGAGGAGGACGCGTATTTGCCTGCCAGTTCGTCCAACACTTCGATGAGCGGCAACGTCTTTTTCAGACCAGACTCGCGAAAGTTCGCCGACCATTTCCCGCATTTCACTGGCAACCGAGGAAAAGGAGTAGACCATGCCATTGCCGTTGCTGAACTGCCAGCAGCCAAGCCCCAGCGGCGACAGCAGCAGGTCAGAGTTGCCCAGCTGGCGTAAAACAGGAGATGCAGTTGCTTCCAAGGTGAACCTATCCTTTTCTCAATCACATGAATGGGGGTGCCGCGGTTGTTATTTATTGAGAATGCTGTCTTCCAATACAGCATATTTGTCCCCGTACTCCTTGATAATATGCTGTTCACCCCAGGCGCATAACGCGTCCAAAATGCTTTTCAGGCTCCAGCCGTACTCGCTCAGCTCGTACTCGACCTTTGGCGGAACCTGATTGTAAGTGATCCGGTTGATAATCCCGTCGTCTTCCAGCTCGCGCAGTTGTTGGGTGAGCATTTTTTGCGTGATGCCGGGCATGAGCCGCTTCAACTCGCTCGTGCGTTTTTTTCCGTGCGTCAGATGGCAAAGAATGACGCACTTCCATTTGCCGCCGATAACTTCGAGTGTGGCTTCGACTGAAATGTTGTACTTCTTTTTCAAGAACGGTTCCCTCCTGCATGCATAGGCACTTTTTAGTACCTATCGCACAAAAAAGTACGTACTTTCTCTTTTGGCTATTGTCTCTCATAATAGCACTTGTCAAACCGTACCCCGCATATTTGACTACTGTAGACTGTCTTTCATAAATAGACAATAGGGATGGAGGAAATTAATCATGGCAAAGCATTTGCAAGAGACTACCACACTGTACAACGGCGTGAAAATGCCTTGGCTGGGCCTTGGCGTATTTAAAGTCGCGGAAGGACCGGAGCTGGAAAACGCCGTAAAAGCTGCGATCCGGCACGGCTACCGGAGCATCGACACGGCGGCGATTTACGAGAACGAAGAAGGTGTCGGACGCGGCATTGTCGCTGGCCTGAAAGAAGCGGGCTTGGCGAGAGAAGACCTTTTTGTGACGTCAAAAGTGTGGAACGCCGACCTTGGCTACGAATCCGCCTTGGCTGCCTACGAAACGAGCCTGAACAAGCTGGGGCTGGATTACCTCGATCTGTACTTGATTCACTGGCCGGTGGAAGGCAAATTCAAAGAAGCGTGGAGAGCGCTGGAAACTTTGCACAAAGCAGGGCGCGTCAAGGCGATCGGGGTGAGCAACTTCCACATTCATCATCTCGAAGAGCTGCTCAAGGACGCCGAAATCAAGCCGATGGTCAACCAGGTGGAGTTCCATCCGCGACTGTCCCAAACAGAGCTGCGCGCCTACTGCCGGGAGCAGGGCATCCAGTTTGAAGCTTGGTCGCCGCTGATGCAGGGCCAATTGCTGGACAATCCTGTCCTGAAAGGGATCGCTGAGAAGTACCAAAAATCGATTGCCCAAATCATCTTGCGCTGGGACTTGCAGCATGGCGTTGTGACGATTCCGAAATCGACAAAAGAACAGCGCATTGTCGAGAATGCCTCGGTGTTTGATTTTGAGTTGACAAAAGAAGATATGGAGCTGATCGACGGCTTGAATGAAAATCATCGCGTCGGTCCGGATCCGGACAACTTTGATTTTTAATCGATACAGAAAAAGGGTATAGAGCCGCCTCTATATCCTTTTCTTTTTGGGAAGCGGGAACTGAAACTTGTCAATCTTCCGACACATATTCATGCCCAAAATAGCCAGGTTGAGTCATGTAGCGAAACGGGCAATCGTCATATACTCAATTTCGTAAAATCATCAGTACGAGGGGGAACGCGGGTATATGGCGATGCCGCAAACGTATCAGCAAGAAGCAACAGAGGAGCCACAAAAGGAAAAACGCTTGTATGTGGCGATCTGGCGGTGGCATTTTTACGCAGGAATTATTTTTGCTCCTTTTCTTATTTTGTTAGCGATTACTGGCGGAATTTATTTGTACAAGCCGCAGATTGAAGCGTGGATGTACAAGGACCTTTACTATGTCGCGGCGGGACATACGGCTATATCGCCGACGATGCAAGTTGAGGCAGTAAGACAGGCTTATCCGGAAGCCGTCATCACACGCTACCGTCCGTCTGATGAGCCGACACGAACAGCCGAGGTCGGCATTGTCGAACACAAGGTCAGCAAAACTGTCTTCGTCAGCCCGTTTGACGGCAAAATCGTCGGCGAGCTGGATGATCAGAACAAGCTCATGCAAGTCATGAAAAAGCTTCACGGCGAGCTGATGGCAGGGAAAACAGGCGACCGGATTATCGAGCTGTCAGCCTGTTGGGGAATGATTTTACTCGTAACCGGAGTCTATCTGTGGTGGCCGCGCAACACAAAATCGCTGTACGGAACACTGATCCCGAGATTCACGAAAGGAAAACGCATTTTCTGGCGGGATTTGCATGCTGTGCCCGCTTTCTGGCTCTCTTTGTTTACCGCTGTACTGATCATGACAGGCTTGCCGTGGTCTGGCGTCTGGGGCGATTACGTCAACAAGGCAGCCACTTCCGCACAATCCGGCTACCCCGACCAACTGTGGGGTAGCGTACCAGAGTCAGTGATCCCGACAAAGGCTGTTGCCGAAGTATCGTGGGCTGCCGAAAACATGCCCGTGCCGGAATCCGCTCAAAAAGGCGGAGTACAAACATTGCCGTTGGAACAAGTAGTCAACATTGCTACTGAGCGCAAAGTCCCTGCCGGATATACGATCAATCTGCCCGAAGGAGAAAAAGGCGTCTATACCGTGTCGGTTTTCCCGAAATCTCCGGTAGATAACGCGACGCTGCACATCGATCAATACAGCGGCAAGGTGCTCGCTGACTTGCGTTTTGCCGATTACGGGACAATGGCAAAAGCAATCGAAATCGGCATCGCTTTGCATGAGGGGCGCTTTTTCGGCTGGCCGAACCAGCTTTTGGCGGCATTGACTTGCCTCGGCTTGGTAGGCATCTCGCTTACCGGGCTGATCATGTGGTGGAAACGCAAGCCGGCTGGCAAGCTGGGAGCGCCAGCTTTGCCGAAAAACTACAAGCTGATGAAAGGCGTCGCAGCCATCATCATTGCGTTTGGACTGTTTTTCCCGCTGGTGGGCATTTCCCTGGTTGCCGTGCTGCTTGTCGATTTGCTTGTCATCAGGCGCATTCCTGCGGCCAAGCGATTTTTGGGAGCGTAGGGAGCAGTTGCAAAAGCGAGGAGGGAGCGGCGTCATGGGAGATCATCCTGCTACAATCTTGATCGTGGACGACGAGGAACGAATCAGGCGTATTTTGCGCATGTATCTGGAAAATGCGGGATATGTCGTGGATGAGGCAGAGGACGGATTTGCAGCGTTGAAACTGGTCAAACAGATCGATTATGACCTCATCATACTCGATCTCATGATGCCCGGTATGGACGGGATCGAGCTGTGCTTGCGTCTGCGCGAAACAGATCCGGTGCCGATTGTCATCGTATCGGCCAGAGGGGAGCAGGCTGACCGCTTGCGAGGTTTTGAGGCGGGAGCGGATGATTATGTCGTCAAGCCGTTCAGCCCGCACGAGCTTGTATACAGAATCAAGGCCATCCTGCATCGGACTGCCAGTCTGCAAGAAACAGGCAAAAAAAGCAGCGGCTCTCCTGTGGCGATCTCCTATCCCGACCTTTTGATCGAACCGCTGGCTCATCGGGTCACGGTCAGCGGAAAAACAGTGGGACTGGCTCCCAAAGAGTTTGAGCTGCTGTATTTTCTAGCGCTGCATCCCAATGAGACGTTTTCGCGGGAAGATTTGCTGCAAAACGTCTGGAATGACGAAACCGAGCGGGATTCCCGCACGGTTGACGCCCACGTGCGGAAAATCAGAAAAAAGCTGTCCCAGCGCTCCCCGGAAGCGGCGGGGATGATTACGACCGTCTGGGGCTGGGGCTATCAGTTGTGCGCTGAGAATCGCAAGTAACGCCCGGATCGTGTCTGCTGCTGACGAGCTGAGCGAGGATAGCATCGAGCGGGAAGACGCCAGAGGGCTGTTGGCTATGCCGACCTTGCTGGAAAAGCACGTCCACCTGGACAAGACTTTGTTGGGCGAGGAATGGCGGGCAGTGATCCCGGCCGCAAACGTGATCGAGCGCTGCGAGATCGAAAAGCGGATTTTGCCGGGGATTGCGACGTCCACCAAGGAACGAGCGGAAAACTTCCTTGCTGTCCTGCTGTCATACGGCTCCACCCATGTGCGTACTCATGTAGACATTTATCCGGAAGTAGGAATCTCCAATCTGGAGCAGGTTCAGGCCGCGCTTGCGACGTATGCGGATCGGCTGACGCACGAAATCGTCGCGTTCCCGCAGCACGGGCTGTTGCGCACCAAGGCGAAAGGACTCGTCAGGGAAGCGCTGCGGCAAGGCGCGACACACGTCGGCGGCGTGGACCCGGCGACAGTCGATCAGGACATTGAAGAGTCGCTCTATCAGATGGTCGATTTGGCTGTCGAAGCGGGGGCGGGTATCGATTTGCATTTGCACGACCACGGTCATCTCGGCACGTTCACCATGAAGCGGCTGGCAGCCATGACCACGGAGGCTGGTTTGCAGGGGCGAGTTGCGATCAGTCATGCTTTTGCCTTGGGCGACATCCCGGCGCAGGAAGCGGAAGAGATGGCAGCCGTGTTGCGGGAAGCGGGTATCTCCATCGTCACGAGCGTCCCGTATTTCCGAGTCATTCCGCCTGTTCCCCTTTTGCACAAAAATGGCGTGTCTGGCAGCGTGAACGAGTAAAGCAGCGAAGAAAGCAAAAAGCCCAAAAGCTGGCTTCCGTCATCGGCACGGGCCAGCTTTTTGGCGTGTAGGATTTACTGTAGCTGTAGGAAATGCATGAATACACAGCGGTCGCATGTCGCTTCCAGCAGTTTATAGGGAGCGGTCCGCTTTCCACAAGGCGTATTTGTCAGGCAGGCAAACTGCACAGGGCCGATAGCCCGCAGCGACAGCGGTCTTTTCGTCAGCGAAAAATACGCGATGGGCTACATATCCTCCCCGTGCGATGGCACGCAGAGCGGAGGGGCAGTCCAGCCGTCCGTATATTTTTTTCCGCCGATAGCCACCGATTGTACCCGGAGTTTGGCTTCGATACAACCGACCGTCACTTCCGAGAAGCAAGTACGTTTTTTCTTTGGCTGCACCGCTGTTCAGGTCGAATCTGCCAGAGAGATTCATGCGGCCTGGCTTACGAGAATTTCGGGATGGCAAACCAGGCGGTCAGGCGTTGATTCAGCTCTTCCTCGGAAAGCTCCGGGAACAAGCGTGCTTCGTGCGCCATGTCGTACAGTCGTTCCATCGGCTCGCGACCGTCCGCTTTTTTGGCTTTCGCGTCGTTTTTCAACAGATCCCAGATGCCGACGACATATTCGCGTCTGGTCACATCTTGCTTGCGGAAGAAATAGTCCAGCCGCTCCACGTGATCCATAAATTCGTCGCCGAAGCGCTGTTCGATCTCGCCGCGCAGCAGGGCGATCTCGGCTTTGTACATCGGGCGCTCCTTGCCTTTTTCTTTTCCGATCCACGGTGTTTCCAGAACGAGCGGCAGGTGGCGGATTTTGTCGTGATTGACGATGTAGTTCATCGCGTCAAAGCCGATCAGCCCGGCACCGATTGGCGCATGGCGGTCTTTTCCGGCGCCGCGGAAGTTTTTGCTGTCGTTCAGGTGAACGACACTCAGGCGGTCCAGGCCGATGGTGCGGTCAAACTGCTCCAGCACACCGTCAAAATCGTTGACGATATCGTAGCCCGCATCGTGAATGTGGCACGTATCCATGCAGACGGCGAGCTTGCTGTTGTCTTCGACTTTTTCGATGATCGCGGCGAGTTCTTCGAAGCTGCGTCCGATCTCGGTTCCTTTTCCGGCCATGGTTTCCAGCGCGATCTTGACGTCAGTGTCTTTCACGCCGGCGAGAACTTCATTCAAGCCCTCGGCGATTCTGGCAATGCCGTACTCCGCGTCCTTGTCGGTATAGGCGCCGGGATGGAGCACGATGTTTTTGACGCCGATGTAGTCAGTCCGGCGAATTTCTTCTTGCAAAAAGCGGACAGCCAGTTCAAACGTGTCTTCTTTATAGGAGCCGAGATTGATAATGTAAGGGGCGTGCACGACAATTTCCTCGACGCCCTCTTTGGCCATGACAGCTTTGCCTTCTTCAATGTATTGGTCTTCGATCGGTTTGCGTCTTGTATTTTGCGGCGCTCCCGTATAAATCATGAACGTGCTAGAGCCGTAGGTGGCGGCTTCTTCTGCGGCATTGAGCAGACCTTTGCCGGAGAAGGAAACGTGCGAGCCTATTTTCAGCATGCGAGTGAAACCTCCTTTGGTTAGTAGAGAAAACGCCATAAGTAAAAGGTGGCGTAAGACTCCCAGCCTGTCCAACTGCTGGACAGCGCCAGAATTTCGGCTTTGGTCGGTTTTGTCTCCGTACCCTGAACATATTTGATGGCATTGTGCAGGCCGACATCGTCGATCGGAAAAGCAGACGGCATCCTCAGACAGCGCATGAGGACATAGTTGGCTGTCCACGGACCAATCCCGCGAATGCTGATCAGCTTTTTCTCCGCCTTTTTACAATCTCCTCCGTCCCATAATAGCTCTTTCGATAGTTTCCCTTCAACGATGAGTTGTGCAACACCGATCAAATACTCGCACTTTTTCGTGGTCATCCGCAGCGCTTCCAGGTCTTGCACGGTAAGTTCGGCGATCACTTGCGGCGCAGGATGCACCCAAAAAGTTCGCCCTGCGTGCTCGACCCGTTGCCCGAAGCTTTCCACGAGACGTCTTTTCAACGTATAGGCATACGTCAGGTTGATTTGCTGTCCGATAATCCCCCAGCTCATCGCTTCAAACAGGTCGGGGATGCCCATATTTTTCAGCCCGTAGTAAGAAGCGACAGCGTTTTTTAACAAGGCATCGTTTTGGGCCAGGTCGTAAAACTTTGTCAGATTGGTTCCCAGATCAAACCAGTCGTAAACGTACTGCGCTACTTGGGCGCGTACATTTGGCGGCGGAGCGTCTCCGAGAAAACGAACAGACAGCTGCCCGTCATCGTCGGCGCGAATTTCTACGACAGGGATGTCGCCGTCAACAGGAATCGCTTTGTACAGCCGATCTCCTTCAATCTGGTACAGGCACTCGTTGTTGCTGCGCGACAAGTAATGGAGGTTTTGGGAAAATGAAAAAGGTTGTTCGGTATGCAGGATCAGTTCCTTCTTATTATCGACCCAAGCGTTGGCAGGTAGACATTGGCGTGGCAATTCCGTATATATTCGTTTGTTTGTATTCATCATCAAACAGCCTCCTTTTGGCACTCTCTTAGTTGTATCGCAAGAAAAGCTGGACTGTCATTTCGTTATCTTGCTATTTTATTTACAACAGAGCACGAAGCGGTTCGCTTGGGGGTATACTGACGGTGGAGGTGGGCAACATGGAGCTTGGGATTACTGAGGAGCGATGGCAAGCCATCATCAATAACGATGCGACCTATGATCAGCAGTTTTTTTACGCGGTGAAGACGACGGGCATTTTTTGTCGCCCATCGTGCAAGTCGAAGCCGCCGAGATGGGGAAATGTGCGGATATTTGAACAGGCGAGCGAGGCGATTCGCGAGGAGTTTCGCCCGTGCAAAAGGTGCAAGCCGACGGGTCAGCGCCTGCCGGATCGCGAGTGGGTCGCACAAATGACGCAATATATCGACTCTCACTACACCGAAAAGCTGAGCTTGGCCCATCTGGCAGACATGTGCCACGGCAGCCCCTACCATTTGCATCGCACGTTCAAGCGAATCAAGGAAATGACGCCTGTGGAATACATTCAGCAGAAACGGCTGGACAAGGCAAAAGAGCTTTTGGCTCAATCAAACAAGTCAATCGCCGCGATTTCCACGGAGGTCGGCATGCCAAACACGCCGTACTTCATTACGCTGTTCAAAAAGACGACAGGGAGCACCCCCAGCGAATACCGTCAATTGCACTTGAAGCAATAATTTTGAGAAGGCTGCGAAAAAGATATGGTATCTTGGATAAAGGGGCATGGCAAAGCCGCATGCAAACAATCGCAGCCTACTCAGCTGGAAAAAGGGGACCTGTCGACATGGAAGATCAGAAAACGTTGCTGCAAGCATTCAATCAGACGACCTATCAGTTAGCTGGGCACAGCAAGAGAGATATCCGCCAATTGCAGCTTGTTTTTCAGGAGCTGGATGGCGACCTCCAGGCGGATGTGTACGGAACGGGAGCGGTCATCGAGAATTTTCAGCATAAAATGGCAAAATATTTGGGAAAAGAATCCGCCGTCTTTTTCCCGAGCGGTACGATGGCACAGCAAATCGCCATGCGCATCTGGTCCGAGGAAAAAGGCATCAACCGGGTGGCGTACCATCCGCTTTGCCATCTGGAGATTCATGAAGAGGAAGGGCTGCGCAAGCTCCACGGCATCGACGCGGTGCTGCTTGCGGACAAACACCGGGTAATTACGCTGGACGATGTCCTCGGCATGACGGAGGAGATTTCCTGCCTGCTATTGGAACTCCCGCAGCGTGAAATCGGCGGACAACTGCCGTCCTACGAGGAGCTGCAAGCAATCTCGCGCCACTGCAAGGAAAAAGGCATCCGCTTGCATCTGGATGGAGCAAGGCTTCTGGAAATTTTGCCATACTATCAGAAAACGGCCGAGGAAGTATGCGCGTTGTTCGATAGTGTCTATATCTCGATGTACAAAGGAGTCGGCGGCATCGCCGGAGCGATTTTGGCCGGAGACGAGACTTTCACGAAAGAGGCCGTGATCTGGAAAAGGCGCCATGGCGGCGATCTGATCAGCTTGTATCCGTACATTTTGACTGCCGAAGCCAACTTTGAAGCGAGAAAGGGCAAGTTCGGCGAGTATTACGAGCAGGCCAAAGACCTCGCCAGCAGATACAACCAATGCCACGGTGTCACCACCATCCCTGCCGTACCTGTATCAAACATGTTCCATGTGCATGTCCGTTTGCCCAAAGAGCGTTTCGAGCAAATTCTTCTTTCCATTTGCGAGGAGACAGGCGTAGGAATCTCCCATTATGCGCGGAAGGTAGACGAGCATTCCAGCTACTACGAAGTGAGCATAGGCGATCGCTATGCGAACGTTCCCGCAGAAAAGCTGGCAAGCGTCTTTCAGGTGCTCGATCAGAAGCTGAGAGAGGCGTGCCAGGAATAGAAGGGAGCTTCCATGACTGTAGCGAATGGATTTTGGATCAGACCGTATGAGCAAGACGACTTTCCTGCTATCGCCGCTTATTGCTTGCCGGAAGAGCAGGCTATTTATACTTCGCTGCCAGTTGACGTCGTTGCGGTCTCGCAAGCGAATGCCGAGCAGCGAGCTTTTGTCGTGTATGGCGAGGAATGGATTTTTCATCTTGCCTTGCCCAAAGACAGGTAGGTAGGAAAGCAGCCCATCGGGGGTACACTAGCGAAATAGGCTGAAAAGTAATCAGGAGGTTCCTTATGCGAATCAGTTTGGCGAGTGTTTTTGTAGACGATCAGGAAAAGGCGCAAAAGTTTTATACGGAGATACTCGGTTTCGTGACCAAAATGGACATTCCGATGGGAGGGGCCAAGTGGCTGACAGTGGTGTCTCCGGAAGAGCCGGACGGTGTACAGTTGCTTCTGGAGCCGAACGGAAATCCGGCTGCATCGACCTACCAAAAAGCGATTTTTGAGCAAAACATCCCTGCGACGGCGTTTGAAGTGAGTGACGTCAACAAAGAGTACGAGCGCTTGACTCAGCTCGGCGTAGTTTTCAAGACGCCTCCGACCGAGGCTGGAAACGTGATCCTCGCCGTTTTGAACGATACGTGCGGGAACCTGATCCAGATTTATCAGATGACATGATCGCAACAACAAAGCAGCCTGATTGCACCGGAATAGTGGTGCGACCAGGCTGCTTTTCATTTCCCTTCGCTTGCCTCCACGCCGAATCTCGAAAACAGCTGCCAGATCAACTCGCGTCTGCTGGATACGCCTGTTTTCACAAAAATCGACTTCAAATGATCCTGCACCGTGTAGGCAGAGATGTGCAGCCTGTGCGCAAGCTCTTTGGTAGAGAAGCCGCGCACGATCAGAGCGAGCAGCTGTTTTTCACGCTCGGACAATCCGTAAGCCTCGCACACAATCGGAAGAATATCGGCTGGCTTGGCCGGGCTGAACAAAACCGCCAGATGGACAGCTCCGTCCTGGCCGTGCAGCGGACTTGCCTGAATCGCGACATAAGGGCCATCAGGCATGCGGATGCACACTTTTGCCATGGACGCTTTCGGGTCAGACTCGTTCAATTGCGCCAACGCCCGGGAGCAGACAGCGCGCACTGGTCGCGGCAAGGTGCGGCGATCGATCGACTCCCACTTGCGCAAAAGCGAAAGCCATCTGTCTGCGGTCGTGTTGGCCGATTGGATCGCCAATTGATCAGACATGAGCAAAATCCCCGTCTCTTCCTCCATCCAGGAAGTCTCCTCGGCAGGCAGGGACAGGCTCGTTTTTCGCAGCTGGTAGGCGATCAACGGTGCCAGCTCCGCCATCCACTCGCGCTCTTCCTCGCTAAAAAAAGGCCGCCCCTGAAAGCGAAACAACGTTAAAAATCCCCAGCAAGCTCCATCGTACTTGAGCGCCGCACGCAGTTCATCGGCAAATCCGGCAGGGAACAGGACATGGCGGTAACGCGCGCTGCGCACAAGCTCGCCTCCGGTTGCCTGATGAAGCGTGGCGACCGCTTCTGCTGACTGGCTCAACTGATCGTACCGATTGAAGTCTTCACGCAGGTACTCATATTCAAAAATCCCGTGATGAATCGCCTCAATCCCGTCCTCGGTTATGGCCCCTGTAGACAGAAGCGTCTGCGGGTCTACCGCCGTGCAGCACGCCCCGTCAAAAGGCACGAACTCCCGCAGCTCCTGCAAAAGCGCCGTCCGGTAGTCCTGAGAAGAGGAATGCCGCTTTGCCAGAGTCAGCAGTTTTCGTTTGCTTGCTTCCCATTTTGCATTCATCTGTGCTCTCCTGTGCGTGTAGATTCAGTGGATTCGCAGAAAAATCCCATATTTGTGGGATGGTGCTCCTATCGTGCATCTCTATAATTGAGAATAATTCTTAATGAAGAGATGCCAAAAGTCAACGAGGAGTTGGAGAGTTGCTATGAAATCCATTTACCGCCACGCTACCCGCATGTTTGCAAGCAGTCTGGCTGCGCTGATTCTTTTGACTGGTTGCGCCACAACGAACACGGCAACTAACATAGCCGAGCAGCCGGGTCCTGCTGCCAGCCCTGCCGCGATCACGCTGCTTACGCCCAAGGCACCGTCTCTGATTCCTGCCGTCTATATGGAAAAGACAGAGGCAGACGGTACGTTCCAAATAGCCAAATGGGATTCCATAGAGCAACTGCTGGCTGGCATACAGGGCAATGAAGCGCCATTGTACGCTGC
This sequence comes from Brevibacillus sp. FSL K6-0770, assembly GCF_038000275.1. NCBI lineage: Bacteria > Bacillati > Bacillota > Bacilli > Caryophanales > Paenibacillaceae > Brevibacillus > Brevibacillus sp. FSL K6-0770. The sequence goes on from NZ_JBBOBQ010000001.1 coordinate 335,191, forward strand.
TCCGATCAATGTCGGGGCCAATCTGTACGCAAAGGGAATGCCGATCCAGCTGCTTCACGTCAACACGTACGGCTCGATGTATTTGATTTCGCTTGACCCAAACGTGCGCGAGCTTTCGCAATTGAGCAACGAGACGGTCTATATCCCGGGGCAAAGCGGGCCGCCCGATATTTTGACGCAACATCTGCTTGCCAAAAAAGGACTGCAAGGCAAAGTGAACCTGGCCTACGGCGTAATTCCGGACATCATGCAGCAACTGGCGGCGGGCACAATCAAGCACGCTGTGTTGCCTGAGCCTGTACTGAGTGGCTTGCGGATGAAAACAAAAGGGAAAGTGAGCGAAGTCGTCGATTTTCAAAAAGAGTGGCAGGCTGAGTTCGGACAAGACTTGCCGCAAACGGCCGTTTTCGTCAATCGCGACTGGGCCAAAACGCATGCAGCGGATATCGCCCGCTTCGAACAGTCGTATCAGGAGGCTGTCCGGCAGGTCAACCAGCAAGCGGGCGAGACATTGAAAATCGCGGCAGAAGAGTTTGGCATGCCAGAGGCGGTGCTGGCTTCTGCTCTGCCCAAAATTACGCTGCTTTATAAGGACGCGCAGACAGCCAAACCGGAAGTGGAGCGTTACCTGGGCGTTCTGTTGCAAATCGCTCCCGATTCGATTGGAGGATCAGTGCCAGATGCCGATTTTTACTACGGCTCGTAACAACTGGCCGAGCGGCCTTACGTACTTGCTGTTGCTTTTGACTTGGGAGGGGCTGTCCCGCGTGTATCCTCCTGTCATTTTGCCGGGGCCGTGGGAGAGCTTGCAGACGTTGATTGGCTTATACGAAAAAGGCCGCCTGATGGAGCCATTGCTCTACTCGTTTCTCAGGCTCGCAGCGGGCTTCGGTATCGCTTTTTTGCTTGGAACCGGGCTTGGCGTCTTCGCAGGCGCACAAGAGCTGGTGTTCAAGCTGGTTAGCCCGGCCGTTTCCGTGTTGCAGGCAGTTCCCCCCGTTTCCTGGATGCTGCTTGCCATTCTCTGGCTCGGGGTGAATGGCGGGGCGCAAATTTTCGTCGTGGCACTCGCCCTGTTTCCGCTCTTCTTTTTCAATTCCTTGCAGGGCGTGCGGCAATTGCCCAAGGAGCTGCTGGAGATGGCGCGCGTCTTTTCGGTCAATCGCCGCAAGCAGCTCGTGGATATTATTTTGCCAGCGCTCGCTCCGTTCTGGTCGGCTGCGCTTACCGTCAGCGTCGGCATGGGCTGGAAAACGATCGTCATGGCGGAGCTGATCAGCGGACAGACGGGAATCGGAGCTTCGATGAACACAGCGCGCATTTACTTGAAAACGGAAGAAGTGATGGCCTGGACATTGCTCGTTGCCTTGTTGGGGATGGCTTTGGAAGTGCTCGTGCGCAAAATCACCCGGCCGCGCGAAAGGAGGGGGAGCGCCGCATGCGATTTACAGGAATCTCGTTGAAATATGGAGCTGGCCGGCTGCTTTTCGATAACTTTTCGCTGGAGGCAGCCAAAGGTCAAGTGACGTGCCTGATGGGAACATCGGGGATTGGCAAAACGACTCTGCTGAAAATGGCTGCCGGGCTGATCCGGCCTGCGCAGGGAGTCATTTCGCGCGATGAAGGGGAACGGCTGGGCTACGTTTTTCAGGAACCGCGCCTTCTGCCTGAGAAGACGGTGCTGGAAAACGTCCTGTGGGTATTGGAGCAATGGCAAGAGCAAGAACAAGAGCGGGTGCTTGCCATGCTGGATGCTGCTGATTTGAGTGCGGTGCTGCACGCATACCCTGACCAGTTGAGCGGCGGGATGCGGCAGCGCGTGTCGGTCGTTCGCGCTTTTGCCGCGCGGCCTGGACTGTTGTTTATGGATGAGCCTTTTCAAAGTCTGGACGCTGCTACACGAGCTGGCATGCACCAGTTGTTCAGGAAGCTGTGGGAAAGCGAGCAGCCGACCGTTTTGCTCGTGACACACGATCTGGACGAAGCGCTCGCTCTCGGAACGCGCATTGTTGTGCTGGGAGGCAGACCAACGCACATTTTGGCTGATGTAACGGCAGCTTCGGTGGAGCAACATGGCGGCACGTACTTCTCGCAAGCAGATCAGCTAAGGCTTTGGCAATTGACGACAGGAAAAGACGGGAGAGAGACAGATGACAGAAAAACAGCGGCCTTTAAGCTGGCACCATCCAGAAGTAGCGAAATATGAGCAGACAATCGCGCTGAAAATTCCCGGGTACGCCTACTTGTACGAAATGACGGAGCGCCTGCTGGGAGCAAAGCTGCCGCAAACCGGAGAGCAGAAGCACATCCTTGTTGTAGGCGCTGGCGGCGGTCAGGAAATCGTGACGCTGGGAGCAAAACATGAGCATTGGACGTTTACAGGTATTGATCCATCGGTGCAAATGCTCGAACGCGCCCGGCACAGAACGGCTGGCGCGGACTTGGCTGCGCGTACGGTTTTGCACGAAGGAACGGTCGACGTGCTGCCGGAACAGACAGTCTACGATGCGGCGACATGTCTGCTCGTGCTTCATTTTGTCAAAGGTCTTGCCGCAAAAAGAGAGCTGTTGCAGCAGATTGCGGCACGGCTGAAGCCAGGTGCCCCGTTTTGTCTCGCAGCCATTGCTGGCGATCCGCAGTCGCAGGCGTTTGCCATGCAAATGCAAGCCTGGCGCACGCATATGACCGACAACGGCATTTCGCTTGCCGAGTGGGAGCGCTTTGCTGCCTCCATGGGCCAAGAATCTGATCCGATCCCAGCCTGCCAAGTGCAAGAGCTGATGGAAGAGGCTGGGTTCGAGCACAGCTCGCGCTACTTCGGTTCTTATCTGATCAATGCCTGGTTCGCGGTCAAAAGTAGCAGGTGATGATGATGCAAACAGGCGTGCAGCTTCAGACGCTTATGAATGCGAAAAAGCGCTTTTTCATGATGACAGCGATCTGCCTTGGAGCTTTTTTGTCGCATTTCACGGCAGGAGTCGTCAACGTGTCGCTGCCTTCTTTTACGCAACTGTTTCAGACGGAGTTGGGAGTGGCCCAATGGATTACGACCGGATATTTGCTCGTCATCGCTTCGCTGCTTCCCGTCATGGGCAAGCTCGGTGACCGATACGGCCACCGGATGCTTCACAACTACGGCTTTTTGCTCTTTACCATCAGCTCGGTTCTCGTCGCATGTTCGACGACGATTGCCACACTGCTTGTCCTGCGGGTCGTGCAAGCCGTCGGTGCGGCGATGTTTCAGGCTACGAATATCGCTCTGATTACACTGCTGCTGCCAAAGGAAGTGCGTGGGAGAGCACTTGGGATCATGAGCACGGCTGTAGCGCTCGGCGGGATGACTGGCCCGATTGCCGGCGGATTTATCGCTTCTGCATGGAGCTGGGAATGGCTGTTTCTCGCGCATGTTCCGGTAGCGGTTGTAGCGACTGTGCTTGCGTTTCGCTACATTCCTGTTCACTTGCCGAAAAAACAGGCGAAATCAATCGATGTTTTTGGCTCGGGCTTGTTCACGATTGCAGCCAGTTCCCTGATTTTTGCGATTTCTGGCGGAAATGAATGGGGCTGGCTATCGGCGCGGCAAATCATGCTTTACGGCCTTGCCGTCGTCGTGCTCTGGCTGTTGATCTGGCGAGGACGCCATCAGGCAGAGCCGTTTTTGCCTGTCGCGGTTTTTCGGCTTCCTGCTGTCTCGACAGGGCTTTTGATCAGTTTTGCTTCGTTCGTGTTGGCCAACCTGGTTTTGGTCGTTATGCCGTTCTACCTGCTTGATTATGCGAAAATGTCTTCTCTGTCAGCTGGCTATCTGCTCACAGCGTACCCTCTGCTGCTGGCATTGACGGGGCCGCTTGGGGGCTGGGCCGCCGACCGTTATCAGGCTCAAGCCGTTGTACTGGCCGGACTGGGGAGCATGGGAGCAGGACTGGCCGCTCTGGGAGTATGGCTTGGGCACATGTCCGCGGTTGAACTGATCGCAGCGATTGCGCTGGTGGGCGCCGGGATGGGGTTGATCGCCTCGCCAAACAACAGTTACATCATGAAGCACGTTCCGCTGGAGCATGCCGGGGCAGTCGGGGGCATGATCGCGCTCACCCGAAACGCAGGACTGGTGACAGGCGCGGCACTTGGCCTGGGGATGATGAACGGACAAACAGCAGGGGCGCAACCAGATTTGGAAGCGTACAAAACCGTGTTTATCATGGGCGGCTGGCTCAGCTTATGCTGCCTGTGCATCTGGGGGTATGCGACCCGTAGCAACGACCGGAAAAAGCGAGCAAACGGATAGGGACCAGACGGATGCCAGGCTTCAATCGTTCCAGTCCACGCAGGGGGCAGGGCCGAGAAGCTTTTACAGAAGAGAGGACGAGGCGCATGAAAAAACAAAAAATCCTGGTGGTGGGCGGTTACGGACATGTAGGGGCAACGATCTGCAAGGAACTCGGGGAGCTGTATCCAGGCCAGGTGTATGCCGCCGGGCGCAGCATGGAAAAGGCCGAGGCTTTTTGCCGGGAAACAGCGGGGAAAGTGCGCCCTCTCGCGTTCGATCTTCGACAGCCGCCAGAGCAGGAGCTGCTTGCGGAAGTAAAGCTGGTGGTGATGTGTCTGGACCAGCATGATACGGCATTCGCCGAGCAGTGCCTTTTGAGCGGAACGCACTACATCGATGTGTCTGCATCCGGTGCCTTTTTGACCCGCCTGGAGCAATGGGGCAGGCGTTCCCAAGCGGAGGTTACAGGAACTGCCGTGCTCAGTATCGGACTTGCGCCGGGCTTGACGAATCTGCTCGCAGCCCATGCGCATCGTTTGCTGGAAGAAGTGACGGAGCTGGATATTTTCATCATGCTCGGTTTGGGAGATCGGCACGGCAAGGCGGCGATGGAATGGACCGTAGACCATCTGTGCACGCGCTATGATGTGACGCAAGATCATCGCCGGGTGAGCGTAGAGAGCATGACAGACGGCAAACTGGTCGATTTCGGAGCAAAACTGGGGAAAAAGAAAGCGTACCGCTTCCCTTTTTCCGATCAGCAGACACTCGCCGGAACGCTCGGTGTAGCGTCAGTCTCCACACGGCTTTGTTTTGATCAGGAGTGGGTGACGAGAGCAGTGGCTGCGTTTCGCCGCAGCGGAATTTGCCGACTGCTTAAAAGACCAGCCGTGCGGAAAGCCGTCGTGGAATCGTTTTTGCGCTGGAAATGGGGAGACGATCTATTTGCCATCAAGATCGAGGCACGGGGAAAAGCGGGCAATCGCGCGGCAATGGCGACGTGTCAATTGCAAGGGCGCGACCAGTCATATATGACGGCAAAAGTGGCCGCATTTGCAGCTAAAACACTCTACTCGGAAGATTTTCCGCAAGGCGTGTACCATATTGAACAGTTGTTTAAATGGGAACAAATGCAGGCATGGCTGCCAAAAGAAGCGGATTTGCAGGTTTCTGTAAGCGAATTGCCCCGATAGATGAAGCAGGGCCGGGAGAAAAACTTTCTTCTGGCCCGAAAGGTTGACAACGAGTCATGCTGGCTCTATAATTATCTCAAATTAAAGATATTTACTGCACGCGCTCATCAGCTTCTCTACCAATCAAGTTTGTTGCAGTCAGTATCCTCAAGGGCAATAGGCAAGTTGTTTTTTGTGTTAATATCTTAAATTAAAGATTTTTAAAAATGATGATAATGGCACACACCATTCGGTGATGTCGAGGAGGAAATCAAAATGAGCGAGTTTACTGCATTAGTGAAAAACCGGAGATCTGCCAATAAATTTATCCCTACTGAATCTATTACGACAGCTGAACTTGAGGAGATCATGTCGCTCGTCAAATTTGCCCCATCCGCTTTTAATCTCCAGCACGCGCACTATGTGATCGTGACCGAGCCAGAGACAAAGGAACGAGTATATGAAGCAGCACAGAGACAATATAAGGTAAAAACTGCGTCCGCTGTCATCTTGGTGCTCGGCGATCTGGAGGCGTACAAAAATGTGGGGCCAATCCACGAGGGGCTGCTGCATTTGGGAGTCATGGATCAGCGCGAATACGATCAAACTGTATCGTCTGTCCATTCCTTCTACGAAGCTGGTGGAGATCAGTTCAAACGGGATGAAGCGATTCGCAATGCGAGCCTGTCGGCCATGCTCTTCATGCTTGCCGCCAAAGACAAGGGCTGGGACACGTGCCCGATGATCGGCTTTGATCCGGAAGCAGTCCGCGATATTTTGCGCATTCCGGATCGTTATGTGCCGACGATGATGATTACGATCGGAAAAGAAGATACAGCGAGCCAACGCGTGAGAGGGTACCGCAAGCCGGTAGGGGAGTTCGTCAGCTACAACACATTCCAGGCCGAATAATCGAGAAATAGAAGCAAAAATATACGAAGGAGGTCATCAGCTATGTCTCAACAAACAGCAGGTATTCATCATATTACAGCCTTTGTCAAAAATGCACAGGATAACGTTGATTTTTACGCAGGCATTCTCGGTCTGCGACTGGTCAAAAAAACGATCAACTTCGATGCCCCCGAAGTGTACCATCTGTACTTCGGCAACGAGGTGGGCAGTCCCGGAACGGCGATCACTTTCTTCCCGTGGGAAACGGCGCGACATGGCCGCATAGGCGGTGGACAAGTCGGCTACACTACTTTTCTCGTTCCTGTCGGCTCGCTCGATTTTTGGGAAAAGCGTCTCGACAAGTTCCAGGTGGAATACCGCCGCATAGAGCGCTTCCAGGAAATCTATCTGCAATTTGCCGACAAGGACGGTTTGCAACTGGAGATTGTCGAGCGCGAAGGCGGCCCCGCGAGCCAGTGGACGTTTGGAGGTATTCCCGCTGACAAGGCAATCAAAGGGTTCGGTGGGGCGATTCTGTACAGCGTTGCGCCGAAGCACACGATGGAAGTGTTGGAAAAGCTGATGGGCCTGACCCGAGTCGGCGAAGAAAACGGGCTTGTCCGCTTCCAGGCACCCGGCGACCTGGGCAATATCATTGATGTCAACGCCGAGCCAATGCCGAGAGGCGCAGGCGGAGCAGGAACTGTGCACCATATCGCTTGGCGTGCCAAGGATGACCAGGATCACCGCTTGTGGCAATCGCGAGTGGCGCAGTCCGGCTTCCATCCTACCGATATTATTGATCGGCAGTATTTCCACGCCATCTATTTCCGCGAGCCAGGCGAGATTTTGTTTGAGATTGCCACTGACCCGCCAGGCTTTGAACGAGACGAGCCATTCGAGTCGCTCGGTGAAAAGCTGATGCTGCCCGAATGGTATGAACCACATCGCGCCGAGATCGAGCAGGGACTGCCGCCGATTGCCGTGCGCGTGCTTGCGGAGGACAAGGAATGAAACACATTTTTCGAAAAGGAAGCGATCTCGCAGCCCCCACTCTGTTGCTGTTGCATGGAACAGGGGGAGACGAAAACGATCTCGTGCCGCTGGCTGAGCTGATTCATCCCGGCGCTTCTATTCTCAGCGTCAGAGGCAACGTCCTGGAAAACGGCATGCCCCGGTTTTTCCGTCGCCTGGCAGAGGGTGTGTTCGATGAGGAAGATTTGGTGTTCCGCACGGAGGAGCTGCATGAATTTTTGAATCAGGCAGCGGTCAATTACCAGTTGGACAGGGAGAATATCGTCGCAGTCGGATATTCCAACGGAGCGAACATTGCCGGAAGCTTGCTGTTCCATTACGCCAATTCGTTGCGCGGGGCGGTGCTGTATCATCCGATGGTGCCAAGGCGCGGGATTCCCCTGCCTGACATGAGCGGCATCCCGGTGTTCATCGGGGCGGGAACGAACGACCCGATTTGCTCTCCCGAGGAGTCGGAGGAGCTGAAGCAGCTGTTGGCAGCGGCTGGGGCCGAAGTGACTTTGCACTGGGAGTCATACGGTCATCAGCTGACCAGGATGGAAGTGGACGCTTCCGCCAACTGGTTTGCAGAGACGTTTAACCAATAAGAATGGAAGGCCATTGTTGCTTAGGCAGCGATGGCTTTTTGTTCATCTGCCGTTCATATTCCCTAACTATACTGACGAAAGCAACCTTGCGTCCCTTTTTCCGCAACGGAACTGAACCGGAAAAATTGCGTAAGGGACTGCATCGCGGGAGATGCTACCCGTTATAATCAGATCATCAGCCTTGAGATAGACACGGCAAGGGGAGAAGCCTGATGAAAATGACGATCTTGGTCGCAGATGACGATGCGCACATTCGTGAACTGCTGAGATTTTATTTGGAAAAAGAAGGATACCGCGTGCTGGCTGCCGCAGATGGGAGCCAGGCATCCGTTTTGCTTGAGCAGGAAAAAGTTCAGTTGGCGATCGTCGATGTGATGATGCCGGGGAAAAACGGCTGGGAGCTGTGCAAGGAGATCCGCGAATACTACGATATTCCCGTCATCATGCTGACGGCAAAAGGCGAAGTGAGGGACAAGGAAAAAGGATTTTTGGCCGGAACGGACGACTACCTCACCAAGCCGTTCGAGCCGACGGAATTGCTGTATCGGATCAGGGCCTTGCTGCGCCGCTACCAGATGGTCAGCAAGCAGGTCATTGTCATGCATGATACCGTCATCGACCGGATGAGCCACGTTGTAAAAATCAAAGACGAAGTCATGCATCTCCCTCTCAAGGAGTTTGAACTGCTCGCCCAGCTCGCCAGTTTTCCCGACCGGACTTTTACGCGGGATCAACTGCTGGATTTGGTGTGGGGAGGAGATAACGAGAGCGACAGCCGCACGATCGATGTGCACATCAAACGGCTGCGGGAAAAATTTACGGACAAGACCGATGACTTTGTCATTTGCACTGTTCGCGGCCTCGGCTACAAGCTGGAGGTGCGCGGCGGATGAGATCCCTCTACTTTCGGGTCGTGCTCATGTTTGTCGCGATCGTCATCATCAGCGGGACGCTCGGTTTTCTCCTTGCCAACGAATATTACCAGCGCAACATGCGCACGTACAATGAACAAAAAATTACCCGGATCGGCCAGCAGATCATCGATTTGTACGAGCATAATGCCGCCAGTATGGACTTGCCAGCCTTTATGACCCATGTAGCCAATCTCAATTTTCAGCTGTATCTCGTAGACGAGAACGGACAAGTCCAAACGTTTGGAGCGCCTTTCCGCGACCAGCAGATTGAGCCGCAGATCGTGCAAAAGGTGCTTGCCGGGGAAACGTACAGAGGAATCGCCGAAGAACAACACGGATTGTTCGTTACCGGATTTTTTGAAAATACGCTGAAAAACAGCATCGGTTTGCCGCTGGAAGCAGAAGGACGGAAATACGCCTTGTTTGTGCGGCCCAGCATCGAGCAGCAGTTTGGCGAGGTCCATGTGATGTTTGCCGTGCTGCTTGCCGCCATGTTTTTGCTCAGCTTGATGTTTATTCTGATATTCACCCGCTATTTGGTTCGGCCGATCCAAAAACTGAGCCAGGCGACGAAAAAGCTGGCGGAAGGCGAGTACGAAATCCAGCTCGACATCTCGCGCCGAGACGAAATCGGGGAGCTGGCGGCCAACTTTGCGCAGATGACAGAATCGTTGAAGCAGCTCGATGACATGCGCCAAGAGTTTGTTTCCAACGTCTCGCACGAAATCCAGTCTCCGCTTGCTTCCATCCAGGGATTTTCCCAGGCGATCCGCAGCGGTGGCATGCCAGAGGCGCGAAAGGCGGAGTATTTGGCGATTATCGAAGAAGAGAGCAGGCGACTCTCCTTACTGAGCAAACAGCTTTTGACGCTCGCTTCGCTGGACAAGGAAACGGGCTTGTACGAGCCGAGCGAATATCGGCTGGACGAGCAGTTGCGACAAGTCGTACTGCTGCTGGAACGCCAATGGCAGCAGAAAAAGCTGGAGCTAGAGCTGGAACTGCCGGACACACTCGTCACCGCAGACAAGCAGCTGTTCAATCAAGTATGGATCAATTTGCTGTCCAACAGCATCAAGTTTACTCCGCCGCATGGCACCATCTTTGTCTCGATTCGGCAATCGCCCGACATCGCCGTCATCATCCGCGATACAGGGATCGGCATTTCGGAGGAGGAGCGCCATCACATTTTCGAGCGCTTTTACAAAGGCGACAAGTCCCGCAATCGGGAAGCGACAGGCAGCGGACTCGGTTTAGCCATCGTCCAGAAAATTGTCCAGGTTGCAAAAGGCAGCATCGAAATCGACAGCCAAACAGGAGTCGGCACGACTATCAAGGTCACTTTGCCAGCCCAGGAACGCCCCCGCAAGTAAGACAAGCCGGGGGCGTTTTCATTTGCCGCGAAGTCATAAATACTAGCCGCAGCCATTACGTTAGGAAAAGGATGCGTCATTGCATGAGCGTGAAAATAATGGAAAAAGAGGGGCTGCGGGATGAATGCTGGACTGTACGACTACTGGCTCGTCTTTGTGACAGGCTTGCTCAGCGCTCCTCACTGCATCGGGATGTGCGGCGGGATCATGTCCACCATGACGCTTCAATCCAAAGCGTCGCTTGCGCAAACGATCCTGGCATACAATGCGGGGCGAATTGTGACTTACATGGCCGTAGGCGCATTTATGGGCTTTGTCGGATCGTTTGTGAATGCGGCAGGAGTCGTAGTCGGATTGCAGGGAATTGCCAATATCGCCGGAGGGCTGTTGATCATTCTCTGGGTCGTCAAAAAAGTGGCGCTGCCTTTGGACAAATACAGTCCGCTCAAACTCCCCGCCGCGCAAAAGCTGTTGCAATTGCAAAAAGAGCGGCAGGGAACAGTGCCTGTGCTGGCAAGCGGACTGCTGCTGGGCTTTTTGCCCTGCGGACTGACGTATACGATGCACATGAAAGCCGCCGCTACTGGCAGCGTCCTGCAAGGGATGACGACCTTGGGCGTGTTTGGCTTGGGCACTTTGCCCGCGCTCGTGGCAATCGCGTTGTTTTCACTGGTTTTGTCGAAAGCATTTCGCTCCAAGGTGATGGTCATGGGCAACGCTCTTGCGCTCTGCATCGGGATATTGTCCGTCTTGCGGGGAATGACCATCAACGGCTGGATTCCCACCGTCAATCCGTGGCTGTGGTAGTCATTACGATGCTTTTAACTATTATGGCTCCACTTCAAAAGAATACGCTGTGCTCATGGCTGTGCCGTCCATCTCGAAAGTAATCGTAGCCAGCCATTCTCCCAGCATGGTCGGCACGATTTGCGCGACGTATTCGCCTGCTTTTTCCTGCGTCGCTTCAAAGACGATAGCGCCGTGGTCCATATTGGGCATGGTCAGGGACACGGAGACTTTTGCTTTGGCCAGCTTGGCTGCATGCTCGGCTGGCACGGTAATGCGCAGCGTGTTTTCTTTCACGTTTTTCGCCGGAGCCGGATCAAGCTCGACCTGCAACGGGATGGACAGCTCCGCAAGCATTGGCGTATCTGTTTTTTGTGCGAGAGCAGTGCTGGCGTGTTCAGCATGATCCGCAGAAGCGCAGCCAACGAGTGCAAGGAGAACGGACAACAGCAGGGACGACAGCCGAAAGAATCCGGATTTTCGCAGCATTCTCACCACTTTCCCATGAGTTACAAGCTTCCCTATCGTATTCATGACAGTTGCCATTCATACTTCATCTTCTACTGAATTGTCCTGCCGCATAGGTTGGACATGAGGGCATGTACGGAAGCTGAAGGGGAGTTTTTCATGACCATCAACCAAACGTATCAGGTCACAGGGATGACTTGTGCAGCGTGCGCCAACCGGATTGAAAAGCGGCTGCGAAAAGTTCAGGGCGTCCAGGAAGTCCACGTCAATCTGACGACCAACAAGGCTCGGGTAGCCTTTGATCCTGCGCAAACCAACGATCAGGAGATCATGACCAAGATTGAACAGCTCGGTTTTTCCGCGAGTTTGAAGCAAGCAGAGCTTCAGGAGGAAAAAAAGCTGCTGCTTCGGCGGTTTATTTTCTCGGCTATTTTGACGATCCCGCTTTTGTGGGCGATGGCGGCGCACTTTTCCGTCCTGTCATTCATCTGGGTGCCGAGCTTGTTTCTTCTGCCGCTGTTTCAGTTTGCACTGACGCTGCCGATCCAGCTGTTTATCGGGCAGTCGTTTTACATCGGGGCGTGGAACGCGTTGAAAAACCGTTCCGCCAATATGGACGTGCTGGTTGTGCTGAGCACCTCGACCGCCTTTTTGTACAGTCACTATTTGACGTTTACGACCATCGGGCAGGAGAGTCACGGTCTGACGGTTTACTACGAGTCTTGCGCCGTCATTTTTACGTTTCTGCTCCTGGGCAAATATTTGGAGGCGATGGCGAAAGACCGGACGAAAAATGCCATCGGACAGCTTCACCAGCTTCAACCGACGATGGCGCATGTCCTGCGCGGCGATGAGGTGCGGGCTGTTCCGGTAGCAGAGCTGGCAACGGGCGATATTTTCATCGTCAAGCCAGGCGAGCGGATTCCGACAGACGGAATCGTGCTGGAAGGGCACGCGAGCGTCGATCAGTCGATGTTTACCGGAGAGAGTCTGCCTGTGGAAAAATGGGGCGGCCATTCCGTAATCGGCGCCACGTTGAACCAGAGCGGCTGGCTCAAGGTAAAAGCGACAAAAGTAGGCGAGGATACCGCGCTGACGCAAGTGATTCGCACTGTGGAGGAAGCGCAGCTGTCCAAAGCCCCGATCCAGAGAGTGGCGGATGAAATCACGGACGTGTTCGTGCCGATTATCATCGCGATTGCCGTGATCACTTTTGTTGCCTGGTACTACGTCTTTACCGCGCAAGATTTGGGCGGCGCGCTGGAAAAGGCGATCGCTGTCCTGATCATCGCTTGCCCGTGCGCACTCGGTCTGGCTACGCCCATGTCGATCCTGGTGGTGTCTGGGCGGGCGGCACAGATGGGCATTTTGTTCAAGCAGGGAAAATTTTTGGAAGTGCTGCAAAAGGTCGATACGGTTGTGTTTGACAAAACGGGAACATTGACCCGAGGGACTCATCAGGTCGTCGGGATTAATACACGCGGATGGAGCGAGGCGGCGTTTTTGCGTCTGGTGGCCGGGGCGGAGTTGACCTCTGAGCATCCGTTGGCGGCAACCATCGTGGCTCATGCCAAAAAACAAGGCTTGTCCATTCCGGCAGCTACGTCCTTCGCATCCCTTCCCGGCTATGGGATCGAGGCGACTGTGGAAGGCCATACGGTTGTAGTCGGATCTTCCAAGCTGCTGACCCGAAAAAACATGGACATCGCCCCTTTGCAAAGTCAGGTGGAGCTTCACGGGGCGGAAGGAAAAATGGTGCTGCTGGTCGGCATTGACGGGCGTTTGGCTGGATACGTGGTGCTGTCGGATCAATTGAAGCGAGACGCGAAAAAAGCAGTCGCCCAACTGAGAAAAATGGGCAAGGAAATCATCATGATTACCGGAGACAATCCGCATACGGCGGCAAGCGTGGCAAGACAGGCCAGCATCGGGCAAGTGTACGCCGGGGTGCTGCCTGCGCAAAAAGCGGAGTTGATCTGGGAGTTGCAAGCAAAAGGGAAAAAAGTCGCCATGGTCGGCGACGGGATCAACGATGCGCCAGCCCTGTCCGCAGCCAGTGTCGGCATTGCCTTGGGCACCGGAGCCGACATTTCCAAAGACTCGGCAGATGTCATCATCATGCACGGAGAGGTACGCGGCGTTGTCCACGCCATCAGGCTCAGCCAAATGGCGATGAAAAATATTCGGCAAAACTTGTTTTGGGCGTTTTTTTACAATGCCATTGCCATCCCGGCGACGATGCTTGGCTTTTTGGCTCCGTGGCTTGCGGGCATCGCCATGGCGTTCAGTTCGCTGTCGGTAGTGCTGAACTCTTTGCGCATGCGCAACAGGCGCATGGAAAAATAAAAAACCGAGCCATCAGGTAGCTCGGACATTCGCTTTCTGTTCTTTTGCGTGCTCTACGCCCGCGAGGATCAAGTGGCGCACATGGTCATCGTCGAGCGAGTAAAAGACGAGCTTGCCTTCCTTGCGGTACTTGGCCAACCCCATATTGCGAAGAAGCCGCAAATGATGTGAGGTGTTGGCGATGGAACTGCCGATGATGGCTGCCACGTCGCAGACGCAAAGCTCGTCTTCCATGGACAGAATATGAATGATTTTCGCCCGGGTGTCGTCCGCCAGCGCTTTGAATATTTTCGCTACCCCTAATGATTCGCCAGCGTGCGGCTTCAAGCGACTGACCTTTTCTTCGTCGTAACATTGAATTTCACAGATGTCGTCCATCGTTATAATCACCTCTTGCCCACTACAATGTCCTACTATTATAGACATTCACATGAAAAGAGAAAAGATAGCGGCGCACTGATCAGGGGGCAGCCCCGTATTTTTGGATGCAAAAGTTTGGCAGCATCGTTTTTTGCTTGATCGAGCAACTTGGCTTGTCTCTTGCCATATGAATAGGCGAAGGGTTGTTTCTCATTCAATACAAGGAGGGGTGAGCGTGATGGAAGCAACGCAAAGGACACGTTACAAGCTGGTGATTGTAGGCGGAGGCAGTGCAGGCATATCGGTTGCGGCGCGTCTGCTGCGCCAATCACGCGCGTTAATCGGCCAGATCGCCATCATTGATCCTGCAAGCAAGCACTATTATCAGCCGTTGTGGACACTGGCAGGTGCGGGTGTCGTCAGCCGGGAGTCGACGGAGCGCGACGAAGCCTCCGTGATTCCCAAAGGAGCGGTCTGGGTACAGGATGCCGTCACCAAATTTTTGCCCCAAAACAATACCGTCATGACAGCGTCGGGAACAGCTGTGCATTATGATTTTCTGGTTGTCGCCGCTGGCATCCAGATTGATTGGGGTAAGGTAAAGGGACTGAAGGAAAGCATCGGCAAGCATGGGGTGTGCAGCAATTACTCGTATGACTACGTCGAGAGCACGTGGGAGCAAATTCGCCATTTTCAGGGAGGCAACGCGCTGTTTACCAACCCGAACACTCCTGTGAAATGCGGCGGAGCACCGCAGAAAATCATGTACCTCGCTGACGATTCCTTTCGCAAAACAAAGGTGCGCTCCCGCTCGACCGTGCGTTTTGTCTCCGGCGCAGCGGCTATTTTCGGTGTGAAAAAATACGCGAAAGCCTTGCAAAAAGTCATTGAAAGAAAACAGATTGAGACGATCTTCAAGCATAATCTCGTAGAAATCGTCGCGGATAAAAAGCAAGCCATTTTCGAGAACCTGGACACAAAAGCGCAAGTAGCCATGCCGTACGAGATGATCCATGTCGTGCCGCCGATGAGTGCGCCGGATTTTATCAAGCACAGTCCGCTCGCTGCTGCTGACGGCTGGGTCGATGTCGATCCGTTCACCCTGCAGCATGCTCGCTTCCCCAACATCTTTGGCATAGGCGATTGCACCAACTTGCCTACCTCCAAAACAGGGGCGGCGATTCGCAAGCAAGCACCAGTCGTCGTGCAAAACGTCTTGTCGCTCCTTGAAGGAAAACCGATGACCGAGCGATACGACGGCTATACATCGTGCCCGCTCGTCACTGGTTACGGCAAATTGATCCTGGCTGAATTTGATTACGAGCTGAATCCGCGCGAGACATTCCCTTTTGACCAATCCAAGGAACGGTTAAGCATGTATTGGCTGAAAAAAGAGCTGCTCCCGCGGATGTACTGGCACGGCATGCTTCCGGGAAAGTTGTAGGACTACGCGAGCGGATGGCTGCTTGATAAAAGACAGGAGGCTGATTTTCATGCTGCTTAAATATTTTTACGATGAAAAACTCGCCCAGGCATCTTATTTGGTAGGCTGCCAGGCAACAGGGGAAGCGATCGTGATTGATCCGGCGCGCCATATTGAGCCATATGTACAGGCAGCGAAAGCAAATGGACTGAAGATTGTCGCTGCGACGGAAACCCATATTCATGCCGATTTCCTCTCGGGAGTAAGGGAAATCGGGGAAAGATTGGGAGCGACGCTGTATTTGTCAGACGAAGGCGGGCCGGACTGGAAGTATCAGTATGCAGCCCAGTACGAGCACCGCTTGCTGCGCGACGGGGAAACATTCCGTATCGGTCATCTGACGTTCGAAGTCCTGCATACACCGGGGCATACGCCAGAGCATATTGCCCTGCTTTTGACAGACAGAGGCTGGCCGGACACGGAACCGATGGGCATTTTTACGGGCGATTTTGTGTTTGTCGGTGACATTGGGCGTCCCGATTTGCTGGAAAAGGCGGCTAACGTAAGCGGCTCGGCTGACGAAATGGCGAGAAAGATGTTTCACTCGTTACAGCGGTTCAAGCAGCTTCCTGACTATTTGCAAGTGTGGCCGGGGCATGGGGCAGGCAGTGCGTGCGGCAAAGCGATCGGGGCTGTGCAGTCTTCGACGGTTGGCTATGAAAAACGTACGAACTGGGCGTTGCAGCATGAGCGTGAAGAGGAGTTTGTGCAGCAATTGCTCCAGGGCCAGCCTGAGCCTCCTACATACTTTGCGATGATGAAACATCTGAACAAAGTCGGGCCACAACCGCTGCAAGCGATAGCGGCACCTGTGCAGGCGGAAGCTTCCATTGGCGTGCTGGAAGAATGGAAGCAGCAGGGAGTAGTCATAGACGTCCGTCCGGCAGAAGCGTTCGCCCAAAAGCATGTGCCGGGCACTATCAATCTGCCCTGCGACAAGTCGTTCCCTACGTGGGCTGGGTGGCTGCTCGATTACGAGCGCCCGATTTTTGTGCTGGCCGAGACGCAGCTTGTTCCCGCCGTTTTGCACGATTTGCAGTCGATCGGGCTGGATCAGGTAAAGGGCACGATGGAGCTTGGCAGGGGAGAACAGCTTGCAGAACAGTCTGTTGCTTTTGAGCAGTATCAGGAAGTCACGCCAGAAGCGGTGGAAGAGCAGGTTCGGGCGGGGGAGCTATACGTGATTGACGTTCGTTACGAAAAAGAGCTGGCAGAGGGGCAGATCCCGGGCGCGAAGCACATCATGCTCGGCTATTTGCCGCAGCGCATGCAGGACTTGCCGCGTGACAAGCCAATACTGGTGCAGTGCAAGAGCGGCAGAAGGTCGGCGATCGGGGTGAGCTTGCTGAAAGCAAACGGCTTTTTACAAGTGCAAAATCTGAGCGGCGGCTTTGACGAATGGAGAAGGCGTGGGTTGCCTGTTACTCGGTGACAGAGGCTGAATAGGGCGCTGCTACCGGGCAGATCGCTATGTCGCGGGAGTCTTGGTGGTGTCTCTCCCTTTTTTTGTGTATACTCTTTTTGCAAAGATGTTGTTATTGACATTGGCCGTAAAGGATTGGCAGAATAAGGGTAGTTCTCTATAGGGAACGTTTGTTGCCGTTGAATGCATGCCAAGATAGGCATGGTGATGATGCCTGTCAACTCACGGGCTTTTCGTAACGCAACACTCTTTACGAAAAGAGCATAAAACAGGGAGAGAGAACGATGAGTTTCCAACAAAAGTGTACCAAGTGTCATTCCAAAAAAGTCGACTATACGGAAGCGATCAACCGTCGGCTGTATGTTGTGATTTACGCAGCGGTGCTGATCGTCCTTGCCCTCATTGGCATATCGGTACAAGGCACGCCTGTTATTTTCTTGTTTCTCGGCTTGATGGGTGCGTTTATCCTGTTTGCGGTCAGGATGTATCTGGAAAGGAAAAAAGTAGTCAAATGCGTTTGTCTCGATTGCGGCGAACGTTGGCAAACAACTCCCGTCGCTGTCTCCCAAAAGCAGATGAAGTAGCGAAGAAAGGCTCTCCGTCATTGTGGGGAGCTTTTTTTATTTAGTGTCTGGGGGCTAAGTACGGTTGTTGATCGCGGCTGTGGTGGAGGGAGGAAACAGGAGAAACCGCTGTAGGGACTTGGACCTCTAGCGGGGAAGCGTGGACTGCCCGTCTCCGGCGAAAAAGGAAAACCGCGTCAAAAGCAGCGAGATCGAAGAAGCGGACGCACGTTGCCGCTTAAAGGCGTGTTTTCCTTTTTCACCTCCGTCTCGGAAGGAGTCCCAAAGCCCTTTCGCTTGTTTCTCCTGTTTCCTCGGCCGACGGTAAGCTTTAGTCGGAGATTGTTTTTTGGAGGTTGCTCAAGGGCGGAAAATCCAGAGCAGAAATTGAGTAAGTTTTTTCATGAACGGGTTGCATGAAGTGACCGTCTTGAAGAAGACTTTTAATCATGTTTCTGTGCTTTTTTGAAACCCTTGATCACCACCGCCTAAAGTATCGGTGACGCAGACTACAAAATGTCAGCCCTTTTGCATTGGCATTTTTCCTTGAAACTCGCGCCGACCACAACCAGCTCCTGACGAGGAAAGAGACGAAATCCGCGAAAGCTCTTTGGGATACCGACCGAGGTTCCGAGGAAAAAGCGAAACACGGTTTTAAGCGTCAACGTGCGTCTGCTTCTTTGAGTCCTCTGCTTTTGACGCGGTTTCGCTTTTTCCCCGGAGCCGTGCAGTCCAGCCCCCAGCGGGTATCCCAAGAAGCTACAGCGATTCGTCTCTTTCCTCGCCACAGGAAAAGTGTCGATGAAGCAAACTGCAAAGCGCTACCGAAGTAGGCTTTTTCGCATTTGGCATTTTCCTTGAAACCCCCGATGACCACAACCAGCTCCTGACGAGGAAAGAGACGAAATCCGCGAAAGCTCTTTGGGATACCGACCGAGGTTCCGAGGAAAAAGCGAAACACGGTTTTAAGCGTCAACGTGCGTCTGCTTCTTTGAGTCCTCTGCTTTTGACGCGGTTTCGCTTTTTCCCCGGAGCCGTGCAGTCCAGCCCCCCAGCGGGTATCCCAAGAAGCTACAGCGATTCGTCTCTTTCCTCGCCACACCTAAAGTACCGATGACGCAGACTACGAAGGTCAACCCAATCAAGCTTTTCGTATTTGACATTTTTCCTTGAAACCCCCGATGACCACAACCAGCTCCTGACGAGGAAAGAGACGAAATCCGCGAAGGCTCTTTGGGATACCGACCGAGGTTCCGAGGAAAAAGCGAAACACGGTTTTAAGCGTCAACGTGAATCTGCATCTGTGAGCGGCTGCTTTTGACGCGGTTTCGCTTTTCCCCGGAGCCGTGCAGTCTAAGCCCACAGAGGGTATCCCAAGAAGCTACAGCGATTCGTCTCTTTCCTCGCCTCACCTGAAGTACCGATGACGCAATCTACAAAGCATTACCCCAAGCAAGCTTTTTCGATCAAGCAGCTCCCCAAGCAAGCCTTCAATCCACCACTCAGCATTTCCCCGCCACACCGAAGCCCTTCATCATCTCCCGTTCCTGAATTTGTCAAATAAATAGGCGAAAAACTCTAAATTGAATCTTGAACCAGGAACTGGTATCCGATAATATAATAATTAAATGTTTGTTTGAATGTTTGTTGGATATATTCAGATGAGTTGGGGAAAATAGATGCTTGGGAAATAGGTGAGAGCATATGGCAAATGAACAAAAACATGACGGGTGCTGCAGCGGGCACCATTGCAGCTCAGAACATACCCATGGCAAAAAAACGCTCACAGTGCTGGAGTCTGCGGCTGCCGTTGCCTCTGACGGTACGGCCGCTCTGTCCGGAAAGGCGATTGTCTACAGTGTGCACGGCATGGATTGCAGCTCGTGCGCCAAGTCGCTGGAAAGGCACATGCGGACACTTCCAGCGGTGAAGGATGTCAGTGTTAATTTTTCAACCGGAAAAATGCAGCTTGTCTCTGACGGTTTGCAGGATGACGCGGTGATCAGGGAAGTCGCCAAGGCGGGGTACAGCGCCCAGCGGCTGGAGCGCAGAACGTCTGGTGAGGCGGTCAAAAAAGATCAGGCGGGCACGCTGCTCACGACTCTTTCCGGAGTTTTTCTGGCGCTTGGCTTCGCAAGCTCCTTGACCAGCTTGGACGCATTGGTCAGCACGATTCTTTACGCACTCGCCATTATTAGCGGCGGCTATCGTCCGGCGCGCAGTGCTTTTTACGCGATCAAAAGCAAGTCGCTGGACATGAACGTACTGATGTCAGTTGCTGCGATCGGGGCTGCTCTGATCGGAGAGTGGCTGGAAGGGGCAACGGTTGTCTGGTTGTTCTCAATCGGCAATTTGCTGCAAACGAAGTCGATCGAAAAAACGCGCGACTCGATCCGCAATTTGATGGATCTCGCTCCGCCGGAAGCGTGGGTGAAAAAAGGCGAGACGCTGACCCGGATGTCCGTAGAAGAGATTGGCGTAGGCGATGTGATCGTGGTCAAGCCGGGAGAGAAAATTCCGCTCGACGGCGATATATTGGCGGGTCATTCCAGCGTGAACCAGGCTCCGATTACAGGGGAGTCCATTCCCGTCGACAAACAGGCTGGCGACGCCGTATTTGCAGGCAGCGTGAACGAAAGCGGCGCATTGGAAATCAAAGTGACGAAGCTCGTCGCAGATACAGCGATTGCGCGGATCATCCATCTGGTGGAAGAGGCCCAGGAGAAAAAAGCTCCCACGCAGGCGTTTGTCGACAAGTTTGCCGCCATGTACACGCCGATTGTGCTGATTCTCGCCTTGCTCGTGATTGTGTTTCCTCCGCTGTTTGGCTTTGGCACATGGGGAGAATGGTTTTACAAGGCATTGGAGCTGCTTGTGGTTGCCTGCCCTTGCGCGTTGGTTATCTCGACGCCAGTTGCCATTGTTTCCGCGATCGGGAATGCCGCCAGAAATGGCGTGCTGATTAAAGGCGGGACTTTTTTGGAGAAGGCAGGAGCGATTGAAGCGATTGCTTTTGACAAAACAGGCACGCTGACAGAAGGCAAGCCGCGCGTGACTCAGGTGGTGGCAGTGGGAGAGGCGGAGGACGTCATCCTTGCCATTGCCCGGACGATGGAAGAGCGCTCCAACCACCCGATTGCCCAGGCGATTGTCGCTTACGCCAAGCAAAAGCAGATAGCCGCACGAGCGGGCGACGATTATCAGGCGCTGGTAGGAAAAGGCGTGCAGGCGACGGTAGATGGTGTGGTTTATTACGCAGGGAAGCCGGCGCTTTTCGAAGAGCTGGGGATTGACATGAGTCCTTGGAAGGAACAAATCGCTTCCTTGCAAGTCGAAGGCAACACACTAATTGTGGTTGGCACGAAGCACGAACTGCTCGGCATGATCGCCGTAGCGGATGCGATTCGCGAGATTACGGTTGGCGCGATCAGTCAAATAAAAGCAGCCGGAATCAGCGAAATCATCATGCTGACAGGCGACAATGCCGGGACAGCGAAAAAGGTAGCGGCCCAGACGGGAGTCGATCGCTATTTTGCCGAGCTGCTTCCGCAGGACAAGGTCGAAGCAGTGAAAAAGCTGCAACAAGAGGGCAAAGTCGTCGCCATGGTCGGCGACGGAATCAACGACGCCCCTGCGCTGGCAACCGCCGACTTGGGTATCGCTATGGGCGGGGCAGGCACGGATACCGCGATGGAAACGGCAGATATCGTGCTGATGGCCGACAATCTGGAAAAGCTGCCGCATACGGTGAGAATCAGTCGCAAAGCGCTTGTGATCATCAAGCAAAACATCTGGTTCTCCATCGTGGTGAAGCTGGTTGCACTCGTGCTGATTTTCCCGGGCTGGTTGACCTTGTGGCTGGCTGTACTGAGCGATACAGGCGCTGCCTTGATCGTGATTTTAAACAGCATGCGCTTGCTCAGAATGAAACCGTAATGCGCTGAACGGCAAAAAGAAAAGGGAGAGAGCCATCAAGGCTCGTCTCCCTTTTTCGTTTGTTGGTGCAGGCTTGTTCTCGTTTAGACCAGGACGCCGCCGCCGTAACGCTCAAATTCTTTTTGCGTGCAAGCGACATAGTGGCCTGGCTCGATTTCCCGCAGCACTCTTTCTTCGGTCTGGTTCTGCAAGTATTCCTGATCGTCGAAAACAATCCGTTTGCGGTTGCGCTCGTAATCCGGGTCTGGCAGAGGGATGGCCGAAAGCAGAGACTTGGTATACGGGTGAATCGGGTTTTCGTACAAGCGGTTGCTCTCCGCCAGCTCAACGATTTTGCCGCGATACATCACGCCGATCCGGTCACTGATGTATTTCACCATCGACAGGTCATGGGCGATGAACAAATAGGTCAGGCCCTTTTCTTTTTGCAGACGTTTGAGCAGGTTGATAACCTGAGCCTGAATGGATACGTCCAGAGCAGAGATCGGCTCGTCCGCGATAATGAACTCGGGATCGACAGCCAAAGCGCGGGCAATTCCGATGCGTTGGCGTTGTCCGCCGCTGAACTCATGCGGATAGCGATTGGCGTGTTCGCGGTTCAGACCGACTGTTTCCAGCAGCTCGTGTACTTTCGCGATGCGCTGCTCTTTGGTAGCCAGTTTGTGAATATCCAGACCTTCTGCAATAATATCGGATACCGTCAGGCGAGGATTCAGAGACGAATACGGGTCCTGGAAAATCATCTGGATTTTGCGGTTCAGCCATTTCTTCTCTTCGCCTGTTTTTTTGCCGTGAACACTTTTGCCTTTGAACAGCACTTCGCCGTCTGTCGCATCGTACAGGCGGAGGATGGTGCGGCCAGTTGTGGACTTGCCACACCCGGATTCTCCTACCAGTCCGAAAATCTCGCCTTTGTAGATGTCAAAATTGATTCCGTCAACCGCTTTCAAAATATGGCCGCCGCCAAGGTCGAAATGCTGTTTCAGGTCTTTGACCTCTACAAGCTTTTCGCGCTGGTCATACGATTTCGCTGCTTGCGGGCGTTGCGCTTCGACTTTCTTTTCGTCGCTGTCTGTTTTGCGTCTCACTGCGGATGCAGGAGGATCGATTTGCGGAGCCATCTCATGCAACAACCAGGTTGCAGCATAGTGCGTCTCCGAGATTTTGAACATCGGTGGCTCAAATTCCAGATCGACTTGCAGCGCATACGGGTTGCGTGCTGCGAACGCATCGCCGACAGGAGGTTTGAACATGTCTGGCGGGGAGCCAGGAATGGACATCAGCTCTTCGTCGCTCGTATCGAGGTTAGGCATGGAGCCAAGCAGCCCCCATGTATACGGATGCTTCGGATCGTAGAAAATCTCATCGACATTTCCGATCTCGACAATTTTTCCAGCGTACATAACCGCTACACGGTCAGCCATATTCGCTACGACACCGAGGTCGTGGGTAATGAAGATGATGGAAGTACCCATTTTTTTCTGGATATCTTTCAGCAGCTCCAAAATTTGCGCCTGAATGGACACGTCCAGCGCGGTTGTTGGCTCGTCCGCAATGATCAGCTTCGGATTGCAGGCCAGCGCGATCGCGATGACGATCCGTTGACGCATACCGCCAGAGAATTGGTGCGGATATTGATCGACACGCTCTTTGGCAAACGGAATGCCAACCAGCTCCAGCAGCTCGACAGCGCGTGTGCGAGCTTCAGCGCGGCTCAGCTTCTGGTGTTTGATGAAGCTCTCCATAATTTGGTTTCCGATCGTCATCGTCGGATTGAGCGACGTCATCGGATCTTGGAAAATCATCGAGATGTCGCGTCCGCGAACATCCTGCATTTCTTTTTCTGTCAAAGTAACCAAGTCTCTGCCTTCAAACAGGACTTGTCCTTTGGGAATACGGCCCGGAGGAGAAGGAATAAGGCGCATAAGTGCTTGAGACGTAACGGATTTACCGGAGCCGGACTCACCTACGATAGCCAGTGTTTCCCCTTTGTGCAGGTCGAAAGAAACCCCCCGCACTGCTTTTACCTCACCTGCATACGTGTCAAATGAAACGTGTAAGTCCTTTACTTCCAAAACTTTTTCCATAGAATCCTCCCTTTCCAACGTGATGATGTGATCAAACAACCCGCCATTTATGTGTAACAATCTCTCTAGTATGAATTTTTACGAAAATGAAAATCATTATCACCATTATACTATATTTGCTGAGTATTGTTAAAAAATTTTTTTCTATTCAGCACATACCTATCGGCAAAACCCCAAATGTTGCTAGGCAGGCTTCATTAGGGGCTTTTTTATCGTTGCCTTTCGTAAGCCAAGTCATACAATACATCAATTGAGTATGAATGCGGTCTGGAAAGGGGCGTATTTCGTGTGCAACTCGAGCCTTTGCGCAAGCTGCTGCAAGACCGATATCCGGAGCTGCGAAACGAAACATTTCGCGTGGACGATACAGGCTGGAGCAATTTTGTCGTCATCGTAGGAGAAAAGATGATTTTCCGCTTCCCCAAGACAGAGGAGGCGAAAGCGATCATCAGCCGGGAGATGCAAATTTTACCGCTGCTAGGGCCTATGGTGCCTGTGGCGATTCCCCAGTTTGTCTATTCCTCCACGCAGACAGACGACATCAAGTACGTCGGATACCCGATGATTTACGGGAAGCCGCTTTTTCGTGAAGAGATGAGCGGACTGTCTGACAAGGAACAAGAGCAAGTAGCCAAAGCGATTGGGGGATTTTTGAGCGGGCTGCATTCCTATCCGCTGGAAAAGTCGTTCGACAAGGCGATTGACCCGGCGTTGACCAAAGCTTTTTACGAAAATCTTCTGAAGCGAATTGAACGGAAGGCTTTTTCTTATATGCCTCTTGAGCTGCAACAGTGGACCAGGCAGACCTTTCAGGCGTTTGTGGCGAATCCGGACTACTTCGCGTTCAAGCCGGCGCTGTTGCACAACGATTTGAAGCCTGAGCACCTGCTCTACGACTTCGAGAAAAGGCGGCTGAACGGGATTATCGACTTCGGCGCAATGGGAGTAGGAGACCCCGCCTACGATTTTGTCGGGATTTACAGGGCGTACGGCGCAGCCTTTGCCCACAAAGTATTGAGCTATTACACCAGGGAGACTGACCCGGTGTTTTTTGACCGCATAACATCATTTTACGTCAAGACGATCAGCTTTTGGACACTATTTTACGGAATTGACTGCCAAAATCAAAAACTCATTCAGTATGCACTTGGAAAATTGCAGGCATTTGCCCGAGCCAAGGGAACCTGAGGGAACGGAAACAGGAAGGAAGGACGGCGAGGTGAGAAAATGCGAGTATTGTTCTTGGAAAGCCACCCCATGTGGATTCACGGGCTGCCAAACGGATTTCGCGATTCAGGACACGATGTGATGATTTCAGGGCCGTTGACGGAGCAAAACATTCCCGAGATGCTCGGGGAGTTTCAGCCAGATTTGGTGATCGCCATCGGCTGGGGGCCTGAGCAAACGGCTGTCAAACTGGACTGGATTAATCGGTATGTGCATGAGGCGGATGTTCCGCTCATTTACTGGGCGACAGAAGACCCTACGTTTACAGAGAGCTTTACGATGCCGCTGATTCAAAGGGTGCAACCTGACTTTGTCTTTACGATTTGCTCCGAGCGGGTAGATTATTACGCACAACGAGGGATCAAGGCGGCACACATGGATTTTGGATTCCATTCCAGCATTCATTGTCCCGTTCCGGCAGAGGATGCGTATCGTACATCGATCGCCGTTGTTGCCAATGCGTATCCGCACGTCTTCAAGCAGCATGCTGACCATTTTCGGCTGGTGTCGCTGTTTACGCTCATTCGTCCGCTGCTTCATGCCAACATGCGCATCGACTTTTACGGCCGCGACTGGGACAAAATGAAACCATATCTGGGGCTGGACATCCCGCAAGAGTGGATTCACGGTTATTTGTCTTACCCGGATGCCCACAAGGTGTACAGCTCGGCAGACATCGTCATTGGCCTGCAAAACTACGAGACGCAGCTGACACAGCGGACGTATGAGATTTTGGGATCGGGAGGCTTCCTTGTTACACAGGATACACTGGCAGTCCGCAGCATGTTCACGTCAGGAAAAGACCTGCTCGCGGCTTCCACATCTCACGAGACGCGGCAAATCATCGAGCACTATTTGCAGCATCCGGAGGAACGCAAACAAATTCAGGAGCAAGGAAGACGGGCTGTTCGCCATGCGTCCTATCAACACCGCGCAGATTACATGGTGCAGGTGCTGCAAGCGCAAGGAATTTTGTCCACCGATAGCGAGACTGCGACTGGACCAGGCGAGCTGATCTCCTACCCGGAGCGAATCCGGCAACGCTATGAAGTGCACGACGTCCGCCGGGGAGATACGCTCTGGAGAATTGCCCAAACCTACGGGGTGACGATCGAACACATCATGAAGGAGAACGGGCTTACTTCCTATGATATTTACATCGACCAATACTTGAAAATCAGGGAGCGCAGCCGCGAAGCAAACGAAAGCGGCGGAGGGAGCACATGAGAATTTTGTTTCTGGAAAAAAATCAGGCGCTCCTTCACGGATTGCCGCACGGTTTTTGCGATGCCGGACATCAAGTGCTGATTTCCGGGCTGTTGACGGAGTCCAATCTGCCTGCGCTGCTCCAGCGCTTCCAACCGGATTTCATCATGATGACAGGCTGGGGGCCAGAGCTGACTCCCACGCAGCAAGCGTATGCGGGCGAGCAAGCCAAAAAGGCGCGAGTACCTCTGATTTACTGGGCAGAGCAAGATCCTGCTTTCTTGGATATGTGGTCACTGCCTGTAGCTTTGCGGATGCAGGCAGATTTTGTTTTTACCGTCTCGCCAGAAAGTGTTCCGAGCTACGAAGCGGCTGGAATCCGGGCGGCGCACATGGATGTTGGCTACGACCCCAAGTGGTATGGCTCAGGCGAAAGCCCAACCCCCGACGAATCGCGCACACCTGTGGCAGTTGTATTTTCTCCGTTTCCTTATATGTATCGGCATCAGTGGGGCCATGAGCTCGCTGACGCTTTGCATACGTTCATCTGGCCTCTGCTTGCGAAGGGCATCCCGGCTCGCTTTTATGGAAAAGAGTGGGGGCAGATGCAGCCGTTTTTTGGCTGGAGCATTCCGCAGAACGGGACGATGTCTAAGCCAAGTCCTCTGGAAGCAAGACGGGTCTATCAGGAAGCGGACATCGTGATCGAATTGCAATCGTCCGAACAGCATATTTCGCAACGCATGCTGGAAGCCGCAGCGTGTGGCAGTTTGTTGCTCGCGCGCGAAGCTTCCGGTTTAAGGCGGATTTTTACTCCCGGCCATGATATGCTGGCATCTTCGTCTCCGCTACAGACAGCAGAATTGCTTTCATATTATATGGAAAAAAGCGGCGAGCGAAGGGAACTTCAGGCACAGGCGATGCGGACGGTTCAAGCCCATACGTACGAACAGCGCGCCCAATCTATCATACGCACGCTTGTAGAGGAAGGGATTGTCGCTAACGACAGGACAGCATCTATGCAGCGAGAAGAAAAGTTCTTGCGGCTGGGCCAGCCGATTTGCAGCAGCGACACGGTGCATGCGGTCAAGCCAGGAGAGAGTTTGTGGGGAATTGCCCAGACTTACGGGATAAGTATCGAGAGGCTGCGCGAGGCGAACCGACTCGTCTCTGATCTGATCCAGATCGGCCAGTTTTTGCGCATTCCGCAGCGAATCGCAGAAGATGACGAGCAGTGCAGGCGAGTGAAAAGGTGGCTGGACAAAGCAGCGCGCCTGTTTCAACTCGATCCGTGTCTGCTCTACGGAATCGCCTATGCAGAGTCCGATTTCGGCCAAAATGCGGGCATGAGTACAGCAGGAGCGTTCGGAATCATGCAGCTCAAGCAGAAGACAGCGCAAGGGCTGGGCGTGGATCGGAACGATCCGTGGCAAAACATCGTAGGCGGAGCCATGTACATCAAGGAGCTGTTGCATGAATTTGCAGGCGATCTGCCCATGGCTTTAGGGGCGTACAACTGGGGGAAAAACCACGTTCGGATGGCCGCTCAGCAAGTGGACAAACAGTGGCTGTTGCTGGCTCCCGAAGAAACGCAGCACTACGTCGCCAAAATAGTAAAATACATGAGCGAAGCGGGCAGCGTATGACAAGGCCCGCAGGTGCATGATACAGCGTCAGAAAGCCCGGCTTTGTGGAGGTGGGGCTTTTTTGGCGCTGTTGGCGCTGCTAATAATTGAAGATAGGAAGAGATGGATGAGTTTGATATACTTTTAGCACAGAAATGAGAATTGTTATCAAAAAACCAATCGATCCATTTGTTTGTACATAGAGAGCCGTGAAGAAATATTCTGCAAGACTGAAGGTGTGACCAAGATGAATGACAGACAAGCGATGTTCCAGGAGTTTACCGAGCATGTGATGGCCGATGTCATGTTCAAGCTCCGCGATATTGCCTGGATAAAAGGAGACGAGCATGAACGTCTGCGCCAACAGTTTACAAATTCACACATATTGCTGATCGTAACCGGCGGGAGAGGTCGTTTGCGATTGGAAAATGTCGAGCATCAGTTGCGTCAGGATGCGATTTATATATGCCCCCCGATGAGCACGTTCGGGATCGATCCAGACTCGGTTGACGAATTGCAGATGTACGTCATGCGCTTCGACGCGTTTAGCGAGTCCAAGCAGAGAAGGAGACGTCTTCGCGTATTGCGGGAAGAGCACGAGTTTCCATTAATGGGGGAAGTATCTGTCCGCTCCGCGGGGCAGCTTGTGCTGTACTGCGATTCGATTGCAGAGCTATGGCAGCAGGCAGGCGGGATCGACCGTTTTCGCAGCCAGACCATGTTTCAAGAAATGTGGTACCACATCGTGAAGAACGTCGATTTCACGGCACAAGATTCAGCTACGGCGCTGGAACGAGCACGTGCCTACATGGAAGAGCATTACTCGCAAAATATCACGATTGAGCAGCTCGCCCGGATTGCCGAAGTCAGCCCGAAATACTTCGTGGATTTGTACAAGAAAACATACGGTGTATCCGCGATGGATTACGTCACGGAGCTGCGCATTAGCCGGGCGAAGCAGCTCATGGCGCAATCCCACGTAAAGCTGCGTGAAATCGCTCACCAGGTAGGATACAACGACGAGTTTTACTTCAGCCGCAAATTCAAAAAAGAGGTGGGAGTTTCGCCTACCTTTTATATGAAAAGCCGCCAGCGCAAAATCGCCGCCTATCGCGCCCCGATCATTGGGCAGATGCTGGCATTGAAAATGATGCCGTTCGCAGCTCCACTGCATCCGAAATGGACGGCCTATTACTACCAAAACTACCGAAACGACATCCCCGTCCACCTGAGCGCGTTTCGCCAGAATGAAAACTGGAAGGCAAACATCGAAATGCTGCAAGAAGCCAAGCCCGATGTAATCATTTCGCTGGATAAGGCCAATGAACAGGAGACCGAGCAGCTTGCCCGCATTGCGCCAACTTTGTTCGTGCCATACGAAGCGCGAGGATGGAGAGAGCAGTTGCTGATGATCGGCGATTTTTTGGGAGAGTCGGTGGAGGCCAGACACTGGCTGGCTGCCTATGACGAGAAAATGGCCAGAGGACGGGAAGGGCTGCGAAAAACGCTTGAGGAAGAAACGTTTCTCATTTTGCGCGTGTTCAAAAATGAGCTGACTGTGCACTGCAATCGCAGCATGAACGAGGTTTTTTACAAAGGGCTGCAAGTGAAGCCGGCTTTTGTTACGACAGAGGATGTTTACGATCGGACCGTATCGCTTGCCGATGTGGCTGCGCTTAATCCTGACAGGGTGCTGATGCTCGTTTGCCAGGAAGCCGAGACTTTGGAAACCTTCAAACAGTTGAAGCTGTCTGCGCAGTGGCGGGATTTGAAAGCGGTGCGAAACAACCGGGCGTACCTGATTACTTCCGATCCGTGGCGAGAGTATTCAGCCCTTGCCCATAATCGGGTTCTTGACCAATGCTTGCGTCTATTTTCAGGAGATCGTCCATGACGATTCTGGATATCGTCCATGGTCGCGGATAAGCAGATGCATTATAATCACGAATGATAATCGTTATCAATAAAGATCATATACAAACATATGAGAGGGGCTTTTCAAGTAATGAAAAAGGTATATCTGGGTCTTAGCATCGCCATGCTGGCAATTGCACTGACTGCGTGCGGCGGCAACCAGGCTGCAAACTCCACGGCAACGAACAACAGCACCACACCTGCTGCGACTACGACAACAGCGGAAAAACCTGCTGAAGAGGGTGCCAAACAAGAGACACGCACGATCAAATACCTCGATAAAGAATACACTGTCCCAAGCAAAGTAGAACGGATCGCTATCACAGGCAGCATGGAGTCCATGGAAGATGCGCTCGTGCTCGGCGTAAAACCGGTTGGGGCCATTTCCATCGGTGGCAAGTTCCCTGAGATGTTTGCTCCGATTACCGGAGAAGCAAAATCCACTGGCGAGAAAATCCAGCTGAACCTGGAAAGCATCGTGTCCATGAAACCAGAAGTCATTCTGGGCAGCAGCAAGTTCCCGCCTGAAACTTTTGAGAAATTGACCAAGATCACTACAGCGTTCCCGGTTTCCCACATTTCCACCAACTGGGAAGCAAACCTGCTCTTGCTGGGTGAATTGACTGGCAAGCAAGCTGAGGCTCAAAAAGTGATCGACGACTACAAAAAAGAAGTCGAGGCAGCAAAAACTCAATTGGGTGAGGGCCTGAAAGACAAGAAAGTGGTAGCAATCCGTTTGCGCCAAGGTAGTATCAACATTTATCCGGAAAAAGTGTTCTTCAACCCATCCCTCTACTCTGAATTGGGTTTCACAGCACCAGCAGAAGTAAAAGCAGCGAAGGCACAAGAAGTGGTTTCTCTGGAGAAATTCAGCGAAATGAACCCGGATTACATTTTCGTCCAATTCTCTGCGGATGAGAACAAAGACAATCCAAAAGCACTGGAAGATTTGGAAAACAACCCGATCTGGAAGAGCATCAACGCTGTGAAAAACGGCAAAGTATTCGTAAACGTGGTTGATCCGCTCGCACAAGGCGGAACAGCTTGGAGTAAAGTACACTTCCTGAAAGCTGCTGTTGAAAAATTGTCTGCCAAGTAATAGTAGGCGAGGTTAATCGCATGCAATCAAAAAAAGCAGTACCTATCCTCATACTTGCGATTTCGCCCGTAGCGATTGCGCTAGTGATCGTGTTGTCTATTCTGTACGGGGCTAAGCAGATTGACGCATACACCGTCTATCAAGCTCTCTTCCAGTTTGACGAAGGGAATGTGAATCATCAAATCATTATGCATTCCCGTTTGCCACGAGTGTTGGGCGCACTCATGATCGGAGCGTTTTTGGCAATATCAGGAGCATTGATGCAGGGGATGACGAGGAACTACCTCGCGTCCCCCTCTATTATGGGGGTATCCGACGGTTCGGCCTTTGCCATTACCTTGTGCATGGTGCTGATGCCTGCTTCGTCGAATACGACAATGATTTTCATGTCGTTGGCTGGTTCGGCGCTGGCAGTTGTGATGGTACTCGGATTGTCCAGGCTGTTGCCCAATGGATTTTCGCCTGTCGCTTTGGCGGTAATCGGGACGATTACGGGAACGTTTTTGAGCGGTGTCTCTGCGGCTATCGCTTCTTATTTTCAAGTCTCGCAAAATGTAAGCTTCTGGTATAACGCGCGGTTGCATCAGCTTGAACCGGGGCTGATTTGGCTGGCGGTTCCTTTTGCTGTCGTCGGCATTATCATGGCTCTGTTCTTGTCCAAGTCCATTACGATTTTGTCGTTGGGGGAGGAAATCTCGCTCAGTCTGGGACAAAAGACGGTCTTGGTCAAAGTGCTGGCAACGACGGCTGTCGTTATTCTTACAGGCATTTCGGTAGCATTAGCCGGAAAAATCGGATTTGTCGGGCTAATTATTCCCCATATGACCCGTTTCCTGGTCGGCCTGGACTATCGCTGGATTGTTCCGTGCGCAGGCGTGATGGGAGCCGTTTTCCTTGGCTTGTCTGACGTCTTCAGCCGCTTCATGAACAGCCCGTTTGAGACGCCAATTGGAGTTGTCACCGCATTTATCGGTGTGCCGTTCTTCCTCTATCTGATTTACAAGAGAGGGGGAGGCAAGCATGCATGATAACAGAAGCAGATTTCGTCTGGTTCTGACAGTCAATATAATCCTGATTGTACTGGCAACTTACATTAGCATCACAAACGGCGTGTTCGACATGTCCGTGATGGATGTGGTTCGCACTTTGTTGCGGCTCGGGTCGTCTCCTGAGCAGGACCTCGTTATTTTTGAATTTCGGTTGCCGCGGATTGTCATTGCAGCGTTGGTCGGCTATGGCTTGGGTGTTGCAGGTGCTGTCATTCAAGGCATTACCCGCAATGGTCTGGCTGATCCGGGGATTTTGGGGATCAACGCCGGGGCAGGTGCGTCTGTCGTAGCATTCATGTTTTTCTTCCAGGGACAGTTTACGGATGCCAGTTGGTTCTCCATCATGGCAATGCCGCTGTTTGGTCTGGCCGGGGGCTTGTTGGCCGCCGCGTTGATTTACATGTTTGCCTGGCGCAACGGAACACTTGACCCGCAAAGGCTGATCCTGGTCGGGATCGCGATCGGATCAGGGCTGGGAGCAGTAGCTTTGTACTTGTCGCTGAAAATGAACCCGAACGATTTTGAAATGGCTACTGTCTGGCTGACCGGAAGCATCTGGAACGCCAACTGGACGCATATTACCGGAATGCTCCCCTGGTTGATCCTGCTTGTTCCTGTCTTGTTGCGCAAAGGGCATATTCTCGACTTGATGCAGCTAAACGAGGAATCGGTGAAAAGCCTTGGGGTGTCGGTGGAAAAAGAACGCAATCGGCTCTTGCTGTCCAGTATCGGGATCGTAAGCGCGTGCGTTTCCGTTTCCGGCAGCATCGGTTTTGTCGGTCTGATGGCTCCGCATATAGCCAAGCGCCTGACGGGTATTGCTCACAGACATGTTTTGCCGCTATCCGGCACAATCGGGATGTTGATGGTGATTGCGGCGGACTTTATCGCCAAGACCGTATTCACTCCGGTTGAACTGCCGGTTGGCATTGTCATCTCGATCATCGGGGTGCCGTATTTCTTCTATCTGCTTAGCAGAGCCAAAAAATAGAGAAAAGCAGTCCATTTGGATAGAGTCAGGAGGAGGGCGCCACTTTGAGCAAGGGGCGCTCCTCTGATTTTGGGAGAGAAAGCAAAAAGGGAGGAACGAAAATGGAACTGGCAAAATTGATCAGAGAACGCCGCTCGATTCACCGTTTTGAAAATCGCGAGGTAGACCCGGCGCTGGTGGCCGAACTGTTGGATACAGCGGTCTGGGCGCCTAACTACCATATGACCCAGCCGTGGCGTTTTATTGTGACGCATGGCGAAGGCCGCAGAAGAATCGCGGAAGCGGTGCGGATCATGAAGGAAAAACGCGAAGTGGACCCTGCCAAAAAGAAAGAAGTAGGGGAAAAGTTCTACAACAAAATCATGGCGATTCCGATGCTGATGACAGTTATTATGAAGGAAAGCCCCAACCTGATCGAGCGTCAGGATGATTTCGCGTCCACCAGCATCGTCATCCACAATTTCAGCTTGCTGGCGTGGGAAAAAGGCATCGGTCTGACCTGGGAGACTTACCCTTGGATTCACGAGCCGGAATTTCGTGAGGCGATGGGCATTGCTCTGGGAGAAAAAGTGCTGGGTAACCTGCACATCGGCTATCCGGCAGCGATTCCAAGCCCGCAGTCGCGCGTTCCGGCAGCCGAGCGGATCACGTTTGTGGATAAAGCGTAGCGCAGGACAAGAGGGGAACATTTTTTCTTGTCAGGCAGTTACTTTTTGTGGTACTCTTGGGACACTCTACAAGAAAGGGTGACCATCAAGCCAATGATTTACTAACTCCTGTTTCCACAAAAACAATCGGATAAGACGATGCGTTTTTTGGATGGGAGTAGTATGTGTGCATATTGGCAAATGGATGGTAGAGCCTTTGATGTTTCTTTGCAGAGGGTTTCTATATCTTTTTGACGATGATATGCTGTGCCTCCTGTCCAGATCGCAAATGGATAAGGAGGCTTTTTTATGTCAAATATGCTTAAAAATCGGTACGTCAGGGCGATTTTGTTGTCGGGCTTGTTCTTGCAAATCGGGATATGGGTACGCAATTTTGCCATACTGCTGTATGTCATGGACCATACCGGAGGCGATCCGTTCGCCGTTTCCATGATTTCTGTCGCGGAATACGCGCCGATCTTTCTGTTTTCTTTTCTCGCGGGAACGTTTGCTGACCGTTGGCGGCCGAAACGAACGATGGTCTGGTGCGATGTGCTCAGTGCCTTGTCCGTGATTGCCGTACTGGTCACGTTTGTCTTCGGAACGTGGAAGGCGATCTTTTTCGCAACGCTGATCTCGGCCGTGCTCTCGCAGTTTTCCCAACCATCGGGCATGAAACTGTTCAAGCTGCACGTTCCGGCGGAGCAGATGCAAGCGGGGATGTCCGCCTATCAAACGCTTTTTGCCATCTTTATGGTTCTGGGGCCAATCTTGGGTACATTTGTGTTCCAGCAATGGGGGATGGAAGTGTCCATGCTGATTACGGCCGTTGCTTTTCTGGCTTCTGCCGGGGTACTGTACATGCTGCCGCCTGATCGGGTGGAAGAGGGAGAAAAGCAGGAATCTGCCTTGCTGGAAGAGATGGCGAGCGGGGTTCGCTATGTGCTCAGAAGTCGCGTGTTGTCCTTGTTGGGCATCTGTTTCATGGCAGCGGGGCTAGGTATAGGAATGGTGCAGCCTCTGGCGATATTCCTGGTGACCGAACAGCTCCAGCTGCCTAAGGAGAGCCTGCAATGGCTGTTGATGGTTCAAGGTGTGGGCATGATTGTAGGAGGGGCGCTGACGATGGCGCTGGCGAAAAATGTGCCTCCGCAAAGGCTGCTCGTTCTCGGAATGCTGGGCAATGCCGTTGCCCTTGGCGTATGCGGAGTGTCTACTCACTTGTGGCTGACGCTGCTCGCCCAGCTTTTGGCCGGATTGCTGTTGCCGTGCATTCAGATCGGGATCAATACGATGCTGCTCAAATATACGGAAAGCTCCTTTATCGGACGGGTAAACGGCATTTTGACCCCGCTGTTTACAGGTTCCATGGTGATCATGATGAGCGTGGCAGGGGTGCTGAAGCTGCATCTTTCCCTCATGCTTGTGTATGAAATCGCGGCGATTCTGTTTTTGATTGGCCTGAGCTTTATACTGCCGCTGTATCGCGTAAAAGAAGGAAAGCCGATGCCAAGCGCAGAACAGATTGGATCATGAGGAAACAGCCGTAACGGCGGAAAAGCGGCAAGGAAAATTGGTGATAGAGGATGGGGGTTGCGATCAGATGACGCATGAGCGGATTACGTCCAAGGAAGGGCTGGAAATGGAAGCGGCGGTCAGGGAGCTTGCGATCCGCTGGCCTGAAGTGACGGAAAAGGTCGATGGCTTCGGGCATACGTCGTTTCGGGTAAGCGACAAGCCGTTTGTCATTATGGGAGAGGGGGGCGCAGAAGGCCCCGCCCTCTCCTTCAAAGTGCTCAAGACGACACAAGAGCTGTTGCTCGCCCAGGAGCACTTTTACAAGACGCCGTATATCGGTCACCACGGCTGGGTTTCCATTCGCGCCCAAAACGTTGCGGATTACAGCCTGCTTGCGGACTATTTGCTGGAGGGTTACTTGTGTGCAGCTCCCAAGCGTTTGGCAAAACAAATGCAGGCGCAGCTTCCATCGCTCATGGAATCATGAGGAGCTGTCATTCAAGCGATCTACCAGACAAAGGGGGAGCCCCAGTTGGATTGGAATCTCCAACAAATCAGCAAGTTGCTTGAGGTCGTCTTCGAGAATGCCCATGAGCCGATGATCGTGACGGACAGGGACGGCAAAATCCTTTTGATGAACCGGAGCTATCGGGAATTTTTGAACGTGCAGGATGTCATCGGCAAACCCGTTACAGATGTGATCGAAAATACGCGGATGCACATTGTCGGCCAGGCAGGTGTAGCGGAGATTGCGGATATCCAGCAAATCAAGGGACAAAAGATGATCGCCCACCGCATTCCGATCATGGACGAGGGCAACGTGATCGCTGTACTCGGAACGGTGCTGTTTCAGGATGTGCAGGAGCTGACTGCCTTGGCTGCGATGGTCGATCAGCTGAAGGACGAGCTGACTTACTATAAGAAAGAACTGCGGCGCAGGATGGGGGCGACCTATCATTTTGACCAGATCGTCGGATACAGCCAAAAGCTGCAGGAACTGAAAAAATTCGCCCAAAAGGTGGCGACCAGCGATTCGACGGTATTGATTACCGGGGAGAGCGGGACGGGCAAGGAACTGTTTGCCCACGCGATTCACGCGCAGAGCAAACGGAAGATGGGGCCGTTCATTCGCGTGAACTGTGCGGCGATCCCGGATACCTTGCTGGAATCGGAGCTGTTTGGCTATGAAGAAGGAGCGTTCACCGGAGCGGTTCGCCGCGGGAAAAAGGGCAAGTTCGAGCTGGCCAATCACGGGACGATTCTGCTCGATGAGATCGGGGATATGCCGCTGCCTTTGCAGGCCAAGCTTTTGCGCGTTTTGCAGGAAAAGGAAGTGGAGCGGGTTGGCGCTGTCCGGACGACGCCAATCGACGTGCGGGTGATTGCTTCCACGAACCTCGATCTGTTGCAGAGCATCAAGGAAGGGAAGTTCCGCGCCGACCTTTACTACCGTCTGAACGTAGTCACCTTGTCGATCCCTCCGCTGAGAGAGCGGCTGGAAGATTTGCCGGAGCTGGTATCCAACCTGCTCAAGCAACTGGGCGAGTCTACAGGCATCACGGTCAAAGTGATCGACGAAGAGGTCTGGAATGTGCTGCGGGGCTATGCTTGGCCGGGGAACGTACGCGAGCTGCGGAATGTGCTGGAGAGAGCATTGCATCTGATGGAGGACGATGTGCTGAAAAAAGAGCACATTTGGCTGCCGGCATCGGACGAGACGGCAGTTGTTCCTGTGGCGGATGCGCCGTTCAGAGAGCTTATGCCTTTAAAGCAGCTCATGGAACAGACGGAGCAGGAGGCGCTTGCGCTTGCGATGCAGCAAACGGGCGGAAACAAGCTGGAGGCAGCCAAGTTGCTGCAAATCAGCAAGTCCAGCTTTTATGAAAAGTGGGAGAAGTATTCCCAACGGAAATAATGGATGCGTACTGAAAGCCGGGACAGGGCGACAAGGCCGAGTTCCCGGCTATTATTTTTGCCAGATTCCGCGTTTCCGGAATAGAAAAAAGGAGAAAGGTGTCGACGGCAGAAGGTTTTGACATTTTGCCGGAGCTGTTTTTGGCTGGTTTTTTGCTAGATTCCAAAAAAGCGGACGCATAATTCCGGAAATCCGGAAAATTTTGCAAGCGCTATCATTCGGGTGTCGGTGCCCGGTGACTACAAAGTGGCGCGAATGCTGGATTTGTCGAAAAGGTGACAGAGTTGGCACGATCCATGCAATTCAGAAACGGTTGTAAGCGGTTTCTTTTGCGGTGATTATAAACACTGCGCCTCCAAGCTGGAGGGCAATCTGAAAGGAGAATCCTATGATCATTGAAGTGTTGTCTATCGTGATCGCGCTCGGCCTTC
>NZ_JBBOBQ010000001.1:380000-552500 GCF_038000275.1 Brevibacillus sp. FSL K6-0770
TT
This sequence comes from Brevibacillus sp. FSL K6-0770, assembly GCF_038000275.1. Classification (NCBI taxonomy): domain Bacteria; kingdom Bacillati; phylum Bacillota; class Bacilli; order Caryophanales; family Paenibacillaceae; genus Brevibacillus; species Brevibacillus sp. FSL K6-0770. Next base: position 380,003 of record NZ_JBBOBQ010000001.1, read on the forward strand.
TGCGAGTAATGGAGAATGCAGCTTTTTTTGTTTGCCCGTATTTGCAAAAAACGATGGTCTGTTTCTTTTTTCAAATCCAATTCAAAAAAAGGCGTGCTGTAATGAAAGTGTCTGTCTATTTATGTGCATTGTGATTCCGGCTGTTTATGCTATGCTGGATGAAATAGTGATTCATGCTGAAAACGGCAGAGGAACATGGAACAAGAAGTCGCAACGGATACGCACACAGCTAGCACTTTTCATGAAAGGGGATTTCCATGCTGATTCTTGCAGTCGAAGACGAACAAGCCCTGTTACAGACTATTGCTGGCGTTTTGAGTGATGAAGGCTATCAGGTAGATACGGCTGATCGGGGAGATGACGGCTTGTTGCTGGCGCAGCGAGACATCTACGATTTGCTGGTGCTCGATATCATGATGCCCGGTATGGATGGCCTGACTCTGGTAAAAACGCTTCGTGCCAAAGGAATTATGACACCTGTTTTGTTCCTGACAGCAAAGGACAGCGTCAAGGCAAGAGTGGAAGGACTGGATGCAGGAGCCGACGATTATCTGGTCAAGCCGTTTGCTGCGGAAGAGCTGACAGCGAGAGCGAGAGCTTTGCTGCGCCGCAATGGGAAGACGGGTACGGAAGGCGAAATGACATACGGTCCCATTTCTTTAAAAGTAAATGAATACGACGGTTTCGTGGATGATGAGCCGATGAAGCTGACGACTAAGGAGTACGAACTGCTCAAGTATTTTCTGCAAAATCGGGAGCAAATCCTGACGCGTCAGCAAATTTTTGACCGTGTATGGGGAATTGACTCAGAAGCGAATTACGGGGTAGTTGATTTGTACGTCCACTATTTGCGCAAAAAGCTGGGAGCGTACGAAAGCTTTATCCGCACGATCCGCAACGTGGGCTATATTTTGAAAAAGGAAGAACGTTAATGTTTCGAAAAACGCGGATTCGCCTGGTGACACTGAATGTCATCGTGGTATTTCTGCTGCTCAACCTGCTAGGAGGCGCTGTTTACTACACGATGAAGTATCGGCTTTACTCGCAAGTAGACCGCGAACTGGAAAAAGTGAGTCAGCGTCTTACCGTAGATCCCTTGCCTCGCTTGCAGCGAATGGACGATGAATCTTTTCCGTACAACCGGATGGAGCGAAAAAAGTATATCGACCTGGAGCGCAGGTACACGTTGCTCGTCTGGGACAGTTTTGGTCAAGTGATGGGAACAGCCTTTGGAGATCGGCTGGAGCCGGAGGATTTCCCCGAGTTTCTGCACATCGACAAACCAGACGGGACTGAGACGGTATCCATCAGAGGCCAGATGTATCGGGTACAGACAGTAACTGTGCCCAAAAAAGTCGTCGTGGGCGATCGAGTGCAAATCGCCTATCAGTTTCAATTGATCTACAATCTCGCACCTGAGCAAAACATGCTGAGCAGCTTGTTGTACGTCGTCGTGATCGGTGGTGCTGTCAGCGTCGTCATTGCCATCGTGGCGGGCTGGTTTTTGGCAAGGCGCGCGCTTATTCCGATCCAGGTTTCGTGGGAAAAGCAGCAGCAGTTCATCGCCGATGCCTCGCATGAGCTGCGCACTCCGTTGACCGCGATCATGGTCAATCTGGAGCGCCTGTTTCGCCACCCCGACCATACGATAGAGCAGGAAAGCGAGAAAATCATGATTGGCATGCAGGAGGCGAAGCGGCTGAGCAAGCTGGTGGCTGATTTGCTGACCTTAGCTCGCAGCGATTCCAACGAGCTGCAAATCATGAGCAAACGCATCCGTCTGGACGAGGTCGTGCAAAAATGCACACAGGTGTTTACCCAGCTTGCGATCGTAAAAGAAATCAGCCTGGAGACGAACATCGAAGGGCCGCTGGAAATTGCCGGAGATGAAGAGCGTCTGCATCAGTTGCTGGTCATTTTGCTGGACAACGCTCTCAAGTACACAAACAAAGGCGGCAGCATTTACGTTTCTTGCAAAAAAGACGGGAACCGCGTCGCCATCCTGGTAAAAGACAGCGGTATCGGCATTTCCAAAGAAAACATCCCGTATTTGTTCGACCGTTTTTTCCGCGTGGACAAAATGCGCTCCCGCTCCACAGAAGGCACGGGATTGGGCCTGTCCATCGCCAAATGGATTGTGGACGCCCACCATGGCAAAATTCACGTGAGCAGCGAGGAAGGCATAGGAACCAGCTTTTTGGTTACACTGCCAGTAAAGTAAGCAGAGGAACAGAGGCAGAACCGATTTCCACTTCAAGGGAATCGGTTTTTCTTTTGCAGACATGGATAAGTGTTGATAGTATACTTTTTTGCTTTACATATTTAGAAAGTAAGGTAAACTACAAGGGAAGAGAGGAGTGGCGTTTGATGAAGATGACGGTAACGGAAGCAGCTGTAGCGTGGTTTAAAGAAGAGTGGGGCTGCCAAGAGGGCGACAGCATTCGCTTTTTTGTCCGATATGGAGGGGTAAGCACGGTTCAGGATTCCTTTTCCATGGGGATCGCCAAAGAACTGCCGAACGAAATTGGACTGTCTACCGTAATAGATGGCATTACTTTTTATATGGAACAAGACGAGTTGTGGTATATGAACGGAAAAGGACTGATCGTGGACTACCGTCCAGCGACTGACGAAGTCGATTTCCGTCTGGATGAACAATAATGATGAGAAGCAAATGACTCCGCGAGATGGAGTCATTTTTATTTTCATACTTAACAAACTAAAATATATGTTATATTATAAATGCAAGATCCAATTGGTAAAAGGAGGATGTTACATGCGGTTACTCGATTCGTATTTGGAGCTAGGCTTGGTGGGAATGGCGCGCGCGGCGCAAGAAGGATGGTTCGAGGGTCATTACGGTGCGGCATTGCTGGCAGGCTACTACATGAATCAGGAGCATGATTTGCCTCGTCACGTAATAGAGGGGATTGAGCGAACCTGTGAAGCTTTCCGGAAATTGAAGCCGGAATGGTTCGCCCCGTTGGACCAGGAAGAAGAAGCTGATCCCGCCTTGCTGGACAGCGTCATTTACAGACTCAAGCAAAATACGCAGCAGCTGCGCACCTCCGGACATGGTTTGGCATTGGGCGTGCTGGCATTGAAAGCGCTCAAGGAACGTCCCGATCTGATCCGTCCGAGCATTGTCAGCGGGCTGGTTGAATTGCTGAAAAGGACAAAAGAAGACAGACCAACCCGCTATTGGGGCATCGCCAACTATTTTGCGATCAGGACGGAGGACGTGGCTTCGGAAGTGGCGCCATACGACACGACCGACGAGATGGCGGTCAGGACGTTTGACGAGCTACATACAGTCATCCCTGGGCGGGTGATTGATGGGCAGCGCTATCACTTTGCAGGCGAGGTCGTCCACAGCGTGACGCATGCCCAGGCTTTGACTGAGTTGGAGCGTTTCGGCTACGGAGAGATGGTCAAGGCGGGAATCGCCAATCATCGGATTCAAACCTATCTCGACCGTCAGCGACCGGAGTTTGTGCTGGAGGATGAAGTAAAAGAGCCAGCTTTTGCCGAGATTTTCGCGCCGGCGTATTGGGAGAAGACGTATAGCGACCCTCACGCGCTAAAGCTGCCGTACGCTGCGCTGGACTTGCTGAAAAAATTGCCGGCAGAAGACAGGGCAGGCGCCGAGCGCAACCTGTGCAAGCTGTTGACGATTATGGACTAAAAGCGCTCGATAACGAAAAAACAGGGAAGCCGCTGTGGCGTCCCTGTTTTCATTTTCATCAATGCATTACCAGCCCGGAATGACGGTCGTCGTGGACTCTTGATTCGCGTAGTAGCTCTTATGCTCCACCAGCGACCGGAGAATGGCGGCTTCATTAATCGTGAAACCTATGCCTGCTCCGGTAGGGACGGAGAGAACGCCCGGCGAAGCAAAATCGATCATCGGCGTAACGACATCCTCTGTAAAGTAGCGGTGAGATGGCGACGTGTCGCCCGGGATGGTGAAGTTGGACAGCGAAGCGATGGCGATGTTGTGGGCGCGGCCAATCCCGACTTCCTGCATGCCGCCGCACCAGACCGGAACGCCTTTTGCCGCACACAAGTCATGGAGCTTCTTCGCATCTGTCAGGCCGCCGACGCGTCCGATCTTGATGTTGATGATGCGGCAGCTGCCGAGTTCAATCGCTTTGCGGGCATCCTCGACGGTGTGGATCGACTCGTCGAGGCAAATAGGCGTTTTCAGCTCGCGTTGCAATGTCGCATGGTCGATGATGTCGTCGTGTCCCAAAGGCTGCTCAATCATGATCAGGCCAAACTCGTCGAGCTGTTTCAACATGTCGATGTCTGCGAGCGTGTAAGCCGAGTTGGCATCAGCCATCAGCGGGACGTCAGGGCCAAAGGTGTGACGGATGGCGCGCATCGGCTCTACGTCAAAGCCCGGCTTGATTTTCACCTTGATTTTTTTGTACCCGTCGCGGATAAAGCCGTCGACTCGTTCCAGCAATTTTTCGATGGTTGGCTCGATTCCGATGCTGACGCCGACATCGATTGTCGTGCGTGTGCCGCCAAGCGCCTGGGAGAGGGACAGCCCGTTCATTTTGGCGTACAAGTCCCAGACAGCGCCTTCCAGAGCGGATTTGGCCATCTGGTTGCGGCGCATCCAGGAGAAGATTTCCGAAACTTGATCAGGATGCTCGATGTCGCGGGTAAACAGTTGGGGAATCAGGTACTTTTCAAGCATGTACCAGACGGTGTCGACATCTTCTTCGTTGTAAACCGGAACATCCATCGCGACGCTCTCGCCAAAGCCTACGTGATTGCCGCTGTAGGCGCGGACGAGAATACATTCCTTGTGAGTTTCCAGCCCCATGCTGGTGACAAACGGGGCAGTCAGGGGAATTTTGATTCTTTGCAGATCGACGCGTTCGATTTTCATGACCATCTCTCCTCAGACATGTATTCGGATGAGCGAAGGCGGGTTGCAGGCGAGATTACTTGCCTGCATGCCGCTCAAACGTGGTGAGTACCGTTCGGGCCAAAATTTCGATGCCATCCAGCAGCGATTCTTTTGCAAAAGTCATTTGCGGATGGTGCAATCCGGGTGCCAGGCCGCAGCCCAGCCCCAGCATGGTTGCGCGTAGATGAGGCCGTTCTTTGGTGTAGTAGTGGAAGTCTTCCGCGCCCGGCGTCTGGATCGGCGCTTCCAGCTTGTCTGCGCCAAGCGTCTGGACAATCGCATCAGCCATGATTTGCCGAGCTTCCTCATGGACTTCGGCCGCGTACACCCGCTCGGTGATGTCATAAGACAAGTCTACCTCATAAAGCCGGGCTACATGTTGCAAAATGTGTTCGACTCGGGAAAAGAGCGCGTCGATGACAGGGTTCGTCTGCGCGCGCAAATCCAGATGGAACTGGGCGGAGCCGGGAATGATATTGCTGCTCTTGCTGCCCGCAGAAAGCTGCGTCATTTTCACGGAATACGGGATGAGCGGATCGAGATGAATGCCTTTGAGCTGCTCGACGATGGCGGCTGCGACCTCGATGGCATTGACCCCGAGATGCGGACGCGCTCCGTGGGCATCGTCTCCCTTGATTTGTCCAAAAATGGTGCCTGCCGCGCCGTGCATAATCGCCGAGGCAGCCGTACCTTGCCCAATCTCCTGAATCGGCCGGAGGTGGACGCCGTACAAGTAGTCGATATCGTCGACAACTTGCTTTTTGACCATAGCCAGAGCGCCGTTTCCGCTTTCCTCAGCCGGCTGGAAAATCAGCTTGAGACGTCCGGGAAGCTGAATATTTTGCGCCTGCAAGACCATGAGCACTCCCAGCACCATCGTCATGTGGGCATCGTGCCCGCAAGAGTGGTTGGCCTGGAAGACGCCGTTTACTTCTTGCCAGAGAGCGTCCATGTCAGCCCGCACGCCGACCGTCAATCCGCCCGGGGTCAAGTTTCCCCACTCAGCTACTACGCCTGTCACATCGTCAAAAGTAGTGACCCGGCAATGGTGCTCTTGCAAAAAGCGGGCGATATAAGCGGTCGTCTCGACTTCCTGCCAGCTAACCTCAGGATGTTGGTGCAAGTGCTCATACAGAGAAAAAATGGCGGGCTGCAATTGTTCGATAGTTGTGCGCATGGTTCCTCCATAGGTTTACGACCGGGGCTGCGCCACGTCATGGCCCAGCCAGTCAATTGGCAAAAATCGTGTCTAGGAAACGCCGATGGTGACAGCAACGATCAGAGCGACAGCGGCGATGAGTGCCCAGCCCAACAGCAGCTTCCAGATGAATTTGACCCATTTCTCGTACGGGATGCCTGCGACAGCCAAGTAGCCCATCAGTGCCGAAGAAGTCGGGATGATCGAGTTGGTCACCGCATCACCGTACTGGAACGCAAGAACGGCGATCTGGCGCTGAATGCCAAGCAGGTCTGCAATCGGCACCATGATCGGCATCGTTGTCGCAGCCTGGCCGCTTCCGGACGAAATGAACAGGTTGAGCACCGCTTGAATCAGGAACATAGCCAGTACGTTGATCGCATCCGGCAAATGGCCGATGGCGGAAGTCAGGGCGTAAATCATCGTATCGATAATTTTTCCTTCTTCCAGCACGACGGTGATCGCCCGGGCAAAGCCGACGATCAGGGCGCCGAAGGTAACGGCTTTGGCGCCAGCGACAAAGGAGTCAAACAGCTTGTCTACATTCAGGCCGCCGACAAGCCCGGCAACCAGACCCATGATTAAAAACGAAGCCGTCAGTTCAGTCAGGAACCATTCGTACTCGAACACGCCGTAGACGTTGAAGGACAGCCCACAGACCATCACCAAAAAGACAAGCTTGTGGCGTCCGTTGAGGTCTGGAATCTCGACAGCGACCTGATCGGTGCTTTCCTGTTTTTCGATCGAGTAAATCACGCTTTGGGTCGGGTCAGCTTTGACACGGTAGGCATAGCGCATGACGTACCAGATGGCAAAGCCGAGGACGAAAACGTAAACTACGGCGCGGAAAGTCAAGCCGGAGAAGAGCGGCAGTTGCGCCAGAGATTGTGCTACCCCTACCGTGAACGGGTTGAGCATACCGCCCATGAACCCGGCAGCCGCGCCCATCGTGATCATGGCCGTACCCGTTACCGCATCGAAGCCCATTGCCCGGGCGAGCGCAATCCCGATCGGGACGAAAATGATGCTTTCTTCCGCCATCCCCATCGTGAAGCCCCCGATGGAGAAGAGGAACATGGAAGCGGGGATCAGGAGCTTTTCCCTGCCCTCCAGATAGCGGACGCCTTTGTTGATGCCCGCCTCAATCGCGCCCGTTTGACGGATGATTCCGAAAACGCCGCTGACGATGAAGATGTAGAAGATGATTTGCGAGCCTTTTTGCATGCCCTCCGGAATCGCTTTGAACATGTCAAAAAATCCGACAGGACTGCTTTCGACAGGGTGGTAGCTGCCGTTCACGACAATCGTTTTACCCGAGGCTGCGTCCTTGACGCGTTCGAACTCGCCAGTAGGGAGCACGTAAGAAGCAAGCGCTGCCAAAATAATGATGATAAAGAGAATGGCATAAGTGTGTGGGACCGAAAAACGTTTCTTGGCTGGCGTTGCTTGAGGAGAAGGATGTTGTGTAGCCATGAGGTCACCTCGCTTTTTTTGGCTTTTTATAAGCAAGTGGCATGCCAAGTGTCGAAAATTCACGAAAAAAGGCGTTTTCATCGGACGAAGAAGGTGCTCCTCCAATAGAAAACGCACTCTTTAGGAATGTTTATTAGGATTTATTCGACCTAATACATCCTAATATTCAAAAATCTTTCCCTAGATTTTCCCATGCTTCCTCAGCACCTCGATGCCGTCTCGCGTTATCAAGGTTCCTTGACGTGTTGTTCCAGAGCGCACCAAGCCTAGCTGCTCCAGCTGTTTCAAGCGGTTGCGCAGCGCGCTTTCCGTCCAGCCGTTCGCTTGCAGAGCGGGGGAATGCGCCAGTTGGTAGCGCCCTACTGGTTTGTTGGAGAGGTAATATTGATACAGGGCGATTAAAATATCGAGATTTCGTTCATCGTCAAGCGGCACGACGGCAGCCAGTGATTGCTTTTGAAAAATACGCTCGGTCAGCCTCTTGGGGAGATCGGATACGCCAATGACAGGATGCTCGCTTACCGTAATGGCGTAGTCCACCACGTTTTTCAGCTCCCGAATATTTCCCCTCCAATCATGGGCAAGCAAAAGCTCCATCACTTCCGGCGACCAGCTTTTGCGAATGCCTTGCTGCTTGAGGTGATCGTCAATCAGCAGCGGGATGTCACTGATCCGTTCCCGCAACGCCGGAATCTCGATTGGCAAGACGGCGAGGCGGTAAAACAAGTCTTCGCGAAACGCCCCTTCTTTGACGGCATCCTCCAGATTGCGGTTGGTTGCCGCGATCACCCGGCAGTCTACGGACAAAATGCCTGTGCCGCCGACGCGAATCACTTGCTTTTCCTGTAGGACGCGAAGCAGCTTGACCTGGATCGCTGGGGAGATATCGCCAACCTCGTCGAGGAAAATCGTCCCGCCATCTGCCTGTTCGAACAGACCTGGCTTGCCGCCTTTTCGCGCCCCCGTGAAAGCTCCGTCATCGTAGCCGAACAGCTCGCTTTCCAGCAAGTTTTCCGGCAGCGACGCGCAGTTGATGGCGACAAAAGGGCCGTTTTTTTGCAAGGAATGCTGGTGAATGGCGTGGGCAAACAACTCTTTTCCCGTGCCGTTTTCTCCCGTCAGCAAGATCGTCTGGTTGTTTTTCGCCATTTTTTTGCTTAGCTCGATGGCGTGCAGCAGCGGTTGGCTGTCTCCTTTTATATCCGCAAAGGAGTAAGTAGCCGTGTGCCCGCGCAAAGTGAGTTGCGTGCGCAGGCGCTGAATCTCGGTCACGTCTTTTAACGTACAGACGAAGCCAAGCTGCTCGTGGCCTCTGCGAATGCTGTGGCTGCGGACAATGAATTGTCTCTGCTCGATGGCAATGAGCGTGTCTTCCTGGCCCTCCTGCTTGAAAAAGGGGGCGAGCTGACTTGACTCTTTCAGCGTGGTATACGGTTTGCCGATGATCGCTGTTTCGAGTGGACAGAACAGTTCGACGGCCGCATCGTTAATAAACGTGATCAAGCCAGCTTCATTGCAGGCGATGACCGGGTCTTTTACAGCTTGAAACGTAGATTGCAGTTGGCTGTTCAGCTTCTGCACCTCCGCGTAGGAAGTTCCGAGCATCTTGGCCAACTCGGACATTTCGGCGATAAAAGCGGAGAGATATTGCCGCTCCCATTCAATCGGAACCCCTACCTTGCGCCCAGTATCGATCAGATCGTGGATGCTGATTTTGCGGAAGCCGAGGTCGATGATTTCCACATGAGGCGGCAGCGGAACGTCGGGAATGCTCATGATGATCGCATACTGAAATTCCGCCTCTTCGAACGTACAGCCGGGGTGGAACGGAACGTAGTGCAAGTGATCGATGTTGGCTTCCCGCAAGTTTTGAATGACTTCTTGCGCGGTGACGGGCGAGTTGTTCATGACAGGTACGGTCGTTCCGGGCGGAATTTGCATGAGCGCCTTGATTTTGCGCAATTCAAAGAAACGGTTGAGGACGGTAATCGGCACCGTCTCGGGTACAGCCTGACGGGCGATCGTATACAACTCGGGTGCCCTTGTCGTGATGAAGACGTGTGATACCCCGGAGAGGTCCGGGATTGGCTCGTGGCTGGCATAACCGATGACCTTGCAATACGGTTCGAAGTACGTCCGCAGCTCTTTCAGCAAAAAAGCGAGCGTATCGGTTCCTTTTGCAATCAAGACAATGGTGTGATCCATGGTGCACCGCCTTTTCTGGGAAAACTGTTGCTACTAATGATAGCACAACGGCTGTCCGGCGATGGATGGATTCCCTTGTCTGCAAAGGAAAGACAAGGATTGATCTGCCAGGCGGGAAGTGTGGTTTAATAGAAGGAGAAGGAAAAAGCGAGAAGAGGAGCAGGGGGATTCAGCATGGAGAACACATTTGTTCCAGAGATGCTGCAAATGATCGGTCAAGCTGTGCCAGAAGAAGTGTCCATTGCGATATCGGATGGAACGCAATATTTGTATTATCAGCCTAGCTCAAACATAGACTTGAAAATTGCACCGGGCGATCAGGTTCCGGTTGGCTCAGCGACTCACAAAGCATTGATGGAAAGAGGCAAAGTAGGGCATCAGGTAGAAAGCCGGATTTTTGGAGTGCCGTACTACGGCTTGTCGCTTCCGTTGTTCAAAAGTGGAGAGGTCATGGGCTGTATCACCGCCATCTACCCTTTGCAAAGCGTTCCGCTTGCCAATCCGCAGCCGCGGCTGTCGTTTTTGATTGGAAAAGGGGAAGATGGCTGGCTGCCGATTCCGTTGCATGAGATTGTGTATATCAGCTCGAATGAAGGCAAGACGCTGTTGCATGCGGCCACTGGATCGTACGCGAACAAGTACAGCATGTCCGAGCTGGAATACATGCTTCCGCCGGAGCGGTTCGTGCGTTGCCATCGCTCGTATTTTGTGAACATGGAGGCGATTGGCTTCATCCATCCGCATTTTCACTCGACGTTTTTGCTGGAGATGAAGGACAAGCAGAAGACGAGAGTGCCCGTGAGTCAGACGTATGCCAGTGCGTTCCGGCAACTGCTCGGCTTTTAACAAGGAACAACGTCGTTTCGCTGAGAATGGTTCGCTGTCTTTTTTTCTAATTATCTGCTCAAATATTCTGCTTTGTTGAAAATTGAGTGCCCGCTCAGATTCCTTGTGCTAGTGTAGGAGCAAGAAAAGATGGCATAGGGGGTCACAATGATGTGGGAGCGCTTACGCGATAAACGAATGGCAGATAAAATCGTGACAGCTGAGGAAGCAGCGAGTTGGATCGAGGATGGCATGACGATCGGGTTAAGTGGCTTCACTCGTGCAGGGGATGCCAAAGTCGTGCCGCTCGCATTGGCCGAGCTGGTCAAAAGAGAAAACAAACCTTTTGGAGTGAACGTATATACAGGCGCATCGCTCGGTTCCGATGTGGATGCCGTGATGGCGGAAGCGGGAATCGTCAGCAAACGCTTGCCTTTTCAGGCCGATCCCGTGATGCGCAAAAAAATCAATGACGGCAGCATGATGTTCGTCGACCAGCATCTGTCCCACACGGCAGAGCTGATTCGTCAGGGAGCAATGGCCGCCATTGATTACGCGATTGTGGAAGCGGTTGCAATTACGGAGGATGGCATGATCATTCCGGCCACATCCGTCGGCAATTCGAACATCTTCGTCGATTATGCGAAGCATGTCATCGTTGAGCTGAATCTGGCTCAGTCTGCTGAACTGGAAGGCATTCACGACATCTACACACCAGGGAAACAGGGAGGGCGCGAGCCGATCCCGCTTACAGCAGTCGATCAGCGAATCGGCACAGCGGGAATTGTGGTCGATATGGATAAAATCAAAGGCATCGTGTTGACGAACCAGCTCGACTCGCCATCGACGATTGTGGAGCCGGATGAGGAGACAGCTCAGATCGCCGCCCATCTGATTGCGTTTTTGCGCGAGGAAGTGAAAGCTTCCCGTTTGCCGAAAAATCTCGCGCCGCTGCAATCGGGCATCGGGTCTGTAGCCAACGCGGTGTTCAACGGCTTTTTGGACTCGGAGTTCACCGACCTGACTGTTTATTCGGAAGTATTGCAGGATGCGGTATTTGACTTGATCGATGCGGGAAAAATCTCGTTTGCTTCCGGCTGTTCGATCACGCTGACTGCCGAAAAAATGGAGCACGTCACGCGTCATTTTGCCCAATACCGCGACAAGCTGTTGCTGCGTCCGCAGGAAATTACTAACCATCCGGAAATCATCCGCCGTCTCGGACTGATTGCGATCAACACGGCGATTGAGGTGGATATTTACGGCAACGTCAATTCCACGAATGTATCCGGCAGCAAAATGATGAACGGCATCGGCGGCTCCGGCGACTTCGCCCGCAACTCTCGTCTTGGCATTTTCGTCACCAAGTCGATTGCCAAAGGCGGGAAAATTTCCAGCATCGTTCCGTTTGCGTCTCATGTGGATCACACCGAGCACGATGTCGATATTATCGTCACGGAACAAGGACTGGCTGATTTGCGCGGCCTGGCTCCAAGAGAGCGCGCCTTGAAAATCATCGAGAACTGCGCCCATCCGCTCTATCGGGATCAATTGAGAGCGTATTATGAAGAAGCGCTCACACGCGGCGGGCATACTCCGCACGTATTGGAAAAAGCGTTCTCCTGGCATGTGCGGTACGCGCAGGAAGGCACGATGCTTGCGCATGAGCCGGCTCTCGTATAGTTTAAGAGTTGTAGGAGAATAACAGCGGTAAAAAACAAACCCGCCCGGGCGTCGATGCCTGGACGGGTTTGCTTGTGTCTGTGCTTGCTTTACCTTTTGGCGGAAGCGATTGTTACTGTTCCGCTTTCTTTTGGCTGAGAAAAGGATGCGACGGCAAAGCCCAGCCCTGCGAGCACGAGCAAGCCGCCAACCCAGCTCACATGCACAATCGCCGCATGGTTGACGATCAATCCGCCCAGCCCTGCGCCAAGTGCCAGCCCCAGTTGAAAAACCGAGGTGTTGATGCTGAGCGCGACTTGGGACGAGTGCGGAGACAAAGTAATCAGGTAATACTGCTGGGCAGGGACAGTCGTCTGAACCGCAGCCACCCAGAACATGACTGCCACAATCGCGCCTGCGAACAGCATGGTGGACAAGGGCAAAAACAACAGGACGAGCGCATGCACTACCAGGCTGATGTACAAGGTGCGACGGACGCCCCATTTGTCAGTGGCGACACCGCCGATTCGCGAACCCGCGACACTGGCGAGACCAGCCATGAACAGCGTAGCGCTTACCCAGGCGGTAGACATGGCGGTCGTGCTCTGCAAGAGCGGGGTGATGTACGTGTAAACCGTCGAGTACCCTGTGACGAAGAACAAAGAGAGGAGCAGGGCGTGAATCACGCGGCGGTTGCGTAACGCTGCCAGCTGCTGGCGCAAGGGGATGGCTGCCTCGCCTTGTTCTTTTGGCAAAAAGGCAAGAATGGCTGCGAACGGAATGATGGTCAGGACGCCGATCAGGGCGAATACAGACCGCCAGCCCCACAGTTCGCCGAGCATCGTGCCAGCCGGAACGCCGAGCACAAGCGAGAGGCTAAAGCCCATGAGAATGATGGCAATGGAGCTGCCCTTTTTCTCGGGGGAGGCCATATTGGCGGCTTGCGCGAGAGCAACCACCGTGTAAATGCCGCCGCAAAGCCCGAGCAAAATACGCGAGAACAACAGCAGGGAGAACCCAGGGCTGACGAAAGCGAGCAAATTCGTCAGGATGAACACAAAAAGCGCCCAGAGGATGAGCTTTTTGCGCTCCATTTTTGCCGTGAGCGCAATCAAAATCGGTGAACCGAAAGCAAAAGCCAGGGAAAAGGCTGTAACAAGCTGGCCAGCCAGGGAGACGGAGACGTGGGTGTCATTTGCGATCATGCCGATGATGCCTGTTACGATCGATTCGGCGGTGCCCACCATAAATTCTCCCAGTGCCAGCAACAAAATCAGTGTACGTCTGGACAAAGCGGCTTCACTCCTTGGAAAAACAAGCTTTTCATGCCGCCTGACCGCGCGCTGGTCAGTGAGCATCTCGGTAGTGACATTTTACGAAACAATTTTTATAATTTACATGCATGAACCAAGGTGTTTCTCTTGTATTTCTATATAGAAGCAAGTTATTTGCAGGTTAGCGCTTATGAAATCGAAAGGGTGATAAAAGTGGATCAGGTCGATTACAAAATCATTAGCCTGTTGCATGAAAATTCGCGGATACCGTTGGCGGAGATGGGGCGAATCATCGGGATGACGCAGCCAGCGGTCAAGGAGAGGGTGCGCCGTCTGGAAGAACAAGGCGTGATCACCGGCTATCACGCGGCGATCTCGCAGGAGAAGCTGGGCAAGCACACGACTGCTTTTGTCATGTTCCGCACCAAGCAGTGCGCGGCTTTTATCGACTTTTGCAAGCAGGCGCCAGAAGTGACCGACATGTACCGGATCAGCGGGGAGTACAACTACATGCTGAAGGTCGTCACCCGTTCTACGGAGGAGTTGGTAGCTTTTTCGGAACGCACCGGAGATTTCGGCTACTCTTATACGCTGATTGTGTTGACGGCTCCTTTTGAACAAAAAATGATGCTGGAGGAAGCGAAGATTTTTTGAGCGTTTTCCCAGCAAAAAAGGCTCCGCTGTAGCCAGGCCAGGCGGGGCCGCTTTCGTTCATGTACAAAAAATAAAGACCGCCACGAGCAGGTGACGGTCTTTGTGAAGCTATGGCTATATTCATGCATAAGGGCGGTTTTTGTTTGCAGTTTGGATACAAGAAATTATTTGCGGTAAAGCGGATAGTCGACTTCGAGCGGCACCTGGATCAGCACCAAGCGCAGGGGAGCATCGTCTTTTGCCTGATAGGTGATGGTTTCCGCTGCTTCGGTTGAAACGACGACAAAGTCGCCTGTATTCGCAGTTGCTGACTGTTCACTGCCCAAAATGTTCCCGCTGCCTTCCACGACGACGACAGCGTGAGCGTAGCCAGCCGGAAGCTCCAGCGAAAAAGCTTTGCCTGCCGGAATGGCAATGTCTTTCATTGAAGAGTCGGTCACGAGCGAAATGGGAGCTTGAGAACCAATGATGTTTTTTACCGATACGCCATCCGTCGTTTCGCTTGGAAACTCTTCGTGATCATACTGATTGTAAGTCGGCGGAGTCTTTGTGGTTTTTGCCAGGTGCGGCTCAAACCAGATTTGGAACATTTCCGTATCTTTGCCCAATTCTTCGGCGTGGTAAGCTCCTGATCCTGTTTGCATGATCTGAGCGCCGCCTGTTGTCACTTGCTGCAAATTGCCCAGCGTATCCCGATGACCCACTGTGCCTTTCAAGACATAGGACAAAATTTCAAAGCCGGAATGCGGGTGAAGAGGAATTTCAAACGTTTGCAGTGATTTTGCCCATGCCCAGTAAAAAAGCGGGCCAACCCGTTTTACGACGGAACCTTCGTGGGGGAAGCCAATCGGTTTGTTTTCTACGATTTCACCGTCGCCAAAGTGTCCTTTTGCTTGTTCATTCTGTGTATAGACGCGGATTTCCATCTGTTGTGTCCTCCCTTGGTGGAATGCTGGCTTACGGGCTTAGCGAGTGTTGCTTAAAACAAAACGTATGCTCCTGGACCGATCAAAGCGACACCGATAGCGACAGCGATCAAAGTCAGGTTGTACTCGTAGCCGTTTTGCGTTACCCAATATCCATTTTGACCGTGAACCTTCACAATCGCAACCAACATTGTGAAGACAATGAGGAGAGCGCCGACCCATGTACCGACACCTGCTGCAAACAGCAAGCCGCCGACCAGTTCAGCCAATCCGGCAAGCAGAGCCATGGCAACGCCAGGTTTGACTCCGATGGACTCCAGCCAGCCGCCTGTGCCTTTCAAACCGTAGCCGCCAAACCAGCCAAACAGCTTTTGCGCACCGTGACCTGCAAACGACAACCCAATCACCAAGCGAATAATCAACAATCCAAGATCCATCATTTTTCATCTCTCCTTAATTATTTTAAATTATAGTATTTCAAATTTGAGATATTAGGACAAGAAAGGCTGGCGGGCCTTAGAAGGATTCCGCCAGTTTTGCTGCTTTTTCGATGCCTGCTGCTACGATTGCTTCTGCTTTGTCCGGGAATTGGTTGTGACCTTCTACGATCACTTCTGTCACATTGCTGATGCCCCAGAAGCCAAGCACCGTGCGAACGTAGCGGTTAGCCAGTTCGATTTCAGCCATTGGGCCTTCGGAGTATACGCCGCCGCGTGCGCTCAGGAGAGCTACTTTTTTGTCGCCCATCAGTCCAACAGGGCCTTCCGCTGTATATTTGAACGTTTTGCCTGCTTGCGACAGGTAATCAACGTAGGTGTGCAGAACAGCAGGAACGGTGAAGTTCCACATAGGGAATGCGATAACTACTTTTTCTGCATCAGTGAATTGGTTCAAATATTTGCTCACCAGTTCAGCGCCTTTTTGTTCTTCAGCAGTCAGCTCCATGCCGCGTCCAGCTTTGAACATGGCAGTGAGCAGGTCGTTTCCGTAGTAAGGAAGGTTTTCTGCGAACAGGTCCAGCTCGGCGATCTCGTCGTTTGGATGCGTTTCTTTATAAGATTTTACGAAAGCCTCGTACAGCTTTACGCTTACTGCCTGCTCAACTGGGCGATCATTTGCTTTAATGAAAAGTACTTTGCTCATGAGAAAAATATTCCCCTTTCTTTTTGTAAGCAGATAACTTTTAATGTGTAAATCTTGATTTTAAGATTATTACGTGTTGAAGGTTTTGTCAACACCTTTTTTACCCTCGGTGGGTGCTGCCCAGTCTAATAATTCTCCTGAGCAGCACGTCCCAACTTTTTTAACAAAGCAATCGCTTGCTGTTGTTCTTCGGGGGTAAGTCCCGCGACCGCTTTTTCAATCGCCTCTTGATGAGAAGGAAAAATGTCTGCCAGAAACGCATGGCCTTTTTCCGTCAGCTCGGCGTAAATGACCCGGCGGTCGGCCGAACAGGGTTTGCGAATCAACAGTTGCTTCTTTTCTAGCTTGTCCACAACGTAGGTGATATTTCCACTGGAGATCAGGATCTTTTCGCCAATTTGCTGCAATGGCTGCGGACCCTTATGATAGAGAACTTCCAGGACGCCAAACTCGGTAGGATTCAGCCCGTGCAGGCGGATGTGCCGATTGGAGTGGGCAGTGACCCAGTTATATGATCTCGATAATACGACAAAAAGATCGAGGGAATCATTGCGATCCATGAAAAACCCTCCTTTCCAACGAATTTTCGATATCTTGAATTTAAGATAACTTTACATGAAGTCGCATCCGTTTGTCAAATAGAGGGGGATAAAATCATCCTTTGCAAAACAAATGTTTTTGTGATAGACTTTTGTTTGTAAACGAAGCTGTGAATGCTAATCAGAAGAAAGGAGGATGACCGTGGAGAAAGATATGTTGATCCTTCATCACATCCGGCAAAATCCGTTCATTTCCCAGCAAGAGCTGGCTGACTTGATCGGGATTTCGCGGTCGGCTGTAGCGGGGTATATCGCTCAGTTGACCAAGCGCGGCGAGATTAAAGGCAGAGCGTACGTATTGCGGGACGAAGGCATGATCGCTTGCATCGGTGGAGCGAACCTCGACCGAAAAGCGCGTGGAAAGCAAGCCGTGCGTCTGCATTCCTCCAATCCGGTTACGATCATGGAATCGTGTGGCGGGGTTGCCCGCAATATCGCGGAGAATCTTGGACGACTGGGATGCAATACATCCTTGTTCACCAGCATCGGTGAAGATAAGGAAGGCGAGTGGATCGTGCAGGAGACGAAAAAGCACGGAGTAGATATCAGCCAGGTGTGGCGCTTGCCTACGCAGCGCACAGGCACGTATACCGCATTGCTCGATATCGATGGGGAAATGGTCGTTTCTTTGGCGAACATGGATATTTACGACGCGCTCACACCGGAGATGTTTGCCGAGAAATGGTCGCACATTGCAGCAGCCCACGCGATTTTTATCGATACGAACATACCGGAGGATTGCTTGGCCTACATCATTAGCCGTTGCCGGGAGGAAAACATCCGACTCTTTGTTGACCCGGTCTCTTCTGCAAAAGCGAAAAAGCTCCCACAGCAATTGGACGGAGTCGAAGCGATCCTGCCCAATCGGGAGGAAGCGGAGCTGCTTTCCGGCATGACGATCAACTCTATCGAGGATTGCGCCGAAGCGTGCAAGAAAATCAGGGAGAGAGGCGTCAAGCACGTCATCGTCACCATGGGCGAAGCAGGAATTTTTTATCAGTCGGAGGACGTATCGGAGCAGATGGCGCCGTATCCGACTGAGGTAGTTGATGTAACAGGGGCAGGCGATGCGTTTGCGTCCGGCCTGTTGTACGGCATCGTGAACGGGGAGTCGTTCCAGGCTGCTTGCCGTCTCGGTTTGGCAGCATCTGCTCTGACTTTGCAGACAGAGCAGTCCGTTTCTCCCTTGCTCAAAGCGGAACAACTGCAATTGACCGTTGGACAATACGAAAAGGAGCGATAAAAGATGAAACAATACCTGACCTTTACTGAGGAAGTACGCCACGCGCTGGAGAACAACTTGCCAGTAGTTGCCCTGGAGACTACGATTATCTCCCACGGGATGCCATACCCGCAAAACATCGAAATGGCAAAAGAAGTAGAGCAAATCATCCGCGACAATGGCGCAGTGCCAGCGACAATCGGAATCATGGACGGCAAAATCAAAATCGGTTTGACCGAGAGCGAGCTGGAAGAGTTCGCGACCAACAAATCGGTGGAAAAAGTGAGCCGCCGCGACTTCCCTTACATCCTCGCAAGCGGCAAAATCGGTGCGACGACAGTAGCGGCAACCATGATCGCAGCCGATCTGGCTGGCATCCGCATGTTTGCGACTGGCGGTATCGGCGGGGTACACCGCGATGGCGAAATTACGTGGGACGTATCTGCTGACTTGACTGAGCTGGCGCAAACAAGCGTTGCGGTTGTATGCGCTGGCGCAAAATCGATCCTGGATATCGGACGCACGCTGGAATACTTGGAGACGCAAGGCGTGCCGGTGGTCGGCTACCGCACTGCCGAGTTCCCGTCCTTCTTCGCTCGCGAAAGCGGATTTGGCGTAGACTTCCGTCTGGATACGCCAGAAGAAGTCGGCACTTTGATGAACACCAAATGGAAGCTCGGTCTGACTGGCGGCTTGATCATCGCCAACCCGGTACCGGAAGCAGACGCGCTTGACCACAAGCAAATCGAAGGCGTAATTTTGCAGGCGCTCAAAGAAGCGAAGGAAAACAACATCGCAGGCAAAAAAGTAACACCGTTCCTGCTCGACAAAGTGAAACAACTGACAGCAGGCAAAAGCTTGCAAACGAATATCGCTCTCGTAAGACACAATGCGGAAGTAGCGGCAAAAGTAGCTGCTGCCTACCAAAAAGAAGTGAACGCAGGAAAATAAACAGTCATTCCAGGCTCCCGATGATGAAAATCGGGGGCTTTTTTTGTGCGTCGAGAAAAGCCAAAGAAGCAGAGGAGAAAAATTTTAAAAAAATCACTTGATATACCCTGTGGGGGTATTGTATATTGAGAGTGTGATAAGAAATGAACGTAAGGGGAACTATACAATGAAATATACCCTCTAAGGGTATTTGGGGGAATTGGTATGAGTGCCAAAACGGCAGAAGCTACAGTTCCGATTTCAGGGATGACATGTGCAGCCTGCGCGCTGCGCATTGAAAAAGGCTTGAAGAAGCTGGATGGTGTAGAAACAGCCAATGTGAATTTGGCTTTGGAAAAATCGACAGTCGTCTTCGATCCGGCCAAAACGAGTCTCGACGATATACGCTCGAAGATCGAGGCGCTTGGCTACGGCGTCGTCGCCGACAAAGTCGAGCTGAATATTACAGGCATGACTTGTGCGGCGTGTTCAACCCGAATCGAAAAGGGTCTGAACAAAATGCCTGGCGTGTTGAAGGCAAACGTGAACCTGGCGATGGAAACAGCTACGGTCGAATACGATTCTGCTCAGGTGGGCGTGTCTGATCTTGTGCGGCAGGTAGAAAAGCTGGGATACCAGGCAACGCGCAAGGAAGAGGGCAAAGAAGAGGAGCAGGTTGACCGCCGCATGGCCGAGATCAAGCGGCAAACGCAAAAGTTCTGGATTTCCCTCGTGCTGTCGCTGCCGCTGCTCTGGTCGATGGTCAGCCACTTTTCCTTCACTTCGTTCATCTGGTTGCCGGACTTCCTGATGAACCCGTGGGTACAACTGGCCTTGGCGACTCCTGTGCAGTTCATCATCGGGGCGCAGTTTTACGCAGGGGCCTACAAAGCGCTTCGCAACAAGAGCGCGAACATGGATGTGCTGGTCGCGCTCGGCACCTCGGCTGCCTATTTTTACAGTCTGTACGTGGCGATCTCGTCCATCGGGTCGCACGCCCACATGCTGGAGCTTTACTTTGAAACGAGCGCTGTGCTGATTACCTTGATTTTGCTGGGCAAACTGTTTGAAGCCAAGGCGAAGGGACGCTCTTCGGAAGCAATCCGCAAGCTGATGGGCTTGCAAGCGAAAACAGCCGTAGTCGTCCGCGACGGTGTGGAAATCACGATCCCTGTTGAAGAAGTGCGGCCTGGAGATATCGTGAACGTGAAGCCAGGCGACAAGGTGCCAGTGGATGGCATCGTGCTGGAGGGGCAGTCTGCGGTCGACGAATCCATGCTGACGGGGGAAAGCATCCCGGTAGATAAAGCGGCTGGAGATGCCGTCATCGGAGCCACCTTGAACAAAAACGGTTTTCTGAAGGTAAAAGCGACCAAAGTCGGGAAGGAAACGGCGCTGGCGCAAATCATCAAAGTCGTGGAGGAAGCGCAAGGGACAAAAGCACCGATTCAACGACTCGCAGACAGCATTTCCGGGATTTTCGTTCCGATTGTCGTCGGAATTGCGGTGGTGACTTTTCTCATCTGGTATTTCGCCGTCATTCCCGGCAACTTTGCCGAGGCGCTGGAAAAGGCTATCGCCGTGCTGGTAATCGCTTGCCCGTGCGCACTTGGTCTGGCGACTCCAACCTCGATTATGGCTGGCTCTGGCCGCGCAGCTGAACTGGGCATTTTGTTCAAAGGGGGAGAGCATCTGGAGACGGCGCACCATTTGGATACGATTGTCCTCGACAAGACAGGAACCGTAACCAAAGGAGAGCCAGAGCTGACAGACGTGATTTCGCTTGATTTTGCCGAGCCAGAACTGCTTGCGCTGGTAGGCGCGGCCGAGAAAAACTCCGAGCATCCACTTGCCCAGGCGATCGTTCGCGGGATCGCGGAAAAAGGCATAGCGCTTGGGCAAACCAGCGTGTTTGAAGCGATTCCCGGCTTCGGGATTCGGGCAACCGTCGACAGCAGAGAAGTGCTGGTCGGGACCCGCCGTCTGCTCGAACAGCACCACATATCGTATCAGGCTGTTTCAGACACGATGCTTTCGCTGGAACAAGCGGGTAAAACGGCGATGCTGGCGGTCATCGACGGCAAGCTTGCCGGGTTGATTGCCGTAGCGGATACGATCAAGCCGACTTCGAAGCAAGCAATCGAACGCCTG
Organism: Brevibacillus sp. FSL K6-0770; assembly: GCF_038000275.1. Taxonomy (NCBI): domain Bacteria; kingdom Bacillati; phylum Bacillota; class Bacilli; order Caryophanales; family Paenibacillaceae; genus Brevibacillus; species Brevibacillus sp. FSL K6-0770. The sequence goes on from NZ_JBBOBQ010000001.1 coordinate 401,186, forward strand.
AAAGCGATGGGGCTGACGGTCATCATGATGACGGGCGACAACCGTCAAACCGCCGAAGCGATTGCTCGCGAGGCAGGAATTGAGCACGTCATCGCCGAAGTCCTGCCCGAAGGCAAGGCTGCCGAGGTGAAAAAGCTTCAGGCAGAGGGCAAGAAAGTGGCTATGGTCGGCGACGGAATCAACGATGCTCCGGCACTGGCTACCGCTGATATCGGCATGGCGATCGGCACGGGAACAGATGTGGCGATGGAAGCGGCCGACATTACCTTGATGCGCGGCGAGCTGACCAGTGTCGCTGACGCCATCGAAATGAGCAAGCGAACCATTCGCAACATCAAGCAAAACCTGTTCTGGGCTTTTGCCTACAACACGCTGGGCATTCCGTTTGCAGCCTTGGGCTTCCTCGCTCCATGGTTAGCCGGAGCCGCGATGGCTTTCAGCTCCGTCTCCGTCGTGCTCAACGCCCTGCGCTTGCAGCGAGTGAAGCTGTAAGCTGCCATCTGCCATCTGTCGTTTACAAACAGCAACAAGCGGCTTTGTCCGCATCATTTATACACATACACTCAAAGGAGAGATTGAGAATGAAAAACGTAACACTGAATGTAGAAGGCATGTCTTGCAACCATTGCGTGAATACCGTGGAAAAAACGTTGAAAGAGCTGGGAGCAGAAGGCAAAGTCAATCTGGCGGCCAAAACAGTAGAGGTTTCCTTCAACGAAAGCACGCTGACGCTGGATGCCATCAAGGAAGCAATCGAAGAACAAGGATACGATGTCGTTTAAATAGCGACTGTCTCTTTGAACACAAAGCCCCTGCCTGAACATTAGTTCGGGTGGGGGTTTTTCGTTTTCCTCTCCACCAGTGCCGTTTGCCCACGAACTTTTCGCTTTTGTAAAGACTTTGTAAATCGTTAACACCTCCTCAACAATCCGGCAGGGGATCGACCGAAAAGGCGCATGGACAGGCGTCTGGCCTTTATCAAACCTTGTCGCCTGCTTTATACGCCCTTCAAAAACGACAGCTACAATGAAATCAAACGAAATCAAACAAGTCGGAAAAGAACAGGAGGAGTGGTCAGATGATGGACTTGCATATGCACACCACCGCTTCTGACGGGAAGCTCACTCCCGCAGAGCTGCTTGCCGAGGCAAGCGAGCGGGGAGTGACTCACCTAGCCATTACAGACCATGATACCGTCGATGGATATCTGCTGGCTCGCGATGAGGCCGAACGTCTCGGTCTGAAGCTCATACCGGGAATCGAATGGAACACGGACGGCCCAGAAGACGAGTTGCATATTTTGGGTTACGGCCTCGATATATCGGATGCCCGGCTCCTGCACGTCATGGACAGGCGCCAACGGGAGCGGATCGAGTGGATCGCCGAAATCGTCGAACGCTGCAATCGTTTAGGTATGGCGATCACCATGGAAGAATGCACAGCCCGGGCAAAAGGCGACGTGCTGGTGCGCACAGATGTGGCAGAAGTTTTGGCAGCACGCGGCTTTTGCTCCACTCCGCAAGCGGCGTTCGAGACGTATTTGCGAAAAGGCTGCCCGGCCTATGTGCCCCGTCCTTCCTTCTCGGCACGCGAAGCGATTGAGCTTACTCATGAAGTAGGCGGCATTGCGATTTTGGCCCATCCGGGTATTTACTCGTTTGAAGTGAAGCTGGATGCGTTGCTTGCCTACGGCATCGATGGCATCGAGGTGTACTATTCGAAGCATTCCGCGCAACAGATGGCATTTTGGGAGCGGCAAGCTAAGGTGAATCACCTGATCCGCTCGGGAGGCAGCGACTTTCACGGGCACGGCTCGCGCAACCCTTACCCGGTTGGCAGTGTGCCGATCCCGGCAGAGGTAAAGGAGTGGTGGACATGCTGTATGTTTCATCGACATTGATGTGGTCCTACCCGGTAGAAGCGGCGATTTTGATTGCCAGGCAGTACGGATTTGCCGGGATGGAGGTCTGGGCCGAGCACGTCTGGTTCCACAAAAGCAACCCGCGGGAAATTCAGCAGGCCGCCAAACGCGTCGGCATGAAGCTGACTTTGCATGCGGCTAGCTGGGACTTGAACTTGTGCTCGCTGAATAGCGGCATTCGCAAACAATCGGTGGAGGAAATCAAGCGGTCGTTGGCTCTCGCGGGGGAGATCGGAGCGAAAAGCGTGACGATCCATCCGGGACGATTGACTTTGACCCACAAAAACCGGGAATGGCACGAAGCGGTGCTCATCGAGAGCCTGAACGAGCTGGCGCAAGAGGCTGTGCGTCTGGGAAGGGTGCTGTCCATCGAGCATATCGAGCCGTTGCCAAAAGAACTGATCGTGACGCCGGGGGATTTGAACAGGCTGCGTGCAGCGCTGAACTATCCGACGGCAGCGACCTTGGATATCGCCCATGTGCCCCTGACCTGTTCTCTGCCGCAGTTTCTCGGAGAACTGGAGGGAGTCGACAAAATCCATGTGAGCGATGCGACAGCAACCAAGCTGCATGTGCCACTCGGAACAGGGGAAATTGACCTGCCGACGATTTGGCCGCTCTTGCTTGCGGAAGAGAAGCCGCTGGTTGTAGAAGGCTTCGACGATGCGCGGAATTTGTCCCAACTCAAGCAAAACCTGCTCTTTTTGCAACAAGGCCACAGTGTCTCATTTGGATAGGAGGTTTGTATTATTTTGAACATTCTCGTAGTGAATGATGATGGAATTTTCTCCAGCGGCGTGCTGTGTCTGGCGCAAGCCCTGCAGCCGTTCGGCAATGTATCCATTGTCTGCCCGGATCAGGAACGAAGTGCGATCAGCCATGCGATCACACTGAAATCACCTGTAAAAGCAAACAAAGTAAACTTTTTCGATACTTCATTGGAAGCGTGGGCTGTCAACGGCACTCCCGCCGACTGCGTCAAAATGGCGATTGAGGTGATTCTCAAAGAAAAGCCGGACGTGATTGTTTCCGGGATCAACCGCGGGCCGAATCTCGGGCGGGACGTGTTTTACTCGGGCACGATCTCGGCTGCGATCGAGGGGGCGATGTACCAGATTCCTTCTGTCGCGATCTCGCTCGCCACGCTGAAGCCGAACCCGAACTTTTCGATCGTGGAGCCGTTGGCCTACGAAGTGTTTGAAACGCTATTCAGGCACAAGCTCAGCCCGGAAGCGGTACTGAATATCAACTTGCCGTACTTGTCCAAAGAAATGGTAAAAGGCGTTGCGGTGACGCCATTGGCAATGGATGTGCTGCGCTATCAGTACGTCGGACTGAACGACCCGCAGGGCTACCTGTGCTACTGGCTATCCGATCATTTGAGCGAACTGAACTTTGAGGATGAGGAGTCGGATTACTACAAGCTGCGCGACGGGTTCATCACGATTACGCCTCTGCAATTGAACATGACCAACACGGCCATGAAGACGAAGATCGGAAAATGGTTTCAAGGTGCGAAGCAAAGCTCTTAACTCATAAGCCTACTTAATGATCAGGAGGAATAAAAAATGAAACGTGTTCTGTTGCAAAAATGGACTCTTTCTTTGTTCGCGGCCGTATCGGTCTTCGGACTTGCTGCCTGCGGTTCCCAGCCTTCTTCGTCGACCCCATCCCAGCCAGCGTCGCAGTCGACTCCGGCTGCCACAACGGAGCCTGCTGCCCCGAAAGTAGCGGGAACCTTGAGCTTTTACACGTCCCAGCCGGATGCGGATGCAGCTTCTTTGATCGACGCTTTTTCCAAGAAGTATCCTGACGTGAAAGTAGATCTGTTCCGCTCGGGAACGGAGGAAGTCATCAGCCGCTTGCAGGCCGAAGCACAGGCAGGGCAAGTAAAAGCTGACGTGCTGTTGGTCGCGGATGCGCCCACCTTTGTCAGCCTGAAAAAACAAGATTTGCTCATGCCGTACACTTCGCCTGAAGCGGCGGACATTCCGGCGGAGTGGAAAGACGCGGACGGCGCGTACACCGGAACGAAAGTCATGGCGACTGTGCTCGCGGTCAACACGAGCAAGGTCAAAGCTCTCCCGGACAGCTGGAAAGTGCTGACGAGTCCGGAAGCGGCGAACAAAGCGATTATGCCAAGCCCGCTCTACTCAGGCGCAGCGGCTTACAATGTCGGGGTGTTTACGCGCCAGCCTGATTTGGGCTGGGATTACATCAGCGGGCTGAAAACGAATCAAATGACCGTCATTAAAGGAAATGGCGCCGTGCTCAAAAGTGTAGCGGGCGGCGAAAAAGATTACGGCATGGTCGTCGACTATCTGGTTGCCCGCGCCAAAAAAGACGGTTCGCCCGTCGAGATCGTGTATCCAAAAGAAGGCGTGCCTGTCATCACGGAGCCGATCGGCATCATGAAAGCGACCAAAAACCAGGAGGCTGCCAAAGCGTTTGTCGATTTCGTCCTCTCCGAAGAAGGGCAAAAGCTCGCCAGCGGCCTGGGCTATACACCGATCCGCAAAGGAGTAGCAGCACCGGAAGGACTGTACGCACAAGATCAAATCAAGGCGCTTTCCGCCAATATTGACGAACTGGAAGCTTCCAGGGAAGCGGACAAAAAGAAATTTGGAGAGATGATGGGTGGCAAGTAACTGGCAGACGGTAGTGAGCGAGAGACAGATGGGGGAGCGGCGCAAGTTCGCCGCCTCCCTGTCCATGGATAAGGCGGCTACCTGGTTCGTGCTGGTGCCGGTCGCCTTCTTTTTTGTCTATCCGTTGTGGAAGCTGATTGTGCTTAGTATCCAGACAGAAGCAGGGCTTGGCTTGCACTACTTTCAGGAGGTGCTTGTCAATGCCCGGACGTGGGATGCAGTCGGTCATACTGTGCTGGCAGCAGGTATTTCCACCGTCATCTCGGTAGTCGTCGGCGTGGCGCTTGCCTGGCTGTGCGCGTATACCGATATACGCTGGAAAGGTGCGATTCACGCGTTTGCCCTTTTGCCGCTGCTCATCCCGTCCTATGTAATGACGCTGGCCTGGACGCAGCTGGCAGGGCCGCAGGGTGTGCTGAACAGGGCTGCGAGCTGGGTGATGGGCAGTCCGGTCGAGCTGTGGAACGTGTACGGGCTGGATGGGATCATCGTCGTGATGGGGCTGACTCATTATCCGCTGGTGTACATGTTGACGCTGTCTGTGCTGTACCGGATTCCGAAAGAGCTGGAGTGGGCGGCGCATTCCGCGGGAGCAAGCGCGCGGGCTGTGTTTGCCAAAGTGACGCTTCCGCTCGCCTTGCCAGGCATTGCGGGAGGCGGACTGCTGGCGTTTATCTCCGGGCTGGACAACTTCGGGATTCCGGCATTTTTGGGTATCCCGGAAAATATCTCTGTACTCAGTACACTGATCTACGAGGAAGTGATCGGATTTGGGCCGAGCGCTTTTGCCAGGGCGGCTGTCCTGTCTGTTTTGCTCGGCGTCATTGCGCTGGCAGGGACAGGGATGCAGTGGGTTTTGCTGCGGAAAAGCCGGGTAGACCAGACCAGTGCCGAGGACAAGTCCATCCGGCGGTCTTTGGGCAAGCACCGTTTGACGGCGGAGGTTTTGGTGGGCGGGTTTTTGCTTGTGACGAGCCTGCTTCCGCTTTTGTCGATGGCCGCAACCGCTTTTGTCAAAGCGTACGGCTTGCCGTTTGTCCCGGAAAATTTGACGTGGAAGCACTTTGCCTTCGTAATGTTCGACCACGCAGGTACGAAGGGAGCCATCGGCAACAGCTTGATGCTTGCCAGCATGACGGGTGTCTTGTGCGTCGTCGCGGGCACGCTGTTCGCCTACTGGCGCATTCATAAGCCGTCTGCGCTTGGCAAAGCGATGGAAGGGGCTGTAGCGCTGCCGTATGCGCTTCCGGGCATGGTGCTCGGACTTGCGATGATTTTGACCTGGATTGAACCGATTCCCGGCTGGCAGCCAGGCATATACGGAACGGTTTGGCTGATCATGATCGCTTACGTGACGCGCTTTCTCATTTTGCAAGTCAAAAGCAGTACGGTTTCGATCATGCAAGTGGGCAAAGAAGTGGAGGAAGCGGCACGGATCAACGGCGGGCGCTTCTGGACGAGATGGCGGCGCATTTTGCTCCCGCTCTACGCGCCGGGCATGGCAACAGGTTTGTTTCTGGTCTTTCTCACCGCTTTTACAGAGCTGACGATTTCGTCGCTCTTGTGGTCATCCGGCTCGGAAACGATCGGTGTCGTCATTTTCAGCTTTGAGCAGGCGGGATCGACAACGTACAGCACGGCCCTCTCGACTTTGATCGTAGGAGCCATCCTGCTGGTGCTCGCGGCGGGCAGTCTGTGGAAACGATACTGGCAACGGAGGATCGAACAATGAACAGTGCGCGGGTAATAGGGGTATCGAAAAAATTCGGGAATGTCACGGCGCTCCACCATCTCGATTTGCAGATCGGCCAGGGCGAGTTTGTCGCTTTGCTCGGTCCGAGCGGCTGCGGCAAAACGACGCTGCTGCGGCTCCTTGCCGGGTTCGAATCCCCGACAAGCGGAGAAATCTGGATCAACAACGAGTGTGTAGCCAGCGCGGCCAAGCGCAAGCCGCCGGAAGAACGGCGGATTGGCATGGTGTTTCAGTCGTTCGCCCTCTGGCCGCATTTGACGGTCTACGAAAACGTGGCGTTTCCTTTGCAGCATCAACAGCAGGTGCCGGAAGCGTACAAGCAAAACCCGAAAGCGCGGGTAGCCCAGATGCTGGAGATGGTCGGTCTGGGCGGTATGGAGGAGCGGTTCCCCAGTCAGCTTTCCGGTGGGCAAAAGCAGCGTGTGGCGCTGGCGCGCGCCATCGTGTTCAATCCGACCTTGTTGCTGATGGACGAACCGTTGAGCAGTCTGGACGCCGAGCTGCGCATGCAGATGCGAAAAGAAATCCAGTTCATTCACCGCGAACTGGGTACGTCGATTGTCTATGTGACGCACGATCAATCCGAGGCACTGGCCATGGCTGATCGCATTGTCGTGATGAAGGGCGGCAGAGTTGAGCAGGCAGGCACTCCGCACGACATTTACTACGCCCCGGAGTCGCCGTTTGTCGCCAAGTTTGTCGGCAGAGCCAACTTTTTAAAAGGGAACTGGGCTGCCGCGAACACCTTTTTGCTGGAAAAACAGGGAGCGTCATCGTTGCCGATCACCGTTTCGCGTGATTTTTCCGCTTTTTTCGATCAGCAAGTATTGCCTGTTCGCCCGGACCAGTTGAAGCTGTCCACCTGGCAACAAGGCGCGGACGGGATCATGGGCAAGGTCGCTCACGTCCAGTTTCAGGGCCGGGAGCTGATTTACTCGATTCGCGTCGGGGAAGAGGAATGGGAAGTGGTCACCGATATTAGCGAGCGGTTTGCTTACGATGATTCTGTACTGGTGAGCATTTGCGTGTAAGCTGGAAAGCAGGCGAAATAGCTTTCATTGGTGAGCAACCGATAGCTAATGTCAGGATATAAATAAAGAACGATCAAGCATGAGGCAAGCAGGCAGAAGCGAGCATTCACAATAATTGGCAGCAGGCGTATAATCAAATCACATTACCGAATCTGATTCAAACATTTCATACGGCCTAGTTCCGGGGCAACCCGGAAGCGGGGGAACCAATCTTTTGGGGTTAATCCTGAGCAATCAGGAGGGATGAGATAAGTCTTCTCTGCCATCCTACCCGTCAGCTAACCTCGTCGGCCAAAGCAGGGAAGGTTCATGAAGCGATGAAGTCTGGGCAATGATGCGAAAAAAGAGGAGCGGTCCTCTTCGGGCGCGTTTATAGGCCATTTCAGACTTTTTCTTTGGGACCTTTGTTCTTGAGAAAAAGGATGAAATAGGTCTATTTTTTATGGCGATTTTCATGTGTGGCTTTTGTCATACGCGTGCATGTCGATGTGCGAGGATGGCGGGCGGCAAATGAATTTCAGCATAAACCCGGTGCATGAAACCAAAAAACGAACAGCGAAATCAGGAAGACAGCGTACAGGGAGCCTTTTGCACAGGGGCGCCAGGTATTAGGTAAGCCTGCGTTAGTTCTGCAAAAATCGAGCGTACACAAGCGGCAGCGTCTGCAGGTGGTTCGTCCGGTTGGAAGCGGAACTTCGCAGGTTTTTTCATTTGGGAAAACAAGAAAGGGAGGAAAGGCTCATGCCCAAAATGACAGTCAGGCAATTGACGAAAGTGTTTGGCAAGCAGCCGCAGGCAGCGTTAAAGCTGTTGGAGCAAGGATGGACAAAGGAGCAAATTTTTAAAGAGACAGGGCAATCGATCGGTGTGAACCAGATCAGCTTCTCGGTAGCAGAGGGCGAAATTTTCGTCATTATGGGGCTGTCAGGCAGCGGCAAATCTACCTTGATCCGACTTTGCAACCGCCTGATTGAGCCAACCACTGGGAGCGTTCAGATCGATGGCGAAGAACTCATTGGTATGAAGCCGGCTCATTTGCGCGAGGTACGCAGGAGAAAGCTCGGCATGGTTTTTCAAAATTTCGCGCTCTTCCCACAGCGAACGGTACGGGAAAACATCGAATTCGGTTTGGAGATTCAGCAAGTACCGCATGGATTGAGGCAAGAAAAAGCACGCGAAGCGCTTGCGCTCGTCGGGCTTTCCGAGTGGGAAAATGCCTTCCCTGATCAATTGAGCGGCGGAATGAGGCAGAGGGTCGGCCTGGCCCGGGCGCTCGCCAACAATCCCGACATTTTGCTGATGGATGAAGCGTTCAGTGCCCTTGATCCGCTGATTCGAAAAGACATGCAGGATGAGCTGCTAGAGCTTCAGCTAACGATGAAAAAGACTATTTTGTTCATTACTCACGATCTGCATGAGGCATTGCGGCTCGGTGACCGGATCGCCCTGATGAAAGACGGTCGCTTCATCCAGGTCGGGCGTCCCGAAGAAATCATGACCGATCCTGCGGATGAATTCGTGAAAAAATTCGTTGAGGATGCAGACTTGTCCAAAGTGCTGGTGGCAAAACACGTGATGAAAAGGGCAGAAGCGATTACTCCTGACAAAGGTGCGAGGGTGGCCCTCCAGCTCATGATGGACAACGGGGTATCCAGTCTGTACATCGTAGACAAAAAGCGGACATTGCTTGGGCTTGTTACCGCCTATGACGTTTCGCTTGCGATCAATACGGGCGAGTCGCTTGAAACCATGATGAAAAAAGATATCCCCAGCGTGGGGCCAGATGCCCGTCTGAACAGCCTGTTTCCTCTGATGGCAGATTTGCACGTTCCGATTGCTGTCGTGGGTGAGGAGCGGCGTCTGTTGGGCGTCATTGTCAAGGGAGCGGTGCTCGGCGGGCTTGTCGGCAAGGTCAATCCGCAGCAGGGAGCAGAGGTGATGCCTCATGGATTCCGTGCCTAAGTTGCCGATCGGTGAGTGGGTGGAACGAATCGTTGAGGCGCTCGGTCAGCACAAAGGCATTTTGTTCGATCCGATCGCGATCATCATTTCGGGAATGGTCACGTACTTTACCGAGGTTTTGGCTGCGATACCGTCTGTTATTCTCATTTTGCTGTTCGGGGCGCTGGCCTGGGTATTTGGCGGGCGATCTTCGATGTTTTTCACATTGCTTGGGCTGTTTCTCATTGCCAATCTGGGGTACTGGGATGAAACGGTCGAAACGCTCGGCTTGGTTATTGCTTCTGCCCTGTTGTCCATCACTGTAGGGATTCCTGCGGGTATTGCCTGCGCGCGAAGCGATACTTTCACGAAGCTGGTCATGCCGTTGCTAGATTTGATGCAGACGATGCCAGCATTCGTTTACTTGATCCCGGCCATTTTCTTTTTTGGACTGGGCGAAGTACCAGGGGTCATTGCTTCCGTTATCTTTGCGCTGCCGCCGATCGTCCGATTTACGAATCTCGGCATACGTCAGGTTCCGCCGGAGCTTGCAGAAGCAGCGGATGCTTTCGGCTCATCGAGATGGCAAAAGTTGATGAAGGTGCAACTGCCTTTGGCGAAGACGACCATCATGGCGGGAGTCAACCAGTGCATCATGCTTGCGCTTTCGATGGTGGTTATCGCCGCCATGATCGGAGCAAAAGGATTGGGAGCCGATGTTTATCGGGCTGTATCCCAGGTGGATATCGGCAAAGGTTTTGAAGCGGGGTTATCGATCGTGATTATTGCTATCGTTCTGGACCGCATTTCCCAGCATGCCAAACAAAAGGAGAGAAAAGCGTTATGAACAAGTTCACGCGAAAAAATGCACTGACATGGGTGGTGGCTGCGGCTATTATGCTGGCAGGCTGCTCTCAGCAAGGCTCTACACCGACAGGGGCGACGATTGGGCACAATCCGAATCCCGTCCAGGTGCCGAAGAACGCGATTGGGGAAGCAGTGGGATATAAAATCATCGGAATTGACGCTGGTGCCGGCTCGATGGTGAAGACTGAGGAAGTCATGAAGCTGTACGGCCTGGACAACTGGCAGCTCGTAGAAGGATCGGATGCGGCGATGACTGCCGCGCTGACGCGTGCCTACGAACAGAAGCAACCAATTATCATAACGGGTTGGACGCCGCATTGGATGTTCAAAAAACTGGATCTGAAATATTTGCAGGACCCGAAAAACGGCTTTGGCGGAGCTGAACAGATTCATACCATCGTTCGAAAAGGATTGAAGCAGGATCACCCTGCCGCCTATCGGTTTCTGGACGCGTTCCAATGGAAGCCTGCGGACATGGAAGCTGTGATGGTACATATTTTGGACGGGAAAAAACCAGAGGAAGCGGCTGCGGAGTGGGTGAAAAACAACGAAGACAAGGTCGGGAAGTGGGTAGAGGGGCTTGCTCCGGTTCAAAAAGAAAAGCTGACCATCGCTTACGTGGCATGGGACTCGGAAATTGCCAGTTCGCACATAGTGAAGGAAGTGCTGGAGACAAAGCTCGGATATGAGGTGGAATTGAGTCAGGTCCAGGCTGGACCGATGTGGGCAGGCGTAGCCATGGGCGATGTGGACGGGATGGTAGCAGCCTGGCTTCCCTCTACCGATGCGAGCTACCTCAAAAAGTTCGGGGATCAGTTGGAAGACCTTGGCCCCAATCTGGACGGAACCAAAATCGGGTTGGTGGTTCCAGGCTATATGAACATCCAGTCGATTGAGGAGCTCAAATAAACAGGAAGAGGAGGGGCTGGCATGAAAAATTGTCTGGTCATTGGGGTGGGAGAGGCATTCACGTCTTTTGTGCAGACGATCAGAGGAGGCAGTGACTCTCTGTTCTTCCGGAAAAGTCCTGTTGCCTATTCGCTGATCAGGGGAGAGCGTCACTCCTGCACAGAAAAGTTGTCGCCCATTTCTTTCGATGAAAGCTATCTTCATCAAGAGGAGTTGTTAGTCTATCAGTCTGTCTATCTGTTTGTGGACGAATGGCCAGAAGGGCGTGATTTCATTACTTTGTTTCGGCAGTTGGGCACTTGCCGCATTTTCGTTCTGACACAGGAGCAGCAAAATGCGAGTTTATACAAAGGGTTAGGTGCCCATTATGTCATCATCAGCAAGCCAGGGTACAAGGGATATCGATGGCTGGCAGAACAACTCAGCGGTTGATTGGAAAAAGGCTCCGCCAGTAAGCAGGCGGAGCCGCCTTTTCGATGCACAGGTATTCAGTTGAGGAATCAGCCCAGCATTTTTTCGAGGTCCTTGTCCAACACGTAAACCTCGATTCGCTCCCCCATCTTGGTGCTGATGTCGCTATGACTGGACAGCACTTTGCAGCCGGTCAGCTTTTCTACGATTTCTTCTGATTCCTCGCTATACATCTCACGAAGCACCTCGCGCATTTCTTTTACAATGCGACGGCCTTTATCGTGGCTGGAGAGATGTTTTTCTTCAACGGTGAGCACTCCCTTGAAGCGAACGAGGACCATGTCGCCGACGATGTAGGTTTTTGCTTCTTGAGGGCCACGTCCGATCAAGTCGCGTTGAAATTTGATGAAAGTTTCGCTGATTTCAGCTTCCAGCTTTTTTTTGTTAGAGATGGCCAAACGCCATACCTCCCATTATTTATCATTGTGCCTTATATTACTCAGCCGACTTTGGGCTGTCAACACGTCTGAGGAGGGATGATTTTGTGGTAATCGTAACGATTTTTGCCGTGGGGATTTTTTTGTATTTGGTTCACGCCTTATGTCATGTAGAACAATTGTGAATTTCATAGGATAGAAAGGTGAATGGCCGTGAAACAAGTAGAAGAGCATTCGACATTCCACAATAAAATAATCGGAACAGCTTTGTTGGAGAGCGTACGCAAGCTAAACCCGCTGGTTATGAAATCGAATCCTGTACTGTTTGTGGTTGAGATGGGAACTGTGCTAATCCTGCTCATGATCCTTTTCCCCCATTATTTCGGAACAGAGAATCAGATAGGCTGGAACACAGGCGTATTTTTGGTTTTGCTGTTTACCGTCCTGTTTGCCAATTTTGCCGAAGCACTGGCAGAAGGGCGGGGAAAAGCGCAGGCAGATACGTTGCGCCGGGCCAAAAGAGATACTGAGGCGAAACGGCTGAAGGCAGACGGGGGCATCCATGTGGTGTCTGCGGAGGAACTGCGAAGAGGGGATCTTGTTCTGGTAGAGACGGGTGACTTCATTCCTGGCGACGGTGAAATTGTCGAGGGGCTGGCTTCGATTGATGAATCAGCGATTACAGGCGAATCTGCACCTGTAATCAAACGGGCGGGAAGTGATCAGTCGTCCGTGACTGGCGGTACGCGGGTCACGAGTGATTCTATCTTGATCAAAATAACTACGAACCCGGGCGATTCTTTTTTGGACAGGATGATTGCCTTGATCGAAGGCGCCAAACGGCAAAAGGCCCCAAACGAAATCGCCCTGAATACGGTATTGATCGTATTTACGCTTATTTTTCTCATCGTCGTAGTCACACTGGTGCCAATCGCCGCCTATGCGGGCATTCATCTCAATATTTCTGTCCTGGTCGTACTGTTAGTTTGTTTGATTCCGACGACGATTGGCGGTCTTTTGTCTGCGATCGGAATCGCAGGCATGGATCGGGTTACCCGCTTCGGTGTCATTGCGATGTCAGGCAAGGCAGTAGAGGCGGCTGGTGACGTCAATACGATTATTTTGGACAAAACAGGCACGATCACGTACGGCAATCGGCTGGCGGCGCAGTTTGTTCCAGTCGCAGGAGCAGAGGAGAAGGAGTTGATAGAGGTAGCGGTACTTACCTCTCTGTTTGACGATACGCCAGAAGGCAACTCGATCCTCATGCTCGCCAAGCAAAAGCATGTCGTTTGCGACGTGAAGGCATACGAAGGCCAGGTCGTACCGTTTACCGCAGAAGAACGGATGAGCGGGCTGAATTACAGAGGGGTTCAATATCGGAAGGGAGCGGTTCGCGCCATATGTGACTACGTGGGCGAGCGGCAAGGAACAATCCCGAAAGACCTGAAGGAACGAAGCGCCCAAATCTCCCGCTATGTACAGTGCAAAAGAGAAGGGACGAAATCGATACATTGTGTACTCCTTTACGATGAGCAATCATGCATCAGAATGTCTTGCGATGGAACAGGAACTTCACAAAGCTTTGGAGAGGGGGGAATTTCATCTGCAATACCAGCCGCAAATCGATTGCCAGACAGGAAAAATAGTCGGAGTCGAGGCGCTGCTGAGGTGGCAGCATCCCGTATGGGGGCTGGTTTCCCCGGCAGACTTCATTCCACTGGCAGAAGAGACGGGACTTATTGTACCGATTGGCGAGTGGGCGCTGCGAACAGCCTGTAACCAAGCCAAGCTCTGGGAGCAGGCAGGATATGACCCGTTGCGAGTTGCCGTCAACTTGTCTGCCCGTCAGTTTCAACAAGAGAATCTGGTACAGATGATTCAGCAAGTTCTTCAGGAGACGGACATGCAGCCCGAGCTTCTGGAGCTAGAGATTACCGAAAGCGCCGTCATGAAAAATCCGGATGCGGTGATCGGTGTTCTGCATGAGTTAAAGCGATTGGGGATGAAGCTGTCGATTGACGACTTTGGCACCGGATACTCTTCGCTTAGCTACTTGCGCGATTTTCCCATAGATCGTCTGAAAATTGATCGCTCCTTCGTAAGTGCTATTACGGAAAAGGACGATGCCGTGATTGCCCAGTCGATCATTGCCATGGCCCATAATCTGCACCTCAGCGTTTTGGCTGAAGGGGTGGAAAACGAGCTTCAGTTTGCTTTTTTGCGTGAACAGAAGTGTGATGAAATGCAAGGATACCTTTACAGCAAGCCTTTGTCGGCAGAAGAAATAAAGCAATGGCTGCAAAAAATCGGACAGGGCATTTCCGAACGCGGTCCATGCGTTGCGAGAAAACGCGAGATAATCGACGAAATATCTTGCGCGGCTGAGTCCTGACAGGATTAAATCGCTTACATCGATAAAGACTGCACAAATCGTGCTAAAAAGCGAGAAACAAGACATTAACAACCGATTATGCCAGACGTATAATGAGACTCGTAACCAACAATTGCAAATCTGGCCAAATCCCGAGGCACTCGGGAACGGAGGACCCAATTTTGTAGGGGTTAATTCCACGATTCGTGGAAGGGATGAGTAACTCTTTCGCCATCCTACCCGTCAGCTAACTTCGTCGGCTAAAGCGAGGGAGGTCTAAAGACCGCCTGTTTGAGGAGGCTTTTTTTGTTGTCCTTTTGGATGAGCAAAGAAGCTTGCTCGAAACGAAAGATGCAGGTCTTTTCGTTTTGCCCAAAAAATGAATACACGTTTTTCGGAAAAAGGAAACGGGAGACAAAACGCAAAGAAGGCACATTCAAGTCGGCTGGGCGTTCGGTAGACCAATGAGTACTTTTTCTCCGAAGAAGTGATCGTCTTTCATACCGCTAAAGTGCGGGCGGGGCTTGCCCTGTCTGTTGAGCTTTGCTGGTCCATTGTGGCGATCTTTTCGGGGAATGAGTAAGCATTGGTCTATTTTTTTGCTTCCATGGCAGGTTTTTTCAGGGGAGAAAGCTTGTACCAGGAAGTGAGCGAAAGAGGCGAATCGGCACGACTTTGTTCAAGGTAGATGGAGGTGGGCGCCTGAAGGAAGCTGGCGCGACAAAAACGGCAAACTGCAAGCGGAAAAAGGAGGGACTTTTCATGGACTTAGTTGCCATACTGCTCTTGGCAATCTCGTTTGTTACATTTTTTGCCCTGATCAAGTTTTGTGATGCGGTAGTAAAAGAACAGGGAGGAAAAGAAAAATGATCTTGCTGCTGTTGATTGTGGCCGGACTGGCGATCTACCTGGGCCACGCACTGATCTATCCGGAAAAGTATTAAGGATTGGTCGAGCGATTCATTTCATAGAGGAAGTAGGAGGAATTGTCCGTGGACTTTATACAAATATCGGTGGTTTTGGTGGTGCTGCTCTTGTTGGCGATTCCGACGGGACGCTATCTGGCGCGGGCCTTTTCCCTGGAAAATACGCGATTGGACCGCGCTTTTGGCGGGGTGGAAAAAGTCATTTACAAATGGTCCGGCATTCGCGTCGCAGACATGACCTGGAAGCAGTACGCGACGGCGGTTTTGGTCAGCAATATCACGATGGTTGCGATTGCTTATCTGCTCTTGCGCTTGCAAGGAATGCTGCCGGGGAATCCGAGCGGTGTGGCGGCGATGGACCCGTTGCTGTCGTTCAATACGGCGGTAAGCTTTTTGACGAATACCAATCTCCAGCATTACAGCGGAGAAAGCGGTTTGTCCTATCTGTCGCAGATGATGGTGATCATCTACCTGATGTTTACGACACCAGCTACGGGGATTGCGGTCGTCATGGCATTCATGCGCGGATTGACCGGGCAGCGCAGCATCGGAAACTACTATGTCGACCTGGTGCGGGCGCATACGCGTGTGCTGCTTCCCTTGGCAGTAGTCGTGACACTTCTTCTGGTGGCGCAAGGCGTGCCGCAGACGATGGAACCGACAGCAACGGCGACTACATTGAGCGGGGCTGAACAGCAAATCGCACGCGGTCCGGTAGCTTCGCTTGTATCGATCAAGCATTTGGGAACGAACGGCGGCGGGTTCTTTGGGGTCAACTCTGCGCATCCGTTTGAGAATCCGACTCCTTTGACGAACGTGCTGGAGATTTTGTCGATGTTCCTCATTCCGGCGTCTCTGCCTTTTGCCTTCGGTTTCATGACGAAGAGCCGCAAGCAAGGCTGGATCATTTTTGGCGCCATGGGTTTGATGTTTCTCGTGTTCCTCGGGATTGCCTACGGAAGCGAGATCAATGGCAACCCGGCGCTTGAACGTGCAGGTTTGTCACAGGCCGTGGGCAGCATGGAAGGAAAAGAAGTGCGTTTTGGCATTGCGCAGAGCGCCCTGTTTACAGCGGTGACGACTGCGGCGACGACCGGAACGGTCAACAACATGCACGACACGCTGACGCCGCTGGGCGGACTGGTGCCGCTCGGGGAAATGATGCTGAACTGCGTATTCGGCGGAGATGGCGTCGGTACGGTAAACATTTTGATGTATGCGATTTTGGCTGTATTTATCGCGGGCTTGATGGTCGGACGGACGCCCGAGTTTCTCGGACGAAAAATCGAAGGGAAAGAGATGAAGCTGATCGCGATTGCGATTCTCGCCCACCCGCTGATCATTTTGGCTCCGACCGCGATTGCGCTGGCCTCGGAAATGGGCACAGTCGGAATCTCCAATCCGGGCTTCCACGGCATTTCGCAAGTTTTGTACGAATTTACGTCCTCGGCAGCCAACAACGGCTCTGGCTTTGAAGGACTGGGCGACAATACGCCTTTCTGGAACATTTCGACTGGGCTGGTCATGCTGTTTGGCCGATACGTGTCGATCATCGCGATGCTGGCGGTAGCCGGTTCGTTGCTCGCGAAAACGCCTGTACCTGAAACGATGGGTACGCTTCGCACAGACAATGGTGTGTTTCTGGTCATTTTGATCGCGACGGTCGTGATCGTGGGTGCGCTGACGTTCTTGCCGGTACTGGCACTTGGCCCGGTAGCCGAGTGGTTGACCATCCGATAATTCAAAAGGCAAAGGAGATATTTCCAATGAGCAGAACGCGCACGGTTGCGTTTCCAAAAGATTTGTACCAGCGTGCCTTTGTCGAGGCGCTGAAAAAACTGGACCCGCGGGTCATGATCAAAAACCCGGTCATGTTTGTGGTCGAAGTCGGATTTGTCGTGACCCTGCTTTTGACGATCTTGCCCGATCTGTTCGGGGGAGCCTCTGATCGCGGATACAACGGGATCGTCAGCCTGATTCTGTTTGTGACCATTCTGTTCGCCAACTTCGCCGAGGCATTGGCAGAAGGACGCGGAAAAGCACAGGCTGAGAGTCTGAAAAAAACGAAACAGGATACAAAAGCGAGAAAGCTCGCTAAAGATGGCTCGATCCAAATGGTCAGCTCGACGGAACTGCGCAAAGGCGATCTGGTCATCGTCGAAGCGGGCGAGCTGATTCCGAGTGACGGAGAGATTGTCGAAGGTGTCGCCTCCGTGGATGAGTCGGCGATTACGGGTGAATCCGCGCCTGTCATTAAAGAAGCGGGTGGCGATTTCAGCTCCGTTACAGGCGGTACGCGTGTAGTGAGCGACCGGATTCGCGTCCGTGTGACGACTGATCCTGGCGAGTCGTTCCTCGACCGGATGATTTCTTTGGTCGAAGGTGCCAAACGGCAAAAAACTCCGAACGAAATTGCGCTCAATACGTTGCTGGTCAGCTTGACGTTGATTTTCCTGATCGTCTGCACGACTTTGCAGCCGATCGCAAGCTACGTCAATGCCGCCATTCCGATTGCTACGCTCGTGGCTTTGCTCGTCTGCCTGATTCCGACGACGATTGGCGGTTTGCTTTCCGCCATCGGGATTGCCGGGATGGACCGGGTTACGCAGTTCAACGTCATTGCGATGTCGGGGAAAGCAGTGGAAGCTTCGGGCGACATTAACACGATTATTTTGGACAAAACAGGCACGATCACCCACGGAAACCGCATGGCAGCGGAATTTGTGCCAGTGGGCAACAGCAAGGCAGACGCTTTGAACAGGGCGGCAGCACAAAGCTCCATACTCGATGAAACACCGGAAGGCCGCTCGATTGTGGAACTGGCGAAAAAGCAAGGTCTTGCAGCAAGCGAGCTGGAACTGCCGGGCGCAGAGGGCGTGGAATTTAGAGCCGAGACGCGCATGAGCGGCACGAATTTGGCAAACGGCACGCAAATTCGCAAAGGTGCAGTAGACGCGATCAAAACGTACGTCAAGGAATTGGGAGGCCGTATCCCGGCAGACCTCGACGAAAAGGCAAACCGGATCGCAACCGCAGGCGGAACGCCGCTGGCAGTGGTGGAGGGAAATGTCGTTCTCGGGCTGATTTATTTGAAGGATACCGTCAAGCCGGGGATGAGAGAGCGCTTTGAAGAACTGCGACGCATGGGGATTCGCACGGTGATGTGCACGGGGGATAATCCGCTCACAGCAGCGACGATTGCCCGCGAGGCAGGGGTAGACGATTTTGTGGCGGAAGCGAAGCCGGAGGACAAGATTGCCTTGATCCGCAAAGAACAGGCAGCGGGCAAACTGGTCGCGATGACAGGCGATGGCACGAATGATGCGCCAGCGCTCGCCCAGGCGGATGTCGGTCTGGCGATGAACAGCGGGACGGTTGCGGCGAAGGAAGCGGCCAACATGGTCGACCTCGATTCCGACCCGACGAAAATTATTGAGGTAGTGGCGATCGGCAAGCAGCTTTTGATGACGCGCGGCGCACTGACGACTTTCAGTATCGCAAACGACGTGGCGAAGTATTTTGCGATCATTCCGGCGATGTTCATGCTGGCGATCCCGCAAATGAGCGCCCTCAACATCATGGGCTTGGCTACGCCGCAGAGCGCCATTTTGTCCGCGCTGATCTTCAACGCGATCATCATTCCGATCTTGATTCCGCTGGCGATGAAAGGCGTAAAATACTCGCCGATGAGCGCGACCAAGCTGCTCAGCCGCAATCTGGTGATCTATGGTTTGGGCGGCATTCTGGTGCCTTTTGTCGGCATCAAGCTGATTGACCTGGTGCTGGTCGGATTGAATCTCGTATAGGCGAAACCGCCACAATCGAAACAGGAAAGCAAAGGTGAATATCCATGATTTTGAAAAACCTCCGATTGTCTGTCGTTTTACTGCTCATATGCGGACTGATTTACCCGCTTGCGATGACAGGGGTGGCGCAGGTCGTCATGCCGACGCAGGCGAGCGGCAGTCTGATTGCCGATGCGAACGGCAAAGTAGTCGGCTCCGAGCTGATCGGGCAAACGTTCACCGATCCGCAATATTTCTGGGGCCGCATCTCGTCTATCGACAACAATGCAGCAGGCTCTGGCTCGAACAACTACGCGCCATCCAACCCGGCACTGACCGAGCGCGTGCAAAAAGACATCGCTGCTTTCCTGGCTGCCAACCCGGGCGTCGCGCAAGCAGATATCCCGGCCGATTTGCTGACCAACTCCGGTTCGGGCCTTGATCCGCACATCTCGCCAAAAGCGGCAGCCATTCAGGTGCAGCGCGTTGCGAAGGCGCGCAATCTCGATCCGGCAAAAGTTCAGGCTTTGGTTGCGGAAAACACGGAAGGAAGAAGCATGGGAGTATTTGGAGAACCGCGAGTCAACGTACTGAAGCTGAATCTGGCTTTGGATCAGCTGAAATAAACAGGAGGGCTGCGAGATGGTCGAGCAGTTTCGCCGAAAGACCCCGGAAGAAATCTTGCAGTCCATCTCCAGAATGCACCGGGGCAGGCTGAAAATCATTCTGGGGGCAGTGAGCGGCTCAGGGAAAACGTATCATCTGCTGATGGAAGGGCAGAGTCTCCGAAAAAAAGGAATCGACGTAGTCATCGCCGCTTCCGGTGCGGCCGCATCGCCGAAGCTTGCTCCCAAGCGGGAAGGTCTGGAGGAAATCCCTTCCCTTCTCTGGCATGCGCAAGGCGAGGCGAAGCATGACCTGGATGTCGGCAAAATTTTGGAGCGAGATCCCGAAGTCGTGCTGGTGGACGGGCTGGCTCACCGGAACCGTCCGGATGCGCCACGCCCGACCCGGCTCGATGACGTTCGTTATTTGCTCGACCACAATATCAGCGTGATTGGGACCGTCAACATTTACGAATTGGCGGGAATGAAAGAGATGGCGGAACGACTGACCCGCGCACAGGTGCACATCGATCAGTGCGTGCCGGAAGAGACGCTGGCTCTTGCCGACGAGGTAAAGCTACTGGACGTGACGCCGGAAGCGATCCTGAAACGGTTGCAGGAAGAGGATGGTGCTGCTTCGATGCGCAGCAACCATCCCTTGCTGCGCAGAGACAATCTGCATGTGCTGCGCGAGCTGGCGCTGCGGTTCGTAGCCACAGGCGTGAACGAAGATTTGGAGGAGTACCGCGAGAAGCACGGCATGGTGGGAGCATCCGGGGCAACCGAGCGCATTTTGGTATCGGCCCAGTATCATTGGAACGGCTCCATCCTGGTGCGGCGCGGACAACAGGTTGCCAAGCGGCTCGGCGGAGAGCTGTTGGTCGTCTGCTTTCGTCCGGCCTCCAAAAAGCTGAGCAAAGAAGAAGCGACTTTTCGCAGAGCGATTGCAAAGCTGGTTGACAAGGTAGGCGGTACGTTTGAGGAAACGCCTTTGCAGCGGGAAAAGGACGTGGCAAGCGAGCTGGTCGCCTACGCGATGGCGCGCAATGTAACCCGGATCGTCATGGGGCAGTCGAAGCGAACCCGCTGGGAAGAAATTTGGCACGGTTCGATCGTCCATAAAATTCTCCGGAAAACGAAAAATATCGATATTTTAATTGTCGCCGACCGCTCAGAGCGCGACGGGGAGCGAGTGATGCCAGCCAAGCGCCACACTACGGAAACGATCAATCCGTATCGCCGCCTGTCGCAGGAAGAAATGGAGCAGGAGATCGGAAAAATCAGGCGCGGAGCGTTAAAGGTATACGTCGGGGCAGCGCCTGGCGTGGGCAAAACTTACACGATGCTGCGGGAAGGAAACGAGCTGGCCGAAAATGGCATCGATGTAGTGATCGGCCTGCTGGAAACGCACGGGCGTAAAGAAACGATCGAGCAGGTCGGCGGACTGCCCCTGATTCCGCGCAAGCGCATCCCGTACAAAAACGTGACCTTGACGGAGATGGACACGGACGAAATCATTCGGCGCAATCCCGAGGTCGTCCTGGTCGACGAGCTGGCGCATACGAATGTGCCCGGGAGCGAGCGCGAAAAAAGGTATCAAGATGTGGAGAAGCTGCTTGCGGCAGGTATTTCCGTGATTTCCACGATGAATATTCAGCATCTGGAAAGTCTGAATGACAGCGTCGAACAAATTACGGGAGTACGTGTGCGGGAAACAGTGCCCGACCATATTTTGCATCAGGCGGACGAGGTTGAGCTGATTGATATTTCCCCGAAAGCGCTGCGGCAACGAATGCGCGAGGGAAACATTTACGCGCTGGAAAAGGTGGAGCAGTCTCTGGCGAATTTTTTCCGGACGGGCAATTTGATAGCGCTGCGGGAATTGGCTTTGCGCGAAGTGGCAGACGACGTTGACGAGCGGCTGGAGGCGTGGGAGCGGCGGACGCTCAGGGGGCCGTGGCGACAACAGGAGGTCATTTTTGTTTGCGTCAATTTGCGTTCCGACAGTGAGCGGCTGATTCGCAGAGGCTTTCGTCTTGCCTATCGGCTCAAGGCCGT
This sequence comes from Brevibacillus sp. FSL K6-0770, assembly GCF_038000275.1. Taxonomy (NCBI): domain Bacteria; kingdom Bacillati; phylum Bacillota; class Bacilli; order Caryophanales; family Paenibacillaceae; genus Brevibacillus; species Brevibacillus sp. FSL K6-0770. Next base: position 422,852 of record NZ_JBBOBQ010000001.1, read on the forward strand.
TTGGCATGTGGCGTACGTCAAAGATCACGAGCCGCTTACCGAAGAGGAAGAGGCGCAACTGGCAAAGCTGCGCGCGTTGACCAAGCGGCTGGGAGGTCGCTTTGAACAATACGAAGCAGCGGGAAGGCGCAAAGTTTTTACCCAGTTGATCAAGCAGATGAACGAAAAAGGCACGACACAGGTCATTATCGGACAATCGGCGCGGACGAGGTGGAAGGAAATACGCGAAGGCTCGGTCGTCCAGCGATTGCTGCGCGAGGCTCGGCACATGGACGTCCTCGTCGTAGCCGATCAGATGCCGGATATGAGGTAAAGGGAGGATCACAATGGGCACAGAAAAAGCAGGGCAATGGGCGAAAAGCCTGGCAGACGCCTACAGCCGTTTGGAGTGCCTGATCAATGAGTGCGCCGGACAGGACCAGAAGAGCCAGCCGGAGCCGAGTACAGAAGCATTGCTGTTTTTAGAACTGATACGAATTTACGTCGAGGAAGAAGAAATCCGGGTGAGGCAAAAGCTGAAGCGCAAATCGTCCCAGCGAATCTCCCGCGTCATGCACGAGCGGATGGGGGCGTTTCTGGCAGAGCGGATTGCAGGGATTTCTTTTCAAGTGATGGACGGCCTGCTGTTTTTGCAAGCGCGGGAACAGACGGTCGCGGCGATCAAATGCATTCCCGACTTGGGCAGCTACGATACTCCGTCGTGGAATGCGACGATTGCCCGGTTTGCCAAACAGTATGAAAAGCGTTACAAGCTGGCGCCTGGCAAGCTTTTGTTTGTGGTGTGCTCTCTCGCCAAAAGCCTGGATGCCCAACACGCCAAGGCTTTGACCGGAATCGACGTCTGGTGCGGTTCGGCCCTTACTGCGCCAGTGTATCGGGAAGCTTTGCAAACGTACGTCAGCAAATGTGTAGAAGCGATGGATGCCGTACCGAATCCGCGAGGGCAAGTGTATTTTTTGAGTCCGGGCGCCCATCCGAACACGTTTGCCTGCCAATTGTTGCGCGGCGAGCCTGCTGTCATGCCTGATGGCTGGCTGAAACCTTCTGTCAACGAACTAATGCAGTTCGTCCAATCGAGGTGCTATACTGATGGTGATTTCCAATAAATGAGGTACTGGAGGAGCTGTCTATTAACGTAAAAGTGGCTGGTATCCCGCATTTCACGGGAGCGTATGTGTCTGGAACGGAGCTGGCCCCGGACGCACTGAGAAAAGCGGGGCTCATCGAGCAATTGCAGCAAGTTGGCTTGACAGTGGCGGATAGCGGCGATTTGAGGCTACCTGATTATTTGCCTCGTCACAATATTCCGCCTGTTCGCAATTGGCCTGCGCCGCGCATGCTGTGGGACGTGCTTGGGAAAGAAGCGCAGGCGTGGTTTGCAAGCGACGACGAGATCGTCCTGATGCTTGGCGGCGACTGTAGCCTGATCGTCGGGACGGCTTTGGCCCACCAGGCGCGTCACCAAGAAAAGGCGTACTTGTTGGTCATCGACGGGCATTTGGACGCGGTAGTGCCTTCTGCTTCGCGCTGCATTGGAGCGGCAGGGATGGGACTGTGGTTTTTGCTGCAAGACCAGGGGCAATGGATTGAACGCAGCGGTTGGCGTGCAGAGCGAATCCGGTTGGCGGGCTGTCAGCAACCGCCTGCGGAAACGTACGGAGTGGAGATCACGTCGCTGGAGCAGCTCAAAAGGGCAGGCGTACACGAATCCATCACCCGGATCATGCAGGAGATTCCGCCAGATGCCCGCATACTCGTTCATTTTGACGTGGATGTGATGGACAAGGAAGCGATGGCTGCGGCCTATTCGCCAAGCGAGATCGGGCTTTCCCTGGAGGAAGCGGAGATGCTGCTTGCGACTGTAGTCAGCGATCGGCGCGTCACGGGACTGGAAGTGACGGAGTTTTCCGCTCTCAGGGATACGGAAGGGAAATACGCCGCCAACTTGGTGCAATTGCTCGCTCGCGCATTGGCTACTCGCGCTACGGGAACTTTTTCTGCTACACTATAAATATAAGTAATTGCTTATATTTGGAGGAGAAGCCGATGTTCAAAAAGCTGATGGCAAAATTCGGTGTAGGAGCAGCAACTGTTGATTTGCAACTAGACGCACCTGGATTCCGACTGGGGGAAAAGGTGACAGGCGTCGTGCGGATCGAGGGCGGCAACGTAGAGCAGCGCATTTCCGAGCTGAGCGCTGTCCTGCTCATGAGAGTGAATGTGCGTGGGCAAGAAGTAACCAGACAAGTGCAGGTTTATCCGATCAGCCGCCAGTTTACGGTACAGCCGAAGCCGTTTGTGCAAGAGATCCCTTTTTCCTTTGACATGCCGGATGGACTGGCTATGTCTACTCCAGCCGTTCAATTTGCATTGCAAACCAAGCTGGATGTAGAAATGGCGCTCGATCCGACTGATTTTGACCGTCTGGAAATTTTGCCGCCAGAACGGGTGGAGCGCGTGTTGCGTGCTTTTGATCGCGCAAATCTGCGGCAAAAAGCCGATTCTGGCAAGCTGACGCCGTACGGGCAGGAGTTCGCCTTTTTCCCGGCTGGCGATCTCGGAATCCCGCTCAAAGAACTGGAAGTGATCTTCTTCTCGACTCCTGACGAACTGCGCATGCTTGTGGAGCTTGATCTGGCTAGTGGCTTTCTGCGCCGCGAAAAGGAGTACAAGGCAGAAATCGTGGTGCCAAACGAATTGCTTGCCGCTGGACAAGAGGAAGAGTTGTCCCGCTATTTGCTGGCGAAGATTCGCGATTACGCCAACAACCCGCAAGCCATCCCGTACGTGCAGCTGTCTGCCTACCAACAGGGCCATTACGGTCACCACGGCCATCGCGGCAGCGGCATGGGCGGCATGATCGGAGGCATGGCAGCCGGGCTTCTCGGGGGCATGCTGCTTGGCGAGCTGATGTCGCCAGACGAGGAAATGGCTTCCGACGATGCACAAGAGGAGCATGGCAGCGAAGAGGAAGAAGCAGATTTTGACTTTGGCGGTTTTGACGACGAACTGTAAAAACGTACCTATTCCCATACAGGAAAAAGAGCCGTCGCTTGCTGGAAGACAGCGGGCGGCGGCTTTTGTTGTTCAAACGTTCATGACCGTCTTGCCTGGCGAAAAAGGAGCGACCATGGCCGATCGACTCCTTTTTCGCCAGTCATGATTTCTAAGAATAAGGTCCAAGCTGCTGACGGGAAAAGGCGTAGGGAGACTTCTCGTCTTTCAGCCACATGTTGCCTTTGACGATCAAAATGTACACAGCGACGGCAAAGTACAGCGTTCCGACGATCCAGTCCAGTACCGTAGCCATGTTGTTGGCGACGATGTGCTGGATGTACCAGCCGCCGACCGGAATATGGAAGACGATGACGGCGAACAAGCCCGGATTGTACAAGGTGCCCGCTTTCCGATTCGCAAAAATGCCGTGCCAGACAAACTGGAAAAATCCCATGAAAATCGGCCCGAGCGCCAGCCACACGACGGTGGGGAAAAAGACAGGAACGAGATAGAAAAGATAGGCGATGACGAGGTTGATCACCATGGCCGACTGTCGATTCAGCGGATAGCGCTCCGGATGCTTGCTGGGAAAAATCAGTCCGTTGAACAGTCCGGGAAAATAGCCAGGCCAACGATATTCTTCAAACTGGTGCACGAGGATCGCGATGAAGCTCAACCAAAGAATTTGCTCAATCTCCGGGATGTCCGCCCACCCCGCCAGCAAATAAACTCCCACGATTGCTGCCACGAGTAGTCCGAGATCTTGCCAATACGAGCGCAGAAAGTTCATACTCTTTCACTCCTATTTTGCATTTTCATGAAAATAGCGTGCAAACAACAAGTCCATTTGCTGTTCGACGGAGCCGACCTCGATGCCAGCGCCTGTCGACAGCGTCGATTTCAGCAGAGCCGGAAGGAAAATCGCTCCAAACAATTGCATGATCATCATTTGCAAAAGCTCCTGATCGGCTTCCCCGGTCAGTTCCTGGAGCACAGAGCGCACCTTGACGAACCCGATGCTGCGCAAAAACTGTCCGTATTGGTATTGCGAGGTAAAAATGGCCCCGCCGATGGCGAAAATCCGCGCAACCAGCTCGGGGTATTGCGAAATGACAGAGACGTAGCTGGTCAAAAATTGTCTGAGCCGCGCTTTTGGGGCGACTGTCAAATCGTCGAGCACATCAAAGGTGTCTTGAAAGCTGCCGAGAAAACTGCTGAGAGCTTCGTTGATCAGGCGATCCTTGGACCCGAAATAATAGTTGACCAGTGCGACATTCGTTCCCGAATCTGCTGCGATTTTGCGCACCGTGACGCTCTCGAATCCTTCCGACTTGATCAACTCCAGGGTAGTCTGCAAAATTTTTGCTTTCGTGTCACTGTTTTTATCCATTTTTGGCCGGACAACCTCCTTCTGGTGGGGAAGTTCAGAACAACGTCTTAAACGACGTTTTAAACATTGTTTAATTGAAGGATAGCAGCTTTTCTTTTATTTGGCAACAAGTCTTTTGGCCGGGATAAAAAAGCCAAGAAGGGACTGACTGGTGCAAACATGCCCTGCCTGTTTGTTGGCACAACACTCCTCTTTCTCGCGTATACCTAATAGGCAATGGGAAAGAGGTGACCACATATGAGCGGATGGCTCGCACTCCTGCTCGTTTCCCTGGCCATCAGCATGGACAGTGTCAGCGTAGGATTGACGTATGGCTTGCGCAACATGAAAATGCCCTTTTTGTCGCTGGTCGTCATTTCAGGATGTTCCTTTGCCGTTGTGTATGGTGTCATGCTTGTAGGGTCTTCCCTGACCAATTGGCTGACGCCTGAGATTGGCAAACATATTGGTGCGGCAGTGCTAATCCTGATGGGGTTGTTTACTCTTTGGCGACTTTTCTTTTCCAGGCAAGAAGGGGAGAAGGGACCAGAGCAAGCCCAGCCATGTTTGCTGACAACTCAGGCCGGGGGATCGACAGCTGCGGGTGAAGTGTCCGTTGTACCACAAGCGGCAAATCAGGTAGAACTGGATCGCACAGTCTTGACCCAATTTCGGATTTTCGGCGTGATGATTCAAATTTTGAAAGACCCCTCCAAAGCAGATGCGGACCGTTCGGGACACATCATGGGCTGGGAGGCGGTCATGCTTGGGCTGGCGCTCTCGCTGGATGCATTTGGCGCGGGAATCAGTCTTACGTTTTTAGGATACTCTCCACTCGTCGTCGCGCTCTGTATCGCCATCATGAGCGGACTGCTGCTTGTCGTCGGGCTGGCGATGGGACGACGCGCAGGAAAAGCCAGATGGCTTACACGACTGACATGGCTTCCGCCGATTTTGCTCATTTGCATCGGGTTGGTCAAAAGCTTGAAATAATATCTCTCCACATGAAGACCCGTCCACGGAAAAGGACGGGTTGTTTTATTTTCTGGCTCGTCTGCATACACATGAGAAGGAGTGAGAAGTGGATGGAGGAGATGTAGGTGGATACACAGCCAATTCGAAAATGGTACACGCTGGCGGCGGCCGACGTGACCGAAGCCCTTCATAGCGATGCGGCGCAGGGATTGACTCAGCAGGAGGCAGAGCGGAGACTGGCCAAGCAAGGTGCCAACCAGTTGGCTGAAAACAAACGCAAGCCTCTCTACTCGGTCTTTCTCGACCAGTTCAAAGATTTTATGGTACTCATCCTGTTCATCGCCACGCTGATTTCTTACTTCCTCGGAGAGTATCTGGATGCGATTACGATTATCGCGATCATCATCATTAACGGAATACTCGGGTTCATTCAGGAGGCAAAGGCGGAGCGGTCCCTGCAAGCTCTCAAGGAGCTGGCATCCCCGATGGCGCGCGTCATCCGGGAGGGGCACATTTCCATGATTCCTGCTTCTCGCCTGGTGCCGGGCGATCTGGTTCAGCTTGAAGCGGGCGATCGGGTTCCAGCCGATTTGCGACTGCTTACTGCCAATCGGCTGGAGGTAGAAGAGTCGGCGCTGACGGGTGAATCTGTCCCTGTAGGAAAAAACGTGAAAACGCTCGATACGGCGCAAGCTTCCACCGTGCCGCTGGGAGATCAGAAAAATCTCGCTTTCATGGGCACGATGGTGACAGGAGGGACCGGGAGCGGAATCGTCGTGGCAACCGGGATGACCACTGAAATCGGGAAAATCGCCCACTTGATGAATACCGCCGAAGAAGCGGAGACGCCGCTGCAAGTGCGTTTGGAGCAAATGGGCAAAATTCTCGTGGTTGTCGCCCTGCTCTTGACGATAGTCGTCATCGTAGCTGGTGTGTGGCACGGACACGAACTGTTCACGATGTTTCTCGCAGGGGTGAGTCTTGCGGTAGCAGCCATCCCGGAAGGCTTGCCGGCGATTGTGACGGTGGCGCTGGCGCTCGGCGTACAGCGAATGATCAGACGCAACGCCATCGTGCGCAAGCTGCCATCGGTAGAGACGCTTGGCTGCGCTTCCGTCATCTGCTCTGACAAGACAGGCACGCTGACCCAGAACAAAATGACCGTTACCCATGTCTGGCACAGCGATGCTACGTACGAAGTGAGCGGAAGCGGCTATGTGCCGGAAGGAGCTTTTCATCATCAGGGCAAAATGGTGTCTCCTGCCCGCGATGGAGCGCTCACGCAAATCATCCGTATCGCCGAGCGGTGCAACAATGCCCAACTGATTTGTGAAGAGCAGAGCACACGCAGTTTGCTTGGGATGGGCAAAGCGACGCGGCATTGGCAAGTAGTGGGCGACCCGACAGAGGGAGCGCTGAAGGTGCTCGCTGCCAAAGCAAACGGAAATGCCGCAGAGCGCAGCACTCAGAAAAGCCAGTCGATGCGCGTCGAGGAGCTGCCGTTTGATTCCGATCGCAAAATGATGTCTGTGGTGGAAAAAGGCGCAGACGGAGCGCACTCGCTGCTGACCAAAGGCGCTGCCGAGGCTGTGCTGGCGAGATCCACGCACATTTTGTGGGGAGGCGAGCTACAGCCGCTTACAGCCTCGCTTCGCCACCGGGTATTGGAGCAGACAGAGGTGATGGCGGGCAAAGCACTGCGGGTTCTCGGCTTTGCCTACAAAACATTGCAAGGCTACCGTCCCGGACAACCGATCGCGGCGATTGAAAACAATCTCGTTTTCGTCGGGCTTGTCGGGATGATCGATCCGCCGCGGGAAGAGGTTCGCTCTGCCATCAATCTGTGCCACCAGGCGGGCATCAAGACGGTCATGATTACGGGCGACCACAAGGTGACGGCCGAAGCGATCGCTCGCCAAATCGGGCTGATGCGCGGCTATGGCGAGGTGCTGGAAGGCCGGGAGCTGGATGCGATGTCTGATGCTGTCCTGGCGGATCACGCCGAACGGGTGACGGTGTACGCGCGGGTTTCTCCCGAACACAAGCTGCGCATCGTACGCGCCCTGCAAAGCAAAGGTCATGTGGTGGCGATGACGGGTGACGGCGTGAACGATGCTCCGGCGATCAAGACATCTGACATCGGGATCGCCATGGGCATTACCGGAACAGACGTGACAAAAGAAGCGGCAGACCTGGTGCTGCGCGACGACAACTTCGCGACGATTGTGGCCGCGGTCGAGGAAGGGCGCAACATCTACGACAACATCCGCAAGTTCATCCGCTATTTGCTCGCTTCCAACGTGGGCGAGATTCTCGTCATGTTTTTTGCCATGCTGCTCGGCTTGCCGTTGCCGCTGGTGCCGATTCAGATTTTGTGGGTCAATCTGGTCACGGACGGGTTGCCGGCTATGGCTCTCGGAGTCGATCAGGCAGAGGCCGACACGATGTACCAGCACCCGCGCAACAAGGCGGAAAACATTTTCGGCAGAGGCTTGGGCTGGAAAATCATCAGCCGCGGCTTTTTGATCGGCGCTATGACGCTGCTCGCTTTCTGGCTGACGCTGCGCGAGAATCCAAACGATCTGGTCCACGCCCAGACGGTCGCTTTCGTCACTTTGGTGATGGCGCAGCTGATCCACGTTTTCGACTGCCGCAGCCAGTACAGCGTGTTTCATCGCAATGTGTTTGAAAACAAATACCTCGTCTGGGCAGTCATCTCGTCGTTGGTACTGGTGCTCGGTGTCGTCTACATCGACACGCTTCAGCCCATCTTCAAGACGACAGACTTGTCCATCCGCGATTGGGCGCTGATTCTCGTCACATCCGGCGTACCTACTTTTGTGGCAGGCATCGGCGGCGTGCTCGCAAGCGGCCGACCGCGTCGCGGCAAGCAAAAGCGTTCTTCCATGCGTACGGTACGTCCTGATTGAGCATTGATATAGTTTCGTACGGCGAAACGAGGGAGTGGAAGAAAGCGTGCGTTTTCGAAAAGGAGGCTGGAAAAGGCGCGGCAGAAAAATTTTCGCTACGTTTTTGGTGATCATCGTCGGATTGGCGATCTTGTTCGTGGTCGTGGAAAGAAGAGTAGAGCCAACCTTGATCCTGATTGCGCAAGCCAAAGCCGATCAGGTGGCAAAGCTGGCGATTACGGATGCAGTCACGAAGCGGTTGACACAGCAAGGAGTCGATTTTAACGAAATCGTGATGATGGAAAAGGACGAGGCAGGCAGTATCAAGGCGGTCAATTTCAATTTCCGCGAATACTCCCGAATCGTGGGGGAGACGACGGCCCGCATCCAGAATCGCTTGAAAGAGTTCGAGCAAGAGAACGTCCAGACGACGATTCCGCTCGGGCTGGCTACCAAGAACGTTTTTCTGGAGCACTTGGGCCCGGACATCCCCGTTTCGTTTGTCCCGATTGGCGCGGTAAAAACCCGGCTGGAAACAGGATTGAAGCAGGCAGGCATCAACATGGTGCTCGTCACGGTCTACATTTACGTAGAAGTAGATTTGCGTGTCGTCATTCCGTTTGCCACCAAACAGCAGACCGTGACGACGCAGATTCCGATCAGCGAAGCGCTCATTGTCGGCAAGGTGCCGAGTTATTTGTACAACAATCCTTCCGGGAAGCCGGATGTGCCGATGCCGAAAAATACGCAAATCATCAGTCAGCCATAACTGGTTACAAGAAGGGGGCAGCGACGAAGCTGCCTTCTTTTTTTCTATCCATAAAAATTTGTTGAAACGTTTGCGAAATGGCTCCGTCCAATGAATAGAAACACAACACAAGAGAAAAAACAAACATTGGAGGAATACAACATGAAAACAATTCGTACAGGAATGATGACTCTGGCGGCACTCGCCGTATTGGGCACGAATATCGTATCGGCTACCTCTGAACCAGTTAAAGAACTGTCGGTGAATGTAAACGGAAGCGCGATTACGCAAGCAGCGATTTTTGATAAAGGTCAACAAACGGTATTGGTTCCGCTTCGCCCGGTGGCTGAATCCCTCGGCTTCAAAGTAAGCTGGAACGACAATCTGAAAGCGGCAGAAGTGCAAAAAGGCGCTATCTCTAGCTACGCAAAAGCGGGCGAGGATCGCTATCCATACGCGAAAATGTACAAAACGCTCGGAGCCGAGCCGCGCGTGCTGAACGGCAGCACGTATGTGCCAGTCGCGTTTGTAGATGAAATCTTGCAAGCCGAAGTTAATGTGACAGACAGTGCGGTGACCGTTGTGGACGAAGAAGCAGAAAAAGCGCCAGTGCGTACAGGTACGATTTCTACCATCAACAAATCGGAAAAAGGAAATATCTCTATTGCGCTGGACGGATATGAGACAGGCATCATCCTGCACATCAGCGAAGAGACCAAAATCACCGACGCTGCGGGCAAAGTATTGAAGCCAGAAGACTTGAAGCTGGGCATGGAAGTGGAAGCGACTCACCACAAATACATGGCGATGAGCATGCCGCCGCAAACAGGTGCGCTGACCATCATGGTGAAGAAAAGCCTGGAATCTGCGGAAGTAATGGGCACAGCAGGCAAAGTAGCGAGCATTGCGCCTGACCAGCAAGGCACGTACAAAATGGTGGTAGAAGGACACGGCTTGACCACTACATCTCCGGAAAAAGTGGCGCTGATCATCAACGACAAAACCGTAATCGTAAGTGCCAAGGACAACAAGGCGCTTAAGCCGGAAGAATTGAAGGCAGACATGAACGTAATCGCGTTCTACGGTCCTAAACTGACGCGCAGCTTGCCGCCAATCGGTGTAGCTGAAAAAATCGTAGTAGAGTAAGAGAGAATCCGGGATGGCAGCTGCTGTCCCGGTTTTTTGACGCATGTCGCTGACGACCTACGGCATGCAGGTGAATCGGTCAAGGGTCTCAAGGTCTATTCCAGTGTCATATTTTGTCAATGCCGACTTTGCGCGGAACGGGGCAGGTTAAGGGAATTCCCTGATACACAACTGGTCATGTAAACTCTACAATAGCATGTAGATGATTGTCTCAAAGGAGGAGCGCATGAGTACGTGGAAAGAAGATCTGGGAACATCCAATGAAGCTTTTTCCCTGATGCAGTCCATCTTTGCCAACGTCAGTGACGCCATCCTGGTGATCGACCATGAGGGACGGATTGTCAAGGCCAACGCAGCGCTGGCACAAATGTCAGGCTGGACAGAAGAAGAGCTGGTCCGGGAAAAGCACATTTGCGAGCTTTGCTTGGGCATGGCAACCTGTACGGAGGAGACGAGTTGCACCGATTGCTTTTTCAAGCGGGTGCAAATGCCGTCTTTTGAAATGCGGCTCCGTACAAAAGACGGACACGAACATCCTGTGGCAGCCAGCTCAGCCCGACTGCCCGACGACTCAAGTGGCAAGCTGGTGATGATCTTGCGTGACATGTCAGCTCAACAGCGTGTGGAAAAAGAGCGTTATCAGCACAAGCTGACTCATTTTGCGATTCAGGCGCAGGAAGAAGAGCGGAAGCGCATTGCTCGCGAGCTGCACGACGGCGTAGGGCAGGCGCTTTACAGCATTTTGGTCGGACTGAACGTGGTCAGGCAGGGAAATCCCGGAGAACAGGTCATGCAGCACGTTACAGAGCTGGTGAACATGACATCCAAGGCGATGGAGGAAGTCAAGCGCATGGCTTTGGAGCTGCGTCCATCTGCTCTCGATGATCTCGGACTTTTGCCCGCGTTGCGCTCTTTGATGAAACGAGTGGAAAAGACTTTTCACATACAAGTCGAATTGCACGTACAAGGCGAGAAGCGGAGGTATTCGGCCGCGATGGAAACCGCGTTGTACCGGATCGTTCAAGAAGCCATGACCAACACCGCCAAGTACGCGCAGGCAAGCCAGCTGGCGATCATGTTCGAAAATCGGGAAAAAGAAGTCGTCGTGACCATCGTGGACGACGGCATCGGTTTTGAAGTGGAGAAGACGTTGAGTGTCGGCAAAGGACTTGGCGTGTTCGGGATGAAGGAACGGGCGCAACTGCTTGGCGGTACCGTCGATATTCGTTCGGCACCGCAAGAAGGAACGACAGTCATTGTCCGCGTTCCGTTGCCAAAGGAGGGGATTTTGGATGACCATTCGCGTGCTGATCGCTGACGATCACGCGATTGTACGGTCCGGGCTGGGAATGCTGATCAATGCCCAGGAGGACATGGATGTTGTCGGCTATGCAGCTGACGGCAAGGAAGCTTGCGAAAAAGCGCTGGAAATCCGCCCGAACGTGGTGTTGATGGATTTGAGCATGCCGCCAGGGGAGAACGGCTTGACGGCAACAGCGAGATTGAAGGAAGCAGCACCGGACATACAGGTACTCGTTTTGACGATGCACGACGACGAGGAGTATTTGTTTCGTGTCCTGCAGGCCGGAGCTGCCGGATATATTTTGAAAAGCGCCCCTGACCTCGATCTGATCGCTGCCATTCGTTCCGTCAACAGCGGTATGGCTTATTTGTATCCATCGGCCACGAAATCGCTGATTGAGGAATTTTTACAGATGGTCAAAAACGGCGAGGAACAGGCGAAGTACGAGATTTTGACCGAGCGCGAAAAAGAAGTGCTCGTGCTGATCGCCAAAGGTTTCAGCAACAAAGAAATCGCGGAGCAGCTCACCGTTTCCGTGAAGACGGTCGAGTCGCACAAGGCGCATATCATGGAAAAGCTGCACTTGCGCACGCGGCCTGATCTGGTGCGGTATGCGATCAAAAAAGGCTGGCTCGACTTTGAGTAAACCAGACCGAATGCTTTCATCACGTCCTTGCAGCTGTTTGAGGGCGTGTTTTTTTATTCCGAAGATTTTGGACAGGAATGGAATATTATGTAACCATGTGCCCGTTCGTCTCGTCATTACTTATGTGTAAAAATAATCCAGTTACTTTGGAGGCGCGAGATGAAAAGAATCAATCAGTCGGTCATGACGATTGTGGCGGCATGCTTGCTGGCTGCAACGCCAATGTGGACGGAAACTTCGCGGGCAGAAGCAGCCAATATAGCAAAAGAACAACAGGCGAAAAAGAGTGAAATTTCAAAAGAAGTGCAAAGCTCGTTGGACAAGCTGTTCGAGCAGATGCCGGAATTAAAGACACTTCGCCTGGAAGAGAAGTTTTTGAAAGAGAGCAACTTCCGCGACTACCCGAATCCGGTCTGGAACGTGATGCTGACAAACAGGCCAGAGACAGGGGCAGAAAAAAATCGCACCGAATATGCGACTGCCTCGATTGAACTGGATGCGCAGACAGGGCGACTGCTTTTCCTGGATATTCGCAATCCGGACTGGGCGTCAGCCAATTATCCGGACGAAAAGCTGGCACGCGAAAAAGCGGACGAATTTCTGCACAAATGGCTCGGAAAAGAAACCAGTTCTCTGAAACAGTCGCAGGCAATGGGCAGAGGGAAGGCCGGAAGGGGGAGCGGAGAAACAGGCAAAATGATCGAGTGGGCGAGGTCGAGCGTCTATTACCAAACCCTGATCAATGAGATTCCGCTGAACGACTACTCTCTCGTTGTATCTGTTGACCATGCCGGACATATTGTTCGCTACGACGCTTACCGCCAAATTCAGCCTGACGAGGCCAAGTGGCCCGCCCCAGAAAAAGCGATCTCGCCGGACAAAGCGAAGCAGCTGTATCAGGAGCAGTTGAAAATGCAGCTGGAGTACGTTGCTGAACAACCGACAGCGTATGCCGGGCCGGGAAGACCGTCCGAGAAAAAGCCGATGCTGATTTATCAGGCTAACGAGCCATTCGGAATTGACGCCGTGACAGGCAAGGTAGTGGGAGAGGACAAAATACCGGAGCAACAAAGCGTGCGAGTGAAAGGCGGAGGGAAGTCTGTCAAAATCGCATCCAAAGCAGAGGGCGAGCAATGGCTGAAGGAGCAGTTTGGCATTGATGTCGCAGGTGCTGACTTTGAATACGATGATCATAAGGAAAACTTGACGGATGGACTTCAGCAAATCGAATCGTATCATTGGTTGAACTTTTCCGGCAAGAGTGCCTCGTCCTTTGACAGCATTTCGCTTACGACTGACGCTGTGAGTGACCGCCTGATCGGTTTCAATCTGCATTTGCCGGACGGACGGAAACAGGGGAAGACAATCAGCATTGAGGAAGCAAAGAAAAAGGCGATTGCAGCATTGGAACCGTATGTTGATCCATCGCTTGCCGAGCTGACGCTTTTCGTGCGAACGGATGAAGCGGAAATCCCCGATTGGGTAGACAAGAGCAAGCTGCACAAACAGGACGAACCTCAGGAGTATTCGTTCCACTTCCAGGGCAAACGCGACGGGATTCCTGTGTCAGACGAATTTTATGGAGTGGAGATAAACAAGGAGACGGGGGCGATCGCAGGGCTGAACCTTCATCCGATCCAGCCGGGCATCGTTTTGCCAGACGCGGGCAAGATCGTGAGCGAGCAAGAAGCCAAAGAAGCGTATCAGCAGGAAGTAGAGCTGGAACTGAACTATTACTGGGACCAATACGAAGGACAGCGGGCGCCTGAACCACAGTTGATCTACCAGACGAAAGAGAAGAACAGCTACCGCTTTATTGACGCCACTACGGGAAAAATCATTACAGTCAAATATCGCTAAACGTGCCCCAAAGCCGATTGCTCTTGCAGCAGTCGGCTTTTTTGTCGAAAATGTGGCGGATATTATGTCGGAATTGTGTCGTGAATGAGTCAGAATGGGGATTTTCCCGGACCATTTTAGGGGATTTCCCCGAATTACTTCCAACTGGTCCCAAGGGTAGAATGAAGGCGTGATAGATGTGATGCGCCTGCGCGGCACACAGAAAGGAGAAAAGTGCGATGGAGACGCAAATCGACAAATTGGAGCAAAACAAAAAGTCAAAAGAAAAAAAGACACAACCAGAGAAAGAAGAGCTCAAAGGAACGTTTGCTGCTGTGCTAATTGTGGGAGGCATCATTCTCGTTGGCTGGCTAGGTGTATTCGGGCTTTTCCTGGAACGGGCGTAATAGAGGAAGAGAAGGAGGATACGTATGCATTTGCACCGTTATGAAAAAATATGGCTGATGCTTGGTGCAGGCGGATTGGCGCTGTTTATCGTGTTGTTGTGTGTCAACGCGTTTGCGATGGGGATGGCTCCGCCAAGCAATATGGAAATGATCGATCCGGAAAAAGTGATGGAGACTCCTCCCTTTGATAAACCAGGCTTGAAGCAAGTGGGAGACAAGGAGTACGACGCCTACATGACGGCGTTTGCCTTTGGTTTCTCACCGACAAAGATGGAGGTTCCGGCGGGCTCCACCATCAATTTTCATGTAACAAGTCCGGACGTTGTTCACGGATTCCAGATTCCGGAAACAAACATCAACTTCATGGTTTTGCCAGGGCACATCAGCTCGGCTACCCATACGTTTGACAAGCCAGGTGAATACCTGATCCTTTGCAACGAATACTGTGGCGCAGGCCATCAGGTGATGGCAACCACAATTATTGTGAAATAAAGGTAGGTGAACCTTAATGGTCATCGCAAGAAAATTGGATGAAGCAATTCCTCACACTCCGATACAGCGTTCTGCAGCCACACTGAGTCTGGCTTATGTCTGGGTGGCGTATGCGGCTTTTGGGCTGGCAGCATTGGCAGGTATGCTCCAAGGGATGGTTCGCGGCGGTATTATTGAACTGCCAAGCTGGACGAACTACTATCAAATTTTAACGGCTCATGGCGTATTGATGGCACTCATTTTTACCACGTTCTTTATCGTCGGCTTTATTTTCTCAGGTGTTGCCCGAACGACAGGCGGCTCCTTGCACGGAGCAGCGCTGAAATTTGGTTGGGCAGGCTGGATTCTCATGGTGACGGGAACGCTGATGGCGGTCGTCACGATCGTGATGAACGAAGCTTCGGTCTTGTACACGTTTTACGCACCGTTAAAAGCTTCTCCATACTTTTACATCGGTTCGGCCCTGCTCGTCGTGGGCAGTTGGCTGGCTGGCTTCGGGGTTTTTGCCAGCTATCGCAAATGGAAAAAAGAAAATCCGGGTAAAATGTCTCCGCTGTTCGTGTTCATGGGAGTTACCACATACGTCATGTGGATTATCGCTACTCTCCCGGTAGCTGTAGAGGTACTGTTCCAACTCATTCCGTGGTCACTCGGACTGGTGCCGACGATCAATATCATGCTCAGCCGTACGCTGTTCTGGTTTTTCGGCCACCCACTTGTGTACTTCTGGCTGATGCCTGCTTACATGGCTTGGTATGTATGCATCCCGCGAATTATCGGCGGACATGTGTTCAGTGATTCGTTAAGCCGTCTTGCGTTCATCTGTCTGTTGCTGTTCTCGATTCCGGTCGGCTTCCACCACCAGTTGATGGAGCCGGGAATTTCCGCAGGCTGGAAAATGATTCACGTTGTATTGACCTTGATTGTCGTTATTCCTTCGCTGATGACCGCCTTCTCGATGTTCGCTGTCTTCGAGACGACGGGACGCAAAAAAGGCGGAAGCGGCCTGTTCGGCTGGCTCAAAAAATTGCCTTGGACTGACGTTCGCTTCTTCGCTCCATTTGTCGGAATGCTGTTCTTCATTCCTGGGGGAGCGGGCGGAATCATTAACGCAAGTAACCAGATCAACGCGGTTATTCACAATACGATTTGGGTAACGGGACACTTTCACATCACGGTCGGGGCGGCAGTTGCCCTCACGTTCTTCGGAGTCAGCTTCTGGCTGATCCCTGCCTTGACCGGACGCAAACTGACCAAAATAGCCAACCGGATGGGTATGGTGCAAACGGTATTCTGGGCTGTCGGGATGTTTCTGATGTCGCTTGCGATGCATACGATGGGGCTGCAAGGAGCGCCGCGCCGCACAGACTATACGACGTACATGGATCATCCGACCGCTCTCGGCTGGATGGACTACCAACGCGTCATGGCTTTTGGTGGAGGACTGCTGTTTGTGTCGGCGGTTCTGCTGATCCTCATTTTGCTGTACTTGACGTTCTACGCGCCAAAAGGCAATACGGAATATCCGATTGCCGAAACCGAAACGAAGCAAGAAGTTCCCCGCATTTTGGAGCGTTGGCCTGTATGGGTCGGACTGGTTGCATTCCTGATCATTCTGGCCTACGGTTACCCGATTATGGAGCAAATCCAGCATCAGGCGCCAGGCTCGCCTCCGTTCCGAACCTGGTAGTGATACAAAGGCAAAGACAAAGAGCCGCTTCCCGTGCAGGGGGGCGGCTCTTTTTTGCTTATTTACCAATATCCAAGGGCGGCGAACTCAGTGAAGGCGAGAATCAAATAACCGATCGCCAACAGCCAGAGGGCAAGCAGCCTGAGGTCTTCCTCTTCAAAAGACATCGAACTCCTCCTTTATCTCTTGTTACCCACAAAGTATTCAGGAGGAGGGGCATTGGTTTAGCTTTATGGCTCGTAAATCATTTTGCGCGTCATGCCTCCATCGATGACAAGCTCTGTGCCGGTAATGAAGTCGTTGTCCTTGCTCGTCAAGAAGAGGCAGGCACGAGCGATATCGTCGGGAGTGCCGACCCGTCCCGCCGGGTGCTGCGCATGATCCTGCGGGCGCAGGGCGGAGTAATCGCCATTTTCGATCCAGCCCGGTGATATGGCGTTCACGCGTATTCCGTCAGGTCCAAGCGACACGCCCAAAGCGTGGGTGAGTGCGAGAATGCCTCCTTTGGAAGCGGCGTATGCCTCGGAGTGCGGCTCGGACATATGCGCTCTTGTAGAAGCGAGGTTGACGATGGCGCCGCCGCCGTTGCGACGCATGATTTTGGCTGCTTCCCGCGAAGCGAGAAAGACGCTGCGCAGGTTGGTGTTCAAGATGCGATCCCATGCGTCGACAGCCAAGTCGTAAGGCGATTCCCAGACGGACAGGCCAGCGTTGTTGATCAGCACATCGAGACGCCCCAAGCGGGAGTCGACTGTTTGCATCAGTTGCTCGATCTGCTCGGGCGAGCTTACGTCTGTTTGGACAAATAAAGCCGTTCCGGGAGTATCTCGGGCAGCGTTTATTTTTTCGACAGCAGCTTCGCCTGCTGCGGGATTTTGCTCCGCGATGACGACGTGAGCGCCGTGAGCTGCGTACATGGAGGCGACAGCCAAACCGATGCCTTGACCGCCGCCAGTGACGATGACAATGTTATCCGTGTATTTCAAACGAAGCGCCTCCAAACAATAGGGGATGAAAAGCGGTAAAGTGTAAGAAAAAATGATTGAATAATGTTTGTAACTATATTAAAGTAAGTTATATATTTCAACAAGGGTATTTCAATACTGAGAGGAGAATGAGTATGAACACAGAATTGAAAATGACCGCTGAACAGGTGATGGAAGCACGCCACAGCGTACGCAAATACGATCCGAATGCAACGATTCCCCAAGGAGAGCTGAATGAAATTTTGCGTCTCGCAGCCAGCGCTCCGTCTTCCTGGAATTTGCAACATTGGCGTTTTCTCGTCGTAACCGACCCGGCGATCAAGGAAAAGCTGCTGCCAATCGCTTACGGTCAGCAGCAGGTTGTGGATGCTTACGCGACCATCATCATCCTGGGCGATTTGGAAGCAAACAAGTCCGCCTATACGATTTATGACGCCGCGCTGGAAAAAGGCTACGTCACCCAGGAAGTACGCGACACCTTGATCGGACAAATCGAAGGGGCTTACAAAAACAACCCTGAGATCGCCCGTGACGAGGCCATCCGCAACTCTTCCTATGCCGCTATGCAGCTCATGCTGGCAGCAAAAGCAAAAGGCTATGACACATGCCCAATGGGCGGATACAACCGCGATGCGCTGATCAAAGAGCTGAACATCCCATCGCGTTATTTGCCGACATTGATGCTCACCATCGGAACAGCGAGTGTGCAGGCGTACCCAACTGCCCGCTTCGGACTGGATGAACTCGTGATCACGAACAGCTTCTAAATGTTTACTTTAGCGTTCCCAGGCTGCCGGATTTTCCGGCAGTTTTTTTGTGCTTTCTTTTATTTTTCGATACAAGGTGCTGCGGGCGATACCGAGCATTTGCGCGGCTGCTTCCACGTTGGGCGATTTTTGCAGGGCTTCTTCGATCACTTTTTGCTCCAGCTTTTTCAAGGAAAAAGGAGAAGCGGACGGCAGGGGAACATCTTCGCGAATCTGGCTGGGCAAGTGTTCCGGGCGAATCGGTTCGCCTGCTCTTTTGGCTAACAAAAAAGCCCGTTCCACGACATTGCGCAGCTCGCGTACATTTCCCGGCCACTGGTAGCCTAAGAGGGCATTCCAGGCTGCCTTTTCGATGAGATGTGGCCCGTTGCCGTAAAGGGCACACAAGTCGTGCAGGAATTGCTGGGCGAGCTGCCGGATATCTTCGCTGCGCTCGCGCAGCGGCGGAATGGTGATGGACAGCACGTTCAGACGGTAAAACAAATCAGCCCGGAACGTATCGCCATTCGCCACAGCTTGCAGCAGATTGCGGTTGGTGGCGGCGATGATGCGGACGTTTATGGCTCGTTCCTTTGTATCGCCAAGGCGGACGATCTTTCTCGATTCGATGACGCGAAGCAGGACAGCCTGCAAATCAAGCGGCATGTCGCCAATTTCGTCGAGAAAAATCGTTCCGTTGTTGGCCGCCTCAAATTTGCCGATCGCCCCGCCCTTTTTTGCTCCTGTAAATGCCCCGTCGACAAACCCGAACAGCTCGCTGGCGATCAAATCCCGCGGCAGCGAGGCTGCGTTTATCGCAAGAAAAGGACCGTGGCGGCGCTCGCTTTCCCGGTGAATCGCTTCGGCCAAAACTTCCTTGCCTGTTCCCGTTTCGCCCAAAATAAGCACATTGGCTTGCGATTCCGCCGCCAGACGAGCGACATTCAGCTCCGCTTGGTAGCCGGGATGGGATGTTCGCACGCGGCCAAAGGAAGCGGCAGGACTGGCAAGCTGAACGGTGGGTGTCGCTCTTGCTTTCGCTTTCAACAAGTAAAAAAGATAAGGCGCTTGCTCGGAGCATGTCACCTCATAGCGGGAAGAGAGGTCAGCCCAGTTGTTTTTTGCCACCGTTTGACCAGGGGAGAGCTGCGTCAAAGCAGATGCCTGCTCGCTCATGTAGACGATCAAGCCGTCCATGGTGGCCACGATAAGCGCTTCGTCGCTGATCCGGCTCCAACCGTTCAAGACCGTTTCAGGCAAAGCGCCAGGAAGCTTCGTATCTGTCAGGAAGGGAGCAGGCGAGATGCTGCGCTTGGAATCCCACACGATCTCGAATTGTCCGTTGGGGAGCGATTTGCCGATTTTGACGGGTCTGGACAGATGGCGATCAGAGGTGTCCAGCGCCATCGGGCCGCATACGGTCGGGAATGTGCGGCCCTTGATCTGCTTCACAATGTCCCGGTGGCTAATGCTTTTTGTGTCCAGCAAGCTTTCCAGGATGAGCTTGGTTCCCAGGTACGTGTTGTACATGACAGAGGAAATTGGGCGCTTTTCCCCGAGAAACCGCTGGAAAGTAGCGATGAACGCTTTGTTGTCCTCGCCAGGCAGCGACTGAAAATAGCTGGCGGAGCTGTAATGACCCGCGCGGTATGGCGTGCCGATTGCAGCCAGTTCCGTCTCTTTTGTGATCGGACTGAAAATAGGGATCTTTTTTCGCGGAGCCGCCATGCGGTGAAAATCCCGGTAAAAGGGCGCGATGCTTTTCCCGACCAGCGTGGAAAAGACGGCATCCGGCTGTTCTTCGGCGATATCGGACAAGACATCGTGAAAATGCTGGTGTCCGAACGGCACGTAATGCTCTTTTACGACTGTGCCATTGTGTTGCGCCAAAAAGGAATGCACCTGCCGATGCGTTTCGCGCGGATAGTAGTAATCAGTGCCGATGCAGTAGACGCGCTTGCCGTAATGGCTGGTCATATAGTCCAGCAGCGTATGAATTTGCTGGTTCGGCAGCTCCCCGGTGTAGATGACGTTTGGGTGGCACTCCTTCCCCTCGTATAACGTCGGATAAACAAGCAGGCAATGGTATGCTTCCAGCACAGGGAGGATGGCTTGGCGGCAGGTCGACGTGTAGCAGCCTACGAAGATGCGAACTCCTTGCCGGGCCAGCTTTTCCGCTGCTTGTGCCCCTTTTCGCGGATCGGAGCCAATATCCGCTATGACAGCTTCGACTTGGCAGGAAGCGCGATTATATTCCTCGATGGCGAACCTGGCAGCATCGCATTGCCCTTTTTCGGTGAGCGAGGTAGTTCCCGTCAAGGAAAAAAGCAAGCCGATTTGGATGCGCACAATATCCCCTCGTTTCATGTCTTGATTTGCGAAAACCAGTCTCAAAATGAGAAAGAGCGTGTTTGCCGCGAGTTTTGTATAGAAAAATCAGAAAATTGCGCGTGGAAATCTGTTAATGAAACAGATTCTTCGCGGCAAATGCTTGTCCTGCCTCTGTTTTTGATTGGCATAAGAGTTGCGATAGGAAAAGCGCAAAAGGAAGGAGGGGAATGGCTTTGAAATTGTTCATTCTCGATAGTCTGGAAACAAAAGGCGTGAGGGTGCCCAAGGAGCATCTCGATGAATTGGAGATGAGATGGCGGGGGATCGTCAGTTTGAAGCAAGAGACAGAAGCGGCTTTGCTGGATGATCACGATATCGCATTGCGAAATATCCCGGGGGGTGACCATCTTGAGTAAAGAGTTGATCGGCAAGTCGGCAGAAGAGCTGGCTGGCCTGCTGGAAAAGCGGGACGTCTCCTCGCTGGAACTGACGAGGGCTGTTTTGGATCACGCCGAAGCGTTGAATCCGACGATCAATGCGTATTTGTCCATTACGAGAGAAGCGGCTGAGAAAGCGGCCGCAAAAGCAGATGCGGAGATTGCTTCCGGCGGGTATCGCGGGATGTATCACGGGATTCCAATGGGGATCAAGGACAACTTGTACTTTCAAAATGAAGTGACGACGATGGCATCGAAAATTCATCAGCATTTTGTTCCGGATTACGATGCGACGATTATTGCCAAGCTGCGGGAAGCCGGGGCTGTCTTTACCGGAAAGCTGAACATGCATGAATACGCGTGGGGGATTACGAACAACAATCCGCATTACGGCGCGTGCCGGAACCCGTGGAACCCGGATAAAATCCCAGGCGGTTCAAGCGGCGGCTCGGGGGCAGCAGTGGCAGCGGATATGTGCGTCGCTTCGCTTGGCACGGATACGGCTGGCTCCATTCGCATTCCGTCTTCTGCTTGCGGGATTGTCGGGTTGAAGCCGACGCACGGCAGGGTAAGCAAATACGGCTGCTTTCCGCTCTCCTGGTCGCTTGACCATATCGGCCCGATGACGAAAACAGTGAAGGATGCGGCAGGCTTGCTGGAAATCATTGCAGGCTACGATCCAAACGATCCGACATCTGTAAATGCGCCTGTTGCTACATACACGGCTGAGTTGACTGGCGATGTGAGCAAGCTGGTGATCGGGGTGAACGAGGACTATTTCTTCAAGCAGGTGGATACGGAAGTGGAGCGGCTGGTGAGGAAGGCGATCCAGGCACTCGCAGATCAAGGCGCCAGAGTGGAGGTGGTCGAGATTCCGGCACTTGCCTACGCGGAGTACGCAGAGATGATTACGATTTTGTCAGAGGCCGCTACCATCCATCATCGCAATTTGCTGAAGCGGCCGGACGACTTTGGCAGCGATATCCGCCTGTTGTTTGAGCTGGGAGAGCTTCCGTCTGCGGTCGAATACTTGCAGGCGCAGCAGCTTCGCCGCCAAATCAAGCGCGACTTCCGCAAGGCTTTTGAAAAGGTGAATGTGATCATCGCCCCGACTTTGCCGATCGTTGCGCCTAATATCGGAGAGGCGTTCGCTGACTTGAATGGTGAGCAGGTCGACTTGATCAATCAGATCATTCGCTTTACCGGGCCGAGCAATCTCACCGGACTGCCCGCTTTGACGGTTCCGTGTGGGCTGAAGAACGGAATGCCGGTAGGCTTGCAAATCATTGGTCCAGCTCTGCAAGAAGGGCTGGTGCTGAATGTGGGCTACGCGGTGGAGCAGACGAATCCGTTGCAAGGCAAAAAACCGGAGCTGGTGCGAGTGTAGCGTGTAACTGTAAACACCAAGGAAAATGGCACAGGGAACGAGCGGAACAGGCAGCGCATGTGCATGTGCCAAGGCAAGCAAGGAAAAAGGCAGCGGCTGTCCCGGACAGGAAAAAGTCATGGGACAGCGCTGCCTTTTTGTATGGTATAAACACGTGTTTTATTAGCGATGCATGTGCCTGGCGATATCGGACAGCTTTTTGCTGCGCAACCTTCGCATTCAAGCAGGCTGCGCTGTTCGGACAGCTTTTGGGAGCGAGAGTGCAGTTGCAGGTGGAATCAAAACCGATCGGCGAGGCAAAACCTCTGTGCCGGGTGTGTACGTCGAGGAAGTAAGTGATTGCCGTTTTCACTCCGTTCGTTCCACCGTCGGCGCGCTTCCGGCAAGGGGAGGGGCCAGAGGCAAATCAACCATGATGGAAGTGCCACGCCCTTGTTCGCTGCTGACCA
Source organism: Brevibacillus sp. FSL K6-0770 (assembly GCF_038000275.1). Classification (NCBI taxonomy): domain Bacteria; kingdom Bacillati; phylum Bacillota; class Bacilli; order Caryophanales; family Paenibacillaceae; genus Brevibacillus; species Brevibacillus sp. FSL K6-0770. The sequence continues at coordinate 445,709 of NZ_JBBOBQ010000001.1, forward strand.
GGAATCGACCTGTGTGGAGTTGAATGATCTCCTTGCAGATCGCAAGCCCCAGGCCGCTTCCAGACAGCTTGGAGGTGCCTTTGAAAAACTTTTCCGTGACATGCGGCAAATCGTTCGGATGGATGCCCTCTCCGCTATCCGTTACGGTGACCGTCAGCCTGTCTTCCGAGGCCGTTGCCGCTACGCATATCGTGCCGCCTTTTGGCGTGAATTTGAAGGCGTTGTCCAGCAGATTGACAAACACTTGCTTCAACCTGTTTGGATCGCCCATGACGATCAGCGGAGAAGCGGGCAGGTCGAGTTGAAAATCGATTTGCTTCTCCTGGGAGCGGATGGCGAATTGCACATGCATATCGTCCAAAATCTCGCGCAAGTCCATCCGTTCGCGGGAAAGCTTCATCTCGCCGGACTGAAACTTGGAAAAGTCGAGCAGTTCTTCTACCAGGCCGATGAGCCGATCCGTTTCCTTGGAGATGACTTCAAGGCCGAGCATCGTTTCCTCCGGCTCCTCCAAGCCGCCAGAAATGAGCGTTTCCCCCCAGCCCTTTATCGAAGTGAGCGGCGTGCGCAGCTCGTGGGAGACGGAGGAGATAAAGTCGTTTTTCAGCTTCTCGTTTTTGCCGATCTCCGCTGCCATGTAGTTGAATGTATCGGCGAGCGTTCCTACCTCGTCATCGTAGCGTTTGGGGGCGCGAGCGGTGAAATTGCCCTCGGCCATTTGCTTCGCGGCGTTGGTCAGCTCTTCGATCGGGTCGACGATTCGTTTTGCCATGAGCAGGCTGAGAGCAAAAGCCAGCAAAACTACGCCCGCCCCAACACTCAGTCCGTAGAGGGCAATGCGATTAACCGCCTGATATAAAGGCTCGGCGGAGATCGTGTAGCGCAGCACCCCGACGTATTCAGAAGCAAACGTGAGCGGATTGGAGATGGCAATTACCCGCTCGCGGGATTGCGGGCTTCTGCCGACAAACAGTCCTTTTTGCCCGCGAATGGCATCTGTGACGTCGGAAGTCTGGATCAGCTCTCCTGTCTGGAACCCGTAAGAGTTGAGGATGACTTTGCCATTCAGGTCGAGAACCTCGATTTTGGCATACTCTTGACTGGAGATGTTCTCCAAAATATAACGAGCTTTATCCTTCAGGCGGTAGCCGGTAGCGTATTTGTTGATAAAATTGGTGAACGTCGTGCTGCGTGTTTCCAATGCTTCGGTCGCTGTCCCGAAGTAGTAAGTGTGGACAGCCCAATAAAACAAGCCTTCCAGCAACAACACAATCAAAAGCAGGATCATGCCGAAGTAGAGGACAAGCCTGCTTTTAATTCCTTTCATGAGGAGCATCCTTTCGCCACAGGTACCCGTATCCCCAAACTGTTTCCAGGAAAGTCGGGTGAGCAGGATCATCCTCGATTTTTTGCCGGATTCTCCGCATGTTCACGTCGACGATCTTCAAGTCGCCGACGAAAAATTGGCCCCAGACGTTGGTCAAAATCTCATCGCGGCTGATTGCTTTGTTCGCGTTCTCGGCCAACAGCTTGATAATCGCGAACTCTTTCGGGGTCAGGACAATTTCCTGGTCCTTTTTCGTCAGCTTCCGCTCATCGAGCAGCAAGGTGAACGGGGCAATATCAATGACGTTTTTGTCTTCAACAGCTGCGGGAACAGGAGCGAGCCTGCGGTGCAGCGCCTTGACGCGAGCCAACAGCTCTGCGGGACTGAACGGCTTGGACACATAGTCGTCGGCGCCGAACTCCAGCCCCATTACTTTGTCCAGCTCCTGACTTTTGGCGGTGAGCATGATGATGCCCAGCCGCGGATATTTTTTGCGCAGATGCCCGCATACTTCAAAGCCGTCGATGCCAGGCAGCATGACGTCGAGAATGGCAATCTCGATATCGGTATTGGCGTCTGCGATCTCCAGTGCTTCTTCTCCGGTGGCTGCCTCGATGACTTCCCAGCCTTCGCGTTTCAGATTGATGCGCACAAAATCGCGGATCGATTTTTCATCTTCCAGCAATAAAACCTTCATAAGGCAAATCCCCTTGATCTGATTTCGACTTTTTCAGCTATCCATAGACGATGGACGGGTAAACAGCGCTGGCCTTTATCACGGAATGGATAAAGGCTTGTAGAGCTGGCGTATTTCGTCGGCAGTGAGCTGCATGGCACGGTACTCCTGCATGGCAGACTTGCCGAGGTTAGGTGCTGCTTGCGGCAGAATCGCGATCAAAACTTGCTTGCCCTCTTCTTTCAGCAGGACGTAAGGAACTTGCTTCTGCTTGAGTCCGTTCTCGAATTTGCTCCACTCGGTTTGTGGAACGCTTTGGAGAGTCAAAAGCTCGGCTTTATTTTTCCCGTTTTCTCCGTAGTAGAAAAAGCGCATCGTGAACGAATTGGAGCTGGGGAGGGTCGCGAGTGAGTATTTGTCCCGCCATTTATCGGGAATTTTCAGATCGATGCCCTGGGCAAAGTTCTGGTAGTGATCCTCCACGTGTTTCAGCCCCGTTTTTCCATCCCATTGAAAGTAGGAGGAAATCCAAGGAATTTCGGCCATCGCCATATCTTCCGTCCCAAGCGGCTGAATCATCGTGCCGACCTCAATAATTCCATCCCCGTTAATATCCTCACTGTACAAAGAATAAGCCTTGAAGGTCAAATCCATTTCTCCCTCTACTTTAGCCAGCGGATTGCGCAGCTCGCCATTTTCCCAGAGCAGCAGGTCGGTGGCAGAGGAATGTGCGCCGACACCCGATTCGATAAACAGCGCATTGCGCGTAGGCGATGCTTTGCCGATAATCGCCTGTTCGTATCCGTTTACGTAGCCGTCGAGCGCGATCTCAGTCAGTTTGGTAATTTTCCCGTCTTTTGCGCCGAACAGCTCTGCTTTGGAGGTGAAGTTGGTGTGATCGTGCATGACCAGGGCAAGCTCGGGTTGTTGATCTCCGTTCAGGTCGCCAACCGCCATTACCGAATACGACTGTTTCATCAGTTCCTGGGTCTTGTCATCGGCGATCGAAAAGACGGACAGTTCTTTGTTCAAGCCGTCACCGCCGCCCAGTCCTATCAGCATCTCCGGGATATGGTCGCCAGTCAGGTCGTTGAACGAAACGTAGTCCAGCTCATTGCCGATCCCGGTAAAAGAAGTCAGCTTTTGCCAGTTTCCCTGCTTTTGGGTCAGCACCAGCACGCCGATCTCGTAGTCGGTTTTATCTGACTTGTAAAACGCGACAACCTCGGGAGCCCCGTCTCCGTTCAAATCTTGCAGGGAGACAGCGCTTGCTTCCGCAGGGTGCAGGGGGACCGCCAGTTGAGAACCGGCAGGCAAAAATTGCATGACGGCCTGATTGATCGATTTCTGGTCGCCGTCAGCCGAAGGGGCGCGCATCAATTCATTTGGAGTATCTGTCAGGCCGCAACCGCTCAACAAGGCAGCGCAGAATGCCGCAGACAAGAGCCAAGCCTTTTTCATTGTGATTGTTCCTTTCTGTAGCTGCTTCACATTTGACTCTATTGTAGCTTGCCGCTTCTGTAAAGTTGTTGCAAATCGGTAAAAACGAGCAAGAAAACTTAGGAATTATTTACTAGCAACATTTACCCTGTCCCCCTCGTTAGAGATGTATAGAGGGAAGGAAATACACGGGTGTAACAATCTGGCAAGAAATAGCATGCCCATTTACAGAGGAGGAGAACAATTATGAAACGATGGCAAAAGGCAATGGCAGCGATCGCATGTAGCGGCGCGATTCTCATCGCATCAGGAGTGGGAGCCGATCCGGTTCATGCGAGCACTTTCCAGACGCAGGCATATGCTCCGGTAGTCCTGCTCCAGCCTGGGCAAGATATCCCGTTTTCCGTTCAGTTTACCGCTGGATTTCAGGCGAAGGTGACCAACTTGCGCACAAAAGCGGTCACGACAATTGATTTGTCCGCGAACAAGACGAAGTATATGGACAAAGGGATTTATCAAGCGGACGGAAAGCTGCTGAGGACGATGGACGGGTTTACGCAAAAGCTGGTTGAACTCGTGCCTTTCCGCGACGCCAAAGGCAACCTGCGCTGGATGGGCAAACAGATTATGTGGGGATTCAACAACGAGGATTACGTTGCAGTGGCGACCAGCGTGTGGAATGTCGTTGACAACAAGCCGCAACTGCTGTCACTGACGGTGGAAAAAGCGGACGAAGACAACTTGCCATCGCAAGAAGTCTCGATTAATAGCGGCTTTAGCATGCGGGGCGACAGTACATATGTACTGGATACCAAGTATGCCGATGTAACGGGCGATGGGGTAAAAGACCAGATTCTTTTGATCGGAGACAAAATGGGCTTCTCCATGAACCAGACAGCGAAAAATTTGCGGCTGGTCGTGCGGGAAGGAAAAGATCATCAACAGACGATCATCCCCGTGGGCAAACGCGATCAAGGATTGCTGCCAAAATTGGCGATCGCGGATGGCAATCAGGATCAGGTGAAGGACATTTTGGTTACCATGCCTACGGCTGCAGGCAATGTGTACAGTCAGATCACTTGGAAAGAGAACCGTCCTCGTCCGGTTGTGGAGCAGGATCAGTTGAACAATCGCACTGTATACCAGCCGGTAATGGGCGTGCATGGAGAAGCTGTTGCGATGAAAAGACTGCGCTAAAGCGACTGGCGCAAGGAGAAGAGCAAATCCTCTTCTCCTTGCTTGTTCATGAGCCTTGACAAAAAAAGGAACCAGGCATACAATAGAAATCGAGGGATTTGCTCGCACGTTGTGTACGACTAAATCCACATGAAATTAAGGCATTCTGTGCGTAGCTCAGTTTTTGATCTATGAACAGAGTGTCTTAATTTGTTTTGGGCATAAAAGCGCCGGATTGTGGATAGGGTAGGAACAGGTCGCACGTTGTGTACGACCGAAAAGAGGAGTTCGCACGTTGGGTGCGTTCTCCTCTTTTTATTTATACTCCCATGTGATGATCTTGGATTTCAGGTGCCTGGTGTAAAGAGCGAAGAGGGTCTCCTGGTGCCGTTTGCGCGGAGGAAAGCCGTAGATCGCCCGAAAATAAACGGAAGTGATGAAGTTGATCATGTCGGCAAGCTGGATCAGGTTTGCGTTTGTATCATGCGACAATTTGATTTGAAGGTCCGGGTACACCCGGCGATTTGCCGGATTTCGCAAGGCGTCACGAAAATGGTTGAGTTCGCTAGGCTTGCCGTCGTCACAGATGATGAAGGCGTAAGAATCGGAATGACTCATCTCGTTTGAGAGGCACTTCACGAGTTCCGTATACGCATGAAGGTGCATCCGGTTATGATTCGTCTCTTTTGCCTTGGCCTGATAAAGCGGCTTGTTGACAAGGGCCGCCACCACTTTTACCTCGGCAGCTTTCACCAGAGACAGCAATTCATCAACGACCCGGAAGCGTTGTGCATCTGACAAATTATAGTAAAAATTTTCGCCATCAATAAACGCTTTTCCGTGTATCTCGAACTTTTTGAAGAAATCGATGTGCGGAAATTGCTCGGCGGGTATCCCGTGGATGGCTGCTTTTATGTCTTTTTCCAGGTTGTCTTTTATTTTCTGCACTTCACGGTGCAAGTGGATTTGGTGATGGATCGGAACAAGTACGCCTGCATAGCAGAGTACCGGCTGGTTTTTCATATCGTTGAAGCCGTTGTTTCCTGACTCATCCGTGTAAAACCCGTATAAAGTCACATTTGCTCCTACTTTCGACTGCGACATAGTTCGATTATACCAAATAAAGGAACAGAAAGAGGACGTGTTTTGGGCCGTGGGGAGTTCGTTAAATCGTAATTATTTCGTTTTGTGTTGACATGACGACTTCGGTTGGTTTAGTATGATTCATAAATCGTAATGATTACGTTTTGTTAAACGAACAGACAAAGGAGAGCAACTGATGAACGATACAAGAATCCCGGTAACAGTGTTGAGCGGCTACTTGGGAGCAGGGAAGACGACATTGCTCAATCACGTTTTGAACAACCGGGACGGATTGCGCGTCGCCGTCATTGTCAACGACCTTAGCGAAGTGAACGTGGATGGGGCTTTGGTAGCGCAAGGGGGAGGCATTTCCCGCGTGGATGAAAAGGTCGTGGAGATGTCGAACGGCTGCATTTGCTGCACTTTGCGGGAAGATTTGCTGACAGAAGTGGAGCGGTTGGCGCTCGAAGGACGGTATGACTACATACTGATCGAATCGACAGGGATCGGCGAGCCTGTTCCGGTCGCGCAAACGTTCACATATGTTGATGAGGAGAACGGGATTAATTTGTCGCTGTTGACCCGGTTGGACACGATGGTGACAGTGGTGGATGCCTACCGTTTCTGGCATGACTTTTCCTCGGGGGAAAGCTTGTTGGACAGGGATCAGGCTGTGGGCGAGGACGATACGCGAGAAGTGGTCGATTTGCTGGTGGATCAGATTGAGTTTTGCGACGTGCTGATCTTGAACAAGTGCGATCGCGTAGCTCCCGAGGATTTGGAGCAGTTGGAAGCTGTGCTGAGAAAATTGCAGCCAAAGGCGCGCTTGATTCGCTCCGTACGCGGTCAGGTCGATCCACACGAGATTTTGAATACAGGCTTGTTTGATTTCGAAGCTGCCAGCCAATCGGCGGGCTGGATTGCGGAGCTGCAAAAAGAGGAGCATACCCCGGAGACTGACGAGTACGGGATTTCTTCGTTTGTCTACCGCGCGCGCCGACCTTTTCACCCGGAACGATTTGGCGAATGGCTTGCGCAATGGCCGGAAGAGGTCGTGCGAGCCAAAGGTTTTTTCTGGCTGGCAACGCGAAATGATCTGGCGATGACGCTCAGTCAGGCAGGGCCGTCCATTGAAGTGGGAACAGCCGGGTACTGGACGGCAGCGCTGCCGCCAGAGGAACAGCAGGCGGTGCTTGCAGAAGAGACGGATTGGCAGCACAATTGGGACCCGAATCACGGCGACAGGATGACAGAGGTGGTGTTCATCGGCATTGGGCTGGATCAGACAGCGGTGACAGAGCAACTCGATGCCTGTCTCTTGACGGACGAGGAATACGAGTCGGACTGGGGTATGCTCCCTGATCCGTTGCCTACAGCCAGCACCGTCGTAGAGATGTCGATGTAAAAGGAAAAAGGAGGAGCGTCACATGCGCGTAAACATTACTTTGCAGTGTACGGAAACAGGAGATCGAAACTACATCACGACCAAAAACAAAAGAACGCATCCAGAGCGGCTGGAGCTGAAAAAATATTCGCCTCGCCTGAAACGCCATACGCTGCACCGGGAGACGAAGTAAACAAAGCGGTCATGACCGTTTTGTTGACCGCAAGCGGCCACATCCCATTTCATGAAAAAAAGCCCTTTCTCATGCTGCGAAAATCAGGTCAGTTCCGGACCGATCCTTCGCAGGCGAGGGAGGGCTTTTTTGCTGAAGGATGGAAGGAAGTTGCAAACAGTGTGAACCAGCCACGGGCCGGACGGTTTCAGCCGTTTTTGCCCAAGGCGTAGACGCGCATGACTTGCTCAGCGGCTTGCTCCAGCAGGGAAGCGCCATTCTGCATGGCTTCATCCAGCGTCATCGGCTTGTTGGTGATTCCGATGACAGCGGTAACGCCTTTTTCGTACAAAGCTTCTATGCCTTCCCCGACAGAGCCTGCCAGCACGATGACAGGAATGCCGAATTGCTGTGCGAGCTGTGCTACGCCGCATGGTGTCTTGCCTTGCGCTGTTTGAAAATCGACCTGGCCTTCTCCGCTGATGACGAGATCGGCTCCGTCCATGGCGAGAGCGAGCCGAGTCGTTTCCATGACGATCTGAATCCCGGATTGCAGCTTGCCGCCGAGAAAAGCCAAAAGCGCCCCTGCCACGCCGCCTGCCGCTCCTGTCCCGGGCAAGTCGTGAATGGCGGTGCCAGTCGTTTGTTTGATCACGTCGGCAAAATGCCGCAAATGCTCGTCCAGTGCGAGAACCATTTGCGGGGTGGCGCCTTTTTGCGGGCCAAATACGCGGGAAGCACCGTTAGGGCCGACAAACGGATTGTCGACATCGCAGGCGATGACAAATTGGCACGCATCAAGCCGTTTGTCTTTGTCGCTGTCGTCGATATGCGATAGCCGCGAAAGCTCGCCGCCGCTAAAAGCAAGCGGCTGATTGTTTGCATCGAGCAGCCTGTAGCCCAACGCTTGCAGCATTCCGGCACCGCCATCGTTAGTCGCGCTGCCGCCGAGTCCGAGAATAAAGCGTCGGCACCCGTGATCGAGTCCCGCCAAAATCAGTTGGCCGAAGCCGTATGTAGTAGTGAGCAGCGGATTGCGTTCGTCTTTGGCGATGAGATACAGACCAGATGCTGAGGCAAGCTCGATGACGCAGGTCACGCCGTCGCCAAGAATGCCGAACTGGGCTGCAATCGTGCGTCCGAGCGGGTCCATGGCCTGCGCAGTCAAAACTGTGCCATTGGTGGCATCAACGAGGCACTGCATGGTTCCTTCGCCGCCGTCTGCCATGGGCGAGACGATAACTTCGGCTTGGGGGCAGGCGCGTTGTACCCCTGCGCGAATCGCTTCACCTGCTTGCTTGGCCGTGAGACTTCCTTTGAAAGAATCGGGAGCGATGACGACTTTCATGCGGGACACCCTCCTTTTTTCTTCATGATAAGCCGAAACGACTCGCCAAAGAAACGTCTGCCGATGAAAAAAGCTGCCCCGGCGTCGCGTGACGCGGAGCAGCCTGTTTTTTTGTCGTTACGCATTCTTTTTCATCAACAGCTTTTCTTCCTGTCCGTCCTTGTCGGCAAAAAACCACTTCATCATCGGCGGGGTAACAATCGTCGTCAAAAGAACAACGACGATCAAGACGGCAAACATATCGTCTGTCAGCAGATTGTTTTCCAACCCGATGGCGGCGATAATCAGCGCCACTTCGCCCCGCGATACCATGGCCGCTCCGATTGCCATTGAATTTTTCCAGGGGAACCCGGTCATTTTGGCGCCAAGGGCACCGCCAACGAGCTTGGAGACAATGGCGATGACACTCAAGATGACGATCAGCCACAGATTTTCCACAATACCGGAAAACTGCGCAGTTACCCCGATCGAGGTGAAAAAGACCGGAACGAATACCGCGTAGCTGATCGTTTCCACCTTGTGCGTAACTTCTTCCTTGTACGTGGTCAGGCTGATTGCCACACCAGCGATATAGGAGCCGATGATCGCGGCTACACCTGTATACTCGGCAAAGTAGGCAAACAGGAAACAAATAATCAGGGCGGCGGAAATGACGGATTCGGTTACTTGCAACGGCGCGAATTTACGCAGAACCCATGGAACCACTTTCCACGACAGGAGAATGACGACGGCGAAAAACGCGACCTTTTTCAAAACGACCATTCCCAGGTTGACGTCGCCGCCCGCAAAGCTCATCAAAAAGGCGAGGGCCAAAATGACAAGAACGTCGTCAATCACAGCAGCACCCATGATGGTCGCGCCTTCCCTGGATTTTAGCTTGCCCAGTTCTTTCAGCGTTTGGACGGAAATACTCACGCTGGTTGCGGAGAGCAAGAGTCCCAAGAAGACTGATTCGATCGACGATAGTCCCATTGTGATTCCGGCTACATACCCGAGAGCCAGAGGGGCGATGATGCCTGCCACACCTACACTGGTCGAGGATTTGGCGGTGCGCTTGAACTCGTCTATATCGGTTTCCAGACCGGCGATGAACATGAGCAGGATGACCCCGATCTGGCTGATTTCTTTCAAAATTTCCGTGTCAGTGACAAGCCCGAGAACAGTGGGGCCGAGGACGATACCGATGAGCAACTTCCCCAAAACGGACGGCTGTCCCAGGCGCACACTGATGTCTCCGGCGATTTTGGAGGCGATCAAGATGACAGCCAGCTGAAAAATAAGCATGTGGTTTCCCCCTTTATCTTTTTGAAAAAAACAAAAAGAGCCCGTAATCAAGGGGTTTTTCTTTTTGTCCGCTGAAAAAAGACAAAAAGAACCCTATGATGACAGGCTCCTCCATAAACGAAACGAATATTCATTTGCAATACGATTACATTTTAACATAACGGGGAGAAAAAGTAAAGAAACAGTGGCAGCAAGACTGCGGGCATGTCATCATGGAAAGTAAAAAACAGGGGGAAAGTCAGTGGCGGAACAGGCAAACGATACGCTAAAAGTGAGCAAGCACAATGCCGAGCATTACATGTGGGGCGACAATTGCGACGGTTGGCATCTGGTCAAAGGCCAGGATTTGAGCGTCATTTTTGAGCGAATGCCAGCCAATACGGCGGAGGTGCGCCATTATCATGAGCGTTCCCGGCAATTTTTTTTCGTGCTCTGTGGACAGGCCGTACTTGAAGTAGAAGGCGTTCGGTATGAGATTGGCGTCCAGGAAGGGGTAGAAGTACCTCCGGGGGCCAAGCATCAGATGAAAAACGAGAGTAGCGCAGACGTGGAATTTCTGGTCATTTCCCAGCCGACAACGCGAGGCGACCGCATTCATACCAAGTAACACAAGTGGTCATGACCAAGCGCTCCTTTTTTTTGAAGGACAAGATGCTGCTGCATGCGGGCACATCTGCGTTTACGAAATACGCCGAGGTTTTTTCCGCAGAAAAAGACCTGACTGTCGCAGGACGGCCAGGTCTTTTTGTATCGTTGCCCACTAGCGGACATGTTTATTTCCAGTTAACGAAATCGGACATTTGTGCGAATGCGTCTGCCAAAGCGTGCAAGCTTTCTCCGGTTTGGTAAGCGAAGATAGGCAAACCGACAACGAACAACAAAACTTCTCCGATATATTTGGCGATCATAAGATCTACCTCCTTTTGGATGTGGTTCAAGCCGTGCGATCCAAAAAAAGGGAGCTGTATGTATCCTTGTCGCCATTCGCGTGCTGAATCCGCCGAATGATGCGGAAGCGCAGCGGTTGCCTTGCTGCCATCGGATAAGTTTCAACCGAGCAAGGATTGATGGAGGGTTGATAGCTGTCACTCGTGCTCCAACGAAAAGCCTGCAATTGCGGGTGGTCACAACGTCTCAGGCAAAAGCCGGAGGTGAAGCAACCCACAAAGAGGGCGAGCAAGGCGAAGAAATCATCCAGTGAAAACAGCAGCAGCATATCTTCCACGGCGATCCTCCTCCTTTCGTATCCATCATTCTACTCCTGTTCACATATTCCAGCAACCCTAAAAAGCAGGGGGATTGATTCCATTGCCAATGATCCGATTATTTGATTTTGCCGATAGACAGGTTGACGCGATAGTTGCCGAAGGGCAGGAGATCATCCAAAAAGCGGTTGAGGGCGGACTGGTCAGGGACGTTGATTTTCATCGTATAACAGCCTTCTCCGCTGATGCGATGCGCTTCGAGAACTTCGCTGCGGGAGGCGACGAAGCGAGTAAAGCTCGTATGATCGGTCGTCTTCATGAACATGGTGACCATGGCAGTGAGGGACGGAGCCAGCTTTGTTTCATCCACGAGTGTAGTGTAGCCGGTAATAATACCCTGTTCCTCCATGCGGCGAATGCGGTTGCCGACGGCTTGTCCGCTCAAATGCACCTGTTCTCCGATGTCTTTCCATAAAAGGCGGCTGTTTTGGCGCAGCAAAGCCAAAATGGCGGTGTCGGTTTGGTCTGGCATGGAAATCTCCTTTCACGGTGAAAGTGGGGCGCTGTATTTGTTTCGCGGGAAGAGGCGTTTGTTTTTTACAATACGCTCTTTTCTAAGAAATTGTTGCTTTTAGAAAAGCCGTGAGTTGCTTGATATTTATAGTACCAAGCGAAGCGTGCATTCACGGTAAATGGAAATCCTATAGACTTCCTGATTTTCATTATAGAACACACGTTTCCACAACAGCAATAGCAACAAAATTTGCGAAAAGAGCCTTACAATAAAAGCAAGCTCGTTTCTATTATACGACCGGGACTGGAGGACAGTGAAGAGATGCACATTCAACTTGTTAGACACGCCACATTGAAAGTGGCTTACGGCGGCCGCACGTTTTTGATCGACCCGATGTTCAGCGATGCCGGGGAGCTGCCTGCTGTACCGAATACGCCGAATCAGCGGGCAAATCCTTTGGTCGACCTGCCTTTTTCTGTGGAAGAAGTGCTGGCAGGAGTTGACGCGATTGTGATTACCCATACGCATCGCGATCATTTGGACGAAAAAGCGATGAGCCTGTTGCCACGGAATTTACCTGTGTTCTGCCAGCAGCCAGACGAGGAAATGCTGCTGCAACAAGGATTTTCACAGGTTACCGCCATCAAGGACGAACATGATTGGCAAGGGATTCGCCTGAATCGGACAGCCGGGCAGCACGGGACAGGCGAGATCGGAAAAGCGATGGGGCCAGTTTCCGGTTTTGTCCTGCAAGCCCCTGGCGAACCGACCTTGTACATGGCAGGAGATACGATCTGGTGCGACGAGGTAGGGCAGACGATTCAACGGTTCTCGCCAGATGCCATCGTCGTGTTCGCCGGGGCGGCAAGGTTTTTGGCGGGCGATCCGATCACGATGACAAAAGAGGACATAGCATCTGTGGCGGCAGCCGCACCGGATAGTCACGTGCTGGTAGCCCACATGGAGACGTGGAATCACTGCCTGTTGTCGCGCGGCGAGCTTCGCGAGTTTTTGAGCGAGCACAAACTGCAAGAACGCGTCCTTGTGCCGAATGACGGGGAGATCGTTGCACACCTGTGACCTGTGAGGTAAGGTGTGATCGAAAAAAGGAAGCAGCTTCGCTGACGGGCGGAGCTGCTTTTTCGTCTGCGAGCAAATTCGGGCTTGGCCAGCATTTGACAAACGAGTTGTCACGTAATAAACTATTTTTACGTAAATGATTAATGTCATGAGGTGTTGTTGTGGCGCACGAACAGCTGGAAACGTATATCGTCGAAACGCCCGAGCAGGCGATGGCGTTGTTGAATCCGCTCAGGGCCGAGATTTTGAGCCGATTGGCGGAGCCTGCTTCAGCGGCGGAAGTAGCGCGGGGAATCAACGAGATTCCACAGCGGGTGAATTATCACCTGAAAGCTTTGGAAAAGGTCGGGCTGGTCAGGCGCGTAGGCAGTCGGCAGGTCCGCAATCTGGTTGAAGTGCTGTATTTGGCGATAGCTCGCACGTACGTGCTCTCCGAAGGGCTGAACTGGGCTAACGACACCGTGCAGCAGATGAAGGATCAGGGAGCTTTGTCGCACTTGATCCAGACGGCTGAGCGGATCAAGCGGGATGCCCTCGCTTTGCTGGAACGCTCGGATCAGGAAAAAGAAATTCCGAGTGCCACGCTCGATACGAGCATTCGCCTCGCCAGCGAGGAGCAGCGGGCAGCTTTTGTCGAGGAATACGTGCAGCTCGTCAATCAGCTCGTCAAAAAGTATCAGACGAAGACAAGTGCACAGGAGACGTATCAGGTCATTCTCGCGGTGTATCCCAAAGAAGGAGGCGAGCCGTCATGAAAGCAGAGGCTTCAGCGCCTGTAAAAGCAAGACCAGTCGTTGTGTGGGAAAGACGGGTCGAACCGAAGGCAGACAACGTCATCATGCTTCCGGCAAACGGCAACAACGTGGAACGGGAAGCAGCAGTGACAGAGTGGACGATCGGTTCGAGCGAACAGCCTGCTGTAATCACCCAGGTGTCATCCGGGTTTGGCAAAAGCAAGGCTGCGGCTGTACCGCCACAGTCCGTGCGCATGAGCATGGCAGCCTAAAAGCCTAAAGGATATAAAGGAGGGTTTGGCATGAATTTGATTCCGGTAGTCGTTGAGCAGACGAGTTATGGCGAGCGTTCGTACGATATTTACTCCCGTCTGCTGAAAGATCGCATTATTTTTCTCGGCAGCGCCATTGATGATCAGGTAGCAAATGCAATTGTGGCCCAGCTGCTGTTTCTTGCGGCAGAGGACCCGAAAAAAGACATTCATTTGTACATCAACTCCCCCGGCGGCTCGGTGACAGCGGGAATGGCGATCATCGACACCATGCAATTCGTGGCGCCCGACGTATCCACCATCTGCACAGGTATGGCTGCTTCGATGGGAGCGATGCTGCTGGTGGCAGGAGCGCCCGGCAAACGCTACGCCCTGCCGAATGCAGAGGTCATGATTCACCAGCCATGGGGCGGCACGCAGGGACAGGCGAGCGATATTAAAATCGCTGCCGAGCGGATCATGAAGCATCGGAATCTGCTTTACTCGATCATTGCCCAGCGTACAGGCAAGTCGGTTGAGCAGATCGAAAAGGATGCCGACCGCGACTACTTCATGTCCGCCGCCGAAGCGCTTGAGTACGGGATCATCGATAAAGTTATTGAAAAGCTGTAAAAGCTTGTAAAACATAGACGCAGAGGCATCTTCGGAACTTAGTTTTCGAGGATGTCTTTTTCGTTTGCCCCTAAACATGCGTATATTTTTTTAGCCTGGTTTAAAGAGGAAAAGGACAGGGAAAGAAAAAGGGTGGTATCCGAGTATTTTCGACATGATCACATTCATTTCGACAAGAGGAGGCACTCTTTTGAAAATCAGAACCAAATTCATTCTAGCTTTCAGCCTGATTTTGGCCGTTATGTTCAGCTCAGGCTCATATATGTACATTCATATGCAACAACTGAAATCTGCCTATGAGGAGATGCTCGACGACGGAGAGTTCCTGACCGATTTGCGCGAGATGCAGTTTACCCTCACAGGTCGAAACAATGACGAGCGCGGCTATGTGCTCACGGGCGATGAAGAGTATCGCAAGGAGCTGAAGGAGAAAGCAGGCAAAATCGAAGCGCTGTTTCAAAAGCTGGACGAGTACGAGGATATTACGGAGCAGCAAAAAGCAACGCTGCAAGAAGCGAAGAAACTTTATCAAGGGTACTTGGCCGCAAGCGACAAGGCCGTGGCAGCTTTGGACGAAGGCAGGCGGGAAGAATCGATGGTCTATCATTTTGGATTGGAGCGGCAAGCGCGAAAGAAGCTTGATTCGACGGTAAGCACGCTCATGGAGGATGTTCGCCGGGAAAAAGAAGCCGACGATCAGTTGCTGCGTGAACGGGAAGTCGTGTCCGTCAACATCCAGATTGCTTTTAGTGTCGCAGGAGTTCTTGTTGCTGTCGTCATTGGCGGACTGTTGATTCGGGCGATCATTCGTCCGCTCAATCGCGTTAACGAGCAGTTGGCTGCCATAGCGGATGGGGAAGGCGATCTGACGAAGGAGCTGACGGTGTCCTCCAAAGACGAGATCGGCGAGTTGGCTGCGTCCTTTAACCGGATGCTGGCCAATCTGCGCACGCTCATTTCCCAGATTCGCGGGCACGCCCAGCAAGTAGCGGCTGCGGCAGAGCAGTTGACGGCCAGCTCGGAGCAGACCAGCAAGGCAACCGAGCAAATCGCGGAAACGATCCAGGAAATGGCTACAGGCGCAGATGTGCAGGCGCATCAAGTGGAAGAGGGCGACAAGGAAGTGCAGGAGATGACCGCAGGCATCGGACAAATCGCTGCGCGTGCGCAAAATGTCTCGGCTGCGGCACTGAACGCCTCGGAGCTGGCGACGGGAGGAACCCGGACGATTCAGCTTGCGGTAGAACAGATGAACGGCGTCGGTGAAACGATGCAGCAACTGGCTCATGCGGTCAGCGGGCTGGGCAGCCGCTCGGAGCAGATTGGGCAAATTGTCGAGGTGATCACGCAAATCGCAGGTCAAACCAATTTGCTCGCGCTCAATGCGGCCATCGAAGCGGCCCGGGCGGGTGAGCAAGGCAGAGGATTTGCGGTAGTCGCAGATGAGGTGAGAAAGCTGGCCGAACAGGCGTCTGCGTCCGCACAGGAAATCACCCAGCTGGTTAGCGCCATACGCGCAGAGACACTTGATGCAGTAACATCGATGCAAAAAGGCTCGGACGAGGTGGCAGCGGGGATGGAAGGTGTCGCGACGGCGGGCGAAGTCTTTTCGCACATCCGCGATGCCGTTGTCAGTGTGGCAAAAGACGTGGAGAGCGTTTCGGACGCCTCGCGTACCTTGACAGAGAGCACGGGAAAAGTCGCAGCGTCGATGGAGCTGATCGCTTCCGTCACGCACACTGCTGTCAGCCGGACTTTGGACGTATCTGCGGCGACAGAACAGCAGCTTGCCTCCATGCAGGAAATTCATTCTTCGGCTGCTTCGCTCGCCAATTTGGCGGAGGATTTGGAGAAGATGATCAGCCGCTTCAAAGCATAAAGGCTAGGATACCAAATGGAATGCTGTCGTGCAGCGAAACACCATGCGCGAAGACGAAAAGCCACTTGCAGGCACGAAAAAACTGCAAGTGGCTTTTTCTTTGCCACATAAAGCGAGAGTGCGGTGATTGCCGGATCAGGCCAGCCGCCACAAGGACAGCTTGCGGTAGACGAGAAAGATCAGCATGTTGCCGAGAGCTGCGACAAGAAAGACTGCCCACGGGCCGATCGACACCGTCATGAAGCCGGAGCCGAAGATAGAGAAGACGATTCCCAGCTTGAAAATCGAGCCGGTAATGCCGCTAATCCGCCCGATCAGATGGGCGGGCGTAGTCTCCTGGCGAAACGTCCAGATACAGACATTTTCAATCGTAGCGATCAGCCCGGTGAGAAACAGGGACAGGCAGAGCAGCCACGTACTGGTGGCGAAGACCATGAGCAGAGAGGAGAAGCCGAGTGACAGAATCGTTACGCCCATCATTTTCCCGAGCGGAAAGCGCCGCCGCAGCGGAGCGACGATGGAGCTGCCGATCAAGCCGCCAAGCCCGGCGACAGACAAGACCAGCCCCAATGTAGAAGTATCGAGACGCAAATGATCTTTGGCAAAGAAAATGATCATGGCGTCGTACATGCCGGAAGTCGCGTTGAGAAAAATGACGAGCAGCGTGATATGCCAAAGCGGTTTATTGCTCAACAGCTCGGCCCAGCCAGCTTTTAGCTCCTGCCAGAACCCGGCTTTTTGCGCAGCAGGTGGATCGGCTTTTTCCAGGAACGAGATCGCGATGAAAGCGAGCATATAGGCTACGCCTGTGATCAGAAGCCCTGAGTACAGACTGGACAGCAGCAAAATAAATCCGGTAATCGCTGGGCCCATAATTTCAATGAACGTGCTCATGAACGAAAAACGGGCATTTGCCGCGGTGAGCAGCGGCGTAGGCACGACTTGCTTGATCATGCTCACCCTTGCATTTTGAAAGCCGTAGTTGAACGCCATCAGAAAAAATCCGGCGATGTAGTAATGAATGACCTGGGCGTGCCCAGCCGCGGACAAGGCGTACAGTGAAAACAGCAGCACCATTTGCCCGAAGACCATCCATTGCGACCAGCGCTTTTTCGAAAAGCGGTCGACCCATACGCCAATGAACATGGCGAGCAGCAGGTTGGGCAAAAACTCGATGCTTTTCATCGTGGTCATCGCTATGGCTGACTGCGTCATGTCGTACAAAATGAGCGGCAGGGCCAGTTCGTATACTTTGCTGCCGCAAGCAAGCAGTGTGGACGTGCAAAACAAGATGAGAAACGGTCGATTGCGCCAGATCGGCATGAAAATCAAAACCCCCTTTTCGTTCTCCATTGTAGTTGGAAAAAGGGGGAGAAAAAGGGTAGAGTAGTAGCAGAGGCAGTTCCCCTTTTTACAGAAAGAAGTGAGGCAACTTTGCAGATTGTGTATCATTACTTGCGCTTGCGCCAACATTTTGCCAACAGGCAGGAGGGCGAAGCGCAAGCGATTACGCTTCACGAGCTGGCGGAGATTTTGTGCTGTACGGAACGCAACGTCAAAAAAATCATCAAGCAGCTGGTCGAACAAGGCTGGATCGAATGGACGCCGGGCAGAGGGCGGGGAATCGGCTCGCAGCTTGTTTTTTTGCGCAGTGTCGAGCAGATTGTCATGCCGCTCGCCAAAGCCCAGATTGAGCAAGGCGATCTGGAGCGGGCCATGCAGTTGCTGCAAGAGTCCCGGCTTCCTGCCGGGGGCAGGGAACGCTTTTTTGACTGGCTCTCCGGGCAATTCGGCTTTCACAGTCAAATTGTCGAAGAGCGGACATTGGACACGCTGCGCATGTCTTTTTACAGAACGATTCCCCGTCTTGACCCGGCTTTTGTGAACAGACGCACGGAGTCGCACATGGTCAGGCAAATTTTCGATACGCTGATCAGCTACGATGCAAAGGAACACGCCTACAAGCCGCGTTTGGCTCATCATTGGGAGACGAATGCGGCAGGGACGGAGTGGACCTTTTATTTGCGAAAAGGAGTCTTGTTTCATCACGGGCGGGAGTTGACCGCGCAGGATGTAGTTCGGACGTTGGAGCGGGTGGCTGATCCTCAGACGGGATCGCCGTATCGCTGGATGCTTGAAGATGTGGAGCGAATGGCGGCTCTTGGCGCCAACGTTTTGCACATCCGGCTAAGACGGCCCAATCGGCTGCTGCCTGCCTGTCTCGCTTCGGATCGTCTGTCCATCGTTCCGGTGGACATGGTGCAGCAAAAAGGCGAGGAGTTCAGTCGCTTGCCAGTCGGAAGCGGGCCTTTTCGGCTGGTGACGAATGATGAGCAACAGTTTGTTCTGGAGGCATTTCCTGCTTATTTTCAGGGACGAGCACACTTGGATCGGGTGGAAATCTGGGTAGTGCCGCAATTTGACAAGCGCAGCGAGAAATTTTTTGCTACGGAAAAAGAAGTCCATTTCCAGACAGCCTGGAGCATGCCGAAGCCGCTGGGCAGCTGGCAGGAGTTGAAGCAAGTGGAGCGAGGGGCTACTTACCTTGCGTTTAACCTGAATCGGCAAGGTCCGCAGCAAAACCGCGCTTTTCGTCAGGCTGTGGATAGTATCCTCTCGCGCAAGCAGATGATTGCCGAACTGAAAGGAAACCGCTACGGGCGGGCCTACAGCTTTTTTCCGGAAGTTCCGGGGATCGAACCCGCTCTGGCAGCGGGAAGCCGCGAGGAAAAACAGGCTGCCGTAAAGGACAGCGGTTACAGGGGAGAGCGCTTGAAGCTGTATACATACGAAGGCGCGGGCAATGAAAACAACGTCGAGTGGGTGCAGCAACAGCTGATGGAGTATGGTGTCCACGTCGATGTGACGATTGTGCCGATTGAAACGTTGAAAAAGCCGGAGGTATTGCTTCAAGCCGATCTCGTTTTGGCGGGAGAGGTTTTTGATGAGCAGTGGATTTTGGGGATGGTCGAGTTTTTTCGCTCGGACATCAGCTTTGCCCGGAACTTGTGGAATCCAGCCTTGCGCGAGCGGATTGATCGTGAACTGGAGCTTTTGGCGGAGGAACAGGGCGAGGAAGGGCAGCAAAGGCGGCTGCGGCGTATCGAGATGCTACTGGCCGAGCGGTGCGCTCTGCTGTTTTTGTACCATACAAGGCAGCATTCGGTTTACCACTCGGCACTTGCCGGAGTCTCGTTAAATGCGCTGGGCCAAGCCAATTACAAGGACATCTGGTTCAAACAGGCGCATGTCGCCGCAGCAGAATGACGGAGAGCGCCGAAAACAGAGTCTGTCAAGAATGTGGCGATTGCGATAAGATAGGAGTTCAGTGCGAAAAATGGGGGAGAGACGATGAGACGATTCCGATTTGACGAACAAGCTGGGAGAGAGATCGGGCGTTTTGATTCTGTCGGCGCGGTGTTTTCCCGCATTTTGCGTGCGAAAGACGCTGTGTCTATCGGCTGTATTCATGTAAAAGCCGGCGGGGTAGTAGGCTATCATCCGGCTGTTTGCCCGCAGCTCTTTCTCGTGGTCAACGGAGAGGGCTGGGTGCGGGGAGAGGATGACGAGCGGATTCCGATTCAGGCGGGCCAGGCGGCTTTTTGGCAGGCGGGCGAGGGTCACGAATCGGGAACAGAGTCTGGGATGACAGCGATCGTGATCGAGGGAGAGGAGCTTGATCCCGACAGCTTCATGACGTTGTTGGAAGCATAATGGTTCACGCCAACTCCACATGCACGAGGAAGATCATCTTGAGAAAGTCGGTGTGAAAAAAGAAATGACGTGGAAGACACATATGCTCCTGGGCGCAATCGCGGGATACTGGGCGTACCCTTCCTGGAAGGGGAGCGTAATCGGTGCCACGATGGCGCTGGTGCCAGATATCGATCAGGCGAGAAGCAAGCTGGGTCATTTCCTGGGCCCTGTGTCCAAAATGCTGCAAAAAGGGCTTGGGCACCGGACGCTGACGCATTCGTGGGTCATTTTGTTGCTTCCGGCTGCTTTTTGGGGCGATTCCCCGGAGGGCTGGGCGGCCTTGTGGGGATTGCTGTCGCACCTGATCAGCGACATGCTGGTGGGGCGTATTCAGCTGTTTTGGCCGCTGCGAATGGGCTGGGTAGGTGTGCGCCTGTCGCGCGCGCTTTATGGAACCGTAGATCGTCTCGTCTTTTATGCGGCGATCGTCTACATCATCTACATGGGATATATGTAAGAAAAAGAACCTTGCCGCACTTCACAGTGGACAAGGTTCTTTTTATTCTCGCAGTTGCGATGCTTATGGCATCATGAATTGTTGGACCAGCTCGGCGTTTTCCGCCATGAATTTTTCTGCTGCGGCTCCTGCCTCTTGTTGGACTTCCATCATTTGCTCATCGGTCATGGTTGCCAGGTTGAGGGCATTGTCAGCTGTCATGGATGGAATTTCCAGCGCTTTGCCAAATTCTTGCTTGGACTTCATTTTCAGGCTGATACCTTTTGGCATGTCTGGAGTCGCCTGGTCAAAGTTGATTTTCACGCTGGCGTCGGAATCGCGCCCGGCATCTGTAGATGTCTCGGATACAGTGACGTTCCCGCTCAGAGCGATCGGCTCGGAGTATTCGTCTGCCAGAACGACTGCGAAATCGTACTTGCCGTCTACTTTTTTGCCTTCTTTGACGGTTTCAAATGTTGTCGACAGATCAAGCGCTGGCTGCTCGTTCTCTTTTACCAGGAGATTCAGCTTGCCGTTTGTTTTGCCGCTTTGCTCAGTCGCTTTGTACGTGTAGGATACTTCGCCGTTTTTCGGATCTTCCGGGTTGTGGATGGCGAAGCGATAGTAGCTGTCCGCGCCTTTTTGGTAAGCGGTGCTTGAGAAGAACAAGTTTTCCTGTTTGTTGTCTTCCCCAGTAAACATCAGTTTGCGGGACAAGATTTGGTGATCGCCGTCTACGAGCACGACCATTTTCACTTGTTCCTTGCTCGCTGTAGAGCTGTCGCTAATGTCTTTCAGCAAGTCATCGAAGCCTTGATCGTAGTCTTTCTTGAACTCTTCTTTGGAAACTTCATCTACCACATAACCGCTGTCAGCCATCAAGGTAGCGACGTTGTGGTAGCGGGTGTAGATCAGATCAAACAGCTTCGTGTCCGCTTTCGCTTTTTCTGCCAGCTTGGTTGCGAGCGCTTTTGCCTCTTCTTCGGTAAAGGTCACAGTGATTTCACGAGCGCTTTCCTTGAAGCCTTCTTCTGAGAAGGAAGCATCCTTGTTGATTGCTACTTGCGTGTCCTTGATCGAATCTGCGTACAGCAAAGCATACGGAGTCAGCACGCTTTTCACTTCATCCTGGTTGAAGCGGACTGCTTCCATCAGTTCGCGATAGGTGAGGAAACGCTTAGGCATCTCTTGACCGTATTTTTGCTTGAGGGCATCGCGGTCTTTCAAGTCCATGTAGCCGTATTTCGAGTAAAAATCAGGCAGACGGAAGCCAAACTGCGAGTCGTTCATGAAGTACTCAATCGTAGCCAGCTTCTTGTCTTTCAGATGAACTTCGAGATTTCCTTGCTGCTGGTGCTTTTGCTCGTCGATGTTGCTTTGCATGACGACTTTCGCGCTCTTCAGCAGATCGAGAATTTTTTGTGCTTGCGGGTCTGGGATTGTAGCATCTATCGCAATATCAGACAGTTCGGTTGTGGAGTGCACAGGCTTTTCCAGATATGGCTTCATGTACTCTTCGTATTCCCCATAAGCCTTGGAAACGTTGGACGAGAACTTCATCATGCTCTCCGCTTCCGATTGCAGGTAGATCGTTTTTGCGCTTTTGAACAAGTCGAATTTGGCGTAGGCCGTTCCGAGCCCCCCCAAAATAACGACAGCAGCTGCTCCCGCAATCAGCAGCGGTTTTTTGGAGCTTTTGCGTGGCGGGTTCACGTTTGTAGTGGTTTCCATGAGTTCCTCCCCTTTGTAACACTCTCTCTTTTTTTTGCGTACGAACCGTAAATGGTTTTTCGCACTCGATTTTGTATTGTACCATAAGGGGGAAGGATGAAAGTGATTTCCAGTAAATTTTTTCAAAAATGAGGAAGAAAGACCCAAAAATATAAGTGTTTGTTCCAATTTTTCACCCTGGACAGCTTGTCTAATCGACAACAGGTAAGGCAGACGGCTTTTCGGGCTACAGAGACAAGGGGATGGATAGGAGGAGATTGTGTGGACTTTCGCGTGCTGCAGACGTTTTTGGTAGCGGCTACAACAGAAAATTTTCATCAGACAGCTGAGGCGCTGTTTATCGCCCAGCCAACGGTCAGCCAGCATATTCGACAACTGGAGAAGGAATTGGGGATCAAGCTGTTTGAACGGGTTGGGAAACGCGTCAGGCTGACGGCAGCGGGCAAGCGCTATCTGCCGCATGCAAAAGGTCTTTTGGAACAGTGGCACCACAGCATGGAAGATTTGCAGGCGTGGCGGCAAGGATACCGGGAGAAGCTTCATCTGGCTGTCTCGCCGATTATTGCCCGCGCCCGCTTCTCCCATCTGCTCCACCGTTTCACCAAGCAATATCCGGATGTAGACATTTCGATCAAAATTGCCGAATCGGTGGAGATCGGCCCGCTCGTGCAGAGTGGACAGGCTGATTTGGGACTGACCCGGATGGTGCCAGGCGAGTTTCAGCTGGATACGTACTTGCTGTATGAAGATCCGGTGGTGTTCGCTGTACCGCATAGCGGAGGCGACATGGACGCTCCTTTGCCTGATTGGGAGCAGGAAGTGCAGGCGAACCGTTTGCTGACCCACAATCACCCGGGCTACTGGGACGATTTGCTGCTGCTTTTGCGCCAGAGAGGACTTGCTTTGCGCACGATGGCGGTATCGCAGGTGGACATCACCAAACGCTTCATTGAAGACGGGCTTGGCGTGTCTTTTTTGCCCCGGTCGGCTGTCAGTCGGGATTTGTTTGAAAATCGCTTTATCGAGCTGCCGACGCCGGGGCTTGTGCTGCCAAAGGTGGCTTCTTACCTGCTCGTGCCGAAAGTGGGAATTAGCGAGCCAGCCAAGCATTTCATGGAGATTTTGCAGGCGCTCTATCCGCCGATGCCTTCGGTTGTGCAAGGGGGAAGGCAGTAGGGGAGAGCAAAGGGCCAAATGATTATAAAATGTGATTGATAGCGGGTTTTTCTTTTATTTCCCTTCCATATTAATAATCGATATACTGAAGGGAAAAGAGAAGAAAA
Source organism: Brevibacillus sp. FSL K6-0770 (assembly GCF_038000275.1). Lineage (NCBI taxonomy): Bacteria > Bacillati > Bacillota > Bacilli > Caryophanales > Paenibacillaceae > Brevibacillus > Brevibacillus sp. FSL K6-0770. The sequence goes on from NZ_JBBOBQ010000001.1 coordinate 469,101, forward strand.
AGGAGTGGCGATCATGACAAAACAACATCCTTTGGCAATCGGTCTGGAAGGAATCGCCGTAGCGGAGACAGACCTGAGCCTGGTAGATGGAATCAACGGATTGCTCGTATACCGCGGCTATTGGGCGCGCGATCTGGCTATTCACCACACGTTTGAAGAAGTAGCGCACTTGCTCTGGTTCGGCCATTTGCCAAGCGAGCAGGAGCTGACGGAATTAAAGAATAAATTGAAAGCAAACCGCGAACTGCCGGAGCATGTCAAAGGAATTTTGAAGCTGATCCCGGCAGATGTCGATATGATGAGTGTGCTGCGCACAGGCGTTTCCGCGCTGGGCAGCTCCTCCCAAGGCTTCCCGCCAACGATTGACGAGGTGATTGCGCTGGCTGCGAAAATGCCTACAATCGTAGCGTATCGCTTCGCCTGTCTGGAAGGCCGCGAGCCGATCTCCCCTAGCCCGGAGCTTGATCACACGGCGAACTATTTGTACATGCTAAAAGGCGAGAAGCCGAACTCGGCTCATGTTCGTGCGCTGGATGCGTACCTGATTTTGACGCAGGAGCATGGCATGAACGCTTCTACTTTTGCTGGCCGTGTCGTCGGTTCAACCGAGTCTGACCTGATTTCTTCGATTGTGGCAGCCATCGGGGCTTTAAAAGGTCCTCTGCACGGCGGCGCTCCGTCGGAAGTAACGGAGATGATCGAAGCGATTGGCACGAAGGAAAATGCGGAGCCGTGGCTGCGCAGCAAGCTGGAAAGCGGTGGCCGCCTGATGGGCTTCGGTCATCGCGTCTACAAAACGATCGACCCGCGTGCAACAGCTTTGCGCGTGGTGGCTTCCGAGCTGTCGGCGGACGATCCGTGGTTCGACCTGGCGACACATGTGGAAAAGGTCGGTTTGCAACTGCTGGACGAGTACAAACCGGGCCGCAAGCTGAACACAAACGTGGAGTTCTTCGCCGCTGCGGTCATGCGCGCGGTTGGGTTGGATGAGAACTTGTTCACTCCGACTTTTGCCGTGAGCCGCGTGGTTGGCTGGAGCGCTCATATTTTGGAGCAGGCTGCGAAAAACCGCATCATTCGCCCGCAATCGAATTACATCGGCTCGATGCCGGAATAATAGACGTTGCCTTTTACAAAAGCTATCCGTTGTTGCGGATGGCTTTTTTTGCTGAAAAATCCAGGTGGGTGTTGAGCGAAGCTGTAGTGGAGGGAGGAAACAGGAGAAACCGCAGCAGGGCACCTGGCCTCTTGCGGGGAGCTTAAACTAGCCGCCTGCGGTGAAAAAGGAAAACCGCGTCAAAAGCAGTTTGTTCGGAGAAGTGGATTCACGTTGCCGCTTAAAGGCCGTTTTCCTTTTTCGCCTCCGGCTGGGTAGGAGCCCGAAAGCCCTGCTGCTTGTTTCTCCTGTTTCCTCGGCCAACGTTAGGCTTTGGTCGGGGAGTGATTTTTGAAAGTTGATCAGGGGCGGAAAATCTAATGCAGGCAGCAACGAGCTTTTTGCATGAAAGAGTCGCATACAGCAATCTTCTTCAAGAAAAGCCTTAATCTGTTTTCATGTTTTTTTTGAAACTGACGTCGAACTCACCAGCCTCTTTCCTCGCTACGCCTAAAGTACCGATGAAGCAGACTACGAAGGTCAACCCAAGCAAGCTTTTCGTATTTGGCATTTTTCCTTAAAACTCCCGCTGACCACCACCAGCTCCCAAGCACTCCCCCAACCCAGCTTTTCCGCTTAATCTGCAACTCCACCACCCGAAAGTGCAGCAGGGGGATTGCAGAGGTCGCTAACTTTTGGCATGATAATGAAAAAAAGTAAGGAGTGGAATCAATGGCTCTGTTGTCTACCCCGTTTCAATTCAAAGGACTCACTTTGAAAAATCGCGTAGTGATGCCGCCTATGTGCCAATACTCCGTGGAAGCGCAAGACGGAACGCCGACCGACTGGCATTTTGTCCATTACGTGTCTCGCGCAGTAGGAGGTACAGGCTTGATCATCGTAGAGATGACAGATGTGGAACCGGATGGCCGCATTTCCAACTTCGACCTCGGCCTGTGGTCCGATGAGCAGATTCCGGCATACAAGCGCATTATCTCCGAGGTACACAAGTACGGCGCGAAAATCGGCATCCAGATTGCTCACGCTGGCCGCAAAGCGGAAGACGCTGAAGTACCTGTCTCGGCATCTGCGGTTCCTTTCCCTGGCTCTCGCTACAAAACGCCACGGGCACTGACGACAGAAGAAGTCAAAGCGATGGTCGTCAAGTTCCAGGAGGCAGCGAGACGCGCAGTGGAAGCGGGAGTGGACACGATTGAAATCCACGGTGCGCACGGATACTTGATCCATCAGTTCCACTCGCCACTGACGAATTTGCGGGACGATGAATACGGACGGGATAAAGCGCTGTTCGGCGTAGAAATCATCAAGGCGATCAAAGAAGTGATCCCGGAAGACATGCCGCTGATCATGCGGATTTCCGCGGTAGAATACGTAGATGGCGGTTACGGCCTGGAGTACAGCACAGAGCTGTCTCGTAGATATAAAGAAGCGGGCGTGGACATTTTCCATTTGTCGAGTGGCGGCGAAGGTCCGATCGGTTCAGGCGGACGTCCGGGAATCCATCCAGGATATCAGGTGCCGCTTGCCCGCGCGATCAAGCAGGCACTGGATGTTCCGGTGATTGCAGTCGGCAACCTCGACGATCCGAGGCTGGCAGAAGCGTCGATCGGCAATGGCGATACGGACTTGGTAGCTGTCGGACGCGGCATGCTGCGCGATCCGTACTGGGCGCTTCACGCCATCCGCGAGCTGTCCGCCGACGAGCTTGACGCGCCAAAGCAATACGCGCGTGCATTTTAATCACTCCTAAAAACAAAGCAACCTTTCTTGCTGCCGATTCGCGATTCGTGATTCGCAGACAGAGAGGTTGCTTTTTTGCATGCCAAAAGATCATCCCTGCAACGGCGCAGCTTCACATACCTGACAGGTGCGGAAAAGACAGGCTCAAAAAAGCAGACGCCCTCACACAAAACGATCCTGCGTCGAGAAGAGTCAGCTTCTGTGATAGACTAATGCACAAAGTACGGCCGAAAGGAGACGGTAGTTTTTGCGAGAACTTTCGACGATCCGGTTTACCGATAAAGAACCGCTTTTTACGCAAATGTATCACCATCTAAGAGACGAAATCGTGAACGGACAAGTCCGGCACGGGGAATTTCTCCCTTCCATTCGCAGTTGCGCGCAGTCGCTTGGCGTCAGCAAAAATACGGTAGAAGTCGCGTACCAGTTATTGATGTCCGAGGGCTATGTCAGCAGCATGCCGAAAAAGGGATATCAGGTCGTCTACAAGGCGGAAGCCCCTGCGACCAGGCACACTCCAAGCACGACAGAGGCAGTCTCTTTGAACATTCATACGGATTTTCGCTACGGCAATATCGAATTGGGAGCTTTCCCGTTTCAGCAGTGGAGCAAGCTGCGCAACCGGGTGATTGCCGACCACCAGCAGCGCTACATGGTAGAGGGTCAGGACCAGGGCGAGTTCGAGCTGCGAAAAGAACTGGCAAAGCTGTTGCACGAGACGCGCAAAGTCATGGCGACCCCGGAGCAGATTGTCGTCGGAGCTACTCCCCAGCAGCTCGTTTCCGTTTTGGCACAGCTTCTGGACAGGGAGAAACAGATCATTGGCGTGGAGAACCCTGGCTATGACGGCGCGCGAAACACGTTTGTCAACGGCGGCTATCAAGTCCGGGGCATCACGGTAGGCGCGGACGGCGTCTCCATACTAGAGCTTCTGAGCAGCAAGGCAACCGTCATGTACGTCAGCCCGTCCCAGCAGTTCATCAACAAGCTTGTGATGCCGCTTGAAAAAAGAACCGAGCTGATCGAATGGGCACAAACCAGCGCCTATATCGTGGAAGATGACTATGAGTGGGAGTTCAAGTACGAAGAGAGCTTCCTTCCTGCGATCCAAAGCTTGTCTCCGCAAAAAGTGGTCTACATCGGCAGGCTGTCCAAAGCGTTGCTGCCTGTCTGCAATCTGAGTTACATGGTGCTCCCCTATGATCTTTTGTCGCGCTTTTACCAGCGTGTGCCGGAATACGATCAGCCCGTCGCCAGACTGGATCAGCTGACATTGTCCGCGTATTTGTCCGACGGCTTTTGGCACAGGCACGTGCAGGCTATGCGCAAAAGCTACGCAGACAAGCGGCAAGCTTTTCTTCAAGCTGTCTCCCGCTGGATGGGGGAACGCGTGGACGTGCAAGGAAAGGACACAGGGCTGCACGCGTTTTTGACCGTTAAGGAAAAAGGCAGCGAAGCAGAGTGGATGGAGCGCGCTTTGCGAAACGGGGTAAAGGTGTACGGGACAGCGAGGTACTGGGTGCAGGACATCCGGGAATACCCGTCGTTTCTGCTCGGGTACGGGGCTTTGAACGAACAAGAAATCGAGGCGGGCATCCGGCAGTTGGCTGCTGCTTGGTTCGGGTAAAAAGCTGCTTTTTGCGAATCTGACCCGGTCATTTTGTGAAATCTGTCCCTTCAAGAGAGGGCCTCTTGCACTCTATGATGATACATATGAAAGCGATAGAGTAAAGGGGGACAGGGAGCAGATGAGGTTTATTTTCGACTTGGATGGGACGATCTGCTTCAAGGGGCAGCCTATCTCCAAGAGCATTCTGGATTGTCTGCTTGAACTGGAGCAGGAAGGCCACACCGTAGGGTTTGCTTCCGCCAGGCCGTGCCGGGATATGCTGCCGGTTTTGGATGAGCGGTTTGCCAACCATCTTCTGATCGGGGCGAATGGAGCCATGACCTATCATCAGGGACGGTTGCAGAGCTACACGGCGATTCCCGGCCAGTTGGCAACAGAAATCATTCGTATCCTGGCTGATCATCAAGCGCAGTTTTTGATTGATGACAAGTGGGATTACGCTCATAACTGCACAGAAGCTCACCCGGTCATGCGCAATATCGACTGTGGGCGCAAAGCTAGCCGCATCGACTTCGATCAGTTGGATGCCGTTTTGAAAATCTTGATTTTATCGGCAGACCGGACGAAAGATCTGGCGGCAAGACTGAAGGAACTCGACGTCACCATGCACCACCATTCCGCAGAGGACATTCTCGATCTCACCTGCCGGGGTGTCAACAAGCTCGCTGCCCTGGAGCGGTTTGCCCCGCAGGATGAACCATTCATTTGCTTTGGCAATGACATGAACGATCTGCCGCTTTTCGAACAGGCGCAGCACAGTGTCCTGATTGGCGAGTACGAGCCGCTCGTGCCGCTGGCGACTGAAAAAATCGCGGTGGACAGCCAGGTCGAGAGTGTGATTGTTTCCAAAATTCAGGAACTTAGCGTAGCGTACAAGCCTGCTCGGACGTATTAAAATGAGGAGGGGAATGGAAGATGAATCAGGCATTGGTGCAAAGACACCGGGCTTTGCGTGAAGCAGAAACAAAAGCAGAGCAATTGTTTGCCCGAATCGAAGAAACAGGAATCATTCGCAGCGGGGCGTCGGAAAAACAGATCAATCAAGAGATTTACGAGCTTGCCTTTCAAATGTTCGGGATCAAAAAGTATTGGCACAAGCGAATTGTGCGCGCCGGAAAAAACACGCTCCATCCATACAGGGAGAATCCGCCGGACCTGATTGTCACTCCAGAGGATATTATTTTCCTCGATTTCGGACCGATTTTTGAGGACTGGGAAGCTGATCTGGGGCGGACGTACGTACTCGGCAATGACCCGATGAAAATCAAGCTGCGCGACGATATCGAAAAAGCGTGGGATTTGGGCAAGGCTTACTTTGAATCCAAGCCGGATATTACGAGCAGCGAGTTGTTTCACTACATGTGCCAGGTCGCTGAAGAGAACGGCTGGGAGTTTGGCGGGCCACACGCCGGACACCTCATCGGCGAATTTCCGCACGAGAAAATTCAGGGGGAAGACATCGTCAACTACATTCACCCGGACAACAACAAACCGATGAGAGACCCTGATCACAATGGTCATCCGCGCGACTGGATCCTGGAGGTACACTTCGTCGATCGCAAATTGGAAATCGGCGGCTTCGTAGAAAAGCTGCTGACGGTGGACTAATCCATCATTTTTACCCTCTCCCGTTGTCAATGGATGGGAGAGGGTGCTATTATGAAGCTAGAAAGTTATCGTTATATCGATAACTGCAACCGGGAACGATAAAAAAGAAACCGACACGGTGCTGGTAACACCATGTCGGTGGTACAAAGACGGCCCCTTTACGGGGATCGGCTCAAGTGACTTGTAAAACGGACGAAATGACCGCCTTAGCCACGTCAAAGCTTAAGGGCGGTCATTTCGTTTGGACAAGGCAACAACGATTGCTACGACTAGGCTCAGCAGTCCGACAACAAAGCCGCCAAACTGGAGCATAAGCGAAAGCGTTTCGTGAGTAATTGCCACGATCCCACCTCCCTTCCGTTTGTGACGTGGGGAGATGAGCCGACCACCCTCAAGATTGAGCCGTATCTGTGTACTTGTCCAAATTTTACTATTTTTCCGGTATGATTGTCTAATTTGTATTTGAATAAAATGGCTCGGCGGTCGAAGCTTGTTGTACCGCTTGGTCATGCCATAGCGGAAAACCGCCTGCTCCCATTCGGATCAAGCGGTTTTTTTGTGCGCAAAACTCAGTACATCACCATGTTGCCCGTCTCTTTCATGTGCTTTTCCGCCTTTTTCAGCAACACGACCGTCACCAGCACGAGCAGCAGCAAGACGCTGGCCAACAGCGCCAATTCAGGCGCCAAAGCGGACAGAGGCGCGCCTTCCATCAACAAGCCGCGCACAAGCTGGAGAGCGTAGGTGAGCGGGAAGCAAAACGAAATCGCTTTGGCCCAGAGCGGAAAAGCCAGCGGCGGAAGGCGTACGCCGGAGAAGATCAGCATCGGTTCGTCCAGGACGGTATACAAGAAGCTCGCGTCGCGGGAAAACAGGAAGAGGACGCTTAAAAAACCGCCCCAGACGATGGCTGAGACAAGCAGGACGAAAAACGCGAGCGGGATCGCCCACCAGCCGCTTGGATGCATCCCGCCGACGAACAGCAGCGCCAGCAGGGTGAAGCAAAAGAACAGCCAGACGCCCTCGACAAGCGAGGAGAGGGAACGCCCGTACAGGAAAGCCAGCCGATTGACCGGGCTGATAAAAATCATTTCCATCGTCCCGGCCTGCCGCTCGAAGCTCATTTGCCAGGCGGATTGCACCAGGCACCAGAAAAAAATGTACCCGAGATACCCGGTCAATAAAAACAGCGGGAGCTGCTCGGCAGAGAGGAAGCGGGCAAGCGGCGAATCGGCTCCTGTGCGAAACGGCGCAAACGAATAGTACGCGGTCACGAACATGATGGCGGGCCAGATCAGCAGGCTGAAGTACACCATTTTGCTGTGAAAAGAATGCCGATGCTCCTTCTGGATTTCCGCCCACAACAGCGCAGTAAGCTGCTTCATGCGCCCCTCCTGTCTGCCATGTGCAGGATGACATCCTCCAGGGACGGCTGCTGGGTATGTAGGCGCAGGACGGGCGACTGATGGGCGGCTAACAGCGAGAGCAGCGGCGTGGTCATATCGGTTTGCCCGCGCAAGGTCACTTCCCATGTGTGTTCATCTGTTTCGGCAATTTCCCGTGAGCCGCCGTAGCGCACGGCGAGCTTTTGCAAATCGAGATCAAGGGAAGCGGAAAGCGCCGGGATGACGACATGCAAAGCTGTCTCCAGGTTGAGCGATTGGGTCAGTTGCGCAGGGGTGTCATGTGCGACCAGCTTGCCTTTGTCGATGATGTACACCTCGTCGCACAGTTCCTCGACTTCGTGAATGTAGTGACTGGTCAACAGGATCGCTTTTCCGTGCGCGACAGCCAGTTCTTTTACATGCTTGCGCAATTTCCTGGCGATCGGAGCGTCCAGCCCCAGTGTCGGCTCATCCAGAAACAAATAGCTCGGATCGTTAATCAGGCCGCGGGCGATTTGCAGCCGTTGCTTCATGCCTTTGGAATAGCGCTCTACCGGGGTATCAGCGGCATCGAGCAGCCCGACTTGCAAGAGCAGCGAATCGATTCTGCTGCGCAACGCTCCGCCGTGCAGTCCGTACAGGCTGCCGAAATAGTGCAAGTTTTCCCGCCCGGTCAAGCGCCAGTACAGCATCCGCTCGCCGCCTGCGATCATGTTGACTTTGGCTTTTACGAACCGATCCTCCTTGACCGCGTCATACCCGTCTACCGTAATCGTTCCGCTGGTAGGAGTGAGCAAGGTCGAGCACATTTTGATCGTCGTGGTTTTCCCCGCTCCGTTGATTCCCAACAGCCCGATGATTTTTCCGGGCACCATCCGAAACGACACATCCGATACGGCCTCTACTTCCTTCCATTGTTGGCGAAGCCAGCTTCCTTTTTCCTTCACGTGATATACTTTTCGCACATTTTCCACAATCAGCACGGGAAAAGACCTCCTTTTATGCAAATATCGATTCGACGACGCGCTTCTCCATTCGCCGCATGCCCCACATGCCGATGACGAGGTACGCAAGCGACAAAACGGCCATATGGAGCAGTTGGGGAGCAACAGCGACCAGCGGCTTGCCCTGAATCACGCATTGGCGAAAAGCGTCCAGCGCAGGCGACAGCGGCATGATCGCCCCGAGCGGCTGCAGCCATTCCGGCAAGTACGGAGTGGGAAACGTGACGCCAGAGACGAACGCCATGATGACAAACAGCGTGTTTTGCGTGATGTATGTATCACGAAAACGCAGCATCAGCGAGCCGAGCACGAGAGCCTGGCAGAAAAACGCACCTGTAGACAAAATCCAGACGGCAATCGCGCTCCACAGGTGTGTATGAACGAGATTCAGCCCGAACAGCGCTCCGATCAGCACGATGATGGAAAATTCAAACACCGTGCGAATGACTTGCTGGGCGACATTGCCCAAAAAGTACCCTCGGCGCAAAGAAGGGGTGAGCAGCACCGCTTCCAGCGTGCCTTCCCGCAGCTCGGTAATGAGCGAACGGCTTACGTTCATCAAGGTGGAGACGGCAAAAGCGTAAAAAGCGCCGCCCAAAATCGCATAGGACAAATAATCGGCTGTGCCAGCCAAGTGCTGGAAGCGGCTGTCCAGCTGCCCGGCAAATACATAATGATAGGCAAAGTAGGCGAACAGCACCGTGTACACGCCAGACAAAATATGGCCGATGACAAACGACCACGGATAAGCCCGGAGCATGACAAGCGTGTTGCGGACAAAGGTTGCTTTGGCGACTCGAAACAAGTCAATTCCTCCTTTCGTTTTGCGGGGGAGAGATGGGTAGCGCAGGTGTCGGCATGTCGATGAACTCGTGCAGATCGACAGCCAACTGCTCCAGGCGGGAGGTAATCCCGCGGTAAAACACGTACCTACCGCGCCGCTCGCTCCAGACGAAGCCAGCGTCTACCAAAAGCTTCAGATGCTTGTTGATCGCCGGTTCGCTGACGCCGTGCAGGTCGGCGAGCTGCTGCGTGCAGTAAGGGTGAGCGAGCAGCGACTTGAGAATAGCCGTCCGCGTCGGATCGCTGAACACTTTCATTTTCAGCGTAAAATCTGCCGGAATCGCTGAGGTGGCCGCGTTCCCCGGCACATCGACGCAATAACCTATCGAGATGTGCTCCCCGTATATGCCAAGCAGCAAATGCGGCGAGACAAACGTGGAGACGCGCAAATGGATGCGGGCCAGCTCGGAATAGGCGAATGTATACGTTTGTGCCTTGTGAAACTGCAAAAATTTCTCATGTACTTTCAGCCGGGGATGCACCTGCGACAAAAAACCGACCGGATCGGCGGCAATCTGCTCCTGGCCTTCATGAACGGCGCGCACCAGCCACGGCTCAATGCGCCTTTCTTCTGCGCGAAAAAACGGCAGATAGGCGTAGCAAAATTCCAGAAAGCTGCGCTTGGCGGACAACGGATGCCGCAGCAAGTCCCGATGCTCCGGTTTAAGCTGTTCGAATGCGTCGTCCGTGTAGCCTTGCAGCCACTTTTGTATTTGCCGGGGATGATAGACAGGCCCCATCATCAATTGGACAAACTGTGCCGCGTCCAGCGCCTGCACCCGCTCCAGACTGGCCTCTACGGAATGCTCATAGCCTTCTTCCCACGGTACAAGAAAGTCCATGGCGTCAAGAAACTGGTTGGACATGCTGCTGAACTGATGCAGTTGCTTGACGAGCGATGCCGGAAGCGCCTGGAGTGTTTCCTGTGCCCAGCCCAACCGGGACGTGTGGTGATCGGGGCTTGCCAGGACGTGCAAGCTGAGAAAAAACTCAAAGCCGGGCACGTAGGCAATCGACAAGTGTTTGCGCAGCCAGAGCGGCAAATCTTGCATGGTTCCCCCTCCTTTTCGTTTGATTAACTATTTGGTGAATCCAATTTGGAAGCGGGCAAAAGTGAGGAAATTATGGAGGAGAGAGGGGAGGATGTCAAGAGAAAAAAAGAAGCAACCACGAACGCCGATGGCGGGTGGTTGCTCTTTGGTTTGGTCACTGGTTTTGCGCCTGACTCTGATTCGGGTTCTGGCTCTGGCTGTCATTTTCCGCGTGGGCAGCCAGCGCCTGGACAGCTTGCTGCATGTCCGCAAGCTCCTCAGGCGACAGCGAATGCTCCTGATAGCGATACTGTTCGTAGAAACCAGTGATTTTGGCGGCCAGCTCCAGCGCTGGTGCCGTCATAACCGGGTGATACTGCAATCGCTTGAAAAATTCCTGCGTTGTCTCATATGGCTGGACGGTGGCCCCGCGCTTCGCCATTGCTTGCAAAAACTGATAGTAGGCGTAGCGAGTGGGATCGTCTTCCGGGCCAATCGGCTTTTTAAACCATTGGGAGACATCCCATGCTGCCGCGTCACCGTCAACAGTCGGCGGAAGCGCAGACAAATTTGCCGCGTAATCCGTATTGTCTGCGGGTGCCGCTGTGTGTTCGGCGCGACGGCGGCGCTTCCACATGTACCAGCCCAAAAGAATGAGCGATGCGAGAATGACGAGCGCAATCAAATACGGCTCCAACACGGAAAACAGTGGTTCACCTTGCTGAACCGGGTCCAGTGGGAGATTTTCGCTTTGACCTTGACCATCCAGGGCGTTATGGACACGCTGGTCTTTGTTCAGCACTTGCGACAAGCCGCCGATCCAATCCGCAAGCTTGAGCAGGACTGGTTCGATGAGCATGTAAAGCCCTGCGCCAAGCGGCCCTTTGACCCACGACCAGACAAATCCCACAAGGCCGAGCACGACAGAGGCAGCCGCTATATAGCCAACCGTCAACACCAGCCGCGTCCCGACAACCTGCGCAGCCAGTTTAGCGCCCAAAGAGCCGGGCAGACGGACAGGCAGAGACTCTTCCCGCAGCAGGAAAACGGCGAGAGAAATCAACACGTAGCTGCCCGTAACCAGGGCCAGCATGCCGAAGTACGGAGCAGGCGTAAACGTTTCCGGATGAACCATCGTTCCGTACAAGGCGGCCACGACGAGTTGAATCAGGCAGACCATAAATGCCAGCACGAAACGGCGTTGCATACTGCTATGCCCAAGGCCATTGGCTACTGCCGTTTGCACGCGCCAATAAAAAATGCCTGTCAAAGCGAGCGCAATCAGCCAGGAGCCGTACAAGTAATAGCTGAGTACGCCAACCCCCAGTACGACTGGATAGAGCAGCAGATGGAGAAGAGAGTGCCGACCACCGTGATGGTACAGCCAGCTTCCGGCGAGCAACAGCAGGGAGGCGGCCAGGCAAAAGAAGAGCAGCTGACCAAAACTTGCCGTAATCCAGCCCAACAGCATCAGTGCCCCACCGATCAGCAGCGCCTCCAGCCAGAAAATGAGCGTCCAGCGGCTTAGAAGAGAAAAGGTCACCGCGCCATCACACTCCTTTTCCTGGCTTGTGCCAGTTCTTGCCGTGCGAATACAACCTGTTCCTGCGAGACATCCAGCACGGCGATTTTGTGACCGCGGCGAAGCAGCTGTTCCATGGTGGCGACAGGCAGCTCATCGGGACGCGCGGTTACGAGAATCACCGCTTCTTTTGCCGGGCTTTCTTCCAGTCGGCGGAGCAGGGAGGGCAGAGGCGTCGTCACGTAATGGTTCAATTGCGCCAGTTGGGTCATGACGTGCAAATGATGGGATTTACCGCTGCCAGCAGGCAGGTGAAAATGCTCGCGTCCACGCTGCTTGACGGTCAGGAACAGCTCGAAGCCGATGGACTTTTTGCGGCAAAGCATGGACAAGGCGGCAAGGCAAGAAATGATGCGTTCATTGGCTTCATCGTTATGCCGTTGCGCAAGCGGTTCATAGGACGGCAAAATGTGGCCGATGATCCGCCAGTTCGGATGGGCAGTATGTTCGAAAAGCCTTGTTTCAAGCGTGCCTGTCTTCGCAGTCGCTTTCCAATGAATATGCTTGAACCGATCGCCTGGCATATAAGGCCGTGTTCCGCGCAAAAAGGTGACATCCTCATGCTGACGCTGGCGCGAAAGCTTGCTGCCGTCTGGCTGCGTCTCTTCCAGGACGAGCGGAGGAAGCGGCAGCGGCAACGGGTAAACCAGCATGGAGAAAGACAACGGCATCGGCAGGAAAGTTACTTCGTCTGCGAATAGCGGCATCGTCTCTGACTGAATTTCCGTCAGCCAGACCGTACCGCGCTTGTGCGGGGTCAGCGTCAACGTTCTGGCTGCGCTCTGGCGGATGGGCAAATCAAAGCGCAGTCGCACGATGGTGCGCTGATTGCTTGTTTTGACTTCGTTTCCACCGTCCACCGTGACATGCTCAGGCAAGGAAAAGCGCAGCCACGTAGCTGGCAGGGGAAGCCAGGAGCGGTTGTGCAGGCGAATGGTGATGTTCACGGGTGTGCCAGGCATGACGCGGGTCTGGTCGCTCGTCCACTCCAGCTTGACCCATTTGACTATCGATTTTGCCCACCACTCTTGGGCAGCAGGCATGAAAAAGAAAAATCCGCCAAGCAGCCAGAGAAACCAGCTGCCCGAAAAAAGTCCGAAAAGCAGGAGGAGAAAGCCGATCACATGAAAGGTTTGCTTCGTATCCATCAGGCTTACACGCTTTCCTCAACAGGTGCCGGCACGCTGGACATGATTTGCATAACCACTTCCTGCTCTGTCACATGCAGCTCGGCTTCCATGGACAGACGGATTCGATGGGCAGCGAGGCTCGGGAACACGGCTTTGACATCGTCCGGCAAAACGTAAGTGCGCCCGGATACAAAAGCGTAAGCCTGTGCCGAGCGCAGCAGGGCAAGCATGGCGCGCGGGCTGATGCCGACGTCGACAGAGCGATGGCTGCGGGTAGCTTCGGTCAAATCGATGACATAGTCTTCTACCGCCTGGCTGACGTGGACAGCGGCGACTTCTTTTTGCAGGGCAGCAATCTTTTCCACCGTTATTACGGGCTGAATCGTCTCCAGAGGAGAGCTGCTGCGAAATCTGCGCAAAATCTCCTTGGCGTCTTCGCGTGTGCCGTAGCCAAGCGACAACCGGAACAGGAAGCGGTCCAGCTGAGCCTCTGGCAATGGATAAGTGCCTTCTGATTCAATCGGGTTCTGGGTGGCGATTACCAGCATGGTCGAAGGCAGTGCCAATGTAACGCCTTCAATCGTTACCTGGCGTTCTTCCATGCATTCCAGCAAGCCGGATTGGGTCCGCGGGGTCGCGCGATTGATTTCATCAGCGAGCAGCACGTCAGCGAAAACAGGCCCTTTGCGCAGTTCAAACTCGCTCGTGCGCTGATTGAAAACATGCAAACCTACTACATCGGACGGGAGCAGATCGGCAGTAAACTGGAGGCGGTTGTACGTTCCGCCGATCGCTTGGGCCAAAGTTTTGGCGAGTACAGTTTTGCCCATGCCAGGCAAGTCCTCCAGCAACACATGTCCACGCGCCAAAAGAGCTGTTACCAGCAGGCGGACCTGATCTTCTTTTCCCACGATTACTCGGTTTACGGTGGCAAGCAGGCTATCCAGAGCAGGATGAGTCATGAGATTTCTCCTTTATGTAGATAGGGTATGGGGTGATGTCATTTCCACGCATTTTATTATACATGGAATATCCTATATTTTACAAATTTTTGCAAAGCAATCCCGCCGACGGAAGCGGCCACGATCAGCGCACCGATCGCGAAATAGAGCGGGCGAATGCCGACGCTGTCGCTGAGCGTTCCTCCCAGCCAGATCCCTATAGGCATTGTAGTGCGAACGATCAGCAGACGCACTGAGAATACGCGTCCCATCATCCCGGCTGGGACGTGCAGTTGATAGAGTCGCGTGCTGTGCAGTTGAAAAAAGGGGGCAGTAACCCCCGCCAACAGCTCGATGGCGATTGCCAGCTCGATGAACGGAGTGAAGCCTAGAGCGACAAAGCTCAACCCGCCTGCCACCAAGGAGACGAGCATGACTAAAGAGGGCTCCAGATGATTAAACAGCTTGGGCACCAGAAAAGTTCCGATGAGGTAGCCTAACGGATAGCCTGCCAAAAACAATCCCGCATGCAGAGCCGTTCCGTGCAGCTCGCCCGCCACAAACGGCAGATTGAGCACCAGAGTCACACCGACCGCGAACTGCACAAGTGCGGAGTACAGGCTCAAATAGAAGAGAAACGGTTTTTCCCGAAAGACGGACAGCCCTGCCTTGAACATGAAAAGCCATGATTCTGCTGTTTTGGCAGGAGGGACCGAAGTCTTTTCGCACAAAAGCAGAAAAACTCCGCTGACGGCATACCCGATGGCGACCAGGCCCAGCACATGTGTGCCGCCGATGCTCGCGACGAGAATCCCGCCCAGCGGCGGGCCTGCAATCATCGCGATGCGCATGGCACTGTCCAGATAAGAGTTGGCTTGCAGCAGCGATTCTTGTTTGACGAGGGTCGGGAGCAGCGATTGGCTCGCTGGCACGTACAGAGGTTGAACAAGACCGTTGATCAGCGATGTCAGATAGAGCGGCCAAAGAGCGTCAGGCGCATAGGAAATCGCCAAAAAAGCACAGCCGAAAGCAGCACAGCGCATCCACTGGGAAAAGAGCATGACGCGCTTTTTGTCAAAGCGGTCAAGATAAGGGCCAGCCACAAGCTGCACCAGCAGCGAAGGCAAAAAGTAGAGTAGCCACATTTGTCCGACAGCGGTCTGGGAGCCGGTGATTTGGTAGAGCAGCCAGCTGTTTGCCAGCGTCGAAAGCGA
This sequence comes from Brevibacillus sp. FSL K6-0770, assembly GCF_038000275.1. Taxonomy (NCBI): domain Bacteria; kingdom Bacillati; phylum Bacillota; class Bacilli; order Caryophanales; family Paenibacillaceae; genus Brevibacillus; species Brevibacillus sp. FSL K6-0770. The sequence goes on from NZ_JBBOBQ010000001.1 coordinate 484,326, forward strand.
TGCGCCAAACTCGGAGATCAGCTGACCGAGCAAAATACAGGTGTAGGAACGGTTTTTCCAGAGCGGAATCATCAAAATCCCCTTTCCAGAAACTGATCGAGCAGGAGGGAAAGCTGGGATACGGACTGGCTGCGCAGGCGAAACCGGGAGCCGGACGCTTCTACCAGACGCGCGGCACGAAGCATGGACAAATGGTGATGAACCGTCGATTTTGCCATTTGCAGGACGTCGGTCAATTCCTGCAAGCTCAGCTCTTTTTCCGCCAGCATTTTGACCATGCGGAGCCGCTGCTCGTCTCCGAGCGCCTTGAAGCTTTGCACCAGAGCCTGCGGCGGCTGGTACGGGTCGATGTGCTCGCTCATGTTTTCATCGGCGACCGGGTAGTAAAAAATTTTCGTGCCCGCGTCATCGGCCTGCACCGTCCAGGGCCGATAAATCGCTTGGGGGATTAGCAGCACACGAGTGACCGCAGGCTCAGGGGGATAGCTTGCTCCGGTTGCCCACTCCACCAGTGCCTCAGGATCGAGCTTGTCCTGCATTGCGCGCTTTTGCGACGAATCCTTTTCCAACATACGCCGGATGCTGGCTTCTTGCGGCTTGATGTGTGTCTGATACCAGCCTTCCATCAAGGTGAGCAGATGCTGGCGCAGTTCATTTGCGTCGACAGAGGTGATATGGGCAATATACGCTGCGAAAAAGAGGTGGTCCCGGCATGCTGCCTGCAAAAGCTCGGCGTCTGCTGCGCTGCCCTGCGCGGCATTTTCGCGTGCTTGCTGTCGTTCCTGGCCCAAAAAAGGCAGGGCGTGGTAGCGCAACTCTTCTGCCGACAGCTCGCTGACAACATGCAAAAACGATTCGAGATCGGCAAAAGGCTGGTGGTGGAGCAGTTGCAGCAACGTCTTCCAAGTGTTGTGCCTTTTGGCGTAATCAACTTCAAGCTGGACGGATTGCGGAAGCGCGCTCAGCATGCTGCTCCAGTGCTCAGGCGGATGCTCCAGCGTGTGGTGAATTTGATCGTAAGTGGCGACGGCGATTCCGAGTGCGGCTTCAAAAAGCGGTGAGCAAGCGAAGTCGAGCTGGTAGGTGGTGCGTGCACTGCCGATGTTCCATATTTTCAAAGCGGATCACCCTTTTCCCATTTTTTTCATAGATCAAATTCTAAAATATTCGAACTGTTAATTCAAGTTATTTAGAATGAATAGTTCAATGATTTTCGCATCTGTTCTTTTTTCTCTGCTGATTTAGTTGAGACTATCCAGTGAAAGACACAAAAAAACGAAAAAACCACTTCCCTGACGAGAGTGGTTTTTTCGTTTTCGCTTGAATGAAAAGGTATGGTGTTGTAGGAAAACCTATACCTTGCTCACGGCAACAGCTGCTTCCAAAGCTTGCTTCAAATCGCCGATGATGTCTTCGATCGCCTCTGTTCCGACAGACAGACGGATCAATCCGGGAGTTACTCCTGCCGTTAATTGCTCCGCTTCGTTCATTTGCTGGTGCGTCGTGCTCGCCGGATGGATAACGAGCGACTTGGAGTCGCCTACGTTTGCCAAATGAGAGAAGAGCTTTACGGATTCGATCAATGTTTTGCCTGCTTGCACGCCGCCGCGGATGCCGAAGGTGAGGATGGCGCCAGCGCCTTTTGGCAAATATTTTTGCGCGAGTGCGTAGTTGGCGTCGCCTTCAAGACCTGGGTAGCTGACCCATTCCACTGCCGGATGCTCGGCGAGGAATTTCGCTACCGCGAGTGCGTTTTGGCTGTGGCGCTCCATGCGCAGGTGGAGTGTCTCCAGACCTTGCAGGAACAGGAAAGAGTTGATAGGAGCTACGGCAGCGCCGATATCGCGTTGCAGTTGCACGCGCGCTTTGATGATGTAGGCGAGCGGGCCGACTGCTTCTGTATAAACGACTCCGTGATAGCTTGGGTCTGGCGTCGTCAGACCAGGGAATTTGCCGTTGTTCCAGTCGAATTTGCCGGAATCTACGATAATGCCGCCAATCGCCGTGCCGTGTCCGCCGATGAATTTGGTCGTGGAGTGAACGACGATGTCAGCTCCGTGCTCGAACGGACGGGTCAGGATTGGCGAAGCGAATGTATTGTCGACAATCAGCGGCACGCCGTTTTCGTGCGCGATGTCCGCAATTGCCTGCAAGTCGGCCACGTCGATGCGAGGGTTGCCGATCGTCTCGCAAAAGAGCGCCTTGGTATTATCGTTGATGAACGCGCGGAAGTTGTCCGGATTGGACTGATCCACAAAGTGTACTTTGATGCCCAGGCGTGGCAGCGTATGGGCAAAAAGGTTGTACGTCCCGCCATACAAGCTGCTGGATGCGACAATCTCGTCGCCCGCTTGCGCAATATTCAAAATCGAGAAGGTGATGGCTGCCTGACCGGAAGAGGTTGCCAGCGCACCTACGCCGCCTTCGAGCAGAGCGACGCGCTTTTCAAATGCGTCTTGGGTCGGATTCATGATGCGCGTGTAGATGTTGCCAAACTCTTTCAAAGCAAACAGGTTGGCAGCATGCTCCGTGTCACGGAAGACGTAGGAAGTCGTTTGGTAGATCGGAACCGCGCGCGAGCCTGTTACCGGGTCTACCTCCTGTCCGCCGTGTACGGCGAGCGTTTCCGGTTTCCATTGTTGTTGGTCAGACATGATCATCTCTCCTTTTTATATGGGGGTAAGGAAATAAAAAAACGGAGCGTTCTCCTGAGTAGAAGAAGGCTCCGGCTATGCACGGGTGTGCGTTCATCTCTCAGAATCTATGGATTCTGCAGGAATTAGCACCGCGCAAGACTCGCTTGCTGGTTGCCGGGTTTCATAGGGCCTGTCCCTCCACCGCTCTTGATGAAAATGTAGCTTTCAGTTGTTGTCATAATTGTATGAAAAACCATACTTCGCTGTCAACATCAAATGATTAAGTTATCGGGGTGGATTTTGTGGATTTTAAAGATTTACCCGTTCATGCTGTTGCCCATAAGATCCAGAGAGCCTGTCTGGTAAGCTCTGTTTACATGGTTTGTATGAGGGTTTCCTTCATCTGAAACCAAATGAGTTGCCTTACGAGATTGTTTTCCTTTTTTGGCATACAAGAGGACCGCAGCCAGAGTGCAAACAGCCAAAATTCCAAGGACATACATCATAGAAATAACTCCCCCTCACGCTAAGCTTCATCAATTATCAGCGTTCTTTTTCATGAACTGGCAGACATGGTTTTTTACTTGTAATTTTATAATTTTATGGTCATTTTTGTAAATTCTTTGAACTTGCAAGCAACCGAGCCTTGCTGTCACAAAATTGCCCCTATATCTCGGCGCTTTCGCAGCTCCCGCCGTTAGAAAACGCCTGGGGCCTATGATATGATGGAAATGGCAGAAAACGACTAAACGATTGTACATATAGGAGGAAAAAACGCGATGAGCCATGGCGTGAAGGAAATTACACCACAAGAGCTGCTGGAAAAGCTCGCGGCAAAAGAACAGCTTCAGGTGATTGATGTACGCGAGGTGGAGGAGTGGAACGAAGGCCATATCAAAGAGGCCAAGCTGATTCCGCTCGGCTTTTTGCCGCATCGCACCGACGAGCTGGACAAAGACATTCCGGTCATCATGGTGTGCCGAAGCGGCGCACGCAGCCACCGGGCAACTGAATATTTGTGTGAGCTTGGCTTTGACGCTGCCAATATGGTAGGCGGAATGCTGGCATGGCCTGGGGAAAAAGAAGTCTAGAAAGACAGAGAAAATGTGCGCTGCTCGCCGCTGCAAGCAAAGCGGGATGGCGCATGAGATGTGCAGGGGAGGCAGGAAATCGTGAGTGAAGGAGCACAGCAACAAGGGTCAGCGTTGCAGCGCCATTGGTTTACGGTGCTGGCAGGCTTGATTATCCTTGCGATTGTAGGTGTGTTCGGCTACAAATACTTGGCAAAAGATCCGATTCCGGTGATGAAGCCGATCGCGGACTTTTCGTTGGACAACAGTGACGGAACTTCCTATACGTTCTCGCAAGGCAAAGGCAAGGTGCGCCTTGTCGAGTTCATGTTTACCAATTGCCCTGATATTTGCCCGGCAACGACGTACAACATGTCCAAGCTTCAGGATCAGTTGAAGGAGAAAAAGCTGTTCGGCAACAAGGTTGAGTTTGTCTCGATCACCTTCGACCCCGACTTTGATACGGCTGAGGTTTTGCAGCAGTATGCAGCGAAGTTCAAGGCTGATCAAAGCGGCTGGAAGTTTTTGCGCGGAGATGCCCAGGCGGTGGAAAAAGTAACGAAAGACTTCGGGATCGCGGTACTGAAGCAGCCTGACGGTTCTTTTGCCCACACCGCACGCATGTTCCTCGTCGACGGTGACGGCAACATGCGCCGTGCTTACGGCATGGCGGCGGACATGGACATGGAGCAAATGATGAAAGAAATGGAACAGCTCGCTGACTAGACTCAGACGGTTTCTTCGTACGTGATGTTCACGACTCGTTCCGTTTGGTTTTCAAATTCAATATGCACAAGAAGCGCCCACCTGCGATTGCCCTGCTGGAGCAAGAGCTTGAACGTCTCCTCTGACGTGGTGGGCGTTTTTGCTATGCGCCCGACATGCAAATAGTCTACGATTTGCGCGTGCGGATATTTTTGCATCGTTTCCTGCATCGCCAATCTGCCCCATTTGGCATATGGCGGCTGGGCATTTGCTGGGGCATACTGGAAAAAGAACAGCAGCAAACTTGCGGCCAGTGTAGCGAGAAAGCTGCGCGTGAGGAACATGTTCATGGAAGAATGCATGGCGGAGGCTCTCCTTTTTCGTGTTGGAAAACGGGCTTGCCATGTAGTCTGAAGTCTTTTTGAAGCGGTCATTCGTAGAAAATCCTTACACGTGCAAAAGGGGGCTTGCGGCCGGAGCAGTCGCTTGATGCCCAGCTTTTGCTCGAGTTGGAGATACCGCGTATCAGTTTTCTAATATTGACCGAAGATGAATGTGTGGAATTAACAAGACAGGATGAAACGAACGCCTCGCGTTGTGTTACAATAAGAATGGCATGCTTGGTTCGGGTTCCCAAAATCATGCACGATGAAGTTAGGAGGAAAGAGTTTGAGCGACGTTAAGATTTTCGCAATGGGCGGCCTCGGCGAGATCGGAAAAAATATGTATTGCGTCGAGTATGAGGATGAAATTATCATCATTGACTGCGGGGTGAAGTTCCCCGAAAATGAAATGTTCGGTATCGATCTGGTCATCCCCGATATTTCCTATTTGGTGGACAACCAGCACAAGATTAAAGCACTTTTGTTAACGCACGGACATGAGGATCACATCGGAGCGATTCCTTATATTTTCAAACAAATTAACGTGCCGATATACGGTGGTCGTCTGACCCTGGGCTTGGTCAAGGCGAAGCTGGAAGAGCATCGCATGCAAAATGACGTGAAGATGATTCCGATCTCGGAAGATACGGAAATTCCGTTCAATCTACTGAAAGCGACTTTCTTCCGTACGAATCACAGCATCCCGGATTCGCTCGGGGTTGTGCTCCACACGCCTGAAGGCATGGTTATCCATACAGGCGACTTCAAATTTGATATGACTCCAGTCGGACAGACCACAGAGTACGGCAAAATTGCCAAACTCGGCGCGAGTGGCGACGTTTTGGCTTTGCTTTCCGATAGTACGAACAGCGAGCGCTACGGCTTCACCATGTCAGAGCGCACAGTTGGCGAGGGGATTCTCGATGTGGTGCGCAAAGCGCGCGGTCGCATCATCCTGGCTACATTCGCGTCCAACGTGCATCGTCTGCAGCAAGTGGTAGATGCCGCTGAACAGTGCAACCGCAAAGTCGCGGTCATCGGCCGTAGCATGGAAAAAGTGTTCCTGATTGGACAAGAACTGGGCTACATCCAGATGCCTGAGGGTATGCTGATTGATATCAAGCACATTGACAACTACGCAGACAATCAAGTGCTGATTATTTGCACGGGAAGTCAAGGCGAGCCGATGGCGGCGCTGACCCGGATTGCTTCCGGATCGCACCGCACTGTGTCGATCTATCCGGAAGATACGGTGATCATCTCTGCTTCGCCGATTCCGGGCAACACGATCAATGTCAGCCGGACGATAGACAAGCTGTACCGGGCAGGCGCAAACGTCGTGCTCAGTCACGTGTTTGACATTCACGCGTCTGGACACGGAAGCAGCGAAGAACTGAAACTCATGCTCAACTTCATTCGTCCGAAATACTTCATTCCGATTCACGGTGAATACCGGATGCTGAAGACGCACTCCAAGCTGGCGCAGCAAGTAGGAATTGACGAGAGCAACATTTTCCTCATGGACAACGGGGAAGTGCTGAACTGCAACCGTGAAAAGGCATGGCTCAGCAAGGTGCACGCCGGAATCGTGCTGATCGACGGCAGCGGCATCGGAGACGTAGGCAACATCGTTCTGCGCGACCGCAAGCATTTGGCGGAAGATGGCCTGATGGTCGTCGTCGTCAGCCTCGATATGAAAAACTTCAAGATTCTTACGGGACCAGACATCGTCAGCCGCGGTTTTGTCTATGTGCGCGGTTCTGAGTCGCTCATTCAGGAAGCGACGCTTCTGGTTCGCCAGCGCCTGCAGGAAGCGCTCGACAAGAAGATCAAGGAATGGTCTGAGCTGAAATCCCAGATCAATGAAGTAATCAAGCCGTTTATTTATGAAAAGACCGGACGCAATCCGATGATCCTCACCATTTTGATGGAAGTGTAGAACGAAAGCACTTCTGCGTTCTCGCGAGGGCTCGATCAGGTTATAATAATACGTAAATGGAAACGTGATACAAAGGAGAGGTTGCCCCATGATGTCTTATGAAGCGTATATGAGCCAAGTGATTCAACCGATGCGCGATGAATTGACCCGCAACGGATTTCAAGAGCTGCGCACGGCAGAGGAAGTCGAGCAAACATTGCCGAATGCAAAAGGTTTGACTCTCGTAGTCGTTAACTCCGTATGCGGCTGCGCAGCAGGACTCGCTCGTCCGGCAGTGGTTCATTCCTTGGGCCATTCCACCAAGCCAGACAACATCTATACTGTATTCGCAGGCCAGGATAAAGAAGCTACGGCAAAAGCCCGCGAGTATTTCGAAGGCTACGCGCCGTCGTCTCCGTCTTTTGCGATCATGAAGGACGGCAAAATCATGACGATGATCGAGCGTCATCAGATCGAGAACAACGACCTGCAAACCATCTCCAACCTGCTGACCACAGCTTACGAGACATACAAATAAACAACAACGACCATGACAAGGCGCTCGGAATCGGGCGTCTTGTTTTACATCCGAAAGGAGCAACCACCAGCATGCAGACCCGATCATTTGGACGAGATCCCCATCAAGTTTCCTTGCTCGGATTCGGTGCGCAGCGGATCGTGGACGAGCACGATTGCAGCGAAGAGCAGGCAATCGCGATTATTCGCCGCGCAGTAGAAGCGGGCGTCAACTACTTCGATACAGCTCCGAGCTACAGCGACGGGCAGTCGGAGACCCGGGTGGGCTTGGGGTTAACAGGCTTGCGCGACCGCGTGTGGATCGCGACCAAGACGGGAGGACGCACCCGCGATTTGGCTTTGAAAGATTTGGAGGGCAGCTTGAAGCGGCTCCAGACGGACTACGTCGACGAGTGGCGCATGCACAACATCATGCAGCCGCACGATCTGGAAGCGATTTTTGCCAAAGGCGGCGCTCTGGAAGCTCTGCTGGAAGCCAAAGAGCAGGGACTGATCCGCAAAATCAGCATTAGCGGACATACCGACCCGCGCTTGCTGGCAGAAGCGATTCGCCGTTTTCCTTTTGACAGTGCGCTCGTGGCTTTGTCTGCTCTGGATCACTTCATCTACAGCTTTGCCCATGATTTCGTGCCGCAAGCAGTCGAAAAAGGCGTGGCCGTCATCGGGATGAAGGTGATGGGGCTGGGCAAGCTGGCTCCGTGGACGGAGCAGGCGCTGCGCTATACATGGAGTTTGCCTGTCGCAACAGCGATCTTGGGCGTGAGCAAAATGGACGAGCTGGAGGCGGATTTGGCCGCGGCAGACGCTTTTGTGCCGATGACCGATATCGAACGCGTGGAGCTTTTCCAACAAATCATGCCACTCGTGCGGCCGGATGTCCTGCGCTGGAAAGCCCGCGAATGGATGTCTGGCGAATGGTATCAGCTACCCGAATTGCCATTTTGATTGAGCCGTAAAGAGAAGGAACCTCTTCTGGATTTGATTTGCTGGAAGGGGATTCCTTTTCGCCTTTTACTATACTATTATATATAATAAGTTTATAAAAGGCGGTGATTGTTGTGTCTGCAAGCAAGCTGGTGGTCATTACAGGGGCGACCCGGGGATTGGGCAGGGCGATGGTGGAGCGGTTTCATGAAGCGGGCTGGGTCGTCGCGGGATGCGGCCGCTCGATGGCAGAAGTGTGGAACTTGAATCGCGAGTTTGGAAAAAGGCATCATTTTTCGATGATCGACGTTTCCGACGGGAAGCGGGTGGAAAGCTGGGCAGAGGAAGTGTGCAGCAAGCTTGGCGTACCGGATCTTCTCCTCAACAACGCCTCCCTGATCAATCGCAATAGCCTGCTGATGGAGCTGTCGCCAGAGGAATTTACGACAGTCATGAATGTCAATGTAAACGGCGTGTTTTACGTCTGTCGCGCTTTTTTGCCGAAAATGGTACCCAATCCGGAGGGCAGAGTGATTGTAAACATCAGCTCGTACTGGGGGCGAGTCGGGGAAGCGTATGTAGCACCGTATTGTGCATCCAAATTCGCAGTCGAAGGGCTGACCCAATCGCTGGCGCAAGAATTGCCGAAGGGGATGGCGGCAGTCGCGCTTGACCCGGGAGGAAGCGTCGGTACGTCCATGCTGCAAGCGTGTTCGCCGCAAGAAATGGCGGCAGCCCCATCCGCACAAGAGTGGAGCCGTGTAGCTGTGCCGTACATCATGAGCCTTTCTGCGAAGGACAACGGCAAATCGTTGACATGCCCGCCAGTGAGGTAGCCGGGTTTACGAAGAAAGCGACAATCGAGAACGGTCTGGATAGCAAACAAGCCGCCTTTTTCCAAGCTGGAAGCAGGCGGCTTGTTTATGTGTAAACGAATCAACTGGCTTTTGTCGCCGAGACTCGTTTTTCGCGCTGGACATACGCATGGAGCAAACAGAGGAAGACGGAAGCAAGCGAAACGAGAGAGGCCAAAAGCAACGTGGGCTGCACGCCACCGTGGTCGTACATATAGCCCATCGCCAGCGGGCCGAGCAAGCGCCCCACAGCGGTAATCGCCCCGACGACTCCCAGGTAAAAGGGAGCGTTTTCCCCCGTCTTTTCCGTAATGAAAGTCGGGATGGTCGGAGAGATCAGCATTTCGCCAAAAGTGGTAATGATCATGCCGGCGATAAAAGCAAAGTAGCTGCCGTGATACATGAGCATGAAGCCGAACCCGAGAGCGTATGCCACCGCGCTTGCCACCAACTGCGCGGACAAGTTTTGCTGCAGGATGCGCTTGATCCAGGACGTGATGGGCTGACCCGCAAAAATGATGATGCCGTTGATCGTCCACAGCCAACTGAAGGCCGACAGCGGCATGCCCTGCGCCGTAATGTAAGGGGCGACACCCGTGTTCCAGACCATGTTGGAAAAGAAAATACAGGCAGCTCCCAGTGCCATGAACAAGTAAAGCTGGTAGCGCAGAAGCAGGGCAAACGCATTTTTCGCCTCGCCTTGCCGCCGGTTTTCTTTCGCCTGGTCGCCAACCAGTTCTTGGTGCGAAATATTTTTCATAAGGCTCTTTTCGCAAATTTTGTTGCTATTGCTGTTGTGGAAACGTGTGCTCTATAATGAAAATCAGGAAGTCTATAGGATTTCCATTTACCGTGAATGCACGCTTCGCTTGGTACTATAAATATCAAGCAACTCACGGCTTTTCTAAAAGCAACAATTTCTTAGAAAAGAGCGTTTCATAAAAAGGAAGAAGAACAGCGCAAACAACAGCGTGCTCGTACTGTTGAACAAAAAGGTCAACTGAAAGGAAAAGGTAGCGATGACCCCGGCAAGCGAAGTGCCGATCGCCATGCCGAGATTGTTGCCTACGTAGACGATGTTAAACAGCTCTCGGCGCTGCTCCTTCCAGCGAAAGCCAATAAATGCCTGGATCGCCGGAAAAGAAAGGTTGAAAGTAAAGCCCAAACAGGTCATGAGCACGAGATAGACAGGCCAGCTGCTGATGAACGGAATGGACAGTTGAATCAATCCTTGAAAAAGCAGCGCCCCCACGATGAGACGCTTGGCGCCCAAGCGGTGAAACAGGGAGCCGCCGACGAATTGCCCGGCAATGCCCGCCAAAGACTGGACCATCAAAACAAAGCCGGCTTCGGTCATGGAGCGATGGAGAATCGTATGTACGTACAAAGTAGTCAACGGCCACATGAAAGCGCTGCCAGCAGAATTGATAAAGCTTGCAACGAGAAAAAACAGGGCTTCCTGCGGGTAACGCTGAAAAAACGCGGATGGAGAAAGCACGACAAGTCACCCCTTGGAAACGAGTATGAAGGTAGTATAAAGAATATTGCAAATTTTGTAAATGTTAAAGTATAAAAAGTTAAGCTACCCAAATAAAGGCTGCTCCACATTGTAAAGATTCGAGTATACTAAACAAGTGGTGAGATGAGTTCAAGTAGATACAGAGAATAAAAGGTGGAGTAGTTCTTTATGCGAATATGGAAACGAGTGTTGCTCCTGATGCTTGTCGTGATTGCCACGACAGCGGGTTATTACGGATACTCCTTTTATGAGTTTGCTCAAAATATCCAGGCTCCTAATGTTGTTACACCTGCCCCGCCGGATGGCGGAGCCGCAACGAAAGCGGCGGAGATACCCGAGTGGGATGGTCAAGAGCGTGTGAACATCTTGCTGATGGGTGTGGATCGCAGGGGAATGAAAAATAACGGGCTTCCCCGTTCCGACTCCATGATGCTGGTCAGTATCGACCCGGCATCCAAGCGTTACGATCTGTTCTCCATTTTGCGGGATACGTATGTGGACATTCCCGGAAATGGCAGCTCGCGTATCAACTCGGCGATTGTAGACGGCGGGCCTGAGCTGGCGATGAAGACGGTCAGCCAGTTTACCGGACTTCCTGTGGATCGCTACGTCATTACCGATTTCGAAGGCTTCAAGGCGCTGATCGACGCGGTGGGCGGCGTCGAGATCGACGTAGAGAAAAACATGTATTACCATGACCCGACAGATAAAGGCGTCTACGATATCAATCTGAAAAAAGGTGTGCAGCAGTTGGATGGCAACAAGGCGTTGCAGTACGTCCGTTTCCGCCATGACGCCACATCCGACTATACGCGCACCGAGCGTCAGCGCAAATTGCTCGCCGCTGTAGCGAGCCAGATGAAGAGCGGCACATCCCTGATCCAGTTGCCGTCCATCCTCAAACAAGTGGCGCCGTACATCCAGACGAACATCAGCTCCATGGACATGCTGAAGCTGTCCGCGCTCGGCTTGAAGCTCGATACGATGCAACCGGGCAACTATCAGCTGCCGCCGATGGGAATGTTCCGGGAATCGCACAAGGCAGGAGCCGTGCTCATTCCCGACGTAGACCAGATTCAGTCGTTCATTCAGGAAAAGCTTGAGCCGCCGACTGAAACGATGCAACAAGAGGACAACAAAACAGACGACAGTACAGACAGCACGCGAATGTAGCGTGCTGTTTTTTTGCATATTTGGGCACACTATCCATGATTTTCTACAGCACAAGCACATTGGGGTGAAGGAGATGGACCAGGAGTTCCTGCATAGATGGTTTTCGCATGGCGGATGCCAAAGTCGTGTACAGCGAGCTTATTCCGAAGCTGAGGGAAATCGATCAGGATAGACTGAATATCGATCATGTCGAAAGGCACTTGGGACTGGGGAAACGAGCAAGGGCATGCGGGACAAGGCAAATTTGCAATCAGACAAAAAACCTTCAGGCGGGCAAATACGGGTGGCATTGTACAATGAGCACTTTGCGAAAAAAGACATTGGCAGCATCTCCTCCCGTTTTTGACGTGCGCGTCCGTCTGCAGGCACGAATCCTTGAACTGACGATACCGATCAAGCTGGAGGACAGCAAAATGATGAAAACGATGGAGGACGCATTGGAAAAGGAAATCGAGAAAGAACTGCAAAAAGTCGTCAAAAAATTGCAGCAACTGGACGTCGATCCGGCGGGATTTGGCATCGTCTATCGCGCCCAGCAGAGGGGATTGAAAGAGATGACGAACCGCGACTGGAGAAAAATTTTCCGGCAGGCGTCTGTTCGTTTTCATGTTCAGGCAACCATTATCCGCAACGGAGTGATAGATTAAAAAAGTTTTTCCTGGGATTGCTATTGACGGGATATTTTCAAAAAGGATATAATCCGGTTTGTATCATGAAAATATGAAAAACGAACATAATATACGTGGAAATCTTTCTTATCAAGAGAGGCGGAGGGACAGGCCCGATGAAGCCCGGCAACCGGTTCATTTTTTCGAAAATGAGCGTCGCGGTGCCAATTCCTACAAGATTGGTTGGATCTTGATAGATGAGAAGGGTGGATGCGAACGTATACATGCGTTGCAGCCCCTTTTTCGTTTATGAAAAAAGGGGCTTTCTGTTTTTCACAAGGCATGTAGACAGATTTTGCTGGGAGGTGGATGCGTTGATTCAATTGCAACAACTGCATAAAAGCTATCAAGTACAAGGCAAGACGATTCCGGCATTGCTCGGGATTGACCTTTCCATAGATAAAGGGGAAATTTACGGGATCATCGGGCATTCCGGTGCGGGGAAAAGTACCCTGATTCGTTGCATCAACCTGTTGGAGCGCCCTACGTCAGGACAAGTCGTTGTCGACGGAGTGGATTTGACCAAGCTCGATGACAGCAAGCTTCAGGAAAAGCGCCGCCAGATCGGGATGATTTTCCAACACTTTAACCTGCTGTCTTCCGCGACCGTAGGCGAGAATGTCGCTTTCCCGCTCAAGCTCGCCAATCGCTCGAAGGCTGAAATCCAGAAAAGAGTGGACGAGCTGCTCAAACTGGTCGGGCTGGAAGCGCATCGGGACAAGTACCCGTCGCAATTGTCCGGCGGTCAGAAGCAGCGCGTAGGCATCGCCCGAGCGCTGGCCAATGATCCGAAAGTGTTGCTGTGCGACGAAGCGACTTCCGCTCTCGATCCGCAGACGACGAACTCGATTCTCGCGCTCTTGCTCGATATCAACCGCAAACTGGGATTGACCATCGTGCTGATCACGCACGAAATGCACGTGATCCGTTCCATCTGCGACCGCGTAGGCGTCATCGATGGCGGAAAAATTGTCGAGTCGGGCGAGGTTCTGGATGTGTTTCTCAAGCCGCAGCATCCGACGACACAGGAATTTGTCGAGCAGGTGGCTGATTCCAGCGAGCTGCGGGAAGCAGTCGCGCACGAAAAGGCGGCAGGAAACCGCACGATTGCCCGCGTCACATTCCTGGGGGAAAAGACGTACCAGCCGATCTTGTTCCAGACGATGCAAGAAACAGGCACGGTGTTCAGCATCTTGCAAGGAACGATTTCCCGCATGAAGGATACGCCGTACGGCCAACTGGTCGTCGAGCTGGAAGGCGATGTCCGTCAAAACGAAAAAACCATCGAGACGTTGCGTCAGCGTGGCTTGGAAGTAGAGGTGATATAGATGGACTGGACTTTGGAAAATGTGGATTGGTCGGAGATCGCCGAGGGAACAATAGATACGCTGACGATGCTTGGCTTCTCGACACTGTTTACCATCCTGATTGGTTTGCCGCTGGGGATTATTTTGTTCCTGACTTCTCGCGGACAGCTTTTGCAAAACCAGGTGTTTTATGCAATTGCCTCATTCGTTGTCAATATACTGCGTTCTGTACCGTTTATCATTTTGATGATCTTGCTGATTCCTGTGACAAAAGTAATTGTGGGTACTTCACTCGGGGTACTCGGAGCGATTCCGCCGCTCGTCATCGGTGCAGCCCCGTTTTTTGCGCGGCTGGTGGAAACCTCGCTGAGAGAGGTGGATCGAGGAGTCATCGAAGCCGCGCAGTCGATGGGAGCCTCCAACTGGCAAATCATCTGGAACGTGCTGCTTCCTGAATCGCGTCCAGGTCTGGTGGCCGGGATTACGATCACGACAGTTGCCCTCGTCTCTTACACCGCGATGTCCGGCGTAATCGGCGGCGGCGGGCTGGGAGATTTGGCAATCCGCTACGGCTACCAACGCTTCCAGACAGATGTCATGATTGTTACAGTGATTATTTTGCTCGTGTTGGTCCAGATCTTGCAGTCGCTGGGGGATCGCCTGGTTATGCGATTCAGCCGCAAGTAAGGTCTTTCCATATAAGCTTTGCAGAACACAGACCAAAAAATAGGGGGAAATCATTTATGAAAAAATTAGTCGTATCTGTACTTTCTACCGTATTGGCATTTTCCTTGGCAGCGTGCGGAAGCAAAACGGAAACAGCTCCAACTCCAACTGAAGGCGGCGCACAAGGCGGACAACAGCAAGAAGTAACGTTGAAAGTAGGCGCTTCTCCGGTTCCACACGCAGCCATTTTGAAGTTCATCGCTCCAAAGCTGAAAGAACAAGGTGTTAACCTGGAAGTGAAAGAGTTTACCGATTATGTACAACCAAACGTACAGCTGAATGAAAAGCAACTGGACGCAAACTTCTTCCAGCACAAGCCTTACCTGGAAGAGTTCAATAAAGGTCAAAACATGGACTTGCAGCCAGTAATCGCCGTGCACATCGAGCCTTTCGGTGCTTACAGCAAAAAAGTAAAATCCGTTGACGAGCTGGCAGAAGGCGCAACCATTGCTTTGCCAAACGACCCGACCAATAGCGGACGCGCGCTCGCTCTGTTGGAGAAAAACGGCGTGATCAAGCTCAAAGAAGGCGCTGGCATCAGCGGAACGGTAAAAGACGTTGTAGAAAACAAGAAAAACCTGAAGTTCAAAGAAGTAGAAGCTGCTATGCTGCCACGCGTCCTGGAAGAAGTTGACCTGGCGCTGATCAACACCAACTATGCACTCGAAGCAAAACTGGTGCCGACAAAAGACGCTCTCTTCCTTGAAGACAAAGAGTCTCCATATGCGAACTTCCTGGTAGCTCGTCCAGACAACAAAGATTCCGAAGCGATCCAAAAGCTGGCGAAAGAACTGAACAGCCCAGAAGTGAAAAAGTTCATTGAAGATGAATACAAAGGTTCCATCGTTCCTGCATTCTAAGGAACAGCTAATTGATGAATCAACAAATAAACCCAATTTGGCCCGTGTGGCTGGTTGGGTTTATTTTCATTTATAAAAGTATAAATATTCGTAAAATTTAATTAAATCTCACCGAACCCCATTCTCAAGACGATTTTTGTCGAGTATATTGTGGTGGCGATAGAAAAAAATTGATAAAGGGGAAAATTCAGATGAACAAAACATTCAAACTACTTTTCGGCGTGTCGCTTGTGGCTGGAAGTATTTTGGCAGGATGTTCCGGGAATCAGGCCGCCGCTCCGCCTTCTGCACCTGCCGAGCAAAAAGCAGGAGAAGCCAAGCAGACGGCGAGCGCTGGCAAGCCGCAAGTGTTCAGGGCCAACCTGACAAGCGAGCCTTCGACGGCGGACCCTGGGCTTGCCAAGGATGCTACGTCAGGCGCGGTCGTTCGTGCTACTTTTGACGGCTTGACCAGATTAGACAAAGACGCCAAGCCGATGAACTCGGTTGCGTCGGACGTGAAAATATCCGACGACAAGCGCGTGTACACGTTTACGATTCGCGACTCGAAGTGGAGTAACGGCGATCCGGTGACAGCGCACGACTTCGAGTATGCCTGGAAGCGTGTGCTCAATCCGAAGCTGGGTGCCGAATATGCGTACCAGCTATACTACATCAAAAATGCGGAAAAGGTGCATACGGGCAAGGCGCAAGCAACCGAGCTGGGGGTAAAAGCTCTTGATGACAAAACGCTTGAAGTCACGCTAGAAAACCCGACACCATTTTTCCTGGAATTGACGGCCTTTTACACCTATTATCCTGTAGACAAAAAAGTGGCAGAAGCCAATCCGAACTGGGCGAATGAAGCAGCAACACACGTTAGCAACGGTCCGTTCAAAATGACGGGCTGGGAGCACAAGAGCAAGATTGTATTGGAAAAGAACGAAAACTACTGGGATAAAGATGCTGTCAAACTCGACCGAATCGAATTTGCCATGATCGAGGATGACAATACAGCGCTGTCCATGTTTGACAACAACGAGCTGGACTGGGCTGGTCAACCGCTTGGCGGTTTGCCGACTGATGCGATCCCGTCTTTGAAGGAAGCCGGCAAGCTGGTCGTTCATCCGAAAGCGACGATGTATTGGTACAAAATCAATACGACCAAAGGGCCGCTGAAAAATGCGAAAATCCGCAAAGCGTTGGCCTATGCGGTTGATCGCCAAAGCATCGTGGACAACATCACGCAGGTTGGACAAGTGCCGACGATGGGAATGCTGCCTCAATCGATGATTATTAAACCGGAGGGCTACTTCCGCGACAACGATGTCGAGACAGCGAAAAAGCTGTTGGCGGAAGGCATGCAAGAACTGGGTGTGACCACCTTGCCCACGATTACGATGTCCTACAACCCGACAGACAGACACAAAAAAATCGCGGAAGCCATGCAGGATCAGTGGAAACGCAATCTCGGCATCGACGTGAAGCTGGCGATCAAAGAATTTAAGGTTCACTTGCAAGATTTGCATGAACTGAATTACGAGATTGGCCGCTTGGGCTGGAATGCCGATTTCAACGATCCGATCAACTATTTGGAAATGTTCCGCGACGCGAAGACCGGAAACAACGATACGGGCTGGGAAGACGAGCGCTACAAAGAGCTTTTGAAACAGTCCGCCTTGGAGAGTGACCCGGAGAAGCGCAAGCAGCTGTTTGCGGAAGCCGAGCAAATTTTCATGGACGCCATGCCAGTCATTCCGCTCTTTACGGATGTCGACGTCTGGGTGCAAAGCGACAAGGTAAAAGGCGTACAGGTAGACGGATTGGGCTTTATCGATCTGAAGTGGGCAGAGATGGTCGAGTAGCAGGCAAAAAAACCCGGTAGCGAGAGTGCCAAGGCATGCCGCTTCCGGGGTTTCCTTTTCAAATTGTCCGGCTTAGTAGCCGAAATCCAACGTTTTTCCTGTTTCTGCATACGTCTTGATGTTGGAGAGAATCATCGGCCAATCTTGACTCGCGTTGGCGTTGGAAGGATGATTTTCGGTCCATTGGTCGTTGATCAAGGTCAGTCGTGTACATCCGCCGACAGGCTCCAGCTTGAAGGTTACGCGGCTCTGCAGTTCAGCGTGGTTGGGCCGGTAAGACGGGCCAGGATGCTCCAGGAAGCTGAAGACTTGCTGCGGCTCGAATGCCAGAACCTTTCCGTACACATGGACTGTCTCAGGGCCATCATTTCCAGGCCCGACATAAGCCAGATCGTCACCGACTTGAAAAGTGGAGCGGATGACGGAGTTGAAAAACGTGCTTTTGACTCCCTCTTCCGAAGTGAGAACGTGCCATACGCGTTCTGGGGTAGCTCCGATGTAAAAATTGAAAATATGATCCATGTCGTGCCTCCTGTTATCAATAAATTTTGAAATTGTAATCCCCAGCTGCAACTACTACTCTTAGTATAGACAGACAAAACAGGGGTGTATTGTAAAAACGCGACAGGAGGCGGACTAAATGGAAAAAAATCCGGATATGCTGCCAAAAGGCGTGCTGCATGCCGTGCTCGGCGGCAAAAAGTTTTCGCTGCAACGGTATGAGCCAAGCAAGGAGATCGGATACTTCGTTCAGCACTATTGGGTAGTCAGATGGGATTTGCGCGGACAAGCTCCTTATTCGCAAACAGTGTTGGCCCACCCCAACGTCAATCTCGTTTTTGAACAGGGGGCATCGGGAATTTTCGGAGTCGCTCCGTCCACGTCCTCCCATATGCTTGCGGGTCAAGGTCATGTATTCGGTGTAAAATTCAAGCCAGGGGGATTCTTTCCGTTTTGGCAAAAACCTGTTTCGGAGCTATACGGTACATCTACTACTATAGAAGAAGTGTTCCAGGTGGACACGGCCGCACTGGAAGCAGAAATACTCCAGTTGCCGGACGATCAGGCAATGGTTGAGCGATTCGAGCAGTTTCTGATTGAACGGCTGCCCCAGCAAGATCCGAATGTAGAAAAAATTTCTCAGTTGGTCGCAAGGATTCAGGCGGATCGGAATGTGCTGAAGGTAGAGGATGCTGTTCGACTGTCCGACATGACGTTGCGGACGATGCAGCGACTGTTTGACCGTTATGTTGGCGTCAGCCCGAAATCAGTGATTCAGCGGTATCGGCTGCACGAAGCGGCGCAACTGATTGATCAGGGAGTAGTGAGCGACTGGTTGGAGATGTCCATAGCGCTTGGCTATTACGACCACTCGCATTTCATCCGGGACTTCCGTTCCATTGTCGGAGTATCTCCACAACAATATCGACAAATCCAAAGTTTATAATTTTGAAGAAAGCCTTCCCGGCGTCGTTTGCCAAGACGGGAAGGCTTCTTTGTTTTTGCATGGGAAGAATGGCGAAAATTCCGCGGTTCGCATAGTTTTTCCGTCGCGAGGCATACTTCATTTAATGAAGAATGTGAATTTATTTCCGTTAATACAATTTGATCTTTGAATAAAACATAATTAAACTTGCTTAAAATGTCTTCAATATTACTAAAAATGCAGTATATTTGTTGAAGTAGCTTTTCCATGAGTGTTACACATACAAAAGGGGGTCAACACCAATGAAAAAAAGCGTATTCGCAGCGATGAGTTCCATCCTGGTTCTGAGTGCGGCGCTGGCTGGCTGTGGCGGCGGCGAGAAAGCAGCAGAGCAAGGAAATTCTGCTAATAGTGAAAAAACAAGCGGTCCAAAAGTTCTGCGCATGAACATGAAGAGTGAGCCACCAACGGCTGACCCTGGCTTGGCTGAGGATTCCACTTCCGGTGCTGTTTTGCGTGCGACCTTTGACGGTTTGACTCGTATTGGTGAAGATGGCAAACCACATGAATCCGTAGCGGAAAAAATTGACGTTTCTGAAGATGGACTTACTTATACATTCCACCTGCGTGACAGCAAATGGAGCAACGGCGATGCTGTTACAGCAAAAGACTTTGAATACGCTTGGAAGCGAGCGCTCGATCCGAAACTCGGTTCTACCTACGCTTACCAACTGTACTACCTGAAAAACGCGGAAGAGTACAACACAGGCAAAGCGAAAGCTGAAGACGTGGGCGTAAAAGCAAGTGACGACAAAACACTTGTTGTTACTTTGAAAAACCCGACTCCGTTCTTCCTGGAGCTGACTGCTTTCTACACGTACTTCCCAGTGAACCAAAAAGTGGTTGAAGGAACGCAAAACTGGGCAGGCGACGCGAAAACTCACGTAGGTAACGGTCCGTTCAAGATCGATACTTGGGAGCACAAAAGCAAGCTGATTCTCGCGAAAAACGAGAACTACTGGGATAAAGATGCTGTAAAACTGGACAAGATCGATTTCTCCATGGTTGAGGATGAAAACACGGAGCTGTCCATGTTTGACAACGGCGATCTGGATTGGGCAGGTGCTCCAACTTCCGCACTGCCAACAGACGCGATTCCGGCTCTGAAAGACTCCGGAAAAATGCAAACGCATGCGATTGCGGGCACGTACCTGTACAAATTCAATACAGAGAAACCGCCGTTCAACAATGCGAAAATCCGTAAAGCGTTCGCTTATGCGATCGACCGTCAAACAATCATCGACAACGTAACACAAGCAAACCAAGAACCGGCAATGGGTCTGGTGCCTCCAACGATGGCAGTAGCATCTAGCCCGTACTTCAAAGATAACGATGTAGAAACAGCGAAAAAATTGCTGGAAGAAGGTATGAAAGAGGAAGGCATCACCAAGCTGCCAACTCTGACTCTTTCCTATAATACATCCGAAGGTCACAAGAAAATTGCCGAAGCAATCCAGGACCAATGGAAAAAAGCTCTTGGCGTAGAAGTGAAGCTGGAGAACAAAGAGTGGAAAGTATTCCTGGATGACCTGCACCAAGGTAAATTCCAAATCGCTCGTTCCAGCTGGACTGGCGACTACAACGATCCGTACACATTCCTGGATCTGTTCAAGCTGAAAAAAGGCAGCAACAACGATACCAACTGGGAAAGTCCGAAGTATCAAGAGCTGCTGAACAAATCTGCGGTTGAAAAAGACCCTGAGAAGCGCAAACAAATCTTGGCAGAAGCAGAAGCATTGTTCATGGACGAAATGCCAGCTGCGCCAATCTACTACTACACTCATTCCTACGTGAAGAGCGACAAGGTAAAAGGTGTTGTTCTGGACGGTCTGGGCTTCGTAGACTGGAAATGGGCAGACATTCAATAATAGCAAAGAATGAAAGAGGAGCGATCAGCTCCTCTTTTTTTGTTGAATGCGGAGGGAAATCGCCGTCAAAGCTTGTCGAGTTTGTTCATCCATAAAGAAAACAGAATAGAGGGCAATGAGAAAAATAAAAATTTGTAAAATTCCAAATAAAAAATGAGTTTGATAGCGACACGCATCAATAAGCCATTTTGGGCAGGATCGCCAAGAGTGTTGTGAGAAGAAGTGCGACAAAACCGCGCCAAATCAACGTTTTCCAGATGAGAATAAAGACGTCGAGCACTTGCTATTATATTTTTCCAATAAATTATTTTTTATAAAAGATTAAACATCTTTATAAATAAATAAAAATTTATTAAATCATTCTAAAACATATTTAAAAATAATATAAAACCATGTATATTGATAAAAGATTTAGAAAAGGGGGATTACTTGTATGAAAAAGAATGTTTTCGTAGCAATGAGTTCTATCCTCGTTCTTGGTGCGGCACTTGCAGGATGCGGTGGCGGTAACCAAGCAGCGCCAGCAGATAATAATGCAGCAGCAGGTAACAAAACGGAAACTCCTGCTCCAGCAGCTGGACCAAAAGTACTGAAATTGAACCTGCACTCCGAGCCGCCAACAGCTGACCCTGGTATTGCGGAAGATACAACTTCCAGCACGATCATCACAGCTACTTTTGAAGGTTTGACTCGTGTAGGTAAAGATAACAAAGTACATGAAGCAGCAGCTGAAAAAATTGAGATTTCTCCAGACGGTAAAAAATATACATTCAAAATCCGCGATGCTAAATGGAGCAACGGCGATGCTGTATCCGCAAAAGACTTCGAATTTGCTTGGAAACGCGCGCTCGATCCGAAAACAGCTTCCAACTACGCTTACCAACTGTACTATGTGAAGGGTGCTGAAGCCTTCAACAAAGGTACTGGTAAAGTAGAAGATGTAGGCGTAAAAGCAATTGATGACAAAACACTGGAAGTTGAACTGACTAACCCAACTCCATTCTTCCTGGAACTGGTAGCGTTCAAAACATACTTCCCAGTTCACCAAAAAACAGTTGAAGGCAACGACAAATGGGCTACTGATGCGAAAACAATCGTTGGTAACGGTCCATTCAAAATGGAAACTTGGGAACATAAGAGCAAACTGGTTGTTGTGAAAAACGACAACTACTGGGATAAAGACAACGTAAAACTGGACAAAATCGAGTTCTCCATGGTAGAAGATGAGAACACTGAGCTGTCCATGTATGAAAATGGCGAACTGGATTGGGCAGGTGCTCCAACTTCCGCATTGCCAACAGACGCAATTCCGGCTCTGAAAGATTCCGGAAAAATGACAACTCAACCGATCGCAGGTACTTATTTCTACCGTTTCAACACAGAAAAAGCACCTTTCAACAACGTGAAAATCCGTAAAGCGTTTGCTTACGCGATCGATCGTCAAAGCCTGATCGACAACATCCTGCAAGCTGGTCAATTGCCAGCAACAGGCTATGTGCCACCGAGCATGGCTCTGAACAAAGACGGCTACTTCAAGGACAAAGACCTCGATGCAGCGAAAAAATTGCTGGAAGAAGGTATGAAGGAAGCAGGTATCAGCAAACTGCCAACCCTGACACTTTCCTACAACACTTCCGAAGGTCACAAAAAGATCGCAGAAGCGATTCAAGACCAATGGAAGAAAAACCTCGGCGTAGACGTGAAACTCGAAAACAAAGAGTGGAAAGTATACCTGGATGATGTACACCAAGGTAAATACCAAGTAGCTCGCGCTGGTTGGCTGGGTGACTTCAACGATCCAATCAACTTCCTGGAAATGTTCAAAGAAAAAGACGGCGGAAACAACGATACTCGTTGGGAAAATCCGAAGTACAAAGAGCTGCTGAACCAATCCGCTCTGGAACAAGATCCAGAAAAACGTAAAGCAATCTTGGCAGAAGCTGAGCAAATCCTGATGGATGAAATGCCAATCATGCCAATCTACTACTACACTCAATCTTGGGTTAAAAACGACAAGGTTGACGGCGTAATCATCGACGGTCTGGGTGCTGTTGACTACAAATACGCTGACATCAAGTAATCATTGAAGAGATGCAACTGATATAAGGAAGAGGGGCGTTTTTAACGCTTCTCTTCTTTTTTTGCGGCAAGCGGTCGGCGAGCATGGCGCAATCCTTTTATTAGAAAAATCACCCAAAAAATCCCTCTCGCTTGTATACTGATGGTAGAAGTCCATATAAAAAAATAAGGAGTTTTGATCGTGAAAAAAAGCGTAGTAGCAGTTACAAGCGCAATGCTGATTGTTGGGGGAAGCTTGGCAGGGTATGCGGATGCCGGACAAGCGGCGGAGCCGAAGGTGCTCAGGATGAATATGAACTCGAACCCGCCGACTGTGGACCCGGGGATCGCGGAAGATTCAACGTCAGGAGCAGTAACTAGGGCAATTTTCGAGGGATTGACCCGTGTAGGCAAAGATGGAAAAATTCATGAAGCAGCAGCGGAAAGCTATACGGTTTCTGCTGACGGCAAAACCTATACATTTAAAATCCGTCCATCTAAGTGGAGCAATGGCGATCCGGTAACTGCTCATGACTTCGAATATGCTTGGAAACGCGCGCTGAACCCTGAGACAGCATCGAGTTATGCTTACCAGCTATACTATTTGAAAGGCGCGGAAGCTTACAATCAAGGTAACGGAAAAGCGGAGGAAGTAGGAGTCAAAGCCATAGATGCGACAACCTTGGCCGTGGAGCTAACCGCTCCAGCCCCGTTCTTCACGGAACTGACAACTTTCTACACCTATTACCCCGTAAATAAAAAAGTAGTGGAAGCAAACGCACGATGGGCGCTTGACCCCAAAACGATTGTAGGGAACGGCCCTTTTCAAATCGAGACTTGGAAGCCCCAGCACCAGATGATTCTGGCTAAAAACCAGAACTACTGGGATAAAGGGAACGTAAAATTGGACAAGATTCATTTTTCCATGATAGAAGACGAACTGGTAGAGCTGACGATGTTTCGCAACGGAGATCTAGATTGGGCAGGAGCTCCTTTGTCCCAAATCCCACTTGATCTCGAGTTGGATTTGGGATCACCTCCGATACTTAACACTCAAGCGATAGCAGGCACTTATTTTTATCGCTTCAACACCAAGCAAGCTCCTTTTCATAATGTCAAAATCCGTAAAGCTTTTGCTTATGCGCTGGATCGGCAGGGGTTGATAGAAGCAATGTGGATGAATGTCCTTCCCGCCACAGGTTATGTGCCGTCGAGCATGGGGCTTAAAGCTGAGGGTTACTTCAAAGACAATGACATAGAAACAGCGAAACAGCTTCTCCAAGAAGGAATGAAAGAAGCAGGAATCAGCAAACTCCCTCCCATCACCATTTCCTACAACACATCCCAAAGTCATAAAAAAATTGCAGAAGTGATCCAATATCAATGGAAAAACAATCTTGGCGTAGAGGTGAAGTTGGAAAACACCGAATGGAAAAAATTTCTGGAAGATGTCCACCAAAGCAAATATCAAATATCCCGCTTTGGCTGGCTCGCCGACTTCAACGATCCGATCAACTTTTTGGAGATGTTCAAGGACAAAGACGGTGGGCACAATGACACGGGTTGGGAAAATCCGCAGTATAAAGAACTGCTGAACCAGTCGGCAAAAGAGCAGGACCCGCAAAAACGCAAAGCGATTCTCGCCAAGGCCGAGCAAATCCTCATGGACGAAATGCCGATCATGCCGATCTATTATTATTCACAAAATTGGCTGCAAAGCAAAAATGTCGATGGAGTGGTTATGGACGGCTTGGGAATGATCGACTTCAAATACGCAGATATCAAGCCTTAATCTGCGGATGCCCTTCTTTCTTTTTTTCCAACGCATGGACAAATGACCAATCCATTGTGCTCCTGGCTACATAGAGTAAAAAGGAACAAACTGCAACCAGGGGGGATCGCTGTGGATATTGGCAAATTGCTCAGCATTGTAAGGTCAATTCCCAAAGACAAGCTGAAAACGGACGCAGGATTGAAAGAGGTCATTCGCGATTTGGGCAAAAAAGCGGGCAAAAACTTCTCAGACAAGGAACTGAACGGATATGTGGCGCAGTTTCGGCAAATGTCCAAGACCGAAAACGTCGGGAGCCTGCTGAATAAGCTGTCCAAAAAAGGCGTTAATTCCAAAGACATCGACAACCTGAAAAAGCGCTTTAAATAAAGGGGGGGGCTTATCTAGGAGGGAGGTGGGATTATCGCTGCCAAGACCCGAAGGAAAAAGAAGCAGGCCGTCTCCCAGGGCCAACTGTTAGAGACGATGCACAGGCTGGCTGATGCGCATGATGTGAGCAATGCCCAGGTGATGCGCGAGATGAACCAGATGAAGCAAGAGTTGCAGGATATGAAGGACACGCTTGGAAGACTGAAGGCTACGCCCAGTCTGGGACCGCGGCGCAGCATTTTGTTCGGTGGACGCCAGCGTCCGGTTCCTGTACAGTCCGCCCCGGAGAAACCGAAGCCTGCGATCTCGATTGAAGATTTGCTGCCGTTATTGCCGCACTTGAGCGGGGCTATTCCCCAACTGAAGAACCCGAAAGTAGCGGATTCAATCAAAGTTCTGTCAAATCCGGCTGTCATGTCCATGATTCAGCAGTTTATTGCCAGCGGGGGCTTGAATATGCTGAAAGGGCAGGGACCCGTTCAGGAAGTAAGCAGAAGAGAAAGGCGCGGCTTGTCGCGCTTCCTTCGATAGAACAAGCAGGATCAGACACGATTCTCTCTCAAAAGACTGCCTCTTTGTCAAAAAAGAGCAGTCTTTTGTCTTTTTGGTACGAAAAGACTATAAACTTTACAGATTCACTAGCGTCTAATAGAATGGTGAACGTTGCACAATGGGCTAACGCCACATAACAAATCAGACATCACGGAGGAGGTCAGGATGAAAAGACGATTTTACCCTCTGCTTCTGGCGCTGCTGCTGGTCCTGCTGCTTATCCCCGGTTGGCCGGCTGCGGCAAGTAGTGCAACTGAGGAGACCGTCAGCTTAATGATTGGTGGACAAGCAGTTACCCCGGATGTACCGCCATTGATCAAAAGCGGGCGGACATTGGTTCCTGTCCGTGTCATCGCAGAAGGTCTGGGCGCAGATGTCGCCTGGAATGAAGCGACCCGGACAGCTGTTATTACGAAGGGATCTCAGCAGCTTTCCCTCACGCTGGACTCGCGCACGGCGCAACTGAACGGAAAACAGGTCAAGCTGGATACAGCCCCTGTCATTTCCCAGAAACGCATGCTGCTGCCTTTGCGATTTGTCGGGGAATCGCTTGGAATCACAGTAGGTTGGGACAGCAGTTCCCGTACCGTCATTGCCAATGAGACGCCGCAAGTGACATTGAACGGACGCGCTCCTGAAAAAGCGATCAAGCTGTACCAGGTGTCTGACACGATGTATGTGGCTGCCGATGCAGTGGCAGAACAAGTCGGGCAAAAAGGCTTTGCCTGGAGTCGCCCAGAGCGCGGCATGACGATCGACAGCCAGCTGGTTCTCCCGTTGAAGCAAGTGGAAGACGAACTGGGCGGGTCGATTGACTGGAACCAGAAAAAGAACTTGGTCGAGATTGAAAGACTTAATCATCTGACAGGTGTTGAGCAAGATGGGGATCGCGTACATATTAATATGAAGCTGCCTGTACAGGCGAACGCTTTTGTACTGACAGGCCCCCATCGCATTGTGCTGGATCTTCCCCAAACGGCTTTGACAGATGATTTGGTGGAAGAGTTGAAGCAAAAGGAACAAGCAGCGAGCATGGGAGAGTCTGAGGATCGACAGCAGGCTGCTTCCGCAGATGACGAGGACGAACAGAGTGCAGAAGACTCCGATTCTTATAACGATGAGCAGCAGGAAGCCGCGAGTGTGCCGGAGGAAGAGCCGCTCATCGCCAGCCTTCGCTACAGCCAGTACAGTGCTTCTCCCGAGACGGTTCGCGTCGTCATTGAGTTGAACCAGAAGAGCGCGTATAATCTGGCGTATACGAAAGACGGTATCGAAGTGAAGCTTACCCCAAAACCTAAAAAGACAGGCTACCTCATCGTAGTCGATGCTGGTCATGGGGGAAAAGACCCTGGAACGTTGGGCGTGGCAGGCAACCACGAAAAAGATTACAATCTGGCTGTCGCAAACAAGCTAATAGCCTTGTTGAAACAATATCCGGAGTTTCAGGTAGTTCCGGTGCGTACGACAGATGTATTCTATGAGCTGTCAGAGCGGGTGGCGATTGCCAACGAGATGGATGCGGATCTGTTCCTGTCCATCCACGCCAACGCATTCCCGAAACCGACGACAGGCGGAACGGAAACGTTCTATTACAATGCAAACAGCAAAACATTTGCGCAAGTCGTTCACAAGTATTTGCAAGGTGCTACGCAGTTCCCGGATCGGGGCGTCAAGGCAAGCGGCTTTTACGTCATCAAAAACACCAAAATGCCGGCTGTCCTGACAGAGACAGGCTTCCTGTCCAACCCGCAAGAGAATGCGTTGCTTACCTCATCGGAATTTCAGGACAAAATCGCGAAAGCCCTTGCTGCGGCTATTCGTGAATACTATCAGTCTTATCAGTAAGGGAGGCTTTCACGATGAAAAAAAGTCTGATGATCGGGGTGGCAGCTTTTGCTGTGTTGCTTCTGGCTGGTTGCGGACAAAATGCAACGCCTGCACCGCAGCCGACAACACCTGTTGAACAGCCATCCGGCAATAAAACAGACCCATCGACTACAGAGCCGACACTGAAAAAACAGCTCGTGACCGTCTACTACTCCGACAGCGATCTGATGGAGCTGCAAAAAGAAGAACAGGAAATCTCGTTTGCAGAAGACATCGAGAAGTACAAGAAAACACTCGCGCTGCTTGGGAAGCCAGTGAAGGCAGATGCTCATTTTCCGCTCTGGAAAGACTTCCAATACCATTCGTTGACGTTTGCTGACGGCACGTTGACGATTGATGCGGATAGCAAAAACCAGTACAACCTCGGTTCCAGCGGCGAAGGAATGGCAGTGGACTCGCTGAAAGAAACCTTTTTTCAATTCCCGGAAGTAAAACAAATCGTCATCCTGGAAGACGGCAAGAAAACGGAATCGTTGATGGGGCATGTCGATATATCGCAGCCTTTGACCCGCGACAAATAAATAGTTAACCGCAAGCAAAAGGCGGCACAACCTGATTGAACAGGATGTGCCGCCTTTTATACATTTGCCCGACCATCTTTAAAAAAGCTTAACAATGGCATCACAATCCTACAACATTCGACCTGTATAGTTTGTACTTGTAAGAGAGAAAAAAACAAACCGAACCTTTTAAGGAGGATTTTCATCCAATGAAAAAACTCAGCAAAATGTTAATGGCGCTGACATTTGTAGGAGCATTGCTCGCAGGTTGTGGAAGCAACAATGCGGCTCCAGCACCACAGCAACCAGCGCAACAACCGGCGCAGCAACCAGCTACTCCGGCTCCGGAACAAAACAACTCTGGTTCGACAACAACTACATCGGGTGAACCGATCACTGCAGTTGGTTCTACCGCTTTGCAGCCTCTGGTCGAGCAAACGGCCAAAGACTTTATGGCAAAAAATCAAGGTGTGCAAATCCAAGTTCAAGGCGGAGGAAGCGGTACAGGTCTGAGCCAAGTAGCAAGCGGCGCAGCAACAATCGGTAACTCCGACATCTTCGCAGAAGAGAAAAAAGGCATTCCGGCAAACGAACTGGTTGACCATAGAGTAGCAGTTGTTGGTATGGCAGCAGCGGTTAGCCCGAAAGTAAAAGTAGACAACCTGACCAAGCAACAACTGATCGACATCTTCACTGGCAAAATCACCAACTGGAAAGATGTTGGCGGCGACGATATGAAGATCACGCTGGTAAACCGTCCAAAGTCTTCCGGAACCCGTGCAACATTCAGCAAATTCGCACTGGACGGAAAAGAAGAAGCAGAAGGCATCACAGAGGATTCCTCGGGTACCGTTCGCAAAATCATCGCGGAAACTCCTGGCGCAATCGGCTACCTGGCTCTGTCCTACTTCAATGACTCCGTAAAAGCATTGAAACTCGACGGTGTAGAAGCAAACGCAGAAAACATTGCATCGAACAAATACCCAGTGTGGGCATATGAGCACATGTATACAAAAGGCGAGCCAACTGGCAACGCAAAAGCTTTCCTGGAGTTCATCCTGTCTGAAGAAGTACAAAAGAAAACTATTACTGAACTGGGCTTCCTGCCAATCACAGATATGAAAGTAGAACGTGATGCAGAAGGCAAAGTAACGCAAAAATAAGACACTCACGGGTCAACAGCAAAATAGAGGGGTGGGGGGGCCTTACCCCTCATTTTGCTTGCTCGAAAGCCGTTTTCTTTCTAGGAGGGAGAACATGAACCATCGTATTGAAGGGGTAGGGACAAATCGCCAATCACTGATTGCGCGAAAAATGCTGACATACAATAAACGCCAATTTACAGAGAATATGACCGGGCGAACAATCGCCATGGTATGTGCGGCTTTGCTGGTCATCGTCGTCTTGTCGATTACGTACTTCATCGCTTCCAAAGGGTTGTCCACCTTTTTTGTTGACGGTGTCAGTATCAGTGAATTTTTGACTCAGGTGAAATGGGACCCAGAGGGCGAGCCTGCACTCTACGGTGTGTTTCCTTTCATCCTCGGATCGTTTTTGGTAACGGCTCTCGCTGCATTGATCGCGGCACCGCTCGGAATTGGCGCAGCGATTTTCATGACGGAAATATTCCCGGGCTTCGGGAAAAAAGTGTTGAAACCAGTTATTGAGCTTTTGGTTGGGATTCCATCCGTTGTATACGGATATGTAGGTCTTACTTTATTGGTTCCGTTTATTCGCGAACAGTTCGATGTGTTGGGCTTCAGTCTGTTGGCTGGGGGACTCGTACTCGCTTTGATGATTTTGCCTACGATCACCAGTGTGGCGACAGATGCGATCGAGGCTGTGCCTCAAGATTTGCGGAACGCATCGCTTGCTCTGGGTGCGACGCGTTGGCAGACGATTTGGAATGTCGTGCTGCATTCTTCCCTGCCGGGTTGCTTGACGGCGGTCGTATTGGGGATGGCGCGCGCATTTGGCGAAGCGCTTGCGGTACAAATGGTGATCGGTAACACGACGAAGCTTCCAGGCAGCTTGCTTGATCCAATCAGCACGCTGACGAGCGGAATTACGCTTAACATGGGAAATACGATTCAGGGAACGCCTTACAACAATGCGCTCTGGTCCATGGCTCTTCTGCTGCTTCTGATGTCGTTCGTTTTCATTATGATCTTGCGCTTTTTGGGCAGAAAAAGGCTGGTGAAGTAAATGAGAGCGAGATTGATGGACCGTATTGCGACTGTTGTGCTGACTCTGATTGCCGCTCTGATTATCGGTACGCTTATCGGCTTGCTCGGCTTCATTTTGACGCAAGGCTGGCATAAGCTGAACCTGGACTTTTTGACTTCTCCGCCTGATATCGTCAACGCAGGAGGCGGGATCGGACCGCAACTGTTCAACTCGTTTTACTTGCTGGTTCTGACCATGCTGATTGCTTTGCCGTTTGGCATCGGAGCAGGAATTTATATGGCTGAATATGCGCCGGATAACAAGTTCACACAGTTTATCCGCATGAGTATAGAAGTGCTTTCTTCGTTGCCGTCTATCGTTGTTGGTCTGTTTGGCTTGCTCGTCTTCGTAAACATGACGGGCTGGGGGTATACCTTGTTCTCCGGTGCCCTGGCTTTGACCGTCTTCAACCTTCCGTTGCTCGTACGCGTAACAGAGGATGCGCTGCGCAACGTGCCGCGCAGTCAAAAAGAAGCAAGCCTGGCGCTTGGCATCACCAAATGGCGGACGATCGTTTCCGTCATTCTTCCGGCCGCGCTCCCGGGCATTCTCACCGGGGCGATCCTCGCTTCCGGCCGCGTTTTCGGGGAAGCGGCTGCGCTTTTGTTTACGGCAGGGATGTCTTCGCCGAACCTGAACTTTGCTGATTTCTCCTTGAACAGTCCGACCTCTCCGCTGAATCCGTTCCGCCCGGCTGAAACATTGGCCGTGCATATTTGGAAAGTAAACAGCGAGGGGCTGACGCCAGACGCCCGCGATGTGGCAGACGGTGCGGCAGCTGTTCTGATCATTGCTGTGTTGCTCTTTAACCTCTCGGCCCGTTGGTTTGGTACTTGGGTATACAAAAAGATGACTTCAGGGTCCAACTAAGGAGAGATGACGGGGATGTCCATACTCACCATGCAGGATACGATTATTTCAACAAACAATGTCTCGGTTTATTACGGCGAGAAGCAAGCCGTCAAAAATATCTCGATGGAAGTCGAGCGCAACTCGGTGACGGCTTTTATCGGGCCGTCCGGCTGTGGAAAATCGACGCTTTTGCGCAGCCTGAACAGGATGAACGACCTCGTTCCTTCGTGCCGCGTGACAGGCTCGATTGTCGTGGATGGAATCAACATCAACAGTGAGGAAGTCAACATCGAGAGCTTGCGCCAGGTCGTCGGAATGGTGTTCCAGAGGGCCAACCCTTTTTTCAAATCGATCTATGAAAATATCGCGTTCGCCCCGCGTTTTCACGGATTGACGGATCGTCGCAAGCTGGACGAATTGGTGGAGACGAGCTTGCGCAAAGCGGCTTTGTGGGACGAAGTAAAAGACCGTCTGCGCGATTCCGCCCTGTCTCTGTCAGGCGGACAGCAGCAGCGTCTGTGCATCGCACGCGCCATTGCCATGCAGCCGACCATTTTGCTGCTGGATGAGCCGGCTTCTGCGCTCGACCCGATTTCTACGATGAAAATCGAAGAGTTGGTCATGCAACTGAAGGAAGAATACACAATTGTGATCGTGACGCACAACTTGCACCAGGCGGCGCGCATCTCGGATAAGACGGCATTCTTTTTGCTCGGCGAACTGGTCGAGATGGATGAAACGGGAAAAATTTTCACCTCGCCAGAAAACGACAAGACAGAAGCGTACATCAGCGGTCGCTTTGGCTGAATCGCGAAGGAAAAGGAAAAGGCTCTCCTGGCAGCAAGCTTGCGCAGGAGGGCCTTTTCTTGTACAGTCTCGGGGCAAGGGCAAGGGCAAGGGCAAGGGCAAGGGCAAGGGCAAGGGCAAGGGCAAGGGCAAGGGCAAGGGCAAGGGCAAGGGCAAGGGCAAAGACAAGGACAACGCCGGAGCCGGAGCCAGAGCCACGGCCACGAAATGCAGCATGACTCCCCAAGCATTGATGATGACTGCTGCGCCGTGCGACGAGTCCGCTAGACAGCAAAACAAGCAACAAAAAAAGCCTTCTATGCAGAAGGCTTTTCTACTGCCCGGAAAAACCGGATTTCGTGCTCCAAATCTTCTACGATGCCAGCCAGTCGCTCTGAATCGTGCAGGAACTGCTCAGACAGCGAGAGACTTTCCTGATTGGCGGCGACGGCTTGCTGGGTGCCGGCAACCACTTCCTGAGCGGAATCCGCGAGGCTGTCGACGCGCCGGAAAATGACCTGGCTTTGACTGGAGATCGTTTCGGCCAACTGCCTGATCGCTTCAAACTGCGTCGTCAAAACTTCGCTGATCGAGATCGTCTGCTGGAAAATATCTGTCGCCTGATGCAATGTGTGAATCCCGTCGACGGTCGCGTGATCGGTAGTTGCCAGACAAGCCTCTACGCGCTCCATCCGGTTCTCGCCGGACGTGATGACGTGTTGGATGCGAGTGGTGGCCTCCTCGGTTTGCTCCGACAACAGGCGGATTTCGTCAGCCACGATGCCGAAGCCGAGTCCAGCCTGACCAGCTCGCGATGCTTCAATCCGGGCGTTGAAAGACAACAGTCTGGTGCGCTGCGAGATGGAGGAAATCCAGCCGAGAATGTCCCGAATGTCATCCATGCTTTCTCGCATCGAACCCATCGCCTGAAGGGATGCTTTCATATCCGTCGAGATTTTTTGCATGTTGTCTTTTAACAGGGCGATTGA
Organism: Brevibacillus sp. FSL K6-0770; assembly: GCF_038000275.1. Classification (NCBI taxonomy): domain Bacteria; kingdom Bacillati; phylum Bacillota; class Bacilli; order Caryophanales; family Paenibacillaceae; genus Brevibacillus; species Brevibacillus sp. FSL K6-0770. Next base: position 516,815 of record NZ_JBBOBQ010000001.1, read on the forward strand.
GGTTGCGGCTTTGGCGCTTTGTTCACGCGATTTCTGATTTTGCATGATCGCTGTTTCCATCGATTGGGTGACGCGGCCCAACTCTTGCGTGATGTCCGCCATAGTTTGGTGAATATCATCGATTTGGGCTTGCTGGTTGTCCATTTCCAGGGCGAGCCGCTCCGTGACGGAGACGACCTCTGTCTGCATGGCGTGGGAGTGGCGCGAGCCTGTTCCGACATGCTCGGCCACCTGTTTGACATCGGAAATGACGTACTGGATTTTGCCGATGATCGTTCTGATCTGTCCGCTCATCCGGTTGAAGCTGTCGGCGAGCTGTCTGATTTCATCATTGGTTTGGACGTGCATCGTCTGGAACAAGTCGCCTTCGCTGAAAGCCGTCATTTTTTGCTGGACTTCTTTGACGGGCTTGATAATTTTGCGAACGTACAAATAGAGCAGCAAAGCCAGTGAAATCAGACCGACGAGCGAGACGACCAGAATCGTCAGTTGCAAGCGGCGGACCTCCTGCTTGACCTCTGATACGGATTGAACGACGATCATTCCCCATTTGAGCGCCGGGTCGAACTTGTAGGCGGCGAACGCATCCATGCCGTTTATATGGAACGAATCAAAGCCTGACTTGCCTGCGATCACATTGGAGACGACGGGCAGCTCCGTGAGCAGGGGGCGCTGCAAGGCGTACGTTTTATCCGGGTGAGCGAGCAGCTTCCCTTGCTGATCGACAATCATTGCGTACCCGGTGTTTCCCAGCTTGATTTGTCCAATCGACTCGCTGAGCTTTGGCACGGAGACGAACGCTACGACTACCCCGACAGGTTCTTCCTCGTCGTTGCGCAAAGCCATCGACACGGCGATTTTGGGAAACTCGGTTGCGGAAAATTGAAACACGTCCGAAACAAAAGCGGTTGGCTTGTCCCACGCTCCTTTGTACCAGTCTGCTGCTCGCGGATCATAAGAGCTGTCCAGCGGGGAGCCTGGGAAGGTCAAGTAACGCCCATCTGCTGTAACGACCTGAATTTCCGAAATCGTCGGATTGCTGTTAACCATGTCGGTAAAGATGCCGAAGCTCTGACTGTTTGTGATTTTGCTGTTTTTGTAAGTAGAAGCATAGGAGGAAAGAGCGGTGATGATTGACTGTACGCGGCTGTTCACTTCCTGCAAGGCAGACCCGGATGCATCGAAGAGCTGCTGCTTCGTTTTTTCATTGAGTGTGCTTTCCGATTGATAACTGATAAAGAATGCGGCAATGGCCATCATGCTGACTACCATAGTCAAAATCCCGAAAAACAATCTGGTAAAAATCGATCGGTAATGAAACGACGCGTTGCCCAATATACGTTTTTTTCTCGGCATTACATGCTCTCCCCTTATTCGACAAAACGTTCAGCTTTATTGTAGGGTGTACTATTGGGGGCGTATATGGTTTGCAAGAAACATTTACCATAACTTTACCTAGCTTTAAAACTTTATGGAAACTTAATATAGTCCTCATCAAAGCATAACATTGGCGAGCTATAGTGGTTGAGTAATCAGATGCTACAACCGCGAAGGAGCGAAGGAAAGCATGAGTGTTATTTCGGTAAGAGAGTTAAATCTCTTCTACGGTAACAAACAAGCCCTCTATCATATAAATCTTGATGTTGAGCCAAATTCCATTACAGCTTTGATCGGGCCGTCCGGCTGCGGGAAGTCTACGTTTTTGCGTACGTTGAACCGGATGAACGACTCTGTTCCGAACACCAAAATCACCGGGGTTGTAAAGGTGTTTGATGAAGACATTTACAGTTCCAGCGTGGAAGTCGAGCGGTTGCGTAAAAATATCGGAATGGTGTTCCAGCATCCGAATCCGTTTCCGAAAAGCATTTACGACAATGTCACCTACGGACCGAGACTTCACGGCATGATGGATCGCCACAAGCTCGACGAGATCGTGGAGAACAGTCTCAAGGCCGCTGCTTTGTGGGACGAAGTCAAGGACGTGTTGAAAAAGCCTGCTACCGGACTGTCTGGCGGACAACAGCAACGTCTCTGTATTGCACGCGCGCTGGCTGTCCAGCCGCAAGTCATTTTGATGGATGAGCCTACTTCTGCGCTGGACCCGATCTCCACGGCGAAAATCGAGGAGCTGCTGGAAGAGCTGAAAGATACGTATACGATCGTCATCGTGACGCATAACATGCAGCAAGCAGCGCGAATTTCTGACAAAACGGCGTTCTTCCTCAACGGGGAGCTTGTGGAATTTGACCAGACGCCAACGATTTTCCAAAACCCGCGCGACAAACGGACAGAGGACTACATTACTGGCCGTTTCGGATAAAGCAAGTTTGTAGTAAGGTAGAGGAGCGGACCGATTGCGGGTTCGCTCTTTTTGGCGTGGAGGGGAGACATACGCGGTGGTCTGGATTTCATTGTTGATTTTTATCGTTACGCTGACATTGGTTATTTGGCAGCCAAAAGGTTTGTCGATCGGCTATCCGGCGGTAGGGGGAGCTGTGTTGGCTCTTGTGACAGGGGTAGTGTCACTCGCTGATGTGGCGGAAGTGACGTCGATCGTCTGGAATGCCACGTTTGCCCTGGTTGGCATTATCATCATTTCGCTCATTTTGGATGAGATCGGCTTTTTTGAATGGGCCGCCCTGCATATGGCGCGATTGGCAAAAGGAAATGGCCGCTTGATGTTCACCTACGTCATTTTGCTCGGGACGCTGGTGTCTGCTTTGTTTACGAATGACGGAACAGCGCTGATCCTGACGCCGATCGTACTCGCCCAGGTTCGCGCACTCAAGCTCGACGGCGGGATGGTTTTGGCATTTGTCATGGCGAGCGGCTTCATCGCTGATACGAGTTCCTTGCCTTTTGTGGTCAGCAACCTGGTCAACATCGTTTCCGCTGACTATTTCGACATCGGCTTTGCCGAATACGCGCTGCAAATGGTTTTGCCCACCTTGTTTTCTGTCGGCGGCAGCCTGCTGGTTTTGTTTCTGTACTATCGCAAAAGCATCCCGCGTCACGTAGATTTGTCCCAGCTTCGGCGGCCGGGAGAGGCTATTCGCGACCAGCGACTGTTTCGCCTGGCGTGGCCGATTCTCGGCGTGCTGTTGCTCGGCTTTTTTCTAAGCGAGTCGATCCATGTGCCTGTTTCGTTCATCATCGCGCTCGCCGCTCTCGTGTTTTGCCTCGTTTCGCGAAAAAGCAAGGCGATTGCCATGGGCAGGATCATGAAGGAAGCGCCGTGGGTGGTCGTCATTTTTTCCATCGGCATGTATGTGGTGGTCTGGGGGCTGCACAATGCGCAGCTTACGGATTTGGTGAAAGCGGCGCTCGTAGCGCTCATGGATTGCGGCTTGCTTGCAACCACGCTAGGCACAGGGCTGATTTCCGCCATTTTGTCTTCGATCATGAACAACTTGCCGACCGTCATGTTCAACGCTTTGGCGATTGGCAGCACGCAAGCAGAAGGCGTCTTCCGCGAAGCGATGATCTACGCCAACGTCATCGGGAGCGATCTCGGACCCAAAATAACGCCGATTGGCTCGCTCGCCACTTTGCTGTGGCTGCACGTACTGGGCCGCAAAGGCGTGAAAATTACGTGGGGTCAATATTTTCGCACAGGGGTTGTGCTGACGGTGCCGACTCTCATCATTACTTTGCTCGGGTTGTACCTGACACTGATCCTTTAAAAGAAACGGATAAAGCAAGTCTGCTGACGATTGGACCAGCAGGCTTGTTTTTTATGGACGCGAAGAGGGGTGTTTTCCGAAAATAGCTTTTTTACTCGAATAGGACAGCAGAAGCAAAGGGAAAAATAGGCGCAACATACAGCAAAAGGAGGATGTTTCCATGTGGCAGGGCTGGCCGATCGAGCGTGTGCTTATTTTGTTTGCGGGACTGTCGTTCATTTTGATTGCCGTTCAAGTCACTCTGTTTCATTCCAGACAAAACTTTCGGCATTGGGCGATGTGGGTGCCTGTGATTGAACTGCCGATTTTTGCGGTTGCCGCTATTGTGTTGTCGTTCGTGAATGCAGGATGGCTCAGGTGGGTGTTTGCCTTGATGATGTTCGTCGGCATGGGGGGAGGCGTGTACGGGGCTTATCTGCACGCCGCAGGAGTCAAACAGCGCGTAGGCGGATTTTCGCAATCGCAAAATTTTTTGGTCGGCCCTCCGGTTATTCTTCCTCTGCTCATTACGGCGATTTCTGCTTTGGGGCTATTGGCCCTGTTCTGGGGGTGAGGGCAGATGGCAAAGCACAGACGTTACCCTGCCTATGATGTGTGGGAAGAGCACGCCAATTGGGATGTTCACACGCGACAAATTGTTGGAGCCAGGAAAATGCCGCAGGTCGCCCACAGCTACTTGCTGCCTGCCGAGGCCCTTTTGCTGCAAGCGATTGTGAGTGTGCTTGTAGACGACCACAGGCTGGAGGTGCTGACTTTTGTCGTGGCGCATATCGATGAGTCGCTCGCGAGTCCCGTCGGAGAATCGCAGCGCAAGGTCGGTGTTCCGGAGAAAAAACAGCTGTATCGTCTCGGCCTGGCAGGTGTGGAAGCTGAGAGTCACGCAGAGTTCGGTTGCGAGTTTGGCGCGCTCTCCGCTGGCGATCAGGGGCAGGTGTTGAAGCGGATTTCAGGCGGCAGCGTGAAGGAGCAAGAGGCGTGGACGCATGCTGCGGCCGTCGATTTTTTCAAAAAGCTGCTGCACGATACCGTGCAAGCCTATTATTCGCACCCGCTCGTCTGGTCGGATATCGGTTACGGCGGGCCAGCTTATCCTCGCGGTTATGTGCGGGTGGAAAAAGGATTGACAGACCCATGGGAGGCGAAGGCAAATGGCGAATAACGACGAGAAGCGGCATCCCAACGAAGCGGATCGGGCACGCTCCTCCCAGGACGGCCTGGTACGAAAATACGCGGAAGAAGCAGATGTATGCATCGTCGGAGCAGGCGCGGCAGGAGGAGTGCTGGCGTACGAATTGGCGAAAGCAGGACTGCGCGTGGTCGTGCTGGAAGCAGGGCCGTTCTGGGACCCGCAGCGCGACTTTGCCAGCGACGAGTTGAGCATGCAGCGGCTTGCCTGGCAGGAGACGAGGCTGGTTGCGGGAAACGACCCTTTGCGGCTGGGTCATAACAACTCCGGGCGGGGAATCGGCGGAGGCACCGTTCATTTTACAGGGGTATTTTTACGATTTCACGAAAGCGATTTTATGACCCGGACAGCAGATGGGGTTGGGGAAGACTGGCCGATCACCTATCATGACCTGGCTCCGTATTACGACAAAATCGAGCGGGAAATTGCCGTGTCAGGCCCGCATCATTTTCCGTGGGGAGCTTTTCAGGGGCCGTATCCTTACCCGGTTCGCGAACCGATCAGCGCCAACGCCCAATTGTTCCGGGAAGGCTGCGACAAGCTGGGGATCGAAAGCGTAGTTGCCCCCCTCGCGATTTTATCGGCTCCGTTTGACGGGCGGCCGCCCTGTATCAACCGCGGCTTTTGCAACCAGGGCTGTATGCCGAATGCCAAGTACAGTGGTCTGATTCATCATATTCCAAAGGCGATCGCAGAAGGAGCGGAAGTATTGTCTGACTGCACGGTCACGGAAATATTGATGGCGGGCGACCGAGTCAGCGGAGTGTTGTTTTCCCATCAGGGGCTGATGCATCGGCAGATGGCGCGGGTCGTTATTCTCGCCGGTTTTGTTGTGGAAACGCCACGCTTGCTGTTGAACTCGGCGACATCGCGGTTCCCCCAAGGATTGGCCAATTCCAGCGGCTGGGTAGGCAAAGCGATCATGCCTCATTCAAGTCATGACGTCTACGGGCGGCTCCCGGAAGAAGTGCGCCTGTACAAAGGAACGCCAGTGCTTGCCTTGACCCAGCACTTTTATGAGACGGAGCGGGAGCGCGGCTTCGCCAGAGGGTACACGCTGAGTGCGCATGGATCAAGACCAGTCGGCATGGCGGGAGCAATCGCGACGGAGCGGGAAGACAAAACCTTTTTGTGGGGCAAACAACTGCGGGAAACGATGCTTGATTACAACATGTATGCGCGAATTACGCTGGTAGGGGAAGTGCTCCCTCATCCTGACAATGCCGTTACGCTTAGCAGGGAAAAAGATGAAAACGGGATGCCGATACCGAAAGTCACTTTCAGCTATCAGGAAAACGACCGCAAGCTGTACCAGCATGCCATCGGGCAGATGAACCGGATCATGGAAGCGATGGGCGGAAAGCCGGAGCATGTCGTCTCGGATACCGCTCATTTGATGGGGGGCTGCCGAATGGGGAATAACCCCGAGCAGTCGGTTGTGAACGAGTTTGGGCAATCTCATGACATTCCCAATCTTTTCATAGCGGGTGCTTCCACATTCGTTACATCGAGTGGCAGCAACCCGACAAACACAGTAATGGCGCTGGCTGCGCGCATAGCGGACAAGCTGATCGAAGCGATGCAGCAGCGAGATGTTTAAGAAGTGTTCAAGGAACTTTTACGTTCATATCTTCCCCATCATATAAGCCATATAGTATACTGGGAAACAGATATGCAAGGCAAAGGTGGGTTCGTATGGAAACGGATTTGATGCAGGTATTGTTTTTATCCGAAGTTTACAAGCTGCTTGGTGACAAGACGCGCTTGACGATCATGGCTCTTTTGCAAGTCCAATCACTGTGTGTCCGTGATCTCGTGGAGATTCTGCAAACTTCCCAACCCTCTGTTTCCCAGCACTTAGCTAAGCTAAAGACACATGGTTTGGTCAAAGAGCGTCGAAAGGGACCATGGGTATTTTACTCTGTTAATACAGAATGCTCTCCTGCCGTTAAGCAAATTTTGTCTCACTTGCCAGATATGTCACCGATTGTCAAACAAAAATCAGCCGATGAACCTTCGTTCGGCTGATCAGTCTTAGGAAGCGTTGGATCAGATGAGATCCAGCGCTTTTTTTAATTCTTCCTTGTCGAAGCCGTGGATGACAAACTGTTCGCCGCCTTCCTTTTCGATGAAAGTAACGGGAGTCATGCTGGCTCCGAGGTTGATGGCTTCCTGGAAAAAGGCGTCGTTTTTGCGGATATCTCTATCTTCAAAAGCGATGTTTTGGGATGTCAGCCACATTTTTTCTTCCTGGCAAGGGCCGCATGTCGTCTGGGTGTAAACAATAACGGTTTGAGCCATGTAAAACGCTCCTCTCAAGTGGTAGTCGATCACTTAATTCGCGCTTGCTTACGGATTTCCTGCGCGGTATTGCACTTATAGGATACCCCGGTTCGCTGGTGAAAACAGGACAGAAGCAATCGGAGCGAGTTTGTACGGTCTGGAAAAATTAGGATGGATATGAGCGAGGGGGGCGGTACAAATTATATTCAGTGACGTCGAGGAGGTGAATGGAACGATGCCTAAACAAAACAAGCAAGCAGGAATGAACAAAGCTAACCAAGCGGCTCAGGCGCAAAACACTGCTACTGAATTTGCTAGCGAAACAAACGTAGCGGAAGTTCGTCGTCAAAACCAACAATCCGCTCAAAAATCCGGCCAACAAGCAGGTCAAGCTACTGAGTAGTAGCTGTAGACAACAACCCTCGCATCTTGCGGGGGTTTTTTCGTTTGGCTTGCAAAAAGGGCGGAGAGGATGGTACTGTGACAGCAGAATCTACAAGCTGGGAGGGCTTTTGCCCATGATTGTCGGTATTGGCGTGGATATAGTAGAGATTGAACGAGTTGCAACATTGATCGGGCGAAGGGAAAATGCGATCAACCGTTTTCTCACCGATGAAGAAAAGCTGCTGTTGACGGGAAAATCGGCGCACAGGCAGGCGGAGATGGTGGCTGGCAGGTTCGCGGCAAAAGAAGCCGGGGCAAAAGCACTCGGGACGGGGATCGGACAGGCACTCAGCTTTCTCGATATGGCAATCACTCCGAGCGAAACGGGCAAGCCGTTGATGCAGATCAATCCGGATGTACTGACCCGACTGGGGCTGGAACCGGCGCGCATTCGTGTACACGTAAGCATTTCGCACAGTCAGACGCACGCTATGGCACAGGTGGTTGTGGAAGAGCTGTAAACTTGTCTGCATATTGGGACGAGGATGGACATACATTTATATCGCGTAGATCAGGAGGGACTACCTGCTCTGACACAGGAAGGGTAAGTCTTCAGCCGATCAAGCGATATCGCGTCCTTTGTACCCCGTACAGCTTTTTGACACGATGAGCGCTGCAAGAGGCGAAAGACTGACAGATTTCCCAGGAAATAGACAGGGGTGCCCTTCTTTGTCGAAAAAGTTGACAAGGAGGAGTTCATTGAATGAAAAGGGCAGCTTTACCACTGGTGTTATTGTTGGTCTTTACGTTGATGCTCGGCGGTTGCTTCGGTCAGAAAACACCAGAAGATGTGGTGAGTGACCTGAACGGAGCACTGGGGAAAATGAGCGGATACAAGTCTCAGGCGGTTTTGACTATGCAGACGGGCTCTACACCTATGGAGTATGACGTCCAGGTCTGGTATGAGAAGCCCACGAATTATCGGGTGGCGCTCACCTCCAAGCAGCGTGGAATTACCCAGATCATTCTGCGCAATAACGAAGGAGTTTTTGTCCTGACTCCGCACCTGAACAAAAGCTTCCGCTTCCAGAGCGGTTGGCCGGAGAACAATGGCCCACTCTATTTGTATGAGACGCTGGCGAAGAGCATTATTGACGATGCGGAGCGTCAAATGAAGATGGAGGAAAAGCAGTACGTCTTTGAAGTGAAAGCAAACTACAGCGGCAATCGCTCGCTCACCAAGCAAAAGATTTGGCTGACAGAAGACTTCAAGCCAACTCATGCGGAGATTATGGATTCGAGCATGAAGCCACTGGTGCGAATCGACTTTACCGAATTTTCGTTCAACCCTACCTTTGACAAGGATGCGTTTGACAGAGATCGCAACATGAGCACAAGCTCTTTGCCAGCAATTCCAACGATGGCAGGCGCAAACGGACAGGTCGCCAAGCTTCCGAACAGCCAGTTCGGTGTGATCGTGCCGACTTACGTGCCTGAGGGAGTCAAGCAGGGCGATATCGAGCCAGTGACGCGTGATGGCGTGCGGACAGTCATCCTCAACTACAAAGGGGCGTATAACTACAAGCTGATCGAAGCCCGTCCGACAGAAGCTTCCGTATCTTATGAACAAGGCATGCCTGTCAATCTCGGCTTCACAGTCGGGGTGCTGGCACAAACGGGTGAAAAAACACGACTGCTCACTTGGGAGCTGGACGGTGTCGAATTTACAATCGCCGGAGATTTGCCAGAAGAAGAGATGGTCAATGTCGCTCAGTCGACTTACGGTCTCGGCGGGAAATAAAAATAGGGAGAGGGGACGGCTTATGACCGTCCTCTTTTTGTTGTGTCCAGACGAAGCTTTGTCTCTTACCAATCCTCCTTTACTTTCCCGCAACTTTTCCATTTTTCTCAAAAGGGAATCTAAAATAGCCTGTGTAGACTGAGCATGTACCCGGAAGAAGCGGTACATAACTACACCGAGTGAAAGGGTTGAGCAAATATGTTTAGCAAAGCAAAATTGGGAATGCTTTTGGGCACGATGGCAGCAGTTCTGAGTATTGGGAGCTTGGGCAGCGCCTTTGCAGCAGATACAACACAAACACAGGCGCAAGCGCAAAAATTGGAGAAACCGTCAGAGGTGAAATTCGCTTTCGGCGGCAAAATGAATCATCACGGCGGGGGCATCAAAGGCGTTTCCTTCAAAGAAAACACAGAGCTGCTCTCCTTGCTGAAGCTGGATGCAGACAAGCTGGCTGAAGAACTGAAAGCAGGCAAATCGCTGGCAGCAGTAGCAGAAGCGCAAGGCGTGTCGGTAGACGACCTCGTATCTTTGCTGGTTGAACAACAAGAAGCGAAGCTGAAAGAAGCCGTAACAGCAGGCAAGTTGACGCAAGAACAAGTCGACAAAATGAACGAAAACGCAGCGGAGCGCGTCAAAGAAATGGTGCAAAACACGCATCAGGACAGAGGCCCGGGCAAAGGCTTTGGTTTCGGCGGCGGATTCGACAAAAACGAAGAGTTGCTCTCCTTGCTGAAACTGGATGCAGACAAGCTGGGCGAAGAACTGAAAGCAGGCAAGTCGCTGGCAGCAGTAGCAGAAGCGCAAGGCGTGTCGGTAGACGACCTCGTATCTTTGCTGGTTGAACAACAAGAAGCGAAGCTGAAAGAAGCGGTCACAGCAGGCAAGTTGACGCAAGAACAAGCTGACAAAATGAACGAAAACGCAGCGGAGCGCGTCAAAGAAATGGTGCAAAACACGCATCAGGACAGAGGCCCGGGCAAAGGCTTTGGTTTCGGCGGCGGATTCGACAAAAACGAAGAGTTGCTCTCCTTGCTGAAACTGGATGCAGACAAGCTGGGCGAAGAACTGAAAGCAGGCAAGTCGCTGGCAGCAGTAGCAGAAGCGCAAGGCGTGTCGGTAGACGACCTCGTATCTTTGCTGGTTGAACAACAAGAAGCGAAGCTGAAAGAAGCGGTCACAGCAGGCAAGCTGACGCAAGAGCAAGCTGACAAAATGAACGAAAACGCAGCGGAGCGCGTCAAAGAAATGGTGCAAAACACGCATCAGGACAGAGGACCGGGCAAAGGCTTTGGTTTCGGCTTCGGCGGCGGATTCGACAAAAACGAAGAACTGCTCTCCTTGCTGAAACTGGATGCAGACAAGCTGGGCGAAGAACTGAAAGCAGGCAAGTCGCTGGCAGCAGTAGCAGAAGCGCAAGGCGTGTCGGTAGACGACCTCGTATCTTTGCTGGTTGAACAACAAGAAGCGAAGCTGAAAGAAGCGGTCACAGCAGGCAAGCTGACGCAAGAGCAAGCTGACAAAATGAACGAAAACGCAGCAGATCGCGTGCAAAAAATGGTGGAAGGCAGCTTCACAAAAGGGGCATTCCGAGGACACGGCGAGAAAAAGGCAGAACAGGACAAAGCGGGCGAACAATAGTCCGCAAACGAACGCACAAAAGAGCAGGCGAATCTTCTCGCCTGCTCTTTTCCGTAGCGGAGCAGTCCGCCAACAACACCGGGATAGGCCGCAGTCAGCCGCTTGGCGGCGGTAATTGCGTGCACGCATGAGGTAAAAGGACAAACCCTGAATTGACACGCACCGGGAAAACACGATACATTCAAGGTAACTTATACCGTAATGAGGTGGCATGCAGCAAGATGAAAAAATCGTCTACCGATGTATTGTACCAGGAAGAGTCGACCTACAAGGACATGCTGTTGCGCAAAAGCTGGAGCATGCGGATTGCCGAGACCATCACCTTCGTTTTGGGGATGATGATTCTCGCACAAATTTTTCCGAGGAATGACGCGACCTTCAAAGTGTTGGCTATTGCGATTGCCATAGCAGTCGTCGGTCTTGCTCCATTCCTGTACAAGTCGATTATGCGTCCTGTGTACAAGCTGACGAAGACTCACCTGATCGTCAGCATCTCCGGAAAAGAAACGAGCTATCCTTTGTCAGAAGTGGAGCAGGTTTACGAAGGCCGCCATTTCTATCGCTTGGGAGGCAAAAAAGAATCGTTGATGGTTTCCAGGCAGTTTCTCAATCAGTTGAATGAGCGCTTGAGTTACTATAATAAAGGGAACAAGAGGAGATAGGAATGAAACCGTTTTGTCGTGACACTTGGGTTGAGGTTGATTTGGACGCCATCCGGACCAATGTTGAGACGTTCCGCGGCCATTTGCCGAAAAACACGGGCATTATGGCTGTCGTCAAGGCAGACGGTTACGGACACGGCGCTGTGCACGTAGCCAGGGAGGCGCTTGCGAGCGGTGCCGACACTCTGGCGGTGGCGATGCTCGATGAAGCGATTATTCTGCGACAGGCAGGAATCGAAGCGCCGATTTTGGTGCTCGGGTATACGCCGACTGATTCGCTCGAAAGTGCCAGCAGACTGAATGTTGAACTGACGACATACAGCACGGACTGGATTCGGGCAGCGAACCGACTGCTCGAACAAAAGGGCCTCGATCCCGTCCGCGTGCATGTAAAAACGGACACAGGCATGGGGCGTTTGGGCGTCCAGACAGCAGAGGCGTTGCTCGATGTGGTAGGCGCTCTCGAAGACAGCCCCAAGCTGGAATGGACAGGCATTTTCACCCACTTTGCCTGCGCGGACGAACCGGACACGACCCATGTGCGACGACAACACGAGACGTTTCAATCCTTTTTGCAAGCACTGCGCGCAGCGGGAAAGCAGTTGCCCACAGTACACTGCTGCAATACAGCTGCCGCCATCGCTTTTCCCGATTGGGGGTATGATACGATCCGTTTAGGCATAGGTTTATACGGATTGTATCCTTCACCGTACATGAAAGAGCGTGCGGACGTGACTCTTGTCCCTGCCCTTTCCCTGAAAACCAAAATTGCCCATGCAAAAACAGCAGTGGAGCCGTTTACGGTCAGCTATGGCGCGACTTATACGGCAGAACCAGGTGAGCGAATCGCCACTGTGCCCATTGGATACGCCGATGGGTATTCCCGCCTCTTGTCCAATCGGGGAGAAGTGTTGTACAATGGTTCCCGCTATCCAATCGTAGGGCGAGTCTGCATGGATCAAACCATGATCAGACTGGAACCGGAGGCTGGGCAGGTCGGCGATGAAATCGTTCTATACGGCAAACAGGGGGATGAGGAAATCTCTCTGGATGAGGTTGCTCAGTTGCTTGGAACGATTAATTATGAAGTCCCCTGCATGCTGAATTACCGGATTCCGCGCGTCTATGTCCGCAACAAGGAAATCACTGAGGTGTTTCATCCGCTGGCGATGAAGCATGTGCCTGTAAAAAGTGTAAATAACTAGCAAGCAAAAATCAGCAGGAGTTTTCTAGTGGAGCGCGAATATTAGTTAAGCGCAAATGCGGGCTTTTTTGCCTGAAACGCTTACGGATAGGTATATTTTTGCAATGGTTTCGACATAATGGTATTGTTCATACTGGCTGTTCTTTCAAGAACTGGCATGGTAGATGGAAGTTACGGTCATGGTTGGAGGTGGATTTGTCTTGTCGAAGTCAAACACGAAACGCATCATGATCAGTTTGCCGCAACACTTGCTACAGGAAGTGGATGGCGTCATTCAAAAGGAGAAATCCAATCGCAGCGAGTTTATTCGTCAGGCGATGCATTTGTATTTGAAGGAGCGTAAAAAACGTACGATCCGGGAGACAATGCAAAAAGGGTATATGGAGATGGCGAAGATTAATCTGAAAATGGCATCGGAGGCTTTTGGCGCTGAGGAAGAGGCTGACCATACTCTTGTCCGCTTAGTTAGCGGGGTGTGACCTGTGATTGTCAAACGTGGCGATGTATTTTTCGCGGACCTGTCACCGGTCGTTGGCTCTGAGCAAGGAGGCGTGCGGCCTGTTTTAGTCATTCAGAACGACATTGGAAATCGATTTAGTCCGACGGTCATCGTCGCAGCCATTACGGCGCAAATTCAGAAGGCAAAGCTGCCTACGCATGTGGAAATTGACGCAAAAACATATGGATTTGATCGTGACTCCGTCATTTTGTTGGAACAAATACGAACCATTGACAAACAAAGGCTGACCGATAAGATTACCCATCTCGATGACGAGATGATGGATCGGGTCAATGAGTCTTTACAAATCAGCTTGGGCCTCATTGATTTCTAAAAAATGAATCAAGCGCTGGGAGAGGAAAAGCCACTTGGGTGAAGCAAGTGGTTTTTTTGCTGTGGGGGCAGGGAATTGCCATGTCTGTAGCGAATGTGTTTGTTGTGAATAGTAGACAAAAAGTGACACGATTTGCTATTACTTCCGAGGTAGAGAAAAAACTTCGATCGCATTCATTTTCATTTATTTCTACCTATTAAGTGAGGGCGGAAGGGGTTTTTTGATTGTGGCAGAGCTGTAGTCCTGAGACAATCAAGATCAAACAAGAAACAGACATCGTAACAGCGAGACAAGTGGGGCGAAATATGTCGAGACAGCTCGGCTTCGGTACAATCATGCAGTCCCGAATCGCCACGTCCATCTCCGAATTGGCCCGTAACATTTATTTGTACGCAGGTAGCGGGACAATCACGATTGAGCCGATTGAAAAAAACGGTGTGATTGGCTTGCAAATGACCGCAATAGATGCGGGACCGGGAATCCCCGATATCCGCAAAGCTTTGGAAGACGGCTATTCGACTTCCGGCGCACTCGGGGCAGGGTTGCCAGGAGTCAGGCGCATGATGGATGAATTTGAAATCCACAGCTCCCGAGAAGAAGGAACGCGAGTGGTCGTCGTGAAGTGGAACAGCCCGCTGGAGGAGGGGAGAGACAAATGGTAATCCGAAGCTTGGAGGAAGAGTATGTAAAGCTTCTTCGGGATTACCTGAACGGCCCTGGCGAGGATCAGCTGTACGTAGCCCAGCAGATGGGCAAGTGGCTGCTCGCCCGCAATATTTCGCCGGAAGAATTGACAGATATGCATGGGCGGGCATTGGAAAAGCTGGGCGATGTCCCGGAATTTGTGCGTGCGTCCTTTTCCATCCTGACCGAAGTAATGATTGAATACGGCAACGAACATCGGTCCGTACATAGCTGGCGGAGCAGGCATCAACAGTTGGAAGCGGAGATGGCAGTGGCCCAGGCGATGCAGCAGACGCTTTTGCCTGGAGAAATACCCGCTTATCCCGGTTTGGAGATCGGCCTTGTCAGCATAGCAGCGAAGCAAATGTCCGGAGACTATTACGACTTTATTTGTCAGGACGAAGAGCGATTTTGCCTGAGCGTTGCGGATATTACGGGAAAAGGAATTTCCGCAGCGATGTGCATGTCCATGCTCAAGTACGCGATTGACAGCTTGCGAGAGATGCCGCTTGGCCCTGACGAGATGCTGCACCATCTCAACCGGATTGTCGGTCGAAACATCGATCCGAGCATGTTTGTAACGATGCTCTACGGAGCGTACGATACGCGGCTCCATTCATTCCGCTATGCTGTGGCGGGGCATGAACCTGGCTTTTTGTATCGGGCTTCAGAAAAAAAGTTTGCCGATTTGGAAGGACAAGGCTCAGCACTGGGGCTATGCCCGAGTAGCGAATACGAAGTGCGGGAAGTTCGCCTGGAACCGGGAGATGTTCTGATTCTTCTGACAGATGGTGTAACAGAATGCAAAAAAAACCGATACTATTTGCAAAGGGATGAGTTAATTCTCCACATGCAAGCCGAAGTGGGCGTCCATGCCCAAAAAATGGCGAACGCCCTGTACAACAGGCTGCTTACGCTCTCCCAATTTGAACTGCTGGATGACTACACCATGATTGTACTTCGAAGAACATGAAGCAATGCAAGGGAGGGAGATGGCGATGGATCTGTTCATGAACACCACTAGCCAGGAGGCAGAGCATCTGGTGGTCCTTGGGGGAGATATTGACGCCCATACAGGACCAAAAGTAAAGGAGACACTCATGTCTCTCGCAAATCAGCCTGGCGCCAGCCGCATTTTGGTCGATTTGGAAGCGGTCGAGTATATGGACAGCACAGGAATCGGAATTTTCATCGCGGCCATGAAAGCGTGCAAGCAAAACGGATGCGCGTTTGAGGTTCAAAAATTGTCTCCACGCGTGGAAAGGCTGTTTCGCATCACAGGCTTGTACGAACATATTGCCGTCCGCAAAGGAGAGAGCGAGTAATGGCTCAACAAAAACCTCTGGCTGACAGGATTCGGTTGACTTTGCCAAATCAAACGGATTACCTGGGCGTGGCGAGGCTTACTGTGTCGGGGATAGCGAATCGCATGGGCTTTTCCTATGAGGAGATTGAGGATATCAAGCTTGCAGTAGGGGAAGCGTGCACGAATGCAGTAAAACACGCGTACAAGGATAAAGAAGAAGCTGGTTTTATCCATATAGAATGTCAGGTTTGCTCCGATCGTCTGTGCATCGAGGTGAGCGATCAGGGCGTAGGATTTGCCGAAGAGCTGTTGCCAGAACAACTGACACCGATTTATGCAGGAAGAAACCTTGAGGATCTGGATGAAGGAGGTCTTGGCCTTTATCTCATCCACACACTGATGGACGAGGTAGTGATTCGCTCCGAATCAGGAGTGATGGTCTCCATGACCAAGTATGTTCGGCGGGATGGGGTGGCTGGCGATGACTGGACAATCTCGGAAACGGAAGTATAGTCCGGAGGAGCTCCGGCAGCTCATTCAACTGTATGGGCAAACGAGGGACGAAAGCCTGCAGGAGCAGTTGGTGACCGCCTATACTCCGCTAGTTGAAACGTTGGCCAAAAAGTTTGTGCGTGGACAAGTTATGTACGAAGACCTTGTCCAGGTGGGGATGATCGGGCTGCTTGCGTCCCTGCGCCGATTTGACCCTTCTTTTGACAGAACGTTTGAAAGCTTTGCGATCCCGACGATTGTCGGAGAAATCAAGCGATACATCCGGGACAAGACGTGGAGTGTGCACGTGCCGCGCCGTGTAAAAGAATTGAGCCCGAAGATCAAGCGCGTTGTGGATGAGCTGACAGCCAAGCTGCAACGTTCGCCGAAAATATCCGATATTGCGAACTGCCTGGGCGTAACGGAAGAAGCCGTATTGGAGACGCTCGAAATGGGGCGGAGCTACCATTCCCTTTCCATGGACAGCGAGCTGGAAGCAGACAACGACGGCAACACGATCACACTGCTGGATCTCGTCGGCCAGCAAGAAGTGGGCTACGGACAAGTCGAACAAAACTTGATGCTCGACCGGGCGCTGCACGTTCTGGACAAGCGGGAAAAAGAAATCATTCATTTAACCTTTTATCAAAATTTGAGCCAGAAGCAGGCCGGAGACATCATGGGCATGTCCCAGATGCATATTTCCCGCTTGCAGCGTCGTGCATTGGGCAAGTTGAGAGAGGCTTTGCGGGTAGAACAGCTGGAAACGGCGAGAACAGCAACCTAACAGGGAAGCTTGGGAGGAGGGGCATGTGCACCTCTTTTTTTTGCCCGTTTCCAGACGTTGCTAGCAAATATGGTACAATAAACGGCGAAGTACGAGCGCAGGAGGAATGTATGGAGCTTACATTGATGATCCAGACAATCGCCCAGGATACGGGCGTCAAACCTCATCAGGTGGAACGCACGGTTGCCCTTTTGGATGAAGGCAATACCGTTCCTTTCATTGCCCGCTACCGAAAGGAAATGACCGGGCAGTTGGATGAAACGCAAATTCGGGCGATCGAGGAACGCGTGCGTTATTTGCGCAACCTGTCAGTACGCAAGGAAGAAGTGGTCCGGCTCATCGAGGAGCAGGGCAAGCTGACGGATGAATTGAAGGCGGCAATTGAGAGGGCCACGAAGCTGCAAGAAGTGGAAGACCTTTACCGACCGTACAGGCAAAAGCGCCGCACGCGAGCGACGATGGCCAAGGAAAAGGGATTGGAGCCGCTCGCCACGTACTTGTTGAGCCTGCCGAAAAAAGGTGATCCGCAAGAGGAAGCACAAAAATACGTGGATGCCGAAAAAGGCGTGGAAACGATCGAGCAAGCTTTGCAAGGGGCGATGGATATCGTTGCCGAGCACATTTCCGACGATCCGGACATCCGCCAGTGGGTTCGCCAGCGCACCGTGCAAAAAGGGCTGCTGGTGACCGAGCAAAAGGCAGAAGAAGCAGACGAGAAAAACGTATACCAGATGTATTACGCATACAGCGAGCCTTTGAAAAAGGTTGTGCCCCATCGCGTGCTCGCCATCAACCGGGGAGAGAGCGAAGGCATCCTGAAGGTGACCGTAGAAGCGCCAGTCGCCGAGATTTTGGCCTGGATGCAAAGGCGGATGGTTCCCGGCGAGACGGTCGTTCGCTCACTCATGGAGCAGACAGTCGAGGACGCGTACAAGCGCTTGATTGCGCCGTCGATCGAGCGGGAGGTGCGCGCCGAGCTGACAGAGGCGGCAGAAGAGCGGGCCATCCACATTTTCGCGGAGAACTTGCGCAATCTGCTGTTGCAGCCTCCGGTAAAAGGCAAAGTCGTTCTCGGGGTCGACCCGGCATTCCGGACTGGCTGTAAATTAGCTGTAGTCGATGAGACGGGCAAGCTATTGGAAGTAGCGGTCGTCTACCCTACTCCTCCGATAAACAAAGTGGCAGAAGCAGCGGCAAAAGTTCGCCAGTTGATCGAGACGTACGATGTCAGTGTCATCGCGATCGGCAACGGTACGGCCTCGCGTGAGACGGAGCAATTTATTGCCAATCTGCTTAAGGAACTCAAGCGCCAGGTCATGTATATTATCGTGAATGAAGCGGGAGCGTCGGTGTACTCAGCTTCACCTTTGGCGAAAGAAGAGTTTCCGGACCTCGATGTAGCGGAGCGCAGTGCTGCCTCGATCGCCCGGCGTTTGCAGGACCCGCTTGCCGAACTGGTCAAGATCGACCCGAAATCGGTTGGCGTGGGCCAATACCAGCATGACGTGTCCCAGTCGAGATTGGCCGACAGCTTGCAATTTGTCGTCGAATCGGCGGTAAACCACGTCGGGGTGGACGTCAACACAGCATCCTCGTCGCTGTTGCAGTACGTATCGGGAATCAGCAAGCAAGTGGCGGGCAACATCGTGAAAAAGCGGGAAGAGATCGGCATGTTCTCGTCTCGCAGCCAGTTGAAGGAAGTTCCTCGACTGGGAGCCAAGACGTACGAGCAGTGCATCGGCTTTTTGCGCATCACAGGAGGAAGCGATCCGCTGGACAAGACCCCGATTCACCCGGAATCGTACGCGGCTACGCACAAGCTTTTGGCGATGATCGAAATTGCGCCGAGCGAAATCGGCAGCGAGCGCTGCAAAGAGCGCCTGCAATCGCTCGATATCGAGAAGACAGCCGAGCGGCTTGGCATCGGGGTTCCGACGCTCACGGATATTGTCGAGAGTCTGTTGCGTCCGGGACGCGACCCCCGCGATGAGCTGCCGAAGCCGCTCTTGCGCAGCGACGTGCTGCAACTGTCCGATCTCGGAGTAGGGATGAAGCTGCAAGGAACGGTTCGCAATGTGGTAGACTTCGGGGCGTTTGTGGATATCGGTCTGAAAAACGATGGGCTTGTTCACATTTCCCGGCTGAAAAAAGGCTTCGTCAAGCATCCGCTCGACGTTGTGACCGTAGGAGACATCGTGGATGTGTGGGTTGTCGAAATCGATGAAAAGCGCCAGCGCGTGGGCTTGACCATGATCGCCCCGGGCGAAGCGTAAACATAAAAAGGCGGCCTCCTGCTACTCGGGACGGCCGCCATGTTTTTCCCAATATAAGAACCAGCAACTGTTCAGCAAACGAATTTGTCGAATGTCCTTCCCGTTGAAGGCACGCTGCAACTGCTTACGCATCCATTGGGGCATGTAGGTACCTCCTGGAATTATTCGCCTATTGGCAATGTATGCACAAAGACGATCAGGAGGTACTTATTTTCCAAAAAACTTACTCTTCGTCGCGCAAAAATTCAAGTTGGGCCTGTAAAGCGCGAATCTCGGTCAACAAGGAGATCAGTGGATACTGACTCTCGGGGAGTGCGGCAAAGCGTTCTTCCAGACTGCTGACGTAATCGAGTCCATCCACAACGGCGAGTCCGCTTCCCAAAAGCTCCAGGTCAGCGCATTCCGCAAGCACGGTCGGCAGCTGTGGCCGATCCTCGATGGTTAGCTTGTCGATTTCCTTGTACAGTCGCTTGAACAGGGCAACAAGCTGATACATATGCGTTTCAGGCAGCGCAACGAACGTCAACCCGTCTTTTTCCTGCAAGATCAAATAGCGCATAAGCTCCTCCAAACCAATCTACTTTTCTTCCACCCAGTGTAGCCTATCTGTCTGGCACTTTTCAACAGGAACTGCTATGGTGAAAAGGAGAGAGGAGCGTTAGAGAGGACATGACCGATACCGAATTGCAAGAGCTGGTGGAGCAAATCTCCACTCAATTTTTCGCCAAGCCATTTCGCCATCGGGCTCGCTTCAACAGCAGATTGCGCACGACAGGCGGACGGTATTTGCTGCGCTCCCACGATATTGAATTGAATCCCAAACATCTGGCGGAGCATGGAGAAGGCGAGCTGATTGCGATCATCAAGCATGAGCTGTGTCACTATCACTTGCATCTGGAGAAGAAAGGCTATCGCCACATAGACCAGGACTTTCGCAGACTGCTTGCCCAGGTCGGCGGCAGCCGGTATTGCCAGCAGGTAGGAAGCGGACGAGCGGTGATGCCTTATCGCTACGAGCTTGCCTGCCATTCGTGCGGGATGACGTATAAACGAAAAAGGCGAATGGACCCTTCCCGCTACCGCTGCGGACGATGCCGGGGAACGTTGCAGCTGAGAGAACTGAAGTAGCAAGCGAGACGCGGCTTTCTTGCGTGCATTTTGACACGAGAGGTATAATGGACTGACTATGCAAAAAAGGAGCGCTTGAGGTGGCACATGACGAATTTTCCCTGATCCGGCAATGGACGAGCCGTTCGGACGGACAGGAAGGAGACGGCTTGACTGTCGGGCTGGGGGATGATGCCGCCGTTTTTTCTCCTTCGCCAGAGATGGAAATTGTGGCCTGCTGTGACGCGATGGTCGAGACCGTTCACTTTTTAAAAGAAACGATGCGGCCGAGTGACATCGGCTACAAAGCCGTTACGAGCAATGTAAGCGACGTCGCGGCGATGGGCGGATACGCCCGCTATGCGTTGGTCAGCATCGCAGTGGCACCGCACTGGACGCCGGAAGAGTGCCAGGGCATATACGATGGAATTTACGCGGCATGTGACATGTACGGCGTGAAAGTCATCGGCGGGGATACGGTATCCGCACCGGATGCGTTGCACTTGTCTGTCACCGTGCTTGGCGAGGTGGAAAAAGGACGCGCCATTCGGCGTTCGCACGCCCGCGCGGGGCAAGCTGTTTTTGTAACAGGACATGTGGGCAGTTCTGCCGCCGGTTTGCATGTGTTGCTACAAGATCGGCAAGAACAGCAGTCTGTGACTGAATGGTCAGGGCGTTGGGCGAAACTGATAGCAGCTCACCAGCGCCCGGTCGCTCAGGTAAAAGCTGGGCGTCTGCTCCTGGAATCCGGTGTCTGCGGGGCGTTGAACGATGTCAGTGACGGCTTGGCTTCCGAACTGTGGGAAATCGCGGAGGCAAGCTCGGTCAGCATTTGTGTAGACGCTGCCCTGATCCCGATCGAAGAAGAGGCGCGGGCCTGCGCCTTGCAGTTCGGAAAAGACCCGGTGGAGTGGGCATTTTACGGCGGAGAGGACTACCAGCTCGTCGGAACGATCGAAGCGAGCGAGGTTGATGCCGTCCGCGAACGTTTTGCGGCAGCGGGCATCCTGTTCTCTGTAATCGGTGCGGTGGAAGCCGAGCAGACTGCTGCACCCAAGCTGTCGCTGCGGACTGGCGAAAGCCGAACGGCTCTGCCGAAAGCAGGCTACAATCATTTCAAGCGGCGCGAGTAAGCGAGGAGTGGATAAAATGGGCTATATCTGGAAGCTTGCAGGCGCGCAGGAAACGCAGCGTTTTGCAGAGCAACTGGCACAGTGTCTGGCCCCGAGTGACTTTTTGGCGCTGGAAGGCGATCTGGGGGCCGGAAAGACGACGTTTACCCAAGGGCTTGCACGAGGGCTTGGCGTTCGCCAAGTAGTGAACAGTCCGACGTTTACGATCATAAAAGAATATCAGGGGCGCTTGCCGCTTTATCATATGGACGTCTACCGGGTAGGGGATGATCCTGATTCGCTTGGGCTGGACGATTACTTTTTTGGCGAGGGAGTCTGTGTCGTCGAGTGGGCCTCCTTGCTTGAGGATTACTTGCCGGCGGATCGGCTGACGGTTTTCCTGCGAACATCTGGCGAGGATGAGCGAAGCATCGAGCTGTGTCCCAAGGGAGAGCGTTACGTGAAATTGTGTGAGGAGTTTGATTTTGATGCGCGTACTGGCGATTGATACATCCAATCTGGTGTTAAGTGTAGCGGTGGTGGAGGAAGAACGCGTCCTTGCCGAAATGACGACGAATCAGCAAAAAAACCATTCGATTCGGCTGATGGACTGCGTAAGCGAGTTGCTGGATGCGACCGGAACCTCTCCTGAGCAGCTTGGCGGCTTTGGAGTAGCGAATGGACCAGGCTCCTATACGGGAGTGCGCATTGGAGTGGCTACGGCCAAAAGCATGGCATGGTCGTTGAACGTGCCAGTCATCGGCGTGTCCAGCCTGGAAGTAGTGGCTATGAATGCCTTGGGCTTTCCCGGGTTGATCGTACCGTTGTTCGACGCTCGCCGGGGACAGGTGTACACAGGCTGCTACCGCACGAACGGTCTGGACGCGGTTGACGTGCAGGGGGATGAAAAAATCATCTTGCTCCAGGACTGGTTGCCCCAGCTCAGGGATATGGCTCAAGGACAGCCGATTCTTTTTCTGGGCGAAGATGTGCGGATTCACCGGGAAGCGATTGCACAAGAACTGGGAGAGCAGGCCCGCTTTGCGTCTCCCGCATCCAATCACCCTCGTGCCGCTCATATCGGATACGTGGCATTGCGTCGACTGCAGCAAGCGGGCAGTGCGCACGAGCTAGTGCCCGAGTATTTGCAACTGGCGGAAGCCGAAGCGAAGTGGCTTGCCCAAAAGCAGGCGGGGGCCGTAAAGGAGTAGAAGGATGAGCCAACCAATCGATTTGGAATATCGTTTCATGACGATGCAGGATGTCGGGGCTGTGGCTGAATTGGAGCGACTGTCGTTTTCCACTCCTTGGCCGCACGACGCATTCGTCAATGAGCTGACGAAGAACCCGAACGCCCGTTATGTCGTCGTTGTCCACCAGAACCGGATCGTCGCTTACTGCGGCATGTGGATCGTGCTCGACGAGGCCCATATTACCAATGTGGCCGTCCATCCATTGTTCCGCGGGAAAAAAATCGGGCTGGGTCTCATGATCAAAATGATGGGAGTCGCGAGGATGTTTGGCGCGAAAAGCATGACGCTGGAAGTCCGTCCATCCAACCTTGTGGCGCGGAACATGTACACCAAGCTCGGTTTTCGCGAGCATGGCGTGCGCAAAAGATACTATTCAGATAACAATGAGGACGCAATCATTATGTGGGTGACTTTGTAATGAACAAGACGACTACATCGCGCTACGAGATGCGCGTACGAGAAGCATATGAGGCGCATAAAAAGTCTGGCGCGCCCGTGTATATTTTAGGAATCGAGACTAGCTGCGACGAGACATCGGCATCTGTCGTGCGCGATGGCCGCGAGGTGCTGTCCAATGTCATCGCTTCACAAGCAGACATTCACAAACGCTTTGGTGGCGTGGTGCCGGAGGTCGCATCCCGCAGACATGTGGAGAACATTACGCTGACCATTGAGCAAGCTTTGGCTGAGGCAGACAAGAAGCTGGAGGACATTTCCGCCATTGCGGTAACGTATGGACCCGGTCTTGTAGGCGCCCTGCTGGTCGGGGTAGCGGCGGCAAAAGCCATTTCGCTGGCAAGGGGAATCCCGCTTATCGGTGTCCATCATATCGCAGGACATATTTACGCCAACCGGCTTGTCGAGGAGATGGACTTTCCGTTGATCGCTCTCGTTGTTTCCGGCGGTCATACGGAGCTTGTCTGGATGAAGGGGCACGGACAGTTTGAAATTTTGGGCGAGACGCGAGACGACGCTGCCGGAGAGGCGTATGACAAGGTAGCGCGGGCGCTGAACATGCCGTATCCGGGTGGACCGCACATTGACCGACTCGCGCATGAAGGGGAACCGAACGTCCCGTTGCCGCGTTCCTGGCTGGAACCGGACTCCTACGATTTCAGCTTTAGCGGTCTGAAATCAGCCGTGCTCAACACGTTGCACAACGCAGCGCAACGGGGAGAGACGATTGAACCCGCGAATTTGGCCGCGAGCTTCCAGGACTCGGTGACCGAAGTGCTGGTGGAAAAAACGATTCGCGCCGTCCGCGCTTGCCAGGCGAAGCAAGTGCTTTTGGCAGGCGGCGTAGCTGCGAACCGCGGCCTGCGGGAACGTTTGCAGGCACGTTGCGAGTCTGAGGGAATCCCGCTTGTCATCCCGCCTCTCTCGCTTTGCACGGACAACGCTGCCATGATCGCGGCAGCAGGCTATATCAAGTATGAAAAAGGGCAGTTTGCCGCTCTCGATCTGAACGGCGTCCCTGGTTTGTCGCTGAATGAAAACGAACAGTAAACGATTTAAAACGAAAAGTCCATTCCCGGGAATGGGCTTTTTTCGTCCCTCGTACTCCCAGAAATCGAGCTTTTTCGACATTATCCACAAGTTCAGGATAACTTTCCGGGTTGTTCTCACAGCCCCCTGTGAATACTGGTGATAACACGAGAAAATGACCGGGAAATTCACGTATAGCCTGTGGATTATTTTGTGGAATATGTGGATAAAAATTTCCGGTTATCAACAGGAGGAACCCGATGAAGTCCAAAATCGTGCTGCTCTTTTTGCTCATCCTGATATTGTTTGCGCATACAAATCCCGGAAAAACGCTGGCAGTTCAAGAAAAACCGCAAGTCATCCTGTTGTTTGTGGAAGGGATGTCTTTTGCCGATCTGGAAAAGCTCAAAAGCTTGCCGCTTGTGGATAAGTGGATCAGCCAAGCGGGGGCAGCAGCTCTTTCTTTGCGCACGCCAGGGCCGCGAACGGCTGCGAATGGCTACTTGCTGATGGGGAGCGGAGGACAGGCTCTGTACACAGAGCGAAGCGGCACAGCCTATCACTCTGCGGAAATTTTTTCGCCGCGCGAGACGGCAGGCGAGCGGATGCAGGAGTTGGGAGGCTATCGGGCGCACGACTTGGCGCGCTCAGCGATCCTTTTTCCCGGTATATTCCGTCTGCATGAGGACAACCGCGACAAGCCGTATACTTCCCGCCTTGGACTGTTGGGCACGACACTGGCAGCACACAAGATTCGGATCGCCTCCTACGGCAATGGAGACTTTGAGGAAACCAGGCAAAGGCAGGCTGTGCTGTTCGCCATGGATCAGGAAGGGAGAGTTCCTGCCGGAGACGTATCGGAAGCAAACTCGCTGTCTGTCAGAGGATACCCGTACGGAGTGAAAACGAATACGGCCTACTTGCTCGATTGGATTCGCGCAGACCGTTCATCCGGGTTGATTGCGGTACAGCTTTCTGATTTGTCCCGCCTGTATCAGCTGGGGCCGGACATGGAGCCGGGGCAGTTTGCGAGACAATATCAGCGCGTCCAGAACGATTTGGCGCAGTTTCTCGACCAGTTGCTTGCCGAGCGCAGAGCTAACCAGATGATCATGCTGGTATCGCCCGCCGTCAATTCCGTGGCGGCAAAAGACAAGGCGCTGCTCTCGCCGCTTTTGCTGTGGTCGGATCAGTCTTCCGGGCTGCTGACTTCTGCAACGACGCGCCAGAACGGTCTCGTGAGCGGGCTGGATGTGTTGCCGACAGTGCTGACCTGGCTGGACGTGCCTGTCCCTAAAGGGTTGACGGGTCATTCCATTTACCGGACAGAAGGCGACCTGTCGCAACTGCTCAGCCAAGTGGAACAGATTCATCATACGTACGCGACAAGGCCGTCTGTCCTGTACACTTACGTGATGCTGCAAATTGTGACGGTAGGCTGCGCAGCGCTGCTGTGGATGTGGGGGAGAATAAGAGAAGGAGTGGGGCTGTCGCGCGTGCGCAGAGGAGTTCGCCTGGCGCTTCTGGCGTTGCTCTGGTTCCCTGCGTTGCTTTTGCTGGAAGCGGCGCTGGATTGGAAGGTGCACGGCTCGCTGATACTGGGAGTATTGATCATGGCTGCTCTGGCGATTGCCTTTTGGCAGGAGAATCAATCGCTCGCAAAAATAACGCTGGGTGTCAGTGCGGTCACGGTGGCAGTTGTATGTCTCGACGGGTGGACGGGAGCAACGTTGATGCGGCAGTCTTTTCTCGGCTATGATCCGGTGATCGGGGCGCGGTTTTACGGATTGGGCAATGAATACGAGGGAGTGATCATCGGAGGAACGGTCATGCTTGTCGCTTCCTTGTACCAGCTGTATCGGGAGCGGACGAGAGTGCTCCCTGTGGCTGGCTTGGCACTGCCCGGCGGTTCCTTGCTCGTCTGTGCGGTTGTGCTCTACTACATGGTCGCGCCGAACCTGGGGACAGATGCGGGCGGCTTTCTGGCAGGCTTGATCGGGCTTTTTGTCGCGTTTGCCCGGCTGCATGACCTGCGAATCGGAAAAAAAGGCCTCCTGCTGTTAACAGGCGGCCTCGTTCTCGGGGTAATCGGGTTGATGGCGACGAGTCTGTTGTCCGACCAGCCGCTCACCCATGTAGGGAGAGTCTCGCAGCAAATACTCGCAGGTGAATGGGGCGAGGTCGGACAGATGATTGAGCGAAAGCTGGCGATGAACGTGCGGCTGATTCGCGTCTCGATCTGGAGCAAAGTCTTCGCCGTCTCGCTCATTGCACTGGGCGTGCTCTCTTTGAAAAATGACCGCTTTCTCCGGCATCTGGCGCAAGACACGCCTTATTTGGTAAAAGGCTTCGCCGGAGTCATCGCCGGATCGCTCGCAGGTCTTGCGCTGAACGACTCCGGGATCGTGACGGCTGCGACCTGCATTTCGTTTCTGATCGTTCCAGCGCTTTACGCGGCTTTGGAGGAGCCTGAGCAAAAGCGCTGCTCCACGTAGACGGAGCGTTTGCCTCGCTTATTCCTCGGACAGCGAGCTCCACTCATCATACAGCTGCTCCAGCTCCTGTTTGGCGGCCTGGATCAGATCGTTGCGCTCTTTGGCCTGCATATGATCGCTGTAGATTTCCGGGAGGCACAGTTCTTCCTCCCACTTGACGATATCGGCTTCCCGCTTTTGGATCGTTGCCTCAATCTCTTCCAGACGGCGCTGGCGCTGGCGCTCGCGCCGTTTTGCTTCTTTGTCCAGCTCGTAGGACGATTTTTCCGCCTGGGCGGCTGTAGTCGTTCCCTGCTTTTTCGCTGGCTGCGCGGCTTGCTCGGCGGCCAGCTCCTCCAGTTCCTGCTTCTTTTCCACGTAGTAGTCGTAGTTGCCCAGATAGCTTGTCACGCCATTGCCTGTCAGCTCCAGCACGCGGCTGGCGATTTTGTTCAGGAAGTAGCGGTCATGGGAGACGAACAAAATAGTGCCCGGATAGTCGTAGAGCGCGTTTTCCAGCACTTCTTTGCTGAAAATGTCCAGATGGTTCGTCGGCTCGTCGAAAATGAGGAAGTTGGCTTGCTTCAGCATCAGTTTGGCCAGGGAGACACGCGCGCGCTCGCCGCCTGACAGATCGCTGATTTTCTTTTGGACATCGTCGCCGCTGAACAAGAAATTGCCGAGCAGCGTCCGCACGTCTTTTTCCAGCATGTTCGGATACTCGTCCCAGATTTCCCCCAGCACAGTGTTGCGCTCGTTCAGGTTGCGGTGTTCCTGGTCGTAGTAGCCGATTGTGACGTTGCTTCCGAAGTGTACGTCTCCGGCAAGAGCTTGCAACTGTCCGACAATCGTTTTCAGCAAAGTAGATTTGCCGATCCCGTTTGGCCCGACCAGTGCGACGCGTTCCTCGCGCTCGATTTCAAAAGTCAAGCCGCGGGAGAGAACGGCATCCGGGTAGCCGACAGACAGGTTGCTCGCTTTCATGACGATGGTTCCGCTCATTTTGGCTACTTCAAAGGAAAAATTCACCGACTTGTTGTTCATGATTGGCTTGTCCAGACGGTCCATTTTCTCCAATGTTTTGCGTCTGCTCTGCGCCCGTTTGGTTGTCGTGGCGCGAGCGATGTTGCGGGCGATGAAATCTTCCAGCTTGGCGATTTCCTCCTGCTGCTTCTCGAACCGCTTCAAATCCTGCTCCAGCCGGGCAGCCTTTTCATCGAGGAAGCGGCTGTAGTTGCCGACATAGCGCGTAGCGCGAGTCCGTTCGATTTCGTAGACGACAGTCACCAGCTTGTCGAGGAAGTAGCGGTCATGGGATACGACCAGGATCGCTCCCTGATAGTTTTGCAAATACGTTTCCAGCCAGGTGAGCGTCTCGATATCGAGGTAGTTGGTCGGCTCGTCCAATAGCAAAATCGTCGGAGATTGCAGCAGCAGCTTGGCAAGCGCCAGCCGCGTTTTCTGCCCGCCGCTCAATGTCTTGATCGGAGTCTGGTAGTCCATGTCCGCGAAGCGCAAGCCGTGCAGGACGCCGCGAATGGCCCCTTCGTAGCTGTAACCGCCTTTTTCCTTGAAAGCTTCCGAGCGCAGCGAGTAGTTCTCCAAAATTTGCTGGTATCGTTTTTCATCTGCCAGCACGGCCGGGTCGCCCATTTTGGCTTCCAGCTCGCGCAATTCTTTTTCCTCCGCCCGCAAGTGGTCGAACACGCTCAGCAGCTCATCCCAAATACATCGTTCCGATTCGAGGCCGCCATTTTGGGCCAGGTAACCGACCGTTACGTCTTTCGGGATGCGAACCAGCCCGCTGTCATAGCTCAACTCGCCCGCAAGTATTTTCATCAGGGTAGATTTGCCCGCGCCGTTTACGCCGACCAGTCCGACCCGTTCTCCTGTTTGTATTTGCAGAGAGATGTCCTGTAGAATGGTTTCGATGCCATACGTTTTTTCTATATGTTCAGCCTGTAGCAAAATCATCTGATTCACCTCTTTATATAGTAATGCAAGTGTAGCCTAGAGAGAGCGCACGGGACAAGCCTTCAGGACGCGGTCCTTGTGCGAAAGGAGAGGGGACAAGCCGCCATGGACCAAAAAACGAATAAAAAGCAGCTGCGAAGCCATATTTTGGAGAGGCGAAAAGCGCTTCCGGCAAGTGAGCGAGAGCAGTATTCTGCGCACATATGCCGTCACCTTCTGGAGAATGAGCGGATTGCCAGTGCCAGGGCGATTTTTGCCTTTCATCCGTTTGGCGACGAAGTAGACATCTTGCCTTTCATTCGGGAAGCGATGAACAGAGGCCAGGAAGTTTGGCTGCCGCTTGCTTTGATCGAGCAGCGCCGATTAATCCCTTACCGATTTACCGGAGAACACATGTTGAAGCAGGGCGTGTACGGAATTATGGAGCCGGACCCGGAAAAGGCAGAGGAAGCGGATGTGTCACTGTTGGAGGCCGTAGTTGTGCCAGGTGTCGCTTTTGACAGGCATGGCGGCAGAATGGGCTACGGCGGCGGGTTTTACGATCGCTTTTTGGCTGGACTGGACAGACTGCCGTTTTTAGTAGGGGTTGGCTTCTCCATGCAGGTCGTGGAGCATGTCCCGCTGGAGCCTCACGACATCCGGCTTGACGGGATTGTAACGGAAAAAGGCTATTTTCAATCGTGAAGGTTTTGTGTCAGGCGCTTCCTTTTTCGCGCTATTCTCTCTACACTATGGACAAAAAAGTGTACAATATGAACGAATGAGAAAACGGAGGAATGAACTGTGGGTAAATGGAAGGTAGGCGTTATCTCGGCGAGTGATTCGATTGCCAGAGGAGATCGGGCAGATGATCGGATTCCCATCATCCGCAATCTGACAAGGGATTGGCTGGACGTAGATGTTGCTGTCTACCGTGCCGTTACTGATGATATGGAAGACTTGCAGGAGCATATGATTGAGCTGGTGGATCGTGAAAAATGCGACCTGCTGATCGTCACTGGCGGGACAGGGCTCAGCCCGCGCGATGTTACGCCGGAAGTGACAGAATGGGTCATCGACCGGCCTGTACCGGGGCTGGCGGAAGAAATGCGCCGTGCCGGCTTGCAGCAATCCCGCCGTGCGATGCTGACGCGCGCTGTTGCGGGTACGCGCGGCAACTCGCTCATCATTAACCTCCCTGGAAACCCTAAAGGGGTCGAAATCTGTTTTAATGCGATCGGCGACATGCTCGCGGACGCTTTGCACATTTTGCAAGGAACAGGGGAAGCCAACGAAGATTGGGGAGGATTGGGTTGGTAGAAAAACCGAAAATGCGGGAAGTTCCAGTGCGGGAAGCCATCGGCATGATGCTGCCGCACGACATGACGCAAATTTTGCCTGGCGAGTTTAAAGGCCGCCTGTTTAAAAAAGGACATGTCGTGACCGAAGCGGATATTGAGCCGCTTTTGTCCATCGGCAAGGAGCACATTTACGTGCTGGAGATGCCTGAGGGCTTCATTCATGAAGAAGAGGCAGGCATTCGGATTGCCAAGGCCGTATCCGGGCAAGGCTTGACGCTGACGCCTCCGTACGAGGGCAAAGTATCGATGAAAGCATCGCGGACTGGCCTTGCCAAGATCAACGAAGAAGCGGTGCATGCCTTGAACACGCTGGAGGGAATTGCCTTTTCCACCATGTACGGTGATCAAATCGTGCATCCGGGGCATACTTTGGCTGCCACGAGAATTATTCCCCTGATCATCGAGGAGACGCGCATCATTGAACTGGAACAGTTGGTCAAGCAGTTTGACGGCCCGATTATTCAGGTGAAGTCGTTTGAGGAGAAGCGAGTCGGTCTCGTTACGACCGGAGGGGAAGTATTTTCCGGCAAAATTGCTGACAAGTTCGGCCCGGTGATTCGGAACAAAGTGGAAGCGCTCGGCTCTACTGTTGTGGACCAACGTTTTGCTCCTGACGACAAGGAAGCGATTGAACAGCAAATTCACTCGTTCCTCGACGAAGGCGTCGATCTGGTGCTCGTCACGGGCGGTATGTCCGTCGATCCGGATGACAGGACGCCGGGAGCGATCGCAGGTGTAGGAGCGGAAGTGGTTCGATACGGAACGCCGATGCTGCCTGGCTCCATGCTGATGGTTGCCTATAAAGGGGAAGTTCCAATTCTCGGCCTTCCTGGAGCTGTGATGCATGAGCCGTTCACTTCATTTGATGTGTTTTTGCCGCGGATTCTTGCAGGAGAACGAATTGTTGCTTCTGACATGACGAGACTCGGTTATGGCGGTTTACGGAAGTGTTAGCTGGTTAGACTGGCAAATAACAGGAAAAAGGAGTGAAGAAAATGAGTTCGATTGGGATTCCTGGATTGATTCTGATTCTCGTGTTGGCGTTGGTGCTGTTCGGCCCGAAAAAACTCCCGGAGCTTGGACGCGCCGTGGGACACACGCTGAAAGAGTTTAAAAACGCTACGCGCAGTTTGACTAGCGATGACGATGAGGACGACGAAGCGAAGAAAAAGGAGCTGGCTGCCAAAGAAGCTCCGGCGAAAGCGGCAGTCGTGACCGAGAAGGACGCTTTTGATCGTGAAAAAATCGAGCGTGAAGTTCGCGAACGTCTGGAGCGCGAGCGCTTGGAAAAGGAAATTCGTGAAAAGCTGGAATTGGAACGCCTTCAGATGGAGAAAGAGCAGCAGAAGGCATAATCAGGTAAGGTGGTTGCCATGAGAGATCGTGAAATGACAGTGGTTGAACACCTGACGGAGTTGCGCAGGCGCATCATATGGGTGCTGGCGGTGTTTGTCGTCGCGCTGATAGCCGGTTTTTACTTTGCCGGTCCGTTGATTGAATACTTGAAGCAAGAGCCGATTGCCGATGGAGTGCCGATTATTTCCCTGCATCCATCCGATGCTCTTCGCGTGTACATGCAGTTTGCCTTTTTGATTGGTGCGGTGGCGGCGCTGCCTGTCGCCTTGTTCCATCTTTGGCGCTTCGTTTCGCCAGGTTTGGAGGAACGTGAGCGACGCGGTTCGCTTTACTTTATTCCGGCGGCCTGTTTGCTTTTTATCGTAGGCATTTTGTTTGGTTATTACGTCGTATTTCCGATGATCATGCAGTTCATGACCGGCATGACTGCGACGATCGGGGCTGACCCCAATTACGGAATCGCCGAGTATTTTGGCTTCCTGTTCAACATGGTCATCCCGTTCGGCATTTTGTTCCAACTGCCGATCATCGTGATGTTCCTCACCCGTCTGCGCATCCTCAACCCGATGAGGTTGGCAAAAGTAAGACGGTTGGCCTATTTCGGACTGGCTGTAGTCGGGATTACGCTGACGCCACCTGAGATTGTCAGCGACATCATGGTGACGATTCCGCTTTTGCTGCTGTACGAGATGAGCATTTGGCTGTCGCGCATCGTGTACCGCAAGCAGCTGCGCGAAGAAGCCGAGTGGGAAAAAGAATACGGCAGCTACGAAACGGACGAGCTGGTACGATAACTTATACGAAAGAAGACCCGTGCTATGGAATGGATAGCAGCGGGTCTTTTTTTATTGCCAAGCGGTTGGCATGACTTTGCAAACAGGTGGGAGATACTAGAAAAGTTAATAAGGGAGGTGCTTGCAAACCATGTGGCTGATTTTATGTTTGACTCTGTTCTTTTCGTCCGGTTCCGCAGTTGGTGCAGAGCAGGTAGAGTTGTTCGATTCCGACAAGCAGCAGGTTGTCGCCACGTTTGCCAATTCAGACGTGTTTCAAAAAGAAGCGGAGCAGCTGCTTGCGACAGTGAGTGGGCGAGTGCAGGAACTGAACCCGTCTTTGGACCATGTGATGATTGTGAAAATACCGTTGGCTCCTCCCAAGCGGTTGAAGCTTGCCTCGGCTAGTTTGGATACCGACATTGCCGAGATGTTCGTCATCATGCCCAAAAAAGGCGGAAGACGTCCCTGGCTGATTTTGCACACGAAAGAGTACGAGACGGTCGTGGTCGAGTTTACAGGCGCGGTGGATCAGTTGCGGGCGAACGTTCAATTGCGCTGAGGAAGGATCACTTGTTGGGAGTAAGGAACGCTTGGGTGAAATAATCAGTGATGACCCCGACACCTAGCTGGGTGAAGTCCTTTTCCAGGATGTTTTTCCTGTGCCCGGGACTGTTCATCCAGCTTTCGTGCGCTTCAATGGCGTCGGGGTAACCTGCCGCAATATTTTCCCCCGCCATGCTGTAGGTGATATTCGCTTGCTTCAGACGGTCAAAAGGACTGCTTCCGGTCGTCGGGGAGATGTGGTCGAAGTAATCGTTTGTTTCCATATCAAGGCTGTGCCCTCTGGCGACCTGGGCGGCTTCCTCGTTCCATTGCAGGGGAGGCAGTTTGTAGCGGTAGCGGGTGACGTTGACGAGATCGATGGTCTGTCGCTCGTTGGCGAGGTTGACTTGTTCCCGTTGGCCTACATTCAGGACTGGAGGATCGAAGTCAGGCGCTTGCCCTTGGTAGGACCATTTCGTCTCGTAAAATCCGCCGCGCAAAAGCATTTGCGTGTCGATCATGCGCAACCCGGTCACTTTGTTGCCATTTTGCTTGTCCAAATAAAAAATGTGCGGGACTCCGTCTTTCATGACGAGCGGGCGCTGCTGCTTTTGATTGGTGATCTGGATGTTCGCTCCCATATAGGAAAAGGTGATTGTATTTTGCAGAGGGTACTGGCGCTCCAATGCTTGCAGGCTGCTGCCCACGCCGATGTTGCCAAGTGCTGCATCCGGGGCGAGAGAGTAGAGATCGACGACTTTGCCGCTTGCGATGCCCACCTGCACGAACTTGGCCGGATCGCGATTGTACACCCACCATTCATAGCCGAGACTGCTCGGGTCTTTGCGAGCCGGTTCGCCCAACAGCTTTTTGACCTCATCGGAGGACATGCCGATTGTCATGCCAAAAAGCGTAGCAGATGATTTCATTGAAGCATCTCCCGAATCGGCCGTTTTTGCCGGAGCGTTTTGAGCTGGTGCGGTAGCGGGTATGGCGTCCTCCGCTTTGGGAGACGATGGAGCAGGGGAGCTGCTGACCTCTGACGACAGCTCGGTCGGGACTGTCGGAGGCTGACCGACCCAGGCAAAATGCGAGGATTCGTCCCAGCCGACAGGTTTGTTGAGATGCCGCCCGATCATGGAAAGAGGGACGTAAAGCGTTCCGCGATATTCCAGGGAAGCGGGCAACTCCTGGCCTCTCTCTACATAATACCCTTGCGCATTGCCTGTGGCGATTTTGCGTCCGTCCCAGTAGATGTCGGCAGGGTAGATATTTACCCGTATAAAGGAAGTGGTGTCCGATGAGAACAAACGGCTGATCCCCAGCACACCGAGGGCAATCAAGCCGATCCAGAGCCATTTTTGCATGGAACATTTCCCTCCTTGGCAGGCTTGTCTGATCGTATGTTTGATTTATATGAGACAGACTGATTGCTAGAACCGTCTGCTAGAAAAAGTCATCTAGTAGAAGAACGGCAAATCGAGACGAGCGGTTGGGAAAAAATGAGGGAAACTACTTGCAAAGTACATAGCGATTCATTATTATAGGAATTGGGTGTTAGCACTCAACTGTTATGAGTGCTAACAACAGAAACTTTGTTTACCTACATTTTTTGAGGAGGGTGTTTTTAGTGCTTAAGCCATTGGGTGACCGTGTGGTAATCGAAGCTATCTCCAAAGACGAAACGACTGCAAGCGGTATCGTTTTGCCTGATTCTGCAAAGGAAAAACCGCAAGAAGGCCGAGTAATCGCAGTTGGTTCTGGCCGTGTTGCTGACAACGGCGAGCGCATCGCTCTGGAAGTAAAAGAAGGCGATAAAGTAATCTTCTCCAAATACGCTGGTACTGAAGTTAAGGTAGACAATAAAGAATACCTCGTGCTGCGCGAATCCGATATCCTCGCGATCATCGGTTAAGGCTCTTGACATAGGAAGTCGAACGACAAAACACATATCAGGAGGTAGAGATTAGATGGCAAAACAAGTCAAATTCTCTGAAGACGCTCGCCGCTCCATGCTCCGCGGTGTGGAAACTTTGGCAAATGCGGTTAAAGTAACCCTCGGTCCAAAAGGCCGTAACGTGGTTCTGGAGAAAAAATTCGGTTCTCCACTCATTACAAACGACGGCGTAACCATCGCGAAAGAAATCGAGCTGGAAGACGCTTACGAAAACATGGGTGCGCAACTGGTTAAAGAAGTTGCTACCAAAACAAACGACATCGCGGGTGACGGTACAACCACTGCAACTGTTCTGGCTGCAGCTATGATCCGTGAAGGTTTGAAAAACGTAACAGCTGGCGCTAACCCGATGGTAATCCGTCGCGGTATGGAAAAAGCTGTTCGCGCTGCTGTGGAAGAAATCAAATCCATCGCGAAACCAGTTGAAAACAAATCTTCTATCGCACAAGTAGCTGCGATTTCCGCTGACGATCAAGAAGTTGGTAACCTGATCGCTGAAGCTATGGAAAAAGTGGGTAAAGACGGCGTAATCACCGTTGAAGAATCCAAAGGTTTCGTAACGGAACTGGAAGTAGTAGAAGGTATGCAATTTGACCGCGGCTACGCTTCCCCTTACATGATCACTGACACTGACAAGATGGAAGCGGTTCTGAACAACCCTTACATCCTGATCACTGACAAAAAAATCTCCAACATCCAGGAAGTTCTGCCTGTACTGGAGCAAGTAGTACAAAGCGGCAAACCACTCCTGATCATCGCTGAAGATGTTGAAGGCGAAGCGCTGGCTACTCTCGTAGTGAACAAACTGCGTGGTACCTTCACAGCTGTAGCAGTAAAAGCTCCTGGCTTCGGCGATCGCCGCAAAGCTATGTTGCAAGACATCGCTGCTTTGACTGGTGGCGAAGTGATCACAGAAGAGCTCGGTCTGGATCTGAAATCCACCAAGCTGGAGCAACTGGGCCGCGCTGGCAAAATCGTGGTTACCAAAGAAAACACAACTGTTGTTGAAGGTGCTGGCGACAAGGCAGCTATCGAAAGCCGCGTAGCGCAAATCCGTCAACAAATCGAAGATACTACTTCCGATTTCGATCGC
>NZ_JBBOBQ010000001.1:565000-1030000 GCF_038000275.1 Brevibacillus sp. FSL K6-0770
AGGTTCAAATCCTGCTCCCGCAACCAAATTTTCCTTGATGGAATGGAAGTACCCTTGGGTGCAACCAAACATGGAGCTGTGGTGAAGTTGGAGTTCACGCCGGTCTGTCACACCGGAGGTCGCGGGTTCGAGTCCCGTCAGCTCCGCCATTTTTTGAATAAAAGAATGGCATAAGATAAAAATCATTATGGCTCGGTAGCTCAGTCGGTAGAGCAGAGGACTGAAAATCCTCGTGTCGGCGGTTCGATTCCGTCCCGAGCCACCATTAGTAACATATCTTGCCGGTATAGCTCAATTGGTAGAGCACCTGACTTGTAATCAGGGGGTTGTGGGTTCAAGTCCTATTGCCGGCACCACCATTGGGGTATAGCCAAGCGGTAAGGCAACGGACTTTGACTCCGTCATTCCTAGGTTCAAATCCTAGTACCCCAGCCATTTGCGAGCCATTAGCTCAGTTGGTAGAGCATCTGACTTTTAATCAGAGGGTCGAAGGTTCGAGTCCTTCATGGCTCACCAGTTTTTACAATCAAGAGTCGAGTAGCACGATAGAAATATCGATGCGCTTTTCTGTTTTATCTTGCGGGTGTGGCGGAATGGCAGACGCACCAGATTTAGGTTCTGGCGGGAGACCGTGGGGGTTCAAGTCCCTTCACCCGCACCTTATAAGAAAAAGGATTTGCAGCCAGAGCAAACCTTTGTTCATGTACATGCGGACGTAGCTCAATTGGTAGAGCGTCGCCTTGCCAAGGCGAAGGTCGCGGGTTCGAGACCCGTCGTCCGCTCCATAGATGTTCTCGGGTCTCTCACCCGTTCCGGGTTTACCCTTGAAGAGCATTAAAGAAGAGTGTCACGGGCACTTCAGATCTGGCTTGTCGGGTAGCAAATCGACGAAGTGGTGCCAGTAGAAGCGAGACCCGTCGTCCGCTCCATCATTATTCAACCGTTTCAGGTTGACTCTTACAATTAAGTGCCCTTAGCTCAGCTGGATAGAGCGTTTGACTACGAATCAAAAGGTCGGGAGTTCGAATCTCTCAGGGCACGCCATTACTTCATATGAAACCGTAGAGTAGGATCAATTCCTACTCTTTTTTGCATAACCTCGGCTGCATTCTTACAAATTTTAAGTAAGTTTTCCTTGTATCTCCCAATTCCATCTATTACTTTAGAATTACACTGTATTTTCAACATCAACAATACAGGTGATACAAGGGAAAACAGGTGACAACGAGAGTTTGTTACATGCGTGATGGAAGAATAAGATGGAACAGGAGATGTATCAACGTGAACCCAATTAAATTGGACCAAATGCATCCTGCAATTGCTAAACTGATCGATAATATAGAAAAAGTTTTGATTGGAAAACGTTCGGTAATCGAGATGATGGTCGCAGCGATTTTGGCGAATGGGCATGTTCTTTTGGAGGACGTGCCGGGTGTCGGAAAGACGATGCTCGTACGCGCTCTGGCCAAATCGATCGGGGGCGAGTTCAAGCGTATCCAATTCACGCCCGATTTGCTGCCGACCGACGTGACTGGGGTAGCTATCTTCAACCAGCAAACGATGGAGTTTGAATTTCGGCAAGGACCGTTGTTTGCAAACGTGATTTTGGCGGATGAAATCAACCGGACATCGCCAAAGACACAGTCAGCTCTTTTGGAAGCAATGGAAGAGCGCTCAGTCACCGTAGACGGCACAACGTATCGGTTGGCCAACCCGTTTTTTGTGATGGCGACGCAAAACCCGCTGGAATACGAAGGAACGTTTCCACTGCCGGAAGCACAGTTGGACCGTTTTCTGATGCAATTACGCTTGGGATATCCGACTGTAGATGAAGAAATGCGGATGTTGTCGAGATTCTCAGATGTGAATCCGCTCACAGAGCTTGAGCCTGTCTTGTCGGCAGCAGACTTGACGCAGCTCCAGAAAGAAGTTGCTGCGATCAAGGTGTCGGAAGGGGTAAAAGAATACATTGTGCGGCTTTGCCACCGTACACGTGAACACCACCATATTTACCTTGGTGTAAGTCCACGCGGGTCACTTGCCTTGTATAAAGCGGTGCAGGCACTTGCATTTGTACGCGGCAGAGATTACGTTATCCCGGATGATGTCAAAGAACTGGTGCCGTTAGTATTCGCCCATCGGATGATCGTGAAGCCGGAAGCACGTCTGGAAGGAGCAACCGTTGATCGGGTACTGACCGTGATCTTGACCGAAACCCGAGTGCCGGTGAGCTGAGGCGGTGACTGCGAATGAGACAGCAAAGATGGGGTAAGCTCAAAGCGGTCCTGCTTGTGGTGATCACCTATGTTTTCGCCAAATTTCAGGGCGGTTTTTCCAGCTGGTTTCTTTTTTACAGCAGTCTGGTGTTTCTGGTATATGAGGCTCTGGCGTATTTTCTCATGTTCTCTACGCTGGAAGTAGAACGCCACATCGATCGCAACCGTTTGCAGGACGGCGAGGACGTCGTTGTGACGGTTCGTCTGCGCCGGAGAATCCGGTTTCCGCTCGGGTGGCATATGGTTGTGGAGCCGTTGCCGGAGCGTCTCGCAGGCGTGTATGAGCCGCACAGACAGCTGATTTTTCCTTGGTTTAAAAAAGAGATGGAGTTTCGCTACGTCATTCCCAGTCTGCCACGCGGTTTTTACACGCTGGATCAGTGTGTTGTCAGCGGAGGAGATTTTTTCGGATTTTGCGAAAGGCGGAAAGTGTTTTCATTCCCCCAGGAGTTTCTCGTCTATCCACGCTATAAGGAATTGACGCATTGGGCTTTGGGCGATGGCAGCTTCAGCGGGAATGTCCACGTGTCACACAAGCGCTCCGACGACGTCGCTGCGGTAAGGGGCGTACGCGATTATCAGCGCGGTGACCGTCTGAGCCAGATTCATTGGCGTGCATCTGCCAGAGGGACTGGCTTAAAAACAAAGGAATTTGAGCATCAGGCGATGAATCAGGCTGTCTTTTTCCTTGATGTAGAAAAGGAAAGCTACGAGGGCCAGCCAGCCCAGCTTTTCGAAACGGCGGTAAAGCTAAGTGCAAGCCTGATCGCGTATGCCAACCGGAACCAGTATCACTACGGGCTGGTGTACAGGCAAAAGGAACGCATCTCGATTGCTCCGGCGCTGTCCCATGCCCACTTCCTGCGTGTGTTTGATCAGTTGGCGCGAGTCATGCCGCAAGGAAGCGAGTCGTTCGCACGGGTTGTAGGGCGAGAAGCGCTGGAACAGCAACAAGGTGTAACGCTGATTATCGTCACACCGCGAGTAGACAAAGACCTGGTCAATCGACTGATTGCGTTGTCGCAAAAAGGAAGAAGAGTGCAATTGTTCTACGTACATGCGGAAGCCACCATTTCCCAGGAGCGCAGACGAATGCTGCAACTGCTCGGCGGAAGCAAAGTATCGTGTACGTCTATCCACGTCGATGAACAAGAGTGGAAGCGGATAGGAGGTGCTTAGACTCATGAGCGTGTGGAAACGTCCAACGGTATGGCAATGGGTCTCGGCCCTTTTTCTGTTCCTGATGCTAAGAGAGTGGCTATTGCCTTTGCAGGAGCTGACAGATACAGGCATCCTTTGGCCTTTTTATGCGATCGTGGCCGGAGTGCTGATTATCGACGTAGCCATACCGTATCGCTGGATTACAATACCGATCAAAATGCTGGGCCTGCTGTGGCTTTTGCATGCTTCTTTGTTCGACACACCGCTGTTTGCGACGGATTGGCTGGCGGAGTTGTACGGGCAGATAGTTCATGACCTCCCGTTGGCTTTTCAGCAGGATTGGGCAGCGATGTCCATCTTGTCGCGAAATGCCTTGTTTGACCTGATGCTGATCGTTTTGATCACGATGCTGACGTACTTGGTACTGGAGCAGCGGCAAGGCTTATGGTTCGTCTTTTTGACAGAGCTGTATTTGGCTGTCCTTGATACGTTCTTGCCGTATGACGCCAGCGAGGGGATTGTGCGGACGCTCATTTTCGGGTTCTTGCTCCTGGCTGTCAGTCATTTGATGAAGATGACCAACATGGCTACCGTGGCAGAAAAAAGGAGCCGACTTCTCTTCGGTTCTCTGATGGCTTCTCTCCTGATCATTCTCGTGAGCGTAGGCATCGGCTATGCCGCTCCGAAGAAAGCAGCGAGCTGGCCTGATCCGATTGCTTTTCTGATGGGCAACGGGAACGAGACGCCGACAGCGGTCATGAAAAAAGTTGGTTACGACAACA
Source organism: Brevibacillus sp. FSL K6-0770 (assembly GCF_038000275.1). NCBI lineage: Bacteria > Bacillati > Bacillota > Bacilli > Caryophanales > Paenibacillaceae > Brevibacillus > Brevibacillus sp. FSL K6-0770. Next base: position 569,220 of record NZ_JBBOBQ010000001.1, read on the forward strand.
ACGACGAGCGGTTGGGCGGACCTTTTCTGCAAGACAATACGCTGGTGTTCATTGCGACAACGAACGAGCGCAGCTATTGGCGCGGCGACTCCAAAGACCTGTATACAGGTGTAGGCTGGGAGAAAGGGGAACGCGATTACACGGCGATTCTCGACCCGCAAAACTACGAGTGGAAAAATGAACTGTTCCACGGGTTCGAAATGAAAAAGGTAGAAGCAACGCTGGAATTTAAAGGACCGCAGCAGTTTGCCACTGTCTTTTATCCGGGGCAATTGAACAAGGTGAGCAATTACGCTCCGCCGAATGCTACTGTCGTGTACGATCAGTTGAACCAACAGCTAGAGGTGCGGGCAGGCAAAATCAACCTGATCCAGCCCAGATCGCAAAATGGCAAAACGGAATACGCTCCTAACACATTGCTGCTCAAGCTCAACCAGTACAAGGTGAATGCAGAGGTTCCGGTTGTCAGCGAAAAGGCAGTGACCGAAGCGGGAACCGACTATCCGGAAGAGATCAAAGAGCGGTACTTGCAGCTTCCGGCAACTTTGCCGCCGCGTGTAAAAGAGCTGGCGAAGTCGATTACGCAAAATGCCAAGACCCCGTACGAAAAAGTCCGGGCGATCGAGAATTACTTGCGATCGAGTGGAAAATATAAGTATGAAACGAAAGATGTGCCTGTAGCTGCGGAGGGTCAAGATTTTGTCGACCATTTTCTCTTTGACAGCATGAGAGGGTACTGCGATCATTTCTCCACCTCCATGGCGGTTATGTTGCGCTCTCTGGACATCCCGACGCGCTGGGTAAAAGGCTTCGCTCCGGGGGAGAGAGTAGGCAGCGACGATCAAAACCGCGACATCATGGAAATTCGCAACAAAGATGCCCACTCGTGGGTAGAGGTGTACTTCCCGGGTCACGGGTGGATTCCTTTTGAAGCGACCAGCACCTTTATCTCGCCAGTGCGATTCAACTACGATTTGCAAACCTCCCAACCGCAATTGCCGATCCCTGTGCCGGATCTGGGCAACCAGACTTCGCCAGACAGAGGAGACGGGCGCTTCAATGAGCTGGAAGAGGGAGATGCCGTCCCTGGGAAAAGCTTTTCGATTCCGTGGCAAGTCAATGCGGGGCTGGTGGTTGTGGCAGCCGTTGCGGGCTTCATGGCTTGGAGGAGGAGAAAAGACATTCAACTATGGTGGCTCCGAAGACAGATTGATCAACATAAAGGAAACAAGTACCAGGATCGTTTCAACTGGTTGCTTCGCGTGATGGAAAGTGTCTACTCACGTCGGCAATCGGGTGAGACTCTCCGGGAGTATGTAGGCAGAATCACGATTCCAGCCGACAAGCGGCAAGACTTGCGTTACTTGACGGAAATGTACGAGCGAACCGTTTACGGCTACAAGGAATTGGAACAAAAGGCACGTTCCGTGGCAGAGCAGCTGATCGAGAGATTGATCCGTCAACTGAAGCCTTGAACAAAGCCGTCCCATCTGCTAGAATGACGATCAATGAGTCTCGTATAATGATCAGGAATACGGCCTGAAAGTTTCTACCGCTGAACCGTAAATTCGGCGACTACGAGGAGAGCACTTCGGATTTCTGTACATGCAACCACACATGTGTACACAAGCTGGGACGCTGCCTCCGTATGAAAGATCGGAGTCACCGTCCCGGTTTTTTTGCAAATATGCGACAATTCGGCTTGTAGACGAGTGAGCATGATGCAGAACCGGGGGAAGCGGAAACTGTTTGACCATGCATCAAGCGAGGAGGTCGGCAAAATTGCAGCCGACACTCACGTCCTGTGCGTAACAGGAGAAGGGGGATATGATGGACAAGTCATTGGAAATGGTCGTCGTACTCGATTTCGGAGGCCAGTACAATCAATTGATCGCGCGACGCGTTCGCGATCTCGGTGTCTACAGCGAGCTGATGCCGTTCAATACGCCTGTAGAAAAAATCAAGGCAATGCAACCAAAAGGGATTATTTTCTCCGGCGGACCTGCGAGCGTGTACGAAGAGGGAGCGCCTAAAGTAGATCCGGCGATTTTTGATCTGGGCTTGCCAATCCTGGGTATTTGCTACGGCATGCAGCTGATGAGCCACATGCTGGAAGGAAAAGTAGAGCGAGCTGGCAAACGCGAGTACGGAAAAGCGGAGCTGCGTTTGCAAAATGCCCACAGCCTGTACGAAAAATGGGATGCGAATGAAATCGTCTGGATGAGCCACACCGATAAAGTAGTAGAGCTTCCGACTGGTTTTAGCGTAGATGCTGTGAGCGACAGCTGCCCGGTAGCGGCGATCAGCAACCCTGAGCGCAAGCTGTACGGCGTGCAATTCCACCCAGAAGTTCGTCATACCGTAAAAGGAAGCGAGTTCATCGGCAACTTCCTGTTTAACGTGTGCGGTTGCGAGCCTACCTGGAGCATGACGACTTTCATCGAGGACGAGCTGGTTCGCATCCGTGAAACCGTAGGCAACAAGCAAGTTCTGTGTGCCTTGAGCGGCGGCGTTGACTCTTCCGTCGTAGCAGCGTTGATCCACAGAGCGATTGGCGATCAATTGACTTGCATGTTCGTAGACCACGGCCTTCTGCGCAAAGGGGAAGCGGAAAGCGTCATGGAGACATTCGGTGAGAAATTCTCCATGAAAGTGATCAAGATTGACGCTCGCGAGCGTTTCCTGAGCAAGCTGAAAGGCGTTTCCGATCCTGAGCAAAAGCGCAAAATCATCGGCAACGAGTTCATTTACGTATTCGATGAAGAAGCAGGCAAACTGACAGACATGGACTTCCTGGCGCAAGGTACACTGTACACGGACATCGTGGAAAGCGGAACGGCGACAGCGCAAACGATCAAATCCCACCACAACGTGGGCGGCTTGCCGGAAGACATGAAGTTCGAACTGATCGAGCCTTTGAAAACATTGTTCAAGGACGAGGTTCGCAAATTGGGTACAGAGCTTGGCTTGCCGGATGAAATCGTTTGGCGTCAACCGTTCCCAGGTCCGGGACTCGGCATTCGCGTTTTGGGCGAAGTGACAGAGGAAAAACTGGAGATCGTTCGTGAATCCGACGCGATTCTTCGCGAAGAGATTGCCAAAGCAGGTTTGGATCGGGACATTTGGCAATACTTCACAGCTCTGCCGAACATGACGACAGTGGGCGTAATGGGCGATGTACGCACTTATTCCTACACAGTAGGCATTCGTGCCGTTACTTCCATCGACGGCATGACAGCTGACTGGGCACGCATTCCGTGGGATGTTCTGGAGAAAATCTCCACGCGGATCGTCAATGAAGTCGACAACGTAAACCGCATCGTGTACGATGTCACTTCCAAACCACCAGCAACGATTGAGTGGGAATAAAATAAATCCGGATGTTCACCTTATTTCAAAAATGAACGTTCGTATTTTCGTTGACATTCGATATGTCACCTGATACACTTCTCAATGTGAACAGGTAATATAGGAAGGTTCGTATATTCTTGAGAATATGGCTCAAGAGTTTCTACGGGGTCGCCATTAACGACCTGGCTACGAACAAAATGTCGACGGGATGCGAGTTTGTTATTATTTTTGAAATTGTTCCCGGAGTGTTTTGTGAAGAGGCCAGGCGCATACTAATAGCGTCCGGGCCTTTTTTCATTGCCACTACCATAAGCATGGGGGGACTTACGGTGCGGAAGTACTTTGAGTTTGACAAACTGGGCACCAATTACCGCCGCGAAACAATCGCGGGCATCACTACTTTTTTGGCCATGGCGTACATTCTGGCTGTCAATCCGTTCATTCTCAGCGGTGCAGACTTGCCGCCGGATCTGAAAGCAAACTACCCTGAGTTCGGCGCTGTATTCACGGCGACAGCTCTGGCAGCAGCGATCGGAACGCTGCTCATGGGGATTCTTGGACGTTTGCCGATCGGGCAAGCACCAGGGATGGGACTGAATGCGTTCTTTACTTACACCGTCGTGTTGACGATGCACATTCCTTGGCAGCAAGCATTGGCTGGGGTATTTGTCTCTTGTACGATCTTTTTGATTCTGTCCTTGACTGGCGTTCGGGAAGCGATCATCAAAGCGATTCCAAAAGGGTTGAAATATGCGGTTTCTGCGGGGATTGGGCTGTTTATCGCATTTATCGGTTTGAAAAACGCAGGCATTGTGGTTGCAAATGACGCGACGTTTGTCGCTTTGGGTCATTTGACCTTTTACCATGAAGGAATGAAGCCAGAAGACGTATTGGCTGCGAAAAATGCCTTGCTGGCAATCTTCGGTCTGATTGTTACGGTCGTTCTGCTTTCGCGAAAAGTGAACTCCGGTATTTTCATCGGGATGGTGGTCACAGCTGTAGTCGGGATGATCTTCGGTCTGGTCAGCCTGCCAGAGCAGGTTGTATCTGCACCGCCGAGCCTGGCGCCGACATTCGGTGCGGCGTTCCAATACCTCGGTGATCCATCTGCTTTGTTTACAGTGAACATGCTGATCGTTGTTCTTACGTTCTTGTTCGTTGACTTCTTCGATGCAACAGGTACTTTGCTCGGCGTAGCCAGCCAAGCTGGATTGTTGAAAGAAGACGGAAACTTGCCGCGTCCTGGCAAAGCGCTCGCTTCTGATGCGATTGCCGGTATGGCGGGTGCGGTACTCGGTACTTCGACGACTACTGCTTATGTCGAGTCCACGGCAGGGGTAGCAGCAGGCGGCCGTTCCGGTTTTACTGCTATCGTTACAGGCGTGTTGTTCTTGTTGGCTCTGTTCTTCTCGCCGCTGCTCGCGATTGTGACCCCGGCTGTTACCGCCCCGGCGCTGATTATCGTCGGTGTGCTGATGGCTTCGCATATCGCCCATGTGGCTTGGAACGATCTGGACGAAGCGTTCCCGGCGTTCCTGACGATCTTGTTGATGCCGCTGACTTACAGTATCGCAACAGGGATTGCGACTGGCTTCATCGTTTATCCAGTGATGAAGTTGCTGAAAGGCAAAGGGCGTGAAGTGCATCCGGCGATGTACGTTCTGTTCTTCGTGTTCCTGGCCTACTTCATCTGGTTGCGCGAATAGGATATTTTGGAAAATGGCTTCTCGTCTACTGGACGGGGAGCTTTTTTTGCGCTATGATAGGAAAAATCTTTTGATGTGGAGGGACCTCTGTCATGTTTAGCCAAATGTCGTTCCTTCAACAGCATCACCACGGCTAGAGCGTTTGTATCTTCGGAAATGTTTCCGCAGGTGCAAGCGCTTCTTGTGCTTTGTGCCTGCGGTGGTGATTTTTTTGTAGCCATGCGGGCATGAAGTTGCCTCGCATGGCTATTTTTGTTGGTTCGAAAACAGAAAGGATGAGGGACATGGAAAACAGCGTTTTGAAAAGCGTGAAAGGAACAAAAGACTTTTTGCCAAAAGAGCAGGCGCAGCGCAACTGGATACGGCGCACGCTGGAGGCGGTGTTCGAGGCGTACGGCTGCAAGCCGCTGGAGACTCCGACATTGCAATACTATGAGCTGCTCGCATCCAAATACGGCGGCGGGGACGAGATTTTGAAAGAAGTTTATCGGCTGAGTGACCAAGGGGAGCGGGAACTCGCCTTGCGCTACGATTTGACGGTTCCTTTGGCAAAAGTCGTCGGGATGAACCCGGAGATGAGATTGCCCTTCAAGCGCTATGAGATCGGCAAAGTGTTTCGCGACGGTCCGGTGAAGACTGGACGGCTGCGGGAGTTTATCCAGTGCGACGTCGATATCGTCGGTACGTCCTCGATGCTTGCCGAGGCAGAGCTGATCAGCATGGCGTTTGCGGCATTCGCCAAGCTTGGGCTGGACGTGTACATCGAGGTAAACAATCGCAAGCTGTTGTCGGGCGTGTTGCAGGAGCTGGGGGTACCGGCAGAACGGGCGGGAGATGTGATGCTGTCGCTCGACAAGCTGGAGAAAATCGGCGTGGAAGGGGTACGCGACGATTTGCGGGAGCGCCAGGTGGAGGAGCCGCTTGTTGCAGCGATCACGGCTTTTTTGCAAAAGGGTGCGCTGACTTTGGACGCTTTGGCGAAGCAGTTTTCCTCTGATACTTTCCAGCAGGGCGTACAGGAGCTGCAAGAGCTGTTTGACTACTTGCAAGGAGCAGGCGTCTCTGGCGAGGTGCGCTTTTCGCCGTTTTTGGCCCGCGGCTTGGGGATTTACACGGGTACGGTCTACGAGATTTTTTTGCAGGATCGAAGCATTGCCTCAAGCATCGGGAGTGGCGGCAGGTTCGATGAGATTATTGGGCGGTTTTTAGGCGATGGGCGAGCATATCCGGCGGTGGGCATCTCGTTTGGGCTTGATGTGATTCTGGCGGCGCTCTCCATGCGGGAGGCAAGCGAGCGGGCAGCCGCTGACGTTTTGGTCATCCCGCTCGGCACCGAGACGCTTAGCCTTGGGCTAGCGAATCGCCTGCGTGCGAGCGGTCTCCGGGTCGAGCTGGAGCTTGCGGGCAGGAAGCTGAAGAAAGCGCTGGACTACGCAAACAAGGAAGGGATAGCCTACGCGCTGATTTACGGCGAAAATGAAGTGAACAGCGGACAGGTGATCGTGCGGGACATGCGGCAGGGCAGTGAAGAGGCAATAGCACTCGATTCTGTTTCAAGCTGGTTGTCCAGTAGACTGTAAAGGAGATAGCCTTTTTTTGCCACTTTCGTTACGATAAAGAAAAAAGGGGGCGAAGGCATGCGAAAATGGGCCTTTTGGCTAGGATGCAGTTGCTTGGTGATGAACTTGGGATGGCCAGCTAAGGCAAGCGAGGAGCCGCTTTTGCAAAAGCCGTTGTATCAGGCGAATGTCCACATTGATCCAGTGAAAAAAGAAGTGAGCGGAAGCATAGCCATCACCTTTTGGCCGAAAGACCCGAAACATGCCTACCTTCATCTTTATCCGGACGTATTTACGAAACGACAAGATGGAATGCTATGGGAGGAACTTTTAGGCAAGGAACCTGGACTTGGCACGTATGATAGTAACAAGCTCACAGTCGACGGAAAAGCGGTTGCGGGCAAAAAGACTGGGCATATTTTGGAGATACCGCTTGCAGCAGAAGGAAAACCGATAAACGAGACAGGCCCGCACAAAATCGAGCTGGATTTTGCGATGAAGCTTCCTCACAACGACGGGAGGATGTCATACGATGAGCACGCGATCTGGCTGGGCAACTGGCTGCCGATTCTCGCCGTGTACGATCAGGGCGGGTGGCGTCTCGATGCGTACGAGCCTGTAGGCGATCCCTTTTACAGCGAGGTCGCAGATTACGAGGTCAACGTCACTTTTCCAGCGGGCTATCAGTGGGCGAGTACGGCACCCGATAAAGCAGCAGAGGTGACTGCGCCGTCAAAAGGAGAAAAAACGGCACGGCTGCGCGTAAAAGATGTGCGCGATTTCGCCCTTGTTGTCATGGATGCGAGCTACCAGAGCACAGAGAGCAAAGCAGGAGATACAGTAGTTCGCACTTGGTGGCGCCAAGGGGATGACGTGCAGCAAGCCAAGCAAAACCATCAGGCGGCTGTTTCGTCACTGGCGTATTTTCATCAAAACTTGGGGGCATATCCGTACACGGAGTACGATGTGATTCGGACAGGCGGGGCGATCAACGGGATGGAGTACCCGGCTTTGGTGTTTCTGGACGGGCGGCATTTTCTGGCGAATGCAGAGTACGCGATCGATACGGTGGTGCATGAGACGGCCCACCAATGGTTTTACGGATTGGTCGGCAACGATCAGCTTCGCGAGGCGTGGCTGGACGAAGGCTTTACTGAATATGCAACGATCGCCTTCCTGACGGAACAGTATCCGCTACACGGTGCTGAGCGCGTGCGCAGGCGGCTTGCCAACGGGACGTTTGTGCCACTTTACGTAAAAGAACATCAGCGGCCGTGGCAGGCTCTCACCGAGTTTCCTGCCAATCAATACTATAGCGACCTCGTTTACTCCAGGACAACCTCCATGCTGTGGCTGTTGCGGGGAGCTTGGGGGGAAGAGCGGCTGTATGATGTTTTGAGACAGTATGTGGCGACTTACCGTTACCAGCTTGTCAGCGGCGAGCAATGGAACGCGTTTTTGACAAAAGCGGCTGGCGAGGACGCGAGCGCATTTTTGGACTATTGGATGAATCTGGACATGTCCCAGCAGGAACAGGCAGCGGCTTGGCTGGAACGACAACGCGAAAAGCAGCAAAAGTAAGCGAAGGCAGGGGAGTGCCATGTGGCGCAAGCATTGGGTGGTCGGCATGGTAGTAGGGATTGCTCTGGCAGTGTGCTTGTGGAGCAGCCCGTGGGCGGGACAAGCCGGGGCAGATGTGACAGTGATCGCCAACCCGGAGCAGAAGCCGGCAGCTGTCACGTACAGCGCAGAGGTGTGGCTGGATATGAACGAGCGAGTCGTAAAAGGAACGTTGACGACCCGCTTTGTACCACAGGATGACAAAGCCTTTTTCCATCTGTATCCGAATGCTTTCGCTACAGAGGCGGATCTTCGCTCAGAAAACTGGGAGCAAGTGCTGGGCAAACAAAGAGAGCCGGGCGGCATTGCGATCTCGGCTGTCAAAGTAAACGGACGCCAAGCTGATGTTCGCTATGAAGGAAAAACGAACACGCTTTTGCGCGTGCCGCTCCCACAGCTTCCGCCGAACAAGGCAAAAGCCGAAACGGTTGTGGAGATGAGCTTCCGCCTGCAAGTGCCGTATAACAACGGGCGGCTGTCTTACCACGATCATGCCATGTGGCTCGGCAATTGGCTGCCGATTCTCGCCGTCAAGGACAGCGGCGGCTGGCGACTCGATCCGTACACAGCGATCGGCGACCCGTTTTACAGCGAGGTGGCGAACTATCATCTGCGCGTTCATTTGCCGGAAGGGTATCAGCTTGCTACGACGGGGCTGGAAAGTGTCGCTGTCGTCACGCAAACAAGGCCGCAGCGCCAAAGTATATACGAGCTGGATGCCTGGAACGTTCGTGATTTTGCCATGGTCGTGATGGATGACACGTATCAGGCGATGTCCGGCAAGGTGGGGGAAACTGTCGTTCGGACCTGGTCGCAGCAAGGCGATGATGCGGCAGTCGTGAACAGCTTGCACCAGACGGCGATGGAATCGCTCGACTACTATGGAAAACAGTTTGGCACGTACCCCTACAAGGAATACGATGTCGTCAAGACGGGCGGCTTTTTTGGGGGAATGGAGTATCCGAGTCTCGTCTTTATTGAAGAGGAATTTTTCAACACAGCGAATAGCATGGGAGCGGCTGTGGTTGCGCACGAAACCGCCCATCAATGGTTTTACGGCATCGTCGGCAACGATGAAGTGCGGGAGGCGTGGCTCGATGAAAGCTTGACCGACTACGCCACGATGGCGTTTTTGCAGGAAAAGGATGCCAAGCGCGCGCAGGCGTACATGCGGATGAGGCAAGGCCAGTCGCGAGCGGCGGAAGCGTATGCGAAGCAAGGAATTGACGCCGAGACGAGTGTGACGGCCTTCCCGGACTGGAAAAGCTACAATGAGCTGGTCTACGGACGCTCAGGCGTCATGTGGTGGACTTTGCGGGATGCTTGGGGAGCCGAACGGCTGAATCAGCTATTGCGCCAGTACGTGAGTGAGCACCAGTACGGGCTTGCGAATGGAGCAGCGATCAAGGAACTGGTATCGGCGGCAAGCGGAGCGGATGCCACACCGTTTTTTGATTACTGGCTTCATCTCAAGCTGGAGCTTGCGGAAGCAGCGAACGGCTGGTTGGAAAAGGTTAAACACGAATGATGGAATCAAACCTAATTTAAAATGTTCGGAAGCGTGGTTGACAGGCAAACTTTCTCCCTGCTACACTGTGTATGTTGATAGCAAACGAGTACGAATAGCCCAGGCGATGAGTACGGCGCAAAAAGCCGTTAGTCGGTTGGGTTTTCTTCTGATGATACAAAACGTAGGGGGCGAATGGTTCATGCTACAGCCGTTGGTAGGCGTCATTATGGGCAGTACGTCAGACTGGGAAACGATGAAGGAAGCATGCGCAATTCTCGATGAATTGCAGGTTCCGTACGAAAAGAAGGTCGTCTCTGCACACAGAACGCCTGACCTGATGTTTTCGTATGCCGAGAGTGCAAAAAGCCGCGGGCTGGAAGTCATCATCGCGGGAGCGGGTGGCGCAGCCCATTTGCCGGGCATGGTGGCTGCCAAGACTGAACTGCCAGTAATCGGTGTACCTGTGAAGTCTTCCAATCTGAACGGACTGGATTCGCTTTTGTCCATCGTGCAAATGCCAGGCGGCGTGCCAGTCGCCACAGTCGCAATCGGCAAAGCGGGCGCGATCAATGCAGGGCTGCTCGCTGCGCAGATTTTGGGGATCAAATACCCTGAGGTGCAAGAGCGCTTTGTGGCAAGACGTGATGAAGTGCGCAATAAAGTGTTGGAGGCTGGCGAACTGGAATGACGACCAAACAGAGCAAGCAAATCAAACCAGGATCGACTCTCGGAATACTCGGCGGCGGACAGCTCGGCCGAATGATCGCTCTCGCTGGACGAGCTATGGGTTATCGCTTTGTGACGATGGACCCGACCGTCGACGCTCCGTGCGGACAAACGGCGGATCGGCAAATTGTCGCCAGCTACGATGACGTGGAAGCGGCGATGCAGCTTGCTTCTGTCAGCGACGTGATTTCCTACGAATTTGAAAATGTGGATGCACAGGTAGCAGAGGTGTTGGAAAGCCATGCGTACGTGCCGCAGGGCAGCCGCCTTTTGCGCATCACACAAAACCGGATTTCCGAAAAGACGGCGATTCGCGAAATCGGCATTCCGGTCGCACCTTTTCGCGTAGTCGGCAGTTTGCAAGATTTGCAGGGAGCCGTAGCCGAACTGGGGTTGCCTGCGGTCATGAAGACAGCGACCGGGGGCTATGACGGCAAAGGCCAGTGGGTCTTGCGCAGCGAGGACGAGCTTGCGGAGGCGTACGAGACACTCTCCAAGGCAGGAACAGAGCTGATCGTGGAACAGTTCGTGCCTTTTCAGATGGAGTTGTCGGTCATTGCAGCGCGAAATCCAGACGGAGAGTTGGCTGTATTCCCGACGTCGGAAAATATTCACCAGGAAAACATCTTGCACCTGAGCATCGTGCCGGCGCGTGTCGCACCGGAAGTAAAAGCACGCGCAGAAGAAATCGCCCGCACGATTGTCGAGAAGCTTGATGTAGTCGGGCTGATCGCTGTGGAAATGTTTTTGACCACAGACGGGCAACTGTACGTCAATGAACTGGCGCCACGTCCGCACAATTCCGGCCATTACACGATGGATGCTTGTGTGACTTCGCAATTTGAACAACACGTCCGGGCTGTTTGCAACTTGCCGTTAGGCTCGACAGAGTTGCTCTCTCCCGTCGTGATGGTTAATATTTTGGGAGAGCATCTTCAGCCTGTCATCGATCAAATCGACAAGCTGCCGCGCACGGCCAAGCTGCATCTGTACGGAAAAGCCGAGAGCAAGGCGAAGCGGAAAATGGGGCATATCAACGTGCTCGCCCCCACTGTGGAAGAAGCGCTCACCCACATTGATGAGTTGAAAATCTGGACGAATCCATCGGAGGTATAATCATGATCGAACGTTATTCTCGCCCGGAAATGCGTGCCATTTGGACGGAAGAAAACAAGTTCAAGGCTTGGCTGGAAGTAGAAATTCTCGCATGTGAAGCTTGGTCCAAGCTGGGAATCATCCCGGAAGAGGACGTGAAAAAGCTGTGGGACAAGGCCAGCTTTGACATTAACCGCATCTATGAGATCGAGGAAGAGACACGCCATGACGTAGTGGCGTTTACCCGTGCGGTTTCGGAAACATTGGGCGAAGAGAAGAAGTGGGTACACTACGGCTTGACCTCTACTGACGTGGTGGATACTGCGTTGTCCTACTTGCTGCGTCAGGCGAACGAAATTTTGGAAAAAGATATCGAAGACTTCATTGCGATTTTGGCTGACAAAGCTCGCGAGCACAAAGACACGGTTTGCATGGGCAGAACGCATGGCGTGCACGCCGAGCCTACCACTTTCGGCTTGAAGCTGGCGCTGTGGCATGAAGAAATGAAGCGCAACCTGGCGCGTTTCCAGGCGGCGAGAAAAGAAGTGGCGTACGGCAAAATTTCCGGTGCAGTAGGCACGTATGCGAACATCGACCCGTTCGTGGAAGCATACGTATGCGAAAAGCTTGGTCTGTCTCCGGCTCCGATTTCTACCCAAACATTGCAGCGCGACCGTCATGCCGAATATATGGCGACATTGGCTCTGATCGCAACTTCGCTGGAGAAGTTCGCAACAGAGATCCGCGGTCTGCAAAAGAGCGAAATGCGCGAAGTGGAAGAAGCGTTTGCCAAAGGTCAAAAAGGCTCTTCCGCCATGCCGCACAAGCGCAACCCGATCGGCAGCGAAAACATTTGCGGTCTTGCGCGCGTCATCCGCGGTCACATGCTCACTTCTTACGAAAACGTGTCGCTCTGGCATGAGCGGGATATTTCCCACTCTTCCGCAGAGCGCGTGATTTTGCCAGACGCGACCCAAGCGCTGAACTACATGCTGCGCCGTTTCATGAACATCGTGAAAAACTTGACGGTATTCCCGGAGAACATGAAGCGCAACATGGATCGCACATTCGGATTGATCTACTCCCAGCAAGTCATGCTCAAGCTGATCGAAAAAGGCATGAGCCGCGAGCAAGCGTACGATACGGTGCAGCCGCGCGCGATGCAAGCCTGGGAAGAACAGCGCTCTTTCCGCGCCATCGTGGAAGAAGACGCAACGGTCAGCTCCACACTGACCAAAGAAGAGCTGGATGAATGCTTCGACTATCGCTACCATTTGAAGCATGTGGATACGATTTTCCAGCGTCTTGGCTTGCTGTAAGGTTTGAATATGCTTGTAAGGAACGCTCCCGAGTGATTCGGGGGCGTTTTTTTTGCGGAAGAACATCCCTTTTTACGTGGAAATCATGTATGAGGAGGATTTTTCAATATATTTTGATGTAAAACGCTGAGCGGAAAAAAGCGAGTGTGGGACAGAGTGGAGTTCGTCCGTTTCGCCAAAGCTTACTTCCCTGTTACCGAAAATTATTTTGCAAGTTGGCTCAGGCTGTAACCAAACGAGTGGGGCTCTCGTACCTATAAGTGCGAGAGCTTACAAGCAAGCTATAAGTACCTTACAAAAGTGTAAGCTTCTTGAAATATAACTCGATGGTTCCTGCCTCTGATCCGTTTTACAATGAGATCAACTCATACGGATCACGAAATGGGAGATCGATTATGACTACTGCACTCATTTATGCGAAACCAAACCAAAGACAAATTTACGAAGATTATTCCGCCAAAATATACCGCTATTTCCGCTACCGCGTAAAGAACATCTGGGACGTGGAAGACCTGACAACGACTGTGTTCATCAAAGTATACTCGAAGCTGGATCAATACGATGGCCGCCATCCTTTTGGGGCATGGATTTTCCGCATCGCGCATAATGCCCTGATTGACCACATGCGCAAAAAACGGGAATGCCCGGTTGATCAGGACACTTTCAGCACAATGGCTGCGACTGACAAGCTGCCGGAGGAGTGCCTGCTGACGCAAGAAACGACGGAGGGACTGTGGCAAAAGGTACACACCTTGACGACAGATCAACGCAACGTGATTTCTTTGCGCTATCTCGCTGATTTGCGTATGAACGAGATTGCCGAGATTTTGGGCAAGACAGAGGCTTCAGTCAAAATCTTGCATTTTCGCGGGATCAAAAAACTTCAGCAAATGATGGATGCAAAAGCTTGAAGGCGGATGACAATACCGCCTTTTTTTGTTGGGCGAAAACGGGCGTGGCGTGATTCGGACAGCTTGGCGCAGTTGGCGTTGCCGAGTTTTCTAGTGGTATAGTAGAGAGAGGAAGAATTAGGAGATTCGCGATGAGAGGAGTATAAGCTGATGTCGACAATCATGATTGTGGAAGACGACCCGAAGATCAACCAGCTTTTGCAAGAACAGCTGGAAAAATACGGATTTCAAACGGTCAACGTCGAGCATTTTGACCGCGTCATGGATGTGTTCATAGACAGGCGGCCCGATCTGGTACTGCTGGATGTGAACTTGCCCAAGTTTGACGGCTTTTACTGGTGCAGACAGATGCGGCAGGAGTCCAACTGCCCGATTTTGTTTATTTCCGCGCGGGAGAGCAAGATGGATCAGGTCATGGCGCTGGAAAATGGCGCAGACGACTACATTACCAAGCCGTTCGACTACGATGTGGTGCTGGCGAAAATTCGCAGCCAGCTGCGCCGCGCATACGGACAATACGCGCCGCAGGAAGGGGAACGCACGGTAGAGGTTGCGGGACTGAAGCTGTTTTTGGAGCGGATGGAGCTTTCGATGAACGATACGAAGATCGAGCTGAGCAAAAAAGAGGCGCTGCTGCTGGAAGCGTTGATGAATCAATACCCGCGCGTCGTGAGCAGGGAGCGCTTGTTGGAAAAGCTGTGGGACGAGCAATTCGTCGATGAAAACACGTTGAACGTGTACATCACGCGTGTGCGCGGAAAGCTGAAAGACATCGGGCTGGAAGGAGCCGTCGAGACTGTGCGCGGTTCGGGCTATCGTCTGCGAGCGACCTGGGAGGATGGGCAATGAAGCTGTTCCTCAGGGATCAATGGGCCTTTGCCGCCTTTTTTCTCGTTCAGCTGTTTTTGCTGATTTTGATTTTCGCCATGGACGGCTACTGGAACGAATCCTTGGTTATTTACGTGATGTTTTTGTCCGTGTTTTTTGCCGGAGCTTTTCTGGTCGTGCGTTATTTGACCCATCGGTTGATTTACCAGCGCTTGAGTAAGCCGGTAGAAACGTTGGAGGAGCTGACGCAGACGTACGGAAACGCAGCGCTTTGCCGCGCCTTGGACGAGAAAAGCCTGGAGCAGTATCGGCTGTACAAGGAGCAGCTGCATGCGTACGAGAACAAGCAGCGCGATTACACGACGTTTATCCAGCAATGGGTGCACCAGATGAAAACGCCGATCTCCGTCATCCATTTGCTGCTGCAAAATGAAGATGATCCGAAATCGGAGAGCGTGCGTGAAGAAATCGACCGGATCAAGCGCGGCTTGGAAACAGTGCTGTACATAGCGCGGCTGGACCGCTTTGAACAGGACTTTTTGATCGAGCCTGTGGCGATTCGCACATTGACGCAAAACGTGCTGGCGGAAAACAAGCGTTTGTTTATCCGCAATCAAGTGTATCCAGAGCTGAAAATAGAAGAGAACTGGCGAGTGGAATCCGACGACAAATGGCTTTCGTTTGTGTTGAACCAGCTTTTGACCAACGCGGTTCGCTATTCGGCAGGGAAAAGCAACAAGGTGACGATCCGAGCGTACGAACGCGGGCAGCATGTCGTCCTGGAAGTGCAAGACTACGGGATCGGCATACCAGCCGAGGATATCAGACGGGTGTTCAAGCCGTATTTTACCGGGGAAAATGGCCGCAAGTATCCTGAATCGACCGGGATGGGCCTGTACTTAGTCAAGGAAATTTGCGGACGGCTGCACCATGGCGTGGAAATGGACTCCGAAGTGGGCGAGGGCACGACAGTCCGCCTTGTCCTGTCTGCGGTGGTGCCAACCTTACAAGAACGTAAGGATGATGAAAGTTAAATCGATAGTTGAAAAACGTGCGCCCTCGTATAGTGAAAAGTGGGATGTCAGAGGAAAGGGGAAAGACGCATGGAAATGCTTGCGGTGAACAGTCTGAGTAAAATATACGGAGGCAAAGTGACATACCGCGCGTTGACCGATATCGATTTTTCGATTCGCAAAGGAGAATTTGTCGGTATCATGGGTCCATCCGGCAGCGGGAAAACGACGCTTTTAAATATGATCTCCACGATTGACTCTCCTACATCGGGGGCTGTTCTCTTGAATGGAACGAATCCGCACTTGTTGAAAAAAGACAAGCTGGCGCTCTTCCGTCGCCGCGAGTTGGGCTTTGTGTTCCAGGATTTCAATTTGCTCGATACCCTGACGATTGGTGAAAATATCGTTTTGCCGCTTACGCTGGAAAACGTCAAAGTTCAGACGATGGAAGAAAAGCTGCAAAATGTGGCTACGAAGCTGGGAATTTTGGACATTTTGGATAAGCGTACATACGAGGTATCCGGCGGGCAGCGTCAAAAGACCGCCATCGCTCGCGCTATCATCCATTCCCCTTCGCTGCTTTTGGCCGACGAGCCTACGGGAAACCTCGATTCCAAGTCTTCGCGAAATGTCATGGAGACTTTGGAAGCGATCAATAAAGCGGACAATACGACGATGATGATGGTGACGCACGATGCCCTGGCAGCCAGCTACTGTCATCGGGTCATTTTTATCAAAGACGGGCAGTTGCATAACGAAATGTACCGGGGAGAGAACCGTCAGGCGTTTTTCCAAAAGATTATTGACGCGCTATCGTTTTTGGGAGGGAACACCTATGACCTTTCGACAATTCGCGTGTAATAATGTTTTGCGCAATAAACGTACTTATGCTGCCTTTTTCATGAGCAGCGTGTTCTCTGTCATGATCTTTTTCGTCTACGCCATGTTCATTTTCCATCCGGGAATTGTCGGCGAGGAGATTCATGAATCAGTAGCGACCGGGATGATCGTAGCGGAATACGTCATCTTTCTGTTTTCGTTCTTTTTCCTCTTCTACTGCGTGGGAGCGTTTTTGAAAAAGCGGGAAAAGGAATTTGGGATTTTGTTCATGCACGGCATGACTCCGATGCAGCGCAATGTGCTCATCTGCATGGAAAACATGCTGATCGGGGTCGTCTCCATCGCGTTTGGGATCGGTCTTGGGATGGTGCTGGCCAAGCTGTTTTTCCAGTTTGCGGGCTTTCTGCTCGATGTGAAGGCATTGGGTTTTTATCTGCCCTGGAAAGCGATAGGGCTGACAGTGGTGGCGTTTCTTATTTTGTTCGCGGCGATCTCACTGTTTACTGTGCTGTTGCTCAGAAGCCGCAGCCTGCTTGAACTGTTGCAGGGGAGCCGCCGTCCCAAGCGGGAGCCTAGCGCGTCGATCGTGCTGTCGCTCGTAGCGGTTGCCTTGCTCGGAATGAGCTATTGGCTTGCCCTGACAGCAGACGGCATCTACGTGGTGGCGCTTGTGTTGCCGGTGACCGCTTTGACAGTGGTAGGAACGTACTTGCTGTTTACACAGCTGAGCGTGATCCTGATTGAATATTTGAAGAAGCGTCGAGCGATTTACTGGCGGCGCACGAATCTCCTGACGCTATCTGACCTGGCGTACCGGATGAAAGACAACGCGAGAATGTTTTTCCTGGTCTGTATCGTTTCGACGGTCGCCTTTTGTGCGATTGGGACGTTGGCTGCCTTGGCAGGTTCGATCCAGGAGACAGTCGTGAAGACGAATCCGTTTGCGTTTGAATACCAGAGCAAAGCAGGCAATCCTGACAAGGACGCGCATTTGCAGTTGATTGAAAACAGCTTGCAGCAAGGCGGCTTTTCTTTTGAAAAATATCAGGTGTCCATGCGCGTGCTGCCCGAGGCTCCGAATATGGAGAGAATCGGGGTCGTAAAACTGTCCGATTACAACCGCATCGCCGTGGCCGCCAATTCGCGCGAGCTGAAAATGGCCGACAACGAAGTGTTTTTGCTGCTCTTGTGGTTTGATGACGCTGTGAAGCAAAAGACGTTGCGCGTGGGCAACCAGGAGCTGATCGTCAAAACGGATACGAAAATGAACCCGCTGATCAGCGGCATCGATTTTGAGCGTCTGGCCGTCGTGCCGAACAAGGTGTACGATCAACTGACCAATTTGCGGGAAGAACAGCGTTTTGCCTATGATGTGCCGCGGTGGAAGGACACGCAGGATATCAGTCTCAAGCTGACTGATGAAATCGAGCATCGGAACGATATACATTCCTTTGCCGCCCGTGCTCCCCTCTATCACCAGATGAAACAGATGGCAAACACCGGGCTGTTCATTGGGCTGTTTGTAGGGGTTCTGTTTTTCGTAGCAGCAGCGAGCTTTTTGTATTTCCGGCTGTACACGGACTTAGAAAATGACAAGCGGCATTATGGAGCGATTGCCAAGATCGGGCTGACGGATGCGGAGTTGACGAGAATTGTCACGACGCAGATCGCGCTGTTGTTTTTCGTACCGATACTGGTTGCGATCATCCATAGCATCGTGGCGTTTGTTTCGTTGCAGAGCCTGCTCAAAATCATGCTCATCGCCTCCGTCGTCAAGCCGACTGCCATCGTGTTGTGTAGCTTCGTCATCGTTCAGGCGATTTACTTTTGGGTCATCCGCAATCGGTACTTGTTCCATTTGAAGCGGTCGATGAACCGAATATAGTGCTAGTGTGCAAAAGGTGGTCCGGGAGCGGGCGCCTTTTTTGCGCGTCTGAATAAGTCGGCAAAGCGATGAGCGAGTTTGGCTAATGCAAGTACACAAACTGGCATAGGATATAGAAGGAGCGCAAAGCGAGGAGGGAAAGGCATGGAACAGGAAACATGGATGGAGCATGCCGTCAATCTGGCGTTGGATAATGTAACAGCCAGCCGTGGCGGGCCTTTTGGCGCGATAGTCGTGAAGGACGGGCAAATTGTCGGGCGAGGCCGCAATGAAGTGACGGCGACGAACGATCCTACCGCGCATGCGGAGGTTCAGGCGATTCGCGAGGCGTGTCAGAAACTGGGGACTTTCCAGTTGGACGACTGCGAGCTGTACACGAGCTGCGAGCCGTGTCCGATGTGCTTGGGGGCGATTTACTGGGCGCGTCCGCGGGCCGTGTACTACGCTTGCACAAAAGAAGACGCAGCGCGTGTCGGATTCGATGATCAGTTCATTTATGAGCAAATCATGTTGCCGCATGAGCGCAGAAGCATTCCTTTTCGCCAGATGGAGCTGGAGAATCGGCAAGGTCCGTTTCTGGCTTGGGAGCAATCGGAAAAGCGGATTGAATATTGAACGGGTGGTGCTGGTCGTTCAGCCATTTCCTACGGGGAGTGGCTGTTTTTTTGTTTATGAATACGCGAAATATGATAAAGGAAAATAAAAAAATGAAAATGCTTTCAAAAAGAAATTTTCTGAATAAAGGGTTGCATCGTGCCGTAATTCGTATTATAGTAACAACAATCGTTACGTAATTCGACTGTAATTTTTAATTTACAACCGCTATAAGGTTAAAAAATGGATAAGTAAGACGAATAAAGGAGTGGTTATATGGAGGAGAAATTCCGGCGTTCCCTGTACCCGGAGCTTGACGATACAGATTATGGGATCATCCGCGCTCTGCAAGAAAATGCTCGCCTGCCTTTTACCCAAATCGCCAAAGATCTCGGGGTGACCGAAAAAACGATTCGCATGCGCGTGCAGCAGCTGCAAGACGAAGGAACGTTGAGTCTGGTTGGCATCGTCAATCCAGTCAAGGCAGGCCTGCATGTTCAGGCGATCATTCAAGTAGCGGTCGAAGCGGAAAAGCTCGACGAAGTCGTCGCCGCGCTGAACGAGATGGTGGAAATCCGCCTGATCGTATTGACCTCCGGTGACTATCAGCTGTTCACGCAGGTCTTGGTAAGAAGCTACGAAGAATTGTCGGAATTTTTGATGAAAAAGCTGTACAAAGTCCCGGGAATTTTGCGGACAAACGTCATCAATGAGCTGAAAATTTTGAAATCCAAGTACAACTTCGTCCGCTAAAAAAGCGGGAACCTTGGAAGGGGGAATGCCATCGGACGAATGAGCCGCTGGGATTGTCTTGAAAAAGTCGTCATGTTTATCACAGAAAAAAAGAGAGAAGGGGTCATCTTATGTTTTCGACCAAAATGAGCAAAGCGATGCTCGGTGCCGTGCTGGGGACGGTTTTATTGGTAACAGGCTGTGGAGGAGGAAGCGGAGCAGGAACGGCTGATAGCGGAAAAACAGCAACAGCACCTGCTGCTGGCAAAAAAGTAATCAATATCGGGCTGAAGGCAGATCCGCCATCGATGGACCCGAGCATCTCCACATCGCTTTATGATCGCCAAGTATACGCGAGTCTTTACGACAAGCTGTTCGATATCGATGCGCAAGGCAAGATTGTGCCGATGCTGGCTGAATCGTACGAAGTTACGCCGGATGGCAAGACTTATACACTCAAGCTCAAGCAAGGCGTGAAGTTCCACGACGGTACGGATTTTGATGCGGATGCCGTCAAATTCAACTTCGATCGCAACATCAGTGGAGAAAAATCCCGCCGCAAAGGGGAGCTGAAATTCGTTGAATCCGTGTCGGTTGTCGATAAAAGCACGGTGAAAATTCAATTGAAAGAGCCGTTTGCTCCGTTCCTCTCCGTGTTGACTGACCGTTCCGGCATCATCGTCTCGCCGAAAGCAGTCAAGGAGCATGGCGAACAATATCTCAACCATCCAGTCGGAACCGGGCCGTTCACTTTTGTTGAACAGGTAAAAGGCGACCACGTGACGCTGAAGAAAAACGAGAACTACTGGAACGGCGCGGTAAAAGTCGACGAAGTGAACTACAAAGTGTTCACGAACGGCACAGCCAAGGTGCAAAACTTGCGCTCCGGCACGCTGGACATCATCGACGATACGCCTGTGAAAGAAATCCCTGTCGTGAAAGGCGATACGAATCTGCAACTGATCGCCGAGTCGGGAATGGGCTTCCAAGGAATTTACTTGAACAACTCCCGCCCGCCGTTTGACAACAAGTTTTTGCGTCAGGCTGTAGACCGCGCCATTGAGCGGGAAGCGGTCGTGAAGGTACTGTACAACGGCTATGCGGCGCCTGCGCGTACAGCGTTTACCAAAGGAAATCTCGCTTACAACGAACAGTTGAACACACCAACAGCGCCAAATGCGGATGAAATCAAGGACTTGCTGGCAAAAGGCGGCAAGCCAGGCGGATTTGACTTCAAACTGTATATCGCGACTTCTCCGGAAAACGAGCAGCTGGGAGCTGTGCTGCAAAGCATGCTGAAGCAGTACAACATCAACATGACACTGGAGAAGCTGGAGTACGGACAGCTGATTGAAACAGGCGACAAAGGCGAATTTGACGCTTTGCAACTGGGCTGGTCCGGTCGTCAGGACCCTGACCAAAACTTGCATGACTTCGTCGTAACCGGCACTTCCAACAACAACGGCCGCATTTCCATTCCGAAGCTGGACGAGCTGGTTGTAGCGGCACGCGGGGAAATGGACGAAGCGAAGCGCAAAGCCTTGTACGATGAAGCAGCGAAACTGTTGCAGGATGAAGCGGGGTACGTGTACTTGTACCACCAATACGTATTGATTGGCATGAACAAAAAAGTAACGGGCTTCAACTATGTACCGGATGGCTTGATCCGTACCGCGACTTTGGACAAGCAATAAGGCAAGCGAAACACTATAAAGGCAAGAGCAAGGAGGAATTGTCATGATGTTCGTGGTCAGGCGTCTGCTGCTGACAATCCCGATTCTCCTGCTGGTGTCCATTATGACTTTTTCTTTGATCCACATGATCCCGGGCGATCCTGCCCGGGTCATTTTAGGACAGGAAGCGACACCGGAAGCCTATCAGGCACTGCGAACAGAGCTGGGTTTGGACCAGCCGATCGTAGTGCAATATTTTTCCTGGCTGGGAAAAGTGTTGCAGGGCGATTTGGGAATCTCGATTACGGACCGGGTGCCGGTCTCTGAACTAATAATGCAAAGGCTGCCCGCAACAGTGGAGCTGACGATCGGAACGTTTCTCGTCGCCATCCTGATTGCGTTTCCGGCCGGGATTCTGGCGGCTGTGCGCCGCGGGACGTGGGTTGACTACACGAGCACCTTTACCGCGCTGGGCGGAATGAGCATCCCGAGCTTTTGGCTGGCAATGATGATGATTATCTTTTTTGCGGTCAACAACCAGTGGCTGCCTGCCTCCGGCTATGTTCCGTTTCTGGAAAATCCGACGCAAAATTTGCTGGCGATGATTCTTCCCTGTTTGGCGACAGGGCTGAGGGAGTCTGCGGTCCTGATGCGGATGCTGCGCTCTTCCTTGCTCGATGTGGTCAGCATGGACTTCATTCGGACGGCAAAAGCAAAAGGCTTGAATGAAGCACGGACGATTTTGGGCCATGCGCTGCGCAACGCCATGGTGCCAGTGGTCACGACTTCCGGATTGATGATCGCGGGTCTTTTGGGCGGATTGGTCATTACCGAGTCGATCTTTTCCATTCCCGGCTTCGGCCGTCTGATCGTCGAATCCGTGTTCAAGCGGGACTATGTGACGGTACAAGGAGCGATTCTCGTCTCTGCGGTTCTGGTAGTCATGGTCAACCTGGCTGTCGATATGTTGTACGCGGTGATCGATCCGCGCATCAAAGCTGGGAAAGGAGCGGGTGAGTGATGAAAACCGCACGCAAATTCCTCCGAAATGGTCTTGGCGTCATCGGAGCAGTCATTATTCTTGTGCTCATTCTGGTAGCCATCTTCGCACCACAGATCGCTCCGTTTGACCCGAATGCACAAGATTACAACAAAGTGATGATGCAGCCGGACGGTGAGCATTTGTTTGGGACAGACGACCTCGGTCGGGATATTTTCTCCCGCGTCGTCTACGGTGCGCGAATTTCCATCCAGGCTGCGCTGATATCTGTTGGAATTGCCATGCTGATCGGCGTGCCGATCGGTTTGCTGTCAGGATATTACCGAGGCTTTTGGGATGAGTGGGTAGTCATGCGGAGCGTCGATGCGATGCAGGCTTTTCCGTTTTTGATTTTGGCGCTCGCGATCTCGGCGGTGCTTGGTTCCGGTTTTGGCAACGCCATGCTTGCGATCGGCATCGGCTTTGCGCCTGCCTTCATCCGGATTACCCGAGGTCAGGTTCTGTCTTTGCGCAACATGGAATATATTCAAGCGGCGCGTTCGGTCGGGGTAAAAGATGCGCGCATCATTTTCCGCCATATCCTGCCCAATGCGCTCAACCCGATTGTGATTCAGGCGACGCTCGCCATGGCATCAGGCATTATCGCCGAGGCTTCGCTTTCCTATCTGGGATTGGGTGTGCAGCCGCCGACGCCGTCGTGGGGCAGCATGCTGAACCAGGCGCAAACGTTGATGTCTGTCGCACCGTACGCGACGTTTTATCCGGGCATCGCGATCTTTTTAGTCGTGCTGGGCTTCAACTTGCTGGGAGATGGATTGCAGCAGGTGCTGGACCCGCGCTCACGTAAATAATCAAAAGCCCTACGCAGGGAAAAGGAGTGGAGCAGATGACGACCATCTTGGAAGTCGAACAACTGAGAACCCGGTTTCGCACGGACAGCGGTGTCGTCAGTGTAGTTGACGGCGTCGACTTCTCCATCCGTGCTGGTGAAACACTCGGTGTCGTAGGCGAATCAGGCTGTGGCAAGAGCGTAACCAGCCTGTCGATCATGCGGCTTTTGCCACCCAACGGAAATACGAGCGGAACGATTCGCTTTCACGGAAAAGACGTGCTGGGGCTGTCGGAAAAAGAAATGCAGGCTGTGCGCGGCAACGAGATTGCGATGATTTTTCAGGAGCCGATGACTTCGCTCAATCCGCTGCATACGGTAGGCAGACAAATTGAGGAAGCCGTCATGCTGCATCGACAAGTGACAAAAGCCCAGGCAAAAGAGCGGGCAATCGCCATGCTCAAGGCAGTCGGCATGCCTCGCGCAGAAGAGATATACGGAGAATTTCCGCATCAGCTCTCGGGCGGAATGCGGCAGCGGGTCATGATCGCGATGGCGATGTCCTGCGATCCGAAGCTGATCATTGCCGACGAACCGACGACGGCGCTAGATGTGACGATTCAGGCGCAAATTCTCGACTTGATGCGTGACCTGAAAGAAAAAACGGGAACCTCGATCATGCTGATCACGCACGATCTGGGCGTAGTAGCCGAGATGTGCGACCGTGTCATCGTCATGTACGCTGGGCAGGTCGTCGAGGAAACAGATGTGGATACTTTGTTTGAAAGTCCGAAGCATCCGTATACGATTGGCCTGATGAACTCCATACCGGAGCTGGACGAGGAACGCGAATATTTGGAAACCATCCCAGGGGCAGTTCCTTTGCCGCATCAGATGCCGACTGGCTGCCGTTTTGCGCCGCGCTGCTCCAGGACAATGCCGATCTGCAACGAAAAGCCGCCGGAACTGTTGCAACTGAACGGGACAAAATGCCGTTGCTGGCTGTATGCAGAGGAGGGAGAGCAACAATGACGACACCTCTATTGGAAGTAAAAGGACTTCAGCAGCATTTTCCGATCAAGGGCGGCTTTTTGAAACGAACGGTCGGACACGTCAAGGCAGTGGATGGCATCGACTTGACTGTCTACCCCGGAGAGACGCTCGGGATTGTAGGCGAGTCGGGCTGCGGAAAATCGACGACGGGTCGAACGATCTTGCGCCTTTTGGAGCCGACGGCAGGGGAAGTCTGGTTTGACGGGAAAGATTTAGCGAAGCTGCCCAAAGAAGAAATGCGCCTGATGCGCAAAGATTTGCAAATGATCTTCCAGGACCCGTACGCTTCGCTGAACCCGCGCATGACGATCAAGCAGATTTTGCTGGAATCGCTGATGGTGCACAACATCGGGACGAAGCCGGAACGGGAAAAGATCATTGAAGACATCATTCAAATCGTCGGCTTGCGAAAAGAGCATCTGAACCGTCACCCGCACGACTTTTCCGGGGGACAACGGCAACGGATCGGGATTGCCCGCGCGCTCGTGGTCAAGCCAAAGCTGATTATCGCGGATGAGCCTGTTTCTGCCCTGGACGTATCGATTCAGTCGCAGGTGCTGAACTTGCTGAAGGATTTAAAAAAGGAATTTAATTTGACGTTGATGTTCATCTCGCATGACTTGTCGGTAGTCAAACATTTGTGCGACCGGATTGCGGTGATGTATTTGGGGCGTGTGGTGGAAATCGCCGACAAGCGGACGCTGTTCGAGAATCCGAGCCACCCGTACACACGGGCGCTGCTCTCGGCTGTTCCGGTGGCGAAGCCGCGGCAAAAGCGCGAACGGATTTTGTTGACGGGGGATTTGCCAAGCCCGGCGAATCCGCCAAGCGGCTGCACGTTTCACCCGCGCTGCCCGTATGCAACAGACATTTGCCGCTCGCAAACGCCCAGTCTGTCAGACATCGGCGGGGGCCAACTGGTATCCTGTCATCTGGTGCAATCGGGAGAGGTGCTCCGCTAAGGCAAGGGATGGAGGTACGAACATGGTTTACTGGCATTTGTTTCTCGCCTTTTTCCGCATCGGGATATTTGGTTTCGGCGGAGGACCGACGATGGTTCCCCTGTTTTATACCGAGTGCGTGAAAAAGTATAAATGGGTATCGGATGAAGATTTCTCGGACAATTTGGCGCTCGCCAACGCGCTGCCCGGGCCGATTGCCACCAAGCTGGCGGCTTTCATCGGCTATCGGGTAAAAGGCTGGATGGGCGCACTGGTGGCAAATATCGCCGTGGTCATGCCGATCGTGCTCGTCATGATTGGACTTTTGCAGGTGATCTATCAATGGAAGGACGCGCCTGGCGTCTACGGCATGATTCAGGCGATCGGCCCGGTGATTGCCGTCATGACAGGCGTGCTGACGTGGGAGTTTCTCGCAAAAGGCTGGAAGGGAGCAGCGAGCAAAACAGGCGTGAGCATCTCGCTCGGTCTGTCGCTCGTAGCGTTGCTTTTCCTTGACTGGCATCCAGGCATTGTCGTGGGCATTGCGCTGCTTGTCTCGTTCGCTTACTCGACCTGGTCTGTCCGCAAGCGCAAGAAGCAGGACGGCAAGGAGGGAGCGGCATGATTTATCTGCAACTGTTTTGGGCTTTTTTTATCTCTAACATATTGGGGTACGGCGGAGGGCCGCCGAGCATCCCGCTCATTCAAAACGAGGTCGTCGATCATTACCACTGGATGTCCATAAAGGAGTTCGGGGAAGTGCTGGCGGTAGGCAATGCGCTGCCAAGTCCAATCGCGACCAAGCTGGCAGGCTACATCGGCTATCAGGTGGCAGGTGTGCCGGGAGCGACTGTCGCTCTGCTCGCTACGGTTGCGCCTACTGCCATCGCGATGATTTTGCTGCTTCAATTCATTAACTTGTTCCGCAACGCACCGCAGGTGAAAGCGATGACGCAATCGGTTCGCCCTGTCGTGACTGTTTTGCTGGGAACGATGACGTATCAGTTTTTGCTGGGGGCAGTCGAAGGGATCGGCTGGATACAGACGGGCATTTTGACCGTTGCGTCTTATCTGCTGCTGGAAACGTGGAAGGTGCATCCTGCTTTTGTCATGGTAGCAGCGATGGTGTATGGGTACATCTTTATCGGCTAACGAGCAAGCAACGATAACTACATCAAGGAGGCATAAACCATGGTTAACTACGATGCAATGGAATACCCGTACGCTTCAAAACGTGTGACCACCTTTGCGAGAAACGGTATGGTCGCAACCTCGCAACCGCTGGCGGCACAGGCAGGTCTTGATATTTTGAAAAAGGGCGGCAATGCGGTAGATGCGGCGATTGCGACGGCGGCATGCCTGACTGTCGTGGAGCCGACGTCCAACGGGATCGGCGGCGATGCGTTCGCGCTGGTCTGGATCAAGGATGAGCTGCACGGTCTGAATGCGAGCGGGCCAGCTCCGCAAGCGATTTCGATCGATGCGCTGAAGGCAAAAGGTCTGGAAGAAATGCCGACATACGGCTGGACGCCAGTGACTGTGCCAGGTGCTCCGGCAGCCTGGGCAGCCCTGTCCAAGCGCTTCGGCAAGCTGCCGTTGACGGAAGTGTTGCAGCCTGCCATCGATTACGCGGAGAATGGCTACCCGCTTTCGCCAACGCTCGCTCATTACTGGAACGCAGCGTACAAAAAGTTTTCGCAGCTGTGCAAAGGCGAAGAATTTGCGCACTGGTTCTCCACTTTTGTGCCAGAGGGCAAGGTGCCAAAAGCAGGCGACATCTGGAAATCGCCAGGGCACGCCGCTACTTTGCGCGAGATCGCGGAGACAAACGGGGAGAGCTTCTATCGCGGCGCGCTTGCCGACAAAATCGACGCCTTTTCCCGCGAGTGCGGCGGCTATTTGCGCAAAGAAGACCTGGCGGCATTCGAGCCGGAATGGGTACAGCCAGTAGGCGTCAACTACCGCGGTTACGACGTGTGGGAAATCCCGCCGAACGGTCAGGGAATGATCGGGCTGATGGCGCTGAACATTTTGAAAGGCTATGATTTTGCCGCAAAAGACACGACAGAGACGTATCACAAGCAGATCGAAGCGATGAAGCTGGCGTTTGCGGATGGGTTGAAATACATCACAGAGGAAAGCAAAATGAAGGTCGCAGTCAAAGACTTGCTGTCCGAGGAGTACGCAGAGGAGCGCCGCGCGCTGATCGGCGACGAGGCGTTGACGCCGGAGCCGGGTCAGCCGAAGTCGAGCGGAACGGTTTATTTGGCAACAGCCGATGGCGAAGGGAACATGGTGTCGTTCATCCAGAGCAACTACATGGGCTTCGGCTCGGGAGTCGTCGTGCCAGGAACCGGGATCGCCATGCAAAATCGCGGGCACAACTTTTCGCTCGATCCAGGCCACGACAATTGCCTGGAGCCGGGCAAGCGGACGTTCCACACGATTATTCCGGGCTTTTTGACCAAAGACGGAAAAGCAGTCGGTCCGTTCGGTGTAATGGGTGGCTTCATGCAGCCTCAAGGTCATGTGCAGGTAGTCATGAACACGATCGATTTCCACCTCAATCCGCAAGCGGCGCTGGATGCCCCGCGCTGGCAGTGGATGGAGGGCAAAACGGTGGAGCTGGAGCGGCACTTCCCGGAGCACCTGGCGCAAGCATTGGAGCGCAAAGGGCACACGATCAAGTGGGCGCAGCTCGGCAACTACTTTGGCCGCGGCCAAATTATTTGGCGCGATGAACACGGCGTGCTGAGCGGCGGGACGGACATGCGCGCAGACAGCAGCATTGCCGCGTGGTAGGGGAGTACAAAAATTGGCGAATGAATAATGCCGGAGCTTAGCTTCGGCATTTTGTTTTTTACTGGGGTGGATAGGTTCCGCAAGTTTTTTTCATGCTTCAAAGGTTTTAGCTTTCTCTGTGCTTATCAGTTTTACCGCTGTAACCACTCTGCTTTACTTTTTCATCTATTCGATAGTAGTATTTCGTTTCTCTTTCATCCGAAAAAATGACCTGGGCGCTGTAATCTCCGAATTTTCTGGAGTACGTGACATCAATGCTCGCAATGTCAGCAATGTTGTAGTTTTTCTCACTCAATAAATATTCTCGTACATTGCTTTGTATATCTGATTTCGTTTGTGGATAGCCGCCTATGATCCATTCAAAGTTGTAAGAAACAGCAACTGTCAAGAATATGAGCATGCAGATGACAAGCGTTTTTCTCACAGCGATCCCCCCTAAAATTTGCCATCTAAACAGCGTTCATATTATCATGAAATTACAAATTTTTGAAGCAATGCAGAAGGGGGGAGATGGATTGGAGATTGCCGACGTCTCGCGGAGCCAAGGTTGCCGTCCCTGCTGCCATGTTGCCGATTGCAGATCAGTTGAACAAGTAGAAAGATTGATTAAACAAATTCTGGGGCTTTTCTGATAGGAGGGAGGGAACCCATGGAGACGTTGCCTTCTTGGGTCTGGGGTTTCTATTATGTATTCATTTTGATAGCGCTAGTCAGCGGTATTGTGTATCTCATTCGGAAACAGCGCAAGCTTCTTTCCATACTGACCATATTGTCCTCCATAATTGGACCGATTGTATTCTTTTTACAGTCCTTGCTGCGTGCTTCCGGGACGGAAATAGATAACTTGTGGCATAGCCTTGGTCAAGGGGAGATATGGGCTTTGTTTGTCCTCCTGGCGTTTATGGAAATGCTAGTGTGGTATGTAACGCTTATTAAAGATTTTTTGGGGAGAAGGGGGAAAAGGAACAGTCTCAAAACGTAAGAGGAGCAGTATTTCCTTTTATAAAAAGTTTTTTCCTGCAAAATGAAAGAGGCAAAAAAGGCACTTGGCAGCATCGCAAATTCGGCTATCGTTAGTTTGTGACAACTTGCCGATAGCCGAATTTGAAAAGATGCTGAAAGTACCTTAGCAATCACTAGCTTCAAATCTCATTGCTTGCTGCTTACTCGGACTCGGAATGGTCAGCGTTTGCTGCGCCTCTAGGCTCGACCAACATGACATGGGCTTCCTTTTCGGCGAACGGCTTTTGCGCGGCTCCCCCCGGGACAATAAACATCTCGCCCTTGGAAATTTTCACCTGACCATCGCGAAAAGCAATGAACATCTCTCCTTCGAGCACGATAAATACTTTATCGACACCATCATGCTCATGCCATTCAAAATCCCCGTCAATTTTAATCAGCTTGAATTGAACGTCATGTATTTCCCCCACGACTTTCGGAGACCAAAGCTCGTTGATTGCAGATAGCTGCTCATTCAGATTAATAACCTCGTAATTCATAGGAATCCCTCCTTTTTTTGCCTGCACTGTACTTACCCTTACCTTTCAAAGAGCGGGATAGCATCTATTGTCACTCGCATGTTGCACAAGAGTGATTTCGCTCGGATTTTTCGCGTTTTTTAGACCTTGCTATTTACGCAAGGCATCTGTGATATTTTGCAAAGCGTATTGGATAGCTAATGGGCCGCCAGTAATAGCGGAAGTATCCATTAAATGCACATTGCCTTTCTTCACGGCATTCAGATTGTTCCATACCTTGCTTTGTTGCAAGTCATTCATCAATGCTTCCTTTTTGGTAATGTCGCCGATCAGGAAAATATGGTCTGCTTGAACAGTTGAAATTCCTTCAAACGCAGTAAACTCATTGTTCGTACCTGTAAATTTATGATCTGGTGTAAGCCCCAGTCCCTTTTCTTTATCGAACGCGAGTTTATAGACTGGATTTCCTTCCCCTAGTACATTGAACGTTTTTCCATCCCAAGACAAAATGAGAGCCACTGACTCGCCTGCCATCGGCTTTAAGGCTTCGCGCCCGGTTGTAATGTCGTTCATCATCTTGTCGATGACTTTTTCCGCTTCGTCGTCTTTGCCGATAATCTTGGCTACTGTACGAATCCCGTATTGCCAATCATTGTAGATGTCCTTGGTGTTCAACGTAATGACTGGCGCCACTTTTTCCAGGGAATCATACATTTTTTCATGTTGTTCTGTTGCCAAAATAATATCAGGCCCAATGGAAAGAATTTTCTCGATACTAGGGGATACTTTATCTCCCAGCTCTTCGGCTGAATCCAGCTTTCCTTTTAAATAAGCTAAAGAAGCGAGAAACTCTTTTTCCGTAGAACCAGCAGGTGGCTCGCCTAATGCCACTAATATTTCCGGATAAAAGTACCATAGTGCGGCCAATTTCTCCGGTTTTTTCTCGATCACAATTTCTTTGCCTAACGAATCTTTAAATGTTCTTGGCCAAGCAGGTGTATCTGTCTTAGCTGTGGATGTAGATGTACTTTCCGGAGCGGAGCTTTTATTTTCGGCAGGTGCTTGATTGCAGCCTGCTAGTATGCCTGCTAGTAATAGAGTGGAAATTAACAGGCTTTTTATTTTTGGCATGGGCGATTCCTCCGACATGATGTTTTCTTTGGCTTGCCATTAGTATAGTAAAGCCATTTTTCGGAGAGAATGGATGCCTGTTGAAATCAGCATGGATTATTGATGAACTGCTCGCGATATTCAGTGGGGGAAATGCCTAATTGTTTTTTGAACACTCGACTAAAATAAAAAGGATCGGCAATGCCAACCGTTTGTGCAATTTGCTGTACGGGCAATTCACTTGTTACTAGCATTTCTTGCGCCATGTTGATGCGGTACTTCAATAAATATTCTGCCGGTCCCATGCCTGCATATCTTCTGAATACGTAAGAAAGCCGATTGCGATTGACGTTATGTTGTTCTGCAAGTGATGCTATCGTAAGGCTTTGATAGTAGTGTTCATGAATATATTGAGCTACCCGTTCGAATAATGCGTGTGGTTCATAGCTGTTTTGCCGATTCGCAACACATAGCAACGCTTCATTCAGTACATCTCGAAACAGCATCTCGGTCTGAAACATGGAAATGCCGCCACGCTGATTGTACACATGCCAAAGACGCATGATTAATTCGATCAGACGGGGGGATTGTCCCGTTGCTAATTCAAAATGCTGATGCGAAAAGCTGGACGCTTCCAGTTCTGCGTCACATATCCGATATTGGACGAGAATATATTCCCAGTTGGTCTTGCCAAACATTTTTTGCGCCAGACTCATTTTTGCACCGCCATGCACCACTTTTCCTGGCGAAAGAATATAAGGCGTACCATTAAACTGGAATTGCACCTTCCCTGTAAGGGGAAACACGAATCCAGGATAAGAATCTGTATAGTCAGCGTGAGGCACACCGGGATCTCTGGCATATCGATATACTCCTTCCACTTGAAAAGGAATGTGCGCAAAATGCTTTGCTAACTGATCAACGTCGATTTTCACATTGCATGCCTCATTTCCATCGTAGTTTGCCGGCTCTCGTCTATTTCCACATTATTGATAATGAATATCAGTGTCAATCTATTTGCACAACAAAAGTGCCGCTCCCGGCTCATGTTCAAACAGCCGGGTGGCGGCATCGGGTCAGTTTTTCGTAAAACTTATGCGCTTGTTCAGAATTTGTTCAGATGGTCGGAGTACAATGAGGAGTACGTATAGAAAAGGTCTTGATTCCTATTTTAGCCAAAATAATCCTGCCTGTCTTTCTACGGGGCATTCAATAGGGATTGAGTCCTGCTGAAACTTTCGATCAAACACAGGTCGGGATGGGAGAAGTCATGTCAATGAGCAGCATCATGATAGTGGATGATACCGCTTTTACGAGAGCCATGCTTCGCAACATACTGGAGTCCCTGGGGCTGGAAGTAACGGTGGAGGCTGATTCGGGCGAAGATGCCGTCCATAAATACGGGCTGTACAGGCCAGAGCTTGTCTTTATGGACATTTCCATGCCCGGTATGAATGGGATTCGCGCCTCTCACAAAATCATGGATATGGACAAAGATGCGAAGATCATTATATGCTCAGCTGTCGTGCGGCGCGATACCGTCATCAAGGCGATTCAGGCTGGTGCGCGCGATTTTATCGCCAAGCCGCTTCAGCTTGACCGTGTGGAATGGGCTGTTCGCAATGCATTGGGCTAAAGATTTCATGTATGAAGACGAGCTTGACGACACCATTTTTCGTTTGGATGAGACGAATAATCATGGTGTTTTTGATTTGGAAAAGAGGGTGGGCTGAAATGAAAGGGACCAGGGCGACAGGAAGGCATGCGGGCAGCAAAGTATTTCGTCATGAGCTGAAGTATTATCTTCACTGGAGCGACTACGAGACGATCAGAACAAAGCTGCGGCTGATTGCGTATCTAGACCCGCACTCGATTGACGAAACAGGCTATCAGATTCGCAGCCTGTATTTTGACGATATTCAGGACATGGCTCTGGAAGATAAAAAGAACGCCGCATCCAGCGGCAGAAAGTATCGAATCCGCATCTACAACAACAGTGACGCTGCAATCAAAATGGAGCGAAAGAGCAAGATTGGCGGGTACATTTGCAAGGAAGCGGTTGCGATTGCGCGGGACGAATATGCGAGCATCATGACGGGACAAACCGATTTTCTCAAGGAGACGGAGAGCAGCTTGCTCCGCGATTTTTATGTGGAGAGTCGGCATCCCCTTTTTGCCCCAAGGATTGTTACCGACTACATCCGGGAAGCGTATGGGATGGAAACAGGCAATGTGCGAGTGACCTTCGACAAGCAGCTGATGACCACTGTTGATTTCGATGATCTGTTCAACGACCAGCTCGCGATGGTGAGCGTCATTCCACAGCCGATGCTGATTATGGAAGTCAAGTTCGATCATTTCCTTCCTTTTAACATCCAATATTTGCTGCAAAATTTGAGCAACCAGCGGACGCTGATCTCCAAATACGCTGTATGCAGAGAAAAACTAAAAATTTAAACAATTCACAGTACGAGCGTGGAATGCAGTCTTTTTCGCAGATGTCAAAGCCCTTCCTGACAAATGGGCCGGGAAGGGCTTTCGAGTAGCGCTTTGTGCGTGGCCTTACGCATACGGCTTTGCTTTCCACGCTTGAAACCAGTTCGAAATATCCTCATTCACAGCGGAATCAAGCTCTTGCTCCCAGCGCGTAGCGAGCAATTCATACTGCTCTTCGACCGATGCGGGATCATTCATGGCGTCGTAGAGCTGCATCAGGGAGAAATAGCAGTCCTCGTCCAAAGGATGCAAAAGCTGAATGCGCTCGTTTACTTGAATCGCTTCAGCAAGCATGCCTTTTTCCTGATAGAAGTGGTTCATTTTTTTCGCGAGCTGGAGCCATAATCGGCGCAGACGCTCCCGCTCGTACTCGGCCCACAAATAGTCGTACTCGCCAAAGTAATCGCCGCTGTACATGGCAAGCGTCTGCTCGTAATCTGCGATGTTGTCGCGAGCAGGCGGAGCCAGCTGCGCCAGGCGCTTCTCCCATTCATCTACGTCAATCAACGAGGACTCCACTGTCAGCTTGTAGCCCGTTTCGAGGTTGCCTTTGTTGATCGTAACCGTTTTGATGCCGGATCGCTTCAACGTTTGGCGGATCAAATAGATCGCTGTGTAGAGCTGAGGCATTCCTTTGGATAAATCGTAATCGGGCCATAAAAGCTCCAAAAGCGTATCTTTGTCCACCGTTTTGTTGCGGTGATGAAACAAGTAGGCAAACAGTTCGCGCACTTTGTTTGTTCGCCATTTGATCTCCTGCGGCTCCTGGCCGGACATGTGGAACTGGAGATGGTTGAAGCATTGGATGGAGACAAGCGGCGTGGCTTGCTGTTCGGTTGTTTGCGCGATGTTGATTTTTTCCCGCAGACGCTCGACGGTTTTCTCCAGCCGTTTCAGTTGGACAGGCTTCATGATGTAGTCCAGCGCGCACAGTTCGAAAGCGTCTACTGCATATTTGTCGTAGCCGGTCACAAAGACGATTTCCGGGGAAGGATCGGCATTCTGGAGCTGCTCCCCGATTTCCAGACCGTTGATTTGCGGCATGTTGATATCGAGAAAGACGACATCCGGGCGAAGCTTATGCGTCATTTCAATCGCCTGGATCGGGTTGGTAAACGTCCCGATCACCTGTATGCCACCTATTTTTTGCTCAAGCATGATCTGTAGATGTTGCAAAGGCAGTTGTTCGTCATCGACCAAAATTGCTTTCATCGACTTCTCCTTCCTTACGTTGTCTTGAATGCATAAAACTCCCTCTATTGTAGACATCACAAGCCTCTGAAAAGTTGCTTTAATCAGCCGAAAAGGAATTGTAAAGCTTATGGTGAGATTTCAGCCACGCATCACTCCGGTACATATCGGCTGCTGATTCAACTGGATGAACACGCGCGTTTTCCTTCCGGCCGGGCTTCATCGCGGCATGACGGTTTCCTTTCGCGTGCCTAAATCGCATAGGGAAAAGCAGGGCAAGAGTGGTTTGGCAGAAGCGGATCTGCTGAACCACTCTTTTTGTCATACAAGTATTTTGGTCCGTGCGCGATTCGGCAAAATACGCCGGGCAGCGAGGGAGCAGGATCAAGGTAAAAGGACCTGTTCCGAGCGGAAATGGCAAAATGTTTTTTCTAAAATAACCCAAAAAATTTTCCCGAATGCGCAACAATATTCCCCAAATGATCGTCAGTGGTGGTGAAATTTTCCTCCAAAAGAAAGGGGGAGGAGGGCGCGTGCCGACCTTGTATGTCATCGTTCCCATTCTTTTCGTAATGGCAGTGGCTGTGTATACAGACCTACGCTACCGACTGATTTACGATTGGTTGACGCTGCCTGGGATCGCCTATTTTCTGATCGCGCATGCGGTTCTCCGGCCGGAAGACTGGCTGGCGCACCTCCTGGGGGTCGTCGTGCTTGGCGGACTGTCGCTCGGGATGGCCGTCATCAGCAATGGGCAGTTGGGGGGTGGCGACATCAAGCTGCTTGCCGTGGTTGGGGCAGCGTTGGGCTGGCAGGCGGGATTGTTCGCGATGGTTCTTGCCTATCTGCTTGCCGGAGTCATCATGCTTCCCGTATGGCTTGCCTCAAGACTGTCGCGAAAGGTGACTTTGGATCGGGAAATCCCGCTGGCTCCATTCATCGCGGGGGGAACCGGGCTGTTGCTGGTAATGGTTATCTATTACTAGGCGGTGATTCTCGGGGAATAATCCGATAGTAACAGTGTGTATTTTTACTTATTATGGAAAATATGGGCTGTGCAGCATGATTTGACATTATTCTAGCTACAGAAAAAGAGAGGGAACCTTTTCATGTTGGAATCGAAACGACGGGCAGTTATTTTTCTGGCGTTATCCTTTTTGCTTGCGGCTCTGGCCGGGTTTCTGTTTTTGAAGAAAATCAAGGACATGAACGCGCAGCTCGGGGAGATGGTGGAGATTTACGAGGCGAATGTCGATATTCCCTCTCGTGCCTTGATCCAACCCGATCAATTGACGACAAGACAAATTCCGAAAAAGTACGCGGATGGTTCGTACGTTGTCGACAAGATGAGTCTGAAAAATCAGGTAACGGTCGTCCCTTTGTCGAAAGGCGACATCATTACGAAAAATATTTTGAAGCCGGCGAATATGGTCCGCGATCAAAACAATCGGCTGATTACCGTGTACGCGTCGGGAAACATCATGTTCGACCAGGAGCTGGAGGCGCTGGACCGTGTGGATATTATCATCTCGACTACGAAGGCCGGTCAGCCTGTAACCGAAGTGTTCATGAAGGACGTTCCTGTCGCCATGGTGGCGAAGTCGGACAACAAATTCAAGGGCGTGGCGCTGGAGCTGCCGTTTGAGGATGTGCCCAAATTCATCCATCAGCAGCACTACGCCGAGCTGATGCGCATTTTGAAAGCCAATGTCGGCAAAGGAGAGCTGGGGATTCCCGACCCGTTTACAACCACGGAGCCGAACAAGACGGAGACGGCGCCAAAGCCAAAGCCTGCGGAAACAAAGCCGCAAACGCCGCCAGCCACAACACCAGCGACTCCGCCAGTGACGGCACCAGCGGCTCAGCCAGCCGGGCAAACTCAGCCAGCACCGACCAATCAGCAGCAGCCAGCGAAACCGCCAACTTCGGTACAGCCGCCAACCAATCCAGCACCCAAAACCGGAGGGTAAGTCATGAGCAAAGAAGTGAAAATTCTTGTAGTCGCAGATTACGATTCGGTCAAGGAAATGCTCACGGAATTTTTGGCCGGGTATGAGCAAACACGCTATACGACCTCCAGCGAAGTGAAAAAAGAAATCGACCGGATCGGACCCGATGTCGTGTTGCTCGTCCAGCCCGAGGAGGGGGCCGGAGTCGAGCTGGTTCAGTACATACAGAGCGAGTTGCCAGAGGGAATCGTCATTTTTTTGACGGAAAGGCAAGATTTTGCCCTGCTGCGGGATGTCGTCCGCGCCGGAGCAGTCGAGTACATCGTCATGCC
The DNA here is from genome assembly GCF_038000275.1 of Brevibacillus sp. FSL K6-0770. Taxonomy (NCBI): domain Bacteria; kingdom Bacillati; phylum Bacillota; class Bacilli; order Caryophanales; family Paenibacillaceae; genus Brevibacillus; species Brevibacillus sp. FSL K6-0770. The sequence continues at coordinate 605,766 of NZ_JBBOBQ010000001.1, forward strand.
AGACGAGTTGAACCTGTTGACCGATCGCCTCGAAAAAATATCCGAGCTGTCCCAAATCCAGCAGCGCAAAAAAGGCGCGGATGCTTCCGGCAAAGCGTTTGTGCGCGGGCGGGGCAAGGTGTATTCCTTTTACAGCGGCAAGGGAGGCAGCGGCTGTACACAGCTTGCCACAGGCTTTGCCCAGTCGCTGAAGCTGGAATCGACGGCCAGCGTGCTTTTGATTGATCTCAACCTGCAGTACGGGGGCGTGGAGACGTTCCTGTCGTTTGACAGCAACCGCACGCTTGGGGACCTGATTCCGGTCATGAATGAGATGAACGAATTTCACATCCGCAACGTGGCGCAGCGCGAGGCTCACTCCAAGCTGGAAGTGCTGGTCAGCCCGCGTGACGCCGAGATTGCGGAAAACATGTCCGAGGCGTTTGTCACGCGCCTGATCCGGGCGAGTCGCCGCAGCTATGATTTCGTCATCATCGACCTGCCGAGCCATATGAACGAGCTGGTCTATGCCGCTTTGTCGGAAGCCGACATGATTTACTACGTGATGAACCTGGATACGCCTTCTGTGCAAATTTATCGGCTCGTCGAAGACTTGTTCAGACGGCTGCGCATCGATACCGAGGGCAGGCTGGAAGTCGTCGTCAACCAGGTGGGCCGGGATAACGAGCTGGCTGTGTCCGACCTGAAAGGGCTGTTCAACGCCCCGATTACCGCGGAAATCAGGCGGGATCACGCGGGTGTGCAGGCGGCTGTCAATCAGGGAAGGCCGTTGCAAAAGGAAGCGAATGAGAAAAAACTGACTCCTGCGGCAAAAGACATCCGAAAATGGGTCCAAAGCAAACTGTCTTGAGGGGGGAGCTAGATGGCTTTATTCAAGCGCAAGCAAGAGCAGAAGACAGCAGAAGATGAGTCGTCACGGACGACACTGGCAGCGACACTTGCGGCTCCCGCCTTCAATCCGTACATTGACGAGCTGGCAGAGCATTACAAGACACGCCTTTTGCGGGAAACCAACCTGGAGCGGCTGACCAGCCTCGGCTCGCAGGAAATGCGGGTGGCGATTGAGCGTCTCGTGTCGCAGTACATGTCGGAAGAAAAAGTCGTGATCCCGCGCAGCGAAAAGGAATTGCTGCTGACTCGCCTGATCAACGAATCGGTGGGGCTGGGGCCGTTGGAGCCGCTGCTTGCGGACCCGGAGATTACGGAAATCTCGATCAACGGACACAACCTCGTCTACATCGAAAAACGCGGGCGGCTGGAGTTGACCGACTTGAAGTTTCGCGACGAGGAACATTTGCGGCACATCGTCGACCGGATCGTGGCTCCGCTCGGCAGGCGGATTGATGAAAGCTCGCCGATGGTCGACGCCCGCCTGAAAGACGGGAGCCGGGTGAATGCGGTCATCCCGCCGATCAGCTTGAACGGAACGCTGGTGTCGATCCGCAAATTCCGCAAAGAGCCGTATTTGATGGACGATTTGCAACAATTCGGCTCGTTTGACGAGGCGATGTCGCGCTACATCCAGGCAGTCGTGGAAGCGAAGATGAACGTGCTGATCTCCGGCGGTACAGGAAGCGGGAAAACGACGCTGCTCAACGCGGCCGCGCGAGCGATCCCCCACTACGAACGGATCATCACGATCGAGGACTCGGCGGAGCTGAAGCTGACCCATCCGAACTGCGTCGGACTGGAGGCGCGCCCGCCGAACATGGAGGGAAAAGGCGAGATTACGATCCGCCAGCTCGTGCGCAACTCGCTGCGGATGCGGCCCGACCGGATTATCGTCGGGGAAGTGCGCGGCGCGGAGGCATTCGACATGCTGCAAGCGATGAATACAGGTCACGAAGGCTCACTCACCACGGTGCACGCCAACTCGCCACTGGACGCCTTCAACCGTCTGGAAGGAATGGTCGTCATGGCGGGGATGGATTTGCCCTCTGCCATCGTCCGCGAGTACATCGTCAGTGCGCTCGACATCATCGTACAGGTCATGCGGCTGTCGGACGGGACGCGCAAGATCGTCTCGATCTCCGAGGTGGCGAAGTCGGAGGACAAACGGGTAGAGGTGCAGGAAATTTTCCGCTTTCACCGGACTGGAATCGGCAGCAAAGGCGAAGTGCTCGGATATTTTACCCCGACCGGAATCATCCCGCGCAGCCTGGAGCGGTTCAAAGTATTCGGGATTGAGCTGGACGAGTCGATGTTTACGGCGAAAGGAGGGGGCAGACGTGAGCCTAGCTATTCTGTTTAGCCTGGCGGTGCTGTTCGGAATTTGGGGCATGTACGAATACCTCGGATACCGCACGAAGAAAAACGAGTGGAAAAAGAAAGCGGAAGACTGGTACGAGGTAAAGACACAGCGCAAAAGCTTCATCGTCGTCTGGGGCGACCGCTTCGACCAGAAGCCGTACGCCCAGGAGATCGGCAAAAAGCTGAAAAAAGCCAACATTCCGCTGACCCCTTCCGAATTTTTCGCGGGCATGTTCGTCGGGACGATGGGGCTTGGGTTTTTCCTGCACAGCGTAGTGGCGATTCCGGCTCCCTACAACTTCATGGCAGGCGGAGGCGCGATGTATGTCATCCAGAAAGCCGTCTTTTTTGCCCGGCGCCACAAATATTTGGAGAGATTGAACGATCAGCTCTCGGAGGTGTGCCGCCTGCTTGCCAACTCGTTGCGCGCAGGGCTGACGCTGACCCAGGGGATCGCGATTGTGGCAAAAGAACTGAACGCTCCGGCGGGAGAAGAGTTCAAGCGGATGTCGCGGGAGCTGGCGCTTGGCGTCAGTTTTGACCGGGCGCTGATGGAGATGGAAAAGCGGATTCCGACGCGCGATTTCCGCATTTTCGCGGCGACCTTGCTCATCCAGCGCAGGGCAGGGGGCAACCTGAGCGAAGTGCTGCAGGAGATGGCCGAGACGATGGAGGAGCGCCGCCTCGTCTCGCAGGAAATCAAGACGATGACCGCCGAGCAGCGCTACGTCTCGTATCTCGTGCCGATCATGCCCGTCGCCCTGGTGCTGATGATGAACATGATTAACAAAGGCTTTATCGATCCGCTGTTTACGCCGATGGGGCTGGTGCTGCTCGGGCTGTTCCTGATCGGAACGTTGCTGTCCTACATCCTGGTGAAAAAAGTGACCAACATAAAGGTGTGAAACGATGGATGCACTAATCATCACCTGTCTGTTTCTGTTTTTATTGTTCTTTTCCATATTTTTAAAGGAATGGTATTTGTTTTCTGTGCAAAAGCGCACGCTGATCGAGCATATGTACGAGGTGACGGGGCAGCGGACGTACGATGTGCGCAAGCCGGAAACGGCCTCGGAACGACTGGTCAAGCGGCTGTTGCGCTACGGGGATGACTATGCGGTCCTCGGGCAGCGCTTCAACTTTTTCAGCGAGTCGCACGAGGTGGAGGACTGGCTGCTCAAGGCGGGCCGCCCGCTCGATCTGACTGTAGCCCGCTTTCAAGGCGTCAAAATCGTGCTCGCCCTGCTCGGCATCATCATCGGGGCGTTGTTGTTCGTCCTCGGCTTTCCGTTCGCCCAGTTTGGGCTGATCCTGTGGCCGCTGGCCGGCTATTTTTTGCCGATCCTCTGGCTGAAGAAAAAGGCGAGCGAGCGCCAGCAGCAAATCCGCTACGATCTGCCCGAATTTCTCGATACGGTCAGCGTGACGTTGCAGGCCGGAGTCAGTCTCGATCACGCCCTGCGCGAAGTCATCCGCTTTTTCAGCGGGCCGATTCAGGAAGAGTTCTCGCGCTTCAACCAGGAGATCGACCTTGGCGTGCCGCGGGAAAAAGCGTACGAGCAACTGCTGCGGCGCAACGACAACCCGGAATTTCAACTGTTGATCAAGGCATTGATCCAAGGAATGCGTCTGGGTGTGCCGATCTCGGTGACGTTCAAGGTGCAGGCGGACAACATGCGGCGAATGCGCAAAGAGCTGGTCAAGGAAAAAGCGGCGAAGGCCTCGCCGAAGGTCACGCTGATTACCACGCTCGTCGTCGCCCCGACCGCCATGCTGATGATCGGCGGCCTGATGGTACTGAACATTTTGGAAAATGCCAAGACGTTTACGGGCATTTTCCAATAAATGCTGGATCGGATGCCTGTAAGGGAGGTGATGCAGGCAGAGGCGTCCGGAGTCATTTTTTACCTATTAAATACATTCCCGTTTGGAGGAAAAAACGATGGTGACAACATTGATGCAAAAACTGTTTGTAAAAGCAAGCTTTTCCCTGCGCAACGAAAAGGGAGCGCAATCGATTGAATGGATCGCACTGGCTGCAGTCGTCCTGGCGGTGCTTGGCGCTGTAGCGACCTTTTTCAGCAAAGATGAAAACGTGGGCAACGCCGTTTCCGGCACGCTGTCCGATGTCATTGAGCACATTGGCGACAAGATTACAGGTGACTAATGCCAAGCGTCAATTCCGGTGCCTACGGTTAGTGGTGGAAGCTGATTTTCACCACTAACTTTCCCTGTTTTTTGCCTGGGAACAACAAGCAGCTCTGAAATGACGGAGGTACATACAGATGAAAGCTATCAAGGTACTGATTGCAGCCCTCGGGCTGATGGTCATCTTGCATGCTTGCTCCAGCGACGAGCCGTCGAGCACGCAGGAACCGACGACGCCACTGGAAGCGGTGTCCAACGAGCAGGTGGAACAGCCAGTCAATCAGGAGCAGAAGCCGTCGAAGGAGGAGCAAATCGCTTCCCTGAAAGCATTGCTTCCTGAGGGAGCCACAAAAATTCCGGAGACGGCCGCCGAGATTGCCAGTTTTCCTATCGGGCGCTATGCGGGAAGCAACTATTCCGAGCATGAACAAGAGCTGCAGACTTTTTTGCAGGAGCTGCCCGCCATCGAAAACCCCGATCAGGAGGTTGTCGGCATGTACTATATGGCGCTGCTCGGGCTATTCGCCGAAGACTACCCCGATCCGGAACGGCTGATCGAAGATATCAAAATGGCTTCGTTCGGAAGTCCTGAAATCGACGATCCCCGCTTTCAGTTCAAGGAGCAGTACAACGTCGAAATCATTCTCGACGCGAGCGGCAGCATGGCAGGCCGGATGGACGGCAAAACCAAAATGGACGCGGCCAAGGAAGCGATCAAAGCGTTTGCCGAGACGTTACCCAAAGAGGCGAATGTGGCCCTCCGCGTGTACGGGAACGAAGGGAGCGGCAAAGACTCCGACAAGGCGCTTTCTTGCAGCAGCAGCGAGCTGGTGTACCAGTTGCAAAAATACGACGCCGGAAAGCTCGCCGCAAGCTTGAATCAATTCCAACCGACGGGCTGGACTCCGATCGCTCATTCCTTGCAGGAGGCAGAGAAAGATTTGAGTCAGCTTGCCGGGGACAAGAATACCAACCTGATTTTTCTCGTCAGCGACGGAATCGAGACATGCGGCGGAGATCCGGTGGCAGCAGCGAAGCAGTTGGCGGATTCTAACATCACGCCTGTCTTGAATGTCATCGGCTTTGACGTGGACGGAGAGGGACAAAAGCAGTTAAAGGCAGTCGCAGAAGCAGCGCGCGGCCGCTATGTATCGATCCGCGACAAAAAAGGGTTGCAGGACGAATTTTCCAAAGCAAAAGAAATTGCGGACGAGTGGTACAAATGGAGGCGCAAGGAATCCAGTGAAGCGTACTCCCGAAAAGTCAATCTGCTCGTAAACAATACGCACTACAAGCTGGAGTGGAAGTTTTTGGCCGACGATGAGAAGCGAAACGTCGACTGGATGATTCGGCAGATCAAACGGGATAAACGGTTCCCGCAGCAGCTCGCCGAAGAGTTGGCCCGATTGCAGGATGAACATAAGCGAAACGTGGATAAACGGGCGGACGAACTGGAAGACATGCTCGATTCTCTGGCCAAAAAATCATACAAGGAAACCATTGAAGCCATTTCTGAGCAGTACGGCATCAATGCAGGCGGAAACTAGCGCCGCCAATCAGTGGTTTGCCAGGGATTAAGGAAATCGGGGTGAATGCTGTGAAGCGTCTAGCAAGACGGACGAATTGGGCTGCCATCGTTGCCCTGTTCATACTGGTGATCAATCTTTTCCCCTTTGCAGCTTTTGTGCATGCAGAGTCTGTGGCGCCTGGCGACGTGCGTCCAGGCGCAGTCCAGCCGGGAGAGATCAGGCCGGGAAATATTTCGCCAAATGACATACAGCCTGGTAGTTTTCAATGGGAAACAGGAGAGATTTCGCCCGGTGAGATACAGCCGGGGAGTCTGGATGTAGGAAACACCCGTCCTGGCAATGTTCAGCCAGGCAGCGTCACACCGGGCAGCCTTTCCGGCAAGGGCGATTCCAAAGCCTACGACTATGTAAACTGGTCGATCAACAGTGCGTTCGGCGGCAGTCTCAGCATGGTGGCCGACATGACGGAAGGGAATGTAGACCCGGCTACCTTTGCCAGCATGCGCAGCCTGTTTTTGGTCGAGCTGGGCGTCAAGGCGATCGACATTCATCTGAAAGACACTTCCTTCGACTGGGTGAGCGGCTTGCCTGTCGACGGCTTCGACGCTGCTTCCGCCTGGATGAATTTCAAGTTCATCAAAGACACGGCAAGCGGCCTGCAAGTGACAGGACTGGTCAAAGGCTTGAACGTCGCGACAGCGGGAATCAGTCTGGTGTTTGACAGCATCGATACCTTCACGAACTTTCAGGATGCCTTTGATTCAGGCAACAGCCAGTCTGAGCGCATCGACTATGCGATCGACGGAACAGGCAGCTTCGGCAGCACGCTTATGGATGCCGGGGTCATCGCCGCCATGATTCCCGGAGGGCAGACGGCCGCTGTCGTGCTTGTCTCAGTCGGCGGCGTTCTGTGGGTAGGCAGCAAGCTGGCGAAATGGGGACGCAAGCTGTTCAAACGGTTCGCCTAGCGTCTGATACTGGTCGTGACTGGCCGCCAAAACGTTAGATGGGAATGAGTCAGAGTGAAGCATCCGATCAAAGAAAGCTTCCTGTTTTATACACGCAACATCGAGTCCATGCTGCTCTTGTCAGCGGTCGTCGTTCTGCCTTTTTTGCTCATTCACAATTTTACCGTCAACTATATCCACTTTATCGCTGCCTTGACGGGCGGGCAGGTGGTTTCCGCCTTTTTCAACCTGTTTTTGCTGCTCGTGTTTTTGACAGTCGTGCAGCTTCCGTTTGCCCAGTATGTGCAAAGCGAGCTTGCGGGAGAGGAACGGCCGATTCGCCAGGCATTGCGCACGTTTTTGGATCAAGGCTTTGCCGTGTTTGTCTTCGGGATCGTCTACGTCCTGGCCGTGTCTTTTGGCATGATGCTGTTTTTTGTGCCGGGGATTGTCATCCTCGTGCTGTTTTACTTGACTCCTTATTTGACGGTCATGAAAAAGCAGCCGGTGCAGCAGTGCTGGAAAAAGGCGTTTGCGCTGGGGAAAAAGCATTTTTTCTCTATTCTCGGCGTGATTTTGCTGATTAGCGCCATCGAGTGGGGCATCAGTGTGATCGGGCTGTTTACCGTCACGTACATTACGACCAGCTTTGGCGCGGTTTTCTTTACGCAGATTTTGCTGAATGTCATTTTCTTTCCGCTGATGGCGGTGATGCTGACGATGTATACGCACAGATGGATGAGTGAGCCAGCGACTGCGGAGAGCGTGGATACCGGGAGGAGGGACACGGCTTGACGACAAAAGAAGCGAAAAGGCAGCGGTTTTGGAACGGGATCGCGATTGTTTTGTACGGCGTGCTCCTGCCGCTCTGCTGCCTGCTCATGGTAGTGGGGGAGACGATTCCGTATCCGCTGCTGCTTGTCTGGTTTGCGCTGCCCTATATCGAACAGTCTGGCATGGAGTACGCACGCCGCAAAGAAGTGAAGCGGTAGAGACGACGCCAAGCGAATAATCATGGAGGGGGAAACGACATGTCCAAGCAGGAGAAAAACTGGCAGCGTTTCTGGAAGTTCATGCTGCTTTATTTTTACGCCCTGATTGTGCCTGCGGCGATCATCGGCGCCATTTACCGGGGAGACTTTCCGATCCAGCTGGTCATTTTGGCGATCGGGCTGCCGTTTATGAAAAAAAATCATCTGGCTTTTCTCCGGAAGAAACATGCGTCTGTTTAACCGTACGCCCAGGCAGTCGGTGATGCCGGGCGCAAGACAGGGCCGCGCGAACGCGAGGAACGCAGGAAAGCTGTCGCGTCTGCTGTCCGGGGAAAAAGGCTCGGTCACGATTGAGTTTCTCGGGATTTTGCCGCTGCTTTTTCTCATCATGCTCGTTTGCTGGCAGTTTTTGATCGGCGTGTACGGGGTGATCGCCGCGCAATCGGCTGCCAATGAGGCGGCAAAAGTATTCGCCATCACCGGGAGCGAGGCCAGTGCACTGAACGCCGCTGAAAAAGTGTTAGCCGGAGCGGGTGGCGGCATCGGCTTCAACAGAGGAGAGTCGTACATCGAGACGACAAGTGACGGGTACTTCAAAGTCATGGTCGGCGCGAACCTGGAAATCGCCTTTTTGCCGGATATTTTGACACAGAACATGGATGAGGCGGACAAAAGGATTTCGTTCCAGCGCGAGATCACGAGCAGGGTGGTTCACTAGATGAGAGACTGGCTGGCGTGTTTGCGGAATGAACGAGGCAATGTCACAATCTTTACGCTTACGATCTTTATGCTCATCATGCTCATCTTGTTCATGGCGCTGTTTAACCTCTCGACAGTCTTCGTCGTCAAGGAGCAAGCGTCAGACAGTGCGCAGCAAGCGGCGCTGGCGGCGGTCAAGCCGATCTACGACGAGATGGAAAAGGCACTCGTTCGCTACGATCGATCTCCCATGCGCCTGAAGGACGAGACATACATCAAGCCGTTCGTGGATCAGGCGGAAGCCGCTATCCGCGCGAGCCATCCGGATTGGGCCAGGAGCGAGGTGCGGTACGAAGCGATTGACCAGGTGCTGGGAAGCTGGCTGCCAGCAAACGTGGAGCTGCTGCTGTATGTGCAGGCGGGTCTTGCAGAAGCAGCCCCGAAGCTGCGGGATGTCGTCGTCACGATACTCGACGCCAATCACGCCACAGTGCCCGGTTCGCAAATTGTCGTCACCGCGGATGAGCGCATCCAGGTACAGACTTCTGTCCGCTTCCGCTCCACTACGTTTGACTTTTCCTTCATGCCTGACCCGAAGCACGAGGAGGAAGTGTACCAGACGGGATCGAGCAGACAGATTGGCTTTCTCCATGCGGCAGGAGGTTTTTTTCTCAGTTCTATCACGCTGTAAAGGAAAGCACGGTTCATCTCGTCATATCCGATGATGCAGAACATACACACGACAAGGAGGCTATGACCGAATGCACAGTAAGTACAGGCGAATGCTCGGCCTGGTGAACAGCTTGATGACGGCACTGCTGCTGTGCGGCTGCACCCTTGGCGCATCTGGAGCAGGGCCGCGAGTGGGCGAGGTGAAATGGCCGCAAAATACGCAGGAGTTGATTGCGGAGCAGCCCGGACAGTTGGCGGGCACGCATTTTTACCTCGCCCAGCATCCGCATCGGCCGGCTATTGCTGCCATTCTCGACAAAATGCCTACTGTGGTGGATGGGATGAACGAAGCGTATTTGCAACTGTACTGGAATCAGCTGCTCGCTTTGTTCTCCGAAGACTACCTCAGTCCGCAGATGGTTGTGGATCGCTGGAAAATGGCTTCGTTTGGAGATCCCGGCATCGAGGATGCGCGGTTTCAGTTTCGGGAAAATTTTAATGTCGAAATCATTTTGGACGCGAGCGGCAGCATGGCCGGGAAAATGGGAGACAAAACCAAGATGCAACTGGCCAAGGAAGCGATCAAGGAATTTGCCGAATCACTCCCGGAGGAAGCAAACATTTCGCTGCGCGTCTATGGACATAAAGGGAGCAATGCCGATGGAGACAAACAGCTCTCCTGCTCCAGCAGCGATCTTGTCTATCCGCTGCAATCGTACGAGCCGAAGCGGCTGGACCAGGCGCTTGCACTGTTTGAGCCGACTGGCTGGACGTCGATCGCCCATTCTCTCAAGCTTGCCCAGCAAGATTTGGCCGCGTTTTCGGCGGATAAAAACACGAACGTCATCTACCTCGTCAGCGACGGCATCGAGACTTGCGGCGGCGATCCGGTGGCTGTAGCCAAAGAGCTGTCCCAGTCGCAAATCATGCCGCTCGTAAACGTGATCGGCTTTGACGTGAACGCCGAAGGGCAGAAGCAATTGAAGGCGATTGCCCAGGCATCGGAAGGCTTGTATGCCAACGTGACGAACCGCGAGCAATTCAAAAGAGAGCTGGAGCGGGCAAAAGAAATCGCTCAAAAGTGGGAGCAGTGGAAGCGGGACGCCCTGACGGAAGTAGGCGAGGTGCTGATCGACCGCCGCAAGTGGATCGACGCCTACAACCGGGACTGGTACGAGAAAAGCTGGCGGGAGAGCTTGAATATCGGAAGCGCGATCGAGTATTTGGCGGCAAGCGGCAAGATCGGCAACCAGGCCAAAGCGTATTTTACGAAGCAGAGACAGGACAGGGAAGCGTTAGCCTCGCAGGCGAAAGAAGAGCTTACCGATTATTTGGTCAACCTTACCAACAAGACTTATCAGGAAATGAAAGAGGAAATCGAGGAAAAATACAGTGGAAGCTAATAGAAAGTCCCGCTGCCTGAGACGGTGTGTCTGGCAACGGGACTTTTTTGCACGAAAAGCAGTCTGGGGCGTTTCTGCCGGAGCAATCGCACGGTGTTTCGCTTTCGCTGCATGCAGGCGGTCAGTCGACCACATCAGTCATAGGTGAAGGTGACGACCTGCTTCAAGGCAGTATCGACCCCGATGGCGATTGCGTTGTGGCCGTCTGAATAGTAAAAGTAGCGCTTGAGATCGTTGTCTGTGGCCTCGGAAGTCCGAACGAGCTGAAAGTCAGCCGTGGCCAGCAAGTTTTGCGAGCGCACGAAGTCGGCTGCGGCTTTTTCCAGATCGGCTTCAGCGATCGTTTTCGTCGCTTTCTCGCCGTCTTTGCCAATCACGTCAATCGAGAGCGAGAGAAGCTGCTTTGTCTTTGGCTCGATGATCGCGTGGTAGCCGGATATATCTCCGCTTTTCGGCTCGCCGCGAAGCAGGGCGTGAACGGGCACTCCTTTGTAGATCGGCTCGCCAGTGGCGGCATCGATCAGTTTGGCAGGGTCTTCAAGTGTAATTTCCCGATCGGCGGTATCTACCGTCAGATGATAATACTGACGAACAGCGCCCGCAGCGATTTGCGCCGCTTCTTCTTTTCCCAGCCCCTGCACCTGTTCAGGTGTATTGGGCTTGGAACAGCCTATGATAAACAACGCCAGGATGGTCGTCGCGAGTAAAAAGGTTGCCAGTTTTTTCATGGGTCAAGCCTCCGTGCCTGTTGCGTAATCTTTTCTTATCCTAACAGGAAACGGGGCCAGGAGATATCGATTTTCCTTTCCACTACCTTACGATGTTGTAAGTTTGCAAAGAAATAGGGCGGACAGACAGGACATGAGGGTTGAAAAGACGAAAAATTCAGTGTACGGGTGTTTTGGTGAGCGAGAGCAATTTTGTTGAAACGAGGAGGAGAAGCGCTATGAGCACGAGTACCATTACTGCCCTGGAGTTGAATGAGGCCATTCAAACGTATGTGCGGACGGAAACGTTCCCTGTGGGCATTTCGATCATTCGCGAGGAAGCGGCATTGCCGACAAAGGCAAAGCGACCGCAGCAAGACTTGGGGTACCCGATCACGATTTGCCAGGCGGTCGGCTTTTCGCGACGTTATGGCTGGAGCATTGCCATGAACGGCGCAGACCTGTCCTGTCCGATCGCGCAGGTGGCGTTCGGCTACGAGGAACAGCCTGCGTTTTACACCGAGGGCCATCTCGCTTGCGGGATGTATACAGATTCGCTGGAAACGGGAGCGAAAAGCGAGGCGGATGTCCCGAAATTTTCGGCGGAGGAAAGCGGCTACTACGTGTCATACCCACTGGAGCGGGCGCAGGTCGAGCCGGACGTGGTTGTCATTTACGGAAACGCGGCACAGGTGATGCGGCTGGTGGCGGGAATGCTCTACAAGCGCGGCGGCTCGATTCCGTCCACTTTTTCCAGCCGGGCGGACTGCGCCGATATTGCGATCAAGCCGATCCAGACCGGACAACCGCAAGTGATCGTCCCCTGTTACGGAGATCGGCTGTTTGCCCAGACGCAGGACCACGAGATGGCGTTCAGCTTTCATTTCCGCGATGCAGCCGAGCTGGTGGAAGGGCTGGCAGCCACGCAAAAAGGCGGGATACGCTACCCGATCCCGTCCTTCCTGCGCTATCAGGCAGAGTTTCCGCCGACCTACCAAAAGCTCGCTGGTCTGTTCGGAGAAAAAAGTTAGCCTTTTAGCCTGTTCAATTGGTGCAGATGGTGGCGATAGTGCATCTCTACAAGCGCAAACCACTCCTGTGCATTCAAAGGTCCGAAGCGAGGGTGTGCGACTTTGTGGTGTGTCGGAATATCCTGCAAGGTCGGCTCCAATTCTTGCATCAGGCGCAGGACAGTGCGCAAGCCGTCGTGCAGTTGCTCTTTGTTCTCTGGCTGCTTGGGTGTATATTGGGGCGAAGCAGGAACGTGGATGCGGATAGGCGGTAAGGAGCCATGGGCAAAGATTGCTTGCCCGTCCTCAGACATTTGGGCATCCGGCTGGATGACTTCGGGCGCGCCTTTTCTACACGCTTCGATGTTGGCGAGTTGCATATAGAGGGCCGATTGGATCAGATGCTGGTACATCTGGCCGATGGACCATTCCTCTTCGCTTGGCTTTTGCAGCAGACGGTCCATGTCAAATGCTTCGAGTTCCTGGATGTACAGATCGGTTACTTGTTGCATGCTGTGCATGATTTCGGTTGGATTCATCTTGTGGTCAGCTCCTCTTTCATTCTTTGTCACAAGCATACAAAAACGCTACTGACAACTGTATGTCAGTAGCGTTTTAGCAATTTTTCCGCTTCCTCGCGAATTTTTTCACGGAGGGATGGCGGTTCGAGAACGAGCGCATTTGCCCCCAGCCCCAGAACCCAGTCCGAGATTTCCTCCAGTTGCCGGACGCGCAGCGTGACCAGCACCCCGTCCGGATGATCGGCCATCTCTTCTATATAAAAGGACTTTGCTTCCAGCACCTGATCGGCTATCGCTGGCTGGACGAGCAGGCGGACTTCGAGTGTGCGGTTGTCGGGAGGCTTGTAATCGTCAAAGGAAAAATGCTCCGGGAGGTCAAAGCTGTCTTCGAGCATGGTCAGCCCGCTCATGCGGGACAGGCGGAACCTGCGGATGTCCTGGCGCAAATCGCAAAAGGCGAGCAAAGTCCACACGCCCCGAGCCAGCACAAGCCCGTAGGGAGCCGCATCGCGCACGCTCTCGCGGTTGCCGTCTGTCTCGGGGATCGTTTTGCGATAGCGGAAGCGGACTTTGCGGCGATGCAGGATGGCTTCGTGGAGCAGCTCGGCATATTGCTTTTCCCGCTCGCGCTGGTTGGCTTCTCCGATATCGAGCAGGCGAAAGGTCGAGCGAATCCCCTCTACTTCCCTGATAAATTCCTGCGACAGAAGCGCTTCAACTTTACGTTGGACACCGCGGGCGCTGTGGCCGTAATTTTTGCCAAACGCCTGCTCGACCAGGTCTGCGCCGATCAGCAGCGCGACGGCTTCCTCCACCGTAAAGCGAACGGGCGGCAGAAAAAAGCCTTCCATCAGCGAGTAGCCTTGCCCGGGCGAGCCGACGACAGGGACCCCTGCTTCGCTCAACGCCTGCATATCCCGGTAGATGGTCCGCACGCTCGTCTCGAATGTCGCGGCCAAATCTTCCGCGCGCAAGGTGCGCTTGCGCTGAAGCTCCAGCACAATGGCCAGCAGGCGGTCTGATTTGTTCATGCATAGACCCCATTTCCCAAAACGTTTCTCATCCCCATTGTAGTTTTTGCGTCGAGCGAACAAAAGCCAGGAATGAACTTTCTGCCGGGCGGTCGTCACGCCGCGCCATGTCGTGTCGCGCCGCCAACGCTATCGCTGCAAGTACTGCCATGCCATAAGACTAATCTATAATGTTGTTACTGGCACACATATTTCGCAATAAGGATTGGTCGTGATATCGCCCGTATATTTTTCCAAAATGGGTTTGCTGTCCATCGTGTATCCTTTGCTGTGGAGAGCAGGAAAAATTTCAGCATACGCCCGCTGGATGTCCTCTGCTGTATGCTTGGCTTCGAAAACGAGGTAATTCCCGCCCGCAAGCTCGCCTTCGCAAATGGAATCGGCATCGTCCAACTGATAATTTGCGGAGAGCACAATGCAAGCATCAAATCGGCAGCTTTCAGGAGCGGTTGTCTGTGGGTTATCTTGTGGAATGGCAAACAGGATAGCCGATTCCAGAAGCTGTTTCTCCTTCGCCCATTTTTTTAGCTCCTCCATTACTTCCGCATTGGCAGGACCGTATGGACCGACTCGCCGCATATACGCAATGCGATAGGGGGGGATAGTTTCGACTTTGCATTTCATGGATGGTACTTCCTTTCTTCGTGGATTTGGTTGCGTATTGACTGTAGCATGTTATAAAAAATATTTGCGTTAATTTTTTAGAATTTTTTGTAAATTTTAAAATGATGATTTTCACGGAACATCAGCATGAAAAAATGGATAGGGTTCAGATGTTCTCTGAAGCCTATCCATTGTTAGTGCTAGACGTGCTATACGGTATGCCCTACACCAGATTTTCCGGGTTCAAGCCTTCCAGCTCTGGCAGCACGAAGCGGCCGTCTTTTCTGATCAGCACGTCGTCAAACCAGATTTCGCCTCCGCCGTATTCCGGACGCTGGATTTGCACCAGATCCCAGTGAACAGAGGAGCGGTTTCCGTTGTCCGCTACTGTGTAGGCGTTGCCAGGTGTGAAGTGGAAGCTTCCGGCGATTTTTTCGTCGAACAGGATGTCCAGCATCGGATGCAGGATGTGCGGGTTGAAGCCAATGGCAAATTCCCCGATATAGCGAGCGCCTTCGTCGGTGTCGAGAATGTCATTCAGCGCTTTTGTATTGGAGCTGGTCGCTTCGACGATTTTTCCTTCTTTAAAAGTGAATTGCACATCGGTGAAGGAAATGCCGTGGTAGTTGGAAGCGGCGTTGTAGAAAATGGTGCCTTCTACAGAATCGCGAACAGGCGCTGTGTACACTTCGCCGTCCGGGATGTTGCGCTTGCCGTCGCATTTGACAGCGTTGATGCCTTTGATGGAGAAGCGCAGGTCGGTTTTTGGCCCGACGATGCGGACACGGTCGGTGCGCTCCATCAGTTCTTTCAGCGGTGTCATCGCTCTGGACATTTTCGCGTAGTCCAGGTTGCAGACGGAGAAGTAGAAGTCCTCGAAGCCTTCCAGACTCATATTGGACAGTTGCGCCATTGATTTGTTCGGGTAGCGCAAAACGACCCAGCGTTTGTTTGGCACGCGTTCGTTTGTGTGCACTGGCTGATACAGGACACGGGAGTAGATGCCCATCTTGTCTTCCGGAACATCGGCAAATTCGTTGATGTTGTCGTAAGCGCGGATCGCGATGTACGCGTCCATGTCTTTCATGCGCTCGTATTCGTATTTGGCCATCAATGCCATATGCTCTTCGCTCGTTCCTTGGTAGAGCGCGCGCAGCACTTCCTGGTCTTTCAACGTTACCAATGGCAGAGCGCCGACAGCGAACGATTCGCGAACGAGCGCACGTACAAGCTCAGGTTGCAGCCCTGTGTTTTCGATCAGGACTTTTTCCCCTTTTTGCAAATTGAGAGAGTAGCGGACGAGGCGGCTAGCCAGTTCATTGATGCGTGGATCTGCCATATGTACGACCTCCATATAGTAAAAAAATTTTTATTAATCTCATTATCGCACAGGAAAGCGCGTGCCTGCCAGTATGTTCGTGCAGCATTTACAGGCAAGCCTGGTAGATCGCGACGACATCTTCCGCATGCAGTTTTCTGGCGCTCGGCAGATGTCCGGCACCGCGTCCGCCAATCGTAATCGCTTCTTCGGCCATTTTTGGCAGCGCGTCCTGCGTTACACCAAAGTCAGAAAGCCGCTCGGTGATGCCCATGCTTTCATACCAGCGGGCAACAGCCACGATGGTTGCGCGCGCTGCGGCTTGCTCGTCTTCCTCGGTAACTCCGAAGCAGTGTCGGCCCATGCGCGCCAGTCTCTCTGGACGCTCCGGCAAAATGACCTGCTCGAAATAAGGAAGCGAAAGAATCGCCAGTCCACGCCCGTGTGCCATGTCGTAAATGCCGCTCAACGGGTGTTCGATTCCGTGCAGAGGCATTCCGGCGCCGCGCCCTGCATTGGCAAAAGGACTGATGCCAAGCGTGCTTGCCCAGAGCAAAGTGGAACGTGCCTCTTCGTGATCCGGTTGGCGAATGGCGGTAACGGAGTGCTCCGCAACGAGCCGAATGAGCGTTTCCGTGATTCCGTCCTGCACATTCGTTTTGTCTGCGCTGATCAAGTATGTTTCAAACAGATGCGAGAAAATATCTGCGCAAGATTCCGCCGTGACGCGTGCGGGAACGGTAAATGTGATCGATGGATCGAGAATCGCGATTTTCGGATAGAGGGCCGGGCCGTTTATGGAAGATTTCTCGTGTGTGTCCCAGTGGGTCAGGACGCTGATATTGTTTGCTTCTGATCCGGTTGCAGCCACAGTGGGCACGGTGAGAAGCGGGAGTGCTTCCTGCACGGGCACCAGCCATTTGCCTGAGCCGCTCGGATTGCCGCGCATGTAGTCGTAGATGGGCCGCCCGGAAACGGCTGCGGCGGCAATGGCTTTGGCTGCATCCATAACAGAGCCTCCGCCCAAGGCAAGCACGAAGTCGCATTGCTCTTCGCGGGCAAGCGCTGCTCCGGCATCGACGGTCGCTGTGCGCGGGTTCGGTTCAATTTTGTCAAAAAGAGTATAGGCTACTTGCGCTTCTTGCAGGAGCGTAATGGCGCGGCTAAGCAGACCTGTGCGCTTGGCTGCGCTGCCACCTGTGACGAGAAGCGCTTTGTTACCGAGAGTTTTCGCTGCCTGGCCCAAACGCGCAAGTTCGCCCATGCCGAAGTAGATATGGGTAGGAAAAGATACTTCAAAGGGAAACATCTGATATTCCTTCTTTCACGTGTAGGTTGTACCAAAGACAGTGTAACAGAATTGAATGAAAGAGTGGAAATACAGTAGGGATTATTTTACACTTGTTAAAAAATGGGGATTTGTTGTGAAGAGTTATATCACTTAAAAAAGTGTCTACATTGAACGGTACAATCTATAGGAGGAACAGATGAGACGCCAGTTTTCATATTTCTTTAGGCCCAGCAACGAGGATATTCAAAAAATGTGGGAAGATTGTATTTTTGTATTTGATACGAATGTATTACTAGATTTGTATAGGTATACAGACGGTACGCGCGAATCACTTTTTAGCGTATTCGATTATTATTCAGACCGGATTTGGCTCCCGCATCAGGTCGGGCTGGAATTCCATAAGAATCGTATTTCAGTAATTATTGAACAGCGGGAAGCTTATAAAAAAATTAGTAGTGAACTAAAGGAACTATCTCACAAAGTAATGGCTGATCTGGAAGGGAAGTTGCAAAAATATAAGCAACACCCTGCTATTGAAATGGATAAATTACTTCATAAAATTAATGGGGCATGGGAAGCCAGTGTACAAGCGTTAGCCAAACAGGAATCAGAACATCCTGATCTAAGAAATGATGACACGGTTTTCAAGAAATTAGAGGAATTGTTTGAAGGGAAAATTGGCCCGCCACTTACGAAGGAAGAATTGGATAAAATTTTAAAAGAAGCTGAACGTAGGTATAGTATTTCTTTTCCACCTGGATATAAGGATGCAAAGGAGAAGAAAGGACAGATCACAAAGTTTGAAGACTTGATAATTGAGGATCAATTTGGCGATTTCATAATATGGAAACAAATTATCCAAATGGCAAAAACGGAGAAACGCCCTGTGATTTTTGTAACGGGTGATACAAAGGAAGATTGGTTTGAGACAATCCGTGGAAAAACCCAGGGGCCGAGATTTGAACTGCTCTATGAATTCCGTAAAGAAACCAACAACCAATTTTATATGTATCGTACAGATAAATTCATCGATTATGCGCAAGCTGCATTGAGCCAATCCATTCAAGACGAAATGGTTCAGGGAATATCCGAGTTTAGAAAAGTAACAGAGAAGAAACCTAAACCGCTTCTGAACGATTCGATAGGTGCAATACTGGAGGAAATTAGGAATACCGAAAGAAGTAGATATGAAAATAACAAGGCTAGTATCGAGAACGTGGAGTGGCACCCAGGTGATATTGCTAGACATCCGAAATGGGGAGAAGGATTTGTATTAAGGGTTTTACACGATGAAGACCACACTGAATTACGGATCGGATTTCCCGAGCCTGTTGGTGTACAGACATTATTGGCACGGTATGCTCCGCTAGTAAAAGTTGATCGAGGAGATAATTCGTAAGGCGAAAATGCAAAAAGCTGGCGAAAACTCGCCAGCTTTTTTACTTCTAGCCCGGGCGCCAGAATATTTCAAGCCACACGAAATCTCTCGCTGATTTCATGCAGCCGCGTGGACAAAGCGAGCAGCTCGGAGGCCAGATGGCGCGACTTGGCTACGGATGAAAGCTGTTCCTTGGAGGCGTCGAGCATCTCTTCTGTGCTGCTTTTCGTTTCCTGCGAGATAGCGAGGAAAGTAACCAGCGTGTGGTCGACATCCTGCATGCCTTGGGTAATGTCGGACAGCCCTTCTGTGGCTGCGCGCAGCTCCCCGGTCGTCCGGTCGACGGCCTGGCGCAGATGGAGGAAGGCGGCTTCCGCTTCTTCCAGCTTTTGCACGCTCTCCTGGAGCTGGGTGGAAGCTTGGGAAGTTTCGCGTGAGATGGAAAGCGTCTCAGTCTGAACCGAAGCCATCAGGCGGTTGATTTCAAGCGCTGCCTTTTCCGATTCGTGTGCGAGCTTGGCGACTTCGCTCGCTACTACGGCAAAGCCGCGTCCGTACTCGCCGGCCCGTGCCGCCTCAATGCTGGCATTCAGGGCGAGCAGCTTGGTTTGCTTCGCCAAGTTTTCGATCAACGAAACCGCGTGCCCGATCGACTCCGACTGCTCTTGCATGTTTGCCATACGGGTGTCCAGTTGCTTGTACGTTTGGAAAAAGCGCTGGAAGATGACCGTCAACTCGTCGATTCTGCTTTGGCCGCTGTGCGTGACCGATTCCATCTGGCCGCCTGCTTCGATCACACTCGCGATTCGTGCAAACAGCATGTCGATGGAAGCACGCATCCGTTGAAAAGAAGCACTTGCCTGTTCGGTCGAAGCGGCTGTTTGCTCTACGCCTTTATTCACCGTGTCCAGGCGGATGGAAAGCATCGACGAGCGCTCCCCTGCCTCGTCAGCGGTCTGCCTGATCTCGATGCCGCCGCGATTCAACTCCTGAATCATCGACTGGAATTCGGAGATGATGAGGTGCATCTGCTCGACCATATAATCGAAGTGATGCGAGATCGCCCGGATTTCCGGCCCTTCCTTTTCCAGAGCGGAGCGCTGTGTCAGATCGCCGGCGCTGACCTTTTGGATGGCCTGGATCAATGTTTGGAACGGATTCGTAATACCTCGCACAATAAACAAGCATAGTAAAACAGAGAGGACGAGACTTCCTGCAATGGCAAAAAGGATCAGTCTGGTCGTTTCGTGCAGATGGACTAAATATTGCTCTTGCGGCACGTCGATGACGTAGACGAAATTTTCTTCAGGTGAATGGGTAAAGGCCAAAGTATGTATCGTCCCGTCAATCGGGAGGTGGATGACGCCGTAGCGTTCGGCTTCCAACTGATGCGCGTACTCAGGCGGAACGGGGATCGCTCCCTGCTTCGTCACGTTGGGAATCGGCTGAAACGCGCCGCTGCGCACGACGTATTGCTGAACATCCAGGCCTTCCTGGGCCAAAGAATTTTTTTGCTGCAACAGCTCGAACTCCAGCCTTTTCAAATAAGTTTCCTCGTCGGTGACAAAGGCGAACTTCAACAGGGAAATTTTTTCCGTCGTCTTGTCCGTCTCCGAATCGAGTCTGGCTTCCATTTGGGCGATCATGATTTTTTTGGCCTGCGTGTAAAAAGTCCCGCCGATCGCTGCGAAAGAGAGGAGCAAAAGGCAGAACAGCGGCACGGTCAGCTTCGTATGGAGCCGTGCGCGTCTGTGCCAGTGCGTAAATGGGGCTAGTAGTTTGCCAAAGATAAGGTGCGTCTTCATCCGATGTCCCCCTGATTATATGGATAGTCGTGGAGTCCTGTGACTAAGGACTATTGTAAAGAGCGGATGTAAAGCCAGTATGGATAACGTGTAAACGAATGTTAACGAAAACTTAACAACGATTATGCAACAATTTCCGAACGTTTGTCGAATCGTATTCACGCATTTTTCGTTGATAAATGCGTATGATTGTGTTTTAATGTAGTTGAATCGTTCGTGAATTAATCGTAACTCAACCTTTTTATCTGGGAAGGTGGCTCCTACAGTGGAAAAACAGGAACAACTCTACGAAGGTAAGGCGAAGCGTATTTATCGGACATCTGTGCCTGATCAATACTGGGTAGAGTACAAAGACGACGCTACAGCATTCAACGGAGAGAAGCGGGCGCAAATCACCGGAAAAGGTGAGCTGAACAACCGTATTACCGCTATCTTTTTCACCATGCTAAAGGAAAAAGGCATCGACAACCATTTTGTCCGGCTGCTGTCTGCAACAGAGCAAGTAGTCCGCAAAGTGGAGATCATCCCTTTGGAGGTCGTTGTCCGCAATATCGCGGCAGGTTCACTTGCCAAACGTCTTGGCATGGAAGAGGGAACTGTTCTCCCGCAGCCAGTTGTTGAGTTTTACTACAAGGATGACGCACTGGGCGATCCGTTGGTAAACGCCTCCCATATCAAAGTGTTGGGAATTGCGAGCGAAAGTGACCAGGCGACGCTTGAGCGCATGGGACTTGCTGTCAATGAGGTTCTCGTACCTTATCTGGCCGAGCGCAATATCACGCTGGTCGATTTCAAACTCGAATTTGGAAAAACGCCGGACGGGGAGATTCTCCTCGCCGATGAAATATCCCCGGACACATGCCGTTTCTGGGACTCTGTCACAAAAGAGAAGCTGGACAAAGACCGCTTCCGTCGCGATTTGGGCAATGTAGAAGAAGCGTATCAAGAAATGCTGAAGAGACTGGGAGGAGACGTACATGTTTAAAGCTGTTGTTTATGTAACCCTGCGCGAGAGCGTTCTGGACCCGCAAGGCCATGCAGTAAAAGGGGCTTTGCACACTCTAGGTTTTGACGAAGTAAACAATGCGCGTATCGGAAAGTACATGGAACTGGAACTGAACACGGCAGATCGTGCGCAGGCAGAAGAGCGTGTACGTGAAATGTGCGAAAAGCTCCTGGCTAACACGGTGGTTGAAGACTATCGCTTTGAGATCGTGGAGGGCTAAAGATATGCGAGTAGCCGTTATCGTCTTTCCAGGCTCGAATGCTGATGTAGATTTGTACAACGCAGTTGAAGATGTCATGGGAGTGCCTGTTGACTACGTATGGCATTCCGAAACAGATTTGTCCGGATACGACGCAATCCTTTTGCCGGGCGGATTCTCTTATGGAGACTATTTGCGCTGTGGCGCGGTCGCTCGCTTTTCGCCCGTGATGGAGCAAGTGGTGAAGGCAGCAGAAGCAGGCAAGCTGGTAATGGGAATCTGTAACGGCTTCCAAATCCTCACAGAGGTAGGGCTGTTGCCAGGCGCTCTCTTGCGCAACCGTTCCCTCAAATTCGCCTGCAAGCTGTCCGGGCTTCGCGTCGACAACAACGAAACTCCGTTTACCCTCGACTATGCGGCTGGGGAAGAAATCCAAATCCCGATCGCGCATGGCGAAGGAAACTACTACTGTGATGAAGAAACGCTCGCGAAGCTTAAAGCGAACAAACAGATCGTTTTCCGCTACAATGGCGAGAACCCGAATGGTTCTCTTGATGATATCGCAGGCATTTGCAACGAGCGCGGCAACGTACTCGGCATGATGCCTCACCCGGAGCGCGCTGTCCACAAGTGGATGACATCCGATGACGGCCGCCGCATGTTTACCTCGATCCTGAAGACGTGGAGGGAACAAAACAGTGTCACAACTCACGCATAAAGAACCGACCGCCCAGCAAATTGCCGATCAGAAGCTCTACCGTGAGATCGGGCTGACTGACGAAGAATACCAACGTGTAGTAACGATTATGGGACGCCAGCCAAACTGGACAGAAACCGGATTGTACAGCGTTATGTGGTCTGAGCACTGCTCCTACAAAAACTCCAAGCCTGTCCTGCGCAAGTTCCCGACAAAAGGCCCTCGCGTTCTGCAAGGACCAGGTGAAGGGGCCGGGATCGTGGACATCGGCGACAACCAGGCTGTTGTATTCAAAATCGAGAGCCACAACCACCCTTCTGCTATCGAGCCGTATCAGGGAGCAGCTACAGGCGTGGGCGGGATCATCCGCGATGTGTTCTCCATGGGTGCACGCCCGATCGCATTGCTCAACTCGCTGCGCTTTGGCGAGCTGACCACGCCACGCGTCAAATATTTGTTTGAACATGTGGTTGCGGGAATTGCCGGCTACGGTAACTGCATCGGGATTCCTACCGTTGGCGGAGAAGTGAACTTCGATCCTACGTATGAAGGCAATCCGCTCGTTAATGCTATGTGCGTGGGTCTGATCGACCACGAGAAAATTCAAAAAGGCGTAGCCTCCGGTATCGGCAACCCGGTCATTTACGTCGGGGCGAGCACAGGACGCGACGGTATTCACGGCGCGACTTTTGCCTCCGAAGAGCTGACCGAGGAATCGGAGAAAAAGCGCCCGGCTGTACAAGTGGGCGACCCGTTCATGGAAAAATTGCTGCTGGAAGCGTGCCTGGAACTGATCGACACAGGAATCGTCGTAGGGATTCAGGACATGGGCGCGGCTGGTTTGACCAGCTCCAGCTCGGAGATGGCATCCAAAGCGGGCAACGGAATCGAGATGAACCTGGATCTCGTGCCGCAGCGCGAAGCAGGCATGTCTGCTTACGAAATGATGCTGTCCGAATCGCAAGAGCGCATGCTTGTCGTTGTGGAAAAAGGCAAGGAAGCGGAAGCGATCGCGATTTTTGACAAATGGGGCTTGGCCTCCGCTGTCGTGGGCAAAGTAACGGATGACAGCAAGCTGCGCCTGTTGCACAAAGGCGAGGTCGTAGCAGAAGTGCCAGCAAACAGCCTGGCAGATGACGCTCCGGTTTACCACCGTCCTTCCGCAGTGCCTGCTTACTATGAAGCAAACGGAAAAGTGGATGTGCTGGCTGCCATCGAGGAGCCAAAAGATCTGAACGAGACGCTGAAAAGTCTCTTGGCGCAGCCGACTGTTGCCAACAAGGCATGGGTGTACGAGCAATACGACCATATCGTACGCGCGAATACAGCAGTGAAGCCTGGTTCTGACGCAGCAGTCGTCATGGTGCGCGGCACGCGCAAGGCTCTTGCCATGACAACCGATTGCAACGGACGCTATGTGTATCTCGATCCAAAAGTGGGCGGAGCCATCGCGGTAGCGGAATCCGCGCGCAATGTCGTGTGCTCCGGTGCCGAGCCGCTTGCGATCACCGACTGCCTCAACTTCGGCAGCCCGGAAAAGCCGGAAGTATTCTGGCAGTTCGAGAAAGCGTGCGAAGGCATGAGCGAAGCGTGCGTGGCCCTCGACTCGCCTGTTATCGGCGGTAACGTATCTTTTTACAATGAACGCAGCGGCGATGCGATCTACCCGACTCCAACTGTCGGCATGGTCGGTCTGATCACCGATGTTGACCATATTACGACGCAAGACTTTAAAAACGAGGGCGACGTCATCATCCTGCTCGGCGACACGTTCGCGGAGCTGGGCGGCAGCGAGTATCAAAAGCTCGTGACAGGCGCAATCTCCGGTCGTCCGCCGCAACTGGACCTGACCAAGGAAGCCGCTGTGCAAAAGCTCGTGCTCACAGCGATTCGCCAAGGCTTGGTCAATTCCGCGCACGACTTGTCCGAAGGCGGTCTAGGTGTAGCGCTGGCAGAATCTTGCTTCGGCAAAAACATCGGCGCACAAGTCGAGCTTACATCCGACTTGCGCACAGACGTGCTGCTGTTCAGCGAATCCCAATCCCGCATCTTGCTCAGCGCAAGCAAAGAGCAGGCGGAAGCGATTGTGGCATTGGCAGGTGAGCACGGCGTACCAGCTGCAAAAATCGGTACGATTGGCGGCGAGCGTCTGGTAGTAACAGTGAACGGTACGGAAGCAATCAACGCTTCCACTCAAGAGGTGAAAGCAGCCTGGAAGGATGCGATTCCATGTTTGATCGGGTAATCTGGGACAAACTGAATGAAGAATGCGGCGTCTTTGGCATTTACAACCACAAGGAAGCATCCCAATTGACCTATCTGGGTCTGCATGCCCTTCAGCATCGCGGTCAGGAGAGCGCAGGTATCTGCGCCTCCGACGGCGAGAAGTGGTATAAGCACCGGGGAATGGGACTCGTCTCCGAAGCATTCGGCAAAGGCGACCTGGAAAAATTCCGCGGCCATATCGCCATCGGTCATACCCGTTATACGACCGCTGGCTCCAGCAAAATCGAAAATGCCCAGCCGCTGTTTTTCCGCTACGCGCAAGGCAGCATGGCTGTTGCTCATAACGGCAACCTCGTCAATGCCGCTGTCCTGAGAAAAGAGCTGGAAGCGAAAGGCTCCATTTTCCAAACGACAAGCGACACCGAGGTTATTGCCCACCTGATCGCACGCTCCGAGAGCCGCGATTTGCCAGGAGCAGTAAAAGATGCTCTCCAGCACATCAAGGGCGCGTATGCGCTGTTGGTCATGAACGAGAAGCAGTTGGTCATCGCTCTTGATCCGAATGGACTCCGTCCGCTGTCTCTCGGCCGACTGGGGGATGCGATCACTGTGGCTTCCGAGACCTGTGCGTTCGATATTATCGGGGCGCAGTACTGGCGCGATGTTCAGCCGGGAGAAATGATCGTCGTCGATCAGGATGGCATCATCGAAACCAAGCATACCGAGACAACGCAGCGCTCGATTTGCACGTTTGAATACATTTATTTCGCCCGTCCTGACAGCGACATCGACGGGATCAACGTCCACATGGCGAGAAAGCGCCTCGGCAAGCAGCTTGCCCTGGAATCGGCTATCGACGCTGATGTGGTTACAGGGGTGCCGGATTCGAGTATTTCGGCGGCGATCGGTTTTGCGGAAGCGACAGGTATTCCGTACGAGATCGGTCTGATCAAAAACCGCTACGTCGGCCGTACTTTTATCCAGCCGAGCCAGGAGCTGCGCGAGCGGGCTGTTTATCTCAAGCTGTCTGCCGTTCGCAAAGTCGTGGAAGGCAAACGGGTCGTCATGATCGACGATTCGATCGTGCGCGGTACGACAAGCAACCGGATTGTCCGCATGCTGCGCGAAGCTGGCGCCAAGGAAGTTCATGTCCGCATCAGCTCTCCGCCTGTCATGAACTCTTGTTTCTACGGAATCGATACCTCTACGCGCGACGAGCTGATTGCGTCGACCAAGTCGGTAGAGGAAATTCGTCAAATCATTGAAGCCGATTCCTTGTCCTTCTTGTCCGTCGAGGGCATGATCAATGCCATCGGCCGCCAGGATTCGGCTCCAAACAAAGGACACTGCCTCGCCTGCTTTACAGGGGAGTATCCGACCGAGATTGAATTTGAAGAGGCGCTACCAGCGACCAAGTGCTAATACAAGCAACCTCTTGCAAGGGGGAGAAACGATGAGTGAAGCATACAAACAAGCGGGCGTAGACATCGATGCGGGTAACGAAGCAGTCGAACGCATGAAAAAACACGTGAAGCGGACATTCCGTCCCGAAGTGCTGACCGATTTGGGCGGCTTCGGAGCACTGTTCCGTCTGGACACGAAAAAATACGAAAAGCCGATTCTCGTATCTGGTACCGACGGGGTGGGCACCAAGCTGAAGCTGGCTTTTGCCATGGACAAACACGATACGATCGGGATCGACGCCGTTGCCATGTGCGTCAATGACGTCGTGGTGCAAGGCGCAGAGCCGCTCTTTTTCCTCGACTATTTGGCGGTAGACAAAGTCGTTCCGGAAAAAATCGAGGCGATTGTCAGCGGGATCGCCGAGGGCTGCTCCCAGTCCGGCTGCTCGCTCATTGGCGGCGAGACGGCAGAAATGCCAGGCATGTACGCCGAGGGCGAATACGACATCGCTGGATTTACCGTAGGGGTTGTCGACGAAAGCAAAATGATCACGGGTGCGAATGTAACAGCAGGTGACGTGTTGATCGGGCTTGCCTCCAGCGGCGTGCACAGCAACGGCTTCTCGCTCGTGCGCAAAGTGCTCTTGGCAGACAAGGGCATGTCCTTGCATGACCATGTAGACGCATTGGGCAAAAAGCTCGGCGAAGAGCTGCTGACCCCGACTCGCATTTACGTGAAGCAAGTGCTGGCTGTGCTCGAATCGTTTGAAGTAAAAGCTTTGGCCCACATCACAGGCGGCGGCTTCACGGAAAATATCCCGCGCGTGTTGCCGGAAAACACGCAAGCGGTCATTAACGTAGGCTCCTGGCCTGTTCTGCCGATTTTCACACTTGTACAGGAAGCGGGAAACATTTCGTATCCCGACATGTACAAAACGTTCAACATGGGCATCGGCATGATGCTGGTCGTGAAAGAAGCAGACGCAGCGAGCGTCATGGAAAAACTGCAAGAGCTTGGCGAGCAGCCGTACCTGATTGGCAACATTCAGGAGGGTGAGCGCAAAGTCGTATACAACGGGGTGGAATGGTGAGAAAGCTGGCCATTTTCGCCTCAGGAAGCGGCTCCAACTTCGAAGCGATCGTGCAGGCTGTCCAGGCAGGCCGACTTCCCGGTGTGGAAGTCGCTTTGCTCGTATGCGACAAGCCGCAGGCGAAGGTGCTGGAACGCGCGGAACGTCTGGGCATTGAAGCATTCGTGTTTCAGCCAAAAGATTACGCCAACAAGGCAGCTTTTGAAGCAGAAGTCGTGCAAGAGCTGCAAAAGCGGGAGATTTCGCTGGTCGTGCTGGCAGGCTATATGCGGCTGGTGGGCGAAACGCTTTTGGCTGCCTACGAAGGAAGCATCATCAATCTGCATCCGTCGCTGTTGCCAGCTTTTCCAGGCAAAGACGCGATCGGCCAGGCACTTGCTTACGGGGTAAAGATAACGGGGGTAACGGTACATCTGGTAGATGCCGGTCTCGATACGGGGCCGATCATCGCTCAGGTCCCGGTAGCAGTGCAGGAGCAGGATACGGCGGAAACGCTGGCAGCGCGCATCCACGCCGTGGAGCACGGACTGCTGGTGGAAGTCATCGGCATGCTGGCGGAAGGCCGGGTGCAGGTTGCAGGACGGCAAGTTCAGGTGAGATCATAACAGGCAACAAAAGACCGACACAGCTCAATCGTGTCGGTCTTTTTCGTGCTGGCAGCGTGAGCGCCAAAATCTTTCTCTCGCGCACGGTCCGAGATACGGTTTATTCAACTGAGCTTGTGCAACCAGTCCCGGGAAAAATCCGCTTATCCGAACGGGCAGCGCTTTTGGCCAGCAGCTTTTCGCATTCATCCGCCGGAACGGGTTTGCTGAAAAAATAGCCCTGCACCGTCAGGCAGCCAAGCGATCGCAAAAACGATAGCTGTTCCTTCGTTTCGACGCCTTCTGCTACGAGAGACAGCTTCAGGCTGTGAGCCATGGCTGCGATTGCGGTGACGATCGGCAAGTGAGAAGAAGAGTCCGACATGTTGCGCATAAACGACTGATCGATTTTCAACGAATTGATCGGCAAAAGCTGCAAGCAGCTAAGCGAGCTGTACCCGGTGCCGAAGTCATCAATTGATATCTGGATGCCCATGGCTTGCAGCTTTTGCAGGCGGGGAATGACAGCGTCAAGCCTGTGCATGGCGATACTTTCGGTTATTTCCAGCTCCAAGTAGCTTGGGTGTAGCCCCGTTTGTTGCAAAATGTCTTGGACCATCGTCACCAGATGCTTGTCCTGCAACTGGCGCATCGACAAATTGACGGCAAGCCGCACAGGAGGCAAAGCTTGCTGCTGCCACTTGACGAACTGCTGGCAAGCTGTCTGCAACACCCAGCGACCGATGGGAATGATCAGTCCCGTCTCTTCGGCGAGCGGAATGAAATCAAGCGGAGAGACGATGCCATACACCGGATGCTGCCAGCGGATCAACGCCTCCAGGCCGACAATATGCTCGTGCTTGCTGTCGTACTGGGGCTGATAGTACAACTGAAATTCCTCGTTCTCCAGCGCAGTGCGCAGTCCGGCTTCCAACGTCATTTTTTTGACGAAGGCGTCGTTCATCTCCGGTTGGAAAAACTGGATGTTGTTGCGGCCGTGTTCCTTCGCCTGATACATGGCTGCGTCCGCATTTTTGACCAAAGCTTCCGCGTCTGTGCCGTCCTGTGGAAAAAGGCTGATTCCGATGCTGATTGTGACCACAAAGCTTTGGTCACCAACCGTGATCGGCATGCTCAGCCTTTGCAAAACGGCTTCTGCGAACCTTTTTGCTTCCGTATGAGACATCCGGGGCAGGATGATCGTAAATTCGTCGCCACCCAGGCGGCAGACCGTATCGTTAGGACGTGCAGTCTCTTGCAGTCGCCGGGCGATTTGCGCAAGCAGGCCGTCTCCCGTGGAATGTCCGAGTGTGTCATTGATGTATTTGAACCGATCCAGGTCGAGAAACAGGACAGCGAGCTGGCTTTGCTCGCAGGCGGCCTGTTCGAGAGCGGCATCGAGCCTGCTTTGGAAAAGGGAGCGGTTCGGCAAGCCCGTCAACGTGTCGTGATAGGCGAGATAGTGAATCATGGCTTCGGTTTGCTTTCGTTTCGTAATATCCGTGGCGATGGCGAAATAGCCTACGACCGTATTCGTCACCACGATCGGGACGACGGTGACATTCAGTTCGATTTGCGTCCCGTCTTTATGAAAAGTGGAAATATCGTAATTGTCCGAGCTTCCTTGCTGGGCGTTCCGGGACATCAAAAGCACGCGGCGAATCCCTTCCTGATTCAGCAGCGCCCGGTAAGACTGATTGCGCACATCGTCCAGGGTGTATCCGGTCACGCACTCAAAAGCGGGATTGACGTTCAGGAATCTTCCGGACAAGTCGAGCCAGCAGACGATATTCGGATTATGCTCAAACAAAGATTTGTAGCGCTGCTCGCTCACTTCCAGACGTTGCTGCGCCCATTTTCGCTCCGTAATATCGTGAGTGACGATCAAGGCGCCGACAGGTTCTCCGGTGGGCGAGGACAGCAGCTTGCCGTTGGCGACCAGGATGGAAACAGCTTTTCCGAGAGGCTGTACCCAAATCTCCTGGTTGTAGACTTGTTCGTTGCGCAACACGCGGACTGACGGCAACTCCGCAAAAGCTACAGGAGTGCTGCCGTCAGGATGGTAAAAGGAATAAGAGCCGTACGTATGTTCATGCAAGTCTATAGGCTCGGACATGCCGAAGCGCTTGGCCGCTTCATTGAAAAAAAGGATGCGCCCATCCAGCCCGTACACAGTCACTCCGGCCTCCATGTGCTCCAGAATGGGCTGTAGCAAAGTTTCATGCAAGGCTGAGGAAGGCATGGCACCCAAAGAATCGTCAACTGGTGGAAAAAGCAGCTGATGGCGAGTTGACTTCATGTAAGCCTCCGGGCTGATGCATGTAATAGTACCATTTATGTTAATGAAACTGAGAATCATTGTCAACAAACGATTCGTACGTCTGAAAGCAAACCAAATCCGCCCTGCCGACATATTGTAAAAAGAAGCAGCTGAAGAGGAGGAGCCGATTTGAGCGGAGATTTTGTTGCCGATTTGCTGGGCAAGCTAAGCAAGCGAACAGGGCGGGAATGGACGCTGAACGATATTATGAAGCTCGCACAAAAATTTCCCAAAGGCGGGGGCAATATCGACGAGCTGATGGAAGAACTGTCCGACATGGGACTTGATGTTCCCGAGGAGACGAAGGAACGCGTCAAGGACAGGATGAAAAACGGCAAGTCCATTTCCATGGAAGAACTGGGCAGCATGGTCCCGAAAGCGAAAGAGGTCAAGGCCAAAAGCAGCAAGCCCAAAAA
Organism: Brevibacillus sp. FSL K6-0770; assembly: GCF_038000275.1. NCBI lineage: Bacteria > Bacillati > Bacillota > Bacilli > Caryophanales > Paenibacillaceae > Brevibacillus > Brevibacillus sp. FSL K6-0770. The sequence continues at coordinate 636,012 of NZ_JBBOBQ010000001.1, forward strand.
GCCGTCGAGAGCGGCTGGGAAGAGCAAGCATCTGTCCCTTGCCGAGCGGGTGAAAAAGCTGTCCGGTGGAAACAAAAAGAAGCGGTAAGCCTGCTGCCGGAAAAAAGCGGGAATGTGCAGTCGCGAGTGCCGAACAGGCATGGGCGGCTGCGTTTGTTTTCGCTGAGGAAACTCTTGATAAAAACGTACAATTATGTTTTAATATGAAAGGAATGTTCGTGTTTTAGTATTGCAAAAAAGCTTTTAGCCATGTTTTCTTACTAATAGTCAGGAGGTTCTATCCGTGAGTGTGAAAAAAGCGTTGATCAGCGTTTCTGACAAGACAGGATTGATTCCGTTTGCCCGTCGTTTGGCAGCTGCCGGAGTAGAGATCATTTCCACCGGAGGTACGGCTTCTCTCTTGAAAGCAGAGGGTGTTCCCGTCATTGGCATTTCCGAAGTAACCGGATTTCCCGAGATTTTGGACGGACGCGTCAAAACGCTGCATCCGAATATCCACAGCGGCCTCTTGGCTGTGCGTGACAACGAGGCACATCAAAAGCAACTGAAAGACCTGAACATCGAAACGATCGATCTGGTTGTGGTAAACTTGTATCCATTCAAGGAAACGATTGCCAAACCGGACGTGACATACGAAGATGCGATTGAGAATATTGATATTGGTGGGCCGACGATGCTGCGTTCTGCGGCGAAAAACCATGCGTTCGTGAGCGTCGTGGTCGATTCCGCCGATTATGAAAAGGTAGCCGAGGAAATCGAGGCAAACGGCGATACTACGCTGGAAACGCGCCGTCGTCTGGCTGCGAAAGTATTCCGTCACACAGCTGCCTACGATGCCCTGATCTCCCGCTATTTGAGCGAGCAAGTAGGCGAGCTGCTGCCGGAGAGCTACACGGTGACGTACGAAAAAGCGCAAGACTTGCGCTACGGCGAAAATCCGCACCAGCGCGCTGCTTTTTACCGCGAACCGCTGTCCAGCCAGCTGAGCATCGGCTACGCAGAGCAACTGCAAGGCAAAGAGCTTTCCTACAACAACATCAACGATGCGGACGCGGCGCTGGCGATTGTGCGTGAATTTACCCAGCCGGCAGTTGTGGCGATCAAGCATTCCAACCCTTGTGGCGTGGGCATCGGCGCAGATATTCGCCAAGCGTACCAAAAGGCGTACGAGGCTGATCCTGTCTCCATTTTCGGCGGTATCGTAGCGGCGAACCAGGCGATTGACAAAGATACGGCCTTGGCGATGAAAGAAATTTTCCTGGAGATTATCATTGCTCCTGATTTTACGGAAGAAGCGAAAGCGGTTCTCGCCGAGAAAAAGAACTTGCGTCTCTTGCGCATCCCGGCATTGAATGAGTCTGCGAAAAAAGCGGACAATCTGTTCCGCGTGGCTCCGGTAGCGGGCGGCGCATTGATTCAGGACTTCGATTACAAACAGCTGGAAGAAAGTGAAATCCAGGTTGTAACCGACCGTCAACCGACAGCGGAAGAAATGGCCCAGCTGCAATTCGCCTGGAAGGTTGTCAAGCACGTGAAGTCCAACGCTATTTTGCTGGCAAAAGACAACATGACGATCGGCGTCGGCGCAGGTCAAATGAACCGTGTCGGCGCTGCGAAAATCGCCATCGAGCAAGCGGGCGAGCTGGCAAAAGGCTCCGTTTTGGCTTCCGATGCGTTTTTCCCGATGGGAGACACTGTAGAAGCAGCTGCTGCCGCAGGCATTACGGCGATCATTCAGCCAGGCGGCTCGATTCGCGATCAGGAGTCCATCGACGCTTGCAACCGCGCAGGAATCGCCATGGTGTTCACTGGCACGCGCCACTTCAAGCACTAATCTGTACAGATCCCTTCAGTAACAGGAGGATATCCATATGAAAGTATTGGTAGTAGGCGGCGGCGGCCGCGAGCACGCCATTATCTGGAAGCTTTTGCAAAGCTCCAAAGTACAGAAAGTATACTGCGCTCCCGGCAACGGGGGAACGGCTGAGATTGCGCAAAACGTCCCGATTGGCGTCAATGACTTTGCCGCTCTGGCCCAGTTTGCCAAAGACGAGGGAATCGATCTGACTGTGGTAGGTCCGGAAGATCCGCTTTTGGGCGGAATCGTCGATTTCTTCGAGGAACGCAACCTGCCTATTTTCGGGCCGAACAGTAAGGCGGCGATGATCGAAGGCAGCAAATCGTTTGCCAAAAGCTTGATGAAGCGCTATAACATCCCGACTTCTGCTTACGAGTCGTTCCTCGATTACGAGTCAGCGAGCGCCTACGTGCGTCAGCAAGGCGCGCCAATCGTGGTAAAAGCAGACGGTCTGGCCGCAGGCAAAGGCGTCGTAGTGGCCGAGACTATCGAGGAAGCGGAAGAAGCGCTGCGGCAAATCATGCAGGAAAGCGTCTTTGGAGAAGCGGGAGCGCGTGTCGTCATCGAGGAGTGCATGTTCGGGGAAGAGCTGTCTCTGCTCTCTTTTGTCGACGGCGAAACCGTGAAGCCAATGATCACCTCGCAGGACCACAAACGCATTTTCAACGACGATCGCGGCCCGAATACAGGCGGCATGGGCACTTACGCTCCTGTGCCGCAAATGTCGCCAGAGCTGGTCGAGACGATTGTGAAGACTATCGTCGAGCCGATGGCAGCAGGCATGGCGAAGGACGGAATCCCGTTCAAAGGCATCCTCTACACCGGACTGATGATTACCGAGCAAGGACCAAAAGTGGTTGAGTTCAACGCCCGTTTTGGCGATCCCGAGACGCAAGTGATCTTGCCGCTCTTGGAAACGGATTTGCTCGATATTTTTGTGGCGACCGTGAACGGAGAGCTGGATGCGGTGGATGTCACCTGGAAAGAGGGCAGCGCCGTATGCGTGGTGATGGCGGCTCCTGGCTATCCTGGGGAATACCCGAAAGGAAAGCGGATCGACGGACTTGCGCAAACGAAAGAGGCAGTAACCGTTTTTCATGCCGGAACGAAGCAAACCGAGGAAGGCATCGTGACAAGCGGCGGCCGTGTGCTTGGCGTAGTAGGCACCGGAGCCAACCTCGAAAAAGCGCGCGAGGCAGCTTATGCAGCCGTGCAGTCGATTTCGTTTGAAGGGGCACAGTATCGCACCGACATTGCAGCGAAAGCGATGAAATATCAACAGAAGAACTAACAGGGGAAAGAAAAAGGCAGTCTCGTTCGTCGCTGAGGTACGAACGAAGGCTGCCTTTTCGTTGTAAAAAATGCCGCGACATTTTTTTAAAAGAGTTGCGCGACTGCTCTCATCACCGCTTGGTTACAGCCCGATTTGTTCCCCAGCCAGAGGTGCATTCTTCGCTTTTGCTTTGGCTGCCATAACTTGCGACACCACATAGACGAAGAGGAACAACAGCATGCAGACGGCAGACCAGCGGTACATGACGGAGTAGCTGGAATGGGTAGCGAGCACGCCGAGCAGCATGGAGCCTGCCGCGATGCCGAGGTCGATCGAGTTGAAAAACAGTCCGTTTGCCATGCCGCGCTGTTCCGGCGTGACGACTCTGACCATCCACGCTTGAATAGACGGTTGAATCATGCCGTACCCCAAGCCGTAGAAAAAGGCCGAAGTCAAAAGCAGCGCTTCGCTCGTCGTGACGGACAAGATCAGCAGGCTGATGCCTACAAAAATCGCGCCAGGCGGCAGAACGGCGACGTGACCTTTGCGATCGTACAGCTTGCCGGAAAAAGGACGAATGAGTACCATGGCGAATGCGTTGGCGAGGAAAAACCAGCCGACGTTTGCGATGTGGGTTTCTTTTCCGTACAGCGCCAAAAAGCTCAAGATGCCTCCGTACGTAATCGACAAACAAAAATTCAGACTCACAGGCAAGAGCAGCTTTTTGTCAAAAAAGCGGCCAAACCCTTTGATCGGGGCACTGTTAACGGCTGATGCTGATGGAGATGTGGTTGTTGCAGCCGGGCGAAGGTTGTACGCGCGAATCATGTGCATCAAAGGGAAGATGGCAGCCACCAGCACGACAAGGGCGAAAAGCATATAGCCGAATCCGAATGATTGGAGAATGCCGAGTCCGATCACTGGACCGAGCGCCATTGCCAGGCTCGTGGACAGGCCGAAATAGCCCATTCCTTCCCCGAGCTTGCGGATGGGAATGACATTGGTCACGATGGTTGGAAACGTCGTGCTGCCCATGCCGAAGCCGATCCCGACGAAAACGCGCAACAGCAAAAACAGGGCGATGTTCCCAGCCCAGAAGTATCCCGCACTGAAGATGCCGACAGTGCACAGGGCCATAACGGCAATCACTTTGCTGTTTTTCGTTCGGAGCGCTTCGCCTGTGAACACGCGCGCGACGACGGCAGCCAAAGAAAACAGGCTGATGACGAGACTGACGACAAAATCGTTTGCCTGATACGTCTGTTTGACGTACGCAGGGAACGTAGGCGTCTGCATTTGGATCGTAAGAAATAACAGCAAGTTGCACACAGTTAAAAGGACGAAATCCTTCGTCCACAGTTTCTCTCTACTCTCTCCCAACGGTTTCACTCCTATTCGGTTGTATGGCGGTCTATGTTCTCGTTGATTTCAAGCAGAATTTCCCGCAAAAAAGCCAGTTTTTCCGGCGGCAAGCCTGCAAAAATGTCCGCGACGGCTTTGGCCTCTGTCGGAATCGCCTTTTCAATCCACTCCCGGCCGTTTGCGGTGAGCGTCACGATATAGGCACGGCGATCCTGGTCGCTCAGCTTTTTTTCAATCCAGCCTTTTTTCACCAGGTTGTCGAGAATCCGCGTCATCGTGGGCTGGTCTTTTGCCGAGCGCAGGGCAAGCTCTTTCTGGTTGATCCCGTCCTCTTCCCGAAGGCGGTACAAGACGGCAAATTGCTCCGTCGTCAAATCAAATTCGCGCAAGAACAGCGAGACGTAGTGAATCATGCGGCGGTACGTGTTGCCGATCAAAAATCCAAGCGGTTCATTTTGCCAATGATCGATCATGACAAGGTCATTCCTTTGCACCAAAATACTTGCTTTGACAATTATATGCCTAGCAACTAATTTTGTAAATGGAAAAACCGCCTTTCCCTCAAGGCGGTCGCATCTGTGGAAAATCACTTTTGATTATTGGCGGTAGCGCCCTTTTCTTCGGGAGCTGTAAAAGGCGTAATAGCCGACAACGCCGATGACACCAAGAATCATGGCCATGACAAAGAAATTGTGTGACATCCATTCATAGAGTGGCGTTCCGACGATCATGGACAGCGTCTCCTCTTTTCTACGAGTAAGTAGGGTAACGTGTGCTGCTGTCGTCCTTTTCCTGGGAACGGTACGAGATGAACTCGCGGGCTGCTTGTTCCATCAATTGGTCTTCGGGAGTCAGCTCGCCTTTTGGCGCGTCGTCTTGTGCTTTGCTCTCCGCTTTTGTCGATTGCGTGCTGGCAGCTTGCGGCTTGTCCGTATGCGTCTGCGAGTTTGCCGAAGCGGACGCCTTTTCATGCTTCTGCTCTTGGGAAGAGTGGGAGGAAGCACCGCTGATTGCGCCTGTGACTTGATTCATGACGGTTTGTATCCCTTTTTGCTTCATTTGATCCATCATCCCGGACATGCCGTTCGCTTTGATCGTATTGATGCCAAGCGCTTTGTACATCGGGCAGAAACGGGTCGCGCCTTCCGCTACCTTCATCGCAGAAAAGGCCATCAGCAGCCAGGGGGCATTGTGCGGACGACGACTCATTTTTCCAATGCCGTAGGCCAAGCCCAACAGACCGCCTGTCATGCGAATGATCGCATCTGTAGTACCAACGTTCTTTTGCATTTGCTTTCGCCTCCTGTTGCATCTTCTACGAGATAGTCTGTGATAAATCCGTCCAGGCAACCCGTGGAAATTGTTAGGACGATGTGCTGGGCGAAGCAGGGGAAGCATTCGCAAGTGGCGAAGCAGTAAAGAATGAAATGAACGACTATTCAGTCGATTTGCATGATTGGACACCGAGAGGAGAGAAGTGGCATGCGAGTTCGCGCTTTATCGGAAGAAGCGTACCTGAATCTGATTCGTGTAAGCAAAAGGCAGGCTCCGGCAAGCTTGTGGATCAAGGGAGCCAGCGTACTGAACGTGTATACAAAGGAATGGCACGAGCATCACGTCGTTGTGGCGGGAGAGCGAATCGCTTATGTAGGAGAAAAGGAGCCGCTCGTTGATGAACATACCGAGATCATCGACGCGAGCGGAAAGTATTTGGTTCCCGGCTATATCGAGCCGCACGCGCATCCTTTTCAATGGTACAACCCGTTTACGCTGGCAGACTTCGCCCTGGAGCGGGGCACGACGACACTTGTGTCCGATACGCTGATGCTGATGAATTTGCCGTCGGAGCAAATTTCTGCGCTGATGGAATCGCTCGCCGCGCATCCGGTGAAGCAGTATTTCTGGGGCAGGCTCGATCCGCAAACGGGCAAAGAACATCCGCAATTCACAAAAGACGGCCTGCGGCGCATGCTGGAGCATCCGCTGGTCGTGCAAGGGGGAGAACTGACGAACTGGGGCGGCGTGCTCCAAGAGGACGACACCTTGCTGTTTGGCTTGAAGCATACGCGCGATTTGGGCAAAAGAATGGAGGGGCATCATCCGGGAGCATCCTGGGAAACGCTGAACATCGCCAGCGCAGCAGGCATCACCGCTTGCCACGAAGGGATTACCGCCGAAGATTTGCTCGCGCGGCTGCGTTTAGGGATGTACGCGACACTCCGCCACTCCTCGATTCGGCCTGACTTGCCAGAGCTGGTAAAAGGCTGGCTTGCGCTCGGTCTGCCGTGGTCTTCGCGAATGATGCTTACATCAGATGGCTGTACGCCTCCGATGCATCGAAACGGCTTCATGGACTACACGCTTCGCGTAGCGATAGAAGCTGGCATGCCGCCCGAGGAGGCATATGTCATGGCGACGTTGAATCCGGCTGTCTACTACGGTCTGGACGCTGAACTGGGCGGAATTGCGCCTGGACGGATCGCGGACATGGTCCTTCTCGCCGCCAAAGACGATCCTGCGCCGCTCGCTGTCTTTTGCAACGGCGAACAGGCGGCAGAGAGCGGCAGGCTGCTTGTCCCGACAGTCGAGCCACGCTGGGCCGACTACTCGTTTGAAGCAGCCGATCCGTTGGCAGAACGAGCACGAGCGGACTGGTTTTGCCTGCGGCCTGACGCGGAAGGAAAAGCTCCGGTGCTGAACATGGTCAACGCAGTCATTACGCGGATGACGCTGGAAGCTTTGCCCGCAGACGAGCAAGGTTGCATTTCACTGGCGCATGACCCGCAGCTCGCTGTGATCGTCAGCATCGATCCGGCAGGCAAAAAGCGCACGGCTGCCGTGCTGCGCGGTTACGGTGAGCATTTGCACGGGCTGGCAAGCTCGTATACGGCTTCTGGCGACTGGCTTGTCATTGGCCGCGATCCGCAGGCGATGGCGGCTGCGCTTGAACGAGTCAGAGAGATCGGCGGGGGAGTCGTTTTGATCGAGGATGGGCAGATTGCCTGCGAATGCCCGCTGCCGCTTGGCGGGAAATTTTCCCCGGCCCCGATGAGCGAAGTGATTTCCATGGCCGAGAATTTGACGGCCAGACTGCGCGCCAAAGGGCATGTTCATCTTGATCCGATCTACTCGCTGCTGTTTTTTACGGCCACGCACCTGCCCTACGCAAGGCTCACCGCGGAAGGGATCGCAGATGTAAAAACAGGACAAATCGTCGTTCCGGCACTCCCTCTCTAAAGAGGGAGTTTTTGTTTTCCTTTCATCCGCAAATGTAATGGATAACATTAAAGCTTTATTGTGTGAAAGTAAAGATATAACTGTTTGATTTCAATTGATCGCAATGAAATGCTGAGTATGTAAGCATCTGGTATATGCTTGGAAAATATATTTTTCCTCTTGTAAATTTTCAGATTTATTTTACAATAAATAATAGCCAAGCCACATCTATCTTCTGTTCCATCAGAAAACAAGCTTACATAGTCGCAACCTGGTAGCTAGGGTAGATCGACTGGCGAGGACAAAAATAAAAAATAATTAAAGGGGGATTCAATTCCGCATGAAAAAACTCTCTCACATCAGTATTTTATCTGCGGTATTGGCGACGAGTGTGGCACTCACAGGTTGCGCAGGAACCAGCAACTCATCAGGGGGAAGCAACACGGGCGGAGGTGGTCAGCCAGCGCAAAATCAGCCAAGCACGTCTGGCAGCGGCGGTGGCGCAGCAACAGACGGTGGTGTCATCAAGATCGCAACACAAACCCCCCTCTCCGGGAACCAGTCCTCTCTCGGAGACGCGATCAAGACAGGTGCGGAATACGCACTGAATCAACGCAAGGAAGAATTTAAAAAGCTCGGCTTCGACATCCAGCTCTTCCCGCAGGATGACCAGGCGGACCCGAAAATCGGGGTATCCAATGCGGAAATGCTCATCTCCAATCCTGATGTGTACGGGGTAGTCGGACACCTGAACTCCGGTGTGGCGATTCCTTCATCCGTGAAGTACGAGGAAGGCAAACTGGTCATGGTCTCCCCTGCCAACACAGCCGTGAAGCTGACCGAGGAAGGGAAGAAAACCGTACACCGGATTTGTGCTCGCGATGACGCCCAGGGACCGAAAGCGGCCATGTATGCGAAAAATACGCTCGGCGTGAAAACAGCTTTTATTATTCATGATAAGACCGCATACGGCCAAGGCTTGAGCGACCAGGTGAAGTTGCAGTTCGAAAAGGACGGCGTGCAGCTTCTCGGGTATGAAGGCATCACGCAAGGCGAAAAAGATTACAGCGCCGTACTGAATCAGGTATCGGCAAAGAACCCTGACATCATCTTTTTCGGCGGGCTTTATCCGGAAGGCGGAATCCTGGTCAAACAAGCCCGGGAAAAAGGATACAAGGGATATTTTATGGGTGGCGACGGCTTGGACTCTTCTGATATGATTAAAATAGCCGGCGATGCTGTCGAAGGCGTTGTGTTCACGTCAGTAGCAGGTGACGTGACGCAAACCGAAGAGGGCAAGAAGTGGGCTGAAGAGTACAAGAAAACCACGAACAAACCTCTAGAAACCTACTCCGTCTACGGTTTCGATTCCATGAACGTCATCCTTAACGGCGTCATGGAAGCAATCAAAGCGAACGGTGGCAAAAAACCAACACGCGAGCAAGTCCTCGAAGCAGTTCACAAAACAAAAGATTTTCAGGGGCAATTCACAAAAGTTACCTTTGATGAAAAAGGTGACAACACAAACGCAGATGTATTCATTTACAAGTATGACAAGGACAAGTCAACTTTTGTAGGCAAGGCCGAGTAATCGCAGCCAACATCACCGTACACTCTTTCATGCCTCATACCGGTAAAGGGGCGGCACGTTGGTGTTCGCCCTTTTCTACGGAAACTCACGTCCAGCCATGTGAATGAATGCAGAAAATTTCTACAAGTTTATTGAGAAGTGAGGGATGGGAAGCATGATGCTCAACATTTTGCCTCAGGTGTTGGTTGACGGATTAACACTTGGATTCATGTATGCAGTCGTAGCCTTGGGCTACACAATGGTTTACGGGATTTTGGAATTTATCAACTTTGCTCATGGAGAAATCTTTATGGTGGGGGCGTTTGTCGGGACAGAGGTATTGCTGATCTCTGATTCCTTGGGGGCGCTGGAAGGCATGAATCCTTTTGTCGCACTATTCTTGACACTGATCATCGCCATGGTGTTAACGGGGGCGCTTGGAGTGGGGATCGAGAGAGTGGCTTATCGGCCGCTGCGTGGGGCACCGCGTCTCGTACCGCTGATTTCTGCTATCGGCGTATCGTTTTTGCTGCAAGACCTTGTTCGTTTTACCGAAGCGCTGGCTCGCAATGAATTTTATCTGAACAGTCCAACTCTTTTTACTGGTTCGATTTCTTTAGGCAGCATTGCCACGATTCCTACCAAAGGCTTGATTGTAATTGTGCTCGCGATCGTAATGATGATAAGTCTGACGCTGTTCATTAACAAGACAAAGTGGGGAATCGCCATGCGTGCCGTAGCGCAGGATCAGAGTACGGCTTCGCTGATGACCATAAATGTAGACAAAGTAATCATGCTGACGTTTTTGATCGGTTCCAGTCTCGGTGGAGCGACAGGCGTGCTGTTCGCCCAAAACTACGGGACGATCGACCCTTATATCGGATTCATTCTCGGATTGAAAGCATTTACGGCAGCCGTTCTCGGCGGAATCGGCAATTTGCGCGGCGCGATGGTTGGCGGAGTGCTGCTCGGACTGCTGGAGTCGCTGTCGGGAGCGTTCATGGGACCGTTGACCAACGGCGCATTCGGTGCCGAGTACAAAGACGTGTTTGCATTCAGTATTCTAATCCTCGTGCTTCTCTTCAAGCCTGAAGGGCTGTTTGGCGAAGCTGTGAAAGAGAAAGTGTAGGTGAAACCAATGGCAAATCTGACATGGAAAACGTTCAAAGGAATACCGCTCGCGCTCACGTTGGTTTGGATCGCAGGCTTCGCGGCTGCTTTGCATTTCATGGACAAATCAGTCATCGCGTTTCTCGGCATTCTCTCTTCGATTGTGCTCATCTATTACACGAACACGTCGAAAGCGATCAAAATGGTCATCGGGGCAGCTGTGCTGTTGATTGTCATTCCGCTGGTCGCAGGGGAAAACCGCTACTACATGGAAGTGGCCTCGCAGGTGGGCATTTACGTGGCGATGGCGCTCGGCTTGAACATCGTAGTAGGCTTCGCAGGATTGCTCGACTTGGGATACGTCGCCTTCTTTGCTGCCGGTGCGTACGCATACGCGATCTTCTCGACCTCGCAGGCAAACGAATTTATCGCAGGCAACCTGTTTCCGCTGTCGGGTGAATGGTTCTGGCCGTTCCTCATCGTCGGATTGATCGTCGCCGCCGTCTTCGGGGTATTGCTCGGGCTACCCGTACTCCGTGTAAAAGGCGACTATTTGGCCATCGTTACGCTCGGGTTTGGTGAGATTATTCGGATTATTTTTAATAACCTGGACAAACCGATCAACATTACGAACGGACCACAAGGGATTACCCCGATTCCGTCGCCGGAGCTGTTCGGCATCAAGATGGGGACACCGTTTTTCTTTTACTTTATCGTGTTGTTCGTGATCGCTTTCATCGTCCTGGCGAATATTCGTTTCGAGCATTCCCGTCTGGGCCGCGCCTGGATCGCTGTTCGCGAGGATGAACTGGCTGCGCAGTCCATGGGGATCTCGCTGTTGAATACGAAGCTGGCGGCTTTTGCGACAGGGGCTTCCTTCGCAGGGGTGGTAGGCGTCATTTTTGCAGCCAAGCAGACGTTTATCGATCCGACTTCGTTTACGCTGATGGAATCAATCGGGATTTTGGTGATGGTCATTCTCGGCGGCAGCGGAAGCATCCCTGGCGTCGTGCTCGGAGCTGCTTTCGTCACTATTTTGCAAGTGCAGCTCTTGAAAGAGTTCTCCAACTTCTTGCACAGCTTGCAGCAGTCGGGAATCATCAACCTGCCGAACCAGCTCGACCCGTCCAAGTTCCAACGCCTTATTTTCGGGATCATGCTGATTCTCGCAGCCTTGTATCGTCCGAATGGACTGATTCCGGCCAAGCGGAAAAAGAACGATCTCGATGCGATCAAAGCGAGCGATTACGGCAAAGAAAAGCTGGGGATTCTCGGCAAGCTGTCCCAATTGGCTTCTGGCAAGCAGTCATAGCGGACGAGGAGGGAAAAGGGCATGGCATTGTTGGAAGCGAAAAATTTGACCAAGCGTTTTGGCGGACTGGTGGCGAACCAGGACGTCTCGATTTCCATAGAAAAAGGCAGCATTACAGCAGTAATTGGGCCGAATGGGGCCGGAAAGACGACTTTCTTCAACATGATCACCGGATTTTACGAGCCGGATGAAGGCGAAATCCTGTTGAACGGCAAAAGCATCAAAGGGCTGCGTCCCGACCAGATTGCGAGCCGCGGCATCACAAGGACTTTTCAAAACATCCGTCTGTTCAAGGAAATGACGGCGCTGGAAAACGTGATGGTAGGCGTTCACAGCCGCTTGTCTGCCGGATTGCTCGGCATTTTGTTCAACACAAAGCGCGTGCGCGTCGAAGAGGAAAAGGCGCGTGTGGAAGCGTACCAGCTCCTGGAATATGTCGGGATCGCGCATATCGCCAACGAAGCGGCGGGCAGCTTGCCGTACGGTTTGCAACGGCGCCTGGAAATTGCCAGAGCGATGGCGACCAATCCGGAAATCATTTTGCTCGATGAGCCTGCTGCGGGCATGAACCCGCGCGAGACGGTGGAAATGACCGACTTTATTCGCAAGCTGAAACGGGAGCTTGACCTGACGATTATCCTGATCGAGCACGACATGAAGCTGGTCATGGGACTGAGCGAGTACATTCACGTGCTGGACTACGGCCGCAAAATCGCCGAAGGAACGCCGGAACAAATCCGCAACAACCCGAATGTAATTGAAGCCTATCTCGGAAAAAGCGCGTCGGAAGTGTCGTAGAAGGAGGAAACACAATGGCATTGTTAGAGCTGAATAACGTTCATACCTATTACGGCGGTATCCACGCATTGAAGGGATTGAGCATTACCGTCAACGAGGGCGAGGTAGTCACTTTGATCGGCTCCAACGGGGCGGGAAAATCAACTACCTTGAAGACGATCTGCGGACAGACCCGCGCCAAGGAAGGCAAAGTGATTTTCAATGGCAAAGATATCACCCAGATGCGCACTCACGATATCGCCAGTGCGGGCATCGCTCACGTACCGGAAGGACGCCGTATTTTTCCCAAGCTGACAGTCCGCGAAAATTTGGAGATGGGCGCCTTCGGAGTAGCGGACAAAAGCGTGATTGAGGAAGGCATCGAGCGAGCTTTCGCCTATTTTCCCCGCCTGAAAGAGCGGATTGATCAAAAAGGGGGCACGATGTCCGGCGGCGAGCAGCAAATGCTGGCGATTGCACGCGGCTTGATGATGAAGCCGAAGATTTTGATGCTCGATGAGCCGTCAATGGGACTGGCGCCGATTCTCGTGGAGCAGATTTTTGACATCGTCACTGAGCTGAACAAAGAAGGCATGACGATTTTGTTGGTGGAGCAAAACGCGAACCAGGCCCTTTCGGTGGCACATCGCGGCTATGTGATTCAGACCGGAGAAATCATTTTGAAGGACGATGCGCAGACCTTGCTGGCAAATCCGCAGGTCAGGGAAGCTTATCTCGCATAGCCTCGCGTAGCAAGGAGCCGATGGAGAGACATCTCCGTCGGTTTTTCTTTTCTTTGCGAACAAAAAGTAATTTTGCAAAATTTCGTATATGATTAGCATAGACCGATTGAACCCGTCTGAACATGTACAGATAGAAAAAAGCGGAACGGGTCAGTTGGCGGGAGAGGAGAAAGAGGAGCATGCTGGATATCAGTCCCCATTTGATTGAGGACGGAGAAGCTTTGTACTTGCAGCTTTATCGATATTTTCGCGAAGAAATTCAAAGAGGCGGACTGCCGTCCGGGACGAAGCTGCCGTCTGTACGCGCTTTGAGCGGATTTTTGCACGTCAGCAAAACGACGGTGGAAAGCGCGTACCATCAGCTTTTGGCAGAAGGATATATCGAGAGTCGGGAGCGCAGCGGGTTTTTTGTCGTGGATGTCGACTGGGATGGACCGATCTTGAAGATGCCCGGCAAGAAGCAATATCCAGATGTTGACGCCGTTCGCAAAGAAAAGGAGCGCGTACAAGGGATAACCGAGGTGCTTCCCGCTCCCGTCCGCTATGATTTCCACCAGGCAAAAGTAGACGCCGAGCATTTTCCGTATGAACGCTGGCGCAAATACACGAATCAGTGCATGCAAAAAGAGAACAAGAGCGTGCTCTACTACGGCGACAGGCAAGGAGAGCCGCTTTTGCGGGAAGAGTTGGCCCGCTATCTGGGGCGAGCGCGCGGCGTGCAGGCTACGCCTGAGCAAATCGTAATCGGTGCAGGAACGCAGATTATGATCAGTTTGCTCGGCTTCATGTTCGGTGCGCAGGGACAGGCTGTCGCTATGGAGGAGCCGGGCTATAACGGCGTTCGTTCTGTTTTTTCCCATCTCGGCTTTGAGGTTCGGCCGATCCGGCTGGAGGACGACGGGATCGATGTGGAGGCGCTCAGCAAAAGCGGGGCCAGGTACGTCTATATTACCCCGTCTCATCAGGACCCGTCCGGAATCGTCATGCCGTACGCCAAGCGCTTGAAGCTGCTGCACTGGGCCAATCAGGCAAACGGGTACATCATCGAGGATGACTACGACGGAGAGTTTCGTTATCACGGCCGACCGATTCCTTCCCTTCAGGGGCTGGATACCAACGGGCGGGTGATCTATGTCGGGACTTTTTCCAAGGCGCTTTTGCCATCGATTCGGATTAGCTACATGGTGCTGCCTCACGAGCTGCTCAAGATTTATCACAAAGAGCTGATTGATTTTGACCAGTCTGCTTCGCGCATCCATCAGGAGACGCTGGCCTTGTTCATGAAGCATGGCGACTGGGAGCGGCACATTCGCAAAATGCGGACGATTTATCGCAAAAAGCACGATGCGATGCTTCAACTTTTGCAGGAGCAGCTTGGGGCGCACATTTTGCTCAAAGGCCAGGACGCCGGGCTGTCCGTGACGATTGAGGTAGCGAGTGAACGTACAGCCATAGAGCTTGCGCAAATCGCGGCTGCGGAAGGGATTCGCGTCTACCCGACTTCCCACAAGTGGATGGAGCCAGCGCAAAAAGGACTGCCTGCTTTCCAGTTCGGCTTTGGCGGTTTGAGCCTGGAAGAGATGGGCGAGGGCATTCGCCTGTTGAAAAAGGCGTGGGCGCCGTATTTGCAGAGACATTGAAGCAACAATTGCATCAGACAGAGGGGAAGCGCAGAAGGGAGAGCACATCAAGGTGTCGCAGTCGTTGTTTGTAAAAGGAATGAAGCAAATCATTCCGGTGGCAGCCGCCGGAATTGTGGATGGAATGGTGTTTGGCATTTTGGCGAGGCAGGCAGGGCTGGGAGTGACGGAAGCGATGCTGTTTTCCTTGCTGGTCAATGCAGGCTCGTCGCAGTTTGCGGCTGTCGGTTTGATTTCCCAGGGGATTGTCGGTTGGCCGATCCTGGTTTCGACGCTGCTCTTGAACGCTCGTCATCTGTTGTACGGACTGGCTCTGGGGCCGAAGTTCCGCGAGACGGCGCCATGGAAGCTGTCGCTGATGGCCGGGACGCTCAACGACGAGACGTATGCGCTCAAGGCGACCTATTTGGCCGCCGGGGAAAAACCGAGCCTTGCTTATTTCGCCGGAGCGAGTACGGCTGATTACGTGATCTGGAATGCCAGCACGCTGGCGGGAGCCATTTTCGGAACGGTATTTACCCAGACGGAAAGCTGGGGGCTGGATTTTGCTTTTATCGCGACGTTTCTCGGGTTTCTGGCCGTTAATCTGGTTTCATCGTATCATCTCAAAGTGGCTGGTTGTGCCGCGGTTGTCGCCTGTCTTGGCTTTTGGCTCGGAGGAGCGACGGTTGCCGTGATCACCGGGACAGTGACGGCCGTAGTGATGGGGGCGTTGAGCGGTGAACGATAAAATTTTGCTGTATATCGTTTTAATGGCGATCATTACGTATTTGACGCGATTTCCGATGCTGTTGATCAGTTCCAGGTGGCAGATTCCGGCCTGGCTCGGACGAGGTTTGGCGATGGTGCCAGTCGGCGTGTTCACATCCATGACGATTCCGCCCATCCTGTTTCACGCGCCAAAAGGGGCGTGGAGCCCGGAGTATTTGGTGGCGGGCACTGTGGCGCTGGCGGTAGGGCTTTGGAAAAAGCAGATCGTTTGGGCGTTGCTCGCTGGAGTGGTTATCGTGGCGCTGTGGCGGCAAGTGTTCGCGTTTTAGGACATTTCAGGCATGCCGGGCCGAGTGCTGGGCGCATGAGAAAAGACAAAGACCTTCTCCCCAACGGAAAGTGTGATCGTGCGGGGGAAAAGGTCTTTTTGTGTTTGTCATGTTTGTCAGCCCAAGCGATAGCCCAAGTGGGCGGACATCTCGCGCACAGTCGCAAGCGTGTCTGCCAAAATCTCTTCCTGTCTCGGCAAGACGCGATCAGACGGGCCGATCACACTGACGGAGGCTGTCACATGTCCGGTTGAATCGAAAATCGGCGCAGCAATTCCCGTGACGCCCGCGTTGCGGCGATTGGAGCTGATCTCGTAGCCGCGTTCGCGGATCGTGCGCAGATTGTCCTTGATGTCCGCCACCGATGTGTAGGAATGAGTAGTGTACGTTTTCAACGGATGCTCCGCCAATATTTCGTCCTGGAAAGACTCCGGCTGAAAAGCGAGCAACACCCGGGCAGCCGATGTCGAGTACAGCGGAAAGCGGCGGAAGGACTCTACGGTAAAGCGGATCGGGTGAAGCGAGTCTTCCTTCGCTACGTATATGGCGTCTTTTGCATCCTGGACGCAGAGGACGGCAAGCTCGTTGACCCGGGAGACGAGTCCGGTCAAATACGGTTTGGAAAAATCGACGATATCGTGGTTGGTGAGCACCTTCGTGCCCAACTCCAGCAAAGTATAACCGAGCGTGTATTGCTTGGTTTTTTCATTTTGGCGAATGAAGCCTTCGGACTCCAGCGTGGATAGCAGCTTGTGTACGGCCCCTTTTGACAGTTGCAGTTTTTTGCTCAGTTCTGTCACGCCAAGCTCTTTGGGAGAATCAAGGAACATTTTCAAGAGTCGGCAGCCGTTTCGTACAGAAGACAATACTTGGTCCATGAAAAACGTCTCCTTTATGTGCATTAGCCCTATTTTACCACAGGTAGGGTTGCGAATTGCGATAATGGTTGTTTTTGTATGACTACCTTGAATAGTCAGTATCTTTATGATAGGATAACACTATCGTTCTCGAATAGCAAACACTGTTCTCTATTCGTGAACAATAAAGGTAAATCGGGGGTTGACGAACTTGAAGAAAAAGGCATTATCTGTTCTGTCCATTTTTGCTTTGACTGGTTCTTTGTTGGCTGGATGTGGCTCCTCCACGCCGCAAACAGCTACACCAGCTCCGACCACGGGCAATTCAGGAGGTACACAAGCACAAGTACAACTGGAAGATACGCTGGTGGTAGCGGGGAACGGAGCTACTGTAGAGAAGCTGATGAAAGACGAGATTTTCAAAAAGTTCAACGAGAAGTATCCGAATGTGAAGCTGACGTATGTATCCGGAGTTTCCACGGAGATTGTAGCGAAAGTCAAAGCACAGAAAAACGCTCCGCAAATTGACTTGACGATCATCGAAGGCGGGGAACAGGAAAAAGGACGCCAGGAAGGCTTGTGGGAAACGATCTCGGGCACTGAGATTCCGAATGTGAAAAACGTGCCGCAAGATTTGAAGGTGACAGATGACAGCGGCGTAGTCGTCAACTTCACGCCGATGGGGATTTCGTACAACAGCGAACTGGTCAAAGAGAAATCGCTGCCTGTGCCGAAATCGTGGAACGATCTGACCAAGCCGGAAGTGAAGGGCAACATTACGATGACAGATGTGGCGAGCAACTTCGGACGCTCCACGATGATCATGCTGGCCTACGCGAATGGCGGATCAGAGAAGAGCATCGAGCCGGGCTTCGAGAAATTGGCAACGCTTGCAGGATACATGCCTACTTTTGCCAAGAGCGCGGCGCAATTGCAGCAAAATCTGCAAAACAAGAGCGCAGCCTACACCACCTGGACGATGGCGCGCAGCCTGACGCAAAAAGAAGCGGGCGTGCCGCTGGAATTTGTTTTCCCTGAAGAGGGAGGAAATATCGTGCCAAACATCGCTACTTTGGTCAAAGGAGCGAAGCACCCGCAAGCAGCAAAAGCATTTGTCGACTTTTTGCTGACAGACGAGGTGCAAACGATGTACGCGACCAAGCTGTACTACAATCCTGCCACGAGCGTGAAGCTGCCGGACGATGTAGCGAAGACACTGGAATTTGACCGTTCAAAAGTCGTGAACTTTGACTACGACATCATCAGCAAGGAAACATCCGCTTGGCTGGATCGCTTTAACAAAGAAATCGCACCTAAAACAGGAAAGTAGGTATGGAAGTGACAAAGGTGATTGACGTCGAACTGCGCGGCATCATGAAAAAATTTCAAAACAATGTCGTGGTTCAGGATTTCAACCTTCAGGTGGAGCAAGGCGAATTTATCTCGTTTTTGGGTCCATCCGGTTGCGGCAAAACGACGACCTTGAACATGATCGCCGGATTTTTGGACCCGGACGGTGGAGACTTGCTGATCAAAGGTCAGCGGATGAACGGAGTACCGCCGTACAAGCGCGAGTTGGGGATGGTTTTCCAGACGTACTCGCTGTTCCCGCATATGACCGTAGCGGAAAACATCGCCTACGGCTTGAAGCTGCGCAAGATAGGCAAGCAAGAGATGCAAGATCGCGTGAAACGCGTGCTTGAGCTGGTCAAGCTGCCGAATGTGGCGGACCGCTATCCAAAGCAGCTGTCTGGCGGTCAGCGTCAGCGCATTGCGATTGCCCGCGCTCTGGTGATTGAGCCTTCGCTTTTGCTGCT
Organism: Brevibacillus sp. FSL K6-0770; assembly: GCF_038000275.1. Taxonomy (NCBI): domain Bacteria; kingdom Bacillati; phylum Bacillota; class Bacilli; order Caryophanales; family Paenibacillaceae; genus Brevibacillus; species Brevibacillus sp. FSL K6-0770. Next base: position 654,587 of record NZ_JBBOBQ010000001.1, read on the forward strand.
GGACGAGCCGTTGAGCAACCTCGATGCGAAGCTGCGCGAGGAACTGCGCGACGAGTTGAAGCGTCTGCATCAGGAGATTGGCGTAACTACCATTTTCGTTACGCACGATCAGGAGGAGGCGCTGGCACTCTCCGATCGTATTGTTGTCCTGAATCACGGCTTTGTGGAGCAGATCGGGACTCCGCTCGAAATCTACAACCAGCCGGCTTCCGAGTTCGTGCATACGTTCATCGGCAAAACAAACCGGATGGAAGGCGAGGTCATCGCGATCGACGGCGACACGCTGACCTTGCGTACGACAGGCGGTTTGCTTGTGCAGGCGACAGGGCAGCAGCGTGCGTTTGCCCTCCAGCAAAAAGTGGTCATTTTCGTCCGGCCAGAGAAGATCAAGCTGTCCGACGCAGCGGATACGGCACAGCCGAATCGGGTAAAAGGCCATCTCCAGCTCGCTTCTTTCCTCGGCTCCTACACGGAGTGCGAGGTGGCGACCGGAGCGCATACACTGTCAGTCAAGGTTCAGATGAGCGACAAATCGGCTGAACAAGAAGCAGGCAAAACGGTTTACTGTCAGTGGAATGCGGAAGACGTGCTGGTCATGCCCGTGGAGAGGGGATGACGGATGAACAAGCGTCTTTCGATCACACTGCTGACGGCACCTGCGATGATTGTTTTGCTCGGGGTGTTTATTTTGCCGATGCTGCTCATGCTTATGCTCAGCTTCCAGGATGAAAACCAGGCTTTCACGCTGCAAAACTACACCTTGTTTGTTCAAGATTCGTTTTATGTGGAAATTCTTTGGCGGACGATTCGCGTCAGTCTGTGGACCGTGCTCGCCACCTTGCTGCTGGGCTTTCCGGTGGCGATGTACATGGCGCAGGCTACAGGAAAAATGCGCGGAATCGTGACGATGCTCATTTTGGCTCCGCATCTCATCAGCGTGGTCATCCGCAACTTCGGTTGGGTAGTCGTGCTGGGAGAGAAGGGCTGGATTAACGAAATGCTGATGAAGCTCGGCTTGATTGAGCAGCCGTTGCGGCTTTTGTACAACGAGCTTGGCGTCGTCATCGGTCTGACCGATTCGTTTATTGCCTACATGGTGCTGGCGATTGCGACCAGCCTGTACGCCATCGATCCGTCCTTGTCCAAGGCAGCTTCGATTTTGGGAGCTTCGCGCATTCGCACGTTCTTTACGGTGACTTTGCCGCTCTGCTTGCCGGGGATCATCGCGGGAACGACTCTGGTTTTCAGCTTGTCGATGAGCGCGTTTGTCACTCCGGCGCTGATGGGCGGAACTTCGGTAAAAGTCATGCCGGTCATTGCGTACGAGCAGATCATGGCGACCTTGAACTGGCCGCTTGGCGCTGCGCTTGCGTTCCTGCTTTTGGGCAGCACGATTTTGCTGGTGACACTGTATACGAAGTTGATCGAAACGAAGCGGTATAAAGAGGTGTTTGCGTCATGAAAAAGATAAATACGTTCGGACTCATCACGTTCTTCGTGCTGCTGCTGGTCAATCTGCCGTTTCTGGTCATCATTCCAAGCTCGTTTACGGCGGCTGGATACTTGGCGTTTCCGCCGGAAGGCTTCTCTTTTCAATGGTACACGATGATTCTGGATCGGCCGGAGTTTGTCGAATCGCTCTGGACGAGTCTCAAACTGGCGACGGTTACCGCTGTTCTGGCGACCGTGCTCGGCACCTTGGCAGCATTCGCGCTGTCCAAGTACAAATTCCGCGGGAGCGGCGTCATCAACGCGCTGATGCTCTCCCCGCTTACCGTGCCTTCGCTGATTATCGGGATTTCCGCTTTGCTGTTTTTTACACGGATCGGTATTGCAGGAACGTTTACAGGGCTGCTCCTGGCGCACATCCTGATTTCCATCCCGTATGTTGTGCGTCTGGTGCTCACAGGACTTAGTACATTTGACTATACGCTGGAAAAGGCAGGGTACATGCTGGGTGCACACCCGCTGCGCGTTTTTTGGGACATCACGCTGCCTTTGCTGCGCCCAGCCATTGTGTCGGGAATGATTTTCTCGTTCCTGACGTCGTTTGACAATGTGACGGTTTCCTTGTTCTTGGTAGCGCCAGATACGACCACGCTTCCGCTTGCGATCTTCACCTACATGCAGGAAACGCTCGATCCGCTGGTGGCTTCAATTTCCGCGGTCGTCATCCTGCTGAGTCTGGTCTTTATCGTATTGCTGGAAAAAGTATACGGACTAGAGCGCCTGTTCGGACTCAATTCACAATCTCATTAAGGAAGAGGCACTATGTCAATCCAGACTTATTTGCAAGACAATTTGAATCACTTTTTGCAACTGCTTGAGGAAGCGGTCAACATGGACTCGCCTTCCCGCGACAAGCAGCTGGGCGACCGGATGGCGGGCTGGTTCGCGCTGCAATTTCAAAGGCTGACAGGCGGCAGGGCGGAACTGATTCCGAATGCGACTTACGGGGATCAGGTGCGCTGCACGTTGGGCGACGGGGAAAAACAAATTCTCATTATCGGTCACTACGATACCGTGTGGCTGGAAGGAGAAGCAGCGCGCAGGCCGTTTTCCATGCAAGATGGCAAAGCGTACGGGCCGGGCGTCTACGATATGAAAGCAGGCGTGTTGCAGGCGATGTTTGCGCTGCGTGCGCTCGTGAAGCTGGATCGCTTGCCAAAAGACAAAAAAATCGTGCTGCTGCTCAACAGCGACGAAGAAATCGGCAGTCCGACTTCCCGCTGGCTCGTGGAGGAGGAAGCTTCCCGCTCGGTTGCGAGCTTCGTGCTGGAGCCGCCGACAGAGCCTGGCGGAGCGCTGAAAACATGGCGCAAGGGAAGTGCGCACTACACGTTGGCTATCCACGGAAAATCGGCTCACGCTGGCGTCGACCATCAAAAAGGCGTATCGGCGATTGAAGAGCTGGCCCGTCAGGTGCAATTTCTGCACTCGCTGACCGACTATGAAAAAGGCACAACGGTCAATGTAGGGATCGTCAAAGGCGGAATCGGCGCAAATGTCGTCGCAGATTACGCCGAGGCAGAGGTAGATATCCGGGTGGTGTCCATGGACGAGGCGCAACGGATTGAAAAAGTCATGCAGGGACGAGAGCCAATGCTTGCGGGTACGAGCATCCACGTGTCAGGCGGCATTCGCCGTCCGCCGATGGAGCGTACCGAGGAAACGGGAGCGTTGTTTTCGCTGGCCCAATCCATCAGTATCAATGAACTAGGGATGCATCTAGAGGAATCAGGCACCGGCGGCGTCAGCGACGGCAATTTTGCGGCGGCTTGCGGAGTTCCCACGTTGGATGGACTTGGTACAAAAGGTGGATTGGCTCATTCGCCGAAGGAATGGATCGAACTGGGTGAAATATCGACTCGCGCTACACTGCTGGCGCGACTGATCGAAGAAGTATAGATAAAAAAGAAAAAGAGGCACCTGACAGCTGCATTCCTTTTGCAGCCGTACAGGTGCCTTTGTTATGCCTGATTGGTTGGTTAGTGGACGTTTGCCAAATGGCGGCGTCCTGCCGACAGAGCGACAATGCTGATCAGTACGACGATGGCTCCGACGTAGAACGGCACCTGAGACGAGTACCACTCGGCGAGCTTTCCGGCAAGCCAAGGGGCGATGGCGCCGCCTACAAAGCGGACGAAGCTGTACGCGGACGAAGCAACCGCGCGTTCCACCGGAGCGACGTCCATGACAACCGTAGTCAAAACGGTATTGATGATCCCCAAAATCGCCCCAGCGACTGCGATCGCGACGACCAGCCCGGTCTGCGAGGAGACGGCGAAGCCCATGTAAGCCAAATCAAGGGCGAGCAACAACAGCATGGTGTACAAGGTCGGGACAGAGCCAAAACGATCGGTCAGCTTGGGAGCGACGATCACGGACGTAATGGCGAGCAAAACTCCCCAGAAAAAGAAGACCAATCCCAAGCTGTGCTCATCCATATGCAGCACAAACGGCGAATAGGCGAGCAGGGTAAAAAATCCGAAGTTGTAGAGCAAGGCAGTTACTGCCATGGTGAACAGTCCAGGGTAGCGCAGGGCGCGAAACGGATCGAGCAGCGAAGTGCGTTTTTTCGGCTTCGGTATTTCGTTCAGGAGGACGAAGACAGCGAGAAAAGCGATCGCCATCAACACCGAAACGCCAAAAAACGGACCGCGCCAGCTAATGCCTCCCAGCAAGCCGCCGAGAAGCGGGCCTACCGACATCCCGAGTCCGATGGCTGCCTCATACAAAACAATCGCAGAAGCTGTGCCTCCGCTGGCCACGCTGACGATGACGGCAAGCGCGGTCGAAATAAAGAATGCGTTTCCCAGTCCCCAGCCAGCGCGGAACCAGACGATCCCGTCGATTGAATTTGCCATGCCGCCCAAAAAAGCAAAGATGATAATAGCGAGCAAACCAAACAGCATGGTGCATTTCGGACCGATGCGGCTGGACAACCATCCGGTGACGAGCATGGTCACCCCGGTCATCAACATGTAACTCGTAAACAACAAAGACACCTGACTTGGCGTTGCTTGCAGCTTGGCAGCGATCGCAGGCAAAATCGGGTCTACCAGGCCGATCCCCATGAAGGCTACGACACAGGCGAATGCCACGGCGTAGGCCGATTTGGGCTGTTTCAAGATCGTGCGTAAAGAATGTGCGTCAGCAGACATAAATGTGTTACCTCCCTGTTGCTTTTGCTTCCAGCTCATTGCGTTTTGTGACGATCCGCGCAAGCTTCTCATCGTAAGATTCCAGCAGCTCTTGCATTCTGGTCAGTTTCCCGTGCAAAATGTCCCGTTGGTTGCCGAGCGTTTCTTCCAAAGTTCTCAGCGTCTCGATTCGCCTGTGCAGCTCCTCGCCTTCCAGCTCGCGGCCCATGTAGTGCTGGTGGTAAAACTCGCGCTGCTCCTCGTATTTGCGTCCCAGCTCCATCATTTCTTTAATCTCGGACAACGAGGCGCCGAGCAAGTCGCGGATGTCTTTTACGTGGACAATTTGTTCGACGTCCGCTTCCGTGTACATGCGATAGCCGCTCTCCGTCCTGCCGGAAGGAGACACCAGGCCAAGCTCCTCGTAATAGCGCAAGGCTCGCTTGGTCAAATTCGTTTTTTTCGCAACCTCTTCAATTCGGTACATCAGTCCATCCCTTTCCGAAACAAGATGATTTTCACGAGTCGTTTCGTCACAACTATAACCTTAACGTAAACGTTATGGTTTTGCAATGTGCAAGTGTGCTCTTATTGTTTGGCGATAGAGGGAAAAACATGAAATCGAGCGGCAAATGCGCGATAATGAAAGAGTCTTGCACAAGCCATTTCAATTATGGAAAGCGAGGTCGACCACCATGAAATATTACCGTTTGGGAAAAAGCGGGCTGAACGTTTCGGCCCTGGGACTGGGAACCAATTCATTTGGAGGGCGTGCTGATGAACGAACATCCTTAGAAATCATTCATACCGCCATCGAGAACGGGATTACGTTCATCGATACGGCGAATATTTACACGCAAACCGAATCGGAGCGCATTATCGGACTGGCGCTGGAAGGGAAGCGGCACGAGGTTGTTTTGGCGACCAAGGCTGGTCTGGTAAAAGGCGAAGGGCCGAATCAGCGCGGCTCGTCGCGTTATCATCTGATGCGGGAGCTGGAAGACAGCTTGAAGCGGCTGCGCACCGATTACGTCGACTTGTACCAGATTCACACGTTTGATCCCGAGACGCCGTTGGAAGAGACGCTGCGGGCGCTCGACGACATGGTTCGCTCCGGAAAAGTGCGCTACATCGGGGCATCGAACTACGCGGCGTGGGAGCTGATGAAAGCGATCGGGATCAGCGAGAAAGCAGGCTTGAACCGCTACGTATCGACGCAAGTCAGCTACTCGCTCGCGGATCGTACGCCGGAGCGGGAGCTGGTGCCGATGTGTCTGGATCAAGGAGTCGGCATCATCCCGTACTTCCCGCTTGCCGGGGGCATTTTGACCGGAAAATATACAAGCGTGGACAAGGCGCCTGCCGGTTCACGCGCTGACAAAGAGCCGCGCTTCGTCCAAAAGCTCAGTGAACAAAACCTGGAGTTCGGGCAGCAGGTGGGCAAGGCTGCGGCTGAGCTGGGCGTATCATCCAGCGTCCTGTCGCTTGCCTGGCTGATGCACAAGCCTGCTGTCTCGACGGTCATTGTGGGCGCGACTCGCGTGGAACAGCTCACGGACAACTTGCAAAGCGCAACGCTTGCGCTGAACGAGGCAACGATGCAAAAGCTCGACCAGTTGAGCGAGCCGTACCGTCATGGGGAGCCGTTTGCGGTGTATCGGTTGGGGTGAAAAATAAGAAAACGACGCGAACCGATCTTCGCGTCGTTTTTCTGCTTTGACTGCAATGCTGTTACTCAGCCGCCATTGTGCTTTCTTTCAAAATGACGTCATGCGCTCCGCCTTCGACCAGGCTGGTAGCGGAAATGAGCGTGATGCGCGCTTTTTGTTGCAGCTCAGGGATGGAGAGGGAGCCGCAGTTGCACATGGTCGACTTGATTTTGCTCAGGGTGCGGTCCATGTTTTCACGCAGGCTTCCCGCGTAAGGAACGTACGAATCTACGCCTTCCTCGAACACGAGCGCGCTTTTGCCGCCCGTGTCATAACGCTGCCAGTTGCGTGCGCGGTTGGAGCCTTCTCCCCAATACTCTTTTACGAAGTTGTTGCCGATTTTCACTTTTTTGGTCGGGCTTTCGTCGAAGCGGGCGAAGTAACGGCCCAGCATGACAAAGTCTGCGCCCATTGCCAGAGCAAGTGTCATATGGTAGTCGTGCACGATGCCGCCGTCCGAGCAGATCGGTACGTAAATGCCTGTTTCCTTGAAGTATTCATCGCGGGCTGCCGCTACTTCGATTACAGCAGAAGCCTGGCCGCGCCCGATTCCTTTTTGCTCGCGCGTGATGCAGATGGAGCCGCCGCCAATCCCTACTTTGACGAAGTCTGCGCCTGCTTCGACGAGGTAGCGGAAACCTTCCTTGTCGACAACGTTTCCGGCGCCGATTGGCACGTTGAAGTTTTCTTTTACAAATTGCACAGTATCGCGCTGCCATTCGCTGAAGCCGTCCGAAGAGTCGATGACGAGAATGTCAACGCCCGCTTCTACCAGCGCAGGAACGCGCTCCTGATAGTCTTTGGTGTTGATACCCGCGCCTACGATATAGCTTTTGTTGGCATCGAGCAGCGACAGCGGGTTGTTTTTGCGGGAATCGTAGTCTTTGCGGAATACGAGGAAGTCCAGGTTTTGGTTTTCATCCACGATTGGGAGGCAGTTGAGCTTGTGCTCCCAGATCAGGTCGTTTGCTTCCGACAGCGTGATTCCGGATTTGCCGTAGATCAGGGAGGAGAACGGCGTCATGATATCGCGCACAAGCTTGTCCTGCGAGTCGCGGCTGACACGGTAGTCGCGTCCGGTGACGATTCCGAGCAGCTTGCCTTTGGCGGAGCCATCTTCGGTAACCGCAACGGTGGAGTGGCCTGTCTGTTCTTTCAGCGCCAAAATATCTTTTAATGTATGTTCTGGCGTCAGATTGGAGCGGCTGACAACGAAGCCTGCCTTGTGGTTTTTCGCTTTGCGAACCATGGTCGCTTGGCTTTCGATCGATTGGGAGCCAAAAATAAAGGAAATACCGCCACATCTAGCCAATGCGACCGCCATATGATGGTCGGAAACTGCTTGCATGACTGCGGATGAGAACGGTATGTTGAGTGTAATAGCTGGCTTTTCACCTTTTTTAAACTTGGTAATCGGAGTGGATAAGTCCACATTGTTTGGTGTGCATTCTTTCGTGGTGAGATTCGGAAGCAGCAAAAACTCGTTAAACGTCCGAGATGGTTCTGTGTAATAAAAAGCCACAATTCTCTCCTCCTGTATGATCTTTATAAGAGAAATTTTTATCATGGTAACCGCCAGGCGTTAGAACGTCAATAGGGAATCGAAAGAAGGGGTGTTTTCGCAGTGATTTTGCCGCTGAAATATGAACAAATAAGTTCGCTTACGCCAATTGCCTTGGAGCAATCGTATATTTTTTATGGAAATGTGCATCTTCGCCCGGAGCGCAGCGTGTTTGCAGCGGACGTGGGGGATGGTGAGGTGCGGGCAGTTGGCGCTTACTTGCAGGGAATGCCCTTCCATGCTTTTTCCTTGCAGCTTTTGGCCGCAGAGGGGGAGTACGATGCGACTGACATGCTGAACTATTTTCGCCAGCAGCCGTCTGTCGATATGCCGGAAGGACAGACGGGCGTGTTTGGCTTGCCGCAAGCGGCTTTTGAGCGGGTGAAAATTCCCGGCATCCGGGCGCAAAGGACGTTGCAGCTAATGAAGCTGGTCGCGCCTGACAGGCTGCTTGCGCCGGGAGGTTCCCGTTTGCTTGCTCCTTCAGAGGGGCAGCTTGCTGTCGCGCTGGCCGGGCAGGTTGGCATGATCAGCTTTCGTGCCGAGGAAGTGGAAGAAATGCCGCATATCGCGCTTTTTTCCGAACAGGACGAGCCAATGGCTTTGGCTGGCTTTCACGTCTACGACGATGCTTTTGTGGAGATCGGGAACATCGGCACCAGCGAAAAGCATCGGAAAAAAGGCTTGGGAACACAGATCGCCTCAGACATTAGCCGAATGGGGCTGGAAAAGTCGCCAAACGTCTACTTGATGGTGTTTGCCGATAATCCCGCTGCGATTCGCGTCTATGAAAAGCTGGGCTACGAGACGGTGTCCCGCTACGCCTTTATTGAATTTGAATTTGAATTTGCCTGGTAAACGAAGTGAAAAGGAACGGCTCGACCGCGATCGTGAGGATCGGGCAAGCCGCTCTTGTTGACGTGGAAGTAGTCAGCCTTTGAACGAAACGGGAACAGTCATGGTGAAGCACGGTCCGCCTGCATCATTGCGAGCGATAATCGTCCCTTTGTGCGCTTCAAAAACGGCGCGGGCGATAGCCAGTCCGAGGCCGTGCTTGCCGGATTTGCCTTTGCGGAAGCGCTGGAACAGATGAGGGAGCAGCGATTCTTCGATGGGTGGACCATCATTGGAAATGCTGATCACTACGTTTTGCCCCAGCTGGCGTCCGGTAATGGTCAGACGGTTTTTCGCATAGCGGAGCTGGTTTTCCATGATGTTGACGAACGCCGTGCTCAATTGCTCGCCGTCGCCTTCCACAATCAAATCAGACGGTACATTGACTTCCCATTCGACTTGCGGATTCAGGACGGCAAGCCGTTGCCGCAGCAGGTGCATCATTTCCGACAGATCGACTTGTCCCACCTGCATCATTTGCGCCACAGATTCAATCTTGGTCAAATAGAGCAGTTGTCCGACGACCTTTTCCAGCCGCTTGCTCTCTTCCATGATGATCGCCAGCCCTTTTTCCGCTTGCGGCCCCTGAAAGACCCCTTCAATCAAGCCCTGGGTGTAGCCCTGGATCGCCATAATCGGCGTTTTCAGCTCATGGGAGATGTTTTGCACAAAATGACGTTGCGATTCGTCGTATTCCTTCAATTGATTTTTCATCGTGTCAAAAGAGCGGGCCAACTGGCCGATCTCGTCTCCGCGGTCCATCACGAGCGGAATGTCAAACTGGCGGCGGGCAATCTTGTTGCACAGCTCGTCCAGGCTGCGCAGCGGTTTGCTCAAGTAGCCGCTGAACCAGACGGCGAGCAGCCAGCTAACGAGCAGAAGCAGGCTGAACACGAGCAAAAACTGGCGGGTGAGAATCGCATTGATCTGATTCAGCTCCTGTTCCTTGGAGAACAGCACCATGTAGTAAGGAAAGCCGTGGTAGTCCATGCGCTTGCTGACGAACAGGTAGTTTTCGTCGCCGCGACTCAACGTGCCGTGCTGCAACTGGTCGTTCGGATGCGCGGCTGCCTTGATAAACAATTCGCGCGCTTCCTCATACGGAATCCGCCCACTGCTGCTGCGGCTGCCCAGCTCCCGCCCGTTTTCTGCGTAGACGATCATGTCAAACGAGTATTCGTAGCGGGAGAGGAGCAGTTGCAAAAAGTAAGGGGCTGCAGCCGGAACAGGCAGCAGTTCGTTGTCTTCATTGAAGGAAATATGCTTGGACAGCGTGTTGAACTCGTCCTCCAGCAAGGCGTACGTATTGGAAACGAGGTATTGCTTGACCGCCAAAGGATAGCCGATCCCGAGGCCGACGCCCAGCACGCTTGTCAGCAGCATGAACAAAATGAGAATTTGCCGGGAGAGCGGCAAGTTTTTCAGGCGAAATTTGCTCATATGCGCGTCATCCGGTAACCGAAGCCATAGACGGTTTCCAGCGGGAATTTCGCCATCTTTTTGCGGATGCGCTTCACGAGATCATCTACAGCGCGGTCGGAGCCGATGTAGTCCTCGCCCCAGATGGAGGTCAGGATTTGCTCGCGGTTCAGAGCCAGCCCCTGATTGTGCAAAAGGTAGATGATCAGCTCAAATTCTTTGGTCGTCAGATCGATCAATTCGTCTCCTTCTTTTACTTGCCGGCCTTTTTCTGAGATCATATAAGGGCCAACCGTTACCCAATCCTGGAAAGTTTGCGCGGAAGCTGCGGCAGCACCAGGCTTTTCATACGTGCGCTGCAAAAGCTTTTTCGCGCGGATGACCAGCTCGCGGGGCAAAAACGGCTTGGCGAGATAATCGTCGCTGCCCAGCTCCAGTCCAATGATTTTATCGACATCTTGGTCGCGGGCGGAAATGAAAATGATCGGTACATTCGATTTTTCCCGAATGAGTCGCAGCAGCTCGTAGCCGTCGATATCTGGCATCATGATGTCCAAAATCCATAGATGCGGCTGTGTTTCTTCATCTAGCAACGGCAGCACTTCGGCACCGCTGGAAAACGCCTTGACCTGCAATCCGGCGCTTTGCAAGTACGATTGCAGCAAATCCAGGAGGTTGGTTTCATCGTCCACCAGATAGACAAGGTAGGGGGTATTCATGGTTTCGCCCTCGCTTTGCATCTGTTTTCCATTATTGTAGCATAGCCAAAAACGCGATGTGTGGCATGTCCGTATGAGAATCGTGGAAAACGTGTGGAAGCAGGAATCCCCTCCGCTCTCACGAAAAAGAAGTAGGGAAAAAAAGGCATCAACAGATGGAAAGGAGCGATTTTGTGAAACGACATACGAAGACGTCACTCATGCTACTATCCCTGCTGCTATTCGTTACGGCGTGCAGCCCGCAGCCGGTTGACACACAGCCGACACCGGCTCCAGAACAGCCGACCGCTCCTATCGTGCAAAATCCACCGGAGACGAATCAACCGATCCAGTACCCGTATAAAGCGCCGTTGACGGGACTTGGCAGCCAGGAACGACTGGACAGCAAGCGCCCGGTCATGGTCATGGTGAACAACGCGCCGCCAGCCCGGCCACAGACGGGACTGAACAAGGCGGACATTATTTACGAAGTGCTGGCAGAAGGCGAGATGACGCGTTTTCTGACGGTATACCAGAGTCAAAAGCCGGAGGTCGTCGGGCCAGTGCGCAGCATTCGCCCTTATTTCATTCAATTGGGCATCGGCTTCGACGCTGTGCTTGTCCATGCTGGCGGCAGTCAGGAGGCGCTGGAGACATTGGCGCGGTCCGACTACAGCCATCTGGATGAAATCCCGAACGGGCGCTATTTCTGGCGGGAGAGCTTCCGCAAAATGCCGCATAACCTTTACACCAAGCCAGAGCTGATCGAGCAGGCTATGGCAGACAAAAAAATGCGGACAACCGCAGAAGTGCCGCATTTCACTTTCTTGGCGGATGACGCCGAGATCAAGGAAGGCGAGCCTGCGACGCAAATTGATCTGACTTTTCACGCGCTGAACAAGGCTGCTTTTACATACGATGCCGAGCAGAAGAAGTACATGCGGTTCACAGCTGGCAAACCGCACGTCGATTTGAGCGACAACAAGCAGCTCTCCGCGACCAATTTGCTGGTTATTTCGACCAAGCATCGTGTATTGGACAGCGAAGGTCGCCGACAGGTCGATGTGATCGGCCCTGGAGACGGTTATTTGTTCCAGCAGGGCAAGGCGCGCAAAATCAAGTGGAAGCGCAGCAACGGCGTGATTCGCGCCTACGAGGATGCGGCTTTGACGGAAGAAGCGCCGCTTTTGCCAGGAAATACATGGGTGGAAATTCTTCCGAATACCCCGGGTCTGTCGCAATCCTTGAAGTTCCACTAGGGATTGGGGCTTGCGGATGAAGGCGGTTTCTTCTAAGATTAATTGTAGGGCTTTAGTGCTTAAAAATTGTACAGTGAGAAACCGTTCGGAAGACGGATACCATAACGGGGTGACGAAAATGCAACTGGAAAAACTGAAGGGAAAAGGGATCGAGCAGCTGTTTGAAGCGGTTCTGTCTCTGGAAACCATGGAAGAATGCTATCAATTTTTTGACGATCTGTGCACCGTAAACGAAATGCAGTCGCTCGCGCAGCGCCTGGAAGTGGCGCGCATGCTCAGAAAAGGCTTTACCTACAATCAGATTGAAGCTGAGACAGGGGCCAGCACAGCAACTATTTCCCGTGTGAAGCGTTGCCTGAACTACGGCAACGACGGATACGAGATGGCGCTGGAGCGCATCGGAAAATAACTAGGAGGCAGGCAACGTTGATTGACTATCGCAGTTGGCGCCATACGTTTAAACTGGACCCGGATAAAACAATCGATGACGATTCGCTGGAGTTGATCTGCGAGTCAGGCACGGATGCGATTATCGTTGGAGGCACGTATGGGGTGACTTTTGACAATACGCTTGAGCTGATGTCCCGCATTCGCCGCTACGCAGTACCGGCCGTGCTGGAAATTTCGTCGCTCGATGCGGTTGTTCCCGGATTCGATTCCTATCTGATCCCGCTCGTGCTGAATGCAGGCGATCCAAACTGGATGTTCGCCCCGCACGTTTCGGGACTCAAAACGTACGGAGCCTACATTCATTGGGATGAGATTATTACGGAAGGCTACCTGATCGCCAATCCGCAAGCCGGCGTCGCCGAGCTGACTTCTGCCCTGCCGATCACAGACGCAGCAGAAGCCAAAGCGTATGCGCAAGTCGCGACCAAAATCTGCCGCTTGCCCATCGTCTATCTGGAGTACAGCGGTACATACGGCGATCCTTCCATCGTCAAAGCTTGCAAGGCAGGGGCCGACGAAGCGCACGTCTTCTACGGCGGCGGCATCCGCACCCCGCAGCAAGCCGCTGAAATGGCGGCAATCGCCGATACAGTCGTCGTTGGCAACGTAATTTACGATGACTTGCAGGCTGCTTTGGCTACGGTTGGGGCTGTAAAAGCGTAAATAGAGCGACCACCCCAACTGTTTAGATGGGGTGAATTGTAAATGAATGAGGAAACCACTACTTGGTAAAAAGCGGGGATCTCCCTGACTTAGCCTGGTAGTGGTTTTTTATTTTTGTACGCAAAACAAAGGAGGTGCTTTTTACTATTATTTCATGTTTTTGTTTTTCAATAAAATAAAAACGATGAGAAATGCTTGTAAAATCAACACTCCCATTAACAGATAATTGGTCGTCGTTAACGTTCCATTCAAAGCAGCAAGTTCTCCCTTTACTTCAAGTAGCGAACTGCTGGTCTTGTCTCCTGACTCTCGGATACTCGCTGAAAAGTCATTGAAATATTGATGAAGTTCCGTAAAATCAATTTTTTCCATAAAAAGTCACCCTTTTACATTTTTGTTATTAATAGCGAAAATTCATTGACTCATCACATTGCGGATTATACTATATAATTAAAAAATAGTAAAATTCTGGGATAGTGTTGTTTTGTGAAAATCTTTGGTATTAAGTCGTTGTTCGCAAGTGTACTATGTGGGGCGGTATTATTGTCTGCCTCTGGATTGTCAATGACCCATGCGGCAGAAAGCATCCAGGAAGTTCCGCTAAAATTGACTACTGTGGAGATTCAACTTACTCCTGATGTGGAAATGGTCCGTAGCGAAACAGAGGACACGGCAACCGTCGAAATAATTGACAAGAGAAGTGGTGAGGTAACAGCTACATATTCGGAGACTATCGAAGAAGTTTTACCTGCCGTGATTGGTAAAGGGATTAACGCTCTTGCCTCTGGAGAATATACGACCGTAACTGTTAAAAAAGACAAAAAAGATGGTCCGGTAAATACAGAATTATCCGCGAAGCTGAAAGTCTATACGTCTGGTTCCTTTAGACAAATTAATTCGATTGAAAGCAAAAATATGAAGATCACAAATTCCAACTCTGCTACTTTGGAAGATAAAGATATTGTCGCAATCTCAACTTCTGATAAATTCCCTACTCAAGAAATCGAAGTGAGTGGCAGTGCAACCATTACGTATAAGAGCACAAATTCTGCAAGTGCAACAGGAGCTTTCAGTGTGTCGGCATTAACTGCAGCAGGTTTTGAGGTATCTTATACCGGATCGAAAGAATGGGAATATTACGCTCGTAAAGCTATCGATATGGGACTTCGCTACAAAGTTAAATAAAAGATGGAAAAAGCTCCACGAAAAGCGCAAGTATCTTAGGGCAGTGCGGCCTGATACGTGCGCTTTTTATTCTTAGAGAGAACATAGGTTGATTTTGAAAGCTGGTTTTAAAAATGGTAAAATTCAACTATTTTTCTCTTTAGCACCAAGTATAAAAATACCATTTATAGATTTTTTTTGAAAAAATTTATAGATTTTTCTAACTCTTCAAAATATAATCTAATTGTCGGTATTTTCTTACATAGAGAGGAGGAACTGAATTATGAAAATCCAAGCGAAAAAGGTAGAGAGCGTTCGCACAACTGCAGTAGCAGCTTAATCACAATGCATTGGGGGGATAGCACTCGGGCTATTCCCTTTTTTCATCTTACTTAATTAAGCGCGCTTATCCCGGAGGTGTTTTTATATGGTACGTCGACCTTTGTTCAAACCGGTGCATCCTGTCTATGAAGTGACAGAACAGACGATTCGCATGGGAGATGCTCCCGGGTATTCCGTCGAGCTGGATGACGAGAACAAAGCGATACGCAAGATGGTCAAGCTGATGGACGGAACGCGCACGATTGAAGATATACATAGCGCTTTGCTTGGCGAATATCCTGAGCTTACTCGCGAGGAGATAGCGGAAGCAGTAGAAGACCTCGGAGGCCTGGGCTTTATTATGGACCAGGCGGCGGAGGAAGCTTCTGGCCTGACGCTGGCGCAAAAAGAGCGATACAAGGCGAACATCCGCTTTTTCTCGCTGTTTACCAACCTGGAACAAAGTCCGAGTTATGTACAGGAGCAACTGAGCGGAAAAAAAGTGACCATCCTCGGCATGGGCGCTTTCGGCTCAACGGTGCTCGCCAATCTGGTCGGAGTGGGAATCGAGCAGATCAAACTTGTTGATTTTGACAGGGTAGAGCTGAACAACCTGAACCGCCAGATGTTGTTCAATGAGGCAGATGTCGGCCGTCTGAAAGTGGAGGCAGCGCGGGATTTCATCGCCAGACTGCATTCAGGGGTGGCAATCGAAACCGAGACGATGCAAATCGGGTCCAGTGCAGATGTGGAGCAGGTCATCGCCGGGAGCGATCTCGTCGTACTGGCAGCCGATCAGCCATTTTTCGTCTTGCCAAGATGGGTGAACCGGGCTTGCGTCAATCTGGGCATCCCGTATATTGCCGGGGGCTTTAATTTGATCGAAGGGCAGTTTTTCTTGGTCGATCCAGGGAAAACGGGATGCCTGGACTGCATGCATTTGCACCGCTCCGAACAGGTGGAAGATTACGTACGGCTGATTGAAAACTTGCTCAACACCGAGTTCAGGCCGCCTACTGCTACGATCGCGCCGAATACGATGATGATTACCGCCATGATGGCTTCGGATGCCGTCCGGTTTTTGACGGGAATCGCGCCTGTGCAATCGGCAGGAAAACTGCTGTTGTTTGATTTCAACACATTGGAAAAGAAAGTGTTCGTCGAATGGGAGCGCAACGAGCAAGCGTGCCCGACTTGCGGAAAAGGCAACGGCGAGGAGCCGATTTTTCAGGTCAGGGCAAACGAAGTGTACGTGAATGTGAGGCATTGATCCGGAAGAGAGGGAGGGGATTTTGGCGTGAAGATGACAGGCGACAGTGTCCTCAAAATGCATCCGCTTGCGCGCCGGGCGGAAAACGAAGAGGAGATGCTGATCGGGCGAACCGATATCAGCAATTTTATTGTACTCCCGGTTATTGGCGTGGAAATCATCGATTTGCTTGATGAAGGCAAAACCGTAAACGAAGTCGCTACGATCATGGAAGAACGGCTGGGCGAGCCTGTGGACGTGCTTGACTTTGCCAACGATCTCGCAGCTTCCTACCAGTTTGTCCATACGGTAGACGGCGAGGTGGTGAACGAGCCGGTTGCTGTTGTCGACCACTTTTCGTGGATCAAGGAAGCGACGGGACAGTTTTTCTTTAACCGTGTGGCCTTTTGCCTGTATGGTTGTGTATTTTTGGTCGGGGTGTTGCTGTGCGCCTTCACAGGCAAGTACATTCCGGTCTACTCCGACATTTTTGTCTCTACTTCCGTAACCGTTTCTGTGCTGGCTTCGTTTGTGACGATCTGGATGTTTTTGTTCTTTCATGAGCTGGCGCATTTGCTGGCAGCGCGGTCGCTTTCCATCGGCAGTCGCATCGGGCTGGGGCATCGGCTTGTCTTTGCCGTAGCGGAGACGAACATGTCCAATATCGTTCTGGTAGAGCCGGGGCGTCGTTACAAAGCGTTTGTGGCCGGAATGGCGTGGGACGCGACATTTTGGGGGATCGGCGTGATCCTGCTTTTCGCCCATGACGCTGGCTGGGTGAGTCTCTTGCCTTTTATCCAGGCATTTATCCGCATGGTTAACGTGATTTTGCTCATGGCGCTGGCGTTTCAGTTCATGGTGTTCATGCAAACGGATGTGTACTACATGCTCGCCACCCGTTTTCGCTGCGCCAATCTGCTGATGAATACGCGACTTTTTCTGAAAAGCAAAATCCGGTCGTTGACGCAGGAAGAGCAAGAGGAATGGGAGTATGTCTCCTTGCATGAAAAACAGGTCATCCGTTGGTACAGTTGGGTGTATTTGATCGGTTCCGTCTGGGCGATCTGGTTTTTTGTCCAGTACCAGCTGCGCATGGCGATTGATTTTATTGCGAAGATCGCCGATGAGATGCGTCACGCTTCCGTCGCTTCGTGGCAGTTTTGGGACGGCATCCTGTTGATTATGCTCGTGTTGGTTCCATTCTTCATCGTAGGCTGGTCGTGGCTTCGCGCCTATCGACAAAGAAAAAGCGAACGGGAGCGGGCCAAATCCTTGCAGGAGGCGTAAACAAACGTCTCTCCTTCGGCAAGGGGCCTGCTCCACACATTCGCTTTTGACAGGAGTGTAAAGAAACGCGATGTTTCTTTACGCTTTTTTGTTTTGGCAGGCAGCGGTCATCGAACATCAAGCTAAAGAGCGTTTCCCGTTGCTGTCTTTGCGAAGCGGCGTGACTTGCAAATAAGTGAACACGCGCCATATCCACTCAAGCGGGCCCATGCGGAAGGCGGACAGCCACAGCATGCTGAAAGCCATTTGCCCGACATAAATCCCGAGGCAAAAGAGCGTGGACTGCCAGTAGGTGAGCGTACCATACCAGCCGAACAGGTAGCCGCCGACCAAGATCAGCACCGTTTGCCCCACGTAGTTGGTGAGGGCCATCCGTCCGTAGCTGGTGAGCGGAGCCAATGCTTTTTGGACACCGCTGTGCTGCAAAAGCCGGATTAGCGTCGTCACGTAAAAAGCTGACATGACAAAGCCGGTCGAAGTCAAGGCGATCGTGTAGTACGTGAGCGCAAGCAATTGTTCCTCGGACATGTCGTCCACAACGATCATGTTGGCTGTCATAAACGGGTCAGCCGGAAGGAAATGATACTGGGCGTACAGACCGACCAGCATAAGGACGAAAGCGATGCCTTGAACCTTTTTGATCGCAGGCAGAAAGCGGGGAATGTCCTGGAATACCCCGAATTGCCCGACAGACAAACCGAGAATGAACAGCGGCAGCACCAGCATCGGCTTGAAGCCCGTGGAGCAAACGAACATGGCGAGGATCAGCCCGACAATCAGGTTTGTTCTCGCCTTCAAGCGGTAAAAAGGCATGAGCATAAAGCCGAAGATCGCGTAAATAAACAAGGCTTCGCCCGGATGGAACATTTTGTGGACAAAACCGAAGGCCAGAAGCGCAAGCAGACGGCGGACAAACAGAACCGTACTGTTGGCGCCTTTTGCTTTCGCCCGGCTGACAAACAGATGGAAGCCTACTCCGAACAGAAACGAAAAAATCACGAAAAAGCGCGATTCTACAGCAAAATTGAAAAACTGAAACAGCCAGGCGTCCAAGCTGCCAGGGGTTGGAGTCTTTACGTCAAGCAGCGGCAAAATGTTGACCAGGATGATTCCGAGCAAAGCGAAGCCGCGTACAGTATCCAGTGTGTCGATCCTCTGTGTCCCGGTAGGAGTGAGCGCTGTCAAAATGATCACTTCCTTTGTACCTAGATTTATGTCCAATCAGACGTCTCTTCATCCTAACGCACAGCGAGGAAGGGAGAAAGAGATTTGCATTACGCTCTGCTTACAAAAATGTAAGAGGCTCGCTCCCAGCGCAACTATCTGATTGCTCACCTCGTCTATTTGTATAAATCAGGAAGGAAAGGAGGCGCGAAAATGAAGCCGATTCTCCGGGGAAAGTGGCGGCTTGCCGCAGGAGTTGCCTATTATCGCGGCATGAGGCATGCGCAGTGGCTGTTTGGGCGAACGAGATTGGCGCGGGAAAAAAGCAGCCAGCCGCTTCCTTATGTCCATTTTTCCCATCAGACTATTTTGTTGCGCCAATTGCAGCATGTCGAAATGTGGATGCAGCACAACAAGGTGAAAAATTTGCGCCTCGCGACCGCCTGTTTGCACGGAGTGATCATTCGGCCGGGCGAAACTTTTTCCTACTGGAAGCTGATTGGCAAGCCGACAAAAAGAAAAGGCTACGTAGAGGGGATGCTGCTCTCGCATGGTCGCGTCACAGCCGGGATTGGCGGCGGTTTGTGCCAGCTATCCAACTTGCTGTACTGGATGACACTGCACACGCCTTTGACCGTGACCGAACGCCATCGCCACAGCTACGATGTGTTTCCCGACGCGAACAGAACCCAGCCGTTCGGAAGCGGCGCCACTTGCTTTTACAACTACCTCGATTTG
Organism: Brevibacillus sp. FSL K6-0770; assembly: GCF_038000275.1. NCBI lineage: Bacteria > Bacillati > Bacillota > Bacilli > Caryophanales > Paenibacillaceae > Brevibacillus > Brevibacillus sp. FSL K6-0770. Next base: position 673,806 of record NZ_JBBOBQ010000001.1, read on the forward strand.
CAGATTGAAAACCGGACGAGCCAAACTTTCCAGCTTTGTGTCTGGCTGACGGACACGCATCTGGTGGGGGAATGGAGAGCTGACATGCCGCCGACACGAAGGTATGAAATGATTGAGAAAGAGCATGCCATCACCCCTTCGATCTGGGGCGGATACGAGCGGAGCAACCAACTGTGGCGCAATGTGTATGCCCAGGACGGGGAGTGGCTGGAACAGCAGTGGCTGACGGAAAATCGCGCCTATCTCATGTACGAGCCGCTTTTGCCAAAAGGATGATCTTTCCTCTCCCGTATACGAACTGGAACTCAGGTGCAATCTGTGCGAAAATAGGAACATATGCACTCGTATAGGAACGTGGAAAGGTGGATTTATACATATGTCTTCAGTAGAACGAATTACGTCAGGCTTGAATCCGGAACAGCGGGAAGCCGTACTTACCACGGAAGGTCCTGTCCTGATTCTGGCCGGAGCGGGTAGCGGCAAGACCAAGGTGCTGACACAGCGGATTGCTTATCTCATCAGCGTGAAGCAAGTTGCGCCATGGAGCATTCTCGCGATTACGTTCACCAACAAGGCTGCGCGCGAGATGCAGAACCGCGTAGCGGCGATCATTGGCGGTGCAGCGGCTCAGGATACGTGGCTTTCGACGTTTCACTCCTTGTGCGTGCGAATTTTGCGCAGGGATATTGACCGGCTTGGCATCAACCGCAGCTTCAGCATTCTCGACGCTGGCGACCAGTTGTCTGTCGTCAAGCAGTGCCTGAAGGAACTGAACATCGATCCGAAGCAATATGAGCCGCGGTCCATCCTGGCTGCCATCAGCGGAGCGAAGAACGAACTGACAGACCCGGCGACTTTTGCCAGACTGGCGGGCGATCCGTTTTCCCAGGTGGCTGCCAAGGTGTACGAGGCGTACCAGAAAAAGCTGAAAAGCAACCAGTCGCTGGACTTCGACGACTTGATCATGACGACGGTTCGCCTGTTCAAGGAAGTGCCGGAAGTGCTGGAATTTTACCAGAAAAAATTCCGCTACATACACGTCGACGAGTATCAGGATACGAACCGCGCCCAGTATCTTTTGATTTCCATGCTGGCCGACAAGTTCCGCAACGTCTGCTGCGTGGGGGATGCCGACCAAAGTATTTACAAGTGGCGGGGAGCGGACATCTCCATCATCCTGAACTTTGAAAAAGACTACCCGGAAGCAAAGCTGATCAAGCTGGAGCAAAACTATCGCTCGACCAAGACGATCCTGCAAGCAGCGAACCAGGTCATCGCCAACAACAAGCTGCGCAAGGAAAAGAAACTGTGGACGGAAAATCCCGGCGGAGAAAAAATCATGTGCTTCCAGGGTGATTCCGAGCATGACGAGGCGTATTTTATCGTCGATACGATTCGCAAGCAGATGGCGAAGTACAAGCGCTACGACAAGTTTGCCGTTCTGTACCGGACCAATGCCCAGTCCCGTGTGGTCGAGGATGTGTTCATCAAATCGAACATTCCGTACACCATCGTCGGCGGCACGAAGTTCTACGATCGCAAAGAGATCAAGGACATTCTCGCCTACTTGCGCCTGATTTCCAATCCGGACGACGATATCAGCTTGCAGCGCATTATCAATGTGCCGAAGCGCAACATCGGTGACACAACCGTCGACAAGCTGCAAGCGTACGCCAATGCCAACGGCCAGTCGCTGTACCAGGCCATTCAGGAGACGGCTTACATGGGCCTGCCGTCCCGCACGACGAATGCGATTTTGTCGTTTAACGATCTGATTACCAATTTGATGCAGATGACGGACTATTTGAGCGTGACCGAGCTGGTAGAGGAAGTATTGAAGCGATCCGGCTATCGTGAATCGCTGAAAGAAGACAAGACGCTGGAAGCGCAGGCGCGTCTGGAGAACATCGAGGAGTTTCTGTCTGTTACGCAGGAGTTCGAGCGCAAAAATGAAGACAAGAGTCTGCTCGCCTTTTTGACCGATTTGGCGCTTGTCGCTGATATTGATTCGCTTGGCGAAGATGGGGAAGAAGAGGTAGTAGCCGCAGACGGGCAAGTTGTGCTGATGACGCTGCATAGCGCCAAAGGGCTGGAGTTTCCGGTAGTGTTTCTCGTCGGACTGGAGGAAGGCGTGTTCCCGCACAGCCGCTCCCTTTTTGACGACACCGAGATGGAAGAAGAGCGTCGTCTGGCGTACGTAGGCATTACCCGGGCAGAAGAGCGCCTGTACATGACGTGCGCGCGGATGCGGACGCTGTTTGGACGAACCAACGTCAGTGCGCCGTCGCGATTTTTGCAGGAAATTCCGCCCGAGCTGTTGGAAGGCAACCCTGCCGCAGCAGAGCGAAGCTTTGGCGGTGGTGGCCGCGGCGGAGCATTTGGTCAGCGCGAGATGGGGGCAAGATCGTTCGGCTCGACCTCCCCGCAAGCAGGCGGGGGCTTCGGTTCCGCCAAGCCAGGAATGGCGCAACGATCGACAGGAGGCTCGGCAACGTTCACTCGTCCAGGGTTGCAGGCTGGCGACAAGCTGCCTGGACACGGTCAGGGAGCAGGAGTGGATTGGAAAGTCGGAGACAGGGTGCAGCACGGCACGTGGGGCATGGGTACTGTCGTGAAAGTAAAAGGAGCGGGTGACGATATGGAGCTTGATATCGCATTCCCTAGCCCGACTGGCATCAAGAAGCTGCTCGCGAAATTCGCGCCGATACAGCGGGCGTAATGCTAATGCGCAGACTATCGCTAAAGTAAAGGATGAACGAGATGGATCGATTGACGGCGGAAACAAAAATCAAAGAATTGGTGAAACGAATTGAGCGGCACAACCGTCTTTACTATGAACAGGATCGACCTGAGATTTCCGATCAGGAATACGATCAATTGATGCGGGAGCTTACCGAACTGGAAAACCAGTTTCCAGAACTGGCTTCTCCGGATTCTCCCACCCAGCGCGTTGGGGGGGAGCCTTTGCCATTCTTTGAAAAAGTCGTACACAAGACGCCGATGCTCAGTCTTGGCAACGCTTTTGGGGAAGCAGACATCAGAGATTTTGACCGCCGTGTCCGCCAGGCCGTGGGGAGCCAGGCCGTTCGCTATGTGGCTGAGCTGAAAATCGATGGGCTTGCTGTGTCCTTGCACTACGAAAACGGTATGTTTGTGCGCGGAGCGACTCGTGGAGACGGGAGCACAGGCGAGGACATCACCCAAAACTTGAAGACGATCCGCTCGATTCCGCTCAAGCTGACCAAGCCGCTGACCTTGGAGGTGCGAGGCGAGGCGTACATGCCAAAAGCTGCTTTCGACAAGCTGAACCGGGAGCGGGAAGAGCGCGGGGAAGCGCTGTTTGCCAATCCGCGCAACTCGGCAGCCGGCTCGCTTCGGCAGCTCGATCCGAAAATCGCTGCATCCCGTCAGCTCGACACTTTTATTTACGGGATTGGCGACTTGCAGGGCGAGACAGTCGAGTCCCACAGCGAAGGGCTTGACCTGCTCGAATCTCTAGGCTTCAAGGTGAACAAAGAGCGCCGCGTATTCGAAGACGTCGAGGAGCTGCTCGCCTTCATTGAAAACTGGACAGAAAAGCGCCCGACCTTGCCATATGAAATCGACGGCATGGTCATTAAAGTGGACAGCTATTCGCAGCAGGAAGAGCTGGGCTTTACGGCAAAAAGCCCGCGCTGGGCGGTCGCGTACAAGTTTCCGGCGGAAGAAGCGGTCACGGTGCTTGAAGGCATCGAAGTGTCCGTAGGCAGAACGGGAAGCGTGACACCGACGGCCCTTTTGAAGCCAGTCAGTTTGGCGGGCACGACAGTAAAGCGTGCTTCTTTGCACAACGAAGACATCATCCGGGAAAAAGGCTTGCTGATTGGCGATCATGTCGTCGTCAAAAAGGCAGGCGATATCATCCCGGAAATTATAGCGGTGCTGCCGGAGCGCAGAACGGGCAGCGAAGTGCCTTTTGCCATGCCGACGCATTGTCCGGAGTGTGGCAGCGAGCTGGTGCGCTTGGAGGAAGAAGTGGCCTTGCGCTGTATCAACCCGATGTGTCCGGCATTGATCCGTGAAGGCATGATCCACTTTGTTTCCCGCACAGCGATGAACATTGACGGGCTGGGCGAAAAAGTGGTGGCTCAGCTGTACCGCGACGACATCATTCACAGCGTCGCTGACCTGTATTATTTGCACCAGCAGCGCGATGTGCTGCTGGGGATGGAGCGCATGGGCGAAAAGTCGGTAGACAATTTGCTGGCAGCGATCGAAGCGAGCAAGGAAAACTCGCTGGAACGCGTCCTGTTCGGGTTAGGCATCCGCCTGGTCGGAGCAAAGGCGGCGAAGGTGCTTGCCGAGCATTTTGGCCATATCGATGCCATCATGCAGGCGACAGAAGAAGAACTGACGCAAATTAACGAGATCGGCCCGAAAATGGCTGCGAGTCTCATCAACTATTTCGCTCAACCGCAAGCACAAGCTGTCATCGAAAGATTGAAGGCAGCGGGAGTGAACATGGAGTACAAAGGCATTCGCGTCGAGAGTGGCGCCGACTTGCCGTTCTCCGGAAAAACGATTGTCCTGACCGGAACATTGACCCAAATGTCCCGCCAGGAAGCAGAGGAAGCGATTGCCCGATTGGGTGGCAAAGTAACGAGCAGCGTCAGCAAGAAAACCGATCTGGTAATTGCAGGAGAAAAAGCTGGCTCCAAGCTGGAGAAAGCAGAAAAATTGGGTGTGGCTGTTATGGATGAAGCCGGATTCCTGGAAGTTCTTCAAACAGCAACACCGTAAAGAAAACGGTGGCGACAGACAGATGAGCAAGGGAAGGGACGTGAAGAGCATGAATGGCTTTAGGCGATGGGGAATTGGAGCAATGACGATGCTGATCTTGAGCGGCTGTAGCGATGGCGGCGTCGTTCAGGAGAAGCCCGCCACCTCTTCGGTTATTGCATCTGCTCTGAAGGGTGACTTGACCTATCAGGATGTTTTGGAAAAGGGAGAAACCATTCATAATCTGGCGATGACGTCAGACGCTGCACAAGTATGGGTAGGCACACATGCCGGACTGTACAGCTCCGCAGGGGGTTCCTTGTGGGGATTGCTGTCGCCAGAGCTGGCGCAGATTGATGTCGTAGGCTGGTTTGTCGATCCGAGCGACGCCCACCACATGTACGTCGGTGGCAGTGAAGGAGTCCTACGCACCGCAGATGGCGGGAAAAGCTGGACTTCTTCCAGCAAAGGCTTGCCTGAGCCTGCAAATATCCGCAGCTTTACTGGGGTTCGCCAAGGGGAAAAAGTTCGTCTGTTCGCGTTTGTAACAGGCGAGGGCATCTACCAATCCACAGACAAAGGCGATACATGGACGCTCTGGCAGCCGATGGATCAGGAAGTATATGCCATGGATTTTGACTCGAATGAGAACCGTCTCTATGTAGCGGCACAGTTCAGCTTGCTCTATAATGAGGAAGGGCAGTGGAAGACAGAGGCGATTCCGGATGCAGAACAGATTTACTCGCTATCCCTCAACAGAAATACTGGCGTTCTCGCTGTCGCAACCGAAAAAGGTGTCTATGAAAAAAACGATGGTGAGTGGCATCTGCTCGAAGCTCGCTCGCCGGAAAAATTGATCGTCATTGCCTCGGGTGGTGGCGATACAAAATGGGTAGGGATTGGCGAATCGGCGTTGATTTACAAGCTCAACGGCAATCGCTGGACCAAATGGAACTGATCCCATTTTTTTCAGGACAAAAGGAGTAGCGTATGAAAGCGAAGTTTTTGACAGGATGCAGGTACGCAGCCGCGTTTTTGCTTGCGATTGCCGTCTCTGGTTGTTCGTTGCTGCCAGGGGGCAAGGACAAGTCGCCTGAGCCTACCGCGCCGTCCTTGTCTGAAGTAGTGGAAGTATCTGAGGATTACTATGGCAGCATCACTCCATACAAGCCTAACCAGACGCGCGGCATGCTGAGCAGTGCGCGATACCGCATCGATTTCAGCCATCTGGAGCTTGGCTTGATGGAGTTTGCCCGCGATACGTTTCCGACCTCCCAGTATTATTTTCAGGAAGGTCAAGTCGTCAAAAAAGAACAGGTGACGCAGTGGATTGCCCAGGAAAAGGCGAGTGGAACGAAAGGCCAGCAGAAAAACGGCATTTTGGTTCACGTCCTGGAGCATGATTACTTGAACAAAAAAGACAAGCAATTGGCAGGCATGGTGCTCGGCTTGTCTGTATCGCCGAACTACCAGGATGCAACTGGCAAGGAAATGGTGTACACACAGCAGGAGCTGCAAGCAAAAGGGCAGCAGCTTGCCGCCAGTATCGTCGCGACGCTGCGGGTGAGCACTCCGAATGTGCCGATGCTGATTTTGCTGTATCAGGTTCCCGAAGCGAACTCTTCGCTTGTGCCAGGGCATTTCATCATGTCGGGTACAGTGGGAGCGAGCGAATCGGCCGTATCGAAGTGGCAGCCGATTGAAGAGGAGTTTTTCCTGTTCCCGAGCGCGGATGTAGAGAAAAAATATCCGCAGCAGTCGTTGCAGTACGATAAGCTGATGAGGCAAGCACAGGCGTATTTCGGAGAGTATGTCGGCATGACAGGCGTTGGCCGATTCATGGACGGCAGACTGACGGAGCTGACGATTACGGCGACGGCGGAGTATGACTCGCGGACAGAAGTTTTGCAGTTCACGCAGTACGCAGCCGGAAGCATCAATCAGTTGTTCGACAAAAGCGTCCACGTCAACTTGTACGTCCAATCGATGAACAAGCCGCTGGCCATTTATATTCGACCGACATCTGGCGAACCGTACATGCATCTGTATCGCCAGTAGACAGTAGCCAATAGCAGGAAGCGACCCCGATGTGCACCTCTCCAGGTGTGGATCGGGGTTTTTGTGCAGAAGCCAGAGGAGATTGCACACAAGTGTATACGGTTGAACAAAGTGTGAACAAAAGTGTAAGGTCCCGTTTTCTGAAGTTGGCTGTTGTTTTTCGCGGAAAAATGCAAACACTATCGGGGTCGGGCTTCTCAGTAGTAGTTGGTATGATCCTTGCATATGTTTTATAAGTGATCTTAGGAAGAAAACGATAAGGAGGCGTCACCAAATGCAAGTTGAATTCAAAAACGAGGCGTTTACTAATTTTGGCCTGCCAGAAAATAAAAAGGCATTTGAAGAAGCACTCGCCAAAGTAGAAAGCGAGCTTGGCCGCGAGTACCCTCTCATCATTGGTGGAGAGCGCATCACAACCGAGAAAAAATCCAGCTCCTTCAACCCTTCCAATAAAGAACAAGTCGTGGGCGTTGTGTCCCAGGCAGACCAGGCGCTGGCTGAAAAAGCGATCCAAACAGCAGCCAGCACTTTCGAAACATGGAAAAAGGTTCCTGCCGGTGCGCGTTCCCGTTACCTCTATAAAGCAGCAGCAATCCTGCGTCGCCGCAAGCATGAGTTCTCCGCTTGGCTGGTAAAAGAAGCAGGTAAAAGCTGGGCAGAAGCTGACGCTGACACAGCAGAAGCAATCGACTTCATGGAATACTACGGCCGTCAAATGGATAAGCTGTCCCAACGCCATGACCTGCCACGCATCCCGGATGAAGACAACGAACTGTACTACATTCCACTCGGTGTTGGCGTAGTAATCCCGCCATGGAACTTCCCTCTGGCGATCATGGCTGGTATGACAACTGCAGCTCTCGTAGCTGGTAACACAGTTGTACTGAAACCTGCTTCCACTACACCAGTAATCGCAGCGAAATTCATGGAAATCCTCGAAGACGCTGGCGTACCAGCAGGCGTAGTGAACTTCGTGCCAGGTTCCGGCAGCGAAATCGGCGACTTCCTCGTAGAGCACACGCTGACTCGCTTCATCAGCTTCACTGGTTCCCGCGACGTAGGTCTGCGCATCAACGAACTGGCTGCGAAACATCGTCCAGGTCAAAAATGGATGAAGCGTCTGGTTGCGGAAATGGGCGGTAAAGACTCCATCGTAGTAGACAACGACTGCGATATCGAGTTGGCTGCACAATCTATCGTAGCTTCCGCATTCGGCTTCTCCGGTCAAAAATGTTCTGCTTGCTCCCGCGCAATCGTTCACCAAGACGTGTACGATCAAGTGCTGGGTCGCGTAGTTGAGCTGACTAACCAACTGACTGTAGGCGACGTAAGAACAAACGAGTTCTACACAGGTCCAGTTGTCGACGAGAAAGCTTACAACAAAATTCTCGAATACATCGAGATCGGAAAAACAGAAGGCAAACTGGTTGCGGGTGGCGAAAAAGGCCCGGAAACAGGCTACTTCATCAAGCCAACCGTATTTGCTGACGTAGATCCGCAAGCTCGCGTGATGCAAGAAGAAATCTTTGGTCCAGTAGTAGCATTCTGCAAAGCCAACGATTTCGACCATGCTCTGGAAATCGCGAACAACACCGAGTACGGCTTGACTGGCGCTGTAATCAGCCGCAACCGTGCACACCTGGAGCGCGCTCGCGAAGAGTTCCACGTGGGCAACCTGTACTTCAACCGTAAGTGCACAGGCGCTTTGGTTGGCGTGCATCCGTTCGGCGGATTCAACATGTCCGGTACTGACTCTAAAGCGGGCGGACCAGACTACCTGTTGCTCTTCACCCAAGCGAAAATGGTTTCCGAAAAAATGTAAGAAAACGCAATACCAAAGCTGCCTCCACACGGGGGCGGCTTTTTTTGTCGCAAAAAGATTGAGGAAACCAAGTTTTCTCACGCTCATTTTGTCCACACTAAGAGGTAAGAAATGATGTGCGGGCAGGTGAGGGTAGCTGTTTACTTACATTGTGTCAGGGCTCTCGACGTTTTTTCTCGTGTACTTGCTGATGCCGCTTGCGTATCGGCTGGCGTGGAAAACAAAGCTGCTGGACATGCCCAGGGGAAGAAAAGGGCACAGCAAGCCAATGCCGCTATCTGGCGGGCTGGCGATGTTTGTCGGACTGCTGCTGGTGACAAGTTTTTTTGCAGGGGCGCAAAAAACGGTGGCAGTTTTGGCAGTCGGCGGCGTTCTGCTGGTGGCGATTGGCTGGGTGGACGATATGTACAAAGCGCAGCAAAAAGATTTTCCTGCGCTGCCGAAGTTGCTCGTTCAAGTAGCGGTCGCTGTCCTCGCCTTTTTGCTCGATATCCGGTTTCGCGGGATCAGCCTGACCTGGCTTGGGGCTGAAGATGGTTCTTATGTCTCGTTCCCTGTGTTTTTGTCTTTGTTGGCAACGGTGCTGTGGATTGTTGGACTGATCAATATGGTAAATTTTTTGGACGGAGTGGACGGGCTTGCGGCGGGAGCGACAGCCTTTTCAGCCATCACCTTGTTTTTTTTGTCGATGTTCAAGGGGCAGGAAGTCACGGCATTGCTGGCCGTTGCGTTGGCAGGGGCAGCGCTCGCTTTTTTGCGCTTCAATTTTTATCCGGCCAAAATATTCATGGGAGACGCCGGATCGATGTTTCTGGGCTTCGCGCTGGCGGTAATATCGCTGGAAGGAACGATGAAAGGGGCCACGCTCATTTCGCTGGTCGTGACGGTTCTGGCACTCGGCTTGCCTGTGATGGATACGATGCAGGTAATGATCAGTCGGTTGTTGGCGGGGTCGCCTATGTATCAGGCTGATCGGAGACATGTTCACCATCGCTTGATGTCGTTTGGCCTGACAGCCAAGCAAACGGTTGTCGTCCTGTATTTGGTCAGCCTGCTGTTCTCGGGACTTGCGGTGTTCCTGTTTTTGTACGGATAGAGCAGCGCAGCATTGCTTTATTTGGATAAAGCAATTGAGCAAGAGAGTGCCCGCCAAAAAGGATGGCGCAGCCAAGACAAAAGGAATGGACATTCGATCTCTAGTCTTCGGCAGGATCGAAGAAAAAGAACTGGTTGCGGCCTGTTGCTTTTGCTTTATACAAAGCCTTGTCGGCGTTGCTCAGCAACTGGTCCGCTTCTTTCGCAGAGGCAGGGAAAAGAGCAATTCCGATACTGGAGGTAAAGTGAAACGTCTTGTCCTCGTAGCTCCACGGCTGCTGGAGCGAACGCAGGATGCGCGTCGCCACTTTTTCGGCCTGACGTTCGCTGTCGATGGCTGTGAGAATGACGACAAACTCGTCTCCCCCCAAGCGGGCGACGGTATCCTGATCGCGAACGCACGATTTGAGACGCTTGGCCAGCATTTGCAAAAAAACGTCGCCAATATCGTGACCCCATGTATCGTTGATCTGTTTAAAATGGTCACAGTCGATGTACAGCGCTGCTACCATCTCTCCAGACGCCTCGGCGCGTTCCAGCGCTTCCTGGAGGTTGTTGTAAAGAAGGCGTCTGTTAGGCAAGCCTGTGAGCATATCGTGGTAAGCCATGTGCTCAAGCTGCCACTCCAGTTTTTTGCGTTCGGTAATGTCGCGGGTAACAGAAAAGACGTGTGTGCATAGCCCTTCGTTGTTGAAGACAGGCGAGAGGATGGATTCACCGACCATGTGGCCGTTCGTTGTGAAATGAGTGGGACTGGCGCCTTCAACGGTTTGGCTGTACATGCTGTTGAGCAAGTCAGCCTTTTCCTGCGGGTAAACTTCTTCAATCAGCTTCCCGTAGCAATCCTCGGTAAGACCTGATCCTTTCATGGCGGCAGGATTCATCAAGACATACCGGAACTGGTAAGCCCCGCCGGCGTTTTTTTCCACAGCCATAAGGAAAAACATATCCGACATGTGATGAAACAAACTGGTCAAGATGTCGCTGTGCTGACTGATGAGTGTTGTAATATCAAGCTTCGCCATATCTGTGGTCTCCTGATTGTAGGCTTGTCCCTATATTATAGTATAGCAAGGCAGGCCAAGAAAATGATGAGACGTTGGTAATAGTGCGGGGTTTACTGGCTGCAAGTGGAAGTGGTAAAGTAAGGGTATTCTCTCACTAGCTGTCTAATCGAAAATGATTAAGGAGTTCCACTTATGCGCAAAAAGCTGCTGCCCGGTCTGATCCATCGCCTGCCGCAAAACGCGATGTCGAGGACCATGGGAAAAATTACTGCTTCTCGCTTCAGTCGATTAGCCATTCAGCGATACATCCGTCACTATAAAATCGATTTTTCCATCATAGAAAAGCCCGTATCGGAATACCGGACTCTCAAGGAATTTTTTACGCGCCGCCTGAAACCGGAAGCAAGACCGATCGCCCCTGGACACGATGTTGTCGTAAGCCCGGTGGATGGGACTGTTTCCCAGCTCGGCGACATCTGCGAAGGCACGCTGATTCAGGCAAAAGGAAAAGATTTCACAGTGACTGAACTGCTCGGCGGTTCGGAGCAAGAGGCGAAACGTTATTACGGCGGAAAGTTCATTACAATCTATTTAAGCCCGCGCGACTATCACCGCATACATATGCCAGTGGCGGGGAATCTGGTGAAGTACAGCTACTTGCCTGGACGTCTCTACCCGGTCAATCAGCTCGGAATTGAAAACGTGGAGCGACTGTTTGCCCGCAACGAGCGGCTCGTGACCTACATCGAAACAGATGGTTTGGGCAGCATGGCTTTGGTCAAGGTCGGAGCGCTGTTCGTCGGAAGCGTCAAAGTCTCGTACAATACAGCCACGACGAACATCAAGCACGGCCGACAAACGGACGAACCAATCATCGGCACCCCGCATTACGAAAAAGGCAGCGAGCTGGGCTGGTTCGAGTTTGGTTCAACGGTCATTTTGCTCGTGGAGTCCAGCCAGCTGGAATGGGCAGACCGTGTGGAAAAAGGCCGGTCGCTCTTGATGGGGCAAGTGTTGGCGACGATCAACAAGGAGCAGGCGTAGCCGCTTTTGCTTTTTTGGCATGAAAAGGTAGTATGGATGCGAATGAAAAGGAGCTGATTGCAAAGTCAGCTTCTTTTATTTTTTATCGAAAAATTTTTGTTTATAGCCTGTCCAATCCCCGCGAAAATTGACTGAACCCGCTGTTTTCAAGTAAGATCAAAGTTATGTGATACGATTCGGAGGTGGAAGAGATGAGTGCCATCACTCGCAAAGAAGTAGAGCATGTTGCCAATCTGGCCCGTTTGCAGCTGACGGAAGACGAGGCTCTGCAATACACAAAAGACCTGAACGCGATTTTGGAGTTTGCGGCGAAGCTCAACGAACTGGATACATCCAATGTCGAGCCGACCAGCCACGCTACAGACGTGAAAAACGTGATGCGCGAGGACGTCAACAGACCGTCCCTGCCGCGCGAAGAAGTGCTGAAAAACGCACCGGACCACGAAGACGGGCAGTTCAAGGTGCCTGCTGTATTCGAATAACGGGTCAGGAGAACGAGAAGGGAGGAACCCACTGTGTCGCTGTTTGACAAGCGATTGTCGGAAATACATAGCGCTCTGCGCGCAAAAGAGCTTTCGGTAACGGATCTGGTGCAGGCTTCCATCGCAAGCATCAAGGAGCACGATGACAAGATCAAATCCGTCCTGCATGTGGATGAGGAGGGAGCGCTTGCCCATGCTCGCCAGCTGGACGAGCGTCTGGTGAAGGAAAATGAGGAGTTGGGCCTGCTTTTCGGGATGCCGGCGGGTCTGAAAGACAACCTGATCACCAAAGACATCCGCACCACTTGCGCCAGCAAATTTTTGGCGAACTACGATCCTGTGCATGACGGAACGGCTTCCAAAAAAGTGAAGGAAGCGGATGCTGTGATCGTGGCGAAGCTGAACATGGACGAGTTCGCCATGGGCGGCTCCAATGAAAACTCCGGCTTCTTCCCGGCGAAAAACCCGTGGAACACCGATTACGTGCCAGGCGGCTCGTCCGGCGGTTCTGCTGCGGCGATGGCTGCCCGTCACTTCTACTTTACGCTCGGATCGGATACGGGCGGCTCGATTCGCCAGCCGGCTGCTTTTTGCGGCGTTGTCGGCCTGAAGCCTACTTACGGGCGCGTATCCCGCTTCGGTTTGGTCGCATTTGCGTCTTCGCTCGACCAGATCGGCCCGGTGACGAAAAACGTGGAAGATGCGGCATACGTGCTGCAAGCGATTGCCGGACACGATGAGTTCGACTCCACTTCTGCCAATGTAGAAGTGCCGAACTATCTCTCCGCGCTCACTGGCGATGTAAAAGGTTTGCGCATCGGGGTGCCAAAAGAGTTGATCGGGGAAGGCATCGACACAGAGGTGCGCGAGGCTGTGCTTGCTGCCCTGAAACAGCTGGAAAGCTTGGGCGCAACATGGAGCGAAGTTTCCATGCCGCATACCGAATACGCGGTTCCAGCCTATTACTTGCTGTCCTCTTCGGAGGCATCGTCCAACCTGGCCCGTTTTGACGGCGTACGCTACGGTGTGCGCGCAGACAATGCGTCCAACTTGATTGAGCTGTACAAAGAATCCCGCAGCCAAGGCTTCGGTCCGGAAGTAAAACGCCGCATCATGCTCGGTACTTATGCGCTTTCGTCCGGCTACTATGACGCGTACTACAAAAAAGCGCAGCAAGTTCGCACGCTGATCATCCAGGACTTTACCAACATTTTTGCCGATTTCGATGTGATTTTGCATCCGACGACGCCGTCCACGGCTTTCAAAATCGGCGAAAACGCCAACGATCCGGTCAAAATGTACCTGGAAGACATTTGCACCGTACCTGTCAACCTGGCTGGACTGCCAGCGATCAGCGTACCGTGCGGCTTTTCCCAAAACGGTCTGCCGATCGGCTTGCAGATCGTGGGTCGTGCGTTTGACGAATCCACTGTCTTGCGCGTAGCACATGCTTATGAGCAGGCAGCAGGCTACAGCCAGCGCAAGCCGGAATGGGTGAGGGGGTAAAAGGCATGAGCAAGTACGAAACCGTCATCGGCCTGGAAGTCCACGCCGAGCTGTCGACCAACAGTAAAATTTTTTGCGGCTGCCCGACTGAGTTCGGCGCGCCGCCGAATACACATACATGCCCGATTTGTTTGGGACATCCGGGCGTTCTTCCCGTAACGAACAAGCAAGCGGTGGAGTTCGCGATGAAAGCGGCGCTTGCGCTCAACTGCGAGATTTCCCGCGAGACGAAGTTCGACCGGAAAAACTACTTTTACCCGGATTCTCCAAAAGCGTACCAAATCTCCCAGTACGACCAGCCGATCGGCTACAATGGCTGGATCGACATCGAGGTCAACGGAGAAACGAAGCGCATCGGCATCACGCGCCTCCATCTGGAGGAAGACGCGGGCAAGCTGACGCACAGTGACTTCGGGGGAGAATCGCTGGTCGACTTCAACCGCGTAGGTGTTCCGCTCGTGGAGATCGTCTCCGAGCCGGACATTCGCACGCCGGAAGAAGCTCGCGCCTACCTGGAGAAGCTGAAAGCGATCATCCAGTACACAGAAGTGTCCGATGTGCGCATGGAGCAAGGCTCGCTGCGTTGCGATGCCAACGTCTCGATTCGTCCGTACGGGCAAGAAGCGTTCGGAACGAAGACAGAACTGAAAAACATGAACTCTTTCCGCAACGTGCAGATGGGTCTGGAGTACGAGGTGCTGCGTCAGACGGAGGTTGTTTCTTCCGGCGGCACGATCGTGCAGGAGACACGCCGTTGGGATGAGGCGAATAAAAAGACGATTACGATGCGTTCCAAAGAGGAAGCGCACGACTACCGTTACTTCCCGGACCCTGATTTGGTGCGCATGCAAATTTCCGAAGAGTGGATCGAGGCCGTGCGCGCGACCATTCCGGAATTGCCGGATGCCCGCAAGGCTCGCTATGTGAACGAATACGGCCTGTCGCAAGCGGACGCGGAAGTCATCACGATCTCCAAGGAGACAGCGGATTTCTTCGACGAAACTGTGAAAACAGGAGCGGACGCCAAAGCTGTAGCCAACTGGCTGATGGTTGATTTGCTGGCACATCTCAATGCGAACAACCTGGCGTTTGCCGACGTGAAAATGACAGCGCAAGGCTTGGGCGACATGATCAAGCTGATTGCAGACGGAACCATCTCTTCGAAAATCGCCAAAACCGTCTTCAAAGAGATGGTGGAGACAGGCAAAGAGCCCAAGAAGATCGTCGAAGAAAAAGGACTGGTGCAAATCAGTGACGAGGGCGCCCTGCGTCAAATCGTCGTCGATGCCGTCAACTCCAATCCGCAAGCCGTGGCCGACTACAAGGCCGGAAACGAAAAAGCGGCAGCGTTCTTCGTGGGTCAAGTGATGAAGCAAACCAAAGGCAAAGCGAACCCGCCGATGGTCAACAAGCTGATCCAGGAAGTATTGAGCAGCCTCTAAGGATAAAAGCAGCAGCACGAACCCGAAAAAGGGAGCGTGCTGCTTTTTCTATGTAAAAAGTCGCATTCCAAAATGTCCCATACAAGGTAATATAGATGGTAAGTAGATGATAGGATGGGGGAGCATCGATGAAACGGAAATGGCAAGGAGCAGCTGTTGCTTTGTCTGCAACGATGGTGTTTGCAGGAATGGGAGGAACGGCATTGGCGGCAAGTCCCGGGTCTAGCCCAGCAAGCGCGACTGCTGCGAAAGTCGAAGCAAAGCTGCCTGCGCAAGCGCAAAAAATAGTAACGGCTTTGGAGCAGCTGGAGCCGTGGGTGAAGGCCATGACCGAGCGCGAAATCGATGTGCTTGATGCCGATCAAGGCTATGTGTATTTGGACATGTACGATCCGAAAAATACGAACGTCAGTGCCAGCCTGACTTTTGACAGCAAGACAGGTGAATTGATCAGCTTTGAATCTTCGGTGACAGCGAAAACGGAAAAAGACAGCGCCGTGCCGTCTGACAAGGAAATTTTGCAAAAAGCGATGACGTCGCTAGTCACCCTGCTGGGAGAAGCAAAGCTGAAAGGGCTTGGCTCTCCGGTGTTGTCCGTGTTAGTGCCTGATAGTGAGGAAGCGGAGCAAGTGGAAGCGGGAGGCACGCGGAACAGAGTCTTCTATCCGTTTCTGGTGAACGGGTTGCAAGTAAACGAAGGCAAATACGGAATCGAAGTCAATACGGATGAAGCGGGCCATCTTGTAGCACTGAATGTGTACCGTCTGGATTTGACGGGAATTAAAGTTCCCGATCCGAAATCCGCGCTGACGCCAGAGGCGGTCAAAAAGCAATATTTCATCCCTGACCGATTGGATCTCGGATACATGCAGGAAGGGAAAGACGGCAAGCCCGGCCTGCAATACACATTGCGAGTTTCGCCGATGATTGACGCGACAACGGGAACACAGATTGATCCGACGCGTGGAACTACAATCGACCAAGGCAAGCGCAGCAAGGCAACGATCAAAAACATCACACTTGCGCTTCCGGCCAAACCGCTCACGGCCAAAAGCAAGGCCGAAGCAGAAAAGGCAGTAATCAGCCTGTTCGGAATCGATACGAAAAAAGAGTACATCTACCCAGAGGAAGTCGCGGGGGATTACGATCATACGTATACGTGGTTTAATGAAGATCAAGATTACGCGTCCGTAACGTTTGAAAATGAGACGGGCAATTTGATTGCCAGCCAGTTTTTTGCATGGTCGGAGCAAAAGCCGGCTCCTTTGAAACAGGAAGAGGCGCTGACAAAAGCGGTTGGCTTCCTGGAGCAGGTAGCGCCGGAAAGCTCAGCTTCCTTGCAGGTTGAGATACTCGAACCATACAAAGAGGCGCCTTTGGCGGACTGGATGCTGGAACTGCTGGATGGAGAAGAACCGGAGCCGGAGCCAGGTCTGTATTACGCCTTCTTGTTCAGTGAAATGCACAAAGGCTTGCCGATCCTGGATCGCTACCATTGGATTTTGGTGAACAGCGAGGATGGCAAGGTTGCCCAATACTCCACTACGCTGCCGATGAAAAAGGTCGATTTTCCGGATGAAAAGCCAGCGGTGAGCGAGCAGCAGGCGGCTGAAATCATCGCGAAACAACTGCCGCTAAAGCAATCTTATTTGTGGACCAACTTCTACGGCATCCCGGCTCCATCCCTGTCTCTCGTCTACACGGTTGACAACAGCAAAGGCTGGCCATATGTAGATGCGGCCAAAGGCTCGATCGAGTGGATCGAAGACGAGGAATAACAGCCGATTTTGTTCAAAAGAAAGACGCGGACATTTTACATGCCCGCGTTTTTTATTTTGCGCAATGCAACTCAACTATGGAGCAAGCAAACTGCACAGATACTCGCAGCTCTCTTAATTCGCAGTGAGCGCCGCGTGGATTTTTTCCAGCAAGCTGACGGCCAGACCCTCATTGCTTTCAATGACCGACAAAAGCTGAATCGCTTGCTGTGCGGTTGCTGGCTCATTTGGTTCACCGCCACTCGGGAAAGGGAACAGCTGGACAAGCTTGTTAAAGTCTTCGGCAATTGTCCGGTAGAGCGCTGCCGCTTCTTTAAGCTGCGGGCGCACCCCATCCAGCGATTCGTCTGTCCATGCATCGGCAACTTCCGCAAAGAAGCGGGAAGCGTTGTTTCGTGCATCGTGTACGACAGCCAAGGTGTAGGCGTTTCCGTTTGGTTCCACGCTTCCTTTTTCAAAAGCTTCCTTCCAAACCGGATAGGCAGCCAAGCCGTTCACGTAGCGATCACTTGGCCCTTCCTGAGTGCGGTAATGCTTGAGCGCCGTTGCGATGGCGTTTGCCAGCATGGTGCGCTGGTCGATCGGAAGCGTGCTCTCGATTGCGAGCACAAACAGCTCCTCAATCAGTCCGCGTCCCAGATGCTCATAAGGGATCTTGGCGTCATTGTTGCAGTTGTCGCCAGCATGCAGCAGTTTGCTTGCATCCTCGTAGCCGTAAATCAGCGCAAACTCCGGCATGAACAAGTCCCAGGCGAGCACGGGGCAGCCTTTGTCAAGCGAGCTGTGAATCAACTCGATTGCTTGCGGCAAAAGAGCGGGAAGTTGCCGCTTTTCTCGTGCCGCTGAGCTGAGCAATGTCGGATTCACGAAAGTGGCGTTCGGCCCCGGCGTACCGTCCAGTTGTCCCTGGCAGACGGAGCGTGGCACAAAGCCCATGTTGCGCAGCCCTTCTTCCAGTACGGATTGAAAATCAAACATGGTCGGTCCCGCAATATGAATGTTTTTTGGAACGACAGTCAGGCGAAAAGCGTGGCCGCTTAGTCCGAGAACGGCTGGCAAAGACAGCTTGCGCTCCGTAAACTCCACTAATCCGTACAACGCCGCTCCACATGTAATCCAGGTCGGCTGCTTCATTGCCTCCGGTTTTCTCAATACAGCTTGTTTCATGATTCCCGCATCCTTTCGCGTCTTCACGTATTGGTCAACCACGACACGAATCCTTTCTTGCATGAGCTTTTTGCGAGAACGGGACAGCACTTGGTAGACATTGGCCTGCGTCATTTCGAACAGATGCGCGATCTCGTGGGGCGCGAGATGGTCAAAAAAGTGCGATTCGACAATTCGGCGCTCCCGCGGATTGAGACAGTGCAGCAAGCTTTTGATCGTCTCAAACAGTTCACGGCGCACCAATAGCTCTTCGGGGTTGCCGTTGTTTTCGACCGAGGCTGACCAGTTGCGGCCAAGCCTGTGCAAAATACTGTCGAGATCTTCCCAATCAGTAGCTTCAAGCTCGCTCGGCTGTCTCGTCAGGCCGGAAAAGACCTGCTCTTTTGTCTGCGGCCCTTTTTTCAGGCGCGTGTACGCTTGATTGCGCACAATCCGGTGCAGCCAAGGTAGAAAACGGCGGCTGTCGACCAGCGTACCCAGATGAAGAAAGGCGCGAATCAGCGCGTCCTGGACGATGTCTTCGGCAAGAAAAGCTTCCTGGGTATACGAGCGGGCATAGCCGTATACTTTTGCCCGATGCCGCCTCACCAGCTCGCCAAACGCTTCCTGATCCCCGGCTTTTGCCCTTTCCACCAAAATCTCGTCCTGTTCCTGTTGCTCTTCCGCTTGACTGGCAGGCTTGATAACCAAATGATCCATCCCAAATTCTCCTCGTTGTTAGTTGACTTACCGTATAGACTCCCGAGCGCCGGGTTTTCTGACAAAGGTGGCGGATTTGTAAGAAATTCCTCTCTATCCTATAATGAACATACACGAAGCAAAAGGGGGAAGAAAAGGTATGAAGCTGATTTCTGTCACGGGAGAAAGCGTGGCGCCCGGCAAAGGCGGTTCGCCATCCGATACATTTGACCGTTCGATTGCGACATGGGAAGCCAATAACCAGCAAAAAACCGTAACCGTTACATACTGTCGCTATTTCGGCAAAGTGCTGGCCGAGCGGGGGATTTACGACGAGGAGGCGGAAGGCGTGCCAGTCATGCATCTGGTAGCACCGCTTTTTGTGGAAAAGAACCCTGAGCAAAGAGAAACCCGCCACTACATCAACGATACCGAGAGCTTTGTTTCCTTGTTTGCAGGCTTTTCCTTGGCGGCTTGGAAAGATCGCTACGCGAGTGCTTTGAACTGAGTGTCGGCAGTCTCTGGCGGATTGAGGCCCAAACGCCTAAAAGTCGAAACATTCAGATCGGATAATCGGCACATATGCCAAACTTTTGAGAGGGCATGCTAAGGACAACCATTTATTGGAGCTGATTAGCATGTTTTCTTTTTGGATGACGCTTGTTCTTATGGTTTCTGCCCATTCGTCCGGTTTGTCCGGTTTCTCTGGTCTGCCCGGTTTGCCCGATTTGCCAGCAGCGCAAATGCCGCAAGCAGGCGCATGGTCTGCAGCTACTGCCGTCCAGGAGTTCGACGCCTTTTTGCAGGACTGGCGCGGCGGTCAAGAGCTGGCTTCGTTGCGCCATCCGCTGTTTGATCTGACGCGCGTATCGGGAGGCGCGGGAGACGTCCAGACGATTGTATTTTCCGGAGAGGCGCACGGCGACTCGGGGGAAGTCACGCTCATGTTTTATTCGTTAGAAGGTGACCGCATATACTTGCCGCCGGGCACAGTGTCTACAGCCCGCGTTGATGCGAAGCAACGCAAATTCCATATCGCCGCGAAAATACCGCGGGTGCTCCAAGGTCGTACGGGAGTCGTACAGGTGACATTTGCCGGGGAAAAAAGAGCTGCCTATTTGCTCAAGGTACAATTTTGACAACAAAGAAAAGCGAGGGAGAGGAGGACTGCCCTTGATAGAGGTAAAAGGCGCAAGCAAACAGTTTGGGACGGTCACAGCGGTCCGCGATCTGACGTTTCGCGTGGAAGAGGGCGAAGTGTACGGGCTGTTGGGCGAGAACGGAGCCGGCAAGACGACGACGATGCGCATGATGGCGACCATTCTCACGCCGACCGCCGGAGATATCGAGATCAGCGGCTTCTCGGTGCGGGAACAACCGCTGGAGGTGCGCCGCAGGATCGGCATTCTGTTTGGCGGAGAAGTCGGGCTGTACAGTCGTTTGACGGCGCGGGAAAATATCGCTTACTTCGGCAATTTATACGGACTGACTTCCTCACGGGTGCAAGAGAGGATTGACAATTTAAGCCGCATGCTGGACATGGAAGCGTTCATCGACAGGCGTGTCGGGGCCTTTTCCCGGGGAATGAAGCAAAAAGTGGCGATTGCCCGCACGCTTGTCCACGATCCGGACGTCATTTTGCTGGATGAACCGACAACCGGGCTTGACGTGACAGCCGCCACGATTTTTCGCCGGATGGTGACCAGGCTGCAAGAGGAAGGAAAAACGATCCTCTTTTCCAGCCACAACATGGGCGAGATCAGCAAGCTGTGCAAACGGATCGCGTTGATGCACAAAGGCAAGCTGCGCTTCTCCGGGGATTTGGCCGCATTGCGCAAGCAGTACGGAACGGACGATTTGGACGATATCTTCATGGCAGTCGTGGAAGGGGGCGAGCTGTGATGGGCTGGCAAATCATCTGGACTGTCTTGAAAAAAGAGCTGCTGGATTTGTTTCGGGACAGAAAAGCGTGGATCGGGACTTTTCTTGTGCCGCTGGTCATCATCCCGTTTGTGTTTTTTCTGCTGGGCAATTCCTACAGCAATGTAGAAAAAGAAGCGCGGGAGTACGTGCCGCTGGCGATTCACGGCTCCTCCCCGCTGATTGACATGCTGGCAAAAAATCCGGGCGTGCGCCTGATCGAGTCTGCTGATCCCGAGCAAGCGCTGCAAGCGGGACAGCTCCGCGCGATCATCACGATCCCGGAACGGTTCGACGAGGAAATCAAGGCAGGGAACACCGCCAAGCTGCTCGTCGCTTTTGACTCGACCAATACGAAGTCCGTCTACGCACGCGATCTGATCAAGCAAACGGTGGAGGCATACAGCAAAGAAATCGTGGCGAAGCGTTTGCAGCAAGCAGGTATGTCCGAAGCGGCGATTCAGCCGATCGCCGCTGATTTCCAGAACGTCGCGACAGAAGAAAGAAAGTCGGGCGGGATGCTGGCAGGCTTTATCCCGTTAATGCTCGTGGTTTCTCTCGCTTCGGGAGGGATCGCTGCGGCTAACGACCTCGTTGCGGGCGAAAAAGAGCGCGGGACAATGGAGTCGCTCCTGACTGCGCCAATCGCGGCCAACCATATTCTCACGGCAAAGCTTGTGGCTGTAATGATGATGAGCATGTTGAGCGCGATCGCTTCACTCATTTCCGTATCGCTCGTGTTCAGCATGGGGCCGCTCGGCGGAGGAGACAATGCTGCCTTTTCTTTCGCGTTTTTGTCGCCAGCGACTCTGTTGGTGCTGATCGTGGTGATTTTGCTTATGGCGGCGACTTTTGCCGGACTGGAGCTGATGCTCAGCACGATTGCCAAGTCGTTCAAAGAAGGGCAGACGTATATGAGCGCCGTGATCTTTCTGGCGATGGTGCCGTCGTACATGCTGATGCCGCAAAGTCCGGTGGACATCGCCGAGCATTATTACGTGTTGCCCGTCTTCAACGGCGTGGCGCTTTGCAAGGAAGTGTTTTACGGCAAGGTCGATCCGCTGCATGCCCTGCTTGGCATCGGTTCTTCACTTGTGTACGTAGCGATTACGATTGCTTTCGCATCACGGCTGTTTCGCAGAGAGGGAGCGGGATTAAAAAACTGATCGGAGGATACTGACTGTCTGTTTTTTTCATGTGTCGCTGCCATTTGAAGAAAGCTGGTGAAATGGTTGTGAAGCCGCTGTATCTGGGAGTGCTGTATATTTTGGCCTCGGCTGCGGGGTTTGGCGTGATGTCCATTTTTGCCGTCTACGCCTACGGAGCCGGAGTTTCGGTTTCCACGCTTTTGTTTTTGCGCTTTTTGTTCGCCGCAGGGCTGTTTTTTGGCTTGCTTGCCTTGCGTAAAGAGTCGCTGCGGCTGAATCGGCGCCAGGTGCTTGCCCTGTTTTGTTTGGGCGGGGTGTTGTATACGCTGCAATCGCTCAGTTTTTTCTCGGCGGTTCAGCACATCCCGACCTCGATGGCAGCGCTGTTGCTTTATACGTTCCCCGTGTTTGTAGCTGTATTGAGTTATTTTGTGGATAAAGAGCCGCTGACGCGCAAGACCGTTTTTGCCATGCTGCTGTCTCTGGTGGGACTTGGACTGGTGCTTGGGCTATCGTTTGGCGGGGTTAAAATTTTCGGCGTCTTGCTTGCGCTTGCGGCAGCGCTGTTCTACTCGGTGTACATCATCGTGGGCAATCGGATCGTCAAAGGATTGTCGCCGTACGTGACCTCGGGGTACATCTCGTTGTTTGCAGCCGTGTCGACCTTTTTGATTGCGCAAAAGGATGGCGGCGTCGATCTGGCTTTTGCGCCAACTGGCTGGTGGGCTTTGGGCGGCATCGTCGTTTTTTCTACGGTGATGGCGATCAGCTTTTTCTTCCGCGGCCTTCAACTGATCAGTTCGACAAAAGCTTCCGTGCTCAGCACGTTTGAGCCGGTCGTGACGTTTTTCTTTTCGGCTCTGTTGTTCGGCGAGGCGTTCAGCATGCTGCAACTGCTCGGTGGAGGTGCTGTGCTGGCGGGAGCGGCCCTGATCGTGGCGGGGAATGATGCGAAGTCCAGTCAGGTTCAGCAGGTTCAGGAAGGCGTGAATACGTAAAGCCGCCTGCCTGCTTCCAAAAATAAAACAGCGCTCCTGCGCGGCACATACGCTGCGGACAGGAGCGCTGTTCTTTTTTAGGGAAAGGTAACAAACAAACTAGGCTTCCATCCGGGAGCGGATCAGCCAGCCAGCGCCGTACACGCCAGCGTCGTTGCCAAGAGTGGCAGGCAAAATTTGTGTGGATTCTACGACGTAAGTGAAGGGAACAAATCGGGTAAACGAATCGCGGATGCGCGAAAAGAGGAAGTCTCCTGCTGCCGCTACGCCGCCCCCAATCACAAACTTGACCGGGTTCAGCACGATAGCCAGGTGGGAGAGCGCAAGCCCCAGATAGAGCGCCACATGATCGGCGATGGCGAGTGAGGCTGCGTCGCCTGCTATAGCTGCGTCGAATACGTCTTTTGCCCCGATCTTGCCTGTCTCGGCAAGTACGCGGGCGAGGTGCGGGCTTGTTCCGTTCGTTGCGGCCAGATGCCCTTCGCGAATAATGGCCGTGGCAGAGGTGAACGTTTCCAGGCAGCCTGTTTTCCCGCAATTGCAAGGTGCTCCGCCAGTAGGGGCCATCGTAATGTGTCCAATCTCGCCGCCGACCCCGTTCATGCCGTGAATTACATTTCCGTTCAAAATCACACCGCCGCCGACGCCCGTTCCAATCGTAATCAGCACGAGGTCTTGTGCGCCTTGCCCGGCCCCTTGCCACATCTCGCCCAGTGCTGCCGCATTGGCATCGTTGTCAACTTCGACGGGACGCCCTGTAAGTGCTTCCAGCTTTTGTTTCAGCAAAACCGGCTTGGTCCAGTGCAAGTTGACCGCCTGCATCACGATGCCGTTTTTCGCGTCGATCGGTCCGGGGATGCCGACCCCGATTCCACTCGCCTGTTCCAGACTATAGCCGTGCTCGTGCAAAAGGGCGCGGGTCATCCCTGCGATTTTTTGCAAAACGCCGTCTTCGCCTTCTGCAACAGGTGTCGGTTCCTGGATTTTGGCTACAAGCTCGCCGTTCGGTGTAATCAACGCCATTTTGATGGCTGTTCCGCCCACATCAACACCAACGATGATTTGTTTCACAACCGTCCCCCCACTCTCCTTTTTCCCATCTTTTTCTATCTTATCACGCTACATTCCGCATAGCGATTCCCAAAAATGGCTATACAGGATATGATGGAAGGAAGTACACCCGCGAGCGAGGGAAGGAAGAAGGGATCTGCCTTGAAACGAGCCAGATTAATCTATAATCCAAGCTCCGGCCGGGAGATCGTGCGTCGGCGATTGCCGGATATTCTCGATTTGATGGAGTCGGCCGGATACGAGACATCCTGTCATGCAACCAGAGGGGAAGATGACGCGACCGAAGAGGCTGCCCGAGCGGTAGCCCGCGGCTTTGACGTCATCCTGGCTGCTGGTGGAGACGGAACCATATACGAAGTCGTGAACGGGATGGCAGAGCAAAAAGCTCGCCCAACCCTTGGAATTATCCCCTGCGGCACCAGCAACGATTTTGCCCGAGCGGTAGGCATCCCCAAGTCGATCACACGCGCTACGGAAATCATCGCCAAGGGCAAGAAAAAGCGCATCGACCTGGGGCGAATCAACAATCGCTACTTCATGAACATCGCAGGCGGCGGCTCGCTCACCAACCTGACGTACGAAGTCCCGAGCAAGCTGAAGACGCTCATGGGACAGATGGCGTACTACGTCAAAGGCTTGGAGAAGCTGCCGTCCCTGCACCCGATCCGCGTCCGCTTGGAGAGCCGCAAGGAAGTGCTTTTGGATGAAGAGATCATGGTGTTCCTCATTGCCAACAGCCACTCGGTAGGCGGCTTCGACAAGCTTGCCCCGGAAGCGGACTTGTCAGACGGCAAGCTGGATGTCATCGTCGTCAAAAAGATGAACATCGCCGAGTTTATTCGCCTCGCTACACAGGCGGTTCGCGGCGAGCATTTGCGGGACCCAAACATTTTGTATTTCCAGGCAGACTACATCAAAGCGACCTCGCCATCCGGCGAAGTGGTCCAGCTCAACCTGGATGGCGAGCTGGGCGGGCAGTTGCCTTGTGTCGTGGAAGCTTTGCCAGGTCATATCGAGTTGTTCGTCCCGTAGGAAGATAGTAAAATGAATAGCAACAAGCCGTAGGGATGCCGCTTTCGCTGTGCATCCCTGCCTGTTTGCTACGGAAAACAGGCGAGGCAGACAGAGCGCGAGACAAAAGGAGCAAAAGAAAAGTGGCGAAAACAACAAAAAGACGGCGCAGACCGCAGCAAACTGCCAAGGTAGAGCTGGACGTTCCGGTTCGTGTCGGACAAACTGTGGAAGTGGAGATAACCGGACTGAACCACGAAGGCGCTGGCGTCGGCCGGATTGAAGGATATACGCTGTTCGTCGACGGCGCACTCGCAGGAGAGCGCGTCCATGCGCGCGTCGACCATGTCAAAAAGAACTTCGGCTTCGCCAAACTGACCAAAGTGTCAGTAGCGAGCACATTCCGCTCACAGCCGCCCTGTCCGCTGTACGACCGTTGCGGCGGCTGTTCGCTGCAGCACTTGGCATACGAGGAGCAACTGCGTCACAAGCAGCAAATCGTGCGGGACAACCTGCGGCGCATCGGCGGCTTCCAGGTGGAGGGAGACGGAGCAATCACCGTTCACCCGACACTCGGCATGAGCGAGCCGTGGCGTTACCGCAACAAGGCCCAAGTGCCAATCGGTGAGGAAAACGGCGCCTTGGTCGGCGGATTTTACGCCGAAAAGTCCCATTCCATCATCGACATGCACGAATGCCTCATCCAGCACCAAAAAAACGACGAGGCGGTCGCAACGGTGAAGAAGGCCGCAACTGCCCTTGGCATCAAGCCATACGATGAAGTGCGCGGCTCAGGCTTGCTCCGCCATGTGGTCGTCAAAGTCGGGGTCAAGACGGGAGAAGTCATGGTCGTGCTCGTGACGACCGAGGAGACGATTCCGCAGCGTGACAAGCTCGTGGAAGCGATCCGCACCGAGGTGGCGGGCGTAACGAGCATCGTGCAAAACATCAACCCGGACAAGACCAACGTCATTTTCGGCAAAAAGACGGTAACGCTCTGGGGCAGCGATGTCATCTACGATTACATCGGAGCGATCAAATTCGCCATCTCGGCGCGCTCGTTCTACCAGGTCAACCCCGCCCAGACGGAAGTGCTGTACAATAAAACGCTGGAATACGCCGGAGCGACAGGAACCGAAACGGTCATCGACGCCTACTGCGGCATCGGAACGATCTCGCTCTTTTTGGCGCAAAAGTCCAAGCATGTCTACGGCGTGGAAATCGTCCCAGAAGCGATCGAGGACGCCAACCGCAACGCCAAACTGAACGGAGTGGAAAACGCAACGTTCGAGGCAGGCCCCGCGGAGGTCGTGATTCCCGCGTGGAAAGAGCAAGGAATACGGGCCGATGTAATTGTCGTCGACCCGCCACGCAAGGGCTGCGACGAGGCGCTGTTGACGACGATTTTGGAGATGCAACCAGAGCGCGTGGTGTACGTGTCGTGCAACCCGTCCACGCTGGCACGTGATTTGAAGGTGTTGGCGGAGAAGTACGAGGTGCGGGAAGTGCAGCCGGTGGATATGTTTCCGCATACGGGGCATGTGGAGAGTGTGGCTTTGTTGGTATATAAGGGTTTTTGATATGCTGAAACCACGTTCGGGGCGATATTAAATCATCCATTCTTCTGTTGAAATCAAATCAAACGAAGGATAGTTGCTCAATTGAACCTAAATACAGGGGATTCGATAACCTTGCGAAATGCAGATTTGGTATTAGTACAGCTTGCATTATCGCTTTATATTGCAGTGAAGCTTGAAATCACAAAGGTTAATTAAATGATCGTTCCGTCAACAGCCCTCCGGAGATTTCCGGGGGGATTTTTTTACCAAGAATTTGAGCGCCTCGATCTGTTCGGGGCTATTTTTATTGCCTGATGAGGCAGGGTGGAAGGTGTACATGGAGGGATTTTACAAGGTAACGTTTGCAGGTGGAAGTACAACAGGTACATTCTTATTTGGTGGTTTGCCTGCGTTGCTTAGCGTCCTAGGTGCGTTCGTTATTTTCGACTTTGTAGTTGCTTTAGGTGACCAAAACTTTATTCGCGATGCAACGATCTTCTGCTATCTGGCCGGCGAGCTATTGTCAATATTATTGGGAGGATATTGAACCAAAGTTCGATAAAATAGTTGCAGCATTTGAAGCTTCATTTAGTGCAATGGCTGACGAAATTGTAGAGGCTTTTGACTATTTGTATGCAAAAGGAATAATCGACTATCATAATATCCCTAAAAGGCTGTTAAATGATGCTGGGGACGGTGTTGATTTAGGCCAGTTTGATAAGAGAGTTGATGGAAATACGAGAGAGAATGAAAAAACCGGTTGGAGTATTCAATTCAAAAAGATAGGGGCAATAAACCGCATGGTGGAAGTGCATGGAAACATAGAGATAGTAAAGGGAAACGCAAGGCAACATTAGATGATACAGGTAAAATCCTTCGTGATTAAGAAAAAGGAGGGTGTTTGGTGGAAATTGCTAAGATAGTTGAGGGTTTATGGGGAAGCAAATGGTCTCCTTCTATGGATCTGGAACCAGGTAATATGTGTGAAACTTTTCTCCTGGAACATAGCCATTTTGTAGCTGATCGCTTCCCTGAAAATAGCTTTTATCTGGATAGATTCCCATTGCAAATAAAAGATCAATCGGCTTTTGAAAAGGTGAACATTTTTTTCGACAAGACTGTGGATGATCCAAACCTGCTTTCTTTATATTTAAGAGAAGAAGAGAAATTTAAGCAGGTACTCCGTAAGCTTTGGGTGTACAATTCTGTTTGGATCGAAACAGCATTGCCTAGCGTAAACGAGTAGTAGATACGATAAACAGTGATACCCAAAAAATAAGGGCGAAAGAAATTCATTCACAGCTAAAAGCATCTGGAAGCAAGAGTATGAAATTAGCGAACCTGCATGATTTTGAAATATTAGTCGAGCTGGGACTCAGAGAGAAAGTTTCAACCGTGTTTATTTTTGAAGATATGAAGATTTGTGTATGGTCAAATTTTGATTTTTCTCTACCCGTGTATTCCAAAGATGAAAAATACACGCAGCTACTCCACAGGATTTGTACCACAGAGGAAATATTTTTACGCCCTTTGAATGATTGATGATGGAAGATTTTCAAAGGTTTTGAGGATTGGCTCGGATTAACAAAGCGGGTCGACACTCCCGAATGTGGAGAGTGCGGCTGTGTTGGTGGGGAAAAACTATTAGCATGGATGAAAAAGAAGCGGGCAAAGTACCGCTTCTTTTTCGATTTAATACAAGGAGCGAAAATAGCTAGAAAATAATTTTAAATAAAAAGCAAGGGAATGAATTACGCTCACTC
Source organism: Brevibacillus sp. FSL K6-0770 (assembly GCF_038000275.1). Lineage (NCBI taxonomy): Bacteria > Bacillati > Bacillota > Bacilli > Caryophanales > Paenibacillaceae > Brevibacillus > Brevibacillus sp. FSL K6-0770. Next base: position 702,113 of record NZ_JBBOBQ010000001.1, read on the forward strand.
CCTTGCTTAAAAATGTATTACTTTTTATTTCTTACGTTAATCCAACTTGCTTCCCACACATTATACGAATTGTTAGCAACTTCTTCGTACGTGTACCAATCTTCAGTTCCCCCGTTTGGATCGACCATAATTACATAGTTTGTATTATCACCAGGTTTATTGAAATAGCCATTGATGATAAGAACGTGTCCATTTCCTTTTTGCTTCTTTTTAAATACTACAACTGGTCGGCCTTTGTCGATTGATGATTTAATTTCATTCCAAGTAGCGGCTGTTGCTTTGTAGTCTCCATAAATACCTTTTTCATTTAGCTTGTCAATGAATTGGCTTTTAAAAATGGTAACGTTATCTGTGCTTCCATTTACAAACTTTGCGTATTCTGATTGGGACATTTTTTTTCCATAGAGCTCCAAAAGCATCACTGAGACGGCACTCCAGCACCACTGCGATTTTTCTTGAGAAACAGGTTTGATTTTAATTTGAGGATCTGGGTAATCTTTTTTTCCAGCAAATGCAGCAGTGTTTGGTAAAAGCAAAAGAACAGCGGCCAAAAATAGAGCTAAAAAATTTTTGAATCTCAATGAAACTGCCATGGAATCTCCTCCTAATTATCTTTTATGTAATAAATTTACTTTTAATATAATAATATCTTCAAATTACAAAAAATGAAATTATATTCAACCGATTTTAATTATGGCTGAATTTTTTGTTATTTTATACTCTTCATGATTAAATACAGAAAAAATTAAAGTAGTGATTGGTAAACATGTCACAGGTTGAGTGGGTGTACGTAGTAATGATACGTGTCCGAAATAGGCCACTATAGTAAAATAAAATGAATCAGTGAGAACCTTCCACGGAGGCAAATATGGCAAACGAATCCTTTCTAGCTAACGTAAAGCTACTAATCCAAATGCACTCCCAAGGCCTCCTCGGCGGCGAAACAATGCCAGAAGATGCGCTCCTCGGCATTGTCCCTGAGAACGATCTGCCCAACGTATTAACACTAGGCATGGCCTTAAACTACCAAAGAAACTCATACACCCTATGGCAATCAATCGCACAGGCGTACCAAGATGAAAGGATTAGATGGATATTCAATCCGCATGCAGTATCCAAAAGTAGCATAGAGGAACTGCGTCAAGCACTGCTCCAGGAGCGCGTAGCCTTGCAGCCTAATCGACACCCGGAAATCTGGAAGAGCGTCTCAACCGGAATTACTCAATCTTCCTTAAAAGGTGACGTTGCCGGAATGTTAGAATCCGTTCAATTTGACATCGCCAGCTTGAAAAACATGATGCAAGTAACGCGTAAACGCGAATTTCCGTATTTGTCCGGTCCGAAAATTTTCAATTATTGGCTGTACGTAATGGAGACGTATACAGGGGTAAAGTGGAAATCCCGCGAGCTGATTACAATTGCCCCCGACACGCACATCATGAAAGCCACGGTAAAATTGGATCTGTGCTCGTCGGACGTCCTGGATGGAACGGCTGAGGACAGGAACCTTGTTGCGGAAGCATGGGAAAAGGCACTGCGTGGTAGCGGGCTGGCTCCGATTGATGTTCACACACCTTTATGGTTGTGGAGCAGGGCCGGATTTCCACCGCTGTCCGGTGACGTATCAAGGTCATGAGACACTAATTCCCAACCGTGGCATTGAAAAAGGATGTTAACAAGAAAGACACGGAATGGATCTTCCGTGTCTTTTAATAATCAGTTGTATTGCAACGGACCAGATAGCGAGTGGTCCTGAAATGTCCGGCTTTCCAGGTTGCAGGGGGATATTGTTTGTTTTTGCGATTGCAATCTTTAGTTCTCGATTAGATAGCTCTTTTAGTATTGGGCAGTACCAAGAAATGTATAGATCAAATGGGAGGAATGTTTTATTATAGGCATGAGAGTGAATGGCTATCCTTTAGCGGGGAAAAATAGACAGACAGAGATAGTTAAAGTCAGATTTTCGAGGATAGGCTGTGGTTTTTGACAGAAAATGAATCCTCGAAAAAAGAGTGGTTTCTTGTTGGCACTGAGTATGAAAAAAGCCTTGGTGTGACTGGGGTTGAGCATGTTAGTCAAAGTCGGTTACATTGAAGACCCGAGAAGTTAGGGGACTGAAACTAATCTGATTTCCATCATAATGATATCGTTGAGGGGTTACATTGAAGACCCGAGAAGTTAGGGGACTGAAACAGTCGATGACTTCTGCGATCAGGCGCTTGTCCTCCGTTACATTGAAGACCCGAGAAGTTAGGGGACTGAAACTGTCGAGTTCCTCTTGCGTGAACGTCTTCGCGGGTTCGTTACATTGAAGACCCGAGAAGTTAGGGGACTGAAACTGGCACGGAGGCCGAACGCAAGGCCCTCCGGTTCATCGTTACATTGAAGACCCGAGAAGTTAGGGGACTGAAACAGACAGCATGCCGAATTTGCCGTCAGTGGATTGGGAGGTTACATTGAAGACCCGAGAAGTTAGGGGACTGAAACTACTATGACTGCTCGTATCCAGCCTTTCAAAACCCGAGTTACATTGAAGACCCGAGAAGTTAGGGGACTGAAACTGTGGAATCGTGATCGCCTCCTGCCGTCCGGCGACGGTTACATTGAAGACCCGAGAAGTTAGGGGACTGAAACGCTGGGCTCCTGGCACCTGCGGCCATTCCCCTGCATTCGTTACATTGAAGACCCGAGAAGTTAGGGGACTGAAACGAGTAGACGTTCAATTTGATATGGTGATCCGCGACAAGAAGTTACATTGAAGACCCGAGAAGTTAGGGGACTGAAACCATCCGGTATCCAATCGTGCGATAAGTAACCGTAACGTTACATTGAAGACCCGAGAAGTTAGGGGACTGAAACGGAAGATTCCTTCACTTTATACAAACTGGATACACGAGTTACATTGAAGACCCGAGAAGTTAGGGGACTGAAACCGTAGTTAGAGCCGTCGCTGGTGCGCTTAGTGAAGCTAGTTACATTGAAGACCCGAGAAGTTAGGGGACTGAAACCACATATGAACATACTTCATGGTTTCTTCTATCGAAGTTACATTGAAGACCCGAGAAGCTAGGGGACTGAAACAGCGCGATCATCAAACCCGCTACGATGACGGTTTCAAGTTAGATCCAAGCTCCGAAGAACAGGAGATAGATGGATTGCAAAGAAGGGAATATCAAATCAGTTCGAGGGGAAACAGGTATCCATTACAATGAGCTGACTTCATGGAACGAAAGATACTGAGCATCTCTAGAATTTTAAATTTTTTGATCTTTCATCAGATAAACAAAATAACGAATTGCTTCTAAACGGCGTGGAATTTCGGTTTTGGATACAAGCTTCATGTTGTACTTGTCCGAAGGTTTTGTGAGCTGATTTTTTATGTATAAATCATTTCGAAAATTGGAAAGAGGGTAATCCCGCACATCGTGGAGAAACAATATTAGGGAAATTCGAATGTATCTTGTATCTAAAGGTAATATAGAGAAACTGTAACTGGCTTTGCTCCAGAGTTACTTTGTAACCTAAACTATCATTTACCACTGGTCAGACGACAATTCGACTTAGCGAACCACATAAACCTATAGCTGAAAGTAGAGCAATGTTTTATTATAGACAGGAGAGAGAATGGTTATCCTCTGGCGGGAGAAAATAGACGATATGGGGTACTTAAATATAGACTTTCGAGGATAGGCTGGATTTTTTAACAGGAAATCAATCCTCGAAAAAAGAACGATCTCTTGTTAGTGTTGAGATTAAGACAACCCTTGGTAGAAGTGGATTCGTTTGCGTTAACCGAGGTCGGTTACATTACAGACCCGAAAAGCAAGGGGACTGAAACAATAAGTACACAGACATGCGTGTTGGTCAGTACGTGTTACATTACAGACCCGAAAAGCAAGGGGACTGAAACATATAACGTGGTATTACGTACATTCTATCACGAAGTGGTTACATTACAGACCCGAAAAGCAAGGGGACTGAAACCTGTATGCCTATGAAGTGTGCCACCCTTACTTTCCCCGTTACATTACAGACCCGAAAAGCAAGGGGACTGAAACACGAACTGAGTTACAGCACCATGACCATCTTCACGAGTTACATTACAGACCCGAAAAGCAAGGGGACTGAAACCGAAGTCAGTAAAGTCATAGGTGAGGAAAGCCTGCTCCGTTACATTACAGACCCGAAAAGCAAGGGGACTGAAACTTGTATTGGAATACAGCATGCCTAACTGTGAACTCAGTTACATTACAGACCCGAAAAGCAAGGGGACTGAAACCAGGGGTATGATCTCCTCGGACGGGATTCTTTTGAACGTTACATTACAGACCCGAAAAGCAAGGGGACTGAAACAATCGTGCATTATCGACCTTGACTCAGCGCTGCAACGTTACATTACAGACCCGAAAAGCAAGGGGACTGAAACTTGTGTATCAATCACGAATTGCAATTTGTTATTGAAAGTTACATTACAGACCCGAAAAGCAAGGGGACTGAAACGTAAAGGTGCTGGCGCTGGACAACTTCGAGAATCTCGGTTACATTACAGACCCGAAAAGCAAGGGGACTGAAACCCGAACCGGATGATACAGTAGAACTACTGAAAGAATTGTTACATTACAGACCCGAAAAGCAAGGGGACTGAAACTTTTTGACGATCTCCTGTGCAATCTCATGTTTTGTCCGTTACATTACAGACCCGAAAAGCAAGGGGACTGAAACTTTGCTGCCGTTGCGAGTGCAAGCGCTTGCTGTGTACCGTTACATTACAGACCCGAAAAGCAAGGGGACTGAAACAGATCATCACTTTCCGCTTGGATCGTCCGTAGAGCCGTTACATTGAAGACCCGAGAAGTTAGGGGACTGAAACTTGATGATACTGGGACTACACGATGAAGAGTTTCACGTTACATTACAGACCCGAAAAGCAAGGGGACTGAAACGAATGGAGTCGGTGCGTTATTGGATGGAGAAGCGGGAGTTACATTACAGACCCGAAAAGCAAGGGGACTGAAACCGTGTTCCTCGATCCGCCGCAGCAGTGGGCAGTATCGTTACATTACAGACCCAAAAAACAAGAAAACTAAAACCGATAGACTGATAAGCGTAGCAGCAGCCGAGTGCCAAGTGCCGAGGAGACTGAAGCACTGCTCGATCATATGTCCAACCAGTTCTTTTTTCCGATTGCATGAAAAACCCGAAACCCTAGAGACCCCGACTCGAAGTCGAGCGGTTGCCTCAAGTACATTTAGTTTTTGCCCGACCTTTACGCTGATCAACGAGGGAATTGTATGAATTGCACGACAATAAACGGTGGAACCACTCCCTTATCTTTTGATCGCGCCTTTCCCAATACCTGAGCAATCTGTATAAACCGATATGCATGAATCGCTTCTCAAAAAATCAGCATCTCATAACTATCAGCACTCTCCCAACATTAACCTCTCTGCCTTTACTCATGCAGAGAGTTTTTGTTTTTCTCAGATGCCGTTTACTCCATCAATTTTCGGACGAGACTGAATCTATCCTACTAAATGCTAAATGGGAGTGGATGTTTGTGCAGGTAGTAATTGATGAGTACGGATACGCCTTGCGTAAGACCAGTGAACGGCTAGTGATTCGGGACAGGGAAAAGAAAGTTGTGCAGGAGATTCCCTTTTTTCAAGTGGATGATGTTGTGATTTCTTCCAAAGGTGTTTCGATTTCGTCGGATGTGGTTGAGAAGTGCATTGAAAACGGTATACATATACATTTTTTGTCCAACAGAGGGGAACCTTTTGCCAAAGTAGTCTCTCCTTTCTTGCAAGCGACGGTGGCTACAAGAAGGGCACAAATACAGGCGTACAATGATGAGCGTGGTGTGAAAGTCAGCAAGCATTTTGTTCGGGCAAAAATACGGGCTCAAGCCAGTCTCGTTAAATATTGGGCGAAAAATCGGAGAGACAAAAATGAGAATTTGCAAGCGATGTTTCAAACAGCCATCTCCAATTTGGAGCACAAGCTGGATGAATTGGAGGAAATAAAGGGAGCAAGTGTTGATGAGGTTCGCGGAACGCTAATGTCCGTAGAGGGACGTGCTGCATTTGCTTATTGGGAAGTTGTGAAGTGCTTAGTACATCCTGATCTTGGCTTTCAGGGGAGGGAACATCGGGGAGCGAGTGATCCCGTGAATCTTGCCTTGAACTATGGATATGGTTGTTTGAAAAACGAAATCTCGAAGGCCGTTCTCTTGGCAGGACTGGAGGAGTGTGCAGGTTTTCTTCATGTTGATCGGTCTGGCAGACCTTCCTTCGTTCTTGACTTTATGGAGGAATTTCGCCAACCCGTCGTTGATAGAACGGTGCTCTCCATGTTTACCAAAGGATTTGCGCCCAAAATGGAGGAAGAGGCTCTGCATGTGGAAAGCCGACGGGTAATTGCGCAAGAAATTCGGGAGCGTTTGGAGAGCAAGGACAGGTATGAAGGGAAGAAATATCAACTAAAGACGATCATTCAGAGGCAAGCTTACCATCTGGCTACTTATTTCAGAGGCGAGCGAGAGTACAGGCCGTTTGTCTGGAGTTGGTAGCGATGCATCTACTTGTGATCTACGACGTGCAAGATGATAAAGTCCGGAACAGAGTAGCCAATGCCTGCAAAGACTATGGCTTATACCGCGTGCAGTACAGTGCTTTCAAGGGGGAGCTTTCGCTCAACCGGATGCAAGAATTGTTTTTACTTTTGAAAAAGATTCTTGGCGTAGACGTGGGAAACATTCAGATGTACCCGATGTGCGAAAAAGATATAAAGCAGGTGAAAGAAATTGAAAACGTCCACTTTCTCTGAGAACCGCACTTTCCATGACGGGTTGGAGTTGAATGTCACTGATTTGAAGCAACACTTGTATTGCGCGCGCATTCCTTATTATTTTTATGTGATGCCAGTTCCCCGACCAGTGTCCTACAAAATGAATCACGGTGTAGCCGAGCACATTGAGTTGGATCGTCTCGAAAAGCGAAGAGGGTATCGCTCGTATGGGCTGACAGAAGGAGGGCGATTGTTTCACCTGCAATTGAAGAGTGAATCTCTCGGCTTGTATGGCAAGCTCGATTTGACGATTGCTTATCAGAAAAAAGGGATGACCCACTATATTCCTGTGGAATTTAAATACACGGAAAATCGTATTTTTACAAATGCCAAGTATCAGGCAACCGCGTATGCCATGTTGCTGGAGGAGCATTTTCAAGTCCCTGTTCAGGAAGCGATTATTTATCAAATTCCTACGAAAACGGTACATCCTGTGAAAATAAATGATGCTATGCGCAAACATGTCCAGGACAGCCTGACCGTCATTCGCCGCATGCTGGAGAGTGAGGCGTTCCCCGAACCAACCTCGCGGGCACGCTGTCATGATTGTGAGTACCGGAGATATTGCAATGACATTTACTGAGCAAAATAGCATTGCTGTACTGGAAAAAGCTGTGCGGGAACGGAAAAGCGTCGTTTTTATCGGAAGCCACTCTGTATTCATCCAGCAAAGAAAACAAGAACTGCTACAGGCGACAGGCGGATATATCGGAATCAAGTGGCTGACGCTGCATCAGCTGGTGGATCGTATTATGCAACAAAATGGGCATTCGTACGTTCGAATCGACCAGCCAATGCGGGAGGATCTGGTAGAGACAGTCATGCTGCGGCTTGAAGAAGAGGGGAAAATTCCTCTGCTAAAGAATAGCTTGCGTCATGCAGGAATGGTTAAGTCTGTTGCCTTGTGGATGGAGGATTTGGAAAAACGTCCCCAAGAGAACTGGCGCTCTATCTTGAGAAGCGTCGCCCTGCCTGTTCTGGCAGAACTCGGTCTTGTTTATGAATCTTACGTTACACTCGTGGAAAATCGTTCCGTGTCTTACAAGGAAGCCGGACAACTGATGGACATGGCAAGTGAATACTTGAAAGAGCCATATACAGTAGCTGATTTGTCGACGGAGCTTGTCATTGTAGAAGGGGATTTTCCCGAGTTGCCTGAAATTGCAGGCATGTTGGAATCCATCTCCAGACTGCCCACGGAAGTCATTTTCACCTCACCACATATAGCAAGCAACACGAGCAAGTCTTTTAGATGTTTAGTGGGAATGAATGTCTATGATGAAATGCAAAAAATAAGCGAAGATATTATTCAGCGGCTTAACGAAGGCTTTTTGGCAGAGGAAATCGCTGTTGTTTGCCCAAATGATGGTTACCTTACAGTGGCGAAGCGCGAACTGCGAGCGAAAGGTGTGCAGGTAAAAGAAGCGGGAAGCAGCTCTTTGTTGAATTTGTCAGTGACGAAGCGGCTTTTGGCAGTAATGGAGCTGAAGAGAACCGACTGGAAACGCACGCACCTGCTGATTTGTGCCAGTTTATGTTCCAAGATGGCTGGCATGTCGGATGCAGAAGTCGCCTGGGGACGGGCTGTCATCAAAGAATCGGGTGTTGCTGCGGAGTTTTCCCGATGGCTTGCTTTGTTCAAGGGGCAAGCAGCACGAAGTCGGCTCCGCAATCACTATTTGACAGAAGCCGGAGAGAGCCAGCTTGTTCAAGCGTCTGAAAGCTATGCTCAAAAGTGGGTCAAATTTCTTTTCTGGTTAAGACGGCGTCTTCGAGCTTTAGCAGATGATGAAACGTGGGAGAATCATCTCACTAGCATGTTAGAGTGGATCGATCAAGACGAAAAGTGGATGAGAAAAGGAAAACGAAGCGCCATCCAGAGTATGGAGTACGAAACAATTCGGAGTATTTTCCGAACACGTCGGGAAATTGCCCTGAGTGTTCACGGTGAGGAACAGGGAAGATTGATCAGTCTGGAACGAGTGATGAAATGGCTGCGTCAACGAATGGCCTTTCATCAGCTGCTTTGTGATACGAAGGGGGAAGGAGTTCATGTCCTTCTGGCGGATCAAATCTCTGGGGCAAAATTTGCTTGTACATATATTGCCGGGTTGGCTGATGGCATTTGGCCACAGTCATATACTCCACACTGGATTTGGCAATTAGTTGAGCAGGACCGATCAATCACGAATGTGAAGCTACCCTCCGCTAGTGAGCAACGTCAAGAAAATGATCGGCTGTATGACCTGGCGGTGATGTCTGGTCAACGGGAGGTCATCCTGTCCATGCCTTTGCGAGGAGAGCGTGGGCGTCCGACAGTTCCAGCCGATTATTTGAAAGAACGTTTTGGAGAAGCAGATTGGCAGTACGTCGAGGGCAAAAGTGATAAGCCAAAATTCAACAAGATTACGAAGAAAAACAGTTTCAAAACAAAAAGCACGGTCGCCCCACGTTTTTTTGACGAGCGTGTACCGATCAGTGTGACAGGAATAGATGATTACGCCAAATGTCCATTTGCTTACTTTGCCAGTCGTGTGTTAGCAGTGAGAGAAGAAGTAGTACGTCATGAAAGATTGCTGCCAACCGATATCGGGAGCATCATCCATCATGTTCTTAGACTGCTGGTTGGGGAACAGCTTAATGCTGTCGATGAGCTTATCCAGCAGGCGGCTGTTTATTTGGACGAGGAACTGCAACGGTATGAACGAAAGTATTGTCTCCATGGTCCAAAATGGGAAGGGCAGTGCAGCAGCCTCAAAAAAGATTTGGAATCGTTCCTTTTGAAAGAAGGCGATCAACTGTTAAGCAGAGAGGGAATCGTTCAACTTGCCGAGTGGGGATTTGGACGAGTGCATTTGGAAAAAATGGACCCCCGTTCAACAGGAGAACCTTTGCTGATTCGCAAAAATCAAAAAGAATTGCGCCTTTCGGGGATTATTGACAGGATTGAACTTGCTTGCGATAGATTCAAAATTATTGATTACAAGCTATCGAAAAGTCCAACCAGCCGGGAGATGGAGTGCGGCTCTGATCTGCAAATGGCATTGTACTTGATTGCCTTTGAGAGCATTGATCCTGAAAAGGCTCAATCAGTGGAGGGAAGATTTTCTGTTTTAAAAGATCAGGGGAGCGGTGGGCACATGGTCTTTTCATCGAAAGCGGAATTTGAAGCTTATAAAACAAGTATCGTGGAGCAGCTTTTCCAGTTGAGGGAAGCGATGGCTTCGGGAGATGTCTTGCCGCGCCCGCGTTCTATTTTGCAGTGCAAGCAATGTTCATTTCAAAGCGTTTGTCGAAGGGATGAAGGGAAGACATGGAGAAGCTGACGGAGTCACAGCGACTGGCGGTTGAAGCAAAAGGTTCCCGGATTCTTGTTTCGGCGGGCGCGGGGGCTGGAAAGACGCGGGTATTGACTGCACGCGTACAACACCTGATTGACCACATTGGTATCGCGCCGGAACGGATACTGGCCCTGACGTTTTCAGATCAAGCGGCTAACGAGATGAAAGAGCGAATAGATCGCAAGCTGGGAAAGACAGACGTAACGGTCCTTACTTTTCATCGCTTTTGCGGCAGGATTGTCAGGGATAACCCGCTGCTGGCAGATGTAGACCCGGCGTTTGCCATGCTGGATGAGTCTACATCCCATTCATTTTTGCGTGAAACGATCGAACGGGAATTATACAGCGGCAATTCCGATGAGCTGATCCATTGGGTGGAACAATGTGGCCCAAAAACGGCACTGGATTTGTTTCTCGCTTTTTATGAACATTGGCGGGAGACTTCGTATAGCCTGGATGCGCTTCAGGCAAAAACAGAAGCGCGATTGGCCGATGAGGTAAGAAAGTGCCAGGAGGAAATACAAACGATCATGAGTCAACTCCATACCATTTCCGAGGGAAGTGCAGTTAAAGCATCAGGAACGCTGGCACGAATGGAAAAAATCTTGGCGGCCTGGCAGGTCTATACCCGATTAGGATGGCAGCGCCCTCATTCAAGAGCGTCAAAAGAGGAAACGGTGTGCTTGCAGGCGGAAAAATGCCTGCACAGTTTGTTCGGTGAAGTGACAAGAAATGTTTCTAAGGAAGTCAAAGATTGTTTTGGGAAACTGTCTGTATGGAAAAAGGATCAGCTTTGGAGAGAGCTTTTGACGGATCAAACGGCACGCTTCCGTGAAAGTTTTTTTGCCTGGATGGAGAGGACAGATCAAGCTTATCACATACTGAAAGAAATTTATGGCTGGTGCGACTTTGCCGATTTGCAGAGAAAAGCGTATATGTTGCTTCACGATCATAAAGAACTGCGCGAAAAATATGGCATGATGTATACGCATGTCTTGGTTGATGAATACCAGGATACCAGCCCGATTCAACAGCAGATTCTGGAGCAGCTTGAAGCAGGAAGCGACAGTACAGCATCTTTGTTCATGGTCGGAGATGCAAGGCAATCCATTTACCGATTTCGCGGGGCAGATGTAAGCGGATTTGAACAGATGCGCAAACAGCTGGGAGACAGTGATGCGTACATTTCCATGCGGGAGAATTTTCGTTCTGCTCCTTCCTTGGTGGCGTTTTTTGCAGAAATGACCAGACAATTGTTCGGGGACGGTGAGATCGTCTCAGGGTTGTCTGAGTCCCGTTCATCCAATCAACCAGTTGTGGAAGTATTGATCCCTGCATTGGAGGAGGACTGTGATCCTCGGGAAGCAGAAGCACGGTTAGTGGCTCAGCGTATCAATGAATTAGGTCCTGCATTATGGGGAGATGTTGCCATCCTGTTACAGACGCGGACTCATCTAGTCAAATATCAGCAAGCTTTGGAGGAACTGGAGATCCCATATGTCGTGCATGCAGGAAATGGGTACTGGAAGCGACAGGCTGTCCACGATCTTTATCACCTGGTTCGCTTGGTGGAAAATGTGGAGGATGACATTGCATTGCTCGGTTTTCTGCGCGGGCCGCTTGTTGGCTTGTCTGAGCATGGCTTGTGGAGGGTGGCAGAGCAAGCTGGACTGAGGCAAGGCTTTTTGAACTTCATGGAAAATGAAGACATCAGTTGTTCAGCAGAAGACCGAAAGTGTTTGCGGGAGGCAAAAAGAATATTGCTGAGAGCAAGAAGCCTTCATAAAGTAGCAGGACTGGCTGATTGGCTCCATATGCTCTTGTATGAGGAAGGGCTGGCGGAGCAATTGGGCTTTCCGGATTTTGCCCCAGTAATCGCTTTGGCAGATGAGCTGGAGAAGCGAGGGGAGTTTCATCTCTCGGATTTGCTACTCTGGTGGCAGCGGCTTCGTGAAGGGGACGATAAGGAGGATACCCAACAAAAAGAGAATGCGCACGGCAAAGTCAAAATCATGACCATTCATGCAGCGAAAGGGTTAGAGTTTCCGATTGTGTTTGTCCCTGACCTTTCCCATCGGTACACAAAAGGAATCGGGAGGCTGCATTTCAGTCGCGATTGGGGCTTGGCCAATCAGCATTATCATCAGGACGTCAAAGAGTGGCTCCCTACACTCGGCTATATTCGTGCTTGCGAAGACGAGCGCAAAGCCGTGATTGACGAACAAAAGAGATTGCTGTACGTTGCCATGACACGTGCGCAGGAACAGCTGATTTTCTCTGGGGCTGCCGCCTCTTTTACGGATAAGCCTTCCATTGAAGAGTGCTCCAATTGGTTTGATTGGCTCCCGTTTCTTGTTCCCGAGTTGCGGAATGGGGCAAGCGATCAGGTGATACGAAGACCGGACTGGAGTTTGCAAGTAAGGGTGGGGATGTCGCATGGGCCATTCTTGCGTGCGACGCAGAAAGTCACTGCGATGGAAAAGCTCGATTCTCCAACAAGTGAGAAGCATGTAACCGCACGGAAAAACCGCTTTTCGCAACGAATATGGAGCGTGTCAGAATGGGTCGAGCTGTTGGCAGATGAACAGAAAAAGCAGAAGAGGAACGAGTCTGTCTCCTATTGGCGTCACGAAAGCAACCGTTTGCAGGCATACGAATGGGGCCATGTCTTGCATCGGATATTGGAGCATTTGCAAGGGGACCATGACCTGGATTATGCTTGCGAGCATCTTTTGAAAATGGCACTGGCTTCGATAGGACTGACGAGTCGGGAGGCGCTTGAAACCGCCTGGGAGCACGTGAAAAATGATGTAGCGACCTACATGAAGAGTGAACTGCATAAGGAATGTCGTCGGGCGAAGACTCTTCACAGTGAAATGCCGTTTGCAATCCGATTGTTCGGAGACGATCAGGACAAAGGCCCCTTGTTGCTGAATGGAGTCATGGACAAGGTATGGGTAAGGCCAGACGGCAAGGCTACCATCGTGGATTTCAAAACGCACAAGTACAAAAATGCGGCACAGGCCAAACGAATTGTCGAAACATACACGCCTCAGCTTCAACTGTATGCGCATGCGGTAGAACAGTTGCTGGGGTGGCGAGTGGACCGTGCGGGTCTGTACATGACTGCTACTGGCAGTTACATGGAAGTCCCTTGCGATTTGCGAGCAAGAGGAGTGTTATTCGAAAAAATGCACGAAATCTGGACGAAAGCAGCCATTGTCCCTGAAAGCGAGAAGCGCCTTTTTTCCTTGTGAGGAGGCGTTTTTTGCCGTTGATGCATGGAGGAAAGTTAGAAGCAATCCCGAATTTATCCAGATAAGACCCGATCAAGGGGACTGGCAAGGAGGCTAACCGTTGTTTGAAGAACTGAGAATTGCGCAATATCGTTTTACTTTGGAGGCAGGGGAGCAGGGGCTGGAGCTGCCGGCCTGGAAGGCGTCGACTTTTCGCGGAGCTTTTGGTCACGTGTTCAAACGCTTGTCCTGTATGCATCCTGAGCAAGCTTGCAGCTCCTGTACAGCCTTATCTTACTGCGCCTATCCGTACATTTTCGAAACCAGACCGGACCAAGAGGACGGGTTTATGGGGAAATACGATCAAGTCCCTCGTCCATATTTGTTCGAGGTGCCGCAGGATAAGCAGACGCACTATGAAGCAGGCGACTTGCTCACGTTTGATTTGCGGCTGTTTGGCAAGGCGATTGATTACGCTCCTTTGTTCGTGACGGCTTTTAAAGAGCTGGGGCGGGAAGGGATCGGCAAAGGCAGAAAACCGTTTCGGCTCATTCATGTGGAAAACAGGGACGAGTACAACGGGAAGCATCGAAGCATGTACATGAATCTTGAGAGCGGGATTGTGCACCAGCCAGTTGTCCTGACAGGTAAAGAGATTATAGAGCGGGAGCGTGCTCGGATAGACGGAGCTGGTGGCGTGGAGAAAGTGATGATTTTTTTTGAAACGCCTTTGCGGTTGAAGTGGAAAGGCCAATATACGACTGATGTGCAGTTCTCTGTGTTGTTTCGTACCCTTTTACGCCGTATGACAGGCTTGCTGCAATTTCATCATGATGTTCAGCCAGAGTGGCCGATTCGTGAGCTGGTGGAGCGTGCGGAGAGAGTGAGACTTGTGGAAAAGCGGGTCAAGTGGCTTGATTATGATCGGTATTCTGTGAGACAGGATGTCAAGATGAAGATGGGCGGAGTAGTGGGATGGGCTTTGTATGAAGGGGAAATTGCGGAGTTTCTACCGTGGTTGAAGGCAGCCGAGCATACCCATGTTGGGAAGAATACTGCGTTTGATTTGGGGCGGGTGAGGGTGACTCACCTATAGATTAACTAATAGATGGACAGGGAAAGGAAATTAAAGAGTTTTCTTTAGTGGGGGTTGAGTTATATATGGGCCTGTGCAATCAGGCTTCTATATGACCACCTCCATTTTTTTGATTACCATAAAATTTAAGAATAAGGGATGGTTGAATTTAGTGGTAAAACATGGTATTTTTGGTACATACCCGATTTTTACTAAGGGAACTGAAACTTATTGCTAAAATTTCTTAGCATAGAAAATGACCTGTTATGGGGACTAAAAGCTTGTAAACGAAAATGGGGGTGTCACATGCGGGACCTCTTTTCAAAGTTGTTCAACTCTGGATCAGCAAACACCACGATTGAGCCGTACCCTTACCAGATAAAAGTCGCTGAACTGCTGCTGCAAAGCCGCAATCTGGTATTGACCGCTCCAACTGGCGCAGGCAAAACGTGGGCAGCTCTTTTTCCTTTCTTGTATGCCCGTAAGCAAAAAAGGGATTTTGCAGACCGTGTCATCTATTGTTTACCTCTCCGTACATTAGCTTCTTCCCTCTATGAATCCACAAAAGAAACGCTAAAACAACAAGGCATTACACCAACACTCCAAATGGGCAACCAACCAAACGATCCGCTGTTCCAAGGCGATGTCATTTTCACGACCATTGATCAATTGCTGAGCGCCTACATCGGCTTGCCTTTCGGAACGTCAAAGGCAGCGGCCAACATTCCTGCCGGAGCTTTGATCGGTGCGTATGTGGTCATTGATGAATTTCATTTGCTGTCGTACACGGAAGCGCTGCCGACATTCCTGGATATGATGAAACGGCTGCACCCGTATACGCGCTTTTTGTTGATGACAGCTACTTCTCCAGAGCCGGTGGTGTCGGCGCTGGTGACACATCTCGATGGCATGAGCGTGGAATTGCAATCAGCAGAGTTGAACAAGCTGTCCACGAGAAAGCGCAGCCTGTACTGGCGCGACAAGCGAATGAGCGGCCAGGATATTGCAGACAGACACCAGGGCGGACGAACATTGGTCATTGTCAATGAAGTCAAACGGGCGCAGAGCTTGTACTTCGAGCTGGCGGACATCCTGGAAAATCAGGGGCGGTCAATCGAGGTCCGCGTATTGCATTCGCGCATGTTCCCCAAACACCGGGAAGAGGTGGAGTCTTGGGTGACGCAAGCTTTTTCCCGGGATTCGGAAAAGGAAGCGATCCTGATCGCGACCCAAGTCGTAGAAGCCGGGCTAGATATTTCTGCCAAACTTTTGCTGACAGATTTGTGTCCAGCCAATGCGCTTTTGCAGCGGGTGGGGAGATGTGCACGTTTTGCCAATCAGGAAGGGACTGTGGAGGTGTACTCGCTAAGGGAAGGAGGCGTAGAACATTTTCTGCCATATGTCTCCTCGCAGCGTAAAAAGGAAGAAAACGACGATTACCAAATCATGCTTGGAACGGAGCGGGCGCTGAAGGAGCTTGAACCGGGAACAATCATCACGCATGAATTGGAAAAGCAGCTGATCGAAACGGTGCACGGCGCAATTGACCAGAAACGAATCGCGTTGGTCATGCATGATCTGTTTTTGCGGGAAGATCAAGTTACCAGGGCTTTGATACGCGGAGATGCAGAGATGGGCGAGCTGATCCGGGCCATCGATAATGTTTCGATCATTATTCATCACTCGCTTGAAGAGGTGGATTTGCATCGGAAGCCGGAAATGGTCTCCATCGGGCGCAGAGGGCTTTACTTTTTTCTGAGCGGCTTGGAGTGGACAGCGGAAAAATGGGAAAACAACCAACTGATTTTTGTTCCCCAGTTTCCAGATGATCAGGATATTTCAGCGCGTGTTGCATGGAAGCCGATTCGATCTCCCAAAGAAGTCCTCGCTCATATGACGGTGCTTTTATCGCCCAAGCTCGCGAAGTACGATCCGGTTGTGGGATTGCAGCTTCAAAAAGAGCCGTTGAACTGCGAAGAAGCAGGGGAGCGGGTGTCGGAATTTTTGGAGAATGAACAAAAGGTATCTTCCCAGCGTTTTAGCTACCAGCGAGAAACGTATTTGGAGCACGTACAAGACGTTCGCAAAATCAACAGAGAGGAGAGAGCGAAATATTTACAGGCAACGAACTTTCTTTCCAAAAGGTTTCGGATGAATCCAGTCCAAGTGGAGGAAATAGCTGATCTGGTGACGGCCTTGCACGATGTGGGGAAGCTGGGAGTGGAAGTCCAGCGAAAAATGCGTCGCTGGCAGACGGAGTACAAACAAAAAGCAGAGCTGGAATTGCTCGCTCACACCGATTTTGATGCCACGAATCCGGAAGAGCTGGCTGCTTATCGGATAGGGAAATACAGGCCGCCACATCATGCTGTGGAAGGGGCGGTTGCTTTGCAGGAATGGTGCGGAAAGACATTTGACAGGAAAGTTGCGGTTCCGCTCCTGCTTGCGATCATGCGCCATCACAACGCCTACAGCAAGGAGTCTGACACGATTGTCTTTTGCAAGGGAGCCAGAGAGCATGTGCTGAAAAGCCTGCAAGATTTGCCTTATGAGCCGTTTTTAAAGCCGCAAACGATTCAGCATCGCATGGACGAGCTTGTGAGTTGGCTGCGCAACAACGACGTGCTGGCGATGTACTGGTATTTGTCACGCAGATTGCGGCTCGCGGATCGGGCATCGCAACAGCTAAAAAACCAGAAGAATGACGGGAAGGAGGAAACAGATGGCTGGTTATCGTGAGTTTTACGTGGGAAAGCGAACCGGGACCTATGCAGACACGCTTGCTGCTGTCGGTTTGACGAAAATGCTCCGGGCCTTGCAAGGAGGAGATGGCTCGCTGGTAACCGTTACGGAGCAGAGCAGCCGATTTTGTGTCGAGTTAGCAGAGCCGATCGAGCTGAATGCAGAAAGAGTCTCCATCCTGCAACGGGAGCCGCTCTACTCTTTTATCGTGACAAAGCCTGGGGAAAATGCTCCTGATGGTATCGTTCCCTATGATTATGTGGCGAACAAGGCGATCGCAGATGCTTACCGGGAGGAGCGCAAACGGAAAAAGGGAGGGGAAGAGCGGGAGGAGCTTCCGAATGTGTCGCCCCGTTTTTATGTCTACCAAAAAGTCAATGTGCTGCAAGGCATCAGTGCCCGGAACAAATTGCTGGAGGAGATTGTCTACGCGAAACCGGAAGAACTGGCACAGGCGGTAATTGCGAAATTGGAAGCTCTTGCAAACGGGCAACTCACCAGTGAGGCTGCAACTAAATTCAATCCTAAAGTCGCTGCTGTGCAAGTGTTTAATCCGAGCGTAGGGAAAGGAATCAATCGCCTAAAAGCAGATGGTGCAACACGTGGTCCGTTGCCGTCTTCGTTTGTCGACTGGTTTGAGGAATGGTTGCGTTTTATCGGTTCAGATGTTGTCCTATCTGGAAACTCGATTGGTGACGACATCAAAATGAACGTGGTGGTTCCGGCAAAAGCGAGCTACCGTCACCTAAATGAGTTGGAAGAGCATAAGTTCAGCTATGTGCGCACATCGCGGAAGGCAGACATATTGGCTGTTTTTGACTTGGTTTTGTTCCTCGTGAGTAAAGTAGATGTTCCAACAGATACATTTTGGAGTTTTCGGATGCAAGTCGGCGAGACGCCCAGGGATATCTTTTCCGCTGTTCAGACCGCTTATTTCAAATCATTAGGTTCAGCCAAACCCATTTCCAATATTGCGAGCATCGGCTTGCCGCATTGGTTTAAAGTGCGGGATGAAGCGGATATCGCACGGTGGGAAACGCTCATCAAGGAGCATCGCGACGTGTTGTTTTTACTGGATGAGGATAAGACGGAAGAAGCCGAGTTGCTCCATTTGTACCGCGATTTTCTTTCCGGCGATGATTGGCTGTCGTTTCTCCGATTTCTGGGCAGCTATGGTTGCTGGAGCATGAAGCGCAGGGAAGCTAAAAAACCGATGAGGTCTTTTGTGAAAAATCATTTGGAGGAGTTGTTTACGTTGAGCCAACCTCGGCTGCCTGTAGTAGATATTATCAATAACTCCGGCTTTCAAAACATCGCCAAGGCGATCAGACAAGCGACGGTCAGCGAGCAGTATGTAAAAGCGAAGGGCAGACAAATTTTTGAAGTCAAATACGGGCTGTTTCAGGAAATCAAAAGAAAAGCCAAATTTCGCGAGGAGCTGCTGACGGTCATTAGCGATTTTATTTCCCAATTCAACTATGAAAACGCGAGACGTGAGGAGCAGTTAAGGGAAGCGCCAGGACGTCGGCGCAAACGGGTCTCTATGCAAGATTTACAAGAGTTTGCCGAGCTGATGGACCGTTTTCCGAGTCAAAAGGAAACGGAAGCGATAGCGATGCTGTTGATCGCCTTTGCCTCGTGCAAGGATGGCAAGGGAACAGATGCAGATACAGAAGATCAAGAAGTAGACTTGGCATATACAAGTGAGGAGGAAGAAATATGAGCGTACCGTTTCAGTCTTTGTCAATCTCGGGATTGCTGACTCTCGATATGCATGCTTTGAACAATGAGGGAGCCGAGGGCAATCAGCTTCAGACACGCATGGTTCATATCGTGGATGGAGAGGGAGAGCCAACCGTTGTCAATGCGATTTCCGGCGATATGTTGAAACACATGCAAGCCGAGCATTTGCACGGGATTGCGGTGGAAAAAGGCTTGCCGTTATGTGCAGGCTGCCAGAAGTTTAATGCAAACCGGATCAACGCAGATAGTGACTTTATTCAAACTCTTGGAGACAAAAATGCCATCGGAGAAACGGTAAAAAAAGTTCTCCAGCATTGCGCCGTGGATGATCTCGAAGGCGTATTGATTACCCAGGGCGGACGTTCTACTCCACGGAAATCTACGGTGGAGTTTGGCTGGATGATCGGCCTCCCGGACAAAACAAGGACCGAATCTTATTTTCATGTAAAATTCGATCCGAATCGTGGGCAGGGATCGGGGGGAGAATCTGGCGCCAATCTCGGACAAAACATTTTCTACAGACCAGCCAGCTCCGGCGAGTATGCCGTTGTCATGAATGCGGAACTATCCCGGGTCGGGTTTAACGATGTGGAGCGCGAGCATCAAATTCCGGTCGAAGCGCGCAAGGAGAGAGTAAAGGCGTTGCTGGAAAGCGTTTTGCTCACTTTTATCAAGCCGCTTGGCGCACATAGAAATACGCAATTTCCGCACATTTTGAACTTTACAGGTGTTGTCTCTGTCTCTGCATCTACTGTGCCAGCCCCGACGGTCAGCCCTCTGAAGAAAAACTTTTCCGAGGAACTGTTGAGCATACAGGAACAGTTGAACCGACTGTACCCAGAGGCGATTACCACCTATGAGTATTCGTCTCAAGCTGAATTTACAAAAATCATGGTCGATTTGATCGAACAGGTAGGGTAAATGTATGTGGCTTGTGACTACGTACTCGCCCAACGCTCTGTTTTCCTTGAGGACGTCATCTTCGACAAGCTCGGGTGGAAAAACGAATCTCGTACCAACCATGTACAGTGTAAAAATGGCATTGCTTGATGCCGCTTTTCGCAAAGGAATCGAGGGGAGAGAAATCTTTTCCTGGATTCGCGATTTGGATATCCGGTTTGAGCCACCCAAACAGGCCATTGTGAATAACAGTTTCGTCAAAATTCAAACGGAGCCAAAAGACAAAAAGGCAGGACCTGCGTTCATCTCTTCCGTAGGGTTTCGCGAGTATGTTTTCTTTGAGGGAGAGCTTGCCATCGCGATCCAAACAAGGGAGCTTGCCGAACAGCAAGTGTCTTTGTTGAAGGAGTTGCTGCTCCATTTGCATTATTTGGGGAAACGAGGAAGCTTTCTGCAAGCGGTGGGTCAAGAAGTATGCGAGAAATTGGGGCAAACTTTCAGTGCCTTGCTTGGAGAACCAACCGCATTCAGTGAATGCGTGGTGATGCAATACCTCGATGACATGGGACCCAAGGCAACCTTTGAAAGCATCAGTTCTTTTGATGGTACGAGTGCAAAGATGGGACGAGACCGAGTTATGAAAACGGTGTTTATTCCGTATCACCAAAAGCGGGCAAGCAGGGATTTTACTTGGTATACGCGTGAAGAGAGTTAGGTGGTTTGGTTGGAGCAGGGGCAGAAGACAGAAGGCTGCCCCTCCCCTTTTAGGTGAAGAGATTGGTTGTGGTGTTGTTGTCAGGAAAAGATGGAAGGGTCTTATAAAAATGGGGAAAATGATTTATTATTGACATGAGAGTACATTGTTATGCAGAAGAAAGTGAATACTAAGGCTAGGTATTAGGGGTAGCGGAAAAGCAATACAGACGAAAAAAGGGATTTTCGAGGATCGAGCGTGTTTTTTGGCAGAAATGCAATCCTCGAAAAAAGTGAGGAATGCTTAGGGCTGTGAACGCGTGTAAAGCCTTGGTATTACTGAGTTTAGTTGTGCCGATCGAGGTCGGTTACATTGAGGACCCGAGGAACGAGGGGACTGAAACGGTCAGGCTTATACGTTTGAATACTGGGTAGAGAAAGTTACATTGAGGACCCGAGGAACGAGGGGACTGAAACTGCAGGTAACTGTGCTGTGTAACTTGACAAACTGGCACTGTTACATTGAGGACCCGAGGAACGAGGGGACTGAAACTTAACAAGTGCCGATACAGGAATCGCGTACTCGAAGTTACATTGAGGACCCGAGGAACGAGGGGACTGAAACTGGTGGTGATCGCGCTTGAGTTCATAGTTGACTGAAGTTACATTGAGGACCCGAGGAACGAGGGGACTGAAACAAGCGCTTGGGGATTTGTTCCGTTGGAATAGTTGCAGTTACATTGAGGACCCGAGGAACGAGGGGACTGAAACCAGTAACAGCTCCGCTTGGCTCGTTCCACTCTCCTACGTTACATTGAGGACCCGAGGAACGAGGGGACTGAAACTGCAAAAAGTAAACGCAGCCTGCTTCGGTTTCCTTCGTTACATTGAGGACCCGAGGAACGAGGGGACTGAAACGCTCATTCATCAGCGCTTTGTACGACCAGCGCCACGGGTTACATTGAGGACCCGAGGAACGAGGGGACTGAAACCACGTAGGAAACACCATCCTCGCGTTCACCGCATCCGTGTTACATTGAGGACCCGAGGAACGAGGGGACTGAAACGCTCATTCATCAGCGCTTTGTACGACCAGCGCCACGGGTTACATTGAGGACCCGAGGAACGAGGGGACTGAAACAGTCATAGGACGCTCAATTTTCTTGCGTATAAGATAGTTACATTGAGGACCCGAGGAACGAGGGGACTGAAACCAATAGTCAAGAATAAATCACCTCCAAAAACTGAATCAAGTTACATTGAGGACCCGAGGAACGAGGGGACTGAAACCCTGGATCGTCAACCGCGTATACGTTAACGGTGTAGTTACATTGAGGACCCGAGGAACGAGGGGACTGAAACAAAAATGTTCCAGAAGAGTTTTCTTCTCCGATCATGGTTACATTGAGGACCCGAGGAACGAGGGGACTGAAACTACGGTCCGGTATTCCACGGTCCTATTGGTTGGAGCCGTTACATTGAGGACCCGAGGAACGAGGGGACTGAAACTAGGAAGGAGCTAAAAGCTCACTGCCGTTTGCCTTTGTTACATTGAGGACCCGAGGAACGAGGGGACTGAAACGTACGGCAGGGATAGCTGCAACTCACCGTTCTTTACCTGTTACATTGAGGACCCGAGAAGTAAGCAGACTGAAATGGCTGGCGCTTATCGTCGCGTCCGCACTCTTGTGTGGTTGCATTAAAGACCGAATAGTGCTGTTCCGACATGTAGATCATGAAAGCCACCGTTAAGTTGAGCTATGCTCATTAGAAGTCCTGAATGGAACGGCGGAGGAAAGGAATGCAGGGGAAAAGCCACTGCTTGATAACGGGCTGGCACTGATTGATGTTCACATGTGCTAAAGCAGGGCAGGGCTTCCAGCGTTGATGGAAGGCAGTTCTAAGAGTAAGGCAAGTTGATTTCCAACAGTGGTGTTGAGAAGATAGACACTAAAAAAGGCACGGAATTGATCACCCGTGCTTTCCAAAAGATGCGATTTGATGAATAAAGTAACGCTCAATGCTAACTCCTATGCTTATTCTTTGGCACAGAGGTACTTCCTCTTCCGCCTAAACGAAATATTTGAAGTGAAGATCACTGCATAATAGGCAAAAGTAAATGCCGTCTGGGTGAAAATAAAAAACGAAAGAAGCATGAAATCGATTTGGGATTCATGTTATGTTCTGAAAGCTTAAACAGTAAGTTGGATTGCTCCCCATGAAGAAATTTGGAGCGTTCAAGTGGCGGTTGAAGTTATTTTATGTAGTGGATGAAAAAGGCTTTTTGGATGCTAGACCGTTTAAAGAAATGTATAGATGAGATGGAGGATAATGTTTTATTATAAACATGAGAGCGAATGGTTACTCTTTAGCGGGGAAAAATAAACAAGATGAGCACAACGTGATTTTCGAGGATCGGACGTGATTTTTGACAGAAAATGAATCCTCGAAAAAAGAGTGGTTTCTTGTTGGCGTTGAGTATGAGGAAAGCCTTGTCACGACTGGGGTTCAGCATGCCAGTCGAAGTCGGTTACATCGAAGACCCGAAAAGTTAGGGGACTGAAACTCCCGTGGGTGTTTCTGTGGAAGTCGCTTTGGAGAAGTTACATCGAAGACCCGAAAAGTTAGGGGACTGAAACTTAATAACTGCGTTATATTTTCCTTGTAGGTAAGCTTGTTACATCGAAGACCCGAAAAGTTAGGGGACTGAAACTCCTGCACAAGATACACCATGTCGTTCTCGATAATGTGTTACATCGAAGACCCGAAAAGTTAGGGGACTGAAACCTCGTTTGCCAGCTTGATCAGGCGCGCGTTCTGATCGGTTACATCGAAGACCCGAAAAGTTAGGGGACTGAAACGAGACGATGAAAGCCGTTGCAATCGTTTTAAAGTGTCGTTACATCGAAGACCCGAAAAGCTAGGAGACTGAAGCTTCCAGCAAGCCAGTCATGATGCTTGTCCTTGACGGCGTTACATCGAAAACTCAAATACAAGTAAACTAACCCCAATCCCCCTATGAGGCCCCTCAAGAAAATCTTGTAAAATGCTTCTGCACAATTGCAAATGGCACCCCAACTTGACACAGCCCCCTTCCCAGCTCTCGTTGTATTGCTGAAAATAATCGAATTTCAATCCCCTAACTTTCCAGCTCTGTCATACAAAAGTAATCAGGTAAGGTTACCCCTCGACTGCGAGGTTAGTTTCAGTCCCCTTGCCACCCACCTCCCTCCCCCAAAAATCCCCCCTATATATTCCTTTTCCACCCCACTCATGCTATATTATTAGGAAATAAGTCCCATTTCCCCATCTTTCGACAAAATGCCTCGCAATGTTTCACAAAACACCCAATACTCAAACACCTTTTTACCCAAACCAAACCCAATCTAAAAACCCAAAGACACAAGGCTCTCTTTCAGTAAAAGTGGCAGCGGGACTTCTATTTTTACGGATCGGCAAGCCGAGTGTCTTTTTCATGGAGGTGGAAAGCATGTCGAAACTCGTTGAAGTACAAGCGGAGGAGCTGCGCAAGGACGGGATTCCTCTCGCCTACGTTCAGGCGTTTTTGCAGGCAGCGAAGAAAAACGACTCGATTGTCATTACACGCGCGCCTGGTCTGGCAAGCGAAGGGTTGCTTGCAGAAGGGTACGATGCAAAAGGAAAACAGATTCAAGCCATGCCGAGCAAATCGGGACCGATGGCTGGTTTTGTGTGCCTCGATCCTTTGCTGAATCCGGATGGCTTGCCAGGATGGTTGGCGACACAAAAGCGCAACAAGCAGTCCCTAAGCAAAAAAGAGGGAGAGCAGGCTTGCTCGGCAAGTCCGTTGGTCATATCGGACAAGCGTTTGGACTGGCTGATAAACGAGCAGAAATGGAAGGCGAACAAAGAGAGCGAGAAGCTTTACAGCGGAACCGTCACGTTGCCTGCCAAGGAAGGGGCAGCCGGGGAGGCGACTGCTTTTTCGGTTGTTCTCGTCAAACAAAAAGAGGATCGCTGGGCGCTCTACTATGATGTGTTTGCGGCATATGGCTTGAAATACGAGGCGGACTTCGAGCAAGATGCGGTTTCGACCCTCGCAAATGCTTGCACGAAAATGCTGGGCGAAGCGATTAAGGAAGAAGGCAAGCAGGAAGTTGCCGCGTTTTTCAAAGAGATCAAGAAGTATCTCGAAGTGGACAAAGCTTTGGAAAACCCGTATGCCCATTACCGCCCTGTGTATGGCCTGACAAATCCTGCGGCGCCGTATGCTGAGGACGAAAAATATCGGAATTGTGTGACCAACGATATTGGTTTGTTTTCCATCTGGCCGAAAAAAGCAGAGCAAGTCAAAGAGCAAGTAACGGCCATTACCAAGGAGCTTACCACCGCCATTTTTCCCGCACCAAAAGAAGGGCAGGGCGCCAAAGTGCCGGCATCCCTGACCCGTTTCGCTCTGACTCCGGCAGTCGGGCGGCCTGTCATCGATTCGACAGACAACCTAATTGCGTTTTCCCCCAACGGTCATGTATATCGCCTCACAGACACCAAACAGCTTGCGGAATGGATCAACGAGTGTCACGGATCGGGCTATACCATTTTGCTTGAAGAGAAGTGGAAAAATGATTGGCTGCCGCATGTAAAAGAGGTCCAGGACAAAGTAACCTGGTCGAGTTTTTCGGGCGAAGGAAAAGAAGCGCCAGCAAAGGACGGCAAAGCCGAAGAGAGCAAAGAGAAGGAAGCGCAAGAGAAGACAACAAGCAAAGACATCAAGACGCAAGCGTTGAAAGAAAAGGAAGAACAGCTCGCCATTCGCGCAAAAGAAATAGAGCTGTTGAAAAAAGAAAAAGCGTTGGACGACGAAGCGGCCAAGCTGCACGACAGCAATGATCTGCGGCAAAACTTGATCAATAAAGTAAAGGTAGCGATCCCTAAGCTGATGGGCAAGGAAGAGCTGGGGCCGACATTGAAAGACATCAAGTCGGATGACTTCGCGAAAAAAGAAGACGCGAGCCTCATTCAACTGAGCGTCATCAAAGAGAAGAAAGACCCGCAATTGAGTGACTTTTTCATGCTTCATAAAAATTTACGTGACGATTTGCTGGATCGCACCGGGTTTTTCCGCGGCATCGTGATCGACTACAGCTACCCGGAGATCATGCAGCAAAGTTTTCGCAATGTGCTGGCGAGCACTACGGAGCAAGTCAAGCAGCAGGAGATTGTCCCAACCGAAGTGTACTACCGCAAACCGAGATATTCGGGGTATTTCGATAATCAGTACACGTTTTCGGAGTTGGTTCACCAGCTTCAGAAAAATGGCGTCTCCAACTTCGGCGCATCGCTCACGATCGCTGCGGCTGTTCCTTCTTTCGGTGCCGGCGTCGGGGTGGGCTACTCGCAATCCGATGAAAAGAGCACCAGTTCTTCCAAGCAAGCGAAAACGGTGTACATTACCAGCAGCTATTTGCTGCCAAAGGTAGAGCTGTCGTTTAACTACTTGGTGCCATGCGCCAGCGAAGAGTTTGTCAGCGAGATCAAAAAACTGCTGGCTTCCGCCAAGAAAGATTCGTCTAAGGCGAGAAGCTTCCAAAGCCCGCTTGACCGTTTGTTGCTTGTGTTGAAATCGTTTGGGCATTTTGTGCCGACTACCAGCACGCTCGGCGGCAAACTGATTGCCAGTGACGCCAAAGAGCTGCAACAAACGAGCGATGTCAAAGATGTCGTCAGCAAATATGCGGCAGAAGCAAAAATATCTTTGAAAAAGATGGGCGTGGGAGTGGAGGCGGAAACGAACTATTCTTCCGGAGAGCGCGAGCAGCAGCAGGACAAAGCCAAGAACGAGAGCCAGTCGATGACGTTTACCGCGATTGGCGGAGAAGGCACGTTTATTAGCAATGCCAATGAATGGGCCAACTCTGTAGCTCCTTATACCGAGTGGAGCCTGATCAGCTCTGACGGCTTGCTGCCGAGCATCGATTTGCTCCCGGCTTCTTTGTATGAAGCTTGCGTCAACTTGTTGAAATCGGAAGTAGAGACGTTGACAGCCCAGCAGCTCATGCAAAAAAACGCCCATTTCCTGTTCTACGGAAAGTATTACGATTTGATCGGCAAGTACGCGAAAAAAGAGTATTTCTACATCGCCAGCAAAAACAAGCAAGTGCTTTCCTTGGAGGATGCCAATCCTGTGGATGGTACAAAAGTCGAGCTGGCTGTGGGGAAAAACGGCGATCACCAGCTGTGGCATATGTCTCCGCTCGGACATATCGTCAGCAAAGCATCTACGGACGAGACGGAATATGTGCTGACAATGCCGGAAGTCGTTTCGGAAGAGGCATTTTTGCCTTTGATTGTCTCAGTAAAAGGGCGCTCGCAAAATCAGGTATGGGATGCGAAAGGCGGCCGCATTTTGCTGAACAATCCTGCCGTCAAAGGCGAGTACACGGTGTCCTTGCGCGATGACGATAAAGTAGGAGTCGCTGCCAAGAGCGCGAACGCGAACAACAGCACTTACGCCCAAACGTGGACGATGATCCAGGCGGCTGAACAGGAATTTGCCCAAGAGGCTGGACAAGAAGAGGTGTACTTTGTCATTTCGAGCCGATATAAAAAAGGCTATGTCATGACAGTGCGCGACGGAGAAGGCGGAACGGCGAAAGAGCAGGCTGAGATCGTGTTTGCTCCGCATGTGAGCAGCCGCAATCAACTGTGGTATACGAAGGAAAACAGCGATGAAATCTACAGTGCGCTTACCAGCTCGAATGGGAATCCGTTTGTGTTGGCAAATGTCAACAACAAGCTGGTGCTTAAAGAAAAATTTGCTCTGAAGACGAAGACGGATCACATGTGGGAGTTTACCAGCGATGGACTGAAGCACACCAGATCAGGGCAATACGCGATTGTCGAAAAGGATAAGGATACGCAAGGTTCTCCGATCGTTTTGGCAGAAAAAGGGGATTGGCGAACATTGAGCTGGGTGAAGCAGATCGTCGCCCAAAATCCGGCAGATGCTTATGCGAAAGTGTGCAAGACGACTTCCTCCCAGGATGGACTCGATCTTGGATTGAAACGGTTGCTCGTGTCCACAGCTCCGCTCGCCATCAACGGGAAAATAAGAGGGATCGGATTTGTTTGCCGGACAGGCGGAAGTACGCAATGGGACATGCTGGTTCCGCGAGTGTTTGTCGAGCGTGACGGTCGGAGGACGTGGGTGGAAGAAACGCGTTCGTATGACGAGTTGCGCAACAGCGGCCAGTATTTTGATTTCGAATATTCCCAGTATATCGATGAAAATCCGCTGTTGCTTCCGGCTAATCAGAACATAAAGGCGTTTTCGTTCTACCAAAAAGGCGGCAACCGGCTTGCGATCAGGGTACAGGCAGACAATGGCGAATGGCTCGAAAATACGAACACGAGCAACGATCATTATTTCCACGTTGGAGATACCAAGGTTACGTATCAGTCATTCGTCAATGACACCGCAGCAGAGACAATCGGCTTGGCTTTTGCCAGAGTCGACAACAGGCTTTACATCGAGACGATGACTCGGGAAGCAACGAGCGCCGAGGGGTATTTCCGCTTGCAGAGTCAGGTAGGGGACAAGCTTTTCCTGACGTTGAACAGCGACCGGAGAACGGTTAACTTGCAAAAACTGGCTCCAGGCAATGAGCAACTATGGCGCATGACAGCGGATGGATATATCGAGTGCCGCACTGCGAATCGCTCCGGGGAGAGGCTCGTATTGGATCATCCGAACTCTCCCAATCCGGTGTACGCTTTTACAATCAACGACGGGAAGACGCCCAATCAGCTCTGGGAATGGAAGGACGGCAAGCTGATCTGCAAGAAGGAGCCTGAGAAAGTGTTGAGGGCGAACCACTCAAGCGGAAGAGAAGGCACCCAGGTAATACTTTTGGAAGACGACGGAAAAATGTCTTCTCTGTGGGTACAGAAGATGGATGGGGTGTCGGCAGGTTTGGATAGTTAAGCTGGTCTAGGAAAAAAATATCCCGTCCCACTTGGCAAGAGTAGGACGGGATTTTTGCGTATGCGTAAAAATTTTTGATAAGTGCTTAGCCTCTGGACGGAAATTCGCCGCTCAAGCAGATGATGAAGTTTTGGGCGATAAACGGTTGCATGTTGTTGTGAGGTTGCGAACCGCCTGTTACGTTCAAAGCCATAGGAGACATTGGGACATTGGGAGTTGGATCGTAGTAGAGCGGTGCTCCGGAGAATGGATCTGGCTCAGGAGTTGGAGCCCAATAGCCATTTGTCGGAACAGTGGAATTGCCGGGATCTACAGTTGCCTGCGGGATGTGAGTGTGGGCAGGGATTTCGCTTGTCAACAGTGTTTCGTTCGCATTGCCAACTTTTTGTCCTACTGTACGATTGGTTAAACCGTATCCCTGACCTTGATTCATTACAGCGCTCCCCATCAAGTTTGGGAGAGCAAAGGTGGTTTTTCCATCTCCACCGTACTGAACTCCAAGAATGGAAAAAAGGGCAGTGTTTTGTTGAACGCTCATAAGCTGGCCATTACACAGCGCCCAGCCTTTAGGGGCGAAGTTTCCTGCAAAGATACGAATTTCTCCAATATAAGCATCTGCCATATGTACCGCCTCCTCTTAGTTTCTGCTTGGAAATATTCCTTGAATGGCAATGGCGTAGTTCATTACCAAATAAGGCTGCATGTTGTTATGGGGTTGACTTCCACCGGCTGTGGACAGTGTATTGGCATTCATTTGCTGGAGGTTTGCTGCCGGACCGTATGCGTTGGTTGCTGCTGCCCACACGTTGTTAGCCGCAGTAGAGAGTGTTGGTTCGACAGATGAACCGGCTACTTGATGGGTGTGTTGAGGCATTTCATTGATCGTTAAGGTATGATTGGCTTCACCTTGCGCGGTACCGAGCGGAATAGTAGAACTTACATGAATCGGTGTGCGCCCGCGGTAATCCGGGAGGGCAAACGTAGTTACTCCATCTCCGCCATACACAGCTCCGAGCAAAGAATAGAGTGCCTGATTTTGATTGATATTCAAAATCTGACCTTCGCAAAACATCCACCCGCGCGGGGCGTAATTATTGGCAAACAAACGAACTTCACCCAAAAACGGCTCAGACATGGTAGAATACCTCCTTTTATTCTCTAACATTGCTGCTGGATACTATGGCTGCGGCGGGAAGACTCCGTATAAAGAAATAATGAAGCTGATTGCGGTCGTAGGCATCATGTTGTTATGAGGTTGTCCCCCTCCGACGGGAGAGACTGACTGGGGATTCATGTTGCTAAGTGCGCTGGAAGACTCTACAGAAAAGGATAAATAAGGATTTTTGCTCCAGACATTATTGGCAGGAGTATCATCGTCCTGGTATTCAGGAATTGCATTGACCGTATGCGTGTGAACTGGCAGTTGATTGCTGACCAATGTGACGGTCTCTGTGCCGCTCTTGCTGCCACGGGCGTAAGTGGTGTTAGGGTGGACCGGAACTCTTCCTTGCAAATCGGGCAGGGCAAAGGTTGTCTGACCATCGCCGCCGTAAGTCGTGCCAAGCAGGGCAAAAAGTGCTTCGTTCTCCGCTATGCTCACTAATTGACCGTTGCACAATGCCCAGCCTTGTGGGGCAAAGTTGCCTGCAAACATGCGGACTTCTCCAAGATAGGATTCACTCATACGGGTCACCTCTTGATTGTTTAATTATATAGAAGGCCCTTCATCAGATGATGTCGGAGTCCATTCCATGCCGATATGAAATCCTGAGCTGTCGATCGTTTGAAAACCTAGACGCTCATACAGATGTATCGCTCGATTCGTAGGTAATACGCTCAGGTGCAAGGGCCGTGAAGTGTCAGCAGCTTCCTGCTGTAGTTCACGAATCAGCGTGCAGCCAATTCCTTTATTGCGATGATGGGGAAGCAGAGAGATGTCGACGAGGGTAATCTTTGTTTCGGTTCGTGCAATCATGATTCTGCCAGCCGGGATGTTCTCGGAGAAAATCAGCAGATGCTCCGCGTCAGGGTACTGGGTCGAGTAGGAATTTTTCTGGGCAAGAAACTGTAGCTGCAAAAACTGTTCCTGCATCTGCTTGTCCCACCCCCATGCTGCAAGTTCATCTGCACGGGTGCTTATGTACAGCTGAAGCAAAAAAGCTTCATCCGTTTTCTCAACCGCTCGTTTTTGAATCATCGTTCGTTCCTTTCAAAAGATCGAAATGTTTAGAGTTCTCGTCTCGCTAAGGGAATACGCTTTTTGTGAGGCATTTGCACGAGGGGAAACTGTTAACTAATGAAGCAATGAAGTTGTAGGGAACATGAGATGAAGAAATAGTTTGTGAAGAAACTAAGTGTGAGTATTTAGGTCTAAAGTAACCATAATCTACCTTTCAAAAGTAGCATAACTTTGAAGGGATAGGGAAGAGAGAAATGAAAAAAATGATGAATTTTGTAATATTAGGGTTCTGCGTTTTTTGAACGGAGTATGAACTTTATACTGAATTTATCGGATTTTCTGTCGAAAAGTGGCTCGGACAAAGATATAATGGTTGTACATCTGTTCAAGGCACTTATGGAAGTGTGTTTGAAATGCCCAGGCAAAGCATCATGAATGAAGGCGAGGAAAAAAGTCCTGCCTTTCATCGGCCACGATGTTGCCTTTATTTTTTGATAGGGAGGTTTTTGGTGAAAAAAAGCAATGCTAGTGCATGGGTAGTAAAAATCTCGGAGAATGAAATGTTTCAATTGCAATCAGGTCTTTTTCTAGTGGAATTATAGGGTTGAGCAAGTTTCAAGTTTAGTAGGGAAGGGGAGGGAGTATGAGAGACAACTATCGTAAAATACGGACTTTATCCAAAATGATACTGGCTATCCTGTTAATTTTTACCTCTATGCAATTCGGTTCCCTGGTTTCCACGGCGTCTGCCGGGTCATGGACAGAGGTTAGCACAACTAACACAGGGTTGGGGGGGAGTTCGAGTTTGAAGCTTGGTTACCACGATGGCACATGGTTGGCATTTGCTTTAACGAGGGACTACTCTTCATCCACAAACGGAACGACATGGTCGAAGGCAGCAGCTCCATTAGATTGCGCTGTCAATGCTACCTATCATTTTAAAACGAAATGGATAGCGGCATGTTCGAATAGAGAAATCTATACTCTTAATGACGGTTTAGACCCAAAAGTAGCTGGCAATTGGGTAGAGCGGAAGGCTGGGGATGGGAAAACAGTCACATTCGCTGAAATTGCCAGTGATGGGGGGAAAGTAGTTACTGTTGCGAATAGCTCAGCAATTGTTCTTGTTTCAACTGATGGAGAGACATGGACGCAGCATACAGCGACAGGAACCGCTGGATTCAACTCGGTTACATACGGTGAAGGAAAGTTTGTGGCTGTGGGAAAAGAGCTAGGTAGCATTTATTCTTCTAACGATGGAGAAACATGGCAAAAGGTGAACACTGCTAGCCCGACGCAGCAACTCTATGGGATAGCATATGGAAATGGAGTATTTGTTGCCGTAGGTGCATCAAACTACCTGTATGCTTCTGATGATGGGGTCAACTGGACACAAAAGACAGCGCCAACAGGCATAGGCGGGATTTCCTATTCAACTGTAACTTTTGGTGAAGGTCATTTTTTTGCAGGCGGAACGAATCAGACCGTAATCAGCTCGCCAGATGGCTCCACTTGGTCGGTAGAAAATACAGGTGGAAGCAAAGCAGTATCGGCCGTGAAGATTGGAAATGGCAAGGTAGTGGCTTCAGGAGCTTCAGGATTACTTTTGGTAGGAAATGCTCCGATTAGCAGCCAAGCGCAAAAGCCGACAGCGAATCCGGCAGGCGGAGAAGTAGCGGCAGGGACGACAGTTACGTTGAGTACGAATACAGCAGGAGCCACGATTCACTACACCACAGATGGAAATGCCCCGACAGGAAGCAGCCCCGTGTACAGCACACCGATTCCCATCAACAGTGCGGTGACGATTAAAGCCATTGCCGTGAAAGCAGGCATGACGGACAGTGAGGTTATGAGTGAGAGTTACACCATTAAACCCCAGGCAGAAAAGCCAACAGCGAATCCGGCAGGCGGAGCAGTAGCGGCAGGAACGACAGTTACGTTGAGTACGAATACAGCAGGAGCCACGATTCACTACACCACAGATGGAAATGCCCCAACAGGAAGTAGCCCCGTGTACAGCACACCGATTCCTATCAACAGTGCGATGACGATAAAGGCGATTGCCGTGAAGGCAGACATGACGGACAGTGCAGTCATGAGTGAGAGCTATACCATCATGCCGCAGGTAGAAAAACCAACAGCGAACCCGACAAGCGGAGCAGTAGCAGCAGGAACGACGGTTGCGTTGAGTACGAATACAGCAGGAGCCACGATTCACTACACTACAGATGGAAATGCCCCAACAGGAAGTAGCCCCGTGTACAGCACACCGATTCCGGTCAACAGTGCGATGACGATTAAGGCCATTGCGGTGAAAGCGGGCATGACGGACAGCTTAGTGATGAGCGAGAGTTATACCATCATGCCGCAGGTAGAACAGCCAACGGCGAATCCGACAGGTGGAGCAGTAGCAGCAGGAACGACGGTTGCGTTGAGTACGAATACAGCAGGAGCCACGATTCACTACACCACAGATGGAAATGCCCCGACAGGAAGTAGCCCCGTGTACAGCACACCGATTCCTATCAACAGTGCGATGACGATAAAGGCGATTGCCGTGAAGGCAGGCATGACGGACAGTACAGTAATGAGCGAGAGTTATACCATCATGCCGCAGGCAGAACAGCCAACGGCGAATCCGACAGGTGGAGCTGTAGCAGCAGGAACGACGGTTGCGTTGAGTACGAATACAGCAGGAGCCACGATTCACTACACCACAGATGGAAATGCCCCGACAGGAAGTAGCCCCGTGTACAGCACACCGATTCCTATCAACAGTGCGATGACGATAAAGGCGATTGCCGTGAAGGCAGGCATGACAGACA
Source organism: Brevibacillus sp. FSL K6-0770 (assembly GCF_038000275.1). Classification (NCBI taxonomy): domain Bacteria; kingdom Bacillati; phylum Bacillota; class Bacilli; order Caryophanales; family Paenibacillaceae; genus Brevibacillus; species Brevibacillus sp. FSL K6-0770. The sequence continues at coordinate 735,659 of NZ_JBBOBQ010000001.1, forward strand.
GTACAGTAATGAGCGAGAGTTATACCGTCATGCCGCAGGCAGAACAGCCAACGGCGAATCCGACAGGCGGAGCTGTAGCAGCGGGAACGACAGTAGTTTTAAGTACGAATACAGCAGGAGCTACCATTCACTACACTACAGATGGAAATGCCCCGACAGGAAGTAGCCCCGTGTACAGCACACCGATTCCGGTCAACAGCGCGATGACGATTAAGGCGATTGCCGTCTTGGCAGGCATGACCGACAGTACGGTTATGAGTGAGAGCTACACGATATTGCCACTGCCGCAAGTAGCGACTCCGACCGCAACACCAAGCAGTGGAGCTGTCCTAGTGGGAACTCCTGTCACATTGCAAACGACCACACCGGGAGCGACGATCTACTACACAACAGACGGCAACACACCAACAACAAGCAGTAACGTATATAGCACACCTATTCCGATTAACAGTGCAGTCACGATCAAAGCAATAGCGGTTCTCGGAGGCATGACGGACAGTACAGTGATGAGCGAGAGCTACACGATATTGCCACTGCCGCAAGTAGCGGCTCCGACCGCAACACCAAGCAGTGGAGCTATCCTAGCAGGAACCCCTGTCACACTGCAAACGACCACACCAGGAGCGACGATCTACTACACGACAGACGGCAACACGCCAACAACAAGCAGCAACGTATACAGTACGCCGATCCCGATTACTGGAGCAGTTACAATCAAAGCCATTGCCGTCTTGGCAGGCATGACGGACAGTGCGGTGATGAGCGAAAGCTACACCATAACCCCGTTACCGCAACCGCAAGTAGCGACCCCGGCGGCAGCGCCAAGCGGAGGGGCAGTCCCAGTAGGAACGACAGTCGCGTTGAGTACAACGACACCAGGAGCGACGATCTACTACACAACAGACGGCAACACGCCAACCACAAGCAGCAACGTGTATAGCACAGCCATTCCGATTAACAGTGCGGTAACAATCAAGGCATTCGCTGTCTTGGCAGGCATGACGGACAGCACGGTAATGAGCGAAAGCTACACCATAACCCCGTTGCCGCAACCGCAAGTAGCGACACCAACGGCAACACCAAGCAGTGGAGCTGTCCTAGTGGGAACTCCTGTCACGTTGCAAACAACCACACCAGGAGCGACGATCTACTACACGACAGACGGCAACACGCCAACAACAAGCAGCAACGTATACAGTACGCCTATCCCGATTACCGGAGCGGTTACAATCAAAGCCATTGCCGTCTTGGCAGGCATGACGGACAGCACGGTAATGAGCGAAAGCTACACCATAACCCCGTTGCCGCAACCGCAAGTAGCGACCCCGACAGCAGCGCCAAGCGGAGGGGCAGTCCCATCAGGAACGATGGTCGCGTTGAGTACAACCACACCAGGAGCGACGATCTACTACACGACAGACGGCAACACGCCAACAACAAGCAGCAATGTGTACAACAACTCAGCCATTCCGGTCAACAGTGCGATGACCATCAAAGCAATTGCCGTGAAAGCAGGCATGACGGACAGCACAGTAATGAGCGAAAGCTATACCATAACCCCGTTGCCGCAACCGCAAGTAGCGACGCCAACGGCAGCACCAGGCAGTGGAATGGTCACACCGGGAACCCCTGTCACTCTGAAAACTACCACGCCGGGAGCGACCATCTATTACACAACAGACGGCAGCACACCGACAGCAAGCAGCGACGTTTACAGCACAGCAATTCCTGTAAACAGCGCACTCACGATCAAAGCCATGGCAACAAAGCCAGGCATGACAGACAGCTCGGTCATGACAGAATCTTACTCCATCTACGTACCAAGCATCGTGGTGACCAATGTCAAACCGGCTCCGGCGATAACTGGCTTGCCAAACGGCACGGCGAAAACAGCCTCCGCGCTAGGCTTGCCTTCGCAGGTAGAAGTGACGTTGAATAGCGGTGCAACGATCGAAGTAGATGTGGACTGGATGGTAGCGGATGCCTCATACGATCCTGACAGCAAAGAAAAGCAGACGTTTACCGTTCAAGGCAACCTGGTTCATCTGCCAGGCGGCATTACCAACCCGCAAAACTTGACAGCCAGCATTCAGGTGACCGTTTTAGCAGACTCGGCAAAAGAAACCGATATTGTCCGCGTGGCTGAACTGGCGCCAATCACGGGCCTTTCCAATGGGACGCCGAAAACGGCAGAAGCGTTGGGACTGCCTGAGCGGGTCGAAGTGACGCTCGATGACGACAGCAAGCTTTCTGTCAGCGTCGATTGGGCTGTCTCTGAAGCTGATTACGATCCCGAAAGCAAGGAAAGTCAAAGCTTTACCGTAACAGGAGAATTGGTGAAGCTGCCAAAAGGGGTAACCAACAGCAAAGATCTCACAGCCAGCATTCAGGTGCGAGTCCGTGCTGAAAATGAGCAGGTCCGCAAAATCGTCAAAGTCCGAAACCCGGAAGCGATCGATGATGTAAAAAACGGCACAAGAAAAACAGCCTCTGCTTTGGGACTCCCCGAAGAGGTCAGGGTAACGTTGGATGATGATAGCACACTTGAAGTCCAAGTCAGCTGGGATGTCGACAGCGCCGACTATGATCCTGACAGCGAGGAAAAGCAGCGTTTCACCGTGGAAGGGATTTTGGCCAACCTGCCGGATGATGTAGAAAATCCGGAGCGTTTGGGGGCCAGCGTCAAAGTGACTGTCAGGGCAGCGACGCGGGACAGAGAGCGTGACGATGACAAAAAAGATAAAGAGGAGCGGCGCAAGCAACCGGAAACAACTCCACAGGACCAGACGCGAACTGTCAAAGTCGAGGCAGGTAACGAAGGAATTGTGTTCGAGCCGCTTGAAATCGTACGCACTACCACCTCCAAAAACAAAAAAGCAGACGAAGTCGTCCTGCATCAGGAAACAGCCAAAGCCATTTTGCAAAGAGCAGAGCAAAACAAAAAAGACATCATTCGAATTGCGATTGATGATCTCCCGGGCAGTCCGGCTGATGAAATCTTGGTAACAGTGCCGACAAATGCCCTTGAGCTGATCAAGCAGCAGCGGGTTGCGCTTGAGATTCGCACAAAAGATGTCGTCATTACCATTCCAAGAGAAACTTTGGCGATGTTGTCAGACAAGCTGTATTTCCGGATTGTACCGATTACCAATTCACAAGACAAAAAAGAGATAGCACAGCAAACGATCGACGACGAGATCGTGCAACGAGCAACGGGTGGACAGCAAGTACAAGTCGTGGGCAAGCCGATGACTATTGAAACCAACTACAGCAACCACCGAACGCGTGTCACTTTCCCGTTGGAGGATGTCGAGCTGCCGAAAAATCCGGATGATTTGCAGGCTTTCCTCTCTACACTTGCCGTTTTTGTAGAGCATGCGGACGATGAGAAGGAGCTGAAGACAGGAACCATTCGTTACGACGAAAACGGAAAGCCTGTCGGTATCGAGATTGAAATCAGCAAGTTCAGCACGTTCACGATTCTCTCCTTGAAAGGCAAACAGTTGTATGTAGAACATCCGGCGTATATGGTCGGCTACCCGAACGGGACATTCCAGCCAAACCGAATCTTGACTCGTGCGGAAATGGCTGCGATGTTAGCGTCTTTCCTGCAAGAGACAGGTCAATCTGTTCCACAAGAGAGCGGCGTATTTGCAGATGTAAAAGCTGGCCACTGGGCTGCAGCATCGATTCAAAAGGTGCGCGATGCCGGATTGATGAGTGGAGACGCCAATGGTTTGTTCCATCCGGAGGCAATTGTGACACGCGCGCAAATGGCAAGTATTATCGCCAAGTGGAAAAACTTGTATACGATCAAAAGGGATCTGCCTTTTGCAGATGTACAAGGTCATTGGGCCGTATGGCAGGTTGCTGCTGTTGTCGAGCAAGGCATCATGAAAGGATATGTCGATGGATTATTCCATCCAGATCAGGGACTGACTCGTGCGGAAGCAACGGCTCTGTTCAATCGCGTAACGGGCAGGGGACCGCTTGAAGGCATGACGAAGATGATCTGGAAAGACGTTCCACAGACGCATTGGGCTTTTGCTGAGATTGCGGAGGCCACCATGCCACATGCCGCATACCAGACCGCAGACGGCACGGAGCAACTCGCAGATACAAGCGAGAAGTAAACGGGACGTTTGGACAATGTAACGAGAAACGAGAAATGGGGCTGCCCTTAGTGGGAAGCCCCATTTTTTGGGAGAGGACGGATGATTCAGCAAAGCTGTTTCATGAACGTAGCCCTAACGCCCAGCACGATCACCCGCTTTTTACAGCGACAAAACGAAAAAATGTCAACAAACGGACAAATAAGTCATCTTGACATAAAAATATATTTATGATATAATTTAATATTTAAAACATTGATTATATCCCCATCCCTGCTATACTCCTCCTTGAAGCATACAAACCTGATTGGCAAAAGGGAGGATGTCTGATGAAAGAAAACCAGGTAAGCCTGACTGCAATCATCTCTGCCTACATTCGCGGTTACCACGCCATGAACGAGACTCCTAAAATTTTTGACGATTTTCTGGCTCTGGCTCTGATCCCGGAGGAACGCCGTACACTTATCGAGCAAGGCTTTGCGAGCGGTCTCACATCAGGAGCGGGCGCCGGGGAAATGACTACGCTGCCTGCCCTGCTGCAAGCAATGGGCTTGCCTCAGGTGGTCAGCCGGGCACGGTATACGGAGGAGATTTTGGAGCAGGCTGTAGAGCAAGGAGCAGAGCAGTACGTGATCCTGGGTGCAGGGCTGGACACGTTTGCTTTCCGACGTCCAGAACTGCTGGAGAAGCTTCACTTGTTCGAAGTCGATCATCCGGCGACGCAAGCTTTCAAACAGGAACGGCTGGCTGAACTGGGGTGGGAGATTTCTCCTCAGCTGCATTTCGTTCCAGTGAATTTTGCCAAAGAAAGCCTGGCAGAAGCGCTTCGCCGTACAGCATATGATCCGCAAAAGAAGACGGTTGTTAGCTGGCTTGGGGTCACGATGTACCTGTCACGAGACGAAGTGCTTGCGACACTGGGCTCTATAGCCGAGACGACACCTGCGGGCAGCTCGGTCATTTTTGATTACTTCACTCCCACCAATACAGAGCTGATTATGCAGGCTGAATTGCGAAAAATCGGCGAGCCGTTCCAGACGAGCTTCGACCCGGAGGAGCTTGCACGCGATCTTTCCCGCTTCGGTTTTTCCCTCCACGAGCATGCCAGTCCAGCAGTGATCCAGCAGCGCTATTTCCAGGGACAGACCGATTATTACGCCAGTGAGCACGTGCATTTTGGCTGGTTCACGACGACGAGATAGCATATCAAGCATGACTGAATAGCCCCGTTCTTGCCTAGAGCAGATGCCTAGGACAGAGCGGGGCTTTTTTGTGCCTTAAGCTTCGAGATTATGGATGATGAGACAGGAAAAGCGCGGGGTCTTTTTCGCGTTCAGATGGTGCCCGGCCAAAAGCCCGATCGAGACTGTACGCATACGTGTAGCTTCGGCACAGCAACAAACCGAAGGCGCTGGTGTAGAGCACGAGACTGGTCAGATTCATATTTCCTGACAAAATAAAGTTGATATGCATGAACAGACAAAAGAGAATATCTTGTTTGATAAACAAACCGACCATTAACAAGATGCCGATGGCAATCTGAACGACCGGAATGACGTAGTTGAGAAACATGACGTGATTCAGGGCAATTTCATTGATAAAAACTTTGTAAAAATCGGGCGTTTGCGGTTTTTGTGCGGCCTGAACCAGATAGTCGTGAAGAAATATGCCTGGCTTGGAGTACCAGGATTTTTCCGTAATTTTGGTCAACCCGGCCAAAAACCAGCCTACTCCGAATAAAATACGCATCAATAGAACGAGATACGGAAACGCGTACAGCTTGAACAGCGCTGCTGACTGCTTCAAAAAAATCACCCCGGCATGAATTTGAAAAAATTGCCGTAGTTGAAAAGTATTATCATTCACGCGGGACATCCAAATTTTTATACAAGGTCAATATATTTGTCAAGAAAGACTTTTCGAAAGCAAAAAATTTACATGTAAAATATTTCTTGACGGATGTTGAGGACAGGAGCATAATGATTCATGCCTGTAATTGAGAAGGATTATCATTTTCAGTAAATGACAGGGATACGCGCTGCGAGCCCTGTTTTTTTGCGGCATTATTGATAATGATTATCGTTATATGTTCATTTTTGATCATTATTTATGAAAAAGGAGCAGTAGAAATGAAAAAGAAAACGATTTGTCACGTGGCGATCTCGACAGGCTTCCTCCTGTCGGCAGTTGCGCCACTGTCACCAGTAACTGCGTTTGGCATGTCGAAGAGTGCCCAGACGTATGCAAGTGCTGTAGAGTCTCACGTTGCGCCCAGTTCCAGTGAGAAGCCGTTCGCGATTGCTTCTGCGTCAGCGGTAAACGGTCTGATCAAGGTTGCATTCACGGGCAAACAGGAGAAAAAACCTGTGCAAGGCGATTTCAGTCTGGCACTGGACGTGAACGGCAAACGGCAAAAAACAGTGAAGGTAACCAAATTTGCCTGGGATGAGCAGACATCCACTGCGCTGATCTCCTTCAGTCCGCTTGCTTTTTCCACGAAGGAACAAAAAGTAGATATCGCTATTTCCTACAAAGGCAATGAATCCGTGACAACCAGCTATGAGCTGGCCCGCAGGCAAGAGCGCATGGAGAGTTTGTCCGTCGAGTACATCGGGGCAGACGCCGAACTGGCACTTGGAACCGAAGATGACCGCATGTCTTTGGTGGCTGTTGCCAGAGATAAAGCTGGCCGACAAGTGAAAGATCCGTCTGTTGTCTGGAAATCGGGCAACGAGAAGATCGCTGTCGTTGACAGAAAAGGAAATGTGCGCGCGGTAGGTGTGGGAACGGTAAATATTACAGCGACATCCGGCAAGAAAACCGCTTCGCTCAAGCTGGAGGTAACGCCGGGGGATGCATTGGTGACGAATCTGGAAGCGGCCAATGGATTTGTCTCCATGAAAGTGCATGATGCTGCTGACAGCATGCCATCTGCCGATAATTTTACGCTTGCGACCACGATTAACAAGAAACAGAAAAATGTGTCCGTCTCCCGGGTAGACTGGAACGAGGAAACACAGACCGCTACGCTAGTATTCGAGCCGATTGAACCTGCCAAAAGAGATCAGGAAGTAGGTATGGCTGTAACCTATAAAGATTACGAGGCCAGCGCGAAGCCATTTACGGTGGCAAGAACAGGCACGAAGCCGCAAAAAGTAGAAATCATGCACTTTGGCCACGACGCGATTTTGCATGACAGTGATGCCGAGGATCGCTCCCTTGCGTTGTGGGCTGTGGCAACCGATCGTTCGGGTCGGGTTGTGAGCGGAAACGACGTGAACTGGAAAATCGCGGACGACGCGGTAGCGACGATTAGCGAAAACGGTGCCGTTACAGCGAAGGCAGCCGGAACAACGGAAGTCACGGCGACGATCGCGGGAGTCTCTGCTACGATCGCGATTGAAGTGAGCGCAGGAAAAAGACCGCAGCTGGTGCTGGGCCAATCTCGCGTGACAGAGTCCGCGTCCAATGACGGGCAAATTGCTGAACAGTTGGAAGTAACATTGACAGCTGGAACGTTTGCACAAGATATTGCAAACGAAGATGTGACGGTAGCGAAGCTCCCTGCTGGCTTGAAAGCGAATGTTGTCCGCGTAGATGACCAGAAGCTGCGCATCAGCTTCACGGGAAAAGCAGAGCGACACACAGCTGGCGATAGCGTTTCCCAGCTCAAAGTAACCGTAGCGAAAGAAAAAGTGAGCGGCGCGTCCCGTGATTTGACTACCGATTCGTTTGCAGTTCAATTTTTGGATGCGGTCATTTCGCCAACGACTCCGACTACGCCAACCATCCCGGTTGATCCGAACAGCGAGCTTGCGCCGAACAAAGCCGCAGGCACATTCAACAAATCGTTCCAGCTTTCCAGCTTCGGTTCATATGGGCCTAACAGCGGTTTGACTACAGTGAACGGAAACATTGGCATCAGCACGAACGCAGCAGGCACCATTACTCTGCAAAATCTCGATATTCGCGGAACGGGCGGAAGCAACGGCAGTCTGGTTGTTGATGCGAAGAATGCTACGGTCATTTTGCAAAACGTCAAAGTAAACGGCGTGCAAGTGCAAAACGTTGCGGTGGGAACGCTCGATGTACGAGGAGCCGGAAGCGCGATCCAGCAAATCACGATTACGGACCCGGATGGCGGCAGCGTGAAAGTGGACCCGAACTCTTCCGTTCAGCGACTGGAAATCATGTCCGGTTCCACGCAGCAACCGATCAAGCTGCAAGGAACGATCGCAGGGGATGTTGTGGTCAACGGCAACTCGTTTGTCCAGCTCGATACTGGGGCGAAAGTCGGCAAGCTGGAAGTTGGAAGCACGGTAACAGATGCCAAGCTGGACATTCGCGGCGCATTGGGAGAGCTGAGTCTGGGTACAAGCAGCCTGACATTTGCAAACCAAGACGCAAATGAACTGCTGGCACTCATCGAGAAGCTGACGGCAACGCCGAATGTCGATCTGGGAAGCATCCAAATGGGAGCGCACTCCCTGAACGATCTGAAAACAGCTTTGGACAAGCTCGCTCTGGTGAAAACGGCAGTCGAAGCATACGAATCGCTCGCACTCGCTACCGCGGAAGACATTCAGAAGGCGGTTCAGGATGGCGGACAGGCAGCGCAAGCGGCACTGGATGCAGCGAAGCAAACAATGGCGCAAGCCACAACCATTGCCGAGTGGCAAGCTCGCATTGATGCGCAAACAGCAAAAATTGATGCAGCTTCCAAAGGACAGCCAGTACCGAACACGGATAAAACGATCGTTAGCGTACCAGAGGTTGCGGAAAAATCGTACGAAAACCACACCCCTGCCTATAACTTCGAGCTTCCGAGCTGGGTAGAAGTGACCTTGAGCGATGGAACAAAAGCAGAATTGTATGTGCGTTGGGACTTTAGCGCGTACGATCCTGATTTGTCCAGCAAACAGACCTTTACAGCCGTAGGTACTCTGCGAGGAAGTTCTTGGAGCGCAGAGCTGCCAACAGGTGTGAAAAACGCGCAAAACCTCAAAGCACAGGCGAAAATCACGGTTGAGGGTGCGATGCAAGTCATGAGCGTAGCTTCCGTGCCGATGAAGACGAACGTTGAAAACGGAACTAACTTCTATCAGCTTGGTCTTCCGAATGAAGTAACGGTTACGCTCAGTGATAACAGTACCCAAAACGTGGGTGTTACATGGCAGCAAGGCGATTATGATCCACAAAACCTGGCAGCCCATGTTGTCACGATCAAAGGCCGTCTGGGAGATCGCTACGGATTGCCGCGCGGGATCAAGAACGACCAAAATGTCGAGGCGGAAATCCAAATTTCTGTCAATGCCGCACGGGAAATCGAAAGCATTACGCCAGTCCAACTCACAGGTGTACTGAGCGGAACGGCGAAAACGGCAAAAGCATTGGGCTTGCCGGAAACCGTTGAAGTCGTGTTGTCCGGGGGCAAAAAAGTAGCAGTGCCTGTTCAGTGGGACGTAGCAAGCACAACCTATGATCCTGCCAAAGCAACAGCGCAGATGTTCGAGGTCGAAGGCAACCTGACGAACATTCCGGATGGAATTGTTCCAGGCAGCACACTGAAAGCGAAGGCTACCGTTGCGACTGGAGATGCCGTGCCGATTACCAATGTAGCGACTGTAACTGTTGCGAATGTACCGGGCGGAATCAGCAAAACGTATTTGGCCGCTTACTTGCCGAAACAGGTGGATGTAACTTTGCAGGACGGCAAAAACGCGAAAGTAGACGTAACATGGGATGTAGCGGGATCGACCTACAATGATTCAGATGAGCAAGAGCAATCGGTAGTCGTGACAGGTACGCTGGTAAACCTTCCGCCAGGAGTAGCGGAGAACAATCAGACTGCGACGGCAAATGTTACGGTTCAAGCAGTTCGTTATGTAGAGAGTGTCGATTCGGTTTCCATCAGCGGCATTGCCAACGGGACGAACGCAACAGAAAAAGGCTTCAATCTGCCGACACATGTAACGGTAAACCTGACGGACAACAGCACGATTCAGGCTGACGTGAAGTGGGATTTGCAATCGGTCAATTACCAAAAACAAGATAAAAATGCACAAAATGTAACCGTGACAGGCAGCCTTTTGAACTTGCCGACAGGGGTTAAGGCAAATCAGTCTGTGCATGTTGAAGCAACGGTTCATGTAGACGCAGAGGTTGCACTTGCGGACAGCACAGGGGTGGTTCTGTCAGATGTGGTGACCAGACAGGAAGGAGAGGCGACAACGGAAGTTCTCGGAGAATACTTCCTGCCGCTTTCCGGCACGGTTACAGGAGCAAACGGACAGCCGATCAACGGCCCGGGAACCGCACTGCTCGTACTGAACATGTCGATCAACGGAACGGATGTAAACACGATTGATTACTTGAATCGTAAACTACCTTTGAACATGAAGCTGTATGTCGGATGGGACACAGAGCAAATGCTTTCGGAAGTGGCATCCGTGTTGACAGCAGCGCTTAAACATCACCCGGAAGGAAACAACTACCAAGTAATCATGTCTTCTGATCCGGCGGGAATCATCATCAAGCAAATGCCAGGCGCTGGCGATGAAGCGACTGTGCTGATGAGCGTGGTGGAAAATGGCTCCGGCTCGGCTGTAGAAGGCTTGACGTGGGGTTCGTTCACCACAGTAAGAGAAGGGCACTACGGGCATAAGGGCGAAAATGCGATCTTCCGGGTTAGAGTGACCACAGGAGCTGCCGTTACAGGGAAGGTCATCCTGCACATTGCGGACGGCCAAGTTGATAAAAAACTTGCCGTTGCCGTACAGGCAAACGACAGCGCTGAGCAGGTTGCGGAAAAAATCAGACAGGCAGTCGCTGACGATTTCGAATTGAACAGCATCTATCACGTCGCGATTTCCGCAAATTCGCTGATGTTCGAAGCGAGAGAAGCGGGCGAGAAGCATCTGGCCGTAACGGTGGAAAACGCCGGAACGCCGACCGATCCAGGCACGCCGACTGACCCAGGCACGCCAACCGATCCGGGAACCCCGACTGATCCAGGCACCCCGACTGATCCGGGAACGCCGACTGATCCGGGAACGCCGACTGATCCGGGCACGCCGACTGATCCGGGAACGCCGACTGATCCAGGTACGCCGACTGATCCGGGAACGCCGACTGATCCGGGCACGCCGACTGATCCGGGAACGCCGACTGATCCGGGAACGCCGACTGATCCAGGCACGCCGACCGACCCAGGCACACCAACCCCTTTGCCAGAGCTTGGTGCCCATTTGGAAGCTTCGTCAGATGAGTACTTCTCCAAAGTTGTTCTGCCTTCCGCAATTGATTTTAACAACGTGCGCTACTTGAACACGATGTCGGACAGACAGCCAACTGATAAGTACAAAGCTGGCGATGCCGTTCCAGATGATGCGAAACAGCTGCACGAGTCAGGGGAGTTCCGCGGAGTGCCCGGCATGTGGTTCATTTTGTTCGAGGTTGACGCGAACAATAAGATCGTGAAATACCAAGAAATTTTGATAAAAGACGAAGACGTGAACTTGCCGAATTGGGACTAATCACGCATAAAAACCCGCTTTCTGCCATGCAGGAGAAAGCGGGTTTTCTCTTTTTTGCCTGAAGATGAAAAAGCTGATTGGCAATACTTGTCCGCCCACAGGCTGCCCGCCTAGTTCCCACCACTATCAGAAAAAATCAAAATCACATATTGAACTTTCTATCAATTTAGAATAGACTGATACTCAAATGAATAGCGACTATATAACGACAAATGTCGCTGAAAAACAAACAGGGAGGGGCGGAACGTGTCGATCACCAGAATGCATGGCAAAAAAGTCGGGCTTGGCTCACTGCTTGCCGGCAAGCAAAACGGCAGTTATCTCATCTATCTTTGTAACCAGGTGCCTGCCTCATGACGCAATTTATTCTCAAACGATTGATGTCTGGCGTCGTCGTTCTTTTTGGACTTTCGGTGTTTACCTTCATGCTCATCCATTTCATCCCGGGCGATCCGGTGCGAATTATGCTTGGACAGCGGGCGACAGTGGAGCAAATCGAAGCCTTGCGCGAAGAGCTTGGGCTGAACAAGCCGCTCGTCTCCCAGTATGTCAGCTATGCATCCGGCTTGATTCAAGGAGACTTGGGCACTTCGCTCAAAACGGGCAGGCCGGTCAGTACCGAGATCGCCGAACGCTTTCCGGCAACGGCGAAAATGGCAGTGGCAAGCCTGGGCGTTGCCGTGATCGTCGGAGTGGGGCTGGGTGTGATTGCCGCGAGATTTAAGGACACGTTTATCGACGGGATGATCATGATGTTTTCCACCTTGGGCATGGCGTTGCCCGGTTTTTGGCTGGGGTTGCTCGTCATCCTCGTCTTATCGGTGCATTTGGGCTGGTTTCCGATTGCGGGCGGAACCGGATTGCTGGATATCGTGCTGCCTGCCCTCACGCTCGGCACCTTGATGGCGACAGCACTCAGCAGGCTTACTCGCGCGGGGATGGTAGAAATTTTGTCCAACGACTACATCCGAACCGCCCGGGCAAAAGGCATGGGGGAACGAATCATTTTGCTCCGCCACGCTTTTCGCAATGTGATGATCCCGATTGTCGCCGTCATTGGCCTGGAGTTTGCGGGCCTGTTGGGTGGAGCCGTCATCGTGGAGCAAGTTTTCAATTGGCCGGGAATCGGCACTCTGGCCATCCAGGCGATCAGCTCCCGGGACTTTCCGATGATCCAGGGAACGACATTGTTCATCGGAGCGATTTACGTCGTTGTCGTGATTGTAATTGACGTCTTGTACGCTCTGCTCGATCCCCGGATCAATTTTTCCGCCAAAAGGGAGGGTGCATGACATGAGCGAGATCAACAAGGCCGTAACCGTTCGCTCCATGTGGCGCAAAGAACGCCAGCTTCCCCGCTTCGAATTGCTCGGCAAAATCATGCAAAGAAAAAAGGCGAAATACAGCTTTTTGATGATGCTCGGCATTATCGTGATCGGGATTATCGGCCCGTGGATTGCCCCGCACGATCCGACCAAAACGTATTACGAAGCTTTCATGCAAGGCCCGTCGAAACAGTTTTGGCTCGGGACGGATGCGATCGGCAGAGACATCTTATCGCGGCTTTTGTACGGCACGCGGGTGACGCTGACGGCAGCAGTCATGGCGTCGGCGATGACCTTTGTGGTCGGGACGCTCATCGGAGTGACCAGCGCCTACATCGGAGGATTTTTTGACAATCTGATCATGCGAATCATGGACGTGCTGCTGGCTTTGCCGGGGATTGTGCTCGCTCTGGCAATCGTCGCAGCCTTGGGGCCAAGCCAGGAAAATGCCATGATTGCGATCGGAATCGCCTCCATTCCCGGGTTTTCGATTTTGGTCCGCGGAGCAGCGCTGTCCATCAAAGAGTCCGGGTACGTGGAAGCGAGCAGATCCATCGGCAGCTCGAACTGGTGGATCATCATCAACCAATTGATTCCGAATATCGCCAACGTGCTGATTGTGTATACGACCATGTTCATCGGCGGAGCGATTCTGTCCACATCTGCGCTCGGGTTTATCGGACTTGGGGCACAGCCACCTACCCCGGAGTGGGGAACGATGCTGAACGAAGGCAAAGATTACTTGCGGGAAGCCTGGTGGCTGGCGACTTTTCCGGGGATCGCGATTACCGTCGTTGTTTTTACCGTCTACATGCTCGGAGATGCTTTGCGCGACATTTTTGACCCGAAAGCATGAGTCGGAGCAATCAAGGCAGCGAGTGCTGTAGCTGGAAAGGAGTGCAGACAAAATGACCCATGTGCTGGAGGTATCCGGCCTGACAACTACTTTTACGAAAAATGAAAAGGCTTTCAAAGTCGTAGACGATCTTTCGCTGTACGTCAGAAAAGGCGAGGCTTTGGGCATCGTCGGAGAATCGGGGTGCGGCAAAAGCGTAGCGTCCCTGTCCCTGATGCGCCTTTTGGGCAAGAACGGCAAGACGGAAGGAAGCATTTTGCTGAACGGGCAAAAAATATTGTCGTGCAGCGAACACGAGATGCAAAACATTCGCGGCAAAGAAATGGCGATGATTTTTCAGGAGCCGATGACATCGCTGAACCCTGTCCTGACCATCGGCAGACAAATGAGCGAGGGGCTGGAAAAGCACGAGGGGATGAAGCGTGCCCAGTCCAAGGAAAAAGTGATCGAGCTGCTGACACAGGTAGGCATTGCGCGCGCCAATGAAATTTACCACGAATACCCGCATCGCTTGTCCGGCGGAATGCGGCAGCGCGTCATGATCGCGATGGCGATTGCCTGTAACCCCAAGCTGCTGATCGCGGATGAGCCGACGACAGCGTTGGATGTGACGATTCAGGCGCAAATTTTGCAGCTGATCCAAAACGTCCGTACGGAGCGGGGCACGTCCTTGATTATGATCACGCACGACTTGGGAGTGGTGGCAGAGACGTGTGACCGGGTGATGGTCATGTACGCGGGACAAGTCATCGAATCAGCTGACGTCCGTACGTTGCTGCGCAACCCGAAGCATCCGTACACGATCGGGCTGATCCAGTCGACCCCGCATCGGTCCAAAGGGCAAAAGCGCCTGTACAGCATCGCGGGCAGCGTGCCGACCCCGGAGGAGTACCCGCAAGGCTGCCGCTTCGCTCCCAGGTGCGACAAAGCCATGCCAGTTTGTCTGGAGCAAAATCCGCAACTTTTGGCTGTCGACCAAGCATCCGATTGTCGCTGCTGGCTGTATCAGGAGCACACCAAGGGAACGGCGGTGAATGCATGAAAACACCGCTGTTGGAAGTGAGAAATTTGCAAAAGCGGTTTCTCACCGGAAAAGGGTGGCTGCAACAGCCGACCTGCGTACACGCCGTAAACGGTGTGAACTTGACGGTGACAGAAGGGGAGACGCTGGGAATCGTCGGGGAATCGGGCTGCGGCAAATCGACGCTGGGCAGATGCATTTTGCGCTTGATTGAACCAACCGAAGGCGAAATCGTGTTTCAAGGCAGAGACATTCGCCCCTTCAAAAAAGCGGACATGCACCAGGTCAGACGCAATATGCAGATGGTGTTTCAAAATCCGTTTGATACGCTCAATCCCAAGCTGACGATCAAGAGCATCCTGACCGAGCCGCTGATCGCCCATGGCATTCCGAAAGAACTACGCCAAGCACTGATCGAAGACACGATGGAACTCGTCGGTCTGAGCAAAAAGCAACTGGCGCGGTATGCGCATGAATTTTCCGGCGGACAGCGCCAGCGGATCGGAATTGCCCGCGCGCTGATGCTCAGACCGAAGCTGATTATCGCCGACGAGCCGGTTTCCGCCCTCGATGTGTCGATTCAATCCCAGATTCTCAACTTGCTGCAAGACTTGCAGGAGCAGCTTTCACTCACTTATTTGTTCATCTCGCACGATTTGAGCGTGGTCGAGCATATCGCGGACAGAGTGGCCGTCATGTATTTGGGAGAAGTGATCGAGTTGGCGAAAAAGGAAGACCTGTTTGCCAAACCGCTGCATCCGTATGCGCAATCGCTGCTGTCGGCCGTTCCGGTATCTGATCCCGATGAAAAAAGGGAACGGATTCTCCTGAAGGGAGATTTGCCTTCGCCGTCCAACCCGCCGACCGGCTGCAAGTTTCATCCGCGTTGCTGGGCGTGCATGGATATATGCAAGACGACCGCTCCTGCTTTACAAGAGGTAGAGGGGCGACTGGTTGCTTGTCATCTTTATGAAAGGAACGGGTGATGAGGCAGGCAAAAGAAAAAAATTTTACAGATGACGGAGGTGTCAGGAAACGATGCTGGACTCACGACTGACCAGACTGGCGAATGTGCTGGTCAACTACTCTACCCGCGTACAGCCGGAAGACCGCGTACTGATTGAAGCGATTGAAGTGGATATGTCCATGGTCAAGGAACTGGTGAAAGCGGCGCAGCAAGCGGGCGGGCATCCTTTTGTAAACTTGCGGGATCGCACGGTGCAACGCCAACTTTTGCTAGGCGGGACTGCCGAGCAGTTCAGGGCCGAGGCGGAGATTGATCGGTATCAGATGGAAAAGATGGACGCGGTAATCATCATCGAAGGCGGCCACAACATCAACGAGCTGGCGGATGTGCCTGAGGAACAGATGAAGCTGGCGGCGACTTTTGCCAGCCAAGTACGGCAAGTGCGGCTCCATAAAAAATGGGTGTATCTCCGCTATCCGCATCCTGCCATGGCGCAGTTGGCGAATACGAGCACGGAAGCTTTTGAACAGTTTTACTTCGACGTTTGCACGATGGACTACGCCCGGATGGCGAAGGCGATGCAGCCGCTAAAGGAATTGATGGAACAAACAGACCGTGTCAAAATAATAGGACCAGGCACGGAGCTGGCCTTTTCTATCAAAGGCATACCTGCTGTCCTGTGTGCTGGCGACAAAAACGTTCCGGACGGGGAAGTATTCACAGCCCCGGTTCGAGATTCGGTGAACGGCGTCATTACTTTCAATGCGCCTTCTCCTTATCAAGGCTTTACGTTTGAGCATGTTCGCCTGGAGTTTGCGCAAGGCAAGATCGTGCAAGCGACAGCCAATGATACGAAGCGGCTGACAGACATTTTGAATACGGATGAAGGCGCGAGATACATCGGAGAATTTGCGCTAGGGGTCAATCCTTACATCCGGGAGCCGATGCGCGACATCTTGTTTGATGAAAAAATAGACGGAAGCTTTCACTTTACCCCGGGCCAATGCTACGACGCTGCCTCCAACGGGAACAACTCGACGATTCATTGGGATATGGTTTCGATTCAGCGTCCCGAGTACGGTGGCGGCGAGATTTGGTTCGACGATCGGCTGATTCGCAAAGATGGACGGTTTGTCTTGGCTGAGCTGGAAGCGCTCAATCCTGAGGCATTGAAATAGTAGAGATATGAGAGAGCCTTTGGGAAAAGGAGAGAGACACGGCGTATGACACATGTGATCGATGCTCATTTTGATCTGCTGATGGATGTGGCGATTCAGCGTGAGTTAGGCAGAAAACAAGTCATTGCAGCGGATTATTGGCCGGATTTTATCGCAGGCGGGGTACAGACGGTTGTTTCCGCGATTTATATCGACAGCAAGTTTTTGCCTGAGCTGGGCTTGCGCAAAGCGCTGCAGCAAATCAGCGCCCTGCATGCAGAAGCGGACGAGTCTGCGGACAAAGTGATGGTATGCAAAAGCGTGGCGGATATCGAGACGGCAAAAAAAGCGGGGAAAGTCGGCTTCGTCCTCTCGCTGGAAGGGGCGGAGCCGCTGTACAATGATTTGAGTATGCTGCGCGTCTTTTACGAGCTGGGGGTCCGGTTTCTGGGACTCGTCTGGAGCAGGCGCAATTTCGTGGGCGACGGCAGTCATTTTACACCTGTGCGTGAAGGGCGAAAAGGCGGGATTACCGAGTTCGGCGTGCGGCTGATTGAAGCAGCGGAAGCGATGGGGATGATTATAGATGTGAGCCATCTGAACGACGAAGGCTTTTGGGATGTCGTGGAAATCGCGAAAAAGCCGATCATCGCTTCCCATTCCAACTGTCGGGCACTCGCCAGCTCCATGCGCAATCTGACCGATGAGCAAATCAAGGCGATTGCTGCCACGAACGGAGTCATCGGGATGAATGGGGTCAACATTTTTGTCGCGGATCGGGATGAACAGTCTGATCTCGAACATTTGCTGAACCACGTGGACCACATTACCAAGCTTGTCGGGGTCGAGCACGTCGGAATCGGCCTCGATATTATCGAGCCTTTTATGAAATACGAGTCGCCGGATGCACTCACTTCGCTGACGCGCAAAGATTTTGACGTCGTGAAAGGACATATCCAGGTGCCGGAAATCGTGCGCGGTCTTGCCAGCAGAGGGTATACGGACGAGGCAATCGAGCTGATCATGGCGAAAAACTTCCTCAGAGTCTATCGGGAAGTCTGGAAATAAGACAGAAAAGGGAATGGACTTATGCTCATTAAAATAGCGGCAATCTCTTCGGAAGAATTTCTGCCAAGAATCTTGAAAAACGTCAACGCAGACGCGAATATCCAGATGAAATCGTATACGTACCAGAATCCAAAAGAGAGTGCAGCTATACTCGATCTTGTTGACGATTGCGACGTGCTGCTGTTTGCCGGGCCGCTGCCGTATTTTTTCGCCAGAGACAAGATCGAGCAAAAAAAATGGCCAGCGGTGTACATTCCTTTTGATGAATACACGATCTCACTGTCGTTGTTTCATACCATGCTCAATGTCGAGGGGGGATTGGAGCATATTTCCATCGACATGCCAAAAGCTGCGTATATCGCAAAAGTGGCAGAAGAACTGGACTTGCAGCCGACTTCCTGGCATGTGACGGATTACAGCGAGATTGTGGAAGACGGAGGCACGAGGTTCGACGTCGAGGAAGTGATCCGGTTTCATCGGGAGCATTGGGAGAAACAAGAGAGCAAGTTCGCGTTGACTGGTGTTGACTATGTGCACGTTCGGCTGCGCGAGCTGGGCATACCGTGTGCGCCGCTGATCGTTCCGGACAAGAACATCCGGGACGCGATCAATCAGGCCGTCGCATTCGGTCAGCTGAAAATCAGCAAAAACTCGCAAATTGCCGTCGGGATCGCGACTTTTCATCAGCAGGAGCGGGCAAGCTACGAGACGGAAAGCCAGATGCAGGACGCAGCGATCATTTTGCTGCAAGAGCTGCTCGAACTGGTCAAGGAGACAGATGCTTCGATCCAAAAGCTGGGGATGGATCAGTTCATCATATATGGCACGCGCGGCAGCATCGAGCAAATGATCGAGTACGGCAAGATCGTTCAAGTGTTGGAAAACGTCGAACAACTGAGCAAAGTAACAGTGACGATGGGCTTCGGGTTTGGCCTGACGGCGAAGGAAGCGGAGGCGAATGCGCGAATTGCGATTTACCACGCCCGGAAGCAGAATGAGAACAGCGCCTACTTGGTCACGGATGAAAAAGAAGTGATCGGCCCGGTCAACGCCCAGGCGAAGACGTTCCAGCTCAAAAGCGAGAACAAGACCATTTTGGAAATCGCCGAGAAAACAGGGTCGAGCGTGGCGACGATCAACAAGCTCGTCCAGTATGTCAGGCTGCGCCGCGACAATCGCTTTACAGCTACCGACCTGGCGGATTATTTGCAGATCAGCCGCCGCAGCTCGGAGCGCACCTTGAAAAAGCTGATCGACCACCAGGTAGTGGAAGTCATCGGCGAAGAACAGCCGTATCAACAAGGACGTCCTCGCGCTGTCTATCGGTTGAATTACCAGTAAGCGTACACCCGACAGTCCCCGGTTTTCCTATGCGAAATGTGCGAAAGCCGGAGCGATTGTCAGGCTGCTAGTTTCCTGTCCGCCAGCTCAACAGGGAAATCTCAGCGGCAATTAGCGACTATATAGCGACAATGAAAATTTGGCCAAGGCCATAAAAGGGGGCACCCATGCTACAGAAGCTTTTGGATCGCCGCATGTCGTATTTGTTGCTTGTCTGTTTACTCGCTTTGTCGGCAGTCGGATGCAGTTCTGCCACAGCTCCAGTTGAACAAGGCAGTGCGGAACAGCCAAAACCGCCAGCCAGCCTAACTCCGAAAACGGGCGGCACCATCACGATCGGTTATCAGGTGGAGCCAGACACGCTCGACCCGCAAAAGACCGCGCTCTCCGCAGGCAATTTTGTCGGCGGTTTGCTCGGCGGAGCCTTGATGGTGCTCGATCCGTACACGTTTGAACTGAAGCCGCATTTGGCCGAGTCGTATGCGATCTCGGAGGACGGGAAAACGTGGACGTTCAAGCTGCGAAAAGGAGTGAAGTTTCACGACGGGACGCCGCTGACCGCTGCCATTTTCAAAGAAAGCATGGAACGGGCCATCGACCCGAAAACAGCGTCTCCGGTAACCGGACAGGAGCTGACCACGATTCGCTCGATTTCTGCTCCCGACGAGTCAACTTTGGTTCTGCAATTGGACCAGCCGACCGCGCCACTGCTTGGTTCCTTGTCGTACGCAGGCTATCAGCAGCCGATTTTGCCTGCGGCGCTGCAAAAATTCGGCAGCGACTTCGGACGAAATCCTGTAGGGGTTGGGCCGTGGAAGTTTGAGAGCTGGAAGACAGGAGAATCGATCACGCTTGTCCGCAACGATGACTACCAATGGGCAGCCCCGTTCGTCAAAAACCAGGGGCCAGTCCGTCCTGACAAGCTCGTCATCAAATTTATCAAGGACAACCAGACGCTGATCGCTGCACTGGACAGCGGCACGATTGATATTGCCGGCGTTCCTGCCAAAGACGTGAAGAAGTACAAGGACGACAAAGACTTCACCGTGCTGGAAGGAATGCAGCCAGTGGAGAGCTTCATCGGCATGAACATGGAGAATGAGATTTTACGGGAATTGGAGGTGCGCAAAGCACTCAATCTGGCGATCAACAAGGAAGCGCTCGTCATTGCCGATTTGCAGGGAGAAGGCGTGCCTGTTTACGGGCCGATCCCGCCCACGATGTTTGGCTACGATCAGGCGGTGGAGCAGTACGGCTACAAGTACAACCAGGAAGAGGCGATCCGGCTTTTGGAGGAAGCGGGCTGGAAGCCGAACGGACAAGGTATCCGCGAAAAGAACGGCAAAACACTCAGCCTCACGATGATCGTCGATGATCCCAAGCCTGGTCATCAGCTCATCCAGAGCATGTTCAAAGAGATCGGAATAGAACTGAATATTCAAAATTACGAATCCGCGACAGCGCATGCCCAAGCGGTGAAAGGCTCTTTTGACTTGATGGCAACTGATCACGGCAGCATCGATCCGAACATTTTGGACTTGTTCATGAACTCGAACCAGATCGGCGGATTGAACTTTTTCCGCATCAAAAACAAGGAGCTGGACTATTTCCTGGAAAAAGGCTCCACAGCAACGGACGCGGGTGAGCGAAAGAAAGCGTACGCCGCCATTCAAAAACTGGTCGTTGATCAGGCGTACTGGATTCCGCTGTATTCGGCAAAAACGTTCCAGGTCGTAAGCAACCGCATTCAAGGCGTGGAAGCCAATCCGCTGGGAACGTTGACGATCCAGGATATGTGGGTAAACGAATAGCCATTGTTCATGAGGGAGGGATCATTGTGGGGAAAAGAAAAGCAGTTGCCAGGTGCATCGGGTGCCTGTTCACCTTTTGCATGCTAATCAGCTTTGTCATCGGTTGCAGCCAGTCAGCGACTCCGTCGAAGCCGCCGGAAGCAACCGGACCAAAGGCGGAGGGCGCGCCGCAGGCAGGGGGAACGATTACGCTGGGGCTTTCGGCAGAGCCGGATACGCTCGACGTGCACAAAACAAACATGGACGTGAGCGGAGTCGTGTCGAGGTTAATTGGCGGTTCCCTGCTGTCGCTCGATCCGCAAACAAACGAAATCAAGCCGTATTTGGCGGAGTCGTACAACATCTCCGCCGATCAAAAAACTTGGACCTTCAAAATTCGTCCGGGGGTGAAATTCCACGATGGCACGGCGCTGACGGCTGCTTCTTTCAAAGAGACGTTCGAGCGGGCGATGGCGCCAGAGACCGCATCGCCAGGAGTGGGACCACTGCTCAGTGTGATTGCCTCCATCACTACCCCGGATGAGCTGACACTCGTCATCCAGCTCAAAGAACCGTCTGCTCCGCTGCTGTCCTACTTCGTGCAAGCGAACGTGACGCAGCCGCTGTCCATGGAGGCGGTGCAAAAATACGGCAACGAATATGGACGGCACCCGGTCGGGGTAGGGCCGTGGAAATTCGAGAGCTGGAAGACCGGAGAGTCGATCACGCTCGTGCGCAATGAAGCGTACCAGTGGGCAGAGCCTTTTGTCCAAACACAAGGGCCGCCGATGCCGGACAAAATCGTGTTCAAATTCATCAAAGACGCCCAGACGACGATTGCCGCGCTGGAAAGCGGCTCGATCGACATCGCTTCCATCTCGCCGCGGGAAGCAGCCGGGTACAAGCAAAGCGACAAATTCGCAGTGCTGGAAGCGACGAAGCTGGGGGTGAATTTTATTCAAATGAACCTGGAAAACCCGATTCTCGGCGACCTGCGTGTGCGTCAGGCGCTGAACATGGCCTTGAACAAAAAAGCGATCATCCAGGCTGACCTGCAAGGCGAGGGAGAGAGTGCTTTCGGGCCATTGCCGCGGAAAATGTTCGGCTACGATCCCGCTGTGGAAACATACGGCTACCCGTTCAATATCGAGGAAGCCAAAAAGCTGCTGGAAGAGGCCGGATGGAAGGAAAGCGGACAAGGCATCCGGGAAAAGGACGGGCAGCCTTTGAGCCTGCAATTGCTCACAGCAATGAGCTCGCAAAGCATTCCGCTGATGCAAAGCATGTTCAAGGAAATCGGCGTCGAGATCAAGGTGCAAAACGCGGAGCTGGGCAGCGTACTGGATTTGTCGGCAAAAGGACAGTTTGACTTGAATGTGCTCGGCTACACCGACTTTGATCCGGACATTTTGTATTTGTTCATGCATTCCAGCCAGATCGGCGGATTGAATCACGCCCAGATCAAAAACGAGCAACTGGATACGCTGCTCGAACAGAGCCGCACTGTCGGCGATCAGGAGAAGCGGAAGCAAATTTTTGCAGAGATCCAAAAAATCGCGGTGGAACAAGCCTACTGGATTCCTTACTCGGAAGAAAAGACATTCCTTGCCGTAAACAAGCGGGTGCATGGCGTCAAGCTCGATTCGCTTTACGGAATCATGCTGGGAGACAGTTGGGTGCAGCCGTAAACAGAAGGGAACGGGGTGGAGAAAATGGATTGGCAAGAGCAATTTGAACAGGCAGCGCAGCCGATTATCGACCAGTGCCAGGTACCGGGCGTATGCGTGGGCTTGAACCAGGACGGGAAGAGCATGTATCGCCGCGGATTCGGTTATCGGGACAAAGAGCGCCACTGGGAGATTACGCCTGACACGGTAATGGGTGTCGCCTCGATTACCAAGTCGTTTACATGCGTGGCGATCATGCAGTTGCAAGAGGCTGGAAAACTGGAGGTGCACGATCCGGTTTTGGCCTACTTGCCGGAGCTTGTTACACCGGATCAGGCGTGCACCGAGCGGATGACGATTCATCATTTCATGACCCATACAGCCGGATTCCCGCTGCTGCCCACCGATTATTTGGCGATCAAGGGGCTGCCGGACGTCGACATTGCAGACGAGAATCATCCGATTCACAAGCAAATCAAAAAAGAACAGCAAAAATGGGTGAACACCCCCGAAGACTTCATGGAGGTCATGAGCCACATCGACTACCAGCTGTTGGGGCCGCCCGGAGCGCAATTCAGTTACTCCAACGACGCTTATACCCTTTTGGGCGCGATCATTGAGCGAGTCAGCGGGAAAACGTACGAGCAGTACATCATCGACCACATTTTGCTGCCTGCGGGCATGGCGAATAGCTCCTTTGCCTTGCAGGAGCTGTCCAAGTACAAAGAAGTGACGACGATTTACCGTTTGGCGGAAAAAGAGGGAGGGCCGGAAGTGTACCCTGATCCGCAGTGGGAGGAAGGGCCAGTCGTGCTCGCATCCGGCCATTTGAATACGACGGTCAACGACATGCTGCGCTACATGGACATATACCGGACTGGTGGATTGGTCGGCGAGGAGCGGATTCTGTCCAAAGCGAGCGTGGAGCAGATGACTTACCCGCATGTTCGCATGGGATACGGTCAGTATTACGGCTACGGCTTGTTCGTCACGCCGGACTACTACGGAACGACCAAGCTGGAGCACAGCGGCGGGTTGAAAGGAGTCGCATCGCAGATGGTCATCTTGCCAGAGCGCGGCATTACAACGATTGCGATCGCCAATTTGGCGGAGACACCGATTGTCGAGCTGCTGAATTTTGCCATCAACACGCAGGAAGGTCGCCCTGCTGACGCACCGTCTGTTCCTTTTGGCGCGGAGCAACCAGTCGCTGCGGCTGATTTGCAGGCGTACACCGGGACGTATCGGGTCACAGTCGACCGCAAGCTGCCAGTGACGGTTGACAGCGATGTGCTGACGCTCGGCCTGGGTGGCAAGCAGCTTGCCTTGCGCCCAATCGGGGACGATTATTTCGTCATGAAACAAGATATCGAGGAGCAGGCGATCCGGTTCCACCGCGATCAGAGCGGCCAGGTAACGAGTCTGTCCGTAGGCGTCGTCCGCTTGCCGAAGGAGGTGTGAACCATGCATCAACCAGATTGGGTAAGCGCATACGAGACGCTCGCCGAACAGACGGTCCAAGAGAGCCAGGCTCCGGGGGTGATCATCGGCATCAATCAACATGGCGACAGTCTGTACCGAAAAGCATACGGCTATCGGGATGCGGAGCGCAAATGGGCGATAACGCCAGACACGGTCATGGGGCTGGCTTCGGTCACCAAATCGTTTACGTGCATGGCGATCATGCAGCTGCAAGAAGCGGGCAAGCTGTCCGTTCACGACCCGGTTGTCGCTTATTTGCCCGAGTTTCGGACACCGGATCAGGCGTGTACCGAACGGATGACGATTCATCATTTCATGACGCATTCAGCGGGAATCCCGCCGCTGCCTGTCGATATGCTTGCCGTCAAAAACTCTTTGTTTGATACGATCCCGGAGGAAGACAACCCGATTCACCGTTTTCTCAAAAAGGAGCAGCAAAAGCCGATCCGCACGCATGCCGATTTGCTGGAGGTGTTAGCCCACGTGCAATATGAGCTTTTGGGCGAGCCGGGCCAGCATTTCAGCTACTCGAACGAGTGCTATGCCCTGCTCGGGGCGATTGTCGAGCGAGTGAGCGGAAAACCGTATGACGTCTACGTCAAGGAGCACATCCTCGCACCTGCCGATATGCGAAGCAGTACCTTTTGGCTCGGCGATCTGCCGCGGTTCCCGGAGGTCACCACGATCTATCACAAAAGGGACAATCACGGGAAGCTGGAAGTGTACCCCGACTTTGATTGGGAAGAAGGGCCAGCGGTGATGGCTGCGGGACATTTGAACTCGACCGTCCGCGACATGTTGAATTACGCGGAAATTTTCCGCACGGGAGGATGCGTGGGCAAGGAACGGATTTTGTCGGCCGAAAGCGTAAGGCAAATGACGCTTCCGCATGTGGTCTGCAACTATAAAAAGCATTACGGCTACGGCTTGATGGTGGAGCCGAATTATTACGGGGGCACGCTGTTGAAGCACGGCGGGGCGATCAAAGGAGTGGCGGCGCATCTGGCGATTGTCCCGGAAAGAGGGCTGACAGCAGTCGTCTTGGCTAATCTAATCGGCACGCCTGTCGAAAAGCTGACATTGACTGCGCTGAACCTGATCGAGGGAAGAGAAGCCGCAGAGCCTTTGACCAAGTACGAGGATTATTGTGTATCCCCGGAGCGTTTCCAGGCGTATGTCGGCGACTATGCTTCCGGCGAAGGGATGAACGTGAGTGTGACCGTCGAGGAAGGCGCGCTTGTGCTGACGAATCATACCGCTCTTTTCCCGAATGAAAAAGGCTTAAAGTACCCGCTGCTGCCGATTGCCGAGAATTATTTCCTGGCACAGATGGATGGCAGCGAGCTGACCGTTGGATTTGCGAACCAGGCAGATGGACAGGCAAAAGCCGTCTCCGTCGGTTACCGGCAAATCCCGAGAGTTTCCTTAACCAAGCCGGAGGTGTAAGAAGAACATGAAAATTACGTCTGTCCATATACATGCCATTACGTTGCCGCTGGTGCGCCCGTTTATTGTGGCGTACGCTTCTTACAACGAGATGCCTTCCATTATTGTAAAAGTAGAGACTGATCAAGGCTTGGTCGGCTATGGCGAATCCGTGCCGGATCAGCATGTGACGGGGGAGACATGGGAAAGCACGTACGCCATGCTCGTTCACAGCCTGGCTCCGGCGATCATCGGAGAAAATCCGTTTGCTCTGGAACGCATTCACCATTTGCTCGATCAATGCGTGTACAAAGCGCCAGCAGCGAAAGCAGCGATTGACCTGGCGTGCTATGACTTGATGGGAAAAGCGACAGGTCAGCCTGTTTATCAGTTGCTCGGGGGCAAGTACCACAGCGTGCTCACTCTTCCGTACGTGCTCAGCATTTTGCAGCCTGAAACGATGGCGGCAGAAGCGAAGCAGGCTGTGGCGGATGGCTTTGACTCGATCAAAATAAAAGTAGGCTCCGACTTGGCGACGGACATCGAGCGCATTCGTGCCGTTCGTGAAGCCGTCGGTCCTGATATAAGACTGCGGGTAGACGCCAATCAGGGATGGGAAAATCGGACGAATACATTGACGGCTCTCAAGCAAGTAGAAGATTGCCGGATTGACTGGATGGAGCAGCCTGTCGTCGCCCACGATCTGGACGCATTGGCCGACATTCGCAGACAGACATCCATCCCGATCATGGTCGACGAAGGATTACTGGGAGCGAGCGAAATGCGCGAGGTGATCGCGAAAAAAGCAGCCGATAAAGTGAACATCAAGCTGATGAAGTGCGGCGGGATTTACCCAGCGGCCAAGCTGGTTCATCAGGCGGAGATGGCCGGGATGGAGTGCCAGATCGGGTCGATGCCGGAATCGTCTATCGGGAGCGCGGCGGGGGCGCACCTGTCGATCGCGAAGAAAAATATTGTTTCCAACGAGCTGGCCGGACCGTTCATTTTTGCCAAAGACGTCGCTAACTTGACCTGCCAGGGAAATCAAATTTTGCTGTCCGACAAGCCAGGATTCGGGGTGGAGCTTGACGAAGCCGTATTGACACAATTGACAGTCCGCCAAGAAACGGTTTCATAAAATCGCCCCTCATGTCCAGGGAAAAGGAGAGATCGGCGCTATGCATACAACAAGAGCGACAACGCTTGCGATTGTAGAGACATTGACAGAGCAGCAGCTGACCATGCTGAAGGAGCTGGAGCAGGAAGCGTTTGGCGTGCACGGAGCGATCGACGAATGGGTGCTGGTCCCACTGGCGAGACACGGCTGCCTCGTCCTGTTTCAGGAAGAAGGAGATGCGAAGCCTGTCGGTGTCTGCGAGCTGATGCGTGATTTTCGCAACCCGGATCATGCCTACATGTACGGATATTTGATTCGCTCGGATAAAAAAGGCTTGGGGTACGGCTTTGCTTTCTTGGAGCAAATACTGGATCGGCTGCGCAAGGATGGATTTGCCAAAGTGTGCCTGACGGTCAGCCCGGACAACAAAGGCGCGGTTGCGCTGTATCAAAAGGCGGGTTTTCAAATTGTGGAGACACGCATTGCCGAATATGGCAGCGGAAACGATCGCTACTATATGGAAAAGAGCTTGTAAAAGGGGGAGCACTGTCCATGAACAGATTTCCTGTCTTTCGGATCAGCGGTACGCCGCGCGAGCGCGGGCGGCAATTCGGCCAACTGGCGAGTGAGCAAATCAGGAGCAACGTTCGGGCGTACGAGCGTGCTTTTCGCGAGGGAGCCGCGATCCAATGGAAAGACGCCACAGCGTATGCGGCGCAGTTCATCCCCTGGATCGAGCAGTACGATCAGGAAATCATGGAGGAGATCAGGGGCATCAGCGAAGGGGCCGAGCTTGATTTGCTCGACGTGCTGGCGTTGAACGTGCGCAGCGAGATTATAACGAATCTGGGAGACACCTCAACCTCACACAAGGCGGACGGTTGTACGTGCATCGCGGCTGTTGCGCCAGCTACGCAGAACCGGGAGACGCTGCTCGGACAAAACTGGGATTGGATCAATCTCGTGGGCGCCGGGCTTGTCGTGGTAGAGATCGAGCAGCCGCCGCGCCCAACCATTTTGATGATCACCGAAGCGGGAATAGTCGGGAAAATCGGCATGAACGCAGACGGGATCGGCGTGTGCCTGAATTTTTTGCGAACGAATGAAAAAGCGCTCGGAGTGCCGATCCACATCGTTTTGCGGGGCATTTTAAACAGCCGCACGCTGCCGCAGGCCATTCGCCAAGTGACAAGGCTGCCGCGAGGGACAGCAGCCAACTATTTGATCGCCCATCGGGAGGGCGAGACGGTCGGAATCGAGACTGCCCCGGTTCGTTACGAGGTGTTTTATCCGCCAGACGGCCATATCGTCCACACCAATCATTTTGTCGGAGAGCGCATGCAGGCAGAGGATTGTGTCCGCATGGGGGCGGCTGACACGTATTTGCGGTTGGGCCGCACCTCCAAGCTGCTGGCAGCCAGACAAGGAAGCATAGATGCCGACTGCTTCAAACATATTTTTCGCGATCACGCCGGAACCCCCGAAGGAATATGCCGTCACGGGGAAGCAACAACAAGCGAGTCAGACGAGATGGTAGACTGCACGCTATTCTCGATTGTGATGAATTTGACGGCGGGCACGATGGAATTGACGCCGGGCAAGCCCTGTGAAAACGTGTACGAAACATATGGATTTAGCCAAAACGAATAGGATGAAGCCAGCTCCACAGTCGTCGCACAGAGCGTTTGTTGCGGCGGCTGTTTTTTTCTCAAAAAGGAGTGAAGAAAACGGGGATGGCAACGTCAGACCGAGATTGATCTGCAAGGATTTCAAGCTCTCGATCTGGAGCCGCTTGCCAAATTGCCGAAGCTAAAAAAGGCATCGTTCAGTGTTGTGGCGATTGCCGATGTCAGTCCACTCCAGCGTATTGAGGATTTGAGCATGCACTACGCGGAGGTAAAAAATATCGATTCACTCAAACAATTGAAGCAACTGCAAAAGCTGTTCATATACAGATATAGCGGAGCGACCGATGTCAGCCAACTGCTGGAACGCCTGCAAAACAGCACACGAATGAAGGAAATCCACGTAATTGACAACGAAGTGACGAACCTGCAGCCGCTTGGTCAGATGAAAAATCTGGAGGTGCTGCAACTCGTCATAGACAATCCGCTACATGATCAAACAGTAAAGCCGCTGGCAGGGCTGCGCAATTTGAAGGCGCTCATGGATGGCACCGCTGCAATCCATGACGAAGCTGATCTGGCTGAATCTGAAACAGAACCAAGTCAAAAACTTGGACGGATTGTTGCTCAATGTACAGAAAGGCGGCTTTGCCCCCAAAGGTTATATATGCTTGTCGATGAATCCACTGCTGGAAAAAGCCAGTGCCAAAACGAAGCAGGAGCTGGCCACTTTGGCCAAAAAAAGGCATCCAGGTGGAGATAGACGAGAGCGGTAGTCCACAATTCGACGAAGTTTTGCCAGAGGAATTGTATTTTTGGTAGTCAGCCGTAAAAAGAAACGAGCCGGAAACCGCCTCAAGTGGGGGTCCGGCTTTTTGCGTTCCATTGTCTGCTATGCTTTTTCTTCTACCGTTCCCAGCTTCAGCTCCCGGATTTTTTGCACCCGCCCGATCACGATAGCGAGTACAAAAACCATCACACCGGAAAGCATGAACAAAAAGCCGATCCCTCTGCCTGCTCCTGTTCCGATGAGCTGTCCAACCGTGTCAGCAAGTGCGCCATTTTGTGCGAGAAGGGGAGAGAAAAAATGGTCGGCGAGAAAGCCTGCCGAACCGAAAGCGAGCAGCAAGCCTACTTGGGATATGGCTGACACCATCGACCAGACGCGCCCTTGCTTCTCATTGTCGATATTCGTTCGGATCAATACTTCCAGACTGGTGTTGACGAAAGGCAGCGCGGCGAAAAAGAGGAAGCCGAACACGACGATCGGAACGACTGCCGGAAACGTACCCATCAGTGCATAAAACAGCCCGGCAAGCGCCAGTGAAAAGGAAAGAATCTTCGGCTTGTTGTTGCCAAGTCCTTTCACCCCGATGAACAGACTGCTGGCGAGCATCCCGGACGCCGCCAGGGAAAGCGAGATTCCCAGCACTTTGGAGTCGGTCAACGTCAGCATCATCGGACTGAACAGCGATTGCAGAAGCCCGATGTAAAAGCAAACGACAGACATGAGCAGGACGAGCAAAAACACGCCTTTTTGCGAGAGCAGATATCGGAACGACTCGGACAGCTCGCCGAAAAAATCGCGGCTTTCATCCGCGGGCTGTGGTTTGCTGCCCTTGTTCATGACCAGCAGCACAGCCACAACCGCCAGCAAAAACGTAAGCATATCGATCAGCAGCACGATCTGGATGTCAAAGAAGCCAAGCAAAAAGCCTGCGAGGATCGGCGACAGGAGATACTGCGCAGAACCTGCCAGTTGAATCAGGCCGCTCGCCTGCGAGTATTGCTCTTCCGAAACCATGTCCGTCACCGCCGCTTTATAGGCGGGCGTCTGGAGCGCAGTCGAGATCGAACTGATCCCCACACCTGCGTATATATGCCACAGCTCCATTTGTCCGGTCCAGATGACAAACCAGATGAACATAATGCCGATAATCGAGCCGATATCACCGATGATCATCATCCGGGTGCGATCGAAGCGGTCTGCCAGCACCCCGCCAAAGGGCAGGAGCAGAAAGCTCGGCAAAAAGGAAAAGAGGATGACCAGCGAGAAGCTCGTGCTGGAATGGGTCGTCTGAAAGACGTAGACACCCAGGGCAAAAGCGGTCAGCCCGCTTCCGACCGCCGACAAAAACTGCCCGGACCAGACGACGAGAAATTGCCGAAATGCTTTGGTTTGGGCGCTCAAATGGCACCTCCCAAAAAAGCAAACGCGCCCGGCTCGGCACCCAATGCTCGCTCAATGATCGTCTGCATGGCCCGGCTGCGCGCGAGCTGTTCTTCCCGATCCCAGCCGAAAATATTCGATTCCAGGAGAAACTGCGAGCCTGCGAGCAAAAACTGGATCGTTTCCAGAGGGGCTGCTACATCAAACACGGACTCCTTGTTGCCCTGTTCGACGACCTGCGCGAAGACAGGGGCGATTTTTTGCACGATCGCCACATTCAGCCGCTCGTGCAGTTCTCTGTTTTCCGGACGATGCAAGCTGTCCATCCATTCCTGTTCGTGCTGCGCGATCCGGCTTTGCCCCCGCAGCATCTGCCGCAGCTTTTCCAGAGCAGTCTGCTTTGGATCGTCTGCCAGTGTCTGATATGCGGCAGCGAGACGATCGACCATTCCTTGGACGAAAGCTTCCAAAATCTCTTCTTTCGACTTGAAGTAGTAGTAGAACGTTCCTTTCGCTACGCCAGCTTTCAGGATGATTGCGTTCACGGTTGTATGGACATAGCCTTGCTGCCGAAAAAGCTCTCCGGCTGCTTCGAGTATCTCGGTGCGACGAGTAACGGGGTCTTTGACGATGCGTCTCATGATTTCCTCCTTTTGGAAAACGGACGGTAGTTGGTTGTAAATTACCATATGACTGACCGTCAGTCTATAAGTAATTGTTTTTTTCGTTCGAACCGTCATACATTTCCAATGCATGGCATCTGCATTTACTTTTTTTGTTATAATAGTTTTGCTAAAAATGCGGCTTCATCCAATCATACAGACGCCGGAATCGGCAGCCAGTGCGGTGAGGGGCTTGAAGGACAGGGGGCAGCCCACGATGAAGATCAAGGTGTTGATCGCGGACGACAACTCTTTTATAGGAGAAGGCATGAAAATCATTTTGACGAGCTTTTCCGATTTTGAAGTGGTGGGAACGGGAGCTGGGAGTCATCGAGCAGATTGCCAAGGGATTGTCGAACAAGGCAAGCGCCAAAAAGCTGTTCATTTCGGAAGGGACAGTCGCGAATTACATTACTTCTATCCTGAGTAAAACAGGCCTGGAGCACAGGACACAGATCGCCATTTACTATCTGACAGGCGAGACGAGAATGTCTGGAGAATAGGAGAAGATTCATCGATGGATCGTTGGACGATTGGAAATAAGGCAACGGTGCTTGGCTATATCATGATCGCTTCGTTTCTCGCCCATCTTGCTTCCGAAGTGAACCCGTGGCTCATCCTGATCTATTTGCTGTACGTTGCGCTCAACATTTCCTTGCTGATTTTCAAAAAGCCGCAGTTCAAGCGTTTGCTGTCCGCTTTGTCTCTGGTGCTCGTGGCGGCAGGTGCGGTTTTTTGGGAGCCTTTACTCTGGCTGCTTTTGCCGATGAACATATGTGAACTGCTTCCTTCGTCAACCATTGGCAAGGGATTGGGCATTGTCCTGATCGGAGCAGGCGGATTTTTGCTCCCGCTGGAACTGGTTCCTGTATACCTTTTAAGCGGCTTGCTCAGCTATTTGTTGTTCACATGCAGCAGCATGCTGTCGGAAAAAATTCGTTCCCTGGAGGGCGAGCGGGAGCGGCTGCGGGCGGATTTGCAGCGGCTGTCGCGTTCATTGAGCGAAAACAACGAATACATCAGGCAATCCGAATATACGATCAAGCTGGAGGAGCGCAATCGGCTTTCCCAGCAAATTCACGACGATGTCGGACATGCGGTGGCTGGCGCTTTGATCCAGATGGGGGCGGCGCGCATGATGCTTGCTACCGACCAGGAAAAGGCCAGTGAGCTGTTGGGCAATGCGATTGCGATTTCCAAAGAAGGGCTGGAGCGCATCAGGCTGACGCTCAAGGAAGTGAAGCCGAGGCCGGAGGAGCTTGGGATCAATCGGCTCAGACTGTTCGTGGACGAACTGTCGGCAAAAGGAACGGTGGCTGCTACGCTCACGTTTGAAGGAGATATTGACGCTGTGACTCCGATTCAGTGGAAAATCATCCAGCAAAACGCGACCGAGGCTGTAACCAACTCGCTCAAATACGCCAAGGCGACAGCCATCTCCATCGAGGTGCGGGTGCTGAACAAGTTCATCAAGGCTGTTGTCGAGGACAACGGAGTCGGCACGGCAAAGGTCGTCAAGGGACTGGGCATCTTGGGGATGGAGGAGCGGGCCGCTTCTGCGGGAGGCACGGTCATCGTTGACGGGACGAAAGGCTTTCGCGTCACGACCCTTTTGCCGCACAGAAACGAATGATGTTTCTCATGAAAACAAGTGAAAAATCTCACGGCGAGGGGATGAACTTATGCACTGACATAGGGGCATCCTCTTTGATTACAATACTGGCATAACCACGAAGGGACTGAGTCGGATGAGCCATGTACTCGAAATCCGCAACTTGACCAAAAAATTCGGCGATTTTATCGCTGTGGACAATATGACGTTGAACATCGGCGAAGGAGAGATTTTTGGCTTTTTGGGGGCGAATGGAGCGGGCAAAAGCACGACGATCAACATGATTGCGTCCTTGTTGCGGCCGACAAAAGGAGAAATCGTTCTGCTCGGCAAAAACATCGTGAAGGACAGCAAGTTCGCCAAAATGAATACGGGCATCGTACCCCAGGAGTTGGCGATTTACGAAGACATGACCGCGTATGAAAACGTCAGCTTTTTTGCCGGCTTGTACGGTCTGCGGGGAGCGATGCTGCGGGAGCGGACGGAAGAAGCGCTCGCGTTCGTCGGATTGGGCGACAAGCACCAGAGCTTCCCGAAAAACTTTTCCGGCGGGATGAAGCGGCGGCTCAACATCGCTTGTGCCATCGCTCACCTTCCCAAGCTGATCATTATGGATGAGCCGACAGTCGGGATCGATCCGCAGTCGCGCAACTACATTTTACAGTCGGTTCGCAAGCTCAACGAGATGGGCTGCACGATCATTTACACGAGTCACTACATGGAAGAAGTCGAAGAGATTTGTACCCGCATTGCCATCGTGGATCACGGCAAAATCATTGCGGAAGGCACAAAAGAGCAACTGACATCGATCATTACAGACACGAAAGAAATCTGGATTGGCTTTCGCGCGGATGGAGCGATCTCCATCGAATCGCTGCAAGGAATCGCTGGGGTCACTGCCGTGCGCCAGGAAGAAAACACGCTCAAAATCGTGTCGAAGTCGGAAGTCAACAATTTGAACCGGATTATCCAGCAGTTGATTAAAGACCAGGTAGAGATTCGCTCTGTCGAAGAGCAAGCCCCTAATCTGGAATCGGTGTTTCTGACATTGACAGGCAGAAACTTGCGGGACTAGAGAAAGGGAGATGCCAGATGGCTATTTGGAGAATTGCGTTAAAAGAGATTCTTTCCAGCGTGAGAAATCGGCAAACGTTTCTCTTCATGCTCGCCCTGCCGATCATCCTGATGCTGATTTTGGGTGCGGGCTTGTCCAATGCTTTTTCGTCAAAGCATTCGGTCGGGGAGGTTCGCCTGCTGTACAAAGCGACTTTTTCGGAAAACGACATGTCTGCGTACTGGGACAGCTTTACGAAAGCGATCGGAAAAGAAGGGGTGGAAGTCGTCCCGATCAGGCCGGGGATGGATTGGCGCCAGGAAGTCAGCTCCGGGCGCTATACGGCTTATGCGACGATTGACAAGGACGGCATTGCGTTTTTCGGCAGCAGCAAAAATACAGTGGAAAGCGGCATTTTGCAAGGGATGCTGGTCGCCTTTGCCGATCGTTATGCACTCGGCACGGCCGCCTTTCAGGCGAGTCCGGGTGTCGGCACAAACATCTTGAAACATGCAGCGGAAAGCAAAGATTTTATTCAGGAAACAACGCTTGTAGCAGACAGAAAACCAGGCTCCATCGATTACTACGCCGTGTCGATGACAACGATGATCGCCCTGTTCTCGATCATTTCCGCCAACTATTTGTTCGGTGCGGAACGGGCGCGGAAGACGGCAATCCGCCTGATGGCAGCGCCGATCAGCAAGGGAGAAATTCTGGTTGGCAAAATGATCGGCAATGTGTTCATCAATACACTCTGTGTGCTGGTCGTCGTGCTGTTTAGCAAATTTGTCTATCATGCTTACTGGGGCAATCATTTTTGGCTGGTTCTGCTTGCTTTGTTGACAGAGGTACTCTTGGCGGTGAGCCTGGGACTTGGCATCGGGTTTCTGCTGACCAAACAGGAAGGCTCGTACATGGTAGTGATGATTTTCTTGCAGTGCGCTTCGTTTTTTGGCGGCGCGTATTTTCCGATTGAGAACACGGAGGGCATCTTGACGCTTCTGACCAACTTGTCTCCTTTGCGTTGGATCAATACGGCTTTGTTGGAGCTGATCTACATGGACAATATCGTCGCCGTCTGGAAAGTGATCGGACTGAATCTTGGAATCGCAGCTGTGTTTCTGGTCTTGACGGTCATCTCCATTCGCAGACGGGAGGCATTTTAACATGGATGAAATGGTGTGGCTCATTCGCAAAACGCTGAAAGATACGTTCCGCAAGAAAAAGAACTGGTTCTTGTACTTTGGTCTGCCGATTGTCGGGATTTTGATCTCGCTGTTTTTTTACAGCAATGCAAGTACAGGAACGATCCGGGCCGGGGTAGTCAATCAAGATGGCAGTCAGGTGGTCACGAGCGGAGTCATCCGTTACTTGGAGGGGCTTGGTCAAGTTCAGGTAACTCCATTGGATGAGGAGACGCTGCGTGCACGCATCGCTTCGGGCGATCTGGACTGCGGCATCATTTTCGAGCAAGGCTTTGCGGATCGTGTGAAGGCAGGCGAGCCAGGGCACATCCGCATCGTTTCCGTCAAAGGCGAGTCGGTCACGGCATACATCAAAGCGATGCTGCAAAGCTATATTGGCAACGTGGCTGCGATCGGCAAGGAGACAAAAGGCGATGAAGCGGCTTTTGCCCGCATTTACGACAGCTACAGCCAACATCCTTTCAAGCTTAAAGCGACGGCGCAGCCTGACACCTCGAATGAGAAAATGATGTCGTACCAAACGATTGGCTACTTGATCACGTTCATGATGTTTTCTGCGGCCAACTTGTCCGAGATCATCCTCAAGGAAAAAGAGAACCGGACGTTCTTGCGCTTGCTTTCCTCGCCGATGTCAGCGAGAGCGTACGTGCTGTCCAATGTCGTCGTCAGTTTGCTGCTGATCTTTTTGCAGATTGTTGTCACGCTGGTGGCGATGAAGCTGATTTTTCATATCGATGCGGGGATGCCGACCTTCCCGTTGATTGTTGTCCTGCTGCTGTTTGCTCTCACGGCAATCGGGCTTGCGCTGACGATTGTCGCATTTGCCAAAAGCACATCGGCAGCAGGAGCCATGCGCAATATGATCATTACCCCGAGCTGCCTGCTCGCAGGTTGTTATTTCCCGGTGAACATCATGCCTGAGACCGTGCGCAAAATATCGAGCTTTTTGCCGCAGCATTGGCTTTTGGACAGCATCGATCAGCTACAGCAAGGCCAGAGCTTGGGAAGCTTGTATGTGAATTTGCTCATTCTCGGAGGATTTGCCCTCGTGTTTGCCCTGATCGCGGTTTATCGGTTCGGGAAAAACAATGACAGCAGGCAGTTTGTATAAAGCTGAGCGGTATGAAATGAAGCGAGGTCTTATCCCTTTACAGGATAAGACCTCGTTGCTGTTAGCTAGGATTGTGCCGCAATGGCACCTGACACGTCGTAATGCTCTAACGGTATGTCCACTTCCAGATCGAGAGCGAGCTTCGCCATCTGATAGCCGATATAAGGACCCATCGTCAGGCCGGATGCGCCGAGGCCGTTGGCAACAAAAATGCCTTCCCAGCCGGGCAGCGGGCCGATGACAGGCAGAAACCCTGGCGTGAACGGACGGAATCCCACTCTCGCTTCGACGAATGTACTGTTGGCAAGCTCGGGAGCGATGTCCAGTGCTTTGGCAAAAACTTCGTGCAAGCCGCCTGGCGTAAGGCGTGTATCGAAGCTTGGCACATCGTTCTCGTGTGTGGCGCCGATCACCATTTTATGTTCATCGAATGCCAGCAAATATTGGTCGTTTGGAGGAATGACAACAGGCCAGTTGTCTGTCTGCCTGTCTGCGTATTCCAGATGAACAATTTGCCCTTTTTGGAAGGTGACCTGGAAGTTTACGCCCAGCGGCTGCAAAATGTGATTGGCCCACGCTCCGGCGCAGATCACGACAGAGTCGGCTGTGATGCTCTCCGTTCCAGCCTTTACCCCTGTGATCCGGTTCCCGTCGTAAACGAGTTCAGCGCTTTCGTACAAAAGGGACGCTCCGTGTTTTTGCGCGGCGCGCAGCAAAGCATCCCGCAAGGCGCGGCCATCCACGCGAGCGGCTCCTGTGACATGGACAGAAGCATAGCTTTCGTCCAGGGGCGGGAACAGCGCTTTTGTGTCGTCAGCTGAAAGCGTGGAGACATCCCCCAGCTCCGGTGCATCATCTTTGCGCGTGAGTGCCCGTTTTTCCAAAGTCAGCAGCTTGTCTTTGTCTGTATGGATGCTGAGTGCTCCCACCCGGGCATACCCGGTGTTCGTTTCTCCGCTTTGTTCCAGCTCGGCAATCAGCGAGGGATAGAAACGCGCCCCCTCCTTGGCCAACCTGTACCAGGCTTGATTGCGTCTTTGCGACAGCCACGGGCAAATGATCCCGGCTGCGGCATCGGTTGCCTGTCCTTTATCTTTTCGATCGACAATCATTACTTCTGCGCCTCTTTTTGCCAACTGATACGCCGTCGAAGCGCCAACAATTCCGGCACCTACAACAATGATTTTTCGCATGGTTCGCATCCTTTTTCATGAAGGGTGTACAGTGCATTTCCTTCCTTACTATAAACTACGGGAGAAAGAAAAGGTATCACCGCTATCAGCTTGCGCATGGAAGAGAGGGGAGCGAGCGGCTTTTTTTGTCTCAACTTGCAAAGCTAAAATGAGGGAAATAATTCCGGATTCCGTGGAGTGAGGTGATGAGATGTCTGCAATCTTGCTTGCGCTTGGCTTGGGCTGGAGCGGTCTGCTGATTGGTTCTGCTTGCATAGCGCTCGGGATGCGGGCGGTTGGCATGCGTGACCAAAAAGATCGCGAGCGATTCAAGAGAGGCGCTTGGTTTATGAAAGCAGTGACAGGGCTGTGTTTTCCCCTTACGTACTGGAAATACGGCTGGACAGCGGAATTGCTGCTGGGCCTATCGCTTGTTTCTTTCCTCGTGCTCGTCACGGTGGCAGACTTGGCTGACCGCCGCATTCCCAATAGCGTGCTGCTTCCTTTTTGCCTGTCCGTTCTTTTGCTGCGCGGCTTGTTTCCTTATCAGGGCAGCGATTTTAGCGCTCAGCTGATCGGAGCGGCAGGCGTGTTTCTGCTGTTGTTGCTGATCGCAGTCGTGACGGATGGCGCAATCGGAGGAGGAGACGTCAAGCTGTACGGGGCGATCGGCCTGTTTCTTCCGCCGGATTTGCTTGTGTGGGCGATGATCTACTCGTCTGTTTCGGGGGGATTGTACGGTTTGGCGCTGCTCATAGCCGGGCGGGCGAGCTGTCAGTCAAAGCTGCCTTTTGCACCGTGGATCGCTTTTGGGACGCTTGTCGCCTATTTTTCGGGGGAGCGGTTTGCGTAGGCGGATAAAGGGATAAACATGTTGATGTCGAAAATATGCAACTATGATGAAACGACATAGCCGAACCATACCTCATTACGCAGCAGCGCCTCTCTGGAAGTATGCAATCATCCTGACTTTTTTTCTTGCGCTGCTTTTGGGACTGCGCTGGATGTGGTACTCGCTCAATGCAGACCCAAAGCATCCTGATGTAGAGCAAGGTGTCCTGGACATGCGTGGATGGGACTTTGAGCGTTCTCCTTCCATTTCGTTAAAAGGGCAGTGGGAGTTTTACCCGAATGCTTTTCTGAGCCAAAAAGATTTGAAGCAAGTGCCGGAAAGGGAGCGGCAATACGTTCAAGTACCCGGTGACTGGAGCAGCGCTTTTCCGAATGCTGCTGATTCGTACGGCTATGGAACGTATCGGCTGCGGATTTTGGTCGATCAGCAGTTGGAGCAACCGTATACGTTCTGGATTCAGGAAATCGAGGCAGCTTCCCGTATTGAGATTAACGGAGAGCATATCGGTGGACTTGGCGTGCCTGCTACAACAGCAGAGACGACCAAGCCGTGGAAGGCTTCCTACACAGCCACGTATACGGCAGGAGACGCCAAGGTCATTGAACTGCTGATCCAGAGCGCCAATTTTCAGCGGCCGCACAACGGAGGAATCATCAAAGACATTTACTTCGGCTCGCAGGCGGCGGTTGATACGGAACGGTGGTATTCGATTGGCCTGCAAATGGCGACCTTTTTGATTTTGCTGCTGCACGGGTTGTATGCGGGTATCCTGTTTGTCTTCAAGCCGCGCCAAAAGGAATTTTTATTCTTCTTACTGTTGTTGTTTTGCGTCGCGATCAAGACAGTGATTGACTACGACAACCTGATGCTGCTCTGGTTCCCGATTCCGTACGCGTGGGCGCTCAAAATCGAACTGCTGTCTTACATCTGGCAGCCTTTGCTCATGATCTTGCTGGTGAGAAGACTGTCCAATGCGGGAGGAGAGACAACCTCCAGACTGTTCCGGGTTTACCTGTTCTTGCTCAGCCTGTACTCGCTGTTCCTTTTGCTGGCATCGTCCGAGTGGGTGTACCTTTCTTCCAAGCTGCTTTCCTTGTATTATTTAGGGCCGCTGCTGCTTTTTGCTTTTATCATTGTCCGCATGCTGATGCGCAGTCAACAGGATGCGATGTTTTTGCTCATCGCCGCTGTCAGTGTGTATTCCAACGTGATTTGGGGCGTGTTGCAGCAGTATCAGCTGATCGACATGAAAAACGTCTATTATCCTGTTGACCTGATCGCCGCTCTGGTCAGCTTCTCGGCGTACTGGTTCAGAGGGTATTTCCGCCATGCC
Organism: Brevibacillus sp. FSL K6-0770; assembly: GCF_038000275.1. NCBI lineage: Bacteria > Bacillati > Bacillota > Bacilli > Caryophanales > Paenibacillaceae > Brevibacillus > Brevibacillus sp. FSL K6-0770. Next base: position 775,319 of record NZ_JBBOBQ010000001.1, read on the forward strand.
GAAGAGCGGGCGATGCTGACCGAGCAATTGAAGAAAGCCGACAAGCAAAAAGACCAGTTTCTCGCGCATACATCTCACGAGCTGCGAACGCCTTTGCACGGCATCATGAATATTGCGGAGACGGTCGTCATGAGCGAAAGACACGTCATGGGCAGCCGCAGCACACAAGACATGGAGCTGCTCATCACGATCAGCCGCAGAATGTCCCACCTGCTGGACGATTTGCTGGATGTTGTCCGCTTGCAGGACAAGCATATTGTGCTGGACAAAAAGCCGCTGCGCATTCAGGCGGTCACTTCCGGTGTGATCAGCATGCTTGCCTATATGGCCGAGGGCAGGCCGATCCAGTTGCAGATGGAAGTTCCCGATTCGACGCCGCCGATTCTCGCAGATGAAAAGCGTCTCGTGCAAATTTTGTTCAACCTGATTCACAACGCTTTGAAGTTTACGGAACAAGGAGCGATCACCGTTTTTGCCGAGGCAGTAGGCAATCAGGTGGAAATTCGTGTGTCGGACACGGGAATCGGAATGGATGAGGAGACGCAGGCGCGAATATTCAAGCCGTATGAGCAAGGTGGCCAAAGAGTGAACAACGGCGGAGGAATTGGCCTGGGGCTTGCAATCTGCGCACAGCTAGTAGAATTGCACGACAGCAAGCTGCATGTGCATTCCGAGCCAGGCAAAGGCTCGCATTTCAGCTTTCTACTTCCGGTGGTGGCAGAGCCGGAAAGCATGGCAAGTGTGGAGAACAACCGGGAGCGGGAGCGTTCGGGCGAAAAGGTGTACCAGGTGCCTGTATTAACCAAGTCCGCGCGCAACGAGTTTTACCCTTCCTGGTCTTCCCTGCACACGGCGGCCCGTTCATTTGCCGAACGAGGTGCCAACATTTTGGCTGTGGATGACGATCCGGTCAATCTCAAAGTGCTGGAGCGAATTTTGTCGCCGTATCAGATTACGACGTGCACGTCAGCGAGAGACGCGCTTGATCTGCTTTTCGCCAAGCAGTGGGACTTGATCATTATGGATGTCATGATGCCGCACATGTCGGGCTATGAGCTGACGCAGAAAATCCGGGAGCACTTCACACTGTCTGAACTGCCGATCTTGCTTTTGACCGCGCGAAGCCAGCCGGAAGACATATACACCGGGTATTTGGCCGGGGCCAACGATTATATTTGCAAACCTGTCGACGGCATGGAGCTGAAATACCGGGTCTGGTCGCTGACGACGCTGAAACAAACCGTCGATGAGCGCTTGCGCATGGAGGCAGCGTATTTGCAGGCGCAAATTCACCCTCATTTTTTGTTTAACACACTCAGCTCCATCTTGGCTTTGAGTGACTTCGATACAGAAAAGATGCGCAATCTCGGAGACGCGTTTACTTCGTTTTTGCGGATCAGCTTCGACTTCCTGAACACAGGCGAACGGGTGCCGCTCTCCCACGAGCTGGAACTGGTCGAGTCGTACTTGTACATCGAAAAGGAACGCTTCGGCGAGCGCTTGTCCATCGAGTGGGAGGTCGACCCTGGCTGCGAAACCGTGCTCATCCCGCCGCTCACCATCCAGCCGTTGGTCGAAAATGCCGTCAACCACGGCCTTTTGAGCCAGATCGAGGGCGGAACCTTGCGGATACGAATTGTGCGGCAGGAAGACGCTACCCGGTTTGAAGTGCAGGACGACGGTGTCGGAATGAACAAGGAAATCGTGGAGCGAATCCTGGACCTCGCCACGAAGGAAAAAGGCGGAATCGGCGTGTCCAATACGCACCGCAGACTGACGCAAATGTACGGCAAAGGCTTGTCCATCCAGAGCAAGCCGGGGGAAGGGACGACGGTGTCGTTTGTGATCCGCGATCAAGTCAAATAGGCATAAAAAGAAGGCATTCTGCATCGCTTTTCATCGCAAATTTCTTTCAATCAAAAGACCGTAAGTGCCCGCAGCCACTTTCATGAACAACGCCGGGACACTTCCATAGAAAAAGGCTGACAGTCCGCTGAACTGCCAGCCTTTTTCGTATGAATGTTTACTTACTTGCCATTCAAAATCCGCACTTGCCATTCAGCATCGTCATGTTTGACCATGCGCTTCGTCGAAGTAATGATCAGCTCTTTCGGAAGTGGTTCGCTGTCCTTCACCAGCATCGTTCCAGCAAAATGCGCCAGGCCGTTTACGAGTTCGGATTTGTCCGTGTAGAAGTCTGTGTCATGCTCTTTTCCGGTTTCATCTGTGATCGTCCAATACGCAGGAGCTGTTAAGAGCGGCGCGGTATTTTTGCCTAGCGTGATGTCATAGGCGATATGGTGCCCTTCTATTTTCGTTGTAGTGCCATCCGGGTTTACCTTGTATGCGCCATCGTCGTATCCTTCCACATCAACGGCTCGATCAGGGTCCTTCACAAATTTTTTGAAGGTGAAGCGGTCTTCGTGATCTGCGGCGAGCACAGGCTGTTTTTCGAGTTGTTCTAGGTCGATTTTGACGCGAAAATCAGTCGGTTCCTCCGTGTAGACGGAGCCTAGCTTGAAAGACAGCTTCGTTTTGGGATCGATTGGCTGGAAGTAGTGGAAGTTTCGGTAGCCCCCCTCAATCGACTGGAACGGGACGTCTGACATGGAACGAATGTCGTTCTGTGACTTGTTCACTCTCGCGGTAAACATCTGGGGATCGCGAGCGGCAATAACAGTGCCGCGATCATCCACAAGCTCGTAGCTGTAGCTGGCCGATTTGTCGGTGTTTGCGCTCCGGTCAATGACCAGCTCGACCCCTGTTGGGGCAAACGTCATCTCTTGCAACGTAAAAGTAATTCCTTGCGGCGTCGTGTAGCTTTTGTGAATCGCCTGTGAGCGCGTCGCCGCTTTTGCTTTTTGCATATTCACAGGAACGGACAGCTTCCAGTTTCCTTTTGTCTCGTCCATTTGCTGGATGGAGAACTCGACAACAAGTTCGTCAGGAATCTTGCTTGCATCCGGGAAATACGTTTTCAGCTCGCGTTCCAGGAAAAGTTGTCCAGCCATGTTTCGCTGGCTTTTCCACTCGTCGTTCGGGTTTTCCCAGCGTCCTGCCTCAGCGAGATCAGCAGGCTGCAAAATGTTTCCTTGTTTGTCTTTCAACGTCACGACGGGTTTTTTTGCTCCTTGCTGATACATATCCTGCCAGAATACTTCCAGCGGTTTTCCCGCTTGATCGGTGATGGAGGCTGCCAGTTGAATGCGAAGCGGGTCTGCGATTACCTCTTGAACGGCAAAAGTGATTCCTTGATCAGTCACTTGTGCCTGCGGGAATTGCGTGAATCCGTTTTGGACTGCCTGGCGTATTCCGTCGTCGCCAAATTGACCCAGGATGGTTTTGGAGACAGCAGGCGCAGGAGCTTGATTGTTTAGCGGCTTACTTGCAAAAGCAGCATTGACATAGCTGGAAAAAGTAGGAGAAACGAGCATTCCTCCTGAAACGACAAGCGCTAATGCCGCAGCGGCAATGGATACATTTTTCATGACGGTCATACTCCTTTTTTTCTGGCGAGCGGGTGTAGCTGCACGGGCATCGGCAGTGCGGCTTAAAATGCTCACAGGATGCGGCGAGAGTGACTGGATAACTTTTTGCTCCAAGTCCGCACTGATTGTTTCAGCCCATGGTTCATTCGCTTGGGCGAGACAGTCGATGTACGCTTCAAGCTGTTGCTGGCAGCGGGGGCAATGATCGAGATGCTGCTCCCACTTTTGTCTGTCTGTTTGCGCTAAACGGTCGTCCAGATAAGCTTCCAGTTCTTGCGGCGAAAGGCAATTCACAGCGGGGCACCCCCTTTTTTCTCCTGCTTTTCAAGCTGTTCCCGCAGCTTTTTGCGGGCGTAGGACAAGCGCATTCGTACGGCATCTGGCGATAACGACAGCTTGCTGCCAATTTCCTTGTAGCTGAGGTGCTGGAGATAGTGCAAATCAAGGATCGTCCTGTACGACTGATCCAGTCTCTTCAGTTGCTGCCATAAAGTGTGGCGTTCTTCTTTTGCCAAATACTCTTCCAGCGGGACAGGGCATTCGTCCTGTAGCTCCATGTTCATTTCCGTTACGGCAGGCGTGCGCTTTCGTTTGCGCAACTCGTCAATTCCCCGGTTGATGGCAATCCGGTACAACCATGCCGGGAACGAGTGGGCCGGGCGATAGTCGGGCAAGCTGTAGTACGCCTTGATAAATACTTCCTGGACAATATCTTCAACCTCAAGGGAAGGGCTCAAGTTTCGCCGGAGTATCGATGCGATTTTTCCTTTGTATTTGTTGACGATCAGAGCATAAGCTTCTTTATTGCCTGCAAGAACCTCCGCAATGACCTCCCGATCGTCCTGCATGATGCAATCCTCCTTGCAAAAAAGGTGCTGCGCAGCACTCGGCAAAACGTTCATGACCGTTTTGCTTGCTTACATTACTATAGACGATCAGCAGCAGTGCCCCCTCTCAAACTTTTTTTGAAAAAGAAAAAAGAGGATGCCTTTTCCGTGAAAAAGACATCCCCGATTTGCAGGCATGATGCGTTATTTACTTCCCTGGCCGCTCGACCGGAGTTTTGTTGATGATGTAATAGCTGACAATCAAAATCAGAATCACGCCGGAGTAAATCAGTGTGTTGAGCGGATTGTGGTGATCGACGATGATCAGGCGAACCATCGCCGTGATGCCGATGTACAAAAAGTAGCGCAGGGGAAAATGATAGTTTTCGCGAAAATACTTCACGATCATGGCGATAAATTCGAAGTAGAGAAAAAAGGCGATGATGGCTTCCAGAAATTCGTTCAAGGTCGAATCGGCAGAAAGCATCATTTTGCCAAAGTGGATCAATTCCTTGACGAGCAGGACGCAGAGGATGACGGCCAAAACAATCAGAGAGATGTTCAAAATCAACTGAAGCAAAGACGGAATCGAGAATTGCCTGAGCACCGATTTGACATAGTTCATGACAGCAGCCTCCTGTTGCAAAAGGTTCGTCCGAGCCAGGTTCTTTAAATGCGTTATACTAATATTAGCTAATTTCGGAATTTAATCAATCTATTTAACGAAAGTGACATACTATTTACAGAAAGTTTGAATACCCGGCTGTTCTCTTCATTTTGCTGGAGCATCCAGGTGTGGAGCGGTATGATGGATGATAAGCACTATGTGAGAAGGAGCGATCTGTCTTGAAGCACCATCATTCCATAGCCGTTATCTCTGACATACATAGCAACGTTTATGCGCTCGAAGCTGTACTCCAGGACATCGATTCACGGGGGATTCAAGTTATCGTCGATCTGGGGGACACGCTGTTCGGCCCGATTGCTCCGGTCGAAACGGCACAGCTTTTGATGAACCGCCCTTCAATCGTTTCCATCATGGGCAATTGCGATCGGTATTTGTTGCAGGATCATTTCGAATCTCCCACCTATGAGTATGTGAAGCCGCTGCTTGGTCAGGAGGTGCTGGATTGGCTGCGGACATTTCAAAAGTCATATGTGTACGAGGATGCTCTGTTTTGCCACGGAACGCCTTTTGCCGACGATGCCTACTTGATGGAAAGGGTGGCGCCGTACGGGACTGACGACAAAAGCGTGACTGAGTTGATGATTGAGCTTGCTGCTGTGCCGCAAAAGATCATCGTTTGCGGGCATACGCATGTGCAGCGGTCCATGTGGCTGCCGGATGGAAAGTGGATCGTCAATCCGGGAAGCGTGGGGCTGCCAGCTTATTTTGAGGAGACGCCTTATCCCCACTCGATGGAATCGATGACGCCGCATGCCAAATACGCCGTTTTGCAGCAGCAGGATGAGGGGTGGAAGTTGGAGCAGGTGTTGCTTCCGTACGACTGTGAACAGGCGGCCCAAAAAGCGGAAGCGGCGGGCCGGATGGATTACGCTCATGCCATTCGGACCGGGCGAGCCGAGTTGTAAGGGAGCAAGCGGTGCGACGAGGGGCTGGCGCTTGTGGTTGAGGAGCGCGATGCAACGCAAAAAGACGCCAGCACGATACTGGCGTCTTTTTGGCGTCTCCGTTTCCGAAAAACGCGGCGAATGATCCATGTTTATGATCAATGATCAAGCTTTTCCAGGCTGAACGCCGTCCCACTCACTGCTGTTGTCAGCTGCGCGTTTTTCCGGTTGCTTCTGGCTTTGCCCGCGCAGCGGGATTTCTTTCAGGAACAGAGCGATCACGACAGCGAAGCCAGCCACGATTGCTCCTGTCAAAAAGGTCGTGGTAATGCCGTAGCTCATGGCATCGCGGATCATATCCAGCACGTGAACAAAGGCGGCTTGCGATTCCGGCGACAAGCTGTGCAGAGCTGCTTCGATCTTCGGCTGATCGAGCAGATTTTGCGGATTGCTAAACAGCGCCAGCTTCTCGGCCAAGGCCGGATCGTTCGGCATCGCGCCTGCCTGCCCCATTCCAGCGGAGAGCTGGGTCATTTTCGTGGTCATGCTGGCGCTCATGACGCTGCCCATGACTGCAATCCCGATCGTACCGCCGAGGTTGCGGAACAGTTGGGAAGTGGCGGTCGCGACCCCAAGCTCTTTCGGAGCGACGGCATTTTGCACCGTCAGGGAGAATACTGGCATGGCGATCCCCATACCCAGTCCGAGAATGATCATGTACAGGACGAGCAAATAAATCGGGGTGCTTGGCACCATGAAGTACATCAGCACCATCCCGGCTGTCATGACGAGCAGTCCGCTGATCGCCATTTTTTTGTACTTGCCTGTCTTCGTCATCAATTGACCGGCGAGTGCCGAGGTCACGAGCATGGCAATCGACATCGGCATGGCGACGTAGCCGGCCATGGTTGGCGAGATGCCTTTTACCCCCTGGACGAAGAACGGCACGTAAATGATCGCACCCATCATCCCGGCGTTCAGGAAGAAGCCGACCAGGTTGGAGACGGTAAACACGCTGTTTTTAAACAAGCCAAGCGGCAGGACGGGCGTTTTTACTTTTGTCTCTGTCCACAGGAAGATGCCCAAAGAGACGACGGTGACAGCGAGCAGACTGATGATTTGCCAGGAGCCCCAGGCGTATTTGTTCGGGCCGTCTCCTGCCCAGGAAAAAGCAAGCAGCATCGGCACGATGGTCGTCGTCAAAAACAGGGAGCCGAAGTAGTCCACCGATTCACCCTGACGTTTTTCCACGCGCGGGAAGTGAAGCAGGATCAAAGTAAAAGCGATCACGCCAATCGGCAAGAAAATCCAGAACACCCAATGCCAGTCCAGATGATCGACGATATACCCGCCCAAGAGCGGGCCAGCCACACTGGAGACGCCGAACACAGCGCTCATGACCCCTGTCCATTTGGCTCTTTCCCGTGGTTCGTACAAATCGCCCATGGCGGTAAAAGCGGTCGACATAATAATCCCGGCACCAGCGCCTTGAATCGCCCGATAGGTGATCAATTGAAAAATCGTTCCCGAGAAGCCAGACAGCAAGGCCCCGATGCTAAACAGTCCAATCCCGGCCAATAAAAACGGCTTTCGTCCATAAATGTCCGACAGCTTTCCGACCAGTACGGAGGCGACTGTTGACGTCAGCAAGTAAATCGTGATCGCCCACGAGTAGTAATCCATCCCGCCCAGCTTGGCGATGATGCGCGGCATGGCGACACCGATAATCGTTTGGTTGATAGCTGAAAAAAACATGGCGGTAATGATCGCAATCATGATCGTAATTTTCTTCTTGTCCGTTAACTCACTCATGCTTGATTCTCCTCTCTTGCGCTTTCGATGTTATGCAAAACTTGGCGGTAGATACGGTTCAGCTGTGCCAGATCTTCGTCTGACAATCCGGCAAACAAATCTGCCACTGTCCGCTTCAGCTCGATTTTGTACTGCTGCAAAACCTCGCTGCCTCGCTCGGTTATTTCCAGATAGACCACCCGACGGTCGTGACTGACGCGACTTCGGCTGGCATAGCCACAGGCGATCAATTTATCGGAAAGACTGGTGACGGCTCCGGGAGTAATGCGCAGCTGCTCTGCCAGAGTGGAAGCTTTTTGCGGGCCGTTTTTGTCGAGCATGCGCAAAATCATGGCTTGGGAAGCGGATACGAGCGGGTCCAGGCGCTTGTGCCAATTGGCGGATACACTTCGCTGCACCTGGATGTAGAGCTGTTCGAAATCGGTAAGGGAAGACTGACTGGACATGTTTATCGCTCCTGCTTTCCATGGTTAATAGTATCGTTAGTTAATAATTAATCACATGAAACATTAATTAGTGTAAATGTTCCTTCGTGCGATGTCAAAGCAACCTTTTTCCAATTGGCGAGCGATTTCGATGAAAGTCGAGCAATTTCGGCAAAAATCGGGGAAAAATACGAGTTTTCACAAGGGATTTCATGGAATTTTCTGAGTTGCGATGCTACAATCAGGTTTGTCGTGTTTTTTACCAAAGATAAAGAGATAGGTGGGGATTGTGTTGTTTGCAAAAAAATGGACCAGCGCATTGCTGGCAACGGCATTGATGCTGCCACTGCCTGCTTTTGCTGCCCAAGGGACAAGCCAGGGAGTCGGACAAGCGAGTGCTCCTGTGCAAAAAGCGGCGGTACAGCCAGCGGATGTCGTCCTGTCGGGCGGTGCCGTATATACGGTAGACAGAAACAGAAACTGGGCAGAGGCTGTCGCCATTCGTGGAAACGAGATCGTCTATGTCGGCACGAACGAAGGCGCCAAGGCGTACATCGGAAAAACGACGAAAGTGACCGATTTGAAAGGGCAAATGGTGCTGCCAGGCTTCATCGACAGCCATACCCATGCGAGCAAGACAACAGGACTGATCTATTCCATCGACCTGTTTGACGCAGGTACGATGGAGGAATACACCCAAGTGATTTCCGAGTTTGCCAAAGCGCATCCGAAAGAAGTCGCTTTCCAGGGCCGTGGCTGGAGCAATCCGGTAGCACCTGGCATCGGGCCGCGCAAAGAAGTGCTGGATGCGATCGTCCCTGCGATTCCGATTGCCTTGACTTCCGATGACGGACACTCGTTGTGGGTCAATACGGCTGCGCTGAAGCTTGCTGGCATTACAAAAGAAACGAAAAATCCGGAAGGCGGCATCATCGAGCGCGACCCGAAAACGGGCGAGCCATCCGGGACACTGCGCGAAAAAGCAATGGATTTGGTCCTGTCCAAAATCGGCGGCTACACCGTGCAGCAGTACAAAGCAGGGATCGAGGAATATCAGCACAAAGCGGTTGAACGCGGAGTTACAACGGTTCGCGACCCGGACATGCTGCGCTATCCAAACGTGCTGGAAGCATACGAGGAACTGTCCCGCGAAAACAAGCTGACCATCCGTTTCCGCAATGCGATCACGGCAAACCCGGACAAAGGGCCGGAGCAGATTGCCGAGTTTGTCAAAATCCGTGAGCGCAATCAAAACCCGTTGTTCCAGGTGAACGCGGTCAAAATCTTTATGGACGGCGTTGTCGAAGGTGCTACGGCCTATCTGGAAAAGCCGTATGAGCATAAACATACAAACGGCGAACTGATCTGGAAGCCGGACGTCTACAACAAAACAGCAGCGGCTGTCGACAAGGCAGGCTTCCAATTGCATGTGCACTCGATTGGTGATGCTTCCACACGGGTCGCGCTCGATGGCATGGAATATGCCGAAAAACAAAACGGCAAGCACGATGCTCGCCACTCTCTCGTTCATTTGCAGCTCGTCAACAGCGATGATATCGCCCGCTTTAAAAAGCTCGGTGCTGTCGGCATCGTTCAACCGTTCTGGTTCATGCAAGAGGAAGGCTACTACGATGAGATCGAAGTGCCATACCTCGGTCATGAGCGCGCAGAACAAGAATACCCGATGAAAAGCTTCCTGAATCAAGGCGTGCATATCGCTTCTTCTTCCGACTATATCGTGACGCCGGAGTTCAACCCGCTTCACGGCATCCAGCAAGGCATCACCCGGATCGAAGACGGCGTGACAGACCCGGCGAAAATCGCCAATCCGAATGAACGCGCCACTTTGCCTGACATGATCGCCAGCTTTACGATTGACGGGGCTTACGCCAACCACGTAGACGACATCACAGGCTCGCTCGAAGTGGGCAAAAAAGCCGACCTCATCGTTCTGGACAAAAACTTGTTCGAAATTCCGGCCACTGAAATCAAGAATGCGAAGGTCATTTTGACGTTAGTAGAAGGAAAAGAAGTGTACAGCCAAAAGGCAGGGAAATAATAAGGAAAAGAAATGGCCGTCCATGAAGCGACGGTCATTTTTCTTTTAGTCAGTTGACGCCCGATGCAAGAGCATGTCGCACGTCGCATGCCCGTCCAAACTCTCGCGGCCAAAAGGATTCTTGCTGGCGGTCAGGGAACATAAAAGAGGAGATTTTTCCATTCGACTAGATGCGGGAGGTGTTTGATGTGGCTGCACGCGAAGGAATACAAACAATCAAACTGGAGATGGATGCAGGAGGAAGCCCATTCGTCGTCCACACGGCTGTGTTGTGGGATGAGCAAGAAGTGGTGCTCATAGATACAGGGCTTGCAGGTCAGCTGCCGCTCATTCGGGACACGCTCGCCAAGGCAGATATCCCTCTGGAAAAGCTGACGAAGATCATCATTACCCACCAGGATCGCGACCATATCGGCAGTCTGTTCGAGCTTGTCTCATACGGCGAGGGAAGAATCCAGGTGCTTGCCCATGAAGTGGCGATTCCTTATCTGGCAGGGGAAACTGCTCTGTTGAAAAGCGGTGCTTTTGCTACTCCGGTAAAAGTGGATCAAGCTCTTCATGATGGAGATATTCTTCCGTATGCAGGCGGGATTCAAGTGATTTACACACCTGGCCACTCCCCGGACCACATTTCTTTGTACCACATCCCGAGCAAAACGCTGATTTCAGGCGATGCTTTGACAGCAGAGGATGGCGTCCTCCTGTCATTCAATCCGGATTTTACCCCGGACCGGGCAGCCGCGGTGCAATCAATCGCGAAGCTTGCCAAGCTGGATATCGAGAGCGTAATTGCCTATCACGGCGGCGTCTGTACGAAAGATATAAAAGGAAGGCTTGCCGAGCTGGCCGAAACGACTCCGGCATGAATGGAACTGGCAGGCCCCGTCCCTGCTTGTGACGGCTGGTTTTTGAAGGAGTTGTTTGTCGGTTCTGATTTTATTGGAAAGCTGCTGAGCAAAGCTTAACAAACAACGCATGGGGCGAACCTGTGCGTTGTTGTTTTGTGTTGGGCGTACGCAACGATTGACAGTCAAAGTTACACTTGCTATGATTTTTGATGATAATGAGAATCATTAACAAAATATTGAGCGTACTCTTACATAATGGAGGTTTCATCGTGAGAAAAAACAACATGGTCATTGCCGTCCTCTCCATGGTTTTCATGCTCTCGCTGCTGCTGACAGCATGCGGAGGAACTGGCAGCTCGAACAACAGCGGGGCTGCCAATCAACCCGCAGGAGAGCAAGCTGCGGACAAAGCGGCAGAGAAAAAAACGCGCAGCTTCGGTACATCCAAAGGAGCTATCCAAATTCCTGAAAAGCCGCAACGAATCGTAACGGACTACTATGCAGGCGAACTGCTGGCAGTAGGCGGAAACGTCATCGGAGCGGAAACGATGGCGTTCAAGAACCCGTTCATCATCGAGCAGTTGAAAAGTGCCCAGGATGTAGGCGAGCGGGTCAACCCGGAAAAAGCTTTGGAACTGCAACCTGACCTGATCGTCGTCATGTATGACGACAACTACGAAGCCCTGTCCAAAATCGCGCCGACCGTTTTTCTCCCTTACGGCACGACGACGAACATTTACGACACAGTGAAGCTGTTTGGCGACCTCGTGGGTGAAAAGGAAAAGGCAGAGGCGTTCATTGCCGACTTTGACAAAAAGGCTGCCGAAGGCCGTGAGAAGATCAAGGGCATCGTGGATGAGAACGCCACTGTCGGTCTGTACGAGCTGACCAACAAAGGCGACTTGTGGGTATTTGGCGACAACGCCGGACGTGGCGGACAAGCGGTCTATAACGCATTGAAGCTGAAAATGCCGCACCCGGACACCACTAAAAACCAGACTCTCCAGTTGTCCATGGAGACACTGCCAGAGTACGCGGCTGATTACATGTTCCTGACTTTCTACGACCCGGAGAAAAATAGCGAGGCGCTGAAAAACTTGCAAAACTCGGCTGTCTGGAAAGCCGTTCCGGCAGCGAAAAACAACCGGATTTTCTACAACGATTTCGATACTTTCTATCGCTACGACCCAATCGCGATCAAGGCGCAAATCGACCTGTTCGTCGACATGATCGTGAAAAGGGAGCAGGAGAACAAAAGCAAGAAATAAGAGCCAAAAAAGCCATTCCACTACGGATGGCTTTTTGTGCTTTCAAGCGTCCAGTGCAGCCGCTCGACAGGCACTCCAAAAGCGGTGGCGTTTTTCCCGCGCCATCTCCCGCGGCATTTTTGTCTGTGCAATCTTTCAGTTGCCTCCCCCCACCTTACAAAAACGAAAGCAAACTGTAAGGTAGTTCAATAGCTCTCAAACTGGAAACTGGTTACAGTTAATAGGGAAGAGCAACACGGAAGACCGCTTGGCGCGGAAAAACGAATGGAGGAACAACGCGTGAGTACAGCTGTATTGGAAGTCAAAGACGTTGAAAAAGTATACGGATCAAAAGGCGAGAGTCAATCGCATGCGCTAAAAGGAGTATCGCTGACGATAGAAAAGGGAGAATTTGTAGGAATCATGGGGCCGTCCGGATCGGGAAAAACGACGCTCTTGAACGTGATCTCCACGCTTGATCGGCCATCGTCAGGTTTTATCCAGATCGCCGGAACCAACATTACACAAATGAAACAAAACCAGCTTGCCGATTTTCGCTCGCAGAAGCTCGGGTTCATTTTTCAGGATTTTAACCTGCTGGAAAATTTGAGTGTATACGAAAATATTGCGTTGCCGCTATCGCTGCAAGGAGTGGCATCCAAAGAAATCCGCGCAAAAGTAGACAAAGTGGCTCAAACGTTGGGCATCAGCGAAATTTTGCAAAAGTACCCAGTACAAATCTCTGGAGGCCAAAAACAGCGTGCTGCCGCTGCTCGCGCGCTCGTGCATGAGCCTGCGATTTTGCTTGCCGACGAGCCGACAGGTGCCCTTGACTCCAAAAACGCCAAAAGCCTGCTGGAGACGATGACCGATCTGAATGAAAAACACCAAGTCTCGATCATGATGGTCACACACGATGCTTTCAGTGCCAGCTACTGCAAACGCATCCTCTTCATCCAGGATGGCAGCTTGTACACCGAGATTCATCGCACAGGGGACCGTCAGCAATTTTTCAAACAAATTTTGGATGTACTGGCCGAGCTGGGTGCATCTCATGATGTGCGCTAGGAGGGAACATCCATGTTGTTGAAGTTATCGTTATCCAGTATGCGGAAAATGATGAAAGACTACCTGGTGCTCCTGGTAGGTCTGGTCGTTTCCATCTCGATTTTTTACATGTTTCAGACGCTAGCCATGAACTCCGATTATGTGAAAGCGAACTCGATGATCCGCTCTATCGGCATCGTTTTCAATGTAGGGGCCTTTCTGTTGGCGTTCATTACGATCTTCTACATCTTTTACGCGAACTCGTTTTTGCTTGCGCTAAGGCGTAAAGAACTCGGGATGTACATGGTGCTCGGGGCGAAAAAAGCCAAGATCAGCCAGATGTTGTTTGGGGAAACATTGCTGATGGGCATAGTCTCCCTGCTGATCGGTAGCCTCGTCGGCATCGCGCTGTCCAGCGGAATCGGGCAATTGCTGATGAGCTTGCTCGATATTTCCACAGAAGGGTACTTTCCATTTTACGTACCGTCTTTGCTGATGACATGGGGCTTTTTCCTCGTGCTGTTTCTGCTCACCTCGACGATCAACGCCATTCGGCTGGCGCGGGCGACCGAGCTGGACTTGATTCGCGCCGATCAGCAAAACGACCAGGTCAAGGCAAAAGGCATCGGGACGATTGTAGTTGCGATCCTCGGCATTTTGCTGGTCACTTTCGGCTACTATTTGCTGACGCATCTCAGAGATTATGTCGCTCCAGGCTTCATTGTCGGGGCGGTCGTGACGACGATTGGAACTTATCTCGTCTTCATCTCGTTGCTTCCGGTATTCGTGCAAATTTTGAAAAACAACAAAAAGCTGAACGATCGTCAGCTGAATGCTTTCACGTTTGCCCAACTGCGTTTTCGCGTGAACAATTTGACGAAAATTTTGGGTACGGTCGCCATGCTGATCGCACTCGGGGTCGGAGCGATGGCGGGCGGTATGGCTTTCCAGCAAAACGTAGAGCTGGTTGCCAGCATCGGACGCGGCTACGACGTTACACTGCAAGACCCGGGCCATGAAGATTTTCAGGCGCTTGCTACCATGCAAGTCCTGGAGCAAAACGAGTACCGCTACAAAAAAGACGGAAAAACCATCTATTACCTCAAGGATGATTTGCTGGCGCACCCTCCGCTGATTTCTGCCAACACGATGGAGAGCTACTCGCCGGAAAATAGCTTGAAACGGGCAAGTCAGCCTTTGACGGAAAAAGCATATATCATGTACCGCGATGAGGACGACAAGCAACAGCCTAAAGAGCTTCCAGAAGAGTGGAGCCAGGCAATCTCGCGAGAATTTATGAGCAGCTACAAAATGGAAAGGTCGCACGCTGTGCAAGTTGTAGACCCTTCGATTTATAACCAAGTCAAGGGCAGCGAGCACAAAGTTGTTTTGGTGAAGCTGGACGAATTTGTCAAGTACAAAGAACAACTGAAGGCCATGGATGCCCGGCAAAAGGAACTGCTCAAGCCTGAGTATATGGACAAGGATGCAGACAACGACGAGGAATTTTCGCTTGAGACTAAATACAGCGTCTATGAGCAAGCGTATGCATTCACAAGCGGAACGCTGTTCATGGGCTTCTTCCTCGGCGTAGCCTTCTTGGCGATGATGGCAAGCTGCCTGATGTTCAAGATTTTGTCCGGGGCGACTCGTGACAAAGACCGCTACAGCATGCTGCGGAAGATCGGCGTTCGCAAGGAAATGCTCGTCGGCTCCATTTACAAAGAGCTGTTCATCGTGTTCATCTTCCCGGCTGTCATCGGTTTGCTGCATGTGCTGATCGGGATGGAGATGTTTTCGATCATTTTGCTTGAGCCGTATAAAAACATCTGGATTCCGACATCTATCTTCGTTGTGATCTACGCGTTGTACTATTTGATTACGGTTCGCCTTTACCGGGGAATTGTGTTGCCGAAAGAAGCGTAAAATCCGGAAAAATCCTCCCTCCTTGTTTGGAGACAGTAACAATGGACGTTACTTTTATTGCCTAGATACTTTCGTGATACACCAAAGAAGGTACTGCTCCCCATCTCATTTTGGGTGTCAGTACCTTCTTTGGTTAAATGACTTTTTTAGTGGTCTCAAGTTTAACGAAGCGCTTTATCATAGTCTACCTCTCCCTGACAAGGTAGGATTATTAAAACGCGTATGTAAACAACGTACCTGAGACATTTCCCACAACCCTCAATCGATAAGTATGACCTTGCCCAGCGTCATAATAGGTTTTAGTTGAAGTACCTGATTTGAACGTATTTGTTTCAACTTCGGCCCAACCATCTGCCCACGCCTGTTCTTCTTCAAGAACAATGTCATAGCTAGAGCCTAGACCTCTGGTTTTTGCGGTAGATGCGATCTTAAGTCCATACTTACCTGTGGGAATACTGAAACTTTTTTTAATTTGATAGTGCGTGGTCACATCGAAATCAGCACTAAATAATAGTTTTTCCTCCATCAGTGGGGTAATCGTTGACTCATGGACTTTAGCATTTCCTGACTCGGGTGTTTTGATAACATCCCCAGGCTTGGCTAAAGCCATAGGAGTTGCAAGTGTAAGTATAGCTAAAGATGTTAAAAGTAAAGTTTTTAGTTTATGACTAAACTGCATAATATCAAAATCCTCCTAATTTTATGAAATTATGCTACAATCTATTTATAACACATTTAAGGATAAAAATGGAAGGTGGTTTTTGTGTTGAAACAAAAAATTCTTAAATATGTAACACTCATTGTTGCAATCATTTTCGCAGCATTTATTTATTTTCAATACTTTGGATGGCATGCTACAGCAGAAGGAACACTTGATAAGTACCTGGAAATGGTTCGAACAGGACAAGCAGAAAGTGCGTATGATTTAATTGATCAAAGCAATCCTGGACAATATCCTGACAGGGAGAAGTTTATCGATTCAGTAAAAAGCGGGGGCTTAATTGACTATCACATAAAGGAAGTAAATTATAAAAATAAGGATCTAGCAGAAATTCAATTCGTTATGAACTATAAAAATGTTGAGCAAAAGAAAACCATGAAAGTCAAAAAAATTAATGGCGAATGGAAGGTACTTATTAGAAAAGTTGTCGAAGAATAAAAGGTCTTACAAAGTAATCAGGATCAACTTACCTTCATGCAGGCATTAAAAAAGTGTCTTCAATTCTAAGAAAAAGGGCATTTGTCTCTTGACTGAGCAGGTGTCTTTTTTTCATGTAGTAAATGACTCAGGCTATTGATTTATTTGCATATTCTAATATTGACAAGGAAAATGATAATCATTATCATGCATAGTGGAAGACATGACCATCACCAGTAATCATCTTTAGAATGCTTGCAAAGAAAAAGGGGGAGTCATTACATGCGTTTCATGAAATTGCCGATCCTGCTCGTCTTTTTGTCGGCTATGCTTTTGCTGGCAGCGTGCGGGAACGGAGGAGCCGCTAACCAAAATACGCAATCCGGTTCCGGACAGGCACAGCCAAACGCGGCAACGCCGCAGCCGGAAGCAGACAAATCTGCCGAGCAAGTACGTACGGTAAAGCACTTGATGGGAGAAACAGCAATCAAAGGTGTTCCTAAACGCGTTGTCGCACTGGAATGGAGCAGCGCTGAACACGTGCTGGCTCTCGGCGTACAACCTGTAGGGATTGCAGATATTCCGAATATGAAAAAATGGGTGAAACTCCCTGTAGAAATTGCCCCAGAGGTAGTCGATGTCGGCAGCCGCGTCGCACCAAACCTGGAATCGATCATGCTGGCGAAGCCTGACCTGATCATTGGGATGAAACGAAATGTGGAAGCCAACTACGACGAATTGAGCAAAATCGCTCCGACGATCGCGTTTGATTCCAATCCGGCTGAAGGCCAGGGCGATCAGTATACCCGCATGATCGACACTTTCAAAGAAATCGCGGATATTTTGGGCAAAAACGCCGAAGCAGAAAAAGTATTGCAAGACCTCGACAAGACGTATGCCGAAGCAAAAGAGCGCATCGTCAAAGCAGGCATGGACAAAACGCCAATCGTACTGGCGATGGGCTACAGCAACCAGAATGCCGTAGAATTTCGTCTATCCACAGACAACTCCACAGCGATTCAAATCTTGAACCGCGTCGGTCTGACCAACGCTTACAAAGCTAAGAAATTCGAAATGAACGGAATGACCACGACGGATGTCGAGGCTCTGCCTGCGCTCCAGGATGCGAACTTCCTACACATCATTCAAGATGATGATAACGTCATCGAGAACCAGCTGAAAAACAATCCCGTCTGGAACGGTCTCAAATTTGTAAAAGAAAACCGCATTTACGCATTGGGCGGAGACATGTGGCCATACGGCGGTCCGTTGTCCGCACAGATCATGGCGAAAAAAGCTGCTGATTTGCTGGCGAAATGAGTCTCGCCAAGCGTGAAAGCTATGCCCAAAGCGGCGTCCATCAAGCCCCTTCTTCTTCAAGAGGAGGCTTGAGGCCGTTATGGATGCTGCTTGGCGGCCTCGTTCTGTTGGTACTGCTCACGTTTGTCAGCCTGACGCAAGGCTTGGCGGATATTTCGGTGCGCACCGTCATTGAGGCGATCACTGCTCCCAAGGATATTGCGGACCATCAGATGATTCAGGGCGTACGACTGCCCAGAACGGTGATGGGGCTTTTGTCAGGCGCAGCTTTGGCGGTCGCCGGAGCGATGATGCAAACCGTGACGCGAAACCCGCTTGCTTCGGAAACGACTTTGGGCGTCAATGCGGGTGCCTACATGTTTGTCGTTTGCGGACTGGTTTTCTGGCCCGCGATTTTGCACCAGTATCCGTTGCCTTTTGCCATGGCAGGGGGAATACTGGCTGCCGCTGCTGTGTACTACATGGCTGGCGGGCGAAAAGGAACACCGATACGCGTGGCGTTATCCGGGATGATCGTGACTCTCGTGTTTTCATCGTTGACCAGCGCCATCATTTTATTTAATGAAGAAACGACACAAGGCATCTTCATCTGGGGATCAGGCTCTTTGAAGCAAAACGACTGGTCAGGGGTACAGTTCAGCTGGCCGCTGATTATGCTTGGAATTATGTTAAGCTGTCTGATGGCAAGACAACTCGACGTCCTCAGCTTCAACGAAGAAACGGCTCAATCGCTTGGGCAAAAAGTAGGCAAAACGCGTCTTTTCGCCATGCTCATCGCGATCTTGATTACGTGTGTCAGCGTCAGCGTGGTCGGGCCGATCGGCTTTATCGGCCTGGTAGCTCCGCATTTGGTGCGGCTGAGCGGACTGACACGGCACATTTGGCTGTTGCCGATCAGCGCGATTTGGGGGGCAGCGCTTCTCGTTGCTTCCGATACGATCTCGCGTACTTTTATCAACGCCTATGGGGAATTGCCAGCTGGCGCTGTGACGGCAGCGATTGGCGGGCCGTGGCTGATTTGGCTGGCTATGCGAGTATCTCGCAAGCTGAGCGGCAGCACTGGCTCCGGGGCGCAGACATCCATGAGCGTAGGTGGCTGGCAGCGCTCTGTTCCATATCCGCTAATTGTAATTTTGCTCTGTGTGCTGCTTGCTATCGTCTGGATGTCCGGTTTGGCGATCGGCAATCTGTATTTGCCGTGGTCCGAGATTATCGCCGTGTTCATGGGGCAAGGCAACGAGATGTACAGCCAGCTGTTGTTTGAGTTGAGAATGCCGCGGTTATTGACAGCGATGCTTGCGGGCGTAGCCTTGGCGATCAGCGGCAGTCTCATGCAGAGCGCTGTGCGCAACCCGCTGGCAGACCCGCAAATCGTCGGGGTGACGAGCGGTGCGGGCGTAGGGGCGATTTTGCTGCTACTTGTGTTCCCGCAGTTTTCTTCCTGGATGCCGCTTGGAGCCATGCTCGGCGGGATCGCCGCCGCTGCGATTGTGTACGCGGTATCGTGGCGCAGAGGGTTAAACCCGGTTATTCTTACATTGGTAGGTATCGCGGTAGCCGCTGCTGGCGCGGCCTTCATTAATATTTTGATTGTCAAAGCGCAGCTTTTGGCGGCTCCGGCGCTCGCCTGGATGGCAGGCAGTACATACGGCCGCGGCTGGACAGAAATCAGTCGGCTGCTCCCCGCAATCGTCATCCTGACGCCGCTCGCGTGGTGGCTGGGACGACGTGTCGATTTGCTCGCTTTTAACGACGAGAGTTCAGTCGGCTTGGGGCTGAAAGTGCGCCAGACGAGGCTGGCCGTAGCAACGATTGCGGTATTGCTCGCTTCTGCGGCAGTCGCCAGCGTGGGGGCCGTCGGCTTTATCGGCCTGCTCGCCCCTCATGCGGCGCGGCTTTTGGTTGGTGCCCACCATCGCAAAGCCGTCGTCGTTTCCGCATTATTGGGTGCGGTATTGCTGGCTGCATCTGATCTGTTGGGGAGAGTCGTGATGATCCCCAAAGACATCCCTTCCGGCATCGTCGTTGCGCTATTGGGAGCGCCGTATTTGTTCATCTTGATGTTTCGTGCAGCAAAGATACGCTAATAGAAACCCAACATGCTCCAACGGGAAAAAGTAGTACAGGCAAAAGATTTTCAATCATGCTTGTCTACTTTTTTCTTGTATAGGACCGATGTTGAGACGAAAGCAGGGATGTGAGTCTGATGAGGAATGGCCGGAATTGTCATGCATATGTATGGACAGCTTTTCGCAAGCATCGGTTGAAAAAAGGGTTTCGTCTGGAGCAGCTGCGAGTGAGTGATTACGTCCTGTGCTACGTGGCGGAGGGAAGCGGGGAAATTACCGTCAACGCGAAAAAGCATGTGCTGGAAGCAGGCAAGCTCATCATGCTGACTCCTGCGATGCACGTAGACGAGCTGGTTTTCCACGCGGGGCCGGTTCACATATACCGATTGCAGTACGCACGGACGGGAGCGCTGGGAGCTGCCACGAGCACTGGCAGGGATGAGGAAGTGGCGCTGCACACAGAGCCGCATCCAGCCAAACAGTGGACAGGAGCGGAAGTATTCCCTGTCTCTTCGGCGGTGTCGTTCGCGGCGAAGCTGGAGGAGCTGTTCCGGCTGGGACAGGAAGCGGAAGAAGATTGCGTCTCGTATTTGCGTGCGCAGGCGCTGTTCTGCGATTTGCTTGCAACCGCCTGCGAGGAGCAAAAAGCTCGCCAGCAGGGAGGCGACACCTCTGTTGCCGCGACGATTGACTATATGAAAAAGCATTTTCGCGAAGCACTGGATCTTGGCGCTTTGCCAAAGCTGGCTGGTCTTACGCCAAGCTCGTACTGCCGCGCGTTCAAGCGGGCGGTGGGAATGACGCCGGGAGAGTATTTGACGCAGCTGAGAATGGACGAGGCGAAAGCGATGCTCTGCGAATCTTCCTCCGCCAATCGGGTCAAAGATGTAGCGCGCAGCGTCGGCTTCTCGGATGAGCTGTATTTCAGCCGCCTGTTCAAAAAGCGCGAAGGCTTGTCGCCGCAAATCTACATGAAGCAGGCAGGACAGCGAGTCGCTGTGGCGAGCAAGCTGTTTTTGCAGGATCATTTTCTCGCGATTGGCATCCAGCCGATTGCGGCTCCTTCTTTTCCAAATTATTTTTCGACGAGAACCGGATTCCCGATTTATTTGCAGCAGCGTCTGCGCGGCACGAAGGCGCTCAATGCGGAGCAGAACATTACGCCGCAAGATATTTTGTCCTTGTCGCCGGATGTGATCGTGCAGATTGACACGGGCGCGGAGAAGGAGCAGCGGCAGTGGGCGAAGCTGGGCGAGGCAGTCATTTTCAACGGCTATTTGAAATGGTACGAGTACCAGCTTCAGCTTGCGACCGTCTTCAACAAGGAGAGCCAGGCCGAACGGGTGATCCACCATGTAGACAAAGTGGAAAAACAGGCAAAAGACGCGCTGCTCCCGGTTACGCGAAAAGGTCATTGGACGATCGTGAGAGTGCTGGAAGACGAGGTGCGGCTGTACGGAACGGAAGGCCATGCGTTGACTGACCTGTTTTACTACAAGCTCGGCTTCCAGCCCGATCCTCGCGTGACGCACGCTTCGTACAAACCCGATGCCCTGCTGACGCTGCTTGAGCTGGACCCGGAGAGAATCATCCTGTTCTGGAGCGAAAAAGAACACGTGGAGCGTCTCTGGCACAATCCGTTGTGGAGAAGCTTGCGCGCCGTGCGCGAGAAACAGGTCTACTATCCGGAAACAAGAGATTGGGACCCGTGGGGACCGCTCGGCAGGGAGTACATGATCCACAATTGCATGTCGTATTTTTTGAAGGCAATCCCGTCCATATAAAACGGACAATGGCGTGCATGGAAAAGCGCGAGCAGTCTCTATATACTATCAATTGATAATTGTTATCAATCAAGTGAACGATAGAAGTGGGGGCATATCTCGTTATGAAAAGACAGACTAGCGCACGTTCCATGCGCCATATTATGACCAGCTTGTTCGCGTTTTGCATGTTGGTTGTTCTGGCAGGTTGCGGAGGCGGAGCCAACCAGGCGCAACAAACGCAAACCCAGCCAGCGGCGGCGACAGAAACAAGCACAGCGCCAGCTCAAACCGCTCCGGCAGCAGATGTCAACGCTGAACGCGAAGTCAAGCACGCCATGGGTACTACCAAAATCAAAGGGACACCGCAACGCGTTGTCATCCTGACCAACGAAGGTACAGAAGCTTTGCTGGCGCTGGGAGTGAAACCAGTTGCTGCTGTGCAATCGTGGGATGGCGAGCCTTGGTACGATCACATCAAGGATGAGATGGCAGGAGTAGAGGCTTTGGGCTTTGAAAATGAACCGAACCTCGAAGCCATCGTCGGACTGAACCCTGATCTGATCATCGGTAACAAAGTTCGTCACGAGAAAGTGTACGATCAACTGTCCAAAATTGCGCCAACCGTGTTCTCCGAAGAGCTGTCCGGCAGATGGAAAACCAACTTCAAGCTGTACGCAGAAGCGTTGAACAAGCAAGCAGAAGGCGAGAAAGTGCTCAAAGAGTTCGACGATCGCGTAGCAGCTGCGAAAGAGAAGCTCGGTTCCAAGATCGGAACGAAAGTATCTGTAGTGAAATACTCGAAAAAAGGCGTGCAAATTTATCAAAAAGATACGTTCAGCGGCGTTTTGCTCGACCAGTTGGGTGTAGCGCGTCCAGACTCGCAAAATGTAGACAACTTCGCGGAATTTGTTTCCGAAGAAGGCATGTCTGTAATGGACGGGGATGTCCTGTTCTACTGGGTATCGGAAGCGAAAGGCGACACA
The DNA here is from genome assembly GCF_038000275.1 of Brevibacillus sp. FSL K6-0770. Classification (NCBI taxonomy): domain Bacteria; kingdom Bacillati; phylum Bacillota; class Bacilli; order Caryophanales; family Paenibacillaceae; genus Brevibacillus; species Brevibacillus sp. FSL K6-0770. The sequence continues at coordinate 797,846 of NZ_JBBOBQ010000001.1, forward strand.
GCGATCACCGAAATGTCGAAAAAATGGATGGACAGCCCGGTATTCAAATCGTTGAACGTGGCGAAAAACAATCAAGTATTCCAAGTAAGCGAAACGATCTGGAACACAGCAGGCGGCGTCAAAGCAGCCAACTTGTTGCTCGACGACATCATGAAGCGCCTCGACGTAAAATAATAGCGGCTTAAAGCCAAAACAAAAACACAAGACCTCATCCGTCAGTTGGATGGGGTCTTGTGTTTTTTTGGGGATGGCAGTTCCAGACGATAAATTTTGGAAAATGAGGCTTATAGTCTGATAGTCAGGAACAAATTATGCGCTAAAATATGGAAGGGAAAAAGAAATCGGAGGAAACCTTCTATGGATAAAAAAGCGAAGCAAATTTTGCTGAAGACATTCTGGAGCAGCCAAGGCTGGAAAGACCGTCCTTATGTATACGAGGGGGAAGATTTTGTTTATGCAAAAAGCAAAGGGATGATGTTCGATCCGCTCACGATTCATCACGATGAGGCGGTGCGGCAAATCGTGGAATTGCACGAACAAGTGACGAAGGAGAAGGTGGCGAAAGCCTTTTTGCACAGCTTGTACACCCGAAAAATTCACTTGCGCAGCGCACTCGCAAGCTGGGTATTGACCCGTCAGTTTGTGCAGCATTCGTTTGAAAGCAATGCAGGCCGCTACACCGCTCCAGCAAACGGGGTTGCCTACGCCATGTACGGAGATTGCTATGTATGCGACAGCTATCATATCGCAGGTCTGGAATCGTACACGGACGAAGATATGAACGTGCTGAATTTTGAAAGACACAAGTGGGGCGGCGTTCGTTTGAATTACCTTCCGTATGTGTTGCAAGATTTGCAGCTCATGAGCAAGGAGCCGGAGTTGGAGCTGGAAGTCACAGTGGCAGACGTGGCGATCTGGCGCCAGATGCTTGCCGCGATTGAAAGCTGCGAGCCTACAGATGCTGCACGTCAACTGGAGAAGCGGCTTGCCGGGCTTTTTCCGTCCAGCAAAAATGAGCGGGACGCATTCATGGAAATTCTCGCGTCGGCAGGCATTTTGGCGACGACCAAAGACAGGCCGGGCCGCGGCGGAAAAAACGACTTTTTCGCGGTAGTCAACTGGCGGGGCGAGGATGGCTATTCCAGGCAGGCAGTACAAGACCTTTTCGGTACGTGGATGTAGATAGAGACAAAAATGCCAAAGAGAGAAGTGGAGGAGAGAAACATGGAGAAAAATCAGCAGGAACAAAAAGTGATCATGTATCCGAAAGCGAGCGAGGTTTTTGTGGATGAGCGGCTCGCTTGCTATTTCCGGCCGTTGCTCACGTTTTCTCATCTGCACGAGGGAAGTGTCTACCAGCTTCATCTGCTCGGCACAGATGGCCTTTACTGCGAGAAAGAGTACAAACACGCCGAGAACAACTTTTTCGGCTTCCGTTACGTGGCGGGCAAGTACGAATTTCTCGGCGACCTGGACGTCTTCGGCGGAGGAAATGTGGAGGAAGTCCACGCCTATTTGCAGGCTGATTTTGCCCAAAACAAGCAGGAATATTTGAAGGATAAAGTAACGCTCAAGGCGTATAAGGAACGAATCATGGACGGGCTGGCCGAGCTGGCTGATTTTGACGTGGACTATTATGTCGAAGGCTTCTACAGCTATGAGTTTACGAAGTACCATTACGAGCTGACTGGCGAGTTTCGGCACATCACGGAGCTGACGGAGGACTGGGGGCACGACGATTCCGACGTCCTGATCGATCAGGAGACAGCCCGGGAGATGAGCGGAGAGTTTTTCATGAACTTGCAGTGGAATGTCACCCACGATTACGGGATCGAGGAGAGCATGGTATGCGGCGCGACAGAGCGCTTCCGCTTCATGTCGGTCATCGGCGGCGGAACGGTGTTTGCTTTGCTCAAGCCGGAAGAGCAGACGGTTTATTTGTTGGAGTATTTTTCGTGAGTGTTCACATATCCTAAAATTTCCAGTTGATTTGTTCAACCATGACATTTGTCATACCCTCGACTTGACGTTTATGACTACAGCGAACCGAGCGCATTTTCTACAATAAAGATAGAAAATTGCGTCTGGTCATCCAGTCATACGCGCTTCATATCGAGGAGGAACCAATTGATGCATCAATCGAACATCGCCCAGTTGAAAAAGAATGTGGCTCCCTTTGAAAAAACGGATACGAAATCGAGTATTCGCCAAATGATCAACACGATTGTTCCCTTGCTTTTTCTTTGGTACGGTGCCTATCTCAGCCTGTCAGTCTCGTACTGGCTGACGTTGCCGCTGGTCATCATCACAGCTGGTTTTGTCATTCGCACCTTCATCATTTTTCACGATTGCTGCCATCAGTCTTTTTTTAAAAGCCGGCGGGCCAATGACATTCTCGGCACGATTACGGGCGTGATTACTTGCGTGCCGTACGAACAGTGGAAGCAAAGCCATTCGATTCACCACGCCACGAGCAGCAACCTCGACAAGCGCGGTGTCGGCGACATCTGGATTTTGACCGTGGACGAATACCTCGCGGCTCCGCTCTGGCGCAAAATCGCGTACCGCATCTACCGCAATCCGCTCGTCATGTTCGGGATCGGCCCGTTCTTTGTCTTCGCGCTGCAATATCGCTTCAATCGCAAAGGGGCACGCCGCAAAGAGCGGCTGAACACGTACTTGACCAACGTGCTCTTGGTCGGCTTGTATGCGCTTCTCGCTTGGGCGATCGGTTGGCAAGCGTTTTTGCTCATACAGGTTCCTGTCTTTTTTATCTCGGGGTTGCTCGGAATCTGGCTGTTCTATGTGCAGCACCAGTTCGAGGATTCGTATTTTGAAAACGAAGAAGAGTGGAGCTACGTCAAAGCTGCTGTGGAAGGCAGCTCGTACTACAAACTGCCGCGCGTCTTGCAGTGGATTACGGGGAACATCGGCTTTCACCATGTGCATCACTTGAGTCCAAAGGTGCCAAACTACAATTTGGAAAAGGCACATAACGGGACGCCGCCGCTGCAAATGGCGACGACGATTACATTGTCTTCCAGCCTGAAATCGTTGAGCTTCCGCCTGTGGGACGAAGAGAGAAAGCAGTTTGTGAGCTTCAAGGAAATCAAGCAGATTCAAGCTTCGACCGGGGCGATTATGGACGCGTTGCACAGCCAAAAAACGAGTCTGGAAGGAAAATAAGCCTGCCCGAAACTCCTTCATTCCGATACACTGATAAGTAGTGGCGAAGAAAAAGGTGGGCATACATGCAAAAGTGGTATCACATTCTGCAAAAAAACACGGGCCTTAGCCCTTATGTGTGGGTTGTCTTCTACATCCTGCCGTTTTACTTCATTTTCCGCTCGTCGTCTACGTACGAGGTCGCAAGCGGAATCGTGATGATTCTTTTGTTTTTCGTCTGCTACGTCCTGTCGTTTCTCTCCAAAGGGTGGCTGATCTACTTTTGGACCAGTTTGCAGATCGTGATCTCGATCGCGATGACCGTCATGTTCGGCTACGTCTACTTCGCGCTGTTCCTGGCCTTTTTCATCGGGAACATCCAGAACAAGATCGGGTTCATCACGCTGTATACGATCCATCTGATCAGCACCTTTGCGACGATCAACATGGGCTTCCTTTCGAAAAATGCGCAGCTTTTCAACCAGCTTCCGTTTGTGCTCGTCAGCCTGATCGCTGTCATTTTGCTGCCAGTGACCACGTACAACTGGAACAAGCGGGAGAAGCTGCAAGGCGAGCTGAATCACGCCAACAAGCGGATTTCCGAACTGGTCAAGCTGGAGGAACGCCAGCGGATTGCCCGCGACTTGCACGATACGCTGGGACAAAAGCTGTCTTTGATCGGGCTGAAAAGCGATCTCGCCAGCAAGCTGATCTACAAAAATCCGGCTCGGGCACAGACTGAGCTGGAGGAAATCAGGCAGACGGCGCGAATTGCGTTGAAAGAAGTGCGGGAAATGGTTACGCAAATGCGCGGGACGCGGCTGACCGAGGAAATGTTTCGGATCAGGCAAATTCTCAAGGCAGCTGAAATCGAGTTTGCGCTGGAAGGCGACCCGGATTTGAACAATACGTCCTTGATGACGGAAACGGTGCTCAGTATGTGTTTGAAGGAAGCTGTGACAAATGTTATCAAGCACAGCAACGCCAGCCGGTGTTCCATCACCATCGAGCCGTCTCGTACGGATCTGATTGTGCGTGTGGCGGACAACGGCAGCGGGATGGTGGAGCAAGCGGCTTGCCGCGGAAACGGACTGCGCGGGATGCGTGAGCGGCTGGAATTTGTGAACGGCAGCATGGACATTTTATCATCGGAGGCCGGGACACAAGTCGTACTGCGGGTGCCCAACAGCTTCAAACAACCGGAAAAGGAGGCGTGAGCATGATTCGCATCGTCATTGCAGAGGATCAGCGCATGCTGCTTGGTGCTCTGGCTTCTCTGCTCGATCTGGAAGAGGATATGCAGGTCGTCGGCAGGGCGAGCAACGGTGAGGATGCCGTCAAGCTCGTCCACCTGCATAAGCCGGATATTTGCATCATGGATATCGAAATGCCTGTGAAAAGCGGTTTGGACGCTGCTGAGGAGCTGAAGGGCAGCGGCTGCAAAGTGATGATTTTGACGACCTTTGCCCGTCCGGGATACTTCGAGCGCGCCTTGAAGGCGGGAGCGAACGGCTATTTGCTCAAGGACAGCCCCAGCGAAGAGCTGGCAAGCTCGATCCGCAGCGTCATGGCGGGCAGACGAATTTATGCCCCGGAACTGGTCGATGAAGCGTATGGGCAGGAAAACCCGCTGACAGAGCGGGAAAAGGAAGTGCTTTTGCTGATTGCGGACGGCAAAAACACGAAGGAAATCGCCAGCCAGCTGTTCATTACGACGGGAACGGTGCGCAACTACATTTCCGTGATTCTCGACAAGCTCGGCGTGAGCAACCGGATTGAAGCGATCATGCACTTCAAGGAAAAAGGCTGGTTCAAGTAAACAGCAACGAAGGAAGCCCTTTCTGCGGTCTGGCAGGAAGGGTTTTTTTGCGCACAAAAAAATATTTTAAAAAGTGCGAATCCTTTATTTTCTTTTTCGCTTGTGATACAACTAGAGGTGAGTAACTTTATAAAGCCAATGGAGAAAATAATAAAGTGCCAGCAATCATCTTGCAACAGACGCAGCAACAAAAAGGAGTGGACTCGCGTGGAACAGGACGAGTATGCGGTTGGGCTTGATTTGGGCGGGACGAAAATATTGGCGGGCTTGGTGCACAAGAGCGGGCAAATGATCAACAGCACAGTGCTGCCCACTTCCTCGCAAGACGGCGAGCGGGCCGTGATCGACAGAGTGTTGGCGGCGATCGACGGCGTGCTTGGAACAGCGAATGTCGAGAGGCAAAAGGTGCGCGGAGTCGGCGTAGCTTCCGCGGGAGTCATCGACAGCAAGGCTGCGGAGGTCATTTTCGCCGGCAATCTCGGTTGGGAGCACGTTCCGATCGGCAAGCTGATCGAAGACAAATTCGCTCTTCCGGCGCAGCTTATCAATGACGCCAACGCCGCGGCAGTAGCGGAGTGGATGTGGGGAGCGGGCCGGGGCGCGCAAAACATGATTTACGTCACAGTCAGCACAGGCGTTGGTGCAGGGATCATCAGTGACGGCCAACTGGTGCAGGGGAAAGACGGCAGCGCCGGGGAGTTCGGACACATCTCGATCGATTGGAACGGTCCGTTGTGCAGCTGCGGCAATCGGGGCTGTCTCGAACTGTATGCCTCCGGTACGGCGCTCGAACATCTGGTCAAACACCAACTGGAGCAGGAGCAACGCGAGTGGACAGGCGGTTCACTTGCGGCGGGCGCTTTTCCGACGGCAAAAGAAATCGGGGAAGCGGCGCTGGCGGGAGATCGCTACAGCGTGGAGATTATCGAGCGTGCCGGGTATTGTCTGGGGATCGGCACGACCAGTCTGATTCATTTGTTCAATCCGGAAGTGGTTGTTTTTGGCGGCGGCGTGATGAACGCTTCGGATATTTTGCTCCGGGAGGTCAAGCGCAGCGTCAGGGAGCGGAGCATCCAGTCCATGGCGCGGCAGGTGCGAATCGAGCGGCAGCAAGTCGGGATTCAGGCTGGAGCAATCGGGGCAGCAGGTCTGTTGTTTGCAGAGAAACAGTCCGCGGGAAAACTTCCTGCTTACTAGCAGAATATGTATTGCCAAAATTAAGATTATTTCGTATCATTCAATTAATAACTCCACTGAAAAAATAAATTAGCAATTTGCTAACGCAAGGAGGCATACATCCGCATGGAAAAAGTAAAGGTTGCGGTGATCGGGGCAGGCTCCATTTCGGACATGCATTTGCAATCGTATCAGCAAAATGAACGCGTGCAGCTTCACGCGGTTGTCGACTTCAACGAAGCGCGCGCCAAGGAAAAAGCGGAAAAGTACCAGGCAGCGACTTACTACAGCAACATCGAGGCAGCGCTCGCCGATCCGCAAATCGACGCAGTAAGCATCTGCACCTGGAACAACACACACGCAGACCTCGCCATCTCTGCGCTGGACGCTGGCAAGCACGTACTGCTGGAAAAGCCGCTCAGCACCTCGGTTGAATCTGCTTTGCGAATTGAAGAAGCGGTCAAACGAAGCGGCAAGCTGCTCCAGGTGGGCTTCGTCAGAAGATACGATACGAACGCTCAACTGCTCAAACAGTTCATCGATGCAGGAGATTTGGGCGAGATTTATTACGCCAAAGCGTCTTGCCTGCGCCGATTGGGCAATCCCGGCGGCTGGTTCGCGGACAAGGAAAGATCGGGCGGCGGGCCGCTGATTGACCTCGGTGTCCACGTAATTGATCTGTGCTGGTACATGATGGGCTGCCCAAAAGTTGCGACCGTGAGCGGCAATACATACAACAAGCTCGGCAACCGGGCCAACGTCAAGCATTTGTCTTTTTACAAGGCGGCCGACTACGATCCCGGCAAAAACACGGTGGAAGACATGGCGAACGCCTTGATCCGCTTTGAAAACGGCGCGTCCCTGTTCGTCGATGTGAGCTACACGCTGCACGCCAAAAAAGAAGAGCTGTCCGTCAAGCTGTACGGCGACAAGGGCGGAGCAGAGGTAGAGCCGGAGCTGTCCATCATTGCGGAAAAACACAACACCATCCTCAATGTCACTCCGCAAATGGATAAGCTGTCTTTTGACTTCAAGCAAGGCTTTCAAAATGAAATCGATCATTTTATCGCATACATTTTGGGCGAAAAAGAGACGCTCAGCCCAGTTGCGCACGGCGTAGAGATGATGAAAATTCTCTGCGGCATTTACGAGTCGGCACAGACCGGCCGCGAAGTCGTTTTCACGCCGTAAATCGTGAAACCGCATCCATGCTGTACCCAATGACGGACATCCAGATTGCTACCATAAGGAGAACCTTGTAAGGGGGAAAAGGGAAATGAAAAAAGCAGCGTATTTGCGAGCAGCATCTGTCTTACTTTTTTCAGTGGCATTACTTTTTGGATGTTCCAGTTCAGGAGGGGGAGGGACTCCGGCAGCATCGTCGCCCGACTCAGGGGCGAGTACGGGAGCACCGCAGAAAGATCAGATGGTGATCGCCGTAAACGAAAACTTCATCACGATGGACCCGCAAAACACCGGAGACGCCTTGTCCAGCGGTGTGCAGTCGGCCATGTTTGAAGGACTCCTGATTTACGACAAAGACTTGAAGCTTATACCGGGTTTGTCGACTGAATATTCGGTGAACGAAGATTCCACCGAGTATACGTTCAAGCTTCGTCAAAACGTCAAGTTCCATGACGGGACGCCGTTCAATGCGCAAGCTGTCAAAATCAACTTTGACCGCATGAGCAACCAAGACAACAACCTGCGGGCTTACCGCAACTACAAATACATCAAGAGCACAGAAGTGGTGGACGACTACACGGTAAAAGTGACGCTGAACCAGCCATTTTCCGCGATGATCAACAAGTTCACGACAGGGATCATCAGCCCGGCAGCGTTGGAGAAGTACGGCAAGGAAATTTCCAAAAATCCGGTCGGGACCGGCCCTTACAAATTTGTGGAATGGGTGCAGGGCGACCATCTGACCGTCGAACTGAACCAGGATCACTGGAACAAAGGTGCAGCCAAAGTAGGAAAAATCGTCTACAAGCCCGTACCGGAAAACGGCTCGCGCGTAGCGATGCTGAAAACGGGCGAAGCAGACGTCATCTATCCGTTGCCTGAACAGCAAGCGGAGACGCTGGGCGGAGCAGAGGGCGTCAAGGTAGAGCGCACGCCTTCCACGATCACCCGTTACGTTTCGATCAACATGCTGAAAAAGCCGTTCGATGATTTGCGTGTACGTCAAGCCATCAACTACGCCGTCGACAAGGACGCGTTCATCAAAGTCGTCAAAGCCGGGTACGGCACGCAGCTCGAATCGATCATGTCGCCGACGATTGCGCATTACGCCAAGCAGAATGTTTATGAGTACAACATCGAAAAGGCGAAGCAACTGCTCAAGGAAGCAGGCTACGAAAATGGCTTCACCACGGAAATCTGGGGCAACACGAACTCCGATACGATGAAAGGCATGCAATTCATTCAGCAACAGCTGCAAAAAATCGGCGTAACCGTCGAGGTGAAGTCGATGGAGGAAGCGACGCTCTCGGATGAAATCTACGGCATCAAGTCTCCGGAAGAAGCGAAGATGAACATGTGGTACGTAAGCTGGTCTTCCGCTGATCCGGACAACGCGATGCGCTCTCTGTTCAGCAGCGAAAACTTCCCGCCAGCAGGAGCGAACACCGCTTTTTACAAGAGTGACATCGTAGACAAGAGCATCAAGGAAGCGACCCAATCGTCTGACCAGAACAAGCAAAAAGAGCTGTACGGAGCCGTTCAGGAAAATGTATTCAAAGATGCGCCATGGATCTTCCTGGCTGTCGACGAGATTTTGTACGGCAAACGCGCCAACGTAAACGGCGTCTACATCACGCCAAGCGGCGGCATCTATGTGAGGGAAGCGGCATTCCAATAAGGTTTTTCTGGCAGCGTTGGGTCGCTGCTCACAGCCCAACGCTGCTTTCCTATTACGTCCTGGTTGCAAGAAAAGTCTTGGGGAGAAGGAATGCCATGACGCTGCATGCCGCGTGGCTTTCCCATCCATTAGGAGGAACCGCTCAATGTTCCGTTACATCGTAAAAAGGCTCATGGAGATCATCCCGATCATTTTCGTCGTGTCTCTCTTGATTTTCTTCTTCATCCATCTCGTGCCGGGCGACCCTGTGCGTCTGGCGGCTGGAAAAGACGCTACGCTGGAAGAGATCACCCGCGTCCGTCAGGAGCTTGGGCTGGACAAGCCGCTCCTTTCCCAGTACGCCACCTATATGCAGAACTTGCTCACGGGCAACCTGGGCCATTCCTTGAAAACAGGTCTGCCGATCAGCGACATGTTCGCCAACCGCTTTTCCATCACGATGAATTTGACATTTATGAGCCTGGGCTGGGCGCTCGTTCTGGGGCTGCTCATCGGAACCGTCTCCGCAGTCTTTCGCAACAAATGGCCGGACTACGTCGGAATGCTGACCGCGATTTCCGGCATTTCCTTGCCCGGCTTCTGGCTGGGGCTCATTCTCATACAAATTTTTTCCGTCACGCTCGGCTGGTTTCCGACCGGGGGAGTGGATGGCTGGAAAAGCTACGTTCTCCCTTCGCTTACGCTGGGGGCGGGAATCATGTCGATGCTGGCCCGGTTTACCCGCTCGTCTCTCCTTGAAACATTGAAAGAAGATTTTATCCGTACAGGTCGGGCGAAAGGCTTGAAGGAGTCGGTCGTCGTTCGCAAGCATGCGCTGAAAAACTCGATGATTCCCGTCGTGACGATTGCTGGCTTGCAATTCGGATTTTTGTTGGGCGGTTCGGTCGTGGTCGAGACGGTGTTCAGCATTCCGGGCATGGGGCGGCTACTGGTCGATTCCATCGCTTTTCGCGACTATCCGGTTGTGCAGGCTGTCATCTTGCTGTTCTCGCTGGAGTTTATCCTCGTGAACTTGCTGGTAGACATCCTGTACAAGGCGCTCAATCCGAAAATCCGTTATGAAAGCTAAGCGAAGGGAGCGAAGGAAATGGAGGTAGTAAATGAAGTCGGCCAGACGACTGTTGTCACGCTGGACAAGCAAAGCTCCAGGGCGCGCGAGTTTTGGAAAAAGTGGAAAAAGCAAAAGACGGCGTTCTGGGCCGGATTTTTTATCCTGTTTTTAGTGCTGGTCGCGATTTTCGGACCAGTGATCGCTCCTTACGATCCGTACGAGCCAAACTACGATGCAACGCTCCAGACGCCTTCCCTGGCGCACTGGGCGGGAACGGATGAGTACGGGCGCGATATTTTGAGCCGGATTATTGTCGGGGCGGGCCTTTCGCTCGGCGTCAGCTTTACCTCTGTGTTTGTCGGGGCTGTCATCGGGACGATTTTGGGCTTGTGCAGCGGCTACTATGGCGGCTGGATCGATCGGCTGATCATGCGCGGCAGCGATGTCATGTTCGCTTTTCCTGACTTGCTCCTGGCTATTGCCATCGTCGCGATTCTCGGCCCCGGTTTGACAAACGTCGTGGTGGCCGTGGCTGTGTTCAGCATACCGTCTTTTGCCCGGCTGATTCGCGGCAATACGCTGGCAGCCAAAGAAGCCGTCTTTGTGGAAGCGGCGCGCTCCATGGGGGCCAAAAGCAGCCGGATCATTTTTCGCCACATTTTTCCGGAGACGGTATCCAGCATGATCGTCTTCTTTTCGCTCAGGATCGGCACGTCTATCCTGGCAGCTTCCAGTCTCAGTTTTCTCGGTCTGGGCGCAAAGCCGGAAAGTCCCGACTGGGGAGCGATGCTCAGCATGGGCCGCGATTACCTCGCGACTTCTCCCCACGTGGTGATGATTCCCGGTCTGGCGATTTTCCTGTCTGTGCTGGCGTTCAACCTGGTAGGGGATGGCCTGCGTGACATTCTGGACCCGAAAACGAAGAACTAAACGAGGGAGTTGGGGCAGATGAGTGAAAACATCATCGAGGTTAAGCATCTGCAAACACAGTTCACGAGGGATGACCGCAAGACGGTCGTACTCGACAACGTCAGCTTTCATATAAAAAAGGGCGAAGTGCTCGGTCTGGTCGGAGAATCGGGCTGCGGCAAAAGCGTGACTTCGCTTTCGATCATGCGTTTGTTCAAGGATACGACGGGCGAAATCACCCAAGGCGAGATTGTTTATAACGGCACCAACCTGTTGTCCATGTCAGAGAACGACATGCGGCAAATTCGCGGAAAAGAAATCTCGATGATTTTTCAGGAGCCGATGACTTCGCTCAATCCGGTGATGAAAATCGGCGAGCAGCTGGCAGAAGCGATCCGGCTGCACCTCGGCTATTCGGATAAGCTGGCGCGGGAGCACGCAGTCAGCATGCTGACCAAAGTAGGGATTCCCCGCCCCAAAGAAATTTTGGCAGAGTATCCGCACCAGTTGTCAGGGGGGATGCGGCAGCGCATCATGATCGCGATGGCGATGTCCTGCCGTCCCAACCTGCTGATTGCCGACGAGCCGACGACGGCGCTCGACGTGACGATCCAGGCGCAAATTTTGGACGTCATGAAGCAGCTCCAGGCCGATGAGCATATGTCGATGCTGTTGATTACGCACGATCTGGGCGTGGTGGCGGAGATGTGCAATCGCGTCGTCGTCATGTACGCCGGACGGGTAGTGGAGGAAGCGTCCGTTTACGACCTGTTTGACGAGCCAAAGCATCCATACACAAAAGGGTTGATTGGCTCTGTGCCGAAAATCGGACAAAAGCGCGACAGGCTGGATTCCGTTCCAGGCAACGTACCGACTCCGAACAACATGCCCAAAGGCTGCAAATTTGCCCCGCGCTGCAAGGAGGCTATGTCGATCTGCTGGGAGCAGGAGCCTGCGATTGCCGGCGTGGGCGAGAACCGCTTTTGCCGCTGCTGGCTCTACGACGAGGAAGGGAGGGGGGCGAATGCGTAAGCCACTGGTTGTGGTAGACGGGATCAAAAAGACGTTTCCGATTGACAGCGGCCTGTTCTCCAGCAAGAAAAGCGTGAAGGCGGTCAACCGCGTTTCTTTTGAAATTCAGGAGGGCGAGACGTTCAGCCTCGTCGGCGAAAGCGGCTGCGGCAAGTCGACGACAGGGCGGCTGGTTACGCGGCTGTTGACCCCGGATGAGGGCAAAATCTGGATCAACGGCGAAGAGATTTCGCAAATGAACGAGACGAAGCTGCGCGAGGTGCGCAAGCAAGTGCAAATGGTGTTTCAAGACCCGTACGCGTCACTGAACCCACGGATGAAAATCCGCGATGTCGTGGCGGAGCCGCTGATCATTCATTCGAAGCTGTCTGTCAAGGAACGGGAGCGGACTGTCGCCGAGATGCTGGAAGTCGTCGGTTTGAACAGCTACCACGCGGAAAAGTTCGCCCATGAGTTCAGCGGGGGGCAGCGCCAGCGCATCGGGATTGCCCGCGCCCTCATCCTGAAACCGAAGCTGATCGTGGCGGATGAGCCTGTATCTGCGCTGGACGTGTCCATTCAGTCGCAAATCCTCAATCTGCTGAAAGATTTGCAGGAAGAGTTCCAACTGACGTATTTGTTCATTTCGCACGACCTGAGTGTCGTGGAGCATATTAGCGACAAAATCGGCGTGATGTATTTGGGCAGCCTCGTGGAGTCCGCGCCCAAAGAAACGCTTTTTGCCAACCCGCAGCACCCGTACACGAAAGCGTTGCTGTCTTCCGTGCCGATCCCCGATCCGCGTGCCAAGCGGGAGCGCATCATTTTGCAAGGGGATGTGCCAAGCCCGGTCAATCCGCCGTCCGGCTGTCTGTTTCATACGCGCTGTCCATACGCGATGGAGATTTGCCGGACAACTCCGCCAGATTTGCGAAAGGCGGCCGAAGACGATCATCTGGTCGCGTGCCATCTGTGAGCGGCATGCGCGGCAGGGGAGATAGCGATGAATAAAAGGGATGGAGTCAAGCGAAGGACGGGCGACTTGAAGCTGATCCAGGAGTTGAATCGATCGATTATTTTGGACACCATCCGTCAATACGGCCCCATTTCCCGAAGTGAAATCGCGAAGCGGAACAAGCTAAGCCCGACAACGGTCACTTCGGCTGTCAGCGAGCTGATCCGCGACGCTTTGGTGAGCGAGGGTGGAGTCGGTGAATCGAACGGGGGAAGAAAGCCGATTTTGGTTCAGTTTTCGCCGGACAGCCGCTTTTTGATCGGAATCTCGATTTCCGGCTCCAAGCTGACGATTGCCCAGATGAATTTGGAGGCGCGGATCAGGAAAAAGGAAGCTTATCCGATCAAGCTGAATCAAGGCGACAGCGTGCTGGCATTTTTAATGGACGTCATAGAGCGGTTTTTGTCCCAGGCAGGCAGCCTGGACAACTGCATGGGCATCTCGATTGTGACGCAAGGAATCGTGGACTCGGCAAAGGGCGTGATTCGCTACAATCCAAAGCTGCGATTGCGGGACGCTCCTGTGAAGGAAATGGTTGAGCAGCGGTTCGGGGTAGACACGTGGGTGGACAATGATACGAATGCTTATTTGCTCGCGGAAAAGACTCTCGGACATTTCCGGCACTATCAAAACATGCTGTACGTGACGATTGGCGACGGGCTGGGCGCGAGCTTGTTGATGGACGGAGCGATTTATCGCGGCTACAAAGGCGGCGCCGGAGAGTTTGGGCATACGACGATTGATCGGGCAGGCATGCGCTGCGATTGCGGCAACATCGGCTGCCTGGAAAATTACGTCAGCTGGCCCGCGATCTACTCGAAGCTGCTTTCCGCTCTCGCCAAAGGGAAAGCGAGCAGCATCATGGCGCTGGCCCACGATGACCTCAACGAAATCAACGCGAAAATGTTCCGGCAAGCATTGGCTGAAAAAGACGCGCTCGCTGTCAGCATCCTGGAGGAAACGGCATCTTATTTGGCTGCTGGCATGGTGAATCTGATTCATTTGTTCAATCCGGAGGTCATTATTTTGGGCGGCGAGATCGCTTTTGAAAACGGGCTGTTGATCGAAAAGGTGCGCGAATACGTGTGCGAGTACGCCCACGGCATATTGACAGAAGAGTTGGAAATCCGGCCAAATTCGCTTGGAGAGGATGTCGAGGTCGTAGGGGCAGCCGCCATTTTGTTGCAGGATGTGTTCCAATTTTCGCTTTAGCGGATCAGGGGAAAAGGAGGTCTGGCGTCATGGTGAAGGTAGCAGTGGCCGGTGCCGATGACTCTGCGAAAGAGCGGCAGGCAAGCTGGTCGCAAATTCACGGAGTAGAGGTGGCTGGCCATGCGCAAAGCTTGCAGGAGCTGCGTTGTTTATTGGCGGAGGAAACAGTGGAGCTTGTGGAATTTGCCGGAACAGTGGAAGGAGCATGGGTCACGCATGCCGCTCAGTCAGGCGTAAACATACTCCTGGACGAGCACGCCGGGATGTCCGATCAGCAGCTTGTGGCGGCAGCAGACTTGTGCGAGCAAAATGGCTGCGTGATGTACTTGACGGACTCTTTGCGTTTTTCGCCGGAGTACGCGCAGGCGCGTGAACAGGTTGTAAGCGGGGCAATTGGCAAGCCAGGCGTATTACGGCTGCGGCGAGGAACCCATGCAAGCGCGGATGGCTGCATCTTTTCCAGTCTGGGCATGCGCGAGTTTGACTGGCTGCGCTGGACGTTCGGCGAGGTGGAGCGCGTGCAGGCAAACAAGGTGGTGCGCGAGGTGGCAACAGGGAAGCTGCTCCAGTATGCGCTAATCATCCTGAGGATGCGTGATGGTGCGATCGCACAGGTGGAGCTGTCTCAGGCTGAATCGTCCGAGCACACGTTTTTCGAGCTGACGGGTGACGCCGGGATGCTGCTGCACGACAGCCGCGACAGTTTGCCGATCCGCTGGAGCAGGGGTGGCACGGACCGACAGGCGGTTGCAGGTCAGATGGAACAAGGAAGTCACGCCGGGATTGATCCTTTACAGAAGCAGCGGGAGCAGCTCGTCCGACCCCTTTTAGGCGAAGCGGCTGCTGGCATGACCGTACGCGATTGGTTGCTGGCAAAAGAAATCGCTCAGGCAGCCAGCGAGTCAGCGAAGGCCGGAAAGCCTGTCAGTCTGGCAAAAGGAGAGGTTGCCCAATGAAGGTAGGAATATTGAGCTTTGCTCATATGCACGCGCAAAGCTATGCCGCACACCTGCGAAATCATCCAGATGCGGAGCTGCACGCGATTTGGGACGACGATCCCGTTCGCGGTGAAGCGATGGCCGCTGCTTATGGAGCAAAATATTACCGCGATCTGACCGCGTTTTTGCAGTCTCCGATCGAAGCAGTCGTAGTCTGCTCGGAAAACGCGAGACACAAAGCGCACGTGCTCGCCTGCGCCAAAGCCAAAAAGCATGTGTTATGCGAGAAGCCGATCGCAACGACCGTCCCGGATGCCGAGGAAATGATTCGGGTGTGCGCAGCGGAAGCGGTGATTCTGCAAGTGGCGTATCCGGTTCGCTTTGCGCCCGCGATCGAGCGTGTAAAAGAGCTGGTGCAATCGGGAGCGCTCGGGGAAATTCTCGCTATCAACAGCACGAATCACGGGCAGATGCCGGGCGGCTGGTTTGTGGAAGAAGAGCAGTCAGGCGGCGGGGCGGCAACCGACCATATCGTCCACCTGATGGATCTCGTACGCTGGATGCTTGCGGATGAGGTGAAAAGCGTCTACGCCGAGCTGGATACGCGGTTCCATCAGTTGGCGGTAGAAGACTGCGGCATGGTTTCACTGGTATTGGAATCCGGCGTGATCGTCGGGATCGATCCAAGCTGGTCGCGTCCCAAAACATTCCCCACGTGGGGCGATGTGACGATGCGGATCGTGGGCACGCAAGGAACGGTCGAAGTAGACGTCTTCCGTCAGCACTTGCTCCACTACAACGACCAGGCAGGAAAGCTGAATCAGCTTCCGTGGGCTGTGGATATGGACGCGCGGCTGATTGCCGATTTTGTACAAGCGGTCAAGGAAAAACGGGCGCCGTCCATTTCAGGGCTGGATGGGCTGCGGACTTTGGAAGTGGTCAAAGCCGCTTACGAATCCAACCGATTGCAGCAAACCGTTTTCATCGACCGAGCATTGCTTGCCTAGCTTACTTTTCAAAAATGAGAGCACATACCAAAAATGATGAGGTGGAGAACAAATGAAAATCGGATTGAGCACGTACAGTTTGTTGACTGCGATTCGCGCTGGGGAAATGGATGTGCTGGATGTTGTGCAATGGATTGCCGACAACGGCGGCGAGCATATGGAGATCGTGCCGTACGGATTTACGCTGGTGGACAATTACGAGCTGGCGGATGCCGTACGAGACAAGGCGAAAGCACTGGAGATCGAGCTGTCCAACTATTCGATGCCAGCCAACTTCATTCACGACAGCCAGGAAGCGTTTGACGCAGAGGTCGCGCGTTTGAAAACGCACGTAGATTTGCTGGATCGCATGGGGATTCGCCACATGCGCCACGATGTCTCCACGTTTACCGTACCTGTTGAGCAGACGACGATTGCTTATTTTGAAAGCCATCTGGACGCGATGGTTGAAGGCAGCCGGCAAATCGCTGATTATGCGGCGCAATTCGGAATTACGACGACGATTGAAAATCACGGGTGGCTCGTACAGGCCAGCGATCGCGTACAACGCGTCGTGCAGGCGGTCAACCGTCCGAATTTCAAGACGACACTCGATGTCGGCAACTTCATGTGCGTCGACGAAGCTTCATTGGTGGGCGTGAAGAAAAATCTTCCGTATGCGTCACTGGTGCATTTCAAAGACTTTTACTTCCGTCCGTACTACCAGGACCCGGGAGCAGGCAAGTGGTTCAAGACGGTCAACGGCAATTTCTTGCGCGGTGCCATCGTCGGTCAAGGGGATATCAATATTCGCGAGGTGGTCAAGCTGGTGAAGCAGTCTGGCTACGACGGTTACATCACAGTGGAGTTCGAGGGCATGGAGGATTGTCGCGAAGGCTCGCGGATTGGCATGGACAATCTGCGGCGGTTCTGGGAAGAAGCGTGATCAGCAGAGGAAAAAAGAAGGGCCTCTCCCGCAAGTTGAGGAGAGGCTTTTTGCATTAAACCAATGCTCTTCCTTCTGCTTTCGGGTTTGGACCGTAATTGTTGTCGGATTCACTGTCTTGGCAGAAGAATACGAGCAAAATAATGGCTCCGATAAGCGGAATCAACCCGAGCAGGAGCCACCAGCCACTTTTGCCAACATCGTGCAGGCGACGAACGCTTACTCCCAAACTAGGGAGCAAAACAGCCAGTGAGTACAGCGAAGACAAAGATTGCGGCAAGCCGACGAGGTATTCGATGAGCATGAGTACCAAAGAAATGATTACACTGAACAAGGTAAACATCCAATACTCTGTGCGTCTTGCGCGCCCACTGAAGCCTACATAATTCTTTAAAACTTTAAGATACCAATCCATGGCCTTTTTCTCCATTTCTTTGAAAATTTTTACACACATCATTATTTTAGCATCATTTTCCAAGCGAAAGATAGGGAGTTAGTCAAAATTTTTCCAATTGGTTCGATGGTATCAGGTGAGGTTAGGCAGAAAGTAACGTTCCTTATTTATGAACAGCATATCGTGCTGCATCCGATGATTTTTATGGGAAGGAATGGGCAAGCTGAAAAAAGGAAATCATGGCGGAAATTCGCTCATCGCAGGGGAGGACACGACACTTGGAACAAACGAACGATCAGCATATTACGCTGCACGGCTTCAACAATTTGACGAAATCGCTCAGCTTCAACATGTACGACATCTGCTATACGAAAACGAAGGCCGAGCGGGAAGCGTATATCGAGTACATAGATGAACAGTACAATGCCGAGCGACTGACCAGCATCTTGAAAAATGTTTCGGAAATCATTGGCGCGCACGTCTTGAATGTGGCGCAGCAAGATTATGTGCCGCAAGGGGCGAGCGTGACGTTTTTGGTTTCCGAAGGCCCTGTGGTGGAGGTGCCGACGGAATCGTACGAGGAATCGCCAGGCCCGTTGCCTGAGAACGTTGTGTTGCAGCTGGATAAAAGCCATATCACCGTCCATACTTATCCGGAATACCATCCAGATGAGGAAATCAGCACATTTCGCGCAGACATCGACGTCTCCACCTGTGGCGAGATTTCACCACTAAAGGCGCTCAATTACTTGATTCGTTCTTTTGATACGGATTTGATGACGATCGATTATCGGGTGCGCGGCTTTACTCGGGACATTCACGGCTACAAGCTGTTCATCGATCACGACATCAGCTCGATTCAAAATTATATTCCCGAGGAAATCAAAGAACTGTTCCACATGATCGATGTCAACGTTTATCAGGACAATATTTTCCATACAAAATGCAAACGCAGGCAGTTCGATCTCAACAACTACTTGTTCGGCTATACGAAAGACAAGCTGACGCCAGCAGAACAGCTGGAAATAACCGAGCGGCTGCAATTGGAGATGGACGAGATTTACTACGGAAAAAATATTATTCGCCACTAAGGCTGTATTTTTTAGCAAGTCTTTTGCAGGAAGCCCGCGCTGAGCAGTGAGGGCTTTTTTCTTGCATTGACGGTGATAATCATTATCAAACATAATGGGAGCATAAGAGCTAAAGGACGGTGGCAGCCAGCTATGCAGAGCAAGCGAAGCAACGGGAACAGCAGGGGCGAGTCATTTCAAGGCTTGTGGATGAAGCTGCGGCATTGTGAAGAGATCAGAATCAAACAGGATATCCCTCACGCGGGTCAAGAACTGGACAACAAGCACCGACTGATCGTCGTCTTGGACGGCAAAGGCTCGATGGAGACAGACGACGAATGTCAGCCCGTCAAGGAAGGAGACGTGTGGGTGCTTCTCCCGGGGCAGCGGTGTTCTTTCTATATAGAATCTTTCCGGCAGTTAAGCCTGCATGTGTTCGCTTTTGATGCGTATCGCGAGCAGGAGGGCGAAGACGATGAGACGATCACGCTGCGGCGTGCGATCTGGCCGTTGGCTGGTCGCATGGCATGCACAGCTCCGTCATCCATGTTCACCCGCTGTCGTGCGATGGAGGATGTGTGGCAGCAGGCGGACGAGCGGAGTCGCTTTCGGGCGCAGGCGTGGTTTCAGGAGCTTATGTACGAGTTGGCAGTCCATGCAGACAGCGCACCCGTAGAGGATTCGCTGGAGACATTGGAGCAGACGCGGCTGTATTTGGACAACCACTACCAGGAAAGCTGGACGATTGAGAAATTGGCCGCCATGGCTGGTTTAAGCCCTTACTATTACATGCATCTTTTTAAAAAGACTTACGGAAAAAGCGCGATGGATTACGTGAACCAGTTGCGGATCAACAAGGCAAAGCAGTTGATGGGCGAAGGCAGGGAGCGGGTACGGGAAATCGCCAGACAGGTCGGCTTCAGCGACGAGTGTTATTTCAGCCGGAAATTCAAGCAGCAGCAAGGAGTGGCGCCTACTGTCTACATGAAAAGCAGGCGGCACAGAGTCGCGACGTACCATACGGCGATTACCGGACAGCTTTTGGCTTTGCAGACGATTCCCGGCGCCGCGCCGCTTGATCCCAAGTGGTCCGCGTACTATCGGCAAAAGTACGCCATCGATATCCCCGTTCATTTGCGCGATCCGTTTGTGGCAGAAAACTGGGCGGTCAATCGCGAGGCGATTCGCCATTTCAGCCCTGACCTGATCATTACGAGCGATTATCTCGATCAGACTGTGAAGCAAGAGCTGGGACATATGGCGAATGCCCTGTTTATCCCGTGGAAAGAAAAAGACTGGCGCGTGCACTTGCAAATGATCGGCGAGTATCTCGGCAGGGACAAGGAGGCCGAGCAGTGGCTTTTGGCTTACGACAAAAAATCGGCAGCCGCACGGGAGACGCTCCGGCGGGCGATTGGCGACGACTCCCTGCTTATGCTCTACGTGAACCAGTCTACGCTGTATGTATGCGGCAGCCAGCGCACCGGGTCGGTACTGTACAGCGATTTGCAGCTCCGGCCTGTTGCCCAAGTGGAGTCGCTTTTTGCCTACGAGCAAATCACCTTGGATGAATTATGTCACTATCATGCCGACCGCTTGATCGTGATCGTGAAAAAGGATCAGCCATCGCGGGATTTTTGGAGCGAGCTGCAAAAAACAGAGCAATGGTTTTCCTTGAAAGCCGTACAAAACAGGCACGTATACGAGGTGACGCCTGATCCGTGGCTGGAATATTCCGCGATCGGCCATGAACGGATCATGGAGGAGAGCTTGCGGCTGTTCGCGCAGTATCATCCAAATTAGATGGCAGGATTGTCTATGGTCGGGCGTGGAGCAAACCGTTTATAATCCTCCTAGTGAAAATCATTATCAACGATGAATTGCAGGGAGGATACAAATGAAACGGGCACTTATGCATACATTTATGCTCATCTTGCTCGCCACGACAGTTGTCGGATGCGGCCAGGCAGCAGCGCCAAAAGAGGAGCCTGTGCAAGCGGAAGCGAGCCAGACCAGAAAAGTCCAGGATGCAAAAGGGGAAGTGGAGATTCCGGCTCATCCCAAACGGATTGCGGATATTTCCGGCGCTTCCGAGGAATTGCTGATTTTGGGGCATACGCCTGTCGCTACTGCCAACACGGATTCATACGACCATGAGAAGCCGTCGCTCTATGTGCGGGACAAGCTGAAAGATTCCAAGATCGTCGGTTTTTACATGATGGACACGATCAATATCGAGGCAGTGATGTCGGCTGAGCCTGATTTGATCATCATGAATGCCAGACAGGAAAAAATTTACGAGCAGTTGAAAAAAATCGCGCCTGTCGTCGTGCTGAAAAACAGCCTGGAGCAGTGGCGGGAGCGGTTTACAGAAGTCGGCACGATTCTCGGACAAGAACAGGACGTCCAAAAATGGCTGGCTGACTACGATGCCAAAGCGAAAAAAATCGGCGAGCAAATCAAGGCGAAATCAGGTAATGAGTCGTTCTCCATCTTCCTGGCGCACAAAAAAGGGCCGTATTTGTTGGGGAGCGAAGGGGCAGGCTCGGTGCTTTACGATGATCTGGGACTGCCGAAGCCAGCGACGTCGCCTGACACGAAGGAAAAGACGATGGTGCTCCTGACGCTGGAAGGCATCACGACGATCAACCCGGACCGCATCGTGCTCCTGCACCCGGAAGGCGGCGAGCAAGCTTACAAAGATTCCGCTGTATGGCAAGGGCTGAAAGCATACAAAAACGGGAAAATTTACTACCTGCCAGCAAATCCGTACTACAACCAGGCTTACATGCCGATCGGCAAGGAGCTTCTGCTCGATACGCTTGAGCAGACGTTGAACCAATGAGTGAGCTGGAGTGGAAAACAGCGGGCATTCCCTGGACGAAGCAGTTGACGATGACAGCGACTGGCAGCGGGCAGGCATATCGCATCTATTTGGCAGTGCCGCCAGGAGAGGCGCCAGAAGCAGGGTTTCCGGTCATGTATGTGCTGGATGCCAATTCGGTGATCGGAACGGTAGTGGAGGCGGTTCGTCTGCAAGGCAGAAGCCGGAATGGCCAAGGCAGTCCAGCCGTCGTCGTAGGGCTCGGTTACGACGAGGAGATTCCTTTTGCCACTGCACGGTTTACCGATTACTCCTTGCCTATGCCGATTGACGAGCTTCCGCCTTTTTCCCGAGGGGGAGAGTGGCCGCGGCAGGGCGGAGCGGACGACTTTTTGCGCTTCGTATTGGAAGAGGTTCGGCCCGTGGTGGAGAGCATGGTCGCAATCAATCGCGAGCGCCAGGCCATATTCGGTCATTCGCTGGGAGGATTGTTCGCCCTGCATACTTTGTACACGCGCCCGGATGCATTTTTCGCCTACATAGCCGGAAGTCCATCGATTGATTGGTACAAGCGGCTGATTTTGGCGGAGGAGCAGGAGTTTGTCTCCCGCTTGCAGCGCGGCGGCCAGCCAAAACAATTGTTCATCGGAGTTGGCGAAGAGGAAGAGACTCACCCGACGCGAATCAACGAGCATGCGCGAGGTGTGGCCGAGCGACTGGGAGTGTTTGGCGATTGCGGGCTGAACGTGTCTTTTGAACAGTTTGCCCGGGAAAACCATATCTCTGTTTTGCCTGTACTGATCAGTCGTGCTGTGCGCTGGTTTTTGCAAAGCGTGTAACAAGCATGGGCAATAAGAAAAGATGAGCGTGACAACAGGTGCTGCACCGCCTGTATGTCTGCTCATCTTTTTTGTTTTGCTGCCCACTCCGTTTCAGGAGGTAGCCAACACTTGCTGGGCTTGCACGTATGCCGTGGAGCTTCGCACATGCTCCAGTTGGAAATGACCGAGATAATGCGCCCGGATCTCGTCCAGCGTCTTCTGGGCGGGCTGGATAAATTCCCGATCCCAGTCTTCGGGAGGGGATTCGAGCGATATGCCTTTTTCGTTGAGGATGTGGAACAAGTCTCTGTCTGCCTGAGTAGGAATCCACCACGTATAGACAGGATTGGTCTGGCCTTTGAGCAACGATTCCAGCATGAACTTCAAATACTCCGCTGTCGAAAGCTGGCCGTAGTTCACATCAAATTCCGGCCCGGGAGCCGGATATTGCTCTGGGTAACGGAACGGCCCGTAATGAATGGAGATGCCGAGAAAGCCGACAGGCGGAATGTTGTTCCCGTACCCGGTGAGCGAGAACGGCAAATCGGCTGCGAAATGCAGGCGCACGATGACGGAATTGATGAACTGCTGTTCAAAAAAGTCTTCTTTTTGCCAGATTCCCAAGTCGCGGGCAATCGTATCCCAGTAAATGATCGACGTGTTGTGCGCCAACCAGAACGAGGACGACATTTCCTCGAACGTCTTGAAAAAATCCTGATCGTGCTCGCTGAACGGGTCGATCAAGTCGTACCATTTGAAATAGCCGTGCTTTTGTCGCCAGCTTTGGGCAAGCAGCAAGAAGTCGATCAGCCGCTGGATGCGCGGCTCCGAGCTTTGCTGGTTGTTGGAAAAAAGATGTGTCGCTTCCAGCAGGTCAGCCGTAAAGTTGCCATTGACGAAGTCCCAGTAATTCACGTCTCCGGCCTGGGAGCGGTGCTCGTTGACCCGCTTCGTCTCCGTTTCCCAGTGGGCAAAAGTCGTGACGTCAATCCCGAAGTACAGCTCGAAAGGCAGCAGATCGCCAAGCAAATGGAAGCGGTAAGGGCTGGACTGCTGAAACCAGGTTTTGATGAAAGCGAGCCGGGAGGACGGGGGAACGACGATGGCTCTTTCCAGGTAGCTGGTTTTGGCGATGTCTGCCTGAAACTGCTCGATCGAGGTGGAACGGGCGACAAACGGCGAAGAGGAGGCGAGAAAATCGACGCCGTCTTCATCGTTGTCGTACTGCACAAGAATATGCGTGAAGCTGCTCTTGGCTTGGGAAGACAAGACGAGCTGGCCCCAGTGATGAGCCGTGCCGTTGTCGATGGCTCCGATGATGACGACAGGCGTATCTTTTTGTCCGTTGAACGCGATGGAGCCGTAATCCTCGACGATGATTTTGTGCTGGCAGCGGACATTGATGGAGGCGCCAGCTTCGAAGCTGACGCAGACGCCTGCGGGAATCGTAACGTCTGTCGGACCAATCATGTACGGCCCGCCAGCGGCAGTAAACTCGCGATCATCTTCCATAGTTCCGCACAGGCGGACGTACTTGTCCACGTGAAGCTGGCAGGAATGCTGCGGGTCAGGGTCTGGCCCAATGGTCAGCTTAATGTAATAAAAGCCGTCTTCCGGAGGAAAAAAAGGCAGGATGAGGCTGCCTCCCGGCGTGTAGCGGACTTCGCACAGTTTCGTTCCGTGCATATCGTACACTTCAATACCGGAGGACGGGTGCGTCACATTGCTGATATGGATTTCGATGGCCTCTTTGGAAGTGAGGAAAAGCTTGTACATTTCGATGTGAGGATCGATGTCTGGTGACGCTTTGCGAATGGGCTTGTCTGTTTCCAGCATGGATACGTTTGCGAGAGTATTCATGTTACGCCGACTCCTATTCGAAAGATTCAATCATATGTAGGGAATGCAAGGCCAGGGGCACTTGAATATTGGATATTATTAGTATAAGACGCGCGAGTGGGGAAAAAGTTTTGGGAGAAAGCAAGTCTTTTGGACTAGGGAAGCAGCAAGAAAAAAAGGACGGGAGCGCCAGCGTGACTGACGTTCCTGTCCTTTTTGGCTGGATGAAGCGCAGAGGAGGTCGCTTACTTTCCGCCCGCTTTTGCGAGCATGTCGACCATCTCGCGGAAGCCGCGTTTTTTCGCGTGCGACAGAGGGGTGACCCCGTCGGAATCCGCCAGATTCACGTTCGCGCCGTGCTCGATCAAAAGCTGGACGATTTCCTGATGCTTTTTGCCGCCATCTCCGAGGATGACTGCTTCCAGCAAGGCCGTCCACCCGAGGTTGTTGA
This sequence comes from Brevibacillus sp. FSL K6-0770, assembly GCF_038000275.1. Classification (NCBI taxonomy): domain Bacteria; kingdom Bacillati; phylum Bacillota; class Bacilli; order Caryophanales; family Paenibacillaceae; genus Brevibacillus; species Brevibacillus sp. FSL K6-0770. The sequence continues at coordinate 822,336 of NZ_JBBOBQ010000001.1, forward strand.
CGTGGTCGATGTTGACGTCAGAGGTGGTTAAAAGCTCGCGGACGATTTCTACATGACCGCGATCAGCCGCAGGGATGAGGGCGGTGCCGCCAAAGCGGTTGGTGATCGTCGTATCGGCCCCTGCGGCAATGCTTGCCCGCACGAAGTCCAGCTTGCCTTCTGCCCCGGCATACAGCAGCGGATTGTCGGAGCGGTCATCGCGAATGTTGATGTTGGCGCCATGTTCCACCAGTAGGTTGAATACTTCCAGTTGATCCGTGTGCACGGCGATCATGGCTGAAGTGCGGCCGCGCTCATCTGTTGCATTGATGTCAGCTCCGTCAGCAAGCAGCTTTTGGATCGTTTCCTTGTCTCCTTGCTTGACTGCTGCAAGCAGTGCCTGGTTTCGCTTGTCCATTTCTTCTTTCACCACCTGGGTCGCTTGCTGCTCGCCGCTCGCAAGCAGGGTGTCCATGTTGGCCGCACAGCCTGACAGGAACAGGGCGATAGTCAAAAAGCTTGCTTGCAGCATGGCGAACCCGCCCCTTTCTTTCGTTTTCATTGCCAGCATATCCAGCGGCTTATTCGACTGTCAGCTTGGCCTGGGATTTGCCAGCCCAATCGCCGACAGGTGTTACCGTATAGGTTGTGTCTGCTTTCAGTTTACCATCTTGCTGAAGGTCAAACACGCCTGTTGCCCCTTTGCGGCTGGAATATTTGTAGGTGGCGAGCAGCTTTTCGCCATCTGCCGAAGTCAGTTCTACACTGCGGCCGGAGAACAGCTCGTCTTTTGGATCGGCAGTCAAGGTAACGGAAATCGATGTGTCACTGAGCGCTTCTGCTTCGCTCAACGCAAGCGGAGCGACTTCCTGGGCGACAAAAGTCGGGTTGGCGATATTGGCCCAGTCAGATGTGACGGTGTACGTGACGCCCGGTTTCAATACTTGACCTTCCGGCAGACGGAATTTTGGCTCCTGGACTCCGTCAGTCGATTGTGTGAATGGCACGTATTTCGCGATAATCGGCTCGCCGCCAGCAGGAGTAATTGTCACTTGTCTTGCCTGCATGGACGAAATGACTTGATACGTTTTGCCGTCTGCGCTGTTGCTGTCGTCAAGCACAAAGGCGTTTGCGCCACGTCCTGCACTGTAAGCGGAGATGATGTATCCGTAGTCGACGACCCCGTTTGCTTTCAGTGCTTCGACTTCAAATGTGTCGTTTGTCACCTGTCTTGCCTGGGTCATGTCAAGCTTCGTTACGTTGCCAGCAAAAGTTCCTGCCTTGTTCCCTTTGTAGGTCAACGTGTAAACTGTCCCAGGCTTTTGTACGGAAGTCGGCACGATATAGGTTGCGACAGAGCCAGTTTTCAGACGCGGCATGTTGGTCAAGGTCAGACCGTCGTTGAAAGCAAAGTCTTCCTTGGCTTTTGCGAATACTTCATCTTGCGCCGTCAGTGGCGCGTCAAAGGTGACGATCAGGGTGATGGCATTCAGCGCGCGTACGCTGGTCACTTTCGCATTGGCGGAAGGGATCGCTTTGTGAGCGGTTTGCAAAAGGAAGGCAACTTCGCCGCGGGTGACGCTTCCGTTGGTGGAGGAGAGGCGTTCTGCCCAATGTTGAACGGATTTCGTATCGCGTCCGAGCGCCTTGGAGACGATCTCGACCAGTTCGGCGCTTGTCACCGTTCCTTGTGGGTCAAAACGTCCGTCTTTCGCCTGCATGATTTCTTTGCCAACCAGTGCGGCAGCGTAGTTGTAATACCATGCGCCCGGGTTCACATCGGAAAAGCTGACGGTTTGCTCTGCCTTGCCTTGCAAGCCGAATGTGAGTGCGATCATTTTCGCCAGCTCGGCGCGGGTGACTTGCTGGTGGATGCCCATCGAGCGGTCTTGATAGCCTTGCATGACGCGAAGCTGGGTCATTTTGCTGACGGCTTGCTGGATTTCCCCGGCGCTGAGCGGAGCGGCTGCTGCCTGTGCATGCAAAGCGGCGAAGGGAAGGGATGTCGCTCCGAGAGTAGTAGCGAGCAGCACAGCTGCCAGTTTATTGGATACCTTTTTCATGTATAGTCCTCCTCGGTCAAGATCAGGTTAGGTGTTTCTGTTTGGCTTACCTGTATGATAGACGAGGGGTCTAAACTCCCGAGAAACGCGAGATTAACAGTTTCTAAAAAGGTTCTTAAAAAAAGATAAAAAAACCGCCTGAAATGCTCAGACGGTAAAACGGTACCCGGCACCCCAGACGGTTTCGATATATTGCGGATTGGACGGATCGACCTCGATTTTTTCCCGCAGCTTGCGAATATGCACGGTGACGGTTGCGATATCTCCGCTGGAATCCATCCCCCATATGCGTTCAAACAGCTCGTTTTTGCTGAACACCCGGTTCGGATGCGTAGTCAAAAATTCAAGCAAATTAAACTCTCGTGTAGTAAAAATGACTTCTTCGTTGCGCACGAACACCCGGCGCGAAGCTTTGTCGATGACCAGCCCGCGGATGTGAATCTCGGACTTGGCTGCAGGCTCCTTGTGGGATGTCAGCCGTTCGTAGCGCGTCAGGTGAGCTTTGGCGCGGGCCACCAGCTCGCTTGGACTGAATGGCTTGGTGATGTAATCGTCGGCTCCGAGGTTGAAAGCGCGGATTTTATCGATTTCTTCTTTTTTGGCAGAGACGATCAAAATCGGCACTTCTTTCGCCTGTCTGATTCGGCTGCACAGTTCGAAGCCGTCCATGCCGGGCAACTGCAAATCGACGATAATCAGGCTGTAGTCGTCGTGCAAGGCGAGCTGCAAGCCTTCGTTTCCGGTGTGGCACAAGTCGACCTGAAACCCGTTCAGTTCAAAATAATCGCGTTCCAACTGGGCGATTGTCGTCTCATCTTCAATGATGAGGATGCGCGTCGTCATATGTGTCGGCTCCTCCTTGCTGATTCATTCGCGGCAAGCTGAAAAACAGGCTCGTGCCGCTGCCTTGCTTGCTTTTCACCCAAATCTCGCCGCCGTGTCCTTCGATGATCTGGCGCGCGATGGAAAGACCGAGGCCGCTGCCGCCCGTCGAGGAATTGCGCGATTGCTCGGCTCGGTAAAACCGTTCGAAAAGGTGAGGAATGGCTTCTTCGGGAATGCCGATTCCGTTGTCTTTGATTTCAACGGTCGCCCAGTTCGGGTCAGCCATTACCGAAACGAGAATGTGTTTATCCGGTTTGTCCATGAACTTCTGGGCGTTTTCGATGATGTTGAGCACGGTTCGCTTGATTTTTTCCAGATCGGCGATAACCGCGACGCTTTCCTGCGGGCGTTGTTCCCATTGCAGGCGGATGCCTTTCTCCTCCAGGTCGTAGTGCAGCTCGTCGATGCAGTCGTCCAGGAAGCTGGTAATATCAACAGGCTCAAACGTAAACGGCACCTGTTTCAGATCGAGCTTGGAGTAGAGGAACAGCTCGTCTACGAGCTTGTCGAGATCGACTGCTTTGGCGTAAATGATGTTGACGTACTTATCCATTTTTTCCGGTGTATCTGCGACGCCGTCCCGAATGCCCTCGATGTAGCCTTTGATGTTTGTAATCGGCGTTCGCAGGTCGTGCGAGATGTTGGAGATCAGCTCTTTGCGGCTCTCCTCATCCTGCAAGCGAAGCTGTACGGACTCTTGCAACCGTCTGCGCATGTTCTCGAACGCTTCGTTCAACTGACCGATTTCGTCCTTGCTGCTCTCCGGGAGGGCGAAGTCGAGGTTGCCTTCCTTGATGTTCTCCGCAGAGTGGCGCAGTCTGTCCAGCGGCTTGACGACGCTGCGGGTAATCCAGCGGTACAGCAGCACGTTGGCGACGATGAGCACTCCGAGCAGCAGACAGACGAGAATCGGCAGCAGCCTGCGGGTTACTTCGCTGAACGGACTGCGCTCGCGAATGACGAACACGCTGCCTTTTGCCCCGTCCGAGTAGAGAAAATCGAACTTGGCGTAGGCGTAAAAGCGCTCCCCGATGTTGAACGTGTTGCGAATCTGGCTGTTGTTCAGGTCGTAGGGAGGCAGGCTTTTTTCCAGCTCCGGCTGGTTGAACGTGAGCGATTCGAACACTTGGTTGCTCTCCCTGCGCACATACAGGCCAGCGCGTACCGTTTTGAGCTTGAAGTCGTAGTCTTGCAGCAACGACTTGTCGAGCAGCTTATCCGGCTCGTTTTTGGCGAAGTATTTCAGTTCGAGAAAAATCGACTCCTCTTGTTCGGTGAGCGGGTTGAGCTGATAGTGCACTTTATAAAAATCGCGAAAGCTGTGAATGTCGCCTGTCGCTGCAATCGTAAACAGGCTGGCTGCGAGAAAAAACATGAGCAAACTGATGACCAGCATCCCCGTGTAGGAGAGCAGCAGCTTGACGCGGATGGACATAAGACTCACCTCTCCTGGTGGCTGGGGTGTACAAAAGATGACAAGTCCATTATATACAAGGAAGACAGTCGGTAAAGCATTATTGCTTGGAACTGGGCGAATATCCGTTATACTAGCAGTAGAAGAACGGGATGAGACAGGGGGATACGATACCGATGAAAGTAGCCATAGCACAGCTTACCGCGACGATGGACAAAGCGGCCAATCTGCAAAAAGCACAAGAGTATATCGAGAAGGCCAAAAAAGCGGGGGCTGACTTTGTCATTTTGCCTGAGATGTACAGCGCTCCAGCGACGCCCAAGTCGGGTGTGACGCCAGCCGAGGTGGCGGAGAAGCTGGACGGACCGTTCGTTTCTGGACTTTCAGCAGCAGCGAGACAGCACGGGATTTACGTCGTGTGCGGTGTGTTCGAATCGATCGAGGGCGACGAAAATCGCGCTTACAACACGACAGTCTTCCTCAATCGCGAGGGCGAGCTGATTCACGCGTATCGCAAGACGCATCTGTACGACGCATTTTCCTATATCGAATCCGATTTTATCGCGCCGGGCGACAATCCGTATCAGGTGGTGGAGACGGAGTTTGGCAAAATCGGGCTGATGGTATGCTACGAGGTGCGCTTTCCGGAGATCGCCCGCCAGTTTGCCTTGCAGGGAGCCGATATTTTGTTTGTGCCGGCTGGCTGGGTAGCGGGTGCGATGAAGGAGGATCATTGGGAGACGCTGGTGCGTGCGCGGGCGATCGAAAACACGATGTTCATATGCGCAGCCGACCAGGTAGGCAACATCTTCGCGGGACGCAGCATGTTCGTCGATCCGATGGGAGTGGTCATCGCCAGCGCCGGAGAAGAAGAAACTTTGTTGATCACAGAATTGGATCTGGATCGGATTCAACGCGTGCGAGGGAAGCTGCCGAGTGTAGCAAACCGCCGCGCAGAGCTGTACACCAATTAAATACATGGGATTTCTGTAAAAGAACAGTCAGTCGCACCACAGGGCAACGTGGGGGCTGATTGTTTTTTTGTTTGGGAAAAGAAAAGTGGTCAGGCACATTTTCGTTTTTCCTTCATAGGATTATAGTAGATATTCTTCATTTTTAGAGCCCTTATGCAAGCGTTACCATCATGCGAAAGGAAGTGTGTGCGAATGTTCTGGTTCGTATGGGCTGTCGTCGGTGTCGTTGTCTGGTGGGCAATGAACAGTATCATGACAGGTAAAGCGGCAGGAACAAGCTGGTGGGCTTCGCTCATCGCTGCGCTTCTGGGCAGCTGGCTTGGGGATTTGGTGTTGGGAGATTGGCTGTGGCTGTGGGCTGGCTTCAACGTCATTGCCGGGGTCATCGGGGCGGTCGTCCTCACCTGGCTGTGGAACTTGCTCAGCAAACAGGCGAAGTAGCATAAAAGCAGGAAGGAATCGTCCCTGTGGCGGTTCCTTTTTTTCGTGGGCACAATCAAAATCAGCGGCACGAACGAAAGTGTACATTTGGGCAGTTTTTGCGAAAATCTTACTTGACCAGTAGGGATTGTTGGTAATATAACTATATCTAGGCCGATACTTATGACAGAGAGAGTATTTGATGCAACAGGAGGGGAAAACATGTCAACGATACTTACGATTGTCAACATTGTCCTTATGCTTTTATTCATTGGCGGTTTGTACGCTTTGCAAAAGAAACATATTTCTTTTTCCAAAAGGGTATTTGTCGGTCTGGGGCTCGGGATTGTCTTCGGTCTTGTGCTGCAATTTGCTTACGGAGTCAAATCGGACATTTTGAAAGACTCGATTGACTGGTTCAATATCGTAGGAAAAGGCTACGTGAAGCTGCTGCAAATGATCGTCATGCCGCTGGTGTTCATCTCGATCCTGGCTGCGTTTACGAAAATGAAATTGTCCAACAACATCGGCAAAATCAGCTCGCTGATCATCGGGCTGCTGGTAGGCACTACCGCGATTGCCGCAGCGATCGGGATTGCCTCCACTTTTGCCTTCAATCTGGACGGAGCGCAGTTCCAGCAAGGAGATGCGGAATCCGCCCGCATCGAGCAAGTAGAGCAACGCCTTGGCGACATCCAGAACATGACGTTGCCCGCGAAAATTTTGGAGCTGCTCCCGGCCAATCCGTTTCTGGACTTGACAGGTGACAGAGCGACTTCGACGATTGCCGTCGTTATTTTCGCCGCGATTATCGGCATCGCCTATTTGGGTGTGAAAAAGAAAAATCCGGAGCAGGCCGAACTGTTCTCCAAAATCGTCGATGCGATTCACGCGATCATCATGCGCGTCGTGACGCTGATTTTGCGCCTGACCCCATACGGTGTGCTGGCGATCATGACGCGGGTGACTGCGACGAGCGACTACAATGCCATCTGGCAGCTTGGAAAATTCGTCATCGCTTCGTACGCGGCGCTGATTCTCATGTTTATCGTGCACTTGCTGATGCTGGCGTTCGCCGGGCTGAATCCGGTCACTTACGTGAAAAAAGCGTTCCCTGTCCTGACCTTTGCCTTTACGTCCCGCACGAGTGCAGGGGCATTGCCGCTGAACGTGAAAACGCAAACGCAAGACCTGGGCGTACCTGAAGGAATCGCCAACTTTGCCGGCTCGTTCGGTCTGTCGATCGGGCAAAACGGCTGCGCAGGAACATACCCAGCCATGCTGGCGATCATGGTTGCGCCTATCGCGGGTATCGATCCGCTGACGCCTTCTTTCATCCTGACCTTGATCGTGGTCGTGGCTCTCAGCTCCTTCGGGGTTGCCGGAGTAGGGGGCGGAGCTACTTTTGCCGCACTGCTTGTTCTGTCTACGCTGAACCTGCCTGTAGCGATTGTGGGCTTGCTCATTTCTGTCGAGCCTTTGATCGACATGGGACGCACAGCGCTCAACGTGAGCGGAAGCATGACAGCAGGTCTTTTGACGAGCAGGGCGACCAAAGAGCTGGATACAAAAGTATACAACGGCACAGAGCAACAATCGTCTGTGACCGTCTAAAAGCCAAAGCAAACAGGCTGTGCCATGTCGAAGAGACAGGTACAGCCTGTTTGTTTACGCAAGAGCAATCGGCTAGCGGGTGACGGATGTGTACTTGAAGTACGCCCCGCCGAGCGGGAAGATGATGAAATCTTTCACCTTGTCGTTCTTCACATACGGGCTTCCCCGGAAGTTGAGCGGAGCGAGCGGCATTTCGTCCATCAAAATCGTTTCGGCGTCCAGCAAAATTTGCTTGCGCTTGTCGAGGTCAGGCTCGTTGTAGCTCTTGTCGATCAGCTCCTTGAACTTGGCGTTTTCCCAGTCTGGATGGTTGTTGCCGCCTGTTTTGTCGCGGAACATCTCCAGGAAGTTGATCGGATCGTTGAAATCGGCGCCCCATTGGAAGCGGATCAGGTCGAAGTTGGCTTGCGAGCGCATGTCCCGGTACACTTTCAACTCTGCGTTGTACAGCTTGACGTTTACGCCGAGCACTTTTTTCCACTGGTCTTGCAAAGCTTCTGCCACTTTCTTGTTCGTGTCGGTAGTGTCGTACGTGTAAGTCACGGTCGGGAAGGCTGTCAGGCCAAGCTCTTTCATTCCTTCGGCCAGAAGCTGCTTCGCTTTTTCGTTGTCTTCTTTGAAGTAGCCGTCCGGTTTCAGGCCCATCGAGGTCGGCACCCATCCGTAGGCGGCAGGAACGCCGGTTTGTAGGATGTTGTCGATGATTTCCTGACGGTTGATGGCGTAAGCGAAGGCTTGTCTGATTTTTTTGTTGTTGAAAGGCGGCTTGGTCGTATTGAAGACGACAGACTGTGTGCCAGGGTTGTCAGCGACCATCAGCTTGCCCGCGTCCTTCAGGGAAGGGATCGCGTCTGTCGGCAGCGTGGAAGCAGGATAGCCGCCCCAGTCGATATCGCCATTTTCAAACATGGAGAAAGCTGTATTGTTGTCTTCGATCATGGAGATTTCCAGGCGATCCAGCTTCACGTTTGCTTTGTCCCAGTAGTTCGGGTTTTTGGTGAAGACGATTTTGCTTTTGTGTTCCCATGTATCCATGATGAATGGGCCGTTGCCCACGATCGTCTTCGCTTCTGCCGCCCAGTTCGGGCTGCTCTCGACTGTTTTTTGATGGAGCGGGAAGAGCGTCGGGAAGAAGGTCAACTCACGGAAAAATGGAGTAGGCGATTTCAGGTTGAACTCAACGGTGTAATCGTCGATCGCTTTTACACCTACGTCGTCGGCTTTTCCTTTACCCGTATTGTATTCCTCTCCTCCTTTAATGTAGTAAAGCTGATAGGCGTACTCGGATGCCGTCTTGGGATCGAGATTGCGTTTGATCGCGTACACGAAATCGTGGGCAGTGACCGGATCGCCGTTGCTCCATTTGGCGTCCTTGCGAATCTTGAAGGTGTAGTTCATATAGTCCGGTGTATTGGTAAAGCTCTCCGCCGTAGCATTGGTCAGCTGTCCGTTCAGGTCGTAGCTGGTCAAGCCTTCAAAAGCGGCGTAAATCATGTCGAAAGAGTCGGCGTCGACGGCGATGCCAGGGTCCATGGAAGGCGGCTCGCTGTTGATGCTCCACCGCAGCACCATCGGCTCTGTCTTTGTAGCCTCAGTCGGTGTGGCGGAGGGTTGCGAGGTTTGGCCCGCAGGCTGGGAAGGCGTCGAAGAGTTGGAACAGCCTGTGATTACCCCGAAAAGCAAGGTAAGACAGGTTGCAAGCGCAATGCCCTTTTTCATGTAAATCCCCCTTGAAAATGATAGAAACATATATTCAGAATATTTGTTGGCGTTTTTTTTAGCAAAGGTAATTTTTATATTTCCCGGTAAAAAATTTTTTCGTTTAGCTGATTAACAAAGTATTTGCTGCTAATAGTAGAAGACACTTATGTTCGTGAAAGCAATGAGGCAGTTAACTAATTTAGCGGGCAGAATGATGACAGCAGTAGACAAAGCACACGGCAAATGATAAGAATGAGGTAATTAATCATTTTAGCAGCTATCAAACCAGGTAGGAGTAAACGCCCTTATGTATAAAATCGGTGTGGTGGGTCCGCCCCCTTCAGTAGAGCGGATACTGGCTGTTGCCAATGAGTTTGAGCACGAAATCGAGTTTGTTCCTTTTACCTATGAAGATGCGAGAGAAGTGAGCCAGATTGTGCAGGAGCATAATCCGGAGTTTAACGGATGGTTTTTTTCTGGCCCGATTCCTTTTACGATCGCCAAAAATGTGCTGAGCCCGGATGCGAATATCGTCTACTGCCCGCCAACCGGCTCCAATCTGTACCGTTGCTTCATTCAGATGTCGATCGACCATGACGAGGTTGTGAAGCGTGTCTCCGTCGATATGATCGATTCGGAAGGGACGTATTTGCGCGAGGCCATGTCGGAGCTGGATATTCCCGCGGAAGAAATGCACGTCATGACCTACGACGAGCATTACGACCCGGAGGCCATTACGCAGTTCCACCTCTCGCTGTGGCGGGAGGGGAAGACGCAGGGAGCTTTCACGACCTTGTTTTCCGTTGAACGGGCATTGCGCGATGCAGGCATCCCGGTCTATCGCGTGTTGATGACGAAGATGGAAATTCGCCAGGCGATGAAGATCGTCATCGAAAAAGCGAAAAGTTCGTATTTCAAGCATACCCAAATCGGCGTGGAAATCATTGAGCTGGAGCAGTTTGACAAAATTGCCGAGCGGGCGAAGACGCGGTTCCATCTCCAGCATCTGGAGCTGAAAATCAGGGAAATCTTGCTGCTGCTTTGCGAACGGCTCGATGGCTCCCTGATGGCAAACGGCAACGGGCGCTATCAAATTTTCAGTTCGCGCGGCGCGATCCAGCGGGAAATTGAGATGCTTCGGCATACGGTAGAGCAGCTTTCGCTGGAAGCGGATGTGCCCGTGGCAGTCGGCGTAGGCTTCGGAGACACGGCCTTTTCAGCGGAGAACAATGCGCGAAAAGCGGTCCAGCATGCCAAAGAACGGCCGCAGTTTGGGATTGTGGTCGTGCAGGATAACGGCGTGATGATGGAATCGGTGGGCGAAGCGGAGGAGCTGGAGTACGCCTACCGTTCGAACGACCGCGAGCTTTTGGAAAAACTGAACAAGGCCAACGTCAGCGTCAAAACGTATTACAAGCTGAGGGCGCTTGTCCAGCGCATGGGCTGGAAATCATTCACGACAACAGACATCGCGGCGTATTTGTCCATGACGGTGCGAAATGCCCAGCGAATCATGGGCAGTCTGTGCGAAGTGGATCTCGCGGAATACAAAGGCGAGGAGCAACAGGCTATGCGCGGCAGGCCGAAGAAAATATATACGCTGAAAAAGTAGACAACACCCGACATTTCGGGTGTTTTTTTGTCGATGGGAAGCGACTTTCGTGTCATTTCGTGGCGAGAGTTCGGAGGACAAGGTTTTTGGCTGCGAGGTTTCGTCAAATCATGTAGAAGCAAGTAAGAAGTTGTCGAGAAAAAAGAAAAGAGAAAAAAAGGGATTTTTTCCAGAAAAAGCAAATAAGATAAAATGTTTCATACATTCATAATATTTTGATTGGGGGAGTTTTTTAGAATGAAAAAGTCTTATGTTGCAACCAGCTTGACTCTTAGTATTGCCGTGGGCGTGTCTGGCTTCGCATCGGTTCCGGCGCTGGCCAAATCCAAAGACATCGACTACAGCAAGGAGTGGGAAACACCGCAGTACATCGGGGAGAAGTGGGAACCGGATGGAGAAAAAGGCGACGATATCGTCTGGTCCTACCTCGAAAATTACAAAGATCAATTCCAGATTCAAGGAGATGTCGCCGATCATTTTCAAATTGTGAATGAGGTTCGCAACAAGGAAACGGACACAAAGCACTACCGTTTGCAGGAGGTCTATAACGGGATTCCGATTTACGGTTTCCAGCAAACCGTTCACATAGACGCTGATGGCTCTGTCACGTCTTACCTGGGGCAGTTCATTCCCAATCTCGATAACAATGATGATCTGACAAAGAAACCGAAGCTTAACGCACAAAAAGCGTTGAAGAAAGCGATCAGTGATGTGGAAGACGAAGTGGGCGAAAAGCCGGACTTCGTAAATGATCCGGAGGCAGAGCTGTATATTTACGTACATGAAAACGAAGCTTACCTGGCGTATGCGGTTGAGCTGAGCTTCCTGGACCCGGAACCAGGTCGTTGGATGTATTTCATCGATGCGCATAGCGGAGACGTGATCAACAAGTACAATACGATCGACCACGCAACAGGAATCGGAACAGGCGTGCTCGGCGACAGCAAGCAGTTCGAGACTTCGCTGCAAAGCGGCAAATATGTGATGAAAGACACGACGCGCGGAAAAGGTATCGAGACGTATACTGCCAAAAACCGCTCCACGCTTCCTGGCACGCTTATGTCAGACAGCGACAACAATTGGACGGACGGAGCGGCAGTCGATGCGCACGCCTATGCGCAGCAAGTGTACGACTACTACAAAGACGTCCACAATCGCAACAGCTATGACAACAAAGGCGCCTTGATCCGCTCTACTGTCCACTACGGCAACAATTACAACAATGCATTCTGGAACGGCTCGCAAATGGTGTATGGAGATGGCGACGGCAGCACATTCATATCGTTGTCCGGAGGTCTGGATGTAGTCGCTCACGAATTGACCCACGCTGTAACCGAAAAGACAGCGGGGCTGGTGTACCAATACGAATCGGGAGCTTTGAACGAGTCCCTCTCCGATATTTTCGGTGCGATGATCGACGACGACGATTGGCTGATGGGAGAAGACATCTACACCCCAGGAACAAATGGAGATGCGCTGCGTTCCCTGGAAGACCCAACAGAGTATGGCGACCCGGATCACTACAGCAACCGCTATACCGGCTCCCAGGATAACGGCGGTGTTCATATCAACAGCGGAATCAACAACAAAGCTGCGTATTTGCTGGCAGAAGGGGGCACGCATCACGGGGTAACCGTGAACGGGATCGGTCGCCAAGACACAGCGAAAATCTACTACCACGCGCTGACTCATTACCTGACGCCGTACTCCAACTTCTCTGCGATGCGCCAAGCTGCTGTTCATTCGGCCACTGACTTGTTCGGTGCAAATTCTCCGCAAGTAGCTGCTGTGAATGCAGCGTATAGCGCGGTAGGCGTGAACTAAACAATATAGCATGGCAAAGAGGCAACCACTCAACGGGTGGTTGCTTTTTTGTATGTAAAAAAGCAGACGAAATCATTTTCTTATGGCAAAAAACCAGTGGGAAGTGCCGTTGGAAGGAAAAACAACTTAGGTCTAAAGTGCTGATGTGGTCAGGTCTGGAGTCCTGGATAAATCATGGAAGCTTTTCTATTTTTCAAGAAGTCAAACAACTCTATTGAAAAAAAGTTACTCAGGTTATATAATTCAATTAAACGAAATTGTCTTTTTGTATTCGCATATTGTGAATGGTGACTGAAACAAAGACCAGGAAAGGAGTATCGGCACGACGACAAGCTTTACTGCGTTTTTGAATGAATGGATTGCGTTGAGATTAAAATGAAAGGGCTTTCACTTTAATGCCAGCATCCAGACTGATCACTCATTCAGAACGTCGTTGTTTCGCCAACGAAACAAACGAGAATGATGGTTACCAACAGAAAGAAACGGCCTAGGGGGAATGCTCAATGAGTGCAAACAACGTACAAATCGATCGGAATGAGCAATATTCGCAAGGAATCGGCCTGGTGAAATGGGTAGAGCGAGTGGGAAACAAGCTGCCGAACCCGTTCATGCTGTTCCTTTATTTGATTGCTGCTTTGATGATCATCACTGCTGTTTTGTCTATTTTCCACGTCACAGCAATCGACCCGATCAAAAATGAGCAAGTCCAGGTAAAAAATCTGCTCAGCCAGGAAGGCTTGCAGTGGCTTTTGCCCAACATCATTAAAAACTTCTCCGGGTTCTTGCCGCTCGGTTCGATCTTGACGCTGATGCTTGGCGTAGGGCTGGCAGAGAAGGTCGGTCTGCTGGAAGCAGTCATTCGCAAAATGTCGCTGCGCGTCAGTGCGCGCTATGCCAGCTATCTCGTTGCTTTCATCGCGTTTTTCAGCCACGTGTCTTCTGACGCTGCGTTCGTGATTATGCCGCCGCTTGGCGCGTTGATCTTTTTGGCTGTCGGACGTCATCCGGTGGCAGGGTTGCTCGCCGCGATTGCAGGTGTTGGATCAGGCTTTTCCGCCAATATCCTGATCGTGACGACAGACGTATTGTTGTCCGGGATCAGCTCGGAAATTTCCAAGTCGGTCGATCCGAACATCACTGTGAGTGTGCTCGACAACTGGTTCTTCATGTCCGCGTCCGTCCTGCTGCTTTCCGCTGCGATTGGTTTTATCACGGACAAATTTGTGGAACCGCGCCTGGGTGTTTACAAAAGCGAAGGCAAAAACGAAAGAAAACTGGAAGATTTGTCCGATATCCAAAAGAAAGGCTTGCGTGCCGCTGGTATCGCAGCGCTGGCGTTCATTGCCGTCATGGCTGTGCTGGTCGTGCCGGAAAATGCGCTCTTGCGTGATCCGAAGCTGGGAACAGTCGTACCTTCTCCATTCATTTCAGGGATTGTTCCGATCATCTTGCTCTTTTTCTTCACCGTAGCGATTACGTACGGAATCAAAGTCGGAGTGATCAAAAAGCAAAATGACATCCCGGCTCTCTTGACTGACCCGATCAAAGGCATGGCAGGATTCATCATCATGATTTTCCCGCTGTCCCAATTCGTGGCGATGTTCAACTGGAGCAACATGGGCAGCTTCCTGGCGCTCTCGATTACCGATTTGCTGGAGCAAATGAACATGAGCGGAGCACCTGTGTTTATCGGCTTGATGTTTTTGTCCGCGTTTCTCTGCATGTTTATCGCCAGCGGTTCCGCCATCTGGTCGTTGCTTGCCCCGGTGTTTGTACCGATGTTCATGGCGCTTGGCTTCCATCCGGCATTCGCGCAGGTGGCGTTCCGGGTTGCCGACTCTTCGGTCATTCCGTTTGCGATCGTCTCACCGTTTATCCCGCTGTTCCTCGGCTTTTTGCAGGAATATAAAAAGGATGCGAAGCTGGGCACCTATTACGCCTTGATCATGCCGTATCCGATCGCGATCTTTATTTTGTGGACATTGCTCTTAGTTGTTTGGTATTTCTTGGGTCTGCCAATCGGCCCTGGAGTTTATCCGATCATGAAGTAGAGATGACTCCAGAATGAACAGGAGGAATTGATATGTTGGATCTGGTTTCCCTTCGAAGAGATTTTCATATGCATCCGGAAGTGGGCTTCACAGAGTTTCGCACCGCTTCCAAAGTGGTAGAGTTGTTGACTTCCATGGGTTATGACGTCATTTACGGACAAGACGCGATGGATGGCGATTCCCGCAGGGGATTGCCGTCCGAGGAAGTGCTGGAAGCCGCATACGAAAGAGCGTTGCGGGACGGCGCCAACCCGGAGATCGTTGCGAAAATGCGCGGCGGCTACACGGCGGTGATCGGCGTCAAAAAGGGCAGCAAGCCCGGGCCGACGGTGGCTTTTCGCTTCGACATGGATGCTTTGCCAGTTTTGGAGAGCACCGATGCAGACCATTTTCCGCAAGCGCACGATTTCCGCTCCCGCTATGAAGGCAACATGCACGCATGTGCCCATGACGGGCATACGACGATTGGGCTTGGCGTAGCATCCGCGCTGGCAGCAGGGGATTTCGCCGGGACGTTGAAGCTGATTTTCCAACCTGCGGAGGAAGGCGTCCGTGGCGCGTACTCCATCGTGCAAAAAGGGATGCTGGACGACGTGGACTACATTTTCTGCCACCATCTGGGGGTTAACGTCCCGCTTGGCGAAGTGCACGGCGGCTCTTACGGGTTTTTGGCTACGACCAAAATGCTCGCTCATTTTTACGGCGTTTCTTCCCATGCGGGCGCATCGCCGGAGCAGGGGAAAAATGCGCTGCTCGGCGCGGCTACAGCTTTGCTCAACATTCATGCGATTCCGCGTTTTAGCACAGGGGCGACTCGCGTGAATGTGGGCGTGCTGGAAGGGGGAACAGCGGCAAATATCATTCCGGCTTATGCGAAGATGATTGTCGAAACCCGTTCGGTGTCTGAGGAGGTCAACGCCGAGGTGGAACAGCGCGTTCGCACGATTATCGCGCACAGTGCAGCCATGCATGAGCTGGAGCACAAAATCGAAGTAGTGGGGGGAGCGATCCCGATCAACTACGACGAGGAAATGGCTGTGTTGGCTTTGGAGGAAGCCAAGCAAGTCGAGGGCTTTACTTCTTTTAAAATGGGCGAGTACAACTCGATGGGCAGCGAGGACGCGAGCTTCATGATCAAGCGCGTTCAGGATCGCGGCGGAAAAGGAACGTACATGGCGATCGGAACCGACATTCCGGCTCCACACCATCATCCGAAATTCGATATTCAGGAAGAAATTTTGCCGCGCAGCGTCGAGCTGCTGAATCGGATTGCAAGACGGCTTCTTACGTAAAAGAAACCCTCTATCGCTCTCATGCTTTGATCAACTACGACCTGGAGAGGATGTTTCTTGATGGATACCAAACGAATTGCAGAAATGATCGAAAGTAAACGGGATTCTTTTATCAAAGTGAGCGACCGCATCTGGGAGTTCGCGGAGACGCGCTTTCAGGAGTACCAATCGGCTGAGCTGTTGGCGCAGACGCTTGAGTCAGAAGGCTTCCAGGTGGAGCGCGGAGTGGGCGGGATTCAGACGGCCTTCATCGGCAGCTTCGGCAGCGGAACTCCGGTTGTGGCGATCCTGGGCGAGTTTGACGCGCTGTCGGGAATGAGCCAGAAAAAAGGCCAGGCCAAGGAAGAGCCGGAGGTGCCGGGGGCAAACGGACACGGCTGCGGACACAATCTGCTGGGAACCGCTTCGCTTGCGGCCGCAGTAGCCGTGAAGCAGTATATGGAAGAAAACAATTTGCCAGGTACGGTTCGTTACTACGGGTGCCCAGGGGAAGAGGGCGGCTCAGGGAAGTCGTTCATGGCGAGAGCCGGGCTGTTTGACGACGTGGACTTCGCCCTTTGCTGGCATCCGATGGGCTACAACAGCATCATGGCAGTCGAGTCGCTGGCGAACTACCAGGTGTATTTCAAGTTCAAAGGCAAAAGCGCTCACGCGGCAGCGAGTCCGCATCTGGGCCGCAGCGCGCTGGACGCAGTCGAGCTGATGAACGTCGGCGTAAACTACTTGCGCGAACACATCATCACGGATGCGCGTGTGCACTATGCGATCACCAATTCTGGCGGGTTGTCGCCAAACGTCGTGCAGCCATACGCAGAGGTGCTCTACCTCGTTCGTGCGCCAAAAGTCGATCAGGTGCAAGAAATTTACGAGCGCGTGTGCAAAATCGCCAAAGGCGCGGCGATGATGACCGAAACGGAAGTCGAGATCGTGTTTGACAAGGCTTGCTCCAATCTGGTGCAAAACCGGACGCTGGAAGAGGTCATGTACAAAAACTACCAGGAGCTGGGTGTTCCCGTGCATGACGAGGCGGAGTTGCAACTGGCCAAAGCGATGCGTGCCACGCTGTCTGAACAGGAAAAGGCAACAGCGGAGAGACAGTCGCCGGGTACGCCTGACCCGGACATGGTGACATGGCTGAACCCGTACAACGGCGGGACGATTCCGCTGAACGGCTCGACAGACGTTGGCGATGTAAGCTGGATCACTCCGACCGCCCAGTGTACGACTGCTTGCTTTATCAACGGTTCGACTTTGCACTCGTGGCAATGGGTGGCGCTGGGAGCTACTTCGATGGCACACAAAGGCATGCTGCACGCCGGAAAGGTCATGGCTGCTACGGCGGTGGACATGCTGCAAAACCCTGAGCTGATCGCGAAGGCAAAAGCGGAGCTGAAGGAGCGTCTGGGCGGCAAAGAGTATGTGTGCCCGATTCCTGACGGGGTTATGCCTTCGGTGAAAAAGTAAAGGTTTTACGTGACAAGACCGACGATAGACCGCTTGAATGCGGCTGTCGTCGGTTTTTTTCATGGAACAAGGCAAGAAGATGGAAGCGTGCCTCATGCATGCGATTTACAAAAAAATACAAAAAATTAATAAAATATAAATTTCTATATTTTACATATTTCTACAAAAAATGACAAAAATGATAAGTATAATAAAAGTCGATAAGGAAAAACCACTAAATTTGTTGTTGTTTTCTCCTTATTACCCTTGGCCAAGGTATATAGACAAAGTAAGTTTGGGAGGAAAGGAACTTGGGAAAAAAATTTCTTGGTATTGCTGCAACACTCGCTTTGTTGACGGCAGCTAATTCTGCTTATGCGGAGACACAAACCGACACTCTTCAATATAAAGATTTGCGGGCTGATATCAAACTGGATGTCGATTGGAATCTTTTAGATGAAGATAAGGCAGAAGCCGAAACAGACTTCATTAATCCAAACAATAGTAACTATGTTGCAGTCAGACTTGAAATGTGGAAAGACGACTCTGGAGTTTCTGGCAGCAAATATGATCGAGATAAAAGCCTTGCTGAATGCCGCTATACTTATGCGGGAGCTGAGTATTTCAAAAGTAGACACTCGATTGACAGCTCTGATCGGAAAAAAGAACTTGTCGTTGATACTTTCTCCGATGACTAGGATTCCGTAACATTCAAACAGAAAATAAACCGGTTGAATAGCCGGTTTATTTTCTGTTTGGCTACGACGGTAGCTTGCCGCAAACCATATTCAATGCTGAAAAACTCAGGAGACGGTTATACATGACGATAAGCTCGATAAAAAATCAGTTTAAAGCCCATCCTGTCACAACCGCTTTGATTATCTTGGGTCTGACCATATCCATTGTACTCATTTCAATAGGTATATCGAGTGTGAGGAATACGCATTTACTCATCCAGCAACAGGTTCATTACGCACCCCAGAATGCTACTAAAATAGAATTGGAGCTTCCGGACAAACAAGATGTACACGCTTTGTTCAAGGTTTTTGACGGGATATCAGATCAAACTGGAGTTATTCTGGACCGAGCAAAAATGTTTCACAATGGTCTCATGGCTCCAGTAACGCCTGAATATTGGACAAAACAGGTTGTTCAAAGATTTCCGTTAGAAACAGGAAGATATCTGAATGTAACGGATATCATCCATGGAGAAAAAGTAGCCCTGATTGGCAAAGCGAGAGAGAAAGACGTACGCAGCAAAAACGGAAAACCGTACATTTTGCTGGATAACGAAGAATACGAAGTGATCGGAATAATCGGCGTGAAAGGAAAAACAACAAAAGCGATTGATTACAAAATTGTTATTCCGGCCACGTCGCTTTCCTCAACGCTTTTGAGCAAATTGCAAAGCACGAAAACGATTCCTTTCTTGATCCACAATATTTATACAAATACATACGCAGACGAAAAACAGATTAAACAAAATGCCAAGCGTCTATTTCCGGAAGTGACATGTACAGCCTCCCCGTACGGAGAAACAGAGGGGATTATTGCACCCAACAGGGGAGGCGAAATCTACATATCCATAATGGTCTACGCTCTGGCGATCATCAACGCGATTAACCTTACAGCCTTTTGGATTCATGAAAGAAAGTACGAAATTGGTATCAGGAAAGCTTTTGGCTACAGCAATGCGGATATCGTCTCCATGCTTTTTTGGGAGATGTGCGTCATCAACCTGATAGCGGTTGTCATAGGTTTTTCTATTCAATGGATGATAAGAAGCTTGCTCTCCAAATGGCTCGATTATCCGGTTGAGATTACCTCCACCACTATCTTTGCCGCGATTTTGTTTGTTTTTGCAACAGCATTTTTCACTACTGCCATCCCTTCCGGCAAGGCGGTAAAAATACAGCCAGTTGAGGCTATCAGGGGATAAGGAGAAGAGAAATGGAGCACCTTTCCATTGCTATTTCATCCATGTGGAAAAGAAAGCTGTCTGTTTTTCTGATGATGACACAGCTTGTGCTTTCCTTTTGGGTGATGAACCATGCGTTTATTTCCATGGACGTCGTGCACTATCAAGAGAAAAAGCTATTTGCGGTAATGCAGATGGATAAAGATACAACGTTGCGGTTGTCTTTTGCGGATGTGGATGACACAGAATGGTTTGCAGAACGATTTAGTCACTTGGAGAATTTTATCAAACAAACGCCTGGAGTGCAGAGGTACGGCTCCTTTGATACGACCTCCATCACACCGGAAAATTTGCCGAACCAACGTGCTTTTCTTGAACAAAACAAAAAACAGTATGCCGGAACAAGGTTGGAGAATGCGATTGAAAATAGCAAGATCGTTTTTTTAGATAAAGGCATCTATTCATATGCAAAATTCAAGATCATTAACGGAAGGCCACTGGGTGAAGCGGATTTCACCAAAAAGGACGGTGACGTTATCCCGGTTTTGATCGGATATAACTACCGGGATGTCATCAATCTTGGTGATCGGTTTGAGACCATCATCCATGAAAAGAAAATCGTGTACGAAGTTGTTGGAGTTCTTGAGCAGAGGAGTGAATGGTTATCTGGAAATGATTACATTGCTGATCCGGTCGATAACCTGGACAACTTTTTTCTTGCTCCGTTTTTTCCGATTGTCAGGGAAAGCGAGCCGATGGATGTAGCGGTGAGAATGCATAACACCTTCATCCAACTGGATTCCGCAGAAAAGTTCAATCAAGTCTCGGCGGCCATTTTAGAAAAGGGGAGAGAATTAGGCATAAATCCAACGCTGGCAACAGTTGGTGACGAGTTGCAGGCTTACAGGGAAAACAGGAAGCAAGTCAGCAATTTCTCCCTGTTCATGGGGATGTTCTTTTTAGTGATCTCCATCATTGGAATCGTTTCGGTGACGCTTTCGTCGATTCACGCCCGAAAGCATGAACTGGGAGTCAGGATGGTGGCAGGTGCAACCAAAAGGGATATTTCCATGATTATTCTCATGGAACTTGTATGGATAGTAACGGTTTCAGCAGTTTCCGGGGTTATGCTGAATTACGTGATGGAAGCTTTCGAAGATTCATCGGTAGCGAATATAAAGCTGGAGATGTTTGCTTTCCCTTTATACGGTAAAGTCATGCTTGTATCCATCCTGGTTATTCTTTCTTCCGTGTTCATCCCGTTGCTTCGGATAAAAAAACTCCAACTTCGAGAGTTAGTAGGGGGGAGAGACTGAATGGCATTCATCGAACTTGATAATGTTTCGAAAGTATTCGGGCAAGCAGAGTATGCAACTGTAGCCTTAAAACAAGTGACTATTCGCATGGATAAAGGCGAATTTGTCTCTATCATGGGTCCATCTGGCTCAGGTAAATCGACCCTTTTGAACATTATGGGTTGCATGGATATACCGAGTGAAGGAGAATACAGGCTAAATGGCACTTTGATCCAAAAATTAAACGATAGAGAATTAAGCCAGATCAGAAACAAAACGGTCAGCTTTGTCTTTCAAAACTTCGCCTTAATGCACAATTTTAGCGTATATGAAAATGTGGCACTGCCCTTGTTTAAACGAAAAATGAGCCTCAAGGAAAAGAAGGAAAAAGTAGACTATTATTTGCACAAACTCGGGATTGCTGACTTGAGCGATAAAAATGTATCCAAGCTGTCGGGTGGCCAAAAACAAAGAGTTGCCATTGCACGTGCTATGACTGCTGAAGCAGAGCTGATCCTGGCTGATGAACCAACAGGTGCGTTGGACCAAAAAAATGGAGCGCAGTTAATGGAGCTTCTTTGTCAAATGAATGAAGAAGGCAAAAGTATTGTTGTCATTACCCATGATGAAAAAATCGCCGGATATACAAAACGAATCATCAACATTGTAGATGGAGTCATTACAGAAGATCGAAAGAAGGAGAGATAACGGTATGAAAAGGAAATGGAGGATCGTTTTAATTGCCGTCTTTATCGCTTTGGCGGTGGGAATCAGCTACTATTCCTTTTTTTATCAAGAACATTTTATGCGGTCAGCAGAAGGTGTCTTTTTGTCCAATGAATATGAGGAAAAATATAAACAGGTGATTAGGGAAATTACCGTTAACAAAACTAAATACGATACACTGCTTGTCAAACATGAGATTAATTTGGATGGTGGAAGCCTTACTTTTGAACTGTTCGATCCAAACAACAGATTGGTTCAGTCTGGAGAGGTGACCAAAGACCAGATTTATGCTGAAAAACTCGAGGTAACGCCTATAAAGGGAAAATGGCGAGTGCAATATCATACCAACAAGGATACAAATGGAAAATATATAATATCATTGGAAAGTGTAGAGTAGCTTTTTCAGAATAAGCGTGTACAAACACGGAGACAGGAGGGACAACATGACTGGGGAGAGCCTGCCCGGATGGTTTTGGGCGATCTATTACCTATTTTTCCTCATACCAGCAGGGACAGCCGTCTTTTGCCTCGCGCGCAAGAAAAACAAGCGGATGTCCGTTGCCGCGATGCTCTTGGCGTTGTTGCTTCCGGTCGTCAGTCTGTGGAAAAGCATCGGCAGGGCAGAAGAAATGGACGAGTTCGAGCATTTTGTCATGGAACTGCTGCAAGGCTCCCTCTGGGCTGTTTTCGTTCTCGCTGGCTACGTGTTTTTATTTGCATGGTAGGGCATGTTTTTGAAGAAAAAAGCGTTCGGTGGGCAGGGATAGATTGATGACAAGCCTGATAGTACGAGGTCGTTGCCTGAGCAGTGCAAGCAGTAGCGAGCGGCACAAATAAAAAATCACGCCCGCGCGATTGATAGTCCTGCGTAGGCGCGAGAAAGCCGTCATTTGGCTGACGGCTTTTTTGGATGTCTTTTTATCATTCAGAGTCTGTCAAGAAATTTATGTAACCTAGTAAAACCAAAACTAGCAACTCGTCGCACCGCAGCTTGACTTGGAGCCTCTGTGGGCATGACTGTCCTTGCGATACGGCGAGTTGGTGAATTCCTTCTCGCATTGGCAGACAGCCCCCACCATGCCCACCCTCCAAGTAAAGCCGCTCTTAGCGTATCTGGACACGCTCTGGATCATACACGGTCAACTGCAACAAAATTTGTCCCCAGTTCTGTACACGTCCTGTCCACTTTCGAAGTACATCCATCGTAGCAAGATAGAGCATCTTGAGCAGGGACTCGTCTTTCGGAAAGATGCTTTTGCCCTTTGTCACCTTGCGTAGTTGCCTGTGGTAGCTTTCGATCATGTTCGTCGTATAAATCAATTTTCGCAGTTCGGGCGGGTACTTGAATAACGTCGCTAATTCTTCCCAATTTTGCTGCCATGAACGTACGATAAGCGGATATTTGTCGCCCCATCATTCTTCAAAACGGTCAAGCTCTAGCTGTGCAGCTTGTTCGGTTGCTGCCTTGTAAGAATATCCTGTACACCGCGATTTTTCAGCTCATTGAATACAGTAAGCCAGAATTTGGCCGACTCATTTTCACCAATCCATATGCCCAAAACATCTTTGTTCCCATCCAGATCAATACCAATGACCATATAGGCAGCCTTGTTGACAATATGTCCTTCTTGTTTGACTTTGAAGTGAATCGCGTCAAGAAAAACGACTGCATAGACACTTTGCAAGGGTCTGTTTTGCCAGTCCTTAATGAGGGGAACAATTTTATTCGTGACATTGGAAATGAGCGTAGGTGATACTTCGATACCGTACAAGTTTTCCAGGTGATCCTGGATATCCCGTGTGCTTACTCCTTTGGCATACAGGGCGATGATCTGCTCCTCGATTCCTGTCACATTCGTCTGATGCTTTTTGACGACAACAGGGTTGAATTCGCCAAGTCGATCGCGCGGCACCTGAATCTCCACATCGCCATATTCGGAGCTTACGGTTTTCTTCGTGTAGCCGTTACGGCTGTTCTTTGTTTGCTTGTTTTTCACATCGTGTCGGTCATAGCCCAATTGGGTATCCAGTTCGGCTTCCAACGCTTCTTGCAACACATCTTTAAAGAGTTCCTTTAACGTCGCTTGGATCTGCTCCGGGGATGTAAAATTGTGCTCCTTTACAAACTGACGCAGCACTTGTTTGGTCCAGAAATTATTCTTCATATATTTGTCCTCCAACCAGATCGATTCTATGATGTTAGTATTTCTATCTTTCACTGGTTTAAGAGGTTACACATTTTATTGTACAGACCCAGATAATGCCTGTATCGAGTCATTCTTTTCTCATCTGAAGGCAGAAATGATGTATCGATGCTCGGCAAAATCACTTGAGGAATTAAATCACTCTTTTGAAAAATACACTGTCTTCTACAATCAGAATCGTTTTCAGAAAAAACTAGGCGACCGTTCCCCGATTGAGTATCGGGAAGCGATCGCCGCGTAACTATATGTTTTTAGGCAGTCTACTTGACAGGGTTATGACCAATTTGCAGGGTTTCTCGATATTCAGAGAAACAATCTTTTACCAGGTCCAAAACTCTGCACCTTGTGTAATAATTAATTTATCTAGCCACGTTTCAAAGGTCATTTTTAAATAATGACCTTCAGTAGTTGAGACATCATCATGATTAAAACACACCAAATAGTTGGTTTGACCATTTTTAGCTTTATCAGAGTCAATAAAAATGTAATCACCATTGTTGATTGAAATAGGATACCAATTTTTCGGCATATAATCTAGATGGTTGTCTGGAATTTCATACAGACTGAGTAACTCATACCCGCCACCAGTTTTTGTATTTTCGAATAATCTAGCACCATTATGGAGAAGCAGAAAATTTTTAAAGTCGGGTGGTAAGTGCCAGTGAGTTTCTCTTGAGAATTTTATAACAAGTTCCTCTGTGGCAGGTGGATTAAATGTAAATTGAGCAGTATAAATTTTCCCGCCCTTTTTTTGAACGGTTATTTGATTATTGTTATCTAGTCTCTTTTTTAATCCATCCAATACCAATTGAGCTAAATTGGTTGCCAAGGAAAATCACCCTTAAAATTAATAGTCATCACCAGAAGGTACATATTTGCCGTAACTAGCCCACCAAGGAGTAACCTCTTTGCGGTGAAAGTTCTTAGGCAATGGTATTAAATTATCATAACCATTGTCTCCTCCATATGCAAGAGGGATAATATGATGGATATCTACGTTACTCCAACTAAAACTTGGTCTGCCATACTCATTCTCATACCAATCAACAAAATTATCTCTCACATCAGGATCTCTAGGCTCACGTTGATTAGCAGGTACCCAAGGGAGGTCTGCACGATCCGGTTCAAACATTACAAGATCACTATCTTCGTCCTCATAGGCAGGATATACTATAGCTTTTTTGTTAAGCAAGGCTGCCTGACTTACGTCATAATATGATTTGGTAACACCATCAGACCACGTACCAACGCTTGCCCCAACTACTCTCCAAAAATGTGTAGTATCAACACTTACTGGATCACTGTAAATTTTACTACCCTCATATAAATTCTTACCAGCTGTGAAAGTGAATTTAGATGAGTCTTCTGTACGAAAACTTTTTGTGCGCTTATCAGCGTATTCAAGTTTTGCAGTGCCGGTAACAATAGCGGGGGGAATTCCGTCGATATCAGTTATTTCGGTAATCACAACTAGTTCGTGGTTTGCTTCATCGGCCGCTAAACTAGCAACCACTTCAACCCCATATGCTTTTCTTGCTAGAAGTTTATTGTCTGTAAGCTTATTCACACCTTTATAAGGATTTTTCCCGGCTTGAATTGCCTCCATCCATTCTTCAAGACGTTCATTATATAGTTTGTCTACATTTTCTTCTAGTTCATTCATTACTGCGTCCAAAGCTTCATTACTTTTCGAAAGAAGTTCTTCTTCAGTGAGCAATTGCTCGTTAGTTTTAGATGAACGAAGTGCATTAACTTCATCAGATGATATTGTAAATACAGTAGAAGCAACTATTTTTGCAGTACCACTACTTAATTTTTCTTCAATTGTTGCTGGGCTACTTTTTTTTTGGGTGTGCTGCATCAGAGCCCATGGGACTTAATGCAAGTAAAGAAAACGCCATTAATGATAAAAAAGTCTTTTTCATCCATTTCATTCCTTAATTTACTTTTTTTATAATTCAATTTTTATAGTATTTGATAGTGGCATATAATGTAAATATGTGCATTATAATGTTCGATTTTGTCAAGCTTGAATAATAAGGTGACCGACAAAGGGACAGATTGGTTGGAACTACGGTATAAACATTTCTCTAAGTGCTGTGGAAGTAAAGATTTGAGGCAAGAAGGCTTTTGACCGATGTGATCCATAAAAAGAGGGCATCTCCGGATTTCGGATAGTGCCCATATTTTGCCCATTTCTATACGATAAAGAACGAAATGGCATAAAAGGTTAATCGTTAAAAATCGCATAAAATCAACGTTTCTTTCATATAACGAAACGATGTGAAAACAAAAAATAATCAAGTTTGAATGGTAGGGGAGATTGATTGGTGCTACAACGCAGGACGGAAACAGATGAAACCTTGGACTTCTAGGAATGGTTGACTCAGTCTCAGTACGAGTCGCAATGCCTCTCTAGCTTGTTTTCTCAGTTTCATTGGTCAAAAGGATGGCCTTTATCCTGTTCCAACAAAAAATGACAATGTCAGATTGAACATTGTCATTTGTGACTGCTTTGAGGAGGAAGCTTTGTTTGCGAGAAACTATCATCGCTTTATTAAGTGCAACACATAGCGTATTTATATTGGTCTTCTTCATGTATCCAAACTGAACCATCTTTTTCAATTATATAGCGAAATTTGTGTTGGGATAGTTCATTGATTACAGTTGGATCGTTTGACTCGAAAATTTTCACATACTTTTCTTTCGAAGAAGTATTGATTGAAATGATTAAGATAACTACAAGCAATACAGGGACTAAGAAAAGGATAAGTTTGAACGGGCTTATTGTTTTCATCATGATAGACCCCCGAGCAAAGTTAGATCACAATAACCTAGGTGTCAGCTTCCATCTTATTATGACAGAATTGACGCCGAAAATGGAATTTTATTCAAAATCCGATTCTCGGCCTGTGAAATTGATTGATCCCAAGGGCACCTTTGGGCTGTTCTATCATTGGCTGGCTACTTATTTTTATTCGCATGATGGGACAGTAGGTTGCGTTAAAAAGCAAAACAAACCTGCACATGAACAGCCCTGCGCAGGCGCTAGAAAGCCGTCAGCTGACTGACGGCTTTTTGATGTCATTTTGTCGTTCTCTAGCTGGCTCAGTCACTCCATTCCTTGCTGCACCTGCCCTTCTTTCCCGCGATTGACGAAAGACAGAAGCTTGTTTCCGGCATTGATTGCTGCCTGGATGATGTAGCCGGTGGTAAACGACAGCACGATCGTTCCGTAATAAATCGGCCCATCCAGCAAAAAGCTGAGCGTCAAAAACAGGCAGGCGAGCGAGATTTCTGTCCGTCTGAACGTCCACTTCATTCGCTGCGAGACGACGAGCACGAAAGCTTCTTGCGGCGCGGTGCATACTTGTGTGCACACATACAGCCCGATGCCGCTGCCGATGCACAGATTGCCCAGGATCAGGGTCAGAAGCGGCGGAAGCGAGCGGATGCCGTCCATCAGCGCATCGATCGAGCCGATCATGTCTACGAAGACAGAAATCAAAACCATGACGACGACGGCCCCGATCGTAATATAACGCCGATCCATAAAAAAGACGATGCATACAAACGTAAAGTTAATCACAAACATCCAGAAGCCAATCGACACTCCGAAGTTTTGGAACAGGGCAATAAACAGGGAATCATAAGGGCTGAGACCGAACGAAGTAATGGTCGTCATCATATTGATGCCGAGGGCAAGAATCAGCAAGCCTGCGACAAACAGCAGATACTCAAATTTGAAGCGAAACACGAGGGCATGGCTCCTTTCAAGATCGTTGGAAGTAGAATACGGTGTGGAACGCTTTTCAGAGCAAGCAAAAAATTTGCCCGGAAAAGTTGGCTGCACTTTCACAGCGATCCGGCAAGCTTTTCAACTGGTGCAAAGGAGGGGATTCTCGTTATGATGGAGAGAAGAACGGTTCGAATGAACAGAGGGGTAATTGGGAGTGGCTAACATTCGAGAAATAGCAAGGCTGGCGGGAGTATCGGTCTCCACGGTGTCGCGCGTCTTGAACAACCATCCGTACGTCAATGAACAAAAACGCGCGGAAATCATGCGGATTATCGCGGAATTGAATTATGTGCAAAACAGCAATGCCGTCCATTTGTCGACCGGAAAAACGAAAGTGATCGGCGTCACGCTGCCGCTCGTCAACAATCAATACTACAGCTCGATCATCGAAGGCATTGCCGCAGAGGCAGCCCGTCATCAGTACAATCTGATGGTTTGCCAAACAAACAATGTACCTGAACAGGAACACAACATTTTGCGTCTGTTGAAAAACAAGAAAATGGACGGGCTGATCATGTGCTCGCGGTCCACTTCTTGCGAGCTGCTTGACGAGTACGCCGAATACGGGCCGATCATCACGTGTGAAGCCAACCAGACAGCCAGCGTGTCCAGCGTCCACATCGACCACTATTTGACCTTCCAAATCGGCATGGAGTATTTGATCAGCAAAGGACATCGGAAAATCGGCTACTGCATCGGCAGAAAAAACAGCTTCAACAGCGCTCATCGCAAGCGCGCTTACCACGACATGCTTCGCTCAGTAGATGTGAAGCCATCGGCTGACTGGGCTTTTGAAGATTGTCTGATCGTGCAGGACGGAAAAGACGTCGCTCGCCATATCCAGCAAATGAAAGAGCCGCCGTCTGCCCTGCTGGTGTCTTGCAACCATATTGCCGCAGGGATTGTGAAAGAGGCTGGCAGTCTTGGGATCAGCATCCCGTCTGACCTCGCCATCGTAGGCTGCGACGACCAGCCTGTCGGCGAGCTGTTGGAAATCACGACGGTTTCCAGTCCGAGTACCTTGATGGGAAACTACGCTTTTGAAATGCTGTACGAAAGAATTTTGCATCCGTCGAGCAAAAAAGAGTCAAGAGAGCTGGCCCCGATTCTCGTGGAGAGAAGAACGACCTAATGCCCTCTCCTTTTAAAAAAACAGCACAGACGATCAACTTACACGAATTTACATTTCATTCACACGCTATCCATCCCTGCTTTATATCCGCTTGCTAGAGTGGAATAGACGAAGGCAACTGGACAGGGGGCGAAGAATGGATGGAAGTACGGATTGAATGCGCCAAAAAAGAAGATTTTGCCGAGATGATTACGCTGGCCGACCTGACATTGCCAGATCGCATGAATTTGCATGAGCTGAAAAAATATATGGAGCTGTTTCCCGAGCTGATCTTCAAAGCGACAAGCGGTGGCGAGCTGATCGGTTTCAGCTGTGCAGGCATCGACATGTACCAGACGACAGGCTGGCTGTTGTTCAGCAATGTTCGCAAAGATTTTCAAGGACAAGGCATCGGCAAACGTCTGATTGAAGCCAGATTGCAAGCATTGCGCCGCTTCCCGACGCTGCGGACGGTGCTGGTTACGGTGAGCGAGACGAACCATTCTTCCGTTCGCGCTTTGTCTGCCCACGGTTTTCGCCTGGCGCGCGCCGAACAAGATTACTATGGTCCGGGCAAGCATCGTCACGTATTGGAACTGCCTGTTTGGCCCATGGCGCATCCGGCAACGGAAAGCCCGCGCTGGGAAGATGACGTTCAAGCCATTTAAAAAAGTTCATAGACAGACGGCTTCGCCAGCATGTTTTGGCAAAGCCTTTTTTTATTTGGATACAATAGCCAACAGCCGCAGCATGGGCGGTTTCTTGCTATACTAAGTAAAGAAAGCACGCTGCACGGCGGACGAGCGCCAGGCGGGAGGAAAGGACAGAACATCAACAGTGAGACGGTTGTGCATCATCGCCTGCGGAGCGAAAAAAATCTGGGATGTGCTGCCCGAGGCGAAAGCGACAGAGGCGCAGCACGTCTACCAAAGCGCGTTTCACAAAGCAAGCCAGGCATACGCCCGGACGTTTTTTCAGGAATGGGCCATCCTGTCGGCCAAGCACGGTTTTTTATTGCCGAGCGATATCGTCCCGGAAAACTACGACGTGGCTTTCGGAACGAAGAGCGAGGAGATCGTGACGATTGACGAGCTGATCCGGCAAGCGCAGGACAAGCAGCTAGACGATGTGGACGAGGTCGTCATGCTCGGCGGGAAAAAGTTCACCGGGATTATGCATGCCGTGTTTGGCGAAGAGCGGAGCCATTTTCCGCTTGCGGATTGCAAAGGCATCGGCTTCATGCTGCAAAAGCTGAACAAGGCCGTAGCTGACAAAGAAGAAATAGGAAAGGGATGAGAGGATGGATTCACTGCAACAGTTTTTGTACAAGCTAAAGCTCGTGCCCCGGCTGCTGGAGCCTGCGAACTGGACGGACAGAGAGCATGAAATTGTCGGAGAGCATTTCCGCTATTTGCAACAGTTGCTCGCAGAAAATCGGCTGATCCTCGCCGGGCGCACGCAAAACATGGACGAGACGACATTTGGCATCGCGATTTTTCTGGCTGAATCGGAGGAAGCGGCTGCTTCTGTCATGGCAAACGATCCCGCTGTCAAACAGGAAGTGATGACAGCCGAGCTGTATCCGTATCGGGTTGCCCTGTACAACAGCCAGTGGGAAAAGTAGAAAAAAGCCGAAGAGCCTGTGCGCCAAAAAACGCGCCAGGCTCTTGCTGGTTGAAGCGAGAGTTGCTTACTGCCCGATGATGATCCGTTCTTTTGGATGGTGATAGCGTGCGATGCGGTCATCGCGCTTTAAGAACAGCAGCAGGTTGATAATGCCGACCCGCCCGATCATCATGATGATAATCAGAATCAGCTTGCCCGGCGCTCCCAGTTGGGTCGTGATTCCGGTAGACAGCCCGGTCGTACCAAACGCCGAGCAGACCTCGAACAAAATGTGCTGGAACGGCAAGTCTTCCAGCCAGACAAGCATGATGACGGCCATAAACACCAGGACGATGGCGATGAAAAAGACGACGAACGACCGCATGATGTCTTCATCGACCAGTTCCCGTCCGAATACTTTCACGTCCTTGTAGCCGCGCATGTTTGCGAAAACGGTTGCGATCAGCACGAAAAACGTCGTCGTCCGAATCCCGCCGCCCACGCTGCTCGGCGAGGCACCGATGAACATCATCGCAGACAGCATGATGAGCGTCGGCGTGGAAAACAGGCTGATTTCCGTAGTAGACAAGCCGCCGCTTCGCGAGGAAACCGAGTGGAACAAGGAGTAGAACAACGATTCATCCCACGATTTGTCGGCGAGAAAATGCTGCCGTTCAAAAACGTAGATGAGCACAGCGCCGATGACAATCAAGGAAAAGAAGGTCAGCGTAGTAATTTTCGTAAACAGGGAAAAGGTGAAGCGTGCTTTGGCACGGCGATAAGAAAAATACGTGCGCAGCTCGACGAGTACCGGGAAGCCGATCGCCCCGCAAATAATCAGCAGCATGACGATGGTCTGAACGATGTAGTCGTGCGTAAAGCCGAGCAGGGAATTGCCGTGCAGATCGAAGCCCGCGTTGGTAAAAGCGCTGACGGAGGCAAAGTAGCCGTGGTAAAACGCGTCGTACCAATCGGTGTAATAACCGGCGATCATAAAGTGGCTCCCCAAAAGGATCGTGCCGATCAACTCGATGATCAGTGCCATGACGAGAATGTTG
The DNA here is from genome assembly GCF_038000275.1 of Brevibacillus sp. FSL K6-0770. Taxonomy (NCBI): domain Bacteria; kingdom Bacillati; phylum Bacillota; class Bacilli; order Caryophanales; family Paenibacillaceae; genus Brevibacillus; species Brevibacillus sp. FSL K6-0770. The sequence goes on from NZ_JBBOBQ010000001.1 coordinate 853,324, forward strand.
CGCATCAGGTCGACAAGCCCGGACAACGTGGAGCGGTTGTGGTCCGTCGCGATCCAGATACGCTGCTCCAGACCGATTTGCTTGCCCAGCAGCATCCAGAAAAACGTGCCCAACGTCATGATCCCGATCCCGCCGACCTGAAACAGCAAGGTCAAAAACAAAATGCCCCACTGGTTGAACACCTCGTGAATCGTGATCACGGTCAACCCGGTCACGCTGATGGCGCTCGCAGCCGTAAACAGCGAATCGATGTACGAGAGCGAGATTCCGGGGTTATGGAAAAACGGCAAGCAGAGCAGCAACGACGAGACCAGAATCAGCGCGACATAGGAAAACACGATGATTTGTACGGAAGTCAAGCGACGTTTTTGATTGGAAGATAACAAAATAAATGGCCTCCTGAATAAACTTCATGAAGGTAATCATACCAAAAAAAGATTGCGAGCAAAAATGCCCGTTGTTGACATTTTCATGATTTTTGCGGAGGAGACGGTTTTATCCATCCAAAAATATTTGTTGACAATTCAGGCAAATCGGTGATAAAGTTCAGAATGTATTAATTGGAAATCGAAAAATGTTAAGAAAGGTGGGTCTGTCATGAAACGCAGTGTAATGAAGCAAATGAACAACTGCATACATGACGTAACCCCTCCTTTGATGCAAGCTATGTAGTTTTTCCCTAACTCCATCAAATGGCGCAGGTTACTGTCTTTGTAGCCTGCGCTTTTTTATTTGATTCTTTTTGGTCGGATAAAAAGGCATGTTGCCCCTTGTGGCGATATGCCTTTTTTCGCCTCCAAAAGGAGAAAACCCGGTTGAGACGAGAGGAGAGAGCGGCAGATGTTTTCGGTTTTAACAAAGCTGGACTGGTTTTTCAAGGAGCATTGGAAACGCTACACAACAGCGATTCTGCTGCTGATTTTGGGTGGCATCATGGAAATTATTCCGCCAAAAATTATCGGAGTGGCGATCGACGAAATGCAGCTGGGCACGTTGACGGGGGAGCGGCTGTGGAGCATCCTGCTGTTTTATATCGTTCTTGCTATCGTGACGTACCTCATCAACTTCGTGTGGATTTGCAAGCTGTTCGGCGGGGCTTTTCTGGCCGAGCGAACGCTTCGTTCCAAGCTGATGACCCATTTTTTGCGCATGACCCCGACTTTTTATCAGCGCAATCGCACAGGCGACCTGATGGCACGGGCGACGAACGATCTGAAGGCCGTCTCGATGACGACGGGCTTCGGCATTCTCACCTTGGTTGATTCGGCCAGCTTCACGGGTGTAATTATTTTGACGATGGGCATTTTTATTAGCTGGAAGCTGACGCTGGCTGCCATTTTGCCCTTGCCGATCATGGCGTATGCGATCAATCAGTACGGCAAAAAAATTCACGAGCGCTTTTCCAAGGCGCAAGACTCTTTTGGCGAGCTGAATGACCGGGTGCTGGAATCAGTCGCGGGCGTCAGGGTCGTTCGGGCCTATGTGCAGGAGACGGCGGATCAGGAGCGCTTTTCGAACAAAACGCGGGAAGTGTTTCAAAAAAATATGGAGGTCGCCAAAGTCGACTCGCTGATTGAGCCGACTGTGAAAATACTGGTTGGCATCAGCTACATGATCGGGCTGATCTACGGCGGCTATCTCGTTTTCCGGCAGGAGCTGACACTGGGAGAGCTGGTTTCGTTCAACGTGTACCTGGGGATGTTGATTTGGCCGATGTTTGCGATTGGCGAGCTGATCAACGTCTTGCAGCGGGGGAGCGCCTCGCTGGATCGCGTGAACGAGACATTGGCGTACGAAGCCGATGTGACCGATCACGCGCAGCCGGCAAGGCTTGCCAAACCGGAGGCGATTCGTTTTGAGCAAGTGAGCTTTCGCTATCCGGGAACGGTACAAGATCAGTTGAAGAACATTTCGTTTACTCTGAACCGTTCCCAGACACTCGGCATTGTCGGGCGAACCGGAAGTGGCAAATCGACGCTGCTCCGGCAGCTGCTCCGGGAATTTCCGCTGGGGCAAGGCGCAATCACCATCAACCAAATTCCGCTGGCGCAGATTGAGCTGGACAATATCAAAAGCTGGATCGGCTACGTGCCGCAGGAGCAGATCTTGTTTTCCAGGTCCGTGCGGGAAAATGTGATGTTCGGCAAGCAGGACGCTACCGAAGAGCAACTGCAAGAAGCACTGAAGCTGGCAGCGTTCGCGAAAGACGTTCAGTTTTTGCCGGAGGGACTCGACACGCTGGTAGGCGAAAAAGGCGTGGCACTGTCCGGCGGTCAAAAGCAGCGGGTGTCCATCGCGCGGGCGTTGATGACCGACCCGGAGATTTTGATTCTCGATGATGCGATGTCAGCCGTAGACGGCAAGACAGAAGCCGAGATGATCGCCAACATTCGCCGCGAGAGGGCAGGCAAGACCACCTTGATTGCCACGCATCGCCTGTCCGCTGTTGCCCATGCCGACTGGATTCTCGTCATGGATGAGGGAAAAGTCGTCGAAGAAGGGACGCATGAGCAGCTTTTGGCCCGGGGCGGTTGGTATAAAGAGCAGTTTGAGAAGCAGCAAATCGAAGCGCAGTTGACAGAAGGCGGGTGAACGGATGAGCACGGGAAAAAGGTTGTTGCACTATGCATTGCTGTTTAAAAGGACGATTTTGCTTGCACTTTTGATGCTGTCAGTTGCCGTAGGCGCAGAGCTGACAGGGCCGTTTTTGGCGAAAAAAATGATCGACACGCATATTTTGGGGATCGAGTTTCCTTGGTATGAGACAGAGCAGCGCTCCGATTCCGTTTTGTACCGGGAGAAATGGTATACACGGCAAGATCACCTGGCAGAAGGAGAGCGCACAGGACAGGAAGTGCGGGTGTTGCAAGTAGGGCGGGACTACTACTTTCTCGAACAGCCGCTTGCCTTTGACGGCCAGCGCACGATAGCGGATGGAAAGCTGACGATTCAGAGCGGTTCCCGGCAAGCGGTCTATCCGGTGTTGCCGCTCAGCAATCAGGAGCTGTTCGGATTCTTTCGACCGGAGACGAGCGGTCTGCTTGTTTTGGCTGCTGCTTATCTCGGTTTGCTGGTGGTCGCGGGTCTGTTCCATTACGGGCAAAAAATCTTGCTGCAAAAATCGGCCAATCTGGTCATCCGCAAGCTGCGAGTCGATGTATTTGCCCATATCCAGCGGCTGCCGATTACGTATTTTGACAATTTGCCTGCGGGAAAAATCGTGGCGCGTGTGACGAATGACACGGAAGCGATTCGCGAGCTGTTTGCCAACGTGCTCGCGTCCTTTTTCACCAGCGGCATTTACTTGATCGGAATATTCGTGGCGCTGTTTTTGCTCGATGTCAGGCTCGCCCTCGTCTGTTTGCTGATTTTGCCGATTATGGCCGTATGGATTGTGTATTATCGCAAACGAGCCTCTGCCTTCAACCATGTGATCCGGGCGAGGATCAGCGACATTAACGGCATGATCAACGAATCGATTCAAGGGATGCCGATCATCCAGGCGTTTCGCAGAGAAAAAAAGACGATGCAAGAATTTGGCGAATTGAACGAGGAGCTGTTTTCGTATCAAAACAAAATGTTGCGCCTCAACGCTACGGCTTCCTTTAACCTGGTGCAACTGGTGCGCAATGCGGCGTTTGTGCTGTTTATCTGGTACTTCGGCGGAGCGTCTCTTGGCGTGGGCACGCTGTTTTCGCTCGGCGTCCTCTACGCATTCGTCGATTACCTCAATCGCCTGTTCCAGCCGATTACTCAAATCGTGAATCAACTGGCGAACTTCGAGCAGTCGCTGGTTGCGGCACAGCGGGTTTTCGAGCTGCTGGATGAGAAAGGGATCGAGGTCGATACAGGCACAATCCCGTGCTATGAGGGCAGCGTCCGGTTCGACGACGTCTCCTTTGCCTACCAGGATGACCAGTACGTGCTGAAAAACATCTCGTTCGAGGCATGGCCGGGCGAAACGGTGGCACTGGTCGGCCACACAGGATCGGGGAAAAGCTCGATCATCAACTTGCTGTTCCGCTTCTATGACGCCAGCCGCGGAACGATCTCGATCGACGGGCGCAACGTCCTCGATTTGCCCAAGCAGCAAATTCGCCAGCATATGGCGATCGTGTTGCAGGACCCGTTTTTGTTTACCGGGACAATCCGCTCCAACGTAAGTCTCGATGATCCGGACATTACTGCGGAAAAAGTGGAGAAAGCGCTCCGGGACGTCGGAGCAGATCAACTGCTGCGCACATTGCCGCGCGGTTTTGATGAGCCAGTCATTGAAAAAGGGAGCACGCTCTCGCTGGGGCAGCGTCAGCTGATTTCTTTTGCCAGAGCGTTGGCGTTCGACCCGGCGATTCTCGTCCTGGATGAAGCGACGGCGAGCATTGACACGGAGACAGAAGGCATCATTCAAAACGCCCTGGAAGTGCTGAAAAAAGGACGCACGACCTTTATCATCGCGCACCGATTGTCCACGATCAAAAACGCCGATCAGATTCTTGTGCTGGATCGGGGCAGAATTGTCGAGCGGGGCAGGCACGATGAATTGATGGAGAAACGCGGCAAGTATTATCAGATGTATCAGTTGCAGCACGGTCAAAAGGAAACGCAGCCGCTGGTTGCCAACGCTGCGCGTTTGGACAGTTCGCCAGCTTGAGGAAAAGAAAAAGCTGCCTTGCCGGAAGCCCCCCTGTTGTGTCCAGCTTTCAGGGGGCGCTTCAACGGCCAAAGGCAGCTTTTTTATTTGGATGGCGACCTCTACATAATAAAGAAGTAGATGACAGCAGCCAGTGCGATGCGATACAGGGCAAACGGCACGAGTTTGATCCGGTTGATCAGCTTCAGGAAGAAGCGGATCGCAAGCAAGGCAAACAAGAAGGCGCTGATGAATCCGACGATGAAAAATGGCAAGGAGTCGGCAGTGATGTATTGCCAGTGCTTCAACAGCGACAAAAAGCTGGCGCCAGCCATGACGGGAACCGCCATGATGAAAGTAAAGTCGGATGCGGCTCTGTGGCTGAGACCGAGAAGCACGCCGCCGGAAATCGTCGATCCGGAGCGGGAGAAGCCGGGCCAGAGCGCGATGCATTGAAACAGTCCGATGAAGAACGCTTGCTTGTACGTCATTTGGTCAACAGTGGTTACTTTCGGACGTCCCGGTCTGAACCAGTCGGCTGCGATCATCAAGAGGGCACCTGCGACAAGCCCGATCAGCACGGTATTGATCGAAAAGAGGTATTCGTCGATATAGTCTTCAAAAATCAGTCCGAGTACAGCTGCCGGCAGCAGCCCCACAATGACTTGCGAGAGACGGAGCTTGTGCCCGGGGCCGTTGCCATCTGGCGACATTTTTTTCAATCCGAGCAAACTGAGAAAACGGTCTTTGAACACGATCACAGCCGCCAAAATCGAGCCGAGCTGGATGACGACTTTAAAGGTATTCGCTACTTCCGAAGAAAACAGTTCTTTGGAGTGAAGCAACGTATCGTCCACAATAATCATATGCCCGGTAGAAGACACGGGGGCAAATTCAGTCAAGCCTTCGACAAGCCCGAGCACGAAGGCTACGAAAATATTCCAAAAATCCATATGTACTGTACTCACCTTTCTGATTGGCGTGCTTTATGTTTATGCTCTTATAGACATGGTCAAGATGCCTATCTTATTGTGGCGATAATGTAACAGCGATGTCAATAGCAACATTCTTTGTGCAAAGAGCCTTGATTAACATTTTGGGACAAATCGTAAACGTTTCATTTCGTTTTTGAAAAGGTTTGTTGCCGCTTTGTAAAAACTCGGGACAGACTACTCATTTTCCTTGCCGAACGGTATGATAGAAGAAATCGCTTTTTGACCAACAGGAGGTTCAAGCATGCCACATCTCATCGTTCGCGGCATACAAGCCGAGCAAATGGCGACGATCAGCGAGCTGCTGACAGAGGAGCTTGCCGCTTTATGCCAATGCGGTACCGACAATTTTACAATCGAATGCTTGCAGACGACAGGCGTTTTTGGCGGGAAAGTAGTAGAGTCTTTTCCGTTTATCGAGATTGGCTGGTTTGAGCGCGGACAAGAAACGCGCGACCAGTTTGCTAGGATTGTGACCCGGCATGTTCTCTCGCTCGGCATTCCGGAAGTCGAGATGGCTTTTGTCCCTTATCAAAAAGAAAGCTACTATGCCAACGGCGAGCATTTTTAGGAAGCTGACAGCCGCTGTCGATTTCCCGGGAAAGAAATGACAGATTCGACAAGAGAAGAGCAAACACAGTTGCAAAAGGGCGCTTCATCCGAGAGTACGAGACGGATGAAGCGCCCTTTTTTTCTACTCTCAAAAAATTCATGTCACAAACAAGAGATCCCGATTGTTATTCATAGGGAAGGGAGGCAGGAGTGTGGAGAAAGCGCAAATCGAATATTTGCTCCAGGAGATCAAAACGGGTGCGATGGAGCAATTCGAAGTTATTATCGATCATTATCAACAGCCGATCTTTGCCTACTGCTATCACATGCTAGGCCATCGGCAGGATGCGGAAGATGCTGTACAAGAAATTTTGTTTCGCGCCTATGAGCGGCTGGAGCAATACACTTACTCGCTGTCTTTTTCAGCGTGGATTTATAAAATCTCATTTAACCATTGCGCCAATGTGCTCAAGCGCAGAAAGCTGGCTCGCGTGCTGCCCTTTTTGTACAGCGGCGAGCAGCAGGGGCGAAATTTTGTCGAGGAAAAAATCGACCACGACTATTTGGGAGAACCGTTGGAGCGTATTTGGTCGAAGCTGACGGCGGAAGAGCGGACACTTCTGTATTTGCGGGTGCTGGAGGAAAAAGATTACGAGGAAATAGCTGTCTTGCTGGACAAAAAGCCGGCAGCTTTGCGCAAGCAATTCGAACGTCTGCTGAAAAAATGCAAGCGCTATTTTCCGGCGATGGGAGGGGTGGCAAATGATGGGCGACAATCCGTATAAACAACTGCACGAGCTTTTAGCCGCCAAGCCAGTCCCGAAAGTCGATGTGAAACAGAAAGTGATGGCTGCCATCGCAGCGAAAAAAATCGAGGAGGACAAAAAGGTGAAGAAAAAAATCGGGGTGTTGCTGACGATTGGCTTGTTGGCGGGAGCCTCGTCTGTATGGGCGGGCATGGAAGTCATCCAGTTGAAGAACGAAAAAGGCGAAGTCGTGATGGAAATGGATACGGGGAAAGGAACAGAGATTACATCGAAGACAGAAGGACTTCCTGTGGAGATGCAAAATGAATTGGCACAAGCAGAAGCGGATGCCGAGCGCAGGAGCAACATCATCAACGAGATTCTTGACCAGCTCAAGCCGGGAACGTCAGCCGCGATTTACTGGCTGCCGAAAAATGAGAAAAAGGACGAAAACGCAGAAGTGATTTCCTTGCGCGATCCGAACGTAGATGTCTTTTACAAGGCGATCACCTACACATCGCTTGCGGAGCTGGAACAAAAACTCGCGGATAAACGGTTCGCACTCCCGACCGAGCTGAACGGCGCTTTCCGCTTCGAATCAGGGGAAATCGAGTATAAGCCAAGCGACAAGTACGATGTGGCGGTGATGAAGGCAGAAGCGATCAAGAACAAGAAAGAATACGTCGTCAAGGAAATTCCGACCTCTGACAAGTTTGACTATGTGCATGTCGCCTACAGAGGCGCAAAGGGCGGGATCACCGTCGAAGTCCGCCAGGCAGAGCTTGGAGCAAAGACTGGCTCCAATGCGACTGGGGTAGAAAAAGTGATGCTTGGCAAAAACGAAGCTGCTCTGATGACGTACAAAGAGGACAACCAGCCCGATTTTCACTGGATCGTATGGATAAAAAACGGGAGCGATCTGGAGTACAGCGTTCGCGCCAAGGCCACGACGGTTTCCAAGGAAGAGCTGATCAAGCTTGCCAAACAATTGAACGAGCATAAGTAAAAAAAAGCCCAACAAAGGCCGTGAAGCTACTTTGTTGGGCTTTCTGCGTGTTCCAGCGGCGCTTTTTTGCTGACAAGCTGCTTTAGCGCGTTCAAATTAATCATGACGATTCCGGCGATGATCGCCAAGCCTCCAGCCAAGGAAGACAGGTGAAGCGGCTCCTGGTAAAGAACGGCACCAAGCGTCAGTGCAATCAGCGGCGATATATACAGCCAAGTGGATGGGAAGAGCGGATTGGTTTTTGCCACGAGCCAGTAAAAGATCGAATGTCCCATCATCGAGCCGACGAAGATCAGGTAAAGCAGCGAGAACACAGCCTGGGACGAAAACAGAAACTCCGTGTGCACTTGCTCGGTAAAAGCGGAGATCACAAGCAGCAGAACACCTCCGTACATCATCTGGGCGGCATTTAACGTAATGGGCGAGACGTCCTTGAACTGTTGGGAGACGCGCCGGGAGTAGACCGCACCTGCGGAATAAAACAGCTGTCCAACCAGGACGGCGACGCAGCCCGCGATCCAGAGCACGCTGAAAGAAAAAGTCAGACCGGGCAACAGCAGCAGCGTGACCCCTGCCAAGCCTGCCAGACAGCCAGCCCAGGAGATGGCGGACAGCTTTTGACGCGAAAGCCGGGTTTGCAAAAGCATGACCAGCAATGGGGCGGTAGCGGATAAGACTGCCGCGATGCCAGAGCTTATATGCTGTTCTGCCCAGTATAAGGTGGCAAACGTGCCGAAGGTCAGGCACAATCCCGTGAGCAGCATTTCTTTTCGCAACAAAAGGGAGACGCGGGCCTGCTTTTTCCAGACCATGAAGGCAAACAAGATCAGTCCCGCGAGAAAAAAGCGGATGCCTGCCGAGAAAAAGGGTGGCGCTCCGGCATCTACCCCTACTTTGATGGCTAAAAATGTCGTCCCGAAGATCAAGCACATCACGATATAATTGACGAGTACCATATGGTGATTCCTCCTTTTCCCCATCATAAAGGGAGAGGAATAGAACAGATGAAATCGAATAGAACAGTTGAAGAAAAGTGACGTTACAATTGCAGGGGAGGGGGCTGGCCGGGATGAAAAGAGAAGGTTTGTCAAGCGTGCACGCCGACAAGCTGTTTGAACAAGTGTACGATTACGTGCTGGACGGAATCAGACGCAAAGACTGGAAGGAACACGAAAAGCTCCCTTCTGTGCGGGCACTGGCCCTGAAGCTGGATGTGCACCGCCTGACGGTTTTCAAGGCGTATCAGCTGCTCAAGCAAAAAGGCTATGTCTACGTCAAAGATAAATCCGGCTATTTCGTTCAGCCGGGCGGCATGCTGGCGACGGCCTCGCTGCATGACCCGATTGTGTCTGCTTATGTGCAGAGGAGCCACCTTTCGGAAATTCACCAGGTCCAGGCGACCTATCAGTTTTCCAAAGCGCTGATTGACCCGAATCTCCTGCCCAATCTGTACTTCTCGGAATACGTGAAAAAAGTGTTCGACCTGTATCCGAAAGTGCTCGGCACGTATTCCACTACCCAAGGAGACGAGGAACTGCGGGAGGCTTTGTGCCGCTATTACACGGAACGGTTTCGCTTTTACTTGACCCCGCAAGAGCTGATGGTCACGTCCGGGTCGCAGGAAGCGATTGATTTGATTGCGCGTGTGCTGGTCAAGCCAAGAGACGTAGTTTTGCTGGAGCGGCCCACGTACAGTCCGGCCATCGACGTCTTTTTGCGCCAGGGAGCGAACATTCTGGCGGTGGAGATCACTCAGCACGGCTACGATCTGGAGCAGGTCGAACAACTGATGCGGACGCACAAGCCGCGTCTGTTCTATCTCAATCCGACTTTCCACAATCCTACGGGGTTTACGGTTCCACTTGCACAGCGCAAGCGGCTGGTAGAGCTGGCGGAGATGTATCAGTGTCTCTTGATCGAGGATGATCCGTGCCGCGATCTTTACTTTGGGAAAGAGCCGCCTTTGCCGATGTTTGCCTACGACACGTCCGGGTATGTCATCTATTTGCGCAGCTTTAGCAAATATGTCGCTCCTGGACTCGGCATCGGGACGATCGCCTGCCGTCCTTCGCTGATGGCGTATTTGCTCAGCGCCAAAGCGTTGTCGGACAGCGGGACGCCGCTCTTGAACCAAAAAATATTTTTGCACTATTTCTTCTCGGAGCGGATGCAGCAGCATTTGCTGAAGCTGCGCACGGCATTGGCAGTGCGCAAAGACATTATGGAGGAGGAGTTGGCCGCAACAGACTGGGAATGGAGCAGTCCGACAGGCGGCTTCAACTTGTGGATCAGGCTGCCGGATTCCACGCCGATGGAAAAGCTGCTCGGCCAATGCATCGAGCAATCGATTACGTTTGTGCCCGGCATCATTTGCGATCCGCAAAGGGAGCTTGCCTCGTGGATTCGCCTCAGCTTTTCCTATCTGAATGAACAGCAGCTGCGCGAGGGGATCAGGCGGTTTGTCAGCGAGGTTCGTTCTCTGACGGCGCAGGCTGAGGAATAGAGCGTGAAAAAAACAGACCCCTGCAACGGAGTCTGTTTTTGGTTTTTTTCGCCGTTCGGCAAACAGCAATCAGGAAAGATTTTTGTTCAGTTCCTTCAGCTCTTCGCTGGTCAAGTTGCGCCATTGCCCGATCTTCAAATTGCCCAGTCTGATGTTCATGATGCGGACGCGTTGCAGCTGCCGCACCTGATAGCCGAATGCCTGGCACATGCGCCTGATTTGTCGGTTCAAGCCTTGGGTGAGAACGATATTGAAGACGCGCTCGTTTACTTTGGTGACTTTGCAAGGCTTGGTTACCGTGCCGAGTATGCGCACGCCGTTTGCCATTCCGTGCAAAAAGTTGGCGGTCACAGGCTTGTCGACAGTGACGATGTATTCTTTTTCGTGATTGTTTTCCGCGCGCAAAATTTTGTTGACGATGTCGCCGTCATTGGTAAGCAGGATGAGTCCCTGCGAGTCTTTGTCCAGTCTGCCAATGGGAAAAATGCGCTCCGGGTGGTTGACGAAATCGACGATGTTTCCTTTGACGTGTAGCTCTGTAGTGCACGTGATGCCGACAGGCTTGTTCAGGGCGATGTAGACGTGCTTTTTCTTCGCGCCGAGCGGATTGCCATCGATGCGCACATCGTCGCCAGGCGAGACGGTGCTCCCTAGCTCGGCAACGAGGCCGTTGATTGTCACTCGTTTGGCATCGATCAGCTTGTCGGCCTCCCGCCGCGAACAGATGCCCGTTTCACTGATGAACTTGTTAATTCGCATGGACAGTTCCTTTCGCTAATTGCTGTTGTTTTTCTATGAGCTTCTTTTTCCACGGCAAAGACAGCTCCTCGATTTCCAGCATGGTAGAAATCGTTTCTTCCGAGAGCGACTGGTTGTGGAAGTACAAATGATGAATGGAGGCGACAGTCACTTGCTTGGGATGGGGAGTCAACAGAGTAATGGCTGAGTCCGGTTTGATCGTGCCTTCCTGCAAAACGCGGAAGAAGTAGCCCGTGTAGCCCGTCTCCACGACTGCCTTGAGCAAAAGATTGTTGTTGTTGCGCTTGTTGATGGTGGCACAAGGGTATCTGCCCTGCGACACTTGCAGGATGGTGTCTCCGATTTGATAAATATCTCCGATGCACACCTGTTCTTCTGTCATGTTGGACATAGTCAAATTCTCGCCGAAGGCCGATTGCGTCAAGCGTTGGCCGAATTTCTTTTCCCAATGGGCATAATGTTCAAAAGGATACGCGCACACGACGCGATCAGGCCCGCCGTGATAGGCGTGATTCGCTACGTCGTCTTCGTCGATTTTTGCAAAGCGGACAACCAGCTCGCTGGCTTCGTCTTTCCCGATTCCGGAGAGAAAGTCCTTGCCGTTGTAGCTCAAATTTTTCGGTAGCCCTTTACACAATGAAACGATTTTTTGGTCTGACATGCTCTTTTCCACTCCCGGTCGCACGTTTGGTTCTTTTCATTATTCCATACTATATCATATTTTTTCTAGGCTCCAAGGCAGATGGGCACCATGGGAAGGTTCTGGTATGATGTTGGAAAGGAATTGACAGGAGGCTTACGCGATATGCAATCATTTGGTGTGGCATTGCACACAGATAAATATCAGATCAACATGATGTACGCGCACTGGGTAAACGGAACGCACAATCAGAAGGTGGTCTTTGAAGCTTTTTTCCGCAAGCTGCCTTTTGGAAATGGCTACGCTGTTTCCGCTGGTCTGGAGCGAATCGTACACTATATTAAAAACTTGCGCTTTGAAGAAAGCGACCTGGACTATTTGCGTGAACAGGAAGAAAACTACAACCCGGCCTTTTTGGAGGAATTGCGCAACTTGCGTTTCCAAGGTTCGCTGTACTCCGTCAAGGAAGGGACGATGGTTTTCCCGAACGAGCCGCTGATCCGCGTGGAAGGACGCGTCATGGAGGCGCAATTGGTTGAAACCGCCCTGTTGAACTACATGAACTACCAGACACTGATCGCGACGAAAGCTTCCCGGATCAAAAACGTGGCGGGCGACGACGTGCTGATGGAATTTGGTACGAGACGGGCACAGGAAGCAGACGCTGCCCTGTGGGGAACGAGAGCGGCGTATTTGGCCGGATTTGACGCTACCTCCAATATGCTTGCGGGAAAAATGTTCGGCATCCCGACAAAAGGAACACACGCTCACTCCTGGGTGCAAAGCTTCGAGGATGAAGAAGAAGCATTCCAGCGCTTTGCCGACGCTCTGCCGAACCAGGTGACGCTGTTGGTGGATACATACGATACGCTGAAAAGCGGCGTCCCGCACGCGATATCGGTCGGGAAAAAGCTGGCGAAGGAAGGCAAAAAGCTGACAGCCGTGCGTCTGGACAGCGGAGACCTCGCTTACCTGTCCACCAAGACGCGGGAAATGCTGGACAAAGCCGGGCTGACCGATGTAAAAATCGTCGCCTCCAACGATCTGGATGAACATACGATCATGAACCTGAAAGTGCAAGGAGCCAAAGTCGACAGCTGGGGCGTAGGTACACAGCTGATCACGGCGGCAGATCAGCCGACGCTCGGCGGTGTGTACAAGCTGGTGGCGCGCGAGGACGCCAATGGCGTGTTCCAGCCGACGATCAAGATTTCCGGCAATCCGGAGAAAGTGACGACCCCTGGCATCAAGGATATGTACAGACTGATCGACCCCGACACGGGCAAGGCGATTGCCGATTACGTGTGCTTCCCGGAGGAAACGACGATTGCGCAAGGCGCACCTGTCCAGTTGTTGAATCCAAGCCATCCGTATTTGAACAAGCAATTGACCCGTTACCGGGCAGAAGCTTTGCTCATCCCGGTGTTTGTCGCCGGGGAGCTGGTGTATCAACTGCCGACGCTTGCAGAAATCCGCGAGTACCATCGTGAACAGCTCAAGCTGTTCTGGCCGGAATATTTGCGGATGCTCAACCCGGAGCATTACCGTTTGCATATTAGTGAAGACATGTGGGAAACAAAAACGAGGTTGATGAAAGCGTATTTGAAAAAATAGGAGCAGCCGCCCGGTGCAGCAAAACATGCATCGGGCTTTTTTTATTTTTGACGAAAATAACACAATAATGTGAAAACACAAAAAATAAATTGTCTGAATTTGGTCCTTTCGTATATAATGACTCCATTCATCCTTTAGCTCTGTGCCAGGGTGATGCACGATAGGTGGGGAGGATCAAGCATGCAAAAGACAGTAGAAAAAGAGAGTCTGAATCCATACGAGATTGTTCAGAAGCAAATCGATGCAGCCGCGGCGTTGCTTCGTTTGCCGCGCGAAGCCGTCGAAATCTTGAAAAGACCCAAGCGAGTGCTTGCCGTCCATTTTCCCGTCAAAATGGACGATGGCAGCGTCCGCGTTTTTGAAGGGTACCGTTCCCAGCACAACGATGCGGTGGGGCCAACCAAAGGGGGCATTCGCTTTCATCCTGACGTCACGATGGATGAAGTAAAAGCGCTCTCCATGTGGATGTCGTTCAAATGTGGAGTGGTCGGTCTGCCCTATGGAGGCGGAAAAGGCGGCGTTATCTGCGATCCGCACGAACTGAGCCGAGGCGAGCTGGAGAGAGTGAGCCGCGGTTTCATGGAAGCAATCGCAGACATCGTCGGACCGGATACAGATATCCCTGCGCCGGATGTGTATACGACACCGCAAATCATGGGCTGGATGATGGATACATACAGCCGATTGAAGGGCGCTTATTCGCCAGGCGTCATTACGGGCAAGCCGCTTGCAGTGGGCGGGTCAAAAGGCAGAAACGAAGCGACGGCTCGCGGTTGCGTCTTCACGATTTTGGAGGCGTTGAAAGACTCTGGCCGCAAGCCACAGGAGACGACCGTAGCCATTCAAGGGTACGGAAACGCAGGCAGGATCGCGGCAAGGCTGTTGACTGAGCTTGGCTTCCGGATCGTCGCCGTGAGCGATTCGCGCGGTGGCATCTACCGCGAAAAAGGACTGGATATCCCGAAAGTCGGACAATGCAAAGATGCGTCCACGATTTTGGATTATCCGGGCGCTACCGTGATCAGCAATGAACAGCTGCTGGAGCTGGAAGTGGACATTTTGATTCCTGCCGCCCTGGAAAATGTGATTACAGCGGCAAATGCGAGTCAGATTCGGGCCAAGTGGATTGCAGAAGCGGCCAACGGCCCAACTACCCCTGATGCCGATGCGGTTTTGCGCGAAAAAGGAGTCGTGGTCATTCCCGATATTTTGGCGAATGCAGGCGGTGTGACGGTTTCCTACTTCGAGTGGGTGCAAAACTTGATGAATTACTACTGGTCCGAGCAGGAAGTAAACGACAAGCTGCAAACGGCCATGGTCAACGCTTATCGCGCGGTGGCGGAGCTGGCGGACCAGTACAAAGTCGACCTGCGCACAGGAGCGTACATGATCTCGCTTTTGCGCATTACGGAAGCGATGGAGGCACGCGGCTGGATTTGACAAGTGGGCATACGGAACCGAAGCAGCCTCTCGCATGTTTTTTGGCGGGAGGTTTTTTCGTTCCATCCCGTTGCAGAAAAAGACCTGCTATTTTTCCTGGAATAAAGGTATAATGATTTGACGAAAAAGTTGCACAATATTAAAACATATATAAGCTCGTTACATGTGCCGCTTTCCTGTGTTTCCCACGCGCGATTTTTCCATGTCGCTTCTGGTTCAAGCAGGAAGCCAAGTATTTTTGGCGAATTAGTCGGATTATTGTTTTTCTACCTGTTTTGCAAAGAATGGAAAGGGGGATCTTTATGCCAATCAAACTGCCCGACGAGCTTCCAGCGGTGGAAGTGCTGGCCCGCGAAAATATTTTTGTGATGAAGGAGAGCCGTGCGTTTACACAAGACATTCGGCCGCTGCGAATCGTCATCCTGAACCTGATGCCCGTGAAGGAAACAACGGAAACACAGTTGCTTCGCCTCCTGGGGAATACTCCCCTACAGGTGGAAATCGTTCTGCTGCACATGTCCAGCCATACATCCAAAAACACATCGGAAGAGCATCTGTCGATGTTTTATAAAACGTTTGAGGAGATCAAGGACCAATACTTTGACGGCATGGTGATTACAGGCGCGCCTGTCGAGCAGCTCGACTTTACGGAAGTGACGTATTGGGAGGAAATGAAGACTATCCTCGACTGGAAGCTGACAAACGTGACTTCGACCTTGCATATTTGTTGGGGAGCGCAGGCCGGACTTTATCACCACTTTGGCGTACCGAAGCATCCTTTGCCGGAAAAAATGTTCGGGATTTTCCCTCATACCTTGAACAAGAAAAATGTGAAGCTGTTCCGCGGCTTTGACAATTACTTTTACATTCCCCATTCGCGTCATACGGAAAACCGCCGGGAGGACATCGAGAAGGTGGCCGAGCTGGAGATTTTGTCCGAGTCCAGGGAAGCGGGAGTGTATGCGGTCGCGACGAAGGACGGCAAACAAATTTTCGTGACGGGTCATTCCGAGTACGATCCTACCACGTTGCAGGACGAGTACGAGCGGGATGTGAACAAGGGGCTGGACATCACTGTTCCGCGCAATTACTATCCCGGAGATGATCCGAGTCAGGAGCCGATCGTCACCTGGCGTGCCCATGCCAATCTGATGTTCTCCAACTGGCTGAACTATTACGTCTACCAGGAGACGCCGTACGACCTGAACAACAAGTGACACACGCACAACCATCCGAGAAATCGGGTGGTTTTTTATCAGTTGACGTAGTAGTGACTGACAGGTAGTGTGAGGGTAATAATCAAGGAAAAGCCAGCGGCATCTCATATACAAGCAAGGTGGGAGTTTCTGTGATGAAAAAAATCGTGAAACAGGACCAGGATGTTATCAAGCAGCACAACAAGCTGATGATTCTCGATATTATCAAAAAGCAGCGGCCGATCTCCCGGGCCGAGATCACGAAAATTACGAGAATGAGCGCGACCTCGATCGGCCGTTTTGTCAGCGAGCTGTGCGAGGAGGGCGTAATTCGGGAGACGGAGCTGACATCGTCCGGCGTCGGCAGGAAGGCGATCATGCTCGACATTGAGCCAGGCGCGATCTATACGATTGGGGTCGACATCGAGAAAAAGCGGATCAGCTTCGGGATGATGGACTTCAGCGAGACGATCATCGCCCATCACCGCGTAGAACACAAGGCGTTGGCAGGGACGCCGGAGGAGACGGCAGCCCTGATTTGCCAGGAAATTCGCGGGATGATTGAGCAGCAGGGCGTACCAGCAGAAAAAGTAATCGGAGTAGGCATCGGCGTGCCTGGCGTGATCAACTACGAGCGGGGAGTCGTCGAGCTTTCCTCTACGTTGGGCTGGAAGGACGTAGCTTTTGCTGGCTTGATCGAAAAAGAGCTGGGCATCAAGACGGTAATTGACAATGACTTGAAGGTCAAAATCCTCGCCGAATATTTGTACGGCTCGGCAAAAGGCTCGAACAAGACAGCCCTGATCGGCATCGGGACAGGCATCGGCTCTTCTTTGATCATCAACGGCGAAGTGTTTCGCGGCGGCTCGAACAGTGCGGGCGAACTGGGACATACAACGCTCGATCCGAACGGCAACTTGTGCGAGTGCGGCAAGCGAGGCTGCCTGCAAACGTATATCGATGAAAACGCGCTGATTCTCGAAGCGCGGCGGGTCAAGGAAGTGGCAGACGTCCGTGAGGTATTTGCCGCTGCGAGAGACGGGGAGCGCTGGGCGAAGGAGATCGTTTCCCGCACAGCGCTGTACATCGGGATCACGATCAACAATATCGTCTGCATGTACAATCCCGATACGGTCATTCTCAGCGGCGACCTGGTGGAAAATTACCGCGAGATTGTCGAGCTGGTCGAGGAGCATAGCGACCAAGTCATCTGGGAGCCATTTCGCGGGAAATTCCGGGTGATTCCATCCGAACTGAGAGGAACGGCGATCGTCATGGGAGCAGGTGCTCTGGCGATGCAGCACTTTGCGCCACTCGCAGGAACGTGGGGCGAAGACTAGAGCAACATTGGCCAAAAAACATTTATCAACCCTCTCTAATATGCCGATATAGTAAATAGTGGAAAATAGATATAGAGAAGAAGGAGAGAAAACCGTGGCGAAGAAAAGCACGTACATGCACGGCTGGCAAAAGGTTTTGTTGACGTTTGCCCTGACAGTCGGAACGATTCTTTCCGGCGTAAGTCCTGTAACTGAGATGGCAAAAGCAGAGACAACAGCCAACCAGACCAAGAAACTGTCGAAGCTGACGATCAAGGACAAGACGGTCCGGTTGAAAAAAGACGGTATACAGCAGCTGAGCGTGATCGCGCAATATGCGGACAAGACGACGGAAGATGTGACGCACAAAGCGGAGTGGTCCACGTCCAATAGCAGCATCGTGGCGGTAGAAGCGGGACTTTTGCGAGCGACAGGCAGCGGAACGGCAAAAGTAAAAGCCAGCTACGGCGGCAAATTCGTAACTGTGACGACAGAAGTAGAAGTGATCACGAAGCTCGTTGCCGACCAGAAAAAGCTTGTGTTAAAATCGGGAGCTGCCAAGCAAATCGCGGCAACCGCTACGTATTCGGACAAGTCGACAGCGAATATAACGACAGGGGCAGAATGGACAAGCGCCGATCCACAGATCGCGACAGTGGCCAACGGACTGGTGACGGCTATCTCCTCCGGCAAAACGAAAATCAAAGTAGTATACGGTGGCAAAAACGTGGTCATTCCGGTAGAGGTAGACATCGTTTCCACGCTGGAAGCCGATCAGAAAAAGCTGTATACACGCCCTGGCTTCTCGCAGGCGGTCAAACTCACAGCTGTAATGAGCAACAAAGAAAAGACAGACGTCACAAGCAAAGCGAAGTGGGCGTCTGACAACGTGAAGGTAGCAACGGTCGAAAACGGTGTGGTCACTGTTACCGGATCAGGCAAAGCCAAAATTACCGCTACTTACGGCGGGAAGACTATCGCGATTCCGGTCGAGGCTGCGGTTATCTCCCGACTGGAGCTAAGCGCAAAACAGCTTCAAATGAAAGTCAACGAATCCAAGGATGTGCAAGTGGCTGCCATCTACTCGGACAAGACGAAGGCCAATGTAACGGCTGAAGCGGAATGGATGAGCGCAGACAAGCGCGTGGTAACTGTGGCAGGAGGCAAGCTTACAGCTCTTGCAGCAGGCCGCACGACGATTGTCGCTACATACGGCGGCAAGATGCTGACGGTTCAGGTCACTGTAAAATAAAGCAGGCAAAGCAGCCAGGGCGCCAAGCGCGTCCTGGTTTTTTTCATGGATTCGCCACCTGTGGTAAGCTGTACATAAACAAGGATCGAACGAACGGATCGCGTGGAGGCAGCGGATGGATATTCGACAACTGCAATACTTTGTGGAAGTAGCCAAACAAAGAAATTTTACAAAAGCAGCCAATGCCCTTCACGTCTCTCAGCCATCTATCAGCAAGATGATGAAGGCGCTGGAGGAGGAGCTTGGCGTCGTTTTGCTGGATCGCTCGGAGCGGAAAATGGAGCTGACCGAGGCGGGAGAGCTGGTGTACGGCTATGCGACAAAAGTGCTTCAACTGATGGAAGGCATGTCCTCGTCCATAGCCGAGATTCGCAATGTCGAGCGTGGGCGGGTAAAAATGGGCATGATGCCGACGGTAGGCTCCTTTTTGCTGCCAAATGTCATCGCCCTGTTCAAAAAACAATATCCGGGCATCGATATCGAAATGAAGGAGTACAGTGCGAAGCTGCTGGAAGTTCAGGTGGAGCAGGGAAGTGTCGATCTCGGACTGACCGTTTTGCCGACAGATGCGGAGAAATTTGCCGCTGTCCCATTAGTGTCCGAAGACGTCGTCGCGATTGCTCATCAAAAGCATTGGCTGGCGGGGATGGATGAGGTGAATTTGGCGCAGTTGAAAGACGAGGACTTTATTTTGTTCACCGAGGAGTACGCCATTCATGATGTGGTTCGCCAGGCGTGCATGAAGAGCGGCTTTGAACCGAAAGTGGCGTATATGAGTTCCCTGTGGGATTTTGTCGGGGAAATGGTAGCGACACAGCTGGGGATTTCCTTGCTGCCCCGTTCGATTGTGAGACGCCTGAACAATAGCCAGCTGCATACAGTGAACATCGCTTCGCCCGTGATTGATTGGCAATACGCCTTGATCTATCGGAAAGACAGCTATTTGTCCCATGCGACACGGGCTTTTATCGACTTCGTGAAGCAGCATTTATCACCATAACCAAATGGAATAGAAATCATGATATATATGTATTGTACGAATGGAATCGGGACGCTTTAGAATGAAGGTACCAACATGAAGGAACCGGAGTGGTCTCGATGAAAAAATGGTTCTTGCTCTTTGGGCAAGTTTTGCTGTTGTTTGGATTTACCTGGGTGGGAAAAGGAATCGCTTCGTTTTTGCCTATTCCTGTGCCCGGCAGCTTGATCGGGCTTTTGCTTTTGTTCATTTGTCTGCATAATGGCTGGGTGCGTCTGAAGTGGGTCGAGGCGGGAGCCACCCTTTTGTTTTCGCAAATGATCTTGTTTTTCGTTCCTTCGCTCGTCGGCATGATGCAGTATCCTTGGCTGCTCGGAGGAAAAGGATTGCTCGTGTTGATCGTCGTCGTCAGCGGATGCGCGCTGGTGATGGTTTCGACAGGCGTTGTTGCTGAGCGGTTGTTCAAACGTGGTGAGGTGAAGCAGCTTGATCCTGTTGAAAACGTGTAGCGTCCTGCTGACCATCCTGTTCTTTTACGCAGCGAAGCGGCTGAACAAAAAGCGGCCGAGCTTGCTGTTTTCACCAGCCGTGCTCGCTCCGGCGGCGATGATTGTGTTTCTGCTCGTGGCAGGCGTGCCTTACGTCGAGTACAGCCAGGCGACTTCCTGGATTAGCGAGATGATGGGCGTGGTGACAGTCGCTTTCGCAGTGCCGCTCTACCGGAACTGGGCGATTTTGATGGCTCACAGAAGAATGATCTTGCTGAGCTTGGCGACTGGCTCGCTGATCGCGATTCTCGCGGGCGTGTCTACCGCCATGCTGGTCGGATTGGGCCAATCGGCAGCGATCAGCGTCATTCCCCGCTCGATTACGTTGCCGATTGCGCTCAGTGTATCGGAAGCGATTGGCGGCATGCCGGCGATGACAGCCGTGTTCGGGATGCTGACGAGCTTTGCCGGAGTGTTTCTGGCACCGTGGGTCATTAAAAGAATGAAGCTGCGCCATCCCGTCTCGATTGGCTTGATGTACGGCATGGGAGCGCACATGCTGGGGATGGTCAAAGCGTTCGAACGCGGCGACACGGAAGGCAGCAGCGCTACTTTGGCCGTCATAGCCGGGGCGATGATTACCGTCGTGTGGGCATTTACATTGATGCCTTTGATCATGTCGTGGTTCGCGGTATAACGGCATGGAGAGTGAGGAGCTTCTTGGCAAGCTCCTTTTTCACGCGTATAATTGTATAAATATTAATATAAATTTATAAAAATACAAAAAGGTGACGCGCTATGAAACTACAGTCATTTTCCTTGGAGCAGTATGAAGAGGTCGTCGAGCTTTGGCAGCGGGCAGGGCTGGCGCTGTCCCGCTCGGATTCGCTGGAGGGATTGCGGCACAAGCTGGAGCGCGACCCGGAGCTGTTTCTGGTAGCCATCAACGAGGCAGGACAGCTCGCGGGGGCGGTAATGGGCAGCTACGACGGGCGGCGCGGCTGGGTCAATCACCTGGCAGTCGATCCGGCTTATCAGGGCCAGGCACTGGGCAGCCGCCTTATGCAAGAGCTGGAACGGCGGCTGGCGAACGTAGGCTGTGAGAAAATCAACCTGTTGATCGAGCCGGAAAACAGCGGTGTGCAAGCTTTTTACAGACAGCTGGGCTTTACCGCTGACGAGCTGATTTTCATGGAAAAATGGATCGATGCCCCCAAATCTGACGAGAAAGGTGTATGATAGAGGGCGGGTTTAGACAGCTAGGCAGGAGGCAGCATGAATCATGAGACCTTTATACGTCGGATTGTTACTTTGTACCAGCTTCCTTTGGGGAGGCAATTTTGTCGTCGGTAAATTTTTGGTGGGACATGCGTCATCCTTGACCTTGACCAACTTGCGCTGGCTGATCGCCGTAGCCTGTTTGCTGCCAGTGGTCTGGATTCGCGAAAAGCGGATTCTGCCCTCGCGTCAGTCGCTTATCCCATTGATTTTGATGGGCGTTACGGGTGTAGCTCTGTTCAACTTGTTCATGTTCTGGGCACTGGAGCGGACGGATGCGACCAACGTCGGGCTTTTGTCCACGCTCAATCCGGTTTCGATCGCCATTTTTTCCTTTTTGCTGGTGAAAGAAAAAATTCGTCCGTTGCAAATCGTCGCCATGCTGATTTCTTTCGCAGGGGTGCTCGTCGTCCTGTGCAAAGGCGACTTTGCCCATTTGTCGCAACTGCATTTCAACACAGGCGATTTGTGGATGCTCGCTGCCGTTGCGATGTGGGGGATTTACTCCGTCTGCGGACGCTGGGCGATGAAAACCGTTTCGCCGATGATGTCTACCCTGTATTCGGGGCTATTTGGCGTTATGCTGATGCTGCCCTTTAACGCAACGACATTCACTGTCGAGCGTACGGACTGGACATTTTGGCTGTCGCTGTTTTACGTCGGGGTACTGGCGACAGTCGTCAGCATGGTCATGTGGAATGTCGGGGTGCAAAAAGTCGGGGCGACCTCGGCAGGCATGTTCCTCAACTTTAATCCGGTGTTCACCGCGATCCTCGCTTTTCTGTTGCTGGGCGAGACGATGAGCTTGCTCCAGCTTCTGGGCAGCGTCATTGTCATCGTCGGGTGTTACCTGTTTTCCAAGCTCAAGCATGTCCCGGCCAAAGCGGCAGGAGTGCTGGAGCAGGCAAGAGGCTGACACATGGACATGGGCGACTGCATACACATACGAAGGACAGTGTGTGTAGAGGAGGTTGCCCATGTTAATCATCAGCGGCAGACAGGCCAACCCTGCCGTTTTGGCAGACGAATGGGGATTGAACCGGGTACAGAGAGAAGTCGTGCAGCGGATGGCTGCGAGCGGGGAGGAATTTGTCTACCCGTCGCCGGAATTGCTTCAGTTCGAGCTGAAGATGAGAGATCATTTGGTGCGGTCAGCCATCGCGCTGTACGAGAGCGGAATTGCCTTTTCCACGTTTGAAAATTCACGGGCGAATCCCGTCTACTGGGATCGAACCGAGCTTGGCGGATTCCGGCTGCGGACGGGCGTCCCGCCATCGCAAGGGATTATCAACATTTTTCAGGAAGGGCGAAAATACGCGACAGAGTGCGCGACGGCGATGGTCATCATTTTGTATCACGCCGTGCTCCAGTCGATCCGGCGGGAAGACTTCGAGCGAATGTTTGCAGACATCCTGCTCTATGACTGGCGCTATGACCAGGATTTGGACTTGCGAACGACGAGGACGACCACCTTTTTGCCCGGCGATATTTTGTATTTTGCCAATCCCGATCACAATCCGGATAAGCCGCAGTGGCAGGGAGAAAACGCCGTTGATCTCGGCCGAGGGATGTACTATGGACACGGTGCGGGAATCCGCGACGCGGAATCGATGATCGAGTTTTTGAATGAACAGCGCAGGTATGGCGCTACCAGGTCGGCTTATTTGGTGCCGCAAGCGACGCGCCCGGGCTTTGCCTATTTGTTCCCGTATGACAACAAGCGCCCGCAGGTTCGCTTCGAACAGCAAGCCATGGAGATGAGCAGTCGGATCACAGCTCGCATCGGTTCGCTCTTTTGGGAATGGTGAACGAAAAAGCCTCCGGCCGCTAACATGGCGAGAGGCTTTTTGTTGATCGTCAGGAAGAAAAGCGGCTGAGCGAAAAGATGGACAGATCGAGCGTGGAAGTTCCGTCGAGGAGCAGCTGGCTCGTCGCCTCCCCTACAGCGCTGGCGAATTTGAATCCGTGACCGGAAAAGCCTGCGGCAAAGACGATGCCTGGATGCTCTGGATGACGATCGATGACAAAATGCTCGTCCGGCGTCATCGTGTAGATGCAGACCCTGCCTTGGCGCAGCGCCCCCGCCGCTTGCGGCATGTACGTCTCCAGAAACCCCCGGACATCCCCTTCATCAGACAAAAAGCTGCCGAACGTCCGCTCCAGTGTGTCAGGGTCGATAGCTTGTCCGCCGTCATGGCGGCCAATTTTGACGCCGCTGCCATCGATGCTGGGGAAGCCGTAGTAGATAGAATCACTGAGCTGAAAAACAAAGGCAGGAAAGCGATCGGAGCTGTACAAGCTTTCTTCCGCTCCGAACCAGGCCACGGTTTTGCGCGTGGGCACAAGCGGAACAGACAAGCCGAGCGAGTGCAGCAAGGGTGAGTTCCAGGCTCCGGCGGAAACGAGCAACTTTTTCCCGCGGTAGCTCTGCG
This sequence comes from Brevibacillus sp. FSL K6-0770, assembly GCF_038000275.1. Taxonomy (NCBI): domain Bacteria; kingdom Bacillati; phylum Bacillota; class Bacilli; order Caryophanales; family Paenibacillaceae; genus Brevibacillus; species Brevibacillus sp. FSL K6-0770. The sequence goes on from NZ_JBBOBQ010000001.1 coordinate 877,150, forward strand.
AGTCTGTATGCACGATCACGTCTTCTTGATCCGTCTGCAAGCTGGTCACTTTGGTGTGGACAAGCAGTTCGGCGCCGGAAGCTACGGCGAGATCGCGGTAGGCGCGAATGCAATTTTCCGAGTACAAATATCCGGAAGCAGGTTCCAAACAGGCGTAAAAATCGTCAGGCAGGTTGATCCCGGCCCACCGTTCCCGGACTTCCCGGGCAGAGAGCACTTCGAGCGGCAAGGAGTAGCGCTCCGCACTTTCCCGCACTTCCTGTAAAAAAGCGCAGTCTTTCGCGCCAGCACTAAGCACACCTGTCTGGGAAAACAGCTTCATCCCGGAAGCTTCCTCAAGCTCTCTCCAAAGCTCCTGTGCCCGCAAGGCGAAAGGGACATACTGCTTGCCTTCTCCATAAGCGTGGCGAATGATGCGGGTATCTCCATGGTGGCTGCCCATCGTGTGCGGCGGGTCAAAAGCGTCAATCATCAGCGTGCTGACCCCGCGTTTGGCCAAATAGTACCCGGCCGCCATTCCCATTGAGCCAGCTCCGACGATAATCACCTCGTATGTTTGCATAAAGTTCTCCTCCTCTGTGAATCTGACCGACGAGCTTTTGCTTTTCATCCATTATAATATAGAGCTTGTGTTTTCATAGTGGCAATAAAAAGACGATTCAGACAATATTCTTTTCAAAATTTCGCGTTCCGTTTTTGTGTCAGAGCGGGTACAATTTGAACGGACATGTTTACCCCGAAATTCAAACGGGAATAGGGTCATAACGAGATCATACAACGTCAAGAAAAGTGGTGTTTTTATGAGATGGACGATCGGAAAAAAGCTCGGCAGCGCGTTTGCACTAATTCTCATTGTAATCGCATACATGGGAGCGATGAGTACATACAAGACGAGCCAAATGAACAGCAAAGTGGAAGAGATGAAAACGGTCTGGCAGCCGGGCATGGAAGAGATTTTGAAAATCAATTCCACGCTGGAAACGATCTACGGTTTGGATCAGACGATTCTCAACGCGGAGACGATTGCAGAAAAAAACAAATACGCTGGGCAAATTGATGAACACTTCGTATACATCGACGGGCTTTTGACCAGTTACGAAAAAACGATTTACAACGAGGAAGACCGGAAAAATTTCGATGGTTTGAAAGAAACCATGAAGAAGTACGAGATTTTCAACAAGGAATACGTGGAGATCGGAAAGAAGATGGACGTCAAGCGCGGGGCGACGCCGGAGGAGCTGGCCGAGCTGGGCAATGTGCGTAAAAAGGCGAGCGAGCTGTTCGGTGAGCGCAAGAAGTACATCGATGCGATGATCGAGTTCAACAGAATGGGGACGGAGCGCGCGGGAAGAGAAAGCGCCGAACTGTACGAGGCGCTCAAACGGGATAATCTCATTACGCTTGCCATTTCGGTCGCAGGGTGTCTGCTTCTCGCCCTCTGGCTGACGCGAAGCATTCGTGGCCCGATTTTGCGTCTGGTTGCGGAAATGAAGGAGGTAGCAGGAGGAAATCTGCTGGTGAAGCCAATGGTTGTCAAAAGCCGCGACGAAATCCTCGATCTGGCCAATTCCTTCAACGAGATGACCGACAGCCTCAAAGGCGTAATCCGTCAGGTTAGCGTCACATCGGAGCAGGTAGCCGCATCGGCGGAGGAGCTGACGGCAAGCTCTGAGCAAACAAGCCGGGCGACAGAGCAGATTGCAGTGACGGTGCAGGAAGTCGCTGCCGGTACGGATCGCCAGGTGAAAAGCGTGGAGCAGGGAGCGCGGGCGATCGACGATATGTCCCGGGGCATTCGTCATATCGCGGGGAACGCCCAACAGGCATCCAACATGGTTATTCAGGTTGCGACAATGGCGGGAGAAGGAAATCAGTCCATCCAGGCTGCCGTCTTGCAAATGAACGCCATTCACGATTCGATTCGCGAATTGGCAGGTGTAGTCGATGGACTGGGCAGCCATTCGCAAGCCATCGGTCAAATTATCGAAGTGATTACAGGCATCGCGGAGCAAACCAACTTGCTTGCGCTCAATGCTGCTATCGAGGCTGCCAGAGCAGGAGAGCATGGGCGCGGCTTTGCGGTCGTTGCCGATGAAGTGCGGAAGCTGGCAGAGCAGTCGTCCCAATCGGCGCAGCAGATCGCGCAACTGATCAAAACGATCCAGACAGATACAAAGCTGGCAGTAGAATCGATGGAATCAGGAACGAAGGAAGTGCAGCAAGGGATTCTCGTCGTGCACCACGCAGGCGAGACTTTCGGGCAAATCCAGATGTCGATCACGTCTGTAGCGGATCAGATGCAGGATGTGTCCGCAGCAGCGCAGGAAGTATCCGCGCACTCCGAACAAGTCATCAAGGCAATCGAGCTGGTCAGCGAAGTGTCCGAGATTGCGGCAGACGGTACGCAAAACGTCTCGGCGGCTACAGAAGAGCAGCTCGCCGCGATGGAGGAAATTACGTCTTCCGCGACTGCGCTCTCGAACATGGCAGAAGAGTTGCAACATATGATCAGCCGATTCAAAGTATAAGAGACTGGCAAGCATACTTCGAGAACCATCGAAATGTTCTTCTACTAAAATGAATGCATAAAGCGTTTATTTTCGTATGAAGGAGGTTTCGTCGATGACGAGCCATGTTGCGATCCAGCCAAAAATTTTGTACTACGGTACACCTGTTGTTTTGTTAACTACCGAAAACGAGGACGGGACGACGAATATCAGTCCCATCTCCTCCTCGTGGGCGCTCGGCTATCATGTGATTCTCGGGCTTGGATACGGGTCGCAAGGACTGGAAAATTTGCGCCGCACGAAAGAGTGCGTGATCAATTTGCCGGAAGCGTCCATGTGGCGGCAAGTAGAAGCGTTAGCCCCGCTGACGGGCCGCAATCCGGTGCCAGCGTACAAACAGGAGCTGGGCTTTCGCCACGAAGCGGACAAGTTCCAGGCTGCCGACCTGTTCGCTCTGGAATCGGAGCTTGTGCGGCCAAAGCGGGTCGGCAATTGCCCGCTCCAGCTGGAGGCGGTCGTGAAAAACATCCGCATTCCCGACTACGCCGACTTTTTTGCCATCGTGGAAACAGAGGTCAAGCGTGTGCATGCGGACAGACGAATTGTGCTCGGTACGAATCATATCGATCCTGCGGCGTGGAATCCGTTGATCTACAATTTTCGTCATTACTTCGGGCTGGGAGACGAGCTGGGCAAAACGTACCGCTCGGAAACATAAGATTCTTTTTTGAGAAAAACGCCAGTGCTCCTGGCGTTTTTTTGAAGCGACAAAGTGAAATTTTTAACATGTTTCCCCTGATTTTATTATAAGCTAACAAAAGGGATACTCACGCCCCTTCGAAACGTGGACAAGAACAGATGACAAACAAACGACTCGTGGAGGAACCTTGCATGGAGCAGCTTTTAATGGGGAGCTTTCTGTCCGCGATGGCAACGGGAGTCGGGGCTTTGCCGATTCTCTTTTTCCGTACGGTCACACACCGTTGGCGGGATATTCTCCTGGCCTTTACCGCTGGCATCATGGTGGCGGCAGCGACGTTCAGCCTGATTCCCCAGGCGATGTCCAACGCCCCGTTCATTATCGTCTGTCTGGGCGTGCTTACCGGGACGCTTTTTCTGACTGTCCTGGAAAGCGTAATTCCGCATATTGATCTGGAGCATACGAGGGTCAACATTTCGATGGACTCCCAGGCTCTGCTGATTTTGATGGCGATTACTTTGCACAATATACCCGAGGGACTGTCCGTCGGGGTTAGTTATTCCAGCGAGCAGTCGGAGCTTGGCGGCTTGATCGCGTTTGCGATTGGCCTGCAAAACGCGCCCGAAGGCTTTTTGGTGGCGCTGTTTCTCATCAATCAAAAAGTGAGTCGGTTCAAAGCCTTTTTGCTTGCGACGATGACCGGAGCCGTCGAAATCGTTTCCGCGATTTGCGGCCATTATCTCACGGCGGTGGTCAAAGGGCTGGTGCCGTACGGGCTGGCTTTTGCCGCTGGCGCCATGCTGTTTATCGTGTACAAGGAGCTGATTCCGGAAAGCCACGGAGACGGCCATGCCCGTTCCGCGACTTTTTCGTTTATCGTAGGATTGCTGGTCATGATCGGCCTGGTGCAGCACTTCGGTTAAACGGGTCAAAGCCCACATCTACGATCATTTTGTCCTCTCTATTAGTTTCTTGCGAAAAGATGCGGATTTTATGTAACTACCCCTCACAAAAGTGGCGAAAAATACCGAAACCATAATATAGATAAATTTCGATTATGGTAATAGGGAGTGTCACGATGGAAAAGTCTACCTTGATAGGTATAGTCCTAGGTATTGTCGCAGTAGTGGTCGGGATGATCTTGAAGCACGCGAGTCCCTCGGCCCTGCTGAATCCAGCAGCGTTCATGATTATCATCGTAGGTACGATTGCCGCCCTTTTCAATGCATTTCCCATGTCGGAAATCAAAAGGATTCCTGCCCTTTTCAAGGTGATTTTTAGCGAGCAAAAACTCCCTGCCAAAAGGGAACTGATCGGTCAATTCATGAACTGGGCATCTATCGCCCGTCGTGAAGGCTTGCTTGCTCTGGAAAACACGTCTGATGAGATCGAAGACCCGTTCCTGCGCAATGGCATGAAGATGATCATCGACGGTGGCGAGCCGGATTTCGTCCGCGATGTTCTCAACGAGGAAATTCACGCGATTGAAGAACGCCACCAGGCTGGCGCCCTCGTCTTCAGCCAGGCGGGCAGCTACGCTCCGACCCTCGGGGTATTGGGAGCGGTAGTTGGTCTGATTGCGGCACTGGGTAACCTGAGCGATATCGACGCCCTCGGTATATCGATCGCGGCTGCGTTCGTAGCGACTCTGCTCGGTATTTTTACCGGTTACGTGCTGTGGCACCCATTCGCCACCAAGCTGAAAAGAAAATCCAAGCAAGAAATCGAAATCAAGAAAATCATGGTGGAAGGACTTCTGTCCATTCAGGCAGGTGTTTCTCCGGCTGCCATCGAGCAGAAGCTTCTGGTGTACATCCCGTACAACGAGCGCAGCGAGATGAAAGAAGAAATGAAGGAAGAGAAGAGGGAGGAAGGAGCTGCGGTAAATGGCTAAGCGACCAAAGAGACATGCTCAGCACGAAGAGCATATGGACGAGTCTTGGCTGATTCCGTACGCGGACTTGCTCACCCTCCTGCTCGCTTTGTTTATCGTATTGTTTGCCTCCAGCGAAATGGATGCCAAGAAGTTCGACCAGATGGTTCGCTCCTTTAACGTTGCGTTGAACGGCGGCGTGGGCGTTTTGGATCAGCCTAGCCCGATTCCACTCGATCCGAACATGATGCAGCAAACCGTACATAAAGGCGCACAGGAAGCGGAAAAGCAGAAGACGGAAGAAGAGAAAAAGCTGGAAGAAGCAGTCCGCAAAGAAACAGAGGACTTGAAAAAGCTGCAAACGCAGCTGGAAGGCTACATTCAGCAAAACAAACTCCAGGACAAGCTCCAGACGAAGCTGACCGAGGAAGGACTTCTCATCACGATCCTGGACAACGCCTTGTTTGATTCGGGAAGCGCTGTCCTGAAGCCGGAAGCGAGAACGCTTGCTACCGAAATGGCAGCGATGCTCGTTCCTCACCCGAAAAAAGTGACCGTGACCGGACATACGGACAACGTGCCGATTCATCGTGCGGAGTTCCCGTCCAACTGGGATCTATCTGCCAAGCGTTCCGTCAACTTTTTGAAGGTGCTTCTGGAAAACCAAAACCTGAACCCGACGAAATTCAGCGCGACTGGCATGGGCGAATACCATCCGGTAGCTCCGAACACGACGGCGGAAGGCCGGGCAAAAAACAGACGGGTAGAGGTCGCCATTTTGCGAGATTTGGCTTCCCCGCCAAAAAACAGTGTCAATCCGTAAACAAAAAGGATAGCGCCTCAGTCGGGTGCTATCCTTCTTTATTTTGGGGCGATACCGGGCATTCGCAGGCAGGAGTGGTTTGCTCGCCCAATTCCAGTTTCAACTGCTCCATCCGTTTTTCGCCCCACTCGTACATTAGCTCGATGATCGGCAACAGCGTCATTCCCAGCTCGGTCATGGAATACTCCACCCGTGGCGGAACTTCCGGATAAACCTCGCGATGGACGATCCCGTCCTCGATCAGCTCCTTGAGCTGGCTCGTCAGCATTTTATGCGTAATTTTCGGAAACAGGCGTTGCAGCTCGCTGAAGCGATGCGGGCCTTCTACGCCCAAGTGCCATAAAATGACGACCTTCCACTTCCCGCTGAACATGGACAGCGTCAGTTCCTTGGAGCAAGTGAAATCGCCGTTGCGGATTTTTTCCATCGTTTCTTTTCTCAGATCAAGCATGGTTTTTCTCCCTTTGCTACAGCATTGTCCATAAGTATCCTTTTGGTAACTACCGCACAAAAAAGTGCATTCTTATGTTGGCTGGCGCACGCCTGTATAATAAGCCTTGTTGATACGCAACAACCTCATTGCTTATAAATAAAGGAGTGGAAGCCGCCATGGCTAAAAAAGTATTGATTCTGACAGGCGACGCAGTGGAAGCGCTGGAAGCCTACTATCCGTATTATCGCTGCCTGGAGGAAGGCTTGGAAGTGACGATTGCCTCGCCGACTGATAAGAAGGTGCTTCATACCGTTGTGCACGATTTTGAAGACTGGCAAACTTTCACGGAAAAACGCGGCTACCAGATCGAAGCACATGCGTCGTTCGAAGAGATTGATTCGCAGGAGTACGCTGCCCTGATTATTCCCGGCGGACGCGCCCCTGAGCATATCCGGCTGCACAAAGATTTTGCCCGGATCGCCCGTCATTTCTTCCAACATGATAAACCAATTATGATTTTGTGTCATGCGAGTGTGGCACTTACGGTAATTGCAGACGAAATCAAAGGACGCGAGATGACCGCATATTTTGCCTGCCGTCCAGAGGTTGAAGCGGCTGGAGCGAAGTACATCGAGACGCGCTTCCATGTAGATCGCAACTTGATTTCCGGGCACGCCTGGAACGATCTGCCTGCTTTGATGAAAGAGTTTATCAAACAGGTCAACGCGTAACCATACAGCGAAGAGAAAAGCCGATTCCCGTTAGCTGACGGGTCTTGGCTTTTTCATTTTTAGTGAACACAAATATTTTCCAGGCAATTGCGTTACAAAACGGCAGTTGTTGCGTCCTAATAGGTGCAAGTCAATTTTTCGCCTGTACGATACAGGCATGGGATCAACTGGGAGGCGTTCAGAAATGTTGAAAAAAATCATCGTGTTAGGTTCGGCACTGGCAATCGGGGTTACGGCTTATTCCGTCGTGACGATTGTGCAGCAGCCATCCAGCGCCGCAGCAGTGGAAAAACCGGCAGTTGTTCAAAGTTCAGTGAGCGAGCAATTGAAAATGCTGGAGAGCGGGATTATTCCTACTTCTGCATACGATACGGCCCAGACTTGGGCAAAGGCTGTCAAACTGAGAAACGGTGCGCTGCAATACGCGCTCTTGACAGAGCAGGCGCGTTCTGGGCTGAAAGCTCCTCTGGAGAACGCCCATTGGGTGACAGGCGCATCCAGTCCGTGGGTGGAAGGCTTTACGGTCGCAAGCATAACGGATGATTCTGTTGGCAGCGGGCAAAATCAAAAGCTGAAATACCAGATCGATTTTGACCTGGTGACTTCCACAGGCAAATTCGGCACGGATCGGGCGATTCTCGTCGTGAGCCAGCAGGGTGACCAATGGTTTGTCGAGAGTGTTGCACCTGCATCGGACAAATCGGTAGGCATCTGGAATACGCCTGAGTCGTTGAACGATCAAAACATCGAGAAGACTTTCGAAGCGATGAAGGCTTACGACAGCAAGCTCGGCTACCGGATTTTGTTGCCGGAAAAAGTGATGAGCAAGCTGAAAATCGTGGAAGCGACATTGCCGAACGAAGAAGGCAACCCGTCTAGCGTGCAGTTTTACTACAAGGACACAGCAGCCAAAAAAGACGTTCCGTTGGCGACGGTTGTCCGCTTGACGAAGGAGCAGGCGAAGCTGCCTTATTATCAAGAGCATCCTTTCCTGACGAAAATCGGGGAGAACAAAGAGGGCGTTTTCTACTCGCTCTATCCAAGCGAGCATCAGTATGCTGGCAACGAAGAATCCGAGCAAGGACGGGAATGGATGCAGCTGCTTGAAGTGCTGCAAGCAAGAATCGGCAAAGCGCTTCAGCCATAAAAAGAGTCGCCTGTGCCAAAACGCAGGCGACTCTTGACATTTTCGCCAGGACAGGAGATAATATAGTCAATAACAAAGTAAACTACTCGGAATACTATAAATAAAAGAGGTGAGTTCTTTGGAACGGACATTACATATTCCAAGCGAGACAGTTATGTTGACGGGAACGTTGCATGAGCCAGAGCAGCAAAACGGCAGGACGGTTGCGAAATACCCATTGGTTGTCATCTGCCATGGCTTTATCGGCAGTCGAGTCGGCGTCAACCGCTTGTTTGTAAAAGCCGCCAGAGAGCTTGCCGCTCACGGGTTTGGCGTCTTGCGCTTTGATTATGGCGGATGCGGAGAAAGCGACGGGGATTACGGAGCAGGCGGGCTGGACGTTTTGCTCAAGCAGACACGCGATGTGCTCGATTACGCTGCTGCGCTGGAACGGGTAGACCAGGAACGGATTATTTTGCTCGGGCACAGCCTTGGCGGGGCTGTCTCGGCCTTGACGGCAAGTCAGGACAGACGGATTCATTCCATGGTGCTGTGGGCTGCGGTAGCCCAGCCGTTTGAAGACATCGTGCGGATCGTCGGGGAAAAAGAGTATCAGGAAGCACTCTCTTTGGGGAGCACCGACCATAATGGCTACTTGCTTTCCGGACGCTACTTCCAGTCGTTGAACGGTGCTCAGCCATTGCGCCACGTCAAGCAGTTTGAAGGAGATGTGCTGATCTTGCACGGCAATCGCGATGACGTCATTGCAGTCGATGCGATGTTCCATTACGAGCGGGAGCTGCACTTGCGCAGAAGGGGAACGTGCGAAAAAGAAGTGATTGTCGGCGGCGATCATACATTTTCTTCCGCAGACAGCTACAGCAAGCTGATCGGCAGCACGGTAAGCTGGCTGGGCAGGCTGTGGGAGGAAAAGACCGTAGCTGTGTAAAAAAAGAAGGGATGCCCCCAGACGGAGGGCTATCCCTTTTTGCTTTTGATCTCTGCCAAAAGGCCGCGGCAGCCAGCTTCCACCAGATCGTATACGTAGGAGAAACGCCCGGTGTAGTAAGGGTCTTCCACGTTTTGCTCCTGTACGGAGCTGGCGAAGTCCAGCAGGCGGTGCACATTTTTGCCTGACGGAGCCATTTGGGTGAGCGCCGCCAAATTTTCTTCGTCCATGCAGACGACATAGTCGTACTCGGAAAAATCGTGGTGCTTGATTTGCCGGGCGCGCAACGTGTCGTGAGCGATCCCTTTTTCGTCGAGAACCTGTTGGGTGCCTTTGTGCGGACGCTCTCCGGCATGCCAGCCGCCGATCCCGGCAGAGTCGATGCTGATTTCTGTGCTCAGCCCTTCCTGTTCGACAAGATGGCGAAAAACAGCTTCTGCCATCGGGGAGCGGCAAATATTTCCCAGGCACACAAACAATACATTCGTCATCGGCTTATTCTCCTTGCTTGTTTTCGTTTGGGACGAGCTTTTGCTTTACGTAAGTTAGAATAGCACAAGTAGCTGCCCTTGCGAAAATCTTGCAAAAATCGTTTGGCTTTTGCTACAATAGGAGCCAGTTGCCCATGAGTCAAATTGCATATGTTGAGTTTTCTAGGGTTCCGCGAGCCAGACAGTGGCCGGACTGGACCGAGAGAAAACCCACGGCGTTTGCCGTGTACACGGAGGGATAAAAGCCCGGGAGAATATCTGTAACGGTATTCGCCCGTGGCTTTTTTTGCATGTGGGAAAAAGCCCGGGTGAGCCTGCGAGTTGCACTTGGGGAACGATATAAAAAGGAGGGGTTACGATGCAAAAAAACTGGCTGCTGGTCGTGCTTGCCGCCGTGTTTGAGGTGATGTGGGTAGCAGGGCTGAAATACGCGGACCAATTGTGGGAGTGGGCACTGACGGTGATTGCTATTATGATCAGCTTCGCTGTGTTGATCTACTCAGGCAAACGGCTGCCGACGAGCACGGTGTACGCTGTCTTTGTCGGGTTGGGCACGGCGGGCACAGTGATTGTTGAGATGGCTTTTTTCGGGGAGCCGTTCAGTTGGATGAAAGTTGGGCTGATTGCTCTTTTGCTGGCGGGCATCATCGGCTTGAAGGTGGTCACGCATGAACATGGAGGAGATTCGCGCAAGGAGGGGGAAGTTGCATGACATGGGTATCGTTGATTTTTGCCGGGTTGTTTGAAGTGGTAGGCGTCATGGGGATTTCGCAGGTGAACCAGCGGCCGTCGCTGCGTTCATGGGCTGTCCTGCTCGGCGGATTTTCGCTCAGCTTTATTTTGCTGTCGATCGCGATGAACGGGATTCCGATGGGCACCGCCTACGCCGTATGGACGGGAATCGGCACGGTAGGAAGCGCCTTGGTCGGAATGCTGTTTTACGGGGAGCCAAAAGATGCGCTGCGGCTTGTTTTCATTGGGCTGGTCATCGTGTCCGTGGCGGGGCTGAAATTGTTGGCGTAAAGGCTGCCAACGCGGTCGGCGGCGCTGCCTTTTTCCTTTTATTGAAAAAGGAACGACGTGCTTTCACGGGGAATAATAAACGAAGAAACAGGATTTTTCCCGAGGAGGATACGGGCAGGATGAGTTCTTTTTGGACAACGTTAAAAAAGGGAAACACATCTTCAGCGACAGCAGCTTTGGGCAATCTCGGCCTGGCGATTGTCAAAGGCTTTGCCGCAGCCTACAGCGGCAGCGGGGCGATGTTCGCTTCGGCTATGCACTCGATTGCGGACGCGGTCAACCAGGGCTTTGTGTTTTTCGGCAGCGTACTGGCGGAAAAGAAGCCGACGCCGCGCTTTCCGACCGGATTTGGTCGGGTCATCAACCTGTTTTGCATGATCGCAGTCATTGTCGTAACGATCATGGCGTACGAGACGGTCATGGAAGGCATTCATCTGCTCAAAGAGCCTGCGCACGCCAGCCACTTCTGGCTTAATTTTATCATCTTGTTTCTGGCGATTGTCGTAGATGGCTTGGTGTTGGTCAAGGCGATGAAAGAAATCGTGCACGAGACTCGCGTCGAGGCAAAAGGCTGGGGGATTGTGCCTGCTGCGTTTCGCCATGTGGGACGCGCGGCGCCGCCGACACGGCTTGTCTTTTACGAAGATATCGTAGCGACGACGGGAGCGCTCCTGGCTCTGATCGCGGTAGTGGTGACACAGTTTACGACGTTTGCCTTGCTCGACGGTATCGCTACGATCATGATCGGCATTTTGATGGTCGGAGTGGCGTTCAAGGTAGGATACGACAACATGGTCGGCTTGATTGGGGTCGCCGCTCCAAAAGAAGTCGAAGACCGGGTGGCAGCGATTATTTTTGCTGATCCGGATGTGACGGATATCAATCGCCTGCGAATTGTCCAGGAAGGCCGCTTTTACCACGTAGAATGCTATGTCGAGCTGCGAGCGGGTCTGACTCTTGCGGTAGCGGACGACATTAAATACCGCATTCGCGACAGTCTGCTGACCGATCCTGATATTAGTGACGTAACGATGGGCATACTGGAGGACAACGGCGTGCAAGACTGGAAGCAGTCGGATGGCTTGGAAACGACTTGACTCCAGCCGAAACCAAAACAATACAGCCGTGACCGTTTTGTTGACCGCAAACAGAATCATCCAATATCTAGAAAAACATCGAGGCGTTTTTCACACAAAAAAAGCCACTCACCCTAGTTGCTAAGGGGAGTGGCTTTTCGTTGATCAGGAAACGGTCAAAAGCTCTTCTTGCTGCGGCGATTCGTCGTTTTTAATCGGTGTAATCAACACGCGGGTGACACGGTGATTATCCATTTGCTTGACGGTGAACAAGTAGTTTTCCCACTCGACTGTAGCGCCTACCGCGATATCTTCTTCCAGTTGACTGTACAGCCAGCCGCCAATCGTGTCTACATCCTCGGATTCCAGCTCGAACGGGATATGATCGTTCAAGTCGGCGAGCGTCAGCATGCCGGAAACGGAGAGGCCGTTATCCAGCTTTTCGATCTCCGGTCTTTCCTCGTCGAACTCGTCCTGGATATCTCCGACGATTTCTTCCAGAATGTCCTCCATCGTTACCAGACCAGCTGTACCGCCGTACTCGTCGATGACGATTGCGAGCTGCGAGCGCTTTTTCTGCATCAGGCGCAGGACTGTACTGATCTCCATGGTTTCCGGAACCGTCAGAACAGGGCGGAGCAACGAATCCAGCTTGACACGTCCGTCTTGCAGGGCCGCCAGGTAAAAATCGGTGGCGTGGACAAAACCGATGATGTTGTCTTTGTCCTCAGCCGCTACAGGGAAACGGGTGTGTCGCTGCGTGCGGATGATCTCCAAGTTTTCTTCAAATGTATTCGTGCTATATAAGCAAACCATGTCAATTCGCGGGATCATCGTTTCCCGGGCCAAGGTTTCGGAAAAGTCGAAAACGTGTTCCACCAGCGACAATTCAGTCTGGTCAATATGACCGCTTTGGTGGCTTTGGTTGACGAGGATGCGGATTTCTTCTTCGGTATGAGCTGCTTCATGTTCCGAGATCGCTTCGAATCCAAGTCGTTTCATCAGGGCGTTGGCGGTTCCGTTCAAAAACCAGATCGCCGGGTAAAGCATTTTATAGAAAAACATCAATGGCGCGGCAACCCACAGCGAAGTTTCTTCTGCTTTTTGAATAGCCAATGATTTCGGAGCCAGTTCACCCAAGACGATGTGCAGGAAGGTAATAATCGCGAACGCTATACCAAAAGATATCGCAGAAATCGCATAGGCAGGCAATCCTGTTGAACCAAGCAGCGGTTCGACGATCATATGGGCGATAGCCGGTTCCCCGACCCAACCCAGTCCGAGCGAGGCGAGAGTAATCCCGACCTGGCAGGCAGACAGATAGCCATCCAGTTTTTGCGTTACTTTTTGAGCGTATACAGCGCGTTTGTTTCCTTCATTCACTAATTGTGTCAAGCGCGTTTGCCGCACTTTGACGAGAGCGAACTCTGCGGCGACGAAGAAGCCGTTCAGAAAAACAAGAAATATCACAAGCAGCAGGTTGAGCACTATCGGGACGTTGTCCAAGTAAAAAGTCATCCTCTCTGGAATTTTATGAAAGTACACTCCTATTTTACTCTGTTTGGCGCCAACTCTCAAAAGCGATAAATCACCATGGCGGGCGTTTCTGACCTCTTGCTGGGGAAGAGCGACTCTCAGGTATGCGTAGCGCACGTTTTTGCGCCCACAGAAGGTCACAGAAGGTCAAACGTCCGGTCCAAACGAACCGGACGGTCGGAGCAAAGCCTGGATTAGCGGTGCAAAAGCTGCTGTCCGTAGACGAAGAACGCCGACAAAACAGCGGCCAGCCCGAGGTAAGCAGCCAGCACTTTCCACTTGGTCGAGGCCGGAGCGACATAATACGTTGTCAGCCGATGCATTTGCTCATCGACTTCCGCCAGCCGCTGGCGAGCTGCCTGCTCGGCTTCTTGCAGTGCCTGGGACGGAGCGGGACGCAGCGGGTCCGACTCGATGAACATGATCGGCTCGCGCTCCCATTGCTTGAACAGTTCCCATTTTCTGTTCATATACACTTTATCCAGCCGCTTCTGGTCGCGTGCCAGCCGCTTTTCGTCATGCAGGAACGGGACGAGGAAGCGTTTGTCCGGCTCAGCCTGATTCAGTGCGCTTACTTCTTCGTTCATGCTGACACGCATGTCCCATGTCGTTTCCAGTTCAGGCCATTTGGCGATATCGTGCATGAACTTTTCGATTTGTTCCCGTTCGTATTGCAGCACCTGATGCTGGTAGTTTTCACGCAGGCGGTTCCACCAAGTAATCAGACCGAGGATGAAAATGAGTCCCATAATCGGGCCTGGATTGGTAAACAGCATGATCCCCAGACCGATCAGTCCAACGAACCAGATTTTTGTGGAAAGCACAGAGACAATCCGTCCGCCATCCAGCGGGGAGACGGGCAACAGATTGAACAGGTTGAGTACGGCACCGAGGTAGATGACCAATGCCCAGAACGGGTCCTGCGTCCACCAGTAAAGCGGCAGGGCAGGCAAAAAGGCAATCATCCCGGCAAGCGGTCCGCCATAAGCGAGATACGCTTCTGTTTTCGCATCGCGCGGCATGTCTTTCATCGATATAAAAGCACCCGCAAACGGGATGAAGACGGCTGGCGAAGTCGCAATGCCCTTGCGCTTGGCAGCGATGACATGCCCCATCTCATGGACGAAAATCAGGTAGACGATCGCCACGGCAAACTTCCAGCCGTAAATCATGGCGTACGCCCCGAGGCTGACGATCATCGACAAAAAGGTTGCGCCGAATTTGGAGAACTTCAAAATACCGATTAACCATTTGAAATTGGCCAGCAAAAAAGCGCCGACGGCCAAAAGAATCGAACCGCTCTTTTTCATGAAACGCTCCTCCCATACGTCATGGCAGTCTCTCTTTCATACGGATGACGCCCAGAAAAGTTTCTGCTAGTCCGCCAGACGCGGGTTGAAGAAGCGAAAGCCGTATTCGCCGTATGTAGGGTCAAAGTCAAGCTGACCGCCATCGAAGTACCAGAAATCGGCAGGGCGGATGACAAAGCGCAAGCCCTCCACTTCGAAAATGGCGTCGTCAGGCATGGCTTCATCTTTTTCAATCGCGTAGAAAAGCCCGCCCGTTCCAGGACCGCTTGTCCGCACGTACAGGCGAAGCGTGTCACCTGGACGAAATTCGGAATATCGTTGATAGGCGAGCGAAAATGCAGGCGCTATCGCAAGTGTGATGCTCATGGGCCAGCTCCTTTCTGTCTCTTCAAGCCCCATTGTAACATACAAACCAAAAACACCCATTCGGTCAGTGTGTCTTTTCCGAATGGGCGATTTTTTCAAGACAGCTCAATCAATCCTTGCCTTTGCTGACATCTTTCGTCGGATGCATAAAGCGGGCATTGCCTATGGGCTTGTCTTCCAGCAGCTCCTTGTTTTCGTAGGAGTTCCAGCCGATATCGTTGGTTGGATGCACCCATTGGTCGCCCGCCATGATGGAAGGGTCCGTGTCCGTGCTCCAGTTGTTCAACGGGGATTCTTTGGACTCGTACAAGCTGTCTCCGATCACGACGCCAAATTCGTTGACAAAAGGTCGCTGGATGGAACGGGACGATTTTTTGAAATCAGGGGCGCTGATCTGATGCGGCAAGGTTCCGTCGAGGGAAATATCCTTTGTTTTTTCACGATGCTTCTGGTCGTTGTCCATTCGTTGAACCTCCTTTATCCACTTATCCATACAGCCGAAAGGTTCGCCAAGAGAGGCAGCCATCATTTTTAGCATGCATCACACTTTCGTTGCTTATACGGTGGCGGTCGGGTCGTGAGCCAAGCCCAGCCCAAATGGTGGTCTGCCGCATATGCTACAAAACAAAACGGTAACATCCACTTTCATGAAAAGCGGCTTGACGTTTTTCACAGAAAAAGGGGGGAGATTCGATGCTGACAAGTGTCGTCATTCCTGCCAAAGATGCAGACGATCAGCTCTTGTATACCCTGTTCGGCTTCAACCTGCAATTTTGCGCGTTTGAACAGTTTGAGGTGATCGTCCTTGACAACGCTTCAACGGACGAGACGGCGGAAAAACTGTCCCGATTTACCGCCCATTTTTCGTTGAACTATGTGCGGCTTCGCAAACAAAAGCCGCTCGCCTATTTGCTCAATTCGGGGATCAAGCTTGCGCGAGGCGAACTGATTGTGTTTCTGGCCAGCCACATGCTTGTTCCGCGTTCATTCATCGGCGTCCATCAGCAGGCGCATGAGAAAGCCAGTCAGCTTGTCTTGCTCGGACAGGATCGTAAGCGGATATATTCCGTGTATGAGCCAGGGTTTACAGAGATCCAGCACGCGGAGTGCCAGCTTTGGCTGGAGCAATACCCGCACATCAAACGGCCGCATACGCTTGTCAAACCGATCCCGCTGCTGGAAGAAAGCCAGATCGTAAACGAACTGCCTTTTCATATCGGCTTGCCTTGTCCGATGGCGCAGAAGCGGCTGGCAATCCGGGAAAAATACGGGCCGCACCTTACGCGTTATCGCTCGCCATGGGCGCTGTTTGATACCCAACACGTCTCGCTGCGCAAGGAACACTTGCTTCGGGCCGGGTTGTTCAAGGAGCTGCCGCGCATCGCCATGGAGCGGGATTTGGCCAAAAGGCTGGTCAAAAACGGTTGCCGCTTTCAACTGGATGACAAGCTGACCGTCCTGAGGCAAGAGTCGGTGCAAAAAAGAGCCAGTCCGAAGAGTATGTCTCCCAATAAAAACCGCCGGGCGTGATACCAAGCCCGGCGGTTAAACTTTTGGCCTAACGGTTTTCTTTTAACCTTTCTTGTGGTTCACTATTAATGGAACCGTTGGAACGGATGGCCTCGGATTGAGCTTTCGGGCCGCGGATTTCTGCGGTTTTTCCAAAGTCTTTTGCTTTGTTGCGCACCATGTTTCGTCCTCCTCTCAATGCGAAGCTTACAAGTAGTATGACCCAAAACGGGACGGAGAATGAGGGCGTTAGTTCGATAGGGAAAGGATGGCAGTTCAAATGGCAAAGAAAAAACAAAAACAGCAACCAAACCAGCGTCACACGCAGGAAGCAGCAACAGAAGCGAAGGCTTCGCTTGGCAGCTTGAAGGACATGCTGAACGCAGATGCGGTATCGAAGCTGAAGCAGCTGGAAAAAGACATGAAGTCAGAAAACGAGCGGAAGGCAAAGGAAGCTGAGGAACAAAAACGCCGCGAACAGGAAGCACGCGAGCGCAACAAAAGCTTTGCCGAGCTGCTGAATGACTATGAGAAAAAAGGCGGAGGCAAGTTCAGCTGATGCGCGACGACAAACAACCGGATCGTCCGGATACTTCGAAAAACGGCCTGATGAAAAAGCGGCAGCTTGCGCTTAAAGACGAGGCGCTCAAGCAGCGCGGTCGCCAGGTGCTTGGCCGGTTGGGGAAAAAGCAGCCCAAGGAGTGATTTTTTTCCCTCCATCCCCATATAGCTAGGAGAGGGGAAAGGAGGGAGATCATGGGGACAATCCTGCTCCTGATCAGTCTCCTCTGTGTAGCTGTAGGCACCTGGAAGCTGAGCGGTATCTACAAGGCAGACAAGACTGACAGCAAAACGCTCTGGTGGACAGTCGCGAGCGTCGGGATTGCGCTTTTTTTTCTTTTGAAGCTGATGACAGATACGTTTCCAACATAAACATGCACCTGTGGCGAAAGTTGCACAGGTGCATGTTTTTTGTATCGGTCTATTCGTAACGCAGCGCTTCGATCGGGTCGAGCTTGGCAGCTTTGTTGGCTGGATAAAGCCCGAAAAAGATGCCGATAGCGCTGGAGAAGCCAAACGCGATAAATACGCTGTTCCACGATAGCAGCGGTGGAAGGTTGGCAAAATGCGAGATCAAGGCGGCGATGCCAAGTCCGCACAGGACGCCGACCAATCCGCCGATCAGGCAGACGATGATGGATTCAATGAGAAACTGAATCAAAATATCGCTTCGCCGCGCCCCCAGCGCTTTGCGAATCCCGATTTCCCGCGTGCGCTCGGTGACGGAGACGAGCATGATGTTCATGACGCCGACCCCGCCGACTACGAGCGAGATCCCGGCGATGATGCTGAAAATCAAGGTGAGCGTGCCTGTCAGCTGATTGAACTGGTCAACCGATTCTTGCATGCTGCGAACCATGTAATGGTCGTTCTTTTGGTGTTTGCGCGTCAAATATTGCTTGGCCTGCTGCATGGCCGAGTTGACGGAAGCTTTGTCGACAGCCGTACCCATAAACGAATGGATCGACGGTTCTTCCAGCAGGGAGTTGTAATACTGGATGGGAACTACGGCGCCGAATGTTTCCTGGCCCATGTCAAACTTGAATTTTTCCTCTGAGTACGTGCCGATGACGACGAGGGAATTGTTTCCCCAGCGAACGCGCTGACCGATCGGATTCATTTGTCCGAACAGCTTCTCGCCAAGCTTGTCCTCCAGCACGACGACAGCGCGCTGTTCCTTGTCATCGGTATCGCTGAACAGGCGGCCTTTTGTTACTTTCATTCTTTTCTGGATGTTGAAATAATCCGCCGTGGTGGCGGTCAGGTTGGCCCGCTCTTCTTTTTTCGGCCCCTTCAACTCGATTGTCGTTCCGCTGTAAGGGACGATGTACTCGATTGCCGGACTGATTCTGCCCAGGACAGCAGCGTCATCGATAGTCAGGTCGTCGGATTCGATTTTTTCTTTTGTCTCCCAGTTAATGAAGACGTTGAAGGTGTTTTGCCCGAATTTTTCCATCTCGTCGTTGATTGCTTTTTGTCCGCCTTCCCCAAGCGCGGTAACGGCGATGACAGAAGTAATCCCGATGATGATGCCGAGCATGGTCAGGGCCGAGCGCATTTTGTTGGCCCAAATGCCCTCCAGTGCGGTGTAAAAGCTTTCCATAAAATTCACGTGACAATCACCTCGTCATTCGGGGTAGAGAAAACGCGTTCCTCTACCCGCTCATCGCGGATGATGATGCCGTCTTTGAACGTGACGATTCGCTCGGCGTGCTGGGCGATGTCCATCTCGTGCGTGACGAGAATAATCGTGACGCCTTGAGCGTGCAGTTCCTGAAAAATCGACATGATCTCGACACCGGAGCGACTATCGAGGTTTCCTGTCGGTTCGTCTGCCAAAAGGATGGCGGGACGGTTGACCAGCGCTCTGGCGATGGCGACGCGCTGCTTTTGACCCCCGGACAGTTGAGTAGGCTTGTGGTGCATGCGTTCGCCCAGCCCTACTCGTTTCAGCGCTTCTGTAGCCCTGTTGCGTCTTTCCGAACGGCTGACGTTGGCGTACATCATCGGCAACTCTACGTTGTGCAGGGAAGTGGAGCGGGCGAGCAGATTGAACGACTGAAACACAAAGCCGATTTTTTGATTGCGTACGTAGGCGAGCTGCTTGTCATTGAGGCTGCTTACCTCAATCCCGTCGAGAATGTAGCTTCCCGTGTCCGGGCGATCCAGACAGCCCAGCATGTTCATGAACGTCGATTTCCCTGATCCTGATGGTCCCATGATGGCGACGAACTCGCCTTGTTCCACCAGCAAGGATACACCTTTCAAAATAGGGAGGGTGCTATCGCCAGTCTTGTATGATTTCGTCAAGCCTTCTACCTGAAGCATTGTCGGCTGACCTCCTTTTTACGTGGAACACATTCAGTCGTTACATGCCCATTGGTGCGGGACCGCCGCTCATCGGCATGACAGGCGCTCCTTCACTCAGCGCTTCAACAGGTCCCAAAATGATTTGCTCGTCTCCGTTCAGACCTTGCTTGATGTGGGAGAACAGTTCATTTTCGGTGCCTGTGGCGACTTTCTGTTTCTTGGCGATTCCGTTCTCGGATATCCAGACGAAAGTGCTGCCGTCCGCTTCCTGCTGGATAGCTTCGATCGGAACTTGCAGAGCGTTATCGATTTTTTCCGCCAAGATGTTGATGTCCACGTGGAAGCCTGGCTTGAGCGCGCTCAAATCTCCTTGCGGCTTGAGGATGACTTTGACGCGGGTCTTCTCACTTTGGCCCGAACTGCTTTGGCTAGTGGTTGCGATCGGGGCGATTCGGGTGATCTGGGCATTCAGCATTTGTTTGCCCAGCGTAATGCCTTCGATGGTCGCCGTCTGTCCGAGCTTCAGCTTGCCGACATCCGATTCGTTGATGTCAGCTTGGATGAGCAAGTTGTCGAGATTAGCCAGTGTCAAAATTTCCGTGCCTTTGTTGACGTATTGGCCGTTGTCCGCCGCGACGCCAATAACGGTTCCGTTCGCAGGTGCGACGACAACGCTCTGGACGCGTTCTTTTTCCAGTTGAGTCCGTTCGACGGCCAGTTTGTTGATTTGTGCCTGCTGAGCGGCGATGTCTTCTTTGCGCGGCCCTTTTTGTTTCAGGGCGGACTGTTGTTTCGCCACATTGAGGGCGGACAGCGCGTTGTCCAAGATAGACTTCGCCTTGTCGACTTCCTGCTGAGTCGAAGCGCCCGAGGAGAACAATTGATTCATCCGGTCGTATTCTCGCTTGGCCGCATCGTACTCGCGCTGTGCCTGCGTGACCCGCTCGCGCTCCTGTGCTACTTCTTCCGGTTCTACGCCGATCTGGGCTTTGGCAAGATTGGCTTTTGCGACTTCCATCTGCGCTTCGAGATCAAGCAGTCTGCTGTCCACATCGGTCGTATCAATTTTGGCGATGATCTGGCCTTTTTTGACCTTGTCGCCTTCTTTGACGACGAACTCGCGCAACGTGCCGTTCACATTGGCGTACTGCTTCTGCTTGTCCTCCACGATGACGATTCCGGAGGTCAAGATTTTGCTTTCCAGAGCTGATTTGGTCGGTGTTCCGATGTTGACGGGCATGCCCATGGCTTGCTGAGAACCCATCATGTTGAGTCCAACGAACCCTGCCCCTAACAGGACGACAACGGAACCGATGATCCACCACCGTTTTTTCATTTTCATTTCCCCTTGTTGTTCTAAAAAGAAACCATTATTTCATTGCTCGAAGTAGTTTTACGGAAGGCATGGAAAAAGGTAACACTTTTGCCGAATCGTTCACGATTTGCTCACATTTTGCGATGTTTTGACGGAAAGTAACTTTCTCGCTTTTTGCGTGATAAGATAAGAAAATAGATGACGTTCCTTGGGAGGGGAGCCATGAACCAAGCGATTCGATTTGATTATTCCAATGCACGCGGCTTTGTGAGACAGCATGAATGGGAGCAGCTTGCGCCAGCAATCGGGCAGGCGCATGAAATGTTGCACAAAAGAACGGGTCCAGGCAGAGACTATCTTGGCTGGGTAGATTGGCCGAACAAATACGACCGCGTCGAGTATGAGCGGATTCGCCAGGCGGCGGCACGTATCCAGGCTGACTCAGATGTGCTTTTGGTAATTGGAATCGGGGGTTCATATTTAGGAGCGAAAGCTGTACTGGACGTATTGGGCCACAGCTTTTACAACTTGCTGCCGAAGTCGAAGCGGCGATCGCCGGAAATTTATTTTGTCGGCAACAATATCAGTCCGGTGTATATCTCTCATCTGATGGACGTGTTGGAAGGAAAAGACGTCTCCATCAACGTCATCTCCAAATCGGGCACGACGACAGAGCCTGCTATAGCTTTTCGGCTGTTGCGCAATTGGCTGGAAAACAAGTACGGCCGCGAGCAGGCGAAGAAGCGAATTTACATTACGACGGACAAAGCGCGGGGGGCCTTGAAAAAGCTTGCGGAAGATGAGGGCTACGAGAGCTTTGTCATTCCCGATGACATCGGCGGGCGTTTTTCTGTCCTGACAGCAGTCGGACTATTGCCGATCGCCGTGAGCGGCGCCGACATGGATGCCCTGATGAAAGGAGCGCAAGATGCGAGCGAGCGGTACATGGTCATGGATTTGGCCGAAAATCCGTGCTACCAGTATGCGGCGATTCGCAACGCCCTGTACCGCAAAGGCAAAACGGTGGAGCTTCTGGTCAGCTACGAGCCGCAGTTCCGGTTTTTCGCCGAATGGTGGAAACAGCTTTTCGGGGAGTCGGAAGGCAAGGATGGCAAAGGAATTTTTCCCGCCGCTGCCGAATTTTCCACAGACTTGCATTCCTTGGGGCAGTACATACAGGACGGCATGCGACACTTGTTCGAGACAGTGGTAACCGTAAACAAGCCAGCCATCGATGTCACGGTAGAAGAAGACCCGCTTGATGTGGACGGACTGAACTTTTTGTCCGGCAAGCGGATGGGATTTGTCAATAAAAAGGCTTTCGAAGGGACGGTGCTCGCCCACGTGGATGGCGGCGTGCCGAACCTGCTTGTCGAGATGCCAGAGGCGACGGCGTATCACCTCGGTGCCTTGATCTACTTTTTTGAAAAGGCGTGCGGAATCAGCGGCTATTTATTGGGCGTCAATCCGTTTGACCAGCCCGGGGTGGAGGCGTACAAGGCCAACATGTTCGCCCTTTTGGGCAAACCTGGATTCGAGCAGCAGAAAGCGGAATTGGAGGCAAGATTGCGCGATAACAAGACATATTTGACCGTGGAAGAGACAGCAGCGTACTTGGAGCTTCCGGAAACGTTTATTTTGGAAAAGATTCACCAGGGCAAGATTCGCGCTCTGCACGACGGCTACGAGTACGTCATCAACAAGGAACAGTTCAACCATCATATGGAAGAAATGCGCAAGCTCCGCGAGTTCGAGGAGGCAGCGCGCCATGAGACGGTTCCGGAGAGCTACGATGTAAAAGACGAGGATTGAGTGTATAGCATCTTGTCACTGGCGGCCAGGAGGACTATACTTGGTTGGTGAAATGAATATGTAAAGAAGCAACTTGGGGAGTCCTTCACGCGGGGCTGAGAGGATGGAAGCATACGACCGTCGACCCATTGCACCTGATCCGGATCATGCCGGCGCAGGGATACGGTTGCCGGCGAACAGCGCTTTTTTCTTTGGCTATACGGCGTATGAAGCCCACCTTTTCCTGCTTGGGAACGGGTGGGCTTTTTGTATGTTGCCCTGTTCAACTTGGATCAGGAGAGAGATCACAACAGCGAGGAGAGAAAAACGTGGGCGATTGTCTCATAGTGGGTGGAGGAGTTATCGGTTTAAGTCTGGCGTATGAATTGTCACGCAGAGGGATGGGCGTCACGTTGGTTGAGCAAGGAGAATGGGGCGGACAGGCGTCCTCGGCAGCAGCGGGCATGCTCGCGCCGTTGAAGGAGTTTACAGCGCCCGGTCCCATGCTCGATTTCGGCATGGCGTCTCTGGCTTATTATCCGCAGTGGGCGCAAGAGCTGGAGGAGTTTACCGGGGGCGATGTACAGCTCAGCCTGGAGGGGCTGCTCACGGTCGCGCTCGACGATGGCGAGCAAGCACAGTTGGCAGAGAAATTTCGCTGGCAAAAGGACGCGGGGCATAGCGTGCACTTTTTGACGGAAAGGCAGCAATTGGCGGAAGTGGAGCCGCTGTTGACAGACAAAGCGCAGGCAGCGATTTACTCCCCGTACGAGGGGCACATCAACAATCGCATGTTGCTTCGCGCTTTGGTGACAGCGTGCAAGCTGCAAGGAGTTGTGCTGCATTCCGGCTGTGTCGTGAGCGGCATCGCGGTAAAAGGCGGGAAAGTAGTTGGCGTGGACAGCTCGCTCGGGCCGTTGCGCGCCGCGCATACGGTGATCACTTCGGGAGCGTGGGCAGGTGTCATGCTGGACTTGCTGGGTGTGTCGGTTCCGGTGCGTCCGGTTCGCGGTCAGATTGCCGCTGTTTCCTCTGTCGGCATTCCGCTGCGCACCGTCATTTTTGGCACGACGGGATATGTGACGCCGAAAAAAGACGGCAAAATCGTGCTTGGCGCAACAGAAGACGAGAGCGGCTTTCAGCGCGAAGTGACGATGGCGGGGTTAGCCAGCATCCTGAACGGGGTCATGCCGTACGTTCCGGCCTTGCATTCAGCCGCTTTTCTGGAGGCGTGGGGCGGATTGCGGCCAGCTACGGCGGATGGCAAGCCATTGCTTGGGCCTGTACCTGGATGGGAAGGGCTGTCGATTGCCGGAGGGCACTTCCGCAACGGCATTTTGCTCTCGCCCGCCACAGCGAAGTGGATGACGGACTATCTGGAAAAAGGAGAGCGGGAGCAGCTCGCCCCGTTTTTGCCTGCGCGCTTCGTAACAGAAGAAAACGTCAGCGCACATAAAATGGGCTAGTCTTGCCTGCAAACCGGAACACCTCCCCATGGGCACATGTATATGGTAATAAAGAGCACCAGAAGGGGAGGAGTTTCCATGCAGGATGAAAAAAACCTGTACCAGGCTGACGTCCAGACGGTCAGTCTGATCAAGGATATGCGCGAAAATGTGCACAACATATGCAAAGAACACGTCGAGAAAAAAGTGCGCATTGAAGCGATAGACGGCCAGATTTTTGAAGGCGTGATCGTGGATTTTGACGATCAGAATGTATACGTTGAAGTGGACGACCCGGATGCGGAAGAAAACGACTATGAATATGAAATCGAAGAGGTAGCCAGCCGGAAATCGCCCGGCGACTGGGGAATGCATCAAGATTGGAATCCTTACGGAGGGTATCTCCCCTACGGCGGCTATCAGCCGTACGGCGATGTCAGTCCGTTTAGCAGCAGCAGCCAGCCAAATCGGCGACCTCCAGGGGGGCAAGTCAGTCCGTACGCCGATGACTGCTATCCTTACGCTCCGATGACTCCGTTTGGCAGTCCAGGTCAACCGTTTGGTCAGGTGAGTCCGTTTGGCAGCCCGGGTCAACCGTACGGTCAAATGGTTCCGTTTGGCAGTCCGGGTCAACCGTTTGGCCAAGTGAGTCCGTTCGGCAGCCCGAGTCAACCGTACGGCCAGATGAGACCATTTGGCAGTCCGAGCCAACCGTACGGCCAAGTGAGTCCGTTTGGCAGTCCGAGTCAGCCGTTTGGTCAAGTCAGCCCGTTCGGCAGCCCGAGTTTTCCGTACGGCCAGATGCAGCCGTTCCCGGACGGCAATCCATTTTTTAGTCCGTACGGCGGATTCAACCCGTACATGAGCCCTTATCCGCCTTTCCCGCCGCAGCCATGGTATCCGTTTCCGCCGCCACCACCGCCACCGCCAGTTCCTCCGGCTGCGGTTGTCGTGCCGAAAAGAAGGCGCCGTCGTCCTTGCCGCAGAGGCAAAAGAATCATTCCACTCGCTTTGTTTACATTGCTTACGATCGCCCTGCTCTAAAATCGGGAGCATGCAAGCCTCTTTGCCAGCGGATGATTGGCAGCGGGGCTTGTTGTGCGTTTGAAGAGCACGGCTGTGCGAGTACAACCTGCCCTTTTGTCGCACACTATCCATAAAATGTGACGAAGGCAGGAGGATTACCAGATGAAAAAAATACAGAGCAGTCTCCCCGGAACGAAGGCGACGTTTGGCTACTTTCGCGAGTCGCTTGAGCCGCATTTTACGCTGGCTAACTGGGACTATGAGCAAGGCTTTTTTGACCGGACGCTGGATGATCAAAACATGGTCTACCTTCGCTTGCCTGTAAAAGTTTTGCAAGGGGAGCTGGACAGCCCGGATGCGTGGCTGGAGCTTGGCGAGCCGTTTGTGTTGCGTCATGTGTACAACACAGGAGTGGAAGAAGATATCGGCTACTACGCGCCTGTCGCTTCGGCAGTGATGAACCAGTTTCAGCAGCCGATCGACAAGGATGCCGACATTGACCCGAGATGGATTCGCAAGGCGGAGGCAATCGTGAAAGAGCTGGAAAATCGCCTTGGATGACGGGTGGGCCTTGCATGAGGCCCGCTTTTTCTTTTCCGGGGGAATTTCGCGCGGGATCGTTCCAGGAAGAACGCTGGTAAAATCCATTTCGGTTTCCATGCATCTCCTTTTTTCATGTGGTATAGTGAGATCAACAAACAAGCGTACTTGACCGCTTCGAAGGATAAAAGTGAGGGCAGACCAGCATGAAGATTGCGACTGTACTGCGAAATGACGATTATACACGGGAAGTAGAGAATTTGCTCAAGGAAAAGCTGAAGGAGGCTGGCAGCTCGTATACTTTTGTGAATGGAACCGATGAGGAGCCGGATATGGTGCTCTCGATCGGCGGAGATGGAACACTGCTGGAAGCCGTTCACCAATACGGGATGGAGCCGGCCTACGTCGGGATTCATACAGGCCACCTCGGATTTTATGCAGACTGGCGGCCGGAGGAGCTGGACGAATTTGTCGACAGGTTGCTGCACGCCCAGCCGGCGATTTCGGAGTATCCGACCGTCCAATGCCGGATTGAAACCGCTGATGGCAAGCAATACGATAAATGGGCGCTGAATGAAGTTGTCTTGCGCAATGCGTCCTTGTCGACGCTGGTTGCTTGCGTCTACATTAACGGCGATGAGCTGGAGACGTTTCGCGGAGACGGCTTGATCGTCTCGTCGCCGTCAGGCAGCACGGCATACAACAAGGCTGTAGACGGGGCGATTGTGCATCCGTCGATTGAGGCCATTCAGCTTTCGGAGATCGCTTCGATCAACAACCAGGCATACCGGACGATCAACAGCTCGCTTGTTTTGCCCAAGCATCATGAAGTAGAGCTGATTGTCATGAACCCGGAGATCATGATCGGGCTGGACCGCGAACAAGGCGTGTGGACAGGCGTTCGTTCCATTACTTGCCGCGTGGGCCAGGGCAAAGTGAAATTCGCGCGCTACAAGCGCCTGACCTTTTGGGGCAGGGTACGCAACTCGTTTATCAAAGGCTAGATAGAGAGGGAGAGGGTTGCATGAAAAAGGTAGGAGCATTGCAAAGCATCTATCGCCATCCTGTAAAGGCAATGCGCGGGGAACTACTTACATCAACCGAGATCGATGCTTTTGGGCTGTACGGGGATCGCGTGTATCGCTTTTGGGATGATACACGGCCCGGAAAATTTTTGGGCGCAGACAAAGTTCCAGCTCTTATTGGCTATTCTGCAACCATGGAGGCAAAACAGAGCGAGGAAGAGTATCCGCAGGTGCGAGTCGTAGCGAGCGACGGCAGCGTTCACGAGTGGGGGGAATCGCTTTTTTCCCATGTAGCGGACACAGCCAAACGGCCCGTTACGCCTTTGCGCAGCATTCCTTCGGAGGGCAAGCAGGACTGGGAAGAACATATTTTGCTGGTGACAGACGCTTCCTTGCGCGAGATTGCCCGCCAGATCGGCAGCGAATGGGTTGACCCGAGACGCTTTCGCGGCAATCTGATCGTTGTGCTGGATGACGACGAGCCGTTTGCAGAAGATAAATGGATAGGAAAAAAATTGAAAATCAACGATGTTACGCTGCAAGTAACGATGCATTGCGTGCGTTGTGTGTACGTAAACATTGACCCGGATACGCTGCAGAGGACCCCGGAAGTATTGAAGGCATGCGTGAAGCGCCACGACAATCACTTCGGAGTATACGCTTCCGTGGTGGAGACAGGCACGGTATCCTGCGGTGACGATGTGTACGTGCTGGAAGAGTAGTGTGCAAGGAGGAGAGCAGCTATGCAAGAGACAAGCCCCTTGGAGAGAGTTCGCGCATTTGTCAAACGGTACGATCCGCAGCTGGAGCCGATTGTGTATGAACAGCCTCTTCCTACATCGGAAGCGGCCGCAGCAGCGTTGGGCAGCGAGGTAGGACAAATCGCCAAGTCGATCCTGTTTCGCTCCGGCGACCAGTTTGCGCTTTTTGTCGCGGCAGGCGATGTCAAGATACACCCGAAGCAGGTGAAAGCTGCGCTCGGTTTGGGAAAAGCGAAAATGGCTTCCATGGAGGAAGTCGAAAAGGTGACGGGCTATCGTGTCGGGGCTGTCTGTCCCTTTGCGTTGGAGCAAGAAGTGCCTGTAATCGTGGACACTTCGCTGCGGCGCTTCCCTGTCGTCTATACCGCCGCTGGCATCGCCGAGTCGCTTTTGCCAGTCACGTATGAGGCGTTGCTGGCGATGACCAATGCCGTCGAAGCAGATGTGGCGCAGGCCCCGCAAGCTCCGTAGCCAGTAGCGTAGATAAGCGTGAAAAAAGGAAGCTCTCGCAAGCTTCCTTTTTCTTGTTTCGAGCCTGTTAACGACTGAGCGAGGAATGTTCTTGCCCAAGCAGCAGCTGGTAAAAATAAACATCGTGCCACTCGCCGAATTTGAAGCCTACTTCTTGAAACCTTCCGGCAAGCGTGAAGCCGAATTTTTCATGCAGTTTGACGCTCGCTTCATTGCCGCCGACAATTCCGCTAATGACGGTATGGTAGCCCAGTTGTTCTGCCCGCTGCAAGATTTCACTCAGCAGGGCCGTTCCGATGCCGCGTCCCCGCTGTTCTGCATCGATGTAGACGGACAGCTCGACCGTTTTGTTGTAAGCGGGTTTTTCGCGAAAAGTGGAAAGGCAGCAGTAGCCGACGACTTCTTGCTCCCATTCGGCGACGATCAAAGGATGGTTTTTGTTGTGCTTGTGAAACCAGACTTCGCGCTGGGCAATGGTCTGTGGCTCCAAGTCGAATGTCGCGACCAGGTGAGTGATCGCATGATTGTAGATGCATAGCATGGAAGGCAAATCGCCCAAAACAGCGTCTCTGATGTGCAACATGGGAACCGTCTCCTTTGAGATCCAAACGATAAAAGTCACATTCTAGCGCAAAGCTTCATATACCTCCCGGAGACTCGTGTATCCGGCTTTTTGTGCTTTTGTCAAATACGTCGCCCAGAGCGTCCCGCAAGCTACGGCGTCACAATAGGCATGGTGCCTGCGGGAGATCGGGATGTCGTGCAGGGCGCAGAGGGCATCCAGCGATCCGTTGCCGATCGGGTTGCTCAACAGGCGAATGAGCAGCATCGTGTCCAGCATCCGGTGTGTCAACGGACGCCGACTCGTTTTCCACAGGGCCGACCGGAAAAATTCGCGTTCGTGGCGGGAGTGATGGGCGACGAGCGGACGATCTCCGACGAAGCGGAAAAACCGCGACAACGCCTCCAGAAGCTCGGGGGCGTCTGCGGTCATTTCGTCGGAGATTCCGGTCAGCGAGCTGACGTGCGGCGGGATCGTCCGCCCGGGATTGACGAGCGTGTAAAACGAATCTCCAAGCAGCAGCTTCTCGCCGCGCATGGCGACCGCGCCAATCGAGATGATCGCGTCTCCGTGGTCCGGGTAAAAGCCCGTCGTTTCCAGATCGACCACCACTACCTCCAAATCGGCAAGCGGTATGTTTTCGCTGGAATCGACACGCCTGGCTTCCTTGGAGATGGAGCGCAAGTACGCTTGATGCTGCTTGTCGTCCTCGCCAAGCCCCCACTTCCAGTCGCCCGGTACGCCTGTCATGCCGCGATTCATGTTCCACAGGCGGCCGATGAAATCCCATTTTGCCAAGCGCGTCTCCCCCCTATCCTTTGAAGCTGGACGGGAGTTTGGCCGTCATTTTTTGCAGGCGGATAGCCAGCTTCATCGCCTCGCGCATCGATACGGCTGAATCGGGGGAAAGCTTGCTCAGCTTGATGTAGCTGTTGCTCGTATACAGACCGTCCTCCCAATGGAGAAAGGCGATCAGGCGCAGTCCCTGGATCAGCCGAAAATGTGCCGCTACTTCGTCGCAAAAGCTTTTGCTCCACACGCCTTTTTCCGCCAGTTGGCCCAGCCTCTCCAGCGTCGAGCTGGCGAAGATGCCGTGCGCCAGGGCGAAATGCCGCACGCAGTTGACGATCGGCAAATAGATGCCGTATTTGATGTTGACGGCTCCGCGAAAACGGCCAGTGACTTCAGGCAGGACGCGCCCGAACAGACCAAGCGGCACCCGGTAGTGCAACGTGTTGCTGACCAGCCGATCCAACAAAAACGTATTGCCAGCCAAAAGCTGCCTGAATCGATCCAATACCGGGGTGAAAATAGCGGATTCCCCGTACAGCACGCGCACGTCGCTTGCCAGAAGCAGATAGCGGGCATTTTCCCAGACGGGATGCGAGATCCAGCGGTCCAACTGGTCGACCCATTGAGCGACACTGCCGCGCCATCTGGGGGAAAGGCATGTTACGTTGCCCTGGCAAGGCGGATAGCCCGCTTCCTCCAAACCGGAGACGACAGCGGCTGCCAGCAGTTGAAAATAGCCGTGAACGGCCTCAATCTCTTGTTCGTTGAGGTGATCAGGAAGATCGTAGACAAGCCCGTTGTCCTGATCGCTGATGATGGCTTGCTCGAACCGCCCGCCGCTGCCGAATTGCAAAAAGGCAAACGGCACAGGCGGGGTGCCAAGCCCCCTTTTCGCCAAGGAATCGACAGCGAGCAGAACGCCTTGGCGAATCAGGTTGTCGTGAATCAAATTGACGACAATGGAAAAGGGAGCCATCTCGCCAGCCCGGTTCAAGTCGCGCATAGGAGACGGGTCCAACAATTCATGCCGAATCAGCGCAAGCTCAGCAAATGAATTAACCTGTCTAATCCGCTCGATTTGCTCAGGTGAGAGTGTGAGAGGTGCTGCTTTGGTGGGATGCTGCCGGGCGCATGCGCTCAGGTTGCAGTAGTTCGGGATAACCATATCCCCCGTGTTCGCTAAGGTCAAGACCAACCACCTCTTCTTCTTCTGTGACTCGAAGCCCGATTGTCGCTTTCAAAACAGACAAAATCACATAAGCTACCACAAAGACGTAAGCCATGGAACCGGCGAGGCCGAGCGCCTGTACGCCCAATTGGTGCAAGCCTCCGCCGTAAAACAGTCCGGCACCGCCGACGCCGACTTTTTCAGCAAGCTCCGGCGTCGCAAACAAACCAGTGGACAAAGTTCCCCAAATTCCTGCCACACCGTGAACGGAGAAGGCAAAGACCGGATCGTCAACGCCCAGGCGATCAAACCAGATGGATGTATAAAATGTAAGAATACCTGACACAGCTCCGATGACAACAGCAGCCCAAGGATCGACGAAGGCGCAAGAAGCTGTAATGGCGACGAGAGCAGCCAGCACGCCGTTCAGCATGCTCGGGATGTCGGCTTTGCCCATGACGATCCACGAGATGGCGAGCGCGGCTACTGCACCTGCGGCGGTAGCGAGATTGGTAGTGACGGCGATGTAACCGAAAAATCCGGAAGTGCTGCCCAGCGTGGAGCCGGCATTGAAGCCGAACCAGCCGATCCACAGAAACAGGACGCCGAGCACGGAGTAAACCTGGTTATGGCCGGGGATCAGATTGGAGCTGCCGTCGCGATTGTACTTGCCGATGCGCGGCTTCAACAGCACGGTAGCGACGAGCGCGACGATGGCTCCTTGCAGATGGACAACCGTCGAGCCAGCGAAGTCTTGCATCCCGAGCTGTGCGAGCCAGCCTCCGCCCCATACCCAGTGACCGACGACCGGATAGATGAGGACGGTAAACAAGACGCTGAAAATAAAGTAAACGGACAGCTTGGCTCGTTCGGCGAAACCGCCCCAGGCGATTGCCAGCGAAACCGCGGCGAAGGCCAGTTGAAACAGAAAGAGAATGGAAATGGGAACCGAAGCGGCGGAAAAAGCGGAGAAGGCGTCTTTTTGCAAGCCGTCGAAGAAGAAGCCCGTTAGACCGATAAAAGAATTGCCGTCTCCAAAAGTCAGGCCAAAGCCGAATGCCCAAAAAGCAAGGGAGCAAATGCCGAAGGTGAGGACGGTTTTGCCTGCCACATGGCCTGCGTTTTTCATCCGGGTCGAGCCAGCCTCAAGCAGGGCGAAACCTACCTGCATGAGAATGACGAGGATGGCTGAGATCATGACCCATGTGGCATCAATGGCGGACGAGAGTTCAGTGAGAGTCGGTTCCATTCATTCCACTCCTTTTCGTGTTAGATAATCTAACATAATTTTTATTTATGTCAGATTATATGACGTGAAAATTGGAAATGCAATTGTTTTTTCACAAAGAAAAACACCAATCGCGCATTCATAGCGAAGCGGATTGGTGTTGCTCACGGGATGTTCGTTTGATGATGGCAAAGCCTGCAGCAGACATGACGACGAGGAACAGGCTGCTCGCGAAAAACAGTTGTTCAACGGGCCAGCTGCCAAGCCATATGGCCCCGAGACTGCTGGACAGCATGGAGAAAAAGGTAAAGAAAAGCATGTTGATCGAGAAAATTTTTCCTGTACTCGCTCCCGCCTTGACCTGAATGGCCGTGACGGTCGGGATGCCGATAAACGGTCCGCCGACCCCGGCTACTGCGGCTCCGAGAAAAGCGACCCAGTGCATCGCCCCGCCAGCGGCGAGCAGCATGAACCCGCCAGCTTGCAACGTCCAGCCGATCATGATGACAAGCAGGTACTTCGTGTAGTACGCACGGGACATGTAGAGGCTGCCGAGCAGATTGCCCACCCCGTAAAAGCCCATCAGCATCGCGAGCGTACTGCCGTTGCCTTGTTGCATGCGCTCGGCCAGAAAAGGAAAGCCGACGCTGTAGCAAACTTGCCAGACGAGAAAGCCCATGTTGCTAAACAGCAAAATCAGGAACAACATCCGGCTTTTTTTCAACTCTCGCACGCCTGTGGCAATATCGCGCACATACTGTCCGGGAGTCATTTTGGCAGCCGGACCGTTCCGCGTATCGGTCAAAGAGACGCGAATCGCATACAAGAAAACGACAGACAGCAAGTAGCTCGTAGCGTTGACAAAAAACAGAGCGGAAAGCGGAACGATGGAAGCGATAAGTCCGATTGTCATCGGCGCTGCGATCCGAACGGTGCGAAAAGTCGTGTCCAGGATGGCATTCGCGCGTCCAAGCTGTTCGAGTGACACGACGGTTTTCAGCGCGACAGTGCGGGCTGGTTGAAACAGGCTGGAGAACAAGCCGAGTAAAAATTGCGCGACCAGAAAAAAGGAAAACTGCTCGATGCCCATGGCGGCCATGATGCCAACTCCGATCGCCACAAAAATACGGGCGACGTCGGCCCCGACCATCAGCAGGCGCGGATTGTACCGATCAGCCAGCACGCCGCCGATCAGGTAAAAAAGCAGTCCGGCCACCATTTCCGGTATGGCCAGCAAGCTGAGCGCCGTCCCTGACTTGGTCGCTTGCAGCAAGTACCAGAGCAAAGCAAAACTGTAGCATTGGTCGCCGATGTTCGCAGTCAATTGCGCCAGCCACAGCTTCAAAAAAGACGGATTCTTCCATAATGATGCCGATGGGTCCACAAGTAATCGCTCCGTAATCAGAAAGTTTTGATCTTAGCGTAGCAAGGCGGAGCAGGAAAGTAAAGGAGCCAGCGGGTGTGCTTTTTTTGGCAAACGTGGACGCATGGAAAAACGGCTTCTGTGGAAGAAGCCGTTACACCGTTACCCTTGTGTGGTGTTGTCTTCGCGATTGTGCTGATTGTGTTGCTGGGAAGAGCCTTGGTTGCTTTCGGTATGCGTATCATCCGCCACCGTGCTGCTGGTCAGTCCGCTGACAGCCAATCCTTTTTGGTTCAAGTTTTTCGCGCTTTTGAATTTGGACATCGCGTGTTCCCCCTTTATAACGTGGCTTCTTTATTTACGATGTCTAGCTTGCGGCATAACTACTCGCCCCACATTTTCCCGCAGGGCGACTGTCTTTCCTAAAGGCGCAAGGTATACTATAGAAAGAAAATGCTTGAGTGATAAAGGAGGGGATGGCATGGGGAAGTGTGTCATCATCGTGGAGGGGAAGACAGACAAGGAGCGATTGCTTCGCGTACTGGCCGAGCCTGTGACCATCTTTTGCACGTTTGGCTCCTACAGTCAGGAGAAAGGCGAACAGCTTCTGGCCCAGGCAGAATCGGCGGAAGAAGTGTATTTGTTTACAGATGAAGATGACAGCGGAAAAAAATTGCGGGCGAGCTTATCCGAAGACTTCCCGCACGCCGGACATCTGCACACTCCGAAAATGTACCGGGAAGTGGCAGACACGCCACTTCCTGTTCTGGCGGAAATATTGGAACGGGCCGGATTTGCCGTGATCGTGCCGGCTCCTTGATCTGGTACAGAGATCAGGGGATAAAACCTCCCTCCATCGGCTATAACAGTAGTAAATGGATTGGTGGAGGTGCAAAGACACTTGCGCGGCTTGATGACGTTTTTGAACAGGATGAACATCCTGGTATGGCTTGTGGGTATTTTTATCGCTCATGCGCTGCTTTATCTCGCCTTGGGAACAGCTACGTGGCTGGCAACTTCCCTTTTGGCGACCGCTTTTTACGGGATTATTCTTTTGGTAGGCAAACTGATCGCCAGTCGTTATCCTGACAAGGAAGAGAGCAGATAAAAAGCCGGCTATGGCGCAGCCGGCTTTTTTCCTTTTGGCTTCACCAGCCGAGATATTGCATCGCCAAAATCAGTGCTCCCAGTACCCAGACGTAAACGGCAAAGCCTTTCATCGAGCCTGTGCTGATGATTTTCAGCATCCAGCGAATGGCGACGTACCCGGCTAGTCCGGCGCAGATTGTTCCGACGAGCATCGGGATCAGGAGGGCGGTATGGAGTGGCGCCGCCGCCAGCTTGGCTGTTTGCAGCACACATGCCCCGAGGATGGCTGGCAAGGAAATCAAAAAGGAAAAGCGGGCAGCGTCAGCCCGATCAATCCCGCGCATGAGCGCTCCGGCTATCGTCAGTCCGGAACGGGAGATGGCGGGAAGAATCGCCGCTCCTTGCAAAGTGCCGATGATCAGGGCATCCGCATAGCTGATGTCGTCGAACTTTCGCTGGCCGCGCCGCATGGACTCTACAGCCCAAAGAATCGCCCCTGTCGCGAGAAACTCCCAGCCGATGGTGATTCCGCTGCGGGAAATTTCTTCAAAATAGTCCTCGAACAACAGGCCAATCGCCGCAGTCGGGATCGTTCCGACCACGAGCAGCTTGGTCAGCTTGGACAACGGGTTCAAGACGATATAGCGGATTTGCGGCCAAAACACGATGACGACAGCGATCAGCGTGCCGAAATGGAGCATCGTGTCAAAAAGCAGCCCGACCTCCTGCATGCCAAACAGCTTTCGGAACAAGACGAGGTGGCCTGTGCTGGAGATCGGCAAAAATTCAGTCAAGCCTTGAACAATCCCGAGAAAAATATGTTCAAGAAGTACGAGCATGGATAGCGGTCACTCCTGTCTGTTGGCAAAATGAAACCGGGGTACAAGCCGGGTCTTACTGTCATATGTATGTTCGCGAAGACGAGACTTGCCTTTTTTTAGGCGGAAGCTTTGTTCTCGCGAGAAAAAAGTAGTGGTATTTTCCTGGCCGGGATGGGTATAGTTAGTGTGCATATAGGAAGAGAGTGAGGAAGAAAGAAGCATGTACAAAAAGACAAAACGCGAGCCGCAGAAGGTTGCTGCTGCTGCTACTGGCAATTTGCAGGCGGGCATGACACTGGAAATGAAGGTGGCGCGAAAGACCGAGATCGGCTATTTCCTTCGCGCGGGCGACGACGAAGTTTTCCTGCACGAAAAGGAAGCGCACGAACGGTTGCATTTGGACGATGAGGTGGAAGTGTTTTTGTACCACGACCACGAGAATCGATTGGCCGCGACGATGGATATGCCGTATGTCGGCATGGGCGAGTATGGCTGGCTGGAAGTTGTGGACATTTCCCCGCGCATGGGAGTTTTCCTCGATAACGGGATCAAAAAAGATTTGCTTCTGTTCGTCGACGACCTGCCCAAGCTGAGCGATGAGTGGCCGCGCCCGCGGGATCAGATTCTCGTTACGTTGAAACAGGACAAGCTCGGACGTCTGCTGGCCAAGCCTGTGACAGAAAATGAAGTAACCAAAATTGCCGCCATGGCAGGAGCAGAGATGCTGAACAAGCAGGTGGAAGGCACGGTCTACAAAGTCATAGCGGCAGGCGCGTTTTTGCTGACGGAGGACGAGCATATTTTGTTCATTCACCGCGATGAGATGGTTGGCCGACTCCGTTTGGGCCAGACTGTGACCAGCCGCATCAGTTATGTGCGCGAAGACGGCAGGCTGAACGGTTCCATGAAGGAACGCAAAGAAGTGCAGTACGGCGAAGATGCCGACAAGCTGCTGCGCTATTTGATCAATCGGGACGGAGCCATGCCTTATACAGACAGTACCGAACCGGATATCATCCGCGAAAAGTTCCAGATGAGCAAATCCAGCTTCAAACGTGCGCTTGGCAAGCTCATGAAAGAGCGTCGGGTGGAACAAGTAGACGGGTGGACGAAAATCGTTCGTCACGAGGAAGATTAATAAAGCGAAACCCTCTCAGGTGCGCGCACTGCTTCAAGCCGAAGCCAAGCGCCAGAGAGGGTTTTTTGTTATTGTGGCGAGAGAATGGAAAGAATTGTAACACTTGACTAAAAAAACTGCAAATTCCCATTGAAAAATATAGTAAAATAGGAAAGGCAACGTAGGTGAGTGGAAGAGTAGGCAGGCGGATTGCCTGACGCAATTGTCTATCTATTTAGAAAAAGAGGGTCGCTCAAAGCGCTGTGCTTTTGTGCGTTAAGCTGCTGCATTGTCAGTTCGCGCTGTCATGCTTCCTCCGTTTGCTTTCAGACAAAAAAAGTTCATCCATTCCCTTCATAGAAAAGCAAAAAGAAGACGAGGATATGGCAAGGGTGACTTTTGGAGTGAGGATGCAAATGTGGTAAGATATTTCTATTGTTGTTTGGGGAGGGAAGCATGTGAGCGAACTACGCAATCCATGGCAGTTACTATACCGGGTCTATCGTCACGTTCAACCTGTTCTGGAGCGGGAGTTTGCGGCTTGGTACCGAAAAGCGCAGGCCATTCCGAATCCTGAGCTGGGAAAACAGGCGCAAGACAGCATGAACTCCAAAAAGTTTCACTGTCAGGGTGGATGTGTGTACGCCGCACAGGTCATTCCTTACGTGGAGACGATTGTGCCGTTGATCGTAGCTTATCAGACGATCAGCGACTACTTGGACAATTTGTGTGATCGAAGCACGTCACTAGACCCCGAGGACTTTCGTCAGCTGCATTATTCCATGCAGGATGCATTGACGCCTGGCGCGCCTCTGCGGGACTACTATTTATATCGGGAAGACAAGAATGATGGCGGCTTTTTGGCGGACTTGGTGCAAACCTGTCAACGATATGCGGCCAAACTGCCTGCTTACAGCAAAATTCAATCCAAGGTACTGACCTTCTCCTGTCTGTACAGCGATTTGCAGGTGCACAAACATATCGCGCAGCATTTGCGTGAGAAAGCGTTGCTCGATTGGTGGGACGATCACAAGGAACGCTTCAGTTATTTGCAATGGCAAGAATTTGCGGCGGTCACTGGCTCGACGATCGGGATTTTCGCTTTGTTTTGCCTGGCGACAGATGAAAAGGTAAACGAGGAAACAATCGAGGCAGTCAGCGAAGCGTATTTTCCTTGGCTCTGCGGATTACATATTTTGCTTGATTACTTGATCGATCTGGAAGAAGACAGACTGGGCGGAGATTTGAATTTTGTCAGCTATTACGAATCCGAGCAGGTAGCGACGGAGCGCTTGCAGTTTTTCATAAAACAAGCAAAGGCAAGCGTTAAACGCTTGCCAAATCCTGCATTTCACCGTATGATCGTGGACGGGTTGGTCGCATTTTATCTGGCAGATCGCAAAGTAAACCGCAGCCAGCCACACATATATACCATCGCTAGACAGCTGCTGAAACAGGCAAAAGGACTGCCTTCTGTCCTGTTTTACGTGAACAGCCTGCTTGTACGGCGATAACGGAGAAGAGGTTAGCGCATATGCTTGCGCTTGTACGAAAAGCCAAATCCCATCAATGAGAAGGCAACAACGATACAACCAAGGATACCGAGGGGGCTTTTTTCCCCGATGGAAATGCCAACTCCGATGAGACAGGCGGTTACGCAAAATGCCAAAGTCAGTGTTACCATTTGATAACGATTCATCGGTTTGTAACCTCCTATCTGTCAATGTTCCCATTATACCTTATTTTCCGCGAAAAGCATCCAGGGAAAGATTCCGGAAAACCTAGTAAATTTTTGTACGAAGTGGTGGAGAACGTAGATGGAAAGCATTATACAAATTAGAAAAGGGAATCAATTGGTGGAAGGCCACGTGACATACGAAGAAGGAGATTTAATCGAAGCGGTCTTCCCCCAACACTTGGATGTGACGGTCGGTGATCAGATTCCATGTCTGTTGACCGCTGATTATGAAACCATCAGCAACTTTGAAGCAGTCGTCGTGGCGCGGGACAAAAATCGGCTGTTTTTGTTCCATTCGCCAACGGCCAGCGAGTTTCGCGAGCAACGCAGGCGCTATCCCCGCTTCGATATGGAAGTGAAGGGCTGGATTCAATATCCGACCCAAGAGCCGGATTCGTTTTTTTCCGTATACAGCCAAATGGTGTATTTGGTGAACCTGAGCCTGGGCGGACTGGCATTTCGGGCGGACAAACCTGTTCCCGTCGAGCAGGCGCTTGTCTTTTCCTTTGAGTTGTACGGGCGCAACAGACCGGATGGGGTCGTAATCTCCGAGTTGCAAATTATTCATGAGCGGATTGAAGCGCCGCATTATTTTTACGGCTGCACGATCAAAGGGATCAACGCGCGACATTTCCACAATTTGCGCAAATACATTTTGCACAGGCAGATTGAGGAGCGCCGAAAAGTGAAAATCGAATAACTCATTTCGTGAATTGGTCAGCGGGACCAATTTTTTTTTGCAATTGACAACGGCTTCCCATTCGTTACTACCTCATTCCGATCCTGATCTTTCAGTCATTTGTTCACTCGGAAGTGTCAGTGCAATCGCTGGCTGTCATTGTTCTGCATTTTTTCATGACGACGCTGCTCGTATACGGGCTGTTGAGGCTGGTGGCCGGACGACTGGGCTGGCGGGATGACATGCTAAAATGGAATGTGCTCGCTGCTACTTTGGCGAATGTCGGTTACTTCGGTTTGGCTGGTCTTGCCTGTCCTGATCGCCTGGCCGCTCGCCATGTGGATGAGCGAGAATCCAGTAGAGAGAGCGGTGATGATCCTGATGTTCGGGATGCCGACCTCTTTGAACCTGTTGTTGCTGGCAAAGGATCAACGGCAAGATACGAACGGGTTTGCGATGATTATTTTGCTGACGACGGTCAGGGCCTAAACGAAGTTATCCCGCTTGTCGAGAAGAGGCAGGAGAAGAATTTGCTGCCCGATTTCCCCAAATCCAGCGTTGCAGCACAATGGCAATTCCCCCGACAGCTGCGACGAGCAAGCCTATCCATAAAAAGCTTTTCGCCGGACCGAGCCAGGTCATCAAACCGCCGCCCATGAGCGGTGCGACGATAAATGTCACGCTGGAAAGCGAATCAATAATGCCCCGTACGCGTCCGAGTGCGTGTATGGGCGTTTCTTTTTGAATGAGGTAGTTCAGCCCTACGGAAGTCAACCCTGTCCCGATGCCGGCGAGCAACGAAGCCAGCAGCAGCCAGTAGATGGCCGACCCTGGCTGGAAGAGGCCGATCCAGGAAAAGCAGATGCCAATCAGCAGAACGCCGCCGCCAAGCACCCAGCCGTACGAGCGAATCTGGCCCAGCCGATGCAGCCATGTGATCGTCAAAAGCGCACCGAGTCCGATGACACTGACCGAGTAGCCGACGATCTCCGGACGATTCGGCACCTTTTCGCGGAAGATGACAGGAAGCTGCGCGTCTGCCAATTGAATCGCCATCATGGCGAGCAGCGAAAAAAGCGCGCTTACGAGCAAGACCCGATTTTGCAAAAAGACAGCCCAGCCTTCCTGCCAGGCGACGCGAAGCGAAACGGCTTTTTCTCCCGAGTCCGAGGCGGATTTGGGAAGGCGTCTCTCCACATTGCGAATCGTCAGCATGAGCAAAGTAGAGACGACATAGCTCGCGGCGTTGATCATGAGACAAATCGCGGGTGTCAGGATCGCGGCGATCGTCCCGCCGATCAACGGCCCGATCAGCTTGGCGGTTTGATAAATGCCTCCGTTCAAGGAAGCTGCCCGCAGCAGATGTTCAGGAGAAACAATTTGCCGCGTCAATGTCTGGTGGGCAGGATCGTTGAAGACGGAAGCGCAGGAGCGCAGGGCGATGACGAGCAGAAACGACAGCGGGTCAGGCATGGCGAGCAAAAGCAAGGTGAGGCTGGCCTGAACCATGTTGGCCGTCATGATCATCCGGACTTTGTGCACCCGATCAGCCAGCACTCCAGCAAATTGTCCGAGCACAATACCGGGAGCAGCATACGCAATCGGCAAGAGAGCCATCGTCATCGGATCGGCCTCCCAGACGTAGCCCAAAAAAATGGCGACAGCAATAAAATCGAACCAGTCTCCCAGCGTGGAAAGACCGTACGCAGTAAGCAGTGTCCGAAACGCCTTGTTTTTCTGTAACAAAAAAATCCCTCCATCGCATCGTGCTGATTTGATGATAAAAGGGATTTGTCAGAGGATTATCAAAAGCGGACGGACAGTTTGTGGATGATCGACTTTTTCAACTGCTCGAATTGGTATTGCGAGGATAAATCGTCCCACATTTTCTGATAGCGGCTCTCCCATTTGGCATCGCAGGGGAAGCGGCGGAAAAACAGCAGAATGTTGTGTACGGCGTAAATCAGGTGCGGGACAAATTGGGTGGACCGGATGACTTCGACACCTTCATCGACCAGCCGCCTCGCTTGAGCTGTCTCTTGACGGTGATATTGGCAGAAGCCTTGCAGCACTTTGAAGCTGCCCAGCTCCCGTTGCATCGGAACCTTTTGCAAAATGACAGAAGCTCTCGCCAGCTTGCTCTCGGCTATCTCAACTGAATCGGACAAAAGCTCCATCCAAGCTTCCTCTGCCAACAAAAAAAGCGTGAAGCTTTCCGAATCCATTTGTTCCACGATTTTTCGCGCGCGGACCGCCTGCTCTCTGGCAAGCTGTTCTTCACCCGCCTGGATGTAGAGGGCGACGGCGTTGATTTGTATTTCGTCGCGAAATATTTCCGGCATCTCCGCTTGTCTTTTCCCTACCTCCTGAAACACATGGATCGTTTTGCGCCCATCCATTTCCGTCATGTGGTAGAGGTGAAACAAATAAAACAGCTTTTCGCTCATCGGTGAATCCGTGTCCTCGATAAACCAGGCAAAATCCCC
This sequence comes from Brevibacillus sp. FSL K6-0770, assembly GCF_038000275.1. Classification (NCBI taxonomy): domain Bacteria; kingdom Bacillati; phylum Bacillota; class Bacilli; order Caryophanales; family Paenibacillaceae; genus Brevibacillus; species Brevibacillus sp. FSL K6-0770. Next base: position 917,891 of record NZ_JBBOBQ010000001.1, read on the forward strand.
GACGACAAAGCGGATGTACATGGCGTAAAAAGGGTCCAGCTGAAATCCGAGAATTTCTTGATTGGCTGCGAGAGTCTGTAGGGCTGCGCCCATCCCCATTCCATGGTAGGTGGACAGCATTTGCCGGATGTGATCGGAAAAGTTTTCGTTCAAAGCATGGAGCTGGGGCGGCGGCTGATGCTGCTTCCATGTCAGGCGGTAGCCTACCCCTCGCACTGTGTCGATGGTGAATAGATGGGACCATTTTTGCAGCTTTTTGCGCAGCCGATAAATGTGGTCGTCAATCGTCCGGTCTGTCGGATTTTCCAGCGGCCATACGGCGTCGAGCAAATTTTCCCGGCTGAAGGTCCGGTTTTTCCAGCTGTACATGTATTTCAGCAAGGTGTATTCTTTTGGCAAAAGAACAACGTTTTCCCCGCCGTAACGAACTGCAAGCTGGTCATCCTGCCATGAGATCAATTCCATCTGAACGACTCCTCATCAAGACCGTATTTCTTCATCTTATTGTAAAGGGTGCCCCGTGAGATGCCGAGCAGCTCGGCTGCCGCCTTTTTGTTTCCGTACGTGCGTTCCAGAGCTGCGATCACGCGCTCTTTTTCCGTCTGTCCGGGGGGATGATGCATCGCCAACGGATTTGCCGGGACGTGCACAGGACGCGTTGCTGCCGGGGCGCTGTACGTACTGTTTATGGACGCAAAAGCAGCGGGAGGAATCTCTTCATGCTGGGAGCGAATCGCGCTTGGCAAATGCTCCGGGGAGATGACGCCGTTTTCTTGCAGGATCGACAGGCGTTCAATGACATTCCGCAACTGCCGAATATTGCCTGGCCAGCTGTAGTCGAACAAAGCCTGCATCACCTCTGACGCGATGCGCGGCACGGCTTGCTCATGCACGACGGAATACTCGTGGATGAAGATTTGGACAAGCTCCGGCAAATCTTCGCGTCTGGCGCGCAGCGGGGGAATTTCCAGCGAAAAGACGTTGAGCCGATAATACAAGTCTTCGCGAAAACGGCCGTCTGACACCATCTGTTCCAGTTGGCGGTTGGTTGCTGCTACGATGCGGGTGTTGACGGTGATCGGCTCGGTTCCCCCTACGCGGTAAAATTGCCGCTCCTGCAGGGCGCGGAGCAGCTTGACTTGCAGCTCCAGCGGAAGCTCCCCGATTTCGTCGAGGAAAAGCGTGCCGCCATGGGCCAGCTCCAGCTTGCCTGGCTTGCCTTTTTTCTCCGCTCCGGTAAAAGCGCCCCCCTGGTAGCCGAACAGCTCGCTTTCAAACAGCGCTGCCGGAATCGCTCCGCAGTTGATGGCGACAAAAGGCTTCTCCCGCCGTCTGCTGGCTTGGTGAATCGCTTTGGCAAACAGCTCTTTGCCCACGCCGCTTTCGCCGTAAATCAGCACGGTGGCGTCGGTTTGGGCGACCTTTTTCGCAGAGCTGATGGCGGCCTGAATGGAAGCGGAATGCCCTTTGATCACGTAAAAAGGATCATCCGCCGCCTGAAATCGGCTCATTTCCTGCTGCAAGTTGTGCAGGTGGGCGGTCGTGTGCGCCAGCTCCTCATTCAGCCGGACAAGCTCGGTAATATCCTGTTCAATCGAGATCGCCCCGATGATCTGCCCATCCTGGCGAATCGGTGCGGCATTGATCAGGACGTGGCTGTCCGGGCGAGGAATATGGTACACCCGTTGAACAGACGTGCCCTGGCGCAAGGCGTCCAAAAGGCGGATGGACTCGCTGGCAAAGTGCTCGTCAAGCGAGGTGCCAAGCACTTGATCCCGGTCGATCTCGTAAATGGTTTCAGCGGCCCGGTTCCAATACTGGACGATATTGTTGGAGTCGACGATCGTAATGGCTTCGCTCATCGTGTCCATCAAGGTGCTGAGCAGGACAGACTGGTTTTGCGTCAAATTGACAAAGGCGGCCAGCAATTGATTCGGCAAAACAATGCCTGTTGCCCGTCGTTCCCTATCGACCGTGACCAATGTGGGCGTGGGAGTAGTGGCGAGTGCCAGGCGGATATGTTCCAGACACTGGGCAAGCGTCGCGGTCGCGGGAACACAAATCACCGCTACATCACGCTCGCCGTCGCGCCATACACCCTCCTTTTCGCCTTCGCGTATTTTAATATCAAGAGGATTGACTGGAATTGCCAAGTCCGAGACAACACTATCCAGTGAGAATAGAGGTTTCAAATCGTCACTTCCTATCCACACTAACAGGTAAAAGGGACTGGTCATCTGCTTAGCCCTTACCCGTCAGTAATTGTAACTAATCAGAAGTGTACAAGAATAGACACGAAATGTACATATGTGTTGAAGTGTATGTACAGCAGTCGTGCTCCATCATGATTGGCAAAGTCAAGATATCACGGAACCAGGCTGTGTTGGCACGGTTTATGCTAGTACAAATGATGCAGAGTACGTTGAGGAGGAGACAGTCAACGATGGAACAAGCTATGAAGGATTTTTTCTTATTCTTATCCAAAAATAAAGCGATGAATGCGGCTGCGAAAAAATGGGGTCTGCGCTTCGGGGCCAGCCGTTTTGTATCCGGTGTCACGATTGCAGAAGCAATCGCTGCTGTACGCAAGTTGAACCAGCAAGGTCTTGTTTGCACACTCGACCACTTGGGTGAATTTGTTTTCAGCCTGGAAGAAGCAAACGAGTCAGCTGACTACTGCATCAAAACATTGGAAGCGATTCACCAATCCGGTGTCGATTGCAACCTGTCGCTGAAAATGACTTCGCTCGGTCTGGATATCAGCCGCGAGCTGTGCATGACAAACATGAGACGCATCCTCGATGCAGCGAAGAAAAACGGCAACTTGTTCGTGCGGATCGACATGGAAGATTACGCACACAACCATGTGACGATGGAAATCCTGAATGAGCTGCTGGAAGAATACGACAATGTCGGAACGGTTATTCAAGCTTACCTGTACAAGGCTTCCGATGATATCGACAGCCTGAAAGACAAAAAGGTGAACTTCCGTCTGGTAAAAGGCGCTTACAAAGAGTCCGCGGAAGTCGCTTACCCGAACAAGCCGGATGTAGATGAGAACTACAAAAAAATCATCAAGCAACACCTGCTGAATGGCGGATATGCTGCCGTAGCCACACACGACGACAACATTATCGCTTATGTCAAACAACTGGAAAAAGAATACAACATTCCGCGTACACAGTTTGAGTTCCAAATGCTGTACGGTATCCGCACGCAATCCCAGATCGACCTGGCTCGCGAAGGCTACAAAATGCGCGTATACGTGCCATACGGAAATGACTGGTACGGCTACTTCATGCGTCGTCTGGCAGAAAGCCCGGCAAACGTGAAGTTCGTGCTCAAAGGAATGTTCTCGAAGTAAACCGCATACAACGCGTGAACCACACCCCTGGAGCTTTTCAGGGGTGTTTTGTGTTAGGATGAAGCCAAGAATCTGCCTTTGAGTGAAAGGGGTTATTTTCGTGCACGCATTCCAGATCCCGCTTATGCCTCCGTACTCCTTCGAACGACTTTTTCAACGGCTGCAAACTCATCCTGATCCCCAACTGGAAGTACAAGCAGAAAACAATCTGCTCAGGCGCGTTTTTCGGGTCGGGTCACGCCCGGTTTTGACCAGCTTGCAATTTGTGGGAAGTATCGATCAGCCAGTCTTGCAGGTCGGGACGACTTCGGCTTTGTCAGCAGAGGAACGAGACGAGCTGGTGCGCACGATCCGTCACGTTTTTTGCGCTGACCTCGACCTTTTGCCGATTTATGAACAAATGCAGGAAGAAGCTGAACTGGCTGTTCTTGTCAAACGGTTTCGCGGCCTGCGCTTGATGCACGACTCCGATCTGTTCCAGTCGATGGTCAAAACGATTATCGGTCAACAAATCAATCTGACCTTCGCGGCGAATTTGACGCAACGGTTGCTGGCATTGGCAGGCGATGAGGTCGTGGACGAGCGCGGGGTGAAGTTTCTCGCTTTTCCTACCGCGGAAGCAGTCGCCAGGCTCGCTGTGGAAGATTTGCGTCCCTTGCAGTTCAGCCAGCGCAAAGCGGAGTATATCATCGACTACGCGCGTGCGATTGTCGATGGAACCGTGGAGCTGGAGCGGCTGTGGGCGATGGAAGACGAGGAAGTTGTGGCTCATCTGACTGCCTTGCGCGGAATTGGCCGCTGGACAGTGGAGTGTCTCTTGATGTTCGGAATGGGCCGTCCCAATTTGCTGCCCGCCGCCGATATCGGACTGCGCAACGGGATTTCGCTTGTATATAAACTAGATACAAAGCCGGATGAGAAAGAAATTCGCCGCATGGGAGAACGCTGGGAACCGTGGCGAAGCATATATTCTCTATACATTTGGGAAGCGGTAGGCGCCGTCAAGCGCAAAGAGGTCTGGGAGGAATAATTGTCACCTTTGACGAAAAATTCTTTACTTTTCAACAAATTACAGTTGATAAATGAAGAAAAATTAAGTTATACTAATAAAAATTTTATAAAAACCAACAATATGGTGGGGAGTAACATGAGAGATTTAACAAAGAGAGAAACCATTACTGTAGGACTTATGCTGTTTGCTTTGTTTTTTGGAGCCGGAAACATGATTTTCCCGCCAGCGCTTGGACAGGCAGCGGGTGAAAATGTATGGATTGCCATGCTCGGCTTTATTGTGACCGGGGTGGGCTTGCCGCTCCTCGGGGTGATCGCCGTAGGATTGGGCGGCGGCAATCTGCAAGCGTTGGCAGGGAGAGTTCATCCTCTGTTTGCAACCGTCTTTACGTTTATTGTGTATTTGTCGATCGGGCCATTCATGGCCATCCCGCGAACAGGTACGGTTACTTACGAAATGGGCGTTCTGCCGTTTTTGTCTGAATCGGCAAAAGGAAGCCCGCTTCCGCTGCTTGTGACCACGATTGTTTATTTTGCGATCACGTTTTGGCTGGCATTGAATCCGAGCAAGCTTGTAGACCGAATTGGGAAAGTTCTGACTCCTGCTTTGCTGATCATTATTGGCATCATGTTTTTCAAATCGCTCCTTCAACCGATGGGCGAGGTAGGAGTGGCGACGGGAGATTACCAGCATACCGCCTTTTTCAAAGGGTTTGTCGAAGGCTATCTTACGCTGGATGCGTTGGCCGCGATGGTATTCGGTATCGTCGTCACTGCTGCTGTAAGGGAAAAGGGCATCACTGACCCGAAAAAGCTGACATGGTCGACCATCAAGGCGGCTGTCATTGCAGCGATCGGCTTGGGGCTTGTCTACCTGGCGCTGGGATACATGGGGGCGACCAGCTATTCATTGGGACAGTCCGATAATGGCGGACAAATTTTGACGGGCGCTGTCCAGCATCTGTTTGGTCCGCTCGGCAATCTGTTGCTCGGCGGCGCGGTATCACTCGCTTGCCTGACGACTTCTGTCGGGCTGGTGACGGCATGCAGCCGCTTTTTCTCCCAGCATATCCCGGGTGTTTCCTACAAGACAATGGCAATCATTTTGAGTGTGTTCAGCGCGGCTGTTGCCAATGTAGGGCTGACGCAGCTGATCGCGATATCCGTTCCGGTACTCATGGCGATTTATCCGCTGGCGATTGTCTTGATGCTCGTATCGTTTTTCCACAAATCATTCAAAGGCTACGCCGCTGTTTACCAGGGGGCGATTATTGCCACAACGGTGGTCAGTTTGTTGGATGGATTTGCGCAGGCTGGCATCAAGATCGCGGCGCTCGCGCCGATTTTGGAGCATTTGCCGCTGCACAAGGAAGGGATCGGCTGGCTGCTTCCTGCCATCGCCGGAGGGCTGATCGGCTATCTATGGGGCAGCTTGCGTCCCGGTCGCAAAGACGGACAAAAAGTGTTGGAGCAAAAACTGGGCAAGGTGTAGGCTTTGCTTTGCCGATCGATCAGATGAAGAAAAGACGACGCGCCGCCTTGCAAAAGGGTCTGGCGCGTTTTTTGTCGCTTGTTCACTTCCTGCTATTCCCGGACAGTTAGGACTTCTATCCGTCCACAACGAGGATGATCTGTGTTACCATGGGAAAAAGCTGTAGCGTCTGCAACGGCACCTTTTTCCTATGCCGTTCAAAGGAAAGGAGGTTGTTAGCCATGGCCCAAATGAAGGTCCTCGTAGCTGATGACGATCCAAATGTACGCGAAATCATTCGCCTTTATTTTGAAAAACAACAGTTCGAGCTTGTCGTCGCCAAGGATGGACGGGAAGCTCTTGCCCTTGTAGAGACGGAACAACCCGATGTTTTGATTCTGGATGTCATGATGCCGCAAATGGACGGTTTTGAGGCGTGTCGGGAAATTCGCAAAAAATGGGATACGCCGATTATTATGCTGACGGCAAAAGATGAGGAATTTGACCGTGTGCTCGGTCTGGAGCTGGGAGCGGACGACTATGTGACCAAGCCGTTCAGCCCGCGCGAACTGGTGGCGCGAATCAGGGCGATCATGCGCCGCCTGCAGCCAAAGCCGAAGGTCGAGGAGGATGCGCCGCGCATTTTCAGCTTTGAGCAGTTGACGATTGACCTGGACAAGCGGGAGGTCATCGTCGCGGGAGAAAAGGTCAGCTTTCGCCCGAAAGAATTTGATTTGCTCGTGCAGCTGGTTAAATCGCCAGGCAGCGTATGGTCGCGCGAGCAACTTCTCGAACAAGTGTGGGGCTTCGATTATTTCGGAGACGTCCGCACCATCGACGTTCATATCAAAAAGATCAGACAACGGCTGGAAAATCTCCCGTATGAGTGCATCCACACAGTCTGGGGGATCGGCTACAAGTTTGGGGTGGAGAGCTGATGCTGGGCACTTCCAAAAGCATTTTCCGCCGTCTGCTGTTCAGCTTTTTGGCTACTGTGCTTGTCGGACTGGGCATTTCCGGCATCCTGCTCTCCTTTTTTGCGAGGGAGTACATTTACAATTCCAAGGAAGAAGAATTGCTGCGGATGGCGAAAAAGGTCAACGTCGCGATTCACGACAGCAATCGGGTGAACAAGGAGTTGCTGGACAAGCTGGCGATGCTCGACGAATCGTTTGACACCCGGATATGGCTGTTCAACAAAGAGGGGAAAATTGTCGCGACTTCGATGAAGGACGAAGTTTTCACCGGAAAGTCGGTCGCTGTCTCCATCGCAGACAACGTGCTGAAAGGCAAAAATGCGGTCACGGAATTGAAAATCGAAGGACTGGAGGACCCGATGCTCTCAGTCTCTGTGCCGTGGGGCGAGGGGGAGCAGGTGTACGGGGGAATCATCCTGCATGCTCCAATCGAAGGGATCGAGAAAACGTTCGGGCAAATGCGCGAGTCGATTTTATGGGCTACGCTGTTCGGCGTTGTGCTGTCTACGGCGATGGTTTCCTACTTGTCCTGGTCGATTTCCCGCCCGTTGCGCACGATTGAGCGGACGGCTGCGGAGATCGGCAGGGGCAATTACGCAGAGCGCGTCCAGGTCGATACGCACGATGAAATCGGCGATTTGGCTCACACGATCAACACGATGGCGGAAAAGCTGGAAAAGGTCGAACAGGAGCGGCACCATCTGGAACAGGTGCGCAACGACTTTCTCGCCAATGTGTCGCATGAGCTGCGCACGCCGCTGACGGCGATGCAAGGATTTTTGGAGGCATTGCAGGACGGACTGGTAGAAGATGAGGAAGCGCGGCAAAAGTATTACGCCGTCATGTACTCGGAGACGATGCAGGTGAATCGTCTGGTCGACGACTTGATGGATTTGATGAAGCTGGAGAACAACGAGGTCAATCTCGCCAAGTTCCCGGTCGATGTGGCAGAGGTCATGAACCGCGTAGCTTTTTCATTCCGGCAAGAGGCGGAAGAAAAAGGGCTTCAACTGGTAGTCGAGGCCGAAGCGGAGCTGCCGCGCATCTACGCGGACAAGGATCGGGTCGCGCAAATTTTGAAGAACCTCGTGAAAAATGCGCTGAAATTCACTACGGCTGGCGAAATCCGGATGACCGCCGGGCTGCAGGAGCAATGGATGCGCATCCAGGTGCAGGATACGGGGATGGGGATTGCTGCGGACGATCTCGACCGGATTTGGGAGCGATTTTTCAAGGTGGATCGCGGTCGCTCCAAAAACAATAAAGGTACAGGGCTTGGACTTGCCATCGTCAAAGAGCTGGTAGAGCTGCACGATGGCGTGTGTCGCGTGGAAAGTGTGCCGGGGGAAGGCAGCACCTTTACTATTTTGTTGCCGATCATGCCGGTATCGCCCGTATCGCTCGTCAAACAGGGACCATGACGCTGCTTGCGGTCATGGTCATACTTTTTTCATAATTAGATCATGGTTTTTTCCTATTCTCCTTACAGAATGGTTATCTTTGCCCGTTACGATGTTCTTGTGACGGCGAGAAGGTCACGAAGCCAAGGATGAAAGGAGAATGAGCATGAATAAAAAATGGATTTCCATTGCAGCTGTCGCATTACTCCTGTCTGGAAGCCTGGTTGCCTGCTCCAGCACAACAGGGACGCCTGAACCAGCGACACAACAAGAAGGCACCAGTCAAACGACACCAGCTACAGGTGATGGACAATCGAGTGACAACTCGGTTTCGGAGGACAAATCGACGTCTGATGCATCGAGCAACAGCTCTGATGCGACAACAGGCGGCTCGGATAGCACAAGCACGTCATCTGACGCACCAGCGGCTGACAGCAACAGCTCAGACAGCAAGTCTGACGCAGGCGCTGCTGGAACGACAGGAACGGAAAACAGCGGATCAGCCGATCAGTCTACATCAACTGATACGAGCAAGCAGTAACGATTCGATTCGCCAACTGGAATCACGTTTGTAATGTTTGTTGAAACTCCTCTACTTCCCTCCCGTTTTATATAAATGGTTGACGGCTCCGTGCTGTCCCGGCTGTCGAGAAAGTCTCGGCAGCTATTTTTTTTGCTGTGGCATCTGATCTGGCTGAACGGGAATCATCCGGCGGAGAAAGAGCGTCCAGCATGGGTCACTATAGCGCACGCGTAAAGGGCTACTCCATCAAAAGTGGAGTAACCCTTTTTTCTGCACAGCCTAGCTGGTTTCGATACACGCATATGTATTGGAGAAAATCCGTTTTTCGAGATCGTTTTTCTTTCACTGGGTGTTGTTCCAACATGGATAGCAGTCGGCTTTTCAAATGGTCAGGGAGCAAAGCGCGTCATCCATATCCATCTGCTTTTTGTCTGATTTTACGATAAAATGGAAAAAAGGCGAGGGGGGAACATTGTGATTACATATCCGGTCTTGAAAAAAGGCAGCACAATCGGCGTAACGGCTCCATCGTCCGGGGTGCCGGCTGAATTGCATGAACTGCTTACACTTGCCTGCAAACGAGCGGAGGAACGGGGCTATTCAACCGTTTGCAAAGACACAGCATGGACGCAGCAAAAAGCAAGGTCGGCTGATGCAGCCATCCGCGCAGCAGAATTTAATGCCATGCTTCGCGACGAAAACATCGATCTGATCATCCCTCCATGGGGTGGCGAACTGTTGATTGAAATTCTCGATCAGCTCGATTTTGAAGCATTTCCGGCCAAATGGGTGCTTGGCTATTCCGATATCAGTCTGTTGTTGCTTGCGATTACATTGAAAACGGGTGTAGCCACGGCTCATGGCACCAATCTGATCGACTTGCGCGGGGAGAGCATGGATGCGACGACAGCCCAATGGGAGGCTGTACTTTCGACCAAAACAGGCGAGCAGGTTGTACAAGAGGCGTCCGAATACTACCAGGCAGAGTGGCAGCACGACAATCCATCACCTTATGTGTTTCACCTTACTGAGCCGACTCGTTGGAAAACGACCGAATCAGAGCCAGTACATGTGACGGGGAGGCTGCTTGGCGGTTGCATAGACACGATCCGGCATGTGATCGGAACACCTTACGGGGATGTAGCGCGGTTTCAACAAGCGATGATTCAAAATGAACAACTGCTGTGGTATTTGGAAAACTGTGAATTGTCGGCTGCCGACTTGCGCAGATCGCTTGTCCAGATGAAGCTGGCAGGCTGGTTCGCTCACTGTGCCGGGATCATGTTTGGACGCAGTGCAGCGAATCACGCTGTTCAGGGCTATACAGCAGAGGACGTGTACCAGGAGCTGGCGGATGAGCTGCGAATCCCGATTTTGTACGATATTGATTGCGGACATATGCCTCCGCAAATGACGTTTGTCAATGGAGCGAGAGCCACGGTCGATATGGCTGAGGGAAGAGCGAAGGTTACGCAACATTTTTGCCCGTAGCGGCATGGAAAAAAGGACAGCGAGCGAGTTGCCAGCTGTCCTTTTTCGCGTTTGTTTATGATCTTTTCGCTAAATCGGCGGCTTCAGTGGCAGTGCGCTTGCGCAGATTGGACAAGGCTACGCCGAGAAAAATGAAGGCAGCTCCAACGAAAAAGCTGGTGCCCAGGTGTTCGTGGAGCAACAGCCAGCCGAGAAAAGCTCCGACAATCGGCTGGACGAAAAAGAAGCCTGCGCCACTGCCAGCTTGCATAAGCTCAAAGCCCTTGTTCCACAAATAAAACGCTCCGGCAGTCGAGATTAGCCCGATATACAGGATGCCCCCCCAAATCTCCCAGCCAAATTGCCACGATATCGGGGTGACAGATAGCTCCCAGAGCATGACAGGACTTGTGAAGACGAGCCCGAACAAAGCGACATACGTTGTGACAAGCAGCGAGGAATAACGCTGCGTCGCTTTTTTGCTAAGGACGGTGTACAGCCCCCAGCTTACAGCTGCGACCAACAGAATCAGGTTTCCCGTCAATGACGATTGGGCATCCGCCTGATCTGGCACACCGATTACGATGATCACGCCAACCGTTGCAAGCACGATTCCGGCGGCTTGCTTGAAGTGAATGCTTTCTTTCAGCAGCCAGACGGCAAAAATCGCAATAAAAGCTGGAGACGCGGAAGTAATCAGGGCGCCCATATGCGCCGTAGAGAGCTTGGTGCCGAGAAATTGGGCTGCAATCGAGATCGTGACCCCGACAAAAGCAATGCCCATGAGCAACGGATAATCTCTTTTCTGAACGACTTCCTTGCGGGCCAAAGCGAATGCTCCCAACACGAGCAAAGCGATGCCGAATCGCAGGATCAACAAAGTAAACGGCGGAATGACTTCCAGTACGACTTTGCTCACGACATACACGCCGCCCCAAATCGCTGCCGCAAGTGTCAGGCAGATGGCGCCAAGCAATGACTGTTTCCATGGTGAATACGACATAACAACAATCCCTCCCGGAATGATCTGATCCGTACAAATAGGCTTGTATAGCCGGGAGGCAGGAAAAAAGACGCTTCCTCACCGACTAGGCGAGGACAGGCACATCACATTCATACAGGTGGCGCTTCATTGTGATTCACCTCCTTGTTAGCGGGATGAGAGTTCAAGCTTCAAGCCATTTGGCGACCAGCAGGACAGGCTGTGTCAACTGCCCGACAGGTGCTTCTACTTGACGATACTGCTCGTAGCCAAGCTTGCCCCAAAAAAGCAGCGCTGGTTCATTGTACGCGATAATACCATGGTGAATGTGTTTGGTGCCGCGCAATAGGCAAAAGTCTTCAAACAGCTTCACCGCTTCTGTTCCCAGCCCTTTTCGTTGCCAGGACGCATGCAGAACGAGCAAACTGACCCAGCTTTTCGCATCGTGCTCGCTGGAGAGGACGACGTGCATCACACCGACGGGAGCTTCCTTTACCGTCAGCAGGAGCCAATAGCCATGGGGGATCGCCAGCGCAGAATGGTACTCCGCTTCCAACTCGGAAAGGCTCATGGTGTCGGTACGGGAGCGCAGCAAGTTGTACTGTGGATTGCTGTTGTACATATCGAGCACGTACGGCAGCTCAGCACGCTGCATCTCGCGGATGACGAGTTGTTTTCCGGAAAAGGACAAGGTCATCTTGCGCCGCCGTATTTGCGAATCAGGCCGATTTGTCCGCCATGATACCCCATATGATAAATCAGGCGACCGAGAGCCTGACGGGGAGTCAGCGTGCCGATGGGAGCTTCGCATGCCACATCCCAGGCAACCTGTGGCAGAGTGGTCAAAGCATCGACGAGATAATCGTAAGACGCCTCGCAAATAGCTAAAAGCCCATTCATATCAGTAAAATTGCCTTCGTCCTTGACTGGACCAATCGTGGCCAGAGAGGAGATATAATCAGGAAGCGGACGCGCAAAAAACATGGTACAGAAGCGAAATTCGACCTCGGCGATATGGCGAATCAAAAAGCCAATGGAGTTTGATTCGGGAGCGAGCTTCAATGGCAGCTCGTCAGCCTTAAGGTTCGAAAGTGTGTTCAAATAGCGGGAACGGGCTGTTTGCAGAGAAGGCAGCAATTCTTGCTCGAACATGGAACCATCCTTTCACGTACCGTAATAGGCGCTTGTCCTTTCTTTTATTATAGGAGAATCAACGGGAAAGAACAGCGTGATCATTCGGAAAATTTTGAATGAATGTTCACTCAGTTGCCGATTTTCGTTATACTAAAGAAAACAACAGCCAAGGAGTGAGAGAAAATGGCCCATCGCTTTGCGTTTACCGTGCAGTCTACGGATATTGATGTAATCGGTCATGTGAATAATGCCAAGTATTTGGAGTATATGGAGTGGGCGCGTTTTGACTGGATCTGGCAGCTCGGATTTACACTCGATGAATTGAAGCGGCGGGCCATTATGCCTGTGGTCGTGAATATCAATATCAACTATCGCAAAGAGCTGCGGATGAGAGAAGAGGTTTATGCGATTACGACAGCGCTGCGGGTGAAAGAAAAAAGCTTCGTGATTCGCCATGAGCTGTTCAACATACATGACGAGCTGGTGGCCGATGCGGATGTCACGATGGTGATGATCGATGCCAACACGAGGCGGTCCATATTGCTGCCGGAGGAATTGAGAGAAGCTCTGGAAAAAGAGTTAGCTGCGAAGTAAATCGTACGGCAATCGGCGATGAAAAAGCCGATCAGCTAGGCTAATCCTGCTTGAGCACAGGGATATCTTGTTTCAACTCCGAAACAGTGCCCTTAGCTCCAGCACTTCCTTTATCAAAGCATCCAGTTTGGCGTTTGTTTTATCCTTTCGATCCAAAAGAGCGCGAGTAACCAAACGAAGCTCATTCATTCCTTCCAGCAGCTGGTCAAGCTTCTCTTCTGACATGTCAATCCTCCTCCTTTTTCGCAAATGATGCCAAAAACGTGATGGCGGCTCTCATAATCCGTTACAATGATCTTAGCAAAAGACAGAGCCTTGCGCAGGTATTATTTAGAGGAAAAATGGAAGAGGAAGTGACCTACATTGTCTCGATTCAGTACGATCCTGTTTGATCTCGACGATACGCTGTTTGACTTTTCCGCTTGCTGGGAGCAGGGGATGCAGCAAACGATTGCCACTCATGCATTAACAGCAGGCATGGATGCTGCCGGACTGCTCTCGGCGCTGCGTCGCCACGGTGACGATCTGTGGATCGACGTCATTGCGAAAAAATACGATTTCACGCAGTATCGCCAACTGCGGATGCAAAGGGCAATGGCTGATTTCAACCGGATCATCGAAGCCCGGGACGTGGACGATTTTCAGCGTGCGTACCAGGCGGCGTGTCTCGATGCCGTACAGCCTGATCCATCCGTGCAACAAATCGTTGCGCAGCTGGCGGAGCAGCACAAGCTTGGCATCGTCACCAACGGCCCGGTTGATATGGCGTTTATCAAACTCGAACGTTTAGGGTTGTCCTCCTATTTTCCGCAAGATCGGGTGATTATTTCCGAGCTTTTGGGCTATCACAAGCCAGACCCGCGCATTTATGCCACGGCACGGGAACGGCTGGAAGCAGCGAGCGGCGAAGTTTTGTTTGTCGGCGATACGTGGGAAGCAGATGTCGCCGGAGCCATCGATGCCGGCTTTAGCGCGATCTGGCTCAACCCGAAAGGAAAGACGGCGACCACAGACCACAAGCCGCTGGCCGTGATTGAGCGCCTCGATCAACTGCCGTCTTACTTATCATTCATGTGATCTGTTGCGCCGAAAAAGACAGCTTCGTCCCGGAAAAATGTCGGGATAAAAGCTGTCTTTTTCGTTTACTCGCCTGCACCGCGTTCTGTCCATTTCTTCCGGACGATGATGATCAAGTTCACGGTAATCACTCCGATCAGGAGCCATGTGGAGGGAGTCCACAAGTCGTCATTTTTGAAGATAATCCGATAGACAAAGACAGTGGACAAAATCAGTAAAATCATTTTGCTAGACATGGGTATCATCATCCTGCATAAAGATTTTTTCCAGAGAGGGAACTTCCACATTCACACCGTAAATATCCACGCGTTCCTGTACGAGCGCGCGTACCAGCGCGGCGACTTTTTGTTCCTCATCCACTTGAAGCGAAAAGCGACCATCCCCCCAACTGAGGTTGCGACCGAGCGATGCGATAAATGCGTGCAATGCAGGGTGCTCGTCAGTGGCAAAAGCGGAGTGGCGAACTTGTACCTGCCGCCATGTCTGTTGCGCTGCCTGCAACTCGTCGAGGCTGCCGAGCGAAGCGATTTTTCCGCTTTTCATGATGGCGATGCGGGTGCAAATCTTTTCTACCTCATGCAAGTTGTGCGAGGTCATAAAAATCGTTTTGCCCTTCTCGTGCAGACGGCGCAGCAGCTCCTGAATGTGCAGGGCGGATTCGACGTCAACGCCAGAGGTAGGTTCATCGAGGAACAAAATTTCCGGATCGCCGATCATTGCCTGGGCAATTCCGAGTTTCTTTTTCATCCCGAAAGAAAAAGTTTTTGCTTTGCGCGAAGCATGTTCAGCAAGCTCTACCGCTCCGAGGATGCGCATGCACTCCTCATTCGTCAAGGTAACCCCTTTGACACGGGCAAAATAGCGCAGATGATCGGCAGCCGACAGAGAGTCGTAAAAAGTGGAATAGTCCGGCAAGACGCCAATGCGCCGTTTCCATTGTTCATCACGGACGTCCTGGCCAAACATCTCGATTTGTCCGGAAGTCGGGCGAATAATCCCTGTCAGCATGTTGATAAAAGTAGACTTTCCGGCTCCGTTTCGCCCGAGAAACCCGAAGATTTCCCCGCTTTGTACAGACAGGCTTACTTGATCGACGACGGTGCGGTCACCGAAACGTTTGCTCAATTCCAGCGTTTGAAAGACGGCCATTAACAATCCCTCCTTTGGAACAAGTACATGGAAGCGCCGAGAAACAGGACGACATAGCCCCAGATGACTCCGACCCACGCGCCGCCTTTTTCCAGGTAAGTAAACGGAGTCAAGTAAGCGATCCACTGTGCAGCAGGCTGCTCGGAAAACGTGCTCCACAATCCAAGACCCGGGAGCAGCATCGCCACGACAATACCGAGAAACATCGTGTAGCTCGGGCGCGGAACTACGAGAGACAGCAAGAGAGCCAGCGAAATGCAGTAGACGAGCAGCGACAAGCAGTGCAAAAAGGTTTTGGCGTCAAACGTATGCACAGTAGCGAGTACGACGCCAAAAGTAATCACGAGACAGCTCAGCCAGAAGCAGAGGATTCCGAGAAATTTCCCCAGGATGATCTTGTTCCGGGAAGTGCGGGTGACGAGAAAGCGAATCGTCCGGCCTGCCAGCTCACGGTTGATGACGTCATGCGACAGACTAAAGACGAAGAGCGGTCCCAAAAGCATAATCAATACAAAAACGCCCAAGGCGTGTCCCTTCGCCAGTTCTTGTTGGGGGATCAAAGTTGCCGCCTGATTGACCAGATCGGAAACCCAATACGACACGCCGACGATAAAGGCGATCGTAATCAGTGACTTGATACTTTTGAACAAACGAAAATATTCATGCCTGCAAATAGCCCACATAGTGTTATTCGCTCCTTTCTCCTACAGCATAAAGGATGAATCTTTCCTCTACGAAAACGCAACCTTACCATTACCTTATCTTTTATAATGGCTGCCCCCGCTCGTGATATGATGAGGGGGAAAAGGGAGTGAGAATGTGGAACAAGAAGCGAGAATTTTGCTGGTAGATGACGAGGAAGCGATTTTGCACATGCTAAAAACCGTTTTGCAAAAAGAAGGCTTCGTACATATAGATACATGCACAAGAGCCGAACAGGCGCTGCGGATGGTCGAGGAACGCCAATATGACTTGCTGATTCTCGACGTCATGCTGCCGGACAAAAACGGCTTTGAGCTTTGCTCCGCTGTTCGCCAGCGCACGAAAGCGCCGATTTTTTTCCTGACGGCGAAAGGAACCGACTTTGACAAATTGAGCGGCTTTGCTCACGGGGCAGACGATTATATCACCAAGCCTTTTCATCCATTGGAAGTCGTCGCCCGGATGAAGGCGCACTTGCGCCGAACGCTGGGCGGGCCAGCACCTGCGCCGGAAGCGAAAATTTACGACTTCGGCCGTTTTCAGGTCAATGCGGAGGCAGCCGAGTTAACCGTGAACAACGAGCAGGTTGACTGTCCGGCGCAAGTCTTTTCTTTGCTGGTGTTTTTTTGCCAAAATCCGAATCGCGTGTTCACCAAAGAACAAATTTACGATCACGTCTGGAAGGACGAGTATGGGCTGTTCGATGAAAATACGGTGATGGTGCACATCCACAAGCTGCGCCAGCGAATCGAGGAAAATCCGGGACAACCGAAGTATTTGCTTACCGTCAGAGGATTGGGATACAAGCTGGTGACGCCAGGGAGACAGGCATGAATCTGCGCAAAAAGCTGATCATCCAATACGTTCGCCAGTTTTTCGGCTTTTTGCTGGTTTTGCTTCTGTGCCTGATCGGCTCGCTCATCGTTTTGGGCTATCGCCTCATGAACGAGGAGCTGGAAACGGATCTGTCCCGCTTGGTCGCTTCCGATTTGCGCATGCAGCTCGAATGGGAGCAAGACAAGATAAGTGTCAACGACCGAGTGAAAAAAAGCGTCGATAGCCACAACGGCTGGCTGCAGATTATCGATCCGAAAGGGACGCTTTTGTATGCGTATCGCACCCCGGCGACTATCCCGCAAGCGTATGAGCCGGGAGAGTGGATCACGCAGACGCAAAACGACCAGGCTTCGGCTTACTACGTGAAGCATTGGGTGGTAGAACAGGAGCTGTCGGAGCAAAAAGTAATCGTGCTGTACGGGACGCCAGCTCCGGAAAACGCCTTGATGGCGCAGCTTTTGGCAGCAAAACCGACAGCTGGCTCCCCGGTTCCTGCCGAGCTTGCGAACAGCTTCTCCCGGGAAAAGGGCTGGTACGCCATTTATGATCGGCAAGGCAAGCTCGTCGCGGAGTACAACGCAGCAGATGCAGCCAAGCAGCTCGATCTGATCCCGATTTTACAGAACGGCAAAGAAAGTCGAAACGTCCCTGTCATCACCACTAGCCGCTACGACAAGGCGAGCGGTTTTACGTATATCGTGGGTGTTGCCAACCCGTGGTATCGCCCGGGAGCTGCGGCTGAGTCCGTCGACAACATGATTGCCTATTCGTTTTTGCAGGTGGGCGCCGTCCTGATTGTGTCTGTGCTGCTGGCGGGCAGCTGGTATGCGCTGCGGGTCGGGAAACCGCTTTTGCATATGGTGAACTGGCTGGGCAACCTGGCGCAAGGACGCTATGCAGAGCCGATTGGCAAAAACGGTCGGCGCATCGGAACGACGCGAAAAGGCAAGCGGAAAAAGTCGTTCGCCGTCTTTCAGGACATTTTTGACGCGTTGGCGAAGCTGAGCCATACTTTACAGACCAATGAAGAACGGCAAAAAGACATCGAGAAAACGCGCGAAGAATGGATATCCGGGCTTTCCCATGATTTGAAGACGCCGCTCAGCTCGATTTTTGGCTATGCGACCATGCTGGAGTCGGAGCAGTACGAGTGGGGCAGGGCGGAAGTAAACCAGTTTGGCCGAACGATCCGGGAGAAAGCCGATTACATGAATGGCTTGATCGAAGACTTGAATTTGACGTACCGTTTAAAAAATCACGCGCTGCCGCTGATGAAAGAGCCAGTGTCTGTCGTGGAGGCGATCCGCAGAATGACAGCTGACCTGGTAAACGAGCCGAGCGCGTCTGGGCACGAGATCGAGTTTGAGGCTCAAGAGGAAAAAATCGTGGCGCTGCTCGATCCGAAATGGTTTTCGCGGATCGTCATCAACATTTTGACCAATGCGATCCGGCATACGCCAAAAGGGACGCTTGTGCGCGTAGAGGTCAGTCTTGCTGCCCCTGACAGCTTTGCAGTTCGCATCGCGGACAATGGTCCGGGGATGGACGAAAAAACAAAAGCGAGCTTGTTTGAACGCTATTATCGCGGGGGGCACACCAAAGAGGATACGAGCGGAACCGGACTGGGGATGGCTATCGCCAAACAGCTTGTTCTCGCCCACGCCGGGAACATCGAGGTCAAAAGCGAGCCGGGGAAGGGAACAGAGGTAGTGATGACGTTTCCTTGCCAGACGCAGACAGCAAGTCATGGCAGCCTGCCGACAAAGACATAAAAAAGGTGCCGCTGATAGTCAGGCGGCACTTTTTTTTGCAGAGCTTCTTAGTGAATGGCGTTTTTCTTGAACTGCCCGCCGCGTACATCGTGGATGTTGCCGACTGCCAGGAAGGCATTCGGATCAAGCTCCTCGACGATCAGCTTCAGCTTGGCTTCTTCCAGACGGGTGATGATGCAGAAAATGACTTTCTTGTCATCTCCGGTATAACCACCCTCCCCTTTCAAGTAGGTGATACCGCGTCCCAAACGGGCAACGATGGCGTCTCCCAACAACTTGTGGTTTTCGCTAATGATCCAAACGGATTTGGATTCCTGGAAGCCTTCGATGGTCAGATCGATCATTTTGAAAGCAATGTAATAGGCAATCAGCGAGTACATCGCGCGATCCCAACCGAATACGAATCCGGCACTGCTCAAAATGAATAGGTTGATAAACATGACGATCTCACCAACGGAGAACGGAGACTTTTTGTTAAACAGTACCGCGATAATTTCCGTACCATCCAGAGAGCCGCCGTAGCGCAGAACAAGTCCTACTCCAATCCCCATGATAATACCGCCGAACACCGCAGCAAGCAGCGGATCATCCGTCAGTCCGGGAACGGGATGCAGCAGAGTGGTTCCGAGGGACATGATACTTACCCCGAAAAGCGTAGAGATTGCAAAGGTCTTTCCGATTTGCTTATAGCCGATTATGAGAAAAGGCAAGTTAAGCAAGAATAGGAAGATGCCAAGAGACAGAGATGTGAGATGCGAGGCAATGATGGAGATACCTACGATTCCTCCGTCGATGATCTTGTTCGGCACCAGAAAAATCTCCAGAGCCACAGATACAAGGGAAGCACCGACGAGAATAAAGAAGATTCTCTTCAGCAACTTTCCAATGGGTAATTTTTGATGAGTCGATTGTGCATTGAGTTGTTCCATCGTTTCTCTCCCCATTGTGAAATTTTGTACCTTTTTATTATAACATTCATTTTTGCTTGACTACTGCTCAATTGCACATTACACAAAAAAAATAAGCAAATTCTGATATGTATAATTGAATTTTGGCCGCAGATCAATCGGTCATAATCAAATAAGGGCACTCTCCGGTCGCCAGCACGATATCGAGGTCGATTTCTACCGTTGAGCCTTCGCTATTGAGGACGAAGAAGCGCTTGGAGAACGTCTGGCGATAGTGGCAAAGCAGTTGGGCGAACGGCTCCCAATCCGCTTGCAGCATGTTGCGGTTCAGCTCAAAGACGACGTTTTTCGCTTGGGTGGAGAGTACCCGTTCCATGCCGAGAAAAGCTTGGTATTCGCCGCCTTCAATATCGACTTTGACGAAATCAATGCTCTGGTCTGGCGGAAGCAGATCGTCGACGGCGACAGCGTCCACTTCGAGCTGGTCAAATTCATCCAGATAGTGCTTGTGGTAAGCTTCATTGTGTTGTTGCAGCGAGCTGTTGCCGAGGAAGCGACGGGAGGCGTAGAACGAAATGCGCGACTTCCGGGAAAAGGCCGCCAGCCGATAGCTCTGTACGCGGTCGTGAAAATAGTTGATAGAGAGATTGTCCAGCAGAAAGGCATGGCAGCGCGGGTGCGGCTCTAGCGCAAACAGCTTTCCGGTCGGTCCGATCAATTGACCGAGCAAAATGGTAAAATAGCCGATGTGGGCACCCAGCTCTACAACGACCTGACGAGGCTTCACCTGCTGGCAAAAATAGCGGGTCAGCGGGCTCTCATGGGTTCCGTTTGCCGCAAGCTCAACGCCCACACTCAAGTCTTCCGAGGGACTAAGCAGCTTTTTGCCATAGCAAGTCGTGAGCAAAAGCCGATTGTTTCCCAAATAGACAGGGGAATGCATCCAGAAATCAGCTCCTTGTCGCATTTTTGCCAATACAGTACAGCGTATGTACAGCAGGACGTTCTGAGACGTGTTGCTTTTTTGCGCAAGGCATGGCGCAAAAAAGCAGCGGATTTGTCCGACTGGCTCGGTGTCATGAGGCTGTCTTGGCGGTGTGAGCATCATTTTGCGGGCGCCGTGACGATGACTTGACATATATACTGCATACAAACAGCAAAAAGGCCGCCCTTGATGGACGGCCTTGCTTTTTATTCTTTCGTAGCAGCTACTTCAGAAGCAGCTTTATTGGATGCATGGTGATCCTTGTATTCATCAGGGCCGATGATGCCAGCTGCGCGATCTTGTTTCTCCAGCTCCAGTGCTTTTGGCACAGACAGCCAGTAAGAGAGCGCGATTGCAATGACACCTGCGCCGAGCTTGCCGAGCATGACAGGCAAGATGATGTTAGGCTGGAAGTTCGCAGAGAAGGACAAGTGGTCACCCAGCAAGAACGCTGCACATACGGCAAACGAGATGTTTACCACTTTGTCTTTTGGCGGCATGGAACGCACGAGACGGAACATCGCCAAAATGTTTGCGACAGTTGCCAGAAGCCCCGCACTGCCTGTTGGGCTAAGACCCAGCTTGTTACCGAGTGCTTCCAGTGGCTTCGCCGCGTATTTACGCAGCAAGTATACCATCGGGAACGCACCGCAGAGCATGATACCGATATAACCGGCTGTTTCCAGGGCGCGGTACTGGTCTTTCGGGTCGGCGATGATCGGATCGAAGCCCCAAGCGCCAAAGAGGGTAGTAAAGATGCCAGTAAAGTATTGCACGATCGAGAACACGAGTACGAGTTTGATACCAGCGTCCATTGTTTTACCGAAGATCATGAATCCGCGAATCATCAGGTCAGGCATGAAGCGCAGACCAGCGGCAATCGCTATTACGAAAATGAGGATAGGAGACAAGTTCAGCAAAACCTGGCCGATTCCGATTGCAAAAGCGTAGGTGGAGTCAGCATTCGTAGAGATTTCAGCACGCACTTGCGCATTGGTCAAAGAGAGAATGGCACTGGTGATAAAAGCGCCGATCGGAACAGTCAAAATCCCGGACATGACGCCAAGCGCCATGTATTTGTGGTCGCGCTTGTCCAGCATGGCAAGTCCCATCGGAATGGAGAATACGATCGTGGCACCAGCCATCAGACCGACTACCATTGCCATTACCCAACCCTCGGTCGAGCTTTTCAAAATGTTCGCCAATTGGTATCCACCCATGTCAGAGGCCAAAATCGCGGTCGCTGCCAGGGCAGGGTCGGCGCCAATTTTGTGGAAAATCGGCGATACGGCTTTTTCTACAAACCAGGAAATATAAGGGAGAGAGGCCATGATACCGGCAGCAGGTACGAAGATGTAACCGGTTGAGTGAATCCCTTCCATGAACTCCTTGCCAAGCCCTTCATCGCTGTTGCGGATTGCTGCGATCGCACCGATGACTGCGCATAGCATGATGATGTAAATAATGACACTTCCAATGTGCTCCATGGACAACCCCACCTTTTTGAAAGATGTAAACAATAAAAGCGCTTAGGAATCCCTGAAAACAGGATGTACCTAAGCGCCTTTGCTTATTTTGTATGGACTTGTTTAAACAGCTTTATGATTGCTAACCATCTGGAACCGCTTTCAAACAAAGTTAGAAAATAAGCGAAGGAATCACTATCATTGCGTAAAATTTTGAAAACTTCATGCTGGAAAGCGCCATTGCTTTTCGCTGCATTATAACGTGATTATATGGGGAGCGTTGACTATTGTCAACAGCTCTTTAGGGACAAAGTCCGAATTTTATAACGCCGATCGACAAAAAACGACTTTTTCCGCCTGAAAAAGGCAGTAAAAAAAGCCGCCCCGCTATGCAGCAAGGGCAGCTTCGTGAGTCAATTACAGTTTTACAACGTTCTCAGCTTGTGGGCCGCGGTTGCCTTCTACTACGTTGAACTCAACGCGTTGGCCTTCTTCAAGAGTTTTGAAGCCGTCGCCAGTGATTGCGCTGAAGTGAACGAATACGTCGTTTCCGCCTTCAACTGCGATGAAACCATAACCTTTTTCAGCGTTGAACCATTTTACTGTACCTGTTTGCATGGGTGTTACCTCCAACAATATTAAAATGAATATGCAACTTTTATTTGTGGATAAAATAAAATTCACACATTGTGAAAGGTTCAAACATAACTGTAAACCCTTTACAATATGTGAACGCTTTTTTGAAACATCTTTTGTTTAAGTTAATACTACCACAGACAAATGCGGAAATCAATCGCTTACTTTAATATCTTCCCGGTAAAATATAGACAAAGACGGCGAAAAGCTGAAATGGCTTCGCGCCGTCTTGTCATGAGCCGTGAAAAAATTAGGCGAAGAACTTCACGCGCTCTTCGATTGGCTGGAACTGTTTCTCGCCAGGCTGCGCGGTTGGCTTGCCGAACGGCATTTGCGCGATCAGCTTCCACTCGCTTGGGAGGTTCCATGTTTGTTGCACTTCTTCATTGATCAGCGGGTTGTAGTGTTGCAGGGATGCACCGAATCCTTCTGTTTCCAGGGCAGTCCACACGACGAATTGCAGCATGCCGGAGGATTGCTCGGACCAAACCGGGAAGTTGTCTTTGTAGGCTGCGAATTTTTCTTGCAGACCTTTCACTACGCTTTGGTCTTCGAAGAACAGAACCGTGCCGTAGCCATTGCCAAATGCGTTCATTTTTTCTTCCGTAGGAGCGAAGTTTTCGGCTGGAACGATTTTGCGCAATGTTTCTTTTGTGAGGTTCCACAGTTTATCGTGTTGTTCGCCCAAAAGCACAACAACGCGGGCGCTTTGCGAGTTAAAGGAAGATGGAGTATGCTTTACGGCTTCTTCAACAAGCTCGCGGATGCGCTCGTCAGAAGCAACGGCTTCCTTGCTGATTCCATAATAAGTTCTTCTGTCTTTAACGGCTGTAAAAAAGTCTTTGCTCATGATCATTTACCTCCAGGAGATTGTGTTTTATTTACATAGTGGATGAAAAAAGTTGAACTTATTCAACATAATTAACTTACGTTTCGTAACCTAATATATTTTATTAGAAGCACATTGTCAATACCTTTCCGGCAAGGAAGGTGCAGTTTCACTATCAGTATTCCCAATCTCAGTGTAAGTAATTTCCTTTCGCTATACAAACAAGTCAAACACTTTACAGCAAAGAAAAGTAGCGATAACGTGGAGGAGGAAAAAGTTTTTTCAAACAGGATGAAAACAAGCAGGGAGAGCGGAAGGAGGGCAGGCGAAAAGATGCTTGATCAGCAAAAAAAGCAGCGCATCCTGATCGTTACATCGGTAGCGGTTGAACGGGATGCGGTCATCGCAGGTATTGGTGAAGATGAGCGGTTCACCTTTTTGATCGGAGGCGTGGGGCCAGCAGCTGCGGCTGCCAGCACAGCACGGGCTTTGACCGAAGCTCGCTACGATCTGGTCGTATGTGCCGGAATATGCGGCGGATTCGTCGGACGCGCAGATGTCGGTTCGCTCGTGGTTGCCAGCGAGATTGTGTGCGCCGATTTGGGGGCCGAGACACCGGATGGTTTTCACAGTGTGGACGAGCTAGGGTTTGGTTCTGCGCGCGTACCAGTCCCGGATGAGCTGGCAGAGCAGGTGGAGCAAGCCATGTTGCAGGCGGGCTTGCCTATTTATCGCGGGCAAATTTTGACGCTGTCCACGGTGACGGGAACGGCGCAAACGGCGCAGGCACTGGCAGAAAGAATGCCGGGGGCGCTCGCGGAGGCAATGGAAGGCTACGGCGTTGCCATCGCCGCGCAAGCAAGCGGAGTGCCTGTACTGGAGATCAGAACAGTTTCCAATGCGATTGGTCCGCGCGACAAGTCGGCTTGGCGGATCAAAGACGCTCTGGAAGTTTTACAAAAAGGAAGCGCAGTATTGCGGGAGGTGCTGTAGATGAAGATTGCATTTTCACCGTGTCCGAACGATACATTTGTCTTTCACGCCTGGGCGCATGGCTTGATCCCTGGCGCACCGGAACTGGACATCATGTACGCAGATATTGACATTACGAATACGCTTGCGACGCGGGCGGAAGGCCCGGAAGTGATGAAAATTTCTTACGCCGCCTTGCCGTGGGTGCTGGACAAGTATGCGCTGCTTCCGTGCGGAGGAGCTTTGGGCAGAGGGTGCGGCCCGCTTGTCCTGACGCAAGGCGATTCCGGCGCGAGTGCCAACGATCCGGCCCGGCTGTCCGGCAAACGGGTGGCGGTACCGAGCGAGCGTTCCACAGCTTACTTGTTGTTCCGCTTATGGGCAGCGCAAAACGTCCCGGGAGGCGTCGGAGAAATCGTCGTGATGCCGTTCCATGAAATCATGCCAGCTGTACGAGACGGCAAAATCGACGCGGGGCTGGTCATCCACGAAGCGCGCTTTACTTATCAAAACTACGGTCTTTCACTCATGACCGATCTCGGCAACTGGTGGGAGGCGGATACGAATCTGCCTATTCCTTTGGGAGCGATCATCGCGCGCAGATCGATGGATTTGGAGTCGCTGGCGAACTGGACGCGGGCATCGGTGGAGTACGCTTGGGCGAACCCGACAGCATCCGAGGAGTATGTCATGTGCCATGCGCAAGAGTTGTCTGTTGAGGTTGCCAAGGCACATATTGACTTGTACGTAAACGAATTTACCCGAGACTTGGGCGAAGATGGCTATGCGGCGATTACTGCCTTGCTCGGTCGTGCAGCCGAGGAAGGGCTTGTCCCGCGCTTCGATCTGTCGCTGCTGCGCGGATAGACAGGTATGGAAAAAAGAAAACGAAAAGCACAGGGGCTGCGTCTCTGTGCTTTTTGGCGTCCATGGCAGGAAGAGCGGGGGAGAGATTGCGGAGAAGCGCTGCATTTGTCATGGAGTTGAGCTGTGATGGGGCTAGGCGGGCATGATGATGCCGCAGGCGAGTCTTTTGCCGCTATTCCCGGATGGCTGTGTCCGGTAGTCGTCGGGATTTTGGTGAATGATCACTGATCTTCCGACGACATCTGCTGCCCTGAACTTGTTGGTAAAAAAGCTCATTCGCGTGTACCCGTCATTGGAAAAGAGTACGGGGAAGTCGCCGGCATGGTTGCCGTGCGGCTGGTTGGTCGGGTTCCAGTGGCTTCCCGCTGCGGTAAAAGGATCGTCGGCATTGCCGACTGTGCACACGCCGTGGTCGTGCAGGTGAAAGCCAAAAGGACCGATCGGCTGTTGATTGCCGGATGCAGGCTTGTAGGGCGGTAAACCGATCGCTTCCACATACACCTCTGTCCCGTACGGAACGTCCGTGAAGACGACATAGCCGTTCAGGTTCGGAGCCAGCGGCCCGCCCTGAATTTGCGCATAGGCTTGTGTCGGCGCAGCCGGGTATGAGGAAGAAATCATTCTCGCGTCGTAAAAATAAGGCGAATACCCGTTCATTTTCACATCCCCCTCACGATGGAATGGTTACGATGATCATCCTATGTAGCAAATGGGCGGATGGTTCATCGACGAACGAGTCGCTTATGTTGACGCTGATAATTATTATCATCTACAATCAGATGGACTTCCCCATGAGGGACAAAAGGTGAGTAAACGATGAAAAGAGTGCTTTTGATTGAAGATGAAAAAAACATGGCAAGATTTATCGAGCTTGAATTGCGCCACGAATCGTTTTCCGTCGTTGTCGCTGATGACGGAAAAACAGGACTGGAGCTTGCGCTAAAGGAAGAGTGGGATCTCGTACTGCTCGACTTGATGCTGCCGGAAATCGATGGGATCGAAGTGTGCCGCGCCATTCGCGAACGCAAAAAAACACCGATCATCATGCTGACGGCCAGGGACAGTATCGATGATCGCGTCTCGGGTCTGGACAGCGGCGCAGACGACTACATCCCGAAGCCGTTTGCCATTGAGGAGCTGCTTGCGCGAATGCGGGTCGTGTTCCGCAGACAGGAGGAACAGACCGACCTGGCGCGGACGAAGCTTGCTTTTCGCGAGCTTGTCGCAGATTTGGAAGCCCGCACGGTAGCAAAAGCCGGCCAAACGATCGAGCTGACGAAAAGAGAGTATGATCTGCTGGTGGTGTTCATGAAAAACATCAACCGCGTATTGCCCCGCGATGTGCTGCTGGACACGGTATGGGGATACGAGTCGGCGGTGGAAACGAACGTGGTCGACGTGTACGTGCGCTACTTGCGCAACAAAATCGACTCGGCACAGGAAGGCAGCTACATTCAGTCCGTTCGCGGAATCGGATACGTGATGCGCAAATGAAAAAATACACCCCGTCGCGCCTGTCCAGACTTCCGATCAAATGGAAGCTGACCCTTTGGTCGTCCGTGCTGCTGTTTTGTGTGTTCATCGTCTACAATACCGTCCAATACTTTTTTGTGGAAAAATGGATGATCCATCAGGAGGAACAAGCCACCGAAAAAACGATGCGCGAGATTCTCAATTTTGCTCTGGAAAGGGAGATTTTCTTTGAGGGGGCCGATCTCGACGAAATGCGCGGCTTCCTGCAAAAAATCAACCAGCAAGACCAGCGAATCCGCATCCTCGACGAACAAGGAAACCCGGTCGCTGTCGTGTCCAATGGCATCGAGGACAGCCTGGCAGCCACAATCACAGGCTCCCCGCACGAACAGTGGCGGAGCATGCACGTCAAAGGCAATCTGCTGTTGATGGAGCGCCCGATCACGATTTTTCAGTTTGACGGCACGGTGGAGATTGTAAAAAACATCAACGAATTTGAGCAACTGAGCGGAGCGCTGTTTCAATTTATGGCGATCGGCTGTCTCGTTGCGGTTATCATCAGCGGCCTCGGGGGGCGGATGCTGGCTCGCCAGCTGGTGAAGCCGCTGCAGGCGATGAATCAGACGATGAAAAATGTGAAGCAAAAAGGGCTGGCTGAGCGGATCGCCTTTTACGACAACCACGATGAGATCGCTACGACGATGAACATGTTTAACGTCATGATGGACAAGGTCGAACGTTCTTTTCAACAGCAGCGGCAATTCGTCGAGGATGCCTCGCATGAATTGCGGACGCCAATCGCGATCGTCGAAGGGCATTTGGGCATGCTGCATCGCTGGGGCAAGCATGACCCTGCCGTTCTGGAGGAATCTTTGCAAATCTCGATTCAGGAGCTGGCGAGGTTAAAAGCGCTGGTAGAAGAACTGCTGGCACTGACGCGGGCGGAAAACTTGCAAATGGATGAAGCAACGGCTGTGTGCGAGCCGGAGCAAGTCATTTTGCAGACGATCAAAAAAGTGAATGTGCTGCATCCGGCTTTCACCATGGAGCGTGACTTGCGAGAGCTGTCAGGAGTGAGGCTCGCGATATCGGTGGAGCACCTGGAGCAGATTTTGCTGATCCTGCTCGACAACGCCGTCAAGTATTCGCGGGAACGAAAACGGATCGCTGTGCAGGCGACGGTGCAAAATGAAAGAGTGTGTCTCGCCATCAAGGATGCAGGGATTGGCATTCCGGCAAAAGACTTGCCTTTTGTCACAGATCGCCTGTATCGGGTAGACAAGGCACGAAACCGTAAAAGCGGCAGCGCAGAAGGGAACGGGCTTGGTTTGTCGATCGCGAAGCGGCTGGTCGAGCGGTACAACGGGGCTTTGTCCATCGAGAGCATCGAGCAGGAAGGGACGACTGTAAACGTCTTCTTGCCGATTCGCGCGGGCGTGCAATGAGGACGAAAAATGTTTTTTTGATTTTCTCATCGTTTTCTCATTTTGTTTCGCTAGAATAAGCCTTGTCGATTGGAAATGATATTCATTATCAAAACAACCGGAGTAAAGGGGACGAATCAAGATGAGAAAAACAAGCATGCTCGGTCTCATGCTTTTTACGATGCTGACCGTGCCGTTCATGGCAGGCTGCGGTGCCGGACAAGGGCAAGGCGAAGGCAGCGCGAATCAGCCGCAAGCCAGCACGGAAGCGCCAAAAGCGGACGAGAAGGCAAGCAAGGATCAGGTTGTCAACGTATTTACGGCCAGACACTACGAGATCGACAGCAAGCTGTTCAGCGAGTTTACCAAGCAAACCGGGATCAAGGTCAACGAAGTAAAAGGAACTGCCGAGGAGCTGGTTGAACGCCTGAAGCGCGAAGGGGAAAGCTCGGAAGCGGATTTGTTCATCACCGTGGATGGCGGCGTGCTGAACTATGCCAAACAAAATGGCGTTCTTCAACCAATCACTTCCGCCGAGGTAGATAAAAACGTGCCGAGCAAATGGCGCGATTCCGACAATGAGTGGATCGGCATGGCGACCCGCGCTCGCGTCATCGTGTATGCAAAAGACCGCGTGAAGCCGGAGCAGCTGTCTACTTATGAAGATTTGGCGAGCGACAAATGGAAGGGCAAAGTGCTGGTGCGTTCTTCTTCCAACTTGTACAACCAATCGCTGGTCGCTTCTTTCATTGAGCTGAACGGCGAACAGGCTGCCCAGGACTGGTCAACTGGCCTCGTCAACAATCTGGCTCGCAAGCCGGAGGGCGGCGACCGTGATCAGGCAAAAGCCATCGCTGCCAAGATCGGCGATGTTGCGATCATGAACACGTACTACGTCGGGCAAATGCTGAACTCCAAAGACGCCGAAGAAGTGAAGGTCGCAGAAAATATCGGCGTATTTTTCCCGAACCAAACTACGACTGGCACACATATGAACATCAGCGGCATCGGCCTGACCAAGCACGCCAAAAACAAAGACAATGCCATCAAGCTGGTGGAATACATCACGGGCAAAGAAGGCCAAACGATGTTGACACAAGGCAGCTTTGAATTTCCTGTCAACGCCGAGGCAGAGCAGCCTGCGCTGTTGAAAGAGTGGGGAGAGTTTAAAACACAAGAACTGAACTTTGCCAAGCTCGGCGAGAACAACAAAAAAGCCGTTGAACTGATGAACAAGGCAGGGTGGAAATAAAAGATGACGGGAGCTGCGTTGCGAAGAAGCCTGAAACGAAAGTGGAACGGGTGGGTAGCGCTGAGCGTGACAGGGGCCGTTTTGGCCCTTCTCCCGTCTCTTTATATTTTGCTCGGACTGTTTGCTCGAACGACCGAGAACTGGCAGCATATTCAGGAATACATGCTGCTGGACTACGCGCTGCAATCGCTCTTGCTTGTGCTGGGAACCGTGTCCTGTACGATCGTCGTAGGCGTTTCGCTGGCTTGGCTGGTAGCTGCCTACGACTTTCCGCTGCGGCGTTTTTTTTCGTTCGCTTTCGTACTGCCGCTGGCGATCCCGCCGTATATTGCCGCGTATACGTACGGCAACATGCTGAGCTATACGGGAAGTATTCAAACTTTTTTGCGAAATGAATGGGGATTGGCTCCCGATCAGCGCTATTTTGACATCATGTCCATGAAGGGCGCTATTTTTATTTTCACGCTGTTTTTGTTCCCGTACGTGTATTTGATTGCGAAAACATTCATGGAGAAGCAGAGCGCGGCTTTCATCGAGAACGCCCGCTTGCTGGGGAAAAATTCGTTGCACATCTTTTTGCGCATCGTGCTGCCGCTCTCGCAGGCTGCGATTGCCGGCGGGGCAAGTCTCGTTGCGTTTGAAGTGCTGAACGATTTTGGCGTCACGAAGCACTTTGGCATTCAATCGTTTACGGCTGCCATTTTCAAGACGTGGTTCGGCATGTATGACGTCGATTCTGCAATTCGTCTGGCGGCCTGGCTCATGAGCTTGATTATCGGGATTTTTGTGGTCGAACGGCTGGTGCGCAGACGCAAAAAGTTCAGTTCCCCGACCAACCGCATGACGCCATTGCGCAGGAGAAAGCTGAAGGGACTGCCCAAGTACGCGGTGCTGTGCTTTTGTGTCGCGGTCGCAGCTTTGTCTTTTTTCATTCCGGTCGCGCAATTGGCAGTTTGGGCGACGTGGACGTACAAGGAAGTGCTGAACGACGTATTTGTGCAGCTTTTGACCAATACATTGCTGATTTCCTGTATTTCCATCACGCTCTTGATGATTTTGGCTGTCACAGTGGCAAATGTCATTCGCTACTCGCGAACTTCCGTATTTTCGCTGGTCATGACCAGGCTGATTTCCATGGGCTATTCGATCCCGGGAGCGGTATTGTCCATCGGCGTGCTTGCCGTCGTGATTTCACTCGACAAAGAGCTTGCGCCGTTGTACGCCTGGCTGGGCTTCGCGGAAGGCAAGCTGGTCATCAGCATGTCGCTGTTCATGCTCATTTTCGCGTACATCATCCGCTTTCTCGCGGTCGGCTACAACGCAGTGGAAGCGGGGTTTGAAAAGACGGGAAACCGTTATGCGGAGGCGTCCCGCTTGCTCGGCATGGGGATGACGCGCACTTTTTTCAAAGTGGATTTGCCGTTGATCAAGGGCGCAGTAATTACCGGGTTCATCCTCGTGTTCATGGAGATCGTCAAGGAGCTGCCGCTTACTTTGCTGCTTCGTCCTTACAACTTCGAAACTTTGGCGACGAAAGCGTACCAATACGCCAGCGATGAGCAGATTCATCAGGCGTCGATTCCTTCGCTGCTCATCATCGGTGTCGGCATCGTTTCGGTTTACTTTTATCACTGGCTGGGGGAGAGGCAGGCAAAATGAGCTTTTTTCAATTGGAGAACGTCACATTTGGCTATGATACGGGGAGCGGGCCTGTCGTGCGCGATTTTTCGCTGCGCATGGAGCAAGGGGAGATCGTCGGGATACTGGGAAGCAGCGGCTGTGGAAAAAGCACGTTGCTGCGCTTGATCGCCGGGCTGGAAGCTCCTGCGGGAGGGCGGATTTTGATCGCTGGAAAAGTGCTGGTCGATCCGCGGCAGTTTGTCGAGCCTGAGCATCGTGGGGTCGGGATGATTTTTCAAGATTACGCTCTGTTCCCTCATCTGACCGTCGAACAAAATATTTTGTTTGGACTGCATCGGCTGACCAAAAGGGAACGGGAACAACGTCTGGGGGAAATGCTGTCTCTCGTACAGATGGAGGGCTACGGAAAGCGGTATCCGCACGAGTTGAGCGGCGGACAGCAGCAGCGGGTAGCTTTTGCCCGGGCTTTGGCGCCGCGTCCCGCGATTTTATTGATGGATGAGCCATTCAGCAACCTGGACGCGGATTTGAAAAAGAAAATACGGGAAGATTTGAAGCAGCTGCTTCGCCACGCGCACATCACGACGATATTGGTGACCCATGACAAGGAGGATGCGGAAACGATTTGTGACCGGATCATCCGACTGGCTCGGTGACGGGCAAAGTGTCGCTTTCTCCTCAAAAGTGCAGCATACAGCAAATAGATGGTGTATAATGTGCTTGTAACGATTGCAGTTTACGGTTGGCCTGTCGGCAAGAGCCGTTGAATAAGAGGAGGATGTACGATGAAAGTAGAAGTTTGGTCTGATTTTGCCTGCCCGTTTTGCTATATTGGCAAGCGTCAACTGGAAGGAGCTTTGTCGCAGTTCCCGAACAAGGATCAAGTCGAGGTTGTTTACCGCAGCTTCCAGCTCGATCCAACCATGGAGCGCGATACGAACATGGACATGCATCAGGTGCTGGCGTCCAAATACGGCATGTCGCTTGAGCAAGCAAAAGGCATGAATGACCGTGTAGCTCAACAGGCAAAAGGTGTCGGTCTGGACTATTACTTTGACACGATGATTCCGACGAATACGTTTGATGCGCACCGTCTCGCCCACTATGCGGCTACTCACGGCAAAATGACGGAGATGAAGGAAAGACTGCTGAAAGCGTACTTCACGGAATCGCTGCACTTGGGAGATCACGAAGTATTGGCGCAGCTCGCTTCCGAGGTTGGACTGGACAAAGAGGAGACGCTCGCCATGCTGGCCGGAGACGAGTACAAAGACAAGGTGCAGGAAGACAAGCAAAGAGGTGCCGATCTTGGCATCAACGGCGTGCCGTTCTTCGTTTTCAACAACAAATACGCGGTATCCGGCGCGCAGCCTGGAGAAGTGTTCCTGGGAGCGCTGAACAAAGTATGGGAGGAAGAACAGGCTGCTGCCCCTCTCCAGTTTGTCGGCCAGGATGAAAAAGAAAAGACAGCCGGGGACAATTGCGCGGACGGTTCCTGCAAGCTGTAAACGACAGGTTGTGTGAGCATGAAGCTGAATCGAATTGATCAGATAGCCAAGCCGCGCTTTCGGATTGCTGTTCACGTACTGGTCTGGCTCGCCCAGAGTGGCGGAGTGCTGTCGAGTGCTACGATTGCGGCCCAAGTCAAGACACATGCAACTTTTTTGCGGCGTGTCATGGCCCAGTTGACCCGTGCCGATATTGTGGAGGCAAAAGAGGGGCGCGTTGGTGGCTACTATATGACGAAGTGCCCGAAAGAGTTGACGCTGGCCGATATTTACCGCTCTCTCCCGGAAGAACGTGAGGAAGACAGCCAGGAAGAGCTGGATTGCGGCGAGGTTGGCGTGCAGCTCGATCGGCATTTGGAGTCATTGATGAATCAGGCTGAGCAGCAGCTAATCTTGTTCCTCGAGCGGTATACGCTGGCAGATGTCATGGACAGCATCGGCTTTGGCCAGGTAGAACCGAGCGAAGAATTGCTGGAAATCAAACAGGAAGGCCGACTCTTGTAATGGGAGTCGGTTTTTTTGTGGAAAAAACAGGATATTGCATTTTTTTGCCGAAGCGT
Organism: Brevibacillus sp. FSL K6-0770; assembly: GCF_038000275.1. Classification (NCBI taxonomy): domain Bacteria; kingdom Bacillati; phylum Bacillota; class Bacilli; order Caryophanales; family Paenibacillaceae; genus Brevibacillus; species Brevibacillus sp. FSL K6-0770. The sequence goes on from NZ_JBBOBQ010000001.1 coordinate 950,875, forward strand.
TTTGCAGAAGAAGTCCAAAGGAAAAGGAAGAGAGCGCAATGGCATATACATTCGAAGATTTGTACGAAGCAACAGAAATAGACGATTTCGATGAGGTCAAACGGATCTTGCAAAAGCAGCCCGATTTGATTCATGGCAAGGACGAGTATGAGTTTTCCATCTTGCATGCGGCGGTGATGACTGAAGACGAACAGTTGCTTGAATGGTTGATCGCAAAAGGTGCCGATGTTCACGCCAAAAACGATGAGGGCATCACGCCGCTGCACATCGTCTTGTACCCGGAGATTGCCGCCCTGCTGATTCGGCATGGGGCGAATGTCAACGCTGCGGCGCATGACGGAAGTGCCCCGCTGCACACACAAGTGTCTGACGGGGAGGAACGGCTGGATGTCATCGAGGTGCTGCTTGCGCACGGAGCGGATAAAACGCAAAAGGACGATCGTGGTCAGACTCCGCTCGATATTGCCCTTGAACGCGAGGAAAAAGAGATCGCTCAATTGCTTGGACAAGCGGAGTAAGGCTGCGCTCATTGCGGATGACCGCGCCTACTCCCAGTCGGGGCAGGGCTTCTTTGGTTATGTTCACTGCCATAACTGTGCTTCTTTTGTTCGTAAAAATTCAGCGACGGCATCGTGACCTTGCCGGATGGCCAAGGAATGGCAGCCATTTTTTACCGAAGACGAGTTTCCGTCAGCGGATAGTGGCTACGTACATGTTGCTTGAAGGTCGCATAACTGCACTCGTATACATGGGAATCGTGGTCGCTTTCGCACAGAAGAGTCATCCCGAGACGGCGGGCAAACCGATTGCCGGCAGCCGTTAACGTATCAATGATGATCGAATGGATGCGAGTGCCGCTTCGTTCGACCTCATCCAGCACGTCGAGATAATGGCGGAGCATGATAGGCAGGGCGCCACTTTTCCGATAAGCATCGGCGACAACGACGCAAGACAAATAGTAATGGGCCGACTCGTTTGGCAGCTTCGGATCGTCCATATCCGCTGTGGTCATGAGGCTGTCGTTGAAACGTCCCGCTGCGATCTGCTCGTAGATGTGTTTCTTGACTGGAAGCAGATTCATGAAAGCGACAATCCGTCCGTCATCCTCCATGGCGACGATGCTGTCAGGCCGATAGCGATACCAGTTATAGCTTTCCTCGTACGGTGTGATGAACTCGGCGTCATAGTAGGCAAGCTCCAACTGCTCCATCTGCCGAAAATGCTCCAATTGCAGCTGCTCTTGTTTTTTCATGGTTGTGCTCTCCTTGATCAGACTCGATGATGCGTGGTACAAGGTTGTCTGAAGTCATTGGGTGTTGGAAACTAACTAGCATTTTAGCATAGAGCGGAAGCCGTTGTGAAAGAATGGAAAACATTCCGATCAGAGAGTGAGTCATGAAAAAAGAGGGGGAACGGCTCCCCCTCACGAAAAAGTTTTCCGTTATTTGTCCTGCAAAATACCGAGGTACTCTTTCCACGGGCCTACGTCTGTCGTGTATCGTTTTGCCATCACGCGAACGATTTGGGCGATGTGCGTCAAGTCGTGGACGACCCAGGTGGAGATCAGCTCCCGCACTTTTACCGGACCGAATGCCGGGTGCAAGCCGGTCAGCTCCAGGTGCTGGTCAGGATCAATCAGCTCGGTCAGTCTGGCGATATTTTGCAGGCGAATCGTCTTGAAGTCTTGCAATTTTTCTTCCAAAGATGTCTCGGCCTGATTGTTCAGATGGGCAAAACGGTCAAACGGAGGGAACGGCTCGCTCTCGCCCGCGAGCAAAAGATGTTCCAGTCTCGGTATCCAATTCGTTCGTTCCGCTTCGATCAGGTGCTCCAAAACTTGCAGCGGGCTCCACGTATTTTCGCCTTCCGTGCAGTTGAGCCATTCGCTCGAAAGTCCTCCGAGAGTATGCTGCAACGTCTGCGGTGTGCGCTCCAGCATCCGGGTAGCCTCACGCATTGTGAAATTCATCGAATCGCCCCTTCTGATCCGTATCCGGATAAGTGTTTATGCGCCAAAACGCTGGCGATACCCACAGCGTTTGCACAATTCCTCGACAGCTTCCCTCCGTGAAAACCCTTCGACGATGGCATTGGCCCGCTCGCCTTCCACAATATCGGTAAACGTTGTCTGCTGAATGTTGCCCAGCTTGATGACTCCTTCGCCGTCTAGACAGCAAGGAACGACTGTCCCGTCGACAAGAATGGCAGCCTGACTGCGCAGCGCGTGGCAAAAGCCGCGGCCCTCGTCGCTTGGAGCTGTCATGCTTGGCCACTGAAACTCGTGATCCTGATTCAAATATACGCGCTCGGCGATTTTCACGCCGCTGCCGGGCACGACTTTTTCTTCAATCTGGTAGTCCAGGCCAAACTCTTTTTCAATCATCTCCAGCGTCTGGCGGTTTCTGCTCTTTTGAATGTTCGTGATGTTGTCCTGGGTCAAATTCCAGAGGCGAAAGGAAAAGATGACGTTGTGTTCCGCAGCATCGCGGACAAAAGAGAGAATTTCCCGCAAGTAGCCTTCGCGGTCGGTGGAACCGATATGGCCGTCAAAGCTGTGCAGGGAGAAGTTCATTTGCCGCAGGGCAGGCTTCCCCAACAGCTTATGCCGATTTTTCGCGATCAATGTGCCGTTGGTCGTGATGTTGACCTTGAAGCCTTTTTCGTGGCTCACGTCGAGCAACTCGTCAATTTTGGGATGCAGGAGCGGCTCTCCTTTTACATGCAAGTAAATATGCCGGGTATGCGGCTTGATCTCATCGAGCCGTTTTGCGAAGTTTTCCACCGAGATAAACGTAGCCTTGCGCTCGGTCGGCGGACAGAACGTACAGGCGAGATTGCAAATACTCGTGATCTCTATATAAACTTTTTTAAATGTTTTCAAGATCGTGTCTCCATTCCAGTTGTCCTTTGTTAGTAGGCAGGTATACCTCACATAGTAACATAGGAGGGGAAAGAGGGGGAGCGGTGTATTATGGCGGGAAGTGCTGCCACAGGTTGAAAATGCCTGGCTGCCGGGAAGCGGATGTTTCCTCTGCAATGAGAGCGCGGCATTCCATGTGTCTCAAAAAAACAAGAAGTAACCGTCCGCCAAAGTCCAGCGAGTCGGTTACTTCTATATATAAAGGTATAAAGGGAAACGATCAGGCTATCGCGCCGTTTATTTTTTCACGCTTTCAATATACTTGGTCAGGTACTCCTTCACTTTTGTCGGATCGGCTTTCAGCTCATTGCCTGTTTTCACGAGCGGGCTGACGGTCGAGAAAGCTTTGAGTTTGTTGTTTTTATAGAACTGTAAGATTTCATCCTGATTGATCGAATAAAGCACAGCTTTTCGCAAATCCTCGCTTTTGGCGACTTCCCGATTTTTCGTGTTGAACAGCAAATACGTCACGCCGTTGCTTGGCAGAGTTTGCAGCTTCAGCTTGCTTTCGCCTTTGACAATATCGTACTTCGTTTCCGGCACGCCGTAGTACACATGAATTTCGCCGCTGCGCAGGGCGGAAAGCGAGCTGTCTGCATCTTTGATGAAGCGAACGGTAATTTGCGAGACTCGCGGTTCATGCTCGGTGCCCTTCATGTAGCCAGGGTTTTTGTAGAAGACGCCTTCGTAGTCGTTTTTGTAAGCCAAAATATACGGGCCGCTTGCGTACAGCGTGTTGTTGTACTTGTCGCCTTCCGTTACCGTATTTTGATCGCCATACGGGATGTCTTTGTTTTTATCAAAAGTGGCCACGTCGTACGTGTTGATTTTCTCGACTTGCTGCTTGGATACGATGCCTCCCGACTGGTGAGCCAAATAGTTCAATACTTGAGGGAAAGGCTCGGTTGTCGTCAGCTTGACTACTTGATACTTGCCTTCTTTGTTGTTGGCCTGGTTTTTGTCGGCAACGAGTGCGGCAATTTTTGCGTTCAAGCCTTTTTCCAGCGCTTCTTTTACTGTTCCGTTGCCGCCGACTTGCTTCACGGCTTCCAATGCTTGCAGGTCGGTTACGATCTCGGCGTTTTTGATATGTTCATGCAGGGTGTAGGTGCGGTGATCCGGGACCGAATTTTTGTCTTTTGCCCGCAGCAGGGAAAAGACAACGTCTTCCGCGCCTACGCGTTCGCCGGAATCAACGGCGGCTTTGTTTTCCACTTTGGCGAAGTGGATATCGTCGCGGAGCAGGAAGTAGTATTCGGAATTTCCGTCAGCGATGCTGTGGTTGAGCGACAGCGACCCTTTGGACGTAATCACGTCATCATCCGTCAGATTGACGAGACGGACATACATATTCGTGTTGAGCATGTTGATGGACCCGTCATTGCCCTTGATCGGGTCGAGCGATGTCAAGGTGGACGACGCCTGTTGCAAAATCAGCGGTGCGCTGGCACGTTTGGACTTGTCCACAAAATCAAGCTCTTCCCACGGCAAGGAACGGGACTTGGACAGCCGGATCGATTTCTCGTCGACGACTTCCTTGTTGAACGCCTGACTTTTCAACGAATTGTACAACGGCACGATGTAGGCTTTGTCCGTTACGAGGCGTTGCTCGAATTTTTTGTAAGTCTCACTGAATTGGTCCGGTGTTTGTGTCGCCGCTTCATCAATCAGTTTGTCGATCTCGGGATCGGCCAATTTGCTGTAGTCGCCGCCTGTCTTGAACAGGGAGCGAACCGCATAATCGGGGTTTCCGGTCACGGTCGTCCAACTGGACAGGGAGATATCGTAGTTGCCTGCGTCTTCCTGGGTCTTGAAGCTGCCGTAGTCGGGTTGCAGGTTCAGCTTGACGTTAAAGCCGTTTTTGGTCAGCTGATCGCGGATAATGTTGAGATCGGATTCGCCAGAGCTTTGTCCGAGCAATTCGATCGTAATGCCGCCTTGTCCTTGCGGTGCAGGGGAAGGGGCGGTGTTGTCGCCGACGGCTTCGCTTTCCGTCTGCACGCTGCAAGCGCTCATGGTGAGCGATAAAGCGAGTCCTAAGGTGATCAAAGCACGTTTTTTCATGAATGGTTCCTCCTGAACATGACTGTTTTATCTATCTGAAAATTGGCAAACGAAACGGAAGCGGTGCTGCAGCTAGTCGGTCTTGGGGTCGAGCGCATCCCGGAATCCGTCTCCGAGAAAGTTGAAGGACAAAACCAAGAGCATAATGGCAAGCCCCGGATAAATCGCCAGGTAGGGATGAGACTCCAGATAGGCACTGCCCAGCTTCAAAATGTTCCCCCACTCCGGAATGTGCGGCTCCACGCCAAGCCCCAAAAAGCTCAGGCTGCTGGTGGAAATGACGGCGCTGCCGATCGTCAGCGTCGATTTGACGATCATCGGCGCAAGCGAATTGGGAACGATGTGCTTGAAAATGATGGACATGTTCGACGCGCCGAATGCCCGCGCAGCTTCCACGAACTCAAAGGTAGAGACTTGGAGGACGTTGGCGCGCATGGTGCGGGCGTAGACCGGAATCGTCCCTGCGCTCAGCGCCAAAATCAGGTTGACCGTATTCGCGCCGAACGCAGCGATAATCGCAATCGCCAAAAGAATCACGGGAATGGCGTACAAAATATCCAGAAACCGCATGATGACGTTGTCCGTGCGTCGGCCGTAATAGCCGGAAATCGCGCCGAGAATGCCGCCGATTACCAGCGGAATGACGGTCGAAGCGACCCCGACAATCAACGAAATCCGGGCGCCGAAGACAATTCTGGAAAACAGGCAGCGGCCGAAGTTGTCTGTTCCGAGCGGATAGGCCAGGCTGGGGGATTGCAGGATCGCCCCGTAATTGTTCTGCACGGCTACGTTGTAGCTGAACGTAAAGGAACTGCAAATGGACAAGGAAAACAAAAAGATGACGAAAAACAGGCCGAGCATCGATGTTGTATGACGGGTGAGCCGTTCCCAGACGTCCTCCCACTTCGCTACGGCGAGGCTGTTGCTCTGGCGAATTTTTGCGAGCAGATTCAGTCCCAACAGCAGCGCAAACAGATTGCCCGTGACGGCGGTCAAAATAAGCGGGTAAGCGAGAAACTTCATCCAGGAAGGAACGTGATGTTCACTTCCGTATTTCGCAACGAGCCAGAAAACGACCAAATCAAACAGGAAGATCGCGAGCAGAAGGAACATGGCAGCCAAAAACGTATTGGCGACATACGGCTTGAACAAATTCAACGCAGAGACGGCAATCACGGCCAACTGCGTAAGCACCATGTACACCGCAAAAGTGTAGTCGGATTTCTTGTGTTTTTTAATGAGAGTGAATGCAGATGTAACTACAAACAAATTTCCGGTCAAAATGCTGAGCAACTGCACATATCCGCAAGCTCTCGTGGAGTTTTTGATCTGTCCGTCGACCAAGATGTCTCTTTTGATCATGGCGGTAAGGATGATTTGGAAGACGGTAAAAAGGGCGTAAGCCGAAAAAGCCGTGAACACGTAGGGCTGGACGGCCCCGTTGGCAAAATCGTAGCTGTTCACTAACAGGATGACAGACAAGCTCAGGGAGAGAATCCAGGCAAAGCCGGCCTGGTTGTACTCCAGGGAGTCTTTTAGCTTGTACTGGTTTTTTTGTTTACGATCATACGTCGTTGTCATGTAATAACACCCGCTTTAGTCTTGTTTCATCCTCGACCGGATTCTGGGATCGAAAAAGGCGTATAAAATGTCCACGACAACGTTGGCTAGCGAAATGACGATCGCTGTATACACCACACCGCCGATGATGCCGGGAATATCGGGGATGAACTGGACGTCCACGATATAGCTGCCGATCCCGTTAATGTTGAACACTTTTTCCGTTACAGAGGAGCCGCCCATCATCGCGCCAAACTGCAAGCCGATGACCGTGATGATCGGAATGAGGGCATTTCGCACCGCATGCCCGAGCAGTAGTTGTCTCTGGCTCAAGCCTTTTGCCCGGGCGGTCAGCATGTAGTCCTCATGTATCACTTCCAGGGTGGAAGAGCGCGTCATTCTGGCAACGGATGCCGTCAAGCTCGTTCCCAGTACAACGACTGGCATGAGGATCGAGAGCCAGTTCTGGGGACTATAGCTTGCCGGCAGCCAATGGAGCTTGATCGAGAACGTCAAAATGAACACAAGCCCTTGCCAGAAGCTCGGAATTGACAAGCCGATCAAGGCGATAAACATGAAGGCATAATCGAAAAAAGAATTGCGTTTGACAGCGGAAATGATTCCGAGCGGCAAGGCGATTGCTACTGCCAGCAGCAACGAGGTGACTGTCAGCGTAAGCGTGATCGGGAGTTTTCTGCCGATGGTTTCCGTAATCTCCTCATTGCCTACGAATGAGTTGCCCAGATCGAAAGTGAAAATTCCTTGGATGTTGTTCCACAGCTGAACGAGATAAGGCTGATCAAGCCCATACCTGTGATTGAACGCCGCAATCTGCTCGGCTGTAGCCGTCTCGCCCAAAATACTGGCGGCCGGGTTGAGCGGCGAGAGATACAAAATCGTAAATACGGTAACAGCTACGCCCAAAATGACGAACACGCTCATGACGAGCCGCTCAAATATGTATTTGAGATACGGATTGCTATAGAGCAACAGCAGCACATACATGAGTATTCCGGGAAGCAGTGATACAGCCAAAAACAGCGGGCTTTCCAGGAGGGACTGGAACGTGCCGGCAAAGCTCGGTCTTTTTTGATCGGCTTGCTGAAGCAGTTGCTCTGTTCGCTCCTTGAGTGCTGCTTGAAATTCCGCTTCCACTGCCTTTTCGACTTGGCTGTCCAGTTTTTGCGGACTGACTTGCTGCCCGAAAAAAACGTGCTTTCGCAGCAGTTGTTCCTTGATCTCCGCTCTCAGCTCGTCCTTGTAATGGGCAGCCGTCAGCTCGCGTTTTGCTTTTTCCAGTTCGGACGAGTACAAACCCGTTTTTCTTCTGTATAAATAGACAAGCCATACAGCAAGCGTAACGGGAGCGCCTAGTAGCAAAAGCAGCAGGCGATAGGGCGGGTAGCGAAACATTTTGTTGCAGGTTGTGCTGAAGATGGGTGCTATAGCTGGCGCTGGCGTGTCACCATTTCGCGTTACTTCTGTCCTCACACTCTGATATTCCTCCGTTCGTTTTAAATTGAATAATTCCGATAAGTTTAGTATATTTTATGGTAGCGAGAATTTATAGTCAATAGCAGGTGAGAGAAAATATGGAATCTATTTTACAAGTAAACAATTTATCCGTATCGTTCCAATCCCGCGGTGAAGAGATTCGGGCAGTGCGCGGCGTAAGCTTTGAGGTGAGGAAAGGAGAAACGTTGGGAATCGTAGGGGAATCAGGCAGCGGCAAGAGTGTGACGGCCCGCTCCATCATGCGTCTGCTGCCTTCGCCGCCTTCTTTTATGAAGGAAGGAGAGATCGTTTTTTTGGGCGAAAACCTTGCGCACAAGACAGAACAGGAGATGGAAAGCATTCGCGGCAAGGAGATCGGCATGATTTTTCAGGACCCGATGACTTCTCTTAATCCTACTATTAAAGTCGGTATTCAAATAGCGGAGGGCATCATCAAGCATCAGAAGCTGCCGAAAAAAGAGGCGGAAAAGCAAGCCGTGGAAATGCTGAAGCTGGTCGGCATCCGCAACAGTGAAGCCCGCTATCATCAATACCCGCACGAGTTTTCCGGCGGCATGCGCCAGCGAGTGATGATTGCGATTGCTCTGGCTTGCCATCCCACTTTGCTGATCGCGGATGAGCCTACGACAGCGCTTGATGTCACGATCCAGGCGCAAATCTTGACCCTGATGAAAAACATGCAGAGCAAGCTCGGCACTTCCATTATCATCATCACGCATGACCTTGGCGTCGTAGCGGGCATGTGCGACCGTGTTGTCGTCATGAAGGACGGAGAAATTGTCGAGACGGGAACGACGGAAGAGATTTTTGCCAATCCGAAGCATCCGTACACGTTGAAGTTGTTAAACGCGCTTCCGCGTCTGGACGAGAAGAAGAAAGCGAAGCCTGCCCCGCTCATTTTGACCAGACCGGACAACGATCGGCCGTTTATCGAAGTCCGGTCGCTCAAAAAGCATTTTGACATGGGGAAAGGAAATATCCTGAAAGCGGTTGACGGGGTCAGCTTTCAGATTAACAAAGGGGAGACATTGGGCGTCGTAGGCGAATCCGGCTGCGGCAAATCAACGACAGGCCGTACGATTTTGCGTTTGCACGAGCCGAGCGGCGGCGATGTGTTGTACGAGGGAATGTCGGTGAACCGCTTGTCAGCCAAAGAGATGAAAAGCATGCGCCGCTACATGCAAATGATTTTTCAAGATCCGTATGCTTCGCTGAATCCCCGGTTGAAGATTTTGGACATCATCGGTGAAGCGCTCGACGTTCAAAAGCTGGCAGGCAGCCAGCAGGAACGGAAAAAGCGGGTGGAGGAACTGCTTGATATGGTGGGGCTTGAACCTGCTTTTGCCCAGCGGTATCCGCACGAGTTCTCGGGCGGGCAACGCCAGCGAATCGGCATCGCCCGTGCGCTCGCTGTCGATCCGCAATTTATCGTTTGCGACGAGCCTCTGTCTGCTCTCGACGTCTCGATTCAGGCACAAGTCGTCAAGCTGCTGGAGGAACTGCAGCACCGTCTCGGCCTGACGTATTTGTTCATCGCCCATGATCTCTCGATGGTCAAGCATATCAGCGACCGCGTAGCCGTCATGTATGCGGGGAAAATTATCGAGCTGGCGGAAAGCGAAGAGTTGTATTCGAATCCGCAGCATGAATATACGAAGACTTTGTTGGCGGCGATTCCGATTCCCGATCCGCAGGTTGAGGCGAAGAAGAAGAGAGTGTTGGTGGAAGAGCAGGCGGGAGTGGACAAGTACAACCTGGAGCATTCCGAGCTTGTCGAAGTATCGAAAGGGCATTGGGTTGCGGTTCCAACCAGGTAGGGCGGGAGTGCTGCTCTCTTTTGGCAATGGGGGAATGCGGGCAGATGGTTCCCCTCCAGCATACATGGATGGATTGATTTCGCGGTGCCTCGTGTCTTTGCACAGCAGATTTCAGATGGCTTCGCTCCATGTTAAAATATACCTGTATTTCCATATCGCTTTTCGTTCTAGCCTTTCATTTCGTGACTAGCCACTCATGGATGAGGAGCGAAACAAGGGAGGTTGGATTACGGTGGAGTTTCTGTCATTGACGAAACATAACATAGAGTCTGAACACGTCTGCTGTGCATTTGGTGCCAAACAATACGAGAAGGCAGTTGCGGAAAAAAAGGACTGGCTGGATGAGCTTCACGTCAGCCGCAATTGAGTTTGGCAGAGAAAAAGGGAAAGGCAGGAGGGGGCTTCTGCTTTTCCCTTTTTCTTATAGCTGCAAAGGGCAAGAGTGGATACGGACGACCTGCGCAGGAGCCAGCAGCAACATTTTCAAGTCGCTTCCTCACAAATTCCGCTCCAACAATCTCCCCATTTGTTCAGCCAAAACCTTTTGCGAGACAGGACGATTATTTGCAAACCACCATTCCACCAGCCCGACCAGGGCGGAGGCTACAAACTGAATGATCACTCCTTGATCAAACCCCTGATTTTTCCCCTCAGTTACATTCACTTCTTTTTTTACTTCATCAATGAGATAGTCCAGAAATCGCGTGCGGAAATAAGGTGCTCCTTTACTGGTGAGCATCAGCGAAAAGAAAGCGTAATGTTCTTCAAAGTATCTGCTCCAGATTTCGGTGGCTTCGATAAACTCCAGTTCGGAAGAAGATTCACACAGTATCCGGAGCTGTTCGATGTGGGCCTCGATCAGCTTGTCCAGCAAGTCGTACTTGTCCATGTAGTGCAGGTAGATCGTGCCCCGGCTTACGTTGGCTTTGTCGGAAATGTCCTGAATGGTAATGGCATCGAAACTTTTTTCCGCCATCAGCTCAATGACCGCTTTTTTTACGGCTTCTTGTGTTTTGAGGATGCGTCTATCCACCTTCGCCATGAGTTGTCACCCATCTTTCTATCGATCATGTACAAATGATATCGATTTGTTCAGTACTAAACAAACGGCAGGAATCTAACAATTGTAGATTTGCTAGACATATTTATAATAATAGACATATGTTTAATAATATATCAACGTTTATTATCTTTTGCCGCACGAAAGTTACTGACGGAAGGAAGGGCGCTGGAAGAGCTTGACTGTATTCAAATAAAAACCTTCTATAATAGACGAACGATAAGGAGACTTCGACATGAAAACATCGATCACTTTTAAAAATGGTCTTTTGCATATGGCAGGCGATCTGTACTTGCCAACCGATTTTGACGAAGCGAAAAAGTATGCTGCGGTCGTGACTGTGCATCCAGGCGGAGGCGTCAAGGAACAAACGGCTGGCCTGTATGCACAAAAGCTTGCCGAGCAAGGATATGTTGCACTGGCATTTGATGCGTCTTATCAAGGGGAAAGCGGTGGCGAGCCGCGCCTGTTGGAAGATCCTTTTGCCAGAGTGGAGGATGTTCGCAGCGCGGTAGATTATTTGACCACGCTCCCGTTTGTCGATGCGGAAAAAATCGGGGCGCTTGGCATCTGCGCAGGCGGCGGTTATGCCGTAGCGGCGGCGCAAACAGAACGCCGGATCAAAGCGGTGACGACGGTCAGTGCGGTCGATATCGGTGCGATGTTCCGCGGGGAAGACAGTGCCGCGGTATTGCAAACACTCGAAGCAGTAGGAAAACAGCGCACGGCAGAAGCAACAGGCACCGAAGCGATGTTTTTGCACTGGGCGCCGAACTCGCTTGAAGAAAGAGCGCAAGCAACTTCCGTGCTCATGCAGGAAGCTTACGACTACTACCGGACTCCTCGTGCGCAACACCCAAATTCTACAAACCGCTTCCTGTTCAGCAGTCTCGACAAGCTCATGGCGTTCTCGGCAACGACCAATATCGGCACCTTTTTGACGCAGCCGCTCCTGTTGATTGCAGGAAGCGAAGCAGATACGCGCAGCTACAGCGAGCAATTTTTCGCTTTGTCGAATGGGCCGAAAGAACTCTTTTGGGTAGACGGCGCAACACATATCGCGATGTACGACATTCCTGAGTATGTGGCGCAAGCGGTAACGAAATTGACGGCGTTCTTTGGTGAAAATCTGTAAGGCTATAAGTATGCATGCAGAAAAAGGCTAAGCCCCCGCTTCCAACGGTGCTTGGCCTGTTCTTTGTGTTGGGCGATGCGAGCAGCCAATCAGCCGCTGTTACAATCAATTGGACAGCGCTGGCTAAGGTCTAGTAGACTAAGAAGCAAAACAGACAGAAACACGAGTGGACTTGAGGGGAGGGGCCTTGGTGGATATAGACGAGCATTTGCGGCTATGGGATCACGCTACTGTCAAAATACTGGATGTCCGGCAGGTGATGCTGGACCCGCACGAGAAGCGATCTGCCTACAGGCTGCCCGCCAGCTTTTTTCTCCTGGTCACTCGTGGACGCGCCTATGCAGCCGTGGACGGGGTTTTGCAAATGTTTGCACCGTTCAAGGTTGTGCACGGTGGCAAAGGGACACAACTGGAGATCGTCCAGACGCTTGAGGCACTGGAATACTATCTGATTTGCTACAAGGCGACAATGCCGCTCTCCTGCAAAAGCGAGCTGCTTCAGGCATTGGAACAACATCGGCCTTTTCATGCCCCATTTGCCATGGAGCCGCGTTCCCCTCTCGCGTTGCTTGATATCGTTCAAAATATGCAGGGACTTGTCGGGCAAGAGGGCCAATGGGAAAAATTGCGGATCAAGTCGTTGTTCTATCAATTTCTGTTGGAAGTATACGGACAACTGCGGGACGATCACAACCGAGTCACGACAACCGATCCCGTCACACAAGCCATGACGTATATGAAAACGCATTTTGCCCAACCGATCACAGTCGAGTTTCTGGCAGACATGTTCGGTTTGAGTCCTGGATACATGGCAAGACGCTTCAAAAGTCGCACAGGAACAAGCGTCATCGAATACGTGATTCAGATTCGCATTCAGCAAGCGAAAACATGGCTTTCGCAAACAGACGCTTCCTTGCAAGAAATTTCCTCGCGGATCGGGTACGAGGATGTGTATTATTTCAGCCGTTTGTTCAAAAAACGCACAGGACTGTCGCCAATCGAATTTAAAATGTCCCAACGTCAGCATAATCCATCTGCAAGGTCAGAATCGTCTATTGTCCCACTTTCGGCTCACTGGTATATTGATGATGTTAATAACGAGAATCATTATCATTATCTTGTGAAAAGAAAGGACCCTTCCTCCATGTACAAAATGACGAGATCTTCCTTGCCTTTAACCGGACTGTTGAGCCTGCTGCTGTTCCTGTCCGCGTGCTCGGGCGGGGCAAGCCTGAATGCCCAGCCTGTCAGCAGTCAAAACGCGAGCAGTGCAGAGGCGCAGACAAAATCGGCAGAGCAGGCGGTGGCGCAAACGAAAACGGTCAGCACGATTTTCGGAGACGTAGTGATTCCCGCCAAGGCGAACCGAATTGTCACGAACAATTTGTTGTCGTCGATTTTAGCTGTGGGAGTAACACCAGTCGGCGCACTAAAGCCTTACATTGACAACCCGTTCATCTCCCAGGATGTGGCTGGTGTCGAAAGCATCGGTGAGGAATGGACGGTATCGCTGGAAAAAGTCGTTGCTTTGTCTCCCGACCTGATTATTATTGATACGAACGACAAGAGCGAATACGAGAAGTACGCGAAAATTGCCCCTACCGTTGCCGTTCCGTTCGGGACGTTCAAAAACGATCATGAGGAAGTCCGCTATTACGGCAAGCTGTTGGGGCGTGAAGCCGAGGCGGAAGCGTGGCTGGCCGAATACGACCGCCGGGCAGAAGCAGCGAAAAAGAAAGTCGAGGGGCTGTTCCCCGCCGGAGAGACTTTTGCGCTCATGCGCTGGGAATCCGACTTCCGCATTCTCGGCAACAGATGGGGCAGGGGTGGACAGGCGATCTACGATATTTTGCAGTTGAACCCGCCACCGATCGTGAAGCAGGAGCTGTGGGGCGACACCCAGCAACTGTCCATCTCCGAGGAAGTGCTGGACAAATACGCTGGCGACCACATTTTTATCGTCAGTGGCAAAGACAACCGCCAGTTTGAATCGAACCCGATGTGGAAGCAGTTGAAAGCGGTCAAAGAAGGCAAGGTCTACTGGTTCGAATCGGAGCGCTACTCCTATTGGGACCCGATCACGACGATTGCCCAAGCCGAAGAAATCGCGGATATGCTGGTGGCGAAGTATCGGAAGTGATGGGGGATCGAGAAGCCCAAGCAGGGGATCATGCTTGGGCTTTTTTCTGTGAGAAATATCTGGTATTTTTCATGAAATTGGATGTGACGGCTTGCGGTCAACCAAAAACGGTTATGACTGTTTGGGAATAGCTTGGTTAAACTCGGACGCTCCCGGCAAAGTATCTTCTAGGACTGTTGCAGGCCAGCCAGCGAAAGATCGCCGTACATATCTACTGTCCAAATATCATTGTGATCCGCCCGCTGTTTTAAGCTGACGCTATATAACCAGCCGTCTTTCGTGATGACTAAAATATGACGCTGATTTTCGCTTTTGCTTATAGTTTGAAATGACTCCATTTCTTTTTGAAAATACTCAGAGATAAAAGTGCGCAATACTTTTTTGTAGTCTTTGCGATCGGGATCGTTTTCAAGGCTTTTCAGCTTGGTTGTGTCAAATTCTTCGACAGAATTAAAGTCATGAATCAACTGGAACCGCTCGACCAGCTGGTCCCGATCTACAATATGAACAGGCGAGGTGGGATTCGTATTTTCTTTTGGTTCGCATCCAATCAAGAGTAACAAAATCAGACAATAACTTGCTAATTTCATCTCAACGACCCCCTTTTCTTTTTTACTCCACACTCTTCAACGACCCGATCATATCAATCCTGCCAACCTTCCGTTTCAGCAGCAAGTTAGACAAAAGCGTGAGCAAAAACGCAAGCGCAACAGAAGCGACTAGCACAAATACATTCAATTGATCAGGAATCTGTTGATGGCTGCTGGACAGTGCCTTCACGATCATCCGATAAACATAGCCGCTGAGCGGCAGAGCGACAATGACCGCAAAGGCGGTCAGGATCATGTTTTCCCAAAAGATCAGCCGGTTGATTTTATGTTTCGGATAGCCCAATACTTTCAAGGTCGCAAGCTCGCGGTTCCGTTCGTAAATGTTGATGGAGGATATGGTGTAAATGGCGCCAAAAGACAGGATGATCGCGCAAACGATAAACAGGATAAAGACAAAACTGTTTTGTTGCAAAATATATTGTGCCGATTTCTTCAGATCGTTTTTATCCGCAATCGCATCTACCCGATGATCCTGTTCAAAAAAGGTGCGAACCGTTGCCAGGTTTGTCGGGCTGGCTCCTTCCACCAAAAGCGTGCTCGGATTGTAATCTATGCCAAAGCTCTGCAAATAGGCTGGCGTGCTGTAAAACGCCGGATTCGAATACTGTGTTGATACATGTAAAACCTTCATATCTACCCACATTTTTTTCAACTCGGGTGCGGTGAATTGCACTTGGATGGTATCGCCTTCGGAAATACGGTATTTGTCCGCGTACGATTTGGGTACGAGAACGCCGTGATCTTCCAGAGAAATTTTATTCCCTTTTTCGTCGAAGAAATGAAGCAGGCTGTTACTCTTTTCCGTAACAACGAAAGTGGCATTTTCTGTTTCAGTGCCTTTTCTAAACGCAACAGGAAAAGTTGCCAAAAAATAGCCGTTTTTGCTGCCAGGAGGCAACTTTAGCTGATCAAGGGATGTGCCTTTTGCAAAATCTACGCGCAAGTCGTACGTGTAAACCTCTTCGATTTGGCTCGCTACTTGCAGCAAAGCTGTCTGCGTGCCGAAAGCAGCGATCAGTAACACCGTGCTGATCACAACGCCAATCGAGCTTGCCAAAGCCTTTTGCTTGTTTAAAAATATATTTCGCAAAATGAGCTTGTAGCTGTAGGACAGCCGATTCCAAACACCCGGGAATCTTTCTATCCACAGTTGTTGCATCGTTTTGGGCGGTTTGGGACGCATGGCTTCGGCTACACGTTCTTTTAAAATGCTTCTGCCACTCAAATAACAGGACAACATGCCAAAAACACTGGAAAAGAGGAGGGGCGGGAGGACAGAAAAAACAGACATGGAGTAGGTGATACCAGGCAGAGAGTAGGCTCGCGCGCTCGAAGCAGTTACTAAGGGAACGAAAACAATAGCGGCAACGACGCAACCGATGATGGAACCTGCGATAGCGACCAGGACGGGATACCCCATGTAATGAAGCATGATCGTTCTTGTCGGGACACCCAAGGCTTTCATAATGCCAACTTGATTTCTTTGCGAATCAACCAGTCTCGACATGGTCAGAAAAAGAATAATAGCTTCAATCAAAAACAGTACAAAAGGGATAACTTTGCTCATCAAGTTGTTGTTGTGAATCGTCTGATTAATTTTTGAGTAGCTGAAAGTCCGCTCTTTACTGATTTGATCCACATAAGCAAGGGGATTGGACTGCGCTTCAATAGACTTGCCCAAGCTGTCGATATCGTAGCCATCCTGCGCATCGATTATCACCTCATTGTAAGAAAAGCCGCCTGCGATTTCGGGTATCGTCGCTTCGGCAATATAGCCGATTCCGTACGCTTGGTGATCTTGAATGTCGTTCTTTTTCGCATGCTCGACGTTCTCGCCCAAGCCGCTGATGGTAAAGCTCACACTTTTTTCGTTCGCACGTAGATGGATTTGCTCACCGATCTGCAGCTGATTTTCTTTGGCGTAATGGGAGTCTAGCATGATTTCATTCTTTTTGTCCGGGATATGCCCTGCAATCAAAGTGGGCGTGTTTATTTCATTTCGCACAGGGATGGAGTGAATTTTTAGCGAGGTGTTATGACCTGCAATCACTTGTGTGGCGTCAAAGGTGTAGCGTCCTTCGATTTTCTTGATTCCGGCAATGCTGCTTAAATCGGCCAACTCGTCTTTGGAGATTTGTTTGTACGACACATATAAATCGCTTACATGATGTTCTTTGAAATAGCTGTTCACAAAAGCGCTCAGATTATCGCTGTACGTGGTCAGCCCCGCATAGAAAAAAGCTCCAACCGCTACGACCAAGATCAAGGCGATAAATTGACCGATGGATTGCCTGATATCCCTTGTTAGCTTCCAAAATAATTTCATCATCACCACTCGATCCCTTCAACGCTTTGTTTGCGATGATTAACGGTCACGCTCTCGATCATTCCGCTTTTTACCTTGATGATTTTATCGGCCATCGGCGCGATTGCAGAATTATGCGTGACCAGCACGACGCACTTTTTGGTTTCCTGGTTCAAATTTTGCAGGAGTTTCAGGACGGATTTGCCCGTCTCATAGTCCAAAGCCCCAGTCGGTTCATCGCAGAGCAGCAGCAGCGGGTTTTTCGCAACAGCCCTGGCAATGGCAACTCTTTGCTGTTCGCCGCCAGAGAGCTGCGAAGGGAAGTTTTTGAGCCGATGGCCTAATCCGACCAGCTGCAAAATGTCTTTGGCCTTCAGATGGTTTTTGCATACTTCCGTGGCAAATTCAACGTTTTCCAACGCAGTTAAGTTGGGGATCAGGTTGTAAAATTGAAACACAAAGCCAACTTTTTCAGCCCGGTACTGCGTTAGTTTTGTCTCGTCGAATCTCGTAATTTCTTGGTTGCCGACAAACACCTGGCCAGAAGTAGCGGTATCCATGCCGCCAAGTATGTTCAAAATCGTGCTTTTTCCTGCGCCGCTTGCCCCCAGAACCACGACAAATTCGCCTTCCGCGATGGAAAAATCAACCCCGTTTAGCGCCTTGATCGGGACTTCGCCGATTTTGTATTCTTTTGTGACGGCTTTGAATTGGATTAGCTGTTTCATTGAGTGCCCTCCATGAATAATGCATATGAATCCATAATATACCAATTGGTTGGAGGGACATCCTGCACCCGATGTAATTTTGTATCAGTCTTAGGGAGGAGTATCGTTTCACGATTATGCTTTTTCTTCCTAAAAAAGGAGCCATTCATGATACACTGTGAGGAATGGGGCGAAGCAGGGGTTAGCAAGAAGACTGTGGGTGAAATATTCAAACATTTGCGGCAAGCATTCGGAGCATAATCGCCGATCACTGAGAGGAGAATTGTATGAAAACATACGCAGCATCAGTTGAAGCTATACTTATCGCTGACAATCCCGAGACTTTCGTCACACGCCGTATCCCCGAGACAAAACTGGAGTTCGGAGGCATACCGGGTGACCGACATTTTGGCGTGACTTTCGGAGCAGACTCCCGTCAGACGATGTATCCGCGCGGAACCGAAATCTTGAACCGTCGCCAAATCACGGTGGTGTCCCAAGAGGATTGCGCCATCATTGCCGAAAACTTGAAAGTTCCGTTTGTTTTGCCCGAGTGGCTGGGGGCTAATCTTTTGATAAGCGGATTTCCTGATTTGACAAGCCTGACGATGGGCTCGCGAATCCTGCTGCCGAGTGGAGCGGGTCTTATTTGTATGGGAGAAAATCTTCCTTGTGTCCATCCGGGAGAAGAAATTCAAAAAAATTACGATGCAGAGGCACACCCAAAATTGGCCGGACGCTTTGTAAAAGCGGCATTCAAGCGCAGAGGGATTGTTTGTGCCGTCGAATGTCCCGGCACGATCAAGCTGGGGGACCAGGCTCAGATTCTCGTGAATAACCTTGCCAATCCGATGCAATAAATCATGTTGCTGCGCTGGCGAATGTTCATGAAGTAACGAAAAAGGTGGTTAAACCCGAGAAGCTTCAAGAGGTTTAGCCACCTTTCTGTTTTGTATTTTTCACCGCAAACTGACAGACTCTGCAGGTGTTGAGGGCGTATGCGCGACTTGACGTGACGGATGGCGCGGTAAGGTCAAAACAGCATGAACCCGAGCAGATGCAAGACTCCCAATACGCCCATTGGATAAATGAGCAATCTTGAATACATGTTCGTAAAGTTATTGTTCGGATGCTTCTCAAAGAAATAGTGGATGATCGAGTGAAAAATGAGAAACACATCTATGATGATGAAGGAAACGATTTGTTGACTGATAAACGAATACAATAAGATGGCATACAGGGGAAGATGGAGGATGGTAAATACTTTGAAGGCGCGGCTATCGTCCATATCTTTCAGGATGGCGAACATTTTCCATTCTTTGGCTCTGATTGCATCCATTTCGTGCAAGAGCAGGAGAGAGAAATTGATGGAGAAGATTACGAGCAAGACCGATGACAAAATGGCCACCCTCTTTCATTGCTGATTACCTACATTAAATCATGTTGAAATCTTCCAAACAAATGAAAGAATGGTGAATGTTGTGTTGGAGGAAACTTGGGGTCAGCGCCAAGAACTTGATTCACAAGCAAAAGAAAAAGGCTAAACTCCCGTTGAATCAAGGAGGGTTAGCCTTTTAGCTTGTTTCAAAGTCAACCACGTCACCGACACCGACTCCACATGTATCGTATGACGAGTGCAGCACGCCAGAGTTTAACACCTTACATGCTTGCGCTTGAAACCAAGCTGTCCTTTATCTACTGCTTTTTGAATATTTTCGAAAGCGTGTATGAGCTTGCTTTTGTTTTTGTCCCGTTTGACTTCTACCGGGCCTACTGCCTTGGCAGTCTCGACCGCCTTGCCATGGAGCGGCACATAAGATACAGCCACCGTGTACATAAAGTTGTTCATCGCGTATTTTGCTCGTTCGGGAGCAGCGTGAATCGTGCGTTGCACCAGATCAAGCATACTGGAAATTTTGTCCGCGGAGAACTCATGATCCGGACGATTCCCCAACAGCCAGCAGTAGCAGCTCCAACCCGCCGATATTCGCAACTCTTCGTTGCTTGCGATCCATTTATCGGCAACCTTTTGGGCAATATCTGATTCCGCTAAAGTTACGGCAACCACATAATCGGACAGCATGTAAAAATAAGCCGCATCCATCCAACGTTCATAATCCGCTTCCGTCATCGCATGAGGGTCTGCAATGATGCCAGCAAAGTACATAGCGTCGTAGTTCCCTGTTGCGTAAAGCTCCTCGGCCAGAGGCTGATTGATCTTTGTTTTCTTGAAGATGGGCTTCATCGCGCCTGTCGCCACGCCAAAAAGCGGTTCATGCGCGCCGTTGGAAATGTACATCTTCTTGAGTCGTTCTTTACCGAGAGCCTCAAGCTCCTGCATCACCATATCGGCATTCATTGTCTGACGCTCCCTTTCTTTAGCGGATTTGCCCGGTTTCATTGCATTTTGATTGTCAACAGAGACACCGACTCCACATGCGCCGTATGCGGAAACATATCCACCGGCTGCACGCTTTTCAACTCATACCGCTGCATCAGCTTCGCAATGTCCTTCGCCAGCGTCGATGGGTTGCAGGACACGTACACGATCTTCTTCGGCCGCACGTCCAGCAAAGAGCGGATCAGCGCGTCATCCAGCCCGGTACGGGGCGGGTCGACTACGACGACGTCTGGGCGGGTGCCTTGCTTGGCCCATTTCGGCATGAGCACTTCGGCGCGGCCTACGTGGAAGCTTGCGTTTGTGGCCTGGTTGCGCACGGCGTTGCGGTTTGCGTCTTCTACGGCTTCCGGGATCAGCTCGATGCCGCGCACCTCGCGCGCGTGCGGGGCGAGCCAGAGGCCGATCGTTCCGGTGCCGCAGTACAGATCGAGCACCAGTTCCTTGCCCGTCAAGGCAGCCGCCTTTTTGACCTGATCGTACAGCTTTTGCGTCTGCTCCGGATTCAGTTGGAAAAAGGCGCGGGCGGACAAATCAAACGACAGTTCCCCGAGCTTTTCCGCGATAGAAGGTCTGCCCCACAGGGAGAGCGTCTGGTCGCCGAAGACAAGCGATGTTTTTTGCGCGTTCACGTTTTGCGCGATGCTGACCAGCTCGGGCAGGCGGGTGCGCAGCTCCAGGAGCAGCTCTTTGACGCGGGGAATTTCTTTTGTGGCCGTTACGAGCGTCAACTGCGTCTCGCCTGTGGCAAAAGCGACCCTCGCCACGAGCGTGCGGATGACGCCTGTCCGCTTTCTTTCGTCGTACACAGGGATGCCCAGCTCTTCGATGATTTTTTTAGCGACTTGCACGATCTTCGTCGTCGCCTCATGTTGCACCTGACAGCCTTCCAGATCGACGAGCTTGTGGCTGCCTGTCTGGTACAGTCCGGCGATGAGCTTCCCGTTTTGCTTGCCGACCTGGAATTGTGCCTTGTTGCGGTACGACCACGGATTGTCCATCCCGATAGTCGGGGCGACAGGCGGCTCAGGCAGGCGGGCGTACTTGCGCAGCGACTCGATGACGATTTCCTGCTTGCTTGCAAGCTGTGCCGCGTAGTCCAGATGCTGCAAGCTGCATCCGCCGCATTCCTTGTACACCGGACAGGGAGGAGTGGCGCGATCTTTTGATTTTTCCACCACGCGAAGCAGCCGGGCTGTCGCGAATTTTTCCCGCGCTTCCGTCACTTCTGCGTGCACGACCTCTCCTGGGAGCGCTCCTTCTACGAATACGATCTTTCGTTTGAAATAACCGATTCCTTCGCCGTTGATCCCCAGGCTTTTTATGGTGAGCGTCATTTGCTGACCGACGCGTATGCTTGTTTCTTGTTCCTTTTTCGATGTAGTCATTTTGTTCTCCTCAGAGCATTTCAGTATCTCCTCATTATAGTCCATTCCCGGACTTGTTGCATGGGGAGGGCGCAGATCGGATCTGCCGATATGTTCACAAATAATGGCAACTTCCTGTGCAGGCTTGTTTTTGTTATAATGGGGCGGAGAATACTGAGGGAGTTGTGACGCTAGATGCAAGAGCTATTCGACAAAATGAAAGAGTATCTCAACATGGATACCGAGATTTCCTTCGATGAGTTTGACGGGTACTACAAACAAGTAGTCGCGTTTTTGAACGACAACTGGAAAGAGTTGAACGAGGAAGATAGCATGCGCATGCTGTTTATCTTGGACAATCTCAAATCGAACGGTGAAGATCGCTCCAAGCGCAAAGTGAAGGAAGCGAAAAAATACGCAAAAATGGCGCAACGCACAGAAATCTGGGCAAATGCACTGATTGGACGCCTGCGTGAAGCTGGCTTGACTGATGAAGAAATCGGCAAGCGCTACGAAGCGATTTACGAAGCGGTATAAATTTGCGACGCACCAAAAAGAAGGAGAGAGCCACTCGCAAGCGGGCTTTCTCCTTCTTTTTGCATGCAACCAGACCAAATGGAATATCGGTTTTGTTTGACAAGAAAACAGACTCGCATTATAATTTGTAACTAATAATTTGAATAGTTTGTTATCAGTTGCGTAGAAAAGGAAGAGTAGGAGCAGAGAGCAGCGTGCAGAGAGCCGTTCCCCGTGCTGAAAGAACGGACGCCCAGCCTGTTTTGAAAATCACCTTGGAGCAGTGCCCTAGAACGCAGTCGCAAAAAGCTGCAAGTAGAGGACAACGGATTCGTCTCCGTTACCCGGACGGGGGTTCCCATCGTGGAACTTCTATTAAGTCTGTTTTTCGTGAGGAAGACAGAGAAGCTGAGTGGTACCGCGATGCCTTCGCCTCAGCCAGCCGTGCGCATTTAAGCGACGCTGGCGAGGTGAAGGCTTTTCTTTTGACTGGGCAAGTGAAAAAAGAGACAACCAACGTTTGGGAGGAGCAAGAGAGATATGTCTATAGTGAGAGTGGAAGAGATTGTGGTTGCCAACCACGGGTTAAAAGATGTTGTCGAGAAGACGCCGCTGCAAAAAAATAATGTCCTGTCTGAGCGCTATGGCTGCAACGTGTATTTGAAGCGGGAGGATTTGCAGGTCGTCCGTTCTTTTAAAATTCGCGGAGCCTACCATTTTATGCGGAGCTTGTCTTTGCAGGAGCGGGAGCGCGGCGTTGTATGCGCGAGTGCGGGCAACCACGCGCAAGGGGTAGCTTACTCTTGCCAGCATCTGCAAATCCTCGGCACGATTTTTATGCCGACAACAACGCCGCGGCAAAAAGTGTCCCAGGTCAAACGGTTCGGCGGCTCCTACGTGGAGGTTGTGCTGATCGGGGATACATTTGACGACTCGTTCGCAGAAGCGATGAAATATTGCATTCAGGAAGACCGGACGTTTGTCCATCCGTTTGACGATCCGCTGGTAGTGGCTGGACAAGGAACAGTGGGGCTGGAGATCATGAACGATTTGGAAGAGCCTGCGGATTTTGTGTTCATGAGCATCGGTGGCGGTGGTCTGGCTGCCGGGGTAGGCACATATGTAAAAGGAATCAGCCCGAATACGCAAATCATCGGTGTCGAGCCTGCGGGAGCGGCGTCGATGAAAGCGGCGTTGGAGCGAGATGACGTCGTGACGCTCGATGAAATCGACAAGTTCGTGGATGGAGCCGCAGTCAAGCAGGTGGGACAGCTGACTATGAGCATTTGCCGCGATGTGTTGAATGATGTTGTGCTGGTGCCGGAGGGTAAAGTATGCACGACGATTTTAGAGTTGTATAACAGCAGTGCGATCGTGGTAGAGCCTGCGGGTGCCTTGTCGATTGCCGCCCTTGATTACTACCGGGACCAAATCAAGGGGAAAAATGTGGTCTGTATCATTAGCGGAGGAAACAACGACATCGACCGGATGCAGGAAATCAAAGAGCGCTCTTTGCTGCATGAGGGGCTGAAGCATTATTTCGTCATTAATTTCCCGCAGCGCGCCGGAGCTTTGCGCGAGTTTATGGAAAAGGTGCTCGGCCCGCACGATGACATCACGCGCTTTGAGTACACGAAGAAGAACAACAAGGATAACGGCCCGGCGCTCGTCGGGATTGAAATGAAGTGCCAGGAGGACTACCAGCCCCTGATCAGCCGGATGAAACAACACGGCATCCGCTATGTGGAGATTACCAACGATCCGTATTTGTTCAATCTGTTGATCTAAGGCGGTTGTGTTACAACAGAAGCTGAATTTGCAAAAATGTATGAATACAGCGAAAAATGAAGCAAGCGGGAGCATTTGCGCGAGAGATGAAGATAAAGCGTCATAATGTATTATAACAAACTTTTATAAAACAGATACTGTTGTAATACAATACAGATAACAACACACAGGGGGTTAAAAATTATGACGCCAATCACTTCTTTTTACCGAAATCTCGAAGCAAAATGCTGCGCTGCTTGCGGCCAAACCATCAACGAACAGGCTGAATCGTACGCAAACGAGTGCTTCACTTGCCAAGAAGAGGCATCCTTCGATGCTTACAAGCACTACCACCAAAAACGGTAAGCAGATGAATACAGGATAGAACAGGTATACCACGAGGCGGCAGCCAGGGAGGTATACCTTTTTCTTTTCAAGAAAGCTTTTTGTCTCGATTGTCATTAAATTCCTCTTAATCAAAAGCAAGTAAAGGACAGGCAGGACTGCTCAGGCAATGGTTTTTTCCTGCCTGCCAATCCCAACGTTTCGATAAAATTACATACAAAAAAACCGCTGCTCTCCTGGCAGCGGCGCTTTGCCGTTCAGTGCGATTTGGGCGAGGTGCTGGCGGCCTGTTCCTTGACGTAGTCGATCAGGCCCAGTTGAAAGCCCTCCTGTGTCAAAAGGCGCTGGGCTTCGTAAGTGCTGGCATAATAGGCTTGGACGTGCGGATCGTTCTCCAGCACACGGCGGCAAGCCTCGTCGCTGGCAAGCTCTCTGTACCAGTCGGCTGTTTTGATTTGGGCGACCAGCTCGTCATAGGCCGGCTCGGGCTTTTTCCAAGGGTTTAATCTGTGAAAGAGTTCACCGAAAATCGCAACGACGACTAAAATTCCAATGAGAAACATGTGGGTCACCTCTGACGTTGGTTCCTTTCCATGGTAACATTCCCGGGTTGCTTTTCGCTATGGCGAAGTCGTCTCTCGCTTGCAAAAGCGCAAGAAAGCAGGCATGCTAGATACGAAGAGCCGTTCGAGGATATATCAATCAAGCTAGGAAAAGGAAAGGAGGATGCTTCGTGTTTCATCCACTCATCTTTGACAACATCCGGGTGGTGCTGGAAGGAGCGGTGTACGACCGCGATTTTGACGGAGCGATCACCATTACCGGACGATCAGATGTCATGGATATGGCTACTTTCCAGCGGCTGTTCCAGATTGAGTTCAAGCTGGCCGAACAAGCGGCAGGCGAAAAAGCCGTGCGGGCGCAAATGCAGTTGCGCACGAGTCTCGGCGACATCGCCTCGGAACAGCTGGAACAGCCGCTCGTGGAGCATGTCGGCTGCACGATCTGCATTCATTTTCATTTGCAGCTGCCAAATCCGGACGACATTCCGAGCGAAGCGAACAAAATCACCACGTTGCTCAATGAAATCTGGGGTCAGCGCCCCTACATTACGCAAACACTGTCCGCCAAACTGCCGGAGCATCGGATCGAATGGCCGCCAACGGTAGTAACGAACCACATCACCCTGGATTTTCACCGCAAGATCGACGAAGGCAACATTGACGACCTGCGCGAGCTGATCGAGCACACGATTCAATCGCTTGCGGGTCTGCAACGACATGTCGATCAAACATAGGGGATTTACATTTTTCTTCGTGCGTATTATCATTTTGTTAACCTTATTATATTTTTAGTTAACATTGGAGGATACTACGCATGAGAAACGAACGTTTGAGATGGCTCCTGTTGTCCGCCATTTTTGCTGCTGTCACAGCGGTGCTGTCGCAGGTGACGATTCCTTTGCCGCTCATTCCGATCACGGCACAGACGCTGGCTGTCGGTTTGACGGCGACGATTCTGGGCAGCCGCTACGGCACACTTGCGCTTTTGATTTACGTACTGCTCGGAGCAGTCGGCCTGCCTGTCTTTACGGAAGCGAGCGGTGGCGTGCAAGTATTGGTCGGCAAGACTGGCGGATACATTTTCGGATTCATTGCGACTGCTTTTGTGACGGGCTGGTATTTGGAAAAGATGGGCTTCACTCTGAAAAGCGCCGTTATTGCCAACGTGATCGGCATGTTCGTGACACTCGCTTTTGGAACCGTCCAGCTCAAGTTCGTTCTGGATATCCCTTGGGACAAAGCGGTTGCGTTCGGCGCTACGCCGTTTTTGGTTGTAGGCGTGATCAAAGCTGTACTCGCCGCCGTGATCGGGATCAAGGTGCGGGAGCGGCTGATCGCTTTTCGTCTGCTGCGTACGGAGCAGCCTGTTGCACGCTAATAGCTATACCTGATTTGCCACCTGATTGCTTCGGGTGGCTTTTTTTCGCATAAACTCCTTTTCGTGCCGGGATACTATCCATAACCTAGCCAAAGCATATGAGGGGGATTCAGATGGGTGTGACAATCACAGGACCAAGAGGTTTGCCGATTTCCGGGAACTTGCTCGCTTTTCGCAAAAACCCGCTCCAGTTTATCCGTGAAGCAGTCGCCGAGCATGGCGAGGTCGTTCATTTTCGCTTTGGTCCGAAGCGCCATGTTTACTTGCTGACCAATCCCGATCAGATCAAAGAAGTGCTCGTTACCAAGCAAGATCACTTCAAGAAGGGCAAAGGCTTGCAGATCGCCAAAGCCGTAGTGGGCGACGGGATTTTGACCAGTGAAGGCAAAAAGCATTTGCGGCAAAGGCGCCTGATGCAGCCGGCTTTTCATCGGGAGCGCATCGCCGGATACGGTCAGGTGATGGTGAGACATGCGGTCGAGCTGATGGACGATTGGAAGATGGGAGAAGTCCGCGACATTCACAACGACATGATGAAAGTAACGTTGGCGATCATTACGGAGACGATGTTTGGCAAAAGCATCAAGGAGGGCGCTGACAAAATTGGCCATGCTATCGACGTCGGACTGAAATATGTGGCGAATAAAGCCGCTTCCTTTATCGACATTCCGCTGTCGGTTCCGACAAGAAGCAATCGACAATTTTTGGAATCGAATGAGACGCTTGACGAAGCGATCTATTCTTTGATCGAATCAAGGCGAAAAAATCCGGAAGCTCAGCAAGACGATTTGTTGGGAATGCTGCTCGCTGCGAGGGACGAGGACGACGGTCAAGGCATGACGGACGAGCAAGTAAGAGACGAGGTCATGACGATTTTCGTGGCAGGTCACGAGACGACTGCCAACACGATGTCGTGGGTGTTTTATTTGCTCGCTACGCATCCGCACGTCGAGCAGAAGCTGCATGAAGAACTGGCAACCGTGCTGGAAGGCAGACTGCCTACGGTGGAGGATTTGCCCAAACTGACCTATACGAGCCTTATCGTTTCGGAAACATTGAGACTGTATCCAGCCGCCTGGACGATCAATCGGGAAGTTGTCGAAGAAGTGAAGATCGGGGAACACACCTATCAGCCGGGGGAGACGCTGATGATGAGCCAGTTTGTCATGCACCGTCTGGAACGGTATTACGACAAGCCGGATGAGTTTATCCCGGAGCGGTTCGCCAGCGACTTGCTGAAACGCAACCCTGCGTATGCCTACTTTCCGTTTGGGGGCGGGCCAAGGGTTTGTATCGGAAACAACTTCGCCCTGATGGAAGCGGCATTGTTGCTTGCGACGATTGCGCAGCGATATCGCTTGCGGCTTGCGGAGCCTGGACAGGTAGTGGAGCCAGAGCCGCTGGTTACGCTGCGTCCGAAAAACGGACTGCCCATGCGCCTGGAAAAACGGGATTAGGGCAAAAAAAAAGAGGCATCTTTTCACTACGGTTTCGCCGTGATGTGTCAGATACCGAACTGGGGGTTATTTATCACTGAAAGCAACATGCTTACAAGAATTACTTTAACAGAGAAATATAAAGAATAAATTAACTGACAATAAATCTAAATAAACTATCCGTGGAAAAAGGGAATGGTGAAGGAGAAGCTGCTTCCTATTCCCTGTTCGCTGTTTACCGTGAGTTCTCCGCCATGGCGGCGCACGATGCTCTGGCAGATCGTCAGTCCGAGCCCTGTGCCGCCGTTGTTGCGGTTGCGGGATTTCTCCGCGCGGTAAAACTTGTTGAAGACTTTCGGCAAATCTTCGGCAGCAATTCCTTCCCCTTTGTCGATCACGGAGAACAGCACGTGACCTTCTCGCTGATCGCATGTAATCAAAATCGAGCCATTCGGTTTGTTGTAGTGAATCGCATTGTTGATCAAGTTTTCCATGACGCGGCGCAGCTTGGTTTCATCGGCCTCGATGTGCAGCTCATTGGAGACGCGCAGTTTCCAGTGAAAAGTCAATCCGGCTTCTTTCACCCGCGCCAGGTAGTCCTCGATAATTCCCTTCAAAAAGCCTTTTACGTGAATGCGGCTAATGTTGAGCCGCACCTCTGTGCTTTGCACGGTAAAGTCTTGCAGCTCGTCCAGCAGCTTTTCCAGATCGCTCGTCTTGACTTCGATCTTGCCCATTTGCTTCTGGATGCGCATCAAATCCGTGACGCGGCCAGAGCCGATATAGGAGGCGTACCCTTTGATCGTAGTCAGCGGCGTGCGGAAATCGTGGGCGATCGAAGCGATCATCTCCGATTGCCGTTCTTCGGAAAAACGCAGCTCATCGACCATGTCGCCAAAGTAGCGAAACAGCTGTCCGAACTCGTCATGGGAGCGATACGTAAACGTCACCAGCCGCTTGCCTTCGCGAATTTCCTGCGTGACACGGGCCAGTTCGCTAACCGGACGCAAAATCCAGCGGACGAACAGAGTGAGCAACAGCAAGCCGACCAGCACGAGGCTTCCGTAAATAAACCAGAGCATCATCGAGACTCCGGTTGTGCCCATAATGTCGTAATCGTCCGTGTAGAAATAGATGACAATCTCGCCTTCACGGGGAGGCTCTTGCTGAAAATGGTATTCTGCCACGACTTTCAGGTCGCTTTTCGTGGTGGAAGGGAGGGACAGCTTCAAGGAGTAGGCTTTTGACGGCCTGTGGTAAATCGTGTTGCCGCTCGCGTCCTTCACGACCATCCGGTACATGACGTCTTCTGGCAACTGCTTCTCCAGCTCCTGGCGCTCGATCGGGTCCTTGAAGTTGCTGGAGCGCAGCAGTTGGTTGACCCGGACCTTTTCTGCCGCATCCTTTTCTGCCTGGTACTGGTTGTGACGGTCGTTTTTCAACTGGTCGATGATGATGTCCTGAAAAACGAACTTGAACAGCAAGATGTTGAGCGTAATCAAGGCGATAAAAGAAAGAAACAGTTTTTTGCGGAGGCTCATCTAAAGCTTCTCCCCGATGAATACGTAGCCCGTCCCCCACTGAGTTTTGATGAATTGCCGCTCTGTTTCCAGCTTCTCGCGCAAGTTTTTGATGTGTACCGTCACCGTATTGAGCGAGCCGTAGCCATAGCCCCAGACGCGGTCGTAAATTTGTTCCCGCGTGAAGACGATACCCGCATTTTCAGCGAGAAAAGTCAGCAGTTGAAACTCTTTCGTGGACAACTCGATCTTTTGGTTGTTGACGTAGACGGAATACGTTTCTTTATGGATTTCCAAATCCTTGAACTTCAAGACCGTGATCGGGGAACCGGAGGCGTCTTTTTCCGGCTGCTCCTCGGTATGCTTGCGGATGCGCTCGTAGCGGCGCAGATGGGCGCGTATGCGGGCGAGCAGTTCTTCCGTGTCAAACGGCTTCGTAATGTAATCATCGGCCCCGATTTCAAAACCGACTACTTTGTCTACGGCCTTGCTTTTGGCGCTGAGAAACAAAATAGGCAAGTCCCATTCCCGACGGATTTGCGAGCAAAGCTCGTAGCCGCTCATGTTAGGCATCATGATATCGAGCAGAATGAGATTAGGCCGCTCTCCCTGGCTGAGCAGGGCAAGTGCATCCTCGCCATTTTCCGCAGAGGAGACCTGAAAGCCTTCGTTTTCCAAAATATCTTCAAGCAGTTCAATAATCTCCTGATTGTCGTCAACGATTAAAATGTGATCTTTCACCGGAATTACCCCCAGTTACTTCTATTAATAAGTGAACAAGTGTCATGGCAAAAAAGAATCAGCCTTGTCTATCATAACATGCTTTCACAGAATAGGAACAAGTATCCCTTCATTCATGCTTATTTCCTTATAAGTAAGGGCACCTATTTAGACCTGGTACTAAATTTCGTCAGAAAAAGCCAGAGACGATTGTCCCTGGCTCTTATGTTTTTGCCGAACTACTTCTTTTTTGGTTGATTTTCCGGCAACGATGCAGCTTGCACCGCGTTTTCCTTTTTCGGAGTGTCCGCCTTTGCTTCCAGAACAGGCGAGCTGATGCGCTTGGCACCAACAAAACGCTTGCTCCAGTAGTACGGGTCGTTCAACTTGGTGTTGACGACTCCGCGGCCGGATTCCGAATGCACGAATGTGCCGTCCCCGATGTAGATGCCCACGTGAGAGATGCTTCGTCCGTTTGTATTAAAGAACACAAGATCTCCTGGTTGCAAGTCTTTCCGTGCAACTTCTGTACCGTACTCATATTGAGAGGCAGAATTGTGCGGCAGGTCTACACCTAACGCGTCAAATACGTAGCGTGTGAAACCGGAGCAGTCGAAGCCTTTTTTGGATGTGCCTGAAGATTTGTAAGGAACGCCGTACAGATCATCGACAACCTCTTCGAGTGTCGTGTTCTCCGCCGCATGTGCAGCGCCCGCTCCCATAGCAAGCAATCCAGCCATAAATAAAGATAGTACCACCTTGCGCAAAAGAAACTGCTCCTTTCGTGAGCCTACGAAGTTAGCTGAAGGGTTCGGTCGAAAGGACGCCCTAAGTTGCCTAACGCAACTATTCACCCCAAAAAACTGGTTCCCCCGTTTCCGACATGCGGAATTCGGCTATTTTTCGATGTTTTTTTACACGCACTCTACGAAGATTCGCTGCTTGTCCGATTTTTCCTTTTTTTTGACTGCTTGTTCATATTTTTGTCACAAAATCCTGTCTAAAGGTGTAACGTTTTGTTTCGACATTGCAAGAGCGGTTGGAATGGGGCGAAAACAGGCTCGTCCGATTATGGCAGGAAGTGCTCTCCGTCCAAGGACGGAGGGAAAAACCAACCGCACGCCCGTTATGGAAAGCCTATCCGGGGGGCTACAATAAGGGCATAAGTTAGCAAGCACCACATGCACAAGAGAATAGGAGGTAAGCGAGCAATGAGTGAACGGTCTGGAAAGGTTTTGCTCGGGCTGGTTCTCTTGCTAATCGGCGGGTTGGTTCTGCTGGATCAAATCGGAATCGACTTCGGTGACCTGATCGGGATTTTGATTCCGGGGGTCATCATGCTGTACGGCGCTCGAAAGATTATGGGACAATCCGGTTCGCGTTTCTGGGGAATCGTGATCTTCCTCTTCGGGTTCCTGATGCTGATTGGCAAGCTCCATCTGCTGTTCCACGGCTTACTGGCCATTGGTGTGATTTATCTGGGGTATCGCTTACTGCGCCCCAGCCATGTCCCCAAAGAAGCGCCACCTGCCTGGGAGCGTCAGTGGGCCCAAAAAGTATTGAAAGAAGACGCGCTGGACGCCTGGGAAAAAGATGTGACCCGTCGCCAGCCATAGAGTTGCTCAAGTCGCGAGAGCTTTTGGATGAAATGACACGATGTGATATGATGAGGAGGAAATAAACATGAGTATTTTTAAACGTTTGCGTGACCTGACAGTAGCTTCGGTGAATGACGCTTTGGATTCGATGGAAGATCCGGTAGTCATGCTGAATCAATACATGCGAGATATGGAAGTGGAAATCGGACAAGTCGAAGTGGCTGTCGCCCGTCAGGTAGCACTGGAAAAGAAATTCCGCCAACAACTGGATGAAGCGAACACACTGATCGACAAACGCGATCGTCAAGTGAAGCTCGCTCTGACAGAAGGGGAAGATGAACTTGCTCGCCGTGCACTTGCAGACAAAAAGCAATACGAAGCGCGTGCAGCAGAGTATGAGACACTGTACTTGGCAGCATCCGAGGCAGCTACGCAAATGCGCGAGAAGCTGGCTGAGCTGAAGGAAGAGTTCTATAAAATGCGTGCGAAAAAATTCACGCTGATGGCTCGGGCACAGGTAGCTCGTACACAAAAGCAAGTGAATCATGCCGTAGTGGGAATCGGAAATCAGTCCGCAGGCCGCGGCTTTGCTCGCATGGAGGAAAAAGTGCTGCGCATGGAAGCCGAAGCGCAAATGAGCGGTCAATGGCGCCAGACAAACCTCGCTTGGGAGAACGCGCTTTCTGAGTTGGAAAAAGACGATCTGGATACAGAACTGGCAAACATCAAGGCATCGCTTCAACAGAAAAAACCAGTGTCCGCCCAGCCGGAACAATCTTGATTGGACAGGAACTGGGGGATTGGTTGTAGAATAGAGTGTGTCAATCAGGCAGCCTGTATAGCAGGCTGCTTTTCCCCTAGGAGGTACGATTCTTGGCAGACTTCATGGTCTTTTTGCGAAGGTTCATCGCTGAGCCTGGGCGTGTCGGCAGCGTGATCCCGAGTTCGCGGTTTTTATGTGAGCGAATGTTGAGCAGCGTCAATTGGGCTTCAACGGATGTTATTCTGGAGCTGGGACCTGGCACAGGAGCTTTTACCCAAACCATTTATCAAAATATCAATCCGGATACCGACTATGTGCTTGTGGAGCGTGACAGCCAGTTTCGATCCATCCTTCAATCACGCTTTCCTGATCTTCCTGTCAGGGAGGAAGCGACGAGACTCGGACAATATTTGGAGGAGATGGAGCTTGGCAAGGCAGATGTCATCATTTCCGGCCTGCCGTTTGCCAATTTCCCACAAGAGTTGCGAGCAGCCATTCTGGATGAAGTACAAAACGTATTAAAACCAGGCGGCCTGTTCATTACATTCCAATATTCGCTACAACTCCAGGCTGAGCTGCAGGCGCGTTTTCCTTGGGTAGAGACAGACTTCACCTTGCTGAATATCCCACCTGCATTCATTTATACGTGTCGAAACAGACAAAGTGAAAAAGATCGGCATGGGGCGTAAGAGAGGAGACTTTTGTGAAACTGTCCCGCTTGCACACAATGTTGGCTGGCGTCCTGATCATTTTGACAGGCATCGGCCTTTTATTAGACAGTTTGCATATCATTTCGTTCGGTCTGTTTGATCTGTGGCCGATGGTGCTCGTCTACTTCGGCGTTCGCCTCTGGGGTCAGAACAAACGGATTGGCGGCGGCATTCTGTTCAGTTTGGGAATCATTATTGCTCTGGACATGTGGTTCGGTATCGGTGTGGATGACTTGTTCCAACTGGCAGTTCCCATCCTGTTGATTTATTTTGGCTTCCGATTGATTCGCGGCAAAACGAGGGGGGGCGGAAACCGAGCTTCTTTTCCCCCGTTTCCGGAACAACGGGAAGAGCCTTCTGGTCCGGCTATGACTAGCGAGGATCAGCCTGTTCATACACACAACGGCATTCGGCATGACGCTGCACAATGGCTGGACAGCTTGAGCAAGTGGAAGCCTTCCCGCAGCAAGCTGCTTGAGAAGGAAGAGGAAACTGGGCGTGAACGAATTTTGCCCAAAGATTCTCGCAGTTCGTTGATTGGCGATTATCATCTGACTTCCGGGCGTTTTGAGTTGAGCACCTTGCATGTGTGGCACGGGATCGGGGATGTGGTGATTGATCTGTCCCGCGCGGTTTTGATGCAGGACGAGGCCGCTCTTATTGTGGAAGGATGGGTAGGGGATGTCACCGTTTATGTCCCTGTCGATCTTCCGGTTTCTGTGAACGCCGAGCTGAGTCTGGGCGACCTGGAAGTATTGAGCCACCGCCAGGGAGGGATCAACCGGAGTGTGATGATTCGTTCCGAGCAATACGAGGAGGCGGCTCAAAAAGTGAATTTGCATATCTCGCTGCTTGTCGGCGATATAAAAGTCAAGTACATCTAGGAGGTACTGGCGGATGCGTCGACAGCGATTAGCGAGTATTCAGTGGCAATATGTGCGCTACGGCGTCCTGCTCGCCGCAAGTGCAGTTACGGTTTCGTTTGTTTGCTTTTTTTGGCTCTATTTTTCCTGGAAAGACATGCCGGAGGTTCATCGCGCATACAGCAGGCTGATCAGTGACCCGAGAGTCGTCTTGTGGATGCAGGATTACTTGGGCTTGGCCTTGCCCACACAGCCTGACGGGTTGGTCCAGCTAGTCGCTTTTGTCATATCGCTTCCTGTCGGTGTGCTGGTTGCCCTGATTATTTCCTATATCTTCGGGAATTTGTTGAAAAAACGGCTTGGCGTGCTGTGGGAAGCAGCGATGAAGCTGGGACGGGGAATGCTGTCCTACCGTGTGCCCGATCTGGGCGTCGACGAGGTCGGCGAACTGGGGTGGCAGTTGAACCGCCTGGCTTCGCAGTGGGAGGAGCAGGTCGCGTCTTTGCAGCGACTTTCCAACCATAACGCTGCTTTGGCGGAGCAAGTCAAACAAGCAGCCGTGACAGAGGAGCGCCAGCGTTTGGCAAGGGAACTGCATGATGCAGTCAGTCAGCAGTTGTTTGCCATCGCGATGACGACAGCGGCGATGAAGCGGCTGGTGGAGAAAAATCCGCAACGGGCAGCCCAGCAAATCGAGCTGGTCGAGGAGATGGCAGCAGCGGCTCAGGCTGAGATGAGGGCGTTACTGTTGCATCTGCGCCCGGCCACGCTGCAAAACAAATCGCTGAAAGAAGCGATGATGGAACTTTTAGAAGAGCTGACTCGTAAAAATACAATGGAACTGACGTGGGAGATTGAAGACGTCGAAGGGCTGCCAAGCGGCATCGAAGACCACTTGTTTCGCATTTTGCAAGAGTCTTTGTCCAATACGCTGCGACACGCCAAGGCCAGCCTGATCGCGGTCAAGCTGTTCACTTTGCAGGAGCAGGTGCGATTGCGGGTGACAGATGATGGTGTCGGCTTTGACCCGGATGGGGAAAAGATGACGTCATACGGACTGCGCAGTATGCAGG
Source organism: Brevibacillus sp. FSL K6-0770 (assembly GCF_038000275.1). Taxonomy (NCBI): domain Bacteria; kingdom Bacillati; phylum Bacillota; class Bacilli; order Caryophanales; family Paenibacillaceae; genus Brevibacillus; species Brevibacillus sp. FSL K6-0770. Next base: position 985,726 of record NZ_JBBOBQ010000001.1, read on the forward strand.
AGCGTGTGGCAGAAGTAGGCGGCTCGATGGAGATTTATTCAGCGGTCGGCAAGGGAACGCAAATAGAGGTGCGGATTCCCCTGATGCTACAGCCGGAACGGGAAGGGTGAAAATGCTGTGATTCGCGTATTACTGGTAGATGATCATGAGATGGTACGGATGGGACTGGCGGCTTACCTGTCAACAGAGGATGATATCGAGGTTGTGGCAGAAGCGGGCAGTGGTGAAGAAGGTGTGCGGATGGCTGTCGAGCTGCGGCCGGATGTTGTCCTCATGGATTTGGTCATGGAAGGCATTGGTGGCGTGGAAGCGACCAGACGCATTCGCGAAGCATGTCCGGCCAGCAAGGTCATCGTTCTCACCAGCTTCATTGATGACGAGAAGGTATATCCGGTTATTGAAGCGGGGGCTTTCAGCTACTTGCTGAAAACTTCGCGGGCGGCGGAGATTGCGAAGGCCATCCGTTCGGCAGCGGCCGGAGAACCTGTACTGGAGTCGCGAGTGGCAGGGAAAATCATGGCCCGTTTCCGGCACGGCCAGGAATCGCATCCGCACGAACAGTTGACACCGCGTGAGCTGGAAGTGCTGAAGCTGATCGGTCAGGGCAAGTCGAATCAGGAAATCGCCGATGAGCTGATTATCGGCATCAAAACGGTCAAAACGCACGTCAGCAACATTCTTGCCAAGTTGAATGTAGAGGACCGGACGCAGGCGGCGATTTACGTTCATACGCACGATCTCGGTTGATTTTGTCGTAAAAAAGCTCCTCATGATGAGGGGCTTTTTTGAGTTTTTTTTGCCGTTATGGTAAAGATAGTAAGTAACAGATTGGGAAAGGAGGGAACGCGCTATGAGGCATAAACCTCAGACACGCTCCAAGGTGCTTTCGGCCGACAACGGCGTGGATATCATCGGAGACGTTCACGGCTGTTACGACGAGTTTATGGAGCTGATCCAGCGGCTCGGGTACGAGCAAAGCAAAGACGGTGCCTACCGACATCCAAAGGGCCGAAAGCTCCTTTCCCTCGGAGACATAACAAGCCGCGGACCGCATTCGATCAGGATGTTGCAATTTTTCCACCTCCACGTCACGGCTGGGCTGGCAGAGATGGTAGACAGCAATCACGGCTGGAAGATCGCCCGCTGGCTGGATGGCAGGCCGGTTACCTTGGCGCACGGCGACGAAAAAGTGGAAGAGGAGCTGAAGCTTTATCAGCATGAATTTGGGCCGAAAAAAGCTTCTTTGCTGCGGGAGCAAAGTCGGCGGCTGCTTTTTTCCTCGCCGTCGCACATGATGATCCGCCGTCATGACAAGCTGGCTGCTGTAGCTGTTCACGCCGGGATCAGGGATGACTATATTGGCATGGAATCTCCTGCGGTGCATACGTTTTGCCGATACGGCGATGTGGCCGGGACTGGGCCTGATGGCCGCCCTATTCGCAGAGAGTGGGCAAAAGAACGCAGAGTCTCAAGTCCGACGATCGTCTGGGGACACGATCCGCACCCGGAACCGAAACGCAAAAACGGCACAATCAATATCGACCAGGGCTGCGTTTTCGGCGGAATGCTGACCGCCTATCGCTTCCCGGAGGACGATGTCTTGAGTGTGCCGGCGAGAAAAAATTATTCAGGTCTGTCGGATACGCCGCTGACGCGTTATACGGCAGATTGAGAATCGTTTTTCTTGTTTTTGCTGTTGCTTACTTGCTCGATCGTGTTTTTGGCGGAAGAGTGAATGCCTACACTGGCCAAGCCCGCTGTTACGCCTTCCATTAGCGCTGTTTTCCAGTCAAATCCGGGATAGTACAGCCATTGATTGGCCATGTACAGCCCGACAATCAAGACAACGGCTACCCAACTGCGCAGCTTTTTCGGGATGCGAAGCACATCGGACAAGGTAGCGGTTCCGGCCAGGGCAAAGGCGATGATTAAACCGAGATCGAAGCCCACGGGGCACTACCTCCAAATCTTATTTTTTCAATTGCTCATACAGGCGCTTCAATATGATGGCCTCGGCCCAAAGCGGCAAAGGCTTGTCAGCTTGATTGCGCCAGTCTTCGTTGGTCAACAAGCCTTGGTCAAACATCCAGTCGATCCCTTCCTGTTTCCAGTCGGGCACTGTTCCTCCACCTCCATCTCCGGGATTGGGGGAAGCGGTAGGCGCAGGCGTCGGGGTGGGAGTAGGCGCAGGTGTGGGCGTCGGCGTCGGTGTTGGCGCGGGAGTAGGTGTAGGAGTAGGAGCTACTGGAGGGCGGTAGGGCAGTTTGGCATATTCGCAAAAAGCGCGGACAACCCCCTCGGCGAGTTTTTTCCAGTCCTTGGCGAGCGTATCTGCGTCCAGTGGATTGTCTGCAAAGCCGTACTCAATAATGACCGTCTCCACGCTGCCTGTTTCCCTGTGCATGTAGTAGTAGTCGCGGTTCGGGTTGTTGGGGAGCGTACGGGTGAAAATCCGGCGGTTCGGCATTCCCTCTGCTTCAAGCTCTTCCTGGATCATGCGGGGAAATACGGCTGACCCATAAATCGAGTAAATGACTTCAGAGCCTCTGCCGCCCCCTGCATTGATATGGTTGGAGATGCAGTAACGGGCGCCGCTGTTTCGCACCAGGGCAGTCCGTGCATCGCTTGAAAGCGTAGTATCGCTGGTCCGCGTCATCGCGACCGGAATGTTCAGTTCCTTGAAGCGGTTGAACTGGTACAAGGAAATTTGCAAGGTCATATTCTTTTCAAGAAACTGCGCATTGTTTCCGCCGCCAGGATCGACTCCCCCGTGCCCGGCGTCCACAATCAGGATAGGAGCCATTTATGCATCACCTCTTGTTCTTAGAATATGCTTGGAAAGGCCGACATGGCTTGGGGCAGTCTCATCATTTTCGCGCGTTGCAATGTACAGAAAGCCCATCTATGGTACAATGAAAGAGTTCTTAATTACGTATAGAGGATGGTAATGTATTGATGGCTTGGTACAACTGGGTAATCCCGATCGTTACATTGTTACTCGGCCTCGTGGGCGGTTTTGCCGGAGGCACTTATTATTTGAAAAAACAGATGTCCAACATGCAGATGGACGACAAACAGCTGCAAGCCATGGCCCGTTCTATGGGAATGAATCTCAACCAAAAACAGCTGAAGCAAATGAGCCGCACGATGAAAAATATGAAAATGCCAAATAAATTCGGGAAGTAGTGCGAAGGGGGTGTCGTTATGGGACCGACCCGTCTACGCTACACGATGATCGGTTTTATTGTGGGTGTATTGATCGTGTATTTGAAAGATCTGCCTATGGGGGAAGGGACCCGATTAGCAGCCCCTTTTTATGGAGCGGGCATAGGTCTTCTCATCGACGGCATCATATTGCGCATGAAGCAACGAAAAGGAAAAGACGAGTAGGGGGAGCTTGGCTTTGGCCAGGCTTTTTATTTTGGCGCTTCGTAAAAAAGACCAGTCGGATCACCTGTGCGATCATCCGGCTGGTCGTCTTTGTTGTTAGGGGGTAAAAATCAGCTCGTAAATCATTTTCGTAATCAAGGTGATCGAGACGATCAAAAACAGCGGGCGGACGTAGCGAACGCCGGTTTTGATGGCGACTTTCGCACCGATGCTGGCACCGAGCAGCATCGCAATCCCCATGACCAGACCTGTCAGGAAAATGACCTTGCCTTCTATGAGGAAAACAAACAGGGCAGAGAGGTTGCTTGCCAAATTCAAAATCCGGCCGTTTCCTGCCGCAATTACGAAGTCATAACCGAACAGAAGCACCATCAGAAAAACAAAAAAAGAGCCTGTTCCCGGGCCGAAGAAACCGTCGTAGAAACCGATCAAAAAAGTGAAGGGAATGCCGAGTCCAAGCGTAAACTTGGTCATCCCTTTATAGTTGGAGTCTTGGCCGAACCGTTTGTTGAACAAAGTGTAGACGAAAATTAGCGCCATCATGACGATGACCAATACTTTCAACATTTCCTGGGGAACGAACAACACCGTCTTGGCTCCGAAAAAGGCACCGACGAGCGAGACGGGGAAGAGAATGAGCATCAGCTTCTTGTCGTATTTTCCCGAGCGGATAAAAGTGAATGAGCTGGTGGCCGAGGAAATCGTGCCGGCGAGCTTGTTCGTGCCGAGCGCGAGATAGGGAGGCATGCCCAGACCGAGCAGAGCGGGCAAGGAAATCAATCCGCCGCCGCCAACTGTACTGTCGATGAAGGCTGCGACGAATCCGAAGAAAGCGAGAAACACTACCGTTAATAAGTCCAGTTCCATTCATGATCACCTGATTCTCTAAGTATGTATGCAATAAAACAAGTCTAGCACTCTCTTTTTTGAATGCAAGCTGGAAATCTCTGAAAATGGCTGATAGATTAATATACTTTGCATACTGATTTGTTGTAAAAGTGGTTGTCTTGTAGTATAATAAGCTCGTAGCTTGAACCATACATATTTTTGAGGAGGAATGTTATAATGGCACATCAACTTCCAGCATTGCCTTATGCACATGACGCACTGGAGCCTCATATCGACGCGCAAACCATGGAAATCCACCACGGACGCCACCATGCTACTTACGTTAACAACCTGAATGCAGCTTTGGAAGCTCATGCAGACTTGCAAGAAAAAAGCGTGGAAGAGCTGATCAGCAACCTGGACGCTCTGCCTGAATCCATCCGCACAGCTGTACGCAACAATGGCGGTGGACATGCTAACCACACTCTTTTCTGGGAAATCCTGAGCCCGAACGGCGGCGGCGCACCAACTGGTGAACTGGCTGACGCAATCAACGCGGCTTTCGGCAGCTTCGACAACTTCAAAGCTGAATTTGCAAAAGCAGCAACTACTCGCTTCGGTTCCGGCTGGGCTTGGCTGACTGCTGAAGGCGGCAAAGTGGCGATCTCTTCCACTCCTAACCAAGACAGCCCGATCATGGAAGGCAAAACACCTATCCTCGGCCTGGACGTATGGGAGCATGCTTACTACCTGCGCTACCAAAACAAACGCCCTGACTACATCGGCGCGTTCTGGAACGTAGTGAACTGGGATGAAGTAAGCAAGCGTTTTGCTGCTGCGAAGTAAGCTTGTTTTTTTGCAATGATAAAAGCTTGTTGCTCGATTGTGGGCGGCAAGCTTTTTATTTTGGGTTCCGTCTCCGCCTCGGTAGGAGTCCCAAAGCCCTTTCGCTTGTTTCTCCTGTTTCCTCGGCCAACGGTAAGCTTTGGTCGGATATTGTTTTTTGGAGGTTGCTCAAGGGCGGAAAATCCAGGGCAGGAAGTGAGCAAGCTTTCCCCGAACTGGTGGCATGAAGCAACCGTCTTCAAGAAGAATCTTAATCATTGTTTCTATGTCTTTTTTTGAAACCCTCCATCACCCCTTAACCAGCCTCGCCACGCCTGAAGTACCGATGAAGCAAACTGCAAATCGCTACCCAAGCCAACTTTTATGTATTCAGCCTTTAGCATTTTCTTTAAAACTCGCGCCGACCACAACCAGCCGCTGACGAGGAAAGAGACGAAATCCGCGAAAGCTCTTTGGGATACCGACCGAGGTCCCGAGGAAAAAGCGAAACACGATTTTAAGCGTCAACGTGCGTCCGCTTCCCTGAGTCCTCTGCTTTTGACGCGGTTTCGCTTTTTCCCCGGAGCCGTGCAGTGGAAGCCTACAGGGGGTATCCCAAGAAGCTACAGCGATTCGTCACTTTCCTCGCCACGCCTAAAGTATCGATGAAGCAGACTACAAAGCATCACTCCGAGCAAGCTTTTATCATGCAAAGAAAAAGTGTAAGCTGTCCATAACACGAGCCAATTCAAGCCATCTGCCCCGAACGGCTGCAGAATCGCAGAATCAAGTAAGCAAGAAAACTTATTTTCCGCAAAGGATAGCCATGAGAACAAATATCAGTTATAATACTTACTAAAAGTAACCTTATTTAAAAACTATAGAGGAGAGTGTTTCTCATGATGCCATCCTTTTTCGTTGCACATGGCGCTCCGCTGCTTGCTATCGAAAACAATTCCTATACACAAGCCATGCATCAGATTTCCAGCCTGCTTCCGCGCCGTCCGTGCGCTATCGTCATGTTCTCTGCGCACTGGGAAGCATTTGACCAGATGGTCGGCACGATGGAGACATTCCCGACGATCCACGATTTCGGCGGGTTTCCGCAAGAACTGTACGAAATTCAATATCCGGCAAAAGGCGACCAACAGATTGCCGATGAGACGGTTCAATTGCTGCGTGATGCAGGCGTGCCTGTCACGGTAAATACGACACGAGGCCTGGATCATGGGCATTGGGTAGTTTTGCGCCATATTTTCCCGGACGCAGATATCCCAGTAGTTGCCCTGTCCGTCAATCCGAATCTGACTGTTGCGCAGCAATACATGATCGGCAAAGCGCTCAGCCCGCTGCGGGAAAAAGACGTCCTGATTATTGGCTCGGGTGGAACCGTTCATAACTTTTCATACATCGACATGCGTGAAACGCAAGGACGCGCTTTCGAGTGGGCCTTGGAGTTTGAAGAATGGCTGCATCAGTCCTTGAGCGGATGGAAAGTGGACGATTTGGCCCGCTATCGCGAGCTTGCGCCGCACGCGGAAAAAGCGATTCCTGCCTATGGCAGCGAACATTTTGTGCCGCTCCTTTACGTGATGGGAGCAGCAGATGACGAGCGCACCGCCAAGCGACTGCACATGAGTTTTCGTTACGGCAGCCTGAGCCATACGATTTGGCAGTTTGGTGAAGCCAAATAATGAGCGTGGGGATCGCAGAAGTTTATCTCCAATACAAAGGATTGCTGTTTACCCTCGCCTACCAGATGACAGGCTCTGTCGCGGAGGCCGAGGACATTGTCCAGGAGACGTTTGTTGCGCTTGCGGGCGTTGACATCAACGATATTCAACACGTCAAAAGCTATTTGTGCAAAGCCGTGACAAACCGTTGCCTGGACACGTTGAAATCAGCGCGCTGGAAACGCGAACAGTACGTAGGAGAATGGCTGCCCGAACCGCTGTTTGACGACGGCGGCGAGAATGACCCGTTGCGAACCGTGATCGCGCAGGAACACGTATCCTACAGCTTGCTTGTTTTGCTCGATCGGCTATCCCCGGCGGAGCGGGCCGTCTACGTGCTGCGCGCAGCCCTCGACTTTGAGTACCGAACGATCGCTGACCTGCTGGAAAAAACAGAGGCGAGCTGCCGCAAGCTGTACAGCCGCGCACAGCAAAGGCTGAAAGAGCCAGGCCTGCAAGTCACAGCAGTACCCGCCCCAGCCAAAAAGCTGATTGAACAGCTGATGCATGCGATTTCCAAAGCAGACGCGAGTGCATTGGTACAGCTTTTGACACAGGATGCCGTGCTTGTCAGCGACGGGGGCGGAAAAGCCAGGGCTGCGCTGCGCCCGATTTTCACCAATCGCCGCGTGGCCTCGTTCTGGAAAGGTGTCTGGCCGCGCTGGGCGGATCATTCGCACATGGAGATTCGCTCCATCAACGGCCAGGATGGCATCGTCGTCATTTCCGAAGGCCAAGTGAAAATGACGCTTCAAATCAGCCTGAATCAAGCGGAAGACCGGATCGAGCGACTGTTTATGGTCGTCAATCCGGACAAATTGGCGCATTTGCAAAAGTAATTTTTCCAATCGGTCACAAAACCGGAAAGCCACTCGTCTTTGAGGTTGAAAGATCACATTCGAGTGGAGAGGAAAGATGAACATGCAAACAAGATTCAACTATCGCCAGGCAAACCCGCAAGCGTACCAAGCCATGCTGCAACTGGAAAAATTCGTGAACGAAAGCGGCCTCGACAAAAAGCTGATCGAGTTGATCAAAATTCGTGCGTCGCAAATAAACGGATGCGCCTTTTGCATGGATATGCATACGCAAGACGCGCGCAAACTCGGCGAGACAGAGCAACGCATTTATTTGCTCAGCGTTTGGCGCGAGTCCGCTGTTTATACGGATGCCGAGCGTGCGGCTCTCGCCTTGACCGAGGCAGTGACGCTGATTACGAAAGACGGCGTTCCCGACGCCCTTTACCAGCAAGTAAGAGAGCATTTTGACGAGAATCAGTACACGTCGCTGATCATGGCGATCAACACGATCAACAGCTGGAACCGCATCGCCATCTCGACAGGCATGTTTGCCCCGTACAACCGCTAAATACGTTGCGGACAGACGAAAGAAAACGACACGTTCCCAAGGAAGGGGCGTGTCGTTTTTGTTACACATCCATTTCTACTTTTCTACCCGGATAAAATTGGTTTTCTTCCGAGCCTGGATTGCCTTTGGCCGTGAGCGTGTCCGGGGTGATGCGAAAAATAGCGGTTACGCTGCCCATGGACGAGCGATACTTCAGCACGTGCTGCAAAGGCAGCGGGTCGGAAAAGTAGCCTGGCACGTATTTGTCGATCATCGCTTGCATCGCATCGCGCATTTCAGCCGGCTCCTGCACGCGCTCGATCGTACCCGACAAAAACACGCTCATATAAGCGGTATCAATATGCGCCGGAACAGGCGAAGCGATCGTGCCGTGCTCTTCGCAAACGCTGAAACAGACGCGGTTGTTTTCGTTGATCATCTCGATCTTTCGCCCAGAGTCTGCGCCGTGAAAGTAAATACAGCCGTTCCACCAGACAAAATTGAGCGGAATGATATACGGCTCGCGCTCGTTGGACATTCCGAGGTGGCCGACTTTTGCTGTGTGCAAAAACGAAGCGATCTGCTCCTGATCAGTAATGGTGCGTTTGGAATAGCGGATAGGTATCATTGGTAATCCCCCAGTCAGACAGTTCTGTTTTTCGATGTAGCCTGATCGTAGTCGGTTTTTGACTTGGAAAAAAGGTGCAGTTTAGGCTTAATCGAGCAGGTCAGATTCAGATATAAAAAAACCGCTCCATTCTCAAGAGCGGTTTTGATTCAGTATTCAGTTGCTGTGCGATGGGCGATTATCCCAGCTGTCGCTTGGAATCGAGTTTCTTGGCAAGCTGCTCTTCCCCGCGGTGAATCCAGCCGACGAAAGAATCGCGGATGTTCAGTTGAGGATCGAGATGGACAACGGCGACGAACATGTAGTGGCTTTTCCCTTGGAAGCGGGAGCGATAGCGCAAGTCGATCCATTTGACTTCATAGCCGAAGGGCTGTTCCTTTGTTTCCACGTGGACGTGGTGGGTGAAGGCGAGGAACGATTGCACCTTGGAATCTTGTTTGGCAGCGGCAACGACTTCGCTCTCGGGTTTGATGGCAAATGTGTCCAAAATACTGACATCGCCGGAGTTCACCTCGCCTACATACCAGTGCTGCTCCGTTTTGGCAACAAAAGTCCAGAATGTCCAGGACAGGGTAGGAATGATCGTGTACATGCCCGGCTTGCCGATTCGCGCGCGAACTTGCTCTGTCGTCCGCTTTTGCACCTGGCAGCGCCAATAGTAGTAGCCCGCAATCACCAGGTAAATCAGCAAAAAGGATCGGCCAGGGTGCGCGCCCGCTGCCCAGAGCATGAAGCCGACGAGATGAGCGGCAAAAATGAACGGATCAAAAATGAAAATGGCGTTCAGGGCAACCCACTTATCGCGAAACGGATACAAACCCTTTGTGCCATAGGAATTGAACAAGTCGACAAAAACGTGCAGGCAGACGGCCAAAAAGATCCAGCCCAGCAAATGGAGCCAGGAGGCTTGCGGCATCAGGGCCTGTATGAGAACAAAAATGGCTCCCGACCAGAGAAACAGGGCAGGTACAGAGTGGGAAACGCCTCGATGATTGCGAATGTAGGCCGCAGTGCCGCGAAGGCGAACCAACCCATCCAGATCAGGTGCTTGCGAGCCGATGACCGTACCGATCATCACGGCGGCTGCAAGCGATGGAGAAGAAGCTACGACAGGATCGAGGTAGGCGAGCCCGGCCAATCCGAAGCCCATGGCAAAGTGAGTGGCTGTATCCATGGAATCGTTGTCTTCCTCCTTTTCTTCCAGGCTGTTGTTATGTTTATTATAGCGTGAGAGATGACATAATTCCCCCCTCTGCTGAAAAAAATTGTGAGCTTGTTCCCGCTTTTGCAAAAAGGGTATGATGAATAGATCAAGGAGGGACAAGTCGTATGTTAACTGTCTTTATCGAATACAAGCTGCAACCGGAAAAACGGGAGCAGGCTTTGCGACTGCTTGCATCCATGGCTTCGCGGCTTGCAGCATGGGGAGCACGCGAATATCGCTCCTTCGAGGGGCTTGACCAGCCGGGATTGTTTGTGGAAACTTTTGACGTTTCCACTGTACACGAATATGAACAAATCAAAGCACACCGTTTGGCGGATCAGCAGTTTTGCGACTGTATAACGGGCGGAGCGGCCAAGCTGCACGTCTGGGCGTTTCGCCCCGCCGAGTATCCAAAATAAAAGGAGCAGACAAGAAAGACATGGCAAGAAAAAAAGACAACAGCTTGCAGTACACTCTTCCCGAAGAGTTTCATGTGTTCGGTTTCGCCCAGGATTTGTTGGCCTGGTACGACTCGCAAAAGCGGGATTTGCCGTGGCGGATCAACCGTGACCCGTATCGTGTCTGGGTGTCGGAAATCATGCTTCAGCAGACGCGGGTAGAAACCGTTAAACCTTATTATGCGAATTTCATGGAGAAATTTCCGACGGTGTCGGATTTGGCAAATGCACCAGAAGAAGAAGTGCTCAAAGCGTGGGAAGGACTTGGCTATTACTCCCGCGCTCGCAATTTGCAGGCTGCTGCTCGCGAGGTAACCGTTCGCTATGGCGGCGTCGTGCCTGACACGCCTGAAGAGATCGCCACGCTGAAAGGCGTGGGGCCGTATACAGCGGGTGCGATTTTAAGCATTGCCTACGGAAAGCCGGAGCCGGCTGTCGACGGAAACGTCATGCGCGTCTTTTCCCGCTTGCTGTACCTGTCGGATGATATTGCCAAGCCCGCCACCCGGATCAAGATTGAGCATCTCGTGCGCCAAGTCATTCCGGAAGGGCGCGCAGGTGATTTCACCCAGGCTTTGATGGAGCTGGGCGCGATGGTCTGTGTGCCGCGCTCGCCGCAATGCTTGACCTGTCCTGTGTTCGATTACTGCATGGCCCGCAAGGAAGGGGTACAGGAGGAACTGCCGATCAAAGGGAAGGCAAAACCTCCGCGCCCTGTCGATTTGCAGGTGGCAATCGTGGTTCGCGATGGCAAGGTGCTGATTAACAAACGGCCGGAGCAAGGGCTGCTGGCTGGCCTGTGGGAGTTTCCCATGGTGGAGACGGAGCAGCAAAAAGACAGTGCCAAAGCAGAGGCGCTCGCCAGCGGAATCAGCGAACGATTCGGAATCGATATCGAAGTGCTGGAACCGCTCGGTGCCGTGCAGCACATCTTTTCGCATTTGCAGTGGAATATGCAGGTTTGGTCCTGTGACTGGATTGACGGAGACAAGCTGCCCGCTCATGCCAGGTTTGCGGCCTGGAGTGAGCTGGACACGTACACGTTTCCGATGGCCCATCACAAAATCAGGGAATTGCTCGGACAAAAAAGCAAGTAGGACAGGAAGCCAAAAAGCTGTCGAGATAAACTCGGCAGCTTTTTTCATTCGGACGACCATGCAAGTATGTCATGGCCGTCTCGTTATTTTCATGGACTGTCGTTGTCGATTATCTGTACAGAAATTCCGGAAACTGCATTGCGATCTGATGTTTCCGTTGTTCCCACTCAGCGATTGCTTGTTGTTGCAAATATTGCGCCTCGCGCTGTTCTGGGGTCAATTTCCGCTTCTCGATAATAATCGTGAAGAAAATCATTGGAATGTGCATGAAAATCCACCTCCCATCCCTGATAAATCGTGCAGTTAGTCGCCATCTATCGCTTTGACTCCTGTAAATCTCATCATCTGACGTCTTTGTTTATTTTTCATTGAAATCCCTCCTGGTTTGGAATGCGAAGACGAAATTAGATGCGGCTAACGTGTTGGGCTGCTTCAAAGGCGTGAGCCTCAGCGCGTTCTTCCAAATAACGCGTGCGTGCATAGGCAGCCAGGCGTTGTTCTGGTTGAACGTGATTGCGTTCGATCTTGATGGTGAAAAACAAGAAATTCAGTACCATACCAAATCACCTCCTCTCATTGGTAAAAATTGGATGTTTGTCGCCAAGAAAAAGACCACGGGCTGATGCCTGCGGTCTTTTGGGCGCACGAAGAAAAGGAAAGACCACAAGCTACTACGCCCATGGTCTGGTAATTGACGAAAGAGAATGTTGAAGATACGAATACATCTACAATTCGTCGGACCAGGAGGCGCTTCTATATGCAGTTTTTGCAACGATAAGACGATCAGCGAAATCATATGCAAAATCCCATACATTCATCATCATGTTGCATCCTCCTTCCTTCGAGTAGTAGTGGTGTAAAACGTAACCTTAGAATATGGCATTTTTTTCTTGCTGTAAAGCACTTTTTACCTAAATTCTAAAGAAAGTTAATTCTGAAAATAATAAAATATAATAAAAAATAAAGTCGCGGGCGATTTTTGGTTTAAAATGCTTGCTATAATGGGTAAGTATATCTGACAACGAGACTATGCGAAAAGGTGTGGAAATGCAGATGAAAATGCCAAGATTGACTGTCAGAGCCAAGCTGATTGCTTCGTTCTCCCTTATTTTGATTATACCTGTACTCGCTCTTGGTCTGCTTTCGTACCAGAGCGCAAAGGATCGTCTTGAAGAGCAACTGCTGACGACAGCATCGGAAAATGTGCGCTTGGTGGACGAGCTGATTGACCGTACAATGGAAGCCCAATCCAGAGACCTGCAATTCATCGTGTCCGATTTGACAAAAGCTGACCTGGTGGATCAGGCGAGAGACGAACTGCATAAGAAGCTGCAAACTTTCCTCAAGCTGCACCCGGATATTGGGGAAGCGTACGTCGGAGATGAAACAGGGAACATGCTGACAGCGACTGGCGCCAAGCTTCCCGACGGCTATGATCCGCGCCAGCGTCCGTGGTATCAAGCAGCGATGAAGACGCCTGACAAATCGATTATTACCGACCCGTATATCGACGCATTTACGGGCAATGTGATCGTGGGTGTAGCCAAAGCTTTGCCTGACCGCTCCGGCGTGCTCGGGATCGATATTCAGCTCACCGCCCTGAACGAAACGGTGAAGCAGGCGAAAATCGGAACGAATGGCTATATGACCATCCTCGATGCCAACCACAAGCTGTTGATCCATCCGACAGGAACACCTGGCTCAGACATGACAGCGCCTTGGATTGGCGATCTGTACGCCAAAGCGGCAGGGACGTTTGACTTCACAGATGAGAACAAGGAAGCCAAAGCAGCTTTTGTCACCAATGATCAATCGGGATGGAAGCTGATGGGCGTGATGTACAGGACGGAAGCAGCGGATGCGGCCAGCCCGATTTTTTACCGGACAATGCTGGTAATTGCGATCACGATTGTGATTGGGGCAGGGCTTGTGTTTGGCATTTTGCGCTCCTTGCTTCGCCCGTTGCAACAACTGACAGCAGCCGCGAAAAAAATGAGCGAGGGAGACGTCACCCAGCAGGTGGAAGTGAAAAGCGACGACGAGTTGGGCGTTTTGGCCAAAACGTTCAACCATATGGCGGAATCGCTTCGCTCTCTCTTGTTCTCTGTGAATGATTCCGTTCAGCAGCTCGCAGCCTCCGCAGAGGAGCTGTCGGCAAGCGCTGACCAGACGAGCAAGGCGACAGAGCAGATTGCCACGACGATGCAGGATATGGCGACGGGAACAGAACAGCAAGTATCGCATACACAAAAAAGCACCGATGCAGTCGGGCAGATGTCGCAGCGAATCGCCCAGATTGCCAGCTATACGCATGAGGTGTCCGACACAGCCAAAGAGACAGCAAGCATCGCAGCAGAAGGCAATCGCTCCGTACAGTCGGCGGTTCAGCAAATGAACGCTTCCAACGAGTCGATTCTCAGCCTGGCAAAAGTGGTGGACAGCCTGGGGGTACGCTCGCAGGAAATCGGCAAAATCGTAGATGTCATTACGGCGATTGCCAACCAGACCAATTTGCTCGCGCTGAATGCAGCCATCGAAGCCGCACGCGCCGGAGAGTCTGGTCGCGGATTCGCTGTCGTCGCTGACGAAGTAAGAAAGCTGGCTGAGCAGTCATCTGCTTCGGCGGAGCAAATCAGCCATCTGATCAAAGCGATCCAGCAAGAGACCGACCATGCCGTCGATGTGATGGAGCAGAGCAAACGCGAAGTAACCGAAGGAATCGGCAAAGTGAATGAGGCCGGGAAGTCATTTGAACAAATCCAGTCTGCGGTGGAAGATGTGGCGGACAAAATCGAACAAGTCTCGCAAGCGTCGCACGATATATCCGAACAGACGCAACTGGTGGTCGAATTGATCAATCATATTTCTGATGTCACGATGCAAGCTTCCGATGGGACGCAAAGCGTTTCCGCAGCAGCCGAGGAACAACTGGCTTCGATGGAAGAGATCGCTTCTTCCGCGATGTCGTTGGAGCGGTTGGCAGAAGATTTGCAAGATCAGATTGGCAAATTCAAGATATAGGGAAAAAGCCTGGCGCAGGAGTGATTCGCTCTCTTGCCGCCGGGCTTTTTGCTATTGCCCGTTCCTTTTCAAGCATCAAACATCAATCGTAAATCGGTTTGGAGGCGTGATCCCAGGCACCGCTGTCGCCGCCTACTGGCCCGCGTGATTCCAATTCGCGGATGACCTTCACATGCAGGGAAGCCCCTTCTGCGCTCAAGTATGCGGCGAGCTGGGAAAAGGTATCGTGAAAGTACAAAAGCTCGTTGATTTCCCACTGGGAAAGCGGGACCATCGTCAATTCGGACAGGTCGCGTCCTATGTACATCGTTTGATTCCTCCCTTGATCTTATGCCTGCCCTCTGTTTTTGCGCGTGTTTAGTATGGCTTTTTCAGCGAGGAATGAGTCAGACGAGATTTTGGCTTCCGGTAGCAAAAGCGGAAGGGGAGTTGTATAATGAAAAATGTGATTTTGATTGATTAGTACCTGCTATTAATAGTTGGTGAGTAGGAGGCATTTCTGATTATGAATACAAAAAAAGTAGCATTGGTTACCGGCGGAACGCGCGGTATCGGAAAAGCAATTGCATTGCAACTGGCTGAGCAAGGGTACGACCTGGTTTTGAACTACTTGCGCAACCGGACTGCTGCGAGAGAAGCGGCAGCTGAGCTGGAAGCAAAAGGAGCGCGCGTGCACCTGGTGAAAGCCAATGTTGGCGACGTGGCAAAAATCAAGGAACTGTTCGCAGAGATTGACCAGGAATTTGGCCGTCTCGATGTGTTTATCAACAATGCAGCTTCCGGAGTTTTGCGCCCGCTGATGGAGCTGGAAGAAAGCCATTGGGACTGGACGATGGAAATTAACAGTAAAGCCTTGTTGTTCTGCGCGCAAGAAGCGGCAAAACTAATGATCAAGGGTGGCAACGGCGGAAAGATCGTCAGCCTGTCCAGCCTCGGCTCGATTCGCGTTTTGGACAACTATACGGCAGTCGGCGTGTCCAAAGCAGCTGTAGAAGCGATTACGCGCTATTTGGCAGTGGAGCTTGCTCCGCATAACATCGTAGTCAACGCAGTATCTGGCGGCGCTGTGGATACAGATGCGCTCAAACACTTCCCGAACCGCGAAGAACTGCTGGGCAGCTCCGCAGAACGCACGCCGGCAGGCCGGATTGTCGAGCCGGAAGATCTGGCGAATGCCGTGATGTTCCTCGTTTCCGACAAGGCTTGGATGGTGCGCGGACAAACCTTGATCGTTGATGGCGGTATCTCTCTTTTGACCTAGTTGATTTTTAGGAGCGGTGACAAGGAGTTGGCGACTTTGACGTCTCACTACACAAGACAAAGTTGTCCATGTGTTGTACAATAGAGGAAGAAGGTTACGAAGGAGGCAACGTATGCTGATTCGTCCGTTTCGACTCGGTGACTATTCGGCTATCACAAGTATCTGGCAACAGACGGGCTTGGACCAATCGGACACGGTGTCGTTGAACGATTTGGCCCAACAGTTGGCATGGGACAGCGATTTGGTTATGGTTGCGGAAAAAGACGGCAAAGTTGTTGGGGTCGTGGTCGGCACGATCGACGGAGCACGAGCCTATTTTTACCGGCTGGCTGTTCTTCCCGAGATGCAAGGTTCCGGTATCGGCCGCGAACTCGTGGCTGCCATCGAAAAGCGCTTCAAACAGCGAGGCGTCAATAACGTCCTGATCATGGTCAATCAGGCAAATCCGGAGATCCTTCCGTTTTACCTTTCGCTTGGCTACGAAGTACAAAAATTTGTTACACTTTCCAAAAAGCTCTCTTCCTAAAGGAGGCTTGTCCCCATTCAAAAGAGAAGAGAAGAAAGGGGAGAGTCATGTCACCAACTCCGGGCTCCAATATCCGCATTGAAAGTTATAAACATGATCATTCGCTGCACCGCATTTGGGACAAATCCACGTTGATTCATACCAGTGATGCGGTGGTGATTGGGGGAAACGATCGGGTCAAGGTGACAGAAGCAGACGGGCGGGAGTGGCGTACGCGTGAACCGGCCATTTGCACATTTGGTCGGGGCCAATGGTTCAATACCATTGCCATGATTCGCGACGACGGCATTTACTATTATTGCAACATTGGTTCGCCCTTCAGCATGAAGGGACAGCTGCTCAGCTACATAGACTATGATCTCGATGTAAAGGTGTTTCCCGACATGACGTATTCGATTCTCGATGAAGAGGAGTTTCTGTTGCACAGCAAACAGATGAACTACCCTCCGTTTGTCGTGGAAAAGGTACAGACTGCGTTGCGAGAGGTACTGGATTGGGTAAGCGCGCGCCGCGGCCCTTTTCAGAACGGCTTCGTGCAACGCTGGTACGAGCGGTATCTTTTAGTGCGAGACGATGAGGAATAATCCCTTTCCCGTTATTCGGGGGAGGGATTTCCTTGTAGTGTCAGAAAGTTGGAAATGGCGAAGAAGATCGTACCAATTTGGCTGTGCCTGAACATATCGGGTACAGCCAAGTTTGCTATGGGAAGGAGGTATGCTGGTTGAGCATACGCCGCTATTTGGCATATGTCATGCCCTATTGGAAACAAATTTTGGGCACTATATTGATAGGTATCATCAAATTTTCCATTCCGCTTGCCTTGCCGCTCCTGATCAAATACGTCATTGACGACCTGCTCCCCAGCTCGATGCCCCGCGAGGATAAGCTGACACAATTGTTTTGGCTGATGCTTGGGACGTTCTTGATGTTTACGGTCGTACGGGCGCCTGTCGAGTATATCCGCCAATATTTCGCGCAGTGGGTGTCCAGCCGCATTTTGTTTGATATCCGCAACCAGCTGTACGCCCATTTGCAGCGGTTGTCGATGCGTTACTACAACAACACGAAGACGGGCGAGGTCATTTCCCGGGTTATTAACGACGTGGAATCGACGAAAAGCTTCGTGGAAACAGGCTTGATGAACTTGTGGCTCGATCTGATTACGATCGTACTGACGCTTTTGATCATGTTTTCCATGGATGTGGAGCTGACATTTGTAGCGATCGTCGTTTTTCCGCTGTACAGTCTCTCTGTCAAATTTTTTTACAAAAAACTGAGACAGCTGACGCGGGAACGCTCTGCCGCTTTGGCGCGGCTCCAGGGGTATTTGTATGAACGAGTGAACGGGATGGCGCTGATCCGCAGCTTTGCTCTGGAAAGTCACGAAAGCAAAGGCTTCGCGAAGGAAAACAACCAGTTTTTGGACAAAGCGCTGGAGCATACCCGCTGGAATGCCCGGACGGTTTCTGTCGTCAATACCGTCACGGATATCGCGCCGTTGCTCGTGATCGCCTATGCAGGCTACCAGGTGATCGGCGGAAGCATGAGCGTAGGGACACTGGTGGCTTTTTACGCGTATTTGGAACGCTTGTATACCCCGTTGCGGCGCTTGGTCAACTCCAGCACGGTGCTGACGCAAGCGATTGCCTCGATGGACAGGATGTTCGAGTTCATGGATGAATCGTACGATATTGAGGATAGTCCAAACGCTCGCGAGCTGCCTGTTGATCCGGCGACGGGACGCATTCGCGGAGAAATTCGCTTTGAGCATGTATCGTTTCGTTACCGGGAAGAAGGGCCGCTTGTTTTGCGCGACGTCAATCTGACGATTCAACCTGGCGAGACGGTCGCCATCGTCGGAATGTCCGGTGGCGGGAAATCGTCTTTGATCAGCCTTTTGCCGCGCTTCTGGGACGTGACGGAAGGGCGGATTACCATCGATGGAGTCGATGTCCGCGACTTGAAGCAGCAAAATTTGCGCTATCATATCGGACTGGTGCAGCAAGACAACATTTTGTTTAGCGAATCGGCAAAAGCCAATATTTTGATGGGGAATCCGGAAGCGGATGAACATATGGTTCAGGAAGCTGCCCGCGCCGCCAATGCCCACGATTTTATCAGCGAGCTGCCAGAAGGATACGATACAGAGCTGGGCGAGCGGGGCGTGAAGCTGTCGGGAGGACAAAAGCAGCGGGTCGCTATCGCCCGGGTGTTTTTGCGCGATCCGGGAATATTGATTTTGGATGAAGCGACCTCTGCTCTCGATCTGGAGTCGGAGCATATGATCCAGGAATCGTTGAATCGCCTGACCAGAGGGCGCACGACGCTCATTGTGGCGCATCGCCTGTCCACGATCACCCATGCAGACAAAATCATCGTCATGCGCGAGGGACAAATTGTGGAACAGGGCAAGCATGAGGAGTTGCTGGAACAAAAAGGCGTGTACTATGGCCTGTGGAGCGTCCAGGATTTGGGGATTGATCGAGGGGGAATGGAGGGAATCTGATGGAAATATGGCGCCGCAATCTATACGTGTTATGCGGATCGCTGTTTGGCGTCATGGTGGCGATGAGTATGATCATGCCTTTTTTGCCGCTGTACATTCAGCAAGATTTCGGAATTGACGATCCGCATCAGGTGACAGCATGGGCGGGAATTATTTTCGGGGCCAATTTTTTGACCGCCGGACTCGTTTCTCCCATTTGGGGGAACCTGGCTGACAAGCACGGACGCAAGATCATGATTTTGCGATCCGGCTACTTCATGTCGATCACGGTAGCGCTGACAGGCTTTGCAGGCAGTCTGTGGCAACTGTTGGCGCTGCGGCTGATCAACGGACTGGTGGGAGGAATCATCCCGGCCAGTACGGCGCTGGTTGCCTCTTCCGTGCCGAAAGAGCGCATCGGCTGGGCGCAAGGGCTTTTGCAATCGTTTATCACGGCAGGGACGATTATGGGACCGCTTTTTGGCGGAGTGCTGGCGAATCAAATCGGCTTTCGCATGATCTTTCTGATTACAGGCAGTCTGCTGTTGCTGGCGACTTTGGTCATTACGTTTACGGTAAAAGAGAGCTTCGTTCCACCTGAAAAAAAAGACCGGTCCAGCCTGAAGGAAGATTTTCAAATGATCTTTTCGTCCAAAGAGCTGCCGGCGCTCTTTTTTGTAACCGTGATGATCCAGTTTGCCTTGTTCAGCATCGTGCCTGTATTGCCGATCTACATATCGCAGCTGGTCCAATCAGAAGGAGCAAAAGTCGCGCTGTGGGCCGGAATCGTCCAGGCGGCGATGGGGATTGCCAATGTGTTTGCTTCTCCGCAGCTCGGGCGCTTGGGTGATCGCTTTGGCTCGCAAAAGGTGCTGCTGTTCGCCTTGCTTGGAGCAGCGATCCTGTTTATTCCGCAGGGGCTTGTCTGGACCGTGTGGCAACTGGTCGTGCTAAGGTTTTTGCTCGGTTTGTCGCTGGGAGGCTTGCTCCCGTCAGTCAATGCGCTTTTGCGGCGGGCCACGCCATCCCATATGGTCAGTCGCGTCTACGGTTACAACAACAGCTTCGTCAGCATCGGAAGCATGCTCGGGCCGATGATCGGCGGTTTTATGGCTGGCTACGTAAGCATCAACGGCGTGTTTTTTATGACGAGTGCTTTTTTGTTCATCAATGCAGGCTGGGTGTACTACAGCTTTTTCCGCAACAAAACTGTACAATCTACAGATTCTGGAATAGACTAAAACATATTGGATGAAAAGAGGTGCACCTCCATTGTGATGATCGGTCGGCAGGAATAATCGCATATTCCGTCAGGGCGATGGAAATATGTCCTGAACCGACAGGAGGTTGTGCATCGTGTGGCATAGACGTTTTCTATTCCTCTGGGCGGGTCAGACATTGGCCAATCTGGGGGATGTTTTTTATATTGTGGCGTTCATTTCGGTCATTTACGCCGTATCCGGTTCTGTCATGTACACGGCGTTTGTTCCGGTGGTCATTTTGTCGGCGCAATCGGTCAGCGGCTTGACAGCGCCGTTGCTTTTTCGCAGACTGTCGCTTCCGTCCATGCTGGTGCTGTCGCAAGCGCTGAAGACGTGCTTGCTCGCGGCAGCGGCTGTGCTTGTCGACAGGACAGCAGGCACCAACGGTCAGGCGATCTGGCTGCTGTTCGGATTGGGCGGGCTGATTGCCTTTATGGATGGCTGGGCCAATCCCGCACGCAATGCGTTGGTGCCGCAGCTTGTGGAACGCGAGCAGCTGATCAGGGCGAACGGCTTGCTTGCGACTTCCGATCAGACGGTTCATTTTGCCGGTTGGGCAGCGGGTGGACTGCTCGTGGCGTTCCTCGGAGCAAGTGCGGTTTTGTGGGGAACGGTAGCGGCTTATGTGTTGGCATCTTTGGCAATGCTCGCGGTCAAGCCGGAAAAAGCTGATCCAGACATGACGGTTGTCGAGCAGTCGCAGGAAAATTGGCTGACAGGCTGGAAAGCGATTCGCGATGTGCCGCTCTTGCGGCAGCTCGTCGCACTGGATGTCGTCATGGGCGTCTCGGGAGCGGTCTGGATTGCGGCTATTTTGTTGCCGTACGTGCTGGAAGCGTTGGGCCGAGGAGAAGAGTGGTGGGGCTACATCAATGCAGGCTACCTGCTCGGCTCCATTTTGGGGGGCACGCTGCTGCTGAAGTACGCGGACAAGATGAATCGCCAGCTGTATCGCTGGCTGCTGGCAGGTGTTGGCGGGGCTGCTGCGATGACCTTGCTGTTTGGCAGTACGACGTATCCGCTGGCTGCCTTGCTCTTTTCCTTTGCGCTGGGGCCGTTTTTGGAGATAGCCCTGGTGAGCAAGCAGACAATTTTGCAGCAGGAGACGGAGACGCCGATGCTGCCGTACGTTCTGTCAGCAAAAGGGACCATCGATGCGCTGGTGTTTGGACTTTCCTCGCTGTTGATGGGGGCGCTGGCGCAGTGGCTTGGCCCGAGAGCGGTTTATTTGCTCTCCGCAGTGCTTTTGGCAGGCGCGGCCTTTTTCGTTTGGCGTTTGCGGCAAAAGCAACTAGCAAGTGCGCGCAAGCAAACTGTCTAAAACATGTAACCCTCTGGCGATTGCCGGAGGGTTTTTTGATACAATGACAGGTAAGAAAACAAGGAGTGGAGTGAGCCGCATGAACATTCTCGTTTTGCATGGTAGCTCAAGAGAGGGTGGCAATACCGAACAGCTGACGAATATCGCGCTGGAAGGAATCCCGCACACAAGCATTCACCTGCGGGAGAAAAACATTTTGCCGATCCACGATCAGCGGCATGTGGAAGGTGGCTTCACGGCGGTAGCAGATGATTACGACGAAGTGACGGAAGCCGTTTTGGCCCACGATTTTTTGATCTTTTCCACCCCGATCTACTGGTACGGCATGTCCGGCTACATGAAAAATTACGTGGATCGCTGGTCGCAAAGCCTGCGGGACAAACGTTACGCCTTCAAGGAATCGCTCGGGCGCAAACAGGCTTATGTCATCACGACGGGCGGCGACCAGCCGAGGATCAAAGGGCTGCCGCTGATCCAGCAGTTTCAGTACGTCTTTTCTTTTGTGGGAATGCCGTATGCGGGCTACATCATTGGCGAGGGCAACAAGCCGGGGGATATTCTCGCGGATGCGCAGGCTGTGGCTTCGGCTAAGCAGCTCAATGCGTGGCTGAAATCGCAGCAATAAGGCAGAAAAAAAGACCGGAAATCCGGTCCCAGATTGTCGAGAAACCCCACACATGGTGAGGTTTCTTTTGCTTTTTAAAAAGCTATTTGCTGGTCGGAGTCGCGCCCTTCAGATGGCGCAAAATCGCCATCAAATCGAGTTCGCCCAATCCTTCCTCCAGGGCGTGGCGATAGGTGGCCTGCGCCGATTCCGCCAAAGGAGTAGCTACGCCAGCCTCGCGGGCAAGCCGCAAATCTTTTGCCATATGCTTCAAGGCAAAAGCGGCAGGGAAGTCGTCTGCGAGAATCGAAGCAGCTTTGCCGCGAATCAGCGGGGTTCCTACTGCGCTTTGCGAGATAATCTCCAGCATTTGCTCGGTGTCGATGCCAAGCGAGCGGGCGAACAGCAACGTTTCCGCTACTCCTTGTACCGTGATGCCGAGCAGCAGGTTGATCGCCAGCTTGGCAGACGTTCCCGCTCCATGCGACCCGAGGTAAACAGCTGCTTTGCCGAGCTTGTCCAGCATCGGCTTCGCTACGTCATAATCCGCTTTCTCGCCGCCGACCATGATGACCAGTTGCGCTTCCTTCGCCGGACCGACACTGCCAGAGACGGGAGCGTCGAGAAAACGCAGTCCGGCTTTTTTGCTTTGCTCCGCCAAAAAGCGGGAAGTCTCCGGCGCAATCGTACTCATGTCGATCGCGAGCTTGCCGGAAACGCGGGCAGACAGCAAGCCGTCTGTTCCTGTATAAATGGCTTTCACAGCCTCGTCATCACTTACCATGGTGAACAACACATCGCATTCATCGACCAGTTGCGCGAGTGATTCGGTTTGCTTCGCGCCGAGCGCAACGAGCGGAGCCGCTTTTTCGGGTGAGCGGTTCCAGACGCGGACAGCGTAGCCTGCGGACAGCAAGTTGCTTGCCATCGGTACGCCCATGTTGCCCAAGCCAATCCAACCTATGATCATGTCTGATTACTCCTTTTCATCCATTTGTTTTCCGACCTGCTTTTGCACAAGCTCTTTCAAGGCAGCGTGTTTCGATTCGGTCATGGCAAACAGCTCATCGAAGCCGCCCGGCAATGTTTTGGCGAGCACGCGCAGCCCTTCTTCGGTGATTCCGCCTTTTGTCGCAACGCGCTCGATTAGCTGGTCGAAGCCAAGCTGTTCGTTTTTCAAAAGCAAAGCGGTGCCGAGCATCGTTTCCACGAGAATGGTTCTGGCTGTCGCAATATCAAGCTCCGGCGTCTTGCGGACCGCTGCTTGTGCAAACGAATCGAGCATCCCGGCTATCAGTCCGGGTGCGCTGCTGCTCAAAATTGTGGCTGTCTCGATATTCGCCTCTGTCACTTCCTGCACTTCGCCGATCGCGGACAGCAGGGTGAACAAGCGGCTTCGTTCCTCTGAACTCACCCTGTCGCTTGCCGTATACAACGAAACGCCGTGCAGCTCGGATGACGTCACGGTAGGAATCACTTTGCTGACTGGCCCGGCATGAACGTTCTCCAGGTCGGAGATGCTGACTCCGGCAGCGACAGAGACGATGTGCTTCTCGCGAGGAATCGTCAGCTTTTCCAGAACAGGCAGGATGTCCAGCGGCTTTGTACAGATGAAAATCAGGCTGGCCTGCTCGCAAATCGCTTGGGCGCTATCCGCGACAGCTACTCCAAAACGGGCTTGCAGCGCGTCCGCTTTTGCCCGCGTGCGGTTGAAAACGACGATGTGTTCAGGGGAAATCACTGCGCTTTTGCAAAAAGACTTCACCAGCATTTGCCCCATACTTCCTAATCCGATAATCCCGATGCGCATGTGCAAAACCTCCCGTCCCATTGTATCGTAAGTCTACGCAAAAAGGTACAGTCTCCCGGTAGGGAAGAGACTGTACCTTGCACTGAGCTTGTATTGGTTTTGGCTTTGTCAAAAGCGATGCGATTAGTCGTCCGAGCTTCGGAAGATCATGATGTACTTCGCGAGTTCGAGTACAGAGATCAGAGCGGCGGCGACGTAAGTGAGGGCGGCAGCACCGAGCACTCTGCTTGCCCCGCGTTCTTCTTCGTTGCGGATAAAGCCCATTCGCACCATCAGCTCTTTGGCACGGCTGCTGGCGTTGAACTCGACTGGCAACGTGATGAGCTGGAAGGCAACGGCACCGGAGAAGAAAATGATCCCCAGGAGCAAAAGACCGGACATATGGAAGAAGAAACCGGCGAGCAACAAAAGCGGCGCAACACCCGATACGAGATTGACAACCGGGAAAATGCGGTGGCGCGCTACGAGCATCGGATAAGAAACTTTATGCTGGATCGCATGGCCGACTTCGTGACAAGCAACAGACAGCGAAGCGATGGAGTTGCCAAAGTATACAGGATCGGACAGGCGAACCACACGGGACATCGGATCGTAGTGGTCAGTCAGCGTACCTGGAATATGTTCGACGGGAACGTTGGTCAAACCGTTTGCATCGAGCATCCGTCTCGCCGCTTCAGCCCCGGTCAAACCGGAAGAAGTAGGGACCTCGG
Source organism: Brevibacillus sp. FSL K6-0770 (assembly GCF_038000275.1). Classification (NCBI taxonomy): domain Bacteria; kingdom Bacillati; phylum Bacillota; class Bacilli; order Caryophanales; family Paenibacillaceae; genus Brevibacillus; species Brevibacillus sp. FSL K6-0770. The sequence goes on from NZ_JBBOBQ010000001.1 coordinate 1,010,236, forward strand.
CATAGCGGTTGAAGGTGCCTTTTACTCGGAATTGAGCCCAGAGAGACAGTCCGAATGCAATGAGTATCAGAAAATCCATCGGGTGAAAAAACATTGAACAATCACTCCTTTTTATCTGCATGAAGAAACACAATAGCAGTTCCTTACACATTTTGTCCCATATCCATGTATACGAATAAGTGTCAGGGCAGTTTCATTAATTTTATTGTACAATCTCTGACCATTCTTGACAATATCACCACCTGCTTATATGTGCAGATTGACTCTTGCTACATGTGAAGCCAGCTTTTCCTCACATAAAAAAACAGACACATCCGTGAAGAATGTGTCTGTCTTTTCGCCGTTTACCGATCGTGGTTTTGCGTTTTGTGATGCTCGGTTTTGCGCGGGTTTTGGAAGCCGACGACCTCCAGCATTTTGCTGCTTTCTTTGGAATCCAGCGTCTTTTCCGGAGCTTGCGGGTACGTTTTTTCGCCTTCTGACACCTAGATCTCCTCCTCGCGATGATACTCACTGCAATCGTTAGTATCTCCAAAAGGCAGGAAACCGGGCTTGGCAATGCTTGTCTCGGCGTCAGGCTCACGTACGCAGCTAAGCTACGCTACGCGTTCAACTGTGCGAAGGCGCGGTCGACAGCCGAGATTGTTTGCCGGATGTCATCTTCCGTGTGCGCGGTGGTGATGAACCACGCCTCGTACTTGGAAGGAGCGAGGCAAATGCCTTCATCCAGCAAAAGGCGGAACATGCGGGCGAACAGCTCGCCGTCTGCTTTTTGCGCTGCATCGTAATCGCGAACAGGCTCGTCTGTAAAGTACACAGCCATGGCCCCTTTGACGCGGTTGAGCTGGATGGTGACGTCGTGCTTGCTCGCTGCATCGCGGATGCCTTTTTCCAGCAGCGCGCCGAGTCGCTCAAATTCATCGTACACGCCAGGCTGTTTCAGCACTTCCAGACATGCGATTCCGGCGCGGATCGATGCGGGATTGCCCGCCATTGTGCCCGCTTGGTAGGCAGGACCGAGCGGCGCGACTTGCTCCATAATCTCGCGGCGTCCGCCATATGCTCCGATTGGCAAGCCGCCACCGATGATTTTTCCGAGCGCGGTCAGGTCAGGCGTTACGCCCAGCAAGTTTTGCGCACCGCCGTAGCAGAAGCGGAATGCGGTGATGACCTCGTCGTACACAACGAGCGCGCCTGCCTCGTGCGTGATGCGGTTCACTTCCTCCAAAAAGCCTGGCTCCGGCGTGACGATACCGAAGTTGCCGACGATTGGTTCGACCAGGACGCAAGCCGTTTCGTTGCCCCATTTGTTCATCGCTTCGGCGAACGCTGCAACGTCATTGAATGGAACCGTGATCACTTCGCTGGCGATGCTTTGCGGAATGCCCGCACTGTCAGGGATGCCGAGTGTGGAAGGGCCGGAGCCTGCCGCAACCAGCACGAGATCGGAGTGACCGTGGTAGCAGCCCGCAAATTTGATGATTTTCACGCGTCCGGTGTAGGCGCGTGCCACGCGAATGCACGTCATGACGGATTCCGTACCGGAGTTGTTGAAGCGGATGCGCTCCATGGATGGAATCGCTTCGCGGATCATGTTCGCAAAAGTGACTTCCCAAGGAGTTGGCGTACCGTACAACGTTCCGTTGGCCGCCGCTTCCGTAATGGCTTTTGTGACGTGCGGGTGAGCATGTCCGGTAATAATCGGGCCATACGCCGCCAAGTAGTCAATATATCGATTGCCGTCCACGTCCCAGAAATACGCGCCCTGGGCACGCTCCATCGTAACGGGCGCTCCCCCGCCTACGGCCTTGAAAGAACGGGAAGGGCTGTTTACCCCGCCGAGAATAACATCCATGGCTTGTTCGTGCAGTTGCGCGGATCGTTCACGTTTCATGCGATTTTCCCTCTTTTCTTTTCGAAAAAGTCCTTCATTATCTTAACACAGCAAAAGTCACCTGGATATGGATGGGGAGCTATAGCTGGGGAAAAGGAAAAATGATACAATTTTCAAGCAAATCACTTCACGTAAAAGGCGGTAATCCACCATGAAACTTGAGTGCATCTCCATCAAAGGAACCGGCAATACCAATGAGGACGCCTATGTGATCTCGCAGGCCGATCAGGTGTACGCGGTGATCGACGGCGTCTCGTCGCTCGTTCCGTACGAAAACCGATTCGGGCAGACAGGAGGAGCGATTGCAGCCGAGCTGGTGAAAAGGAAGCTGGAAATCATGCCGCCTGACGCTGTGCTGTCCGATTACCTGACGTTTGTCAACGAAAAGCTGCGGGAATTGATGCGCGAGAGCGAGATTGACTGGAAGCAAAAAGAAGCATTGTGGGGAGCGGCATGTGCAGTCGTTCGGGTGAAAGAGCAGCACATCGAGTATGCCCAGACTGGCGATTGCATGATTTTTGCGGTCTATGAAGACGATACGGTGCGGCCTTTGACGTTTCCGCAAGTTTCGCTGCTGGAGCAAAACGCCATTGCCCGGTGGGAAGACGGGATTCGCGAGGGGCTGTCTACCCGAGCCGAGCTGCACGAGCGATGTAAGGACATCCTGATTCATAACCGCTATCAGGCGAACGGATCAGGAGGATATGGCGTTTTGAACGGAGATGCGGCTTGTGCGGATTTCATAGAGTATGGACGGATCAATCGGATCGGATTGAAGGCGCTTGTTTTGGCGACAGACGGTCTGTTCATGCCACGACCAACAGGCGGAAAAGGACCGGGGTGGGAAGAAACGGTATTGCCAATCGTCCACAAAGGGCTGCAACGTTACACGGATGAGCTGATCGCACTGGAAAACAACGATCCCGAATGCATCCGCTACGCCCGCTTCAAAAAGTCGGACGACAAGACGGGCATTGTCGTGAATTTGCGCTGACAGTTTGTTACAGTTTGCCTTTTGCACATTTTCATGCGCTCATATACACTAACAGTTGTTCATGACCGTTTTGCCAGCCGCAAGTGGTCACATCTCTTTGCATGAAAAACGTCAAGGCGTTTTTCCATTAAAAAAAGGATGGTTATCCATGATTCAAGTGAAGAACCTGCAAAAGGAGTTTCGCATCCACCAGGCCAGAGCGGGTCTCGGGGGTGCTTTTCGTGATTTGTTTAGTCGCGAGTATAAGACCGTCAAGGCAGTGAATGACCTTTCTTTTACCGTGGAAGAAGGGGAAATGTTCGCTTTGATTGGGGAAAATGGCGCCGGGAAATCGACGACGATCAAAATGCTGACGGGCATTTTGACGCCAAGCGAGGGCGAGATCGTCATCAACGGCTACGTTCCGTTCAAACAGCGCGAGGAATACGTGCGCTCCATCGGTGTCGTATTCGGACAGCGTTCGCAGCTCTGGTGGGATTTGTCGCCGATGGAGTCGTTCCGGTTGCTGAAAAGCGTCTACAAAGTCGACGGGCCAGAGGGAGATAAGTGGCTAGACCGCTTGATCGAGGAGCTGGAAATCAACCCGTTTGTCAGCCAGCCAGTGCGCAAGCTGAGCCTGGGTCAACGGATGCGCTGCGAGGTAGCAGCATCATTGATTCACAAGCCGCGCCTGTTGTTCCTCGACGAGCCGACAGTCGGGCTGGACGTCTTGGTGAAGCAAAAAATTCGCGAGTTTTTGCGCAATCTGAACGAAACGGAAAACATGACCATCCTGCTCACGACCCACGACGTTTCCGATATTGAAGCGCTCTGTAAGCGGGTGCTGGTCATGGACAAAGGCAAGCTGATTTTTGACGGCCTGCTCAGTGACCTGAAGGAAAAGTGGGGCAATGGCACAGAGGTGTCTTTCCAGATGAAAAAGCGCACACCCGCCGACGAGCTGCGCAAGACGCTTGGCGAGATGCCGTGCGAAATTTCCCAGGTAAACGAATATACAATCAGTGTGAAAGTGCCGCAGAGCCAGGAAATGCTGCCGTTTGTCCTGTCAACGGTCATGTCGACGTTCGAGGTCAGCGACGTAAAAATCATGGAGACGAGCACAGAAGATATTGTCCGCAACATTTACCAGGTGGATACAGGGGTGCGGGGCCATGCATAAGCTCTACATGGAACTGATCCGCATGCGCTTTTTGACCATGCTCGCTTACCGGGTGAATTACTACAGCGGGATCATTATTTACGCGATCAACATCGGAGCGTACTACTTTTTGTGGGGCGCAATCTACGGCGGCCAGCAGCAGCTTGGCGGCCTGTCGGTCGAGCAAATGACTTCCTACGTCGCGATTGCCTGGATGTCGCGCGCCTTTTACTTCAACAACATCGATACGGAAATTGCCCAGGACGTACGGGAGGGTAAAGTCGCGATCGAGATGATCCGCCCTTACAATTACTTGTCGGTCAAGACAGCGCAAGCATTTGGGGAAGGGATATTCCGCTTCCTGTTTTTCGCAGGGCCAGGAATTTTTCTCATCAGCCTGATTATCCCGTTTCATTTTCCCGCGACAGCGACTGGCTGGGGATTGTATTTGATCAGTCTCATGTTTGCCTTTTTGATCAACACGCAAATCAACCTGCTGACGGGGCTGTTCACCTTTTTCCTGTTCCGCAACGACGGGATGATGCGGGCGAAGCGTGTCGTCGTTGATTTGATGTCGGGCCTGGTGCTGCCGATCAGCTTTTTCCCGGGCTGGGCGCAAACGGTTATGGGCTTTTTGCCATTCCAGGCCGTCAACTACTATCCGAGCCTGATTTTTACAGGGGCGATTACTCCGGGGCGTTCCTGGGAGTTGATCGGCTTCCAGGCGATCTGGATGGTTGTTATTCTGGTTCCGATTCTGATTTTGTGGCGCATGGCCCGAAATCGGCTGGTCGTGCAAGGGGGGTAGCATATGCAAAACGTCAAACACATTTTCGGTATTTTCGCCGACTACCTGGGCCAGTATTTCAAGACGAGACTTGCCTATCGGGCTGACTTTCTCGGGGATTTTGTGTCCAACTTGATTTCCGAGCTGATCAATCTAGTGTTCATCATCGTCGTCTTCACGCATGTGCCGTTGATGAAGGAATGGACGCGGGACGAAATCATTTTCATTTACGGTTTCTTTTTGGTGCCGTATGCCTTATTCTCGATGTTTTTCGGGTTTTGGGACTTCAACGAACGCTATATTATCCGGGGCGAAATGGACCGCATCTTGACCAGGCCGATCCACAATCTGGCACAGGTCTGTTTGGAGTCGATCGCACCGGACCGGATTTTCGGCGTCATCACAGGGCTGATCATCATGGGCTATGCTGCTTTTCAGCTCGATTTGACGTTTTACTGGTACGACCTGTTCATCTTCATCGGGCTTGTGATCAGCGGCGCCCTGATTTACGGCGGGGTGTACACGGCGATTGCCGCTGTCAGCTTTTTCTCCGATTCCCGGACAGGAATTGCCCCGATGATTTACAACATCCAGCAGTACGGGCGTTACCCCGTGGATGTGTACAACAAGGCGATTCGCTTCGTGCTGACTTACGTGTTGCCGTTTGCTTTTGTCGGGATTTACCCGGCGGCTTACTTTTTGCGAAAAGAAGTGTGGTATACGTACGCAGCACTTACTCCGGTAGTCGCGGTCATCTTCTTTGGCATCGGCTTGCTCGTCTGGAACTGGGGCGTCACCAAGTATCGGGGAGCAGGGTCGTAGTGGCAGAAGCTACTTTTGGTGCGATTTGGTAGGCAGGAGCAGGATTATGGATTTTTATTTGGGAACGGTTATGGTAATATTAGAGGTAACGAGCTTGAAAGAAAAAAAGACCGTCCGGCGGCTACCGGAACGGTCTGGTCTGTACAAACGAGGCTTCCCTCAAAGGGGACGGCTCAAAATTTGGTGAAGAATAGACCGCCGAGGAGCAGTCAACTCAAGGGCGGTCTATTTCTTTTTGGTCCAGGTAACTACCTATAGCACGTGGCGACTTTAGGCTGAGAAGCCCCATTTTTTTTAAAATATATCCAACTAAATCAATTGGAAAATAACAATAAAATGTCGATTTAACAGTTTCGTCTATTGTCAAATCGAAAAAGCGCAGTATAATATGCTGTATACAACTACACAATTCCTTCAGGGCAGGGTGAAATTCCCGACCGGCGGTGATGGTGCAATCAGCACGTCAAGCCCGCGAGCCTCCCGAGCTGTTGACAGCGACGGAGTGCAGGATCTGGTGAGATTCCAGAGCCGACAGTACAGTCTGGATGGGAGAAGGATGACGACAGTACGTTTACCACACACGTGCTTGTTTGCCTGTGCTGGCAGGACAGATGCGATGAGGCATGCATGATGAGCCGCCTCGTTGTTTCTTGAACCTGTATTTATTGCACATGCTTTGTCATACGCCTGTAAGCTGCCCTGAGAATTATTCTCAGGGTATTTTTGTGTTTGCAAAAGCGTAGACATTTTGGCACGTGTGGGCAAGACCGCTGTTGCCATTCCTCAGAAGGAGAAAAAACGAGGAGATGGTACACATGAAAGAAACAGCCCTGCACACATCGCGCAGAGCAACCCAGCGGATCGTGACGATTCCGATGCTGGCAGCCGTTGCTTTTATCTTGCAGTATTTGGAGGTTCCCGTTCCGCTGATGCCGAGCTTTTTGAAGCTTGATTTCAGTACGTTGCCAGCGCTGATCGGCGGACTCATGTACGGCCCTGTAGCCGGCATCATCATCGAAGTTTTGAAAAATACATTGCACATGCTCTTTAAAAATACAGACGGATTGTTGATCGGAGAGCTTGCCAACGTCGTGGCGGGCGCCAGCTTTATTTTGCCAGCTGTCCTTCTGCAACGCAGCGGTCAAGGGAAAAAAGGCTTTTTATCGGGCCTCGCGCTTGGAACGTTGCTGATGACGATTGTCATGGCTGTTGCCAATGCGTACGTCCTGCTCCCGGCATACGCCGCTCTTTATCAGATGCCGATGGCAGAGCTGTTGGCCATGTTCAACGCAACCAGCGTCTGGTCCCTGGTCATGGTCGGTATCGTTCCGTTCAACCTGTTCAAAGGGGTCGTGCTCGCGCTGGTCGCGTATCCGGTCTACGCCAAGCTTGGTGCGCGCATTGCCCTCAGAACCACAAATTGACAACGGCTGCGCGACTTGCTAAGATATTCCCTAACAAAAAGCAGTTTAGCGAAAAGGCTATGAAAGGACCCGCAGCTATATCCTGGTTCCAGAGAGTCGGCCCTAGTCTGGAAGGCTGATACGAGGCGTACCTGCACCCCATCCTGAAGCCGCCAGCGACGAGCTGGTCCGGTTGCCCGCCGTTATCGGGTTGTTGAGTGGACTTATGGCTTGTGCCATGGTCAATCAGGGTGGTACCGCGGAAGTGAATCCTCCGTCCCTTTTTTGGGATGGGGGATTTTTTGCATTTTCATGTAAGAAAAAAGGAGCGTAGAAGGATGAAAGAGGACAAAGCGTTCGTAAAAGAAATGACACCGCAGTCGGAAGATTTCTCGCGCTGGTACATCGACGCGATCAAAAAAGCGGATTTGATGGATTACACGCCAGTGCGCGGCTGCATCGTCTTCAAACCGGATGGCTTCGAGCTGTGGGAGCGCATCCAGGAGGCGATGGACAAAAGATTCAAAGAGACGGGACACCGCAACGCCTACTTCCCAATGCTGATTCCCGAGTCCTTTTTCCAAAAAGAAAAAGAGCACATCGAGGGCTTCAACCCAGAGCTGCCTTGGGTGACGGAAGCGGGAGGAGAGCAGCTGGAGGAAAAGCTTGCCCTGCGCCCGACTTCGGAGACGATCATCGGACATATGTACGCGCAGTGGATTCAGAGCTACCGCGACTTGCCGATTCTGATTAACCAGTGGGCAAACGTGTTCCGCTGGGAAAAGCGCACCATGCCATTCTTGCGTACTTCAGAATTTTTGTGGCAGGAAGGCCATACCGCCCATGCGAACGAGGAAGAAGCGCGCCAGGAGACCATGCAGATGCTGGAGATTTATCGCGAGGTTGTGGAGCAGGAGCTGGCGATTCCGGTATGGAAAGGGCAAAAAACGCCAAGCGAGCGCTTTGCAGGAGCAGTCGACACGTACTCCATCGAGGCGATGATGAAGGATGGAAAAGCGGTGCAGGCCGGAACCTCCCACTACTTGGGAGACAAGTTTGCGCGCGGCTTTGAGATCAAGTTCCTGGATCGCGACAATCAGTTCAAATACGTGCATACGACTTCATGGGGCAGCTCTACCCGCTTGATCGGCTCGATGATCATGGTGCACGGCGACGACCGCGGCTTGGCTTTGCCGCCGCGGATGGCACCGACTCAGGTCATCATGATCCCAGTCGGACCGATGAAGCTGCGCGATCAGGTCATGGTTGCATTCGATCCGCTGTTCGACGAGATCAAAGCGGCAGGCGTTCGCGTCCGGGCAGACTTGCGCGAGGAAACTCCGGGCTGGAAGTTCAACGAATGGGAGATGCGCGGTGTGCCGCTTCGTCTGGAGCTTGGGCCGCGCGACGTGGAAAACGGCCAGGCGATTCTCGCCCGCCGCGATACCGGAGAGAAAATAACCGTGCCACTGGAAGGCATTGCGCAGACGATTGCCCAATTGCTCGAAGACATCCAGCAAAACATGTTCCAAAAAGCGCTGGCCTTCCGGGAAGCCCATTCGCATCTCGAAATCGATACGCTCGCGCAGCTGTCCGCGCACATCGAAAAATGTGAGAACGAAAACACGCCAAGCGGCTGGGTGCTCGCAGGCTGGTGCGGAGACGACGCGTGTGAGTCCAAGGTCAAGGAAGAGACGAAGTTCACGTCCCGCAACATTCCGTTTGAACCGCCTGCGCAAAAATCGGTCTGCATTTGCTGCGGCAAAGAGGCGAAGCATACGGTTTGGTTTGGCCGTTCGTACTAAGGTTTCATTTAATAAACAAAACAAACAAGGGAGTGCTCCCCGTACGTAACGGAGCACTCCCTTTTGCATCCACAGAAGTCAGCGTGTGCGGGCAGGTTGTAAAATATTTCCATTAACGTAATTTATCATTCGAGTAAAAAGTATATACATAAAAGTAAATATTTTGTATTTTTATTGATGGTTATAGAAACGACTCCACGAAGTATGTAATGTACATGGACCCATGGGATGGTCAACATTTTACTATGACTTATGACTCTTTCTTGGATAGCTCAAGACAAGAATGGATTGGCTCATTGTATGGTTTTGAGTCAGAATAATTTAAGGAGGGCAGCAGTTATGAAGAGATATGTTTGGACATTGTTCGGTGCAGTTATAGTTGCTGGAATATCATTGGCTACTTGGGCTGGTGCATCCAATCAAGGGAATAAGGAAGCACTAAATGCATACAAGAAAATGGAACAAGCCCGGAATCAAGAGAACAAATTTTTGAACGAATCGAGCAATAATTTTACGCTGTCAGACTTCTCAATTCCAGGAGCTTTATTGTCAGAAGCGGATAAAATCAGCAAATACAAAGGTTCGAACGTTCATGAGTTATTGACTGCGCATGATGAGAAGCTTTCGTTTATTATGGAAGGTGATGAAGTAAAAGGTATCGCTATAGCAACAGATACGGAGCCAATCATGGCAGGTGGTGAAAAAACCGGCCCTGAATTGTTTGACCTTCATGAAAAAATAAAAAACGATCTTGGTGACAATGTCAACATTATGTACTTTAGTTATGCAGGCGGATTTGTTTTTGTTGCTACTGATAACAAAGGGGAGGAAAGCTTGTGGCTCGATCAACGCGCTGCTCAGTTTCTGGAGCTTTCTCCTCACGTTCAACTCGATTCCGAAGAAGTTTTGCAACGAATCCGAAACAATATAAATCAATAAAATGACAAGGGGGCGTCTCTTCGTCGAGCAATCGACTTTTGAGGCAGCCCCTTCGTATTATGCGGTCAAAATCCGTATATGAAAAAATCTCAGCCATGCAAGACTGTCTATTAACGAAGTAATAGCAGGTTAGGCAACCCGAATCAATCAGCGGCCAAGCACCCAGTCAACAAACGCCTGCGCGTCAGAAAAGCGATAGTCCGGCTCAGGATCGAAGCTCCCGGCCTTCTGGGTGACAAGCAGCCAGTCAACGCCGACCGTAGTCAGCCCTGCGGCGCGTCCCGCGATAATGTCTGCGTCGCTGTCGCCCACAAAAATCGCATTCTCGGCTGTAGCTCCCAGCTGTTTCAGCGCTGTGAAAATGCCTTCCGGATGCGGCTTCGGCTCGGTCACCTCATCGCCTGTGATCACGACAGAAAAATACTTTTCCAATCCCCACTCGCGCAGCGATATATCTGCACTTCTGCGCCCTTTTCCCGTCACGACTCCCATCTGAATGCCCGCAGAATGCAACTGTTCAAGCATCTTTGCAAGCTGCGGAGGATTTTGCACCTGAGCGTGCTCAAGCGTGTACACATGGAAAAAATGATCGAGAGCGGCTTCGTGTTCATGGGCGGGCAGCTTGTTTTGCAAAATGCCAGTTTCGGTTGGACCAAACATCGCTACGATTTGCGCATCGGAGTAGTGCTCTTGCAAAAAGCGCTGAAAAGTAGAGCGAAAGGCCGTGAAAATGAGTGGGAGCGTATCGGCGACTGTACCGTCAAAATCAAACAAAATCGTGCGCATGGCTGCCCCTCCTTTGGAATAAAAAAAGAAAAACCATCTCTCTTGATGGTTTTCCTGGTGTTGGTCGATTTCCTTTTTACAGCTTTACAGCGGCTTGTTCTGGTCGTCTTGCTCCTCAAACTGCTCTTCCGAATCGTCTGTCGGCTCAGCAGGCGTCAGCGGAAACAAGACATCGAAAAACTTGAACTTGCGGCGGCCTTGCTCGTTTTTGAAGCCTTTGTACTTTTGCAACAGGTCGCTGATGTCGTCCACCAACTGATTGCGTTCTTCCTGGCTCAAATAAAATTCAGTCAGGTTGAAAGCGAAAGTATTCTGGTATTCCTTGCGAACATCCTGATCGCTTGCAACGAAACGATTGAGTGTCCTCATGAGATCCTTTTCTGTGGTGCGAAACGGAGTGAACATGACGTCACTCAATTGCTGTGCATTTTCTTCAATCATAAGCTGAAGCTTAACCTGAATCACCTTGGCGACTGGCTCGTAGTATTTCTCCACGATGGAACCTTTGACGCGGGTATCTACCTGTTCGAGCAAACCAACACGCACAAGTTCCTTCACGTGGTAGTGAAGACGTGCAGCATTTTCGCCTAGTTCCGTAGCGATTTGTTTGGCCGTACGCGGCTCCAAATCCTCGAAGAGTTCTAGAATCTTAACCCGTTCTGCTATGGCAAGGGATTTAAGCGCTTCTGGATCCGTTACTTCAAAAAACTCTTTCATGCCAATTCTCACCATCCAACTGACTAGGCCATTTTTTTATTTTTCTTAATTAATTCTATCGTTTTCTGCTAGAAAGCGCAACGTATATGCGGATGAAGTACCTGTAAGCTTGTGGTAAAATGAAACCAGTGATTTTTACGGGGGGATGAGCATGATCGAAACCGGACAAGCCGCGCCTTTATTTACTTTGCAGGCAAACAATGAACAGACGATTTCGCTTTCGCAATACCGCGGAAAAAATGTCGTGCTTTATTTTTATCCAAAAGACATGACGCCGGGCTGCACGACCGAAGCGTGCGATTTTCGAGACTATCACCCGATGTTCGCGGAGCTGGACACTGTCGTGCTCGGAATCAGCCCGGATTCCGTGAAGTCGCACGACAAGTTTATTGCGAAGCACGAGCTGCCGTTTGTGCTTTTGGCCGATCCGGAGCATGAAGTTGCGGAGGCGTACGGCGTTTGGGTGCTGAAAAAAATGTACGGCCGCGAGTACATGGGAATTGAGCGGAGCACTTTTGTGATCGACAAGGAAGGCAACATCGCCAAGGTGTGGCCGAAAGTGAAAGTAAAAGGGCACGTACAGGAAGTGCTCCAGTTTATCAAGGAAGAGCTGCAAAGCTAAAATCGGCGTTTAATACATAGTCATAGTACATAAAAGGAGGATTTTCTCATGGGTGTGTCTACCGAGTATGTCGTTCAAGCTTTTTGCCAATTGGCGAATATCCCGAGTCCGTCTGGCAACACAGAAAAAGTAATGGCGTGGGTCGCTGGGGAACTGGAGCAGCTTGGCGTGGAGTACAAACGGACGAACAAGGGAGCGATTGTCGCTACCGTGCCGGGGGCGCGTGATGACAAGGCGCGTTTGCTGACGGCGCACGTCGATACGCTGGGAGCCATGGTCAAAGAAATCAAAAGCAACGGACGCCTCAAGCTGACGTTGATCGGCGGTTTTGAGTTCAATGCCGTGGAAGGCGAGCACTGCACAGTGGAAACAGCGAGTGGCCGCCTGGTGACCGGGACGATTTTGTCTACGAAAGCATCTGTTCACGTCTATGGCCGTGAAGCAGGCAAGGCAGAAAGAACCGACTCCAACATGGAAGTTCGTCTGGACGAGAAAGTGACAAACCGCGAGCAAGTACAGGCGTTGGGCATTTCGGTTGGCGATTTTGTTTCGTTCGATCCGCGCGTGACGGTAACAGACAGCGGCTTTATCAAATCGCGTCACATCGACGACAAGGCAAGCGTTGCCGTTCTGTTGGGCGTGTTGAAAGCGCTTCGCGAGACGGGCCAACAACTGCCGTATACAACCCACTTTTTCATCAGCAACAACGAAGAAATCGGTTATGGCGGCAATTCCAGCATTCCAGCCAACGTCGTCGAGTATTTGGCGGTTGACATGGGCGCGATCGGCGACGGACAGACGACCGATGAATATTGCGTCTCGATTTGCGCGAAGGATTCCTCCGGGCCGTACCATTACGGATTGCGCAGCCACTTGACACGTTTGGCGCAGCAAAATGGACTGAATTACGCGGTAGACATTTATCCGTTCTACGGATCAGACGCGAGCGCGGCGCTCAGGGCCGGATACGACATTGTTCACGGCTTGATCGGTCCTGGCGTGGACGCCTCCCACTCCCATGAGCGCACGCATACAGAAGCGCTCGACAATACAGCGAAGCTCGTCATGGCTTACCTGGCTTCCGAGGACATGCAAGCATAGGAGGGCGGCATGAGCAATATGTATCAATGGGCTGATTACTATGACCTGATGCAGCGCGGACTTGCTGGCGATGTTGAATTTTATCTGGAAGAAGCGAAGCAAGCTGGCGGAAAAGTGCTCGATCTGGCCTGCGGGACGGGAAGGATTGCAATCCCGCTGGCTCAGGCCGGAATCGAGGTTACGGGGATCGACCTGTCGCAAGAGATGCTGGCGAAAGCGCAGGAAAAAGCAGATGCGCAAGGCGTCAGCGCCGGATTGAAGCTGTTGCAGGGAGATATGCGCAGCTTCGAGCTGGGGGAAACCTTTTCGCTGATCATGATCCCGTTTCGCTCGTTTTTACATCTCTTGCACGTTCAGGAACAGATGAAGGCGCTTGCCTGTATTCGCAAGCATTTGGCGCCAGGCGGCAAGCTCGTCATGAACGTCTTTGTACCGAAGATCAATCATTTTTACGAAGAAAACGAAAAGATGTCCCTGCGCGGCACACAGATGTTGCCTTCGGGAGAAGAACTGTCGATGTGGGACTACACCCGCTACGATCACTTCCAACAGTTGTGCGAAGTGACCCGCATCTACGAGCGCACAGATGCAAACGGAGTGGTAACCGAGCGGCTGAAGGGACGTTTTGCCTTGCGCTACATTTATCCGTCCGAATTTCATCACTTGTTGCGGTTGAACGGACTGAAAGTGACCAAACGGTACGGAACGTTTGCCAGAGCGCCTTTTGATGCGAGCAGTACGGAGCTGATTGTCGTTTGTGAGTCTGTGTAGCTTACTTGTTCCAGACAAAAACCAATGAAGGCGGGGATCGGAATGAAGATTTATACGAAATCGGGAGACAAAGGCGAAACTTCATTGGTAGCGGGAGTGCGCGTGCCCAAGTTTGCAGATCGCGTCGAGGCGTATGGAACGTGCGACGAGGCCAACTCCCAGATCGGGCTTGCCTTGTCCTTGTTGCCTGCGTCCGATGCGTGGCAAGAGCTGCAGGATGTTTTCCACATCATTCAAACCAAGCTGTTCCACGTAGGGGCAGAACTCGCCACGCCGGAAGGGAAAAAGGTCGGCTGGCCGATTGCAGAGGAAGATGTTACGTTCCTGGAGGGGCAGATTGACCAGTTGGATGCCAGTCTGCCGCCGCTCACGAACTTTATTTTGCCGGGAGGACATCCCGCTGCTGCTGCCTTCCATGTCGCCCGCACGATGGTGAGACGCGCAGAGCGAAAAGCCGTCCACGTTGCCCAGCAGGAACAGGTGAATCCGTCGGTGGTCAAATATCTCAACCGCCTGTCTGACTATCTGTTCGTCGTCGCCCGTCACGTGAACAAAGAGACGGGTTCTGTGGAGAAAACACTGCATGAATAAACAAAAGTCCCTGATTTTTCAGGGGCTTTTGCTTTTTGGCGGATCGTTTATGAAAGATAGGTGGAGATTCCCGGGCGAAAGGCGATTTTTTCTGTGGAAAAGGTGTCGTACAGCCGTTCGGCGTCCCGGCAGGCATTGCCTTCGAGCAGCATCGTCAGCTGGGTGTTGGTTATCGGAAAAAAGGAGAAGCCCTCCATTGCGTTGATGACTGGTTTCATGAAGGCGAGCGGGATGTGGATTTTGCGCACTTTTTGCTTGCCGAGCACCTCGCCGATCGTATCGAGAATTTGTTCATAGGAGACGGGAGCAGGCCCGCCTGTTTCGTACGTCTGATTGGTTGCCTCGCGATGGTTCAAGGCTTGGACAAAGACGTCCGCTGCTGTTTTTCGCGCTACAGGCTGCAACAAGTAAGAGCCGTTTCCGAGCACAGGAGTGACTGGCATGCGAACAAGATCGGCCAGCATGTTTACAAACTCGTCGCCAGGCCCGAAAATGACCGATGGCTGAAAAATGACGTAAGGGATGCCGCTTGCTTTGACAAGTTGCTCCGCTTTGTATTTCGTAAGATGGTACTGGCTCGTGGCGTTTTCTCTTGAACCGAGTGCGCTCATGTGGACGAAGCGTTTTACGCCATGCAGTTTGGCTGCTTCCAGTACGTTGCGCGTGCCGTCGACGTGAATCCGCGAAAAAGTGATTCCTTTTCCCGGCTGCTCGCGAATAATTCCGACCAGGTGAATGACGGCGTCGCAGCCTGCCATGGCTGTTTTCAGCGATTCAGCGTCCAGTATATCCCCAGCCACTTCCGTCACGCTTCCAGAGCCAGTCACCTCAGGGAGCAGTTTGCCTTTTGAATCTGCCCGACCTGGCCGGGACAAGCAAACGGTATCGTAGCCTTCTGCAATCAGACGATCCAGCACGCCTTTGCCGACAAAGCCGGTAGCTCCTGTCAGGAAAACTTTCATTCATATCGCCCCCTGTTAAATGATTCCAAGCTTATTGTACATCAGGTCACGAACTGCTTTCCATGGCTTGCGACGATTGCCGAGCTGTTCAAGATCGGTATAATGTAGGAAAAAGGGGGATATATTTATGGCACAACGCAAAGTACCCGTTGCAGACATTCTGGACACACTTCAGCAGATGTACCCGGATGCACACTGCGAGTTGAATTATACAACCCCGTTTGAGCTTTTGATCGCCACGATTCTTTCGGCGCAGTGCACGGATAAGCGGGTGAATGAAATTACAGAACCGATGTTCAAACAGCTGAACCAGCCGGAACACTATTTGCATCTGACGCAGGAAGAAATGGAAGAGCATATAAGAGGGCTGGGCTTGTACAAGAATAAGAGTAAAAACATTTTGGAGACCTGTAGAATCTTGTACGAAAAGTACAATGGAGAGGTGCCGCGAACGCACGCCGAGCTGGAGGCGTTGCCGGGAGTAGGTAGAAAAACGGCCAACGTCGTACTCTCCAATGCGTACGGTGTTCCGGCGATTGCGGTCGATACCCATGTGTTTCGTGTCGGGAATCGCCTGGGCCTTGCCAACAGCGACAATGTGGACGAAGTAGAGCGCCAGCTGATGAAGAAGATTCCGCGCGAAAAATGGTCGGATGCGCATCATTGGCTGATTTGGCACGGGAGAAGAGTGTGCACGGCGCGCAATCCGAAATGCGATCAATGCCAATTGCAATCCATGTGCAAATACGCTTTGACCGAAGCGAAAAAGGCAGCAAAAGCTTGATTTCCATTTCTTTCTCCGCAATTCGGCGGAATGGATATTGACAGTTTTCGCCGAATAGACGTACACTTATTTAAAGTAATTCTAATCAATGACAAACAGAGTTGATTGATCTTTTGTCTTGCGAAGACTGTGGGGTGTGACAATATGGCACAGCGTGTAGAAAAAGCTGTAGAAATCCTCAAAAACACCGGGGTTCGGATGACACCTCAACGCCATGCAATCTTAACCTATTTGCTGGAGACGATGACTCACCCGACGGCTGACGAAATATACAAAGCTCTCGAAGGCAAATTCCCCAATATGAGCGTCGCGACGATTTACAACAACCTCAGGGTTTTTAAAGATGCGGGTTTGGTAATTGAGCTGACCTACGGGGATGCTTCCAGCCGCTTCGATGCCAATGTGGAAGAAGACCATTACCACGCGATCTGCTCTAGCTGTGGGGCGATCCGGGACTTCCATTTCCCGTACTTGCGGGAGGCGGAAGAGGCTGCGGCGAGAGATATCGGGTTCAAAGTCACCGGCCATCGGATGGAAGTATATGGCGTCTGCGAGTCCTGTCAAAAGAGTACCCTAAATTGAGTTATGTGGATGAACACCTTTTGCCTCAACGAATGTCGAAGAGTTGAGGCAGAAGGTGTTTTTCTGTTGAAATGTGTAACGTTTTGGCTGTTTCAAACGTCTTTTTTTGGAGGGAGAACGGCTCGTCCTGCGTTTTCCAGTATACAAAAGGTTGTGAATCGTTTGAACCAAGGCTATGATCGAAATATTGCAGGAATGATACAGATGATCGGAACCGTGGCGAAAGCCCGTTGGTTGGGAGGAGGGTATAACCGTGAGCATGCAGCTTAATACAGTACCTCGTCCCAGACGCAGAAGGGGAAGAGCGCTGCGCAGACTTTTCATGCTGATGTTTTTCTTGCTCGCCATCTTTGGGAGCATTTACTGGTTTTTCGTGCTGCGGGCGTCAACGGAACATGTGCAGCCGTATGACGGCGCCAAAGATGTCATCGTCTTTGAAGGAAAGCGCATGGATGCTACTTACTTGCTCGACGCGGAGCAAATCTTGCTTCCTTTTGATTTCATTAAAGAGAAAATCGACCCGGCGATCTTTTGGGATGAGCCTACCCGTTCTGTGATCGTGACGACGAAGGACAAAGTTTTGCGGATGGAGAGCGGGGAAGTCGTAGCTCATCTGAACAAGCAGCCAGTCAATTTGCAGGTGCCCGTGAAGGAAGTGGAAGGAAAGCGCTATGTGCCGCTTGATCCGCTCACCAAGCTGTATCCGTTTGCCTTCGAGCGAAAAGCCGATACAGGCGTGCTCCTTGTAGAGCAGGAAGGGTACGAGATTGAGCAGGCGCATGTGATCAGCGGAGAGGAAAAGCAGCTCGTCCGTGTTGGAGCCTCTCACCGGACACCGATCGTAAGCGAGCTGTCCTCCGGGGATACAGTTGATGTTCTCGGAGAACAGGAAGGCTATTACCGCGTGTTGACAGCATCCGGGATTGCAGGCTTTCTTCCGGAGAAAAGCGTTGAGATGTCCGGAAAGCGAAAGGTCAGCTTGCAGCATGCCGGGTCTTCTGGCGAGCAAGTCGCATGGAAGCCTGATGGGCAAAAGGTGAACATGGTTTGGGAGCACGTCGTCAGCAAAAATCCGAATGTCGCCCAGATCGAGACGCTGCCTGGCGTCAATGTGATCGCACCTACCTGGTTTGAATTGAAAGATGCAGAAGGAACGCTTATAAACCGAGCGGACTCGGCGTATGTAAAATGGGCGCATAAGCGCGGCTACCAAGTGTGGGGGCTGGTCACGAACGGCTTCAACCCGGACTGGACCCAATCCGTTCTCGGCAGCTACGACAAGCGAGACAAGCTGATTGTCCAATTGATCCACTATGCCCACTTGTATGATTTGGACGGCATCAACATCGACTTTGAAAACGTGTATTATGAGGACAAGGAGCGGCTCGTCCAGTTTGTCCGCGAGCTGACGCCTTACTTGCATCAGCAAGGACTAACCGTTTCCATCGATGTGACAATCAAGTCCAACGCCAAGACGTGGTCGATGTTTCTGGATCGCAAAGCATTGGCCGAAGTCGTCGACTACATGGCTGTCATGACCTACGATGAGCATTGGGCGGCAAGCCCGAAAGCAGGCTCGGTGGCGTCATTGCCATGGGTCGAAGCAGGCTTGCAAGGAGTATTGGAAGAAGTGCCGAACGAAAAGCTGCTTTTGGGTGTTCCTTTTTACACAAGATTGTGGACAGAAGCCAAGCAGGCTGACGGAACAGTCAAGGTAAGCTCCAAGGCGCTGTCCATGCCGAGAGCGCAGGAGTGGATAGCGGAGCGAAAGCTGACTCCGGTCCTGGATAAAGCATCTGGTCAGCAGTATGTGGAATACCGCGATCCCAAAGACGGGAATGTCTACAAGATGTGGTTGGAGGACGTCTCGTCCATGGCAAAGCGGATGGAGTTAGTGAAGAAATACGATTTGGCTGGAGTCGCCTCGTGGCGGCGAGGGTTCGAAGTGCCGGAGATTTGGCCGACCATCGAGGAAGGCTTGAAAAACGCTATAACCGCTCAGTAAAAAAGAAGCCACCTGCTGCCCGAATGGGAAAGTGCAGGTGGCTTATTGCATCTCGAACGAATGAGAAATCGATCATGTCTGGTTTTGCTGGGGCTGCCCGTCTTCCAGACGCAAAGGCTGTCCGCAAAACATACAGGCATCTTCTTTCCCAAGCATTTTCGTTACTTTTTGGCACGAAGGACATTCTACTTGAGGAGCAGAGGTAGATACCATGCCGGAGATCATAAACAAGACGGTGCTGCCCATCGTCAAAATAAAGCCGATGATCAAAAGCAGCGTCATGAAGATGTGAGAGCCTTTTAACAGGTTGCCAAGGAAAGGTATAAAGTCCAGATATCCTCCGAAAAAAGCGTACCCTGTATACATCAGCAAAATGCCGATCACCATGCTCCAGTTACCCCATGTGCGCATGCGTTTGATTTTGCTCAGGCGTTCAGTTTTTTTCATCATCATTCCTCCTACTATACAGTATAGCATACAAAGGATTTGTCTGTTGACAAGCAGGAAACGGACAAATCGTGTAGAATCCATAAGTTCAACCCAGGGGCAGGGAGGAACACTGACATGGCAATGAAGCGAGAGGAGAGTCAGCAAACGTATCTGAATAAGCTGCGGCAGCGCCCGGATGTACAAGCTGTGCTGGTTTTGCCTGTTTCGGATCTGCTGGTTCCGTTTCGCGATGGCGCCTTTTATCTTGTCGTGGTCAACCAGCCGCAAGCAGAGGGAAAAATCCGCCGTCTGCACATTCAGGGACGAGTGGTCATGGAGCAACAGATTAGTACCTGGCAGCTTGAAAAAGGGGCGGTTAGCGGTCTGGATGAACGTTTGGCTGCGTTGCTTTGGAGAGCGGATATTGTCTGGGACAAAGACGGTTATATGAAGCAGATGAAGAGTCGGTTGAGTCGTCTGCCTGTTGCGCTGCAAAAAAAGTTTATCTGTAGGGAGTATTCCCAACTCCTCCGGTTTTTCCACGAGACAAAAGAGTTTCTTCAGCAAGGACTGATCTTGGATGCCCATCATGCGCTCATCCAATCGCTGCATTCGTGGGCGAGGCTGATCGTG
>NZ_JBBOBQ010000001.1:1035000-2092500 GCF_038000275.1 Brevibacillus sp. FSL K6-0770
AGGGACGAAAGTCGGGCTTAGTGATCCGGTGGTTCCGCATGGAAGGGCCATCGCTCAACGGATAAAAGCTACCCTGGGGATAACAGGCTTATCTCCCCCAAGAGTCCACATCGACGGGGAGGTTTGGCACCTCGATGTCGGCTCATCGCATCCTGGGGCTGAAGTAGGTCCCAAGGGTTGGGCTGTTCGCCCATTAAAGCGGTACGCGAGCTGGGTTCAGAACGTCGTGAGACAGTTCGGTCCCTATCTGTCGCGGGCGTAGGAAGTTTGAGGAGAGCTGTCCTTAGTACGAGAGGACCGGGATGGACGCACCGCTGGTGCACCAGTTGTCACGCCAGTGGCACAGCTGGGTAGCTATGTGCGGACGGGATAAGCGCTGAAAGCATCTAAGCGTGAAGCCCCCTCCAAGATGAGACTTCCCACAGCGCAAGCTGGTAAGACCCCTCATAGACGATGAGGTTGATAGGTTCGGTGTGGAAGCGCGGTAACGCGTGGAGCTGACGAATACTAATCGGTCGAGGACTTATCCACACACTCTTAGCAATCATGCGTATTCAGTTTTGAAGGAATAAATCCTTCAACGTTCCTCGGTAGCTCAGTTGGTAGAGCAATCGGCTGTTAACCGATCGGTCGGCGGTTCGAGTCCGTCCCGAGGAGCCATATGGATGGATGTCCGAGCGGCCGAAGGAGCACGATTGGAAATCGTGTAGGCGGGGTTGACCCGTCTCGTGGGTTCAAATCCCACTCCATCCGCCATCTTGGCCCGTTGGTGAAGCGGTTTAACACAGCAGCCTTTCACGCTGTCATACAGGGGTTCGAATCCCCTACGGGTCACCTATGAATCCCAACTATTTGTTGGGTCCCTGACAAAAGTCGGGGAGTATGGAGGCTTAGCTCAGCTGGGAGAGCATCTGCCTTACAAGCAGAGGGTCGGCGGTTCGATCCCGTCAGCCTCCACCATTTAATATTTAGAAGAATAGTCAGCAAAAAAGCGCTGCACGATGCGGCAACGCTGACAATTGCTTCTATAAAATCGTCGCGGGATGGAGCAGCTCGGTAGCTCGTCGGGCTCATAACCCGAAGGTCGCAGGTTCAAATCCTGCTCCCGCAACCAAATTTTCCTTAACGGGAATTGGCTGCAACCAAATATGGAGCTGTGGTGAAGTTGGAGTTCACGCCGGTCTGTCACACCGGAGGTCGCGGGTTCGAGTCCCGTCAGCTCCGCCATTTCTTGACAAAAAGAATGGCGTATGCAATAATTATGGCTCGGTAGCTCAGTCGGTAGAGCAGAGGACTGAAAATCCTCGTGTCGGCGGTTCGATTCCGTCCCGAGCCACCATGTGTAGGGGCATAGTTTAACGGTAGAACGAAGGTCTCCAAAACCTTTGGTGTGGGTTCGATTCCTACTGCCCCTGCCATTTTTAAAAAGCAATAGTGAATATGGCGGTCGTGGCGAAGGGGTTAACGCACCGGATTGTGGCTCCGGCACTCGTGGGTTCAAGTCCCATCGATCGCCCCATATGATTTTCAAAGTTGGGGATTACTTATTGGGGTATAGCCAAGCGGTAAGGCAACGGACTTTGACTCCGTCATTCCTAGGTTCAAATCCTAGTACCCCAGCCATTTATATGCGGACGTAGCTCAATTGGTAGAGCGTCGCCTTGCCAAGGCGAAGGTCGCGGGTTCGAGACCCGTCGTCCGCTCCATTTTTCATCAACTCTATACGTGGAGGCATAGCCAAGGGGTAAGGCACGGGTCTGCAAAACCCTTATCCCCGGTTCAAATCCGGGTGCCTCCTCCAACTTAATTGCCGGTGTGGCGGAATGGCAGACGCGCGCGACTCAAAATCGTGAGGGAAACCGTGGGGGTTCAAGTCCCTTCACCGGCACCATCTATGTAATCAAGCTCTAAGGAAGCACTTCCTTAGGGTTTTTTGTTATGGATAAGCTTGATTCAGAAAAAGAGATCAACTAACGGAGGAGGCTACACTTTGCATATCCTCAATAATTGAAAATGATTATCATTATCTATTATAATATACGAGAACTGAAATTTTCACAAGGGGTAAATTTAAAAATGTGCTAGGCAGGATGCTACTGAATAAAGGCGGGCCTCCTCAGCCTCATTTATAGCAGGTGGGTTGGAAATGGATAAAAGAGAAGTTGGACGGTTAATCGATTACTATGCAAAAGAGTCGATGACGATCATGAGTGTGTCACTGGAAGAGCGCCAGCCGGGTATGAAGTATTTTGGCGGGCGGACAGGCTTGCACTCCGGTTTTATTTTTCCGCTATCTGGGAACGCAAAGATGTGGTTTGACGGTATGGAATACGACATGGAGCCAGGAATGGTCGTGCATGCCGGCCCGAATATGCGATTGGATCGCAAGGTGATCGGAGACAAGAAGTGGTCATATATTCTCGTGCTTTATCAGGTTGATCATCAGAAAACAGCAGACCAGTACAACTTTGCTGAGAAGCATTACATGCTGCGCCTCGTTGAGCAGAGTGTGCCATTGCAGGAAAAGCTCAGACATTTGGAACGATTTTGGAGCAGCCCGGGAGACTTGTACAAGCTGCGTGTCAAAGAGCTGTGGTACGGAATCCTCAACGAGTTGTTTGCGCTTGTCCAGCACAGTGAAAAAGACGAAGGACGCCTGCTTTTGGAACGGTTGCTTGATTACATTCATGATCATTACATGGAGAATCTGAGTATCAATCGGCTTGCTGAGCTGCACCAGATCAATGTCAACAGACTGGCTTATTTGTTTCAAAAGCATTTGAAAATCAGTCCAGGCGAGTATTTGAACAGGTACAGACTCAACCAGGCGAAAAATTTACTGAATATATTTCAAAATCAGATGAGCATCAAGGAAGTTGCACAAAGGACGGGTTTTGCTGATCCACTGTATTTCAGCAAGCGCTTCAAAAAATATACGGGGCTATCTCCGAGCGAGTTTCAGCGCGATTCATGAATATTCCATGCGCATTCATGAATGTGCCATTTTCTTTCAGTGGACTCGTTGCTATACTATGTGTGCGATTGATTATCATTATTAGCTTACAGTGACTTATCCCATCTGCCACTCGCATTGGCTTGCACAAGTGATAATCAAATAGCATGGAAATACCAAGGAGGGGGTACAGCTTTTGATTCGACGATTTTTCTCCTATTATCGACCATACAAATGGTTGTTCATGCTTGATTTTGGCTGCGCCATTATCGCCGGGCTTCTGGAGCTGGCGTTCCCGGTAGCCGTGAATGCCTTCATTGATGACCTGTTGCCAGGCGGCAAATGGGGACTGATTGTGTGGGCATCGCTCGGATTGCTTGCCCTGTACGTAGTGAATACCCTGTTGATGTACATCGTCAACTATTGGGGGCATATGCTGGGGATTAACATTGAGACGGATATGCGGCGAAAGTTGTTTGCACACATCCAGAAGCTCTCGTTCCGTTTCTTTGACAATTCGAAGACAGGGCACCTGATCGGACGCTTGACCAACGATATGAATATGATTGGCGAGATGGCGCACCACGGACCGGAAGATTTGTTTATCGCGATCATGACTCTTGTCGGTTCATTTGCGTTGATGCTGTCTATCAACTGGAAGCTTGCTGTGCTGACCTTTGTCGTCGTGCCAGTTATTATTTGGGTCGTCGTTCATTTCAACAAAAAGATGACGCAGGCAATTCATCAGCTTTTCCGTGACGTTGGAGACTTTAACGCCCGTATCGAGGACAGTGTAGGCGGCATTCGGGTCGTCAAGGCATTTTCCAACGAGGCGCATGAAGAAAAGCAGTTTGCCGTCAACAACGGACGTTTCCGCCTGACCAAGCTAAGCTCGTACAAACTGATTGCCAAAAACGGATCGATCAGCTATATGATGATGCGTTTTGTCACTTTGTTCGTCATGGTCTGCGGAACGTGGTTTGTCATTCAGCAAGAGCTTTCCTATGGAGAGTTTGTCGGATTTTTGCTGCTGACCAACGTGTTTTTCCGCCCGATCGAGAAAATCAATGCGATCGTGGAAAATTATCCGCAAGGCTTTGCCGGGTTCAAGCGCTATACGGAGCTATTGGATACAGAACCGGATGTAGCGGACGCCGCAGATGCAGTGGAAATGCAGCCATTCCAGCATGAAATCCGCTTTGATCGCGTTTCTTTTGGCTACGATGGCGAAAAAAGAGTGCTCAACGGCGTAAATCTGGTGATTCACAAAGGGGAAACCGTCGCATTCGTCGGCCCGTCTGGCGCGGGGAAAACGACTCTTTGCAGCTTAGTGCCGCGTTTTTACGAAGTCGAGGAAGGCTCCATTTCTGTCGATGGCATCGATATTCGTCAGGTGACACAAGAATCGTTGCGCAGACAAATCGGGATTGTGCAGCAGGATGTGTTCCTGTTTACAGGTACGATTCGCGAAAACATTTTGTACGGCAAGCTTGATGCGAGCGAAGAGGAAGTGTGGGAAGCAGCGCGCCGAGCGCGACTGGACGAATTTATTCGCGCTCAGGAGCAAGGAATGGACACTGTCATTGGCGAGCGGGGCGTGAAGCTGTCTGGGGGGCAAAAGCAGCGGCTGGCGATTGCCCGCATGTTCTTGAAAAACCCGCCGATTCTGATTTTGGACGAGGCCACTTCCGCACTGGATACGGAGACAGAGCTGGCGATTCAGCAATCGCTGTCCGAGCTGTCCAAAGGCCGCACGACACTGGTAATCGCCCACAGGCTGGCAACTATTAAAGATGCCGATCGGATTGTCGTGGTGACAGAGCAAGGCATCGTCGAGCAGGGACATCATCGGGATCTGGTCGACGCAGGCGGTGTATACAGCCGCTTGTACCAGGCACAGTTTGGGGTATTGAAAGACTTGGAAGTCGCGAGCCAACAGTAAAAGAGCAGCCGTGTCGTCTGAAACCGTGCTCGATGCGATTGTCTGTCAATGGGCAAGATCGAAGCGATGAAGCGGACACTTTTTACGGAATGGAAAAGAATGAAGTTGAAACCGATAATAAGATTGATTATCAATTTCAATAAAAGTATGATTAATTAGTGTGTCTTTAGCAGGATGAATGCGATTGCTTGTCCCAAAAAAGCGGAGTAGACGCGCACATTGAGCAGTAGCACTTGATTGCAAAAGGTGTGTGAAAGGAAAGATGGACATCAACAAGCTTGCCGAGCATTTTGCGCGTACCTCATTTCGAGTGGAGCAAGTATGTCGTTATGTGCGCGGGCCAGGGAAGAGCTGTGATGATTATACGGAGCCTTTTCCGGGATTTGTTTTTCCGCTGCGGGGCAAAGCCAATTTTGATTTCAGCGGCAAAGTGTACACGCTGACTCCGGGGAACGTGCTTCACGGTGGCGCGCGAATGCCGCTGAATCGAAGCGTCCTCGGCGATACGAAATGGGAATATTTACTCGTTTTATACCGGATCGTTGCACCGGAGCCGTCTGGCTTTTGCCTGCCGAACATGCATTTTCAGCTACACCCGGGGCAAAGCCCCCGCCTCCTGGAATTGCTGGAGCTATTGTGGCGCTCATCGAGAGAACCGGGCGGAATCCAGGCTTTTCAGACAGAAACGCTCTTCCGCTGCGTTCTGGAGGAACTGTTTGTCTGTGTCCGCAACCAAAGCAATGACGGAGAACAAGCGCTGTTTGAGCAAGTATCGAAGTACATACACGAACACTATATGGATGGGCTGAGCGTACGTGCTTTGGCTGAACTGAATGATATTAATGAAAACCGTTTGTTTTATGTGTTCAAAAAATACACGGGGTTGGGACCCGGCAAATATTTGATGGCCTACCGTCTCAATCGGGCGAAGGAGAGCCTGCTTGCGAATGACGCACCGATCGGCGAGGTGGCGAAAAGCGTGGGCTATGCCGATGCCTTGTACTTCAGCCGGATCTTCAAAAAGCAGGTGGGCCTCTCTCCAGCCGAATTTCGCGGAAGGTTCAGGAATAATCCATATGGATTTCAGGATGGCTCCATTCCTATCTAAAATGCGTTTTGCTACACTGACCGTAGTTTGATCGGTCAAGCAAAACTCACGTTATATCGGAGGAGACAGAATGAAAATACTCACAAGATTATTCGTATCGCTTGTCCTTTTGGCAGGTATTTTAGCGGGGTGCGCTGGAACGCCAGAGCCTGGCAATAATCAAGCAGGAGCAGGAACACCACCGGCAAAGGCGGATGAAGCCAAGCAAGAAACGGGCCAATGGCCGAGAACATACGTAGACGCACTTGGCCGCGAAATCGTGTTGGAAAAGAAACCAGAGAAAGTCGCGCTCTTATTCTTCCGTAACTTCGAGCATATGTTTTTGCTGGAGGAAACTCCTGTAGCCGCTACAGATTTGAATGTTCTGGATGATTGGGAGTCACTCGCTCCCTACAGATCGAGCAAAATCACAGATATCGGTTCCATGACGAGTCCGAACCTGGAAAAGCTGCTCGAAGTCGGGCCAGACCTGATTATTATGGTGTCCGGCCGCTATGGCAGCTATGGCGATAAATTGGAGAAGATCGCTCCGGTTATTACGGTAGACAGCAATGAAAACAACTGGCAGAAAGCTTTGCGGGAATACGGCAAAATCTTCGGCAAAGAGCAAAAGGCAGAAACAGAAATTACCCGGATCGAGACATTGATCGCGGATTCCAAAGAGCAATTGAAGAAATTCAGCGACAAGACGTTTGGTGTCATCATGCTGGGAGAAAAGCAATTTTGGGGCTTTACGACGCAATTTATTTTCAACAAGGAAACCGGCCTTGGCTTGCAGCCGCCAAGCAAATACGTCGACATGTCGTCCAAAGGGGAGCAGATTTCCCTGGAAGGATTGGCGGCGATGAACCCTGACTATATGTTCGTGTCTGATATCGGAGGCTCTTCGAAAAAATTGCAAGGCTATCTGAAAAATTTGGAAGGCGACTCCGCATGGAACTCGCTGAATGCAATCAAAAACGGACATATGTACGCGTTAGACAGTTCGATCGCAGCAGGCGGGCCGCTGGGAATCGAGTTGGGAGTCAAGACCATTGTGAAAAATATGCTGGCACAATAGAAAACGCTACTGCCTCTTTTGGCAGCGCAAGAAGTGCCAAAAAGGAGAGAAACGAACTATGAATCAAGCAGAATTGTTTGACGTTACGATTATCGGCGGAGGGCCAGCAGGACTTTTCGCTTCCTTTTACAGCGGCTTGCGGGAAATGAAAACAAAGGTCATTGAATATCAGCCAAGACTGGGCGGAAAAGTCCACGTCTATCCGGAAAAAATGATTTGGGATGTCGGCGGCCTGACGCCTACGCTGGGCGAAAAGCTGATCGAGCAGTTGATTCAGCAAGGCTTAACTTTCGATCCAACCGTCGTGTTGGGGCAAAAGGTGGAGCGGATTGCCCGGGATGAGAACGGCGTGTTCATCCTGCACACTTCGGCTGGGGAGCAGCATTATAGCAAAACCGTCATTTTGGCGATCGGCGGGGGAATTTTGGAGCCGCAACGGATCGACTTGGAAGGTGCGGAGAAATTCGAAGTATCCAACCTGAGCTATACCGTCAAATCATTGCGCCGCTTCAAGGACAAAACCGTGATCATTTCCGGGGGCGGCAACTCCGCAGTCGACTGGGCGAACGAGCTGGAGCCAATCGCTAAAAAAGTGTACCTGACCTATCGCAAAGAAGCGCTGTCCGGCCATGAGGCACAAGTGACGCAGTTGTTGAACAGCTCGGCAACATGCTTTTTCAACACGACGATTACCAAGCTGATCGCGTGCTCCAACCAGGAAAAAGTCGAGCGGGTGGAATTGACTAACCACTTGACCGGAGAAGTAGAGGAGCTGGCGATTGACGAAGTGATTATCAATCACGGCTATGAGCGCGACAGATCGCTTTTGCAAAACAGTCACGTGAATCTGGAAATGGCGAATGAATACTTCCTTGCCGGAACGACAACAGGCGCTACTTCCGAGCCGGGGATTTTTGCGGCGGGAGATGTGATTTCCTACGACGGAAAAGTGCATTTGATTGCCGGAGCTTTCCACGACGCAGCAAATGCGGTCAACCAGGCGAAGCTGTACATTCAGCCGGAAGCACATGAAAGCGGAATGGTTTCGTCTCACAATGAAATTTTCCAGAGCCGCAATCGCGAACTGATCAAGCAAATGATGAAATAGAGTGTCAAAACAGGGGCAGGAAATTCTCTCGGAGAGTTTCCTGCCCTTTGCATGTTTGCCAGGAAAGCAGATGATGATATTCTTAACAGTGGGCTTTTGGCATAAGCTCAGGAGCGTCGGTAAGAAAACGAGGTGAAAGGTTTTGAAGTACGGATTGTATGACAGGCCGCCCGCAGGCACGAGCATTTTGTCTGCGTTGCAGTGGATGATTGTCGCTGTCTCCAGCAGTGTTGCCGTTCCATTGATGATCGGAGACGTTTACGGCCTGAGGGCAGATGAGATTGGCAACCTGATGCAGCAGACGATGTTTTTCGTCGGTTTGGCTTCGCTGTTGCAAGTGTGGATTGGACACCGTTATCCGATGCTGGAAGGGCCGGCAGGATTGTGGTGGGGAATCTTTATCATTTTGGCTCAGTTGGGAACAAGCGTAGGACTGGCGCCGCGTGAAATCGGGCAGTCGTTTCAACTGGGGATGTGTCTGGCTGGTTTATTGTTTGTCGCATTCGGGGTGATGGGCTGGATCGGCAAACTGCAAAGATGGTTTACTCCGCTCGTATCGGGAACTTATATGATTTTGCTTGCTATTTCTTTATGCAGCAACATTTTAACCGGGATGCTGGGCATCGGCTTTCAGCATTCAAAAGAAGTGCAGCCTGGCGTAGCGCTTGTCTCTATCGGCATCGTCGCTTTGGTTGTGTGGGTGATGAGGACGAAACGCTTTTCCAGCTTTGCCGTCCTGTTCGGGATGGTAGGAGGCTGGGTGCTTTACGCGGCAATGGGCTGGACGGACCCTGTACGCCCGGCTGACCAGCTAATTTCCTGGCCGACATTCTTCTTCTGGGGAGCGCCGCGCTGGGATTGGGGCGTTGTGCTGACCAGCATGCTGACGGGATTTGTCCTTTTGACGAACCTGGTAACGAGTATGGTCGTTATGGGAAAAGCGACGGAGACGGTGCCGACTGATTCGCAGTACAATCGCGGCGGGATTTTTACGGGCGTGTCTCATCTGCTTTCCGGGGTGAGCGGTGTCGTCGGGATGATTCCTCTGTCGCTTGCTGCTGCGGTGATTCAAACGACCAAGATGGCGGCCCGCCTGCCTTTTATGCTGGCTATGATCGGGATGATGCTGATCGGTTTGCTCCCGGCTGTCGCTCATTTTCTGGCGGCATTGCCGACCCCGGTCGCTTATGCGGCGATGTTCATCTCGTATACGCAGCTTCTCGGATTCGGATTGAAAGATTACGCAACGGTGAAAATGGATGAGCGAACGATCACAGTCGGCGGAAGCTCGCTTTTGATCGGGATTGGCGTGATGTTCGTTCCGGCAACGGCCTGGCAAAAGCTGCCCGCTCTGGTCAGCTTCCTGTTCGGGAACGGTCTGCTGCTCGGTGTTATCGTTTGCTTGCTGCTGGAGCACGTTGTGTTCCGCAAGCAAAAGGGCAATCAGACAGAAAAAGACGGCCACGCTGCATGACGGGCCGTCTTTTTGCTAAGAAGCGACGATCGCGGTGTGAGTCAGCTCGCCGCCGTTGATTTCGGTAAACATGCGACCGACTGATCCGAGTATCTCGGCTTTTTTCTCGGCAGCAACTTGCTCGTGGAAGAAGATGACTTGCAGCAAGTTCCGGCTATGCTCGGTCACGCAAGTGCGTTTGGAATCGACAATCGGACTGCCGAAGGCTCCTTGTTCGTCCGCAAGCAGCAGCTTGCCTTCCATATGTACTTCGCGGCCGTTCAATCCTTCGTACACATCTGTTTCTTGTCCCAGACGGCAAGTTACATCGCCCGTAAGATGATCGATGTCATAAATGCCAAAGGGAAGTGCATGCAAGACGGAGAAGAAGTTATTGACGTCTACGGCACTGTTGATCCAGAAAAACGGATTGCCTTGCAACAGACGGCGAAGCAGCGCCTCGGATGACGGGCGATAGCGCGACGGGTCTATTCCCGCTTTTTTAAAAGCGCTGCGCCATTCCCGTACTCCTTCGATATCGGCAAGGCGGGACAGCTCATGTTCGAGCCGCAAGCTTTCTACAAAATAGTTGATACGACTTTGCAACATTTTGGGTGAATCGCTGACAGAAGCGCCACTGTATTGCAAAACGCCGAGGGAAAAGGCGGGAATGCGCTCGGTCACGGAAGCATCTAGCTGCACTTTCATCGTGAATCACTCCTTTTATAAAAAAATTCGCACGCGATCCGCTTTTTTTGTCAATGCTTGGAACGAAGAACAATTCTAAAGTAGTATAGCAAAATATTTTTGTGGAAGCGACTAAGCTTCGATACAATAGAAACAACAGAGGAGGTTTCCAAAGACGATGACGATGCGTGAAGTTGAGATTTATACAGACGGCGCCTGCTCTGGCAATCCCGGTCCTGGCGGCTGGGGAGCTGTGCTGATGTACGGGCAGCATATCAAGGAGATGTCAGGTGCCGAACCACATACAACGAATAACCGCATGGAGCTGCTTGCGCCGATCAAGGCGTTGGGCACGCTGAAAGAGCCTTGCAAGGTGACCTTGTACAGCGATAGCGCCTATTTGGTCAATTGTTTCCTGCAGGGATGGTACAAGGGCTGGCTGAAAAACGGCTGGAAAAACAGCAAGGGCCAGCAGGTCGAAAATCAGGATTTATGGAAAGAACTGCTTCGTCTGATGGATATCCATCAAGTAGAGTATGTGAAAGTAAAAGGACACGCCGACAACAAGTGGAACAACCGCTGTGACGAGTTGGCGACGGGAGCGATCAAACAACTGTGATTGACGAGCAAGACGTGCGCTACTGGCAACAGACGAAGCAGTCCATCATTGATTATGCCAAGGAAATCGGCATCGACAAGATTGGTTTTGCCAGCGCTGACCCTTTTTTGACACTCAAGGAACGACTGATGGAGCATAGGGAAAAAGGCTACGAATCCGGCTTTGAAGAGCCGGACCTGGAAAAGCGCACCCATCCTGACTTGCTGCTGGATGGGGCGCGATCCTTGATTTCGATCGCGCTGGCGTATCCGTCCAAGCTGGAGAATCCGCCCAAGTCCGAGCCAGGTGCTTATCGCGGAATACTGTGCCGGGCCGCTTGGGGCACGGATTACCACCACGTGCTGCGCGACAAGCTGGACAAGCTTGCCAAGTTCATAGCGGAGCTGGAGCCGGGGGCTAAAATCGAGTCGATGGTGGATACGGGCGCGCTGTCTGATCGCGCGGTCGCAGAACGGGCTGGCGTCGGCTTTGTCGGGAAAAACTGCGCGGTGATTACGCCCGAGTTTGGCTCGTGGGTTTATTTGGGCGAGTTGTTGACGAATTTGCCGTTGCCGACGGATCAACCGATCGAGGAAGGCTGCGGCGACTGCAATATATGTGTCGACGCCTGTCCGACCGGAGCGCTTGTGCAGGGTGGACAGCTCAATGCGCAGCGGTGCATCGCATTTTTGACTCAGGTAAAAAACTTCATTCCGGACGAATTTCGCGGAAAGATCGGGAACCGCTTGTACGGCTGTGATACGTGCCAGACAGTCTGCCCGAAAAATCGCCGGATCAACAGCAACCATCATCCGGAATTTCAGCCTGATCCCGAGACAGCCAAGCCGCTCCTGATTCCGCTTTTGGAGATGAGCAACAAGGAGTTCAAGGAAAAATTCGGCCTGTCGTCATCTTCATGGCGCGGCAAAAAGCCGATCCAGCGCAATGCGATTTTGGCATTGGCGCATTTCAAGGATCGCACGGCTGTTCCTCATCTGTCGCGCCTGCTGGCCAACGATCCGCGTCCGGTCATTCGCGGTACGGCAGCCTGGGCGCTGGGGAAAATCGGGGGAGCCGAAGCGGAAGCCGCACTCTTGCGGGCGCAGGAGCTGGAGCAAGATGCAGAGGTGCAGGATGAGATTGCAAAAGGAATGAGCCTGCTGGCGAAGCAAGAAAAGCAGGAGAAGCAAGATCGGCAGCAGGAAGCGAAATAAAGCGAGTTGCCGAGCTTCACCGTAAAGCAATTTGCCAAGCTTGCTTGTCACGCTGATTTTCTATCCGATCTGGTTGCATCCGAGCAGCCAAAAAGATGCTTGTTTGCATGGGAAGGCACAGGAAAGAAAGGGAGAGGATGTACGATGGCAAAAGAATTGGGCTATACCACGATGGAATCGCCGATTGGGCCGCTACTGCTCGCTTCGACTGAGGAAGGCTTGTGCTATATCGACTTTGCGAATGAAGAGGAAGGATTGCCACGTCTCGTCAGCTGGTGCAAAAAGACGTTTATCGGAATCACTCCGACGAAGAACGAAGCGAGCAACGAGCAAGCCAGGCTGCAACTGGAGCAGTATTTTGCTGGCGAGCGTACATCATTTGAGCTTCCTATCGTTCTGTACGGCACGCCTTTTCAAAAAACGGTGTGGAATGAGCTTGTGAACATCCCGTACGGGGAGACGCGCTCCTACAAGGATATTGCCGTCGCCATCGGTGCCGCCAAAGCGGTGCGGGCGATCGGGGGAGCGAACAACCGTAACCCGATCCCTGTCATTGTTCCTTGCCATCGGGTTGTCGGGGCGAATGGCGCGCTGGTCGGATACGGAGGCGGGTTATCCATCAAAGAATATTTGCTGTCGCATGAAGAAGGCCCGCTTTTCGCCCATTCGACTTCCAATCCAGCTGTCCGCTAGTACGGATGGCTTTTCTTTTCTTCTGAATGCCGTGTCCTTGACATATTCTGTTCGTGAGATGCCAGACGAAGCAGAATGCGGAGGGCAAAAGCGCGGGAAGAGGGGGAGCGGCAGATGGAATGGCGAACGTTTGTTAAGGAATACTTCGATGCGGTTCACCATGCCTGGTTGGACGGTCAGCTTGAGCGGCTGCGGCCTTTTTATATGGGAAAAGAGCATTTGCAAGCGGAAGAATGCGGCTGGGTGAACCGCGCATATGAGCAAATGCACAAGCGGGGGGCGAAGTTGTTGCAGGTAAAAGGCCGTGTAGCCCCGACCTGTTGGCTGGAGACGGCAGGTGCTGTGGACATAACCGTTTTCTGGACGGGAAAGCGCTGGTATCTGCTCCAAGGTCGCCTGCATGAAGAAGCGAGCAATCGGCTGCTTCAGCTTCGCCTGGACAAAGCAACAGGACAGTGGGAGATTGTCGGTACGAGGGAGCGGAGAGGCGATCCAAAGAGCGAGCGGGCAGAAGAGATCATGCTGCGCCGATCCGAATCTGCATCTGCCTACGAAGACGCTATGGCACAACCGCTGCTCGTCGTGCACGGGGCGGGAGGCTACCAGCCGGAAAAGGCAGTCGCGTACGCCGAGCGGTACTGGAATACGACGAATCCCGCTTACCCTCGCTTTACAGACGACTGCACGAATTTTATTTCGCAATGCCTGTATGCCGGGGGCATTCCCATGCTAATGTCCAAGGAAAAAGGCAAGGGCTGGTGGATTCGCACCGGAAAAAGCGCCGACTGGAGCTACAGCTGGACGGTGGCTCACAGCTTGTATTTGCTGCTGAAATCAGGAGGCCCGCCGATGCGTGCCGTCGCCAAGCCATCGGCTGCCGACCTCGTTCCGGGCGATATCATTTGCTACGATTTCAACGGAGATGGGCGCTTTCAGCACAATACGATTGTCGTCGCCAAGGACGCCAATCAAATGCCGCTGGTCAACGCCCACACGACAGACAGCCGAATGCGTTACTGGGCTTATGAAGACTCGACCGCCTATACGCCGCAGATGCGTTATGCCTTTTTTCACATCAGGGGCGTGTAAACAAGCTTTAGCGTCGGCGTTTGCGCACAGTTTGCATAAAAGAAACGCTGCGGGCGAGCCAGATGATGGCGGCGAAGACGAGCAAGTCGGAGAAGCTATGCGGCTCTCCTTTGATGGATTGCACATAGATCAGGCTGTGGAACAACACGAGAAGAAACAGCCATGGATTGGACAGATGCAACCTTTTCCATGAGGAGCCGCCCAACCATTTTTCTGCGCGATTGGACGATGTACACATGAGGGCCAGCAACAGGCCAAAAGCGATCGCCCCCAAATAGTTGGCGACACCGGAAAAGCTCCAGTTTGGCAGGGGCCACATGCCAGGATCGGGAGGTGTCAGCAGAAACAAGCCAAGCCATCCGCTTGCCTTGTCAGCCGGATTGCCCGTGACGATGAATAAATTTGGCTCGCCATCAAATAAGATGAGAACGAGGGCTACGTGCAAAAGTCCGGTCAGCCCAGCCCAGATGCCGACATCTCTGCGAATGGACAAGCAAGCCGTTGTCAGGCGTCCAGGCAGCCACGATTTGATCGGGCCAATCAGCAAGCTAAGACCAATGAACACAAACGAGAGATAACCAGCGATCATGCTGCACGTCTCCATGGCGGGGAAAGCGGCGAAATTCGGCCACATCCAAGCCGAAGCGATCCCGACAAAGCAAAGGGTTGCTCCGTGCGTGGCGAGGCGAAGCTGCACACGATTGGTCTTGTTCATTTTCAAGCGACACTCCTTTTGCATGTAATGGATGGGTTCCAGGTTAGATGCAGGAGCCTCGCTGTTCGTTACAGGTGTCGGCCAAGTGGTCATGACGCTGACACTTTATGTATAATAGAAGAGGTTTGGATTACCCAGTTCGTCATATACAAGGAGTTTTGCCGATATGCCGTTACATATTGTTTTGCATGAGCCGCTCATTCCTGCCAACACGGGAAATATTGCCCGCTCTTGTGCAGCGACGGGCGCTCATTTGCATTTGATTCATCCGCTTGGTTTTTCGACGGAGGACCGTTACTTGAAGCGGGCCGGCCTCGACTACTGGCACGCGGTGAACATTCATCACCACGAAAGCTTTGAGCATTTTGCCGCCGCGCAGGGAGAGGGAGCCGGTACGTTTTACTTTGTGGAGACGTGGGGCGAGAAGCTGTATACGGACGTTACTTTTCGCGATGGCGACTACATTATTTTGGGCAAGGAAACGACCGGGTTGCCGGAAGAGCTGACACAAAAATACCGGGAGCAAACGATTCGCATCCCGATGAGCGGAGCTACGCGTTCCGTCAACTTGTCCAACTGTGCGGCGATTGTTTTGTTTGAAGGCTTGCGGCAGATCGGTTTTCCGGGGCTTAGCTAGAGTCAGTTCATGGCAAAGCAGCTTTTCGCTCGTTGCCAAGGGCAGGTCTATGAAAAAGGGAGAGAACGCAAATGACTACGAATACGATCCTGTTTGATCTGGACGGTACGCTTCTGGAAATGCAGACCGAGCCGTTTGTCAAAAGCTATTTGGTGGAAGTGGGCAGGCACATTGGCGACAAGTACGATACCGAGAAGATGCTCAAGCTGATTTGGGACGCGACGAAGGCGATGATTGTAAACCAGGATGCGGACAAGACGAACGAGCAAGTATTTATCGAGTATTTTACGGCGAACAGCGAGTGGGAGCGCGAGGAAGTTTGGCCGCTGTTCGATTCCTTTTACCGCGATGTATTCCCGACACTGTCCCATCTGACTTATCCATCGCCGTGGGCCAAAAAAATTGTGGAGACAGCGAAAGCACAAGGTTACCGCGTCGCTGTCGCCACTAACCCGGTTTTTCCACGCGAAGCGATTTTCCATCGACTCGCCTGGATCGGAATGAGCGCAGACGATTTCGAGCTGGTGACGGTTTATGAAGAGTCTCATTTTACGAAGCCAAATCCAGGCTACTTCGCGGAGATTTGTCAAAAGCTCGGGGTACAGCCGACCGAGTGCATCATGATCGGCAACCATATGCAAGAAGACATGGTCGCGTCGACATTGGGCATGAAGACGTACCTGGTCACCAACTGGATGGAAGATCGCGGCGAACCGCAGTATCCGGTCGATCAGCGGGGGTCTTTGGAGGAGTTGTACCAGGCATTAACCGAGCGCACCGGAGTTTTTGCCCAAGCATAAAGACGCTGATGTCACGGTCAGCGATACGAAAAGCAGGCTGTCAGTCGCAAAAGCGGGACAAGCCTGCTTTTTCACATACTTTTCCCAAACACGTGCGGTAGGCTAGTCTATGTACCGATCATGCTTTGCCCATCAAAAGGAGGAAGTAAACGTGAAAAAATTCGTCTCGTCGATTGCTATGGCAGCATTGTTGTTCAGCGGAGTTTCAGTCGTGAGTGCGCAGGATAAACCAGCAGATACAACCGTTACGTACAGCAAGGAAGAAAAAGCGCAGCATCGCCTGGAAAAATGGCAAGCGTTGGCGACCAAGCTAGGCATTGCGGTGGAAGGAAAAACGGTTGAAGAACTGAAAACGGCTGTCGAGGCTGCGAAAGCGGCGAAAAAAGCTGAAAATCAGGAAAAGTGGGCAGAAAAGGCTGCCAAGTGGAGTGTGGAGACGGCAGGAAAAACTACCAAAGAAGTAAAAGCTGCTGTCCAAGAAGCAAAAGTAGCGAAGCAAGCAGAAAAAGCGGCGAAAAAAGCAGCCAAAGAAGCGAAAAAACAGGAGCAGCTCGCCAAGCTGACCGAAAAAGCAGCGAAGTGGGGCGTCGATCCTGCGGATAAGACGGCAAAACAAATCAAGGAAGAGATTGCTGCGAAAAAGGCTGCGAAAAAGGCAGAAAAAGCAGCGGAGAAGGCACAAAAGAAAGCGGACAAAAAGCCGCAGGCATAGGATGCGAAATACAATGAAAAAAGCAGGCTGCCTGTAATCGGCAACCTGCTTTTTTTCGCCTGGGAGCAACGTGCTGAAAACAGCAAATGGCTCGTTAGCTTGTCCTTACAGATTCCAGGTTTTGTCCTCGTTGTAGCCCGCTGTCAAGATGAAGAGCAGAAAAGCTGCGAAGACCAACGCTACGATAAACGTACCCATGTTGGACAGCTCCTTTCGTAAACAAACTACTCCCATTATAGCGTAGCCTGCCCACTTTGCAAACGGATTAACGATCAGGTAAGAGACAGCTTCCGGCGCTCGCTCGCAAGCTTCAGGAAAGCGCCCAAAGCAATCGGAACGCTGAGGATTTCACCTGTGTCCAGTTGCATCCCGTACACCCATTGGTACATCACGACAGCGAGGATGATCAATGTTGCGATTCCAGTCAAGTACAGTCCTTTTGTAATTTGAACAGCATGATCTTTTTGTGTGTGCATGTGTGTGGCCTCCATGGTTGTTCTATCAATAAAGTTTTTGTGTATGATTTCGGATCGATGAGTTTATTGTACAAAACAGACTAGCTTACAAACTATTGATTTAGCTTACAAAGCAATCAATCGTACCTTACATTTCCGTAATATTCCATGCGGTCAAAATGAATTTGCCTTCGTGCAAAATTTTTGTGGCAAGATTGCCGAAACTTGTGCTCATGTCTCGCATACACATATGAAAAGGCTTGATGAGCCTGTTGGCAACTGAAGAAAACGGGTTCCGCGCGAATGCGTGACCGCAGGCAGACATATACATGAGAGTACATTGTCGTTATGGAAGAGAGAGGGGCTTATGAGGGAGGAGTGTCGAACATGGACATTTTAAAACGGATCGCTGAGCACCGGGCCCGAGAAGAAAACCTGATGTGGAGAGGGACTTTCGCCGAGTATTTGCAGTTGGTACGCAAAAATCCGCAAATTGCCCAGACGGCTCATTCACGCGTCTACAACATGATTAAAAGTGCTGGTGTCGAAGAAAATGAGGATGGCACACGTTCGTACCAATTTTTCAGCCGGGAAATTTTCGGCCTGGATCGCTCCATTGAGCGGCTGGTCGAGGAATATTTCCATTCGGCGGCGCGTCGTCTGGATGTACGCAAGCGCATCTTGCTCTTGATGGGCCCTGTCAGCGGCGGTAAATCCACACTCGTTACGATGCTCAAGCGGGGGCTGGAGGAGTATTCCCGAACAGAGGCAGGCGCCATTTACGCGCTTGACGGCTGCCCGATGCAGGAAGAGCCGTTGCATCTGGTCCCGCATGAGCTGCGCCCGGAAGTAGAGGAAGAACTGGGCATCAAAATCGAAGGCGAGCTTACGCCGTACAACCGCATGAGGCTGGAAAGCGAATACGGCGGACGCATCGAAGACTTCCCGGTTTGCCGCATTCTTTTCTCGGAAGCGAATCGCGTCGGGATTGGTACATTCAGCCCCTCCGATCCCAAATCGCAGGATATTGCCGATTTGACAGGCAGCATCGACTTTTCCACGATCACCAAATACGGCTCCGAGTCCGATCCTCGCGCCTATCGCTTTGACGGGGAGCTGAACAAGGCCAACCGCGGTCTGATGGAGTTCCAGGAAATGCTCAAATGCGACGAGAAATTCCTTTGGCATTTGCTGTCGCTGACGCAGGAAGGAAACTTCAAGGCTGGACGATTTGCCTTGATATCTGCGGATGAGCTGATCGTGGCCCACACGAATGAATCCGAGTACAAAGCGTTTATTGCCAACAAGAAAAACGAAGCTTTGCAATCGAGGATTATCGTCATGCCGATGCCGTATAACTTGCGGGTCAGCGACGAAGAAAAAATTTATTCGAAATTAATTAAGCAATCGGATCTCGGACATGTGCATATTGCGCCGCATGCGCTGCGGTCAGCTGCTATTTTCTCTATTCTTACTCGTTTGAAGGAATCGAAAAAGCAAGGAGCCGATTTGCTGAAAAAAATGCGCCTGTACGATGGCGAATCGGTGGAGGGCTTCAAGGGTGCCGACCTGGAGGAGCTGCGAAACGAGCACGCGGACGAAGGCATGGCTGGCATCGACCCGCGCTATGTCATCAACCGCATCTCCAGTGCGCTGATTCGCCGCGATACGGAGTGCATCAATGCGCTGGATATTCTCCGCGCCCTGAAGGAAGGCTTTGACCAGCATCCGTCGATTACGAAGGAGCAGCGGGAGCGCTATATGAACTTCATCTCCAGCGCCCGCAAGGAATACGACGAGCTGGCGAAAAAAGAAGTGCAAAAAGCGTTTGTCTACAGCTACGAGGAGTCTGCGAAAACGCTCATGGACAATTACCTCGACAACGTCGAAGCGTATTGCAATATGAACAAAATTCGTGACCCCGTCACTGGTGAGGAGATGGACCCAGATGAGCGCCTGATGCGTTCGATCGAGGAGCAGATCGGCATCTCGGAAAATGCCAAGCGGGCATTCCGTGAAGAAATCCTCATTCGCATCTCGGCCTACGCGCGAAAAGGGAAGCGTTTTGACTACAGCACGCACGACCGTCTGCGCGAAGCGATCGAGAAGAAGCTGTTCGCCGATCTCAAAGACGTCGTCAAGATCACGACGTCGAACAAAACGCCGGATGAGCATCAATTGAAAAAGATCAACGAGGTGACAAAGCGCCTCATCGAAGAGCACAGCTATTGCCCGGTTTGCGCCAACGAGCTGCTCCGTTACGTGGGAAGCTTGCTGAACAGGTAATTGCTTGAAAGCCCGAACAGCCTGCCAAAGCACACTCACGCTTTTTATCCAGCACGTCATATTCGGCGCAGACTGCGCCAGTTGCTAGGAGGAGACGGCATGGAAGATGCACCATCGTTCATTGTCTCCCGGGAAGACTGGTCGCTGCACCGCAAAGGGTACCAGGACCAAAATCGACACCAGGAAAAAGTGAAAGAAGCGATCAAAAAAAACCTGCCCGATCTCGTAAGCGAAGAAAACATCATCATGTCAAACGGTCGGGAAGTTATCAAGATCCCTATTCGCTCCCTGGATGAATACCGATTGCGATTCAACTTCCAAAAGGGAAAGCATGGCGGTCAAGGCAAAGGAAACAGCAAGGTTGGAGATGTCGTTGCCAAAGACGGCGATCAGGCGCAAGGTCCGGGAAAAGGCCAAGGGGCTGGGGATCAGCCGGGAGTGGATTACTACGAAGCTGAAATCAGCGTCGAGGAATTGCAGGAAATGCTTTTC
This sequence comes from Brevibacillus sp. FSL K6-0770, assembly GCF_038000275.1. Classification (NCBI taxonomy): domain Bacteria; kingdom Bacillati; phylum Bacillota; class Bacilli; order Caryophanales; family Paenibacillaceae; genus Brevibacillus; species Brevibacillus sp. FSL K6-0770. The sequence goes on from NZ_JBBOBQ010000001.1 coordinate 1,055,003, forward strand.
GCCGAGCTTGAGCTGCCGAATTTGCAGCGCAAAGACGAGGACCAGATTGTCATTGAGGAGACGCGTTTCAACGATGTCCGGAAAAAAGGGTTGATGGGCAACATCGACAAAAAGCGGACCCTGATCGCAGCGATCCGCCGCAACGCCCTCGCCGGCTACAGCGATCTGGAGCTGGGCATCAACGAGGACGACCTGCGCTTCAAAACGTGGGAAGAGATCATCAAGCCGCACTCGAACGCCGTCATCATTGCCATGATGGATACTTCGGGCAGTATGGGCGTCTTCGAAAAGTACATTGCGCGCAGCTTCTTCTTCTGGATGGTACGGTTTTTGCGCACGAAGTACGAAAAAGTGGAGATCGTCTTCATCGCGCACCATACCGATGCAAAAGAAGTGACTGAGGATACTTTTTTCTCAAAAGGAGAGAGCGGGGGAACGATTTGTTCCTCCGCCTACAAAAAAGCGCTGGAGATCATCGACAGCCGCTATCCGTCTTCGCAGTATAACATTTACCCGTTCCACTTTTCCGATGGCGACAACCTGACGTCCGACAACGAGCGTTGCGTGAAGCTGGTGAAAGAGCTTATGGACAGATGCAACATGTTCGGATATGGCGAGGTTAATCAGTATAATAGGCATTCCACACTCATGTCAGCGTATCGCCACATCAAGGAGCCGAAGTTCTTGCATTGTGTAATTCGGGAAAAGGGTGAGGTTTACAAGGCGCTCAGGACGTTTTTTGGGAAGAAGGAAGCGATGACTTGAAGGTAGGCTAGAAGAGATGATGGAAAGCCGACAGTATCCTGTGAGGGGATGCGGTCGGCTTTTTGCGTGAAATGGTTGATTACATTCTGTGCTTACAGTTTGTTGGTTTGCAACTAAAGTAAAGTTTGTTATTTTATATATCTATTAAAAGTATAATAAAAAGGAGCATGCTCTGTGAAAACATTAGTCATTGTAGCCCATCCTCATCTGGATCAATCGAAAGTGAACAAAGCCTGGGTGGAAAGACTGAAGCAGGAAGCGAGCATCACGGTTCACGATTTGTATGCGGCTTACCCTGCTTTCGAGATCGATGTGCAAAAAGAACAACAGCTCATGATGGAGCATGACCGGGTTGTCTTTCAGTTCCCGTTCTACTGGTACAGCACGCCAGCCATTTTGAAGCAATGGCAGGATGCTGTTTTGACTTATGGCTGGGCTTATGGCGCAGAAGGAAACAAGCTGCACAACAAAGAGTTCTTGCTGGCAATTTCTGCGGGCGGGCCGGAGCAAGCCTACGCACGTGATGGCTATAACTTTTTCACAATCGAAGAGCTGACGACACCACTGCATGCGATGGCAAACTTGACGGGAATGAAGTATCTGGCTTCGTTCCGGTTCCATGGCGCGGGTCAAGCATCGGAGGAACAGATCAAGCATAGCGCGGGGGAGTATGTAAAGCATATTTTGAATCCTGCTTTGGCGAAGTAAGGACACGCTAACGGTGTACAATACCTCTTAGTGGAAAAGGGGATGCGGCGGCTTGGCGGAAGGATGCAGGGAAGATGGGGGCAAATTTTTGACCGCGCTTCTCCCCGATGTGAGAAAACGGCTGATGCTAGGAGTTTAGCAGTGCGGTAGTAGTTGAACTGTATTTGGAAAATATGTAAAATGAATGTATCGGTCGCATGCTAAAGGCGACAGGCCGATTTCCGTGCGTGTGCAATGTAGACCCTCCACAAGTCTACTCCCACGGATAATCTCGACTTTCCACTAAGCTTTCGAAAACAACGATGCGAGCATCCTCTCAGCCCAAAAAGCTCCGGGGATGCTCGCATACGTTGGGAGAGTAAGCGCCAAGCCAGTTTGGACGACTGGAGTCTCCGTGAAATCAGGCAGAATACAACCGAGAAAATGGGCTGCTCGAAAGAGAGTGTGAGAACGCTTGCGGTTGTAGGGATTGGGAAGACAGGGGGTGTTCGAAAGCTTAGTGGAGAGCTTCGGGGTTAGCACGGGGTAGCGGAAGCCATATGGTTCAGCGATTTCCAGTTCGAAAGCTTAGTGGAAAGCTTCGGGGTTAGCACTGTAAAAATCGAATTTCAGGTTCAGAGTACACTTCTACGTTCGAAAGCTTAGTGGAAAGCTTCGGGGTTAGCACAAGGCTGCTGGCGCGTGCAAAATTTCCGTTGTTTGTTCGAAAGCTTAGTGGAAAGCTTCGGGGTTAGCACGCAGGTTACCGTAGGAGTTAAGGATGTTGTCAATATTTTGTTCGAAAGCTTAGTGGAAAGCTTCGGGGTTAGCACCAGGGCTCAATGCTTGCTTTTGACTCATGGACTCACTGTTCGAAAGCTTAGTGGAAAGCTTTGGGATTAGCACCCTGCTGCCGAATGCCGTGTGAGTGGATGTACAGCAGTTGAGCAGTTCGAAAGCTTAGTGGAGAGCTTTTGGGATAGCACGTGAACCAGGAGATTATAAAGACATGTGGGGTCGCTTATTTATTTACGCCGACATGTCAAACGTGTTATGATGGAAGCAAGATCGGTTACACTTTCAACATGAAGTGTTTAATGTTTAACCAAAAGTGGACAAAATAAAAACCGACAGGGTGTTCCCGCACTCTGCCGGTAGTACAATAGACGTTCCCTCAAGGGGACGGCTCAGCTTAATAGTCGATCAGAATGACCGCCTTGGACGCCAATCTCAAGGGCGGTCATTTCTTTTGGTCAGGGCAACAACGATTGTTACAACGAGACTCAACAGCCCAACGATAAAGCCGCCGAACTGGAGCATAAGTGTAAGCATTTCGTGAGTAATTGCCACGTTCCCACCTCCCCTCGCTTCCGACATGGGAGATGAGCCGACCACCCTTGAGAGCCGTGTCTAATGTACTTGCCCATATTTTACTATGAGATTTCGGGTAAAGCCATTTTTATCTTGCAGGATCTTCTACGATCTTCCATGATCTTGTAAAATCACGATCCAATCTGTTTCAGACGATTATTTTTCTAACAAACTCCAGGGGTTCATATGGGGGGCGTGACATCATCATAGTTGATCTGTATTTGGAAAATATATAAAATAAACGTATCGGTCGCATGCTAAAGGCAACAGGCCGATTTCCGTGCGTGTGCAAATGTAGACCCTCCACAAGTCTACTCCCACGGATAATCTCGACTTTCCACTAAGCTTTCGAAAACAACGATGCGAGCATCCTCTCAGCCCAAAAAGCTCCGGGGATGCTCGCATACGTTGGGAGAGTAGGCGCAAAGCCAGTTTGGACGACTGGAGTCTCCGTGAAATCAGGCAGAATACAACCGAGAAAATGGGCTGCTCGAAAGAGAGTGCGGGAACGCTTGCGGTTGTAGGGATTGGTAAGACAGGAGTTCGAAAGCTTAGTGGAAAGCTTCGAGGTTAGCACTGTGACAACGCTTTGAAAGTTGTCATCAAACCATAGATATGTTCGAAAGCTTAGTGGAAAGCTTCGAGGTTAGCACGCTCCATTCCTGATATTGCTCTAATGCCGCTTTACGCAGTTCGAAAGCTTAGTGGAAAGCTTCGAGGTTAGCACTGTGTGAGGGTGGAGACTATATGCGCCAGTCTTGGAAGTTCGAAAGCTTAGTGGAAAGCTTCGAGGTTAGCACCTGGGTGAAAGCCCATTCTAATGAAGTCCCGAGCCAAGTGTTCGAAAGCTTAGTGGAAAGCTTCGAGGTTAGCACTTGGGTAAGGAGGTGAGAAAGTGAATATCACAACAAAGTTCGAAAGCTTAGTGGAAAGCTTCGAGGTTAGCACGGTCACTCCAAGTACCAGACCACCGCAGACCTGTGTTCGAAAGCTTAGTGGAAAGCTTCGAGGTTAGCACTTGGCAATGACGTTACACTCATTCGATATGTTGGGCGTTCGAAAGCTTAGTGGAAAGCTTCGAGATTAGCACAGCTTTCGGACTGACCACTCGTCGCCATCGACCATGTTTGAAAGCTCAGTAGAAAGCTTCAAGATTAGCACCACGGGGATGGATGAAGCCAGCACCAAACGGCCAGTCCATTCGAAAACTTTGAAACAAGCACGTGCATATCTAAATACATCTTGCGGCTCTTCGAATCCCCAGTAGAAAACTTCACGGTTCATCAGAACACAAGCCAATTCATCTAGAAACAGTGGAATTGGCTTTTTCCTATTACCCCAAAATATGAAAATGATTTACAATAAATAAAAATCATGCCCAACTCTTTTCAAAATCAAACCGGGAGGCACAGCCATGGCAATCCGTAGTATCAAGCTGAAGCTAAAGACGCATACAGGCCCTGAAGCCCAAAACCTCCGAAAAGGAATATGGCGAACGCATCGGCTGTTAAATGAAGGCGTCGCTTATTATATGAAAATGCTCTTGCTCTTTCGTCAGGAGAGCACTGGCGGACAGACAAAAAAAGAACTGCAAGAAGAGCTGGTTCGTCACATACGCGAACAGCAACAACAAAATCGTGCAGATAAAAATACGCAAGCGCTCCCATTGGACAAGGCGCTCGAAGCTCTGCGGCAACTATATGAACTGCTTGTTCCCTCCTCGATTGGGCAAAGTGGCGACGCCCAGATCATTAGCCGAAAATTCCTCAGCCCGCTAGTTGATCCGAACAGCGAAGGCGGCAAAGGTACCTCAAAGGCAGGCGCAAAGCCGACCTGGCAGAAGAAAAAAGAAGCCAACGACCCGACTTGGGAGCAGGATTATGAAAAGTGGAAAAAAAGACGCGAAGAAGATCCGACCGCTTCCGTAATTACCACCTTGGAAGAATACGGAATCAGGCCGATTTTTCCACTGTATACGAACACCGTAGCAGACATCGCATGGCTACCGCTTCAGTCCAATCAGTTTGTGCGCACCTGGGACAGGGACATGCTGCAACAGGCGATTGAAAGACTGCTCAGTTGGGAGAGCTGGAACAAGCGCGTTCAGGAGGAATATTCCAAGCTGCAAGAAAAAATGACCCAATTGAACGAGCAGTTGGAAGGTGGCCAGGAATGGATCAGCTTGCTGGAGCAATACGAAGAACAACGGGAGCAAGAGCTAATAGAAAACATGACCGCTGCTAACGACAAGTATCGGATTACCAAACGGCAAATGAAAGGCTGGAACGAACTGTACGAGCAATGGTCGACAGTTCTCCCCAATGCCAGTCACGAGCAATACAGAGAGGCGCTCAAACGTGTGCAGCAGCGGCTGAGGGGGCGATTTGGCGATGCCCATTTCTTTCAGTACCTGATGAAAGAGGAGCACCACCTGATCTGGAAAGGGAATCCGCAGCGCATCCATTATTTTGTTGCACGCAATGAGCTGAAGAAGCGTTTGGAAGAAGCCAAGCAAAACGCTACTATGACACTGCCCGATGCCAGGAAGCATCCACTGTGGGTGCGATTCGACGCTCGCGGAGGAAATTTGCAAGATTATTATTTGACGGCGGAAGCAGACAACCCCAGAAGCAGGCGTTTTGTGACGTTTAGTCAACTGATCTGGCCAAACGAATCCGGATGGATGGAAAAGCAGGACGTCGAGGTCGAGCTGGCTTTGTCCAGGCAGTTTTACCAACAGGTGACGTTGCAGAAAAACGACAAAGGCAAGCAAGAAATCGAGTTTAAGGATAAGGGTTCAGGATCGACGTTTAGCGGACATTTGGGGGGAGCAAAGCTACAGCTGGAAAGAGGCGATTTAGAAAAGGAAGAAAAAGACTTCGAGGGTGGGGAGATTGGCAGTGTCTATCTCAACATTGTCATCGATTTCGAACCTTTGCAAGAAGTGAAAAATGGCCGTTTGCAGTCGCCATATGGACAAGTGTTGCAACTCGTTCGCCGTCCCAATGAGTTTCCAAAGGTCACTACTTACAAGTCAGAGGAGCTTGTTGAATGGATGAAGGCTTCGCAGAACCACTCGTCCGGGGTGGAATCGCTGGAATCCGGGTTCCGTGTGATGAGTATAGACCTTGGGCTGCGAACTGCTGCGGCAACTTCCATTTTTTCTGTAGAAGAGAGCAACGATGCAAATGCGGCTGGTTTTTCCTATTGGATTGAAGGAACCCCGCTCGTTGCTGTCCATAAGCGGAGCTATATGTTGAAACTGCCTGGTGAGCAGGTAGAAAAACAGGTGAGGGAAAAACGGGACGAGAGGCAGGATCAGCAGAGACGAGTGAGGTTTCAGATCAGAATATTGTCCCAAGTCATACGCATGGCGAAGAAACAGAACAGAGAACGAGCGGATGAGCTTGATCATTTGAGTCAAGCGCTTGAGAAGCAAAAGTCGCTGCTCGATCAAACAGACCGGACTTTTTGGAACGGAATCGTCTGCGACCTGACAGATGCTTTACGTGAGAAGGAAGGCGGCTGGGAGCAAGCGGTGGTACAAATACACCGCAAAGCAGAGGAGCATGTAGGAAAAGTCGTTCAGGCATGGCGCAAACGCTTTGATGCTGACGAGCGAAAAGGCATCGCAGGTCTGAGCATGTGGAGCATAGAAGAATTGGACAGTCTGCGCAAGCTGTTGATTTCTTGGAGCCGCAGGACGAGAAATCCGCAGGAAATCAACCGCTTTGAACAAGGACATACCAGCCACCAGCGCCTGTTGACGCATATCCAAAATGTAAAAGAGGATCGGTTGAAGCAGTTAAGTCACGCCATCGTCATGACTGCTTTGGGATATGTATACGACGAAAAGAAATTGGAGTGGTTCGCCAAGTATCCGGCTTGTCAGGTCATCCTGTTTGAAAACCTGAGTCAGTACCGTTCTCACATGGATCGTTCGACAAAAGAAAATTCCACCTTGATGAAATGGGCACATCGCAGCATTCCCAAATACGTTCATATGCAGGCGGAGCCATACGGGATTCAGATTGGCGATGTCCGGGCGGAATATTCCTCTCGTTTTCACGCCAAGACAGGAACGCCGGGCATTCGGTGCAAAATGGTGAGTGGCCATGATTTACAGGGCAGACGCTTTGAGAACTTACAGAAAAGATTAATCAGCGAGCAGTTTTTGACGGAAGAGCAAGTGAAACAGTTAAGACCTGGCGACATTGTTCCGGATGACAGTGGAGAATGGTTCGTGACCTTGACAAACGGAAGCGGAGACAAAGAGGTAGTATTACTCCAGGCAGATATCAATGCGGCGCAGAATCTGCAAAAGCGTTTTTGGCAGCGATACAATGAGCTGTTCAAGGTAAGCTGCCGTGTCCTTATCCGAGGTGAGGAAGAGTATCTCATTCCTAAGACCAAATCGGTGCAGGCGAAGCTGGGAAAAGGTCTTTTTGTGAAAAAAACGGATACAGTCATGAAAGACGTATACGTTTGGGATAGCCAGGCCAAGCTGAAAGGTAAAACAACCTTTACAGAAGAGTCTGAGTCGCCCGAACAACTGGAAGATTTCCAGGAAATCATCGAGGAAGCGGAAGAGGCGAAAGGCACATACCGTACATTGTTCCGCGATCCTAGCGGAGTCTTTTTCCCTGAATTTGTCTGGAGTACCCAGAAAGATTTTTGGAGTGAGGTAAAAAGGCGTCTGTACGGGAAATTGCGGGAGAGGTTTTTGATGAAGACTCGGTAAAGGTGTTCAAGGAGAGTGTGTGGCTTGTCCTGGATACCTGTACGCATGTTAAATGAAATTCAGTATTGCGAGCGACTGTACCATATCATGCATGTGCAAGGGCTGTTTGAAGAAAGTGCAGACACGATCGAAGGAGCTGCACAGCACAGGCGTGCGGAGACAAATTTGCGCAAAAACAAAATGGCTCCCGAAGAGTTGTGGGGAGAAGCACCATATAGTCTGAATCTCGGTGACCCGGTGCTTGGCATTACCGGAAAGCTGGATGCGGTTTGTGTTGAACAAGGCAACCAGTGGATTCCTGTGGAAGGCAAGCACTCGTCGGCACCGGATGGCGGGCATACGTTCTCTGTAGGTGAATATGAATTGGATGGCTCTGCCTGGCCCAATGACCAGATTCAATTATGTGCCCAAGGCTTGTTGCTGCGCTCAAATGGCTATGAATCGGACTATGGCTATTTGTACTATCGTGGGAACAAAAAGAAAGTGCAGATTGAATTTTCCCAGGACTTGATCAGCGTTACCCGACGTTTTATTGAAAAGGCGCAAGAACTTAAAGATGCAGACATGCCGCCGCCCTTGCAAGATTCGAAAAAATGCTTCCGCTGCTCGCTAAACTACGTTTGCATGCCTGATGAGACGAATTACTTGACAGGGGTCAGTGCAAATATCAGAAAAATTGTTCCCAGTCGTCCAGACGGTGGAATGTTGTATGTTGCAGAGCCAGGGGCTACGTTGGGAAGGTCGGGCGAGTGTCTGACGATTACGTTAAAAGGGGAAAAGCTTGACGAAATCCCGATCAAGGATTTGGTGCACGTGAGCTTGATGGGAAACGTCCAGTGTTCCACGCAACTTCTACACACCTTAATGAATTGTGGCATCCATGTCAGTTATTTGACGACACATGGTACATTAGCTGGAATTACTTCTCCGCCGCTCACCAAAAATATTCGGACGAGGGTCAAACAGTTCGGTGCTTTTCAAGAGCCGCCAGTTGCACTTGCGCTTACCAGGCGAGTGATCTACGCCAAGATTTCCAATCAACGAACCATGTTAAGGCGAAACGGCAGTCCGGAAAAATCAGTTTTAAAAGAATTGAAAGAGCTGCGGGAGCGGGTGCTTGGCGCCGAATCGCTTGACATGGCGAGAGGAATTGAAGGACGAGCGGCGCAGTTGTATATGCAGTCTTTTCCCACGATGCTTGCGGAGCCAATGGTTGATGGCATCGCCATGATGAATGGACGCAATCGGCGTCCGCCGAAAGACCCGGTTAACGCTCTTTTGTCGCTAGGCTATACATTGCTCTCAAGAGATGTCTATACGGCTTGTGTCAATGTAGGACTCGATCCGCTGTTTGGTTTTTTCCATGCAATGGAAGCGGGGAGGCCAGCTTTGGCGCTTGATCTGATGGAACCGTATCGGGCATTGATCGCTGATAGCGTAGCGATTCGCGCCTTGAATACAAAAGAACTCACTCCGGATGATTTTTACTGGGGAAAAGATAGCTGTTACTTGAAAAAGGGCGGTCGGCAGAAATATTTTTCCGCTTACGAAAGACGGTTAAATGAAGCAATGACACATCCACAGTTCGGTTACAAGTTAAGCTATCGGAGGATGCTTGAGCTGGAAGCAAGATTTTTGGCCAGATACCTTGATGGCGAGTTGGCTGAATATACGCCGCTCATGACGAGGTAAAAATGAGACATTTTGTACTGGTGAGCTACGATATTTCGGATCAGAAGCGATGGCGAAAGGTTTTCAAGTTGATGAAAGGACAGGGGGAACATGTGCAATATTCCGTGTTCTTATGTCAGTTGACAGAGATTCAGCAAGTCAAATTGAAGGTCAGTCTGGCTGAGCTGATTCATCATGCAGAAGATCAGGTCATGTTTGTAAAAATCGGCCCGGTGACCAAGGACCAATTGGATAAGCGAATTGCCACGGTCGGAAGAGAGTTCCTCCCGCGAGACTTAACTAAATTTATCTACTAGGAAAGTGGATGTGTGTTGTTGAGGCAAGGCGAAAACAGTACAATGATGATAGTCGACGGTTAGAGGCCGTATGTCGATTTGCTTTAATTTCGTGCGTGTGCATTGTCGTCCTCCATTACAGGGCGGCTACCACGAATAGTCACGAAGTTCCACTGAGTATGTGCGCTTGATTTTCGAGCATCCCCGCAGCTCAAAAATCACTGGAGATGCTCGAAATCCTTGTGAGAGTAGGCTTTTTTGAACGATTGTGCATTGGAAATGAGTGCATAGACGGGGAAAGGGATACTGAAATTCCTGGCGCTCGAAAAAGCCCTGCTCAAGCCTTGTTGTTGTAGGTTTCGGCAAGGAAGGAGTTCGAAAGCTTAGTGGAAAGCTTCGGGATTAGCACTGATGATTGAGCGGTACATTGAGTCTCAACTTACTGTGTGGTTCGAAAGCTTAGTGGAAAGCTTCGGGATTAGCACTCGATCACAAAACGCTGGATGCCACGCGCTATACGGCGGTTCGAAAGCTTAGTGGAAAGCTTCGGGATTAGCACTCCGGAATCCATTTCTTTTGGCTTGACGGGACTTGTAGTTCGAAAGCTTAGTGGAAAGCTTCGGGATTAGCACGCTAATAGCAGAGCTACTTTTGAGGTAGGTGCCTTTGAGTTCGAAAGCTTAGTGGAAAGCTTCGGGATTAGCACCCATTAAGAGCTGAATCGCATTCTCACAACCAACAGTTCGAAAGCTTAGTGGAAAGCTTCGGGATTAGCACTCGACGTTATTACAAAACATTGATCCGAACAACGAAGTTCGAAAGCTTAGTGGAAAGCTTCGGGATTAGCACACACGACAGCCGGTAACCATGACCTACCAAGCTACAGTTCGAAAGCTTAGTGGAAAGCTTCGGGATTAGCACGATCGGAACCTTGCCCAAAAAGGCTATTGCTGGCTTAGGTTCGAAAGCTTAGTGGAAAGCTTCGGGATTAGCACGGATGTCCTGGTATATGGCATAGCAATGACTATGAAGTTCGAAAGCCTAGTGGAAAGCTTCAAAATCAGCACAATATCACCGTTCCATTGACGTTATACTCGTTTTTGCCTGTCGAAAACTCAGTAAAAAATTCAATCCCCGCATAACAAACAATGCCCCTACTCAACGTTAGGGGCATCTTTCTGTTCTTCAAGCCTACGGCAAAACTCCGAAGTCTCCAGCACCACCACTATCCCCGCTTAACACTAGCCTTTTCCCTCTCCTCCATCATATCGGCAATATCCTCTAGTTGCCCCATCACAGAAATCGGATCAGAGAAATAGAAGCGGTAACCGTCAATTTCGTACAGATGGTTTTGTTTGACGGCATCCAAGGTGTTCCAGATTGGATCATTCGCGTAATCAAATGACTCGGCTTTGGCATCGACAGCCATGAAAATATAATCGCTGGCGTATTTTCCAATGACTTCGCTGGAAATTTGCAGCCAGCCTACTTTCGGGTCGATGTCGCGTTTTACATTTTCGTTCATTGGCAGACCCAACTCGCCATGGATTGTTCGTCCGGTAAAGGCGTTGCCGTAAAGGATAAGCGTTTTGACAGCGCCGCCGTCAAAAACAGTAACGGTCTTGTCTTTTCCTACAATGTGGTCAATACGTTTCTTGGTTGATTCGACTTGTTTGTCCAAGTCTTGCACCAATGAGTCCGCTTTGGCTTCTTTGTTCAGCATAATGCCCAACTGCTTCAGCTCGTCGCGGAGATCGGAGGCTTTGGGGAACATGATCGTCGGTGCAATTTTGGAATAAGCTTCATACTTCTTGGCATCCCCCGTTATGATGAGATCCGGTTTCAGCTCCGGGATTGCCTCCAGACTGTCGCCGACATCTACTATGCCTGCAATTTGATCCGCCAAATACGGGTTTTTCATAAAGATGCCGTTTGACCCGACAGGTTTAATATCTAGCGCGAGCAAATATCCCATGTAGAAATCCGTTACGACCCGCTCCGGATGGGCTGGGATTTCCACATCGCCCATCGATGTGGAGACGATGCGGGTTGCAGGCTTGGTATCGTTCTCTGCTGTTGCAGCGGGTTGTGAAGCTGCCGTTGCGCTGCCGCCTTTGTTGCCAGTTGCCGACTCGGTCGGATTGCTGCCGCATGCGCCGAGCAGCAGACCAAATGCTAACAATAAGCTGGCGGGCACCATCATTTTGTTTATAAACATGTGACTTGACCCTCCGTCGTTATTTTGATAATAATTATCATTATCAAAATAACATGTCCCATCTGGAGCAACAATGTGATTTCTTCCTGCTGCGGATGTAAGATTTTCATTTGCAGCAAGCTGTTTTCGCAGCAGGCTGGGAGGCAAACCGAAATGTTTTTTGAAAGCATGGCTGAAATAGTACACATCCTGATAACCGACTGCCGTAGCAACCGTCTTTAGCGATATAGCGGTTTCTGCCAGCAGTTTGCGAGCTTTTTCCATCCGCAAGCGGATCAGGCAATCAATCGGGCCGCGGTTCAATACTTGCTTGAAGCGATTGGACAAATGCCCCTGGCTGCAATTCAACGCGGAAGCCAACGATTCGAGCGTCAATGGCTCGGCGTAATGGTCCAGCATGTATTCGAGAGCTTCTGTCACCAGTTCGACCGGGCTCGTCGTCCGGGGCGCAGGCGATTGTGAGTGGTATTGCTTCACGACCTGATAAATCCATTGATAAAATTGCGCTTTTAGTTGAAACTGTGCCATCGCATGCTGTTGGCGCGACAAGTCATGCATCTGTTCCAAGATGTCATACAACAGAGTCGGCTGGGCAGGAGTGAAGGAATAGGGCATGTGGAATGAATGCTTACGAGAATGTACAGGCGCTTCGAATTTGGCAGGAGCAGCACGGCTAACACTAGCTTCGTACAGCACCAGGCTGAAGTCCAGGCCATCTTTGCCAGCGTTCAGTTCAACCCAGCTTTTGGCGGCTGCATGAAACACCTGCATGCCATGTGCGGAGTAAATCTGGTTGTCGAAAAGCATCAGGGCGCTTCCTATGCTTGTGCAGAGAAAGCCGTTTGAGGGAAAAGAGAATGAAAAGGCTTTGGCGCCTGCCGCCAGTGTATGCCTTTGGATCGAAACCATTTGAATATCGGCATGTTGCCATAGTTGAATATGTTCATCCTGGTGCAAATCAAGAGGCAAGGGTTGTCACCTCATTTATAAACGGATTTATTGCGTGCCCATTATACAATTAGTTGGTTTCGCGGCGCAAAGAGAAATTGGGACGCGTCCTTTGAAAAGGGTGAGGAAAGCTAGTAGAGGTCGGCACATCGGATCAGAGCAGGCGCAAGAGCGATAAAAGAAAGCGGAGCACACGAAATCTCCCTTTTTCGGTTTGTCCCTGCATGCAGCGGCATCAACCGGGACAGGTGCATCAGCAAGGGATTATTCAGGCAAATTCGCGAAAAGCATGGAGCTGTTGTTGGCTTTTATGTGAAACTGCTGTTCGCTCTTTGTGAACTTTTTGCCATGGAATTGTCATCGCTTCTTAACGAAATATGACCCGATTGGGGCATTTCGGAGCAGTCTCGACAGGAGTAGGATTAAGAAAAAGCGGAGTGTGGTGAAACTAACATGACAGAGATGATTACGGTATTGATTGCAGACCACAACCGGGAGGCAAGAGAGCAGTTGCGGCGACTGCTTCAGTTGGATAGCGGGTTTCAGGTCGTGGCTGAAACCGATACGGCTGCGGAAGCGGCAGTGCTGGCCAACAAGTTTGCGCCAAAAGCAGTGCTGATTGATTTGAATTTGCAGGATCAGGATGAATGGCAGGCGATTGCGCGAATCAAGGAACAAAATCCTGGCAGCAAAGTTATCGTCCAGTCCGATTCGACGGATGTGCAATGCTTTTTTGAAGCGTTGAAATACGGTGCCCAAGGGTACTTGCTGAAGACGTTGCATCCCGCATCGCGGCACGAATATTTGCGCTCTGTGCTGATAGATGATGCGCCGATGCCGCGTGAGCTGGGTTATCATATTTTGCAGGAATTTATGGCAGACAAGCCGTGCCACTTCAACCGCCCTGGCTTGAATCCGACGGAGATGGCGCTGCTCGGCTGCCTGTGCAAAGGGTATAAAAACAGTGAGATTGCGGAAGAGTTGCTGCTTTCCGAGAACGAGGTCAGGAAGCAGTTCAAGGAGCTTTTGTTCAAGCTGCGGTTGAAAAATCGGACGCAGCTTGTTCGGTATGCTTACGAAAGAGGACTCTTTACGCCAAGCCTCCGACCGGGGAGACGAAAAAAGCAGGGGGCGAAGGAGTAGCGCCTGTAGCAGCGAGTGGGAGATCAGTTCTCAGCGAAAAGAAAAAACACCGCTGGAAACGAGCGGTGCCGTGTCTAGAAACAAGCAGTTCCATGTCCAGTAGTAACAAAGCGACAGCATGTTAAAACCAAGCCGTGCAATAACCGAGATAGCCCGACATCCGCTCGCTTCCGCAGCTGCGCAAGTGTTTTTACCCGTGCGCTGGCGCTCGCAGCTTGTTTTTCCAATAAACAAACAGCGCAAAGGCAGCGCAGAGCACGACAGCGGCGAACATGTACGGGAAGTTGATGTTCCAGTCGAACAAAATGCCACCGACTGCGGGACCAACAATAATTCCGAGGCTTGTATAGGTGGAGTTCATCCCGGCGACAAAGCCCTGGTCCTCGTCGGCCATCTTCGAAAGCAGCGTGGTTACAGCAGGGCGCAGCAAGTCGCAGGCAAAAAACACGATGCTGCTGACGACCATGATTCCCCAATAGCTGTTGATGAAGACCGTCGCAAAAATAAACAGCGCGGCTGTCACGAGCGTCGTTTGAATCATGTTTTTCTCGCCAAACTTGTCCACCAGCTTCTCAAAGAAAGCGATCTGGGCAACTACGCCGAAAACGGAGCCGACGGTAATGATGACGGCGATATCTTTGGCAGTGAAGCCGAATTTGGCATCAACAAACAGGCTGAACATCATCTCGTATGCGGCAAGGCCGAAAGAGAGCACAAACACAATCAACAGGGGCACAAAATAGATCGAGCGGAACGATTTTTTGATCTCACCGATGAAGCTGACGCTCACTTTTTGCGCTTTATTTTTTGCCATTTGTTCTTTCGTCAGCGACTCTTCCAGGACAAACAGCGAGATAACGGCGGCGATGCCGGCAAATCCGGCTGCGAAAAAGAATGGAGCGCGTATCCCCAGCTCTGCGATGAATCCGCCCAGTCCGGGACCGATGATGAAACCGCCGCTGATGGCGGCAGCCTGATAGCCCAGCACGCGAGCGCGGTCTTCCAGCGAAGTGCGATCGGCAATGTAAGAGATGACAGCTGGCATAATGAAAGCGTCGCTGATTCCGCCTAAAATTCGCGACAAAAACAAAATCCAGACCTGGTTGCCCAATCCGAACATAAGCTCCGAGAATGCGAACAAGAACAGGCCGAAGACAATCATTTTCTTTCTGCCAAACGTATCGACCCAGACGCCCGTAATCGGCGAGGCGAGAAGCTGGGCGAAGGCAAAGGCGGAAATCAGGTAGCCCACGACTTCTCCGCTCAGGTTCAACTCATGGGCAAAGGACGGCATGACCGGAACGACCAGGCCAATTCCGACGTACGCAATAAATAAATTAAACAAGACTAAACCTAAAGACCAGTTTGGGTTGTTGTTCCTTTTCATGGTTTTCCCCACTAACTCTCCAATGAATTTACAATCCGCTCACAGCCGCGGCTGCTTGCTTTTACCGGCTTTCTGTATCTGCTGATTCTTTTATGGCCCGGTTGACCTTTTTGATCGTTTCCAGCATTTGTTCGAGCACGCTCATGTCGATTTGGGAAAAGTATTGTTTCACAAACGCTTCGTCTGCTTCATCCATCAACTCCGCGTATTTTTGCCCCGCTTCTCCCAGCAGGATAAACGACTCCCGGCGATCTTCCGGATTGCTTTCCCGCCTGATAAACGTCCTGGATTCCAGATGAGACAACACTTGGCTGACTGCGCTTTTCGTAATGGAGAAAAAGGCGGCGATCTCGTTGACAGTCACCCGTTCATTGCGAATGATGTACTGCAACAAGTTTTCCTGCTGAAGCGTCAACTGAAACTCATCCAGCTTTTTCGCGACTTTATTGTAGTACATGTAATATTCGTAAAAGGCATCGTTCAACTCATGGACGATTTTTCGATATTCGGCAAGCATGGATTTCCTCCTCGTGAACAATAGTATTTGCGCGAAGTCCGAACAAAATGAGCCGGGAGAAGGCAGAAGACAAGATCAGAAAGCTCTTGCAAAGTAATTTAGTTTAGTTAACTTAACTATAGTAACTATATATCCCGATGCTTATATTGTCAACGGGCGCATAAAAAAATCGCCTGAACGTCGAGGCGTCCAAGGCGATCTCTGCTATTCGCGAGTGACAGACAGGGGTTCACTCACGCAAGTTTTTACGAATCAAGCCTGTTTTTTGGTTGCGCGGTTTGGGCTACTACCACCCGATTTCTGCCGGACTGCTTTGCCTGATACAACGCTTGGTCAGCAAGCTCAATCAAAGCGGGAACGGAGTGAAGCTGACGTGTGCTGCTGACGATCCCGATGGAAACAGTGATCGTCTGGCCAGTTGGTGTGACACTGTTTTCCATGCTGCATCTGATTTTCTCGGCGATGGAAAAGGCATCTTCGCTGGAGGCGCCGCCGAGCAGGGCAATAAATTCCTCTCCGCCAAACCGCCCGCAAACATCGCTTTTGCGGACAGAGGTTGTCATGATCTGGGCAAACAGCTTCAACACTTCGTCTCCCACAGGATGGCCGAAGGTGTCGTTTACATGCTTGAAGCGATCAATATCCAACAGCAGGATGGAAAAGCTTTTGTTCTCCCGCAACCATTGTTGCAGCAAATTTTCGACGGAACGGCGGTTGGCAAGTCCCGTAAGCGCGTCAGTCGTTGCTTCATGCGTGAGACGGTCTGTTTTCCGCTTGATTTTTTTGGCGGCATTGCGAAAAGCTTTGGTCAACAAATCAGCTTCCCGGTTCCAGTGATGCCGATTTTGGGGAAGCTCTACTTTTTCCGAGCCCATCTTGCTCATCAGGTCGGCAAGCTGAACAAAAGGTCTGGCAAGCGTGTGGGCCAGCTTGATGACAATCAGGAGCAAAAGCAGGGAAGGGGGCAGCAAATAAACCAGCATGAGTCTCACCTGACTATGCAGCTCGTTGTAGACAAACTCGATGGGAGAGGTGACCATGACGCCCCAGCCGTTTTCGGCAACGGGGGCATAGCCGGCCAGCAACTGCCCGCCCTGTATGCTCGCCATTTGTTCATGACCGCTTCGCCCAGCCATCAGCTTCCTTACGACAGGATTGGATTTGAGATCTTTTCCGATCAACTGTTCATCCGGATGGAACAGCAACTGCCCGTTGGAGCCGACGATGGAAAAAGAAGATCCGGTCGTATCCGTTGCCGCGCTGCCGAAGATCATGTTCATGATGTTGTGCTCCTGGAGGTAGATGGTTCCGCCGATGAAGCCGCGATATTTGCCCTCTTTGTCGTAGATCGGCTCGCTCATGAACAAAATATGGCGGTTGCTTCTCGCAGATATGTAGGGCAAGGAAATGTAGGGCTTTTTCAGTTCCAGGGCATAGTTGCCTTCCTTGGTGATAATGTGTTGGCCGACTGTGCCGATGGACGCCGGAGAAACGGTGCGGATAATCCCGTTTTCATCCACGACAGTTAGCGAATTGAAATAGTTGCTGCTTTTGCGAAGGATATCCAGATGTTCGTCGGCTTCTTTTTGCGTCTGCGAGGGGTGGTCGATTACGACTGAGGCGGAATAACGCAAGCTGCTTCGCATGGAGATGAACAAGGAATTGATCATTTGACTCATTTTGCTTGCGCTTGAATAGTTCAAAGTAAGCGTGGTATCGATCAGTGACTTCTTCTTGGACTGATAAGATGCGACGAGCAAAATTGTCACCGTCAACACGATGGACAAGGAAACCAGACCCGTCAGAAGGGCAGTCAGACCAATCTTTTTCCCCGGGCTCAGCTTGAAACGATGTATAACAGGCATATGGCTATGGCCTCTCTTTGCGTTGGATCGATCCATGATGGAAGGAAAGCAAACGGAAAAAATTCATGTGTATTATAAGCGATACCAGGAGGACATGCTATGCAGAAAAAATAATTTGATGGAAAAAAGTTGAGGTTCGTTCACAGTTGTAACAATTAGGTAACATTATTGCCATAAATGCAAAAAACTGCCCTCAAAAGAGGACAGTTTCAGTGGAATTTTTGCCAATGGTTTTTACGTGTTCAAGCCGCGAATTTGTTGCTCGATCTTTTCGAAGCCGCCAGATACTTTGACGATCTCTTCTTTTTGGTCAGAGACGAGCACGAGAACTTCTTCGAGGCTTTCCTTGTTCTTGTCGGTAATGTCTGCGTTGACTTCGACTTTTGCATTGACTTCCTGGATCATGCTGTGCACGTGGACGATGAACTCTTGCAGATTTTTGGTTTTTTCCGCGAAGTTGTGCATGTAGTTGTCCACGTTTGTAAACATTTCTTGGACCTCCATAATGCCTTCGCTGTTCTTTTCAAAAGACACCTGGGACTCGGAGATCATGTCGGAAACGAGCTTCATTTTTTCGCGAATCGTCATCAACAAGGTCGAGATCGATTCGGAGGATACTTTGGAAGACTCGGCCAGCTTGCGCACTTCATCCGCTACGACGGCAAAGCCACGGCCATGCTCACCGGCTCTGGACGCCTCGATGGTGGCATTGAGTGCGAGCAGGTTGGTCTGTGCCGAAATATCGGAGATCGTTTGGATGATTTTTTCAATCGATTCCGTTTCTTTGTTCAGCTCTTGAATCAGTCGGTTCGTATCCTGGATGTCCTTGATGAAGCGTTCAAAGTCGCTGCCGATGTTATTGATGCGCTTGCCGCTTTCATTGGTCGCTTCTTTCGTCGATTCTACGTAATCGTGCATCTCTGTAACAGAACGGGTCATGTCTTCTACCTGGAGATTGGTCGTGCCCATCTCGCGGCGCAGCTCGTTTGTGTTGTCGGTTTGCACAGAGAAGGAGCGCATGATTTCCTGAAGGGAAGCGACGGTTTCAACTGCCCGGACATTCACGCCATCCGTCACCTTGTTCAGATTCTCCTGGTATTCCTGCACAGAGCTGAGCGATTCGTTGATCTGATCCAAAATGCGTTGCAGCGATTCTTTGGAAGCGATCGCCTGCTGCTTCTGTTCTTCGCTCTCCTGTTGCAGTCTGTTGTTGAATATCGCGTGCATCATGCTTGTTGCCGATACGAAGCAGAAGGTAAGCAGGTAGTACATCAAATGAACCGGATTGGAGGTATAAAAAATCGCCTCGCCATTTGTCAGGAAGTAGTACGTGACGATCCCGAGCGCTGCCACGATCGTCAAAATGTTGATCAGCCTGTCCTGATAAATCCCCATGACGGCTACGAAGAACATGATGGTCATAATATTGACCAGCCAAGGATCAAGCCCGGTAATTATGAACATGAAGATGCCGATTACCGCGAAGTTGAAAAACTTCATGAATGGAGCCATTTTGTCGCGCCACGCCGGACGATTGGACAAATACGCGAACGGCGCCAGCACTCCGTACAAAATACCGAGCACAGTCAAGACGAAGGAAATCGGCACTCCCATGATGAGATTCACGATTTGCACCACGGTAATGATGCTTGCAAAAACAATGACGACCCAATTATTTCTTCTTTGTAAAAGTTCCATGTCAGCTAACCTCAACTTTTATTTGTTTGCAAAGCGTTTGATACCAGGAAAATGCGGGATGGTCCTTGCTCGTATAGGCTTCCTGCAGGTGAAAAATGGTCGGGATGGCGTTCGCCCCTTTGTAATAGACCATATCCTTCACTTGTGTCGCTTTGACGTTGTATTTTGTATTAATCAACTGAAAAAAAGCCGGGTCTGCTAAACCGACTGCATGCGTATAACCGTGTTTTTCAGCATAATCGATCATGAGGGCAACGCCCCAACGTCCCAGTTTTCCACGGTATTTCGGCAAGACAGCGAAACTGTCTACTTCCACCACTTTCATATCGGCGCTCAACACGTCCTGAAACAAATTGCGGAGAAAAGCAGAAGATTTTTCATGTGGCGTAAATTCAAAAGTACCGCCTGCTTCGTCATCTTCTGACAATAGCAAATAAGCATCGGAACCATTTTTGACGTATTCCATTTCAAAGCCCATGGAGGTCCAAACGCTCTCCTTGATTTGGTGAAAACTCGCCAAAGACTCTACTGAATCAACCAGTTTGTACATAATACTCCACTCCATTTTTATCTCTCTTTTGTTTTTTCATGTACAAGTTTACTGTTGATAGATGGACTGGCGCCTCCTTTCTATGAGATTGCACACAAAACGGCCATGACCGTTTTGTTGACCGCAAGCGGCCACATCCAATTTCTTGAAAAACGTCGAGACGTTTTTCACACAAAAAAGGCCATTCCACACACGGGAACAGCCTTCAGTCACCATCATCGCACAATTACGCACATGATGTATGGCAACCCGGCTGTCATGGTCGAAGACTTTAGACCCGTGGTTTTGCGTCGCCACCTTTCGATGACTTTGCCTTTGTCATTCAGTTTGCGAAAAATGTATAGTCATGTCGAATCATGCAAAATATAATCCAAAAGAAACAGTCTTGTCAAGTTTTGGTAGGGTAAAAATAACCAATTCTTTATAAAAATAGTCAGAATTAAGGTAACGGTAAGAGTAGCGTAACAAAATTTTACCATCCATCCGATAAAGATAGAGAGAAGAGGAGGGATGAGAGGATGGCAGAGACGAAAACAATCGAATTTCACTTTTCAGGGGGAGAAGTGATCCGCATTGAGACGACAGAACCGGAAGAGATCATCCAGATGGTCGCCAACCAGAAAGATGGATGGCTCCAGTACGACGATATCGTCATCAATGTGCGAAACGTTTCTTATATTAAAGTGAAAGAAATCGCTTAACAGCATGTGTGAAAAAAGCTCTCGAATGCCGAGGGCTTTTTTTGTTGCATGTTTGGCGGGAGAGGCATTATAGTGAGTATAAGACTAACGACTAAAGAGGACGATATGGACGACATTTACAAAGAGTTGCAAAAGCTCGGTTTTTCCCAATACGAGTGCAAGGCTTACATTGGCTTGTTGAAGCATTCCCCGATTACCGGATACGAAATCAGCAAGCGCTCCGGCGTACCGCGCTCGATGATTTACGAGGTCATAGGCAAGCTGCTGGAAAAAGGGGCGGTCTATACGGTGCCTTCAGAGCCTGTGACTTACGCGCCGCTTGCGGCCAGAGAGTTGATTCGCAGATTGCGTGGACAGTTCGAGCAGTCCTTCGACTATTTGGAAAAAAGCTTGTCCGCTTTGGAGTCTGAGCAAGAAGTCGATGTGATTCGCCGGATCAGCGGCGACGAACTGGTGCTGACGGAGATGCGGCAAATGATCAAGCAGGCGACAGGAGAAGTATGGCTGTCGATCTGGGAGCCGCAGGTGCCGGCTATCCAGGAAAGTGTAGATGCGTGCACAGAGGCAGGCATTTCTGTTTTTACCGTGCTGTTTGGGCAAGCACAGACGCGGGTGGGAACGACGTATCACCATGACTACATGGCGCCAGATGTCGCAGAAGAGCGCATGGGCGGGCATCTCACGATCGTGGCGCGAGATTTGGAGGAAGTCCTGATCGCCAATTTTGCGCCAAATACGGCTGCCTGGGCCGTCAAAACGAAGGACCCGGCTCTCGTTTTGGTGGCTGTCGAGTACATTCGCCACGACATTATGTTTGCAGAAGTGACAAAGGTGCTGGGACCGGAAAAAGTCGAGACGCTTTGGCGAAACAAACCGGATCTTTACCAGGTGGTTACGGGAAAAAGCTTTCTTAACCAGCAGTGAAAAAGAGAGAGAGGGAGAACAGTGGGGCGAGAGCAACTGCACGTAGAAACGTTGTCGAACGCAAGAGATCAGGGAAGCTTCATGCAGGGGGTCAAAGATTGCATTCCGACCTTGCTCGGTTATTTGAGCATCGGATTTGCGGCAGGTGTCCTGGAAAAGACGGCTGGGCTGAGCATCATGGAAATTGCTTTGATGAGCATTTTGCTGTACGCAGGCTCTGCACAGTTCATCGCGGCAGGCATGATCGCGGCGGGCAGCTCGGCTACAGGAATTATCATTACGATTTTGTTTGTGAATTTGCGCCATATTTTGCTGAGTGCGGCTCTCTCTCCTTATTTTCGCCATCTGTCAGCGTTCAAGAACATGCTGGTAGGCTCGCTGTTGACGGACGAAACTTTCGGGGTTGCCATTAACGAAGCGGCGAAGAAAAAACAGATCGACGAAAAATGGATGCACGGTTTGAATGTGACGGCTTATTTGAACTGGATCGTCGCCAACCTGGCAGGCGCCTATTTTGGGCAATGGATTGCCAATCCGGAAGGGCTGGGGCTTGATTTCGCCTTGCCAGCCATGTTCATCGGGCTTTTGGTTCTGGCGATGATGAGCCGCTTGCAGATCAGGCGGGACGTTCTCGTGGCTGTGTGCGCCGTCGTGATCGCAGTCGGGGTATCAGTCGTGTATCCGGGCAACCTTGGCGTCATCGTTGCCACGCTTTGCGCATCGACAATCGGGATGGTGATCGAACGATGGAAGTGAGATGGGACGTCTTTCTCATTATTGCTGGCTGTGCTTTGGTCACGTTTTTGCCGCGGGTACTGCCGTTGATGGTGCTGTCTCGCATGCAGCTTCCCGAATGGGGTGTCCGCTGGCTGCATTATGTGCCGATTTCCGTCATGGCCGCGCTGGTCGGACAGGAGCTGTTTTTGCACGAAGGCAAGCTGGCTCCGCTGTTGACCAATGTCGAGCTGATGGCAGCAATCCCGACTTTTCTCGTGGCGATCTGGACGCGCAGCTTGCTGGGAACGGTGGTCGTGGGGATGGCTTCGATCATGGTCCTGCGCTACCTTTTTTCTATTCTATAAGGGCAAAAGCAATGCAGAAGTGGTTATGCTAGAGAAAAAGGGAGGGCGAAAGACATGACTGTGGAAGAAGTCTTGCAAAAGCTTGAAGCGCTGGGGAGCGAGCAGACAAAAAAGACTTTTTTGCGCCATGGCGCCAGAGAGCCGTTCTTCGGCGTACGCATTGGCGATATGAAAAAGCTGGTGAAAGAGGTCAAGCGCGATCAAAAGCTGGTGCAGGCTCTGTACGAGACGGGCAATCATGATGCGATGTATTTGGCAGGGCTGGCCATCAATCCAAAAACGGTGACGAAGGAGCAACTGCAAGGCTGGGTCAGACAGGCGTACTGGTATATGCTCGCGGAGTATACGGTAGCGGGAGTGGCGGCAGAAAGCCCTTTCGCACTGGAATTGGCCCGCGAGTGGATAGAAGCGGAAGAAGAAATGATCGCCGCATGCGGCTGGAGCACGTACGCGAACTACTTGTCAATCGCTCCTGACGAGCAGTTGGACTTGCCGGAGATCAGGGCATTGCTTGCGCGAGTCCAACAGACCGTGCACGAGGAGCGAAACCGGGTGCGGTACACGATGAATCATTTTGTCATCGCGGCAGGCGCCTATGTTCCTGCTCTGCATGCCGAAGCGGTGGAAGTTGCCGAGGCTATCGGGAAAGTACACGTCGACGTCGGCAATACGGCGTGCAAGGTGCCGCTTGCGACTGCGTATATCGAAAAAATCGTAGCGCGCGGAGCCATCGGCAAGAAGCGCAAGACGTGCATCTGCTAATTCGCATCCCGTGATTGAGCGGGAGAATCCGCATACAAACAAGCGCACGCTGGGAGAAATCCCGGCGTTATTTATTTGGAATCTTTTTCATATTCGCTTTTCTTTGCTAAAGTATCGACTCTTTTCTGATGATGTGCTATCATGATACCTTGTTAACGTATTACCACTTTATCAGAGTAAAATATAGAGATAGTCGGACTAGGGGGAATCATCATGAAAAAATTTGCTTTGCTATCCTTGCTGGTAGGAGCCGTATTTTCATTGGTAGTCGGCTGCGGCAGTCAAAAAACAGGCGCTGACGCGAACAAGCTGATCATCGGGATTGACGACAAGTTCGCGCCAATGGGTTTTCGCGATGAAAAAAATGAGCTGGTCGGTTTCGATATCGATTACGCCCGGGCTGCTGGCGAAAAAATGGGCAAGCAGGTGGAGTTTCAGCCAATCGACTGGGGTTCCAAAGAATCCGAATTGAACAGCGGCCGCATCGATTTGATCTGGAACGGATATACCATTACGGATGAGCGAAAAGAAAAAGTGCTGTTCACCAAGCCGTATTTGCAGAACGCACAAGTCGTCGTAACGCTGGCGAACTCGGACATGAAAAAGCTGGCGGATCTGAACGGCAAAGTGGTAGGGCTGCAAAAGATGTCGTCGGCAGCTGACGCGCTGAATGCAAGCGAATGGAAAGATCAAATCAAAACGATCACCGAGTTTCCTGACAACGTGCTGGCTCTCAGTGACTTGAAAATCGGCCGCATCGATGCCGTCGTGATTGACCAGGTGGTAGCGGACTATTACATGACCAAGGATCAAGGAACCTTCAAGTTCCTGGAGGAATCGCTGTCTCCCGAAGAGTACGGCGTCGGAGTCAAAAAAGGCAACGAAGCACTGCTGAACGAGCTGCAAAAGGCGCTTGACGCCATGAATCAGGATGGATCTGCCGCGAAAATCTCGGAAAAATGGTTTGGTGAGAATCGCGTCTTGAAATAGGAAAGAAACGTGGCTTCGCCAGGCAGATGGGCGAAGCCACGCTTTTGTCGCGATGAACAAGAGCAAACGCCTACCTTTTTCAAAATAGGAGCATGCACTATGAGTCTAGAATATATCGTTTCGATTACAAAGCCGATGCTGGAAGGGGCGCAAATGACGATCCTGCTGTTTTTGATCGCGATTGTGCTGTCTATTCCGCTCGGTTTTCTCCTGACGTTGTTGGCCAAAAGCAACGTCAGACCGCTGGCTTGGCTGGCACACACGTACATTTACGTCATGCGCGGGACGCCTTTGCTGTTGCAGTTGTTGTTCATCTGCTTTGGGCTGCCGCTTTTGCCCGGGATTGGCGAATATTTGGTAATGGATCGCTTTGTCGCTGCCTGCTTGGGTTTTGTCCTGAATTACGCGGCTTACTTTGCGGAAATTTTCCGCGGTGGGCTGTTGTCCATCGATCGCGGACAGTATGAAGCGGCGCAAGTTCTCGGCTTCAGCAAATGGCAGACGACAGTCAAGATCATTTTGCCGCAAATGTTTCGCGTGGCGCTTCCGGCTGTCTCCAACGAGTCGATTACGCTGGTAAAAGATACGGCTCTGCTCTACGCTGTCGCTGTACCTGAGCTGCTGCATTTTGCCCAAACCGCCGTAAACAGGGATTTTACGATCGTTCCCTTTTTCATCGCAGGCATCATCTATTTGTTGATGACGCTCCTGTTGACGCTGTTTTTTAAATGGCTGGAGAGAAGATTCAAATTCGAATAAAGGACTGGCGTGAAATGGCAATCATTCAAGTAACCAATCTGAAAAAATCGTTTGGCGAGCTGGCCGTCTTGAAGGATGTCTCGTTTGAGATCAACAAGAATGATGTTGTCGCCGTGATCGGCCCGTCCGGTTCTGGAAAAAGCACGATGCTGCGCAGTCTGGTCTATCTGGAGCAAGTGAACGGCGGGAGCATCCGTGTGACGGACGACTTTTTGGTGCAGGACGGCGTCTATAGCCCCCAGCAGCAAATCAAGCGCATCACGGCGAAAATGGGGATGGTCTTCCAGCATTTCAATCTGTTTCCGCATCTGACTGTGCAAGAAAACTTGGAGATCGCCCCGAAGGTGGTCAAGGGAGAGGCAGACAGCGCCATTCGCGCACGCAGCGCGGAGCTGCTGGAGAAGGTCGGACTGGCGGACAAGGCGAAGGTGTACCCCGCCAAGCTGTCAGGCGGACAAAAGCAGCGTGTCGCCATCGCCAGGGCGCTGATGATGAATCCGGATATTTTGCTGTTCGACGAACCGACGTCAGCGCTCGATCCCGAGCTGACTGGCGAGGTACTTCAAGTCATCAAGCAGCTCGCTTCCGAGCATATGACGATGATGGTCGTCACGCACGAGATGGGGTTTGCCAGAGAAGTGGCGAATCGGATCATGTTTATGGACAACGGGGAAGTCGTAGAGTCGGGAACGCCGGAAGAGCTGTTCACGAATGCGCAATACGAGCGCACACGCGCCTTTTTGCAGCGTGCGCTAAAATAATAGCCTATGAAGATGATGACGCATAAAGCCCTCTGGAATGTCCGGAGGGCTTTTTACAGTCCAGTTATCGCGCTTCTACATAACCTGGTAGCGCAAATAACGATGACTGATGAAGGCATGAAAATGATCAGTGAACGAATCAGCACTACAATTCGCTTAGATGTAACCCTTTTTTGTAGCAGATATTTTATATGCAAAATTTTCCTTATATGATTTAATTATCCTTGTAAAGGAGGGTGTATTATGAATAAAAGGAAAAATACAACTGCGTTGATGATTGCATTATCTATATCGCTGTGTTCTGTTGTCTCTGCATCGGGTACGCTCACTGGAGCAAAAGCATTCTACTCTGGCGGGGGATTTAAGAATTTGTCAGTTACTCAAAATTTAAGATATATGATAGCCCCTAGCGCTAAAAGTTTGTTTTCAGAGGAGATCGATTGGGCGATTTCCGAATATTCCTCTATAGACAATGTTAATTTTGGCTTTGAAAAGGTGTCCTGGATCAGTGACCGTCCAGACTTGATGATTTTTAATTCAGATGACAATCCTCATCTAGGAGATTTGCCTGGGATTATGTTACCTTGCAACTACAATAGTAACGGTGCTTGCAAAGACACAAGCTATAACAGTCGGTGGGACGCATCGGTGGTGCTTTTATCTTATGATAATATGAAAGACCAAGATTTTAGCCCTACCAATCGAAAAAAGACAGTAATACATGAATTTGGGCACGTATATGCATTGGAGCATCAGCCTGCTAATACAGACTCAATAATGGTAGGCGGAAAAGGGACTCTTACTAGCCCTACAGATTTGGATGTCAGCAATCTACAATGGAAATATTAAGGGGTGTAAATCGAATATCATGAAAAAATGGATAATGACGGGATCGGTTGCTCTAGCCGCTGGGTTAGTACTATGGACATCGAATTTTTTAACTGTCGATGCGAGAAAAAGCGAAAAAATCATTTCTTATCATGGGCAAGTTATGCCGTTCAGTAATTTGAGTGAGCTGGAAGAAGATGCACCGATAATCGTTCACGCCACGTTTACTGGAGAGCGAGAAACGATACCTTCTAACTTAGTCGAAGGCAAAGTATTTCGTTCAGATTCCGTTGTAGAAATTAAAAAGGTATTCGAAGGAGATCTCCAGAAAAACGACAATATTATCGTATACGAACCTGCTATCGTGGATGAAAACGGCGCCTATTTTACTATTAATGGGTATAGTCTTATGGTCGAAAACGAAACATACACCTTGTTTTTAAAACCGGTAAAAAATAAAAAAGGCTATGCAATTGCTGGTTTGTATCAAGGTAAATATAATAACAGAATCCATGAGAATGGAAAAAACATACGAAAAAACTTTGAATATAATGATTTGAGCGAAGTTGATTATTTTGGAGATCAGATTGAACATTATAACCAGTTAAAAGAACAGGTAGTCAAAAAATACAAGTTAGTTGAGTAATAACATTAGATCCGATTGGAGAACATCCATTCGGATTTTTAATACATCGCGGAAATACGTAACAAATTGGTAATGGATGCGTCTTGGAATTTAGATCAAGGTAATGGAGGGCGTGCAATGAATCTTGCGTTAATCCCCCTGACGATAATGCTTTTGTTGAATGACACGACACATCTTCCCAGTAATCTCATGTCCACGCAAAAACCCATGATCAATAGCGATCAGCCGACTACGCAAAAATGCAAGATCATAGTCGATGAATATGATGCCCTTTTAATGTGGAACGACCTAAAGTATCTCCGCAATTACGAATCTGATACAAAAGGTTTGGAACGCGGCAAGAAAGTAGGCGAAGTTTCTTTCAAGGTAAACGGAAATGTTTGCTTGGGCTATCGCATAAAAAATGGGGACGCAACCTGGGCCGAAATTGGAACACCGATTTATCAAGTCAAAGGATACTCAGAAAAGTTCCGGCTGTTTGTGGGGAATGAACTCTATGAGGCAAAAGAAAATCCAGATGCGAAAAAAATAGGGGATCTTTTCGATATCTCAGGGAAAGTGAAGAAAGTCACCTTGGAATACATTGACAAAAACGATAAGGTGTATTCAGTTGATTTATCAGATGAGGATACTTCCCAATTTGCCGCCGAATTTTTATCACTGGATCATGTCCCATTCAAAAAAATTTACAAGCGTCTGCCACCCAAGCCCCAAGAATACACGGTAATCATCTATCTCCATGATGGCTCCAGTTTTCGCATTTTGTACTGGCCTAAAGAAAATGCGTTTACACGTGGTTACGGAAATGACAAGATTAAAAAAATCATTGTGGATTATGTCGATCAATTAGCGAAAAAAGCACAAAGTCATAAATGAACAGTCCAGATATTGCGCTCCGTTAAAGAACGGTGAGTTGCAAGCAGCACTCTGGACATCCTCTCTCTGCGTTGTTCTTTCGGAACTATCATCTGGTTGTAGAGCACAGAGAAATTTTGCAAATGAATCTGTAGGCTATGCAAACCGCTGTACAAAATAGTCTATAGATGACGCGCGCAAAGCCCTCTGGAATGTATCCGGAGGGCTTTTTACAGTCCAGTTATCGCGCTTCTACATAACCTGGTAGTGCAAATAACGATGACTGATGAAGGCATGAAAATGATCAGTGAACGAATCAGCATTCAGGAAGGCATTATAGGCATACGGGGAGACCTTGCAGTAGACAAATTCGCGGCCATCGTGAAACTGGATGTAGAGGTGATTGGCTTCCAGATCGTAGCGGGCTGCTTTGATCAAGTCAGAATCCAGCTGCTTGTACTTGGGCTCTTCTTCGGTCTTTGTTTGTCGGGAAAACATTTGGCGAAAAAATGATTTCACTGCGGTGCAAACTCCTTTTGCTTTTGCTTCTCTTGCTTCTCATATTGCATCTATGGCTTCTATTCCTTAGAGGCTTTTATTTTACTCAAAAACTTGTATTCGGCATATAGAAATAGCACACCGATAATAAAATGAGCCAAGAGAACCGTGTTAAGAGCGATGTTTGGAAGGGTAGCAAGCATGTTAATTCCTCCAGTTTGAGAGAATGAAGTCACAAAATGAACGTTGATCTGCAAGCAGTGCTCAGGACATCTTCCCTCCGCCCTGTTCTTTGGACCTATCATCTGGTTGTAGAGCAAGGAGGAATTTTCTGAATAAATCTGTCGACCTATGAAAAGTGTTGTCGAAAATAGTCTATATTACCTATTTTATTTTTGTCAATAATTACATAGAATCAAAAATATTTTGTTTGGATTTGCCTTTTTTAAGTACCTTGTATTGCGATGTATATTGTGCTACTCTCTATTCATGCTCGCGAAGGAGTTGTTACTGTGAACAAGGAGTTGTTAAAAGGGAGCATCGATCTGTTGCTGCTCTCGCTGATTGCCCAGAAGGATCAGTATGGCTACGAGTTGGCCAAAAAAATCCGGGAGAAAAGTGACGAGATGTACGAGATTGGCGAAGGGACGCTTTATCCGGCCTTGAAGCGGCTGGAGACGCAAAAAGCGGTGGAGTCGTACTGGGGAGAATCCAAGGAAGGCGGCCGCCGCAAGTATTACCGGATCACCCGGGAAGGGCAGAAGCTGCTTGCTGCCAAAATGAAAGATTGGCAGAGTCTGACGAGACTGGTTGCACTCTGCAACGAGGGAAGTGAGTAAAAACGTGAAACTGGAAGAATACGTCGACCAGGTCGTTCGGGATTTGCCGTGCTCGCGCAAAGAAAAGCAAGATATGAAAGACGAGCTGTTGGACCATCTGACGAGCATGCAGCAGGAGCTGATCGAAGAGGCGGGACATACGGAGCGGGACGCTGCTTCCTTGACGATCCAGCGCTTCGGGCCTGTGGACATCCTGAAAAGGCAGCTTGCGATGTCTATGCCGCTCATCGACAAGTACGTGAGGAAGTGGGTTCTTGGCTTGTTTGGACTGTATGTGGCGGTGAGCTGCTATTTGCTGCTGCTCTCCCCGGACAGATGGCACCGCAGGGCGTTTACACTGGACTGGAAAGCGCGGATGCTGCAATACGGTGCGGCTGAATATACGCATATTTTTCAGAACACGCTGCCAATGCGGACGCTTTTTGATTATGTGCTCCACTTTGAACATTACAGCGTGTATACGATCGCTTACAATCTGCTGGGGAACATCGCGCTGTTTGTGCCGCTCGGATTGCTGTTGCCGCTGTTGTTTTTATCGTTCCAAAGCATTCATCGCGTGTTTTTTACCGCTTTGTTTGCCAGCTTGGGCGTCGAGTTTTTGCAGTCTTTGTTTGCTTTGGGCAGCTTTGATGTGGACGATCTGCTGCTGAATGTGCTTGGCGGGCTGTGCGGCTACGGATTGTTTCGCGCAGGCGCGGCTTTTGTGTACAAACAACGGGGCAAAGCAGGGACGGACAAGCCGTTTTCCACATTTTCCTGATGAAAAAGCAGGTGCGTCAGCGCAGGAAATAGCAGGAGGAAAGGTCGTTCTTTTTCTCCACGCTTCCTGCGGTCATAAACATCGTAATACGATGTATGTAGTCATTCGATAATGGAGGGAACCATGAAAAGACATATTCCGCGACTAATCGTTCTCGCCTTGCTGCTGCAAATGGCAAGCGGGTGTGAGAGTACCGCGCAAGTTCAGCAAACGTCCGAGCAGACAGGCGCTGCAACAGCGGGGCAACCCGGAGGACAAAAACAGCTTGCCAAACAGCCGGAGCAAGCGCTGCCGTTTTCTTTTGAGGTGAAGCCGGAGACGTTTGAGCTTTTTGTCGAAAGCGGCGGTAGTCGGGAGCGGGCGTCAGAGCCTTTGCCAGCGCGCCGGGTCGAGAATTTGCACAAGAGTGAACAGGAAGTGAGCTGGAACTACCCGGACGACAAGCTGCAAGTCAAGATCGCGAAAGAGGCAGACCATCTGCAAATTTCCTTGACTTCGACGGGAGCGGAGAGCTTTTCCTGGCCGCAAGTAAAGGCTCAGAGCTATATGCTGCCGCTCGGGGAAGGCAAATGGATTCCGGCGGCAGACAAAGCCTGGCAGTCGTTTTTGCGGGAGGAGAGCCTGTCGTTTAGCGAGTCGTTTTCCATGCGCTTTTTCGCCTTGAACCAGGAAAAGTTCGCCATCTTTTACATGGTGGACAACATGTTCAACAACACGCTCGATTTTGCCGCCGACCCGGCTATCTCGATGCAGTTCACGCATGAGTTTCCTTCGATAAATCCTGACAAGTCGTACAGCTTCCGCCTGTACGTGACCGACAATGACCCGGTGCAGATTGCCGGACTGTACAAGCAAATCATCCAAAATCAGGGCGAGTTCACGACTCTCGCACAAAAGGCGGCCGCCAATCCGAACGTGGAAAAGCTGTACGGAGCACCGCATTTCTACATATGGAACAAAACGTTTTTGGCGGAGGACGACGTCAAGTGGGCGATGCTCGCTAAAAAGCTGGGCAAAGACTTCACGAACTGGCTCGTCAAGCTTCTGGTCGCCAACAAGGAGGACGGGCAGGAGAGCATTGCGCAACTGAAAGAGATCATGAAGCAAGATTACGTCGCTGCCTATCAAAGGAAGGCGATTTTGAACGGCTTCAACTACGCGCTGCGCTCCCGCGACTTTTACAATCCGCAGCTGTTTGCAGGTATCGCGGACAGCAAGGCAAAAGCGCTGATCGCAAAAGGCGTGGAGCAACTCGATGAAGTCGAGTTGTACGAACTGAACAAGCGATTGCTGAAAAGCGTCTTGCAGGATGCCGTTCCCGCTGTGGAGCAATGGGGGGATACCGATTCCCTCAAGCTGTTGCAAAAAATGCAACAGGCAGGCATTGCGCGCGCCTGGATCGGTCTGCCAGACTGGACGGCTGCCTACATGAAGCCTGCGTTCATCGGGCAAGCGAACGATGCCGGCTATTTGATCGCGACCTACGATTCCTACCATTCGATTCATAAAGAAGAGAATCCGGATTGGAACACAGCGATTTTCGCGGACAAAAGCTTGTATGAGAAGGCGACGATTGCGAAGAAAAACGGGGAGAAAAAAGGCGGGTTTTTGCAGCGGGGCAGATTGTTGAATCCGACTTTGTCGTTGCCCAGCGTGAAGCAGAGAATGAGTGAGATCATGGGGACTGGCGTGCGGTTTAACTCGTGGTTTATCGACGTGGACGCCGCCGGGGAGTTCCACGACGATTATTCCAAGGAGCATACGACTACACAGCAGCAGGATATGCAGGCGAAGCTTGCGCGGATGAACTACATCCGCGACGAATGGGACATGGTGATCGGATCGGAGACGGGCAATGACTTTGCCAGCGGCAGCATCGCTTACGCCCACGGGATTGAGACTCCGGTCATTCGCTGGTCAGACCCGGATATGCGCCAAAACAAGACCAGTCCGTACTATGTAGGCGGCTACTGGTCGCCAGCGGGCGAAATTCCCGAGCGCTATGCCAAACAGGTTCCGCTCAAGGACGAATACCGGCATGTCTACCTTGATCCTGCGTACTCGCTGCCTTTGTTCAAACTCGTGTACAACGAGTCGGTCATTACCAGCCATCATTGGGAATGGGGCAGCTTGAAAATCAAAGGCGAGGTCGGCACACGCATGCTTGGCGAGCTTTTGTACAACGTGCCGCCGCTCTACCATCTGGACAACCGCGTCTGGGAGTCCAACAAAGAGACGATCATGCGGCATTTGCAAGTCTGGACGCCGTTCCATCAAAAAGCCGTGCAACGCCCGATGACTGATTTTGCCGTATTGACCAAGGACAGGTTGGTGCAAAAGGCCGTCTACGGACAAGACTTGCAAGTCATCGTCAACTATTCCAGCAAGGATTTTACGTATGAGAACAAGCTGGTCAAGGCGAAATCTGCGCTGATCATCGATGGTTCCATTACCCGGACTTTTCAGGCGGGAGTGGAATAGGAAGACGAGATGAAAGCAGGCGAAAAGGCTGTCCGTCCGTGTACGGCGGCCTTTTTGGCGCTGGACGGCACAGGTTGTCGTCTGTCTTCAGGACAGCGGCCCGAATTTTTTCTTTTTCAAATCCGCCAGAAGACGGTCCGTGAAGCCTTTTGCCAGGCGGGAAAAATGCCATTCCGAGGATCGGACCCAGCTTAGGTGAACGGGTTGCTGCTCGGGAATGTCGAGATCGAGAGTGCGCATGTCCAGCGTTTGCAAATGCGGGTCGTGCATGAAGGAATAGTCCAGTCCGATCGTGACGGCGAGATTTTCCCGCACGGCATTGCGGATGGCATCCGTGTTGTTTGTCGTGAACAAAATATCGACAGGGCCGTATTTGGCGGCAAAGTCTGCGACAAACCATTTGACGTAGTCGTCGTTGTAGAGCACGAAAGCATGCCGCCGCAGCTCTTCGGGGCTGACAGACTCCTGGAAGGCGAGCGGCGAGCTTTTGCTGATGCCCACGACCATTTTGCCTTCCAGCACAGGCTCGAAGCTCAGCCTTTGCCCGGCGCTTTTTTTCAGCAAACCTTCGTACATAATAATCAGGCCGATATCGAGCTTGTCCTGCCCGATGTCCTCCAAAATTTCCTGCGAACCTTTTTCGGCGATCTCGATGCGGATTTGCGGGTAGTCCTTTTTAAAGCTGGACACGGCGTTCACCAACAAGTCCATCGGGCCGGGAATGGTCGCCAATCTCAGTTCGCCGCTGAGCGTATTGGCACTGCTTTGCGCTTCCTCCTGAATTTCCTCGATCTTGCTCAGCACCTCGAAAGCTTTTTTGATAATGACTCGACCTTCGGATGTAGGAACAGCTCCGAGACGGGAACGAGTGAACAGGGCGATGCCCAGCTCCGCTTCCAGACTGGAGAGGGATTGGCTGATGGCGGACAGCGTGACATGCTTGTTTTGCGCTGCTTTGGTCAAAGAGCCTGCCTTGGCGATTTCCACGATGTATTCAAGCTGTTCCAGATGCATGGGATTCCTCCATCCTTTAGCTATACTTAATCTGCACTAAGTATGTTTGCATATGATTGAATATAAAGCAGGTCTATAATAGAAGCAAGGCAAGCCAATATGGTGCTTTTCCTCGCTTCTGACGAGTCTGCCCACGTAACCGGGGCGGGATTCGTCAGCGATGGCGAAGGAACAGCGCGTTCATCTCCTGTGCGTTAGCATCCATTTGAAAACGGAGGGAAACAATCATGAAACTGGCAAATAAAGTGGCAATCGTGACAGGCGGAGCAAGCGGGATCGGGGAAACGACGGTGCGTCTGTTCGCGCAGGAAGGGGCAAAGGTCGTCATTGCCGACTTTTCCCCGCGTGGCGACGAGCTGGCGAAAGAGTTGAATGAAGCTGGCTTCGAAGCGTTGTTTGTGAAGACAGATGTGACGAAAGAAGCGGAAGTGAAGCACATGGTGGACGCTACCGTGGAGCGGTTCGGCCAGGTAGACATTTTGTTCGCCAACGCCGGGATCGCCAAGGACGCTCCTGCGCATCTGCTCAGCACCGACGATTGGCAAAGAACGATCGACATCAATCTGACGGGTGTGTTTCTGTGCGATAAATACGTCATCGAGCAAATGCTGGCGCAAGGAACGGGCGGAGCGATTGTCAACTGCGGCTCGATCCACAGCCATGCCGGAAAAGCGGGAGTTACTGCCTACTCTTCGGCAAAAGGCGGCGTGAAGCTGCTCAGCCAGACGTTGGGCATTACGTATGCGAAACAAGGCATCCGCGTGAATGCCGTGTGCCCAGGCTATATCGATACGCCGCTTATTGCCGGACGCAATGAAGCAATGAACGAGCATCTCGTTTCCTTGCATCCGATGGGACGGCTCGGCAAGCCGGAGGAAGTCGCGAAGGCAGTCTTGTTCCTCGCCAGTGACGATGCATCTTTTGTGACAGGGACAAGCCTTTTGGTAGACGGCGGATACACCGCGCAATAAAAGCAGAGCGAATAAAAGGGGAAAATTCGAGTCTTCCGTGTGGCAGTTGTCATGCGGGAGACTTTTTTTGTGGAACCTATCAACCATCGTCCAATCAGGCGAGTTTTGCCGAACATACTGTATAAGTAGTCCAAAAGCACAAGGGCAGGAGGGAGAGGAGTGCCGACATATGTGGGAAATGTACAGATTACCAACAATTCGGGTACTGTCAATTTTGGCGATACGGCGAACAACTCTCCTAAAAGCGTCAGCAAATCCTTTTCCGGTTCAGGCGGCGGAAACAGCGGGAATGTTGTGAATGTCATCAACAAGCAGAGCGAGACGAATACATGGGGCGTGGGGGAGAGTCGGGGGAGTTTGCGGCTCAAGAGACGGAATAGACGGACGAGACAGGCGGGACGGGTTAGACCGACAAGACGGGCCAGGCGGGCGAAACGGCGGAAACGGAGCTAACGTTTTTGCAAGTTGCCTGCGGCTTTAAACCGGACAAGCTGCAAAACGTCAGTCTGGTTACGGAAGTTTGCAAAACTGTCGCTTCTGACGCATGCGTGGATGTTGATCTTTAAGCAATACATGGTAAAATGAAGCAAACTTGTCGCCAACATATTCAGATCCTTTGAAAGAGGGTCATTTTTTTTGAGAATCTAGGAATTTGTCAGTGCGAAAGTTACTCCTTTTGTTTTTGCTTTGACGGCAAACAAAATTTGGTAAAATTATCGGCGTCGTGCACGGTGCATGAGCGCAAGCAGGTGATAGGATGAGAAGCAAATTGATGGAAGCCTTGACCCCACAAGAATGGGAAGAATTGCTACAGGAAAAGGACGGGGAATTGAAAGTGGTCTTGCGAGAGCTTGCTGACGTAAAGTATGCACTAGATCAGTCGACGATCCTGGCGATCACAGACCATCGCGGGATTATTCTCCGGGCAAACGAGCAATTTTGCCGGATATCCAAATACAGTCGCAGTGAGCTGATCGGGCAAGATCATCGCCTGCTCAACTCCGGGCACCATCCCAAGTCATTTTTCAAGCAAATGTGGAAGTGCATTGGCTCGGGGCAAGTGTGGCGGGGAGAAATATGCAATCGGGCGAAAGACGGCAGTCTGTATTGGGTTGATACTACCATTGTGCCTTTTGTGGATACAAAGGGGAAAATCTATCAATACGTTTCCATTCGCAACGACATCACGGCGCGCAAACATATGGAAGAGGAAGTCAGAAAAAGCGAGGAATTGTACCGACTCATCGCTGAAAATACATCCGACATCATCAGTATCGTCAATGCCGAAGGAGATTTTTTGTACTTGTCTCCGGCTCACAAGGCCGTTTTTGACCACGATGTTCCGGACGAGCGTTTTCACAATCTGTTCGAGTGGATTGTCGAGGATGACCGGGATATTATGGCTTTTGCGATTCAACATACGTATTCCACGCGAAAAGAGTACACGGTGGAATGCCGCATTCAGACGAGCAGAAAAGAAACGATCTGGACCGAAAGCAAGATCAATCCGATTGTGGACGAGCTGGGCAATGTGAGCAAGCTGCTGTTTGTCACTCGCGATATTACAGACCGCAAACAGTCGGAGGAACTGATTCATCATCTGGCCTATCACGATGCCTTGACCGATCTCCCGAACAGGCGCATGTACACCCAGCACCTGAGCAGGGAAATCATGCAAGCCAAACGTTTTCAGTCCAATCTGGCCGTCTTGTTCCTCGATCTGGACCGCTTCAAGGACGTCAACGATTCGTTCGGTCACGATGTAGGGGATTTGTTGCTGGTGGAAGCAGCCAATCGCCTGAAGGCGTGTCTGCGGCCCACCGATGTGGTCGCGAGGCTGGGCGGAGATGAATTTACCGTATTGCTCAGCCAATTGGCGGATCGCGAAGAAGCCGCCGCGCTGGCCAATCAGATCATGGAAGCTTTGCAACGACCGTTTATCCTTCAAGACCACTCGTTCAACGTGTCGTGCAGCATCGGCATTGCGCTGTACCCGCAGGATGGAGATAACGCCGACGATTTGCTCAAACGGGCGGACACCGCACTGTACACCGTCAAATCGCGCGGGAAAAACGGATACGACTTTTTCGATCCGACGATGGAAGCCAAGTCGCTGGAGCGCATCCTGATGGAAAACGAGCTGCGCAAAGCGATCGAGCAAGAGCAGTTCCAAATTTACTACCAACCGAAAATAGACATCGCGACAGATACGCTGACGGGGATGGAAGCGCTCGTGCGCTGGGTTCATCCGGAGCTTGGGGTCATACCGCCGAATCGGTTTATCCCGATTGCCGAAGAGACGGGGATGATTATTGCTCTCGGAGAATGGATTTTGCGGCAAGCATGTCGCCAAAACAAAATTTGGCACGATCAAGGCTACTTGCTGAAAGTGTCGGTGAATTTGTCGGCGAGGCAAATTTATCAAAAAGACCTTGTCGAGATGATCAAGCAGATTTTAGCGGAGACAGAGCTGGCTGCGGAGTGGCTGGAGCTGGAAATTACAGAAAGCATCTTTGTGAAGATGGAGGAAGCTACGGCCGTTTTGCAGCAAATTCGCGATATCGGCATCCACATTTCCATCGATGACTTCGGGACAGGCTACAGCTCGTTTAGCTATATTAAAAGCTTGCCGGTGGACACGATCAAAATTGATGCCTCGTTCATCCGCGATATTCACCATAACCAGGAAAGCCAAGCGATCGTAAAAGCCATCGTGACCATAGCGCAAAGCTTGAACATGAACGTAATTGCCGAAGGCATCGAACTGAACGACCAGGCGGCCGCCCTGCAGCAAAACGGCTGTGATCACGGCCAAGGCTACTTGTTCAGCCGACCGTTGGCAACCGATGATTTCGAGCGTTATTTGCGCAAAGATCAAGTGTCGTGATGGTAGTTTGAAGAATACGAGATGAAGCAAAAGCAAGGGAAGTCCGACGATTTAACGAATCGGGCTTCTCTTTTTTCTTTTTGCCAAAGGGCTGTTCAACCTGCTTCGGGAGTGCTTTATGCAAGAGAGTAATGGTGATAAGTAAAGTAAGAATGTTCATATTGAGTCTCGAAAATGGTAATATTTTACTTGTAAAAGAGGAAGAGTGTTTCTCGGGTTAGGTAAGTTTTTTCTAAAGACTTTTACTTTAAGAAATAGGAGAGATTGAATGAACAGAGTAAATATCGCTTCCAAAAGCTTGCTTGTTATTGCTTGCCTTGTTTTGGGTGTAACAGGTTGTGCTTCTAATAACACAATTGCCGATAATCAAGGCGTGGAAAAAAAGGAGTTTACTGCTAGTGCCAATGTCAACACGACTACACAAGAAAGCACGAAAGATATATTGACACAAGCAAACGCTGAGTTGCTTGTTTCTCTCCTGGAAGACTACGCTCCTTCTGAGTTGGATGACAGTGTATTAGCCTCAAAAGAACCAGTTTATATTTGGGACTGGTTTAGGAAACTGCAAGTCTGGACAGACGATTTGACTCGTCTAGCAAATGGAAAGCCGAAAGCAGAGGGCGCTGTAAAAGATGTTATTACTTCAAGACTAAATAAATATTTTACACCAGAAGCATCTGAAAAAATATTTGACTCCTTCTTTAGAGCGGCTACTGATGGTTCGTATGAGACCTTTGAAAGAGAGCGATTTGAAAAAGGCCTGGAAGCGATTGACGAAAATTTAAAAGTGGACATTCAGAAAACCGATCAGAGCGTAATCGTCAAGTTTACCGGAATCGAGTATGACTATTTTCAGGCAGATGTTAAACAAAAGTATGACGTGAATGTACAATTCAAATTAGTGCAAAATGGAAACAAGTATTTGATTGATGATATTAAACATGACTAGGCTTTTAGAGGGCTGACAGGTGCTTTTGTTGTAATGGCTGTGACAGTATTCGCAGACGACAAAAAACGGAAATAGCTGACGTCAGGTGGATACTGACGTCAGCTTGTCGTTTGGCGTTTTCACTGTCCACAAAATGAAAGATTTACCTTTCTTGCTCGCCCTGTC
Source organism: Brevibacillus sp. FSL K6-0770 (assembly GCF_038000275.1). Classification (NCBI taxonomy): domain Bacteria; kingdom Bacillati; phylum Bacillota; class Bacilli; order Caryophanales; family Paenibacillaceae; genus Brevibacillus; species Brevibacillus sp. FSL K6-0770. Next base: position 1,093,732 of record NZ_JBBOBQ010000001.1, read on the forward strand.
TTACACCCGCTGCTCACGGTAAATGCCTTGCTCGTAAATGTACGCGAGGCACGCATCTGGCAGCAGGAAGCTCGGGTCGCCGCCTTTGCGGATTTCATCGCGGATGTAAGTCGAGCTGATGCCCATGTTGATGCCTTTGCTCATGATCAGAAAATGCTCGTCGTGGTTGCGCAGAAGCGCGTCTTCGGCAATCAGGTCGGCGGTCGGGTACCCTTCCCGCGACATGACGATGAACTGAAACTGCGAGACCAGCTTTTCGGCATTGCCCCAGTTCGACAGCCCTACCAGCAGGTCCGAGCCCATGATGAAAAACAGTTCGTCGTTCGGATATTTCTTTTGCAGATGGACCATCGTGTCGTACGTGTATGTTTCGCCAGGCAGGGCATCCATCTCCACCGTGGAAATTTCAAACAGCGGCTGCCCGAATTGGTTCGTCTTATGCTCGCAGGTGGCCAGCGCCAACTTCAACATGTGCAGGCGATGGACATCCTCCGTCTGCATTTTTTTGTCATGGCGTTTGGAGGAGCAAGGGACAAAAATGACTTTGTCCAGACGTCTTCTGTGCGCGACAGTAGCTGCCGTAAACAGATGGCTGTAAGTAATCGGATCAAAGCTGCTTCCGTATATGCCGATTCGCATGATCGTAACCTCCCGTGTGCATCTGGGTGTCCATGCCTGCCAGATGTTATTTTTTCACAACGGCCATGCCCAGTTGATGTTGAAAATGTCCCAAAGCCCACTCGTGTCCTACCGGATTGAAGCTGGCGACGGCGTCCTCGTGAATGACGACGCGAAAACCGTGGTAGAAACCTTCGATTGCCGTGTGCAAGACACAAATGTCGGTGCAGACGCCAACCAGATGAATTTCGCTAATGCCCCGCGCCCGCAGCTGCAAGGCCAGATCAGTGCCCTGGAAGGCGCTGTAGCGCGTTTTGTCCATCCAGTAGATGGTGTCCTCAAATTCCTCGTAGATGCCTTGGATGCTCCCGTACAAGTTCCTGCCGGACGTGCCGATGATGTTGTGCGGCGGATACAGCCCGGTTTCCGGATGGTACGGGTCCTGCTCCTTGTGAGCGTCCACCGCCATCACGACAAAATCACCTTCTGCGAGAAAATCGCGGATCAATTCGCCGATGCGTCCTTCAATAGCTTGCCCTGGTTCTTTGCAGGTCAGGGCACCGTCTGGCGCGACAAAGTCGTTGGTATAGTCGATCACAATCAAGGATTTCATGGCAAAAACCTCCTGAAGTGAATGTGGGTAAGCCTGTCAGTAAATCATGGCAGTCGGGATGAAGTCGGAAAAGCGGTACAGCTTGGCGGGAGAGTTGGAATACTCGGTCGAGTAAACAGGCTGGCCCGAATCATCTACTGCTGCTTCCAGAATGCCTTGCCTTCTCGTAGTGGCGAGCAGGCGGCGTTCAAAATTGCCCCGATCGTTCACTTTGAAGCTGGGCACGACTGTTTCGATGACCTGCAACAGCTCGCTCAGCGTAAACCGCTCAGGCAGGAACGCTTTGGCGATGTTCGTTTGCAGCATTTTTTCCCGCACGCGCTGCAAAGCGTCCGTCAAAATCTCGCGGTGATCGAATGCCAGGTTGAGAGCGAAAGCTTCTTCGATGGGAAATAATTGCGCATCGGAAGCGTCGTCGGCAGCCTGCGCATGTTTGAGCAAATCTTCGTGAACGAGGGAAACGTACGCGACGCTCGGAATCCAGCCGCGCGGGTCGCGACCTGGCTTGTAGTATGTTTTCAGCTGCTCAATGTGGACGTCGCGGTCGATGTTCGTCTCTTCCTTCAACTCGCGGTAGGCGCATTCATCCAGCGTCTCGCTTTCCTTGGAAAAGCCGCCGGGCAAAGCCCACTGCTCCCCGTAGGTGTCGCTTTTGCGCTTGATCAAAAGAACAGCCAGCTGCTTGTGCGGCAACGATTTGGTTTTGGTTGCACGCGGAACGGACAGGATGGTAAAGAGACAAATATCGGTCGGAAGCCCGTCTGGCGAGCGATGCTTCTTGGTGCGAAAAAAGAGGCGTTTGGCTGACAGGCGATGCATGCTCACGATCGCATCCTTTCTGTAATGTGCTGGTTGATCCTGTTATGTTTATATTATGATGTTGTTTTAACAATGTCAATATGACAATATGATATTTTTCCAATAACTGACGCTGGAACGAACGAACGCAAAAAACGCCTGAGCTGCTCATGCTCAGGCGCTTCGTTTATGAAAAAGGCGAGACGGTTTCCAACGGGGCGGTAATCGGTTTGAGTCGCTGTTGAAGCGACGGAGCGGACTGGCACGGCTGGCTGGACTGAACAGCTTCTTCCCAGAAAAACAGCTGGCTGTTCAGCGGCGAGAGGTTTTTGGGCTGCACGCGCACATACGTGCCGTCTGGCATGAGCACGTTGGCCTTGGCGTCATCCTGCAACATCGTAGCCAGGACGTGCATGATCCGCTCCTTCAGATCACGCTGCACCACGGGAAACAAAATCTCGACGCGGGCGATCATATTGCGAGTCATCCAGTCCGCGCTGGACAGGTACACTTTTGGATCGCCGCCATTGCAAAAGGCGTAAATGCGACTATGCTCCAAATATCTGCCGACGATGCTCGTGACCCGGATGTTTTCGCTGACGCCGGGAATGCCTGGACGCAGGCAGCAAATGCCGCGGACGATCAGATTGATTTTCACCCCGGCGCATGAGGCGCGGTACAGTGCTTCGATGATTTCTTTGTCGGTCAAAGCATTCATTTTGGCGGTAATATAAGCAGGCTTGTTCGCCAGGCAGTTTTGAATTTCGCCTTCGATCAGCGCCAGGAACGCTTCACGCAAGCCGACGGGAGCGGTGGCGATTTCCTCCCATTTTGGCGGGTGGGAATAGCCGGACAGATGGTTGAAAAAGTGGGTGGCATCTGCCCCGACCTGTTCACGGGAAGTAAACATGCCCATATCCGTGTACACGCCTGCGGTTTTGTCGTTGTAATTGCCCGTGCCAAGATGCACATACCGTCGCAGGCCATCGCCCTCGGAGCGGACGACCAGTGTGATTTTGCTATGAGTCTTTAGCCCTGCCAATCCGTAGATGACGTGGCATCCGGCGTTCTCCAGTTTTTTGGCCCAGACGATGTTGTTTTCCTCGTCGAAACGCGCTTTCAGCTCCAGCAGGACAGTGACTTGCTTGCCGTTGTCCGCAGCCTGGAGGAGAGCATTGACGATCGGGGAATCGCCGCTGACCCGGTACAGCGTCTGCTTGATTGCGAGCACCTTGGGGTCGTTCGCTGCCTGTTGGACGAACCGGATGACCGGCTCAAAAGATTCGTAAGGATGGTGCAGCAGCACGTCCCTTTTTTGGATGACCGCAAACAAATCCTCGTCCTGCTTCGCCAAATCAAGCGGCTGCTGCGGATCGAGCGGTTCAAAGCGCAAATGGTCGTAGCCTGCCAGCGCATGGAAGCGGAAGAAAAACGCAGGATCGAGCGGACCATCGAGGCAGTACACTTCTTTGTCAGTGAGATCGAGCCAGTCTTGCAGAGTGGCTTGCAAGTATGCGCTCATGGACGAAGAGACGGCCAGGCAGGAAGGCTCGCCCATCTTGCGTTTTTTCAGCGTTTGCTCGATCGCTTCCAGCAAGTCATCGGCTTCGTCCTCGTCAAAAGTCAAGTCGGCGTTGCGTGTAATGCGAAACGGACTGACCTCAACGATGTTGTAGCCGTGGAACAGGCTGTCCATATGCTCCGCGATGACGTCTTCTAACAAGATAAAATGATCCTCGCCATCGAGGGAAGGCAGCTCCAGAAAACGCGGCAAGACAGACGGCACCTGCACAACAGCAAACAGCGGGCCTTCGCTTTCTTCCTCCGTGTCTTCCAGCAAGACAGCCAGGTTCAAACTTTTGTTCAACAGCATGGGAAACGGATGGCTGGCATCTACGGCCATCGGAGTCAGCACCGGATACAGGTGATGATGGAAAAAGGCGCGCACGAATACGGCTTGCTCTTCGCTCAGCTGATTTGCCTGCAAAAAGCGGATTCCCGCCTTGTTCAGCTCCGGCGTAATCTGGTGTTTGAGGATCGAGTACATCCGTTCCATCACCAGATGAGTGCGATCCCACACAGCGAACAGCTGCTCGTTTGCCGTCATCCCGGATTTGTTGTCCGGCTTGGTGAAGCCGGCTTTGACCTGGTCCTTTAGACCTGCCACCCTGACCATGAAAAATTCGTCAAAATTGCTGCTGGCAATCGCGATGAACTTGAGCCGCTCCAAAAGCGGATTGTCTGGATTGGAAGCTTCAAAAAGCACGCGCTCGTTGAAAGCGATCCAGCTTAATTCCCGGTTGATATAATAATCTGGAATACTAAAATCCTTCATCATGAACCAACCTTTTTCGCATAGTAAAAGATAGATCATAACTGGCAAGGAATAGTATAGCAGTCTACTGTTAAGCGATTGTTAAGTTTTGTCGGGGCTACGCGTCCACGACGACTTTCAGCGGGATTTTCCAAGCTTTCGAGAGCTTGGACAGCGGCTCATCGAGCAAGGAATACTCGAGCAAATCCGGCTGTTTTCCCGTGCAGGACAAAACGAACTCGCCGCCTGTTGAAGCAAGGCGAACGGCGCTGATCGCCTGGGTCATCGAGCGATCCAGCACTCTGGAAAAAAGCAGCAAATGGCCCAGCTTCTCTACGAGACTTTTGTCCTGCTTGCCGAGCAAATCCGGATGACGGGCAATCTGGTTCTGCGCCAGCTTGTTTGTTTTATAGGACGCAATCATGGCGAGCAGCAGCCGTTCCCGATGGGTATAGCCTGCCATCAGCACGTTGGACAGCAGGTAGAAAGTATGCTCGGAAGCTTCGTAGACGTTGATCGTGCGTCCGGTGTCATGCAGGAGGGCGGCGTTTTCCAAAAGCTGTCGCTCGAACCCGCTGAACGAATGGAGCGCATGCTGTTGCAACTGGTCAAACAGCGACAAAGCCAGGTCGCGCACATGGCGCGAATGCGGCTGGTCAACCTGGTAGCGGTTCATGAACTGCAAGGCGCTGCGCTCCCGGACGATGGCGGTCGAGGCAGGCGGCTGTTCACCCCAGACGGTTTCGTACAACACCCCGTCACGCAGCCCTTTGTTGCTTACGAGCAGGCAATCACTTTGCGCGTAGTGAAGCAAGCTTTCAAAAGCCGCCATGCCCGCGAGAATGACATCGGCGCGGTCTTTGGATACGCCAGGGATTTGTCGGCGTTCTTCCAGCGGCAGCCTGCGCAGGGCGTTCAAAATGTTCGTTACCGCATCTGCCTGGATAGGGTAATGGTGCAGGCTGTCCATGCTGTAGTGAACCTGGCGCTGGTGAATTTTGCCCAGATTGCGCGCTGTGCCGCCGATAGCGATGACGGGACATTGGCGGTTGGCAAGCCAGGGACAAGTGGCAAGCGAATCGGCCAAAAAGGTGCGAAGCTGCGCAAATTCTTCCTCACTCGGAACCTCTTCGCGGAAAAATTGACTGGTCAATGTCACGATGCCGAATGGAAAGCTGTGGCTTTCGATCAGCTGGCGGTCGCGGAAGTAAGTAACCTCTGTGCTGCCGCCGCCGATGTCGATGGTGATTCCTTCGTCCACAGGCATGCTGTTCAAGACGGCGAGATAGCCGTATCGCGCCTCTTCCTTGCCGCTTAATACACGCATGGAAATGCCGCTTTCCCGCTCGATCGCCGCTGTCAGCTCCCGGCCGTTTTCCGCCTGGCGAACTGCTGCGGTGGCAACTCCGATGGCTTGGGTGACTTTTCGCGCGTCCAGCAGTTTCTTGAACTGGCGCATCGCTGTCAAAGTTTTGGCAACGCCTTCCTCGTCCAGTCTGCCCGCACGCAGGTGGTTGCTCAATCGCAAGCTGTATTTGATATTGTCTATCTCTGCTACCATTCCCGAATCGTCTTGCTCGTAAATGACCAATCTGGCTGTATTGGAGCCGAGATCGATGACGCCGATGCTTTTTTTCATGTGATTCCCCACTTACAATAGGCTTGGATTCTCGCCAAAATTTTCATGTTTGTTCTCATTATGCCATAGAAATCGGACTTTCCACCCATGAAGTTGTCAGTTGACAATAACGAAAAACCTTTTTATAATCTGAGACATTCAAGCAAACAACAATACGCACACAAATACATGGCTGTGAAAAGGAAAGTAAAAAAGGGATTTGACGACCAGAGAGCTGCCTGATTGCTGGGAGGGCGGCCGCGAACTCTTTTTGAAAGCCACCTTGGAGCCCTGCTTTTGAACGGTTCAGTAGAAAGCAGCGTTTTCCCCGCGTTACGGGGCGCATGTCTTTTTGACAAGACTGCACGAGTTTGCCTTTTGCGAGAGAGGCAAAAAAGCTGAGTGGTACCGCGATACCTTCGCCTCAGCAACCCGATTCATGAAAGCATGGATCAGGTTGCTGGGGCTTTTTGATTTTGGCCAAAAAGAGATAGGAGTGGTGGGGAATGGATCGCTTGAAGCAAAGGGAGCTGTTGCACCTTTTGGAAGAAGATAGCCGCATGAGCGCCGAGCAAATCGGCAAAATGCTGGCAGAGCCTACGGAGGTAATCGAACAGGCGATTGCCGAGCTGGAGGCAGAAAAGGTGATCGTGAAATATCCGGCGCTGGTCAACTGGGAGCGCGTGGAGGATCATCCTTACGTCAACGCCATGATCGACGTCAAAGTGACGCCCAAGCGCGATGTCGGATTTGACGAGGTAGCCGAACGCATTTGCCGCTTCCCTGAAGTGAAGGCCGTCTACTTGATGTCTGGCGCCAGCTACGATTTGTCGATCATTTTGGAAGGCAAGACGATGAAAGAGGTCGCTACCTTCGTATCGCAAAAGCTGTCAACGCTCGATTCTGTCGTATCGACAGCGACGCACTTTATTTTGAAACGCTACAAGCACGATGGCATTGAGCTGGAAGATCGTGACGAAGATCGCAGGATGGTGGTTACGCCGTGAGTACACAATTGACAGTCAAAAAAAATCGCTTGTCGTCTACAGTCGCATCTTTGAAGCCATCGGGCATCCGCCGCTTTTTCGATCTGGCGGCATCGATGGAAGGGGTCATCTCGCTCGGGGTTGGGGAGCCGGATTTCGTCACACCTTGGCGCATGCGCGAAGCTTCTATCTCCTCGCTGGAGCGCGGACACACTGCCTATACTTCCAATGCGGGCATGCTCCCGCTGCGCGTCGAGATTCAAAAGTATTTGGAGGAGCGCTTCTCGGTCAGCTATCATCCGGAGACGGAGATTCTCGTAACCGTAGGAGCGAGCGAAGCGATTGATATCGCCTTGCGTGCCATTCTCGATCCGGGTGATGAAGTTCTGGTAGTAGAACCGTGCTACGTCTCCTACGAGCCTGTCATCCGGCTGGCTGGCGGCGTGCCGAAGTTTTTGAAAACGACGATGGAAAACCAATTCAAGCTGACGCCGCAAGAGCTGGAAGCGAATATTTCGGAGCGCACGAAAGCGATCATCTTCTGCTACCCGAACAACCCGACAGGGGGCACGATGACAGCAGAGGAGTGGAAGACGCTTCTGCCGATTATTGAAAAGCACGACCTGCTGGTGATTTCCGACGAGATTTATGCAGAGCTGACGTACGGACGGATGCATGACAGCATCGCGGCTCTGCCGGGAATGAAAGAGCGGACGATCCTGATTTCCGGCTTTTCCAAAGCGTTTGCCATGACAGGCTGGCGGCTCGGCTACGTGTGTGCCACACCTGATCTGCTCGCGGGCATGCTGAAAATTCACCAGTACACGATGCTGTGTGCGCCGACGATGGCCCAGATGGCTGCGCTCGAAGCGTTGCGCCATGGCCGCGCCGATATGGAGCGAATGATCGAGAGCTACCGTCAGCGCCGCAATTACGTAGTCGATGGCTTCCGCCAGATCGGACTTACGTGCCATGAACCGGATGGAGCGTTTTACGCCTTCCCATCTGTGACGGCAACAGGACTTAGCTCCGCCGAGTTTGCCGAAAAGCTGCTCATGGAGGAGAAAGTGGCAGTCGTGCCGGGAGACGTGTTTGGCGAGAGCGGACAAGGCCACATTCGCTGCTCGTATGCGACGTCCATGGAGCAGTTGAAAAAGGCGCTGGATCGGATGGAGCGCCTGATGGGACGATTGCAGTAGGGCTGGCGAGGAAAACAGCAAAGAGGACAGTGCCAGTAGCGCTGTCCTCTTTTTTTATGTTCGGCAGGAGCTTGCTGCTTGTGAGGCAGCAGCATTGCTTTTTCGGATAAATTTATGACGACATGACGATCGTGGCGACGAGCTGTGTGACAAGCGCAGCTACGATCATGGAAATACTGGAGACAGTGCCTGAGATCGGACTGATCTCAAACGCCTTGGACGTCCCTGCGCCGTGCGCACTTGTGCCCAGCAGGACACCGCGCGCGATATCATCGGAAATCCGCAAGTAAGCAATGATGTACGGCCCGATGATGGAACCGAGCACTCCGGTCATCAAGACGAGCACGGCGGTAATCGAAGGAACGCCCCCGATCATTTGCGATACGTTCATGGCGATTGGCGTCGTGATGGAACGCGGCAAAAGGCTGTAGAGCACTTGCTGATCGGTATGCAAAAGCAAAGCGAGCACAGCGGAGGAGATGACGGCCACCGCCGAGCCGGACACGACACTGATCATGATTTGTGCCGCGTGTTTCTTCAATAAAGGATAGTGCTTGTAGAGTGGCACAGCAAAGGCGATAGTCGCAGGCTGGAGCATGTACGCCAGCCATTTTCCCCCTTCGTTGTAATCAGCGTAAGGGATTTGGGCGCACAGCAGCAGGACAACCAGCAGAAGCGGTGTGAACAAGATAGGCGAAAAGAGCATAATCGGTCTATAGCGATAAAGCCGTTTGGCCGTCAAATAAATGACGATAGTCAGCCAAAAGCCAATCAGTCCGGTCATCATGAGCGTGTATGCCCCTTCCGCTTCGAGATGCTTTGGGCGATCAAGCCGCTACAGACCATGACGAACGCAGTGCCGATCACGATAATCAGAACAATTTGCAGCCCTTCATGCAGCATCAGGCTTTGGTACGAGACAATGCCGACAGACGGCGGAATAAAAAACAACAACAGCTCTGCCAAAAGCCATGCGGCTCCGGTTTCAATCCATTCCAGCCGCAAAATTTTGGCCTGGAGCAAGAAAAACACAACAAACATCCCCAGGATGCTGCCGGGGATTTTCCAGCCGAGCGCAGAAACAAGCAGGTTCATCAAAACAGACATGAGAATGAAAAATGCTACTTGCCCCGCGATGATAATCAGTCTTTTCATGATGGTCCTCTCCCTTTGGGAAAAGTGTACATCAGCTTTTTTCATAGGTAAAATGCATATATAGAATGAGTAACATTCATCTTATCTATAGAAGAAACGGAGCGAAGAGCGGATGGACATTCGCCATTTGCAATACTTTTTGGAGGTAGCGCGGCATAGCAGCTTCACCAAGGCGGCAGAGTCGCTGTATATTACCCAGCCGACGATCAGCAAGATGGTGCGCAATCTGGAGGAGGAAATTGGCGTAGAGCTGTTTGAGCGGGTCGGAAAGCGCATCACGTTGACCGATGCGGGATGGGTTTTGTTCTCCCAGGCGGAAGTCATGGTGAAATCGTTCGAGAACATGAAAATCAGGTTGGCAGATTTGATGGAGCTAAAGCGCGGAAAAATTCGCATCGGGCTGCCGCCGATGGTAGGAGCGAGCTTTTTTCCAAAAGTCATCGGGAAGTTTTGCGAGCAGTATCCGGGGATCGAGTTGGAGCTGCTGGAAGTCGGTTCGAAAAAAGTGGAGGCTGATGTCGCATCGGGGATGCTGGACAGCGGTGTCGTTTTGCTGCCGACAGATGAAGCGCTTTTTGAGTCGTACTCGTTCGTCAACGAGCAGATTCGCGTCGTGGTTCACCCGACTCATCCATTGGCCGAGCAGCAGGAGGTATCGCTGATCGAGCTTGCGCAGGAGCGCTTTTTGCTGTTTCACGAAGACTTTTCCTTGCACAACCGGATTATTGACGAGTGCGTGCGAGTCGGCTTTCACCCTGCGGTCATGTACAAAAGCTCCCAGTGGGACTTTCTCTCGGAAATGGTGGCAGCCAATGTCGGGATTACTTTGCTGCCCCAAACGATCTGCCGGGAGCTGGACCCGCGCCGTTTTCACAGTCTTGCGCTGGTCAATCCGACGATCCGATGGCACCTCGGGATGATTTGGCGCAAAAACGCCTATCTCTCGTATGCGACGCGCGAATGGATTCGCTTCACGAAAGAAAGCTTGCCCCATATGAAAAGCAAGGCTTCATCTTCTGAATGAAGCCTTGCTCGTATGGGAGTGGCCGCAGCTGGCTGCGACCGAAAATGGTATGCATGTATATGGTAGAAAAGGCGGCTGGTTGATAGGAGCAGCCTGTTACAACAATGGGAATGGTCGTATAGGAAAAAATGAAATTATTATTTCGTATTGCGAAGTTTTAGAAACCAACAGATTGATTCAAGGCGCTTACAGCCAGATTGTATTGATAAAGAGCGTCGGCAGCTTTGGTTTCGGATTCGAATAATTCTGCTTCTTTGTCGATCAGGTCATTCAAAGAGCCTTTTTTATTGTTGGCGTAATCGTAAAGAGTTTGTTCGTATTGTTTGGCAGCTTCTTCTTTGGCAGCGTTGCTTGCTGTCAGTGCAGCTTTGGCAGCTGCCGCTTTTTCGTAGGAATCGCTGACTTCCAGACTCACTTTTTGTTTGAGGCTTTGCAGCAGCAGCTCTTCTTTGCGCAGGTCGTTGCGCGCGATTCTTCCTTTATATGTGCTTCCCGCGGAGTATTCTGCCGTAAAATCGGCTTTGATTTGGGCGTACTCTCTTTTCGCTTCGGCTTCGATCATGTCAGGGCGTTTTTGGTAGGCCAGAGCAAGAGCTTCTTCCACTGTATTCAGCGGGGCAGAGGTCAGTGCGCTCGTTTGCAGCAACCACTCTTTGTCCTGTTTTTCATTCAGCAAGCTGTTGAGCTTGGCCAATGCTTCCTTGTAGCTGCTTTCCAGAGCGGACAGCTTGTCTTTGGCGTCATTGTCATCGGCCCAGTATTGGCGCTGGATGCTTTTCTTTTGCACCTTGATTTTTTCTTCCAGGGCGCGAACTTCAAAATATGCTTTTTGGACATCGAGGCGCAGAGCGTTTTGCTTGGTGGCAAAGGAAGCTTCACCGACGAGCAAATCTTTTTTCGCTTCAGCTTCATCTCCGTACTTGTCAGAAGCTTCACTCAGCGAATTGACGTCATCCTTTTTGATTGCCGCTGTGTCTCGAAGGGTCAGGAGAGACTCATAGCGAGTGGTTTCGTAATCGAGTCTCGCCAGTTCCAGGTCAACACTGTTTTTCAATGCTTGCTCAACAGCGTGATCGAGAGAGAGGGGAGCTACTGCTGTTTGTTCCACCGCCGCTGCGAGAGGGGCTGCCAGAGCCAGGTGCGAGCTGCCGACAAAAAGAGCAGTGACCAGTGTGGTGCTGTAAAGATGTTTGGACAACCGGGACTTCATTTACAAAGCCTCCTTCATTTCATGAGTAATGAAAACGATAATCATTATCAATTTTCATGAACAGTATATATTTCCAACCTGATGTTCGTCAATACGAAATCGAGAGTTGGAATGATAGAAAACATCATTTATCAATCAAAGAGTTTAAATAATTTACAAATTTTGTGTAAAGGCAGCGTGCAGCAAGAAAGGCATCCAGATAGCGGACGCCTTTCTTGCTATGAGCTTGGTCAAAAGTAAAGAGGAGAGAGCCGCTGATCTATATAAAAGGCAGTCTGGAGCTTGCTGCCTAATTCATCAGATAAAAAGGAGGGAAAATGACGAAAAAATATTACGTGAAGCGAAATATTAGAAACCGATCGATTGATCCAATGTGCTGACAGCAAGGTTGTATTGATAGAGCGATTCAGATGCTTTGGTTTCTGCTGCAAACAGGCTTGCTTCTTTTTCGATCAAGTCTTTCAAGGCTGCTTTTTGACTGGTGTAATCCGACAAAGCTTGCTGGTATTGCTTGGCTGCTTCGTTTTTGGCAAGGACGCTCTCAGCCAATGCTTTTTTCGCCGCGGCGACCTTTTCGAAAGAGTCGGCTACTTCCTGATCGACTTTTTGCTTCAGTCGTTCCAGCACCAGGTCGGACTTGCGCAATTGCTTGACGGCTACTTTGCCTTTATAGGTGCTGATGGGCGTGTAATCTTTCGTGTAGTTAACTTTGACTTCGGCAAAATCTTTCTCGGCGACAGCTTTCATCATGTCAGGCCGCTTTTTATAGGCTTGCGCTTTGGCTTCTTCCAGAGTGGCAACAAGCGGTGCGGACAGCTCGCGGGTTTCCAAGCGCCAGGACTTGTCCTTTTTTTCGTTCAGCAGATCGTTGAGTTTGGCCAATGCCTGCTTGTAGCTGGTTTCCAGAGCGGACAGCTTTTCTTTCGCTTCGTCGTTCTCTGACCAGTATTGGCGTTGGATGCTTTGCTTTTGCAGCTTGATCTTTTCTTCCAGAGAAGAGACTTCAAAATACGCTTTTTGCACTTGCAACTGCAAATTGTTTTTTGAGGTTTTCAAAGTGACTTCGCTAAGCGCCAGGTCTTTTCTCGCTTTGGCAGCGTCTTCGTATTTTTTCTTGGCATCATCGAGCGTATTGACGTTTTCGAGCTGGATGGCCGCTTTTTCTCGCAGCGTATAGAGCGTTTCATATTCCGTAACATCGTAATCTATTTGCAGCAGCTCAAGATCGATGCTGGTTTTCAATGCCTGTTCGATCGCACCGTGAAGAGACAGAGGAGCGGTCTGGGTTTGTTCTGCGGCTGCAACGACTGCAGGAGCGGCCATAGCCAAATGAGTATTGCCTGCAAGAAGCGCGGCAACCAGTGTAGTGCTGTAGAGATGCTTCGATAACCTGGACTTCATTATGGGGCCTCCTTGGGAATAGGAAAAGAGTTTGTCGATAACGATTCTCATTATCAAATTTTCATGAACAGTATATATTTCCAGTCTACATTCGTCAATATGTAAGCATAAGAAAGTTGATCGGAAAAATAAAATGAAACAAAGAAAAAGCTCCCTCGACGTGAGGGAGCCTGCAATGACTTGTTTGGCAAAGCTATTTATTTTTCGTCCATGCTGAAATCTACTTTATGGAGCGGAACAAGCTTGCTCTTTTTCGTATACTTGTAGACAAGCCAGACGATCAAAAACAGCGGCAAGCCAACATAGGAGACGAACACGCCGTTCCAGTCAATCTCGCCGCCGATAAACGCCGAGTAGTTTTGGCCGACAATGACGACGCAGCAAATGATAAAGGCGAAAATCGGGCCAAACGGGAACAGCTTCGCCCGGTATGGCAGCTCACGCAGGTCGCGGCCTTGTGCCAGGTACGCTTTGCGGAAGCGGTAATGGCTGATGGCAATGCCGAGCCAAGCGATAAACCCGGACATGCCGGATGCGTTCAGAAGCCATACGTACACCTCGCCATCTCCAAACAGGGAAGACAGAAACGCCAGCGCACCGATGGCAGCCGTCATGATCAAGGAATTGATCGGGACGCCGTTGCGAGTGACTTTGGCAAACCATTTTGGCGCTTTTCCTTCCTTCGCCAGCACCCACAGCATGCGGGTGGATGCGTACATGCCGGAGTTGCCGGCAGACAGCACGGAGGTGAGGATGACCGCATTCATCACAGAGGCGGCGAAGGCAAAGCCGGCTTTTTCAAAGACGATCGTGAACGGGCTGATGGCAATATCGGTAATATCACCGCTGATCAGATTCGGATTGTCGTAAGGAACGAGCAACCCGATAATCAGGATTGCGAAAATGTAGAAGAGCAAGATGCGCCAAAAAATCTGGCGGATCGCTTTCGGGATATTGCGCGCAGGGTCTTCGCTCTCACCAGCGGCCACCCCTACAAGCTCGGTTCCCTGGAACGAGAACCCGGCAATCATGAAGACGCCGAGAAGCGCCATGAAGCCGCCATTGAACGGTGCATCGCCTTTGGTGAAGTTTTGGAAACCGACTGCTTCGCCACCCATAATGCCGAAGATCATCAAAATACCAATGATGATAAAGACGACGACGGTGACTACTTTAATCAAGGCAAACCAGTATTCGGATTCGCCGTAGCCTTTGACAGACAACAGATTAAGAGCAAACATAAGGACGAGGAACAAGGCACTCCACAAAATGGCGGGAGTATCCGGGAACCAGTATTTCATAATGAGAGCTGCGGCTGACAGTTCGACCGCAATCGTAATTGCCCAGTTGTACCAGTAATTCCAGCCAAGCGCGAAGCCGAGTGACGGGTCGACGAATCTGGTGGCGTAGGTGGAAAAGGAGCCGGATACAGGCATGAAGGCGGCCATTTCCCCAAGACTGGTCATCAAAAAGTAAACCATGATACTGATAGCGATGTAGGCGACCAAAGCGCCCCCTGGTCCGGCTTCGTGAATCGAGCCTCCACTCGCCAGGAACAAGCCCGTACCGATGGAGCCGCCGATGGCGATCATCGTCAGGTGGCGGGCTTTCAAACCACGTTGCAGTTGATTCTGTGACATAAGATGCTTGCACGACCTTTCGAAGATTTTGAGAAGGTCGGTCGGAAACGAAAAAACCGCCAATAGCCAAAAACGGCATAGGGCGGTATCATCCAATCCCCACCAAGCCTTCACTGAAGATAGCACACCACGCTTGCCCGGCAAGCAAACGTGACAGTTCTGTCCCTTTCGGGTACAGCCCCAGCCCACGCGCACAGAGATGCGATATGAGCTTCGGCGGCTTTTCCCTTTCCTGGAGTCATAGATTTCTTCTGAATCTCGTACAGGATGACATAAAAGCCGCGACCTCTACCCTCACCGTGAAAGATGAGGATAACATGTATGAAGTTGATTTATTTATCAACTATATAAGATTGATCGTTATTAATCAATGAAAAAAGTTATGCTGCAAAATATTGCTAGAGTGGGAGCAAGGGCTACAAAAATGACCTGCGCGCAGGCCAAGAGCCTTGCAGCTTGCGGATTTGCACGATTTGTCCCGTATGAAAAGCGTCGTGCAAAATGATGCTCATCACGCTTTGCCCGATGGAGATGGTGGGCAGCGGCTGATCGAATGCATCGTCGGAAAGGGAGCGGAGCTTTTCATGAATGCCGCGATGTACTTCTTCCATGCGCTGCACCGCCGCTTGCCAAGCTGCTTCGTCGTCTGGCGCTCCGGATGGTTGGAAGGTGTCATCGTTCGTCTCAGCCGTACCAGGAAAATCCGTACCGGATAGACGGTGCAGCAAACGCTCTTTGAAATAGAGCAGATGACTGAGATTTTCCCAGATCGTGTTCGCTGCCTCTCCTTCGGGACGCCAGCTGGCTTGGGCCACGGTCACGCCATCCAGGGCGTGCTTGAGCGGTGGATACCAATCTTCTTTGTCATACGTGCACTCCCATTCATGAACAAGCAATTCCATCCGATTCATGTGTTTCCTCCTCGTCTGTCAAACAGATTGGTGAAGCGCTATAATGGTAATAAGAAGAAGTTTGTAACGTTCAAAATGAATTTTGGTGGTTACAAGATGATCTTACCATATGTTGGTGTTACCTACAAGAAGCGAAAATAGATGGGGGAAGAGAAGTGTGCAATGGCTATGCATCGATTTTTTAAACAGCGATTGGCGTGACTGGCGCGGGACAGGCCGCAAGGAAAATCGCCTGGCAAAGCGGGAATGGCAGGAATGGTTTTTGCAAGAGCACCAATTGCAGGCACCGCTGCCGCTTGACGAGGAAACCGTCGCTGTTCTTGTGCAATTTCGCGAGTATATGCGAATGCTTTTGGAAAAGGTGGTCAGCGGGGAGGCATTGCTGCAAGAGGAGTTGGAGCAGCTGAACGAGACGCTGGCAAAAGCTCCGTTTTACGTTCGCGTCGTGCCTGGTGAAGAGGAAGCAACTTATGCGCAGGAATGGCATAGCGCGATTGAAGGATGGCCACTGGTCATGGCGCGGATCGCCGGGTCTTTTGCCACGCTGTTGCTTCCGTCCCATCTGGAGCGGATCAAGATTTGCGACAACGAGGACTGCTGCTGGGTGTTCTACGATGAAAGCCGGAACCGGGTGCGGCGCTGGTGCGACGATAAAATGTGCGGCAATCTGATGAAGGTACGCCGTTTTCGGGAGCGGCAAAAGGAGAAAAAATGAGCGAAGGAAAAGGGGCAGAGAAACAGACTGCGCCTTTTTTCATGTCTGGGCAAAAGAGCAGGGAGAAGCCCACGATCTGCTGTCGCTGCCATCGTTGTAGCAAACGTTTTACGGCATGGGAAGCGTCATGCTTTCAGTATGTGTAGCCCGCGAATCCGCAAATGCAAATGACGTACATGGAAAGGAAAATGGAGGCATAATAAGAAGCAGGTAACAAGGGACCGGAAGCGAGGTGGCGGGATGAGTCGCAAACGGAAAATATGGCGCAGGGCACTGGTTTTGCTTTTGCTTGTAGGAGCGTGTACGGCGATCTGGTATTTGCGTCCTTACCAGCACGATCAGGCTGCCAAAGATGCGATGCAGGGCGGCGAAGGCATCACCGTTATCGATACGGGGGACTGGATTGCTTTTGAAGGCGGGGAAGCCCGGGAGCCAGGGCTGATCTTGTATCCAGGCGCTTTGGTCAAATCGGAGAGCTATGCACCGCTGGCACGAGCTTTGGCTGGTTCCGGATATCGGGTATTCGTAGCGAGAATGCCGCTGAATTTGGCTATCAGCGATGTCGAGCGAGCCAATCAAGTGTTGAAAGCATATCCCAAGCAATCGTTTGTGATCGGCGGGCACTCTTTGGGCGGAGCCATGGCAGCCCGGTTTGCGGTCCAACACCTCGATCGGATCGATGGCGTCTTCTTTTTGGGAGCTTATCCGGACAAACGGGGAGATTTGCAAAAAGCGGAAATACCCGTCTTGTCCTTGCTCGGATCGCGGGATGGCGTGGTGAATCGGGAAAAGTTTGCGGCCAGCAAGGCATTTTTGCCGGAGAATGCGGTATTCATGACAATCGAGGGCGGCAATCACGCGCAGTTCGGCAGCTATGGCGCGCAGGAAGGCGACCAGCCTGCTGCCATCACTCCGCAGGAGCAGTGGCAGCAAACAGTAGCGGCGATCAAGGATTGGCTCCTGTCAGACGTCATTCCCCGAAAGAGAGATAATGCCGGAAACGACTCCGGTAATCCGGATGTTTTCGGAAGGTAACAGGAGCGGTTCGTCTGTCGGACGCGTGGTCGTAAACAAGCATTCTACCGGATTGACATCTGTTGCGATGCGGACGAGAAACTGGCCTTCCTGCCTGATCAGGACGGGCCTGTCTTTGATCGGTTCCATGGAGAAGTCGGAAATAAGCAAAGCGTCTCCGGGAAAAATGCCGAGGCCGGAAAGACCGTCATCTTGCATGATCAAAGCGAATCGCGCCACGTGATAGCTCGCCACTTCAATGGACGGACGCAGCGACAATTCCTCATCCTGGTCGAGTGGCAGCTCGAAAAAACGGCTGCTGTAAGCGTCTCCCGCTATAAAGATTCGTTTCACGAAAAATCGCCTCCGAAAAGATGGTCAAAAATGCCTGGACGGTCTATCAATCAATCGTAGACGGGAAAGCCTTTGGCGTACAGGCGGCTGAGAATCCGGTCAAAGCGGGTGCGCGCGAGAGCAAGCGGGACCTGAAAGCGGCTGGCCAACAGCACAGGTGCCTGGTAGCGGGAGCAATCCGCCAGTACAGAGCCCATCATGAAGAGCGGAAGCAAAAGGTGCTCGGCAAAATGATTCGCCTGCGATTCCTGCCAATCGATCATCCATTCGCTGGACTGCGGCTGTACTCCTTCATGCAGGAGCAGGTGCCCAAGCTCATGCGCGATTTTTACCCGCTGGGTCGCAGGGTCGAGACGTTCATCTACCGCGATGATGTAGCGATTCGGCAAGCTGGGATGGGCGTGGGCGCGGCTGCGGCCGTTGATGAAATGGATTTCGATGCCATATGTTTCGCACAGTTGCGCGAGATTGATTTGTTCGGGCAGCTCCATGCCATGGTGGCGCAGCAAAAGATAGACGCGGCTTTCCAGCCAGGTTTGCGGTTTGCCGATTTCTTGTAAAAGGGAAAAGTGCATCAGGAACCTCCTGAAAAATTGGAACGTACGTTCTGTTTTGTCTCGAAAAGAAAACCCCTCTGTGGGGTTATTTTTTTTTCAGCTCTTCCGTGATGTCAAACAGGGAAGGCGGGCGTGATTCGCGTACCTGGCGAGCTTTCCACTGCTTTTTCAGGTCGTACCAGTAGCGGCGGATTTCTTTCTTTTCTTCTTCAGAAGCTTCCAGATACCCATCGAGAAAATAGTAGTCGTCCGGGTCGTCGATTCTCTCCTGCAACAGCTCGTCCAGTGAACGCTGGCCTGTCTGCGCAGACGAAGAAGCCACATAAACAGCGCCGTCTTCGGTTCGTCCCAGAAGCCAGTCGGTCGTAACCTCCAAAATATCTGCCAGCTGCATCAGCATGTCATTGGGAGGGGTGCTGTGGTTATTTTCGTAGTTGCTGATCGTGCCCTTGGTCGTGCTGACACGTTCGGCCAGCTCTTCCTGAGTCAGACCTTTCGCTTTGCGAGCTGTGCGTAAGCGCTGAGATAGCATGAGCGCCAGTCCTTCCGTTACAGATGTACAACTATATTGTACTAAAAGACAAGAAAGAAAAAAAGTATGTATGAAAATATTGTATTTTTCATTTGACATACAAGTATTTTGTACATTAAGATGCTTATACAAACGAAAATAAGAACGAACGTTCTGATTATGAAAGGAGGTGGACACGTTGAACGAAAAAGTGTCTGCGCCAGCGTACGAACGCAGAGACGCAGCGCAGTGGGGGCAGAGAAACCACGAAAGCAAAACGAAAGCCAAAAGGAAGAGGTGAGGACACATGAAACAAAAATCGTTTGTGCTGCTGTTACTGCTGGCTGTAATCACAGTCGTTTGCCTTCCGGGAAGGGCGGTTACGGCAGCAGCAGATCCACTGGCTGACATCTACCAGCTGGATCAGGAGTTGTTGAAGCTTTCGCAGACGCTCGACTTTTTTCAGGAGGTCGCTACCAAGAAGAACAACGAGCCGCTTGCCAAGCAAATTGGCGAGGAAGCGTCCAGGCTGTTCGAGCAGGCCAAAGCGCTTCATCAAATTAAGGAAGCGCCTGGTCAAATGGAACGGGCTGCAAAGCAAGCGGCTGTAGAAAATCAGCTGTCGGTTCAAAAAACACCGCTTGCCGAATTGGTTGAGACGTACAACGAAAAGGCAGATGCCTACTGGGAGCAGCTCATGCCAGAGTTATCCGCTGCCAGGATGGGAAAAAACAGTGCGAAGCAGGCGAAATTGCATGCTGCTGCTGTCAATGCTACTGCTACTGCCGCCGCCGTCTTGGACCCGTTTGAGCCGAACGACGATGTTGGCAGTGCTTACCCGATTACGCGAGGAAATATGTACAATTCCAAGCTGTCGTGGAAGCAAGACACCGATATTTATCGCTACGATTCGGGAGCGCAAAGCGGACAGGCAACGGTTACCTTGTATGTTCCTGACGACGTGAACTACGACCTGGTTGTGATTGAAGCGCCAAACAAGGCGATCGGCACCAGCATGAAGCCGACACTGGGGCAAGACGAGATCATTACGTTCCAGATCGAGCCGAACAAGACGTATTATTTTTCCGTGTTCAGCATGGACCGTCACTTTAGCGAAACTGCGGAATACACGCTTTTGCTCAGCGATGTGAAGGCGGTGCTTGCGCTCAATCAGCCTGTCGATATCAGTTTGCCCGCCGGAGAAGTGCCGGCTTACCGCTTCACGGCTCCTGTAACAGGCAACTATCGGCTGTACACAAGTCCGTACGGCGGATTTGGGCCGCTGTTCGATACCGTTCTGCTCGTGTCTCGCGACGAAAAGCTGCAGCAAGTGGTGAGAATCAATGACGAAGCGACTCCGGGCGCGCTTTTTTCGGAAATCAACACACCGCTGGAAGCGGGAGTGACGTATTTTGTGTGGGTTTCTTCTTACGACAAGCAAAAAGGCGTTCACGCCCGATTGACAGCGGCGCTGGATACGAAGGCAACGGTGGCTTCGCCTGTGCTGCATGAAGCGGCTGCAAACGACGGCAGCCTCGCGGAACAACAGGTCGTCACGATCAGCAACGGAATTTTGACTTCGGACGCAGCGAGTGCCGTGTCTGTCAGCAACGTTCCGGCTGGACTTACGCCAGTTGTCACAAGGAACAGCAACTCGATGCTGACGATTCAGTTTGCGGGGAAAGCAGCCACGCACGAGAGCAAGCACAGCGTCCAGAACTTGTTCGTCACCATCCCGAAAGCCAAGGTAGCGGGGATGGATGCGGACGTGGTAGTAGGCCCGTTTGCCATTGAGTTTTCCGACACGGAACCGTTTTTCATGAATGCTCCCAAAGATGTCAATCTTGGGGCAGGCGCGAAAAAAATCGTGAAGTTTACACCGCCGTCCTCAGGCAGCTTCGAGCTGTATACGAGCTTTTACGGCGACAATCCGGCGGAAGGGACAAGCAATACGCAGCTCGCCGTCTATGAGGATTACGCGGGCACGCGCCTGATTGCCGCCAATGACGACGGGGATCAGCCGCCATTTTCCAAGGTGCGACTGTCCATGCAAAAGGGACAAGACTATTATGTCGTCCTGTCAGCGGCAGGAAACGGCGCGGTGCATGCGCGACTCGCAGCCCGTTATTTGGGAGTGGAATACATCTACAACGCCAAAGGGCAGCTTGTACAAATCAAGCAAAACGGCAAGGTTTTGGCCGAGTATACGTATGACGGAAACGGAAATCTCACACGCAAACTCATTCATCAATAAGAGGAGGGATACGATGCGACACAATCGTTGGATCAAAAAGATAGCAAGCGTCGTGCTGACCAGTTCGCTGCTCATGCCGAACATCGCTGTTGCCGAGGCGAATCTTTTGCCGAAGCAGGCAGCTTCCCGCGCTGCGGATGAAAGCGCCACGACGAAGAAATGGCTTTCCGCTTATCAGGCTGCTTTGCAGGCCGGAGCGGGAGCAAAGGAAAAGCAGCCGGATGAGCAGCCGACCTACACAAAGGCAGAGGTCATGAAGCTGGAGTGGGGGCCGCTTTCAGCCGAAAGTGTCTGGCAGTTGTACCAGACTGATGACAGAAAATTGTTGCAACTTGCGGCGTATGTGTACCCGCAGCTCGACCAGTTTTTGTCGCATAACGAACAGGTCGACAAGTATCAATGGCTGGACGAGGCGTTCCAGAAGAAGATGGACGGCCTAACCGCAGCCGAGAAAAAGCAGTTGGCTGCGTATGCGCCACAGGTTGTCGCTTTGCACGAAAAAGGCAAGGAGGTGGCTGCGGCGAAAAAAGCGCTCTCGCCAGCAGGTAAGGCGAAAGCGACAGAAAGCGCAGCGCCTGCCACACAAACCGCGTCTGCACTGGCAAGCATCCCCGATGCCATGTTTGAAACGGAAGGCTTGACCTACAAATACCAGCGCACCAATACGGACAATCCGGTGGACGAGCTGTACCGGGCGGCAAACGTGCAGGAAGTGGATGTGCAGCTGGAAGGCAAGCATGGCATGGACTTGACGGTCGAACGCCGCTACTCGTCGCTGGATGCGATGACGGAAAGGATTTACTTTTCCACATCAGGCAAAAACAAAACAGCTCCGCTGCAAGGAAACAACGATGGTTTGCCGGAAGGGTGGAGCTTTAATTTTCCGCAGTTTCAGGAAGTGTCCAAAGAAAACGCGAAGTGCACGTTCCGGTCGGATGATTCCAAATATACATGCGGTGCGGTAAGTGAGGGAAAGCGCTACATTTTTACGTTGGAAGACGGGACGATTCTTGAGTCTTCTTCTATCAAAGGGGAATGGGTGAATACGCCGTACAAGCCAAATGCCGGCATGTTATCCTACCGCCAGCCTTCCGGGGAGTTTGGCGAGAAACATATTGTGACGCTGTCCGTAGATGGCAACACGTATGAATTTGGCGAGGATCATAAATATCGCAATGATGAGCTGTATCGGATTTTCCTGGTCAAAAAGACGAATGCCTACGGAGATACCATCCGCTACCGCATTCCTGAGGACTACCGATTGCCGATTGAAATAACAGACAGTGTCGGCCGCCTGATCGTCATGGAACGAGGCGGGGGTGTCAATCTCAAGGTTTATCAGGATGCCAGCGAGACAAAGCTGCTGAAACATCTCGAATACGACTCAGATTACGCTACCAACACAGATCGGGTTGTCGAGCATAGCGTCACGGGGGGAGAGAGCAAGGTCGTCGCCGAGTATAGCTATCTCGATCCGAAAACATACGGGAACGCCGAGTTCGATCTGCATGCCGGATATGGCTTCCCTGCGCCGAATGGCGTGATCGACTTCAACGACGGCGGCCTGGAATCTACCGCGTATACGAATCTCGACAAGGAGAGAAGAAACACCGTCGAATACAAGCTGCTCAAGCAAGTCAACTATCCGGTCGAAGGTTTGTCCATGACCTATACGTACAGCTTGTACCAGCCGGATGCTCCAGGGTTCCTCGACCGGGGCGTGACCCGGATTTATCACGACAAGGAAGCGCTGACGTACACCAGCTATTTGCCTGTCACAGCGGTCAATTTCCGTTTTGCGAAAACGCCGCATCCCGATCAGCCTGGCACAGAATGGTATTCGTATACGAAGTATTATCCGCACATTACAAAAGAAATCTGGAAGTCGCCCAAAGCGCAATCGGTTCGGTTTGCCAAGCAGTCGCTTGCCAGAGACGGGGCATTGGTCGTGTCCAGAACGTTGCAGGACGGGCTGCCAAGTGAAGATAAAAGCTACACCCCTAACCTGGATCGCAATTTCGTGCTGCAATCGGTCAAAAATTACGTGGGCAGCGGAGCAGATAACGAGACGATTCAAGGAGAGCTTTCCTTCACAGAAGACGGCAAAACGTACCGCTACGCGCCGGCGAGCTACACCAGCTATTTGTACAGGGGACGGGATACAAAACCGGCTTATGTGTACAGCTTCATGGGCCGCCCTGCTTCCATGACTGCGGATGCGGACATCTACGCGTTCCTGCTCGCTCCCAATCCCGATCGGCTGGACAAAGTCCAGGCAAGGCTTGGCCGCTACGCGTTAGTTAGCGAATACAGCTACAACTCGCACGGGGAAGTGACCAAAGAGGTCGATCCGAAAGGCAACGTGACGTTGCGGGAGTACGTCCAGCCGATTTGGCAATCCGGGCTGCGGATGCCAGCGAGCATAAAGAAAACGGCTGCGGACAACCCGAGTCATTTTCACGAGGAAACGTATACGTATACCGATAAAGGACTTTTGGCAACGGAAAAAATCGTCGACTCTTACCCGGACGGGGCGGGAGCCAAGGTGGTGCAAACAGACCGCACCTACACATACAACGACAAAAAACAGCTCACCTCTGTCACGGAAGCGAGCACAGGACCAGATGCGAAAACCGTGACGCAAAAAATCACTGCCTACGAGCCGATGGGCCTGTACCCTGCGGATATGAGCCTGGAGGTGGAAGTGGCGACGGGGCAGAAGCAAAGCCTGTACCACGTCTTTGTTTATGACGGACTCGGCCGCCTGACCGCTCGTGCTTATCCGGATAACACTGTTGTTCAGTACGAGTACGACTTGCTCGGCCGCCGAACAAAAGAAAGCGTGACCAGCAAGCAACAGACGAGGACGACGACGTATGCCTACGACGACTCTGCGCGCAAGGTGACGATGACGTTGCCAGACAGCACGAAGCTGGTGACGCAGTTCACGCCTTACGGGGAAGTGGAGTACAAGGCGCAACTGGGCACGGACGGCACTGTGCGCCCGCTGCTTTACAACACCTATTCGCTGGACGGCAACCATCTTTTGTCCAGCGCTCCGTACGCTGACAACAATCGGGCGACTACGTACGTCTATAATGCTGACGGCAGCGTCTGGCAGAAAAAAGACCCGGTCGGCACCACCGTGTACTTGACCGCCAACACGGTCAACGACGGAACCAGCTATGCGCCGGCGCTCACCCGCCTGACCTTGGCGCCAAACGGCTTGCAAGCTGTGCAGTACCACGACCGCTACGGGCAACTGGAAAAAGAAGTCCAGCGGGCTGGGGATGGCGTGCAAAGCATGACGACCAAGCTCGTCCGCAACGCTTTTGACCAGGTAACGAAAAAGACGGAAACAGACCAGACAGGCAAAAGCCGCACATGGGAGTATCGCTACACCAATGACGGCAACATCACCAACCTGCTCGATCCCGAACAAAACCGCTACCAGTACGAGTACGATGCCCTCGGCAATCTGGTGACTGTGACGGAAAATCAGGTACTGACGACAAGAAATCATTACAATGCCCTGTCGTGGAAGCTGAGCGAGCAGGACGTGCCATCTGGTGCGACCGAATCTTATTATTTTAATCAGAATGGTACGCTGAACACATTTACCGACAAGACAGGAAATCGCCACTCTTATCGATATACGCCGTTTAACGAGTTGGCAAGCCTGATGACCCGCAACGCTTCCGGTACCGTGACCAATTTGGAAACCAAAGACTACGTTCCGAATACGTCACTGGTCCAGAAAGAAACAAACAGCAATGGGGCGGACATCACCCCGACGGCCAGCAACTACCGCGAGATCACGTACAGCTACGATGCCTTCCAGCGCTTGAAAAGCCAGACCGTTTTTGGACGCACCTACCAAATGGGCTACACGGATCGCGACGATCTCATGGATTCGTTGACGTACCCGGATGGCACAGCAATCGCTTATCGATATGATCATGCCGGTCGTCTCATCGAGGTCAACAGCGGACTGACGGGAAAAATCGAGTACGCTTATGTCGTGGACAATACCGGAGAGCAAATCAAGGCGGCATATCCGAACGGTCGCAGCAACAAGCGCAAAATCGATTCTTTCGGGCAAGTTCAAACTGTTGTGCACGAGAAAAATCAAGCAGCGGTCTGGAATGAAGCGAACCAGTATTCTTTTGGCAACGTGGTGTCCATCCAGCGCAACGGCACCACTCTTCAGTACGAATACGACAAAATCGACCGCTTGACCAAGGAAGTTGCTCCCGGCACGACGAATCAATACTCATACGACGGCCGCGGCAACCGCTCCGCTTTTGCAGGCACTTTGCCAACCGAATCCGGCAGCTTCACTTACACCTTCGATGAGCGCAACCGCCTGCGCGGCGTCTTGAACGAAACGACAGGCGAGACGTCTGCCTACACGTATTACAGCGACGGCCTGCGCGCCACGAAAACGGAGAACGGTGCGCAAACCAAGTACGTCTACCTGAGCGGCAAAGTCATCGAAGAACTGGACGCAACCAACGCGCTCAAGGCGCGCAACGTCTGGGGCAACGAACTGCTATTCCGCCAGGACGCTGCGGCTGGCAAAAAGGGCTACTACCACTACAACAGCCACGGAGATGTCGTGGTAATCTCGGACGCAACTGGCCAGGAGCTGAACACGTACACATACGACACGTGGGGAAATCTCACCGCCAAAACGGAGGCGATGTCCAATCCGTATCAGTACAGCGGCGAGATGTACGAGGAGAAGACCGGGTTCTACTATTTGCGGGCGCGGTATTACGATCCGAAGGTAGGACGGTTTGTTTCGGAGGATACGTATAAGGGGCAAGTGGATAATCCGTTGTCGCTGAATCGGTATGTGTATGTGAGTAATAATCCGCTGAGGTTTGTGGATCCAAGTGGGCATAAGCAACTGGAGTTTACAACTGGTGGACAAGAAAGAGTTAATTCTACTGGTTTAACATTTGAAGACGCATCGATTTATTGGGCGAAAAAGACGGTAGAATGGGCAGATGCTACAGGAAAGGTTCCTTATGATTGTGTAGCAGAAGTTGTACCAGCGGAATACGTTGAGGAAGTTAAAACGATTGTAGGATTCGTTGGTGGCAAGAAGTGGGCGGAAGAAGCAGGGGACATTTCCACACTAGGAGTGTCTGCGGCTGGAGCGGGTGCAGCTGCTGGTACTTTGAAAAATTTGGGGAATATCGCTGCAAAAATTGAATCTAATGCCATGGCGCAGCTAACGAAAATAGAGCAGACTGCTGGAGGGCATTTCTTCTCGAGACATGGCGCGCAAACAACGCTTGCCCAACAATTGCAAAGAGCAACTACTGGAGTAACTCCAGATGGAGTTATTGGTCGTGCAGTTGACTCATCTCGTTTTCTTACACATCAGAAACAACTAAATGCTGTTCAACGAGCAGATACTATTTTTAAGCAAACTGGAAAAAACTCTTTCTATTTCGATATGGGTGAGATAATTGGGGAAGGGTATTTATCAGGTGGGGGGAGCATAATCAATACGACTAAAGTTCAAGCTGTGTATAGAGAGGGGAAATTGATTACGTTGTACCCTAAGTTAAGATAATCAATTATCAATTTTTGGAGGTATAACATGAAGGTAGTGAACCCACACTTTTTGTCTGTTTTTTTAGTTCCAATAACGGGGCTAGCTGATGCTGACGAGGCCATAGAACATTATAAAAATATTGAATTACTAACAGAAGAACAGTATAAAGAAGTCATCAGAGAAACGCTTGTAGAATATTTTCAAAATCTTGAGGAAGATGTAAAGAGAAAATCAAAATTAGCCCTTAGTTATTGTTTAACGAAACCAACAGTTGATTTTGAAAGTGTATTTGAATCACTGCTTCCACCATTTGACCTTCCGCCTAATGCACGAGATTTCTTTTTATGGCTTTGGGAAGAATTGTTTATTGGTGAAAGTTATGAGTTAGCTGATGCAGAATCATACAAGGTTGTCGCAGATATGTATGAGCCACTCCGCTCTACAAAAAACTAATCTATACTAAAAATTTTGGATGTTAGGAATAGTTGGCGACCATCTAGTGCCTGGCCCTAAACGAGTAATGAATAGCTCGGATGGGGCTTTTTTTACACTGATTCTATGAAATGAAGTGGCAATATGTTAGGGCTACCTTCGCTTCGGCATTGAGCGACCATGTCAGCTAAGCGAATTGAATACTGTGACTTGCAGCATGCAAAATTTGATAACCGAATGATTTGATCAAAAGGATTTTAGCTGACTCCAAAAGTATCTTACTCATGAAGAAGTACGTACTGTCCGATACGAATAAATAATGAATGATGGCTATTGGACTGTTTGATCACCAAAATTACTCCCCAAAAAAGGAGGCCCCACATGGACCTGGACAAACTCAGCAAAGAACTCTCATACGCCCTCAGGCACGCCCCGCACGAATATGAGCTGGAGCTGGATGAGAACGGCTGGGTAGACGTGCAGCAGCTATTGGAAGCATTGAGGGAAGCAAAGCGGTGGAGGGAGGTTAAGGAAGAGCATTTGTTTCAAATGATCGAAGCCTCCGCGAAAAAACGTCATGAAATATCGGGCGGAAAAATCCGGGCCTTGTATGGTCACTCCGTACCGCAGAAAATCTCGAAGGAGAAAAAACAACCGCCGGAAGTGCTGTACCACGGGACGGCGACACGGTTTGTAAGTTCCATCATGGAAAGCGGCCTCTTGCCAAAAGGCAGGCAATACGTACATTTGTCAGAGGATACAGAAACCGCGCTGCAAGTCGGGAAAAGAAGAGATGAAAAGCCTGTCTTGCTGAAAATTCACGCGAAAAAGGCATGGGAAGAGGGAACGGCCTTTTATTTTGGCAATGAAAAAGTATGGCTGGCGGACGAGATTAGCGCAAAATACATCACGATTTGCTAGGATGCTCCTGCTGATGCGCGAAAAATCCATCCAGAAGTTCCGACACGAAAAGCTTATTCCCACTCAAGCAACGAAGGGAATAAGCTTTTTGCATGCTCATAATCAATAGCGAAAAGGGACAATCCACCATACCTGCAAGCCCTCAAGCAAGGCGAAAAAGAACGGAGCTTCATTACCAGCAAGCAGTCTAAAAGGCAGAGGATAACTGCCGAGACATGTTCCTGCTGCCAAACCAATGTAATGTGTGGCATTTTTTCTATTCATACGTCTTCTAGAATAGTTCGATTTAGCTTCCGGAACACCAGCCAGCAAGGCCCTTTTCAGCAAACAAGGAGCTATCATGCCAAAAAAATCCGAGGTTGATTAGCAGCACGAACGGGACGGGATAATGAATGGAACTTCCATTTCGCAAGTGAAAGTAAATAAAAATAGAAGACACAGCAAGGAGAGAAACAAACTCATGCATATCCAGCAACTGCAAGCAGATCAGCCATACCTGTCCCAAATCGTGCGTTTATGGAATGACAACGCCCAAGAAACAGCAGATTGCTCGCTGAGCGAAGAAGAGATGGAGGCAATCGGGCAGCAGTTGGCTGATTACGTACAGTCTCCGTATGGAATGGTACACATCGCTGTTGACGACGAGCAAAAACTGATTGGCTACGGCCTTGCTTCCCTCAAAAAAGACATGCTCACAGAGGAGTACATAGGCCAAGTAGATGAGCTTTACGTAGTTCCTGCTTACCGAAAGCAAAAAGCGGGGCAAGCCATTTTTCATAGCCTGAAAAGTTGGTTGGAAAACCAAAACGTTGTGGCGATCCAGGTGTTTGTCGACGTGGATAACGCATCGGCGCAAGCGTTTTGGGAATGCACAGGATTCAGCAAGGAATTTTATGTGATGTCGGAAGAGGAGTAAAAATGAAGGAACGAAACTCGCATAGCAGCATCGTAAAAAGGGACTTCTCCAGCAGGATTTGCAAAGACTGGGGAAGTCCTTTTTTTGACAGCAAGCTTTCCCCAAAGTGCCTAATGTGAGGTGCTTTCTGTTCCCTCTAGGTCGATCGTTCCAATCCCGCCATTTCCCTATAGTTCGAACTAACGATTCTTGCTGGAAAGCACTCTATCAATTTGGAAAATCAAACCACAATTTAGTAGAATAGCTGTATAGAACATATGTATCCATAATTGGACCGAAAGGAGAACACCGCGTATGCGTCTGGCTGTCACAGTCAAAAGCATTGGCAAGCGCAAAAATGCCCTTAGCCGCATCCCGGTCGAGCTGCTGCCATCTCCCCGGACATTGCGGGAGCTGATTGCCGGATTGGTAGAGTGGAATATTCGGGGGCTGCTCGAAAAACAGCAGCAGGTAGCGCTTGTTCCTTACTTGACCGCCGAAGAAGTACAGGAGCAGGCGGAGATTGGCAAAGTGGGCTTTGGCGCTGTCTACAATGACGGGGTTCCAGATGTGCAGCAAGCTGTCGACACAGCGATTCTCGCTTTTGAAGACGGCTTGTATCGCGTGTTTGTTTGCGAGCGGGAAATCGAGGCATTGGATGAGCCGCTTGCTTTAAAAGAGGACGATGAGATCGTGCTGATCCGGTTCACGATGTTGGCTGGGAGATTATGGTGAGAGGGGAGCACCCAATGAGTCATGAAGAAAAAGAGCAAGCATACGAAGAATTGATCCAGGCTCGAATCCAGGCAATTGCGAAAGAAGATCGGGATTTCGCCCATTTGCTTGTCGAGCTGAGCAAACAGAGATACATCGATGAAGACAACATGAACGAGTGCAGAAGTTTTCTGCTGGAGCGGGCAGCGGGGGAGGAGAGCCGTCTGTTCGAGCCGCTCGTCCAAATCGTGGGACAGTTGCTGGAAAGCGAGCAGGCTGAGGTGTTGCGCCATATTGTAGTGCATGCCTCGGAATATCCGTTCGCCCAAGGCTATGCGCGTCGGCCGTTCCGTACAGCTGAGGCAGCGCCGAAAATGGGACTCATCGTTCAAAAGGCAATCGCGCTGATGGTCATGGACAGGGAGCAGTTCAAAATGTCGGATTATTTGACCACGACAGACTACTCTCCGGCGAGAAACTACCAGATTCGCCATGTTATTGGCGACGTGATCGGCTTCGAGCTGGACCGGGGCAACCAGCAAGTGCGCGAGGCACTCAAAGAGATCATTTACGGGGAAAACCAGACAGCGCTGCTCACTCACGAAATGATCAAAGGGATTGTCATGAGTCACCAGGAAGACATGTACCAAATGCTCGGGGAGCTGTTAAAAGCGGCTCGTCTGCAAGAAGGGCTGCGGCAGAGCATCGTCGAACGGATGGACGAGGGTACGCTTGCGGCAAATTTGTACATGCTCAAGCTGATCATCGACGAAGGCTACATACGCTACAGTTCCGTAGTCCGGGCACTGGGCGTCTGGACGGGCATGTCTCTGGAAGCGGCCAATCAACGGGTGGCCGGACAGCTGATCGAGCAGGCGTACCGCGCTTTGACAGAAGCAGATGTGCGCGAGCAGTGGCTGGCGAGCAGCCATGCCAACGAGGTTTACATTGCGCTCTGGGCGACAGCCGTCCATGAGGAAAAAGACTTGTACGAGCAGATTGAGCGGTTGATGCGCGAGGGACAGCGTCACCAGAAGATCGTTGCGCTGTACGTGCTGGCGAACAGCCAAAACCGCGAACTGCGTCTGCGATTGGCTCGCGAGCAGCTTCATGAGACTGATCCCGAGCTGCAATACTGGGTACTGATGAATTACTGCTACCAATACTACCCGCTCTGGCGCAAGCCTGGAACAGAAGCGGACGGCCCGACGATTACGTTTGAGCAGGTAGAGGCGCTGAAGGACAAAAACGAGCGGCAGCGTGATTTTTCACTCTTGCTCGCGATGTTTGACGTAATGGAAAAAGAATACTCGGCTCCGTCCAAAGCTCTCGATTTTGTCCATATCCAGTACACGTCCGATTTGCCTGTGCAGAAAATGCTGTACATAGCGGCATACGATATGGACAGCGACTGGATTGCCCAGCTCATCTCGCGCAAAGACAAGATGAGTCCTGACCAGCGCGGCGCCATGCTGTCCCATTTTATGAGCGACAAGGAGCGCCCGGCGCTGCGATCATTTATTTTTGAGAGCCTGACGGACAAAAGCATGAAAAACCGCGAGCACGCGCTGGAACAAGCCAAAGAAATGAGCCTCGCGGACGAGGAACTGCTTCCGATGGAGGAACTGTTGAAGCTCAAGACGGGTTCGCTTCGTCAAAGCACGATTGGGCTGTTGCTCAGCCAGCCGGAAGAGATTTTGAAGTCTTCCCTGACCAGACTGCTTTCGGCCAAAAATGAGTTGCAGCGACTGGGCGGACTGGAAGTTTTGACAGAAGTGAAAAGCGATGCTTCGCGCCAGGAGCAGTTTGAACGATTGCAACCGTTGGCAGAGCTGATCGCTGAGCCGACGGCAAAAGAAAAAGCCGTTCTGGACAAGCTGGTGCAAACAAGCAGTGCAGGACGAGCGGAGGGCTTCGGGTTGTATGATCCTGAGCAGACAGAGCCGTGGTTGCTGGAAGAAAAGGACACGAGCACGTTTTCTTTTGAAAAAGACGCCTTCACGTTGTCCCTGAATGAAATCAAAGCTTTTCTGCAAGGGCTGGACGAACTCGTGCACAAGCATCGCGATGTGGAGTACGTGTCCGAATACTATTCCGGCTACAAAGACACGCTTTTGATCGGCACGAATTTGCGCGAGCTGTATCCGCATCGTTGGCACCAAACCGGGGAAGAACAAAGCTCGCGTCTGGAGTGCTACCCGCTCGCCGAAGAGTGGCGGGCCTATCTGCTGGAGAGCAAGCTGTCGGCTCATGAGCTGATGCAGCTTCACTACTATACGATACTGGAGCCGTTGGATCGGACGCTGGACGGCTTGTACAGCTATTTTTCCGACGAGATGGAGTACAGCGAATTGCAGAAGCACAAGCTCCTGGAAGGTTGGCGCAAGGAGTTTGTCGAGGAAGCTTATCCGCTTGCGAAAATGCTGGAGATTCAGGAAGCGTTCAAGGCGTTGACTTACAACAACCAGGTCAGGCAGTTGATTCAGGCTTTTTATCATGACAGCGACAAGCAGGAAACGTTCCGTTTGACCGATTCGGCTGTCCACAAGCTGATTGCAAACATGCGTCCATACGAGTCCAAAAACTCCACGGGAGTATTTGAGTTGCTGGCGCAGCCATGGCTGAACATGACCCGGACTCGCGTGTACGATGATGCGTCGTTCAAAGAGTTTTACCATACCGTATTCGCCTATGATCGGGTGGTTCGCGACAAAAATGGCATGTCCTCTTACAATCTGGAAGAACGGCTGCGCGCTTTTGAAGCAGGGATGATTGGCGAAGCCGAGCTGTACAAGGCGCTGCTCGGCAGTGGCGACAGCAGCAGCTACCTGTGGACGATGACTTCCGGCAGGATCGATTCGCTGCAGGAGCGGCCGAAGGTGAAAGCTGTCCTCGATACAGTCGTGGATCGGATCGTCAGCATCGAGCTTGGTCGAGGAGACTTGGCTACAGAGGTGAGCTCTTTTGTGACAAGGCTGCAGCGATTCGAGGGCATGGACTACTGGGTGCGGCTTTTGGCCGGGCTTGACCAGGATGCTTTTGTCCGCGGTTACGTCTACAGCTACAATGGCAATTTGACGAAAAAGGAAGCGTTTAGCCATCTGCTGAAAAACTGCCACCCGCGCACAGGCGAAGATGCTGCCCTGCTCGGCAAGCTATTGAAAGAGCACAAAGGCATTACGGAAAAGCGCCTGCTCGAAGCCGCCATGTATGCGCCGCAGTGGATTGATATCGTAGCCGCGCACTTGGGCTGGGAAGGGTTGCGCAGCGCGGCCTGGTACTTCCACGCCCACATCAATGAAAGCTTTTCGGCGGAAAAGGAGACGGTGGTTGCCCACTACTCCCCGATTACGCCGCAGGAGTTCAACGATGGCGCTTTTGATATCAACTGGTTCCGTGAGGCGTATGACACGCTCGGGGAAAAATGTTTCAAACTGCTGTATGAGTGTGCCAAATACATTTCCGCAGGGGCCAATCACAGACGCTCGCAGTTGTTTGCCGATGCTACTTTGGGCAAGCTGGAGCTTGCAAAAATGCGGGATTCAGCGGCAGACAAGCGCAACAAAGATCATCTGCTCAGCTACAGCCTGATCCCGTTGCGTGATGAGCGCGAGCAAGATTTGCGTCAGCGTTATGATTTCATTCAACAATTTTTGTTGCAAAGCAAAAAGTTCGGTGCGCAAAGACGGGCGAGCGAAGGAGTGGCAGGGCAAATCGCGTTGGACAACCTGGCGCGCAATGCCGGATACAGGGACGTTATTCGTCTGAAATGGGACATGGAGGCACGCAAGCTCGACGAAATGCAGGCGTATTTCGAGCCATATGCACTCGATGAAGAAACGACTGTCCAGCTCGTAGTGGATGAGGAAGGGCAAGCAGAGATCAAATCCATTCGCAAAGGCAAAGAGCTGAAATCGGTTCCTGCCAAGTTCAACAAAACCGAGCATGTGCTTCTGCTGAAAGAAATGAAGTCCGAGCTGACGGAACAGTATCGCAGGGCGCGCCAGGAGCTGGAGCGTTCCATGGTGTCGGGCAACACCTTTACCGGCAAAGAATTGGCGAAGCTCTACGGCAATCCGGTTATTCGTCCGCTGCTGAGCACATTGGTGTTCAAGTGCGGGGATCATCTCGGCTACTACGAAGGGGAAATCGAGTCGCTCCGCGATCCGTCCGGCAAGCTTGTCGGCCTGACAGACGAAGAGGAACTGCTGATCGCCCATCCGGTGCATCTTTTTGAAAGCGGGCTATGGAGCTTGTTCCAGCGCGATTTGTTCGAGCGCCAGCTTCGCCAGCCGTTCAAGCAAGTATTCCGGGAGCTGTATGTACCGAATGCGGACGAGCTTGCTCATGTGACGCATTCCCGCCGCTATGCGGGCTATCAGGTGCAGCCCAAGAAGACGGTTGCGTTGCTTAAGAGCAGACAGTGGACGGTCAGCTATGAGGAAGGGCTGCAAAAAGTGTTTTACGCGGAAAATCTGATTGCCAGCCTCCAGGCGCTGGCGGACTGGTTCTCGCCAGCGGATACGGAAGCGCCTACGCTGGAACATATTCAATTCCTCGACCGGAAAACGTACAAAAATGTCGGGCTGGATCAAATTCCGCCTGTTCTGTTCTCGGAAGTGATGCGTGACGTCGATCTGGTTGTCAGCGTTGCTCATGTCGGCGGCGTCGATCCAGAGGCCAGCCTGACGACGATCGAGCTTCGCCGTGTCATCGTAGCCGAATCGCTGCGCCTGTTGAAGCTCGGCAACGTGCGGCTGGAAGGCAACTACGCCCGCATAGACGGAAGCCTTGGCGAATTTGCTGTCCACTTGGGCAGCGGCATGGCGTACAAGCAGGCGGCAGGAGCGCTGCACATCGTTCCGGTTCATTCCCAGCACAGAGGACGCCTCTTCCTGCCATTCCTGGACGAAGATCCAAAGACAGCGGAGATTTTGTCCAAAGTCGTCATGCTTGCGGAAGACAGCAAGATCAAAGACCCGCAAATTTTGATGCAGTTGCGTTAGTTAACAATCTTTATAGCAATTCAGCGCATGCAGAGAGCCCCAAGAGCAGCATACTTGGGGCTCTTTTGTTGTAAAAGGATTGAAAGTGCGTGAGCTTATTACAAATTAAGAGAATATTTCTCGAAAAAATTACCTAGTTAGTAAGTCTTAGATAATTAGTGTTGAACGAGGGTTTCGTAAAAGGCCGCTTGTTTTGTATTTAATATATATAAAATAGTAATCTGAAGCTTTTAATACAAGGATATCTAATCGAATGACCACTGCTTGGGTGAAGATAACAGTTATGTATTACTCGATTGTTTAGTTCACAAAAACGTAACAAATGTTACCGTTTTGTGAAGAAATAAACATTTTTCATCCTTTAATGTAAAAATAAGGTATTTTGTTGGTTTCTGATTTATATGCTTATTCATTTAGTGATAGAGAGGAGTGAAAAGGTTACATGCTTGAACACTGGAAGGCAGTGTAGTGCATTTTTTAACTAGGGAAATATCATTTCAAACTTTGTGGGTAGTTATGGAGGTAGAAAATCAGTGAAGAAAATGAAACTGTTATCATTATTACTTCTAGCAACTATATCTTTGTTATCAACAAGTGCTGCAGCCCATGATGATCGTTGCAACGATTCTAGTTGCCACGTGTGGCGAGGTGGATTTAATACTGGGGATAAGGTCAGCGATTTGAAGTATTGGTTGGACTCCTCGGTTTCTAGTAACAACTATACTTCTATTTTAGATTTTGGAGCCTCGTCATGGAATGATATATCAGCAAATGTTTCACTTTCCAAAGTATCAAAAAAAGATGATTCACAGGTCAGGGCATATGTTTCTTATTATTCTCAATTTTGGGATGGACAGTGGGAGCCTTATTATACTGATTCAAAAGGAAAATTAAGTTTTGATAGCAATAACTTCGAAGATTGGAGCGTAGGAAACATTAGACTTAATTTGCAACAAATAGGAACAAGTTCTTCTAGTTTTAAAAAGAAAGTTGCTGTGCATGAATTTGGTCATTCTTTAAGTTTGGCACATAACAATGATGATGTATCAGTCATGAAACCAGGAGACCTTTCTTTTAATGTGCCTCAAAAAGCAGATAAAACCCATTTGAAAAATAGGTGGAAGTAATTTGGAGGGAAATAAACATGTTTGGAAAAATTGTAATGGCTTTAACAGCTTCGCTTGTAGCTGGATATGTCTACCTAGACAATCAGGTAGAAGTAAGAAACTCCCATGCATCCGTTACAGTGTATGAGAGTGTGAAGGATTTGGAAGAAGATGCTGACCTGATTATCATTGGGGAAGCAACTAATAAGACAGAAAACTATATAAGGTATCACGAAGATGGGGAAATTGATGATTATTCGACGAAAAGAATGGTGAAAGTCGAAAAAATATTTAAGAACCAATTGGATGAGAAAATTGCTGTCGGTGATGAGGTCGAAGTTTGGGAACCTAGTATCATCGTGAAAGATGATGTCATTGGAAAACAGCAGCGGACGATTGAAGGCTATCGGCTTATGCAAAATAAAAAGAAATATGTTTTATTTCTAAAGAAAAATACTTACTTTAATAACTTGGCTCCCTTAGGGGTTATTCAAGGTAAGTTTCCTCTCGATGAAGCAAGAAAAAGTTTACACTCTGTATACAAAGACGAATTT
Organism: Brevibacillus sp. FSL K6-0770; assembly: GCF_038000275.1. Taxonomy (NCBI): domain Bacteria; kingdom Bacillati; phylum Bacillota; class Bacilli; order Caryophanales; family Paenibacillaceae; genus Brevibacillus; species Brevibacillus sp. FSL K6-0770. The sequence continues at coordinate 1,129,821 of NZ_JBBOBQ010000001.1, forward strand.
CAACATTATAACTTCCCTGAGTTTGACAAGTTGCAGAAAGAAGTTTCAAGTAAGTACAACATTGAATAACACAAGAAAAAGCTGTTGAAGTTGTTCAACAGCTTTTTCCTATTTACTAAAAGTACAACTACAAATTTCACAAAATTTTAATCCCACTAATAATAATCACAATAGAAATAACCCATCGCAAAAACACAGTCGGCACCTTGCAGGAGAGCCTGCTGCCGATGATTACTCCGGGGATGGAGCCAAGCAACAGCTGCATTACAATGAACAGATCAACCGTACCAAAGCTCATGTGGGCTAGACCTGCTGCACTGGTCAGGAAAAAAGCGTGGGCGATATCCGTGCCGACGACTTCTTTTCCGGAAAAGGCGAAAAAATGCATCAGGGCGATGGCGAACAGCGATCCGCTGCCGATGGAGGTCAGGCCGACAAGAAAGCCGAGGAGTGCGCCGACGGCAATCAAGACGAGACGTTTTTGGGCGAGAGGTTTTTGCTGCCACGTATTGAGCTGCGGCTGGCGGCGGTTCAGCAAGCTTTTGAGCAGCATGGCGATCGGTATGAGAATCAAGGCAAAGCCCAGTATCTTTTTAAAAATCTGATCGGCGGAAGTGACGTACAAATGAATCCAGTTCATCACATGGACAGCTGCGATAGCGCTGGGGATGCTGCCCAACGCGAGGTACAGCACGATGGAAAAATGGACGGTTTTTTGTCGCCAATGCTGCCATGTGCCAAAGATTTTTGTGATGGCGTTGTACACCAGGTCTGTGCCTACGGCGACGGTCGGCTGGATGCCTAAAAAAATCAGGATAGGGGTCAAAAGGGCAGCTCCGCCAACTCCGGTGAGCCCGACAAGAAAGCCCACCAACAGACCGACAATCGTCAGATGAAAGTCCATCCCGTGCATCCTTTCCTTGTCGCTTCTTAAATTCAACATCTATCTCTAAGATAAGCAAAAGCCCAGTATTGGTGAGCCTAAATTCTCATTTTCAAGGGGAGCGAATTATATTATCATTGGTTATACATTCCACAAAATTCTACTTTTTACGAAAAGGGGAATACATAACGCAATGTTTAATGAACGGAAAGCGTTGCAGATGACACTACAGGCCATGCTGGAGCAAAGGATGGTTCTGCGCCGTCAATACGTAGATCAGGACAAGCAACTGGGAGCAGACATCAAACAGCTTCTCAACCGGATTCGGGAAATGGACATGGAAGCCGGGATTGAAGCGGTTGAAGCATCTGAAGAAGTAGCGGTGGCTGCAGAGGAACTTCCAGCTGACATGGTGAAGCGCATCAAAGTAAGGAAGACGCACATTCGTCACAATTATCAGGAAGTGGCGGACTATATTGAGAACATTTTGCGGGAAAACATGTCTCCGATGTCACTTGTTGACCTTTGTTTGATTCTGAAGGAAAGACACGATGTTGAATTTGCCAGCCCTTACATCGGTGTACAGAAGTCATTGAAGTACCTGCCCCAGGTAAAGGTGGAAAAGGACGGAAGAAAGCTGATTTTTTCATTGGCCTAATACATTTTTGCGTACACAGCAAAAAGGCGACGTGCTAGCACGATCGCCTTTTTCTGTGAAAAACGTCTCAACGTTTTTCATGGAGTGAGAGTATTTGTATCGTTTACTGGAGGAATGCTTTGAGCATCCAGATATGTTTTTCCAGGCCGCTGCGGATGGACAACAGCATGTCTTCTGTTGCTTCGTCGCCTGCTTGCTCGGCAGCTTCCATCGCCAGTTTCAGTTCGTCTGTGAGAACCGAGAAGTCACGGGTGATGATTTCCACCATTTGCTCGGCGGTTTCATTGCCTTCCGCTTCCGCGATGCTCGCTGTGTTCAAACATGCAGCAAGGGTGCCTACAGGTTTGCCGCCAATCGAGAGAACGCGCTCTGCCAAAGCATCAATATGTCCGGCAGCTTCGGTGTACAGCTCTTCAAATTTCGCATGCAAGGTGAAGAAGTGAGGCCCTTTTACATTCCAGTGGAAGTTGTGCAGTTTTGTATACAGGACAGTCCAGTTCGCAACTTGTTTATTCAAAACGTTGAACAGTGTGTTTTCCATAGTGATGATCTCTCCTCTTTTTTAAATTAATTCCTTGTTTATAATTATTATAAACTAATACTCGTTATTGTCAAGCTTTTCATCCTGAAATCTTCGAGAAAGCAGGGAAAAAATCATGCAGCCAAGCATACACGCCGTCATTTTGGCGGGGGGAAAAAGCAGCAGGATGGGCGTGCCCAAAGAACAACTGCCATGGCGAGAGGGAACATTTCTGACCGAGCTGGTCAAAGAAGTAGCAGCGGCAGGCATGCCTTGCCTGATTGTTTCCAATGAACCGGAGCGTATCCCGGCAGAGGTGGCGGGACGTCCTGGCGTGCGGGTCACCCCTGATCTGGTGCCGTCCGCAGGGCCAGTGAGCGGGTTGGTGACGGCGCTGCGGCTGTGTACGGAAGAGGTACTGCTTGTACTGTCCTGCGACCTGCCGTTTATGGATCGTGAGCAGATTGCGCGACTGGTTGCTTGCGCAGACGATCAGGAAGCGGGCTGGGAAGCCGTCATTCCGTATGCGCAAGACAGGCTGCATCCGCTCTGCGCCTTGTATCGAAAAAGCACGCAGCCTGTCTGGGAACAAGCGCTTGAGCAAGGAGAGCTGCGGCTGATGAAGACGATTCAGAAGCTGGCGGTTTTACAGGTGCCGGATGGTTGGCTCGATCCGTGGGCGCTGTTCAATGCGAACACGCCGGAAGAGTACGACATCGCCTGCCGCGAGGAAAAGCGCAGAACAACAGGGCAGCAGTAGGCGCAGCTTTGCTTTGTGCGGGGGCGGACGAAAATGTTCAGGGTAAAATAATCCGCTGCGGCTGCGTATACACGTTCATTTTGTTGTGGCGAATGAAGCCGACAGCGGTTATTTGCAGCTCATCTGCCAGTTGCAGCGCCAGATCGGTCGGAGCCGATTTGGACAAGATGATGCCCGCGCCGATTTTGGCTGCTTTCAACAAAACTTCAGACGACAGGCGGCCGCTGAACACGAGAATTTTGTCGGTCGTGGAGATGTTTTCCCGCAGGCATTTTCCGTATATTTTGTCCAAGGCGTTGTGGCGGCCGATATCTGAATACTGCAGCAAGATTTGTTCAGGCGAGCAGAGGGCCGCATTGTGCACGCCTCCCGTTTGCCGATGGATGTCAGAGGAGGCTTGCAAGTCCTCCATGAGCCTGATGCACTGATCTGGAGTGACGGAAGTGGTGCCGCTGGCAGGCTTTGCCGTGCGGGCATCGCTGAAAAAGTAAAAAGATTGCCGGCTTTTTCCGCAGCAGGAAGTAATTCTGCGCTTCGAGTAAAAGCTCTGCGACAAAATCGTCGCTTTGTGCAAGTCTACGTAAGCTATGCCTTTTGCTTCATCAATTGTGATTTGTTTGATCTCTGCAAAGCTTTGGATCGCGCCTTCCGCAGCCAGAAAACCGACGACCATCTCTTCCAGATCGGCAGGCGTACAGACGATGGTAGCAAACTCTTCCTCGTTCAAAAAGATCGTGAGCGGGTATTCCGTGACGATTTCGTCGTCTTCCCAGACGTGGTGGTCAGCCGTAATTTTTAGGACGCTTCGGCTCGTTGTTTTGCTAAGCTCCGACATGATAACCTCCTGTGTGCATATAGTCTTAATGGATAGAAAAGCGATAAATAGATTTATAGAGAGGAAAATATTGTATAGTGAGCGCTTACATGGTAGTATACTATGTAGAACTTTAAGTGTCATAATATTTCGTTCTTTCAGTAATCAGAACGATCCACAAAGCGAGATGGCACGGAACAGCGAACCTGTCACCGAACCTTTCGCAGCGATTTGCCAATCGAATACGAGGGCACGTGCTTGTTGATGCTGATGTAGCGTTCCTGCTGATGATTAACTGCTGTGTTTCATTGAACCGTTTGTTTCTGCATGCTTTGCATGTTGGGAACACAAGGGCTTCGATGAAATCAGCAGTTTTTCTTTTTGCTTTTCCAAAACCATTCTAAAGGAGATGAGTTCGATGGAGCAACAAGTGAAAAACCGCTGGCTGATTGCGCTGGCTGCGGTGGGAATCCATATCTCGATTGGATCGGTGTATGCATGGAGCGTATTTACCAAGCCGCTTACCCAGCAATTTGGCTGGGAACTGCCGGATGTGCAGTTTACTTTTAGCATCGCCATCCTGTTTCTCGGGCTGTCGGCTGCTTTTCTCGGCCATTACGTCGAAAAGCACGGACCGAGAAAAGCGGGAACGCTGGCCTCGATCTTTTTCGGAGTGGGCATCGTCGGCTCCGGGCTTGCGACCCAGTTAGCCAGTTTGCCGCTGCTGTACATATGCTACGGAGTGTTAGGCGGTATCGGGCTTGGAGTCGGTTATATCACTCCGGTGTCTACTTTGGTCAAATGGTTCCCGGATCGTCGCGGACTGGCGACGGGGTTGGCGATCATGGGCTTCGGTTTTGCTTCGATGATCGCAAGCCCGATCATGAATGCGCTGATTGAAAGTGCAGGAATTGCGAACACTTTTTACGTTTTGGGCATTGTTTATTTCATCGTCATGTTTGCTTCTGCACAATATTTGTCTCCGCCACCGAAAGACTGGGTTCCCGCGGGCTTTTCCACAAATGGCGAAGCGGGCGACAAGCCGATCAAAAAAGATTTGTGCCAGCTGACGGCCAACGAAGCGATCAAGACGCGGCGTTTTTACTGGCTCTGGCTGATGCTTTTTATCAATGTGACTTGTGGAATCGCTGTCATTTCGGTCGCTTCCCCGATGGCGCAGGAAATGGTCGGCATGTCTGTGCAGACCGCTGCCCTGATGGTGGGGCTGAACGGCTTGTTCAACGGGGGAGGACGGATTGGCTGGGCTTCGCTGTCTGATTACATCGGCCGTGCCAACACGTATACAGCTTTCTTCGCGATCCAGATGGTGCTGTTTTTCCTTTTGCCGAACATGAGCAATCCGTTGCTGTTCATGGTTGCGATGTTCATCATCATGACGTGTTACGGCGGCGGGTTTGCATCGATTCCGGCCTACATTGGCGACTTGTTCGGCACAAGGCAGCTGGGCGCGATTCACGGCTATATTTTGACGGCTTGGGCGGCAGCCGGGCTGGCAGGCCCGATCTTTGCCGCATGGGTTCGGGAGACGACGAAAAGCTACACCGGGACGATGAGCGTTTTTGCGGCGATGTTCATTGTCGCCCTGCTCATTTCCCTCTTAATCCGAGTGGATATTAAAAAATTGAAGGAAGAAGCCAAACAAAGAGAAAAGTCTGTTGAATTGGCTAGTTGATCAATGGTAAAGTCATAGTAGAGAATGATTGGAATAAAGGTGAGTAGCGTCGATGAATAAGTTCGAAGCAGAGTTCAGTAATCTGGTCAGAGCTTTCCGCAAGCGACATATGGGAAAGGGACCGAGCAAGATCAGCACCACGTTTTGCAAAAACTGGGCGATCTGCGAGATGGAAGGCAATCTTTCGCCAGTGGAAAAGTTCATTGCCACTTCGAAGGATGGAAAGCAGACATTACGAGCTGCCAGAACCGAAATGGTCAAGGAAATGTATCGAAAGCATCAGCCAGTTGATATGGAAGCGTTTCTAGGAGCCAAGCTCGTCGACCTGTTCGTTGACATCGACATTGAACGTGACTTTGGGATGTCCATCTTTGTATTTGATCAGGACATCGAGAAAAAATGGAAAAACGAACCGTAAGTCTAAACGAAGCAGCGTTCCTGTTCACCGGTTAGACAACGCGGACTTCGCCAGCAAACACGACGTTGAGACTAGGTAGCGAACCTGCCGTAGACAACCACCGTGAACACGCTCTTATCCTTCGGGACAGGGACGGTTTCATGGTGGTTTTTTAGTCTCGCGGGTGATAGACAAGAGGGGAGCGGAAAAGCTATGGGCAAGACGAAGCATAATGGACCGGTCAAATTGGATACTTCTTTGAAGCCTTCCCTGTGGGCTTCCATGATGCCTATGGGCCTTGGCAAAATCAAGCCGCATCACATTCTCGACACGATGAAGGTCGTGTACGACAACCGGGACAATCTCGGCTACGCGTACCGGATTTTGACCCAGGGCGTGTGTGACGGCTGCGCGCTCGGCGTATCTGGCTTGTACGATCAGACATTGACAGGCCCGCATTTGTGCACGACTCGCCTGAACGTTCTGCGGCTTAATACAATGCCTGCGATGGAGCCAAAGTGGCTGGAAAATGTAAGCGCTCTAAGAGAGCTGTCCAGCGTCGAGCTGCGCAAGCTGGGCAGAATCCCGTATCCGCTGTCGCGCAAGCCGGGGGAGAACAAGTTCACGCGAATCAGCTGGAACGATGCCCTGGACAGAATCGCCAAAAAGATCAAAGGAATCAGCCCGAAGCAGCTGGCCTTTTTCCTGACCGCACGCGGAATTACGAACGAGGTGTACTACACAGCGGCGAAAATGGCCCGTTTTCTCGGAACGAACAACATCGACAACGCCTCGCGGATTTGCCATTCGCCGAGCAAGACAGCATTGAAGCGCTCTATGGGGATCGGGGCGTCCAGCTGCAACTATCAGGATTGGATCGGCACGGATGTGCTCGTCTTTTTCGGTTCAGTCCCGGCCAACAACCAGCCTGTTTCGACCAAGTACATGTACGCAGCGAAAAAGGCGGGAACGAAAATCATCCTGATCAACCCGTACAAGGAACCGGCCATGGAACAATACTGGATTCCTTCCGTGCCGGAGAGCGCCGTGTTTGGCACGAAGCTCGCGGACGACTTTTATCAGGTCAACATCGGCGGCGATATCGCCTTCATGAATGGCGTCATGAAGCACTGGTTTGAGATGGAGCAAGCCAATCCAGGATCGGCTATCAATCACGAGTTTGTCCGCGAGCATGCGAACGGCATCGAGGAGCTGCGCGCGCATCTGCAAAATCAATCGTGGGAAGCATTGGAGAAATCATCGGGTGTCAGCAAGGAGCGCTTGAAAGAATTTGCGCTGTTGCTCGCCAACTCCAAATCCGGCGTGTTTGTGTGGAGCATGGGATTGACACAGCATCGCTTCGGGACGGACAATATTTCTTCCGTAGCCAATCTGGCGATCTTGCGCGGCTTTTTCGGACGCAAGCATTGCGGCGTCATGCCGATTCGCGGTCACTCTGGCGTGCAAGGCTCCGGGGAGATGGGAGCGGACCCGTTCAGCTTGCCGGGCGGAGATTTCGATGAAAAAAGCTGGACGCGAATCGAGAAGCTGTGGAATTTTCCGATTCCGAAATGGCAAGGCGATATCGTCGGCGTCTCGCTGGAAAACGCCTTGCTGCCGGATGGACACGAGCGCAAGACCAGACTGTTTTACACGAGCGGGGGCAATTTTCTGGAGACGATGCCCGACCCTGATTTCATGCGGACGTGTCTGGAAAGTGTGGAGCTGCGCGTCCATCAGGACATTATTTTCAACACGTCTACGCTTGTGGATGCCAAGGAAGAGGTCATTGTGCTTCCGGCGATGACGCGTTATGAGCAGCCGGGCGGCGGCACCTCGACCAGCACGGAGCGGATGGTGTACTTCAGCGCGGAGATCGAAGGGCCGCGAATCGAGGAAGCCCGGCCCGAGTGGGAGATTTACGTGGATTTGGCAGCCCGCGTCCATCCGAACAAAAAGCACCTCATGCACTTCGCGAGCGCCGCGGAAATTCGCGCGGAGATCGCCAAGGCGAATCCGAACTACGAAGGCATCCAGCACTTGAAAAACCGCGGGGATGTGTTTCAGTGGGGGGGAGCCTGGCTGTGTGAGGACGGTGTGTGTCCGACACCGGATGGCAAAGCGAATCTGCTGCCGATCGACATTCCTGAACTGCACAAGCCGGACGGGCACTTCTACGTGACGACTCGCCGGGGCAAACAGTTCAACTCGATGATTTACAGCAACAAGGACCCGTTCAACAACGCGGACCGCTACGATATTTTGATCAATCCGCAAGACGCTCGGGAGCTGCGCATTGCGGAAGGCGAGAGCATTGTTGTGTATAATAGTTATGGAACCTTCCAGGGACGTGCCAAGTTTGAAGAGACGAAAAGAGGAAATATTCAGGTGTACTGGCCGGAAGGAAACGTGCTGATTCCAAAAGGGGTATACGAAGCCTATGCGGGCATCCCGGAATACAATACAGCGGTCAAGATCGAAAAAGCGGATACTTTTACCGCAAACAAAGATTTAAAATACAAGGAAAGACCAGTAGAGGATTTGGATGTAAACGTCGGCTGATTATAAGCCGCGTGCTGGGCGGTCATGACTAGGAGGACGGACGATGCGTTTTGCGCGACAAACCATTTCGGTACAGGAAGCGGTCGACAAATGGCTGGCGGTGTTGCCGACGCTGGCGACAGAGCAGGTGAACATCGGAGAAGCGTACGGGCGGATATTGGCTTGCGATCTGCACGCGACGCACGACCTGCCGCACTTTGATCGCTCGCCGCTCGACGGCTATGCAGTCAAGGCAGCGGATACGGTGACTGCTTCCGTGGGAAGTCCGGTGGCTTTGCGCGTGATCGAGACGGTAGCCGCAGGCCAGGTGCCTGCCCGGGAAGTGATGGCAGGCTGTGCCACGCGGATTATGACCGGAGCGATGATGCCGGAAGGTGCCGATGCTGTGATCATGTTTGAGCAGACGCAAAATCCGGGGGAACAGTCTGAGCAGGTCTGGATCAAGCGAGCGCTTCAGCCAGGAGATAACGTTTCCCGCCGCGGCGAGGAAATGGCGAAGGGAACGGTAATCGCGCAGGCAGGTGAACGGATCAATGCTGGCACGATCGCGATTTTGGCTACGTTCGGGTTTTCCCGGGTAGACGTTTTTCGCAGGCCGCGAGTGGGCCTTTTGTCCACGGGCAGCGAGCTTTTGGGCGTTGACGAGCCGCTTGTTCCAGGCAAAATCCGCAACAGCAACATGGCGATGCTGTCTGCTTTGGTAGCGGAGGCAGGAGGCGTCCCTGTCTGCTTTTCCGGCATGAAGGACGAACTTGCGCCAGCAAAGAACAAGATTAGCGAGTACATGCAGCAAGTAGATGTGCTCATCTCCAGCGGAGGCGTGTCGGTCGGCGATTACGACGTGATTGCACATCTGGCTGATGACCCTGATGTAGAGCTGTTGTTCAACCGGGTAGCGATGCGTCCGGCAAGCCCTACGACCAGCATGCTCGTGGCAGGCAAGCCGCTTCTGGCGCTGTCGGGGAACCCGGGCGCCTGCTTTCTTGGCTTCGAGCTGTTCGGGCGGACGGCGATCCGTCAGCTTGCCGGGGAAAAAGGGGTAAAGCCGCCGATAATCCAGGCAAGGCTCGCCGTTCCGTACGAAAAGCCTTGCCCATACCCGCGCTATTTGCGGGGGAAATTAATGGAACAGGACAGCGTGTTGCTGGCCGTGCCCGATTTCAACGACAAGGCAGGCAACCTGGGGACGCTGAAAGACAGTGAATGCTTCATTGTCATTCCGGCAGGCGGCAGTGGCAAAGCGGCGGGAGAGCTGGTAGATGTGCTGGCCCATGCCGCCCCTGCGTGGAGAAAGGACGGATAGGAATGGACGAGCGGAGACGGGTATTGCAAATTGTCGGCTATTCCAACAGCGGCAAGACGACGTTGTTAACGAGACTGATTCCACTTTTGGAGGGTACAGGCTTGCGGGTCGGGGTGGTCAAGCACGATGGCGGACACGATTTCGAGTGGGATCAGCCGGGAAAAGACACATGGCGCTACCGCGAGGCCGGAGCTTCGCTCGTCGCGATTACCTCGAAAACAAAGACGGCGATGATCGAGCAGCGCCCCTTGGAGCTGCCTGTGCTCGTCCAGCGACTGACAGAGGCGGGAGCTGATCTCGTTTTGATCGAGGGCTTCAAGCGCGAGCACTTTCCCAAGCTGGTGCTGCTGCGGCGGCCAGAAGACGAAGAGTTGCTCCAGTCCGTCTCCCACCTGGTTGGGGTCGTGAGCTGGTCAGCCGATCGCAAGGAAAATGTACCGTGTTTTCACGTCGATGACGTAGAGAGCATCGCCAAGTTTGTGAGAGAGCGAATACAAAAAGATCATCCCGACGAATATAAGGGATGATCTTTTTTCATGGGCAGATGGGCAATTCGTTTGTCAACAAGGAGGCTTTTCAAAAACGTACAGCTCCCCGTTTTTGGCAATCTTGAATTTCGGCCCTGCAAAGCCGCGGCGAATCAGTTCTTCTCGCATGAACACCATGAGGGCAGCGTGGCTGACGATGAGGACGTTTTCCGTGTGGTTTCCAAAGGCGTGATCAAATACTTCGCTGATCCGGAAGCGAGCACGCTTGATTTCCTCGCGCGTCTTGCGGTCGAAGTACATCGACAGCCTGATCCATACCGCCCACATGAGAACAGGAAGCCGCAGACGCTCGGAAAAGGCTGGCGGGGGAATTTCGATTAGCTCGACCATTGGCGTAATCGGCCCGGGAAAAATCGTTTCCGCCGTTTTGACTGCTCTCGGGAGCGTACTGACATAGCACTTGTTCCATTCGATTCCGCTAAGGTCGGTGCTGCCAGATTCAATGTCTGCCTGATCGTACGTTCGGAACCACTCATTCACTACGCGGCCGGGAATGAATGCCCCTTTTGGGTAAGCTTGTTTGACTTTGAAGTGTCTCACTAAACCGACTTTCACGTGTGCCGACTTCCTTTCTTTCTATCAACCAGCAGGCTAGAGGAAACAGAACGGTCATGAATTACAAGTAGGACTTGCTCCGCGCCATATCCGTCACCAAATACGGATTGTCGTCCTTCATCCGCTCGATCAAAACCTCAGCTTGGGAAGGGTCTTCCTTCAACACTTCCAGCTCTCTTTGCGTGATGCCGACAAGCTGGACAAAATCCACCCGACCGTGCACAGTGTCGATTCCATCTACTTCTGTATCGGCGGCAATCAGAAGGGCGGTGATGGCAGAGTCTGTGCCGATCCGCAAAGATTGTCCGTTTCCGGCGATGTATTGGCCGGGTTCGAAATAGCGCTTCTGGGTATATGTATAGCGGGCCAGATTGGACAGCATGTCAATCGCCCACATGCATTCTTCATTGGATTCTGCTTTGAGCTTGATCGTCATTTCGTAGCCCCACTGGCTCCACTCGCTTCCATACGCCTGTTCGTTTGTGTACAGCTCCGTCATGCCGTAGGTCAGCAAATGCTTGAAGCCGTGCGACGATTCATAAATGCTGTAGCCATCCAGGTACTCGTCACCGCCAAACATGGCGCGGCTCACCATATTTGTGCCGTAATGGGCAGGCTCCTGACCAGGGTACAGCTTCTGAAAAGCCTCATCAAGGGCATCCCAGCCTGGTGCCCAGTCATCTTGCTCCGAGGCGCGTTTTTGATATTCTTCCAGCGTCATATCGGTCCACTCCCTTAATTTTCCTAGATTTACTATATCGCAGGAGTTGCGCGAGAGGTACCCTTTTCCCAAATTCCTTGTCACAAATCGTTGCTTTTTCCTGTGATTATAATCACACGAGCGAAAACAGCTGCTCCGTTACACTACATACATAAGCAAGACGTTGAACTTCAAGGAGGGTTTTGTATGTTGAACCAAAAAACCATCGACATTATCAAATCGACCGTGCCTGTACTGGAAGTGCACGGCACTACGATAACCAAACATTTTTACAAACGGATGTTTGCCAGCCATCCAGAGCTGTTGAACATTTTCAATCACGCCAACCAAAAACAGGGCAGACAGCAAACGGCACTGGCAAATGCGGTGTACGCGGCTGCTTTGTACATCGACAAACTGGAAACGATTTTGCCGGTAGTGAAACAAATCGCACACAAACACCGCAGTCTGGGAATCAAGCCTGAGCATTATCCGATTGTCGGGGAAAACTTGCTTGCGGCAATCAAAGAAGTGTTGGGGGATGCCGCCACGGATGAGATCATCCAGGCATGGGCAGAAGCGTACGGGGTCATCGCGGATGTGTTCATCAGCGTGGAAGCGGAAATGTATGACCAGGCAGAAGGGCAGACTGGCGGTTGGGCAGACTTCCGGGAGTTCATCGTCCAGCGCAAAGTAAAAGAAAGCGACGTCATCACATCCTTTTACCTGGTGCCAGCGGATGGAAAAGCGATCGCAAGCTACGAGCCTGGCCAGTACATCAGCGTCAAGCTGGATATACCCGGAGAAGAAAATACCCACATTCGCCAATACAGTCTCTCCGATGCGCCGGGCAATCCGTATTACCGCATCTCGGTGAAACGCGAGGACGCGATTGGCGATAAACCTGCCGGAAAAGTATCCGTCTATTTGTCGGAGGATATCAAAGAAGGCGATACGCTTCGTATATCCGCTCCGGCTGGCGATTTTACGCTGGATCAGCAAGACGACAGACCTGTTGTACTGATCAGCGGCGGCGTGGGCTTGACTCCGATGATGAGCATGCTGAAAACGCTGGTGAAAACGTCCCCGACTCGTCCGGTTACTTTTATTCACGCAGCGCAAAACGGCAACGTACACGCGATGCGAAAGGCCGTGGAGGAGCTGGCTGCCGAGCATTCGCAAGTAAAAGCGTTCTGGTGCTATGAAAAGCCGACAGAACAGGATCGCGCTGCACACGCTTTCCATAAAGAAGGCTACATCGACTTGCCATGGCTGCAAAGCATCGTAGCTGACAAAAACGCCAACTTTTATTTCTGTGGTCCCGTTCCTTTCATGACAGCAATCAACCGCGCTTTGAAGGAGTGGGGCGTGGACGCGGCAGACATCCATTTCGAATTTTTCGGCCCTGCCGGTACACTGGACTAAAGCAGAGGCGCTGGCGCGGTTTTACTTCTTATGACCTGATTGGGCACGCAATAAACGATTGACTGTCTCCCGGCGCAATCCGATGAACTGGCCGATCTCGTCCTGGGTCAAGACTTCAGACAACGAAGCGACGGGAACAAACGACTGGAACCACAGCTGGAGCTTGCGCAGTCTTTCTGCCGGGGAGACTTCCGACAACTGGTCGATGCGCTGCTGCATCATGCGCAGCTTGCCCTGGAGTTGCAAAGCGATCTCCCTGCATTTCTGGTGATCCGCCTCCAGCTCCCGGTACCAGTCTGTTGCGGACAGCACCTCGACCTCACAGGAGACAAGCGCGACGGCTGTTCCGTAGTAAGGGTTCGGGCTAAGCAGCGAATGATGCGGGATTGTCTCGCCTGGAACAATGATGTTTACCAGAGTGAGCGTCCCGTCTGCGTGCACCCGGTTGATTTTGAGCAACCCGCTTTTCAGATGGAAGAGCGGTCCAGTTTCTCCCTGGCGGAACAGCGTCTCGCCTTTATGTAAAATCATGGGCTTTTCCTCCTTCGGAAACGATCAATAAGGCAGTAGCAGTATACCACAATCAGCCCCGCAGGCACCTGCTTTCCTCGACTGGACGGCAGGTGCTTTTTGGTATGTCGCGGCGTGTTTCTTTCTGATCTGGGGCAAAAGCAAGCGGAATGGACATGCGCGGCTTTTTGCAAAACCGGCAGTTTCCGGCACGTTTTACCCTTGCGTCCCTGACGGACCCCTTTGCTATAATGAGACCACAATCACGTTATGACAAAGGGGTTCTTTGATGCATATGACGATCCTCATCTGGTTCGGCTCCTTTTTGGGAGTGCTCGTTTTAGGCTTGATTGGCTATATGGCGTACCGCTACTGGTATCACATGGGGCAGCTTCCCAAGCCAGCGTTTCAGGAGCTTGACGCAAAGCCTGAGCCTGCGAACTGGTCAGAAGATGAGGTGACGATTACATGGGTAGGCCATTCGACGATCCTGCTGAATGTGTACGGAACCAAAATCTTGACTGACCCGGTATTAGGCGAAAAATTGGGACTTCGCGTCGCAGGGCTGCTTCATTTTGGCCCGAAACGCTTCACTCCGCCTGCTCTTGACTTCGACGAGATTGGCACCGTCGATTTGATTTTATTGTCTCATGCGCATATGGACCATGTCGACCTGCCAACACTGCGACGATTGGCGCATCCTGCTACGCACGTCATTACTGCGGCGAACACGGGCAAACTGCTCAGCGGCATGCCGTTCGCTTCCTGCAAGGAGCTTTCCGCGCAGCAAAAAGCGACGACCAAAGACGGCGTGACTATCACGGCGATTCCCGTCAGACATTGGGGAAACCGTTTCCCGTGGAACCACGACTACGGCTACAACGGCTACATCATCGAGAAAAACGGCGTGCGCATTTTGTACCCGGGCGACACGGCGTACATGTCGATGGAGGATTTGCCTGAAAAGTTTGGACCAATTGACATCGTGTTTATGCCGATTGGAGCCTACAAGCCGGATTCCTACCAGGCCGCACACTGCACACCGGAACAGGCGTGGCAAATGTTTCAGGAGAGTCGCGGCAAATGGCTGGTGCCTATCCACTGGAATACATTCGTACTCTCGCGCGAGCCTGTGGAAGAGCCAATGCAGCGCTTGCTTGCGGCAGCAGGCGAGGAAAAACAGCGAATTGTTGTAGAAAAGCAAGGGGAGACGTTTACCTTGCCTGTGTGATCAAGCGGAGCGACTGCTTTTTACGGCAGTCGCTCTTTCCGCTAAATTCATAGATATACGGGCGAACTGCATAAAATAGAAGGAATCATCCCGTTGTTATAGAAATTATTTTATCAAGAGTTTTTGAGGAGGGATACATATGTCACAAGCATTGCCACAACGTTGGGATTTGGATGTGTTGTTTTCCGGTGGAAGTGAGTCCGCTTCGTTCCATGCATTTTTGGAGCAACTGGAAAAAGATATCGCAACTTTGAAAGGCCGGGTTGAGGATGCGGCCCTGAACTTGCAGGAAAAAGCTGCGTTTGTCGATGTCGTTGCCGAAGTGCAAAGCATTGCCGTGCGGGTGAGACAAGCAGGCGCTTTCATTTCTTGCCTGACAGCGCAAAACGTGAAGGACGAGGGCGCCAAGCTGCTCGGCGGACGCGTGAAAACGATCTCTGCGGCATTCGGCGCTGTTTTGACGCGCTGGGATGAGCAATTGCTGCGCATTGACGAAGCGGCATGGAACGCGCTGCTTGCAGACGAAGAATTGCAACCGCTTGCTTTTGTGCTGAACGAACGCCGCCGCCGCGCCCAGGAAAAGCTCACTCCTGAACAGGAAGTGCTGGCGAGCGATCTGGCTGTAGACGGCTATCACGCTTGGCAAGATTTGTACAACGCGGTAGTAGGGCGCATGACGATTGAAGTGGAGCTGGACGGGGAGACGAAGCAGCTTTCCGTAGGCCAAGCCTCCAACCTGATGAGCCATCCGGACCGCGCTGTGCGCGACCAAGTGTTTGCCAAATGGAAAGAAGCGTGGGGCAAGGAAACGGAGCTGTGCGCACAAGCCCTCAACCATCTCGGCGGCTTCCGCCTGGCTCTGTACCGTCACCGTGGCTGGGAGTCCGTACTGCGCGAGCCGCTCGATATCGGGCGCATGCAGGAAAAGACGCTCGATGCGATGTGGCAAGCGATCGACAATCGCAAAGACCGTCTGGTGGCCTATCTGGAGCGCAAAGCCAAGCTGCTTGGCGTTGAAAAGCTGAGCTGGTCCGACGTCTCCGCGCCAGTTGGCAACGTGCACAAAAAAGTGTCCTATGACGAGGCAGCAGCCTTGATCGTCGAGCACTTCAACCGCTTTAATCCGAGCATGGCGCAATTCGCCGAGAAAGCTTTCAAAGAAGGCTGGATCGAGGCGGAAGATCGCCCTGGAAAACGTCCGGGCGGATTTTGCACCAGCTTCCCTGTGAGCAAGCAGTCCCGCGTGTTCATGACGTATGCCGGAAGCGCAAGCAACGTGTCTACGCTGGCCCACGAGCTGGGGCATGCGTATCATCAGCAAGTGATGTGGGATTTGCCAGCGCTCGCGCAAAACTACGCGATGAACGTAGCCGAGACAGCTTCGACGTTTGCGGAAATGATTTTGGCTGACGCTGCCGTGAAAAATGCTGCGAACGACGAAGAGCGTCTCGTCCTGCTCGAAGACAAGCTGCAATCAGTCGTCGCGTTCTTCATGAACATCCACGCCCGCTTCCTGTTCGAGAAAAACTTCTACGAGCAGCGCAAAAAAGGTCTGGTCAGCGCAGCCGAGCTGGATCGGATCATGGAAGAAGCGCAAAAGCAGGCGTTCAAAGGCGCACTGGCGGAATACGAGCCGCACTTCTGGGCTTCCAAGCTGCACTTTTACATCACTTCGTACCCGTTTTACAACTTCCCGTACACCTTCGGCTATTTGTTCAGCCTGAGCGTGTATGCGCGTGCTCTGGAGGAAGGCGAAAGCTTCGCGGCGAAGTACGATGCGCTTCTCCAGGATACGGGCCGTCTGATGGTCGAAGATTTGGCGAAAAAGCATCTGGGCGAAGACATGACGACCGTCGAGTTTTGGCAAAAAGCGGTCGATCTGGCTGTAGCCGATATCGACGAATTTCTGCGCCTGACCTAAACAGCGGGCAAGCTGCCTGTCCGATTATGAACAGCACCGCGATTGTTGGATGTACACGACAATCGCGGTGCTGTTTTTTTATGCCTGCCGCCGATTCGTAGAGATCTTGTAAAGATGCGCCGGCAAAACTTCGGATAACTTTTACCTGGGATTTATGGAATCGTCGCGTTCATTTTGTACAGTGAGAGGGAAGGGATAGCCATGCAAAGGGAGGTATCATCATGGACACTGCCAGTCATCTTTTGCTTGGGGTCACGCTTGCGGGCCTCGCCCAGCTCACTCCTGCCGTTGCGCACGATCCTGGATTGGCGCAAGCGGTGATGGTCGCGACGGTAGTCGGGTCACACGCGCCCGATTTTGACACAGTGGCCAGGCTTCGCGGGATCTCTTTTTACATCCGTTTTCATCGGGGGATCACTCATTCCATCCCCGCCCTGTTCATCTGGCCGCTGCTCATTTCGCTCCCTGTGGCCTGGGGCTTTGGGCAAATGCAGCACGTCGGAATATTGTACGGCTGCACGCTTGCGGCTGTCGTGCTGCACGTCTTTTTGGATATGCTGAACGCGTACGGTGTGCAGTGTGTCCGACCGTTCAGCCGCAAATGGGTTCACCTGGATGTGCTGGCGATTTTTGAACCGTTTCTGTTCGCCATTCATTTGGCGGCTGCCATCTGGTGGCTCGGCTTCCAGGGAGACGCGACGGTGTTGTTCCCGGTTGCGTACGGCTTGACTTTTGCTTACATTGCTTTGCGGTGCTGGCAGCATCAGCGGCAAGTCAAGCGTGTGAAAAGCGCCTTGAATACAGCGGGCGTATGCCACGTATTGCCGAGTCTGCATCCGTTTCACTGGCGGTTTGTCATCGAAGCCGAGCAGCGGTTTTATACGGGGAGAATCGAGTATGACCATGTGCTGCTCGAAGACGTATACTCCAAGCAGTGCCGCGACGAGATCATTCAGGCTACGGTCGGTGTGGACGGCGTGCGCGCTTTTCTCGGATTTGCCCAGCGCATCCACGTCACCTGGAAAGAATCGCAGGACGGATATGAAGTCACCTGGAGCGACGTCCGCTTCTGGTACAACCGGAAACTGCCGTTTGGAGTAGATGTCGTGCTGGATCGCGAGCTGAATGTGGTCGATCATCGCCTGGGCTGGCGCAAAAAAGCGTGGGACCCGCCGTTTGTCTAAGCCGTCTAACTTGTTTAACGTAACCAGGCTAAAGTCAGGTTTGTCATCTACTCCGCCGGAGATTCTGGCGGGGTTTTTTGTTGGGGAAAATAGCGGGTGTCAGGTTTAATCTGTATTTCGGAAAAAGCTCGCGGGAGACGGGCCTTTTCAAAAACGAGCGGAGATGCTACACTAATAAAAAATCTGATGTTCGATGGTGATCGAATGAATAACATGTATTCTATTAGAATCGAATGGTCTGCTGCCTATGAATGCATCATCAGCTTGTATGCGTACATTTACGAAAAGGAACGGAAGCATTTGCAGCTTGGCGTCTCCTGGAAGGAAGAAACGAAGCAACAGCTTCCCACAGCGTTCGCCCAAGAGCTGGAGGATGAGCGCTGGGAGGTGCTGCACAGACTGGTGCTATTGGTCGCGCAAGCCCTGGAGAAAAAGTCGGTGGCGGACTTTCTCGGCTGGCTGGAAAAGCTGCCTCCTGGAGAAATTTACGAGCTGCTCGCTCCATGGGTGGAGACGATCCCGCTCAATCTCGGTGAAATCCGCGATCATAGCGTGTCGCTTTTGGCGCGATGGAATGAGCATTATTTTTCCCGGATCTCGCCAGCCATTGTCACGAGTCTGGAGCGAAGCGCGGCGGAAATGACGGAGTTGGCGGGAAAAATGACCGCGATCGAGCTGATCGACCATGCGTCCAACGGCATCTGGATCGAGCCTATGCCCGATTTGCAAGAGGTCGTGCTCATCCCGCAATATCACTGTGCGCCTACGTCCGTTCTCGATTTTTACCGCGGACTTGCCACGTGCTTGTATCCGGTCAGAGATGCCGGACAAACCGAGCCGCAGCCATTGCTTGAGCTTCTGCCGCTTGCCCAGTGTCTGGCGGATGAAAAAAGGCTGCACATTTTGCGGTGCCTCGCTGAAAAAAAGAGTACGCTGGGAGAGCTGCAAGAGCAGGTGTCGCTCGCCAAAAGCACGGTCCACCACCACGTGACAGCGCTTCGCCGGGCTGGACTGATTCGCGCGCACTATAACGGCAGCACAACGATTGCAGCCTACAGCTTGCGCGAGTCATTCGTCGATCGTCTGCCTGTGCTGTTGCGTTCCTTTTTGCACAGGGAGGAAGCAAGGAGAATGACCGATGAATAAGTGGAAAAAAGTTTGGGAGGCGTATCACCCGATTGTGCATCTGCTGATGGCGGGCACGGTGTTCGTCAGCCTGACGCAATCGATGAGCATGCCGTTTCTGGCGATTTACTTGAGCGAGACGACGACGCTGACGCCTGCCTACATCGGGTTGATTATCGGCGCGGGGCCTTTGGCGGGCACAGTTGGCGGCTTCCTCGGCGGGATTTTGTCGGACTTGTTCGGCAGGCAAAAGCTGATGATTTTTTCCATGGTATTGATGGCAGCAGCTTTCGTCGGTTTCGTCTTTTTCGGCAATCCGCTGGTGCTTTTGCTGATCAGTTTGTTGATGGGTTTGTCGGCGTCTTTTTACGGAACGGTGTCGAAAGCGATGATGGGCGATTTGACGGAGGAAGGGAAACGGTTTCGGGTGTTTTCCAACCGCTATTTGGCGATAAACCTCGGAGTGGCTATCGGGCCGATGCTGGGAGCGTTTTTAGGCATTGCGGGCAGCGGGATTGCTTTTATGCTTACGGCGTTCTCCACGCTTTGTTTTGCGGCTGTGCTTTGGATCGTGTGCCAAAAGTATCGCGTCTCAGATGGCGCTGCTGGCGGGCAGGCGACAACAGAGAAAGCGAGCTTGCAGCAAATCTGGAGCATCTTGAAAAAAGACGTGGCTCTGCTGTCTTTTGTCGTGGGCGGAATTTTGCTGGTGACGGTTCATGGGCAGATGTCTGTTACGTTGTCCCAGTATTTGCGTGAAAACATAACGGAAGGCGTCGCCTTGTTTGGCGTGTTGATGAGTGCCAACGGCTTTACCGTGCTGCTGTTGCAAGTGCCTCTGACGCGACTGGTTGAGCGTTATTCCTTGTTTTCGCGGATTGCAGCGGGAGCGGCGCTAATGGCGGTCGGAGAGCTGGGCTTCGCCTTTTCGGCTACGTGGAGCTGGTTCGTAGCTGCGATGATCGTCTTTACGTTGGGAGAAATTTTGATCGTGCCAGCCGAGTACGCGCAGATCGACCAAATCAGCCCGGCGAATATGCGCGGCACCTATTACGGAGCGCAGAGCGTCAGCATGCTCGGCAGCTTTCTCGGGCCGTGGGCGGGCGGAATCGTGCTGCACGCATACGGCGGGCCGACGATGTTTGTCATGATGGGCGCGATTGCCATGGTCAGCTTGGTCTTTTACTGGTTAGGCCGCCGCCTTCATGAGCAGCGAAGCATGCAAGAGAGTGTACAAGTGAAAACTGTCAGCTAGTCAAACAAAAAGAGTATTGCCTGTATTTGTAAAAAGCTATATACTGGAACTCAAATCTTTTCACTAGGGGAAATGTTGATGTCGGCGTTTGTGCTTAACTAATCCAATTGGATAAAGTTCTCCCATTTTTTCGCAAAAAGCCATCTAGCAAGTGGTTTGTTTGTGATGGGAACAGGGAGAGCTTCATTGGTTAAGAACAACGGTCATCGACCTGCCCAATCCGATCAGTCGCCGGAACCGTGCTCTTTTTGCACGGTTTTTTTGTATCAGCGGCTACGATTTTTTCTGCGCACCCAAGGCAGAGGGGAACCATGTGTTCTTCGCTGCCTTTTTTTCATGCAAGTGGGTGTGTCCGCTTGCGGTCATCACTTTGCTCCTCAGATAAAGGGGAAGCACTATGACCGCTTCGGCGCAGGGAGAGGGAGGCATATCCCTAATGAAAAGAGGCGTACACATGCGCAACTATATAGAAGAAACGTATCGTCAAGTTCAATTGCAGGAAGGGCCGCAAGTGATTGAGCAGTTCCTGCTGCATTGTTATTTTCAGCCGGGCTTGCCTGGCAAAGAGTTGGCGCGAAAAGTCATGCTGCCTGTTCCGGTGGCGACTGCAATCAAAAAAGAACTGATCAAGGCCGGGGCGTTGCAAGCGAGAAACGGCTTGGCTTGCACGGAAGACGGCTTGGCCTACGTGGAAAATGGACTTGGGTTCGGCGGGCTGGACCGGACTTTGTACAATAAGCTGATGCAAGACGAGTCGGCCTGGAAAAACGAGCTGGCGGACGTGTACAACGAGTTGGAGAGCATCTTGTCCGAGCGGCCGCAAGTGAATGTGCAGCTCGATCAGGCAAAATGCACGGCAGAGACGAGTTTGCGCCGGGCGCTGCTTTGTCTGCGGAACCATGCGCTTGTCGGCAAGAAAGTATTGTGCGTGGGCGACGACGACTTGGTCAGCGTGTCGCTCGCCCTTTTGCTGAAACGGTTGTTTCCAGGAAAAGCGGGGGGCGCAGGCAAGATTGAGGTTGTCGATATTGATGAACGCTTTTTGCAATATATCAGGGATGTAGCGCAGCAGCGGAACTTGGCGATCCAATGCCATCACGCCGATTTGCGCGAGCCGCTGCCTGCGCGGTTGCATCGTCAGTTCGATTGCTTTTTTACCGATCCGCCGTATACGCTGCAAGGGATGTCCCTGTTTTTGTCACGGGGAATCAGCGGTTTGCAGCCGCGCAAAGGACTGCCTGTTTTCTTGTCTTTTGCGCACAAGTCGCCCGATTTTACGTTGCAGATGCAGCAGCAGTTCGTGCAGGCGGGATTGAGCGTCCGGGAAGTTCTCAGTCATTTTAACGAGTACGAGGGGGCACAACTGCTGGGCGGAAAAGGCCAGATGATCGTGCTCGTCACTACCGAGCAGACGGCTCCAATCGTGAAGGAAGCGTACAGAAAGCCGCTGTACACCGGAGAAGAAGTGCGTTCGCAGCGGCTGTATCGCTGCAAGCGCTGCGCTCAGGTGGCCAAGGTTGGGGCCAACGAGCGGGTGAAGACGATTGAAGCTCTGAAAAGCAAAGGCTGCCCGCGCTGCCGACAGACGAGGTTTGAACTGATCTCTCGCTGTAGCGTCGATCGTCATGCTGATCATGATTGATTGCCCTGTGGCTCGGTTCGATCGCAGAGCTGCCCATAGGTGCGCTGACCGAACGTCATGCCGAGCACGACTGATTGTCCCGCGACTGGCATATGGTAGTGGTGAGGAGGGGCGAGCTATGGCTTACGAGAGAGCGTTCGTTGTTTTGCGGATGGCGACTGGCGTGCTGTTTTTGCTCCATGGTCTGGCGAAGCTGCAGCGGGGGATGGGGGCGGTCAGCGAAATGTTTGGCGATCTCGGCTTGCCGGGGTGGCTTGCTTTTCTGGTGCTTGCCATCGAGCTGATTGGCGGACTGGCCTTTTTGCTGGGGATCGGAGCGAGCTATGCGGCGTGGGGACTGGCAGGAGCGATTGTGACGGTGAAGTGGGAGAAAGGGTTTATCGGCGGGTATGAACTGGATTTGATTTTGCTTTTGGTCGCAATCTATGTCGGCCTTAAACCGACAAAAGCAAGACCCGGTTAAGCCAGAGTGGCGCAGCCGGGTCTTTTGTGATCAGTTGTCCGTTTCCAGATGCTCGTAGCTGCTCGCGGATACGTGGTCGAGCAAGAACGTTTTTGCATCGCGGTAGTAAAGATGCAGCTCGTGCATGGCGCGTGTGCAAGCGGTATAAAACAGCTTGCGTTCGCTTTCCCGGCTGTAGCTCTTGGCAGAAGCGTCGTATAGGATGACGGCATCGAACTCGACCCCTTTTGCCAAGTACGACGGGATGACGAGATTGCCTGTATCGTAGGACAAGGTAGAGGTGGTAATCAGACGAATCGGCAAAAGCGCAGCGAGACTCTGATGCGCTTTCTCGGCTTCCGCAGCTGTTTTCGTAATGACGGCAATCGTCTTGTGGCCGTTTGCCGACAGCTTTTTCACCCGCTCGACAATCTGCTGTGTAAGCTCGGCGTCGCTGTGTACCTTCGTCACGGTCGGCATCCGGCCATCCCGGTTGAAAGGCTCGATCTGCTCGCCGCCTGCGACCAGCTGCTTCGTGAACCGGACAATCGGCAAGGTAGAGCGGTAGCTTTTCGTCAGCACGAATGTTTCTGTCTCTTCTGGTTCAAAGAGCGAGGAGACTGTGCCGAAGCTTTCGTCGTGCGCAGCATGCGCGTAAATCGCCTGATTCCAGTCGCCGAGCACGGTCATTTTGGCGCGCGGAAACAAGTTTTTGATCAGCGCAAACTGAAACGCCGAGTAATCCTGGGCTTCGTCGAGAAATACATGGCGGACGAGATTGTTCGTCTGCTTGCCTTCCAGGCGCTCCTGCAAGTACAAATAAGGCGGAATGTCTTCCTGTGTCAGCTTGCCTTGATCCAAGCACTCCAGGGTCAGCGAACAGATCGCGGGCCATGCAGCTGAACTCAGGGACGGCTCAGCTGACAGCAACTGGTCGAGCAGCGCCTGATCGGCATACATTTGGCGATAAGTGGCCTGTATATCAATAAATTGCAGCGAAGCAATCGAGTCGCGAACCGGCTGAAAATGCTGTTTGACCACCCGCTTTGCCAGCAGCTCCTGCTCGCGGTCGAAGTCGTCGAAAGAATCGTCGCGAAACTGCTTTTTGCGGCGAAGCTGCTGATAGGCGGCTACATAAGCATCTTTATCGAGCAATTGCACCTCGTCCTCGACCCACGGTTTACTGCGCTCGCGCCGTTCCAGCTGTTTGACTTCCGCGAGCAAAGCTCGTGCCACCAGAGCCATCCGGTTCGGGATCGGCAGAGAGGTGTCATGGGAATAAAACAGCTCCTGTATGTGCGCGGCGGAAATAAGCGTGCCCTGGCGAAACGAAATCGGACGGAACACGATGCCTCCTCGCATGAGGCGATCCGCGTACTGATTCATCACGCGCAGGAAAGGCGCGGACGATTTGCAGCGAATCGCCGCAAGCCTTGCCTCGTAGCCAGGCTCGTCATGGGCGGTAAGCACGTATTCCATTTGCTCCAGCGAATTTTCCAGGGAAAAGGAATCGCCAAGCCGATGCTGGGCGTACTCCTGAAAAGTCGTTTGCTGCATGTTTTCCTCGCCCAGCTCGGGAAGAACCGTCGAGATGTAGCTGTTGAACAGCGAGTTGGGGGAAAACAGGACGATCTGCTCTGCGGTCAATGTCTTGCGATAGCGGTAGAGCAAATAGGCGACCCGTTGCAGGGCGGCCGAAGTCTTGCCGCTGCCGGCTGCCCCGGAGACGATCAGCAAGCGGCTTTTTTCGTTGCGAATAATCCGGTTCTGGTCACGCTGGATCGTGGCGACGATGCTTTTCATTTGCGAATCGGCTTGCTTGCCCAACACTTCCTGAAGCAGCTCGTCGCCGATGGTCACGCCTGTATCGAACATGTGAAGCAGTTGCCCATCGCGGATGATATATTGCCGCTTGCACGTAATCTTTCCTGAGACGACCCCGCTTGGCGTGTCATAGTGAGCCGGGCCGGGGGAATAGTCGTAGTACAGGCTGGAGATCGGTGCCCGCCAGTCATAAATGAGAAAATGCTCGTCGTTTTTGTCCAGCAAAGAGGCGATTCCGAGATAAATGCGTTCTGAACCAGGCTCGGTTTCTTCGTGAAAATCAATCCGGCCAAAATAGGGAGAGTGCATCAATCGCTGCATGGTACGCAACTGATTCTGGGCATGACGCTGGCTGCGCTCCCGCTCCGACAATACTTCAGCTTGCTGCTTGATGCTGACGTACGTCTCGATCGCCTCGGTGGCATCCTCGAAGTTGACGGTCACATCGTCCCAAAAATGCTTGCGGATTCCGACGATATCTTCACTTACGACTTGTACTTGCTGTTCGAGGTCGGTGATCCGGTTGCTGATTTCAGTGATGACTGTCTCAACCCGTTGCTGCTCGTTTTGCCTTTCTTGATCAGTAGCGCTCATGGTACCGCTCCTTTTTCGTTCCCCTTTTTTGATCTGAAGGTTTGACAAGGATGTTGCAATGTGGTAAGATTAAATTGGAGATAGAATGATAGTTGTTTCGAAAAGTCACCTACAGACCAATTCCCATTGTAGCAGAGGGTCTATAGGTTTTCAACATGTAAAAAAATAGTAGCCGATACGACGAAGACGGGGCGATGCCTGTGTCTTCGTTTTTTTGCTTTCAGGGGCAGTTATGGTTATGGAAAAGAGGGCGGGGAAAAAGCGAATGGCTTTTTCCCTCCTATAACGGGTGCTCCCACCAGTTCATGTAAACATAAAAAGCCGGTTGCTCGCCTGTATCCGGGACGCGAATCGTCAAGGCCATTCCCGGGCCGATGATCCACTGGCCGTTTGGTTGCTCGCCCGCTGTCGCCATGGGCGGGACGATGCGGATCGAGGCGAAGACTCCGTCTGGATGGCCGGGTGGATGGTCTGATCCGTACATGATCTGTCCTTGAGCCGCGGGACAGGCAGCAAGCTGGATGTAGCCGGACGTCACTTGCGCCGATGCTTTGGCTTTGCCGATGCCAGCTGCTTTGCCAAACCAGATGTGCGCTTCGAGAGGGCATGCTTGCGGATTCGTGATCAGCCACTGGTTTACGTATAAAAGCACGCCAGAGCGAAGCGGATTGACCAGAGAAGCGAAGCCGTGCTCGCCGTCTTGAGCGACTATTTTTTCCGATTGCCCGAGGAAGTGCTTGCATGGATCGGAGATTGGCATCGTGTATGGGACGGGCATGTTGCGGTTCAGCGGTGCAGTGGGCGGAGGTGTGGGAAAGGGAAAGTAGCCCATCTGCATGTAAATATCAGGCAGGCCGTAATAGTAGGAGGAGTTGGTCATGTTCTTTTCTCCTTACCGATTCAGTAGTGCCAGCCCTACAGCATATGGCATTCGTCTATCCGGGGTGCGGCGCTGCTTCTTTTACAGAGAAAAACGCCCAAACAGCGAGCGTTGGGCGTACGATGACGTCTGAGGTATGGAGCGGTTACGATACGGCTTTCCAGGCGTGGAAGGCAAGCAGTGCCCAGCCAGCGAGAAACAGGACGCCGCCGATCGGGGTAATCGCCCCGAGCACTTTGATCCCGGTCATGGCCAATGTGTAGAGACTGCCGGAAAAGATCACGGTTCCGGCTGCGAAGCACCATCCCGCCCAGACAAGCCCGGAAGAGTCCGGGTACCATTTGAGCAGCAAAGCGACGAGCACGAGTGCCAGAGCGTGAGTCGTCTGGTACGTCACTCCCGTATGAAAAATGCCAAGCGAATATTCATCCAGCTTTTCTTTCAGGGCGTGGGCACCGAATGCTCCAAGCGCAACCGAAAGAAAACCGCTGACACTGCCGAGCAGCAAAAACAGCTTCATGCGTCATTCACTCCTTCAGATAATCGAAATCAGGCACAAATATCCATTATTATTGTACCGCACAAGGATGAGCTATGCCCAATTGCAATTTGATGAACAGTGTGTTGGACGAACGTACAGACCGCTTGTCAGCCTCTGACATAGAGTGAAGTATTGCAGCGGTTTCATTTTTAGGCTGTTGCATAGGGAGGTGACGTGGACATGAACAAATGGCTTTCCTTGGCTGGCGGTCTGCTCGGCGGCTATGCTTTGTTGAACACTCCGTTGGACGGCACGTTTTTGAACGGGCTGAATCCAGTGGTGGACGGCATTGGCCTGATCGCTATGCTCGTCTTCTCCGGTGCTCTTATTTATTCGGGCGTGCGTGACTGGTTCCAAAAATAAGGACGACACGCAGGCGTGAACAAAGCGAAGGCGTCTCCTGGATGGGGGCGCTTTTTTATTTGGGGAACAAGTTCTTGCCAGCCTGGCGATTTAGAAGCATATTGATTCAAGCGTGGCAAAGCAAGTAAGCTAATTGCCTTATCTAACATCGCTGCGTGCATTACATATTTGTGATATAGGGCTAAAGAAATAGACATATTGGAAATTTTCAATTAAAATATTCTGGAAATGAGGATCGCCTGAATTATGTTCATTTGACCGAATTAGGAGGAGCAAAAAATGGCAACTCTTGAAGATGTAGTAAGCGTTTTGGTGGAAATACTAGGTGAGATCAAGGTTTTAAATGAGCGCGTGGATAAGATCGAGGACTATCTTATTGATATGACAGTTGCTGTTGAGTCGATTAAGAATATTACAGAAAGCATAGACGATAATGTCCATACTATAAAATTAGATGTTGATTCAATCGACAATACTGTTCAAAATATTGATATTTCCGTCGGCTAAAGGCATTAAAATCTTAGACCGATTGTGTATAGGGTTGTCCCGAAAGTCAGATGTCTGATTTTTGGGACAGCCCTTAATTATGCTTTTATCCACGTGTATCACTGGAAAAAGGTGGTAGCTGGGGATGAGAAGCAAGCAAAGAGCTTATTGGAATGGGCAAAGCCTAAGTTTCCAGAAAAATGGTTGGCTTGGCATTATCGCTCGCAGTACGAAGAGCTAATCAATTTTTCAAACTACGCATTTTATGACAAACGAGTTCAGATAGCACCTACAGTATCAACGGACAAGAAATCGAAGCCTATCGAATTTATACCTGTTAATGGGCATTGGTTGAACCGATCAAACAGACTGGAAGCCGAGCAGATCGTTGAAACAGTACCAATTCCTTATCGAAGAAGCCAAAAATCGAAAAAATGGTGAAGAGAATGTCGGGTTTTTTGTGAAAAATATTGAAAATGTTCAGGGGGATGAACGAGATATTATCCTTTTTTCAGTTGGGTATGCCAAAGATATCGATGGAAAAATGGTAAGTCAATTCGGCCCATTGTCACGTGACGGCGGGGAAAATCGATTAAATGTGGCTAGTTGCGCGGGAAAGGGATATATACAGACAAAGATTTTTAGAAGAAAAGGGATGGGTTATTCATCGCATTTGGAGTCGAAATTGGTGGATTTCAAAGGAAAAAGAGATGGCTAAGATTGAGAGCGTACTTGAACAATTAATGAGCACAAAAATACAAAGAGTGTGAGATAGCATGACATATGAGGGCTTTTAAGTACCCAAGAATAAAGAATGACTAAACTCGATGAAGGCGTTTCCTCAAAAGGAGACGCTTTTTTGTTGTCAAAACACTTCCCTGCCACTCCAACCGTTTTTTCCAAGAACCGTGGCGTCTTTTCTCCACTTGCCCCATATACATAAAGTAGGCTTTGGCGAATGGAGGGGGAAAGGCAATGACAGGCGACGAGCGCAAAGAACTGGAGCGATCCATTGACGAGATCACGGAGATAGCCAAGGGGTTCAACCTTGATTTTTATCCGATGCGATACGAAATATGCCCGGCAGACATCATCTACACGTTTGGCGCGTACGGCATGCCGACCAGGTTCTCGCACTGGAGTTTTGGAAAGAGCTTTTACCGGATGAAACTGCAATACGACCTGAACCTGAGCAAAATTTACGAGCTGGTCATCAACTCCAACCCGTGCTATGCGTTTCTTCTGGACGGCAACTCACTGATCCAAAACAAGCTGATCGTTGCCCACGTGCTGGCTCACTGCGACTTTTTCAAAAACAACATGCGCTTCTCCAATACGAACCGCGATATGGTCGAGAGCATGGCGGCGAGCGGCGAGCGGATTCGCCAGTACGAGATCGAGCACGGCAAGGAAGCGGTCGAGAACTTGCTGGATGCGAGCCTGGCGATACAGGAGCATATTGATCCGAGCTTGCTGCGTCCCAAGCTGAGATGGAAGCGGGAAGGGGAAGAGCCACAGAAAAAAGCGAAGTATGAGCGGACATCGCCTTACGATGACCTGTGGGGACTGGATCGCAAAGAAAAAGTGGAGGCTGATCCCGCCAAGCAAGTGCGCAAATTCCCGCCGGCTCCGGAAAAAGACTTGCTGCTGTTCATCATGGAGTACAGCAACGTGTTGGACGATTGGCAACGCGATGTGCTGACGATCATCCGCGACGAGATGCTCTACTTCTGGCCGCAGATGGAGACGAAGATCATGAACGAAGGCTGGGCGACCTACTGGCATATGCGCATTTTGCGGGAGATGGAGCTGACGGAGGCGGAGACGATTGAATTTGCCAAGCTGCATTCCTCAGTCATCCAGCCGTCGACGACAAGCATTAACCCGTACCATCTCGGCTTGAAAATTTTTGAGGACATTGAAAGACGCTGGGACAATCCAACGCAGGAAGAGCAGGAGCGCTTTGGCCGCAAGCCGGGCGAAGGGCGCGCCAAGCTGTTTGAGGTGCGCGAGCTGGAATCCGACATCAGCTTTATCCGCAACTTCCTGACGAAAGACTTGGTGAGCGACCTCGACCTGTACATGTTCGGCAAGCAGGGCAACGACTGGGTCGTAACGGAAAAACAGTGGGAGCAAGTACGCGACGGTCTGGCCGGGACGCGAGTAAACGGCGGCTTCCCATATGTGCTGGTGCATGATGGCGACTATTTGCGCTCAGGAGAGCTATTGCTCAAGCACCACTTCGAAGGCTTGGAGCTGGACGTGAAGTACGTCGAGAAGACGCTGCCTTACGTCTACACCTTGTGGGGAAAAAATATCCACCTGGAGACAGTCGTGGAAGACCGGCAAGTCATGTTCACCTATGACGGCAAAAAGGTGCATCGCAGGTTTTTGTAAAAAAGGCAAGCCGTACGTCCGGGGATGATCCAGCCGGGGGTGCGGCTTTTCTGCTTGCTGCCAGCAGGATTTGGTCCGCCCGTTGTGGAAATTTTCGCAAAGCAAAAGCGATCTACCTACTTCCCGGGAGGTTCTCCACATGATAAAGCACGTAGCAGTAATCGGATCAGGTGTAATGGGGCATGGCATCGCCCAGCTATATGCGTTGGCGGGTTTCTCTGTTTCGCTTTACGATTTGCAGGAGGAACTATTGCACAAAGCAAAAGCGAGCGTGGAACAAAGTCTGGACTTGCTGGAAAAAGAGGGAGTCATTACGGAGCAGGACAAGTCCTCTGCACTGGAGCGGATTGTGCTGACTACCGATTTGCAGCAAGCAGTGGCTGAGGCTGATGTGATTACGGAAGCTGTGCCGGAAGTGATCGAGCTGAAATGGCAGCTGTTCGCCCAGTTGGAGCAGTTTGCCAAGCCGGAGGCGATTATCGCTTCCAATACGTCTACTTTCTCTATCGCGCGGCTGATCGAAAAGGCAAAGTTGCCGCACCGTTTTATCATCACTCACTTTTTCAATCCGGCGCAGCTCGTTCCGCTTGTCGAGATTGTGCGCCATGAACAAACGGCTGAGGAAGTTGTCACAGCGACAGTCAAGCTGATGGAACGAATCGGAAAAGCTCCCGTGCTGCTGAAAAAAGATGTGCCTGGCTTTATCGCCAACCGCCTGCAAACGGCGTTGATGAGAGAGGCGTTTCATTTGCTGGAGGAAGGCGTGGCGAGTGCGGAAGACATCGATACGGTAATGAAAGCAGGCATCGGCTTTCGCTGGGCGTTCGTCGGGCCGATCGAGACGGCTGATTTTGGCGGGCTGGATACGTGGCAGCGCGTCATGGACAATTTGGCGCCGGAACTGGATCAATCTACTGCGGCTCCACAGATTATTAGCGAGCACGTGAACAAAGGCGAGCTGGGCACCAAATCAGGAGCAGGCATCTACTCGTACGAGCACGTCTCAGTCGCGGACAGGCTGCACGCAAGAGACGAGCAGTTTATCCGACTGACCAAGCTGAAAAATGAGCGATGACGAATAGGACAAAAGCCACTAGGAAAAAGGTCGGGGGATATCCCGGCCTTTTTTACATCCATTTTTTCGCCCGGAAACGCATGCTACTGCCCTTTTGCAGGCGATCCCGGGTATCATAGCCGATTAACTTTATCGTCTTTTTGCTAAACAAACGTTAGCTAGTTACCGATATTAGTCATTAGGACTTATAACGATTGTCCTTTTTTCTCCAAATTCAACACGGAAAGAAGATGAACAGACTTGAACGTAAGACAGCTAGAATGGATCAAAAGCTTCAAAACCAAGTTGATTGTGACGTTTCTGTTGATCCTGATTATCCCTTCCCTCGTGGTTGGAGCCTTGTCTTTCCAGGAGGCCAAGCAGGAAATTGAGAAGCAGATCATGACAAGCGCGAATGAAAATGTTTCTCTCGTAAATTCGATCATCTCCAATACGTTTGAGCCGAAAATGAAAGACGCTGACTACTTGGCGAAAGTGATCAACAAGAGCATGTATGCAGCAAAAGACAACTCGGAGGCTGTGAAATTCCTCGATATTTACATGGGGATGAACCCGGAAGTAGCGAGTATCAGTTTAGGGACGGAAGACGGGAGTTACATGCGCTCGCCCAGACAGGAAGTGAAGGCAGACTTTGACCCGCGTACCCGCGACTGGTACAAAATCGCGATGGCGAGCAAAGGCAAGGCGATTATTACCGCGCCGTACATTTCCGCCGTTACGGGTGAAGTCATCGTAACGATTGCCAAAGCGACGGATGACGGCTCTGGAGTCATCGGCATTACGCTCGGCATTGAGCAAATCAAAAAAGTGGCCAGCAGCGTGAATATCGGCACGAACGGTTACGTGATGGTGTTGGATGGGACCAAGAAGTACGTTGTGCACCCGGAAGAGACTGCGGGAGAGGAAGCAAAAGAAGCTTTCTATGACAACTTGTACCAGGCGGAGACGGGCCAGTTCTCGTATTCGTTTCAGGATCAGCCAAAAGAAATGTACTTTATGACCAATCCGACTACGGGCTGGAAAGTAGCTGGTTCGATGCTCCGCTCGGAAGTGGATGAGGCTGCCCGCCCGATCTATACGCATACGCTTTGGACGATTGCGGTTTGCTTGATCGTGGGCGGGATGATCATTTTCGTGATTTTGCGTTCGATTATTGCAAGCATTCGCGAGGTGAAAGAGCATGCGGTCCGGGTCAGCCAAGGCATTTTGACCGATTCCATCGAAGTGCGCACGAGCGATGAGCTTGGCGAGCTTGGCCGCGCGTTCAACATGATGCAGGAGCATTTGCGCACGCTCATTTCCGATGTGGAAGCGCGAGCCGAGCAAGTTGCCGCTTCGTCCGAGCAGTTGACGGCAAGTGCCCAGCAGACAAGCATTGCTACGGAGCAAGTGACGAATGCGGTTCTGGAAGTGGCAGGAGGGGCGGAAAAGCAGACCGCAGTCACGGAGCGCAATGTGCACTCTCTCCAAGAGGTGTCGGAAGGAATCGTCCAAATCACGCAAAGTGTCCAGGTTCTCGCGGATATCGCTACGAAAACGACGGAGCAGGCGGATGAAGGCGGAAGCTCGGTGCAGCAAGTCGTAGGGCAAATGAACTCGATTCATGCTTCCGTGGAGAAATCCGATCAAATGATAAAATCGCTGTACGACCGTTCCAAAGAAATCGGCTCGATCTCGGAAGTCATCAGCGGCATCTCCCAGCAGACCAATTTGCTGGCGCTCAATGCCGCGATCGAAGCAGCCCGCGCTGGCGAACACGGAAAAGGCTTCGCCGTCGTCGCGACCGAAGTGCGCTTGCTGGCAGAGCAATCCCAGGAGTCAGCCAAGCAAATCGTCGAATTGATCGCAGAAATTCAAAAAGAGACGAGAGCCTCGGTCGATAACATGGAGAAAGTCAGACAGGATGTGGCTGAAGGCTTGGCTCTCTCTACGGAAACGATCCACAAGTTTGAGGAAATCGTCCAGAGTACCCGCCAAACGAATCCGCTCATCGACGAAGTATCAGCCATTGCGGGACAAATCGCAAACGCGGTGCATGAAGTGACGACAGCTGCGAACGATCTGGCGCAGATTGCGAGAGGCAATGCCGAAACTGCCGAGGAAGTAGCGGCTTCCTCCGAAGAACAGCTCGCCTCCATGGAGGAAATTTCCTCGTCGGCGCAAGCGCTGTCGGTGTTGTCCGAGGAATTGAAAGTGTTGATTAACAAGTTTACGTATGAGTAAAGGCAAAATTTCCAGGTAGGGAGATAGAAGCTCAAAATATACGAAAAGAAACAGGCCCTTTTTAAAAGCTGCCTGTTTCTTTTTGTGTATGGTTCGAAAAATGACAGCTCAAAACTAATAAACAAAATACAACAACAAAAAGATAGAAATGGATACGACCAGGCCACCTATCGCAGTTGTGTAAGAAGCAGTGCGTTTAGTAGAAAGCTGAGCAAGATAAAAAAATATTGAACCGCAAATCGTAATTACAAATGTAATCATTTTGAACGGCAATAAAAACGAAAGAACGATGGAATACGCCAATCCAAGTAGTGCGAATAAAACGATATTAAGCAATACGTTGTGTGACTTTTTTCTTGATAAATTCAAATATAGTGCCAATCCAAAAAGTGCTCCGACAAAATTTAATACAATAATGTAGCCTTGAAGTATATAGTATGTACCGCTATCATCTACTGGTACTACTCCTTCTCTACTTACTACATAAAAATAAAGTAGAATACTTGCAACGAATAATGAACAGCCTGCACCTCTAAAGTAGGTTAGCACTATTGCACCTCCTTGGTATTATTTTATATAAAAATAGTATTATATTACATTTGTTACAATAATAAATAATCTTGTTTACCTAAATAGAAAAGTCCTCCTTTAACCACAGTGTAATTGTCCGAAGAAAAACAGCAACCGACAATAAGCAGACTAAGAAAATCCAGCCGGGACAAGACGCGTGGGAGAAAATCAGCTGAGTAGCCAGCCGTTAGCCATCAAGCCGTTTCTAAAACAGGCTCAGTACAGTTTAAGAGAGCGTAAAAAGTTTTGTGTAAATGGTTAAACTCCCCATTAAGGAGATGATCATTTATGCAAGACAACAGAGACATGACGATCAAGTAGTTAGCGAAGGATTAAGACGTACACGCCATGCTTAAAGATTTGTTTCGTGACACCATCCAGCAGTTGTTTGAAGCATAAATAGATGACCATTTGGGCTATAACAAATATAGTACCGAGGGCAATCATTCAGGAAATAGTCGGAATGGGTATAGTAAAAAGACGCTGAAAACAAAGTTCGGTAACACAAAAATTCGTGTACCTCGTGGCCGTAACAGCGAATTTAAACCTCACATTGTGAAGAAGCATGAAACCACCGCAAATGGTTGTATATCACAACTGGCCATCCATTTTGGAGATCGATTGTAAGGCACATAACCCAACGGTTGAGTCGGCTTGACATGGAGCCTAGTATGAGCGAATGTTGCACACATTACTAATATATATTATATTTGTCATATTATGTAAATTTCTTGTGGAGGCATAAATTATGAAGTTGAAAAGTGTTGTGCTGAATTTAATGGTCGTAGGTGCAATATCTATTTTGCCACTATCTAATACGATCATTGCTGAAGGAAAGGAAAAGGAGGACAAAGTGCGTTATGTTACTCCGATTGATGAAGATGAGTTCTGGGATAGAATGGAGATTCAAAAGCGAATACCTGACTTGATTGAGTATTTAGAAAAAAAGTTTGATGATAACTATGCGGGGCTATACGTTGATCAAGAACATGGAGGAATAATTCATATTGGTTTCCATTCTATCCCTCAAAAAGATGAGTTGAATAAAGTTAGAGACATATTGGGGGAAGATGTTGAAGTTGAATATGATGAAGTAAAGTATTCCAAGGAAGACTTGGATAAAGTTGTTGAAGAGCTTTCGGTGAACATTGATAGATTCGAGAAGAATGTTGCAAGCATCTCTTCTAGTTTTAAAGATCAGTCTGTAATCGTAGGTTATACTGAAGATGAAAGTGAGGCAAAAGATAGTATAGAAAAAGGGTTGAACAAAAAATCGATTCGAAAAATGACTATAGATGAGTCACTAATTAAATTTGAACAAACAGAAAAAATTGAGCCTAAAATAGATAGAGCACAAATAAAGGTTAGACCAGTACCGGGAGCAGCTCAAATGAATTATTCAGGAAGCGGTTTTTGTACAAATGGCTTTTCAGCAAAAGATTCAAATAGTTCTACTTACTTTTTAGTTTCAGCAGGACACTGTGCTGATAATACAGGGCAACAAGTTTTACAGAGCTACAATAAAGACAATTTAATCGGCACTGTTCATAAAAAGATATTTTACTGGGGTAGTTCAGTAGATGTATCCCTGGTCAAAGTTAAATCTGATTTAACAACTCACAACATCTTAACTACATCAGGAAACAATTACGATGAAGCAGGATACCAAATCATTGGTGAGCAAATCAACGATTGGGAAGGTATGGGAGTATGCACATCATTAGGTCAATCTGATACTCAAATGTGTGGATTTGTACAAGGAACGAATGAAAGTGTATATGCATTAGGCAGCCATTTAAAAAACCAGAAAAAGGTTTCGCTTAAAGTTGTAAATGGAGACAGCGGATCGCCAGTTGGAGTACCTGATTCTAAAAACACGAAAAAACTATACTTATATGGAATTGTATCTGCTGCTAGATCTAATGAAAGTGTTACCTATTTAACTTATATTGGCAATATAAAAGCAGAAACAGGCATCAAAGTAATAACTGGTAAATAGTTCCAAAATACTAACCCGCGCCTAAGAGAGACTCATAAAATGGGCGTGGGTTAGTAAGGAGGTATATTCTATGAGGAAAATAATAGAATACTTAATAATATATTTGATTACTGGGACTTTCGTGTTTCTTGGAAAGGTATTTGTTTATATGCTAGGTGATGAACAGGCGTTTGGAGAATCCGCACTTTATTACTTTTGCAATTTTATATATTACGTTGTGGCATTCTATATTATTTACATTGGTGTCAAAAGGTTACGATTAAATAATGCAAGTAAAACAAATAGAGTAATGGATGTTTCAATATTTATAATCTGTGTTTTTTTAGTGTATTGGAGTGCAAATGTGTTTATCTCAAATTATGTTGTTTATCTTGTATAGAAAGTAATAGGGTCTGACCAGTATTTTGGTAAACCCTTTTGAAGCATAGAACTAACGCAAGCAATGCCCGATCCGATCAGGGAAGAAAACGGAGAGTTGAAGGAGCATTTGCCCCAGTTTTGTACACGCCCCGTCCACTTTCGGGTCACGTCCGTGGTCGCCAAATAGAGCATTTTGAACAGGGCTTCATCCGTCGTAAAAATGCTCTTGCCCTTGGTCACCTTTCCAAACAGCCCCCCTGCTCGCCTAAACGCACAGGGGGGCTGTTTTGGTGACATTTACAAATCGCGTGCGACGTGGGGTTTGCTATAATGACTGGTGCCCCCACCGCCAACGAGGACTCTGCCGCCTTTGCCGAAAATCAGCAGTTTTCTGGAACCGTCCGCCAACAGGACGATGATTTTGGCCTGGTTAGCTGTTGCCGTATAAACGACGTATCCGCTTCTGGACACGAATCTGCGCCAGTTTCTGTCAAATTCCGAGCGCAGAACGCGAGTGGAGTACACTTGGTTTTCTACGCGTGTTGCCGTTTTTTTCATCTTGATGAACACCTCCTGTCCCTTTTACTTTATTCACAAGCGAACAATTGGTTTGGACAAGTGTTGGTAGACGTCGCCTATTTTCGTTGCAAACCAGCACCAGGCGTACTATGATAACAACAAGGATGGCAGTCGCAGACGGTACCAAAGCGAACGGGCCGCCACAAAGGAGTGAGTGAAAATGGCAAAAAGCAGCGCGCGCAAGCATCGGGAAAAATTGGCGCGGGAAGGCAAGCGCAACCCGGAGTTGAACAGGAGCATTTTCGTGTTTGCTGACATGAGACAGCGAGCGACGAAGACAAAAGCGGAGAAACTGAATCAGCACAAGCACAAGAGATCGTTGTCCTATCAAAGTGATGACGGTCTTTTTTATTGCCGTTTTTCTGCCCTCCGCATTTTGTGGTAGCATGTAGCCAAGAGTCAAAAGCGAAGAGGTGAAGTCATGGAAAACTCTCCTTTTACCGTCGAGCGGCTGTTGCAATTGCCTGTGTTTCGCGGATCGGAAATCATGGCCGGACACGCAGGAATCGCCAAAGAAATTTATTACATAAGCTCCGTGGAAATGCCTGATTTGACAGGCTTTTTGCGGCCGAACGAACTGATTATTACGACAGGTTACGCGTTTCGGCATGAGCCGATGCTGCTCTGCCGCTTGCTGGATGAAATGCATCGGATTGGCAGTTCGGCTATCGGCATCAAGACGAGGAGAGTCATTCAGGAAGTGCCTGCGGAGGCGTTGTACAAAAGCAATTTGTACGGTATCCCGCTGTTTGATATCCCGCTGGAAAATTCGTTTATCGACATGACGCATGCCGTGATTGACCAGGTGCTTCAGCGCCAGGCGTTTTTGTTGCGCGAGGTGCGGGAAGTGAACCAGCAGTTTACCAATCTCGTCCTGAATCGGCGGACGACCGAGCTTGTCGTATTGATCGGGAACATGCTCGCTTGCGAGGCGGCTGTGCTGAAAGAGGACGGGGAAATCGAGAGTGCTACGTCGCAGTTTGATGTTAGGCAGATTCAACAAAAGCGGCCGATCCAGGTGGGCAGCAGGGTGATGGGCTATCTTGCCATTTCGCGCGAACTGAAAGAACAGGAACGCTTCGAACAAATGTGCCTGGATCATGCGGTGACCGTGCTGGCGATTGACTTTACGATCCGCCAGTCACAGCAGTTGCAACGGGAACGAGAGCAGGAGTCGTTTTTGGTCGAGCTGTTTTCCGGTTCTGCCCACCAGGAAGACTTGCTGCGCTACCGGGCCAAGCAACTGGGAATCTCGCTCAGGCAATATCATTACGTAATCGTCATGCGTGTGCAAAGCAAGGTCGAGATGGCGCAAAAGGAACGGGATGAACAGCTTGCGCAGGTGTACCATCTGCTGTTGCAAAAGCTGAACAAGCCAGGGGTGCATGCACGCAAAGGAGTCGTCATCAACGATTCGCTGCTCGTGCTCTGTTCATCGGCTTTTGCCGAAGCGGACAAGCAAAAAGCGGACGCGGAAGCACTCATGAGGGAGCTGGCGCTTCTGCAAGAGGAGTTTTCGGCCCAGTGGCAGCTTGCTGTAGGAATCGGGGGAGCGCGCGAGCATTTGGCAGACGTTCCGGCTAGTTCGCGCGAAGCGTACAAAGCGATTGCTGTCGGAGCCAAGACGCGACCGAAACAGGAAATGGTGCATTATCACGAGATTCTCGTCGAAGACTTGCTGCTGGACAACACAGGTCATCCGGTGCTGGCGGCGCTCACCTCCATGCTGATCGAGCCGCTCGTCCGCTACGACGAAGAGTACGGGACAGAATTGCTGGCGACATTGGGCGCTTTTCTTCAATCGGGGGGAAATACAAAGCGGGTCGCGGAGGAAATGTTCATTCATCGCAACTCGGTCTTGTATCGGCTGGAGCGAATTGGCGAGATTCTGCAAACCGATTTGAATGATCCCGAGGTGCGGTTTCGTTTGGATGTCGCCATGCGAGTCTGGAAAACGCAGGGAGTCGACATTCATTCGTTCGAATAACGACAGGCCGTTTGTGATCGTGCCCAAAAAAGGGTGCGAACTTTTGGGACGCTTCCCATAGGGGAAAGCGTCCTTTTTTTGTTAAAGTGGAAAAACACAGAATAGAAAGAAACGTGGCGCAAAAGGGGGGAAAGCAACAAAGCTTTTGGCCAGCGAACGTGGAGGCGCTTTCATGGCAAAAGGCGAAGCGGATTGGCAATACTAGCCAACAAATAAGTTGGATCGCAAAAAGGCTATTTTCCATTTTTTCTTTTCATCATGATTCATTCAACAAAGGAGGCGCTACTTATGCAAAAAGACAAGACACCACGAGAAAAACATCCCTCCGCATTTGAGCCAATGACGCTTATTCTCAATATCGCCTTGTCCGTATTCGGGGCGATGATCGGGATGCAACTGATTACTTCACTCGGGGTCACACCGAGCACATCGATTATCGGGGCGATTGCCGCGATGCTGATTGCGCGCATTCCGATGGAGATTTTCTCCAAATACCGCTCGACTCATCGGCAAAATCTGGTGCAAACGTCGATCTCCTCTGCGACGTTCGGGGCTGCCAACAGTTTGTTGATTCCGATCGGGATTCCGTTTGCGATGAACATGCCGGAGCTGATTATTCCGATGCTGATCGGGGCTGGACTGGCGATGTTTGTGGACACGGCCCTGTTGTACAAGCTGTTTGATTCGAAAATTTTTCCCGCTTCCGGGACATGGGCACCTGGCGTAGCAACGGCCGAGGCGATTATCGCCGGAGACAAAGGCGGCAAGCGCGGCGTGCTGCTGGGAGTCGGTACAGGCGCTGGATTGTTAGGCTCGTACCTCGGCATTTCGATGTCGGCGTTCGGGGTGGCGTTCATCGGGAACATCTGGGCGCTCACGATGTTCGGAATCGGTCTTTTGCTGCGGCAATATTCCGTTCCGCTGTTCAATCAAGACTTGAACGCGCTGTACATCCCGCATGGCTTCATGATCGGGGCCGGGATCGTCGCGTTGTTCCAAGTAGCTTTTATCATTTTGAAAAAGAAAAAGCCTGCTGCGGCCACCGCAGGAAACGCGAACAATCCCGAGGACAGCTACACTCAAAATGAAAAGACGACATCCCGCATCTTGGGGCTTGGCTTCGTCGCGTATCTCGTCGTAGCGCTGATTGTTGCGCTTGCAGGCGGATTGATGACGGACATGTCGTTTGGCATGCTGATCGGCTTTCTGTTGTTCGCCGCTTTTGCTGCCTATGTTCACGAGCTGATTGTGGGGATTGCGGCGATGCATTCCGGCTGGTTCCCCGCGTTTGCGATTGCACTGATTACGCTGATTATCGGGATGATGATTGGCTTCCCGCCTGTCGCGCTCGCTCTTCTGGTCGGCTTTAGCGCAGCGACCGGGCCTGCTTTTGCCGACATGGGCTACGATTTGAAAACCGGCTACATTTTGCGCGGCCAGGGCGCAGACGCGGCTCTGGAGGTAGACGGTCGCAAGCAACAGTACATTACCGGATTGATTGCCTTCGGGGTTGCGCTCATTACCGTTGCCTTTTCCTATCAAAGCTTTTTCTCGCAAGGCTTGATTCCGCCAGTAGACAAAGTTTACGCCAGTACAATCGCAGCAGGCACTTCCCCGGAAGTGGCCAAGCAGCTGTTCCTGTGGGCGATTCCGGGTGCGCTCCTGCAATTGATTGGCGGCTCCAACCGTCAGCTCGGCGTCATGTTTGCCACAGGTTTGCTGATTCTCAACCCGAATGCGGGCTGGGCCGTACTGGCGGGAATTTTGATCCGCTTTGTCGTCCTGAAAGTGAAGGGCAAACAGGCAGAAAGCACACTGAGCATTCTCGCAGCAGGTTTTATCGCAGGTGACGCGATCTACAGTTTCTGTAACTCCCTGATCAAATTCGCGAAAAAATAAAGCAACTGGAGGAGAAACGAAATGGCGAAAATCATACTGGATCAAGCAATGATGGAAGCGGCCGTCTACGGCGGAGCAGTCCTTGGCGGCGGCGGGGGCGGCTGGATCGAGGATGGCATGGAGACAGGACGTCTCGCCCTCGAAGTCGGCTCTCCTGTCCTGGTGACAGCAGATGAAATGAATGACGCTGATTTGCTGGCAACCGTTGCGCTGGTCGGAGCGCCTGCTGCGGAAAATCAGTACGTCAAGCCGATGCACTACGTACGCGCTCTGCAACTGCTGGAAAAGACGATCGGACAACCGATCAAAGGAATCATCACCAATGAAAATGGCGCCGGAACGACCGTAAACGGCTGGTTCCAGGCCGCAGTGACGGGATTGCCCGTAATCGACCTGCCTTGCAACGGCCGTGCCCATCCGACTGGTTCGATGGGAGCGATGAATCTGCACGAGGTAGAGGGCTACATTTCCCATCAGGCGGCAGTCGGCGGCAAGGATGAGCTTTACCATGAAGTATGTGTGAGCGGACAGTTGCAGCAGGCGGCAGGTCTGGTGCGCAAAGTGTCGGTCGAGACGGGCGGTTTGGTAGTCGTGGCCCGCAACCCGATCAGCGTAGGCTATGCCCGCGAGCATGGAGCGCCAGGAGCGATCAGCCAAGCGATTGAAGTGGGGCAGGCACTGCTCGGGGCAAAAGGCGAGGCTGCGATCGAAGCTGTGTGCCGAAAATTGGGCGGGCGCATTGTGACGGCAGGCTCCGTAGATGAATGCGAATTGACGACAGCGGGCGGTTTTGACGTCGGGCGCGTAGTGATCAGCGGGCACGAGATGACTTTCTGGAACGAGTACATGACATTGGAGCACAAAGGAGAGCGGCTCGGCACGTTCCCGGACCTGATCATGACACTCGACGCCAATACAGCGAAGCCGATTGTTTCGGCGGAAATCGAAAAAGGACAGCAAATTGCCGTTATTCACGTCCCGAAAGAGAACTTGCTTCTCAGCGCAACGATGCGAAACAAACAACTGCTTGCCGCTGTGGAAGGTGCCGTGGGCAAACAAATCCTGCCTTATCTTTTCGGCTAGAAACGATTGATTCCACATCACATCACGAGACAACATCTATGTTCGGATCGAGGAGGAGCAACCATGTCTTTGAAGCAAACGATGACTGTTTTTGAAACGATGGACAGCGCCTATGTGAATGGCGAAACGATCAAGGAGCTGTTTACCGCCTACCCCGGCGTTTCGGTTGCCGTGCAAACGGTCGCAGGAGCAGAAGGCAGCACCGATTTCGTAAAAATCGTCGTACCGGGGAAAAACGGCAAGTCCACTGGCGGCAGCGCGCGAACATTCGGGATTATCGGCCGACTTGGCGGAATCGGAGCGCGTCCGAGCCGGATCGGGATGGTATCTGATGCCGACGGCGCTGTAGCTGCAATCGCTTGCGCCTTGAAGCTTGCCGAGATGCAAAAAAATGGCGATGTTCTCGATGGCGATGTGATCATCAGCACGCACATATGCCCGAATGCGCCGACACAGCCGCATGAGCCGGTCGATTTCATGGGATCGCCTGTCGATATTTTGACGATGAATCGCTATGAAGTCAGCGACGAGATGGAAGCGATTCTCTCGATTGACACGACAAAAGGCAACCGCATCGTGAACCATAAAGGAATCGCCATCTCGCCAACCGTCAAGGAAGGCTACATTTTGCGCATCAGCGAAGATTTGTTGCGGATCATGGAAATGACGACAGGGCAGCTGCCTGTGACGTTCCCGATTACGCAGCAAGACATCACGCCGTACGGCAACGATCTTTTTCACATCAACAGCATTTTGCAGCCTGCTGTCGCCACCGATGCTCCGGTAGTCGGAGTAGCGATTACGGCCCAGACGGCTGTTCCCGGATGCGGCACAGGCGCAAGTCATGAGACGGATATTGCGCTCGCGGTCAAGTTTGCGGTTGAAGTGGCAAAAGAATACACGAACGGCACAACCAGCTTTTACGACGAACAAGAATTTGCTCATATGAATCGCCGCTACGGCTCCATGAAAATTTTTCAAACGATGGGCGTGGAAGCGCACAACTAAACAAGCGAACGGGGAGAGCTGGATTCTCCCCGTTTTTTTACAAACAAGCGATGTGGAAAAAGGAGGCAAGCAGCCGATGAGAAAAGTAGGAATGATTACGATTGGACAAGCACCGCGGCAAGATATTGCGCCGATTGTAGAAAAGCATTTGGCGGGCCGGGCGGAGCTGGTCCAGGCCGGGGTGCTGGATCAGATGACGAAAGCGGAGATTGCAAACAAGCTGGCTCCGACTGCGAGCGATTACGTGTTGACTTCGCGCCTGACAAGCGGCGAGTCTGTCGTCTTGTCCAGGGAACGGATTCAGCCGATTTTGCAGCAAAAAATAGCGGACATGGAGCGGTCAGGAATCCGCAACATTTTGCTTTTGTGCACGGGAGTCTTTCCCGGACTGCGCGCAGAGCAGGCTTTTTTGCTGGAACCGGATCGGATCATTCCGCCCATGGCAGCAATTATGGCAAAAGGCCGCAGACTCGGCGTGCTTGTGCCTTTGGCCGAGCAGGTGGAAGCGCTGCGGGAAAAATACGCGCCGCATGGCTTGGAGCCAATATTTGCCGTCGTCTCCCCGTTCGCGCTGGATCGGGCGGCATACCAGGCGGCAATCGAACCGCTCAAAGACAAGGTCGATGTCCTGCTCATGGATTGCATGGGGTATACGGAGGAAGCGAGAGAGCTTGTGAGCGAACTGACCGGATTGCCCGTTGTATTGTCCAGCGCTTTTATGGCGAAGCTGATAGCGGAGTGGTGCAGCTAGGCTCGCCGCGCGATCATGCTTTTTGCGCATGTTATGGTTGTTGAAAGCATGGGCATTGCTTATGCTAGAAGGGCAACTATATATAGAAGAAACGAGGCATTTGTTTATGAATGACCGTTTGGCGAATGCGGCCAGTCCCGATGTTCATCCCGATTGTGCGAGAGCAATTCGGCAACTGCTCCAGATGAAAGAACCGAAGCGAGAAGATTTTCTGGCCTTGCGCACTTACGGCAATGACCGTTATTCGGCAATGGGCTGGGAAGAGCTTCAGTCCTACATAAATGAAAAGACGGTCATTATCGTCGAGCAGTTTGAGAATGAGCAAAATATCATGTCGGCTTTGCGTTGGGTAGCGCGGGGCTTGCCTGTCTGGCATGCGATCCGCAAAGTAAAGGCCGACTACTCCGTATACGGCTACAAGGGACAGGGCAACAACTAATGCAATCGCGCTAGATGAATCCTTCAGCCAGCCGCAATCGAACGAAAACAGAGTCTGTCGCGATGGGCAGACTTTTTCTGTGCCTGAACCTGATAAAAAGTGCAGGCAAAAGCGAAAAAAATACTGCAGATGAAAACGAAAAGGTCTATTATTGTCACTATCATCGCCTACGGAGGGAGCCATCATGACAGAATTGTTACTTAGCTTACTACAAATCATCATCGTCAATCTGGTCTTGAGTGGGGACAATGCCGTCGTTATTGCGCTGGCTTGTCGTAACTTGCGTCCAGAAGTGCAAAAGAAAGCTGTTTTCTGGGGCGGATTCGGGGCAATCGGACTGAGAATCATCCTGACTTTCATTGCCATTTGGCTGCTGCAAATCCCGTTTGTCCAAGTTTTGGGCGGACTGCTTTTGATCGTGATCGCGGTCAAACTGCTCAAAGGCGAGGAAGAGGATGCCCGCATTGGTAGCGGTTCGAACATGATGGAGGCTTTGAAAACGATTATTTTTGCCGATTTGATCATGAGTCTGGACAACGTCATCGCCGTTGCAGGTGCAGCAAATGGGAACATGCTGCTGGTCGTCATCGGGCTTGCGGTCAGCATTCCTTTGATTGTGTGGGGCAGCCAGCTTTTGATGAAGCTGATGAATCGGTTTCCGATCATCGTCCTGCTGGGAGCGGCATTGCTTGGGTACACAGCAGGCGAGATGATCGTCGGCGACAAGGTAGTCGGAGCTTTTCTGGAACAACTGTTGCCTGCTTTGCATGTCATTTTGCCGGTCGCTTTGGCGCTCGTGGTCATTGCTGTGGGCACGTACCTGAAGCGCAAGGGTGAAAAGTCAGAGGAAGGCAGCGCCGCGCAAGATCACGCGGAGACATTGTAGCCATGGAATACCGCGACTGGTCGATTTTGCGAACGCTGTATCAGGAACAAAACATTACCAAAACGGCGAAAAGCCTGTACTTGTCCCAACCTGCTTTGACCAAGCGTCTGCGGCAAATCGAAAAAGAATTTGGCGTGCAAATCGTGCAGCGCGGCAGAAGGGGCGTTCACTTTACACCGGAGGGCGAGTATTTGGCGAACTGTGCAGACGAAATGCTCGTCCGACTGCGCAAGATCAAGGAACATGTGGCGAATATGGGAGAAGAGGTTAGCGGCACCTTGCGCCTCGGCGTCTCCAACTACTTTGCCCGTTACAAGCTGCCAGGGCTTTTGAAGCTGTTCAAGCAAAAGTATCCGCTGGTGGAATTTAAGGTGGAGACAGGCTGGAGCAAAGACGTGTACCAGGCCGTTTACAACCAGGATGTGCACCTTGGCTTCGTGCGCGGTGATTACAATTGGCCGGGGGGCAAACAGCTTTTGTTTGAGGAAAGCGTGTGCATTGTCTCGCAAACTCCGCTCGATTTAAAAAGCCTTCCTGACTTGCCGCGAATTGATTACGAGACTGATCCGCTTTTGCAGACATTGGTGGATAGCTGGTGGACACAAAATTACTCCTCGCCGCCGCGAATCGACATGGAAGTAGACAAGGCTGACACGTGCGGCGAGATGGTCGCGAGCGGGCTTGGCTACGCCATTTTGCCCCGTCTGGTGGCAGAGGGCAAGGAAGGGCTGCATCTGATCGAGCTTC
Organism: Brevibacillus sp. FSL K6-0770; assembly: GCF_038000275.1. Taxonomy (NCBI): domain Bacteria; kingdom Bacillati; phylum Bacillota; class Bacilli; order Caryophanales; family Paenibacillaceae; genus Brevibacillus; species Brevibacillus sp. FSL K6-0770. Next base: position 1,174,640 of record NZ_JBBOBQ010000001.1, read on the forward strand.
GGGATGCGGCAAACCAGCCGATCAGGCGAAGCACATGGATGTTTTACCATGAGGAATCCATGGAGCTGCAAAATGTAAAAGCGTTCGTCCGCTTTATGCAACAGATGGATTTTCCTCATTCCTATTAACGCGTTCGTCGCTGCCCGAGCAAGGAGTGCAAGCTCCACGCGGGCAGCTTTTTCTTTTGTGCCATTCGCGAAACGAATCGATCGCGATAACGATTCGGTATTTTTCAGCTGTTTTCTTCTGGCGTACACTGGAACTGTACAAAAGATCGCAACGTCAGACAGGGAGAGAAGGAATCAGCATGAACTTGCTTCGAATAGGGCTTGCACTGTCGCTCGGAGCGGCTGGAGGCTGGCTGTTTGCTCTCGTTCACAGCCCGCTTCCATGGATGATCGGTTCGCTCGTCGCCACCGTCGCTGCTACGATGTTGGGCAGCAAAAACTTGTGGATTCCCGGTTGGTTCCGTCAGGCGGGACTGATCGTGATCGGCATATCGCTTGGCCTGCGCATGACGCCGAGTATTTGGCAGACCATGACAGATCATATCGGTTTGATGCTGATCGCCACCTTGTTCACCGTGTTGCTCAGCCTGTTCAACGCGTGGCTTTTTTACAAAATCGGCAAGGTGGATCGAATTACTGCTATCTTCAGCAACATACCGGGCGGGCTGTCGGAAATGGTGTCGATTGGACAGTCCATCGGCGGCAATCAGCAGATCATCTCCATTTTTCATTCGATCCGCGCCGTCATGATTGTGCTGTGCATCCCCTTTTTGATTTCCTGGATATCCGGGAACCACAGCTCGACTACGGGGGTGTTGGCGAGCGGCCAGCAGCTGGCATGGCTCCCGACTGTGCTTCTGGTCATCGCCAGCTCGCTTGCTGCCTTGCTCGCAGCGCGCTGTCGCGTGCCAGCGCCATACCTTCTCGGACCATTGCTGATTGCCGCGATTGTGTCGCTGAACAACCCGTCGGGCAATGCAAATCCGCTGCTGGCGGGAGAGCTGGTCAAGGCGGCGCAAGTGATGATCGGGGTGAGTATCGGCCTTGGCTTTCGCAAAGAGGAAGTCCGGCAGCAAAAACGCTTCTTTCTATTCGCCGTCATGCACGCTCTGCTGCTGTTCGCGATCGTAACAGCGATGGCTGCCGGCATGACTTATTTGGCTGACATGGAGCTTGCGACAGGCATCCTGGCGACTGCGCCTGGCGGAATCGCGGAAATGAGCCTGACTGCGATGACGATCGGAGCCGATCCGTTGCTTGTGACCGCCTTCCAGTTGTTCCGCGTCCTGTTTGTCCTGACGTTGTTCTCTGTTGGCGGGCGCAGTTGGGGCAAAAGGCACAGGAATGAGGCGGCTGCCACTTTGGAAAAGACAGCTTGATTGGTTGATGGGCAAGGCAAAAGGGAACAAAAGAGTCTGCCGTTTTTCGCAAAAGCGAGGCGGCAGGCTTTTTTTGTCCGCTTTTTCCCTGTTTCACAATTAAGACACAAAGGAAAAATGTAACAACATAGACCGCAAGAGGTTTGCGAAAAAACTTTTGACAAATTTTCAATCAAAATTTGAACAAAACATGAACAAAAAGTGAATTTTATGTTACAATAAGTTCAACAAAGAAAACGAGCAAAGACGAAAATCCAAAACGACAGGGGTTTTAAATCATGAATACAGATAAAAGAGCCGCAGATGTGCTGAGATGGATTGCCTGGACCGCAATTGCAATTGGTGGCCTGCTGATGGCGTTTACTGCAAGCGATTTCAGAGCAGAGAACTTCCCGTTGATGGTATCGATTGGTTTCTTGATTGCAGGAATGAACATTTTCATTATGAGCACCGTTTTCCGCCTGTTGAATCTGCGTAAGCAAGAAGTGTAAAGAGCGATGACAAATTCATAGACAAAACCTCTCATGAAGCTTTCTTTTTAAAATGAGAGGTTTTTTTCTGTGAAAAATGTCTCGACGTTTTTCATGAAATGGGATGTGACCGTTTGTTTGCCTTGATCCAGCCCCTTCTTCTGGCGATGTCCAAAGGAAGGGGCTGTTTATTTTAAATGAAACAACGCAAAGGCGGCAAAACGGCTGGATATCGCGACCAATTTTGGATGGAGATGTGCATCGCAGGGGATTGTTAACAAGAATTTGATCAACTCGTGACTGGTTCGTGAACACTTTGTCACAGAAAAGCTACGAATTATTGAACGTCCGAAAAAAGAAGTACAAAAGTTCTCCGTCTCTGATAGTATGTATATGCGGTTAGTTGATATGTTCACTTACGTTAAAATTCTCTGCTGAGTCCTGCTCGAAGATGGATTCCATCCTCTGTCGTGAAAGACTCGGAGGGGAAGCGGACGCGAATAGCGGACACATCATCAGTTAGAGGCTTGTTGTTTTGTGAAAGAGGAGGGATTAGGAGAATGAGTGGAGGAAAAATGCTGAGGCAAATCCACTTTTGGATCTTGGCAGCGTTAACCACCGTCCTGCTTTCAGGCTGTGGTAGTGAGTATCTTGTCTTGAATCCGAAAGGGCCTGTAGCAGAGACGCAGTACAATCTCATTATTATTTCCACGATATTGTGCGCCGTCATCATCGTTCCGGTTCTTGCGCTTACCGCTTTTATCGTGTATCGATATCGGGATAAACCGGATAACAAGGCGCCTTACAAACCTGAGTGGGCACATAACTCGGTCCTTGAAGCAATCTGGTGGGGCATTCCGGTAGTCATCATTGCGATCTTGGGTTACTTTACCGTTCGCGATACGTATGTGCTGAAGGAATCTCCGAATAAAGAAGTAGCACCGATGACCGTTCAGGTTACCGCATTGGATTGGAAATGGATGTTCACTTATCCAGAACAAAACATTGCGACGGTCAACTACCTGGAAATTCCGGTTGGTGTACCTGTTCATTTCCAAATTTCCGCAGAAGCTCCGATGAACTCTTTCTGGGTGCCATCGTTGGGCGGTCAGGTTTACGCGATGGCAGGTATGGCGACTGAGCTGTATTTGCAAGCAGATGAACCAGGCGAATTTGCTGGATTCAGTTCCAACTTCTCTGGTGAAAAATTTGCGCACATGCAGTTTAAAGTAGTAGCGAAACCGCAAGAAGAGTTCAATAAATGGGTCAGTGAAGTAAAAGGCACTTCCCCTGCTATGACAAAAGAAGATTACAACGAGCTGAAAAAACCAGGATTGGCTGAGGAAAAACTGTACTCTGCATTCCCGGAAGGCTTGTTTGAAGAGATTGTTCAAAAATACGGTCATGGCCATGATATGGACCATGTAATGCAAAAGCAGCCTGCTCCGACAGGCGATAAGTCAAAAGAAACCTCGCAATTGCCACCAACTGACATGAGCAACATGCCTGGAATGGATCATTCCAGCATGAAACATTAGGAGAGGGAGGAGGAATACCACGTGTGGGAGGACATTAAGGATTTTGCATCCACGTTCTTTGTAACTGGTGACCCACTGATTTACGGTGCGGACGTATCGATTGTTTTGACAATGCTCGCGATCGTGTTTGTCCTGACCAAATATAAAAAATGGGGTTGGCTCTGGCGCGAATGGCTGACTACCGTTGACCATAAACGTATCGGGATCATGTACCTGATTGCATCGCTCCTCATGCTGTTCCGCGGTGGGGTTGACGCCCTGCTGATGCGTTTGCAGCTGGCATTCCCGAATTTGGAATTCCTGCATGCCGATCACTATAACGCGATCTTTACGACTCACGGTACGATCATGATTTTGTTCATGGCGATGCCGATGATGTTTGGTTTGTTCAACATGGTTGTTCCGCTGCAAATCGGTGCGCGCGACGTTGCGTATCCGTTCCTGAACGCGCTCAGCTTCTGGCTGTTCTTCCTTGGCGCGATGCTGTTCAACCTGTCGTTCGTTATCGGGGGCTCCCCGGACGCTGGTTGGTTGTCTTATCCGCCATTGTCACAAAATGATTTCAGTCCGGGACCTGGTCAAAACTTCTGGATCTGGGGTATTCAAATTTCCGGTATCGGTAGTTTGGCAACAGGTATCAACTTTATCGTTACGATTCTCAAAATGCGTGCACCAGGAATGACTCTTTCCAAAATGCCGCTGTTTAGCTGGTCGGTATTGTCTTCCAGCATCATGATTATCTTTGCTTTCCCAATCTTGACTATTACAATCGCACTTTTGTTCCTTGACCGTTTCGCAGGTGCTCACTTCTTCACGATGGACGGCGGCGGTAACCCGATGATGTACCTGAACCTCATCTGGATGTGGGGTCACCCAGAGGTATACATCGTAGTTGTACCAGCATTCGGTATTTTCTCTGAAGTAGTTGCGACATTCTCGCGCAAACGCATTTTCGGTTACAAATCCATGGTGTGGGCTTTGATGGCGATTGCGATCGCGTCCTTCTTCACATGGGCTCACCACTTTTTCACAATGGGTACAAGCGCCAGCGTTATCGCGTTCTTTGCGATATCGACGATGGTCATTGCGATCCCGACCGGGGTTAAGGTATTTAACTGGCTGTTTACGATGTTCCGTGGTCGGATATCCTTTAAACAACCAATGCTGTGGACCATTGCGTTCATTCCTTGCTTCCTCGTAGGGGGAGCGACAGGTGTCATGCTGGCGGTAGCTCCGGCAGACTACCAGTACCACAACAGCTACTTCCTGATTGCCCACTTCCACCAAGTGTTGATCGGTGGGGTTGTGTTCGGTTACCTGGCAGGTATTTACTACTGGTGGCCAAAACTGTTCGGCTTCAAGCTCGATGAGAAGCTCGGACGTTGGGGCTTCTGGTTCTGGAATATCGGTTTCTATATTTGCTTTATGCCGCAATACGCGCTCGGTTTCATGGGTATGACACGCCGTTACTACACATACGGCTGGGATCGCGGTTGGGAAGACCTCAACCTCGTATCGACTGTCGGTGCCTTCATGATGGGGATCGGTTTCATCTTCCAAGTATGGCAAATTACGTACAGCATCAAGCATGGGGAACGGGATACAACAGGCGACCCATGGGATGCGCGTACACTGGAATGGTCGATTCCATCTCCAGCACCGTTCTACAACTTTGCTGTCGTTCCGAATGTAAAAGACTCGGATGATTGGTGGGCAACAAAACAAGCGAAAGCAAACGGCACGTATAAAGAAGAGCCGGTGCATCTGGAACCAATTCATATGCCGAAAAACTCGGGTATTCCGATTATCATGTCGACCTTCTGGTTCCTGATTGGATTTGGTTTCACCTTTGGATGGGTATGGATGGCCGTAGTTGGATTCATTGGAGTTGCCGTGTGCATGTGGGTACGCTCCTTCCAATACGATACGGATTATTACGTACCGGTGGATGAAGTGCGTCGCACGGAGGCTTCACTGGGGAGGGTGTTGTAATGATGGCTAATCATCACGACCATAGTCATGGCCATGACCATCATGAAGAGCATGAGCAACTCAAGGTTCTTGGCTTCTGGATTTTCGTTGTAACGGACTGCATTTTGTTCGGTACGCTGTTTGCTACCTATGCGGTAATGATGCATAGCTTTGCAGGCGGACCGACTGGAAAAGAATTGTTTGAACTGCCTGGGATCATCGCTTCAACCTTTATCTTGTTGACCAGTAGCTTTACCAGCGGACTTGCTGTACTGGCGATGAACAAAGGGAAAGTAAAAGAGCTGATCGCCTGGCTCGCTGTAACTGCTGTTCTCGGTCTTGCGTTCGTCGTGCTGGAGGTTAACGAGTTTACGCATTTGATGCACGAAGGTGCGACCATGGCTACTAGCGGCTTCTGGTCCGCGTTCTTCACACTGGTCGGTACGCACGGTTTGCACGTTTCCGTTGGTCTGTTCTGGATGGTAGCGCTGATGATGCAGCTGAAGCGCCGTGGAATTAATGCGGTAACTCGCCGCAAAGTTACCAACCTGAGCTTGTACTGGCACTTCCTGGACGTTGTGTGGATCTTCCTCTTCACAGTCGTCTATCTGATGGGGGTGATGTAAGATGACACAACATCAAAACCATGGCGGTCATCAAGATCACGGATCGCTGAAGTCTTACGTGATCGGTTTCGTTCTCTCGATTGTGCTCACCATCATCCCGCTGGTGCTGGTCATGAATCAGATGCTCGAAAAAACGGCTCTCGTAATCACGATTCTGGTGATGGCCATCTTGCAATTCGTTGTTCAGCTGTTCTTCTTCATGCACATCCGTGAGGGAGAAAAGCCGCGCTACAATGTACAGACACTGATTCTCGGACTTGTGATCGTGTTCACGATTATCGCAGGTTCCATCTGGATCATGATGTTCAACAAGTACTAAGAAGCAAGGGTAATTTTCAAAAACAAACAAGGCGTGATGCGAGCGATTGGCTGCTCGTGTCACGCTTTTTTTCTTGTCCAGCGGCGATGTCCATGCTAAGATAGACGGAATTTATTGACAAAAAGGAGAGAACAAGCATGTCGGAGACGCCGTATTTGGTCAAGCCGTCAGTCGAGCGCAAACAGGAGTATTTGGCTTTTTACGAGGAATGGAAGCAAAGCGGGGAACCGTTCGTTCCATGGGTGATCGGGCACGATCCGCATGATTTTGAGACTTATCTGGCATTCATGGAGCGAGAGGGAAAGGAAGAAAACTTGCAAGCAGGTTGGGTGCCGCACTCTACTTACTGGCTGGTCGATGGAAAAGAGCAGATCGTCGGGGCGGTCAACATTCGCCATCGCCTGAACGAACGGTTGCTGAACGTCGGGGGACATATTGGCTACGGCATCCGGCCCAGCGAAAGACGCAAAGGCTACGCGACGGCAATTCTTGCCCAAGCGCTGGACAAGACGAGGGAGCTTGGCCTGGAGCGGGTGCTGGTCGTGTGCGACAGTCACAATATCGGTTCGGAAAAAACGATTCTCGGCAACGGCGGGGTGTTTGAATCCGAGGTGATCGAAGAGGATGGCAATGTCGTGCGGCGGTTTTGGATTCGTCTGTAAGGTTTTGCGCCAAAGCCGTGCATCGTTTTCTGCGAAGATTTCATACTATTGAAGGGTGCAGAACGTCTTCGCGAGATTTTCAGAGAAGGGAAGGCTTTTCTTTTCACAAACAAAGTATATAATTATGTCTTGTAACACATTTTGGAAAGGGGAGATTTCTTTGTTTGATATCGTGATTATTGGAGCAGGTCCAGCGGGAGGCAGCGCAGCGATTTTCGCTGCAAAAGCAGGCAAAAAGACGCTGTTGATTGACAATGACAAAAGCATGACCAAACGCGCTTGGATGGAAAACCACTATGGCATCATGGAAATCTCTGGCCCTGACCTGATTGAAACGGGGAAAAAACAGGCTGCGAAATTCGGAGCAGAGCTGGTGGAAGACCAAGTAACCAACGTGACGAAAACCGAGCAAGGACTGGTAGTCGAAACGGCGGAAAAAGGCTCGTTCGAAGCGAAGCACGTCATTTTGGCGACGGGAGCAGTCACAGCTCTCGCGGAAACAATCGGCTTGAATACGAAAGATGGCACGGAGCCAAGAATCAAAACAATAGTAGATGTAGACGCGCAAGGAAAAACGAACATCGACGGCATTTGGGCAGCGGGCACGTGCGCAGGCGTGAGCGTACATACGATCATTACTTCTGGCGATGGCGCCAAAGTTGCGATCAACGTCATCAGCGAGCTGAATGGCGAGCGTTATGTCGATCACGACGTGTTGAAAACGAACTAAGCGAAAAGTAAGGCACCTTCTCTTTTGGGAGAGAAGGTGTTTTTGTATCGCGCGAAGAGAAGGAGAAGCCAGTTGGAGTTCTTCAATATTTTTTTACAGACAAATGGTCAAATTTGAATATAATAAGGAATATTAGTTTGATTTGACTATCAGGGAGGACAACGGCAATGATCGCCAAAGAAAGCAAAGTGAATTTTGTCGTCGCGGGCCTCTTGTTAGGGCTCTTGATCGCGTCTATGGACAACACGATCGTGGCGACTGCCATGGCGACGATTGTGGGCGAGATGGGCGGCATGGACAAATTCGTCTGGGTAACATCCGCTTACATGGTCGCGACGATGGCGGGTATGCCGATCTTCGGCAAGCTTTCCGACATGTACGGGCGCAAGCGTTTCTACATATTTGGCCTGATCGTTTTCTTATTGGGTTCGATTTTGTGCGGAACGGCAAACAGCATCATCGAATTGAGCATTTACCGCGCCATTCAGGGGATCGGCGGAGGCGCTTTGATGCCGATTGCCTTCACGATCATTTTTGACGTGTTCCCGCCGGAAAAGCGCGGGAAAATGACGGGGCTGTTCGGTGCGGTTTTCGGTACTTCCAGCGTGTTCGGGCCGTTGCTCGGAGCGTACATCACGGAGTACGTCAGCTGGCACTGGATCTTTTTCATCAACGTGCCAATCGGGGCGCTGTCTCTCTGGTTTATCGCGAGGTACTACAGAGAGTCGCTTGAGCACCGCAAGCAAAGCATCGACTGGTGGGGAGCGATCACGCTTGTCGGCGCTGTCGTCAGTCTCATGTTTGCCCTGGAGCTTGGCGGCAATCAGTACGCATGGAACTCCGTGCAAATCATCGGACTGTTCACTGCGTTTTTCCTGCTGTTCGTGATTTTTCTGTTTGTGGAAAAGAAAGCTTCGGAACCGATTATTTCGTTTGCGATGTTTAAACGCAGATTGTTCGCTACGACGAATGCAGTCGCTCTGCTGTACGGAGCCGCTTTTATCATCACGACGGTCTATTTGCCGATCTTCATCCAAGGGGTATATGGCGGGTCTGCATCCAATTCCGGCTTGCTCCTGACGCCGATGATGCTCGGTTCGGTTGTCGGCAGCCAGGTCGGCGGTTTTCTCACGACGAAAACGAGCTTCCGCAACATCATGCTGCTGTCAGCGGTCTTTTTCGTACCGGGATTGTTCCTGCTCAGCACCTTGTCGCCTGACATGGCTCGCTCTACGGTGACGATCTTCATGACGATTACCGGATTTGGCGTCGGGTTCAATTTCTCGGTTCTCGGGATATCCGCGATTCATGGCTTCGACATGCGTCAACGTGGATCGGCCAGCTCGACGAACTCTTTTTCCCGTTCGCTCGGCATGACGCTGGGGATTACGGTGTTTGGCATTTTGCAGCGCAACCAGTTTGAAAATGGCATGGCTTCTGCTTTCTCCGGTCAAGGTGCAGCTGGTGCGATCACCGATCCGCGCGCGATTTTGACGCCGGAAGCAAGAGCTGCGATTCCGGCTCCCGTGCTGGAAAAAATGACGGACATTCTTGCTTCTTCCATCGCTCACACGTTTTTGTGGGCGCTTGTTCCCGCTCTACTCGCGGTCGTCTGTATTTTGCTGATGGGCAATGAGCGAGTGGTAACGTCGGGAAAAAAGGCTCCGCAAGCCAAGCCTGAACGCGGGTAAGAGGGGAGTAGCCATGAGTTTGAAATTGCTTATTTTAGGGCTGCTGATGGAAGGGGAAAAGCACCCGTATGAAATCCAGCAGCAGGTGAAGACGCGAGGAATCGATTGCTACGTCAAATACGCCAAAGGCTCACTCTACTACGCCATCAATCAGCTTGAAAAGGGTGGGATGATCGAGATTACGCAAGTCATTCGCGAGTCTAACCGCCCGGATAAGACAATGTATCGCATCACCAAAACAGGGGAGGCGGAGTTTCAGGAGCTGCTTTTGCAGGAAATGCGCAAGCCGATGCAACTCACCAATCCGATTTATACAGCTCTGACCTTCGCCTCTCATGGCGATCCCGCAAAAATGGGGGAAGCTTTGGCCGTGAACATCCAGGAGGTGCAACGGCTCGCTGCCTTGCTCGAATCGATCATGGAGCAGCAGCAGCTGAATTGGGGGGCGAAGACGATCCTGATTGGGGCGATCGAGCATTTGCATGCCGAGGTGCGCTGGATGGAACGCATTCGCGAACAATCATGGGGCCGCTGATTTTGAATTTATTATGAACAATGGACAATTCTCATCATTTAGATAGTTTTTCGTTTATAATGATGATAATTACAAGCAAGGATGGTATCCGCCCATGATGAATACCGCACTCGGACGTTTTCGCGTTATCGGCATTATTGAAGGAATTTCGTATCTGGTGTTGCTGTTGATTGCGATGCCGCTCAAGTACTACCTCGATTTTCCGGACGCAGTAAAAGTCGCAGGCTCATTGCATGGCTTGTTTTTTGTCCTCTATATTTTGGCCTTGGCTCATGTTACATTTAAGGACAGATGGTCCATTTTGAAGGTAATCGTGGCGTTTATCGCGTCTCTGTTGCCGTTCGGCAATTTTGTTCTGGATGCACGATTGAAAAAAGAGCAATAAAACAACAAAGAGCGCAGAGGAAAGGCGGGTCATCGTACCCGTCTTTGCTGCACCAGCAGATAAGTTCAATCGTAGGTGGGTTGTCTATATTTACCACGACGGGGGAGGATCTGTGTGGAGACCAGGATTTTGGCAGGTGTTCTTTTGTGGGATAACGAAGGGCAGTATGTGCTGGAAACCGTGATGGAGAATCGGTACAAGCTGGTAATGCCGCAGATTATTACCTTCACGCAAAGCGACGAGAAGGTGGCGTCTGACGAGCTGGACGAGCAGCATGTCGGCAAGAGTGTGATTGCCAGATGTTTTGTCTGAAGGAGGTAGGGTAGGCAAGAGCCTATTCTGACCTGCTGATAAATAGATTGATAATTCTGTTAAAAGGTGGTGTTGGCTATGGAACTGCGTGAGCGTTATGCAGGCAGTTTGCTCGGTTTGGCAATAGGGGATGCGCTTGGAGCGACGCTGGAATTTCGCAAGCCAGGCACGTTTGAGCCGCTTACGGAAATGATCGGCGGAGGGCCGTTTGATTTGCAGCCGGGTCAATGGACGGATGATACTTCCATGGCACTGTGCCTGGCGGAGAGCCTGAGCGAGACGGGGAGGTTCGATCCAGAGGATCAAATGAACCGTTACTTGGCCTGGTATCGCAAAGGGTACATGAGCTGCAAGGATCACTGTTTTGACATCGGCAATGCGACAAAGGAAGCGCTGTGGCGGTATGAACAGACAGGACAGCCATACAGCGGATCGACAGACCCGAGGACGGCTGGAAACGGTTCGATCATGCGGCTGGCTCCTGTAGCGCTCTTTTTCGCAGGCGAGCCGAGGCAAGCCATCGACATGTGCGCCCAAAGCTCGCGCACGACGCATGCGGCAGCCCAAGCGGTAGATGGCTGCCGGTTTTTGGGTGCGCTGTTGCTGGGAGCTTTGCAGGGCGTGCCAAAAGATCAATTGCTGGCGGGAGCCTATTCGCCTGTCGAGAATTTGTGGGCAGAGGAACCGCTTGATCCCGGCATTGCCCGCGTCGCTCTTGGTTCGTACAAAGGCAAAGCAGAGACGGAAATCAAAGGATCAGGGTACGTGGTAGAGTCGCTGGAAGCAGCGCTGTGGGCTTTTTGCACGACAGACACATTTGAGGCGGGCTTGTTGCGCGCTGTCAATCTCGGTGATGACGCGGATACGACCGGGGCTGTTTACGGTCAATTGGCAGGAGCCTACTACGGAGTCGAGGCACTGCCCAAGCGAATGCTCGATTTGCTGGCCAAGCGCGAGCTGATCGAGCAGATGGCTGACAAGCTGCTGGATCGGCGGGCGAACTGAGCAAATCTACCCAATTCTTTTGGTCATTAAGCTGTTTTGGGCTGTTGGTGAAAGGCGGCTCGCTGGAAAATTTTAAGCGTCCTTTTCCAGCTAGATTTTGCACGGCACATCGTTTATATTCGAGACGTGATTGGAAAACAGCAATGACCCGGTCTGGGTGGGGGTAGGGGAGAAATGGGCTTCGAGTTTGTGTGGATCATCATCGGGATTAACATTTTGTACGTGTCTTTTTTTACGTTGAGACTGTTGATGGTGATCAAAGGGTACCGCGTGTTGGCTTCGCTCCTGGCGATGGTGGAAGTGTTCGTGTATTTGAAAGGACTGGCGATTGTTCTGGATAACCTGGACAATCCGGTCAATCTCGCCGCTTACTGTATCGGGTGGGGAATGGGCGTGTACATCGGCAGCAAGATCGAGGAATATTTGGCCCTGGGCTATGTGACGCTCCAGGTGGTGGTCGATTCTGTCGATCTGGACGTTCCGGTGAAGCTGCGGGAACATGGCTTTGGCGTCACTTCCTGGGTAGCGGAAGGCCGCGATGGGCATCGGCTCATGATGCAAGTGCTGACCAAGCGCAGCAACGAAAAAAAACTGTGGCAGCTCATTCAGCAGATCGCGCCTAAAGCTTTTGTCATTTCTTTTGAGCCAAAACACTTGAAGGGCGGTTTCTGGGTGAACCGTCTGCGGGGATAAGGCGATCCAAAAACGAAGCCAGTTGACTTTTGTGCCGGGCAGGCATGGGGGCAACTGGCCTTTTTTGTGCTTAAATTCCGTTCACAATTTAGAAAATTATAAAGAGAAATAAAATTGATTTGTATTTTTCTGTAGATTCGGGTAGTTCGCCTTTACGATACAAACTATGAAAGAGAGCAAGGGGGGATCTGGTTGATCAGTTTTCATCAAGTCAACAAACATTACGGAAGCTTCCACGTCTTGAAAAACATCGACCTGCATATCAACCAGGGAGAGGTTGTCGTCGTCATCGGCCCGTCCGGTTCGGGGAAGAGTACGATGGTTCGTTGCATCAACAGATTGGAAACGGTTACAAGCGGAGAGCTTTTGGTGGACGGCGTAAAAGTAAACGACAAAAATACCGACATCAACAAGCTGCGCCGCGATATCGGCATGGTGTTCCAGCACTTCAACCTGTATCCGCACAAGACTGTTCTGGAAAACATCACGCTTGCGCCGATCAAAGTATTGGGTGTCTCCAAACAGGAAGCAGAAGAAACGGCGCTCTATTACTTGGAGAAGGTAGGGATTCCGGAAAAGGCGGAAAAATTCCCGACCCAGCTCTCCGGCGGGCAGCAGCAGCGCGTAGCGATTGCCCGTGGACTGGCGATGCGTCCGAAAATCATGCTGTTCGACGAGCCGACCTCAGCGCTCGATCCCGAGACGATCGGGGAAGTGCTGGACGTCATGAAGACGCTTGCAAAAGAAGGGATGACGATGGTCGTTGTCACGCACGAAATGGGCTTTGCCCGCGAGGTGGCCGATCGCATCGTGTTCATGGACCAGGGAACGATTTTGGAAGAAGCGACACCGCAGGAATTTTTCGCAAGTCCGCGTGAAGAGCGTGCGCGTCTGTTCCTGAGCCGAATTTTGAATCACTAGCCATTCACATAAAAAGAGATGAGGGGTAATCAAATGAAAACAAAAAACGTCTGGAAAAAAATCGCAGGAATGGGTCTTGTCTTGATGCTTAGCGCAACTGCTTTGGCAGGCTGTGGCGGGGCCAAGTCGGAGGGAGGAACCGCTTCGACTGGCGCTGGTGCGGCAGCTGGTACCGGAACATTGGCAAAAATCAAAGAAAGAGACAAGTTTGTCGTCGGCGTCAAGTACGACCTGAACCTGTTCGGTTTGAAAGATCCGGCGTCCGGCAACGTAGAAGGCTTCGACATCGATATCGCCAAAGCGATTGCGAAAAAAGTGCTCGGCGACGAAAACAAAATCGAGTTGAAGGAAGTAACCTCCAAAACGCGCATCCCGATGCTGAAAAACGGGGAAATTGACGCAATTATCGCGACGATGACCATTACCGAGGACCGCAAAAAAGAAGTAGACTTCTCCGATGTGTACTTCCTGGCTGGACAGTCTTTGCTCGTGAAAAAAGACAGCCCGATCAACGGACTCAAAGACCTGCAAAAAGGGATGAAAGTGCTGACAGCCAAAGGCTCCACTTCTGCGAAAAACATTCGCGCCAGCGCGCCTGATGTAGAAGTGCTCGAATTTGAAAACTACGCAGAAGCCTTCACAGCGCTCAAGGCTGGACAAGGCGATGCGCTCACTACCGATAACGCTCTCCTGTACGGAATGGCGAAGCAAGATCCGAACTACCGTGTAACAGAAGAAACGTTCACCGAAGAGCCGTACGGTATCGCGATCAACAAAGGCGACGCCGAGTTTGTCAAAGCCGTCAACGACCTGCTGAAAGAAATGAAGGAAAACGGCGAATACGACAAGATTTATGAAAAATGGATCGGGGAAAAACCAAAAAAATAAGCGGTTCTACTCCATGACGGATGAGCGGTTCACTTCGCCGCTCATTCCCTTATTTTCTTACGACTAGGGGGATCGCTACAGCTATGATCGATTTTTCCATCTTGTTTGATCATTGGGATATGTACCTCGAAGGCTTCTGGAACACGGTGCAAGCCAGCCTGCTCGCTCTCGTCGGGAGCTTTGTTTTGGGAACGCTTTTTGCGATTTTTCGGATTTCGCCGATTCGCCCGCTCAATTGGATCGGAACGGCTTACGTGGAGTTCGTCCGCAACATTCCGCTGATTCTCGTCGTGTTTCTGTTCTTTGTCGGTCTGCCTGCCATGGGCATTTTGCTGGCGCCATTCGTAGCCGGGACGCTTGGACTGACGGTGTACACCGCAGCATTCATTGCGGAGACTATCCGCGCCGGAATTTTGGCTGTACCAAAAGGACAAATGGAAGCAGCCCGTTCCTCGGGACTTACGTACGGACAGGCGATGCGCTACATCATTTTGCCGCAAGCGATCAAGGTCGTCATTCCGCCGATGGGCAACCAGTTTATCAACCTGGTGAAAAATTCCTCGGTGCTTGGCGTTATCGCGGGTCTTGATCTGATGTACTTCGGGGATTTGATCTCTGCCGACACATTCGTGACGTTTGACGTTTACATTTTTGTCGCCATCTTTTATTTGATTTTGACACTTCCGTTGAGCATGCTCGTCAGCTATTGGGAGCGACGCTTGGCTGGAAGCCGCTAAGGGAGGGGAAAACATGGACTTTATCGGAGCATACGCGCCCAGTCATTTGACCTTCCTGCTCGAAGGTTTCTGGCTTACTTTGCAAGTTGCCTTTTTAGCGATTGTGTTCAGCTTTGCGATCGCGATCGTCGTCGGGGTTCTGCGCTACGCCAATATTCCCGGTGTTTCCCAAGCTCTGGCTACAGTCGTCGAGCTGATCCGCAACCTGCCGCTCTTGTTGATTATATTTTTCACGTACTTTGCTTTGCCGGAAGTCGGCATCAAGCTCGACAAGTTTTATGCAGCTGTCCTTGCACTGGTCATCTTTGAAGCGGCGATGCTCTCGGAGATCGTGCGCAGCGGTTTAAAATCGGTGGAAAAAGGGCAAATTGAGGCTGCGCGTTCATCGGGCCTTACCTACGTGCAAACGCTGTGGCACATCATTTTGCCGCAAGCTTTGCGAAGGATGGTTCCGCCGATCGTCAGCCAGTTCATCTCGCTGCTGAAAGACACGTCGCTCGCCGTCGTAATCGCCCTGCCAGAGCTGATGAACCACGCGCAAATCATCAACGGGCGCAACGTCAACTACGTGATCCCGACCTTCCTGCTGGTAGCGGTCATGTACTTCGTCGTCAATTACGCCTTGTCGATCGTGTCCAAACGACTTGAAAACAAACACGCCTGATGCAAAAGCATCTGTTCGGATCTCCAGTTCTTAGTAAAATAGGAATGGGAGATCTTTTTGCGTAGGAAAGGGGGGAATCTATGCGCGAGCGCCTGTTGGTCCTCATGATTATTATGCTGGCAACGGCCTTTTTCGGAGAGATGAAGGTCAATCCGCTTGGAGGATCGTTTCGCTTCTCGCTGGGGATTGCTGCTTTTTCTTTCGGTTTGCTCTGGTTTTCTTCCGTACCTGTGATCACGACAGGCTTTTTAACCGGGACGTTCATCCTCGGCTTTCGGGTCGGCATGGACATGCTCATGGGCTACGGCCCGTGGCTGGAAAGTGTGTATGATCACCTTCCCTCTGCGTTTTACTATTTCAGCTTTGCCATTTTGTTCCGGGTGCTGCGGGCAAGAAACTACGTGGAATTTCCGCTGAAAATGGGGCTGATCGGAGCTTCTGTCGACTTTGCTTCCAATCTGGTCGAATTGCAGGTGCGCGAGTTTTTGAACGGTTTTCCGCCGCTTACGTGGCAAGGCTTTTTCATGCTCTTGTTCTTCGGCGTATTGCGCAGCTTTTTCGCTGTCGGTCTGTACAACAGCGTCTCGATCCGGCAAATTCGTGCGGTAGGCGAGGTGCGCCAGCAAGAGCTGGAACGGCTGCGGATGATCAATACCGAGCTTTACGAAGAGGCGTTTTACTTGCGCAAATCGATGACGCAACTGGAGGACATCACCCGTGAAAGCTATCGGTTGTACAGGCGGCTGCTGACGTCGCAGCATGCCGAATCTCCTACGGCTTTGACGATTGCCGAGCATGTGCACGAGGTAAAAAAAGACTCGCAGCGCATTCTCGCAGGTATTTCCAAGCTGATCAATCAGGAGGGACTGGCTCCCCAGATGCCTGTCGGCGAATTGTGCGAGCTGGTGATGCGAGCGAATCAGAAGTATGCGGAGATGCTCGGAAAAGAAATCGAGTTTGCCTGGAGCTGTCAGGTCAGCCTGGCGACCAATCAAATTTATGCGCTGTTGTCTGTGCTGAACAATTTGGTGGCGAATGCCGTAGAAGCAATCGACGGATCGGGTAAAATTGAATTGAACGTCAGACTGGAAGGGCGGCAAATCGTCTTTCAGGTGCTGGACACCGGGCCGGGAATCTCGCAGGATGAACGGGAGTGGGTGTTTGAACCGGGCTATACGACGAAATACGACGCGCAGGGCAACGCATCCACCGGGATTGGCCTGACACATGCTAGAGGCATCGTGCAGAGCTTGCAGGGACAGTTGCACATTTTGCGCGATCTGGGAGAGTGGACTCATTTTGAAGTGCGGATTCCGACTCATCAATTGCTGAGAGGGGAGGGAGGATAACCGATGATACGTTTCTTTTTGATTGAAGACGATGCCGTAGTGCGACGCATGCTGGAGCGAATCATAGCGGACAGCGGCCTGGGCGAGATCGTCGGCCAGGCAAGCGATGGCAACTGTGTCTCCATCGATCAGCTTTACGGAGTAGATGTCGTCCTGATCGATTTGCTCATGCCTGGGCTGGATGGCATCCAGACGATCAAGAAGTTGCAAGCGGAAGGGTTCGCGGGCCGGTTCATCATGGTTTCTCAGGTGGAGAACAAGGAGATGATCGGAGAGGCTTATTTGCAGGGGATTGATACGTTTATCCAGAAGCCGATCAACCGCCTGGAGGTCATCGCAGTGCTCAAAAGGGTGTCTGATTACTTGACGCTGGAAGCCTCTTTGCAATCTATCCGCAAGTCGTTGCAAATTCTTGATGTCAAAGGAAAAGAGCAGCCGACGGGCGGGCTGAAAGCTCATTCCTCCGACGAGGAGGGCCTGGCGCAAAAAGCGAGACAGCTGCTGTTGCAGCTCGGGATCGCAAGCGAGGCGGGGGCGCACGATTTGCTCGTCATCATGGGCTGGCTGGCGCAAAACGATCGGGAAGTGGACAAACTGCGGGATTTGCAACTGAAGGAGCTGTACACGCAAATTTTGCTCAAGTTGCACGGCAGCCTCGACGAGCAGGCGTTGACCAAAGAGGTACGGGCGATGGAGCAGCGGATTCGCCGCATGGTGTTGCAAGCGTTTACGCATTTGTCCTCGCTCGGTTTGACGGATTACGCGAACCCGACTTTTGAGCATTTTGCCCCGCGCTTGTTTGACTTCCAGGAAATTCGCCAACGGATGCAGGAGCTGGAAGCCGGAGAAAAGACGACGAAATGCCGCATCAGCGTGAAAAAGTTTTTATCTGTTTTTTATATGGAAGCGAAGGCGATTTGAGTTACAAAATCATGGTAGACAAGGCTTTTCAGGGGAAAGGGATTGCCAAGACAGCGACAGCGCTGATGATTGCCGAAATGGCTGCAATCAAATCGATGAACTGAATAAAAGCAAAAAGCTTGGGAATAATCCCAAGCTTTTTTATTGCGCATGCGCCCGAGACACCAGCTCCGCGAACGCGCCGTACAGTCCGACATTGCCGTACTGCTCCTGGTACTGATCAATCGTGTCGTCGCGGACGATTTGTCCGTTCATGAGGAAAATCGCGCGGTCAGCCACGGCGTCAGCTACTTGAAGCTGGTGAGTGGAGAAGATGACCGACTGTCCCGCCAGGCGCAGCTCGCGCACGAGATCGACGAAGGCGTCCATCCAGTAAGGGTCGAGGCCGTTTGTCGGCTCGTCCAGGACGACCAAGGCCGGTTTTGCCAGGATCGCCTGGGCAAACAGCAGGCGTTGCTGCATGCCTTTGGAAAAATGCGAAACGCGCTTGTTGCGGGCATCGTGCAGACCGACGGCTTTCAACATCCGGTCGGCATCTTCTGCGGTCCGATTGCGCAGCGCAGCGTAAAACTCCAATGTTTCGCGTGCAGTCAGACCAGCCGTGAAGGAGAAATGATCAGGCATGTAGCCAATCTGCTGCAAATAGTCGACGCGCTGCTCCTCCCAGCTCATGCCGTTGAGCTGAATCGTGCCTGTAGTGGGACGGAGAATGCCTACCAGCATGCGCAGGATCGTGCTTTTTCCCGCTCCGTTTCCGCCGCACAGAGCGACCACTTCGCCAGGCTCGATGCGCAGGCTGAAAGGATGGACAATCGTTTTGTCGTTGATCGTCTTGCTTACCTGATCGACGGTAAGGCCGAATGTTTGCATCGTTTTATCTCCTTTCCCATGCCCGGGTAGCGATAAACAGCGTAGCGCTAATCCACAGCAGACAGAGTGCGACGAAGCAAACGTCGCCGAGCGCCGAGTCGATCCAGTAAATCCACTTGTAGTATTCCGGCCCGAAAATGGCACCGCCGCCAAGCCGGGTCACAGAATAGACGCGGACAAATTCAGCTGGATTGAAAAAAGTCACGATTTGCAGCAAGGGCTTGATCCACGTGTACGGCACGAAGCTGAGCAAGGAAATCAACAGCGTCGGCCAGGCCAAGATGTAGAAAAACCAGATGCTGACGCCCATGGTCAAAGCTTGCCAGCGATTCCGGCACAGCGCGCCAATCAGCATGGCGATTCCTAAAAATAAAAGGATCAGACAAATCGAGAAGACGAGCAGGAACAGCAGGGTGGAAAAGGCAAAGCTTTTGCCGAGCAAAAGTCCAGCCACCCCGGAGATGCCGTAGCCAAAGCTGACGATGGCAATCAGGACGAGCGCCTGGCCGACGTATTTGCCGATGAGAAACGACGAGGTCGTCATCGCGTAGGTCGAGAGCAGTTGCCAGCTGCCTTCCTCTTTCTCCGCAGTCAGGGAGAAAGAGGAGAGGAGCATCGTCATCAGTGGCAGCAAATACAAAATCAGATTGAGCATGGTGCCTGTCGTATACGTGTAGCCTTTCATGTAGGACTGCGACTGGATCACCAGCAGCCCCAGGCTAAACAGGGAAAACAGAGCCATGAAAGAGTAGGCCCATGGATTGCGGAAACCTACCTTCACTTCCCTTTTCGCAATCAGATTGATGTGCAAGGCTCGCCACTTCCTCTATTCGTGGTATTAGTGGTGTGTAGTCGTTGGCGTGCTTGTGCCATTGCCGTGTGCTGGGGCAGGAGTGCTCTCCGTACCGCCGGATTGATGTCCGCCCGAAGAATGTCCGTCTTTTTTCATATGCTCGCTCATGCTGCGTTCCCACGTGTGGCTTTTCAGGCCTTCCGCGTTCATGACGACGCCTTTCTTTTGTTCCGCCACGAATTTGTCCGCTTCCGCTTTGTCTTTAAACGAGTAGATGCCGTAGCTCATTGGCGTTTTAAATTCTTTGTCGTAGGCAAAAGTTGCCGTATCGGCTTTTGTCCACTCTGCCGTATAGTAATCGCGAACGTATTGCATGGCGACTTCGTCTGTTCCGTGTTCTTTCGTCCATTCATGCAAGCAGCCGATATCGTCGAACTTCAGCGCTTTGCCGTCTTTCAAAATGATTTCTGTTGCGTTGTGGTCGTTCGGCACGTGCATGTGGCAGAGGTCACATTTGTCTACGCCTTCCGCGATGTCTACAGGCTGTGCTTCTTCTTTTCCGCAGCCGACCATGAGCAGGCTGATTCCTGCGATTGCTCCCAGTGTGGTTACCCATTTTTTCAATTTCATCATGATTTCTTCACTCCTACGTATATGAATGTACAGCTTCCCAGTAAAAGAATGAGGCCAAGTATGCCAGCACCCCAGCCGCTGGTCGTTTGGGCATCGGCTGCCAAGACAGCGGATGTCGGCATCAGCGGCGAGTTGTCCCGAATCGGACTGCCTGCGCCGTTTGTGAACAAATTTTCCA
Organism: Brevibacillus sp. FSL K6-0770; assembly: GCF_038000275.1. Lineage (NCBI taxonomy): Bacteria > Bacillati > Bacillota > Bacilli > Caryophanales > Paenibacillaceae > Brevibacillus > Brevibacillus sp. FSL K6-0770. The sequence goes on from NZ_JBBOBQ010000001.1 coordinate 1,194,918, forward strand.
GAAACACGAAGCCCGGCGACTGGAAAAACAGCTGATAGGCGGGAACGGCGTCAGTCAGGCCGAGGTAAAACGGGTTCATTTCGTACGGCAGATCGCTGATATGATCGCCGTCTACGTCAAGACCGAGCAAGTTGTCCCAATAGTTGCCGTTTATGTTGTCAGTGGCGCTGTCCTGGGCTTGCGCCGCGATGACATTGGAGATGAACTGGTTGTTCGTCCACGTGTTTTGCGAAGAGGACGTGAGCTGCATCCCGACGAAATTGAGCGCCAGTTGATTGCCTTTGACGGTAATCCCGGTCGAGCGTTCCAGGTACAGTCCGACCCGGTTCCCTTCGATGCGGTTGTCCGTGATGAGCGAGTTTTGCACATCGTACAGCAAAATGCCTTGGGAGTTCGGGTTTTTCTGCTGCTTCAAAAATTGGTTCCCGATGACTGTGGCTTCGCTTGTTTCCATCAGCATGGCGCCCGTCACATTTTCGCTGCCGGTATTGTTTTTCAAAGTTGTATTCGTGGTGCCCATCAGGTGATAGCCGTAGCGCGACTTTTCCACCCAGTTTTGCTCCAGTTGATTGCCGCTGCTTTTCTCCAGGTAGATTCCGTCAAAGACGTTCGTCACCTGATTGTCGGTCAGCCGATTGTCATTCGAGTCGTACAGGTCGATGCCGTTTCCTTTTTGAGCCTGAACCGTCACCTTTGGCTTGCTTTGGCTTTTGGACAGATGAGCGCTGTGATCGTGGCCGACATCACTCGTACTGCCCCTGTCTTTTACCTTGCCGATGACGAAAACTTTGTGCAGCGTATTGGAGTTGGCCCCTCGCAACTGAACGCCCGTTCCCATCGTATCCACGGTGACTTTTTCCAGCAGATTGCGGTTGCCCTTGACGATAATCGAGGCGTCCTCGCTGTTGATTCTCCTGTCCACCACCGTAATGCCTTGCAAGGTAACGTCGTCTGCCGCGATGATCAAGGCAGCTTCCTCGCTCGGGTTGGTCAGCTTGACGTCTCCGTCTGCCACCAGTTTGAGCGGCTTCGTAATGCGAATCGGCCCTTCGTATTTGCCTTCCGGTATCGTGATAGTTTCGCCTGATGCCGCCCGGTCGATCTGTGCTTGCAAGGAGTCTGCGGACTCTTCCGCCAGCGCTGTGAGGGCAGCAGGCATGACAAGCGCGATTGCCAGGGAAGCAGACAGCAGTTGGCGAAGCGCCATTTTTTTGTTCCTAGTACGAGTCAGGGTACGTTCCCCCCTTTGTAATGAGAGCTCTCGATAATTCCTCCTGAGGGAAGGGGCTGCCAGCTAAGACTAGGATAGCAGTCCCGATTCATTTGCGTATGACTCAAACGGGCTATAAAAGGTGTCAAAAATCGCAACGATTATAAAAAATGGAAGGGACTTCATCCGAAAGCGGAGGTGCCGGAAAGGCTGGAAAAGGGCAGCGAAAGCGGTCATACTAGCTAGGAAGAATACAGGAGCGAAAAGGAGGGCGGAGCATGGACGCGACGATCGAAAAAGCACTGCGCCAGACGCTGGATGCGTGGGAGCGGATGAAAAGAAGCCATGAGGATGACGCCGAAGATGACGCCAACCAGTTCGAGGCGTCGTTTTACAAGCTGATGGATGCGATTCGCGGCTGGTTCAATGAGCTGCCAGCAAAGCCCGAATCGCTGGAAGACGCGCTGCTGCTTCCCGATTTGGCAGAGGTCGCCGACCAGATGCCGGGCGAAATCGTGCTGAACTTCGAAACGGAGCTGGAGCTGATCGTGGACGGGCAAATACGCGTGGACGACGAGAAGTACGATTAGGCTGTTTGTTCGCCAAAAAGAAACCTCGACCGGAGCTGTCAACCAGCTCATTCGGTCGAGGTTTTTCGTTGCCTGTCAGTTGCTGTATGCCTGTTAAGAGATCGTTTTTTGCCCTGGCTTCCAGTCCATCGGACACAGGCCGCCGGATTGCAAAGCTTCAATGACCCGCAATGTCTCATCTACGCTTCGGCCCACTTTGGAGTTGGAGACAACCGCATACTGCAAGATGCCTTCCGGGTCAATGATGAAGCTCGCCCGCAGGGGTGCTTTGGTCGCTTCATCGAGCACGCCGTAGCTGTTGGTCGCTTCTTTGCTGTAATCAGAAGCCAGCGGGAACGACAGCGGCCCGATTCCGTCGCTTGCTCTCATCCAGGCTTTGTGCGTATGCACACTGTCTCCGCTGACGCCGAGCACTTCGACGTTCAGCTCACGGAACTCGTCAATTCGGCGATTGAGACTGAGAATTTCGGTCGGGCATACTTTGGAAAAATCAAATGGATAAAAAAATAGCAGCAGCCACTTGCCGCGGTAATCGACCAAGCTTTTCGGAACAGGGAAGCCGTTGTCAAACGTCACGGTGTCCATCGTAAAATCGGGTGCGGGAAGTCCAATGCGTGCGCTCATCGAGAATCTCCTCGTTTCTGTAGGCATGATGTATGGTTCTGCTATCAAATTATCATGAATGATATTTATAATCAATATCATTTGAAAGTTACTTTAAATAATATTTTGCACAAAAACAGGAGCGGAATTGCCCTAAACCGCCGTACTGTATGAGAGGAAGGATCAGGTAGCATCCTAATGAACGAAGATGCTCAATGCCGGAGGGGAAACAAGATGCAGTCGATACTTTTGATCATAGTGCTCGTGGTGGTGGTACTGCCGCCGCTTGTCTTTTTCGGATATATGTACGCCTTGTCCAAACAGCCGAAGCATTCGATTATCCGCTCGCACCCGTTTTTGGGCTGGGTGCGCTATTTGCTGGAAAAGCTCGGGCCGGAATTTCGCCAATACTGGTTTGACAACGACACAGACGGCAGACCGTTTTCCCGCGCTGATTTCGTCGGGTTGGTCTACGCGGCGAAATACCGCACGGATCTCATCTCGTTTGGCGGCAGACGAGATTACGAAAAGCCGGGCTTTTACTTGTCCAACGCCATGTTTCCCAAGCTGACGAGCGAGCTGCGGGTAGACAACGAGCAAGTGCTTGTGGGCAAAAAGTACGTGATTACAGATGAGGGCCTGTTCACTCGCCAGGAAAAGTTCATCGAGGAACAAGTGAAGCCGTGGCTGCTGGCTGATCAGGATGCGATTGTCGTGGGAGAGCGCCGCGAACACCCGTGGCGGCTCAAAGGCATGTTCGGGGCATCTGCCACATCGTACGGGGCGGTCGGAGAAAACTACATTTTGTCTACGGGAAGCGGAGCCAAAATGGCGGGCGGCTCCTGGATCAACACAGGAGAAGGGGGCGTGGCGGAAGTCCACCTCGCTACAGGCGCGGATATCGTCGCACAGATCGGGCCAGGCATGTTCGGATACCGCGATGACGAAGGGCGATTCTCGATCGAGGAATACAAGCGCAAGGCGAGTCAGCCTGCGATCAAAGCGTTTGAACTGAAATTTCATCAAGGGGCAAAAATACGGGGCGGCCATCTCGAAGGCTCCAAGGTGACAGAAAAGGTGGCGGCAGCGCGGCTGGTGCCTGTGGGCAAAACGGTCAATTCCCCCAACCGTTTTGCGTTTCTGACCAAACCAGAGGAAGCTCTCCGGTTTGTCGGCACGTTGCAGGAAGCGGGCGGAAAACCAGTGGGAATTAAAATCGTCGTCGGTGACGCCAAAAGGCTGGAGCCGCTGTTCGCCAAAATGACCGAGCTGGATATTTACCCCGATTTCATTACGGTTGACGGCTCGGAGGGAGGTTCTGGCGCGACTTTCAAAGCGATGGCGGACGGGATGGGGCTGCCGCTCTATCCTGCGCTGCTCATCCTCGACGATGTGGCGCGGACATTCGGCGTGCGTGACCGCTTCAAAATTTTTGCGTCCGGCAAGCTGATCACGCCTGACAAAGTGGCGATTGCTCTCGCCTTAGGGGCGGACGCTGTCAACTCCGCGCGCGGCTTCATGATGGCGAACGGCTGCATCATGGCGATGCAATGCCATACAGGCAAGTGTCCGACCGGAATTACGACCACGGACGCCAAATACCAGGAGGCGCTCGCCCCGGAAGAAAAGCAGTGGCGGGTCATGAACTACATTTTGCAGTTGCGCGAAGGCTTGTTTTCGCTCGCCGCAGCCTGTGGACTGGAAAGCCCGCGTGATTTTACGCGCGAGCATGTCGTCTACACGAATGAAAGCGGCCAGAGCGTGCGGGTAGCGGATTTGTTCCCGTATCCCGAGCCCGAGCAGCCCGGACACTCAGAAGCTGTCTTGCTTTAGTTTCGTCCAGTGGTTGTAGTCATGAATGGCAAAGCCTGCGTAGCTTGCGTGCTGAGCGAGCTTTTCCTTGGCGAGCTGAAGCTCTGTTTTCAGCACATGTGTCGGCAGCGAATGAAAAGTCGTATGGGCACCTTCCGCGCTGGGGGCGGTTTCGATTCCGACGATGACCTGCTTGCCCAATGTGCCCGCTTCCCGCAAAATCGGCTGGGCATTGGCGATGATTCCGTCATTGCCCAAAGCGGAGTTGCGGTAATCCATGATGACCACCGCATCGGCTTTTTCCAGCATCCACGCACTCAAACTGTAGCGGGTGTCGGGAACCTTGACCTGATGCAGCCAAAAAGGAATGTCCAGCGTAAGCCGCAGACCGTTCGCTTTTGTTCTGCGCTCGATCAGGCGTATGCTGTCCATCCAGTTGCTGACGACCCGTGTCTGATCGCTTTTCCATTCGGGAAGCACGTACGGTTCAATGTCAAAATGCAGCCCGGAAAACCTCTCCTCAGGGGCGACAGCCGCATTGTAGGCTTCGACCCAGTCGATAAAAGCCTCGATCTGGCTGTGGCCGGAAGGAAAAGCCCATCCGGGGCGGCCGTTCAATGCTTCTACTTTGATTTGCCTTTTTTGCGCTTTTTGCATGAACGATTGGTATACAGCTTGCGGAATGTCCTTGTCGATTTGCAAGTAAATGCTCGTCACTTGCTGTTCCGCGGCAAATTCAATCATTCGCTCCTGTTCCTGACCGCTCAAAAGCAAGGACGCATCCCACAGCCACGTGCTGTGCTGCTTTGGAGCGGCTGTCGCGATAACAATCAGATTGCGCTCGGCGTTCCAATCGATCCGGGCGTCAAATGATTCGCTGATAAAACGGAGCGGCACCATTGTCCGGCCATTGCGGAGCGCAGCCGCCGTATCCAGCTGGACTTGCTTGCCGTTCACGTGCGCAATGCTTTGACCGACCGTCAGCCTGATCGTGGTTGTCGCGTTTTGCAGCGTAACCTGTCCGGTTTTTGCATCCCATTGCGTGCGCAGCCCGAGCTTTTCAGCCACGAATCTGACGGGCACCAGCGTACGTTGCGAGCGTGCGTCTACATACGGCTGGACGTCGGGAAAGGCGACAGCTTGCCCGTTTACCGTGACGTCGACGGGCTGTGCGCAGACAGGAGTGCCGAAGGAAACAGCGCTTTGCAGTACAGCCAGCGCCATGATTTGCTGAATTTTTTTCATCTGTCATGTCCTCAATGTTTTTCATTTCAGGCAGGTGCTGTCTTATTGTACTATGGGGTTGTTTTCCAGTGCCTGATCGAAAGGATGCAAGGCCAAACAGACCGCCTGTGAAGAAACTCCTATTTTTCGGGAGAGCCTTTACAACCTATGGCAAACAGGATAATATGTATAAAAATGACAAAAGGAACAAAAAAATCAGGCTATTGTACACCTTCCTTCTACTCAACTTGGATATTAGGGGTACTGCTTTCCTGATTTTTTTTATTGCTGCCGATGAAAAATCAAATCTACCTTCGCCGGAAAAACAAACTGATTGTGAAAGCGGGACAGCATGAATTGCCTGTCTCTTACTTGGCTGCGGCCTTGCGCAATATGGAGAGCTTGGGCTACACGTTTTCCCTGGAGCTGATCGAGCGAATCCGCACGCTGTCCGAAGCGGAATTTTTCCCGCTCTACTCGGAGGTAGTGAGAGTTTTAAAAGACATGGTCGGTGCCTCCAGGCGCTTCAAGCCTTTTTATCCGAATTTCCCGCGCCAGGTCATGGAAGCGAGCGACGGGGAACTGTACCTCCAGGCGATTATCCATTACTTGACGTGGCAGCTTCCCGTGCATGAAGTGAAAAAGCGGCTGCCGCTCCTGAAAGAATCCCGTTTGAAAGTGATTCAACTGGGAACGGACGAAGAGCTGCTGCAAATAGGCATGAACATGCTGCGGGCGAACAGCTCGCTCTCCGCTCAGGACAAGGAAGACTTGAAAGGCTTGATTCACGGTTGCAAAGGGATTGCGGAAGCTTTGCCGCCGGAAATCCCGCACAAGGAAAATGCCGCTGTCGTGGCGAGCGTGTTGCTTCGGGCCGACAAAATGCCGCCTGACTTTTTTGCGAAGTATTGCAAGACGTCAACAGATGTTCTGCGACTGGCGACGGCTCTGTCCGACGGGGATGTCAGCCTGGCTGCCCCTGCGAAGTTTCGCAAGTTCAGACGGGCCGAGCGCAGGCTGTTGCTTCGATTGCTGGAAGCAAGCCCGAACCTGGCGGAAGACATGCAGCGCTATAAAAACCGCTGGATTCGCCTCGGGGAGATTTTGCATCCTTTTGAATACAAAGACCGTTATCCGCGGGCAGCGGAAGCGTTTGATATTTTGCGCAACAATCGGCGCATCGAGACTTTCAACAGTCAGGTCGAGCTGGCGATCCTGGCGTGCGATATAAAAGAAGCGACCAGATTGCTGATGCAACGGCCAGGTGAATTTGCCCGACGGCTGGATCACATGCTCCGCTTGACGGAAGCGGGCGATCAGGTGTTGCGCTCCTTTGAGCAGATAGCGACTTCTGTATCGACCCCCGTCCTTTTGCAGGTGATGAATCACTTTGACAAGCGGGAGCGATACGGTGAGTGGCGAACGTTCTTTCCAAAAGGAGAAGTGGCAAAAGTACAGGCGATCCCCAATATGCTTCCGCAGCTGGCGGATGAACAGCGCGCGCGTGCAGCCGGGATATGTCGCGAGGTATTGATTCGGCGCTTTTCTGCCTTGCCTACTCTCGGAAAAGTTTATATCGACCCGCAATTGCACGAGCAACTGGTGCCTTTTTCCCAAAGATCGGCAAGCAAGGCGTTGCGCACGATAGCGCGCGGCTCCAGACTGCCGATCCCCGAGGGGAGCACGATCCGCTTTTTCACCTGGTGGAAGGAAGGGATCGTCAACGATGTCCCTACCGGGCGGGTAGATATCGATTTGTCCGCTGTCCTGTATGACGAGAAGTGGACGTACATGGAGCATGTGTCCTACACCAATTTGCGGTCCGCGAAGTATCGCGCCTGCCATAGCGGCGATGTCGTACAGGCGCCGAACGGAGCGTGCGAGTTCATCGATGTCGATATCGAGTCAGTGCTTCGATACGGCGGGCGCTATGTCGTGATGTCACTGAACTCGTTTACGAGCCAGCCGTATTGCGATTTGCCGGAGTGCTTCGCAGGCTGGATGATCCGCAGTCAGCCCGAGTCCGGCGAAGTTTTTGAACCGTTGACAGTTCAGGATAAAGCCGACATCGCTGCCCGTTCGACGATCTGCCTCCCGGTCATTCTCGATCTGGCAGAGCGAAAAGTCATTTGGACGGACATCGCGCTGCGTTCGCATCCGCGCTTCGTCAACAACGTAGAGGCAAATGGCGGCGGTATCGAATGGATGGGCCGCGCGCTGACGACACTTGTGAAGCCGACCTTGCACGAGCTGTTCACCCTGCACGCACAGGCGAGAGGGACGATTACCGACCGGATGGAGGAAGCAGACACGGTTTTTTCCATGGAAGAGGGGATTACCCCGTTTGACATGGAAGTGATCTTGGCTGATTTCCTCGCTGGTTAATGATGGGAAGTTTAAAAGTCAGCTCAGGCTGGCTTTTTTCGTTGTTTGCAAGAATCGCTCCCTCGGATTTTCCGTGTTTTTCCATTTTCCCTCTCCGATTTGCAGCTTTTGCTTGAATCCACGGTAGCATTTGCTATTATTAAAACAAGTGAGTGTTATTGAAATGAATGAACGACATTTGAATAGGATAGAAAACAGGTCCTTGTGTTTTTGCGAGTGCTTATTTCGTGAAAGACAGGGTTAAAAGGGAAGTTTGGTGAAATGCCAACGCGGTCCCGCCACTGTAAAAGAGTAGCTCTTCTTCCTGGCAACGGCGCCATCCACTGCCCCACTACGAGGCGGGAAGGAGAAGAAGAGTGATGATCCTTGAGCCAGGAAACCTGCCTGTTTTGGTGTATGCACTGTTTTCCTTCGGGTCAAAGGAAGAGGTGAGGATTGTTTTTGTCAGCTATCCGCGCTTTGTTTTCCTTCTAGATTTTGGAAAACAAAGCGTTTTTTTGTGCGCCTGACAAGCAATCGCTGACACTTTTTGGACTGGACAATGGGGTCCCCGAAAAGTACCTGAAAAGGGCTGGAGAAAACTATCCTTTTTAGGTAACTGACGGGGGCCCTGAAAAGTATGTAGGGTCAAAATGACAGCAAGGTCTTCACTTCAATCTGGGGGTGTGCGTTGTGAGCAATAAACGTGGACTGTTTTTGGTCTATACCGGAGACGGAAAAGGAAAGACGACAGCAGCGGTGGGCTTGGCTGTACGGGCGACCGGGCGGGGAAAAAAGGTGATTATGATTCAGTTCATCAAGTCGCCTGAGCGGACGTATGGAGAGAAAATCATTTTTGACAAGCTCGGCATCGAGATCGTGCAAAAGGGCGTAGGCTTTACGTGGACGAAGACGCCAGAGGAGCATCGGGAAGCGCTCAAGGAGGCGTGGACTTTTGCCCGGGAAACGCTGTCTTCGGGAGCGTATGACGTCGTGATTTTGGACGAGCTGAACAACGCGCTGGCGATCGACCGTTTTCCCATTGACGATGTGCTGCCGCTTTCGGATGTTTTGGAAGCGATTCAAAACAGGCCGAGCCATGTGCATCTGGTCGTGACGGGGCGGAGCGCCAAGCAGGAAGTGATGGACATGGCTGATCTGGTGACAGAAATGAAGCCGCTCAAGCATTACTATGACGAAGGAATACCAGCAGTGCTGGGGGTAGAATTTTAATGAACGTGCTGGAAACGTATGGTCACGGTGGCGACTTGCTGACCGCCTCGCAACGCTTTGGCGTAAAGCCTGGAGAGTTTCTCGATTTCAGCGCCAATATCAATCCGCTCGGCATGCCGGAACGGGTCAGGGACATGCTGCTGGATTCGCTGTCTGCGGTGTTGCGCTATCCGGACCCGGGACACCGCGAGTTTCGCAAGGCGCTGGCGAAGCGTCTCGGACTGCCGGAAGCATATCTTTTGCCAGCCAATGGAGCGGCGGAAGCGATGGCTTTGGCGATTCTCGGGCTGCAACCAGAGACAGTCGGCGTCGTGTATCCGTGCTTTTCGGAATATGCAGAGCTTTCCGAGCAGTTTGGCGCGCGTGTCATTGGTTGCTACGGAAAAGCAGAGAACGGCTACAAGCCGGATCGCGCCGAGCTGTACAAGCTGTTTGAACAGGCTGATCTCGTATTTGTCGGCTCGCCGAACAACCCGACCGGGATCTTGTACGAGCCGCAGGAGCTGTTGCAAATGGCGGACTGGGCGGCAGAGACAGGCACCTGGCTGGTCGTGGACGAAGCTTTTCTCGATTTCGTGGCGGAAGAACGGCAGTTTACGCTGGCGAGTCGCCTGGAGAGCTTTCCATGGGTCATTTTGATGCGGTCGATGACGAAAATGTATGCGATTCCCGGCCTGCGTCTGGGATACGCGATCGCCCATCCAGACGTGATCGCCAACATGCGGCAAAAGCAAGTGAGCTGGAGCGTGAATGCGCTGGCCCTTTTGGCGGGGGAACTGTGCCTGATGGAGCAGGAGTACGAGCGAAAAACCCGCAGCCTGATCGCCGAAGAGCGGGCCAAATTGCTCGACTTCGTCGGCAAGGAGCTGGGATGGCAAGTGTGGCCGGGAGAGGCGAACTTCTTGCTCGTTCGCTCGCCGGGGGAGCTGCCGGCGGCCCAGTTGCAAGAATGGCTTGGCAAAAAAGGGGTGCTGATCCGCAATTGCGCGATGTATCCCGGACTGACTGCCCATGACGTGCGCATCGCGGTTCGCGGAAGTGCGGAAAATGCTCGCCTGATGGCGGTCTTGCGCGAGGTGCGGGATGAAAGGGGCGGCAAGCGTTGAGTCTGGTGTTGGTGACAGGCGGCGTTCGCTCCGGCAAGAGCCGCTTTGCCGAAGAGCTGGCCGAACAGGCTGGCGAGCGAGTTCTTTACGTAGCAACGGGGCAAGCCTGGGACGAAGAGATGAAGCAGCGGATCGAGCGGCACAAAGAGCGCCGTCCAAGTCAATGGGGAAGCGTCGAGGTAGGGGAGCGGCTTTGCGACTACGAGAGCGTTGCATCAGGCTACGGGGTCGTGCTGATTGATTGCTTGTCGACATGGGTGAGCAATCGGCTGATGAGCGTCGAGGAAGCGCAGTGGCGCAGCCAGGAGCATACCGAAGCGCTTTTGCAGGAACTGGAGGCGTGGCTTGCCCTCGTCAGCCGCTCCCCGCAAAAAGTGATCGCAGTCACCAGCGAGGTCGGCTTGGGCGGAGTGGCGATGAATCGGCTGGGCAGATGGTTCGCCGATGTGCTCGGGGATGTCAATCAACAGACTGCACGGCAGGCGGATGCCGTCTACGCGGTAATGGCCGGAATCCCGTGGAGGATCAAAGGATGAATGCATTTTGGCACGCGATTGCCTTTTTTACGCGGATTCCCGTCCCGTGGCTGCGCCCATCCGATGAGGCGTGGAAAAAAAGCGTCAACTGGTATCCGGCTGTCGGGCTGGTCATAGGTATTTTGCTATGGGGTGTCCACCAGGCAGGGCTTTCGCTCTTCAGTCCGTGGCTTGCCGCCGTGTTGACGCTCATCGTCTGGGTGTACATCACAGGCGGACTGCATCTCGACGGCTGGATGGATTTGGCGGACGGATTGGGCAGCAGCAGGCCAAAAGAACAAGTGCTTGCGATCATGAAGGACAGCCGCGTGGGTGCTTTTGGCGTGCTGGCGGCGCTTTTGCTACTGCTGCTCAAGGCGGGCGCTTTGACAGAGCTGACACATCCAGGCTGGGGGCTGCTCCTCGTTTTTGTTCCCGCAGCGGCGCGGACCCATGTCCTGCTTGCCATTCGGCTCTGGCCGTACTTGTCGGCGGATAAAGGGATCGGCAAAGGCATCAGCGCCGGATTGTCGCTGTGGGCGATCGTCATCGGCTATGTGGCTTTGCTCGCAGTTGGCTGGCTGGCAGGCGGCTGGCAGGTCGTCGCGGCGATCGCTGGATCGTGCTTGTTCGCTCTGCTGTTCTGTCGTTCGGTTGCCCGCAAGCTGGGCGGGCTGAACGGGGATTGCTACGGGGCTGTCATCGAGAGCAGCGAGGCGGTCATGCTGCTTGTACTGGTCGGGAGTTGGTGGTTATGAGGTGGGTCTGGATACGCCATGGCGAGACTGACAGCAATCGGGAACACAGATATCTCGGGCATAGCGACGTCCCTTTGAACATAGATGGAAAAAGGCAGGCGAGTGAACTGGCAGAGCGCTTGTCCCGCCAGATCGAACGGCCTGATGCGCTCTACGCCAGCGATTTGCTCCGGTGCATGGAGACGGCCCAACCGCTGGCCGACGTATGGGATGTGCCGATCATCTCTGTTCCGGCTTTGCGGGAGCTGTCTTTTGGCGACTGGGAGCTGCTGACCTACGACGAGCTGATGCAGGCGGATTGCGAGCGGGCTACGCGCTGGTACGACGATCCTTTTCACTGCTGTCCGCCCAACGGGGAAAGCCTGCAAGCGCTGGGCCACCGCGTAGACGGCTGGTTGTGCAAGCTGATGGATCGGCAACAGCGGGAGCCAAACGAAACGACCGTATTGGTTGCCCACGGCGGAGTGATTCGCTGGTTTCAGGCGGCATGGCTTGCAAAAGACCCGCGCCAATACTGGCAAGTAGACGGGCTAAAGCACGGAGAAGCGCTGTTTGCGGAGTGGGATGGGCAGCGCTGGCACAGACAAAGGCTGGGAAGCTAAAGAGAGGGACAACATGACGGAAGTGTGGGTATTGTGCGCGGCATACTTGATTGATCGGGTGGTAGGCGACCCGCGCAGCTTGCCGCATCCGGTGGTGATCATCGGATGGTGGATCACGCGGCTGGAGCGTGTCATTCGCGCTGTCGTCAAGCGGGAATCGCATTTGAAGCTGGCGGGAATCCTGTTTCCGCTCCTGATCGTGTCAGGCAGCTATGCCGCCGTCTGGCTGATTTTGTGGGTGGCTGCTCTCGTGCATCCACTGCTCGCGTGGGTGGTTGGAGCCTGGCTCATCTCCACGACGATCGCGACAAAAGGCTTGGCGGACGCTGGGCTGGAGATTGCCCGCCATCTGCTGGCAAATGACATGGCGGCGGCAAGGAGCTCCTTGTCGATGGTTGTAGGGCGTGACACGGATCAGCTCGATGAGCCGGAAATTTGCCGGGGGGCGGTGGAGACGGTAGCGGAAAACATCGTGGATGCGATTGTTTCCCCGCTGATCTACGCCGCATTGGGCGGTGCGCCACTGGCGATGGCTTATCGGGCGGCCAACACGCTTGATTCGATGGTCGGCTACAAAAATGAGAAGTACAAAAACTTGGGCTGGGCGTCCGCGCGTTTTGACGACGTGATGAATTACATACCCGCTCGCCTGACCGCGCTGCTTTTGGTCATGGCAAGCTGGCTGCAACGACTGGACTGGAGACAGTGCTGGGCGATGATCAAAAGAGACGCGCACCTGCATCCAAGTCCAAACAGCGGATTGCCGGAAGCGGGGGTGGCTGGCGCACTTGGCGTACAGCTTGGGGGTCTTAACTACTACCAAGGTGTGCCGTCCAATCGGGCAAGGCTCGGGGACCCGCATCGGCCGTTGGCTGCTGCCGATATCACGGCAACCATTCGTCTGATGTATCTCACTTCCTTGCTGTGCCTGCTTTTATGTTTGGGGATTGCAGCAGTTCTGGCACTTGTCTAGCCGGATGATGAGCGAAAAGACACCGTAAGAGTAAGACCATATAACGCCTGCATGCGACACGTATGCGATGGAAAGGGGAGGGGCCGTATGAGCGGCAAGTTGTTTGTGATCGGGTTTGGCCCGGGAAGTTTTGAACATATCACCAAGCGTGCGCGGGAAGCCCTGCAAGAATCTGACGTCATTATCGGTTACTCGACGTACGTGGATTTGATCCGCGGACTTTTGACCAATCAGGAGATCGTCAGTACCGGGATGACCGAGGAAGTGACGCGTGCGCGCGAAGCCGTGCGCCAAGCGGAAGAGGAAGGCAAAAAAGTAGCGGTGATCTCCAGTGGAGACTCCGGCGTTTACGGGATGGCGGGTCTGGTCTACGAAGTGCTGGTCGAGAAAGGCTGGACAGAGGCGACAGGCGTTCCGATCGAAATCGTTCCGGGCATCTCGGCGATCAACTCCTGTGGCGCTATTCTCGGTGCTCCGATCATGCATGACGCCTGCACGATCAGCTTGAGCGACCACTTGACGCCGTGGGAGCTGATTGCCAGACGGATCGATGCAGCCGGGATGGCTGATTTCGTCATCGCCTTGTACAACCCGCGCAGCGGTCGACGCACGCGCCAGATTGTGGAGGCGCAGCGCATCCTTTTGCAATACCGTTCGCCTGATACACCTGTCGGAATCGTGAAAAGCGCCTACCGCGAGCGCGAGACGGTCGTGGTGACGACACTTGCGCAAATGCTGGAGCACGACATCGGCATGTTGACGACGGTCATCATCGGGAACTCTTCGACGTTCGTATACGATGGCAAAATGATTACGCCGCGCGGCTACCAGCGCAAATACACGCTGTCGGCAGACGAACAGCCGCTCAAGCCGCATCAACGGCTGCGCGTGGAAAATGAACCGTGGTCATTGGAAGCAGGCGACGAAAGCGTGGGCACGACTGCCCCAAAGACAGTAGAGCCAGCAAGTGAGCGACCTGTGCTGGCGACTGATGTGGAAAGTCCGTCGGCTGCTGGTCAAGCCGGACTAGCCGGAAGTGCAACGAGTACGGCTGTCCTGGAAGCTCCTCCGGTGGAACAGGCAGCGCAAACGGTTGCTCACCAGGCAGAGCGCTCGCCGCTCGATTGGGCCATGCAAGCGCTGAGTGCCGTCAATACGGCAAAAGGCATCGAAACGAAGCCTGCCCAAGCAAGCGCTGTTCGTACGGCTTCATCGTTTCAGCCGGAAATGATTTTTGAGTTCGCCGTCAGTCCCGGTGTCGCCAACAAAAAAATCACGCCGATGCAGATGATGGCGATCGCCGAAGTCGCAGGAGAAAAAGGCGAGATCGAATATACCCCGCACCACCAGATCATCATGCGTGTGCCGACTGCTGATCCGGAAAGCGTGACCAGCCGTTTGCGCGAGCTGGGGCTTATCCTCAGCCCGATCGGGGATGTGTTGCAGGTGAAGGCGTGCGATTTTTGCGATGGCGAGAAAAAAGACAGCATCCCGTACGCGGAGGAGCTGCACCAGCGGCTGGGTGGCAAGGAAATGCCCAAAGAGCTGAGAATCGGCTTTAACGGCTGCGGCATGGCCTGCTATGGAGCTGTTCAGGAGGATATCGGAATCGTGTTCCGCAAAGGCAAATTCGATTTGTTCCTGGGCGCGAAAACGGTGGGACGTAACGCGCATTCCGGCATTCCGGTTGCGGAAGGCATTGATAAAGAGGCGATTGTGCCGCTTGTCGAGCGAATCGTGAACCGATTCAAAAAAGAGGCGTTTCCGAATGAGCGCTTCCACAAGTTTTTCCAACGGGTAGGCGAGCTGGAGGGGTATGCCTGGTACGAACCTGCCAAAGCGGAAATCGAGAACGCCGCTTGCGGAGATTGACAGACGGATCAATAGGTAGCGGAGTTGACCGAAAACGAGGGGGAAACGAAATGGACGCGGTTTTATTTGTAGGACACGGAAGCAAGGACCCGGAAGGCAACGAAGAGATTCGCCAGTTTGTCGCTTCCCTTGCGCCTGAGCTGGATGTGCCGATTATCGAGACGTGCTTTCTCGAGTTTGCCAGACCAGACATGCTGCAAGGATTGAATACGTGTGTAGCGAGAGGAGCGACGCGGGTAGTGGTCATTCCGATCATCCTGTTCTCTGCGGGGCATGCGAAAATCCACATCCCGGCGGCGATTGACGAAGCGAAGGAGCTGCACCCGCACGTACAGTTCATCTACGGTCGTCCGATCGGCATTCACGAAGAAGTGATCAACATTTTGTCTACACGCATGGCAGAAGCGGGCTTCGCTTCCGGAGAAGATTACGACGATCTGGCTGTGCTCGTCATCGGGCGCGGCAGCAGCGACGCGGATGCCAACAGTGATATTTACAAAATGTCCCGCCTTTTCTGGGAGCGTTACAAGGCGCCTTTGGTCGAGACAGCTTTCATGGGTGTGACCTACCCGCTGTACGACGAGGGAGTGGAGCGCTGCCTGAAGCTTGGCGCCAAGCGCATCGTGCTGTTGCCGTACTTCCTGTTTACAGGTGTGCTGATCAAACGGATGAGCGATCAACTGGAGAAGTTCCGCGCGCAATATCCGGATGCCCAGTTTGAGATGGCCGAGTATTTCGGTTTCCACCCGTTGCTGAAAGAAGTGCTCAAGGATCGCGTCGAGGAAGCTTTGCACGGGGAAGTGAAGCTGAACTGTGACACCTGTCAGTACAGACTGGCAGCGATGGAGCATATCGACCACCATCACCACCATCACCACCACCATGATGACGATCACGGACATGGACATCACCACCACCATCACGGGCATCATCATGATCACGATCACCACCATGACCATGATCATCACCATGCTCACGATCATCACCATGACCACGATCACCACCATGCTCACGATCATCACCATGGTCATGATCACGATCATGACCACGACCACAAGCATGACCACAAGCATGACCACGTAACCAAGTAGGAGGAGACACAGCATGATTCTCGTATTGGCTGGAACGAGCGACGCGCGTGAATTGGCCTTGTTGATCAAGGAAAACGGCTACGATCTGCTGACCACCGTCGTAACGGACAACGCAGCGAAAAGCATGGAGGAGGCCGGTGTGCCCGTCCAGGTCGGACGCTTGACTGCCGACGACATCCAGCAGTTGATCCAGGAAAGGGGCGTGCGCTGTGTCGTTGACGCGAGCCACCCTTTTGCGGAGGAAGCCTCGAAAAACGCGATGGCGGGCGCACAAGGAGCGGGTGTTCCGTACATCCGTTACGAGCGTGAGAGTCTGGATGCGCCAGGCAGCGAAAAGCTGATCATCGTCGAGGATTACGTGCAAGCAGCCGAGCTTGCGGCTGACAAGCGCGGCGTCATCATGCTGACGACTGGCAGCAAGACGTTGAAGACGTTCACGGATCGTCTCCTGGGCCTGCCGGACACGACATTGGTTGCCCGCATGCTGCCGCGGCTCGACAATATGCAAAAATGCGAAGAACTCGGCGTGGAGCAAAAAAACATCGTCGCCATGCAAGGGCCTTTTTCCAAAGAGCTGAACAAAGCGCTCTACGCCCACTATGGCGTGACGCTGATGATTACGAAAGAGAGCGGCAAGGTAGGCGCTTTTGACGAAAAAGTGGAAGCAGCGCTGGAAATGGGCATCGAGACAATCGTCATCGGACGTCCGAAAATCGATTACGGCACCAAGTTTTCCGACTACCAAAGCGTGCTGAACCAGCTTAAAGAGGTCGTGCAATAACACGGCATCCCGCCTGTATAAACAAGCATCCAAACAAGTGACTGGAGGAAACCAACCATGGACTTCAAAACCGAATTTAAGCCTTTGACTGTACAACCGCAAGAGATCGAGGACATGAGCTTTCAAATCATTACCGACGAGCTGGGCGAGCACCCGTTTACAGAGGAACAATACCCTGTCGTGCAGCGCGTCATCCACGCTTCCGCCGACTTTGATCTCGGACGCAGTCTCGTTTTCCACCCGGATGCTGTCCAATCCGGTATTCAAGCGATTCGCAGCGGAAAAATCGTCGTGGCGGACGTGCAAATGGTTCAAGTCGGCATCAGCAAAAATCGGATTGAGAAATTCGGCGGCGAAGTGAAAGTATACATCTCTGACCGCGACGTCATGGAAGAAGCAAAACGCCTCAACACCACTCGTGCGATTATTTCCATGCGCAAAGCTGTGAAGGAAGCAGACGGAGGAATTTTCTGCATCGGTAACGCGCCGACAGCTCTGCTGGAGCTGATTCGCATGGTGAAGGAAGGGGAAGCGAAGCCAGGACTTGTCATCGGAATGCCAGTAGGCTTCGTATCTGCGGCGGAGTCCAAGGAAGAGCTGGCGAAGCTCGACATTCCTTTCATCACCAACATCGGGCGCAAAGGCGGAAGCCCTGTAACTGTAGCGGCATTGAATGCCATCTCCATCATGGCGGAACGGTTGGGCTAAGCAGATGGCAGCCAAAGCAGCATCGGACGAAAAAGAGGCGAAACCCCTCCGCCACGGCTACACAACTGGATCATGCGCAACGGCGACGACCAAGGCTGCTTTGATAGCGCTGATAACCCAGGAGCCGCAAAGGGAGGCTACGATCCGCCTGCCGATCGGGGAAGACGTGACTTTCCAGATGGAGAGCTGCGAGTTTTCGCCGGAAAAAGCGACAGCAGCCACGATCAAGGACGGCGGTGACGACCCGGATGCCACGCATGGGGCGTTGATTCTTTCCACTGTCGAATGGTCAGACGAGCCTGGGATTATTTTGGACGGTGGCGTCGGGATAGGACGGGTGACCAAGCCAGGGTTGCCTGTCCCGATTGGCGAGGCCGCGATCAATCCCGTTCCGCGCAAAATGATTCGCGAGACGGCTCAGGCGGTACTCGATGAGTACGGGATAGAGCGCGGGATCAAAATCGTAATTTCCGTGCCTGCGGGCGAGGAAATTGCCAAAAAAACATTGAACGGACGACTCGGCATACTCGGCGGCATTTCCATTTTGGGGACGCGCGGAATCGTGGTGCCGTTTTCCACTTCTGCTTACAAGGCAAGCGTGGCTCAGGCGATCAACGTCGCCAAAGAAGCGGGCTGCGATCACATCGTCCTCTCCACGGGCGGAAAAAGTGAGTCGTATGGAATCGCTACCTACCCGGAGCTGTCCGAGGAAGCTTTCGTGGAGATGGGCGATTTCGTCGGGTTTGCGCTCAAGCAGTGCAAGGTCAGGAAAATGCGCAAAGTGACGCTTGTCGGCATGATGGGCAAGTTTTCCAAAGTGGCGCAAGGTGTCATGATGGTTCACTCGAAAAGCGCTCCTGTCGACTTCGGATTTTTGGCCCAGATGGCGACGGAAGCAGGTGTTTCCCAAGAGCAAGTGGACGAAATACTGGGAGCAAATACAGCCTCGCAGGTCGGGGATATGATGGCGGAGACGCCTGCCTTTTTCGAGATCATGTGCGCCAACTGCTGCCGTGCCGCCCTGAAAGAAGTAGGCGGCGGCATCGTGGTCGAAACCATCATCATTACTATGAAAGGGTCCCTGCTGGGAAGGGTGACGATCGATGACACAAGCGATGAAAGTGATCGGGATCGGGGATGACGGACAGCAAAGCTTGCTGCCGCTGTACCGGACCTGGATCGAAGAGAGTGAGCTGTTGGTTGGAGGAGAGCGGCATCTTGGCTTTTTTCCGGAGTACAAAGGGGAAAAGCGAGTTTTGAAAGGCGGATTGACCGCGATGGTCGAGGAACTGCGGTCAGAGACGCGCAAGACGGTCATTCTCGCTTCCGGCGATCCGCTCTTTTACGGGATCGGCAGCCTTTTGGCGAAAAAGCTCAACGTGGACATTTACCCGCACCTCAGCTCCATTCAGCTCGCTTTTGCCAAAATGGGCGAGGCGTGGCAAGATGCGACATTGCTCAGCGTACACGGCCGCAGCATCAAAGGGCTGGCGCAGCGGATGGACGGGAAGGACAAAGTCGCGCTGCTCACCGATCGGGAAAACACGCCTGCGGCGATCGCCAAGTATTTGCTGTCGTTTCAGATGACCGAATACGATGCGTTCGTGGCGGAAAACTTGGGCAGCGAAGACGAGCGGACAGGCTGGTACGCTTTGCAGGACATGGCTGACGGCGTCTTTTCCGATTTGAACGTCGTGATTTTGAAAAAGCGTCGGCCAAGCCCGGTCTGGCCGTTTGGGATTGCGGACGAGGAGTTTTCCCAGCGCAAGCCGGACAAGGGACTGATTACGAAAAAAGAAGTGCGCATTTTAAGCATCGCCCAACTGCAATTGCACGCCAAAAGCATCGTTTGGGACATCGGCACCTGCACAGGCTCCGTCGCGATCGAGGCAGCGCGAATCGCACGCGAAGGCGAAGTGTACGGCGTGGAGAAAAATGCGGACGACCTGGAAAACTGCCGCCAAAACATGGCGAAGTTTCGCACCGATCTGACTGTTGTGAATGCCCGCGCGCCAAAAGGACTGGATGAGTTCCCCGACCCGGATGCTGTATTCATCGGGGGCAGCGGCGGAGAATTGCGCGAGCTTCTGAACATTTGCTGCACGCGGCTTCGGGCAGGCGGACGCATCGTGGTCAACGCGGCGACGATTGAGACGTTGTACGAAGCGACGCAAGCTTTTGCAGAGGAAGGCTTCGAAACATCGGTCACGCTGGCGCAGCTGTCGCGCAGCAAGCCGATTTTGTCTTTGACCCGTTTTGAAGCGTTGAATCCGATCTACATCATTACGGCCTGGGCAAAGCAGGCAGAGGAACAAGGAGGAGACAGCAAGTGACCAAGATCGGAACATTGTACGGGCTGGGAGTCGGCCCTGGCGATCCAGAATTGATTACTGTCAAGGCATTCCGCCTGCTGCAGCAATCCCCGGTAGTTGCGTACCCGAAAAAACGGATGGGCAGCAAAAGCTACGCCCACCAAATTGCCGAGCTGTACGTGCAGCCGCAAGACAAGGAAATGCTCGGACTCGTCTTCCCGATGACACGCGACAAAGAAATTTTGGAGCGCGAGTGGAACAAAACGGTCGAAATCGTCTGGGAGCGTCTGTCCGAAGGCAAAGACGTCGCGTTTGTGACCGAAGGCGATCCGATGTTTTACAGTACGTTCATCCACATGATGCGCGTCATGCATGAAGAGCACCCGGAAGTGCCTGTCGTAACCGTGCCGGGCGTATCTTCGTTCCTCGGAGCTGCTTCCCGCTTCAACATGCCGCTCGCGGATGGCGACGAGCAAATCGGGATCATTCCGGCTACAGAAGACAAGGAAGCGATGCGCAAAGCGATTGAAGATCACGATACCGTCGTGTTTTTGAAGGTAGCAAAAGTGCTGCCGATGATCATCGGTTTGCTGAAAGAAATGGGACTCGCAGACAAAGCCGCTGTTGCGACAAAGGTCACTTCCTCGGAAGAAATGGTCTGGACGGACATGCGTGAACTGGAGCGGGCAGAGCTTAGCTATCTTACACTGATGGTGGTGAAAAAGGGATGAAACTGTACATAGTGGGAGCGGGTCCCGGCGACCCGGATTTGATTACCGTAAAAGGCATGAAGCTGCTGCAAAAGGCAGACGTCATTTTGTACACCGACTCGCTCGTCAACGAAGAGCTGGTTGCGCTTGGCAATCCTGATGCAGAGGTGCTGCACAGCTCGGGCATGGCGCTGGAAGAAATGGTAGAGCTGATGGTAGACCGCATCAGCAGCGGAAAAACAGTCGTGCGCTTGCATACGGGCGACCCGTCCGTGTACGGAGCGATCATGGAGCAGATCGCCTTGCTGAAAGCAAAAGGCATCGAGGTAGAGATCGTGCCAGGCGTCAGCTCCGTATTTGCGGCAGCAGCAGCAGTAGGCGCCGAACTGACCATCCCGGAGCTGACCCAGACGCTCATCCTTACCCGCGCAGAGGGGCGCACGCCTGTACCGGACAGGGAGAAGCTGCGCGCGCTTGCCGAGCATCACTGCACACTCGCTTTGTACTTGAGCGCGACTTTGACGAAAAAAGTAGTGCGTGAGCTTGTCGAGGCAGGCTGGAGCGAAGATACGCCAGTCGCTGTCGTGCAACGGGCAAGCTGGCCGGATCAGCTGATCGTGCGCACGACTTTGAGAAATTTGGACGAAGACATGGGCAAAAACGGCATTCGCAAGCACGCGATGATTTTGGCAGGCTGGGCTTTGGACCCGGATATCCATGAAAAAAGCGAACAGTACCGTTCCAAGCTGTACGATAAAACCTTCACGCACGGGTACAGAAAAGGTGTGAAAGAATGATTATCGAACTGGTTGAAGGGGAAATTCCAGCCATCCGCCAGCGCGGGGAATATGCGATCGTCGCCATCACGAAGCACGGGGTAGAGATGGCACGCGATCTGGCGCAAAAATTTCCCGGGGCAGACTTGTACTACATGAGCAAGTTCGCCCGTGGAGACGAGGAAGCGCGCGGCATCCAGCTGTTTTCCAACAGTGTGCGCATGCTGTTTCCTGCGCTTTGGCCCGCTTACAAAGGGCTGATTATCATTATTTCGCTCGGGGCGGTTGTGCGGATGATCGCTCCTTTGCTGGAAGATAAAAAGAAAGACCCGGGTGTCGTCGTCGTGGACGATCGCGGGGAAAATGTGATCAGCGTCCTGTCCGGCCACCTCGGGGGAGCCAATGAGCTGGCTCGCGAGGTAGCGGCAATCATGGGCGCTCGTCCGATCATCACGACTGCTTCCGATGTACAAAAGACGATCCCTGTCGATTTGTTCGGCCGCCGTTTTGGCTGGGAGTGGGATTCGGCTGACAAGCTGACGCCAGTGAGCGCCTCTGTCGTCAACGAGGAGCATGTAGCGGTGGTCAACGAATCAGGCGAGCGCGACTGGTGGATGCACGACACGCCGATGCCACCGTCGATCAAGGAATACAAGACGATTGCCGAAGCGCAGGCAGCCAATCCGCATGCCGCGCTCGTCGTCTCTCACCGCTTGCTTGCGCCAGAGGAGCAGACGATTTTGGACAATGGCGTCCTGTATCGTCCGAAAGTAATCGTGCTCGGAATGGGCTGCAACCGGGGAACATCTGCCGAGGAGATCGAGGCGGTCATCAAGGAGACGCTGGATGAATTACAGTTCTCCATCAAAAGCGTCAAGGCTCTTGCGACGATTGAACTGAAAAAAGACGAGGCTGGACTGATCGCCGTATGCGAGAAGTACGGCTGGCCGTTCGTCTGGTATTCCTCGGAAGAGCTGAACAAGGTGGAGATCAGCGATCCGTCCGAGACGGTATTTAAGTTCACGGGAGCGTACGGGGTAAGCGAGCCTGCGGCGAAGCTGTACGCAGGTGTCGACGAACTCGTCCTGACCAAGAAAAAATCGGGCAACGCCACTATTTCTGTCGCTTTAATGCCTTATCGTGAGGAGGAGCGCGTATGACGGATAACAGCCGCCGTATCGTAATCGCCGGAACGGGCAGTGGGGCAGGCAAGACGACCGTTACCATCGGACTGATGGCTGCCCTGATCCGCAAAGGCCATGTCGTCCAAGGCTTCAAGTGCGGCCCTGACTATATCGATCCCACTTACCATACAGCCGTAACAGGCAGAGCGTCGCGCAACCTCGACAGCTTCATGCTGGAGCATGAGGTGGTCAAAGAGATTTTCGTCCGCGGCAGCGAAGGCGCGGACATCTCGATCATCGAGGGCGTCATGGGCATGTACGACGGCAAGGAAGCGACGAGCGACAAAGGAAGCACGGCTGAAATCAGCATTTTGACAGCTTCGCCTGTGTTGCTCGTGGTCAACTGCCAAAGCATGGCGCGCAGCGCGGCTGCGATCGTCAAAGGCTTTCAGCTGCTCAATCCGCAGGCGAAAATCGTCGGTGTGATCGCCAACAAAGTCGGCAGCGAAGGGCACCACAAAATCGTCAAGGCGGCGATTGAGCAGGAGTGCGGGATTCCGGTTGTCGGCTATTTGAAACGGGAAAACGAGCTGGAAATTCCCGAGCGTCATCTCGGACTCGTGCCATCCGTGGAACGCGGCGAGCTTGCGCCTCTGTTTGCGAAGCTGGCAGACTTGATTCACGAAACGGTAGACCTCGATCTGGTTTGGGAACTGGCGAAAGCAGAGCCGCTGCAAGTGGAGCCAAAGCTGTTCGCGCCGCGTCAAGCGAACTACGACGTGACGATCGCGGTAGCGAAAGACCCGGCGTTTCATTTTTACTATCCGGAAAATTTGGAACTGCTGCAGGCGCACGGAGCGAAGCTGGCCTTTTTCTCGCCGCTGGCAGGAGAAGGCGTGCCGGAAGCAGCGGACGGCCTGTACATCGGCGGAGGCTTTCCTGAGGAGTTTGCTGCCGAGCTGTCGCAAAACGAGCTGGTGAAAGACTCGTTCCGCAAGGCGATTGCCAAAGGCTTGCCGACCTTGGCCGAGTGCGGCGGGTTCATGTTTTTGACGGAAGCGATTGTGACGACAGACGGCGAGAGCTTCCCGATGCTCGGGATCGTGCCCGGGAAGGTGACGATGCAGAAAAAGCTGGCCGCGCTTGGCTATCGGGAAGTGCGCGGCAAGGCAGGCAATTTCCTGATCGGCCCGGATGAACAGGCAAAAGGGCACGAGTTCCATTATTCGACTTATTCTAGCGAGCAACAGCTTCCTGCGGCCTATGAGACAAAAGGGCTGCGCGGAACTAAGCCAGAAGGCTTCGCAGAGGGCAATCTGGTCGCAGGCTACACGCACTTGCACTTTGGCTCCAATCCAGAGCTGGTGAAGCGGTGGCTGAGTCTGTGCGCGGAGGTGGCGGCTCGTGCCTAAAGCTCTCCCGCTGATGGTTCAGGGAACCAGCTCAGACGCAGGGAAAAGTGCGATCGCAACGGCACTTTGCCGAATTTTTGCGCAGGATGGCTACAAGACGGCCCCGTTCAAATCGCAAAACATGGCGCTGAACTCCTACGTCACGCTGGACGGGAAAGAAATCGGGCGGGCACAGGGCGTTCAGGCGGAAGCGGCCGGGATTCTCGCCACGACCGACATGAATCCGATCCTGATCAAGCCGACGCGCGATTCCGAGTCGCAAATCGTGGTGAACGGCGAGCCGTACGCCAACATGAAAGCGATGGCGTATCGCCAGGAGTTTTACGAGGAAGGACTGCGGATTATCGGCGAGGCTTACGAGCGGCTCGCCGCCGCGTATGAGCGGATCGTGATTGAGGGGGCAGGCAGTCCGGCAGAAGTCAATCTCAACGATCGCGAGCTGGTCAACATGCGGGTCGCGCGACTGACGAACGCTCCGGTCATTTTGGTGGCTGACATCGAGCGCGGCGGCGTTTTTGCCAGCCTGGTCGGCACGCTGCAACTGCTCGAACCCGAAGATCGCGACCGGGTGATCGGCGTCGTCATCAACCGTTTTCGCGGCGATTTGACGCTGTTGCAGTCAGGCTTGGACTGGTTTGAGGAGTATACGGGCAAGCCTGTGCTTGGCGTGGTGCCGTTCATTCCCGACTTGTGGATCGATGCGGAGGACTCGCTGATTTTGCATCGCTACCAGGGGCAGAGAGAGACGCCGCGCGATCTGGACATCGCGGTCTTGCGCTATCCGCGCATTTCCAATTTCACAGACGTAGACCCGTTTTTTGTGGAGCCGGATTGCCGGATGCGCTTCGTGACTCGTTTGGAAGAGCTGGGCGAGCCTGACCTCATCGTGTTGCCAGGCAGCAAAAATACGCTGGAAGACTTGCAGTTTTTGCGCGAGTCAGGGCTGGCAGACGCCGTGAAACAGCTCCATGTGCAAAAAAAATCGTACGTAGTCGGTCTGTGTGGCGGCTATCAAATGCTGGGGCTGACGATTTTGGACCCGGATGGCGTGGAATCTCCGCTGCAGCAGCTTGACGGGCTGGGGCTGATTCCGATGACGACGACGATGGAGACAAAGAAGACGACGGTTTTGTCGAGGGGCGAAGCGGTGTTTGCCGGAGAGCGGCTCGAAGTGGAAGGCTACGAGATTCATATGGGCCAGTCCGCTTATGAGCAGGTGGATGCCCCCTTTATCCAGATGGGAGAGCGCACGGAAGGCTACTGTCAGGAGGAGCGCCAACTGATCGGGACGTATTTTCACGGGTTGTTTCACAACGACCGCTTTCGTACGCTGCTATTGAACGCAATCCGTGCGAAAAAAGGGTTGGAGCCAATCGTGGAGCGTCCGTCCTTCGTGGCGCTTCGCGAGCAAGGCTACGATCTGCTGGCAGATACGGTACGCCGTCATGTGCGGATGGATGTCATTGAAGAACAGATGAAGGCTTATCAGGAAAAAGAGGTGCGTATATGATGGCAGGCTTGGAAAAGCTATTTCCGGCGATTGAGCCGCGAAACCATGAGGCAAGTGAGCAAACGAGACAACATGTGGATCAGCTGACCAAGCCGCTGGGAAGTTTGGGACGCCTGGAGGAACTGGCTGTGGAGCTGGCAGGAATGACAGGAGAGACGTTTCCGGTCGTCACGCCGCCTGGCGTACTTGTTTTCGCGGCGGATCACGGCGTCGCTGCTGAGGGAGTGTCGGCCTATCCCCAGGAAGTAACGGCGCAAATGGTGCTGAACCTGGTGAACGGTGGCGCGGGGATCAACGTGTTCGCCCGGCAAATCGGCGCGATCCAAAAATTCGTGGATGTCGGCGTGGCTGTAGAGGTAGAGGCTCCCGGAGTGACCAGCAGACGTATCCGCTCTGGCTCGGGCAACATGCTGAAAGAAGCGGCGATGTCGCCGGAAGAAGCGCGGCAGTCGCTTGCGGTCGGCATCGAGCTGGCGCAGCAGATCATCGATGAAGGAGCCAAGGTGCTGATCGTCGGTGAAGTAGGGATCGGCAACACGACAGCGAGCAGCGCGATTTTGTCCGCTTTGACGGGCGCAGACCCGGATGAGATTGTCGGGCGGGGCACAGGCTTGGACGACGCTGGCTGGCAGCGCAAAAAAGCCGTTGTCCGCGAAGCGCTCGCGCTGCATCGCCCGGATGCGGATCAGCCGCTCGACGTGCTGGCAAAAGTGGGCGGACTGGAAATCGGCGCGATGGCAGGGGCCGTGATCGGCGCTGCATCCAGACGCGTTCCGGTGTTGCTCGACGGCTTTATCGCCACCGTAGCAGCACTTTTGGCGGTGCGGTTGGAGCCAGGCGTAGCGGACTACTTGATTGCCGGTCACCGTTCCCAGGAGCCGGGACATGCTTTCGTACTGAACGTACTGGGCAAACAGCCGTTGCTCGATTTGAACCTGCGGCTTGGCGAAGGCAGCGGAGCGGCAGTGGCGTTTTCCATCGTCGAGGCATCGGCACGGATGGTGCGCGAGATGGCGACTTTTGCTTCGGCGGGAGTCAGTGACCGATGAGCGGCGCGGGAAAAGTGTACCTCGTCGGCGCTGGACCTGGTGATCCCAAGCTGATTACGGTCAAAGGGCTTGAATGCTTGCAAAAGGCTGATGTGGTCGTCTATGACCGCCTGGCTAACCCTGAATTGCTCGCTTATGCGCCTGAAACGGCAGAGCGTATTTATTGCGGCAAACTGCCTGATCATCACACGATGCGCCAGGAATCGATCAATGAAGTCCTCGCGGAGAAGGCGCTGGAAGGCAAGATCGTTGTACGCCTGAAAGGTGGCGACCCGTGCGTGTTCGGACGTGCGGGAGAAGAAGCCGAGCATCTGGCTGGGCGAGGAGTCGCTTTTGAGATCGTGCCAGGCGTCACGGCGGGAATCGCGGCTTCCGCATATGCGGGAATCCCGGTGACTCATCGCGATCACGGTTCATCTTTTGCCGTAGTGACAGGTCATCTGCGCGAAGACAAGCCGGAGCTGGCTGTGGAAAAATGGCGGGCGCTGGCGAGCGGGATCGACACGGTTGCCTTTTACATGGGCGTCGCCAATTTGCCGCTGATCCGCACGCAATTGATCAAGCACGGCCGCGACGCAGAGACGCCTGTCGCTGTCATCTCCTGGGGGACGCTGCCCAAGCAAGCGGTCGTAACGGGCACTTTGGCAAACATCGAGGAACGCTTGGCAGAGAACAGCCACGTCACCAATCCGGCGATCATTTTGGTCGGCGATGTCGTGAAAATGCGGGAAAAAATCAACTGGTTTGAGGCCACGCTTGGCGTAAACGATAGTCTTGCCGAGTAAAGCGCAACGGCTGGGCGGCTAGGCTAGACGGTTTGCTGCCGCGAATATGTAGTATTGCAGGGAGGGACGGCGGATGCCGCACTATGCGATGATGGTCAATCTGGAACGTAAACGTTGCGTCGTAGTCGGTGGCGGACAGGTCGCAGAACGGAAAATCGCCAGTCTGCTTGCCGCTGGCGCGGATGTCTGCGTCGTCAGTCCCACCTGTACAGAAGCGATTCACGCCTGGGGGCAAGCGGGCAGGCTGACGCTTTGGCAGCGACCGTTTGCTTCCGCTGATGTTTCTTCTGCTGTGCTCGTTGTCGCTGCGACCAGCGATTCTGCGGTCAATCTGGCTGTCTACGAAGCGTGTCAGCAAGCCGGGTGCCCGTGGATCAATGTAGTGGATCGTCCCGACCTGTGCTCGTTTACGGTTCCGTCCGTAGTCGAGCGCGGCGACCTGACTGTGGCCATCTCGACAGGGGGCAACAATCCGGGCTTGGCGAAAAAACTGCGCCGCCAGCTGGAAGCGTGGATCGGGCCTGAGTACGAAGACTACACGCGCTTTTTGGGAACGATGCGCAAACGGGTGCTCGCGCTGGACGAACTGGACGCTGCAGGCAAACGAGCCGTTTTGGCCGAGCTTTTGGATGACCGTTTCCTGGAATGGACCCGCAGCGGGGAGATCGAGCGAAGGGATCGGGAGGCAGAGGCGGTTGTAGCTGAATGGCTGGGCTGTGATCGATCATAGGCAAAAAAGGAACAACCTAAGTCTGATCGGGATGTCGACTTAGGTTGTTTCTTTTTGTGCGCGATCCGCGATGAGAAGCAGGCAGCTTAGCTCGTCCGAAAAAGGCAAGGAGGGATGCAGTGTTACTTTCAGACGTCCCAGCCCTCGTTCTTTGGCGTCCTGTAGCTGCCTGGCTATGTAGCTTTTGATCCAGTCTTCACCCGGCGCGTCATAAATTTGGCTGAAATTGCTGGAATACATGTCTGAAATGTTCTCGTCCCGGTAGTGATGAACGTGGGGCACGGTCGTGCGTTTCGAGAAGGAGCAGTCAAAGCTCTCTTGCAACGCAAAAATTTGCTGAAGCATTCCATTATTCTCCTTTTCCTGATATGGTGATAGTTGGTACGTATACCCTCTAGCGTAAGTCATTTTTTTCAGGGAGGAAACCTCTTTGTGGGATGCTGTTCAAATCGGCCCGTTTTTATTGAAAATGAGCACCTTGGCCGTCATCGTTTCCATTGCGACGGGCTTTCTTGCAATCACGTTTCTTGTCAAAAAAGACAGGGCGACAAGAGGGGCGCTCACGGAGCTGCTAAGCAACGCCGTTCTCCTCGGCTTTTTGGTTTGGAAGTTCAGCTATGCGCTGTTTCATCTGGACCAAGTCGTGCAAAATCCTTCGTCGCTTTTGTATTTTTCCGGCGGCGAGCGTGGAGCCTGGCTGGCGGCGCTTGCTGTGCTGGTATATTTTTCGCTGCGTCTGCGCAAAAAATCGGTTCCGGTCGACCTCGTGGCCTGGGCGGTGGCTACTGGTTCGTTGGCTGCGACAGGCATGTATCAGCTATTGACGGTGCTGCTTGAACAAAGCGGCTTTTTGTACGATGTTCAGCAGATCGTTTTATGCCTGTTGTTCCTTGTCTGGCTCCAACGCGCGCGAAAACAGCTGAACGAGCTGGCTGTCTGGCTTATGCTGCTGATGTGGTTTGCGATTGGACAAGTGTACGTGCAGTTTTACGTTCAACCGCGCGAAGCCGCCTTCGCGGGACTTTCCTCCGAGCAGCTTGTCTACTACGGGTGCGCGCTGTTGCTGCTCTTTTTGTCCAGACGCATGACCAAACGGAAAGGTGAGAACGCAGATGAAGTTTAATCAAATAGCGGCGTTTGTCGTGTTGATCGGCTTGCTGGCGTGGGGAATTGTCGATGCCTCGATCCTGTCGCCAAAAGGGAAAAATGCCGCGACGAGCGGGCCGGGGGCGACTAGCACAGCGCAGGTCGGCACGGAAAAAGGAAACGCGGCTCCCGATTTTGAACTGCAACAGCTGGACGGCAAGAAAGTAAAGCTGTCCGATTTTCGCGGGAAAAAAGTGATCGTCAATTTGTGGGCTACCTGGTGTCCGCCTTGTCGGGCAGAAATTCCCGACATGCAGCAATACTATGAAGCAAACAAAGACAACGATGTCGTCATTTTGGGCGTAAACTTGACGACGACGGAAACAAAACCGGAAGATGTCGGCGTGTTCGTAAAAGCGTACGGCATGACGTTCCCTGTCCTGCTGGATGAAGACAAGCAAGTCACCAACGAGTACAAGGCGATCTCGATTCCGACCAGCTACATTATTGATTCGAATGGCATCGTCCAGCACAAGTACATCGGGCCGATGAGCTACGAATGGATGGAGGAGACGCTGGCAGCGATTCAGTGAGGAAGCATGGGGGCGGAAAGCGGCGAGCACGATGATGGACGGAACGGACGAAAAAGGCAGCCTGTACACGCAGCGGCTGCCTTGAATCACCTATCAATACACTATGAATCGGACTGGTTTGCAGGAGGCTGCTTGACACTGCCGCGCTCCAGTGGAAGGACGGCATTCAGCAACTGGTAGATGCGCTTTGATTCTTTCGTCAGCAAAGGGCCTAAAATGGCGAGAATCAGCACGTACAAAGCTGCGAACGGCTGGAGAATATCCATGAGTGCGCCCGCTTTTCCCAGATTAGCCATGATGATGGAAAACTCACCGCGTGAAACGATTGTCAGTCCAATGTTGGTGGAAGCTTTGGGCGGCAGCCCGGCGCTGCGTCCTGCCAAAAGTCCGGCAGCGACGTTTCCGATGAGGGTGATGACGACCGCAGCGATGGACAGCCAGACGGCTCCCCCCAATGACAGAGGATCAATCGTTAAACCGAAGCTGAAGAAAAACATGGCGCCGAAAAAGTCGCGAAATGGCAGTATCAGATGTTCGATGCGTTTCATATGTTGTGTTTCTGCTAATACGAGCCCCACGAGCAGCGCGCCGATGGCTTCAGCTACATGGATTGTCTCGGAAAAACCCGCAATCAAAAACAGGGCGGCAAACACCGTAATCATGAACACTTCGTTTGATTTGATGTTTAGCGCGCGATTCAAAAAAGGGACGAGCCTGCGGCCTACGACGATGAGCAGGAGCATGTAGCCGAGAGCAATCAGAGCGGAGGAAACCACGCCTCCGAGAGAAGTTGCTCCGCTGAGGACAAGCCCCGATACGATCGAGATGTACACTGCCAAAAAGATGTCCTCGAACATGATGATCCCAAGAATCATCTCGGTTTCGCGATTGGCTGTCCGTTTGAGATCGACCAGGACTTTGGCGACGATGGCGCTGGACGAAATCGTAGTGATTCCGGCGATGATCAGCACTTCTTTCAGCGGAAAGCCGCAGACCCAGCCAAACAGCACGCCGAGAGTAAAGTTAATGGCGATGTAGATCGTCCCGCCGATCGCGATAGAGCGTCCGGCCTTGATCAGACGCCCTACCGAAAACTCAAGGCCGAGGTAAAACAGCAGGAAAAGCACCCCGACTCTGCCCATAAATTCGATGAGCGGCGCACTGTCGATAAAGCGCAGATCGAACAGGCCGATATCGGGGGCGTGCGGACCGACGACCATCCCGACCAAAATGTAAAAGGGAACGATGGAGAACTTCAACTTGATGGAGAGGAAGCCGGCGATGGCAATCAGAGCGAGCGCCAGGCCGACTTCAAACACGATGTGCTCCAAGGTCAATCACCCCCGTTGCTGAGAATAGTCTTGAGCGCTTTCACCTGCTTTCGTTCACCTGCTACTACGAGGGTGGAGCTTGCACGAAGCACATACTCCGGTCCCGGATTGATCGTTTGTGTGTGGTCTTTTTCAATGACAGCGATGATCGTGGCACCCGTCTCCTGACGCACGTCCAGCTCGCCGATCGTCTTGCCGACGGCGCGTGAGCCAGCGTCGATTTTGTACCATTCGATCATAAGCTTGTCCAAAGCGACCTCAACTGTTTCCAGAGCGGTCGGCGTGTACGTCAGGCCGCCGACAATCGCTGCAATTTGCCGCGCCTCGTCGTCATCCAGCGTAACCATCGAGATGTTCTCATCCGGATCTTCGCGGTCAAAATGGTACATTTCCCGGCGGCCGTCATCGTGAATGACGATGACCAGCTTGTCGCCGCCTTTTGTTTCTACCTGATATTTTCTGCCGATTCCCGGCAAATCCGTCTCGCGAATCGAGAACATGCAACAACCTCCTTCTACGTCTGCCCATATGTATATAGGTAATCACTCTTATGCACGAAAGAGCGCCCTGCATGTCGCGCAAGATCATTTGGAATTATAACCATTCCGGTGTTACTTTAGTAATAATTCCGGATCATCCTTGGAAGCATTGTCGACATACGTACCCATTATCCATTATTATACACGAAGCGGCTTTCCCTTTTTGGCATAACCGAAACAAATTCGCATAGATTTGACACATTTTTTAAGGGTGATGAAGCGTGGCTAACAAGCAATATCGTTTGACAGAAGCAGAGTGGAACTTTATTTCGGACATGCGCTCCATGGAGATGGATGAGCTGCTGGACATTGTCATCGCTCTGCGCAATGAAGTGCGAGAGCTGGAAAAGAAAGCGGAAATCATCCGCGAACGGGAAAAAGAAGGCTGGGAAGCCGAATACCAGGCTGCCAAGAAGCGAATCAATCACCTTCGCCAGTTTGAGCAAGACTTGCGCAAGACGTGGCCGCATGATTAACCAGGCAGCCCGGCATGGCTGGCGCTTGCCAAAAGCATCCATAAGGAAACAGCAGAACCTGCGATCAGCGGGTTCTTTTTTTGTCTGATGGAATAAACCTGGAGGTGCGAAACAGGATGTCTCCGGAATTTGGCAAGGAAAAAATGCGATGTTGACATACTCTCGACACGATCAATAGGTAAAGTAAGTTATGTACATAGCGACATGATAGGAAAAAGACAACCGGGAGAAGGAGGACTTTTCATGTTCAAAAAACAGTATCTAGCAGTTTTCTCAGCGGTGGTTCTTGCGACGAGCTTGCTGCCGACTGGCTCTCAGGCAGCGACTGGAACAAAAAACTTGCAGGCAAAGTACAACAATATCAAGGTCTTGTATAATGGTGCTACTGTTCCGACTACGATCGAACCATTTATCGTAAACGGAACCACTTACATCCCGCTTCGCATGATGGCAGGCGTGTTCAACAAGGAAGTCGAGTGGAATGGCACGTCCTACACCATCACGGTAAAAGATCAGGCAGATGCGCAGCATGCAGCCGAGTTGTCCGCGCGTGACGCCCAGATTCGCACCTTGCAAAGCAAGATCGACACGCTGAACCAACAAATCTCTGATCTGGAAGACGATTTGGACGATGCGAAAAACAAAGACGATGACGACGATGTAGATGACCGTATGGACGATCTGGAGGATGCCCTGAATGACGACTACGGAGATTTCCGTGGCGTTGAATGGGATATCACCCTGAGCGGCGACGAGGATGACATCGACGTAGAAATCGCGCTTGACTTCGATGAGTACGAGGATGAACTGGATCAATCGGACTTCGAAGACCTCGTGGAAAATGTCATCGAAGACATTTGGGATGAGTTTGAAGACGCTGACGTAACAGGCGAAATCGTAGACTCCAGCAACAACGACAAAACGGAATACGACTTTGATGGCGATGCCAGCGATGAAGAAATCAGCTTCGAAGACGATGTTATCAACTAATCTTTTCTAAAGAAAAGCCTTGCTTCCCGAAAAATGGGGCAAGGCTTTTTTCCTATTTTCCAAAAACCGCAAATCCAAATATAAAAAGAAAGAGGTAAACTGATAGTATTAGGAGTACGTATTGGAAAGAGAGGAACCATGCGAGCAATCGCGAATGGGAGAAAAGGGAGCCTATGAAAAGCATTTTGTTGGTAGAAGATGAACTGGTAATCTCGCGCGTTTTGAAGGCGTACCTGCAAAAGGAAGGCCATCAGGTCTGGCAAGCTGACGATGGAATCGCCGCCATTCGGCTGTTTGACGAGAAAAAGCCGGATCTCGTTCTTTTGGATGTCATGCTTCCGGAGCGAAGCGGCTGGGAGATTTTACAGTATATTCGCGAAAAGAGCGCCTGTCCGGTGATCATTTTGACTGCGCTGGGGCAGACTGATCAAAAGCTGAAAGGGCTGAACCAGGGAGCCGATGACTATATAACGAAACCGTTTGTCGCTGAGGAAGTAGTGGCGCGGGTCAATGCTGTGCTGCGGCGGTCGGCGATTTTGGTAAAAGATCAGGAGACGCGCTTTTTCGGCAGTCTGAGAATCAACTTCCAGTCTCACCACGTAACCTTGCATGGACTGGAGCTGGTGTTTCATCCTCGCGATCTGTCGCTGCTGCTGTTTTTGGCCCAAAATCCGAATCAGACGTTCACGCGGGAACAATTGATAGATCAAGTGTGGGGAATCGACTTTGCAGGCAGCGATCGCGCTGTGGACCTCGCTATCAAGCGAGTGAGAAAAACATTGGAGAACTGGCCTGCCCAAGAAGGCGAGATCAAGACGCTCCGAGGGGTGGGGTATCAGTTCTGTGTTTACTAAAAAAAACGAGCCTGTCTCACTGCTGCGCTACTGGACGACGCGCTACCTGCTGACGTTGGTAGTAGGACTGCTCATCGTCGGAGCGGTTTCCGCCTACTGGATCAAATACGCCGCCGTGGAGAAGCAGATTGAAGTGACCAAGCTGTTCGCCGAAGAAGTAGCGGATCGGGTCGTAGACGACGATGGCAACATTTTGGTAGGCGGCAAGCTTCATCAGACGCTGGACAATCGGCGAAAATTTATGGGGGTGGATCGCAACCTCGTTTTGTTCATCAAAGACAAGCAGGGCGAAGTGATCTACAGCCGACCGGGGATGGGCATGCTCCCTCCCGAAATTCAGAAGGTGCTTCCCGGTTTGCTCCAGCAAGCAGACGAGGCAGACAAAATTCGGCAACCGACAGGAGATACGCTGTACGTCATCAGGAAAAATTTGGAATATAATGACAGCGTAATCGGGAAGGTCATTTTGCTGTTTCCGGAAACAGACATCAAGATCGGCAGGGAGCAGCTACAGTATTTGGTCATCATGCTCGGCAGTCTCGGCGTGCTCGGTTGGGCCGTCATCTACTTCCATTCCAGAAGGTTGTCTGAGCCGATTCAAAATGTCGTGCTGTCTGCGCGCAAAATCGTGGAAGGCAACTACGATGTGACGATTACGAAGCCGATCAAGGAGCGGGAAATTCACGAGCTGGTGTATACTTTCAAGGAGATGGCGGATCGGCTTCGTCAACTGGAAAGCATGCGCACGGAGCTGTTGGCAGGTGTGACCCACGAGTTGAAGACTCCCGTCACTTCGATTAGCGGATTGGTGCAGGCGGTTAACGACGAGGTCGTTTCGGGAGCCGAGCAGAAAGAATTTCTGGAGATTTGCCTGCGTGAAACAAAACGGCTGCAAAAAATGGTCGAAGACTTGCTCGATTTCAACTCGTTTGCGGTCGGAGCCATTACAGTCCAGCAAGAAGAGCAAAACATCAGCAAGCTGGTCAAAGAAATCGCTTCGCAATGGCGAATCGTCCAGGAGCTGGAAGGAATCGTGTTTGAGATCGTCGTCCCGGAAAAGCAACTGCTGCTGTTTGTTGACTCTGGCCGCGTTCAGCAAATCTTGACGAATTTGTTGAACAACGCAAGACAGGCAGTAGGCAAAGCAGGCGCGCGCGGGAACATCCAATTGGTGATGTACGAGACAGAGCACGCGGTGTGCATCGATGTAAAAGACAATGGCAACGGGATTCCCGTTGAGGAGCAGCCGCTCGTTTTCGAGCGCTTTTTTCGGGGCAGCAACAAAAAAGACAAAGTGCGCGGATTGGGATTGGGGCTGTCCTACTCCCGTCTGATGGCAAAAGCGCTCGGCGGGGAGCTGGTGCTTGCATCCAGCAGTGAGCAAGGCTCCGTTTTTACCCTTGCATTGCCATTGCCCAAGCGAGCGGAGGCAGGCGCAAGCGAGCACGAGACTGGGGGTGGCAAGCGGATATGATCGATTACGAAGCCATTTTGGGGGCGCTTTTTGATATCGTGCACGTCACCGACGAAAAGGGACGGACACTGTATTGCTCCGGGCGCTACGAGGAATTTTTCGGGATTGACCCGCAGGAAATGATCGGGAAGCCTATCGAGGAATTTTATCATTTGGGCTATTTTTCTCCGACCATCACGATGCGGGTCATTCGCGACAGAAAAAAGGTGCATACGATTCAGACGACGCGCAACAACCGTAGATTGCTGGTCGAAGGCACTCCGCTGTGGGATGCGAACGGGGAGTTTTGCGGAGTCGTCAACACGTCGCTTGATATTACCGATCAGGAGCAGCTACAGCAGGTGCAGAACGAGAGGAAGTACGTCGGCGGCATTTTGCAAAGCGAGATGACCAAGGAGAACAGCAGGAAAAAAAGCAAAACGAACCTGATCTACCGCAGCCAGTCGATGGAGCAGGTGACCACGATGGCAGAAAAGCTGGCGCAGGTCGAGTCGTCGATGATTTTGCTTGGAGAGTCAGGCGTTGGCAAGGGCGTCCTGGCGAAATACATACACGAGTGCAGTCCGCGCTCAGGGAAGCCTTTTATCCACATCAACTGTGGCGCGATCCCCGAGACTTTGCTGGAGTCCGAGCTGTTCGGGTACGAAAAAGGCGCGTTTACCGGAGCGGACAAGGACGGCAAAGCAGGCTTGATCGAAAAGGCGAACGGCGGCACGCTGTTTTTGGATGAAATCGGCGAAATGCCGCTATCTTTGCAAGTCAAACTGCTCAATGTGCTGCAGGAAAAAACGATTACGCCTGTCGGCAGTGCGGTCCCGCGAAAAGTCGACGTCAAGCTGATTACCGCCACCAACCAAAATTTGCGGCAGATGGTCAAAGAGGGCAGATTTCGCGAGGATTTGTACTACCGGATTCACGTCGTGCCGCTGGAGATTCCGCCATTGCGGGAACGCCGCGAAGAAATTCCGGTGCTCGTCCATTACTTTCTCCATGTTTTTTCGGAAAAATATTGTTTGGACAGACGGCTGGCCGATGTGTGCTACCGGATTCTTGCGGAGTACGATTGGCCTGGCAATGTGCGTGAATTGGAAAATGTAGTGGAGCGGCTTGTCGTGACTTCACCGGACGTCCTCATCACGCCGAGTCAAATTCCGCGCTATATCCACGGCCACGAGGGCAGCCCTTCAGGGGGAATCAAAGTGGAGCGGGTGATGCAGATGCAGGAGGCGATGGAGGAAGTGGAGCGGCAATTGCTTGAGCGCGCCTACGAGCAGCATAAGACGACGACAAAAGTAGCGGAAGTGCTTGGCATCAGCCAGCCGTCAGCGAGCCGGAAGCTGCGAAAATGGCTATTCACGCGTGAATAAACGCTATTCAACTGCGAATAGCACGCGAGCCGATGATTTTCGCTTTTAGCGACTCCGATATGCAGCGGTGAATAGAGGAGGAGCGGATCGCGAGCAGCCAACGTATTGGCATTGTTTTTGCAATATTACGAAAGTCATCAACAGCATAGTGGCAGCGTACGTGGAGCGTGCCAAGTTGCATGCAACAGGAAGCTGTGAACGGGATCAATCATCGTAAAAGGGAGACGGGTCGGATGAACAAAGGAAAAGCGTTGCGTGCAGGAGATACGATCGGACTGGTTGCCACTTCAAGTCCGGCTACGGAAGAAATGTTGAACAAAGCGATTGCCGGGCTTGTGGAGCTTGGCTTCAAGGTAAAAGTCGGGGAAACGTGCTATGAGACGTACGGCGGGTATTTGGCCGGGACGCCGCTGCAGCGGGCTGGCGAGCTGAACGCGATGTTTGCCGATGACGAAGTGGACGGAATCATGTGCATGCGTGGCGGATACGGGGCGCCGCAAATTTTGCCGATGCTCGATTACGACCTGATTGCGCAAAATCCGAAGCTGTTTGTCGGCTACAGCGACATTACAGCGCTGCACACCGCTTTTGGGCAGCAGGCCGGGCTTGCGACTTTGCACGGCCCGATGGCGACTTCCGATATTGCACACGGGCTGGATGACTGGTCCAAACAGTATTTGCTGCGGGCGATGACGCGACCGGAGCCGCTCGGACCGATCATCAATCCGCCGGGAGAGGACGTTGTCTGTCTCGTAGAAGGGCAAGCGTACGGGCCGATTGTCGGCGGCAATCTCGCTTTGATCGCCACTTTGATGGGCACGCCTTATCAGCTGGATACGCGAGGAAAAATCTTGTTTCTGGAAGATATCGACGAGGAGCCGTACCGCATCGATCGCATGCTGACACAGATGGCGCTCGGCGGGCTGTTCAACGATTGCGCGGGCGTGGTCATCGGTACGTGGACCAACTGCGAGCCGAAAAAACGCGAAGGCTTTTCCGTGTGGGACGTCTTCCAAAACATTGTCGTGCCGTACGGGAAGCCGACCATCTGGAACGTGCAAATCGGGCACGGCGCTTTCAACATGGCTCTGCCTTTTGGCGTGGAGGCTACGCTTGACGCAACGCACGGGGTGTTGGCGATTGAGGAGAGTGTGACGGTATGAGTACAGGGCTAAACGAAGCGTTGCTGCAACGTGCACAAGAGCTGCTTCCGTGGCTGACGGAGGTTCGACGCGATTTTCACCGATATCCCGAGTTCGGGATGGAGGAGTTCCGTACCCAGGAAAAAATCAGCGCCTACTTGAACGAACTGGGCATTCCGCATGAAAAAGTGGCGGGCACAGGTATCGTCGGAATAATCGAAGGAGCGCATCCGGGTGGTGTTGTCGGGCTTCGCGGCGATATGGATGCCTTGCCGATTTTCGAGGAAAACGCGGTGGAGTACCGCTCCCAGATCGAGGGCCGGATGCATGCCTGCGGTCACGATGCCCACATGACATGCTTGCTTGGCGCAGCGCGGCTGCTCGTAGCGCAGAAGCATCAACTGGCAGGCAGCGTGAAGCTGTTTTTCCAGCCAGCAGAAGAGACGGTAGGCGGGGCGTTGCCGATGATTCGCGAAGGCGTGCTGGACAACCCGCGTGTGGACGCCGTCTTTGGCTTGCACGTATCCCCGGAGCTTGCCGTCGGCAGCATCGCGGTCAAATACGGACAAATGAACGCCGCGTCTGACGATGTACACATCGTCGTCAGGGGAGAAAACGGGCACGGCGCCTATCCGCACAACGGAAGAGACGCGATTGTGATCGCCGCCCACGTCATCACCGCTCTGCAAACGATTGTCAGCCGAAACGTCGATCCGCGCGACTCGGCGGTGCTGTCGCTCGGCATGATTTCCGGCGGGACGGCGAGCAACGTGATCGCTTCGGAAGTGAAGCTGACCGGAACGATTCGGACGCTGGACAAAAAAGTCAGGACGATGGTGAAGGAGCGCGTGCGCGAGGTGGCAGAGCTTGCGGCGCGAAGCCTCGGCGGGGCGGCTGAGGTCGTGTTTGAGGAAGGCTACACTTCCTTGATCAACGACAGCGCCATGGTTGACCTCGTGAAGCAGTGCGGCGAGCAACTGCTGGGAACCGACAAGGTTAAGGTGAATGAGCTGCCCAGTCTGGGCGTAGAGGACTTTGCCTTTTTTGCCGATCATGTTCCCAGTGCTTTTTACCACCTGGGCGTGCGCAATGAGCAGGCGGGCCTCGTTTATCCCGTTCACCACCCGCGCTTCGACCTCGATGAGCGCAGCCTGATGATCGGCGCAGCCATGCAAGCCTGTAACGCCATGACCTTTTTGCAAAAACAGGCGGCGCAACGCCAAGCAAAATAGCGAGGAAGCTGAATCCGTGGGACGGGTATAGGATATCGCGAGCGGCGGCACAATACAGACGCATATCTTTTTTAGGAAAGTGAAGAGAGGAGCGTCTTTCATGAGCATGACAATGAGTCGGCCCGTCACCGATGTGTTGAATAAGCAGGTTGCCAACTGGTCTGTGTTGTATGTGAAGCTGCACCATTTCCACTGGTATGTAAAAGGCCCGCATTTCTTCACGCTCCATGCCAAATTCGAGGAGCTGTACAACGAAGCCGCGACGTATGTGGACGACCTGGCTGAACGACTTCTCGCTGTCGGCGGCAAGCCTGTCTCGACCATGAAGTCCTGTATCGAGCAAGCTTCCATCAAGGAAGCGGCTGGCGGCGAGTCGGCCGATCAGATGGTGCAAGCAGTCGTGAGCGATTTCACGACATTGATCGGGGAGCTTGAAGAGGGCATCACGGCGGCGGAAGCGGCAAACGACGAAGCGACAGGCGACATGTTTTTGGGAATGAGTGAAAGCTTGCAAAAGCATGTCTGGATGCTGCAGGCGTACTTGGGAAAATAAACGAAAGCAGAAGCAAGCTGATGCCTTTGGTGTCAGCTTGTTTTTATATGAAAATATTTACAAAATAGCTGTAAGAAACAAGCAGATGTTGTATCTAACAGGAGAAGGAGGCGAGAAAGCTGAGGAATAAAGAGCTGCTATCGTCCATCTCGGTTCTCCATGCTACGGCGGAAGTCTCGTTGGAACAATTGGTTGATGACCATCTTTATCGCGTGTATCGCCTGTGTTGTTGGCTGGTCCAAGATCGGCTGGTTGCGGAAGATATCACGCAGGAAGTGTTTTTGCGTGCGTATCAGCATCTGCCGAACTTTCGGGGCGATAGTAAAGTCGAAACCTGGCTGTATCGGATTGCTGTCAATGAATGCAAAAGATATCGACGATCATGGTCATTCCGAAATTTGTTTTACCAGGCAGATCCGCTTGTTCCAGGGTTTACCGAATTGGAAGAGGAAGTCATGCAAAAAGAAGAATGGCGTCAATTGGTTACAACTGTATCCAAACTGCCCTATCGGCATCGGCAAATGCTGATTCTCTGCTATTTTGAAGAGCTTAGCGCGGAAGAGATCGCAGAGGTGCTTGGCATCTCGACTGGTGCGGTGTATACGCGATTGCATCGTGCCCGCGAAAAGCTAAAGGCACTTTTGCTAAAGGAGGGAGAGGATTGGACATAGAGAAAGGACTGCGCCTGTTGGCAAAGCGCGAGCAGAAGGCATTCAAGGCGGATGCAGAACACTTGAAGCAAATCGAACAAAACATTTTCGCCCAGGTAAAGGGAAGGAAAAAAAGCGGGTCAGGCCGGATCGCAGCCATTTTGGCGTGCTCGGTTCTCATTGCCGTGACAAGTGCAGGCGTTACGAGCGAGTTTGGCCAGGAGAGCAGCAAAAATTGGTCGCAGGAAAAAGAGAGCGTTCCAGTGAGCGATTATTTCGTTCAAAGGCAGCTGGAAAGCATGAAAGAGCTGCTGTGGGTATATGGAGGGGTGAACATCGAGAAAATGTCACGTTCACCACTGGACGGTGTCTTCCTCGATGCCAAAGAAGCGCTGCTGTTAGAAGACAAGCGCAGGAAGCTTCATGTCGTTTTGTTCCCGGAAGGCTATCAGGCAGACCAAATCAAGATCAAAGAAGACTTCACGCGCTCGCACGATATTACGTATACGTTTGAGAATGCCCGTTTGAAAGCAGAACGGCTGCCGCTGCGAGCCAGTGGGCCAACTTATGTGTATGCTTTTCAAAACATTCTTTTTTTGACGAACAACCTGGAATTTCAGGCAGATGTGAAGTATGCCTATGAACTTGCGCAAAAAAAAGCAG
Organism: Brevibacillus sp. FSL K6-0770; assembly: GCF_038000275.1. Taxonomy (NCBI): domain Bacteria; kingdom Bacillati; phylum Bacillota; class Bacilli; order Caryophanales; family Paenibacillaceae; genus Brevibacillus; species Brevibacillus sp. FSL K6-0770. The sequence continues at coordinate 1,235,718 of NZ_JBBOBQ010000001.1, forward strand.
CGATGCTCCAATCTTTTTCTCTTGAGCCGTCTGCCTTTATTTACCTCAGCAATGACAAGCAGGGTCGTATCTACGCTGATTTGGGATGGAGGGAAGAGGTGTTAAAACAAATCGCTCGCCTCTCCATGCAACCAGTTTTCGAGAACAGGCCGTACAAAGGGAGCCTTCCTTCCGTATTTTTAGCAAGGCATAATCCTACCGCAATCGTGATTTACAATGACGGAAAGGGCAGCGATCAGTCTGTTCGCTACCGCTGGGTGGAGCAAACGAAAACCTGGGAATTGGAGGGAAAACAAAGCTTGCCAGCCAAAGACTTCGCGAAACAAGAAAGGTGATATTGCTGTGGGAATGTACTCATTTTCGCAGGGGGAAAGTGTCCGTGATTTGCTTCGGGACATCCCTCTTGTTCCCAAGAGCGGCATGCTAGTGTAAACTTACTTTGTGATGAAACAAAGAAAGCACTTTCATGATGGAAAGGATGTACATTCCCATGGCATCACCCTACGTTACTTTCAACCGCGAGCAGTGGAGAGCACTGCGTGCTTCCACACCGCTAACCATATCAGATGAAGAGCTCTCCTGTTTGCAGGGACTGAATGAAAATATATCCATGACCGAGGTCGCCGACATTTATTTGCCGTTGTCCCGACTGTTGAACTTGTATGTTGGCGGCATGCAGGAGCTGTATCAGGCTACGCATACGTTTTTGGGCAATCAGGACGGCAAGGTTCCGTTTATTATCGGGATTGCCGGCAGCGTCGCTGTAGGCAAAAGCACGACGGCCCGGATTTTGCAGACGCTCTTGTCGCGTTGGCCGAACCATCCCAAGGTCGATCTGGTCACGACAGACGGCTTCCTCTACCCGAACCGCGTCCTGGAAGAGCGGGGCATCATGAAGCGCAAAGGCTTCCCGGAGAGCTACGACCTGCGCCGTTTTATCAATTTTTTGGCTGATGTGAAATCCGGGTTGCCTGAAGTCAAGGCTCCTGTTTACTCCCATCTGGTCTACGACATCGTTCCGGGGGAATGGCAAACCGTTCGCCAGCCGGATATTCTGATTGTGGAAGGATTGAATGTTCTGCAACCGCCAAAAGGCGACGAGCCGCGCATATCGGAAGTCATCGTCTCCGATTTCTTCGATTATTCGATTTACGTGCATGCAGAAGAAAAAGACATTTTGGAATGGTACGTCGAGCGCTTCAAGTTGCTGCGGCAAACGGCGTTTTCCGATCCGAACTCGTATTTCAGACGGTATGCGAGCTTGTCCGACGAAGAAGCGACAGAAGTGGCGACAGGCATCTGGACGGAAATCAACGGGGCCAATTTGGTGCAAAACATTTTGCCGACGCGAGTCAGGGCGCAGCTCATTTTGAACAAAGGGCAAGATCACATGGTGCAAAGCGTCAAGCTGCGCAAACTGTAACGAAAAGCGAATCGCAACGGGAGGGATTGCTTGTGAAAGTGATCAGTGCGTGCCTGATCGGGTGTGAATGCCGTTATGACCAGAAATCGTGCCTGGACAGCGAGCTGGAACAACTGCTGAGGGAGGGCAAAGCAATCCCTGTCTGTCCTGAGCAGTTGGGTGGTCTGCCAACTCCCCGTCCGCCAGCGGAGATTGTCGGGGGCGACGGATACGATGTGCTGGATGGCCGGGCAAAAATTATCGACAACACAGGCCGCGACGTGACGGCCGAATTTTTGGCGGGAGCACAGCAGGCGCTCAGGCTGGCGACAACTGTCGGGGCAACTTCTGCCATTTTGAAGGAAAACAGTCCGTCCTGTGGCAGTTCGTTTGTGTACGACGGCCAATTTTCGGGGAAAAAGGTGTCGGGCATCGGCTTGACCGCCGCCTTGTTCCGCAGAAACGGGATAGAAGTCCGGTCGGAGCGGGACTAAAGCGAAACAGAAGAACAAAGCGGGTGGAGAAAACTTTTGCCTGCGATGCCATGAAAAGCCCGTGTACGCAGCGATTGCTCTGTACGCGGGCTTTTTGTGCTGGCTGACTCCTCATGAGCCATTCACGATTTTTCCAGCAAGCGCTCCAACTTTCTTTGCTGTTCCTTGCGCTGCTTTTTGACAAGCTGGTCTTCTTCTTTGAGCGCTTTTAGCAAGGAGTAGCACATCAAAACCATGATGACGGCAAAAGGCAGGGCAGCGACGATCGAGGCGGTTTGCAGCCCTTCCAATCCGCCGCTGAGCAACAGCACGACGGCAATGGCCGATTGCAGGATGCCCCACGTAATTTTGACGCGATTGGACGGATTCAGCTTGCCGTCCGACGACAGCATGCCCAGGACAAAAATAGCCGAGTCCGCCGAAGTGATAAAAAAGGTGATGACCAAAAGCGTTGCGACTACGGCCAAGATGTAGCCCATGGGAAGCTGCTCCAGAGCGAGAAACAGGGCAGTGGAAATATCGTTCTGCACAGCTTGCCCGATCTGGGCCTGATCAAAAATCTCCAGATGCAGCGCGGTTCCCCCAAACACGGAAAACCAGATGAAGCTGAGCAGGCTCGGCACGAGCATGACGCAGATGACGAACTCTTTGATTGTGCGCCCTTTGGAGACGCGGGCGATGAACATGCCGACAAACGGTGCCCAGGCAATCCACCAGGCCCAGTAAAACAGCGTCCAGTTCGCCACCCATGTTCCTTGCGTGAACGGGGTGAGTCTGAGGCTCATGGAGACAAGGTTGTTCAAGTAGCTGCCAAGGGTGCTTGTGAAAGTATCGAACAGAAACGAGGTCGGCCCCAGGACAAGCGTGAGGAAAAGCAAGGCCAATGCCAAAATCAGGTTGGTGTTGCTGAGGTACTTGATCCCTTTGTCCAGTCCGGTCGTTGCGGACACGAGAAACAGCACGGTAATGACTACGATAATGGCGATTTGCACGAACAAATTGGAAGGCACGCCGAACAAGTGGGTAAAGCCTCCGTTAATTTGCAGCGTGCCCAGCCCGAGGGAAGTGGCAACGCCAAAAGCAGTCGCAATGACAGCGAGCACATCAATGCCTTTGCCGATCGGGCCGTTTACTTTGTCGCCAAGCAGAGGGAGAAAAGTCGAGGAGATCAAGCCTTTTGCCCCTTTGCGGAACTGAAAGTAGGCGAGGGCAAGCGCAATGACGGCGTATATTCCCCACGGATGCAAGCCCCAGTGGAAAAAGGCGTAACGCAAGGCCGTCTGGGCGGCTTCGGTCGTTTGTCCGGTCACGCCCGCCGGGGGAGCAAAGTAGTGCGAGATCGGCTCTGCCACTCCCCAAAAAACAAGCCCGATGCCCATTCCGGCACTAAACAGCATGGCAAACCAGGTCGGCAAGGAATATTCCGGCTCGTCGTCATCGCCGCCGAGCGGAATTTGTCCATAGCGGCTAAACGCGAGAAACAGGCAAAAGATCAGAAAACCGAATGTGACGATCAAGTAAAACCAGCCAAAGTTCGTCGTGGTCATCTTCAGCACCTGCGCGGCTGCGCTGGCAAAAAGCTCCGGCGAGATAGCACCGAACAAGACGATCAGCACCACGATCACGATAGAAATGAAAAAGGTCATACGGTTCCTCCCGGGACAGGCAATATGGCGATAGTTTATCGTCCCGCGAGATTTCCGAGATTATTCCAATGAGATGGCATTAGACATACGGCAGCCTCTACGAAAACGTCTCAATGAACCGCTTGGCGGCTTTGGACAAATGCCGCCCGGATTGCCAGACGACAGCCGCGGACGAGTAAATAGAAGTTCCCGCGAGCTTGATTCCGCGGATTTGTTCGCTCTGATGCGTTTCCCAGGCGGAGATCGGGACGATCGACGAACCGACGGAAGCGGCGACCATGCTGACGATCAGCGAAATATCCGGACACTCGCAGATGACGTGCGGCTCCACGCCCAGCCGGGAAAATTCTTTCACGATCAGATCGTAGATGCCCAGCCCGGGAAGGCTTGGCATGATCAGCGGCAACTGGGCGATTTCACGCATGTGAATCTCGCTGCGATCTGCATAGGGCGAGTCTGCCGGGACGATCAGGACGAAAGCTTCCTCTTCCAGCGGAATCATGGTGCAGTTGTTGAGCGAGTGGGGCAGCCGGACGATGGCGACCTCAATCGTGCGCCGCTCCAGCCATTGATTGAGCAACTGGGTGTCGCCTTTCCAGACTTTATACGTAATGAGCGGGTATTTTTGCTGGAACAGGCGAATTTGCCCCGGCAGGCGATAGGCGGACAGAGCGCTCACCCCGATGGACAGCGTCCCGCGAATCCCTTCCCCCGTTTCTTTTACTTCGGACAAAGCTTCTTCCATTTGGTGCACGATATTCAGCGCCTGTCTGTACAGAGTGAGTCCGGCTTCCGTCAACTCCATCCGTTTTCCGGAGCGCTCCACCAGTACGACTCCCAGCTCGTCCTCCATTTGCTTGAGCTGCTGGCTCAGCGGCGGTTGGGCCATGTTCAGCCGCTTTGCCGCCCCCGTAATCTGCCCTTCTTCCGCGATCGCGATAAAGTAGCGTAACTGCCGTATATCCACGTAGCTTCCTTCTTTCTGTTGTCATCTATATGATTTCGATATGAAAAGCAGATTTTCTTGATATTTTTCATATTGTTGTCGCTATGATAGCATATTTTTTACGTGAAAGTTGGAGAAGACAACGAAGAAAGAAGGGAAATATACGTGCGTACGTGGCTGGAAAAACTTTTTCACTTGCGCGCTTGCGACACGACGTTTCAAAGGGAACTTATCGCCGGATTTATCGGCTTTGTCACCATTGTCTACATTGTTGCCGTAAACGCTTCGATTTTGCAGGATGCCGGAATACCGATGGAAGCGGGCATTCTCGCAACGGTACTGACCGCTTTTATCGGCTCGCTCTTGATGGCCTTCTGGGCGAATGCGCCGATTATTCTCGTCCCTGGGATGGGGATTAACGCGCTGTTCACTTATACGCTTTGCCAGTCGATGGGGCTGTCCTGGCAAGAAGCGCTGGCAGCCGTATTCGTTTCCGGGTTGATTTTTACCGTCATCGCCTTTACCCGGGTGGCGACGATTTTGTCCAATGCGATTCCTACGTCGCTGAAAGAAGCGATCACCGTGGGCATCGGTCTGTTTTTGACCTTTATCGGGCTGCAAAAAGGCGGCCTGATCGTCACCAACCCGTCCACATTCGTGGCGCTCGGCGATTTGTCCAGCCCGCATGTGGTAGTGACACTGGTCACGCTGTTGCTTACGCTGATCTTGTTCGTGCGCAATGTCCCGGGCAATTTTTTGATCGGGATTGCGGCGGGAACCGGATTGGGTTTCTTGCTCGGGGTTGTTTCGCCGGGTGAAGGCGGCAGCTTCTCGTTTGCGCAGTACGGGCAAGTTTTTGCTGGCATGTCGTTTTCCGCCATCTGGACTTTGCCATTCTGGATCGCCACTTTTTCGCTGGCAATGGTGATCGTGTTTGAAAATATCGGATTGCTGCACGGGCATACAGCGATGTTCGGCCAGCCGCAAAAGTTTCGCCGCTCCTTGCAAGCAAACGCCTTGTCGGCAGCCATCTCGGGGATTATGGGAACCAGCCCGACGGTCGCTACGGTTGAGACAGCCGCAGGTATCGCCGCAGGTGGGCGCACAGGCTTGACCACGCTCGTGACCGGAACGCTTCTGCTGTTCTCGCTCGGCCTGATTCCGGTCGTGAAAATGATCCCGGATGGCGCCGTTGCTCCTGTGTTGATCATCATCGGGGCGTTGATGCTGCAAAATGTGCAAAACATCAACCTGAAAGACTTTTCCGAGGGCTTCCCGGCCTTCCTGATCATCGCGATCATTCCGCTGTCCTACAGCATTGTCGACGGAATCGCTTTTGGCTTCGTGGCGTACCCGCTGATGAAGCTCGCGCTGGGCAAACGCCAGGAAGTGCCTGCTCTGCTCTACGTGATCGCCGGACTGTTTTTGCTCAACCTGATGCTGCCGATTTTGGCGTGAGACAACGATACCCTGACGTAAATAGTCGGGGTATTTTTTTGTCTCGTTTGGGCGTGATGAAAAATTGCCTTTTGATAAAGATGAAATTACATAAAAAAGAGAGCATGCCTGTGTTAAGAAGAGGTTTCTATACGATATTACTTATTTGTGATATAATTTTAAAATGTAAATTTTATACAAAAATAGAAAGCGGGTAGATTCTAATGAGAAAAATTATTTTAGTTTTTCTGATTATTATTGCTGTTGTCTTAGGATTGCTTGCTAGAGATTTGTATAACTATAATTCTGCTACTGAAGCATTAAAAAAGATAAAAGTTGAGTATGAGGAAGATGGAACTACGATTAATGAAAGGGATAAAATAAGCATAAATTTAAAAATATCAGGAGTACCTCAAACAGGAGAGACCAAAATAATTATTCATGCAGACAATAGGTACTTAGAATTAGCTCCAGAGAGTTTCAAGCAAGCCGAAGGAGTCAGTTTTGAAGGGATGAAAGGAGGATATGAAGAGTCTGTATTTTCAGTTAGTCATGATGTGGAAATTCGATTGACATACTGGAAGAAAGGAAATAACTCTGCTCCACTCACCTCAGTTTATTCTTCCTTTGTGACAGAAGTGGATAACTACATTCTGAGCGATACAATTCTTTTTAGTGATATGTATCCATTTTCCTATTAAAAAAGTTACATAACTTAAATAAAAGAAGCTAAAAGCAAAAATAGCGGTTAGGTTATATAGCCTAACCGCTATTTTTGTGCAAATAAGATTATTTAATTATTTTAATCGTGTAGTAATCACTATGCGTTATTTCTGTATAATAATTGAGTAGTAGAGAATAGGAGTTGTATTTTGATCTGTATTTAAAATAACCATTAAAATTAACTTTTTTGCTTCCAGTGCTTATTGAAGAGGGCGTATCCATAAAATATTTTACAACAAAACCTGGAGCGGATTTAGGATTAACATCAAATTTTCTTTCATCTAGGTAACCAGAAGGGGAATAGGCTGAATTCCATGTTAATTTGTAGAGTAAGTTATCTGTACCTGATCCTGTTATTGTAACATCGTGAGCTCTCACAGTAATAAATTGTGTACCCACGTATTGTCCTAAGTACATTGGGATTTGGAACTCTGTTGTTGAATTGCTAATTGGCTCTACAGTGTTAAATACAAGAGGCGCATTAGTGTATACTCTTGTTCTGAAATCAACAATATCATGGTATCCAGTGTAATCAATCCCTTCTTTTTTTAATTTTGTTTCAATGTCCTTAATTTTTGTACCCCATCTAAATGCGTAATTATTACCAGCGTCTATATGTGTTGTCTCAGGCCCTTGAATTAAGTATCTATAGCCTTTTCCAGACCCACCTTGTAAATCGCTATAATAGGAGTCTTCTTCACTAAAAGATTTTAGAGCATTATTAGATAAGCTAAGTACAATAGGTTTTCTTTCTGTTTCAATTCTATATTTTTTTATCTCAGAAGAATTTCCATCAAATATAAAAGTATTTGCATTTATTGGTTCTTCATTGTTTTCCAAGTATTCATAGATGTTAATGGTTGATTTATAGTCATTGTCTGATACTTTTTCTACTATTGCTTCAAATTGAATCAAGTCATTATTAGAATCTTTTCCAATAAAATAGTAAGCTTGATCTTCAGACAATACTTTATCTAATTCTCCTATTAAATTGTAGGAAATCCCTTGTTCTAAATTCTTAATCTTGGCTGAAAACAATTTTTCATTCACGTTAAACATTCCTTTTACATCTACACCGTGTTTTTCAGTTGTTATTTCTTCCCCTGTTGCTTCATTGTACTCCGTTTCTGAAGTGATTGACTCAAGGTGACCTACTGTCCTTATATTGAAATTTTTTTCTGCTGCCATACCACTAGGTGTAACCACTAAGGAAGATACAAGAGCAAAAGCTATAACTAAACTACTTATTTTTTTCATACTTATTACCTCCTTTATAATAAGTGAAATATTACCATTAATTATTTTTGTTGTAAAATATTGTTTAGGAGTTCATTTCCAATTATTAATATTTTGAAACTTTTACTTTGGCTTTCATACGTCTCTTAATAGCTATCTTTAAAATAAATAGGGTGCATAGTTTTCTAAAGCGTTTTTCATAGATGAGTCTTTGACAGGTTCTTGAGACCTTTGGTATCAAGGGCTAGAAAAGCATAAAAAAGACTTCACCTTCTTGGAGGTTTTCAAGCGACCAAGCACGAAAACTTCGAGAAAGGTGAAGTCACTTGTGCCAATACGTAAAAGAATTAAGAAGCATTCCCCCCAAGGTGCAACGGGGCACAGCCGCGAAGCGATTTTACGGGCTTTGTTGATGGCGCCGCGCGAAGGCACTTTTTAATTTATTGCCCTTCACCTGAGATTTATCAGTGATTTACGTTTGCGTTATCAATGTGGGTTTCCCATCGATCATCCGGTTCCATCCATTGCAACATTTAGATTTGAAATGGCGTACGCAGGCGACGACAGAAACGATCTCAAATTTCACTGCCCTCATGTGATGGGAAAAGTAAAGTTTCCACACGGTTCGAACTGGTGCTCCTCATCCAAATACGGAATGGTAGTAAAAGTGAACGGCACCGATGATCTCCACAAATTTTCATTGTCACATCGGGACACAAGAAAATTGGAGGAATCTGTATAATGAACGAGCAGGTGTAGAGCGATGCAATGCCTGTTTCAAGGAAAACCTGACAGCCAATGATTTTTATGTCGGCGGCATTCAAAAAGTGAAAAAGGGGAGGAAACAAATGCTCCAGCTAAAACAAATCCATGAACTGACGGATGATGTCGCGTCCGTCATCGCAGCGAGCATTTTCAACCCGACCGAGGAAAAACTGAACGTGCTCATGCGGCTGTACAAGTCCGACCCGAACCGGATTTTGTACGCTTTCGCGGAAGGCGAAAAGCTCGTGGCGATCATTGGACTCAAAATCAATCGCACGGAAAATACCGCCGTCATTTTACATATCGCTGTCGAAGAAGCAAAAAGAGGAAAAGGAATTGGCCGCAAACTGATTGACGAGGTATTGCAGCAGCATTCGTTTGCTGCCCTGCAAGCGGAGACAGACCAGGACGCAGTCGCGTTTTATCAGGCGTGTGGCTTTGCCGTGGAGAGCCTGGGAGAGCTGTACCCCGGGACGGAACGTTTTTTCTGTGTCAAACCAAACAGTCATGACCGTGTCGTTTGAGCGCAAGCCGTCACACCCCATTGCATAAAAAAACGCCGAGACGTTGTTCACAGAAAAAAGACACCTGCTGCACCTGATCGGGCAAAAGGTGTCCTTTTCTTTTTCATGGCTCACGAAGTCTAGAGGCTCGGCTGGCTCAGATGCTTGAAAGCTTAGCGCTTCACCAGCACGAACGCTTTTTTCACTTCATCCAGCGTCATGACCAGCGAGAGAAACTTTTTGCCTTGGTCTGTTGCCGGGTCGAATACGCTGTCCTGAGGCAAAGCAGCTGCATAGACCGTGTTGGTAGCGGGATCTTGCGCGATTTCGTAGCCGACTGGCGGCTCGTCAGGGTTGTTCAGCTTTTTCCAGTCGTTTTTGTCAAAAGCGTAGATGACGACGACAGCCGCCTGATCTTCCGTTTTGCTTGCGTTGAACTGGAAGGAAGTCACGCTTTTGGCTTCCGGCAAGTAAGGGTCTGCGTTCGGGCCTGTCCGCTCGTCAATCAGGATGTTGCCGTTCCAAGACTTTGGCGCGAGAAAAGCATACGCGGAGTCATGGCTTTTAAAAGAACCTTGGTACACTTGCTTTTCCGTTTTGGTCGGCTCGAAGTGGGCGCTCATCAATTCCCATTTGTTTTGGCTCCATTTCCATTTCGACTGGAGGTAGCCGCGAACGTCCGCATTGTAATCTCCGGTCAGGCGCTCTGTGCCTTCCAGAACGTACAGGCCGTTTTTATTGTTGTCGATCGGTTTCAGCTGGACGAATCCGCCGCCGAGCACACCTGCCTTGTTTTTATCCAGTCCAGGCAAGCTGAGCTTCTCGGCTTTGCCGTTTTTCAGCGTGTAAATATAGTTGGTGGTATAGCCGCCGCTGCCGCCTGTATCAGCCGAAACCATGATTTCGCCTTTTTTGTCGTAAGTGAAATCTTGCACGGACAGCTTTGGCTCATAGCCGCTGTCTTTGAGGTCAATCGTCACGGACTTTTTCGTTTGGCCGTCTGTCACTTTGACAGTGAGATCGCTCACGTACGGGCTGTTTTTCTCCTTTTTGCCATACAAGGCGATCGTGTCGGCTTTGTTGTCGCCGGTAACGTCTGCCGTTTTTTGCGAGAGCACCTGCAAGTTTTTCGGTGCAGAGCTTGTGCTTGCGGCATCGGCAGTCAGGGCTTGTCCGGTGAAAAGCACCGAAGTGAGCACCGTTCCGGTTACGATTTTGTTCCAGTTGTTCATGATGAAAATCCTCTCCTGTCCAGATGTTTGTTCGTGGTGTGTGTGGTGAGTGAGCTCGTGTCTTGCTATGCGTTCATTATGTACGAAGCAGATAGCGAAATGGTTACAACCGGATGACATCGTGCTGACAAAGGAGTAACAGGACATGCTTGAAGGATCGTTGTCATGAAAAATAGCACGTGGAAAACGACAGCGGGCGACATGCGGCGCGGCAAGCCGGAGGGGGAGGGGGAGGGAGTGGGAACCTCGCCAAGATATCATTGCGAAAACAAGCAAATCCAAGTACAATGTTGGAATGCCCAAAAAGGGCCGCGGTTCGCAAAACTCCCGCGTTATCAAAACTAGGAGGCATTATATATGTTTAATCTTACACTTGGAGTCTTTTTCGCTCTGGTGAATTTCGGGCTGTTTCTGCTCTGCTACCGCCTGTTCGGCCGCATGGGGCTGTATGCCTGGATCGGGATGGCTACGGTGCTCGCCAACATACAGGTGGTGAAAACCATCGAAATGTTTGGACTGGTCATGACATTGGGCAACACGATTTACGCGTCGATTTATCTCGTGTCAGACCTGCTGAACGAAAAGTATGGGGAGAAGGCAGCGAAAAAGGCAGTCTGGTTCGGATTTTTCACCTTGATCGCGACGACGATCATTATGCAGCTCGTGCTTGTATTTGAGCCGCAAGAAACAGACATTTCGCAGCAATCGCTGGAGACGCTGTTCGGCTTGATGCCGCGGCTTGCGCTGGGCAGCCTGTGCGCGTATTTGCTCAGCCAGTTTGTCGACGTGAAAATTTACTCCTGGCTGAAAAAGAAATGCCCGGGCCGCAATCAGTTGTGGATTCGCAACAACGGGAGCACCTTGTTTAGCCAATTGCTCGATTCCGTTACTTTTTGCACGATTGCTTTTCTCGGTGTATACCCGATGGAAGTATGGTGGCAAATTTTGCTGACTACCTACCTGATCAAGTTTGTCGTATCGGCCGCTTCCACGCCGGTTCTCTATATCGCCCGCAGTATGAAAGTTCCGGAGGATTAAGTGAAAAGACAGAAAAACCGCCAAAGCATCGTGCTTTTTGGCGGTTTTTGTTGTGTGCATAATGGAAGGATTATACATTGTTTACATCAAATTTACATACAGTTCAGATTGATTGTTTACGATGTTCATAGCTTTCGTTTCGTATTTTGGAGAGGAGGAATGAAGAAAGAATGTCACACAAAAACCAAGGTTTTCGCCGTTTGCCCAAGCTGGCGCTAATCGCAGCTGTGGTTGCGGGCGCGGTTTTGCCGACGGGATGGCTGCCGCAGGCAAAGGCGCAGCATGCCGATCATATCGTGATCAGCGAGGTGTACGGGGGCGGGGGAAACAGCGGGTCCCATTACAAAAATGACTTTATCGAGCTGTACAACCCGACTAGCACACCAGTATCTCTTAACGGCTGGTCGGTGCAATACGGTTCTGCCAAAGGAACAGGCGCCTGGCAAAAGTCCAGTTTGACTGGCACGATTGCCCCGTACGGCTTTTATTTGGTCAAACAGGCGGCAGGCACAGGTGGCATAGCAGAGCTTCCCGCACCGGATGATACAGGGACGCTGAACTTGTCCGGCACGGAAGGAAAGGTTGCGCTGGTCAGGAGCGGAACCGTTTTGACCGGAACCGATGTGTCATCCCCTGATATCGTCGATCTGGTCGGCTTCGGAGCAGCCAATGCGTATGAAGGCGCAGCACCTGCTCCGGCTACGACGGCCTCCACCAGTGTCTCTCGCAAAAGCAACGCCGACGGCATCGCGCCAAACGGCGGAAACGGCTGGGATACGAACGATAACAGCGCCGACTTCATCGCGGGTGAGCTGACGCCGAAAAATACGGCGAGTCCGGCAGAAACTCCGCCTGCGACAGATGTCACCGAGAAGCCGAGCGGCAGAGGGCTGCTGTTTGACAACACGAATCCGGCGGCAGCCACCATTCGCGGCTATGTCCGCCCGAATGTCACGATCAAAGTATACGCAGCCCAGCCCACGGGAAGCGAAACAGCTCTGGCTGAACAAGCAGCAGACCAAGCCGGGCAAATCGATTTGACTTTTGCCAATCACAATCCGGGGGCAACGGCTGTCTATCTCACGGCAAAAGAAGGCAGCAAACAGGAAAGTCAGGGCGCGGAACTGGTTCCAGCAGCTACAAGCCCTGCCATCGCAGTAGACAAAGTCAGTTTGCAGCAAGGGGGGCAGACAGCCGAGCTGAAGGGCCAGGCAGGAGCGGCAGCGGGCAAGGCGATTCTTCGCGCGTATGACGCTCCCGGCGGAAACAGCTTGTTGCTCGGCGGCAGTCCGACAGGAAGCGCAGCGGACAATGGGGCCTTTTCCTATTCGGTTCAAGTTCCCGATCAGCTGGAAAAAGTGTACGTGACGCAGCAGCTTGCGGACGAGCGCGGCCAGATGTTCGAAAGCGAGCCTGTAGCCGTGGCGAAGGCTGTGCTTGCGCCGAGCGCGATTGCCGAAGCGAGAGTTTTGGCCAAAGGGACAACAGCCATGATTGAAGGAACCGTCACAGCCATGTTCGAGGCAGGCGGGCAGTTCAACGTCTACATGCAGGATGACACAGCCGGGATTGTCCTGCGCGCGCCAGGACTTGCGGGCAAGATCGAGGTCGGAGACAAAATTCAGGCGACCGGAAAACTGAACGACTACTACGGGCTTGCCCAGTTGGAAGCGGCAGCCGATCAGGTCACGGTCGTAGAAAAGCAGGCAGGCGTGCCAGCACCGCAGTTGGTTACCTCGGCCGATTTTGCGGCAAGCACGGGAGAAGCAATCGAAGGCAAGCTGGTCACAGTTCACCAAGTTACGGTAAAGTCCGTACAAAGCGGAAACTACACGCTGCAAGACGCGCAGGGAAGCTTTCTGTCGCGTCCATCGCCAGCGCTTCCTTTGGAAAAGGACGTGACCTACGCCAGCATCACCGGGGTCGTCAATTACGATTATAACGAGTACAAACTTGTGCCGCGCACGGCGGCTGATCTGGTAGAGGATGCGACCACAGTGCCGACTGTGACAGCGTATCCGCAAGGGCCGCTGATCGCCGCAGGCACCAAAGTAACTTTGTCTACGTCTATGGCCGATGCGAAAATTTACTACACGACAGACGGTTCGCCGCCGACTCGCGCCAGTGCCGTCTATACAGCCCCGCTCCAGATTGATGCGGACACGACGATTCAAGCGTTTGCAGTCAAAGAAGGCTTTACGGATAGCAAAGTCGCCACGTTCCGTTACACGATCCAAAAAGACAACATTCGCATTCATGATATCCAAGGAGCTTCGCACCAATCGCCGATGGCGGACGGCACGGTAAAAGCTGTTGCGGGAATTGTCACGGCGGTCGTGAAAAGCAGCGGAACAGTCCAGGGCTTCTACATGCAAGACACAGCTCCCGACGATGATCCGCGTACATCAGAAGGAATTTATGTGTATGAGCCGAAAGCAGCCGTCAAACCGGGCGATGAAGTGAGCGTCGACGGGACTGTGAAGGAGTATGTGCAACAGAGCAGGGCGGCCACTGACCTCACGCAGACGCAGATTGATGCTGCGAAAGTCACCGTGACGAAACCGGATCAGTCCTTGCCAGACCCGATTGTGCTCGGAAAAGGAAATTACCGCTATCCAAAAAGGGTCATCGACAACGACAGTCTGGGCAAGTTCGATCCGGAGGAGGACGGCATTGATTTTTGGGAAAGCCTCGAAGGGATGCTGGTTCAGATCGACAATCCAGTCGTGGTCGGGGAGACAAAAGTTTTCTCCAACCCGGCAAGTGTTGAGTTCGTCATCATTGACGACCAAGCGCACCCCGAACAGCCGCGAACGCCAGCAGGCGGAGTTTTGCTGCAAGCAGACGATTTTCACCCTGAGCGCATTACGGTAGCGGACAAATTCGAGCCGATCTTGGATCATCCGAAGGTTGGCGACACTTTTTCCGAACCGTTGGTAGGAATTGTCGATTACAGCTTTGCGAACTACAAGCTGTATCACACCAAAACGTTTTCCGTACAGGCAGGCGGCAGCGAGCCGACTGTGACCAAACTGTCTCCAAAACCGGATAAGCTCGTGATCGCTTCCTACAACATCGAGAACTTTTCAGCGAAAACGGATTCAGACAAAATCGGGCGCATCGCGGAAACGATCGTGGAGAACATGAAAGCGCCGGATATTATCGGTGTCGTAGAGATGCAGGACAACAACGGGCCGACAGACAACGGTGAGACGGATGCTTCCAAATCGGCGCAAGCGTTGATTCAGGCCATCGGGCAAAAGAACGGGCCTGCTTACCGCTACGTCGATATCGCTCCGCAAAACAACCAGGACGGCGGCCAGCCAGGCGGCAACATTCGCGTCGGATTTTTCTACAACCCGGATCGCGTGCAACTGGCAGACGGCGCAGCGGGAACAGCAACAGAAGCGGTGCAGGTCGAGTCGCGCAACGGAGCGCCGCATCTCACACTCAATCCGGGCCGGGTCGATCCGAACAACGAGGCGTTCGCGTCCAGCCGCAAGCCACTGGCAGCCGAGTTTGTATTCCAGGGCCAATCCGTGTTTGTCATCGCCAACCATTTTAATTCCAAGGGCGGAGATGGGGCGCTGTTTGGCAAAGATCAGCCGCCGAAGCTGGTGAGTGAAGCGCAGCGGATGAAAATCGCCGGCGTTGTGAACCGCTTTGTCAAACAGATTCACGCAGCAGACGCCAAGGCAAACGTAGTTGTTTTGGGTGACCTGAATGACTTCCCGTTCTCCAACCCGGTGAGAGCTTTGGCGGATGGAGCTTTGACCAACATGGTCGAGACGCTGCCGCCGGGCAGACAATACACGTATGTGTACCAAGGCAACTCGCAAGTGCTCGATCAAATTTTGGTCAGCCCGCATCTGGAACCAAACGCGAAGGTCGATATCGTGCATATCAATGCCGGGTTCACAGAGCGTCAAGGCCGGGTAAGCGACCATGATCCGGTGCTTGTGCAGCTCGATTTGCAAAATCAAGGCGAGCACGAAACGACAGCGCAGGAAGTAGCAGACAGTATTACACGCATCGCCCAGCCAGCAGCCGGAGCGACCAGACTCGCTCTGCCGCAAGTGCCGGCAAAATTTGCGCTTGCGATCAAGTCGTCGAGCGACACCGATGTCATAGCGCTGGATGGCACGATCACGCCGCCGAATCGCGCGATGAGTGTAGAGCTGATTTTGCAAGTGACCAGGCTGTCAGATCAATCGACTGCCCTGACCCAAACGCTTGCGGTGCAAGTGCCTGCCAAACCGACAAGCCCGTCGATTCCGCCAGTCACCCCGCCAGACACGACACCGACGCCGGAAAAGCAGAGGGAGCTGAACAAGCAAGCGGAAAACGCGATTTTGTCTGCAACCGACGAGGAAAGCATTGTGAAACAGGTGGGCCTCGTTCTCGGCAGTTTGGAAAAGCTGCTCCAATCGAAAAAGCCGGAGCCAGCGGACAAGTGGGATACAGTTTCCGATACGATTTCAACGGTGCTGGCTGCTGTAATGGAGCAGGCCGAACGTGAGGTCATCCGGGAAGCGACAATGCGTGATTTGACCGAATCATTTTTGCAAAAAGCGTTTGATCCTCTTGTCAGCGAAAAAGGGGAGGACGAAGAGCTTGCCAGACTCGGGCTTGCTGCCTTGACGAACTTTGCCAAAACGGCGCTCGCCCCACTCGATGCAGAAGATATCTCAAAAGACGCGGCGAAACGCGTTCGCGTCCTGGCTGAAACGCTGCTGAAACAGGCTGGCACAATCGAGGTCGAGTCTGGAGCCGAGATCAAGGCGTCAGACGAGCAAGTGGAGGAATTGCTGGAAACGCTCGGCGATTTCCTTGTGGCAATCAAGGATGTGAGGGAAAAAATCGGCTTCACGCCTGCGTTGTTCATCCAGATCGAAGAGGAGGCAGTAGAGGCACCCGAGGAGGATGATGCCGATACAGAAGATCGCTTCCAGAGCAAACAGGCAAGGCAGGAAGAGCAGCAGATTTCACTGGATCAGCAACTGGTCGAAGTGTTGAAGAAAAAGGAGATCGGCGCAAGACTGACCGTACCTGGCGGGGCATGGGTGGAAGTGCCGGGAGCGTATTTTGCGGCGGAACGGGCCAGAAAATTCGCCCTCTCCTTGACGGAAGCAGAAGGAAACGGGTGGCAAGGCGTTCCCAATCCGGGCGAAGCCTACCTGTTGCAAGCGTGGAGTAACGGAAAAGAACTGACCAGCCTGGGCAAAGCAGGCTTCACGCTCGGATTGCCCGCTGCAACTGACGGCGACGACAAGCGGCAAGTTTACACGTACCGGAACAAAAAGTGGAAGACGGTAACCGGAGCCAAGGGCAAGCCGATCAAGGTGACACGAGAGGATGACATGGCCGTTTTCCCGGTGCAATCCGCTGCGGCTTACGTCGTCGGAGATGCCGCTTTGGACAAACTCGAAGTCAAGGCAAAATCGCTAAAGCTCGTACCTGGAGAGGAGCTGCAGCTTGAAGTCCTCGCTACTTACGGCGACGGAAGTTCAGAAGAAGTGACGGATGCAGCAGGAATCCAGTTCGAGTCGAGCGTGCCCGAGCAGGTGGAGGTAGACGAGACAGGACGGATTCGCGTCTTGGCAGATGCCTCTGGGGGTACAAGGGCAACGATCACGATCCAGTATGAAGGCAAGACGGTGAAGGTGTATGTGTTTGTGCGAAATGTAGAAACTAGCCAATGAGCGAAAAGCTCCTCTGTCAAACAGGGGAGCTTTTTCTTTTTTGCTGCGTACCAAACAAAACCCGCTCGTATCAAGCATTTATGGCCGGGAGAAAAGCTTTATTTTCAGGCAAATGAAAAAATGAGTTGTCTTCAGCAAACGAAGTGCGCTATAGTAAAAACATAAAATTTAATAAATGATAATCAATTATCAAATGTTGATAATGGAACAAGAGTCAGTCCTATGCTAATCTGTTAGGAGGGATATCACACTACGAAAGAAGGATACAAGATCAGATGAGTGCAGAGAAAACCTTGGACATTTTGGATTTGTTCGATTTTGACACAAGAGCGTTGAACGTACCGCAAATCGCCGAGAAGTTGGGACAGCCGCAAAGTTCTGTCTATCGTCATCTGCGTTTGCTCAAAGAAAAAGGCTATATCATGGAATCGGCCAACGGGTACTACAGCCTGGGCTACCGTTTTTTGAAGCTGGCGAAAATCGTCCGCCTGGACATGAACATAACAGCCATCGCGCAGCCTGTGATGAGGCAATTGACCAAGGAGACAGAAGAGACGTCGATTTTGCTGGTGTACTCCAACATGCAGGCGGTCTGTCTCGAAACGATTGCGTCTCATCAGCCCATCAAAGTTTCGTCGGAGCAAGGACAGATTGTTCCGTTGTACGGCGGGGCATCTTCCAAGGCGCTGCTTGCCTTTCTTGCAGAGGAGATCGTGGAAGAGCTGTACGGGAAAGGGTTTGTGCGCAAACACACCGAGCAGACGATCACCGATCTCGCCGTCATGAAACAAAATTTGGCTGAAATCAGAGAGAAGGGGTACGCCTTCTCGGATGGGGAGATCGATGAAGGCGTCGTTTCTTACGGTGTACCCATCCATGATTCCGATCAGCAGGTTGTCGCTTCTTTGAGCATTGCCGGACCTCGTGGACGGATGCTGGAAAAAGACGAAAAGGAACTGGTTGCCCATCTGATGGCAGCGGCAGAGTCGATTCAGCGCTATCTGTAAAGATAGGTGGGAGAATACAATGGAAAAATACGATTTGGTTGTTCGCGGGAAGATGGTACGAGAAGATCAGGTGACTTTGGGACAGATTGGGGTCAAGGACGGGAAGATTGCCGTTATCGAGTCGCCGGATGCGGTTCTTGTGGCGGATAAGGTGCTGGATTTTGCCAACGCCTACGTGTTCCCGGGAACCATCGATGTTCACGTTCACTGTTTCAGCAATCCGAACGAAGGATTTATCCCGACGAGCATGTCTGCGGCAGCAGGGGGAATCACGACATTTCTGGACATGCCCTACGACCTGCCAAATCCGATTTCGAATGTAGAAATCTTTGAAAAAAAGGTAAAACAATTGGAGCAAGAAGCGGTCGTGGACATATGTCTGTGGGGCACCATTTCCAAAACGAACGGGACGGATCAGATCGTGCCGCTCGCGGAGGCTGGCGCCGTCGCTTTCAAAATGTCCACGTTTGAGACCGATGCGTACCGTTTTCCGCGCATCCCGGACCCGGAAATTATCAAGGCGATGGAGCTGATCAAAGAAACGGGACTGCGCGCAGCTTTTCACTCCGAAAATGACGAAATCATCGTCGACATGATCGAGGAGTATAAACAGGCAAACAAAGTGTACCCAAAAGCGCATAATGAGACGCGCCCGCCTGTCACCGAGACAAGCGCCGTGCTCAAGCTGATGGAATTTGCCTATTGGACAGGCGTGAAGCTGCACATCGTCCATGTCAGTCATCCGCGTACGATCGATTTGATCAATGCTTTCAAGGCGCAAGGCGTCCAGGTGACGAGCGAAACTTGTTATCCGTACTTGCTGCTGGACGTGAACGCACTGGATCAGTTCGGACCGAAAGCGAAAAACAATCCTCCGCTGCGCGAGCCAGAGGAAGTGGCAGGGTTGTGGAAGCACCTCCAGGACGGGAATATCGAACTGATTTCCTCCGACCATGCGCCATGGGGAGCCGAGCACAAAAATCCGGGCAACGACAACATTTTCAAAGCGGCATCCGGTTTGCCAGGCGTGGAGATCATGACGCCGCTGATGTTTGCTGCGACGGTAGCAAAAGGCACGATGACCCCTGTCCAGTTCGCCAAAGTAATGGCGCAGCATCCGGCAGAAGTGTTCCAGATTCCGGGCAAAGGGAAAATCGCCGTAGGCTACGATGCCGATTTTGCCGTGATTGATCCTGACCAGACATGGGTAATTGACGAGACTCGCTTCCGCTCTCATTCGAAAATGTCGCCGTTCCACGGCCAGGAAGTGAAGGGCAAAGTCATTCAGACGATTGTGCGCGGAACGACTGTGTACGACGGCGAAGAGGTCACTGTCGAGCCGGGCTTCGGTTCGTTTGTTCCCGGTTCCGCTTACAAGGGAGCGGCTGTTGGGGGGCGCAACCATTGAGCATGGAGCGATTTACAGACATGTTGAGCGAACTGCTCGACTTGCGGCCGGAAGACATCCCTGCCGAGACGATCGAGCGGGCTACGTGGATGATTGCGGATACGCTGTTTGCTGCCTGCTACGGCTTCGCTTCGCCAGAGCTGAGCGCTTATTTGGAAAACGTGGCTTTTGCCGAGCGGGACGAGCTGCACGCCGTTCCCGTATTTGGAACCGGATTGTATACGACGAGTGCGCAGGCAGCGATGCTGTACGGCACCGCGATCGTAACGAATGAGCTGGATGAGGGCAACCAGTTTGCAAAAGGGCATCCTGCGGCGCACATGCTCGCGCCTGCCCTGATTACCGCCCTGGAGCACAAGGCGTCAGGCGCAGAACTGATCCGTGCCTTTGCCATTGGCTATGAAGTAGCAGCGCGTCTGGCTTATGCGAGCAACATGAATGACGACATGCACCCGCACGGAACGTGGGGAATTGTCGGGGGAGCGGTTGCCAGCGGCCTTTTGCAAAAAAAGTCCAGGCAGCAAATCATCGAGGCGGCGCTGCTCGCTGCCTCGCTCCCGCTGGCAACGTCTTGGGAAGCAGCCGTCACGGGGATGACGGTTCGCAATCTGTATGCCGGGATCGGCAGTTTTCTGGCGTTGCAGGCGTGGGAGTTCCAGGCGGCCGGTTTTGCAAGCAGCGAGCATGTCGTCGACCATCTGTGGGGAACGATTTTGTCCAAAGGCATCCGGTACGAGCTGTTCCAGACGGATTTGTGGGCACCGCCCTTGTTGAACAAAAATTACTTCAAGCTATACCCGTCTTGCCGTTTTTCCCATTCCGCAATCGATGCCCTGCTTGCTCTCCAGCAAGAAATGGAGCTGCAAGCAGCGCAGATCGACTTCGTGCAAGTAGAGACGTACGGTTTGGCGGCCCGCCTAGACGATCCAGATCCGGCGAACGCTTTGGCGGCGAAGTTTTCCATCCCGTTTTTGCTCTCCGTGCTCATCCACGGCCATTCGCTGTACGATTGCTTCTCTGGGGCCCTGTTCCAAGACCGTTCTGTCCGCGAGCTGGCAAAAAAAATACGCGTGACGGAAAGTGCGGAAATGACGGCGCTGCTGCCAGCCAAGCGTGCGGCGAGAGTGACGGTTGCGACGCGCGAAGGCACAACGAAAAGCGTCTACGTCGATGCGGCATCGGGGGGATTCGATCAGCCGTTTCCAACGGAATTGCTGCGCGACAAATTTACCAGCATGCTCGGACGATGGAAGGCGGATGTATCCAGCAAGATGATCGCAGAAGCCTTGCTGCTACCAGAGCGAACGTCCGTCGGCGAATGGCTGGAGCGGATCGAAAGTTGGTCAGTGGAAGGATGAAGACAACATGACACGAATGCGCATCAACCTCGAACGGTTGAAAAACAACTTGATGGAAGTGGGCGCGGTTGCCAATGCAGGAACAGCAGGCTATACCCGGCTGGCCTACTCCGCCGAGGAAAAAAGGGCGCTTGCCTGGCTGCAAGAAAAGATGTCCGCACTGAAGCTGACGGTAAACGAAGACAGCTTGGGAAACGTGACTGGTCGGTGGGGAGCTGCGGGAGTACCCGCCATTGTGTTTGGCTCCCACCTCGATACGGTGCCAAACGGCGGATTGTACGACGGAGCGCTCGGCGTCATCGTCGGACTGGAATGTATCCAGACATTGCAGGAAGCAGGCAGCCTGCCGGAAGTGCCGCTAGAACTGGTTGGTTTTGTAGGCGAGGAAGCCAATCTTCTCGGAGGCACATTTGGCAGCAGAGCAGTCGCAGGATCAATCGAACAGTCGGAAGATTTTGACAAAAAACTGCGTCAGTTGAACTTTACATGGTGCGACGTTGCAGGCGCCAAGCGCAGTAAAGACGACTACCATTGCTATCTGGAACTGCACATTGAGCAGGGCGCCCTTTTGGAAACCAATCAAAAGCGAATCGGCATTGTGACAGCCATTGCGGGAATCCTGAGACTAGCCGTGAAAGTTAAGGGGCGGGCCAGCCACTCCGGCACGACACCGATGCATCTGCGCCATGACGCCTTGCTTGATGCGGCGCGCTTGATCCAGGAGGTCAACAGGCTCGCTGTCGCAGCGAACAGCGATATTGTGGCAACGGTTGGCGAAATAGCTATTTCGCCCAATCTGGCAAACGTCGTGCCAGGCGAAGCCGATCTCAACATTGAAATTCGCGGCAGCAACTGGGAGGAAATGAAGGGGATTGAGGAGCAGATTCGGAACTGGTCGCAAGCCAATATCGCGGCCCGGATCGAGGTGGACGTGGAAAAGCGGCCAAATGCGCTCTCGCCGCGGATTCAGGCGAACATAGAGGCAGCGTGCCAGCAACTAGGCGAGTCTTACCAGTACATGTTCAGCGGGGCCAATCACGATGCCAACTCGCTGACGGCTGTTACCGACGTCGGCATGATTTTCGTTCCCAGCAAGGACGGGGTTAGCCATCATCCGGATGAGTTTACGTCTTGGGAAGACATTGAGGCTGGAGCCAATGTCATGCTGGAAACACTGCATTTGTTGATGAAAACATACGGACAGGCCCAATAAAAACAGTCACAGAGCAGGCGAACGGAGCGCTGGCCATTTTTACCGGAACGGCTGTAAACGACCGGACCGGGCGGCTGGTCTCCTGTTGCCTGCCACGAAAAGGGGGCTACATCGATGAAAGTGTATTATTTGCTCGGCTTGCTGCCGTTTCTGGCAATTCTTGTCGGCACAGGATTTGTCAACCGAATGGAACCATTCGTTTTCGGACTTCCTTTCCTGCTGTTCTGGTTCTTTTTCTGGACGATTATGTCCTCTGTCATCATGTGGATCATTTTCAAGCTCGATCCGATTAACAAACAAGAGGAGGAAACCGAATGAACAGCGCGATGTGGATCATCTTCGGGGCGTTACTCGTCAGTCTGTTGCTGGGCATCATGGCCCGCAGGGGAAAAGACATGAGCATGGAGCAATGGGCGATTGGCGGCAGGGGATTCGGCAGTATTTTCGTGTTCCTGCTGTTGGCGGGTGAGACGTACTCGATTTTTACCCTGCTCGGCACGAGCGGTCTGGCTTATTCCAAAGGCGCAGTCGGCTTTTATCTGATCGCTTTCACGACTTTGGGCGCGATTACGTCCTACTGGCTGTTGCCCCCGATCTGGCGGTTCGCGAAGAAACACAACCTCGTGTCCCAATCCGAATTTTTTGCCGTCAAATACAACAGTCCCGTGTTGGGCGTGTTTGTGACGATTGTCGGCGTAGTCGCCCTTGTCCCTTATATTGTTCTGTTGTTCAAGTCGATGGGTATACTGGTGTCCGCCACTTCGTACGGAGCGATTTCTCCTACCGTAGCGATCTGGATCGGGATGATCGCCTTGGTCGTTTACGTCATGATTTCCGGCATCCACGGTTCTGCCTGGACTTCCACGGTGAAAGACTTTCTGATTTTCTTTGTCATCCTGTTCCTCGGTATTTACTTGCCCGTGCATTACCATGGCAGTTTTCAACATATGTTTGAAACGGTCAGTGCGGCCAAGGAAGGGATTTTGACCTTGCCGGACAAAGGCATGAGTCTCTCCTGGTTCATCTCCACCGTAGCGATCAGCGCTTTCGGCTACTTCATGTGGCCGCATAACGCACCGACGATTTTCGCAGCCAAAAATGCGCGGACATTCCGCACCAACGCCATTTTGCTTCCGCTCTATGCGATCATGATTTTGTTCGTCTACTTTGTCGGCTTTACCGCCATCGTTCAAGTGCCTGGACTTACGGGGCCAGACGGCGATTACGCGCTTTTGCGCCTGTCGATGAAGACGTTTGATCCGTGGTTTGTGGGCATCATCGGTGCTACAGGCTTGTTGGCTACCCTCGTGCCCGGCTCCATGATGCTGATGTCTGCGGCTACGATGCTGACGAAGAATGTATACGGTTACATGTTTCCCAAGGCCGAAGGGGCCAACTCTGCCTTGATTGCCAAAAGCTTCGTGATCGTCCTGTCCCTCGTGTGCACGATGATGGCTTTGGGCGAGAACAACACGCTTGCCACTTTGTACCTCACCTCGTTCAGTTTGGTGACCCAATTGGCTCCGGCCCTGTATTGCAGCTTGATGAAGCGTAACCAGATTACGAAGCAAGGGGCGTTCCTGGGCATTTTCTTCGGGGTAGGAATCGTCTTGTACATGACGTTCACCAAAACGACCATGGCCATGCTGTTCGCGGGCTTCCCCCAGTGGATTCAGGATTTGAACAACGGGGTTTTCGCTCTCGTGGTCAACATATTCGTCATGGTTGCTGTCAGCTTCGTTACCAAAAAGGCGGCCGATGCGAAGCAAGTAACGCAGTATTCGTAGTCGCCTTTGCCAAAAGAAAACGGGTCGGGAGATATATCCCGGCCCGTTTTTTGCGTGGTTCTTGCTGTCGGTCAGCGAGCCATGCCCATCGCTGTTTCGACTTTGTGCAGCATCTCGTTGGCAGCATCATTGGCTTTTTTGGCTCCGGCAGAGAGAATGTCATCCAGCTCGGAGGAGTGGAATAGCTGCTCGTAGCGCTCCTGGATCGGACGCAATGTTTCCACCACGACTTCGGCCAGGTCGGTCTTGAAAGCGCCGTAGCCTTTGCCGTCGTACATCGCTTCGATCTCTTGCAGCGATTTGCCGGAGCAGAGCGAGTAGATGGTCATCAGGTTGGAGACAGCTGGCTTTTCTGTCTTGTCATAGCGCACAGCGCTGTCGGAATCGGTCTGCGCACGCTTGATTTTTTTCGTGATCGTAGCCGGGTCATCCAGCATGGAGATGAAGCCGCCCTGGTTCGGATCGGATTTGCTCATCTTTTTCGTGCCATCGGCGAGCGACATGATGCGTGCGCCCGTTTCCGGCAGGCGAACTTCCGGGATGGTGAAAATTTCTCCGTAACGGTTGTTGAAGCGGGTTGCCAGGTCGCGCGTCAGCTCCAGGTGTTGCTTCTGGTCTTCGCCGACTGGAACGAGGTCTGTGCCGTACAGGAGAATGTCTGCCGCCATCAGCGGAGGATACGCCAGCAGTCCGGCAGGGATCGACTCGCCGCGTCCGTCCGATTTGTCCTTGAATTGGGTCATGCGCTCCAGCTCGCCGAGGTACGCCGTGCAAAGCATGATCCAGCCGAGCTTGGCGTGGGCCGGAACTTCCGATTGGATGAACAAGGTCATTTTGTTCGGATCGAGGCCGACTGCCAGGTAGAGGGCTGCGAGACGACGAATGTTTTCGCGCAAAACAGCTGGCTCTTGCGGCACAGTGATCGCATGCTGATCGACGATGCAGTAATAGCAGTTGAACTGGTCCTGCAACGGAACAAAATGCTTCATGGCGCCCAGATAGTTGCCGAGGGTCAAGATGCCGCTGGGCTGAATACCGGAAAAAATGGTTTTCATGATAGATGCTGCTCCTTTCCAAATGGGGAAATAAATGATGGAAATACAAAAAGGTCCATCCGCCCTGGACAGGGACGAATGAACCGTGGTGCCACCCTTGTTATTTTGCACAGGAAACAATCATGCGCAAAATCGCTTTGTTCCGTACCGTTTTGATACGGTGTCCTTTGTAACGTACGGACGTAACGCCAAAGCCTACTGCCGCTGCGAACAAGCCGGGTTCGGTTTGGAGCTCGGAAGCCCATTCATCATTCCCTCAACACTGATTCGCACCAACCATCAGCTCTCTGTCGTCTCGAAAAATGACTACTCTTCTTCCTCATTGCCATTAAAAAGATACCCTTTGAGCAATCATTTTACGCAGTGCCAATCAAAAAAGCAAGAGGGGATTGACAAAATAAGCCAAAAAATGTAAAAGTAACTCATGAGTTATATAACTGTTGAGTTACTTTTGGGGGTGGGGAGATGGAGGAGAGCAAATTGCCAAAAGGCGAGCAAAGCCGTGGCCGACTGCTTGCGGCGGCAGCTTCTGAATTTGCGGCGAAAGGGTTTCATCGCGCGCGGGTGAGCGACATCGTCAAGGCGGCGGGGCTGACGCAAGCTTCTTTTTACCAGTATTTCGAGAGCAAGGAAGGGCTGTACCAGCAGCTTATGGACGAATTTTTTTCCCGGCTGTGGGAGCTTGCTGACGGAGGGAGCAAGGTAACGGCGTTGGGCAAAGCAGACGTCTTCGACCAGGTGCGCGAAAATCTCGTCGCTCTGTTTGGGTTCTTTCAGGAGCGGCCCGAATTGACGCAGATTGTCCTGTATCAGGCGGAAGCAGGAGAGGAGCTGCACCGCAAGCTGGCAGCGATGGTAAGCGCCAACTTGCGGCAAAATCAGGCTGCCGGACACGTCCGCGCCGCTTTGTCGCCTGAAGTGGCCGCAGAAGCGATGGTCGCCGTATGCTACCGGCTGACGGCCCGCTTTTTGCTGACCGGGGAAAAGCCGCCCGAGCAGCTCGCCGACGAAGCCGTATGCTTTTTGGCGCACGGAATTTTGCAGGAAAAGCGATGAGGAGGATGGCGCATGGGTGAGTTGACGCATCTCATTTGGCTGTTGCTGGTTGTGTTTGTCTTTCACGATCTGGAGGAAATCATCATGGTCGAAAGCTGGCTCCGGGTGAAGCGGGAGCAGATCATGCAAAAGGTTCCCCGCGGCCTGCAAAAATGGCTGGAGCCGTCTCTGTCCATGAGTACCGCACAGTTTGCCGTGGCAGTCGCGTGCATTTTCGCTGTCCTCTCTGCTGCGGTCGTGCTTGCGGCTGCCACACTGCCACAGGGAACTTATTTGCCGTTGTTCCTGGTCTGCCTGCACGTCATGTTTCTGCATGTCTTCACCCATCTCGGGCATACAATTGCGCTGCGCACGTACACACCTGGCGTGGCAACTGCCGTGATTTTGGTTCTGCCCTACAGCGTGTACACGTATGTCCACTTGTTCGAAGCGGGTCTGGTCACATGGTCGCTCGTCTGGAGCACGCTGCCTTACTGTTTGCTGGTCGTGCCCATTTTGTACGCGGCGCACCGGATCGGGCAGGCAGCAGGCAGTCTGGTCGCCCGTTAACGGAAGGCGGTGGCTGTTTGCCGGCGCAAATTTTTGCTATTCTAGGAAAAAAGCGTGAAAGAGGGACGAGTATTGAGGCTGCGACTAGGCGTGATCGGCGCGGATGATTCGCTTGCGATCATCGAATCGGCTGTGCAGGAGTTTCCCGAGATTGAATGCTTGCCGATTGTGTATTGGAGAGAAGAAGACATTCCGGATTTGCTGCTGCCGCACCTGGACGAGGTGGACATGTGGCTTTTTTCCGGCCAGGTTCCGCATGCGATGGCGAGCCAGACGGGCAAAATCCAGGTGCCGACAGCCTATGTGCCGCACATTGGCGCGAGCTTGTACCGAACGTTGCTGCATTTGTCCCACCAGCTCGGGATTCGCGTAGACGAGGTGAGCTTCGACACGTTCACTGCGGAAGAGCTGGGACACTTTTTGCAGGAAGCGGGCATAGCAGAAGGCTTTCGCTGGCTCAAACATTACGAGGGCGCGATTTTGGCCAGTGAGCTGGCGGATTTTCACGAAAAGCTATGGCAGGAAGGCAAGACAAAGGCAGCGGTCACTTGCCTGCGAACGGCTGAGCTGGAGCTTTTGCGCCGCGGTGTCCCGGTACATCGCGTCGTGCCGACAAAAGCGGGGGTGCTGTCTGTCATCCACATGCTTTTGCGCACGCACGAGATGCTCCACTTCAAGGATACGCAGATCGCGGTGCAGATGATGGAAATCGATCCGTTCCGCGAGCTTGCGGGCGGCAATTTTTCCACGGATGAATGGCAAAATGCCGAGATCAAGACGATGGAAAAGCTCTTGCGCTACGCCAAGTATTTGCAAGGCTCGCTGAAGACGGCCGGGCCGGGGCGCTACGTGATTTTTACCACGCGCGGAAAAGTGCAGGAGGTCACGTCTGACTACGCCACGATTCCCGATCTGGAGGAGCTGTTCGGGATTCGCCCCGATCTGGTCACGTGCGGCATCGGCATCGGCAAAACGGCTTACGAAGCGGAAATTCACGGCGGCACGGCACTTCTTCACGCCAAGGAGCGGGGAGCTGGCAACTGGATGGTGTTTTTGGACGACAAAAGCGTCCTTGGACCACTGGGACGGGAGGAGCAGATCGCCTATCGCTACGACTCGGAAAAGTTGCAGGAACTGAGCCAGTTGACGTCGTTAAGCGTCATGACTTTGTCCAAGCTGGAGTCGATTTTGAAAAAGCGGGGCAAGCAAGAGATCAACGCGCATGAGTTGGCTTCGCATATGCAAATTTTGCCACGCAGCGCCCGCCGGATATTGATCGAGCTGGAGTCGAAAGGCATCGCGCAAGTCGTCGGCGAGGAGAGTCCGAATCCGCGCGGCCGTCCGCGCAAAGTGTACCGGATTTCCTTGTGATAAGTGCGTTATTTGGGAGGCGTGGCGACACGCTTTTTTCTTTTCAAAATAGACAGACTATTATACAATTAGGGACATAGCCGTAAATCAACCGTTAATAAGCGGTTGGATAAGGGAGGAGTCACTCGTCATGATCAATGCGGATCGGTTGTGGGATCGACTGGGGCAGTTGGGCAAGATTGGCGCCCAGGAAGCTGGAGGGATAACGCGGCTGTCGTTTACCCCCGAAGAGCGTGCGGCAAAAGATCTCGTAGCTTCCTTCATGAAGGAAGCAGGGCTTGACGTTCGCGAGGATGAAGTAGGCAATCTGATTGGACGCAAAGAAGGGAAAAATCCTTCGGCACCTGTTGTTTTGGTTGGCTCGCATATCGACTCCGTGCCGAATGGCGGAGATTTTGACGGGCCTCTTGGCGTTTTGGCAGGCGTGGAAATTTTGCAGACGATGAATGAGCAGGGAATTGAGACGGAGCACCCGATTGAGGTGCTTGCTTTGACGGACGAGGAAGGAACGCGGTTTGGCTACGGGATGATCGGAAGCCGGGCGATTGCCGGACTGATCAAAAGAAGCGAGCTGGAGCAGGCAGACAAGGACGGAATCACCATAGCCGAGGCGATGCGCCAGGTCGGGCTTGATCCTGACCAGACGGGCCTTGCCGCACGCGCGCCTGGCAGCGTCAAGGCGTATGTGGAGCTGCATATCGAACAGGGCAAAGTGCTGGAAAGCCGCGGTTTGTCCGTCGGAATCGTCACAGGTGTAGCGGGGCCGCTCTGGATGAAATTCATTTTGGAAGGCGAGGCAGGGCATGCCGGAGCTACCCCGATGAATTTGCGCCGTGATCCACTGGCTGCGGCCGCACGCGTGATGCTCGCCATCGAAGACGAAGCCGCCCGGACGAGAACCAGCGTCGGGACAGTCGGACAAATCCAGGCGTTTCCTGGCGGGGTCAACGTGATTCCGGGCCGGGTAGAGTTCTCGCTCGACCTGCGCGATGTGGACGAGTTGATTCGCGATGACGTAGAACGGCGCATTTGCGATCGGGCCAAGGCGATTTGCGCAGAGCGCAACGTGACGCTGAAAGTGGAGTTGTTGCAGCGGATCGCGCCAGCGGTATGCTCGGACAGCATTCAGGAGGCTGCGGCGGACGGCTGTGCAGCGGAAGGCTTGGAAGTGTTCCGACTCCCTAGCGGAGCGGGGCACGACTGCATGCAGCTGGTCGATTTGTGTCCGGTCGGGATGATTTTCATCCGCTCCAAAGACGGCATCAGCCACAATCCGGCGGAATACTCGACTATGGAGGATTGTGCGGACGGAGCGAAGGTGTTGTACCGAACCGTTTTGACTTTGGCAAAGCAAATATAGAGAGCAGGCAGGCGGGCAGGCGCTCCAAAGCCGTTCGCCGGGCGAGGAGGAGACAACGATGACAGCGACAGTGACAGATTTGAACCAGGCGGCCGGAGCGGTCAAAGAGCAAGTCATAGCGTGGAGACGCTACTTGCACGAGCATCCCGAGCTGTCCTTCCACGAAGAGAAGACAGCGCAATTCGTCTATGAGACGCTTTTGTCTTTTGGCAACCTGGAAGTGAGCAGACCGACGAAAAACAGTGTGATGGCGCGGCTTATCGGCTCCGAGCCTGGAAAAGTGCTGGCGATGCGCGCGGACATGGACGCGCTCCCGATTACGGAAGAAAACAGCTTTGAATTTGTCTCGAAAAATCCGGGCGTGATGCACGCTTGCGGGCACGACGGACATACCTCGATGCTGCTTGGTACTGCGAAAATTTTGTCCGGCATGAAAGAGCAGATCAAGGGCGAAGTGCGCTTTTTGTTCCAGCACGCCGAAGAAGTGTTTCCAGGCGGTGCGGAGGAGATGGTGCAGGCAGGTGTAATGGATGGCGTGGATATCGTCATCGGGACGCACCTGTGGGCGACGATGGAGTTCGGGACAGTCGGCATTTGCCCGGGACCAATGATGGCAGCGCCTGACACGTTCTGGATCACTGTGGTGGGAAAAGGCGGCCATGCCGCGCTTCCGCATGAAACTATCGACAGCATCGCCGTTGCGGCACAGGTCGTAACCAATTTGCAGCATATCGTCTCGCGCAATGCCGATCCGCTCGACAACCTGGTGCTGTCCGTCACGCAGTTTGTCGGCGGGACTACTCACAACGTCATTCCTGGCTCGGTAGAAATTTGCGGGACGGTGCGCAGCTTTGACCAAACGTTGCGGGAGTCCATTCCCGGCCTGATGGAGCGCGTGATCAAAGGGATTACCGAAGCACACGGCGCGAGCTATCAGTTCAAGTACGAGTTCGGCTACCGTCCGGTAATCAACGATGCGGAAGTGACGCGTCTGATGGAAGAGGTCGTCGTGGAAGCGCTGGGCGAAGAGTGGGTCGAGCATATGCGTCCGACGATGGGCGGCGAAGACTTTTCCGCCTTCCAGCAAAAAGCTCCGGGCTGCTTCTTCTATGTCGCGGCCGGAAACAAGGAAAAAGGGATCACTTACCCGCACCATCATCCGCGCTTTACCATCGACGAGGATGCGCTGGAAATCGGCGTGAAAATGTTTTTGAACGCAGCCAGAAAAATCGTCATGTCCTGACGCAATTGCCAATGAAAAAATCGCCCTTTCGTCCGCTGGATCGTGACGAGGGGCGATCTTGTTTGTGTAGAGCGGCGCTTTAATGCGTGCGCTCTTTTTCTTTTGCATGGAACGCTCGCTGAATTTGCGAGATTTGTCCGGCGTGGATGCCTGTGTGGTACATGAGGCGTCCCAATGCTTCGAGCGGGGTCGACGTACCGAGCGGCGTCGTCACAGGCGTCGTCCACGCTTCTTCCGACATGTTCTGCATTCCGGCAAGCAGATGGTCGTTGGAGGCTGTCATGAAATCGGCAAGCTCGCGCATGTTGGTAAATTCTTTTCCCTCGACAGGCCCGTTTTTCGTCAAAAGCTGAACGTCTGCCGGGATGCTTTGCCCGAAATACCAGTCGGCAAACATGTATTCCACCTCGGCGTTATGTCTGAGCATATAGCCGATGGATGCCGCGCCCATGCGGAGCTTCAAATCTTCTTCCGGCATGCTTTTGGCTGTTTTGTGGAATCTCTCCTGGATGGTGAGCCACAGTGTCAATGCAGTTGAATATGTAGTCATGAAATTGCCCTCCTGTTGGCGTGAATGTCTATTTGGCTGATTGGGAATGGCCGTCCCGGTTGACGTGCACGAATTTGTCCGCGGCCAGGTCGATGTCGTAGGCCTGACCAAATCCGGCAACGTAGCGTCCTTCCGATGGCTCAAGCTCGAACAGGGAGAAGTCGAGGCCGCGCAGCATATCCATCATGCTTTTGCCGAAGCGCTGTTCGAACTGGGCGAATATCTCATCATGTCCGGTGTTGCCGATGTTGCGGGCTGTGCAGACGAAGCGGGCGCGCTGGCGGGCAAACAGATTCGCCGTCTTGGATTCGTCTTCAATCAGCATCGCATCGACTCCCGGCTGTTCTTCCAGGTAACGGTAGTGATTGGCGATTTTGCTGATGTAAATATAAAAATTTCCGTTGTGCTTGACGAACGGGGCATAGGAGATAAACGGCGTTCCATGCTCGTCGATTGTGCTGAGCATGAGTGTTTTCATACCGGCAGCAAACGTCTGGTACTGAACCTTCATCGCTTCTTTGTCCATTGCTTTCATACGAGCATCCCTCGCTTTTCGTAAATTATTGTGCTTTTTTCAGGACGTGGATACGCGGGCTTTTGCTGTCTGGCGTATATTGAATTTCCGTGTCGACGCCGTAGACGCTGCGAATCAGCTCCATCGTAAAGACATCCTGGGGCTTGCCGAATACGCGAATGTCCCCGTCCTTGATGACGCAAATCTTGTCGCTGTAAGTGCTGGCGTGGTTCAGATCGTGCAGCACCATCACAACCGTGAGCTGTAATTCCTTATTCAGCTTTGCTACCAGCTCGAGTACGTCCAGTTGGTGGGCGATGTCCAAATACGTTGTCGGTTCATCGAGCAAGAGAAGCTTCGGTTTCTGGGCCAAGGCCATGGCAATCCAGGCTCGTTGGGCTTCCCCGCCGGACAGGGAAGCCAGATAGCGCTTCCGGTAGCTGTCCATGCCTGTTTGTTGCAAGGCCCAGTCGACGATTTCAAAATCGTTTGCATCGAGTCGTTCATACCACTTTTTGTGCGGAACACGACCATATCCGACGAGTTCCTCGACGGTGACATCCGAGGGACAGGAGTTGGATTGGCACAGCATGCACATGACGCGGGACAGCTGCTTCATGCTCATGCTGTCCGCCAGTTGGCCCGCGATGCGCACACAGCCGCTCTCGCAAGGAATCAGGCGCGAGATCGCTTTGAGCACGGTCGATTTGCCTGAGCCGTTTGGTCCGATGATCGAAACGATTTCCCCTTCCTCGATCGTCAGGGAAAAATCGTTGACGATTCGTTTGCTCCCGTAATTTATATTCAACGACTGTACATGTAGCACTTCACTGTCCTCCTTTTCGCATCAGGTAAAGGAAGTAGGGGCCGCCGACAATCGCCATGACGATCCCTGCCGGAATTTCGAGCGGTGCAAAAAGCGTCCGTCCCAGCGTATCCGCTACGAGCAGGACGAGAGAGCCGAGGACAAGTCCGAAAGGCAGGTTCATCCGGTAATCGGAGCCCATCAGCATGCGCGCCATGTGCGGGACGATCAGCCCGACAAAACCGACCAGTCCCACGGTCGATACGGAGATGGCAGCGAGGTAGACGGCGATCAGGGACAAGGTGAAGCGGAGCCGATTCAAGTTTTGCCCGAGATTGTGCGCGACCTGCTCGCCCAGGCGCAAGATGTTGGTGGAGCGAATGCATAACAGAGCGGCGATCCACCCGGCGACCGAGTAGGGGAGGATCGTCAGCACATCGCTCATGCTTTTCCCGGACAGGCTCCCGTTCATCCATTGCAGAGCCGCTGGCAGCTTGTCGCTGTACAAAATGGACAACAGGCCGATGACGCCGCCAAATACGGCATTGACGGCGACACCAGACAGGATGATGCGCACAGGAGTGAAGCCCCCCTGCTTTTTCCAGGCCCATATGTAAACCATCAAGGCAGCGACCCCGCCTCCGAGGATGGCAAAAAGCGGGATGAGAGCGGAATAGCCGGGCACCACCAGCATAATGAACAAAACCGTGACGGCTGCACCGCTGGATACTCCGGTCAGCCCGGGATCGGCCAGCGGGTTTTGCATGACAGCCTGCAACAGCGCTCCGGATGCGGCGAGATTGGCGCCAATCAAGAGCGCAAGGAAAACGCGGGGAATCCGAATGTCCCACAGGATGGTATGGTTGGCCTCAGTCCCTTGCCCCAGTACCGTTGTCATTGTTTCCCACAGCGATAGCTGCACACTCCCGAGCCCGACAGAGAGCAGCGTAGCCAGCAGAAGCAGCAGGCAGGCGATTCCCAACACGACTGTTTTTTTGTTTGAGTGGTTCTGGCTCACGGCAAAAGCTCCTTATTGCTTACTTGTACAGGATGTCCGCAAGCTGCTGATAGGCCGCAGGGGCGTTGACGAGAGAAGCCGTGCCGAACGTACTGAAATCAAGCGACTGCATTTTGCCATTTTTGAAGGCGTTCATTTTTTCCCAGGCGCCGTTCTTTTTCACGTCTTCTTCGAATTTTTTCGCTACAGCATTCGGATCGCCGTGCGCTACAAGCAAGATGGCATCCGGATTGGCCGCGATGATGCTCTCCATGTTCAAAGGAGCGTAGGTTTGCGTTTGTTTGAGTGTATCGGCAGCTACGTTGACAGCCCCCAGGTTGCGGGCGATGCTTCCGGCGAACGTGTTTTCATTCATGACCATGAGCGCTTCAGCCGAGCCGAACAAAAACAGCACTTTGGGAGCCGGCTTGCCCTTCGTCGCCTCGATGGCGGTTTTTTCCTGTTCCGCGATTTTGCCGAGCAGTTGTTCTGCTTTCGCTTCCTGTTTGAAAAGGCGTCCGAGCACGACTGTGGACAGCTTCAGCTCATCGAGGG
Organism: Brevibacillus sp. FSL K6-0770; assembly: GCF_038000275.1. NCBI lineage: Bacteria > Bacillati > Bacillota > Bacilli > Caryophanales > Paenibacillaceae > Brevibacillus > Brevibacillus sp. FSL K6-0770. The sequence goes on from NZ_JBBOBQ010000001.1 coordinate 1,269,670, forward strand.
AATCGACGGGCAAATAAGCGGTTGGCGTGCCCGCAGGCTTCAATTTTTTGTCGACACTGTCTTTGATGGAGCTGGGGCCGAGGACGATTTCCGGCTGGAGCTTGGCGATTTGCTCCAGGTCAGGCTGGTGCGACGTCCCGATCCGGGGCACGCTGTCCAGAGCAGCAGGCAGCTTGCTGCTGGTCGTAGGCACTCCGATCGGGGCAATGCCTAGCTCGTTCATGATTTCGGTAATCGCGACGGAGATCGTTACGACTTTGGCAGGAGAGTGACCCTGGAATTGCGCCAGCAGCTCTGCTGCCTGTTTCTCGTCCACGCTAATTGCGGCAGCCGCTTTCTCTGTTGAGGACGAGGTTGTCTGTTGTTCTGTAGCTGGTTGTTGTGCGGTTGCGCTTGAATCCTTCGCCGGTTCGGCAGGTTGCGTGTTGCTGCACCCGACTGCACTTGTCAACAGCAACGCCATCATGCCCATTTTCCATCCTGCTTGCTTCACGATGTATAGCCTCCCGTTACTTGATAATGAGAATCAATATCTTTGTCTTTTGGGATGATTATATTAGAGAATGATTACTATTATCAATAAGAATTTTGAATAGGAATAGAACTGGAAACAAAAAGAAATAAAGTAACGGTTTATTTTATTTTATATTGCTTTATTACATTTTCATGGAAAAGAAGTCATTATTTTCGTTACTATAATATTCTATCTATTTAAAAATTTATTTTCGGGGGTGTCATCGTGACTTTGATTGCAGAGACAAAAAGCGTAGAACGCATATTTGGCCGAGGGGCGGCTGCCGTTCGAGCGCTGCAAGGTGTAGAAATGCACGTGGAAAAAGGAAGATTGCTAGTTTTAAAAGGAAGATCAGGGTCAGGCAAGACGACTCTTTTAAATCTGCTGGGCGGCCTTGATCGCCCGACGTCAGGCAGCGTTTATTTCGAGGGCCGTGAAATCGGCAAGCTTCCTGATCATGCGCGCACCAAAATCAGGAAAAAGCACATGGGCTTTATTTTTCAATCGTTTGGCTTGCTTCCACTCATGTCAGCGGCGGAAAACGTCGAGTTTGGGCTGCGCCTGTCCGGAGCGTCTGCTGCGACATGGAAGGAGCGTGTTGGTGAATCTCTTGACTTCGTGGGATTGTCCAAACGGGCACAGCATCGGCCGTTCGAGATGTCCGGAGGAGAACAGCAGCGATGTGCGATTGCCAGAGCGATTGCGAGCAGGCCGACACTGCTTTTGGCAGATGAGCCGACAGCCGAGCTAGACAGCAAAACAGGGCTGCAGATCAGCCGTTTGTTTCGCCGCTTGGTGGATGAAGGCGAAATGAGCATCGTCATGACCACACACGATCCTGGGGTAATGGAGGTGGCGGATGATGTCTATGAATTGGAGGACGGTCGCATCAAGACGGTACGCGGTTCGAGGTAAGCAGATGAAGTGGCTGTATGTATCGTTGGCCGTGATGTTGACAGGCTGTTCCCTGTTGCCAAAGGAAGAGGAAGCTTTGGCGCCGCCGCTGGTGGAGCCATCTCCGATTACGTACGAGGTTGCCGAAGTGACGCAAGGATCAATCGTGAAAAGCGTCAAAGGCAACAGTACGTTTACGACCGCGAATACGGTGGAGCTATCTTTTCCCGAGACAAAAGGACTGCGCCTGAAGTCGTTTGCTGCCCAAAGCGGGGAGCGGGTGAAAAAAGGGCAAGTGCTGGCTGAGCTGGATGCCGCCGATCTGGAGCGGGAGATCGAATCCGCCCGCTACGAGGTGGAAAAAGCCAAGCTGGAGCTGCTGGATGCCCAGCGCGACAATCATTACGAAGTGGAATCGGCCAAGCTGGATGCTCTGAAGGCGGAGATGAACGCCAAGGCGAGTGAGACGAAGCTGGCCAAGATCGAGTGGGACAAGGCTCTTTTGGAGCTGGCAAAATTGCAGGACCCGCAAGAACGCAAGTACGCCGTGGAGCGGGCGAAGCTGAATGTGAAGCAAAAGCAAATGGAGCTGGACAATCTGCAAAAGCGCTGGACGCAGACCAAGCTGGTGGCGCCTTTTGACGGAATCGTCATCTTCGTCAGCAACGAGCAAGTAGGCGATGAGGTGGACGCGCACCAAACGCTCGTCACGGTAGGCGATCCGAGCAAGCTGTACGTCATTTACACTGCTCCGGAGCGAGAGGCTCTGAAAGATGTCAAGGAAGGCATGAACGTCATTATCTCTGTTAACGGCGGAGATAAAATAGAGGGAACAGTCGTACAGACACCGCTTCACGTCCCGGAAAATTTGCCGGAAGATTTGAGCAATTTGTATCAGCGAAGCTTGCTCATCTCCCCGAAAACGTTTGCGCAGGGACTGGAAATCGGAACGGGAGTCAGCATTGAGGTTATCGTGGACAAAGCGGAGCAGACACTGATTATCCCGCGAAAAGCGCTGCATGAAATAGCGGGCAGAAACTACGTGCGCGTCTTGGACGGCAAGAGCAAGAAGGAAGTGGACGTGGAGATCGGGATCATGAACCAGACGGAGGTCGAAATTCGCAAGGGTCTTGTGGCAGGCCAACTGATTATTTTGGAATAGGGGGACAATGTCGTGGCGATGGTGCAGATGATCCTGCGAAAAATGATAAATAACCGCTGGCTTGTCGGCAGTTTGCTGATCGGGCTAATCGTCGCTGTAGGATTGGTTTCCAGCATTCCTGCCTTCACGTCAGGGGTTCTCCAGCGTTTGCTCACAAAGGAGCTGGAGGAATACCAAAACAAGGTGAAGCACTTCCCTGGCGGCCTGCTCGTCTCTGTCAATTTGAACAAACCAGTGGAGAATAGCGCAGCCCTTTTCGACAATATGGCCGTCCATTTGCAAAACGAGGTGATTGCTCCGCTGGGTGTGCCTGTACTCGAACATGTCACCGTTTTGCGGACAGTCCCTTTTGACGCCGTGCCATCCCGTCTGCAAGGAACAAAGGCTGCCAGCTCCGATAGTACGCCGCTCTATTCCTTGAGTGAGTTGGAAAAGCATACGACTCTGGTCGATGGGCGAATGCCGGCTGCAACGCAAGTAGATGGCGTGCTGGAAGCGCTTGTGACGGAAAAAGCTTTGCGGGATAGAAAAATGGTCCTGGGAAGTTTGTATGAGCTGACGACAGATAAGGCAAAAGGGCTTACGGTACGAGTCAAGCCAGTTGGCGTATTCAAGGAAAAAGAGGGAAACGATCCGTATTGGTTTGTCACCGCGTCCGAATACGAAAAAGGCTTTATTTTGGACGAGCAACTGTTGCGCAGCGCTTTTTTGCAGGAAAAGAATCTCGTTATATTTGCCCAGATGTACGTGGCCATGCAGTATCAGTCGTTTCGCATTCCCGATACGGAACAGTTGCTTTCTGTCGTAGCGGGGATGGAAGCGTATTTGAAGCAGCAAGGTTTGAAGGGGGCGGAGTACGGCATCCAGTTTCCAGCAGGCAGTATCGCGAAAAAATACGAGGAGCAGGCGAAGCAGTTCAAGCTGATTCTTTGGTCGCTCTACATCCCGATTTTTCTGATGCTCGGTCTGTATTTGGTCATGGTTTCCGGCTTGATTGTGGAGAGGCAGCGCACAGAGATTGCAGTGCTCGGGAGCCGTGGAGCGAGTCGGCTGCAAATCTTTTTTATCTATTTAATGGAGATAGGCATTCTCGGATTGTGCGCTTTTCTGCTCGGGCCTTTTGTCGGGGTTCAGCTCAGCAAAATATTGGGCATTTCCAACGGGTTTCTCGAATTTGTCGATCGCAAAGGGCTGGAGATCGCCGTAAACAGCGAGGTTTTTGCTTACGCGGCGTGGACGGTGCTTGCATGTATCGGGCTTTTGCTGTTGTCGGTGTTTTTCGCTACGAGACAAAATATAGTGACGCATAAGCAAAGTCTCGCGCGAATGAGTGGCTCGGCGGTCTGGCATCGGCTTTTCCTCGATGTACTGCTGCTTGCGATATCGTGGTATGGCTGGTATTCGCACCGACTCGCCGTGGAAAACGCCGCCAAAGTGACGGAAGGGGCTTCGGACATCTCCGTAGACTTCCTGCTCTTTTTTGTGCCTGTTCTGTTTTCGCTAGGCTTTGGCTTGCTCTGCCTCCGGCTGTACCCGTGGTTGCTGCGGTTGCTGTCGTGGGCGGGGCGCTCGGTCTTTCCGCTCTCGCTGCATACTACGCTGGTCCAGGTAGGCAGGTCGCCGCGCCAGTATCATTTTCTCATGCTCTTTGTGACGATTACCGTTGCAGTGGGGATGTACAGCGCAAGCACGGCGCGGACCATTAATCAAAATGCGGAAGAGCGAATCCGCTACGGAACAGGTGCCGACATCCGGCTGAAAACCGAGTGGGAGAGCGACAAGCCACCTGTCATGGTCTTTAGGCGGGGCAACAACGCAGAGGAAGGCGAGAGCGCGGAAAAAGAGCCTGTAGCGCCTCCTGTTCAGTATATCGAGCCGGATTTTCAAGTGTTCACCAGCTTGCCGGAAGTGGAGCATGCCGCGAAGGTATACGTAAATGGACTGGCCGAGGCCGCTTTTCAGGGAGATCCGGTGTCCGATGTTACCTTGATGGGGATCGATCCAAAAGAGTTCGGACAGACGGCCTGGATCAAGCCTGGTTTGCTGCCGCATCATTTTCATGAATATTTGAACTTGCTGGCAAAAGAACCGCGGGCGCTTTTGTTGTCCCGTTCGCTCGCCGACAAGCTGCACGTTGTGGAGGGGCAAACGATCCTGATGGGATGGGGCAATTCGCGCCGGGTTGAGATGGTTGTATATGCGATCGTCGACTACTGGCCGGGATGGAGTCCGGCGCCAGTCAAAAGCACGTATACAAGCAAAATGCAGGAACAGTACCTGGCTGTGGCCAACTTGCCTTTTGTCCAGGACAAGATTCGGCTGGAGCCTTATGAGGTCTGGATCAAAATGAAGGCTGGGGCATCCTCCGAGTCGCTCTACAAAAGTTTGGCCCAAGGCGGGGTCAAGCTCGCCATGCTGGACAATGCCAGGCAGCAGCTGATCACGGTGAAAAACAACGCCTTTTACCTCGGACTGAACGGCTCGCTGACGCTCGGATTTTTGCTGTCGATGCTCGTTACTTTTATCGGGTACGTGATGTATTGGGTACTGACACTGGGAGCAAGGAAATTGCAATACGGCGTGTTCCGCGCGATGGGCATGCCGTTCAGGCAGCTTTTGTCCATCCTGGCCTGGGAGCAGCTGTTGACGTTCGGCTTTGCTTTTGCGATCGGAATGGCGGCAGGCAAGCTGTCCAACATCCTGTTTTTGCCGGCACTGCGTCTCTACTTGCATGCAGACAAGCAAGTGCCGCCCTTTACCGTCGTCTCGATGCCGCAAGATGAGCAAGTGATCTATACGTTTATTGCGGTGACACTTGCTATCGGAATCGGCATTGTAGGGTTTTTGCTGTCGCGCATGCAGATTCACCAGGCCGTCAAGCTGGGGGAGGACTAAGCAGATGATTGTGTGCGAAAACTTGGTTAAAATCTACAAGGCTAACGATCTGGAAGTAGTGGCGCTGCAAGGATTGGATCTGCGTGTGGAGAACGGAGAATTGATGGGAATTATCGGAAATAGCGGGAGCGGAAAGTCAACGCTTCTGAACATGCTGGGGGGACTGGATCGTCCCTCGGCCGGAAAGCTGTCGGTCGCGGGAGCGGATTTGTTTCGGTTGACGCCGAGGGAATTGGTGCAATATCGTTTGCAGACGGTCGGCTTTGTCTGGCAAAACAACGCGCGCAACCTGATCCCGTATCTCTCGGCTTTGCAAAATGTAGAGATGCCGATGCTGCTTCGCGGCATGCGAAAACGCGAGCGGGCGCACGAACTGCTGGAACTGGTCGGGCTGGGCCATCGCAAAAAGAACAAGCTGAGCGAGCTGTCCGGTGGCGAGCAGCAGCGAGTGGCGATCGCCATTGCTTTGGCAAACAACCCAAAGCTGCTGTTGGCTGACGAGCCGACGGGAAGCGTAGACACCCGCACAGCGGCGATTATTCTCGATTTGTTTCAGGAGCTGAACCGTTCGTTCGGTCTTACCGTCGTGATCGTGACGCATGACCTGGAGCTTGCGCGCAAGGTGGATCGCGTCGTAGCGATCCGGGACGGAAAGACGTCCAGCGAGCTGTTGCGACGAAAAGGAACAGAAGAGGACAGCGGCGATTCAGCAGGAGAAGAGGCGGATTCCCATGAAGAATGGGCAGTGCTTGACCAGGCTGGACGGCTGCAAATCCCGATGGAGTACCTCCAGGCGATCCAGGCAGACGGCAAGCTGCGGATCGAGTTGCAGGATGATCGAATCGTTCTCTTCCCGCCGCGGCGGTAAATTATGGTTTGGGGGCAGGGATTTGTTAGAAAACAGACACGTACATGTGACGTGTCTGTTTTTGATGTGAAAAGCTAATCATCTTGCACTCAGATTCATTAAGCGTATAATCAAGTTTGCATATCAATTAATTGGAAAAAGAGGAAGGGATGTGTAAGGTTTGGTTCACTTAAAGCGACTTTTATGCTGCTTTGTTATGTTTTGCCTATTGCTAGAACCAATCGGTATTTTTAGCCAGCCACTCATTTTTAACAATACGGCCTTGGCTCAGGAAGTTGTTTCATCCGTCGATGAAAGCAAGACGAATCCGGGCACTGCCCCTCCGGAAGAACCTGTCCAGACTGATACAGAAGAAGAGATTGCTGATGGCACGTCATCAGAAAAAACACCCGAAGCAGAGCCTGCTAATCTTGAAGAAGAAGCCTCGGTAAAAGGAGAGTTTGCACTAGCAGCAGCTTACGATGGATCCATCACCTTATCAAAGGGTGAGTCTTATAAATTCACGAACATCCATACGAATGCCACGTACATAAAATCTAACGCAACGAGTACAAATACGTACGATTACGCCATCTACCTGCCAGACGGATCCGGTTACGATTATGATACGGATTCAAAGTCTACTTCCAGGTCCGTTCGTGCCGGTGGGCACATGGTTGTTACAGTTACCTCGTCAAACCCCGTTACTTTCACTTTTACTACCAGTCAAGTCATCTCTGAAGCGAGCACTACTCCGGCATTAGTAAAAAAAGAAGCGTCGTCAGGAGAGAGTTTCTCGTTTGTAAATACCGGGGAGGTTAACAATTCCATCAAGGTGGAAGGTGTAGCAAAAGAGTTTAGTTATCAAACGTATAAAGAAGATGGTACTTTATCAACCGAAGCCTATGATTATGCTTCCAGTACCGTAACGATACCCGCAGGCGGGAAAATCATCGCTACAGTGACAGCCGACGATCCCGTTACGTTTGCTGGATATTATGACTTTAACGACGAAGAACCTGTAAGCGATGCATTACTTTTCGTAACTTTGGAAGCAGGGGAATCCTATCTTTTTGAAAATCTTGATGATACGGCTACCCACGTCATTAAAACAAACGCTTCAAACTCGTCCAGTGCCAAGAAGACATACGATTCAGCCATATATAAAGCAGATGGTAGCGCTCATGCCCAGGATGCCGATGCAACGGTTACTTCCAAAACGATCCCTGCTGGCGGGAAAATGGTCGTTACTGCCACGTCAGCTATTCCCGTTACCTTTAAGGCTTTCACAAGCTACTTTAGTGGGAAAAGAAACGATCATCCGGCATTAATCAAAAAAACACTCAAAAAAGAGGAAACGATTCAACTATTCAATACGGCAACGGAAAGCACGACCGTTTTGGTAAACGGCTCCAGCAGCAGACGCTACAGTTACCAGTTGTTAAAAAGTGATGGATCTACTTATCAACAGTCCTATGACTCTGGAAATACCTCTCTCTCCATCCCTGCTGGTGGCAAGCTGATCGCAACCACAATCAGTGATACGCCTGTTACCTTTACCGGTTATTATGATATTTTGCAAGACCTTACTTCGGCGGATTCGATCATTACGAAAACGTTGGACAATGGTCAATCTTATATTTTCGTAAATACGTCAGGTTCTAACCAAAGCATAGATACAGATGGGACTTTAAATTCGTCCGGTAAAAGAACTTTTAACTATGCCATCTATAGCGGCAGCGGGGACCCGTTATATCAGGATATTGATTCAGGCGTATCTTCCAAAGTTGTCCCTGCAGGTGGAACGATTGTCGTTACCGCAACATCAGAGTTGCCTGTAACCTTCCGGGCATTCAAATCTTATTTTATCGGGCAAGATACATCGAGACCTGCTCTATTTACACAGAAGCTCAGCAAAGGAAGCAGTATCTCGGTAACGAACATCGGCAAGGCGAATGCAGACTTGCTCACCATTAGCAGTGGAGGCAAGTTTAGTTACCAGTTGATGGAAAACGGAACGGTTACATCTGCTCATCATAATGCCACTGTTTCCTATCGAAACATCCCTGCGAATGCAACTATCCTTGCTACAGTCACATCAGAGGAGCCCGTTACTTTTAGCGGATACGAACAAATATTTCGGCCGGAATTGCAGAGTGCCTCCTCTATCATTCAAAAGACTTTGGAGAACACTCAATCGTATGAGTTTGTGAATCAAACCGATCAGCAACAAAGTGTAGATATCCGTACCAATGGAGCAAAGTCGTTTGATTTTGTGATCTTGAATCAGGATGGGTCTATCCGTTCACAAGATATGGATGCGACCATTTCTACCATGCAAGTTCCGCCGCGTGGCAAATTGATCATTACGAATCATTCCAATGATCCGCTCATGCTAGAAGCCTTCACCTCGGATTTTGTTGGCTTGGAAAGAACACAGCCTGCAATTATTAGAGAAACCGTTGTTCAAGGCCAGAACCTTGCATTTAAAAACAAATCTTTGCTGGAGAGCCAACTACTGAGATACGATGCGATCAATGTGGTGGAGAGATACGACTACGAAATCTACGATAGCGCGGGTTCCCTGGTTTCCAGCGAGTTAAACTCAGCGCTTACTTCGCTTCAAGTTCCGGCAGGTGGAGCGATTAAAGTAACCGTAACATCAGCAGCTCCGATCACTTTTTTTGGTTCCTACGATCATATTCAAATCGCAAATGACAGCGGCAATGAACCGCAGTTTGAGAACTTGAGTGTCGATGCATTTACGGATGTAAATAAAAATAATCGCACAGCAGCTTTCTTTAAAGTGACGCCGGACCATTCTGGTAAGCACCGGATCTTTTCGTCTCCGTATTTAAATAATGGACTTGAACAAGATACAAGACTGTATATTTATTCGGATGTAAATTTGCAGAATGAAGTGACAAGCAACGACGATCACGGTGGTCCTTTTGGCACCAAATTTTCAAAAGTCGAATGGGACGCAACAGCGAATACAACATACTACGTTAAACTTGAAACAACAGCATCTGCCTTGCAGTCTCGACTTACATTTGAAGAAGACTTGGACAGCACGAGAGAAACAGCCATTCCGGCTGAATGGGATGAAATTTATACGGACAAATTGTCTTCTCCCTATGACGTTGACTACTTTGTGCTCACGGCTGAAGAAATGGCTTACATGAACCTTTATGTGACAAATAACATGCTCATCTTGGAGGACTCACAAGGAACAGAGCTTAAAACCTTCCACGCGAATGAGGAAGACACGTTGTTTGTTACGGAAGTGGCTGGGACCTATTATGCAAAAGTAGTTTGGAATAAAAGCCAGACGCAAGCCCAATTAAAGTCTGGCATTTCGCTATTGTCCACCGAAATCGGTGGAAACTATCAGGCAGGCTTTCATGGTCCAAAACGAATTTCCAGTAATTTCGCAGTGGATACAACACCAGGTTTTGAAAAATCAGTAACTGTACAATGGAGATTTTCAAATCCGCATCCAAGCGTAACGATTCAGGTAATCAAGCAGGGAAGACCTGTCTATGAAGAAACCAGAACAAACCAACCAGCAGGATACCATACGTTTAGTTGGAATGGCATCTACACAAAAGGGAATCCCGGACAACGGGCTGAAAGTGGCGTCTACTTTGTTAAAGTCGTAGCTTCCGATGCACAACAATATCAAATTCTTGTGCCAATAAGCGTTGTGAATACGAACCCGAATGAAGAGCTTGATATCCAATATTTAATCTCTCGCTACAATAGCACCATTCCAAGCGCAACGATCCGTCAAGCACAAGAGAACCTACAGGCGATGCTGTTCTACGATGGCCCGATCACGGGTGCGTACAATGAAGACTTCTTGATGTCTGCCATTGCTTTTGAAGTGATTCTGAACAGAAGCGTGCATGTTTCTCTCAACGTAAACGTTGGCGGTGGAGAAGTGCTAGAAGAGAAAGGGGAGTTAACGAATCAGTTAGTTTATTACATCCATTCAGGAAGAGCGACTGGGCGGGATAAATATGGAAAGTTTGCTCAGTTTCTCTTTAATGGAGATATTGTTATATATGAGACTGGTGCAGCCGCGGTTCCTGTGCTTCGCTTGACCAAGAGTGGTGGAAAGCTAGTCAAGAAAGCGGGTAAGACCATTGATGATCTATTTGAATGCAACTGCTTTACAGCAGGCACAAAGATTTTAACAGACGCAGGGGAGAAAAATATCGAAGACATTGAAGTCGGAGATAAGGTTCTTTCCAAGAATGAAGAAACTGGTGAGCAGGCTTACAAGGTAGTTACGCATCTGTATCGAAATGATAAGGAGATCATCTATGAACTCACTGTAGGCGACCAAGTCATTGAGACAACCGATAACCATCCGTTTTGGGCAATAGGCAAAGGCTGGGTACTGGCGGCAGACTTGAAGGTGGGGGATAAGTTACAGCAGAGTAACGGGAATACCTTGACGATTGACAACATCAAGATTGTTAAGCATGATGAGCCAGTTGAGGTATATAATTTTACTGTTGCTGACTTCCATACCTACTTTGTAAGTGACTTGGGCATTTGGGTTCATAATATTGGATGGTGTGATATAGCTAAAAGTGTTTACAACATTATGACTACCTATGTAACAAAAATTAAAAAGCTATATCCCGATGCAAAAGTTGGTTATCGAGGGTCTCTTGCAACTGGCACCAAATATTCCACTGGGGGCCCTTTTGACCCGAATGATTTTGACGTAGATGCTTTCATCGTAAGTGATAAATTGGCTTCTCAGTTTGGCCCTAACGTTGTTTTCAGGGATGCGAGAAGGTTTAAGGAATTAGGTGCTATATGTGATGACTTGGAGAAGGTATTTAAAAAATCCTTTGATGGATATCGCACGGAACCTGGAAAACCATTTACATTTAGGGTTTGGACAGAGGCAGAGTTCGAACAAAAGGTTAAACCGTATGGATACAATTTATTTAAATAGGGAGGACATGAATGGATAAATTACCTTATCTCGTGGGCGATGTTACAATAAAATCGAACTTGGAAATAGAGGAAGTAGGAAACGTTATTTCTAAGGAAATATTAGGGGGATTAAAATTTGGAGGGAAGGAGAAGAGAATTTATGATGAGGTACCAGCATTATTCATCTCATCTCCATTATTAGGTCTGAGCGTGGTATTACAAGGGTATAAAGGATTTGGTGAAACAGAAGGTTATGTATTATCAATTTTGCCAAATGACAATATATGTGATGTTGAACGAGAGGAGTTTAAACTTGATTATTATTTAACCATGCTGCTTAAAAGTGTACTTAAAAATCATGACGAAATTGAAGTGTTGGATGTAGACATAAATAGATGTTAAAGAATAAGCAATGAACAAATAATTACAAGAGGGTGGTAGCTGAATAGTTGCCACCTTCTCTATCTCTCGAGAGCGTAAAAAGTTTTGTGTAAATGGTTAAACTTCCCATTAAGGAGATGATCATTTATGCAAGACAAGAGAGACATGACCATCAAGGAGTTAGCGAAGGATTGCCGAACCATCGAGGACGTGCACATCATGCTAAAAGATTTGTTCCGTGACACCATCCAGCAGTTGTTTGAAGCAGAAATGGATGACCATTTGGGCTATGCCAAACATAGTGCCGATGGTGATCATTCAGGAAATAGTCGGAATGGGTATAGCAAAAAGACGCTGAAAACAAAGTTCGGCAATACAGAAATTCGTGTCCCCCGTGATCGCAACGGCGAATTTGAACCTCACATTGTGAAGAAGCATGAAACAACCACAAATGGCTTGGAGGAGCAAATCATCGCACTCTACGCCAAAGGTATGTCTACTCGCGATATTGAAGAACACATGAAGGATCTGTATGGGATCGACGTGTCTCCTACGATGGTCAGTAAAGTAACCGACAAGATTATGCCGATGGTGGCAGAATGGCAATGTAGACCACTTGATCGAGTCTATCCGATCGTGTTTCTTGATGCCATTCACTTCAAAGTTCGGCAAGAGAATCGTATCGTTAACAAAGCAGCATACAGCGTTCTTGGCATTACTATGTCTGGTCATAAGGACATTTTGGGCATTTGGATCGGCGAGCACGAAAGTGCAAGCTTCTGGCTCAATGTGTGTACAGAGCTGAAAAGCCGTGGTGTAGAAGACATTCTCATCGCCTGCAAGGACGGTCTTTCAGGGTTTTCTGAGGCGATCCATGCTGCTTTTCCGAAAACCCAAATTCAACTGTGCGTCATCCACCAGATTCGTAACTCTATGAAATATGTTCCGTTCAAAGAAGAAAAGTTAGTCTTGGCAGATTTAAAGAAAGTCTATCAAGCCCTTACGTTAGAAGAAGCTGAGACTGCTTTTTCTACGTTCAAAGACAAGTGGGGAAAGAAGTACCCCATCATTATTCGCTCCTGGGAAAACAACTGGCTCGAACTGACCGCCTATTTCAGCTATCCCCCAGAGATACGCAAGATGATTTATACGACGAATATCATCGAGGGCTATCATCGGCAACTCCGTAAGGTCACAAAGACAAAAACGGCTTATCCATCCGACGATGCTCTACGGAAAATCATCTATCTGGCTACCGTTGAGGCATCGAAGAAATGGACTATGCCGCTTCGGAGTTGGAAAGAATGTATATCGCAACTTGCCATCCATTTTGGAGATCGATTGCAAGGGGAACTGTCCGCATAATCAACTGTTGAGTCGGCTTGACATGGAGCCTCTGCGGGCATGATTTCTTGCGATTGGGCGATGCCAGTAAAATATGCATCGCATGGCAAGCGAGCCTATCATGCCCGCCACTCCATGTAAAGCCGTTGACGTAACTGTCCACCCGTTAAAAACCCATTTACACAAAAAAATTTACATTCCCTATCTCTCCTTCACACCCAGTGCCAAATGAATCGGGCGGCACACTCCGAAAGAACTTAACCCTCATCACCTCCGCATGATATTCCTCTAATATGCTTGTACGTACTTAAACGCTTGAATTTTTATGCTTTTGGGAAGATGATGGAAGGAAGTACAGATCCAAGTTACTATAAGCGTGCAAGTTCCGGTTCGGGTGCGGGGAGTTGTTGCAAGAAAAACAGACACGTGCATGTGACGTGTCTGTTTTTGCTGTGGCAAAACTATTCAATGGAAAGCTCTCTTGCTTCTATTACTGGAACAAGGGAAGAGCCGATGTTTTCGTATTTTTCGCCGTTCTTTTTGTATATATGGTTGGGAGTTGTCAGCTGATAAATTTCTTTCCCGTATAAATCTGAGTGGGTGCTTTTAAGAAAGAGTAAATATTCCCCTGCCTCCAATTTTATTTTTTCTTCTTCGACAAGAGGAAGAAATTTACCGCTTTTCTTTTGTTTCAATCCAACTGGAACGTAAAGCTCAATCATTTCGTCTTTTTTAAGAGCGTGGTTGCTGTTGTTTTTGGCGGACTCTGCCACTTTGACTTCGTACACGCGTGAAATTTCATAAAGCCCTTTTTCGTCAGGCAGTTCTACTTCTACTTCCGTATATTGTTCGGGAACAAAGCCTGTCACAATCAGATCCGATTTCTTCATCAGCTTGTCTTTTTCTTTGTAGGCTGGGCTTAAAGCAGTGGTTTCCTGACGATCGCTTTTTTTGTATTCGTTCAGAGCGACAACAGAACCCACTCCCAGTAACACAGCTAACATACTTGAAAGTACCGTTATGGAAAGCTTTTTCATTTATTTTCTCCACCTGTCTTTTGGTATCTGAATAGGTCGAGTTGTGGTCAAGCCCTGTTTAGTGGACATTGAAAAAAGTCCTGGGCAGCAAGCTGATGTCGGTACTCAACTGGCGTCAGCTTCTGAGTCCCTCCTGGTGGTGCCAAACTGGCTTTAGAACATTATCAAATGTCTGCACAAGAGTGCCAAATAAATGACAAGGGATCGTCAGGTTTGACTCTTCGCAGGAGACAGATAAACAGTGGTTCATTGAAATCGTAAACGACTCGCATCAAGAAATTTCACCGGAGAGACAGCGAGGGCAAAGGGAAGGCTACCTGAATGGACGATGGAGCGGCAAGCTGTCTGCCAGAATCGAACTGGCGGAAGAGATGAAAAATACATCCAATGATCAGCAACGCGCCTGGAGCGCATGCGCAATCACCTATCATGACCAGCCCCACAACGTAACAGTTAACGACCAAAACAAAAAACACTCTACCGCCCTCCCGCACCGAGGCGAGTCAGAGTGTTTTTGCATTTGCCTCACGAACAAATGAACGAAACCGCAGAACCGTCCCCCGCCAGCTTGCCAAGCAGCAGCTATCTACCATTACATTTAGTTCAGCCGAAACAGCTTATGCCAAATAGAAGTTTTCCGCTCGGCGTCCTGCATTTTTGCCAACTGCACCTTGGCGTCCATGATGTCGCTCATTGCTTTGGTCAGGCGGCGGTCGCGCTCCTTCAAGCTGGTGCGAATGTACGCTTCCTGCTTTTCCAGACGGGCGAGCAATGCCTGCTGGTTCTCGTCCTGTTGCTTCACGTGGAGCGCCAGTGCGTGCAGCTTTTCATCGATGGCTTCCAGTGCTTCCAGGGCGTCCAGGGCGTCTTCATTTGCGGCAGGGTGAGTGACAGGAGCGAGGGCAACCGCGACAGCCGTTTCGTTTCGGGTCGTTTCCACCTGGGTTTGGCTGACGATCATTTGCGCGGCTTCTTCCTGGGGGATGAGCTGATCTTTGGTCAGCCGATAAAAGCGTTTCATGCAGGATACATCCAGCTGGCGATACTCGCGGCGGTTTTGGCTGTCCCGCAGGAACCAGTAGCCGTGCTGTTCTAAGAGCATGCTCCATTTGCGCAAGGTGCTCGCGCCAATTCCCAGCATCTCGGCGACTTCCCTGCCGCTGTAAGTCCGTTCTCTGGCAACAAGCTCAATGACGTCTCCCATGTTTACCCCTCCTGACGCAGAGTGCGTTCGTACGTTTTCTAACCCTTTTCTGTGCGCCAAAAGGGAAATCCTTTTGGAATCGTGCGACAAATTCCAGCAGCGTTCGAAACTCGTGCACGACTGTTTGTCCGGCTCTGCCAACTGGCGGAAAAACTTGTCTATTTGACGGGAAAAGCGGCAATCGGGACAAATGACGGACGGGTACAAGTACATTTTCTGTTTGTCTGTGCATCTGCTCAGTAGGGCTATGCCAAACGTACATAGGATGCTTACAGAAGGAGGGATTGACCATGGCATTCAGAGACCAGGTGAAACGATTCGAAGGGAAAAATGTAAAGGTTGAGACTGTGAATGGCAACTTTTTCGGCAAGCTGGTTGAAGTGAAATCCAGCACGATCATCCTGCGTGAACACGATAATAATCGCCGCACTATCATCCGTGATTCGAAAATCATTGCCGTTACAGAACACGACCACGATTGCTAAGCTTCCAAGGAAGTCTTGGCAAGAAAAAAGTTGTTCCTCAGGCTGTCGAGCAATCGGCGGCCTCTTCTCTTTTTGGGCAGCAACTGTTCAGGTGGATTTTATTCCCACCCCTGGACGTGGTAACATGATAGAGTACAAAACGATAATGAAAGAGGGCAGGGGATACCATGTTGGAAATCCGGTTTCACGGACACTCTTCCGTGCAGTTGACCAGTGAAGGTCATTCGATCATGATTGACCCGTTTATTTCGGGAAATCCGCTGGCAAAAACAAAGCTTGAAGACATCCACGTCCAGTACATCCTGCTGACGCACGGACATCAGGACCACATTCTCGATGCGGTGGAACTGGCAAAAGCGAACGATGCCACGATCGTTGCGACGCATGAGCTTGCTACATACCTTGGCTGGCAAGGAGTAAAAACGATTTCCATGAATTTGGGCGGATCGGTGACGCTGCCTTTTGGCAAAGTCAAAATGACACAGGCGTTCCACAGCTCGGGCGTGGTGCTCGATGACCAACAGCAAATCGTCTACATGGGCATGCCGGGCGGATTCGTATTCGAGCTGGGCGGCAAAACGATCTATCACGCGGGAGATACAGGCTTGTTCGGGGATATGAAGCTGATCGGCGATTCCCACGACATCGATCTGGCGTTTTTGCCGATCGGAGACGTGTTCACGATGGGGCCGGAGGATGCCGTGAAGGCTGCTGAGTGGATCGAAGCCGACTACGTTGTGCCGATTCATTATGACACCTTCCAGCCGATCAAGCAGGATGGAGACGCCTTTGTTGCGACATTGGCCGAAAAGGATATCAGAGGCAAAGCGCTCAAGCCGGGAGAGATTTTGCGTCTGCCGTAGCTTGAGCACTTGTTTTGCGATTGCAAAAAACCGCTCGTCTCGAAAAAGGGACAAGCGGTTTTTCTTGTTTTGCCAGGAGTTATCAGAAACCCCATTTTTGTAGCCGCATGTAGCCATAGACGCCGATCAGAGCAGCAATAGCCACGATCACTCGAAAAAGTTGTTCCGGGAAGGGCGAGACGCCAAATCTGTCTGCAAGCCCGATTTCACTGGCATCTGCTTGCCACATTACGGCTGTGACGAGCAGCACGACTGCACCAAATATGTAAAAATAGCCGATTAAGGTTACTCCGAGAGGTCTGTTCATTTGCTTGCCTCCTTTTATCAGGCAATACGCATTCTAAACTTGACGCTGAAAAAAGAGCAAGGGACTATCTTTGAAAATACGGCATGAAAATGGTAGCGACTCTCATAGACATAGAAACATAGGAAAGGCAACTTGGCAAAAAGGAGAGGGTTGTCTGAATGAGTACGCTGCATCATGTTTTGCTATTTTTCACTGTCATTGTCCTTTATTCGCTGGCGAGCTTCGCCTTTCCAGTAGGTGGGGCTTGGTATGCTTCATTAGCCAAGCCTGACGGAACGCCACCCGACTATGTGCTGGGAACGGTTTGGTTTCTTTTGCATGCGCTCATCGCCGCTTCTGTCGTTCTTTCGGTTCGGCGCAGACAAATGAACCGGGAGCTGCTTCTATTATATGGAATCAACTGGTTTTTTCATCAGTTGTTCCCGCTTTTGTTCTATGGCTTGCAGCTCCCGTTTCTTGCCGCTGTCGACACGCTCCTGATTTTGTACTCGACATGGGTCCTGATCAGAGCGATCCGTCCTCTGGACAAAATCGCTTCCTCGCTCTTGATTCCGTATTTGCAATGGAGCGTATTTGCCATCTACTTGGCTGTTTCGTTCTGTGTGCTGAATTTGTGAGCGCTGAGCGCTGCTTGGCTTACAGCCCTTCGACGAGTCGCTTGGCCCGCACAGCGGCTTCCCGCTGGATTTCTTCCCAGGAAATGAGCGTCAGTTCGCGGTTGCGCATCAGTATTTCCCCGTTGACGATGGTCGTATCGACATCTGCTCCGGTAGCGCTGTAAGCGATGAGCGAATGCAAGTCGTGGAGGGGAGAGAGATGCGGCTTGTTCGTATCGATCAGGATGAGATCAGCCCGCTTGCCGACCTCAAGTGTGCCCACTTCGTGATCGATGTGCAGCAGCTTGGCGCTTTCAATCGTCGCCATGCGCAAAACTTGCTCGGCAGGCAGGACAGTCGGATCGCCGTAGTGCAGCTTTTGCATCCAGGATGCCGCCTTGATTTCGGCAAACATGTCGAGCGTTGTGGCGCTTCCTGCTCCGTCCGTACCCATTCCGACTGTGACACCTTGCGAGAGCAGTTCCGTCACAGGCGCGATGCCGCAGCCGAGCTTTAGGTTGCTGACGGGATTGTGCGCGACACCGCCGCGCATGCCGCGAAGCCGTCCGATGTCTTCCAGATCGAGATGGACAGCGTGGGCGAGCAGGACGTGATTGTCGTGGAACACCCCAAGCTCGTGCAAATACTCGGTAGGAGTCTGGTTGTATTTTTCGCGGATTTTGGCCACTTCTTCGCGCGTTTCCGCGAGGTGAATATGCAACGGGATTTGCCGGCTTCTGGCCAGGGCGGATACTTCTTGCAGCGGTTGCGGAGGGCACGTGTAAGGCGCGTGCGGCCCGAGCATGGTCGTGATTCGGCCGTCTGCTGCACCCGACCATTTATCAATCAAATCGAGGGCTTCTGTCATGCGGCGGCCGCCGTCATCTTGCAAAAAGACGAGCCCGCGAGTCAGGGAAGCTCTGATTCCGCTGTCCTGCACCGCTTCGGCGACAGCATCCATGTGCACGTACATGTCGGCAAAAGCAGTCGTGCCGGATGCGATCATCTCGGCAATGCCAAGCAACGTTCCCCAGTAGACGTCTTCTCGCGTCATGCGCGCCTCGGCAGGCAGCATTTTTTTGTCCAGCCAATCCATCAGCTTCAGGTCGTCGGAAAAAGCGCGCAACAGCGACATGCTGGCATGGTTGTGCGCGTTGATCAGCCCTGGCATGGCTATCCTATTTTTCGCCTCGATCACGGTGCCGGTGCTTGCACTCGCCTCAATCGCTTCCGCCATCCGGACGATCCGGCCATTCTCGATCAAAATGTCTCCGATCCACGGCTTTTCCTTTTCCACCATCGTCATGATGTGGCAGCCTTTAATCAGCAATGTTTTCATTTCCGCTTCCTCCTTGGTATCTTGTTCGGTTGTTAGCGTAAAGCTTCACGCCACGGCAGAGTCAAGGATGATTTGCCGTGAAAAAACAGCATCGGGCGGAAAAGCAGTGCTGATTTGCAGGTTTCTGTAATATTGTTTATTAGATAACAATTGACGCAGGAAATAATGCTACATAAAATGGAAGTAAGATTCGGAGGAAGAAAGCGGTGGCGCATATGTTAAACGGAGGACTTGTCAGCTTGCAGGCGATTTTGGATGAGTTGAAACCATCCGAACGCAAGGTGGCAGAGTATATAGTAGCTCACCCGGAAGACGTGGTGAAGCTGTCGGTGCAAAAACTGGCGGAGCTGAGCGGAGTGTCCGAGGCGACGATCATTCGTCTGGCTCGCTCGCTCAATATGAAAGGCTATCAGGAGTTGAAGCTGCGAATCGCGGGCGATCTGAACAAGCAGACGACTCCCACGAGCTATCAGGAAATCATGATGGAAGGCTCGGTAGAATCGATCATGCAGGCGGTCAGCTGGAACAACATCCAGTCGATCCAGGACACTCTCTCGGTTTTATCAAGCGAGGAAGTGAAGCGAGCGGTCGAAGCGCTGTCTACAGCGAGAAAAATAGATGTATACGGCGTGGGAGCTTCCGCCGTCATTGCCGATGACATCAAGCAAAAATTTTGCCGGATCAATCTGTGGTGCGAGGCGTACTCCGATTTTCACGCCCAATTGACATCGGCAGTCAATTTGACGCCAAACGATGTAGTGATCGGCATCTCTTATTCCGGGCAGACAGAAGACATCATTCAGTCGCTGACGGAAGCGAGACAGCAAGGGGCTACCGTCATTACGCTGACCAAGTTCGGCCCTTCTCCCGTAGCGGAGCTGGCCCACATTCGGCTCTTTACCAGTTCGGTCGAAAAAAGCATTCGCAGCGGAGCGATGGCATCACGCATCGCACAGTTGAATGTCATCGATATTTTGTTCATGACCATGGTCAGCAGAAAGCAGGAAGAGGTCATACCATTGCTGGAAAAAACCAGGCTGGCTGTCAGCCGTACGAAGCGTTCATCCAATTGACAGCGGAAGGAGGGGAAAGCATGAAGGCGATCGAAACATTGTTGCAAAGCTGGATCGACGAGAAATTGTTGCCGGGAGCCGCCCTGCGCATCGTACGGGAAGGGCGGACCTGCTTTTCTCTCGATGTTGGCGCCACGAGTGTAGCTTGCGGCCAACCGATTACAAAAGACACGTTATTCGATTTGGCGTCCCTGACGAAGGTGACGGCGACATTGCCCGCCGTGCTGCTCTTGATGCAGGACGGAAAGCTTGCGGCCGATGAGCGGATTGGCGCCTTTTTTGCGGATTGTCCAGCAGATAAGGCTGAGATTACGATTGGGCAATTGCTCACGCACACATCCGGTTTGCCCGCTGATCTGGAGGTGCGCACAAGGAACAGCGACATTGACCTGCCGGGGCTTTTGTATCGCCAGCCGTTGCTTTACAAGCCAGGCGAGCAGGTCGTTTACAGCGATCTCGGCATGATCTGGCTCGGTTTGCTCATTGAAAAACTGGCAGAGAAGCCACTGGATGAGTTTGTCACGCAGCGCGTATTTGCTCCTTTGAAAATGGAACGCACCTGTTTCCGTCCAAGTGCCAGATGTTTTCCGAATATTGCGCAAACAGAGTATTGTTCGCTCACAGACGCGTACATCTGCGGGGAAGTGCACGATGAAAAAGCATTCGCCATGGGAGGCGTCGCAGGCCATGCCGGATTGTTTTCGACGGCTGACGACTTGTGCCTGTACGCCAAAAGCTGGCTGTACGCCGACCCTCCCTTGCTGGCAAAGCAGTGGCGCGATGAGGCTGTCCGCAACCATACGGCGCACGCCAATGGCAGTCGCGGTTACGGCTGGGAGCTGAATCAGACAGGAACGTTGCTCAGTTGCGGCCAAAATTTTCACTCTACCAGCTACGGACATACAGGCTTTACCGGAACAAGCATCTGGCTCGATCCGGTACGCGAGCTTGCTGTCATTTTCCTCACCAATGCCGTTCACCTCGGGCGCAATCATCAGCTTAGGCAACTGCGGCCTATTCTGCATGACGCTGTCACGACCGCTTTGCAAACGGTCTGACTGGATAAAGCGAGAGCAGCAGGAAGGATCGGTTCGAAGAAAAAGGGGGAGGGTTTGCGGATGAAGCAGTTCCGTCTTCACAAGGTGGCATCTGTCTGTTTGATTGCAGCCATGGCGCTTGTCGGTTGCAGCTCGCAAGGAGGGGAGAAAGCCGCGCCAGGCACTCAGCCAGGCGCAAGTGAAGGGAGCGGACAGCAAGTGACGCTGTCCATGCATAGCTGGCGCGTCGAGGACACGGAAGGCTACAAGGCGATTATCCAAGCATTCGAGGCCGAAAATCCGAATATCAAGATCGACTTCAAGCCGTTCAAAGCGACGGAGTACAACACGATTCTCAACACAGCGCTGCAAAGCGACAGCGGGCCGGACATTCTCCAGTTGCGGCCATACGCCCCGGGCATTTCGCTTGCGGAAGCAGGGTATTTGGAACCGCTGGACAACATCGCAGGCATCTCGGCTTTCCCCAAAGACGTCCTCGCAGCAGCGACAGGCAAAGACGGCAAAGTCTACGGCGTCCCACTCTCCCTGAACTCCACGCAATTTTTCTACAACAAGAAAATTTTCGAGCAAAACGGCCTGAAGGAACCGAAAAGCTGGGATGAACTGATTGCAACGGCCAAAACGTTGAAGGAAAAAGGAATCGTTCCGATTTCGTTTGGAGCAAAAGAAGGCTGGCTGCTCTCCTTGAGTCACGGCGTCATTGCGCCAGCGAGCTACAGCGGCAGCAGTTACATCGACAAGCTGCTAAAAGGCGAGAGCAATTTGCAAAGTCCCGAGTTTCTCCAATCCATTTCACGAATGCAGGAACTCATCCCTTATTTCCCGGAAAATTATGTTGGGCTTGAGTTGAATGATATGCGCACGCTGTTTGCGACAGAAAAAGCGGCGATGTTCATCAATGGCAGCTTTGAGCTGGAAGGACTGAAAAAGCTCAACCCTGACTTGCAGCTCGATTTCTTCCCGATGCCGACCAACGATCAAAAAGCAGTCATTACGACTTGGGTAGACGGCTCTTATGCGGTGAACGCCAAGTCGAAGCATAAGCCGGAAGCGTTGAAGTTCATGGAGTTTATGGCGACGAAAAAATTCGGGGAGCTGTTTGCCAACCAATTCAAGCGGATCAGTGCAGTGCCGGGCGTGTCGACTGATGATCCGTTGGTGAACAAAATGGCGGAGCTGTCCCAATCCAGCTCGACACCGTATTTGATGGTCGTTCATTTTGCCGAGGGCAAACCGACGACGAAGCAAGCGCTGGAAAATGCACTGCAAGGCATGTATTTGGGCAAGCTCACACCGGAACAGGTTGCAGAGGAAATTCAAAAGTCAGCCGCTACCTGGTTCCCTCCATTTAAAAAGTAGGCCGTGATGACAACAGGCGGGAGGCAAAGGCAGGGCAAAACTCCCGCCTGTTGATTTGTTAAGGGGGTGGAGAACATCGGTACGATGAACAGGCACACGATTCAACCGAAGGGGCGGGCTCGCTGGTTGATCCACCTGTTTCCTTTGCCCGCGCTGATCATTTACACGCTGTTTGTCCTGTACCCGATTGTGAGCGCCTTTTTGTATAGCTTGTACGATTGGGATGGGATCAAGCGCGGAGTATTTGTCGGGCTGAAAAATTTCGTCACGTTGTTTACAGTGGAGCCGTTTCATGAAATGTTCTGGAATGCTTTCGGGCACAACGTCTACTATTTTGTCATCGAGATGATCGTGCAAAACGGCATCGCCTTTGGCCTGGCTTTTCTCATCTACCGCAAAATTCGCGGCGCGGCTTTTCTCAAGATGGCGTACTTCATGCCGAGACTTCTGTCCGTTATTGTGATTGGGTTTTTATGGAAATTGATTTTGAATCCGAATTATGGCGCGTTGAATACGCTGCTGACAGAAATCGGGCTGCAACAATGGGCCAAACCGTGGTTGGGCGACCCGGATACGGCGCTGCTCGCGATCATTTTGATCAACTGCTGGTTCGGCATCGGCTTTGCCATGCTCATATTTTTGGCGGGGCTTCAGGCGATCCCGGAGGAGCTGATTGAGGCAGCCAGGCTGGATGGCGCTACGGGCTTCCGGCTGTTGTGGAAAATCATCCTGCCGTTGTGCATGCCTGCGATTACGATTATGACCATTTTCACCTTTATCCAGGCGTTTGAAGCTTTTGAGCTGGTGTATGCGATGCAAGGCTCGATGGGCGAGCCGTTTCGGTCGACGGATACGCTTGCCGTCTATTTTTACCGATTGGCGTTTTCCAGCGCGGGCGGGGCGGGAGACGTGGCGGTCGGACTCGGTTCTGCCCTGGCTGTCGTGCTGTTTTTCATCGTCGCATCCGTATCGGCCGTCTCGCTCTACTTGATGCGCAAGCGTGAAGTCCAGCATTGAGCGATCAGGCGTGTGGCAAATGGAACGTGAAGGGAGGGATGCGGGTGAAAACGAACGTGGGCAGCAAGGCGATCTCGTATGTCGCCGCGTATGTGTTTGCATTACTGTCGCTGTATCCGATCGTCCTGATGATTCTTTCTTCCTTGAAAACGAACTTGGAAATATTTTCAAGTCCTCTGTCTCTTCCCAACTCTTTCAGTCTGGATACGTATAAAAAGCTGTGGGAAGCCGTGCCTTTTGCCGACTTTTTGCTGAACAGTGTTTTCGTCAGTGGCATGTCGGTCCTGCTCATCACCGTTTTTTCCGCGATGGCGGCCTTTTACTTGTCCCGCTTTTCCTACAAATGGACGGGGGCGCTCTATTTCTTTTTCATTATCGGGCTGATGATTCCGATTAAACTGGGGATTGTGCCGTTGTTTTTGCTGATGAAAAATATCGGGCTGTTAAATTCGCTCTGGTCGCTGATTCTCATCTACACAGCAAGCGGGATTCCCATTTCCGTGTTTATTTTGACAGGGTTTTTCCGGACCTTGCCTGTGGAACTGGAGGAAGCGGCGCGAATCGATGGCTGCAATCATCTTCAAGTGTTTTGGCGGGTGCTTTTGCCGTTGATCCGGCCAGCGCTTGCGACCGTTGTGATCATTAATTTCATCCACGCCTGGAACGACTTCTTTTTCCCGCTGATTTTCATTCAGGAAGAAGCGCTGAAGACGATTCCGGTGGGCATGATGGTTTTGTTCGGAGAATACGAAACAGATTGGAGTCTGCTTTTTGCCGGATTGACATTGTCTGCTTTGCCGATGATCGTCGTATTTTTGCTGGCGTCGAAGCAGTTCATGGAGGGGTTGACCGCAGGTGCTGTCAAATGACGAAAAAAAATGGTTTATCGGGATAGATGGAGGGGGAACAAAGACAAAAGCGGCGATTTGCGATGAGCGAGGTCAGGTGCAGACGATCGCGACAGGCGATTCTTCCAATCCGTTGTCGCGTCCTTGGGCTGAGGTGGAAGCGACGCTCAAACAGCTCGTCACAACCGTATGCCAAGAGGCCCGGATCAGGGATGAAGAGGTTTCGGGCCTGTTCATCGGCCTGGGCGGTGCAGATCGCCCGTTTGTTCGGGAAAAAATCGATGCTGCGTTTGCTGAGGCGTGGCAGGAGCGGTTGTTCTTTGACAACGATGTGATCCCGGCGCTTTACTCCGGGACGTGGGGGCAGCCGGGGATCGTTCTTATCTCAGGTACAGGCTCGATCGCGTGTGCGCTGACGAGCGAAGGAGTGCGGCATCGCGTAGGTGGCTGGGGCTATTTGCTCGGGGATGAAGGCAGCGGCTTTGATCTGGGAAAAAAAGCGGCCGCGGCCGTTTTGCGCGCACATGACGGGCGCGGGGAGCCGACGGTTTTAACCGAGCTGTTTCTTGCCCATTACCATGTGTCCAGTCAGGAAGAGTTGATCGCATTCATTTACGGTGACGACAACCCGCGCATGCAGCTTGCCAGAGCCAGTGAGCTGGTGGAGCAGGCGGCAAGGCAGAAGGACCGTCTCGCGAACGGACTGATCCGGGAAGCGGCGGCTGCGTTGTGCGAACTGGCGCATGCTTGCTTGAAAAAGACGCAGGAAGCGCTCCCGGTTGTCCTCGCTGGCGGGGTGCTTGCACAAGACACGCTGGTCAGACAGCGCGTGCTCGCAGAAGCTTCATTTCCGGTTGTGATCCCTGAGGTTTCGCCTGTGATCGGGGCGTTGGTTGCAGCCATGACCCGCGCAGGCCACCGGGTGGACGAAAGCGTGGCAGAGCAGTTGCGAGAAAGCGGTACAGCCTTGGAGAAGAGGTGAGCCTCACCATGGATGAGAACTTGTATCAGCTTCAGACCGAAAAGCGCAATGCGGCAAGCGAGCGGCTGGATCAGATGAGTGCGCTGGAAATCGTCACTTTGATGAACGAAGAAGATCAAAAGGTCGCCTTGGCCGTGAAGCGTGTGCTGCCACAAATAGCTCAGTCCGTCGACATGATCGTGCGCTCCTTGTCCGGCGGAGGGCGGCTGCTTTACTTCGGGGCGGGTACGAGTGGCAGGCTGGGGATTCTGGATGCGGCAGAATGCCCTCCGACTTTTGGCACGGAGCCTTCTGTCGTGCAAGGAATCATCGCGGGCGGAGTCAAAGCGATGACAGAGGCGATCGAAGGAGCCGAGGATTCCCGCGAGCTGGGCTGTCAAGATGTGCAGGAGGCAGGAGTGAGCCAAAAAGATGTCGTGGTCGGAATAGCCGCCAGCGGGCGGACACCGTACGTATGGGGCGCGCTTCAGGAAGCAAAGACGCGGCAGGCGGGAACGATTTCGCTCTCCTGCAACTCTGACCCGGATATTGGCAAAAGCGCGGATATTGCGATCAATCTCGCAGTCGGCCCGGAAGTGGTGACAGGCTCGACAAGGCTCAAGGCGGGCAGCGCGACGAAGATGGTGCTGAACATGCTGACGACAGCCAGCATGGTGAAGCTGGGCAAGGTCTACCAAAATTTGATGGTCAACGTCCAGGCGACCAACCAGAAGCTGCGCGAGCGGGCCAAACATATTGTGATGCAGGCGACGGGTGTCTCGTACGCGGTTGCCGACCGACTGCTTGCGGAAGCGGCGGGCGATGTGAAAGTGGCGATTGTGATGCAGAAAACAGGACTGGCAGCCAAGGCAGCACAAGAGCGTCTGGCGCGTGTCGGCCACAAGGTCAGAGAAGCAATCGAACTTATATAAAAGAAGATTTATGTGCATTTCGCAAACCCAAGGGTTGGAAACGACCCAGGGAATAGGGTAAAATTGGGTATGAATAGCATTTGAGAACGGTTAGGCTATTTCCGGAGTGGAGTAGCCGTTTTCTCGTCCCAGGAGGGGAGGGGCACAATGAAAGACTTGGTAGATAATGAATGCAGGAGCAGTCTTCTCTATCGCTCCTTCTTTGATCAAATGGTGCAAGCCGCTTTTTTGCTAGATCAATCAGGAAGCGTTTGCAAGGGAAATCCGGCTTGCGAAGCACTGACAGGCTTTTCAGCAGACGAGTGGGAAGGCGACCCGTTCTGGAAGCTGGCAGTTGCAGAAGAACAGGAAAGAGTGCGTCTGCAAACGCAGTGCGCGGTAAAAGGGGAGCCGAAGCCGTTTTGTACCTATTTTTCCCGCAAGAATGGCCCGCCTGTTCACGTACATATTACATATGGCGAGTTTTTTTCCGAAGGGACAACGATCGGATACTACGCGATGGTGCAAAAGATGTCGCAAGCCATGGCAGAGGCCAGCGAGGTCAAACAGTGCAAAATACTGGACCTGTCTCTGGAAGCGGCTTTTGTCTATGAAAAGGGCGTGCTGCGCTATGTCAACCAGTCTGGCATCAGGCTCATCGGGGCACAGCGTTTCGAGGAACTGTTGCCGTATCCTTTCACATCCTTTTTTCATCCGCGAGACATGCCGTTGATTCGCGAGTTGCAAAAGCGGCTGGAGTGGGGAGAGACAGCGGCTCCGATCGAGGCCGAGCTGATCCGGCTGGACGGGGCGCGCATTGAAGTCGAGGTCTGCGGAACATCTGTCATGATTCAGGACAAGCTGTGCAAATACATACTCATTCGCGATATGACCGAGCGGAAAAGAGCGCATGAATTTTTGCAAAACTCGGAAAAACTGGCATTGGTTGGGCAATTGGCTGCCGGGATCGCTCATGAGATTCGCAATCCGCTGACTTCCTTGAAAGGCTTTGTGCAACTGATGCAAGAAGATGGCATGAGAAAGCAGGAGTATTTTTCCATCATGAGCTCGGAGCTGGCCCGGATTGAGTTGATCGTCAGCGAGCTGCTGGTGCTGGCCAAACCGCACGCTTCCGCCTTCGAGGTACGGGACTTGACCAACTTGATGAACCACGTCGTGACGCTTTTGGAAACGGAAGCGATCCTGCAAAAAGTGACGATTCGCATGGTCATGGAGTCGCCGCTGCCGATGGTGCATTGCGATGAGAACCAGCTGAAGCAGGCATTCATCAACTTTTTGAAAAACGGGATCGAAGCCACATCCGGCAGCGGAGAAATCGTCATCCGGCTGTGGTGCGAGAGGGACAAGGTCGTCATCCGTTTTGAGGACAATGGAGTAGGGATACCCGAGGAGCAGCTTGCTCGTCTGGGCGAGGCGTTTTTCACGACCAAAGAGTCAGGAACCGGACTGGGATTGATGGTCAGCCGCAGAATCATCGAAAACCATCGCGGGACATTACGGCTCATGAGCACCCAGGGCAGAGGTACGACGGTAGAGGTATGTTTGCCCATTATCAGTTAACAGGGCGCGAGCGGCGAAGGGGAGGACAAGCAAATGGCTGACTGGAAAAACAGAAATACGGTGCTGACAGCGGGGTTTGCCCAAATTCCCAAAGGGACGACACTGTACGAGGTGTCGACGATGGTCGGCTGTGTGCTCATCATCGACGCGGATGACGGTGTGATATGCGATGCCAGCTTTACTTTTGTGATGGACAAGACCAGTGAGTTTTTGGTCAGTTTGCTCGTGGGCAAGTCTGTGGCAGCAGGGATGCAGGAAATTACGCAGACGATTCAGGAGCGTTTCCTCGCCCCCGGCCAGGGAGCTGTTTTGCAGGCAATTCGTGCAGCTGTCGATCGATATCATGAGAAAAAATCGTAAGACTACCCAATAGTCGGAGGGTTGTTCATGCATGAAGACCACGCCGTAAAAGAAGCGTATGCAAAGCAGTTGTTGGAGCGTTACAGCGACTGGCTCAGCCGTGTGGAATCAGTAGATCCGCAGGAAATCGAGGCAGTCGCTGTCGAGATAGACGAAGTATTTTCCGCAGATGTCGGACAACTGCACAAGGAGCTGCTGGGCAAAATCAGCGCCTTGCGCGACAAAGTGTCCGAAATGATGTGGATGTCGGAGCACATGAAGATTTTGCACGACTTGAGCCACATTTTTGCGAAGACGTTTGAAGAGGACAAGATTTTGTGGAAAGCGTTCGAGCTGGTTTCGCGCGTGATGCGCACAGATGCGTTTTTCATTGCGTTTTTTGACGAGGGCGACAGTGAGATCAGGATTCCGATCAGCATCGACGACGGTGTCAATTACGGGCCGCTTGTCATTCCGTACGGACAGGCGCTCATCTCCAGAGTGATCGAGACGAAGCAAACGATCCACATCCGAACGATGAAGGGAGAGCCGAGCGAGCCGGAAATGATCCGCTGGGGCAGCCCGGAGATCGACACCAACACTTGTATTTTCGTTCCCTTGATGCTGGGGAATCAAATCAAAGGCGTGATCTCGGCCCAGTCGTATCTCGAATTTGCCTATAAAAAAGAGCACGAGGAGCTTTTGAAAATGATCGGCTTCCAGGTGGCGAGCGCGATTGAGACGGCGCGTCTGTACGATCGCATGTACCAAATGTCTTTTCAGGATGAATTGACCGGGCTTGCCAACTACCGGGCGTTTCACCGCGATTTGGAGCAGTTGCTGGGAGAAGAGGATTCGGCGGTTGCCTTGATCATGCTCGATTCGGACAGCCTGAAATCGGTGAACGATCTGTACGGGCATCATGCCGGGGATGAGCTGATCCGCAGAATTGCCCAAGCGATGCGGACGGTGGCGGACAAAAAAGAGAACGCCTATCGTTATGCAGGAGACGAGTTTATGCTGCTGTGTCCACAGGCGAGCATGAAAGAGGCGGAAGAAAAGGTGAGGGCGATTCGCGACTTTTTGCGTTTGCATCCCTTGCTTCAGGACAATTGCTGTATTCCAATCGGGGTCAGTGTCGGCATCGCCCGGTTTCCGGACGACAGCAACACGGCGGACGGCTTGAAGCGGGCAGCCGATGAGGCACTGTACCGCTCCAAGCGCAGAGGCAAAAACTGTACGACCGTGTATGCGACAGGCTAGGCTTTCGGCTGTCGCAGGGCAAAAAGGAAAGTGAGCAGCGGCGAAATCCACAGGTAGATCACATACGGCAAGTAATCGATCGTCGCTACGTGCAACGTAGAGGTGAAAAAGGCTCCGCTGACGCCCCAGGGGATGAGCGGGTTAACCAATGTACCGCAGTCTTCCAATGTGCGGGAAAGACGTCGGCCCTCGATTCCTTGCTCGGCAAACGCATCGCGGAACATTTGTCCCGGCAGCAGGATCGACAAGTATTGCTCCCCTGTCAGCACATTGACGAGGATGGAAGACGATCCGGCCAGTCCGACCATGCCTGCCGCTTTTTTGATCCGTTTGATCATGCCTGCGAACAAGGCGTGGAACACACCGCTGTATTGCAGGATGCCGCCGAGAGACAGGGCAATCAAAATCAAGGCGAGGGACCAGGTCATGGACAACAGCCCTCCCCGGTTTACGATAGAAGCAACGGCTTCGTTGGCGATCTCGCTGGCGAAGCCGTTTTGCATGACGTTCATCCATTCGACAGGGGAATGAACACCTTGCATCAGGGCAGCTGTGGCGATTCCGCTCAAAATCCCGAAGACGAGCGTCGGGAGGATCGGCTTGCGCAGGGCAGAGCAGACGAGCACGACGGCAGCAGGCAACAAAGTCGCTATGCCAAGCGAAAAGTTTTGTTCCAAAGACAACTGGATCGCTTGGATGGCATCGAGGCTCACGTTCGCGGACTGCCCTTGAACGACGAAGAAAATCGCAGTAATCGCCAGCGCCGGAATCGCGGTATGCGACATGAATTTGACGTGATTCATCAGCGAGACATTGGCGATAGCCGCAGCAAAGTTGGTCGTGTCCGACAGGGGAGACATCTTGTCCCCAAAACAGGCTCCGCAAATAATCGCTCCGGCGGTCATCAACGGATCAAGTCCAAGCGCAGTGGAGACACCCATCATCGCCACGCCGATCGTGCTGATCGTCGTAAACGAGCTACCAGTGACAGTCGAGACAATCACAGTCAAAAAGAGGGCGCTGATCGTAAAATATTCCGGCGAAATCAGGGAAATGCCGAGGTGCAGGATCATCGGCACGGTTCCGCTCATCATCCAGACGCCGATCAAAATGCCGATCAGGCACAAAATCAGCATCGGGGCGATCGCGGTTTGAATGCCTTTGACCAAGCCTTCCTCCATCTGCTTCCAAGGCACGCCGAACAGGCGCAGCAGAGTGGCTGCCGCAATCGTGGCGGCAAAAAGCGGCATGTGTGGTTCTACTTTCCCCCAGAATAAGGCGGGAAACAGGATGCCGAATATGATCAAGAGCACCCAGAGACTTTGGGAAAAGGAAATAGTTTTGTTCATGATGGCAACTCCTTGCAAAGACTGGCAAGCAAAAGCGGACAAGCTGCACAGCTTTCCACTTTTGTGCTTTGTCGCTTTTTGGCTTTTTTGCTTTTGTGCGTTCAAGCGATAGGCTGACTTTATCCTGAATGCCCAGCTTCGTCAACGCGTTCAAATAAATTCGGAATCGCAAAATAATACGGAGTAGTAGCACATTTCTTGCGATCATAAGCCTGGCTGGCATATCGCTCCATGGGAAAAAGCTTATTTAAAATGATTACAAAAAGATATTGACTTTTACTTTATATCTAGTAAAATGAGAAATGTTCCTAGTTGATAATAATTATAATTTGGATGCGAGAAAGGGGGAGCCATACATGTATGATGTCATCATCATTGGTGGCGGTCCGGCTGGCACATCCGCTGCCATATACACAGCCCGGGGAAATTTGAAAACACTCGTAATCGACAAGGCACCCGGCACAGGTGCGCTTGCCCTGACACATAAAATCGCCAACTACCCTGGTGTAGAAGGCGAAATGACCGGAAAAGAACTGCTGGATAAAATGCGCAGACAGGCAGAGAGCTTCGGCGCTGAATTTATCCAGACGACGATTTCCGCTGTCGATGTAGAAGACGAAGTGAAAAGCATCTTCACAGCGCATGGCACTTTTGAAGCGAAGGCTGTCATCGTCGCTACCGGCTCCAAAGGCCGCAACCGGATGCTGCCAGGCGAAGAGGCGCTGCTCGGTCGCGGTGTCAGCACATGTGCGACATGCGACGGCGCTTTTTATGAAGGAAAGCATGTCGCTGTGATCGGCGATTCGGAGGAAGCGTTGGAAGAAGCGCATGCGCTGACCAAATTTGCAGATAAAATTACTTTCCTCGTACCGCGTGGCGACCTGCAAGGAGTCGAAGAGGTGCCTGAGCTGCCTAATACGGAAATCTTTTTCCGCTCCCGACCTTTGGAGATTGTCGGTGAAAAGGCAGTAGAAGGCTTGCGCGTCCGCACAGCGGAAGGCAACGAAGAGCTGCTTGCGGTAGACGGTGTGTTCGTCTTTTTGTCCGGCAGCAAGCCCGGGACGGATTTTCTGGACGGACAGGTTCCGCTCGACGAGGAAGGCTTCATGATCCTCGACGAATACATGCAGTCTTCTGTTCCGGGCGTGTTCGGAGCAGGAGAGGTTCGCAAAACTCCGGTCAAGCAAGCTGTCGTGGCTGCGGCGGACGGAGCGATTGCGGCGATGGCTGTCGACAAGTACATCAACAAACGTTCCAAAGTGGTTCCCCAATACAAATAATCGACGACTATAAAGGAGAGATTTTCTCATGGCACAAGCAATCGTATACTCCAGCACAAACTGCAGCTTCTGCAAACAACTGAAAACATATTTGACCGAACAAAACATCGCTTTTGAAGAGCGCAACATTGACGAAAAAGAAGAATTTGCCCAAGAACTGAACCGTCTCGGCGTGATGTCCGTACCTTTGACGGTCATCGGTGAAAAGCAAATCCTCGGCTTCAACCCGACCCGCATCAAAAAAGCGCTGGCAGCTCTGGAAGAGACT
The DNA here is from genome assembly GCF_038000275.1 of Brevibacillus sp. FSL K6-0770. Taxonomy (NCBI): domain Bacteria; kingdom Bacillati; phylum Bacillota; class Bacilli; order Caryophanales; family Paenibacillaceae; genus Brevibacillus; species Brevibacillus sp. FSL K6-0770. The sequence goes on from NZ_JBBOBQ010000001.1 coordinate 1,301,801, forward strand.
GCACAGTAATTCATCGCCGCTGTTTCGATCACTTACGCCCACTGACTATAAAAAGCGCAACAGGAAAAGGAGCGATTGATGATGACAACGCAACAAACTGTACAACTGCAAGTAGGAAAACCGGCACCAGACTTCAACATGCTCTCCACGAAAAACTTGGAGACATTGGAAGAGCGCGTGACGCTGGCTGATTACAAAGGCAAATGGCTGATTCTCTTCTTCTGGCCGTTCGACTTCACCTTCGTTTGCCCTACCGAAGTCACTTCCTTCAGCGACAACATGGAAGAATTTGAGGATCTCGATTGCGAAGTGCTCGGCGTGTCCACAGACAGCGTACACACTCACCGCGCATGGATCAAAACGCCGCGCGACCAAAACGGAATCGGTCCAGTCAACTTCCCGATAGCGAGCGACTTCAACAAAGACACAGCGCGTGCGTACGGCGTACTGGATGAAGAAACAGGCGCAGCTCACCGCGGACTGTTCATTATCGACCCGGAAGGAATCTTGCGCTATCAAGTCGTTACAGACATGAACGTAGGCCGCAGCGTCGACGAAACAACTCGCGTGCTGCAAGCTCTCCAGGCAGGCGGACTGTGCCCTGCAAACTGGAAGCCTGGCATGAAAACTTTGTAATTTCGTCTGGCCAAACAGCATAAGCGTGAAAAAAGAGGCAATCTAACCGTCCTGGTAAGGCGGCGATTGCCTCTTTTTTTGCAGTCTTCCTTACCACGAAAAACAGAAGAGTAGGGCTATTCGCCGATTCGAAACGGCTTTTACAACTTTTCTCCTGTAATTTTTATGTAAAGATCAGACGATATCGGCAAAAATCAGTCATTTCCAAATAGTAGCAACCTACTATTTTTCCTGCCTTTCCCAAATGGAAAACTTCAAGCACATATACCTAATTGTCAGAAAAATATGGGTCAGATGGACGGTCGGGTTGCAGGACTTCGCACCAAAAAAAGTAGGCCGATGGGGGCGAATATGCTTTTGCATTACATTTTCATGACAAATAGGCAAAAGAGACATTAGTGAATTTCGTCTATGGGAACCGTTTGCCCCCTATGTTTACAATGACAGTGATGTTGGGCGAGAGAGCCGGCAGCCGCTCGCGGCAGCGGCAGCTTATCGGAGGTTGACGGGAATTGGAACCAAAAAAGAATAGACGCAAGCGTTGGGCGAGTCTCATGGCCCTGATGGTGATAGGCGTAAGCGCGGTGTGGTGGTTCTGGGACGCAGACCGGGTCGAGAGCATGGAGACGACGTCTGGCATCCAAATCAAGTTTCGCACAGAAGGCGATCAGCTCCAGGTATTCCAAGCGGAAAAATGGCAGCCGTTCTTTGCAAAAGGCGTCAATCTGGGGGCGTCGCTGCCAGGACATTATCCCGGAGAGCTGCCCATTCAAAAAGAAGACTACTTGCGCTGGTTCGCAATGATCGACGAGATGGGCGCGAATGTCATCCGCGTATACACGATTCACCCGCCTGCTTTTTATGAGGCGCTCGTTGAGTTCAATCGCAGCAAGGCAGGATCACCGCTCTATTTGATGCAGGGCATCTGGAGTCCGGAGGAGTTGTTGATCGAGAAAAAAGACGCGTATTTGCCAGAGATTCGCGAGCAGTTTCGCCAAGAGATCAAGGACGCGGTCGGGGCTGTTTACGGCGAGGTCACTCTGCCGGAGAAGTCAGGCAAGGCGAGCGGCAAATATGCGGCGAATGCAGGCAAATACTTGATTGGCTGGCACACCGGAACGGAGTGGGACCCGGTCATGGTGCAAAACACAAACCGTTTGCACCAGAAGCTGCCGCCGTATCAGGGGAAGCATTTTAACGCCACGGCGGATGCTACCGCTTTTGAGACCTGGATCGCCGAAATGGTCGATACGGTCGCAACAGAAGAAAGCAAGTACGGCTGGCAGCACCCGATGACGTTTACCAACTGGGTGACGACCGATCCGCTGTCGCATCCGGGAGAACCGTTGCATCACGAAGATTTGGTCAGTGTGGACCCTATGCATATTCAGCCAGTGAAATGGGAGGCGGGCTACTTCGCGTCCTACCACGTCTATCCGTACTATCCGGATTTGTTCCGTTACGATCCGGCCCTGCAACAAGTGAAAAACGACGCAGGGCAAATCGACACGTACAAGGCGTATTTGCGGCAATTGAAGGCGCATCACAAAAACATGCCAGTCATGGTTACGGAGTTCGGTGTCCCGGCGTCAGTCGGAATCGCTCACCTGGGCAATCTCGGACGCAATCAGGGCGGGCACTCCGAGCGGCAGCAAGGCGAGATCGACGCGGCGCTCATGCGCGAAATTCATCAGGAAGGATACGCGGGCGGCATCCTGTTCGTCTGGCAGGATGAATGGTTCAAAAAAACGTGGAACACGATGCGCTTCGAACTGCCGGAAGATCGCCGTTCCTTTTGGCTCAACGTCCTGACCAACGAGTCGTTGTTCGGCGTCCTGGGGATGTATCCGAACAAAGAAGGCGTGCTCGTCATGGATGGCGATCGTTCCGACTGGGATCAGCTCAAACCGGAGGAGAAGCAGAAGCTCGACATCCGTGTTCCCGGTATCGACGAAATCTGGATGACGCACGACGAAGGCTATGTGTATATGCTGGCGAAGCTTGCGCACCCTTTTGACCCGGAAAAAGCAAAGCTGTATTTCGGTGTCGATACGATTCTGGGAGGCAACAAGCACACGGCACAACTGCCCGGACTTACGCTGGACGAAGGATGGGAGACGCTGATCGAGCTGGGCAAAGCCGAGGAGAGCCAGATTCAGATTGCGGCGAACTACGACTTCCACACGCGGCTTTACGGGAAACGGTACGGGATGCTTGAAGTGAAGGAAGAGGAGCTGCGCGACGATTCCGGTGTATTCAAGCCGTGGAAACTCGCCGTGGGACTGGAGATGGAGCCGCCCGACAGCAAGACGTACCATCCGCTGGAAGAAGTGCTGGTCGGGAAGCTTTTGCGGGGAACGATCGATGCCCAGGACCCGCAGTACGACTCGCGGACGGCCTGGCAGGCAAAAGGCGATGTGGTAGAGCTGAGAGTGCCGTGGATGCTGCTTGGATTCACCGATCCGAGTTCGCTTGCGGTCATGAGCTACAAGGATGCTGGCAAAAGCTTTTCATCAGAGACGAGCAAAGGAATCCGGCTTTTGCCCATTCTCGTCGAGCGCTCGACGCAAAGCATTGTCGGGAAAAACGAGCTGCCTTCCCCTTATCCGGTGTCGCAGCTTCCGATCTACTCCTGGCCAGCCTGGGAGCAGGTCGGTTACCACGAGCGGAAAAAGCAAAGCTATTCGATCATCCAAAAAGCATGGAAACAGATACAGGCTCCCGTGACAGACAAAGCTCAACCTTAAACGTTGGACAGGAGAGTGGCAAATGTGCAAACACCTTTGGCGACAGCAATTGTTTTTGTGTACGCGCTAAGCGGGATTACCGTGCTGGGATTGCTTGCCTTGTTCGCACTGAAGCTGCGAAATTTATCGGCAGAGAAGCAGGCACGCATGTGCGAAGAAAAATACCGCGATTACTTCGTCTACTTGCAGGCTTACGGCGAAGAGGAAGAACGCCTGAAGGTGCCCTACGGCGAGGTGACGCAAAAGGAAAAGCAGCTCATTCAAAAAAAGCTGTTTGAACTGATGGAACGCTTTACGGGCGTCCACAGGCAGAAATTGATCCAGCTCTGCGAAGATATGGGACTCGTTGCACACGATCTCGAACGGCTGCGGAGCGGCTGGAAATGGACGCGAGTCGACGCCGCCTACAATTTGGGGGTCATGCGATCCGGCCAGGCAGCGCCTGATTTGCTCGTTCTGTTGCAAAAAAGCGGGGCAAACGATCCGAGCCTGTTCATCTTTGCCAGGGCGATTGCCAAATGCGCCCGAGATGCGGAAGACCTGCGGCAGATGGCGGAGTATGTCGTGCGGATGAAAAAGAACGTTCACCAGCTCATCGTCGACATGATCAGCGACTCGCAGCTGGACACGACTTCGTTTTATACCGAATGGATCCGCGACAAAAATCCGGAATTGGTCAAAATCGGGTTGATCGGCTTCGCCGTACACGCTCAGCCTGAACTGGAGCCGGGATTGTCCAGGTTGGCGCTCTCTTCTGACAAAGAGGTGCGGATCAAGGCCGTGAAGCTCATGTGCCGCGATATCCGTTATTTGAACGACCAGACGATCAAAGACTTTTTGAACCACAAAGACTGGGAAATACGCGCATTGATCGTCAAAGCTATTGGGGCGATGCAGCTTGCAGACTACGTACCCGCCCTGAAAAAAGCGGTTGGCGATGCCAACTGGTGGGTGCGGCATCACAGCGCCCGCAGCTTGACGCAGCTGCAAGCAAAAGGCTTTTCGGCTCTGTGCGACATATTGCGGGAAGAGGGCAGCAATCCGAAAAGCGAGATGGCTCAGCAAATCATCCAGGAAGAGCTGGAAAAAGCAGAGCGCAGCCTCGGTGGCGAGCCAAGCACAGAAAAGCTGTTGGATTACAATGAAAAGCTGCATTTGTACCGCAAGTCGTGCAAAAAAACCATTTCCACCGTTCAGGCGATGGAAGGATAAGCAGAAAGGAGGCCCGCATGAGAGAGTTTTTGCTGTACTACGGAATGTTTGCCATCTACTACGTCATGGCGATCAATTCCTTGTATTTCATCATCATGCTGTTTTCGTTCAAAAGCATCATGGGGATTTTGAAAAGCTCGATTTATTCGCGCTTCCAGGCATTGTCCGGCTCGGAGCACGTACCGCCGATTTCGATTCTCGTGCCTGCCTATAACGAAGAGCTGACAATCATTGAGAATGTGCGATCGCTGCTTGCGCTGAACTATCCGCGGTATGAGGTGATCGTGGTCAATGACGGCTCCAAGGATGATACTTTGCAAGTGTTGATCCAAGAGTTTTCCTTGACGATATCCAAACATTTGCCAGTTCAGCCGCTGCTGCACACTTCACAGGTCAGGGGCATTTACCACAACCCGGATTTCCCCAACTTGTACTTGATCGACAAAGAAAACGGGGGCAAAGCGGACTCGCTGAACGCCGGAATCAATTTGTCGCACTATCCGCTGATCGCTTCGATTGATGCCGACTCGTTGCTGGAAAAAGATGCGCTCATTCGCATTGCCAAGGTGTACATGGAAAACCCCGAGGAAACCGTGGCGATCGGCGGCGACATCCGGATTGCCAACGGCTGCAAAATCGAGAACGGCGTGGTCAAAGAAATTCGCCTGCCGGACAAATTTTTGCCGATGATGCAGTCGGTGGAATACTTGAAGGCGTTTCTCGGCGGACGCATCGGCTGGAGCGCGATCAACGGCCTGATCATCGTCTCGGGGGCGTTCGGCGTCTTCCGCAAAGACTACGTGGTCAAAGTCGGCGGCTATCGCGAGGGTTATCCGGGCGAGGACATGAACATCATCATCAAGCTGCACAAATACATGCTAGAAAACAAGCTGCCGTACCGGGTAGCGTTTTGCCCGGACGCCGTCTGCTGGACGCAAGCGCCCGACTCGTTGAAAATTTTGGGCAGTCAGCGCCGCCGCTGGGGGCGAGGCAACCTGAAAAACATGATCGAATACGGCAAGCATATGGTACTGCGCCCGAAATACAAGCTGTTCGGGATGCTAACGCTGCCTTTCAACATTTTGTTTGAGACATTGAATCCGTATTTTCGCATTACGGGACTGCTGGCGCTGATCGGCTATACGCTTTTGGACATGACGAACAGCCACGTTCTTCTGATTTACGGCTTGCTCAACGTGCTGTACGGCGTACTGCTCGGCATCGGGTCCCTGTTGCTAGAGGAAATCGCATTTCGACGCTATCCCCGTTTTCAGGACATCGTCAAAATGCTTTTCTATACCATTCTCATGTTTTTCGGCTATCGGCAAATCGGCGTCATCTGGAGATTCCTCGGACACATTGAATATTTGCGGAACAACAATTCGTGGGGAACGATGACCCGGACGAGCTGGCAGTCGAAAAGCAATAAAAACATTTCCAGTCTGGAGGCTTGATCATGAGTAATCTCGTACCTGCTTTTTATGAGCTTCTGAGCAAAATGGAAGAGCGAAGCGTGGCGTGCGGCGTCATTTTGGCTGCTTGCAAAAACGTTTCGGCGGAGTCGCTGGAGCTGGTCAAACGGGACATGGAGGCACAGCTAAAAGACGGGCTTACGTTGCATGCCGCATACGACAAAAACAAGCAAATTCTCGGTATTTTGCTGGAACAGAAGAAACTGGCAGATACCCATTTTTACGCCCTGCAAATCAGGGATTACATGCTCTCGCGCAAGCTGCTGACAGGCGGCATGTACATCGCCAGCTTCCCGGAAAGCTCCCGTTCCACAGCGCAAATGCTGATGCGAATGATCCAGGAAATGAAGGAGCAGAGCGAGCCGGGCAGCATCAGCGTATACGAGCAGCACGGCAATCAGAGACAGCAGGAGCAGGCGAGCATCTTGCTCGTCAATCCGGATGAGACGGTCAACGAGTTTTTGCGCATCTATTTGCAGCGCAAAGGCTACCAGATCACGGTCGCCCACGATGGAGGAGACGGCGTGGAAAAGCTGCGCCAGGCCGCTTTTGATCTCGTCATTACCGATCTGAATTTGCCAGTATTAAACGGCTACCAGCTGATGGAAAAAATTCGCCATCTCGGTCAGGAAGCGATGAGCAAAATCATGGTGCTGACGGACAAAAAGCTGGAAGAAGACGTGCAAAAATCGTTTGCCCTCGGGGCGTCCGACTACATGACGAAGCCATTTTCGCCAGTAGAGCTGGAAGCCAGAGTCAAGCGCTTGATTTCATAAAGAAAAAGGGAGAGAAACCGGGATGACTAGATACGAGGAGCTACAGAAAAAAATTGCCGACAAAACAGCGAGAATCGGCGTAATTGGACTTGGCTACGTCGGGCTGCCCCTCGCAGTGGAAATTGTGAAAAGCGGGTACACCGTAGTAGGAATTGATTTGCACGAGGGAAAAATCGAGAGCTTGAAAAACGGACAGTCCTACGTCCAGGACATCGCCAATGAAACGTTGCAGGAGTGCCTGGCAACCGAGCGCTTTTTGCCAACGAGCGAATATCGCGTCATCGGGGAGCTGGACGCGATCAGCATTTGCGTTCCGACGCCGCTCAGTCCGAATCAGGACCCGGACACGTCCTACATCACGAATGTCGTGGAACAAATTAAAACGTACATGCGACAAGGGCTGCTCATCACTCTGGAGAGCACGACGTATCCGGGAACGACCGACGAGCTGATCGGGCGCGAGCTGGAGAAGCTCGGCTATGTCACAGGTGTCGACTTTTTCCTTTGCTACTCGCCGGAGCGGGTCGATCCGGGCAATCGCAAGTTCAACACGTACAACACGCCGAAAATTATCGGAGGGACAACGGATCGTTGCATCGAGCTGGGAACGCTGTTGTACGGCAACCTGGTGAAAACAGTGGTTCCGGTCTCCTCGCCAAAAGTGGCGGAAATGTCCAAGCTTTTGGAAAACACGTTTCGCAGCGTCAACATCGCGTTCATGAATGAAATGGCGATGATGTGCGACAGAATGGGCATCAACGTCTGGGAGGTAATCAAGGCCGCATCGACCAAGCCATTCGGGTTCATGCCGTTTTATCCGGGACCTGGGATCGGTGGGCATTGCATACCGCTCGATCCGATGTATCTGTCTTGGAAAGCAAAAGGCTATCGCTTCCACAGCCAGTTCATCGAAATTGCCCAATCGATCAACGACAATATGCCAGACTACGTGCTGAACAAGACGGCACAAGTGCTGAACATTTACGCCAAGGCGATCAACAGCTCGCGCATCCTCATTTTGGGCATGGCCTACAAGCCGGATATCGACGATCTGCGCGAGTCCCCGGGCCTGGAAATTTACGAGTTGTTCAAAAAGAGCGGTGCGCAGGTGGACTATTTCGATCCGTACGCGCAAAGCTTCCTCGACAAAAAGGGGCAAGTTGTTTCTTCTATTAATAATGACTACGACTTGTTCAAAACGTACGATTGCATGGTGCTCATCACCAACCACAAATGCTTTGACTATCAGGAGCTGGCTGATTTGGGCATCGCGATTATCGATACACGCAATGCCTTCGACGGAATCAAGAATCCGAATGTGTATCGCATCGGCACCTCGGTAGCGATCCAGGAGGAAAAACAGATTGTAAGCTTGCTGGCGTAAACAGCGCCGGGCAGCAGAAGGAGGAGTTACGAACATGTGCGGAATCATGGGATACATCGGGTACAGACAAGCACAACCCATTTTGATCAACGGCCTGAAAAAGCTGGAATACAGAGGCTATGACTCGGCTGGCATCGCGATTTGCGATGGAGAGTCTATCGCCGTGCGCAAGGCGAAAGGAAGAATCGACGCGCTGGTGCAAAAGACCGAGCAATCCGGGCTATCCGGCTCCATCGGCATCGGGCACACGCGCTGGGCTACGCACGGGCGTCCTTCCGATGAAAATTCACATCCTCACTTGGATGCGACCAACAAGTTTTCGATTGTCCACAACGGCATTATCGAAAACTACCTGGAGATCAAGCAGGAGCTGATCGAGCAGGGTGTCGCGTTTCGCTCGGAAACAGACACGGAAGTGATCGCCCACCTGCTGGCGCGGGAATACGCTGGCGATCTGGTCGCGGCGGTACGCGCAGTGGCAGGGAAAATTCGCGGAGCGTTTGCTCTCGGAGTCATGTCGGAATACGAACCAGACAAGCTCGTCGCGGTACGCGTGGCGAGTCCGCTGATCATCGGAGTGGGGGAGAACGAGAATTTTATCGGCTCTGACATTCCCGCTATTCTGGAGCATACGCGCGATGTGTACGTTTTGGAGGACGGCGATCTGGCTGTGCTGACGAGTGATTCTGTGCGGGTCATGAGTCTTTTGACAGACGATCCTGTCAAGCGCGAACTCGTCCGCATTGACTGGGACAAGGAGCAGGCGGAAAAAGACGGGTACGCCCATTACATGGAAAAGGAAATCCATGAGCAGCCGCGCGCTCTGCGCAATACGATGACAGGGCGGATCGACGAGACAGGACAGAAGGTTATTTTTCCTAATCTTCAGTTATCGTCTCAATCTGTCAAGCAAATCGAGAAAATATACATCGTCGCATGCGGTACCGCCTACCACGCGGGCTTGATCGGCAAGCACGTCATCGAGAGTCTTGCCCAAATCCCGGTCGAGGTGGATGTCGCTTCCGAGTTCCGCTACCGCCGACCGTTGTTTGCGAAAAACACGTTGACGATTGCCGTCAGCCAGTCCGGGGAAACGGCGGATACGCTCGCTGCCATGCGAGAGGCGAAGCGCAACGGATCGGCTGTCCTCGCCATCACCAACGTGGTCGGCAGCTCGATTGCCCGTGAAGCAGACGATGTGATCACGACCAATGCCGGGCCGGAAATCGCCGTCGCTTCCACGAAAGCGTACACTTCCCAGCTGATCGCCTTTTATTTGTGGGGAATGTATTTGGCGCAACAAAAAGCGACGATGGCCCCGCAAGAGATTGCTGCGCTGCTCGGGAAGCTGAAAGAGTTGCCAGAGCAAGTCGCAGAGATTTTGACCCATGCCAAGCAGTTGCGGCATTTTGCCGAGTCGATCAAGGACGAGCGCCAGTTGTTTTTCATCGGGCGCGGAATCGACTTCGCCGTTTCCATGGAAGGCTCGCTCAAGCTCAAGGAAATCTCCTACATCCACTCCGAGGCGTACGCGGCGGGAGAGTTGAAGCATGGCACCTTGGCCTTGATCGAAGAAGGGACGCGGGTGATCGCGCTGTCCACGCAGGACGCGCTGCATGAGAAAATGATCAGCAACATTACGGAAGTAAAAGCGCGCGGCGCCAACGTGCTCGGCATTACGCACGAAGACCACCTCGACTTGCACCGGACAGTGGATGATGTGTGCCTGATTCCGAAGACAGATGCGCTGCTCTCCCCTGTGCTTAGCGTCATTCCGCTACAGCTCATCGCTTACTACACGTCAGTCGTCTTGGGCAATGATGTAGACCGTCCACGCAATTTGGCCAAAAGTGTAACAGTTGAGTAGGCTGATCCGTCCATGGTTAAGAACCACAATACGGGACTGACTGGGAGGAACGAGCGAATGAGCACCTCGAAGCCGGAGTTGAATCAGGAAGTATTGCTTGCGATCATGCTCCAAGCCTATCAGCTGGGCGTACAGAGGAAAGATGTTGATTTGAACATGATGATCCACACATTGACGTATGAATTGAAACCGTATTTGGAACCACAAATCCAGCAAGGCCCGCTTGCATCCAGTCAAGGGGCCAAAGTGGAGGCGACAGGATGAACATACACGCAGTAGTGCTTGCAGCAGGAAAAGGCACCCGAATGAACTCATCGCTCTACAAAGTGATGCATCCGCTGTGCGGAAAGCCGATGATTGAGCATGTTGTCGATGCGCTTGTTCCATTGGCATTGCGAAATCTGGTGGTGATCGTCGGCCACGGAGCGGAGGCGGTGAAAGAGCAGCTGGGCAACCGCGTGCAGTACGCCTTGCAAAAAGAGCAGCTTGGCACAGCGCACGCCCTCTGGATGAGCAGCGGCATTCTCGGGGAGCAAGAAGGTGTAACGATTGTCCTGAACGGCGATACGCCTCTCGTCCAGAGCGAAACATTGCAGGAGCTGCTCGACTGCCATCAGGCCAAACAGGCTGCGGCGACCGTGCTGACCGCCGTCGTGGACAACCCGACAGGCTACGGGAGAATTATCCGCGATGAGAATGGAGCCGTCCGCAAAATCGTCGAGGAGAAAGACGCGACGCTGGGACAAAAAAAGGTGAACGAAATCAGCACGGGAATTTTTTGCTTCGACAACCGGAAGCTGTTTGCCACTCTCCCGCACGTTTCCAACGAGAACGCCCAAGGTGAATATTACTTGCCGGACGTCCTCGCATTGTTGCAGGAGCAAGGCGAGCTGGTGGCTGCATCGGTGGCAGCGGACGCGGAAGAAGGCGTGGGAGTCAACGACCGGGTGCAGCTCGCCTACATGGAGCAGCTCATGCGCAAGCGAATCAACGAGCGCCACATGCGCAGAGGGGTAACGATGGTTGATCCCAACGCCACCTATATCGATTCTACCGTGACGATTGGCCGTGACACGGTGCTCTATCCCGGCACCGTTTTGCTGGGACAAACCCGGATCGGGGAAGGCTGCCAGTTTGGGCCGCATGCCCAGGTAAAAGACATGAATATCGAGGATTACACGAGAGTTCCGCCATTTTCGGCGTTTGACGGGAACAGGCACACAGACAGGGCATTGGCATATGCAGGGGCGGCGACAAGCGGGCAGAGCTACGAGCAGAAATGATGCGCGCACTACGCAAATACGGCCCGCTCTGGGCAGGCGTTGCGCTGCTCGTGGCAGCCTCCATTCTCATGCTCACACTCGCAAATCAAACCCGTCAAGCCCTGACGACAGCTACCTGGATATGGGATGCCAAACAGATCGAGACACAGACCGACGAAATGATCGACTTCGCCAGGCAAAATGAGATCAATCTGATTTACCTGCACATTGAACCGACTGCGGTTGCTCCGCACACGTACCGCTCCTTCGTCCGCAAAGCGGGACAGGCTGGCATTTTGGTGGAGGCGCTTGGCGGCGATCCCAACTGGGCGCTGACCAAGAATCGCCAAAGTATCGATGAGCTGATCTCCTGGGTGAAGGCGTACAACAAACAGGCGAAGGCAAACGAACGCTTCTCAGGCATCCATGTCGACATCGAGCCGTATTTGCTGCCGGACTGGAAGGAATCCCGGCAAGAAGTCGTCCGGGAGTGGCTGAAAAATGTTACATACTTGGTGGCTGAGACGAAAAAAGACACCGATTTGACGGTCAGCGCGGACTTGCCGTTCTGGATCGACTCCGTGTCGGTTCCGGGGAGCGAAGAAAAGGTGAGCAACTGGATGGTGGAACGGCTCGACAGCATCACGCTCATGGCGTACCGCAATCGTGCCGAGGGAAACAACGGCATTGTGGAGCTTGTCAAAAAGATCGTCGCCGATGCCAATTCCCGAAAAAAAGGCTCCGTCATCGTCGGGGTCAACATCATGGAATCGGCGGAAGGCGCACATGTCAGCTTTTTTGCTGACGGCCCGACGGAAATGAAAAACCAGCTGGTCATTTTGCAAGAAGTGCTGTCAGGCAATCCTGCCTTCGCGGGAAGCGCCATTCACGACTACGAAAGCTGGAAGCAAAGTATAGAAGCCAACGAGAGGAGTAGCTAACATACATGAAAGCCGCGCCCATCTACCTTAGTGCACTCTGCCTGACGCTCGGCTTTCTGTTCGGCTTTTCCCCAGCGGAAAAAAAGAGTAAGGCCACGTGGATTTGGCAATCCGAGATGATTGGAGACGAGAAACGGGAAATTCTGGCCTTTTGCCAGGAAAACGAGATCAATTTGATTTACTTGCGGATCGAAATGAACAAGCCGTTTGATTACTACCAGGCTTTTATTCGCGAAGCAAGTGCGCTGGGGATCGAGGTTCACGCTGTCGCTGGTCATCCCGCCTGGGCGCTTGCCAGCAACGAAAAGCGAATGCTCAACATCGTCAAGTGGGTGAAGGCATACAATCTGGAGGCGACTGATCAGGAGCGAATCCGCGGCATTCAACTGGATATCGAGCCGTATTTGCTGCCGTTTTGGGACACCGATCGCGAACGGGTGCTCCGCGAGTGGCAAGCGAACATGCAGGCATTCACGCGGGAAGTGAAACGGCAGCCCGACCTTGTGGCGAGTGCGGCGATCGCTTTTTGGCTCGACGATATATCCATGCCGGATCAAAAAGATGTTTTTGTGTCCGAGTGGATGATCGAGCAGTTTGATACGGTGTGCATCATGGCGTACCGCGATACGCTCGCCGGGAACAACGGCATCCTTGCGCTGGTCGAGGATGAGCTGAGAGAAGCGGACAAGCTGGGCAAACGGGTGATGGTGGCAGTCAACATGAAAAAGCTCAGCGACGATCACGCTTCCTTCGCCGAAGAAGGTGCGATGGAGATGAACCGCCAGCTTGCGCTTTTGCCGGAAAAGCTGGGAGATCATCCCTCCTTTTCCGGTGTGGCGATCCACGATTATCGGCATTGGAAGGAGGCTGCGCCGTTGGAGCCGGTTCCGAAAGCGCGTTACAGAGGCACCTATATATGGCGAGCCGAATTGATCGGCACAGAAAAAGCGGAAATTCTCGCCTTTGCCAAACAGAACGGGGTCAACCTGTTGTACGTCCGGCTTGATTTGGAACAGCCGCCTTCCTATTATCGTGATTTCGTCCGCCAAGCCAAAGCTGCGGGGATCGAAGTGCACGCCATGGGCGGTCATCCGATCTGGGCGCTGGCTGAGAGCAAAGGGAAAATCATGAAGCTCGTCAACTGGGTGAAGGCGTACAACCGCTCCGTCAGCGAGGACGAACAGTTTCACGGCATCCATCTCGATATCGAGCCATATGTCATGCCTGTCTGGCGGGAAGACAAGGACGAGGTATTGCGCCAGTGGATGGGCAATATTGAAGCGTTCGTGGAGGAGACGAAGCGAGACGGCGAACTGGAAGCAAGCGTCGATCTCGCAGCGTGGCTGGATCATACGCCAGTGCCGGGACAGCCTGATCTGCCGTTTTCCCACTGGATGATTCAGCAGCTGGATCATACGACCTTGATGGCTTTTCGCGATTCAGCAGACCGAATCGTCGGACTGGTAGAGCAGCAGCTGGCGTACGCGCAAAGCATCCAGAAAAATATTGTCGTCGCCGTGGAAACGAAGGAAAGTCACGAAGGGAGCGGCATCTCGTTTTACGAGGAAGGGATGACCGAGATGGAGCGGCAGCTAAAGCAGGTGACGAAATCGCTTGCGCCGTACGAATCGTACATGGGCCACGCCATCCACGCTTACGATTACTGGAAAAACGGGAAAGAGTAAAAAGCAGGGAAGCGGCGCCACGAACTGGCGAGTGTTGTACAATGAAAGAGAGGAAGGTCGGTGGAAGAGAGGGGAAACGATCATGCGTGACAGTTCCAACAGACATCGAGGTCTTCCGCCTCGCACGCCTGAGCTTTTGTACAACGTCGTTCGCAAGTTTTACCGCGGTGCCGTCAGCCATTACGACCTGATCCAGGAGAAAAAGCAGGAGGCGTACGCCTGTTTTGAACAGATGCAAACTACTGGTGACGATCAGCCGTTGCGTGCCGCTCTTGCGACTCTGTTTTTGGAATTTCATTTTTACACGACTTGCTGGCTGCAAATCGAGTTGGCGCTGTACCGCTTGGCCCGTCAGGATGAGCGGCTGGCGAAGGTGATGGATACGTTTCGGACCGCACTGGAAACGCATGTGGCTGTCCGCGAGCAACTGGAGCAGACAGAGGCATGTGTAGCCGCCCAATTCGCAGCGGGAAGCTCCGGCTTGTCCTGTGTCGGGGTGGAACGCGACGCCTATTTGTTCGACCGCTTCACGTTCACAGTCGACGAGACGAGCCTGGCACAGTTGCACGCCCTGTTTGCCGCCGTCGAGGAACAGCGCACCATGTCTACAAGTGAAAAAGCGTGACCGTCTTTAAGGGCGGTCACGCTTTTTTTGATCGACAGGCTTGCGGCCCGTTGATGCCAATGTGTGTCAGGGGTCCTAGTAAGATCCCGGGAAGATCGAACCTGTATGTGGCGCTGCTGCCTGACCAGGCGCGTTCAACTGACGAACTTCTTGCACGTTGGTTCCGGCGAAGCCAGGAGAGAAAATCGATTGTGCCCCAAGGCCGATCGAAGGCTGGTGTTGCTGATATTGCTGCGGCTGGTTGTAGTTTGCCTGCATGCCATATCCGCCTTGCGCGGTTGGGGAAGCATAGCCGCCTTGGTTGAGCTGACGCACTTCCTGAACGTTTGTATTCGCGAATCCAGGAGAGAAGATGCTGCCTGTCAGCGCAGGAGGATAGGAAGTTTGTGCAGCATAGTGCTGCTGACCTGTGTAGCCAGCGTATCCCGGTTGATTTTGCTGGCGCACTTCCTGCGCGTTTGTTCCGGCAAAACCGGGAGAGAAAATCGAATTGATGCCGGCACCGTACGATTGCTGGTACGCAGGCTGAGCCGGAATGTAGCCTCCCGATTGGTGCATGATGGATTGCAATGCCTGGTTTTGTCCATAGCCTTGCTGTTGCTGACCATAAGCTTGTTGCTGGTTGTAGCCTTGTGCTTGCGGAGCCTGATAGCTGTGGTTCAGCTGTCTGACCTCCTGTGCATTGGTGCCCGCGAAGCCTGGAGAGAAAATGGACTGTCCTTGGCCGATACCGCCGCCCGCAGGCATGCCGTATGTAGGAGTCCCGATCGATTGGGCATGTCCACCGTGATTCCAGTGTTGTACTTCCTGAACGTTTGTTCCGGCGTACCCTGGTTGAAGCATAGCCCCTGCTGGAGTCATCGCTCCGAGAAATTGTTGTTGTCCAGATTGCATTTGATTTTGGTTGTTTGTGTAGGTCATGGGTAAGACCACCTCCACGAGGTATTTTTACCAAGGTGGTTTTACTCATGCACGAATCGATGAAGCAAAAGAATTCGCATTAGGAAGAAAAAACATGCCGGACCATCAGCCGGCATGTTCCTGTAAATCGGTGAGAGTCCAATGGCCATAGGCGAGCCAAAGCGTAGGTTTGCCCGCTGGCCCGATGCTCGCTTTGACAGGCTCAAAGCCCAACGTTCGGAAAAAGGAAAGACTTGCCTCATTATCCAGACCTACGCGCACATACAGTTTGGGCAGACACTGACAGATGTGTTCCGTCAGTGCCTTGCCGATTCCGCGATGGCGGTAGCGCTTATCTACAACCAGGAAGGAATGACCCAGTCCACAGCGAGAAACAGCGAACAGTCCGACTACGTGCTTCCCGTTCATGGCAAGAGCGACACTGGTTTCCTGTTTGGAAAGCATCTTGGGGGTCAGGCGCGCGAGCCATTCGATTGCGTGCTGGGTGATGCGCCGCTCCCCTTCCTGACGGGCAAATCTCACCAAGGTTGCCTGAGATTCGGCCAGTGCTTGTGGAGGCAGGAGTACGTATTTCAACGATTTTATCATGGCGATTACCCTGCGGCGGCTTCACGCCCGTTTTGCAATCGCGACACGTACTGAGCGTAGTGGATGAGGTTGGACAAAGACAATCGCCTGATGGAAGGCTCATCGAACTTCTCCGGTTTGGCATTGGCTTCAAAAAACCACAGACTGCCGTCTTCTGTCAGGCCGAGGTCCATCGACATTTCCGCCAGATCCGGGATTTCCTCATTCAAAGCGCGGGCGATGGCAAGTGCTGTCTCGTGAATCGAGTTTTCCATCTTTTCCGGATCTGCCTTGAACAAAGACTGGAGAACGGAAGACAAAGAGTGGATGGAGCCGCCGCGAGGCACGTGCGTAGTAATGCTTTGCGACCCGGAACGCCGGATGCCGACCCCGGTTACGCCCCATTCGCCTTTGCCGTCTTTTTGCACCAGCACCCGAACGTCAAACGGCTTGCCGTTGAAGCGTGCCCTGCGTATCCCCTGCTGCATGATGTACCGCTGCTGCCGCACATGGCTCTTCACATGCTTCCATAAATCGTCCAGATTGGAAAAACGGCGCGTGACGGCCTTTTGTTCCTTCAGCCGCTGAAGACGCCAGCCGTCATTTTTGTATTCAATGCGCATGATTCCTTCTCCGGCTTTGCCGCGCACGGGCTTGAGGTACACAAAGCGATGCTCGTTGCAAAAGCCTTTGAAGCGGGCGAGCGTATCGAGCTTTTTCGTCTCCGGCAAATAGGTCTGCACCTCAGGGTGTTTTTTCAGCATGGAGAAAAGCTCTTGCTTGTCAAAAAAGCAACGGTTGAACAAGGTGACGTTAGGCAGTTCGTCGATGCGGGCCAAAGCTTTTTTGACGTCGGGCCGCTGCTCGGCTTTGCGGGTTGGGATGCGGTTGTAGACGACATGCGGGAAAGGAAGGATGACTTCTTGCCACAAGTTTTGCTTTTGATTGTACAAATAGCCGCGAACCTTCTTTTTCTCCCAGTTGATACCTTGGGGAGTGAAGACGTACACGAGTGCGCCCCATCGCTTGCCGGATTGTGAGATGTCTTTGAAGTTTTCGCGATTTCCCACAAAGGCCGTGCCCTCACCAACGGTCAAAATGCCGATGAGCGGACCTAGCTTCAGTGACTCGCTGTTGATCATTTTCCAGTTGATTCTCGTTCGAAAACGCCCTGGCTGCATTGCCGGCAAGCCGGTGTACACCCGTTTGTGATGAGAAAAGGGGCCGAGGCTTGCGAATAACTTTTTTTGCGACCGCTTGCCTAGAGCTTGCCGAGGTAGCTGTATGAACCATTTGCCGCTTGGGAGGATGGTCAGCCACCCGGAGCGCTGCTGAAGCATGGGTGTTCCTCCTTCCTGAAAAACGGTGCTAGTTGCATGCGCCTAGAAATTGGCCAAATAACAACTGTAGTCGACGAGAAGCTTGCGGGATTCCTGGTCTGCCTGCCTCAGTCTGGAATGCTTGAAGATGGAGCGTCCCGGCTTGGAGTTGGCTTCGAACATCCAGACATGGCCGTGGATGTCGATTCCCATGTCCAGACCGAGTTCGCCAAGGTCGATTCCTTTTGCCTGCTCAATCGCGGTAGCGAGGCGGATGGATGCTTCGCTGACCCGCTCGGACATCAATTCTTTTTGTTTTCCGTACAAATGGTGCAGCAATTCGTCGCCAGGGATGACGGTGCCGCCTGTGCGCACGTGTGTCGTCACGCTGCCGGAACCGGCTACTTTGGCGGCCGTGCAGGACACGACCCATTCGTTTTGCTGGTTTTTATGCAAATGGACGCGGAAATCAAACGGGCGTCCGTGGAATGTTTTGAGCGGGATGCCTTGCTGCGCCAAATAACCGCCTACGCGACGGCTGCGGAACACATGCTGGTACAGACTGGACAGCTTGGAAAACTGCCGTTTCACATTTCCGCTGCCGTTGTGGTAAGAAGCGGTATAGCCGCCGCCGGATTGTCTGACGACCTTCACGATGCCGTAACCGAGGCTGCCGTTTTTCGGCTTCAAATAGACGATCGGATACTTGCGCAGCAAATTGCGCACAGTGGTGAGGGACGGGGAGGTGTACGTTTCCGGGATATGCTCATTGACTTCCGGGTTCGGATAGAGCAATTGGTGAACTCCCCACTTGTTGAAAAAGCCCTGGTTGAACATCGGCATGTTCGGGTAGCTGGCGAGCTTGTATTTGAACTCCCTGACAGCTTCATGCTTCTCCGCTGAACGGGAAGGGATTCGGTCGTAGACCACATCCGGCATGGCTGTGACCATCTTTTTCCAGAAGTATCCGCCTGTTTTGCCCTTGCGCAAAAACCAGGCATTGACGGTATTCGTGCTCCAGTCCACGTCGTGCGGGGAGAAGATGTAGTAAAAGACGCCTTTTCCTTCCTGAGCTTGTAGCAGCTTGTAGAAAAAAGAGGTGCGCGGGCCGATTGGCTGCCGCGAGTCCCTGCGGATTCCTGTGGTGACAATCCCGATAGCCGGACCGATGCGCAGCGCCGAGTCTTCTTGCTTGAGCTGGATCAAGCCGCCGTGAGGAATGCCAAGCTCGGATTGCAACAGCGTCGTCACCTTGATGACGTTTGCTTCCGGATTCCGCTTGTCTTGCAGTACGGTTGCGACGACTTCCTTTTTGCCCAGCATGACCTTGATTTTTTGCCGATGGCGCAGCTGTAGCTTGGAGAAGAGATTAGTCGGCAGGATGATCCCGCTGACACGGGGATTGGAAAGGAAGCGGAGTCGCATTCTGAACGTTTCCATGCTTAGTAACCTCCTACGCGCTCTTTCATGAGATAGTGGGCGTATCGAACGGGCTGGGTAATCGAGTGACGCTTGGCGATCGGGTCGTCAATCAAGCGAAAGACAGTCCTGCCGGGCCTGCTGTTGACTTCGATAATCCAGACGTTTCCGGATGTATCAATCCCGACATCGATTCCCAGCTCCACCAGTCTGCCGTGGCACTCCTCCAAAAAGCGTGGCAATTTTTCTGCCACCTGATTGATGGTCGTCTCGATTTTGGAGTGGACGGCAGGCTTGAAATGACGAGATAGGAAAGCGGAGAGCGGCTGTGCTTTACCGCCTCCGTGCAGGTTGGAGGTGATACTTCGCTTGTCGCCCAAGCGGACCGCCTTGCCGGTTGTCTCCCAATCACCCTGCCCGTTTTTTTGCACGAGCACCCTCACATCAAAAGGGGTGCCGTCCGGTGTGTGCAGCTTCAGATAGGGCTGTACAAGGAACTTGCGACCAGAAGTGAACGAGGCGATAAAAGTTTTCAATCCGGCGGAGTCGCGGATCAGTCTGCGGAACGGCTGGTTCTCCCGGTTCCGCCCTGTGGCCTCGTAACCGCTTTTGGTTTCCTTGATGCGCACGACGCCGATTCCATGCGTTCCCGCCATTGGCTTGATGACGACGGCGCCGTATTGTTGCAGCATGTCGTTCACCGTGGCGAGCGATAAAATTTCGGTCGGCGGCAACAGGGAAGCCAGTTGCGGCGATTGGGTCAGCATCTGGTGCACCTGCCACTTGCCGGACAGGCCATGCCCCAAAAATGTAATGTTGCGATCGTTTTGCAACTTTTCCACAAATGGTTTATAGTGGCGATAAGATGGGCCAACGAAGCACCGATCGTAGATCAAGGCGGGGAGCGGGAAAGTGTTCGGCTGCCATGATCCGTTGCGGTACTCGAAGCCTCTTACGGTTCGCGAGGAAAAGTTGACCTGACGCGGCGAGAACACGAAGACACGCATCCCGTGCTTGCGTCCGTAAAGCGTCAGCTTTTTGTAATAGCCTTTGTCTACAAAGTGGGAGCCTTGGCAGCGCGTCATGATGCCAAGACTTCGCTCGTCTGCTCTCATGTGGGTCACCTTCGCCTGTTTTTCTTGCTCTTCGGTTTTCCTGTTGCCGTTCTGGTTTTAGTTTTGGCTGACCGGGGAAAACCACTGATGTATGATGCGTATTCCAGCATGCGTACGACGGAAGGCCGGGCGCGGCGGGGCGGTTCTTCCACGCCTTCAGGCAAAGGAACGGTATTGGCCGTTTTGGACGGCTTGCTGTTAACCTCCAATAGCCATACTTGCCCGCGGACATCGACGCCGAGATCGACACCAAATTCAGCGTAATGGCCGGGCAGCGCCTCTTCGAGCAAGACAGACAGCTTCAACGCCACAGCTTTTAGTGTGGCTGGGGATGGGCGAACCGAACTGGCCCAAGGCCCACAGGCACGCAGAGCCTGGAGGGGCGTCATCATCTGGCCGCCTCTGGATATATTGGAAACGATGCGATTCAATCCCAAACGGGCAACCATAGATGTAACGGCCCATTCGCCTGCCCGGTTTTTTTGCACCAATACACGAAAATCAGTCGGCCGTCCGTGAAGGCCGATCAATGGTAAACCTTGTTGCAGCAAATAAGGTTTGCCTTTTGTCTGTTTGCTCAAATATTGATGCAAGCCCATTATGCTGGAAAATGTTTTGCCAAACCCGCCCGGGCGAGCGAGCTGATATCCCTCCTGCGTTCGGCGCAGCCGGATAATCCCTCGACCCATGCTGCCGTTTGCCGGCTTTGCATAAACCGTCCGGTGCTCGGACAGCATCGTCCGCAAATCTTCCAGACTTTGATAGCGAACCATAGCTGGAAGATGTTCGGAAGCACTCTCCTGATCTTGCAGAGCGGAATGCACGTGCCACTTGTTTAAAAAGTGTTCGTTGAAAAACGGAATGTTGGCGTCTTTGCACCGTTGCAACCAGTTGGCCATCTGCTCGCTGCGCTCCCGCTGACGGGATACGAGCCGATTGTAAATACATTGGGGCAAGGGCAAGACTCTTTGGCGCCACACTCCGCCCCGGCGAACAAGACCGCGCACGATCCCGGCATCCCAGTTGACGTCCTGTAGGCGGAATGCGCAGATAATCCCTCCGCGCTTGCGGCAAATATCGGCTACTTCGTTGAAAAAAGGGGACAATGGTCCAAACGGGGATTGCGGAAATTGGGCATTGTAAGAGGATACGAGAATCCCTACATACGGCCCGACAACAAGAGTTTGCTGATCTGCGTTGTAGCGCACAAGCATGGGCCCTCCTGTAGGCAGCCGGAGCGACTGGGCCAAGGCAGGCCGGATAAGCGTTTGGTTGCTGCGATCAATGCCGCTGATACGGGCGCGAACCGTTTTGCTTCCGAATTGGACAGTAGCTGTGGGCGAAGAAAGATTCCATTTGCGCATTTGCGCCTGGGGCAGGTAAAGGTCTACTTCCGTCTTTGGCTCGTATCCGACGACGATGGTTGGAACGTAAGACATGGCTATCCCCTTCCCATCAGGCATAAAGTTAGTCTATGGTATGAGTAGCCAAATCGTTTGGTGCCATGCAGAGAAGAAAGGTTGTTAGTATTTATGAACTTGTGGATAGTATTAGTGAATATCGGCGTAGGCTCTGTGATCGGCGGCGTCACGAACGAACTCGCCATCCGCATGCTGTTTCGACCGCTCAAGCCTTGGTATATCGGCAGTTGGAAGCTTCCGTTCACCCCGGGACTGATCCCGAGAAGGCGGGACGACATCGCGATACAAATGGGCAGATTAGTGGAGGAGCATTTGCTTACGACAGAAGGCGTCAGGCGGGCACTGGCCCAGGGCGACCTGGAAAATACGCTGGCGGGCTGGATGAACAACCTGGCTGCGGACTGGATGGCGGATGAGCGTACGTTGCGCCAAACGCTGCAACGGGCAGTGCCCCAGCTTTTTATCGAGGACGGAGGATGGAGCGAAGCGGTACGCGTCCCTGTCCAGCAAAAATGGCATTCTTTTGTCCAGCAGCTGTTTACACAATATGAAGAAACAAAACTGCGCGATCTGCTTCCACAAGCAGGCATAGATCGCCTGGACGGGGCGGTGACTTCGGCGAGTCACCATATGTTGGGCCGGATTCGCGAGTATTTGTACTCCCCGCAAGGACAGCAAACGTTGCAAGGCATGGTCAAAGGCATGCTCGGCGGAGGCGGGGGCATGTTCGGTGGGCTGGTCGGCATGTTTCTTGGGGACGACAAGATCATTGGCAAAATTGTTCCGCATCTCGATGAGCTTTTGCAAAGCCCGGAGATGGCTGAGCGCTTGCAACAGTTTTTGCGCAAAGAGGCGGACAAGCTGCTGGATAAAACGGTCGGGGAACTGGTGGAGTGGCTCGGCCACGATCAGCTCGACGACTGGTCCCGCGCGCTTTTTGCGAGAATCGAAGCGCAGAGCCTGCAACTCGTGGATCAGCCTATGTCGCGCCTGACCGCGCCGATTCAGCAAACCGTCACAAACGATCTCGTTCCGCGCCTGGCGAAATGGATGGTAGAGTCTTTGCAGACAAACGTCGAGAAAATCTTTTCCCGTCTAGCGATTCGCGATATTGTTACGAGACAGGTGGAAGGCTTCCCGATCGAACGGATCGAAGAAATGGTGGTCGGCATCTCGGGAAAAGAGTTCCGCATGATTACGGTCCTCGGCTTTATTCTTGGCGGGATTATCGGACTGGTTCAGGGACTTTTGGCGAATTGGCTGGGATAGGAAAACTGAAACGAAACTGTAACGGCTCTGTAATAATCCTGTAATATTCCTTGGGTAAGATAAAAGCACGATGAAAACCCCCTTAATGATATACTTTCTGAGTTGGTAGCTTGAAAAAAGCTACCCTTTTTTTTTGTCGCGCCTTCGGGTATATTGGTCGAAGGAGCGCACGTACATTGGAACGGGTGGGAGACCAGGAAGGGGGATTAGCAATATGGCAACGAAACATGAACAAATCTTGCAACATATTGATCGCCTTCCGATCGGTTCGAAGATTTCCGTGCGGCAGATCGCCAAAGACCTGGATGTGAGTGAGGGTACGGCCTACCGCGCAATCAAGGAAGCGGAAACACAAGGATACGTCAGTACGATCGAACGTGTCGGCACAGTGAGAATCGAGAAGAAGCACAAAGAAAACATAGAGCGGCTGACTTTCGCGGAAGTGGTGAACATCGTCGACGGCCATGTGCTTGGCGGACGGGAAGGGCTGCACAAGACGCTGAACAAATTCGTCATCGGTGCGATGCAGCTGGAAGCGATGATGCGCTATATCGACGCGGGCAGTCTATTAATTGTAGGAAACCGTTATCAGGCGCACAAAATTGCCTTGCAGCAAGGAGCGGCTGTCCTGATCACGGGTGGCTTCGATACGAGTGAGGAAATCAAGCAGTTGGCGGATCGTTTGGCTTTGCCGATCATTTCGTCGAGCTACGACTCTTTTACAGTAGCATCGATGATCAACCGGGCCATCTACGACCGTTTGATCAAAAAAGAGATCGTCATGGTCGAGGATGTGCTGAAGCCGCTGGCTGAAACGCCCGTGCTGCTGCCGTCCGACACAGTCGCCAAATGGCACCAGTACACGGAGCTGTATCAGGATACGCGCTTTCCGGTTGTCGATGAGCAAATGCGGCTCATCGGGATCGTGACTTCGAAAGATATTATCGGCCACGAGGAGACGGCGACGATCGACAAGGTCATGACGAAAAATCCGATCACGACCTCGCCGCGCGTGTCTGTCGCTTCGTCGGCGCACATGATGGTGTGGGAAGGGATCGAGCTGTTGCCGGTCGTGGACAATTATCGCAAGCTGGTGGGCGTGCTGAGCCGCAACGACGTGTTGAAGGCGCTCCAGTTTACGGCGAAGCAGCCGCAGATGAGTGAAACATTTCCGAACCTGATCATGTCGCATTTCCGCGAGGAGCGTCAGGCAGACGAGCTGATTTACTTGGGCGACGTCACGCCGCAGATGACGAATCACCTGGGAACGATCGCCAGTGGCATCATGACGACAGTGATGGTCGAAGCGGCCTGTAACTTGCTGCGTCAGCATCGCCGCGGCGACATGGTGCCGGAAAATATTACGGTGTACTTTTTGAAGCCGGTGCAGATGGAGAGCCACATACAGGTGCAGCCGCGACTTTTGGACATCAGCCGCCGCTTCGGTAAGGTCGAGGTGTCGGTTTACCACGGCGAGCAGCTTGTGGGGCAGGCTATGATTACGGCGCAGATTATTGATCGGTAATAGTGGATCGTTGGTGAGGGCAGTCTCTTTGGGGGGCTGCTCTTTTTTTGTTTTTTGCTTGGGGAAGTGGCCGCAGTGCAGGGCTTCGCGAACCGTGGCGTCTTTCCGCCCTCCTGATTGACAAACCAAACAAAAATAACCTATCATCTAATTAGAAAAGTATCTAATTAGAACCGAAAGCACATTTTCCCGAAGAAAGGAGCATCTCTTTTGCAACTCGATAAACTCGTCACCTTTTACAAAGCGCTCGGCGACCCGACTCGTGTGCGGATTTTGGCCATGTTGGCAAATGGACCGCTGCACGGGCAGGCGCTGGCAGGGAAGCTCGGAGTGACGCCGCCGACGATTACACACCATATGGCGAAGCTGCGCGATGCAGGAATCGTCTACGAGCGGCGTGACAAAAACACGATTTACTTTTATTTGCACGAAGCGAACATGAAGCGGCAAACCCAGGCGATTTTGAATGTGTTGGAACGGGCGAAAGGTACGATGGAGGAAGACCTTTTTGCAGATGAGGAAACCAAAACGATCCAGGAGCAGAGGAGGTCCCAGATGGCAGCGGATCAGATGCACGTAATCAAAAGCTTCTTGACCCCCGACGGCAAGCTCAAGCAGATTCCGGCCCAGCGCAAGAAAAAGCTGATCGTGTTCGAATACATGGTGCGGGGGCTGGAGTTTGGCCGCAAATACAAGGAACAGGAAATCAATGACTACATCCGCCAGTTTCACGACGATTACGCGACGATTCGCCGCGAATTTGTCATGAACCACTATATGTATCGCGAAGAGGGCATCTACGAGCTGAATCCGGAAGAGATGTGGGCCAAGGCAGAAGAATTGCGCTAACAGGAAAATGATTCCTTTTGAAAAAGCATAAAAAAAGACAACCGTCGGCACTGCGCTCAGGTTGTCGGAAACAATAGAATGTCACACAAACTGATTATAGCGAGAACTAATTGCGTTTAGCCATGGCAAACGATTGGGAAAACAGGAAAAGTATTTCAGCATGCTGCTTCTTCGCTTAATTCCAATTCACTTTTGATATTTTCCATTTAAGAGCCGCAGAGATGAAATACAGGATGGAAGCAATAAAAAATAGAGTAAACATATCTCCGGTCATCAATAAGTAAAGACTTAAAGGTAAGGAAATCACAAAAGAAATAATGATCAGCGGTTGTTTAAGGAACGAGGTAAGTAAACCGAATATCGCGGGAAGTAACAAACAAAGTGCAGTAAAGACAGAAACAGTTGGTTTGTTGTAAAGCAAAAAGTACCAAAGAATCATGGTTCCAACAGAAGCAAGCAAACCACATATCAGCGACAGGCTGAACATAAAATTGAATTTCACGTTGGTCACCCTCTTTCAAAAACGCACGATTTTCCCATTTAGTGAAGGGCTCGCGTATTCGACGTGAGAAGGAACGTGTTGCTGGCAAAAAGCAGCAGCACAAGCGATGCAGAACTGGTAGCAAGCTGCTCGCCTGTTGTTCTCGGCTTCGCTTCACATAGGCCCCCATACAGAAAAAAGCATGTGGAACAATCGCTCTGTTCTCATGCTTTTTTAGCTCTCAGCTGCCTTTTTTCAATTCTGCCTGCCAGGCGCTGCGATAGTGCAAAAAGTTGCGGGTTCCCAGGTACAGGTTCAGCACACCGACGATCAGCATGATGATCGCGACCACGATGCGGATCGTATCGAGCGTATCAAACGTAAACTGGTTAAGCCCGAACAAAGATACGAGAATGCCGAGTGCGATGTTCATTTTGCCCAGCGTCATTCTGGATTCCAGCGGGTGGATGCCTCTTCTGCGTGCGTGGATGCTGAAGTAGACGCTGGCTACAAGTGAAGCGAGAACGCCGGTCAAATAAAAGGCCGACCACATAGATGGCTTCATCCTTTCCAACAAATCTGGTATTATCCTACCAAATCAAAGCAAGAAAGGTCAAATTCAAACAAGAACGTTCGTTCTTGTTTCCCCACGATCCTCTTACTTTCGGTATAATGATAGAGAGAAAGCTACTACACGATTCGAGTCGTAAACAGGAGAGGAAGGAACCAGATGACCTCCTTTGTCCATTTGCATGTTCATACGGAGTACAGCCTGCTAGACGGAGCGGCGCGGATTGATGCGCTGGTGGAGCGTGCCAAAGAGCTGGGCATGACTGCGCTGGCGATTACGGATCACGCCAATCTGTATGGCGCTGTCCCTTTTTATAAAGCATGTACAGAAAACCAGATCAAGCCGATTATCGGGATGGAATTGTATGTGATCGAAGGAAACTTGCAAGATCGCGTGCGCAATGCGCCTCCCCCGAGCCATTTGATCGTGCTTGCCGAAAATGAGGCGGGCTATCGCAATCTGTTGAAGCTCGCCACGATCGCCAATACGGATGGAAACTACATGATTCCCCGCCTGAACAAAGAAGTGCTGGCCCGGCATGCGGAAGGGTTGATCGCCCTTAGCGGCTGCCAGCAGGGCGAGGTTGCGCAGCTTTTGCTGGCTGGCGAAGCCGAGGCAGCGAAAGAAGCAGCCTTGTGGCACCTTCGCGTTTTTGGCGAGGCGAATTACTTTTTGGAGCTGGCTGACCACGGCCTGGAGAGCGAGCGCAGACTCAATGCCCGTCTGGTCAAGCTGAGCCAGGAGACGGGCATCCCGCTGGTCGTCACGAACAATGTGCACTACGTGAAGCAAAACGAGCATCGCCAGCACGATATTTTGCTCGCGATCAAAGAGGGCAAGACCATCGACGAGGAAAACCGCTTCCGCTACGAAACCGACCAATACTATTTGAAAAGCGAAGCAGAAATGGCCGCCGCCTTTTCTTACGTACCCGAAGCGCTTGCCAACACGGGAAAAATCGCGGACAGATGCAACCTCACATTGTCGTTTGGGGCGCACATTTTGCCGGAATTTCCCTTGCCGGAGGGCCGGGATTCGACGCAATATTTGCGTTCGCTATGCGAGCAAGGCTGCCGGGAGCGGTACAAGACAATCACGCCGGACATACAGGCGCGTCTCGATCACGAGCTGTCGATCATTACAGGCACGGGCTTTACCGATTACTTCCTGATCGTCTGGGACTTCATGCGCTACGCCCATCAGCACGGGATTCCGACCGGACCAGGGCGGGGTTCTGCTGCCGGAAGCCTCGTCGCCTACGCATTGAAAATAACGAACGTAGACCCGCTTCATTTCAATCTGCTGTTTGAACGGTTTCTCAATCCGGAGCGGGTGACGATGCCCGATATCGATATCGACTTTTCCGTGGAGCGGCGCGACGAAGTCATCCATTACGTGGCGAAAAAATACGGTCACGACCGCGTGGCCCAGATTATTACGTTTGGAACGATGGCGGCTCGCGCTGCGGTGCGCGACGTAGGCCGGGCACTCGGCCTGTCCGTCGGGATCGTCGACCGGGTAGCGAAAATGATTCCGCAATCTCCCGGCATGACGATTGACCGTGCCATGAAGCTCATTCCGGACATCGGCAAGCTGTGCCAGGAAAACAGACAGGCCGCCCTTTTGATCGAGACGGCAAAAGGCGTGGAAGGTTTGCCGCGCCATGCTTCGACACATGCGGCGGGCGTCGTGATCTCGCGGGAGCCGCTGACCAGCTATGTTCCGTTGCAGACGGGCAGCGAAGGCTTGGCACTGACGCAGTATCCGATGGAGGTGCTGGAGGAAGTCGGTCTGTTGAAAATGGATTTTCTCGGCTTGCGCAACTTGACGATCATTCAGGAGACACTTCGTCATCTGCATGAACAGGGGATTGCGATTGAGTTGGAGAGCATTCCGACGGATGATCCGAATACGTTCCGCATGTTGTCGCGCGGCGAGACGACAGGGGTATTCCAGCTGGAGTCCGGCGGGATGCGCAACGTGCTCCGCGACCTGAAGCCGACCAGTCTGGACGATATTATCGCTGTGCTGGCCTTGTATCGGCCGGGACCGATGGAAATTATCCCGCAGTACATCGCCGCCAAGCACGGCCAGAGCGCTGTGCATTACGCGCATCCGGTGCTTGAGCCGATCTTGCGCGAGACGCACGGCTTCATGATCTACCAGGAGCAAATTATGCAAATCTCGTCTACGCTCGCTGGCTTCAGCTTGGGTGAGGCAGATATTTTGCGCCGGGCGGTCGGA
Source organism: Brevibacillus sp. FSL K6-0770 (assembly GCF_038000275.1). Classification (NCBI taxonomy): domain Bacteria; kingdom Bacillati; phylum Bacillota; class Bacilli; order Caryophanales; family Paenibacillaceae; genus Brevibacillus; species Brevibacillus sp. FSL K6-0770. Next base: position 1,330,109 of record NZ_JBBOBQ010000001.1, read on the forward strand.
AAGAAAAAACGCGAGCTGTTGGCCGAGCAGCGGGAAAAGTTCGTGGCTGGTTGCGTCCGTCAAGGCTACGGCGAAGAGCTTGGTCATCAAGTGTACGATCTGATCGTCCGCTTTGCCGATTACGGCTTCAATAAAGCGCACTCTGTCGCCTACGCGGTCATCGCCTACCAGATGGCGTATTTGAAAGCGACCTATCCGCTTGCTTTTATGGCAGCCCTTTTGTCGCTGTCGATCGGCTCGCAGACGAGAATCGCCGAGTACACGGAGGAGGCGCGGCGTCTGGGGCTTCGCGTGCTGGGGCCGGATGTCAACAAAAGCACGGCGTCCTTTGCAGTCGAACAAGATGCGATTCGCTTCGGGCTTGCTGCCGTCAAAAACGTCGGCTATGGAGCGATCGAATCGATTGTAAAAGAACGGGCTGTGCGTCCGTATCGGGACGTTTTCGATTTTTGCGCCAGAGTAGATGCGCGTCTCGTGAACAGACGAGTCGTAGAATCGCTGACGCTCTGCGGGGCGCTGGATTCGCTGCCTGGTCACCGCAGCCAGTTGCTGCTGCTTTTGGACGAGGCGGTCGGCAAGACGAATGCGAAGCGGATCGAGCGCGACGCGAATCAGCTCGACCTGTTTGCGGGAGAAGAACAAGCGGCGCCATTGCGCGAGCCGGCTGAATATCCGGAAGTGCCGCCGATGTCACGCGCCCAGCAACTGAAAGAAGAACGGGAACTGATCGGCGTGTACATTTCCGGCCATCCGCTCGACCAGTATGCGCACGTGGCTGCCCGCCCCGAAGTGACGGCTGTTTCAGCGCTCAGCGAGCTGGCCCGCGACAAAACGGTGAAAGTGTTCGGAATGATTGCGGAAGAAAAGCGCATCCAGACGAAAAAGGGCGACCCGATGGCGTTTTTGGTGCTGGAGGACAAAACCGCGCAGGTGGAGCTGGTCGTCTTTCCGCAAGTGTTTGCCAAGTACGGCGACTTGCTCGGCAAAGAGCGGATGGTCGTAGCCGAAGCGCGGGTGGACCATCAGGATGACATGGTGAAGCTGCTCGCATCGCGCTTTTGGGATGCCGAGACACTGCAAGCGCCGACTGCCGAGACGGTGTTGTTTGTCAAAATTTCCGCCCAGCAGGAGCACGATTCGACACTGCAACGTTTGCAACGGCTGTTTGTCGAAAAAAAAGGAACGATTCCTGTGATTCTGTTTTACGAGGGAAAAAGACAGACAATTCGCCTGCCGGAGGACATTCGGGTCGAGGTGGACGAGTCATTTTTGGAGCAAGCGCGAGATATTGTGGGACGTGACAGCGTAATTCAGAAAGAATTGCCCATAAATTGGGGAGGATGAGGAATGTCCTCCCTTTTTCGCCGTTTTCGGCAGGTTTACAGGATAACAGGTTTTGCTATATATTGAATTCATAACTCGTTAAGTGGTCAGACCACTTAGGGCTTTCAAGCAATAAAGAGGCTGTTCAGGCAATCATAGAAAGACTATCGTGAAATGGAGTGGTAATGGATGTCTAGTTTGAGAGAGGAAGCGCTGGAACTTCACCGAAAAAATAAAGGGAAGCTGGAGGCAGTGACCAAGGTTCCCGTTCGCAATGCTCGCGATCTGAGCCTTGCTTATTCTCCTGGTGTTGCTGAGCCTTGCAAAGACATTTTTGACGACAAATCCAAAGTTTACGAATACACCATGAAGGGCAACCTCGTTGCAGTCGTGAGCGATGGTACCGCTGTTCTCGGTCTCGGCAACATCGGACCGGAAGCCGCTATGCCGGTGATGGAAGGAAAAGCCGTACTGTTCAAATCGTTCGCAGGCGTGGACGCATTCCCGATCTGCCTGAACACGACTGATGTAGACAAAATCGTAGAAACTGTGAAGCTGCTCGAACCGACTTTTGGCGGTGTTAACCTTGAAGATATCGCAGCTCCGGCATGCTTCGAGGTAGAAGAGCGCCTGAAGCGCGAAACAAACATTCCGATTTTCCACGACGATCAGCACGGTACAGCAATCGTAACGGCTGCGGGCCTGATCAACGCCCTGCGCGTGGTTGACAAAAAGCTCGAAGATATCCGCGTGGTAGCGAACGGTGCGGGCGCTGCTGGTATCGCGATCATGAAACTTTTGATTTCCATGGGTGTAAAAGAAGTGATCATGGTTGATACAAAAGGAATCGTGTACGAAGGCCGTCAATTCGGGATGAACCCGGTAAAAGAAGAGATGGCGAAAATCACGAACCGCAGCAAGCTGCAAGGCGACCTCGCTGACGCGATGAAAGGCGCTGACGTCTTCATCGGCGTATCTGTAGCAGGCGCGGTAACTCCTGACATGGTTCGCTCCATGAACCGCGATGCGATCATCTTCGCGATGGCGAACCCGACTCCGGAAATCATGCCGAGCGAGGCGAAAGAAGCAGGGGCAGCCGTAGTCGGTACAGGCCGTTCCGACTTCCCGAACCAGGTGAACAACGTACTTGCCTTCCCGGGCATTTTCCGTGGGGCGCTCGATACGCGCGCGACTGAAATCAACGAGGACATGAAGCTGGCAGCCGTGTACGCAATCGCGGACCTGATCACGCCAGAAGAGCTTTCCGCAGAAAAAGTCATCCCTGCTCCGTTTGATCCGCGCGTCGCTCCAAATGTGGCGGCAGCCGTAGCCAAAGCAGCGATGGAGAGCGGCGTTGCCCGCATCACTGTCGATCCGGAAGCAGTAAAAGAGAAAACAGCCAGTCTGGCAGCCATTTCCTATCAGCAAGTGTAAGGAAGTGCAGTCAAACACCCTCCACGAGCATCTGTATCAGACGTGAATATGTGGGGGGTGCTTCACTTCACCAGTAGCAGCCATTAAGGGGGATCATTGTGCTCGACTCAACTCAAGATCGAAAGGTTTACGAAGGCATACTCCTGCAATTGCATGCAATCATTCAGGAGCAAAACTTACGGCCTGGCGACAAGCTTCCGTCGGAGCGAGAGTTGTCTGAGCAATTAGGGGCTGGTCGCTCCTCTGTACGCGAAGCCCTCCGTGCGCTGGAGCTGCTCGGGCTCATCGAGACGCGCCGCGGGGAAGGCACTTTCCTCAAGCATTATCGGCACAACCGACTGATCGATATTCTTGGCTTTTTTATCCTACGGGATACGAAAACCAAGAAGGACTTGATCGAAATGCGCAAGATGCTGGAGATCGATGCTGTCCGTCTCGCCTGTAGACGGGCCACGCCCAAGCATTTCGAGGAAATGGAACGGATTCTCGCGATCGCACAAGAGCGGGTAGAGAGAGGCGAGGTTCCTACAGAAGAAGACTACCAGTTCCACCGCGTGATTTGCCGATCCAGCCGCAACTCCATTTTGCACCGCATCTGGACGCCTTTGGTAGAGTACAGCAACAGTGTGCGGATTGAATCGTTGTCGCGGGAAGGCAGGGCGCGCATGGCATTGGAGGAGCATCGCGAGATCATGGAAGCGATTCGCGAAGGCGATGTCACTGTCGCGGTTGAGAGAATGAGGCACCACTTGGAGAACAGCAAGCTCTAGATTTTACTCCTATTTGCGAGGGGCGCTGGCGCTGTGATATGATGATGCAGACCTGTATTGGACGATGAAGGAGGAAGCCAGCATGTGGACGGTCATCTACATCGCTCCTAGCGCTAGAATAGCTGAACGGATACAGCAACGTTTGACAGATGAAGGATTTTTGGTCAAGGTTCGCGAGGCGAGAGTTTCGAAGCAATACGAGATTCTTGTGCCCGAAGGCGAACTGAACGAAGTCCGGGATGTACTCGGCTCGATCCTTCACTGATGAGAAAGGTGGGGTGTACCTGTGCTAAAAGATCTTTTTGGGAAAAAGCGCAAATTTGCCACTGTCCCTTCCGAGACGCTGGCACGTGTCCCTGCTTCCACCGACGCTAGCAAGGAAGCGGGTACGAAGGAGAAGGAAGTCCCTGAGGGATTGATGAATAAATGCCCACATTGTGGGACGATCCACTACTCGAAGGATTTGGAAAAAAACTTGCGCGTATGCAAAGGCTGCCAGTTTCACTATTCCATGTCCGCGCCAGAGCGGTTGCAATCCCTTTTGGATGAAGGTGTCCTGACAGAGGAGTTTGACGCGAACCTGATCGCGTCCAATCCGCTCGGGTTCCCTGACTATCTGGAAAAGCTGGAGCAGGATATGGCAAACACGAATTTGAACGAAGCGATCATCACTGGCGAGGGCTTGCTCGGCGGCAACCGCATCGTGATCGGGGTTATGGATTCCCGCTTCCGCATGGCCAGCATGGGCTCGGTTGTCGGGGAAAAAATTACGCGTGCAATTGAGCAAGCGATCGAACGGCGTCTGCCTTTCATCCTGTTCTCCGCATCCGGCGGTGCGCGCATGCAGGAAGGCGTACTGAGTCTGATGCAGATGGCGAAGACCAGTGCCGCTTTGTCCAGACTGGACCGCGAGCGCTTGCTGTTCGTTTCGGTCATGACGAATCCTACATATGGCGGTGTATCTGCAAGCTTCTCTTCCCTTGGCGACTACAATATCGCAGAACCGGGAGCCATGATCGGCTTTGCGGGACGTCGCGTCATTGAGCAAACGATTCGCCAGGAGCTGCCAAAAGACTTCCAGACTGCGGAGTTTTTGCTGAAAAACGGTCAGCTCGACATGGTCGTACATCGCAAGGACATGCGTCAAACGCTGTCCAAACTGGTAGAGATGCACACGTCACGGGAAGGAGTGGAAATATGGCAGGCGAACTCCCCTTTGAAAAGCCATTAGTAGAATTGCAAGACAAGATTAAGGAATTGCGCCGCTTTACCGAAGAAAAAGGCATTGATTTCTCCGACGAAGTAAAGCGTCTGGAGCAAAAGGCAAAAGAGCTTGCCGAACAAATTTATGGCAACTTGACGCCGTGGCAGCGCGTCCAACTGGCCCGTCACCCGGAAAGACCAACGACTTTGGACTATATTCAACTTCTTTTTACTGATTTTATAGAAGTACACGGGGACAGGTTGTACGGGGATGACCATTCGATCGTGGGCGGCATCGCCAAGCTGGACGGTCGTCCGGTGACTGTGATCGGCCATCAAAAAGGCAAAGACACCAAGGACAACATCAAGCGCAATTTCGGGATGGCGCATCCTGAAGGGTACAGAAAAGCTCTGCGCATCATGCAGCAGGCCGACAAATTCGGACGTCCGATTATTTGTTTCATCAACACATCGGGAGCGTATCCGGGTAAAGCGGCAGAAGAGCGCGGCCAGAGCGAAGCGATTGCTCGCAACTTGCGGGAAATGGCTACTTTTCGCGTGCCGATTATTTGTATCGTCATCGGCGAAGGCGGCAGCGGCGGTGCGCTGGCGATCAGCGTCGGCAATCGCATCTATATGCTGGAGAATTCCTATTACTCCGTGATTGCACCGGAGAGCGCGGCGGCCATTTTGTGGAGAGATTCCAGCCTTGGCATGCGCGCAGCGGAGTCGATGAAAATTACGGCTCCTGATTTGCTCGCGCTCGGCGTGATCGACGGCATCATTGACGAGCCGTTCGGCGGGGCGCATCGAGACTTGATTGCGCAGGCAACAGCGGTCAAGACGGTGATTGCCGAGCAATTGGAACAGTTGGGTCGTTTGAGCCCGGATGAACTGATACAGGACCGATATGAGAAGTTCAAACGAATCGGCGAATACGCCTCCCTGTAAGTCACAGGGGGCGTTTTTTGTGCGGTAAAAAGACTGAGTCTATTGATGGACGATCGTATAGTCTGAACACAGACCGCAATAAAATCATGGCACAGCCAAGTTTTCTTATCTTTTTTTGGCACGGAAAATCTGCTACAATCGATTTCGAACAAGCGAGTTATCAGAGCTTTCAAAAAGTATGGCACATTTCTGTTCTGTGTATAACAGATATACGAAATGGAGTAATACAGCATGTTTCATAGTCGTTATGGTACATACTGTTTCCGTTTCATGACATGCTAAAGACGAAATGGATTGGAGAGGTGGATTCCATGCAAAAGCTTGCGGTTCTGACCAGCGGAGGAGATTCGCCCGGCATGAACGCCGCGGTGCGTGCGGCAGTTCGTCGTGCTGCTTACCACGGAGTGCAAATGTACGGGGTGTATCACGGCTACGAAGGTCTGATGAATGGCGATATCCAGGAAATGACACTGGGCTCCGTTGGGGACATTATCCAGCGAGGAGGAACCATCCTTTACTCTGCCCGCAGCCAAGCCTTCAGAACAGAGGAAGGGCAGCAAAAAGCAGTGGAGCAGCTGCGCAAATTCGGGATTGAAGGGCTGATCGTCATCGGTGGAGACGGGTCGTTCCGCGGCGCACAGAAGCTGACGGAAAAAGGCTTCCCGACCATCGGCGTGCCGGGAACGATTGATAACGACATTCCGTGCACCGATTTTACGATTGGGTTCGATACCGCTCTGAATACGATTGTGGAAGCGATCGATAAAATTCGCGACACGGCAACCTCTCATGAGCGCACCTACATTATCGAGGTAATGGGCCGGGACGCAGGCGATTTGGCACTGTGGGCAGGACTTGCTGCTGGGGCCGAGTCGATTATCATCCCGGAAGAATCCCAGGACATGAGCGATATTATAGAACGCCTGCATGCCGGACAGCGCCGTGGCAAAAAGCATTCCATCATTATAGTGGCGGAAGGCGTAGGCAGCGCTGCTTCGTACGCGGAAGCCATCACCAAGGAAACAGGCTGGGAGACGCGCGTGACCGTGCTCGGACACATTCAGCGCGGAGGCTCACCTACCGCGATGGACCGCATGCTGGCGAGCCGGATGGGAGCAGCCGCAGTCGACTTGCTCCTGGAAGGCAAAAAAGACCGGATGGTTGGCATCCAGAACAACACAATCGTCGACGTCGATTTCAATGAAGCATTGTCCCAGAAACACCAACTGGATTTATCCGTATATCAACTGGCGCGCACACTGTCTATTTGATCAGGCAAAGCCTGGATAGCAGTGTATAGAGGAGGCATAATTCCTATGTTAAGGAAAGCAAAAATCGTGTGTACAATCGGACCGGCGAGTGAGTCCGTTGAAACGTTGAAAAAGCTGATTCATGCGGGGATGAACGTAGCCCGTCTGAACTTTTCCCACGGAAGCCATGAAGAGCACGCAGCGCGGATCGTGAACATTCGTCGTGCGTCCGAAGAGACAGGCAAGCCGGTGGCGATTCTTTTGGATACAAAAGGGCCGGAAATCCGCACAGGCACGCTTGCTACAGATTCGGTCGAGCTGGAAGAAGGCAAGACGCTGATTTTGACGACAGAAGAACTGGCAGGAACGGCAGAAAAAGTCTCGATCACTTATTCGGAACTGCCTCAGGATGTCAATCCGGGCGACACGATTTTGATTGATGACGGCCTGATCGGGCTGACGGTTCTGGAAGTGCAAGGCAACGAGATCGTTTGCCAAATCAAAAACGGCGGCACGCTGAAAAGCAAAAAGGGCGTCAACGTGCCAGGCGTCAAAATCAATTTGCCGGGAATTACGGAAAAGGACGCACAAGATATCGAGTTCGGGATTGCGCAGCAAGTCGATTTCATTGCGGCTTCTTTTGTCCGCAAGGCGAGCGACATTCTCGAAATTCGCCAGATTTTGGAGCGCCACAACGTGCGCATTGACATCATCGCGAAGATCGAAAACCAGGAAGGCGTCGACAATGTCGATGAAATCCTCGTCGTAACAGACGGCATCATGGTAGCGCGTGGCGACCTTGGCGTGGAAATACCTGCTGAGGAAGTGCCGCTCGTCCAGAAAAAGCTGATCAAAAAATGCAACGAGCTGGCCAAACCTGTCATCACGGCGACGCAAATGCTCGATTCCATGCAGCGCAACCCTCGTCCTACTCGCGCAGAAGCAAGCGACGTAGCCAATGCGATTTTTGACGGCACAGACGCGATCATGCTGTCCGGTGAGACGGCTGCGGGCAAATATCCGGTAGAATCGGTCGAAACGATGGACCGCATCGCGGTACGAGCAGAGCAAGAGCTTAACTACCGTGAGATTTTGTATGCGCAAGCGCAGCTCAAGCAAGTGACGATTACCGATGCGATTAGCCAGGCTGTCTCCAATGCAGCGCTCGATCTCGATGCGACAGCGATCATTACGGCGACAGAGAGCGGTCATACGGCGCGCATGGTATCCAAATTCCGTCCGAAAGCTCCCATCGTAGCGGTCACACCGCACGAAGCTGTCATTCGCCGACTGGCGCTCGTAAACGGCGTATATCCGGTCAAAGGCGTGCTGGCAAACACAACCGATGAGATGCTGGAGATGTCTGTCCAGGAAGCAATCGACGCAGGCTTCGTGCGTCACGGCGACCTCGTAGTCATTACCGCGGGTGTGCCTGTGCGTGAAGTAGGGACAACCAACCTCATGAAGATTCACGTGATCGGCGATGTCGTGGCAAAAGGCCAAGGCATCGGTCGCAAAGTCGTGACGAGCAAAGTCGTCATCGCCCGTTCGGCAGAAGAAGCGCTGCAAAAAGTAGAAGACGGCGTGATCCTGGTGACGATCGGAACGGACTCGGACATGATTGAAGCGTTCAGCAAGGCAGGAGCGGTCATTTGCGAAGAGGGCGGGCTGACATCCCATGCAGCGATCGTCGGGCTCAATTTGGGCGTCCCAGTGATCGTAGGCGTGCAGTTTGCCACCGACTTGCTGAAGGAAGGCCAAATCGTTACGGTGGACTCCGAACGTGGGCATATTTATTCAGGGCAGACGCGGGTTCTGTAGGTCATCAGACTCATTTTTATAGCAAAAGCACTTTTTGGGGGTGGCATCTTGTCACCCCTTTTTGCATTGGGCAGACTGGTGGCAACGCGATTTTCGCTGATAGCATTTTCCAGAATACGGTGTTTTTTAGGTGGTGCAAACGGGGAGGGAATCTGATAAAATCGATCAGGTGTTCGTCTGAGCAAGCGCCGGGAAAGTGTCGAGTTTTCACTGTAACGGCCTGTTTGCAAGGAGCGAAAACACCGAAAATCGCTTCCCGTTGCGTGATGAGCGATGTCAAGAACTATTTTTGCGCAAAACACAACATATAGTGTTGTCGAATTTTATTGCGTACAACATATAGATAAAACTATTGAGTTTTTCCCATAAAGATAGTTAACTAGAGAGGAACCATTCGAAGGAGGAACGTTATGCTGGCGACCGAAACTGTATCCCGCACCGCTTTCTTGAGGGATGAATTTTTAGCACAATACAAAGACTTTCCCGATCATATGAATCCTCTGGGACAATTTGTGTACTATCGGACTTATTCTCGTTTTATCCCGGAAAAAGGCAGACGGGAAACATGGAAAGAAACATGCCGCCGTTCGGTGGATTACAATATGAAGCTTGCGTATCAACATTTGCAAAAAATCGGCCTGTACCCGGATGAGCGTGCGATGGAAGCAGAAGCGGAAGGTCTGTTTGACAACATGTTTAACCTGCGTCAGTTTTTGTCCGGCCGGACGCTGTGGGTGGGCGGAGCTGAAAACGGCGTGGCCGATTTGTACCCGCTGGCCAACTTCAACTGCTCTTTCCTGAACATCAAATCGTGGGACGACCTTGGCGATTTGTTCTACCTGCTGCTGGTAGGAACAGGTGTCGGCTTCAAATGCACGAAAGCGATGGCAGCAGGACTCGGTCCGATCCGGACCAACGTGGCCTTGCTTTCTTCCGAGTACCGCCCATTGCCCAAGCATCAGCGACTGGAGCGTTCCGAGCTGAATGTGCTGGATAACGGTTTCGCCAAAATTTACGTGGGAGACAGCAAAGAGGGCTGGGTAGAGTCGCTGCGCTTGTACCTGCAAATTTTGACCGACGGTTCCTACGAGCATATTCATACAGTGAAAATCTCCTACAACAGCGTGCGTCCAAAAGGAGAGCGACTGAAGCGTTTTGGCGGTACAGCAAGCGGACATGAGCCGCTTCGCGAGATGTTTGAAGGCATCGACAAAGTGCTGAAAAACCAGATCGACGAGCATCTGGCCCCGATTGAAAGTGACGAAAAAGGGTACGGCAAGATTCGCCCCGTACATATTCTCGACATTGGCAATCTGATCGGAGCAAACGTCGTAGTTGGGGGCGTGCGCCGCACAGCGGAAATTTTCCTGTTCGATCACGACGACTACGAGTGCATGCTGGCGAAATACGGCATCAACGGCTTCTGGACGGAAGAGCAGCTGGCGCATCACCGCCGCGTCGGCGAACTTTTGGGCGAGCACAAGCCTGTATGGTTTGACAGCATTGAAAAGGTAGGGGACGGACGATTCGGCCTGGATCACCGCCGCATGTCCAACAACTCCATCGCCTTTACGAAACAACCGTCTAGAGAGTTTTTGCATCTCGTGTTCACCTTGATGCAACTGGAAGGCGAGCCTGGCTTTATCAACTTGGAAGAAGCCAATCGCCGTCGTCCAAATGCGGAGGGCTTGAATCCTTGTGCGGAAATTTTGCTTGATTCATATGGCGTTTGCAACTTGACTACGGTCAATCTCGTTCAGTTTGTGCGTGAGAACGAAGACGGCTCCAAGTATTTGGATCTGGATGGACTTTTGGATGCGCAACGCAAATCTGCCCGTGCAGGACTGCGGATGACGCTCGTTACACTGGAGCTGCCACATTGGGATACGGTGCAACAGCGCGACCGTTTGCTCGGAACGTCGCTGACTGGCTTGAAAGATGCGCTCGCGTCTCTCGGCTATACGGAGGAGCAGGAGCTTGAACTGCTGCGTCAGCTCGGAAATGCTGCCCGCGACGAAGCGAACCGCTATGCGTACGAGCTGCGCGTCAATTCGCCGCTGCTGGTCACGACAGTGAAGCCGGAAGGAACGCTGTCACAGGTGGCTGGCGGGGTTTCCAGCGGCTTGCACTGGTCGCACTCGCCGTACTACATCCGCCGCATTCGCATCAACGCACAAGACCCGTTGGCAAAAGCGGTACAAGCTCTCGGCTGGACGGTTCACCCGGAGGTCGGCACACAAGGGGAGACGCACGAGGAGCGCATGGCGAATGCCCGCACGCTCGTGATTGACTTCCCGGTAGCGTCGGGTGCGCAGGAAACCAAAAACGAAGTGAGCGCCAAGCGCCAATTCGATACGTACTTCCGTTTCCAAAAGGAGTACACCGAACACAATTCCTCCAACACGATTACCGTTCGCAAGGAAGAATGGAACGAAGTGGAAGAGATCGTCTATGCAAACTGGGACAATTTTGTCGGCGTGTCTTTCTTGCAGCTCGATGGCGGAAACTACCAGTTGGCTCCGTACGAGGAATGCAGCAAAGAGCAGTACGAAGCGCTCAAGCAGTCGATGAAGCCTTTCGATCCTGCTATTTTGCAGCAATACGAGACAGGCACAGATGCAGACCTGTCGACCGCAGAATCTTGCGAAGGCGGCGCTTGCCCGATTCGCTAATCCAGTCAGTCATCAACCAGGGAGAGACCGTTACGATGGGTCTCTCCCTGGTTTTGTTTTGGCTCGGATCAGGCCGACGACGAGCAGGAGCAGCGGGTAAAACAGTCCGAAGATCAGGCTGTAGGGAAACCAGGCATCGACATCCCATTTTGCCATGTACGCTGTGTTCGGGTAGACAATCAGCGAAAAGACGGCTACGACGAAAGCGGTCGGGATGATCAACGGTTTGTAGGTGCGGAGCCGAAAGACGTGGGTCATGCTGATTAATCCGGCGTAAAAGTACATGCTCAGTTTGACGAAGATGGTAAAGAACCAGAGGATGGCGACGATCGCCTCCACTCTCTGCAAAAAATTTCCAATACTAATCCGCTGGGCCAGCGTATAGCTGGGGTAGGCGTAAAGGATCGAGCCATCAGGCCCCAGTACCAAAATGCTGACCAGGATGACCATGGATAATTTCAAACCGGCAATCAGCCCTCCGGCAATAAAATATTTGCGTGCGGAGCGGGGATCAGTGAGGCAAACGGGAAAAAAGACGAGCAAGGTGGGAAGTGTCAAATACGTCATACTGGCAAACGTCAAGGTTCCTTTTACGAGGCTTTTCCCGTCCGCTTCCAGAATCGGCTGGATATTTTCGATCTCCATGCTCGGAAAAAGAAAAAAGATCAGGGAGAAAAACAACAAGAGCAAAAGCGGCACAAACAACTCGATGCTTCGCGCAAACGTCTCCAGTCCCAGGTGGGCAGCGAGCATGACGACGAGCAAAAAAAGAATGTGCAGCGCGATGATGGGCGTCTCCGGGAACATGTTTGTCTTTAAAAAATTGCCGATGTAAAAAAGCACCTGAGCGGAGGAGAGCAGCATGGTGAACAGAAAGAAGCACGAAGCAAGCCAGCCGAGCCATTTGCCCAAGATCCGTTCGTTTATTTCCAGCAGGTTGTTTTTTGGATAAAACAAGCCGACGGAGATGTACAGCCAGGCCAGGCCCAAGCCGACTGCATTTCCCAAGAGGGCGCAAATCCAGGCGTCCTGTTGTGCGTTCGCAGCCAGAGTGGAAGGGGCGACCAGAATCGTCGTGCCGATGCTGAATAGGCAAGTAATGATCGTCATTTGCCGATTCGAGATTTTGACTGTGGACAGCACCTGACGTCCTCCTATTCGAACAGTTTCTGCAAAAATTCTCCGAAGGGACTCAAGATGACTTTCACCCAGTCGCCCGGATTGGGGACAGGTACGTCCAATATCTTGAGCGTTCCTGTAATGGCGCCGAGCAGAAGCAAGAGGGAAAACACGACGAGCTCCCGATGATAGCGTCTTCGAACAAGCTTCGGGACTTCAAACCAGGCGATGATGGCCGCTGTGACCAAAACAAACGCTGCTCCCCACATTCCCTTTTTTCCTACTTTCCTGATTTAGGCAGTCTTTTCTTCGAGTATTGACCGAATGAAAAAATGCCATACCATCGTCAACCGCAAGCGCAGTTTGTCTATGGTACAATAGCCTTAGAGAGAAAGGGGCGATGGTTTGTGAGTCCAATTATTCATACTCATCAATTGCGAGTGCGCTACGGCGAAACCGATCAGATGGGTGTGGTCTACCATACGAATTACTTGAACTGGTTTGAGGTGGGGCGAACAGAGTTGATCCGCCAAGCGGGACTCACCTATCGCGAGCTGGAGGAAAGAGGTGTGCTTTTGCCGGTTACGGATGCCGCCATCTCGTACAAAAAGCCTGCTCGTTACGATGATATGGTGGAGATCAGGACGCGGGTCAAAGAACTGACTGCCGTTCGCCTGACGTTTGCTTACGAAGCTATTCGCGTGTCGGATCAGGAGCTGCTTGTGTCGGGGGAGACGATGCACGTCTTCACGAACAGCGAGCTTAGACCGATACGCCTGGCCAAAACGGAGCCGGAAGTTTACGCTTGGCTGGATGCCCAGCACAAAGGAGGGGAATAGCATGTTGCGCTTTCTCGTGATCCTGTTTGTGATCGGATTTGGTTTGGAGCTATGGGGATTGATTACAGTAGGTTCGCTGATCGGCGGATGGAACACCGTTTTGCTGGTCATTGTTACGGGGCTGTTGGGCGCTTGGCTCGCGAAGCAACAAGGGGTTCAAGTGTTTCGCACGCTTCAGTTCCAACTGTCTCGCGGGCAGATGCCGACAGAGACGATCATCGACGGTGTGCTGATCTTGGTTGGCGGCATTTTGCTCTTGCTCCCAGGGTTTGTGTCGGATGTGATCGGTTTGATTTTTCTCATCCCTTACACCCGGATGATGCTGCGGCACTTGCTGAAGCAATGGCTGTGGTATTTGATTTCTTCGGGACGGATTCGCTTTTTGTTCCGTCGCTAAGTCGCTAGGTAGAAGACAGACAGGTTATGGCAAAAAAAGAACCGCTTCGAGCTTTGCCCCAGCAGGCAGCTCGCAAGCGGTTTTTTCTTTAGGTGCGTTTTCCCTTGATGTACATCCAGATGTCGACGAACACATTGGCTTTGACCAGGGCGTTGATCAACACGAGGGAGACGGGGCCGATGATCAGTCCGAGGAACCCGAACAGCTGCAACCCGACGAACAGGGCGACCAGCGTGAGCAGCGGATCGAGGCCGACGCTCTCTGCTACAACCTTTGGCTCGATGATCTGGCGGAAGATGAGCACGACAGCGTACAAAATCGACAGACCGATGACCATGGTGTAGTTGCCTTTGAAAAACATGTAGATGATCCAGGGAACGAAAACGGTTCCCGTGCCGAGATACGGCAGGAGATCAACCAATCCGGTAATCAGGCCGATCGTAATCGCGTATTCCACGCGCATGATCAACAGTCCGATGATCACGATTGCCGCAGTCAGGGAAATAAGCGTCACCTGAGCTTTGATGAACCCGAACAAAGCGGCGCGCAGATCGCGAAAAATCTGATCCAGGCGATTGTTGACCCCGCTTGGCAAAAGGCGGCGGAAGCGCGATTCCCAGAGGAAGAAATCTTTTGAAATAAAGAAAGCGCCCATGATGGAGATGACCGAGACGGTAGCCATGTTCGGCAAGGAGACGAGCAAGTTTTTCAAGCCGTCCAGGAAGCTGACAATCAGATTTTGTCCGGCGTGTGTGATCGAAGTGATGCCGCTGCCGACCGTGTTGCTGATTTTGTCCTTGTAGTTCGGATCAAGCTGGTCGTAAATCCATTGAACCTGGTTGTAGATGCCGAGCAAGAAGTCTTGGGAAATCGTCCGCTGCAAATACTCGGACAGCTCTTGGGCAAACACCGGCAGCCGTTTTGCCAGTTCGCCGATCTCTACGACCGTTTCCGTTACGACCAGGGTAGCCAGGCCGATGGCGAGAAGCATCAGTACAAGCAGGGCGATCGTAACCGACAGCCAGCGGGGAATTTTGAACTTTTTCGTGATGAAAGTGACGGGTCTGTGGATCATGAGCGCAATGACTAAAGCGATTATAAATGGGTACAGTAATGGTGTTGCAAACTGAAACAGCCAGATTCCTACATAAACAAGCAGGCATACCCAGAAAAAGCGAATGATCTGAAAGACGCGCTCCACCCAGTTTTCCTGATTCAAAAAGGTCTCCTTTCTGCCAAAAAACAGCAACAAATGCTTATGGAACTATTATGCAGCAATCGGGACAAATGGAGCAAGCGCGCGAAAAAACAAAACTGGGTTTCATCCTTTGAAACATTTTTTCGCCAATCTTATTCACAAAATCGCAATAATCTTTTATAATTGGGTCGACTTATAGTGGATTCTTTTCTCTCGCCTCTCCCCCTTGGCATGCTCAAGGATTTGCGTGGATATATTTCCTGACAAGAGTGGTGGATGAAAGAAACCGCTGCTATCAATTTCTTTAAGAAGAGGTCGTTTATCAGTCACGAGGACAAGCGAAGGACTGGATAAGCACTATTACTTGAGTGGAAAAGGAGAGGGAGTTCTATGACAACAACACGTGGACTTGAAGGCGTCGTTGCCGCTCAATCATCGATCTGTTCGATCGTCGATGGGGTTCTTTGCTATGGCGGGATCAACATCGATGAGTTAGCAGAACATGCAACTTTTGAAGAGGTTGTATACTTGCTCTGGCATGGAGCGTTACCGAAGCGTGATCAGCTGGACGCTTTGAAAAAACAATTGGGTGAAAATGCAGCAGTAGCAAAAGAAGTGCTGGAAAGCATTCGCCATTACCCAAAAGGCGTGCACCCAATGGCGGCGTTGCGCACAGCTGTCTCTTCGTTAGCGCTCTACGACACAGAAGCGCAAGATATGTCTCCTGAAGCCAACTATCGCAAATCCATCCGTCTGATGGCTCAAACTCCTACTCTGATTGCTGCTTACGAGCGCATGCGCAAAGGATTGGAGCCAATCGCTCCTCGTGCAGATTTCACCATTGCCCAAAACTTCCTTTACATGCTGACTGGCGAAGAGCCAACAGAAACAGCTGTGAAAGCGTTTGATGTTGCGCTGGTTCTGCACGCAGACCATGAGTTCAATGCTTCTACTTTTGCTGCTCGCGTAACCGTTGCGACCCTGACAGATATCTACTCCGGTATCGTGTCCGCAATCGGCACGCTCAAAGGCCCTCTGCACGGCGGCGCCAATGAAGCGGTTGCGAAAATGCTGGTGGAAATCGGCGGACTCGACAACGTGGAATCTTACATCCGCAGCAAGCTGGACAACAAAGAGAAAATCATGGGCTTCGGACACCGCGTTTACAAAGATGGCGACCCGCGTGCGAAATGGCTGAAGCAAATGTCTCAAAAGCTGACGGCGCAAATCGGCCGTCCTGAGCTGTATGAAATGTCCGTGAAAATCGACAACATGATTACATCGGAAAAAGGATTGAAGCCAAACGTTGACTTCTACTCCGCATCCGTGTACATCTCTCTCGGCCTAGAAACAGACCTGTTCACACCGATCTTTGCCATCAGCCGCATGTCCGGTTGGACGGCACACATCATGGAACAGTATGAAAACAATCGTCTGATCCGTCCTCGCGCGGATTACATCGGTCCGGTCAACCAACATTACGTTCCGATTGACCGCCGCTAAAAACCCGCTATTTTCGAGCGTGGAGGGCCGTGTGCAGCCATGCTGACCAGCCCTAAGTGCAAGCTTGAGAACTACCACAAGAAGTGGTAGTTCTCCTACGTCTGGAAATATTCATAATCACCCAATATCTTCAACACTGGAGGGATTCTTGTGTTCAAAAACCTTACTCAACCAACTGCTGGTGAAAAAATCACCGTAGATAACGGCAAACTGGTCGTTCCAAACAACCCGATCATTCCTTTCATCGAGGGTGACGGTACTGGCCCTGACATCTGGAACGCTTCCGTTCGCGTTCTGGATGCAGCAGTAGAAAAAGCGTACAACGGCGAGAAAAAAATCGCTTGGTTCGAAGTGTTCGCAGGCGAAAAATCGTTCAACCAATACAACGAGTGGCTGCCAGAAGATACGCTGACTGCTGTTCGCGAATACTTGATCGCAATCAAAGGTCCTCTGACTACACCAGTAGGCGGCGGTATCCGCTCCATCAACGTAGCGCTGCGTCAAGAGCTGGATCTGTACGCTTGCGTGCGTCCTGTTCAATACTTCGATGGCGTTCCATCCCCTGTCAAACATCCTGAATTGACAGATATGGTGATCTTCCGCGAGAACACAGAAGACATCTACGCTGGTGTTGAATGGGCAGAAGGCACTCCAGAAGTGAAAAAAGTAATCGACTTCCTGCAAAACGAAATGGGCGTGAAGAAAATCCGCTTCCCGGAAACTTCCGGTATCGGGATCAAGCCTGTTTCCAAAGACGGTACAGAGCGTCTGGTTCGCGCAGCGATCAACTACGCGATCGACAACAAACGCAAATCCGTTACCCTCGTACACAAAGGCAACATCATGAAGTTCACCGAAGGCGCGTTCAAAAGCTGGGGCTATGCAGTGGCTGAAGCAGAATACGGCGACAAAGTGTTCACTTGGGCACAATACGACCGCATCAAAGCAGAAGGCGGCGACGCTGACAAAGCGCAAAAAGAAGCAGAAGCAGCTGGCAAAATCATCGTAAAAGACGTGATTGCTGACGCGTTCCTGCAACAAATCTTGACTCGTCCGGCTGAGTACGATGTAGTAGCTACCCTCAACCTGAACGGTGACTACATCTCCGACGCTCTGGCTGCACAAGTAGGCGGTATCGGTATCGCTCCGGGAGCGAACATCAACTACCTGACTGGTCATGCGATCTTCGAAGCAACACACGGTACAGCTCCTAAATACGCTGGTCTGGACAAAGTGAACCCATCCTCCGTGATCCTGTCCGGAGAAATGATGCTGCGTCACCTGGGCTGGAACGAAGCAGCTGATCTGATCATCAACTCCATGGAAAAAACCATCTCCGCGAAAACAGTAACGTACGATTTCGCTCGTCTGATGGATGGCGCAACTGAACTGAAATGCTCCGAGTTTGCTGACGCGCTGATTCAAAACATGTAAGATAGAGATAGTTTGGCAACTATTTACACTTACAGTTTGGAGGGGAGTTAAGTCATGGCATTCAACCGTAAAAAAATCGCTGTTATCGGTAGTGGCTTCACTGGTGCAACCACAGCATTTATTTTGGGGCAAAAAGAATTAGGCGACGTAGTTTTGGTTGACATTCCGCAACTGGAGAACCCGACAAAAGGGAAAGCGCTGGATATGATGGAGTCTTCCCCTGTGCTTGGCTTCGACGCCCAGATTACAGGTACTGCAAGCTACGAGGATATTCAAGGCGCTGATCTGGTGATCATCACCGCAGGTATTGCCCGCAAGCCAGGCATGTCCCGCGATGACCTTGTAAACACCAATGCAAGCATCATGAAGTCGGTTGCGGAGCAAGTGAAGACATATGCTCCCAACTCGATCGTGCTCGTCCTTTCCAACCCCGTTGATGCAATGACTTACACTTTCTTTAAAACGTCCGGCTTCCCGAAAGAGCGTGTCATCGGGCAGTCCGGCGTGCTGGATACGGCGCGTTTCCGTACCTTCGTGGCCATGGAGCTGAACGTTTCTGTTGAGGACGTGACAGGCTTCGTGCTCGGTGGTCACGGCGACGACATGGTTCCGCTGGTTCGCTACTCGTATGCGGGTGGCATTCCACTGGAAACGTTGATCCCGAAAGACCGTCTGGACGCCATCGTCGAACGCACCCGCAAAGGCGGCGGCGAGATCGTCAACTTGCTTGGCAACGGCTCCGCTTACTATGCGCCGGCTGCCGCTCTCGTACAGATGGCGGAAGCGATCATCAAGGATAAACGACGTATCCTTCCATCCATTGCGCTTTTGCAAGGCGAGTACGGCTATCAAGATATTTACCTCGGCGTTCCGACCCTTCTGGGTGCAAACGGAATCGAGAAAGTCATCGAGCTGGAACTCACCGCAGAAGAAAAAGCCGCGCTCGACAAATCGGCCGACTCGGTGCGCAATGTCATGGCTGTATTGAAATAGTTTGTCTGATCGGAATACGAAAGACGCCTTTCTTCGTGAAGGGCGTCTTTTTTCATGCCAAAGCCGATTTCGAGGAATACTACAGTCCAAAGCAAATTTCATGCCCAGAGTAGCCTGTCGCTAAACACCTTTACAAAAAAATTACTTGTCTTCCGGTTTCAGCATTGGCAGACTGAGTAGTGTAGAGAGAAGAAACAAATCAGAGGACGAAGGTCTGCAACATTCAATCTGTAGCATCGCATTGGTAGGGGGAAACGGACAAAATGATCAAGGTTTTGGTAGTGGATGACGAAGCTTCTATCGTGAAGCTGCTGCAATTCAATCTGGAAAAATCGGGATTTCAGGTCGTTACTGCATTTGATGGCAGACAGGCATTGGATATGGTGAAAAGCGAGCAGCCTGACTTTATCATTCTCGACTTGATGCTGCCAAAAATGGACGGCATGGATGTCTGTAAAACATTGCGGCAGGAACGCATCAATACACCGATTCTCATGCTGACCGCAAAAGATGACGAACTGGACAAGATTCTCGGCCTGGAGCTTGGGGCTGACGACTACTTGACCAAGCCATTCAGCCCGAGAGAGGTAGTGGCACGCGTCAAAGCCATTTTGCGACGAATCCAATCGACACCGGAAGCGGCTACTGCTCCTGAAGACGTCGTGCTTCAGTTTGGCGACATCCGCATCTATCCGGAAAAATATGAAGTGTTTTGCAAAGACGCCAAAATCGAGCTGACTCCGAAAGAATTTGAGCTGCTCAACTACTTGGCCAGCCACCAGGGACGTGTCCTGACGCGCGATCAACTGCTGAATGCCGTCTGGAACTACGATTTCATCGGCGACTCGCGGATTGTGGACGTACATGTGAGCCACCTGAGAGAAAAACTGGAGGAAGACACGAAAAATCCGCGCTACATTAAAACAGTCCGCGGCTTGGGATACAAACTGGAAGGATAACAGGAGGCACGACCTTGACTCGCTTTCGTATCAAACTCACCTTCACTATCTTGGGATTAATCTCATTGGTTCTCCTTTTGATGGGAATGTACTTTGCGAAGGTACTGGAGAACTCTTACCTGCAATCTTTGCATGAGCTTTTATCCCGCGAGTCCAAGCTTGTTGCCCAGGCTGTTCGCTTCCCGACGGTTTTTGACAATCAGGTTACGCTGGCGGATCGCGTCAAGCAAGTGGCTCCTTCCGACGAAGTCCGCCTGACGATCATCAACCGCGAAGGTCAGGTGCTGTACGACAACTCCTCCCATGTAGAGGAGATGGAAAATCATCACGACAGGCCGGAGATGAAGGCTGCGCTGCGGGGCGAAACAGGCATTTCCCGCCGATTCAGCGAGACGCTCGGCTATGACATGATGTACGTGGCGGTGCCAGTCGAGCAAGGCACAAACATTGTCGGGGCTGTTCGCTCCGCCATGTCGATGAAAGACATTACGGACACGATTCACAACATGTGGTACAGCTTGCTTACAGGGCTTTTGGTCACACTGGTGGTCGGCTCCATTGTGGTCTCACGCATTTCTTTTTCCATCATCCGTCCGATTGAGGAAATCACCAGGGTAGCCCGCAACATTACCCAGCGTCAGTACGAGAGCCGGGTACGGATCAAGGCCAAGGACGAGATCGGTCAGCTCGCCGGGGCGATTAACTTCATGGCTTCCAGCTTGGAGCAGCAAATGTACGAAATCTCCGAGAACCAGCAGAGGCTCGCCGGGGTTTTGACCAACATGACGAGCGGTGTGATCTTCATATCGGAGCAGCGCAGAATCATGCTCGTCAACCCTGCGGTCGAGAAGCTTCTCGGGACGGCTGGGCATGAGCTGGTAGGCAAGCTGCACATCGAGGCAGGCAAAAGCTTTGGACTGTCCCAGTACATCGACAGATGCCTGGACAAGAGCGAGAAGTTTCGGCAGGAGGTTCACATTTACTACCCGCAGGAACGCGTGCTCGACGTCAATTTTGCCCCGTACATCAATTTCAAGGGCGAGTCGCGAGGTGTAGTCGTCGTCCTGCATGACATCACGGAAATCCGCCGTCTGGAAAAGATGCGCAGCGACTTTGTCGCCAACGTGTCGCACGAGCTGCGCACGCCGATTACGTCGATCAAAGGGTTTACCGAGACGCTGTTGGAAGGCGCGATGCAGGATGAGGAGACATGCCGCAACTTCCTGCAAATCATTTCCGATGAAAGTGAACGGTTGTACCGGATGATCCGCGACATTCTCGATTTGTCCAAAATCGAGCAGAAGCGCATCCCGCTGCATCTCAGCCACGTGCACGTACAGGAGCTGATCCGTTCTGCGGCCGCGATCATGCACGATCAGGCGCAAAGAAAGCAGCTGAAAGTGGCGCTGCCGGAGAGCCAGCCGGACATTTGGCTGATGACGGACAAAGATTGCCTCCAGCAAATCGTGCTGAACCTGATGACAAACGCGATCGCCTACACGCCGGAAGAGGGCGAGATCACGATCAGGACAGAAGCGGACGACAAGCAGATTACCATTCAGGTGGCAGATACAGGGATCGGCATTCCGGAAAAAGACCTGGCAAGAATTTTCGAACGGTTCTACCGGGTGGATAAGGCTCGCAGCCGCGATTCGGGCGGCACAGGGCTTGGTCTGGCCATCGTGAAGCATCTGGTCGAAAACTTGCACGGCCAGATCAAGGTAGAGAGCGTGGAAGGAAGAGGCTCCACCTTCACAGTCATCTTGCCGCTCACCTGAAATATTTACACAAACAAAATAGTAGCTTTACCCGCAGACTACAATCCCCTTGTACTATTTGTCGTGTCAGACAAATGAAGGGGGACGAGGAACATGTCGCGGCACGCTTTCGAAGAGCAGCTGGATGTACTGCATCGCAAACTCATGTCCATGGGAACATTGGTTGAGGAAGCGATTCATAAATCGATTAAAAGTTTGGTAGAACGGGATGTCCATCTGGCGGAACAAGTGATTGCGGCCGATCCGGTTATCAATGAGCTGGAGCAGGAAATACAGAGCGAATGCTTCCGCCTGATCGCCTTGCAGCAGCCTGTCGGGAGCGATCTTCGCCGCCTGGGAACCATGCTGAAGCTGGTGACTGATCTGGAGAGAATGGGCGATCATGCCGTGTCCATCTCCAAGACGACACGTCGCCTGATGGCGGAGCCATACGTCAAGCCGCTGATCGATATTCCGTTGATGGCGGATCATGTGAAAGCGATGGTGAGGGATTGCCTGAATGCCTATATCGCTCGCAACAAAGAAGCGGCAGAAGAGATCGCTGCGCGAGACGATATTGTCGATAAGCTGTTCGCCACGATCTTCCGTGATCTGATCGAGGTCATGATGAAAAATGGCAATGCGATTTCCCAAGGCACGCATCTGCTCCTGGTGGCGCAATATTTGGAACGGATTGCCGATCACGTCACGAACATTTGCGAGTGGATCATCTACATGTCCACAGGCAAAATGACGGACTTGAACAAATAGGATCGAGGACGCTCAAAGCTTTTGCCAGCGGGCGCTCTGGATACGGAATAAAAGTCGCTGTGAGCCTTTCGCGCTTGCAGCGGCTTTTTTCCTTTTTCCTGTCGTGACAGATGCCCATTTCCTCCTCGCTGCATACAATACATCGATCCGATCCATTTTCGATCAGTGAGTGACTGGAGGGAATGTGCATGGCTAAAAAAGTGCGTCACATATACGCTGCGGGCAACACGGCGCGAGGATACAAAACATTTTACGACTCGGTCCTGCAAGGCATGGAGCGCGTATACATCCTGTCAGGAGTGGTGGAGGGGGTTACATCGCCGCTCATCGAGACGATTGGCAAGGAGATGTCTCGCAAGACCGATCAGGTGGAGTGGATTCATTCACCGTTCGTGAACGGGCAGTACGACGGTGTTGTCTTTCACGAATGGCGGGTAGCGATTATGGACGGCAGCTATCCCCGCATCTGGAGACCGGCTGCGCCCGGCGTTACCGAGATTCACGTCAACTTGCAGTCGGCGCTCGATACCGATCAGCTGGCTTTGTACAAAAGGCATATCGCGGCGTGGTACGAAGAGATTTTCCAAAAGAGCGAGGAAGCTTATCAGGCATTCGGGGAGGCGCTGCGCATCCACGATGAATGGGAAGCCCCCTACATCGAGAATCTGAACCGGGAGGCAGCCAATCTCGTCACGCAAGAGGTCGTGGAGCTGTTTTTCGGAGAGGAGAAGCAGAACAAGCGGGCGCAGGTGCGCAGAATGTACCTTGGCGCCGCCACTCCGAACGGTCCGGTGGATCACATCATGAAGCTGACCGATTCGCTGCAGAAGCGCTATTTCATCAAAGGCCGGCCGGGATCAGGCAAGTCGACCATGCTGAAAAAGCTGGTGACAGAGGCGGAGAATCGCGGCTTCGATGTGGAGGTATACCACTGCGGACTTGACCCGCACAGCCTGGACATGGTGATTGTGCCGGAGAAAAGCGTGGCGATTTTTGACAGTACGGCTCCACACGAATACTTCCCCAGCAAAGAAACAGATGAAGTGATCGACATGTACGCACGGGCGATCGACCCTGACACCGACGAGCTGTATCACGATGAGCTGGCTGAGATCAAGTCGCGCTACACGCAAAAAATCAAGGAAGCGACAGCATCGCTTTTGGCTGCCAAGGAACTGCGCGATCAGCTGAACAATGTGTACGCCGAACTGGCAGATGAGTCCAGGCTCAAAGCGGTTGCCCAAGCGATCATGAGCAGGCTGGCGCGGATGGGATAAACCAATATCGACCCGAATGAAACCTGTTCGGCTGCTCATACTACAAGAAGGAGGTGAGCGGCCGGATGGGTTTTGCTTTGACGCTGGCTTTGCTGCTGCTAGCCAATCCCCTCGATCCGACCAACTTTTTGCACATCGAGTTGGGAGAGAAAACAGTAGCCATCCTGGACCGAGCGGATTATACCTTGCCTGTTGACGGTGTCCCAGTGGCAGATGACTACCGTTTGCAAAAAGTAATAGACGATGTCGCCAAACAGGCGTATGTGGAGCCGATCAATGCGACGATTAATGCGCAAGGGTCCATCGTTGCCGAGAAAAAAGGGCGCAAGCTGGATGAAGCTGCTTTTTTGCAGCAGTTTTACCAGTATTACTACGGCGAGGGCGCTTCGACTCTACAAGTTTCCTTCCAGGAAGTCCATCCAAAAGTGGACAAGGCTCTCATCAGCCAGGTTCGGAAAAAAGTGATCGGGCAGTATGCCACCTATTTCAATTCGCGGAACAAAAACCGCTCTCACAACATCAAACTCGCTTCCCAAGCGATCAACAACTACGTCGTCTTGCCGGGAGAGATTTTTTCTTTCAATAAAGTAGTCGGCCAAAGAACGAAGGAAAAAGGGTACATGCAGGCACCGATCATCGTCAGGGGAGAGCTGTCGGAGGGAATTGGCGGCGGGATTTGCCAAGTATCCTCGACTTTGTTCAACGCCGTGGACAAGGCTGGATTGCATATCATGCAGCGCTATTCCCATAGCAGAAACGTCGCCTACGTCCCGCCTGGCCGGGATGCGACCGTGAGCTGGTACGGGCCGGATTTTGTGTTTCAGAACAAATACGCCTACCCGATCATGCTCAGGGCTATCGCAGGAAACGGAGCGATGTATGTGACCGTGCATTCGTTTCCCGAGATTGAATACGAGCCTCGACATGTTCCAAGCGTGCGCCAGAACACACCGGAAGAAGGGCCAGCCAGCCCGGAAACCATCACGGAACCAACACTGCCTTGAGCTTGACGGGCATGTTGGTTTTTTTATTACCTAGTTAAAATTTAATGTAAAGAAATAGTTGCCACGGAATAAAAAAAGTCGTATAGTGTTTTCTGTGATAAAAATTTCGTGTCCGAAATATTAGTTAGGAAAGGAGTGCATCATGAACAAGCCGTTGCATATACGGGACTTGCTGAAGCGTCTGAACAAGACCTTCGCGACGATGGCTACCAAGGAACTGAGCAAATACGGTTTGACCGTTCCCCAATTGATGATCATTCGGCAAATTCATTGCGAGCCCAAAACGATCGGCCAGTTGAGCAAAGCTGTCGATTTGTCGTACAGCACCGTTTCCGGCATCATTGACCGACTGGAAAGGGAGCAGCTGGTCGAGCGAGTGCGTGATGAGAAGGACCGCCGAGTTGTCTGGATTCAGAAAACGGAGAAGATTACCGAACTGTTTGCCAAGGTTGACTTTTTCTCGGAAGAATTTTACAAGCGGATTTTCCACGGTTTTTCGGATGAAGACCTAGATGGCATTATTTATTCGATGGAAACGTTGATTACGAAACTAGAAGAGAGAGAAAGTTGAGGAGAAATCATGAAGCGAAAACTGGTTTTGTATGTCATTTTGCTCCTGTTTGTCGCAGGGGGCGGGGGCATCGGTTACTACTACTGGTATCAAGGTGAACACTACGTTACGACGCAGGATGCCAGAGTCGCAGGGGATATTTATCGGGTTATGCCTAAAATGACAGGCAAGCTGACCGGACTCGCTGTAAAAGAAGGCGACGCGGTTGTAGCAGATCAAATTGTCGGACAGCAAGATACGAGCAACCTCGCGACTACTTCGCTGGAAAACAGCGTCCTGCGTTCTCCGATTACAGGAACCGTGATCAAAACGCAGGCGAAGGAAGGCGAAATTGTTTCCACAGGGCAATCCGTTGCGCTGGTGATTGACGAGAGCAAGCTGTACATCTCCGCAAACCTGGAAGAAACCGAGATCGAGCGGCTGAAGCTGGGCCAAAAGGTAGAATTTTCGCTGGATGCCTATCCGGGCAAAAAACTGACTGGTCATCTGATGGAGATCGGAAAAGCGACCAACTCCACGTTTTCCTTGATGCCAGCCGTCAACACAAGCGGGAACTTCACCAAAGTCACCCAGCGTATTCCGATTAAAATTGCCATTGATGACACAGCAGGTCTTCATTTGGCTGCCGGTTTGAACGCCGAGATCAAAGTGCAAGTGAAGGAGATGTAATCTGGCATGAAAAAAACAGCTCAATGGAAGTCCATCGCCGCTGTCTTGATGGCGATTTCGCTCATTACAGCAGGCTGTAGCGATACATCCTCCGCGTCTTCCGGAGGCGAAAGCATTCCGGTTGTGAAGACATGGAAGGTGACCCCTTCCCAGACAGGAGTCATTGCGAACGGTAAAATCGCCGCTTCGGATGAAATTCAGGTCGTGTCCAAAGTGTCCGGCAAAGCGGCGAGCGTCAACGTAAAAGAAGGCTCTGTCGTCAAGCAAGGCGATGTATTGGTTACGCTGGAGGCGGCAGACTATCAGCAACAAATTAATCAGGCGCAGGCGGCTATTGCCGGAGCAAGCGCCAAGCTGCGCGATACAAAAGCAGGCGCCCGCAACGAGCAGCTCACACAGTTGTCGAGCATCGTGACGCAAGCGCAAGCCGGCTTGAAGGTGGCAGAGAGCAACTACAATCGCATGAAAGCTTTGTTCGATGCAGGGGCGCTGTCACAGGCTGAACTGGAAAGAGTCTCGCTCGATCTGGAAAAGGCGAGAACAGGACTGGAGCAGGCGCAAGCGCAGTACGATCTGGCAAAAGCAGGTCCGACCGCTGACACGGTTGCCGCGCTTCAAGCAGAGGTAAGCCGTCTCAATTCCAGCTTGGAGCTGGCAAAAAGCAGCTATGACAACACGATCATTCGCGCGCCAATCAGCGGCATCGTCGCGAAGCGTTCCATCGATCCGGGTGAAATGGCTGGAGCAGGCACGCCATTGCTCGTCCTCGTCAACATGGCTGACGTGAAAGTAGAGGCAAGCGTACCGCAAGATCAGATCAACAGCGTCAAAGTTGGCTCTGAAGTTGACGTAAAAGTCGGCAGCCTGGGCGGAAAAGTGTTGAAAGGTACAGTAGAGTTCGTCTCCCCGGTTTCTGACCCTAACAGCAGCTCGTTCCCGATCAAGGTTAAGGTGAGCAATCAAGAAGGACTGCTGCGCGCCGGGATGGTAGCTGAAGTGGCCCTGCAAGGTCAGGCGACCCAAGGAATGAAAATACCGACGACAGCTGTTCTTGCCAAAGAAAACAAGCATTACATCTACACCGTGGACAACGACGTCGTTCACCAGGTGGAAGTTTCTGTAGACAACGCAAGCGGTGACTGGACAACTGTGACCCAAGGTGTGAAAGACAACGATCAGATTGTTTTGAACCCGACAGACAAACTGTCCGAGGGCACCAAGGTGATCGCAAACTAACGGGGGTGATGACATGGCGGAAGCGGTGGCACAGCGGGAGGAAAAGAGCGGCAACGGCAGCATGTGGCTGTCATTGATCGCGATTCTCTCGGGAACCTTCGTTGCGATTTTGAATAACAGTTTGATCAACGTTGCCCTGCCCACCATGGTCAGTATTTTTGGCTCCACGACAGAGACCATGCAATGGGTTTTGACAGGATACATGCTGGCAAACGCCGTCATGATTCCGATGAGCGGTTCGCTGTCAGCCAAATTCGGGGCAAAGAAAATATTCGTCCTGTCATTGTCTGCCTTTACGATCTCATCCGTCCTTTGTGCGCTCGCCTGGAGCGATTCTTCCTTGATTGCGTTTCGCGTCGTGCAAGGGGTGAGTGGCGGGATGATCATGCCGATCGGGATGTCGATGATCTACATGATCGTTCCCCGGGAAAAGATCGGGATGGCTCTGGGGATTTTCGGGATTGCTTCGATGACGGCGCCTGCATTGGGCCCGACTCTTGGCGGTTACCTCATTGAGTTTTTGAGCTGGCAGTTTCTGTTTTTGGTCGGTGTTCCTTTCGGGATTTTTGCGGTAATCATGAGTATGGTTTTGCTCAAGGAAACACCGAAAAAACCGGAGTTGAAGTTCGACTTTCTCGGCGCTTTTCTGGCGATTGTCGGCTTTGGTGCCCTTCTGCTCGCGTTCAGTAAAGGACAAGCGGAAGGATGGACGTCCTTTTTTATTGTCAGTCTGTTCTTCGTTGCCATCACGAGCCTTGCGCTGTTCGTCTGGGTGGAACTTGGAAAAGAACAGCCGCTGCTTGACTTGCGCTTGCTGAAAATTCCTGTCTTTTCCATCAGTATTCTGACGTCCGGTTTTGTCATGATGGGGATGATGGGCGGGATCTTCCTGATGCCGATCTTCCTGCAAAACATTCAGGGGATGACGGCCATGGAGTCAGGGATATTGCTGATGCCGCAGTCGATTGCGATGGCAGTCATGATGCCGATCAGCGGCAAGCTGATGGATAAATACGGCATCGGACCAATCGGACTGGTCGGGCTGACGATCATGACCATCACGACTTATGAGCTGCACAATCTTGCGGCAGACAGCATGCATTCCTGGATGGACATGATTTTGACCATCCGCGGTGTGGGTATTGGCCTGTGCATGATGACGCTGTCGACGGTCGGGATGAACGCGGTGCCGCGGACGAGTGTCGGGGATGCTTCTCCGCTCTCGAACGTGCTGCGCCAGGTCATGAGCTCGTTCGCGATTGCGATTTTGACCGTGATCATGCAGGCGCGGCAAACGTTCCACATGTCTTCCATTGCCGACAACCTGAACTCGGATATGGCTACGCAGTTTATCGGCGGAATTTCCGGCTTGTACGTTCAGGCAGGGGTAGATACAGCGAGCGCAACAGGCGGAGCGAGCACGATCCTGTACGGGATGATGGCAAAAGAAGCGCTGGTGCAAGGGATCGGAGACACGTTCCTCGTCTCTGTCATCCCGATTGCCTTGTCGATCCCACTCTTGTACTTTTTGCATAAAAAACCGAAGAAAGCTCCGCAGGCGCCCGAGCAACAAAAGGCGGCTGCCTAAGAAGAAAGGGTCACTCCTGCAAGCCTTGTGTCAGGCTGCGGGGGTGACCCTCTTTTCATCCAGTCAGGAAGTAACCTTCCACAACCAGTACACGATCCTTCCGACGATGTAGCCCAAAAGAATCGTCCAGCCGATCTTGGCCCAGACGTTCAGTCCTTTGACAAATTCACGCAAGCTTTTTCGGTGTTGGGGGTGCTTGTTCACCTTGGGACACTCCTTTAGCTGGTTGGTTATAGCGAATGAACAAATAAATACCTGCGATGATGACAAGGCCGCCTACCCATTGCGGCACCGTAACGATCTCTCCCAAAATAAAGTAAGCCAGGATGGCCGTCCCGATCGGTTCTCCCAAAATTCCCATCGAAATCGTGGTCGTACTCAGCCACTTGATCACCCAGTTGAAGATCGAGTGCCCAAGCAAAGTCGGGAACAGGGCGAGGCAGAAAAACCAACCCCAGTCTTGCGCGGGATAGCCGACCAGCGGATAGCCCAGTGCGAGATCGTACGCCACGAGAATCACGCTCGTCGCAGAGTAGACGACGAGTGTATAGGAGAACGAAGACATGTGCTGGCGGACGTATTGGCCGACCAGCCAGTAGCCTGTAACGGTCACCGCTCCGAGCAAGGCGAGGGCATCGCCAAAAAGAGCCATTCCCCCGACCTGAAAATCACCCCAGCCGATGACGAAGCTGCCCACGATCGCGAGCAGTCCGCCAGAGAGCGCGAGCAGCCGCACGCGTTCCCCGAAGAAAAAGTAACCGCCGATAAAGGCGAACAAGGGCTGCAACGTTACGAGAACCGTAGAACTGGCTACAGATGTGTAGTTCAACGATTCGAACCACAACAGAAAGTGGCTGGCCAAAAATGCGCCAGACAATAGACAGAGTAGCCACACTTTTTTGCTCATTTTTCCGATCTCGGCGATGGCACCGCGATTCCAGAGCAAAAAAGGAAGCGTGAGCACGACAGAAAAAATCAGCCGATACGTGGCGATGATCGGTGCAGGTGCACTGGACAGTTTGACGAAAATCGCGGACGAAGAAATCGCAATCACCCCGATCAACAGCGCGAGATACGGGGGAAAAGGCGGTTTTTCCAATGAATGATTCATGAGTACACCTTCTTATGTCTGCTAAAAGTCACGATGTTCTCTATTGTAACGTCCGCCTGAAAAATTCACAATGTTATGCTTACCCAGTTGCCTGAAAGGTTTTTTTTCAATCAGGCAATCCTACAAGCATGAGATATCTACCTTTCTTTTTCCGTGTTGCTGTCCTGCTGTTCCTGTTCGTCGTCGTCAGTTTTCCGGCCCGGACAGAAGCGATCCCGCTGACTCCCATCCACATTTTGATTGACGTCGGTCACGGAGGGATTGATTCCGGCACGTCGTATGGCGACCTTTACGAAAAGGACATCAATCTGCAAATCGCCAAGCGCTTGTATGAGCAATTGACCAAAGCGGGGTACAGCGTCGCGCTCAATCGGTACGAGGATATCGCGCTGAGCGACGACAACCGCTGGCTGGGGAATCGCTCCCGGCACATTCGCGACCTGGCCCAGCGCAAAAACTTGGCGAAAGAAATGGTGCCGCAAATGATGTTGAGCCTGCACGTCAACTGGTCAAAAGATGCGCGCCGCCGCGGCCCTGTCGTGCTCTACCAGAGCAACGAGCAGAGCTACATGCTGGCGGATCTTTTGCAAAGCTCCCTCAACCGTCTGGCGAACACCAATGACAAACCAGTCAAAGGCAAAACGTACTACGTACTTCGCCACCAATACTGTCCGTCCGTCATTGTGGAAATGGGATTTATCAGCAACGCTTCTGACCGACATATGCTTACCCATCCCCAGTCACAAGAAAAAATCGCCCAGGCGATCAGCGATGCCGTGAGCGAGTACGTGACCTTGACGGGAAATTTGAAAATGGAGGCGTCCACAGAAGAAAGCTGGTGGCAAGAGCCATTGATTGAGCAAATCAATGGCCGGATTGTTGAATAAGCTTCGAGATAGTTACAAATTCGGCCTCCTTCTGAATCCGCGGGATGTACTGGCGCAGAACGGAGGCTGTTTTCTTGCCAGGAGGGCCGACATGCCCGATCGCGATGCAAACCGGGTGGTTATCGATCAGCTTGCATATTTTCTCCATTTGTTTGGTGATGTGCGGCACGGTGTACTGGTCGTCGAGAAAAATCCGGTTTTCTGCATGGGGAACCCCCATTTCAGCCGCGACCTTGCCTGCGACGCTCTTGTCGGTTGTTTTGCTGTCCAGGTAAACCAGACCGCGCTCTTTGATGACGCTCATCACGATGCGCATGATTCGCTCGTCCGCCGTCACTTTTGAGCCCATATGGTTGTTCATCCCGATCGCGTGCGGCACGTCATCAATCGCCTTTTCCACGCGCTTGCGGATTTCTTCATCGGACAAATCCGTGGTGAGCGCCCCGGGGCCGAGCCAGGAGCGTTTGCCTTTTACCGGCTCCATCGGCATATGGACGAATACGTCGTGCCCTTTTTGGTGGGCAAGCTCGGCGTCCTGCTTCGTACTGGGCATAAACGGCATGACCGCAACTGTCAGCGGTACGGGCATGTTCAGCATTTCTTCTGTTCCCGCCATGTTGTTGCCAAAATCATCGATAACAAAAGCAATCAGGTGCTTTGGCTTCGGCTTTGGCTGTTCGGGCGAAGGCGTATCATTTGCCGTTGTCGCCGTGGAAAAGGCAAAACACGAGAGCAGAAGCGCTACAATCAACGGGATTTTTTTGAGCAGTTGCATGCAATCGCCTTCCTTGTCATTTTTTTCATAGTCTGTTCAACCATGCCCGTGTTTACCCGCGACATCTGCGGCTTGGCTTATGCAATCGCCCTATGTTACGATAAAAGATAGTAGTTTCGCCACGAGAGGGGTCGGATTCCTTGAGTCATTTTGTGTTGATTGATGGAAACAGTGTTGCTAACCGGGCGTTTTACGCGCTCCCTTTGTTGTCCACGTCAGCTGGACTGCATACGAACGCAGTGCTCGGTTTTACCACCATGCTGCTGAAAGTGCTGGAAGAAATGAAGCCAACGCATATCATGGTTGCTTTTGACGCCGGAAAAGTTGTGTTTCGCCACAGCGAATACGCAGAGTACAAGGGTGGACGCAGCAAGACACCACCTGAGCTGTCCGAGCAGTTTCCGCTGATTCGCGAGCTTCTGGACGCCTTTTCCATCAAGCGATTTGAGCTGGAGGGCTACGAGGCCGACGACATTATCGGTACGCTGACCAAGCATGCGGACGAGCAGTCTTGGAAAACGACCGTCATTACCGGGGACAAAGACATGCTCCAGCTCGTGTCCGATCACATATCGGTCGCGCTGACTCGCAAAGGCGTCAGTGAAATCGAGCTGTACACCCCGCAGGAAATTCAGGAAAAATACGGCCTTGCGCCGCTGCAAATCATTGATCTGAAAGGCTTGATGGGCGATTCGTCCGACAACATTCCGGGTGTTCCCGGCGTCGGCGAGAAAACAGCCCTGAAGCTGTTGCACGAATACGGCTCTGTCGAGAAGGTGCTGGAAAACATCGATCGCATCTCCGGCAAAAAGCTGCAAGAAAACTTGCGCGAGAACGTGGACAAGGCCAACATGAGCAAGGCGTTGGCGACGATTTTGCGCGAAGCTCCGGTCGAATTGCAAGTCGAAGAGACAGCGTACGCCGGCTATGACGGAGCGCTCGTCAGCGACTTCTTTAAAAAGATGGAATTTAAGTCGCTGCTCTCCAAAATCAAGGTGGCACAGCCAGGAGAAGGCAGCGAGCAAGCAGAGGCGAAGCCGTTCCACTTCGAAGTGGTCACGGAGGAAAATGCCGACAAGCATGCAGACAAGCTGACCTCGCCAATGGCGCTGTACATCGAAATGGATGGGGAGAACTACCACCATGCGCCGATTCTTGGCTTCGGTCTGGCGTCAGAAGAGAACGTCCTGTTCGTACCGTGGGACGTGGCACGCGAATGGAAGGCATTCTGTACGTGGCTGGCTGACCCGGCGCAGGAAAAGTGGGCGTTTGACGGCAAGCGCGACACGGTCGGCCTAGCCTGGCATGAGCTGGAGGCGAAAGGGATCAGCTTTGACGTGTACCTCGCGTCTTATTTGCTCAACGCTGCGGAGAGCAACCCTACGCTTGACAGCATCGCTTCGCAATATGCCCACGTACGCGTACTGTCCGACGAAGAGGTATATGGAAAAGGAGCCAAACGGCTTGTTCCAGAGATGGATGTGCTCAGTGAGCATGTAGCGCACAAGGCCGCCGCGATTTGGCAAAGCGTTCCCGTCCTGCGCGAGCAGCTGGTGGAAAATGAAATGGTGGAGCTGCTCCGCGATCTGGAAGCGCCGCTCAGCATGGTGTTGGCGCAAATGGAGAAGCAGGGCATCAAGGTCAACAGCGAGCGCCTGGCACAGATGGGGGAAGAGCTGGACAGAAAGCTGGCTGATTTGACCACCCAGATTTACGACCTGGCTGGCGGTTCGTTCAACATCAACTCGCCGAAGCAATTGGGTGAAATTTTGTTCGACAAGCTGTCTTTGCCTGTGATCAAAAAAACGAAAACAGGTCCGTCGACCAGCGCAGACGTGTTGGAGAAGCTGGCACCGTATCACCCGATTATCGACGCGATCCTAAACTTCCGCCAGCTCGGGAAGCTTCGCTCTACGTACATTGAAGGCTTGATTAAAGAAATTCATACGAAGACGAGCAAGGTGCACACGTTGTACAATCAGGCCACTACCGCCACAGGACGTTTGTCGAGTACGGAGCCGAACCTGCAAAACATCCCGATCCGCATGGAGGAAGGCCGCAAAATCCGCGAAGCGTTCATCCCGTCCGAGGAGGACTGGTACATGCTGGCGGCGGACTACTCGCAGATCGAGCTGCGGATTCTCGCCCATATTTCCGGCGACGCCAATCTGATCGACGCGTTCCAAAAAGGGATGGACATTCATACGCGGACAGCGATGGACGTGTTCGGAGTGAGCGAAGACGAAGTGACTTCGCTGATGCGCCGTCAGGCCAAAGCGGTCAACTTCGGCATCGTCTACGGGATCAGCGACTACGGATTGTCGCAAAACTTGAACATCACCCGCAAGGAAGCGGCCGATTTTATCGAGCGTTACTTCGCCGTTTTCTCCGGCGTGAAACATTGGATGGAAGAGATCGTTCAGCAGGCCAAGCAGGATGGCTACGTGACCACTCTGCTGCACCGCCGCCGTTATTTGCCGGACATTCGCAGCAGCAACTTCAATCTGCGTTCCTTTGCAGAGCGCACAGCGATGAACACGCCGATTCAAGGGACAGCGGCGGATGTCATCAAGCTGGCGATGATTCGCATGCAAGAGAGTCTGGTGGAAAAAGGGCTGTCCAGCCGCATGCTTTTGCAGGTGCACGATGAGCTTGTGTTTGAAGTGCCAAAAGACGAGCTTGAGATCATGCGCAAGCTCGTGCCGGAAGTCATGGAAGGGGCGCTTGCGCTCGATGTTCCGCTCAAAGTGGACGTGAGTGACGGACGCAGCTGGTACGAAGCGAAGTAAGCAGGCGTGTCGCCGTAAACAATAGAAGAAGCAAAGAGACAGCGAGAGGAGGAGGCACCATGCCGGAGTTGCCAGAGGTAGAAACCGTTGTGCGCACACTGCGCAGTTTGGTGCTGGGAAAAACGATTGAGCGGGTCAGTGTCCATCTGCCCCGAATCATTCGCCAGCCGGATGATATCGAACAATTCAAGGCCCAATTGGCGGGACAAACGATTCAGGACATCTCGCGCCGGGCCAAGTTCATTCAATTTTTCATGGATCAGGATGTGCTGATCTCCCATCTGCGGATGGAAGGAAGGTACGGATTGTACCAGTCGGAAGAGCCGATGGAAAAGCACACGCATGTCGTGTTCCATTTTACAGATCAGTCGGAGCTGCGTTATCGCGACGTGCGCCAGTTCGGGACGATGGATCTTTTTCCAAAAGGAATGGAAACAGCGACCGGGCCGTTGGCAAAACTGGGAGTAGAGCCGCTTGAAGAGAGCTTTACTCCCGATGTTCTCGCCAAGCTTTTGGCAGGGCGGTCAACAAAAATCAAACCGCTCCTTCTGAACCAGGAATGTATTGTCGGGCTGGGGAATATTTATGTGGACGAGTCGCTGTTTAAGGCAGGAATCCACCCGGAGAAGCCGGCAGGAGAATTGACGCGCGAAGAGGTCGAACGACTGCACGAGAGCATCGTCGCTACTTTGTCCGAGGCTGTCGAGCAAGGAGGCAGCTCCATCAAGTCCTACGTGAACGGCCAGGGCGAGATGGGCATGTTCCAGCAATCGCTTACGGTGTATGGACGGAAAAACGAGGCTTGCGTCCGCTGCGGAGCCGAGATCGTCCGCTTTGTCGTGGGTGGCAGAGGAACCCATATTTGTCCGGTGTGCCAGAAGAAGTAACATTTTTGCCGAGGGAGGAGGATGGATATGATTTTAGGATTGACAGGCGGGATCGCCACTGGCAAGAGCACAGTCACAGGGATGCTCAGAGAACGCGGGATTCCCGTGATCGATGCGGATCAGATTGCCAGAGAAGTCGTAGAGCCGGG
This sequence comes from Brevibacillus sp. FSL K6-0770, assembly GCF_038000275.1. NCBI lineage: Bacteria > Bacillati > Bacillota > Bacilli > Caryophanales > Paenibacillaceae > Brevibacillus > Brevibacillus sp. FSL K6-0770. The sequence continues at coordinate 1,365,446 of NZ_JBBOBQ010000001.1, forward strand.
GAAACCAGCCTATGAAGCGATTGTGCGTCATTTTGGAAGAGACATTTTGCTGGAAGACGGTCAGATTGATCGAAAAGGGCTGGGAGAAATCGTGTTCTCAGACGAATCCGAGCGACAAAAGCTGAATGCCATCGTCCATCCTGAGGTACGGAGAGTCATGCGGGAGGAAGCGGAAGCAGCAGAGGCCAACGGGGCTGACATCGTGTTTATGGACATCCCGCTGTTGTTCGAGAGCAAGCTGCAACACATGGTCGAGAAAATCGTCGTGGTCTACGCGCCAGGCGATATGCAGCTCGCCCGCATGATGGAACGGGACGAGTTGGAAGAAGAACAGGCGCAAAAACGGTTGCGAGCGCAATTTCCGATTGACCAGAAGAAGCTGGAAGCCGACTTTTTGATCGACAACTCCTTTTCACGCGAAGAGACAGAGCGACAAGTGGAAGCCCTTCTCGCCGAGATTCGGGCGGAGCTGCGATCATGAAATCAGGCAAACGCGCAGCATTCATCCTGCTCGTCTTGATGAGCGTTTTTTTGCTGCAAGGCACGCCTATGGTTTGGAAGTGGATGTACCCGATCAAGTATCAGCAGGAAATTTTGACAGCAGCGATCAAATACAATGTGGACCCTTATCTCGTGTTGGCCGTCATCCGTTCGGAGAGTGGCTTCAAGACGGATCGCGTCTCGAAAAAGGGCGCAGTTGGCTTGATGCAAATCATGCCCGACACCGCTGAATGGATCGTCACTCAGGCCAAATTTCAACCGAAAGACGAGCAATACTTGTACGATCCGGTCATGAACATCGAGATCGGAACATGGTATTTGAACTTTTTGCTCAATCGGTATGAGGGCGATCTGATCAAGGTCGTCGCCGCCTACAACGCCGGCCCGGGAAAAGTGAACGGCTGGCTGACGACCGAGCAGTGGAGCGGGCACCGCGAGACGATTGAAGACATTCCGTTCGGGGAGACGCGCCAGTACGTGCAGCGAGTCCTCTATTATCATGACCGTTACAAGCGCATATATGACTTCCAATTGAGGTAAAAGCCGCTTCTCGTGTATGAGGGCGGCTTTTGTTCGTGTTTAGGGCAGGCTAAGAAACAAAACGGACAAAAAATAGGAGGGGAAAATCGTCCAAATATTTATTTTTCAGTAAAACACATTGATAATTGTGTTATACTTATTATAATGAAAGTAACAGATGAGCGTAACTTAATCGCGAAAGGGGTTTCTATTTATGACAATCAAAATTGGTATTAATGGTTTCGGCCGTATCGGGCGCATGGTATTCCGCCGCGCTATTCAGGACCCCAACATTGAAATCGTAGCGATCAACGCTAGCTACCCAGCGGAGACGCTTGCACATTTGCTCAAATACGATACCATTCACGGACGCCTGCAAAATAAAGTAGAAGTACAAGACAACAAAATCATCGTAGATGGCAAAGCGACAGTTGTCCTGTCTGACCGCGACCCGCTGAAACTGCCTTGGGGCGAACTGGGCGTGGAAATCGTCGTAGAAGCGACAGGCAAATTCAAAGACCGCGAAGGCGCTGGCAAGCACCTGCAAAGCGGAGCGAAAAAAGTAGTCATTACCGCTCCTGCCAAGGAAGAAGACGCAACGATTGTGATGGGTGTAAACGATACCATCTACGACCATGCGAATCACCATATCGTGTCCAACGCTTCCTGCACAACCAACTGCCTCGCTCCTGTGGCAAAAGTGCTGAATGATGCATTCGGCATCGAGCAAGGCTTGATGACAACCATTCACTCGATTACGAACGATCAGGTAAACATCGACAACCCACACAAAGACCTGCGCCGTGCCCGCGCTGCTGGCGAGTCCATCATCCCGACCACTACAGGTGCTGCCCGCGCGGTAGGCAAAGTGTTGCCTGAGCTGAACGGCAAGCTGAACGGCTTCGCGCTGCGTGTCCCAACTCCTAACGTGTCGGTTGTGGACCTGGTGATCAACACGAAAAAGCCTGTAACGGTCGAAGAAGTGAACCGCGTGCTGCGCGAAGCGAGCGAAGGCCATATGAAAGGCTACCTGGAATTTTGCGACGAGCCGCTCGTATCCAGCGACTTCAACGGAAACGACAACTCCTCGATCGTAGACGGTTTGTCCACCATGGTAATGGGAACCAACCAAGTAAAAGTGATCGCTTGGTACGACAACGAGTGGGGCTATTCCTGCCGCGTTGTTGACCTGGTTCGCCACGTATCTGAGATGCACAACCAAACAACTGTGAAAGAAGCGGCTACAGCTGGTGTAAACTAAGTTGCTGCTATGGAGAACCCTCTGTCCCGATTGAACGGGCAGAGGGTTTTTTCATGACATGAGAAGGGAAAAGAAAAAGCTTCGCCGCAAGTGGGCGAAGCCGGATATGTTTGCAAGCAAGTCACGAGGATTCGGATTCAGACAATCCACTGATGTTAAACAACTGGTCATCTTCGAACCCGATGATAAACAGCCTGATGTTCTCCTTGAGGTTGAGATCGTAAGGAGCGATGACATCGTTGCCGCGGCCGTCTCTCAGGATACGCACCGTTGGCCGATGCGAATAGTCCGGGTCAACACGGCTGACTACTCCTGTCTCGCCTGTATTGAGAACGACGCTGCTTCCGATCGGGAAGATGGCGATATGCTTGATAAAGGCGTTCACGAGATGGTGCTCGAACAGGTGACCGCCCGAGCCGAGCAAGTATTCGACGGCATCTTGCGGCATGTATCGTTTACGCCAAGGACGAGGCGAAGTCAATGAATCGTAAATATCGCAGATGCCCACGATTTGGGCAAATTCGTGAATCTGCTTTCCGACCAGTCCTTGAGGATATCCGCTTCCGTTCAGCCGTTCGTGGTGCTGCAAGCAGACGTGTGCGGACATCAAAGAAATGTCATGCTGCTTGCGGAGCAGATTAAATCCGAGCGTGGTATGCTGCTTGGCAATCTCTTGTTCTTCCGCGTTCCAGCGCTCTTTTTTCTGCAACAACTCTTCAGGCAAGCTGACTTTGCCGATATCATGCAGCATGGCCCCAACGCCCAGGTTCATCAGTTGTGTCCGGTTGTAGCCGATCGACATGCCGACGGCTGTCGCGAGCACGGCCACGTTGACCGAGTGATGATACAAGGACGGAGAGTGAGAAGAGATTGTCGTCAGGTGGCCGACCATTTGTTTATTTTGCATCAGGTCGTCCAGAATGGAGCTAAAAGCCCGTTGAAAATGCAACCCCATCTCTTTCAAGGAGATTTTACGGGCGAGCTTGTTTGAGTTGGTGATCTGCTTGATCGTCTTTTCGATGACTTCGACCGCGATTTGTCTAGTCTGGGGGCGAATGACTTCCTCCACCACGATGTCTTCTGTACGCGGGTCATCGATGTACACAGAGTCCACACCAGATCGCTGGAGCCCAGAAATCAAGCGCTCTGTCAATTGCATACCGACGCCAAGCAGCACTTTGCCATCTTCCGTGAAAACGGTACGGCCGAGCTTCATTCCCGGCTGGACTTGTCTTAAAGAAACTAAACGCATTGCAATCCCTCCAACAGTACCCATATTGTACTCCAAACGACTTATCATATAAATAGGTACAAGGATTGACTTGACTTCTGACTGGAATATGAGGGACACTGTAGACATGTATTGTCAATATTGGAGTTGATTCTGATATGCGTTGTCCATTTTGTGAATACAACGGGACTAAAGTCCTGGATTCGCGTCCGTTTAATCATAATAAATCGATCCGTCGCCGCCGTGAGTGCGAATCGTGCGAGCGTCGCTTTACTACATTTGAAATGGTCGAGGAGACCCCGCTGTTGATTGTGAAAAAGGATGGCACCCGCGAAGAGTTCAGCCGTGAAAAGGTGCTGCGCGGATTGGTGCGCGCCTGCGAGAAGCGGCCCGTTCCTTTGGAAGTCCTGGAAAATGTGGTAAACGACATCGAAAAAGAATTGCGCAGTTGCGGCCAGGCCGAGATCCCGAGCAACGACGTCGGGGAAAAGGTCATGGAACGTTTGTACCACGTAGATGAAGTCGCTTACGTCCGTTTCGCGTCCGTTTACCGCCAATTCAAAGATATCAATGTATTCATGAAAGAGCTGGAGGAGCTTCTGACGCAGGCGAGGGGCAGCCAGCCATCATCCCCAAAAGAATCATAGAGAAAGGCGGACGCGTCCGCTCCTATAGATTTCTCCTCACGCTCTTGCGAAAAAACGCCAGGGCTTCTTTGCTTTCCAGTTATTTTTCTACGCACATTCGTTTGCCATGCTATAATAAAAGAATCGAATTTTGTCAGGAAGGAAAGATCGGATGCGCCGTTTAGTCTGGAACGAATTGTTGCCCAAGGATCGTTATTTGGTGCGGCTGGCAAGACCTCTCAGTTTTTCGGAAATGGGGTTTGTCACGCAGTTGTACTTGCCGATCATTGGCGTCGAATCGTACGCCCTCTACCAAATGCTTGTCCATAGCATGCAGGAAGCGAGCGGGGCCTCTGCGGAGGGAACCCACCGCAGTCTCATGCTTGCGTCTTCCTTGTCCCTGGATCGTTTGCTGGATGCGCGTGAACGTCTGGAGGCCATCGGACTTGTAGAAGTGCGCCGCCGCGAAAACCAGCAGCGCGATTATTACTACGAATACTTGATCAAACCTCCGCTTGCACCCGGAGAGTTTTTTGCCGATTACGTCCTCTCGCTGATGCTGCTCAACAAGATCGAAAACGTCCGCTTCTCCCAGCTGCGCCAGCAGTATGCGGATGGGCTGGGCAGCCAGTTGGCGGAAGAATATTCGCAGGTCGAAAACATAACGAAAGATTTTCATGAAGTGTTCCAATCGTTGAAACCGTCGGAGCTGGAAGTGAAAAAAGGTTCGGAGCGCGAGCGCTTTTTGAGCGAGATGGAGACGAGCTTCCCGCAGGCTGCGATGAAATCCGGCTTCGAGGCCCAGGTGAACCACTCGCTGAGCGTGTCGTCGCTGCGGCTTTATTTGCCGGACAATGCCGATCCTGCCAAGGTTCTGGATGGCAAAAGCATGGAGCTGTTGTTTTCCCTCTGCCATTTTTATCAGTTGGACAGTTGGGGAATGGGGCAGGAACTGCGGGACTGGACGTTGTACAATACGGATCGGAGTTTGGACGGGGATGTGCTGCGCAAACGGCTCATGCAGCGCTACACGGAAGACAAGCTGTACCGCAGCGATTCGGCGCCTGCATCGCTGGATGACGACTGGGGGCCAGGCAAGTTGCCCGAGCCGGGCAGCGAAGCGTTTGTCCGTGCATGCCGCTTGCTTTCCCCGCTTGCGCTGCTCGAAAAGGTCGTGGGCGGCCGCGTGAGCAAAGTGTACTTGGAGCGGGCGGAGACGCTCGTTTTTGCAGACGGCATGTCCGCTGAAGTAGTGAACGCACTGCTTTTGCACACGCTCGCCAGCATGCAAATGGAGCTGCCAAAAGCGTACATGGAGACGATTCGCGACAGCTGGAAGGCCAAGCGGATCGCCACGGTCGATGAAGCGGTGAAGCAGATCGTAGAGCGCTCCGAGCAACGGGCGCAATCGGCCGAGAAAGCCAAGACAGCGAAAAAGGAAACGACGCCAGTCAGACGCAACGGCAGGGCGATTTTGCAAGACAAGCTGCCGGCTTCGGTGGAGTGGCAAATGTCGCAGGAAAAGGCAGCGCCAGACGTTGCCAAAGGACAGTCGATTCAAGATTTTCCGGACTTGCAGAAGAGACTGGAAACACTGCGAAAACGGAAGTAAGGAGCGTGAGGGAAAATGGAATCTATCAGTGAGTTCATGCAGGAGCTTGCCAAGCGAACACCGCGTCAGCTGCTGACACCCGATCAGCAATTGGATAAAATGTTTCGTTCGTCCGCCTATCTGAAAGCATTTCAAGCGGAGCACCCGGCATTGACCCGAGACGATTACCTGCGCTCGCTCTCCAGTATATATACAGCGGTCAAAGAACAGTATTGGTGCGAGCGTTGTCCAGGGCTGAAAGAGTGCCCGAATCTGGTCAAGGGCCACAGCACGCAGCTGGAAGTGGCCCACCAGAACATCGTCAGCTCCATCACTCCCTGTTCCAAGCAGCTTGCCCATGAGGAAGAAGTGCGCCGCCGCCGCCTCATGCGCAGCTACTACGTGTCAGAAGAGACATTGAACGCGAGCTTTGAAGGAATGGTCATCGACACAGACAATTTGGCCTCGGTGGAAGCGGCCGTGCAGTTTTGTGAAAAGATCGGCACGGGCGAGCGGGTAAAAGGTCTGTATTTTCACGGCCCGTTCGGCGTAGGAAAAAGCTACATCATGGGCGCGATCGGCCGCGAGCTTTCCGAGAAGAACGTGGCTTCCCTGCTCGTTTACGTTCCCGATTTTATCCGCGAAATGAAAGACTCGATCTCGGATCAATCGTATGCCGGAAAGCTCGAGTTGCTCAAAGAAGTGCCCGTGCTTATCTTGGACGATATTGGCGCGGAAAACTTGACGCCATGGGTGCGCGACGAGATTTTGGGAGTCATCCTGAACCAGCGGGCGAACAATCACCTGCCGACTTTGTTTACATCGAATTACTCGCTGGAGGAACTACAGGAGCATCTGTCTATCTCCAACGGCAACCGGATTGAACAGACGAAAGCGGCCCGGATCATGGAGCGGATTCGCCATTTTGTGGACGTCTACGAAATCCGCCGCCAGAACCACCGAGCGGGCAACTAATGAGAACAGGCTGGAAACCTCCCAATAGGAGAGAGCCAGCACTTCTCTGCCGCGATGGTACGGTCCAAACAGGACGTGCGAATGGACGGCGACGGGAGAGGCGTTGATTCCCAGCGATTCAGCCATCGTCATCGCCCGCGCCAAATGGTAGTCGTGGCTAATGATCAACACATGTCGAATAGAGTGCTTTTCCAAAACCTGCTGGCTATTCAGCAGGTTTTCGTATGTACTGGTAGATTCGTCTTCCATGAGAATCTGCCCGGACGGAACGCCGTGGGCGATCAAATACTCGCGGCTGACCTCTGCTTCTGTTCGCGTCTTGCCTTCACCAAGCCCGCCAGTGACCAGCAAAGTGGAAACGTACCCATCTTCGTACAGCCGGACGGCTTGCTCCAGTCGTTCGCGCAGTCCGGGACTGGGGCCTTCCCCCCACACAGCAGCGCCGAGGACAATTCCGATATCGGCATGGCGAGGAATCGCCTGTGCGGCTGCTTGTTCAATCCGCCACCAATGATAGCCGACCCACACTCCGCCGATCAGAAAAAGGATAGCCAACGCGATCAAAACTCTTCGCGGAAAAAATATTTGCAGTCGTTTTGCTAGATTCTTCATTTTTTTGCTGCTCCCTTGTATCTCTCTTTTTCGCACAAATGCTAGTTCTTTCTCTTTCATTAGACGTGGAAACAGCTGTCTAGTTACACCCTTCGACACATGGCCGACATAAATCACTGGTAAATTATTTCTCGCAAATGCCGATATAGTAATGGTGGAATGGTTTCGAAAAACAGCAAATGTCATACTTGCGAGGAGGCTGGCAATGTTCTGGAAAAAAACAATGCTCTTGTTTCTGGCCGCCCTGCTTTTTGTGGGAACCGGGAGCGCAGGGGTCGGATTGGCTGCGGAAGTAATCAACCGCCTGGTGCTGACCAAAAACGAGGTAACGGTAGAGTTGGGTGACACGGTATCCGTAGGAGCCACAGCCCTTTACGAGAGCGGAAAAACAGAAGATGTTACGGTAAAGACGAATTGGCAAAGCCCTGACCAGGGCAAAGTGATTAACGTCTACTCAGGACAAATCACGGCCAAGGCTGTTGGAAACGCCGTAGTTACTGCGGAATATATGGGCCAGACAGCCATCGTCAATGTAACCGTCACGAAAAAAGTCAAGGCGCTGTCGTTGAATCAGCAGTCGGTCAACACCCGCATCGGGGAAGAGAAAACGGTTGAATTGACTGCGTATTACAGCGAAGGCGAACCGGAAAAAGTAACAGAAAAAGCAGACTGGTCGATCGACAAGCCGGCCGTCGCCACCGTGATCAACGGCAAGATCAGAGGGCTTAGCTCCGGTACGGCAACGATTACTGCCAAGTTTGGCAGTCAGTCTACAAGCATGCAGGTAAGCGTCGAGATTGCGCATCGACTCGACCCGGACAAAACCCAACTGTCGCTGCTTTTGGGAGAATCGCAAAACATCGTGCTGACCGCGATTTATCCGGATGGCTCCGAAGATAAGGATGTCGCTGCAAAAGCAGAATGGTCTTCTGACAACGCTGCAGTAGCAGACGCCATCAAAGGAAAAATTACCGCCTACAGCGCGGGTACTGCCACCATTACCGCCACATACGGGACAAAAACAGCTACGATCAAGGTGGATGTGGACAATACGCAACGACTGGTCGTTTCGCCACAAAACGTCTTTTTGAAAGTTGGCGCAGAGCAGACGGTCAAGCTGGAAGCTACCTATGCCAACTCCACCACTCCTGTCGACGTGAAGGACAAGGCAGAATGGTCCTCGGACAAGGAAAACGTCGCTTACTACAGCAACGGGAAAATTCATGCTGTAGCTTCAGGCGAAGCCGTCATTACGGCGAAATACAGCAACAAAACGGTGCAAATTCTCGTTGATGTAGAAGTGCCGCGCTCGCTGGATATCATTCCGTCCTACCTGACGATGCAAAGCGGCAAAAGCGTGGAAGTAGGAACGGCACCAAATGGCAACAACGTAGTGGTAAAAGCTTATTTTGCAGATGGACAAAGTGAGTATATTACGGACAAGCTGGAATGGTCCTCGGATCAACCGGACATCGTGTTTGCCAGCGGGAAAACCATTACGGCTTACAAAGCGGGCTCCGCGACATTGACGGCGAAATACGGCGGCAAGACAGCGAACTTCGTGGTAGACGTGGATGTACCGCAAAGCTTGACAGCCAATCCTTCCAAAGTGGCAATTCAGGTGGGCGACGTCAAGCAGATCACAGTAACGGCTGCCTTCCCGAACGCAAGCAGTGAAGATGTGACACAAAAAGTCACCTGGACATCCAGCGCGCCAGCAGTTGCAACCGTGCGCCAAGGTCTGGTCACAGGTGTAGCGACGGGTGCCGCAACGATCACAGCGACGTTTGGCACACGCTCGATCACCATTCCGGTATCGGTCGGTGTCCTGCAATCTTTGACGGTAGACAAAAAGTCAGTGGTCTTAAGCAAAGGCGACAGCCAGGAAGTCAAGCTGACCGCCACTTATGCGGATGGAACAGTCAAAAACAACATCAATGAGCAAGCGACTTGGACGTCCACTTCTGCGGCAGTAGCCGAAGTGAACGCAGGCAAAATTACAGCAATCGGCTCCGGGAAAGCGACGATCACAGGTTCTTTTGAAGGCAAGAGCGTGACCGTGACGGTCGAGGTAGACCAGGCACAGACCTTGACCATCAATCCGCGAATCTTGATCATCAACGTCAATGACACGGCCTCAATCGAATTGAAAGCGACAGACGCTTCCGGCGCCACTATCGATGTATCCAAAACCGCAGATTGGACCTCGACCAACCTGAAGGTAGCCGATGTGGAAAACGGCAAAGTGCGTGGGCTTGCCAACGGTCGCGCGACAATCACTTTCAAATACGGAAGCAAGTCTGTATCGCTTCCGGTAGAAGTAGGCATTGTGACCAAGCTGGAGGCGGACAAGCGCTTTGTCAGCCTGAAATCAAACGGTGGCGGGGTACAAATCACCCTGACCGCAACCATGTCAGACGGCCGCACGATGGACGTCACGAACATGGCAGACTGGAAGGTCAGCAACTATAAAATTGCCGACGTATCCAAAGGCTTGGTCAAAGGTCTGGCTTTCGGCAAAGCCACAATCAGCGCCAAATACAGCGACAAGAGCGTGAGCATCCCGGTCGATGTGGACACGCTGAAATATTTGAAAACAGACGTCGTTCAAGTCGTCATGAGCAAAGGCGAGTCGAAGCAAGTCAGCGCGATCGCTACTTACATGGACGGCACCGAAGCGAACGTCACGAAGCCAGCCCTGTGGACCACCTCTCGCCTGCTCGTAGCAGACGTGAAGGACGGGATCATCAAGGCGACTGGCTCCGGCAAAGCTACCATTTACGTCAGCTACGGCGGCAAGAAAACGCCAATCGTCGTAACCGTACGCTAGATCTGATCTATAGAAGCATTAGCTCCAGGGGGTGTCTCATCAGCCGAGTATTCGGCAGGAGACCCCCTTTTTTTAGGGAAAAGAGAAAAGGGAGGGGCCACACATGCCCAAGATCAAGGACTTAGGGAATTTTGAGGTGTTGCCAGAGATTGCAGCGCACATTTACGAAGGAAATGTCGACGCTTTGCAGGCAGCTTTGGCAGCCGGCTGGGATCTGGAAAAAGAAATCGTCTTGAGCCAATACACGACAGTCAGCCCGCTAGAGTTGGCGTTAATGGCGGAGAAGCTGGAAGTAGTCAAGCTTCTCGTCGAACACGGCGCCAACCTCAATGCGAAAGAGAAGCCTGCTTTTTTGCTGGCTGTCCGCTATTGCAAAGAAAACATCGTCCGCTATGTTCATGCACAAGGCGCCCGCATGGATATGGTAAATCGGGTCAAATCCGGCGCATATGAGCAAGCCTACTACGGCCAAAAAAGCAATATCCCGCTGATCCACGAGCTCGGTCTGGACATCAGACAGCACGCAGGAGAGGTGCTGCGCAAGGCCGCAGCGGACAACGACCGCAAAACAATCGATTACTTGCTGGAGCATGGCGTAGACATCAACTACAATCAGCCAGACATGGTCTATCCGTACAAGGCAACACCGCTGACCGTCGCAACCCGCATGGGCAACGTCGGCATGGTCAAATACTTGGTCGAGCGCGGCGCAGACGTCACCTTCGCGGAAAAAGGCGGCGAGCGCCCCTATACGATTGCCGTCAGCAACAAGCAGGAGGAACTGGCCGCCTATTTAAAATCGTTGGAGCCCGCCGAGCTGCATGATCTGGAGAACAGAAAATACGAACTGCAAAAGCACAAGCTGTCCGCCGAGCTAATCGCCTTCCTCACCGGAGACAACTTGCACGTGAAGCTTGCAGACAATGATTTCGAGATAAAGCACATCGATTTTTTGTCCCTGACAGATACAGTCGAAATGAAAATCGGCCGCAAAAAGCTGCTGCGCATCTCCGCCTGCGTCGACAACTACTCCGGTCTGGTTTTGGTATGGAATCCACAGAAAAAAGGCATGATCGGCTGCTACGACGAGGAGCACCAGGAATATGCCGACCTGGCCAGCTTTGCAGAATTTATGAAGCGGCCGGAGGTTTATTTGATGAAGTTTATGGAGGGGGAGTTGGGAGAGTAGGGCGTGGGAAGAGAGAGGGAGGCAGGTAAGGGGTCTGGGGAGTAATGTTTGCGGCTTGGTGGGGTGAGTCAGAGAGAGCAACTGGAGCGGAAGGGTCACCCACCAGCTTTGCCCCCTATTCCTCTTCGCCACTCGGCTGCTCCCCAAAAAGAAAGCACGATTAGCACAGCTGACACACCATCAGGTCATCAAACTAACGACTCCCTTCTTTAAATGAAAAGGCGAAGGAATGGCCGAAGGATTTTTCAAAAGGAGTGGGAATTTTTCCTGTTTTTTCGCTTGCAGTGTAAACGGACCGTGTGCTATACTTAGAACACTGAGGCGGTAATATCGCTGAAGAATACATAATGGGGCATTAGCTCAGCTGGGAGAGCGCTACACTGGCAGTGTAGAGGTCAGCGGTTCGATCCCGCTATGCTCCACCATAAAAAGACCTTGAGACGCTTGAATTTCCGAGCGTTTTTTGTTTTTCTGATAAGAAATCGATTCTCTTGTGTTGGGCTGTGGTCACACAGTTGGTCACACTGGGTAGTTTCAGAGGTTTATTTGCTCATTATTAGGGCACCTATCGACCAATCAGAGATAAATAATTCTCGATCTTAAAAAAACTCGCTCAGTCCATAATCTTGTGACTGAGCGAGTTTTCATGTCATTATCCAAACAACATATTGCCAAATTGTTTAGCGGTCTCTTTATGAACGGTTGGTAAAACGTGGGTATAAGTATCAAGAGTAACTCTGATATCGCTATGCCCAAGGATTTCTTTTACTACTTTTGGATTTACTCCTTGGGTGAGCAGCAATGTGGCAACAGTATGACGGAGCCCGTGGAATTTTATCTTAGGCACCTTTGCCTTTTTCATTAGCCTATAAAAGTCACGGAGCAAATTTCGGGGATTGATCGGGGTTCCCGTCTTAGTGCAAACGACAAGGTTGTAATCTTGGTAGCTTGATCCGGCAGCAAGCTTTTCCTTTGCTACCCTCTTCTTGTGGGCCTTGAGTTCCTCGATTGTTTTTTCAGTAAGTGTAATGGTTCGAGTGCTTGATTTGGTTTTGGTTTCTTTGGAGAAATGCTTTCCGTCATGGCTCAATGTTTGACGAACTTGAAGAGTTCCATTCTCTAAATCTATATCCTTCCATCGGAGGCCGAGTATTTCTCCTTGCCTCATTCCTGTTGTCAGGGCGAGAAGATACGCCATGGATAAATTGCTACCTTCAGTCTCTTTGAGGAAACGGGTGGTTTCTTCTAAATTCCACACCAGCATTTCCTTTCGAGGGACCTTGGGAGTCTCCACATCTGCTGCTGGGCTGTAAGAAATATACTTTCGCTTAACGGCCATCTTCAAAGAGCTCTTGACGATCTTATGAATATCTAAAATGGTGGTCTCTGATAATCCTTTTTCTTTTGCCAAGTGAGCGTAGAATTTTTCGATCATCTGTGGTGTGATTTTTCTGAGTTCTACCTTTTTAAAATATGCGACGATGTGTTTCTGGACGTTGTGTCTGTAGGTAGCAAGTGTAACAGGCTTTAGCTTTAAAGCTTTGCTATCCAGCCATTCACCTTCTAAAAATTCACTGTATCCCAGTTTGGTATTTTTGATATAGGTATTCTCATCTACCTGTTGCAGAATTTTCCTCATTTCTCTCAAAGCTTCTTTTTCTGTACGAAATCCCCGGCGCTTGATTTGTCTTCTCTTGCCGAGTTCATCTTTCCCCGCGCTGACAACAAACCAGTATGTACCTGTCTTTGAGTCTTTGTTAACTTTCATTTACGCATAACCTCCACTTGGTTAGTCATTTAGGAAACAAAAATAAGCAGGAGCATTTGGCCCCTGCCGATTTACAAAGCTGTTACTCAACAAATGATTTTTTACTGTAATATGCTGTCAGATTGGAATGAACTGCATGAAAGCCAATAACAGCTCATCTAGGCGAAACTTAATCAGCTAATTCTCTGTAACGCTCCAGTTTCATATCCGTCTGTGTGAGAACAAAATCAATGACGGCTGCTTTTGGTACTCGATAGCCTTTCAGTTTGATCGCCTTTATTCGTCCAGTCCTCAACAGATCATATACTTTGGAGCGGCCTAAATTCAGAGCTTCCATTACATCCTCAACTGACATGATGTCATCGTACTGAGTAAACATAGTCTCATCCTTTCTTTACAGGCTTTTCTCTTGTTTGAAATAGATGCAAGTCATTTCAACGAGTTCAATTATCATATTGTTCTGTGCAAGTTAGTTTTAATTGATTGTCGTTCGTTCGATTTAGTTGACGTTCAATACTACTGATACTAAGAGCAATGACAGACAGGCTACTTAGAAGATGGATGCCACGAAATCAGAGAGGTGTGGTAAAATAATCCTGCTAGGTGTGACCATGATTTTTTATTTGGATCTTAACAGTGTTCAAATAGTTGCTGCCAATGAATACTTCATACAGAAACAACAAATTGTACAGTTATAGAAAGCCTATAATCATGGGTTTTCTATCTAACTACCTTGCTTCCTTACTTCCTAATAGTCCAAATGATTGCAGATGGAGAATGATAAATGTTTAAAGGTATGAAGCTGTTTACTGACTCTTATCATATAAGTAGTGACTCTCTCTATGGCATTCATGAAATTGAGAAAATGAGAGCGACCTTTAATCAAGCTTTTGAGGAGAATAACATTGAAATCTTTGTAGATGATGATTTTACCGTTATCTATGGTGATCCATCTGATCATCTATCCACTTACGAGTTGAACGCCGATCCTATTTTGAATAAATATTTCTTCTTCCCAATCGCTAAACTCTATTTGGATGATGGCTCTAATAAGCGAGATATGGGAATTAGAATGTGCTTTGTTAAGGAAGGAAAGCGTGGAATAAAATGCCACGTATTTGATATTGCAAGCAAGCAATATGAAAAGGTCGGAAGTTGGTCTAAGGCACAAGAATTCTTCGGAAATAAGTATATTAGTAATAATATTCGCAAGATGTACCCCACATATATATCTGTGTGTAACAAGATTTCCGGTCAATTAGAAAAGAGACCACATATTGTTTATACAACTCAAAACGGTTGGGTCGAAGGGGGTCATAACTGGTTCTACGTCCCTGTTTCTCCTAGTGACGAATGTGACTTGCTCTACAGTGAGTCATTAAACTCAAAGTATAAAATGAGTCCAGCTAGACATTTAACCAGCCAGGAGGCATTCCGGCAAACATGGAGTATGTTAGACATTGCGGACAAGAGAATAACATTGCCGCTTTTGTCTTACACTTTTTTGTCTCTGATTACAAGCTTAATGAACTATAATGCAGATGATTTTCCCAAATTTACAATCTGCATTTCGGGTAACAATGAGTTACTGAATCAACAAGGTTTTGCCAACCTGTTTTGTAACTTGTATGACAGAAAAATGAATATTTTCAGCTTAAATTCTGTGTATCACATTAACTCGGACATGGACAAAAATACAATTGAAAAGAAGTTCTCCAAAATTAGGGATGGCATTCTGATCATTAATGCCAATACACGCCCAAAACTTATTGAGCGGTCAATACGAGGGATGCAAAACCTCAATGCTGAGAACATGCTGCTGATCCTAAATGAAAAAAGGTTAGATAAAGAGTTTGTATTGAATCTTGATATAAGCGAAGTTGACATTAATTCCTCCCATTTAGAGTACCAGCGGCAAAATACTGATTTACTAGCGTCATCGGTCTTTCATGCTATTGAGTTCTTTAGAAGATCGTTTCAACTCGCAGACACTTCTACTCTAAAGAAAATGGAAGGGTATCTACGCAAACGATATAAGTACTTCCGGAAGCTTCTTGAGAAGGACGATACTCGGCAGGACGAAGATAAATTACACATGTATTCGTGCCTGCTGATAGGGCTTGATCTATTACTTAATCCAGTAAAAAATGATTTGCTCGTGTTTAGTCACAACATAGGTGACGAAAAAGTACAGGCATATATGGACGAAGCGGTGCAGCTTTTCCAACAAGAGTGTACAACTGAAGATACGGCTGCTGTGATCGAGAGTAAAATGACAACCGAGAATAACGGACAGCCGATAAAGGATGAACATATTGTTTTTCTTGAAAAACTGTTTGAATTGCTGCCAACGCCAATACCACGTTTTCAAGATAAAAACGACAATCCTGATATATTTACTTGGACGGATAAAAAGGACGAAAACATTATTTGGATTAAGAATTCCGTTTTTCAAACGATTTTGTTATCTATCTACAGCAAGTTTGAAGAACTAGATGAAGATGAGCGAAGATCGACCATTACTAAATATAAGACCAGGATTTACGAAATGCTGCGTTCCAATGAAATTTCCGTTATTTTGCCTAAGAATGGTGACCCACAAAATAGTACTATTAAAATTGGGACTACCGAAAAAGACGATTACACAGGGAATAGAGCTATCGGGACGCGCAAGCCGTGTTCAGTTTTCAAAATGGACAGACGGAGAGCAGAAGAGTATCTAAACTCTTTAAAGAATTGAATGATTCAGTATCAGAAGGCGTATAGACAAAGCGAAACGATGTCATAAACTGCGAGGCCTTGCTAGTTCCAAGGCTTGATTGAAGAACTATCTACAGACTAATTCCGAGTCTCAATAAAAGAAAAACTACACGGTCAGCACTTGATTGACACTCCGTGTAGTTTTTTATTTGCCAAGTAACAGTACCTCGACTTAAATAATACTCCCCCTCCGCCAGCAGAGTCTGACACTACCTGCAAATAGCGGTACTTCGGGGAATAAGGCGAGGTACGGAGAATGATTGACATGATGTACATTACCTGTCGGCTATCTGCCACTGAGTATAAAACGTGCAGAGAACGATTGAATCAATACTTGGATAAGAATTTCCATTCACATAAGCTTCGCAAAGATCGATTTGATAAAACTGCTCTCGTGACGAATGGGTTGGCAAAATGGGGTTTTCAAGAAATCCGATTGCGGAAGGGGTGTTGGGCAAATACGATGGAGATACGCTTTCGCCCGCAGCTGCTAATAAACCAACAAGGGTATTATCAACTGACATCCATCCGGCAATTTGAGCAGATACACATTCTATTCAATTATTTGTTGCTTGATCTTCTCTCACTACCAGTCCCCGATTTTTTTGCTTGGACTGCCAAGAGAGTTGAGGCTGCTGTTGATCTGGCCGTAGACGAACAGCTTATCCCGAAATATATCGTCCTCTTCAAAAAAGGATATATCCCTGAGTATTTTTGGATGGCAAAACTGACAAGAACGTATTGGGATTCAGTGACGAATGTTTATTTAATGTCCGCTAACAAAACCGTTAACTGGTATAATCGGTACGCGACTTTGCAGGAAAAAACTAAGAAATCGAACAAGCAATATATGGACTTCTCTGAGACGAGAGGAATTCTACGTTTTGAGACTCAGGTTAGAGACAATATGAAATCAGTGATGGATACGCTGAACCAGACTTATTTAAAACAGGAAGTTATGAAATTCTACAACTTGATTGTAGGAAAGGGTGACTATTATTCCCTGGAGAAAGCACTCACCATTGTACGTCAAAACACCTCGAATCAGACAAAGCGTATGGCGCTTGAAAGACTGCTACGGCTTCTTGAGAGATGCGGAAGTATTCATGCTGCAAAGGATTGCTTCCTTGAAGGACAGAACGCTGACAAAGCTGCTGACAAATTTAGTAAACGCATCAATCAGCTACGTAATCTAGGTATAAATCCTGTGCTGTTGCCTCCTGAATGGGGAATAGAGTGGTTAGAGAATTTATACGACAAGATCAATGCCACGGCTGACAAAGAGGAAAAAGGAGCCAAGAGCCTTAGGGAATTGGGAGTGCTTACTATGTCTGTTTAAAATAACAGAAGGAGCTATTCGCCCCTTCTGTTGTTGTACTGTCAAGATAAAACTTACCTCTGTATTTCTGGTCTAAGAAGCCTTTTTCCAATCCCATTTACGCCACTTAACCGATTCCCCGTGCTCTTTGCGTACTAAGTCTTTCAACATCCACAAAAAGTTATTGGAATTATCAAAATCACCCGTTAAGCAACCCGCACAAAATTGATGGCAATTATCCAGCAGCACATTGTACTTTCTAATCGCTTCCAGATTGTCATTTGCTCGGGCTCCTGCCATAGGGAAGCCGATGGACCAGTCTCTATCAGAATAACAAGGAACATAGATTTCATGGTTAAACGTAGTGATATGATTTGTGAATTCTTCTAATGAGACTCTTTCGACGAGTCCTTGTCCATTCAGATGAATGATAGAATTCTGACCAACGAAAATACCTGAATGTTCCGCAATACCAAAGCCTAATTCAGTGTACACAACTGAACCATATGATGGTGCTATGTTCCTAGTTGTTCCCCAAAACATATAAAGACCTCCTTTAGAAATAGGAATGAATTACTTCCAAGAATTTGCAAGTTGTCATTACTTGATCTTGATTTCCATATACACGATTTTATTGTCAGCATTGTTGACCGTCAGATTTACAATGGTCGGTCTCTGGCTGCCAGCAAAGTTGTAACTATATAGGGTTGTATTCTTGACTCCTTCATTTGTATGGAGGGGCTTTCCAAATACTTGAGTTGCCTTGTCCAAGCTGTCGTTAGTCCGTATCCCTTGAATGTTATAAATGCTGTTTGTAGGGATGATAATTTGCTTTACAATGTTACTTTGATTGTCGACAACCAGTTCAAAGCCTTCCAAGGCGTACAGTGTTTCACCCTGAGATGTGTTTTTGTCTTTAACCTCGAACAATTTTTTTATTTCTTCTTCCGAGGCTGTTAATCCTAGCATCTTGGAAAGGTCGAGACTCTGGGACTGCAGACTTCCATTATAGGCAACGAAATCGATGCTGGATATTTGATCAGAGTTAAAATCAGTGGAAAACAGTAAAAGGAAATCTTCATTCGTCAAATACATGGCATTTTTCTTTCCATCTTTGACTGTACTCAAATTTGGCTTACCAAGCCGGGTTACATTTTCGTCAAAGGACGAACCAATCGTGACATCAAAGATTTTATAGGTATCTGATGAGGGAGATTTCATCATGTCATTCTGCATGGAAATTTCTAGTGCGCCTTTTTCGGTCCCGCTCACCATAAATCCCGCATCATATCCAAAACTGTAGCCGTCTGCATCCTCACGAACAATTTCAGAGGGTTTTCCGAACTTCTCGATAATCTGTTGCTTGCTCATTGTAGTCATTTTAGTTAATTCATAGGCCGTAGATTCGCCACCAGATGATAAAATTCCAACAAACAAAAAGAGAGCAAATACTGACAAGAGCCAGAACCACCAGCGTTTTAGGAGCGGTTTTTTTCTTGGTCTTCCAATTGATTGACTGATCTCTTGCTTGGACATGTGTGAAAATTCCCCTTTTCTATTTGAGTGTTAGTATATGCTTTTAAACTCTTTCCCTGATGAGTAATAACGATGTTCGTATTATCTATGAGCACTTCAAGGAGGCACTGCTTGATGTCGTCAGGGGTTAGAAAATCCAGCGGTTGATGACCCCGGCAATCTTGGTTCATCCCTCCTCTCGTTGATTCGTATGAGGATATAAGAGCGAGGAGAGAAATTCCAAGAGCGGATGAAATTTTTTCGAGTACCTTAATCGTAGGGTTCTTTTCTCCACGTTCGATTTGACCGATGTAAGACGTATTTACGCCCGCATTCAAAGCAAGCTGCTCTTGACTCATCCCGTTCTTCAGCCGATGGAGTCGAATACTTTCCCCAATAGCTTCCATGTTTTCCATGCCTCTCACCCCTAGTAAAACGATAGACTTTCTTCAAAGTGCTCTCAATAGGATATAGTGAGGATGCCAGTGTCTATAGTCTCGAATTGATGCGGAGTGTACTGATTTACCGGATAAAGGCGTTGGGCAATGGGATTAGAAATGCCCGTTTTCTTTCAGACTATAGAACCGGTTGCCGCCAATAATGACGTGATCCAGTACTTCTATGCCAATGATTTCGCCAGCTTCCCGAAGGCGTTTTGTCAAAATCAAGTCTTCAGTAGATGGAGTCGAATCTCCGCTCGGGTGATTGTGGGCGCATATGAGAGAAGCGCTGCAACGCTTGATTGCAGCGCGGAAAACTTCTCTTGGGTGGACGATTGCGGCATTTAGGGAGCCAATAGAGATAATCTCCTTGCATATGACCCTATTCTTTGTATTTAGGAATAAGCAGATAAAATGTTCCTTGGCTTGATACCTTACTTCGGGTTCAAGTAGATCATATACATCCTTTGGGGTTCGAATGGTGTATTGTTCGCTCAATGGAATAGTAAGAACCTTTGCAAGTTTAAGTAGTGCAGTAATTTGTCTTGCCTTTCCAACTCCAATACCCTTGATGGCTATCAATTGTTGTTCAGTGGCGTCCATTAATTCTGTTGGTGTCGGAAATTGGTGAAATAGCTCTTGGATGACATAACTATCTTGACGTTCTCTTAATGTCTCGGAAATCAATTTTTTCAGATCTTCATTGTGGTGTACGATCATCGAGTAATCCTCCTTAATTTTATAAGAAAATTGAAATAGAAAGTGCCGAACACGTTTGATTGTGTTCGGCACTTTGCATTAACACTACTCAAGTAGATTATCTATATGAATAGGTTACAGGTATATAATATGTAACTAAAATTAGGGATATTACGACAAAAAGAACGTTTGTTTGGAAGGAATTGGTGCTAATTTGACGAACCGTGAAACTAGAGTAGTTCAATAGTCTTGTAATCTAATTAAAGGTGGCGAATAATCTTGTCAACAAACATTCACTCCGCGAAAGCACCAATGCTGGGGTATCGATTTCAGCCACTTTACGCACTAATGGTATTGTGGCAAGAATCAGATGATGATTTCGATCAAGTAAGTGTTGAATCTGATGATGATGTTGTACTTAAAGGTAAAGAAATTAAGCTTTATCAATTAAAGCATAGCGCTGGAAAAAACGGAACTCTTACGATAAAGAACGATGGTTTTTGGAAAACTATTAGAATATGGTCGCAGTATGCTGACACTTCAAATTATAAGTTGTTCTTTGTTACTGGAGATACTGTTGCCCAAAATGATCCGTTGATAAAACTGGTAAATGGCGATACCGATAGAGTAGATATCATTACCTTAATGGAGGCTGAAGCGAAAGCCGTTATTTCAGCAAGGAAACAAGCAGTTGCTAACCGGAAGCAAAAACTGCCATATGAAACAAGATTCCAAGGCTGTGAAGCTTTTTTAAAATTATCTGCTAACCAACGCAAAAAGTTGTTAGACAAAATTACGGTTCGCCCCGATACTTTTAATATTTTTGATATTCATAACCAAGTTATTGATCAACTAGGTCAAATGGTAATAAAAAAAGTGCGTCCGCTCATTGCACAGCGATTACTGGAGTGGTGGGATAATAGGATGCTTAATGCCACTCTAGGAATTAGCAAAACTGAACTTCTGTTTCAGCTTCAAAATTTAATTGCTCAATTTCAGGATAACAATCTATCGGATGATTATTCCAAATTAACCCCAACTTCAATTCAATCGGAGTTAGGTGGTTATATGGAGAAGCAGATTGATTTAGTTAATGGAGGCGATAGTAGAAAAAGAAGGGCAGCGGTAGCAAGATGGAGAGCCAGAAATCAAAGGGAAAAATGGATTCAGGACGATGTGCTTAATGCGATGGAGCTTGAGGAATACGATTGCCAATTAATAGAGACTTGGACATATCGACATGAACCAATGAAAGAAGATTTAGAAGGTGAATCAGAAGATATATGCAAAAAAAGAGGTCTAAAGTTGCTTGACTGGATTCATGATGATTCTCATCTACACATTCATCCAATTAGAAGTGAATGGAAACAGCACTTTTTAATTCATGGTTCATTCCAGCAACTATCAGAAGATTTGAAAGTTGGTTGGCATCCTAGATATGATGAATTGTTGAGGGATGAACGATGATTTCGACGGATGTATTTTCAATTACTAATCCTGCTCTTGGATCATTGGTAATATGGTCATTCTTACAAGGATATGAAGAAAATGAGAAAAGCGGTTGTTCTTTTCCTTTACTCTTCTTACCACTCCCATTAATACTATCTAAATCAATACGAGATGAATTCAAAGGAACAAATGCGGAAACTGGATTGTATACTTGGATTACTAGAAAGCAGAACGTTTTAATCAATCTTGATTTAAGAATAAATAAATGCAGTGATTTAACAAGAAACGCCATTATTTTTGGTTGCACAAATGAAATACTAGTCATTCGAGAAAATGGTAAACTTCATTCTAACAACAAAGGAGTTTATAAAGGTCGGATAAATAATTCTTCTGATGAGGTTAAAGAAATGATAAATGTCTCCAAGAAGTTGGGGATTTGGTTATCACAAATCAACTCAACATCAAGTATATTAAACAGTTTGGGGTTAACGTTATGAAGAGATGGAATATTCGACAGATACTTTTATATAGTCATGATGGTCGAAGAAATGAAATAACTTTTGATCTTGAAAAAGTGAATATAATAACTGGAGATTCACAAACAGGTAAATCAGCAATTCCAGAAATCATCGATTATGTCATGGGATCAAGTGAGTGTCATATCCCTACATATGTAAGAAGAAGTGTAGCTTGGGTTGGTGTCTTATGGAAAAAGGATGAAACTGAATATGCTATGTTTAGAAAGGTACCAAGAGCCCCCTATGTATCAAGTAATGAAATGCATTATCTTACAGGAAAAGTGGTAAATATTCCTAACACAGCAAATGAAATCCCTTCTTCCACTAATTTAGATGGAGCACTTAGAAAATTTGAACGATTAGTAGGGATGGGAAATGTTAAAAGTGAAGTTTTTGGAACGTCGAGGGATCGCAAGGCAGTTACAATAAGAAGTGCAATGCCTTTATTATTGCAAGACGATAATATTATTATTAATAAAACTACGCTCTTAAGAGGACTTAATGATTATAAAAGACGACAAACAATTATAGATGCATTACCATATTATCTTGGAATTATTGATGAAGATACTATGGAAAAGGAAGTAGAATTAAAAATATTAAGCAAGCAACTAAGGCGCATTGAAAAAAATAGTAATGAAGATGAGCAAATTTCTGGAAGTATAAAAGCTCATACTTTATTGTATCAAGCAGCACAACTAGGACTATGTGAAGTCCCATCTTTTGGGGCTACTGAAGAAACTGTTTTCAGTATGCTAAATAATATTGCACAATGGAATCCTACCGTAGATTCTTCCACTGAAGAAGATAAGTTATCTGAGTTATATGATCAATTAAGTGTTCTACAGAATGAGGCCATTTCGATTAAAAGACGAATTAATTATACGAAAAAATCAATTCATTTTGCTGATGAGTTTGAAAATACTATCAGTAACCAGAAAAGACGACTAGATGTCATAAATATATTTAAAAATCCAGCTGAACCAGATTCATGTCCACTGTGCCAACAAAATCTCAATAAAGAGATTAAACCAATTAAACTTATAAATGAAACTGTAAGTAAAGTCCAAATGGATTTAAATAATATAGAAAAAGAAAGACCAAAGTTAGATGAATATATTAACTATTTGAAAGAACTTTTAGGTTCTACAGAAGAGAAGATATCAATAGTTCAGAATGAAATTGCTTCTCTTATAAAGGAAAACGAAAGTATTGAAGCAGGATTAGATTTAAAAGATAGAAGGAATAGATTGGTAGGGGTTGTGAATTTTTATCTTAACTCAGTTAATAAAGTAGCTGCGAAAACTTCATCGACCACTTATTCAGACATTTCTACATTACGAAGACGTATTGAGGAACTAAATTCAGAACTAGATGTTGAATCGAAAAAAGAAGCACTTGAAAATGCTGAACGAAGAATTGCAAATACTGCTAAGGAGATTATTTCTAAACTTCCCTTTGAGAACAGATATAAAGATAATCCAATTTATTTAAACTTTCGTGATCTCAAAGTAGGTGTTTCCTTACCAACTCGTATCGAATACATGAGAGATGTAGGTTCAGATGAAAATTATTTAAGTCTCCATGTTTCAATTTTGCTTGCATTACATCGACATTTTGCTGAATTAAATCGACCTGTTCCGGGAGTGTTATTATTTGATCAATTAAGTCGTCCCTATTTTCCTTCTGACGATGAACCTGAAATCATCGAAATTGGGGAAGAGCGTGACAATGATACAAGTGCATTGTTAAAGTATTTTAATTTGCTATTTGAAGAGGTTAACCGTGGCGAATCATTACAAATAATAGTTATAGAACACGCTTATTTTAATAATCATCCTGAGTATAAAAAAGCAGTTAAGAAGAGATGGAAGAAAGGGATCGATGGTTTAATCCCTATTGGCTGGCCTGAGAAAGATTAGATTACGGGAAATATTAAAATTGGAAATCTGAGTTTCATAAAGAAGATGGAGCATTAAACTGCTTGCATCCTTTTGGTAAATGAGTCATTGATTAGGAGAATGGTTATGCAAACAAACATTGAGGTAAAAAAAATCGCTATTGAAATAATATCTAATTTAGTAAATATAAAAAATCAAATGTACGAGCATATTCTCAAGCCTGCTGGTATAAATAAACAATACTTCGCAGAATTATTAAAAAGAAGAAATCCAGATGGGAAGCAACTAACAAAAAGAGAAATGGGGGCAATAATTCTGGATTCTTTAGATAATAAGTCGGAATATCAAAAAAACATTCGAAAGATCATTAGTATTGGTGCAAATTGGTCGCAATATCATTTAGCAGATAATGAGATGCAAGCAAGGGCAACTGTACAAAAAGCGAGAGAAGTGCTCAATCTAATTGAAATCATGGAGGAAAAAGACGCAGAGATTCTTAGAAATGAGCGTGAAAATGAACGGATAAGGCTAGAGAAAGAGAAACAAAGAGTCAAGTTAGAAAGGCAACTTGAAATAAAAAAAAGTTCTAGTCTCTTATTAATGATGTACGATGAGCTTGTATTGATGAAGGATAATCCACAGAAAAGGGGTCTAATGCTAGAAGAGGTTATGAATTTACTCTTTAATGTCTATGGAATTGCACTTATGGAGAGTTTCCGTAGAAATTCAGGAGGAGAACAAATCGACGGAGCCTTTAAAATAGACGGATGGCATTACATAGTAGAAATAAAGTGGACAAATCAAGTAACAGATATAAGACAATTAGACTCTTTATATGGAAAAGTTGCACGCTCTGGGAAACAAACAATGGGAATGTTTCTTTCGGTGAATGGATGGTCAAGTCATGTTATTCCATTAATGAAACAGCAGCCTGATAAATCGATCTTCCTAATGGATGGTTTAGATTTGAGAATGGTTTTGACGCAAGAAATTTCTTTAATTGATCTATTGCATAAGAAAATTGGTAAGCTCAATATCGAAGCAGAACCTTTTGTAGGCGTAAATTCTTTATTATAAAGAATAAACTCCTTTTTGGAGATTTATATATGTAGAAATATGTTGTGTGAAGTTAACAATTGTAGAACGGGCAGTCTGTAAAATCGGAAGTATAAAAACATTTTCCCCGTTAATTTTCGATTTAATATTGATTAACTGTTCAATACCGAGAGGTTAGATTCAAAGGAGGAAACATTAGAATGTCAATAAATAATAATATTAGAAGTGGCTACTGGTCAATTTCTACACAAAAGCATCTAAAAGTCTTTAAAAGTGATTCGGCAGGTTTGTCTCAATTGGGTAATCTCAACTTAACTGGCAAAGTAGGTAGATTTCTTGGTGTCATAAGAGGTAACGGACAAATAACTGATATGAATAAGATTGAGCTTATGGCAAATAGTGTGGGGATAAATAATAAGCAAGAGCTCCACAAGATTGTACTTCCTGAACTTGAAGCAGCTTCGGATAAAAGAATTGAATTGATTAAAGATATCACTGGTGGAATTACTGGAATTGCTGAATATGTATACGACAATCCTACTGTACTTGCTATTTCTGGACAAGTTTTCGAAAATCAAAATCCGTCGGAGATAGAAAGAATCGTAATTAATACAATGGACGAGACTAAAAAAATTCCATATTTGCAAAGGGATTTAGTTCAAATTTTAACTTCACAAGGGTTTTCAGAGAAAGATGTTTCTATGTCACTTGCATTGCAGAATAACTTTAAACTAATAAGAATATTAGACAAAATGAAAAATCGAGAGCCGATTATTAGCAATGAATACGTCTGGGGGGATAATCATGAGAAAATTGCTATGGCAGTCTCGGGTCTAGATGGTTTTGAAAAAGAAACCTTAAAAACTATCATCGAGGCGATTCAAAATTTTCAGGGATTACCTCTAGAAAAGATAGATCCGAGTGCAAATAGCTTATTGTCATTGGCAAAGAAAACAGGCATGATTAATCCTACTACCATTGTTTCAACAAGAGGGCTCCAGAAAGACTTTGGTTTTAGTACTAACCTGTTACAGCCTGAAAATTACAATAATGACATTCTCGATGATGTTAAATTACTTCTAGCTTCAATTCGTTTTGGAGAAAATTACACTCCATATTCAACGATAAATGACCCGGAAAAATTCCTAACTAAGTTAATTGACTCAGGTGACATTGGACCACATGATGCTAATAAAACGGATTATACACTTCTCGAAAAAAAGGGTATTGTTAGAGTAGTAACTAAAACAAAGTATAATTCCTATTGGGGGACATATAGAACAGGTCCTTGTCTTGAACTGATAAGAACAGATGTCGCGAAGGAAGCCTTGAGCATTATCAAGCATCCAAACTATACTATGAACAACGACACTGAAATTACAGATTTTGGTTCTATGATGGATGTTGGAAGCTTTTTTACTCCAGAAGAGGAACGTATGAGGATGGCGGAAATGCCAGAACCTATGAAAGAAATAGAAGAATATACACTAAGAGTACTTAGAGGAGAAAATATTTAAGGAAGATGGTGACGCCTTTTGAACGAAATAAATAATCCGAAAAAGACAAATGAGGAAGAGACAGTGAGTACACCTGTAAGCAAACCAATAGGTGTGAGTACTGAAAAATTAGGTAGCATAATATCTAATGAGAATGTAAATAAGCAAAATATTGAAAAGGAGGAAGAGGGCTCTCACAGTGCCTTCCTTGCGACTGATCAAAGTAAACAGCAGGATAACACAAAGAATGGTAGATATAATAAGGGAAACAAAAAAAGGGGGAGTAATCAACATAACAAAAAACAACTTTCTAGTGGGAATGAAAATTTACCCAAAGGATATCTATTAGAATATCGAATGAAGAGGCTTCTATTTTACATGGGATACTTTCCGAAAGTTGGAATAGATATCCGTACTACTTATGATGATTCGTCAGACAAAATTACCGACTTAGATGTTTATGGTATATATGTCCATCGTAACTTTGCACGTAAGACCATATGGGTAGATTGTAAATCAGGTTCCGTTCAGATACATGATAGGATTACATGGATAAAAGGGATAATGGGAGAAGTAGCAGTAAACGATATGATTTTTGTAGTAAATGGTGCTCGTACATCAGTAAAGCAATATGCGAGAAAAGCAGGTATTCAACTACTAGATTTAAGGATACTTGATAAACTTGAGGCGGATTATAATATCAATGAGAATGATTGGAGGGGATCCTGGAATCCAGACACACAACATAATAAAATTAACCAATTAGCTAAGTTCAGTATTCCAACAAATGATTTATATAAAAGAATTGCAAAATATATTTCATCTGATTACTGGGCAATTGATGATAATTACTCTAAAGTGAAGAAAACACTTTCGGGAATTAGAGATTTGTCACTATTTAATAATGAGAGTTTTAATGCGGAGCAGAATAAAGTCATACAGTGGGCAATCTTTGAACTAACTAATTTGTTTTTATTAGCCGTACTTGATATAGCAAAAGAGCTATATTATTTTAATGATAGCGAAAAACGCGAAACGATTTTAGAAGGGCTGAGTTCAGGAGATATCCCTAATAGAAAACGGAAAGAAATATTTGATTCTGCATTTAGGGTAGCGTATAGTATGGTTAAAACTCAAATTCCTGACTTCAAATTGCCATCGACTATGCCTTCATTTAACATTACACCACCCAGCTATTCCGATGCTTTTGTGGATTTGATCTATAGGATAACAAATAATCCAATGAATTTTTATGATTTATTACGATTTTTAGATTTTACTCTTATGGAGTATGATCATCAATCCAAAAGTATTAATGAGAATGAATTGCGGACTCTCTTCAAAAATTATGATGAATTACTCGTCGGTGCTAAGACTTTAGTTCACTTTATTTGTCAGGTTACTAATGTTCCGCGTTCATTTTTTCAATTAATTTAAAATGTACTCAGAAAAAACCTCTTACTTGAAATTTGAATTAGAGGTTTTTCTCTTTTATATAAGTAAATTAATTATAAAAATCAGAGCCCTACTGGCTCAAGGGTTTTAAGCATAGAAAAGGTGCCCCCTTCAAATCTTGATAAAGTTGTAAGAACACATCATTGACATATGGAGGTCAAAAATTTGAAAACAGCTGCTCAACACAATTATTAAACAGAACTTGAATTATGTTACGGTGGTCACAGTTTTGGTCACACTTTTGCATTATTGACCTTCTCGGAAACTCCGAACGGAGAACCATAAAATCAAATAAAGACTTGCCACATAAGGTTTTCCTACACAAATTCCTTTACATTCAAAAGCCTCTCCCCACACTGGCAGTGTAGAGGTCAGCGGTTCGATCCCGCTATGCTCCACCATATGAAACACAGGAAAACGGCAGAGATGCCGTTTTTTTATTATAGTGAGGTTGCCTACTTACACAGCACAGTGTAGTGAATCAAGTGTTTATTGGGGAAAGTAGAGAATTCTTGAATGATGTATCAACTTTCACCACGGAAGAATGCTACACTGGGGAGTGAAGAGATCAGAGCTTCGCCCCCCGCTATGTTCCATTATATATAAGAATGTAGAACCCTTGAGAAATCATGGGTTTTTTGCTGTTTATGGAAGACGGAGTCCCACTCAAAATTTCACTTACCCACAAATAAAGACAATATATTGACTTAACTTCCCTTCCTTGATATGCTCCCATTAGACTATATATTGTCTAATGGGAGAGGTGCTTATGGATATTTTCAAAGAGTTATTTTTAATGCAGCAGACCTATGCCACCCTGTTTTCGCTTGCAAATAAGATTCAGATAACAGGCGATCAATACCTAAAGAGTCTGACATCCAGACAGTACATGGCGATGTTGGCAATTGCTCATCTGCAGGAAGAAGATACAACACTCAACAACATCGGAAAAAAACTTGGCACCAGCAAACAAAATGTGAAACAAATCATCTCGATATTGGAAAAGAAAGGATACGTACACATTACGCCCAGCCGAAAGGACAAGCGCGCTGTCAATGTCCAAATCACGGAATCGGGAAAACAGGTGTTATTGGAAGCGGCCGAAAGAGGAATCTATTTTTTTACGGATCTTTTTAGAGAATTTACGGCAAAGGAACTGGAACAAACATGGGGCTTGTTGAAGAAAATGTACCGATTTGACGGTGAAGATCAGGACGGTTTTGAAGAGGAAGGCTACTTGGAACACGTTGAAAATCAAAATGAAATACAAGCAAGAGTGTTGATGGAATTCGAAAAACGAAGAAAACAAACAAAGAAGGCGGATGCAAAAGATGAAGAATAAATCGGAGAGGACGATTTGTCTTGAGGAATATGTAACCATAAATGGCATCAGTCAATTTTTGTATCACATGGGAACAAACAATGAGAATCCCGTTATGCTGTTTTTGCACGGAGGACCCGGATCGGTCGAATCCTTATTCACGAAGAAATTTCAGGAAAAATGGGAGGAAATTTATACTGTTGTGCATTGGGATCAGCGCGGGGCTGGGAAAACATTGACGAAGAATCCAGATAAGTTGCCTACAATTGAATTGCTGCTACAGGATTTGTATGAAATCATTCAGTACCTGAAAAAGAAATATGACAAGCAAAAGATCGTAATTCTTGGCCATTCATGGGGCAGTGTTTTAGGATCGATATTTATCAGAAAACATCCCGAAGAGGCAGCTTATTTCATAGGCGTCGGGCAAGTTGTCAATATGCTGGAGAATGAGCAAGTTGGCTACAACAAACTTCTCGAAATGATTGAGCTATCCGGTGACCAAAAATCCAAAAAAATGCTTCAGTCAATCGGTGAATATCCAGGTAATAAGATCGTTTTTGACAAAGAGTTTTTGAAAAAGTGCGAAAAGGTCAGGAAGCTTCAAGGAAAATATAACTTGGGCATAAAATTTGATCTTTCGGTTTGGATAACGATGTTCAAGAGCCCCATTTTCAGATTTTCGGATATTGTCGCGTTTATGAAGATTTTTCGTGCAAATGCACATCTTCACAGGTTTCTGGGAGATTTCAACTTACGCAATGAAAAGGCAGAGTATAAAGTACCAATCTATTATGTTTTGGGCGGGAATGACTGGCAGGCCCCATATGTCATAGCCCAGAAATACTTTGAAGAAATAGAAGCTCCGAATAAAGGTATATATATTATTCCCAATGCCGGACATATGACGATGATGGATCAACCTGATCTGTTCTTTGATGCATTGCTAGAAATAAACAAGAAAGAATAACTGTGGCAATAACACCATTAGTCGGTGTGGGTAGTGAAACTGACCACTACGGGAGAGGGCTACACTGGCGGCGATGAGGTCAGGGGTTCGATCCCGCTACGCTCCACCATATGAAACGTAAGAAAAACGGCAGAGGTGCCGTTTTTTGTTGTGAGATTCAAACATTATATGAGCATATCTTATTGACTAAAAATAGCATAGTTTCCTAAAGACCCCCCATTTTATGGAAAGGGAAAAAGCGCAAGGATAAATATTTCCAAAAAAGAGATCGCCCATTTACAAACCGACGGTCGGTATTTTATAATTGGCATAGAGACACCAAATGCCCCGCATAAAGATACAAACTAGCCTGGTTAGCCGTACTTATTCCGTTGCAGCTCAGAATGATTCGCTACAGCTTCCACCACATCAAAAGCGGCAAAATCTCCAAGGAGTATCGTGAGACTTCCCGCTCTTGGGCAGTTTTCGGCATCGCCATTACGGCGACCGCCCATCGTGATGGTTGATGGTATACCTCTTGGCAGTGACAGGCTTCTATAAAAGGCTGGGGACAACAGCGAATAGAACAAGGGTCTGACCCTCGTCACGTTCCTTAATAAGCAGATTCCTAAAGGGAGAGATGAAAATGGTGCCTTTTTACGTGCTTGTCGGAGCTTTTCTGCTGTTCAAGATTCTCGGGTTAATCGGCTTGTCTTATTTCGAAGGGTGGCATTCCTCGCTTCAGGGAGCGGTAGCTGTTATGCTGCTGCTTACCGCTTCTGCCCACTGGGGGGCAAAACGTCCTGACCTAATCCGCATGGTTCCGCCGATTTTTCCGAAGCCAGGTTGGATCGTGACAGCTACCGGGCTGCTGGAAATTGCCGGAGCCATCGGCATTCTGTTCCCAGCCACCTCTCAGGCGGCTTCCATAGGTTTGGCAGTGCTGCTGGTGGCGATGTTCCCAGCCAATGTGCGTGCGGCCAGGGAATCCTTAACGATTGGGGGGAGACCTGTACCTAAGCTACTTCTTCGTACAGTGCTTCAGTTCGTCTTTTTAGCAGCAGTCCTGTTGGCGGGGTAAACTTGTGGCTTGCATAACTTTCTCACTATAGTAAAACGATGTTCCAGGTGCCTCGTTCATTATGTGTCGTTTAGTTTGTTTCGGATTTATGGGGAGTGAAACAAACTATTGTGGGAGAGCGCATCGCTGGCAATGTAGAGGTCAGTGGTTTAATCCGGCTATGTTCCATCATATAACAACACTTAAAACCCTTGAGGAATCAAGGGTTTTGATTATTACAAGACTTTGATTACGAATGATACAGCAGCAATCGATTATTGAGGCTGTTTACGGATTGTTGACGTAATTAGCTAATTTTCTGGTTTAGATCGCGGAATGCACATGCTGTACATCTATTCATTTCTTTGATTGAAGTGAGTAGTGCTGGACAATATGCGAGCATACTTTTAGTATACTGGGTTCAGCCGGTTCACCAAAAAAGTTACAATCTGAGTAGTTTTTATCTGGTTTATCCGTAAGGGACCAAAAGAGGGTAATATATGACTTTTCAAATAGGTGTCATGGCTATCTAAAGTAGTGAGAGACATTTTTTCTCCCCTTTTTTACAAAAGAGCTAAAAGTCATTTTCACTGTAGCAATATATTCGCCTGTGCCCACTTCAATAACAAACTTCGCTAACCTCTTATCCGCTCCACGCTTGCCATTACTTCTTCAGTTTTGGTCTTTTATTCGTTTGCAATCGCAGCACTCATAGGGCTCACCACTTATTCAGAACGTTCGCTCCTTCTGTGTTCTTACTCCTTTATTAATCATGTGTTGCGTTATTTGAAACAAAAAGCCAATAGTCTCGTATTACTAATTGTAATTTTTTATCAAATAGACTAAATGGAGGTTATTTTTTGAATCAGGAAAACATTGATAATCCAACTGTAGAAGCATTTAGGGTATTAGTTTTCTTCAAAAGCGCTCAAGAACATAGAGATGTAGAGCAAATGATTGAGCATTCCATAGATATTAGATACCAGGATGATGATGCACGGAGAAGAGATTATCCCTCTCTCTTGAGTCAAGACTCTACTTCAATGGCCAGCATTGGAAAAATGATAGAAATTGATAATAATCTCGTCATGGCTCAAGTTAAATTTCAAAAAGACGGAAATTGTCGTTACTTAACAGTGCCAATCTATAGAAAAGATGGCCAATGGAAAGTGATAATGGGCGCAAGTGTATAAAATACATATTCAATTTTTTCACGCGCACCTTGCGCGTTTCTTTATTATTACTGATCTGTTATTGCAGTTTCTTCACTGCCTCCATACCGACATTGCAATCGTGTCGCTCTTTCAATTTGTTGCATACAGATGACCATCCTTTCTAGTTAAAAGCAAAGATCGGCAATGCGCTTGATTTTTCTCTAATTGGGATAATCAGGGAGGAGTTTGTAATAATGAGTCGAAATTTTGGGATAAGGGCATGATTCTTATGAACTATGTCAAAAGTTTGATTTCACTTTAATTGAAGCTTGCATTGAATTTTGTGGTCGCCACACGAAGCCTTATTGAGAGAATGCCAGCATTCATGCCATCCAATCAGATCAGCACATCACTTTACAAACAATGATCAGAAAACTGGGAGGGACATAAAGAATGGACAAGGAGACGAAGCAGAAGGAAGAACGAATCAAAGCAGAAAAAAATACAGTTCGTGCCATCATTGACAACTATAAAGGATTGGCTGGTTCACTTGCGCAGCAGTTGACCTTGAAGACGCCGAATCATCATGTGACGACAGGAAGTCATCGTGAAGAAGTATGGAAGAGCTTGTTTGTGCAAATGGTGCCTCGCAAGTTTCATATCGAGCAAGGCGTGTTCATCATTGACTCCGAGGGGCACATTTCGGATGAGGTGGATTTGGCTATTTTTGATGAGAACTACACCCCATATATTTTCAAGTTTGGCAAAATCAAATTCATTCCGATTGAAGCGGTTGCAGTAGCTGTGCAATGCAAAAGCTCGAATATTAATGGCGCAGAGGATTGGGCGAAATCTATAAAGCGGTTGTTGCCAGCTTTTGATTCAGTCACGCGAGTCTTACCCGGCTTGAATCACAATAATTTGGAATCGGCAAAAATGCTACTAGAAAAGGAGAAAAAACAACAATCTCAAACTGCCACTCGCCCAATATTAATTTTGTGTTCTTTGGTGGAAAAAGGAAATCCGGCCGATCCACACAAGGCGGGTACCATACAGCATGGAAACGCAAAAGACTTCGACATCATCCTGAACGTTGATGAAAACAACCAGTTGAGCCAAGTCATACCCAATGAGAATTGGGATTACAGGGAGTGGTACAAGGAACTGAATCATTATGATCTGAAGCGATATAAGGAGTGCGACGATTATGAAAAGGTAGCCATGGGCGGCTCCTCTCTCGGCAAAACATTAAAAGAACTGGAGATCGATAAGGAGGGCGAAAACGTCATTTTGTCGCTCACCTTCCAATTGAACCAACTGCTGATGCTCATTAACAACCCGATGTTTTTCCCGCACCAATCTTATGTCAATATGTTCCGGGAGCATTTAATTAACACGGATCGTGTAGGTAAGGAGCAAACGGGAGCAAAATCAGGAGGCACTAAATGATACTTGCCAACTACGATGTGAGCGGCATACAGGAATACATTTTTCAGTCGAGGCGCATGAAGGAAAATATCGGCGCATCCCGGATTGTTGGAGATGTACTCAAAGTGCATCTGCCAGACATTTTGAAGCAACAGTATCCTGACGATGCGGGGCAGCGGGTGATTTGCAACTGGAGTGAGCAGCCGTTTTCTCTCCTGGCGAATCAGGCTGTCATGATCGAGGTCATTTACGTTGGCGGAGGCAATGCTTTCGTCGCTTTTCGGGATGTAGACGACTTTCACGCGGTCAACGAACAGTTGGCAAAACGCTTGCTGGAACGCAGCCGTACGCTTTATTTGGCGGTGGCGGCCATTGAATCGAATGGGCAAAGCTTTATCGAAGACAAGCAAAGGCTGGAACGGCGCATGGCCAAAGTGAAGGCACAAATGCTGCGGCCCCAACCTCCCGGAGCTTTTCCCGTATCGGAACAGGAAAACCAAAGCGGACTGCCGATTACCGATTTCAGTGAGGGTGTACAACAAAATGTTTCCAGACTGCAATGGCTGAAGCTGGCGGCAATTCCAAAGGAAAACGCACAGGAGATTGTTCCTTTCCCATCCAATGTGTTCGGCTATAAAAACTGGACGCTTGAACTAGACCATATGATCCAGGGGCGAGACACGGATAGCTTCATCGCCATCATACATATCGACGGAAACGGGATGGGAATGCAACTGAAACAAAAGGAAAACGAGATTAAGGAGAAAAAGCTCTCTTATTCTGATGAGGTACAGGCAATGCGGAGGCTGTCCGAGCAAATCTCCAGCGGCTATTCCAAAGTGTTTGAGCAGGCGACGATCAGCCTGATGGAAGCTCAGCATTCGGAATCCGGTTCCCCTAAATCACTTTACTTGCCTATGCGGCCGCTCATTATGGATGGAGACGACCTGACCATCGTGTGTCTTGGCGCCTGGGGAGTTCCGTTTGCAGCTCGCATGTTGGAGGAGTTGGAAAAGGCATCCCGTGATGTGCCAAGCGATGGTATCTCGTTGTCAGCTTGTGCCGGTGTTGCGCTTATGCATAGCCATTTTCCATTCAATTTGGGTTATGAAGTTGCGGAAGCCTGCTGCAAGAGGGCGAAGCGGAAGCGGACAGACGAGGGTGGAAGCCATGCCTATCTGGATTTTGAAATGGTAAGAGACAGCATTCCGCAAAATTCAAATCGTGAACAATTGCAGGCAGGTCCGTATCGCATTTCTTTTGGGGCGGAAAACTTGCTTGCGCAGATGGCATCGAGTTGTAAGCAACGTTTGGACGACTTTTCCATATTGGCAAAATGTATAGCCAGGATTACCGAGAGCAAGTGGCCGAACTGGAGGTTGGAAAAGCTGTATTCCGCTTTGTTGGGCAATTCAGAGCAACTGCGGTTTTACTTGCAGGAATGCAGGTCGCGCGGCTACGAGGTGGATATGCTTTTGCCTGTTGATGAAGTCGGCTGTTTGGATAACAAACAACAGGATATTCCAATCGATGTGCGCAAGCTGTTGCTCGACGCACTGGACTTGTACCAGATGTTTGACCAGAAGGTGTGGACCTGCGGCAAGGGGGGCGCCGAATGAAAAGTGGATGGCTGGATATTGAACTGAGAAGCGAATTGACAACGGGGACGGGAGATACATTGAATGGGCTTGTTGATATCGACATTGCCCATGTACACGGACTCCCTGTCATTCCGGCGAAGCGGCTGAAGGGTGCGCTGCTCGAAGTAGGCAAAGAGATGGTGGACTGGGGCCTGCTGAAAGCAAGAGATTTATATGCGGTATTTGGCAAGGCCGGGCTTGACGTCAGCTCGCCGCTGCAAATTCATGATGCCCATTTGTATCAAATCCCGGACGGCTCGTCGACACAAGTGGTTGAACATGTTCCCGAATTGCTGCGCCAGCTTCGGGAGAGCGAGTGGCAGGAGCAGGAGGTACTGGAGGCGTTTACAGATTTGCATACCCGTACTGCGATTGATGAACAGGATGGTTCAGCGAAGGAAGGGAATTTGCGTACCGTGAGAGCGGTAAACAAAGGAATTGTATTGCGCAGCTACGTCGAATTAGACGAAGAGGTCAACTCCGAGGTGCTGGAGAATACGCTGCAAATGTGCGTCAAGGGGCTGCGTCACCTTGGATTGGCAAGTACGCGTGGCAGCGGCGAGGTTCGCTGTAAATTAACAAAGTTTTCCTATCCTAAAGAAGAACTCGTTCAATCAGGTACTGCTGTCATGAAGGAGCTAGGCGATGGCAGGGTAGAGCTGCCCTTTCACCTTGAACTGGAGCAGCCGCTTGTCATTGCAGGACGCAAAGGGCTTGCGGACAGGAGCGAGGAATGGATTCCGGGCAGTACGCTGCTCGGTGTCTTCGCTGAGTTGTACATCCGCGAGTATCAATGCGGTCAGCAGGCACATGAAGATGAGCGCTTTTCACGAATATTTCTCAGAGGCGGGGTTAGCTTCGGCTATGCCCTGCCATTGGTTGGCAGTCGGGTATTTGCGCCCAGTGCCGCCATGTGGCAGCAGCAAAAGAATGCAAATGATGGCTTTGATCTGATGCGCGGCTCGGAGCCATCTGACACGGTCTTGCGAAATTTGGACGGAATGGTGCACATGGCGTTGCCAACGTCGCATACAGAACAGGCAAAACCGACCTTGTACAAGTATAAAGTTCGCAAACAAGTACGCATGCATCACGCTCGGGCGAGCAACCGAGCCATTGGACGAGCGCTTGGCGAGAAGCAGCCGGCAGATGCACAAAAGCAGGGAGTACCACTGCAACAAGATTCTGCAAACCGCGGGCAACTTTTTCAATATGAAGCGATAGAGGCTGGCCAGCGGTTCTATGGAGTGTTGCAAGGTAGACGCGAGGATGTCCAACTGCTGGTTGATTTGGCCGCAAAGTACCGGAACCGACTGAGAATGGGACGTTCACGTACAGCAGAATACGGCAATGTCCACTTCGTTCCTCGTCACGATTTTTGCCCGGTGCTGCTATCGGGCGAGCCAGCCCGAGAACCGTCTGCTTTCGTCGCGTTATCTTTTGTCACACCGATGTTGCTATTGGACGAGAGCGGCCGTCCTGACCCAGCCCCAAGGTGGCTGCAAAAGCAGATTACTGACAAGCTTGGTTGCGATGTTGAAGTGAAAGCGGCGCAGCTACGTTACACGACCTTATCCGGCTACAACGCCAAATGGAGGCTGCCGAAACCACAGAATGCAGCACTGGATGCTGGCACAACCCTAATTGTAAAACTGACGCCGCCGATCGCTGCCGAGAAACTGGAATCGATGTTTTGGGGATGGGATACAGGAGAGGGCAACGGACAGGTTCGGGCGATTCCTCTTGCTGAAGAGCAACTGCAGCAGGCACAATCGTTTACATTGTCTGCGGTGAAGCTGGAAGAATCACAACCTGTCGAAGAGGCGTCAGCCCACCCGCTACTGATCTGGCTTGCCAAACGCAGGCAGGACAAGCTGTGGATACTGGAACAACAGGCGGCGGGAGTCGAGTGCGCTGAGAGGACTGTGAGCAATTTCGCTGATGCTTTTAAAAGCGTGGGGCTTACCAAGATCCAGCAGATGAGGTTATGGGCGAAAACAACTAACGACAACCAGAGCAGCTATGAGACGCTGCAGAAACAAGTCGAGGAAATCGAGCAATCGCAGACGAACCAGGCTTGTATGAAACTGATCCAGCCTTGCGAAAACAAAAGCAGTGTGTTTATTCAATCGTATTTACGAGCGTTGGAGCTGAAAGCGAGGGGAAGAAAATGAGCAATCCAATTGTCAAACGTTATTGTCTGCTGCTGGAGGGCTGCCTGGCTTCCCCGTTGTTGGCAGGCTCAGGCAAAGATATCGTAACAGATTTCGATGTGATCGTGGATTCCGCTGGACGTCCTTATTTGCCTGGCAGCTCGCTGGCAGGGGCAAGTTTGCATTATTTAAAAACGTCTTTTCCCGATCAGACAGATGCCTTGACGAACTTGTTCGGATCAAGGGAAGGGTATCGCAGTCGACTGCATTGTTATCACACAGAGCTGTTTTCGCCAGACCGGGGGGAAAGGATTTTTTCTCGCAGGGATGGAGTGAAACTGGATGAATTTAAAACGGCCGAAGATCAGGCAAAGTATGAGCTGCAAATCGTGGAGAGCGGCAGTTCGTTCCGGATGAGGCTGGAGTGGATTTTGCGCGAAGACAGTGTGATACAGGAGGAGAAGGAGGAGGCGCTGTTGTGCATGCTGTTGGACGGCATCGCCCGGGGCGAGCTGACCTTCGGTGCCAAGAGCAGGCGAGGATTCGGGCGTCTGAAGCTGGAGCGTGTGTCAATCACTGCCTTTCAGCATTTGAAAGGCATGGAACGGGACAACCTGCGCTGGCTCGATTGGGACTGGCAGGAGAATGACTTCGACTACTCCATAGACTGGCAACCAGGCGAGAGTACGCTGCGGCAAACGGAAAACAGTTGTCTCCGTTCCTTGCGAGCGAACTCCAGATGGCATGAGCTTCGGATTCCGCTTGCTGTCAGACAGACCATGATGATTCGACAGTATAACACCTCTTCGTCCGGGAAAGTCGATTACGAGCAATTGACCGGAGGAGCGAAAAATCTTCCCGTTATTCCAGGTACGAGCTGGGCAGGAGCCATTCGGCGTCATCTGCTGCGAATCGTAGAGGAAATAAGTGCGGACCGGAATCTGGCGGCTTTCAAAATCAGTCAGTTATTCGGCTCTTGGACAGATGGGGCGCCAGAAAATCGAAATCGGCTGGAAGCGTCATTGTTGCGCATAGAAGAAACAGAAATCGTGGGGGGCACGGCGCTGCTGACCTCACGAACAGCAGTAGACCGCTTTACAGGTGGTGTCAAGAGTGGCGCATTGTTTACGACTAGACCATGGGTACATGGACATGTTG
Organism: Brevibacillus sp. FSL K6-0770; assembly: GCF_038000275.1. NCBI lineage: Bacteria > Bacillati > Bacillota > Bacilli > Caryophanales > Paenibacillaceae > Brevibacillus > Brevibacillus sp. FSL K6-0770. The sequence continues at coordinate 1,404,019 of NZ_JBBOBQ010000001.1, forward strand.
AGCTGGTCATTCGCTGGATGGACAAGAAAACAGAAGTGGACGCGCATGGGCTGGCCTTGTCACATGAGGTAATTTGTGGTTTGCTGCTGTGGATGGCGCGGGATTTGCAAGACGGTCTGTTGCCGATTGGCGGCGAAACAGCGATTGGGCGCGGTGTCATGGAAAAGGCAGGAGAAATTCAGCTGGACGGCAAGGCTATCGATCCCGGGTTCGAGTCCAGATGCAGCCGCCAAGCACTGATATGGTGCGATCCGCAACATCAGGAGGAGAATCAGGCATGAAACGGACAGTAGATGAAACTGTGTTTTTAAAACGCCAGGTACAAAGCGATGTCGATGAGCAGACCGTTATGAAGCTGGCGCGGGAAACAGTTGATTCATTCGCTGAAGCCTTCGCGTATGCGATGATGGATCATGCAGTTGCTTTCGGTTGGTACCGCGACGGCGAGATTACGTTGATCGTCGATGGTTTCCCAGTGGCGCTGGATTCGCTGCGTTATGTGCGGGAACTGCGGCTGTTTGACAAATCCGGCGAGTTCAAGGCTGTTCGCACAGGAGAAGCTTTTTGCTGCCGGGTGCTGCAGGAAGACGAGGACACAACCAGCAAGCCATACACGGTTTACGAAGAGACGCACAAGCTCTGGGGCTCGGTCGATACAAGCGGCAGAAACGGCAGAACGACTGTGCCAGAATGGTGTCTGCTTTCCTCGGAGCGAGGGACGCGTCTCTATGTGCCGGAACCAAAAGGACGGGCAAGGAGCAAGGGACTAATTGTGCGCAGCTATATCGAATTTTGCCGACAACACCCGGGTGTCGAAGCAACGGATATTGATTACTCCGGTTTGTATCGATTTATAGATGAACGCTTTGTCAAATTTGTCGATTGGGGCGAAAGGGGAGTGGAAAATCGTGAAAGGTTGGAAGGAAACTAAAAAACGATTCGTAAATCCGTACAACTTCGTTCCGCTGGATGGGAGATGCGAACGTCATCCTGCTGAATATTATCGGGAAGGGGAGCGGTTGACGGGCTATATCGAATGCTCGCTCACTACCTTGACACCGCTGATTATTCCCAATACATCGAATGACAAGGCGCTGCATACTTCCGGGACGCAAATTGAGCAGAGTTACAATTTTTATTCCTATACAAATCTCGAAGAAGTCGAAGATGAAGCTACCCTGAAAGACTTTCACGAACCGGTAATCCCTGGCTCCGAGCTGCGCGGAGTCATACGCAGTGTATATGAAGCGGCATTCAACGGTTGCCTTTCGACGGCGGATATTGGAAGAACGTTGTATCGGAGGACGATGAAGGTAAAGCAGGCTGGGATTCTGCGGAGGGAAGAAGGTCGGTGGACGATAGAGCCTTGCAGGAGATATCCTCTTTCTGTTGCACCTGAAGGAAGTGGTGGAGCCGATGATAAGTACATTGTGTCACGTGAGATCTATAATCAATGGAAGGAGGGAGAAACAGTCTCGGTTATAGTCGGAGGAACAAAGGTTAAAAGAGTTTTAGAGATAGAAAAAGGTCATTTTAAAAAAAATGATTTCAATCCAGGATATTTACATAAAGGAGAAGCGTTTGAATCCAAAAAATACGAGTCAGTTTTTGTGACCACCCCACATAAAACTAAAATTCTTGTACATGACGACGAAATCAACCGATTGAATGAGGTATTGACTCAGTATGCAGATGACAAGTTGAACCGGCATATCGGCCCAACAGGGCATACCGGATATGCTGAGTACCGAAAGATATTTGACAGGCTTCGGAAAAATGGCGGACAGGGTCAGTTGCTTGTTTATTACAGCACATACAAGCAGGGAGCAACTGAGCAGGCTATTTATTTGACACCGGCAATGATGTCCAAAGAAGTGTATCGCAAAACAATCGCTGATTTGTTGGATAAGAATGGAAAATATCAACCGTGTACAGATCGGAGCCATGTTTGTCCTGCTTGCGGTTTATTTGGGATGATAGGGGAAAAACCAAAATCTTCACTTGGCTCGCGTATTCGTTTTTCAGATGCTGAGTATGTGCCTAATGATTCCAATCAAACACGTGGAGGTATGTATAAGTCAATAGTCTTGCCAGAATTGGGAGAACCAAAGCCGGGGGCAGTCGAATTTTATACAATGCCCCCTGTAAAGAGGGATTTTGGTTACAAGAAATGGACGTATGAGGATGTCCTGGAATCTTCGAAAGAAATTCGGCTCTTGAAATCACATGAATCTCGACTGAGAGGGCGAAAGTTTTATTGGCATCATTCGCCTAAGCTGGGAGAAGAAAATAGCGATTCGAGTCAATCGGATGGAAACTTGGCGATGCAAAAAGAAGTTCGGGCAATCAATGAAGATAATACTTTTCGGTTTCGTCTCTATTTTGACCAAGTGACAATAAAGGAACTCGCACAGCTATATTGGTCGTTGGCATTAGGGAACAGCGACCAATACGCCCACAAAATCGGTCACGGCAAGCCACTTGGTTACGGGAGTGCGAAAATAAAACCGGAAAACGTATGGATTCGACGGATCGACTCTACTAACGGATTGAGGACGTTATCTCTTTTGGATTCCAATGAACTGGAGAAGCATACACCAAAATTATCGAGAGCTATGGAACAACTCCAACATTTGCTGAATTACAAGTCTCCACTCTCTAAGTTTGTTTCTTACCCGAGGGTGCGATCTGGAGAGGAAACAAGTACAATCAACGACAGTGCCTCTCATCAGTGGTTTAAGGCAAATGTGGTCAAAAATCAGTTTTCAAAGGTGCTTCCTACAGTTGAACAGGAAGTGGGAGTTAAGCAATTTGCCCATCTGTTTGAACTTGATAAGAAAGAGTAAGGTTCATAGTTCAACAACGTTCCGAAAAAGATCGCGTGCGTAACCTATAGCGGTCTTATCGTTTCTACTTGAAACAGAATAATTACGCGAACTGCTTACATGTTGCCCCCAAAACTGATTTTTCAGTATTTACTTTTATAGCCGATGAAATCTATGATACAATCAAATTGCCCGTTGTAGGAGTTCTAAAGTCCTAGGAAAGGAGTCCTTCTTTAGCGTTGGTGGAACGCCGTGTGCGTTGAAAGGCGCCTGCACGGTGTTGGTCTGTGCGAAAGCCCGTTTTTGGGTTAGCCGGAAATAGCGGACAAGCAATTACAGGAGTAGGTACATCTGCAACAGTTTTACAGATTGGCGAGACAATTACGAGAACAGCAACAACAACAGAACCAGGAACCAAGATTTGGTCATCGAGCAATCCGTCAGTAGCGACTGTAAATGCTTTCACTGGAGTGATTACGGCAGTTTCACCTGGAACGACAACGATCCAATATACAAGTTCTAATGGAGCTGTAAACAGTGTCACTGTGACAGTCTACGCTACAGCGCAAGAAACCAACCCTTCATACTCGGGTACTGGAACGAATGGAAACCTTGCTGAAGGCGATACGGCTATATCCCCGGATCAAACGATCACGGCAGGTTCCGGACAAACCATTACTTGGACATCAAGCAATCCAGGCAAAATTTCAGTCGACACAGAGGGCAAGATTTCGAGGCAAGGTGGAGGCTCAGCAGTGATTAGCTACGTGATTACTGATGATGCTGATCATCATGTGGTACAGAAGGGTTCTGTGACCGTTACCGCTGATTTTGCCATCAACAATGATGTGACATTGACTGCGAAACCTACTGCGATGTTCACAATCGACAGTGCCGCAAAAGTGATTGATGGAAGTGCTGTCTTCTTCAGTGGTTCTACCTATGTCGGATCTGCATTGATGGGTCATCTTGAAGGCCCAGATGGCGCAACGGTCAAGCTGTTCTCTGCTTCTCACGTCGAAAAAGGTTCCTTCGACCTTTTGGAAACAGGAGATTATGTGCTGGTTACAGCAACGGATGGAACGACAACAGCCACATACACGATCTTGTTTGTCACTACCCCATAGTTCTGTTGCATGCACCACAATTCCCCAGGAGAAATCCTGGGTTTTTTCATTTCAAACCGCAGCCCTCAAAACGTTTTAGCAGCCAGAAAACGTATGAGTGAAGGAGGCGCTAGTAGGTTAACCATACTTAAACATCCAAAGCAGCCAAAATGAAGGCTGCTTTTTTCTGTGTCGGGAGCGGCCTGTTTACTTTCAGATAAATGCAGGGGCAATCGCGATACGTTAGAGCAACGAAAGACTCGCGAACAGGATTCTCCTCTGAATGATGCAGGAATCTTGTTGCCAACCTAGTGTCTTCTACTAAAACGGTGAGACGAATGACAGGTTCAGCGGCTCCAGGTAGAAATGGCGAAGACGCAGAAATTCCGGTTTATACGAAAATTTCTCCTAGATCGCTTCCCTTGACTCTCCCCTCAACTGGAACGTTATACTCGGAAAAGACCAGGGAGAGAATAGAATGACCCGTGCAAGGAGATGGATGGATGTTTAAAATCAGCGAGTTTTCAAAAATCAGCCAGGTGTCCGTAAAGACGCTTCGTTACTACGACCAGTTAAATTTGCTCAAGCCGAATCACACCGACCGATTTACAGGTTATCGGTATTATACGGCTGACCAAATGTTTCAACTCAATCGGATTTTGGCCTTTAAAGAACTGGGCTTCTCGTTAGAGCAAATTCGCCAGTTGGTAGGAGAGCAAATCTCGCAAGAACAAATTCGGGGAATGTTTCGGTTGAAGGAAAGCGAGATTTTGTCCAATTTGGCTAAGGAGCAGGCAAAACTGACGCAAATTAAGGAACGGCTGTCTTTCATCGAAAATGAAGGCGAGAATCAAAAGTCGCACGACGTTATTGTAAAGGAAGTCGGGCCTCAACTTGTGCTGTCTTACCGCCAAAAAGCTTCGCTCAAGCAAATTCCGGAGCTTTTCCAACAGGTGGATGATCAATTGGGAAATTCCGTTCAGCCATCTACGCCTCAAATTGTACTTTGGCACGGATGTGAAGAAAGCGAGGACGAAATTGACATGGAAGTGGCACGGCCTCTGACTCTTGATATGCCGAGCCGGCCTCCTTTTACGGTGAAACAATTGCCGGAAGTTCCGATGATGGCTACGCTTATCCACCTTTGCCGGACGACTCGCCCCTGTAGTGCAAGCGCGGTATTGGCAGCGTGGATTGAACGGAACGGATATCGTATGAAAGAGAATGAACCGCGGCGCGAAATTTGTTTGCCGCATGAAAAGTCAAACGATCCGGAAGCTCACGTTGCCGAGTTGCAGGTTGCCATAGAAAGAGCATGAGGAAGTTCATCTGGAGAGGAGATTCAATGAATGGCGAAACAACATAAGCGACTGATTTTCAATTTGTTTTTATTAACTTTCGTCTTGGGAACGAGTGAATTTGTGATTGTCGGGTTGCTCAATGAAGTGTCAGCAGATTTGAAAATAGCGATATCAACGGCGGGTTCGCTTGTATCGGTTTTTGCCATCACGTTTGCCATAAGCACGCCGATCTTGACGGCTGTTTTAAGCCGATTTTCCAAGTATCCGCTGATGCTTGCCCTGATCGGGGTGTTTATTGTCGCAAATGTCATTACGGCTTTATCGGGATCGTTTGCACTGCTTGTTGCCAGCAGAATCGTCACGGCCGTAGTTACCGGGGTACTGATCGCACTTGCAATGAGTGTGGCGAATGAAACGATGCCTGCCGACAAGCGGGGGCCAGCTATATCGATTATTTTTGCGGGGTTTACGATAGCAAGCGTAGTCGGGGTGCCGATCGGAACGTATATCGGGCAATGGAGCGGCTGGCAAATGGCTTTTTGGTTTACCAGCGTATTGGGTATCGTATCCTTAATCGTAAGCGCTGTGACCATTCCCAAACAGCTGAGGGGAACAAAGAGTTCCTTGCAAAAACAAATGGGTCTCATAACCAATCCGCGTATTGTCATCGGCTTTTTTATTCCCGCATTAAGTATTGGGGCTACCTATACGGTATATACGTATTTGGCTCCTTTGCTGCAAGAAGTGCTATTCGTGCCTGAGCGTTACATCGGCGTCATTTTTTTGCTGTACGGTGTTGTTTCCGTTTTTAGCACGCTCATTGGCGGGAAGCTGGCGATCCGTAACGGGATTGGCAAGTTGAGGTATGTGTTTCTGATTCAAGCTGCTATCCTTGCTTCGTTGTACTTTTCTTCCCATTCGATTGTCGCAGCCTTGATTAGTATCGCACTCATTGCTCTTGTTGTTTACATGATGAACTCGACCATGCAATTGTATTTCATTGATGTAGCACATAAGTATTATCCGGCAGCGAAGGAGTTGGCTTCGTCGTTGGCTCCTGTATCTATAAACGTCGGAATCGCATTTGGAGCGGCTCTCGGGGGAATCGTCACGGTGAACAGGGAACTTATCGACGTATCCTGGGCAGGCGGGATCGTTGCGGTGGCTGCATCATTGTTGACCTTTGTCAGTTATCAGCTGGACCGTAAAGCCAGCCGCTACCGCAGTCACATGAAAGAAACGCTTTGATGGATCTTGCAAAAACGGCAGAAGTGCCGTTTTTTTGTTGGATATGACGGCTTCCGCGAATGATCTGCGAACAATGTTTTAACCAAACGATTTTCCGTGCCAGGCACTAAAGTCGGCAGCCTAGCTGACTATACTAGGTTATGCTACTATGAGGAAAACTTTTGATAGATTCTCCTGTGTAAAAGTGTGGCCGATCCTCACTTTGCCTGATCGCACTACTTGCTAGACGGACATCACAAAATGTTTGCGGCTGCTCATGCCAAAATGCCCGTCTCCATGTTGTCTTTCCTATCAATTGATGAGTCATTTGCCAGCCGGGCGCAGATCGATAAACTTATCCAAGCATTGAGATGATAAAATGTTTTTTGACTGGAAAAAGCAGATTGGCTGACGGGTGATTTTGGAGAGATGAGGAACGAAATAACGTTAGGATCGGGAGGCACAACAGAAAATGCAAAGCGTTGACAAGAGCAGCAATCACTCGAAAATTACGGGGGATTTTGCCGAACATTTAATTATGTACTGGTTGTCTCGACATGGATTCGAGTGTGTGCATGTCACTCATACGGGAATTGACATCATTGCAACGAGGAAGTCAACAGGTGAACGGTTGGGCATATCCGTTAAATCGCGAAGCAGGGCAGCGGGGCAAATTGATAACGCACTGACAATTACCAGACCGAGTGATGAATTTCGAAAAGTAGACGAGGCGTGCGGGCATTTTGCTTGCAAACCTTACTTTGCGATTGTTATTGATCAGGAGAATGTCATTAACGCTTATATAACTTCGAAGGAAAACATCATTAACATGTTTGGGCACAGCAGTGCATCAAGCCAAAACTGGAATTATAAGAAGCTTGAAAATGATCGTAATACCGTTTTGTTTTCCCTTGAATACGGCAAGCAGCGGTGGTTTCAGTAATATCACCGCCATTGCTACATTGATTATACTGCCAATGGTGCTCGTTCGCTCCCGCTTACGTGCGCCAGCATATAAAAGGCACGAAAAACGGCCGAGATGCCGTTTTTTTGTTGGAGTTAAAAGCGGATTGTTGTAGCTAACCAAGAACATTCCACATTGTCTCTGGACAATCATTCTCTTTTTATGTCTCGGCAAAACACTTCCCTCTCCTCCTCCAGACTGACCTCCACCCCCTTCCCATGTACGTGTAACAACCGGACAAAAAGCCCTAAAATAAAAAAACGACAACCAGTTTACATTCAGTTTAAATCCGCACGGTATTGTTGCGATATCAAATAAACAGTGGGTAAGGAGATGCCAGAATGAACAAGAAGTACAGCAATGAATGGGCAGTCGAAGCCCGTGGGCTTGTCAAAGTGTTCGGAGACAATCGCGCTGTAGATGGCGTGGATTTGAACGTGTGCGCAGGCTCGATTTACGGCGTGCTTGGTCCAAATGGGGCGGGCAAGACTACGACGATTCGCATGTTGGCGACTTTGCTCCGGGCGGATGGCGGAGAGGCGCGCATTTTCGGGCACGATGTGACGAAAGAGGCGCATGTCGTGCGGCAGTTGATCGGGGTAACGGGGCAATACGCTTCGGTCGATGAGTCGTTAAGCGCCACAGAGAACCTGATTATTTTCTCCCGTTTGCTCGGCTTGGGGCGCGCCGAGGCGAAGCGAAAAGCTGCTGAGCTGCTGGAAGAGTTTGGTCTGACGGAGGCTGCCAAACGTCCATTGAAGCACTTTTCCGGGGGGATGCGCCGTCGGCTGGATTTGGCTGCCAGTCTCATCGCGCAGCCACCGCTCATTTTCCTGGACGAACCGACGACCGGGCTGGACCCGCGAACGCGTTCGCAAATGTGGGATACGATTCGCCGCCTGGTAGAAACGGGGTCGACAGTTTTGCTCACCACGCAATACCTCGATGAAGCAGACCAGTTGGCCGACCGAATCGCGGTGATCGACCGTGGGCGGGTCGTGGCAGAAGGTACGGTGGATGAGTTGAAAGCATCTGTCGGGAACTCCGCCTTGCATCTGCGAGTCCAAAATGTACAGGACATTGCCAATGCTCGTGAAATGGTGGAGCAAGTGCTCGGAGTTCGCTCCAGCGTAACGGCAGAAGCAGGCAAGATTACGGCGCCAATGGCGAACGCCGACCAGGTCACCGATTTGCTGATCGCTCTGCGGGCGAAAGGCATTCACCTGACGGAGATCAGCGTGCAAAAGCCGACGCTGGACGAAGTCTTTTTAACGATTACGGGGCACGGTGCCAGCGAAAATGCACAGCAAGCCTCAGAACAATCGAACAGAACGGAGGAAGCCACTGTATGAAAAGCGCAGCATTGACGCAAGAGCTTGATCGTTCGTTGAAAAACCGCGCCAGTTTCGCTCAGGCGCTCCGCCATTCGTTGACGATGGCCTACCGGGGGCTGCTGAAAATTCGGCGCACTCCCGAGCAGCTGTTTGATGTCACGATTCAGCCGATCCTTTTCACCCTGATGTTCACGTATATTTTTGGCGGCGCGATTTCAGGAAACGTGGAAAACTACTTGCCGATCATCATTCCTGGCATTCTCGTGCAGACCGTTATCTCGACGTCTATCGTGACGGGCGTTCAGCTCCGTGAGGATATGGACAAAGGAGTTTTCGACCGATTCAAGTCGCTGCCGATTGCCCGGATCGCGCCTTTGGCCGGGGCGTTGCTCGCCGATACGATCCGCTATACGATTGCGACCGTGCTTACTTTTGCGATGGGGTATATCATGGGCTACCAGCCAGAGGGCGGACTGGGATTCGTCGCGATTGCGGGGATTCTTGTCATTGCCTGCTCGTGGGCGGTCAGTTGGATTTTCGCCTTTTTCGGGGTTATTGCGAGGACGGCGGCAAGCGTGCAAGGGATTTCCATGCTGGTGCTGTTTCCGCTGACTTTTCTCTCCAATGCGTTCGTGCCAGTTGAAACGATGCCGACGTGGCTCCAGTGGTTCGTCCAACTCAACCCGATCTCCCATCTGGTGAGCGCGGTTCGCGAATTGGTCAATAGCGGCACGATCGGCACGGAGTTCGTTTTGTCGCTCGCGAGCGCTGCCGTTATCGTGGCTATTTTCGCTCCGCTGACGGTGCGGGCTTACATGCGGCGGACGTAGTGAATTTTGTAGGGACGGGAAGCGGGTCAACAAGGGATTGCAAGGCTTGCTCAGACTTAGACTCAGGCTCGGTGTAACTATCATTTGGCAATTGTACATTGTACGGTTCATCCAACTAACAAGAGACATAAACAACCGCTATATGCCGGAGCTGTCTGGCAGGTAGCGGTTGTTGTTGTTGTTGTTGGGAAGACAGTTTTTCATGACTATATACATTTATAATGCCGTCAATCGCTGGTTCGACCACTCTTATGGGAGACGGATAAACAGCGAAAAAAGCTATGAGCACAGCAAAGCGATGGCTCCGGTTCGTTTTAGCCAGATTGCTGTTCTTGCTCTTCAACTGATAATTATTATCAATTATAATAAAGCAACCAAACAAAAAGGACTGGTCACATTGAAGCAAGAAAACACCCAAGCGCTGCTATGGAACCAGGCTGCCATTAAAATTTTGGACATCCGTCACACAGCGTTGGCACCGGGGGAAGGGTTTGGACCGTACAAGCTCCCGGCCAGCATGTTTCTTTTTTCCACGCGGGGCAACGCGCAGGTTTTGTTGGATGGGACGGCGTACATGGCAAAAGGGTTTCAGCTCATGCACAGCGGAAAAGGAGCCACGCTCCAGATCGTACCTGCGGGTGAAGCGTTTGAATATTACTCGATTTTTTACAAAGCAACGATTCCGGCACCCGCAAGCCAGAGTTTGCTTGAACTGTTAAAGCGCAGCAACCCATTTTTGGCGCAATACAGCCTGATCCCGAGCAGCCCGGTTTTGCTTTTTCACAACTTGCAACAAATGCACGAGCAATGGCAGGGCCCAGAGTCGCTGAGGCGGTTTCAGATCAAAGCTCTTTTCTACCAATTTGTTTATCAGGTGCTGGCAGAGTTGGAGCGGGAGGGCAGTGAAGTGACCTATCCCGATTTGACGGCACAAATCATGCTGTACATGGAAAAAAATTATGCGGAGCCGATCACGCTGGAGTCTTTGGCGGAGATGTTTCGTTACAGTGCATACCATTTATCCGCGACATTCAAGCAAAGCACGGGCTACAGTCCGATCGATTATTTGATTCGCATTCGCCTTGAAAAAGCGGCGAGCCTGTTGACGGAGACGGACGCTTCGCTGCGGACGATTTCGGCAGGTGTCGGGTACAAAGATGTGTATTATTTCAGCCGCTTGTTCAAGAAAAAGCTGGGCGTGTCGCCTGCCGAGTATCGGAGAAGGAATTGGCAACAGAGCAAAGTTGCAGATAGTCCGGCAAAATTCCCTACATATTCTATTGTGGAACGGATGCTGAATCGGTACATTGATAGTGATAATTATTATCAATATACAAAAAAAGGGGATTTTCCGATGAGCAGAGGTTCACGAGCGTCACTGGCGGCAACTGCGCTGTTGTGCATCATGCTGTTGCTGAGTGCTTGCTCTGGCGCGACCAGCACGAGTAATGGGGCAGCAGCCCCGGCACAAGGGGATGCGAATAACGTGGCAAAAGTAGAGACGATCACCTACAAGACGACAAGCGGAGAGGTGACGATTCCGAAAAATCCGAAGCGGGTTATCGTTTTGGCAGACAGTTACGTAGGCTATTTCCTCGCTTTGGGCATCAAGCCTGTAGGGTTGTCGGAGTTTGCCCTGAATCATCCTTTTTACGCCGGAAAAGTGGACGGGATTGAAAATATCGGGGGCTATGGCGATGACAGCAACTCGCTGGAAAAGCTGTTGGAGCTGAAGCCTGACGTCATTATCGCCTTGGACAACGCGAAAAACCTGGAGAACATCCAAAAAATAGCGCCGACTGTCGCGATCAAATACGGGGAAAAAAATTTGCGGGAGCAGCTTCGGGCTTTTGGCAAAGCGTTTGGCAGGGAGCAGGAAGCAGAAGCGTGGATTGCGAACTGGGATAGCAAAGTGGCGAAGTATAAGCCAGCCGTGCACGAGGTCGTGGGTGACAAAAAAGTGGCGATTTTGGGGGGAGACATGAAATCGCTTGGTGCGTTCGGAGATTTTTACGGACGAGGCGGAGAGATTTTATATCGCGAGTTTGGGTTGAAAGCGCCGGAGATCATCCAGAAAGCAACGATGGATATCGACAAAGGCTACGTTGCGCTTTCGCATGAAAAACTGCCGGAATATGCGGGAGATTTTTTGTTCATCGAGGATTCGCTGGAAAAGGAGATAAGCAAGAACGAGTTGTGGCAACAGCTGGATGCCGTCAAAAACAAGCGTGTGTATACGATTGATTCGAATACATTTTATTTCAATGATCCGCTGTCGTTGGAAAAGCAGTTTGATTATATTGCGGGGAAATTGCTTGGTGAGGAAACGATCAGTAAGTAGTAAAAGTTGAGAGATACGCGAAACCAAAAGCAGCCCTCCTTGTATTCGACTGGCAGAGGGCTGCTTTTGATCCTTTTTAAATGATGGTAGGCTGGATACCCATCTGAACTTGAATCCCTTTAAACCATACTAAGTAGTTCTGCATCTCTTCATCAGTGAAAATAGTGCCGGGGGCTGTAGCTACTCTTGGCAGTTTCCTTAGATCGATTCCTTTCCCAATGAAGTAATTTTCGTTGGGATTAATTTCAAGGTTGGTGACATTACCGTATTTTACAAGCAAGAGGGCATCTTCCACTCTGAGATCATACCACTTCCCAAACCCCTCTTGAAACCGATACCCTGCCGCTGGCGGCGACCCTGTAGCTGTCTTTTTGTCCTTGATAAAGCTATCTTCAATTCGGCCAATGACATGGAAAGAACTCTTTTTAAGCAACATCGCTATGAGACGGATGAAGCTTGGATTTATGCGGCTTAACTCGATTGTATTTCTGGAGATGCAATCTTCAAATACATTTCTGGTCAATGACTCCAGTTGTTCCTCCAGTCCCTCTTGTTCAATAAGGTCGAAAATTTTAGTTTGAAGTCCCTGGTTCTCTTTGTCCAAATGATTCGCCCCTCTGCTTTTTTCTAAGCAAACATGACTTGTTTTTGCTTTATTATAAAAATTGGATTATGAGGGTAATTTCACCTTTTTCTCAAACTAATAATTACACGCCCTCCCCTTCCCCTCTCACCACTTCTTTCCGCTCGATGGCTTTCCTCTGCCCGCCAAAAACCGTAATCATCATGACCGCGACAACGATAATGATAGCGGCGGCCCAGGCGTGGGGAGAGAGTCGCTCGTTTGCCAGAAACCAGCCCAAAAATACGGCGACGATCGGATTGACGAAAGCATAAGTCGATACCCAGGCGGGGTCAGCATTTTTCAATAGCCAAATGTACGCTGTGTAGCTGATGATCGAGCCGAACACGATCAGATAGCCCAAGGCGAGAGCGGAGCGGACAGATAGCTCAGACAGGTGCAGCTTCGTCCAATCGTCGAGGAAAAATGAAACAAAGATCAGCAAAGCGCCGCCTACCATCATTTGCGCCGCTGTCGATTGCAGGGGAGACGCGGGGAGTTTTGCCCTGCGAGAATACAAAGATCCGATTGACCAAGAAACCGAAGCGATCAAGAGGGCGATCATGCCGATTGTGTCCATGTTTTGGCTGTTCGCTCCGCCTGTGTTCAGGACGAGCACGGCAATGCCGGAAAAGCCGAGCAGTACGCCAGCGAGGACGCCGAGCGCAGGTCTTTTTTTGTTGCCGCCAAGCCAGTTGAAAGCAAGAATCCATAAAGGAACAGTTGCTACCAGCAGGGAGGCGATGGCTGACGGGACTTTTTGTTCCGCCCAGGCGACCAGCCCGTTCCCGCCCAAGAGCAAGAGAGCGCCCACGATTCCTGCGCCTTTCCATTCGGCAACGCTCGGATGCTGCTCACCCTTTAACCGCGCAAGCACATAGAGGACAGTTCCAGCCACAAAAAACCGAATGCCTGCCATGATAAAAGGCGGGATGGTTTCAATCGCAACCTTCATCCCGAGATACGTTCCTCCCCAAAAAATGTACACGGAGAGTAAAGCGATTACAACGAGAGTAATATTTGAATTTTCTGACTCGTAGATTTGCATTGCTTTTTTCCCTTGCATCATCCAGGGTCGCCTCTCTTCTTTCTCAATTCTCCTTCATCCCGTTTTCGTAAAGGGTAGATAAAACAAACGTCGTCGAGGTCTCCTGAACGTCAGGGAATTTGACCATTTCATCGATCAGATTCGTAATATCCTCAGGGGAGGATACCCGCACTTTGAGCATCATGCACCATTCCCCGGCCAGTCTTTGGCATTCGAGAATCGTTGCGCCCGGAACGTGCAAATCGACAATCTTGCCTGCGATTTCTTTGAAGTTTTGGCATTTCATTTTGACAAAGATCAGCACTTTCAACTTCTGCTCCAACTTGCTCCAATCGACAATGCAGCGGTAACCTTTGATGATGTTGCTCTTTTCCAGCTTTGCCACCCGCTGATGAACGGCAGGGCGGGATATGTGCAAAAGCTTGCTTAGTTCTTCGTGCGAGAGTCTCCCTTTTTCCTCAAGGAGTTGCAAAATTTTGATATCGATATCGTCCATGGCGTACCTCCTGCAGAATCTTTTCGAATGTTTTACGCATAATCGCGACTCTTTTCTATAATCGCATTGTAGTAATGATTATCAGCTATGATTGTTTGGTTGGATAAAAGGGGCGTGAACGCATGGACAAGCTGTATGGTGGGCAGAGAATGCTTCGAGGGGCGCTCCACAATGCGTTGTGGATGTGGGAAAATGCGACCATTATGATTGCCGATATCCCGCATCGGCTGCTGCGACCGGACGAGTCAATTCGCCACTATCAGATGCTTGCCAACATGTTTATGTTCGCGGAGCGATCACAAGTGTATTTGGATGATGCACAGTATCAAACGGAACGGTTTGGCGTTTTTCATGAAGGGAAGGGAACGCTGCTCTCCATCCCTCCTAAGTATCTTTGAAGTGGAGACGTTTAAAATCTTCACTAAATTTCGTCATAGAAAAACTGCACTTCCAACTGTTGGAGGGCCCAACAAATGTGGTGCAGTTCAAACCTGGTCTGTGGAGGAATTTAAAAGTCATCAAAAAACAACGTGTTATAGCTAATAGCAGCATGTGAAACTGACATGACCTATGCAACCAATTGCTAGCCCTTCGGACGAAGGAGGCACATGATCGAAAGTGCCCCCTCCTTCGTCCGAAGATGGTACTTAAAAGGGAGCACTTTAAAAATTATTCACTCGATTCATCTTGATCGGGGATAAATCGCTTTAAGCAGTTGATAAGCGATTCAAAGTTCTCTATATAATGATCGCAGTATTTGGACCAGACTACGGATTTCCCTTCTAGCAATGTAAAGAAATCCAAGACGGGGATCGGGCGATTGATTCCAATTTCTGCACCTAACAGACTCAATCTGGATAACAATTCAATTTCCGTCCACTCCCATTTGAGTTCACCTAACACAATAGTAGCTGCGGACAGATCGATATCTTGAGGAATGGAGCATGCGTCTTCGGGAAACACATTTTCATCCAGGTAATGTTGATAGTTATGGTGAAAGAACTTGGCTGACTGTTCGTCAATGTCTTTGTAGAGCTTTTCGAGATGGATGGAATTCTGATTCGAATGAAGGTCATCCTGATTCATGAAATTATCACCTAGCTATGTTCGAAATAGGAGGTTAAAAAATGAAGCAACTGTTTTTTAGTGAAATATCGGAAACGACATATACATTTATAGCTTATATGTCGTTTCCAGTCCCAGACTAATTATTAATCAAGTGGATCGTAGGGGAAGAAATGGTGACCAGGCAATTTATTTCGACGAGCTTCATCAGTGGTCATATGATAATGAGGTAAATTGGCGAGATATCCCAATGTAATGTGACCGCCTTCATCATAATACCAATAGTTTGTTTGCTTTACTACTTTTTTTGCACTCTCTTTACTTACACTAAATGTATCCAAACCATTTCGAGCCCGACTTTGCGCTTCAGATAAACTAATCGACCGTCCAATAAAAATACCGCCCCATCCACCAGTGGATAGCCAAGCTTCGAAGTGTTTTTTTCCTTTCTTAATTTCTTTTCTGGTTGCAATGCTTAATGAAACAGCTCCGGTGACTTTACTAATAGCGTTTCTTAGGGAAACTGATTTTAAATAGTTTGTAATTTCATCTAAATTTGCAATGTAGTTGTCAAGATTCGGGTTAAGGATCACAGCCCCTGCAAGGAGAGCAACAAAATCTCCAATAGGAATAGGACCATCAAGAGATGCGATAGCACCTAAAGTTGCGAGTCTAGCAATTAGTTGATCTTTAGTCCAATTCACGCCGTAACCTTTTAATAGATTTAAGGCTACATCATAAGAGGCAGACGAAGCTAATCTATTAGTAAGGACTTTCTTTTCAGGAAAATATCCGTGTTCTTTATAAAAGTCAAAGTAAGTATCAAAGTAACTTTGCGCTTCAACGTCGATACTATGAAACTCTTCAATTAATTCCTCATTTATTTCTATCTCGTTAGATTCAAAATAAACTTCTTGTTCATTACCAATTTGCTCGAACTGAACGTTGTTTCTCTGCTTAAAAAGATCTGTTAGATTCTCCGTGTCACTTGTAATGCTAGTAGTTTGTTGACTTGAGTTTTCAGCTGCAGCTACATTTGTAACACTACCAAGCAATAATGCGACAGTTATTAGAAACTTTAAAAACACATTCATCTTCATAAAAAAGTTAATCATATATATTTTCAATATATGATTTTTAACCTCCCTTATATTGGTATTTTTGACCGGTCAATTAGGGATTATAGCAACTTGTTTAGTTTGTGTAAACATATTTTTACAATTAAGTTATTTTATATAAAATCTTTTGATTCAGACGGATTGTCAAGCCAAGTGCGACAGAGCTTCCATGAATGATTCGTGAGCCGTCTTCCAGCCCGGACATTTTCTTGGTCGGTTGTTAATGAGATACAAGGCTTGAGCAAGTTCTTCTTCAGAGACCTTGGCAAAGGCGAGTCTTACGCTCAGCGAACCTAGCGACGCATGCTTTACTTTTTCCCCGACTGGAAACAACCGTATCCAGTTCCCAGTGACCAAAACTAAGACGTTTTCTCACTTCTTTAGGGCGCTGCTGGATGGACTTCCCTACGTTGAATCGGCCACGTGTTTCAACAGGATCTCGGCGTTTGCTCTTATGACGCAAGACAGCCGTATTCCCTTTGCCGTACCATCGATGTCTCCGGCTCCAGCTCAGCCCATCCGGCTCCATCGTTACACATACGAGCACAAATTTATCGCCTTTGTCTGACCGAATCGTTCGAGAATTTCAGACACATCCTTGAAAAAAAATCGCCTAGGAATCAGAATCTCCTGGGCGATTTTTATAGTTACAGCTCTATTGGGGCATCACATGAATCGCTCTTTTGCAAGTTTTACGAGAAAGTGATTTTCTACTTACACCTGTCCCACAATCTTTTTCAACCGCCCTACGAGTGGCAGCACGATAATTCCGGCAACGATAACCTGGAGGAAGTTCCCAGGGATGGAGCCGAACGGCTGAATCCAGTTGCCATACAAAATCACTTCCACGAAGTAGTAGCCGACGATTTTAATAATCAGCGCGACGGCGATCGCCACACAGTAAGCCAGTGTGCGTTTGCCAGGCATTTTTTCCCCGATGAGGCCAGCGACATAACCCATGGCACCGACGATGATGAACGTAAAAGGCGCCCAGGCTGTCCAGCCGGAGATCAGGTCGAAGAGACCCATGCCGAAAGCTCCGGCAATCGCTCCCGTTTTTCTGCCGTACACAAAGGCAGCAATAAAAAGAGGCACGTTACCGAGGTGAATCAGGCCGCCGTTGCCCATGATCGGTAGGCGGATGTTGATGAACATGGTAGCTGCGAGGGTAAAAGCGATAAAAAGGGCATGAATCACAAGCATTTTTGTTTTCGAAGTAGATCTTGGTGAGTAAGTTGAATCCATATAACAGCCTCTTTCTTTTTTTCTATTATCATACCCGCAAACGGTTCCTAAATAAATATGCTTCCCGCGATTTATTTGGGCAGGGAGCGCCAGATGGTACGGCAAACCCGGGGATGGAGCGCATGCGATGTTCCTACGGCAAAATCAGGCCCGATCCTATGATAAAATAAGCAGGGGTACACGATATGGACAGAAAGCAGGTTTCCTTTCATGATGGATTTGGACAAGATAGCGGAAATATTCGCCGGCGGTTCCTATGAGATAGCCAATGTGCAGCGCTTGGTCATTCAGCCGAAAAGTATTTTGCGCGGTTTCAAGACTGTCCAATACGGATTTCTGTTTATTGTGCGTGGAGAGGCGAAGATGCATGTGAACGGAACCGCTTACGATTTGTTGCCGGGAACGGTCGTTCATGCTGCTCCAGGCATGCAAATGGACTCGCGGGTCATTGGTCAGTCAGAATTGGAGTATTTCATTGTCTTTTACAGGTGGAACAAACACGCAAATGACACAGCGGCTGTTGAACTGGATACTCACTTCAAGCTCGAATCCGGCGCGAATCCCCGGCTGCTTGAAGCGCTCATCATGATCCAGCAAAAAGCCCGCGCTACAGGCGGGATCGGGAAGCTGCATGTCAAAGAGCTGTTTTTAGGCATCATGCATCAAGTGCTGGTGGGCTGCAAGAGTCGGGAGGAAGGACGTTCTCCAGGCCAAAAAATAATCGAAGAAGCGATTGCGTACATTAGCGGGCACTACATGGAGCCGCTGACGCTCGGCGAATTGGCTGAGTTGCACGGTATGAGCCCCAAGCAATTTTCTTACTTTTTCCATAAATACACAGGATACCGCCCTATCGACTACGTGATTCATTACCGGATGGAGAGAGCGCGCGAGCTACTGAAAGCAGGCAGCTATCCGATCAGCGATATCGCCGTCAGTGTCGGGTATGCCAATCCGCTCTATTTCAGCAGGATGTTTAAAAAGAAATTCGGCGTGTCGCCTTCCGCGTACAGAGAGCAAGAAGAGAGTCATAAGGACGTCGGACAGTCATGACTGTGATTGCTGACTGCAAGAAACCGCAAGCTGCGAGCTGCAAACCGCCCACCAACTGCGCTGAAAACGCCGGGACGTTTTTCAAAGAAAAGCACTGGATTAGACAATCTTGCATATCGTTTTCGTGATTTGTGCATTTGCTTTTACTTCTGCCCTTGCTACACTATTTAACGATAATGATTATCATTGTTGGAAAAAGGCGCGTATTTGCGCTTTTGCCAACATGACGGAAGAGCGGGGCAAGTCCTAATCGCGAAACGAATCTCAATCCAGGAGAGGTGGATACGTATGGCTGAAAATAGACAATTGTGCATCGGACTGGCGATTAATACTACGTGGATGAAAGGGGCAGGCTGGCGGCGTCCTGACAGTGATATCGAGAAACTGGACACGATCGACTACTATATTGATTTGGCGAAAATGGCCGAGCAAGCCAAGCTCGATTTTTTGTTCAAAGCCGATTATTTATACGTCGGTCCGCAGATGCTGGGAGACGCCGTCAGCTTTGGCAGCGTTGATCCGACACTGATGTTCTCCGCTATTGCCCGGGAAACCGAGCGAATCGGGTTGGTGACGACGATCTCCACCACATTCAATCCGCCGTTCATCGTGGCGAGACAGCTTCAGTCGTTGCACTGGCTGAGCAACGGGCGAGCTGGCTGGAATATCGTCACATCGATTGAAGGGGCCGAGAACTTCGGCGATGCTCCGATGCCATCACCGCAAGAGCGCTATGCGAAAGCAAAAGAGTTTATCGAGGTCGTACGCAAGCTGTGGGATAGCTACCCGCGCGAAGCGATTGTCATGGATCGGGAGACAGGCATTTTTACCGATCGGGACAAGGTAACGCCGATCAACCATTCGGGCGAATTTTTCAGTGTCAAAGGGCCGCTGACGATGCCAGCCCATGCCTCCGGCTCGATTCCGTTTTTCCAGGCGGGTGCGTCGGATACGGGACGTGATTTTGCTTCTTCCGTCGCGGATGCGATTTTTGCAGCCATGCCGGATATTGAATCAGGAGTCGAACTGCGAAGCGACTTGCGCAAAAGGGCGGAGGAGCATGGACGTAATCCGGATGCAGTCAAAGTGCTGCCGGGCCTGTACTTTTTCTTGGGGGAGACGCGCGAGGAGGCAGAGGAATTGCATAAAGTGGCGCATGCCAATTTGAGCACGGAGCGCAGGCTGGCTTCGCTGAAATTCGTACTCGGAATGGAAGCAAGCCATCTGGCTCTGGATCAACGCATAACAGCTGACATGCTCCCTGATCCGAACCTGCCCGTCCGCAGCCGGACACATGCCGAGCTGTTGCGCCGATTTATCACGAAGTACGAGCCGACTTTGCAAGAAGTGCTGGCACGCCCTGAGGTAGTCGGATCGGCGCATTGGGTGTCTGTCGGAACTGTCGACGATGTACTGGCTGATATTATCGAGCGTTACGAGGCGGGAGCGATTGACGGGTTCATCGCTCTGCCGGGCGGATCGGAAAAATCGATGAACATCTTTTTCGAACAACTGATGCCCAAGCTGGTGGAAAAAGGCTTGTTCAAGCGGGAATACGCAGGCGCCACCTTGCGCGAGCATCTGGGAATCCAATAAAATCGTGCGTTGCCGGGAATGAACTGCTTTAGCCACCCTGCCCCGCCTCCTGTCCTTCTTTTTCCCTAAAAAATCAGCCGTTGCCAGCTGGCGGAAGAAGATGCTCAGGGGGCCGCTTATGGGCTGATGGCGATGGTAGTCGGGCTGAGCTTTTTTCGGGTGGCGGGGATTGCGCCGCCGCAGGGCGAAGACAATCGCTATATAGGCGAGCAGTATGTCCAAAGACTTTTCCAGGCCCATGCCAAATGAGTGGCTGATCAAACAGGGAGGTAGACGATGAACATTGCCAAGCACACCGTTAACGGAGTCAATATTGCTGTCGTAACAAGCGAGGAACACGTCATCGCCGATGTCCAGGCGGCACTGGATCTGATCGCGACGGCATGGTACGAAGCCGAATGCGACCGCATCGTCATTCACAAAACGATGCTTGCGGAGAGCTTTTTCGATCTGAAGACGCGACTGGCGGGCGACATTTTGCAAAAGTTCATCAATTACAAGGCAAAGCTGGCGATCGTGGGCGATTTTTCCGTGTATGCAAGCAAAAGCTTGAAAGACTTCATCTATGAGTCGAACAACGGCAACGACATCTTTTTCCTGCCGACTGAGCAGCAGGCGATCGAAAAGCTGAGCTTGGCTAAATAAAAGTGGAAAGCGGAGGGAATCAGATGACAGGCGGGCAGGCTTGGGCGGAAGCGGCTAGAGGTGTCGGCGCGACATGCCGCAGGCGCAGTCATTCGACGTTTTGCATCGATGATCTCGGCTTTCGGCTTGCCCGGGCGGTGTGAGGGCAAACGCCAGTTGACACCGATCTTCCAATTCACTATACTGTCTGTAATCTTATATGCGACATACGTTGAAAGAGCCCAGTAGCAGATTGGTCCCTGTCCCAGAAAGCCGGGGGATGATGAAACCCGGCACACACCAAGCAAGCGAATTACAACTCTGGAGTATCTCGGGTAATGCTGAGCGGAAGCGGCGAACGATATCTCGCCGAGAGTGGCATGAATGGCGCGCAAAAGGAAGGCGTGTGCGGCATTGGTGCAATCTGGGTGGTAACACGGTTATTCAATCGTCCCTATGTCTATATGACAAGGGGCGATTTTTTGTTGTCACGCACAACGTTGATCCGGTATAGGAGAACTACGAACCTGAGGGAGTGAATTGGCTGTGAACATTATTGATGAACTCGAATGGCGCGGCGCCATCAATCAACAAACAGATGCCGAGGGACTTCGCGAATTGACCGAGCAAAAATCGATCTCGCTCTACTGTGGCGTGGACCCGACAGGCGACAGCATGCATATCGGTCACCTGATCCCATTCATCATGCTGAAACGCTTCCAGTTGGCTGGTCACCGCCCGGTTATTTTGATCGGCGGCGCGACAGGAACGATCGGCGATCCGAGCGGCCGGCAATCGGAGCGCTCGCTGCAAACATTGGAGCAAGTGCAGGCGAATGTGGATGCGCTGACTGCGCAAATGAAAAAGCTGTTCATCACAGAAGGCGACAATCAAATCCGCCTGGTGAACAACTACGACTGGACGCATAAAATCAACGTCATCGAATTTTTGCGCGACTACGGGAAAAATTTCAGTATCAACGCGATGCTCGCCAAAGACGTGGTGGCAAGCCGACTGGACAGCGGTATTTCCTTTACCGAGTTCTCCTACCAAATCCTGCAATCGCTCGATTACTTGCACCTGTACAAACACGAAGACGTGCAGCTGCAAATCGGCGGTTCGGACCAATGGGGCAACATTACGAGCGGCCTCGATCTGATCCGCAAAAAAGAAGGGCCAGAAGCGAAAGCGTTTGGCTTGACCATTCCGCTGATGCTGAAAGCAGACGGCACGAAGTTCGGGAAAACGGCTGGCGGCGCTGTCTGGCTCGATCCGAACAAAACGACGCCATTCGAGTTTTACCAGTTCTGGGCGAATACCGATGACCGTGATGTTGTGAAATACTTGAACTACTTCACGTTCTTGTCCAAAGAGCAAATTGAGGAGCTGGCTGAAAAAGTCCAGACCGAACCGCATAAACGCGAAGCGCAAAAAATGCTCGCAGAAGAAATGACCCGATTCGTGCACGGGGAAGAGCTGCTGGAGCAGGCCAAACGCATTACAGCTGCCTTGTTCACGGGAGACATCAAGTCGTTGACGGCAGATGAAATCGAGCAAGGCTTCAAAGAAATGCCGACCTATGAAGCGACGAAAGAAGCGAAAAACATCGTGGATTGGCTGGTAGAGCTGGGCATCGAGCCATCCAAGCGCCAGGCGCGCGAGGACATTACCAAAGGCGCGATTTCCATGAACGGCGAAAAGGTGAGCGATCTGGAGCTGGAAGTAACGGCTGACCTCGCCATCGGCGGACGCTTCATCATCATCCGCAAAGGCAAGAAAAACTACAGCCTGGTTAAGCTGTCGTAACACAAGCAAATCGCACGAAAAAAGGAAAGCTTCCCTCCCGACTGGCGAGGGAAGCTTTTTTTAGGTTAGCTCTACATTCTTCTGGATAGATGGTGTACGATGAACAAGTGTGGCTTATTTTTCCAAAAATGCGAACAAGCCATTTGCATAAATCGATAAAGCGAATGAATGCGTGAAGAAAAAGAGGTGTCGGTCATGGTTGAAGAATTGGTCGAGTATTTGGATGAATGCGAAACAGAAGTCGTCGCAGTAGAACAATTGGCGTTGCCGCTGCAAGCAGAAGGGAAGCACCGCATTTTGGTGTTGCCGGGCTACAACCTGCTGGAAATGATGGAAGAAGTGTGCGAGGAAGCAGAAACGTTGTCCGCTTTTGTCGCGCAGCAGCTGGAAGAAGCCCGCAGCCTGAGCGTAGAGGATACCTTCCGCAAAATCGTGGAGTCCCGGCTGGTCTACACTGATTTGCCAGCTGAGGAGAAGCAGCTGCAAGGCAAAAACTTTTCCGAATGTTATCAGGCGTACGCAGCGATGTGGGAAGGCAGCGAGCTGGTTCACGAGCAGTTGGTCGCAACAGAAGCATCGACAGAACCGTTTCAGCTCGATCGGGAATGGGCACAGGACCGGATCGAGGATGGAGATTCGCTCGTCGTGCTGAACTTGCCGCAGGAGCGCGGGCATGAGGCTCCGCTGTGGATTCCGATGGGCGGATACAACGAATGCCCTTTGCCTGTGTACCAGTCGGTCATCTTCAAGCATTTTCAGGAACAGTACGGCGCAAGCATCCTCGCTGTGACAGGCGATACATGGGTGCTGCAAGCGAAGCGGCGTCCGCAAACGGCTGAAGAAGCGCTGCAATTGGCAAAAGAGCATTTTATTTTTTGCCAGTACGTTTTGGACGATCAACAGACGCTCGGTCATTACGCCGATTACTTGCTGAAGCAGGACGTGTGGTATTTTTGGTGGGATTAGAAAAGGACATTCTTTTGACAAAGCTGTACATCCCCAAACCGCGGCCAAAAGCGGTCCGACGCCCGCGGCTCGTGGAAAAATTGAGCGAAGGGATGCATCGCAAGCTGACGCTGATTTCTGCTCCAGCAGGCTACGGCAAGACGGCGCTTGTCAGTGAATGGCTGGCAGATGCTCCCGTCTCTGTCGCCTGGCTGTCGCTCGATGGGGGAGACGACGACCTGGGGCGTTTCCTGCGCTGCGTGATCGCAGCTATGCAGACGATTGAGCCGTCTATTGGAAAAGGGCTGCTGCCCATGCTCAAGGCTGCGGAAAGTTCGCCAAGCGAGGCGATGCTGCTGTCTTTGTTGCACGATCTCCACTCTTTATCCCCGGCGATGGTTCTCGTTCTGGATGACTATCATCTTCTCCGCTCTCCGAGTATTCATGAGGCGGTTGCTTTTCTGGTGGAACGCATGCCGCCGCAGCTTCATCTCGTCATCACGACCCGCGCGCAGCCGCCGTTGCCTTTGGCGAGGATGCGCGCGAAGGATCAGCTGACGGAAGTTCATGCTGGCGATCTGCGCTTTGCCCAGCGGGAAGCCGGCGAATTTTTGTGCCAGGGGATGGGGCTGGTTCTTTCCGAGACAAGCGTCGGGATTTTGGCAGAACGCACAGAAGGCTGGATTGCCGGATTGCAGCTGGTCGCGCTTGCTTTGCGCAGGGAAGGCGAGCCGGATCGGTTGATTCGGTCTTTTCCGCCTAATCATCCTTATGTGTGGGACTATTTGGTCGAGGAAGTGTTGAATCAGGAAACGGAGAGCATCCAGTCGTTTTTGCTCCAGACGTCTGTTCTTGAACGGATGAGCGGGCCGCTGTGCGATGCTGTTCTGAGCGACGGGGAGCACACAGTCCGGGCTGGCTTTGGCGAAGCGACGCTGGCCTTGCTTGATCGCGCCAATCTGTTTCTTGTCGCCTTGGACAGCGAACGGCGCTGGTATCGCTACCACCATCTTTTTGCCGAGCTTTTGCGCAAACGGCTTGATCCAACCGTCGCTGCAAGCTTGCATATTCGCGCAAGCAGCTGGTATGAAGCGAACGGCTTTGCGTTTGAGGCGTTTCACCATGCTGTTTGCGCCCACGATACAAAAAGGGCGGCGCGGCTGGCGGAAGGTGCTGGCTTGCCCCTGATTTTTCGCGGGGCAGTGACCCCTGTTCTGCAATGGCTGGAGTCATTGGGCGAGCAGGAAAAGAACGAGCTGCCCGGTTTGTGGGTGATGCAAGCGTCTGCGCTGTTGATGACTGGAAAAACAACAGGCGTGGAACCAAAGCTGCAAGCTGCCGAAAAAGTGTTGCAGGCGGTGGAGCAAAGCGACATGACCCGTGATTTGCTCGGTCATATCGCGGCGATCCGCGCTTCGCTGGCGGTGAGCAAGCACGACGCGGAGCGGATCGTAGCGGAGTCGCACCGTGCTCTGGAGCTTTTGCATCCGGAAAATGTGCCTGTACGCACAGCGACACTATGGGCACGCGGGTACGGCTGCCAGCTTCGGGGTGAATGGGCAGAGGCGAGCGTGGCTTATACGCAAGCTTTGGCGAACAGTGAAAGGGTCGGCCATGTCCTGATTACCATGCTGGCAACACTTGGCCTGGGGATGATTCAGGAGATGGAATCCCGGCTGTACCTGGCGGAGCGAAGCTATCTGCGGGTGCTGAAGCTCGCGGGCGATCCGCCGCTGCCGGCAGCTTGCAAGGCGCATCTTGGTTTGGCTCGCCTGTATTACGAGTGGAATGAACGGGAAAAAGCGTTGGAGCATACTCGTCAGAGCGTGAAGTGGGCAAAACAGCTGGAACAGACGGACTGCGTGGTCGAGAGCGAGATTTTTTTAGCCAGGCTAAAGCTTGTCCAAGGCGATGCCAGCGGGGCAGCACGCATGCTGGCAGAAAGCGATCACACGGTCCAGCGGCAAAACTTCGCAGTCCAGCTTCCTCAGCTTTTGGCGGTCCAGACCATGGTGCAACTGCATAAAGGCAATCTGGCTGCTGCCGAGCGCCTGGCGACGGCGAATGGACAGCTCGCAAGCACTCGCGCCCGGGTGTATTTGGCCAAGGGCAATTCCGCCCAAGCCGTGGCGATTCTCAAACCGTGGCATCAAGAGCTGGAGCAGACCCGCCAAGAACGGGAGCGGATCGAGGCCAAGCTGCTTTTGGCTGTCGCGCTTTTTGGGCATGGGGAAAAGCGCCAGGCGGTACAACTGCTTCGCGAAGCTTTGGCACTGGCTGAGCCGGGCGGGCTGGTGCGGACGTTTGTCGATGAAGCTGCTTTGCTCCTGCCGCTGTTGCGTGAGTGGACAGCAGCCGAAGCGGCGTCTGAGTATTGTGGCAAGCTTCTCGCTGCCATGAACCAGTTGGCGCCAGCACACGGGACGGGTCAGCCAGCGCAAGCGCAGCAAGCCGAGTCTCTGATCGAGCCGTTGAGCAATCGCGAGCTGGAAGTGCTCCGCCTGATTGCCCAAGGATTTTCCAACCAGCAGATCAGCGAAAGGCTGTTTATTGCGTTGCCGACTGTAAAAGGGCACAACCGGGTCATTTTTGAAAAGCTGCAAGTGAAGCGGCGCACGGAGGCAGTCGCGCGGGCACGCGAGCTTGGACTGTTGTAGGCGGTGCTGTTTTTCAGCCGTGATTGTTTTTGCAAAACCATACTTTAGTAGCTGTAGCGAGACAGTTCATAGCGGCTATACTCATGGCAAACAGGAAATAAGGAAAAAGGAGGAAGCCCATGAGAGCTGTCGTCTGCACAAGCTATGGAGCACCGGATGTCCTCTCGCTCCAGGAGGTAGCCAAGCCCGTTCCGAAAGAGCATGAGATTCTCGTGAAAATATATGCGACCACGGTCACTTCCGGGGATTGCCGGGTGCGCGCTTTTCGCTGTCCGTTGCTGTATTGGCTGCCTATGCGGTTGCTGATCGGATGGAACAAGCCGCGAAACCCGATTTTGGGCGTCGAGCTGGCTGGAGAGGTGGAAGCGGTCGGCAAGCAAGTCAAGCGCTTCAAGCCAAAAGACAAGGTGTATGCGATCACCGAGATGGACTTTGGCACGTATGCCGAATACAAATGCTTGCACGAGGACGCCAACGTCACCCTCATGCCGACTAATGCCACTTATGAAGAAGCCGCAGTGATGCCGTTTGGCGGAACTACCGCCTTGCACTTTTTCCGCAAAGGACAGTTGCAGCGCGAGCAACGAGTCTTGATCTACGGCGCCTCGGGATCGGTCGGCACATCGGCGGTGCAGCTCGCCAAATACTTCGGAGCCGAGGTGACCGGAGTGTGCAGTACCGCCAATGTAGAACTGGTCAGGCAGCTTGGCGCGGATGAGGTGATCGACTATACAAAAGAAAACTTTGCCCAATCCGGCAAGCAGTACGACATCGTCTTTGACGCTGTAGGAAAATGCGCGAAATCCCGCTGCAAGCAGGTGCTGGCTCCCCATGGCAAATACCTCACCGTGGAAGGGCAAGGAGTGGCAAAAGTGCGCGTGGAAGACATGCAGCTTCTCACCGAGCTGATGGAGGCGGGCCAGCTTCGGGCGGTCATCGACAGACGCTATCCGCTGGAACAGATTCCGCAGGCACATGAATACGTAGAGCAAGGGCACAAAAAAGGAAATGTAGTCATTACGGTAGCAGATGACTCCGCGAACGGACACAACGGCTGAAAAGGCCGTTTTTTTGTATTTGTATGGAAAAACGTCTCGATATTTATCGCGAAAACGCATGTGACCGCTTCTGGTCAGCCAAGCAGACATGACGTCATTGTTTGCCGCAACACATGGGTGGAAGCGGTTCCAACAGCATGTCAGGGGAAAGAGAGTGACCGTATTGACAGGCAGGTGAGAACTGTTTATAGTATGTAATTGTCAGAAATGATTATCATTATCATCTGCAAGTTTTTATTTGCCAAAAAGGAGACTGCAACATGAAAAAGTGGCTCATTCCTTTCCTGATGTCGCTTTCGCTGATGGTCAGCGCTTGCGGCAATGCATCGACGCCGGCACCAAACAATGCGGGCGGCAGTGAGACAAATCAACAGCAGGCAACAAAAACCGAAGAAAAGCCGAATGCGAATGCTGAGGCCAAACCTGAAATGATCACGTACCAGTCGGAGAACGGTCCGGTTGAGGTTCCTGCCCAGCCAAAAAGAATCGTGGGCCTGACCAACGCACCTAACGTAGTTGCGCTTGGCGGCACACTGGTCGGGATCGACGAGTGGACGAAGAAAAATCCACTGTTCACCGACAAAGTCAAAGATGTCGAAGTCGTATCGGACGAGACGATGGAGAAGATTTTGGCTCTTCAGCCCGACCTGATTATTGCCGGATCGTGGATGAAAAACCTCGACAAGATGAAGGAAATCGCACCGACAGTCGTCTACACGTGGGGCAAGCTGGACTACCTGGCGCAGCAACGCGAGATTGGCAAGCTTTTGAACAAGGAAAAAGAGGCGCAAGCGTGGATCGACGATTTCACGAAGCGCGCGCAAGCTGCTGGCGAAGAAATCAAGGCGAAAATCGGCAAGGACACGACCGTCTCCGTGTTCGAGCATGATACGAAAGACTTTTACGTCTTCGGCAACAACTGGGCTCGCGGAACGGAAATCCTGTATCAGGCAATGGGCCTCGCCATGCCGGAAAAAGTCAAGAAAGACGCACTTGGCCCTGGCTACTACACGCTTTCTTTGGAAGTGATTCCGGAGTACGCTGGAGACTACATCGTGCTCAGCCAGCGCAAGGGCGGAGAAAATCCGTTCCTGACCTCGGAGACGTGGAAAAAGATTCCCGCTGTGAAAAATAACCATGTGATCGTGATCGACATGGAAGCATCGACGTACAGCGACCCGATTACGCTGGAATATTTGCTGAAAATCTTCAAGGAAGGCTTTCTCTCCCAGTCGTAACGAGAGGCAGCTGCATACGAAAAAAGAACGAGAACGTCTGGGGAACCAGGCGTTTTTATTTGTGGGAGCATGCCGGGGCGCAAAGCTCGCACAATACTGCCAAAGAACACGTCAAACCCCTTCTGGCAAAAGAAAAATCCCATGTGTCTTCACGCGAATGAGCGCAGACATGTGGGATTTTTTTGATGGACGTGAAAGGAAATTCATTGCAGTTTACTACTCGACAAAAGCCCGCACCTTCGGAAACACCTTCAACGCCGTCTTGTAAAACACATCCGCATGATACTCAGCCGGAATCAGCTCCTGCACAAACTGGATGTACGACTTCACAGGGGCGAGCGGCCAGTCGGTGCCGAACAAAAATTTGTCATAATGATCGCAGTACGTAATCGCATGGCGCAGATGAGCGAAGAACAGCGGCGATTCGGCCAGTCTGCGGCAGTTGTCTGCGTCACCGACCATCAAGCCGGACAGGTCGGCAAACATGTTGCGGTTTTTGTACACGACTTCTGCGCCATCCAGCACCCACGGGTCACCGAAATGGGCCATCATGAAGTTCACGTCCCGATGCTTCACCGCTACCTCGTCGAGAGTGAGCGGATGCGAATACTTGAGCAGACCTCGTTCCGAGTAAGTGTCACCCGTATGGAAAACAACGGGCACCCCGTATTTGGCGGCGAGTGCATAGACCGGATCGTAGACGCTGTCGTAGGCGTAAAACGGATAGTAGCCGAGATAAATTTTCAAGCCGACCGCCTGGGGGTGTTGCAAATCTTGCTCCAGGCGAGCAACCGCCGCATCGTCCAGCGTGTACGGATTGATCCCCAGGCAGTAGACGAGCTGCGGTGGCAGTTCAGCGGTCAAGTCCAGACCCATCGGCGTGATCGCTTCGTAATCGGGAAAGCCGTCCTGCTTTGTTTCCGTCAAGCCCATGCCGATTCCGAGCACCACTCCGTTGTCCTTATATTCCTGCAAAATGCCTTGGACAGAGTAGTCGACAAACGACTTCTCCGCGGCTGTCCGCTTAAATTCTTCGATATGCGATAAATGCATGTGCGCATCAATGATCTTCATCTGAATTTCCCCCTTCGCCTTCGCTGGTAAACCGGATCGCCCGCAAAGCCGCCAAGGAATCGGCAGGCAGCTCTTTGTCGGCAAACAGGAAAAAGACAGGCGGTGTAAAGCTCGTGCTGTTGTCCGGCAAGTTCAGTTCGCGCAGGATGGTGGTCATCGCGATTTCCTTGTTGGCGTACACTTCGACATCTGCGGTGCCCAGATCGGTGAAGAGCGTGAGCTGCTCGGCGCGGGAAGCTGCGCCAAACGTATAGTCGGATTGTTCCGTTACGGTCAAATCTCCCTGCGCCAGCTTGTAGGTCAGCGGCTCCCCGTGTTTCCCCGCTGTTTTCAGCCAAACCGTTTCGTCAGCCGCTTCTGTCTGCAAAAAGACTTCGGTCGCAAAGCTTTTGTGGGCAAAGTACGTTCCGGTTTTTTGCACGATTTCGACCGTATGGCAAAGGAGCGGGACGCCCGGCAGCAAAAGAAAATATTGGTGGCAGGTGAGGCCGCGATACTTCTCCTGTTTTTTGACGTGATAGCTGAGCTTGATGCCTTGCCAGACGTTCTGGCGATTGTCGGTCAGCTGGACGAAGGCGGCGCTTCTTTCTTCTTTAACCAGTGAAAAAGCGCTCAGTTCTTCGATGTGGTTGCCGATGCCGCCTGTCCACGGATTCCACCACGATTTCGGTTGCCGCTGCGGGAAAGAGCTGGCCAGCCATTCCTGTCCGCCCGAAACGAGCGAGAACAGCGACGGGTAAAAATCCGGTGCTGCTTTGATGCGGATGGAGCCGTTGTCTGCGCTGTAGACTTGCTGGCCTTGCTCTTCGGTCACTTCCATGGAGATGGAGCCTGGTTGAACCGGGAAAAGGGCGCTTTGCAAGCAAATGTCGTGGGTAGCGAACTGACCGTCCACACGAACCAGCTCGTACGCTTTGGCCGAAGCAGGCAAAGCGAAGTGCGCTTCCTGTTCCTCGGCTTCTTCCGTGAAGCGTTGCGTCTGTCCCAGAGCTTCTTCGCTCGCAAGTAAGGCCGTCAGTTCCCCGTCCAGGTACTGCTGTTTGTATTCTTTTACCTCAACTTTCACTTCGCCGTTTGCCAAAAATGGGTTGTGATCGTTGGCAATCAGCTCCAGATGAGGGGTCAGCGACAAGTCTTTGGCCAAAGCTTCTTTTCGGGCAAAAGCACGAAATTCTTTCCAGTCCGTATACGCTCCATGCGCCACGCATATCGGGCCGAACGTCGCGCTGCTCTGCGGCTCCAGCTCTCCGATGCACGATTCCAGGGCGATTTGCCAGCCTTGAATATCCATCTGGCAAGATGGCGGCCAGCACAATCCCCACGGGGCTGCATCTTCCCGGGAAAACAGCCAGTTTTCACTGAGCAGCTTGCCGTCCCAATATTCCAGGTCGCTGCCGTAAGAAGTGGGAACGTCTACATAGCGGCCTTGATAGGGCAAGATCGGGTGCTGGATCGAGTGGATGAGGCTTTGTGTCAGCCATAGCTCAGCAGCCAGTTTTTCCGTGGAAGTGTTGGTTATATCCAGCGTGTGTTCAACGGTGCCATCGCCGTGCAGCAGCGTTTTGCTGATCAGCGAAAGAGCAGGGTAGGCATCGGAACGGTAAGCGGCGCGAATACCGATGGCGCCTTTTTCGGAAAAGAAGTCGACGTGCTCCGCGCGCTTTTTGGAAAACTCGCTGGAATACGGCTTGCCAAGCTTCGGATAGGCGATGTACGTCGGCGCTCCGCCGTTTCCGCCGGAAATGGTGAGTTCGTTGTCGTCCTTGTTCAAGGTGAGCGTATGGCGGCCGTGATGCACTTGCCACGTCAATTCTGTTTCGCCTGCCAGGAGCGCTCCCAATCCGGTAAAGGCAGCGCCAAGCTTTTTCACGAAGGAGACTTGCTTGCCGTCTGCAAGCTGCCCCACGATTTGCACATCGGCGCTGTAAAATCCGTGGTCGATCAGATCGGCGCGAAGCGGAAGCGAGACGCGTTCTTTGCCGGACAACCGCAGCGAATGGCTGTGTTCGTGGAAGCGCAAGAATGGCGAGTCAGCCAGTTCAAAAGAAAACTGTGCTTCTTCGGAAAAGTTGTTTTCCATGTCCAAATAATAGTGTGCAGTTTGACCCGGATAAGTCAGACCAGGAACGTGCATGGTGAGCGAAGCAGGGAATTTGGGCAAGATGCCGACCTGGAACAGCGCCTTTTTGCCGTTGATTTGAATGTGTGTGCAAACTCTTGGATGCGTGCGCCAAATGCTTTGCTCTTCCGTGATTGCTCCGACCGTAAAGCTTGCAGACAAGCTCGTTTCGTCCGTGACGGACAGCTCCTGCTGGTAGTCAAACTGAATGTTTTCATTCGACTCTCCCGTCAAGGAAAGCTGCAACGGCTTGCCCGATTTATTGACGATCCGGTAGTGAATCTGGTAGTCGCGGCCGAAGACCAGCTCCAGCTGCTCGACCTCGGCGGACAGCAAGTAGTCTTCCGTTTCGATCAGGCGCAGCCCGCGGCCGCGCCGTTCAAACTCCACGCGCAAGCTCAGGTCGGCTTTTTTCCAGGAGTAGGTGAAGTAATCAAAGCCGTTTTCTTTTCGTCCATCCGGCTCGACCACAATTTGTCTTGTGGAATCCTGGTACCAGTCCAGCGTATCGAAATAATGCGCGATAGCTTCTGTGCGCAGGACAGTGGGCATCATGTTCATCAAGTGCGTCGAGTCATCCCGGTCTTCCCAGAAAAAACCGAATTTTTTATACAAAGGAACCGCCTTCGTGTTGCCAGCCCATGTGTACAGGTCAAGCCGCGGCCAACCAAGCTGGACAGTCTGGTCCAGGGCGAGGGCAAGCAGCATGCGGCCTACTTTTTTTCCGTGATAGTCAGGACGAACGTTGAGCAGGGGGATGTAGAGGGCGCCCGTATCTTCCCTGTATTCCGCCAGGCTGCAATAGCCGACTACCGATTCGCCGTCCATTGCGAGGTACACAGCAAGCGCGTCGGAGCGAGCTTCTTCCTGTCTGATTTGTTCCGCCGTCGTAATCGAATTGCCGCCTCCCCAGCTGTCTCGGCTGGCGTTCCACATATCAGCGACAGCCGCAGCCAGCTCCGGTCGGTAGAGAACGATAGAGATAGATTCCATGTTTGCTTGCACCTCGATCTCATGTCAGTTTTTGCCTATTAATAGAGATACGTTTGAAGATAGCATCGGTTTCTCGTTCTGGCAGTTTTTTCTTGTCAACGCGAAAAGCCAGTATCGCTCGGTCAAACTCTAACGATACTGGCTTTTTCACTGTTCACTTGTGGCAACCGAATGTGTGCACTTACGCACGCTCGATGCGGATGACGACCATTTCCACGTCTTCATCCAAAGCGCGCACACTGTGCTTCTCCGCTGGCAGCATGTACAAAAGCGACTGTGGATCAAGCTCGATCTGCTTCCCGGAAAAGTCAAAGACCGCTTTGCCTTTTTGCACGAGAATCAACACGTCGGCGTCTGTGTCGTGTTCCGGGATAAAGCTGCCGGCACGCAATTGCAGTTGCAGCACTTTGGTGCGTTCAAAGCCCATCAACGCGCCAATATGCTTGGGCGCGGACTCCAGATAGTTTTTCAGGTCGAACGTTTGCATAAATGATCACTCCTCACGGTTCCAGCGCAGAATAAATTTCCGCAGCGGAGATATGACAAGATGGTCCAGCAGGATGATGATGAAAATACTGACGAGTGTCCAGGCGAACACTTTTGCCGTATCGATGTTGACTCTGGCAAAGGCGAGCGAATAGCCGATTCCCGCATCTGCGCCGAGCAGCTCTGCCATGATCGTGATGCGGACGGCAGAGCCAGTCGCAAGCGAGATCGCAGTGAAAATCGGCACGGCAAGTCCGGGCAAAATGATGTGTCTCAACGTGTGCCACGGAGTGCTTTTGTAGATCGCCGCCATTTCCAGCAGCTGGCGGTCGATATTGCGCCAGCCGTCCGCCGTATTCAAGTAAATGCCGGGGAAAACGAGCACAGAGACGACAAACACGGGAACCATCGAGCCTGTGCCGAACCAGACCATCGCCAGGACGACGACGATGATCGGCGGAATCCCCATGAGCATCGACTGAACCGGACGCATCGCATCGTACAGGACGGGAGAACGTCCTGCGACAAGCCCGCAGCAAATCGCGACTATCATTCCGCTAAAAAGTCCGGTAAACATGCGGGAAGCGGACTGGAGCAACTGCTCGGTGAACTCCCCGCTCTCGACCATCCGAACGAAAGCGGCTGCGGTGTCCAGTGGTGAAGCGAACAGGATAGAGGGCAAGGACATCGATAAGCCTTGCCAAATGGCGAGCAGGATCAGGATTGTCACGCCCTGTACGAGCAGGCGGCGATTACGGAGCGTAGTAGAATCCTGCATCCGGCAATTTCCCCCCAATAATCTCCGGGGACAGAGTGGAGAGCTCGGTGAAGAAAAATTCCAGTTCTTCCTTGGCGTCCTTGGCCGAGACGAACTGCAAGTTCAGGGAAGGAATGACATTTTCAATGATTGGCGGGGTCAGCCCGTCCTGGTATTTCGCGATCATCGCGGCAGCGTCTTTTGGCTTTTCGTTCAGGAACTGGACGGATTGCTCAAACTGTTTTTGCAGTTCCGCCACCAGTTCAGGATGCTTGGCGATCAGTTCGCCTGAGACGAGGATACCAGCTTGCGGGATGCGCGGCGATTTGCCTGTCGCTTTCGCCCATTCGGCTTGCAAGCTCATGACTTTGCCCAGTTTTTTGCCTGCCTTGTTGCCTTGCATCACAGACATGGTCGCCATATGCTCCGGCAAGATGGCGTACTTCGCCTTGCCTGCGACGAGCAAGCCGACCAGCTCCTGCGGCGCGCTGACGTATTCGATTTTGACATCTTTAGTCGGATCGAGATTGTTTTTTTTCAGCAAGTAGCGGAAGACGAGATCGGGCATATCGCCTTTAAACGGAACGTGAACGGTCTGCCCGCGCAGGCTGTCCCAACTGACTGCCTCACCGTCGGGGCCGATCATATAGAGGATGCCCCAGATCAGCGTGTTGATCAGCTTGACATCCATTCCCCGGTTGTACAGATTGGCGCCGACATAAGTAGGTACGGCGGATACTTCGGCCTGGCCGCTACTGATTCGGGCGCGCAGCTCATCCGGTGTTTTCCACGGCTTGTACTCAACGTTTTCGGCGAACGGGCTGAGCGATTTGTCCTCGATCATTTTATAGATGGGAGAAGAGAGCGAGATTCCCACTGGTGCCTGAATGGTCAAATGCTCGCGTTTTTGCACTTCTTGCGCAGTCGCAGCTGGTTGCTCGGCGGCTGATTGTTGGCTTGAGGTGGTAGCCTGATTCGTTTGAGCGGAGCAGCCGATCAGGGCGCTGGTGATGGCGACAATCAGGGACATCATGACGTAGCTGGTTTTGGATGTGCGTGACACTTGTCTATCCTCCTGTCAGGTGCTGGTGCAGCACGGCTTTGATTTGTTGAATTTGTTCCTCGCTCCTGCCTGCTCTTTGTCCGGGGAGGGGGTATTCCCGGATGACTGTTGCCGCTGCAAGGTTGTTGCTTTTGCTGAACAACAGGACGCGGTCAGCCAGGCGGGCCGCTTCTTCCGGATCGTGTGTCACATAGACCATTCCGATGCGGCGTTCCTCGATCAAACGGATGACATCTTGTTGCAGCTCGCGCTTGAGGGCGAGATCGAGCGCGGAAAAAGGCTCGTCCATCAGCATCATTTTCGGGTCTGTGACCAGCGCGCGTGCGATGGATACACGTTGCTTCATCCCGCCGGAGAGCTGCTTCGGATAGTAGTCGCGGGCATGGAACAGCCCGACTTTTTGCAACACCGTCGTCACTTTTTCGTTCATCGTGTCTTGGTCCATGCGGCCGAGCACAAAACGAATGTTGTCCGTGACCGTTTTCCACGGAATCAGCCGCGGCTCCTGAAAGACATAGCCGAGCTGTTCCGTGCGGACGGTCACCGTTCCGGAAGTCTGCCTGATCAATCCGGCTGCCATGTTGAGAATCGTTGTTTTGCCGCAGCCGGAAGGGCCGAGGATGGCGACGACCTCTCCCGCCGCGAGAGAGAAGGAAAAGCCAGCGAGTACAGTCGTCCCGTTGAACGACTTCGTGACGGAGGCAAATTCCAGCAAGGCTTCCATCGGCTCGCCTCCTGACTTTGTTATTTCACGACCGTAAAGGTGATGTGTCCGTACAGGTCGTCGTTGGCATCGAATGTACGAATCAGTTCAAACAAATGGGCTTGATCCGCCGGGTTTTTGCACGCGTTGGTCAAAAGTTGGATCGTGCCTTCCCAGCCTTCGTCTGTGAGCAAGCCTTTCAGCGACAGAAGCGACATTTTTCCTGTCTGGCAATCGACTTGGCGGAAGGCAGCCTGTTCGAACAAACCGCGCCAGTTCGCTTCGGTCATCGGCTGGGCATTGACCGCGAGCAGTTGGCGCAAAGCAGCCAGGCGCTCCTGCACTTCCGGCGTTTCCGGGTCCTTGCACAGCAGCAAATCGTGGGTCGCCAGTCTGCCGCCCGGCTTCAAGACGCGGAAATATTCCGCGATCGCCTGCTTTTTCTGTTCCAGCGGCAGCATGCTGAGCATCGCTTCATTGATCACCACGTCAAACGTTTCAGCGGCAAAAGGCAGCTCCAATGCATTGCCGTATGCAATCTGGACGCGCTCTTCCAGTCCGTGCTGGCGAATGTTTTCCTGCGCCCGCTCGACGCTCGGCTGGTGAATATCAATTCCGGTCACCTGGCAACCGTACTCCTTGGCGATCTGAATGGCGGTCGTGCCCATGTTTGGCGCTACTTCCAGCACTTTCGTATCGGCGGTGAGGCGGCATGCTTGCAAAATGCGCTCGGTCGCTTCTTTTCCGCCCGGACGCAGCCGGGTTTTCCCAAGGGAAGCGAGAAACAGGTGAGTAGGCTTGCGGCTTGCTTTTTCGGTCATGTCAAACATCCTTTCTTATGATCGCACGTTCACACCTCATGGCAGCCTCTGACGCAGCATGCCTGGGCGTGAGTGCGGATAAAATGGTCTTTTTGGGGATCGATCGGTACAACAGGCGTGTCAGGAAGCAAGCTTCTCAGCTTTTCCAGGTGAATGTGCATGCTGCCGCCCTGGGCCATCACGACCGCTTGCTGCTTTTTCAGCTTCTGGATCGTGCGGTTGACCGTCTCTCGCGTCGTGCCGAGCATCCCGGCCAGCTCGCTATTGGTAAAAGTGGTGGAAAAGCGGAGCCATTCTGCGTCGAGCCTGGCTGCGTGTGTCTCGCTCAGGCGCAGCAACAAAGACACGAGCTGGCTTTCCACCGGATAAAACGTCTTGTCTTCCAGACGCTGCTGAAGGTCGATAATTTTGTCCGCCAGCACTTGCATGATTTTGAAGCTGATGGCGGGATGAGCGAGCAGCAGCTGTTCGAAAGTGCGCACGGGAATGACGAGGCAATGGACGTCATCCAGCGCGACGGCGTGGTGCGGATAGCTGTCTGTGCGAAAAAATCCGAGGTGAGGGAACATGTCGCCCTGATCGGCAAGCAGGAAAGTTTGTTCTTTTCCATCTTCACTCGTGCTGAACAGACGGACTCGGCCGGAAATGACGAAGTACACTTGCAAGATTTCTTCCGATTGATAGAAAAGGTAGTCGCCTCTTGCAAATTCACCGGATTTGCACGTAGCCGCAACAGCTTTCAACTCATGCTCGGACAAATTGCGAAACAAATGAAAGCAACGCAAAACGGAGGAGATCGGGCCAGTAGACAGCATAGGAATGCACTCCTTTTCTCGCATTGTTATAATTGATTATAATAATCATTCTCAATTATAACATTGTGTGAACGGAAAAAAATGAGAAAAGGAAGCAAAGGCCAGAGCAATCGCACTGAGGCGCACTTTCACAACCTTTCACGCGTTTTAATGGGAGCAGGTAGTTGATTGATTACGAGCCCAGTATAAAACATGTGCAGAGCGATGCCTTGTGACCAATATCACAGTTGAGAATTTATCTCATTCTTGTTTCTGCGGGCTAGGTCGAGGAAAATAAAGGAGAATGGACGACTAACCAAAACGAACATGACCGTTTTGTTGACCGCAAGCGGTCACATCCCATTTCATGAAAAACGGCGAGACGTTTTTCACAGAAAAAAGGACGATGCGGATGCCTGCCTATACGTTGTGGGAAAACATGCTGTTTTGGCCAACGGCTCTGGATGAGGGCAAGCTCGCGGCGGCTGTTGCGGGCAAGACGATTCTCATTACCGGGGCCAGCTCGGGAATCGGGGAGCAGCTGGCATATGTGCTGGGGCGCTGCCAAGTGCACTTGCTGCTGGTGGCGAGAAGAGAGGAAAAGCTGCGCCGGATCAAAGCTGAAATCGAGCGAGACGGGGCGAGAGTCAGTGTGTGCGGGGCCGATCTTCGCGATCCGGCTCAGTTGGAGGCATTTCTTGCGTTTTTGCACGAGCAGTCTGGCGGGATCGACATCGTGGTCAGCAATGCAGGCTTGTCCATCCGGCGACCGATCATGGACTCTCTGGAGCGCTATCACGATTTTACCCGGACGATGGCGATCAATTATTTTGCTCCGGTTAAAATCTTGTTGTCGCTTACTGAGCAGCTCGCCCGAAACAAAGGGCAGATCGTAAACGTCTCCACGATCAACACATCGTTGCTCCCGTTGCCTTACTGGGCGGCGTATCAAGCTTCGAAAGCCGCGTTCGACACCTGGTTTCGCTCGGCCGCGCCGGAGTGGAGCGCGAAGGGGATTGCCACGACATCGATTTACTTGCCGCTGGTGAGAACGCCGATGATTTTGCCCACGACTGCCTATCGGAGCATGCCTGCCATGAGCGCAGAGCACGCTGCGAGGCTCATCGCCAAATCGCTGTACACGAAACGGACCACGATCCGCCCGTGGTGGCTTTTGGGGGGCGAGCTGGCTTCCTTGTTTGGCAGAGGGCTATGGGAGCGATTGCTTCCTCGCTGGCTACGCAAAAGGGGGGAATGACGATGCGCCTGATGTATTTGCTCGCTGTGCTTGCCAAAATGAAGCTTTTGACGCCAGCAGGCATCGGCAGGCTGCTCGCCGCCTTGTTCCGATGCGGAACGAACCTGATGACGCTGCTGAAGCTCGCGCAAAGCACCCACGCTCAAAAGGTCGCATTGGTCGACGAGCGGGAAACGGTTTGCTTTCAGCAGCTTTGGACAGACTCTCTGCGGCTCTCTTGGGTGTTCAAGGAAAAATACGGTCTTGCGAAAAGCAAACAGGTCGGCTTTTTATGCCAAAACCACATCGCGTTGGTGCGAGCCATTTTCGCGGCGTCCGGTACGGGCTGCGATGTATATTTGCTCAATCCCGAAATGAGTGCGGGACAGCTCAGGCAGTTGTTCGACGAAGTGGAGCTGGACCTGCTTATCCACGACGAAAAGCAGACGGCGACCATCGAGCAGGCGGGATACGCGGGAGCGAGTCTGTACAGCTATCACGAGCATCTTCCCGCGATCAACCAGTTGCTGGGAGAATGCTCGGACTGGTCGGACGAAGAGCTGGCGTCAGTGCCAGTACCAGCGCGCAGTTCTGCGGGCAAGATCATGCTCCTGACAGGCGGAACGACGGGGCGTGCGAAAAAAGTGCCGCACAAGCCGTCGCTGTTTCATTATTTGCCGCCGTTTTTGGCTCTGCTCAGCCAGCTTGGGCTGCTTCGGCTGAATACAGCCTATATTGCGACGCCGATCTACCATGGATACGGTTTGGCTATCTTGCTGTTGTTTGTCGCTTTGGGCAAAAAAACAGTGATCACTCCCGGCTTCGCTGCCGCCAAAGCGTGTGAGCTGATTGCCAGACACAAAGTAGAGGTCGTATCCGTTGTCCCGTTGATGCTCAGAAAAATGCTGCATCACGATCCGACAGCGTTGCAGTCTCTTGTTTGCATCGCATCAGGCGGAGCGCCGCTTGCCACCGGACTCGTAGCCGAGGTGTCCGCCGAATTGGGCGACTGTCTGTACAATTTATACGGGACAACGGAAGCGGGGCTATGTGTGATCGCCACGCCCGGCGACCTCCGGCATCGTGCGCACACGATCGGGCAAAAAATCCCGGGTGTCCGTTTGCATGTGCGAAATGTGCGAAACTCCGATCAGCGTCCATGCAAGGCAGGCGAAATCGGCCAGCTGTGCGTGAAGGCGGGCGGCTCGCTGTTTTTCAAGCGACAGGCTTGGATCGAGACAGGCGACGTCGGTTATCGGGATGCAGCGGGCTATTACTACTTGTGCGGGCGAACAGACGACATGGTGGTGTCCGCTGGCGAAAATGTGTATCCAGTCGAGCTTGCGCGAGTGCTTGTGGAGCATCCGGCCATCGAAGACGCGACTGTGATCGGCATCCCGGATGAAGCGTTTGGGCAAAGGTTGAAGGCGTTCGTCCAGCTCGCGAGTCATGCCGGACTGACTGAGACACAATTGCAGCAATGGCTGCGGCAAAAAGTAGCCAGATATCAGATGCCCAAAGAAATCGTTTTTGTCGAGCAGCTGCCGTACACCGAGTTGGGCAAGCCGGACCGGAAGCAGCTCATGTAAAATGGCCTGGCATGGGCAAACGCTTCGCCACATTTTCCCGATATATCCTGTCAAAACAAACCATACATATTACGAGACAGAGAAATCATACGGGGAAAGGGATGAAAAGCCATGCCTCAAGGCATCCACGATATCGAAGTGCCGCTGCCAATCCGAACGGTTTGGGAGTTTGTCCGTGTATTGGATCATTGGGTAGTGCTAGTTCCGGGCTACATCAGCCACGAAGTCATTAACGAGCGCCGCGTGACCTGGAGCTTTACCGGAGACATCGGCATCTTGAAAAAGGAGATCAGCTTGCAGGTAGATATTACGGAATGGAACGAGCCGACCGAAGTCAAATTCATGCTGGCCGGAATCAACGAGAATTTCACGGGCGAAGGCTACTTCAAGGCACAGGAATTGGGCGAGAAGTGTACGAAAATGACCGGCTTTCTCGATATTACAGCCAAAGGCTTGAAGGCGCCGATGGTAAATTCCATCCTGAAATCGCACGTTCCCCAGTTGACAACCGAACTGGCGGAAGCGGTAGCCAGCCGGATGAAAGAACAATAGCGAAGACATGTCTAAAAACCCTTGATTGCCAAGGGTTTTTTCTTTTTTTTCAGCCGACACTTACGCGATTGACGACTTCGCCATTATGCTTTAATCTACCATAGTTAACGAGGTAACTATTGCGCAAAATAGGTACCTTATAATAGGAAATAACAGGAAATTACAACGAGGGTGATGCTTGTGAAAATCAACAAAAAATACGAACACATTCTTTTTACTTTTCTGATGGCTTTGGGCATGTCCTGTCTTTTGTCGTTTTTCATGATGCTGGTTAATTTCGGCTTCGACTCCATGCTGCTCGCACGCTGGCTCAAGGCGTGGCCGATGGCGTTTTCACTGGCTTTTCCAGTCGCTTATTTTTTGCCAAAAGGCATCAGGCTGCTCATGAAGAAGATTACATTTGTCGAGGGAAAATAAAGAGCGGATCGGGAACGCACAGCAGGGGCAAAGCTGTGTGTTTTTTTTCAGCGCTGTCCCAGTACCTCGAACCGGGACAAGAAGCAGGAAAAAAGCGGAGAAAACCAGGTCGGACTATAAAAAGTGGCTGGCTTCTATAAATTGCTTTTCCAGCGGAGAAAGCTCATAGCCTTGCCTGGTAACCACATATTTATCGAGAAAACGCTGCTCGGCAGGCAGCTCCAAATAGTTCGTCACACCGAGCCGTTCGACAATGCGTTTGGACATGAGAGTAATGCCCATTCCCAGCGCGGCGAATTGTAGCAGAGTTTCCACTACAGCAACCTGTGTCACGGGTGCTTTTGGCAGACCGAAATCGGAAAAAAGTTGTGCCATGCGCGATGTATACAGGCATTGTTCGGACAAAATCAGTACCGTTGCTCCTGGCAAAATGCTTTTGAGCGACATGCCTGGCACGGCTCCTTTTCCAACCAGGACGACTTCCTCCAAGCCGATTTTTTTATAGTGCAGCTGTTCCGTCTTGCTGGATGCGCCAATCGTGAAAGCCAGGTCGATCGTGCCATTCATCAGCGCTTGTTCCATTTCGGCAGTTGAGCCAGTCTGTAAAGTAACGGACAGCTGCGGGTATTTTTCATACAAGCCGGCAAGCGTAGCGGTAATTTCCGAGCCAATCACCGATTGCATCGTGCCCAGCCGAAGCTTCGGTTCAAGCTGTTTCATCTCTTGTTCGGCTTCTTCCCACAAGCTCAAGAGCTTCTTGTAGTGCGTGTAAAGCCGCTTGCCTTCCACCGTCAGCTCCATGCCTTTGGAACTGCGAATGAACAGTTGCTGTGCGTAATGAGCTTCGATTTTTTTGATTTTCGCCGTCATGTTGGATTGCAGATGGTTCATGCGAAAGGCAGCGGCGGACAGGCTCTTCAACTCGGCAACTGTCACGAACGCCCGGATCGTATCCATATCCATGTTTTCAACTCCTTCCATCAAAAAAAGTGATAGAGCAATCAAAAGTTAACATTATTCGAGATGTCTTTGGATTAGTATACTTTTCACAAAAAAGAATTGCACGCGTGAAGCAGGAGGGAAAGACATGGATACAAAGCAAATTCGCACCGGGATTATCGGCGGGTCGTTGAACAATCAGTGGGCAAGCAAGACGCATATTCCTGTGCTTTTGCAAAGTGAGCGACACCGCATCACCGCAATCGCCACGACAAACGAAGCGAGTGCGCGAAAGAGCGCGGAAGTGACCGGGGCTACGCTCGCTGCGACAGACCACCGCGCCGTAAGCGGCTCGTCAGCTGTGGAGCTGGTAGTTGTAAGCGTCAAGGTTCCTGATCATTACGATGCAGTCCGCAGCGCCATCCTTGCAGGGAAGCATGTGTACTGCGAGTGGCCTCTAGCTGTCACGACAAGCGAAGCAGAACAGTTGGCTGGTCTGGCAAGACAGGCAGGCGTTCATCACGCAGCAGGGCTTCAGGCGAGACAGTCACCTGTGCTGCGGCAAGTGAAGCAGCGTCTGGAGCGAGGCGAGATTGGCCGTATCTTGTCTTGTCACATGCGCGTTTCCACGCAAGGAAAAGGCGGAGTCACCGATCAGCAAGGGGCGTATTTGCTGAGCGAAAAACACGGTGCGACATTGCTTGCGATCAACGGCGGCCATTCCCTGGATGCCCTGTGCTACTTGCTTGGCGATTTTCGTGAGCTGTCCGCGATGATGAACCGGAATTTTTCTACTGCGACTGTGCTTACGACGAATGAAATCATTGCAAAAGACACAGCAGATCAGATCATGGTGCAAGGAGTGCTGAAAAGCGGGGCTTCGGCATTCGTTCATATCCAGGCAGGCACGTATCCCGCCTTTGAGCTGGAAATTCAGGGAGAGCTGGGAGTCATTCGCATCGTGCAGCACAATTCGGTGGGGCATGTACAGTTCGGCAACCTGGAAGCGCACATGACAGCCTACTCTTCTGCAAGCCGTGTTGCAGCAAGCAATCCGGACCACTTCGTCTCGGTTGCAAAAGATGCGGCAGAAGGCGAAGCAGTCAGGCAATATGTGGCTAGTGCCCATGAAGCTTTTGCCAAGGACATTCAGACAGGGACGTTCACCGTTCCCGATTTTTTTGAGGCACTCCACCTGCATCGGCTTCTGGATGCGATCAGACTGGCGGCTGCCACAGGGAGCAGGCAGACTTTTTGACGTTTACCTACCATTTTCAACTGTGGTATAATCTACCATTGTTTACTAGAAGCATGCAGGCAAGTTGCAGACAGCATGAGAGGAGATCTTGAAAATGCAAAGAAACAACCACTGGAAGAAGCTTGGCAGATGGGCAGGGGCGGGAGTGCTTGGCCTGACGATTTTGCTCGGCCACGTATACCCGCTGAAAGCCGCAGAGCCTGTTCAGGTTCCTGTTCTCAGTGAATGGTCCATTTCGACATTGAATGAAGGCGAGAAATACGGAATTTTTCCGTTAGCCTGGTACAAAGACGAATCGTTCCTTCAACCGATTCCTGCCGATAAGTTTGCGGATTTGCTGAAAGCGACAGAGAAGAAGCTCGATCAGCTTGGCTTGAAGAAAAAAGCAGCTTTGTCCTGGTCAGACAACCGTGTGGCGACGCGCGAAGCAGTAGCCGTTTCCTTGCACAAGCTGCTGGCAAACTATGAGTGGCCAGCCGGAAAGGGAGCCGATGTGACTGCACTCGCTCCGTTGGAGTACATGCGCAAACATGGACTTGTCAAAGGGACGAGCGCAGGTTTGGAGCTGGATCAGCCAGCAACAGTAGAGCAGGCTGCGGTCATGGCCAGCCGGGTGGTCGAGTTCGCCAATGATTTGGCGGGCGGCGGAGCCAAAGGCTTGTTGTGGAAAGTGACCAAAGGCCAAAATACGCTCTATTTGCTCGGCTCGATTCATATGGGCACAACCGACATGTACCCGATGCAAAAAACAATCCGCGACGCTTATGAAGCGTCAGACGATCTGTGGGTCGAGGCGGATATCCTTGCTGGCGACATGAATTACATGCTGGAGAAAATGATTTACAGCGACGGAACGACACTCCAGGATCACGTGTCAGCCGCCACATACAGCAAGCTGCAAAAGGCGCTGGCAAGCATGAAATTGCCTGAAAATGCGTTCGATGGCTACAAGCCGTTTGCCGTTGGTCTTTCCCTGGTAACGGTAGGCTATACCGGAAGCCCGGAGGAAGGAGAGCTGGCGATGCTGACAGGGATCGACCGCTATTTCCTGGCCAAAGCGATGCTTGAGCAAAAGCCGATCCACGAGCTGGAAGGCATCAAGCTG
The DNA here is from genome assembly GCF_038000275.1 of Brevibacillus sp. FSL K6-0770. Lineage (NCBI taxonomy): Bacteria > Bacillati > Bacillota > Bacilli > Caryophanales > Paenibacillaceae > Brevibacillus > Brevibacillus sp. FSL K6-0770. The sequence goes on from NZ_JBBOBQ010000001.1 coordinate 1,448,425, forward strand.
CAAGCCGATTTGCTCTCGGGCGTATCCGCAGAGCAGCAGGAAAAGGAATTGAACGTCATTCTGGACAGCTTGCTTTCCGGAAAAGAGCCGGCAGCAAGCTATCAGGTGTTGCAAGACATGCAGACGAAGTGGGTGCAAGGCGATCTGGAAGGCATGACTCGCGTTTTGAGCGTGGAAGGACAATTCGATGCCGGAGGATTGAACCAGCGCCTCGTTGGTGAACGGGACAAAAACATGGCGAACAAGCTGGCCCAGTTGCTGGAACAGGAAGGCGAGCACACTTCCTTTGTCGTCGTAGGCTCTGCCCACTACGCGCTGAAAGGCATGGTGCTTGACCAACTGAAGGAAAAAGGCTATCAGGTGGAGCGGCTGAAGTAAGCGGCACAGCAAAATAACAGAAGAACGCAGGCAGTTCGAGCAGCGAGGCAGCAGCCTTTTGCACGGACTGCTTTTTTCTGTGAAAAACGTCTCGATGTTTTGGCAGGAGAGTGAGAGGAGCGGCATGCGGTCCACAAGCCGTGACGCTGAACATAGCAAACGAGAAGAAACGTTGTTGAGCGGTTTATGATACGCTTCTTTTAACAAAAGGATTTTGGCAAATAAAGAGAGGCGGTTAGAAAACATGGCGAAAACAATTTCCCGAACGCGACTGTGGGTAGCGCGGATCATGAGCTGGCTGGTCATCCTCTTCATGCTGTTTGACGGTGTGTTCAAGCTGATCCAACCCGCTCCTGTCGTCGAAGGCACACTGGTACTCGGATTTGCGCAGCACCATATTGCGCTCTTGGGCATTTTGGCGATTATCTCTACTGTTTTGTACGCTTTGCCGCGAACTGCAGTGTTGGGAGCGATTTTGCTGACAGGCTACTTCGGTGGCGTCATCGCTACACAAGTTCGCGTAGATGCGCCGCTTTTGACGCACACGCTGTTTGCTGTCTACCTGGCCATTTTGGCCTGGGGCGGGCTTTGGCTGCGGGATGAGCGGGTACGCAACTTGTTTTCCTCTGTGGATTGATTGATATTTCCAAAAAATGAAAGTATGCTAGAAAGACAAGTTTGTGAGCATTAGCATGCACATTTCGAACGGATAGGGGGAAGTACAGATGAACAAAAAGCAGTCCGCTGCCATCCCTAAGGTGGTGGGGCAAACCGCTGCTGCCGGGTTTCAGATCGGCGTGAGGAGAACGCTTCCCGTAGAGGCGGAGCCAATCTGGCTTTTTCTGACCTCTCCGGAGGGAACGAAGCTTTGGCTGGGCGACCTGCCGCCGCTGTCGCTTGCAGCAGAAGCAGCTTTTGAATCGCAGCAAGGAATATCCGGATAGTTCAAAATCGTCAAGCCTTATCAGCAGCTTCGCCTAAGGTGGAAAAAAAGCGATTGGGAAAAGTTCTCGACGCTGCAAATCCGCTTGATTTCCGCCAAAAACGGGAAAACTACCGTCAGCTTTCATCAGGAAAACTTGGCGGATGCCGACATGCGCGAGCAGATGAAGGAACATTGGGAAAGCGTGATCGAGCAACTGAAGACGCACGTTTGCTGAAAAAATAAGCTGTAGCCGTCACAGAAGCGGCCACAGCTTATTTTTTTGCTACGCCAAGCAGAGGGGTGGCGCAATGTCTTCTGTATTCGTTGGGCAAAAGACCAGTCATCTTGCGGAACAGCTCGGAAAAACGGCTCGAATTGTGATAGCCGACGATCTGGGCGATCTGGCTGATCGGCAAGTCAGTCGTGCTGAGCAGTTGTTCCGCATGGCTCATTCGCTTGTTTTGAATGTATTCGGTAATCGTGCACTTATAGACGAGCTTGAACGTGTACTTGAGCTTTGTCGTACCCATGCAGGCAATGCGGGCGAGATGCTCCAGGTGAAGTTCTCCGGCAAAATGTTCATCCATATACGCAGTCACAGCTTGAAGACTATCCAAATCCTCTCTGGACACAAACTTGCTCGGATGAGCCTTTTTTTGCTGTTTGGCCCGTTCGACGATCAGGGAAACCGCTTCGGCAACCTTGCTCTCGTAGTACAGTCGCGCGGCAATTCCCGTACCGCGAAATTGTCTGATTTGCCTGAGCAAAAAGACAAGCTCGGGGAAATGAGTCAGGCCGTCCACGCTGACAAAAGCGGAACGAAGGTCTGTGTACTCATCGGGGTATTTGGTCTGCAAATAATCTTCGTAATACTCCGGCGTAATCTCAAACCCAGTGGAACGAATCGGCACATTTTTCTCATATCGCGCCCGATACACGTTATTGCAGCCAAAATGCACCCGGATGTATCCGGAGGAGAGACGCTTCGGCGGATGCAGCTCTTCTCCCGCCACGGAGTCGTAGTAGTTCAGGCTCATATATTTCGGCTGCTCAAATTCCAGGTACAAATCCTCGTAAAAAACGAAGTCGAGGATGGAGATGGAAAACAGATTCTCGCGGGAATACGTCCAGTAATGCCCGGAGCCTTTTTCCGGCGAGATGGAGAAGCACGTTCCCGCCTGACTGTAAGGAGATGGGCTGTCATCGCGGAAAAAACCGCATTTTGCCAGGCAAGGCACGTGCATGTCAGCTACAAGATCCTTCATTTCTACTCACCTCCCAATGCTTTGATCAGACGAAATGATGCCATGAAAAGACACACCTGCCGTTAGCTCATTGACCCCCCGAGTTGGAAAAAAATAAAATGGAACCAAGTTACTGCAAATGAAAATTGATCTCATTTACAGTCCTATCATCTCAGAGTATGAACAAAAGGAGGATTTATCATGGAAGCCGCCGTCTCACCCCTGCAAAACAGATGGACTTTGCGGGACTTTATCACACTCGCTATTTTTAACGTAGTCATGCTCATTATTATGACGATTTGCCCGATCTTTACCTTCGCCTCGTATCTGGTGGTTGGCGGGATTACGGCTTTGCTCAATGCGCCGCTTTACGTTGTCATGTCCAACAAAATCAACAAAAGAGGTGTCCTGTTCTTCACTTCCGTCATTACAGGCTTGTATTTTATCGCCTATGGCTACGCGTATTTTTTGCTCGTATTGGCCTGCATGGGAATCGTGGGCGAACTGGTTTTGTGGGGCAAGGACGGCTATAAAAATCCTGTCCGCAACGCCATTGCCTACGCCCTGTTTTACGTAGGCTATTCGCTCTGCGCCATCGTTCCGCTCATTTTCTTCCGCGATGCGTATATTGCCACTTTGTCCAAGAGCTATTCCAAAGCCGCTATGGATAAGATGCTCTATTACTACAGTACGCCGAGCATGGCGATTACGATGTTAGCGATTTCAGCAGCGGGCGGGCTGCTTGGGTGCCTGATCGGAAACGTGTTGTTCAAGAAGCATGTGAAAAAGGCGAAGCTGGCATGAGAAAACCGGGTCCAAAGACACACTTGTCGGTGCTTTTGCTGGCAACGATCCTGACCATTTTGATCAAGGAAGAATGGCAAGTACATATGATGGTTGCTTTAAGTGTAGTGTACTTGGTCTTAAATCACCTGTCCAGAAAGGTCATGCCATTTATTCTCGTTTATGTGATGTCGCTGGTTATTGCGTATATCATGCCGCAGATGCTGGGCACGATGAAGCTCGTTTTCTATTCTTTTGCCAGAATGATGCCGCTGGTCATGATCGGGGCGACGCTGATGTACTCGCCTCCTGGCAGTCTGATGTGCGTGCTGGAGAGAATGGCTGTGCCCCGGCCGATCACGGTAATGATTTGCGTTTTGCTCCGCTTTTTCCCGGTTGTCATCATGGAAATGCAGGCGATTCGGGACGGGATTCGCGCTCGGGGCATTTTCCCGCACTGGTACAGCGCGCTGCTTCATCCGGCTATGGCTTACGAGTGCTATTTCATGCCGCTGGTCGTGCGTTGCCTGAAACTGTCAGCCGAGCTGGCTTCATCGGCTGAGCTGCGCGGGATCGAGAGCAAGTGCAGCAGGACATCTATCTATCCGTATCATTTCAAATCGGTGGACGCAGTGGCTTTGCTCATTTATATCATCGCAGGAACAGCGATTTACGGGGGAGGGATTATTCGATGATCGAATTGCGCGATGTCACCTTCCATTATGCAAGTGATGACGGAGAGCCCGGCAGCGAGTCGGGAGTCAAACAGATCAATTTGTCTGTCAAAGCCGGACAGTGCGTCGTGTTGTGCGGGCGCTCCGGCAGCGGCAAGAGCACGATGATGCGGCTGGTCAACGGGCTGGCTCCCGGCTTTTATCCAGGGACGCTCAGCGGTACGGTGAGTGTGGGCGGGAAAAGTCCGGCCGAGCTTTTGCCGCAGGAGAGAACGATGCTGATGGGTGTCGTATTTCAGGACCCGCGCAGCCAGTTTTTTATGGAAAAGGTGCGGGATGAGCTGGCGTTTTCGGCGGAGAACATCGGGATGGACCCGGGAGAAATTATCGAGCGGGTTGAAAGTGTGGCGAAACAACTCGGGGTAGATCATTTGCTCGACCGCTCGCTGCACAAGCTGTCCAGCGGGCAAAAGCAGCGTGTCGCGATCGCGGCGGCATCTGTCCTGAACCCGCCGCTGCTTTTGCTAGACGAGCCTACAGCCAATCTGGATCAATCCTCTACGCGAAATCTGATCGAGATTTTGGGGAGACTCAAGGACAACGGCACGACTTTGCTCATTTGCGAGCATCGGCTGAATCCGTTTTTGCCTGTCGCGGACTCGTTTGTCTGCATGAATCAAGGCCAAATCGCCCGGAGGTGGTCGCGGGACGAGTTTGCCGAACTGCCGATGGAAGCGGTTCGCCCGTACGGTTTGCGCCATCCCGATATGATTCGGATGGGGGAGCAGGAGCACAGGGAGACCGTACGCACGGCGGAAATGGCGCTGGAAGCCCGGGAGCTGTCGTATTCCTACCGGAAAAAAGGAGATGGGATCTCGAATCTGAACGTCACGCTTCCGAAGGGCACAGTGACGGCCTTGACGGGTGAAAACGGATCGGGGAAGACGACCCTGTGCAAAGTGTTGTGCGGGCTGTTGCGCGAGCGAAGCGGAGCGGTCTTCTACGGTTCTGCCCGTTATTCCGCCAGCAAGCGGCGCTCGGCCAGCTACTTGGTCATGCAAGACGCAGACTACCAGCTGTATTCGGACAGTGTGGGCAACGAGATTGTCATGGGCAGAGCGCTGGACGAGAACTTGCGCAAGCGGGCCTATGAAGCGATGGCAGCGTTCGGCATTGAAGGACTGCGCGACCGTCATCCGGCTTCCTTGTCAGGGGGAGAAAAGCAGCGGGTGACGATGGCTGCCGCCTACTGCTCGGATGCCGAGTGGATTATTTTGGACGAACCGACGAGCGGGCTGGACGGTGACGGTGTCCTCAAAGTCGCAGCGTGGGTCAAGCAGCTGGCCCGGGCAGGAAAGACCGTCGTGATTATCACACACGACAAGATTTTGTCCGGACTGGCAAGCGACCAGGTTGTGGAGTTGAAAGCGGCTCATGATGAGGAGACGATTTTCACAGAACAAGGAGTGAGAACCGTTGAAACGTAAGCCCAAAAAAGGACTGGCCCGGCTTATGGAACTGGCAGGCGAGAAAAAGACGCTGATGGTTTGCTCGGCCGTTTTGTCTACCGTGAGCGTCTTTTTGCTGCTCGTCCCGTACTTGTCGATTTACTGCGTTTTGGCTGAGCTTTTGCGCCATGCGGATGACATTGCCGCTGTCGACGCCGCGTATGTCATCACATGGGCGGTATGGGGCGTGGTTGGACTGCTCCTCGGCTATTTGTTCATGTACGTTGGCGGGATGTGCTCGCACATTGCCGCTTTTCGTATTTTGTACGGCATCCGGGTCAAGCTGGCTGATCATATCGGCTCTTTGCCGCTCGGCTACTTCAATAAAAATGCGACGGGAAAAATTAAAAAAGTGGTGGAGCTGGACGTGGAGCGAATTGAGCTGTTTATTGCCCATCAGCTTCCCGATTTGATCAATACGGCAGTCATGCTAGTCGTGATCATCGTGGCGATGTTCTCGCTCGACGTTTGGCTGGCTCTGGCCTGCATCATCCCGATGGTGCTCGGATTTGCCGCCCAGTTTTCGATGATGGCTGGCAAAAAGGCAAAGGCGGGGCTGAAGGAGTATTTTGACGCGCTGGAATCGATCAGCACCTCTTCTGTGCAGTACGTCCGCGGGATGCCGGCGATCAAAGTATTCGGCCAAACTGTGCATTCATTTCGCAAGTTTTATCAAGACATGCTGCATTATCGCGATTTCAGTCTGCGCTATACGGACAATTTTGAACGGGGCTACGTCTCTTTCAAGGTCATCTTGCTGTCTCTTGCGACTTTTTTCTTTCCGGTCGGGGTGTATTTTCTCAGCAAAGACCCGGATCATGTCGCTTTCGCCGCCACACTGATGCTGTTTCTCGTGCTGGCGCCAGGGATTTCTACGCCGATTTTCAAGCTGAACAGCTTCGCTTCGGCCATGACGACGATCGCGGAGGGAGTCAACCGTATTGACGACATGCTGAAAGAGCAGCCGATCCCGGAACCGGACAACGGACACAAGCCGACGGGCTATGACATCGCGTTTCAACATGTCTCCTTCTCCTATAACGAGCAGGGGGGCAACGAAGTGCTGAGAGACATCAGCTTCGTGGCACAGCAAGGAAAAATTACGGCGCTGGTCGGCCCGTCCGGCTCTGGAAAATCGACGATTGCCCAGTTGATTCCGCGGTTTTGGGATGTGCAAAAGGGGACGATTTCCGTTGGCGGGGTGGACATCCGTGCGATGAAAACTGGCGAGCTGATGGATGCGATGTCCTTTGTATTCCAGGATACGTTCCTGTTTTCCGATACGCTGTACAACAACATTTTGGCGGGAAGGCCGTCTGCGACGCGAGAGGACGTATACCGGGCGGCCAAGGCTGCGCAATGCCACACGTTTATCGAGCGGTTGCCAAAAGGCTACGACACGCTGATCGGCGAGGGCGGCGTGCATCTGTCGGGTGGAGAGGCGCAGCGTGTGTCGGTTGCCCGGGCGATTTTGAAAAACGCGCCGATTTTAATTCTCGATGAAGCGACGGCTTACGCTGATCCTGAGAACGAGTACGAGATGCAGCTCGCCTTGGGGGAACTGATCAAGGGCAAGACTGTACTGATTATCGCCCATCGGTTGACGACCATCTGCGAGGCGGACCAGATCATCGTGCTGCGGGACGGAACGATCGCGGACAGAGGTACGCACAGAGAGCTTTTGGCCAGAGGCGGGCTGTACAAAAACATGTGGGTGGCCTACACGAGTTCGACGGATTGGACAGTCGATCTCAGGCAAGAGAAGGAGGTGTTCGGCTGATGCGCAACATGTTGTATAACATTACGGCCGGCCACCCGGAAAAAATGGCGAAGCCGATTATCTGGGCTGTGCTTGCCAATCTGGCGAACATGCTGCCTTTTGGCTGTCTGGCTTGGGCTGTCAGTCTCGTGTACGCCTATTACGCGGGGGAGCAGGCCGTGCTTGACACGACAGGTTTGTGGCTCGCAGCGGCTGGTATGGTTGTGTTTCTCGGCGTGGTGTATTTCTGCGAGCAGAAGGCGTATCGCGCCATTTATCGCGGCGCCTATGAAGCGTCTGCCGCCGGACGGACGAACTTGGCCGAGCATTTGCGCAAGCTGCCGCTTGGCTTTCTCATGCGCAAGGATGCTGGCGAGCTGGGCCACACCATCATGAACGATTTTACTCAAATTGAAAATGCGAGCACTTCGGTGTTGCCGCAACTGGTCAGCGGGATACTGATTCCGTTCCTCGCGTTTTTTGGCTTGCTGTTTTGGGATTGGCGCATGGCGTTGGCGATGTTGGCCGGCTTTCCTGTCACGATCCTGATTTTGTGGGGAGTCTCCAGGCTGGAGCGACAGCTTGGCACGAGCCATTCCCAGGCAAAAGTCACACTCGCCAACTGTCTGCAAGAATACTTGTACGGGATGAAGGTCATCAAAGCGTACAATTTGCGCACGGACAACTTTACCCGGCTGGAGCGATCGTTTTATCAGTTCATGAAGGAAAGCATCCGCATCGAAGGGGTGCTCGGCCCGTTTTTTCTCGTGGCGATGGCGTTCATGCAGTCGGGCGTGTCGCTCGTGACGATTGTTGGCGTGTATCGCGTACTCGGCGGGGAAATGACCGTTCCTTTGTTCGCGATGTTTCTGCTCGTAGGAGCGCGTATTTTCGACCCGCTTTCCGTCGCGATCATGCGCTTGCCTTCATTCAAATACGATGCGATGGCAGGCGAGCGCATCGTCAACCTGCTTGCCCAGCCGATCATGCAAGGAGAACAGGATGCGCCGCACGGGCACGACATCTGGTTCGAGGAGGTCAGCTTCGGCTATGACGATACGCTTGTGCTCGACAAAGTTTCTGTCGAAATGAGAGAAGGCACGTTGACGGCGATTGTCGGGCCATCCGGCAGCGGGAAAAGTACCATGCTGCGGCTGGCGGCGCGGTTTTACGACCCGCTCGGCGGACGAGTGCTGTTCGGCGGCAAAGATGAGCGCGAGCTGGACCCGGAGAAGCTGTTGAAAAAAATCTCCATGGTTTTTCAGGATGTATATTTGTTTCAGGACACGATCCGCAACAATATACGTTATGGCCGAGAAGATGCGACGCAAGAGGAGATTGAGGCAGCCGCCAAGGAAGCGTGCTGTCACGATTTCATCATGAAGCTGCCGGACGGCTACGACACGATGGTCGGAGAGGGCGGTTCTACCCTGTCTGGCGGGGAGAAGCAGCGCATCTCGATTGCGCGGGCGATTTTGAAAAATGCGCCTGTGCTGTTGCTGGACGAAGCGACTTCTTCTCTCGATCCGGAAAATGAAGCGGTCATGCAGCAGGCGATCGGCCGTCTGGTCAAAGGGCGCACGGTCATCATGATCGCTCATCGGCTGAAAACAGTCGTGAATGCGGACAATATCATCGTGCTGGAAGAGGGCAAAGTCGTGGAGCAGGGGCGTCACCAGGAGCTGCTGGAAAAAGGCGGGCTTTACGCGCGGCTGTGGGAGCTGCAGCAAAGAACGAGCGGCTGGAGAATTACCGCGTAGCACGCGAAGGAATGGGCTGTTGGATGGGCAACAAAGAACGAAGCGATTGGAGAGTTACTGCGTAGCTGAAAAGGAACGAGCTAAGGAAGCCAATCGCTGGGCGAGCACCAGTTATTGACAGTCAAAAGCAGCGCATGATAAGCTGTAGGCACTTGAATGGAACGGAGGGTTACGTGTGGCAAATTAATTTTTCGATTGGATTCCTGGCACAATGATTTTGAATAGCACAAAAAGGCTATGTTGTGTGCATACGGTAATCGAAAAATGGTTTGCCATTCAGGTAACCTGTTTGCAGGGCGCAAGTGCGTAAGCGTGTGAAAACGCGTGAAAAGCAGGTGAATGCGGCACTTGTTTGCCCTGGAAAACAACAAACAATGGAAAAGAGAACGGAACGGCCATTTTCTCGTGGCTGTTGTCATCGTGCGCGGAAAGCAGGGTGTTTTTTGCGCGGTTCTTTTTCTTTGTATGTTTCGATTACACAAGCACAGGCAACCAGCCTGTGTTTTTTTGTTGGCAAAATGTGATGAGCGAAGCGAAACAACTGTGCAAGCTTGGCAGAGGCAGCGAGCGATATTGCCTGGTTCTCGTAGCAGCCAAGCGAGCTAATGATAACACGGACTTTGAAGGGAGATGTACGAATGACTCAACAAATGGTGAAGGTGAAGAACGCGGAGATTTGCACGGAGAGCTTTGGGAACCCCGCTGATCCGGCTATTTTGCTGATTATGGGGGCTCAGGCGTCACTGGTTTGGTGGGAGGAAGAGTTTTGCCAGCGGCTGGCGGATGCAGGCCGGTTTGTCATTCGCTACGACAATCGCGATGTCGGGCGCTCCACGACTTTTGAGCTTGGCAATCCGGGGTATACGTTCGAGGACATGGCGGACGATGCGATCTGCATCCTGGACGCTTACAAAATCGAGCGGGCGCACATCGTCGGCATGTCGATGGGAGGGATTATTACCCAGATGATCGCTTTGCGAAACCCGGAGAGGGTGCAGGCGATCAGTTTGCTGGCAACGTCCAATTTCGCTCCTGATTTGCCCCCGATGGAGGACAAGGTGATACAATTTTTCAGCAATGCGCAAGAGGTCGACTGGGCGAATGAGCAGGCGGTGATTGCGTTTTGCATTGCAAGGTGCGAAGTGCTCGTCGGCTCCAAGTATCCGCTGGATGAGAAGCGCACGCGAGAGTTGGCAGCGGCGGAATTTAAAAGAAGCCGCAAGATGGCAAACATCAACAATCATGCCCTGATCACAGGCTGCGAAGCTTATTTGGCCCGGACGGAAGAAATCGCGGTGCCTACTTTGGTCATTCATGGCACAGAGGACCCGATCATTCCGTATCCGCATGGAGTGGCGCTTGCTCAGGCGATTCCCGGAGCTGTGCTGCTGACGCTGGAAGGGACAGGGCACGAGCTTCCGTATGGCGATTGGGCTGCCGTCCTTGGCGGAATTTTGCAGCATTCCAGAAAGGGCTAAAGGTAGCAGCGAGAGCGCCCTGCGTCATTTCTCTTCTGTTTCGTCGCAGAGCAGACGCTCCATTTGCCCGTGATCGACGTGCGCAATTCCCCAGTCGCAAATCATTTCCAAAAGCGGGATGAGCGAGAGTCCTTTTGCAGTCAGCGCGTATTCGACGCGGGGCGGAACTTCGGGGTAGACGGTTCGAATTACCAGGCCGTCTTCTTCCAGCTCTCTTAATTGATTGGTCAATGTTTTGGGCGAAATATCCCGGATGTAGCGGTGCAGCTCCCCGAAGCGTCTGGGAGAGTTTTCATACAGCTCGTAAAGAATCATGACTTTCCACTTACCCTGGATGATTTGCAGGGTGGCGTCAAATTCGTTCAGGTACTTTTTCTTCGTCATGGCTGCGTCCTTTCTTACCTCAAGGTTACTAGCTCACTTCAAAGTGCTTACTAGCGAAGCGCGGGCATTCCTTTTATACTCACTTTACCATGAAACACGAAACGATAGGGAGAGAGGGAGACAGGAATGAAAACGGGATTTGTAGCAGTAACCGGGGCTTCTTCCGGGATCGGCAAAGCGACCGCTGCTTTGTTTATTGAAAAAGGATTCAACGTGCTTTTGATCGCAAGACGGGTAGAGCGGCTGGAGGAATTTCAGGGAGACAATATCATCAAGGCGCAGGTTGACGTGACTGACGAGCCAGCGTTGAAGCAGGCGATTGCCGATGCAGAGGCACGATTTGGTCCGGTAGAGGCGATCGTCAACAATGCAGGACGGATGCTCCTGGGCGATATCAGTTCCCAGGACAGCAGTGAATGGAAGGACATGTACGCGGTCAATGTCATCGGCGTGTTGAACGGCATGCAGGCCGTGCTTCCATCCATGATCGAGCGCAAGACAGGAACGATCATCAACATCAGCTCGATTGCGGGCAAAAAGACGTTCGCGGACCATGCGGCTTACGTGGGCACGAAGTTCGCCGTTCATTCCATCAGCGAAAACGTGCGGGAAGAAGTGGCGAAGCACAACGTCCGCGTCATGACGATCGCCCCCGGCGTTGTCGAGACGGAACTGTTGAGCTACACGACCGATGAGACGATCAAGGAGAATTACACCGATTGGAAACAGTCGATTGAAGGCGGCCTCGATCCAAGAACAGTAGCGGAGACGATCTACTTCGCCTTCAGCCAGCCGCAAAGTGTCAACATCCGAGAAATAGCGCTGGCGCCGACGAGGCAGCAAGGTTAATAGAGTGCGGAACCCCCAGATGGTTGACTAGGGGTTCTTTTTTTGGATCAAAAGTCCTGGGAGTATGGTACAATATTTGGTAATTTGCATGATTGTTGAGTGTAGCGGAATGGAAAATGGAAAAAAGAGTATGGAGGGGAGCATGGGAGGGACGCGGTTTTGGGAGTTTTATTTGGTGCGCTACTTGCTGGGCACGATTTTTGGGATTGTGATTTTGTTTTATTTGGTGATTAATTATGATGGGCTGATAACGAAAGCTTTTTATCCCAAATCAGATTTTCTATGTGCAGAGTGCGATGTTGCTGGCTGTCAAAGTATAAAAGATGATGTGAAAAGCTTGTTGTTTAGTACGACTTATGGTCTGGGCGTTGATGATGCGAACAGTCTTTTAAAAACCATAGGGAGTAATCATTTGATTGATGCGAAAAATGAAAACATAGAGATAACAGAGACAGGTTTTCCCATCTTGGCTGCGATTATTTTGGCAGTCTCCGGATTTTTGTATATGTATTTTTCCAGTATGCTGATTTTGATTTTGCATGGAATTAGGTCATTAATATTTTTTTATCCTCCAAAATCATGGACAAAATACGTAGGAATAGTATTTTTTGTAGGTTTCTTGTCGTACATTTCTTGGATATTTACTCCTATGTTAATGGACGGGAAATACGCGGATCATTGGAGAAATAACAAGCACCTCATTGCAATAAGTATCATTGTAGGATTAATTCTCTTACTATTATTTAGTTCTCGTCTCATTCAGGAGTTTTATGAGAAATTAAGCAAATTCAGAACGAATAATGAGGATATAGCAAGAAAATCAAGCGTTCTTAAAATGAGAGTAACGACGGGCGAAACCCACCTAAATAAAGAAAGCTTATCTGAGGAACAGAAGGATGATCAAATTAAAGATTATATAGAGTCGTACAAACATTTGAGAGAGCATGGCAATGCATTCGGAATCATTGTGTGCGAAATAGTATTCGCATTCTGGTTGTATATTTGGGACTTTGAATTTTGGGCTGTTCTTTATTGGTGCATTCTGGGCTTTATGGCGTGGTTTTTAGGTTCCTATTTAGAAATCAGAGGAGTATCCACTAAAAATAAGTAGGACAAAAAGTAGACGATAAAAGAAGACAGTCCTAAGTCAATTTTGACTGCGGACTGTCCTTTTTTATTTGGAAAAACTAAGGCAAAATCGCAAACGAACGCACCGGGAATCCGGACGCTTTTTCCGGTTTGGGGGTAATGTTGACGATGACGGCGCCTTTGGCTGGCAGCTTGTCCAGGTTTTTCAGCAGCTCGACCTGGTACGTATCTTGTGCCAGCACGTAATACTCGCCAAGCAGCGCGCCGTTTTTCTGGAAGTCCACGCTGGCGTCGGTGTCGAATGTTTCGTGGCCGACGGCTTTGATTTGCCTTTCTTCAAACAAGAACTTCAAGGCGTCCAGGCCCCAGCCGGGAGCGTGGTTGTTGCCATCTGCATCTTTGTTGTTGAACGCCGCCACATCGGGCCAGCGCTTGCTCCAGTCCGTGCGAAGGGCGACGAAGCTGCCGCTCTCGATTTTGCCGTGCTCGGCTTCGAATTGCAAAATATCTTCCACCGTCAGGCTGTAGTCGTTGTTTGCTTCGGCTTCCTTCGATTTGTCGATGACGACGAGGGGCAACACGAGTTCCTTCAAGTCCAGCTCGTCCAGGTACCGCTTGTCGCGCACAAAGTGGATCGGCGCATCCAGGTGCGTGCCGTATTGTCCGGCAAAAGTGAAGCTTTGCGAGAAAAAGCCGTCGTCATGCGTAAACAGCGTTTTGAACTCGGCTGATTCAAAGGCAGAAAAATGCGGTGATTCCGGGCCGAATGTATGAGTCAAGTCTACCCATTCTTTCTCTTTCAGCAGTTGGATTGCTTGGATCAAGTCGTTTGCCATGCGCCCACCTCATCAACGTTTTTGGAATTTTCGCCCGAATCCTTCGGCAACAAGTCCTTGTCTGCCAAGACGAATCTTGCCAGGCGCCAGGGCGTCCAGAGGTTGTCCGGTTTTTGCATGTCTGCCTGCAACTTGTTGGAAGGATTTATTATACCATTACTTTATGCGTTATAATTCCGAGTGTCAATAAGGGGATTAACGAGACGAATAAATCGACAGGGGAGAGTGGCGACGATAGAGGTGGGGGCGTGAGCGAGGGATTTTTGGGCGCGAAGGTTGGCGGGCAAGCTCAGGCAAGCGGCTTTTGGCGTTTTGTCCATCTCCGATCTGGATTTAGTACATGGCAACGCGCTGCCCTACTCCTTATAATTTGATAGGAATGAGTGGGAGAGGGGTGCAAAGATGCAGCAACATCGAATCATCAAGGAAAAAGTAGCGGATTTTGAACTGACCATTTATTTGCCGAACAGCTATGCAGAAGGCGCGAAGCGATATCCGGCTTTTTATGTGCAGGACGGGGGAAATGTCGTCCTGAATGCGTTTAATTACCTCGATCATCTGTTCATCACAAAGCAGCTGCCGGAACTGATTTTTGTCGGAATCACGCCGCACGACCGCAATTATGAATACACGCCGTGGCCGGCAGACACGCTGGTGCCTGGCGGAGTGTTGTTTGGCGGTGGAGCGAACGATTATATTCAAGTGCTTGCCGATCAGATCAAACCATATATCGACGCTCATTATGCGACGATGCCTGAACCGGAGCACACGGCAATTGCCGGATGTTCGTTCGGTGGTCTGGTCAGTGCGCACGCCTATTATTTGCGATCCGATACATTTGGCAAAAGCGCCTGGCTGTCCGCCTCCTTCTGGTATGAGGGCTACGTCAAGCACATGCAGGAAACACCGCTTCCCGCTGCCGATCATCGGCTGTACATGTACGTGGGCGAGCTGGAAGGCATCCACAAGACGACGATTCAAGCGGAAATGGTCGCACAGACGAAAGCAGCGTACCGCATCTTGCTGGACAAAGGCTTCCCGGAGCAAAACGTGAAATTCGAGACAGATCCGCTCGGCACGCACGACAGCTTTTTCTTCGCCATGAAGTTTATTCATGCGCTGAGATGGCTGTTTGCGGAAGGGACGGAAGCGGAAAAAAGGGAATTTGCCCGCGACCGTACGCGCGAGTCGAACAGGGAAACGATTTAGCAGCGACAAAAGCGAGCGCCTTCTTTGCGGAGGCGTTTTTTCGATTTGCCCGCCGGATTGTTCTCGCTTTATTTTCTTCAATCAAAAATGTTTGATCGACCATCCAGCATTTTGCTTGTTGACAGTGGCATTTTTCTGCCCATATAATTACAAAAAATGATAAAACAAATGTTGCGATTAGAAATAGTAGAAATAAAAAGACTTTTCAGAGAGCCGTTGGGTGGTGCGAAACGGCAATGTCGTTTATTTCGAACTCGTCTATGAACAGCTGCCTGACAATGTAGGGTAAGCCGGAGTTCCACCGTTACAGGGATAGATGGTGATGGCCATCGAAAAAGATCGTTTCCGTTATTTGGAAATGAATTAGAGTGGTACCGCGAGTTCAACCTCGTCTCTATGCGCAGAGACGAGGTTTTTTTGCGTGAAAAACGTCGCGACGTTTTTTTAGAAAAGCGGATGTTGATTGCGAGTGATCAATAAAACGGGTCATGACCGTTTTGCTGGCTGAAGACCGGGTTTAGCCGGCCCCGCTTTCCATAAATCGAGTTGCAAAAACAAACCATTTTGGGGAGGAACAGAAAATGAGCCGTAAAATTATCGTGTTTGATACAACGCTGCGTGATGGAGAACAAGTGCCGGGAGCGAAGTTGAACGTCCAGCAAAAAATCGAGATCGCCCAACAGCTCAAAAAATTGCGGGTGGACATCATCGAGGCGGGCTTTCCGGCTTCGTCCGAGGGAGATTTTCGCGCGGTGCAGGAGATTGCCCGCAGTGTCGGTGACAGCGTGTCGATCACGGCTTTGGCCCGTGCCGTGAAAAGCGACATCGATGCGGTGTACGAAAGTGTCAAGATCGCCCAGGACCCGCTCATTCACATCGTTTTGGGAACGTCCAACATTCACGTAGAGAAGAAGTTCAACCGCTCCAAGGACGCCGTCATGGAAATGGGCGTGGAGGCAGTACGCTACGCCAAAACATTGCTGCCGCACGTTCAGTATTCGACTGAGGATGCATCGCGGTCCGATTTTGAATATTTGTGGAGTACGATTGAAGCCGTCGTCAAAGCGGGAGCGACGATGATCAACGTCCCGGATACGGTGGGCTACGCGGTGCCGGATGAGTTCGGCGATTTGATCCGCCGCATCAACGATCGCCTGAAAAACCTCAACCCGGATGTCATCCTGAGCGTCCACTGTCATAACGATTTGGGCATGGCTACGGCCAATACGCTCGCCGCGATCAAAAACGGAGCGGAAAAAGTCGAGTGTACCATCAACGGACTCGGGGAACGTGCCGGAAATGCCTCGTTGGAGGAAGTCGTGATGGGGATGAAGGTGCGCGAGAATTTTTACCAGTGCCATACGAACATCAACACGAAGGAGTTGCTGCGCACCTCGATGCTGGTGAGCCATTTGACTGGTCTGGATGTGCAGGTGAACAAGGCGATTACGGGCGCGAATGCTTTTGCCCATTCGTCGGGGATTCACCAGGACGGTCTTTTGAAAGATAAGCAAGTGTACGAAATCATGTCGCCGGAAGAAGTCGGGGCAGACAGCATGGAGCTGATTTTGACAGCGCGTTCTGGGCGCCACGCTTTTAAAAATGCTGTTGAGAAGCTCGGCTTTGAAACGAACGACGCGGCTGATTTCGAGGTGTTGTTCGCCAAGTTCCTGGAGCTGGCAGACGCCAAAAAAGAAGTGTACGACCACGACGTATTTTATTTGGTGGCGAATCACCGCACGCTCGCAGATAGCAGCAAGCATCTGTATGAGCTGGAGTCGTTCCAGGTCGTCAGCAACGATTTGTACCCGACTGCGACGGTCAAGCTGAAAAAAGGCGAGGAAATGCTGAAAGGCAGCGCAGTAGGCGAAGGGCCGATCGAAGCGTTGTACGACGTGATCAAAACGTTGGTCGGGCTGGATGTCCACCTGAAGGATTACAAGATCAACAGCATTTCTCGCGGCAAAGACGCTGTAGGCCGTGTCAATATTCGCATCGAGTACATGGGGAAAACGTACTCCGGTCGGGCGATGGATACCGATATTATCAAGGCGAGCGCCCTTGCGTTTTTGAACGGGGTCAACGCTGCGGTGCTTGATCTGGTTGCGGTCGGATAGTCGGATAAAGCAAGAGCAGGCGCGAGACGACTAGGCGATCCCTGCCTGAAAAACGCCGAGAATCAAGCATGTAAAAAGACTGCTGCCAACTCAGGCTGAATGTCCAAAGGCTGCTCGAACAGGAAAGCGGGCTGCAAAGGCAAAAAGGCTGCTCGAACAGGAAAGCGGGCTGCAAAGGCAAAAAGGCTGCTCTGTATCGGTAGAAATGGCTGCCAACTGATGGCAAAGCAGATTTGGCAGCGAGCCTGCAAGTATAGGAATGGAAAATTTGGAAAAACTGATTACCATACACTGTTAACCACCTTTTTCAACCCTCGCGGCTGTTTGCGGGGGCTTTTTTTATGAAAAAAACGCTGGACTCTCCGCTTGGGGGAGTCTTTACACTAGAGGAGAAAGGAGGGCGGACAGCGTGTTGTACACAGTTAAGGAAGTAGCGGAGCTTTCCCGCGTGACGATCAAGACGTTGCACCATTACCACAGGATTGGCCTGCTCATTCCGGGCGAGATCAGTGAAGCGGGCTATCGGTTGTACGGCGACAAAGAGCTTGCGCGTTTGCAGCAAATTTTGTTTTACTGCGAACTGGATTTTCCGCTGCAAAAGATTCGCGAGCTGCTTGATGGAGAGCCGGAGCGAGAGCTTGTGTTGCAAGAACAGGAACAGCTGCTCTTGGCCCGACAAAGCAGGTTGGAAGAGGTCATACGCACGCTGCAAAAAACGCTGGCGTGCCTGCGAGGAGGAAAAGGAATGGATAACCAAGCGATGTTTCAAGGGTTTAGCAGTGAGGAAGAGTGGAGAGCAGCCCTGCAGGAGCAAAGCGAGCATTTGCAGGAAACGTACGGATACGATCTGGCACAGGAAGCTTCCATCGACGTGGCGAAGATGAATGAACAAGCGCAGGAAGCCGAACGGTTCATGGCGCAGATGGCTGCCGCATTGCGCGATGGAGTCAAGCATACGGATGCGAAGCTGCATCAGTTGATCGGGGAGCATCTGCGCTTTATGCATGAGCACGGGCATTCGCTTACTCCGTACGAGTTTGCCGGGCAGACTCGGTTTTTCCTGCAAGACGACTTCCATTTGCAGATGCTGGAGGGGCAGCAGACAGGACTTGCCTATTTTCTGGCGATCGCAGCCGAGGCGTATGCGGCTCATGCAAAAGCAGAGTAGGGAAAGAGAGAAGGGACCATTGAGAACGATGGTCCTTTTTCTTTTGGTCTTTTGGGCAAAAAGCTTGTGCGGCGATCAGGGAATAATTTACAAAAAACAGGGGCGGTATATTGACAGAAAAATCTAGGACTGTTATAAAAAATAGTGGATAGCACTCTCGCGGTGAGAGTGCTAACAATTGTGTGTGGCAAAATAGAAGGGAGAATGGCCGATGGAAAAAAAGCAGTTTCAGGCTGAATCGACGCGACTGTTGGAAATGATGATCCACTCCATTTACACGCAAAAAGAGATTTTCCTGCGTGAGCTGATTTCCAACGCAAGCGATGCGATTGACAAAATCTATTACCGCTCGCTGACGGATGATCAGCTGGTGTTCGATAAAGACAATTACTTCATTAAAATTAGCGTGGACAAGGCTGCCCGCGAATTGACGATTACCGATACGGGAATCGGCATGACCGCTGAAGAGCTGGAAAACAACTTGGGCGTGATCGCCAAAAGCGGTTCCCTTGCCTTCAAAAAAGAAAACGATGCCAAAGACGGCTACAATATTATCGGGCAATTCGGGGTGGGCTTCTACTCTGCCTTCATGGTCGCTGACGTCGTAACGGTCACGAGCAAAGCGCTGGGGGCAGACACAGGCTACAGATGGCAATCCAGCGGAACCGATGGCTATACCATCGAGCCTTATGCAAAAGATGAGGTCGGCACTACGATCACTCTCAAAATCAAAGAGAATACGGAAGAAGAACGCTACGATGAGTTTTTGGAAGAGTATCGCTTGAAGGCGATTATCAAAAAATACTCGGACTTCATTCGCTACCCGATCAAGATGGACGTGACGAAGCATCAGCCGAAAGAAGGCAGCGACAGCGAGTTTGAGGAAGTGCAAGAAGAGCAGACGGTCAACAGCATGGTGCCGATCTGGCGCAAGAACAAAAACGAGCTGACTGACGAAGACTACGAACAGTTTTATGTAAGCAAGCATTACGGTTTCGACAAGCCGCTTGCGCACGTTCACGTCAGCGCGGATGGAGCGGTCGTCTATCAGGCGATTTTGTACATCCCGGAAAGCATTCCGTTCGACTACTACTCCAAAGAGTATGAAAAAGGTCTGGAGCTGTACGCCAATGGTGTACTGATCATGAACAAATGTGCTGACCTGCTGCCAGATTACTTCAGCTTCGTCAAAGGGATGGTCGATTCGGAAAGCCTGTCTCTCAACATTTCCAGGGAAATGCTGCAGCATGACCGCCAGTTGAAGCTGATCGCGAAAAACATCTCCAGCAAAATCAAGGGCCAACTGCAAAGCATGCAAAAAAATGAGCGGGAGAAGTACGAAAAGTTTTACGAAGCGTTCGGCAGACAGCTGAAATACGGCGTATACAGCGATTTTGGCACACACAAGGACACGCTTCAGGACTTGCTCATGTTCTACTCTTCCAAAGAGAAAAAGCTGGTGACGCTGGCCGAGTACGTCGAGAGAATGCCGGAAGACCAGAAGTACATCTACTATGCGACAGGGGAATCCAACGAGCGCATCGAAAAACTGCCGCAAACCGAGCTGGTATCCGACAAAGGCTATGAAATCCTTTACTTCACAGAGGATATCGACGAGTTCGCGATCAAGATGCTGCGCACCTACAAAGACAAGGAGTTCCGTTCCGTCTCCAGCGCCGATCTGGGAATTGAACCAGACGAGCAGGACAAGGCGGCAGACGCTGAAAATGAAGACAACCAGGAGCTGTTCGCTTACATGAAGAGCCTGCTCGAAGGCAAAGTTGCAAGCGTAAAAGCATCCAAGCGTCTCAAATCCCATCCAGTCTGCCTGTCGACAGAAGGCGATGTCACGATCGAGATGGAAAAAGTGCTGAACGCCATGCCGAACAGCCAAGGCGTGAAAGCGCAAAAGGTGCTGGAGATCAACGTGAACCATGACGTGTTCCAGTCGCTGAAGGCCGCTTTCGGTCAAGACAAGGAAAAAGTGAATTTGTACACAGCGGTGCTTTACCATCAGGCGCTGCTGATCGAAGGCTTGCCGATTGAAGATCCGGTCGCGTTCACGAACGATATTTGCAAAATGATGGTATAGCAAAAGGGGGATGCATGAGGCATCCCCTTTTTTCGCTGGAAATAATCGCTTGCGAAAAGCACATCGCGCACCGCGGTTTTCTTGCCTTTTCCGAGTGTGGCCGAGAAGATGGAAGCAACAAAGGAGAATCGTTCCCAAGCGCTCTTGGCGTGTAGCGATCCAGTCCGGTTCGTGATGGAGGTCGGAAAATGCGGGCTGAGCAGCTGCAAAAGGCGCTTGCGACCGATGCAGATGAACTGCGCAGCCTTGTGGGAGTTCCGTACGAGGCAGTAGCGAAAAAGCATTGCCCAGGTGGAAGCACATGTCACCAACGGAGTTACGCTAAAGTAAAACCGTTAGCTGTTGTGGGAGCAAACCTTAAAGCTGCCTTCAAGGTTTTTTTCGTTTGCGACGCTGTCCGTTCCTATGCGCTCCAGACATGAGGCTGAGCCTAGCCACGTATGCGGGTTACCTGCCCAGCACCATCCGAGCTTCGGCTTGCCTTGACTGATCCATAGGGCCGTTACGCGCCGATCGCCACAACGGGAGCCGAGCAGGGAAAAACCGTTGTTCTTTTTCAACAGCTCAGGAAAGTGGGTAACGAGGGCAATGCCTTCCTCCAGAGTAAGCGGAGAGCGCCCTTGGGCCAAAAGGCGGGGCAGGGCGTCGTTCGGCGTGACGTTGAGCGTTTGTCCTCCGGTATCAATGTCAGCCAAAAGATAGGCGACTCCGGCAGGCAACGCGATTCCATCGATCGGCTTGAAGCGGCACATATCCTGCTCATCCATGACGCTAAAGCCCGCCTTTTTCTGGCGCTCCACGAGCTGGATGGCACGGCTGCTGTCGACCCACTCGCTTTTTACGACGAGGGCAAAAGGAGCATAACCTTCAGGCAGTTCCGTCTCATTTGTCCACGGAGGAAGCGAGGCTGCTTTGTCCTTCAACGGTTCCAGTTGCTTGCGGAAAGCGCTCTCTGTCATCCGGGCAATGCTAGGATACCCTTTTGCAACGAGATTGGTAACTTGGCGTTCAAATTCCATTTCCAACAGGTCAAAGACGATGGGAAACCCCTCCTTCGATATGCGCATCACTAACGAGGACATTTTTCCTTTTCATCTTACAACATGGATGCTAATTCGAAGGTTTGATCAGAAGTTTTGTTGAATAAATAGGGGAGAGTTGCTCAAACGTTATAAGCGAGCTTTAAACCAGGAACAAATGAAGAGAGGGGTCCACGAAAAAATGCGGCCGATTGACATTGCGCGAAAATTGAAGCTGAGCACAAGCGCCTTGCGCAACTACGAAGCGCAAGGACTTGTTCCGCCAGTGGAACGGTCTGCGGGCGGCTATCGTTTGTATACCGCCGAGCACGTTGCCTATTTTACTTGTATACAGGCTATGTCGCCCGGGTTCGGGATGGAGGTGACTGCGGAAGTTGTGCGGAACGTTCAAGCAAGGCAGCTCGATGCGGCGCTATGGCGCGTGAATGAGGTGCAAGCCCTTTTGCAACGGGACAAGCAACTGGCAGAAAGCAACATGCGGATGTTCTGCGAGCTGGATGGCAAGCAAACGCAAGCAGAGTCTGGCGAAGCGTGGCTGACGATCAAGGAAGCTTCCCGAAAAACAGGGCTTCCCAGCTCGACGATTCGCCATTGGGAGAAAACAGGGCTGATTACAACCACGCGCGATCCGCAAAATGGCTATCGGTTGTTCAATCGCTCGCATATCCGAAAAATTATGCTTTTGCAAGCGTTGCGCGCGCAGGTGTATTCGCCAACGGTTGTAGAGCTGAAAAATGCCATTGCTCACATGAGGGAAGACGATGTTTTAGAGGCGAGAAAAATCGCCACGGACTTCTTGCAGTATTTGCATCGGGTCAACTGCTGGCAAATGCGCGGAATCCATGCTCTCTATGATCTGTGCCGATTGGTAAAGCTGGTTGAATGAGAGGAGGGTGCCTTCGGTTCGGTAACCGAAGCTTTTTCATCATGTATGCAGAAACTTGTTTTCCTGCTTCCATTCTACTTTGCGGAAAAACAGGGGCAACTCGCTTTCGTGCAACGGTTTGCTGATCAGAAAGCCTTGCACAAAATCACATTTCCACTTTTGCAGGCTATGGAGCTGTTCAAACGTCTCGATGCCTTCAGCGACGACAGTGAGCCCCAGTTTGCGCGCCAGTGAAATGATCCATTCGACGAGTACCGTTCCTTCATAATGATTGGCAATATGAGCGACAAATGACCGATCGACTTTAATAGTTGAGAGGGGGAGAGTCGTGATGTATTCAAGCGAGGAGTATTCCGTCCCGAAATCATCCAATACGATTTTGATGCCGTGGTTAGCGAATTTTTTCAAAGTATCGATCCGTCTGTCCTTGAGCGAGATTCTGTCCCGTTCTGTCAATTCCAGCTCCAATGATTGAGGGGAGAGAGCTGTTTTCTGCAAAATGCCGCATACCCGATCGAAGAAGAGAGAGTCTTGCAATTGCAGGCCCGAGATGTTGACTGACATGACGGAAGTGGGCATGTACTTTTCTTGAATTTGCTTGTTTTTTTGGCAAGCGGTCTGGATGACCCAGTCACCGATGGAATAAATCAGTCCGATCTCTTCGGCGAGCGGGATAAATTCCGTAGGGGAGATCGGTCCGAAGAGCGGATGGTGCCATCTGAGCAAAGCTTCAAAACCGCGTACGTTGCCAGAGACGGTTTCGAACTGCGGTTGGTAATGCAAAGTCAGCTGTTCAAGCCGTACTGCTTCTTGCAAATCATTGGCCAGTCTCAGCTTGTGCTCCAGATCCTCGCTCGTCAGTAACGATGTAAACTCCATGTTTTATTTACCCTCCATTTTGCGTCCATTTCTTCTGGGATTGATTATGCACGGGATGTATTAGATAAGTTTCTGTCTATGTATTAGGATAGTGTGAAATAATCTCAAAAAAATAGCACCATCTCGCAGGAGACGATGCCATTTGTCTGCTAGTTTTTAGAAACGAACTTGTATCCTACACCCCAAACGGTGCGGATGTATTTCGGTTCCTTCGGATTGTCTTCGATTTTTTTGCGCAGGTTGGCGATGTGAACATCGATGGCCCGATCTGTCACAAAAGAATCGAAACCGCGCAGTTCGTAGAGCAATTCCTCCCGACTGAATACTTTTCCCTCATTTGTAATGAACAGACGCATAATCTCAAATTCGGAAAAAGTCGTTTCGACGTGAAACTGATTGACAAAGATCGCCCTGCGCTCCAAATCGAGCAGGAAAGTATTCTCGGAACTCGCGACTGCTGTGTCAGCCTGTTCCCCGCTTTCTGGGGCAGCAGGCTGTTGGTATTGGTGGGTTCGTCTGATCATGGCTCCGATTTTTGCGGAAATCTCTCGCAAGGAAAAAGGCTTGCAAATATAATCGTCCGCTCCAGCTTGCAAAGCCTCTACGCGATCGGATACGTCTGTCTTCATCGAGACAATCAGGATGGGAGCAACGGAAAAGGTGCGCAGCTCGCTGCATATCCTGGTACCGCTCATATCCGGCAGAATCATGTCCACGAGGATGACATCTGGAGCAAATGATTGCGCCATGTCCAAGCCTTTCTGTCCATGATCCGCTATTTTTACAGAATAGCCTTCTTCGGTTAAATACATGGCCAGCATTTCGCCCATAATCTGATCGTCTTCGATAATCAATAGGTTGTACATCAGATTCCTCACTCTTTCTGGGAGAAAGTTATTCGTAAAAATGGGAAAGAGCTAGCAATTTTTCGTTTTTTCCTAATACTTTTCTCATATTTTAGCAAAAAAGCGAGGAGAATGGACCTAATTTCATGAAAAATGCTAAAAAAATGTTAGGAGATTGCCAGAGTTTCTTGCCATTCGTTTGCTAACGCTAACACTTCGTTCAACTGCCATTCCAGTTCGCTCATAAATTCTTGATAATCGTTCGGATTTACAGAAGCAGAAAGCTGCGCCTCCATTTTTCTTGATAAAAGAAGCAATCTTTGTGCAGACAAATTTCCCGCAACACCACTGAGAGTGTGAATCATTCTTCTTGCTTCCTGGAAGTTTCCTGCGAGAAACGCCGTTTGGAGGTTTGATGTAAAATCCGAATATTCTTTAGTGAATGAACGGAGAATTTGCGTGTATATCGGGATTTTTCCATCCAGTCGCTCCAGTGCGAGCGAAACATCCAGACAAGGTACGGGAATTGCTCGCTTCAATGTTTCCTTCATCTCGCCCAAATGAATCGGCTTGGTAATGACGCCGTTCATCCCCGAACGGTAGCAATTGTCGTGTTCGGCTTTAATGACGCTCGCCGTCATCGCAATAATGGGCAGGCTGGCGTACTGTTTGTGCTGGCGGATGCGGATCGTCGCTTCACAACCGTCCATCTCCGGCATGTGGACATCCATGAGAATCAGATCCCATTTTCTCGTCTCCAAAAGCTCCAGCACTTCTTGCCCGTTTTTGGCAACGGTCACAGCGTAACCTTCGCGCCGGAGGAACTCGACCGCTACCAGCTGATTGATCTCGTTGTCCTCTGCCAGCAAAATTTTGCCGCGATATCCGGGGAAGAGGACGTTTTCGTAAGGAGCGGACTGCGGCTTCTGCAAAGTCTCGGTCACATGTGTTTCCTTGTGCTCCTGTGCCCCCAGTATCGCGCGCGCTACATCCATCCGGTTAATCGGCTTGATCAGAACAGCGTCAGGCTGGGCGGATTCCTCCAGGGAGGCCAGCTCGTCGCGGCCGTACTCTGTCGTCATGGCAATTGTCGCTGCGTCGCATAGCTCGGCGAGCGCGTGCAGCCGCTGCAACGATTCTACGCCGTACATGTCTTCCGCTTCCATGTCGACGAACACAAAGCGAAACGGGTTGTGCGCTTCAGCGTGTTCCAACAGCTCGAAAGCCTCTCGCCAGGTGGCGACGCAGATAGGCGAAAAGTTTAGGCCAAACAACATGTCAGCCATGCTGCTTCGCATTTTGTCGTGATTTTCCACAATCAGGACACGCTGGCCTTCGTAGCCTGGTGGCAGCATGGAGCCAGGGCTTTCGCTTTCCAGCCAGGGCGCGTGTTCAAACGGGAGGGTGAAGGAGAAGCAGCTTCCTTTGCCGATTGCGCTAGTCACTTCGAGAGTGGCGCCCATCATCTCGACGAGACTGCGCGAGATGACCAGACCAAGTCCGGTGCCGCCGTATTTTCTGCTCGTCGTGCCATCTGCCTGTGTGAACGGTTCAAACAGCTTGTCGAGCTGATCTTCCGACATGCCGATGCCTGTATCCTCTACGGCAAAATGCAAGTACAGCAGTCGTCCTTCTTCTTTTTCCAGCGTGATTCGCACAGAGACGTATCCTTGCTCGGTAAACTTGATGGCGTTGTGGCACAGATTGAGCAACACTTGCTCCAGCCGATGCTGGTCCCCGATCAGTTTGGGCAACATTTTCGGCGGCAGATCGAGAATGATTTCGATTTGCTTCGTCCCGAGGTAAATGCTCAGCATATGCGAGAGCCGCCGGACAAAATCGTCGAGGTCAAAGCTTGCCTTTTCCAGCTCCAGCTTGCCAGCCTCGATCTTGGAAAAGTCGAGAATCTCGTTAATGAGGCGGAGCAATACTTGGGAGGAAGACAGCACCTTGTCCAAGTAATTTTTTTGCATCACCGTCATCACCGTTTTCTGCATCAGTTGGGACAGTCCGATGATCCCGTTGAGCGGGGTGCGGATTTCGTGACTCATCCGCGCCAAAAAGTCGGTTTTCGCCTTGCTCGCTTCCTCCGCTTCTTCCTTGGCTGCCCGCAGTTCGGCCTGAATCCGCCGCTGTTCCTTCAACATGAAGTGCAGCAAAAGCGAGAGCAGACTGACCAGAACGAAAATGGAAACTTTGGTAATCAGGCTGGACAAGTCTTGTACAGAGTTCAATTGTCCGAGCGCTTCGCTGGCAGGCAGTACGGCTGCGACAGACCAGCCCGTGGAAGAGACAGGGGAGTAGCCGATGTAATAGTTGTTGCCGTCGATGGAGACGAGTTGCAATCCTTTTTGTCCAGCGACCATGCCTTGTCCGATTTTGGCCAGATCGCCTGGTTGTTCCGTCAGCTTGTGTCGGCTGACAAGCTCGGGATTTGGATGGTACATGATCGTTCCGTCTTTGGAAACCAGGATGGCGTAGCCCGATTCCCCGATCGGGTACGTGCCGAGCATTTGCGGAATGTCGTCGAGCAAAATATCGATGGCGACGAAGCCCAGCAGCCTTTCGTTTTCCTCAATCTTCATGGTGCCGCTGGTCACCATTTTTTTCGTGAGATAATCGGCGTACGGCTCGGAAAAAACGACGTCATTGGAACGGACGGCGTCTGGATACCAGGGGCGTTTGGTGAGCGACCAGTCTTTTCCTGAGAGCGTGTCGGTGTTGCCGATCGTGAAGTTGCCCGCATTGCTGGAAACCCATACAAGACCCAGGTTGTGGTCCAGCCGCTGGATGCCGTCCAATGCGGTCGCTACGTCCAAGTAATGCGGGCTGGTGAAGGCATGCTCTCGCGTCTGCACGGTTTGCAGGTAGCGCAAGATTGCCTGGTTGGTGCTCATTTGCCTGATCAGCAACGCTTTTTGCGCAAAGAAAGCGTCCATCCGTTCGGCCAGAGCCTGGCTTTGCAGGGTCAGCTTGTTCTCAATCTCGACTTTCATGATCCGGTTGGTTTGGGAGCGCATGATGTAGCCGGACAGGGAGAAGGCGACCACGATGATCAGGAGGATGAGAATGGTCAGTTTTCGGGCATGGCTGACGTGAAAAGTTTTCATGAACGACCTCGCAATCTGTGATGTACGTTGTTTTCATTTTACAACACAAATCTCAAAATCTTCCGGAAAAAGCGCGGCTTGCTCCCGATTCATCTAGTAAAATAGAGAGGAAGGGGTGACAGTCATGTACACCGTATGGAAAGTGAAATACTTGAAAATATCTTCCTACCTCAAACTATGTGTGGGAGCCGGTTTTTCACTGGGTCTCTTGATCGGACTTGTTCAACTGCTTTTTCTGTTTTTGATGCGTGCCACAGAGGGACATTCAGGAGCAAGCGGCATGTGGGACAGCTTGCTTGCCGGCCTGGCGAATGCGGCAGGCACTGTCATCGTCTATACTTTTGGCGCCGCGGTTATCAGTCTTATTTCTTATTTTCCTTTTATGGCTTTTCTCAAACGCAAGCAAGGAATAAAGATCGAAGGAATATTGGAACCATTTGAAGAGAGCGAGATCAGGTCATGACATCATGGAGAGAATCGCACATGCATCCATTGCGTCCAACGATGACGGTCGAGGAAGCCGTCGCCCATTTTACGCCAGACCGGAACGAAGTGCAGGAAGTATACAGTGAAGAAGACGAATTTATCGGCTATTTGACGGTAGAAGCGATCGCCCATGCGATTCATCGCGGGGAATTGACGCGGCCGATTGTCGAATACGTGGTGCCGGAAGTGAGCTTGCCGGATCGAAAGCGGCAGGCAAGCTCGCAGGCGCAGCTTCACGCTTTTTTCGAGAGTCCGATCTGCCAAATCGTGTTCAATGCGCTGTATGACGGCGTGTACATTACAGACGGAGCGGGCATTACTTTGTTCATCAACCAGGCGTACCAGCGCATTACCGGGATTCGCGAAGAAGAGGTCATCGGCAAGCATATGGGCGATTTGATCAAGCAAGGCATGATCTCCGTGTCCGCTTCGCTGGAGACGATCCGCACGCGAAGGCCCGTGACGCTGATCCAGACGATACGCAACAGCCGCAAAATCATCGTTTCCGCGACGCCTGTGCTGTCGTCCGCAGGCGAGATTTTATACATCATCAGCAGTGTCCGGGACATCACCGAGCTGATCCGCTTGAAGCACGAGCTGGATAGTCAAAAGCTGCTGCAAAGCGATGTGCCCCCTGCCGATCAGATGGGGCTGGAAGATGTTGTGCTCGGGCCAGCGACGCGCTCGCTTTTCCGCCTGGCTGACAAGGTCGCCAAGACAGATGCAAAAATTTTGTTGCAGGGCGAGACGGGTGTAGGGAAAAGCATGATTGCGAAATACATCCACGCCAGGAGCAGTCGAGCCAACGAAATTTTTATGGAGTTGAACTGCGCGGCAATCCCGGGCCATCTGGTGGAGGCTGAGCTGTTTGGCTACGAGCCGGGTGCGTTTACGGGAGCGCTCAAGCAAGGCAAGGTCGGCATTTTGGAAAGCGCCCATCGCGGTACGCTTTTTCTCGACGAGATTGGCGATTTGCCGCTGGAGCTGCAAGTCAAGCTGTTGAAGGTCGTGGAGGAAAGCAAATTCATGCGCGTCGGCTCCACGCAAGTGCGACATGTAGATGTGCGGATCATCACGGCGACTCATCGGGATTTGGCTACGCTGGTGCGGGAAGGGTTGTTCCGCGAGGATTTGTACTATCGGCTGAACATCGTCACTTTCGAGGTTCCACCGCTGCGGCAGCGCCGGGAAGAGATTGTCCCGCTGCTTGAGTCCTATCTGGAAAAATTCAACGAAAAGTACAACGAGCAAAAAACGATGACGCTGGAGTGTTACGAGTGGCTGACCAACTACAGTTGGCCGGGGAACATCCGGGAGCTGGCGAACCTGGTCGAGCGGCTGGTTGTCACGACTTTTCACAACACGATTGACGTGGGAGATTTGCCCGGCTTTTTGCAACAGGTGTTTCCGCAAGCGGAGCCGACGTCGTTGCGCGATGCGGTGGCACGACTGGAGCGCAGCATGATCAGCCAAGCGATCCAGACGCACCGGACGACCAGACTGGCAGCAGAAGCGCTTGGGATCAGCCAAAGTGCGCTCGTCCAGAAGATGAAAAAGTGGCAGCTGCACATCGGCAGCGAACCGGAGTTGAACGAATAGGAAAACATCCCGCGAGCGCCTGACGCCATC
The DNA here is from genome assembly GCF_038000275.1 of Brevibacillus sp. FSL K6-0770. NCBI lineage: Bacteria > Bacillati > Bacillota > Bacilli > Caryophanales > Paenibacillaceae > Brevibacillus > Brevibacillus sp. FSL K6-0770. The sequence goes on from NZ_JBBOBQ010000001.1 coordinate 1,477,553, forward strand.
GCGGGATGTTTGTTTTACTCATGCAGCCACATTCGTTCATGAATGTGGTTTTTGGTTGTGTCGCTTACCGCTTACGAGTTTTCGGCAATTTTGACCTGATCGACTTTCGCTTTGCGCAGCTTGTAAATCACCACGAGCATGATGAACCAGACAGGTGTGATGAACAAGGCAACGCGCGTGTCTTCAGCAAGTGCGAGCACGACGAGAATGAACGCGAGAAAAGCGAGAATCAAGTAATTGGCAAACGGATAGAGCGGCATTTTGAATTTGTTTTGCGCTGCCAGCTCTGGTCTTGTCTTGCGGTATTTCAGGTGGCAAATGACCGTAATGCCCCAGATGAACAGGAAGCAAACCGTCGAGACACTCGTGATCAGCGTGAAGACGCCTTCTGGCATGATGTAGTTCAATACAACGGCGATGAGAATGACGACGGTAGAGAAGAACAGGGCATTGGCAGGAACTTGGCGAGTCGTGAGCTTGGTCATGGCCGCAGGCGCGTTTTGTTCTCTGCCCAAAGAGTAGACCATTCGGCTTGTACTGAAGACGGCGCTGTTACATGCCGAAGCGGCGGAGGTCAGTACGACAAAGTTGACGATTCCCGCAGCGGCAGCAATTCCGATTGCGGCAAACACTTGCACGAACGGGCTTTCTGTCGGAACGATCGCACTCCATGGGTAGATGCTCATAATCACGATCAGCGCACCGACGTAGAACAGCAAGACGCGGATCGGAATGTTGTTGATCGCTTTTGGAATGACGCGCTCAGGATTTTCTGTCTCTCCGGCAGTCAGTCCGACCAGCTCAATGCCGACGAACGCGAAGACGACCATCTGGAACGAAAGTAAGAAGCCGTTGATTCCGTTCGGGAACATCCCGCCATGGCTCCACAAGTTCGTGAAGCTGGAAGCGCCGGAGTTGGTGGAGAAGCCTTTGACGATCATGACGATACCGACGACGATCAAGGCGAGAATCGCGATGACTTTTACCAGCGCGAACCAAAACTCCATTTCTCCGAACAGCTTCACGGTTGCCAGGTTCATGAAAAGTAAAATTACGAGGGCAATCAACCCCGGCATCCATTGCGGCACTCCCGGAAACCAATACTGTGTGTACAAGCCGACAGCCGTCAAATCGGCCATGGCAATCGAAATCCAGCAAAACCAATACGTCCAGCCTGTGACGAACGCAGCCATGTTTCCGAGGTAGTCTTTTACGAAGTCGACGAAGGAATGGTAGTTCAGGTTGCTCAGGAGAAGTTCACCGAGCGAGCGCATGATCAAAAAGCAAATAATCCCAGTAATCAGGTACGCAAACAAAATGGATGGCCCGGCGAGGTGAATGGATTTTCCCGCACCCAGAAATAGTCCGGTACCAATGGCTCCACCGATTGCGATGAGTTGAACGTGTCTGTTTTTCAGACCTCTCGCCAATTTTTGTTGTTCCATGTGATCCCCCTCTTTCTCTCTGTCTGATTCTGCACAGTTACTTGGAAAGACAACTACTTGCTCGACGACTTTTTCTTCGCAAAAGTTTATGGTTCTTTATAATTCTCATAGTAACATAGCTGTACAGAATAAATACATCATTAAGTTACTTCCAACGAAAAAAACGCTTACATTTTTCAGTGAGTCCTTATTTTTTGCTGTTTGCTTCCGGTTGCTCCCTCCTTGTTTGCCCGAGTGGGGATGTGGCTGTTCCCCTGAAAGCGCAGCGATTTCTAGCAGCAATCCTATTTTTCGCCAATAAAAAAAGGAACGGGAAAAATAGGCTGGTTCCTATTTTCCTCTGTCCTTTTACCTGAGAGTGTTTAACTCCTTTGGTGGCCAATGGCTCTCTCCAGAGATGCGTCCCATTGCGGTCCTTTTACCTGAGAGATTTGTCCTGGGGGTCAGGATTTGCTCCTTCGGTGCTAAACGGTAAGTTTAGTCTCTCCCGCAATATTCATCCGCGATAGATATTCGCATGCGTTCTTTTGATAGTAAATTATTCCAAATAGCTTGTCAAACGAAAATTGCCAATTGACAGACTATTTTAAGCATAAAACATTTTTGACCGATTGAAGTCCAACAAACAAGGGAGATGGCAAGAATCAACAACAATTTGATTCGAAAGCAAATCAATATGATGTATTTTGATTTGAAACATGATCGGTGATCGGATGAAAACGGTTGCTTTTTGTTCCGGGCAAAGCGAGAGCGAAAAATGTGACGAACATGTGAGAAAAGGTGGTTTTGCGAGCGGAAATCTACCATTTCGCCGGGAGCAAACGAGGTTGGGTGCAGCGAATTTTAAGGCTTTGGCACGGGATTTGCTTTTAAGTGGCAGCACAGAGAAGGGAGAGAGTGACAACATGAACATTTCTACATTTGCTGCTGCGAACAAGCTGGTCACAGGCCGCGATTCGCTGACATTGCTTGCAGAGGAAGTCGCCCGGCTGGGGGTGCAGCGTCCGCTGATCGTCACCGACCATATTTTGATTCAGGCCGGGGTGGTGGCACAAGTCGAGGAGCTTTTGCCGATGAAGGCAGGCATCTTCCCGGACGTCAATCCGGAGCCGGAAATCGAAATCGTCGACCTGTGTGTCAGCATGATTCGCGCAGGAAGCTACGACGGGCTGATTGCGGTCGGCGGAGGAAGCGCGATCGACATTGCGAAAGCGGCTGCGGTCATGGCGACTAATGAGGGCAGCATCGAACAGTATTTTGGCACGAATCTGGTCAAGCAGCCGGGCTTGCCGCTGATCGCGATTCCGACTACAGCGGGAACAGGCTCGGAAGTGACCAATATCTCGATTTTGTCCGATACGAAGGAGCAAGTAAAAAAAGGAATTGTAAGCCCTTACTTGCTGCCGGATGTCGCTATCGTCTCGCCGATGATGACGCTGACGTGCCCGCCGAGTGTTACCGCTGCGAGCGGCGTGGATGCGTTGGTGCATGCAGTGGAAGCCTATATTTCCAAGTTTGCCTCCCCAGTCACGGACGCGCTGGCGATTGGCGCGATGAAGCTGATCGCTGTTCACCTGCCAAAAGCGTACGCGGCCCCGGACAACATCGAATCGCGCGAAGCCATGATTACAGCCGCGTTGATGGCGGGTCTTGCCTTCGGAAATGCAGGGGTAGGAGCTGTACATGCCCTGGCTTACCCGCTCGGCGGACGCTTCCACATGGCGCACGGCGTCAGCAACTCGCTGCTTTTGCCTTACGTGATGCGCACGAACAAGATCGCCTGCCTGGAAAAGCTGGGAGACATCGCCCAGGCGCTCGGAGAAAATACAACTGGCCTGAGCCTGGATGAAGCGGCGGAAAAAGCGATCGAAGCGATGACGCGTCTGTGCCGTTACGTGGAAATTCCCCAGTCGTTGCGCGAGTTCAACATCCCTGAGACAGCGCTTGCCGAGATGGCGGAAGAAGCGATGAAGCAGACCCGGCTTTTGAAAAACAATCCCCGCACCTTGCGGAAAAAAGACATAGAAGATATATATCGCGCAGCTTACTAAGAGGGGGATATCACATGAAGTGGAAGCAACGCAAAGATGGTGCAGAGACTCCGTATATTCCGGTTGGCCCGTTCAAAATTCGCCTGCCGTTCGTGCATTATCGTTTTGAATGGCCTGATTACTTGCAAGGATTGCTGATGTGCGCCGTCGATCTCGGCGCCATCACGTTGCTTGCCGATCACCTTGGCATGCCGTTTGAGGTCGGCTTGGCTGTCGTCATTTTAAATGGCTTCTTGTATTTGCTGCACCACTTGCTGGGCGATCCGGTCATTCCGGGCTGGATTACCCCTGCGATTCCGTTGATCGTGCTGTTTGTCGGGCAATTTCCCGAAGGGCCGGATCGGGTGTACGCCCTGATTGCCTTCCAGTTGACGCTCGGGCTGCTATCGATTATTTTGGGCGTCACCGGGCTTGCCAAACGGGTAGTCAACTTCGTGCCGAACGCGATCAAATCAGGCATTATCCTCGGCGCGGGGATTGGCGCGATCACCTCGATTTTTGAAAAAGGCGGGAAGTTCGACCTGTTCCCGTACACGATTGCGATTTGTATCGGTTTCTGCTTTTATCTCGTATTTTCCAAGCATTTTGAAGGATTGAAGCAAAAAGGCAAGCTGTGGGCGCTGCTCGGCAATTTGGGGATTTTGCCTGCGATTTTGTTGGCGGTATTCGTAGCGCCGATCTTCGGGGAAGCGAAGTGGCCGGATATTCAGTGGGGATTCAGCCAACCGGACTTCGCCACGCTCTGGTCGCAGTATACGGTCTTCGGCTTGGGGCTGCCGGCGCTGTCCTTTTTCATCACGGCGCTTCCTGCGGTGTTCGCGACTTACCTTGTCGTCTTTGGCGATGTGCTGAAAACGAAAGCGCTGTTATCCGAATCTGACCAGGTGCGTCTCGATGAAAAAGTCGACTACAATCCTGACCGGGCGCACATGATTTTTGGCGGACGCAACATGCTGATGAGCCTGATCGGACCGGATATTACGATGTGCGGCCCGATGTGGGCAGCGATGCAGGTCGTGGTCGTGGAGCGGTTCAAAAAAGGCAAGCAGGCGATGAACTCCTTTTTCGGGGGCGCAGGCTCTTTCCGCTGGGGAACGAATACAGGTCTGCTGCTGTTGCCGATCGTCAGCCTCGTTCAGCCGATTCTCGGTGTTGCAGTGGCATTGACCTTGCTCGTGCAAGGCTACGTCAGCGTGCGAATTGGCGTGATGCAGGCGCGTAGCCAGCGCGATTTGGGGATCGCCGGAGTCGTCGGAGCCATTCTGGTGATCAAAGGGGCAGCGATGGCTTTTGGCGCGGGAATTTTGCTGTGCGTTTTATTATATGGAAAAGATTGGTTGCGCGGAGAAAAAGAGAAATTGTTTACAGCCAATGAACAGGAGGAAAAAGCGGCGTGAAACAACAACAAGAGTGGAACAAAGGGATTTACGTGAATGGAACATGGCTGACATTGGACAAGCGCATGATCGTGCAAAATCCGGCGACGCTCGCGACGATTGGCAGTGTGCCGGACGCGGGTGCGGAAGAAGCGAAGCAGGCAGTCGATGCCGCGCAAGCCGCTTTTGACAGCTGGTCGAAAACGACGGCTTACGAGCGGGCCACTCTTCTGGAGCGCTGGCATCAGGCCATTGAAGCCAGACTCGATGAAATCGCCTACGTGATGACGATGGAGCAGGGCAAGCCGCTTGCAGAAGCGCGGGGCGAGGTGCAGTATGCCAACAGCTACATCAAATGGTACGCGGAAGAAGCGAAGCGGATTTACGGGGAGACGATCCCGTCGTCTGCCGTCTCCAAACGGATCATCGTCCAGAAGCAGCCTGTCGGTGTCGTGGCTGCGGTTACTCCGTGGAACTTTCCGGCGGCAATGATCGCGCGCAAGCTCGCTCCGGCGCTTGCCGCAGGCTGCACGGCCGTAGCCAAGCCAGCGGAACAGACGCCGTTGACGGCGCTGTTGCTGGCGGAATGCGCCGAGGAGGCTGGCATCCCCGCAGGTGTAATCAACATCGTCACTACTTCGCGGGCGGGAGAAGTGGTCGACGTCTGGATGGAAGATTCTCGCGTGAAAAAGCTGACGTTTACCGGATCGACGCCTGTGGGCAAGCTCTTGATGAAAAAAGCGGCGGACACCGTGAAAAAGCTGTCTCTGGAGCTGGGCGGTTTGGCGCCGTTCATCGTGGCAGAAGACGCGAATCTCGAAGCGGCTGTCAAAGGCTTGATCCAGTCCAAATTCCGCAACGCCGGGCAAACGTGCATTTGCGCCAACCGGATTTACGTGCACGAGGCTGTGAAAGAACCATTTTTGCAAAGGCTGACAGAAGCGGTCGCTGCGCTGCGCGTAGGTGTCGGGACAGAGGACCATGTCGAGATCGGCCCGCTGATCGATGACAGAGCGGTCAAAAAAGTCCGGCAGCAGGTAGACGACGCTATCTCCAAAGGGGCTGTGCTGCATGGCAATCCGGAGCTGGAAGGTGCGGTCGGCTATTTCTTGAAGCCTGTTGTGCTCTCGGAGGTCACAGACGAAATGCTCTGCATGCAAGAGGAGACGTTCGGGCCGATTGCTCCTGTCAGCACGTACTCCGACGACGCGGACGTCATCAGACGCGCGAATGCGACACCGTACGGACTGGCGGCTTACGTTTTCACCCAGTCGTTGACGCGGGCATTCATGTTCTCGGAAAATCTGGAATACGGCATTGTCGGGGTAAACGACGGGGGGCCATCTGTCGCGCAAGCACCGTTTGGCGGCATGAAGGAAAGCGGTCTCGGCCGGGAAGGCAGTCACCAAGGAATCGAAGAATATTTGGAGGTCAAATACATTTCGCTGCAACTGGTGTAACCAACAGATGACAAAGTGAATAAACAAAGAGCACAGCGCGTGATATGCGGGCTGTGCTTTTTCTTTATTCCCTAGAAAATGAAATTAAGGGTTGACAGTGAGAACGATTTCCAGTAAATTTTGCATCAGGGAAACATTTTTATACACAAGCATATTATTTTGCCATGGCGAATATTATTGGTTAATAACTACAATTTTGTGTATAAGCATATATAAGTGAGTCGGGACAACCAGAGCGGATGATGTAGCGCAACAGCGAGAATAAAACGACTGATTATTTTTGGAGGGAATCTCATGAATAGTGCTGTGTCAGTCAGAGAGCTTCACGTTTCCTATTTTGGAGTTGAGGTCGTGCAGGGTGTATCGTTTGCGGTTGAGCAGGGCAGCATGGTGGGCATCATCGGCCCGAACGGCGCAGGCAAATCGACCATGATCAAAGCCATGTTGGGGTTGATCGGAAAAGACAAGGGAGACGTCCTGTTTTACGGCAAAGAAGTAAGCGAGGTGCGCAAGAAAATCGCTTATGTGCCGCAGCGAAGCCAAATCGACTGGACGTTTCCGATCACGGTGATGGATACGGTTCTCATCGGAACATATCCAAGCGTCGGATTATTCAAATTTCCGAAAAAAAAGGAAAAGTTGTGGGCGATGGAGTGTCTGCGAAAAGTGGGACTGGAGGACTTCGCCAAGCGGCAGATCGGCGAGTTGTCAGGCGGGCAGCAGCAGCGCGTATTTTTGGCCCGGGCACTGGCGCAAAAACCGGAATTGCTCCTTCTGGACGAGCCGTTTGTCGGAATCGACGTCGCCAGCGAGGAAACGATCATCCATATTTTGAAGGAGCTTCAGCTTCAGGACAAAACGATCGTAGTCGTCCACCACGACTTGAGCAAAGCGAATGCGTATTTCGATCAGCTGCTGCTTTTGAACAAGGAATTGATCAAGTTTGGAGCAGTCGATGAGGTGCTGAACCGGGAAGTCATGTCCAAAGCTTACGCGCATCAACTGCAATTTCTGGAGAAGGCCGAGGTAACTGCGTAATGGAATTTTTACATGCGATCGGACAATATGATTTTTTGCAAAAGGCATTGTTTACATCAGTCGTGGTGGGAATCATTTGCGGGGTCATTGGCAGCTTCATCATTTTGCGCGGGATGTCGTTGATGGGCGATGCCATCTCCCACGCGGTTTTGCCAGGGGTGGCGCTCTCGTATGCCTTCGGGATCAACTTTTTCCTGGGCGCAGTCGCCACCGGGGTGCTTACAGCGATCGGGATCGGATATGTCAGCCAAAACAGCCGGATTAAAAACGATACGGCGATCGGGATTTTGTTCACTTCCGCTTTTGCCTTGGGAATCATCATGATTACGATGCTGAAAAGCAGCACGGACCTGTATCACATTTTGTTCGGGAACGTTCTGGCAGTGCGACCGTCCGACATGTGGGTGACGGTCGGGATCGGCGTGATTGTGATTGTGACCGTCTACGCGTTTTTCAAGGAACTGCTGCTGACGTCCTTCGATCCGACGATTGCGGCGGCGTACGGTCTGCGCAACAATCTGATTCACTATTTGCTGATGACGTTGCTGACGATGGTTACCGTAGCGTCGCTGCAAACCGTGGGAATCGTGCTGGTGGTCGCCATGCTGATTACTCCCGCAGCGACAGCCTATTTGCTGACAGACAGACTGTCGGTGATGATTTTCCTGGCAGCGAGCTTCGGGGTCATTTCAGCGATTATCGGCCTGTACTTCAGCTTTACCTACAACCTGGCTTCGGGGGCAACCATCGTAATGGTGGCGACAGGTTTGTTCCTTCTGGCCTTCCTGTTCTCGAAAAAGCACGGAGTTGTATGGAAATCCATTCGAGTGCGGCAAAAAAGAGCCGAGCTTTCGAAGTAAATAAAAGGAGAACTCGTCATGAAAAAATGGAATCTGTTTCTCGTCTTTCTCATCTCATCCGTCCTGCTCGCCGCGTGCGGTGCGCCGCAAAGTTCCAATCAAGAGGTAAAAACTGGAAATGAAAAGCTGCACGTAGTGACAACGTATTCGATTTTGTATGACATTGTGAAAAATGTGGGCGGAGATCGCGTGGAAATTCACAGCTTGGCTCCGGTCGGCTCGAACCCGCACGAATACGATCCGTTGCCAGCCGACGTGCAAAAAACAACAGATGCCGATGCCGTGTTCTACAACGGCTTGAATCTGGAAGCAGGAAACTCGTGGTTTGAAAAGCTGATGCACACAGCAGGCAAGTCTGGACAAGATGCACCCGTGTTCCGCATGAGTGAAGGCGTAGCCGCCAAGCATTTGACGACAAAAGGCAAAGAGAGCGAAGAAGATCCGCATGCGTGGCTGGATGTGCGCAACGGCATCAAGTACGCGGAAAATGCCAGAGACGCACTGATCAAGGTCGACCCGGCGCACAAGGACACGTACGAGCAAAATGCAAAAGCGTACATCGAAAAGCTGCGCGCTTTGCACGAAGAGGCAGTCAAGCAATACAATCAAATTCCGCGTGAACAGCGCGTTCTCGTAACGAGCGAAGGAGCGTTTAAATATTTCAGCGAAGCATACGATTTCGACGCCGCCTACATTTGGGAAATCAACTCGGAAAACCAGGGAACGCCTGAGCAAGTCAGCCAGGTAGTCGATACGATCCGCGCGAAAAAAATTCCGGCTCTGTTCGTGGAAACGAGCATTGACCCGCGCAGCATGGAGATGGTATCCCGGGAAACCGGTGTGCCGATCGTCGGAAAAGTGTTTACCGACTCGCTCGGCAAGCCAGGCGAAGATGGCGATACGTACATCAAAATGATGGAGTGGAATATTAAGACAATCTACGAAGGCTTGACGAAAAAATAGAAAGCAAGTCGTACACGGCGCAGCTCTCCATCCAGGGGGGCTGTGCTTTTTTAGCCGATGGAGGAGTTGTCCGCAACAAGGGGCGGATGAACTTTTCGAAATGATTTTCTCGTAAAAAAACACGAGATTGAGGTATAATAGTTGAGTGTGAAAATGGACTACGGAGTCTTGCAAGCAATCAATCTGTGACGTTGAAAGAGAGTGGGAATTTATGGGTCGTAAGTGGAACAATATCAAAGAGAAAAAAGCGTCGAAGGATGCGAGCACCAGTCGCGTATATGCCAAGTTCGGGAAGGAAATTTATGTAGCGGCGAAGCAAGGCGAGCCGGACCCAGAGTCGAACCGCGCTCTGAAGGTCGTCCTGGAGCGTGCCAAAACATACAGCGTACCGAAAGCGATTATTGACCGCGCAATCGAGAAAGCGAAGGGCGGATCGGAAGAAAGCTACAGCGAGCTGCGTTATGAAGGCTTCGGCCCGAACGGCTCGATGGTGATCGTGGACGCCTTGACCAACAACGTAAACCGCACAGCGTCTGAAGTGCGCGCCGCTTTCAACAAAAACGGCGGAAACATGGGCGTGACCGGATCTGTCGCTTACATGTTCGACCCGACTGCGGTGTTCGGCCTCGAAGGCAAAACCGCCGAGGAAGTGCTTGAGCTGTTGATGGAAGCCGAAGTCGATGTGCGCGACATTTTGGACGAAGACGGAGCTGTCATCGTCTACGCCGAGCCTGAGCAGTTCCACGCTGTACAGGAAGCGCTGAAAAAAGCGGGCATTACCGAGTTTACCGTAGCGGAGCTGACCATGCTCGCTCAAAACGAAGTAACGCTGGACGAAGAGGCGCAAGCCCAGTTTGAAAAAATGATCGATGCGCTGGAAGACCTGGACGATGTGCAACAGGTGTACCATAACGTTGATTTGGGAGAATAAATATGTCCGTGAAAAAACCTTTGCTGGCAGTTGCTGCGAAGGTTTTTTTTCATGGGCAAAATAAAACCGCCTCCTAAAAGGAGACGGCATATATCGAGCTCGCTAGTTTTGAGGTGTTACCGATCATCACGTGCGACGCATCTACCTCCAGTGTGAAGTTAGAAGCTTATTGCAGTGTTGCGGTTTTCCTTACTCACTAGGTGATCGTGTAAATCATCCATGGCACATCGCCTCCGTTAGGGACTACAGCCTGTTTGAAAACACACCACCGAGCTCGATAAGTATAGTATGGTCCGATTTTGTGCTCTTATACATCATTTCAACATGCGGGCGGAAATCGCGTTCATGAAGGACTGGTTGCTGTAGGCAGTGCCCCCGGCCAAGCCCGGATTGACGGCGTTGACGTAAACCCGTCCGTCTTTGGTCACATGCAGGTTGCTCCATTCGCTTTTTTGCTGCAACTGTTCAAAGGCAGCTTCTGCGCCGGGGTCGCTGCTTTTGTCGACCATGACAAACAAATAATCGGGGTCTGTCTGGGCCAGTTGTTCAAGCGTCAGCGATACAGGCTCTTTTGCCTGTTCTACAACGTCTGGTGTCGCCAGCCCGAGATCGGTGTAGAGCAAATAGTTGTACCGTTCGTTTTTCGGGGAGACGACAAAAGCGCCCTCGTGGAACCAGACAGCCAACACCTTTTTATCCTTCAGCGGGGCAAGCTTTTCCCGCGTATTTTCGATGTTGGTTCTTACCTTGCTCACAATCGCATCCACGTTTGCGTCTTTGCCGCGCACTTCAGCCAAAAGCCGCAGGTTGTCTTCCCAGTGCGCTCCGTTCGAGGAAATAGGGATCACGGACGCTGCCTTTTCCAGCGTGGCGCGCTTTTCCGCAGGCGTCTTGTCAGAGGTCAGGATAGTGTCCGGGTAGAGAGCTTTCAGGTCATCAATCCGCTCGACGATGTCTGCCGGGAGCTTTTGCGTATTTTGCGTAATCGAGGCGTATTCCTGCGGGAACGCGCCGGATTTTTCTACCGTTGCGGCGAACGGCGGTATGCCGAGCAAAAGCGAGTCTTCAAAGCTGCTTCGCGAATCGACAAAGGCGATTTGTTTGGTTCGCGCCGGAATTTTATAGGCAGTGCCCAAATATTGAATGGACCTGGTCGGCTTTGCGGCAGGCGAGCCGTCTGCGGTTTGCCCTCCGGAACCCGCGCCGCATGCGGCAAGCAACAGAAAAACAGCCGTCACAGGGATGGCCAGTAGCTTTTTGTACATCTCTCGTCACTCCGATCGTACATATATGGTCTGTCTATGGCAGGGGAGATCATCACAGTAAATTATAGGGTACCCGAATGAGCCAGGGCTGCTTCATTCCTGAACATTTTCAGACATTCTCCCGTAAGCTTTTTCCGTCACCAAGAGCCATCGCCCCATGACGAAGCAGTATCCTTCAGCGCCAAGCGGCTTTTCGCCCTCCTGCGAGGCACGCTTTTCGGTGCGGTTTTCGTATTGTCTGTTCACAGCAAATGTTCTACGATGAACAAATACAAAACGAAACGAAAGTCTAACTGAGCTTTTGGGGTGATGGGGATGGAGCTGCGCCACTTGAAGACGTTCCACGTCGTTGCGGAATGTTTGAATCTCACCAAGGCTGCGGAAATTTTGCGCTATACGCAACCGACGATCAGCCTGCAAATTCAGGCGCTGGAACAAGACATCGGCCATACCTTGCTGAACCGGGTGGGAAAAAGGACGTTTTTGACGCCGACAGGCAAGCTGTTGAAAAAGCATACAGACAAGCTGTTTCAAAATTTGGATGAGCTGGAACAAGACTTGCGGCGGCTGGAAAAGCCGTACGGCAATTTGACCATCGCGGCGCCCGAGTTTTATTGCAGCTATTACTTGTCGCAACTGCTCAGCATTTACGTGAAGGTGCATCCGCAAGTGCAGATGAAGCTGCTCTGTTACAACAGCAAGGAGACGATCAAGCTGGTGGAGTCGAACCGGGCGGATATCGGGATTGTCGCCGGGAAGTGCAATCGGCCGGGGATTGAGGAAATTTTGATCGATCAGGAAGATTTGGTGCTGGTAGCGAGTCCGCTCCTGGTCAAGTCGCGCAGCGCCGAGGAGCTTTTTGCGGAGCATCCGTTCATTACGTACGATATGGAAGGCGTTATTCGCGAATGTTTGGAAGAAATCGGCTGCAAACCGCTCTGGACGATCGAATGCGGCAGCGAAGAGGCGATCAAGCGGGCGGTTATGTCCCAGACGGGGATTGCCTTGATCAGCGACGTCATGATTGAAAAAGAAGTAAGGCAGGGAACGCTGCAAGTGCTGCACCGCTTTCCGAAAAGGCTTTTGACTTACTTGATTTATCCGCGCGACCAGCGCGATTACAGCACCGTCAGCAGCTTTGTCGACGTGGTGCTTGATGTGTGGCCGACTTTTCGGGCTTGAATGAAGCCGTGGTATACGACTTTCGGAAGCGATTCCGGGGGTCGTTTTTTTGTGTGGCGAAGTATGGATTTATTTATGGTTATCATTGAACAACCTCATTTTTCATGCCGAATCAAATCGACTACGATAAAAAAACAGAATAATAAAAAAAGGGGGAGTTGGAAGTGCTTCCAAACAGCAAAGAACAAGCAGCAAGACGCAAGAGAGGAATCAACGTTTTCGTGCTGTTGTTTGGCGTGCTGCTCATCGCGACGTTTCTCACCCACGTCGTTCCGGCGGGAGAATACGCCCGCGTGGAAGTGAACGGCAGAAACGTCGTCGATCCACAGTCGTACAAAGCGATTGAACAGACGCCCGTCTCCGTTTTTTCCCTGTTTAGCGCGATCCACACGGGGATGGTGGACGCAGGAGAAATTATTTTCTTTGTTTTGATCATCGGAGGAGCGTTTGGCGTGCTGACTGCGACAGGAGCTGTCGACGCTTTTATCCGCTCGCTGTCCAAAAAGCTCGGGAACAAGGAAAAGTGGCTGATCCCGATCATGATGCTGTTTTTCGCCTTTGCCGGGGCGTTTACCGGAATGGCGGAGGAGACGCTGGCTTACATCCCGATTTTGGTGCCGCTTGCTGTCTCGCTCGGCTTTGATGTCATCACGGGAACCGCGATTGTCCTGGTAGGAGCCTCGATCGGTTTTACGACGGCGATCATGAATCCGTTTACAGTGGGGATTGCCCAAGGAATCGCCCAGCTGCCGATTTTCTCGGGCATTGGCTACCGGATCATCTTGTTCGTGATCATGTATGCCGTATCGGTTGGCTTCATTTACCGCTACGCGATGAAGGTGAAAAAAGATCGCTCGCTCGGATTTTACGGCGAAGGAGTCGCAGCGTTTGAGCAGATTGCACCGACAACTGACCAACCTTTGTCCCAAACGCACAAATGGGTGCTGATCTGCTTCCTGCTTAACTTCGTCGCCTTGATTTACGGCGTCCTGCAATTCCAATGGTACATTACCGAAATCTCTGCCTTGTTCGTCATTTTGGCCATCGTAATTACGCTCATTTCCCGCATGTCTGCCGATCAGTTGATCGAGTCGTTCATGAAAGGGGCGGCGGGGATGCTCACGGGCGCTCTCATCATCGGGTTGTCGCGAGCGACACTGGTCGTGCTTGGCGACGGACACGTCATCGATACGCTGTTGTTCCATGCGTCAGGCATGCTGCACGAAATTCCGCCTGTGCTCAGCGCGGCTGGCATGTACATTTTGCAAGCGTTGATTCACTTCGTCGTACCTTCGGGCAGCGGACAAGCGGCGCTGACCATGCCGATCATGGCGCCATTGGCTGATCTGGTCGGAGTGACGCGGCAAACGGCGGTGCTGTCTTTCTCGCTGGCAGACGGAATCGGCAACATTATTTTCCCGACCTCGGGTTACTTCATGGCAGGGCTGGCGCTTGCGGGCATCCCGTGGATTCGTTGGGCGAAGTGGATTTTGCCATTGATTTTGACGCAGTTCGGGATTGGGCTGGTAGCGGTCATCATCGCCAATTGGATGCACTATGGACCGTTTTAAGAAAAATGTGTGAGCAATGGAGGGTTTCCTGTTGAAAATTGTTGCGATTGAAGTATTTGCGACCGAGCTGCCTTTGGTGCGGCCGTTTATCGTGGCCTACGATGCGTTTCACAAGCTTCCGAGCATCATTGTCAAAATGACGACGGACACGGGGCTTGTCGGTTACGGCGAAGGCATGCCCGACCCGCACGTGACGGGCGAGACATTTTCCAGCACGTACGAGATGCTGGTGAAAGACATTGCGCCGCTCGTCCTCGGGGCTAACCCGTTTGATATTGAAAAAGTTCACCGAATCATGGAGCAGGCTGTCTATTGCGCGCCATCTGCAAAAGCGGCCATCGATATCGCCTGCTACGATCTCATGGGCAAAGCCGCGGGACAGCCTGTCTACAATTTGCTTGGCGGAAAAGCGCACGACTTTTTGACGGTGCCTTATGTTGTGAGCATTTTGCCGCCGGAAGAAATGGCTCGCCAGGCGGCGCAAGCTTTGCAAGACGGATATTCGAGCATCAAGATCAAGGTCGGCGGCGATCCGGCTGTCGATGTCAAACGGATTCGCGCCGTCCGCGAGGCAATTGGCCCGGACGTCCAGCTGCGCGTGGACGCGAACCAGGGCTGGCGCAATGTGGCGACAACGATGCGCGTGTTGAAGCAAGTAGAGGACTGCCAGCTCGACTGGATTGAGCAGCCTGTTTTGGCGGACGATCTGATCGGTTTGGCAGAGGTTCGCCAAAAAACGTTCATTCCGGTCATGGTCGACGAAGGCTTGCACGGCGACAAAGAAATGCGGGAAGTCATCGTCCGCCAGGCAGCCGATTTGATCAACATCAAGCTGATGAAGTGCGGCGGCCTGTATCCGGCGCTCAAGCTGGTCGCGCAGGCAGAGATGGCGGGGATGGGATGTCAGGTTGGCTCGATGGTCGAATCAGCCGTGGCCACCGCCGCCGGGGCGCATCTGTCTTTGGCAAAAGGGATGATCTTTTCCAACGAAATGGTGGGGCCGCTCATGTTCTCCCGCGACTTCGGACAGCTTCGCTACGAGCAGGATCGCTTGCTGCTCGCAGATCGTCCGGGGCTTGGCGTGGAAGTCGATGAGGCTGTTGTGCGCGAGTTGAGTGTTTTTGCGGCGGAGGTTTCTTAGGAGGGGCGAATCAGTTGGCGTAATTAGCAATCCATAAGAAGCATCGTATCCCAAGAGATGGTACGATTTAATCAATCACAACACTTATCGAAAAGAGGGATACGCAATGGCACTGCAATCAAAACAAATTTTTGTCAATTTGCCCGTGAAAGATTTGAACAAGTCGATTGATTTTTTTACAGCGCTGGGCTATGAGTTCAACCCGCAATTTACGGATCAAAATGCCGCTTGCCTGGTGATTGGCGAAAATATTTACGCGATGCTCTTGGTGGAGGAGTTTTTCCAATCGTTCACGAACAAGCCCGTGACGGATACGGCCCAGAGCACCGAGGTCATCGTGGCGCTGTCAGCCGAGAGCCGGGAGCAAGTCGACGAGATCGTAAACAAAGCGCACGAAGCAGGGGCCAAGCCGGCTAAAGACCCGGTAGACCACGGCTTCATGTACAGCTGGAGCTTTATCGATCTGGACGGACATTTGTGGGAATACGTGTACATGGATGAGGCTGCGATTTCGCAACAGTAAAAAATAGGGTGGATCAACAGGCCAAAAGCAGGCGTTACCGCTTTTGGCCTGTTCGCGATGCCAGTCGTCATGGCGGCCCGCCGCAAATCGAATAAGGTTACCTGAATAATAATTTTTTTCAGAATTGACATCGGCAGAAGGAGTGTGATTTACTAATGTCAATGTTAGCCAACAAGTGAATAGCGGCGGATGATGATTGTAGGAGAGACTAAACGACGCGTTTAGCACCGAAGGAGCAAGTCCCATAAAACCCTTGGGATTAATCTCTCAGGTACCAGATACTACAATCGGACGCACCTCTGGAGAGCGCTGCACAAGCCACCCAAGGGGAATACTTCGGAACCGATTGATTGCCGAAGTTAAACTCTCAGGTAAAAAGGACAGAGGAAAGGTAGAGTATTCGTCACTCTATCTTTCCTCTGTCCTTTTTTGCTGAATGAAACGTCGCGTCGAGTTGCACAAAAGCGGGCGCAGACGCTTGCATTTCGGCCAAACGAAACGGATACGAGTGAAAGGTGGCGCGATGGGAAAGGAGCAGGCGATCACGAAAATGGAGCTTACGATCAAGAAAGCGGCTCAAGCAGAGCTGAAAAAACTGAATTTTCCGCAGGATACCGCGCTCAGGATTGACGTGGTGATCTCCGGCGACTGCGGTTGCGGATTTTTTGTCCAGCTCGGAGTAGATGAGTTGCGCAAAAACGACACGCTCGTGTACGAAAACGGGATTCCGGTCTGCATGGATCGGTTGACCAAACGGCATCTCGGGGATGTGCTTACCCTGGACTACGACCCTTTCCTGGGCTTCGCCTTGTCCAGCCCGGAAGAAGCTTTTGCGGATCGGCTCGCTGTTCGTCGCGGTTGACAACGGAAACAGGCAGAACAGCACGAGCAGCAGTTGGCCGACTGCAAGCAGGCGCAGGCGCCTCTTCCTGCGGGGTAAAACCGCGGGAGACGCCTTACACAGAAAAAGAAAAACAGGTGGAGAGAACAAATGACAACGAACGGAACAGTAGAGCAGGTGGATGTTCTCGTGATCGGAGCGGGGCCGGGGGGCTACGTAGCCGCGATCCGGGCGGCTCAGCTCGGCAAGCAGGTCGCGATTGTGGAAAAAGATACGGTCGGCGGCGTATGTTTGAACCGCGGCTGCATTCCTTCCAAGGCGCTGATCTCGGCGGCGCATCAATACGAAGCGATGACGCAATCCGCGAGCATCGGCTTGCAGGCAGCAGAAGTGAGCGTCGATTTCGCCAAGGTCCAGGCATGGAAGCGCAGCGTGGTCGACAAATTGACCGGAGGCGTAAGCTCGCTGCTCAAAGGCAACAAGATCAAAAGAATCAGCGGGGAAGCGCGGCTAGTCGGCGAGCAGCTGGTTGAGGTGAAAAATGGCGACGACTGCATACAGGTGCAATTCCGGCAAGCGATTCTCGCGACAGGCTCGCGTCCGATCGAATTGAAAGCCTTTCCATTCGCGGGCCGCATTCTTTCCTCGACAGAACTGCTGGCGCTTGAAGAATTGCCGAAAAGCTTGCTGGTCATTGGCGGCGGGTATATCGGGATCGAGCTGGGGCAGACATTTGCCAAGCTGGGCACGAAGGTGACGATTTTGGAAGGCTCGGACTCGATCTTGCCCGGCTTTGAAAAAGAGCTGTCGCGTCTGGTGGCGAGGAAGCTGAAAAAGCTCGGCGTGGAAGTGCACACCGAAGCGCTGGCCAAAGGGGCGGAACAAACAGCCGAACAGGTCAGCGTCACCTATGCGGAAAAAGGCGAAGAGCGTCAGGCGACCGCTGACTATGTGCTCGTTACGGTTGGCAGACGGCCGAACATCGAGGGGCTGGGATTGGAAAAGCTCGCTGTCAAGCTGACAGAGCGCGGCTTCATCCAGATCGACCAACAGTGCCAAACGAGCATTCCGCACCTGTATGCGATCGGCGATCTGGTGGAAGGCCCGGCTCTTGCCCACAAAGCGTCGTACGAAGGCAAAATCGCGGCGGAAGCCATCGCTGGCAAAGACAGCAAGCTCACCGACAAAAAGATTCCCGCTGTCGTGTTCTCCGATCCGGAGATTGCCAGTGTGGGACTGACCGAGTCGGAAGCCAAAGAGCGCGGACACAAGGTGGCAGTTGGCAAGTTCCCTTATGCCGCGAATGGGCGGGCACTGTCTCTGAACGTCGGGGAAGGCTTCGTGAAGCTCGTGGGCGACAAGGAGACGGGGCTGCTGCTGGGAGCGCAGATTATCGGGCCGGAAGCGTCCAATCTGATCGGCGAGGTTGCCCTGGCGATTGAAAAAGGGCATACGCTGACAGATATTGCCGAGACGATCCACGCCCATCCGAGCCTGGGAGAAATCATCATGGAAGCGGCAGAAGGAGCGCTCGGGCACGGCATTCATCAACTGAACAAATAACTGCATATCGGCGGATGATGATCGTGGGAGAGACTGGCCGCACTGGCTGGCACCGAAGGAGCAAGTCCCAAAAACCCTTGGGATTAATCTCTCAGGTAAAGAGTACCACGATTGGACGCACCTCTGGAGAGCGCTGCACAAGCCACCCAAGGGGAAAGCTTCGCGAACCGAAGCCAAACTCTCAGGTAAAAAGGACAGAGGAAAGGTAGATTTTTTCCGAAAAAGGAGTCTATCTTTCCATTGTCCTTTTTTCGCGTTCGTACGCTTGGGAAAGGTAGCGAGCAAAAGTTGAAACGGGGGAGATATCGTGAGTTTGCAGGAGCGCGATCAAGAAATTTTTGCGGCGATGGAAGACGAGCGGCAGCGGCAGCATCAAACATTGGAGCTGATTGCTTCCGAGAACTTCGTCAGCGAAGAAGTGATGCAGGCGATGGGGTCCGTACTGACTAACAAATACGCGGAGGGCTACCCGGGAAAACGGTACTACGGGGGCTGCGAGCATGTCGATGTCGTCGAGCGTTTGGCGATCGAACGGGTGAGCAGCTTGTTTGGCGCAACGTACGCGAACGTGCAGCCGCACTCCGGGGCGCAGGCGAATACGGCCGTCTTTTTCTCCCTGCTTTCGCCCGGCGATACGATCATGGGGATGAATTTGTCCCACGGCGGGCATTTGACGCACGGCAGCCCTGTCAGCCTGTCGGGAAAATGGTTCAATGTCGTCGCTTACGGCGTGCGCGAAGATACGCACCGGATCGACTATGAAGAAGTCGAGGCTGTTGCATTGCGCGAACGGCCGAAGCTGCTGATTGCCGGAGCGAGCGCTTATCCGCGCCAGATCGATTTCGCCCGGTTCAAGGAAATCGCGGACAAAGTCGGAGCCAAGCTGATGGTGGACATGGCGCACATCGCCGGACTGGTCGCCGCAGGCTTGCATCCTTCGCCCGTTCCACACGCAGATGTCACGACGAGTACGACGCACAAAACATTGCGCGGCCCGCGCGGCGGCATCATCCTGACGAACGACGAAGAAATTTTCAAAGGGATCAACAAAGCCATTTTCCCGGGCATCCAGGGCGGGCCGCTCATGCATGTGATCGCCGCCAAGGCAGTGTCCTTCAAAGAAGCGTTGCAGCCGAGCTTCGTCACCTACGCGCAGCAAGTGGTGAAAAACGCCGCGGCATTGGCGGAGACGCTGAAAAGCGAAGGGGCGACGCTCGTGTCCGGGGGAACGGATAACCATCTGGTCTTGCTCGATGTGCGGCCGTGGGATTTGACAGGCAAAGAAGCGGAGCATCTGCTGGAGGCGGCAGGCATTACGGTGAACAAAAACACGATTCCGTACGATACGGCAAGTCCGTTTGTGACGAGCGGCGTGCGAATCGGCACGGCTGCGATTACGACCCGCGGCATGAAGGAAGCGGATATGGAGACGATTGGCCGGGCGATTGCCGCTGTGCTCAAAGAAAAGGGCAGCGAAGCGACGACCGCCAGGGTGAAAAGCGAAATTCGCGGGCTGTGCGAATCGTATCCGCTGTATCAACAGCTCGCAGTGAGGTAAGCAGGAGGAGCGACGATGGTATACAACAGCTGCTTTGATATTATCGGGCCGATCATGGTTGGCCCTTCCAGCTCGCATACAGCGGGAGTCGTCACGATCGGAAAATTCGTCCGCGATTTTCTCGGCGGCGAAATCGAGTCAGCGACGATTGTGTTTTACGACTCTTTTTCGGAAACGTACAAAGGGCACGGGACAGACAAGGCAGTGGTCGGCGGCTTGCTCGGGATGGACACGGATGACAGCCGGATACGCGTAGCGCTGGAGCTGGCAGCGGCGAAAGGGCTGCAGGTCGTATTCGAAAAGCGGGGCGACTGCCCGTACTACGATCATCCCAATACCGTCATGATCCAGGCCCGCACAGCACGCGATATCGCCGTCATCGGCGGCGTCTCGCTCGGCGGCGGCATCTCGAAAGTGTTTTACGTGAACGAGTTCGCTGTCGATATTCCGTTGAACGCGCCGTACGATCTGGATGACTTGCGCAACAAGCTTTGGCACAATACACGCTGCGAGGCTGCGGTAGGGGGAGCATAGCATGGACTTTACTTCAATGACAGAGCTGCTCGCTCTCTGTGAATCGACCAACAGGAGCATAGCAGAAGTGATGGTGGCCCGCGAGAGCGCGAAAAGCGGGCGGTCGGAGCAGGAGATTGTGGAAACGATGAAGCTGCGGCTCGTCCGGATGAAAGAGGCGATCGATCAGGGAGTGTCCGATCAGTCCCTCGCCCCAAGCGGCATCTCGGGCGGCGATGCCTACAAGCTGGAGCGCTACCTGGAAAAAGGGGAGCAGCTGACAGGGCCGATTGTCGGGGATGCGATGAAGTTCGCTTTTGCCACCTCGGAAATGAACGCCCGCATGGGAATCATCGTCGCGACGCCAACAGCGGGCTCGGCAGGAATCTTGCCCGGCTGCCTGTTTTCGCTGCACGAAAATCAAAAATATACGTTTGAGCATCTGGTGATGGGGCTGTTCACGGCAAGCGCCATCGGCTATGTGATCGCCAACCGCGCGTTTATTTCGGGTGCTGCGGGAGGCTGCCAGGCAGAAGTTGGATCTGCAACAGCGATGGCTGCTGCCGCGCTCGTCGAGATCAAGCAAGGGACGCCGCGCCAGGCGGTTCATGCGGCTGCCATCGCCTTGAAATCGTTGCTCGGGCTTGTCTGCGATCCGGTTGCAGGCTTGGTGGAAGTGCCGTGCATCAAGCGCAACGTGATCGGTTCTTCCATCGCCTTTTCCGCAGCCGATATCGCGCTGGCTGGCATCGAAAGCCAGATTCCGTGCGATGAAGTGATCGGAGCGATGTACGAGATCGGAAAAAAAATGCCCCGCGCCTACCGCGAGACGGCTCTCGGCGGACTTGCCGTGACGCCAACCGGAGAGGCGGTCAAAGAGAGAATCATGAAATGAAGACGAAGGGATGAGGCTGGATGCAAGCTCAAGCTTTGAAACGAACGCCGCTCTACCCGCTCTACGCCCAGCACGGCGCCAAGGTAATCGACTTTGGCGGCTGGGAGTTGCCTGTGCAGTTCAGCAGTATTATCGAAGAGCATCACACGGTACGGACGAAGGCAGGACTGTTCGATGTGTCCCATATGGGTGAGGTCATGATTGAAGGCCCTGACGCCAGCGCGTTTGTCCAGTCGCTGATTACGAACGACGTGACGACGCTGCAAACGAATCAGGCGCTGTACGCGGCGATGTGCTACCCGGATGGCGGCACAGTGGACGATCTGCTTGTCTACAAGCAGGGCGAGCAAAAATTTTTGCTGGTGATCAACGCGTCCAACATCGACAAAGACGTAGACTGGATCGTCTCGCATGCCAAAGGCGAGGTCACGGTCGAAAATGTGAGCGACGCGACGGCTCAACTGGCGATTCAAGGCCCGCTTGCCGAGCAGGTGCTGCAACGGTTGACCGCAACTGACCTGTCGCAAATCCGCTATTTCTGGTTCCAGCAAGACGTGGATGTCGCGGGCATCAAGGCGCTCGTATCGCGCACAGGCTACACCGGAGAAGACGGCTTCGAGCTGTACGTGTCTGCGGCAGATGCGCCTTCTCTCTGGGAAAAAATTTTGGCGGAGGGCAAAGCAGACGGCGTGCTGCCGTGCGGACTGGGCGCGCGGGACACGCTGCGTTTTGAAGCAAGACTGCCTCTGTACGGGCAAGAGCTGGGGGCCGACATCACGCCGCTTGAAGCCGGGATCGGCTTTGCCGTGAAGCTGCAAAAGGAACAGGACTTCATCGGCAAAGAGGCGCTGCAAAAGCAAAAAGCAGCAGGCGTGCCGCGCAAGCTCGTCGGCGTCGAACTGATCGGCAGAGGGATTCCGCGCCCAGGCTATCCTGTGTTTGCGCAAGAAGCAGGGGAGCAGGATGAGCCGATCGGCTACATCACCTCTGGCACGCAATCCCCGACATTGAAGAAAAACTTGGGGCTGGCGCTGATCCGCGCAGAGTACGCAGCTGTAGACACGCCGCTTGCTGTGGAGATTCGCGGAAAGCGGGTCGAGGCGGTAACGGTCAAATCCCCTTTTTACAAACGCTAAAAAATCAGGAAACGGATGAATCCGAATACGAACGAGTCAAAGGAGATCAGGACATGAGCAAAGTCGTCAAAGGTTGGTTGTACAGCAGGGAACACGAATGGGTCGAGGTGCTGAGCGAAACGAGAGTGCGCGTGGGAATCACCGATTTTGCGCAAAACCAGCTCGGGGATCTCGTATTTGTAGATCTGCCGCAAGTGGGTGCCGAAGTTGTCGCGAATCAAAGCATGGGCTCGGTCGAGTCGGTCAAAGCGGTATCGGACCTGTTTTCGCCAGTGAGCGGCAAAGTGGTGGAAGTGAACAGCGAGCTGGAAGACAGCCCGGAAGTCATCAACAGCGATGCGTACAGCGGCGGCTGGATGATCGTCGTGGAAATCAGCAATCCGGATGAACTGTCCGAGCTGCTTTCTGCGGAACAATATGCAGATTTTGCCTTGGAGGGATAAGTGTGAACTATCGTTACTTGCCAATGACAACGGAAGACAAGCAAGAGATGCTGTCGTTTCTCGGTCTGTCTAGCGTAGAGGAGCTGTTTGCGGACATCCCGGAAGCGATCCGCTTTCAAGGCAGCCTGCAAATTCCGACTGCGCTGTCCGAGCCGGAAACCGTGCGGCATTTTACCAAGCTGGCGAGACAAAATGTCGACAGCAGCGAATACGCCTATTTTCTCGGAGCGGGCATCTACGACCATTACATTCCCAGCACCGTGAACCACGTGATTTCCCGTTCGGAGTTTTACACGGCTTACACGCCGTACCAGCCGGAAATCAGTCAGGGAGAGCTTCAGGCGATTTTTGAATTTCAGACGATGATTTGCGAGCTGACCGGGATGGAAGTAGCGAACTCGTCGATGTACGACGGGCCGACGGCGTTGGCGGAAGCGGCGAATCTGGCTGTCGGCGGCGTTGCCGGAAAAAATGTCATCGTGTCGAAAGCGGTACATCCGGAAGCGCGTGAAATTCTCGGGGTCAATGCCAAGGCTCAAGGCTATGAAGTGATCGAGATTGGCTGCAAGGGCGGCGTGACTGACCTGGAAGCGTTGGAGCAAGCGGTAAACGAACAGACGGCAGCGGTCATGGTGCAGTACCCGAACTTTTTCGGGGCAGTCGAAGATTTGGCTTCGCTTGAGAAAATCGCGCATCAGCACAAGTCGCTGTTTGTCGTCAGTGCCAACCCGCTGGCCCTCGGTGTGTTGCAGCCGCCGGGAGCGTACAACGCCGATATCGTCGTCGGCGAAGCGCAGCCTTTTGGCATCCCGATGCAGCTTGGCGGGCCATCTTGCGGTTATTTTGCCGTCAAGGAAAAGCTCATGCGCAAAATCCCGGGAAGAATCGTCGGCCAGACCGTTGACCAGGAAGGACGCCGCGGATTCGTGCTTACGCTGCAAGCGCGCGAGCAGCACATTCGCCGGGAGAAGGCGACGTCCAATATTTGCTCGAACCAGGCGCTGAACGCTCTGGCTGCCTCTGTCGCCATGACCGCCCTCGGCAAGCGCGGCGTGCAGGAAATGGCCCGGCTGAACGTGCAGAAGACCCAGTATGCGCTGCGCGAGCTGGCGAAGCTGGACAATTGCCAGCTCGTTTACCACAGCCCTGTTTTCAACGAATTTGTGCTCAAGGTGCCGAAAAGCGTAGGCGAAGTCAACCGCGAGCTGTTGAGGAAAAAGATCGTCGGGGGCTACGACCTCGGGCGGGATTACCCTGAGCTGGCCAACCACATGCTTTTGGCTGTGACGGAAGCACGCACGAAAGAAGAGATCGACGCACTTGTCCAAGGATTGGGGGAGATTGGCCGTGCAAACTAACAAGGAAAAAGAGCTGATTTTCGAAATGAGCAAGCCGGGTCGCGTCGCTTACAGCCTGCCTGAGAGCGATGTCCCAGAGGTGGAGCTGGACGCAGTTTTCCCCGCACAGTATTTGCGCAAGCAGCCTGCGGAGCTGCCGGAAGTATCCGAGCTGGACTTGATGCGTCACTACACCGGGCTGTCCAACCGCAACCACGGGATCGACTCCGGCTTTTATCCGCTCGGCTCATGCACGATGAAGTACAATCCGAAAATCAACGAAGATGTCGTTCGCTACCCCGGCTTTGCCAAAATTCATCCGTACCAGGCGGAGGAAACGATGCAGGGCGCATTGCGGGTATTGTACGACTTGCAGGCGGAGCTTTCGGAAATTACCGGGATGGATGCGGTTAGCTTGCAGCCTGCGGCGGGAGCACAGGGCGAATGGGCGGCGCTGATGATGATTCGCGCTTACCACGAGAGCCGCGGGGAAAAACGGACGAAAGTGATCGTGCCTGACACGGCGCACGGGACGAATCCGGCGAGCGCGGCAGTCGCTGGTTTGGAGACGGTCACGATTTCTTCTGATGAACAGGGAAACGTCAATCTGGAGGAGCTGCGCAAAGTCGTGGGAGCAGACACGGCTGCATTGATGCTGACGAATCCGAGCACGCTCGGCTTGTTTGAGGAAAGCATCCAGGAGATTGCCGAGATCGTCCACGCGGCGGGCGGCTTGCTGTACTACGATGGAGCGAATGCGAACGCGATCATGGGCATCGCTCGCCCGGGAGACATGGGCTTCGATGTGGTGCATCTGAACTTGCACAAGACGTTTACCGGGCCGCATGGCGGCGGCGGTCCTGGCGCTGGCCCAATCGGCTGCAAAAAAGAGCTGGTGCCGTTTTTGCCGCGTCCGCAGGTGGTCAAGGAGGGCGACACGTATCGCCTCGACTACGATATTCCGCAATCGATCGGACGGGTCAAAGCGTTTTACGGCAACTTCGGGATTTTGCTGCGCTCGTTCGTCTACATTCGCGCCAACGGGCCGGAAGGGTTGCTGCGCGTCTCCCAGGAAGCCGTGTTGAATGCGAACTACATGATGCGCAAGCTGGCGCCGTACTACGATCTTCCTTACGACCGCATTTGCAAGCATGAATTTGTCCTGTCCGGGCGCAAACAAAAGAAATTGGGCGTGCGCACGCTGGACATTGCCAAACGTCTGCTTGATTTCGGCTATCACCCGCCGACGATTTACTTCCCGCTGATCGTGGATGAGTGCATGATGATCGAGCCGACCGAGACGGAGTCGAAAGAGACGCTGGATCAGTTCATCGACGCCATGATTGCGATTGCGAAAGAAGTGGAGGAAAATCCGACGATTGTGCAGGAAGCTCCGCATACGACGATTGTCTCGCGTCTGGATGAGGTGACGGCGGCGCGCAAGCCCGTATTGCGCTATCGGAAGCCGGCAGAGGAAAACGCTGTGCCGAAAGCAGAGGGGAGCCAAGCCAATGAAGGTGCCCTCGTCTGAGCGAAAACCGGAATGGCTGAAAATCAAGCTGCATACGAATGAGCAGATGAAAGAGCTGAAAGCGATCATGCGCGGCGGCAACCTGCACACCGTATGCGAGGAAGCGAAATGCCCGAACATCTACGAATGCTGGAGCAACCGCACGGCGACGTTCATGATTTTGGGCAGCATCTGCACGCGCGCCTGCCGCTTTTGCGCCGTGAAAACGGGCCTGCCAACCGAGCTTGACCAGGAAGAGCCGCAAAAGGTAGCGATTGCGACAGCGAAAATGGGCTTGAAGCATGTGGTCGTCACCTCGGTTGCGCGCGATGATCTGCGCGACGGCGGAGCGTCGATTTTCGCGGAGACGATCCGGGCGATTCGCGAGCGCAATCCGCTGACAGGCATCGAAGTATTGATTCCCGACTTCGGCGGATCGGAGGAGGCGCTGGCGACGGTTTTGGCCGAAAAGCCGGACATATTGAACCACAACATCGAGACAGTCGAGCGCCTGTCGGATCGGGTGCGGGCGAGAGCGAAATATCCGCGTTCCTTGACGCTTTTGCAAAATGCGAAAAAGCTTCGGCCCGGGCAGAAAACAAAGTCCAGCATCATGCTTGGCGTAGGGGAAACGGACGAGGAAATCGTGCAGACGATGCACGACTTGCGCGCCGTCAACTGCGATATTATGACGCTCGGGCAGTATTTGCAGCCGACGAAAAAGCATTTGCCCGTCCTGAAATACTACACGCCGGATGAGTTTCGCGAATTTAAGGAACTGGGAATGAAGCTGGGCTTTGCCCATGTGGAATCAGGGCCGCTCGTCCGCAGCTCCTACCATGCGCATGAGCAGGTGGCGCAAGCGACGATTGCCAAATAAACGCGACTCCCGCGCCTGTTGCTTGACAGGGCGGGAGCTTGCTTGTTTGTTTGTCCATGCCATGAAAGCTGATCGCAGCTTTTCCAACGGTTTTGGACAGTCTATGTCTATGAAGAGGGAAAAGCATCCAGAATGGGAGGAACATACATATGAACCACGAGCCTGCAAAAAATGAGAACCGCGCCGTCCTCTTGATTTCTTGCCCGGAGAGATTGGGCATCATCTCTGCCGTTTCCAATCTGCTGCTCAGCTACAAAGCGAACATCGTTCAGTTCGACCAACACACGACAGACCCGCGCGACGGGATGTTTTTCATGCGCATTTTGTTTGACCTCGACTCTCTTCCGACGGCATTTTCACAGTTGGAGCAGGACTTGGCCAAAATGGCCGAGGATTACCCGATGGACTGGCGGCTCAGCAAGGAAAGCCAAAGAAAACGCATGGCGATTTTCGTCTCCAAAATGGATCATTGCCTTGTCGAGCTGCTCTGGCGAGTCAAATCGCAGGAAATTCTCGTCGATATTCCCATGGTCATCAGCAATCATCCGGATGCGAAAGAGACGGTGGAAGCGTACGGCATTCCGTTCCATCACATATCGCTTGCGACCCAGAGCAAGGAAGAGGCTGAGCGCAAGGCGCTTGAGCTGTTGCAAGGCAATGTCGACTTCATCGTTTTGGCCCGGTACATGCAGATTTTGTCTCCGCGCTTTATTACCCATTTTCCCAATCAGATTATCAACATTCACCATTCCTTCCTGCCCGCCTTTATCGGGGCGAATCCGTACAAGCGCGCCTTCATGCGCGGGGTGAAGCTGATCGGGGCAACGGCGCACTACGTCACGAACGATCTGGATGAAGGCCCAATCATCGAACAAGACGTGATTCGCGTCAACCATCGCTATACGGAAGAAGATTTGAAAGTGGCAGGCCGCCACGTCGAGCGAAACGTTTTGGCCCAGGCGATCTCCTGGCACGTGGAGGACAAAGTCATCGTGTACGGCAACAAGACGATCGTGTTTGCCTAAAAAATATTTGCTTATTTTTCAGGCTTTGTTACGCTTGCCCTATCGAAAAATGAAAGGGTGACCGAAAGCCGATGATCTCCTAATCCGATTTCCAGGAAAAACTCATATGAAAATGACGAATTTTTTTGGACAGGATAGGTGTAGGCTTTTGCTCGTAAAATATGGCATTTGACTTTTTCTCATGGAGAAGTGTGCCTGTTTATTTGCGTGTCGAATTTTCGCCTCCTGTCCAAAAAATGGATGAGGGGGCTTTTTTATGTTGCGCAAAGGTCATCTGCCAGCTGTGCTTGGCGTTTGATGGTGAATATGTTTATGGTGATGGTGGGAGTTGGCTTGATTATTCCGCCGCGGTGGCAAGAAACCTTTTGAAATGGCAAAAGGTTGTGGAAAACCGTGGTCATTTTAACTAAGATGAAAGGAAAAGACGAATATTGAATCCGCTTTTTGGAAAAAGGAGTCCGATGGCACATGGCTAACTGGGAAACAAAAAAAGTATCCGAAATCGTTACGCGTATCCACGACAACACCCTGGTACTGCCTGTCATCCAGCGCAGGCTCGTCTGGGAAGAAG
This sequence comes from Brevibacillus sp. FSL K6-0770, assembly GCF_038000275.1. Lineage (NCBI taxonomy): Bacteria > Bacillati > Bacillota > Bacilli > Caryophanales > Paenibacillaceae > Brevibacillus > Brevibacillus sp. FSL K6-0770. The sequence continues at coordinate 1,505,631 of NZ_JBBOBQ010000001.1, forward strand.
AGAAAATGGAATTGCTGTTTGACACTCTGCTCAAGGGAAACTCGTTCGGCGGGATTATGGCGATCGAGGAAGAAGAGGGCAACAAGCCGCTCTTTGCCTATAGGCATTTTACGAAGGACGGTCAGGCCATCAGTTCGATCTACGATGAAACCAATTCAAAGGATCACCTGTTCATCATCGACGGTCAGCAAAGACTCCAATCGTTTTACCTCGGATTGCTGGGAAGCTTTAACGGAAAAATTTTGTATTTCGACTTGTTTAGCGACTTTAAAAATCTCGTATTTTACTTCAAGTTCGAAAAAGACAGCGACAAGCTGCCCAAGCAGGCGACGGATAAAGAAGAGTGCGAATTGAAGACGTACAAGTGGTATTCGGTCAGCAAACTGTACCGCTCCTTGAAACAGACAAACGACGAGGATCAAGTAGCGGATGAAATCATCCAGAACTTTGCGATCACGGAAGCGCTTGAGAAGGACTACGTTCGCAAAAACATCGCCCGCTTTTACCGCAGCATTTTTAATAACGAAAGCATTGGCCTCTCGAAAGTGCGCATCAACCGTTCGCTGAACGAAAACTCCAATCGCCAGCGGATCGTCGAGTTGTTCAGAAGGCTGAACGACGGCGGGACAAAGCTGTCTTCCTTTGATTTGGTGGCGTCGATCCTGAAAGGGTTCGAGTGGAAAATGGAAGAATTTCTGGAGTCCACGCTGAAAGATTATCAAGACATCGGATTGACGCAAGAAGTTTTGATCAAGCTCGTCTTTTTGCTGAACGACAATCACAAAAAGGAAATGACCGATATCGAGGAAGCAGACGCGACATTCGCCATCGAAAATCGGGCGCGCATCCTTGAAACGTTAAAATCGTTGCGGAAGTTTTTGCAGTCCGCCAAGCTGCTCAACTACTACCGGGAAGGGAACCGTTCCTTTATCCCGCTCTACTTCATCGCGTATCATATTTTTCACAAAACGGATGTGCCGACGGACAGGCTGGAAAATCTGTTCGATACATTCGATACGAGCAACGAGGACTTCGCAAGTATTTATGAATGGATGTACTGGTCGCTGCTGAACGGGGTATTCAGCCGAGGCTCCGGATGGATTCCGTATAAAACGGGGATTCGAAAAATATTGGAGGAAATGAAGCAGCACAAAAATGCGCCTTTTCCGACGCAGCGCCTGTTTTCCATCTACACCAGCCACCCGCTCTGGTTTACGCGGAATCTCGATGCATCCAGCATCAGCAACCAGTTTGACAGCAACTTTTTGTTCTATTTGATCTACGACCGTGAACCTGTCACAAGAAAACAGGATATGGACCACATCCACCCGTACTCGATTCTTGTGAGCAAAGGGTATTCGCTGGACCAGGTCAACAGCGTCTTCAACTATCAGCTCCTCGATTACGGCACAAACCGCGGAGTGAAAAACGCGAAGCCGTTGAAGGAATGGATTGACAATCATGTCACGAACAAAACGTTTTACATCAACCAGCATCTGATTCCAAGAGATGAGCAAACGTGGGATGCGGATCAGTTTCTCCGGTTTTACGAGCAGCGTGCTCAGTTGATTAAGGAGAAGCTTCATCCGATGTTGTATATTTAGGTTGGCGTAGAAGAGTAAGGGCATCCACAGGCTGGTTTGGTGTGGGTGCCTTTTTTGGTGCGTTGGGGATCGGTGCTGTAGTGGAGGGAGGAAACAGGAGAAATTGCTTTAGGGCACCTGGACTCTTGCGGGGAAGCATGGACTGGTCCGCCTATGGCAAAAAAGGAAAACCGCGTCAAAAGCAGCGTGCTCGAAGAAGCGTAATCACGTGCTGCTGAAAAGCCGGTTTCCTTTTTCTCCTCCAGTTGGGTGGGAGTCCGAAAGTTCTGCCGCTTGTTTTTTCTGTTTCCTCGACCAACGTTAGCTTGATCCGATACTGCGTTCCTGAGCGAGTTTTGGTAAATCATACGCTGGAAGATGATTCCGAAAATAGAGGCTAACGTGTAAAATTGAAAGAGCATGGGAAAATATGAAAGTCGAGGGAATTACATGAGTATTATCGCACTAACTATTATTCTGTTTTTTGTGTTCCAGCATTATTTGCCTACTGTTACGCAGGACGATCTGTGGTATCCAGAAATGCTCGGTTATTACCAGCAGTTTCATTCGGACACGGTTGCGATCCTGATTCTCTCCTACGCTATCGCCTTTCCACTTGGATTAATCATGGAGGGATGGATCGCAAAAGGACTGCAAAAGATTCGTTTCAAAAGGGAAGACTGGGCGATTTTAAGAGTTTTGACGGTAGCGAATGAGAATGATGGATACATTACGGCCGTGGATGTTGCCGCAAAAACTACGCTTTCCTTAACGGAATCGCAAAAAATTTTGGATGATCTGCATAACAGGGGATACGCAGACTTGAGCGTGGCGAAAACAGGGGATATTCTTTACTGCTTCCCCGGATTTTCCAATAGGGACGAATAGAAGGGAGGGGAAGGAATGGAATACTTCTTCGGGATGGCTTTTTTTATTTTGGTGGGTATTTTAATTCTTTGTGCAGTATTAATAATCCTTGGTGTTGCACTATGGAAGCCATTTTTTACTACTATACATCTCTTGATGGACAATGAGAGCATCATAGGTCTACTCTTGGTGATTCTTTCCCTGATCTACATTGGCTCCCGGATGATTGAGCGAATGCTTGCGAAAAAGAGTCAGGATATCAAGTATCATGCAGATGTGATCGGGATTGCGCTAGATTATGGCAACGAGGTTACCGCGCCAATGCTGGCATTGAAAACTTCATTGAAGCTGGCAGAATGTGAGCGGATTTTAAAGGAACTTGAACAAAAGCAGATTCTAAGCAGTTCATCTGCTGTCGGCGACGCCACAGTATATGAATTGGCGCCGCTCGTCTACGAGAATTGGCTGCCAGATGAGCGGGATTATTGTGGCAAGGTGGATGAAACGGAAGAAGATGAAAAGAAACAAAAAGCATGGAAAAAGTTGCCGAGGATTACCTTTATCGTTCTTGTGACCATCATAGCTCCGCTCTGGCTATTGGATAAACAGATGATTTATTCAGATGCATTTTTGACAGGAGCCATCATCGTCTGCACGTTAGCAGTGATCCGCCTGATTCATGTTGTTTACTTGGCTTACCGAGACTATGTGCGGAAAACCGAACATGATGTCCTGGGTTACGTTTTGGACAACCAAGGCGTGCTATATCCGCAAGAAATCGCAGAATTTACCAACGAGAGCATGTCATCCCTCCAGCCGATGATTGATCGCTGGCACAAGAACAATCTTGTGACGATATCGTACGAGAATGACGGGACAGCGATATATTTGTTTCCGAATTGCTCGCATGAATCTATGGTGTACAATCGGGAGCCAAATTACAAGCCGCAAGCGAAGTTCAAGCATCTGCAAGAGCAGCTGATGATGACGTGTTGTTATGCTTTCTTTTATTCGTTATTGGCTGGTTACGCTTTAATGAACTGGAATAATTTCCTCTTTTATGGGGGGATTGGGGCGGTTATCGGCGGATACAGAGTTTTGTATTTAATCAGGGCTAAGGAGGAAGCAGAAAAAATGGAGCGAGTGGCTTTCCAGGTAGCCAAGCGGAAGAATGGTCGCCTGACCGTCCACGAATTGGCTTACAATGCAGTGGTCAGCATGGAGGAGGCGGCAAAACTGCTGAAAAAGTGGGAGCTTGACGGCTTCGCCAGAAAAATGGATGCCAGCGAAGAGTTCGTTCCTGTCTACATCATCAGCGGTATCGTTTCCAAAGAACAGCGGCGGACTTCAGAACGCGTATAGAACGTATAAAACGAAAAATCCACCCTGAAATCATCAGGTGGATTTTTCGTTTTCCCATCAAAACCGAATTACCCTTGCTTTTGCGTCAACTTCCACACATCCATCAGGTTCACTTTGCGCTTCGTCTGGTCATGGTACAGCTTATCGCCTTCAATCCGGTCCACGAACAAAATCCCGTCCAGATGGTCGATTTCGTGCTGGATGCAGCGCGCCAAAAAGTCTTCGGCTTCCATGGTGAATGTCTCGCCAGTGCGGGTCGCAGTCTCGATTTTGACGTACTGGGCGCGTTTCACAATGCCGGAGTAGCCGGGAAAAGACAGGCAGGCTTCCGGGCCGAGCTGCTCGCCGGACATCTCCAGAATCTGTGGATTGATCAGCTCGATCAGCCCGTCTCCGCAATCCATGACGATGACCCGCTTCAAAAATCCGACTTGCGGAGCGGCCAGCCCTGCGCGGCCTTCCTTGGCGTACAGCGTTTCTGCCATATCGTCCAAAAGTTTCCCCAGTCTGTCATTAAATTCAACCACCGGCTTCGCGCTTTTGCGCAAAATCGGCTCTCCGAAAGGCAGGATTGTTTTGACTGCCATCTGCTTTCAACCTCCAAAGGTAGTAATTATGCCCCATCTTGTTGGGAGGGTGGGGTGTAGACCCATAAATCATTCGGTGTGCAGTCCAATGCCGTGCACAAGGCATCGAGCGTGTCAGCCTTCATCTGCTTGGGCTGACCGTTCAAGAGAGCGCTGATCGACGGTGCCGATATTTCGTAGCCGGCTTTTTCCTTCAGCAGACGGGCGAGCGCTGCTCCGGACCAGATCCCTCTGTCAGCCATTACTTTTCGCAACATCCACACAAGCATTCGATCACCTTCTTTTAGGTGTTGCCTAATGTTTTAAGTTATTACCTAATATAACGGATTTCGCGAAAAAAGCAAGCGGGACGGCGGACCATTTTGCCAAAAGGACATCGGCTTTCCGGTACGCAGGTGCAGAATGGACGGCTTCGGCAGGATTTGTCGTCCGTTCTGTTGTATTGAAGGGGAAAGGCAAAGAGGCGGAAGTGGAAAAAAGCATCCTTGCCGCAGGCTATATCGGAGCAAGCGCCATCAACGGCAAAAAGGAGAGAACGAGATGCAGGAAGCGAGAAGACAACGCCTTGCCCATCATTTGCAGCAGGAAAACACGGATGCGTGCATTTTGGTGCCTGGCCCGAATCTGTACTACTTCACTGGTCTGGCGCTGCATCAAAGCGAACGGCTCAGCCTGGCTATTCTCACGAAGGAGAATCAGTTGTTGTTTTTGATGCCCAAGCTGGAAGTGAGCAAGGTCGAGCAGGTGGCACACGATGCTTTGTTCTCGTACACGGACGAGCAAGGTCCGGGACAGGCGTTGGCGGAGGTGCAGAAAAAACTGGGCACGCTCGGCCGGGTCGGAATCGAGTATGGGCACATGCGCGTCAAGGAATGGAAAGCGGTTGAGCAGCTTGGGGCACAGGAGTTTGTCGAGATCGAGCAAACGGTTGATGCGTTGCGCGTGATCAAGGACGAGCAAGAGATCGAGGCGATCCGGCAAGCGGTACGCATCGTGGAAGACAGCTTTCAGGCGATCCTGCCTCGCGTCAGGGCTGGTGTCGCGGAGCTGGAGGTTGCCGCCGAGCTGGAATACGAGATGCGAAAAAGAGGCTCGGAAGGCACGCCGTTTGACACGATTGTCGCGTCGGGATATCGCGGGGCGCTGCCGCACGGACGGGCATCGGACAAGCTGATCCAGTCCGGTGAGCTGGTCGTCATCGATTTCGGAGCCATTTTTCATGGGTATGTGGCTGATATTACGCGAACGGTGGCTGTCGGGGAGCTGGACGCGGAGCTTGCGAACATTTACGAGGTCGTGCGGCAGGCGCAGCAAGCGGCAGTTGAGGCGGTTCGCCCTGGCGTCACGGCGCATGAGATTGACGAAACAGCCCGCGCGATTATCCGGGATAGCGGCTATGGCGAATACTTCACGCATCGGCTTGGACATGGCATCGGGCTTTGCGGACACGAGGAGCCGTACATGATCCAGAACAATCCGCTGGTGCTTGCGCCAGGCATGGCGTTCACGATTGAACCGGGCATTTACTTGCCGAACAAAGGCGGAGTCCGAATCGAGGACAATGTCATTGTGACGGAAGACGGCTGTCTCAATTTGATGAATTTGCCGAAAGAGCTTCTGTCCTTGTAAAAAAGCGATGATGGGCGGGTGCCAAACGCATTTTGCTGAAAAAAGCGGACGTCCAGCCGGAGATCACTCGAGACGAAGCTTGAGTTCAAGGCATAGGAAGTCGCAGCAATAATCGGAAAGCGTCGCATATAAAATAATCCTTATATATAGAAGAAACACCTCACAAGCAGCAAAGAGCAAGCATGTTCTCTGCTGCTTGTTTATCGTGAAGAGATACAACTCCCCTCGTGACAATTTGGATGGCAACAGGTATCGTGGAACGTAGAAGCTTTGCAGCAAGAAATGAGGTGACTCAATGCGGTTTTATCAAAAATACATAAAAAAATACGGCTTTGTTGCAAGCGTATCCATGATCTTTTTGACGGTGGAAGCTTTGTGCGACCTTTTACAGCCGACGATTATGTCCCGAATCATCGACATCGGTGTCGCGCAGCGCGATCTGGATTACGTGCTGAAAACGGGCGGGCTGATGCTGTTGATTACAGCCTTGGGCGCTGTGGCTGCTACCGTCCGCAATCTGCTTGCCACGTACGTGTCGCAAAACTTCGGAGCGCAGCTTCGCGCCGATCTGTTCACGAAGGTGCAGTCGCTGTCTTTTGACAGTTTGAACAAGTTCGACCGCGCCTCGCTCGTCACGCGCATGACCAACGACGTCAATCAGGTGCAGGTGTTTGTCAACGGCATGATGCGTATTTTCGTCAAAGCGCCGCTGATGTGCATCGGCGGCTTGTTCATGGCGACCCAGTTGAATGCCGACCTGGCGGTAGTGCTCGCAGTCGTGGTGCCGATTGTCGGGCTGTTGATCTTTTTGAATCTGAAAATCGGTTTTCCGTTTTTCCTCAAGGTGCAGCAGGCGCTCGACAAGGTAAACGGTGCTATGCGCGAGTATTTGTCGGGCGTGCGGGTCGTCAAGGCGTTTAACCGTTTTGACTTCGAGGTGGGCAAGTTCACCGGGGCCAATGAAGAGTTGCAAAAGAAATCGCTGTCTGCGACCCGCGTCATGTCGGTTTTCAGCCCGGCGATCATGCTCACGGTCAACCTCGGAATCGTCGCTGTGCTGTGGCTGGGCGGTTTGGGAGTCGAGCAAGGGAGCATTCAGGTTGGACACATCATCGCGTTTACCAACTACATGACGCAAATCTTGTTCTCGCTGATGATGATTTCGCTCGTCTTCAACATGTTCGTGCGGGCCAAAGCATCGGCTGGGCGGATCGGCGAAGTTTTTGCCGAGGAAAACCGGATGAGCTGGAAGGAAGCGGCGGCGGGGGCGGATGAAGCCGGGGCTGAAACAGGCCGGATCGATTTTGAAAACGTCAGCTTTTCCTATGCCGGAACGAATGGTCAGCCTGTCCTGAAGCAAGTCTCTTTTACATGCTTGCCGGGGGAAACAGTAGGGATCATCGGCTCTACCGGATCGGGGAAAAGCAGCCTGGTCGGCTTGATTCCGCGTTTTTACGATGTGACGGAAGGGACGATTCGCGTAGACGGACAGGATGTGCGCGATGTCGAGCCTGCCAAGCTCCGCGAAAAAATGGCGATCGTGCCGCAGAAAACGACGCTTTTTACAGGCACGGTACTGGAAAATATTCGTTGGGGCAAGGAAGATGCGACGGAGGAAGAGGCGATCGAGGCGGCGCGCATGGCACAGGCGCATGAGTTTATCGCCGCCACTCCCGAAGGCTACCAGACGCGGGTAGGCCAGGGCGGGGTCAATTTTTCCGGGGGGCAAAAGCAGCGGCTCTCGATTGCCAGAGCGTTGGTGAAAAAGCCGGACATTCTCATTCTCGACGATAGCACCAGTGCGGTTGATGTGGCGACGGAAAGCCGGATCAAGGAAGCGCTCAAAACGTACGCGAAAGGGCTGACCTGCATTTTGATCGCGCAGCGGATCACGTCTGTCATGGATGCCGACAAGATTGTCGTCCTCGACAACGGCGCAGTGGCGGGGATTGGCTCGCACGAAACGCTGCTCGCTACGTGTCAGGTCTATCAGGAAATCTTCCTATCGCAAATCGGCAGGGAGGTGAGCTAACATGTCGCAACAACAAAAAGAGCAGCAGCCGATTTTTCCGACGCGGCCTGGACGCGGGTTTGGGCATGGGGCACAGCGAGGTCCGGTGAGCAAGCCGAAAAACTTCCAAGCCACGCTGAAAAGACTGTGGCAATCGTTCGGGCGGGAAAAAAGATGGCTGCCGCTCGTCTTTGTCATCGTGTTGGTAGACGGGTTCCTGATGCTCTCGGCTCCGTACTTGATCGGAAAATCGATCGATGCGATGACGGGCGGCCCCGGGTCGCTTTCGCTGTTGTCGATCATCGTTTTGGCCTTGCTCAGCTCTTATGTGCTCGATGGGGCTTTGACGTTTTTGCAAGGCTGGATGGTCGCGGGAATCACGCAGCGGATCGTGACGAATATGCGCCAGGCGATGTTTGAAAAGCTGCAAAAGCTCCCGGTCGCCTTTTTCGATTCGCGTACGCATGGCGAGCTGATGAGCCGGCTGACCAACGATATCGACAACGTCAGCAACTCGATCTCGCAGTCGACGACACAGCTGATGTCAGGCGTCATCGTGATTGCGGGGTCTTTGATCATGATGATCGTGCTGTCCCCGATTTTGACGCTTGCCTGCCTGATTACGGTTCCGCTTGTGTTCCTGTTGACCCGCACGATTGCGAAAAGAACCAGTGTGCTGTTCAAAGATCAGCAGTCCGAGCTGGGCAAGCTGAACGGGCATATTGAAGAGACGATTTCCGGCATCCAGGTCGTCAAGGCGTTCAACCATGAAGAAAAGGCGATTGCCGACTTCGCGGCGATTAACGACCGACTGTGCAAGGTCGGGATGAAAGCGCAAGTGTGGTCGGGCTTTTTGATGCCGATCATGAACGTGATCAACAACCTCGGCTTCGGCATGGTCGCGATTGTCGGCGGTGTGCTCGCGGTCAAAGGGATGATTACCGTCGGCGTGATCGCCAGCTTTCTCAGCTATTCGCGGCAGTTTGTCCGTCCGCTGAACGACCTCGCCAGCATTTTCAACGTGCTCCAGTCTGGAGTCGCCGGAGCAGAGCGCGTGTTTGAAGTGCTGGACGAGCAAGAAGAGCCGCTCGATGCGCCGAATGCGGTCGTGCTTGCGAATCCGAAAGGGCATGTCGTCTTCGATCGGGTGAGCTTCGGCTATCGCCCTGATCAGCCGATTTTGCAAAACGTCAGCTTCGGGGCGGAGGCGGGCAGCACGACGGCATTGGTCGGACCAACAGGGGCAGGCAAAACGACAGTGGTCAACTTGCTGACGCGCTTCTACGATGTGACGGAAGGAACCATTTACCTCGATGGAAAAGACATTCGCGAATATTCGCGGGACAGCCTGCGCCGCAGCTTCGGCTTCGTTTTGCAGGACACGTATTTGTTTTCCGGGACGATCAAGGAAAACATCATGTACGGCAAGCCCGATGCGACAGACGCCGAGGTGGAAGCGGCAGCGAAAATGGCGCATGCAGACGTGTTCATCAACCGCCTGCCCAAGCGCTACGATACGCCGCTGACGGAAAACGGGGGGAATCTGAGTCAGGGACAGCGCCAGCTTTTGGCGATTGCCCGCGTCTTTCTCGCGAGGCCGTCGCTGTTGATTCTCGACGAGGCGACGAGCAGCATCGACACCCGTACCGAGTTGATCATTCAGGACGCCCTTGCTTCGATCATGGAAGGGCGCACGAGCTTTGTGATCGCCCACAGGCTCGGAACGATCCGCGATGCCGACACGATCATGGTCGTCGATCGCGGGCAGATCGTGGAAAAAGGCAGCCACGACGACCTGATCGAGCAAAAAGGGATGTATCATCAATTGTTTTACAATCAGTTCAAAAACTTGGAGACGGCTTCGCAGTAGAAAAATGCCTCGGCTGGCGCGCGTTGGCGCGTGTGCAGGCGGGGTGTTTTGTTGTGGCGGACTCAGCGATTTGACGCCTATGACTTTGATGCGACGCTGAACATTTTTTCCCCGTCGTATGGACGAGAATGCGCTCCCTCCTCGGTTGATGACGCCCTGGAACATATCGGCTTGATTTTGCATGACCATGACTGCTGTACTCTTGTGAAACCGAAGCGGTACCGAGCGAACGACGGCAAAAGCAAAGCCCTGGCATCCACTTCGGCGGACGACAGGGCTTTTTGGCGGTGACAGCTTGTGCAAGCGAAAAAAGCGAAGTTGCAAAACAACGCCAATCCTCATTGTAACTTGTTGCCTGGCATCGGACTGCGCGCTTTTTGCAGTCGGGAGTAATCAATTTGTCATGTTGTCTGGTAACGTTGAAGCAGCTCTTCCAGTGCCTGCTTCACATCGCCCTGAAACAGCCCGCCGTGATAACAGACGAGCTGCCTGATCTCATAGTCGAGCAAGCGGCGGACAGAGCGGACGGCATCGGCAAGGTCCAATGCGTACTGCGGATTGGCAATCGCGAGTTTTCCGTCCTCGATGACCACGGCATCTCCGGCAATCATGGTCTGGCTTGCCGGAAGATACAAAGACATATGTCCAGGCATGTGACCGGGCGTGTGAACGATCTCGATCCCGCCGCACCAGGGCAGACGATCCTGATCGACTACCGTGCGCTCGACTGGTGCTGGCTCGATCGTCTGCAAAAAGCGGATAAACTGTTCCGCAAGCTCCAGCTCCTCGCCAGTGAGGGAGGCGAGCGTTGCTTGCGCCTGCAAAATTCGCAGCGAAGTTTTGGCGCCAGTTACGTATGGGGCATCTGACTCGTAGGCGATGATTTCAATTTGCGGGTATGCTTGCTTCAAAGCGGCGAGCGCGCCGATATGGTCGACATCATGGTGAGTCGCGATCACTCTGGTCAGCGCGGACAAGTCGAGCTGCTGGCTGTTCGCTGCTTCTGCCAGCAGCGGCAGGAATCCGGGATAGCCGCAGTCTACGAGGATCAGCTCGTGTTCGTCGCGCAGCAGGACGGGTGTGATGACTTGACTGTGTCCGTTTTGCTCAAAAGACAGCGAAAGCAGATGCATGCCATTCATGGAACGTACCTCCATTTGTCGTAGCGATAAGCGAAGTGTAACGCAGGAAGTGCGGTACTTGCACGGACGACTACTTTTCTGGATTATGGCTGTTCGCGAATGATGCGGCGGATGCTGTGTCTCGTCAAAAAATATTGCTCGGCCAATTCCTTGACGCCCGTTCCTTGGCGATAAGCCTGCAAGATGGCCTGGTTTCGCTCGCGAAGCAATTGCTTCGTGTCGGTGCCGTCGCCCCACTTTCTTTTGGAAGCGGAAGACTTCGGAATATACAAATAGCTGCCCTGGACGTATTGCTGGATTTCCTGCAAAAGCGGTTCCGGCAAAACGAGTTTGGCATTTTGGTATCTCATCTGACTCTGCTCCTGTCTATATAACGTGAAGTCGGTATATAGCAGGGCAAAGAGGCCCTTCTTTTAACACTAGCGAGTCGGCCCTGAGTAAAGAGGAAGGAGGACTCTTTGCCCAGAGCCGCAATCGGCAGTTCGAACGTAAGGGTCTAGCATACGGTCAACTCCTTTCCCTTTTAATAGTAGTAAGCGGTTTGGCGGGATGCAAGGACATTCCCTTGTGGACATGGAAAAAAGCTGCTGGTAAGATAGCTTGTGATAATAATTATCAATTTCATTCGGAGGAAACTGTGCCAAAATACGCGAAATGGATCGCGAAAGGAACGGCAATTCTCGCTTTACTCGTTGCCATGACAGGATGCGGGGCGGCAACGGAGCCAAAAGGGGCCAGCAATGAAACCCCGGCTCAGCAAGCGGCGCCAGCACAGGATAGCGTGAAGATGAAAATGTATAAAATGCCTAACGGAAAAGAAATCCAGATTCCTGCAGCACCGAAGCGCATCGTCTCCGATCTGTATCTTGGCCAGCTTTTGTCCATCGGGGATCAAGCCGATCGGAACGACTGGCTATTCCAAGATCGCGCCGACTGTGCTGATCCCATACGGCACGTACAACGACGACATCCGCGCTGACATACGGGCTTTTGGCGAGCTGCTGGACAAGCAAGCGGAGGCAGAGGCTTGGATCAAGCAATTCGATGAAAAAGCAGCGAGTGCCCGCGAAAAAATCAAGACGGCGGTAAAAGACGGGGAGACGGTCGGAATTTACGAGCTGCGCTCTCAGGAGTTTTACGTGCTCGGAGACAACTGGGGACGCGGCGGTCAAGTCATCTACAATGCGCTCAAGCTGACACCGCCGCCAGCCGTGAAGGAAGTCGTAGATGCCAACACGCCGCCCAAGCTGATTTCCCAGGAAGTGTTGCCGCAATTCGCAGCAGACCACATGTTTGTGACCACGTATGAGACGAAGCAAGAGGATAAGGATAAGTTTTTCGGGAACGCGGTTTACAAAAATTTGCCAGCCGTCAAAAACAACCACATCTACGAGATGACGTTTGAGCAAATGTACTATTACGATCCGCTGGCGATTGAAGGCCAGCTCGACCTGGTCGTCGAACAGCTGTTGGCGCATCAGGCAAAATAAAGCAACGAATATGCGGAAAGACCCTCGGAGCACAGCCTACAGTCCGAGGGTCTTTTTCCGTCATTTCCTGAATGTGTCCAGGACAAATTCCTTGAAGCGCACGGCAGCAGGAGACAAGTAGCCGCCCTGGACCTGGGCCATGCCGATGACGCGCTGGCATTTCGGGCTGCTGATGCGGATTTGCGCGATTTTGCTTTTGTCGATGCCCCGCAAATCGGGCAGCAAGGACACGCCGAGTCCCGCCGAAACCAGCCCTGCTACGGTGGCTGCTTCTTCGCCTTCGAAGGTCACTCGCGGGACTACACCCAGCTGCTCAAACAACTGGTCTGTCGTTCGCCGCAGGGCGTAGCCCTTTTTCAAAAAGATGAACGACTCCTCGGCAATTTCCGCGAGCAGGATGCTCTCCCGTTCAGCCAGCGGATGTCCGAGCGGAACGATGGCAAACAGTTCTTCGCTCCAGAGCGGCGTCCACAAAATCGGCAGCTTGGTTTCGGTCGGTTCTGCCAACAGGCACAAATCCAGCTCGCCGGCGTCGAGATGCGCAAGCAGCGAGTAGCTGTGATTTTGGATCATGGTGAAGCTGATCGAGGGCGACTTGGCGCGGAAAGAACCGATCAGGTCGGGAATCAGGCTGGTGCCGAGCGTGTGCAGAAAGCCAAGCGCCACTTCCCCGTGATCGGGATGAACGAGATCGCGAAGCTCCTGTTTTCCGTCCTCAAATTCCTTGAGAATCCGGTTGACGCGCTTTAAAAAAAGCTGGCCGTAGCGATTGAGCATAATCGTCCGGCCTTGGCGCTCAAAAAGCGGGACGCCAAGCTCCTCCTCCAGCCGGGCGATGGAGCGGCTAAGTGCAGGCTGGGAAAGCGACATGGCTTCCGCTGCGCGGGTGACGTGCTGGATGCGGGCGAGTGTCTGAAAGTATTCGAGCTGTTGCCATTCCATGGAAGCAACCTCCCTGTATGACGCTGATCTGTCGTCGATTCATTACTTTGGTGCATCAAAATTATGATTACAATAAATTATACATTATGAATTGTCAATGATAGTATAACAGTGAAGCGGGGAGAAACACGGGGAGGTTTCACCATCATGGGACACATCAAGCAAGGCACAGCCACTTTTCGCAAGACGAACCTGGCGTTTTTTGCAGCGGGTTTCAATACGTTTGCCATTTTGTACAGCACGCAGCCATTAATGCCTGAATTTACGAAAGAATTTGGCATTTCGCCGACGATGGCAAGCTTGTCGCTTTCGCTGACGACGATCTCTCTTTCGATCAGCATGCTGATTTTCGGGACGGTGTCCGAAGTGTGGGGGCGCAAGCCGGTGATGATCAGCTCGATGCTGGCGGCGTCGCTCTTGTCGATTTTGACGGCATGCAGCACTTCCTACGAGACTTTACTTCTGTACCGCATTATTCAAGGAATTTCATTGGGAGGACTCCCTTCGATCGCCATGGCTTATCTCGGAGAAGAGATGGAACCGAAAAGTCTCGGTGTGGCGATGGGACTATACATCAGCGGGAACTCGCTTGGAGCGGTGTGCGGGCGGATTCTCTCCGGGACGCTCACGGACTTGTTCAACTGGCACGTGGCAATGGGGACAATCAGCCTGATGAGCCTGGTAGCCACACTGGTTTTCTGGATGAGCTTGCCCGCCTCGCAAAATTTTCACGCGCGTGCTCCCGAGCTGCGCAAGCTGGCAGGCTCGATGCTCGCCCACTTGCGGGACCCGGCTCTGCTTTGTCTGTTTGGCATCGGATTTTTGAGCCTTGGCAGCAACGTCGCGCTCTACAACTATATCGGGTATGTGCTGACTGCGCCGCCCTACTCGCTCAGCCAAACGCTCGTAGGCTGGATCTTCATCGTCTTTCTCGTCGGGATGTTCGCTTCCGTCTGGATGGCGAAGCTGGCCGAGAAGTTCGGGCGGACGAAAATGCTGCTCGTCTCTTTGTTGCTGACGCTGATTGGCGCATGCCTGACGCTCGATGCGCATTTGGCTGTCATCGTCGCGGGCCTGCCGATTCTCACCTTTGGCTTTTTCGGCAGCCACTCCATCGCGAGCGGCTGGGTAGGCAAGCGCGCAACCCACGACAAGGCGCAAGCGTCTTCGCTCTACTTGTTCTTTTATTACGCAGGCTCCAGCATTGGCGGGACGATGGGAGGACTTTTCTGGTCTTCGCTCGGCTGGGGTGGCGTCGTCACCATGATCGCCGGATTCATGGCCGTAGCCTTCGTGTTTGCCACAAAATTGTCCAAAGCGATAGCCATTCCGGCGCCTCCGGTTTTGGAGAAGAAGTGGTCGGTGGCGAAGATGAAGTGATAATGAGGAAAAGCCCCAACGGCTTGTTGGGGCTTTTTCTTATGAACTGCGATTCCTCGTAACACTTATCACTGCCGCTAAGTAAAGAATCGCAGCAACGATGGCTCTTAGGAACGAGCGGTCACCAGTGTCATTATTGTAAATGGAAACGGACGCCATTACCACGATGTGGCCAAGTATGTAAACCAATAGGCCGTACAGAAGTTTTTTCCACATAAGGGACCATCCTTTTTCATAATCAAAGCTGTCGTAATCGGGGGATGCCATCTCTATATCTGCAAGGTATTGTACGGTTGAGCGATGGCTGGTGAGTTTCTTTTCGGCTGCAAATACAAGGGCGCTTTTTGCTGTAATTATTTTCCTTTTCATTATATACCAGGAAATTCCGAATGAATATAATTACAAGAAGAAGTGCGAGAAGATCGATAAAAACCTCCGACATAGGACGCTTTGTACTGCCGGAGCAACGAGATTCAGGAAAAAAGAGCCGGGAAACGCTCGGGATTGCAAGTGGAGAGAGATAGGGGTTCACAAACTCGGTAAAAACGTTCAATATTAGCACCATATACGAGAAGACGACAAGATCCAGTTCTATTCATCCCGAAAGGACCTGATCAAAATGACCCTAGGCGGTTTTCAAAGCGGCTTTTCAGCCAGAAAAGTGCCGCGCTCCGAAGTGAAGTGGGAGCAGTTCCTCATTTGCAGTCACGGGTGCGAGGAAGTCATCCAGCTGATCTCCCACGTATCGGGCGAGGTTGAGTTTGAGTTGTGCAAAATCGAGGCGGAGCGAATGGGCAAAGTGCTGCTTGAAGCTGCGAAGACAGAAAGTTTTTGAAACTTCTGGGCCGCTGATCCGTACGTATGTAAGAAGAGAACCGATTACAAAAGGGGAGGCGGAACATGAGCGAAAATCAGGGAGTAAAAATGAGTCCCTTCCAAGCTGGGGGGAAGCTGATCGTCACGATTCTCGTACTTGTCGTTTTGGTCTTGCTCGGGACCCAATCGTTTACCATCATATCAGCTGGTCACAGCGGCGTCGTTTTGCAGCTCGGTGCTGTCCAGCCAAAAGTTTTGCAGGAAGGCATGCACTTCAAAATTCCTTTTATCCAAACGATCGTTCCGATGGAGGTGCGGGTGCAAAAATCGGAGACGAGTCAAACGTCCGCTTCGCGTGACTTGCAAACCGTATCGACGACCATCGCGGTCAACCACCACCTGGACAGCGACAACGTGAACAAACTGTACCAGCAAGTAGGTTTGGAGTACAACAGCCGCATCGTCGACCCGGCTATCGCCGAGGCTTTGAAGGCGGTTACGGCGCAGTACACGGCAGAAGAACTCATTTCCAAGCGTTCCGAAGTGAGCAACAAAGTCAAAGAAGTTTTGCGGCAAAAGCTGTCCACGTACAATATCATTCTGGATGAAATCAACATTCGCGAATTTACGTTCAGCGATGAATTTAACCGCGCAATCGAGTCGAAGCAAGTGGCGGAGCAGCAAGCGCTCAAATCGAAGCTCGACCTGGAGCGGATCAAAATCGAGAAAGAGCAGGAAATCACGCGAGCGCAGGCACAGGCCGAAGCTTTGCGCCTGCAAAAACAAGAAGTGACGCCGGAGCTGATCCAGCTCAGACAGATCGAAGCACAGCTGGAAGCGATCCGCAAATGGGACGGCAAGCTGCCGAACGTCACGGGAGGCGCCACTCCGTTTATCAACGTGGGGAATCAATAACGACCAAACGAAAAGACCATCGGGCTACAGTCGGCCAGATGGTCTTTTTTTTTTTGCAGTGAAAAGCTTGTTAGCGGGTGCTTTCAAACAACTCCAGCCACTCGCCATCCGGTCCGCGGAAAAACATGTAGCGGGAGCCGTTGGGGAGAGTGGTGATCGCCTCGTCGATAAAGGAGACGTCAAGCTGTTTGAGCCGCGCGATTTCTTCTTCCAGGTTGTCCACAGCGAGTGCGAGATGATGAACTTTGCCCTCTACAGGCAGAGAGTCGTTGTAGCCGTGGATCAGCTCCAGCTCGGTTTCCGGGCGGCCGGGGAAGCCGAGGAAAGCGAGCGTGATAACTTGGTTGGAGTGCACCAAGGTGCCTTTTAGCTCCATGCCAATCACGTTCGTATAAAAAGCGATGGACGCATCCAAATCTTTTACCATCAAGCCGACGTGCTCGATTTTTTTGATCGCCACTTTGATTTCCCCCGTTACATTTATTTGCTGGAATACTTCGCAAGCGCTCCGGTTTGCTTCAGGCGCAAGTACAGCCTGTGCAAAATCGTGACCGCTTCCGCACGAGTCAGCATGTCTTGTGCCTCAAATTCTCCGTTGTAGGCTGTCATGATGCCTGTTTTTTGCAAGAGAGCGAGATCGCTGGCGACAATGCCGCTGTAATCATCCGGGATGTGCAGTTCATTGCCGTCTTTGGCGAACAACAGAGGAAACAGCAGGTTCGTTTTATTGCCCGCGTTTTCGTCGTAGCGCCCATCCTCTTGAAGGGGATGGCCCATAAACAGCTCGTCATCTGAGTAAGAGCTGACGACTATGGGAACATCGCGCATGGCAGAAACGATCTGATACACTTCTTCGTTGGACAGATCCTCCTCCGCCAGCATGAACAGCGGGAGAAGGTTGACCGCTCCGATGCGATTCAGCTTGGCGTCAGGGTAGAACAGATACCCTTTCGGGGAGGATTGGACGGCATTCCACCAGGAGATGTTGATGAGCGAGCTGATTTCTTTGTACGCCCAATGATTGCTAGGAACATCGGCAAATTGCTTGATCGAATAGCTGTTATCGTTCGAACCTTGACCAGAGCTGTTCGGTCGGTAGCGATCAAACAGCCGATAAATCATCACGGTCATCTCCGCTTTGTCTACGAATCTCCCTGGCTTGAAGGTGCCATCCGGATAGCCGCTGATCACGCCTTTTCCGACCATAAAGGAAATGGCGTCCTCCGCCCAGCCGTACTCTGCGGGATTGACGTCGGAAAAGCGCGTAGCAGCCTGCGCGGGAGCTGATGTTGCCAGAACAGTGCCAAAAATGAAAACAAAAAATAGGCAGAGCTTTCTTCTCATGTTGCCTCCTTTGCTGATCGCGTTTGGCGAGGATCATACGGGTATGGAATCAGTGCTTCTTTCTAGTATATCGCCTGAACGAAAAAAAGGAAGACTTCACCAATACCGATGACGGCCATCGAACTCTTCTATTGGTGCAGACGGGCCGGATCTGATAGGGTGAAAAGAAAGCAGAGGAGGAATGAGCATGGAGCAACAAATTGCTAGGCTGGAAAAACATTTGCTTGCCGTTGCCCAAACATTTCAGCAGATCGGAGAGGAGAAGGCGGCAAGCCGTCCTGCTCCCGGGAAGTGGTCCGCCAAGGAAATTTTGGGTCATTTGTGCGATTCGGCGATCAACAATTTGCCCCGATTTGTCCGGGCACAGACTGAACAGCCGTATGTGCTTATTCCGTATCAGCAGGATGAATGGGTGAAGGCGCAGGCGTACCAGCAGCGGACCGTTGAAGAGATTGTTCAGCTCTACAGCAGCATGAACCGCGCGATCATCACCGTGATCTCCGTCATGCCAGCATCCGCCTACGACCATTCATGTACGACTGCCGATGGCACAGCCGTGAGCTTGCAGTGGCTGGTGCAAGATTACGTGGAGCACATGGAGCACCACCTCGACCAGTTGCAGAGGCAAATCAGCTAGATTAGCGATGACGGCTCGCTGTGTCCTTGATCCGAGAGCACAGAAGTAACGATGTGCCGGGAGTCGAACTCACCTTCCGACAGTGCGATGATCGGAGATGTTTTTGCAAAAAGCTTCGAATGGATCTCTGCGGCAGTCAGTCCTTGCTGGTGCAAGTGCACAATCTCTCCCTGCAAATGGAGCAGGTCGTCCAGCTTGCGGGACAACAGAGCTTTTCCCTCGGCGATGTAACCCGCGTGTGCGCAGAACATGGCGCCAAAATCGCGTGTCAGCACCTGGCGAAGCGATTGGATCAGCAGCGGGATGGATTCGTCTTGCAAAATCACTTTCGTTTTCGTCCCGAGAAACAGGTCGCCAGAAAACAGGCGGCCTGTTTGTTTGTCAAAAAACGCGACGTGGTCATGCGCGTGTCCAGGTGTATGGATGACCTCCCAGTCGATGGAACGGGAATGAACAGTCTCTCCCAGAGGCTGTGCGGCAAAAGGCTCGCGCACTCCCCAAACCAATTGGCGATACAGCGGGTAGTCTGCTGGCTGCAAGCATTGCCCTACCCCTTTTTCATGGATGAAAATGGGCACGCCTTTGGTGCTGGCGATCCAGGCTGCGTTGCCGCTGTGATCTTCATGGCTGTGTGTCAAAACAACCGCGTCGAACGAGGCTTGCGAAAAACAGTCGATCAAATCAGTGGCAAGTGATTGCGGGCCAGTATCGATCATCATGCCGTCTGCCACATACACGCAGATGCCGGATTCGCGGCCAGCTCTTTTCACCACGCCTTCCAGACATAAAACATTTTCATGCTGATGGACTTCTACCACGTTAACACCCCCGTATTTTCTTCATCCTGCTGCCAGATCCGCTTCCGCCCTGCAGTGAACGTATGCTCATTATACTATTGAATGATTATTCAGTCATTTGGCAATCTCTTTTCCTGTCGCTCCAATCGTGTATGATGATTACAGAATGGATTTGGACATGAGGTGAAACACAACATGGCATTGCCTATTGATACCGTGCTGCCGCAGCTGATCGAGACGCTTGCGGCAAGCAACAGCGCGGTGCTGGTCGCAGCTCCCGGCGCGGGAAAGACGACCAGAGTGCCGCTTGCTTTTCTGGAGCAGGCGTGGCTGTCCAACAAGCGCATTCTCATGCTGGAGCCAAGGCGTCTGGCAGCCCGTTCGGCGGCGGGTTACATGGCGCGTAAGCTGGGAGAACAAGTAGGGGAGACGGTCGGCTATCGGGTCAAGCACGATACGCGAATCGGCCCGAACACGCGGATTGAGGTCATTACGGAGGGTGTCCTGACACGCATGCTTCAGGACGATCCGGGTCTGGAAGCTGTCGGTCTGCTTATTTTTGACGAGTTTCACGAACGCAGCTTGCATGCCGACCTCGGACTTGCCCTCAGTCTTCAGACGCAAAGCCTGTTTCGCCCCGACCTGCGCATTTTGGTCATGTCAGCGACGCTTGCGGCGGAGCCTGTCGCCCGGTTGCTCGGTGACGCTCCGATCATCGTCAGCGAGGGCAGGGCTTTTCCGGTCGAGACGCGCTTTTTGCCCAAACCGCTGAATGGTTCCGTGGAAGAAGAGATCGTCCGTCTCGCGCTCGCGGCGCTTATGCAGGACGAGGGAGACATGCTGGTATTTTTGCCGGGAGCCAAAGAAATCCGCACGACGCAAGCTCTGTTGGCGAAAAGTCAGCTTGGGGCACAGGTGCGCGTATGTCCGTTGTACGGAGCGCTTTCGCAGCAGGAGCAAGATCGGGCGTTGCGTCCCGGGCAGCCAGGAGAGCGCAAAATCGTGCTCGCGACTTCCATCGCGGAAACGAGCCTGACTGTAGAAGGCGTGCGGATTGTCATCGATAGCGGTTTGAAAAGGTATCCGCGCTTCTCTTCGCGCACCGGGATGACGCGACTGGAGACAGGGCGTGTATCGAGATCGTCCGCAGAACAGCGCATGGGCAGGGCGGGCAGGCTGGACACGGGCGTGTGCTATCGGTTGTGGACCGAGCAGGAAGACCGGATGCTTGCCGCGCACGATTCGCCGGAAATCATCGACGCTGACCTAGCGCCGCTTGCTTTGGAGCTTGCGGCTTGGGGCGTGAAGGATGTCGAGGAGCTGCAATGGCTGGATATCCCGCCAAAAGCGGCACTGGCCCAGGGGCAAGAGCTGCTTCAGCAGTTGGGAGCACTGGACGCTCATGGGCAAATAACGGCGCATGGCCGGGTGCTGGCCGGGATGGGACTGCATCCGAGGCTTGGGCAGATGATTCAGCGAGCAAGCGAGCTGGGACTGCTCGATTTGGCTTGCGAATTGGCTGTGCTGCTGGAAGAGCGGGATATCGTTCGCGGGAGAGGGGCTGCGGCTGACGCGGATATTGGCTCGCGAGTCGAACTTTTGCGGCTCGTGGCAGGAAATCGCGGGGAGGGCCGTTCTGTTCACGGACATGGGCTGCAAGTGGAAGAAGCCGTTTGCAGCAAGCTGTGGAACGACGCGGCGCAGTTGAAGCGGCAGTGGAGAAAAAGCGGGGAGCCAAAGACAAGCGTGAGCGGCGACATCAGCCAGACAGGCAGACTGCTGGCATTTGCTTATCCAGATCGGATCGCGCAGCGCAGGGGCGACGGGCGATATTTGCTGCGCAATGGCCGTGGAGCAGCGTTTGGGTTGGAGCAGCCACTGGCTTTTGCCCCGTATGTGGTAGCGCCGCTTCTTGACGATCAGGGAGTAGACAGCCGCATCATGCTGGCAGCGCAAATCGAAGAGAGCGAACTGCACCAGGACTGGGCCGGGCAGATCAGCGAAGAAACAGCCGTCTGGTGGGATCGTTCCGCTGGCGCTGTGCGGTCGCGTACCCGCAAGAAGCTCGGTGCGCTCATCTTAAAAGAGACGGCGGCAGACCGGGATGCCGACGCCGTGTTGCACGCCTTGCTTACCGGCATCAGGACAGAGGGCCTGGCGATACTGCCATGGAGCCGTCACGCCCGCCAGCTCCGGGAGAGGTTGCAGTTCATGAGCGACCTGTTCCCGGAATGGCCTCGCGTCGATGACGAAGCTCTGCTCGCTACGCTGGAAGAATGGCTTGCGCCGCATGTGTACGGCATGCGAAAAAGAGACGAGCTGCAACAGCTGTCTCTGGCTGCCATTTTGGAAGGGATGCTCGGCTGGGACGAACGGCGACAACTGGACGAGTATGCGCCCACCCATGTGCGAGTTCCCAGCGGATCGAACATTCCCGTCGATTACAGCGATCCGGCTGCGCCCAGTCTGTTTGTCCGGCTGCAGGAGCTGTTCGGCTGGCAAGACACGCCGCGCATCGGGCGTGGAAAAGTGCCGCTAACGCTTCACCTGCTGTCTCCGGCACAGCGTCCGGTGCAAGTGACGAAAGACTTGGCGAGTTTTTGGCAGCAAGCGTACTTCGAAGTGAAAAAAGACTTGAAAGGGCGCTACCCGAAGCATTACTGGCCGGACGACCCGCTGACGGCTGTTCCGACAAACAGGACGCGCCCGCAGAACTAACTCATCTGCTTGCGCTGCCAGCACGATCGGGTGATATTTCCCAATTTTGTAGTTCCATGTGAGCAAGTCGGCTTTTCGCTGAAACTTGCGGGCAGGGTAGTTACGTCAGGAACATACCGAGATTCACGTACTACCCTCCACTTTGATTGGGGCTGCCTAGTTTTCCGGCAGCCCTTTTTGTGCGTGCCGGGCACTTTCTCCCCAGCTGTTGCGATAGATCAGTTGTTGCAAGTCTTGCCGCTGTGCCCATTTGTGCAGCTCTAAAAGCGGCCGATCCGGGTAGTGGTCTGTATAGCCAATAGATAGCAAGGCAACCGGATCGATGTGCGGCGGGATGTGCAAAATGCGGCGGACGTCTGCTTTTTTGTAAAAGCTCACCCAGCCCATCGCCAAGTCTTCGGCATACGCTGCCAGCCACATGTTCTGGATGGCGCAGCTGACAGACATGATATCTGTCTCGGGGATGGAATTGCGTCCGAGGACGTGGTCGCCGCCCCGCGTCGGATCACAGGTGACGCAGATCGTAATGGGAGCTTCTTTGATCCCTTGAATTTTCAAGTCGAGAAAAGCCGATTCGCGGCCGGTTCCCTCGTAGTGGATCGCGAGCGCCCGACGTTCTTTGTCTGCACAGTCTGCCAGCTCCTGCTTGATTTGCTCATCCTCCACGAGAATGAAATTCCACGGCTGCATGAAGCCGACGGAAGGAGCGTGGTGAGCAGCGGCGAGAATCATGGCAACTTTTTCAGGCGGAACCGGGTCGCGGCGAAAAGTGCGAATATCCCGCCGATTGCTGATCGCCTTGTACAGTCCGGTTTTTTCTTCCTCGGTCAAACGTTTCATAAGTATAGCCTCCCCAAATCTACTACAGCTTTCTTCATTTTAATGCCAGTCTAGCTATTGATCTAGACATTTGCTTGACATATTCATGTCCTACGCTAGAGAGGGAAGACCTGTCGTTTTCGAGGGGAGAGAAAGTGCAATGACAAACATCTTGATCGTGGAAGACGAACTGCCCATCTCTCGGGTACTAAAAGCGTATCTGGAGAAGCATCAGTTCCAGGTCGAACAGGCTTTTACCGGAGACGAAGCCCAGAGCAAATTCGATGCCTTCAACCCGGCGCTGGTCCTTCTGGACGTCATGCTGCCAGGACGAAGCGGGTGGAGTCTCTTAGAATACATACGTTCCAAAAGTTCTTGTCCCGTCATCATGCTGACGGCACTCGGGCATATCGACAACAAGCTCGCCGGGCTGGAGCAAGGAGCCGACGATTACATTACCAAGCCGTTTATCGCGGATGAAGTCGTTGCGCGGGTCAAGGCTGTGCTTCGCCGCTCCAAGCAAATTATCGAGGGCGATCAGGTCAAGCAGTTTGGCAGTCTCAAAGTCGATTTCAAGGCGTACACCGTTACCTTGCATGGCATTGAGCTGGCGTTTACGCCGAAAGACTTGTCCCTGTTTTTGTTTCTCGCCCAATACAAAAACCAGACATTTACCCGCGAGCAGCTGATCGAGCAAGTGTGGGGGATGGATTACGAGGGAAGCGACCGGGCCGTCGATCTCGCCATCAAGCGGATTCGCCGATCGTTGGAGAACTGGCCGGCTTCTGAAGGGGAAATTCGCACGTACCGCGGCTTGGGTTACAAGCTATGTGTCTATGAGTGAGAAAAAGCGGATTACTTTGTTCCGGTATTGGACGACCCGGTATTTGATTACGCTTTGCATCGGCCTGTTGGTCATCGGTATCGCTTCCAGCTTCTGGATCAACTACAGCGAAAAGCAAAAGCGGCTCGACTTCATGCGCTTGATGGCGGCGGAAGTATCGGACCGCGTCGTGGATGCGGACGGAAAAGTCGTCATTTCGCCGTTTTTGTTCCGCCTGCTCGACAGTCGGCAAGAGTCGCTGCGCGTCAATTACAAACCGTTCATGGTCATTTTGGATGCCAATCATCGGGCCGTGTTTGGCGGGCGTGATCCGCTCAACTCTGAACTGCGGCGGATGGCCCAAGACCTGGTGGAAGCAGACGAAAGCATGTCACAGGTGAAGCTGGAACGCGGCGAAGAGTTGCTGTTCGTGAAAAAAAGCATCCGGGTCAACCAGCAAACTGTCGGCTGGGTCATGCTTTTTACCCCGAAGCAAGACTTGATGCGCAGCACGACCGAGTTTCAGCTGATGTTCATCATGCTGATCAGTCTCGGACTGCTCGGCTGGCTCGTCATCTATTTGTTGACGAAAAAGCTGTCTACCCCGATCAAGGACGTAGCAGACGCGGCCAAGCAAATCGTCATGGGCAACTACGAGATTCACTTCGAGAAAGACAGGCGCGAAGAGGAAATTGACGAGCTGATTCATTCGTTCAAGGAAATGGCTGATCGCTTGCGGCAGCTGGAGCTGATGCGCACCGAATTGCTGGCAGGAGTCACGCACGAGCTGAAAACGCCTGTCACGTCGATTAGCGGGCTGGTTCAGGCGGTCAAGGATGATATCGTCAGCGGCGAGGAAGCCAAGGAATTTTTGGAGATATGCGCGAAGGAAACCGTACGCCTGCAAAAAATGGTGGAGGATTTGCTCGACTTCAACTCGTTTGCGGTCGGGGATATCCGCATTCGCCGCGAGCAGCAAAACATGTACGAGCTGGTGCAGGAAATTACGCACCAGTGGCAGATTATGCAGGAGGCGGAGCAGATCGAGCTGTCCATCCAGAAGCCAGCCGAACCGATCATCGTGAACACGGACCCGTTGCGCGTGCAGCAAATTTTGTACAATCTGCTGAACAATGCGGCACAAGCGATGGGCTCGCGAGGGAAGATCGACGTGTCGCTTTCGGTGGTCGGCGAAGAAATTCGCGTAGATGTCAAAGATACGGGGCAAGGAATCCCGGAGGCGGAGCAGCCACTGATTTTCGAGCGGTTTTACCGTGGCGAGGAAAAGAAGCAGGTCGTTCGCGGGCTGGGGCTGGGCTTGTCTTTTAGCAAAATGATCGCGCAGGCGCTCGGGGGCAAGCTGCTGCTTGCGGAAAGCTCCAAGGACGGCAGTACCTTCACCCTTGTTTTGCACCAATAACATAGGCTTGCCACAAGCGACCATGCCAAATCGGCTGGTCGTTTTTCACATCATTCCCATTCATCTGACTTATCCCTGACGTATTCGTTCCGTATATTGATCGCAACAGGGAAGACAAGGTGTTTCCCGCTTATTACGCACAAGGCAGGAGGATTTGATGTGACGCAATCGGAGAAGAAACGGACGTTGTTTTCGGCGGCGCGAAATAGCAAGAAGAAATGGCTCATCGCCGGACTGGCGGTCGCGGTGATCGCGGGAGGGGGCGTGTATGGATACAAAGCGTTTGTGACCCCTGAGCAGGCGCAAGCAGCTTTTCAGGTTGTCACGGTCCAAAAAGGCGACGTCTCCGAAACCGTGCTGGCATCCGGGACCGTTCAGGCTTCCAAGCGTTCCTCGCTATCGTTTTCAGATGCAGAGGACGCCAAAGATTCCATCTCGACCATCCAGGTGAAAATCGGTGACCAGGTCAAAGCGGGACAGGTGCTGGCAACGATGGATGATTCCGTGGCGAAAATCCAGGTGACGAATGCGCAGGCTAATCTGTTGTCCGCGCAAGCCAAGCTGGAAGATGCGCAAAAGCGCAAGAGCACAGCGGAAATTGCTTCGCTCCAGGCGGCGGTCACTCAAGCGAAAAGCGAGCTTGAGCTGGCGAAGCAAAACATCGACGGGAAGAAGGCGACAAACGACGTAGCGAAGGCCAAAGCCGCGCTCGAAAATGCGCAGAAGACATTTGACTCGCAAAAAGCGCTGTTTGCGGCAGGAGCCATCTCGCAGACTGAATACGACAACGCGAGCGACTCCCTGGAGCAAGCGAAGCGCGACTACAACTCCGCTACATTGACAGCCGGACAGACGACATCGCAGTCCAGCGTCAAAGTCGATCAGGCGGAGGCAGCCTATCAGACGGCGCAAGAAGCTTTGAAAGAAGCGAGCGAAGGCCCGGATTCTGCGACGATCCTCGCAGCGAAGGCAGCGGTAGAACAGGCGAAAGCCGAGCTGCAAAAAGCGCAGAAGGCTTTGAATGCTGTGACACTGAAAGCGCCGATGGACGGGGTGATCGTTCAGTTGAACGGCAACGTAGGTGAAATTCCCGGCAATGATTTTATTATTATGGATAATTCCAACTCGGGTGACCTTGAGGTGCTGGCGCAAATCAGCCAGAGCGACATCGGAAAAGTAAAAGAAGGTCTGCCCGTGTCTTTTACGACCAGCTCTTATACGGATGATACTTTTACAGGCAAGGTCAAGCTGATTTACCCCGAGGCGAAAACCGATTCGGGTGTGACGAGCTATGATGTGCTGCTGTCTGTGGCAAACAAAGACAACAAGCTGAAGATCGGAATGACGATGAACGTGACGATTGAGCTTGGGACACACAAGGATGTGCTCTACGTGCCAGCTGCTGCCCTGCAAACGCAAAACGGCAAGGACGGCGTCTACCTGATGGCCGGAGAGCGTTCGGGTACGGCGGCAAATGCAACCGCAACGGCTGCGCAGACTGAGACAAAAACGGAAGCTGCCGACAAGTCGCAAGAAAAGCCGAGAAGTGAGCGAGCCAACAGAATGGCGTCGATGCCGTACCATTTCACACCGATCAAAATCGGATTTTTTGCGGCGGATCGGGTAGAGATTTTGGAAGGCTTGAAAGAAGGCGATCGGGTCGTCATCCCGGTCAGCACAAGCACAACCTCAACGTCCGCCAACTCGGGTAATATGCGCATGGGCGGAAGCGGATTCCCGGGGATGGGCGGAGGCTTCCCTAGCGGCGGAGGCGGCGTCCAGATGAGGGGTCGATAAAAGATGAGACCAGTCATTCAAATCGAAGACTTGAAGAAACAGTATCAGATTGGCGACCAGGAGATTATGGCTTTGCGGGGCGTCAGCCTGACGATTGACGAGGGCGACTTCGTGGCGATCATGGGGCCGTCCGGCTCAGGCAAGTCGTCGATGATGAACGTCATCGGCTGCCTCGATAAACCGACCTCGGGAGAGTTTTATTTGGACGGGCAGCCTGTGTCTTTGGCTCACGATGACGAGCTGGCTGTAATCCGCAATCAGAAGATCGGATTTGTCTTTCAAAATTTCAACTTGCTCCCGCGCACGACCGCGGTAGAAAACGTGGAGCTGCCGCTTCTGTACGGCGGTGCGTCAGCCAAAGAGCGGCGGGAGAGAGCGATCAAGGCACTCATCAGCGTAGGACTGGCCGAGCGGCTGAACAATAAGCCGAATGAGCTGTCTGGCGGCCAGCAGCAGCGGGTGTCGATTGCCCGGGCACTGGTCAACGATCCGGTTATCTTGCTCGCGGACGAACCGACGGGTGCATTGGATACGAAGACGAGCGAAGAGATCATGGGAATTTTCCAGCGGCTGAATGACGCAGGCAAGACGGTGATTCTCGTCACGCATGAGCCGGACATTGCCGAGTATGCCAAACGGATCGTCCGTTTTCGCGACGGTCAGATCATTTCCAATGAAGTGGTACAAGAGCGCAGAATAGCGCAGGCAGAGGAAGTGAGAACATGAGCTTGATTGAATGTGTACGTGTTTCGTTTCGCAGCATCCGGGCAAATGGCTTGCGCTCTGTGCTCACGATGCTGGGGATTATTATCGGGGTGGCAGCCGTTATTGCCATGGTTGCGATCGGGGAAGGAACGTCTTCTTCTGTCGCTTCCCAAATCAACGGACTGGGGAGCAATCTTTTGATCGTCTCGCCGGGACAGGCGACACAAGGCAGGGTAAGCCTCGGGGCCGGGTCGCTGAATACGCTGACGATGGCTGATGCCGAAGCGATTGCCGAGAACGATTCGGTCGCGGGAGTGGCACCGAGCGTCAACGGACGCGCGCAAATCGTCTGGGGAAGCAACAACTACTCCAGCTCACTGGAGGGAACGACTGCCGACTTCCTGCAAGTCCGCAACGCAGAAGTAGCGCAAGGCCGCTTTTTCTCGAATTTCGAGGTGACGAGGCAGTTCAACGTGGCGGTTGTCGGGACCGAGGTCGTCAGCAATCTGTTCAAAAACGCGACGACAAACCCGATCGGGCAAACCGTTCAAATCAACCGGGTTCCTTTTACAATCATCGGGGTGTTGAAAAGTCAGGGCAGCTCGGGGATGACGAACAATGACGACAGAATCCTTATTCCGATTACGACCGCAATGAGCCGTCTGACGGGGGGCAAAAATGTCGGCACGATCTACGTGTCCGCTGCTTCCTCTGATGTCATGGACAAAGCGCAGCAAGACATCCGCCAGACGTTGCGCGCCAAACATAACTTGCGGCCGCAAAAAGAAGATGATTTCCGCATTACCTCCCAGTCCGACATTTTGAGCACAGCGCAGGAAGTGTCCAGCTCCATGACGGCGCTGTTGTCCGGCATTGCCGCGATCTCGCTTATTGTCGGCGGGATAGGCGTCATGAACATCATGCTGGTGTCCGTGACGGAGCGCACCCGGGAAATCGGCATTCGCAAGGCGATCGGAGCCAAGCGCCGAGACATTTTGCGCCAGTTTTTGATCGAGGCGGTCACTCTCAGCCTGATTGGCGGCATTTTAGGGATCGCCTTCGGTGTAGGGGCGGCGCTGTTGATCAGCAAGCTCGGATCGCTTTCGACCTCGATCAGTCTCACCCCGATTTTGTACGCCTTTTTGACCTCGTCATTGGTCGGCGTCATCTTCGGTGTCTATCCAGCGCGCAAGGCAGCCCAGTTAAAGCCGATCGATGCGCTGCGGTATGAGTAAGTGTGTATTTTTTCCAATCGGGGCATACTAGCTTCGGTGAGGTGTTTGTACAGATGGAGAAAAACGTCCAATTTTCCGTGTCGTGGCGAGAAGCGGTGCGCATCTTGAAACGGCTGAAAACGAGCAAATTGCGGTATGTTGTCAGGCAGCATGCGGGGAAAGCGGGCGTCGCCTTTGTCTTTCCGCGAGTCAGTGTCAGCCAATACGTCTATTTGTACATCATCTTTGGGCCGAGAGCTGCTGATGTGATGG
This sequence comes from Brevibacillus sp. FSL K6-0770, assembly GCF_038000275.1. NCBI lineage: Bacteria > Bacillati > Bacillota > Bacilli > Caryophanales > Paenibacillaceae > Brevibacillus > Brevibacillus sp. FSL K6-0770. The sequence continues at coordinate 1,534,772 of NZ_JBBOBQ010000001.1, forward strand.
ACAAGGATACGAAGTAGCAGGGAATCCCTGATCGGATAGTCGGGTCAGGGGTTCGCTATTTTTCCACTTTTTCTATCTATTTTCCCACTATTTCGCTATAAAACAAAACCTGACACTTTTCGATAGAAGAGTTTCATAGTACAATTCCAATATGAACGAACTTGGGGAAGTTCGGGATGGCGGTACCCAAACTGTGCAGGAGGGCCGCCTACTTTTTTTCAAGAGCGGGCGAATGTGGCTTTGCAGGTGGATAGAACAGGTTTTTTTGCCTAAACATACAGCTAGACCCGATAGGTACTTGGATATACAATAATCGTATTCACGTGAATACTTCCGTACTACCCTTCCCAGGAGCATATCCTGGGTTTTTTGTTGTCCAAAAACAGCAAACAGCCACCCGAAGTTGCTCATCTGGCTGGCTGTTACGATGCGGGTGTCTTGGGGGAAAAGCTGCCTTTCAACAGGGCGTCAATCAACTGCTCCTGTGAGAGCGAAATAGAGATTCCGGGATCGGGAAGATCGGCGTGAAAACAGTCTTCCTTGTGCAAATACCAGAGGGAGCCTGTTGGCTGAAGAAGATAGAGGCGGATGTTTTCCCGGCGTTGCCGCCCAGTTTTGGCGATGTCCCGCAAAGCGGTAAAAAGCTCGCCCCACACGGGTAAATAAGGCTTTGTTTTGGATTGGATAATCGCGCGAAGCAAATGCTGTTTGGCGAGGGAAATCGAGTCAGTCGGGTGGTTTTCCACAGAGGGCATGTCGCTTGCTCCTTTTGTGAAGATTGTCGAATCGCAGGAGAATGAGTATAACCTACAAAATGGAAGTTGACGAACTTTGTCGAATATAAAGATAAGTGTAAAATAGACTGCCCCGCGATGCAAGAGGATAGCTGGTGCAAGTGTGCTGACATTTGACGACTGCTGCCGATTTCGTTAGCATAAGTACAGCACATTTTGCAAAAAAAGACATAGACCAATGCGGGAGTTGAGAGCCATGGCATCAAAACAGCGGCTGCTGATCGATTTTAGCGGTGACTCCGATCAAGCGATAGGGCTGTTGTATGCACTACAGTCGCCAAAGGTTCAAGTGAGCGGAATTATCGTGAGCGATGCCGAGCCAGATCGCGGCATCCAGCTGGCACGCAGACTGGTAGATCAGGTTCGGCCAGGTGAAGAGATTCCTGTCATGGCAGGAACGCAACAGCCGCTATTTCGCGGGGAAGCCGATCGCGCGGCTGATTCCGTCATGACCAGTGAAGCGGTCACCTTTTTGACTGAGCTTGCGCCCGATCCGGACAACCCGCTCACGCTCGTTACTTTAGGGCGTCTGACGACCGTGGCCAAGGCGATTGCCAGAAAGCCTGAGTGGCTGCAAGTTGTGCAGCGAATCGTCGTGCGCGGGGGAGCGATCCGCGTGCCGGGAGATGTGACGGCTATTGCGGAAGCCAATTTGCATGCCGACCCGGAGGCTGCTGCTTTTGTTCTCGCTGCGAAAGGACCGCTTTTGTTCGTTCCGCTTGATGCGACCGAATCGCTCGGCGTGACGGATGAACAGGCGGCGTTGTTGGCGAAAACGGTAAGGGGAACCACAGCCACTGGAAAAGCAGGCACTGTAAAAAGCGTGCTGGGAGCGATGATTGCGGCTGTAGCGCCTGAACAGATCGAAACCGAGCGGCTGAAGCTGAGCATCGACTGCCACAGCCTACTGTCTCGCGGCGCTCTTATTGCCGACCTGCGGGCCAAGCCAAGTGCAGGAACAGATGCCGACGTCTGCATGGCGATACAATCCGAAGCGATCGAGACTTGGGTCCGGCAGCTGACGGAGGGGGAGGACAGAGCATGAAAAAGGTCATTCTGGACGTAGATACGGGAATCGATGACGCACTCGCGATCTCTTACGCCGTACATTCCCCTCATTTAGAAGTGTGCGGCATCAACACGACCTTCGGGAACATTACAGTGGAGGAAGCGACGAGAAATACGCTGCAAATGCTGGAGCTGCTCGGGGCTACCCACATACCTGTCTACCAGGGATCGTCTCGTCCGATCGTGCGCGAGCTGACGGGCAAGGCGAGGCTGTTTCACGGGGAAAACGGGCTTGGCAACGTCGTGTTGCCTGAACCGACTGCAACTGCGCAGCCAGAGAGCGCCACGCAGTTTCTGATTTCGACGATCAAGGCGAATCCCCATCAAGTCACGCTGATCACGGTAGGCAGCATGACGAACCTCGCCCGGGCGATTATGGCGGCGCCAGAAATCGTGACACTCATCGAGCAGGTCGTCGTAATGGGCGGAGCGGTCAGTGTGCCCGGCAATCGCACTCCGGTCGCGGAAGCCAATATATGCGCCGACCCGGAAGCGGCTGCCTTTGTGTTTCAATCAGGCATCCCGCTGACGATGGTCGGACTGGATGTGACGATGCAGACGTTGCTCACCCGCGATCATCTGCGGGAATGGAGAGCGCTGGATACACCGCTTGCCCATGTGTTCGCTGATATGTGCCAGGTGTATATGGACGCGTATGCCACAGTCGGCAACCTGCGCGGCTGCGGCTTGCACGATCCGCTGGCGGTCGGTGTGGTGATCGACCCGACTTTCGTGAAAAAAGTGCCGATGCACGTCGAGGTGGATACGTCCGGCGGCGCGAGCGATGCCCGCACGATTGGCGACAGACGGGCCAATCCGGCCAAGCCTGCGAATGTGCAAGTGTGCCTGGAAGTAGACCACGAGCGGTTTGTCGAACATTTTTTGCAGCATGTACTGGGACATTAAGGAGGAATTTGCATGTTAAAAGAATTTAAAGAGTTTGCTTTAAAAGGCAATGTACTGGATCTCGCTATCGGGGTCGTCATCGGGGGAGCCTTCGGAAAAATCGTGACCTCGCTCGTCAACGACATCATTACGCCGTTAATCGGTCTGTTGCTGGGCAAAGTTGACTTTACCAATCTGTTTATTACGTTGAGCGGCGGAGATTTCCCTACGCTGGCGGAAGCCAAAAAAGGCGGAGCAGCGACGCTGAACTACGGACTTTTCCTTAATTCTGTCATCGATTTTCTGATTATCGCCTTCTCGATCTTCATCGTGATCAAACAGCTGAACCGCTTCAAGCGCAAGCAGGAAGTCGTTCAGGCGCCGGTAACAACCAAGGAGTGCCCGCACTGCATCACGTCCATTCCGATCAAGGCAACCCGCTGCCCGCATTGCACCTCCATGCTGGACGGGAACAAAGCTGCACTGGCGCACGAGTAAGCGGGGGCGCAAGTCAAACGCGCAATCACACAATCACAACGATTATGGAAACGACAAAAGCAAGCCGACCAAAAGGAGCGGCTTGCTTTTGTTTTGTTTGCAACCGAATGTTTACCGTCAAAAGGATGCAGCTAGTTTTTGATAATGTTCGGATTTTGCGGGGCTTTTCCGGCCTGCGATTTTTTGTACAGGTGCGTGTACAGCTTGATGTATTGGCCGACGAGGATGGCGTTGATAATCGTACCTTCGCGGATGAACTTGATTTCGCCGAGGAACAGCAGGCCGATACATGCCGAGGCGACCAAAAGGGAGCAGTCGAATGCGGTCTTGATGTTCCCCCATTTCCACCCGGTTTTTTGGAACAGCGTATTGACGAACAAATCGACGGGAATCAGGACCAGGTTCGCCTGGAGCATGAGAAACAGTCCGAAGGCGAGAGCCGCGTCAGCGACAATCAGCAGCATGACTTTTGCCGCGTACAAATCCAGCTGGATGAAGCCGGTCAACAGCAAGTTCAGGTCGAGAAACAGGCTGAGGGCAAGCGCCGGGATCAATCCGGCAAAATACTTGAGCTGGAACGCCTTTGGCATGACGAGAAAGGCAAGCAAAAGCATGAGCAGCTCCAGCATGAAAGAATAAGTGCCTTGGGTCAAGTTTGGATAAATGACAGTGAGCGTCCGGGTAAGGCTGCTCTGCGGCGAAATACCGATTCCCGCCCGGATCGCCAGGCTGATGCCAAGAGTCAGGATATAAATGCCGACCAAGTAAATGATCCACCGTTTGGTCAAACTGCCCTTCAGTTGCAGTTCCGTCGAATCCCCGTGAGTGTGCATATACCAATCCCTCTTTCTAAAGAAGTTTTATGATGCTGACAGCAAACCACCAGGCGTGAAAATGGGGAGGGAAAGTAGCGCGAGCAGGATACGATACAGCGTGAGATAGCAAATGTTCCCCCGAAATGTGCGCAGGCATGGGGGAGATGAGGCTTTTTGAGAGATCATCCCCCCATACGTTAAAGCGCTTTCTTTTTTGTGAAAAGGATTCAGGCAAAAAGATTCCGATGATTCAGACAGTTAATGACAGTCTTGACGAGCTTTGCCATTATTCCATGAAGCGGAAGCGGTGCAGAGAGATAAACAGGCTGAGCAGCTTGTTTACAACAGGTTCGCCTTCGTTGCGGTTGCCCATCTCTTCCAGAGCGGCGTCGATGGCATCGGCGCTTTGCGTCAGTTCGCTGACAGTCATGTTCGCCATCACCCCGTAAATTTCCAGCGGCAGCACGCTTTTGTTGGTCTTGTTGTCGGTGACGATGCAAGCTCCGGAATACTTGTCCACTTCTTTGGCGCAATAGCACATTTCTTCGCTTTCTTGCCCGACGACGACGAAGTACGGGATCGGTGCTGGCCAGGAGGTTGCCACAGCGCCGTGTTCCACGTAAACGCCTTTGAACAAACCGTTGACAATATGGCGTTTGCCATCGGCATAGCGGCGAATGACAGACAGGCGGCTCAATTTTTCGCCTTCATGCTCCGCGACGACTTTGCCGTCTACTACAGGCACCCAGATTTCCTGATAAAACTTGGCATGGCCGCGGCCGTATACGTCAAACAGGTACACTTTGGCTTGTTGCCCGTCTTCGGACAGTTCCAGCGGCACGATGTCAAGCTGCTCCGGCGTCAAGTCGTCCAGCCCGGTGACGCCTTTTGTGCACATGGCGGAGTAGTCGATGTCGGCATTTTTCAACATTTTTCTGTCTTTGGCAATCAATTCCCCGTCCTTGAAGACGTACAGCGGGTTGATTTGCGACAAGCTATCTGTCAACACGATATCGGCAAAACGGCCTGGTGTCAAAGAGCCGATTTGATGATCCATGTTAAACGACTTCGCCGTGTTGTAGGAAGCCATTTTGATCGCCTTGATCGGATTGATGCCCATTTGGGTGCAGAGGGAGATGATCCAATCCATGTGTCCCATTTTCAGCAAGCGCTCAATCGAGATGTTGTCGGTGCAGAGCATGAAGTTTTCCGTCGGGAACTTGCGGTCGACGATGGAGCGGAGCAATGTTTTGATGACTTCGCTGCTGCCGACGCCAAATTTGATTTGGGTAGGGAAGCCGTAGCGGATGCTTTTTTCGATGTCGTCTCCGTTCCAGACGTCATGGTTGTTCGATACCCCGATGGCTGGCAAGTAGTTCAGCACCATGTCCGGCAGAGCGGTCAAGCCCCAGTGGCCATTCATGAAGCCGCCTTTGGCCCGCACCCACGCTGCTTTCTGGAAATCGTCCTCATCGCCTTTGCTGTAGGTGAAATGCTCGAACTCGCCCAAACCGATGACTGGCTCCATTCCCAGCACTTCTTTGGTCACCCAAGCTGCGGTCTTTTTGCCAGGCGCAAAAGCGTACAGGCGATACGGTAGCTTGTCGTAATCGCGGAACAAATTTTGCGCCGCGCGCACGCCATCTTCGCCAGCAGCACTGAGGAGGTCCAGACATTCTGCAAAAATCGTCGTCGTCCCGCAAGGCACCATCGCTTCCGCAAGCGCCGTCGGATGAGCGAGCTGCGATTCGAAGTGCAGGTGGGCATCGATCAAGCCTGGAATGGCATACAGTCCTTGACCGTCAAATACTTCTTTTACCTGGATGACCGATTCGTCTGGGTTGAGCGCAACGATTCGTTTGTCGTAAATCAAGAGGGAGCCATGGTAGACGGTTTCTCCGTGAACATCCAAAATGTTCAGGTTTTTCAGGAGCAGGTCGGCTTCCTTTTTCCCGTGCAAAATATCGAAGATCGCACGGACTTTTTCAAGGTGGTTGATTTCTGTTTGCTTCATGGCTGAGTTCTTCCTTTCCTTGGCAAAAATTTTATATAAGTAGAGCTAGGCTCTGCACTTATCGGGAGTAGGGTGATGACAGTCAGTTAATCGTTTAACTAAAAGGGAACAAACAGAGACTGGCTGCAAAGGGCGAAAAAAAGAGATTGGCTGCATGGGACGAAAATTTGCTTAGTTAAACGATTAACCAAGTGGGTGTAAAAAAGCAGCTTTCCATGCAAGCCCAAAAACGAAGGGAACTTCCAGTTAATCGTTTAACTAAAAGAGGAACGAAAGGCCAAAAGACGTGTGGTCCTTTTGCGGCCTGGTGACTGTTCTACCAACTGCGCTGCCAACTGTTCTACCAACTGTCGCGCCATCCAGTCACGCTGATTTTCGCACGACGATGCACGGCGCAAGCACAGTGACAGGTTCAAACTCTTCTTTGCGAATCTGGCTTAAAATCATTTCTGCGCTTTTGATCCCAAGCTCGCGGTTCTGCAAATCCACACATGTCAGCTCAGGGGTCGATATTTGCGACATCAAGGAATTGCCCAAGCTCAGCACAGCCATGTCTTCCGGAATCCGAATGTTGGCTTCAACGAGTGCTTTCGTCAAATAGACAGCGCTTAGCTCGTTCAGCACAAAAACGCCTTCGATGCTGTTTTCGACAAGAGTCGGAATGCAGTCTTTGACAAGCTCCAGCTCATCGGAGATTTCCAGGAGCAGTGGCTTCTCGTCGCTGTTCGTCGCCTGGCGATACCCTTCCAAAAATAGCGCGAGCAGCTGATCGGGCACTTTTTTGTGGACAAAAGCGAGCTTGTTTTTGCCGCTGGCTTGCAAATATTCGGTTCCTAGCTTGCTGGCCTGGACCAAATCGGGGTACAGCAGCGGGAAGCCTTCGAACGGCATGCAGCGATTGGCGTAGACGACGGGAATGTTCCAGTCGATGACGTTCTGGATGCTCTCGGAAAAGGAAGTGTCCGAGAACAAGCCGATGAAGATGATGCCCGCTACCATGTTTTCGCGCATGAGCTGGAGGATGGCTTCTTCCTGGAGGTTCAGGTTGTCGACTTCATAAATATAGAGATTGTAGTGATGCTTCCCCAAAGTTTGGCTGATGCCGGAGGTAATCTCGGAATAGTAAAGGTTGTTGATTTTCGGCAGGATGACAGCGATGTTGAACGTCTCCTTGCGCTTGAGCGATTTTGCCACCACGTTGCGCACGTAGCCGAGTTCTTTGATGGCGTGCAAAATGCGTTCCTCTGTTTCTTTTTTGATGACGATATCATCGTTCAAATATCGGGAGACGGTGCAGGCACTGACATTCGCATGCTTGGCAATGTCTTTTAAAGTAGCCATGGGAACCTCCTTGCCAAAGCTTAGTTAAACGTATCAGTTAATCGATTAACTTGTTCTGTTGAGAGAATAGTAGCATTGTGTTTGTGGAATTGCAAGAAAATTCTGTTGTTGTTTTTCGAAAAAAGCAAAGATAGAGAATCCAGAGGCGATCTGAAAGCTCTATCCCGAAAAATGGCCCGCTCACGCTTTTTTCTTTTTGCGCCTCACCCGGTTTTTGTACTGGTAGTGCAGCCGCTTGATGTTGTGGAAGTACGTTTTGTCCTTGAGCTTGGCAAAAAGCGCGTGCGACGGAAAGTCGTAGTTGACCTCGATGATCGAGAGCTGGCCTTGCTTGTCGATGGCAAAATCAACCCCGATTTGCGCGCTGTGGCGGTACTTGTTGAAGTGCGCACAGACGCGATGACTGACCTGGATGAGCTTCGCGACGATGGCTTTGACTTGTTCCGGCTCCACGGCTTTCGACTTCGTCAAGGCATACGGAACGGTAACCGCATATCCGCCGCCGCGGGCGACGTTCGTAATTATGCTGTCGCTGCCAGCCACCTTTGCCAGCATTCCGGCATACTGCCATTTCCCGAGGCCGTTTCGCATCATCATGACGCGTATATCGTACGGTCGTCCGTCCAGCTCCGCCAAGTCCAGCCCTTTTTGAATCACGTAGTTTTTTTCCGTGCATTGGCGAGCGAGCTGTTGCTTCAACTCGGACAAGGAGCCTGCCTGTACAGGCTCTCCGCGTTCTTTGACGAGCGAAAAGCCGTCTGCTGTTTTCCAGACGCGCATGATGCCTTTGCCCATGTGGGTTCTGGTCGGCTTGATATAAACCGTGCCGTACTTGCCGAGATAGTCTTCGAGAAGCGCAGGCTGGTAGAGCGACGTGGGGGGCAAATACGGGCGAACGTACGGGCTTTTGGAAAAGAACTGATGAAGACTCCATTTGGATGAGGAGATCAAATCGTGCACCTCGCCTTTCTCCAAAGATCAAAGTTCCATTCTTGCTAACATATACAACAAATTGGGAAAAAGTGAGCAGGAGTTGGGCCATCGTGGGGAAAATAGGTTCTAGAAGCAAAGAAGCCCGCTTCGCTTCGCAAAAGCCAGTGAAGCAGGCTCGCCAAAAGAACGGAGAAACACGATGAGACGATACCGACCTGTGCAGCCGCCGACCTTGCAAAAGCCGGACTGGCCTGACCGTTACCATTATCACGAATACTTGCCGAGCGAGCGTCTGGCGAACTATGTGGCTTGCTATTGGACGTCGCAGTTTCACGGGCAGAGCACGCCGCACTTGCACCGGGTCATACCGGATGGCTGCGTCGACATCATTTTCGATCTGCAAGCCGGGACGTTTGCCAGCGGAGCTTTTGTCACCGGGTTGATGACCTCCTATGAAGTCATGCCACTGGCAGGGCCGCAGTCGATGTTCGGCATTCGCTTTTTCGTGGAGGAGGCAGACCGTTTTTTCCGCTTTCCCGTAGCCGAAGTGAGTGCAGCCCATGTCTTTTTGCAAGATTTGTGGGGGATGGAGGCGCTTTGGGCTATGGAAAGAATTTTGGAGGCGGCGAATACGGCGGAGCGGATCGCCCGTGTCGAGCAAATGCTTATGCAGTGCCTGAACCGCGACAGGCCACCGACAAACTCGTTGCTGTTGACCAGCATGCAGTACATGTACGAGCAGCGCGGAACGCTGTCCATCGCGGCTTTGGCGGACAAAGTGGCGTACAGCGAAAGAAACGTGCGCAGGCTGTTCCAGCAAGCTTTTGGCGTGGGGCCGAAAGAGCTTATGCGCATCATTCAGTTCCAAAGCTTGCTGCAAATGCTGTCCCGCAATCAGGCGGTGCCTTTTGTAGAAGCGGCTTTGCAATGCGGCTATTACGATCAGTCGCACGTGATCAAAAGCTTTCGCAGCTTTTACGGCGAGCCGCCAAGCGGAGTTTTTGCCCAGCCCCAGCGTACAGGTGTGCAGGTGCAGCAATCGCCCGAAGCTGTCCGTTTTTTACAATCCGGCAACTAGGCTTGTCTGATATGGTTGAACAAGACCCCCGCTGACGCCTGGATCGCTCTGGCGGGAGAAGCTGTGAACAAGGACAGGAGGACATTAAACATGACAATCAAGCTCGATATGGTAGGAATTGTCGTACAGGATATGAAAAAAGCGCTGGACTTTTACCGCACGCTCGGACTTGCGATTCCAGAAGAGGCGAATGGGGAGCACCACGTAGAAGTGGCGCAGGATGGCGTCCGCTTGGCTTTTGACACGGTAGAGATCGCGAAAAGCGTCTACGGCGGTTGGGAGCCTGCCAGCGGCCACCGAATCGAGCTGGCCTTTTTATGCGAGGATGCCGCCGCTTTGGACGCTTTGTATGCAAAAATCGTCGAGCGCGGCTACGAAAGCCACCGCGAGCCGTGGGATGCCGTCTGGGGCCAGCGCTATGCGATCGTCAAAGACCCGGACGGAAACTTGATCAGCCTGTTCGTCTGAGATTCAGCGGCGTCCGGCATTCTGCGATCCGCCAGATGCAGAGGAAAGAAAAGCAAGCCGATTCTCCATGCCAAAAGGAGACTCGGCTTGTTTGGTTTTGGTTTTGGCTGTAACTGTAGTTTTGGCGTTCGGGCGCATGCATTCTTTTCAAGCATGCTTCCTTCGTCCATAATAAGCTTGTTGCATCAACCCGTCTGGACGGCACGAAGAGCAGGAGAAAGGAGGCGGGTTTTTTGCGCAGGTTCGCATGGCTCATCGCTTTATTCACCTTGGTTTGCTTGTTCGTACCAATCGCTCATACGAAAGCGCAGGAAGAGCGGCTCATCCGCGTCGGCTTTGACAAAAGCTTGCCGCCGCTGTCTTACGTGGATAAAAACGGGGAAGCAGCCGGGTTTGATATTGAACTGATTCGCAGCATGGACGCCTTGCATGGCTATCAGATCGAGTATGTTCCGCTCGAATGGGAGGATGCGGTCATCAAGCTGAGAGAAGGACAGCTGGACGTGGTTGTCGGGATGAAATACACGAGTACGCGCGATACGCAGTTCGACTTTAGCGACTCGTATTTGACCGCGGCGGACGCGTTCGTCATTCCGCAAGCGATGCGGGATATTGCGGCGATCAGCGACCTGCGGGGCAAAGTCGTGGCAATTCAGCGCGACGACGCAGGCGTGTCGCAATTGGAGAGCATTCGCGGCGGCAAAAGGCTGGCTGCGTTCAGTCAGACGGATGCGCTGGAGATGCTTTTTCTCGATCGGGCCGATGTGTTTTTGGGCAACCGCTGGACAGCCGAGTATATGCTGGAGAGAACGGGCAAGGGGAGCGACTACCGGATTCGCACGGGACTGATTCCGCCGTCCGACTATGCGTTTGCCGTCCGGGAAGGAAACTACGAGCTGGTGAACAAGCTCAATGCCGGACTGGCGCAACTGCACCGCAACGGCGTGTATGAACAGTTGTATTCGCGGTATTTGGAGCCGTACAGCGCACTGGCGATCGACTGGTGGCGAAAGCTGGTCTACGGGCTGCTCATCGTGATGGGCATCGTCATCGTCGTGTTGACGGGCAGTTTTTTGTGGAACAAAAGGCTGCAAAAAGCAGTTCGGAGGCAAACGGCAGCTTTGGCGGACAGCTTCGCTTTTCAGACGACGGTTCTCAACAGCGTAGACAACGGCATCTTGTCGTTCGACCAGGAAGGCAAAATTACACTGATCAACCATGCGGCACAAAAATGGTTGGGGAACATGGACAAGCCGGAAGCCGCGTCTGTGATGGATTGCCTGCCGGAGCTGCCCGTCCGGGAGCTTTTGCAGATACAGGATGCCCGCGTGCTGGAAGGCGAGCTGCACTTGGGGGATGGCACGGGTCGGATTGTGCAATACTACCTCGCTACTTTGACGAACGGGGCTGGACAGAGAACGGGCGGGATACTCTGCTTGCAGGATCGGACGGAGCAGAAGCATTTGCAGGCCCGCTTGATTGCCCAGGAAAAAATGCGCGCGCTGGGCGAACTGGTCGCGGGCATTGCTCACGAAATCCGCAATCCGCTCACCGCGATCAAAACGTTTGCCGAGCTTTTGCCGAAGAAGCTGAATGACGAACGCTTCCGCGCACAGCTTGTGGAGCACGTTCCCGAAGAAGTGGCGCGCATGAACCGCATCATCGAAGACTTGCTCGATTACTCCCGGGAAAAGCCGTTGCAGCGCAAGTGGGAAAATCTGCTGGAGATTGTGCAATCCGTGCAGGGACTTTTTGCCAAGCGGCTGGAGAGCGAGCGGATCGAGCCAAAGCTTGACCCTACGCTCGATGTGGACGTGCTTGTCGATCGGGACCGGATCAAGCAAGTGCTGATCAATCTGTTGCTGAATGCCAGCGAAGCGATGGCGCAACAATCTGCTGACAAGCAATTGACGTTTCGCGTACTGCCCGGAGAAGCTCGGGCGGTGTGCCTGGCGATTTCCGATACCGGGCCGGGCATGAGCGAACAGGACAGGCTGCATTTGTTCCAGCCTTTTTTCACGACGAAAAGCCAAGGAATCGGACTAGGCTTGTACCTCAGTCAAAAAATCATGCACGACCACGGGGGAGAAATTACCGTGCAGAGCACAGAAGGAGCGGGAACGACGTTCTACCTGCATTTTGCGAAAGGAGAGACTGGCGATGAACATCTTGATCATTGATGATGAACGGGCGATCTGTTCGTCGCTTTCCTTTGCCCTGGATGACGAGTATCGGGTGTTCACTGCCTCCGGGCCAGAGGAAAGCTTGCAGTTGTTGGAACAGGAGCCGATCGACGGCATTCTGCTCGATTTGAACTTGCGCGGGACGAGCGGGATCGAGCTTTTGCGCCAGATCAAGGAAAAGCAGCCGGACGCAGTCGTCATCATGATGACTGCCTACGGCTCCATCGAGTCGTCCGTCGAGGCGATGAAAGCAGGTGCCTACCATTACTTGACCAAGCCGCTCAATTTGGAGGAGGTCAGGCTGCTGCTCGGCAAAGCGCTCGCTTTTCAGCAGCTGCATCGCCAGGTTCAGGTGCTGAGTCAGGCTGTCCGCCAGCAGGAAACGTACGCGGGGATCATCGGCAAGAGCCATGCCATGCAGAAAGTGTTTCAACTGGTGGAAAAGGTCAAGGACATCAATTCGCATGTGCTGATTAGCGGAGAAAGCGGGACGGGAAAAGAGCTGGTCGCCCGGGCGATCCATTATCAAGGCGACAGGCAAAAGCGCGCCTTTTCCGTCATCAACTGCGCGGCTATCCCTGAGTTGCTGTTGGAAAGCGAACTGTTCGGGCATGAAAAAGGGGCGTTTACCGGAGCGTACGCGCGGCAGCAAGGTCTGTTTGAGCGCTCGGATGGCGGCACGATTTTTCTCGATGAAATCGGCGAGATGCCGCTCGCCCTGCAAGCCAAAATTTTGCGCGTCATTCAGGAAAAGGTGGTCACGCCGATCGGCTCGCAGCAGTCCAAGGAAGTCGACGTGCGAATCATCTCCGCAACGAACCGTCAGTTGCAGGACGAAGTGGCAAAAGGAACGTTTCGCGAAGATTTGTACTACCGGCTGAACGTGATTCCGATTCATCTGCCGCCATTGCGAGAGCGCAAGGAAGACGTGCCGCTGCTCGTGGAGCACTTTTTGGCCTTGTATTCGGCGAATATGGGGGTCAGGACGAAAACGCTCAGTCCGGAGGCCAAGCGAAAGCTGTATGACTATGCATACCCTGGCAACGTGCGGGAGCTGTCCAACATCCTCGAATATGCGGTTGCCCTATCGGAAAAGGAAGTGATCGGGCCGCATGACTTGCCGGAAGCAGTGCGCGAAAAGCGGAGCAGCAGCCAGGCGCAAGCAGCAGAAGAACAAGCGCTGTTGATACCGCCAGGATTGACTTTGGCAGAAGCAGAGCGGATGTACATTTTGTATACGCTGGACAATAACAACGGGCATCGGTTGAACACGGCCAAGCAGCTTGCGATCAGCGAACGGGGCTTGCGCGAGAAGCTGAAGCAATACGGGAGAGGCGCGCAATGAGGCAGGCTCGCGCATGGATTGCCGTGACGGCTGTCGTTGTTGGATTGGCGCTTTTGGCAAGCGCTGGCGGGTGCGCTCCGAAGCCGGAGTCGGCCCAGCCTGTTCCCGGCGAAGAACAAGCGCTGCTGACGATCGCAACGGGCGGCGCGTCAGGTCCGTACGACGTCATCGGGGGAGCGTTGGCTAAAGTGTATCAAACGAAGCTCGGCTATCATACGGCGGTCCGTTCCTCTGACGGCTCTGTGGAAAACGTGCGCCTGCTGGAGAGCGGAAAAGCCGATTTGGCCTTTGCGATGTCAGATGTCGCTTCGTTCGCGCTCGGCGGGCTGGAGAGCTTCCAGTCAAGCGGGCCGGTTGCGCGCATGAAGTCGGTGGCCGGGCTGTATTTGAACTACGTGCAAATCGTGACGAAAAAAGACCGGGACATTCATTCCGTGTACGATCTGAAAGGCAAGCGGGTAGGCGTAGGTGCGCCGAACAGCGGCGTCGAGGTCAACGCGCGGATGATTTTAAACGAGCACGGCATTACGTACAACGATCTGCGGCCGGAGTATTTGTCTTACTCGGAGGCGATCGAGCAGTTGAAAACCAACGCGATTGACGCAGCCTTCGTCACGTCCGGCTTGCCCAACACGGCTGTGCTCGCGCTGCAATCCACCGATGAGGTGCAAATCGTCCCGATCTTTCCCGAGCATATCGAAAAGCTGACCAAACGGTTTGCCTTTTTCGAAAAAGCCCAGCTTCCGCCTGGCGTCTACCAAAACGAAAAAGCGATCCCGACGGTTGCGATCCGCAATATTCTTTTGGTTCGCTCCGATTTGCCCAACGAACAAGTGTATCGGCTGACGAAAGCCTTTTTCGAAAATCTGGGCGCCTTGCAACATGCCCATGAAGCCGCGAAGCAAATCGACAGGCAAAAAGCGGGCGAAAACCTGGTCGTTCCGCTTCATCCGGGAGCAGCCTTGTACTACGCGGAGCTGGCCCGAGCGAAGGAGCCACAGCCGTAAAGGAAAAAAAGTACGCGTCATGTTACCGACCCGGCAAAAAATTCCGCCTCAACCGGAGTTTTTTGCCGGGTTTTTGTGTGGGCCAAGAAAAATGCTGATGGACGCAGGCGGCTGATTTGCTAGACGAAACATTTTGGCAGATCGGAAAATTCCATGGATAGCGCGCGCTCAGAATCGTTTGCCTGTGACCTGCCAGCAGTTTGCGACTGGTTTGGCATGCAACTTGCTTTTGTATATTCGCGAATGATTTTTGAAACCGATTACATTTGGAGGAGGAAGAAAAGTGAGTCAAGCAAACGATCGCGCCAATTCGCGACGCATCACGGGCAACATTTTCAAAGGTTCGATCGGAAACCTGATTGAATGGTACGACTGGTATGTGTATTCCGCATTCGCAGTGTACTTCTCGTCCGAGTTTTTCCCGAAAGGTGATCCGACCAGCCAACTGCTCAACACCGCAGCGATTTTTGCCATCGGCTTTTTAATGCGTCCTATCGGAAGCTTGCTGATGGGGCGTTACGCCGACCGTCACGGCAGACGCGCAGCATTGACGCTGTCCATTACGGTGATGGCCAGCGGTTCCCTGATTATCGCCTTGACGCCAGGCTATAGCACGATTGGCATTTATGCGCCTATTATTCTCGTTCTCGCGCGCCTGCTGCAAGGTTTGTCACTGGGTGGAGAATACGGAACTTCCGCTACTTATTTGTCAGAGATGGCGAGCAGCGGACGCCGCGGCTTCTACTCCAGCTTCCAGTACGTTACGTTAATCGCCGGACAGTTGCTTGCCCTCGGGGTGCAAATCGTCCTTCAGCAAGTTCTCAGCGAAGCGGACATGCATGCATGGGGCTGGCGCATTCCGTTCGTGATCGGGGCGCTTGGAGCTTTGGCTGTCCTCTGGCTGCGCCGCTCGATGGATGAGTCGGAGCAATTTTCGAAAATGGAGAAGAAGAGCAAGGAAAGCGCGGGTACCCTTCGCGCGCTGATGAAGCATCCGAAGGCTGTGCTGACCGTCGTCGGACTGACGCTCGGCGGAACGATTGCTTTCAACACGTACACGACGTATTTGCAAAAGTTCATGGTCAATACCGTGGGGCTTCCGAAAGAAACGGTAAGCTGGATCAACTTCACGGCGTTGCTCGTCTTCGTCGTGCTGCAACCGATTGCCGGAATGCTGTCTGACCGGATCGGCCGTCGTCCGCTCCTGATGGGATTCGGTATTTTGGGAACGCTGTTTACGGTGCCGATGTTCCTGTTGATGGAGCAAACAAAAAGTCCGATGGTTGCCTTCGTCTTGATGCTGACAGGGCTGATCATCGTCACTGGCTACACTTCGATCAACGCGATTGTGAAAGCCGAGCTGTTCCCGACGGAAATTCGCGCATTGGGCGTAGGCTTCCCGTATGCGATCACGGTTGCCGTCTTCGGGGGAACGGCTGAATTTATCGCCCTCGGCTTGAAAAACATCGGCTCTGAATCGCTCTTCTACTACTATGTCGCCGGCTGTATTGCGATCAGCCTGATTACGTACTGGCGCATGGGCGAAACATCCAGCGCTTCCCGGATCGAGGCTGAGCTGGATGACCAGAAGAACGCAAGCTAACGAGGTGTACACAGAAAAAAGGCGCGTATTGCGTCTTTTTTTGTTTGGGGTGAAAAAATACTTTGAAACAAAATTTACTTAAAACGATTTGACTAACGTAATTTCATTACATAAAATGAAAACGAATGATAAAGAGCGAATATTTGAACGATTGATGGATGGATGGATGGATGGATGCAGAAAGGGATTGCCGGAAGGGAGAGATTTTGGATGTTGCCTGCACCGATTCGCGCACAGCTTCGGGCCACTGTCGGCGAGAAACATTGCCTGGACAGCCAGGAAGCGCTTGTAGCCTATTCGTATGACGCGACTCCTATGCAACAAGCTTTGCCCGATGCCGTAGTCATGCCGGGGAGCACCGCAGAAGTTCAGGAGGTGATGCGGCTATGCGCCTCGGCACGGATTCCCGTCGTGACACGCGGCGCTGGCTCCAACTTGTGCGGCGGGACGATTCCGCTGGGAGGCGGCATTGTGCTGGTGCTCAACCGCATGAATCAAATCGTGGAGATCGACGAGCAAAACTTGACGATTACGGTTCAGCCGGGAGTACGGACAGTCGACATTCATCAGGCGGTGGAAGCGCGCGGACTGTTTTATCCGCCCGATCCGGGGAGCATGGTCATTTCGACCATTGGCGGGAATATTGCGCTCAATTCGGGCGGACTGCGCGGTTTGAAGTACGGCACGACCAAAGATTACGTATTGGGACTGGAAGCGGTGCTGCCGAGCGGAGAGATGATTCGCACCGGAGGAAAGCTGATGAAGGACGTAGCGGGCTACGATCTGACGAAGCTTCTGGTAGGCAGCGAAGGGACGCTGGCGATCATCACGGAGGCGATTTTGAAGCTGATTCCCAAGCCGCAGACGCAGCGGGTCATGCTGGCGATGTACGCGGATATGGCGCAGGCGGCGAAGTCGGTGTCGGACATTATCGCCAACCGGATCATTCCCGGCACGCTGGAGTTTCTCGATCAGGGCACGATTCGCGTCGTCGAGGAGTTCAAAAAGATCGGGCTTCCTACAGACGTGGCGGCCATTTTGCTGATCGGACAAGATGGCGACCCGCTGACGGTCGATCAGGATATGGACAAAATTGCTGCGATCTGCCAAAAAAACGCTGCGGTACAAATCAAAGTGGCGACGACAGCGGAAGAAGCGGACGAAGTCATGACGGCGAGGCGGAGTGCGCTTGCCGCCCTGTCCAGAATGCGGCCGACGACGATTTTGGAGGATGCGACTGTGCCGCGCGCAGCCATCGCTCCGATGGTCGCCGCCATCCAGGAAATCGCCAGCCGCTACGGGCTGCAAATCTGCACCTTTGGCCACGCGGGAGACGGCAATTTGCATCCGACCTGTATGACCGATGCCCGGAATACGGAGGAAATCGAGCGCGTGGAGCACGCTTTTGAAGAAATATTCGCCGCAGCGATCGAGCTGGGCGGGACGATTACCGGAGAGCACGGCGTCGGAATCGTCAAAGCGCCCTATCTGGAATGGAAAGCAGGGGCTGCCGGAATGGAAGTGATGAAGGGAATCAAGCAAGCTTTTGACCCAAATCATTTGCTGAATCCGGGAAAGATGTTCGCCAAAGAGTCGCGCCAGAGAGTGGTGGTGCAGCGTGCTTAAAGAAGCGCTCGTCAAAAAGCTGGATTACGAGGAATTGTCCAATTGCATGCGCTGCGGCTTTTGTCAGCCAGCTTGTCCGACGTTTCGCGAGACAGGCTATGAGGCGGCATCTCCGCGCGGCCGGATAGCCCTGATGAAAGCGGTGGCAGACGGCGTCATGGAACCGGACAAAGACTTTGTCGACCAGATGAATTTGTGCCTGGGCTGCCGGGCGTGCGAGCCAGTTTGTCCGGCTGGCGTGTCTTATGGACAGCTGATCGAGCAGACGCGGGAGGCGATCGAGGACGTACAGCAGCACCCGTGGTGGATCAAAGCCGTGCGCAAGCTCGCTTTTGTGCATTTGTTTCCCGAGCAAAAGCGGCTGCGACAGCTCGGCCGACTGCTGCGCTTTTACCAACGCTCCGGGCTGCAAAAGGCAGTGCGCAAGCTGGGCTTGCTGTTCTGGCTGCCCCGGCACTTGCGGGAGATGGAAGCGATCATGCCGGAAGCAGCCGCGCGCAGTCTCGCGGACGAATGGCAAGCTGCGGTCATCCCGGCCGTTGGGGAACGCAAGTATCGGGTCGGGATGTTTTCCGGCTGTATTATGGATGTGCTGTTTCAGGAGACGAACCGAAATACGGTGCGCTTGCTCGCCGAAGCGGGCTGCGAGGTTGTCATCGTGCCCGGTCAGGTTTGCTGTGGCGCGCTCCATGCCCATAGCGGAGAGCGCGGCATCGCCCGCAAGCTGGCGCGGACCAATGTAGCGGTCTTTCACGCAGCGAATGTGGACATGATCATTTCCAATGCGGGCGGGTGCGGCGCCATGCTGAAAGAGTACGACCATTTGCTGGCGGACGACGCGGAGGTGCGCGAGCAGGCTGACTGGTTTGCGGCGCGAGTCAAAGACATCAGCGAGGTGTTGGGCGAGCAAATGGATGCGCAAACATGGCAGTCCTTGCCGCAGCGAATCACCTATCAGTCTTCCTGTCACCTGCGCAACGGGATGAAGGTGAGCAACGAACCTGTCCAACTGCTGAAAGCGATCCCCGGTGCAACGTATGTCCCGCTGTTTGAAGGGGAGCGCTGCTGCGGCTCGGCAGGCATCTACAACTTGCTCCAGCCCGAGATGGCTTCCGGTTTGCTGGATGAAAAAATGGGGCACGTCGCAAAGACGCAAGCGGACATTCTCGTCACCTCGAATCCGGGCTGCCTGCTTCAGATGAAGGCCGGGATTCACCGCGCCGGATTGGACGGGCGCATGGAAGCTGTACATCTCGTCGATCTGTTGGCCCGCGTCTCCCCCAAGGAATAAGAAAACCGTCTGGATTGTCCAGGCGGTTTTTTGCTGTTGCTTCATATAGACGTCCAACGCTGCATGAACGGCGCGGCCTGCGTTTTTAAAAATCAATTTTGAAGTTCAAAAAGCCCGCCTTGCGCAAGGCTTCGTAAATGATCACCAGCGCAGGGCCGATAATCAGCCCGAAAAATCCCATGACCTGAAAACCGAGGAAGAGGCTGACGAGAGCCGCCAGGGCGCTGATCCCGAGGTTGGAAGCGAGAACTTTCGGCTCGATAATGCGCCGGACAACGGTAATGACGAGGAACAGGATAATCAGCCCGATCCCCAGGCGGGCATTTCCGGTCAAAAAGTTGTAGACCGCCCACGGAACGAGAAAAGAACCTGTTCCGAGAATGGGCAAAATATCGACGAGTACGATCAGCAAAGCGACGACAGCCGCGTATTTTACGTGCAAGATGAGCAGCCCCAAAAACGAAAGCAAAAACGTCAGGAGACTGAGGATGATTTGTGCGCGCAAAAATCCGACGGTGGCGCGGTTCAACTGGGAAAAGACAACATTGACCTTTTCTCTGGCCGACACGGTGAACATCCGCAGGAAGCCAGCCCGCAGCCTTGGCAGATCCAGACTGATCAGGAACAGCGCGACCAGGTAAATGATCGTGCTGATCAAAAAGCCGGGGATGATCGCAACGGCTCCGAGAATCGCTCTGGCGACGCCTGACGCGCTCGTGATCGCCCAGTTTTTCAATCCGGCAAAGACGCTCTGGATTTGCACGACCGTGTCTGCCGGCAAAGTAGCGTAGTAGCTTTCCCAGCTCAACAGGTACGATTCCACCAGCTCGAACAAGTGCTGGGAAAAGCCCGGCAACCGCTGGGCCAAATCAATCCCTTGAATGACGATCTGCGTGGCGATCCAGTACAAAATGATGCCAAAGGAGACGAGAAAAAGCAAAAAGGAGACGCTGACGGCGCCCATCCGGTTCATTTTGACCCGACGGATGAGGAACAAAACAAGCGGCTCAAGCAAAATCGCGGTCAAAAGCGCGAGCAGAAACGGGACAGAGTATGGCAATAGAAATAGTGCAACGGCCAACAGCAAGCCCAGAAGCAACATTTTCCGAATTGTCATGAAAGTGCTCCATTCATGTTTAATGAGTCCAGCGTATTACGGTAGGCTTATTTTAGCATTTTTGCCGAACCGAGCACAATCTGCCCGCTAATTGCGGAAAAAGAACTGGTTGTCAAAAAATAAAGAGAAATAAAAAGAATAGAAAAAAACAGGGTAGCCAAAAAAACATGATATGATTCTCATCTATATAACACTTCGTTTCAGACGGATGTGTATATAGTGTGA
The DNA here is from genome assembly GCF_038000275.1 of Brevibacillus sp. FSL K6-0770. NCBI lineage: Bacteria > Bacillati > Bacillota > Bacilli > Caryophanales > Paenibacillaceae > Brevibacillus > Brevibacillus sp. FSL K6-0770. The sequence continues at coordinate 1,555,063 of NZ_JBBOBQ010000001.1, forward strand.
CAAACCATTCTTTTCAAACTATACTAGCGAGGTGTCAGAATGAAGCGGTTTGGGTTAGCGATTCAAATTGTCCTCGGACTCATTCTGGGTATCCTGGTGGGTGCCATCTTCTATGGCAACCCGGCAGTGGCGACCTATTTGCAGCCTATTGGCGATGTATTTTTGCGGCTGATCAAAATGATTGTCGTTCCGATTGTCATTGCCACTCTGATCGTTGGGGTAGCGGGAGTCGGAGACATCAAGAAGCTCGGTAAAATCGGCGGAAAAACCATCCTCTATTTTGAAATCGTTACCACGATTGCCATTGTGGTCGGTCTTTTGGCCGCCAACCTGTTCCAGCCGGGTGTGGGCGTCGACATGTCCCATCTGACGAAAACAGACATTCATACGTATGTTGAGACAGCGGAAACGACGCAAAGTCACAGCATGATTGACACATTCGTAAATATCGTTCCGAAAAACATATTCGATGCCATTGTCCGCGGAGACATGTTGGCCATTATTTTCTTCTCTGTCTTGTTTGGACTTGGTGTTGCCGCTGCCGGGGATAAAGGAAAGCCCGTGCTCGCCTTCTTCCAGGGAGTTGCCGATGCGATGTTCTGGGTTGTAAACGCGATCATGCGCTTTGCCCCATTCGGTGTATTCGCCCTGATCGGGGTGACGGTATCCAAGTTTGGCTTGTCGTCCCTTGTTCCATTGGGAAAACTGGTCATCCTCGTTCACCTGGCGATGCTGTTCTTCATCCTCGTCGTACTGGGAACGATCGCCCGCATCAGCGGAGTCAAGATCACGTCGATTCTTCGCATTTTGAAGGACGAGCTGTTGCTGGCCTACTCCACGTCCAGTTCGGAGACGGTACTGCCGAAGATCATGGAAAAGATGGAGAAAATGGGCTGTCCAAAGGCGATTACTTCCTTTGTCGTTCCGACGGGCTACTCCTTCAACTTGGATGGCTCGACCTTGTACCAGGCACTGGCTGCTTTGTTCATTGCCCAAATGTACGGCATTGATATGCCGATCAGCGCTCAAATTACGCTGATGCTTGTGCTCATGGTAACTTCCAAAGGGATTGCCGGTGTTCCAGGCGTATCGTTTGTCGTATTGCTTGCGACTCTCGGTTCCGTAGGGATTCCGCTGGAAGGACTCGCCTTTATCGCTGGTGTCGACCGACTGCTGGACATGGCTCGCACCGTCGTCAACGTGGTAGGAAACGCGTTGGCTGCTGTCGTCATCTCCCGTTGGGAAGGCCAGTTTGACCAACAAAAAGCAGAGCAGTACATTCAAGAAGTGAAAGCCGAAGCAAGAGCGGCTTAACCATCGAAACATACGAAAGCCTCCTGTTAGGATGTCCTGACAGGGGGCTTTTTGCTGTTGTTTTTGCTTGACACCAAAAACAGGAAGCAGTAATATGATGAAAACAAATTGATAATAACATTTTGTTAATAACAAAACGTGCGTAACAATAAGCGATTTTTTACAGAGGTGATTTTATTTCCATGACCGATAAACCGCTTGTCAATAAAAGAGGTCAGACCGAGCAGGAGTATTTGCGCACGTACGATGCCAGCCAGTTCGAGCGGCCGTCCGTGACAGTCGATATGCTTATTTTCACCGTAGTGGACGAACAGGAAGAAAACTACCGCAAGCTCTCGCCCAAATCGTTGCAAATCTTGCTCGTGAAGCGCGGAGAACATCCGTTTTTGGGCCAATGGGCGCTGCCGGGCGGGTTTGTCTCGCCGCGCGAAAGTTTGGAGGATGCGGCCAAGCGCGAGTTGTTTACGGAAACGAACATCCAGAACATTTACCTGGAACAGCTGTACACGTGGGGAGACGTCGGGCGTGATCCGCGCATGCGAGTCATCAGCACTTCCTACATGGCTTTGGTCGATAGCTCGACTCTCAGTTTGCAGGCAGGGGATGACGCGGACGAGGCAGAGTGGTTTCGCATCGAGGACAAGTGGCTGAAGGAAACGAAAACGGCGACAGAGAACGGCACGGTGACAGAAAAATGGCTGGAGCTGCGGCTGGTCAATGCCAAGGAAGAACTGTCTGCCACGATCAAGATTACGAAGACGATCGCCAACCGGATCGTGCAGGAGAAGCGCGAGATTGTGGACGCTGGCAATATCGCGTTCGATCACGCCAAGCTGATCCAGTACGCGCTGGAGCGGCTACGCGGCAAGATTGAATACACCGATATCGCGTTTGCCTTGATGCCGGAGCTGTTTACGTTGAGCGAGCTGCAACAGGTGTATGAAGTCATTTTGGGCAAGGAGCTGCTCGCAGCGGCATTTCGCCGGAAGGTGGCAGACAAAGTGCTGGAAACGAACCAATACAGAAAACATGCCGGACACCGTCCATCCAAATACTATCGCTTCAACCCGGAGTGGATGGAACAGTCATAGGCGCAAGCAGGGAGAGAAGAAACGATGAGCCAGGGAAACAACCGTGGCGGCCGCGCAAAAACGGCCCACGAAACGTTGCACATATTGGAGCAAGGCGAGTACGTGAATCGCCGCGGACAAAAAGTGCAGATCGCAGCCGAGCTTGCGACAGCAGTCAGCGGCACTCTGTTGTATCGTCCAGATGATTTGACCGAGAACTCGGCGGCAGGGGTAGCGAGAACGGGCCGAGGCTCGATCCAGGTGACCTCCGAGTCGAGCTTGGGGGCAGCGGAAAGGCTCATTGTGCGGGAAAAGCGCAGCGATACGCTCTGCCTGAACTTCGCTTCGGCGAAAAATCCGGGCGGCGGCTTTCTCGGCGGGAGCCAGGCGCAGGAGGAAAGCTTGGCCCGGGCGTCCGGACTGTATCCGTGCCTGGTGCAAATGGAGGAAATGTACCAGTACAATCGCCAATTGAAAACATGCTTTTATTCCGACTACATGATTTACTCGCCCGACGTGCCCGTGATCCGCAACGAGGCAGACGAACTGCTGGATGAGCCGTACCTGCTGTCGTTTGTCACCGCTCCGGCTGTGAACGCGGGAGTAGTCCGCGAGCGCGAACCGGAAAATGTCAGCCTAATCGCAACTGTAATGAAAGAGCGCATCCGAAAAGTGCTGCGCCTGGCTGCGATGCACGAGAAACGCACAATCATTTTGGGCGCTTACGGCTGCGGCGTCTTTCGCAATCACGCCCGGGATGTGGCGGACTACTTTGCCCAGGTGCTGCTGCATGAAGAGTACGCGCCGCTGTTTGACCAGATCGTCTTCGCCATCTATGACCATTCGGCGCGGCAGGAAAACCTGCGGGCGTTCAAGGAGAGATTCGCATGATCGCAATGAGTCGCCGGTTTTTGGCAGACTGGAATTGGTTCGAGCGGATTTGGCTGGCTTCGTTTACGCTTGTCACCGTCTATTTGTACGTAGCGCTCGATGATACGTGGATCGGCTTGTGCGCGTCATTGACCGGGATGCTGAGTGTCGTGCTGGTCGCCAAAGGCAAGACGTTCAACTACTATCCGGGCATCGTCAATGTGATTTTGTACGCCTTCGTCGCGTATGGGCAAAAGTATTATGGCGAAGTGATGCTGAACCTGCTCTATTTTTTGCCGATGCAGTTTATCGGCCTGATCATGTGGCGCAAGAACAAAGTGTCGGAGCAAAAGCAAAACGACGTCAAAATAGCCGTATTGCGCTCGTCTGAACGCATTTGGTGGAGCGTGCTGTGCGTAGTCGCTACGGTCGCCTACGGATTTGTGCTGAAACAGCTGGGCGGAGCCTTGCCCTTCATCGATTCGCTGACAGCCGTTCTCTCGATTGTGGCGATGATTTTCATGGTGAAACGGCTGGTAGAGCAGTGGGTTGTCTGGGTCATCATCGACTTGTTCACGATTTACATGTGGGTGGTCGCTTTTCTCGCGGACGGCAATGACATCTCGATTCTCGTCATGTGGTCGGCTTACCTGGTCAATGCGCTTTACGGCCTGCTGAACTGGATTCGCCAATATCGCGCGCAAAAGGAGGGGCAGCTATGGGTACCGTAGGCTTTATCGGCGGCAAGTTTTTGCCGTTGCACCAAGGGCACGTCTACGCCATTACCCAGGCGGCGTGCCGCTGCGACGAGCTGTACGTGGTGCTCTCGCACAGCCCCGTTCGCGATCAAAAGCTGTGCGAAGCGGCGGGGATGAAGCCGATACCGTACGAGGTCAGGCTGCGCTGGCTGTCGACACTGGTCAAGGATATGGAAAATGTGCGGGTAATTGCGGTGGAGGATGGCGCGGAGAGCGACGAGACGTACGATTGGCAGGCGGGCGCTGCCGACATCAAGCGCAAAATCGGCAAGCCGATCGATTTCGTCTTCAGCTCGGAGCAGTCGTATGATCCGATTTTTCGCCGCTTGTACCCGGACGCCAAACACGTCGTGCTCGATGGTGCGCGCAGTCAGGTGCCGATCTCGGCTACCCGGATCAGAAACGAGGGCGTCTTCGCCCATTGGCAGCACATTCCGGCCGTGGCTCAGCCTTTCTTTGTGAAAAAGGTGGTCGTCGTCGGGACGGAAAGCTGCGGCAAGTCGACGCTGACCCGCTATCTCGCCAAAATCTACAACACTGTGTTTGTCGAGGAGTACGGCCGCACGATTTGCGAAGAGGTGGGCGGCTGCGACACGATTTTGACGAAAGAGTATTTCCCGCACATCGCCTACGGGCATAAAATGAAGGAATACGAAGCGCTCCAGCGGGCCAACAAGCTGTTGTTCATCGATACGGAAGCGATCGTCACGCAGTTTTATTCAGAGCTTTACACAGGGACTTCCTTTCCGGTGCTGGACGAAATCGCGCGCGAACAGCATTACGATTTGTGGCTGCTCCTCGCGCCGGATGTCGCCTGGATTGATGACGGCCTGCGCGTCCACGGCGCTGAGCAAATCCGTCTGGACAATCACCAAAAGCTGTGCCGGATGCTGGATGAGCGGGGCATTGCTTACGTGACGATTACAGGTGACTATGAAGAGCGTTTGCATCGCGCTGTGCAGCAAGTCAATCAATTGCTGTAAATGTCTTCCCTTTTAGTCGGAATTAAGCTAGACTATGGTCATCAAACGATTCTGACAGAGAGAAGGGAGACGTACTGCATGCAGACGATCGTACAGCCGCAATCCCCCTTGAGCCTGAAGGAATGGGCGGTCGCTGTCAAAGCGCTCGGGGAAGGCGAGCAGATCATTACGATCCGCAAGGGCGGGTTATACGAAGAAACACGAGAATTTCGATTGGAAAACAATCTGTTTTACTTGTACCCTACTTACGAGCATCAGAAGCGCGACATGGTGAAGCCAGCTTACCACCATTTGCTGGATGCGACGCTTGCAGGCTGGTCGAGTGATCAGACGACCGTCTCCATCGAATATTTTGCCGAAGTGACCGACGATGTGGAGCTGATGGACGAAGCCAAGCTGCGCGCGCTCTCGCCTTACCACATCTGGACAGACAACTTTGCGGATGTGCGCCTGCACTGGAAAAAGAAGCAGCCGCTGCATATTTTGTTCGTCCGCATGTACCGTCTGGCGCAGCCGGTCGTGATTCCGATTGAGGCCGCTTACCAGGGGTGCAAGTCGTGGCACGATTTGCTCGCAGACTTGCCGCGCAGCGAGTTTGCGCCCGTGCTTGCCGACGAAGAGTTTGCGCGGAAAAAGGCGGAAATCTTGGGCATTTTGCAAGCATAAAAGCATAAAAAAGCGAGAAACCGTTCACGCCTTGAGCGGTTTTTTGCGTCTGATCGGCAGGAACTGGCAGGGAATCGGAAGCTCATGCGGAAGTAAAAGAGCGACCAATCAGCATGGGAGGCATGTTCATGAAGGCGATCTTGGTAACACAACTGGGCGGCCCGGAAACGATGCAGTACACGGACGTGGATATACCGAAGATTTCAGCTGTGCAAGTGCTCATTCGCGTGGAGATGGCGAGTGTCAATTTTGCCGATATCAAGTCGCGCTACGGCAAAAAGGGAGCAGCCAAGCTGCCGTTTATTCCCGGACTGGATGCGACAGGAGTAATTGAAGAAGTCGGGTCAGAAGTGAAAAATTTGCGCGTCGGGCAGCGCGTGATCGCGTTTCCGGCGAACGGCTCGTATGCGGAATACGTCGTTGCCGATGAGGCGCTCACCTTCGCGATTCCCGACTCGATCAGCACGGAAACAGCCGCAGCTTGCCCTGTGGTGTCGTTTACTTCCTATCAGTTGCTGGCAAAAGTCGCCCGTTTGGCCGAAGGAGAAACGGTGCTGATCCACGCGGCGGCGGGCGGGATCGGCACGACGGCGATTCAGTTGGCCAAGCTTCTCGGAGCGGGGCGCGTCATCGGGAGCGTGGGCAGCGCGGCAAAAGCCGCAGTCGCTTTGGCTGCCGGAGCGGATCATGCCATTTGCCACGACACGGAAGACTTTGTGGAAAAAGTACGCGAGCTGACGGACGGGGCTGGCGCTGACGTCATTTTGGACTCGATCTCCGGCCGGGTGAGCGAGCGAAGCATCGAATGTCTCGCCTGGTACGGCCGACTCGTGCATTTTGGCAATGCGAGCGGAGAAATCGGGCAAATTCGCACGCTTGATCTGCATGCAAGCTGCCGCTCGGTGCTCGGTTTCAGCTTCGGTACGACGCGGAAGCTGCGTCCGCATCTTTTGCAGGATACAGCCCGGCAAGTGATCGACTTTTTGGCAAAAGGACAGCTCGACGTCAAGATCGGCAAAGTGTTTTCGCTGGAAGAGGCGGCAAACGCCCACGCATGGGTAGAAAGCAGACAGAGCACAGGAAAGGTACTGCTGCAAGTGCGGCCCTAGCATACGGGAGAATCGAAACGGCTAAAGAGGTGCAGAGCATGAACATCATAGCGGCAAGCGAACTTTCGAAAAGCGTCATTACGGACTTTTTCATCACCAACTGGGGAAGTCCGCAAATGGTGATCGGAAGCGGCATTTTTACATGTGACGAGCTGGACGGCTATGCGCACATCGGCGCGGATGGCGCGATCCAGGGGTATGTCAGCTATGTGCTGGAGCAGACCGAGTGCGAAATCATTTCGCTGGACAGCCTGGCGGAAAACAGGGGGATCGGCTCTGCCCTTTTGGCGAGAGCGGAGCAGGCGGCGAAGGAAGCGGGCTGCGAGCGGATGAAGCTGGTGACGACCAATGACAACTTGCATGCGCTCGGCTTTTATCAGCGGCGCGGCTATCAGTTTCACGAGCTGCATGTCAACGCTGTGGAAAAAGCGCGGGCGATCAAGCCGGAGATTCCGCTGATCGCGGACAACGGGATTCCGATTCGCGACGAAATCGTGTTGGTCAAGCTGATTTAAACAGTATGAGCATGAGAGGGGAAGAGGAAACCAGAACGGAAGCCAGAGCATCAGCTAGAGCCAGAGCACCAGACCAAGGCTTCCTCCCGCTCAAGCCCGCCACCACAACCACTGCAAAAGAAAAACCAGCATATTTGGAATACAGTTACGCCTCCCGCAATTGTTGACATTCTTAACTGTAAGAATTATGATTACAGTACTCTTTCGGAGGGGGCCGTCTCAGACGTGAATAGTGAGTTTACGATAGCTGTTCACAGCTTGGCCTTGTTGGCTCATATACCGGGACATATGGCAAGCAGTGAGCTCATCGCGCAAAACGTGTGCACCAATCCTGCCAGAATACGCAAAATTATGGGTATCCTGCGAAAAAACGGATTTGTGAAGACAAAAGAAGGCGTAGGCGGCGGATACATTTTGGCTTGCGATCCGCATGCAGTGACACTGGCCGAGATTTACCATTCCATGTCAAAAGGAACCTTGAAGCCGCATTGGTGTTCGGGTGACCCGAAAGAAGCCTGCCTGGTGTCTGCGAATATCCACAACGTGATGGATCAAATTTTTACGGAAGCAGAGCTGTACTACACGAAGTATTTGGAGCAGCTTACCATTCAGAGCGTTCTGGATAAAATTCGTCAAAGCACGTGTCAGGATCAGGTCAGCGAATAAGCAAAGCAGACGAAGCGACTTGTTTGACTGGAAACTGTAACTATTTTTACTACATTTTAAGGTGGTGCGTTCGTATGAATCGGGAACAGTTGCTGGAAATCAGTGATTGGGTATTGGGCAAGACCAAGCATGGCGAGTTGGTTCAAGGCTTCGTGGAAACCGTCGATTCATTGCGGGGCATTGCGAAAGTCTACGTCGTCAAATGCGACAACGAAAACACGGTGGGCAAGATCGTGACCATCCCGTTGCAATGGCTGGAGCGCATGCCGACAGGCACTTTTGACGATCTGGAATCTTTGCATGATTTGATCGACCTGTCGCTGCTCATTCGCGACAAAGCGTGGTTCCTGGAGCTTGCGGCAAAAGCAGAAGCGGTGCGGGACTCGGCAACTGAGGTGCAAACGGGCAAGGCCAGACATTTTTCTGTGCGAAATCGCCTGGGCACGTCAGCGATTTGGGAGCAATGATTTATCATTTTTGCATATAGAGGAGGAGTACCCATTATGTCTAACGTGAATCAGAGCAGTTGGTTTGAAAAAGGAATGACATTTGAGCAGTATCGCGACAGCATGAATGTGAACAAGCAAGAGTTGAGCCGCGTCTACGAGCAGCTGACGTTCAGCGAGGAAGATCTCGCGTTTTGGAAGGATCTGTCCGCGCGCAACTGGAAAGGCATCGTGCTGACAGCCGACTGGTGTGGAGATGCGGCGTTGTGCGTTCCGGTCATTCAACGCATCGCGGAAGAAAGCAATATCGAGCTGCGCTTCCTCATTCGCGACGAGAATCTGGAGCTGATGGACCAATACTTGACGAACGGTACAGCGCGGGCGATCCCGATTTTCGTTTTCCTCGACCAGGATGGTTACGAAGCTTGTGTCTGGGGGCCGCGCTCGCCAGAGGTGCAGGAAATGATCACGACTGCGCGGGCGACGCTGCCTGCGACCGATGCGCCGGATTTTGAGGAGAAGCAAAAGCAGTTGTATCGGACGTTCAAGGAAACGATCACGACTGATCCTGCGGTGTGGCGCACCGTGATCGAAAGCGTGAAGGCGAGGCTCAAAGCGTAAAGAGAAAAAATAAACAGGATAGGATTGGATCAATGAAAAGTGAAAATGCAGAGAATAGCGGGCGACCGATTCTCTTTTTGATGATGAACATGTTTATTGCCATGCTCGGAATCGGCTTGATTATCCCGATTTTGCCCGAGTTTTTGAAAGAATTTGGAGCAGGCGGGAAGACGGCTGGCTACCTGGTGGCAGCGTTTGGTTTGACGCAGTTTCTGTTCTCTCCGATCGCGGGAGAGTGGTCGGACAAATACGGTCGGAAAATCATGATCGTCTCCGGCCTGGTGTTGTTTACGATTTCGAATCTGGTGTTTGCCCTGGCCGAACAGACATGGGTGCTCTACCTCTCCCGTTTGATCGGGGGAATCGGCGCCGCTTCGATGATTCCTTCCATGCTCGCGTACGTCGCCGATATTACGACCGAGGACAAGCGCGGAAAAGGCTTGGGACTGCTCGGCGCGGCGATGTCTCTCGGGTTCGTGATCGGGCCGGGGATCGGCGGTTTTCTCGCCGAGCTTGGGCTGCGGATGCCGTTTTACATTTCCGCGGCGGTAGGGGCCGTGGCGACGATCGGCTCCGTGCTCTTTTTGTCTGAATCATTGCCAAAAGACAAACAGCTGGCAGCCCGCCGTTCGGAGCAGAAGAAAGAAAATATTTTCCTGCAACTCGGCAAGTCTTTCCAGTCGTCGTATTTCATCATGCTCGTGCTGATTTTTACGATGACTTTCGGGCTGGCGAACTTTGAAGTAATTTTTCCGCTCTTCGTAGATGCGAAGTTCGGCTATACGCCGCGTGACATCTCGATCATCATCACGGTCGGAGCGTTGGCTGGAACGATTGTGCAGGCTATGCTGATCGGGAAGCTGATCTCCCGTTTTGGAGAAAAGAAGCTGATCAACTGGACGTTTTTCAGCTCGGCGGTCACGATGGTGCTGATGCTTTTGTCAGGGAACTTCTGGTATATGCTCGTCTTGACTGTGTTGTTCTTCACCTTGACCTCGATCATGCGTCCGGCGATCAATACGCTCATCTCCAAGCGGGCCGGGGATGAACAAGGCTTTGTCGCCGGGATGAACAACGCCTACATGAGTCTGGGCAACATTTTTGGCCCGGCTGTGGCGGGGACTTTGTACGGAATGCATGTGAACGCACCGTACTTGTTCGGAGCGATCGTCCTTGTCCTAAGCTTGTTCCTGTCGCGCGTGGAAAGCCGCAGAAGCTTGAAGCGGGTCGCGGCGTAACAGACCGCTTGCTTTCGTTTCTTGACAAAGCTGGAAAACTGATGTAAAAAGAAGGTACGAATTGAACTGATCAAATTCATTGACGAGAAAGAGTACGCTAAACCCCTTGTTCCCCAGAGAGTTGGCCTAGTGCTGAAAGCCAACGTTCAAGACTTAGCCGAAAATCCTCTCCGAGAAGGAAAGCTGAAGCGCAACAAAGTAAGCTGACCCGGGACCCCGCCGTTACAAGGGGCGCGTATGATGGTACGTAGCAGAGGTGTCGAAGCGTCACGTTTTCGTGATCGTTTCGGAACAAGGGTGGTAACGCGAGATGAAATCTCGTCCCTTCGGGGGCGGGATTTTTTGCGTTTTCGGACATCAATCGCAGGAGGGATGAGTGAAATGAGAAAAGTCGACGTCAAAGAAAAGGCGAGGGCACGCGAGCTGCGTGTGCTGGCGCAATGGAAAGAGGATGGCACCTTTCAAAAATCGATGGACAATCGGCTCGGCAAACCGAACTACGTGTTTTACGAAGGGCCGCCGACGGCAAATGGTCAGCCGCATATCGGACACGTGCTCGGGCGGGTGATCAAAGACTTCATCGGGCGTTACAAAACGATGTCCGGATACCGCGTCGTGCGCAAAGCAGGCTGGGATACGCATGGCTTGCCAGTGGAGCTTGGCGTGGAAAAGCAGTTGGGCATCTCCGGGAAGCATGAGATCGAGAACTACGGTGTGGCGAAGTTCGTGGAGCGCTGCAAGGCGAGCGTGTTCGAGTACGAGAAGCAATGGCGGGAGCTGACGGAGGCAATCGGCTACTGGACGGATATGAATCATCCGTACGTGACGCTCACTAACGACTACATCGAAAGTGTCTGGCACATTTTGGCTACGATCCACAAAAAGGGGCTGTTGTACAAAGGGCATCGCGTCAGTCCGTACTGCCCGGATTGCCAGACGACGCTCAGCTCTCACGAAGTAGCGCAAGGCTACGAAGATGTGAAAGATTTGAGCGCGACGGTCAAGTTCCGCAGCAAGCAGGGGGAGGAAGTGTTTCTCGCCTGGACGACTACGCCGTGGACGCTTCCGGCAAACGTGGCTCTCGCCGTCAACAAAGAGCTGGACTACGTGCGCGCGAAGCAAAACGGCGAAGTGTACGTCGTCGCGAAAAATCTCGCAGACAAAGTGTTCACCGATGCATATGAAGTGTTGTCGACGCACAAAGGGGCGGAATTTGTCGGGACGGAATACGAGCCGCCGTACAGCTACGTCCGCGTGGAAAAAGGGCATGTCATCGTCGACGCCGAGTATGTCAGCGATACGAGCGGGACGGGGATCGTCCATACGGCTCCCGCCCACGGAGAGGACGACTATCGCACGACCCGTCAGCACGGACTGGACTTCGTGAACGTAATCAATCTGGCTGGGCGTTACACGGAGCAAATTACCGATTTTGCCGGGCGCTTCGTCAAGGAGTGCGACGTCGACATCGTCAAAGACTTGGCCCATCGCGGACTGTTGTTCTCCAAGGAACGGTACGAGCACAGCTATCCGTTTTGCTGGCGCTGCAAGTCGCCCTTGCTCTACTACGCGATGGAAAGCTGGTTCATCCAGACGACGGCGATCAAGGATCAGCTGATCGCCAACAACAGCAAAGTCGAATGGTATCCGGGCCATTTGCGCGAAGGGCGGTTCGGCAATTTTCTCGAAGAGTTGGTGGACTGGAACATCAGCCGCAACCGCTATTGGGGAACGCCGCTCAACATCTGGCTTTGTCACGATTGCGGCAGCGAGTACGCGCCTGGAAGCATCGCAGAGCTGCGCGCGAAGGCAGCCGTGTCAATCGACGAGTCGCTGGAGCTGCACAAGCCGTATGTGGATGAAGTCAAGCTGCGCTGTACATGCGGCTCTGTGATGGAGCGCACCCCCGAAGTCATCGACGTCTGGTTTGACAGCGGTTCGATGCCTTTTGCCCAGTACCATCATCCGTTTGGCGACGACAAGCAGTTCCAGGAGCAATACCCTGCCGACATGATCTCGGAGGGGATCGATCAGACGCGGGGCTGGTTTTTCAGCCTGTTGGCTGTCTCCACGCTTTACAACGGGCAAGCGCCGTACAAAGCGGTCATCTCGACCGGGCACGTATTGGATGAGCACGGCCAAAAAATGTCGAAGAGCAAAAGCAATGGAATCGACCCGTGGGAAGTGATCGAGGAGTTCGGGGCAGATGCATTCCGCTGGGCGCTTTTGTCGGACAGCGCGCCGTGGAGCAGCAAGCGCTTTTCCAAGCGGATCGTCGCCGAGGCGAAGTTCAAGGTGATCGATACGATCCACAACACGCACGCCTTTTACTCGCTGTACGCGGGTATCGACCAGTTCGATCCACAGCAGCATCCAGCGGTCGTGTCTGAAAACGAGCTGGATCGCTGGGTACTGTCCCGCTTGCATACGACGTTGAAAAATGTGCGCAAAGGGCTGGACACGTACGACTTCATGAATCCGGCGAAGCAGATTGAAGCATTCGTCGACGAGCTGAGCAACTGGTACATCCGCCGTTCGCGCGACCGCTTCTGGGAAAGCGGCCTGTCTGCCGACAAAATCGCCGCTTACCATACGCTGCGCGAGGTGCTTTTGACACTTGCGCGGATGATTGCGCCATACGCTCCACTGATCGCGGATGATATGTACGGCAATCTCGGCGAAGCGGGCAGCGTTCATCTGGCAGACTATCCGCAAGTAAACGAGGACGTACGCGACGAAGCGCTTGAGCGCGACATGGAGACGGCGAGACAAATCGTCGAGCTGGCCCGCAATATCCGCAACGAAACCGGAATCAAGACGCGTCAGCCGCTGTCCGAGCTGATCGTCTCGCTCGATCGACCGTTTCGCCTCGACCAGTTTGCCGGCATCATCCGGGACGAAATCAATGTGAAAAGCATTCGTCTGGAACAGAGCGACGACGGTTTTGTCACCTATCATTTCAAGCTGAATCTGAAAGTGGCTGGCAAAAAATACGGCAAGCTCGTAAGCGGGCTGCAAGCGCATTTGAAAGAACTGTTGCCAGCCGCAGCCAAGCAAGTGATGGAGTCGGGGCATCTGGACGTGGTGCTGGACGATGAGCCGATTCGCGTTCCGCTCGAAGACTTGCTCGTCGAAAAGCAAGGAAAACAAGGCTTTGCCTCCGCATCCGGCTATCAAATCCACGTTGCGCTGACGACGGAGCTGACAGAGGAGCTTGTCCAGGAAGGGCTGGTGCGGGAAGTGATCCGCGTCATTCAGGACTACCGCAAGCGCATGGAGCTACCGATCGACAAACGGGTAGTTGTCACACTCGCGGTCGACGAGGAGCTGCGGACAGCGCTGAACCGTTTTGAGCATTTGCTGCGGGAGAGCGTGCTGCTGTCCGATGTGGTGTACACGTCCGGGCAAGAGCTTGCGACGGTGTCTTTTGGCGAAAAATCGTTCGGCTTGCATATCGAATAAGCAAAAAGGATAGGGAGAAGCGGCACGAATGCTGCTTTCCCTATCCTTTTTTCATTACAACTCATCCCGCTTGGTTTCCACAAGACGCGGCCCTGTCAGCGAATGATCCTCAGGCTGCTCGGCTTCCACCAGCCGTTTCAGTGCGGTCAGCTTGTTGTCCCAGAAGCGGTCATAGTAGGACAGCCAGCTTTTCAGCTCGGCAAGCGGCTCCGGTTGCATCCGATACCTCGTCTCGCGGCCTACACGCTGCTCCTTGACCAGCCCTGCTTCGGACAAAATGCGCAAATGCTTGGAAACGGCAGTGCGGCTGATCGGAAAGTGTCTGCTGATCGCGGTCACAGGCATTTCCTGATCGGTCAGCAATTGCAAAAGCTTGCGGCGCGTCGGATCGGCGATGGCTTGAAATACGTCATGCTTGGCGGCAGAGCTGCTCATTTACGCTTCCACATACGCTTTCAGCTTAGGCAGCACAGAAGAATCCCAGCCCTGGTTCATCCGGTCGCGGACGACGGCATGGCCTTCCCCAAACTCCGTTACCGTATCGGCAGACCAACCGGAATGAATCAGTGTGAACTCTGTTGTTTCTCCCAAATCTTTTAACGCGAACGTGATTACCCAGTCTTTGCCCCATTTGAACACGAGACGGTTCGGCGGGTCAATTTCTTGCACGACGCAAGGAGAATCGCCGTATGGGGAATGGATGGTAAAGGCATGTCCAGCTACTGGCTGAAAATCGTTTGGCATGAACCAGGCGGCAATCCCGTCTGCTGTAGCGACGGCATCCCAAACTTTTTGCAGCGGAGCTTGAAATACTTGTGTCTGAACGATATCAGGAATGGTGTTGGACATGAATACGCCTCCGTAAAAAGAAAGTAGTTTCCTAGTTTGCACATGGAAACGAAACCAAAACGTTTCGCTTTTTGCAGTATACGAAACCAAAAGGTTGCATGTCAACGGATGATAGGAAAGAAAGATTTGACAGGTTCAGGAGAAATTGATTACAATCAAAACGGAATGAACATTCATTCCGAAGTGAGGAGGTCTGGCATGTCTGAGACAAAGCGGGAGTTAATATTGGAAGCGGCGATGGTTCTGTTTGAACAGCGAGGCTTCGACGGCACGACTGTTCCGATGATCGTCGACAAAGCAGGCGTGGGCGCCGGGACACTGTATCGCTATTTTGAAAACAAGGAAGCGCTGGTCAACACGTTGTTTCAAGAGTGCGTCAACGATGTGCTGGAGACGCTGAACCAGGGCTATCCGCACGACTCGCATGATTCGCGCAAGCAATTCGCTCATATTGCCAAGCAGTTGGTCAGCTATGCGAATAAAAATCTCACGGCCTTGCTGTTTGTCGATTCCCATGTCAATGGCTACTATTTGGACGAAGCAAGCCAGGCAGCTTACATGCGCCTGCGCACGTTTTTTTATGAGTTCATTGACCAGGGGAAGAAAAACGAAATCATTCGTCCGTTGCCTGCCGACGCATTGATCGCGATTATTGACGGTGCGTTTATATCGCTGTACAAGTCTTGCCGGGCGGGCGAGATCGAGGAAACACCGGAATTGCTGGCAGGCGTGGAAGAGGCTTGCTGGGATGCGATCAGAATTCATTGATTCTGATCTTTCTTTTGAACAAAACGGAATGAATATTCATTCCGTTAAACCGACAGCGCTTGGGCATGTACCTAATTAAGTAGGAGTGAAGAGAACATGAATGCATGGATCAGGAAAGCGGCGGGAAGTGTAGCGCTCCTCTCGCTTGTGCTGGTGGGAACGGCTTGCACAACAGGGGAGCAGCCTGCAAGCAGCGTGGAAACCCGGCTGGATGCAAAAGTGGTGGAAACGAAACGCGTTCAAACGAAGACTGTCCGTACCGAGAGCGAGCTGTCGGGCACGCTTGCTCCTGTAGAAGAGGTGACGGTTGCTTTTGAAATTGCCGGGGAAATCAAACGGATGCCGTTCAAGGAGGGGGATTCGGTTAAAAAGGGAGACGTTCTGGCGGTGCTTGGCACCACGGACTACTCGCTCCAGCTCGCAATGGCAAACGCAGAAGCAAACGGCGCGAACGCCCAATTGGCCAAAGCGAAAAACGGCTCCCGCAAGGAAGAAGTCCAGCAAGCGCAGGCAGCGGTTGAAGCGAAGCAAATCTCTTTGCAGCAGGCCGAGAGCGATTACCGCCGCATGGAGCAGCTACATAAAAATGGGGCGATCTCGCAAAGTGAGTTTGAACGGGCGAAAAATGCGCGGGAGCTGGCGGAAAAAGATCTTTTCCAGGCAAAAGCGACCTACTCTCTGGTCGTCGAAGGGGCGCGCGCGGAAGATGTGAACGCGACGCAGGCGAGCTATCAAGGAGCGATGGCAGCACGCAATCAGGCGGCGGCGACACTGGCGAAAACCGAGGCGAAAGCGCCTTTTGCCGGAACCGTACTGGCAAAAATGGCGGATGTCGGTCAGCTTGCAGGCCCGGGTGCTCCCGTGTATCGCATCGGCAACATCCAGCAGTTGAAAACGATTTTGCCTGTGCCGGATCAAGACATCTCATCCTGGCGGGCAGGCGACGAGGTCGAGCTTGCGCTGTACGGGAACAAGCGCAAAGGCAAAGTGACGAACATCTATCCGGCTACGAATGAACAGACGGGCACGATCGGCGTGGAAGTGGTGGTCGACAATGCCGCCAAAGACTGGTTTGCCGGGCAAGTGGTCAGTGCGAAACGAACCTTGGAGCAAAAAGCAGCGATTTTTATCCCGACCCAAGCTGTTTTCAGCCGCGGGTCTGAACCTTATGTCTTCCTTTTGACAGAAGGAAAAGCCCGCAAGACGACGGTAACGCTGGGGGAGTATGTCGACAACGAGCTGGAAATTACAGCAGGGATAGCGGCGGGCGATGTCTTGATCACTGACGGGGCAGACCGCTTGCTCGACGGGGATCAGGTCACTGTCAAAGGAGGCGTGAAGCATGATTGAATTTTTGATCAAGAAGCGAAAAATCACGCTCGTTTTTTTTGCGATGCTGATCTTGATGGGGGTTTACGTCTTGTTCTCGCTCCCGAGACAGGAGCAGCCTGACATCATCGTCGGCACCGCGACAGTGACTACGGTCTATCCGGGAGCGACTCCGCAAAAAATCGAGCAGACCGTCACGAAAAAGCTGGAAGAGAAGATCAATGAAGTGCAAGGGATCAAGTCGATCAACTCCGAGTCGCGTTCAGGGGTGTCGATCATTACCGTACAGACGGAAAATGATGCCAAACCGAAAGCCGTGTTTGAAGACATGCGGAAAAAAGTGAAGGACGCCGAAGCCGACCTGCCGGAAGAGGCGGAGCAGCCGATCATCAATGATGACATGAGCCGCACTTTCATCCAGTCGTTCCAAATTACCGCCGATTCTTTTGAACAAATCCTGCAATTGCGCGATACGCTCGACCTGTGGAAGGATCAGCTGCGCACCGTTCCGGGCGTGTCCGATGTCTCGATCCTCGGATTGCCCGAGCAGGAAGTGAAAGTCAACGTACAGGCGCAAAAGCTCCAGCATTACGGCATTTCTTGGGCGCAAGTCATGAACGCGATTCAAACGAAAAACGAGACGGTTCCACTCGGAGACATACATGTCGACAAACGCCAATACCAACTGACCATGCCTGTCAGCTACGATCCGACTTCGCTCGGAAAAGTGGTCGTGACCCGTACTGCTCAGGGGGTACCCGTCTATTTGCAAGATGTCGCCACGATTTTGGACAGTACGAAACGGGTGGAATACAAGACGTACTACAACGGAAAGCCCGCCGTCACGGTCAGCATCAACGCCGAGCTGGGCAGCAACGTCCCGAGCGTCCAGCGCGCGGTCGACGAGAAGCTGCATTCTTTAGAAGAGCAGCTGCCTTCGTGGGCGAAAAAGGAAACGGTTTACGCCCAGATGGAGCGGATCGACAGTTTGTTTTCCGAGCTGTTGCATGAAATGCTGATCGCGATTGTGGCCGTCCTGTTCGTTTGCATGCTCGGCTTGAACTTGACGACTTCGATGATGGTCGCCCTCGCGATCCCCATCTCGCTTGCGTCAGGGATGGCTGTTCTCCCTTTGCTCGGGATTACGCTGAATCAGATGAGTGTCTTTGGCATGATCATCGTTCTCGGGATTTTGGTGGATGACGCCGTTGTGGTCAATGACAACATTGAGCGCAGGCTGTCCGTGCTTGGAGAGGAGCCGTATACGGCAGCTGTGCTTGGCACGAAAGAGGTTGCCGTTTCGATTGTCACGGCGACATTTGCCACGATCAGCGCATTTGGCCCGATCATTTTTTTGACAGGCGATGCCGGGCAGTTCATTTTTCCGGTGCCAGTCGTCATCATTTTCACGATGACCGCCTCCATGATCATGTCGCTCTCGCTCATCCCGATTTACCGGGAGTGGAACGAGAGACGAAAAAACAAGCGCGCGAAAAAAACGGCAGCAGACCGCAAGCCAGCCGGACTTTTGGGCAAGCAGATCGATGCGCTGACCCGCTGGTACGGAGATCGAGTCATGCCGGCGATGCTGAAAAACCCGTTGAAAACGGGAGTGATCGGGGTGCTGGTCGCTACAGCCTTTTACGGACTGGCTGCGTTTATTCCGATCCAGCTGTTCCCGGATGACGACAGACCGCAGATGATTGTCAACATAAACATGCCGATCGGCAGCAATTTGCAGGAAACCGACCGGATCGTCCAAGGCACCAGCGACTGGATTGTCAAACAGCCGCACATTCAAAAGGTGGCTGCCTTCGTCGGGGGAGCTGCCCCGCAGATGATCACGAGTGCCCCGTCGATCGGAACAGGCGAAAACATGGCGCAGCTCGTCGTCGTCTTTGACCATACGCAGATGGATGCGCGCAAAGTCGTCGAGCCGTGGACTGTGCAGCTGAAAGAACTGTACCCGGAGGCGAATATCATTCCGTACAGCGTGAAGGCGGGCATGTATTCGGGCAGCCCGGTCGCCATTCGCGTGTATGGAAATGACTTGTCCGAGCTGTATGCGATTTCCGAGGAAGTCAAAGCGATGATTAAAGAGACGAAAGGAACTTACAATATCAATGACACGCTCGGGAATGCGCAATATTCCCTCCAATTCCAGGTGGAGCAGGGGAAAATGGACAAGGCGCTGGTCCATGAAGCGGATTTGACGAGAACGTTGCGTCTGATCAGTCAAGGCATCCCGGTTGGACAGTTTGACAACGGGAAAAAGCTGATCGACATGACTTTGCTGGCTGATCAGGCGAACATGACTCCGCAGCAGCTTTTTAGCCAGCTTACGGTTCCGAATAGCCAAGGGCAGCTCATTCCGGTGGCGCAAATAGCGGAAATGAAACCGACTTTGTCCATCCAGAGCATTCCCCGCTACAATATGTCCCGCAGTGTCACGATTACGAGCGATGTGCGGGGGCGCACGGCGGATGACGTGATGAGCGAGCTGGTGCAAAAGCTGGAACACGTCGAAATGCCGGATGGTTACGCATGGAATGTGACGGGTGAATCGGAGGAGGAAGGCGACGTGCTGGCCGATTTGGGGCTGCTCGCGGTGGTGGCTGTGCTGCTCATCTTCCTGTTGATTGTGTTGCAGTTCAATTCCTTGTCGATACCGACTTTGGTGATGAGCACAGTCTACCTGGCAATCGCCGGAAGCATGATCGGGTTGTTCATTACCGACACGCCGATCGGCTTCATGACAGTAGCCGGGTTTATCTCCTTGGCCGGAATTGTCGTGCGAAACGGAATTGTCCTGATCGAGTTCATCGAAGAAGCAAGGCACGCTGGCATGGGGTTGCGAGACGCGGTGATCGGCGCTGGAAAAGCGCGGTTGCGCCCGATTTTGCTGACGACTTTTGCAGCCGTGGCTGGCCTTGCGCCGATGGCGATTTCCGGGAGCGTGCTGTTCAAACCGCTGGCCATCACGATTATTTCCGGGCTGCTGTTCTCGATGCTTTTAACTTTGATTGTCGTGCCGTCGCTTTATACCGTCGTGGCGCTGCAAAAGGAAAAGAAGCGTGAGCGGGTGGAGAAGCAGCAAGAGGCTCCGGCTTGCGTGTAGCGGTTTTGGCAAAGCTTTTTTGCGCGATCTCGTTTTTTTACAAGGAATTTTCAGACAAATGGAGAAATGGGGGAGGTGCAAAAAAGACGTATTTCATCAGGAAGCGAGGAAAGACAGATGAACCAGAGCAAGTGGAAAGTGGGCGTCATCGGCGCAGGAGTCATGGGCGAACGAATGATGAACGCCATTCGCACGCACGAAACATTTTGTGTAGCGGCAGTCAGTGACGTTTCGGCGGAAAGAGCCCAGGAGGCTGCGCAAAAATCCGGAGACGTGCCGTGGTACACCGATTACAAGGAATTGCTCGCAAAAGAAGAGCTGGATTGCATCTATCTGGCTGTTCCGCCAAAATTCCACCACGCGATTGCCTTGGACGTGCTGGCTCACAAAAAGCATTTGCTGTGCGAGAAGCCGCTCGCCAACTCGCTTGGGGAAGCGGAGGAAATGCTGGCCGCAGCGAAAGACGCAGGTGTCGTACACGCGATGAATTTCCCGCTCTACTATCAGGGCATTTTCCCGGAGCTGCGCCGCAGGCTGGAGGAGATCGGCGATGTGCGCAGAATCGACATTTTGACTCATTTCCATACATGGCCGCGCCCGTGGCAGCAGACGCCGTGGCTGTCCGGTCGGGAGCAGGGCGGCTTCATCCGCGAGGTTTTGCCGCATTTTACCCATTTGACGTACGCTTTGTTTGGCGACTTGCAGGTGATCCGCTCGGAGGTAGACTATCCGGAAGATCCGCAAGCGTGTGAAACAGGCGTATCTGCCTTCTTGCGCCTGGCAGACGGCACGCCTGTGACGATCAACGGGCTGGCGGGTATCGCGCATCAGGAGCATTTGGACTACCGCATTTACGGTACAAAAGGCACGCTCAGTGTGGTCAACTGGAGCAAGCTGTCTGTCGGAAGAGACAATGAAGCTCCTCAGGCAGCGGGCGTGCCCGAGCAGGACCGTCTGTCGCTGTTGCTCGATGAGCTGGCGCTGGCTCTGGAAGGCAAGGAAGCCAGGCTGGTTACGTTTGAGACAGGTGTAAAAGTGCAGAAAGTATTGGAAGCGTTGCTGGGTCACGCGTAACGGTAAGGCAGGAAAAATCCCCTCGCGGAAGCGTCCGCGTTCGTCTCGTAACAGCTTGGGACGGACGTGGATGACCGGAGGGGATTTTTTGCGTTTAATGGACGCGCAGGGCTGGGTAGACGAACGTTTTCAACGTCAGCCCTGTGAACGAGCAGCCCGCCGCTTTTGGATGTCCGCCACCGCCGTAATGGGCGGCGATCACAGAGAGATCGACGTCATCGCGGTTCGTGCGCAGGCTGATCCGGCCTTTTCCCGGATCGAGCATGGCGACAAAGTCGATTGTCTCGTCGCTTTTGCACAAAAAGCTTCCCGTCGTAGAGTGGTATTGCTCCAAAAAGACGACCCCGACTGTGTACTGCTTCGGCTTGTCCAGGTCGATGTCGACCGGAAGCCGCTTCATTTGCCGCAGCTTTTTTTGCTCGTAGGCAGCGATTTTGCGTTCCTCCGCATAGATCAGGATCGACTCCCATTCCGTGAACACAAACTGATCCGTGTCGTCGCCTTCCCCGCGCAATCGTCCGATTACTTGATCGGCAAAAGTCTCCCGTTCTGCCAAGTAAAACAACAGGTTCAACTGATGCGCCTGGTCGTTGCCGCTCGTCTCCCAGTCCCACGTGTCAAAAGCGCGAACCAGCTCTACGTAGTGGGAGAGCACGTCGGTAGGCGCAAGCGCGCCCTTTTGGATCAAGTAGTCGTAGTAAAGGCTTGTGGCCGAGGGCTTTTTCCCCGCCTCCTCTACCACGACATTCGCCCAGTCGTACTTGGCTGACAGCGGCAGCGCTGTCGGGTGGTGGTCGATCAGGACGAACGAATGCCCGCGCGCGACCTGTTTTTGAATCAGGGCGGCGGCTTTTTCGTTGACGCTGACATCGGTAATGACAACGGACATTCCGGGGGCAAGCTCCTGCTCGATAAACGTCTCGATCTCCTGGCTGACGGTATACGGAGATACGCCGCGGACGAGGACTTCCTGGTCGGCATAGGCGATTCGGCTCAGGATGGCGCACGATTCTCCGTCGAGGTCCTTGTCGGTGAAATGGATGATGGCTGGCTGATGCATTGAAGGCTCTCCTTGTGTTTGGCTTTTTGTGGGATAGCGAAGCTACCACTTAGGATGTCCTTTTCGGCTGGTGTTCGAACCAGCGGGAGGGCGAGCCGAGCCATTTTTCAAAAGTGTGTGTCGTCTGAAGTTCGTTGATGAACAAGCAGTCCGCCTGCGTTTGTTAACGAAAGGTGCGAAAAGACGTCTCCAGCTTATGGATAAACGCTTTGGCAGCCACACTCATGTACTTGTCGTTGCGATACATGATCACCATTTCCCGGATCGGCGAATCTTTGATCTCGATCGCGCGAATGTTGAGCGAGGGGAAGCTTTCGATCAGGCGGCTGGGCTGGATCGTGGCTCCGATTCCGGCGTGAACGAGTTGGAGCAGAGAGGTGGCAGAGCCTGTTTCCATGATCGTCTCAACGGTCAGCCCGTATTCCAGCCCCCATCTGTCGATCAAATCTCTGCCGTAAAAGCCTTTCGGATACATGACAAACGGGATGGTGCGCAAATCGTCGGCAGACACAAATTCGTTCTCGGCAAGCGGGTGGTCGGCATGGACGTAGAGACTGTACGTTTCCGTGTAAAACGGGATGCGGGTCAAGCGCTGGTCGGCAGGCACGGCGGGCATGGACAGACCGACACCCAGGTCGACTTCAATGTTTAATACCTGGTTGACGATGTCGATGGAAGGAAACACTTGCACTTTGGTTTGCGGGAATTGCTTATGAAAGTCGATGAGCAAAGAGGTGAGCCGATAGTCCAGGTCGGAGGGCAGTACGGCAATGCGCAAGTGGCTGGCATGCAGGCGGGTCAAGTCTGCGATGGCTGTTTTCGCATTTTCAAGCTGCTGCGCGATTTGTCTGGCGTGATACTCCAAAATTTCTCCGGCTTCTGTCTTTACCGTTTTTTTCCCGATGCGGTCGAACAGGGGGACGCCGACTTCGTCTTCCAGAACGCGGATTTGCTGGCTCAATGTCGGCTGGGTGATGCCGAGCTTGTAGGCGGCTTCGGAAAAATGCAGTTCGTTGCACAGCATGAGAAAGTATTGCAGCTGGCGAAATTCCATCGCTTCCGCTCCTTTATACATAGTCTGTAACTATTGTTTGTATAGAAAAAATAGAATTGATCTATTATAATCCGGCATTTACACTTCATTCAAGGACTGAGGAAGGAAGTGCTTGCGTGAAGTTTTTTTATTTGGGTTTCGTCGTGTTTTTTCTGTCGCTGAACTTGCGGCCGTCCATTACGTCTGTAGGACCGTTGCTTGACATCATTCAAAAGGATTTGGGCATGAGCGGCGTGACCGCCAGCCTGATTACGACGCTTCCGGTCTTGTGCATGGGGCTGTTTGCGCTTTTGTCGATCACGCTTAGCCAGCGTTTTGGGCTGGAGCGAGCGTTGTTTGTCTCTATGGTGATGATTTTTGCGGCTACGGCGTTTCGGGCGGCGGTCAACGACAGTGTCAGCCTGCTGGCGACTGCCCTGATTTCCGGAATTGGCATCGGCATCGCGGGCCCGCTTTTGTCAGGCTTTATCAAAAAGCATTTTCCTGGCAGGCCGGGTGCTACGAGCATCTACTCCGTATCGCTGGTCATCGGGGCGGCGGTCGCTTCGAGCTTGTCGATTCCGATTTTTGAAGGGCTGCACCAGTCGTGGCAATATGCGCTGTGCGTCTGGGCAGGCTTGGCGGTGATTGCGGCGGGGCTGCTGCTTCCGCTGACGAAAGAAAAAGCGGCGAAATCGGAGCTGACACGGCCTTCCTTGCGGGTGAAAAATGGGCGAATGGGCAGCAGCATGGTGTTTTTCGGTTGCATGTCATCGATGTTTTACATGATTACCGCCTGGCTGGCGCCGCTCGTGCAATCGGCAGGAATCAGCCACGAGCAGTCGGGACTCGTTCTGACGTTGTTTACGATCATCCAGATTCCCGTCAGCTTTTTCGTCCCGGTCATCGTCAGCCGCACGGGCAAACGCAATCTGTGGCTCGTCATCTGTGCCCTGTCCGAGCTGATCGGCGTCGCTTTGCTGCTCGCTCACCTGTCGCCGTGGTTGGCGACCGTGTTTCTCGGAATCGGGGCAGGCGGTCTGTTCCCGCTGGCGCTTTTGATCCCGATTCAGGAAGCGGAGAGCGCTGCGGAAGCGACTTCCTGGTCAGCGGCAATGCAATGCGGCGGCTACATGCTCGGCTGTCTTGGGCCGATGCTGATTGGGTTGACTGTGGATGTTTTTGGCAATTTTACGGTTGGGTTGATCGTGATGCTGTTCATCATCGGTTGTCTGCTCTGGTCGATCAGCAGGCTCGGCGGGCGGAAGCAGGTGGTTAAAAGGACGGTGGCGACATAGGGGAGGAAACAGGAGAAACCGCCGCAGGGCACCTGGCCTCTTGCGGAGAAGGGGAGACTGGAGGAGTCCGAAAGCCCTGCCGCTTGTTTCTCCTGTTTCCTCGGCCAGCGTTTGGCTTTGGTCGGAGTTTGTTTATTTGTTGAAAGTTAATTGGAGGAGAAAATTTTGGATGAGGTTTGTGGTGGTTGATCAGGAACTGAAATTTTAGTGCAGCTGTTGATCGGTGCTGCAGCGAAGGGAGGAAACAGGAGAAACCGCCGCAGGGCACCTGGCCTCTTGCGGAGAAGCCTAGACTGGCCGCCTGCGGTGAAAAAGGAAAACCGCGGCAAAAGCAGTGTGTTCGAAGAAGTGTGCTCACGTTGCCGCTTAAAAGCCGTTTTCCTTTTTCGCCTCCGGCTGGGGGGAGTCCGAAAGCCCTGCCGCTTGTTTCTCCTGTTTCCTCGGCCAGCGTTTGGCTTTGGTCGGAGTTTGTTTGTTGAAAGTTAAGCGGAGGAGGAAATTTCTGGATGAGCTTCGTGATGGTTGATCAGGGGGAAATTCAGTGCGGGAAGTAGACAATCCTTTTTTATAGATGCGTTGTATGACGCAACCGACTTCAAGAAAAACCTTAATCATGGTTTCGATTTTACCTTGTCACGGCGGAAGTGCCGATGACGCAAACTACAGAGAGTCAGCCCAAGCGCTCCCCATTCAACCGAAGCCACCCAAAAAGAAAAAGCCTCGCGCACAAAAAACGTGCCGAAGCCTTTTGCCAACGGTATATCCCTCACTGCAACGCCTTGTTTTGCATCAAAAAATCGATAAACGTCCGCATGATTCCGTTCACAGGCGTGTCTTTCAAGTAAATCAGCTCAAAATTGCGGTTGATTTGCGGCAGGTTGAGGACATCTACTTCCTTCAACTCCCCGTCACTCAAATCCTTGCTGATCGCAAAGCGCGGCAAAAAGGCGATGCCAAGCCGCTGCTTCACCATCCGCTTGACGACCTCGATGTTGTCCGCTTCCATGACCACGTTGTTTTGCAGTTGAAAATGGCTGAACGCGTTGTTGATCAGCTTCCAGTCCAAAGAGCCGCGGTTGAACAAAATCAGCCGTTCGCGCGCCACCTCTTCGATCGACACCTGATGGCGATAGGCAAACGAATGCTCAGGGTAAATCGCCAGCACCATGTCGTCGGACATGAGCTGAATCCGGTTGATCTGCGGGTGGTTGACCGCCCTGGCGATGCCGAACGAAACCTCGTGGTTGAGCACCATATCGAGCACCTGATGAGAATGTCCCGTGAGGATCGTCAGCTTGATTTTCGGGTACAGCTGCTGAAACTGTTCCACGAGATCCGGCAAGATGTAGAAGGCCGAAACGAATACGGTCGAAATGGTCAGCTCGCCTTCCACGTCGCCTTGCGACCGCTGAATCGCCTGTTGGCCTTCTTGCAGTGTGTTCATGATATTTTTCGCGTAGGGCAAAAACAAGTCGCCTTCTTTGGTCAGCGAGATCGTATGTCCGGTGCGTTGAAACAGCTTGCAGCCCATCGAGGTTTCCAGCGCTTTGATCCGCATGCTGACGGTCGGCTGGGAAAGGTACAACAGGTCTGCTGTTTTGCTGAAACTCCCGGTCAAGGCAACAAAGATAAACGCTTCCAGTTGTTCCATATTCATAGGGGTAGGCTCCATTATGCAAAATTTTGAAGATGCCTATAGCAAAAATTCATTGGAATCGCACTTAAAAATACATTACCGTAAAATGAGAGAATTAGGTAGAGTTCGACCAGAGAAAATAGAGCGAGGAATGATGGGAATGCAGGGAATGATGGGAATGCCGATTATCGATTTGCATTGCGATGCGCTGTTGAAGCTGTGGGAGGAAAAGGGCAGCATCTCCTTCACCGATTCCGACAAGCTCGATGTGAACAGAAACAGACTGCACGAAGGCGGAGTAAAGGTGCAAAGCTACGCGATTTTCACGCCACCCGATCTGCCGTCGGAAAGCCGGTTCCAGTGCGCGCTGGATCAGATTCATTACTTTTACGCCGAAGTGCTCGGCAAACACCCGGAAATGAAACAGATTCGCGACTGGAGCGATCTGGACAAGCTCGGCGACGGTGAGATCGGAGCCATGTTGACACTCGAAGGGGTCGAGCCGATCGGCAACGACTTGAAAAAGCTGCACATTTTGTACCAGCTGGGCGTGCGTTCTGTTGGGCTTACCTGGAACTTGGCGAACTTGGCGGCTGATGGAGTGCTGGAAGAACGGAAGGGCGGGCTGACCGCGTTTGGCAAAGAGCTGATCCAGTTTCACAATGAACGAAAAATTTTGACAGATGTTTCGCATTTGTGTGAGCGCAGCTTCTGGGAGACGCTGGAGCTGGCAAAATACCCGATCGCGAGCCATTCCAATGCGCAGGCGATTTGCGGCCATCCCCGCAACCTGTCCGATGAGCAGGCCAAGGCGATGTTTGCCAAAGGAGCCAACGTCCACGTCGTCTACTGCACGATGTTCATTAACGAGTCGACACCGCCGACAATCGACGATCTGATCCGGCATATCGACCATTTTTGCTCGCTCGGCGGAGTACGCCACATCGGGCTAGGCTCCGATTTCGACGGGATTTCTGCCAAAGTCGTCGGACTGGAGCATGCGGGCATGAGCCAAAATTTGATCAATGAACTGCTCAAACGATACAAAGAGGATGAAGTGCGCGGGTTCGCCTACGAAAACTTTTTGCGCAACCGTCCAGTGTAAGCAAAAAAGCGCAAGGAGGAGTAACCATGGACCGCACTGAAAAGAACAGAGGAAAAATTCGCGAATGGGGAGCTGCCGTCGGCAAGCTGCCTACAGGCGAAAAAAACGATCTGACAGACGTGGCAGGTGTCCGCGTGGGGCATGTGACGATTCAGCACGAGTTGGCAGACGGGGAGTGCGCATGTACAGGAGTGACGGCGATTTTGCCGCACGGAGGGAGTCTGTTCCGCGAAAAGGTGACCGCTGCAAGCTACGTCATCAACGGCTTCGGCAAGACGACCGGGCTTGTGCAAGTAAACGAGCTGGGGGTGCTGGAATCGCCGATCATGCTGACCAACACGTTTTCGGTGCCAGCTGTCACACAGGGCACCTTGCAATACATGCTGGCTACCAACGAAGAAATCGGCGATACGACAGGAACGGTCAACATCGTGGTCGGCGAGTGCAACGACGGGCATCTCAACTCCATCCGCCGATGCGTGGTACGGCCGGAAGACGCAGTGGCGGCGATTGAAAACGCTTCGGAGCAAGCGGTAGAGGAAGGAGCGGTCGGAGCAGGAACGGGCATGATCGCTTTTGGCTACAAAGGCGGAATCGGTTCGTCTTCACGGGTCGTGGCGGCGGATGGGCAGAAGTACACGCTCGGTTCGCTGGTGCTGTCCAATTTTGGCAGCAAGGACGACTTTTTGGGCCACCGGCTGTTTGCCAACAGCAATACCAACGCCGACGAAACAGAAACGGACAAACAGGCAACCGAGCGCAAAGAGGACGGTTCGATCATCATGGTACTGGCTACGGACGCGCCGCTGAGCGATCGGCAGTTGCTGCGCGTCGCCAAGCGGGCAGGAATCGGGCTGGGGCGTACGGGAAGTCACTTCGGGCACGGGAGCGGCGACATCGTCATTGCCTTTTCCACCGCACAGAAAATTCCGCACAACACAGACGCGCATATCGAGACGCGCGTACAGCTTCGCGAGGATCACCCGATCATGAACGAGCTGTTTGCGGCGGCGGCAGAGGCGACGGAGGAAGCGATCTACAACTCGCTGTCCCAGGCAGTCACGACGAATGGCAGAAAAGGGCGCACGGTGCACGCGCTGCCGACCCCGCTTTTGTAAAAAGGTCGGCTTCAGCAAGAACGATCTCATTTATCCCAACAATATGGAGGACGGCTATGGAGCGACTGCAAACGACAGAGCTTGCGCATTACATAGAAACTTTCATGGAAGAGCACAGCGTCCCTGGCCTTGCCGTGGCGCTGTCTCTTCACGGACAAACGATCTATGCCAAAGGGTTTGGCGTGCGCGATCTGGATACAAAAGAGCCTGTTACGCCCGAAACGGTTTTCGGCATCGCTTCCGTCACCAAGTCGTTTACGGCAGCGGCGATCATGCAGCTTGTTCACGAAGGAAAGCTGTCGCTGGATGATCCGGTCAACAAATACTTGCCGTCGTTCCGACTGACAGGCTGCGATGCGGGCAAAATCCAGATTCGCCATCTCCTGTCCCATACCTCCGGCGTTCCGCCGCTGCTGCGCAAAGAAGAGCTGATCCAGTTTCACGAGCATCTCGATTATTTGGCTCACGTGGAATTTGCCGCGCTGGGCGAGCCGGGACAGTATTTCAGCTACGCCAATGACATGTTCCTGCTGCTTGGGGCGATCATCGAGCGAGTGACGGGCCGTCTGTACCGCCGTTATATGACGGAACGGCTGCTGGAGCCGCTTGGCATGCACCGCTCTACGTTCAGCCTGGAGGAAGTCGCGCGTCTGTCCAATGTCTCTACCCCGTATGCGCGGCGAGGGGCAAACCAGCAGATGACAAAGGTTGCCTGGCCAACGCTCGGCAACTACGAGGTTGGCGGCGGCATTCGTTCCAGCGTGGAGGATTTGCTTGCGTACGGAAGCCTGTACGTAGGCGGAGGACCCGATCAACAGCAGGAAATCGTGCCCGCCAAAGGACTTGCGCCGATGTGGCAGCCCGCCCATCGGCTGACGAAAGACGCCTGGTACGGATATGCGCTCAAGACGACAACGGACTACGCGGGGGTCACGCTGGTCGAGCACGGGGGAGGGCAGCCAGGCGTGTCGTCCAATTTCGGTTTTGTGCCAGAAAAAGGTCTGGTTTGTGTCGTGCTGTCCAACATGGAAAACGTGCCAATCCGCAAAGTATGGCTGGCAGCGGTAAACGCGGCGCTGGGCTTGCCGCTTGCCCACAAGGAGCCAGACGCGCCGCTGTATCAGATCGACGGCGAGGAGCTGGACAAGCTTGTCGGGACGTACGCTTGCGCAGAAGGCGGGCACCTGCGGCTTTTCGTCAGGGAGGGCGTGCCCGTCGCCGATGTGGCAGGCACCGAGTTTGCCCTGCGCGCTGCCGCAAGCGATACATTGATCTTTACAGACAGCGAGCTGCCGCTGCGCTTTTTCTTCAAGGCGGATCGCCGAGCCTGGGCTGTGCTGCTCGGGATGAGGATGCTGCAACGCGTCGAATAGTCTTTTGCAAAAGCTGCATTCGCAAGCCTGTTTCACGGGAGAAGTAAGTCGTGGAACGGGCTGTTTGCTTTGCAGCGAAAAAGAGTAAAGAAAGTGAAAATATTGGTAAAAATTTTAAAACTAATAATTCTGAATATTTACTATAATACGAACTGTCTTCCAAAAGTAGAGGGGGTTCGTGTATGGGAGTTCGATCCTGGATATTTGCGGCACTCCAAGTGAGTATCGCCACGGCATTGCTGGTTGGGTGTAGTCAGCCCGCCGCCAATTCCGGCCAAGCGCAGCCAGATGGCGCGAAAGAGCAAGCTGGACAAGAAGTCAGGCTGAAGATGGTCGAGAGCATTACCAGTCCGCAGCGCACAGCGCTTCTGAAGGAAATGCTGACCCAGTTTGAAGCGAAAAACCCGGGCATCAAGGTAGACCTGATCTCCCCGCCTTTCGAGGGGGCCGATCAAAAAATTACGCAAATGCTGATGGCAAAAGAAGAGCTTGATGTGCTGGAGGTCCGTGAGTTCAATGCGAAGCAGTTCTCGATGAACGGCTTTATTGAAAATCTGAAGCCCTACACGGAAAAATGGAGCAATTACGACCAGCTGACCGATGTGGCGAAACGCCGCGCCACTTGGGTCGACAACACCCCTTACTATATTCCGAACGGCTTGTATCAGCGCGTCCTGTACTATCGGGCGGACTGGTTCAAGGAAGCGGGCATCGAAGCGCCCAAGACGTGGGCTGAGCTGTTGGCCGCGGGCAAAAAAATGACCGACCCGGCCAAAAACCGTTACGGGTACAGCTTCCGGGGAGGCCCTACCGGGTGGGACTACGCCTTGATTGCGATGTGGGCCTACAACGGCACCGAGGTCGATCCGTCCTCTGCTTTTTTCCTGAAAGACGGCCGGACGCTTTTTTCTACGCCGGAGTCCTTGGAGGCAATGCGCTACTACAAGCAGCTGTACAAAGAAATATCGCCGCCCGATTCGGTAAGCTGGGGCTTCCAGGAGATGGTGCAAGGCTTCGTGGCAGGTTCGACGGCCATGCTGATCCAAGACCCCGATGTCATCGATGGAGCCAAGGAAAAAATGCAGGAAGGAACATGGGCAACCGCCCCTTTGCCGATTGGGCCATCAGGTGTAGCCCAGCAAGTGGTAGGCGGACCAGGCTGGGGCATGACAGCATACTCCAAGCATAAAGCGGAAGCATGGAAGCTGATCGAATTTCTCTCTGACCCCGAGCAAAGCACCCACTTCGCCAAGAAAACGTCTGTCATTCCTGTGGTAAAAAGCGCAGCGGAAGACGAGTTTTACAAAACCGGATACTTCCAGCCGTTCATTGAGATGAACCAGCAGCCGCAAACATTCATCGATGTATCCAGACCTGTCGACTACAAAGGCTGGGGAGCGTGGCAAAGCGCGGCAGACAAGGAAATCCAGAGCTATTTGCTCGATCAGCTCTCTGCGGAAGACTTGCTGAAAAAGTGGGACGAGTATTGGACAAAAGAGCGGGCTGAGCGCAAATAGACGAGGAGGGAACGGTCTTGCAAACAGAGAAGCCCATCGTTGTAACGAAAGAACCATTCGTTTCGCCACCGAAAAAGCCGTTTCGCCTGTCCAAGGAAGGAGCTTTCATCTGCCTTTGCTTGCTGCCAGCGGTATTGTTTGTCGGCATTTTTACTTACTATCCGCTGCTGCGCGGCATCATCATGTCCTTCCAAAACTACACGTTGTTTAATTTGCTGGATGTGCGCTTCATCGGCTTGGACAACTTCTTCGCTGTCCTGACCAGCCCGGAGTTTCCCCGTGTGGCGTTGAACAGCTTTTACTGGGTGGCTGTCTCGCTGTTCTTCCAGTTGCTGTTCGGCTTTGCCTTGGCGTTGTTCATGCGCCGCCGTTTCCGGGGGAGAGGCATCTATCAGGCGTTTGTGTTTTTTCCGTGGGCGATGTCCGGGTTTTTGATCGGATTGATCTGGCGGTGGATGTTCAATGCGCAATTTGGCGTCATTAATGACTTGCTGGTGAAAAGCGGGTTGATCGCTGCCCCGATCCCGTTTTTGGCCGATGGAAAATGGGCGCTTGCGGCCGTGATCATCGCAAACATTTGGTACGGTGTCGCTTTTTTTGCCATCATGATTTTGGCTGCCCTGCAATCGATCCCGGAGGAGCTGTACGAGGCGGCAGCGATGGACGGCGCGGGGCGCATCCAGCAGTTTTGGAGCGTGACCTTGCCCTACATTTTGCCGACGATGCTGGTGACGATTCTTCTTCGGGTCATTTGGATCTTGAATTTTCCCGACATCATTTACGCGATGACCAATGGCGGTCCGGCAGGCTCGACTCACATCTTCGCCACGTATATGATCGATAAAGTCATTTTCGGACAGGATTACGGGCAAGCCTCGGCTGTAGGGGTCATCATTGTCTTGCTCCTTCTGGTGTTCACCGTGTTTTACGTCAAGGCGACCCGCATGGAGAAGGGAGGGGATTTCTAGATGCAGCGCGATCACATATGGTGGCAAACAGCGCGGGTAGTTGTCTTGGGCGGATTTTTGGCCTTTGCGATTTTTCCGTTGTACTGGATTGTCATCACGTCGCTCAAAGGGCAAAAAGAAATTTTCTCGTTGCCGATCCGCTACTGGCCCGATGAGGTGACGTTGCTCAATTATGTGGAGATTTTTCGCATCTCGCATTTTCAGGTCTATATCTGGAACAGCTTTCTCGTATCGCTGTTCGCTTCGGCGCTTGTCGTCGTGATCGCCATGCTTGGCGGGTACGTTCTGGCCCGCTTTTCGTTTCGGGGCAAAAGAGAGGTCATGTTCGGCTTTCTCGTCACGCAGATGATTCCGATCTTCATCGGGATGGCGCCGCTCTATGTCATGATGTCGAAAATGCATATTTTGAACAGTCTGTTTTCTTTAATCCTGATTTACACCGTCATGCTGATTCCGTTTTGCACGATCATCATGTCCGGCTTTTTTCAACGCATCCCGAACGCGTTGGAAGAGGCGGCCATGATGGATGGCTGTTCCCGGATCAGCGCGTTGTTTCGCGTAATCGTGCCGATCATGCTCCCCGGTATCGCAGCCACGTTCATTTTTGCCTTCGTGCAATGCTGGAACGAGCTGATCATGGCCGTTTTGTTCATCGATGAAGAGTCGGTCAAGACGATCCCGGTCGCCATGAACGCTTTCATCAAAAAGTACGACATCGAGTGGGGAGCGATGTCGGCAGCTACTGTTCTGTCTGTCATCCCGACGATGCTGTTGTTTGCCTTTTGCCAAAAGTACCTGGTGGAGGGGCTGACGCAAGGAGCCGTGAAAGGATGAAGACGCTACACATAGTCCCGCATCCCCGCCCGATACGCCTGTTCATCCCCTTGCTCGATGCCGAACAATGCTTCCTGCAAGGCAAACGTGCTGCGATAAAAGCGCATGCGGACGAGGACGGAATCCAGATCGGGGTACCACGGTGACAGGCAGGACAAAAAGTTCTCGCCATAGCTCGCGGCGAGTCCGGCGAAATCGTAAGCCGCGTCGCCGATGCCTGCTCCGCCGAAGTCAATGATGCCTGTGATCCGCTGTTTTTGCGCGTCGTACAAAATGTTGGTCGTGCCGAAGTCGCCATGAATGAGCCGCGGCGCAAACGCAAAGTGGGCAGGATCAGCCAAATACGTCTCAAATCGTTCAGCAATCTCCTGTTTGGCCGACTCGCGCATGGCCGGGAACAGCCGGGAGACGATTCGGTCGTAAAGCTCCGTCAGCTCGTCTGCCATGCCAACCGAGTCGGAAACAAGCTCAGGGAGCCGCTGTTCATACGGAAAAGAGTGCAGCTCGTACAGAAATCGCCCGAGCTGGGCCGCGATGGCAGGGAGCTGATTGTGACGGGCTGCTTGCGCAAACGCTTCACGCGTAAACGGCTCTCCGCGTAGCAGCGGGTAGCCAGTGAAGACTTTTCCAGGCTCCTCCGGCACGAAGGAACGGTAGACCGGAGCGGGGATCGGCAGGGAAACGCTATCCTGGACCGCTTGCAAAATGGCTGTCTCTTTTTTCAACTGGCGAATGCCCAGCGCGTACTTGGGAAAGCGAAATACGTACGCGCCGTTGACGATCCACACATCGTTGTTTTGTCCGATCTCATTGCGAACGAGAGAGTGGACAATGAAATCAGGATAGACATCCTGGATGGCGCGTATGCAGCTTTGTTCATTCATAGCCGTTCTCCTTTTAGCGTGTAAAATGTGAAAAAGAAAGAGCACTCTCCCGCGTGGAAAGTGCTCTTTTCGCATTCAGGAAGCAGCCAGCTCGAATCGGACCACCGTTTCCTTGCCGCCCGCGAGCTTTTCCTGCTCGACGACTCGCCAGTTTCTGGAGATCGTCTTGCGCATCCAGTCGAGCGCTTCAACTGACAAGCGAACCTGGCTCAGTGCCGTTTCCTCTACCTCATAATCTTGCTCGGCCAGCAGCTGATAGCGCTTATTCAACAGGAACTTGATCCCGTTTATCGTCGTGAACTTGATTTGATAGCCGTCGCGAATGGCTTGTTCCAGCGCAGCAGAATCGTTTTGGTACAGTTCAAAGAGGGGAGAGAAATCGTATTTGCCGCCTTCCACATCAGCGAAAGGCTCCGAATCGCCCGTTCTCAGCCTGTGAATGATTTCTTCATCGACAAATCCATGGGCACGAGCGGCTTCCAGAAGCATCGTCTCCCATTGGGACAGCTTAACCGTAGACATGAACAGCCCTCCTCGATCTTTGCATGTACTGTCTAGTATAATCTCTGCTTTTGTAAAACTCAACCATAATTCCGACTGTTTTTGTATGAAATGAAAACGTCACGAAGAAACAGGCGAAGCGGACTTATGATCGCGCGGCTCTTTGGAAGTGGTGGTTAGCGTAACGCCTGCGATGATCAGGAGCGCTCCAAACAGTTGAATGAGCGTGACGGGCTTCGCCAACAGGAAAAAGCCGAACAGCATGGCGATAAACGGCTCCAGATTGGAAAACATCGCGGCTTTGGCCGCTCCGACTTTTTGCAGCTGGCTGTTCCAGATCAAGGTGACGATGCCGTGCATGATGACAGCGGTCACAAACAACAAAATCCACGAAGACAACTGCGTGCTGTAGGCAACTTGCGGCAAGCTGGCGAAGACGAACGGCAGCAGCGCGCCGAATCCGATCAGGTTGGAAAAAAGCGTGGTCACGAGCGAAGGCAGTCGGTGGCCGAGCATGCGGACGAGAATGATCGAGACGGCAAATGTCAGCATCGTCAGCACGATCCAGAGAATGCCGACGTCAAAGTGCAGCTCCGCCCCTGTGTAAATGACGAACAGAACACCAGCCGTACCGATGACAGCGCCAAGCCCCATCCGCCATGTCAGCGCTTCTTTTAAAAACAGGGCGGCGAGCAGCGCAGTCGTTACCGGAGTCAAAGCCAAAATCAGCGACGAAGTAGTGGGATCAGCCGTCACCAGCCCTTTGTAAAACGACCACTGGTTAATCCCGACGCCGACAATGCCGAGAGTCGCAACCAAAAGCCAGTCGCGCCGTGACAGCTTCGGAATCGTCAGTCGTCCTTTTGCCCAGATCAACAAAAACAGCGCGATGAACAGCAGACGCATGACAGACAAAAACAGCGGCGAAAATTCCGCCACCAGCATTTTGCCAAAGACAAAATTGCTGCCCCAGGCGGTGACGCAAAAAATGAGCAGCAAGTAAGATCGCAGCATGACATTCGTTCCTTCCTGTGCGATCAGCGCCAGCCAGCACCAGCAGCGTAAGGGCTTGCAGGCGTTACGCCGTGCGGAAGTAGCGCCTCCACAGCCAGGCGATGCTCAGGTAGCCTACCAGGAAGAAGGCCGTAGCAAAAGAAGCGATCCAGATCGCTTTCATCGGATCGACAAACGCTCTGCTGACGTACCCTGCTGCCTGTCCTACCACAGCGCTGATCAAAATGAAATTGGATGCCTTCCCCCGCGACCAGACGATGACGATCAAGGGCAAAATCAGGGAGGCGTAGATGATGCCGAAGAAAAACAGCAAGTCGAGCAAGGTCGGCTTGAAATAGCTCGTCAGACCAAAAGACACCGCGCCAATCATGATGGCGAGCATGTAGCCCGTGCGAATTTTTTGCCGTTCGGTTGCACGCGGGCGGAACAGCTGATAGACGTTGTTGACCATCAGGCTGATCATGGAATGCAGCCCGGCTCCGAATGCGGACATGATCGCACCGAAGGAGCACAGGACGAACAGGACAAGCAAAAACATCGAATCGATTTTGCGGACGAGGTCGAACATGAGCGAGTAGATGTCGTCAAAGCCGCCCGTGAAAATGACGATGATGATTAGCGACGAAAAGGCCAGCGGCACCGTGGCGAAAATCAGTCCGGACAGCAAAAAGGTCGGGACGATTTTTTTCTCTTCCATCATATACAGCCGCTGCCAGGAAGCCTGGTCGGAAAAAACTTGTCCGAAGCCGATCAACAGCCCCGTGACGATAAACAACAGCCCTTCCTTGTTGCTTGCCACGAGCAAATACGGATGGTACAGCCGCAAGCCGTTGTAGACGTGCTCGACGCCTTTTCCGATGAAAAAGTAAACCGGAATGAGAATCGCCGCAGCAAATGTAATCACAATCTGCACGATGGCAAAGCGGTGGATCGAGCGGATTCCACCGATGCCGGCAAACAGGACGGAGAACACAAAAAAACAGAGCAGACCGAGCGGGATAGGCAAGCCGAACAAAATGTTCAGCAAAACGCCGCCAGCCATCCCTTGGACAAACATCGCTTCGATCGTCGTCAGCAGCAACAAAATAATCATCAGCCAGTAGCCAAAAGGGTGCAGCTTGCCCTGCAAGTAATCGCCGATGGTCATGCCTTCGGAAAATTCCCGGCGCACCCGGCGGCCGAGCAAACCGAAGAAGCAGAGGGCGACTGCCCCCATCAAGGCGAAGCCGATCCCGCCGAAGATGCCGTATTTGACGAGCGCCTCTGGTGAGCCAAAAATGGTGTTGCCAGTCACCCAGCGGGCAAGAATGGAGACGGCTCCGAGTCCGATCCCGATTTTGGCTGCGCCCAGCACGTACTCGCGAAAGGATAAATACGTCAAAATACATTCCCCTTGTCCCGATATTCTTTGGGAGTTTTCCCGACCACCTTGCGGAAGATGGTGCTGAAATAGTGCTGGCTGTTGAAGCCTGTGCGCTCCGCTACGGTCGAGATGCTCCATTCCGGATGGCCGATCAGAAATTTTTTGGACATCTGAATCCGGTATTGCATCAGGTACTCGGAAAACGAAACGCCGACTTCCTCATGAAACCGTCGACTGAGATAAGTCGGATTGATGTGCACCTCTGCCGCGAGGTCAGCCAGGTTGAGCTTTTCGGCAAATTTCTGGTGGATGATGTTCATCGCATCGGAAATAATCCGGGTGTAGGCGGACAAGGCAGGACTTTTCTGGTATTTGTTCAAAATCTCGACCAGCTCGCTCTCGATGACAGGCTTCGTGATGTAATCGACGACACCGAGGCGGATGGATTGTTTGGCGTAATGAAAATCTTGGTAAGCGGTCACGATGATCAGTTCGATCTCTTTATGCTGGGCACGCAGCTCCTCGCCGAGCGCCAGCCCGGATTTCCCCGGCAAATTGATGTCCAGAAAGGCGAGATGAAGAGGCACCTTCTGGCTGATCGCCATGGCTTGGCTGCCGTCAGCGGCCTTGTACAAATTCCACAAGGGGAACATGGGCTGGATCAAGTATTCCAGCTGGTCCAGCTCCAACGGTTCGTCATCCACGAGTAGTACGTTCATCTTGTTCACCTCACATCAACATGTTCAAAAATACACGGCCATTGAACAATCACACGCGTTCCTCCCTCAGATGAGCTTTCTAGCTGTAATTGTGCGTGATCACCAAAGCAAAGGTGAAGGCGGCGCCGGATGTTGTCCAAGCCGTGGCCGCTCTTCTCATGCGGCTGTTCGGCTTCGCTGTCTGTTCCATTCTCATGCTCGAAGGCGGCGAGGTCAACAGAGCCGTTGTCTGCGACGACGAGCAAGACATCGTCTGCTTGGCGGCTGATGTGGATTTGCAAAACAGCGTCGCCCATCTTGCGCTCCAGCCCGTGTTTGAACGCATTTTCCACGAGCGTTTGCAGCACGAACGGAGGGATCGAGGCGGTGAGCAAATCGTCCGCGCATTCGAGAGTAATGTGCAGTCGGTGGCCGAAGCGGAGCTTTTGAATCTCCAGGTACTGCTCGGTGTATTGAATCTCCCGGGCGAGTGAAATCAACGGCTCCGTCGATTTGTACTTGAATTTGAGAAACTGGGAGAGGACTTCGAGAGCCCTCACCAGCTCTTTTGTCCGGTTGAGCCGTGCCAGGCTGAGGATGACATTCAATGTATTAAACAGGAAGTGCGGCTGGATTTGCTGGTTCAGCTGATTGTAGAGCGCTTGCTGAAGCTCCTTTTCCAGCTCGATCTTCACATTTTTGTTTTCCAGCAGGTCGATGCGCTTTTCAAAAATGAACAAAAACAATAAAGCAATAGCTCCTATAATAGGAGCCAAAATGAACAACAGAATGAGCAGAGTGAAACCTTCGAAGCTTATCATGAGATCCCTTCTGTATGGTCGTCTTTGATTTTGCAGTTACCATCATATCATGCCGCTTGAGGCTCGCTTGCTTTTTTAGAAAATTTTAATGTCTCTTACGGCACGAGGTGGCAGGCAACCTGATGCGTGCTGTGTACGTTGGTCAGAGCCGGAACTTCTGTCTTGCAGCGCTCGACCGCGAGCGGGCAGCGCGTATGGAAGCGGCAGCCTTGCGGTGGATTGATCGGCGAAGGCACGTCTCCGCGCAGGATGATCCGTTCTTGCTTTTTGCTGACGTCCGGGACCGGAATCGCGGACAAAAGCGCCTGTGTATACGGATGCTGCGGACTGTCGAACAGCGACTTCTTGTCGGCGATTTCCACGACTTTGCCGAGATACATCACCATCACGCGATCAGAAATGTGGCGAACGACGCCAAGGTCATGCGAGATGAACAAGTAGGTCAGCTTGAACTCTTTTTGCAGGGATTTCAACAGATTCAGCACTTGTGCCTGAATCGAAACGTCGAGAGCAGACACCGCTTCGTCGCAAATGATCAGCTTGGGCTGCATCGCCAGAGCGCGGGCAATCCCGATCCGCTGCCGCTGCCCGCCGCTAAATTCGTGCGGAAAACGATCGATTTGATCCGGGCGCAGACCGACGTGGCTGAGCAGTTCAATGATGCGCTCCCGGCGCTGATTGGCAGGGACGATGTTTTGGATCGCCAGTGCTTCGCCGAGAATTTGCGCCACGGACTGACGCGGATTCAGCGATGCGAACGGGTCCTGGAAGATGACCTGCAAGTCTTTGCGCATGCTGCGCATTTGCGATTTGGACATGGCGAGCAAGTCTTTTCCTTCGAAAAACACCGAGCCGCTTGTCGGTTCATCGAGGCGAAGGATGGCGCGTCCGGTGGTCGATTTTCCGCAGCCGGATTCGCCTACGATGCTGAGCGTTTCGCCTTCAAAAATCGTGAAGCTGACATCGTCAACCGCTTTGACGTGATTGACGGTGCGGCCCAAGATGCCGCCTTTGATCGGGAAGTGCTGCTTGAGGTTTTGGACTTCGAGCAGTGGTTTTTTCGTTTGATCGGCTGTCATCATCATGACGTCATACCCCCATTTCTGTAGCAGTCTTGCTGGCGCCATCCCATTCAGGCGTGTACATCCAGCAGCGTACCTTGCTTCCGTCGTCGCTTGTCAAAAGCTCGGGCAGCTTGGAGTGGCACAGTTCAGTGGCATGCGGGCAGCGCGGGGCGAAGCGGCAGCCAGTCGGCATGTTGAAGGGGCTTGGAACGTTGCCCTTGATCGCCACCAACTCTTCCACATCCTCGTCCAGACGGGGGAGGGAGTTCATCAGACCGATCGTATACGGGTGCTTCGGATTTTCGAACAAGTTTTTGGCGGTCGTGTACTCGACGACTTTTCCGGCGTACATGACAGCGACGCGGTCGCACGTCTCTGCGACGACGCCGAGATCGTGGGTAATCATGATAATGCTCATGCCCATTTCGGCCTGCAGCTTTTTCATCAGCTCCAAAATTTGCGCCTGGATCGTCACGTCGAGCGCGGTCGTCGGCTCATCCGCGATGAGAATTTCCGGGCGGCAAGCGAGTGCCATCGCGATCATGACGCGCTGACGCATCCCGCCGGACAACTCGTGCGGCTCCTGGGTCGCGCGTTTTTCCGGGGAAGGGATGCCGACGAGGCGCAGCATGTCGACCGCTTTTTCCCACGCTTCTTTGCGGCCCATGTTCTGGTGCAGACGCAGCACCTCGGCGATTTGCTCGCCGACCGTGTACACCGGGTTGAGCGATGTCATCGGCTCCTGAAAAATCATCGAGATTTCGTTACCGCGAATTTTGCGCATCTCGGCTTCTGATTTGGCAATCAGGTCTTGCCCTTTGAACAAAATTTCTCCTCCTACAATTTTTCCCGGAGGGCTGGCAATCAAACGCAAGATCGAAAGCGAGGTGATACTTTTTCCACAGCCGGATTCGCCTACCAGACCGAGCGTTTCTCCTTTGTTCAGGGAGAAATCAACGCCATCCACGGCTTTACTGACGCCATCATCTGTGAAAAAGTGCGTTTGCAGGTTGCGAACGTCCAGTATTTTTTCTTGTTGTCCTGGCATGGTGCTCCCTCCTTAGTTCAGATCGATTCGTTTATTGAAGTAGCGATACAGTACGTCGACGAGCAGGTTGACGAACACGAAGATGACGGAAGCGATCAGTACGCCGCCCTGGACGACAGGCAAATCGCGCATGCGGATCGCGTCGACGATCAGACGGCCCAAACCGTTGATGGCAAAGACGGATTCGACGAGAACCGTACCGCCCAACAGGAACCCGAACTGCAAGCCGACAACGGTGATAATCGGGATCAGGGCGTTTTTCAACGCGTGCTTGTAAACGATCACTTGTTCACGCAAGCCTTTTGCCCGCGCTGTGCGGATGTAGTCCTGGCGTACGACGTCGAGCATGCTGGAGCGGGTCATCCGCGCTACGATGGCAGCCCCGGCTGTTCCGAGCGTGATCGCGGGCAAAACCATGTGTTTCCACGTGCCCCAGCCAGCGACCGGGAACCATTGCAGTTTGACCGAGAAGTAGTAGATCAGGCTCAAACCGAGCCAGAAGCTTGGCAGCGAGACGCCGAGCAGGGCGACGATCATGATCGTGATGTCAGCCGCGGAATACTGCTTGGTAGCCGAGATGATCCCCGCGACCATTCCGAGTACGACGGTGACAAAAATACTGGCAATGGCAAGCTCGATCGTTGCTGGCAGGCGAGCCATGATTTCGTCGAAGACAGGCAGGTTGGAGCGCAGGGACGTACCCAAATCTCCGGTCATGACGTCCGTTACATAATGGAAGTATTGCACCATGACAGGCTGGTCGAGCCCGAGCTGTGTGCGAATTTTGGCAATCGTTTCTGCAGAAGCACCTTCACCAGCGAGCAGGACAGCCGGATCGCCGGGAACCATTTGCATGATCAAGAACACAACCAGAATGACACCGAGCAGGACGGGAATCATCTGTAACAGGCGACGAACAATGTAGACAAACATGAAGCCTTCCCTCCTATTGTTTCATTCTTGGGTCCAGAGCGTCCCGCAGGCCGTCTCCGAAAATGTTGAAGCCGAGTACGAGCGTAGAAATCGCCAGGCCAGGGAACATGGCCAAATAAGGAGCGGTGAACAAAAAGTCGCGTCCGTTGCTCAGCATGGCGCCCCATTCTGGCAGGGGAGGCTGTGCGCCGAGCCCAAGGAACGACAGACCGGCAGCGGACAAAATCGCTGTCGCGAGACGCATCGTTGCTTGCACGATAATAGGAGACAAAATATTTGGGAAAATGTGCTTGAAAATGATCGTGAAGTCGTTGGCGCCGAGCGAGCGAATCGCGTCGATGTATTCCAGCTTTTTCACCGTCAAGGTAGAACCGCGGACGATCCGGGCAAACACCGGAATCGAGAAGACCCCGACAGCGACCATGACGTTGAACAAGTTGGGACCCAGGGCGCTGACGATAGCCAGCGAGAGCAGGATGCCCGGGAACGCAAGCAGAACATCAATGACACGGGAGATGATCGTGTCGACCCATTTGCCGTAGTAGCCGGACAACAGACCGAGAATAATTCCGAAGAAAGCGCCGATAAAAACAGCGACGAATCCGACAGATATGGAAAGACGTGTTCCGTAGAGGAGACGACTGAGCACATCCCGACCTTTGTCGTCCGTACCCATCCAGTGATCAGCGGATGGCGGCTTGAGCTTGTTCACCAGATCAATCGCGTAAGGATCATGCGGAGCGATAACTGGTGCCAACAGGGCGATTGCGATGTAGAACAAGACGATAAACCCGCCTACCATCGCCAATTTGTTTTTGCGCAATTTCCGGTAAAAAGTCCGCCATCTGCCTGGGCGTGCTGCCGCAGCTTTTGACGGAAGAGCTTGATTGGTTGGTGCGAACTCAACCTTCATGATGTGACCCCCTCCTTTGCTTACGTCAAAGTTATCAGAAAAATGTATGAAGTAAAGGCAATTTGAACAAGTCGTAAAAATAGTGAAAATAGACGTAAAGATTGTGCAAATCAACGCTCGTCCCTTCCTAGATAATGGGTAGGGAAGGCATAGATACACATTTCCCAGAGAGGATGGATGATGGATGGGCACTGCCTATTGGCTGACCAATGTTCGTTTGGAGACGGGCTATCGCAGGGAAAACGGAGTCGTCGCTGGAACGGATGCATC
The DNA here is from genome assembly GCF_038000275.1 of Brevibacillus sp. FSL K6-0770. Taxonomy (NCBI): domain Bacteria; kingdom Bacillati; phylum Bacillota; class Bacilli; order Caryophanales; family Paenibacillaceae; genus Brevibacillus; species Brevibacillus sp. FSL K6-0770. Next base: position 1,597,370 of record NZ_JBBOBQ010000001.1, read on the forward strand.
CTTGTTTCACATCTTGATAAAAGACGGAAAATTTGCACGTATTGCACAGGCGACGGAGACGCTTGCGGACGATTTGCCGCAAAAAGACGCCAAAGGACTTTTGGCGTTGCCGTCCTTCATTGAAAAACATGTGCATCTGGACAAGACACTCTTGGGCGAGCCGTGGCGGGCTGTCATTCCGGTAGCGAACATTATCGAGCGCTGCGAGATTGAAAAGCGGGCATTGCCAGCCTTGCCGACGACTACGCAGGAGCGGGCGGAAAACCTGCTGTCCGTGCTGCTTTCCTACGGTTCCACACACGTGCGCACACACGTCGACATTTATCCGGAAGCGGGCATCTCCAATCTGGAATCGGTGCAGGCAGCGCTGGCTACTTATGCGAATCGGGTAACTCATGAGATCGTGGCGTTCCCGCAGCACGGGCTTTTGCGGACGGATGCGCAGCCGCTGTTGCGTGAGGCGCTGCGCCAGGGCGCGACACATGTCGGCGGAGTAGACCCGGCAACGGTAGACGGCGATCTCGAACAGTCGCTGCACCAGATGATGGAGCTGGCGGTCGAGGCGAACGCCGGGGTTGATTTGCATTTGCACGACCCGGGACATTTGGGAACGTTTACGATGAAAAGGCTTGCAGCCATGACGGTAGACGCCGGGTGGCAAGGCCGCGTAGCGATCAGCCACGCTTTTGCGCTCGGAGACATTCCGGTGCCGGAAGCAGAAGAGATGGCGACGATCTTGCGGGAAGCGGGCATTACGATTATTTCCAGCGTTCCGTTCAGCCGGGCGATCCCGCCTGTGTCATTGCTGCATCAAAACGGAGTGGACGTGGCGCTTGGCTGCGACAACATTTTTGATACGTGGCAGCCGTACGGCAACGGCGACGTGCTGGAGCGCTTGTGGCGCTTGGCGGAGCGTAACCGTTGGCTGGACGAGCTGGCTTTGTCCCAGTCGCTTCGCTTCATTACGGGCGGGAAAACGACTTTGGATGCGAATGGCACGCAGCTGTGGCCTGCTGTCGGAGAAGAAGCGAGTCTCGTTCTGGTGGAAGCGTCGTGCTCGGCTGAAGCAATCGCGCGGCGGGCAGATCGCCAGGCGGTCTTTTTCAAAGGAAGCCAGGTCGCCGGACAAGTGGAAGAAGCGACCACAACGAAGGGATGATCGCAAATGAAGGCATCTCCGTACTGGATAATTAACGCTCGCCTGGAGTGCGGGTATGAGTGGGATCAGGGAGTTGTCACAGGAACGCGTACCGAGCTGTGCGATTTGCTTATCGAGAACGGGAAAATCACCCGAATCGTTCCGTCCAGCGAAATTTTGGAGGACGGAGTGCCAAAAAAGGATGCGAAGGGTCTGTTGATTTTGCCTGCGATGGCGGAAAAGCACATCCACTTGGAAAAAACGTATTACGGCGGGCCGTGGAAAGCGACGACTCCGGTGAAAAACTTGTTTGAACGGCACGCGGAGGATCGCACGTTGCTGCCGATGTACTTGAAGCAGGCACAGGCGGGAGCGGAGAGCATTTTGTCGCTTTTGGTGGCAACGGGCGTTACGCACGTGCGCACGCATTGCCACGTCGACCCGACTGTCGGCCTCGGTTTTTTGGAGAGCATGCTGCGGGCTTTCGAAACTTTTACAGACAAAGTGTCGCATGAGATTGTCGCCTTCCCGAACTACGGCATGCTGCGCACGCAAGCACGCGAGACGGTGCGAGAGGCGCTGCGCCAAGGAGCGACGCATGTGGGCGGCGTCGATCCCGGCGGCGTCGACCAGGATATCGAACGCTCGCTGCAAACGATCATGGAGCTGGCTGTGGAAGCGGATGCCGACATCGACTTGCATCTGCACGACCCTGGGCACCTCGGACTTTTCACGATCAAGCGGATCGCAGCGATGACGGAAGAGGCAGGGTGGCAAGGGCGTGTCACGATCAGTCACGCGCTCGGGCTGGGAGATGTGTCGCTGGAGGAGGCGAGAGAGGTGGCGCAGCAGCTGGCAACGCTCGGCATCTCGATCGCATCGACGGTTCCGATCAACCGCCCGACGATTCCGATTCCGCTGTTGCACAAAGCAGGCGTCGCCGTCATGCTCGGCAACGACAGCCTGACAGACAACTGGACGCCGTTCGGAAGCGGAGATTTGCTGGAAAAAGCAGGCCGACTCGCGGAACGTTTTCGCCTGACGGATGAGCGGTCGCTGGGAGTGGCCCTCGGCTTCGTGACAGAGGGGCGCATTCCGCTGGACGATGCGGGCAATCGTCTGTGGCCGCTGGTAGGGGATGAGGCAAGCCTGATGGCAGTGGAAGCCGCTTCTTCGGCAGAAGCGGTGGCAAGGCGGGCGAAGCGCAGAGTGGTGCTGTTTCAGGGCAACAGGGTAGCGGGCGAATGGTAACAGGCAACAGGCAACAGGCGTCGCGACATGTGGCGAAGAAGCCAACGGTCGGCGGCAAGCCTTGCGCGGTGACAACGGTTTTTTACAAATCCCATCTGGAAAGGATGTTATGAATACATGTCTACAGCCTATTGGATTACGAACGTTCGCCTGGAGCGTGGATACCGGACAGAAAATGGCAAAATTGTCGCAACCGACACAGAGCTGGCGCACCTTTTGATCGAGGACGGCCGGATTGCCCAAATCGCCTATGGCGACGAGGCAGGGGCGAGCGGACTGCCTGTCAAAGATGCGAACGGCTTGTTGGCTGTACCGTCGTTTCAGGACATGCACATCCACATCGACAAGACGTACTACGGCGGCCCTTGGAAAGCGGTCACTCCGGTCAAAAGCATTTTGGAGCGTCTGGAAGAAGAGAGCCGACTGATGCCCAAGCTGTTGCCGACGGCGCAGGAGCGCGCGGAAAAGATGCTGGAACTGCTTTTGTCCGCCGGTTCGACGAAAATTCGCAGCCATTGCAACATCGACCCGTATATCGGCCTGAAAAACTTGGAGGCGACACTTGCTGCCATGGAAACGTTCAGCGGCAAGTTGGAATGCGAGGTCGTTGCTTTCCCGCAACAAGGGCTTTTGCGCAGCAATCAGGTGGAGAACATTCGCCAGGCGCTGAAAATGGGCGCGACCTACGTCGGCGGCGTCGATCCGGCGACTGTCGATCAAAACATCGAGAAATCGCTGGCGACGATTTTTGAACTGGCGGTAGAAGCGGATGCTCCGATCGACGTTCACTTGCACGATCCTGACCATCTCGGCATTTTCACGTTCAAGCGTCTGGCGAAAATGACCGAAGAGGCAGGCTGGCAAGGCCGCGTCACGATCAGCCACGCCATCGCTTTGGCTGACGTCAGCCTGGAGGAAGCGGGAGACGTAGCCGAGATGCTCGCCGCACTCGGCATCTCGATCACTTCTACCGTTCCTGTCAACAAGGCGACCATTCCGATTCCGCTTCTGCGCGACAAAGGCGTCAAAGTCATGCTCGGCGACGACAGCATTACCGATCACTGGTCGCCGTTCGGCCAGGGAGACAGTTTGGAAAAGGCAGGACGATTGGCGGAGCGCTTCCGCATGCAGGATGAGCGTTCCTTGTCCCAGGCGCTGGGCTTTATCACAGGCGGCAAAACGCCGCTCGACAAAGAGGGCAACCGCCAATGGCCGAATGTAGGAGACGAAGCAGACATGGTGTTGTTGCACGCTTCCTCTGTGGCGGAGGCCGTAGCGCGCCGCTCGAAGCGTCAGGCTGTCGTGTTCCGTGGCAATGTGGTGTCCGGGGCGCTGTAAGCTGACAGGTACTTGAAACGTTACGTACCATTTGCAGCAAAACATTCATGGCCGTTTTGTTGACTGCAAGCGGTCACATCCTATTTCACGAAAAACGTCGAGATGTTTTCACAGAAAAAAAGAGGCAGACCGCTTGCGGTTTTGCCTCTTTTTTGGCGTATGGAGCCATGCTTGTTTGCTAATGCGTTCGTGAAACAGCCCGTTCTTCCTATGAAATCAACGCCTGAGACGACAGACAGCGCGCGATCATTCCTGGCCAAGCTTCACGATTTGCTCGCGGACGTTTCCTTTGCATACGCCCCCGTGATAGCAGACGACGGCTTCCAGGTCGAGGTCTGCATACTTTTTCAGCGAGCGCCGGGCTGCATCCATATCTGGTGTCGTCGGGGCATGAATGCCGCCGATCATCCCGTCTACACTGTACAGCGAATCTCCGGCAATGAGCGTCTTGCTCTTTTTTACATACAGGCTGATATGTCCGGGAGTATGTCCGGGCGTATGAATGACGCGAATCCCGCCGCAAAAAGGCAGATCCTGACCGTCCTTTACTGTATGATCTACGCGGCCTTGCGGGGGATTCTCCAGGTGGCTGTCTTTTAACAGCGGCAACTCTCCCTGAATGTACGGCTGATCCAGCGCGTGCGCGTAAATTTTCACACGTGGACCGCATTCCTGCAAAATCTCAGGCAGACAGCCGATATGGTCCATGTCCTGATGCGTCAAAATCACGGCTTGCAGCTGGGCGATCGGCACTCCTGCCGCGTCCATGGCTGCGCGCAAATCTTCTATTTGCCCGGGAAAGCCTGTGTCTATCAAAACGCTCATTTCTCCCTCGCGCAGAAGCATGGGGTGAACGATATTCCCGTGAAAATCGAGCGAAAGCATGTAAACCCCCGGTGAAATCTCCGCCGCCATTGTCATCGCCATCAACCTTTCGTAAAATTACATTTTTACGTAAATATATAATATTACGTTGGTTTTGCCGTTGTCAATCTTTACCGGATGATTTGGCTTGCTGCCCTTGACCTGGTTGTATCGTGTGGCACAAGAAAAAAGCTCCCGACTTGTAAAACTGGAAATAGTTCTTAAACAAATTATGAAAAATGGCAGAAAAAAGTTGATCACAAATTGATTTGCAAATGGAAATTATTAGATTTAATTTATATATTTTGGTAAAATTTGGTTAAGAAGATTATTAAGAAAGGATGTAAGCAATGAAGCGTTATTTTCATTACCTGTCCAAAATATTCTTAGTGGCATGCCTGTTGTTTACTTGTTTAACAGTTCCTAAAGTAAGTGCAGAGGAAGAATATGAGCAATCCAATAATCGCTTTACAATAGAAGTTCTGGATGACTCGTCTTCCCATTATGAAATTGCTATTCACAACACTGTGGAAGACTCCACTTATACTATTCAAATAGTAGATACCGAAGATGGAAAATACCTTTGGAAAGCTGCAATACGTGTAAATGACAAAGTAATATCAGAATCCGAATTATTGATTCAAAAGATAAAGAGTTTTGACAAAAAAGAATTCGAACAGATCGTGAGTGATTATTTTACTGGGAACGGAAATGAAGACTATTTTGCTGAGTATCTTGCTAAAACATTTGTGTTCGCATCTTCTGATGAAGGCGGGAAAAATAGTCAAAGGGCTGTGGTGGCTTCAACAAGTGTCAGTATTGCAGCAGGGCCAATAAATACGACGAACTTAGCCGTTTTCCACGCGGCGCTGTTTAGAATATTATCTACATCACTTGCAATTAACTCCTATCTTATCTTGGAAGATAGGGCAAACACATCAACGGTAACAAACAGTGTACGAGAAAGAGATACTGCAGTGGAACATTGGGAGGACTTCACTGGAATTCCACGTAGAACTACTACTTCAGCTACTCGACATATCTCAATGGATGGTGTTCGTGAAATCTCAAATCGTCTCAATAGAGATCGAGACAATAATGGTGATCTTGAGCTGTTTACCAGTACATCGGCAATTGGAGAGAGGGTTTTAGCTGTATACGACATAAATAGTAGACTTGTAACAAATCTCAATCGACATCTAGGGAATCACTTAGATGGCTCTGTCATTGCGGATAGAGCTTATGGAAATGAGCGCTTGGACTTAAACGGTTACACTGTTTATCTGATCTACAATCACGAGAGTGGCTATCTGTTCCATGCTCACTTTGTACCTCAATCCGATAGATCAAAAGAAACTAAGTATCAGCGCTATAGAGGAGGGTTTGATCTTAAACTTTTCCCAAGGATATCGCATGCTCCTGCATATAACAAAGACAAGCAGAAAACGGATGCTGAAATTTTAGAATGGGAAAGAATGTATGACAGGGCTTTGCAAAATCGCAATTTGACACGAGATACAAACGGTAGAAAATCTGTAGTACCATATAAATAATAAAAATCATGTGCCTGGGGTAGTGAAAAGATGCGGAGCGGTTTCGATTTTCTTGTTTGTGACCATTGTTCTAAAAAAGTGAGTCCTGGAGAAATTGAGCATCTTACGCTCAGTAAATGTGACATTTTGCTTGAGGGCGAGATGTACTCGATTTGTGAATATTGCATCGGGGATATGGAAGGTAAGTTCATGGATAATGGCGGCGAAAAAAATTATTGGAACCAATGGGTTATGCAAAAAAGACAAATATAAGGAGATGCTGTGAACAACCTCCCGACTGTTCTTGCTGACAGTCGAGAGGTTGTTTTCGTCTTCTTTAGTTTTCCCTTTCTCTCTCCAACGCCCCATGCACGACTTTCCCTTTGAACATGACAGCAGCCCGGCGCGATCTTCTGGCGATGGCTTCGGCGGAGCAGGAAGCTTCGGCAAAAACGATGTTCGCTTCGTCACCAGCTTTGGGCCATGCGCGGTTGCCAGCGCGGTCGAGCGTCGTTTTGCCGCCTGTGATGAAAAAGAGCGATTGCACCAGCGAGCGCTCGTCCACCCAGCGATAGCGCTCCACGAGGCGATTCAGCTTCTCCAGCATGTCGCCCGTTCCGTACGGCGACCACGAATCGTAGAAACCGTCATAGCCAAGAGCTACGCGCACGCCTTTTTCGTGCAGAATCGGTACGGGAGGCATCGCTCGGTTGATCGGCACGGTCGTCATGATCATCGTGCCCAATCGGGACAAACGCTCCGCCATTTCTGTACTTTCCTCGACAGATACATCACCGAGAGCAAAGGCGTGGCTGATCGCCATCCGGTTTTGCCAGCCTGCTTCTTCTGTCAGGTCGAGAATGCGCTTGATCGTATAAAAGCCGAGCGTGCCCGGATCGTGCAGGTGGATATCGACATCGGCGTCAGCTTCCACGGCAATGTCCATCATCTCGCGCAGCGAACCTTCCAGCTCGTTGTCGATGCCGGCAGGGTCCAATCCGCCGACGAGCGTAGCGCCTTCTTTCATCGCCTGTCTCATCAAGGAGCTTGCTTGTGTGCGCAACAGCCCTTGCTGCGGAAAAGCGACAATCTCGTAGGTCATCCGGTCGCTGTACGCTTCCAGTGCGGCCCGTACGCCCTCCAAGTTTTTCAGGCCGATGTACGGGTCAATATTGACGTGCGTCCGTACATGGGTGGCACCGCCGTTCAGCAAAAGCTGCAACATCGCTTCGGCCCGCTTTTGCGTGGTTCCGGTCATCAGCGGCATTTCTGTCGCTTCGAACTCTAGGCGATCAATCAGCTTTTTCGGAGGGAGACACGACTTCCAGGTAGCGCCTGCATACGTTTTGTCCAGATGGTTGTGCTTTTCCACGAACGACGGGAGCGCAAGCAGTCCGTTGGCGTCCTGCTGCGGAAGCGTTGTGTCGAGCGGCTTGGTCGCGGAAATGATCTCGTTAATCACCCCGTCCTGAATTTTCAGGTGGCAAATTTCCGAGCGTGTGTGGACTACCCCATCCTCTCCGGTTTCAAATCCGCTATCGAGACGAACGTTGGTTAGCCAGTATGAGTATGCTTGACTCACAAAAAATCAGCCCTTTCGCATGAAAAATAGTAAGAGGATCGTTGAAAAAAGCCCAGCCTAGCTTCATTGCTCTCTATTAATTGTAAGGAATATTTTGAATAAAGATTTGCAGCTTCTTTACGAGTTTTTGCATGATTTTTACTTATTGGCGAAATTCTTGCCGTTTTTTGAAAAGTAGTAAAGATTGTGCAAATACATGTAAAGCAATTGAAACAAACTTGACAGAATATTTCTTATACTGGCAAAGGATACAAAGATAGATAGTGGAGAGTGTGAGCACGAATCCGGAAGCAAGGGGGAGGAGCAGCATGAAAAAGAAACTGACAGCCAAGTATGTCATCGGGTACGACGGAGAAGACCACATCATCATCAAAGACGGGGAAGTCGTCTACGAAGGTGAGACGATTTTGTATGTAGGACATGCGTATGACGGAGAAGTGGACGAAGTGACCGACATGGGCAATGCCGTGATCAGCCCGGGGTTCATCGATCTGAACGCGCTTGGCGATATTGACCACGACATCGTGCATCTGGAAGTGTCGGCGCAGCGAAACAAAAATTTGCTCTGGTCGGAAGCGTACTACAACAAAGGCTACCACGAGGTCATGACGCCGGAGGAAGAGGCGTTTAAATCGCTGTACGCCTACAGCCAACTGATCTTGAACGGCGTGACGACGGCGATGCCGATCACCTCTGTCTTTTACAAGCGCTGGGCAGAGACGTACGAGGAACTGGCAGCGGCAGCGGAGCATGCAGGACGCCTGGGACTGCGCATGTACATGGGACCGAGCTACCAGTCGGGAATGCGCGTCGTCAAGGCAAATGGCGAGATTGAAGTGCTGTGGAACGAAGCGGAAGGACGGGCAGGGCTTGAGCGGGCTGTCCAGTTCGTCAAAGACTTTGACGGCGCCCACAACGGCCTGATCCGCGGCATGCTCGCGCCGGAGCGGATCGAGACGCAAACGCCGGAAAATCTGGTTCTGACGAAACGCTACAGCGATGAGCTGGGTTGCCCGATCCGCCTGCATGCGGCGCAAGGAAGCTACGAGTACACGGAAATTCATCGTCGCCATGGCATGTCGCCCATCCAGTACCTCAACGAAATCGGGTTCCTGGGCAAAAGGACGGCGATTCCGCACGCGCATTTCATCCCTGGCTACAGCGAAGCGACGATCGGGGAAGGCGACGATCTGGCCATCCTGCAAGAAACGGGAACAACGGTCATTCATTGCCCGCTCGTCATCGGACGCCACGGCTCCGCGCTGGAATCTTTTGCCCGCTACAAGCGTCGCGGCATTAATATCGCGATCGGGACGGACACGTTCCCGCCAGACTTCATCCAAAACATTCGCACGGCCAGCATGCTTTCCCGCTTGCAGGAGCGCGATGTGGCAGACTCCAGCTACGCGGATATTTTCCGCGCGGCAACACTGGGCGGCGCCCACTTCCTCGGAAGGGACGATCTCGGCAGACTCGCTCCGGGAGCGCAAGCCGACATCATCGCGATCGACCTGGACGGATTCCACATGGGAACCGTTGACGATCCGATTCGCACCCTGATCATGTGCGGCTCCGGGCGCGATGTGAAGCTGTCGATCATCGCAGGACGCACCGTAATGAAAGACCGCGTGCTGCCAGGCGTTGATCTTGCGGAAATCAAGGAGCGCGGCCAACGCTATTTTGACAAAATGCGCCTCGGCTATGTGGAGAGAGACTATCAGCAGCTTGGCGAAAAGGAACTGTTCACCCCGTCGTTTCGCATCGTCAACAAACCGTAACGCTCTGCACTAAAAGCCAATCCAAAAAGCACAATCTGCTGTTGTATAGCGGATTGTGCTTTTATTTTGCGCGCAACACACGCAAAAGTGGCAGCTCAACGCAAAAATCCTCCTTCCGAATGAATGATTTGTCCGGTAATCCATCCCGCTTCCTCGCTTGCCAAAAAAGCGACCAGACGTGCCGCATCTTCCGGTTGGCCGATCCTGCCCATGGGGCTGCGCTCCAAGAGGAACGGCACCAGCTCTTTTGACATCCATCCGGTATCTGTAGGGCCGGGATTGACTGCGTTGACGGTAATTCCGAGCGGAGCGACTTCTGCGGCAAAAGTAATCGTGAACGCATCCAGCGCCCCTTTTGTCGCGGCATAGGCGATTTCGCCAGGCATGGGACCTTTCGATTGCCCGGAAGTCAGGTGAATAATCCGGCCGTTGCCAGGCTGGGAGAATCGACGGGCAAATTCGGCGCTGAGCATGATCGGCGCGCGAACGTTGAGCGCATAATGAGCGTCCAGACTGGCAGCCGAAAGCGACTGATAATTGTCGGAAGTGGAATGGCAAGCGTTGTTGACGAGAATACAGGGAGCGCCAACCTGCGAGCTGGCTTCATCGAGGACATGCGACCACGAGTCAGGCTTGGACAAATCGATTTCGCTGCACGCGCACTGTACTCCATAGCGGGTCAACTGTTCGCGCAGTTGCGCTGGCTCATCGTCTTGTATCCCCCAGTCCATTGTCTTGTCGTACGCTGTCCAATACGTGAAAAACAGATCAATCCCTTGTGCAGCCAACGCTCTGCATATGGCAGCACCAATACCGTTCAGCCGACTTGCTCCTGTGACGATGGCGACTTTTCTACTCATAGGCACGAAACCTCCTCAGCGATAATGGATCATTTGCGTTTTGCCCACGGGTAATCAAAACAAGTTCAGCAACAACGATGGCGGAGCCAAGTAAATATACCCGATGATGAGATAGGCGAACAGCAAGAAAAAGCAAATCCCGGAAATGGTGAGGTGTATGCGAATTTTTTTCGGATGGTAACCAAACAAACCGAGGAGCAGGCAAACGAAGCCGACGATTCCCAGCAAAAGCGGGATCGCGATGATAATATATTCATTCATGATAAAAATCACCCCACTTTACTACCTTCTTTTCGTTCCATGTAAAAGTCCAATCTTTGATGGGATGCGTGAGCACAACCAGAGCGCTGTTTTTGCAAAATGCAGTCCATTTTTCTTGCGCTGATGAATACTGCCTTTTTTGGGAATAGTCAATCACTTCGCTGTTCGCTCGCACATGCCGATGAAAATCACCCGATTCCATGAACAGGTACAACGTTTTCTGGAAAATGGGCGCAGCGTACTGGTCGTAGCTGTTGCTTTTCGTCAGGAAGCGGTCGAGCAGTGCGGGAGGCAGAACGAGATAGCTGAGCCGAATAGAGGGGCACAACACTCTGGAAAACGTTCCGACGTACACGACGCGTCCGTTGGAGCATGTCGACTTCCATTCCTTTCGTTCCTGGCACTGGAAAAAGCAGAAAACTGGATATTTCTTCTTTGTCTTTGTAAAATTAAGGATATTCTACATCATAACATCTTTGCAAAGCGAATCGGAAGCAGGGATGAGAAAGTCGCACGCGACATGGAGGAGAGAAGCAATGACGATGATTTTGCCTCATATCGAAAAGATGCCCGGCAATGTGAAAGGCGCGATGCCCTCGGCGGGAACAAAAGCGATCCGCCTGAATCTGCGATCGCACGCCATCTCGCGCTTGCGGCGTTGCGCGATCAAAGCTATATGCAAGAGACGACAGGCAGGATCAAGCGGACGCGGGCGGTTTTTTCCAAGCAGCTTGAATCGCTCGGTTTCAGCGTCGTCCCAGCGCAGACGAATTTCATTTTGTGCCAGCCACCAGCGAAGGCAGAAGGACAGTCTGCGCGCGAGCTGTATGAAAAGCTGATGGAGCAAGGAATTTACGTGCGCTATGATCAACTGCCGCGCCTTGCGGACATGTTGCGCATCACAGTCGGAACGGAAGCGGAGATGGAAGAGGTTTATGCTGCACTTTCCCCGATGATAGAGTAACTTTCCTGTTAGCCGTTTCTGGCAAAAGGAAAGTTAAGCTGGCAATCATTCGAAATAGTTGATATTTTAAATATATAAAGCTTATTTCAGAAATGCAGGATTTTAATAATCAAGGGAGATGTAGAAGATGGAGTGTCAGCTAACGATTGTCCGAACAGAACAGAAAAAAGAGAAGCCAGCACTCGACAAGCTGGGGTTCGGCGTGCATTTTACCGACCATATGTTCACGATGGATTACACGGAAGGAAAAGGCTGGCACGATCCGCAAATCGTTCCGCACGCTCCGCTGACGCTCGATCCGGCTGCGATGGTACTCCACTACGGACAAGCGATTTTTGAAGGAATGAAAGCATACCGCAACAAAGCAGGCAAGGTGCTTCTGTTCCGTCCGGAGCAAAACTTCAAGCGGATGAATCGGTCCCTGGAGCGGATGAGCATGCCGCAAGTGGACGGGGAATTTATGGTCGATGCGCTGAAACAGCTGGTAGCGCTTGAAAAAGAATGGATTCCGGCAGAGAGCGGCATGTCGCTGTACATCCGTCCATTCGTGATCGCTACGGAGCCATGTTTCGGCGTGCGTCCATCGCACACGTACAAGCTGATCATCGTTCTGTCTCCGGTTGGCGCTTACTATGCAAATGGTATGGAGCCAGTGAAAATTTACGTAGAAAACAAATACGTTCGCGCTGTCCGCGGCGGTACAGGCAATGCCAAAGTAGCGGGGAACTACGCAGGCGCTCTGAAAGCACAGGCGGAAGCCAAGGAAAAAGGCTACGAGCAAGTGCTTTGGCTGGATGGCGTAGAAAATAAATACATTGAAGAAGTCGGCAGCATGAACGTATTTTTCAAAGTGGGCGAAGAAGTGTGGACCCCTGCTTTGAACGGCAGCATTTTGGAGGGAATCACCCGTGATTCGACGATCCACCTGCTGAAAGACTGGGGCATCCCGGTAGTAGAAAAGCGGATTTCCGTCGAAGAATTGTACGAGGCGTACACAAAAGGGCAACTGGAAGAAGCGTTTGGAACAGGCACGGCAGCGGTCATCTCGCCAGTCGGCGACCTGAACTGGAACGGCCACCAAATGATTCTCAACGGCGAAAAAACAGGCCCGTTGACCACCAAACTGTACGAAACAATGACCGGAATCCAGTATGGCGAAAAAGAAGACAAGTTCGGCTGGTCTGTAGAAGTCAGCGAGTAATTTGATAACGACAATGCGACAAGCTGCAAAGCATGCCTTCCTCGTCTCGACGAGCGGGGGCATGCTTTTTTATGGCGCTACGCCAGCGAGATTTGCCAAGTTGCTTCCCTCAACGTAATCAAAAATGACCGAACGCGCAAAAAAGCACTGCCCACTCACTGACAGTGCTTATTCACGACAACAGGCTAGACGTGCGCAAGCTCTGGCGCGTGCATGTGCAGGGGTGGGGAAATCAGCCAGCCCTTTTCCTTGAGGATGCGTTGCAGACGAAAACCGGAGTGCGCTTTCGCAAAGTGGAACTCGGCAAACATCAAGCCGATATCCTCGCGCAGCGACTGGCTCATGACCTGGCTGCATGTCAGCAAGCCTCCGGCAATATCCCGGGCAATTCCCAGCGCAATCTCGGAGTCGTTGAGCCTGGCTCCGACCGGAATGCTGCTCCGATCAGCCAGTGGCCGATCGGGAGGGGAAGGCGGCAAGGCGACGCCGTTTATTTTAAGTACATCCTCCAACTGGTCAATTTCCTTTTTCATCGTTTGCATGATATCTTCGAGAAAGTCCTTCAAATCCGTATCGCCAGCATGATTCATCGCTGTCTGATAACCAGCGAGCAGAGCTTTTGTCGTCGCCAAATAAACCCAGACGCCAAACACTTCGCCATAATGCAGCGGCTCTTGTTTGGAATTGTCACCAAAAATCCCCATGCCTGTCCTCCTTCTGATGCCGTTCATCTGACGGCGGCACTCGAATGATCTTCCGCCCATTGATAAGATTCGCCATGCACGGCAAATTCACCGTGGAAAATGTAGGCACTCGCCTGGTAGAGATTTTTTTAACATTCAAAAACAACAAGGTAAAGATAGTGAAAAAGAAAGTAAAGATCGTGCAAAGATTAATAGTAAGAAAATTAGTAATATTTTGTTATGTCATTATTTTTCTTTTTACCAACGAGACAAAGGGGGCATTTTCATTGAAGAAAACGCGCATCGTACGTTCCATTCTTGCTTTGTCTGTCGCGTTTGCGACCGTTTTGACAGGCTGTTCCGGCACCTCGCAATCGCAACCGGCCTCGACCGGCTCCAACTCCGGACAAGCAACCGGCAGTCCTGCGCCATCCACCCCTGCTGCGGCTGGCGGCGGTACGTTGATTATCGCCCGGCTGTCTGACGCGAACAACCTCGACCCGCATTTCAGTACGCAAATCAACTCCATGGCAGTCGTGCAGCACAAAATGTACGAAGGTCTGGTGATGATGGACCGCAACAGCGAGTACAAGCCGCTTCTGGCGACAGAATGGAAGCAGAAAGACGATGTGACATGGGAATTTACTTTGCGGGACGGCGTGACGTTCCACGACGGAACCGCGTTTGATGCGGAAGCTGTGAAGAAGACGATCAATCGCATTTTGGACAAAAACCAGCCGACTCCCAAGGCAAATATGTTCGGGATGATCAAGGAAGTCAAAGTGATTGATCCGAAAAAAGTCGAGATCATTTTGCATTATCCATTCGCGGGATTGCTTTCTGTCCTCGCCAGCGCCGAGGGCGGCATCATCAGCCCGAAGGCGATTGAGCAGTACGGCAAAGACTTGGCCAAGCACCCGGTAGGGACAGGCCCGTTCGTCTTTGAGTCGTGGACGCCCGGTCAGGAAATCGTCATCGTCAAAAATGAAAACTACTGGGGCACGAAGCCAAAAGTGGACAAAGTCGTGTTCAAGACGGTTCCGGAGGACACGACGCGTGTCGCGATGGTGGAGACAGGCGAAGCGCACGTTGCCGAGCAGTTGCCCGTCACGGAGCTGGAGCGGGTGCAAAACTCCGCGAATATGTCGCTGGGGCGCTTCGAGTCTTTTGCCGTGGATCATATCGGGATGAATGTCAAAATGAAGCCGTTTGACGATGTCCGCGTCCGCCAGGCGATTGCGCATGCGATTGACAAGGAAGCGATTATTCAAGGCGTCTACAATAACGTCGGCAAAGTCGCGATCTCTTCGCTCGGTCCAAAAGTAATCGGCTATAGTCCGAACATCAAGACGCCTGAGTACGACTTGAACAAAGCCAAGCAATTGCTCACAGAAGCCGGATACGGCAACGGACTCAAGGCGACCGTGTACTTGAATGACAACAAAGCGCGCATCAACGTGGCAGAGGTGTTGCAATCGCAGCTGAAAGGCATCGGCATTGACCTGCAAATCCAGGTGATGGAGTTCGGGGCGTATTTGGAGCTGGCGGCAAAAGGCGAAGCCCAGATGTTCATCAGCGGCTGGGGCAATGCCACAGGCGACGGCGACTACAACCAGTACAACTTGTTCCACAGCACGTCTGCCGGAGTGCCAGGCAACCATTCCTTCTACAGCAATCCAAAAGTCGACGCGTTGATCGAAGCAGCCCGCAAGGAAAAAGACCCGGAGAAACGCAAGCAAATCTACGCAGAGGCGCAACAGATCGAGATGGACGAAGTGCCGCTGCTCCCGTATCGCAGCTCTGAAAACCTGGCAGCTATCGCGAAAAATGTGCAAGGCGTCTACATCAGCCCTTCCGGCTACATCGAGGTCAGCGATGTGACGATTCAATAGGCTGTGCCAAAAGTCTCTCCCAATTGCTGGGAGGGGCTTTTTCTTTTGCTATCCCAATATGTGGAAAAGGCAAAAAAAGAGTAAAGAAAGTGAAAATAGTAGTAAAGAGAGTGAAAAAATAATGCCTGAATAGTAGGTAAAATGAGACATGCGCGAATGGTCAAAAAATTATAGCACATCCGGCGCAAACAAAAGAGGGGGAAACACTACATGAAAAAGACGCGCTTTTTCCAGACGCTGATCGCCATGACTGTTGCCGTATCGGCAGCTCTGGCCGGCTGCTCGCAGGCGCCAGCGCCAGAAGCGGGGACGAACGCCAATACGTCCGGGCAAACAGCAGCGCCTGGCACGGGCAAAGCAGGTGGCACACTGGTCATCGCCCGGTTGTCGGACGCAAACAATCTGGACCCGCACTTTCTTACGCAAATTAACTCGGCAGCTATCATTCATCACAAAGTATACGAGGGTCTGGTCCGCATGGACAAAGAAAGCAAATACGTCGGTTCGCTGGCAAGCGAATGGAAGCAAGTGGACGATGTGACGTGGGAGTTTAAACTGCGCACAGGCATAACTTTCCACGACGGCACCCCATTCAATGCAGAAGCGGTGCAAAAGACGATCGCCCGCGTCCAGGACCCGGCAGTCGGCTCGAACCGCGCCAACCTGTTCGAAGCGATCAAGGAAGTAAAAGTCGTGGATGACAACACGGTGCAATTTATCCTCAACTACCCGTACGCTCCGCTGTTGTCCGTTCTCGCCAGCGCAGAAGGCGGCATCCTGTCGCCAAAAGCGATCGAGCAGTACGGCAAAGACTTGACCAAGCATCCAACCGGAACAGGGCCGTACAAGTTTGAATCGTGGACGCCAGGACAAGAAGTTGTGCTGGTGAAAAACGACAACTACTGGGGAGACAAGCCGAAGCTGGACAAGGTTGTCTTCAAAACAGTACCTGAGGACACAACCCGACTGGCTATGGTCGAGACAGGCGAAGCACAAGTGGCTGAACAACTTCCTGTAACAGAAGTAGACCGCGTGAAAAACTCGGCAAACATGACACTCGGCCGCTATGCGTCCTTCTCCAGCGAGCATATCGGCATCAACAACAAGAAAAAGCCGTTTGACGATGTGCGCGTCCGTCAAGCGATTGCGCTTGCGATCGACAAGCCGACGATCATTCAAGGGGTGTACAACGATGTGGGAACGGTCGCTCATTCCTCGATCTCTCCTACGATGGTCGGCTACAGCGCGAACGTAAAAGACCTTGGCTACGACATCGAGAAAGCGAAAAAATTGCTGGCGGACGCAGGCTATGCCAACGGCTTCAAGGCAACCGTCTACCTCAATGACAACAAGGCGCGGGTCAACGTAGCGGAAGTATTGCAACAACAACTGAAACAAATCAATGTCGATCTGGAAGTCAAAGTGCTGGAGTTTGGCGCCTATATCGACGCAGCGAGCAAAGGCGAAACAGACTTGTTCATCAGCGGCTGGGGCAACGCGACAGGCGATGCTGACTACAATCAGTACAACTTGTTCCACACGAAGTCTCACGGCGCACCAGGCAACCACTCCTTCTACAGCAATCCGGAAGTAGACAAGCTGATCGAAGAAGGACGCAAAGAGAAAGACGAAGAAAAACGCAAACAAATTTACGAAAAAGCGCAACAGCTCGAAATGGATGAAGTAGCAGTCGTGCCTTACCGCTTCGCAGAAAACTTGGCAGCGATTGAAAAAGGGGTAGAGGGCGTCTGGATCAGCCCGGCTGGTCACATCGAAATCGACGAAATCACCTTGCCATAACCGCAAGCTTCCAAGAGCAATGAATCGCAGCATAGCCGAGTTCCTTGAAGGGATCAGCTATGCTGCTCTACTTTCAAAACAAGAGACAGAAAAGCAAAAACGGGGGCGATTTTATGAAAAGACGCAAAGGATGGAGCATTCTGATGTCGGGCGTGCTCGGCGTTGGACTGGTGCTTGCAGGGTGTTCGGCACAACCGGAGCAGGGGGCTGCGGACAATCCAGCCAAAAGCGAAGCGGCTGATGGAACACAGACGCTGATTATTGCCAGACAATCGGATGCCAACAACTTGGACCCGCACTTTATTTCCGCGATCAACGCGGCGAGCGTCGTCCATCACAAAGTGTACGAAGGATTGATTCGCCGTGATGAAAATATGGAGTTCAAGCCGATGCTCGCAACCGAGTGGAAGCAGCTGGACGAAGTGACGTGGGAGTTCAAGCTGCGCCAGGGCGTTGTTTTCCACGACGGAACACCGTTTAACGCAGAAGCGGTCAAAGCGACGTTTGCTCGCGTCCTCGACCCGAAAGTCGGCTCTCCGCGCGCCACCCAGTTCCAAATGATCCAGGAAGTGAAAGCCGTAGACGACTACACTGTGCAAATCAAGCTGACTTACCCATACTCGCCGCTGTTGTCCATTTTGGCCAACCATGAAGGGAGCATTATCAGCCCGAAAGCGATCGAGCAATACGGAAAAGATTTGAGCAAGCATCCGGTAGGCACAGGGCCGTTCGTGTTCGAGGCGTGGACGCCGGGACAGGAAATCGTGCTCGCACGCAATGACAACTACTGGGGTGAAAAGGTAAAATACGCAAAGGCCGTCTTCAAGGTCGTTCCGGAAGATACGACGCGAATTGCCATGGTTGAGACAGGCGAAGCCCATATTGCGGAGCCGCTGCCTGTAACCGAGATCGAACGCGTCAGCCAGTCGCCGCAAATGGCTCTGTATCGCACAGAAGGACTGGGCACCGATTTTATCGGCTTCAATACGAAGAAAAAGCCTTTTGACGATGTCCGGGTTCGCCAGGCGATCAACTATGCGATCGAGACAGATGCCATCATCCAAGGCGTTTTTAACAATGTAGGAACAAAAGCCAATTCTGCGATGAGCCCGAAAGTTCTCGGCTATAGCGAGGCGCTGAAAGGCTACGAGTTCGACCCGAACAAGGCCAAGGCGCTGCTCAAGGAAGCGGGCTATGCCAACGGCTTCAAGACAACGCTGTGGACCGGGGATCGCAAAGAGCGGATCAATGCCGCAGAAGTCATTCAGTCGCAGTTGAAAGGCATCGGCGTGGAAGTAGAGGTCAAAGTGCTGGAGTACGGAGCGTACCTCGATGCCGAAGACAATGGCGAGACAGACATGTTTATCAGCGGTTGGGGCAACGCGACAGGCGACGGCGACTACAACCAGTACAACCTGTTCCACTCCAGCTCGCTCGGCAAGGGCGGCAACACGACTTTTTACGTGAACAAGGAAGTGGACAAGCTGATCGAAGAAGCGCGCCGCGAGCCGGACAGCGCCAAGCGCAAGCAACTTTACGCCCAGGCGCTGGAAATCGAGTCCAAGGAAGCGCCGATGGTTCCGATCCGCAATCTGGAACACGTTGCAGCGGTCAGCAAAAAAATCAAGGGCTTCTGGATCAGCCCATCCGGTTACATGATGATTAACGATATTACGATGGAGTAAGAAGGGGGAGCGAACATGGAGAGCGGGAAAGACAGCCTCTGGATCAAAAACGCACGTCTGGAAAGCGGGTTTCAAGAGGAGAACGGGAGGATAACAGGGACGGCGACAGAGCGTGTCCATCTGCTTTTGGCGGACGGCCGCGTGGAAAAAATCGTCCCTGCCAGCACTTCGCTCCCACAAGCTGCCTCTTACTGGGACGCAGACGGGCTGCTCATGCTGCCGTCTTTTCGGGAGATGCATATCCATCTGGATAAAACGTTTTACGGAGGTCCCTGGCAGGCAGTCATTCCTGCTCCCAACCGCTTTTTCCGGATTCAACAAGAGCAGGAACTGCTGCCGCGCCAGCTTCCGGTAGCCAAACAGCGTGCAGAAGGCTTGCTGCACCTGCTGCAATCGCACGGTGCGACACACGTCCGAACGCATTGCAATATCGATCCGGTCATCGGTTTGCAAAACTTGGAGGCCACACTCGCTGCTCTGGAAACTTACCGGGAAAAACTTTCCTGGGAAATTGTCGCTTTCCCTCAGCATGGATTGCTGCGCAGTGATTCCGTAGCGCTCGTCCGCGAGGCGATGAAGCATGGGGCGGGACTCGTCGGGGGTGTCGATCCAGCTTCTTTTGATGAAGATATCGAAAAATCGCTGCACACAATGATGGATATTGCGGTAGAAGCCAATGCGGACATCGACCTGCATTTGCACGAGCCGGGGCATTTGGGCATTTTCATCATGAAGCGACTCGCTGCGATGGTGCGCGATGCTGGCTGGCAAGGCCGGACGACTGTCAGCCACGCCTATGCGCTGGGAGAGGTGCCGACGGCTTTGGCAGAAGAGATCGCGGAATTGTGCACGGAACTGAACATCGCGATCATGTCCGCGGTGCCGATCGACATGCCGACGATCCCGATTCCGCTGCTCCGGGCAAAAGGGGTGCAGATCGGACTTGGCAACGATAACATTACCGATCATTGGGACCCGTTCGGCACAGGAGATATGCTGCAAAAAGCGAATCGCGTAGCGGAGCGCTTCCGGCTCATTGACGAGAAATCGCTTGCCCGCACGCTCGGCCTGGTCACTGGCGGCATCACCCCGCTTGACGAGGCAGGGAATCGCGCCTGGCCAAAGCCTGGTGACGCTGCCGATGCTGTGTTTGTCCGGGCCAGTTGCTCGGCTGAAGCTGTCGCACGTCAAGCTGCGAAGGAAGCAGTCGTGTACGCGGGAAAAATCGTCTGGCAAAAGCAGTAGCCATCTGCTTTTATTGGAGAAAACCGCTTATCCGTTCACAGGGGATGAGCGGTTTTTTCACGCAGTCCCTTTCCGGAAGCTGAATTAGATAAAATTAAATAAAAGTAAAAATATTATAAATAGAAGTAAAGATGCTGAAAGGCTGCGCAGAAAGTCTACCGTATAATGCAAATAAGAAATAGATTCAGAATTTTCGACAGCATTGTACAGGGGGACACGCAGATGAAGAAAACACGCTTGTTTGGATCGCTGCTCGCGCTGTCGCTGACCGTCGGTGTAGCACTGACGGGATGTGGCGCAGGTACAGAGCAGCAAAACGTAAATGGAGCACCGGCTTCCGAGGCGGCAAAAGAAGGCGGAACCTTGATCGTAGCGCGCAAGGCAGACGCAAACAATCTCGATCCGCATTTCATTTCCAACATTCCATCCGCCAACTATATTTACGGCAAAGTATATGAGAGTCTGGTGGCGCGGGACAAAAACGCAGGCTACAAGCCAGCGCTGGCTACCGAGTGGAAACAGGTTGACGATCTGACTTGGGAATTTAAGCTGCGCGAAGGCGTTACTTTCCACGACGGCACACCGTTCAATGCCGAAGCCGTGAAAAAGACGTTCGAACGTGCCCTCGATCCGAAAGTAGGTTCCCCGCGCGCTTCCAACTTCGCGATGATCAAGGAAATCAAGGCAGTCGACGACAAAACGGTTCAGTTTATTTTGGACTACCCGTTTGCGCCGCTGCTGTCGATTCTCGCAAGCACGGAAGGCAGCATTATCAGCCCGAAAGCGATTGCCGAAGGCGCTGACACATTGGCGAGAAAGCCGGTAGGAACCGGGCCTTTCAAATTTGAAGACTGGATTCCAGGTCAGGAAATGACCCTGGCGAAAAACGAAAACTACTGGGGCGAGAAGCCGAAAGTGGACAAAGTCCAATATAAAGTCGTACCGGAAGACACGACCCGCATCGCGATGGTCGAGGCAGGCGAAGCGCATATCGGCGACCAGCTTCCTGTAACAGAGGTGGAGCGCGCACAAGCAACGCCAAGCATGAACATGGTTCGCGCAGAAGGTCTCGGTGTGGAATACATCGGCTTCAACGTGACGAAAAAACCGTTTGACGACGTACGTGTGCGCCAGGCTGTCGCGCATGCGATTGAAAAAGAAGCGATTGTCAAAGGCGTGTACAACAACGTAGGGACAGAAGCAGTCTCTTCGATGTCTCCTAAAGTGATCGGCTACAACCCGAACCTTGAGGACTACAAGTACGATGTGAACGAAGCGAAGTCGCTGCTTGCTGCGGCAGGGTACGCGAACGGCTTCAAAACATCGATTGTGACCGATGACCGCAAAGAGCGCATGAACGTAGCGGAAGTAATCCAGTCCCAGCTGAAGGGCATTGGCATCGACGTGGAAATCAAAGTAATGGAGTACGGGGCATATTTGGAGTACACAGACAAAGGCGAGCATGCGATGTTTATCGGCGGCTGGGGCAATGCCACAGGCGACGGCGACTACAACCAGTACAACGTCTTCCACAGCTCCTCTAAAGGCAGCGCCGGAAACATTGCCTTTTACAACAACCCGGAAGTCGACAAGCTGATTGAAGAAGGCCGCCGCGAAAAGGATGAAGCGAAGCGGAACGCGATCTATGCCAAGCTGCAAGAGATCGAGCTGAAAGAAGTTCCGGTCATTCCGATCCGCACCATCGACCACGTATCGGTAACAGCCAAAGATGTAAAAGGCTTCTGGTTAAGTCCGGTAGGCTACCTGATGCTGGACGAAGTCACAATTCAATAAGCTTTCACCAGGACAACACGATGAGACAAAGGGATGGCGCCAGGCGCTGTCCCTTTGTCTATAGGAAGGGAGCGAGGCTGTCAACATAGCGGCCTGGCAAGGCTTTGGATCGAGCATGGACAGCGCAAAAGCAAAGCCGAGACGGGGCGGAGTGGCGGTAGTGCATATTTCGGGCGAACAGAGTAGCCAACACTTCGCCTAACTGGTAAGGTGGAAAAGAATGAGAAACCGATACGCAGATGAGGTGGAGTTGGATGACGGAAGAACGCTTTGACATTTTTGACGAATCAGGACAGCAGATCGGTGTGGAAGCGCGCAGCGAGGTGCACCGAAAAGGGGATTGGCACCAAACTTTCCATTGCTGGCTTTACCGGGTGCACAATGGACAACTGGAGCTTTTGTTCCAGAAAAGGCATCCGGAAAAAGATACGGGCCCGAATTTGCTTGATATAACATCGGCAGGCCATTTGCTCGCAGGGGAGCGGCCCTGTGACGGAGTGCGGGAATTGGAGGAAGAGCTTGGACTTGTCGTGCCGTATGAAAAGCTCCGCCAGATTGGCGTCATTCGCGATGTGATTACGGCGCCAGGCATCATCGACAAGGAGCTGTGCCACGTATTTGCGATGGAGTGCGATCAGCCGCTGCACGAATATCGCTTGCAAAAGGAAGAAGTGACAGGACTTCTCTGGGTGAATGTGCAGGAGTTGGAGGCGTTGTTTGCAGACCAGCTTTCGCAAGTGGCAGCGAAAGGGTTTTTGACCGATGCGGCAGGAGAGCGCTACGACGCTAGTCTGATGGTCAAGCAGAGTGATTTTGTTCCCCATGAAGTGCATTATTATCAGGAAGTGTTTCAGGCGATCAAAAGCTGGCTGTAACAAGATCAGGAGCGAAGGCGGCTCCCCGAGTCCCCAGTCTTGTCAATCCTTTCGCGCGTTGCAACAACGGCGCGGACAGGTGGCAGACGCGTTTTTGTTTCATAGGTAAGCAAAGTTTTGTGATATACTATGACAACGCTTTTTGGCGAATCGCGATCGTGCGTAGATAGAGAGAGGAGATCGAGATGAGAGTAAAAATTATGGTGGCACTGATGCTTTCCACCTTCCTGGCCGCCATGGAAGGGACGATTGTCAGTACAGCGGTGCCGCGGATTACAAGTGATTTATCGGGATTTGAGCTGGTCAGCTGGGTTTACGCCATCTACATGCTGGCGACTGCCGTGTCTGCCCCGATTTATGGCAAACTCGCTGACTTGTTTGGACGCAAAAATGTGTTGCTGATCGGGATCGGTATTTTCTTGCTTGGTTCCACGCTTTGCGGTGTGGCCATGACGATGGGCCAGCTTATCGTGTTCCGGGCGATTCAAGGCTTGGGCGCGGGTGCGGTCATGCCGATTACGATGACGATTATCGGCGACTTGTATACCGAGCAGACCGCGAGAGCGAAAGCCCAGGGCTGGATCAGCGCTGTATGGGGCCTGTCGGGTGTGGCAGGGCCGCTCGTTGGCGGGTTTTTGGTCGACACGCTTTCCTGGCGTTATATCTTTTTTCTCAATTTGCCGTTCGGGCTTTTGTCCTTTTTCATGCTGGTCTGGTTTTACCGCGAAAAGCTGCTGGCAAAAGCGAAGCGTCATATCGATTATCCGGGAGCGCTGATCTTCACCGTGGGCACGATTGCCTTGTTGTACGCGCTGTTGACGGGCAGCCAGGATCAGTCCTGGACCAATCCGGTGACGATTTCTTTGATTGTGTTTGCACTCGTGACCTACCTGGTTTTCGTTACGGTAGAAAAGCGCTCGCCTGAGCCGCTGATTCCGCTCACCCTTTTGACGAATCGCAACGTGACGATGATCAACATGCTGACGTTTTTGACCAACGGAATTGTGATCAGCATGGTCGTGTACTTGCCGATCTGGAGCCAGGGCGTACTGGGGGAAAGCGCGACGATGGCAGGCTTTGTCCTGACGCCGATGCCCGTCTGTTGGACGATCGGCTCGATTTTGTCCGGCAATCTCTTGGGCAAGCTGCGGGCAGAGCAGTTGATTATCGGAGGGACGGCCATATTGACCGTTGCCACGACGCTTTTAACGATTCTGTCTTCCCATTCGGCAAGTTACTTGATTTATGTCGCCGTAGGCTTGGTGGGGCTTGGCATGGGGCTGATCAGCCCGATCGTCATGGTCAAAATTCAGGCGTCGGTCGCTGTCGACAAACGGGGAACGGCTGTCGCATTGAACACGTTCACAGGAACCTTCAGCCAAACCTTCGGGGCGGCAGTCTTCGGGATGCTGTTCAACATGGTCACGGTAGCGGGAGGCCACGCGAATCTCGGCGCATCCTTCGAGACAGGCTCCATCCCTGCGGAACAGCTGGCGTCGATCCGCGATTTGCTTTCTTCCGGGGTTCACGTCGTCTTTACCGGAACACTGGTTATCGCGATTGGCTGCTTCCTCTTGTCGCTTGTGATTGCCAAAAATCAGCGGCAACAGGCGAACAGCCAGTAATTCATCAAGCGTCGGCCAGTCGGTCGGCGCTTTTTGGATGGCCAAGCTAAATATGGCTGAAAATGAAACTTTTCCAAAATATACAAAAACTTGTTGCTATTTACCGCATAGATTCTATAAAATTTTTTTAGACGAAATGGTTTGTCCCAAATGCGTACAGACAGGAGTGATTGTGACGATGGACGAGATTCGCCCTGTTTCTTTGAACGATATCGACGAGGTAGCGAGAATTGCCGCCATGGCTTATCCGGGAAGCAATCTTCTCGGGACGGAGGGCAGACAGCAGTTCGCTGAACGGGTCAAAAGCACGCTGGAAAATGACCCGAACGTAAGCTATCACGGATGCTATCGGGACGGACAGCTCGTAGGAATCATGAAGTGGTACGATTTTTCCATGTATGTATACGGTCAATCTGTACTGACAGGAGGAATCGGCACGGTCGCTGTCGATCTGTTGCATAAAAAAGAAAAGGTAGCGAAAACGATGCTGCACGGGTTTCTCGCGGCTTACCGGGAGAGAGGGATTCCACTTGTGTCGCTCTATCCGTTTCGCGTTGATTTTTACAAGCAGATGGGCTTTGGGACAGGAAGCAAAATTCATCAGTACAAATTCAAGCCTGCAAGCCTTCCCTATACGGGCAAGGATCAAATCGTGTACATGACAAAAGAGGACAAGGAGCAAGTGCTGGCGTGTTACCAGCGGGTCGCCCGGCAGACGCACGGGATGATCAAACGGACGGAGCGGGATGTGGACAGCCTGCTGAATGTGCCGGAAAAAATCGTCGTCGGTGTCCGACAGGAGGACAAACTGACGGGATATCTTGCCTTCCAATTTGAAAGCGCTCACGAGGAAAATAAAATTTTCAACAATATCGTCGCGAAAGAGCTGGTCTATGAATCGCGCGAGGCGTTGGCGCAGCTACTCTCCTTCCTGCACAGCCAGGCGGATCAAATACAGCGGGTTGTCCTCAATACTGCGGACGAAGACTTCCATTTGCTTTTGTCTGATCCGGGAAATGGAACGAACCGACTTTTGCCTAGCGTCTACCATGAGAGTCATGTTTCAGGGGTTGGGCTGATGTATCGGGTGATTGATGTACCGGGCTTTTTCCGGCAAATGTCCGCTCATCGCTTTGGCGCAGAAACGGTTCGCTTGCAGCTGACGGTGCGCGACTCCTTCCTGCCGGAAAACAGCGGGACATGGCTTGTCCAGTTCACAGACGGACATGCTCGCGTGGTAGAGGAAGGACAGGCAGACGCTGCTGTTCAACTGGATATATCCGATTTTTCCTCGCTCGTCATGGGGGCGGTTCGTTTCAGCAAGCTGCACGAGTACGGTCTGGCAGAGCTGGATGACCTGCGCGCGTTGCCGCAGTTGGATCGGCTTTTTTACACGACGAAAAAACCGCAGAGCATGACGCCGTTCTGATTTTTAAAATTGTCATGATTTTGCCATAATTGGTCATCTTATTTTGCCTCTCCCCATATGTTGTTAACAAACGGGGAGGGGGCAGGTCTTATGATTTTTTTTACCGTCGTCATCTTTTTTGCGTTTTTGCTGGTTGTCTGGTTTGTGGTGAAGCTCCTGTTCCGTCTGGAGAAGCGCGATTCCATCAAGTACGACCAAAGGGAGCTTTGGGAATCATTTGACACAAAGTTGCAGGACATTCGGTACAAGAAAGAGAAAAATAAATAGAGCGCCAGTCACACGGCGCTGTTTTCTTTTGTGACATGCGGTGGGAAGTCATTACCTAAGAAATGAATGCGGGCAGCGAAAACCTTGTGCCGACAGGGACGAGGGCTTCGCCGCGTTTGGGAATAAATCGGGCAAGGGAAAGGAAGGTGAGAGCAATGGCGAGTGGATCAGAGGGTCACAAACGTGAATATTTCCGGTTGAAGCTGGAGCATCCCCTCTGTGCATTCATGACCATTGTTCTTGTCAAAGGAAAGACGATGGAGATCGGCAGCGCGAAGGTGCTGATTGAGGATATCGGCGCAGGCGGACTGCGATTTCTCTCGCACTTGAAAATGCCGGCCAGCGACCAGCTCGTCTTGCAGTTTGAGACGGAGTTGTGCGGTTCGACATTGAAAATGTACGGACATGTCGTGCGTACAAGCCCGTGGGAGCAAGATTTTTATGAATACGCGGTACGGTTCACGATGGAAGAAGCGCAGCATTTGGAGATCAACCAGTTGGTGAACCGTCTGGCCATTCGCTATCGGCAAAACCGGGTAGGGACGGAAGGGAGCTTTTGGAAGGGCGATCGGCAAGCCTTTCTGCAAGAATTGGCCCAGGCGTCGCAAACTTTGGAGACGACGAGAGCATAGGGCAAAACAGCAAACGAATCAAGACGAGCAGGCTTCTTGTTGGTGGGGTGACCAACAAGGGGCTTTTTTTGACAATGCACAAACGAAGTGTTATATTGTCTGCAATAAACTAAACATTTTGGGGATGTGCTTGTCAATGGGCATCAATGAATCGTTTTGGACTGCTTCATTGGAGGAAGCCAAGCAAGGATATGTAGAGCGGGAGCACGATTATTTGTGCTTGCTATGTGGCGCAGAAGTGGAAAAAGGAATTATCTATCCGGTAGACGGCGCCCTGTTCGAGGCGTCCCGTTACATGCGTCATCATATCGAGCAGGAGCATGAATCGGTTTTTGCTCATCTGAGCGGGTTGGACAAGCGGTTGACCGGACTGTCCGATCATCAGGCCAGCTTGATGCGGTTGTTTTATGCGGGCAAAAGCGATGCCGAGGTGCAAGCCGAGATGGGCATCGGCAGCGCTTCGACGATCCGCAATCACCGTTTTGCCCTCAAAGAGAAAGAGCGGCAAGCAAAAGTATTTTTGGCAATGATGGAGCTGCTGCGGGAAACGGACAAAGCAAGCACAGGCTCTTCAACGGGTAAGGGAAAGCCAAACAAGCAGGCTGAAAAGCAGAGAGAGGCCGGGCCGTCTGAATATGCCGCGGTTGTGCAAAAGTATTTTCCGAACGGGAAAGGCCATTCGCTGGCGCGGATACCACGCAAGCATAGCCACAGGCAGATTGTTTTTCAGGAGATTGCCAATCGCTTTGCGCCGGACAAGGTGTACAAGGAGCGGGAAGTCAATGAGCTGCTGGAAGCGATTTATGAGGACCACGTCACCTTGCGCCGTTACTTGATCGACTTCGCTTTGTTGAGCCGGGAAGCCGACGGCAGCGCGTATTGGCGCACGAGCCGGGCGGGCGGCGACGGAGCGGAGCAAGAGGCGACGACGGATCGCAAGCAAGAGCTGAAGCAGCTATACAAAGAAGTGAAGAGCGAGGCTGGCGTCTACCAGATCCGCAACAAAGAGAACGGCAAGGTACTCGTGGCGAGCACCATGAACATCAAAACGATGAACGGCAAAAAGTTCATGTTGCAGCACGGCTCCCATCCCAACCGGGAACTGCAAAACGATTGGAACGAGCTGGGCGCTGATGCATTCGAGTTCGAGGTGCTGGAAGTGCTGGAAAACAAAGACGACTCCTCGTTTGATGCGAAGGCTGCTTTGGAGAAATTGGAAGCAAAGTGGGTAGAGAAGCTGGCTCCATACGGCGACCGCGGATACCATACCCGAAAACAGGCAGAGTAGAAAAAGCAACAGGCTACCTTGAACTGGAGGGTAGCCTGTTTTTTAGTCGAGCAGGCGAAAGCGCTCCAGGTGGTCGTGCAATCCGATCTGCTGCAAAATCTCGATTTGCCTCGGGCCAATCAGGTCAAAGTGGGGAAAAGCGGCGCGGTTGTGAATATAGGCGGGATTCAAGCCGTGCTGGCGGCACCATTCCACCAACTTGTTTGGATCGGCGCAGCCTACTTTTGTCACGGTTTTCATCTCAGGAAAACGCGGGTCCAGCCAGTAATGTGTCAGAAAAGCAATCTCTCCGCGCCGGACCGCCTGTTTCCACTCGTTTAACTCTGCTCGTGAAATGCCGAATGCCACGAATGCTCTCCTCTTTCTGTTGAAAAGATGTGTGGCACAAGCGCATGCTTTGCCTATCGCCCCATTATAGCAAAAAGACAGCGCCCATCTGAACGAGAGATGGACACTGTCTTTTTGGTAAAGCTTAACGTACCCCCTGAGGAAGTGTCGGAGGAATGTAGTTCAGCTCTTCGTCGGCTGTGATGTAGTCGGTATTGACCATGAGCAGCAAGTAGCGTTTGCCCGTTTGCGGGTCGCTGAGAATGATGTGGTCGCGCCCGGCTGTCTCCAGCACGCCGCGGAAAATTTTCGCGTTCCACTGGCTGTTGTTCTCGAACGTCTGGTAAACGGTAATGACCTTGCCGCGATTCATGCGCAAAATGTTTTCGATGTACGATTCTTCCATGACTTGCCCCGGCGTATAAGGCGTGCCAGGGATCAGCGCGCCGCTTGGCTGCATAGGAACCAATTGCGGCTGCTGTTGTTGCTGCATGCCAAAAGGAAACTGTGCGGAAGGATACATTTCATACCCGTAAGGATACGGTTGGTATGGGATTTGCTGACTCATGATGAACTCGCTCCTTTTATCTATCTGTTAAAAAACGCGCGGACAATCGGCTCTGGTTGGAATGAAGAAGCAGTGCGCCTTGTAACGCCCGGAGTTTGCCTGATCCCACCAGGTGGCAGGGCAATTGCCGACAGGACGGTAAAACCAAAGCGCATTGGTGGCTGGACGTGTCCGCTCGCCATTGATCGTTCGCTGGGCCAAACGTCTTTCGCGCTCACGTGCCCGCTGGTAGAAGTACGGCTTTTGCACAGACTCATATCCGCCCGGAGATTGATAGACCATATCTCGCATCGTCCGTATGTTCTTGAAGTCAAGGCAGTTGGCGAGAATCCGGTTGACGCCCACATTCCCCACCATCAGCATCCCCAGCTCGCCTTCGCCTTCCGCTTCCGCGCGCATTAAACGAGCCAACATATCGACGTCATTGCTGTTCGCTTTGATAACGGCCATTGCTTCACCTCCTCATAAAACTCACAATGACAATATATGGGCGTATGCCAGATCGGTGATTGCACCAGCGAAATTTTTCGGTAGATCGGGGCGGCAGTTGACGTTAACGTAAACGGAAGGTAAAATATGGTTAATCAGTTATTTCTGAATATTAGAAAAGAAAGGTAAAGGAGCAGGAGACGATGAACAGAGAAGGCGACGAAAAGCAAGCACCATGGTCCATCTCTGATCTTGCTCACGAACTGGATGTCAGCACGAGAACGATTCGTTACTACGAGGAAGTCGGCCTGATTTTTCCGGCTCGAACTGAGCGGGGGATCAGGTATTACAGCCGCCAGGATCGGGCCAGGCTGCGATTGATTATGCGGGGAAAGCGCTTCGGCTTCTCGCTGGAGCAAATCCGGGAAATGATCGAGTTGTTTGGCGAGGATCGCAGCGGTCGCGCCCAGTTGCTGCGTGCCATTGATTACGGCAACCAGAAGCTGGCGGAGATTGACGACAAGATCAGGGAGCTGTCGCTGCTGCGGGAAGATATTCTCGCTTACAAGCTGGGGTTTGAACAAAAATTGCTGGAAGAACATGGGGAGGGGAACCGATGAACGTATCAGCTTTGCTTGCTGCAAACGGACGCAAATATCCCGACAAGCCTGCACTTGTTGCAGGTGATGCAGAACTTACCTTTGCCGAGTGGAATGATCGGGCGAGCAGGTGGGCCTATCGTTTGAGAGAGCATGGCGTCGAGCCAGGAGATCGCGTGGTTTTGATGCTGCCGAATTGTCCGGAGTTTGCGGTTTTTTACATAGCCGTTATTCGCTGCCAGGCGCTTGTCGTACCGATCAATGCGCGGTCGACCCAGGAGGAAGTGCGCTACATATGCGAGCATGCAGGGGCGAAAGCACTGATCGTTCACGAAGCTCTCGTGCACGCGGTCAACGAATGGATCGAACAAGGAACGAATCTGCTTGCCATCAAGACGGGCGGCAGTCAGGGCGTTTGGCTGGGAACAGCAGCTTGGGAGACAGGCGAAGACGTTCTCGGCAAGCTGGATGAATTTGCGATCGACCCGGATGCTCCGAACTTGACAGAAGACAGCGAAGTCAGCATTTTGTACACGTCAGGTACAACGGGCCGGCCAAAAGGTGTTTTGTACACGCACAGAAGCTTGCTGACCGTCGCGACCATGATGGCCATCGAACTGTCGATCCAGCATCGCTCTCGCATCCTCCAGCTCATGCCGCTCAGCCATTCAGCGCCGCTGCACTTGTTTTTTATCTCAGGCTTGATGGTCGGAGCGACGCAAGTGATGGCGCTCACGTTTTCGCCGGAGCTACTCTTGTCGCTCGTGCAAAAGCACCGGATTACCCACTTTTTCGGGGCGCCCGTTGCTTACTTGCTGACGATGAAGCATCCCGAGTTCGCCCGGTACGATTTGTCATCCGTGGAGTTTTGGATGTACGGAGGCGCTCCTTTGTCCAAGGAAATGGCTGCGCAGATGGAGCAAGCGTACGGCAGGGACAAACTGGCTTGCGTCTACGGGCTGACGGAAGCAGGGCCGACGGGCACTCGCCTGCTGCACCGCGAGCACCCGGACAAGGTGGGCAGCGTCGGAAACCGCGGTGTCCTGTTCGCCGAAGTCGAGGTTGTCGACGAAGCGGGCAGACCTGTCCCGGCAGGTACGCCTGGCGAGGTGCGAGTTCGCGGAGCAGGCACGATGAAAGCCTATTACAACAACCCGGAAGCGACGAGCGAGGCGCTGCGCGACGGCTGGCTTTACACGGGAGATATCGGAAAATTCGACGAGGACGGCTTCCTGTGGATCGTCGACAGGAAAAAGGATGTCATGATTACGGGCGGAGTCAATGTCTACCCGAAGGAACTTGAACAGCTGCTGGAGCGTCACCCGGCGATTGCCGAAGTGGCTGTCGTGGGGCTGCCCCATCCCGAGTGGGGCGAGACGGTTACCGCTTACGTGGTACTTGCTGCAGGGGCTGATCCGGCGCACGATTGGCTGACAGAAGTGCGCGGCTTTTTGAGCGGACACCTTGCCGATTACAAGCTGCCGCGACAGGTGAAAGTCCTCGCCCAGCTGCCGCGCAATACGAGCGGAAAAGTGCTCAAGCATGCTTTGCGCGATTCGGCTGCGCAAAAGGAAGTGGAGCTGACATGAGCGACCTGCAAGCGAAAATCGACCAGCGCCGCTACAGCGACAACATCCCTCACCCGCGCGCAGGCAGCCAGCAAAACTTTTTTGCGGCAGACCCCAACCTTGCTTTCTTGCTGGAGCGGTATTTGCCGGCGCCGATGCACGATTGGGCGAAGCAGCAGCTCGGTTGGCTGGGGGCACATGCGGCGGGGCCGCTGGATGAGCGGGCAGCCTATACCGATCGGGACGGCAAGCCGCACTTGCGCAAATACAATCGCCTTGGCGAAGACGTTTCCGAGATCATCACCAACGAAGGCTACAAGCAGACGGTGGCTGACGTGTACGGGGCGGGGATCGTCCATTATTTGTACCACGACATTCCCGAGCTTGGGTTCAAGGCACCGTACAGCTACTCCTTTTTGCTGGGCTACCTCGTCAGCCAGACCGAGCCAGGCTTTTATTGCCCGGTGACCTTGACGATGTCGGCGGCGTATTTGATCGATAAATACGGGGATGAGCAGCAAAAAGAGCAGTACCTGAGCGGGCTGACCTCGCGGGATCGCCGTTCGCTGTACGAGGGAGCCACTTGGCTGACGGAGCGTCAGGGCGGCTCGGATGTCGGGGCGAATCTCACGGTTGCCAAGCCGACAGCTGGGAAGCCGGGCGTCTATCAGTTGACGGGCGAGAAATTTTTTGCCAGCAATGCGGGCGCGATGGTCGCCACGGTGCTTGCGAGAATCGACGACAGCAAGCCGGGCACAAAAGGCTTGGGGCTGTTTCTCGTCCCGTGGGTTCGGCCGGATGGCACGCGCAACCAGATTGAGGTTCGGCGTTTGAAAGATAAGCTCGGAGTGAACGCAGTGCCGTCTGCGGAGGTGCTGCTTCACGGCGCGGAAGGCTATTTGATCGGACAGCCGGAAAATGGCTTCAAATACATGGCGGAAGCGCTGAATTTGTCGCGAATTTGCAATGCGATCGCATCGGTCGGAATCATGCGCCGAGCCTTGTATGAAGCCAAATATTACGCGAGCGAGCGGCGTGCTTTTCAAAAGCCGATCGACCAGTACCCGATGGTCAGAGAAATGCTGGTCAACCTGCTCTTGGATACGGAAGTAAGCACAGGCGCCGTGTTCGACATGATTGCTGTCTACGACCGCGTACAGGATGGTTCGGGGGGCAGGGACAATTTGGCGCTTTGCCGGCTGTTGATTCCCCTGTTGAAATACCGGACGGGAGAGGAAGCGGTGGAAGCCGCCCACACAGCTATCGAGATTCACGGCGGCAACGGTTTTATCGAAGAGTATGTCACACCGCGCTTGCTGAGGGATGCGCAGGTGTTGACGGTGTGGGAGGGAACTTCGAACATTCTTGCGCTGGACATTTTGCGCGTCATGCAAAAAGAAAACAGCCATGCGGTCTTGATCCGGCTGTTGCGTTCGCGTGCGGCAGGCTGGCACCATGCCTTTTCCCGGCCGTTCGCCCAGCTTTTGCAATCCGAGCTTGCTGTACTGGAGGAGAATATTGCTTATTTGCTCCAGCAGTCGCCTGATTATCTCAGCTATAAATTGAAGGCGCTCGCCGACCACATGATTGACTTGTACACGCTTTCCTGCATCGTCAGCGAAGCAGAGGATCAGCTGCTGCGAGACAACAATGCCCGCAAATACGTGCTGGCAAAGCTGTACGCAAACAAGCATTTGCTGCCGAAGACAAAGCGGGGCATCCAGGGTGACGAGCTGCTGGATGTGCATTTTTTCCGCGAGCTTCTGGACTATGAGCCGATCCCGCTGGAGGCGCTACAGCAGCAGTCTGCCTTTTTGTTCGCCACGTAACCAATCGCATCAAAAGGAAAAAACGCCCATGCAGCCAATTCGAGGTTGCTTGGGCGTTTTTCATCTCAGGCATAGCGTTTTCTGCGTTTGTTCCAGATGAACCAGCCAACGGCTACAAGTGCAGCGGCTGCGAGCAATGAGACTTCCAAGTATTCGTCCAGCAACACTTTGGCATGTTTGCCGTACAAGTAAAACAACGTACCGATCAGGAAAAATTTCAGGCCGCGACCGACGATGGCAAAGAGCATCAGCTTTGTCAGCGAATAGTTGAAAACGCCGCTCAATACGGTAAATACTTTGAACGGGATGGGCGTAAATGCGCCGATCAACACCGCAGCGTCTCCGTTTTTGGCGAATTTCTCGGTGGCGACCACGACCCATTTTTCCGGGAGCAGCTTGTGCAAAAGCGGTTTCCCCAGCCACTTGCCGAGCAAAAATCCGATTGGCGCCCCAAGAATCGAGGCGGTAAAAGCCACCGTTGCAAAGCGGAGGGCCGATCCGGGGTCAAGCAGACTCATCGCAATTTGCATAAAAAAAGGAGGAATCGGACTGATGAACGAATCCAAAAATGCCATGCCAAAGAGGCCCCATATTCCATATTGCATGAAAAGTTCTGTGATTTGATCGAGCATGAGCATCTCCTTAAGCACATTTCCTCTCGGGAATCAATTATACAGGAAAAAAGCGGTTTTCAGTAGTTAGGATATGCTTGGTCGTGCGGACAAAGACCGAAAAAGCGGGCTGATCCAAACAGATAGAAATACGATTGATTACACCGGGGGGTTACATTTTCCTGGTATTTTCCGGCTTTTAAGGAGATTCGTCCTGAGCGAAACGGCCCTGTGTATGCGTGAGTCGTGGTCAGGAAGTCCCTAGCTTTTCCATTGACGATAGGAAAGAATATCCATTAGTATAGAGAAGAAGGACATACAGCGTTGGGAGGAGCCCATGAAGACATTGGGATCGGGGAAAGTCGTTTTTTATGCGCCGGATGGAACCAGCGTGCAACTGACAGGAGAAATTGACGTGCGCGGAGACCGGGTAGCCGTGACTGAAATCATTTACTTTAACGGTCAGCCTAATGGTGCGCGTGAAACCAATCTGCCACTTTCGCAAACGGTCATCTACTGGGAACCGGAAGTGTATGAGCAGATCGGATTTGAATGATAAAAGAACAAGAAATATCGGGCAGCCCTGCTTTTTGCGGGGCTGTTTTGCATAAAGCTCCTGTTTGTGGCAGCACCTCGGGCTATAGCCGTTATGTCCCGAGTGTGATATCATGTGGGATGGAATTTACGTATGGTACAAGGAGTGATCCTGATGATCGATGCTATATTGGAGCGTGCCCTTGCAGGGGAACGACTGGGCCTGGAAGACGGCCTGGCCTTGTTTGCCAGCAACGAAATTGAAAAGATCGGACACTACGCCAATCTGGTGATGCAAAAGCATCATCCGGAACCAATTGCCACGTTTGTTATCAGCCGAAATGTGAACTACACGAACATTTGCGATACGTATTGCCGCTTTTGCGCCTTTTACCGTCGTCCAGGCTCAAGCGAAGGCTATGTACTGCCAAGAGAAACCATTTTCCAAAAGATTCAGGAGACCGTAGACGTAGGCGGTACGGAAATCTTGATGCAGGGCGGAACGAACCCGGATTTGAAAATTGATTACTTTACCGACCTGCTGCGGGCGATCAAGGAACGTTTTCCGAAAATCACCATGCACTCGCTGTCGGTAGCGGAAGTCATCAAAATCGCGGAAGTCTCCAACATGTCGGTCGAGGATGTGCTCAAAGAGCTGAAGGCAGCGGGGCTGGATTCCTTGCCGGGAGCGGGCGGAGAAATTCTCGACGACCGTACGCGCCGCAAAATTTCCCGTTTGAAAGGCTCTTGGAAAGAGTGGATCGATACGCAAAAAGCTGCTCACCGCATCGGGTTGCCAGGTACGGCGACGATGGTAATCGGCTTTGGCGAGGAGATGGAGGAGCGCGTGCTGTCTTTGCTGCGCATCCGTGAAGCACAGGACGAGACGCACGGCTTCAAAGCGTTCATCGTCTGGACGTTCCAGCCGGACAACACCAACATGAAGGCCGTCAACAACACGCCGGAGGAATACCTCAAGTCTTTGGCGATCAGCCGACTCATGCTGGACAATATCGAAAACTTCCAATCTTCCTGGGTTACCATGGGCCCGCACTACGGCCAATTGTCACTCTCTTACGGAGCAAACGACTTCGGTCAGACGATGATGGAAGAAAATGTCGTGTCAGCCGCCGCATGTACGTACAAAGTGAACACCAACCAGATTCTCGAACTGATTCGCGGAGCAGGCAAAATCCCTGCGCAGCGCAATACCCAGTACGACATCCTGCGCGTGTTCCAGGACGGCGAGATGGCAGAGAAAGATTTTGTGATGCAAAACTAATTGATATACCAGCTGTTTCCACGCGCTGCTTGATCACCAGCCTTTGTCAAAGGGGAAGTGATGAGGGAGCGCGTTTTTCATATGGAACGACCCCATTTTCCAATCCCCGGTTTCCAATCGTTTAAAAGTATATCGCCAATCAAGGGACATATACTGTAACTACAATTGCGGTTGGGGGGATGAAAATGCAAACGTATCGCGTATTGCTGGAGAATGTCCCTGAGCATAGTGGCACGTATCGCGTGATCGTAAACGAAATGCTGGAGCGAGTCAATACGGCCCCGGTGCGCATTACATACAAGGAGCAAGAGCAGGAGGACTACTGCACGTTCCTTTTTCAAAGCTGGTGCGAAGAAGAATATGATGCGCAGACGATAGAGTGGGCGAGAGCTTTTGTGGCATTGACGTTGGCAGAGTGGGTGACACAGGTCAAGGAAGCGGACATCATGCAGGAAATGGCTGCCGATCTGTTGGCGGCAGAACAACTGGAAGAAGAATGGGGAGAAATTTTGCCCTACATCGAGCGCATGTGCCAGGAAATCGAGCAGGATGGCCGCGAGCTTTTGGCTGCCACGACCCGCAAGGCCAATGTTTACCGCAAGGCGTTTTTGTATCTGGAGCAGGAGCGGACGATCAACGTCCTGGGTTTCATCCGGTTCCGGCTGCAAGAGCATTGGAACGAGCTGTTTGAACTGGTGGAGTCCGGGATTGACGAATATCTGGAAGACAAGCAATACCAGGAATTTGTCGAGCTGTTGCGCTACTTCATCGCCGTGCAGGAAGTGAAACAGGAAGTGGTCCATGTTGTTCCTAGTGTGGACAAACCTTTCCATCTTTATGACAAACAGGGAGACCGTCTCTGGCTGGAGCAGCTTGATTCCGTGCTCAGCATGGACGAACAAAAGTGCCGGGACGAGGATTATTTGGTCAGCGCCTTGGTTACACTGGCTCCTGAGAGTATCGTGCTGCACATGGCTGGCGACAGGCCGGGGCTTGCGCAAACGATACGCAGCATTTTCGACAGCCGGCTGATTACGTGCCATTCCTGTTCATTATGCATTGGGCAAAGACGTGTACTTGACGGGAACAATCCGAGTCCACTATAATAAGCAACAACAAACGTATATGGCTTACAAATACGATGAGAAGGACATGGACGATATGAAGATCGCTCTAGAGAGGCGGGCCTAGGCTGGGAGCTTGCTGCGAGATCATATGGATCTACCCCCTTCGAGTAGCAGCCGGGAACGAAGCGCGTTTGCTTCCACTATCGGTTTGCCGGTTCCCATACCGTTATCATGTCATGAGGAGTCTGTTTCGGTGTTCCTTTTTATGCAAACAGACTTGAACTAGGGTGGTACCGCGAGAATGCACTCGTCCCTTTTTGGGATGGGTGTTTTTTATTTTCTCAAAAACAAACAGGAAGGAAGAATCCAAGGTGGCACAAATTAACGTAACATTCCCAGATGGCGCAGTTCGTCAGTATGATGCTGGGATCACCATCGAAGAGATCGCAGGCTCGATTAGCGCAAGCCTGAAGAAAAAAGCAGTAGCCGGTAAAAAAGACGGCAAAGTGGTGGATTTGTACACGCCACTTGAGGATGATGCAGCGATTGAAATCGTCACTCTCGATACACCGGACGGATTGGAAGTATATCGCCACAGTACCGCTCACTTGCTCGCCCAGGCTGTACGCCGCATCTACGGCAGCGAAGTGAAATTCGGTATCGGTCCCGTGATTGAGGATGGCTTCTACTACGATATGGATATTCCGGTAGCACTCTCGCCAGAGGATTTGGGCAAGATCGAAGCCGAAATGGAAAAAATCGTGAAAGAAGATTTGCCGATTCGCCGCAGAGTGGTGAGCCGCGATGAGGCGATTCGAATCTTCTCCGATCTGAACGATCACCTCAAGCTGGAACTGATTCGCGATCTGCCAGACGAGGCTACCATTACTTTGTACGAGCAGGGCGAGTTTTTCGACCTCTGTCGCGGCCCGCACTTGCCATCGACTGGCTTCATCAAGGCGTTCAAGCTGATGAGTGTAGCAGGCGCATACTGGCGCGGAAAAGCGGAAAACCAGGTGCTGCAACGCGTATACGGTACAGCTTGGCCGAAAAAAGCCGACATGGATGAATATCTGCACTTCATCGAAGAGGCGAGAAAACGCGATCACCGCAAACTGGGCAAAGAGCTGGGATTGTTCATGTTCTCCGAAGAAGCTC
Source organism: Brevibacillus sp. FSL K6-0770 (assembly GCF_038000275.1). Taxonomy (NCBI): domain Bacteria; kingdom Bacillati; phylum Bacillota; class Bacilli; order Caryophanales; family Paenibacillaceae; genus Brevibacillus; species Brevibacillus sp. FSL K6-0770. Next base: position 1,635,326 of record NZ_JBBOBQ010000001.1, read on the forward strand.
CAGGCATGCCGTTCTACCTGCCATACGGCTTCACTGTCCGCAACGAGCTGGAGCAATTCTCCCGCCGCCTGCAGCAGTTGGCGCAGTACACAGAGGTGCGCTCTCCGTTCCTCATGAACGAGCGTCTCTGGAAAGAGTCCGGCCACTGGGATCACTACAAGGAAAACATGTACTTCTCCGAGGTCGAGCACGCGACTTATGCGCTGAAGCCGATGAACTGCCCTGGACACATGCTGATTTACAAAAATGCGATGCACTCCTATCGCGACCTGCCAATCCGCTACTCCGAATTTGGTCAGGTGCACCGCCACGAGTATTCCGGTGCGCTGAACGGCATGCTTCGCGTTCGGACTTTCTGCCAGGATGACGCGCACGCCTTCGTTCGTCCTGACCAGATCCAGAACGAAATCAAGAGCATGATTCAACTGATCGATAAAATTTACAACGTCTTCGGCTTCGAATACAGCGTAGCGCTCTCGACTCGTCCAGAGGATTCCATGGGCTCCGACGAACTGTGGGAGACTGCGGAAAGCTCCTTGAAAAAGGTGCTGGAAGACTTGGAAATGCCTTACGAGATCAAAGAAGGCGACGGCGCTTTCTACGGTCCGAAGATCGACTTCCAAATTACTGACGCGTTGAAACGCCGCCACCAATGCGGAACGATCCAGCTCGACTTCCAGATGCCAGAGAAGTTTGACCTGACTTATATTGGCCAGGACAACGAGAAGCACCGTCCGGTTGTCTTGCACCGTGCGATGTACGGCTCGATGGAGCGCTTCATCGGCATCCTGATCGAGCACTATGCCGGGGCGTTCCCAGTATGGCTGACTCCGGTTCAGGCTCGCCTGATGAACATTAGCGAAGTGCACATTCCTTATGCAGAGCAAGTCAAAGAAAAACTGCAACAAGCAGGAATCCGCGTGGAGCTGGATGCGCGCAACGAAAAAATCGGCTACAAAATCCGCGAAGCGCAAGTGCAAAAAATCCCGTACATGCTGGTCATCGGTGAAAAAGAGATGGCTGACGGCACACTGTCTGTTCGCAGACGTGGCGTAGGCGATGAAGGTGCCATGACTGTGGATGCCTTCGTGGAAAAAATCCGCGCTGAAATCAACGAAATGAAGTAAAAACAACAAAACGGTCATGAAAAAGGGCAGTCTCTTCCGCGATGAAGAGAACTGCCCTTTTTGCTTTTTTCGTGATTCGTGAAAGGAAATTACAGAGCGGACTCCAGGCGGGACAACAGGGAGACGACCTCGCTCGATGCCTCCTGGAGCAAGAGATACGTTTGCTGCGCTCCCGCCAGATCTTGAGCCTGGTACTGCTCGACGGCTTGCTTGGCGTAAGCATGAACCATCCGGTGCGGCTCCTCAAGCTTTTTGAAGATCGGATTGTTTCGCACTTGGGCAGACAACTCGCCATAGTACCAGTTCCCGAGACGGCATGTGTGGTGGGAGCCCATTTCGCTTGCGTTCAAGTGCTCCAAGCCCAAAAACATGTTGTAAATTTTCCATTTCCACAGAAGATGGTCGGTTTTTGCCACGCGGACGATGTCTTTCGAGCTGAGCTTGACGTTGATCGTAAAGAATGTTTTGCGGTAATCGTCCATTTTTCGGCTCAATTCCAAAATCAGCTGGGCCGTATCCTTGGCGATTTCCTGCGAATGCGCGCTCAAGTCAAAAATCGTGGAGTTGCGGCGGGCAATGTCCGTTACGGAAGAAGCCTGCTCCTCGGTCATGGCGGCAATTTGCGAGGTCGATTGGCTGATTTCCTGCATCGCGGTCACAATTTTGTTCAAGGCGACGTCAGCGTATTGGGCCTCACTCACACAGCGCTCAACCAGTTTGCCTGTATCGTCCATTTGCTGGGTCACCTGATTGGAGACATGCTGCAACGATGCCATATTGGTTGTAATTTGGCTGATTTGTTCTTTTGTATGCTCGGCCAATTTGCGAACTTCCGAGGCGACAACCGCGAAGCCGCGCCCCTGGTCGCCTGCCCGCGCAGCCTCGATACTGGCGTTGAGGGCGAGCAGATTCGTTTGCTCGGCGATTTCCCGAATAATATGCACGACATCCTGGGTCTGGTGAATCTCCTGATCGAGCTTGTTGACGCGGCCCATGACCTCTTCGAAGACGCGCCCGACTTGCCGGATGTCTCCCAGTGCGGCATTGATGATCTGCCTGCTCTGTTCTGCGGAGTGGACGGCATCGTCCGTTCCTTCCGCCACCTTGATAGCGTGGTTGGCCACTTCCTGAATGGAAGCGCTCATTTCTTCCGTAGCTGCTGTCACGCTGTGGCTTTCCTCAATTTGTTCGTCCATGCCCGAGATGAGCTGTTTGGTCGTATCGAGCTGTGTCATATGATTCAACATGTCGGAGATGCCGAACAAAAATGATTTGAACGTCTCTTCCATATATACTTCCACGATCAGTTGCTGATCGAACGCTGCCAGTTTTTGGACGGATGTGACCATTTGCATCATTTGATGCGGCTGATGGCTCCATTTTTCCATCAAGATCGATGTCATGATCTGAATCAACATATGATGAGCGGAGATAAAATGATCGGCTGTCAGATGAATGCGGCTGTGAACTTGTCCAATCACAATTCTCGTCTTCACGTATTCGTAATCCACATTCGCCTGCAGAAACTGTTCAAGATACAACTCCAATGTGTGTTTCAATTTTCCTAGTGTTGAGTGGTCGAGAATCAGTTTTTGCAATTGATCAACAGCCGTGATTGCGCCGTAAAATTGGTCGACAATCTTCGCTTTAAAGGGCGAAAGCGTTTCGGCAGCATTTTTGACATGGGCGAGCGTGTCTTGATCCACCCCTAAAAAGGACAAGCGCTCCTTTACTCGTTCTCCTACTTGATCGATGTCAGTCGTGTGAGAGGATTTTACGTACTCTGTCCATGGCTTTGTTTTCTTCGTAAAAAATTGCATGCAGACCTCCGGATTCTTTGCTTTTCTCTTTTTTAGTCGTTCGCTTCAAAACGGGGGAAGAGAGCATACGTCAATGGTGCTTTGGTGAGTGAATTGGCGATAGTGGACACGACAAATGTTCTGGGATAAAATAAACCGACCCTACAGCAATAATAGGGTCGGTTGCACTACTCACTCCCAGCCATTCAAGTGCCCACATACAAATCGCTGATCATCGCTTCCACTTTCAGTTATACAATTTCACAATATATAGTCATATTAGCTTATATTAATTCAAAAAGGGAATAGCAAAAATGAGCTATTTACACTTTCAAGCAAAATATTATGGTTTTGCATAGGAACAACCAGGCGAAAGTGCAGGAAAGCTATTACGCCCGATCGTGGATATGATACGCTAGGAAAAAGGAGAGTGACAGCCAATGCCAGAGCAGTCGCCACTCGTTGATACACGAAATCGCCCTCTCCGCGATTTGCGTATTTCCGTGACAGACAAATGCAATTTTCGTTGCAGATACTGCATGCCTGCGGAAATTTTTGGACCGGACTTTGAGTTTTTGCCGCAGCACAAGCTGCTTTCATTTGAAGAGATTGTTCGACTGACCGACATTTTCGCCTCGCTTGGCGTCCAGAAAATCAGAATTACAGGCGGAGAGCCGCTCATGCGCAGAGGCTTGCCTGTGTTAATTGAAATGATAAAAAAAGTAGCAGGTATTCACGACATCGCTATGACCACCAACGGTTCGTTGCTCGTCCGCCACGCGCAGGCTCTGAAGGAAGCAGGACTTGACCGCGTGACAGTCAGTCTCGACAGTCTGGACAACGAGCGGTTCGGCACATTGAACGGCAGGGGCTATCCGGTAGAAGCTGTGCTGGACGGCATACGGGCGGCGGCTGAAGCAGGTCTTGGCGTGAAAATCAACATGGTCGTGCAGCGGGGAGTGAATGACCAAGATATTTTGCCGATGGCCAAATACTTCCGCGAGCAGGGGCATACTTTGCGCTTCATTGAATTTATGGATGTCGGAAACTCCAATGGCTGGAAGCTGGATCAGGTCGTGCCGTCCAGCGAAATCGTCCGCATGATTCACCAGGAGATGCCGCTTGTTCCGATCGAGGCAAATTACTTCGGGGAGGTCGCTTCGCGCTATCGCTACGAGGACGGGGATCAGGAGATCGGGCTGATTTCTTCTGTGACGCAAGCTTTTTGCTCCACCTGTACCCGCGCCAGGCTGTCCGCAGAGGGCAAAATGTACAACTGCTTGTTCGCTTCTGCGGGAGAAGACTTGCGCGAGCCGCTGCGAAACGGAGCGAGCGACGATGAGATCAGAGCGCAGATTCAGACGATCTGGAGCAAGCGCGATGAACGATATTCAGAAGAGCGGCTGGATGAGACGCCTGGCCTCGTAAAACGTCCCAAGGTGGAAATGTCGCACATTGGAGGATAGTGTGTGATAAGCCTTGACAAAGACAACTCTAACCTGTATCATGAATTGAGTGTATAAACACTTCATACTTCGAGAACAAGCAGAGGCGCCCAGCTTCTCACCTGCGTCGACGTCTTCCACGACTGTTGACAGGTAACTCTTATGCAAAGATCCTTGGATCTGATGAAATTGCTTAGGTGAGATATGTGCGGGCGCAGATGCGTTCGCACATTTTTGTTCCTTCTCGAAATTGACGGAGGTGGCAAGTATTAGCAAGGATCAAATGTTAATCAACGAAGCGATCCGTGCCCGTGAAGTCCGTTTGATCGGTGCTGACGGGAGCCAATTGGGAGTCGTACCTTTTAGGGAAGCGTTGCGCATTGCCCAGGAAGCCGAACTGGATCTGGTAAACGTTGCTCCTACAGCCAAACCGCCTGTTTGCCGTATCATGGACTATGGAAAGTTCAAGTACGAGCAGGCGAAAAAGGAGAAAGAAGCGCGGAAAAACCAGAAGATCATCGAGCTGAAAGAAGTGCGTTTTTCGTCTAACATCGAGGAACACGATTTTCAAACCAAGCTTCGCAACGTCCGCAAGTTCTTGGAGGATCATCACAAGGTGAAGTGTACGATCCGTTTCCGTGGACGTGAAATCACCCACTCCGAAATCGGCCTTGGCGTTATGGAACGTGTGGCTGCCCAGTGTGAAGATCTCGCTACGCCTGAGCGTAAACCGAAGATCGAGGGCCGCAGCATGATCATGATTCTGGCTCCGAAAGCGGAAAAGTAAGATAGTAGTTTAGACAGGAGGATTTTTCAGATGCCTAAAATGAAAACCAACAAGGCTGCTGCGAAACGTTTCAAAAAGACTGGAAGCGGCCAATTGAAGCGCGACCGCGCATTTGGTAGCCACTTGTTCGCTAACAAATCGACGAAAGCGAAGCGCCACCTGCGCAAAGCTGCACTCGTTTCCAAAGGCGATCAAAAACGTATTGAGCAAATGCTCACTTACCTGTAAGTTTTTGTATCACTACACACATTACGCAGCATGAGCTCCCTAAGCGCCTAGCAGTAGGCCGCCATGCTGGAAAGACCAGGAGGAGTTTAGTATGCCAAGAGTAAAAGGTGGCATTGTTACACGCCGTCGTCATAAGAAAATTTTGAAGCTGGCGAAAGGATACTTCGGTTCCAAACATCGCCTGTTTAAATCCGCTAATGCGCAGGTAATGAAATCCCTGCTTTATGCATACCGTGATCGTCGTCAAAAGAAACGCGACTTCCGCAAACTGTGGATCACTCGTATCAACGCGCAAGCTCGCTTGAACGGTCTGTCCTACAGCCGTCTGATGCATGGCCTGAAAGTGGCTGGCATCGAAGTGAACCGCAAAATGCTGGCTGATCTGGCTGTTAACGACAAAGCTGCTTTCAACGAACTGGCAACAGTTGCAAAAGGCAAGCTGAACGCTTAATCGGCTGCATCACGAGCCGACCTTTTCCCCGTGGGGAGATGGTCGGTTTTTTTGCGTATAAAGGTCTTTCCCTTTTTCCATCCGCAAGACAGCAAGTATCGGCAAAAAGCAGCCAAACGGCTTTTGCCGCCAAAAAATGGGCGTGGGACGTAGAAGAACTTCCGTCTCAGGTTGGAGAGAAAAACAATCTTCCGTCCGTGTCGGAGGGACTGCCTCCTGCCATACAATAAAAAGTGTCAAAGGAAAACATTGGATAGGGAGAGATCATATATGAAAAAACAAAAATGGATGATGATGATGGGTGCTACGGCGGTTGTTTGTTCGGCGTTGTTCGTTCCGGGAGCATTTGCCAAAGAAAAAGACGATGTCTATGTAGCACCGGTCGTTTTCACGAAAGGCGCACCTCTTGTGCAAAACGTGGATCAGGTCAAAAATACGATTCCTACCAGCAGCACATTTATTATCCCGCCTGCCAAAGAAGACGTGAAAGTAGAAAAGAAATAACAGCGAAATACCGCGAGAAGCGATCAGGCATAATGTCTGGTCGCTTCGTTCATTTTGGCGTGGCCGATGCAGTTTTGTCGGCAGGACGAATCTCCACTTCCGGATTTTCAACATATGATGGTGGGTGAATCCTAGCAGGAAGGGAGTTTCGCTGATGAGCAATCGCCAGAGGATGGCGGATGAGGAATTGCAGGTATGGGCATACCGGATGGAAGCCAAATTGCCACAGGACGTGCTGGTTCTGGCGGTAGAAAACTTTGCAGGCAATCTCGTCCTCGCCTCAAGCTTTGGTGCCGAAGATGTAGTGCTGATCGACATGCTGCATAAACTGGCGCCGACCATACCTGTCTTTTATCTCGATACGAACAAGCATTTTGCCGAAACCTACGAGACGCGGGACAAACTGCAAGAGCGTTACCAGACCAAGTTTATCCAGGTGTTGCCACAGATGACGCTGGCTGAGCAGGAAGAGAAGCATGGAGAGAAATTATGGGAAACGGACCCGAATCTTTGCTGCCAAATTCGCAAGGTAGAGCCATTGCAGCGGGTTTTGTCCGGCTACGACGCGTGGATTACAGGAATACGCCGCGATCAGGCGCCGACACGCGCCCATGCGAAAAAAGTGGAGTGGGATGACAAATTCAATCTGGTGAAGTTTAATCCGCTTGCGGACTGGACGATGGATCAGGTGTGGGAATATATACATGCAAATCAGGTCCCTTACAATCCGCTGCATGATCGCCACTATCCGAGCATTGGCTGCAGTGTGTGCACCCGGCCTGTCCTCCCGGGGCAAGATCCGCGTGCAGGGCGCTGGGCCGGCTTTGACAAGACCGAGTGCGGTCTGCACAAGTAGGAGAGGAAGAGGGGGAGTTGGCATGCAAACGATCTTGCCGCACGGCGGAACACTTATCAATCGGCTGGTGAACCAGGCGGAAGCGGCAGACAACGCAAGTGTCAAAAAAGTGATCACGATAGACGAATGGACCTTGTCCGATCTCGATTGTTTGGCGATTGGCGCCTTTTCGCCGCTGACAGGCTTTATGAACGAGGCAGACTACCGCTCTGTCGTCGAGACGATGCGGCTCGCAGACGGGACAGTGTGGCCTTTGCCAGTAACACTTGCTGTCGATCCGCTCGCGCATGCGGACATTCAGCCGGGAGACAGGGTGCTGTTGCGCGGGGAGGATGGGGAGAATTATGCGGTTCTTCACGTGCAAAGCTGCTATGAGCCGGACAAGGAACGGGAAGCGAGACAAGTATTTCGCACGGCCGATCAGGCGCATCCGGGCGTGAAAAAGCTTGCCCAGAAGCCGGGCCTGTATGTGGGCGGCCCTGTGCAAGTGCTGAAAAGACCGAGGCCAAAGCGTTTTGCCGAGTATTATTTGACGCCGCAAGAAACGCGAGAAAGCTTTGCCAGACAAGGCTGGAAAACAGTGGTCGGCTTTCAGACGAGAAATCCGGTCCACCGGGCGCACGAGTACATCCAGAAAGCGGCGATGGAGATCGTTGACGGGCTGTTTCTCAACCCGTTGATGGGGGAGACGAAGTCGGACGATATCGATTCGCAAGTGAGAATGAAAAGCTATCTCGCCCTGCTGGAAAATTACTATCCGAAACAGCGCGTGCTGCTCGCCGCCTTTCCGGCAGCCATGCGTTATGCGGGGCCGAGAGAGGCGGTTTTTCACGCGCTCGTCCGCAAAAACTACGGCTGCACGCACTTCATCGTAGGCCGCGATCATGCAGGAGTCGGCGATTACTACGGGACGTATGACGCGCAGCACATCTTTTCTGCGTTTGAGCCAGGCGAGCTGGGTATCCAGCTTTTGTTTTTCGAACACAGCTTTTACTGCACGGCTTGCCAGGGGATGGCGACCGCGAAGACTTGCCCGCATGACGCGAGCTTGCACCTGACGCTTTCCGGGACAAAAGTGCGCGAATTGCTGCGCAGCGGCAAGACTCCGCCCCCGGAATTTACCCGCCCGGAAATCGCCAGCATTTTGATCGAGGGTCTGCGCGAACAGAGATAAACGTGTTCCCAAAACAGGGGGAAGGGACGGCAGTGCCGTTCCGTTTCCTTGTCCAAAACGGGGACAAGCCGGAACAAAAATGTATCCGCTTTCACGCAAAAACCGCGCCGTTCCGCCATTTTCTATTGAGCACTCGTTCGGACGAAAGTCTAGTAAAATCTTTTTGTTTTCGTTGACACCCCAAAAGTGCCTAGCTATAATCAGACGTAACACTTTATTTTCTGACAACAACAATATTAGAAATATTGTTATAATAGCAGGCTATGACGAGGATGGTGCACGTCTCCCCTTTTACAGAGAGCCCTGATTGCTGAGAAACGGGTATCGGGTACGTTGCATTGCTCACCTCCGAGCTGTTTTGCTGAAATGTGCGTAAAATCACATAGTAGGCAAAACCGATTAACACCCGTTAGCGTGTTACAGTCCGCATTTATTGTGACTGGCTGAGATCGGCTGACCGTGAGGCGCCGATAAAGTTGGGTGGTACCGCGAACCCTTTCGCCCCAAAAGACATGGAAATCGAACCGTGTCGGGGCGAAAGGGTTTTTCTATGTGTCTATAGGTATTGTTTATAGGTACCTGTTGAGAAGTGGGAGGAGGAGAGGAAATGAGTGTTGAAATGGCCGAATTGCAGAAAAAGAACGGCATGCCACCGATCCAGTTCGGTGAGGAAGTGACAGGAGCAGAAACGCTTCTGCGCTGTTTGATCCTGGAGCAGGTCGAGTACATTTTCGGCTATCCAGGCGGAGCGGTTCTCCCGATCTACGATTCCTTGTACGGGAGCTACTTCAAGCACATTTTGACTCGCCATGAGCAAGGCGCTATCCACGCTGCTGACGGATATGCCCGCGCCACTGGCAAACCGGGCGTATGTATCGCCACTTCCGGGCCGGGGGCGACCAACCTCGTAACGGGAATTGCGACAGCCCAGATGGACTCGGTTCCGCTGGTGTGCATCACCGGAAACGTAGCCCAGTCGTTGATCGGAACAGACGCGTTCCAGGAAGCGAACATTACAGGGATCACGATCCCGATTACAAAGCACAGCTACTTCGTCCGCGATATCCGCGATCTGCCGCGCATCGTGAAGGAAGCGTTCCACATCGCAACGACAGGACGTCCGGGTCCGGTGCTCATCGATATTCCAAAAGATGTGGCGAATGCGACAGCGCCGTTCACCTACCCGGACAAAGTCGAGATTCGCGGCTACCGCGACACGCTCGTGCCGACAGACGAAGAAGTGCAAACATTTGTTACCGCGATTGGCGAAGCGAAGCGCCCGGTCATTTTGGCAGGCGGCGGCATCATCGCCTCGAAAGCCGAAGCAGAGCTGCTCGCTTTTGCCGAAAAGGCTCGCATCCCTGTCATCAACACTTTCATGGGTCTTGGCGGTTTCCCTGGAACGCACGAATTGGCGCTCGCCATGCCGGGCATGCACGGAAACTACACCGCCAACCAGGCGCTGCTGAACGCAGACTGTGTCATCGGGCTGGGCGCGCGTTTCGATGACCGGATCACGATGGGCCGCACAAAAGAATTTGCGCCGAAAGCTCGCATCGTTCACGTCGACATCGATCCGGCAGAGCTGGGCAAAAACGTGGAAACAGCCGTAACGGTGGCCGGAGATGTCAAAAGCACCCTGGCCAAAGCGATTCCGGTTGCCCGCACTTGCGATTCCGAAGCGTGGATCAGCCAGTTGAAAGAATGGCAAGCCCAGTATCCGTACAAGTACAAAAAAGACGGCGACGTGCTGAAGCCGCAAGCAGTCATCGAGCTTCTGTACAGCTCCACAGATGGGGAAGCGATCGTCACAACAGACGTTGGACAACACCAGATGTGGACAGCACAATACTACAAGTTCAAGCATCCGCGCTCGTTTATCTCTTCCGGTGGCCTCGGCACGATGGGCTTCGGCTTCCCGGCAGCGATCGGCGCACAGATCGCGCATCCTGATCGCACAGTAATTTCAGTGGTTGGCGATGGCGGCTTCCAGATGACAAACCAGGAGCTGGCGATTGTCTCCCAGTACAACATTCCGGTGAAAGTCGCGATTGTGAACAACCAGTGCTTGGGGATGGTTCGCCAATGGCAGGAATTGTTCTACGACAATCGTTACAGCCAAATCGATCTGACGTGCAGCCCGGATTTCGTCAAACTGGCGGAAGCGTACGGAGTCAAAGGATTGCGTGCAACCACACCAGAGGAAGCGGAAGCGGTTTGGGCAGAGGCGCTCAAGCATGATGGGCCAGTCGTAGTGGACTTCCGCGTCGCGCAGGAAGAAAACGTATATCCGATGGTAGCGTCAGGCGACACATTAGATCAGATGGAATTGGGGGACGATTAGGATGCAACAACATACCATCGCCGTACTCGTCAACGATCACCCCGGCGTTTTGACCCGAGTCGCTACCTTGTTCGGGCAGCGCGGCTATAACATCGACAGCATCACGGTGGGCGGAACAGAAGAACAAGGTCTGTCCCGGATGATTATTACCACAGGCGCAGATGACCGTCAGATCCAACAACTGATGAAGCAACTGCAAAAACTGATCGATGTCATCTCGGTGACGAACCTCAGCGAAAATCCTTATGTTTCCAGAGAGCTGGCGCTGATCAAGGTAAGTGCTTCGCCAAGCCAGCTGGCAGAGCTGAACGGGATCGTCGAGCCGTTCCGCGCCGCGATCGTCGATGTCGGGCCGACTTCGCTGATCGTGCAAGTGACGGGTGACACCGAAAAAATCGACGCGCTGCTTGTCCTTTTGCAAAGCTATGGGGTACTCGAACTGACCCGCACCGGATCAGTAGCGATGGCGCGCAGTATTGTTCCAGCAACAGCCGCAGCAACGGTTTAAATTGCAAAATTCAGAATAGAAATTCAAACTAAACGATATTTCAGGGAGGCTACACAAATGGTAAAAATGTATTATGAAGCGGACGTAAACAAAGAGGTACTGCGTGGCAAAACAATTGCGATCATCGGCTACGGCAGCCAAGGCCATGCGCAAGCACAAAACCTACGCGACAGCGGTTATAAAGTAGTAGTAGGTCTGCGCCCCGGGAAATCCTGGGATGTAGCGGCTAAAGACGGCTTTGAAGTTTTGACGGTAGCAGAAGCAACCAAGCGCGCTGATGTTGTGCAAATCTTGATGCCAGACGAGCGCCAGGCGCAAGTGTACCGCGACGAGATCGCGCCAAACCTGAAATCCGGCGCAGCACTGTGCTTCTCCCACGGCTTCAACATCCACTATGCGCAAATCGTGCCGCCAGCAGACGTTGACGTCATCATGTCCGCTCCGAAAAGCCCTGGTCACCTCGTTCGCCGCGTATACCAAGAAGGCTTCGGCGTACCTGGTCTGATCGCGATCTATCAGGATGCGACTGGCAATGCGAAAGACCTCGCTCTGGCCTACTCCAGCGGAATCGGTTGCACCAAAGCAGGCGTAATCGAAACAACCTTCCGTGAAGAGACAGAAACAGACCTGTTCGGTGAGCAAGCGGTATTGTGTGGCGGAGCAAGCGAGCTGGTAAAAGCAGGATTCGATACGCTGGTAGAAGCAGGGTACGCCCCTGAGATCGCCTACTTCGAGTGCTTGCATGAGCTGAAGCTGATCGTCGACCTGATGTACGAGGGCGGTCTGGCTCGCATGCGCTACTCGATCAGTGACACAGCGGAATACGGTGACTACAGCACAGGCCGCCGCATCATCACAGACGAGACTCGCAAAGAAATGAAAAAAGTGCTGGCTGAAATCCAAGACGGTACTTTCGCTCGCAACTGGATCTTGGAAAACCAAGCGAACCGCCCTGGCTTCACTTCCCGCCGCCGTCTGGAAGCAGAACACGGCATCGAAGTAGTAGGTCAACAACTGCGCGGCATGATGTCTTGGCTGAACAAAGACACGAAAAAAGAAGAAGCGAAAATCGGTCAATAAGGATCGTTACAAAGAGACATATATAATGTAGGAAAAAATGTGGAGGTGAAAAGTTCATGCGGACCATTGAGATTTTTGATACGACATTACGTGATGGGGAGCAGTCTCCGGGCGTCAACATTAGCACGAACGAAAAGGTGGAGATCGCCCTCCAACTGGAAAAGCTGGGCGTAAACAGAATTGAGGCCGGCTTCGCGGCTGCTTCCCCGGGCGACCAAAAGTCTGTGGCCGAAGTGGCGAAGCGGGTGAAAAACTCCACCATCGTAAGTCTCGCACGTGCCGTCAAAGACGACATGGATAAGGCGTACGAAGCGCTGCGCAACGCGCAAAACGCATCCCTCCACGTCTTTCTTGCAACCTCTCCGATCCACCGCCAGTACAAACTGAACATGAGCAAGGAGCAAGTCCTTGCTCGTGCGGTGGAGGCAGTCACGTATGCGAAAAAGTATTTCACGGAAGTACAATTTTCTGCTGAGGATGCAGCGCGTACAGAGATCGACTTTTTGGCCGAGGTAGTGGAGGCAGTCATCAAGGCTGGGGCTACGACTGTCAATATTCCGGACACGGTTGGCTACATGACGCCTTATCAGTACGGAAACATTTTCCGCGAGTTGAAAAAGCGCGTGCCGGCTACAGACGGAATCCGCCTGAGCTGTCATTGCCACGATGACCTGGGAATGGCTGTCGCGAACAGTTTGGCAGCGGTAGAAGGCGGGGCGACCCAAGTGGAAGGCACGATCAACGGGATCGGTGAACGCGCCGGCAACGCTGCCTTGGAAGAAGTCGCGCTCGCTCTTGAGACTCGCAAAGATTACTACCAGGCGACAACCAAGCTGCACTTGAAGGAAATCGCGCGGACCAGCCAGTTGGTGAGCCGTTTGACGGGAATGATCGTGCCGGGCAACAAGGCCGTCGTAGGAGCGAACGCTTTTGCGCACGAATCCGGTATCCATCAGGATGGCGTTTTGAAGGAAGTTACCACCTACGAGATTATTCGTCCAGAGTCGGTCGGCTTCAAGTCAAACAAACTGGTTCTCGGCAAGCACTCGGGCCGTCACGCTTTCAAGGAAAAGCTGGTGGAACTGGGCTACCACCTCGACCAAGAGGAAGTAAACGCCGCTTTTGCCGCATTCAAAGCATTGTGCGACAAGAAAAAGGAAATTACGGACGACGACATTCTTGCCTTGATCGATACCAAAATCGTTCGCGGCCAGGAAGCGTTCCAGCTGGAATCGGTTCAACTCGCCTACGGCAACATTTCCGTGCCGACCGCCAGCGTTCGTCTCAAGCGGGCTGACGATTCGGTCGTAGAAGAAGCAGCGATTGGCAATGGTTCCGTCGATGCGATCTACAAAGCGATCGACCGTGCGACTGGAGAAGAAGTCACTTTGATTGACTACAAAATTCTTTCGGTTACGCATGGCCAGGATGCGCTCGGCGAAGTGTATGTCCGTCTGCAACAGGGCGAGCTGACGGTTACGGGCCGTGGAGTCAGTACGGACGTGCTGGAAGCGAGCGCGATTGCCTATATACGCGCCATCAACAAAATTTTGGAGCGTCGCGGGGAATCGGTACCAGTGGCTGTGAACTAGAAAGAAAGCGTATTGGATAGGAACAGGAACCAGCAAGGAACGAAAAACCATTACAGAAAAGAAATGCGGGATAAACGATGAAGAAAAACTATCGCATCGCCGTTCTTCCTGGTGACGGTATCGGACCGGAGATCATGCAGGAAGCAGTCAAAGTCCTTCAGCTTGTAGGAGAGCGCGAAGGCGTTACATTTACGTGCGAGGAAGGCCGAATCGGTGGAATTGCCATCGACACGGACGGAACTCCTTTGCCGGAAGCAACCATCACATTGACGAAGCAAGCTGACGCTGTGCTGCTTGGCGCAGTAGGCGGACCGAAGTGGGATCAAAACCCGGGACATCTGCGCCCGGAAACTGGCCTCTTGGGCATTCGCAAAGCGCTTGGATTGTTTGCCAACATTCGCCCGGCGACCATGCACAGCTCGCTCGTCGACGCCTCTTCGCTCAAGCCTGAAGTGGTTTCCGGCGTAGACCTGATTGTCGTGCGCGAGCTGACTGGCGGCATTTACTTCGGGGAGAAAAAGCGCTACGACGGCCCGAACGGAGAAGTAGCGGAAGATCAGTGCATCTACAACGAAGCCGAAGTGGAGCGAATCATCCGCGTGGGCTTCGATATCGCCCGCAAGCGTCAAAAACGTCTCGTCTCCGTCGACAAAGCGAACGTCTTGGAAAGCTCCCGCCTCTGGCGCAAAGTAGCCGAGCGTGTTGCAGCCGACTATCCTGACGTGGAGCTGTCGCATCAGCTGGTCGATTCGTGCGCGATGCAGCTTGTTCGCGCACCGAAGCAGTTCGACGTCATCGTGACGGAAAACATGTTTGGAGACATTTTGAGCGATCAGGCGGCTATGCTGACCGGATCGATCGGAATGCTCGCTTCTGCCAGTCTGGCAGCGGGAAGCTTCGGTCTGTACGAACCTGTGCACGGCTCCGCGCCTGATATTGCCGGAAAAGGCATTGCCAATCCGCTGGCGACGATTCTTTCCGTAGCGATGATGCTTCGCCTCTCGCTCGGCATGGATGAGGCTGCGGCAGCGGTCGAGAATGCCGTGTGGGCCGTTCTTGAGGCCGGACACCGCACAGGCGATATCGCAGCAGATCCGAGCAAAGCGATTGGCACCGTGGCAATGGGCCAACTGGTTCGCGACGAGCTGTCCAAACAGTTGCAGCATAAGTAAGCAAAAGCACGAAAAAGATGAAAAACCCTGCCGCAGCGTCCCAACGGACAACTGGCAGGGTTTTCGTTCGTTCATTCAACCGATCGTGATTTTGCCTTTTGGATAGCGGAAGTATTCTTTCTGCCTGCGTTGGGCCAGTGCGAATGCGATCGTCAGCGGCCCGACCCGTCCTGCAAACATTGTCAAAATGATCAGCGTTTTGCCGATCGGGGAGAGACTGGGGGTCAGCCCCATCGATAGCCCGGTCGTGGCGAAAGCGGACGTGACTTCGAACAAAATCATTTCAAAACGTGCGCCTTCTTCGGTAATGGACAGAGCCATCGTGACGGCCATGACGATGAACAACCCGGTCATGGTCACGGTCAGCGACTTGTAAATCATGTGCGGCAAAATGCGTTGCCGGAAAAAGATGACGTCTTCCTTCCCTTTGATCTGGGCGATGACCGCACCGATGAGCGTGGCAAACGTCGTCGTCTTGATCCCGCCCCCGGTGGAACCGGGAGAAGCCCCGATGAACATCAGCAAAATGATCAGGAACAGCGAAGACTGGCGCATGTCGCCGATGCTCAGCGTGTTCGACCCGGCCGTTCGCGCCGTCACAGACTGATAGAGCGAGCCGAGCACTTTTCCGAGCATGGAGAGCGGCTGCAACGTTTTCGGGTTCGTATACTCCAAAATGAAGATCAGCACCGTACCGCCCAGTACCAAGAGGGCAGTCGTGGACAAGACGACTTTGGTATGCAGCGACAGGCGGCGCGTATGGCGATATTCGTACAGATCGCTGACGACGATAAAGCCAATCCCGCCGAGAATAATCAATAAGCATACGACGAGCGTGACGAGCGGATCGTCTACATAGCCCGTCAGGCTGGCGAAGTCGCCCATCAAGTCAAAGCCGGCGTTGTTGAAATTGGAGATGGCGTGAAAAAAGCCAAAGTAGATCGCTTTTGGCAAAGGAAAGTCGAAGGCGAACCGGATCGAAAGCAAAACCCCGCCGATCAGCTCTGCCAGCGCGGTGAAAATCAGGATCATTTTGGCCAGACGGACGACGCCTTCCATCGTCATCTGGTTCAGCGACTCTTGCAAGATAAGTCGCTCGCGCAACGAGATTTTTTTGCGCATGATCAAGGAAAAGAAAGTGGCGACGGTCATGAAGCCAAGACCGCCAATTTGGATAAGCGAGAGGATGACCATCTGACCGAAAGTCGTAAAGGTCGTTCCGGTGTCCACGACGACCAGACCTGTCACGCAGGTGGCCGAAGTGGCGGTGAACAGAGAATCAAGCCACGGCAGTCCTTGTCCGTTGACGGTAGCGCTCGGCAGGGTCAACAGGAATGTGCCGAGAAGGATAATCAGGGCGAACCCAAGGACGAGTGTTTTCGGGGGATCAAGCTGTAGCTTGTCAGTCCATTTTCTGATCATGTAGGTCATACCTCGACTTCTTTATACGATTGTGAATGGTTTGATGCGAGAAAAACTCGGTATTTCCTTAGTATGGCGTTTCCCCTGAAAAAATTACCGCAAAAGGGCGGCCCCCAGACGATGCAGCCAGTGCTTCAGTTCGCGCTCCTCCAGCGGGGCGAGCGGAAACCGGACAGCAGGGCGGCGCTTGGTGTCGTCAGGCTCGTCAGCTACCCGAAAAGCATGGCCGCACGTAAGCTCAAGCCCTTCTTCCCGCAGGATGGTTACGACCCGCTCTTCCAGCTCGGTGGCGTTCGTAGTCGGATTTCCCCATTCGATCCACGTATTCAGCCCGCCGGAAATCGGATACATCCGGGCGTGGGACGGCAAAGCCTGCTGTTTTTCCTTCCAAAGCCTAAGGAAGCGGGATTGGAACAAAGCGCGGTGATCCGGCAAATACTTTTCGTAAAACCAGGGATCGCCGAGGAGTGTAACGGCTGCCTCTACGACCAAGAGCGATGGCTCCGCGCCTGTCATCGAGACAATCTGTCTGTAGCGCTCCAGCTCCTCTTCGGCAAAATCAGAAGGCAGCATCAGGACGCCGAGTTGCAGATCGCGCGCCAGCGTCTTGGACAGAGAGTGCAGGTAGTACACGTCGACAGGGCTTTTTTGCTGAAAAGCCATCTCGTAAATCGGCTTGCTCGGCTCCTCGAACCACAAGTCGCCGTAGTGGTCGTTTTCCACGATGCGCACGCTGTGGCGTTCGGCCCAGGCAAGCAGTTCTTCCTTGCGTTTCAGCGAGTAGCTGATCCCGGTAGGAAAATGATAGTGCGGATTGATCAAGAGCCAGTTGGCCGGGTAGTGCTCCTGTTCCTGATCGAGTGCTTCTATGCTGACTCCTTCGTCGTCGAGCCGAATCGGACGCACCGTGATGCCGCACTGACTGAGCAAGCGCAAAAAGACGGGGTAGCTGTATTCCTCCACGTAGACGACATCGCGCGGATTCATGATGCGCTGGGCGAGAAAGGCGAACCCGCTCGTACTCCGGTTGAACAGCAGCACGCGTTCAGGGGAGTGCGGCAAGCCTCTTCTGCTCAGGTGATCGGCAAATACTTTGGCGGCTTGGGCGCGGCGGAGTTTCTTTTGCGCCGAAGGTTCGTCCAGTACGGCCAGGCTCTCGTAAAAGGCGCCGCGCAGTCGCTTGACCAGCTCTTCGCCAGGGCGGGGAGAAGAGTCGGCGAGCGAAGCGATCGGAATGTCGGTGAGCGGCAGGCGGCTTTCCAGACGCGCTTCTTTTGCCAGTTGCGTCAAGTAGTAGCCTTTGCCGTGCACCGCCTCCAGCCAGCCTTCCAATGCGAGGTGATCGTATGCTTTTTTGACGGTTTCCAGCGAGCAGCCGCTGACGGTTTTCATATCGCGAAGGGAAATCAACTGCTGACCGTCTACAAGAAAGGCTCCGCGCAGAATAGCTGTTTTCAGTTGCTCGGCTAGTTGCACATAAATGGGCGTGTGGGATTGCTTGTGAAAATGGAACGAAAAAAATGGGCGTTCTGCCATCCGGGGACGCCTCCTTGTCTGTCGAAAATAGCTGTCATCAGCATTATATCGAAAACCGCGCCATCTCGGGTAGCAGAAGTGTGAAAAACGTCGAGAGGTTTTCACGGAAATCGCGCGGTTGAGCCGTACCGGATTGAGGGAAAATGGTAGAATGAGAGAAAATGCGCCAGCAGGAAAAGGGGAGGACGCAAAATGAGCACACAGGAGCACAAGGCATTGTCGCCCAAACACGTAACGTGCATGGTCATCACCGTGTCAGATACGCGGACCGAAGAGACAGACAAGAGCGGACAATTAATGAAGCAACTGGTGGGCGAAGCAGGTCATCACGTTGCCCTGTACCAGATCGTGAAGGACGAGCCTGCCGAGGTGATCGCAGCTATCGAAGCAGGAGTGGCGCATCCAGACGTGCAGGTCATTTTGCTCAACGGCGGGACAGGCATATCGCCGCGCGACAACACGTTCGAAGCGGTGCGCGGCTTGCTGGAAAAAGAAATGCCCGGCTTTGGCGAGCTGTTTCGGATGCTGAGCTTTACGGAAGATATCGGATCGGCGGCCATGCTCAGTCGCGCAGTCGCGGGCACCCGGGGAGGAAAAATGATCTTCTCCACGCCTGGATCGACAGGTGCGGTCAAGCTGGCGATGAATCGCCTGATCGTGCCGGAACTGGGGCATGTCGTGCGAGAGTTGAATCGCTGATCAGAACAGGATTTGCCGTGTTCTTGTCTCGTGTGGTACTGTTACGAAAGGAAATCGCTCGGTTTTCCACCGACTGTCGCAGCACAGATGGTTGGTGGCATGGCCGGATTGTGCAAGGAGAGTAGACTCATTCATGAAGATTGTATTATCGACCTTAAATGCCAAGTTCATTCACTCCTCACTGGCTTTGCGCTATTTGCGCAGCTACGCCCAGGAAGCTTTTCCGGGCATCGAGCTGGTGGAGTATACGATCAACGACGTGACGCTCAACATCGTGGCGGACATCTACAAGCGACAGCCCGATCTCGTCGCCTTTTCCTGTTATATCTGGAACATCCGCGAGACGTTGGACGTGATCCGCACATTGAAAAAAATATGTCCCGATGTTCCAGTGATTCTCGGAGGGCCGGAAGTGACTTACGATGCGGACGAATGGATGAAAAAGCATCCGGAGATTGATGTCATCGCCATCGGAGAAGGGGAGCAGACTTTTCTTGCGCTGCTGCAAACCTATCAGGAGGCGAAAAACAGCGGTCAGCCTCCTCGCCTGCGGGATGTAGCGGGAATCGCCTATCGCGACGACGAGTACGTTCGCTTTTCCATGCCGAGAGCACAGATTGAAGAGATGGATGCGATTCCGTCGCCATTTGTGGATCATCTCGACGAACTGAACAATCGCGTCGTCTATTTCGAGGCATCCCGGGGGTGTCCGTTCAAGTGTCAGTACTGTCTTTCTTCTATTGAAGATGGCGTGCGCTACTTCAGCCTGGAGCGGGTGAAGGAAGACTTGCTGCGATTGATTCAGCATGGCATCAAAACGATTAAGTTCGTTGACCGTACGTTTAATATCAATAAAAAGTATGCGTTGGAGATTTTCCAGTTCCTTATCGACAATCACAACGGCACCGTTTTTCAGTTCGAGATTACGGCAGACATTTTGCGTGCGGACGTCCTGGACTTTTTGACGGAAAATGCGCCTCCGGGGATTTTCCGCTTCGAGATCGGCGTCCAGTCTACCAATGACGAAACAAACCGCCTGGTGCAGCGCATCCAGCGCTTCGACCGTCTGTCCAGAACGGTTACGCAAATCAAGGAATCGAAGAAGATCGACCAGCATCTCGATTTGATCGCGGGCTTGCCGGAGGAAGACTATCACTCCTTCCGCAAGACGTTCAACGATGTGTTTGCCCTGCGTCCGGAGGAGCTTCAGCTCGGCTTTTTGAAAATGCTGCGCGGAACCGGAGTGCGGGCGCGCGCTGCCCAACACGGCTATGTGTTTATGGATGAAGCGCCTTACGAGATTTTGGGCAACAACGTGCTGTCTTTTGCGGATATGCAGAAGATCAAGCGGGTGGAGGACGTGCTGGAGAAATACTGGAACGCGCACCGGATGGATCTGACCTTGGAATGGCTTTTGGCCAATCAGTTCGAGACGGCGTTTGACTTCTTCCAGACGTTTGGCGACTATTGGGAAAAGCAAGGCTGGAGCCGCATCGGGCATCAGCTGGAAGATTTGTTCACTCGCTTGCAGTCCTTTTTGGAGCAGCAAAAGGTCGAAGGGCTGGAACACGTGCTCAGCCTGATGAAATTCGACTACCTGCGCAACCAGAAGCATCGCCCGCGCAAGCTGTGGTGGGAGGATATCATGGACAAGGAAGCGATGCAGCTGACGTATGCTGCCGTTTACGAGCAGCGCGACCGTTTGCGCGAAGACTTTGCCGCGCATGCTGCGCTGGAAAAAGACTACTTCAAGCACACCGTAACGGCGAAAGTGACCTTCGATGTGGAGAAGTGGATGAGAACCGGAGAGATTATCGAAGGCGATTTTACCCTTGTCGTGTACTATCCGTATAAAAAAGAAGAAACGAACGATTTTGCTGTCGTCACTTCTGCCGTTCACGCTGCTGGCTGAGCGCGAGTATCAATACGTGGCGATGGACTTGCTGGAGAAGCGAAAAAAGCAGCTGACACCTGAGCATCTGCCGTGGATCGTCCACTGGATTACTACAAAGTCGTGGTGGGACACGGTCGACTATTTGGCGGCTCATACCACAGGCAAGCTGTTTTCCCTGCATCCCGGGCTGATCCGGCCGAATGTGACAGCGTGGGTGCAAGGAGACGACATCTGGCTTGCGCGAACAGCGATCCTGTTCCAGCTGTCTTATAAGGCCAAGACCGATCAAAAGCTGCTGTTTTCCCTGATCGAGTCGGGTGCAGCGTCCAACCAATTTTTCATTCAAAAAGCGATAGGCTGGTCCCTGAGGGAATACGCTAAAACAGAACCCGAAGCAGTGCGTGGCTTTGCAGAAAGGACTGTGCTGTCGAACCTGAGCAAGCGAGAGGCGCTCAAACACCTTGGTTGATCGGCGCGTCGTGTTGTCCATGATTTCTTCGCTTGATAAAAATGGTTCATCTATTGCAAAATAGACAAGTACCTTTTTGCATGTTCACACGTAATAACTAAGAGTCACATACTGCGCGCAGCCACTGCCCGTCGACTGAAATTTTGCCGCCAGTGGCAAAGATAGGGGATTTTGCCTCATGGAAATCAACCTGCTGATGTCAATCATCGAACAATACGGCTACGTTGCGATTTTTTTCCTGCTCTGGCTGGGGATTGTCGGCTTGCCCATCCCGGATGAGCTGGTCGTCGCCACGGGAGGTTTTCTCGCCTCGATTGGCCTATTGGACCCGTTCTACTCGTTTTTGGCCGGGTACATGGGAGTTGCTTCCGGATTGACCATAGGTTTTTTATTAGGAAAATACTTTGGGAAGCCGATCTTGCAATGGCTGTCCAAAAGCGAAAAGATGAGACATGCTGTAGAGCGATCGACAGGCTTGCTGGAGAAATACGGCACGACAGCCTTGTGCATCAGCTATCTCTTTCCGGTTGTCCGCCACGTCGTGCCTTATTTGGTGGCGCTGGGAGGCATGACGTACCGCCGCTATGCCTTGCTGTCGTATCCGATCGGGCTTGTCTGGACGATTGCTTTTTACTTTCTCGGCTATGTATTCGGAAACAACGTAGAGGCGATTATCGGGATGATTCGCCAGTACGGGTTTTACGCGTTGCTGGTCGTCGTGGTGGGACTGGCCGCCTGGTTGATCGTGCGCAAGCTCATCATCAGCAATCGCGCGTATCGGGCCAAAGGAGAATAAGCGATGAGACTGGAACAAGTGGCAACGCACAGGCGCAATCGCAATCTGGTGCTTGCGCTCGCCTGGCTGCTGGTGCTCGGAGGGTATTTCAGCTTCGAGCCGTTTGTCACGGCAGCGGGCGCTCTGATTGTGAACGGCTACGCCTGGTTTCTGATGTACACGGACAAGCGTCTGGCAAAAAGGAAAAGCTGGCGGATTCCCGAGGCCAGCCTTCTGCTCGTCGCTTTTCTCGGAGGAGGACCGGGGGCACTGGCGGGGATGCTGTTGCACCGCCACAAAACCCGGCATGCCTCCTTCCTGTTTTTTGTCCCACTGTTTTGTCTATTGCAAATCGCGCTGGTCGTCTGGATCGGCAGACAATAAGGCAAGAACCTCGTGTGCAACGAATGACGCGAGGTTCTTTTTTTGTTTTCCCATAATGAAAACGCATAAATGACAGAAAACTCTAAATTGTATATTGCGCATTTGGGAAATCGAGCCTATAATAAGAAATGTAATCAACATTATCGAATGTCGTTCGATAATATCGAACGAACAGGAGGGATCATGAGCGAAAAGTTTATCCAATCTGT
Organism: Brevibacillus sp. FSL K6-0770; assembly: GCF_038000275.1. Classification (NCBI taxonomy): domain Bacteria; kingdom Bacillati; phylum Bacillota; class Bacilli; order Caryophanales; family Paenibacillaceae; genus Brevibacillus; species Brevibacillus sp. FSL K6-0770. The sequence goes on from NZ_JBBOBQ010000001.1 coordinate 1,657,781, forward strand.
GGATCGAGCCATCGATATTTTGGAGCTGTTTTCCCTCGCGCAGCAGGAGCTGAGCGTCAAGGAGATCAGTGATCGGCTGCAACTCTCGAAGAGCACGGTTCACGGCTTGATCAAAACCTTGGAGCACAGAGGATACCTGGAGCAAAAGCCGACCGATCAAAAGTACAAGCTCGGACTGCGTCTGTTCGAGCTGGGGAACCTGGTGGGCAGCGGCATGGAGCTGCGCAATCTCGCCTACCCGATCATTCAAGAGTTGGTCGCGAAATTGCAAGAGACGGTTCACCTGGTCGTGCTCGACAAGGACGAAGTGGTGTACGTGGAAAAAGTGGAAGGGCCTGCTGCCCTGCGGATGTACTCCATGCTGGGGAAGCGCGCTCCCATGTATTGCACAGGGGTAGGGAAAGCGCTGTTCGCTTACTTGGATGAGGCGACCGTGGATCGCATTTTGCAAGAAGCGGAGATGACGGCATTCACGCCGTTTACGCTGACTGATCCGGACGCGATCAAGCAAGAGCTGGGCAAGATTCGCGAGCAAGGGTACGCCATCGACGACGAAGAGATCGAGATCGGCCTGAAATGCGTGGCAGCGCCGATTTTCAACCATGAAGGGAAAGTGATCGCCTCCATAAGCTGCGCCGGTCCCAAACATCGCTTCTCCGACGACAAAATGGCGACGTTCATTCACGAGGTCAAGCAAGCTGCGCTGGCGGTTTCCAGACGGTTTGGGTATCGAGGCTGATGGGCAACAAAAAGAGACTTCCCCCTTGTTGGAGCAGTTTTCAAGCGGCCAGCCGAAAACACCACAAAGAGAAGTCTATCTGAGAACCATTCGCCAACCATACTCAAACCTCCTGCAATTGGTGAGAGAATCATTTTTCAAATACGAAAAGGAGCGTGTCCGATATGAGCACTATCACAAAACCAATAAATATTTGGAAGTTCATCGATGAGAATAAAGACAGCCTGAAACCGCCTGTCAACAACAAAGTCGTCTGGAAGGACGCCGAACTGATGATGATGGTGCTGGGCGGGCCAAACAAACGCCGCGACTTCCACGTCGATCCGTCCGAGGAAATTTTTTATCAGCTGAAGGGCGACTGCTACGTGGAAATCATCAACGCCGAAGGCAAGCGCGAGGTCATCACGGTACGCGAGGGAGAAATGTTCCTGTTGCCAGCGAATGTTCCGCATTCCCCGCACCGTGTAGCAGATACGATCGGGTTGGTCATCGAGCGCAACCGGGATGAAGGCGAGCTGGAAGATTTCGTCTGGTTTTGCGAGAAGTGCGACCAGGAGATGCACCGCACCCGCGTGCAGCTGACAGATATCGAAAAACAGGTGAAAGAAGCGATCCACACTTTCAACGGTAGCGAAGATTTGCGCACATGCAAAAACTGCGGTCATGTAGCGTCGGAGGAAGTGAAGGAATGGCAGCCAGAATAGATTTTCACACGCACATCATCCCGGCAGATTTACCTGACTTTTCGCAAAAATACGGCGGAGAGCGTTGGCCGACCCTGCAGCCGACATGCTCGTGCGGAGCGAACATCATGGTCGGCGGAAAGCTGTTTCGGGAGATTACCGATCAGTGCTGGGACCCGCAAAAGCGGATCGCGGACATGATCGCGGAAGGCGTGGACATGCAAGTGCTCTCGCCGATTCCCGTCACCTTTTCCTATTGGGCGCCGAGCGAGGCGGCAGAAGCGATGGCCCGCCTGCAAAACGACTTTATCGCCGATACAGTGCGTCAATATCCCGACAGGTTCATCGGACTCGGAACCGTTCCTTTGCAAGATGTGGAAAGCTCGATTCGCGAGATGGATCGCTGCATTCATCAACTAGGGCTGAAAGGGATCGAGATCGGTTCGAACATCAACGGGCAAAACCTCGACGATCCAGCCTTCCTGCCGTTTTTTGAGATGTGCGAGAAGTGGGACGTGCCGCTGTTTGTCCACCCGTGGGAGACGTTGGGCCGGGAGCGGATGCCGCGCCACAACTTCATGTACACCGTCGGAATGCCGAGCGAAACCGCGCTTGCCGCAGCGAGTCTGGTCGGCGGCGGAGTCATCGAGAAATTCCCGAATTTGCGCGTCTGCTTTGCGCACGGCGGCGGTTCTTTTCCGTACATCCTGCCGCGTCTCGACCAAGGCTGGAACGTGTGGCCGCACCTGCGCGTGACGGAGCGTCCGCCGAGTCATTACACACAAAACTTTTACTTCGACTCGCTGAACTACGAGCCGTTGAATATCCGGCTTTTGATCGAAAGGTTCGGCCACGAAAAAATCGTCATGGGCACCGACTATCCGTTCTTGCTGCGCGAGCTTCCGCCGGGCAAAGTCATCGACGAGACGCCAGGGCTGACAGAAGAACAAAAAGTCGCCATGCTCGGCGGCAATGCATTGAGATTTTTGAAAGTGTGAGAGGAGAGGTAGGAGTGGGAGAACAGACAAAGACACCGGAGGAAAATCTTGCTGCCTTGCAGCTTTCGCTTCCGCAGCTCCGTACGCCAGTGGGCAACTACGTAGCTTGCGTCCGCACAGGCAATCTGTTGTTTACGGCAGGACAGGGAGTGGATCAGTACAAAGGCAAGCTGGGAAGAGACTTGACCGTCGAGGAAGGCTACCTGGCAGCCCGTCAGTCCATGCTGAACGTGCTTGCAGCGGTCAAGGCGGAGCTTGGCGATCTGGGAAAAGTGAAAAGAGTCGTCAAAATATTGGGATTTGTCAATTCGACGGAAGAGTTTACCGACCAGCCGAAAGTGATGAACGGTGCTTCCGATCTGTTGGTTGCCGTCTTTGGCGAGGCGGGCAAGCACGGTCGCTCTGCGGTAGGCATGGCCCAGCTTCCGAACAATACGGCAGTCGAAATCGAGATGGTACTGGAGATCGAGGACTAGGCAGGAGGGAACTATGAACAGCATTCACGTGAAAAATGCCAAGCTGTTTATCAACGGCGAGTACGTCGATGCGCAGTCCGGCGAAACGTTTGACACGATCAATCCGGCCACGGGCGAGAAGCTGGCGGAAGTGGCTTGCGCAGACGTACACGATACAAACAGGACGATTGAAGTAGCACAGGCTGCTTTTGAGAGCGGCGTGTGGAGCAAAAAATCGGCCGAGGAACGCGCGGAAATTTTGTGCCGGATGTCTGATCTGGTGATGGAACGCGTGGAAGAGCTGGCGACAGTCGAAACGCTCGACGTCGGCAAACCGATCAAGGAAAGCCTTGGCTTCGATATCCCGCGAGCGGCGCAAAACCTGCGGTTCTTTGCGGAAATGGCGAAGTATGTCCACCATGAGCACTACGACAAAGGCAACTTCATGTCGTACGCCAAATACGCTCCGGCAGGCGTGACCAGCCTGATCATCCCGTGGAATTTGCCGTTCATGCAGATGACGTGGAAAGCTTCTGCGGCGCTGGCGGCAGGCAATACCGTCGTGGTCAAACCGGCGTCGTATACGCCCTTGTCGGCACTCATGCTCGGTGAGATCGCCAACGAAGCTGGCCTTCCTGCTGGCGTTCTGAATATTTTGACGGGACCAGGCGGAACGGTCGGGACGGCCATGACCACCAACCCGCATGTGCGCCGCATCTCGTTTGTCGGCGAGACGACGACAGGCAAAACGATCATGAAAAACGCAGCCGCCGAGCTGATTCCCGTCTCTTTGGAGCTGGGCGGAAAATCGGCGAACATCGTGTTTGCGGACGCGGACTTGGACGAAGCGGTAAAAGGCTCCGTAGAGGCGATTTTCCGCAATCAGGGCGAGATTTGCCTGGCTGGCTCCAGACTTTTGGTGCAAGAGACGGTGTACGAGCCATTTTTGGAAAAGTTCGTGGCCGCCGTGCAGAAGATCAAAGTCGGCGATCCGCTGGCTCCAGACACAGACATGGGCGCGCTCGTCTCCAAAAGCCATCTGGAAACCGTCGATGAGTACGTGCAGATTGGCTTGGCCGAAGGGGCGAAGCTGGCACATGGCGGCAAGCGCGTAGCGGGCCTGGACAAAGGCAATTTTTACGAGCCGACCGTCCTGTACGATGTCGATAACAAAATGCGGGTGGCCCAGGAAGAGATTTTCGGCCCGGTACTGGTCGTCATCCCGTTCAAAACAGAAGAAGACGCGATTCGGATCGCCAACGATTCCATCTACGGACTGGCAGGGGTGGTCTGGACGAACGACTTGCGCCGGGCGCACCGCGTCGCGGCAGGCATCAACTCGGGCTTGTTGTGGATCAATTGCTGGTACGTCCGCGACCTGCGCACGCCTTTTGGCGGATCGAAAGCGAGCGGAATCGGCCGGGAAGGCGGACGCCACAGCTTTGAATTTTATACCGAAGCCAAAACCGTGACGATGAAGCTGTAGGCAGCGGGGAGAGTCGAAAGGTGGTCAGAAGATGGGGAGCTTAGTGGAGACAATCGCGCAAGAACTGCTGGCGGCCGAGCAAAGCTGCCAGCCAGTGGCGCCGATAACGGAACGCTTTGCAGGCTTGGAGGCAAGCGATGCGTATCGCATCCAGCTCAAGGTGTTGGAGAAAAAGCTCGACAGCGGTCGGGCAGTCATCGGCAAAAAAGTCGGGCTGACCAGCCTGGCGATGCAGCGGATGCTCGGTGTGAATGAGCCGGATTACGGTCATTTGCTCGACAACATGCTGGTGTCAAACAACGGGACTGTCGAGGTGAACAGGCTTTTGCTTCCGAAAGTGGAGGCGGAGATCGGCTTCGTGCTCGGAGCGGATTTGCAGGGGCCAAACGTCAACTATCTCGACGTGCTGATGGCGACCGAATATGTGGTGCCGACGCTGGAGATCATCGACAGCCGGATTGCCGACTGGAAGATCAAGCTCGTCGATACGGTAGCGGACAACGGTTCCTCGGCGCTTGTCGTGGTCGGCGATCAGCGCACGCGCCTGGCGGGTCTGGATTTGCGCAGCGTGGGAATGGCGATGTACAAAAATGAGCTTGAAGTGGGAAATGGAGCAGGAGCAGCGGCGCTCGGTCATCCGGCGCACGCAGTGGCCTGGCTGGCAAACAAGCTGCATGAATTTGGCATCAGCCTGAAGGCGGGCGAACTGATTTTGCCGGGAGCGCTGTCTGCTGCTGTCGCTGTTCAAGAGGGAGATGTCGTCACGGCCAGCTTTGGCGCATTGGGTGCCGTAACCGTGACGTTTCGTTAGAGAGGAGACATACTGTGAGAAAAATCAAGGCGGCCATCTTGGGTTCAGGAAACATCGGGACCGACCTGATGTACAAGTTGGAGAGAAGCAGGGAAATCGAGATCGCAGCCGTCATCGGGATTGATCCCGACTCGGATGGTTTACAGCGGGCAAAAGAGCGGGGATATGCGGTATTTGCCAACGGGATACAGGCGATTGTAGATCAGCCTGACATGGCGGAGATCGTGTTTGATGCCACCTCGGCAAAAGCGCACGTGCGTCACGCAAAAGCGCTGAAGGAGCTGGGCAAGGTAGCGATTGACCTGACTCCGGCAGCTCGCGGCCCCTTCGTCTGTCCGGTGGTAAATCTGCAGGAGCAGCTGGAAAAAGAAACAGCCAACGTCAACATGATCACTTGTGGCGGTCAGGCGACGATCCCGATCGTCTATGCGATCAACCGGGTAGCCGATGTCAGCTATGCGGAAATCGTGGCGACGATTGCCAGCAAAAGCGCAGGCCCGGGAACGCGTGCCAATATCGACGAGTTTACCGTGACGACTCGCCAAGGACTGGAGCAAGTCGGGGGAGCGGATCAAGGCAAGGCGCTCATCATCCTCAATCCTGCGGAACCGCCCATTTTGATGCGCGACACGGTGTATTGCGAAGTCAAGCAGATGGATCAGGCGGCGATCCGCCAGTCGATTGCGGAAATGGTCGAGCAAGTGAGACAGTACGTTCCTGGCTACCGATTGAAGCAGGAGCCGCTGTTTGAAGAAAATCGCGTAACCGTGTTCCTGGAGGTCGAGGGTGCGGGAGATTATTTCCCGCCTTACGCAGGCAATTTGGACATCATGACGGCCGCGGCCGTGCGGGTGGGAGAAGAGGTCGCCCGTCATCTTTTGGATGGGAGAGGGGTTAGCCTTGGAACGGAATAGCGATAAACCAATCAAAATAACAGAGGTTTGCTTGCGCGACGGCAGCCACGTCGTTGCCCATCAGTTCACGCGCGAGCAGGTGCAGGCTGTCGCCAAAGGGCTGGACGATGCAGGCGTCCCTTACATCGAAGTCAGCCACGGAGACGGTCTGGGCGGTTCGACGATCCAGTACGGACGCTCTCTCGTCGGTGAGATGGAACTGATTGAAGCGGCAGTTGCTTCGTGCAAACAAGCGAAAGTCGCGGTGTTGCTCATACCGGGCATCGGTACGGTACATGAACTGAAGGAAGCGCAAAACCGCGGGGCGGGACTGGTTCGGGTAGCGACCCATGTGACGGAAGCCGATGTATCTGCGCAGCACATTCACATTGCGCGCGAGCTGGGAATGGAAGTGTGCGGCTTCTTGATGATGGCCCACTCTGCCCCGGTCGAAAAGCTGGTCGAGCAAGCGAAGCTGATGCAGAGCTACGGTGCCGAGGCGGTATACGTGACCGATTCGGCGGGAGCGCTTTTGCCTGATCAGGTACGGGAACGCATTCGCGCGCTGCGCCAATCGCTGGACATCGAAATCGGCTTTCACGCGCATAACAACTTGTCGGTGGCGATCGCCAACACTTTGGTTGCGCTGGAGGAAGGGGCGACCCGGATTGACGGCAGTCTCCGCTGTCTGGGAGCCGGAGCGGGCAACGCACAGACGGAAGTGTTGATTGCGGTGCTGGATCGCATGGGAATGGACATCGGGATTGATTTGTACAAACTGATGGACGTCGCCGAAGAGATCGTTGGCCCGATCATGCCGCACTCCCAGGAAATCCGCAAGGGCAGCCTCGTGATGGGCTATGCCGGAGTTTACTCCAGCTTCCTTTTGCACGCAGAGCGGGCGGGAAAACGGTTTGGCGTCGATCCGCGCGACATTTTGCTGGAAGTAGGCAGGCGCAAAGCCGTCGGCGGACAGGAAGACATGATCATCGATGTCGCGGCTGAACTGGCGAAGTTGCAAAAGGCAGGGGGATGACAGATGACAGTGACGCAGGAAGTGCAAAGCGAGCTGGTCGAATATTTACTTAGGGCACAACGGGAACGGCGTGAGGTGGAAAAGCTGACGGCGAAGTACCCTGACTTGCCCATCGAGACTGCCTATGAGATTCAAGCGCAGCTGATTGCGCGAATGGAAGCTGATGGTGAGCGCTGCATCGGCTTGAAGCTGGGATTGACCAGCAGGGCCAAGCAGCAAATGATGGGGGTGCACGAAGCTATTTACGGCTACCTGACAGACGGGATGCTCGCGCTGGAGTGGGAGCCGCTTTCCTGCCAACGCTTCATCCATCCCAAGGCAGAGCCGGAAATCGCGTTTCTCATGGGCGAAGATTTGGCGGGAACAGCCGTGACGGCCGAAGATGTGCTGCGCGCCACGCGCTATGTCGCGCCAGCCATCGAAATCATCGACAGCCGCTATGAAAATTTCCGTTTCACCCTCCCGGATGTCGTGGCGGACAATTGCTCTTCTTCCGCTTTTCTGGTAGGCAGCAAATGGGTATCGCCCCACGAATTTGATCTCGCGTTAACAGGTGTGGTCATGAGCAAAAATGGCGTGACTCAGACGACAGGCTCCGGAGCGGCCGTGCTGGGATCGCCGGCAGCGGCAATGGCCTGGGCAGTCAACAAGCTGGGCGAGCGCGGACTTGGTTTGAAAAAAGGCCAGATTGTGTTGTCCGGTGCGATCACAGAAGCGATTGCCTTTGAACCGGGTGACGTCATTACCGTGACGGTCGACGGTTTGGGCAGTGTCTCCTTCGGCTGCCAGGCGTAGACCGGCAACATAGTCAACCGAGGCAGCGGCTTTACAGCTTGTTGAAAAGACAGAGGTGATGTTCATGCCAATCGTACAGGTGTCCATCCTGGAAGGCCGAGACAAAGAACAGATCAGACAAATGATTGAGGGCGTTACTCAAGCCATCACAGATAGCTTGCAGGTGAAGCCGGAGCAAGTCCGTGTACTGGTAACAGAGGTTCCCCCTTCCCACTGGGGCGCGGGGGGAGTCACAAAAGAACAATCCCGTTCCCTGTAACGGAAAATCAAGGAGGTCACTCATGTCTCAATCATCTATCCCACTAACACAAAGCTACGCCCAACAGCTGGATGCCCAGGACGAGTTGACAAAATACCGCGAAGAGTTTTACTTGCTGCCTGCCATGTACCTGGATGGCAATTCGCTGGGACTTATGTCAAAACGAGCAGAGAAAAGCTTGCAGGACATCATGCTTTCTTGGAAAGAGCTTGGCATTGACGGTTGGACGACAGGACAGCATCCGTGGTTTTTCCTGCCAGAAAAATTGGGGGAAATGAGTGCGTCGCTCGTCGGGGCTGAACCGGAGGAAGTCATTGTGACTGGTTCTACCACCGTCAACTTGCATCAGTTGGCAGCGACTTTTTATCAGCCGCAAGGGAAAAGAACGAAAATCATTGCGACAGAGCTTGACTTCCCGACCGACATTTACGCCCTGCAAAGCCAAATCAAACTGCACGGCTTGAATCCGGATGAACAGCTGGTTCGCATCGCTTCCCGGGACGGCCGTCTCATTGAAGAAGACGACATTATCAGCGCGATGACAGAGGAAGTCGCACTCGTCATTTTGCCGACTGTGCTCTACCGCAGCGGACAACTGCTCGATATCGAACGTCTGACCAAAGCAGCTCACGAGAGAGGCATCCTGATCGGCTTTGACGGCTGCCACTCGGTAGGAGCCATCCCGCACTACTTCAGCAAGTGGGAAGTGGATTTCGCTTACTGGTGCAACTACAAGTACCTGAACGGCGGCCCTGGCTGCGTAGGAAGCCTGTATGTCAACCGCAAGCATTTTGGCAGAGTACCGGGATTGACAGGCTGGTACAGCTCGAAAAAAGACAAACAGTTCGATATGGAACATACGCTGGACGTCTGCGAGACGGCTGGTGCCTATCAATTGGGAACGCCGAACATGCTAAGCGTCGCACCGCTGCTCGGTTCGCTGGAAATGTTCCAGGAAGTGCCGATCGAGAAGCTCCGCGAAAAGTCGCTCAAGCTTACGAGATACATGATGGATTTGATGGAAGTGGAGCTGGCTGGCATGGGCTTTACCGTAGCGAATCCGACAGAGGACGAACGCCGCGGCGGTCACGTCAGCCTGGAACACGAAGAAGCGGTGCGAATTTGCAAGGCGTTGAAAGAGGGCGGGATCATTCCGGACTTCCGCGCGCCGAACATCATTCGCCTGGCTCCGGTTGCCTTCTACACGACGTACAGCGAAGTCTGGGAAAGCGTGCAAGTGTTAAAAGCGATCATGCAAGAAAAGCGCTACGAAAAATTCGAAAACAAGCGCGGGGTTGTCGCCTAAGCGCTTGGTTAAAGGAGTGAGTGCACTTGGCAAATCAAAATCAATTTCAAGACATCATGGAACGTGAAAAAGGGCTGCAGCGCGGGTTAACCACCCGCCAGCTCGCCATGATTGCCATCGGCGGCGCAATCGGTACGGGGTTGTTTTTGGGAAGCGGGATGGCGATTGGCTTTGCCGGACCGAGCGTAATTGTCAGCTATTTGATCGGGGCCGTGATCGCACTGCTGCTGATGGGCTGCCTCGCGGAAATGACGGTAGCTCATCCGACGACAGGCTCGTTTGGCGCCCATGCGGAGCGTTACGTGAGTCCGTGGGCAGGCTTTTCCGTCCGCTACGCGTACTGGTTCAGTCTGGTCTGCGCGATAGGAACCGAAGTATCTGCGATGTCTGTCTACATGAAATACTGGTTCCCTGACGTTCCAGGCATCATCTGGATTCTCATCTTCTCAGCCGTTCTGCTTTATGTAAACGCTACCAGTGTCAATTTGTTCGGCACCGTCGAATACTGGTTCTCTATGATTAAAGTCGCTGCCATTATTTTGTTTATCGTATTCGGAGCTTATGTCGTATTCGGCGGTAGCGCGAACCCGGAGATCGGCCCGCAAAACTTCACGAACAACGGAGGCTTTTTCCCGAATGGCATGTGGGGCATGTGGATCGCCATTTTCATCTCCTTGTTCAGCTATCTCAGCATTGAAATGATCGCGGTCAGTGCTGGAGAAGCGAAAGAACCGGAAAAAGCGGTTCCGATGGCGTTGAAGTCGGCAGTCGTTCGTCTCGTCCTGTTCTACATCATGACGCTCGCTTTGATGCTGATGATCGTTCCTTGGCAAAATGCCGGAAGTGATGCGAGTCCATTTGTCAAAGTATTTCAAATTATCAATATTCCGGGCGCGGCTGGCATCATGAACTTCGTCGTGCTCACGGCTGCCCTGTCTGCGATGAACAGCCAGCTGTACATTTCTACCCGCATGGTATTTTCCTTGTCCCGCGCAGGCTTCGCTCCTGCCAAACTCGGAGAGCTGAGCAAAAAAGGCGTTCCGGTCAAAGCGCTGGCGCTGTCCACCATCGGAATTGCCATCGCCTCGATTATCAACATCGTCGCACCTGACCAGTCGTTCGTCGTGATGATCTCCCTTTCCAGCTTCGGTGCCATGTTCGCCTGGTTCATGGTCTTTGTCACCCACTTGTTTTTCCGCCGCAAATGGGAGGAAATGGGCGGTCGCAAACTGCCAGTGAGAATGATCGGCTTCCCGTACTTGACGATTATCGGAGCTGTTTTACTGGCTTGCGTCGTACTCTCGACCTGGTTCCAGCCGGAATTTAAGGACACCTTGACTATGGGCTTCCCGCTTTTGCTGCTCATCACGATCGCCTACTTCATCTGGAAAAAGGCAAACCCGGCTGCCTATGAAGCGTCCGTCAACATGGGCAAGCAAGGCGCAAGCGACAAGAAAGACATCCCATCGTAACATCCAGACTTTCATAAAACGTTGAGAGAAAAGGTAGGGGGGAAATTCGATGAAGAACAAGCAGACAAAGCGAGTCGTCAGTGCATGGCTTGCCACTGCGCTCGCGGTAGGCTCGCTCATTCCGTTGACAGCCGTAAATGCTGCGGGAGAGGCTCAGTCAAACAGCTTTACCGCTCCGCGTACCGGGCTGAATGTGAATGCGCCTGATGCGCCGCCGCCGTATCCAAAAGCAGAGCACAAGCTGCTCCCTGGCGAACCGGCGGAGCCTGCGGCTGGTACGTGGGGGTACGATGTCAAAACAGGCAAGTTCAAGCACCCGACTGCTACGCCGGACAACGAAGGGCCGCAGCCGTTCAACGGAAGCTTGCCTTATTTGGATCAAAACCAGTACATCAAAAACATGAAAGTCGAAGGATTTTACCCGTACGTGGCAGGGTGGGGCCACAGCTGGCAAGCCACTTTTGACTTGAATGGCCGCCGCTATTTGTACGACTACGAAACGACGATGTACAACGTGTACGATATTACTGATCCGCGCAATGCCAAGCGCATCGCGTACAAAAACTTTGACACCAAAGTAGAACACCAGTTTGGACCGATGACGATCAAGTACAACAAACAACTCGGCAAGCTGATCGCTGTGCAAGTTTACGAAGTGCCGCGCTACGGTGTACTGTCCAACAAATACACCAATCCCGAAGAAGTGGAAGCGATCAAAAAACGCGAAATGCTGCGCGGCTTCCGGATTTATGAAGTAACCAGCCCGCTGTTTACCGATTGGAAGCTGCTCTCCGAAACGGCGCTTGACCCGAAGGCGAAGCCTGGCGATGCCGTACAGCAAGGCTCGGGCGGTCTGGATGTGCCTGTGTATAACGGCGACAAATATTTGTTTATCGCCGGAGCGCCGGACGACAGCTTCTCCAATACCGAGTACAAAAGCTATCTGTACTCCGCAGGACAATTGGCCTTTGACGTCTCCGATCCGACCAAGCCAAAACGTCTGGATACATGGTGGGTGCCTGGACAGCGCAAAGGGGAAGAAGCGGAATATAACAAAAACCCGCGTGCAGGCAACAAGACGACCTGGATGGGCGCGAGAATGCCGCTGTTCATTCCGAAGCCGGTTGAACAGGGCGGCAAGTACGGCTATGCAGCGATGGGCGGCTACGGCTTCTGGGTAGTGGACATCAGCGATCCGAACAACATGAAAGCCGTATCCCATATCGACATGCCGATGAGTGTGAGCGGTACGGAAGGCGACAATATCGATGTGACCAAAGTAGAGACGACCGGAATGGTCTATTACAGCGGCTACCCGCTTGGCGAAGACTGCCACGAGCCGTACAAGGAAATTTATGCGATCGACGTTCGCGACCCGCTGAAACCGAAAATCGCCATGACCTTGCCACGGCCTACGCCGCCAAGCGACGCTCCGTTCACAGACTACTGCCAGCGTCGCGGCAGCTTCGGACCGAAGCGCAGCGGCTACGCGGCGATTCAGCCGGGCACGCCTAGCCAAACGGTCATGCCGTACGCCTTTTACAACGCAGGCGTGCAAGTCTTTGACCTGAAAGACCCGAACAAACCGACGATTGGCGCTTACTTTGTGCCAAAAATGTCCGGAGAATACTTGAGCAACGACGGCAGCGGCTTCGAGCAGAGCGAGCACTCCAATCCGGTGCACAGCATTTTCGTCGAGTGGGATCGCAACCTCGTGTGGGCTTTCTCCAACCACGGCATCTACGTGCTGTCCACCCCGCTTCTGGGCAACCCGGTCAACGGATTGCCGAAAAAGTAGCCGCAACGGATGGCTCAAAAAAGAGAGGGTTTCGACTTTAGGAGACTACTGAAAAAGCCCCGTTGATACAGAACAGGTACAGCCACTCAAGAAAAATGAGGGGGTGTACCTTTTTCTGTATCTTTCAGGGAAACACGCAACATAACAGTAAAAAAAGCTAACGCTTATCTAATTGATTGTTCTTCACGAACTCATCAAAATCGTCGCTTTCATCATCAATCGCTAATCGATGCTGATTGTACTTCTCATACTCCGCTGTAGCCAATTTCTCCGCAACTTCTTGTGAAATTTTACCTGCATTCGTTAAAATCTCACGTTCATTAAACTTCAAAAATGAATTTAGCTTATCAATCCAATCCTTCATGTACATGAGGGACTGGCGTTCCGCTTGGTCTTCCGCATAGTCCAAGTACATCGTTACAATGCGATTTAATGACTGCAATTCTTTGTCGGTCAAATAATTTTTAGCTACTGTTACATCGCTTTTCCTAACTTTGTTGCCTTTCCAACTTGTTAGTCCCATATTATCTTTTTCTGCGTTTGCTCGCTCGGCAATCAGCTCTGCCGCTGTATGTCCATGAATGGCAAAGTGAAGTTTGTTCTGCACAGTCGCAAAAAATTCCTTGGACATGCTGGCGTTGGGATCGTAGTCAACAGAAGTGGCGTAGATATCTGTAATTTTGCGATAAAATCTTTTCTCGGATGCACGTATGTCACGAATTCGCTGAAGGAGTTCGTCGAAATAGTCTTGCCCGAAATGGCGCATGTCTTTCAAGCGCTCATCATCCATCGTAAAACCTTTGACAAGATATTCGTTTAGCCGTTCTGTTGCCCAACGTCTGAACTGTGTACCTCTGTGCGAGCGGACGCGGTAGCCGATAGCAATGATCAACTCCAAATTGTAGTGCTTGGTGCTGCGTTTTATTTCTCTTTTTCCTTCGATTTGAACTTGTAAGTATTCCTTACAAGTTGACTCCAACGATAGTTCTCCTTCTTCATAAATGTTCTTAATATGAAGTGTGATGTTCTGCGGCGTTGTTTGATATAACTCCGCGATGGCTTTCTGCGTCATCCAGACGGTTCCGTTTTCCAACTTCACATCGATTTTCGTTTTCCCGTCCTCGGTTTGGTATAGTAAAAGGTCAGTATGATTGTCCATGAAAAGTTCCCCCTTAGCTTTTGCTTGTTTACGGGGTGGAAGCATATGTTCTTATTTTGTCGTATTTAAATAATATACGTTGAAAAAGCATCTCGCAAGGTTAAGACTACTGAAAAAGCCCCGTTGATACAGAACAGGTACAGCCACTCACAAAACCGAGGGCGCTGTACCTTTTTTCTTGTTTCCTTAAAAAATGGGTTTTCATTTCCTTTCTTGGGCACACTATCCGTACTCGATATCGCATGCCCACAATCTAGGAGGGGAAGGCGTTGAGCCAGTTTTGGAAAGCGTGGCAAAAGCGGAAGGACACCCTTCAGGAGAAGGCGCTACATCATCATGCGGACAGAAGTATGGAAAATATTTCGGATATAGAGCTTTCATTGGTGATTGATGAAAATATCATGATGATCGAGAAAGGCTTGGGCGATTGCGATGATCTGGTCATCCGGCGTTTCCGGGACAAGCGGGATACCGATTGCGCGATCGTGTTTCTGGACGGGATGGTCGATCGCAACATTATTAGCGAATTTATCATCACGTATATGACCAACCCGCAAATTCCCGTCGATCTGCCCGCGTCAAACGAGCTGGAGTCCACCGACGGGCTGAGACAGGTCATCCGCAATGTTTTGTCGGGAACAGCCGTGCTCATGCGAAATGGCGAAAGCAAAGCGTACTTGAACAACACGCGCGGCTGGGACAGACGAAGCGTGGACGAGCCGCAGACAGAGTCTGTCGTGCGCGGGCCGCGGGATGGCTTTTGCGAGACGCTCTGTGTCAACTCCGCGCTGATCCGGTTTCGCCTGAAGGACCCGAACCTGCGGGTGCGCCACATGGTCATCGGGCAACGGACGCAGACCGATATTTATGTGATGTACATCGAGGGGATCGCCCATCCGCCGATGGTGCAAGAAGTGCTGGCGCGCATGGAAAAAATCAATGTCGATTCCATCCTGGAGAGCGGCTACATCGAGCAGTTGATCCAGGATCGCAGGTGGTCGCCTTTTCCCCAAATTCAAAATACCGAGAGGCCGGACAAGGTCGTGGCTAACCTGCTGGAAGGAAAAGTAGGCATCCTGGTCGACGGGACGCCTTTTGCCTTGATTGCTCCGGCTGTGTTCTCCCAGTTTTATCAAAGCCCGGAGGATTACTATGAACGATTTTACATTGCGACACTGCTGCGGTTTATTCGCATCATCAGTATTTCGATCGCCTTGCTCCTGCCGTCCCTGTACATTGCCTTCAGCGCCTTTCACCCGGAAATGATCCCGTCCCGGCTCGTGATTGCGATGGCAGCGGGCAGGTCGACGGTTCCGTTTCCTTCGCTGGTAGAGGCGTTGTTCATGGAGCTGGCCATCGAGATTTTGCGGGAGGCGAGCGTCCGGCTGCCAGGGCCGATCGGACCGACAATCGGGATCGTCGGAGCGCTGGTAGTAGGGGAGGCGGCGGTGTCTGCCGGGCTGGTCAGTCCGGTCATGGTCATCATTGTCGCGGTGACGACGATCGGATCATTTGCGTCTCCCAGCTACAGCGCGGCGATTGCCATCCGGATGCTGCGCTTTCCGGTCATGCTTCTCGCGGGAATGTTCGGCTTGTACGGGATCATGCTGTTTTTGATCGTCATTTTGATTCATTTGTCCTCGCTCAAGTCGTTCGGCGTGCCGTACATGTCGCCGCTCAGTCCGCTGAATTTGAGGGGGATGAAAGATTTGTTCATCCGGGCGCCGCACCATTTGCTGCGAACTCGCCCCACCATGTTTCATGTACACGATGAAATCCGAATGAGAGAGGATGAAAAACCGTGAGCAGGCAGGACGTGAGCAGCCAACAACAAACGTTTTCCTTGTGGCAGCAGACGTCCTTGATTACCAGCACGCTGATTGGGGTAGGGGTTTTGACCTTGCCGCGCACCACCTCGGCCATCTTGTATGAGGCGGGATGGATGTCACCCCTGTTCGGTTCGATCGTCGCTTTTGTCTCCGTCTGGATGATCGCCAAGCTCAGCCAGCATTTTCCGGGGATGACCTTCATCGAATACAGCACGATTGTCTGGGGAGCGAAAAAAAACTCGCGCATGGGAAAATGGCTCAGTCTCCCCTGGATCATCCTTTATCTCGGGTTTATGTACTTGTCGACGGCAATCGTCTCGCGGATTTTTGGCGAGGTGGTAGTGACATCGGTTTTGCTGGATACGCCGCTCGAAGTGATTATCATTACCATGTTTTTGCTGGCATTCATTCTTTCCTTGCACGATCTGGAGGTTGTCGCGCGCATCAACGAGCTGTTGCTGCCGATGATTTTGTTTCCGCTTTTGTTCATCGCGTTTGCGTCCTTTCAAAAAGCGGAGTGGAACAATCTGCTGCCGCTTTTTCGAGCTAGTGGCTCCTCCTTGATCAAGGGGGCTTACGAGGCGATTTATTCTTTTTCCGGCTATGAGATCATGCTCATCTTTTTTGCTTACGCGCATGAAAATCAAAGCAAGGTGAGGGCAGGTTTTTACGGGATCGCGATGGGCATGTTCGTCTACACCTTGATTGTCGTGGCTGGCATTGTCGTATTCGGCTACGAGGAACTGCAGCGCGTGGCCTGGCCGACTCTGGAGCTGGTGAAAACGACGCAAGTGCCCGGATTGATCCTGGAACGTTTGGAATCGGCTTTTCTCGCTGTGTGGGTTACCGCTGTGTTTACGACAGTGGCGAACGCCTACTACGCCGTCGTATACGGATTGCGGCAGCTGTTCAACAGAGGGTTGGGCTTTCAGCGATTGATCTCGGCTATCATGTTCATTCCGCTCTACTATATCGCGCTGTGGCCGCAAAACATCGTCGAAATGTTTCGGGCCAGCTCCTACTTGGGCATATACAGCCTCATCCTCAATCTGGGAATACCGGCCCTCTACTTGACTATGCTTTTCTTCCGAGGTGTGGGACGAAAACAAAAGGAGAGGAATGCAGATGGCTAAAGGGTGGCTCCGAATGGCAATTGTTTGTTTGTGCGCCTCTCTTTTGACAGGATGCTGGGACAGAAGAGAGCTGGAGGAGCGAACCTCCGTCCTCGCGATCGCGATCGATATGGCAGAAGGACAAAAAGATTTGTACAGATTGACTGTGCAAATTCCGATTCCGATCAAAATCGCGGGAAGCAGCGGACAGGGAGGCGGCGGGAATGCCGATGCGGTAAAAATCATGAGCGTGACCGGGCGGACGATTCTCGATGCCAACAACAACCTGCAATTGCGGCTGAACCAAAAGCTGTTTTTGGGCCATACCCGCGTGCTCGCTGTCAGTGAAGAAGTGGCGAAAAAAGGAATCAGCGACATCATGGACAGCTTCCGCCGCGAACCGCAAATCCGCCGCCTGATGTGGCCGATCGTCGTCAAAGGAGAAGCCGCCACCTTGCTCAAAATCAAGCCGCAACTGGCGCAAATCCCTGTCGTGTTTCTCATGGATCTGATTGAGAACGGAGTGAAGATGGGCGCGATCCCGGATCAGACTTTGGGAGACTATTTCAACCAAACGTCCAACAAATCGATGCAGCCGTTCCTAAACTACGTGCAGGCAAGCGCAACCGAAGTGCGCTGGCGAGGTGTGGCCGTCTTTCGCGAGCACAAGATGGTAGGCACGCTGAACGATGTTCAGTCGTGGTCGCTTTTGCAACTGCGCAACGAAGACCGGGGAGGCGATGTCGTCATCCCGTTGCCCAATACAGACAACGGCTATGTCACCTTTCGCCCCCATTTTGTCAAAACCAGGCTGGAGCTTACGGAGAAAAGCAAGGGAGGAAACAAAAACAACGAAGCGTTTGCGGCGATGTTTTACTGTGAGCTGCAGGGCGATATCGTGGAAGTGACCGCGAATACGAAAGTGTCGCCGGAAAAGTTTATCCAGGACATGCAGCGGCTGATCAAAAAAGAAATGGAGGAGCGGGCGAAAAAGCTGTTCTACCAGTTGCAAAAAGAAGACAACAGTGACATTTTGAAGCTCGGCCTTGCTCTTCGGGCACACCATTACCGCGATTACTGGGAGAAGCACGATTGGCATAAGGATTTTAAAAATTTTCCAATTGGCGTAGATTATACGATCAAAGTTCGCCGCTTAGGGATGGAAATGCAATAGGAGCCGATGAAGATGGAAAATCAACGGGGCAGCATCAGTACATGGCAACTAATCGCAATCCTGATCAGCTCGATGATCGGTGTAGGCATCCTTACCTTGCCGCGGACAGCAACGACCCAGATGCAGGAGATGGGGTGGCTGGGGCCGCTGATCGGCGGATTGATTGCGGTCATTCCGCTCATGTCCATCATTTACTTGAGCAAACAGTACCCGGGTTTGACTTTTGTCGAATACGCTCCACTTATATTTGGCGGCAAACGTCACCAGACATGGGGGAAAATTCTCCATTTCCCCTGGATTCTCGCCTACCTCTTGTTTCAGTTTTTGAATACGGGCATGGTGGCGCGCGGGTTTGGCGAAGTGATCGTGACGACCGTGCTTTTGGATACACCGCTGGAAGTAATCGTGCTGACCTTGTTCATGATTGTTCTCTATTTGTGCATGCACGAGTTCGAGGTGCTGGTCCGTGTGAACGAGCTGTTGTTTCCGATCATGTTTGTTCCGATCCTGATCATTCCGTATGTGACGATCAATAGCGCGAGCTGGTACAACCTGCTTCCGTTGCACATCGACTCGTGGAAAGGGACTGCCGAAACCGCCATCGGGACGTTTACGATGTACACGGGATTTGAGCTGATGATGATCTACTTCGGATTGGCTATGCCGGGGGCGAGAATTGCGCTTGCTACATGGGGCGGGTTGAGCTTCACAGTCGTGTCGTACGTGCTGACAGTGGCAGCGGGCATTGTCGTGTTTGGCTACGAAGAACTGCAACACCTCATCTGGCCGACATTGGAGATGGTCAAGACAGCGCAGCGGACAGGCTGGTTTCTGGAGCGGATGGAGTCCGCTTTTCTCACGATCTGGATGGCTTCTGTCTTCACGACGTTTGGCAACATGTACTATACGATGATTTACGCGACGCGCTTGTGGCTGAAGAAGGGAATCCGATTCCAGCGCATCGCTGCCCTTGTTTTCATCATCCCGCTTTTTTATGTCTCGCTGGGACCACAAAACATCGTCGAGTTTTTCGCCTATGCCCAGAAGTTGACGTATTTCAGCTATTTGCCAACCGTGCTCTTTCCGACTTTGTTGGCGGTCATCCAGTTGTTTCGGGCGAGAGGTGCTCATGCTGTGGCAGACGACAAAAAGGGAGGGACGTAAAGTCGTCTCTCCCTTTTGCCTGATGTCTTTTGGATTAAATCGGCTTTTCTGCCTGAGCGGGCAGGTGGGATGCGATCGTCTCCACCATCTCCTGGCGGGCGGAGGAGTCGCTGTTTTGCCACAGCACTTCAAACAGGACGCCGAGACCAGGCAATGTTTTTTCCTGGCCGCTTGTGATCGCATCGGTGATCGTTTCTTGTACCGCTCCTGAATCGGAGCCTTGCATTTTGTACATGATCGCTTGACGCAAATTGAGCGAGGCAATGTTCATAACCTTATCTAGCACCTCTCTTGTGTAAATGAATACATGGGTTAGTATTTGTCTTCGCGGGATTGCCCATACCCCCTTTTGTGGCGAGGGATTTCATTGTACTATCAGAAAGTGCCGAATCATAAGGCTGGAAAAAGTAATGCAACTTTGGCGCTCTCTTGTGCAAAGCACGGTTTGCTAATGCTATAATGCTTCATATTGGATATGGATCGAAGGAGAAGATCAGCATGTCAAAACAATTTGCCATTATCGGGATGGGACGGTTTGGTTCCAGCGTGGCCAGAACGTTGTACGAAATGGATTACGAAGTGATGGGAATCGACGAAAACGAAGAACGCATCAATGAAAATATTCAGTACGTCACCCACGCGGTAGCGGCTGACTCGACAGATGAACGGGCTTTGAAAGAAATCGGCATTCGCAACTTCGACGTGGTTGTCGTGGCGATCGGGGTGGATATTCAGGCGAGCATTTTGACAGTCCTGACACTCAAGGAACTGGGCGTGAAAAAGATCGTCGCCAAGGCGCAAAATGAGCGACACGGACAAGTGTTGTACAAGGTGGGAGCCGACCGGGTCGTATTCCCCGAGCGGGACATGGGCGTGCGGGTAGCGCACAACCTCATCTCCGCCAACGTCCTCGATTTTATCGAACTGGCAGAAGACTACAGCGTGGCAGAGGTCGTGGTATCGTCCAAACTGGTAGGCCAGAACTTGAGACAGCTCGATATCCGCCGAAAATACGAGGTCAACGTCATCGCGATCAAGAGCGGAGACAAATTCAATATCGCACCAAGCCCGGATGAAGTCATTCAGTACGGAGACGTGCTTGTCGTGATCGGAAACAACAAAGATTTGAAAGCATTTGAGGAGCGGGCGTAACCATGGCATATGAAATCATCACTTCTGTTCAAAACCCGCTGGTGAAAAGACTTCACCAGTTGCTCGATAAAAAAGGCAGGGAGGAGCAGGGGCGTTTTCTCGTCGAAGGCGCCCATCTGGTAGAAGAGGCGCTGAAAAGCGGAGCGCACGTCGTGACAGTCCTGTACGATCAGGAGCGGAATCTCGATCCGGCCTGCCAGCGGGCACTCGCGAATCATCCCCAGGATACGCAGGTGATCGCAGCTTCTGCTGCTGTTTTGGCCAAGCTGTCGGAAACGAAGTCGCCGCAAGGAATTGTGGCTGAAGTAAACAAGACGGCGAACGAATGGGACGAATGGGTGAACAAGCTGTCCGACCAGGACGACACGCTGCTGTTGTTCCTCGACGAAATCCAGGACCCGGGCAATCTGGGCACGATTTTGCGGACGGCAGAAGCGGCTGGAGTCGACGGGGTCGTGCTCGGCAAAGGCAGCGTCGACATCTACAACGGCAAAGTCGTGCGCGCCACGATGGGAGCGATGTTCCGCCTCCCGCTATTCATGCGGGAACTGGGCCAAGCGGCAGAAGAGTGGAAGCGCCAGGGCGGCCGTGTTCTCGTCTCTTCTTTGGCACAGGACAGCGTAGCGTACGATCAGGCGGAGTATTCCGGCAAAATCGCGCTCGTCATCGGCAACGAAGGCAGAGGCGTTTCCAAAGAAATGCTGGCGTGCGCGGACCAGTTCGTGCACATTCCGCTGTACGGCAAAGCAGAGTCGCTGAATGCCGCGGTCGCGGCGGGAATTTTTGTGTATGAGGCACAACGCAACAGAAGACGGTGACAGGTAACCAAAACAGGGATACTGGGCATTGCTCCAGTGTCCCTGTTGTTTTTGACCGTGAGTTCAATCAGCTTCAGCCGATTCGGCAAAGTACCTGATGAGAAAGTCGCGAAATTTGCGGGCAGCGAGGGAGAGGTAGCGCTTTTCGTGCCAAACAATCTGGAAATTGCGCTGGCAAACGGGGAACTCAATGCGCAGCAGGTTCAGCGGGGAGTTCGGGCCTCCGCAGTTGCCTACCAATGCAACGCCAAGCCCGGCCCGGACAAGGCTTGCAATGGCGGCAGGCTCGTCGACCCGGCACACTTTCCCGCTGGAGCAGGCCGGCGATGCGCATCGGGCCATCGAAGCGAGACGCGGACGCGGGAAGATCGTCCTCACCATCGACTAAGCAAGGGCGGGAGAGAACCAGGGGGTGCCGCGCCCTTTTGCCCTTTGTCACTCACGTAGCCAATAAAAAAGGCATTCCAACAAAGTTGAAATACCTGCATGCTGCATGTCAGCCGATTTTTTGCTCGCTTTTTTTCTCTTTAAATTCCTCGCGCGCCAGCTGCCATTGATCTTGCGCCATGCGAATGATGCCGCTTTCGATCGTGTGATTGCGGAAAGCGAGTGCCTTGCCGAAATACTTGATGGCGAGATCGAATTTTTCCAGGCGGCGGTACAGCTCGCCGATGAGGTACAGAAGGCGCACCTCAGACATGTCCTTGTCGCCGCGCGTATAGTCGGAGTGAATGTACGACTCTTCGTACTCGTCTACTGCCATCGCGATGAAGCGCAGCTCTTCCGGGAGGTTGTTCTGGTAACGGTACAGCCAGGCAAGCCGCAAGTACAGGCCGGCTTTCACCGAGTGCGGCTGGTCTGTCAACTCAGCGGCGTAAATCGCCAGCTTGTAGCTGACAATCGCTTCCGGCACCTTGCGAATCGAGCCGAAGTCTTTTGTTTGCCACTTTGAAGAGATATGCTCAGCGACCGCCTGCTTTTGCCAAGGAGCCAGCTTGGTTGTGAACTGGTCGGTAAAAGCAAAGCCGCATGTCGGGCATACATTTACGGTGTACAATATCGGATTCAAGGACTGCTCCTTGAAAGTGGTATAGAAGTCGCTGTCGCGGTGAATCATGGTAAGAGTTCCGCTTCTGACTCGCTTGGTGGAGAAGGCTGCTTCGCAGTGCCGACAGACATTGGTTTTATCATAGAGGGCCGAAACCTTATCGATCATGTCAAAAGTCCCCTTTCAGATTCGCGAAAATCGATCTAGGGCAAGCAAGTGAGTATGTAACATTTGTAGAATTGAAAGTTAGCTCTTGTTGCGCTATAATTTTCCTACATCTTGATTATAACGCAAAGCGATGACGGAGACTAGTACGCAGGTCCTATCTGTTTTTCAGGGAGAAGATGCCACAGACTGCGAGCATCTTTAGCACGATAGCTGCCGAATTCACTCCGTAGCCGCACTCTGAACCGCATTGGCGCAGTAGGAGCAGCCGGGTCATTCCCGTTACCAATGAACTGAAGTGAGGCAGAAGTCTTGCTCGCAGTTAGTGATAATGTCACGGTTTTGTCACAAGCGAGCAATCTGTCTAACAAGGGTGGTACCGCGAGAAAAAAGTAACTCGTCCCTTTTTGGGGCGGGTTTTTCTTTTTTTATCAACAGAAAAAAGGAGCGATTCGAAGTGCAAACTCGGTTGCAAGAAATGAAGGAGTCCGCACTGGGGCAAATCAGCCAGGTGACGGAAGCTGCACAACTTCAGGATTTGCGCGTCAAATACCTGGGGAAAAAGGGCGAGCTGACAGAGCTTCTGCGCGGCATGGGCAGCCTGTCTCCTGAAGAGCGCCCGGTGGTAGGGCAACTCGTGAATGAAGTGAGAGAAGCGCTGGAGGCTGCTTTTTCCGGCAAGCAGCAAGCGATTGAAGAGGCGGCACTGAATGCGAAGCTGTCCTCGCAGACGGTCGACGTGACTTTGCCAGGACGTCCGGTGCCTGCCGGAACGATGCACCCGCTCTCCCGCATCATCGAGGAGATCGAAGACATTTTCGTCGGACTGGGCTTTGAAGTAGCTGAGGGTCCTGAGGTCGAGCTGGATCATTTCAACTTCGAGATGCTCAACCTGCCAAAAGGTCATCCGGCCCGCGACATGCAGGATACGTTTTACGTGACCGACGAAATTTTGATGCGCACCCATACTTCTCCGGTGCAGGCGCGCACGATGCTGAAAAAAGAAGGCAAGACTCCGGTAAAAATCATCTGTCCCGGAAAAGTGTATCGCCGCGATGACGACGACGCGACCCATTCCCACCAATTCACGCAAATCGAGGGACTGGTTGTCGATAAAGGCATCGGAATGAGCGACCTGAAAGGAATCCTTTTGACCTTTGCCCGCCAAATGTTCGGCGCCGATCAGCAAATTCGTCTGCGCCCAAGCTTCTTCCCGTTCACGGAGCCGAGCGCAGAGGTAGACTTGCAATGCTTCAACTGCGGCGGCCACGGTTGCCGGGTGTGCAAACAGACAGGCTGGATCGAGATTTTGGGTTCTGGCATGGTGCATCCGCGCGTGCTGGAAATGGCAGGGTACAATCCGGAGGAAGTCAGCGGATTTGCGTTTGGAATGGGTGTAGAGCGAATCGCTATGCTCAAATACGGGGTGGAGGACATCCGCCATTTCTATACCAACGACGTGCGTTTCTTGCGTCAGTTCAACCGAGGCTAGAGAGGAGAGGCAAAGATGAAGGTATCATACCAATGGTTATCCGAGTACGTCGATCTGAGTGGAATGACGCCCCACGAGCTGGCTGAAAAGCTGACTCGCAGCGGGATTGAAGTAGATGCGGTAGAATCCCGCAACGCGGGTGTTTCCGGTGTCGTGATCGGCTATGTAAAAGAACGCAGCAAGCACCCTGACGCTGACCGCCTGAACGTATGCGTCGTCGATGCAGGGCAAGGAGAAGATTTGCAAATCGTCTGCGGCGCTCCAAACGTAGACAAAGGACAAAAGGTGCTCGTGGCCCTGATTGGCGCGAAATTGCCTGGCGGTCTGAACATCAAGCGCTCCAAGCTGCGCGGCGTGGAATCGCAAGGCATGATCTGCTCGGCAAAAGAGCTGGGCCTAAACGACAAGCTGCTGGCAAAAGACCAGCAAGAAGGCATCATGGTGCTGCCTGAGGATGCGGAAATCGGCATGGATGCGATCTCCTACCTCGGTCTGGACGACTACGTGCTGGAGCTTGGCTTGACGCCAAACCGCTCCGACTGCCTGAGCATGCTCGGTGTTGCTTACGAAGTAGCCGCTATTTTGGGCAAAGAAGTGGTACTGCCGCAGATCGAGCTGACGGAAAATGGCGGAGACAACCCGCTGCAAGTGTCGATCGCAGCCGAAAACGAATGCTATCAGTACCATGGCCGCCACTTCACCAACGCGAAGATCGCCACTTCTCCGCAATGGATGAAAAACCGCCTGATGGCAGCGGGCGTTCGTCCGATCAACAACGTCGTGGACGTAACCAACTACGTTTTGCTCGAATACGGACAGCCGCTGCATGCGTTTGATGCGACACAAGTCCAGGATCGCACGATTGTCGTTCGCCTGGCGGAAGAAGGGGAGAAGCTGGTCACGCTCGATGATCAAGAGCGCGAGCTGGATGCGCAAACTTTGCTGATCACCGACCCGGCAAAAGGCTTGGCGATCGCAGGGGTGATGGGCGGAGCCAACTCCGAGATCACGAATGAAACGAGTGAAATCATCCTCGAAGCCGCTTGGTTCACGCCGCAGACTGTGCGCCGCACCGCTCGTACGCTGGGCATGCGCACAGAAGGCTGCGTCCGTTGGGAAAAAGGAGTCGACCAGGCGCGCGTGCAGGAAGCCGGGGAGCGAGCTGCTGCCCTGATCCAGCAACTGTCTGGCGCAACCGTATCCAAAGGCATCCGTTCCGCTGTCGTGAGCGAAGCGAAACCAGCGGTTGTCTCGGTGACTCTCGCCAAAATCAACCAGCATCTCGGAACGAGCTTGTCGGCCGCAGACGTCTCCCCGATTTTCGAGCGTCTGCAA
The DNA here is from genome assembly GCF_038000275.1 of Brevibacillus sp. FSL K6-0770. NCBI lineage: Bacteria > Bacillati > Bacillota > Bacilli > Caryophanales > Paenibacillaceae > Brevibacillus > Brevibacillus sp. FSL K6-0770. The sequence continues at coordinate 1,682,960 of NZ_JBBOBQ010000001.1, forward strand.
TTCCCGTTTGCCGTGGCAGAAGACAACTGGACGGTAACAGTCCCAACCCGCCGTGGCGACATTACGCTACCTGAGGATTTGGTGGAAGAAGTGGCTCGCCTGTACGGCTACGACAACATCCCGACCAGCTTGCCGACTGGCACGACTACGCAAGGCCAGCTGACCAATGAGCAAAAACTGCGCCGGACGATCCGCCACCACCTGATCGGAACCGGATTGAACGAAGCGATCTCTTATGCGCTCGTGCACCCGGATCGCGTAGAGGCAGTAGCAGGACTCCACCAGCATAAAGTCAATCCGGTATCCTTGCTGATGCCGATGAGCGAGGAGCACAGCACGCTGCGCACAAGCCTCGTTCCAAGCCTGTTGGAAACAGTGGCGTACAATAAAAATCGCCAAAATCACGACGTCGCCATCTTTGAACTTGGCCGCGTGTTCTTGTCTGCGGAAGAAGCGCTGACGCAGCTTCCAGAGGAGCGCCTGTATGTGGCAGGTGCGCTGACAGGGCAGTTGCTGTCGCAAAACTGGATGGGCGCGAAACAGCCTGTAGACTTTTATCAGGTCAAAGGGATCGTCGATTCGCTCCTGGCTCGTCTGGGAATCCGCACAGCCGAGTACAAGGCAGCGGCGGACATTGCTGGCATGCACCCGGGCCGCACAGCGGAAGTATGGGTCAATGACAAGCGCCTCGGCTATCTGGGGCAAGTGCATCCAGGTACGGAAAAAGCGTACGACTTGTCTGAGACTTACGTGTTCCAGTTCGATGTAGCCGAGCTGATTGAGGCAGCAGCAGATGCGGGCCACTACAGCCAACTGCCGAAGTTCCCGGCTGTGACGCGCGATCTGGCGCTGGTTGTCGATCGCAGTGTGCCAGCAGGAGCGCTGGAAGCGACGATTCGCGAAGCGGCGGGCGATCTGCTGGAATCATTGACGCTGTTTGACGTGTACACTGGCGAGCGGATTGCGCAGGACAAGAAGAGCATGGCGTTTGCCCTCGTGTTCCGTAACGCGGAGCGCACGCTGCAAGATGAAGAGATTCAGCAGGTGACAACGGCTGTTGTCGAAGCGCTGAAAAACAAGACGGGTGCCGAACTGCGCATGTAACATGGCTTGACGAACTCTGACATTTTCAGTAACCTAAAAAGGATACAGTAGAGCAAAGGTCGCAGTAGGGAGGAACCCCTCGTGCAAGGTGATGGGAAAAATCGTTTGACGGTGGATATCTTCGGCCAACAATACCGGCTCAGTGGCAAGGCAAGTGTCAATCACATACGCATGGTGGCCGGTTTCGTTGATGACAAGATGAACGAAATCGCGAACGGCAACCATCGATTGGACACGGCTAAAATTGCCGTACTCTCTGCGGTGAACATCGCGGATGAATACTTCCGCTTGCGTCAAGAGTACGAAGAACTGCTGAAGATCCTTCAGGAAGATGCAAATGAAAAGCCGATAGATTAAGGGAAAGAGGGGCTGCGGCCTCTCTTTTCGCATTGTGCGGCAAAAGCTTGGACACAAAGGAGGGGCAGCTTGTGGAGATGGATAAACGTATGGCAACAGGCAGCGAAGGGTGGACGCTGGCGGAAAAGAACGACAGGCTGGGAGCTGTCCTGCGCGAGATGGGAACGGTTCTGGTGGCGTTTTCCGGGGGAGTGGACAGCACTTTTTTGTTGGCGAGAGCGATTGAGGAGCTAGGCGAGCAGGCGATTGCCGTGACGGCTGCTTCGGAGACGTTTCCCACGCGCGAGTTTGAAGCGGCGAAGTTTCTGGCCGCCAAGCTTGGCGCACGGTTTGTCACGACGGAAATTCGCGAAATGGAAAATCCGAATTTTGTGTCCAATCCGCCCAATCGTTGTTTTTATTGCAAAGACGGCCTGTACGAGCACCTCGGCAAGCTGGCGGAGGCAAACGAGTGGAAAGCCGTCATTTGCGACGGAGCGAACATGGACGATCGCGGCGATTACCGCCCGGGCCGTATAGCCGCAGCCCAGCGAGGGGTGCGCAGCCCGCTTCAGGAAGCCGGATTTTATAAGGAAGACATCCGCGCGCTCTCCAAAGAAATGGGACTGTCTACGTGGAACAAGCCGTCTTTTGCCTGCCTCTCTTCCAGGATTCCCTACGGCTCCTCGATTACGCTGGAAAAAATCGACCAGGTGGATCGGGCGGAAGGGTTTTTGCTCAGCCTCGGCTTTCACCAGGTCAGAGTCCGGCACCACGACACGATTGCGCGAATCGAAGTCAGTCCGCAAGAGTTTGAGCGGCTGCTTGCCCACCATGCCGACATCCACAAAGCGTTGCAGGAAATCGGTTTTTCGTACGTCACCCTCGATTTGTTCGGATATCAGACCGGGAGCATGAACGCTGTACTGGAAACGGAAGTGAAGGCCAAGCATGGATGATCTCAAAAACATTTTGCAAAAGGTAGCCGCTGGACAGCTCAGCGTGGAGCAAGGCGAAGAGCAGCTTCGCGGCATCAGCCGCTTGGACTATGCGACGCTCGATCTGGCTCGCTCGGAGCGAACAGGCTTCCCGGAAGTCGTCTACGGGGAGGGGAAAAGCGCAAGCCAGCTGCTCGGAATCATGGAAAAGCTGCGCGAGCATCAAAAGCTTGTTTTGGTTACCCGGGTGAGTGAGCAGCAGGCACGCGCAGTTCGGGAGAGCTGGCCGGATGTCCAGTACATCGCAGAAGCGCGCTTGCTGTTGTCCACACACGAGCCGCTGGTGCCGCAACGGGATGGCTACGTTGCCGTCGTGGCAGCCGGAACGTCGGACTGGCAGGTGGCGCAGGAAGCGGCCTGGACCGCGCGCTGCTTTGGCAGCGAAGCCCGGGTTATCGTCGATGTCGGCGTCGCGGGCATTCATCGCCTGTTTCAGCGTCTGGAGGAAATCAGGTCGGCAAGCGTCATCGTCTGTGTCGCAGGGATGGAGGGAGCGCTCGCCAGCGTAGTGGCTGGACTCGTCGACAAGCCGGTCATCGCCGTGCCCACCAGCGTCGGATACGGGGCCAGCTTTGGCGGTGTCTCGGCGCTTTTGACCATGCTCAACTCCTGTGCCAACGGCGTAGCGGTCGTCAATATCGACAACGGTTTCGGCGCGGGCTACCTGGCTGGTATGATCCATCGCCAGTCTGCCGCAAGTGCCATAGATGACGGAACAAGCTGAAAAAGAGCCAGCCCGCGCGTAACGGGTTGGCTCTTTTCACGAAAAGCTCTCTTACGTTTCCTGGCGGTTTCCGGCATCGCCATTGCGCATGTCCATGTGAGTCTTGATCGGAATGAACAGGTCGATGATCCCGATCACAAGAGAAGCCAAAAGCGCTCCGATGACCGTGACATGGAAACCGGAAACGATGAACTGAGTCAGATAGATCACGACTGCACTGACTAGAAAGCCGATGATTCCGCGGTTGTACGGGGAAATGCGGTCTCCGAACATGGCTTCCACAACCCAGCCCAACAGGGCAATTACAACAGCGGCAAGAAATGCTGTCCAGAAGCTGCTAACGGAAAATCCGGGAACCAGAAATCCGACGAACATCAGGACGACGGCAGCGACGACAAAGCGGACGAGATGGCGCATGATCGTCATGGATACTCCTCCTTTTGGATTGGTTCTTTTTCATTCTGGCTCTTTCCAGGCGGAACTATGCCAAGCAGGAGGCGTGTAAAATTATCCTTCAAACCGCTGGCGTGATATAATGAGGAAATCGTAGTGATTGAAGGTTCAGACCGTGGTACTCATCCGCGCAGTCCGACGGTCGCCGCTGATGAAATAAGGAGGATACAGTGGAACAACGGGTCTTAAAAACTTTGGAATACGATAAAATTATCGCCCTGTTAGTTGACAAGGCATCTTGCACATATGGAAAAGAAAAAGCAGCAGAGCTGACGCCGTTCGTTCAACTGGACGAGGTCAAAATCGCCCAGCAAGGAACGCAGGAAGCTGCTACGGTACTCCGCTTGAAAGGCAGCGCCCCATTGGGAGGCATTCGCGACATCAGAAGCTCCGTCCAACGAGCCAGGCTGAATGCGATGCTGGCCCCGCTGGAGCTTTTGGACATTGCCAGCACGATCATGGCTGGCCGTCGCTTGAAAAATTTCTTGCTGGATATGTGCCAGGACCATGACTTGCCGCTGCTTCAGCTACAGGCAGAGCGCATCGAGGGCTTGCGCGAGCTGGAAATGGAAATTCGCCGCTGCATCGATGAAAACGGCGATGTGCTGGACAGTGCCAGCGTCGAGCTGCGTCAGGTTCGTCAGGAAATCAGGCAGGTGGAATCGCGCATCCGTGAGAAGCTGGATCAGATGACGCGCTCCTCCTCGTATCAAAAAATGTTGATGGAAAACATCGTAACCATCCGCGGCGATCGCTTCGTCATTCCGGTGAAGCAGGAATACCGCCACGTCTTTGGCGGGATTGTCCACGACCAGTCTGCGTCAGGTGCCACTTTGTTCATCGAGCCGGAAGTGATCGTGTCGATGAACAACAAGTTGCGCGAACTGCGCTTGCGTGAAGAGCGCGAGGTTGAGCGCATTTTGTACATTTTGACCGAGCAAGTCTCCTTTGCGGTGGAAGCTCTGAGCGAAAATGTCGATGCGCTGACTGAGCTTGACTTCCTGTTTGCCAAGGCACAGCTCGCCTGGAGCATGAAGGCAGTCTGTCCCAAACTGAACGACCGCGGTTATTTGCAGATGAGAAAAGCGCGGCATCCGCTGATCCCGCGAGAAGTCGTCGTTCCCGTCGACGTCGAGCTGGGTGGAGAGTATCAGGCGATTGTCGTGACTGGTCCGAACACGGGCGGTAAAACCGTTTCGTTGAAAACGATCGGGCTGTTGTCGCTGATGGCGATGTCGGGGCTGCATATCCCGGCAGAGGAAGAGAGCGAAATGACGGTGTTCTCCTCCGTCTTTGCCGATATCGGGGATGAGCAGTCCATCGAGCAGAGCCTTTCCACCTTTTCCAGTCATATGACCAATATCATCTCCATTCTGGAAAAAATGGATGAGAAAAGTCTGGTGCTGTTCGATGAGCTGGGAGCGGGTACAGACCCGACAGAAGGGGCTGCGCTCGCCATGTCGATTATCGACCATGTGATTGACTCCGGCGCGCGGATGGTGGCCACGACCCACTACAGCGAGCTGAAGGCGTATGCGTACGACAGACCGGAAGTGATCAACGCCAGCGTGGAGTTCGATGTGCAGACTTTGCGCCCGACTTACCGTTTGCTCGTCGGCGTGCCAGGGCGGTCCAACGCTTTTGCCATTGCCAGACGATTGGGGCTGCCGGAAGCGATCATCGAAGTCGCTCGCGGCTCGATCAGCGAGGAAGACAACCAGGTGGAAAGCATGATTGCTTCCCTTGAACGCAACCGCAAATCGGCAGAAGCGGACAGAAATGCAGCCGCCTCCTTGCGCCGCGAAGCGGAAGAACTGCGTCGCCAGCTCGATGAAGAGCGCGCCCGTTTTGCCGAAGAGAAAAACAAGCTGATGGAACGCGCCGAAGAAGAAGCGCGGATCGCTGTCCAACTGGCCAAAGAAGAGGCGGAGACGATCATTCGCGAACTGCGCGAGATGCGCGACGATGGCGTCGAGATCAAGGAACACCGCCTGATCGAGGCGAAAAAGCGGCTCGGCAACGCAGTGCTTGAGCTGGAAAAGGAAAAAGTGAAGAAGCCGGCCAGAGCCGTTCGCGCCACCCAGATCAAGGTGGGCGACGAAGTCATGGTCACCAGTTTCGGACAAAAAGGAACTGTGCTGGAAAAAGTGAATAACGACGAGTTTCTCGTGCAGATCGGCATCATGAAGATGAAAGTCAGACGAGATGACATGAATGTGCAAAACTCGATCACGCAAAAGCCGCAGGCTGCTCCGTACACATCGGTCAATCGCCGGACAGCCAGCATCAAAATGGACCTCGACTTGCGCGGATATAACGTCGAGGATGCCATTCGGGAGATGGATCAATTCCTGGACGATGCGCTTTTGGGCGGGCTGCACTCCGTATCGATCATTCACGGGCATGGCACAGGCGTCTTGCGCAAAGGAGTGCACGAATACTTGCGCAGCCACCGCAACGTCAAGTCCTTCCGCCTCGGCGGTCAAGGTGAGGGCGGCGTTGGCGCTACGATAGCCGAACTGAAATAGAGATGTCGGGAGGAGATTCCATGGCAGGCCTTATGCACAATCCATATTTTGCAACTGCCGCTTACTTTACCGTTACGGGACTCGCGATGATTTTGTTTTTGGTCGTCTTCGAACTCGTGACGCGTTATCACGTATGGGCAGAGCTGAAACGTGGAAACATGGCCGTCGCGATGGCAACAGGCGGAAAAATTTTCGGGATCGCCAACATTTTCCGCTATTCGATTCAGGCGAATCTTTCTTTGGGGCAAGCGCTGATCTGGGGCACATTCGGATTTTGCCTGCTATTGGTCGCGTACTTCATTTTTGAATTTATGACCCCTTCGTTCAAGGTGGATCAGGAAATAGCCAATGACAACAGGGCGATCGGCTTTATTGCGATGGTCCTGTCCATCGGCTTTTCTTATATTATCGGAGTCAGCCTGTCCAGGTAGAGCGCAGTCGTGCTTTCGACGCAGCGAAGGAGGGAAGCGGTGTGGAAGACAAACGGCCACAGCAGTTTGCAGGGACCGTCTGGGAAAATGGCAGGCAGCACAGCATTGCCATGACGGATGGAGAAAATTTGCTCATGGCGCTGGTGCGCGCGCAGATGCCAATCGATTTTTTCTGTACCACCGGAAAGTGCCGGACTTGTATGGTCAGAGCAAATATTCCCGCAGGTTCTGCTCCCGCTCCTTCTGCGACAGAGCAATACCGTCTGGGGGACGCAGCGCAAAAAGGGTATCGGCTTGCTTGTCAGGTTTACGTGAGCGGGCCGTTGACCGTTTTTTTGGACAGTTCCGGCTCTGCTTGAAAAGAAACCCTGGTTGAACGATATTTCAATCGAGAGTATAATTAGGATTTGGCAGAGAGTTCCGCACTTTTTTCCCAATCGGGTGCGGTCCCATGCCCTCTTGGACAGGGCCGAGCCTACAATTTGAAACATGGGGAGGAGCAGCCTTGGAGACGTTGTACAAGGTCCTCATAGGATTGTGCGTGCTTTTTATCGCTGCGGGCATTTACTATCTGTCGTAAGCAGTTTTGCAAGTTGGCCGCGTGACTGTTTGGTCACCCGGACCTTACCTTAGAGAACGTGAAAGAGGAGATACGCAATGACTCAGCCTGTACGCGTAGCTGTAGTGGGATTAGGGTTTGTCGGCTTGCCGCTTGCTCTTACTTATGCCATGAAAGGAGCAAACGTTGTCGGCATTGACGTCCTGCCTCACGTCGTCGATGAAATTAATGCGGGTCACTCCCACCACCTGGAGTCCTATCAAGGGAAGACTTTGCCGGAAATTTTGAAAGAACAAATAGAAGCGAAGCGGTTCCGCGCTATGACCTCCTACGAGGAAGCGGCTGCGGAAGTCGATCATTATATCGTGACAGCCGGTTTGCCAGTGCATAACGGCGACCCGGACCTCGGCCCGTTGAAAAACTGTGCCCAAACGCTTGGGGGCGTGCTGAAAAAAGGCGATACGATCATGATCAGAAGCACGGTCGTCCCGGGAACGACAGAAGAAGTGATTTTGCCGATTCTCGAAGAGGCGAGCGGTCTGGTCGCAGGCGTCGATTTCTACCTCACGTATTGCTCCGAGCGAATTGCGGAGGGACGAGCTTTTGAAGAGTTCATCCACATGCCGCTCGTGCTCGGCGGGATCAACGAGATCAGTGCCGAAAAAGGCAAAGAGCTGCTGTCCGTCATCAGCGAAACGGACATTACCATCTCGGATATCCGCGTCGTGGAAACAGCCAAAGTGATCGAGAACATCCAGCGTGACGTGAATATCGCCATGGTGCAGGAGTTTGCCCGTTTTGCCGAGGCGTTCGGGATCGATACGTTTGAACTGATCAAGGTCGCCAATACGCACACGCGTGTGAACCTGTTGACCCCAGGGCCGGGTGTAGGCGGCTTCTGCCTGCCAAACGCCTTGTACTACCTGCAACCGAAAGCGCGCGAGCTGGAAGTGTCCCTGCCGATTTTGCAGCAGGCGCGCCTCACGAACGACGCTGTGCCGGAAGTGCTGATCGGCATGCTGGAAAAAGCGTTGAAGCAAAAAGGCAAGTCGCTCGCAGGAAGCCGTGTAGCTGTCTTGGGCTTGGCGATGAAAGATTTCTCCAACGACGACCGCGTCAGCCCGGTGCATGACCTGATCAAGCTGTTGCTCGCCAAAGGCGTCGAAGTGCGCTCGTATGACCCGGCTGTTCCGACTGCATACGAGCACAAGGCAGACTCTCTGGAAGCAGCCGTGCGCGGCGCTGATGCCCTGTATTTGACGGCGGTGCAAAAAGAATTTGCCGAAGTGAACTGGGATGAGGTAGCAGAAAAAATGGCTGACTCGCCGATCCTGTTTGACACGAAAAACCGCATTCCGCTCGATTCGGTCAGCAAAGCGACGGTTGTCCGCATTTAACAAATAAGCGAACAGCATTCCACAAGGGAAGCCTCCGCAAAGCGTCACATGCAGCGTTTGCGGAGGTTTTTTACGCGAGAATCGCTCCTGTCAGCACGTACAGGAGAAACCGATTTTGCGTTTCGCTGTTTTCACGTATAACTCCCCGTTTTTATGGCAATAGTAACCAGGTAAGATCATATTTCAATGTCATGTAAGTGATACATGCTAGGAGGCAAAAATGGAACGTGGTAGAGTAAAATGGTTCAACAGCGAAAAAGGTTTCGGTTTTATCGAGAGAGATGGGGCAGATGACGTATTCGTTCACTTCTCCGCGATTCAAGGAGACGGGTACAAATCCTTGGATGAGGGACAGGAAGTAGAGTTTGACGTGGAAAACGGTCAACGCGGCCCTCAAGCGACAAACGTTCGGAAGCTGTAAAAGCCAAAAACGACAAACAGACTCAGTTGCTGAGTCTGTTTTTTTGTGCGCGTAACGCTTGTGCTGGCATTCGCCTTTTTTTGCGAGGCAGTGTCATCTGTCCCACACGCTTTGTCCACTGGCCCCGGCTCCAAGGCGTCCAACAGCGGGATGCGAAACAGCCAGAGGACAAAAGCGAAAGCACAGCCGAAGTTTAAGCGCAAAATGAGCACAGCGCTCAGGCAAAAAAGGCACGGCGTGATTGCCCTGCCTTTTTGTGCGTCTGATGGACGAGTGCCGCTTCCTAGAAAAATTCTGCTTCGGAAGCGAGGTTCAGCATGGCCCGCATCGTTTTGTACAAATCTTGCGGGTCTTCCGTGCTGTAATAGACAGTATTTGTCGCCGTCTCGTAGCGGGTGCCAGGAACAATCGCTGCCATTTCCGCTTGGCCGGCATGGGAAAATTCCATCGCCATCTCCAGCGGGGTGGTGTTGATGAACGGAGCAATCGAGGAGATGTTGCCCAAAGCGAGCTTCGTTTGCTCCTGCAAGGCAGCAGACGCTTCTCCACGCGACAGACAGATAGCAGCTGTGCGCGATACCGCTTCCTTGACGATGGCGGTATGAATGCCAGGGATCAGCTCAGACGCTTCTTTGGCAATGAGATTGTCGCCGGACACCATGACGACCGGAACATTGTACAAGCCTGCTACAGCAGCGTTAAAGCCAAATTCGCCTACGACTCGTCCGTTGATGTACAAATTGCGGACGACACCAGACATGGTGTGGCTGAGCACGCCAGGAACCCCTTGACGGGTGTGGTAGCCGATGAACATGGCGGCATCAAAGCTTGCGTCCAAACCTTGCATCATGGAGCAGTCGCGAGGGGAGCCAGCGAGCAGACGAGCTTTCGGGTGCAGCTTTTCCCACAAAATGTTGTTCATCGTGTTGTGGCTGTCCGCGACGACGATTTCCGTCACGCCGCTGGCGAGGGCCGCTTCGATGACGGCATTCGCATCGTCCGTCATGAACTGACGGCCGCGCTGGTAGTTCACACCCGAATCAGGATTGATGTAGCTGGTGTCTACGATGCCGGAAATGCCTTCCATATCTACGGAGAGAAAAAGTTTCATGTTTGGTTTCATCCTTTCGCGTGCGATTCAAAATCGTCCCAGTTCTATGTAACCAGATTGTCTCTCTGGAGGCAACCATGAATACAGATTCTTCAAACAGTTTTTACTTTCAGGTTGCAGCCAAAAAAGCACGGGAAGCGCCTGTGCAGGGCATCCGTGCTTTCAGTTGTTCAACAGCTTGCGATAAAGCGTCAAAATGTCAGCGGTCATCTGCTGGATGGTGAAGGTTGCCTCGACTTTTTCCAGGGCGTTTTGCACCAATGTCTCCCGCAGTGCAGGCTCAGTCCAGATTCGCTCCATCGCTTTGGACAGAGCGGCAGGATCGTTTGGCTCGACGAGCAAGCCTGTGCGCTCCTGGAAGACGAACTCTTTCACGCCGCCGACGTTGCTGGCGACGACAGGCACCTTGGAGGCCATCGCTTCGATGATCGTGTAGCCCAGCCCTTCATACAAGGAAGAATGAACGAAGCCGTCAATCGCATGCAAGCAGGAAGGGATGTCCTGACGAAATCCGGCGAACCGGACGCGATCCACGAGGCCCAACTCTTGCGCCTTCGCTTCCAGCAGTGGACGTTCCGGGCCATCGCCGATCATGACCAAATAAGCGTCATTGCCGTTGTTCTGTGCAAAAGTATGGAAGGCGTCGAGCAGGATCGGCAGTCCTTTGACCGGAACAAATCGCGCTACGGTTCCGAACAAAAAGGCTTCCTCAGGCACGTTCCATTCCGCGCGAAAACGTTTGCGGTCCGCTTCACGCAGCTGATCTTGCTGATAAGGAGACAAGTCCATGCCGTTGTAGATGACGCTGAGCTGGGAATTTTTCACGCCCTGCGCGCGCAAATCGTCGGCAATGGCGCCGCTGACAGCGATGTAATGCCGATTCCAGTGGCGCGTGCTCCGTTCCATCAGGCTGACAATCGCGTACGCCAGCGTGCCCGCATAGTCGAAGCGCAGCGCACTGTGCACCGTAGTCAACAGCGGCACATTCATGCCAAGCGAGGCAAGCCGGGAAAAAAAGTTGGCTTTCACTCCGTGCGTATGAATGATCGCTGGACCAAACGAAAGAAAAGTCTGCCGCAAAGCTTGTAGCAGACGAATGTCAAATCGCCCGAACTGGTTTAACGCAATCACGTTGATGCCAGCTTCCCTCAGCTTTTTGGCAAAGAGCGAATCGTAGAAGCAGACGACAGCAACGTCGACTTCTTCCGCAGGAAACGTGGAGACCAGATTGAGAATATGTTGTTCCGCACCGCCAAATTCCCCCCCGCCAATCACGTGGAGGACTCGTAGTTTGCTCATGTAATTTCACCCGAATCTTAGTAAGAAAACCTCTGTCGAAGGTTTAACCAAAGCCATTCTCACTATAGCAGATGGCTGATAGATTCGCAATAAGACAGCACTTGTGGTATCGTTTAGGATGGAAAACGTAAAAACGAGAAGGACGGTTACATACATGAAGGCGCATAACGTTTTGATCATATGCTACATTTTTCCTCCCATCGGGGGCGGAGGGGTGCCGCGGCCGCTGAAAATGGCCAAATATTTGGGGGAGTTCGGCTGGAACGTGCACGTGCTTACCGTCGATCCGACTTACCATGCAACGCTTGATCCAACGCTTTTGACCCAGCTTCCGGCTGACGTCAGCATTCATCGGGCGAAAGAGTGGAAGCTGTTGCCGGGCAGAGGACAAGCTGCTGCGGCAAGCGGGAGCGGCTCGACTGCCGTGGCAAACACCGGCGCGCGTCCATCGTTGAAAGCGCAGGTCAAAAAGCAGATCGTGAACGTCCTGAAAAAGGTCAAGCCGTACTTGTTGATCCCGGACGATCAAATTCTTTGGCTGCCCAATGCGCTCAAGCTCGGGCGGGAAATCATGCGTCAGGAAAAAATCGACGTGATTTTCTCCACCTCCGGGCCTGTTACCAACCATCTGATTGCCGAAAAGCTTGCCGACGAATTTGGCTGCAAATGGGTGGCAGACTTCCGCGATCCGTGGACGCAAAACATGCACACTTCGGGTATTCCGTGGCGCGAACGTCTGGAAGAGCGGATGGAAGCGCGAGTAATGGCAAAAGCGGATGCGATTACGACGGTAACGGCGACTTTTGCCGAAAACTTCCGCAAGAAGCACCAGGAGCGAATCAAGCGGATGGAGCTGATCTACAACGGCTTCGATCAGGGCGATTTCCAAGGGCTTGCTCCAAGTCACGCGGCTCCCGGCAAATTCCATGCTGTCTACGCGGGCATTTTGTATCAAAAGCGCAATCCGCGGCTACTCTTGCAAGCAATCCGCGAGCTGATCGACGAAGGCAAGGTGGACAGGCAAGAGCTGATGCTCAGCTTTGCAGGCGTGTTTGACTATCCCGGCTACTCGGAGAACCGAGACTGCGTGGAGGCGCTCGAACTGGGCGACATCGTGCGCGTCTTGGGAAATTTGCCGCACAAGGAAGCGCTCGGATTGATGAAAAGCGCCGACGCCCTTTTGCTGATCGGGGATGTGTCGAGTGATGCCGGGGCGTACATCCCGGGCAAGCTCTACGAGTACATGGGCATCGGCAATCCGATACTCGCCTTGAACAAGGCGGGAGAGGCGACGGAGATTATCGAGAATTTCCGTCTCGGCCAAGTAGCCGATCCGGAACAGAAGGATGCGATCAAAGAAGCTTATTGGAAGCTGTATCGGGAATGGAAGGAAAACAGCAGTCAGGCAAAAGGCGAGGCAGAGCGCGGAGCGGACTTTGCCGAGCGAGTCAAGCCGTACGAGCGCCGCGAGCAGGCAAGACAGTTGGCCGACCTGATGAATGAGCTGCTGACCAGATAACGTTGACCCCATGCCCCGGGAGCCAGGAACAGGCTGCGGGGCTATTTTTCATTTTGGGACAAAAACGAGGTGGAACGTGAATACATCTTTGCTTAGTTTGCGGGCGTACAATTTCTTTTACTTTTCCTTGCTGTCGATTTTTATTTCCTTTTTACCAGTTTATTTGAGCTTTCGCGGTGTTACACCGGCACAAATCGGCGTGTTGATTGGAGCAGGTTCCTTTATCGGCATTTTGTCGCAGCCGTTTTGGGGGATGGTCAGCGACCGGACGAAAACGATCAAGCGGGTCATTCTCGTCACGCTGGGCTTATCCATCGTTTCAGGAATTGCGTTGTTTACGACGACTCCGTTTTTCGCGTTGTTTTTGCTCGTAGGCGCCATGTATTTTTTCCTGTTGCCGACCGATCCTTTGACAGAGAGTCTCAACTATCGGATGGCTGAGCAGCATCGCACAAGCTTTGGCTCCATTCGCACATTTGGCGCAGTCGGCTACGCTACAGCGTCTTTGTTCATCGGCTGGACGCTCGATCGATTGGGGATGGAACAGCTTGTCTGGCTGTTTGTCGGCTACGGCGTGCTTGCCTATTTGTGCGCGTTGGCGATGAAGGATGCTCCGGCGAGCAGCAAGCCGTTGTCCTGGCCGGAGCTAAAGCGATTTTTCCTCTATCCGAAAACGCAGCGGTTCTTTCTCCTTGTGCTGATCGCAGCGACTCCGCACCGGACGAATGACAGCTTTCTCGGCGTGTACGTGCAAAGCTTGGGAGGCACGACCGGAGATGTCGGGCAGGCGTGGTTTTTGGCAGCGGTGAGCGAAGTGGCGTTTTTCGCGATCAGTGCGCGGATTTTGGCCCGCTGGAGCGAAATCAGGCTGATTATGCTCGCATCGGCGCTGTACGCTATTCGCTACGTGCTGTGCGCACTGGCACCTTCACCGGAATGGGTGGTCTACTTGCAACTGACGCAAGGCGTCACGTTCGTCATTTTTTACACCGCGACGATTCAATACTTGTACAAAATCATCCCGGAAGAATGGAGAGCGACCGGACAAACCGTATTGGCCGTTTTGTTTTTCGGCATATCGGGCATCATCGGTTCGCTGCTGGGCGGCTGGCTGTTTCAGCAAAGCGGGGGCGCTGCGCTTTATTGGGCGATGGGCATATGCTCAGCAGTTGCCTTCGTCTACAGCCTGGTGCTGGCAAGCGCGAAAAGCTCAGTGGGTGGTGCGGGAATGTAAACGAAAGAGCCTGCCGCGAAATTTCTTCGCAGCAGGCTCTTTTTCTGTGCAAAACGCTTCGCTGTTTTGGCTAAAAGCGGACGTGGCCGCAAGTGGTCATGGGCCTTTAGCCGTTTGACGGGAGCCGGGCTTTCTAGTAGAGCAAGTATTTCTCCACTTCTTCCGGTTCCTTGATGTTGATGCCGCCTGTATCGCCGTACTTGTACAGGTTGAACTTCACTTGCTGGTCCATCGTCCCGGCTTCCGGCAACGGCAGGATGATCCACGTCTCGTACTGATGAATCAGCCGGTCTTCCTTGCCGAACCAGAATGTCGCTTTGATGGTCGATTCTTTCAAAATGTATTCGAGGTCCGGGCGATCGCCGACCAGCTTTTTCAGCGGCTCAAACAGCGGGCTTTGACTTTTCGCCAGCCACTCGGCGCCAGTCATTTTGACTTGGAACGGCACGGAGACGACGCCAATCGCTTTTTCATCCGGAAGCTGCACAGCCCGATCCATGAAAGGCAGCCAGTCCTCGAAGCCTTTCAGTACGTCAAATTCCAGCGGCTCGTCAGGAGCAGTCACCCAGTAGTCGTTGGAACGGATGTAGCGTTTGTCGCCGATCCGGTAGTACGTGTACGGCTGTGCCGCGATGCGCGTGCCGACATTGTAGCCTTTGTCGGTGAGCACGGCCCCGTCGAACATGCTTGTCGTGGAGCGGGAGAGAATCCGGTTGATTACGTATCCCTTGTACCAGAAAGCTTGCGCGTCTTTTTCCGTTTTTCCTTTTTCCAAAGCGGTTTTCAGCCATTCTGCGGCCGATTCGGTCTGCGCGGTCGTCGTTTGCTTTGGCTTCGTATCGAAGTTGGTAGTGGTAAAAGCTTTCGTTCCCGACTCGTACGTGCAACCGCCGAGCATGGAAGCCGTGCAGATGGCAGCGAGCAATGCCCATGCTTTTGTGCGTTTACGCATGGCGAACCCTCCTTACAACCCCGTATACGAGCAGACCGGCAAACAGGGCGATGGTCAACGCGAATACCGGAATGTTGTGCTGCTTGAACACGAGAATGCGATGCGAATTTTCCAGCGAAGCGACGATCTCGTTTTGCTTGTCGCCGTCGATATCTCCGATCTGGACGTTGATCAGCGGCAAGTAAATGCGCCAGTTTTCCTTCAAGCCCTCTGGCGTATAGTCGTAGCCGGAGAGATAGCGTGCATCGGTCGTGCTGATCCAGCTGCGCGCTTTGGCGACGATCTCGGGCGTCTGGTCGGTGCCGACCGCAGCGAAGTTGGAGAAGCGGAAGCTCTTGTCCTTTTCGTCGCTGGCCCAGAGAATGTCCCAGGTGCCATCCGCTTTTGGTTTCAAAATGTACGAAGGTCTGCCAGCTACGAGCAGCTCGTCCACCTTGTCGTGGTCGATGTCAGCCGGAATGAACTCTCCGGTGGCAAGCTCGGCCTGCTTGCGGGTCAATTGATAAGCTTCGGTGAGTGTGCCGTCCGGCTCAACAGCCAGCACGCTCAAATGCTCGCCAATGACGATCAGCCCTTCACGGCCATCAGGCAAGTTCATGGTGGTCAGCAACTTGGTTGCTTTGGTAGAGCCGCCAAATGGCTTGCCTTCGTATGTGCCTGTCAGCATGCCGTTTGTAATATGCAAGTCTTTGAATTTGCTTCCCAGCTCATGGCGCACGTCCATGCTGCCTTTGTTTGTCTCAAGCATGTTGGCGATGTTGTTCAGATCGAGCACAAAAGCGCGGTGTGCCGTCGTACCGGCTTGCATCATGGCTTCCGAGTATGGCTGTCTCTGCACGTTTGGAACGAGCTTGTCGTCTTTCATCGTGTAATACGGGAAGCCAGGGTAGTCTGTTGGCAAGTTTTCCTTGATCCGCTCCATCGTTTCGGCTGGAATCTGGTCGTTTTTCATCCGGACTATTTGGCCGTCTTTCCAGGACATCACATAGAGCGACACAGGTTCCGCCTGCAAATGGCGCAGCTTTTCCGCCATTGCTTTTTTCTCTTCTTCTGTTTCCGGCTTCTCGACCTTTTCCGGCAGCGGTAGTTCTTCGGCATTGCCGTAGGTGACAATCTCCATTTTTCCGTCGCCATCGACGTCGTACAAGGTCATCGGGAAGTAGTCTACCCAGTCGCCGTTGTACATCCGGCTTGATTCGTACTGAACGGTAAAGTGGCTGAGTGCCGGCAACGTATAGCGGTTGAACGTGACGTTGGCCAGCACCGCGATCAGGACGAGCGGAGCGACAGCGCGCCAGCTCAAACGGCCGTACCATTTGACGAGCAGGGCAATCACGATGATGGCGACAGCGCCGCCAATGAGCAGAGCAGCCGTCGTTTTCACGTCGACGCGGGTCAAGGCGCGGTCCAGCAGCAAAAAGCCGACGGTGAACACAAGCACCTGTCGCCGCTCCGACGGGTGAATCACGTAGTAGCAAAACGCGAGCAGCGGCAAGAAAATCAGCAAAGCGATCCAGCTCAGGTCAAGGAACGCAGGCTTGACGAGCAGATGGTAAATCAAAAACAGGGCAATGGCGTACAGCGCCCAGCTTATTGTAGAGAGAATAGGATTGCGGCGCATGGGTTCACCACCTTTTGTTTTGTGTTTGGTCGACGTACAAAGCGCAGAGGAAGCCGCCAAACAGCCAGAAATAGAGGGCCATGAACGGCACCTCGAAAATGTTTTCCACGAGGTTGTGCGTCGCGACCGCAATCAACCCGCCAAACAGGCCAAGCACTGTGAAAAAGTGCGGCGATCCGATCAGCTTGCGAATCAGTCCCGCTCCGTACTTCAGCATGGAGACGACCAGACCGATCCAGAGGATGATGCCGATCAGACCGTACTCAGCCAAGCTTTTGAAGAAATAGCTGTCGGAGTAAATCGTGCCAAAATGTCGGGAGGCTACTGCCCCGCCGTGATGGCCGAGACCGACCCCGAACAGCGGCTCGATGCGCATTTTGTCATACGCTTCGCCCCAGCGGCCTACACGGCCTCCCTGGCTGCTCGACTCGAAGTATTCAGGTGTGAACAGCGTGAAAATCCGGTTTTTGATCGTTCCAACCATCGGAACGGACTCCGGCACGAAAAACAGAGCGACAAGCCCGATGACACCTGCAAGCACCAGATAGCCTGCAATTCGTTTGTTCCATATGTAGAAGCAGATGAACATCGCAAACGCAAGCGCAAACCAGGCTCCACGCGATCCGGTCAAAAGCAGCGCGGCAAGTGTCGCCAGAGTGACGACGGCCCACAGCCCTTTTTTCCACAGCCCCTTCGACTGGACGAACAGTCCGGCCGCTACTGGTACGATCAAAGCCATGTAGCTGCCCAACACGTTTGGACTGGTTACGAACGAAAAGGCGCGAGTCGTAATGGCTTCGCCTTCCTGTACCCATGATTCGGGCGTTTTGACGCCGAGGGCGACCTGCATGACGCCGACGAGCGCGGCCAAAAAGCCGATCAGGGCGAGAACCTTCATAAATTTGTCCAGGTCTTCAACGGACTTCAACAAATAAAAGCCCATCAAAAAGGCGATGATGTACTGGTAGACAGAGCGGAATCCTTCCACGCTGGCTTCCCAGTTCGCCATGTCCGTTACCATCAAGGCAAGGCCGAGGACGAAGAAGGCGCTGAGCAAATGTTTGATTCCAGGCATCGTCCGGTTCGTTTGCAAAAAAGCGCCGAACGTAAACACCATCAAGATGATGAGCAACGCTTCATCCCAAAAAGACGAAACGACTGGAATCGGTAGAATCTTTCGCAAGACATAGTCGATTACCGGATAGGCCAACAGCAGATACAACCACGTGGTTGATTGGCTTCCCCACTTCACAACGGTTTCTCTCATTTTGTTTGTAGTCCTCCTACAGGCAGGGATTAACCTACCCATTATAATGAATCTGGCAACCTGCAAGCAAGCTGGCGGGAAAGAGGTTGGTAGGAAAGCTAGAAATAAGATATGATAACAGGTGTGTTTGAGCTGGAGCGATTCGCAAAAGCTCTATGAAATTTTCACGAACGAAAAACAGGCTGTGCCCGATTGCTGTCTATGCGACGGACACCATTGTTTTGAACGAGGGATAGGAGAATTGGGTCATGAGTTTGTTGAGAATTGCCTCCATGATCGTCGTGCTGACGCTCGTGGGAAGGCTGCTGGGATTTTTTCGCAGCGTATACGTCTCCAACTTGTATGGCACAGGGATGGAGGCAGATGCGTTTAACATCGCAGCGACGATCCCTTTGACGCTGTTTCTGGTTGTACCCGGCGCAGTCAATGCCGTGCTGATTCCGACGATGCGCGGTTTGCTTGAAAAGAAAGAGCCGACCAGTGAGCTGTACCACAAAATGCTCGCGATCATTCTGGGAATATTCACACTGCTGGCGCTGTTGGGTGTCGCTTTCTCCCATCAGTTGGCAGCGATGTTCGGCCTGTCAGGGGAAAAGCTGGAACTGACAGCCGAGATGCTTCAGTGGATGTGGCCTTCCGCCATTTTTATCGGCTTGACTGGATTGTGGTCGAGCTTGTGCAATGCGCACCAGCATTTTTTCACGCCGACTTTGGGCACGGTAGCGAACGGAGCCTTGGTCATCATCGGGATGTACATTCTCGTTCCGATCTACGGGTCAGTTGGCCTGGCGATTGCGACAAGCATCGGTTATTTGGCGGCGATGCTGACGATGCTGCCTACCTTGCGCAGCTTTGGCTACACGCATCGGGTGTCGCTTGCCTGGAGAGAGGATGCCTCGTTAAAAGGGATGGGCGAGCGCGTCATTCCGATTTTGATTGGCGCCGTAGTGGCACAGGCGACGACATTTATGGAAAGAGGCTTTGCGGAAGGGGTAGGGACAGGCGTAGTCTCCGCGCTTGCCAATGCGAATCAGATCGTGCAGATGCCGATGGCGATTTTTGTAGGCGCGTTTACTTTGCCGCTGTTCCCGCTGTTGGCGAGTCACGTCAAACGCGGCGAGATGGCCGAGATGAAGCAAATCTTGCAAAAAGGACTTGCCTATCTGTTCATTTTGCTCGTGCCTGTCACCGTGGGCCTTGCCTTGTACGCAGAGCCGGTCGTCCGCCTCGCTTTTGAGCGGGGAGCTTTTGACGAGCATTCTGTCGCACTGACTGCCTGGGCCTTGCCGTTTTACGGGCTGGGGCTGTATTTCCTGGCAGCCCGCGATTTGCTGACTCGCGCCTTTTACGCGCTGGAAAACACGAAGACACCCGTCATCATCGGGGCTATCGGAATCGGCGTATACGTGCTGGCCAACTGGCTGTTGATTCCGTTGCTCGGACACGGCGGGATTGCGCTGGCAAATGCCGTGTCGGCCATCTGCCAGGCGCTGTTTCTGTTTCTGTTGCTTTGGCGAGCCGTGGGCAGTCCGGTGCGGGCGAGCTTCCTTGCCACCGCAGGGAAGACACTTTTGGCCTGCGCGATCATGGGTGCCGCGATTGTGCTCGTCGATCCGTGGCTGTCGCTTTTGTCCGTCTGGCTGTATTTGCCGATCGGAATTGGCGGCGGAGCTTTGATTTATGTGCTCGTGATGGCTGTCCTGCGCGAACCGCTCGTATCGGAGCTGCTGCAAAAAGTGCGGAAGCGTTCTACTCCGGCGGCAGGGCGCTCGTAAGCGGGCATTCCCGGATGGCGTAGCGAACTTTGCCTGAGCTGCTCGGCGGGATGTGTTCCACGTACGAGACTTGTACGCTCACCTCGCCGAGCGCCGAGCGAATCCCTGCGAGCAGTCTTGCTTCGTCGGCTGGCAGGAAGCGCTCCGGCTCTTTCACGAGTCGGAGGCTTAGCCGCTGCGGCTCGTGCTGCACGATTTGAAACGTGCGGAAGCTGTCCAGATTGCGGACGATATGGTTGAAGTAGTGGCCGTGAACGTACTGGCCGTTTTGCGAGATGAACATGTCGTCTTCCCGGCCGTCGATTGTTTCCAACAGCGGAAACGACACAGGGCACGGGCATGATTTTCCGGAGAGCGCGACGACATCGCCCAACTGGTAGCGCAATCGCGGCATGGACGTGTTGTGCAGGTCTGTGACGAGCAAGGCGCCGGGAACTCCGGGGAACACAGGAATCCGTGTGAGCGGGTCGACGACTTCCAAATAGCTGTTTTCAGAAAAAGCGTGCATGTTGCCAGCCTGGCATTGGTACGCGATAATGCCGCCATCCCGTGCGCCGTATTCGTTGACGACAGGAGCGGCAAAGGCAGCCTCCAGCGCGCGGCGCTGGTGCTCGTGCAGACTTTCTGCGGTAGACACGACAGCTTTCAGCGGAATCCCTAACGTCACACCTCTGGCCAGCATCATTTGCGAGAGTGTGTACAAGGCGGAAGCGTAACCGTACAAATAAGCGGGACGAAAGCGGCGGATCAGCTTGAGCTGGGTATCGAGCCTGCGTTCATCCAGCTCGTAGGCGGAGAGCAACAGCCGATTTTTCAGCCAGCGCTCCTTGAAGCGATACGTCCGCGCCTGCTGTTGAGTCAGCTCCAGCGGAGATCCCCAGAGCATGACACATGGATCGCCGATACGGATGCCGTGCCAGGACAGGCCGAGCCAACGGGCCGCTTCGTAGCGCTCGACCGTGGGGCGATCGAGGTAGAAGCGGGTCGGTTCTCCCGTGGAGCCGCCTGTGCGATTGGCGATCAGCTTGTCAGGGCGAATGTTTTTGCTCAAATATTGCTCGGCATTGCGGCGAAAATGCGTCTTGTCGAGGATCGGCAGCTTTTGCACAAACCGTTCAGGCGCTTCCCGGTACTCGCGCCACGTGCTGCGGTATGGCTCGTAAGCCGCGACGTTGTGGACAGCGTGGTCCAGCAGCTTGACAAGCTTCTCGCGCTGCCGCCATTCCAGCATGTCCTTGGACAGGTGCTGGACGAGCTTTAGCTCCTGCATGTATGGACGCGTGCGGTTTTCTTTTACTACCTCCATCAAAGGCCACTGTACTTGGCGAATCCAAAATCCTGTTACAGCCATCCTTTTCCTCCTGCTCTTCCCATCAGACGATTCGAAGAAGTCAATGGAATCTGTTTTTCACCAGTATTCCAGCCAAATTCCATCGATATACCTGTTTGCTGGATGGAGGAATTGATAGTAGGATAGAGAGTGGGTTTATGGCGATTGCAAGTTCCCAAGTCAAAGTGACGCAAAAAAGGAGTTACCCAATGTTGAAAAAAAGTCATTTTCTCGCAGGGGCGCTGATCTTGGCCATCGCGGGAATTTTGTCAAAAGTAATCGGGATGTTTTACCGGATTCCTCTCCAGGAAATTGTGGGGGATAACGGTCTTGGGCTTTACCAGGAAGTATATCCGCTCTACCTGACCTTTCTGATCCTGGCGACGGCGGGCGTGCCCGTCGCGTTGTCGCGAGTCATTGCCGAAGCGCTTGCGGAGGGCAAGCAAGGCTCTGTCGGGCAAATTTTGGCCCGCAGCATGGTGATGATGGGCGGAATCGGGATCGTCTTGTTCGCGCTGCTGTACGCCAGCTCGCCGCTGATCGCGAAGCTGATGGGAAATCCGCATCTGATCGAGCCGATTCGCGCGATCTCGCTATCTCTGCTGTTCGTACCGCTGATTGCCGTGATTCGCGGCTTCTTTTACGGACATCAAAAGATGCTGTACGTCGGTCTGTCGCAGATTGTGGAGCAGACGCTCCGGGTGATCTTCATTCTCGTAGCGTCCCTGTACCTTGTCCGGTTGGGCGAGGACACGGATACGGTGATCACCGGAGTCAATTTCGGGACGATGATCAGCACGTTCCTCAGCCTCGGTTTTCTGGCGCTGCTCATGTGGCTGCATAACCGGAAAAACTCCGTGTTCACGAACGCGGAGTGGGGGCGTCTGGACTGGTGGTACGACCGCGCGTTTTTCGGCTCGATGTGGCGCATTGCCTGGCCGATTTGCGTGAGCGCCCTCGTCATTCCGATTTTCAGCCTGACGGATTCGTTTTTGGCGATCAATATTTTTCGCTACATCTGGAATGTCGACGGATTGACGGCAGATACGTGGTTTGGCATTTACAGCCGTGGCGGCCCGCTTTTGCAAATGGCCAGCCTGTTCGGCTCATCGATCGCGCTGTCCATCGTTCCGGCGATTGCGGAAGCGAAGCGGCAAAAAGACACGGAGCGGGTTACGACCTTGACCAAGCTGTCGCTGCGCTTTGCCTGGCTGATCGGCTTGCCGGCAGGTCTGGGGCTTACTGCTGTGGCGGAAGGGGCCAATCTGGCCTTGTACGGGGATATGGAAGGGACGCGGGCGATGGCGATTCTCGGCATCAGCGCGATCCCGCTCTCGCTGCTCCTGGCGACAAACGGCATCTTGCAAGGGATCGGCAAGGAGAAAATTCCGGCTCGCCACCTGCTGTACGGCGTGATCGTCAAAGTCGCGGCTACGCTCGTCTTCACGTCCTTGTTCGGCATGGATGGACTGTCTTTGTCCTGGCTGTGCGCGACCGCTTTTGTCTGCATTCTCAACATGCGCGTCATCGCGAAGCTCGTGCAGGTTCCGATCCATTGGCGCTTCGATACGATCTATCCGCTTCTGGTCGCCAACCTGATGCTGCTGCTTGCCTGGGGCACGACCGAAGCTGTCGGGCTGCTGCTCGCAGGGAAGGAAAAAGTGCGCCTGCTCGGGGCAATCGAAACGGTAGGGGGAGTTGGCGTTGGGCTGGTCGTCTATCTGGGACTGCTGCTGCTCATCCCGCTTATCGAGGACAAGGAGCTGGACTGGCTGCCGGGTGGTGGCAAGCTGCGCGCTTTTATCAATCTCATACGCAAAAAGCAGCCGTCCTCCAAAGCGCAATAGGACAGGCTGACACGAAAAAAACCCCTTTCTCCACTCAGGAGGAAGGGGTTTTTTGATACACACAGACGACCATTTTTACGAAAAACTCGCGGAAACCGGGCACGTTCGCCAAGCCTTTGAGCTGGTTGCGCAACGGAATCTCGCGTTCGTAGACAGCGGGCTGTGTCACGCCTTTTTGGATGTTGCGAAAACGCTTGATCGTCATCCGGTTGATGTAGGAAATCGTATCGCTTCCGTCCGGGCGCTTGTCGAAGCGGAACGAGATGCGGTCAGAACCGTCTGGCAAGTCACGCACCAGCTTTTTGTACGCGTCGATCAGCGCTTGCTCGGAGAAGAGGGCGTGCACCCAAGGAATCCCGATGGCGTCTGACAAATGAGCGCCGTACGGATGGTAGTAAGGCGGAAAGTTGATGTACAGATGGCCGCCCGGCTTGAGCACGCGGAAGCATTCTTCCAGCGTCTTTTCCGGCTCGCCAACGTGCTCCATCGCATCGTTCATAATGATCGTGTCAAAGGTGTTGTCCGCAAAGTCCATTCGCGCGGCGTCGCCTGTCATGAAAGATACGACGTCCGCCAGCCCTTTTTCTTTGGCAAAGGCATTGCCTTCCTCTGCATAGTGCGGGACGATGTCGATGCCGATCATCTTTTTCGGGCCAAAAGTGGCGTAGTAACAGGTCTTGCCCCCGCCGCCACAGCCGATATCCAGCACGGTCTTGCCTGTGAACATTTGCTCCTGGGAGTGGAAGGGGAGGAAAAACTGAATCGTTTGATCCCCTTTTTGAAATTGCCACTCGGTATAGCTCATTTCCCCGTCATTCGCCAAATTGAAGGGATGGACGGGGAGCGGGAATAGTCGGTTTAATCCAAGCAATACTTGTGAAGAAAAGGACATGGCTTCGTCCTCCTTTCCTGTCAGCCTTATGTGCGCAGCGCCTGGAGCACCAGCTCGCTGCTTTTGGCCGCTTCAATTGCCAGCACGCGGGAATGCTCCGTTACCAGATCAATCTCGGCAGCAAGTCCGTCGATTTTTTCCGCGAGCAGCGCAAGCAACTGTGCTTCGTCGAGCTCGGTAATGTGTCCGGCGTTCGGCATCCCGGCGCGCTCGACAAAGCGGTCGATTTTCGGATCGTACGAAATGCCGATAAAAGGAATGCGCAGCATGCAAGCGAGAATAAGCGAGTGGAGCCGCATGCCGACGACGTAGTCGCACTGTTTTAAAACAGACATGATATCGTGAAAAGTAACGGGCGCATCGAGAAGACGTGCTCCTGGCTGGGTCATCTGTTCCATGATCTCCTTGGACGGAGCCAAGTCGCTGGGAACGTGCATCGGCAGAAACAGGACATTCCAGCCGCGCAAGACAAACCAGTCCGCCGCTTTGGCGATGGTTTGCTTGAACGCTTGCTCCTGCTTCCAGTCGCGCACAGAGATCGCCACCAAAGGCTTGTCCGGATCAGCGAACAAACCGTGGAGCAGTTCTTTTCCACGCGCATCCGAAATATCTTCGGGAGATATCGTCAGGGCGGGATCAGCTGTGACGTGAATCGGCGCTTTTTTGACGCCGCAAGCTTTGAAGTCTTCTCCCGATTCGTAATCTCGCACGGTAATGACATCGACATGATTCACTACGCGCTTGATAACCTGGCGACTGAGCGGTTTGAGAATGGGTCCGAACCCTTGAGCGTAAAAGACCACGGGCTTGCGGAGTAGCTTGGCGATGGTGACGATGCCCAAATAGTAGAGAACACTGCGCGGACTGGTAACGTCCTGCATCAGCGTCCCTCCGCCCATCACTAGCATGTCGCTTCGCGAAAGCTCACGGACGATGGTTCCAAAGCTCCAGCGGTCATAAGCTTCAATCCCGAACAGTTCCGCAGTCCGATCAGGCTGGTTCGACAGAACGGCGAGAGAGATATTTGGTTGTTCCCGCTTAAGAGAGCTGATGATGCCGTAGAGGACCACATCGTCTCCGGCATTGTTGAAGCCGTAGTACCCGGAGATGAGAATTCGCGACATGGAGTGAACCTTCTTTCTATATCAAACGTACAGGAAAAATACATCCTCAAGTATAATCGAGTAAACAAGGGGAAGTAAAGCGACCCCGGAACAAAACTTGGTGCCAAAGCTTTTCGCGATAGACCTTGGGCTAGCAGGTTTTCATAGGGTATAATGAAAACACTTCACGAATCAGGAACGCTCGCCCTATGAGAACATGTAGAGGAAACCCATGGCGAACATGCCGATTCCGAGTACGATCAAGGCAATCATCACGCCGAGCATTCCTTTGTTTTTTCGACGTCGGTAAAAAAATTCGTCAAACATGGCAAGCCTCCCTGAAGCAAAATAGTCCATTCTATTATCATACCATGTTCCCTGGCTAACTTGCCAACAGCAGATGAAAAGGCTGACGGCAAACCCGGGAACGAACAAGCCAAATGGCCATGCAGCGCAACAACCTGGAAGGAGAAAGATTCATCATGGAGAGCATGTGGTTAAAATACACCTTGTTGGTAGAGCAAGCGACAGAGGATTTGTTTGTGGCGGAAGTGTTGGGCAGCCCGTACACGCTCGGCTGGGTCGAGCCGCAAATCGAGATTTTGACGACAGAAAACGGTTATGATTACGCGGAAAATACCGAAGGTCCTGTCGTTGCCTATTTGTTTGAGCCCATGCAAGATTCCGAAGAAGAACATGTTTCCCGGCTCAGAGCGTACATCTCGCGCTGGGACGGTCAGGTGAGCCTCAAGGAAATCGAGCAGGTCGCGGAAGAAAACGAATCGTGGAAAGAGGAGTTTCGCGAGGTACAAATCGGTGAATGGTGGGTGGCTCCTACGTGGACAGACCCGCAATTGCTGGAGGACGCCAAGCATGTCCTCTGGATCGATCCGGGTGCGGCGTTTGGCACAGGCTACCACGGAACGACGCAAGATATTCTTTTGCTTTTGCAAGAGATGGATGTGACGGGCAAAACCGTTTTTGATATCGGAGCAGGCTCGGGCATTTTGTCGCTGTTCAGTGCCTTGAACGGAGCGAAGTATCCGGTCTGGGCGATTGATATCAACCCGCAAAGCGAGTATCAGGTAAAAGTCAATACAGCGAACAATCATCTGCCGGAAGAAGCCGTTCAGGTGGTCATCGGAGACGCAAGCGAACAAGAAGTCGCAGCCAGGCTCCCCGCGCAAGCCGATCTGATTCTCGTCAATATCGGTGGAGATGAAAATGTCTCGATCCTCCCGCTGATTCGCGAACGGATCGCTGCGGATGGTCAAGTCATTCTCTCCGGAATCGTTGACTGGAATCGCGAAGCCGTCCTGTCCGCTTTTGAAGCGGCCGGTTTTCAAGCCGAAGCAGAACGGCATTCGGAGGAGTGGGTGACGATTTTGTTGAAAAATACGGCTGTGAACCATTCTGTAACTACTGTGTGAGAACATACAAACAATACCGATCAGTGGAGGGGAAAACAAAATGGAGCATGTCGTGATTGCTGCCGCCGGACGTACGCCAATTGGCACGTTTGGGGGTGTACTGAAAGATGTAAGCGCTCGCAAGCTGGCTGAACTGTCCATCCGTGCCGTTATGGCCAGAGCAGGACTCGAAGCATCGCAGATCGACGAAGTCATTTTGGGCAATTGCATTCAGCGCACAGATGAACCGAACATCGCCAGGGTAGCGGCGATTGACGCCGGACTGGGCAAGGAAGTGACAGGCTTTACCGTACAGCGGCAATGCGCGTCAGGCATGCAGGCGATCGCCAGCGGCGCCTCGCAAATTTTGCTGGGCGAAAATGAAGTGGTGATTGCAGGCGGTACCGAGAGCATGAGCAACGCTCCATATGTCCTGAAAAATGCGAGATGGGGCCGCAGACTTATGCACGGCGAGATGACGGATGCCATGTGGGAGCTGTTGACAGACCCGCACCACCAAATTTTGATGGGAGAGACGGCCGAACGTCTGGCTGACCTGTACAAGATCAGTCGCGAGGAGCAGGACGAAATCGCCATGCGCAGCCAGCACAATGCGATTCATGCGATCGACAACGGGCTGTTTGCCGAGGAAATCATCGGTGTGCCGATTGCCAAGCGCACGGGCGAGATCATCGTCACCGAAGACGAATTTCCGAGAAGAGGCGTCACGATGGAAAGCCTGGGCAAACTGAAGCCGGGCTTCCGCGAAGCTGGCACGGTGACCGCGGGCAACGCTTCCGGGCTGAACGACGGAGCTTCTGCCGTCGTGCTCATGAGCGAAACGAAGGCGAAGCAGTTGGGAATCGAACCGCTGGGCAGAATCGTCTCGTGGGCGACAGCGGGCGTGGAGCCTGATCTGATGGGGTACGGCCCTGTTCCTGCTGTGAAAAAGGCTTTGGCAAAAGCCAATCTGACTATGGCCGATATGGAGCTGATCGAGGTGAACGAAGCATTCGCGGCTCAATACCTCGCTGTCGAAAAGCTTCTGGAGCTGCCGCGCGAGATCACGAATGTAAACGGCAGCGGAATTTCGCTCGGTCATCCGGTCGGTTCAACCGGTTGTCGGATTGTTGTGACTTTGCTGCACGAAATGAAGCGCCGCCAGCTCAAGCGCGGACTCGCTACACTGTGCGTCGGTGGCGGCATGGGCATGGCGATGATCCTCGAAAGAGTGTAGAACTGGCAAACTGCTTTTCGCGCGCAGCAAACTGTGAGCATGTTTAAATCAAGCCTCCCCGGTTAAAAATGGAAAGCAAGCCCCACTTGTGTCTGCACGCAAGAAGGTGGCGGCTGTGCTTGCAAAGGGGGAGGCTTTTTCATGGCATTTTTTTCATTTTTGAAGCAATACAAAAAACAGATCGCTTTGCATTTCTTTTCCTTTCTGTTGGCCGGGGCATTGTTCGCCATCGGTTACAGTGCCTATCAATACAAACAGATGACCGAAAAATGGTACGCGCCACTCGGCGGACAGACGACGGGCGGTGCGAAGCAAGCAACTGCCTCGCTGCCACCGCCCCGCGATCTGCTGACCGGAACCGAGCCGTTGAAGCCGTTCGTGGTCATGCTGCTCGGCGTGGACAGTCGCGACGGCGAGAGCGCCCGTTCTGACACGATGATGCTCGCCGCTGTCCATCCGGCGAAGCAATCTGTCTACCTCATTTCCATCCCGAGGGACAGCTACATGGAACTGCCGGGAAAAGGCCATGACAAAGTCAATCACGCCATGGCTTTCGGCGGCCCCAAGCTGGTCAAGGAGTCGCTGGAAAACTTTTTGGATATCAAGATCGATCGCTATGTATCCGTTGACTTTGAAGGCTTCCGCAAAATTGTCGACGAGCTTGGCGGCGTCTCCGTTCAAGTCCAAAAGCGGATGAAATACAGCGACCCTACGGACGACACTTACATCGACCTGATGCCGGGCTTGCAGGTGCTTTCCGGCGAACAGGCGCTGGACTACGCCCGCTATCGCAAGAGCGACCTGGGAAAAGAGGACAGCGACTACCAGAGGATTAACCGCCAGCAGGAGATTTTGGCTGCTCTGGCGCAAAAGGGAGCATCGGCACAGATGTACTCCAAGGCGTTTACTTTGATGGAAATTTTGGGACAGCACGTGAAAACCGATTTTACTGACCAGGAGATCGCTTCCCTGTTGCTTAGCTACAGCGATGGGACCCCGAACAAAATCAAGACAGATACGCTGGTCGGGCAGGACGAACGAATCTGGCACAACGGAATCGTCGGCTGGTACCATCTCGTTCCGACTGCGGAGCGGGAGCGCGTCCGCAAGCAAATGCAGGCCGCCTTGCAGCCATGACCCGTGACATACGCAGCGAAAACAAACGCAGGAAGACGCACTCCGCATGAGCAGGGGCGCGTCTTTTTTGCGAGGAGACGTTTTTAATTGGAAAATTGATTATTTTTCGAATACAATAGCGATAAGGAAGAGATTATGAATGTCGATCATAGGGGAGGGGCAAGGCCATTTAAGGGATGGAGGGAATGACCATGTCAAATGCCAAGCCTTGGATTGCCAATTACCCGTCCGAAACTGCACCGTCACTGGACTACCCCCGTATTCCGTTGACGCAATTTCTCGTGCAGTCGGCTGCGTCGTACCCAGACAACAATGCGATCTACTTCATGGGAAAAACCATATCGTACCGGGAGCTTTTGGAGCTGTCCTACCGTTTCGCCAACGCGTTGGTAGAGCGCGGCGTGCAAAAAGGCGAACGCGTGGCGATCATGCTGCCCAACACCCCCCAGGCTGTAATCAGTTACTATGGCGTGCTGTTCGCAGGAGCAACCGTGGTGATGACGAATCCGCTCTACACCGAGCGGGAGCTGATTCATCAACTGGAAGATTCCGGCGCACAGACCATCATCACGTTGGATTTGCTGTACAAACGCGTCGCGCAGGTTCGCTCATCGACTCCACTCAAGCGCATTTTCGTTACAAGTATTGGCGATTTCCTTCCCTTGCTGAAAAAATGGCTGTATCCACTGGTTCAAAAGAAACAAGGGCACAATCCGCAGGTTACATACGGTGCCGATGTGGAACCGTTTCTTTCCGTCATAAAAGAAAGCGCTGTCAAACCTGTCCAGGTGCCCGTCGATCCGGACAAGGACATTGCCTTGCTCCAGTACACGGGAGGCACTACCGGAGTGGCAAAAGGCGTGATGCTGACTCATGCCAACCTCATCGCCAACGCGATCCAGTGCCAGGCTGTCCTTTACAAGCTGAAAAAAGGCGGCGAGCGAATTTTGGGCGTGCTCCCGCTGTTTCACGTCTACGGCATGACGACCGTGATGAACAAAGGAATCTGTATTGCCGCCGAAATCATTCTCGTGCCCAAATTCGAGGTCAAACAAATTTTCGAGATGATCGACAAGCGCAAGCCGACTTTGTTCCCCGGGGCACCGACGATGTACATTGCGCTGATCAATCACCCTGACTTGAAAAACCACGACCTGTCTTCGATCGACGCGTGCGTCAGCGGCTCGGCGCCGTTGCCGATCGAGGTCAAACTCAAGTTTGAGGAGCTGACAGGAGGCAAGCTGGTGGAAGGCTACGGCCTGACCGAAGCTTCGCCGGTGACGCATTCCAATCCGATCTGGGAAAAGAGCATCACAGGCAGCATCGGCATGCCTTGGCCGGATACCGACTGCCGCATCATCGACACGGCTACGGGAGAAGAGCTGCCACAGGGCGAGATCGGGGAGCTGGCGGTAAAAGGGCCGCAGGTCATGCTCGGCTACTGGAACCGGCCGGAAGATACTGCCGCCGTCCTGAAAGATGGCTGGCTCTTGACAGGCGACGTCGGGTACATGGACGAGAACGGCTATTTTTACATCGTCGACCGCAAAAAAGACATGATCATCGCGGGCGGCTTCAACATTTATCCGCGTGAAGTGGAAGAAGTGCTGTTCGAGCATCCGGCGATTCAGGAAGCGGCGGTGATCGGCGTGCCCGACCCGTATCGCGGCGAGACAGTCAAAGCGTTTATCGTCTTCAAGGACGGAAAGCAGGCGAGCGAGGAAGAATTGGAAGCGCATTGCCGCCAGAAGCTTGCCGCCTACAAAATTCCGCGCAAGTACGAAGTTCGCACAGAGCTGCCGAAAACGATGGTCGGAAAAGTGTTGCGCAGGCAGCTGCAAGAAGAAGACAAAGCGCGTCGGGAAACACAAGAAGAGATCAAAACAAGCTGACGAAAGACAGGGTCAAGCGGTGCGCATCCTGAGAGGGAAGCGGCCGTTTTTGTGGGGCGAAAAGGGACAAGCATTCGTTGTTCGTCGACGCGCGGCACTTGCGATTGACACCGTCAGGTTCGTGTATTAAACTATTTTTATGAATGAATAATCATTCATTTCAGGATTTTTTTATCATCACTGCGAGTAAAGATGGAGGTTATTATGGCAAAGAAAACGGGGGAAAAGTATCAAGCCATTATTGATGCTGCTGTACGGGTAATCGCCAAACAAGGCTATTACAGCGCCCAGGTATCGAAGATTGCAAAAGAGGCGAAGGTAGCAGACGGCACCATATACCTCTATTTTGAAAACAAGGATGATATCCTGATTTCCTTGTTCAACGAAAAAATGGGACAGTTTGTGGACGAAAACCGCAAGCGAATCTCGGAAGCGACGACGATTGAACAAAAATTGTACGTCCTCGTGCATGCGCATCTGAGCCAACTGGCGAAAGACCAGGAGCTGGCAAAGGTGACGCAAATTGAACTGCGCCAAGCCAATCCGTTCATCAACGAAGGCATCGGCAAAGTGATGAAGCAATATTTCAATCTGATTGAGGAAGTCATCCAGGAAGGGATGGAGCAAGGAGTATTCCGCCCCGATCTGGAGGTCAGAATGACACGCAAAATGATTTTCGGCACGCTGGATGAAGTGACGACTTCCTGGGTCATGAAGCAGTGCAAGTACGACCTTGTCTCTCATGTTGATTCCATTCATAACCTCTTCCTGTTTGGTATGAAGGGAAAAGAATGAAAGAAAAGCTTTTTTTGTGTGAGAACGTTTGTTACAATGGAAACAGCAAGACTGAGCGTTCGTTCAGAAAGCATAAATAGCCTGTTTGTTCATATGGATAGATGTTTGGGGGGAGAGGAATGGATTCGCATTGGAATGTGGAAATCGCTGATCGGGTCGCTACCGTCACGATCAGCAACCCGCCAGCTAACGCATTGGGCAAAGCGGTGCTCGATGAATTGAGTGAACTTTTGGACCAGTTGGAAAACAACGCAGACGTCAAAGCGATTGTTTTGACTGGCGAAGGGCGCTTTTTCATTGCGGGAGCGGATATCAAAGAGTTTACCCAATTGGCCCCTGCCGAGGCGGAAGCGATGGCCAGAAGTGGTCAAGCGTTGTTCGATCGACTGGAGACATTCCCTAAGCCCATTATCGCCGCCATCAACGGCGCTTGCCTGGGTGGCGGACTGGAACTTGCGATGGCTTGCCATATACGCTTTGCCGCCGTGGAAGCAAAGCTCGGCCTGCCGGAGCTGAACCTGGGGCTGATCCCCGGCTACGGAGGAACGCAGCGTTTGCCGCGACTGGTCGGCAGAGGAAAAGCGACCCAGATGATTCTCACCTCCGAGATGATTGGCGGCGAGGAAGCTTTGCGCATCGGGCTTGTGGAAGCGGTTTATCCGGCGGAGATTTTGCTGGATGAAGTGAAAAAGCTGACTCAGGCGATCGTGCAAAAAAGCGCTGTTACGCTCAAGCTCGCCCTGCAATCGGTTCACAATACGGTGCAAGTCGGTTTGGCGGAAGGCTTGGAACAGGAAGCGAAAAAATTCGGGGAAGCTTTTGCTTCAGAAGATATGAAAGAAGGCGTTGCAGCCTTTTTGGAAAAGCGCAAACCGCAGTTTGCAGACAAGTAATCACATGCAGCAGCGGCATCACCAGTACGAGGAACGATTAAGGAGGAGGCATCCTGATGAAAATCGTGGTTGTGTTGAAGCAGACGTTTGACACAGAAGAAAAAATCGTGATCCAAAACGGGCAAATTTCCGAGGATGGCGTGGAAGTCATCATCAATCCTTACGACGAGTATGCGGTAGAGGAAGCAATCAAGCTCAAAGAGGAACATGGCGGCGAAGTGACGGTGATCAGCGTAGGTCCTGACCGTGTGGAAAGCTCTTTGCGCACCGCTTTGGCGATGGGCGCGGACAAAGCTGTCCTGGTGGATGACGAGTCTTTGTTTGGCGACGAATATACAACCGCTAAGGTGCTTGCTGCGGTTGCGAACAAAATCGGCTATGACATCATCATCGGCGGGCAAATGGCGGTTGACTCCGGCGCAGGCCAAGGCGGACCTCGCCTCGCGGAAGAGCTGGGAATCAACCACGTCTCCACTGCTGTGAAGCTGGAAGTGGACGGCACCACCGTTCGTGTTGAGCGCGATGTGGAAGGCGATCTCGAAGTGGTGGAAACCAGCTTGCCTGTGTTGATTACGGCTCAGCAAGGGCTGAACGAGCCGCGCTATCCTTCTCTCCCGGGGATCATGAAAGCGAAGAAAAAGCCGTTGGATCGACTCGGTGCAGACGATTTGGGACTGACAGCCGAAGCGGTGCAGGCCAAGACGCAAATTGTCGACCAGACGCTGCCTCCGAAAAAGCAGGCTGGCCGTATTCTCTCTGGCGATTTGGCGGCCCAAACGTCGGAATTGGTGCAACTGTTGCGCAATGAAGCGAAAGTGATCTAAGCGAGAGGGAGAGGATATCCATGAAAAAAGTTCTTGTACTTACAGAAGTACGTGACGGACAACTTCGCAATGTGTCGCTGGAAGCGTTGGCCGCAGCGCAAGTATTGGCCGAAGGTGGCGAAATCGTTGCAGGCGTATTCGGGGCAGATGCTGCTTCCCATGCGCAAGTATTGGCGCAGCATGGAGCGAGCACAGTTTATACAGCGGATCACCAGGCACTGGTTCAGTACACACCTGACGCTTATGCGCAGGCACTTGTCCAGCTGATCGAGCTTGCCTCTCCTGATGCGATCGTGCTGGGCCACACGGCAATCGGCCGCGATGTTGCTCCTCGCGTAGCGGCGAAGCTCGGCTACGGCCTCGTATCTGACGTAACAAGCCTGGAAGCAGGACCTGTGTTCGTTCGTCCGATTTACGCCGGAAAAGCGTTCCAACAACGCAAATTTGTGGACGGCAAAATTTTTATCACGATCCGTCCAAACAATATCGCAATCGGTACGCCGGACGCGTCCAAAACGGCTGTTGTCGTTCCGGTTGATCTGGAAATCAAAGACTTGCGTACGATCGTGAAAGAAGTCGTACGAAAAACGAGCGGAAAAGTGGACTTGTCCGAAGCGAAAGTCGTCATCTCCGGCGGGCGCGGCGTGAAGAGCGCGGAAGGCTTCCAGCCGCTGTACGATTTGGCTGAGGTGCTGGGAGCGGCTGTAGGGGCATCCCGTGGCGCTTGCGACGCCGACTACTGCGACTACTCCATGCAGATCGGGCAAACCGGAAAAGTCGTCACACCTGACCTGTATATCGCGTGCGGAATTTCCGGGGCGATCCAGCACTTGGCCGGGATGTCCAGCTCCAAAGTGATCGTTGCGATCAACAAAGACCCGGAAGCACCTATTTTCCAAGTGGCCGATTACGGCATCGTGGGCGACCTGTTCGAAGTGCTCCCGCTGCTGACTGCCGAGTTCAAAAAAGTGTTGGTGTAAGGCGAAAGAAACAATTGTCACACATGGAAGCGTCCCACTCCCGGGGCGCTTTTTTTGTTCCAAACCCTTACCTTATTCTGTTCTCGGTTGTTATAATAAATGAATAGGAGAGGTGAGCGTCATGAGTGAAGAGCTGTTGCAACAACTGGTTCACATGGTGGCGGAGAACAATCGGCTCATCAAAGACGTGCAGCAGGAGCTGCGGGAGTTCAAGGCTGAGATGTATGAGTTCAAAACGGAGATGTACGCATTTCGCGACGAGATGTACGAGTTCCGCGATGATGCTACCCAGCGCCTGGAGCGTCTGGAGCGGCAAGACAAGCTGATCGAAGCTGACATCGGTTTGATGCACAAAAAGGTGAGCGACCATGAACGGGAGATCAACCGTATCAAGCAAGTCGGTCAATAAATCGAATGGTCAACAATAAGGGAGCGACACTCTGGATAGACTATAGCGTGAAGTGCGCACAAAGTGCGGGGCGCCGTAGTCATTTTTGTTTTTGGATGATATACTGTAGGAGCGTCTGAACCCTTTTTTTAGTAATTGACTTTTCGAGGAGGTAACTTTCCATGGCAATCGTAAATGCAACTGACCAAAACTTTTCCCAGGAAGTAGAGCAAGGCGGTACTGTCCTGGTTGACTTCTGGGCTCCTTGGTGCGGCCCTTGCAAAATGATCG
This sequence comes from Brevibacillus sp. FSL K6-0770, assembly GCF_038000275.1. Taxonomy (NCBI): domain Bacteria; kingdom Bacillati; phylum Bacillota; class Bacilli; order Caryophanales; family Paenibacillaceae; genus Brevibacillus; species Brevibacillus sp. FSL K6-0770. The sequence continues at coordinate 1,717,707 of NZ_JBBOBQ010000001.1, forward strand.
CTCCTGTCCTGGAGCAAATCGACGGAGAAGTGGGCTCCAAGCTCAAAATCGTCAAAGTAAACGTTGACGACAACCCGGATTCCGCAGGCCGTTTTGGCGTTATGTCCATCCCGACCTTGATCGTCTTCAAAGATGGTCAGCCTGTAGACAAAGTGATCGGCTTCCAACCAAAAGAAGCCCTCATGGCAACCGTAGGCAAACACCTGTAAGCATAAACGACCAGACAGCATGAGAAGCGGCGCTCCAATGCCGCTTTTCTCATGTCTGCACGGATGCTGTCTTTTTGCTTCCTTATAATAGAAAGCGTTTTCACGAACGATTAAACTGTCGCTGCAATGAGAAGCGGCAGTTTTTTTGCTTGGGCTGCGATTATGCCGGAGCTACGTTTTCTAATCCGCCGAATCGTGATACTATGAGCATAGAACGTACATTCTTATTGCAGGAATGATAAGGGAAGGAAGTCATTTGATGCCAAGCAAATTGACGAAAGAGCAAAGCGACTATCTCGTGTCGAAAATACAGCGGTTTTTCGCTGAACAACGCTCGGAAAACCTGGGCAATCTGGAAACGGAAGAGATGATCGAGTTCTTTTCCAAAGAACTGGGGCCGTTTTTTTACAACCAAGGAGTACAGGATAGCCGCAAGCTTTTGCTGGAACGGATGAGCGCACTGGAAGACGAGCTGTACGTCCTGGAGCAGCCCGTCATGAAAAAGCGATAGCAGATGAAAGAACGAGGGAGGGAGCAGCCATGAACCGTTCGTTGAAAGATAAGCTGGCTGTGCTGCCAGAAAAACCCGGCTGCTACCTGATGAAAAATGCAAGCGGGGAAATTATTTACGTCGGAAAGGCTAAAGTGCTGAAAAACCGCGTACGCTCCTACTTTACGGGTAGCCATAACGGGAAGACGCAGCTTTTGGTCAGCGAGATCGTCGATTTTGAGTACATTGTGGTAGCCTCGGCGATTGAGGCGCTGCTGTTGGAGTGCAACCTGATCAAAAAGCATGACCCCCGCTACAACGTCATGCTGCGCGATGACAAGACGTATCCGTACATCAAAATCACGAATGAAGAACAGCCTCGTCTGGAGATTACTCGCAAGGTGCTGAAGGACAAAGCCAAATATTTTGGCCCGTATCCAAACGCTGGTGATGCTTCCGAGGTGAAGAAGCTGCTGGACCGGCTCTATCCTTTGCGCAAATGCCGCAACATGCCCAAACAGGTTTGCTTGTACTACCATTTGGGCCAATGTCTTGCTCCCTGTGTGTACGAGGTTTCGGCAGAGGAAAACCAGCGACTGGTTGACGAGATTAGCCGATTCCTCGACGGCGGTCATGATCAGATGAAGCAGAGCCTGACCGAGAAAATGCTACAGGCGGCAGAAGCGATGGAGTTCGAGCGGGCCAAGGAACTGCGGGATCAGATCAAGAGCATTGAAGCGGTGATGGAAAAGCAGAAGATCACGTTTACCGACACGGTAGACCGCGACATTATCGGCTTTGCGGTAGAAAAGGGCTGGATGTGCATTCAAATTTTTTACATGCGCCAGGGCAAAATGATCGAGCGGCAGACGACCTCTTTTCCATACTATGGCGGCGAAAGCGAAGACTTCATGTCGTACGTCACCCAGTTTTACTACGACAAGCAAAACGCGCTGCCAAAAGAAATTTTGCTGCCGGAGGAAAGCGAGCCGGAGCTGCTTAGCGAATGGCTCGGGGTCAAAGTATTGACACCGAAGCGGAGCAAAAAGCGCGAGCTGGTCGAGATGGCCTGTGAAAACGCGCGCATTGCCCTCCAGGAGAAGTTCGCGCTGATGTCCAAAGATGATGCGAGGACGATTCAGGCTGTGCACAATTTGGGGCACGTGCTGGGGATTGGCGTTCCCCATCGGATCGAGGCGTTCGACAACTCCAACATTCAAGGAACAGAGCCGGTGTCTGCGATGATCGTGTTTACAGACGGTCGTCCGGACAAAAAGGAGTACCGCAAGTTCAAGATCAAGACGGTCGAAGGCCCCGACGATTACGGCTCCATGCGCGAAGTTGTCCGCAGACGCTATTCGCGGTTGTTGAAGGAAAACCAGCCGTTGCCGGACTTGATCGTCATTGACGGAGGCAAGGGCCAAATCAGCGCTGCCATGGACGTCCTGGAGAACGAATTGGGGCTGTATATTCCGGTCTGCGGCTTGGCGAAGGATGAAAAGCACAAAACGGCGCAGCTGATGTACGGCGATCCGCCAGAACCCGTGAATCTGAAGCGGGACAGCTATGAGTTTTATTTGCTGCAACGCATTCAGGACGAGGTTCACCGTTTTGCGATCACGTTCCACAGACAGTCACGGACGAAAACGATGCTCTCCTCCCAACTGGATGAAATTCCGGGCATCGGCGAGAAGCGGCGCAAGCTGTTGTTTACCCATTTTGGCTCGCTGAAAAAAATGCGCGAAGCGACTGTGGAGGATTTCCGGCAGCTTGGGATCGGCGACAAGCTGGCCCGAGAGATCATCACTCATTTGCGCAAGCTGGAATCGTAACGGTTTTGCAAAAAGCGATTGAACCGCTCGGATTCCCATGATATAATGCGTTTCAAACAGAATAGTTAGCCTCACTTCCATTTATGGAGTGAGGTAGAGGCGCGAAAACCATGAGTACCACCTTGAGATCGGGTATCTGTGAAGGGAACGGGAAAGGGGGATTCGCCGAAGTGTGGAGAAAAACCCGTTTGTCTCCATGCTGGGTCTGCATTGAACAAGTGCAGGACTGTCATCTGGCTCTTGACCGGCGCCAGATGGAGAGCTATCTCACGGTGTGTCGATGTGAGCGGTGACAGGGATTTGCCTTGTCATGTGCTGCCATGGACCGCGTGTAATTGGGAGGGAGGAACCGGTATGTCGAAACAGTAGGCAGCGGCAGGTACTTATTCCTTGTCGGTGCCTTTTTTATACAGACTTTTTCCAGTAAAAATAGAGAGATTCATAAAACGGCAGCAAAAGATACATTCTACAATCATTGGATATGAGAAAAGGGAGAGAAGCCGCATGGGGTTGATCGTGCAGAAATACGGAGGCACCTCTGTAGGGACCATTGAGCGAATTTTACGAGTTGCAGATCGAATTGCCAGTTACAAAGAAGAAGGGCACGATGTGGTGGTCGTCGTATCTGCGATGGGCAAATCTACAGACGTATTGGTAGATATGGCCAAACAGATCAGCGCCTACCCGTCCGAGCGAGAGCTGGATATGTTGCTGACCACGGGGGAGCAAGTATCTATCGCCTTGCTTGCAATGGCCTTGCACACGAAAGGCTACGATGCGATTTCTTTGACAGGCTGGCAGGCTGGAATCACGACGGAAGCGATTCATGGCCGGGCGCGAATCAAACAAATTGATTCTGAGCGCATCCAGGCAGAAATAAGCCGCGGACGTGTTGTGATCGTAGCAGGTTTTCAAGGTCTCAGCGACGAAGGAGAAATTACGACGCTCGGCCGGGGTGGTTCGGATACATCGGCAGTTACGCTGGCCGCCAGCTTGAATGCAGACAAATGCGAGATTTTCACGGATGTGTCCGGTGTGTACACAGCCGATCCGCGGATGGTGCCAGCGGCAAGCAAGCTGGACATGATCTCGTACGACGAGATGCTTGAACTCGCGAATCTCGGAGCGGGAGTTCTTCACCCGCGTTCGGTGGAGGCCGCGAAGAAATACAAAGTACGGCTGGTCGTCCGCTCCAGCTTTACTGCCGAAGAAGGTACGTACGTTGAGGAGGTTGCCAACATGGAAACAGGAAGAGTAGTAAGTGGAGTCGCGCATGACGAGGATGTAGCAAAAGTCACGGTTGTCGGTATGCCTGCGAAGGTTGGGACTCTTTCCCGCCTGTTCAATACGCTGGCGGACAATCAGGTGAACGTCGACATCATTATTCAAAGCTCCTATGACGCAGCAGTGACGAATATTTCCTTCACGGTTGCTGCGGATGACTTGAAAAAGGCATTGGACACGTTGGAAAACCACAAAGCAGAGCTTGGCTTCGAAAAAGTCGATTACGAGCAAAACCTGACCAAAGTGTCCATCGTAGGCTCCGGCATGGTCAACAATCCGGGAGTGGCTGCCGAGATGTTCCGCGTTTTGGCAGAAAAAGAAATTTCTATTAAAATGGTTTCAACTTCAGACATCAAAGTTTCTTGCGTCATTCCTGCCGGGCAGACTGAGCTTGCTGTCCGCAGCCTGCACTCGGCATACGGACTCGATGTGGAAGAGACAGCAGTGGTGCACGGAATCTAGGCAGCGAATGCTCCCTCGCCTGTAGGCAGAGGGGGCATCTTTTTGACCTGACAAGACACGCCAGTCCTGACAATTATTGCGCTGCCAATGGTTGGCATGAAGGATCACTTTGGAGTATGGGCGCGTATCATGATCGTAGAACTACTCTCGACCTCTAGCCGGGCAAAGGTGTCTTTTCCTTTCCATTGCTCAATGCTGCCAGCAATGATGCCTGCTTCGAGCGACAGGGAGCGGCTGAGGCGTTCCGGTGTTTGGTAGTTGTGGATCGTATGGGTGAGTTTGTAGACGATGGTTTCGGCAGACTCTTCCAAAAGATCAAGCTGTCCCAATCCGAGGCGAATAAAAGGCATAATCGGACCTGTGGAAGACTGGATGGGGATTTTTCGCCCGAGGTCTTTTCCCAGCCAGTACAAAATTGGACTCTCGCTGTCTCCGAGCAGGCTGTTCGTCAATGTCTCGCGTAGCAGATGGTAGCCGAGGTAGGGCATGTTCATTCTTTCCGCTACGGGAATCGTTTGCGGCGGCAACAGTGCTGCCAGCTGATCGGTTTGGTTCATGGCGCTTCCCTCCTGTTTGTAAGAGAGTATGAGAGAAGCCCGGACTCTATGACCGATTCATAGAAAAAATAGTGAAATTGAACAAAGTTATTCTATCAATGTATTTAGTCTATTGATTGTCTTGACGCTCTCTGTCGACAAGAGTACAATTGGATTTGGTCAAAGTTTTGCCCAACTTTTTTTCGTATTTTGACACATTCCGACAAAGTTAGGCGTGAGAGGTTCTAACGGCTTTTTGGCATGTCTAATAGGGTAGGCAATGGGTTAGGATATGGGAGAAAGGTCCATAAAAGAGCGCTACATACACTGAAAGGGGGACCATTGTATGGCGAAAGGCCATAGCTTTCTCAGTCACAAGCTGCACTCACTTCTTGGTTTGTTTCCGATCGGGCTCTTCCTGCTGTTTCACTTGACAGCCAACTATCAAGCGACCCACGGAGCAGAAGCGTTCAACCAGACTGTTGGTCTGATTGAAAAAGTTCCACTTCTCTTGATCGTTGAATTCGTTTTCATCTACATCCCGATCCTGTTCCACGCTATTTACGGTCTCTACATCGCATTCCAGGCAAAACAAAACGTGGGGAACTTCAGTTACTTCAGAAACCAAATGTTTCTGTGGCAACGCCTGACAGGAGTCATTACCCTCATTTTCATTGTTTGGCATGTGTGGTCGACACGTATCCCGAAAGCGATGGGTGTAACCGTAAATTTTGACATGATGGCTGACATTCTTAGCAGCCCAGCAATGATCGTATTCTACACAATTGGGATTATCAGTACGGTTTTCCACTTCTCCAACGGAATCTGGTCGTTCCTGGTTCACTGGGGAATTACAGTTGGACCACGTTCCCAACGAATTGCAACATACTTCACTATGGTCGTATTCGTAGTTGTAACCTTCATCGGATTGCGTGCGATGTCGGCTTTCATTCTGTAGGGATAGGGGGACTCAATCATGGCAAAAGGTAAACTGATCATTGTCGGTGGTGGTTTGGCCGGCTTGATGGCTACCATCAAAGCAGCAGAAAAAGGCGTTCCCGTCCAGCTGTTCTCCCTGGTTCCGGTAAAACGTTCCCACTCTGTATGTGCACAGGGCGGTATCAACGGCGCGGTAAATACCAAAGGGGAAGGCGACTCCACTTGGGAGCACTTTGACGATACAGTATACGGCGGAGACTTCTTGGCAAACCAACCGCCTGTAAAAGCAATGTGTGATGCAGCACCTGGAATTATTTACATGCTTGACCGTATGGGCGTTATGTTCAACCGTACAGCAGAAGGTCTTCTGGACTTCCGTCGTTTTGGAGGAACCAAGCACCACCGTACTGCGTTTGCAGGCGCGACTACCGGTCAACAATTGCTGTACGCTTTGGACGAGCAAGTACGCCGTTATGAAGCAGAAGGTCTTGTAACCAAGTACGAATATTGGGATTTCCTCGGAGCCGTTTTGGACGATACAGGAACCTGTCGCGGGATTACCGCGCAAAATATGCGTTCCGGTGAAATTCAATCCTTCCGTGCAGATGCTGTCATTCTGGCAACAGGCGGACCTGGTATCATCTTTGGTAAATCGACCAACTCGATCATCAACACGGGTACAGCAGCGTCTGCGGCTTACCAGCAAGGCGTTATCTACTCCAATGGTGAGATGATCCAGATTCACCCGACAGCGATTCCTGGCGACGACAAACTGCGTCTGATGTCTGAATCTGCGCGCGGTGAAGGCGGACGTGTATGGACATACAGAGACGGTAAACCTTGGTACTTCCTGGAGGATAAATATCCTGCATACGGAAACCTGGTGCCGCGCGATATCGCGACTCGCGAAATCTTCTCTGTCTGCGTAGACATGAAACTGGGTGTCAACGGCGAGAACATGGTATACCTCGACCTGTCCCACAAAGATCCAAAAGAGCTGGATGTAAAACTGGGCGGTATTATCGAGATTTACGAAAAATTCGTTGGGGATGACCCACGCAAAGTACCAATGAAGATTTTCCCTGCGGTTCACTACTCCATGGGCGGTATGTGGGTAGATTACAACCAGATGACCAACATTCCTGGTCTGTTTGCAGCGGGTGAGTGCGATTACTCCCAGCACGGCGCAAACCGTTTGGGTGCAAACTCCCTGTTGTCCGCGATCTACGGCGGTATGGTTGCCGGTCCGAAAGCTATCGAGTACATCAAAGGCTTGAACCAATCTTCGGACGACCTGTCTTCTACTCTCTTTGACAGCTACACAAGCAAAGAGCAGGCGAAATACGACGGCATCTTGAAAATGGACGGAACAGAAAATGCTTACCTGATCCACAAAGAGCTTGGCGAGTGGATGACAGACAACGTAACGGTAGTTCGCTACAACGACCGTCTGGAAAAAACAGATGCCAAGATTCAAGAGTTGATGGAGCGTTACAAAAAAATCAACATCAACGATACAAACAAATGGAGCAACTCCGGTGCTTCCTTTACCCGTCACCTGTGGAACATGCTGGTTCTCTCCCGCGCGATCACAATCGGTGCGCTCATGCGTAACGAAAGCCGCGGTGCTCACTACAAACCAGACTTCCCAGAGCGTGATGACGAGAACTTCATGAAGACAACCATGGCGAAGTACAACCCGGAAACAACTGCGCCAGAGATTTACTATGAAGACATCGATGTTTCGTTGATTGCACCACGGAAACGTGACTATACGTCTGACAAGAAGCACTAAAAGAGGAGGAAACTGATCATGGCAGAAAAATTGATTCACCTGATTATTACCCGCCAAGATAGCCCTGACAGCACTCCATACAAGGAAGAGTTCAGAATCCCGTACCGCCCTGGTATGAACGTCATTAGTGCACTGATGGAGATTCAACGCAATCCGGTCAATGCACAAGGCCAGAAAACCGCTCCGGTAAACTGGGAATCGAACTGCTTGGAAGAAGTATGTGGTGCGTGCTCGATGGTGATCAACGGTAGACCACGCCAAGCTTGCTCGGCGCTGGTAGACAAATTGGAGCAGCCGATTCGTCTGGAACCAATGAGCACATTCCCTGTACAACGTGACTTGTCGATTGACCGCAGCCGCATGTTCGATGCGCTGAAACGCGTAAAAGCGTGGGTTCCAATCGATGGTACGCACGATCTGGGACCAGGTCCACGCATGCCGGAAGTTGAGCGCCAATGGGCGTACGAGCTGTCCAAATGCATGACGTGCGGTGTTTGCCTGGAGGCTTGCCCGAACGTGAACTCGAAAGCCGAGTTCATTGGACCGTTCGCAATCTCGCAAGTTCGTCTGTTCAACCAGCATCCAACTGGTATGATGAACAAGCATGAGCGTCTGGAAGCACTGATGGAGGATGGCGGTATCGGCGATTGCGGTAACTCGCAAAACTGCGTGCAAGCTTGTCCAAAAGGCATCCCGCTCACCACTTCGATCGCTCACATGAACAAAGAAACAGTCAAACATGCTGTGAAGAAGTTCTTCTTCTCCTAAGCTGTTGTCAAAAGAAAAGGCGTGCGCCGGTTACCCGGAATGCACGCCTTTTTGTCTTGCTTCCTGGACAGCCGCAACTGCCAGTTTTTCAAACATGTACACGAACTGCTCCCATTCCTCATCCGTGAAATGAGCAAACAGTTGCTTCAACGCCTCCAGCCGATTTTGCTTGGCTTTGGTCAAAATGCTTTTTCCGTGATCCAAAAGACTGATGTACACGACGCGCCGATCTTCCTCATCGCGGTCGCGGCTTACGTACCCGTGCTTGTCCAGGCGATCAATCATGGCAGTGATTGCGCTTGGTTTGACATTCATGGAATCGGCCAATTCTCCGACGGTGCATCTTTGGCGTTGCTCCAATTGATGGAGAATATAAAACTGCGGTCCGGTCAAACCTGCCACAGGCTCGGCCAACTGTGACCCAAGTGTGCGCATAATCGTGCGGAATGCCTCTTGCAGGCGATCTATTGACTCAGGGGAGGGGGAAGACATGCTGAATTTCAGCTCCTTACAGCATAGTAGCAATATAGTAACGAGGAAGTTTCGTACAGGAAATATTTAACGTAATTAAATATAGGCCGAATCACCTGATTTGTCAACCTTACGGCAAAAGACGAGAATACCCGAGCGGTTCCCAGTGAAAACTGATACATAATGGGTGTACTTCCAACAAGGGGGCAAACGATGAAAAAACAGGTGATCAGCTTAGGGTTAGCGTTGGTTTTGCTTCCCGTAACAACCGTGAATCAGACGCAGGCAGACGTGTTCGCTTCTGGCGACTCCGCTGTTCTGCCGCGTGTGGTCATGCAGGATTTGGCGGAAATGAAGCAGCCATTACATACAAGTCATTCAGCAGAGACGGCAGGGAGCGGACAGCGGGCAAGCAGCGCCAATGAGTGGCAGCGCTCGGAGTCGGTTCCACTGGGCGAACAAGCTGTGCAAGCGCAAGTGTCCACCCTGGAGATGATCGAGGCTGGCCGTGCCTGGCAGGAAGCAGGCGTCAAAGGGGAAGGGATGCTCGTCTCCGTCATCGATACAGGAGTGAACCCGCGCCATCCTGACTTGCCAGCGCCGCACGACAAGCGGTTGGCGGTGCAAAAGTCCGGTTCGGCCCAAAAGGTGATTCCAGGCTTCAACTGGGCGGACCGCAACCAGACGACGGAAGATGTCGCCGAATCCCAACACGGCATCCACGTGGCCGGGATCATCGCCGCCAACGGGAAAATCAAAGGAGTTGCACCGGAAGCGCAAATCATGAGCCAGAAAGTCTTTTCCAACTATCAGGGGGAAGTGCCCGGCCTCAGTGAGTCCATCCTGTTTGCGATCAACGACTCGATCACGAAAAAAGCGGACGTCATCAACCTCAGTCTCGGCTCCTCTGCCGGATACGTGGATGAGTCAAACGTCGAGCAGATGGCCGTGAAAAAAGCCGTCGACAATGGCGTGATCGTCGTGGCTGCTGCGGGGAATGACTCTTATTTTGGCAGTGACAAAGTTCGGGCGCAAAACCCGGACGTGGCGATGATCGGTTCTCCCGGGCTCAGTCCGGACGCGTTTTCCGTTGCTTCTGTCAACGCGACGACACTTGCGGGCAACAGCTTTTCCGTCCAGGGTGTATCAGGGCTGGAACGAGTCGTATACTTGCCGGGGCACGTGGAGAGCGGGGCCGCGCTCAATCCGGTCGTGTCTCTCCTGAAGCCGTATCCGCTCGTCTACATGGGCAAAGGCAAAAAAGAAGACTACAACGTCTCGGTCAAGGAAAAAATCGTGCTGCTGGAGCGCGGCGACATTTCTTTTGACGAAAAGCTGCGCCTGGCGAAAGCGGCGGGTGCTGTCGGCGCGATCATTTACAACAATGAATCAGGGCCGCTGATTATAAGCGCGGAGCATTTGAAGCAAATTCCTGCCGTCGCTGTGCTCAAGCAGATGGGGGAGCAGCTGGCGCAGGCAGTGAAAAAAGGCAAAAAAGTAACGGTCACCTTCAATGGCGAATACGCGCAAAATCCGATGCCGTACCCGGATGGCGGAACGATTTCCGGCTTCTCCTCCTGGGGACCGACTCCCGATCTGCAATTCAAGCCGGAGATTGCGGCACCGGGCGGAGGCATTTTGTCGCTTGTGCGCGATTCGGAGTACGCCGTGAAAAGCGGAACCTCGATGGCGACGCCGCACGTGGCGGGCGGGATGGCGCTGCTCAAGCAAGCGTATCAAAAGCAAGGGCGCAACCTGCAAGGACGAGCTTTGGTGGAAACGTTGAAAGCAGCGGCGATGAACACGGCCGAGCCGGTGCTCGATCCGCGAGGGAGCGTGGCTGCATCTGACAAGGCCAAGGTGAAAAAGGTTCCGTACAGCCCGCGCGTGCAAGGAGCGGGCTTGATGCAAATCGCCAAGGCGATCCAGACCCCGGCGGTAGTCGTAGACGCGAAAGGAAAAGCAGGCGTCTCGCTCGGAGAGATCGGTCAGACGACGACATTTTCGCTGTTTGTCGATAACAAGTTTGGGAAAAAGCCGCTGACGTATCAGATTCAAGATGAGTACGGCGTCATGACCGATTTGCGCAAGGATGGCCTGAATATGCTTACGGAAACCGCTCTGGAAGGGGCACAGCTGCGTTTTTCCGCACAAAAGGTAACCGTGGAGCCAGGGAAGCGAGCAGAGGTCAAAGTGACGCTGGCGATTCCTCAGACAGCAGCGCGCAACCAGTTTGCGGAAGGGTTCATCGCCTTTTTGCCGGAGGAGAAAGCGTTGCCTGTCTTGCGCGTGCCGTATTTCGGCTTTTTCGGGGACTGGGATGAACCGCGGATCATGGATCAGCCCGTGTGGGAGGCTGGCAGCCAGGAAAAGCGCACGGGCGTCAAAACAACCTGGTTCCACGATAAACGCAATGACAAATGGCGTTACCGCGATTATTTGGGCGTGACGGGTGCCAAAGATGACGGCACGGCACAGATTGATCCGAACCAGATTGCGTTTTCGCCAAACGGAGATGGACACTACGATATCGCCGCTCCTTCGATTACGTTTTTGCGCAACGCCCGTCAAGTGATCGTGGAGGTCATCGACCAGTCAGGCAAGCCGGTACGGACACTTGTGCGCGATGAAAAAATCAGCAAGTACGACCAGTCCAAGCTGGGAACGCCTTATTACTACACGGAACGGGAAGCGTGGAGCTGGGATGGCAAAATCTTTTCCCCGCAAAAAGGCAGCTATGTGCAAGCACCAGACGGCGCGTACCAGTTTTTGATCAAGGCAAAGATCGACGGCCGGCAAACGAATTGGCAGACGATGACACTGCCGATTCGCGTAGACACGAAACCGCCTGTCGTAACCGCGTCTGTCTCCGGCAACAAAGTGCAGTGGAGCAGCCGGGACAAAGATGTGCAAGGCTATTTACTGTACGTGAACGGCAAGAAAGTAGGAGGGCCGTACTCCCCGAAAATTACGAGTACGCTGGTCAACCAGCCGGAGAAAAAAATCAGCGTAGTGGCCTTTGACTACGCCGGAAACATCGGTGTGGCGAATGTAAACGGCAAGAGCGATACGGTGCCGCCGTTCGTAGAATTTCCGGATGACCTGTTCAGCTATTTGAAAATATCGAAGCAGCCGGATGTCGCCTTGCGCGGGAAGGTAGCAGGCGAGGAGCTGCTCGACCGAGTTCGTTTATCCATCAACAAAACACCTGTGAAGCTGGAGGCAGACGGTTCGTTCGAAACGATCCTGAGACTGCAAGAAGGATTGAACTACGTCGTCTACAGCGCTGCTGACATGTACGGCAATACAAGGCAGTTCACGCAGCGCGTCATCGTCGATACAAGCCCGCCGATGCTGCAGCTGCAAAACGACGGCTCCGAGGACATTCAGTTTGACCCGGCAACGAAAACGATGCTCGTGCCGATTCGCTTCATGTACCGCGATCAAACGTACAAGGGGCAGGCGAGCGTCAACGGACAGATCGTTTCCAACTTCGAGGAAGACCAGCTGGAAATACCTGTGCACAAAAATTTGACGCACGTTTTGCCGATGAAGCAAGGAGAGAACCGCGTCCTGATCGAAGGAAAAGACGGGGCAGGCAATCAAAGCTCGCTGCTGCTATACGCGTACGTGGATGCAAGCGCTGGAACGGTCGTGCTCACCTTGGGAGAGCAACGGCTGAACTATCGGGCGAGAACGGTAGCCGCGCCTACGATTCAATTGATGAAACAACAAGTGGAGAGCCAGGAAGGCGAGACGCTGCCGATCGAAGGCAAGGTGACAGGGGCAGGCCCCGTCCATGTGCAAGTCATGTACAAAGAGCAGCCGATTGCTGCGGATGTGAATGACCGTGGAGGGTTCCGCCTGGTGCTGAATCGGGTGGAGGAAGGGAAGCAAAAGCTGACTGTGATCGCAACCGACTCGCTGGGACGTGAAGTGCGCGCCGAAATGAACGTGATCGGCAAAAGGAAGCAGTAAGGATGGCCCGGCGTAGCGAATTATCGCTGCAGCCGGGCTTGCTGCTTTAGGGGGAAACAAATTCGATGTTTTATCACGGAATCAAGTGGGAATATGTTAGAAAAGAGTATCCACTGCTCTCGCCCAGACGAATTGCCGGGAAAAACGGCAAGGCGCAATGCATGGATCGGCTGCACCTGCTTCAGCAGTTCGGACTGGAGCCTGTCCATTTGCTCGAAGCAGACGATAGCTATCCGGATGAGCGCTGTATAGCAGAGTGTCTCGCATTTGGCGATACTGTTTTTGCATTTGAGCGGCTCAGTTTGCCGATGTGGCAGCTAAGCCGGCATGAGGTAGGCGTAGAAGTGTTGGATCTGCGTACGTGCTCGGCTATCTATACCAAAAGGCATGATGCAAAAGTATGGGAATTATTTCCGGGAGTTCGGCGGATAAGTGACCTTTTGCCTATGAAGTTTTTGTGATAGTCTTGCATCTGCCAAATATCGACATTATGATAGTCCTATAGCAGAGATAATTGCCCGGGAAAGGAAGAGATCGCAAATGATAGTCAAATACCTAGATCCATTTCTTGAATCAGCCTCCTCTGTGATTCAACAGGTATGTAACGTAGGCATTTCGCGTGGGGAATTGGCTGAGAAGGAGTGGAGCAATGCGGAGGGTCACACCTGGATTCGGATCGGGATGACAGGGCAATTGCAAGGAGACGTGTTTTTTGGTCTGCAAGAGGATTTGGCTTTGCGCATTGTCTCTGCCATGATGGGTGGTTTTCCGGTGCAGGAGATGGACGAGCTGGGGAAGAGCGCCATATCCGAGCTGGGGAACATGATCTCAGGCAACGCCAGCACCTTGCTATCCAATAACGGTGTGATTGTCGACATTACGCCTCCGTTGTTCGTGCATCATCAAGATTTGAAAGACGTGACGGGAACAGCGCTTACGGCCCCTCTCGATCTGCATGACATGGGCCGATTGGAAATTCAAATTATCGTGATCCGGTAAAAGGCGGCAGCGGCCGTCTTTTTTGTTTTAGAAGGAGAAACGAATCTATTGTCTGAAATATAAAAAAACATAAAATATTTTTTGATTGTATAGATGATTTTTTTTAGATGGTGTATTGTTGGAATTAGTAAGGGGGTAGGAGTGTTTGTCATATGTAAAACAACTGCTTGGGATGTTCTTCCTGGTCATCGTCGTCTGTGGCGGGCCATTTATGCTATATACGGTCAAGGAAGAGATCGTATTCGCACCGGAAGAAATCGTTGTCCACTCTGTCTTTTTGATCCAGCAGATCGCGAGTGGTTCTCTCGGCACCTACTACTTGGGGGAAAATGAGAGAAGCATCGCGGAGGATATCGTCCCGTTTGCCATGAATACGTTTAAGCTCTTGTTTTCCAGCGTCAGCATTGCTGTGGTGGCCAGTCTGGTATTCGGCTTGTTTTTGCAACGCTTTCGCATGGTCCGCCAGTTGCAAAAGGTTCTGAATCTTGTTGCCACGATTCCCGATTTTATTCTGATTTTTATGTCGATTTTGGCAGCAGTCGGATTTTACAAGCTGACGAATATTCGCATCATCACCTTGTCGCCTACCAGCGACTCCGCCAATGACTGGTTCCCGATGACGCTGCTCGCGATCGGGCCAACGATTTTCCTGATGAAAGTAGTCAGTCTGAAATACGTGCAAATCGGCGGCGAAGATTACATTAAGACAGCGCTTGCAAAAGGGATGGGCATTTGGCATGTACTGACCCACCACGTATACAAAAACATCAAGCCGTTTCTCGTGGCCGATTTGAAAAAGACGATTGCGATTACTGTCGCAAACTTGTTCATCGTGGAATATTTGCTCAACGTCGTCGGTCTTACCCGCTTTATTTTCAGCAAGGACGGGGGCTATCAGTTCAATGCCGCGGTCATGGGGCTGCTGGGCATCATTTTGCTCTCGATTCTGGTCTATGTGCTCATCCGCGCGGTGCTGTACCTGTTCGAACGGGTAGCCGTGTACAAATAACGCGATGTTTCGTCGTAACGAGTGAGGTTTTTCTATGCAAAAAGGATTCAACTGGTCTTTGTGGACGGGGAGCATCCTCGTGGTGCTGCTCCTGATCCTCGGTGTGCTCGGGCCGTATATCGCTCCTTATGAGCTGGACTATCAGGAAAAGCTGCGCAACGAGGTCGTAAACGGCAAAACCATCATCATCGCACCGCCATTGCCGCCGTCTGAGGCTCACTGGCTGGGAACGGACAAATGGGGATACGATCTGCTCACACTGTTGTTGCACGGCGCTCCTTATACTGTTTTTGTCACGCTGGCGGTGGCTGCTGTGCGCCTGTTGATCGGGACGTTTCTCGGACTGTATATCGGCATTCAGGACAAGCCGCAGCGCTGGTGGCTCGCCATCGAAAACGCCTGGAGCTACATGCCGATCTTCATCCCCGTCTACTTTTTGCTCAAAGGCATCAATATCAATCCATTGACGCCGACATCGACGCTTGTCCTGTTTTTCATCGTGCTTGTCGGAGTGCTGGGAGCGCCTTCTGTGGCTTCTTCCATTCGTCAAAAGACAGAACAGATCAAGGAATCGCAATACGTCCTGGCGGCTACCTCGTTGGGAGCGGGACGCGAGCAAATCATTTTCCGGCATATTCTCCCGCACTTGAAAGAGCAGATCATTATTATTTTGGTGACAGAAATGGTCGCCATCATGACCTTGATGGGACTTTTGGGGATGTTTGACCTGTTTGTCGGCGGGACGAAAATGACGATGGACCCCGTCCTTTTCCACTCGATCACGCATGAGTGGGCTGGGCTGCTCGGAGCGTACCGGGGGTTTGTTTACAGCAATTACACCTGGATTTTCCTGACGCCGCTGGTTGCTTTCGTGATCGCAATCGGTTCGTTCACGCTGTTGGCGAAGGGATTGCGCGAGAAGTTCGAACAGACGTATCATCGCACGCCGTTTATTTGACAGTGGATGGCAAAGTTGGCAGCCCCGATCGTGATGGATCGGGGTTTTTGGTGTGGCTGTGCGCCCTGCTGGAACAAGCTTGCGAAGAACGCGGAAAAAGGAGGGGGAAAGAAGGGAGCAGCACACATGCTATGTGAATAGACTGAAGTGTCGGGGGCGGTGTTGGCCTTTGGGTTCCGGCGCCAGCCTCCCCAAGCGGGCAAGTACGCAAGCCTGTTTGGTCAAAGAGACAACCGGCAGACTGCCGACCAACATGATTTTTTCGGAAGTGGCGGGGATGGCTGGAGATGTTTCTTGTGTGGTGTTCGGAACCCATTGCCCATTTTGTGAATAGGATGTAAGGCAAAAGCCTAAAATCCTTGAAATTCCGGCACCATCACCCACCCCCCATCATAGGATAAGGTGACTCTGTAATCCCTCAACCTTGTTCCTGTAGAGCCCACAAGGAGGGGTGGCACGATTGAAGGGTAGCGACCAAACCAAGCCGTTGTTAACGAATCGCGAAAGAGAAGTGTTTGAACTCTTGGTCCAAGATAAGACAACCAAAGAGATTGCCGGACAACTCTTCATCAGCGAAAAGACTGTGCGCAATCACATCAGTAATGTCATGCAAAAATTAGGTGTCAAAGGTCGATCTCAGGCAGTAGTCGAACTCGTTCGACTTGGTGAACTAGAGATTTGAACCCAGTCCACCCAGCCTCCCTTTTCTTCCCATGGTCGGAAGGGAGGGTTTTTTATTTTTGGGGCGCATTTTACAAGCAGGAGCACTGGCCTGCTGAGCGCGAAACACGGTTTATTCCGCCCACTCTCCGTGGTGCGAACCGGCGTGGCTTTGAAGAGTTGCCTGTTGTGCGGGAATGGCGCGGGCCGATGTTCAACTCTGTGCTTGCGACTTCCCATAAATATGGCGGGAGCAATGCCAGCATGCTGGTTGCCAAGAGAGCGGGCAGTGGATTCAAACATCTGAAAAATCCGGCACGAAGCCGGGTAGCCTAGCAGTATCTATTACTGTTTTTCAATGATGGGAGTCGGAAGCGAACAGACTTGGCACCTTTTGATCAAATGCTAAAGTAAAGGAAGGAATCAACTCATTGATCCTCTCTTGCAGATGTGTCGCATCGTGCTCTCCCAGTTCCGCTAAAAGTTGTGTTTCTTCGCGAGATTCATCTCCGGTTAGCAACGTAGTTAGCGTGCGTTGGTTAATGATTTCCTGAGGGGAAAGGACTAATGCGTTCATCATCACATATTGCTGGAACATGGAAAGGTCATGATTCTCCATGGCCTGCTTCACGGCTGTTTTGAGGTATAGATCAAAGTATTTCTGAGCGAATGCCACCCCTTTTAAGGGGATAGCGCCTTCATGCTCCACCCCGTTCCAACGTAAATCGGCAATCGCACTCAACCACCAGGCAGGTTCAATGGCTTGTTGCATCCGTTGCAGCACCTTGCGTTCGAAGTCAGGTTGAAGCAGATCGCCTTTCTGTAAACTGATGTCCAACATTTCGGCTTCAATCGCAGCTACCGTCATGCCTTGCCCATAAATAGGGTCAAAGTTGCAAAATGCATCTCCCAACACCAGCAGTCCCGAGGGCCAATTTTCCATTTGCTCATAATGCTGCCGCGTCGATTCTTCTGCCCGAAAACCACGGGGAGCGCCGATTGGCTCCAACTCTTTGATTAACTCCTTCAACATGGGAGTAGACAAGGAGTACAGCTCTTTTTCATATTCTTCCGGGGCTGTTGGGGGATATTGTTTCCCTCCCGCACGAAACAACAATGCCTGCGCTATGTTATCCTCAATATACAGCAGCCCCACCGCACCCTTGTTGTTAGCAGGATCTCCTTCTGAACTAGCCGACAATTTTTCTGTAAGATCGGCAGGGACTCGGTAATGTCGGGTACTGTACCCAAAACGGACTTTTAAGCGCTCAGGCTCTGGAACAGCATATCCCAGCGCTTCCAGCCATTTATTGAGCTTCGATTGACGGCCGCATGTATCCACTACCAGATGAGCGGCAACGGTTCGCTCCTTGTTCCGTTCCTTTCGTGCGTGAAGGCGAACACCGACAACTTGCCTGTGATCTTCCGAAGCAAGCAGTCCTGTCACTACTTGTTTCGTTACAAAGCGTATATTGGGAATCTTTTGCACACGCTGGCGAATCGTCCATTCCAACAAGGCCCGACTGCTAGATGCATTTTTTTGGCTGCTAACCAATTCAAGTTTTCCATATGCAGTAAATCGGGTCATTTTGCTATTTTGCACGTTACATGCACCGAGATTCAGTAAATCATCGATATATCCCGGGAACAAGCGGTTCATAATCAAATCCCCACGCGGCAGCACACGATGAGGATGAAAATCCTGTGGGGTACCAGGACGAGTAGATGGCTTTTCTGGCAGCTCATCTTTTTCTACAACCATGACTTCCGCAAAATGACCGGAAAGAACGCGGGCGGCTAGCAAGCCTGCAATGCCGGCTCCAATTACAAGTGCTTTTTCTTGCTTTCTTTTGTCAGCTTGCAGTTGTTTGTTCATAGCTTGTTTCCTCCTTAAAATTGATTCGCAGTTCGCCGCGATTCATTAGTTGGAGTTGCAGTGTTTTCAGCAAATGTATCCGAAGCCATACCAGACGTGTTAGTTTGATGCTTCTAATAAATACTTTATGGACAAAAAAACGTTCTATGAACAGCATCTGTTTATATTGCCTGATCCGAACAGAAGAAATATGAAAAGCGGTTGAGCAAAAGAAAGAGAGAGTATTTGAGGCGGAAGAGTTGGAAAAAGTACTTCAACAACTGGGCAAAATGACTTTTCCTTTTCCTATAACGAACTTGCTCTGGCAGCGGGATGATGAAAAAGTGATATGGAAAGAAGATGCTCAGAGGGCAGCGAAGTGAGCCAAAAAGAAACAAGCTGATGTCGAATGCACGTCCGACGCCAGCTTGTCCATTGGCTGCATGTCATGTGTCTATTGCCCATGCATGCGGCTTTCCGTGTTCTGTTTTAGCTAACACGCTTGATCAGATTGTTTGATCCTTGCGAGCGAACGATGATCCATCCGCTTGGGAGAGGCGAACCTAGCAGTACCCATTGCTCATAGCCAATCGGAGCGCTCGCAATATTTTTAATGTAGCGCGTATTTCCGTTAGTTCTGGTGATGACCCATCCGGCTGGAATAGGCGAGCTAAGCAGGACCCAGCGTTCGGTGCCAAAAGGAGCATTATTGACGTTCTCGATGTAATTCGTATTTCCGTTGTTTCTGGTGACGATCCATCCGGTTGGAATAGGCGAGCTAATCAACACCCAGTGTTGAGCGCCATAAGCCGCGTTATTGACATTTTGGATGTATTTGGTATTTTCCTGGTATCTCGTCACGATCCATCCAGTCGGGATCGGGGAGCCTCCCAATACCCATAGTTGGGCATTAGCGGGTGCATTGTTCAGGTCTCTGATCAGATTCATGTTTCCTTGATTTCTGACGATGACCCAACCGCTTGGAATGGGCGAGCTAATGGTCACCCAATGCTCTTCGCCGTATGCTTTGTTTGCGATTGCTTTAGCGGACACTTTGGAAGGAGACTGCTTCGTTTTCCCGTCTTCTTTGCTGAAAGCGGATGCGTAAGCGGTCGTTTTTGCCTGGGGAGATGGCGTTGCTCCATGGGCTTGCGCAGCGAGAGCCGATACGGCGACAACGGAGCTTAATGTCAGGAGGAGCAAAGATTTCTTAAACATGAACATCACCTTTCTTGATCATAGTAGATGGCGTTTGGACAATATCATCAAGTGGAAGTCAACGGTTGTGATGTTAATTCCAACATTTACCATTTTAAAGCACGTTCTTTGCCTTTACCTTAGGAGATACTGTCGAATCATGGAATTAATTTACAATATTTTGAACGAGTGTAAAAATAAATTAGCGCTCGAAACATGGTAGAAACAAGTTTGCTGGTAAAAAAACGCTAACCTTGAAAGCAGTCGGTGGTCGCCACCAAATATAAAAAAAGATCCCCGGAGAAATCCGAAGATTGTTGATGGATTCGCTATTAAGGTGTAGTGCGCGTAATGACATTGCCATGCCGATCCTTTGCCGCTCCATTGACAAAGTTTACGTATTTCCCTGGATCTGGGGTGTTGCTTAATTTAGTGTTCATAATCAGGAGCGGATGGTCAGGATCTGTCGTATCCCATGCCAATGAGGTAACAAAAGCGGAAGGATTCCACACTGTGCCCTTCATGCCAAAGAAAGCTATGACTTTTTTCGGGTCTATTTCAGCGATGGTGTCATCGTCGAGCGCTTTGTTGAAGTGGATGATGTATCGCGGGAGGGTACTATTCTCCGCGATCGTGCCAATCGCTGGGCTGGTATCGCTATTCTGGCCTTGTTCCCTCCGGTTATTTTGGAGGGATTTCGTTCGAGCCTACGCCGTGCGGGCGACTTTCATAGCACACCGCGTTCCATCAACGGATAAGAGGTCGTTTTACAACGGGCGAATTTAGCATAACGAAGCGAACATTCAGTGTCGTCTAGCGAAAGTTAGCAAACTTGGACAGACTGGGCTGGCCAGGGCAGCGGAGACAGAACGAGCCTTTAGAAAAAGGCACTCATCTCCTTGCATCGAGAGAGAAGAAACCTCATTTCTTTTCCTGATCTTCCCCAGGATTTTCATGCAACCCGACAATCTCAATCACTTCCGCTACAGCTACTTTTCGCGCACCCTCCATGAAATACCCGACAATTCCTGGCTTGATGCGATAGATATGGACGGTTTGGCGCATCTGCGGGAACAAAATCCACATGCGGGCCGTTCCTTCTGCCGGGACTGGAGCAGTCAGATCGCGGATGACATCCCCGTCCGGCGTCTCAAACTCAGGGTGGATAGCGAACAGCTCGATTTTTTCATTGTCGCCGGCATAAGAAAAATCGCTTCGATAGCCTTGAACAGGCGGCAGCTTTCTCCCGCTCTCTGCTTCCGAATAAAAGCGATACTTGACCCGGAAGTCAGCAGGATGCCCCCGCCAATCCTCGTAAGGCGTCCACACAGTCGCCGTCATGAGCAGCTTCCCCCTCTATGGTTCGTCTTTGCGAATAATCAGGTACACAATCAGCCCGATAATCGGGAAAAATAACAACGCTACCAGGACGATAATGGAAAATTCCTTGCTGTTGCCTCTGCGCCGCGAATCGCGATAGCCCCAAATACTGATCACGATGTTCAGCACGTTCAGGAGCACGATTACCAACAGGGGCAGAAGCATGAAAAAAGAAGAGTCACCGATGCTAACCAATGCAATCACCTGCTTTTTCATTATAGCGCTTTTATGAGTATACCAAAAATTGGGATATTGCTCGATGTTCGTGCATGCAGCCCGCACTACAGGCAATTGCTCTCTCTGTACCGTTTTTGATACTCGCTTTTCTTGTCTTCGATCAACGGGAACCTGCGAGAGGCCAGCTTGGATAAAAAGCAACAGATATAAAACGGACCCAGGCAACTCTTCATTTCCCGATGCAGCAGGTTATCTCTCATGAACGGTACCCCCATTTTCGCGTAAGGTGAAGTGGAGCCAAGCCATATCAGTATCAGCTTCATTTTACAAAAAGAAAGAGCCAGATGGAAAAGAAAGGAAGCTGTCCAGAAAAAGTGCAAAAAACTGAAAAATCCAAATTGACACAAGCTGGAAGGGTCTGCTATGATCACTTTATAAAGTCATTGGAAAAACAAAGGATGAGCTTATAAAATGCGCAGGACCGGAGACCTCAAACTGATTCAAGAACTAAATCGCTTTATTATACTCGATACAATCCGCCAGCATGGGCCCATCTCGCGCAGTGACATTGCCAAAAAGCAAGGCATCAGCCCGACTACGGTCACGTCGGCAGTCAACGAGCTGATTCGTGACGGCGTGGTAGCGGAGGATGGAACAGGAGAATCAAAAGGCGGCAGAAAGCCGATCATGGTGCGCTTTTGCCCCGATGGAAAGTTTTTGATTGGCGTCTCCATCACGAACACGGCGATCACCATCGCGGAAATGAATCTGGAGGCGGCGACCAAGCGCAAGCAAGTATATCCGGTCGGTCCTGGTCTTGTCAGCGATCGGATGGTGCAGTATGTACTGGACTCGATTGCAGACTTTTTGACACAGGCAGCGGACACAGAGCGTTGCTTGGGTATCTCCATTATCGCTCCGGGGATTGTCGACGCAGCGAGCGGAGTGATTCGCTTCAATTCCAAGCTGCGATTGACGGATGTTCCGTTGAAGGAGCTGGCTGAGCAGCGTTTCGGCATGAGTACGTGGCTCGACAACGACGCCAACGCGATTGCCTTGGCAGAGAAAAATTTCGGGGTAGGGATCGAAGCCGACAACCTGCTGTTCGTAACAGTGGGCGAAGGGGTAGGTTCAGGTCTTGTTGTAAACGGTTCCATTTTCCGGGGAAGCCGCGGGGGAGCTGGCGAGTTCGGGCACACGACCGTAGACCGCAGCGGCATGCGCTGTGATTGCGGCAACGTCGGCTGTCTGGAAAACTACGTCGCCTGGCCGGCGATCTACACAGGATTGCTGTCTGCGATTGCCCGCGGCAAAGAGACGCTGGTCCTGGAGCTGGCGGGTGGAGACATGACGCAAATTACGTTTGAAGTGTTCCGCCGTGCCTTGCAGCAAAAGGATCAGGTGTGCGAGGACATCGTAGAAGAAATCGCCGCGTATTTGTCCATCGGCATCGTCAACCTGGTCAATCTGTTCAACCCGAGCCTGATCATTTTGGGCGGGGAAATGATGCGCGACAATCAAGTGTTGTTTGAGCGCATCGAAAAGCAGGTGCGCGAACAGGCAATGGGCATTATGGTAGACGGGCTGGAATTCCGTCCGACAATGCTGGGAGCGGACTTTGAAGTCAAGGCAGCCGCTGCCGTACTGCTACAGGACGTCTTTCATTTCAGCCTGTAGTTCCTTTTTGAATACTTTGTTTTAGCATTGGAAAAAGAAAGATTGCATCGTACGGTGAAAGGGGGGAGCCGTGGAGGTCAAGACGCAGTCGTTTCAACTGAGTTGGGGGTAAAAAAAGAGGAGAACGTATGTCGAGGAGGGACTTCAGATGAAGAAGTTGGTTTCGTTGGCAATGGCCGCATTGTTGGTAGCGGTAGCAGGATGTTCCGGTGGCGGACAAAGTGCCACACCGTCAGATGGACAAAAATCAGGCGCCGCAACCGGAGAAAAGGTAACGCTTACTTACGCCCTCTGGGATAAAAACCAGATGCCGGCCATGGAGGAAATTGCAAAGAAATTCCATGAAGCGAACCCGAATGTTGACATCAAGATCGAGCTGACACCGAACAAACAGTATTGGACGAAGATGGAAGCGGCTGCGACTGGCGGAACTTTGCCGGACGTTTTCTGGATCAACGGCCCGCGGATCATCAAGTATGCGGCAAACGACGTGCTGCTGCCGCTCGATGAACAGATCAAGGCAGACGGCGTCGACCTTGGCAATTATCCCAAAGCGCTGGTTGATCTCTACACATACGACGGAAAAACGTTTGCATTGCCAAAAGATTTTGACACTATCGGGCTCTGGTACAACAAGAAGCTGTTTGATGACGCCAAAGTGCCGTATCCGGACGAAACATGGGATTGGAACAAGCTGAAGGAAGCAGCGAAAAAGTTGACGGACGAGAAAAAAGGCATCTGGGGAATCGCGGCAGCGCCATACGGACAAGACAATTACTACAACACGATTTTCCAAGCTGGCGGCTCCGTCATTTCCGAAGACAGAAAGTCGTCGGGCTTTGACAAACCGGAAACGATCGAAGGCTTGAAGCTGTGGGTAGACATGATCAATGACAAAGTGTCGCCGTCTGCGGCGCAAATGTCGGAGACTGAATCGACGCAACTTTTCGAATCCGGGAAAGTGGCGATGGTTTACTCCGGGTCTTGGATGGCAAGCGCATTCAATGGCAACGAGTACACCAAAGACAAAGTGGACGTGGCCTACCTTCCTAAAGGCAAGGAAAACACGAGCGTTATCCACGGTTTGGGCAATGTGATCGCGGCGAACACGAAGCACCCGAAAGAAGCGTGGGAGTTCGTCAAGTACCTGGGCTCCAAGGAAGCGGCGGAGATCCAGGCAAGCAAGGGAGCGGCAATCCCGGCGTTCAACGGTACACAAGATACTTGGGTGAAATCGATGCCTAACTTTAATCTGAAAATTTTTATTGATCAGGCAGCTAACGCAAAAGCGTACCCGATCTCCAAGGACACCGCGAAATGGGCGAAGCTGGAAACCGATTACATGACCAAAGCATGGGCAGGTCAAATGAGCGTAGAAGATGCAGCGAAAGAACTTGCGCAAAAAATGAACGAGTTGCTGGCGCAAGAGTAGGGGTTTCTTTTCACGGATGGCTTCGTGTCGAGGACGGAGCCATCCCCTGTTACGAGCTTATTGTCAGGGGGGAATATTGCGATGAGCAGCCAACTTCAGCCAGAAGTGCATGCCGCTGCCCGGCCAAAACCAGCAAAGCCATTGAATCGCATGAAACGAAGCGACTGGTTGTGGGCGTATCTCATGATTGCGCCGACGTTGCTCGGTCTGGGTTTGTTCTACATATGGCCAGTCGTGCAGACTATTTATCTCAGCTTCACCAAATGGGGAGGCTTCGGCAAGTACAAATGGACGGGCGTGGACAACTATGTCCTGCTGTTCCAAGACCCGAACCTGTGGATCGCACTGAAAAACACGCTTATTTATACGGTTCTTGCAGTTCCAGCCAGTATCGCTATCTCCATATTAATCGCCGTCTTGCTCAACCAGAAAATCAAAGGCATCTCGTTTTACCGTACCTTGTACTTTTTGCCAGTCGTAACGATGGCGGCTGCCGTGGCGATGGTGTGGAGATGGCTGTACAATGCCGATTACGGCTTGATCAACTACTTGTTAGGGACAGTGGGGATACAGGGACCGCGCTGGATTTCCGACCCTGACATCGCTCTGTACGCTGTCATCATCGTTGCCGTCTGGAGTTCGATCGGCTACAACATGGTGATTTTCCTGGCGGGCTTGCAGGGGATTCCGCGCAGCTATTACGAAGCGGCGGAAATCGACGGAGCCGGACCTGTGCGGATGTTTTTTACGATTACATTGCCGCTGTTGACGCCATCGATTTTTTTCGTGAGCATCACTTCGCTGATTGGCGCGTTCCAAGTATTCGACCTGATCTACTTGATGATCGGCAAGCTGGGCAATCCGGCGGCTGAATCGACGCAGACGGTGGCGTACTTGTTCTTCACGAACGGCTTCGAATCAGGCAATGGCGGTTATGCAGCAGCAGTAGCAGTCGTGCTTTTGGTGCTGATCCTGATTGTTACCGCGATTCAAATGAAAATGCAGAAAAAATGGGTCCATTACGATTAAGCGAGCATGACTGGACAGGAGGAATGATCGATGAGTGTCCAAACAGGACGTAATCGGGTTGGCAAAAATCTTTTGATTCATCTGCTGCTGATACTAGGCGCTCTAGTAATGGTCGCGCCGTTTGTCTGGATGATCCTGACTTCGCTCAAAACGCTGGGTGAATCGACGCAGGTGCCGCCAGTCATTTGGCCGACGTCCCTGCAATGGGAAAACTACACGCACATTTTCGAAATGCTGCCTTTCTACGACTTTTACTGGAACACGATTTTGACTACAGTCGTGAAAGTCGTCGGGCAAGTATTCCTTTGCTCGCTTGCGGCATACGCGTTTGCCCGCATCGAGTTTCCGGGGCGCAACGCCTTGTTCATCGTCTTTTTGTCCGTCCTGATGGTGCCGGGGCAAGTGTTTTTGCTCCCGCAGTTTCTCATCATGAAGGAGCTTGGCTGGCTGAACACGCTCACCGCGTTGATCGTGCCAGGACTGTTCAGTGCTTTCGGCACATTTTTGCTGCGCCAGTTTTTCATGTCATTGCCGAAAGAGCTGGAAGAGGCGGCAAAGCTCGACGGCTGCAATCACTTCCAAATCTACTGGCGCATTATGCTTCCTCTGGCGAAGCCCGGTTTGATCGCTTTGGCCATCTTCGTCGCCCTCTGGTCGTGGAATGATCTGATGTGGCCGCTGATCGTCAACAGCACGCCGGATAAAATGACGCTGTCGGCAGGATTGGCCTATTTGACAGGAGAACATACGAACATGACGAACTATCCGATTTTGATGGCTGGTTCTGTTCTCGCCATCTGGCCGATGATTATCGTCTTTATTTTCTTGCAGAAGCATTTTGTCGAGGGTATTACCCTAACCGGGTCCAAATAGCCATTTTCCCCTGAAGGAGTGAAAAACCACTATGCATCATGTTCTGGTAATCGGAGCAGGTACGATGGGAACTGTTCACGCAAAATCTTACGCTGCCATGAAAAACGTCGAGCTGGTCGGCATTGTCGACTTGCGCGGAGAGCGCGGCCGCGAGCTGGCAGCCGAAACGAATACGCAATGGTTTGCGAGCTACGATGAAGCCATGGAGAAGCTGGAGCGGGTAGATATCATTGACGTGTGTCTGCCGACTTACCTGCATAAAACGTATGTGCAAAAAGCTGCGGACGCAGGCAAGCACGTCATTTGCGAAAAGCCGCTGGCACGCAGCAAGGAAGAGGCGCAATCGATCGTTGACTATTGCAGCGAGAAAAACGTCAAGCTGTTCGTCGGCCATGTGCTGCGCTTTTTCCCTGAGTACGAGAAGTCCCGTCAACTGGTGAACGATGGCACGATCGGCAATGTCGGCGTGGCGCGGACGTTCCGTGGCGGTATTTTCCCGACGGCGTGGAATGACTGGTATGCGGATTACAAAAACAGCGGCGGTCTTGTGCTGGACATGATCATCCACGACTTCGACTTTTTGCGCTGGTGCTTCGGCGACGTGGAGCGCGTCTATGCGAAAAGCTTGCTTGGACGCGGCTTCGCCCGCATCGACTACGCGCTGGTGACGCTTCGGTTCAAAAGCGGGATGATCGCTCATGTGGAAGGGTCTTGGGCGCATGAAGGCTTCTCGATGAAAATGGAGCTGGCGGGAAGCGAAGGAATCATTCAGTACGATAGTGCAAAAGAAAAGCCGCTGATCGCCGTAAATCGCGCGAAACAGGCAGGTATGGGCGGAGTGGCTGTGCCGGAGAGTCCGCTGCGTGAAAATCCGTACTTCCGCGAGCTGAAGCATTTCATCGATTGCATCGAAAACGATCTCCAGCCGCGCGTGACGGTCGAGGATGCCGTGAAAGCAGTGGAAATCGCGCGAGCTGCGCTTGAGTCAATCGAAACGGGCAAACCCGTAACGCTAGTGTAGGAGGGGACCACATATGAAACTGGGAATCATCAGTGTCGCACATATGCACGCATACAGCTACGCGAATGCGATCGGGAAGCTTGCGGGCGTACAATTGGTCGGTGTAGCCGACGAGGATGAAGCACGTGGCAAGGAAGCGGCAGAAAAGTGGGGCGTACCGTTTTACCACGATTATCGCGAGCTTTTGGCAGCTGACGTCGACGCTGTCATCATTACTTCGGAAAATGCCAAGCATCATGAGCATACAGTAGCAGCCGCGAAAGCAGGCAAGCACATTTTGTGCGAAAAGCCGCTTGCGACCACGCTGGCGGCGGCCCAGGAAATGATTGAGATTTGCCGCGAGCAAGGCGTCATTTTGCAAACGGCGTTCCCTGTTCGCTTCCACCCTGCGGTTGTGCGGGCAAAACAGCTGGTAGAGCAAGGCAAGGTTGGCCGCATCATGGCGATCCGCGGCACGAATCGCGGGCAAAATCCGGGCGGCTGGTTCGTCGATCCTGCCAAGTCCGGCGGCGGCGCTGTTATCGATCATACGGTGCATGTCGTTGACTTGATGCGCTGGTTCATGGGTGTGGAAGTGCGCGAGGTGTACGCAGAAGTAGACAGCAAATTTTCGCCTACCCCGATTGACGACTGCGGCATTTTGACGATGGAATTTGAAAATGGCGTATTCGCCACGCTGGATTGCAGCTGGTCGCGCAACAAGACGTTCCCGGTCTGGGGCGACGTTACGATGGAAATCATCGGCACGGAAGGCACTATCTCGCTCGATGCCTTTTCGCAAAAGCTCGACGTGTACAGCAATGACAAAGGATTGAAATGGGTCAACTGGGGCGACGACATGGACAGCCAGCTGGTGAGCGACTTTGTTGCCAGCGTCCGCGAGAAAAAAGCGCCATCCGTAACAGGAGAAGACGGCATGCGCGCGGTCGAAGTAGCGCTTGCTGCCTACCAGTCGGCTGAATCGAAGCAACCGGTGGTCATTCGCTAACGGGGACGGTGGATCAATATGAGTATGAAGATCGGAATGATCGGCGTCGGAGGGATCGGCCAGCATCACCTGCAAGGCTTGCTCGCTGACGAACGAGTGAAAGTTACCGCTGTCTGCGATGTGAATCGGGAAGCAGCAATGTCCACGGCCGAGCGGATCGGTGCTTCCGGCTACACGTCCTGGCAGGAGCTGCTCACGCACGAAAAGCTGGATGCGCTGTTTGTCTGCGTCCCGCCTTTTGCCCACGAAGAAATCGAGGAGCAGGCGGCAGCAAAAGGGATTCACCTGTTCGTGGAAAAGCCGATTGGCCTCGATATGCACATAGTCGCGAAGAAACAGGCGGCGATGGAAAAAGCAGGGATTATTACCTCGACAGGTTATTGCCTGCGCTATCTGGATATCGTGCAGCAAGCCCGCGAGTATTTGGCTGACAAGCAGATCGCCCTGGTGCGCGGCCATTATTTGACCAAATTCGTGGAAACTCCGTGGTGGCGGCAAATGGGCAAATCGGGCGGCCAACTGGTCGAGCAGGCGACGCATACACTCGACATGATGCGCTTTTTGGCGGGTGACGTGGAAAAAGTATACGCGCAGATGTCTTTGCTCGTCTCGCAAGACATTGAAGGCATCGACATCCCGGATGTGTCTGCGGTCAGCATGGCCTTTTCCACAGGGGCGCTCGGCCATCTGGATACGTGCTTTATCCAGGCGGATCACCGGACAGGTGTAGAAATTTTGGGGAAACATTTCCGTGTGCTGATCGACGGCAGACAACTGACGATCACGGACGAGGCTGGTACGCGCACATTTGAGGCGACAGTAGATATGTACCGGGAACAGGATCGCGCTTTTGTGACGGCGATTGAAACCGGAGATACGAGCCTGATCTTGTCGCCATACGCCTCTGCGAAAAAGACGCTGGCAGTGACATTGGCCGCAAACGAGTCTGCGCAGTCCGGTGCACCTGTCATCATTTCGCACGATTAAGAAGGAGTGAGCAGCATGTCTTTTCAAAAAGGAATCAACGCTTGGTGCTTTCCGAAAGAAAGCCGCGCAGAACATATTTTTCAGCAAGCAAAAGAGTACGGGTACAAAGGCGTCGAGTTGAATCTCGACGAGGGAGACGCGCCCTTGCATCTGGAAATGACGGAGGGCGAGCTGGCGAAGCTGGCGCAACTGGCTCGCGAGTATGGATTGGAGCTGCCGAGTGTCTCGACGGCGCTCCTCTGGAAGTACCCGCTCACCCATAACGATGCGGAAGTGCGGGAAAAAGGCATCCAGGTCGTCGAGAAAATGATTGAGGCAGCAAGCGTTTTTGGAGCACGTACGGTTCTGGTCGTGCCAGGGCTGGTGACACCGGAAGTATCGTACGACACGGCGTATGAGCGGGCACGCGAAGCGCTCACACGACTGGCGAAAACGGCGGAAGCCAAGCAAGTGCATATCGGGATTGAAAACGTCTGGAACAAATTTTTGCTCAGCCCGCTGGAAATGGCCAGGTTGATTGATGAAGTGAACAGCCCGTGGGTGGGCGCTTACTTCGATGTCGGCAATGTGCTGCAATTCGGTTTTCCCGAGCAGTGGATTCGCATTCTCGGCAAAA
The DNA here is from genome assembly GCF_038000275.1 of Brevibacillus sp. FSL K6-0770. Lineage (NCBI taxonomy): Bacteria > Bacillati > Bacillota > Bacilli > Caryophanales > Paenibacillaceae > Brevibacillus > Brevibacillus sp. FSL K6-0770. The sequence continues at coordinate 1,747,329 of NZ_JBBOBQ010000001.1, forward strand.
GAATCCGGGCGATTCACGTCAAAGATTTCAAGACGACGACGGGCAACATTACCGGATTTGTGCCGCTTTTGGCTGGCGACATTCCGTGGGCGCGCGTGGCAGAGGCGCTGCGCGAGATCGGGTACAGCGGCTACATCATCCCGGAAATCTCGCCGTATGCCTACAAGCCAGAGCAGCTGGTCGCTTCGACCTCCGAGGCGCTCGACGCTATTTTCAAATAGAGAACAGACAGCGAGGATGTGAGTCACACGATGACCCAAGAGAAACCATATGCCATCGGGATTGACCTGGGAGGCACGAAAGTCATCGCCGCGATTGTCGACCAGAATGGCAGCATCCTAAGCCAAGCGAACGCTCCGACACAAAAAGAGGACGCGGCTGAGATTGTCATTTCGCGAATTGGCGATCTCGTCTCGTCCGTACTCGCGGACAGCGGTGTCGGCATCTCGCAAATACGCGGAATTGGAATTGCTACAGCCGGAATCATTGATACAAACCGGCAAATGGTCATTTTTGCAAGCAATTTGAACTGGAGCGATGTGGCGATCGGCGACAAGCTCGGCCAACGGTTCGGCGTTCCGGTGCAGCTGATCAACGACGCCAATTCGGCAGCCGTTGCCGAGTGGGCCTTCGGCAGCGCCAGCGGCACCGATGATCTCATCTACGTCACGGTAAGCACGGGAGTGGGCGCCGGGATCATCAGCGGAGGGCGGCTGATTACAGGCATTGGCGACAGTGCAGGCGAGTTCGGCCACATCTCGCTCGATCCGGAAGGGCCGCTGTGCGCTTGCGGGAACAGAGGATGCCTGGAAAATTACGTGTCGGGACTGGCGCTGGCAAAAATGGCGCAGGAACAGTTGCAAGCTGGCGCGGAAAGCTCCCTGCGAACCGTCTGCGAGGGCGAGCTCGGGCGCATAACGGCCAAGGAGATCGGCGAGCAGGCAGAGAGCGGCGATCCGCTGAGCATCAGCTTGATGAAGCAGGCAGGCTACTACCTCGGTGTCGGCCTGACCAACCTGATTCATCTGTTCAATCCGCAGGTGATCGTGTTCGGCGGAGGCGTCATGAAAAACGGCCGAATTTTGCTGGAGGAAGCAGAGCGGGTGATTCGCCAGCGCTGCATTTCCCGGATGGCGAGCCAGGCGACGTTCCAGTTCACCACGATGGGAGCAGAGGCGGGCGTGCTTGGCGCAGCCGGGCTGTATTTCCCTGCCGCACGCAAACAGGTAGCGGTATAGGTGTAGCAAACAAAACGAGTTGACAAGCCGCATAAAAAAGCCGACGGTTCCGCATGGACGTCGGCTTTTTGGCATGGCAGATGAAATCACGCTTTTGATTCGGGCAGGTAAGCTACGTAACCGATGCTGTCTGGCGAGTCGGCAATGCGTGTCTGTTTGGAAAAAGAACGGAGCGTCCACAAGATGTAGAAGTCGCCAAAGCTGCCGATCAGCATGACGATGCTCCACACGTACCAAAACAGCGATTGGAAAAAGTAGGCCAAGAAAAAGGGCAACACACCGAGCAGCAAAGCCGGCAGGGCGACAGCAAGCCGATAGCTGCCCACAGAGATCGGCTTCAGGCAGCAGGCGTAAACAACAAGCTTGCGCCACATTACCCCGAAGCGGATATCGGATGTAGCAACCTGGCGGCTGAGCATGAAGCCGACTCCGTGCACAGCTTCATGGACGATGATTCCGCCGAGAACGACTACAAAAAACAGCCCGATATCGCTGAGAGATACCGAGAACGTCACCGCCTTTTGATAGAAAAGCAAAGCGGCCGGAACAAACAGGAGAAGGCAAACACAAGCAAACAGGTTGGCTTTCCATGGTTGCAAGACGACTTGCTTTTGGACATAGTTCGTTTCCAATTTCAACCTGGCCTCCTCTGGTGATATACTTGTAGTATAGCGCGGCAAGCTGCAATAGTTCAAATTCAAGCTCGGAAAGCTTTCATGGATTTGGCCTTTCGACTCATATGGCTGAGGGTCATGATTCATGTATGATGAAATAGTGGTACGTACTGGTAAAAGCGGGTCAAAAGAAACAGAAAAAGCGGATGAGGGGTCGCGGTATGCAGGGGAAAAACAAACGGATCGTAGGAATAATAGCGTTGCTGGTCGTCTGCGCTTTGGGCTTTTGGGGCTATCGCGCGCTTATGCCGATCGCGCTGGCAGAAGGCTATTTGTACGCAGACCAGAGCCGGATGGTGTACGCCAAGGTGACGCCGGAACAGGAGCAACTCAACGTCGAAATCACGTTGTCCAAGCTGCTAGTCGAGGATACGGTTCCTCGCTTGCAAACAGAGACAAGCCTTTTTACAGGGACGCGGGAAGGCGATGCGCTGACGCTTCAGCCGAAGTCCGCATCTGCGGATAAGACGGCTGAGTCGGTTGGGCCGCTTCAGGCCAAGCTGAGTGCGGACGGCCTTTTGATTACAGGTTCACTCGCACAAGGAGAGCCACAGGAAACCAAGCTTGTTGCCAGCACAAACCAGGCTTACAGCGACAAGCTTGCCGCCTGGACGAAAAGCGTCGAGCTGGAAGCGGAGCAGAAGAAAAAAGTGTTGGCGGAGCAGCGAGCCAAGGAAGAGGCGCGGGTGGCTTTTGCGAACAAAGTCGTGCGGACGGAAAAGCTCGCGGCTGACTTGCAGGAGAGCGCGCAATATTTGCAGGAAATCCAGTTCGCAGACGAGATTCAATTTTCCAAAGACCAGACGGCTGAGCTGCAAGGGTTGTTGGACGAGCTGACTACCTACTCCAAGCAGCCTAGTTTGAGCAAAATGGAGTATGACGTCATGGCCGGGACGCTCGGCAGCATGAAGGTGCTGGTCGACGGGATGGATGCGATGGACAGCACAATCGCCCAGAAGAAGCAAAGCATGCAAGACCTGATTGCCGTCCTGGAAACGGATATTAAGGACACGCAGACGGTTTGGGAAGAGATCAAGGCGAATGCTCCGGACGCGGCTAATCGCGAAAAAGCGTTGCAGGCGGCGATCAAGGCAGGCACCGACGCAATCGATCAGGCGAAGCAGCGGCTGGCTGCGCTGGAAAAAGAGCAAGGCGGCGGCAAGACTGCTGCGAACAAGCTCTATCAGCAGGCGGCAAACGTGCTGCAACAGACCAAGGCCAAGTACGGCTTCTAAAGCGCGCAAACAGATCAAGTCCCGTTGCCACGGTGCGGCTGTGCACCAGGGAACGGGCTTTTTTGCTGTTTTCAGATCGGTTTAATTGTATTATGCTTATTCGTATACACCAGCCAGTTGGCTTTGTCCGGGAGGTTTTTATGAACGTCTACCAAAATATCACCGAGCTGATTGGAAATACGCCTTGCGTTCGCCTGAACCGGATGGTTCCCGAGGGAGCGGCAGAGGTGTGGGTCAAACTGGAAAAGTTCAATCCGTCCGGGAGCGTCAAAGACCGCGCTGCTTACAATCTGATTGCCAGAGCGGAGCGGGAGGGGCTGATCAAGCCCGGGGATACGATTATCGAGCCGACGAGCGGCAACACGGGAATCGGTTTGGCGATGAACGCGGCAGCCAAAGGCTACAAGGCGATTTTGGTCATGCCCGATAACATGTCGAAAGAGCGGATCAACATTTTGAAAGCATACGGGGCAGAAGTCGTGCTGACGCCGAGTGAACAGCGGATGCCAGGCGCGATTGCCAGAGCGAAGGAGTTGCAGCAGGAAATCCCAGGGAGCTTCATTCCGCAGCAGTTTGAAAATGCGGCGAATCCGGACATTCATCGCGTCACGACAGCCCGGGAAATTTTGGCCCAGACAAAAGGACAGCTCGATGCTTTTGTCGCGACGGCGGGCACAGGCGGGACGATTACAGGGACGGGCGAGGTGCTGCGCGAAGAGGTTCCCGGGTTGTACATCGCCGTCGTGGAGCCAAAAGGTTCGCCTGTTTTGTCGGGTGGCAAGCCGGGGCCGCACAAGCTGGTCGGCACAAGTCCCGGGTTTATTCCGCGCATTTTGAATACGGACATTTACGACGAGATCATCCAGATCGCCGACGAAGAAGCTTTGGACAGCATGCGCAAGCTCGCCGCGTGGGAAGGCATTTTGGTCGGCCCGTCGTCAGGAGCTTCTGTATTTGCGGCGATCACGATTGCCAAAAGACTGGGCACAGGCAAACGGGTGGTCTGCATTGCGCCGGATACGGGTGAACGTTACTTGAGCATGAACTTGTTCTAGGAGACAGGCGACAAGCGAGAGAGCTGCTTTTCGATGGAAAAGCGGCTTTTTCGTATGCCCTGGTCGCTTGCCATGTTATGATTTGGAAAAGTCTTACTGACGGGAGAAAAAGTCATGACCAACGGCAAGCACAAAGACAGAAAAGCGATGATCATCGGGGCCGGGTTGGCTGGAATGTCGGCGGCGATTGCCTTGAAACAGGCAGGTTGGCAGGTCAGGCTGTATGAGCAAGCCAGGGAGCAAAAAGGTATCGGGGCAGGCATCGTGCTGGCTGCCAATGCGATGAAGGCACTGGACAAGCTGGAAGCGGGCCAACGCGTCCGGGAGCTTGGTTCACCCGTCCGCAAGGCGAGCATTTGCGATTGGCAAGGAAACGTGCTGGTCGAGCTGCCTGTCGCACGTCAAGCCGAGCGCTGCGGGGCGGACAGCTACCTTGTGCACCGCGCAGACTTGCAACAAGCGCTGCGCGAAAGGGTGGACGAGCAAGAGCTGGTTCTGGGCAAAAAGCTGACCGCTTTTTCGCAGGAAGCGGAGCGGGTCCAAGCGTCTTTTGCCGATGGCACGACAGCGGAAGCAGACGTCCTCATCGGTGCGGACGGGATTCACTCCAGCGTGCGCAAGCTGTTGTTTGGCGCGGAAAAGATGCGCTACTCCGGCTATACGGCCATTCGCGGAATCGCCCGGTATGAAGATGCGCGCTATCCGCTGGAAACGGGCGGCGGCTTTGAAGCGTGGGGGAGTGGAGCGCGGTTCGGTTTTTCCCATATCGGTCACAACCGGATACACTGGTTCGCTGCCATCAATGCCCCGGAAGGCGAAAAAGATCCGCCGATCGGACGAAAGCTCGCGGCGTTGCGCCGCCTGGAAAACTGGTACGAGCCTGTCCGCGCCGTCATCGCCGCTACGCCGGAGGAAGCGATTTTGCGGCACGACATTTACGATCGACTGCCGTTGAAACGGTGGGGTACGGGAAGGGTCAGCCTTTTGGGCGATGCCGCACATCCGATGCTGCCGAATCTGGGGCAGGGAGCAGGGCAAGGGCTGGAGGACGCGCTTGTGCTGGCACGTTGTCTTGCGCCTGCCGACGTGGATATTCCAGCCGCTCTCGTCCACTACGAGAAGCAGCGGAAAAAGCGGGCACATGCGATCGTGCGCGGCTCGCGTCTGATGGGCTATGTTACCCAGTGGGAAAATCCGTTGGCAATCGCCGTGCGCAATTGGTTGCTGAAAACGATTCCGCCTGGCATGCAAAGCAGGCGTCTGGAATGGATCATCCGCCATGAAGTATAGCCAATAGGAAAAGGCAGGGAGCCTGAAGTCCCTGCCTTTTTTGTAGAGCGGATTATTCTTGATGACGAGCCTGGTACGCGAGCAGTGCTCCGATGAACAGTTGCCCCGTTTGAATCATGGAACGCTCATCCACATCGAACTTGGGATGATGGTGCGGATAGGTTGCCAAAAGCTCCGGATTGCGTCCGCCGGTCATGAAGAAAGTAGCTGGACGTTCCTGCGCGTAGTAGGCGAAGTCTTCTCCCCCCATGATCGGTGGCATTTGGATGACGCGCTCTTCGCCAAAAAGACGTTTCGCTTCTGCTTCCACGAGCGGCGTTTCCACTTCATCGTTCCATGTAGCCGGATAGCCGCGTTCGTACTTGATTTCGCAAGTCGCGCCGACAGCATGGCAGCTCGCTTCCACGATGCGGCGCATGGATTGCTCAACCGCTACGCGCACTTCTTCGTCGTACGTGCGGACGGTTCCTTTCAGGCGCACCTGGTCGGGAATGACGTTGTACGCTTCGCCGCCACCGTTAAACGAGCAGACGGACAGCACGACTTGCTTGAGCGGGTCTATCTGGCGGCTCGCCACTTGTTGCAGGTTCATCACAATCTGGCTGCCGAGGACGATCGGGTCAATGGAAGTGTGCGGGGAAGCGCCATGCCCGCCTTTTCCGTACAAAACAATTTCAAAGCTGTCAGCAGCGGCTGTGACGTATCCTTTTGCAATGCCGACGACGCCAACTGGCAAATCAGAAGCGACGTGGGCACCGTAGACGACATCGACGCCTTCCAGGCAGCCTGCTTCGACCATGGATTTCGCTCCGCCAGGCGGCAGCTCTTCGGCAAACTGATGAAGAAACACGACCGTACCTGGCAGCTCATCGCGGAACTCGCTCAAAACTTGGGCGACACCGAGCAAGCCGGCCGTGTGAATGTCGTGGCCGCATGCGTGCATCACGCCGGGAATCCGCGATTTATACTCAACCTCTTTTTCATCCTGAATCGGCAAAGCGTCAAAATCGGCGCGCAAAGCGACCGTCTTTCCCGGTTTTCCACCCTTGAGGTAGCCGACGACGCCCAGGCCGCCTACTCCGGTTTTTACTTCGATGCCAAAGGAAGCGAGCTTGTCCGCTACTTTCTTTGCCGTGTTTTCTTCTTTAAAGGAAAGCTCAGGGTACATATGCAGATCGCGTCTGAATGAAACCAGCTCCGGGTAAATTTCCTGTAAACGGGCAAACATTTTGTCTTGCATCGGACCCACTCCTTTTCACGGTGGAAACAGATTGGTAATTCGCAGTCTCCTTATTATAAAAAGAAGTCAAAATAGTTTGCAATCTATGTTGTGCGAAAGTATGTCTGTCAAGAGGGGAGCGCAGGTGGACAGCTTTGAAACAAATCGACTAGAATGGATAAGGGAGTGACACGTCAATGAGAGAACGGCAGAGGAGAAAATGGTAACATCCTTTACAAAAAATCGCAGAGTCTGGATTTGTGTGCTGATGTCAGGCGTCCTGTTTTTGACGATGACCTGTCTTAGCATCGCAGGCTCTTATTACAATACGATGCAGTCGGTCCGCCTTTCGATTGCCAATCAGAGCATGAAGACGGCGGCGATGGTGGCGCAGCGAATCGATATTGCCGCCTATGAGCAATTTTTGCAGCACCCTGCCAAGGACAACCCGGCTTATGAGTCGATTCGTACCCAACTTAGTCAGGCGCGAGAGCAATTCGGGATTCTTTACTCGTACATTATGCAAATCAACGAGGATGGAAACGGCGGCAAAGTCATGGTCGTGGCCTATCCGCCTGATCGGACGCTTCCTTTTCAGATTGGCGATCCTTGCTATGTGACGGCAGAGCAGATTGCCAAAATTCGCACGGGTCAATCCTACTATTCCGACATCATCCGCGACCCTGTTTACGGCGTTTACATGTCGGCCGGTGCGCCGCTGGTCGGAAAAGACGGTCAGCTGCTAGGCATCGTTGGCGTCGACACAGACATGGCGATGGTGGAAGGGATTGGCGAAGAGGTCGTTCGAAACAGCACGCCTGTCTTTGTTTTTCACGGGCTGTTCGTCGTCGTGCTGATCGTGCTGATCCTCGGGTTGCAGCGCTGGTATCGCCGGGAGCTTAAAGCAGCCGTTGGCGAGACAGAGGAGCATTATCAGGATGAGCTGCGCTCCGTCATCAGCTCGATTCGTTCGATTCGCCACGACTTTGTCAACCATATGCAAGTTTTGTACGGTTTGATCGAGTGCGGCTATTTTGACAAGGCACGCGATTACATTCAATCGCTGTTAAAGGAGACGAAGCTGCTTGATCTTACGGTGCGGATCGCCAACCCGGCGTTGATGGTTTTGTTCCACACGAAATGGGAGCAGGCCAAGTCGAAACAGATTGTCATGCAATTTGCCGAATGTCCCGACCCTTTCGAGAGCATTCCGTCTATCGATTTGGTGAAAATATTGTCCAATCTGATCGACAATGCGATCGATGCCGCGGAAACGGCGGAGGGCGAAAAGCGAATCCGGATTGCTTGTCGCCGGGAAGACAAGCAGTACATTTTTGAAGTAGAAAATACAGGGACGGAAATATCGCCAGAGCAGCGCGCGCAAATTTTCACGGTAGGATATACGACCAAGCCAGCCACGCAATCATGTGCAAGGGGAGCGGGCCTGCCGATCGTGCAAGCAGTAGTCAGCAAACATGCGGGGAACATCGAGATCGTGTCAGAGCATGGCGTTACGAGATTCACCGTGACCTTGCCGATCAAGTGATATTTTCCGGCCTATTACGCATCAAGGTATCGAGGGAAAAGCCATCTGTGCGAGATGGCTTTTTGCGTTTTTTTCAAAAAGGAAACGTGATATGCAAGGTAACAGGTAAGGAAAATGCAATTATATTTCGACTTATTTAGACAAAATACGACAATTTTTTCCTGCGTCTTTTGGCAGTAGACATATAAGTGAAGTGGTCTTTTTTTCAGCCAAATGGACAAGAATCTGCATAAAAATCAAAAAAAATAAAGATTTGTCAAAGTGGGTCAGATTGCTCAGGTGAAAAAATGATTTTGATCATGAAGGATTTTCTGTCGAAAGAATTTTTTTGGCTATAACCAAAAAACATGTAATAATTGTGAATAGTCGGAACTGGGGGTTTCTATCATAGTCCGGCAAAAAATAGATAGAAAAAGAGGGTGAACGGCAGTGAAGAAAAGCAAGAAGCTATTATCCATTTTATTTTCATCATCGCTCGTGCTAACCGCATTTGCGGCGGTACCCGCTACGGGGTTGGCGAAATCGAAGGAGGACAAGCATAGCCTGGAGGTGGACTTGTCCACGGTCAACATCGACCGGCTGGTCAAAGGTTTGATTGAGCAAGGGATCATTGATGAGGATGCCGATCAGGATGAAATCAATGAAGCTTTGGAGGATTACCTCAAAGACAAGAAAGTGCCGCATGGCGTAGACGAATCCTCTTCCTTCGGGAAAAAGGCGACGAAATCCCAGCTGGCGGCTTTGTCGGATGCAGCGCAACGAGTTACGGAGATTGAAGATGAAGAAGAATTGCGCGCTTCGAAAAGAGTACATACAGACAATATCGTGATCGCGCTGGTTGAGTTTTCCGATCGCGAACACAACGAACTGCCTAAAATGAACGATACGCTCTGGACAGCGGATTTCAACGAAAAGCACTACAAGGAAATGCTGTTCAATCAAAAAGGATACGAGACGCCAGAAGGCACCAGCATGACGACCATGGCGGAATACTACTACTTGCAATCCGGCAGAAGCTGGACGGTAGACGGGGTAGTCACTCCGTGGCAAATGGCTGAGAAAAGCTACAAGTATTATGGCGAAAACAACTCCGGCGGCAGCGATTCCGCTCCGCGCGACTTGGTCGTGGAAACGCTTGACGCAGTAGGAGAGGCAATCGCAGGCAAAGAAGACGAGTACGACCAACGCGACCCGTACGATTTGGATGGCGACGGGGATTTGATGGAGCCGGATGGCATGTTGGACAACCTGATGCTTGTTCACGCAGGCATCGGGGAGGAAACAGGGGAAGATGCAGACGCAATCTGGTCGCATCGCTGGACTTTGAAAAAGCCGGTGGAAATCCCAGGCACCAGCCTGAAAGCTTTTGACTATATGATCCAGCCAGAAGACGGCGCGCCAGGCGTATTCGCTCACGAGTACGGGCACAACCTCGGCTTGCCAGACTTGTATGACACAAGCAAGCAAGGGCACGATTCCCCAGTAGGGGCTTGGTCCTTGATGTCGTCCGGAAGCCATACCGGCCAAATTTTCCAAACGCAACCGACCGGAATGGACCCTTGGTCTAAAATGATGCTGCAACAAATGTACGGCGGCAAATGGATCTCGCCGCGCGTGCTTGACTACAAAGATTTGGAAAACAAGAAAAAGACAGTCAGCCTGGTTGACGCTTCCAGCCTGGAAATGGGCGGAAAAGTCATCAAGCTCAACATGCCGCAAGTAGAAAAAGAGCCACCGATTCAGCCAAAAGATGGGGACTACTCCTACTTCTCTGACGAGGGTGACAATCTCGATACCAAAATGGTTTCGGACGTCATTGACTTGAGCGGAGTAAGCTCGGCTTCCATGAGCTTTGATTCTTGGAGAGCGATTGAAACCGACTACGACTTCCTGTACGTCAATGTGATTGATGAAAATACCGGGGAAAGCAAAGAAGTAGAAGTGTTCGACGATGTAACGAAAGGCTGGGATCACGAAAAAATCAGCCTGAACGATTTTGCCGGCAAGAAAATTCGCGTTGAGTTCAACTACAAGACAGATGGCGGCCTGGCTATGGCTGGTTTCTATCTCGACAACTTTGAAGTTGAAGGAGACGGACAGGTTATTTTCGAGGATGACGCAGAAGGCGAACCGAAGTTCAAGCTGGACGGCTTCCAGCACTTTGATGGAAAAGGCAAAATGTACGACACGTACTACCTGATCGAGCTGCGTTCTCACGAAGGCGTAGACGCTGGATTGAAGTATTTCCGTCGCAACGATACGTTCTTCACTTACGATCCAGGTATGGTGATTTGGTACTACGACGGCCGTTACGGCAAAACGCAGGACAACAACACAAGCCAGCATCCAGGCTACGGCATGCTCGGCGTAGTCGACGCGCATCAAGAAGTGCGCTACTGGAACAACGACGAAGGAAACAAAGACGCGATCGCAGACTCCCGCTACCAGGTGAACGATGCGGCATTCAGCCCGAACAAAACATCTGGCATGGATCTCGATTACATTTACGGCACGATGGATTATGAGCCGCTCGCTGGAGTAACGACATTCGACGACGGCGACGACTACACGATGTCGGAAGTGCCGGAAATCGGTAAAATCCTTCCTGAGATCGGACTGCAAATCAAGCTGAAACGGGTATCCAAGAAGTTTACCGAAGGAACCGTTGAGCTGTCTGTGAAAAAGTAAGAAGCAAAGAGCAAGACGCCCGCAAGCCACGAGTTGGCAGCGGGCGTCTTTTTGCATGCCGTAGACAAACAGACGGAAAAACATGCCCAGAAACGAATGCATGATCTCGGATCGCTCGTCTTTCCGATAAGCGACACCTGCTTCCAGGCGAATGCTCACGCCCGCGAGGGGGCGGCAGACAACGGATTTTCCCCCGTGCAAAGGCAATTCCGGCTGTTTACTGGTCTAAGCCTGCCTTTGGTGCAATAGGTTATAACAACGAACGACAAGCTGCCCGCAGGAAATCGCGCGAAAGAAAGACAACCTTTGCACAGGCCGACAGAAAAACCCGCGCCAGGCAGCAAGGGGGGATTGTTCATGCTGCACATCGTTGCCTGTATCAAGCAAGTACCGGATACGAAGATCATCAAGATGAATCCGAAGACAAACACGATGGATCGCGCCAGTGCGCCTGCGATCCTCAACCCGTATGACGCGCATGCAGTAGAGGAAGCCGTCCGTCTGAAACAGCGTTATGGCGGCGTGGTTTCTGTGGTGACGATGGGGCCGCCGCCAGCCGTAAAAGCGATTCGCAAATGCATCGAGATCGGCGCAGACGCGGGCTATTTGGTGACGGACCGCGCATTTGCCGGAGCAGACACGCTGGCGACGAGCTATGCGATCACGAAGGCGATTGAAAAAATCGCTGAGGAGCATCCGGTTGACCTCGTCATCTGCGGCAAGATGACGATTGACGGAGATACGGGACAGGTCGGGCCGGGAGTTGCCAGACGGCTGGATATTCCCCCGCTGACCAATGTGAAAAAGGTAGTGGAAGTGAACAAGGAACAAGGCTATGCCATCGTTCACCGCAAGCTGGAAGACGGTCATGAGGTTGTCCAGTCGACGCTGCCTTGTCTTTTTTCCGTGGAGAAGGAAATCAACGAGGTGCCGTATTCTCCTCTGCCCAACATGCTGCGGGCGGCCAGGTACAATCCGGTTGTCTGGTCCGTGAACGATCTCGGCGATATTGACCGGACTTTGCTTGGATTGAAAGGCTCGCCGACTATCGTCGCGAAAGTATGGCCGCCGGAAAAGCCGAAGGGCGGAGAAATGCTGGAGGGAACAGCGACAGAGCAAGTGGAGCGCTTGATGGACATCCTCCGGGAGAAACAGGGATTGTTTCGTGTGAAGGAGGGACAGTCATGAATCTGGAGGAGTATCGCGGCATCTGGGTCTATCTGGAGGCGCGGGATGGACAGATTGCGCCCGTATCGCTGGAGCTTTTGGGAGCAGGGCGGCAAATGGCGGACAAACGCGGCGTGCCGCTGGCGGGACTTTTAATCGGAGATGGCGTGGAGGAGCTGGCGCAAACGGCTTTTCCGTACGGGGCGGATCAGGTGTACGTCTACGATCAGCGCATTTTTGCCGACTACCGCACGGAGTCGTACATGCGCGCTGTCATCGAGTGTGTGGAGAAGCACAAGCCGGAGATCATTTTGTACGGGGCGACCACGACAGGAAAAGACTTGGCGAGCGCGGTAGCTACCGACTTGCAGACGGGGCTGACCGCTGACACGACGATGCTGGATGTCAATGCGGAGACAGGACTGCTGGAAGCGAGCCGACCTGCTTTTGGCGGGAACATTATGGCGACGATTTTATGCAAAAAGCATCGGCCGCAAATGGCGACGGTGCGCCCGAAAGTCATGAAAGCACTGGAAGCGGATCAGATGCGGACGGGCGAAGTCATCAAGGAGAGCATCAAGCTTGCAGAGGAAGACATTCGCACCAAAGTGTTGAAAATCGTGCGGGAAACGAGAGAAAAGGTCAGGCTGGATGAAGCCGATGTCATCGTAGCTGGCGGGAAAGGGCTGGGCAGCAAGGAAGGGTTTCAGCTCATCCACCGTTTCGCGGAATCGATCGGAGCGACAGTTGGGGCGAGCAGGGATGCCGTCGAAGCGGGCTGGGTCGATCACGCGCATCAGGTGGGACAGACAGGGGTTACGGTTACGCCGAAAATTTACTTTGCCATCGGCATTTCCGGGGCGATCCAGCATCTGGTCGGCATGCGCAATTCCGGGCTGATCATCGCGATCAACAAAGACCCGAATGCCCTGATCTTCCAGGCGTGTCACTACGGCATTGTGGGCGACGCTTTTGAGATCGTGCCATTGCTGATGAAAGCGTTCCAAAAGGAGCCGGACAGGGAGGTTACGTATGGCTGAAAAATTTGACGTGATTGTCGTCGGGGCAGGTCCGGCCGGAACAGCCTGTGCTTACACGCTGGCGAAGGCTGGTGTCAGTGTGCTGTTGATGGAAAGAGGCGAATATCCCGGCTCCAAAAATGTGATGGGCGGGGTGTTGTATCGCAAGACGATGGAGGATATCATCCCGGGCTTTTACAAGGAGGCTCCGGTCGAGCGGCCGATCGTGGAGCAGCGCTTTATGATGCTCGATAAAGAATCGGCGCTCAATTTCAGCTACAAAGGCATGGAATGGGCGCAGGAGCCGTACAACAACTTCACGGTGCTCAGAGCCAAGTTCGACCAGTGGTTTGCCGATAAAGCGGTGCAGGAAGGCGCGCTTTTGCTGAATGAGACAGTGGCGTTATCCTGTATTGTCGAGGACGGCAAGGTCGTCGGGATCAAGACTGACCGACCGGACGGCGATGTTTACGCCGATGTGGTCGTCCTCGCTGACGGGGTCAATTCGTTGTTGGCAAAATCGCTGGGCTTCCACAAGGAGTTTCGCCCTGACGAGGTTGCGCTGGCCGTGATGGAAGTATTGAAGCTGGATCGCAAAATCATCGAGGACCGCTTTAATCTGGAGGGCGATCACGGCTGTACGATCGAGATTTTTGGAGACTCGACCAAGGGAATACTGGGCACAGCCTGGCTCTATACGAACAAGGACAGCCTGAACATCGGCGTGGGCACGATGCTGTCCGGGCTGATCAAGCATAAGCTCAAGCCGTATGAGCTGCTGGATTACGTCAAGAACCATCCGATGATCCGCCCCTATATACAAGGCTGCGAACAGCAGGAGTATTTGGCGCACCTGATCCCGGAAGGCGGCTATCGCTCGATGCCAAAAGTCGTCGGAAACGGTGTCATCGTCGTGGGAGACGCGGCACAGCTCGTCAACGCGATTCACCGGGAAGGCTCGAACATGGCGATGGCTTCGGGGGTAATGGCTGCCGAGACGATTATGCAGGCAAGAGAGGCGAACGACTTCTCGGAAAAAATGCTCATGCCGTACCGCGACAGCCTGTTGAACAGCTTTGTCGGTCAGGATTTGAAAAAGTACAAGGATGCTACACACCATTTTGAAAAGTTCCCGCAATATTTTGAGCAGTATATCCCGCTGATGAACAAGGCAGCCAGCCAAATGTTCACGGTGGACGGAAGCTCGAAGTGGAACAAGCAGAAAAAAATATGGAGCGATCTGGGCAGCGCCAAGGACAAGTGGAAAATGGCGCGCGATCTGATGAATGCATGGAGGGTGATGAAGTGATGACGCAAATACCCAAAGGGCAATCGATCGAAGAGAAGCAGTATCTCGTTCGCTTCAAGGCAGATACGCAATCGCACCTGCACGTATTGAGCGCGGATGTGTGCGCGTCGCAATGCCCGGATAAGCTCTGTACGATCTTTTGTCCGGCGGAGGTTTACAAATGGGAAGAAGTGCGGATGCATGTGGGCTACGAGGGCTGTCACGAGTGCGGGAGCTGTCGCATCGGCTGTCCGCACGAAAACATCCGGTGGGAATACCCGAAGGGCGGCCACGGAATCATTTTCAGACTCGGATAATGGGCGGGCGATCTCCGGTGATCCAAGTGGGCGATCTGGTCGTATTTGTGAAGGATGGAGCCAAAGGTGTCGTCATCAGCATCGAGGAAGAACGGTGTCAAGTTTTGTGGGAGGATGATTTTGTAAGCTGGGAGCAGCGCGAATGCTTGCTGGTCGCCAAAAAGGAACAGCCAGAACAGCGGGGGAGATGACCCGGCGTTCTGGCTGTTTTTCCTCTGTGGGTGAATAGTGTTTATTCAAGGCGGAAGGGGCGTGGAAAAGCTCTGGCCCCCCAAATGCGATAACAACCGAGTGCAGGTTGGGGCGAAGATAAGGAAACGATGAGGTAAGCGGCTTCCGTGTAGTGGGCGTAAGCGATGTCCTCGGTGGACGGAACGGGCGGAGCGGTTGGATGGGAATGGTAAATCCCGACCAGATTCTCGCCGCGCATGGCCATTTTATTTAGCACCTTCTGAATTTGCCGTGTGCTCATGGCAAAAGCATCGGGGCGTTTCAGGACGTTTTCCATCCGCCAAATGGTCTGGGCGCTGTTGCCCCTTCCGGAAAGCAATCCGCATGCCTCATACGGTTTTTCTTCTTGGCAATGTCGAACCATTTCGTCCCACACAGATCGGGTCATGGAAAAGGGTGTTTCGGTTGTATTAGCCTTGCCAACGTCTGCCGCAGCATCCTCCGGTTGTTTTGGATTGGACAAAGGGTTTCACGTTGTGCACAGGCCCGGATTTTGGCAGTGGCGATGGCGGCATCCCCAGCGGACGCATGCCTTGGCGAACAGGGCGTTGCTGACGCTGATTGTAAAGTGCGCGGAGTTGATCTGGTGTCATGGATTTCCCTCCCTTTCTGTACTGTACTATGTTTTATTCAGCGAGCTGTCGAGTGGTAACGGCGATCGCACATTGCAACTGGTCACTTGAACGGGTTGAATGTGTTTCCTTGCTGCGTATGCGGCGGCATCTTGAACGAGATTGGGCTGGAAGCAGGGATGTTGTTGTTTGCGTTGCCGTTCATGTGGCCGTTCATGGACGAAGAAGTGCTGTGCGGCAGTTGGCTCAACGTCTTGTTTGCCCGCGCTTCTTTTTGGCTGAAATCTTTTATGGCTTGTCTGTACTTCTCCTCTTTCTCCTGATGCTCCTTGACCAACTGTTTTAGTCCGGCGACTGTCTTTTTCAAGACAAGCTCCTGGGTAGTGATTTGCTCCAGTTGTTTTTCTTTTTCTTTGAGCTGTTGCTTGAAGGAGTGAATCGTGTCTTCCAGGCGTTTGTTCCAGCTGCTTTCATCCGTCTGTTGCAAAGTCAGCTTGTCTTCGGCGGCCCGCAGCTGCTTTTGGATCGCGGACAAGTTTGCGTTTGCTTCGGTCAGCTGTTTTTGCGCGTCGTCGAGCTGCTGTTGTTTTGCTGTCAGGCGCGCTTCCAGTTCTTTCGTTGCTTCCAGTTGTTGGGAAGCGGTGTTTAGCTGCTGAACGAGCGAAAGGTGCTTGTCGTTCAATTGCTCATACGATTGGCGACTCGTTTGCAGTTCGCTGCTCTTTTGTTCCAATTCTTGCTTCAACTGCTGCTCCTGTTGCTCCAAGCGGGCGATCGCTGCTTCCAGCTGTTGCTGCTTGGTCAGCAGCTGTACCTCCTGCTCGCGGGCGGCATGGAGCTGCTGGGAAGTAACGTCGAACCGGGAAGTTGTGCTTTGCAGTTGGGTTTTTGTTTCGTCCAGTTGTTTGGTCGTCTCGGCGAGTTGTTGCGCAGAACTGTTAAGCTGCTGAAGCGTCTGGGTGTGCTTTTCGCCCAATTCGAGATAGTCGCGGTGGGCGTCTTGCAGTTCGGTATTTTTTTGTTCCAAAGCTTGTTGCCACAGTCGCTCTTGTTGCTCCCACTGGACAATGCTTGCTTCGAGTTGTTGTTGCTTCGCTGTCAGCTGCGCTGCCTGCTCGCGAGCGGCTTGGAGTTGCTCTGTGGTGTCTTGGAGCTGGGCGGCTGTGCTTTCCAGTTGTTGCTGAGTTTCGCCGAGTTGTTGGGAAGATGCGTCCAGTTGGGAGCGGGTGCTTTGTAGTTCGGCTTGAGTATCTGCCAACTGTTGCTGTGCTTCGTCAAGCTGCTGGGAAGCTGTGTTCAACTGCTGAAGCGCTTGCTCGTGTTTTCCGCTCAGTTCGAGGTAGTCCTGATGAGCGCTATGCAGCTCGGCTGTTTTTTGTTCCAAAGCTTGCTGCCAGAAAACTTCCTGTTGCTCCCAGTCCGCGATGCTTGCCTGAAGCTGTTCCTGTCGCGCAATCAGCTGCGCCTTGGAGGCAAGGGCGCTTTCGAGCTGTCGGGAAGTGGCGTCAAGCTGCTGCGCAGTCGCGTCAAGTTGCTGTGAAGTGGCGTCCAACTGCTCCGACTTGGCGTCGAGCAGGGAAGTCGTGTCTTGCAGTTGAGCCGCCGTTTCCGCCAAAAGCTGGTTCGCTTCGCCGAGCTGGGCGGAAGTGGTGTCCAGCTGCTGCGAAGTAGTGTCGAGTTGCTGAGTAGTCACGTCAAGTTGGGCGGAGGTGGTGTCAAGCTGCTGCGCAGTCGTGTCGAGCTGCTTCGTGGTCACGTCAAGTTGCTGCAAAGCGTCGTCAAGCTGCTCGGACTTGGCATCGAGCAGGGAAGTCGTGCTGTGCAGTTGAGCCGCCGTTTCCGCCAAAAGCTGGTTCGCTTCGACGAGTTGGGCGGAAGTGGTGTCAAGCTGCTGCGAAGTAGTGTCGAGTTGCTGAGTAGTCACGTCAAGTTGCTGTAAAGCGTCGTCAAGCTGCTCGGATTTGGCATCGAGCAGGGAAGTCGTGGTTTGCAGCTGAGCCGCCGTTTCCGCCAAAAGCTGGTTCGCTTCGTCGAGTTGGGCGGAGGTGGTGTCAAGCTGCTGCGCAGTCGTGTCGAGCTGCTTCGTGGTCACGTCAAGTTGCTGCAAAGCGTCGTCAAGCTGCTCGGACTTGGCATCGAGCAGGGAAGTCGTGGTTTGCAGCTGAGCCGCCGTTTCCGCCAAAAGTTGGTTCGCTTCGCCGAGCTGAGCGGAGGTGGTGTCAAGCTGCTGCGCAGTCGTGTCGAGTTGCTGCGTAGTCACGTCAAGTTGCTGTAAAGCGGCGTCAAGCTGTTCAGCCTTGGCATCGAGCTGTTGAGAGGTCGCGTCAAGCTGTTGAACCACCTGGTCGTGCTTCGCATTCCACTCGTGGGACAGGTGGAGCGCAGCTTGCACCTCAGCGTCTTTTTGCTCAAGCGCCTCGGTCCACACGATCTTTTGTTGCTCCCAATGCGTGACGGCTGCTTCGAGCTGTTGCTGTTGGGCGAGAAGCTGCGTCTCGTGTTCGCGAGCGGCATCGAGCTGGCGGGAAGCGGCGTCAAGCTGTTGTGTAGTTTGATCCAGCTGCCGGGAAGTCTCGTCAAGCTGTTGCGCAGTGTGATCCAGCTGCTGGGAGGCGGCGTCGAGTTGGGAAGTTGTGCTGTGCAGCCGGGCTGTGGTGTCTTCCAGTTGCTGATTTGTTTCGTCGAGTTGCTGTGCCGTTGTGCCCAGCTGTTGCAGCGTCTGATCGTGCCTTTCAATTAACGCCAAATAATCGTGATGAGCCGCGATCAGCTCAGCGTCTTTTTTCTCCAGGGCTTGCTGCAACGAAAGCTCCTGCTGTTCCCGCTGAACAAGGGCAGCTTCCAGCTGTTGCTGCTTCTCGATCAGCTCCTGCTCCAGAGCGCGGGCCGCGTCAAGCTGCTGGGAGGTAGCTTCCAGCTGGGCCGAGGCGTTTTGCAATTGTACGGTTGTCTCGTGCAGTTGCCGTGCGGTTTCATCTAAGTGCTGCTGTTTGAGCAAAAGCTGCGCTTCCAGATCGCGTGCAGCTTCCAGTTGCTGGGACGCGTTTGTCAGCTGTGCGGACGTGTCTTGCAAAAGTTGAGTCGTTTCCTGGAGTTGCAGGGAAGTTGTTTCCAGATTATGATTTGTTGCTTCCAGCTGTTGGCGCTTGGTGTGCAGGTCTTGCTGGGATGCTTCCAGCTGCTGTTGCAAATGCTCCAGCTGGGAAAGCTGCTCCTGTTCCACGAGCTGGGCGCTTTCGTATTCGTCGTGCATATGCTCAAGCGCTCGTTTCCAGGAATTTTCCTGCTGTTCCAAATGGGTAATCGTTTCGAGCAACTGCTGGCGTTCTGCAAGCAGCTCCTCGATCTTGTCACGCTGTTGTTGCTGCTGCTCATGCAATTGGGTGTTGACCTGCTCCGACGAGGCGATCAGCTGTGCCAGTTCTGCTTCTTTTCGTCTCGCTTCCTCCAGCTGCTGCTGTGCGTGCTCGCTGGCGGACTCATATGATTTCAGCTTCGCCAGGCTTTGCTCCCACTCCGCTTCCTTTTTCTCAAAGTGATCCAGCCTGCGCTGCAATAGTTCGATACGCTCCCGCAAAGTGGCTTCCATGGCCTCATGCTTGGAAATGGCTTCCGCGAGCTTGGGGGATGTTTCATGCTCGTGCAGCTCGCTCCGCAGCTCATCTACCGTTCGCTTCAGCTTGCCCTCCCGATCTTTGTAGACCGAAATGGCTTTTTCGCGCTGCTGGAGAAGGTTCTGGTAGTGGTCCAGTTTCGCTTCCAGATCGCTGAGCAGCTTCTGCGACCGATCTGTGTACTGCTGCCATTCATTTGCTTTTTGGTCCAGATCGGCGAGGGTCTGGTGCAGTTCCTCCAGCTGTGCCCGGTATTCCTGGTTTTCCAGGCTGGTTGCTTCTATCTTTTCCTCAAGCTCCATCACTCTCATGCCCAGTTGGTTAGCTTTGTCCTCGTAGTAGTACGCCTGTTTTTTCAGCAAAAGGAACTTCTCGTTCCCTGCTTTTGGCTTGCTTGTGCTGGAGGTTCTTTTTTTAAGCACAGTGTTGTCCTCCTTTTTTGCGTAAGGTTATCCTCTATAGACATATGTAATGGTCGGCATTTGGTGCATGTATCCCGATGCGGCCAATCTGGCGGCAAAAGAAACGAAAAAAGGGAGAAGACAAAGTCTTCTCCCGGTGGAAACACCAGTATAGTTTGCAGGAAGCAGGAAGCTTACGGCGTGGTGATGACGATGTCTCCGAATGTGACGCAATCGCGCACCAGCAATTGCTCGTCGGGAACGATGGTGAGGTTGGCAGAGAAGACGAGGATGCCGTTTGCATCTGTCAGTGTCAGGATGATCACGTCTGGCAGACCGAGTGCTGTTTCGGCCAGAGTCAAGGAGTAGGTCATGAACTCTTGCGCTCCGGTTGCTGTGAAGGTTCTCACGCCGGTACCGGATACGACCAGACCAGTGATCAGATCCAGACCTGGCAGCACGGTAATGCACGTAGGCGAACTGATCGAGGTAGGCGAGAAGCTGAAGCTTTGGTCGCCCAACAGGTCAGTCAAGACTGTATCGAAGAAGTTAAAGGTGAACGAGCTGCTGGATGGATCGCAGCTTGGGCAGATATCGGCGATGAGCTGGACTGTACCGACTGCGATTTCGAGTGGGATACCGATGCTGATCGATACGTTCGGGATCAGTGCGTTTACGGACGCCTGGCAATCGCAGTTGCGAACTGGGAAGATTGGCGGGCATTGTGGCGGGAATGTGATCGGCGGGCAACGGAAAGAAGGCGTTGGCGACGGTACAGGAATGTTGTTAGGACGCGGCGAGCAGAATTTGGCGAGCACTTCGAGTTTGACTTCCGCTTCTACCTGGATTTCCACGCACACAATGACATCCAGCTGAACCATGCCGCCGAGGAGTACGTTGCCGGTAGGGCTGCATTCCAGGGCGCTGATTCGGCAAACGATGTTGTCTTCGTCAAGCGGTTCAGGCAAGCACAGTACGACCTCCTGATCGAACTGTACCGTTGTCGTAAATTCGCAGAGTGGCGTTCCGTCTGCGAAAACGCGCACGATAACAGTGGCGCTGAACACGAAGCGGACAACACCTACGCGGACGGTTGTGCCGTTGACTGTGATGTTTTCGCGGCGAATGCTGACGACGCTGCAGCTAGGGCCAGGAGATACAGGCTCTACGCACGAGATGGAAATATCTTGCCCTGCACGAATAGCTGCGTCCACAAGTGCTCGACAATCGTCGGGAAGGGCAATCTTGTTCCGGTAGCTGTTAGCAAGAACGACCCAGTCGTACACCTTTTGAACGCGAATGCACTCTTCCTGAAGGTTGTTCGGAGTAGGAGGAGTAGCGGTCGGTGTTGGTGTAGGGAGCTGGCGACCCATAATGGGCTTCACAGGATGTTTCACCGTAAGAATCCTTCCTTTCCTAGGGGATTTGCTTTGCAGTTACATACTATGTGGGCAAGGGGAAATTTGCTTGTCAACGAATGCCCATTTTTTAGGTGAAAGACGGATTAAAACGGGATTTGAAATTGTTGGAAAAACCAGTTGTCATCGCGTTTTCTCTGGGCGAGGTAGCGGATGCGCTGGGCAGCTGCTCCAGAGGTCAGCACGTCGTCTTCGATTTCGCTGGCATTTGCGTACACGATGAGCTTCTTCGTGGCTTCAATCCGCTGTTCGCTAAAATGGCTGTACGCCATCCGCAGCATATTGTAGTAGATGTGCTCATGCACCACTGTATAAGGATGCGTTTGCCTGAACAGATGACGAATTTTCACGGAAGGGTGGACAAAGCAGGTGAAGCCGAACAGCCACATTTTGATGGAAAACTCGATGTCTTCAAAGCCCCACACGCGGAACCCGCGATCGAATCCGCCGACCTTCATGAAAGCTTCTCGCGTGACAATAAAGCAGCCCCCTGGCAAAATCGCAATCGGAGCAGGCCGCTGCGGATTCGGATACCAGACGACGCCCAGCTTTTGATCAAGCTTTTGGCCGTAGCCGATTTTGTGCGGCTCTGTCATGGAGGCGATCCCCGGTGCGACGCCGTCCGCTTTTTTGGTGAGGATCAGCTCCAGCATGCGATCGATCCAGAAATTTTCAAAAGCGAGGTGCGCATCGCAAAAGATCAAAAACCTGCCCTGCGCGTGATCGACGCCCAAATTTCTCGCGGCTGCTGCTCCGATCCCTTCTGTCGTGATCAGCTTGATGTTTGACGGGTTTTCCTGATTGCGCAAAAAATGACAGCCATTATCAGTAGAAGCATCGTCGACCACGATGACTTCATAGGTCATATTGGTTCTCGCATTGACGAGAGAAGTAATCGTTGTGCGCACATTGTCTCCTTCGTTTTTGACAGGGATGATAATAGAGACCAATGGCGGTTGCTCGACGGACATATGACCACTCCTTTCTAGTAGCCATGGTATGCCGCACGTCAGGGGAGGGAACGCCCGCTGCCAAATTTGCTCACTCTTGGCACTAGGCATTCATACAATATCGCGGAGAGTCTAGATCGTGTCGTGAGGAGTGAAAAGGATGGACGTCGAGGTATATTACAGCGGGCAGCGTGGCGGGACCATGCCGTATGCGGCTCTGCCTGCTTTTCGATTGTTTTGCAAGCAAAACGGATTTCAATTGAAATGGGACCCGAAACAGAAGCGGATCGATCTCGATTCGGGCCTGAAAGGGAAAGTGTGCGTTCTTTTTACAGGCGGCCAAACGACGGAAACTGCCTACGAGTGGGATGTGCTGGGGAAAGTCCAGCGCTTCGTTTCTGATTATGGAATGGAAGTGGTGCTGACGAAAAACAACCTCAGCCTGGCGAAAAATACCGACGTTGCGATCCGCTTCAGCATGAAGGAACTGCGCTTGCTGGAAAAGCCGCGGCTGGTTTTATATCCGCACGAAAATGAGCGGCAGAGAGAGCTGATCCGCTGCTTGCAGCAAGAACTGAAGCAGACGGGGATAGCGTGCCAGCAAAAAGCGAGCAAAGCGCCCAAACAAGCGGGCGGAATCGTGCATATCCAGCTGCAAATTCCGATTCACACGGAAGTGTACAAAAGAAAAGCTTACGGCGAAAAAATAGCTTTCTATCTCGCTTCGGGCATTTTGGAATATTTTCAAAACGGCTTGCACATTCAGCCGCTTGCTTACCTTCCCCCGAACATATTGAAGCTGTTCTACTCCAGCGTCTGGTCGTCCGAGCAAAGTCAGCTGACCACAAGCACAAGCGACGATGAGGAATTGCTTGCAGAAGTGGAGGAGCTGCTTGACCAGGCAGATGAACACGATTGCGAGCAAAGCGAGAGCGAAGCTGGCGAGGAGCAAGCAGAGGCGCCAGTCATGACCGCACAGGCAGTGCCAGACCTTCAGGAGGAACAGACAGCAGTAGCCAGCCTGCAAAAGGCGGAACAGCCGCAGGCAGAGCAAGTGGTTCAGCAAGAGCAGGAAGCTGCTGCACACCTGGCAGAAGAGGTAGTCGCATCGCAGGAGCGAGAGCAACCACAGGAGCCGCACGCAGCCGTCCTCCATATAGAAGAAGCAGCTCCCGAACAAACAGAGGAACAGGAACAGGCTGTAGAAGCGCGCACAGCGGCAGAAGTGTTTTTTGACTATACATTGATTCACTCAGACTCCAATGAAAAACCGTATTTGCTAATAGGCACTTTGCAAGTCAAAAACACGGGAACAGAGGTGCTGTACAATCCGATCGTTTGCCTGCGGGTAAGCCCAGCCGATTCGATCAAGATGGGCGGGCAAATTTTGCCGCCGCGGCTGGTCGAGACATTGGCTGTGCAAGGCAGCAACGGCTTGAAAGGCTGGCGGTACCTCGATGACGACTGGTTTACCCAAGCGATGGAACGCGGCGAATACTGGATTGCTCCGATCCAGCCTGTCGCGATCCCGCCGCAGTCAGCGGAAGCTTTTCAAAATTTCCAGGTGTCTTTTTTGAAGCAGGATTCGGGCAAGGCGATCGTTGTAGAAGGAGTCGTTCTCTGCAACGACCAATCCGTGCATTTTTCGGCGAACAACCGGATTGCTGTTTCGTTCTAGGCATAGGCAAAAAAAGCCACCATTTCGATAGCGAAATGATGGCTTTTACATTCAGCGAGCTTACTTTTTCAAAAACATTTGGACGAACGTTTTTCCGTAAGGGCCGCCATTGACTACAGCGATTCCCACATAGTCATACGTAGGGCTGAGGATGTTGGTCTTGTGGCCCGAAGAGTTCATGAACATTTGATGGGCACCGCTTACCGACGGATTTTGGGCAATGTTTTCAGCTGCCGCCATATAATTGATACCAAAGGTGTCCATCATCTGGAAAGGCGAACCGTACGTCGGAGAAGTGTGGCTGAAGTAGCCTTTGGTCACCATCTCCTGGGCTTTGACTCGCGCTACTTTGACCAGTTGCATATCGACCTGGTACGGCGCGAGTCCGCGGCTCGTGCGCTCCTGATTGACCAACTGGACCATTTCCTTTTCGTCAGCAGTCAAATCGGCTGGCAAAGGAACGGTCGTGCCAGTGCCCGGGTTTTGCGGTTTTTCTGGCTGTGTTGGCGTCACAGGCGGTGTCGGGGTTGGCGTTGGTGTCGGAGTTGGCTTCGGATTGTTCTTGTTGTTCTTGTACTGCTCTTCAATCGCCTTGTACGTTTTCGCGTCGGCTTCCCCGGTCAAAGTCTGCTTGTTGCGGGATTGAAACAGCATGACGGCAAAACGGGTAGAGTCATCATAAGTGCCTGTCGCAGTCACCTTGTAGCCGAGGTTGGCGAGCATGGCTTGCAAATCTTTGACGCGCTCACCTGTAGAGCCGAGCTTCAGGGTGACAGCTGGTTCGGCAGGCTTGCTTGGCGTCTCCGGTTTGGGAGCCGGTTTTGTCTTTTGCGCCTTGTACACTTTGTTCAGCTTGTCGTAAGTCGCTTTGTTCACAATTCCCGTTTGCTTGAGCTTGTACTTTTTCTGGAATTGCTTGACGTTGTACACGGTGTCGACGGTATAGAGCTTGTCTACTTTCAGTTTGTGGTCAAAATGCAGGGCATCGAGCATTTTCTCCACTTCGAGCACGCGTGCATTATTCATCCCCTTTTTCAGAGGGGTAAATGTTGTTTTTGCAAATGCAGGTTGTCCGATCATGGTGAAGGTGACGGACAGGGAAAGGATAGCTGCAATCTTCGAAATGTTGCGATTCATGTCATCACGCCTTTCTCTGGTTTGTCGCCCTCCAATGGTACCCGATATTGTTTTGGGAAAGAAACCACAAAATATTGGAAAGAGGGAAAATTCGATGTTTGGCATCTCGTGGATTGACCTGGTCATTCTCGTGCTGGCCAGCTTTCGCCTCACCCATTTGATTGTGTATGACGAGATCACGTCGTTTCTTCGCAACCCGTTTTTTACCGTCGTGTACGAGGCAGACGCGACCGGACAAATGAACCGGCAGTATCGTTTTAAAGGGGGAAAAGTCCGCCGCTTTTTTGGCGAATTGCTCAGTTGCCACTGGTGCACGGGCATTTGGGTAGCTGTGGCGACAGTGGCGGTCTACGCGTATGTACCAGCCGCCTATCCCATCTTGTTGCTGCTGGCGATTGCAGGGGCGGCGGCTGTTCTGGAGACGAGGCTGTACATGTGAAGCATGCGCAGGGTCTTTAGGCTCGCGAAAAAGCTTGATACACAACAAATTCATCATGAGACAGCGGGATCACTTCCTCGGCCTGATAACCTCCGACCAGCTTGTTTTGCAGATGCGGGACGGTCGCCGGGGCCGTCAAGGAAGAAGCGATGTCTACGCGATGCACGTTTGTTCGCGGGTCGAGCGGGATTTCCAGGGCGAACTGCGACTTTTCGACGGTGAAAGACTTGGCCCGAGCTCCGTTGACGAGAGCGGTCAGTTGAAAAGGTTTGGGCAGCTTCGCTGGCGCACCGGGAATTTTGCCTTTGATCAGCAAAATATGTGCCGGCTTGTCAGGGTCAGACTGAATGATCGTGCGCAAGACGGGAGGCGCCCATGTGTCCGGGAAGCGGTTCGTGCTGGTGACATGTGTGGAGTTGGAAGGAAACGACTTGAATATTTTCAGCAAGTCAATTACGCCCATCCCCCGATATTGCGAGACGTGCGAGATCCAGCCGCTCGGGATGCTCGAATAGTGCTTGGCGAGCGATTTGAACACTTCCGGGATTCCGACCGAATGCCACTGCGTCGTCGATTTGCAGGTGGCGTGGATGCGGGCATTGGCGAAAAACTCCGGAACAAAGCCAATTTGATGAAACTTGGCGATGCGCATCCAAAGCTCGTAGTCCATGCAAAAGTTCAGCTTTTCGTCCACGCCCTTCATGTGGGTGATGACATTGCGGCGAATAAACGCGGCGGGCTGGCAGATGCAGCACGTGTAGTAAAGCTGTTTGGCATCGGCGTGCGAGGAGGGAAACGTATTGACTGCCTGGCTATGTTCATTGATGACCTGACATTTTCCATGAACCATTCCCCAAGCCGGATGCTGCAATAAAGCGTGGACAGCCTTGCGAATCGCTCCGGGAAGATAGGTGTCGTCCGAGTTGAGCCAGCCGATGATGGTTCCTTGCGCCATGGCAAAACCTTTGTTGAGCGCATGGGATTGTCCGTTGTCCGGTTCGGAAATATATCGGAAGCGGCTGTCCGCACTGGCGTATTCCTGCAAAATGGCGAGTGTTCCATCCGTCGAACCGCCGTCGATCACGAGCATTTCCAGGTTCGGGTAGTCCTGGAGCAGCACGCTGTTGATCGTTTCGCGAATGAATCTGGCCTGATTGAAGGAGGGGGTTACGATACTGACGAGAGGCAGCTGCCCGCTAGACATTTCTGTCACTCCTTTTCAAAAAGTCAGCGCAAAAAAGAAATGGCACGCCTGCAATACCATATGTACAAGAACCGGATTTGGCATCGGGATACGTTTCTTATTTTGACAGATTCCCATAGCAAAAAGGTGTGGCGCCCTCGCTTGCAGGAGGGAGCGCACACCTTGATAGACGCACATGGCGAGATTGTGTTTACCTTACAAATAGTCCGGCACCAGACCCGGGTTGCGGTAAATGCGCAGCAGTTCCGCGTACGAATCGGCAGCTGTTTCCCGCCCGCTGATGGCCCGCGCAACCATCGTGACGCGGCCGATCGGGTAGTCGTTTTTGGTCCCGGAGTTGACGGTTGTGATGCTTTGCGGCAATACTTCGAAAAGCGTGCTGGCGAGCATCTCCCGCAAGCATCTGATCGAAGGCACCCAGTAGGTCGTTATATCGTGGTAGATTCTGTTCATATTTCCCGGAGGGCCGTTGAAGATCATTCTTGATTCGTTGTCGTCGAGGATGCAAGCCGTCTCCAACAGCAGATGTCCGCCAGTCTTGATCACACTGCGCGCTTGCGACAGCGTCCACAAAGGATCGCGGACGTGGTAGAGCAGTCCGGTATGCTGAACGATATCGAACAGGTTGTGGCGAATTTGCTGCGGGAACGGCAACGGAGCGGAGAAATCGTCCATCAGCAGCACTTTCAAACCTTCCCACAAGTTGTAGGGAGAAATGTTATACAGCGGAAGAACCTTGCTTTCGAGAATGTCTTTGCACAGTTCAAAGTTGGAGTACAGCGGCTGCATGCAGTCGGTGGCGACGACGAGCGAGGCTCCGAGCTTTTCTGCTTCAAACGCCCACATTCCGTCGAAGCTGGCAATGTCCAGCACCCGTTTCCCTGCGTAATTGATGTGCGCTCTGGATTTGCGCGTACTGTCCCAAAGTGGCTCCAAAATTTTCAGGCCAGGAGTTGCGATCCCGGGACGCAACTGAATTTTATGGTACCAGGTGCGCTTGGCAATCTCCGCCAAAATTTCACTGTCTGTCCATGTTCCTCCCACTCATGTCCCTCCTTCAGAAGAATCGGTGTCTAGGCAAAATGCGATCATGCTACATTACGATATGAACGCCGCAGATGTCGGGAAACGGGTGTAATCCCCCATTCTCAGGCGCATGGCGGCGGATTTAGGCGTCCGGTACAAGCAGTGGCCGTTTCCGGCACGATCCGAAAAGCATACGGTGGAGGAAAAGGAATGTACAGGAGGGTGCGCCAATGACCTTGCCTATCATTTTCATGCACAGGGACGATGAGGATTATTTAGCCTACAGTTTGCGGCAAGCCAAGATGAGCAATCCCCGCTCTCCCGTTTACTTGCTCGGCAGGGAGGCTAACCGGAAATACGCCTCGTCCGGCGCCATGCATGTCATGATGGATTCGTATATGCAGACAGCGCAGATGTTCGCCAAGGTGTATCAGCACATGCATGTCATGAGCTACGAATATAATTTGTTCTGCTTTCAGCGCTGGTTTATTCTCCGCGACTTCATGCGCAAAAACCGGATACAAGGCTGCTTTTACCTCGATTCGGACGTGATGCTCTACACCCAGGTCAACAAGCCGGAATACCGGGCGTTTTCCATGGAGTTTGCGTGGACAAGTTTCGTAGGCTTGGATACGCTGGATCGTTTCTGCAATTTGACGATGCAATACTTTGTGAATCCGCAGATGTTCCGGCTGCTCGTGCAAAAAACGATCGAGCTTGACCAGGTGATCGAAGGGGTTCCGCTGGTGTCGGACATGGTGCTGTGCCTGCTTTATTTCCGTTCTTACTCCGGCCAGGCGCATACGCATGGAACGTTCGGCGACAGCTTCTTCGACGAAAATATTAACCGCCCGCGGTGGGCAGAGAGTCTTTCGGGCAAGAAAAAAGTGTACGCCATCGACGGACAGCTCTACTGCAAGGATCAGGCCAGCGGTGCCCTCAAGCGGCTAAATTCGTTGCATTTCCAGGGGCTTACGGCCAAAAGCTACATGAAAGATTTCTGGCTCCCCCATATCCCCAGGCAACCCGGCGTTCATTATTACGACTATGCATCGTCCCAATGGACCATACAGAACTGAAGCTCATGCCCCGGCGAATCGCGTCGGGGTATTTGTCTACTAGGCTAGTGATTGCCGGTTTTCCAAAAGGCGGGAGAATCGACCATTTTCGCGTACCAAACAGTCACCCTCTATCAACTTTTCATATGATGATTCATGCATGAAGTTTAACGGACAGAGGTGGCCTGGATGAAACTGGTGTTGCTATCGGGCGGTTCGGGCAAAAGACTGTGGCCGCTCTCCAACGATGTTCGCTCCAAGCAGTTTTTGAAGCTGATTCGCAATGGGGAAAGCGAACCGGAATCCATGGTTCAGCGGGTATGGAGGCAGCTTGCTGCCAATCAGTTTGAGGACATGGCTTATATCTCAACGAGTCAATCGCAGGTAGATCTCATATACAGCCAGCTGGGAGCGGATGTGCCGCTGATTCTGGAGCCGCAAAAAAGGGATACGTTTCCCGCCATCGCGCTGATCGCCAGTTATTTGCACAGCGTCAAACAACTGGGGCCAGACGAGGTCGTGACTGTGATGCCTGTCGACTCTTTTGTGGAGGATCACTTTTTTCAAAAGTTGAAAGGACTGGAAACGGTCATACAGCAGTCAGGGGCCGACCTCGCCTTGATGGGAGTGAAGCCGACGTACCCTTCCACCAAGTATGGATACGTCATTCCGGTGCAAGCCGACAACGAGTCTGGCAGCTTTTTGCAGGTCGCGCGCTTTACAGAAAAGCCTTCTGTGGAAACAGCTTCCCAGCTGATTGCGCAAGGCGCCCTGTGGAATTGCGGCGTATTTGCGTTTCGCCTGGGCTATATGCTGCAAGAGCTGCAAAAGAAACAACTGCCGACGGACTACGATCAGCTGGTTGCGCGCTATACGGCATTGCCGAAAATCAGTTTTGATTACGAGGTTGTCGAAAAAGCCAAGCATGTCGTCGTTGTGCCGTACGCAGGCGATTGGAAGGACCTTGGCACATGGAACACGCTGACCGAGGAAATGAGCGACAGCTCAGTGGGGCGCGTGCATCTGGAGGAAAGCACGAATACGCATGTCATTAATGAACTGGATTTGCCGATCGTCGCAATTGGCGTATCCGACCTCGTCGTCGCCGCCAGCCCGGATGGCATCCTGGTCGCAGCGAAGGACAAAAGCCACAAGGTCAAGGATATTGCAAGCGATTGGTCGCAGCGGCCGATGTTCGAGGAGCGGCGCTGGGGCTGGTACCACGTCTTGCAGTTTCAGAAAATGAATGAAAAGGTCGAGGTGTTGACCAAGCAGCTCCACCTCCATGCCGGAAAAAATTTGAGCTATCAATACCACCACTTTCGCAGCGAGGTGTGGATGATAGTGGAGGGAGAAGGGGAGTTTGTCCTGAATGATCGCTTGATGATCGTCAAGCCTGGCGATGTGGTGGAAATTCCTGTCGGAGCCAAGCATGCGATCAAAGCGATCAGCGACCTCGACATTATCGAGGTGCAGATGGGCAGCAAGCTGGTCGAAGAGGACATCGTCCGGCTGGGCATGGACTGGAATGACATCGTGGAAATGGTCAGTGAATGATGATGCGACCAGACGCTGCCTTTTGGCAAGGAAAAAGAGTGTTCCTGACAGGACATACGGGCTTCAAAGGCTCGTGGATGTGCCTGTTGCTGCATCGCTTGGGGGCGCAGGTGACCGGATATGCGCTGGCTCCGCCGACCCATCCCAGCCTGTTTGAGCTGTGCCGCATCGATTCCTTGATCGACTCCGTGTCAGGCGACATTCGCGACAGTCAGCAGCTGCAAACGGCGCTTTTGCAAGCAAAACCGGATATCGTCATCCATATGGCGGCACAGCCTCTGGTTGGCCTGTCCTATCAGGAACCTGTCGCCACTTATGAGACGAACGTCATGGGAACGGCTTATTTGCTGGAAGCCGTTCGCCTGGCGAGAAATGCAGGTATTCCCATCCGCGCGCTGGTCAATGTCACGACAGACAAATGCTACGAAAACAAGGAGTGGCCCTGGGGGTATCGGGAGGTGGACACGCTGGGCGGGCACGACCCGTATTCCAATAGCAAGGCGTGCGCTGAAATGGTGACCGCCTGTTACCGCGCCGCTTTTTTTCAGCAGAACGGGCAGGCCCAAGACTTGCCTCCGATCGGACTTGCAACAGCACGCGCAGGCAACGTCATCGGTGGCGGCGATTTCACACCCGGGCGGTTGATTCCTGATCTGCTGCAGAGTTTGCTCGCTGACCAGCCGATGCAGCTTCGCCATCCGCAAGCGGTTCGCCCTTGGCAGCACGTTTTGGAGTCGCTGCACGGGTATTTGCTGCTGGCGCAAAGGTTGTATGGGGATAGTCCACGCTACTCGTGTAGCTGGAATTTCGGGCCGGATGCCAACGACGCCAAAAGCGTGGAATGGCTGGCTGCGCGTCTGTGCCAAAAATGGGGGAAGCAGGCGACTTACGAGGTTGACGAGCGAGCTTCTTTTCACGAGACGACGTACCTCAGACTCGACAGCTCGCAAGCGCGGGAAAAGCTGGGCTGGCGTCCGCACTGGACGATCGAGCAGGCATTGGATCGCATCGTGGAGTGGACAAGAGCCTACCAGCAACAAGCCGACATGCGGCAAGTCTGTTTTGCGCACATCGATCAATACGGAAAGGAGGGGGCTTCATGAAAGTCGTTATCTTGGCTGGCGGATACGGAACGCGGATCGGAGAAGAATCGCAGCTTAGGCCGAAGCCCCTGATTGAGATCGGGGAAAAGCCGATCATTTGCCATATCATGTCCATCTACTCCAAGTACGGGTACAACGATTTCATTATTTGCCTCGGCTACAAAGGCTACATGATCAAGGAATATTTCGCCCACTACTTTTTGCACCAGTCGGATGTCACGTTTGACTTTCGCCGCGGGAACGAGATGATTTTACACAATCGCTGCCAGGACCCGTGGAAGGTGACGCTGATCGATACGGGCAAGGATACGATGACAGGCGGCAGGATCAAGCGAATCCAGCCATTCGTCGGCGAGGAGCCGTTCATGCTTACGTATGGAGACGGGGTGGGAAATATCGATATTGCCGCTCTCGTTGCGTTCCATCAGTCGCACGGCAAGCTGGCGACGATTACGGCCGTGCAGCCGCCAGGAAGGTTTGGCGCGCTCGATCTGGAAGCAGACGGCCAGGTGAAAGGCTTCCAGGAAAAGCCGAGCGGCGATGGCGGTTGGATCAATGCCGGATTTTTCGTGTTGCAGCCAGAGGTGTTTTCCTATCTGGGCGATGATGCGACTGTTTTTGAGCAAGCGCCGCTGGAACGACTGGCGCAAAGCGGCAAGCTCGCAGCCTATCGGCACAGCGGGTTCTGGCAGCCGATGGACACGATGCGCGACAAAAATTACCTGGAGTCGCTGTGGAAAAGCGGAAAGGCGGAGTGGAGGTAGCAGAGCATGAACATTTTGCTTACGGGAGCGACCGGATTTCTCGGCAGCCATCTGGCGCGGGCATTGGTGCAAGCTTCGCATCGGCTGGTCATCGTCAAACGCAGCTCGTCCGATTGCGCAAGGCTTGCGGACATCGCCAGCGAGATGATCGCGTACGATGCAGATGAGGAAGCGAGCGTGTACCGGCTCTTTGCCGAGCAAGGGCCTTTTGATGTCGTCATTCATGCCGCAACCGCTTACGGCCGGAGAGGGGAGTCAGACGTGGGACTGCTGGAAGCCAACGTCTTGTTCCCGCTTCGGCTCCTCCAGCTTTGTTGTGAGCAGGGCACCAGGCTGTTTGTGAATACGGATACGTTTTCCCGCGATTCCCTTGCACAAGGAGCGCCGCATTTGGCAGGCTATCACCTGACGAAAAAGCAGTTTGCGGAATGGGGGGCGTACATAGCCAAAAAGTACGGGCTGACGTTTGCCAACATGCGGCTGGAGCACGTATACGGGCCGTTCGACCAGTCTGACAAATTCATCCCGTACGTAATCAGCCAGTGTCTTCGGGATGGGGCACAGCTCGCGCTCACTTCCGGGGAGCAGAAGCGCGACTTTGTATATGTAGAGGATGTCGTGGCAGCGTACTTGCTTTTGCTGCGGGAAAAGTCGTCCTTGCCAGCCGAATACGCCGAGTTTCAGGTGGGAACGGGCAAAGCGACGGCGGTACGTGAATTGGTCGAAAAAATTCATTCGCTGACTCGCTCGACGGCGGTGCTGCAATTCGGAGCATTCGCCCAGCGAGAGGGGGAGCTGATGTGCTCGCAAGCCGATACGGGCAAACTCGGCGCACTCGGCTGGCAAGCGCGCGTTTCCCTGGAGCAAGGATTGAAGCTGATCTTGCAAAAGGAAGCCGCGGATTAACAAAAAAACAGCGAACGAACAACAAAACAGCCCGGCTGCGTTCCCTTCGTTCGGGACGGCGCAGCCGGGCATTTTTTTGTTGCGGATGACGAGGCTGGCGTGGATTACAGCAGAGCCGTTTTGTTCGTGCAAAACAAATCGCCGTGAAACGGCCTGATGGCCTCCAACAGTTGGGGATAGGAGTGGATCGGGAGCAGCCCGCCTTCCCGTTTAATCAAGTAGATTTTTTTGTACAGCGCGAACAGCCGCAGGAACAGCTCGTTGGGGTCCTTGCCGAAATAGCCGCGCAGGTTGTCGGGATTAAATTCGATCACCAGATCGGGATCGAAGGCTTTGAATGTTTCCTGCCCGCCTTGCAGCACCTGAATCTCCGAGCCTTCCACGTCGAGCTTGATCAAGTCGATCCGGGACAGGTTATGAGCAGCGACCCAGTCGTCCAGACGCGTGCACGAAATCGTGTTGGTAGCAGCAGAAGTCGCTTCGCTGGCGATGAACGACCAGCCGCCGCCGCGATCGACCTCGCAAAACTCGATGATGCCGTTGCGGTCGAATACGCCGAGCGGAACAGGCTCTACATTGCCGATCCCATTATCCTGCAAAGTCTGATGCAAAAAGGCGAGGTTGACGGAAGATGGCTCAAACGCGTACACCTTGCCCTGCGGTGCGAGATGACTGAGCGCAAGCGAAATCGTTCCGAGGTTCGCCCCGATGTCGAGACAGATGGAATCTGGCTTCACGACCCGCTTCAGCACGTTAAGCACGTACTCCTCGTAGAGGCCGTTTGCCATTTCGATGTAGTACAGGACGCTCTGGTCTGAACTGCTGCCGTGGACCAAAAACGATTTTTCGTCAAAAGGCAGACGGAAGGTGACCGTCTTTTTCGGATCGTGGGCAATCGGCGGATGAATGCGGATGATGTCGTCCTTCACTTCGAAGTGCAGATCGGGCCGCAGGGTAGCCACGTACTGTTTCAGCTCGGCGATGGTCGGATAGTCTTTTAACAGCGGATTGGAGCCGATGAAGCAGCGGGCGTCGTCAATCAGGATGACGTGATTCGGCACGGGATGGGACAAGATGGCGGCCAGTTCGGCCAAAATTGGCGTATCGAGATTGCCTTTGGCAGACTCGGTTGACAGCGGGATGTAGTGTCCGTCCAGCCAGAACAGGCAAGGTTCGTCAATCGATGCGAGCAGTTGGGGAAGCACTGTGCCGCTGTCGCCGTGCAAGATGGATACATGGGCGTCGGCGGCGAAATGCGTTTTGGCTGCCGTGTACAGTGCAAGGTCAAGCTCGATCGAATAAATTCGTTGAAAAACAGCCTTCTGGGCATCCACCATGTAACCGCGATACGTGCCGGTTTCAATCAGCGTGTTGATTTGGTGCTTTTTTCCGTATTGGGCGACAGCCGTCGTTTTCACCTCGTAAGGCGGCGATTCCAGCAGCCAAAAATCCCACGCTTCCTGAGCGGTGAGCGGAAACGGAATGCGCAACTCCTGTTGCCAAACCCGCCTGATTTCGTCCATGCGTGACATGAGCATGCTCCTTTCCTCTTTCGGTTATTTTCCTGCGACCTGATGCAGAATCGCGAGCGTTTCCCTGGCGCATTTGGACCAGGAAAACTGTGCCGCTTGCCGCAATCCTTTGGCGATGAGGTCCGAGCGCACAGACTGGTTTTGCACCTCGACTATTTTGCGGGCGATGTCTTCCGGAGAAATCGGATCGAAAGTAAGCGCAGCATCTCCGACGATTTCCGGGATGCTGCCGTTGTTGGAGCAAATGATCGGCAGCTCGGTTCGCATCGCTTCCACCAGCGGAATCCCGAAGCCTTCGAACAGGGACGGGAAGCAGAGAAAGTTGGCGTTGCGAAACAAATACGGCATCTCTTCCTGCGGAATGTAGTCCAGCCACGTAATTTGATCGGACAACTGGTGCTCACGGATCGTCGCCAGAACCTGGTTGTGTGCTTCCTGGGGGGCTCCGGTGAACACCATATGAATTTTCAACTGGTGTGCATCGCGCAAATAAGCGAGCGCCTGCAAGAGCGAAACGTGATTTTTGTGCCACCACGTATTCGCAGGATAATAGCCGTAATGAGCGGGCAGCCGATATTTTTGCCGCACCCGCTGATTGACGGATTCGTTGTACGGGAGCGTAAATTCATGGGCAGAATCGAGATGGATCGCATGTACGCGATGCTTCGGAATCCCGAACTTGGTAATGATGCTCTCCCGGGAATACTCGGACAACGTCAAGACGGCGTTTGTCTTCAGCGCGGACGATTGGTAGGTCGCCTTGCGCCATTGCAGCGAGTTCTCGTCAAAAAACTGCGGGTAAAATTCATGCTGAATGTCCGGGATGTTGATCACGCTCGGGATGGGAGCATCGATCGGATTCAGCACCAGGAGCGGGCAGAACCACAGATCGAGCGCAAGCGCGCGAATCCAGGCGTGGAACTGCTTATGCGCGTCTATGTGCTCGTGCATCATCACTTTTTGGATTTTCGGATGGTTGGGAAAGGTGTGGTAATTCGTCTTGGTCAAAAACAAGAACCATTGGTCGTTGTCCTTGTTTTGAATCGAGTACGCCAGCAAATTCCGCACGTACTGTTCCATGCCGCCGATTTTTCCAGGGATACAGGCGAGCAGATTTACACCGATTTTCACGGAGCCTTCACCTCGTCATCGCGTCTGTGTAGGCGATACCAGTCAATCGTTTGCTGCAAGCCTGCGAGAAGCGGAGTGGTTGCCGTAAAGCCAAAAGCGTCCCTCGCTTTGTCTGTTGCCAGCTTGCGGCGCGGCTGTCCGTCAGGCTTGCTGGCATCCCAGACAATCCGTCCTTCGTACCCGCACAGCTTTTGAATCGTACTGGCCAGCTCGGCAATGGTCATTTCTTCACCGGAGCCGATATTGACCGGATCGGAGGAATCGTATTTCTCGGTCGCCAGCACAATGGCGCGGGCAGCGTCCTGTACATAAATAAATTCGCGGGTGACGTTCCCGGTGCCCCAGAGAACGATCTCGTCCTGTTTGGCGGCTTTGGCCTCCAGGCATTTGCGGATGATCGCCGGGATGACGTGGGAAGATTCGAGATCGAAGTTGTCGTGAGGGCCGTACAGGTTGACGGGCAGCAAGAAAATCGAATTGAAGCCGTACTGCTCACGATACGCCTGAGACTGCACCAGCATCATTTTTTTCGCCAAACCGTACGGAGCGTTCGTCTCTTCCGGGTAGCCGTTCCACAGGTCTTCTTCCAGAAAAGGGACGGGTGCGAACTTGGGATAAGAGCAAATCGTTCCGATGGCGACAAACTTTTTCACGCCAAACAGTCTCGCTTGCTCGATCAACTGTGTGCCCATGATCAGGTTGTCGTAAAAAAATTTGCCGGGATTTTTCTGGTTGGCGCCGATGCCCCCTACGACGGCGGCGAGGTGGATAATGATGTCCGGTGCGTAAGTATGCAGCATCAAGACGATGTCGTTTTCTTTGCGCAGATCAAAGTCGCGGCTTCTCGGGACGAACACATGCTGGCATTGCTGGGCTTGCAGCTGGCTGAGCACATGCTTTCCCAGGAAACCTGCTCCGCCGGTAACGACGATTCGTTTGTCCGACAGATTCATGAAAGCAACACCTTCCTTTACGCGAATGTGGTCACAGCGAAGGGACTGGCTGCCTGTTTTTCAACAACCAGTTGGCGACATCCCGAGGATTTTTTTTGTATTCCAAGTAAAACTGGTATTCCTGGGCAGAGAGCGGCATCGCGTTTTGCACCTGGAGGCTGACCGTGCCGATGCTTGCCGCCATTTCTGTTTCCGGCAAAATTTGCTGCCTGCTGCACACCAGCTCGACGACGGCATTTGGCGTAGTAACTGGGAATACGATGCTCGTTTCAAAGTGACCGGCCGGAATGACGTGATGAGCGGTCGGCACTTGATCGACCATGACGTGGACGTGAACAGGCTGGTTGAATAACGTATTGATGCCTTTGATGACCAGAGCATGCATCGGCTGGGCCGGATCGACGTACAGATGCATCCGGTAGCGCGGCGGGACCCAGAAGGAAGCATGGCGATTGCTGTCCACGAGCAGGGGAGTATTTCCGAAGACCCGATGACTTTTGAACAGATCGAGATACCAGAACACGCCTTTGTTCGGATAGTGCGTAAGAAAATGATACAGCCAGTGATTGGCGACGGTGCCGAAGTGCCGGACGCTGGCCAGCAATATTTCCGGCAGTCCGAGATCGACCTCCAGCGCGACGGACTTGCAGGCTGCATGCAGGCGGGAGGCAGCGAGAAAATCGTGAATGTAGCCGACCTGATGCGTTTTGGACAGGCGCATCCACAAGTCGTAGTCCATGCAATAGTGCAAGTTTTCGTCCACACCGCCGACAGCTTGAAAGACTTCTTTGCGGATGAAGGCAGTCGGTTGGCAAATGATGCAAAACAGAAACAGGGCCTGACGGGAAAACGGTTTTGTCGGGTAGACGCTGGTAATCTTGTCCTCGGCGTTGATGTGCAGGGCGTTCCCGTACACCATCGACCATTGCGGGTTGGTTTGCAGCGCAGAGATGGCTTTGCCGACAGCGCCATTCAAATACTTGTCATCCGAGTTCAGCCAGCCGATGATCTGGCCTTTTGCCAGTGCCAAGCCTTTGTTGATGGCGTGCGACTGGCCCCGGTCAGGCTCGGAAACGAAGCGGAAGCGCTGTTTTTCATGGGCGTATTCCTGCAAAATCTCCAAAGTCCCGTCTGTAGAACCGCCGTCGACGACGATGTGTTCGATGTTCGGATAGTCCTGGCTGCACACACTCTCGATCGTTTGCCTGATAAAGGCGGCCTGATTGAAGGAAGGCGTAATGATACTGACTAGCGGCAAGTTCTGCGATCCCATCAACTGCCCTCCTTTTCCCCGGCTGGTGCTTGCAAAGTGTCTCGCCAATATTGAAGTAAGTCGTGCATCGTCTGGTGAAAAGGAATTTCCGGCTGCCAGCCCGTTTGCGTGCAAAAAGCGCTGGCGTCGCCGAGCAGTACCTCTACGTCGGAGGGGCGCAGCCGCTTGGGATCGACGAGAATCTGCACAGGCGCGGAAGTGAAGGACAGGAGGGTATGCAATACTTCTTCGATCGTTCGCGTGTTCCCCGAAGAGATGTTGTAGACGCTCCCGGGCACTCCCCGTTCCAGCGCGAGCCAATACGCTTTGACGACATCGCGCACATCTGTAAAGTCACGTCGCGCTTGCAAGTTTCCGACATGGACGTGCGGCGGCTGCAAGCCAAGCTCGATTTGGGCAATTTGTTTGGCGAAATTGGAGGTGGCAAAGCGCTCTCCCCGCCGCGGCCCTGTATGGTTAAAAGTACGCGTGCGAACAATGGAAAGTCCGTAGCTTTGATAATACTGGTAGCCGAGAAAATCTTGGGCGATTTTGCTCACGGCATAAGGACTCTGCGGCCGCAGCGGGTTTGTCTCCCGCACTGGCAGTTCGTCAGGGTAGACGAGGCCGTATTCCTCGCTGGAGCATGCCACCTGTATTTTGCACGGAATATCAGCTGCCCGGACCGCTTCGAAAATGTGCAGCTGGCTGACGATATTGTTCATCATCGTGTCGGCGGGCGAAGTCCACGAAGCGGGGACAAAGCTTTGGGCAGCGAGATGGTAAATATGTGCCGGCTTGATTCGGGCAATCATTTGGGCGACGGCTGCGGGGTCTTGCAGTTCGCATTCCACGAGATGAAGCTGATCCGCGATGTGGGCGATATGGTCCATTCGGCTGCGAGCCCGGTAAGTTCCATAGATTTCGACATCGCCGCGCGAGAGCAGATATTCTGCCAAATGGCTGCCGGCAAACCCGGTAATGCCTGTAATCAAAACTTTCAAGAGGCTTCCCCCCTTGCTCGTGATGTTTTTTTGCAGCAGCAGGCAAAACCGTTTCCAAAAAAAGAAAGCAGTTGCTTTATATATAGTAAGAACATGCGGATACTGGCACGGCGAATGTCTTTTTATGTACAGGGAAAGTGCGGCACGCCTTTTTCTCGCCAAGGGGGAGCAGATGACTACGCCTTTCGCGCACACGGCAAATACGATGGAGAAAAGAGAACGAAAGAAGGAGGGGCGATGAACCGAATGGACTCCATCAATCTCTATGAAAAGCGTGTTTTCTCGCAAAATGGTGAAGATGGCATGATCGAGGAGTTGTTTGCGCGGATCGGGACAACGAATCGATTTTTTGTTGAATTTGGAGTCGAGGGAGGCGTGGAGTGCCTGTCTCGAAACCTGGCGTACGCGCACCAATGGTCGGGAGTGTTGATCGAGGGACACCCGCTCAAATACATCTATTTGCAGCAGACCTATGCCGCGCTCCCTCAGGTTGCCACCCATCAGGCGTTCATTACCAGAGAAAATATCGCCTCGTTGTTTGCCCAATTTCGCGTTCCGGCACAGTTTGATTTGCTCTCGATCGATCTGGACGGGATCGACTATTGGGTCTGGCAAGCGCTGGCTGCCTACAAGCCGCGAGTGGTGATCATCGAATACAACGCTTCTTTTCCGCCGCCGCAAAAGATGGTCGTAGCGTACGATCCTTCCTTTACATGGAACGGAACAACCTATTTCGGAGCGAGCCTGACATCGCTTGCCGAACTTGGGAAAAAGCTCGGCTATGCGCTGATCGGCACCGATTCATGTGGAGTCAACGCCTTCTTTGTCCGCCGGGAGCTGTTGGGTCTGGCACGCTTTGCGGAGCGAACTCCACAAGAGGCGTACCATCCGCCAAGCTACGGCCCTGATGGCGGGGGCCACCCGCGTGGAAATGGCCCCTACCTGGAAATCTAGGCGGGCAACAGCTGCTGCAAATAGTCGAGCACCGCTTTTTTCATGTTGGCAAGGGCAGTCAAGGCTGCACTTTCTGAGACGTCCTTGACCCCAAAATACAGCTTCATCTTCGGTTCCGTACCGGATGGACGGATGCAAAACCAGGCATGGTCGCCCATGATGAACTTCAAGACATCGCTTGCTGGCAGCGCCAAAGGCTGTGACTCGTTTGTCGCTTGCAGCCGACGTTCGCCAGTCAAGTAATCCTCGATGGAGGTCACCGCATCGCCCGCGACAGTTGTCAGCGGCCTGTCGCGCAAGGCAGCGAGGATCGCTGTCATGGTTTGCATGCCGTCTTTTCCCGGATACGTAATCGAGATCAGCTCTTCCCGGAAAGTGCCGTGCTTGGTGTACAGCTCCTGCAAACGCTGGTGGAGGCTTGAGCCTTGCGACAGCTGGAACGCGCAGGCGTCCGCCAGCAAAAAAGCGGCCTGGACGGCGTCTTTGTCCCGGACGAAATCACCGCGCAAATACCCGCAGCTTTCTTCCAGTCCAAACAAAAAGTGATGCGCTCCGCTTTGCGCAAATTCCTCGATTTTTTCCCCGATGTACTTGAATCCGGTCAAGGTGTCGATTGTAGCCACACCGTAGTCAGCGGCGATCGCGCGAACCATTTCCGAGGTGACGATCGTTTTCACGACGGCAGCGTGGGCCGGGAGCGTTCCGGCAAGCTTTTCTTGCGTCAAAATATAGTCCAAAAGCAAGACGCCCGCCTGATTTCCGTTCAAGATGACATGCTGGTTAGGGCCCGTCCTGATGGCTACCCCGAGCCTGTCTCCATCCGGGTCTGTACAGATGATCAAGTCGGCGCCTTTTTTGCGAGCGTGCTTCAAGGCAAATCGAAAGCTTTCCGGCTCTTCCGGATTGGGGGTGGAGACGGTAGAAAACAAAGGATCTGGTTCCGCCTGCTCCTGAACGACCTTTACCTGCTCAAAGCCTAGCGATTGCAGTCCTTGCGCAATCGGTACAAGCGTCGTGCCGTGCAGCGGAGAAAAGACGATGCGCGGCTGGTGGGCAGCGACGATGGCGGAAGCGGCAGGGGAGCGAAGCTGTTTTTGGCAGGCCATATAAGCGGTAAATACTTCGTCGCCCAACATTCGCAACAGACCGCTGTCCAACAGCTCATTCACTTCACGCGTTCCGATTTGCAGCTCATCCCCGGCTTGTTCCATCTGGGCAAAAATCCGGTCGGCGGCTTGCGGCGGAATTTGTCCTCCGTCTGACCCGTATATTTTGAAGCCGTTGTACTCCGGCGGGTTGTGGCTCGCCGTGATGACGACGCCTGCGGCAGCTCCCAGATGCCGAACGGCAAAAGACAAGAGCGGCGTCGGACACAAATTCTCGAACAAACATGCGGAAACGCCGTAATAACCGAGAACTTTTGCCGTTTCCAGTGCAAAGGTGTACGAATCGTTGCGCGAGTCGTAGGCGATGACGACCGCAAGCTGGGCCGCATCCGAATGTTGCTCCAGCAAATGCAGGGCCAGCCCTGCGGCAACTTTGCGAATCGTATAAAGGTTAATCCGGTTGATCCCCGGCTCCATGACCCCGCGCATGCCACCTGTACCGAAGGCAATCGGCTTGTAAAAGCAGTCTTCCAGTTTTTGCTCGTCGCCTTCCAGTTGCTCCAGGTGGCGCTGAAGCTGCGGGTCCAGGTCTGTGTATTGCTTCCAGCGCGTATAATGCTTGTGCCAATCCATCTGCATGCCAAACCTCACTTCCCGTCAAAAAAGTCTTGCCTCTTTCTTAGCGTATTAAGGAAAAGGGCGGGAAGTGAGGGAGGAGCAAAAGATCATTCGCAAGAGACAGGGCGGAGGCACATGCGAAAAACGAAGTTGCTTCAAGCGTCCAGCCCTGTTTTTGAACGAATGCGCGCAGGGTGGCATATGCTTTTAACGATTGGGATTGGATCAGGCCAGGGGAGAGGTGACGCATGAAAACAGCTTTCCTTACAGGAATAACCGGGCAGGACGGTGCGTATTTGGCGAAGTTTTTGCTGGACAAAGGCTATCGCGTGGCAGGACTTGTGCCGCGCCGCAGCACTGTGGATCGCTGGCGGCTGGAGTATTTGGGCATTGCCGATGAAATCGAGTACAAGGACGGCGATATTTTGGATTTGTCGTCTTTGACCAGGGCGCTCAAAAGCGTGAAGCCGGATGAGCTGTATCATTTGGCGGCGCAAAGCTTTGTCGGCTCATCGTGGGAGCAGCCCGTCTTGACGGCGCAATCGACCGGGATGGGTGTTTTGCATGTGCTGGAGGCCATTCGCGAGACGAATCCCGCGATCAAAATGTATCAAGCTTCCTCAAGCGAGCTGTACGGATTGATCCAGGAGCCGCAGCAATCGGAGCAAACCCCGTTTTATCCGCGCAGTCCGTATGCGGTATCCAAGCTGTTCGGCTACTGGATGACGAAAAACTACCGGGAAAGCTTCCAGATGTACAGCTGCAACGGCATTTTGTTCAACCATGAATCGCCGTTGCGCGGGCTTGAATTTGTCACCCGAAAAGTAACCGACGCTGTGGCGAGAATTGCCGCGAACAAACAAAAAGAGCTGCGGCTCGGCAACATTGCGGCCAAACGGGACTGGGGCTTCGCAGGCGACTTCGTGGAGGCGATGTGGCTCATGCTCCAGCAGGAGAAGCCGGATGACTTTGTCATTGCGACCGGAAAAACGTCAACCGTCGAGGACATGTGCAAAATCGCCTTTGACTACGTCGGCTTGAATTATCAGGATTACTTGCTGATTGATCCGAAGCTGTACCGCCCCGCAGAAGTGGACGTCTTGCTGGGAAATCCGGAAAAGGCGAAGCGGGAGCTGGGCTGGACGCCGAAAACAAAGCTGGTCGAGCTGATTCATATGATGGTGGAAGCCGATATGCAGCGCGTGGCAAAAGAGTAGCGAAACAGCAGCGAGAAAATCATTAGTGACACCCTATTTCTGGAAGCGCAAAAGAAAAGGGGTGTTTTTTTGTTTGGGCAAAAACGAGTTAACCTATTAATGATTAAAAACAACCTATTAAGCCTTGTATAACAACCAGTTACCCTCTGCTGCTCCCCGCTTTTTCACTCGCTACAGCGATAAACTTGCAGAAAATTCGGTTTTAACCCTGCCTTGCCAGTGGTTGGCACGCAACTTGCTTTTGAGAAAAGTACAAACATTTCAACTATCGCGTCAAAAGGAGACTTTGCTATGAATGTAGTTGCTAACGTATACCGGGGAGAACAGGTGGAAAGCTCGCACCTTGGTCATATCGCCGTTGTGGATGCTTCCGGAACTTTGCTGTATGCATTCGGAGATCCACACCGAATGACCTATGCCCGTTCAAGCATGAAGCCGTTGCAGGCGATTCCGGTCGTGGAGACAGGCGCCGCTGATCATTACGGATTTGAGCCTGCCGATCTGTCGCTTTGCTGCGCCTCCCATAGCGGGGAGCCGCGCCATCGCACGCGCGCGCTCTCGATGCTGGAACGTGCGGGTCAACCGGAAGCGACCTTGCAATGCGGGACGCACGTGCCGCGTCACGAGGAGAGCTACAAAGAGCTGATCCGTCAGGGGAAACCGCTTACACCCGTATTTTCCAACTGCTCCGGTAAG
The DNA here is from genome assembly GCF_038000275.1 of Brevibacillus sp. FSL K6-0770. Lineage (NCBI taxonomy): Bacteria > Bacillati > Bacillota > Bacilli > Caryophanales > Paenibacillaceae > Brevibacillus > Brevibacillus sp. FSL K6-0770. Next base: position 1,790,586 of record NZ_JBBOBQ010000001.1, read on the forward strand.
CATTCGGGCATGATTGCAACCGCGACGTACATGGGAGAAGAGGTCGCCACCTATCACCTGCCAGAGCATCCGGTGCAGCAGCGGATTCTCGATGTCGTGGAAGACATTACAGGCTATCCAAAAGAGAAGATCAACCTGGGAACAGACGGTTGCGGAGTGCCTGTTCATCAACTGCCGCTCGCGAACTTCGCCTGGGCTTTTGCCAAGCTCGTTCGCCCGGAAGTGATCGCGAAGCCGGAGCGCCGCAAAGCGGTAGAGAGAATTACAGAAGCGATGACGGCTCATCCGGAAATGGTCGGGGGCGAAAATCGCTACTGCACCGATCTGATGAATGCTTTTGCCGGGCGCATCGTGGGCAAGGCGGGCGCTGAGTCTGTCTACTGTCTGGGTGACAGAAAAACAGGGCTGGGTATCGCAGTGAAGATCGAGGACGGCGGGCCACGCGCCATCAATCCGGTCGTAAACGAGGTGCTGCGCCAACTCGGGATCGGTACAGACGGCCCGCTGGAAGTGTTGGCACAATACACAAACCCACCGATCACCAACATGAGCAATAGCGTCGTAGGCCGGATCGAAACGCCGTTTTTGCTGACGCAAACGAGCGTGTCACTGGGGGTATAAGCGGCAGCTACCTTTCGTTGCCGTTTATCTATAAAGATTTTTTCAAAAGAAGAAGGGGGTCACAAAAAAATGAAGTTGCACAAAGGATGGAAGCTGCTCAGCACTGCCGCCCTGGTCGCGGTTTTGGCCGTGACAGGATGTAGCCAGTCGGCTGCTCCGACGAAGCAAGGCGAGGGAACACCAGCCGGACAGCCAGCAGGCGACTCTGGTGGACAAGCAGATCCGGCAGCAAGACTGAAGCTCAACCTGAAGACCGAGCCACCGTCCCTCGATCCGCCAAAAGGCTTTGACAGCACGTCCAATGAGGTGCTCAATGCGACGATGGAAGGTTTGGCCCGTCTCGACAAAGACCACAAGCCGCAGCCTGCCATGGCGGAAAAATGGTCGGTGAGCGAGGATGGAAAAACGTACACCTTTACGCTGCGCGACAGCAAGTGGTCCAATGGCGATCCGGTAACGGCGCAAGACTTTGAATTTGCTTTCAAGCGCATCGTCGATCCGAACAACGCGTTCCCGTCCGCTTTCCTCGCCTACTACATCGAGGGAGCAGAGGAGTTCAACAAAGGAACCGGCACCGCAGACGGCGTGAAGGTAAAAGCGGTCGATGAAAAGACGCTGGAAGTACATCTCAAGGCGCCAGCAGGCTTTTTCCTGCACATCATCACGCAGCCTACGTTCTTCCCCGTGAATAAAAAAGTGGTGGAAAGCAATCCGAAGTGGGCAGAAAATGCGTCGAGCATCGTCACAAACGGTCCTTTCAAAATGGAAGACTGGGTGCATGACCAATCTGTCAAACTCGTGAAAAACGATGGCTACTGGGATCGCGACTCCGTCAAATTTGCCGGAATCGACTGGGTGATGGTCAACGACGAAAATACACAGTATCAAATGTACTCCACCGCACAACTGGACATGATCCAGACCGTACCGAACGACTTGAAGAAAAAGCTGATCGACTCCGGAGAGGCCAAAGTCGAATCCGAAGCGGCGATTTACTACTACCGGATGAACACGCAGATGCCTCCGTTTACGAACGCCAACATCCGCAAAGCGTTTGCGCTGGCGATCGACCGCCAAACGCTGATCGACAACGTGGTACAAGGCAAGCAGGCTCCTGCACTGGCGCACGTGCCATTCGGCTTCCCGGAACCGGAAGGCGGCGACTTCCGCGAGAAGGGCGGAGACTTCATCAAAGACAACGACATCGAGCAGGCAAAAGCTTTGCTGAAAAAAGGAATGGAAGAGGAAGGCTGGACAACCTTGCCGCCTGTAACCATGACGTACAACACAAGTGACGCCCACAAAGCGATCGCGCAAGTTTTGCAAGAGATGTACAAGAAAAACCTCGGGGTAGACGTGAAGCTGGAGAACAAGGAATGGAAAGTGTTCCTGGAAGAACAGCGCGGCCGCAAGCTGCAATTCTCCCGTTCCACCATCCCGGCTGACTACGGCGATCCGGTCAACTATCTGGAGCTGTTCGTCACCGATCACCCGGGCAACCGCATCAATTACAGCAACAAAGAGTACGACGCGCTGGTCGAAAAAATTCGCAACACCGCAAACGAAACCGAGCGCTTCAAGCTGATGCACGATGCAGAAAAAATCTTTATGGAAGACATGCCGCTGGTGCCGATCTACTTCAGCACCAAAGTGTTCATGGATCAGCCAAACATCAAGGGCATCATTCGCCATCCGGTCGGAACTCTCGACTACAAATGGGTAGAGATCGGGAAGAAATAGTAGAATAGACGAAGACAAGAGCGCAAGGGCAGCTTTGTGCTCTTGTCTTCACACTACATCTGGAGCGAGTGTCCATGCCGAAAAAAACAATTACGTTCATCGCGAGAATGGACGAATTTTTGCAATCCGTGGTCAGTCAATGCCACGAACTGGGGATATCTGAAGACATTCACGTGGAAGCGATCCGAGTGGACCAGCTTCCGTTTCGACCGATTACGCCGGGGGCGCTGGTGGTTTTGTCCACGAAAAGCATCGTCTCGCTTGTCGAGCCGTATTTGCCTGGCGATGCGAGCATTCTCGTTGCCAAGCGGATGCTGCCGTATCACAATTTGCGCGGCATGCTGGAGATTCCGAAAGGCGTCAAAGTGCTTTTGGTAAGCGATACCAAAGAAACCGCAGAGGAAAACGTGGATTTGCTGCGGGCGTCCAGCATGGATTTTGAGTTGTATCCGTACTATCCCGGAGCGGACTATCCGTCCGATATTGAAATTGCAGTTACGCCTGGCGAGCCTGAACATGTTCCGCCCGGCATTCGCAAAGTAGTCGACATCGGTTACCGCGTCATTGATTTATCGACCTGGATGGCGATCTACTCGCATTTTGGCAGTGGAAATTTCCAAAAGGTGACGGCGAGAGCGATGCAATCGTTGATTTACGTCACGAAAGAGCTGAACAACGAGATTCAGCACGCGCACCTTTTGAGCAAATACTTGGAAGCCATCGTCAACCGGATCGAGGATGCGATCATTGCGTTTGATGAGAAGGAATGGATTCGCTTCGTCAATCAAAAGGCAATCGAATCGTTGCATCTGGAGGGCAGGCAAGTGGTCGGAGAGCGTGCAGCCGACTGTCTTCCGCCGGACTTTTACGAGTTGATCCGGCAGTGTGAAGAGAATGAGGACGTTTTGGTAGATTGGGCGAACAAAACCTACTTTTTCCGCAAGATGCACATTGTCATGGAGGGCAGCTTTCTCGGAAGCTTGCTGTTGTTCCGCAAGGCGGCGGAGATCGAAAAGCTGGAGCACGACTACCGCATGCGCCTGTACAGCAAGGGGCTGGTTGCCAAATACCATTTTGATGATATCTACGGAGAAAGTCCTTCTGTGCAAAAAGTGATCCAGATTGCCAAGAAAATGGCCAGAAGCAATTCGACGGTGCTTTTGTTAGGCGAGACAGGAACAGGGAAGGAATTGCTCGCCCAGGCTATCCACAATGCCTCTCCGCGCAGGCGAGAGCCGTTTGTCGGCGTCAACTTCGCGGCTATCTCCGAATCGCTGTTGGAGAGCGAGCTTTTTGGTTACGAGGAAGGGGCGTTTACAGGGGCGCGAAAAGGCGGCCACATCGGCTGGTTCGAGCTTGCCCACAAAGGAACGATTTTTCTCGACGAGATTGGCGACGCCAGTGGCGCGATTCAAAATCGGCTGCTCCGGGTGTTGCAGGAGCGGCAAATCATGCGGGTGGGGGGCAACAAGGTCATTCCGACGGACATCCGCGTGGTCGCTGCCACCAATCAGGATTTGCAAAAGATGGTGACAGAAGGCTCTTTTCGCGCTGATCTGTACTATCGGCTGAACATCTTGCCGATTCACCTGCCGCCACTTCGCAAACGCCGGGAGGACATCCCGTGGCTCGCGCAGCAATTCGTGAAAAAATACTCGCTCGATTTGCGGCGTCCGCCTTTTACCTTGACCAGCGAGGCGATGAAGGCGCTGATGAACTACGATTGGCCGGGGAATATCCGCGAGCTGGAAAACGTCATCGAGTATTTGGCGCACGTCGCAGAGGAAGAGGCGTACGTGTATCAGTTGCCGTTTTGGAACGAGGCACCGGAAATGCCGCTTGTATCAGACGGGCAGGAAGAACGGTTTGAGTCGATCGCAAGCGAATACGTCAAGCGAGGCTTTTTGGAGGAGGTTTTCGCGATTTTGCAGGAGCTTGGAGCCGGGAGCGGCGGTCGCTACTCCTTGATGGAACAGCTTGGCGAGCGCGACGTGGCGATTTCGTCGCAGCAGTTGCGTTACCGTTTGAAACTGATGCAGCAAGATGAACTGATCCATGTGGGAAAAGGCAGACAAGGAAGTCATATTTCTGCGAAGGGAGAAGCGTTTCTGAGATTCCTTGCGCAGAGGAAAGCAGGTGGACACAGATGAGCGAATATTGGAAGAAGCAAGCTCTCCTGCAAAAAGAAGCGTTCGTGGACGAGCTGGTGGCGTTTCTTTCCATTAACAGTATCGAGGACATGACGACTGCGACGGAGGGCAAGCCGTTCGGACAAGGTGTCGCGGCCGCACTGGAAGCGATGCTTGAGCGCGGACAGCAGGATGGGTTTGCGACGAAAAACCTCGACGGCTACGCAGGAACGATCGAGTATGGCGACGGCGAAGAAGAGATCGGGGTGCTCGTCCACATCGACGTCGTGACGGTCGGAGAAGGCTGGACGACGCCTCCTTTTGAGCCGACGATTCGCGATGGGCGCATGTATGCCAGAGGAGCGCTCGACGACAAGGGACCGGCTCTTGCTGCTTACTATGCGCTCAGGCTGGTGAGAGACTCCGGGCTTGCTCTCTCCAAAAAGGTGCGTTTGATCATCGGAACTGATGAAGAAAGCGGCTGGCTGTGCATGAAGCATTTTGCCGAGCATGACCGGGTGCCGCCTGTCGGCTTTTCGCCAGATTCGGCTTTTCCGATGATTCATGCGGAAAAAGGCCAGATCAACCCGACGCTGACGATCGCTCCGACACAGCGGAGTGCGGATGCGGACCGGGGCTGGACGTTGCTTTCCTTTGTTTCCGGCGATCAGGGCAACAGTGTGCCGGACAAGGCGGAAGCGGTTGTCGAGCTGGGCGCACAAGCGAAAGCGAAGTTCGACTTCGCGCAGCTCGCTGCCGAGTGGGATGCCTTTTTGCAGGCAATGGGAACGAGCGGGCGGATCGAGCAAGTCGATTCAGACAAGCTGGCATTCACCCTGGCGGGCAAGCCCGCACACGGAATGGCTCCACACGAGGGCGTGAATGCGGGAACGATGCTTGCCTGTTTTTTGCGGGAGCAATCGTTTGAAGGTTCCGCATCTTCGTTTCTTTCGCTCTTGTCAGATATTGTTCACGAAGATTATTACGGGCACGAGCTTCATCTGGCTTGCGAGGACGAAGTATCCGGCAAGCTGACTGTCAATGCGGGAATTTTGCGCTACAGCGAAACGGACGGGGGAAGCGTTCGGCTGAACATCCGCTATCCTGCGACGATTTCCTGTGAGGAGTACGTGGAAAAGCTGAGGACGCGCGTGGCGGAGCTGGGCTGGACAATCGCCAGTCTGCGCACGTCGAAGTCGCATTACGTTCCGGCCGATCATTCTGTCATTCAGACGTTGTCCAAGGTGTACGAGGAGCATACGGGCGAGCCGACTGCCCTGCTGTCATCCGGCGGTGCGACCTACGCCAAAATCATGCCGTACGGAGTCGCTTACGGGCCGCTTTTTCCAGGCAAGGAATCGACGGCGCACCTGGTGGACGAATATGTGGAAATCGACGACCTGCTGCGGGCGATGGGGATTTACGCCCACGCCATCTACGAGCTGGCCAAATAAACGAGGAGGAACTTCATGTCAAACTACCTGGTGAAACGCGTTTTGATGATGATCGTCACGCTGTGGATCATCGTGACGCTGACTTTTTCCTTGATGCATGCCATTCCGGGAAATCCGTTCGCCTCCGAGTCGGATCAGCTGCCGGAGCAAATTTTGAACAACTTGCGGGCCAAGTACAACCTCGATCAACCGCTGCCCGTCCAGTACGTGCTCTACTTGAAAAATTTGTTGCTGCTCGACCTCGGCCCGTCCATCAAATCAGACTCGCGCGGCGTCAACGACATGATTTCCGACGGCTTCGGCGCGTCCGCCTGGCTGGGGGCGCAAGCGATTGCGATCGCTCTGGTGTTCGGGATCACGTTTGGTATCGTGGCAGCGCTCAACCGCAATAAATGGCTGGACTATGTCGCGATGGCGCTGGCCGTTCTCGGGGTAGCGATTCCGAGCTTCATTATGGCTCCGTTGCTGATCAACTTTTTTGCGATCAAGGTGTCGATTTTTCCGGTGGCGACGTGGGGTACATGGATGCACACAGTGCTGCCGTCACTCGCTCTCGCCTTCGGTCCGGTCGCCATCATCACGCGGTATATGCGGGCCAGCATGATTGAAGTGATGAATCAAAACTACATTCGCACGGCCGAGGCAAAAGGCATTCCGATGTTTTTGGTCGTGTTGCGCCACGGCATTCGCAACGCGATTTTGCCTGTCGTGACGTTTCTCGGTCCATTGATCGCCTCGCTGATCACGGGAACGTTTGTCGTCGAGAAAATTTTCGCGATTCCCGGCATCGGCAAATATTTCGTGGACGGTATTTTCAACCGTGATTATCCCGTTATTTTGGGTACGACGATTTTTTACAGCGCCATTTTGATCGTGACCATTTTCCTGATCGATATCGCGTATACGCTGATCGACCCGAGAATCAAGCTGACCAACAAGGAGAGATAGCCTGTGGCGATGGAACATAGAGTAGACCCGTTATTTCAGCCGCTGTCCAAAAAAGGGCAGGCCAACGTCATTTCCCGGCCGAGCCTGAGCAATGGGCAGCAAGTGATTCGCAAGTTGGCAAAAAACAAGCTGGCGATGCTCGGTTTGTTCATCATCACGGCACTGGTCGCGATGGCGATTATCGGACCGAACCTCGTGCCTTACAGTTACTCGGATCAGAGCTTGTTGACGAAAAATCAGGAAGTGTCGTCCGAGCACTGGTTTGGAACTGACGAGCTTGGCCGGGACATGTTTGCCAGAACGTGGTACGGCGCAAGAATCTCGTTGACCATCGGGGTGGTGGCGGCGCTCATCGATTTGGTGATCGGCGTAACCGTCGGCGGCATCGCTGGCTACATGGCAGGGCGCGGCAAGCGGGGGGATCGGATCGATACGATTATCATGCGCGTGATTGAAGTGCTGTACGGCTTGCCGTACTTGCTGGTCGTGATCTTGCTGATGGTCGTCATGGAGCCGGGCATATTGACGATTATTATTGCGCTGTCCGCTACGGGCTGGGTCGGCATGGCGCGGCTGGTGCGCGGACAAATTTTGCAGTTGAAAAACCAGGAGTTCATTTTGGCTGCGCAAGTGCTGGGAGCCAAATTCAACCGGATTTTGCTCAAACATCTGATCCCGAATACATTCGGCGTCATTATTGTCAATTTGACGTTTACGATTCCGTCCGCGATTTTTGCCGAGTCGTTCCTGAGCTTTCTCGGACTCGGCGTGCAAGCGCCTGTGGCGAGCTGGGGAACGATGACGAACGACGCTCTTGGCGTTATTTTGACCGGAGACTGGTGGCGGCTGTTTTTCCCGGCGCTCATGATCTCGCTGACGATGTTCGCTTTTAACGTATTTGGAGACGGTTTGCAGGATGCGCTTGACCCGCGCCTGCGCGACTGATGGGGGAGAGGGAGAAAATGACGAAAAATCAGCATTTGCTAGCAATCGACGAGCTGCGTGTCAACTTCAAGACCTACGGTGGCGAAGTGCAAGCGGTGCGCGGCGTCTCCTTTCACGTGGACAAGGGCGAGACGGTCGCGATCGTAGGGGAGAGCGGCTGCGGCAAAAGCGTCACCGCGCAGGCGATCATGGGGCTGATCCCCAACCCGCCTGGCAAAATCGTCGGGGGAAAGATCGTGTTTGACGGGCAGGACATCAGCGGGCTTTCCAAAAAGGAGCTGCTCGGCATTCGCGGAACGCAGATCGGGATGGTGTTCCAGGACCCGATGACCGCGCTCAACCCGACGATGAAGGTCGGAACGCAAATCGTAGAAGGATTTGTGCGCAGTCAAAAAGTGACGCGTGAAGAGGCGCGCCAGCGTGCCATCGAGATGCTCCGGCTGGTCGGCATACCAGACCCGGAAAAGCGGATCGATCAATACCCCCACCAGTTCAGCGGCGGGATGCGCCAGCGCGTCGTCATCGCGATTGCCCTTGCCTGCCAGCCGCGGCTCGTGATCGCCGATGAGCCGACGACAGCTTTGGACGTAACGATTCAGGCGCAAATTCTCGATTTGCTGAAGCGGCTGCAAGCAGAGCAGGAGCTTTCGGTTGTCATCATTACGCATGACCTCGGTGTCGTGGCGGAAATCGCCCATCGGATGGTCGTCATGTATGCAGGCATGGTTGTCGAGACAGGAACGGTCGAGGATGTGTTTGCCAACCCGCGCCATCCGTACACATGGGGATTGATGCGCTCGCTGCCTCGTCTCGATGAGGGCGAGAAGCAGCGGCTCGTACCGATCGACGGCACGCCGCCGGACTTGTTCCAACCGCCAAAAGGCTGCCCGTTTGCGGCGCGTTGTGATTTTGCCATGGAAATATGCGATCAGCAAATGCCAGCCAAAAACGACTTTGGAGCGGGCCACGAGGCGGCTTGCTGGCTGCACGATCCAAGAGCGCCGCGCATCGATGAATTGGTTGCAGCAGGGAGGCAGGGAGTATGACAGAAGCGTTGGTTGATGTACGCGATTTGAAAAAGCATTTCTCCATGGGTCCCGGTTTTGATCTGAAAGCTGTGGACGGGGTGACTTTTACGATTCAAAAAGGCGAGACGCTCGGACTGGTAGGCGAGAGCGGCTGCGGCAAATCCACGCTGGGCCGCACGATTATCCGGCTGTATGAGAATACGGCTGGCGAGGTGCTGTTCAAAGGGAAGAACGTCCACCAGTTGCGCGGAAAAGAAGTGGGCCAGTTCAATCGGGATGTCCAGATGATTTTCCAGGACCCGCAGGCCAGCCTCAATCCGCGCATGACGGTAGAGGACATCATCGCGGAAGGTTTGGACATTCACGGACTCAGCAGAGGATCGCGCCGGGAGCGGGTCGCCGAGCTGTTGCAACTGGTCGGTCTGCATAAAGACCACGCCCAGCGGTTCCCGCACGAGTTCAGCGGAGGCCAGCGCCAACGGATCGGCATCGCCCGCGCCCTCGCTGTCGAACCGCAATTCATCATTGCCGACGAGCCGATTTCCGCCCTGGACGTCTCGATTCAGGCGCAGGTCGTCAATTTGCTGGAAGATTTGCAGCACGATCGCGGTCTTACGTATTTGTTCATCGCCCACGACTTGTCCATGGTCAAACACATTTCCAATCGCATCGGCGTGATGTACTTGGGCAAAATGGTCGAGCTGGCTGCCAGCAATGATTTGTACGCCCGTCCGTTGCATCCGTATACGCAGGCACTGCTCTCGTCTGTGCCTGTTCCCGACCCGACTGTCAAGCGCGAGCGAATCGTGCTTCAGGGCGATTTGCCAAGCCCGGCGAACAAGCCAAGCGGCTGCGGCTTCCGGACGCGCTGCCCGCTCGCCACCGCGCGCTGCGCCGAAGAAGAGCCGAAGTGGCTGGAGGCAGAGCGAGGACACTGGGTCGCCTGTCATTTGCTAGAAGCATAGGTACGGAAACAAAAGACGCCTTTTTCCAGGCGTCTTTTTGCGTTAGATGGCGGTGGCGGCAGGTGATAGATAAAGGAGCGATGTTCGAGTCTGCCCGGTTCTGGCGCGATCCTTTGCCTAATCCCTTGGTCAATCCCTTGCAATCCGTGAATGTCCAAGCCTTCCTTCCGCGATGTCTCGTCATTTACAAGCAGTTGTGTTTTTACATATATTAGGAGTTGAGGTTTGGATGAAGCGTTTGCGAGATTGTGGGGAGAGGTTGTTCGGAAAGGGCGTGCGACGGTGAAAAAGAGAACGATGACTGCCATTCTAGTATTACTGGCTGTTGGGCTTGGCTTGACACTCGCTTTTATAAAAAGGCAGGAAGCATCTTTGGCGGATTCTTCCGGTTATTCATTGTCAAAAGTGTACAACTCCACCAGCGAGTTGGTCGGTTTTTCCAATGTAATCCTCAAAGGAAAGATTTCCATGGAACCGAGACAAGAGCAATTGGCCGAGCTCGTTTTTCATGTGTACGACGTCGAGGTAGAAAAGCTGTACGACAACCAGACCGAGCAAAATATCAAGGCTGGGGATACGGTTGAGGTTTACCGGATCATTGGGTACGCCCCAGGGGATATCCACGAGATGGCCAGTCTCGTCGCCCCCGAGTATCAACAGCTGGAGCAAGGGGAGTACCTGCTCTTTTTGAATAGCAGTTATGAGGAAGAAGGCGACAAGCACATCTTGATTCCCAATTCACCCGAGCAGCTTTACAAAGCGAAGGGAGCAGAAGGCTTTCCCTGGCTGAAGCCGGCAGGCGAACGCTTTGACAGTATTTCGCCGCAAGAGCAGTTGCCGACGATCTATGAATCCGATGTACTCCTGGCCATCGGCAAATCGTTGCTTATAAATAGTAGAAACAAGTAAGCACCAGCGAAAACACAATCAATCCGGTCCCGGAGGCGAGAAAGAGGGAAGTCGCCACCTTGATGACGGATTGTTTTTTTTGCGCAAAAACGGGATCGTCTCCTTGCACGAGATCGCTCTCCATCATGCGCGGCTTGCGGAAAAAGAAGCCTTTGAGCTGCTTGAAGCCGCGCATGAAAACGGTGAAGAAGCCGGAACGGGTAACGACGGCAGCACAGCCGACCATCAGCAAAATCAGCCCGAACAGAAAGCTCTGATTGATATAAGGCAGCAAGGCAAGCGTCTCGGAGGTCACCCCGAGTACGAGGCTACAGGTGATTGCTAGGACCAGGATGATGGCAAACCAATTGTTCACAGTAGAAGCACGTCCTTTTTCGAGTCAGTCTTTTGCCAGCCAAGCCGGCAGTAGGTGCAAATCGACATTTTCAGATAAAATCCTGTTCATTTGACTTTACCGCAAATGTTGAAAAATTGCCAATGGTGTCGAAAATGCAAATTTCAAGTAAATTCCTGTTGAACCATGTTTTGAAATTTAATATAATTCGCCTGAATGCAACAGGAATATTTTACTATTTTTGCTGTGAATTTCATACCTTTGCAAACTGTTGACAGGAGGGAGAGGTACCATTTTCATTGGGCAAATGACACAGCCGCAACCAACAAATCAATCCAGATAAGGAGTCACGTGAATGAACCAGGCCTTCATCCGTTTATTCAGTATGTTCCAAGCGTTCCTCCTGGTGTCGCTCCTGCTTTTGCAGCTCGTTCCCGCGCATGCGGCGGCGAGTGCGGACAGCAAGACGTACCTGATCGGCTTCAAAAAACAGGAACGCGCCAAGGTCCGAGCGATTCAGCGGTCATCGGTGGAGCCACTCACCGGACAAATCGTGGTCGCCGAACTGACCGAAAGCGAAAAACAAGCGATGCTGGAAGACGAACATGTCGCCTACATCGAAGAAGACAGCGAAACCGAGCTGGCGGAAGCAAGTCTCTCGCCAGGTCAAAGCCAGCAAGTGCCGTGGGGCGTCGAGCATATCGGTGCCGCCGCTGCGCACAGCCAGCAGTACAAAGGGCAACGCATCAAAATCGGGGTGCTGGATACGGGAATTTCCGCTCATCCTGACTTGGAGATCAAGGGCGGTGTGTCCTACATCGAAGGAGAGGACGATTTTGGCGACCAGCACGGCCACGGTACGGCTGTAGCGGGAGTCATCGCCGCTCGGGACAACGATTTTGGTATCGTCGGCGTCGCGCCGGAAGCGGAATTGTACGCGATTAAAGTGTTGGACAAAAAAGGCCACGGGACCTACTCCAGCATGATCCAGGGGATCGAATGGGCGATTCAAAACCGGATGAACATCCTCTCGATCAGCGCGGGCGGTTATGTAAACAGCCGCGCCTTGCACGACCAGATCAAACGGGCGAACGAGCACGGCATTCTGGTCATTGCGGCGGCGGGCAACCGGGGCTTGGGCGAAGAAACCGAGCTGTTCCCAGCCCAGTATGCGGAAACGATTTCGGTCGGTGCGGTTGACCAGGAAGATCAGCGCGCCGATTTTTCCAGTGTCGGAAAAGAGCTGGACCTCATGGCGCCAGGGGTGGATATCCGCAGTACCGCGCCTGGTGGAGATTTTCAGACGAGGTCCGGCACTTCGCTCGCTGCTCCGCACGTAGCGGGGGCGGCGGCCGTGATTTGGTCGGCGAAAGGAAACATTTCTAGCACTGAGCTGCGCGATCTGTTGACGAAAAGCGCCAAGCCACTGGGCGAGTCCCGTTTTTATGGCAAAGGGCTGGTGCATTTGGAGAAAGCGCTAGGGCAAGGGGAAGCTTCTGCGGAAATCGAAGCGCTTTTGCCTTCTGTTTCAGAACTCAAGCTGGCACAGGGGGAAAGCCAGCCGCTCAAAGTCACAGCCAAGCGCACAGATGGTTCGGAGCAAGACGTGGCCAAGCGGGTCAGCTATGCCGTGCAGGATGAGGCCATTGCCAAGGTAAGTGCTGCGGGCGTGGTAAGCGGCGTCGGGCCGGGCGAAACCAAAGTAACGGGAGAGTTGGAAGGACATCACTTCGAGATTTCCGTTACGGTGACCCCGCCGGAACCGCTGCGTCCACTGGCAGGGCTGGATAGTCCGGAAAATGGCGAATGGACGAGCGGCCTGTTGAATGGAAAAGGGTGGTATCTCGATTCTGCGGGAGTGGCGAGCATTCGCATCCAAGTGGATGGGGCTGACGCAGGAGAAGCGCAGTACGGTCAGCCACGACCGGATATCGCGGCGAAATATCCGGCGTATGGCAATCCAAACGCAGGGTTTACGTTCCAACTGGACACGCAAACACTAGCGAGCGGAGCGCATACACTTGCGGTGATCATAGAAAATGCGGCTGGCGAGAAAACGACCATTGAGGGCCGATCCTTTTATGTCGGGGAAACGCCGTTGCCGGAGGGCTTGCAGGCGGATGTCCAGAAGCTGGAGTTGGCTCCTGGCAATAGCCATCCGTTGAAGATATCCGTCATTTTGGAGGATCGCTCGGTCCAAGACGTGACGCAGCAGGCGACCTATGTTTCCTCTGACCCGGGAGTTGCTACCGTGAGCGAGACGGGAGTCGTGCAAGCGGTTGGAGTTGGCAGCACAAACCTTACCGTCACCTACGAAGCCAAGACGCTGGTCATCCCGGTACAGGTCAAGGAAGAAACGCCGCTCCCTGCGCGCGGGGAAGTGGAGCACCCAGCAAACAACGCCACCGTAGCGGGTCAAGTGCTGGTGGAAGGCTGGTACTTGGACCCGGCCGGAGTGGCGAAAATCGAGGTGCAACTGGACGGAACGCGGCTGGGGGATGCGCAGTACGGGATTGTCCGTCGCGACATCGAAACAGCTTACTCGGACTACCGCAATCCGGCGGCAGGTTTTCAGTTCCTTTTCCAGACAAGCGCTGGGCAAGAAGGAGCGCATGTATTGAAAGTAACGGCTGTCAGCAACGACGGCACGGAACATGTGCTGGCGGAGCGAGCTATCCTAGTTGAACAAGAACAGCCAACGACAAGCATCTCGGCTGCGCCTGAAAAAGTAGAAGTGGCTCGCGGGAAAACGCAACAGCTACGCATTTCGGCTGTCCTTTCCGATCAAGGGACAAAAGACGTGACCGCAGGAGCGACCTATGCCGCAGACCATCCGCATGTGGCCAGTATTTCGCCAAGCGGAATGGTCACGGGATTAGAAGCCGGACAAACGACCATCACCGTCCACTACCAGGAGCATGTGCTGACCGTTCCCGTAACGGTGCGGGAAGCGGCAGGCTTCATCCAAGGCGGAATCGATACCCCACCGGACAACGCGACCATTAGCGGCGTGTACCCGATTACGGGCTGGTATTTCCACTCGGGCGGAGTCGCCAAGGTGGAAGTGCTGGTAGACGGTATCCTCCAAGGGGAAGCCGCCTACGGCATACCCCGTCCAGAAGTAGAGATCACGGATGTCTCCTCGCCGAATCACGATATCGGCTATCAATTCGATCTCGATACGGGCAAGCTCCAGGAAGGAACGCATACGCTTTCCGTACGCGGAACGGGCCAAGACGGGACGCAGACGATGCTTGGGGAAAGAAAGATCCACGTCGTTCCGCTTTTGCCAGCGAAAAGTCTTCAGGCCAACAGCACCGCGCTGAGCTTGACGGCAGGCAAAACGCATCTACTCGTGGTCAAGGCCATTCTCGACGACGAAAGCGAGCATGATGTCAGCAAACTGGCACGCTACACCGTAGATAACCTCTCCGTAGCGAAAGTAAACGCAGATGGCCTGGTCACCGCCATTACACCTGGCACGGCGAACTTGACCATCTCCTACGGACAGCAGAGCCTCCTTATCCCCATCACCGTCACGGAAGCCGGACCACTGTCCGCGATGGGCGAAATCGAGACGCCGGTGCAGGGAGCTGTCATCGAGGGCACAAGCACGATCGCCGGATGGTTTTTAGCGACGATACCTATTACGCGTTACGAAGTGTTGGTGGACGGAACGAAGAAAGGCGAAGCAAAAGCAGGCATCGCTCGCCCGGATATCGCCTTGCTGCACCCGGATTATGCAAACAGCTACGCCGGTTTTAGCCTGACGCTGGAGGGATCCGACCTGCCAGCCGGGGAGCATACCGTTGCCGTGGTGGCCATCGATCCAGAAGGCAAGTCGCATCCGTTGCCAGAAAAACGCTTCGTCATCAGGAAACAACCCCCGATCCTTCGTTTGCAGCCGCAAGAGCCAACCGTCACCTTGCCGAAAGATTCCAGCAAAAAGCTGACGATCTCCGCGCTACTGACGGAGCAAACGACCAAAGAGATCACAGGAGAAGCACAGTACACGGCAGAAAAGGCCGAGATCATCCATGTCAGCCCTCTCGGTGTGGTAACGGGGCTGCAAGTCGGCCAGACCAACGTAGTCGCAAGCTACGGCGGGCAATCTGTCACCATCCCCGTCACCGTGACGGAGACAGAAGCCGGGTCCACGCAGCCAAAAGGGCAATTAGAGCTGCCATTTGACCGCGCTGTCATCGGCGGCGTGACCACCGTCCAAGGCTGGTTGCTCGACCCGTCTGGCATCGCCAAAGTCGAGGTACTCGTGGATGGACAAGCTGTGGGCACCGCCGAATATGGCGAGCCTCGTCCGGATATTGCGGCGCTGTATCCACATTACCGCCAGGCAAACGCCGGGTTCCGCTACCAATGGGACACGCTTCCGTTCGCCGAAGGCACGCACAAGCTGACCATCCGCGCCACCAATCAGGCGGGACAGGAAAGCCTCGTGCTGGAAAGAGACGTGGTCATTGGTCCCGTTGCCAAACTGACCGCCAATCTCACCTCGATCGCGCTGGAAAAAGACAAGACCGTGACCTTCCAACTGACCGCCACCCATCGTGACAACAGCACAAAAGACGTCACCGCCGAAGCGACGTACGCGTTTGAGAACCCGGCCCTCACCAAAATCGAGGCGTCGACAGGCTTGATCACGGGCCTGATGCCAGGAAACACGCATCTGCGCGTATCGTATGCCGGAATCGTGCAGACGTATCCGGTGCAGGTCCAAGGAGACGGACCGAGCCACGGTGGAGAAATCGACACGCCGTCAGACAACGAAGTCATCAGCGGAAACTACCTCGTCACGGGTTGGTTCCTCCCCGAGGGTGAGTTGGACAAAATCGAGGTGCTGCTGGACGAAACCGTTTTGGGCGAGGCGCTGTACGGCACCGAGCGCCCTGATGTGCTGCGCACGTACCCGGGCAGCCAAGGCGCGAAGCCAGGCTTTTCCTACGGGCTGCGTGCAGAGGAGCAACCAAAAGGAACGCACAAGCTGACCGTACGGGTTACCGAAAAAGACGGAAAACAGACCAACCTGGAGAGAACCGTAACGATTGTCGAGGCGATCACCGAAGAAAATCGCTACTGGCTGCAATTTTCCAAGGAACAGGGCAAACACAACTGGTCCTACCTGGAGGCCAAGGAAGAGCGCTACACCGAGCTTATGTGGAACCAGGAAAGCGAGCAGTGGAAAAGCCCGCAAGGCGAGACGATCATCGGGAATACGTGGATGCACATCGGCGGCTCCGATCCGGTCATTCGCTGGGAAGCGCCGCGTTCCGGGAAGATTCACGTCGGCGGCTGGGCGTCCATGCTCGAAGGAAACGAAGGAGACGGCGTTAACCTCCGCCTTTTGAAAAACGATACCCAAATCTGGCCGTCGGCAGGCTGGCAGTCCATTGCGTTCAACGATCAGATTGGGGTGGAGCTAGCGCAAGAGCTGGAAGTTGAGGCAGGAGACAAGCTGTATTTCCAAGCGCAGGCAAAAGAAACCGAGGTGGGGGATTCATTCAAATGGACCCCGGAGATTGACTATCTCTCCACGAACATCCCGGATAACGCCGCGCCGCGTGTGTACCTCACCACCCCCGTTACCGGAAAAGTCATCGATCAGGTGAACGGGCAGGATGTGATCCCCCTTTCCGGTTGGGTCATGGACCCGAATCTGGGGGATCGCGTCAGCCTCTGGTATCAAATCGACGAAGGGGAAGTGCACCAGATCGCTTCGTTCCTGGCGTCAGAAAACGCCTCCGCCTTTTTGTACCACGCTCCGGTGCAAGACCTGAAGCCAGACGACGTATACTCCCTGAAAGTCT
This sequence comes from Brevibacillus sp. FSL K6-0770, assembly GCF_038000275.1. NCBI lineage: Bacteria > Bacillati > Bacillota > Bacilli > Caryophanales > Paenibacillaceae > Brevibacillus > Brevibacillus sp. FSL K6-0770. The sequence continues at coordinate 1,807,481 of NZ_JBBOBQ010000001.1, forward strand.
GGGCTACCGATCAGAAGCAGGGCCTGTCTCCCGTGCAGCAGGTGGACTTTACCCTGGATATGCGCGCACAGGCCAAGGAAAAAGACCCGATCGATGTCGGGGCCACATGGAATAGTCCAGCCAATAACGCGGAGATTAACTTGGGAGAACGGGTGATCCTCACTTGGGATTACTCGACAAGCTATGGCTCCTACTTGGACAAAATAACGGGCCAGGAATTGACGATTTACATTTCCGAGGCGGGTCATGTCACTTCCACCGTTAAGGAAAAACTGTCGGCGAATACCCGCTCCTATGAGTTGAATACTTCCACCATTTCCAAAAGCGCCAACGTGGAAGCGCGGCTGCGCACTATTTTGAGCAGCAACGTGCCCGCATACGTCAGCGGCACCACCGTCAAACGGTTTTTCAAAATCCTGAACGGCAACCAAGCTCCGGTTTTGGAAAGCACGGAACTCATCGTCATTTACGGAGGGAAGACCGGACAAATCAGCTTCACGATTGCGGATAAGGATGCTACGGACAAACTGGTAGCACGGAAAATTCGGATTGGCTGGACACCGGGTGGAAATGAGGTAAGAGAGACGATGGAGGGTATTTATGAGGTGGATCAAGGGCGAAAATTCACAGGTCGCTACCAATTTCCCATCACCAAAGACATGCTGTTTCGGACCATCTATTGGACCGCACAGGCCCAAGATAACCGCGGAGCCTGGTCGGAGCCGCAAGTCTACTCGGCTCGTCTGGTGGATCACCTCCCAGAGCTGGCAGTCTACACCCCTACAGAGAAGCGCATTATCGACTTGAAGGAAACCTTTACCCTGGACGGCACGTACAGCCGCTTGCAGGCAGGAGACACGCTCACAGGAACGATTTATCCGGCGACGTATGCCAGGAAAACGACGACCACGACTGGTTCAGCTGGTTATTGGAGTATGAGCTGGCTGGGCCAGGAGCTGGGCGAAGGTACGTATACGAATACGGAGGTACGCAGCGCAAGCGGTCGAGCCGCTTCTTACAGCGGAGTCCTGGTCGTCGAACGGAAACCGGGAGCGCCGGTCATTGTCAAGACCGAGCCGACCAAGAACGCCATCACGGTGTACTGGAACCCGAGCCCCGGAGCCAGCACCTACCAGATCCGCCTGGATAACCATCCTCTGGCGCGAGATGTAGGGAACGTCACCAGCTACACGTTCTCCGGCCTCCAGCCAGGCCGCGCCTATACGATCATGCTGTGGGCCTACAGCCCATCCGGAATTAGCAGCTATCCGGCTTCGATCTCCGTCGAGACGCTGCCTGCGGAGGAAAACTTCACGCTGTTGCAGGAAAACAGCCCGATTCGCATGTACTACCCGGCGGATCAAGCGAAATATTTCAAGCTCACCGCCAAGACGAGCGGCACGTACCAGTTTACGTTGACCAACGATTCCAGTTCCCTCGCCGCAGGGAAAATCGCGGTGTTCCGCAGTGCGTCTCTGCAAACGCCGGACCAAATCGCTTCCGGTGAAAACGGGAGTGTCAGCGCGGCACTGGTCGCAGGCAAAACGTACTATCTGTCCGTCCAGTCCCGCAGCTCCTTGTACGCGACGCTCCTGGCCAAGGCGAGCGGAGAAGCGATTGTGTTCAACCAGGCCAGGGAACTCACGATCCCGGCCGGGCAATCGGTCGAGCTGTCCATGAATGCAGTGATCCCTGGAACCTACCGCACCGTGGTCCAGCTGAAAAATCCAGGCAGCAAATACCCGACGGTCGCTGTGCTGTCCAACGGCACGCTCGTCAGTCCGAAGCAAAAGCCAAGCGAGGCCGAGGCCGTGTACGAGCTGGCATCCGGCAGCTACACCGTCCGGCTGACGAACAACGACACCACTGCGCTTAGCCTGTCGTTTACCGTCTTTGCTCCACTGGCAGGAGGCACGCTGTATGAATACGTCTACGATGCCAACAACCGGATCACGGCGATCAAGGAAAACGGCGCCAACAGCGTCACCTTCACCCACGATGAGAACGGAAACTTGCTCAAAAGCGTCAAGCAAGCCGTCTCGCCTCAGCCAAAGGCAACCGCATTAAAGCTCGATTCGGACAAAGTGGATGTGTCCTCCGGCGGCTCGGCGTCCATCCAGGTAACCGCGACGCTGGAAAATGGCAGTCAGGTGGACGTCACCTCGCAAGTGACGGTCATCGTGGAAAATCCATCCGTGGCGTACATCAGCAACGGGCGCGTCTACGCCGTCAACGGCGGGACCACCCAGGCACGGCTGTACTATGGCGGACAAACGAAGACACTCACGATTACCGTAAGCGCTCCGGCGATCTCTTTGTCGTCCATCAGCCTGAGCCCGGCGCAAACGACCCTGGCAGAAGGACAAATCCAGCGCGTGTACGCCACCGCCTACTACACCGATGGCAGCAGCAAAGACATCAACAGCGTCGCCAGCTTTTCTTCCTCCAGTCCATCGGTGGCGCAGGTGAGCAGCCAGGGCGTCGTGACCGGGATCGCCCCGGGAACCGCGACGATTACCGCTTCCTATAACGGCAAAAGCGCTTCCGCTCAAGTAACGGTGCAGGGAGCTTACTTGCTGGGGCTGAAAGCCAGTCCCGCGCAGCTTTCGCTGGCAGCCGGAAACAAGGGACAACTGAGCATCTACGCACAGTATTCCAACGGAGTCGAGGAAAACGTTTCGGCCAAAGCCCAATACACCAGCGGCAACCCTGCGATTGCCTCGGTCGATGGCATGGGAGGCGTGGTGGCAACTACCGCTGGAACGACAACCATCCAGGTCACCTACGGAGCGAAAAGCCTGTCCGTTCCCGTCACGGTGACAGGAACGGTCGTCACCTTGCAGACGATCTCGGTTCGTCCGGAGTCCGTCAGCGTGAAAAAGGGTGCAACCCAGCAACTGGAAGTCAAAGCAACGTATAGCGATAACAAGGTGACCGATGTGACCAGTCAAGCCACCTACCAAATCGCTCAGCCCGCGATTGCCACAGTTTCAGCGACTGGATTGATAACAGGAGCAGCCGTTGGCTCCACGACAGTTACCATATCTTTTGGCGGTAAAACCGTCTCTGTGCCTGTACAGGTCACAGAAGCTCAGGAGCCTGTGCAGAGTCTGACCGTCACGCCTGTCAAACTGGATCTTCTGGTAGGCAAAACGCAAACCTTGCAAGTAACGGCCACCTACCAAGACGGCAAAACGGCAGACGTATCCAAGCAAGTTACGTACTTGTCGCAAGATCCAGCCACAGCAACCGTCCAGCCTGACGGACTCGTCACCGCTGTCAAGGCCGGAAGTACGAGTCTCACTGTGACGTATGAAGGCGTGAGCGTCAACGTACCCGTTGTCGTCACGGCGGAGAACGCGGTAGTGGACATCAAGATCGTTCCGGAAGCCATTACCTTGCTGGAACATGCGACGAAGCAGCTCGCAGTCAAGGCTGTACACGCAGATGGAACAGAGTCCGACATGACCGACAAGGCCCAGTACACTGTCGATGACCCGTCCATCGCATCCGTAAGTACGGGCGGTTTGCTGACAGCTAAAAAAGCAGGAACGGCGACACTTGCCGCAGCATTTTCCGGCAAGCAGCGGAGCGTGGCGGTGAAAGTGAGTGACCCGGGCGTCCAATTGCAAAGTTTGTCTGCCGGAATGGCATATACACAGATTTTGCGAGCGGATGGAAGCCTTTGGGCAACCGGACAAAATGAGCACGGGCAGCTAGGGAATGGAACGATGCAAAATCAGACGACACCTGTTCCGGTTATGGTGGATGTCGTCGTTACACAACTGGAGACAACGGCGAATCTCGTAGAAATGAATGCGTACGAGAGTAAGCCATTAAAGGTGACAGCCACGTATGCAAATGGCCATGCGCAAGATGTTACCGATCAAGTCATATATGAAAGCAGCCAGCCAGAGATTCTCCAAGTCGATCAGCATGGAGTCATGACATCCGGCGAAATGGGAGGGAAAGCGAGCGTTGTCATTCGTTATTACGATCAACAACTGACCATTCCTGTGCAAGTCAAAGGGATTCCAAGAAGTGTTCAGTACATCTCGGCAGGAATGAATTACACGCTGATCATGACAGATGACGGAAGCTTCTGGGCGACCGGACAAAATGAGAGTGGGCAGTTGGGAGATGGAACCATGCAAAATCGGAATAGCCCGATTAAAATCATCGGTCAGGAACCTGGGAGGGTAACAAAATGATCTGGAATAACCACAGCATCCAAAAAATAATGTGCTCTTTCATCATTGTACTGACCGTATTTGGCTTACTGGGAGAAAGGGCTCATGCCGACAGTAAGGTCAAATCAAGTGCGGCCGGGAAGTACCACACCCTCCTTTTAAAAGAGGATGGAACCGTGTGGTCTTGGGGCCTAAACGATGATGGACAATTGGGCGATGGAACGAAGATCGCCAAAACGACCCCGGTTCAAGTAGCTGGACTCACTGACATGGTAGGCATTGCTGCCGGAGCCAATTTCAGCCTGGCTTTAAAAAACGATGGAACGGTTTGGGGATGGGGCTTTAATCGGGACGGTCAATTGGGCGATGCTAACAAACAGCCTAAAGTAGTACCTGCACAAATAGCTGGTTTGTCCAATGTGACGGCGATTGCGGCTGGCGAGGTGTATGCACTGGCATTGACACGCGATGGAACGGTCTTCATGTGGGGAGTCAATATGGGCAATTTCACAAAAAATCGAACACCAGTGAAAGTCGAAGGTCTGGCCGAGATCAAGAGTATTAAGGCAGGAGCCACTCACAGTTTGGCTCTCAAAAGTGACAATACCGTGTATTCATGGGGAGCCAACGATTTTGGACAGCTCGGTCATGGTAACCTGACCCCCAGTGGCCCCCCACAAAAAATTGAATCTCTTACCCAAATTGCTGAGATCGAGACAAATGCCTTGAGCAGTTACGCTATTGATTTGGAGGGCCGGGTTTTTGTCTGGGGAGCCAATGCTTCCGGTCAACTGGGAAATGGAACAACAGACGAGCAGACAAAACCTGTCCTCATCCCGGAACTGACTTCCATCAAGAAGATTTTTACGGGAACTTTTGCAGCACACGTTTTTGCGTTGACGAACGATGGAACCGTTCTAGGCTGGGGAGCTAATGAGAACGGGCAACTTGGCAACGGCACAACTACCCCTAGTTACAAACCAATTCCGATTACATGGTTCCCCTAACCAACACCAATCCCCCCTTCTCACCAAGGGGGGACTACTACCCATGATGGAGGCCCTATGAAACACCTTTCCATAAAAGCACTCATCTACCTTCTCTGCCTGGCCCTATGCATCACCCTGCTGCCACCAGGAGCAGCCCTGGCCAACGAACCGTCCCAAGAGCCGCTCCCACAGGAAGCGCAGGACACACCAACCACCGCATCCACACCGGAAGCCGTGGCCAACGAACTCCAGCAGTCCATCGCGGACGAGCAACTTGTTCCGATCGAACAACAAGCCGCGAAAAGCGATCCGACCACCTTTACCGAAGCGGATATCGCCAAGCTGCCCTGGACACAACTGGACGCTTCCACCGCCAGCGAAATCCACCGCACGTTTGACCGGGAGCTATTGACATTTGCCGCCTATTTCTACTCGGATCTGGAACAACTCCTCACCGAAGAAGAGCGCGCGCAAGCCAAAGCCTTCACCGACACGGACCTTCTTTCCCGTTATCAATCGGTGACGTCGGACCAGCAGCAATGGCTCCAAAAGCTCACACCGCTTATCCCGGCGAAAATGGCGGAAATCCGCAAGCTCGCGGAAACGATGGACATCCAGGCAGCGACGCCGCTTCCGCCTACGCAGTACACGGAAAAAGAGCAAGAGTTTCACTTCGCCCGCTCCAAGACCGAATCATCGGTAGACGACGTGTACCGGGCGGCCAATCTGGTCGAGCAGGATGTGTACCTGCAAGGCAAACATGGCCTGGACGTGGTCCTGCAACGCCGCTACCATTCTCTGGGCAGCAAAATTAGCGTGCCCGGCTGGAACGAAACCGAGACAGGCAACGAAGCCCATTCCTCTCCGGAACGATTTGCGACCGGCTGGGACTTCAACGTGCCGAAATTGGAGATCGTCTCCCGCGAGCACTCCGCCTCCGTGAGCGACGATTCCCGCAACCCGGGGCAAGAAATCTACACCACCCGGGTCTACGATCTGCCGGCGGGCAACCGTTATTTTATTACGCTCGAAGACGGAACGTCGCTCGAATACCACTACAACCAGTTTGTCAATTACCCGTACAAAGATGCCAGCTTCTCCGTGGAGCGACTGAACAGCAACTACACCTTGTCCTTCCGCAACTGGATTTACGAGTTTGACTTGCTGAGAGGGACGATCGTCAAATCGAACATCTACGGCGATAAAATCACGTACACGGTCAGTAGTGACGGCGAGCTCATCTCCATCGAGGACAGCGTCGGGCGGTATGTGGTCCTGAAAAGAAGGGGCGTCAACGACCAGACCCAAGACCTGATCGTCTACAAGGACAAATCGGAAACGACGGTGCTCAAGCACATCCGCTACCATTTGGAACAAAAATCGGGCTTGGCCATCTACACCCAGCTCACTCGTGTAGAGGTGCTCCCGCCAGGCGGCAAAGGAAACGGCGCCTACACCACCGCCCGCTACTCGTACCATAACCCGCGCACCAAAGGAATGGCCTATTTCAACCTGAACAAAAAGTACACGTTGGACAAGGTCGCAACGGATCAGGCGCTCCAGGAGTCGCCGAAATATTGGGCCGAAGACAAAAAGACGCGGAAGGAATTCGACTATTTGCTCATGCAGGAGGCCAGCTACCCGCTGCAAGGGCTGTCGATCCAGTATGAGTATCGGCCATACACACTCGATCAGACGTCGATCAAAGACGGACTGGTGCGCATGTTCCAAGACCGTTACGCCCTAAGCTACATCTCCTATCATCCCGTGAACAAGGTCACGTACAGCTACGCTCTGCAAACGCCAAAAGGCACGAACACGTACCGTTTGGAAAAAAGCTATGCCGACAACGACACCTTTTACGAAATATGGAAAATGCCGAAAGAGCAGCTGCCCCGGCTGAAAAACATGGCCGATCGGCATGGCGATACGTTCCAGGTCACGGAAACGGAGCCGTCCCGCTACACCCGCTCTCTGTTTTACCGCATCAACGCAGACGGAACGCCGCTGCTGCGAAGCGCGAAGACGACCGGAATCAGCCAGGGAGGAACGTCGATTGCGGGGGCGAAATATGCCGTATCGTACAACCCGACAACGTATACCACCTATGCCTATTCCGGCCGCCAGACGAAGCCGACCTACCAGTACGTATTTCTGGAACCCGTCTCCGTGTCCGACCCGGATGTGTTTTCGTCCTATTTAAAAGAACCCGTTCTGTCCAAGCGTGCCGCGTACGCCGCCAAACTCAACAACTACGCGCAAGAGACGTACTACGAATACAACGAGTACGGGCATCTGGTCAAACAACTGGCGCCAGACGGCATCTTGACGACATGGACGTACGATCTGGAAAGCCAAGGGAGATTCCGCACCTTTTCCTTGCTGAAGGCGACGCGGACGCAAGCCACCGCCGCTTCCAGCGATCCATATTATTCCAACTTGTCCTACGAGTACAACGATCAGTATTTGCTGCGAAAAGAAACCGAGATCCACTCGTATCCAGCGAATCTGGCGGGGTACAAAAGCCAGACGACAGAGCGCACCTACGAATACACGAACAAGCAGCTTTACTCGGTCACGGAAAACTTCGGCGGCAAGACGAGAACGCAAACGTTTCCCGCCTACGACGCCTACGGCTTGCAGCCAACGCAAATCACGGTGGCCGGGGTCGAGCTGGAAAGTGGCAAGACCGACGTCCTGAATTTTACGCTAGACATCGATGAACAAAGCCAGGTCAAAAGCCAAACGTACCCGGACGGGGGCAAAGTCACCTACGACTACGACACGCTGGGTCGTCTCCTTTCCGAGAGCTATCGGAACCAGGGATCAACGCGCACGATTTCGTACACGTACCGCGATGGCGATGCCACGGGCACCAAGACGGCAGGGCCAGGGGTGGTCGAACGAACCTTGCCAGACTCGTCGCGGGTTATTACGTACTACACCCCGTATGGCGATATCGCCTACCAGGAGCAAAAAGGGAAAAACGGCGGCACACGTCCGCTCGTGGAAAACGAGTTTACGCCAGACGGTTTGCAGGTCAGCCGCACGATTCCCTACGGAAACCAGGCCAAGAGCACCTCTTATGCCTACGACTGGGACGGCTTTGTTTACCAAACGACGAACGCTCTCGGAACGACCCGCTCCCATCGCAACAACGCCTACCGCGACGGCAGCAGCTACTTGCCGCGCCTGACCGAACAAACCGTGGCACCAAACGGCTACATCGTCACCACCTACCGCGATTTGTACGGTCGGGTAGAGAGCACCGAGGAAACGACACAACAAGACGGAAAGCGCCGTGTCACGAATATCCAGACAGACCGTTTCGGAAAAGTGACAGACAAAGAAGTAACCGACGGCAGCACCTCCCAACGCTGGACCTTGCGCTACGATGCCAACGGCCAGCTCGTCTACCTGCGCGACCCGGAGAACAACGTCAACGAATACGGCTACGACGGACTCGGCAACCTCGTCACCGTCGTCGAAAATGGCACGACCTCCGCCGTGTACACGTATAACACGCTGTCCTGGAAACTATCCGAAAAGAACCCGGAAACCAAAGCCGAGCAGTACACCTACGACAAAAACGGCTCGGTCAAAACCTTCCAGGACAAAAACGGCGTCCTGTTCAATTACCAATACTCGCCGTTTTACGAAATGACGAAAGTGTCCGCCGGCAATGGCTTCTACGAAGAACGCACCTACGATCCGCTCGCTGGCTTGCTTTTGACGGAAACCAATAACTACGGCCAAACCGTCCGCTACAGCTACGACGAGTTCCACCGCCTGAACAACCAAACGATGATGGGAAAAGACTACCAGCTCGTACACACCGATCAGGACGATGCCATCGACGCCCTGATTTACCCGTCTCGCAGCGCGGTATCCGGCTCGGCCCCTTCCATGCGGGTCGATTACAGCTACGACAGCGCCGACCGCCTGAGCAGCGTGACCATCCCAAGCGTCGGCACCACGACCTACACGTACGACATCAAGAGCAGCGGCGAAACCAACACCGTTTCGTACCCCGGCCAACCGAACGCGATGCAGAAAACGATGAGCTCCTTTGCCGAAATTACTGGAATCAATCACGCCGATGGCTGGAGCGAGACGAACGGCTACGATCTGTTTGGCAACATCACGAGTCAAAAGCGCGGAGGAACCACCTACGGCACATTCGCCTACGACAAGCTGTCCCGGATCAAGGAAGAGACCATCCAGGGCAACACCCGTCAATACGCCTACGACCGCCGCGGCAACCGCCAAGCGTATGCCAACGCACCAGCAGACTCGACGCGCTCGTACGAACTGAAACACGACTTGTTCAACCGCCTGACCGAATACAAAGACGACAAAGGAACCACGACCTACACGTACTACCCGGGCGGCCTGCGTGCCACCAAACAGCAAACCGGAACCGTAACCGACACCACCCACTACGTGTACCTGAACGGACAAGTGATTGAGGAATTGACCCAAGATGGCCGGGTCAAAGCCCGCAACGTCTTCGGCAACCAACTGATCTGGCGCAAAGACTACACGACGAACCAGGAAGGCACTTACTACTACAATAGCCACGGCGATGTCGTGAAGATCAAGGGGCCAAGCGGCAACGTCCTGAATACGTATGAGTACGACATCTGGGGCAACCTGCTCGCGGACAAGGTCAAGGAAACGATGCCCAACCCGTTTGCGTATGCGGGGGAAATGTACGACAAGGAGAGCGGTTTTTACTACCTGCGGGCGCGGTACTATGATCCGAAGATGGGGAGGTTTATTTCGGAGGATACGTATAAGGGGCAAGTGGATAATCCGCTTTCGTTGAATCGGTATACGTATGTAAGTAATAATCCATTACGATTCATTGACTCTTCTGGGCATACGGAGACTATTGTTGGGGATGGTACCCCAGGTACGTACTATTATTATGACAAGCAGGGGATCAGAAGGGTTCATGGAAGCAAGGAAATCGATTACGAATATTATGACGAAATATTTACGGTAGAAGGAATAAATGGAATTCCTAATGTAGGTGGATTAAGAGAAAATTATGTCGGTAGCGCCAGAGAATTAGAAGGATTGGAAGATCCGCTCACGTATGTTAGTGTAGGAGGTGGCTTAGCTCGAGGGCTTTTAGTTTCTACAGCTAAAACAGTAGTTAAAAGTGTTGCATTCAATAGTGGAAGAGCTGGGGAGCTTTATTTAGCCAAACTAGTCGGTGGGAATGCTAAACCCGTTTATTTTAAAACCTCACTAGGGGCAAGATATGTAGATGTTTTAAAGGATGGTATTGCCTATGAATCTAAAGTAGGCTATAAAACACTTACAGCTTTTAATAAAAAGCAAGTATTAAAAGATGTTGAGTTATTGAAGAAAGGTACTGTCGATTCTGTAGAATGGCATTTCTTTAAAAGTGAAATAACTGGTAAAAGTGGAGCGTCGCAACAATTACTGGATTTTCTTACTCAAAATGGCATAAAGTACACTATTCATCCCTAAAGAAGGAGTTGTTAATAATGAAATATTCTTTAATGGAACCACATTTTATAATGAAATCTTTTCAAGAAATGAATAAAAAAGAAGCTCAACAGCACTTTGATTGGTATATTAGTGAAATTTCTAATCGAATAAACCAATTGGCGAGTTATTATGATACTAATGGGGGAAAAAAAGAAGAATTGGATTTTTCACCAGAGTCATTAAAGCTAATATGGGCTTGGTTTATTCCATTAATTAAAACAACAATAAAAACAAGTGAAGAAATTGAAACTGAAGTAAAAAATGCTCCTGAATGGTTAAGAGAAACAATTGAAGCGGGTAAAGAAAAGCCTAGTACCGAAACGTTAGCAATTGCAATGGATATTGCTATCTATTTTGCTGAAGTGTTTACCAAAAATTTCAAACAATTAAAATGGGGTTTTATAGGAAAGCCTAAATCTCTCGCTTATGTAAATCGTCCTGTATTGGTGGGTTTCAAAAGCATGGAAATGGATCCAAGGGCAATTGTTTATAACCAATTGCTTAAATCTATGAGAGGTAGTAAAGATTCTAATCTCTTGTTTAATCTCTTTGAAATATGGAAAAATGATATTTAATATTCTGTACTAGATACTTCAAAACTTCATTCGAGCAACATGAATTGTTACCCAAGAAATAAATAGGATTTTAAATAAGCTTGTTGAAAATTTAAGCAGCTATGAGATGACTCTTGAATTCATCAGGGGTCCTCTTTTTTAATATCCACTGGTAATGAAAGGAGTAGCAAATCTAGGTAGTAACTAAAATGTCACTGGGATGAAGTGGCAAAGGCCATTAATCGTCATTTAAATTGGGAGTATGATAATATTCAATACGAAACACTTGATGAAGCAATAGCAAAGCTAAAAACAGAATAACTGATTACAAAGACCTTGGGGGCAGCAATCCTCAAGGTCATCTTTTTACCCACACCCAGTGTCGAATGAATCGGGCGGTACGCCTCTATACCAGAAGTCATCTCTGCTGTTTTATGCATCATGGAGAACTGAATTCAAGACTCGGCTTTACACCTGAGACAAAAAAAGCGGTACAGTGAAAACCTTTTAAGACAGAATGGAGATATTCAACTATCAGTAACCATCGCTCAACGAGATAGGGCTTTCAGATAAACTAATGAATTTAGAATTAGGTAATAACCCAATTATTGAAGCAATTAATGTGGACATAAAAGCAGGCAAAGGAGTAAACGTTATTGCAGATGCAAATAAATTACCTTTTGAGAACGCTTCTTTTGATGCAATTGTGTCTGTTAGCCCTTTTGAATATAACCCGTTAACATCTGATGCATTCAGAATCTTAAAAGAAGGGGGCACATTTACTATTGTGGGTACCTATAATAACAAGTATTTTAAGAATGTATTTAACGCATCAGAGCAAGAACTTAGTAGTGCGGGTTTTGGATTGTTATATAAAGGTAAACCAGTTGAAGGTTTATGAACTAGTTTTCAAACTAATGGTCAACCAATCAAATCAGATACATTAAAACAGATTACACTGTATAAATTACATTTTGACTAAGAAATGGGTGAGTAAAATTAGAAACGTCCTTGATGTTACTGGTAAGCTATTTGATCAAGTAGATTTTACAGAAGCGACATTATTTTTCCACGGTCATAGAGAATTACCCGAATCAATAGCAATCGAAGTATGGGGTCTTTCATTTATAGAAACACAACAGACAAAAGATTACTATGTATCAGGAATTGCGACTATCAGCTTTGAAGGAGTGACATCGGGTCTAATAGAGGTTTCGTTATACCAAACAAATGAAGATGATTTCATTAAAATCAAAAATGAGAAATATTTAACGTTAACAAAAAGCTGGGGGAAGCCTCTAGGTTTTGAAGAGTATCAATATCATCTAGGGGGAGTATTAGACTGGCCAAGAGGTTATTCTCAATTAGGTATTAACGCAACTGGAAAAGTGACAGTGTCATTTGAAACAAATAATTGTGTATTAACTAGCGACTATGTAAGAAATCCAGAGAAATATACGTACAAGGGGAATAGAGACTAATCTACGCAAAAAGCGTAACACCCCAAACGAGTAACCAACTACTGGGACTGACCCCGTAACGTGAGACAAATCAAAACACCTTCAAGAGAACACGCCCATGTCGTAAGTAGGGGGACAACCTTGGAGGTGTTTTTGTGTTGGCAACTAGAGTTAGTTATCCCATAGAAATTAAAATGAAAGCAATTGAAATGCGCCTTGCAGGCGTCACCATTGAGATCATCTCAAAGAAACAAGTGAATTAATTGAAACAGGCTATGTAATCAGGCCAGCCAAGACAAGAAATGTTCATAGGAAACAAGTCAGTCCTCATCTGATTTATGAGAGATTACATGCATTAGAAGAATACTTTGGTTTGGACAATTTACGAGTGAAAACGATTCAACGTAGCGGGATGATCTGGATGGGAAAACAACTGCTAGAACGTGATGGTCAACTCGGAAAAGAGCAGTATTATGAGATCTGTGCACGGTTCGGCGTAAACAAAGTCATGAATGGCAACAAGCTAGAGTATATGTGGTGGGGATTAAAAGACTTCGTAAATCCAGACATGATTGCTGCATTGTACAAGAGTAACGAACCTAGGGGATGTAATTCCTCTGGGGAAGCAATATAAAACTAAAAATTTATTGTAAATTGATGGAGAAGGTGAACAAACAAACGATTCCCGTTCTTAGCGGGAAAATAAAAAAATGGTCTTCTCTTCGGTAGCAAGACCATTTTTTTGAATGATTTTACCGCTTGTCTGCAATTACCCTGTCCAGGAAAATATCCGCGTCGCTGTTGAACTTCCAGGCTACCCCGAATTTGTCAACCAGCATCCCGAAACACGATGACCAAGGCATATTGCCTAATGGCATGATCACATGGCCGCCAACGGACAAAGCGGTGAAGTATTTCTGCAGTTTTGATTTGTCGTCCATAACGAGCGTAATCAGCATGTTATTGCCTTGAACGACTTCCCCCGTTACCTTCTTCATCGAAGGCAGGACATCCGACATCATGATTTTTCCACCTTCGAAGGCTATAGACGACTCCATAATCAAGTTCAACTCATTTTCCGGCAACGGGTAGTTCGGGTCTTGAGGAATATCCTTGAACTTCACTGCTTTCACTTCACTTGCGCTCAAAGCCTCTGCATAAAACGCAATGGCTTGCTCTGCAACCCCATCGAAATTCATATACACAACTGCCGCCATAAAATGAATACCTCCTCCTTGTTCTAGCTACATATTAAGCTATAATAGGTGACATCTTATGTGTCGCTTATTCGTATTGCGTTAAAAAGAAATTTCATTGTTGAGCGCAAGGCAAACGGGAGGCTTTAAATGAACAAAGTGGAGCGGCTGATTTCGATTGTAATGATTTTGTTGCAAAAAGAGGTCATGTCGGCGGGAGCCTTCGCCAGCCTGTTTGGCGTCAGCAAAAGAACCATTCTGCGCGACATGGAAACGCTGGGACTTTCCAACATTCCGATCTATGCGGTTCACGGGGTTCATGGCGGCTATGCGATAATGAATACGTACAAATTGGACAAGCGTCTTTTGAATCAAACGGATCTGGAAAATGTGTTGACGGCGCTGAACGGGCTGGGGCAGCTGATGGTGAGCAAAGAAGTAGAAGCCACTATTCAAAAGATCGCGTCCATGGTCGGCACCGCATCTCGCAATAGCATGATTCAACTCTCCTTTTACGATTGGGAAGGACGCTCGGATCTTCTCCCCGTCTTGAACGGATGCCAGCAAGCCATTGTACAAAACAGGCTGGTTGCCTTCGACTATCTGGATCGCAAGGGGATTGCCACGCACCGAAGGGTGGAACCGCATCGCCTTCATTTTAGTGAAAGAAGCTGGTATCTCAGAGGGTTCTGTTTGGAGCGCCAGACTTTTCGAACCTTCAAGCTGTCCAGGACAGACCGGTTCAGGATGGAAGAGGCCCGATTTGTGCCTAGAGACGATAGCGAGAACCACATAACGGAACTTGATTATCAAAGCCCGCTTGTTGCGATTAAAGCACGGATCTCTCCCCGCGTGAAGGAACAATTCATTGAGCGCTATGGACGAAAATGCATGGATGCCTCTGATCCGGAATACCTGATTGCCTCGATCAGCATTCCTCAAAACGAGGACGGTTTTCGCTTTTTAGCCGGTTTTGGTACGGACGTGAGGATCATGGAGCCTTCGTCGTATGTCGAACAATTCAAAGCATTTTTAGCTGCCATGAAGGACGCCTACTCGTAATATTGTATCTTCCATTACATCAGCTATGTAGATATTTATGAAATGCTATTGGCGGACATTCAGCGCCATGCGCGGACAGCCGAGGAAAAGCTCTTTTGTGGAGATGCTGGTCGACGTAAGCCAGAAGCAACAAGAGAAAGAATGGGGGGCAGCTCTCAAGGAACGGGACAAGCTGACCAAGCGGGAGAGCGAACTGCAAACGATTCAGCGCAAGCAATGCATTGGGGCGAATTACAGATCAGCATTATGTGGCGCTGTTACGAGATTTTACAGCAGAGCAAGCGCAAATCAAAGAGCGCTTAAAGCTGCTGGAAGAACTGCTTAGTCAGGCAGAAAGCAAATGTGGGCCTCTTTTCACCGTAAAGATGGTTGCAGCAGAACTGTTGTCACGTTTCTCTTTCCATCTTCCGCCTTATCATGGAGGATACGTATAAAGGGCAAGTGGATAATTCGCTTAGTTTGAATCGGTAGACGTATGTGGAGAATAATCCAATTATGTTCATTGACCCTACGGGAAATATAACGTTTAAGGAAGGATGGGGCACTTTTACTGATCCTGCCAGTTATGAAAAAGCCATTAATACCGTTACGAGTATTGAGAACTACAAGCCTGCACTGGAAGCACTCGCAGACTACTAAGTCTTGGACAATAAAGACTTTAGAAGATTTTTGGATTAGCAACACTTAAACTGGTCAAAGTATTTTTTGAAAAGAGAGGGTTAGGCAATGGTATACCTACTGAGGAATTTATTGATAATTAGGGAGTGGAAGAATGAATAAGACTAGCGTAATGGTAGAGTTTACTCTAACTGGAGACCAGTTTAACCCAGACTTTATTGCAGAGAGATTGGAAATTAAACCAAATGAAATCTATTATAAAGGCGATCAAGCAAAGCATAGAAAAGCTGTGAGAAAGGAGACTTGCTGGTCAATTAATACGGGATATCAAGAGTCTCTTGATGTTAATATTCAACTTAGAGATGTTATTGAAAAAATAAGGCCCAAAAAAAATGATCTTAAAGAGTTGCAGGTAGAGAACAACCTCGAAATCAAATTTTGTATCGTTATTAAAATTGAGGAAAATCAAACACCTGCTATATATTTAGATAGTGATATAATAGCATTTGCGCATGAAATAAAAGCAGAATTTGACTTTGATTTGTACATCTACTCATAAGTAGTTCACGAAGGTATTTCAGTAATTTCGTGTAAATTATGCTCAGTTTATATTGTTTAAAGAGATGGCTTCTTACTTAATTATAGAGGTCATCTTTTTTGTTTCCTATTGTATGAGCATACCATTGAGAAATAGAATGTAGTCCAGCACAGAGCATCACAATGTTTAGGGGTAGCATCAGTTGCTTGTCGCACTTATTTGAACAAAATTCGTTGCCAAAAAGCTATAGTGTGTACCTGTACGAATGGGTAAAAAAGACTGTGATTAACCTAGATACTACGCAAGGCAGCTACTGCCGCATATCGAATTTCTAAACAGATCGTTTGGGACGAAAAAGTTTCTGGCAAGGCACTGGATCGCTCGCTTCGATATCAACGATCAGGGAAGTCAGTAAGTGATTTTTAGAGGAAGGACTATTACATCTGTTATCATACTCCTTGTAGCCCTAGTTATCTGCACAGCTTGCGAAGAACAAAACAACATCTTTACCCCAAATTATAATAATGAACCTACTTCCAGTGTAAATTCAGAAGAGCTCCATACTAGGGTTACTAATTCAAACCATGAGGCGATACTACCAGATTCCATTAAAAACAAGAGGGGGAACACCCAGTGCGACTGTGGTTGAAAGTAATGTGGGTCATCACTATACTCGTTAATTTATCAGGTGTGATCTGGTTTGTACTGGGGTCGACTGCAAATTTTCAACGGGGTATAGACTTAATTTCCACAGTAATACTTGTGTATCTAGGTATACCCTCCATTTTATTGATAGTCGTTTCTAGTTTTCTATTATTGAAAAAGTGGAGTCCGTCTAGGTGGTGGGAGGTCATTGGGGTTTTCATGATCATGACTGCCATGCTTGTACTGACTCCACATTTGTATAAAAACGTAGAGACGAGCGGATGGTTAACAGAGAAACTAGAGACGGATTCCATCCAGCAAACCTCAGATCAGCGCTATATGTACTGTTTAGAACTTATTAATTTGTTTCAGCAAAATGGCTCAGCTCGCTTGTATTTAAAAAATGCGAATACACGGGAGGAACTTAGAATCGCTGTAGACCTACCGTTAACCAAGATTCAAGGAATATCTTGGGGTGAAGTGCCCCGCTTTATTAAGCTTGAGCCAACAAACGACGCAAATATATACATCCTGCATACAACCGAGAGCTTTCCTATTCCAAATGAAAAGTTTGAAATTCATATACAAGAGAAAACATCAGTAAAAATAGGCTAATAGCATGTCCTGAATGAGAGCGATTCAAATTTTAACCTCTATCCCCCATCCAAAACAACCGATGTAATAAAAGGATAAAAAATCCAAAGTCCAAGAAAGCGAGGCACCACCATGAACTTTTTCAAGAAATTGTTTGGCGGCGTGGAAACTGACGAAAAAGCAAAGGACGGCACTGCGATTTATACCTACAACCAGCAAGCTGGCTTTGAACCGCCGGCTCCGATGAAATATGTAGACGATGTCGTGAACCACTTTCAAACGGTTTTTGCCGGGAGAGAGAGCAGCGTTTTCCATGAGATCATTTCCGATACCATCCATATTGATGTCAATGTCATGAGCCCGACAGAAGAAGAGCCATTCTGGGTGCTGTACACAAACGGGATGAGCGATTTGCCGATGACGATTCCGGATGAAGTGCAGGAGCAGATGGAGGAAGTGATCGATCGGGCGGAAGTGATGATATTTTTGCCAGCCTCCTGGGAGCTGACGGAAGAGTCGCTGAAGGATGAAAATCTGTACTGGCCGATCCGGCTGATGAAGCAGATGGCGCGTTTTCCGCACCAGTACAATACGTGGCTCGGTTACGGACATACGATTCCGAATTATGCGGAATACGAGCCGTATGCGGATGGGACTGGACTGAATGGTGTCATTATGTTCCAGCTCTCCGAGGAACTCAGCGTCATTTCTGCCAAGGACGGAACGCAGATTCACGCCTACTTCTTGCTTCCACTGTATAAAGAAGAGATGGACTACAAGCTGGAGCACGGCATGGATGCCTTGCTGGACAAATTGTTTGAACTGGGCGATGAGGCGCTCATTTTAAATCCGAACAGAAAAAATACGTGCAAGTAAAGTGCGAAAAAGCTGCTGACCATGACCTGAGTCAAGTCGGCAGCTTTCTTTGTTATTTTTCCATGCGGATGCTGTAAATATTGCCGACGTCCAAATTGTAAAGGTGGATGGAAAAGCTTGGTTTCCCTGGGCTTCTCAGCACGTAGCCGCCCCAATCTTTGCCGCCGTGCGCTGTATATCCGCTGATGTCCATGCCAAAAATGTCTTGAATGAGCGGCTTGGTAACAGGAATGACTTCATCCAGTGCTTTGATTTTGTACATATCTGTTACATAGTCCACCTTGTACACTTGACCTGTCGTTGCTCCGACTGTCACCGCATAGTTCGCTTGTTTGTTGTCGAGCTGCCAAGTAGCTTCGCCCGTCTCTTTCCTTTTTTTGGCTTCGGTAAAGGCAAACTGTTTTTCGTGGGAGAGGCGCGTCAAGGCTGTTTGCGCGATGGAGATTGCCTTTTGATCCACGTCTTTTGGGTTGTAATTCAATGCGAAACCAGCGACTTTGTTTGTGGCAAAATCGACTTGGACGTGCTGATTGCCCGCAAGCTCGAAGGAAAAATAGTGTTCGCCCATGCCTTTAAAAAACCAGCTTTTCTGGAGGGCAACCTGCTGGGAAGCCTCCTTGAAGGCGTTCTGCGCCGTTTCTACATATTTTTGATAGGGCGGGATCAGTTCGTTTGTGGCAAATTCAGCGGCAACACTGCGAACTTCTGTCGTGCCAGGCTTGAACGTTACGATGGCTTGGTAATCTTTTGCCCGGACAATCGTGTATTCCGCGTCTTTTTCGATCTCGTCAAAAGGAAAGGTTTTCTGAATGC
Source organism: Brevibacillus sp. FSL K6-0770 (assembly GCF_038000275.1). Taxonomy (NCBI): domain Bacteria; kingdom Bacillati; phylum Bacillota; class Bacilli; order Caryophanales; family Paenibacillaceae; genus Brevibacillus; species Brevibacillus sp. FSL K6-0770. The sequence goes on from NZ_JBBOBQ010000001.1 coordinate 1,826,539, forward strand.
CGCTCGCTGCTTGTACGGCTTTTTGGGCAGCGGCAAAATACGTTTGCTCCTCAGGAGTCAAAGCTGCCTGACTCGTTGTTTCTGCCGGAACAGCAAATGGTTTCAGCCAGAAAAAGCCGAGCAACAAGCCGCAGGTGATCAGTCCTTTGGCCATCCAGCCGTAATACGCTTTTCGTTTGTTCACTTTTTGCAGTTTGCCTCCTTCTTTTCGTACACCTTCCAAGATCGCCTGGCTGCGTTCCCGGGAAAGGCTTTGCTGCGGGAATTGGTTCAATTCCTCCAGGATGATCTGCTCATCTTGTGATGGCATCGTGCATCACCTCCGCAATCGAAACATGCATTTTGTTTTGAATCGCCTTCATCGCTCTGTGTAACGTGAGATTGACCTTGGCTTCCGTCCAGCCCAAAACCTCCGCCGTCTCCTTGCTCGATAATCCCTTGATTCCGCGCAGGATCAAAACGTCCCGATACGAACGCTTCAACTGATTGATCAGCTCGTACAGCATGCGCTTGTTTTCGCTTAACTCCAGTGACTCCTCGGGTGTTTTATCGCGCGAAACGAGATGCTGCAAAAACACATCCGGCAGCCAGTTGATCAGCTTGGCTCGGCGCTTTTCATCAATGGCTACGTTTCGCGCAATGGCAAACAGCCACGTTTTTGGATTCTCGATCTCTGTTTGCTGTGCTGCTCTCAGGGCACGAATAAAGGTCTCTTGAACCAGATCGTCGATATCTTTTCGCCCGGTGTAATAGACGAGAAACCGATAGACATCTTGGCTGTATAAATGAAACCATTGCTCGATTCGCGAGCCAGTATCTTGATTCAAAAGGGTTTCACCTCCTTGTCCCTGTAAAGACGAATAAAGGCTTGGCAATCTTTCACTTGTCCGAATAAAAATATGAACCTTTCAAAAGGAGCAGTCAAATGCTTCAGCCAGAAAAACTTGCTCCCGGCGAGAGCAAGAGTGGCGGATGAAAAGTAGAAATATTCCAAAAACAACTACCTTCCAGACAAGCTTTACGCTATACTACCTTCATGGAAATATTTTCAAAAGCACATTTAGGGGGCGAATCTATTGAAAAAGCTTGTTTCCTTCCTGGTAGTCGCAAGTATGGCTATCCCACTGTTCAGTCCGGTTGCTGTCCAACAAGCAGCTGCGAGCACCACTCATAATTATCGAACAGAAGTCCAGACACACCAATTTCGCCCGCATGGTGGAGACAAGCAGGAAGTGGCGGATTTCGCCCAGGCTTTGGTGAAGCATCGCACCAATCCGGCCGAGCTGGACAAGCTGTTGGCAAAAGACTCCCTGAATTACTATGCGATGCAGGAGTATGTAAAAACGTTGGCCCAGTTCCAGAAGATTGAAGTGGTGGAAGCGGTGCCGCAAAAGCTGTACACCGTGGAAAAAGAGGACGCTTACAACAGCTATCGTTCCATTGTGAAATTTAAATATATCGGGTACACAGCGGACAATAAGGCAATCGAAAAAACAGATTTGATCGGCCTCGTCAAACGCGGCAACAAAGACGGGGCCGTCTGGCAGGCGTGGGGCATGGTGTGGCAGGATACAGGCATCGACGTCTCCAACGTGAAGCTGTTTCAGCTTGAAAAGCCGCGCAAAGGGGAAGAAATCGTCGTCATGACTACCGATGCGGGAGTGATCAAGCTGAGGCTGTTCCCGGACAAAGCTCCGAAAGCGGTCGAGAACTTCAAGGGGCTCGCCAAAAAAGGCGTCTACAACAACATGATTTTCCACCGCGTCATCAACGACTTCATGATTCAGGCGGGAGAGCTTACTGGCCCGGATGGCAAGGAGCTGCCGAGCATTTACGGCAAAGATTTTGCAGATGAGTTCAACCGCGACTTGTTCAACTTCCGCGGGGCGCTGTCCATGGGCAACGCAGGACCGAACACGAACAGCACGCATTTTTATATCGTCCAAAGTCCGAATGTAGATCAGGAGTACCTCGATCTGTCCGCGCTCCCGCTGAATGCAGAAGCCAAGTACAAGGAAATTGGCGGGCGGGCGTACCTGGACAACCGTCATACCGTTTTTGGTCAAGTGTTTGAGGGGATGGAAGTCGTAGACAAGATTGCCGCCCAAAAAACCGATGAAAACGCCAAGCCGCTCACAAATCCGGTCAAGGTGAAAAAGATCGAGTTCGTCATTTACAATCCGTAACGAACAGGAAACAGGACCCAGAAGCCTTATACCCCCTTTCATCCCGACGTCTTGGGAGAACAGGGGGTTTTTTTGCGGGGAAAATGGCTCAAAACGGCTCCCAGCGCAGCTTGCGCGCTTGCTGAAAACGCTCCTGGACATAGGGCCAATGGACGATGTTCCACCAGTTTTCCACGTATTTGTCGCGCTGGTTTTGATAAGACAGGAAGTACGCGTGTTCCCAGACGTCCAGAACGAGGAGCGGAATCGCATCCCATTGGGCGAGATTTTGGTGTTTTTCCGCCGTCAGTATTTCCAGGTGGTGCGCCCGGGGAGACCAGACGAGGATCGCCCAGCCAGGGCCTTCCACTTTGACAGCGGCCTGGGAAAATTGCTGCTGGAATGCGCCAAAAGACCCGAAATACCGCTGGATCGCTTCGGCCAGCTCTCCCGTAGGAGCACCACCGCCCTCTGGACTCATGGACGGCCAGAAAATGGTATGCAAATAATGGCCAGCCCCATTGAAAGCCAGCTCGCGTTCCCAGTGGCGAACCAGATCGTAGTTGCCGCTTTGCCGGGCTTCGACCAGTTTTTTCTCCGCCGTGTTCAGGTCGTCGACATATTTTTGATGCAGCTTTTCGTGGTGAATGCGCATCGTATGTTCATCGATGTATGGCTCAAGAGCGTTGTGCGCGTATGGCAGCGGGGGCAGAGTGTGGCGTCCGGCAGCGACAGGGCGGGTTGCGCGAACAGGTTCCCGGGCTGTTGGATACGACACGGGCATGGGGGCGCCGACAGGATCGACCTCTGCGAGAGTTGCTGTGTGGACCAACTGAGTTTCGGGGAAATCTTCTTGAACGGGAACGATGGCGGTGGTGGCGTCGTCTTGCTGCTCCTCTTCGGTCAGTTGCGCCAGTCGCAAAAAGTGGTGGAATTGCTCCTGAACTTGTTCGGCCCGCGCAATTAACGTCGGCAATGTCTCCTCGGCAGCCAACTTATCCAGGCGCGAAGCCTGTCTTCCTATTTTCGTAAAAGACTCTTCGAATTTGTGCAGATGCCGTTCCAGCTCGCGGTTTATTGGTTTCTGTTTTCGCAGATGGTCGATCCACTGACGGCCCCACTGACTCCAATCCAGCAGTTGCTTGGCTTGCTCCTCCACAAACATTCCTCCTCACATGGGCGCATCTCTCCCACAGATTATGAACGCAGCCCAGAGAAGGTGCGACATTCGCGGAGTACAAGAAAATTAAACTCAGCATATGGTAGTAGCACAAATGTTTGAGTGGTATGCTGTACTATATTCATTTCAACAGGGGAGACACATTTGCATGAGTAGAGATGGAGCGATTGCTGTCATTGATTCAGGAGTGGGAGGGTTGACTGTAGCCAAAGAGATCATGCGTCAACTGCCCGAAGAAAGGATCATATACGTAGGAGACAACGCGCGGTGCCCGTACGGCTCCAAGTCCCCGGAAGAGATTCGGACATACAGTTTTCAAATGATTGATTATGTAATGACCACACCGCTTAAAGCGCTGGTGATTGCTTGCAATACAGCAACTGCTGTCGTTTTGGAAGAAGCGATCTCTTATTTGCCGCTGCCGGTAATCGGGGTGATTGAGCCGGGAGCGCGTGCTGCCGTTTCAGTGACGAAAAATGGACGGGTCGGAGTGATCGGTACGGAGACGACGATTCGCACGAAGGCGTATGAGCGCGCTCTGCTGCGGGCGGAGCCGGATTTATACGTGGTGGGAAAGGCTTGTCCTGCGTTTGTGCCATTGGTGGAAAGCCATCAGGCAAGCTCGGAAGAAGCACGCCAAGTCGTCAAAGAATCACTGGCGTCGTTGCAGGGCGAGAATCTGGATACGTTGATTCTCGGCTGTACGCACTATCCGTTGCTTGCGCCCGTGATCCAGGAAGTCATGGGGGATGGCGTCCGGCTGATCAACTCAGCGGAGGAAACCGCCCGTGAGCTGTCGCTGCAAATCGTCTCCACAGAAGCTGGCAAGAAGCTGGAACAAGTACAGCATCTGTTTGTCACAAGCGGCGAGACAGAGCGTTTCCGGCTGATTGCGGAGGAATGGCTGGGCAGCAAGGTGGACGTCATTCACCACACGCTGGAAAAATCCGTGCAGCCTTAAAACGGCGGAAGGCCGTCCATTTTGCCAGACAAACTTTCAACGCATAAACCCAAGCCCTGCTCGTATACATGGTAGTACAAAGTGTCTGGAGGAGGCTGGGGAAATGAAGATGCGACACATAGGCAAAATGACGGCTGTCCTGGGGGTAAGCGCCGTGCTTTTGTCGGGCTGCGGTCTTTTTGGCCCGGAACAGGAAACGAGCAGTATCGACGCACCGCCACAGTCACAGGTGTCGGCCAATCAGCCAAATGGCACCGTGTCACCGGATGTCGCGGTGCAAGGAAAAGAGCAGGCAGTTCAAGAGACAAACGAGAAGACCGTTTATTTGCTCGATGCAAACGGCTATGTCGTGCCCGTGTCCTTGACGATTCCCAAATCGGAGGGACCTGCCAAGCAAGTCTTGAACTACATGGTCAAAGGCGGCCCTGTGGAAAGCTTGCTGCAAGGAGGGTTCACGGCTGTGCTGCCAACCGGGACAGAAGTGAAAGGACTCGTAATCAAAGACGGCGTGGCGACGGTGGACTTTTCCAAAGAGTTCAAAGCGTATGAGGAACAGGACGAGAAAAAAATTCTCGACGCTGTGACGCGGGCGTTGACGGAATTTCCCAATGTCAAAACGGTGCAAATCTGGGTGAACGGAACACCGTTGACCGAGATGCCGACAGCAAGTACGCCGATTACGCAGCTGGACCGCAATCATGGGGTGAATCTGGAGCTGGCAGACGGAGCCGTGCCGGGCAACACGTCAGCGGTCACCGTGTACTTCCAGGGGCAACTGAATGACACCCGTACGTATTACGTTCCCGTCACGCGACTCGTTCCAGAGACAGCCGACATCGCCAAGGCGACAGTGGAAGAGCTGATCAAGGGGCCGAAGCAAGGCTCGCAGCTATTCAGCTCGCTGCTCAGAACGACCCGCGTACTGGACGTGAAGCAGGAAAAAGACTTGGTCACCGTCAATTTGAGCAGCGATATTCTCAAATACGACGATGGCAAGGAAGCCAGTCCCGAGGCGCTGCAATCCCTTGTGCTTTCCTTGACCGATTCGACCGGAGCCAAGCAGGTGCAGCTTCTCGTCGAGGGCAAACCGCTTGCCAGCGGAGATTTCACCAAGCCGGTATCCCGGCCGTTGCAGCTCAACCCGCTCGCTTTTTAAATCAACCAGCGCAATGCCACGCCCGCCAGTTTTCGAGCGTGGTTTTTTCTTTTGCACGACAGTTCACGGCTATATGCTGCGGGATGGCACTGGCTGGTCGTCAGCCGTTTCAGCCATCTCGGCCGTTCGTGCCGCTCGCCAGATCAGAAGGCCGAGACAAATCGAGCAAGTGGTGACGAACGCCCCAGCGGCAAAACCGACAATCCGCGGATCGGCAAAAGTCAAAATCCAGCCGCCAGCGAGCATGGACAGGCCGAGCAGGACGTTTGAGAGCGTGGCTTCCAGAGCGAAGACCCGGCCCAAATAATCAGGTTTGACGTACTTCATCAGCAAGGTGTTCAGGCTGGCATTCCCCATTCCGCCTGCTACAGTCGAGCAAGCGTAGCAGGCGGCTGTGACAAAAATCGACGGCGACACGCTCGTCAGCAGGACGAAAAATCCTTCGAAAGCGAAGCTGACCGAAGCGATCGCCCGCGTATGCCGCTGGAACTGCTGGGCTACGATCCCGCCAGCGATGAAACCTACCCCGATTGCCCCGTACAAAAGCCCGATGCCCCATTGCCCCGCAGCGAATACTTGATAGGCGTAGACGGAAATCAGCACATTGATCAAGCCGCCGCCAATCGGCCACAGCGCTGTCAGCAACAAAATCACGAGCACAACCGGAGTTGCTTTGATCTGTTGCCAAGCTTTTTTGTAGGAAGCGCTGTCTGTTGCCTGCGATTCCACTTGTCGCTGCTTGGCGGGTGCAGTCGTGCCGTCGGTCGTAGTAGCGACAGTCAACCGCTGCAAAAGGAGAGCGGAGACGAAAAACGACAGCGAATTGAACCAAAAAGCCACTTCGCTCCCCCAGAGCGCGACGAAAAATCCGCCGACAAGCGAGCCGATCGCCATCACAACTCCGAAGACGCTCTGATCAAGGGCGTTGGCGGAAGCAAGCCCGCTTTTGTCCACGATGTCGGGGAGAATAGCCAGGCGGGACGGATTGTAGAGCGAAGAAAACGCGACGAGCAAAAAAGTGCCCGCATACACGAGCCATACGTCGGCATCACTTGCGACGAATAAAAAACAGAGCGCGATGAGTCCGCGAGCGAGATCGCAAACGATCATCACTGATTTGCGGGAAAAACGATCCGCCAAGTATCCGCCCAGCGGCCCGAACAGCAAGTGCGGCAACGTCCGCAGGGCAAGCGTAATTCCGACTGCCAGCGCTTCGCCCGTTATTTGCAAAAGCAGGCTGAGAACCGCGACGCTGTTGAACCAGTCGCCGATTCCGCTGAGCAGATTGGCTGATACGAGCCGCCGCATGTTCGGATTTTTCAACAAGAAAAGAAAGTTCATTTTTCACCATCCTCTAATTAATTAAATATCTAATTAGGTGTCATTCTAATTTAAGGCATCTGTTTTTCGCAAGCGCTTTTTCTTGCTTCGCGGGGGAAGAAAGCATCCCGTCGCGCAAGTCATTGGAAAATTGCCAATTGAGGCAAATAGCCCAGAGCGGTTTGGGCAGTGGCAGATCGTTTCGTGCCTCTGGTATAATGAGCGGAGTGTAACAAAGCGATTTAGGAGGAACTTGGAATGAGAGTGGATGGCCGTGCCCATGACCAGTTGCGCCCAGTAACGATTACGCGCAATTACATTAAACACGCAGAAGGATCATGCCTGATCGAAGTCGGAGATACGAAGGTGATTTGTACGGCGACTCTGGAGGATCGGGTACCGCCTTTCATGCGTGGCGGCGGGAAGGGCTGGATCACAGCCGAGTATTCCATGCTTCCCCGAGCGACAGCGACCCGCAACGCGCGTGAGTCTTCCAAAGGAAAAGTCGGAGGACGGACGATGGAAATCCAGCGGCTGATCGGCCGTGCGCTTCGTTCGGTGGTGCATCTCGAAGCGATGGGAGAACGTACAATCTGGCTGGATTGCGACGTGATCCAGGCGGACGGAGGGACGCGCACAGCTTCCATTACGGGAGCGTACGTGGCGATGGTCGATGCCATGCATAAGCTGGTGGAGAACGGCGTATGGAAGCAACTGCCGCTCAACGATTTTCTGGCGGCGACATCCGTTGGCGTGATCGGCGAGGAGACCGTGCTCGATTTGAACTACAAGGAAGACTCGACTGCAACGGTTGACATGAACGTTGTCATGACAGGCAAAGGCAAATTCGTCGAGCTGCAAGGCACAGGCGAGGACGCACCATTTTCTCCTGAGCAACTGCAAGAGATGATCGCCTTGGCGAAAATCGGGATCGGCAATCTGATTCAAAACCAGAAGCAGGCGCTCTCGGATGTTCCCCTGACATTTGCAGAATCGGTAGCGGAGGAAAGTCATGTCTGATCTGAAAAAAGTCGTGCTTGCGACGCGCAACCAAGGGAAAGTAAAAGAATTTAACCGACTGTTTGCCGAGTACGGCTGGGAAGGAATCAGCCTGGCCGAGTATGAAGGCGTTCCGGAAGTGGTGGAGGACGGAGAGACGTTTGAAGCCAATGCCCTGAAAAAGGCAATCGAAATTTCTACATACTTGAATCTGCCGGCTCTCGGTGACGATTCCGGACTGGAAGTAGACGCGCTGGATGGCCGTCCAGGCGTCTACTCCGCCAGATACGCCGGAGAGGAAGCGACTGACGAACAAAACTGGCGCAAGCTTTTGACCGAGCTTGACAGTGTGCCGATGGAGCAGCGCACGGCGCGTTTTCGCTGCACGCTGGCGCTGGTGATTCCGGGCGAAGAGCCGATCATCGCGACAGGCGCCTGCGAAGGCATGATCGCGCGCGAGCCAAAAGGTGCAAACGGTTTTGGCTACGATCCGGTCTTCTACATCCCTGAGCTGAACAAACAGATGGCAGAGCTTTTGCCGGAAGAAAAAAATCAGATCAGCCACCGGGCGAAAGCGATGCAGAAGCTTTTGGAGCTGCTGAAATAACGGGCCGTACAGCCTGACAGAAAGACAACACGGGAGAGTGAGTGCGATGGGAATCCTCGTCGTAAGTGACAGCCACGGCCTGATCAGAGAAGTCGCTCAGGTGGTCAAGAGACACCCTGTCGACAAAATTTTGCACTGCGGCGATTTTTGTGTCGATCACAAGCGTGAGCCGTTCGCCGGGATGACTTTGGTGAGAGGAAACTGCGATGCGACATCAGAGGTTCCGACCGAGCAACAGACCAAATGGCGCGATCTCCACATCCTGCAAACCCACGGACACCTGTTCGGAGTAAAAAGCTCGCTGCTTCGCCTGCACTACCGGGCAGAGGAAGTCGGTGCGAATGTAGTCGTTTTCGGTCATTCGCACGTCCCGGCCTGTGGCGTGGAACGGGATATTTTGTTTGTAAATCCTGGCAGCCTTCAGATGCCCCGCGGCTTCGCTGTGCCGACCTATGCGATCATCGAGGAGACAGGAGTCACCCCGCAAACGGTCCAGGTGGCAGTTGCGTTTTACGACTATCAGGGCAATCCGGTAAGGGAGCTGGGAGGAAGCTATTCGATTCGGCGCTAAAGCGAGTGGCTTCTTGTAAAATAAAAGATTTATGCTATACTAGAATGGTTATAATGGCTAGAATATTATCATCCGAGCCTGCGAAGATACCATGGCGCGGCTGGCGATGTTCTGTTGATTCGATTTAGGAGGGGAAGTTTACGTGGCAGCAAATTGGGAAAAGGTAGAGAATAACCAGGGAGTCCTGACGGTTGAAGTAGATGCTTCGCAAGTAGACGCAGCATTGGATCAAGCGTTTAAAAAAGTTGTGCAAAAGGTTCAAGTTCCAGGATTCCGCAAAGGAAAAGTACCTCGCAAAATGTTCGAATCCCGTTTTGGTGTAGAATCTCTGTACCAAGACGCACTCGATATTCTGCTTCCAACCGCTTACGGACAGGCTGTTCGTGAAGCTGGCATCGAGCCGGTAGATCGTCCAGAAGTAGACGTTGAGCAAATGGAAAAAGGGAAAAACCTGATCTTCAAAGCTACGGTAACTGTTAAGCCTGAAGTGAAACTCGGCGACTACAAAGGTCTGGCTATCGAAGAAAAAGACTTCGCAGTGACTGACGAGAGCGTGGATGCTGAACTGAAGCGCATGCAAGAGCGTCACGCTGAGCTGGTATCCGTAGAAGAAGGCGCTGCACAAGAAGGCGACATCGCGGTTATCGATTTCGAAGGCTTCCAAGACGGTGTTGCATTCGAAGGCGGAAAAGCAGAAGACTACTCTCTGGAACTGGGTTCCGGCACTTTCATCGCTGGTTTCGAAGAGCAACTCGTAGGTCTTGCAATCGGCGAAGAAAAAGAAATCAAGGTTACCTTCCCAGAAGAGTACCACTCTCCTAACCTCGCTGGTAAAGAAGCGGTATTCCAAGTGAAATTGAACAGCCTGAAGCGCAAAAACCTGCCAGTTCTGGACGACGAGTTCGCAAAAGACGTGAGCGAGTTCGACACACTGGAAGAGCTGAAAGCTGACACCAAGAAAAAGCTCGAAGAAAAATCCGCGCAAGAAAAAGAACAGTATGTTCGTGAACAACTGGTTCTGAAAGCTGCGGAAAACGCGGAAATCGATTTGCCAGCAGTAATGGTTGAGCATGAGCTGGACCAAATGGTGAACGAGTTTGGCCAACGCCTCCAATACCAAGGAATGACTCTGGAGCTGTACTACCAGTTCTCCGGTATGGATGAAAGCCAACTGCGCGACCAACTGCGTGCAGACGCTACTTCCCGCGTTCGCACATCCTTGACTTTGGAAGCAATCGGCAAAGCGGAAAAAATCGAAGTGACAGAAGAAGATGTAACAGAAGAGCTGAACAAGCTGGCTGGCGTATACGGCCGTCCTGCTGACGAGCTGCGCAAAATCTTCACTGCTCAAGACAACCTCTTGGCACTGTACCGCGACGTTCAAATTCGCAAAACGGTTGATTTCCTGGTTGCAGAAAGCAAAGTAAGCGCATAAGCTTAGGAAGACGCATGATTGGTTAGTGGTCAGGCTCTCTTGACCACTGGCTGTACCAACCACAAGGCACGATGCACTCGTGCCTTGTTTTTCCACCATCGACTTTTTGGTAAAATCCTTCTCACTTAAAGGGCCATCCCTTTTACCGCAAAGGAGGAAAGATACATAATGCTGATCCCTATGGTCATCGAGCAAACCAGCAGAGGCGAGCGTTCCTACGATATTTACTCGCGCCTCTTGAAAGACCGGATTATTCTGCTCGGCACCGAGATTGACGACGAGGTAGCCAATCTGGTGGTCGCGCAACTGCTCTTTTTGCAGGCAGAAGATCCGGACAAAGACATTTCGCTATACATAAACTCTCCAGGCGGTTCTGTTACAGCAGGTATGGCTATCTATGACACCATGCAGTACATCAAGCCGGATGTGTCCACGATTTGCGTGGGCATGGCTGCCAGCATGGGAGCATTTCTCCTGGCTGCTGGCGCAAAAGGCAAGCGCTTTGCTTTGCCAAACAGCGAAGTGATGATCCATCAGCCGCTCGGCGGCGTGCGCGGACAGGCAGAAGACATTCGCATTCATGCCGAATGGATTTTGAAAACGAAGCGCCAGCTGAACCAGATTTTGTCTGAGCGTACAGGCCAGCCGTACGAACGTGTTGAGCTTGATACGGATCGCGACAACTTCATGAGTGCAGAAGAAGCCAAGGCTTATGGATTGATTGACACGATTATCGAACGCAAAAACTGACCCGTTGTGAGGTGAAGCGCATGTTTAAGTTTAACGACGACAAAGGCCAACTGAAGTGCTCCTTCTGCGGCAAGTCCCAGGAACAGGTGCGCAAGCTGGTAGCCGGTCCTGGCGTTTACATTTGTGACGAGTGTATCGAACTGTGCAACGAAATTGTGCAGGAAGAGCTGGGCACGGAAGAAGAAATTGACATGAAGGAAATTCCAAAGCCTGTGGAAATCCGCAAAATCCTGGACGACTATGTCATCGGTCAGGACCTGGCGAAGAAATCTTTGTCGGTAGCGGTGTACAACCACTACAAGCGGATTAATTCCGGAGCGAAGATCGAAGATGTGGAGCTGCAAAAATCCAACATTTTGCTGATCGGACCTACAGGTAGTGGGAAAACGTTGCTCGCCCAAACGCTGGCGCGTATCTTGAACGTGCCGTTTGCGATCGCAGATGCCACCTCGCTGACTGAGGCTGGTTATGTGGGCGAAGACGTGGAAAACATTTTGCTCAAACTGATCCAGGCTGCTGACTACGATGTGGAAAAAGCTGAAAAAGGCATCATCTACATCGATGAGATCGATAAAGTTGCGCGCAAATCGGAAAACCCTTCGATCACACGCGATGTTTCCGGTGAAGGTGTGCAGCAGGCTCTCCTGAAAATTTTGGAGGGAACTGTTGCCAGCGTGCCACCGCAAGGCGGACGCAAGCATCCTCATCAAGAATTTATCCAGATCGACACGTCGAACATCCTGTTCATCTGTGGCGGTGCTTTTGATGGCGTAGAGCAAATCATCAAGCGCCGTTTGGGTAAAAAAGTGATTGGCTTCGGCGCTGATTTTGGCGATGGAGTCAAAGGCGATCTGAAAGCAGGCGAGTACCTGAAGTACATCCTGCCGGAAGACTTGCTGAAATTCGGTCTGATTCCGGAGTTCGTCGGCCGTTTGCCAGTTCTGGCGACATTGGAGCCTTTGGACGAGGAAACATTGGTGCGCATCCTGACAGAACCGAAAAACTCCCTGGTGAAGCAGTATCAAAAACTGCTCAGCCTGGACGGTGTTGAACTGGAGTTCGACGCTGGCGCCCTCTTGCAAATTGCCAAAGAGGCAATCAAGCGCAATACAGGGGCTCGCGGACTGCGTGCGATCATCGAGCAAATCATGCTCGATATGATGTATGAGCTGCCTTCCCGTGAAGACGTGACCAAATGCGTCATCACAGAAGAAACGGTGCGCGACAAAGTGAAGCCGCGTCTCATGACCAAAGAAGGTCAAGAGCTGCACGGCGAAACGGCATAAAGACGCTTCAAGCAAAACCATCCCGTTTTTCGGGGTGGTTTTTTTCCATATTCATCCTGTGCGCTTTGCGGGTTTATGGTTTACGTATACGGATGCGGGGCAATACTACTTGATATCGCTGAAGAGATTTTACATATGCGTAAATAAGCTGCATGGACGCATGGGAGGGACTGCATATGGACTATACCACACTGGTCATTGCTGTCATTGAAGTGGTCGTTGGGATTGTCATCGGCACCTACTTCTGGAATTTGCTGCGAGCGCAGAGAAACACGAAAACTTCCACGGAAAAAGAATCGCGAAAAGATCTGGACTCGATTCGCAAAATGAGAATGATTGCATTGACGGAGCCTTTGTCGGAAAAAACACGTCCGGCTACTTTGGAAGAAATCGTCGGCCAAGAAGACGGACTGCGCGCTTTACGAGCCGCGCTGTGCGGGCCGAATCCGCAGCACGTCATCATTTACGGTCCGCCGGGAGTGGGCAAAACGGCTGCTGCCCGGGTCGTGCTGGAAGAAGCGAAGAAAAACCAACTGTCGCCTTTTAATGCAGACGCCAAGTTTATCGAGATTGACGCCACGATCGCCCGGTTTGACGAGCGCGGCATCGCCGACCCGCTCATCGGCTCTGTTCACGATCCGATTTACCAGGGGGCAGGTTCGCTCGGGCAGGCGGGTATCCCGCAACCGAAGCCGGGTGCTGTCACGAAAGCACATGGCGGGATGCTGTTCCTTGACGAGATCGGGGAGTTGCATCCTGTACAGATGAACAAACTGTTAAAAGTGCTCGAAGACCGCAAAGTCATGCTGGAAAGCGCTTATTACAGCGAGGAAAACAACCAGATTCCTTCGCATATTCATGATGTATTCAAGTATGGACTGCCAGCGGATTTCCGCTTGGTCGGGGCAACGACGCGGCTGCCGGATGAATTGCCAGCGGCTTTGCGCTCCCGTTGCCTGGAAATTTTCTTTCGCCCGTTGAAAGGGGCGGAAATCGGCAGCATCGTGCGCACAGCCGTTCCGAAAATGCATATGAACATTGATGAGGATGCGGTGTCCGTCATCGAGCGGTATGCCACCAACGGCCGCGAAGCGATCAATACATTGCAAATCGCCGCCGGAATTGCCTTGACCGAGGAACGCAAAAACATCATCGCGCAAGATGTGGAGTGGGTCGTGCACAGCAGCCAGAAGTCGCCGCGCCCTGAAAAACAGGTGCATGATACGCCACAAGTCGGTCTGGTGAACGGGCTTGCCGTTTACGGGCCGAACATGGGCAGCGTCATGGAGCTGGAAGTGACCGCTACGCCTGCTGCTGTGCCCGGACAAGGCCGGATGGCCATGACAGGGATGGCAGAGGAAGAGGAGATGGGCAGCCGCAGTCGCACCATCCGCAGGAAGTCGATGGCAAAAGGTTCGATTGAAAACGTCCTGACCGTCCTCAGCCGCATGGGTGTTCGCCCGTACGATTACGATCTGCACATCAATTTTCCGGGCGGTGTTCCGGTCGACGGGCCATCAGCGGGAATTACCATCGCGACCGCCATTTACTCCGCGATCACGGAAGTGCCGGTCGACAATTTGCTCGCCATGACTGGAGAGGTAAGCATTCACGGCAAAGTGAAGCCTGTCGGCGGAGTCGTCGCCAAAGTAGAGGCAGCCAAACAAGCGGGAGCCACACGCGTGTTGATCCCCGAGGAAAATTGGCAGAGCATTTTTGCCGACATGAAAGGCATTGAGGTCATTCCTGTCTCAACGGTGTCGCAAGTCATTGAACTGGCTGTGCCGCAAGTCGCTGTACAGGAGGAAGAAGCGCCTGGCTTTACGCTCCAGCTTCCGGCGGAGGATCTGGCTTCCTCGCCTATGACCCTGTAGCAGTCGCGTGCGCCCGCAGATTAGACATCGGATTGTGTTTGCGCTACAATGGTAAAAAGCTTCTGCTTGCAAAGAGCCCGGGGCCCTACCCGGCCTGTTACGGGCTCCCCAAATGGCGGGAAGATCAGTTTTTCTCGCGCTTGCTTTTGGGGTGATTCGGATATGCCGGGTGGGCAAAAAACGGCTTTGGGAGCCGTTTTTGTCTGTTATCAGGCTCTTGGTAAGAGGGATAGATCAACAAGGAGAGGTGCATCCGCTTGGGCGAACGTTCCGGTAAACGAGAATTACCGCTTCTCCCGTTGCGAGGATTGCTTGTGTATCCGACCATGGTACTCCACCTGGACGTTGGACGGGAAAAGTCCATCCGCGCGCTGGAGCAAGCCATGGTGGACGACAACAAGATTTTGCTTGCAACACAGGAAGAAGTCCACATAGAGGAGCCAGATGCAGAGCAAATCTACAGCATCGGTACCGTTGCGCGTGTCAAACAAATGCTGAAGCTGCCAAACGGCACAATCCGTGTATTGGTGGAAGGGCTGCAACGCGCGAAGATTGAGGAATATCTTCAACAGGAAGATTATTTCGTCGTGTCTATTACATACTTGCAAGAAGAAAAAACGGAGGAAAACGAAGTAGAAGCCTTGATGCGCTCGCTGTTAAACCATTTCGAGCAATACATCAAGCTTTCCAAAAAGGTTTCTCCCGAGACGCTGACATCCGTGACAGACATTGAAGAGCCAGGCCGACTGGCTGACGTGATTGCTTCCCATTTGCCGCTGAAAATGAAGGACAAACAGGAAATTTTGGAGACGGTCAACATCAAGGAGCGACTCGAAATTTTGCTGGATATCTTGAACAACGAGCGCGAGGTTCTGGAGCTGGAGCGCAAGATCGGCAACCGGGTGAAAAAGCAGATGGAGCGCACGCAAAAGGAATACTACTTGCGTGAGCAAATGAAAGCGATCCAGAAAGAACTGGGCGACAAGGACGGCCGTCAGGGAGAAGTGGATGAGCTGCGCTCGCAGTTGGAGAAGTCCGACGCTCCCGAGCGAATCAAGACCAAAATCGAAAAAGAGCTGGAGCGCCTGGAAAAAATGCCGGCGACTTCCGCAGAAGGCTCTGTCATTCGCACGTATATCGACACCCTTTTGGCGCTGCCATGGACGAAAACGACCGAGGACAATCTGGATATCCATCACGCGCAGGAAGTTCTGGACGAGGATCACTACGGACTGGAAAAGCCGAAAGAACGCGTGCTGGAGTATTTGGCTGTGCAAAAGCTGGTCAATTCCATGCGCGGGCCGATTCTCTGTCTGGTTGGACCTCCGGGGGTAGGGAAAACTTCCCTCGCCCGTTCGATCGCACGTGCACTGGAGCGCAACTTCGTGCGGATTTCGCTCGGAGGCGTGCGCGATGAAGCGGAAATTCGCGGTCATCGCCGCACGTATGTAGGTGCTCTGCCAGGGCGGATCATCCAGGGAATGAAGCAGGCTGGCACGATCAATCCGGTCTTTTTGCTCGATGAGATCGACAAGCTGGCATCCGATTTCCGCGGAGATCCTGCTTCCGCGCTTCTCGAAGTGCTGGACCCGAACCAGAACGACAAGTTCAGCGACCACTATATTGAAGAGACGTACGATCTGACGAATGTCATGTTCATCACGACGGCGAACAGTCTCGATACGATTCCGCGTCCGCTTCTCGACCGGATGGAGGTCATCTCGATCTCCGGCTACACCGAGCTGGAAAAGCTCAACATCATGCGCGGGTACTTGCTGCCCAAACAGATGGAGGAGCACGGTCTTGGCAAGGATAAGCTGCAAGTGCACGAAGATGCCATGCTGAAGCTCATCCGCCTGTATACGCGTGAAGCAGGCGTGCGCAACTTGAACCGGGAATCCGCCAATGTATGCCGCAAAGCAGCGAAGCTGATCGTCAGCGGAGAAAAGAAGCGTGTCGTGGTCACGGCCAAAACATTGGAGACGCTGCTCGGAAAACCGCGCTTCCGCTACGGATTGGCAGAGCAAAAAGACCAGATCGGCTCCGTAACAGGTCTTGCCTGGACACAGGCAGGCGGGGATACGTTGAACGTAGAGGTCAGCATTTTGCCTGGAAAAGGCAAGCTCACCCTGACCGGAAAACTCGGCGATGTGATGAAGGAATCGGCGCAGGCTGCGTTTAGCTACATTCGCTCGCGCGCGGACCAGTGGGGAATTGATCCGGCCTTCCATGAGAAGAACGACATTCACATTCACGTTCCAGAAGGCGCGATTCCGAAAGACGGTCCATCCGCAGGGATTACGATGGCGACCGCGCTTGTCTCGGCTCTGACCCAGGTTCCTGTGAAAAAAGAAGTGGGCATGACCGGGGAAATCACGCTCCGCGGCAAAGTGCTGCCGATTGGCGGCCTGAAAGAAAAGTGCATGTCAGCCCATCGCGCTGGCTTGACGACGATTATTTTGCCAAAAGACAACGAGAAAGACATTGAAGATATTCCGGAGAGCGTGCGAAAAGAACTGACTTTTTATCCGGTCGAGCACCTGGATGAAGTATTGCGCCACGCTCTGACCAAACAGCCGACAGCAGGTGACAAAGCATGAAAGTAACATCATCCGAGTTCGTCATCAGCGCTGTCGGACCGAAACAATACCCGGAGGACGGCCTGCACGAGATTGCGCTGGTAGGCCGCTCCAACGTGGGCAAGTCTTCCTTGCTCAACAAAATGATGAACCGCAAAGGGCTTGCCCGCATCAGCTCGCGGCCCGGCAAGACCCAGACGCTGAACTACTTCCGCGTCAATCAGATGCTCTATTTCGTCGATTTCCCCGGCTACGGCTACGCCAAGGTCGCGAAGACGATCAAGGAACAATGGGGAAAAATGATCGAAGGCTACCTGAAAAACCGCGAGCAGCTGCGGTTTGTCATCCAGCTGGTTGACATTCGCCACGCACCGTCCAAGGACGACGTGGCGATGTACGACTGGTGCAAACAGATCGGCATTCCTACAGTGATCGTGGCGACCAAGGGCGACAAAATTGCCCGTGGACGCTGGCTGCAACATACAAAAATCATTCGTCAGACTTTGAACATGCGTGGCGGCGATACGATCATCGTGTTTTCTTCGGAAACAGGACAAGGCAAAGATGAGCTGTGGGGAGAAATCATGCGCCGTCTGCGCGAAAGCAACGAGTCTGCACAGGAAGCGGGAGCAGCAGCTTCGGTTCCGGCAGCGACCTCAAGCGAGTCAGAGTAAGGGAAGAGAAAAAGTCCAAGACCCAATCCGCAACTGGGAAGGGGAGGCATTCTTGTGAGCAAACTGGCTTGCTTTGCCGTACGCGGTGTGATCGAAGGCTTCTACGGAACGCCCTGGACGCATGCAGAGCGGCTGGACATGATTGATTTTTTGCATCGGCACGATTACAATGCCTATTTCTACTCGCCAAAAGACGATCTGTTTTTGCGGGAGCGCTGGATGGAGTCGCACCCGACAGAAGCGATGCGTCAGCTGGACGAACTGATTGACAGCACAAGGCAGCGCCAGATGCAGTTCGTCTACTGTTTAAGCCCCGGCCTTAGCATGGAATATGCGAATCCGGCCCATATCAAGCAGCTTGTTCAAAAATATCGGACGATGTACGACAGAGGCGTCCGGTATTTTTCCTTGTTGTTTGACGACATTCCCATGCACTTGCTGCATGAGCAAGACATTGCGCAGTTCGCTCACCTGGCAGACGCTCACGTGCAAACGGCCAGCCGGGTATGGGAGATGATGCAAGGATGGGGCGAGCCGGTCAGGCTGTTTGTGTGTCCAACCCAGTACAACGGGATTGGCAAAGAGCCGTATATCCAGCATCTCGGCCAGCATTTGTCCGAAGAGATGGATTTGTTCTGGACGGGACGCTTCGTTTGTTCTCCGTACTTGACAGATGGGGATGCTGTACGCTTTGCCGAGTACACGCGCCACAAGCCGTTTTACTGGGACAACTACCCGGTGAACGATCTGGCTATGGCAAACGAGCTGCACATTGGCCCTTTGCGCCATCGCGACCCCGACTTGTGGCAACACGCCTCGGGTTATGTGGCGAATGCGATGTCGCTGCCGGAGTGTTCCAAGATTCCGTTGATGACGACGGCTGCGTATTTGCGCGATCCGTACGGCTACGATCCGCACATCGCCTGGAAACAGGCGGTGGCAGAAGTAGCGGGTGATGCCGATGCCGATGCTTTTTTCGCGTTTGCCGATAATGTGCAAAGCTCGTTTTTGTGTGAAGTCGAGTCGCCGCGTCTGCTCGAAGCGTTTCTGTCCTTTCGCTTTCAGTTTTTGCAGGGGGATCGGAACAAAGCAGTCTCTGAGCTGAACTTGCTTTTCCGCGAGATGGAGCAGACCGCCCACCAGCTGCTGGGAGGAATGAGCAACTACAAGCTCGCGAAGGAAGCGCGGCCGTGGATTGAAAAATACCGCCATTGGGCAAAAGTGGGGCAATCGGCTGTCGCCTTGATCGACCACGGAACGAGCGGTCGAGTGCCGCATGCGGCTTTCCACCTGATGCGGCTGCGGCAGTGGCTCAAGCGGACGGAGCGATTGCCGCAAAAAGTGTGCGGGCAAGTCATGCAGCTGTTTGTCGATGCCATTTTGCAGGAAGTGAAAAAAAGCTCCTGACGCGCGATCCAGGCGTGTCGGAGCTTGTTGGCCGCAAGCGGTCAGAGCCAATTTCATGGAAAAAGGTTCCTTTTCCAGCGGGGAGAAGGAACCTTTTTTCTGTCATTTTTGCCACTCAGTCAGGCCGATTCGCGGCCTGCTTTTGTTTTGTCTTTTCGCTCGCGAGCTTGCTGGAGCCATTGGGCGATCGGCAGCTCTGCCAGGATCATTCCGGTAAAAATCATCAAGCAGCCAGTCAGCTGGCGTCCGTTCAATACTTCATGAATGAAGATGTACGAAGTAAGGGCGGCAAACACAGGCTCAAGGGCGAAAATGAGTGCCACTCGCGTCGAGCTGGTTTGCTTTTGCAAAGCCGTCTGGGCCAAAAAGGCAAGCGCGGTCGCAAAGATCGACGTGACGATCAGGCCCATTGCCACTTCGGGGATGAACAAGATCGCCGGATCAAACGCACGGCTCCAGTCTTCGAAGAAAAAAGCGTAGAGCCAACTCATGACCGCGACGGTGCCCAACTGAACGATGGCGAGCGGCAAGGCCGAGAAGCGGGGCGCGTACTTTCCGGTAAAAACGATCTGCATGGCGAAGCAAATCGCACAGCCGAACACGAGCGCATCACCCAGGTTGAACGAAAACTCCTGATTTTGGGTCAGCAAATACAAGCCTGCTGCTGCGAGAATCACGCCAATGACGGCGACAACCTTGATTCTGTCGCGCAAAAGCAAAAAAGAGAACAGCGGCACGAGCACGACAGACAAGCCTGTAATAAATCCGGCTTTGGAAGGCGTCGTGTAAAGCAGGCCGACTGTTTGCAGAGCGTAGCCAAGACAGAGCCAGAAGCCGAGAATGATGCCAGCGCGAATGATCGGACCGCGGAACTCGGTAAGCTGGCGACGATTGCGAATCAATAGAATGACGAGCAAAAACAGAGCGGCTACTGTGAAGCGCACAGCATTGAACGTGTTGGGGGGCAGTGAGGCGATCGCCTGCTGTACGATTAAAAATGTGGTTCCCCAGACCAAAGCGATAAGAAGCAGCGTTATGTCTGCCATCCATGGTTTTCTCAATGCTTCTTTTCTCTCCTCCCGGCTTGTTTACGAAATTTTATATTTATAGACGTATAGCCAGCATCATACGGTATCGGCAATGGGATTTCAAGCGGATTTATGCGCCATTTGTCGCTTTTTGCCGCGGTTTGCACCCTAGCGATTCGACTCTATGAGCGCCCAAAAGTGCGTTCAGTTAATAAACTTTTCACAATTACTCATGTCCGTTTACGGGCATAATGTTATAATAATAGTGCATTTTACATATGGCGTATGCAAGTATGTCATTCTGGGAGGACATTATGGATATTCTTTTGCTGGGCTTAAATTATAAAACGGCACCTGTCGAAGTTCGCGAAAAGTTTACATTCAGCGATGATGGGACTGTGCGCGCTCTTCATCTTCTCTCCCAGACGAAGAGTATTGCAGAATGTGTCATCTTGGGGACATGCAACCGTACGGAAATTTACGTCGTTTGCGATCAGGCGAATATCGGCCGGGACTATTCGCGTCGTTTTTTGGCGGAATGGTTCGGTGTGGAAAAAGAACGATTCAAGGATCACCTCTATATAAAAGAGAACGAACAGGCAATCGACCATCTGTTTAGAGTGTCTGCTGGTCTTGATTCGATGGTGATGGGAGAGACGCAAATTCTCGGTCAGGTGCGCGATGCCTTTTTGATGGCGCAAGAGCTGAAAACGACGGGAACCGTGTTCAACACGCTGTTCAAGCAAGCGATTACGTTCGCGAAGCGTGCCCATACGGAGACGGCTATCGGACAAAACGCCGTTTCGGTCAGCTATGCGGCGGTTGAACTGGGCAAAAAAATATTCGGCTCTTTCGCCGGGAAGTCCGTCCTGATTGTCGGAGCGGGCAAAATGAGCGAGCTGACTGCCAAACATTTGCACGCCAACGGTTCCGAACGCGTCACGGTAGCAAACCGCACGCTGGAGAGAGCGCAGCTTTTGGCGGAAAAATTCAAAGGGGATTCCTGTACGATGGAGCAGTTGCCTGAGGCGCTGCTCACCGCAGACATCGTCATCAGCTCGACGGGAGCGACCGGGTACGTCCTCGGCAAGCAAGATTTGGCGCCGATCATGAAGCAGCGGAAGCACCGCCCGCTGTTCATGGTGGATATTGCGGTTCCCCGTGACCTGAACCCTGATCTGCACGATCTGGATAACGTCTTTTTGTACGATATCGATGATCTGGAAGGCATCGTCGCAAGCAACGTCGCAGAGCGCTCGCGGGAAGCGGAGCGACTGGAGGCTATGATCGAAGAGGAAATCATGGCGTTTACCGCCTGGTACCAGACGCTCGGAGTAGCGCCGCTGATCGCTGCCCTGCGTGAAAAAACGCTCACCATTCAAGGCGAAGCGATGCGCAAGATTGAAAACAAGCTGCCAAACTTGACGGAGCGCGAGATGCACATCATCCGCAAGACGACAAAAGGGATCGTCAATCAGCTAATGCATGATCCGGTTGTCCGTCTGAAGGAGATGGCAGCTACCAAATCCGGAGAAGAAGTGCTGGACATTTTCACCAAGATGTTTGCTCTGGAAGAAATCCTGGAACGCAAAGAGCAGGAGGCGATCTGGGCAGACGATAAAACAAAACAACCAGCAGCTCGTGAAAAGGTATTGGCTTCCCGCCTGCCGGACTAACAACCTTCTTTGCAAAAACGATACTGCCATCGATAGAAACCGATAGGGAAAGAGGGGAGAGAGTGCATGGCCGAGGTGAGATGGATCTACGACCTGACGATCTTTCTCTACGCTGCAAGTGTTCTCTTCTATTTTAACGACTTCTTGCAAAGCAACCGGAAAGTCAATCGTTTGGCTTTCGGGTTGCTTATTGTCGTTTGGGCCTTGCAAACCGCTTTTTTTGTGTCGCAAACGGTGATGAAAGCTTATTTTCCTGTCATTACACTGTTTGAGACGCTGTTTTTTTACTCATGGGTGCTGGTAAGTCTGTCGCTTGCCATTCACTATTTTTTTCGCATTGATTTACTGGTTTTTTTTACAAATATCATCGGATTTGTCGTCCTGGTCATGTCGATGTTTTTGCCAGAGACGCCCATCGTCGCTGTATCCAGTGTGCTGACCTCTGAGCTTCTGTTGACACATGTGACGCTGGCGATGTTCAGCTACGGAGCTTTCTCGCTGTCGATGATCTTTTCAGCGATGTACCTGTTGCAGCATAAGATGCTCAAGGAGCGCCGCTGGACTCCGCTTTTGCGCAGATTGCCCAGTCTCGATCAATTGGAGGGCTACGCTTACCGGATGAATATGCTCGGTGTGCCGATGCTGCTGCTCTCGATTGTGCTGGGGATCATTTGGGGAAAAATGGTACTGCCGGAGAAATTTTTGCTGGATTCCAAAGTCGTGCTCTCTTTGCTCGTCTTGGCCAGCTATTCGTTCTGGCTGTACAAGCGATTTCGCGATACGATGCAAATGCGCAGGATGGCGCAATGGAACGTCTTGGCGTTTTTGCTTTTGCTCATCAATTTCTTAGGAATCACGACATCTACATTTCACAGCTGGTGGTAGCGGCTGTTCATCAAGGAGGCTGTCATGGGAAAATGGAAAGTGGGTACGCGGCGCAGCAAGCTGGCGCTCACCCAGACGAAGTGGGTTGTAGCGAAACTGCAGGAAATCGCGCCGGAAGCTGATTTTGAACTGCATGAGATTGTGACAAAAGGCGACCGGATTCTCGATGTTACTCTGTCCAAGGTGGGCGGAAAAGGCTTGTTCGTCAAAGAAATCGAACAGTCTTTGTACGACAAGGAAACGGATTTGGCGGTGCACAGCTTGAAAGACATGCCAGCCGAATTGCCGGAAGGACTCGTGATCGGGGCGATTCCGAAGCGCGTTGACCCGCGGGACGTCCTGCTTTCCCTGGATGGAAAAACGCTTGATGAGCTGCGGGAGGGGGCGCTGGTCGGAACCAGCAGTCTGCGCCGCAGTGCGCAAATTCTCGCGCATCGCCCGGACATTCAGATCGAGTCGCTGCGTGGAAACATTGATACGCGCATCCGCAAGCTGGAAGAAGGCAACTTTGATGCGATCATTTTGGCGGCAGCGGGTCTGGAGCGCGTCCAGTATGCGGGAAACATTTCGCAATATTTGCCCGTGGAAATCAGCCTGCCAGCTGTCGGACAGGGTGCGCTCGCCATCGAATGCCGCGCGGATGATGAAGAGACGCTGGCCCTGTTGAAACAGCTTGATGATGAGCCTACGCGTCTGGCTGTTACAGCCGAGCGCAGCTTCCTGCACAAGCTGCAAGGCGGCTGTCAAGTTCCGATCGGGGCGTATGCGACCGTGGATGAGGCGAAGCAGATCACTTTGACAGGCATGGTCGGCTCGCCGGATGGAAAACAGCTGTTCAAAAACACGGCGACAGGCACGGATGCGCTGGCGCTCGGCGTTCAGGTGGCGGAAGCGCTGCTCGCGCAAGGAGCGGGCGAGGTGCTCGCACAAGTTTTGCGGGAGAACCAGGAATGACAGCCGTCGGATCGCGCGGGCCGCTGACAGGCAAGCAGATCATGGTGACGCGCGCCAAAAGCCAGGTTCAGGAACTGGTGGACAAAATCGAACATTTGGGCGGAGAGGCTTATGCCTTTCCGCTTCTGAAAATGATCCCGCCTGCGGACAATGCGAGGCTGGATGAAGCCATCGCCGAGTTGTCCAGCTATGAGTGGGTCATTTTTACGAGTGTCAATGGCGTGCGGTTTTTTCTGGATCGGATGCAGCAGCTGGAAGTCGGTCTTCAAGCATTCGCAGGGAGGATTGCCGCAGTCGGTCCCAAGACGGCTCAGGCTCTGACCAGCCACGGTCTTGAGGTTGCCGTGATCCCTTCCGACTACGTAGCCGAGGGATTGCTCGCCAGTTTGCACGAACAGCTGCGTCCTGGCCAGCGTGTTTTGCTGCCGCGAGCGGACATTGCCCGCAAAGCGCTGCCAGCCGAATTGCAAGAACGAGGGCTTGCGGTGACAGAGGTGGACGTTTATCATACGGTCATCGACGCATCGCTTGCGCCGGAAGCGGCAAAAGAGTTGCAGCAAGGCCGCATTGATGTCATCTTGTTTACCAGCTCGTCTACCGTGACTCACTTCATCCAGGCGATGTCGCCTTATGCGACCCCAGGCTGGCTCGATCAGGTGCGGATCGCCTGCATCGGTCCGATCACAGCTGATACAGCCAGACAGAACGGGCTTGTTGTCGATGTGGTCGCGAGCGAGTACACGGTGGATGGACTGTTAGAAGCTTTACTAGAGAATCTGGGAGGGAATTGACATGGCACTTACATTTGACCGTCATCGCCGTCTGCGCCAAAGCGCGGCTATGCGCAATCTGGTACGAGAAAATCACATTCACCTGGAAGATCTGATTTATCCTTTGTTTGTCGTGGAAGGAACCGGCATCAAAAATGAAATTGCTTCGATGCCAGGCGTGTACCAGTTCTCTCTGGATGTTTTGGCGGAAGAAATGAAAGAGATTGTGGCGCTGGGAATCCAGTCCGTGCTGATGTTCGGGGTGCCGGAGCACAAAGACGCTTGCGGGACAGAGGCGTACAACGACGATGCGGTTACGCAGCAAGCCATCCGTCAGATCAAGGAAGCCCACCCGGAAATGATCGTGATTGCCGATACGTGCCTGTGTGAGTACACGGACCACGGTCATTGCGGCGTCATTCACAATGGCGAAGTCGTCAACGACGAGACGCTTGAACTTTTGGCAAAAACAGCGGTCTCCCAGGCAAAAGCGGGCGCTGACATCATCGCTCCGTCCAACATGATGGACGGATTTGTCGTTGCGATCCGCGAAGCTTTGGATGAAGCAGGCTTTTCCCATATTCCGATCATGTCCTACGCAGTGAAATACGCTTCCGCCTTCTACGGCCCATTCCGCGATGCCGCTGGTTCGACACCGCAATTCGGCGATCGCAAAAGCTACCAGATGGACGCGGCAAACGCACGGGAAGGACTGCGAGAAGCGGCTTCTGATGTAAAAGAAGGGGCAGACTTTTTGATCGTGAAGCCAGGTCTGGCTTTCATGGACATGGTGCTGCGCCTGCGCGAGAACTTCAACCTGCCGATCGTCGCCTACAACGTGAGTGCCGAATACTCCATGGTCAAAGCGGCAGCCCTCAACGGCTGGATTGATGAAGAGCGCATCGTAATGGAGGCGCTGCTTGGCTTCAAACGGGCTGGCGCAGACTTGATTATTACGTATCATGCCAAAGATGTAGCAAAATGGCTGGCGAGGTGAGCAAAAGATGATGAGAGAAAAATCGACTCAGTTGTTTGCAGAAGCACAGCATTACATACCTGGTGGAGTGAACAGCCCGGTGCGGGCGTTCAAGAGTGTGGGCGGCAATCCTGTCTACATTGAAAAAGGGGAAGGCTCCCGCATTTTTGATGTGGACGGCAACAGCTACATCGACTATATCGGCTCGTGGGGACCGCTGATTCTCGGTCATGCGCATCCGCGCGTGCTGGCGGCGATTACGGAAGTCGCTGCGCTCGGAACCAGCTTCGGTGCTCCGACAGAGCGCGAAACCGAGATGGCGAAGCTCGTATGTGAGCTGGTTCCATCCGTGGAAGTTGTGCGCATGGTCAACTCGGGCACAGAAGCGACGATGAGCGCTCTGCGTCTCGCCCGCGGCTACACGAAGCGCAACAAAATCATGAAGTTCGAAGGCTGTTACCACGGCCATGCCGACAGTCTGCTGATCAAAGCCGGTTCTGGCGTAGCGACGCTCGGTTTGCCGGATAGTCCGGGCGTGCCAGAAGGAACCGCTGTGAATACAATCACAGTGCCATACAACGATTTGGACAGCGTCAAGCTCGCTTTCGAGCATTTTGGCGACGATCTGGCTGCGGTCATTGTCGAGCCAATCGGAGGCAACATGGGCGTAGTGCCGCCACAGCCCGGTTTTTTGGAGGGGCTGCGTGAAATCACCAAGCAATACGGCGCGTTGCTCATTTTCGATGAAGTCATGACAGGCTTCCGTGTAGCGCTTGGCGGCGCTCAACAACTGTACGGCATCACGCCTGACCTGACCACGATGGGCAAAGTCATCGGCGGCGGTCTTCCGGTGGGAGCGTACGGCGGCAAACGGGAAATCATGCAGCAGATTGCCCCGGCAGGACCGATCTATCAGGCGGGAACGCTGTCCGGCAACCCGCTGGCGATGGCGGCAGGCTTGACTACCTTGCAAGAGCTGAGCAAGCCAGGTGCTTACGAGTATTTGGAAAAGCTGTCTGCGCGACTGGGTGAGGGACTGGCAGAAAATGCTCGCAAGCTGGGTATCCCGCACACGCTCAACCGGGTTGGCTCCATGGTATGCCTGTTCTTTACCGATACGCCAGTCATCAACTACGAGACGGCGAAAACAGCTGATTTGGAACGCTTCTCGGCTTACTTCAGCTATTTGCTGGAAGAAGGCGTCATGATCCCGCCGTCCCAGTTTGAAGGGATGTTCGTTTCCTTGGCACATACGGAAGAGGACATTGAACGGACGATTGAAGCGAGCTACCGCGCTATGAAAAAGGCGCTGGAAGCTGAATAAACAAGAGAGCGACACCTTCTGTAACTGCGCAGGAGGTGTTTTTTAGTTTTTTTGTAAAGATCGGCTGGAAGAAGCAGGATATTGCCATAACGGATGAGAATACGAGGGGAGCAAAAAAGAGCGAGGTGGAGTCATGGAAGGAACAATTGTACAGGTGCCAGAAAAACACGTGGTAGGACTCAGCTTTTCCGGCTCGTTTTCCATGTTGATCGAGCACATGCCCAAGCTGTGGGAAACGTTTTTGCAGCGACAAAAGGAGATTCCGCTTATGGTGCAGCCCAACGTGCGCTATGACATCAGTGACGAGAACCAGACGTACCAAATGTATACCGAGTATATCGTGGTAGAGGTAGAAGGCTTTGAAAAAATTCCTCCTGGCATGGTCGGGTTCACGCTGCCAGCCAGAACGTACGCCCGCTTCACCCATGCAGGACCGATGGAGACGGTGCAGGACACGTACCGTCAGTTGTTTGGCTGGCTTGACGCACACGGCCACCAGGTCGATCCGCAAGCTTTGCGCATGGAACGGTACGACCAGCGCTTCATTCCTTCCGTGCATCCCCGGCAAAGAGCGGAGAATACGTACGAAATTTTCATTCCGCTCCGCTAAGCGACAAGGGAACAACACCTCTTTTTGCTTTTTGGCGAGGTGATGTTCCTTTTGATTTCACCATTCTGCACCCAAATTCGTATACTGTTAAAAAACAGGGAAGAGGTGTACAGGTGGTGAGATTGAGATGGCGTTATCGGAAGCGCCTGCGTAAACGGTACGGCCGACTGATCTGGAAGGTCAAAAGCCGCAAAGGACGCAAGGGATACTTCAAATCGACGGTATATCGGCATCATCGCAAAAATTACCGCATTCTCGTAGCAAACGAGTACATCGCCGCGCATTTGGCGAAAAGCCTCGGGGTGCCTGTCGCAAAAGTGATGCAAGCCCATGTGCGCGGGCCAAACGGCCGGATCAAGCGTGGAATTATTTCCATCAAGGGCAAAGGCAGCAAGGTGATCCACTGGAAAAAAGTCAAAAAGCAATGGCTGAAAAAACCGCACAAGCACATCAAAGGGGCCAAAAAGCTGGCGCGGCTCGTCGCTTTTGACGCCTGGATTCTCAACCCGGATCGCTCCAACCGCAACCTGATTCTGCACAAGAAAAAGTCGTGGAAGAAGTACAAATGGTACGGAATCGATCATGGGATTTCCTTGTTTGGTAATCCTACTAAATGGAATCTGCGCCGCGCCAGGAAAAAGTTTTCCTGCAAAAAAGCCTACAAGTTTTGCCTGCATTCCGGCGAAAAGAAAAAACAGCGCATTCCCAAAGGGCTGAAGCGCTTTACCCGCGACAACCGCAAGCAACTGGAAAAAATGGTCAAGAAAATCCAGTCCTTGCCCAAAGGAAAGCTCAAAAAAGCGATTCGCCGAGTACCGAAGGGCTTGTTGACCCGGGCAGAAAAACGGTTTATCGAAAAAGTGCTGCTGTGCCGTCGCAAGCATTTGAAAAAGGCATTGAAGCGGATTTCCAAGCATTTCGGGTAGCGTTGGAGTGCTTGACCCATCTAGTAAATGAAGTTGAACAGATGGCCTGGAGGAGGCTGTTTTTTCAAGCGTTGCAGTCAGCGCTGGCAACTGGCACGCGGGCAGGCTGAACCAATCACCAAGGAGCGATGCACATGCGAAAAGAAATTCAACTGACAAACGGAGTCAAGCTCGCCTATGTAGAGGAGGGCATAGGGGAAGCGGTCGTTCTCTTGCACGGCTTCTGCGGCAGCTCGCGCTACTGGGACAAGCTGATCCCGTTGTTGTCCCGCACTCACCGTGTATTGGCTGTTGATTTGCGGGGACACGGCCACAGCGCTGCTCCGGACGAGCCTTATTCCATGGAACGGTTTGCCGAGGACATCGCGCTTTGGGCGGAAGCAGCAGGGCTTGCGAAATTCCATCTGTTCGGCCATTCGCTCGGCGGCTATGTGACACTCGCTTTTGCTGAAAAGCACGCGGACAAGCTGGCAAGCTTCGGGCTGATTCACTCCACGCCGTTCCCGGATGACGAAGCGGCCAAGGCGAATCGCAACAAAGGAGCCGACAGCATTCGCGAAAACGGGATGGAGCCGTTTATCAAAGCGCTTGTGCCCAAGCTGTTTGCACCTGATCACGTCGCTTCACTCACGCAAGAGGTCCAAACCGCAAAAGACATCGGGTTCGCCACCAGTCCGGTTGGCGCGATTCAAACGCTTTATGCGATGCGAGATCGCCCGGACCGCAATCGCGTTTTGCAAGAGACAGCGCTGCCTGTGCTTTTGGTTGCAGGGGCAAAAGACCAGATCATTCCGGTAGAAAAAACGTTCACTGTGGAACGAAGTCATGTGGTTCATAGGTTGTTGCCTGATGCCGGACACATGGGGATGCTGGAAGCGCCGGAGCAACTGTCAGAAGCCATAGCCGATTTTGTCGGAAAAAACAGCAAATCTGCACCATCAGCCTAGCAAATTTTGCTATAATGGAAGCGTTATCCTATCTTTTTGCATACATAGATGAGAGGGGAATTTCCTATGAAAAAAGCACGTCGCATTACCATGATGGCGTTTGCATCGGTTGTCTTCGCATCGTTGCTGTCGTCCTCCGCACTCGCAGCTCCACTGCATCCTGTCAAACACGTGGACTGGATGGTGAAAAAAGCGATCGTAACAGCAGGGCAAAACGGCGACCTGGCTCTGGATCGTACCGTAACGCTCGCTGAGGCAACCGTTGTATTCTCCAAACTCAAAGGCGCTCAAATCGGTGCGGCAGCAAAAGGCGCGCACTGGGCAACTCCTTACCTGGACTGGGCAAAAGGCCAAGGGGCAGTATCCCAGGACGACTTCAAAAATCCGACTCAAGTGGTCACTTCTGCAAAACTGACGCAAATGGCTGAAAAGCTGGGCTACAAAGTCACTTTCGGAAACAAGGCGAACGTGACGCGCGGAGAGTTTTTCCAGGCGTTGGGTGACGCTGCGACGACACACGTAACCATCGCTCACACAAACGATACGCACGGACACATTCAGGAAGACAAAAGCCAAAAAGAATTTGGCTTCGCTAAAATCGCTACCTTGCTGAAAGAATGGCGTGCGGAAAACAACAACTTCCTTTTGCTGGATGCAGGTGATACGTTCCAAGGAACCGTATTCGTCAACCAGTTCAAGGGCGAATCCGTCGTTCCAATCCTGAACAGCCTCGACTACAATGTGATGGCAGCGGGCAACCACGAGTTTGACTTCGGCTACGAGCAATTGCTGAAACTGCGCGACATGCTGGAACATCCGGTCATTTCCGCGAACGTGTTCAAAGCGGATGGCAAAGAGCTGTTGCTGCCAACCTTCAAGGCTGAAATCGGCGGCAAAAAATTCGCGTTTGTCGGCTTTGTGGCTGAAGATACTCCTGTTTTGACTCACCCTGACAACGTGAAGGGTCTGACCTTCAAGAACCCGGTTGAAGTGGCAAAAGCAGTTGTGCCGCAACTGAAAAAAGAAGTCGATCACGTCATCGTCGTCTCCCATATCGGGGTAGATGTGGACCGCGAAATCGCGAAAAACGTTCCTGGCATCGACCTGATCGTCGGCGGCCACTCCCATACGCCACTGAAAGAGCCTGAGCTGGTCAACGGCACATACATCGTTCAGGACTGGGAATACGGCAAGTCTTTGGGACGCGCTGACCTGTACTACCTGGGCAAAGAGCTGGTTGCATTCAGCGGCGGCTTGAAAGAATACGATGAAACTGTCGTTGCCGATCCGGAAGTTGACAAAATGGTTCAGGAAATTGTGAAGAAAATTGATTCCGTCATGAATGTGGTCATTGCAAAATCCGAGGTTCCACTGGACGGCGACCGCACGCTCGTACGCGCGAAGGAAACCAACGTAGGTAACCTGATTACCGATATCATGCTGGAGCGCACGAAGTCGATCAAAGGACATGAAGCGGATGTAGCGCTGGCAAACGGCGGCGGTATCCGTACACAGCTTCCGGCTGGAGACATTACAAAGAAAAACCTGTACACGCTGCTCCCGTTTGAAAACAACACACTGTCTGTTGTGGAAGTGACGGGAGAAGAGCTGAAGCAGGCGCTGGAAAACGGCGTGAGCCAAGTGGGCACAGGAGCAGGACGCTTCCCGCAAATCAGCGGCATGAGCTTTACTTACAACCCGACAAAACCGGTTGGCGAGCGCGTCCTGGAAGTGAAGGTAGGCGACAAGCCGCTTGACCTGACCAAAACTTACAAAGTAGCGACCATCGACTTCCTGGCAGCTGGCGGCGATGGCTACGAGTCCTTTAAAAAGCCGTTCTTCAACACAGGCTTGTCCATGTACAGCATCGTGGAAGAAGGATTGATGAAGCGCAAAGTGGTCAATCCGAAAGTAGAAGGACGTATTGTCGAAGTAAAATAAAGGTTGTGACGGATCAGACAGGGAAGATGTTCACTTCCCTGTCTTTTCTATCATAAAGTACCTTGCAATATACAGTAGCAATTTGGTAAGCTTTGACATGGGTGATGGACAATGAACGTACAGTTTAAAAAAGGTGTCCTGGAGCTGTGTGTTCTCGTGTTGACCGCCAAACGCGACAGATACGGATATGAACTGGTCGCGAGCATCTCCGAGAAGTTTCATATTGCGGAAGGGACCGTCTACCCTTTGCTGCGCCGATTGACCCTGGAAGGCTTTTTTGAAACCTATCTGACAGAATCGCAAGAAGGGCCGCCACGAAAATATTATCGGCTGACCGAGCAGGGAAGACGCTACATG
The DNA here is from genome assembly GCF_038000275.1 of Brevibacillus sp. FSL K6-0770. Classification (NCBI taxonomy): domain Bacteria; kingdom Bacillati; phylum Bacillota; class Bacilli; order Caryophanales; family Paenibacillaceae; genus Brevibacillus; species Brevibacillus sp. FSL K6-0770. The sequence goes on from NZ_JBBOBQ010000001.1 coordinate 1,857,897, forward strand.
AATGATCTCGTGCTGGAGTGGCGCATATTCAACCGCGGGGTCAACGAAATGATAGAGGAGGGACTGGGGTATGACAAGACGTGAGTTTATGGATGAGCTGGGCGCGTTGCTTGGCGATTTGCCTGACAAAGAGCGTCTGGACATCCTGGCTGATTATACCGAACATTTTTTGATCGGGATCAAGCAAGGAAAAAGTGAGCATGAAATTGCGGAAAGCCTGGGCAGCCCAAAAACGATTGCCAGAGAGCTTTTGGCCGGCTACCGGATTGATCAGGCGCAGTCCAACGCATCGGTAAGCAATATGTCCAGAGCCATTCTCGCCACGATCAGTCTGGGCTTTTTCAATCTGCTGTTTGTCCTCGGGCCGTTTTTTGGCTTGATCGGCGTGCTGATCGCCTGCTATGCCGTCTCCTTCTCGCTTCTGGTGGCACCGTTTGGCATTTTGATGGAATACGGGTATCCCGAACCGTCGCAGGAACGGCTCTTGCTCTTGTTTGGCAGCCTTGTATCGGTCGGACTGGGAGGAATGCTCACGGTAGGCTTGCTGCGCTTCACCAAGTGGATTTACAGCATGTTCCTAAAGTATCTGCAATTTAACGTGCAGATGATCAGGGGGAAATAAGATGAAAAATTGGGGAAAAAAGCTGTTCGGCATCAGCTTTCTGCTGTTTATCATCGGGGTGTGCGGGCTTGTTTGGCTGTTTTCCAAGCAAGAATATTTCGCCTTCTCGCTAAAAAAAGTCGAGCAGCAGCAAACGATTGAGCAAGATTTCAAGGCAGTGGATGTGAGCACAGGAACCGCAGATTTGGTCATTACGCCGGCAAAAGTAGAGAAAGCGACTGTGCGGCTCGTCGGAGAAGTTGCCGAGATGCAAAAAGATCGCCTGCAATTTACGAGCGAAGTAAGGCCGGACGGGACGCTTGTGGTGTACGTTCAGGAAAAGCTGCGCGTGAGCCTTTTCTATATAGGCAACGACGACTTGAAGCTGGAAGTGACGTTGCCGGAAAAGCAGTATGAGAGCATTCGCTTGAAAACCGACACAGGCAATATCACCAGCGGGGCGTTGACTGCGAGAAAAGCCGACATCGCGTCTCACACGGGTGATTTGGAGTTGAACGGCTTCGCGGGTGAGCGGCTGGACATACAGACCGACACGGGGGATATGCAGCTTGCCGGAATCCGCGCCGCTGTAACGATCGACACGGCCACAGGAGACATCGACAAGCTGATTTTGCCTGAGTTGACGCAAAATACGACAATCCGGACCGATACGGGCGATGTGCGGATGGAAGTGGAAAAGCAGCCGGAAAAGGCGCAACTGGAACTTTCCACAGATACGGGAACGATCGAGGCTGGCTGGCAAGGGATGTCCTACGAGGAAAAAGACAGGTATTACATGAAAGGAACGCTCGGAACAGCGGGGCCGAAGGTGTATGTCAAGACTTCTACGGGAGATATCCGCATTCAATAGAAGAAGTTTGGCAACAATGGTGGATAGGATTGGAAAGCGCGAAACGAAAAGATTTTGACACAAAAGAGTCATTACTTGTCGAATGCCCAGTGGTATCATATTGATGGGACAGATTATTGTGCAAAGAGAGGATTATTCATGACTTCAAAACCATTTAACGATACGTTTTTGAAAGCATGCCGCGGGGAGGCGACAGAGCATGTCCCTGTCTGGTACATGCGCCAGGCGGGACGATACCAGCCCGAATACCGCGCAATTCGCGCGAAGTATACCTTTTTTGAGATGAATTACATACCGGAAGTGTGCGCAGAAGTGACACGCCTGCCTGTAGACCAGTTGGGCGTAGATGCCGCCATTTTGTTCGCGGACATCATGACCCCGCTAAAACCGATTGGTGTCGACGTGAACATCGAGTCGGGAATTGGCCCGGTGATTGCCAATCCGATTGAGTCATTGGCGGATGTGCAGCGCCTGCTCGACCTGGAGCCGGAAACGCACGTGCCGTATATTTTGGAATCGATCAAGCTGTTGCGCGAGCAGTTGTCTGTTCCGCTGATCGGTTTTGCGGGAGCGCCGTTCACCCTTGCCAGCTACATGATCGAGGGCGGCCCTTCCAAGCATTACCACAAGACCAAAGCTTTCATGTACACGGAACCAGCAGCTTGGCAGGCGCTGATGGAGAAGCTCGGCGACTTGACGATCACGTACCTGAAGGCGCAAATCAAGGCCGGGGCGCAAGCGGTTCAAGTGTTTGACTCATGGGTAGGCGCGTTGAACGACGAAGATTATCGCGAGTACATAACGCCTGTCATGACCCGGATTTTTCAAGCGCTGAAAGAAACAGGAGTGCCGACCATCTACTTCGGAATCGGTGCGGGTCATCTTTTGCTGGATTGGAACCGCTTGCCTGTGGATGTCGTCGGTCTGGACTGGCGCACTTCCATCACGACAGCGCGCAATATGGGTGTGACCAAAACGCTCCAGGGCAACCTCGACCCGACGCTGCTGCTTGCTCCTTGGGAGAAGCTCGAAGCAAAAGCGAAAGAGATTCTCGACGAAGGTACAAAACAGCCAGGTTTCATTTTCAATCTGGGGCACGGTGTATTCCCTGACGCCAAGGTAGAAACGCTGCAAAAATTGACCGCGTTCATTCATAGCTACAAACGGGACGTGTGACCAGGAGGGGTTGGAAATGTCGAAGCCAAAAACAGGGCTTTTGCTGATGGCGTATGGAACGCCGCGCAGCCCTGAGCAAATCGAACCATACTACACGCACATTCGCCGCGGCCGCAAACCGCCGCAAGAACTGCTTGACGACTTGAGAGCCCGCTATGAGGCGGTAGATGGGCTGAACCGTTTTGCGGATATTACGGACGAGCAGGTGCGAGCGCTGACTGCGGAACTGAACAAGCGTTATCCCGATCGGGAGTTTGTCGGATACTTGGGGTTGAAGCATATTGCCCCGTTCATCGAGGATGCTGTCGAGCAGATGAAGCGAGACGGTATTGAAGAGGCGGTAAGTCTGGTTCTCGCTCCGCATTACTCCAGCTACAGCGTAAAAGAGTACAACGGCAGAGCGCAGGAGCATTCCGAATCGATCCAAGGCCCGAAAATCGAGAGCATCGAGAGCTGGTATTTGGAACCGGGCTTCATTGAATACTGGGCGAAAGCGATTGCGGGTACGTTTGCCTCGATGCCGGAAGAAGAACGCGGACAAGCCGTCGTCATCTTCTCTGCCCACAGTCTCCCTGAAAAAATCTTGAAGTCTGGCGATCCTTATCCGCAGCAACTGGAGGATACAGCCAAGCTGATTGCCGAGCAGGCCGGAATTTCCCGCTATGCTATCGGCTGGCAGAGTGCGGGCAACACGCCAGAGCCGTGGCTTGGGCCAGACGTTCAAGATTTGACGAGAGACTTGTACAAAGAGCACGGCTACCAGTCGTTCGTCTATTGTCCGGTCGGGTTCGTAGCCGAGCACCTCGAAGTGTTGTTTGACAATGATATGGAATGCAAGGCAGTAACGGAAGAGCTGGGTGTTCACTACCATCGCCCTCCGATGCCTAACGCCAGACCTGCGTTTATTTCCTGTCTGGCTGATGCGATCGGGAAAAAGCTGGCGAACTAGGGGATTGATCACATGAGCGAGAAATCTTATCATGTAACGATTGTTGGCGGCGGCATCACCGGATTGACCGCTGCTTTTTACTTGCAAAAAGAGATCGAAGCAAAAGGGCTGCCGATTTCCTATCAGCTGCTCGAACAGCAGGATCACCTGGGCGGAAAGATCAAGACGTGGCGGCACGAAGGCTTTGTCATCGAGCTGGGACCGGATTCGTTTTTGGAGCGGAAAACGAGCGCAGGCGAGCTGGCAGCCGATTTGGGGCTTGCGCATGAACTGGTGCGCAACAGCACCGGACAGGCTTACATTTGGCACAAAAATCGCTTGCAGCCGATTCCGGAAGGCGCCGTGATGGGGGTGCCGACCAAGCTGATGCCGTTTGTGACGACAGACCTGATCTCGTGGCCAGGCAAAATCCGCGCAGCAGCCGACTTGATTTTGCCTGCCTCCAAAGGCGATGCGGATATTTCCGTAGGCGAATTTTTCCGGCGCAGGCTGGGGGATGAAGTGATCGACAACCTCATTTCTCCGCTTCTGTCAGGCGTCTACTCCGGGGATCTCGACCACCTCAGCTTGCTGGCGAGCTTTCCGCAGTTCGCGCAAATGGAAAAGCAGCACCGCAGCCTGATTCTCGCGATGAAGCATTCGCGCCCGCAGTCGAAAGCACCTGGCAAGCCAAAAGGCATTTTCCTGACGCTTGCGAACGGATTGCAATCGTTGGTGGAAGGCATTGAAAAAAGCTTGCCTAGTGAAGTGTTGCTGAAAGGCACAGGGGTCACCAAGCTGGAAAAACGGCCAGACGGCAAGTATGCGCTCGCTTTGACAAACGGTCAGCTGCTTGAGACGGACGCCGTTTTGTTCACCGTACCCCACGCTGTCTCGGAGCCTTTGCTGCGGCCTTTTGCCAATGTTGCGGCACTGGAGAACGCCAAGCCGCACATGGTAGCGACGATTGCCATGGCTTTTCCGGAGAGCGGGATCGAGCTGGGGATGGAAGGGACAGGCTTCATCGTGCCGCGCCACTCCGGTGCGACGATTACGGCGTGTACGTGGGCGCATCGGAAATGGCCGCACATGGTGCCGAACAACAAGGCGCTCTTGAGAAGCTTCGTCGGGCGAGCGACAGAGCAAGCCTTTATGCAGATGACCGACGAAGAGATTCTGGAAGTTGTGCTGCGCGATTTGCGCAAGATCATGACCATCCGTCAAGAGCCGGAGTTTTACAGTGTCACCCGTCTGCAAAACGCGATTCCATATGTAGTCGGACATCAGGCGTGGGTGCGGGACGTGAAACAAAAGCTGAAAGCCAGCCTGCCGGGGGTCATGGTGGCAGGGGCATCCTACGACGGTGTAGGTGTGCCGGATTGTATTGCCCAAGGAAAAAAAGCCATATTGGAATGGATCGCATCTGTGCAACCGGGGAGCTAACCCCGGTTTTTCCTTTTTTCGGTGCTAAACGGCTCGTCCTGTCCATATAGTATAGGGAAATGTCCTGCACTCGGTCGATCGGATGCCTGTACAACTCGTATCGACCTTGGCGCATCAAAGGCATCGCCCAAAAAAAAGCTTGGCGGAGCCCAAGTTTTCGAAAAGGAGGAGCACGAATGGCGTTACAGGATGGGCTGCTTTCGTTTGCCATCAAGGAGACCATTTTCCTCTCATCCGATAGAGCCGGAATCGGCGAATTGCAAGAGCTGGAACTGGTGCCTGATGTCGAGGTTCTGGAAAACGATTCGTATGTCTCGATCACGGGTTGCTTGCAATTGGTAGGAAAATACGAGCCGATCAGGGAGGCCGCAGAAGCGAACAGCGGCGGAACGGAAACTCTGGTTGAGGCAGTAACTTTTCCGCCGTTTCGTCAGGAAGCGTCGGAAGAGGTGCAGTACGGCTGGGAGGAGCAAATCGGCCATCGCATCCCGTTGAACATTACGATTCCGTTGGACCGGATTGCGGAAATTGGCGACATTTACGCGATTGTAGACAGCTTTGATTACAAGCTGGAATCTCCGCATCAAATGCTGATTGATGCAGATTTGAAAATCATGGGGATTCTTTTGGGCGAACAACAGGCTGCCCAGCCAGCGTCAGCCGATCAGGAACCGGCTGCAGAGGAAGCGAGAGCCTGGGAATACGCCCATGCGACGGACGAATCGTATCAGGAGTACGCTTCACCTGCCTCTCTGGACGAAATCGAGGAAAAGCTGAGTGCGCTCGAAGCAGAACTGGAACGGCAGGCATTGCCAGCTTCTTATGACTCGACTGAATCGCCGTCCGTTTTCGACGCTCCCGCGATTGCCTACAGCGATCCTGAGGATATCCCGTCGCAATACGGGGAAGTGCAGGAACATTATGGCGAGGTGCAGGAGGTGGCGCAAAGTGAGCCGCAAAAAGCGTGGATGGCCGATCCTGCCGCTTACGAAACGCACGGTCAGGCTGAGGCTCAGTACGACTCCCCTGCGTACGATGCGCTTGCCTATCAGGATGTTCAGGCCCGCGAGCAGGAGAGAAAACAGCATGACGCGGATGAACCTGTGCTTGCCATCCACGAACAGAACGAGATTGATTACGCTCCGGTAGCGAGTGAGCCTGACGAGTCTGCCTACGATGCGAATGCCGTACAAGAAGTGCATGCCGACCTCGAGGAAGAGGAAGCAGAGCCAGTAATTGCGCAGCCAGAAGTGGTGGAAGAGACAGAGCTGAAAGTAGCCATTTCCGGCAAGGCTTCCCGCGAAGAGAAGGCCAATGTCAACATCACCACCATCTTTTCGCAAGCCAGTCGCGCCAAACAGGAAGCGCAAGCCAGCGAAGCGGAGTCCTCGTCCAGCACCTCCCGCCACGGCTCTTCAGTGGGGGCGAGTCCCGGGACGATGGAGGCGATGCATAATCTCACCTCGTTCGTGCGGCGCAAGGAAGAGAGCACAAGTCAGTTGAAGATGTGCATCATTCAGCGTGACGAGACGCTGGAGCATATTTCCCAGCGCTATTCGTTGCCAGTGTCCAAAATCGTGGAAGTGAACAGGCTCGCTTCCGAACAGGTTGTCGCGGGACAAATTTTGTACATCCCGCAATAAAGGAGTGGGGGACCGTGGATAAGATCGATCTCTCCGAAGTTTGCCAGCATTATCGGGCGCGCGTGATTCGAATCACGCCGCTCGATGACTGCTATTTACTGGAGACTAACCGGGGCCCCAAGGAACTCCACGTCTGGCCGCGTGTGGATGTGATGCGCTGGTCGTTTGCCTGGCGCGAGCGATTGGCTCGTCAGGGGTTTCGCGTAGTGGAAAGGTTCATACGTACGCGAGAGACCAAGCCGTTTCTGGTTGTAGGCAAGCGTGGCGTCACCATGACCGACCACGCCCGGCACATCGAAGCGTGCGAGCCTGGGACGGAATGGGCTTACAGGTGTGGCCGAGTCATTGGCATGATGCACTTGTCTCAGCAGGAAAGTCCCATCTTGTCGGGGATCGATTACTTGAAGCAAGAGCAAATCGGTGCAGATGCCAAATGGACGAAGGCCAAGGCGTTCGCAGAAGCGTTTCGGAACAAGCACGGACGCGAGCCGGGAGAAAAAAGATGGGTAGCAGAGTTGATGCAGCCGATGCTTCAGCGAATGGAGCGCTCTTCGGCCATGCTCACTCATCCGAGTATTACGCCGGAAACCGTCAGTGTGTCGCATCGGGAGCTGCTGCGGGACAATTGGGGCATGGTGAAAGGCGAGCTGTACCTGAGGGGCTTTTTCCGGCCAGCCTTGTCCGTTCAGCAAAGAGACGTGGCGAGTTTTCTGCGGGATCATTACTTGACGCATAAAGATCTGGGGCAAATTGACGCTTTTCTCGACGGATACGAGGAGGTCAAGCCGCTCACCTACGGAGATTACACCGTCATGCTCGCTTTTATGGCTCGTCCTCGCGAAGTGTACAAAAGCATGGAAGCCTACACCAGACGGATTGCGAACAGGGAAGAAGCATCGGTAAAAGCGATCGAGCAGGCGCTGCGCATTCAAGAGTCGGTAGACCAGTTGCTTCAGCACATTGCGTACCGGGCTGAGCAGACGAGGAGGGAGGGAGTAGATGAGCCGATATGACGATGTTTATCCGTTGTTTCAAGAGTACGATATGTACGCGCAGAGCATCGATCTTCTAAAAGAACCAAACGTATTCAAGGCGACGACTCCCTACGGCTCTTACGTCTGCAAGCGGGCGAACGTGTCTGCCAAGCGGCTCGTTTTCGTAAGCGACATGCTGCGCCAGCTGCAGCAGCGAGGCTGGGATGGAGCGGTTCCTTTTACGTATACGAAATTCGATGACCCGTTTATTGTGCTGGGGGATGCGGTGTACTATGTGACGCCCTGGCAGCCGGGGAGCGAGGAGTGGACAGAGCAGCCGCTGGCGTGGGCAACTCCAGCCATCGAGCGGCTGGCCGAGCTTCATCATCTGACGCAAAACTATCGCTTCGATGATCCGCGACAGGTAGAGCCGCTGATCGACTCGCTGCTGAATCGCTGGCAGTATTGGCAAGGCCAGATGGAAAAGGCGGCGGAAGTGGCGGGAGGGCGGCAGTATCCTTCTCCGTTCGACCTCGTCTTTTTGGCAAACAAAGCGTTTGTGACAGAGATGAGCCAGACAGCCACCGACCTTTTGACCGACTGGAAAGAACGGCATGAGACACACGCGCATTTTCGCCTGTCGCTGATTCACGGCTATCCGCACCCCGCGCATATCGTGCCGGATCGCTCGGGGAAGGGAAAGCTGCTCAATTTTGATCGAGCCAGCTTTGACACGCCTGTGCGCGACCTCACCCTGTTTTACCGGACGTATTTTCAACTGGCGGGGGATGAAGCAGGCGCCTCCCAGCTGTACCATCGCTACGCAGCCATTTTTCCCTTGCGACCGGAAGAAATCGAGCTGTTGGCAGCGTTCCTGTCGTACCCGGAACGAATCATGAGGGACATCGACGTCTATTACCACAATCGCAAAGATTGGAGTGAGCTGTACGCGGTGAAGCGCCTGGAAAAAGATATGGACCGTCTGATGCGGTTGCATCGTTGGGTCCAGCAAGCTTTTTGACGAGCAACGTCTCACAAAGGTGGGGCGTTGCTTTTTGCATTTACAGCCACTCCAGCACGATCGCCACGTACAAAAGGGCGAGCAGGCCGAGAAGGATCACGTCAAACGAGGTGGGAAACAGGACGGTGCGGATGAACTGAAAAATCATCAAGGGAATCAACACTTGCTTGCATCCATATTTGATTCGCAGGTAGGTAGGGTTGTACTTCCAGCGAAAATTCATCATCGTTATCACCTCATTTCAGCATATGCGAGGTGGGCTGGGTCAGTGCCTAGATTTCCGCAGCGAAAAAACGAGATTTCTTTCTTGTTTACGTATATTTGAACATATGGGTTTGAGAATGGGAGGAAACGGGAACGTATAGGGCAGGAAGGCTAGGACGAACGTGTAAAGGTGAGCGAATGATCTGGAAAATAGCACTCTACTTGTCAGGGATAGGTATAGGTGTGTATTTGATTTTCTTATCGTGCGGCTTGCAGCGGCAACCGCATAGATGGTTTGACATTTCTTTTTTGCAAGGGATCGGACTGATTGCCTGGGGACTTGGCAGTTTGCTCGTTCTTGCTTTCGCCTGGATCGGTCACGGGCTAGGGGTGCCGTTTTGTTCAGGGACTTATCTGGCGGGCATCGTTTCCTTGCTCTTTTTGCTTTTGACGCACAGACCGCTGCGCGCGAAAACGCAAATCAAGGGTGCCCAGCTTTTAATGGACTGGCAAATGAGCACAAGGCAGCACACAGGCATCGTGCAGGTGATTCTTCTGGTCATCACTGCTTCCTTGCTTGCGCTGCCGGAAATGCCGTTTTATGCTAAAGTAGGATTGGCTATAGCTGTTGGCTATACGAGCGTTCGGACATACTTAAACAATAGGGACAACCAGCATCTCATGTCGGAGACGCTATCGTCGGTCAGCTCTCTGGAATCGAGGCTTACCCAGCAGCTCGCCCATACGGAGTGGATGAACAATCAGCTGTCTCTCGTTGAGGAACTCAAGCAAAATTACGAGGAATTGCTGATTGCGAGCAACAAAATCAGCGTGAGCGACGTCCATTACGATAGCATTCACCGCATAACGACTGAGCTTGTAGATGTCTGGTTTCATCAAATCAAAACACTTGCTTACATTGGCATCAGTTGGGAGTCCGAGCACGGGGATGTTTATTTTCACATGGAGCGGGGCAGACGCGACGACCATGGCGCTGCGCACTTCGTCGAGGAGCGGATTGTCGTCTCGGAGCAGTGGGACACCGCCAAGACACCCCGCTATGTCAGGCTGTTGGCTCAGACTGTATGCAACGAGTACGATATGGAAACAAAAGAGCTGGAGCAATCGTTTTTCCAGCTGCTGCTCGTGACCGTGCGGGGATTGATCTTGCGCTGCCTGCATGAGCACCAGTCGTCAGAGCTGAAAGAGCTTGAGCTGGAGATGGGCTTGGCTCGCAGAATCCAGTCCATGCTGATTCCGAAAGAGGAATGGCGGGTGGACGGATTGCGCGCCAGAACCGTTTTTGTTCCGGTCACTTACGTAGGCGGAGATTACATTGATTTTGTCCCGATTGATGAACGCTACACTTGTTTTATTGTAGCGGACGTATCCGGGCACGGTCTGCCTGCGAGCATTTGGGCGACAGGCATTCGCATTGCCGTAAGGGCGGTGCTGCAAAACAACGCGTCGCCGGACGACATTTTGCAGCGGTTGAATCAGCTGCTGTATACTGATTTGGCCAAAACGCGCTCGTACATTACCATGCTGGTCGCCGTCTACGACTCTGTCCAGCACAAAATTTTGCTTGCCAGGGCAGGCCATCCGCAGCCGCTCTATTTGTCGGCGACGAAAAAAGCGGTTCTGCGCTGCAACGGGGGCGTAGGACTAGGGCTTTTGGCGGATAGCACCTATCAGCTTGAGGAAGTACCCTTGAAAGAAGAGGGTATACTACTACTATACACAGATGGATTATTGGATACGGGAAGAAAAGATGTGCTGCGAAGCTCTCACGGTTTGCTCGAAGAACTTGCTGTTCTTTTGGACGAGCACGAGCCGGGCAGTGAAGAGACGATTGAGCGTGTGGAATCGTACCTGTGGGCGATGATGCGCCAAGGCCAGCAAACCGATGACATATCCGTTTTGATTTTGCAGTTTCAGTCCGGCTCTTCTGCTGGACATAGAGGAAAGGAAACTCCTGTACTGTTGGGAGTACCCGAGCTGAAGCGCCCGTGAATAGGAGGATGAACGGTGATTCTGTGTGAACAGTGTCCGGACAATCCCTCTTGTCGCAACTGTCTTCTGGAGCTCCGTTCTGGCGGGTCCGCCCAAAAAGTGTTGCCGCCGCGCAAGGTAAAAGTGACGGAGCTTGCGACAATGGAAACAAGTCAAGCGCAATTGATAGCAGTCAGCCGGACAGCTATCGGCCTGCTTAGTCCGTCCAAACAATTGCATGGACGCATGGAGGTCGAGCTCGCTTTCGATTTTCGCATTATCGGCAGCGGGCTACAGGGAATCAACGGTGTTCCTTACTATGTCGTTGATATCGAGAAGGTTTTGCGCAAAGAAGAAGTTCTGGAGCGATTGCTTCTGGAAGAATTTCACACCTGGCATTTGCGTGGCGAATTGGACCCTACAGACGTATTAACTAATTGGAAAGATCGCGACGACGAGCGAGGACGGCTGATTAAACAGGAGCTGCAAAAGCTGTCGATCCTGCGGCAAATCGAATCGATCTTCCTCTACCTTTTTGATGACGGAAACATCCGCCCGCTTGGATCGAGTCGGGCAGATCCGGATGTCGAGACACAGATGCAGCGTCTGATCAACGAAGCGGCTGTTCGTGGTGCAGGCGAATCGCTGCGGGAGCAGATCGTCAGCGGCGACGGGAAAAAAGTATTCGAGATGTATGTTTCCGATCTCCCGGACCGTACCTGTGGGATTGCCCTGATCGATGTCACGGCAGCTATCGCGGAAGAACGGATGAGAAAGCGGCGCGAATGGGAGATTTACCGCGATATTTTAGGGGTGGTTACCGCCGGAAAGCTGCTGCTGCTAAGCGACGAAGAGCTGTTTTTTTTGCTGCGGGAGGGCCGGAAATCGCTGGCGATGGACATCAAGGAGCCAGGCGATCTGGCTTTGCTCAGGCGAGCGTTCAAGCGTGCTCTTGAGCCGTTGGGGCTTGTTGCCAACCGATTGCTGCAATTTTTGGTGGCGGTTAACGAAGCGGCTTCGAATACACTCAAGCATGGAAGCGGTGGAACGATTACTTTGTACATAGCAAACGATCTGGGGCTTTGCCGGGTTGTCATTCACGACCAGGGGCAGGGGATTTTGCTGGAGGACTTGCCGCGAGCGACGCTGCAGCAAGGATTTTCGACGCGAAATTCCCTCGGTGCGGGCTTTCATGTCATGCTGCAATACTGCGATCGTATTTATTTGAGCAGCACAGCACAAGGGACCAAGCTTATTTTGGAGAGTGCGTTGCCAAGCTGATGAACATTGGGGAAAATACCAAATGTTTGCAAGTGGAGTGAACCGGGTAACATGAGAGAGAGAAAAGAATCAGGTGTACCGATACCTATTGAGAGGAGTTTGAGCATGGACTACCGAGCAACAGAGACGAACGGACAGGCGACGCTGTTTTTCGCTGGAGAGCTGGACATGGCGGTGGGAGATCGAGTGGGTGAACTGCTCCAGCAATACGGAGGGCGAAACCATTCCGTGACTGTCGATTTTCATGGTGTATCCTTTGTAGATTCTTCCGGTATTGGCAGTCTGTATTTCACAACGAAAGAATTGCTTGCCTCTGGCAAACAGGTAGAGATTGTCAATGTCCGGGAAGAAATTTTGGACATTTTAAGTGTACTGGGCTTTACCGAGGCGCTGGGCATTACGGTCGGAAAAGTAGGCGAAACCGGGTTTGACGCCAAACAGCGTGATTGTATATAATAAGCAAAGGCAATGATCCCACAACTACATATCGTATCAATGATGATCGGGAAGAGTAGGTCAGGAGCCCTTTTACAGAGAGGAGAATCAGTTGCTGGAAGATTCTCTAAGGAGACAATGGACTGAAGGTCGCCCGGGAGTTGTTTTTGGTGAACACGATGTGTCTAGCCGAAAGCGGTTCGCAGCCGTTATCTTGTTTGAGGGAACTTGCGATGGGCAGTTTTGCCTGTCGTCTGTTAACAAAGGTGGTACCGCGAAATGAAATCCTTTCGTCCTTTGGATGAAGGGTTTTTTTATTTTTTCTAGAGGAGGACCTAACTATGTCAAATCAGCCAACAACCGACATCGACCAATTGCTGCCGAAGAACTACGATCCGAAGGCAGCAGAGAGCAAATGGTATCCGTACTGGATCGAAAAGCAGTTTTTCAAGGCGGAACGCGACCCGGCGAAGCGTCCGTTCACGATCGTCATCCCGCCTCCGAACGTAACAGGCAAGCTGCATTTGGGCCACGCGCTTGATACGACGCTTCAAGATATCATCACGCGCGCCAAACGGATGCAAGGGTACAGCACGCTGTTCTTGCCAGGGATGGACCACGCAGGGATCGCCACACAAGCCCGTGTAGAAGCGACTTTGCGCGAAGAAGGAATCTCCCGCCACGACCTCGGCCGTGACAAGTTCATCGAAAAAGTATGGGAATGGAAGCATATTTACGCTTCGCACATTCGCGAGCAGTGGGAAAAGCTCGGTCTTGCCCTGGATTACTCCCGCGAGCGTTTCACGATGGATGAAGGCTTGTCCAAAGCGGTGCGCGAAGTATTCGTCCGCCTGTACGAAAAAGGGCTGATCTACCGCGGCAACCGCATCATCAACTGGGACCCGGCTGCCCGTACGGCTCTGTCCGATATCGAAGTTATTTACAAAGAAGTAAAAGGCGCGCTTCACCACATGCGTTATCCGCTGGCTGACGGTACTGGCTACATCGAAGTAGCGACCACTCGTCCGGAAACGATGCTCGGTGATACGGCAGTCGCTGTCCATCCGGAAGACGAGCGCTACAAGCATTTGATCGGAAAAATGGTCATTTTGCCGATTGTCGGCCGGGAAATCCCGATCGTAGCAGACACGTATGTCGATCCCGAGTTCGGTTCCGGCGCGGTAAAAATCACGCCTGCGCACGATCCGAACGACTTTGAACTGGGACTTCGCCATCAGTTGCCGCAAATCGTCGTCATGGACGAAACCGGAACGATGAACGAACAGGCAGGCATTTACAAAGGTCTGGACCGTTTTGCGTGCCGCAAGCAAATCATTAAAGATTTGACAGAGCAAGGCGTAATGTTCAAGGTAGAGGAGCACATTCACCAGGTAGGTCACAGTGAGCGCAGCGATGCTGTCGTGGAACCGTACCTGTCTACCCAGTGGTTTGTAAAAATGCAGCCATTGGCTGACCTGGCGCTTGCCAACTCCAACAGCGAAGAAAGCGTCAAGTTCGTTCCGGAGCGCTTCAAAACGAACTACTTGCGCTGGATCGAAAACATTCGCGACTGGTGCATTTCCCGCCAGCTCTGGTGGGGTCACCGCATTCCTGCCTGGTATTGCGCAGATTGCGGGGAAACCGTCGTATCTCGTGACGATGTAAGCGAATGTCCGAGCTGCCACAGCCACAAGCTGGAGCAAGACAACGACGTTCTCGATACGTGGTTCTCGTCTGGTCTGTGGCCGTTCTCCACGCTCGGCTGGCCGGAAGAATCCGAGGACATGAAGTATTTCTACCCGACCAATGTACTGGTTACCGGATATGACATCATTTTCTTCTGGGTAGCGCGCATGATGTTCTCCGGTCTTGAATTTACCGGAAAAAGTCCGTTTGAATCCGTGCTGATTCACGGCATTATCCGCGACTCCGAAGGCCGCAAAATGTCCAAGTCGCTCGGAAACGGTGTCGATCCGATGGAAGTGATCGAAAAATACGGCGCGGACGCTCTGCGTTTCACACTGGCAACAGGAAACTCGCCAGGGAACGACCAACGCTTTTACTGGGAAAAGGTGGAGGCAAACCGCAACTTCGCGAACAAGATTTGGAACGCCTCGCGTTTTGCCCTGATGAACTTGACCGGATTCACTTACGACGATATTGATCTCAGCGGCGAGCTGTCGACGCCAGACAAGTGGATTCTCTCCCGTCTGCAAGCGACGATCGCTGACGTGACGCGCCTGTCCGACGCATTTGAGTTTGGCGAAGCGGGCCGCGTGCTGTACAACTTCATCTGGGATGACCTGTGCGACTGGTACATCGAGATGGCGAAGCTGCCGCTCTACGGAAACGACGAAGCAGCGAAGAAAACGACCCAATCGGTACTCGTTACCGTGCTGGATCAAACACTCAAACTGCTGCACCCGTTCATGCCATTCATCACTGAGGAAATTTGGCAGGCGTTGCCGCACCAAGGCGAGAGCATTACCGTAGCTCCTTGGCCTGCGGTCAATGAGCAGTGGATTTTCGCTGAGGCAGAGGGCGAAATGAACTTGCTGATGGAAATTATCCGCAGCGTGCGCAACATCCGTGCGGAAGTAAACGTGCCGATGTCCAAGAAAATCGAGCTGATGATCAAGCCGAGCGATGCGATCTCGGCAGAGCGTCTGGCTCGCGGCGAGGAGTATATCGCGCGTTTCTGCAACCCGGAGACATTGACGATCAGTCAGGACCTGGCGACGCCGGAGAAGGCAATGTCTGCGGTTGTGACAGGAGCAGAGCTGTTCTTGCCGCTGGCTGGGCTGATTGACATCGAGCAGGAGCTGAAGCGTCTCGACAAAGAGGTGGCTACCTTGAACGGTGAAGTGGAGCGAATCGAGAAAAAGCTGAACAACGCTGGCTTCATGGCGAAAGCGCCGGAAAAAGTAGTGGAAGAGGAAAAGGCGAAGATGGCCGACTACATGGAGAAGCGCGATAAGGTCATTGCGCGACTTGCCGAACTGAAAGGCGAATGATCCGCCGTACCAACGCATATTTTTGAGAATGGAGCATTGTAGTATGCATGCAGAAGCATCATTTGTTGAATACAAAGAAGCGCTCGACTGGCTGCATGGACTGCTTCGCTTCGGCCAGCGGCCGGGGCTTGAGAGAATGCAGTGGGTACTTGAGCAACTGGGTCATCCGGAACGGAGAATCCCGTTTATTCATGTGGCAGGCACCAACGGAAAAGGCTCGACATGCGCATTCCTGACGCAAATGCTGATGGAGGCGGGTTACAGTGTCGGGACGTTCACTTCGCCGTATTTGCTAGATTTCCGCGAGCGCATTCGCTACAACGGGAGCATGATCAGCGAGGCTGATCTGCTCTCGCTGGTGAATGAAGTGAAAGTCTTGAGCGAGCGCTGCGAGCAGGAGACGGATTTTGGCTCGCCTACCGAATTTGAAGTCATTACGCTGATCGCCATTCTCTATTTTTCGAGAGTGGCGAGACCAGCTGTCGTCGTATGGGAAACAGGGCTTGGGGGTCGGCTCGATTCGACCAATGTCGTCCTGCCGCTCGTTTCTGTCATCACGAATATCGGCATGGATCATACACAAGTTTTGGGCGATACGCTGCAGGACATCGCCCGTGAAAAAGCTGGCATCATCAAGCCGGGCGTGCCTGTTATCACTGGCGAGACACGAGAGGAAATTCTCGCTGTGTTCAAGGAGCGGGCTCGCGAGACGCGAAGCACGCTGTACAGCCTGCACGAGCATTTTTTTGCCGAACAGGTAGAAGAAGAGCTGGGACAGCAGCGTTTCCGCTACGGCAGCATCCATCGGCGCGATGAATCTATCTATCGTTTGACGATGAACGGCATTCACCAGACGACGAATGCAGCGATTGCTCTGATGACCATTGATGTCTTGCGCAACTATTTTTCGTTCTTGCTGGAAGAAGAAGAAATATCGCGTGGCTTGCAACAAACACGCTGGCCTGGTCGTCTAGAAGTCGTCTCGCCAAGACCGCTTGTGATCTTGGACGGGGCGCACAATCAGGAGGGAATGGAAGCGCTGGTCAAAAGTCTGGAGCGGCTTTTGCCGAACGATGCGGGTCTGCACCTGCTCTTTTCCGGCTTGGCTGATAAACCGCTATCCGAGATGGCGAAAGCACTCGCTCCCCTCAAGGAGCGAATCCAATCCTTATACGTAACGGAATTTGACTTTCCGCGTGCAGCAGATGCAAGCACGCTGCGCGAGGCGTTTTTGCAAGGTGGATGGGCAGAGGAAAACCTCGAAGCCGTCCCGGACTGGCAAACGTTTCTCCTTTCTTGGATGCGGGAGAAGCAATCAGCGAAAGCGGATGACTGGCTGGTCGTCTGCGGTTCGCTCTACTTCATCGCCCAAGTGCGCGCATTCTTTCCCACTACAGTAGAAGAGGCAGGTGAATAGGGTGGATCAGGCTAGGCACGTCCACTTTGTGGGCATCGGCGGATATGGCATGAGTGCCATTGCCCGCGTCTTGATCGACCTTGGATACAAGGTAACCGGCTCCGATGTCGCCATGAACGATTTGGCGAAGAAGCTGGAAGCGAGAGGGGCGGTCGTTCATATTGGCCACAATGCTGCCCATGTAGAGGGAGCAGACAGTATTGTTTACTCTACCAGCATATCCCCGGACAATCCGGAGGTAGTCGCTGCGGAAGCGCTGGGGATTCCGGTCATGCACCGCTCCCAAATGCTTGCCCAGATTTTAAATGAACGAACAGGCGTAGCTGTTGCAGGCGCGCACGGGAAAACGACTACGACGTCCATGATTTCGCATGTACTGGAAGAGTGCGGCGTCGATCCGACCTTTATTATCGGCGGCGAGCTGATGAACGCAGGCACGAATGCCAAGGCTGGCACGAGTGATTTTGTCATTGCGGAAGCGGATGAAAGCGACGGTTCTTTTCTGGAATATCGACCAATGTACGAGATTGTGACCAGCATCGAACCGGATCACCTGGAGCACTTCGGTGGCGATTTCAACAATTTGAAAAAGGCGTACGTCCAGTTTTTGAGCCATCTCAAGCCGGGCGGCAAAGCCATTTTGTGCATCGACGACGCGCATGTGCGCGAGGTGCTGCCTTCCGTTGCAGGTACAGTGGTAACGTATGCAATTGATCCGTCGTTTGCAACGCAAGCCGAGTTTCGTGCCGAGGCAATCGAGTGCGGAGATCGCTGCAGCACATGCCAGGTGTACCACCAGGAAAAGCTGCTCGGCACGCTCTCGCTTACCGTACCGGGCAAACACAATATCGCCAATGCGCTCGCTGCCATCATCGTCTGCCTGGACGCCGGGCTTTCGTTTGAGCAGATCGCAGGAGCTTTGACATCTTTTCGCGGGGCGAAGCGGCGGTTCCAGATCATCGGGGAAGCGCGCGACATTTTGGTAGTCGATGACTATGCGCACCATCCGACAGAGATCATCGCGACACTGAATGGGGCGAAAGCATCCGGCCGTCGAGTCATTGCGGTGTTCCAGCCGCAGCGCTACACGCGAACGTACTTCCTCATGGATGAGTTCAGTCGCGCTTTTGCCCAGGCTGATGAAGTAATTGTCACAGACATCTACTCTCCGGCCGGAGAAGCCAAAATCGAAGGGGTAACTTCCGAGGTGCTCGTCCAAAAAATCAGGACCAACAGCCACCCGCGCGCGCAATACATTCCGACCAAGGAACAGATGCAGGAAAAACTGTTCAAGGAATTGCAAGCAGGTGACCTGGTGCTGACCATGGGAGCGGGAGATATTTGGAAGTCTGCCTACTGGTTGGCGGAAAAGCTGGAAAAATAAGAAGCATACGCAGTGAAAGACCTGGTTTCGCAAAGAGCCAGGTCTTTTTTTTGTGGACAAAAACATAAAAATTAGTACCAGATAATAATATCTAGTGTTATGATGTGGTTATAATAAACCGAGGTGATGATTCGATATGATGAACACAAGTGTTGTACCATCCCGTCTCACAGCGATTGGAACTTATGTGCCAAGCCGTGTGCTTCGCAATGCCGATCTGGAAAAAATGGTCGAGACTTCGGACGAGTGGATTTTGCAGCGCACCGGAATACATGAGCGGCGAATGGCGGCAGACGATGAATTTACGAGCGACTTGGCGATCGCCGCTGTGCAAAATATGGCGGACACCTATCAAAAAGAGCTGACGGACGTCGATCTGATTCTGGTTGCGACCAGCACCCCGGACTATCCGTTCCCCAGCGTGGCGAGCCAAATCCAGGCTCATTTTGGCATCGCACAGGCGGGGGCCATGGATCTTGCCGCTACGTGCGCAGGCTTTACTTATGCACTGCACACAGCGAATGCCATGATCAGCTCCGGACTGCATCGCAAAGTGCTGGTAGTAGCTGCCGAAACATTGACCAAAGTGACGGATTACACTGACCGGACGACTTGCATCCTGTTTGGCGACGGTGCAGGCGCTGTCCTCGTGGAGGCGGACGAGGAGGCTCCCGGTTTCCATGCAGCTTATTTAGGCTCCAAAGGAGATGGCGGAATCCACGTGTACCGCTCCGGGCTGTCGACAAACATGGATGGCAAACAACTGACGGGCGGGGGCTGCATCGTCCAAAACGGCAGGGAAGTGTACAAGTGGGCAGTCACGACAGTGCCAGTCGGCATGCAAGCCGTCGTTGACCGCGCGGGAATCACGCTGGATGAGGTGGACTGGTTCATTCCGCACAGCGCCAATCTGCGCATGATCGAATCGATTTGCGAGCGCAGCGGCTTTCCGATCGAGAAAACGTTGTACAGTCTGTCCTATTACGGCAATACATCGGCGGCTACCATTCCGCTGGCGCTCGGGCTTGGCATTCAGGAGGGCAAGGTAAAAGCGGGAGACAAAATTTTGCTGTACGGATTTGGCGGAGGGCTTGTCCACGCCGGGCTGTTGCTGACCTGGGACCCGAAAAAGGCGTAACTGCCGAGCAGCTTTTCCGCTTTTTGGAAAGAGCTAGATTTTAAACTGCTAGAGAATTTGCTAGATTTGCTAGATCATAGTCATAACCCGTCCCGCCCAGACGTAAGCTAGTACAAAGAGCCTGCAAGCTGGGAGGGCATGAGCGTGAACGGAGAAAAGAAAAATCATGTAACCGTCAAGATGAATGGAAGGTTTTGGGACGAAAAACGCGAGACACAAAAGCAGGAAGCAAGCGCAAAACGTACGCCAAAAGACGACACGCCGCGTGTGAAAATTCAGGGTCCAACCGTGATTCCGCCACAGAAAAAGGAAAACGACGCCTGGGAACGAATGATGCAGCTCAGAGGCGCAGCCCAGCGGGAGACGAGCAGGGATGTGACGCCAATTGCAGTCGAGTCATCGGAAGAGATCCCGTGGCAGGAAGAGGTTACAGAAACAACAGAAACATACGGCAGCTACAGTCACACGCCTGCCAAACGGCTCCTGTCGTTCTGGCCCAAGGCACCGATCTGGCGCACGGCTTTGACGACGGGCGGGGCTGTCGCAATCGGACTTCTTTTCGGATTTTTGGTGCTGAACATTTTTTCGCAGGAACAATTTTCGCAATCGTATGGAAGTGTGTTGAGCGATACCGTGCAAACGTTGACGGCCCAAGACACCGAAAGCGATTCGAGCGAGGAGCAGAAGCCGCCTGCTTCGTCTGAGGAGGCAGGTACAGGTGCAAAAACGTCTGGCGAGAATGCGCCTGCTGGCGAACAGCGCGATGTTTCGTTACAGGTGCCGCAAATCAGCATGTTCGTCGCACAGGCAGGTGTCTTCCAACCGGACGCCTCCAAGCAATCCGCAGTGGAGCCGCTGGCCAAGGCGGGGATTCCGCACCTGCTGTACAAAGATACAGACGGAGGCAAACAGTATATGTTCGCTGCTGCTGCCCCCACCAGAGACGCCGTACTGGGCTTTGCCAGCAGTTTGAAAAACAAAGGAATGGATGTATACGTCAAAGAATTTGCGTTTCCCGCTTTTCAGGGAGCAGTCCCGGTAAGCAAATCTGCTGCTGATGCAGAAGGGCAGAAAGTGCAGGCGTTTTTTGACAACGGCGTGAAGCTCGCCAAGACGCTTTCGGCGCAATCGGGAATGATCATTACGTCGGGACAGCTGTCTGCTACTCCGCAGGAAACAGCCGATTTGAAAGAGTGGCATCGCCAATTTTTGGAGGACAGCCGACTGATTCAGGTGCAGACTGCGTGGAAGCCGCTTTTTGAAGGAATGGTAAACGGGATCAATCAGGCACTGGCAGCCCGCGACAAGATGGCGGAAGCGAGTGCGGGAAAAAAAGGAGAAAGCGCCGAATCGTATGCGTGGCAAGTGCAGGCGGGCGTGCTCGGTTATTTGGAAAACTACGCGAGCTGGGTGCAATTGGCGCGTTGAGAGAAACGATGAGGTGGCGATCAGGCTTTCGCAAGATTTCTTGCAGGAGGCCTTTTCTTTTTATACAGTAACTACCAAGAGCAATCAGGGATTGTTTCACCCCTTCCCATTTGCTAAACTTATGGTTGGCAAAAAGAGAATCCCTTCTAAAAAGGGAGTTGGGAAAAGGAATGGGGAAAGAAACGCTTACACTCGTGTTTCTACTGGTAAGTGGTCTACTGTTTGGCAGCATCGTCGGGGAAATTCTCGGTCCCTGGGTGCCTTTTTTGACCAAAAGCAAGATGATCACATGGTCACCTGCGGCAGATTTAGAAATTTTGAAGTACGACCTGAACTTTCAGGTAAAACTAAATCTAGCCAGTATCGGGGGACTTGCCCTCGCGTTTTGGATACATCGACGGATAAAGTAGGTTGAAAAATGACGACGAAAAAACAGGATACTCTCATTCTTGCTTCATCATCGCCTCGCCGCAGAGAGCTGTTGCAGGCGCTGGGGATTCCGTTTACGGTAATGACGAGCGATGTCGACGAGACGACTGCGCCAGGCTTGTCTCCAAAAGAAGTAGTGGAAGAACTGTCTCTGCGCAAGGCAAATGCAGTGGCCGATCGCTTGACAGAAGGCGTCGTTCTCGGGTCCGACACGATTGTCGTCCTGGATGGACAAATACTGGGCAAGCCAGAAGACGAAGCGGACGCGTTTCGCATGCTGTCCATGCTTCAGGGGCGAGAACATACCGTTTACAGCGGAGTGGCCCTGATTGACGCAGCGATTGGACGCTCTGAGGTGGCGCATAGCCATACCCAAGTGAAAATTCGCCCGTTGAGCGAAGCAGAGATCAAGTCGTACATTGCAACGAAGGAGCCGATGGACAAGGCAGGCTCCTATGCGATTCAAGGAATCGGAGCCACGATTGTGGAGGGGATCACCGGAGATTACTTTACGGTAGTCGGATTGCCGCTGTGCTTGACCTCCAATCTGCTTGCGCGTTTCGGGATGTCCATTTTGTAAAGTTGTTTCGCTTTATTGAAAAGTGACAACGGCCAACCGCCCCATGACCTTCATCAGAGTCAGCCGTTGACGAATTTGAAAGAGGCTGGAGGCGGCGAAAAATGGCAGCAAATACCTGTAACAAAACAGACGTCAAAAACGTCCCTTACTATGACCGTCCACGTGAACGACTGCTTCGCGAAGGAGCGGTCCATCTGTCTGATACAGAACTTCTTGCCATTTTGCTGAGGACAGGCAGCGAGCGGGAGACAGCCTATCAGTTGGCGCAGCGCTTGTTAGCCAAATTTGGTGACTTGCGTGGATTGGCGCAAGCCTCTCACGCTGAGCTGAGAGAACTGAAGGGGATCGGCCAGGTAAAAGCGGTTGAACTGCATGCCGCTTTTGAACTCGGACGCCGCTTGGTGGGCGTACCGCGGATAAGCCGTGCCTCCATCCGTTTGCCGCGCGATGTAGCTGACCTGATGTCGCCTGAGCTTGCTCATCTGACACAGGAGCACTTTGTCTGCCTCTTTCTAAATACGAAGAACCACGTGATTGGCAAGCAGACTATTTTTGTAGGCAGTCTGGACGCTTCCATCGTACACCCTAGAGAAGTCTTTAAAGAAGCGATCCGTCGTAGCAGCGCATCGGTGATTTGCCTACATAACCATCCGAGTGGAGATCCGACACCTAGCAGGGAAGATATCGCGATTACGCACACATTGCGTGAAGCGGGCGAACTGGTAGGGATTTCATTGTTGGATCATGTGATTATCGGGGATGGCAGGTACGTCAGCTTAAAAGAGCAAGGGTACTTGTAGGAGTTAATAATGCTTGTCATTTGTATATTATTGGAAGGAGTTTTTTTATGTTTGGTGGATTTACACGTGACTTGGGGATTGACCTCGGCACTGCCAATACACTTGTTTTCGTCAAGGGAAAAGGAATTGTCGTGCGTGAACCTTCTGTAGTAGCGATTCGCACGAACAACAATTCTATTGAAGCGGTGGGAAATGCGGCCAAAAGCATGATCGGCCGTACACCTGGAAACATCGTGGCTGTTCGTCCGATGAAGGACGGAGTGATCGCAGATTTTGACACGACAGCAACGATGATGCGTTATTTCATTAATCAGGCTCAAAAAAACCAGGGCCTGTTCAGCCGTCGCCCGAATGTAATGGTTTGTGTGCCTTCTGGCATTACCGCTGTAGAGAAGCGCGCCGTTGAGGATGCGACGAAGCAGGCTGGTGCGCGCGAGGCTTACACGATTGAAGAACCGTTCGCAGCGGCTATCGGAGCTGATCTGCCTGTTTGGGAGCCTACCGGAAGCATGGTTGTCGACATCGGTGGGGGTACGACAGAAGTAGCGATCATTTCTTTGGGCGGGATTGTTACTTCCCGTTCCATCCGCGTGGCTGGAGATGAGATGGACGAGGCGATCATCCAGTACATCAAGCGTCGCTACAACCTGATGATCGGGGAGCGCACAGCAGAGACCTTGAAGCTGGAGATTGGCTCCGCCATCGCACCGGAAGAACCGGAGAACGTCGATATTCGCGGTCGCGACCTCGTAACAGGCTTGCCTAAGACGCTCTCTGTCAGCAGCACGGAAATTGCCGAAGCCCTGGCAGAGACAGTCGCAGCGATTATCGAAGCCGTGAAGGTGACTTTGGAGAAGAGTCCGCCGGAACTTGCGGCAGATATTATGGATCGCGGGATCGTGTTGACAGGTGGTGGCGCGCTTCTGCGCAACATGGATCGTCTGCTCAGCAAGGAAACAGGTATGCCCGTGCACGTTGCGGAAAATGCGCTGGATTGCGTAGCGATCGGAACAGGTCGGGCATTGGAAAATATCCACCTGTTCAAATCGAAACAAGGCATCACCTCTTCCCGACAAAAACGGGGTAAATAAACGGAGGTTTCGGGCATGTCGTTTTTCGGGAATAAGCGGCTAATTATTGTACTTGTAGGCTTGGTCCTCTTAATCTCCGTCGTTGGCTTCACTTCTCGTGAACGGGATAACCTGACATGGCCAGAAATGTTTTTCAAAGATACGTTCAGCGTGGTGCAGGGCTTGTTTTATCGCCCTGCCCAAGCTGTTTCTGGCTTTTTTCAGGAAATTGAAGAAGCGTACAGTGTATATGAGGAAAATAAGGCATTGAAGGCGGGACTGGATCATTATGCCCGTTTGACAGCAGAGTTGCACGATCTCAAAGCGCAGAATGAACGGCTGCGCAAAGACCTGGAAGCGAAAAATACGCTGAAATCTTCGTATAATCTCCTGTTTGCGGAAGTCGTGGCTCGCAATCCCGATACGTGGAACAACGTGATTACGATCGATCTGGGGCTGAAGAGCGGCATTAAAAAAGATATGGCGGTCATTACGGCAAAAGGGATGATCGGGCGTGTACAAAGTGTTGCCAACTTTTCCGCTACGGTTGAACTGTTGACAAGCTATGAGCGGCGCGATCACATTTCAGCCGATATTCAAGCCACACAAATTGTGGACGGCAAAACGATTTATGAGCCTATCAGCGGCGTCATCGAGGAATACGACCCGCAGGAGCGCTTGCTCGTCATGCGCAAAATTCCTTGGGGCAAAAAAATCGAACCGAAGCAACAAGTCATCACCTCCGGGCGCGGGGGAGTCGTTCCGCGGAATTTGCCGCTTGGCTATATTGTTCGGATCGTCCCGGATGACTACGGGCTGACTCAAACGGCTTACATACAGCCAAGCGCAGATTTTTCGCAATTGAGCGAAGTGATGGTGGTAGAGCGTGACTTTACCATTTCCCCAAACGGAGAGCTGATTCCGAAGCAGCCAACTGGAGAGGCGCCTGCGACAGGAGGAAAAACGGCAACGCCCAATTCGACGGGAACACCTTCCACTGGAACTGGCGGAGGTGGACAGTAGATGGCGAGGTTTTTAGTGACACTGGGTGTCGTGGTCTTGTTTGTTCTGGAAGGGACAGTCATGCAGGTCCTCTCACCTGATCTATGGGGACTGTCATGGATGACAGTCCCTCGCTTCGCGCTCGTATGCTGTATTTTCATTTCCATGTATCTCGGCAGACGGGAAGGGCTGTACTACGGGTTGGCATTCGGATTTTTGCAGGATGTTTTGTTTGGACAAGTCATCGGCATTTATACGATGTCGATGATGGTTGCCAGCTATTTTGCCGGCTTGATTGTCTTGCTGTTCCAAAGGGGCATCGGAATGGTGTTCGTGACAAGCTTTTTGATTTTGTTTGGACACGAGTGGCTCTTGTACTCTCTGTACCGTCTGTTCTCGGTCGCTCCTTACGATGTGCAGTGGATTCTCACTCATCAAATTTTGCCAAGTGTATTGTTGAATCTCGTTTTTGGCCTGATTGTGTACGTGCCGATCAAGAACGGATGCAACAAGGTACTCGCCAAAAAGGAAATGCACATGGACTGAAATGGAGGCGGGAAATTTCCCGGAAAGGAGAGGATCACTCGTGGAAGAAACCAAAGAACCCAAATCGCACATACCCGTGCGTCTTAATATTTTGTTTCTGATCGTCTTCCTGTTTTTTGCTGCGATCATTTTGCGGCTCGCTTTCGTCCAACTGGTTGAAGGGGAGCAGTATCGGCATGAACTGGAAAAATTCAGTATCCGCGAGTTGCCAATTCCTGCTCCGCGCGGACGAATCATGGACAAAAACGGCGAGGTGCTCGTATCCAACAAGCCTGTTTACACTGTTCAATACGTCGAGGAGCAAGGACAAGACATTGATGAAGAAAAAGTCGCTGACCGACTCGCGAAAATCCTGATTCCTGATATCGGAAAAACGGGAACGGACAAAGAGTTGCTCAAAAAGACGATCGACTTGGGCTCCACTTTGCCGATTGCTTTTAACAATGAGGAAACAAACGCGTTGAAAAGCAGAGTAGCTGCCAAGCTGCAAGCTGTTCCCAAGCAGGAAGCGGTGGACAGCATGTCCGATTTCGAGCTGGTGAAGACGGCTCTGTATGTAGGGTTGCGCGTACGTTCGCCATTTGATGACAAGCAGCGAAAAGACGTGATCAAAAAGCTCAATGCCAACAACAAGAGCGCAGAGAAAGCCTTGACGGAAGACAACGTTTCCGATTTTGAGCTGCTGAAGATGGCGATCAGCGCCAACATGCAGCTGACGCTCACGTTGGACAAGGAAGATCGCGATGCCCTCAGCAAGGAAGTGAAGGCGCAAATTCGCAAACTGCCTGCCCCCAACGGACTGTCTGACAAATCCGACATGGAGCTGTTGCGCTACGCCTCGCTGTTTGAACTGGATGTACAACTTCCGCTCAAACCGGAGCAGCGGCAATTTCAATGGCACAAGCTCTCACTTTTGCAGGAGATGCGCTCGCCGCAGATGGCGAGCTATATCCCGCGGCGTGTGAAGGTAAACATCACAGACAATGAGATGTTTCAAATCGAAGAACGCCGTACAGAGCTGCCTGGGATTAGCGTTGTGCTGGAGCCTGTCCGGCAAATTTTCCGGGACCCGGATGGCTCTGCTTTCGGAACGCACTTTCTCGGCTACATCAACGCGATTCGCCCCGAGAGCCTGAAAGAGTATCAGGCGCAAGGCTACAATGCGATTGACCGCGTTGGTGTCACCGGACTGGAAAGCTCCTATGAGAGATATTTGCGCGGCAAGGACGGCGTCATGGATGTCTTCGTAAACAAAAACTCGGAGACGGTGAAAAAGGAAATGCGGCCGGGAAGAGAGCCGGAGCCGGGCAACGACCTCGTGCTCGCGATGGACTGGCGCTACCAGAGCAAGGTGGAAGCGATCCTGAAAGAAGAGGTAGAGGCGTTTAAAAAGCGGCCTACTACACCAAAAGAGTTCAAGGATGCACACGTCCTGGTAATGAATCCGAATACGGGCGAGATTTTGGCGATGGCCAGCTACCCGGATTACGATTTGAACCTGTACTACGATCGCAAGGCGTTCAACGAAAACTACACCTCGCTCATTTTGCCGAACGAGTCCAATCGGTTCATTTATACACCGTACCCTCCTGCCTCTACTTACAAGCCGTTGTCAGTCATGATCGCGTTGCAGGAAGGGCTGACGACGCCAAGCGAACCGATTAATGACCGTGGGGGCTTGAATGTCGGTACTTCTTACAAGCGCAACTGGAAGGCTGGCGGACACGGTATCGTCAACGCGCGCCGCGCTTTGCAAGTTTCGAACAATACGTACATGTACGAAATGGCGATCCGCTTGGCGAGAAAAGGTAAAGAAGGCTGGGAGAAACAATTTTCCGTGCTGGATTACTACAATGCCCAGTTCGGACTTGGCGTCAAAACAGGCATCGACCTGCCGGGTGAGAAGACAGGCTGGGAAAACCCGAACCTGTACTACGGGAACTTGGCTGACGCGATGATCGGTCAGTACGATTTGTTTACACCGATACAGATCGGGCAATATGTCTCGACGATTGCCAATGGCGGGTATCGGGTGCGTCCGCACCTGGTCAAGGAAATACGCAAAGGCACGACCGATCCGAAGCAAAAAGGACAGACGCTTGCACAAATTGAGCCGCAAGTTTTGAATCGGGTCAACATCGATCCTAAGTACATCCAGGTTGTAAAAGAAGGGATGCGCATGGTTACGCAGCCAGGCGGTACGGTTCAGCGTTTTAACGGGTTGCCGTTTGCCGTGGCGGCGAAATCCGGTACAGCGCAGACCGGAAAAAGTGCGGAAAACGCGCTGGTTGTAGGCTTTGCGCCGTATGAGAAGCCTCAGCTCGTGTTTGTCGTCGTCGCACCAAACAGTTTGCGGGACGGGACATCCAGTTCGGATGCGACTGGTCCGATCGCGCGCCGTTTGCTGGAAGCTTACAATGAATTGAATCCGGGAGTTTTGACAAACGGAGTACCGATTCCAAATCCGCCCTCCTCTAAATAAATAACGGGACGAGACCTTCGCCCAGCAGCATTTGACCCGATTCGGCAAATTTTTCATGCAGAGCAGGAGAAATCTTTCTGTATGGCGAATGGTATCGGTCGAGGTGAAACCGGGTGACGACTGTGAAAAGCAAGGTCACAATCAAAGGGACTAAAGAAGGTCTCGTCTTCTTTATGGATGATGCCTGTTCCTTCGACGAACTGCTGGCCGATGTGCGTGAAAAAATAGAGCATAGCCACCAACAGATATTGTCGGGGCCACTGATACGGGTATCCATAAAATTGGGGAAACGTTACTGCACTCCTGAACAACAGGAGCAGTTGACACAAATTATCCGGCAAAAAGGAAACCTGGTGATTCACACGATCGAAGCCGACGTGATCACACGGGAGGAAGCTTTTGCTGAACGCCTAAAAACCCATTTTTCCATACAGGTAAACACCGTTCGCTCTGGTCAAGTATTGGAGTTTGACGGAGATTTGCTTTTATTGGGGGATGTCAATCCCGGGGGAACGGTTCGCAGTACAGGAAGCATTTATGTGCTAGGTCATCTGCGTGGATACGCCCATGCAGGTATTTCCGGCGATGCACAGGTGATTATAGCGGCTGCGGTCATGAGTCCTACCCAGTTGCGGATTGCCGATGTGATCAGCAAGCCTGGAGAAGAATGGACGAATCATTCCGGAGGGACAGAGTTTGCCTATCTGGACAATGAGACCATGCTCGTAGCAAAAATGAACTACTTGTCGCGAATACGCCCGGATCTTGGCGCGAACAAGCGTGAGGGTTGAGGGAAAGAGGAGGAACGGACGTGGGTATTGGAATAGTCGTAACTTCAGGAAAAGGCGGCGTGGGCAAGACGACCACATCCGCGAATTTGGGAACAGCACTTGCATTGCTGGGCCAAAAGGTGTGCATGGTAGATACTGATATCGGTTTGCGCAATCTCGACGTGGTCATGGGTCTTGAGAACCGGATCATCTACGATCTGGTGGACGTGGCAGAAGGCGCTTGCCGACTTCCGCAAGCGCTGATCAAGGACAAGCGCTTCGAGAACCTTTCCCTGCTGCCTGCTGCTCAGACAAAGGACAAATCGGCAGTCTCGCCTGAGCAGATGGAGGAAATCATCACGCAGCTCAAGCGTGAATTTGATTACGTGATTATCGACTGCCCGGCAGGCATCGAGCAAGGTTTCCGCAACGCAGTAGCGGGAGCCGATCAGGCCATCGTCGTAACAACTCCAGAAAAGGCGGCTGTCCGTGACGCGGACCGCATTATCGGCCTTTTGGAGCGGGAAAAAGTGGGGATGCCAAAGCTCGTCATCAATCGCGTGCGCTCTCACATGGTAAAAAACGGCGACATGCTTGACGTGGAAGATATTTTGGATTTGCTTGCCATTGACTTGATCGGTGTCGTGCCTGATGATGATCATGTCATCAAATCGGCCAATCAGGGCGAGCCTGCTGTCATGAATCATGAATCGCGTGCGTCGATCGCGTATCGCAATGTGGCGCGCCGCTTGCTCGGAGAAGCCGTTCCTCTGCAACCGCTGGAGGAAAAGGCTGGGGTCTTCACGAAAATGCGCAAATTTTTTGGGTTAAAATAGGGTATACTTGGCTCCCCTTCTGTTAAAGAGGGGAGTCACGTTTTCTAGGAGGAAAAACATGGACCTGGAAAAACGACATTTAAAATCGATTGACTGGACCATTATCTTGATTTTGGCCGGGCTTGGCATCTTCAGTTACTTGGGCATTTCCGGATCAGCTGCCGGATTGGACACGGCCCATCGACAGGTGATGTGGTACGTCATCGGATTTATCGTGCTCGGAGGGGTATTGCTTTTTGACTATCGGCTCTTTCACAACTTCTCCTACGTCTTGTACACGTTGGGGCTGATTTTGCTGATCGGAGTCTTTAAGACAACGCCGATCAACAATACGACGAGCTGGTATAACTTGGGGCCTGTGTTGTTCCAGCCTTCAGAACCGATGAAGCTGTTTACGATTTTGACGGTCGCCCGCTTCATGTCCAAACGGGCGGAGGACCCGGATCGTTTTTACTATTTTTACAAGCTGATTCCGGTAGCGGCTCTCGTAGGCGTTCCTTTGCTTTTGATTTTGGTGCAGCCAGACCTGGGAACAGCGATGGTCTTTACAGGGATGCTTGCTACCATGCTGATCGTCGGTGGAATCCGGATGAAGCATGTATTGTACTTGGGCGGCATTATCGGCAGCTTTTTTGCGGCGATGACGCTTTTGTACGAGTACAAGCAAGATGTTTTTTTCAAGATCATCAAGCCGTACCAGTGGGATCGCGTCGTCTTTTGGATGGACCCCGATCTGGACCCGATGGGAAAAGGCTTTCAGTTGAAGCAGGCACTGATCTCGATTGGTTCGGGCCAACTGTTCGGAAAAGGCATTAACACGCCGACACAGGCGAGCTTTGGCTGGGTGCCTGTCGGGGAAAGCGATTTTATTTTCACGGTCATTGCCGAAAAGCTCGGCTTCATGGGCGCAGGGCTGTTGATGATTTTGTTCTTCGCCTTGATTTACCGCATGATTCGCATCGCGATGGAAGCGAAAGATCCGTTCGGCTCCTACGTGGTGGCGGGCGTGGTGGGGATGCTCACCTTCCAGATTTTTGAGAATATCGGCATGACGATCCAGTTGATGCCGATTACAGGGATTCCGTTGCCCTTTATCAGTTACGGGGGGAGCTCGTTGATCACCAACTTTTTGATCATCGGGGTTGTCCTCAATATTGGCATGCGCAAGGATAAGTTGCGATTTGACTAAATGCGTGACAAATCGGAAAGTATATGATAAAATCATCCTAAGTTAACCATTTTTACAAGTTATAGTGGTTTGGATGATTGGTTATGGAGTCGTACGGTTGTGAGAGACGTCACCATTGGTCAATCGCAATTTGTCCGACTTTTTTCCTTGACGCAAAAGGCTTATCTGTAAAAAAGGGGTTAACGCTACACTCTTTCGCCTCATGGGGCGTAATGTTCAGGGAGGTTTTGTTTCATGCAACAAGGTATCGTAAAATGGTTTAACGCAGAAAAAGGATACGGTTTCATCCAAGTTGAAGGTGGAGACGACGTATTCGTTCACTACAGCGCGATCCAGTCTGAAGGTTTCAAATCTCTGGACGAAGGTCAAAAAGTTGAGTTCGAAATCGTTCAAGGTAGCCGTGGACCACAAGCTGCTAGCGTAACTAAACTGTAAACTTCGACAGATTCAGAGACAGTCTCTCAACAGGGAGACTGTCTTTTTTGCATTTTCGCCATACGCGAGAGCAACGAAGAACGCACGAGGAGACGACGGCATAAAGCGGGTAGACAAGTCATAAGATGGAACAAAGGCTTGGCCTGCGGAGGGATGGACATGTTTGGTGGAGCAAATCGTGTAAAAGAAAGACGGCGGGAGCGACTGGAGCGAATCCGTACACAATCACGAGACAGTTTCTCTCCTTACGTGGATGATTGGAAAGATCCCATTGATGTGCAGTCTGATCCATACGATTTTCCCCTCAGGGAAAATGATGAGGAAAACAAGCCGCCTTCTCACGAAAAATGGGGGCTGCAAGTGTTTGCTTCCATTCTTTTGCTGGGAACGGCCTATTTATTGTTCCAGACGTCCTTGATTCCTGCCAACTGGAAAGACTCTGCGCGCGAGGTCATGACCCGGGATTTCAATTTCACTGGCGTAGCGGATTGGTACGAGGCGCGTTTTGGACCGATCCCCACCTTGTTGCCTGCGATGCAGGGACCGAGTGCGGTTCCTGCAACCAGCACAGCCAAAGATGTCGCTGTCTGGCGGCTGCCGGCAAGCTGGAAAATCGTGAAGCCGTTTGAACTGCAAAACGCCAAGGTCGTATTGGATACGGGCTTAGGGGAGCAAGTGAAGATCGGGGAGGCCGGGTGGGTTACGTACGTCGGAGAGCAGTCTGGCTTTGGCACGACTGTGATCATCCGGCTGACAAAAGGCCGGGAAGTGTGGCTCGGCAATCTGGACAGCGTCGGAGTGACAAAAGACGAGGTGCTATCACCCGGTCAAGTGATCGGCACAGCGCGGGTGGTGAACGGAAAAGAGCGTCACCTGTACTTTGCGGCCAGGGCAGAGGAAGAGTTCGTCGATCCGCTGGAAGTGATCCCGTTTGAATAGAGGGGGATGGCTGGACATACGCTTTCGCATTCACCTGCTCTTCTGGGCGGTAATCGGTGTGTCTGTGCTGACAGGCCACTTTTTGGAAGTAATTACGCTGTTCGTGATCGTGCTCATACACGAATTGGGACATGTGGCAATGGCTCGGGAGTTGGGGTGGAGAGTGCATGAAGTCCAGCTGCTCCCTTTTGGCGGAGTGGCGACAGTAGAAAACAGCTATGCGACAGACCCGATGGATGAGATTGTCGTAGCGTTGGCCGGGCCGTTCATGAATGTAGTGATGATGGCGGCATCGTACCTGTTTTGGTATACAGGTGTCTGGACGGAGGACTGGTCCCGTTTTTTTCTCGTCAGCAACGCCACGATTGCTTTGTTCAATCTGCTGCCGATTTGGCCGCTGGATGGCGGGAGGATCGTGCTTGGGGTGCTGTGCTGTTTTTTGTCTTATCGGCAGGCAGCGATCGTCTCCATGACGGGCAGCACCCTTTTGGCTGGCATCCTGGTCGGAGTGTCCGGCTTTGATCTGAAGCTCAACCTGATCATCATCGGGCTGTATTTGCTGGCGATGAACATTCAGGCATTCGTCCGCTTTCCGTACCAGTTTTTTCGCTTTCTGGTGGAAAAGTACGGGCGCAGGCAAGAGGAAACAAACGTACAGGCTATCCGCGTCCGTCCAGAGGAGACGGTATTGGCTGTATCCCACAAGCTGCGGCGTGGCCGCTCTCACCTTTTTTACGTACAGGGGGCGGGGCTGTTGGCAGAGGAGCAGCTGCTGCACGCCTTGTTATTCGAACAGAAACACGATGCTGCTGTCGGCAAGCTCCTCTAGTTTTCAGCGGGAGATGGGCGCCACTCCATCAGCAGGCAATCGCGCAAGCTTCCTTCGTGCCACTCGTGCCGGGGAAGCTTTTTCTTTTAGCGAAAACCGCATTTTTCATAGCAGCGGATCGCCCGTTTGTTCCATTCTTGCGGGTCCATGACAACGACCGCTGCTCCCAACTGGTGAACATAGCGGATTACAGCCTGTACCAAGTCAGCGCCTATCCCGCGATTCCAGTAGGCCGGCTCGCCGATAAACTGATCCATGCCGTAGACGATCGTGTCTTTGGCGTAACCGTAGGCTTCCTTGGTCGCAGGATCGAGCGGATAAAACTGGAGGTAGCCGACAGGGACCGCTTCATGGCAGACGAGACAGCGCGTCACATTTTCAGCGTCTGTGGAATAAAAATGCTCCTGGACAAGTGCGGCGTCATGGGGGCGGTCACGGCCTTCGTAAAAAGCGAGAACCTGCTCGTCCGAGAGCCATTTGAGCAAATGGACGGCATCGTCGGGCACAAGCTGTCTGATGGATTACTCCGCTGCGATGACTTTTCTTTTACGGCAGGCTATGATAGATTACTTCCTGTATGTCCGGCAATCCTGCCTGGGTGCCGGAAAAAGGACGGAAGTGCGGAGAGTGAGCGTAATGAGACAATTGGCTATCAGCGGCAGAAGCGGCGTGCAGATCGCGTATTTGGCAGACGGACAGCTGATCGAATGGCGGACGCAGGAGACGGGCGGGCTTGTCAGCGCCGGGGAGATTTACTACGGGCGGATCGCGGACGTAAAACCGGGCATCCAGTCTGCCTTTGTCGACATCGGCTGTGGACAAAACGCGTATTTGTACGTAGATGATACGCTGAACAAAGGAACGGCGGGAAAAGGGAAGCCGAACATTTCCGAGCGGGTGCAAGTTGGTCAAGCGGTTATTTGCCAGGTGACAAAAGAAGCCTCTGAATGGAAGGCTCCGAAAATCTCGTTGAAAGTCAGTCTCCAGGGACGTTACCTCGTGTATCTGCCACAAGAAGCGGGGATATCTATATCGCGAAAAATCAGCCAGCCGGAAGAACGGGCACGACTGGAAGAAACCATCGCGCCGCTGCTCGTTGAAGGGGAAGGCGTCATTGTGCGGACGGAAGCGGCTGGCATGGACGGACAGCAGCTGGCAAACGAACTGGCCTATTTGCGCAAGCGCTGGGAAGGCGTCTGCCAGCAAGCGGAGGCGAAAAAGACGCCGGGTCGGGTCGGTCACGATCTCGATGGAATCGAAGCGATATTGCGCGAAGCTTTGGCGGAAGGGCTTGATGAGGTGATCGTGGAGGATGCTGCCACGTATCGGCAAATCAAAGACATGCTGACAGTCTTTTCTGCCGATGCGGAAAGTTTGCTGCGCAAGCATACAGGCAAAGAGCCACTGTTTGACGCGCTGCGCTTGGAGGCCAAGCTGGAACAGGCGTTCAGGCGTCAGGTGCCGCTGGCAAACGGCGGACATCTGGTGTTTGACAAGACAGAAGCCATGACCGTGATCGATGTCAATACCGGCTCTTTTACCGGAGCGGGCGGCCAGCAAAGGGAGCAGGCAGTCACGGCAACCAACGTGGAGGCGGCCAAAGAAATAGCCAGACAGCTCAGATTGCGCGACATTGGCGGGATCGTCGTCATCGATTTTATCGATATGAAAGAGTCTGCCAACAAAGAACGCGTGCTGTCGACGCTGAAAAGAGAGCTTGCCCGCGATGCGACACCTTCTACAGTCCATGGCATGACAGCGCTTGGACTGGTCGAATTGACGCGCAAGCGGGTGAGAGCGAGTCTCTCTGAGCGGCTGATGGAAACGTGCGCGGTGTGTGATGGGCGCGGGCGAATTTTGCGCGGGGATGAGAGCATCCGGCGGTTGCAAAACGAACTTGCAGGATTGGCCCGTTCGCAGCAAGTGGAGGCAGCTGTGGTGGAGCTTTCCGGCAGATTGTTCCAACTCGTTGAGCAGTTGGAGACGACAGGGGATGAAAAAAGCTGGCCGCTACGCGTCTTCAAGCGTGAGGAGCCGCGGCTCGCTCCGGACGAGTACCGGATTGCATATGCGGGAAATACGGCAGAAGCAAAGCGTCTGTACGAAAAACAATGGAAAATAACTTGACTGGGCAATTGCAGCTATGATAACCTAATGGTTGTCATGCAGCTATGCCCCGTGCATACTGTAACCGCACGAATCGGGTACATAAGTCGCCGCCAGACGGCGCACCTGTAGAGGCGAGTCTGAGTATAGGAGGTGCACACAGTGTACGCAATTATCGAAACCGGTGGAAAGCAATACAAAGTTGAAGAGGGTTCCGTTCTCTTCATCGAGAAATTGGCTGGCAACGAAGGAGAATCTGTTACTTTTGACAAAGTTCTCTTCGTAAGCAAAGACGGCAAAGTTACTGCAGGAGCTCCTACAGTAGCTGGTGCAACGGTAACTGGTAAAGTAGAAAAACACGGTAAAGCTGCAAAAATTATCGTGTACAAATACAAAGCCAAGAAAAACTACCGTCGCAAACAAGGTCACCGTCAACCGTTCACCAAAGTTGTGATCGAAAAGATCAACGCTTAATTTTGGTGACCTGATATGATTGAAGTGATCGTGAGCCGTGCGCAGCACGGTATCCATGAAATTTGTATTTCCGGACATGCCAATGCGGGTGCCTATGGGGCGGACATCGTTTGTTCTGCCGTGTCAGGCATCAGCTTTGGTATATTAAACAGCGTGCAGCCGTTGACAGGACTGACACCGCAAGTATCAGTCGCCCAAGAAGGCGGCGGCTTTCTAAAATGGACGCTGGCTTCGCAAGAAGCGGCGGACATACTAGAAAAGCAGCAGCTTTTGGCTGAGAGCATGGTGATCGCTCTGTTATCGGTAGAAGCGCAGTACGGGAAATACGTAAAAGTGAATGACCATAAATGGCAGGGAGGTGTCTGATATGAACATGCTGTTTAATTTGGACCTTCAGTTTTTCGCATCGAAAAAAGGGGTAGGTTCCACTAAAAACGGACGCGATTCCATTTCCAAACGTCTGGGCGTGAAACGTGGTGACGGTCAATTCGTTACTGCCGGAAACATCCTCGTTCGCCAACGCGGAACGAAGATCTACCCAGGTACGAACGTAATGAAAGGCGGAGACGACACTCTGTTTGCAACTGCAGATGGTGTTGTTCGTTTCAAGCGTCTGGGCCGCGATCGCAAACAAGTTGTGATCGAGCCAGTTGCTTCCGAAGCGTAAATATTTTTCCAAAAGAAAACCCAGCATCGGTGCTGGGTTTTCTTTTTGGTTTCGGGTAGGCGGATTTTGGGAATAAGACTTGTGTCAAAATAGTTGGGCGCAGCCAAGTTTTCTCATTGTCTGGCCCCCTTTTATGGTACAATAGTTAAGAAAGAAATTCTTATCGACTTGGGTGAATGTGATGGGGGACGAGCGGAGACTGCTTACGCATCAGACAGACCAGCTGTTGGCCGTACTGAACCGGCAGCGGCATGACTGGTTGAACCACGTTCAGGTTCTGCTCGTCTATTTGCATATGAACCGTACTGAGCAGGGAGAGGCGCATTTGAAGCGCATCGCGCAGATGGCGATGCAGGAATCGATGGTCGCCCGTTTGAACAACTCCCTGTTGTCCGTCTTCTTCTTGACATTCAATGCGCTGAACAAGGAAATGCTTTTGGAAGTAGACGTGTGCAATGACGTGGATCTCACGCGAATAGCATTAGGCGAGCAGCACTTGTTTCAGTTGGTGTCAGAGATATTATGCACAGTGAACGATCATGTAGACCAAAGCGGCTACGAACCAGCCAGTATGCAAGTAAGCTTGCAGGCGGATCAACGAGGCGTTCATTTTCGTTTTGACCTGGCCGGAGAGCTGAATGCATCCGGAATGGAAAAATTGGAAAAGCTGATACGGAATAGCGAGCAAAGTACGGTGGAGGTCACCGAGTGGATACATACGGAAGACGAATGGGTCCTGGATTTGCTGGTTCCATTCGCGCAATGAAAGAGGTGGCACCATGTTTGTCGATCAGGTAAAAGTTTATGTCAAAGGTGGAGACGGCGGTAACGGAGCCGTTTCTTTCCGCAGAGAGAAGTACGTGCCACTGGGCGGGCCAGCAGGTGGCGATGGTGGAAAAGGCGGAGATGTCATATTCGAGGTGGACGAAGGACTGCGCACGCTCGTAGACTTCCGCTACCAAAGACACTTCAAGGCGACACGCGGCGAGCACGGCCGCAACAAGTCGCAGCACGGAGCAGGCGCGGAGGATATGGTTGTTCGCGTACCGCCGGGAACGACTGTGATCGATGACGATACAAAAGAAGTCATCGCCGATCTGATCGAGCATGGTCAGCGTGCTGTGATCGCCAAAGGCGGACGCGGTGGACGGGGTAATATCCGTTTTGCCAATTCGTCGAATCCGGCGCCGCATATTTCCGAGAACGGCGAGCCTGGCCAAGAGCGCTACATCGTCATGGAGCTGAAGCTGATTGCCGACGTCGGTCTGGTTGGTTATCCGAGCGTAGGGAAGTCTACGCTGCTCTCCAGTGTGACCGCAGCGAAGCCAAAAATTGCTGCCTATCACTTTACTACATTGACTCCGAATCTCGGTGTCGTGGATTTGGGCGAACAGAGCTTCGTCATGGCTGACTTGCCAGGGCTGATTGAGGGAGCGCACGAAGGTGTAGGGCTTGGTCATCAATTCCTGCGCCACGTAGAGCGCACTCGTCTGATTGTCCATGTCATTGACATGGCGGGAGTGGATGGACGCGATCCGTACGAAGACTATTTGCAGATCAACCGCGAGCTGAAGCTGTACAACCTGAAGCTCGAAGATCGTCCGCAAATCGTTGCTGCCAACAAGATGGACGTGCCGGAAGCGGCCGAAAATTTGCAGCGCTTCAAAGAAAAAGTGCCAGGTGTTCAAGTTTTCGAAATCTCGGCAGCGACCCAGCAAGGTGTCAAGGAACTGATGTACGCAGTAGGCGAGACATTGTCCACAATTCCGGACAAGCCGACAGTCGAAGAAGTACAAGAAGTGGAAGAGCGCGTGATGTTCCGTGCGGAGAAAGAGCCGGAGCCGTTTGAAATCACTCGCGACAACGAAGTATTCGTGATCAGCGGGGAAAAAATCGAGAAGCTGGTGCGCATGACGAACCTCAACAGCTATGACGCAGCTCAGCGCTTCGCGAGACAGATGCGCAGCATGGGTGTGGACGAGGCATTGCGCAAACACGGTGCAAGAGACGGGGATACCGTTCGGATTGGCAAATTAGAGTTTGACTTTGTGGAGTGACAAATAGAATGATTGATATCCCATCCCTCACCCCTTTTATGGCGGACAAACGCCTCCAACGCGGTGCTTCATTGCCGATGATGATCTCTAGACAGGTCAAATCGCCCATTCAAGTAATGGTTGAGCATGTCAAAAGTAGTTATCTCGTCGTTTCTCTTGAGATGAAGGCCGATGCAAAGGCCGAGCTGCTCGGATCAACGGTGCGTGTTCGGTGGGAATCGGATGCGGCGATTAACACGATTGATCTGGAAGTGATTTCGGAAGAAACGATATGGCCTATCAAGCTGTTGGCGATGGTTCCGGTCAGCGTCGGCGTCGAGATTGCCACAGGCCGCAAGCAGGAACCCATTCCGCCCGGGATTGACATTCGCGTCCCGTACAAGGTGATGGGCGCAAGACCGATCGAGGAAAAAGGGGAGGCTGTGCTGCTGAAATTTTCCCCTACACGACTGATACTCGCAACAGAAGGTTATGTGGCCAAAGGGGAGTTTCTCCACCTTTCTTTCACGGTTCCTTCGACTGGGCAAGAAATCGTCATGATGGCAAAAATCGTGGAAAAGACCTTCGAAGACAAGCAGACAGTAATCGAGTTAATTTTTACGGATATCAATGAAAAACATCACCAAGTCATCAAAGATTACTATAAAAAGCTCTCAACTGCCGCTTCTTCCTAAGGAAGCGGTTTTTTTCCTTTGCTGTTCCCGCGAAGAAGGTATATAGTAGAGTACATAGAGTTCTAAATCGAGCCTGTTCACCTGATGGATTTGTTCTGTGCTTTTTCCTGAATATCACTTTGTGAAATCATGCACTTTTGATCATTCGACGTAGCTGTATCATTCGCTTTGTGAAAAATATTACAAGCACACGTGCTTTTCGGTATTTTGGGAGAATAGCGGCCGTAACTCGTATGAACAGGCATCGAGAATGAAGGCCTCTATTCCAAAGCAAAGGAGGACGTTTTTCCATGTCTCAAACAACCACGCAACAAGCTCAAGCAGAAGTAGCAAGCACAGCTACTCTGGCACCTGAGCAACAAATGGATGTACTCGATCAGTTGATGAAACCAGAAATTCAAGAATCCCTGAATGTATTGGTGGCAAACTTGCCAAAACTGGCCGAGATGACAACTATCCTCACCAAAACGTACGACCTGGTAAACACCGTAGCTAACGATCATGTACTCATCGACGACATCAAGGGCGGTATGGAAGAGTTCGTCAAACCGATTTCCGACAAGGCAAAAGGCATCGCGCAAGCGGCTATTGAAGCAAACGACCGCGCGCATACTGAGGAAACGACCGTTGGCTTGTTTGGCATGCTCAAAATGCTGAAAGATCCGCAAGTGCAAAAAACATTGCGTTTTGCACAAGCATTCCTCGAAGTTTTGGCTGAGCGCCAACAACAAAAACGCTAATTACGATAACCTACGAGAGACAAGGACGGAGGATTAGGCATGGCGAAGCATATTCTCATTCTGGGCGGCGGCTACGGCGGTTTGCTGTCCGCTTTGACTGCACGCAAATACATGACGGCGGAAGAGGCGACGATCACGGTTGTGAACCGTTTCCCTACGCACCAAATCATCACGGAGCTGCACCGTTTGGCAGTAGGCAACCTGTCTGAACAAAACGTGGCACTGCCATTGGAAAGACTGCTGCGTGGAAAAGACATCAACCTGGTGATCGACACTGTTGAAAAAATCGGTCTGGAATCGCAACGCGTCACTTTGACGAGCGGCGAGAGCATCAAATACGATGCACTCGTAGTTGCTCTGGGCAGCGAAACCGCATTCTTCGGTATCCCTGGCTTGCAAGAGTACAGCTTTACACTGAAATCCGTAGAGGAAGCGAACCGTCTGCGCGCGCACCTCGAAGAGCGCGTAGTGGAATACAGCAAGAGCAAAAACAAAGCCGATGCGACTTTTGTGGTCGGTGGCGGCGGCCTGACCGGAATCGAGCTGGTTGGCGAATTTGCTGACATGCTGCCTGATCTTTGCCGCAAGTACGGCGTAGATTTTGCAGACCTGTCCATCTATTGCGTAGAGGCAGGACCATCGATCCTCGCGGGTTTTGCTCCTGACCTGGTAGAGCGTGCAAAAACCAGCCTGGAAAAACGTGGCGTTCAGTTCCTGACTGGCGTTCCTGTAACCGAAATGAAAGAAACAACCGTTTGCCTGAAAGACGGCAACACCATCGAAACCAAAACAATGGTTTGGACTGGTGGCGTTCAAGGAAATCGCGTAGTGGCTGAGTGCGGCATCGAAGTAAACCGCGGCCGCGCAACTGTGACTGAGTTCCTGCAATCCACTTCTCACCCGGAAGTATTCCTCGCGGGAGACAGTGCAGTGGTTATGGGGCCAGAAGGCCGTCCATACCCGCCAACTGCTCAATTGGCATGGCAAATGGGTGAAGTGGTTGGCTACAACCTGTTCGCTCACTTCAACGGCTCCAAAATGGACACGTTCAAGCCAGTCTTCTCCGGTACTCTCGGAAGCTTGGGCCGCAAAGATGCCATCGGAACCATCGGTGCAAGCCAGCTGAAGCTGAAAGGCTTGCCAGCTACGCTGATGAAGGAAGCGAGCAACGTGCGCTACCTGACTCACATCAACGGCTTGTCTTCGCTCGCGTACTAAACCAAAAACAACCATACGAACAAGCGTCAAACCCCGGGATACACAAATCCCGGGGTTTTTTCTTTACAAAACAGCTCGCTCGCTTTTAGCAAGGGAAATGTGCCTGCTTGCGCCTGACCATACGCCTGTGGCCGTTTGCTGAAAAAGCTTGGCCGTTGACGGCTATTTATTGCCGCTCGGGTCCTCGATGATGTTAGGCGATTGCGCCATTTTTTTGCCCCGAAGATCAGAACCGAACTGCTCCAGGCTGCTCGGTTTTCCAGCCGGATGATTGTTGCGGCGCTCCGATTTGTCTGACTTTCCGCGTCCTGCCATTCGTGCTTCACCTCCTCTTTTTCTTGCCGCTTTTAGTGTGTACGAAGATCGACATAGCCATGTAACCCAGGTGAACCGAATATGGTTCCATGAAAAAAGTTGGCGATGAAGGATTGTCACAGCGAGTACTATCCGTTATAATGTCCTCTATGAAGAAACAACTGTTTTTCTCAGGAGGACACAACACGTGAAACGGGAAGAGAAGTTCTACTTGATACGATCTGACATCTTACCAGAATCAATCGTCAAGACGATCGAAGCGAAAAAGATGCTGGAATCCGGCGAAGTGGACACCGTGAATGAGGCAGTAGATCGAGTGGGACTGAGCCGGAGTGCATTTTACAAATACAAGGACGGGATATTTCCCTTCAATGCCATGATGAGCGAAAAGATCATGACGATCACGTTTTCGCTGGAGCACATGTCCGGTTATTTGTCGAAGGTGCTCACGTATGTTGCAGAACAAGGCGGGAACGTCCTGACGATCAATCAGACGATTCCGCTGCAAGGGATTGCCAATATTTCCATGTCTGTCGATATGGCCAATCTGCGCGTATCCAGCACGGAATTTCTGGAAAGCTTGCAAGAAATCCCCGGCGTTCGCAAAGCGATGATCGTCGGTAGAGGGTAAAAGAAGGGTAGGAGGAGAGAAACAATGGAGAAGCAAAGCATCAAGCTGGGGTTAATGGGGTTTGGAACAGTCGGGACTGGGGTTGTCCGCATCATTTCTGCTCATCAGGACGATTTGCAAAAGCAGACCGGACTGGGGATTGAGATCACGAAGATTCTCGTGCAGGATGCCGAGAAGTCGCGCAATATCGCCGCCATGGAAAATTTGCTGACGACAGAGCCTGCCGAGCTTCTGGATGATCCGGACATCGAGGTAATCGTCGAGGTAATTGGCGGCATCCACCCGGCCAAAGAATACATCCTCCAGGCGCTGGAGCGCGGCAAGCACGTAGTCACTGCCAACAAAGATTTGATGGCCTTGCATGGGGCTGAAATCTTGAACAAGGCGCAAGAAAAAGGCTGTGACGTGTTTTATGAAGCGAGCGTAGCGGGCGGGATTCCGATTTTGCGCGCTTTGGTGGAAGGCTTTTCCTCCGATCGCATTACGAAAATGATGGGGATCGTCAACGGGACGACCAACTATATTTTGACCAAAATGAGCCAAGAGGGCGCAGACTACAGCGACGTCCTCAAAGAAGCGCAAGCGCTGGGCTACGCGGAAGCGAATCCTACCTCCGATGTCGAAGGTTTTGACGCAGCCCGCAAGATGGCGATTCTCGCCACACTCGGTTTCCGCGTGCCGATGAAGCTGGAAGATGTGGACGTCAAAGGAATCAGTGCAGTAAGCAAGCAAGACATCGCATACGGCAAGCAGTTGGGCTATGAAATCAAGCTGTTGGGTCTGGCCCGCCGCGACGAGGAAGCGATCGAGGTAAGCGTGCAGCCGACGATGGTGCCGAAATCGCATCCGCTTGCTTCTGTCAACGGCGTGTTCAATGCGGTGTACGTACACGGGGAAGCCGTAGGCGAGACGATGTTTTACGGCCCGGGCGCAGGCGAGCTTCCGACCGCAACCGCAGTCGTGTCCGATCTGGTCACGGTTGTGAAAAACCGAAAGCTGGGCGTAAACGGACGCGGGATGGTTGCGCCGTACAAGGAAAAAGTGCTTAAAGACGACAGCCAAAAGCTGTCCAAATATTTCCTGCGAATCGTGGTGGCGGACAAACGCGGCGTTTTGGCAAAGATTACCCAGTTGCTGGCGGACAAAAACATTTCGCTGGAGCAAGTCATTCAGCAGCCGTACAACAATGGCGGCGAAGCGGAGATCATCATGGTGACGCACCAATCGTCCAAGAGCGACATGGATGGGGTCATCGCCTATATGGAACAAATGGACATCATCTCCAAAGTGGAGAGCTGCTACCGTGTAGAAGGGGGAGACAAGTAATGAGTTTTGATCGTCAATCTGGCATTATTGCGCGCTACCGGGAGTT
Source organism: Brevibacillus sp. FSL K6-0770 (assembly GCF_038000275.1). Classification (NCBI taxonomy): domain Bacteria; kingdom Bacillati; phylum Bacillota; class Bacilli; order Caryophanales; family Paenibacillaceae; genus Brevibacillus; species Brevibacillus sp. FSL K6-0770. The sequence goes on from NZ_JBBOBQ010000001.1 coordinate 1,901,008, forward strand.
TCTTCCGGTTACGGACAAGACACCGCTGGTCAGCCTGCACGAAGGAAACACTCCGCTGATCCATGCAGCGAACTTGTCCAAGAAGCTGGGAGTCGAGCTGTATGTAAAATATGAAGGACTGAATCCGACAGGCTCGTTCAAAGACAGAGGCATGGTCATGGCTGTTGCCAAAGCAGTGGAGGAAGGCAGCAAAACGATCATGTGCGCTTCCACCGGAAATACGTCTGCGGCAGCAGCGGCGTATGCAGCGCGTTCCGGTCTGCGTTGCATCGTCCTGATCCCGAGCGGCAACATCGCGCTGGGCAAGCTGGCGCAAGCGATCGCATACGGTGCCGAGGTTATCGCTATCGACGGCAACTTTGACGAAGCGCTGAATATCGTGCGCGACATTACGGCGAAAGAGCCGATTACGCTGGTGAACTCCGTCAACCCTTACCGGATCGAAGGACAAAAGACAGCAGCGTTCGAAGTGTGCGACGCTCTGGCCGATGCACCGGACATTTTGGCGATTCCCGTAGGAAATGCCGGAAACATCACCGCCTACTGGAAAGGCTTCAAGGAGTATAAGGAAGCAGGCAAATCAAGCCGTTTGCCGCACATGTACGGCTTCCAGGCGGCGGGGGCCGCTCCGCTGGTGCTCGGACAGCCTGTACCCAATCCGGAAACAATCGCGACTGCGATCCGCATCGGAAACCCTGCGAGCAAGGACGGCGCTTTACATGCGATTTCTGAATCGAACGGTCTTGTTGACAGCGTGACAGACGATGAAATTTTGCAGGCATACCAGCTGCTGGCCAAAGAAGAGGGCGTTTTCTGCGAACCGGCTTCTGCTGCCTCCCTGGCCGGAATCATCAAGTTGCATCGAGCAAACAAACTGCCGCAAGGTGTCAAGGTTGCGTGCGTTTTGACAGGAAACGGCTTGAAAGATCCAAACATCGCCCTGAAGCTCGTTGGAGAAGAGCCACGCTCAGTGCCTGCGACACATGAAGCCGTCATGGAGCTGGTTCGCCAGAGCGGGAGAGAAGTCGTCTCATGAGCAGTCAGCGTGTAAAAGTAACGATTCCCGCAAGCACAGCCAATCTGGGGCCAGGCTTTGATGCTTTGGGAATGGCATTTCAATTGTATTCCGTAGTAGAAATGGAAATCAGTGACCGGACCACCGTCGAGCTGGTTGGCAAAGAGCTGGAAGGCACACCTGCGGACAAAAGCAACTTGTTGTATCAAGTAGCAGCGAGTCTGTTTCAGGAAGCAGGGCTTGCCGTGCCGGAGCTTGCCATACGCGCATCGAGTGAAGCTCCCCTGACCCGCGGGCTGGGGAGCAGTGCGGCTGCGATTGTCGGGGCATTGGTGGCGGCCAATCAACTCGCTGGCGAGCCATTTAGCCGCGAGCAGCTTTTCGCCCGCGCCACAGCACTGGAAGGACATCCAGACAACGTCGGAGCCTCTCTGTTTGGCGGGATCATCGTGGCGACTATGCCAGAGACGATCGAAGAACCTGTTCCTTACGTTCGCTTTTCCCCTCCCGCCGGATTGCAGACACTCGTCGTGATCCCGGATTTCATGCTGGAGACGACAAAAGCGCGGAACGTCCTGCCACAGGTGTACAGCAAAGAAGATGTTGTATATAATGTGGGACATAGCAGTTTGCTTGTTGCCGCTTTGGCACAAGGCAGACTAGACCTGATGGGACGGGCCATGTCAGATCGGCTGCATCAGCCGTACCGCGCTAAACTTGTACCTGGCTTGAACGAAATCCTGGACAAAGCGACTGAGCACGGTGCCGTAGGCGCTGCCTTGAGCGGCGCGGGACCAACCATCCTGTGCTTCTTTTCTTCCGCGGAAGAGGAGGGGCAACTGCGCGCATTCGTGGACAGAGTGATGAAAGGACACGGCATTGCCTACCGTGTAATGATTTTGCAGCCGGACGAAAATGGCGTACAAGTAGAAATCCATCAGAGATAGAGCATAGTGGATAGGAGAACGCCATGGAGAAGAAACTTGCTTTTCTCGGACCACGCGGAACATTCACAGAAGAGGCGGCGCGGACTTTGACGCAACGCCAGCCGCTCTCGCTCGTTCCGTATCCGAGCATCATCGATGTGCTGGATGCTGTTTCCAACAAGGAAGTGGCATTCGGGGTCGTGCCGATGGAAAATTCCATCGAGGGTACCGTCAATTCGACTTTGGACTGGCTCATTCACGAGGTCGATTTGCCGATCCTGGCTGAGCTGGCGCTGCCGATTACGCAAAACTTGCTGGTAGCCAAAAGAGAGCAAGCCTTGCCTTTGTCTGCGATCACAAAAGTGTTGTCGCACCCGCAAGCGATTGCCCAGAGCCACAATTTCTTGCGGGAAAACTTGCCGCACGCCAAGATCGAGTACATGAACAGCACGGCACTGGCTGCAAAAACGGTGAGCGAGCATCCCGAGGAGCCGTGGGCTGCTGTTGGCACGAAGCTGAATGTGGAGATTTACCCGCTGGAGTTCGCCCGCGAACAAATTCAAGATTATTCGAATAACTACACGCGTTTTGTGCTGGTCGGCACGGAGCCGTTGGAGTTGCAGGCGTCCTCACGCGAGAAAACGACGATACTTGTCACGCTGCCGGAAGATTTCCCTGGTGCGCTGTATCAAGTGTTGGCCGCGTTTGCCTGGAGAAAGGTCAACCTGTCGCGGATTGAGTCCCGGCCGACGAAAAAAGCGTTGGGAAGCTACTATTTTGTCATCGATATCGAGCAAAAAATGGACGATGTCCTCTTGCCGGGCGCTTTTGCCGAGATTGAAGCTATCGGTTGTCAGGTGCGTCAGCTGGGAACGTATCCGTTTTATATGCAAGGAGCCAAGCTGGAAGCCAATTTGTAAAAATTGGCTTCTTTCTTTTTTCTCCCCTGCAAGCGTAAAAGCGAAGGCCGCCAAGGAGCAAAAAGCCCATGGGTGCATACCATGGTAGGGAGTTTTTACGCAAGGGAGGAGAAACATTGAGGATTCACATCGTACAAAAGGGCGACAGCATGTGGAAGATCGCCAAAAGATATGGCGTCGATTACAAGGAACTGCTTCGCTTAAACAGCCAGGTCAAAACTCCCGACACGCTCTATCCAGGAGCAAGAATCAAAATTCCGACGAAGAGCGTTCCTGTCAGGCCCCAGCCACGAACAACGCCTCATCCGATGAGTGAGGCAGCTCCATATGTAAAAGAACGTCCGCGGACAGAAGCAGAGTCGGAGGAAGTGCCGAGACAAATTGAGCGGCGGCCGATTGAGCCTGAGGAAGAAGTGCAAATCGAATCGGAAACGAGAATCACGCAGGAAGCGCCGTCTACACCTCCGGCAAAAGAGCGGCCGCCAGCGTCTCCAGGCCCACTCGTGTCTCCGGAGACGATCCAGCCCACACCAACGCCTGCACCTACACCTACACCTGTGCCGACTTTGCAGCCGCAAAGGGTGCTTCCGCCTGCGCCTTCAGCGCCGAATATCATGTCGGAGCCTACGAGTCCGCCGGCACTGCCGACACCTACACGGCCGTTCGTTCCGCCTGCGCCGCCAACACAGGTCAGTCCGTACATTTACCAGCCGCCTAGTCCGCCAAACATCGGGATGCCGAACATACCGCCGATGCCGCCAACACAGATCAGCCCATTTCAGCCGCAAACACCGCCAGCTATCATGTGCCCGCCATGCCCGCCTGTGCAGGTGCAACCAACCAGACCGCCAGCCCAAGTGAGGCCGTTTACACAAATGCCGCCCGCACAGGTTCGTCCAATGCCACCAATGCCGCCCATGCAGCAGCGTCCTATGCAGCCATTCATGCCGCCTGCGCCGCAGCTTAGGCCATGCCCGCCCGTGCGACCATGCCCACCGTGTGCCGCACCGAGGATGCAACAGCCAATGCCTCCTGGCAGGCAGCAGCAGCTACTAAGCCCTCAACAGATGGGGCCAATGCCATCCCAAAGACCGTTTGGCGGCCCTGGTCAGCCGATGTTTCCTTATCGGCCATTTATGGGTCCGGGGCAAATGATGCCGCCATTTCCGGGGATGGGCATGATGCCATTCGGACCGCCACCACCAATGCCACCAATGATGCCGCCGATGATGCGACCAATGCCATTCCCTATGCCGCTCTATCCGATGCCCATGCCGTTTCCACCGTCACCGCCACCGCATCCGCCAAGACGGCCGCATCCGCAGTTACCTGTATGCCCAGAACCAGTGGAATCATCGTCTTCATCATGTGAGTGTTCCTCGGACAGCCCGGAATTGAGAAGGCGCAGAAGCGCGAAAAGCAGCCGTGGCCCGCAGCCGTTTCACAACAACATGATGTTCCCTCCTTCCCAATGTGTCGCTTCCATGCCGGAACAAGGCGCATGGCCTAACTGGGGAGACGGACTCGATGAATCCTCTTCGTACTGAGAGGGACGGTTATGAACAAAGGACTCATACCAGCGATCGAAAAAGCTTTTCGTTGTGAGGTGCACGGGGTTAAGCCTAAGAGGAATGTCAATCTGCTCAAAACAGACCGGGGACACTGGATCATCAAAGGGTATAAGCAGTTGGAAAAAGCAGTATGGGTCACGGAGTTAGCCGACGCCTTGAGGCAAAAAGGCTTTGTTCACACAGTTCACTACGTATCAACTACCGAGGGTGCCAAAATATTTCCTTTCGAGGATCGCTATTACACCATCATGAAGCTGATTGATGGCGAGGAAGCGGATAACGCGTCACTCTTTGATGTGAAAAAGACAGCAGAGACGTTGGCGCGGTTTCATGTCGCGGCTCAAGGCTTCCCTGTCGTTCATTCCTATGCTTACGAGGGCAAGCCAGCCTTGCTCGACAAGTGGGAGAGTCGGATGGAATACTTTGAACGACTGACGTGGATGATTGAGCAAAACGGCCCGCAAAACAAACTGGAGCAAGTCATTGCCCACGCTGCCGATGAGGTGCTGCGTGACGGTCAGCAACTGCTGCAATCCGCCCACAAGCTTCCGCTGATTCCGGAAATGTATATGGCGATGGAAAGAGGCACATTGGCGCATCGCGACGTCGCCAGCCACAATTTTTTGCTGACGCAGCGAGGGAATTGCTATTTGATCGATCTGGATACGGTCGGACACGACATCCAGCTTGTCGATCTCGTCCAGCTGATGTCGCGCATGCTGTTGATGCAGGAATATCGGATGGAATCGTTCGTAGAGGCGATGGAGGCATACAGTAAAATCAATTACTTGAGCGACACCCAGATTTGGGCGGTTCATCAATTGCTCCGTTATCCGGACAATTTTTTGCGCGAGGTGACCGGGCTGTACAGCAGGCGTCCCGGTTATCATATGCGCGGCGTTTTGCAGCTGGTGATGCTGGAGGGAAGACTTGCCCAAAATCGCCAACAATTTTTGAACGATGGGGAGCGCATCTTCCAGCGTTCGCCCTGGGGTGAATATCATTTTGTCGGATAACCGATTTTGGCAAGAAAAAACATCCCTCGATCATGAGGGATGTTTGTCTTGCGTCGAAGCTTATTTGGAAGCTGGTTTGGACAAGTCGATGGAGAATTTGGCGAAACCAGATTCCAGTTGGCTGATGAATTTCAGGTTGGAGATTTTTTCTGCAAATGGCTTCGCATCTGGCGAAGAAGTGAAGGTTACGTTCACTTTTTCTTTGATTGGCGCAAATGTCCAGTTGTTGTCAGCCGCAGGGTTGATGTCTTTTTGGCTCAAGATGTAGTCGATGACAACTTGACGGTTTTCGTCTGGAGAATCGATGATGATGTTTTTGCCGTCCAGACCTGGGAAGCTTCCGCCGCCGCTTGCACGGTAGTTGTTCGTTACGACGATGAACTTGTCTTCCGGTTTGACAGGCTTGCCGTTGTAGGACAGGTTTTTGATGCGGTTGGCATCTTTGTTAGCCAGCTTGCCGTCTACAGCGTATTTGGATGGTTGAGTCACATCGATTTGATAGGTTACGCCATCGATTACGTCGTAGTTGTAAGTTGGGAATGCTTCGTTTACGAGCGGTTGCTCTTCTGTTTTCTTCACATCGATCTGGTTGAATTGGCCAGCGGAGCGCTCCAGCCATTCTTGCAGCTGGGAACCGTTGATCAGGACAGCTTTCAACGTGTTTGGATAGATGTACAGGTCAGATACGTTTTTGATGGCAATTGTGCCGGCAGGGATGTTCGTGTAGTAAGTTGCGCCGTTGCGGCCGCCCGCTTTGAACGGTGCTCCTGCGGACAGCACTGGAATGCCGTCGTATTCGGTACCTTTCACGTTTTTCTCAACGAACCATTTTTGTGCATTGGTCACGATCTGGATGGATGGGTCATCTTGCACCAGCGCGAAGTAGCTGAAGATAGGGGAAGATGTTTTCCCTACTGCGGAACGCACCCATTCCACTGTGTGATCATGGTCTTCTTTTACAGCGTCCAGTACAGCTTTGTCTGCATCAGCCAGGGACGCTTTGTTTGTTTTGTCGTAGATTGGAACGGTTTTGGTAACGGATTCCGTTACTTTCCATTTGCCGTTTTCTTGGGTGAGTGTCAGGTCGATCACGCCCAGGTTGTTGCCCCAGTAGCCAGGCATTACAGCCGGTTTGCCGTTGATGGTGCCTTTTGTACCGTCAACGCCAGGGATGTTTTCAAAGCCAGGACCCGGGAATACCAGGTGGGAGTGGCCGAACAGGATGGCGTCGATGCCATCGATTTTGCTCAATTGGTAGCTGGCGTTCTCCAGGTTCGCTCCGCCTTCAACAGGACCGATGCCGGAGTGAGGAACCGCGACGATGATGTCTGCTCCCTTTTTCTTCATTTCAGGGATGAATTTGTTGGCGCTTTCCACGATGTCTTTGGCGATGACTTTGCCTTCCAGGTTCGCTTTGTCCCACTGCATGATTTGCGGAGGTACAAATCCGATTACACCGACTTTCAGCGTCACTTCTTTTCCGCTCTCATCCTTGAATTTGCGCTCCAGAATTTGGTAAGGGGTGAACATGTTTTTATCGTTGTCCGGATTTTTATCCTTGTCGTCAATGTAGACGTTGGAGTTGATGTAAGGGAATTTTGCACCTTTCAGGCTGCGATCGAGGTGCTCCAAACCGAAGTTGAACTCGTGGTTTCCGATGTTGCCCAGATCGTAGTTCAACAGGTTCATCGCTTTGTAAACCGGGTGAGTTTCTCCGTCTTTCAAAGGATCGATTTTAGCAACATAGTCGCCGAGCGGGTTTCCTTGCAACAGGTCGCCGTTGTCGATGAGAATGCTGTTTTTCGCTTCGTCTCTCGCTTTTTTGATCAACGTCGCTGTTTTGGCGAAACCAAATTCATCTGTGGACTTGTCTTGATAGTAGTCATAGTTCACGATGTTGGTGTGGATGTCAGTTGTTTCGAGCAAGCGAAGTTTCAGGGTGGAACTAGCTGCGGCGCTCACAGGCGTAGTAGAGAAAGTGAGAGCGCTGACAACTAAAGAAGTGCTGAGGAGAAAAGCGGTCAGCATTTTTTTGTTTGCCTTTTTCATGTTTTGATTGACCTCCATAAGTTCACAATGAATACCAAGCAAAAATAGTTTATCACTAGAATCAATAGATTGGTAGATAATTGCAGGTTAAGATTATTAAATTTTGGCTATTGACAAAAATCATAAAATGTTCCCTCGTTTTGTCGTTTCGTGGAAGTGAATTTCTAGCCAATTACGAATGTTGAGTGATTCATGTATGGCCCCGATCCAACATGGCGACACTAGAAAAAAAGCTTGTGAAGGGGTTCATCGAACAATGCGAAAAAAGTGGATGGTGTACGCATCGTGGAGCGCGGCGCTTCTCACAGGTGTCGTATTGGGCATCCTGCTGGCAGGCAGCGGAAGCAAAGGGACGGGGCTTTCGCAGTTGATGCACACGGGCATAGGCAGGACGGCCGAGGTGACAGGGAAGCCATATGAGCTTGTATTGACGCGAAGCTATTTGTGTGGCGTCCGAGACGAAGAGCGGCGTCCTGTCGGCACGGGATATCTCCCTCAAGCGATGGGAGAATACAAAGGCTGGGAGATCGTGACTTCCGATGCCGCCAAGATGATCCTGATGAAAAGGGAGCAGGACATTTCTCCTGCCTGCAAAGAAAACGGTCATTTCGGACTGTCAGCGGACGGCATGCTGACTTTGTTTCACGGTGTGCCAACGGAACAGGACGTCATCCAGACTTTTTACCGGATCAATACGGAGAAAATGGAAGCGAATCTGCCCAAAGAAGAGCTGGAAAATTTGAAGCGGGGCATTCGCATCCGCAATCTCGCGGAGTACAACAGCATTCTTTCCACGTATGGGGAGTTTCAACTGGATGCGCCATGATCATCAGGGAAGGGAAAAGCCGGAGAGCGATTCCGGCTTTTTTCTATATTTATAGCCTTATAGCTCTACCGCGATGACGCGCCATCTGTCCCACGGAACCGGGCGATGGAGGACAAACGTCCACTTTTCCTTGCGCTCGTCGTTGTTCCGCGTGAAGTAGGTCAGATGAACGGGCACTTCTAACAGCAAGGGACCTTTTTCATCGGAAGGGATGACCATCTCGGTTTTGCGAATCGATGCTACTTGCGCCAGGCGATCTGGCAGCGGAAAGCCGTCTGTCGTCATCCGCAGCGAATGAATGTCCTGTTCGTGCAGGGCGGTCAAAAAATAGCCGACCAGCTCTTCGGCAGATGCCCCGATCAAGTTCGCGGCCAGAGAGCCGGAAGCTTTTTGGATCATCAGGCTGTGGCTCGGGTCAGGCTCCTTGCGTTTGTGGGTAGAACTGCCAAAAAAGTGGATGCAAAAGTGTCCGGGAAAGTCGTTTCCGGCGATAGCCCCCGCACCGTGAGGCATGCCGTGCATCGAGGCGGCGAAATAAACGCCGTTGACCTCCACGAGAATCGCCCTGCGCTTCCAGCTCCATTTGCCCTGATAAATTTTTTTCATCGTTTGGGTATCCGTACGTGTCAATGGCTGCACATCGGCATGGCGACTGCCCGCCCGGCGCTGGACGTGAAACCGTTCCCCTGTTTCCAGGTCGATGACGGTCGCGTATTCCATGCGCCCGAAAGTCTGCTTGACTTGTTCCCACGGAGTTGCTTTGGCGTAGTGCACACTTTCCACTTTTGCTACCAGATCTTCGATTTTTTGTTTCAAGTTTGCGCTCAGCATGTATTGCAGCGGGCGTTCCTTTTCAAACAAATTCCCGTCGTGATCGTACAAGAAATGGCGATTGTGCACGACAAGAGTCGGGCGGACCCAGTATGGATTCACATAGGCTGCGACTGTCTTTGCACGCAGCAGTTGCTTCACAAACGAGTGCTGGGCGCGAAACGTCAACGTGGAGTGAAAGGAAGAAGCGGGTGAGACCGAGACAGATACGGTGATTTCTTCTTTGCTTTTGGCATGGGCAGATTGGGCGGATGGCTCCGGGATCAACAGCGTCAGGAGAAGACAGATGAATACGAAAGCAAATCGTAAGTGTCGCACCGGATGAAAGCACCTCCACCAGTTATGTTGTCTTGACAAAAGCAGGGCAATGAGGTGTAAATCTTGGCATCATAAGCGTCGTGGTCGCACGCCATACTGTAGGCATACGGTGATCGAAGGAGGAGTCTTTTCATATGTCTACCATGCCAAGAGGTAGCTACAAAGACCAGTTCCATCAGCGTTTGTACGTTCAGTTGAATCAGGGACACAACAAGCTCAATTACCAGCAGATCAACAAAATCCAGGAGCAAATGCAGAGCGGTGTGGATGAATATGCCCACATGCAGCATGATGTGTCAGATACACTCGGGATGAACAAACACTAAAGCGACGCCGTATGGCCCGTTCCTCGCAAGCAGGAGCGGGCTTTTGCATGGAAATACACGTTCGCTTTTCGGGCGCTTTGTGATACAGTAGAGAGTAGAAACTTAAGCCTACGGAGAGTGGACTATGCGCATTTTAGGAATCGACCCTGGCATTGCGATCGTTGGGTTTGGGGTTCTGGATAAGCAGGGTAGCCAATTGCGTCCCGTCCAGTATGGAAGCATTCAGACAGAGGCAGGCTTGCCTGTTCCGCTTCGCCTGAAACAAATTTTTGAAGCGATGCAAAGCTTGCTGGAAACGTATCGACCAGATGAAATGTCAGTAGAAAAGCTGTTTTTCAATAAAAACGTGACAACCGCCTTCACCGTCGGGCAAGCGCGCGGCGTCATCCTGCTCGCGGCAGAGCTTGCTGGGGTGCCCGTGTACGAATACACGCCGATGCAAGTCAAGCAGGCGGTGACCGGGTACGGTGGGGCAGAGAAGAAGCAAATCCAGGAAATGACCAAGCTGCTCTTGCGGCTGAAAGAAGTGCCAAAGCCGGATGACGTGGCGGATGCGTTGGGGATTGCGATTACGCACGCACAGTTTAAGGCGTTTATCTCCATCTCGGAAGGAGTTCAAAAATGATTGATTTTGTGGAAGGGACACTTTGTTACCTGGATTCAGAATACATAGTCGTAGAGACTGGAGGGATCGGGTATCGCCTGTTTTGTCCCAATCCGTACCAGTTCGTTCGCTACGAGGGCAGCAAGACGAAGCTGTATACGCACCATCATGTCCGCGAAGACGCGATATTGCTCTACGGCTTTGCGACCCGCGACGAACGCGATTTGTTCCGCAAGCTGCTCGACGTGAGCGGCATCGGGCCAAAAGGCGGCCTGGCGATTCTCGCGGCTGCTACACCTGAGCAGCTCGTGATGGCCGTGCAACAAGAAAATGTGACGTATTTGACCAAGTTCCCCGGGATCGGCAAAAAGACGGCACAGCGCATTATTCTCGATCTCAAGGACAAGTTGGTCGGCTATACGCCATCGGCGATTTTGACTGTCGCAGCCGGCGATCTGACGGCAGGCGAGCAGGCGGTATCCGCGTTGAACGAAGCGCTCGACGCCTTGACGGCGCTCGGCTATTCGGATGGCGAGCTGCAAAAAATCAGAAACGCGCTGTCGGAGAAATCCAAAGAGGGCGAGAGTGTTGAAAAGCTCATCAAGCAAGGGCTTGCCCTGCTCATGAGGGGGTAGGATTTTGGATCAGCGAATTATTACGACGCACATGAACTGGGAAGAGGATGCTGCGGAACTGAGCCTCCGTCCCCGTTATTTGAATGAGTACATCGGACAGCAGCATGTGAAGGAAAACTTGAAAATTTTCATCGAAGCGGCGAAAATGCGCAAAGAGTCGCTGGACCACGTCTTGCTGTACGGGCCGCCCGGATTGGGAAAAACGACGCTTTCGCAAATTATCGCCAACGAGCTTGGCGTCAACATCCGCACGACATCCGGGCCAGCCATCGAACGCCCTGGTGATCTGGCGGCGATTTTGACCAACTTGCAAGAGGGCGACGTGCTGTTTATCGACGAGATACACCGACTGAACCGGAGCGTCGAGGAAGTGCTGTACCCGGCCATGGAGGACTTTGCGCTCGACATCATCATCGGAAAAGGGCCAAGTGCGCGCAGCGTTCGCCTCGACTTGCCGCCGTTTACGCTGGTGGGAGCGACGACGAGAGCAGGGATGCTTTCCGCTCCGCTCCGCGACCGATTCGGCGTGGTCAACCGGCTGGAGTTTTATACGGTTCCCGAGCTGACGTTTATCGTGTCGCGGGCTGCTGACATTTTGCAAGTCATCATTCGTGAGGGCGGGGCAGAGGAGATTGCCAGACGCTCGCGTGGCACCCCGCGCGTGGCGAATCGTCTGTTGAAGCGCGTGCGCGATTTTGCTCAGGTCAAGGGCGAGGGCGTCATCACGACAGAGATTGCGCAAGAAGCGCTGGAGCGGCTGCAAGTAGATGCATGCGGACTGGATCATATCGACCACAAGCTGCTGCTTGCGATTATCGAGCGCTTTGACGGCGGTCCGGTCGGACTGGATACGATTGCCGCCACCATCGGGGAAGAGGCGCAAACGGTAGAAGACGTTTGCGAACCGTATTTGATGCAGATCGGCTTTATGCAGCGGACGCCGCGGGGACGTGTGCTCACCCCGAGTGCGTACCAGCATTTTGGGCGGGAGATGAAATCGTGAATCCAATAGCCAAGCTACTCGTCATCGGCGGGGCCGTCCTGATCGTCATCGGCTTGTTGTGGCAGGTGGGCGGACGCTTCTTGCCTTTGGGGCGCCTGCCGGGAGATATCGTCGTGGAAAAGGAAAACGTCAAGTTTTATTTTCCGATTGTGACGTGTATTGTGATTAGCGTCGTCCTGTCGCTTCTGATGTATGTCATCCGGCTTTTCAAGTGAGAGCGCTTCTCTTTTGCACATGTAGAACAAAGCTTACGCCATCGGAGCTGGGTGCCCGATGGCTTTTTGCGTGCAAGCGGATTGGTCCCATTTTGGGAAAAAGGGCAGGAAAATCTCCAGTGATTGTCGAAAAAGATGGGAGCGCATGCCAATTTTCGACGAAATCAGGAGAAAGGAAGGACGTTGGACGACATGAAAAAGAAGTGGATGGGGAAAGTCCTTTCGGCGGGTCTGATCACAGTGGCTCTCCTGGGAGGAACAGTACCGACTCAGGCGGCTGGCGACAACAATATCCGGGTAGCACTTTTTGTGGATATCGGAAAAGGATACAGGGGAGTAGTCCCTTCTGTTACACTTACGGCTGAAAAAGGGATGGAAGTGACGTTGACAGGCCCGGAAGGCAAAATAGAGCTGCCTGAATTAGATGGAGACGCTGTCCGCTACCGGGTGGACGAGTACCATCTGGTTGTAGCGCAGACTTCTGACTGGAATCAGGCGCAGCAAATCGCTCAACTCATGAGCCAGAAAAAATACGAAGGCTCGATTCAAGTGGTCAATCGGGGCGGACAAACGCTTTATCAAATCGTAAGCGGCACGTACGATACGTATCAGGCCGCAGCTGCACAGGTGGCGGCAGTAGCACAAGCGACAGGCCAGAAGCCGATCGTTCAAGGCCCTCTTCGCTTGGAAGCTGGTCAGTTCAAGAGCTTGAGCGAAGCGCAGAAGTGGCAAGAAGCTTTTGAGCAAAAAGGAATCGCGGCTTATCCCGTGCTTTTGTCCAACGGCGAGAAGGTCAAATACGCGGTATGGATCGGCGACGAAGTCAGTCAGGAAGCGCTCTCGTCCCTGGCGCGCAAAGCGAGCAATGCGCTGCCGAACTTTTCTTACTCGGCACCTTCGAGCCAATCTTACGTCGTGCTGAAGCAAGACGTATTCGGATCGCCGGACGAGCCGATCTGGAAGTACGTGTTCTCGCCGCAAGCCAAGCTGACAGTAGAGGCGAAAAAGGCGGACGGCGAATCATTGCTCGGGGTCGTGGAGCGCGATCAGCGAACATACCGGGGGGAGATGGAGCTGTCGGAATACAACGGTCATCTGACGGTTGTGAATGAACTGCCGATGGAACAATACTTGTACGGCGTTGTCGGTTCGGAAATGGCTCCGGGCTGGCCGCTCGAAGCGCTGAAAACACAGGCGGTGCTGTCGCGCACTCGCGCCTTGTGGCAAGGAAACAAATACGGGATTGCCAATGTCTCCGATACGGTGATGGAGCAAGCCTATTACGGATATGGAAAAGAGTCGGAAGACGTTCGCGAGGCGGTCGATGAGACAAAAGGAGAAGCCATTTATTACCAAGGTAACCTGGTCGAATCGTTGTTTTATTCCAATGCAGGCGGGATGACAGCGGACGGTACGGAAGTATGGGGCAATCCCGTTCCGTATTTGCGTTCGGTGGAAAGCGATGACGCGCTGCCTGTAGACGGTGTGAATGCGTGGTATCGCGTGCAGCTTGCAGATGGCTCGATCGGCTATGTCCGCGGCGACCTGATCAGAGAAAGCGGCACAGATGACACGGGAGCGAGGATGGCTGTCATTACGACAGAAAATACGAATCTGCGTCTGGGACCAAGCACGGCGACCCGGGTTTTGTCTACGTTGCCGAACGGAGCGGAAGTGACGATTCTCTCCCAAGAGGCAGAAGAGAATGCCTACGCGTGGACGCGCGGGCCTTTTACCTCGGCTGAATTGACGGCGATGATCAATGCGAATCAGGACAAAAACAAGGCTCCCCGCATTCCCGGGAACGTCACCAGTCTGAAAGTGACGAAGCGAGGACCATCGGGACGTGTCATCGCGATGGAGGCAAACGGCATTCCGATCAAGGTAACGGCACCGGATGCTTTCCGTTCGATCTTTTCCCAGGGCGGTACGGCATTGCGCAGTACAAAATTTGACGTAGAGGTAGTCAAGGGTGGACAGTTCCTGTTCCGCGGAAACGGTTTCGGGCATGGACTGGGTGTATCGCAATACGGCGCTCGTGCCATGGCACAGGGCGGGTATGACTATCAGCAGATTTTGCAACACTATTACCAGGATGTGACAATCGACTAGCAAGCTTTTGCCACATGAACTGTCATTAAAGGAGTAACGAGTCGTGGACGTGCAACAATTTGATTTTGATTTGCCGGAGCATCTGATTGCCCAGCATCCTTTGGAAGACCGGACATCATCGCGGCTGCTTGTTTTGGACAAACAGACGGGGGCGATTGCGCATCAGCGGTTTACCGATCTGATCGACCATTTGCAGCCCGGAGATGTACTGGTTATGAACGACAGCCGTGTGCTTCCGGCCAGACTGATCGGGGAAAAGGCCGAGACGGGAGCGAAAATCGAGATCCTGTTGTTGAAATCGCTGGGAGACGATCGCTGGGAGACGCTGGTGAAGCCTGGAAAGCGAATGAAGCCGGGAACCGAGGTCGTTTTCGGAAACGGTCTTTTGCGCTGCGTATGCGAGGAAGCGACGGAGACGGGCGGACGGATTGTTCGTTTTTTGTACGAGGGAATTTTTTACGAGATTCTCGATCAACTGGGATCAATGCCGCTGCCGCCGTACATCCATGCGCAGCTCGAAGACAGCGAGCGCTACCAGACCGTCTACGCGAGGGAACGGGGATCGGCGGCAGCTCCGACTGCTGGCTTGCACTTTACGAAGCCGTACTTGGAACAAATTGCGGCCAAAGGCGTACAGCTTGCTTACGTGACGCTGCATGTGGGGCTAGGAACGTTCCGGCCTGTGTCGGCTGATTCTGTCGAGGAGCACGTCATGCATGCCGAGTATTACGAGATTCCCGAAGAAACCGTGGAGCTGGTGAACAAGGCAAAAGCGGAAGGAAGAAGGGTCATCGCCGTCGGGACGACTTCGTGCCGGACGCTGGAGACGGTCGGCCGGGCCAACGAAGGCAAGCTGGTGGCTGCGTCCGGCTGGACGGACATTTTCATCTATCCGGGCTATACGTTCTCGATACTGGACGGACTTTTGACGAATTTCCACTTGCCCAAATCGACACTCGTCATGCTGGTCAGCGCGCTGGCAGGCAAAGAACATGTCATGAATGCGTACAAGACGGCAGTTCGTGAGGAATACCGCTTCTTCAGTTTCGGAGACGCCATGCTGATTGTCTAAAAAACGCCACATCCCACCCGCATAAGTGCACACTTATAAGTCGGGTGGGTTTACTTCACTCTCAAGTTTTCTTATAATAGGAAAGACTTACATACATAGCTTGAGGAGTGCGACAATTTGGCTGTACGTTACGAATTAATCAAAACATGCAAGCAAACAGGCGCCAGGCTCGGTAAGCTGCACACTCCGCATGGGACGATCGACACTCCTGTCTTTATGCCAGTCGGCACGCAGGCGACAGTCAAGACGATGAGTCCCGAAGAGTTGAAGGCGATCGGAGCGGGCATTATCCTCAGTAATACCTACCATCTGTTTCTCCGTCCAGGGCATGAAATTGTCCGGGAAGCTGGCGGACTGCACGGCTTCATGAACTGGGACCGTGCCATCCTGACCGATTCTGGCGGATTTCAAGTATTCAGCTTGAGCAACCTACGCAAGATTACGGAGGAAGGGGTTTCCTTCCGTTCACATCTTAACGGAGAAAAGCTGTTTATCGGCCCTGAGGAGGCCACACAGATCCAAAACGCGCTCGGAGCCGATATTTTTATGGCATTTGACGAGTGCGCCCCTTATCCTGCGGAGTACGATTACGTGAAAAAGTCGATGGAGCGCACAACCAGATGGGCAGAACGCTGCCTCAAGGCACATGCGCGGCCAAACGATCAGGCGCTTTTCGGAATCGTGCAAGGCGGGATGTTCAACGACCTGCGCGAGCAGAGCGCCAAAGATCTCATTTCCATGGATTTTCCAGGTTATGCGATTGGCGGTTTGAGCGTGGGAGAGCCGTTCCCCTTGATGTACGAAGTGCTGGAACATACGGTTCCGCTGCTTCCTGCAAACAAGCCTCGCTACCTCATGGGAGTAGGATCACCTGACGCTCTCATCGACGGAGCGATCCGCGGCATCGACATGTTTGACTGCGTACTGCCGACGCGGATTGCCCGCAACGGGACATGCATGACAAGCCAGGGAAGACTGGTGATCCGCAATGCGAAGTTCGCGCGAGACTTTACTCCGCTCGACCCGAATTGCGATTGCTACACCTGCAAGAACTACACCCGCGCTTACATCCGCCATCTCATCAAGGCGGAGGAGACCTTTGGCATTCGTTTGACCACCTACCACAATCTGCATTTCCTTGTGAAGCTGATGGAGCAGGTGCGACAAGCGATTGCGGAAGACCGCTTGCAAGATTTCCGGGACCAGTTTTTCGCTCAATATGGATTGGGTGAAGATAGATCTTTTTAATCGAGGGGGATTTTCATGGAAGGCTTGACACAGTTTTTACCGATTATCATCATGTTTGCGATTTTCTACTTCTTGCTGATTCGCCCGCAACAAAAGAAAGCAAAACAACGCAACGCCATGCTGGCTGCTGTCAAAAAAGGTGACAAGATCGTAACAATCGGCGGCATGCACGGCACCATTCAAGAGTTGACTGACGATACAGTGACTCTGCGCATTGCCCACAACGTAAACGTTACATTCGATCGCGGTGCGATCAACAGCGTGACATCCGCAAGCAATGAGCCGGCGAAAAGCGAACCAGCTAAAGTCGAATTGGAAAAAGAAGAATCCAAATAAAGCAAAGAAAAAGCAGGTGGGGAAAATCCCGCCTGCTTTTTTCTTGGACGCATAAGCTTGTTAGCGTCTGGGCTTGAAATTTTTCGGCTTTTGGCTGGAGTTGGCGGAATTGACGCCGAGAATGCCGCCCAATGCTGCAACTCCGAACGCACCGAGCAAAAAGAGGAACGTTCCCCATTGCATCGGGGCATCGAATCCCAGAAAACCGATCAAAAGAATCAGGAGAAAATAAGAAAATCCGGTCAGACCCCCGTAGTACCAGCCTTTGCCGCCACAGCGCTTTCCGGTGACGAAGCCGCCGACCAGAAGAGCAACCGCATTGATGATGTACGTAAAATAAGGCAAAGAGCCTTCGCGCATGCTGGTGAAGCTCAGAAGCAAGGTTGCGAGCAATGCCCCGAACAAAACAAGTCCTGTCGTGTACAATAGACCTGTCAGCACAGAGGTGGATGCACTCCGCACAATGTTTACCCCCTCACTGATCAACTGTTTGTACCATCTATATGAATGGCCTGGCCGCTCTATTCATCTTCGCGTTGAACATTAGGAGGAATTTTCGTATGATGGATGGGGAACGAGACGGGGGTGAGGAAGGTTGATCAAAACGTACTTTTATAACCACTCAGAGCAGAAGATGTTTCATGATGTTGATCTGGCGACAAAAGATCAATGGTTGAAATCTCCGGAGGATTTGCTCTGGATCGATCTGTATGATGTGGGGAACAATGAACTGCCCTATATTGCCAAGATCTTCGACTTTCACCCACTGGCAATTGAGGACTGCCTGCACGTCAGTCCACGTGCCAAGGTAGACAAGTACGATGATTACTATTTCTTCGTTTTTCACGCCCTGCGTTACAATGAAGAAAGCGATGACGAGATTACCACGGTAGAACTGAACGTTTTTCTCGGCCCTAATTACATCGTGACGATCCACAAATCCCCGATGAACACGATCGGGCGGATCGCAGCCATGTGTCACCGCAACAATTCCTATCTGAACCGGGGTCCCGACTATTTGCTGTATGCGATTGTCGACGGGATTACCGACGAGTATTTTCCGATTATCGATCGGATTAGTGTGCGGATTGACGAGCTGGAGGACGAGATTTACGAGCATCAGATGGAGGAAATTACGGAGGAGTTCCTGGCGCTGAAGCGGACGATTATTTTGATCAGGCGTGTCATCATGCCGCAAAAACGAATCTTCGCCAATGTGAATGGCCGCTTCTCTTTCGATATTTCCGAGGAAAACGTTCCGTTCTACAGCGACTTGACCGACCACCTGGAGCGGATCTCCGACTCGACAGAGACTTTCCGCGACCTGGTGAACGGTGCGCTCGATACGTATTACACGATCATCAGCGCCAAGACGACCGAGACGATGCGTGTACTCACGATCATCTCCACCATCATCCTGCCGCTTACGTTTATCACCGGGCTTTTCGGGATGAACACATTCGCCTGGCTGGGTGAGGAGGCAGAGCCTTACATGCTGATCGTAGCGCTTGTGATCATGCTGGCGATGACCTTCTTCATGCTGCACATTTTCCGCAAACGAAAGTGGTTGTAATTGGAGCTAATAGTTGCAAGCTCCCTGCCGAACAATAATATCAAATGTTCGATAGGGGGCGGCGGGAAGTGGAAGATATTTCAACTGTCATGTTGCGCACCCTTTTCTCGTATTTTTTCCTCCTGATCTTGCTCCGCATCATGGGCAAGCGAGAACTGGGAAAGCTGTCCGTTTTTGATGTGGTGATTTCCATTATGCTGGCTGAAATGGCGGCTCTGGCGATTGAGGATGTAGAAAAGCCCGGGTTGCGCTTTTATTTGCCGATGTTGCTGATTGCCGTTCTGGAAATCGCCATGGCGTATCTCTCGTTAAAGAGCAAGAAATTTCGCGATGTGGTCGACGGTTCAGCCGATATGATCATTGAAAACGGGCAAATCCGAGAGCAGGCGATGCGCCGCAATCAGTTGAACATGGATGACCTGATGGTACATCTGCGGCAAAAAAACGTGAAAAATATTGCGGATGTCGAGTTCGCCCTGCTGGAGCCTACCGGGCAGATGAGCGTCTTTTTGAAGCCGGAAAAAGAGCATCTCACCCGTGGGGATATCGAACTGGCTAAAGAAGAACATATCGGGCCGGTTTCATACAAAGGCTTGCCCATTCCGTTGATTCTGGACGGCAAAGTCAGGCAGGAAGCTTTGCAAAAGATCGGGCAAAATCAACTGTGGCTCAAGCGGGAAATTCGCAAATACGGGATCAAGGACATCCGGGAAGTTTCCTTTTGCAGCATTGACGAGCGAGGAATTATGTACCTGGATAAAAAAGACAAGCCGCTACACTAGGTGTTAGCGGCGAGGGAAGAAGATGGCGAGCTGCTCTCCGATCCAGGGAATCCGGCGGACGTCCTGTTTGCCCAGGACGCGCATGGCGACCAGAAGGAGCAAATACAGCAAGCTGCTGATGGACGCGCTGGCGAGAAGCAGCTTGGCCGTCGAGGAATGCAAGAACAGGTGATCCGCCATGTATGAGCCGAGGTAACCCATGGCCAGCATGGCGATCCCAATTTTTCCGAACTCCCATACATCGACGGTAAATCCGATTTTTTTGATCAGGCTGGCAAAGTGCAAAAGGGTGCCCAATGTGATGCCAATATTGGTCGCAATGACGGCGCCGTGAATGCCGAAGGTCGGTTGGGCTGTAAAGACGAACATGGCGGCTGTTTTGATTACAGCGCTGATCAGCGTATTTCGGAAAACGACCTGGGCGTAGTCAAGACCTTGCAAGGCCGCTGCGAGCGGGGCCTGGAAAAAGAGGAACACGGAAAACGGAGCCAGCTCCTTGAGCAAGACGCCGACCTCTCGATATTCGCTGCCGTAGAGCAGTGTACATAACGGCTCCGCAAAAATAGTAAGCAGGACAGTACATGGTGCTCCGATTACGAGTGTGATGCGCATCGCTTGATAGATGCGCCGATGCACGAGAGGAGCATTTTTTTGATAGGCGGCCTCTGCTACAGCAGGAACGAGTGAAACGGACAAGGAATAGGTTAAAAAAGTGGGAAAAAGCAGCAGAGGTACGGCCATACCGGCAAACTGTCCGTACAATCCCGTTGCCGTGGCAGTCGTATACCCCGCGATGACGAGCGCAAGCGGTACGAGCATCGGTTCCAGGACGTAGGCGATCGAACCGATGATGCGGCTCAACGTGACGGGCAGAGCGACGTGAATCAGTTGGGAGATGTTTGTCTTGCTGGCAGAGACAGCTTGCAGAAACGGTCTTTCCAGAAGTTGCGCAGCAGCTTTTTTGCTTCCTTTGCGATATTGCCAGAGAATGTAGAGGAGTCCGGCGGCTTCCCCGAAAATAATGCTGGCGACTGCACCGGCTGTGGCATACTCGATCCCTGCGGACAAAAACGACATGGTCATGACGACGACCAGCGCCATGCGGGCCACTTGCTCCAGCAACTGGGAGATGGCGGTGGGGATCATGTTTTGCTTTCCCTGGAAGTATCCGCGCAGCACGAGTGAAATACTGGAGATCGGAATGACCGGGATGGCGGCGAGCATGACGATATGGGCGCGAGGGTCCGCGAATAGAGCGCCCGCAATCCAGTGGGAAAACAGCAGGAGCAGCGTGCAAACCAGCAAGCTGATGCCGCCAGCGACTGCGAGGGCGAGCAGCAAGTAGCGGCGGGTCATGCGCGGATTGTTAGCTGCCTCGGTTTCCGCCACTTGCTTGGCGATGGCGACAGGCAGACCGAATGTCGTCACCGTGATCAGAAAGTACAACAGGGGCACGACCATTTGATACAGCCCCATTCCTTCCGCTCCGATGATGCGTGAAAGCACGATCCTGTGAGCAAAGCCAAACACTTTGGTGATGCCGCCAGCAATGATGAGGATAACCGTTCCGTAAAAGAATGACTGTCTCATGGAAGGCTCCTTTGCAAGGAAAAATTCACTCAGTAAAGAATATGGACGTGCCGCTGTCGGCATGACTACTTTGAGGGGGAAACGGGGATGGACCAAGCGCAAAAACAGGAATGGTATGGGCAAGTAGCAAGTCTTTGCCAGAGCAAGGCCGAGGAATTTGCCTTGTTGGGCTACGAAAACGTGGATGCCAAGGACATATGGGAATGCGTCACGAACGGGTACAAGGAATTTCCCCCGATGCACCGTCTCGTCAACGATATTTTGTCTCTGAAACCGAACAAGTACATGAACTATCTCATGATTCAAATGTATAAAAATTCTTAGTGAAACTTCCAGCCTCCCTATTCGTATAAGTAGCATGCTCATTATAGATAAGGGGTTGGTTACCATGGTTCGCTCTTCCAGCAATAATTGACACGTTTTTTCATACTTCGCTATAATGGGCATATTGGTTTCTCGCTTAGGGGCGGGACCCTGTTTATGAAAGAGGGGTATTACAACGATGATAAAATGGGGAAGATTTCTCCTGTTCCTGGTTGTTGTAGGGCTTTTGGCGACACTTGTGTCAACTACGACCAAACAGGTGGCAGGAAACATCACTCTCGGTCTTGACCTGCAAGGCGGGTTTGAGATTTTGTATGAGGTAGAGCCTCTTGAGGCTGGGCACAAGGTTGATATCGAGCTGTTGAAATCAACTGCACACATGATTGAGAAACGGATTAACATCGGCGGCGTGGCAGAACCTGTCATTTCTACTGAGCTGCCAAACCGGATTCGCGTGCAAATCGCTTCGCAATCCGCTGATCAGGACAAGCTGCGTGAACTGATCGGAAAACCTGCTGTACTGACGTTCCGCGACGAGTCGGGCAAGGTCATCCTGCAAGGTAGCGACTTGGCGCCAAACGGGGCAGCGGTCGGCTACGATGACCTGAAACGCCCTCTCGTAACCGTGAAATTCTCGGATGCAAAAAAATTGGAGGATGTAACTCGCGCCAACCTGCATAAGCGCATGGCGATTTTCCTGGACGAAAACCTCCAAACCAATCCTACGATCCAATCCGTGATCTCGGGCGGCAGCGCTCAAATCACAGGAGACTATACCCAAGAATCGGCTCAGGAACTGGCTGACTTGCTGAACTCCGGTGCGATGCCAGCGAAGCTGATTGAGAAGCAGGTAACATCTGTGGGAGCGTCTCTGGGTGCCCTGGCATTGGAGAAGACGCTTTATGCCGGCTATATCGGCGCTGCGCTGATTTTCGTGTTCATGCTGCTCGTCTATCGCATGCCGGGCATGATTGCGAATATTACATTGGCTGGATTTACTTACTTTTGTATGGTCGTTCTCGACTGGATGGACGCAACGCTGACTCTCCCAGGTATCGCCGGTTTCATTTTGGCGGTAGGGATGGCTGTCGATGCGAACATCATTACGTATGAGCGTATCCAAGAAGAAATTCGCTCGGGCAAAACGATTTTGTCAGCGTTCCGCTCCGGTGAACGCCGCTCTTTGATCACCATTATTGATGCGCACGTGACGACGCTGATCGCGACAGGCGTATTGTTCTACTTCGGAACAAGCTCCGTTCAAGGTTTTGCTGTCGTACTGGCTATGACAATCATCGTAAGTATTATCACCAACGTGTTCGGGTCTCGTTTCCTCCTTTGGCTGGTGGTCCGTGCCAACATGTTTAAAAAGCCGTTCTGGTTCGGAGTAAAGGAGAGTGAGATCGGTGAGCTTTGATCGCGAGCATACCGTAGTGCGGTTTGATATCGTTAAAAATCGCCGGAAGTTCTTCATTTTCTCTTCCGCGATTATCATCATCGGTTTTTTGTTTATGATGTTCCAAGGGCTGCACCTTGGGGTTGACTTCAAGGCAGGTACGCGCCTGGACATTTACGTAGGAAAAGAGTTCAAGCCGGAAGACGTCGAAGCGGTTCTCAAACAGGAGATTCCGAACGTCGCTTTCTCCAAGGTAACGCCGTACGGGCAAAATCAAGCCTACACACGCTTTGATCAAACCATTTCTTCGGATACCTTGATGAAGACAGAAGAAGCGCTGAAGAAAAAGTTCGGCGATCAGGTCACAAAACAAGTATCGTCCGTTGATCCGAGCATTGCTCAGGAGATGGTGAAAAAGGCAGCCATCGCGGTAGGGATCGCTTCCCTCGGGATCGTCATTTACATCGCGATTCGCTTCCAGGTGCTGTTCGGGATTGCCTGCGTCGTGGGACTTTTGCATGACGTGATTATCCCGATCGCGCTGTTCTCCGTGTTTGATCTGGAAGTAGACATTACTTTCATCGCAGCGCTTTTGACCATTCTCGGTTACTCGATCAACGATAAAATCGTTATTTTTGACCGTATCCGCGAAAACTTGCGTACCATGAAGTCCAAGACGATTCCGGATCTGGAGCATCTGGTGAACGTTTCGCTTTGGCAGACGATGCGCCGTTCCGTATACACAGTAGCTACCGTATTTTTTACCGCGCTGGCTATTGCGGTACTCGGAAGCGAGAGCATTCGCAACTTCTCGCTGGCTCTGTTGTTCGGTCTGGTGAGCGGTACGTACTCCTCCATCTTTATTGCTGCTCAAGTTTGGGTAAACTTGAAGGAGCGGAATATGAGAAAGAAGAAAGAAGCATAAGCGGTTCGCTTTTCGCTTCGTCAAAGAGCTTTCGCTATGTAGACCGCAGGGGTTATTCCCTGCGGTTTTCTACTCTTGAAGACAAGTAGGCTGATAGAGGAGGAGAGGCAGGAATGGGCGATGATCGGTTGGCACAAGCGCAGTTTGGGGCATGGGTAGGCATTGTGGGCAACCTTGCTTTGGCAGGGGTGAAGCTGTTGATCGGGCTTATGGCGAAGTCACAGGCATTGATTGCCGATTCTGTGCATTCCGCATCGGATGTAGTCGGTTCCGTGGCGGTTCTGATCGGCTTGCGAGCGGCAGAGCGTCCGCCTGACGCAGATCATCCGTACGGTCATGGAAAAGCCGAATCGATCGCAGCGATTATTGTCGCAGTTTTGTTGGCGGTTGTCGGCTTCGAAATTGCGATGTCTTCGATTAAAGCGTTTTTTGCCCCTGTGGAAGCGCCAGGCATGCTGGCAGTTTGGGCTGCCATCGGTTCCATGATCGTCAAGGAATGGATGTTCCGCTACAAGTTCAAGCTCGGCAAAAAACTGAACAGCCAGTCGTTGATCGCCAACGCCTATGAGCATCGCTCGGACGTATACTCTTCGTTTGCCGCACTGGTAGGCATCGGCGGCGCGATTGTGGGCGAGCGGCTGGGTGTTCCCTGGATGCTGTATCTGGACCCGGCAGCCGGGATATTCGTATCTGTGCTCGTTTTGAAAATGGCTTACAACATCATGATGGAATCGATCCACAGCACGCTGGATCACGTCTTGCACGAGGAAGATACCAAGCAGCTCAGACAGGCGATTGCCGAGGTCGATGGCGTGTTGCGCATCGATTCGCTGCGGGCCAGGGAGCACGGGCATTACCAGATCGTCGATGTGAAAATCGGGGTGGACCCGGCGATTACCGTCCTTGCCGGGCATCAAATTGGCAAGCGCGTCAAGCATATGCTGCTGGAAACATTTCCTGATATTCGCGATGTTTTGGTCCATGTAAACCCATTTGATCCCACTTCACAGCCAAAACGGTAAAAACGGCATGTTTTATGCTGTTGTCAGTCTCCCTCTCCATCCACTATAATGAATGAGGATTGGAGGAGAGCCTATGCTGAAAGCGAAAACACGCTGGAAACTGGCCACCTACGATGAACAGATTGCGGCCAGTATAGCTGAGGAGTGCCAGCTAACTCCGCTCGTGTCCAAGCTGCTGGTGATTCGCGGCGTCGACACAGCGCAGAAGGCCCGTGATTTTTTGCAAGCTGGCCCGGAGTTGTTTCATGACCCTTATTTGCTTGATGGAATGGAACAGAGCGTGCATCGCATTCAACAAGCGATAGAGAGGCAAGAGCCGATCTGTATTTACGGAGACTATGACGCGGATGGGGTCAGTTCGACATCGTTAATGGTACACCTGTTGCGCCAACTGGGCGCTGTTTTTGACTATTACATTCCCAACCGTTTTACTGAAGGGTATGGGTTACATAAAGACGCCTTGGCGCATCTGCATAAAAGCGGTTACAAGCTGATCATTACAGTAGATACAGGAATCAGTGCAGTAGAGCAGGTAGCGTATGCCACGCAGTTAGGTCTTGACGTCATTGTAACCGACCACCACGAACCTCCGGCTGTGATTCCGGAGGCATTTGCTGTGATCAACCCTAAAAAGCCTGGCTGTACGTATCCGTTTGACATGCTCGCGGGAGTCGGGGTCGCCTTCAAGCTGGGGCATGCCTTGCTAAAGGAGCCTCCTTTGCATTTGGCTGACCTGGCAGCACTCGGGACGATCGCCGATTTGGTGCCTTTGGTAGATGAAAACCGCATCCTCGCCAGAGCGGGCTTGAAGCGTCTGAATCAGACCCGCAATATCGGATTGCAGGCGCTGATCCGCGTGTGTGGACTGTCTGACAGCGAACTGTCGGCCGGACATGTCGGATTCGCGCTCGGGCCGCGTCTGAACGCAAGTGGACGGCTGGAGACGGCAGAGTCCGCCGTCAAGTTGCTGACGACCGAGGATATGGCGGAAGCAGAGCAGTGCGCACAAGCTTTGGACGATTTGAATCGCGAGCGTCAGGAGCTTGTAGCGACGATGACGGAAGAAGCCGTGCAGATGGTGAAGGAGCAGTATCCACCCGAGGAAAACAACGTCCTCGTCCTGGCGAAGGAAGGCTGGAACGTCGGGGTTGTAGGAATCGTAGCGTCACGGCTGGTAGAGCTGTTTTACCGTCCGACGATCGTGCTTGGCATCGATCCGGAAAAAGGGACAGCCAAAGGCTCGGCGAGAAGCATCGCCGGCTTTGACATGTACGAAGGTTTGACAGCATGCAAGGAGTGGCTCCCGCATTACGGGGGGCATACGATGGCCGCAGGAATGACACTCCCGGTGGAAAACCTCGATCTCTTGCGCAGCAGGCTGAACGAGCTGGCGGGGGAATGGCTGACGCCGGAAGATTTTACCCCTCTGACCAAAGTAGATGTGTCGATGAGCATGGACGAAATCAGCCTGGAGGCAGCCGAGCAGCTGGAACGGCTCGCTCCTTACGGGATGGGCAATCCGACTCCGCTCGTCATGCTGGATGAAGTCGAGACACAGGGAATGCGCACAATCGGGCGCGATGACAATCATTTGAAATGCACACTCGTCAGGTCAGGCCAAACGTTGGATGCCATCGGCTTCAACTGGGCGCACGTGACGAAAAAGGTGACCCCAAAAGCGCGTTTTCAGGTGCTGGGAGAGCTTTCAGTCAATGAATGGAATGGCAACCGCAAGCCGCAGCTGACGATCCGGGACTTGTCCGTTCCGCATCAGCAAGTGTTCGACTGGCGGGGAAGTCGGGACAAAATAGAGAAATGGCAGCAGTTGATAGCGGAGTCCGGGACGATGACCGTTGTGTTTCGGGCGGAAAGCTATGAACAGCTCGTGCCAAAGACAAGCGCGGACGGGCAGGCTTCTCTCTTTTTCCTGGGCAATGCTGTCGCGCTTGACAGGCAGGCGCCGCAGCAAGCGGTTGTGCTCTACGACTTGCCGAAGCGTCGTGCCGATTTGCTGCAAATCAGTCCGCTGCTGCAACAGGCTGAGCGCATCTACTGTCTGTTTGGCGACCCGGATTTGGGCATGGAGCGGCTATCCTGTCCGAGCCGCGATCATTTCAAGCAGCTGTACCAGTTTTTTGTGCAAGTGCCAGTAGTGAAGCGCATACATTTGGATGCGCTCGCCCGCAAGCTGCAATGGAAGCGAAGCTTGCTGGACGGCATGCTTGCGATCTTTTTGGAGTTGCAGTTTTTGCAGGAGGATGCCGAACAGTATCGCCTGCAGGAGACGGCAGAAAAAAGGCCGCTGGAAAGCTCCGTCATTTATACGGAGTGGAAGGAAGAAGCGCAACTCGCTACGGATTTGCTGCTCTCATCCTCGGAATCATTGATCCAAACGTTTCATCAGCTGGTGACACCGGTCACCGTATAGGAGGAATTTTTCATGGATTACAAACAATACATTCGCGTCATTCCGGACTTCCCGCAACCGGGGATTCGTTTCAAAGATATCACGACTTTGCTGAAAGACGGTCCTGCTTATCGCGCAGCGATTCAAGACTTGGCTGAATTTGCCCGCGAAGTGCAGGCTGACGTGATTGCAGGTCCGGAAGCACGCGGATTTGTCGTAGGAGCGCCTCTGTCTTACGAAATGGGAATCGGCTTTGTGCCGATCCGCAAATCCGGCAAGCTGCCTTACGAGTCGATCAAGGCAGATTACGACCTGGAGTACGGCAAAGACGCGCTCGCTGTGCACGTAGATGCCGTTACGCCAGGCCAGCGCGTGCTGATTGCGGACGACCTTCTGGCGACCGGAGGAACCATCGAAACGACGATCAATCTGATCGAGCAACTCGGCGGAAAAGTAGTAGGCGCTGCCTTCTTCATCGAGCTGTCCTATCTGGAAGGACGCAAAAAAATCGGGGATGTTCCGATCAAATCCTTGGTGCAATATTAATTGATGCTTCAACGAAAAACGGGTCATGTACCCGTTTTTTTCTTTTTTCCACGCATGGATCATACTTTACAGGGGAAACAGCTTTACAATACGAACGACATAAAAGATAATAGTATGAAATAGACATGACGCTTTTTTTCATCCAGACAGACAACCGATAATGTTCGTCTGCCGCTTCCAAGGAAGAGCAGGCTGCCAGCGTCCGCACGCAGGACGCACCAAAATCATCCGCTACAGAAGAACTACTTGTTCGAAAGGGCTTCTATAGATGATTTTTTTTATACGCTCAAAGCCTTCGCCTGTGACATAAGGCTTGGCAAAGCCAAGTTTTCCAATGAGAGGATAAGGGAAGGGAACTATGATTACCGGCATTGATGAGGTAGTAAAAAAAGCAAGCACCTATTTGTCACAATCGGATCTGGACCTGATTACTCGCGCCTATCAGCTGGCTGAAAAAGCTCACGAAGGGCAGATAAGAAAATCAGGCGTTCCGTACATCATGCACCCGATCGCAGTAGCGGGGATTCTCGCTAACCTGCACATGGACGCGGTTACAATCGCTGCCGGATTTTTGCATGATGTAGTGGAAGACACCGACATTACGCTTGACGATCTCCGCCAACAGTTCGGTCCTGACGTGGCTCTGCTGGTAGACGGGGTAACCAAGCTGGAAAAAATCAAATACAAGTCCAAGGAAGAGCAGCTTGCTGAAAACCACCGCAAGATGCTGGTTGCCATGGCGCAGGACATTCGTGTCATCATGATCAAGCTGGCAGACCGTTTGCACAACATGCGGACATTGCGCCACATGTCCGAAGAGAAGCAGCGGGAAATATCCGATGAGACGCTGGAGATTTTCGCGCCCCTGGCTCATCGGCTGGGGATTGCCTCCGTCAAATGGGAGCTGGAAGATACGGCGCTGCGCTATTTGAATCCGCAGCAGTATTACCGGATCGTCAACCTGATGCAAAAGAAGCGGGTGGAGCGCGAGGCTTACCTGAACGAAGCATCGGATACGATCAGGGAGAAGCTTGGCGAGCTGAACATCGAGGCGGAAATATCGGGGCGGCCCAAGCATATATACAGCATCTTTAAAAAGATGACCAAGCAAAACAAGCAGTTCAACGAAATTTATGACTTGCTGGCTTTGCGGATCATTGTGAACGACATTCGCGATTGCTACGCGGTGCTTGGCATTGTCCATACACTGTGGAAGCCGATGCCTGGCAGATTCAAGGACTATATCGCGATGCCGAAGACCAACATGTACCAATCGCTGCATACGACGGTGATCGGGCCTAAAGGCGAACCGTTGGAAGTGCAGATTCGCACGTGGGATATGCATCAGACGGCAGAGAGCGGGATCGCGGCCCACTGGGCGTACAAGGAAGGCCAGAGTGTCGTGCAAGGATCGTTTGCCGAGAAGCTGGGCAGCTTGCGCGAGATTATCGAAGGCGGGTCAGAGGAAGCGCCCAATGCGCAGGAGTTCATGGAAAGCCTCAAGCAGGATTTGTTCTCGGACACGGTCTTTGTGTTCACGCCAAAAGGAGATGTAGTCGAACTGCCAAAAGGCTCCGTGCCGCTGGACTTTTCCTATCGCATTCACTCGGCGGTAGGAAACCGGACGATTGGGGCAAAGGTAAACGGCAAGATCGTTCCGCTTGATTACGCCATGAAAACGGGCGATATCGTCGAAATCCTTACTTCCAAGCATTCGTACGGGCCAAGCCAGGACTGGCTGAAAATGGCCAAGTCCGCCCATGCCCGCAACAAAATCAAGCAGTGGTTCAAAAAAGAAAAGCGGGAAGAGAACGTTGCCAAAGGCCAACAGATGGTGGAAGCGGAGATCAAATCGCGCAGCTTCGACGTGAAGGAAGCGATGACGGACACCAACCTGAAGGAAGCGGCGGCGCGATTCAACTTCCAGGGGGCCGAGGACATGTTTGCCGCAGTCGGCTACGGCGGCATTACGGCTTCCCAGATTGCCACACGTCTGCTCGACAAGCTTCGCCGCGAGCGGGAGGAGCAAAATCCGGTCATCCCGGAGATCAAGCAAAATCCGGCTCACCGTGCGCAAAAGAGCGAGTCCGGGGTAAAAGTGCGCGGCGTAGACAACCTGTTGGTGCGTATCTCGCGTTGCTGTACACCAGTTCCGGGCGATCAGATCATCGGCTTTATTACAAGAGGGCGCGGTGTGTCTGTGCACCGGAAAGACTGTCCGAATGTGCTCGCAGATGAATGCTCAGAGCGTTTGATCGACGTCGAATGGGATACCGATCAGAAGCACAACTTCAACGTGGAAATCGAGATCACGGGCAACGATCGCAGCGGACTGTTGAACGACGTGTTGCAAGTCGTCGCAGAGACGAAGACGAATATTGCTGCCGTCAGTGGCAAAGCAGATAAAAATCGGGTGGCGACGATTCATATGACCATCTCGATCAGCAATGTGGATCATCTCTTGAAAGTTGTGGAACGAATCAAGCGGATTAAAGATATTTATTCGGTTCGCCGCATATTGAGCACCTGATCCGTTTTTGGATCGGGTGTTTTGTTTAGGTCAGCCGTGCGTCATTGTGAGCGGCGAGCTTCCAAACGAAAGGAATGGATCGACGTGAGAGTTGTCGTACAGAGAACGAAAGAAGCAAGCGTGACCGTTGCTGGCGAGGTAGTCGGGCAAATCGAGCACGGGCTGTTGCTGTTAGTCGGAATCACCCACGAGGACAGCGAAAAGGAAGTAGACTTTGTTGCGGATAAAATCGCCAATCTGCGAATTTTTGAAGACGAAGCAGGAAAAATGAACTTTTCCGTCCTGGAGACGGGCGGGCAGATTTTATCGGTGTCCCAGTTCACGCTGTACGGAGACTGCCGCAAAGGGAGAAGGCCGAACTTCATGGCAGCCGCTCGCCCTGAGCAGGCTGAACCGCTGTACGAGCTGTTTAATGCCAAGCTGCGGGAAAAAGGGCTGATCGTGGAGACGGGGCGTTTTGGCGCGATGATGGACGTGCGTCTGCTCAACGACGGGCCTGTCACCCTGATCGTAGAATCGTAAGCGAAAAGACGGGGAGGCGGGGAAAATGGCACAGGAAGCGCTGGTGATCGGGGCGAGCGGCATGCTGACAGAGGTAGCTCGCTGGCTTGCCAAAGAAGGCTATCGAGTGACAGGGGTGGGACGCGATCGGCAAAAGCTTGCCAGCGTGCGGGACGGTTCCGGCAATCCGGCAAAAAGCAGCACAGGCGATTGTCGGACAGGTTGAGCCGTGGGAGCGGCGTCCGAGTTACTGAGACTGCGAGATATCTGAAGAACGGCTGCTGCGGCAACCGTTTTTTCTTTTGCGTGAAACTGCTTATTACAAAAAAATGAAAACACCCCCGCCCAAGGAGGGGACGCACTGGCGATTCGCGCAAGCAGTGTGTCCGTCTCTCGTGGTACGGGGGTTTTGTTTTGGAACCCGTTGTTACGCAGTCTGGCAGCCGGAATTAGCCGCCCTGAGAGTTCAGCGTATTGAAGTATTGGACGATCCCTTTGTACAAGCCGTCTGCGGCGAGATCCTGCTGTTTTTCCGAGCGCACGCGCAGCTCCTCGTTGTAGTTGGACAGGAACCCGATCTCGGCCAGGATGGACGGAACGGAGTTTTCCCGCAGCACGAAGTAATCGCCAAAACGGGATTGCAAATCTTTGTAGCTCGTCGCTTTCACCAGTTCGTTTTGCACGAGGGACGCGAGCTTGCTGGAATTGCCTTGGTAGTAAAAAAACACGATGGAGCCGTTGGTCGCCGTGTTTGGATGTGTATTGTGGTGAATGCTGACAAAAATATCCGCTTTGTTCATGATGGCGACATCCACGCGCTGCTGCAAGGTGAGCTTGCGGTCATCGGCTCTCGTCATGATGACTTTGGCCCCGGAAGCCTCCAGCTTGTTTTTCAGCAGCAGGGCAACTTGCAGGTTGACGGTTTTTTCCAGCGTAGAAAAGCTTTTGCCGGTTGCCCCGTTGTCGTTGCCCCCGTGTCCTGCGTCGACGACGATCAGCTTTCCGGCGAGATCCTGACTGCGAATTACGGCAGGCACGCCGCTTGCCGATACGAGCCACCCGGCAATATAGCCTGTCGAGCCATCGCTGAGCGTTACTTTGAACCAGTCGCCCTCTTTGGACACGACGCTGTATTTTTCCCCTGCCTGCACTTGGCGAATCAAACTGTGCTCGGCACCGGGACCTGAGCGAACGTTCGTATTCGGATTGATGACCGTGACATACGGCCCGCTTGGTGTCGGCACATTCGGCCCGGAGACACTGACCAGCCATCCGGCTACCCAGCCTGTCTGTCCGGCCGATGTCTGCACCCGATACCACTCGCCTTGCTTCTCCAGCACCTTCAGCTTGCTGCCGACAGGCAACGTAGCGAGAATCGCACTGGATGTATTGGACTGGCTGCGCAGGTTCAGCCCGTCCGTTTGCACGGTAGCTGTCTGTTCGGCAGGTGTGGCAGGCTGACTCGGCTGGCTTGCCGAGCCGGAATTGGCATCGGTGTTTGGCCCGGGAGACGTGGTCGTGTCTTGCGCGGGCTTGTTGCTGTCCGTTGATATCCAGGCGTTGACGCCATCGTAAGGGAATTGAATCCAGCCGTTTTGCTGCGATAAAACCGTGATCGTCTCGCCAGCGTGAAGCTGCCCGATGGCAGGAGCGCTGGCATCCGGCGTAGGGTACACGTAGGGAGCGAACTCCAGTGTCAGGCTTGCTCCTTGAACGGCTGTCGGCTTCGGCGGGGTGACGACACTCCCGGAATTGCCGGAGCCTCCTGGCTGTTGTGGTGCAGTAGTTCCGCTTCCCTGCGTGGAACCTGGCGACGCTGGGGATGAGCTGTCCTTGACCAGCCAGGCTGCCACCCAGCCTTTGCTTGTCCCATTTAGCTGAATCATGATCCAGTCGCCGTTTTTTTGCACGATCGGGTATTTGGTTCCCGGGTTGATCGTCGTCACAACCGGGTACGTTTGGCCCGGGCCGGAGCGGACGTTGAGATTGGTAGTCGTGCTCTCTGCCGTACTCGCCGGAGCTTGTGCAGGCTGCTGGTTTTGCGAGACGAGCCAGTTTGCCACCCAGCCGCTCTGACCATTAGGCAGCTTGACTTGAATCCAGTCGTTTTTGGTAGAGATGACAGGCAGCACGGTCTTGTTTGGCAGCGTGGTGACGACAGCGTCCTGAAGGCTCGGCCCGGAGCGGACATTGAGCTTGTCCACGCTGACCTGAACAGAACCGGCGGCCCAGGCAGTTGAAACGGGGAGGGAGATGGCGCAAGCGATAGCCAGGAGCGACCCCAGGATTTTTTGACGTAACAGCACGTTTTTGACATCCTTTCCAGATAAAATGCGAGGGAGGCGAAGCGTCGATTCTTTCATGTTTTTGCCAACACAATCACTTCGCGCCAGTTTCTCGTTTTTCCTGCAAGAAGCGACAAAGCTTTTGCCAGGTGCCGCTGGTTGCAATTTGTTGCAAAAGGCCATACTAGAACAGATAGAGCCACAAAAACGCAGGAGGAATTGCAGTGAGGCAGTCAAACAAGGAAACGTTTGCGCAAGGCTTGAATCGACAATTTTTTTCCGTCGACTTTCATGACGATTTGGCGAAAGAATCGTCACGGCAAAATGTAGAAATGTCCCAAGATTTTTATGTCAATATGCGAGACTTGCCGCAATCACACCCGAAAAGGAAGTAATCGCCTGAGATGCCGCCCATCCGCTCTGTTGACCGCGATTGTGCCTGTCAGCTATGATGGAGTGTGGCATTTTAAATAAGCAGGTGAGCACATATGATTCAAATAAAATGCGAGGGACACGCGTTTGAACGCGAACTCTCCTTAATTCTTGCGCTGTTTTACGAAGACCCTGCGTTAGCTTTTGTCTCGGAGTGGGATGGCGCTGCCGATACGCAAATCAGGCTCGCGCTTGCCACTGACAGCTCGGGTGTAGTGGCGTCGGGAGAACTGGATGACAAAACTACTCGACTCAGCCGCCAGGTCAGGCGGGAGTACGTTTCCCGCGATGAAAAGGCGATGCGCAAAACAGCGAAGCAGGCATTGTGCTACACGCTGTTGCTTATGCTGGAACAATATACGGGAATCGAACAAGGCTGGGGGATTTTGACGGGAATCCGTCCGACCAAACTGCTCCATCAGCTGAACGTGGCAGGTGTCGAGAAAGCAGAGGCGCACAAGCGGCTGCAACAGGATGTCATTTTGCGTCCGTACAAACTGGAGCTGCTCCAGGAGATCGTCGACAAGCAGCTTCACGTCGTGCCTGATCTGTACCAGATCGACCGCGAGCTGTCGGTGTACATCGGCATCCCTTTCTGTCCGACGAAGTGCGCCTACTGTACGTTTCCTGCCTACGCGATCCGCAGTCATACGGCTTCGGTCAATCCGTTTCTCGAAGGACTGCATTACGAGATCGAAAAGATGGGCGAGTGGCTGACGAGAAACGACCAGCGAATTACTTCGATCTACTTCGGGGGAGGAACGCCGACGAGCATTACCGCCGATGATATGAACCAGCTGTTCGAGACGATGCACCGCAGCTTCCCGCACATGGACGGCGTGCGCGAGTTGACCGTCGAAGCGGGCAGGCCGGATACGATTACGGCAGAAAAGCTCGATGTGATGAAACGGTGGGAAGTCGACCGGATCAGCATCAATCCCCAATCGTTTACACAAGAGACGCTCAAAGCGATCGGGCGGCACCATACCGTGGAGGAGACGATCGAGAAGTACCATCTCGCCATGGAAATGGGCCTGACCAATATCAACATGGACTTGATTATCGGGCTGCCGAACGAGGGCGTAGCCGAGCTGGCGCACAGTCTGGAAGAAGTGGAAAAGCTGATGCCTGCGTCGCTTACCGTGCACACGCTCTCCTTCAAGAGAGCTTCGGAAATGACCCAGAACAAGGAGCGTTACAAGGTAGCCAGTCGCGACGAAATCGGCAAAATGATGGAAATGGCGTCTGCCTGGACGAAAGCAAACGGCTACGATCCGTATTATTTGTATCGCCAAAAAAACATTTTGGGTAACCTGGAGAATGTCGGCTATGCGAAACCGGGGCAGGAAAGCATCTACAACATCATGATCATGGAAGAAGTGCAGACGATTCTCGGCCTTGGCTGCGGGGCGGTTTCCAAGCTGATGGCGCCGGGCAGCGGCAAGCTGAAGCGTTTTCCGAATCCGAAGGACCCGAAAACCTACAACGACACGTACAAAACATTGGTGGAAAACAAGCTGCACGATCTGGATGAAGTCTACGCAGGGGCAACGACTACGTAAAAAAGCAGCGCAGGTGCAGGCTGAACGCGCGGCAAACCATAGTAAAAAAAGTTTTATGGAGCGCCTGTTGACGCCTGCTGGCTGGTTTGCTATGATTCACATTAAGCTTTTGGATACAATCAGATCTGATGACGGGAACAAGTACCCAACGAACCGGATAACCAGAGAGAAAGCGCCGTGGCTGAGAGTGCTTTCGTATCACGACTTGGTGAATGACATCCCTGAAGACCGCAGTGAACGAGCGAGGAGCAATCCTCTCCCTTCAGTAACTGGCAGGCGTGCGCCGGCGTTAACGGCTTAATCAAGTGGGATGGCCTTTGATACACAAGGCTGTTCAAACAGGGTGGCACCACGGGAGTATAACCAGTCTCTCGTCCCTGACATGTGGCGAATTGCTAAATGTCAGGAGGCGAGGGGCTTTTTTATTTGGCTAAATAGAAAAGGTCCTTTGATCCTGGAGGTTTGGCGTTGCCCAAGTTTTTCAAAAGACATGGAGGTTCGAGAGGAATGACGAGAATCCAGATTCCCCGCGGTACGCAGGATATCATGCCAGGTACCGTAGAGTTGTGGCACTACGTAGAGGCAAAAGCCCGCGATTTGTGCCGCCGCTTTAACTACGCGGAGATTCGCACGCCGCTGTTCGAGAGCACGGAGTTGTTCCAGCGAGGCGTTGGCGAGACGACGGACATCGTGGAAAAGGAAATGTACAGCGTAGCAAATCCGCGCAGCAACGACGCGCTCACGCTGCGTCCGGAAGGGACGGCTGGCGTCGTACGCTCTTACGTGGAAAACAAGCTGTACGGATCGCCCAACCAGCCTACCAAGCTGTACTATCTGGGGCCGATGTTCCGCCACGAGCGCCCGCAAGCAGGACGCTACCGCCAATTCGTTCAATTCGGGGCAGAAGCGATCGGTTCGAGCGACCCGGCGATTGATGCAGAAGTGATCGGCCTCGCCATTCGCCTGTATCAGGAGCTTGGCCTGACAGGGCTGTCTGTCGAGCTGAACAGCGTCGGCACCGTAGAAGACCGCGCTCGCCACCGCGAGCATTTGCTGGCGCATCTGAACGGCGTACGCTCCGAGCTGTGCGAGGATTGCCAATCCCGGATTGATCGCAATCCGCTGCGCGTGCTCGATTGCAAAAACGAAAAATGCAAAACATTGACCAAAGACGCACCTTCCATTCTGGATTA
This sequence comes from Brevibacillus sp. FSL K6-0770, assembly GCF_038000275.1. Taxonomy (NCBI): domain Bacteria; kingdom Bacillati; phylum Bacillota; class Bacilli; order Caryophanales; family Paenibacillaceae; genus Brevibacillus; species Brevibacillus sp. FSL K6-0770. Next base: position 1,937,099 of record NZ_JBBOBQ010000001.1, read on the forward strand.
CTTGAGCGAAGCATCGGCAGCTCACTTCGAAGCAGTGAAAGGCTACCTGACTGCTCTCGACATTCCGTACCATGTCAATCCGCGTCTGGTTCGTGGATTGGACTACTACACGCTGACGGCTTTCGAGATCAAAATGGCGGAAATCGGCGCGGTGGAAACGCTTTGCGGCGGCGGACGCTACAACGGTCTGGTTGCAGAGCTGGGCGGCGACGATATGCCAGGCATCGGTTTCGCACTGAGCATCGAGCGCTTGCTGCTCGCTCTGGAGAAACAAGGCGTGCAGCTGCCGATTAGCGGCGGTATTGACTGCTTCGTCGTCGTACAGACACCGGAAGCCAAGCAAGGCGCCTTTATTCTCGTCGACCAACTGCGTCAAGCAGGCGTGGCGGCCGAACTGGACTACCTCGACCGGAAAATGAAAGCGCAGCTGAAACAGGCTGATCGCCTCTCGGCCCGCTTTACGGCCATCATCGGAGAATCCGAGCTGGCAAACGGTACCGTCGTTCTGAAAGAAATGGCAACAGGCGAACAGCAGGAGCTGAAACAGGCTGATTTCGTAGCTGCGCTTGCCGCAAAAGTACAAGGCAACAACTAACAAACAAAACAAAACAAAGCAAAAGTGGGGGAAATCATCATGTCTTGGCAATATCGCACCGTACACTGCGGTGAAGTGACAACTGCACACGTAGGACAGGAAATCGTATTGAACGGCTGGGTACAAAAGCGCCGCGACCTCGGCGGAGTTATTTTCATCGACTTCCGCGACCGTACGGGAATCGTGCAGATCGTATTCAACCCGGAGCACAACAAAGCGGCTTGGGAAGCGGCTGACAAAGTGCGCAGCGAGTACGTTCTGGTCGTAAAAGGAACAGTAGTCAACCGCGCGCCTGAAGCAATCAATCCGAAGCTGAAAACAGGCGAAGTCGAAGTTCATATTTCCGACATTCAAATCTTGAACGACGCGAAAACGCCTCCGTTCCAAATCGAAGACGACATCGAAGTAGATGAGCAAGTTCGCCTGAAATACCGCTACCTCGACCTGCGCCGTCCGGAAATGCAACGTTCCCTGTTCCTGCGCAGCAAAGCGGCGAAAGCATTCCGCGACTTCCTGGACGAGAACGGCTTCCTGGAAGTAGAGACACCGATTTTGAACAAGAGCACGCCAGAGGGCGCCCGCGATTACCTCGTGCCGTCCCGTGTGCATCCAGGCGAGTTTTACGCCCTGCCGCAATCCCCTCAGCTGTTCAAGCAGCTTTTGATGGTGTCCGGTCTGGAGCGCTACTACCAGATCGCCCGCTGCTTCCGCGACGAAGACTTGCGCGCTGACCGCCAGCCTGAGTTTACCCAGGTGGACATCGAGACGTCGTTCTTATCGATGGACGAAATTTTGCCGATGATGGAAAAAATGGTCGCTCACGTGTTCAAGCAAACGATCGGCGTGGATGTCGTGACGCCATTCCCTCGTCTGACTTACGCGGAAGCGATGGGACGCTACGGCTCTGACAAACCGGACGTGCGCTTCGGCATGGAGCTGACAGATGTATCCGACCTCGTAGTCAACAGCGACTTTAAAGTGTTCGCTTCTGTCGTATCTGGCGGCGGTCAAGTAAAAGGGATCAATGCAAAAGGCTGCGGTCACTACTCCCGCAAAGAAGCAGACGATCTGGGCAAATTCGCTTCCCGCTACGGAGCAAAAGGCTTGGCTTGGATGGGCTTCAAAGATGGCGAAGTAAAAGGACCGATTGCCAAGTTCTTTAAAGAAGAAGAAATTACCGAGCTGAAAAAGCGTCTCGAAGCGGAAGAAGGCGACCTGCTTCTGTTCGTAGCCGACAAGCCGAAAGTGGTTGCAGACGCATTGGGAGCACTGCGCTCCAAGCTGGGCGCGGAGCTTGGCCTGATCGATCACAGCAAGTTCGCATTCCTCTGGGTTGTAGACTTCCCGCTGGTAGAGTGGGATGAGGATGCCAAACGTTACGTGGCTCTGCACCATCCGTTCACTCGTCCAAAAGACGAAGACCTGCACCTGTTCGACACCGATCCGGGCCAAATCCGTGCGCAAGCGTACGACATGGTGCTCAACGGCTACGAGCTGGGCGGCGGTTCCATGCGGATTTTCAAACGCGACGTGCAAGAAAAAATGTTCAAGGCGCTCGGCTTCACACTGGAAGAAGCGCATGAGCAATTCGGCTTCCTCCTCGATGCATTCGAGTACGGTACACCTCCACACGGCGGAATCGCCCTCGGTCTGGACCGTCTGATCATGCTCCTGGCTGGCCGTACCAACCTGCGTGAAGTGATCGCGTTCCCGAAAACGGCAAGTGCGAGCGACCTGATGGTCAATGCGCCGGATGTAGTAGCTCCGAAACAACTGCAAGAGCTGTCGATTGCAACAATCGTGACAGAAGAAGAAAAGGTAGAAGCGTAATCGACTTGCGCAACTGCATTGCTGTTTGATACATTGGTAATACTATCTACAAAGCCCTGCGATGTTCGTGACATCCGATAGTTTTGAGCCACAAAGTTTGTTCAGGGAGTTTTTCGTCCGCAATTGTAAAGGCATGCCTCCGTCGAGTGGACGTCTGTAACAGTTGGGCAAGACACCCACCTGCGATTAGCAGGTTCAAAACTAAGGAGCTACACGGCATAATGGGGCTCCTTTTTTCTTTGTGATTCCTACTTTTCCGATTGACAATTATCTTACTTGCGAATGAAAGGTGAAACGAACGATGCTTCATCAATTTTCCCGTTGCGAATTGGCCTTCGGTCCCGAAGGTTTGGAAAAAATGAAAAATAGCTGCGTCGCGGTTCTCGGAGTCGGCGGTGTCGGTTCCTTTACAGTGGAAGCGCTGGCGCGTACAGGTGTAGGCAAGCTTGTGCTGGTGGACAAGGACGCCGTTGACATCACGAACATTAATCGGCAGATTCATGCGACACTGAACACGATTGGACAAAAAAAGGCAGAACTGATGAAGGAGCGCATCGCTTCGATCAATCCCGAGTGCGAAGTCGTGACGCTCAACATGTTTTACAACGAGGAGACATATGAGCAGTTGTTTGCCCATGAACTCGACTATATCGTAGACGCCATGGATACGATGTCTGCCAAGCTGCATCTGATCCAGGAAGCCAAACGCCGCAACATCCCGATTATCTCCAGCATGGGCGCTGCCAACAAAATGGACCCGACCCGGTTTGAAGTAGCGGATATTTCCCAGACGAGCTACGATCCGATCGCCAAGGTCATTCGCCGTGAGCTGCGCAAAAAAGGCATCTACAAAGGCGTCAAGGTCGTCTATTCAAGAGAGATTCCTGTAAACGTGCGCACGGATGTGCGTGAGAAAATCGTTTCCAACCCGGATTCACCGATTAGCAAAGTGCGGCAGCCTCCAGCGAGCAACGCGTTTGTTCCGTCCGTAGCGGGCCTGATTTTGGCCAGCGTCGTCGTGCGTGACTTGCTGGACTGGCAGCCGATAAAAGGATAGGGTAGCATGAACGATCTGTTTTCGTTTGCTTATGAAGAAGAGGGCGGCAGCAAGCAAAAGCCGCTCGCTGCACGCATGCGTCCAAAGACGATCCAGGAAGTGATCGGCCAATCCCACATTCTCGCGCCAGGCAAGCTCCTGCGCCGGGCGATTGAAGCCGATCAAGTATCGTCGCTCATTTTTTACGGGCCGCCCGGGACGGGAAAAACGACCTTGGCAAAAGTGATTGCCCGGACGACCCGCACGCATTTTTCCGAGTTGAACGCCGTAACGGCAGGAGTGGCGGACATTCGCAAAGTCGTTGAGGCGGCCAAGGAAAGACTCGTGATGGACAACCAGCGCACGACTTTGTTCGTCGATGAGATTCATCGCTTCAACAAGTCCCAGCAAGATGCGCTGCTTCCTTATGTAGAGGAAGGAACGATCATTTTGATCGGGGCGACGACGGAGAATCCTTTTTTCGAGGTCAATCCGGCGCTCTTGTCGCGTTCGCAAGTGTTTTCGCTCCAGTCGCTTTCGCACGAGGAATTGCAGCAGGTCATGGATCGCGCGCTCGCAGATGAAGAGAACGGATTGGCGGAACTGTCTGTCAACGTGACGAAGGAAGCGGCGGAGCATTTGATCCAGTACGCAGAAGGAGACGCCAGACGTTTGCTGAACGCCTTGGAGCTGGCTGTGATGACGACGCCGCCCGGAGCGGACGGGAGAGTGACCGTAACGCTCGATGTAGCGGTCGAGTCGATCCAGCGCCGCGCCGTGCGCTATGACAAAAGCGGCGACAACCACTACGACACGATTTCCGCTTTTATCAAGTCGATACGCGGTTCCGATCCCGATGCTGCGCTGTACTGGCTGGCGAGGATGATCGATGCCGGAGAAGACCCGCGGTTTATTTCGCGCCGACTGGTCATCTCGGCTTCCGAGGATATTGGAAATGCCGATCCGCAGGCGATCTCGGTTGCGGTAGCCTGCTTCCAAGCGGTAGAATTGGTGGGGATGCCTGAAGGACGAATCCCGCTGGCGCAAGCGACGACGTATTTGGCTACAGCTCCGAAAAGCAATGCCGCATACAACGGGATCAACTCTGCGCTGGACCGGATTCGCACCGACGGCCACAAGCAGGTTCCTATCCACTTGCGAGACTCGGCTTACAAGGGCGCAGCCAAGCTGGGACACGGTCAGGGATATCTGTATCCGCACGACTATCCGTACGGTTATGTGCCCCAACAGTATCTGCCTGACGGTGTACATTATTCGTTTTACCAGCCAAAGGACTTTGGCTACGAGCGTCATATCCGGCGTTTTCAGGAAGAGAGACAAAAGCTGGATAACCGTGGATTGCCGAAGAAAAACTCCCCCGAATAAAGGGGGAGGGTGAAGTTAGGTGCGGACGTCTCCGCCGGGTTTGTTCGGCAAGTCACCGTTTTCGTTCGGCTGTTTGCTCTGTTCGCTCGCCCCGTAGCGGGCTTTGTGGGCAATGGTGCCCGCAGGCTGTTCGTACAACGTGTCGGACGGGTGGTTGCGTCCTCGTTCTGAGCGTTTGTTTGTCGCCATTTTGCTTTCACCCCCTAAGATGCTAGTGTGTCCCAGGACGCTCAAGTCATGTAAGCTAAGGGAGTGGGTAAACCCAAGAATAAGAGGAGAGTTGCTACGTGAAGATTTCTACGAAAGGACGCTACGGACTGACGATCATGATGGAACTGGCCAACCGTGTTGGAGAAGGGCCGACTTCCTTGCGCAGCATTGCCCAGAAGCACGACCTGTCCGAGCATTATTTGGAGCAGTTGATCGCGCCTTTGCGCAACGCAGGATTGGTGAAAAGTATTCGCGGAGCTTACGGCGGCTACGTGCTGGCGAAACAGCCGGACGAAATATCCGCAGGCGACGTCATCCGCGTACTGGAAGGACCGATCAGTCCGGTCGAGTTTGCAGAAGAAGAAGATCCGGCCAAACGCCATCTGTGGCTGCGCATTCGCGACAGCATCTCTGCGGTGCTGGACGCGACTTCGCTTCAGGATTTGATCAGCTTCGAAGACGACGGGCATTCCGATAACTATATGTTTTACATTTAAGCAACAGCTACCAAGCTAGTAGAAGGTGACACAGTGTCTGACATGTTGTATTTTGACCACGCTGCCACGACTCCGGTACATCCGCGAGTGTTGGAAGCGATGACTCCGTATTTGACGCAAGTATTCGGCAACCCGTCCAGTGTCCACGGTGCCGGTCGCGAGGCGCGCAAAGCATTGGAGCAAGCGCGGGATGCGATTGCCAGCTTCATGGGTGCCGAAGCGCAATCGCTCATTTTTACGAGCGGCGGCACGGAAGCGGACAATATGGCGATTATCGGCGGGGCGATGGCCCAGCGCGAACGCGGCCGCCATGTCATTACGACGCAAATCGAGCATCATGCCGTCCTGCACGCTTGCGAGTATTTGGAGCAGGCAGGGTTTGACGTCACGTATTTGCCCGTAGATGAGACAGGCTCTGTCCGCATGGAAGACTTGCAGCAGGCTGTTCGTCCCGATACGGTGCTTGTGTCGATCATGTACGGCAACAACGAAGTGGGAACGATTCAACCCATCGTAGAGATCGGGAACTTCCTCCGGGAAAAAGGCATTATTTTTCATACAGACGCCGTTCAGGCATTTGGCGTGCTGCCGTTTCAAGTGAGCGAGTTGCCTGTGGACATGCTGTCCGTGTCCGCGCATAAAATCAACGGGCCAAAAGGCGTTGGCGCCCTGTACCTCGGACGCAAGATTCCGGTGTCTCCGATTTTGCACGGCGGCTCCCAAGAGCGCAAGCGCCGGGCGGGAACGGAGAATTTGGCGGGAATCGTCGGCTTCGCTGAAGCGACGAAGGTTGCCGCAGAGGAGAGGGCGGACCGGGTAGCCAAATACGAGCAGATGAAGGCAGTCATGCTCGCGGTTTGGCAAGAGGCGAACATCGCTTGCCATGTAAACGGTCATCCCGAGCATGTGCTCCCGCATATTTTGAATGTCAGCTTCCCTGGCGTTCACACCGAGACGATGCTGATGAACCTCGACTTGGTTGGCATCGCAGCTGCGAGTGGCTCTGCCTGCACGTCCGGGTCGCTGGAACTGTCGCATGTACTCGTGGCGATGAAGCTTGCCGATGAGATTGCCCGATCCGCCATCCGCTTCAGCTTTGGCATTACCAACACGGTAGAAGAAGCAAAACAGGCGGCGCAGGCCGTGGCGCAAATCGTGAGCCGTCTCGCCCGAAGCAAATAGCCTTCAACGACAAACGAACCGCTTGGGCTATGTCCCTGAGCGGTTTTTTCCTGTCCAAAAAATGGTTGCCTGCCGGATTCCAACGGCTTTTCGCAAACATACGCTACTACTGACGTCGGTTGAAAAAGGTGAGAGTATGTTCACGGACAAAGCATCTGAGGCAAAAGCGAAAAAAATCGAAGCAGAGAAGGCGACCAGACTTTGTGCGGAGCCAGAGCTGGAAAAGCAAGAAAGGCAGCAAAAGCAAACGCATCTGAAAGCGGACTGTCATTACTTTTGTGCGATCGCGGATGGGACGAAGCGGGTCTACACCGACGAGGACGCCTGGTTGCCGTACACGACCAGCGGGATTCTTGATCCTGCCTGCGTTTCGTTGGTGAACTTGTTTATCAACGGGATGATCCAGCCTCCTGTCCTCTATGAAGTAGCCAAAGGCAGACTGCGGCTGCTGACAAAAGAGCCTCCAGGCAAAGATGTGAGCATCGTCCTGCAATTCATTGCCATTGCCGCATCTTAGCGTTCGTTCGCGACGGAAAATAAGGCGGATGATTACGTCACTTGTCCAACACTTCTTCGCAGCTTGCTCAATAAAATAGAGTAGCAACGAAAAAGGAGGACGGATGATGGCGCTTGAGATACTGAAGATCGTGGTCACAGCTACGACGACAACGAATGCGGTTCCGACCGTGACGCGCTTTTTTCGCAGAACATTGGCTCTTGTCGTCGGACCGGCGACGTTGACCATAAATGTAGGGGACTTTCAAACGGATGCGGGTACAACGGCTACCTCTCTCCCGACCCTTCCGGCAAACAATAGCTACTATAACGTCTACATTAACGGGATCATGCAAATGGGCGGGCTTACCACTTATACTCCGGGTGGATCGGGAGTAGGGAAGCTGGACATTACCGTGCCGTCGGGGCAAACGATCGCACTCAGTACCGTCATTGTACTGGAAATTGTCAGCTATGCTCCTACGTCGTCGACAACAGTGAGCTGACGGCGCAACGTACCACAGCACACATGGAAAATGAGGGAATAAAAGGGAAAAAATCAGATAACAGTTCGGTGCAGATTGCAAGCAAAAAAAGCAATCTGCTTTTGTTTTTCGCTCCAAATTTTCTAATTGTGTGGCAATTGTGGTTAATAGTGGATAACAATGTTAGAATGATTCCGTAGAACCAGGCCGGAAGAACGAAAGCGCTTTCGTCCAGCAAAAGGAGAGGAATTATTCATGATTGCCAGACGTATCTCGATTCGCTACAAACTGGTGCTTACCATTCTCTTCCTGACCATGCTTCCATTGATGGTAGTCGGGTACATCCAGTTTGAAAACGCACGGAATGCGGTTTACAGACTGACCGTTTCCGATTTGCAATACATAACCCAAATGAAGGCCCGGGAGCTGGTTCCCTACACGCAGGACACAACGATCAGCGACAGCAATAGACAAAAAATTGACGAGATCATTCGCGAGGTGGCAGAGAGCTACTATAAGCCGAATGGCATGGTTGGCTATGCCTATATCGCGGATGCCAGCGGAGTCCCGATCTTCCACCCGGACCCGAACGTGCAAAACAAATCGCTCGCGGGCGAAGCGTTCATGCAAGAGATGCTGGCGAAAAAGAGCGGCTGGCTGGAGTATGAGTTCCAGGGAGCTACGAAGTTGACCGTGTACGAAGAGTTGCCGAACGGCTGGATTCTCGCGATTGGCAGCTACCAGAACGATTTGCTGGCGACGATCGAGAGCAGCCGTCCGATGATGTTCCTTTTGAACCTGATTAGTGCAATCGTGGCTCTGGCTACCGGAATTTTTATCGTCAGCAGGCTGGTTCGTCCGCTGAAAGAGCTGGTCGCAGCGATGAAAATGGCCGAGACGGGAGATTTGACCAAGCGTGCGAAAATCCGTTCGGGGGACGAGCTTGGCGAGCTGTCAGCCATGTACAACGAGATGATGGAAGTGTTTTGTAAAATGCTGAGTGAAGTGCAGCGTGTCTCCCAGCAGGTTGCGGCGGCATCCGAGGAGTTGACAGCGAGTGCAGCAGAGAGTGCCAGGGCTGCCGAGCAAATCTCGCTTGCTTCAACCGAGATCGCCATGGGCTCGGAGCAGCAGAAACAGACCGTATCGGATACCACCCGATCTTTGTCGCACATCGGTGGCGATATCCAGGAAATCGCCTCTTCCACGGAGCGGGTCAATGCGGATGCGACGCAGGCGTTCCTTTTGGCGCAAGATGGCGAAGGCAAGCTGAAAGAACTTGTTCAGGAAATGGATCAGATCACAAATCATGCGAGAAATACAGAGCAAGTCATCCGGGAACTGGGAATGCAATCGGAAAAAATTATTGGAATTATTACGATCATCCGGCAAATTTCTGATCAAACCAATCTGCTTGCGCTGAATGCAGCGATTGAAGCTGCCCGCGCAGGTGAACAAGGAAAAAGCTTTGCAGTCGTTGCGCAAGAGGTACGCAAGCTGGCAGAACAGTCAGGACATGCGGCAGAAGAAATTGCTTCGCTGATCCATGCGATTCATACCGATATTTTGGATGCGGTGCAGGCGATGGGAACGACAACCGAAGCCGTCCAGGAAGGCAGAGGCGGAGTAGCCATCGCCGGAGAAAGTTTCCAGCAAATTTTGGTGGCCGTCCAGGATGTCAGTCAGCAAGTGTACCGGATGAACGAGGCTGCCCAAGGGATTCATCGCGATACGGTCAAACTGGTCGCGCACTCGGATAAAATTGCGGAGCTGGCTGACACGGCGGCACGAGATACGCAAGAGGTAGCGGCAGCGTCCGAACAACAGACCGCGACGACGCAAGAGATGACGGCGGCTGCGGAAACATTGGCGCAAATGGCTGAACAGTTGTCAGACCAAGTAAAACGCTTTACAATTTAAAACGTATGACTGCGAGAAAAATCCACTTTCCCTGTTAAAGTGGATTTTTCTGTTCGTGCCACTTTGAACGTGCTTGGAGCAAGCAAGAGAGGAGAAGGTGAGATGGAAGAACAACAATCAATCTCCCTGTTTGCGGAAAACTATATTCGCGGATTTATTTCACAAGAAATTTTTTACAATGAAGAAACATGGTACGGAGTTATTCGTCTAAAGATAGAGGAGACTACTGAAGCGATCAAGGAATCAGAAGTCATTATTGTCGGCAACTTCCCTCGTCCTCATCCGGATGAGCTATACACCTTCTACGGCGAGTGGAAAACGCATGCTCGCTTCGGGCAGCAGTACGTGGCGAAGCGATACGAGCGAGAGACGCCGAAGACATTGTCGGGCGTGGAGCGGTATTTGGCCAGTGGACTGTTTCAGGGCATCGGGAAAAAAATGGCCAAACGAATCGTGGAACATCTCGGCGTAGATGCCTTGACGATTATCGCCGATTATCCGGAGCGGCTCGCAGAAATTCAAGGGATTTCCGAATCGCGCGCCAAAATCATTTACGAGTCTGTGCTGGAACATCGTTCGCTGGAAAGCGCGATGGTATTTTTGTACGACTTCGGAATTGGCGTGAACATGGCGTTGCGAATTTACCAGACGTACAAGCTGGAGACGATGACCGTGCTCAAGGAAGAACCGTACCGGCTGATTGAAGATATCGTCGGGATCGGCTTCAAGCGGGCGGACGATATTGCGCGTGCTACCGGGATAGCCGCATCTTCGGAAGAGCGTGTCAAGGCAGCGGCGCTGTTTGTGCTCCAGGAAGCGTCTTATTCGGAAGGCCATGTTTATTTGCCGATCGAAGAGCTTTGCGAAAGAACATTGGCACTGCTTTTGGAATGCGGCGGACATCTGTTTGTCGCAGAAGACATTACCCGTGCGGTCGAGGACATGTTTGTCGCGAGCAAAATTGCCTGGGAAGACGAGCGCGTTTACTTGCCCTCCTTGTTTTTTGCCGAGCTTGGGTTGGCAAAAAGGCTGCGTCATTTCGCGCAGCGGGACTCATTCGGCTCGTTTCCTACCTCTGAATTTTACCGTGCGCTGGGAGCCGTAGAAGATGAACTGGGTATCACGTACGCCCAGACGCAGCGAGACGCGATCGAGCAGGCGATTACATCCGGGCTGATGCTTTTGACGGGGGGACCGGGAACGGGGAAAACAACGGTAATTCGCGGGATTTGCCGCGTCTTTTCGCAGCTGCACGGCCTGTCACTCGACCTGAAAAAATACAACGAAGAAAATCCTTTTCCGATCTTGCTCGTTGCGCCAACCGGACGGGCTGCCAAGCGGATGACGGAGACGACTGGCTTGCCAGCCATGACGATTCATCGCCTGTTGGGCTACAAAGGGGAGAGCTTCGAGCACGACGCCGAGCATCCGATTCGCGGCAGGCTGTTGATTGTGGACGAAATGTCGATGGTCGATATTTGGCTGGCGAACCAGTTGTTCCGTGCCGTACCGGATGAGATGCAAATTATTATGGTCGGCGATCCCGACCAGCTGCCGTCCGTCGGCCCGGGAAACGTCCTGCTCGATATGATCCGCTCCGGCTTGTTGCCGCTGGCCCAGCTTACGGAGATTTATCGGCAGGCGGAGGAGTCGACGATTATCCGGCTCGCCCACGATGTGCGCAAAGGCAACGTCCCGGCAGATTTGCTCGATACGACACCGGATCGGCGATTTTTCACAAGTTCGCCACAAGAAGTTCCGGAAGCAGTGAAACAAATTTGCTCCGGAGCCGTAAAAAAAGGATATACGGCAAAAGATGTACAGGTTTTGGCACCTATTTATAAAGGAAATGCCGGGGTGAACCGGCTGAATGAAGAGTTGCAGGAGCTGTTTAATCCAAAGACGCCGCAAAAACGGGAAGTGACCTTCGGGGACACGACGTTTCGCACTGGCGACAAAGTCCTGCAACTGGTGAATAATGCTGAGGAACAGGTGTTCAACGGCGATATGGGTGAAATTGTTGCGATTTTTTTCCCGAATGAGAACGCAGAAAACCAGGAAATGCTGGTCGCTGCCTTCGACAATCGGGAAGTGGTGTACAAGCGTTCCGATTACCATCAGTTGACGCTTGCCTACTGCTGTTCCGTACACAAATCACAGGGGAGCGAATTTCCGATCGTAGTCATGCCGTTTGTCAGAAGCTATTACCGGATGCTGCGGCGCAAGCTCGTTTATACGGGCATTACCCGGAGCAAGTCTTTCCTCATTATGTGCGGGGAGCCAGATGCTTTTCGCGCAGCCGTGGAAACGGACGAGGAAGGCGTGCGGTACAGCTTTTTGGAAGAACGGCTCAAGCAGGATTGAAAGCTGGAACCATTTGCGCCGAATGGACATGTCCGTTTCGCCCGATACTAAAGGAGCGGAAGGGGGATGTCCCACATGCGCAAGGCAATGGATGCAGTCGGTTTGCCAGTAGTTTGCCTCCAGACGGGAGAGACGCTCGGCACCGTTCGTGACATTCTTTGCGACTCCACTTGGCATGTACGAGGAGTCTTGCTGAGCGAACAGGGTTGGTTCCATTCTGGCACCTACATTCCTACCGAACAGATTCATGCGGTAGGGGAATCCTGCCTTACCGTATCGGGTAAAAACGCAATCACGCCCTTGCCTCATCTCGCCGGATTTGAGCCTGTCGGCATCGTGACGGGAAAATCAAAGCTAAAAGGAAAAGCGGTCATTACCGCTTCCGGAGAACTCCTTGGCAGGCTGGAAGATGTTTACTTTTCAGCGAACTGGGAGAAACTTGTAGGGTACGAACTGTCCAATGGCTGGTTTGCGGACGTGACAGAAGGTCGCAAGCGTTTGTCTGCCCCAGCTTCCGTCATCATCGGGGAAGAAAACCTGATCGTGCCGGACTTTGTTCGTATCCAGGCGTGATAAGGGAGGAAAAGCGTGATGCGTGTCATTTGCCCGAACTGCAGTTCCAAAGACGTAGGGAAGATTGGAACCAATCAATACTACTGCTGGAATTGCTTTATAGAAATGAGCGTTTCCAACGAGCAGATTGCTTCTGTCTATCAGGTGGAAGAAGACGGTTCTTTGCATTCGCTCAACGATCTGTTTATTGAAGATCAAACTGTCTCTGCTCAACTGAACATGTAGCAACTGCTTACGCAGGAAAAACAACTGGAGGTGGCACGCTTGTTTACACGAAGCCTTTTGCGCGTCCTTGCCACAAGCGGAATTGTGGCTGTCATTGGCTATTTGATGGCTCCGCGCCGCCGCAGTCGGTTTTCACTGAATTGGAATCAGCTGCCGTTTTCCATGCGTGATGTGACGCGCATGCTAAAGACAGGGCGCAAGCTGATGCGCGCCGTAACCCGTTAACGGGGGATGACGCTCACAGGAACGTTCATAAGCACCTGAACATAGTATGAGTTCGGGTGCTTTTTTTTGTGCAGAAAAAAGCTCCGTCGCACGAATGGCGACGGAGCCTACGTTTATTTGTCAGTTTTGCTCGGCGAGTCGTTTTTGCTGCTGGCTTTTCATGCGTCCAATCAGCAGGACGCCGACGACAGCGGCAACGATGAATACCCATTTGACCCACGGATAAGCGGTAAAGAACGGGGCCAAAAACTTCTCGCTCGTTACCATGCTTGCAGCCGTGTAAGCGAGGACGCCCGCACCGACGTAAATCACGACAGGGAAACGCTCCATGAATTTCAAAATCATCGTGCTTCCCCAGACCATGATCGGAACGCTAATGATCAGTCCGATGATCACCAGAAGAAAGTCGCCATGTGCGGCACCGGCAACAGCGATAACGTTGTCCAGACCCATTACGGTATCCGCCACGATAATCGTCCAGATCGCTGCGCCAAGACTTCCGCTCGCCTTCATATTCTCGTGACCGTCATCGGAGACGAGCAGTTTGAGGGCGATCCACAACAGAATCAAGCCACCTACGAGCAGCAAGCCCGGAATTTTCAGCAGCCACACTACTGCAAGTGTTGCCAAAGCCCGGATAATAATCGCGCCCACCGTTCCCCAGATGATCGCTTTTTTCTGCTGATGGGCTGGAAGGTTGCGTGCAGCCATCCCGATGACAATCGCGTTGTCTCCGGCCAAGACCAGGTCGATGACGATGATCGCAAGCAGCGCCGACCAAAATTCAGGTTGTAACAATAGTTCCATGTTCAATTCCTCCTCCTCTTCCTGTTTGGAAAAATGAGTCATCCACCGGGCCGTTTTCTAGATACCTCCCATATTGTATGTAAAGGGGCACAAAAGAAAACGACCTTTCCCTGGACAGGCAAAGGTCGTTTGAAAACAGAAAAAGACCTTTTACCTGTTAGGCAAAGGTCTTGCTTACAACATTAGAAAAATGTTGCCAACATAGCCGGGGATTTCTCCCGTAATGACGACTATGTTGCGAAAAAGCTACTCCCCTTTGGAGATATCCTCTTGTAACTCCATACTACTATCGGTGCTTGGAAGGTGTCAATAGGTTACATGAATTTTGTACGAAGAACACACCCTAATGGAAATGGAGAGGAGGTGTCCTTCGTGGATGAATTGCGGCGTAGCCGCCTTTTTGCGGCTGCTCTCTGGTTGATTGCGCTGCTCGTCATCGGCAATCTGCTGTGGATGCTCCGTTCGGTCCTCGGGCAGTTGTTCGCCCTTTTGGAGGAAGTGCTGATTCCCATTATATTGGGTCTGGTCATTGCGTATTTGCTTCATCCGGTCGTGCAGCTGCTGGAAAAGCGCAGAGTCCCGCGGCTGATGGCCGTTCTGCTGATTTACGCTTCCTTTGTACTGGTGATTACGATTGCGGTCATCAACGCGATTCCCGTCTTTACCAATCAACTCGTGGAGCTGTCCGATGACTTGCCGCGGCTGATGGACTGGTACTACACGTGGATGAGCGAATGGGAGGCACACAAATACTTTTTGCCAGACAGTATCTCCCACGGGGTGGATCGGGTAATTATCCAGTCGCAGGAAGGGATGTCCCACTCCGTGACCAAGTTCGTCAACAATGCCCGCCAGTCGCTGGGCAAGCTGTTTGCCTTTGCGATCGTCCCGTTTATTGCCTTCTATTTTTTAAAAGACATGAAGGAACTGCACGAAACAGGCATGTCCATCGTTCCGAAGCCGTACCGCAAACAAGTGCTGGTCGTCCTGCGGGACATTAATGAATCGCTCGGGAATTACATACACGGCCAGATGATCGTTGCGTTGGTCGTCGGGGTGCTGGCTTATCTCGGCTACTGGCTGATCGGCATGCCGTATCCGTTCGTGCTCGCCGCTGTGGTATGTTTGACGAACATCATTCCTTACATCGGGCCATTGATCGGGGCGGCGCCTGCGATTGTCGTCGCGCTGACGATTTCGACCAAAATGCTGTTGTTCGTGATCGCCGTCAATCTCGTCATTCAAGTGCTGGAAGGCAACATCCTGTCGCCGAACATCGTGGGGCGCTCCTTGCAGTTGCATCCGCTGACGATTATCGTGGCCTTGCTTGTCGGGGAGACGATCGGAGGGATTATCGGGCTGATCGTGGCTGTGCCCGTACTCGCCGTTTGCAAAGTTGTCATCAGCCGAATCGCTGTGATGATGCATGAAAGTTGACATGGGTCAGGAAAAAAATTTATAATACGAACAGATGAGTACAGGCTTGATCAATGAGGGAACGAGTACGCTGCAAACCTTCTACAGAGAGGGCGCTTCACGGTTGAGAGGGCGCTCAGAAGAAGTGCAACGGAAGGCTACTCCTAAGACCGGGCAAAAACCGGCGGGTTGGCACCGTTAGATGCCCATAAAGCGACAGGCTGTCGCGCCGTTTGGCGTGCAAGAGAGCCTGTAAGCAGGGTGGTACCGCGAGAAAAACAGTTCTCGTCCCTGAGGGGATGGGAGCTTTTTTATTTATTTTCAGAATAGAGGAGAATGCAGATGAAGAAGCTGACAGGCAATCAAATTCGCCAGATGTTCCTTGACTTTTTTGTGGAAAAAGGACATCGCATTGAGCCGAGTGCTCCCCTGGTGCCAATCGACGATCCTTCCTTGCTGTGGATCAACAGTGGTGTAGCGACGCTCAAAAAGTATTTTGACGGACGCATCATCCCGGACAATCCGCGCATCACCAATTCGCAAAAGTCAATCCGTACCAACGATATTGAAAACGTTGGCCGGACGGCTCGCCACCATACCTTCTTCGAGATGCTGGGCAACTTCTCCATCGGGGAGTATTTTAAAGAAGAAGCGATCGAGTGGGCGTGGGAGTTTTTGACCAGCCCGAAATGGATCGGCTTCGATCCAGAGCTGCTTTCCGTCACAATCCACCCGGAAGACGAGGAAGCGTTTGAGCTGTGGAACAAAAAAATCGGAGTTCCCGAGGAGCGCATCGTTCGTCTGGAAGGCAACTTCTGGGATATCGGTGAAGGTCCGAGCGGCCCGAACACGGAGATTTTCTACGATCGCGGCGAAGCGTTTGGCAACGATCCAAGCGACCCGGAACTGTACCCGGGCGGCGAGAACGAGCGTTATCTGGAAGTGTGGAACCTGGTGTTCTCCCAGTTCAACCACAACCCGGATGGCACCTACACGCCACTGCCTAAGAAAAACATCGATACCGGCATGGGGCTGGAGCGGATGGCGTCGATCATCCAAGGTGTCGACAACAACTTTGAAACAGACCTGCTGTTCCCGCTGATCGAGCAAACGAGCGCGATTTCGGGTGTGAAATACAAGACAAGCCCTGAGCTTGACGTAGCGTTGAAAGTCATAGCTGACCACGCGCGTACGGTCGTGTTTGCCATCGGGGATGGAGCGCTTCCTTCCAATGAAGGCCGCGGCTACGTCATCCGCCGTCTGCTGCGCCGCGCTGTGCGGATGGGCAAAAAGCTGGGTGTAGAAAAGCCATTCCTGTACAGCCTGACAGAAACAGTCGGCACGATGATGGGCGAGTTCTACCCAGAGGTTGTAGAAAAACGCGCGTTTATCGAAAAAGTCATCCGTGCCGAGGAAGAGCGCTTCCACGAAACGTTGAACGACGGCCTGGCTATTTTGTCCGACATGGTGAAGGCAGCAAAGGAAAGCGGTCAAACGCAACTGTCCGGCCAAGACGTATTCAAAATGTACGACACGTACGGATTCCCGGTTGACTTGACCGAAGACTTCGCGAACGAGCAAGGCTTGAGCGTAGATCGCGACGGTTTCGATAAAGCGATGGAGGAACAACGCGAGCGTGCCCGCGCTGCCCGTCAAGACGTGGACAGCATGCAAATCCAGGGCGGTCCATTGTCCGAATTGACGGTTACAAGCCAGTTTGTTGGTTATACTGAATTGGTAGCAACAGGAAAAATCGAAGCGATCATTTTCGACAACCAATTGGCTGAACAAGCGGAAGAAGGCCAGACTGTACAAGTGATTCTCGACCAGACGCCATTTTATGCAGAGAGCGGCGGTCAGATCAACGACGAAGGATACTTGGTGTCCGACTCCGTCAAAGCCCGTGTGACAGATGTGCAAAAAGGTCCAATGGGCCAAAACGTGCACTCGGTCATCGTCGAAGCAGGAACACTGCGCAAAGGCGATACAGTCCGCGCGGAAGTAAACCGCGAAGCACGCCTGGCGATTACGAAAAACCATACAGCTACCCACTTGCTGCACCAAGCGCTGAAAGACGTACTGGGCACGCATGTCAACCAGGCAGGTTCTTTGGTAGCACCGGAGCGTCTGCGCTTTGACTTCACTCACATCAGTGCGATCACAGCAGAAGAACTGGAGCGCATCGAGGCAATCGTCAATGAAAAAGTGTGGGAGAACCTGACTGTCGAAATCTCCAACAAAGCTTTGGCAGAAGCAAAAGCAATGGGCGCCATGGCGTTGTTCGGCGAGAAGTACGGCGATGTCGTGCGCGTTGTCAAAGTGGGCGACTACAGCCTTGAGCTTTGCGGCGGCTGCCATGTCAACAACACAGCGGAAATCGGACTGTTCAAGCTGGTCAGCGAAAGCGGCATCGGCGCAGGGACACGCCGGATTGAAGCCGTGACAGGACGCGGGGCTTACCAGTTCCTGAACCAGCAGTTCACGACGCTCAAAGAAGTGGCTCACGCACTGAAAGCACCTGTGCTGGCAGAAGCGCCTGCGCGCGTGGAAGGCTTGCAGCAACAACTGAAAGAAGTTCAGCGCGAAAACGAATCGTTGCGCGCGAAACTGGGCAACATCGAAGCGGCATCGCTGACCGATCAGCTGAAGCAGGTAGACGGCATGAACGTGCTCGCTGCACGCGTATCCGCTTCTGACATGGACAACCTGCGCGGCATGGTAGACGAGCTGAAGAACAAGCTTGGCTCTGCTGTCATCGTGCTTGGCTCTGTCGATGGCGAGAAGGTCAACCTGGTAGCAGGTGTCACCAAAGATCTGATGGATCAAGGCGTTCACGCCGGAAAAATTATCAAGGAAGTGGCTACTCGTTGCGGCGGTGGCGGCGGCGGTCGTCCTGACATGGCGCAAGCGGGCGGAAAAGATCCTTCCAAGCTACAAGAAGCATTGGATGCGGTAGTGGAGCTTGTCAAAAGCCAGGCAGTAGCGAAATAACGAAAATCCCGCCAACAATTTTTGCAAAATCGACAAGGAGTAGGTTCCATCCGGGTCGAATAAAGTATGGAAGCGAAAAGCCAATACAACCTTTAAGTCTTGAAGGAAATCGAGGTGTTGATTGTGAGTTCGTTGGATAATACCATGAAGTTTACGGTGCCCAAGGAAGCGAATGCGGCGGAAGTGCAGGCAACATTGACAGAGGTTTACCAAGCCCTGCAAGAAAAAGGATACAACCCGATCACCCAGATCGTCGGTTACTTGCTTTCTGGCGACCCGGCGTTTATCCCTCGCCACAACAACGCGCGCAGCCTGATTGGCAAACTGGAACGGGACAAAATCATAGAAGAGTTGGTGACCGTTTACTTGTCCGAGCGCAAGTAGACCTTGAACATGACACGATTGATGGGATTGGATGTAGGCGACAAGACGATTGGAATTGCTGTCAGCGATGAGCTGGGATGGACCGCCCAAGGGGTGGAGACCATCAAGCGGCAGTCCAAGGAAAAAGATTTTGCCCGCATTCAGGAATTGGTAGCGCAATATCAAGTAGGTGCTTTCGTAGTAGGCTTGCCGAAAAACATGAATGGCACAATCGGGCCGCGCGCCGAGATGTGCCAGGCATTTGGCAAGCTTTTGGAGGAACGGACATCTCTTCCTGTCCACATGTGGGACGAGCGTTTGACGACGATGGCAGCAGAGCGTATGCTGATTTCTGCGGACGTCAGTCGCCAAAAGCGCAAAACAGTAATTGACAAAATGGCGGCCACATTGATCCTGCAAGGATTTTTGGACGCGAAATCGAGGTGACCCTAAGTGAGTGAAGAGATGATGGAAGAATTTGAAGTAGGCGACGTGATTGCCCTGACAGAAGAGGGAACAGAGGAGCCGCGAGATTTTCGGATCATGTATATTTTTGATATCGAAGACCGCAGCTATCTGGTGCTCGTTCCAGTCGATCAGGAGGAAGAAGAAGAGTACGAGGTTCACTTCCTGCGCTATGACGGTACAGACATGCTTCAGCCAATCGAAGACGACGAAGAGTGGGAGCAAGTAGAAGCTACCTTCGAAACATTGATTGCTGATTTGGAGAAAGACGGGATTTAACAACGAGAGAGGGCAGATGCCCTCTCTTTTTTTATCGGCAAGGCTGTTTGCTTCCGAAGTCAAACAGAGAGGAGAAAGCGAGATGGATGGCCTAATCGAGTCCGGCTCCGAACTGATTTGGGAAAAGTACAAGGAAGCCGAAAAACGGATACAGGAGTTGGAAAATTCAATCGAATGGTTCAAGGTGTGCTTCGATACAGCGTACGAGGGCATTACGATCGTGGATGAGCACGGCTACATTCGCATGATGAACGATGCGTACTGCCGATTTATCAGCGTGCGAAAAGAAGATGTCATCGGCCGTTACGTGGAAGAGGTGATCGAAAATACGCGTTTGCCTGTCGTGCTGCAAACCGGAATACCGGAAAGAAACCAGGCGCACAGACTGCTCGGGCAGGATATGGTCGTTCACCGCATCCCGATCTGGAAAGAAAACCGGGTCATTGGCGCCGTTGGCATGCTGATTTTTGAAGGGGTGTCGGAGCTGTACCAAATTTTTGACCGCATGCAAGTGCTGCACGAGAATATCGGAGACAGCCGAATTGTGATCGAGGCGCCTAGGCCGAAAAGCAACAAAGTGACATTTGACCAGATTATCGGGGAGAGCGAAGCGATCGCAGAGGCGAAAAAAGTCGCGCGGCGAGCGGCCCAGACGTCTGCCACGATTTTGCTGAACGGGGAGAGCGGAGTGGGCAAGGAGCTGTTCGCCAAAGCGATTCACTCGCTAAGTCCGTTCCAAAATGGCCCGCTCGTAATTGTCAACTGTGCCTCCATCCCGGAAAATTTGCTGGAGTCGGAGCTGTTCGGCTACGAGGAAGGCGCTTTTACCGGCTCGAAAAAAGACGGAAAGCCGGGCAAGTTCGAGCTGGCAAACAAAGGAACGCTTTTTCTGGACGAGATTGGCGACATGCCGCTGCACATGCAAGCGAAAATTTTGCGGGTCTTGCAGGAGCGCGAGGTGGAACGCGTCGGGGGAGTCAAGAGCATTCCCGTCGACTTTCGGCTGGTTGCGGCTACACACCATTCATTGGAAGACAGGGTGCGGGAGGGGACTTTTCGCAAAGATTTGTATTACCGCCTGAACGTCATTCCGCTTGTCATTCCTCCATTGGCGCAAAGAAGAACGGACATTCCTTTGTTGATCGCGGCGCAGTTGCAGGCGCTCAGCAAGAAAAACAACATGCCGCCAAAAGACATCGACAAAGAAGCCATGTCACTGTTGATCAACTACGATTGGCCGGGCAACATACGCGAGCTGGTCAACACGGTTGAGCGCCTTGTCACCTTGTCGGAGGACCATCGGATACGGACGAGTGACCTGCCTGCGGTCTTTTTCGGGGGAACAGGCTTTGCCGAAGCAGTCTTGCCCCAGCGTGATCGGCAAGCCGGGACGCCGCTGAGTCAGGCTGATGGAGGCGGAGCAGAGGGGGCTTTGGCGGAAAAGAAGCGTATTCTGGAAGCGCTGCATGAAGTGAAAGGGAACAAGTCGAAAGCAGCCAAAAAGCTCGGCATTTCCCGGGCAACGCTTTACAACAAGCTGAGCAAGTATCAAATTAGCTGATAGGTAGCAGAACGGGGGCGGCGATCAAAAAGTGTCTAGACGATTCGGTGTAATTGTCTAGACACTTTTTGTGTTTTCTGGACAGTTGGTCGAAAGAAAGCAAGGATGAAGCGGTTAAAACGTCGTGGCACGGAGTTTGCTTTCTGGAGGGGGGAGAGGCGGGATGTGGCTGCGATTTAGGAGAGGTAGAAAGCGCCTTGGGTTTGGAGATGCGGATGTGTCTGCGAACTAGGAAGAGGCAAAGAGCGTCCGGGACATAGGGAGGCGGGGTGTGCCTGCGATTTTAGGAGAGGGAGAAAGCGCCTTGGACTTGGCGAGGCGGATGTGTCTGCGACCTAGGAAGAGGCAAATAGCGTCCTGAACTTAGGAGGGGCGGGTGTGCCTACGATTAGGAGAAGTAAAGAGCGCCTTTGATTTAGGGATAGGCGGAGTGACCGCTAGACTCAGGAACAGACAGAGGCATCTGCCGTAGTGCATCCGTCTAACCCCTCATCTTTTAGAAAAAAGGAGGAGTTCACTATGTCGAGTTTGCCTGCAATTGGCATGATTGGTCTGGGCAATATGGGGATGCCTATGTCCAAAAACTTGCTTGGCAGCGGGTATGCGGTATATGGCTTCGACGTCAATCCAGACGCGGAAAAGGAGTTTGCGGCCGCTGGCGGAGTTGCGGGACTGACGATTGAAGAGGTGGTGAAACAGACAGAGGTCGTTTTGACGAGCTTGCCCTCGCCTGGAATTGTTGAGAGCGTTTACACCGGAGCGGGCGGCATTCTGGAGCATGCGAGAGCAGGGCAGATTCTCATGGATACGAGCACGGTGACACCTGGGCTGAATGAGCGCTTGGCAGTGGCTTGCGCAGGAAAAGGCGTCGGCTATTTGGCTGCTCCTGTCAGCGGCGGAGTCATTGGGGCGAAAAATCGGACGTTGACCATCATGGTGGGCGGACCAAAGAACTTGTTCGACCAGATGCAGCCGATATTCGCTGCGCTCGGTCAAAATATTTTTCACGTCGGGGCGAGGGTCGACAGCGGAACGGCGGTCAAGCTGATCAACAACTTGCTGATCGGGTTTTATACATCTGCGGTCAGTGAAGGCGTAACATTGGCGGCGCAAATGGGGCTCGACCTCGACCAGCTGTTCGAGATATTGAATGTCAGCTACGGACAGAGTCGCATCTACGAGCGCAACTATAAAAGCTTTATCGCAACCAACGACTTTGCGCCGCACTTTTCCTTGAATTTGCTGCTGAAAGACTTGAAAATCGCCCAGGAGATGGCTCATCAGGCTGGTCTGGATTTGCCGATCACAGCCGAGCTGATCAGCCTGTACGAGAAGTCGCAGCAAGCGGGCTTCGGTGAGCAGGACATGGCGGCGCTGTATTCCTACGTGCAAGCCGCACAGCGAAAAATTCAGGCGTAGTGCCACAGGGGAGGAGAATGATTCATGGCTACAGCAGTGAAAGAGGTAAAAAACTTCATCAACGGAGAGTGGGTGCAAAGCAGCTCCGGCAAATCGGAAGCCGTCATCAATCCAGCCACAGGCGAAGTCATCGCGCAGGTTCCGCTGTCTTCCCGGGAAGAACTCGATCAGGCTGTGAAGGCGGCGAGCGAAGCGTTTTCCTGGTGGCGCAAAACGCCCGTGCCCAATCGCACGCGGATTTTGTACCGCTATCATCAACTGCTTGTGCAGGAAGCGGAAGAGCTGGCTGTCATTATTACGCAAGAAAACGGCAAAAACATCAAAGACTCCCGTGGCGAGGTACAGCGCGGGATCGAGGCGTTGGAGGTTGCGACAGCCACTCCTACACTGATGATGGGACAATCGCTGCCGGAAATCGCGACAGGAATCGAGGGCGTCATGTACCGCTATCCGCTCGGAGTCGTGGCAGGAATTACTCCGTTCAATTTTCCGATGATGATCCCGCTCTGGATGTTTCCGCTGGCGCTTGCATGCGGCAACACGTTTGTGCTGAAGCCATCCGAGCGCACGCCGCTGCTTGCGGAAAGACTGGTTGAGCTGATGATGGAGGCTGGATTGCCAAAAGGCGTGCTGAACATGGTGCACGGCGCCCACGACGTCGTGAACGGCATGCTGGTCCATCCGCTCGTCAAAGCGGTTTCGTTCGTCGGTTCCCAGCCGGTGGCCGAGTATGTCTACAAAACCGGAGCAGCTCATGGCAAGCGGGTTCAAGCGCTGGCGGGAGCGAAAAACCACGCGGTCGTCATGGCAGACTGCCACATGGAGAAAACCGTGCAGGGAATCATCAACGGCGCTTTCGGCAGCGCGGGAGAGCGGTGCATGGCGACGTCTGTCGTATGTGTCATGGAAGACATCGCGGATGAATTTACCGCAAAGCTGCTGGAAGCCGCGCAGGAGCTGAAAGCAGGAGATACGCAAGACGAGGAGGCGTTCGTTGCTCCGCTGATTCGGGACGCCCATCGCCAGCGTGTGCTCGGATACATTGAGAGCGGGGAGGCGCAGCGAGCGCGTTTGCTGCTGGACGGCAGAAGCGTGATGCAGGAGCTGCCGGACGGCTACTATTTGGGGCCGACCGTTTTTGACGGGGTGACGCCGGAGATGAAAATCTGGCAGGACGAAATTTTCGCTCCCGTTTTAAGCATTGTTCGTGTCAAAAGCCTGGATGAAGCAATCGAGCTGGCGAACCGCTCGGATTTTGCCAATGGAGCCGTGCTTTACACAACATCGGGAGAGCATGTGCGGCATTTCCGTGAAAATATCGACGCGGGAATGATCGGGGTGAACGTGAATGTTCCGGCTCCGATGGCGTTTTTCTCTTTTGCAGGCAACAAGGCGTCGTTTTACGGCGATTTGGGCACAAACGGAACGGATGGGGTGCAGTTCTACACCCGCAAAAAAACAGTGACGGCCCGCTGGTTCTAATCGGGTCTTGAGCAGAAATCCTCCCAATTCTTCTCTTTTCGCCAAAAAATCGTATACAGTGACAGCGAAAGTCAGCTCTTGTATAATAGACGGGATGGAGAGAAGAGACCCTAAAGGGAGGATTTCTAGCTTGAAACCAATGTCAGCGAAGTCTGATTTCAGATCGGAAAGACCTGCCACGTATCGGCGCAGACGGGGCGGACGAATTGTCATGTGGCTCGTCGCCTTGTTTCTCATTGGCTTGTTGGCCGCAGGAGGGGCAGCGTGGTACGTGTACAACGGGCTGCAACCCGTAGATGGTCCGCAAGAAGCCAAAAACGTGACGATCCCCACCGGTTCTTCCGCGCGGGAAATCGGCAGACTGCTGGAAGAGCAAGGGCTTATCCGCAATGCCGATCTGTTCCAGTATTACGTGAAGTACAAAGGCGTGGGACCGCAGCTGAAAGCGGGAGAATACCAGTTTACAACAGGACAAGCCATTGACGATATGCTCACGGCGATGGCCGAGGGAAAAACGGTCGTCAACGCCGAGCGTTTTACGATCCCGGAAGGCTGGAATATTGAGCAGATTGCCGAGCATCTGGACAAGGAAGGAATTGTGGAAAAAGCAGCCTTCCTGAAAGAAGTGAATGAAGGAGAGTTCCCCGAGTTTGCTTTTGTAGCGGAAATTCCGAAAGATAAAAACCGGAAGCACCGCCTCGAAGGATACCTTTTCCCGGAGACGTACGAAGTGAAAAAAGATTCGACGGCCCATGATGTCGTGTCCCGCATGCTGGCTCAGTTTGCCAAGGAATGGCAGCCGGAATGGAACGAGCTGATCAAGCAGCGTGGGCTGACCATGGACGAAGTGGTCAACCTTGCGTCCATCGTCGAGCGGGAAGTGACCGTGGACAAAGAACGTCCGCTCGTCGCGGGTGTTTATTTCAACCGCATCCGGGACAAATGGCCGCTGCAGGCAGACGCTACCGTGCAGTTTATACTGGGCAAACAACGCGACCGGCTGACGTATGACGACTTGAAGGTAAAAAGCCCGTACAATACGTACACGAACCCTGGATTGCCGCCGGGACCAATCGCAAACCCGGGCCGGGCATCGCTTACGGCGGTTGTCAATCCAGCGAAGCACGACTTCTTTTTCTACGTGACGAAAAAAGACGGAACCTCGGAACATTACTTTTCCAAAACACTTTCCGAGCACAACGCAAATGATGCAAAAAGCAGGGGAAACTAACCAGGTTTCCCCTGTTCTTTTTTGCAAGGTATGCTATAATAATGCGGTTGTAACGAAAGAGGAGTGAAAGCATGATAACCAATCCCGCAATTGACGACTACGTGTCGGGCCTGGTTCCGGAACGTTCTTCGCTGCTCGCGCGGCTGGAACAGGAAGCGGCCGAGGAAAATATTCCGATCGTTCAGCTCGCTTCCGCTCAGGTGATGAGAATGCTGCTTTTGCTGCATCGCCCCGCAGCGATTCTGGAGGTGGGGACGGCAATCGGCTATTCGACCATTTGGCTTGCCGAAGCGGCACCACAGGCGCGGATTGTCACGATGGACATAGATGAAGACCGATTGATCCGGGCACGGGCAAATGTACAGGAAGCAGGCTGCGCAGAACGGGTTGAAATTCTTTCCCGCGACGCGACGCTCGGCTTGCCTGATTCTTATCAGTTTGACTGTCTGTTTATCGACGCGGCAAAAGGACAGTATCGGGCGTTTCTCGATTTGTATTTGCCGCTGCTGAAAGAAGGCGGGCTGGTGATCAGCGATAACGTGCTGTTCCGCGGTTTGGTGGCGACACCGGAAGAGGCTGGAAAGAGACAGAAGCCGATGGTGGACAAGCTGATCGCATTCAACGCCCATTTGGCGGAGCGACCGGATTTGGAGACGACGTTCATTCCGGTAGGAGACGGATTGGCTGTCAGCCTGAAGAAAAAGATACAGCCGTAGGGCAAAAAAGGATGGACGCAGCATGAGGAAGGGGACATGTGGCATGGGTAACCCTGTATTGATTGGCGTGGCAGGGGGCAGTGGTTCCGGAAAAACCACTGTGGCAAGGGAGTTGTATCATCAGTTCCGCAACGATAGCGTGACGATGATCGAGCAAGATTCTTATTACAAAGATCAAAGCCATCTGAGCGTGGAAGACCGGGCTTTGACCAATTACGACCATCCGTTCGCTTTTGACAACGATCTGCTTTTGCAGCATTTGCAGGAGCTTTTGCAAGGAAAGGCGATCCAGAAGCCGATCTACGACTTCAAGGTGCACAACCGCAAGAGCGAGCAAGTCAAGGTAGACCCGAAAGACGTCATCATTTTGGAAGGAATGCTGATTCTCGAAGATGAGCGCATTCGCAACCTCATGGACATCAAAGTGTTCGTCGACACGGATGCAGACGTCCGCATCGTTCGCCGGATCGTACGCGATATCGAGGAGCGCGGCCGTTCCCTGGACTCCGTGGTCAACCAGTATTTGAACGTCGTCCGCCCGATGCATCTGCAATTTATCGAGCCGACCAAACGCTACGCCGACGTCATCATCCCAGAGGGCGGATACAACCGGGTGGCGCTCGATCTGTTGTCCACCAAAATCAAAAACATTTTGTTGGAAAAACAGGAGCCAGCCAAGCTGTAGCATTCTGATGGATACAAAAGAAGGCAAGCGCGATGGGCTGTCCCAAAAGGGGAGTCCCGAATGACGGAAACCCTAAAAAGGAATAAAAACATCCCGTTTCACTATCAAAAGTGGAGCGGGATGTTTTTATTCAATAAGTTGTTCTTCTGATTTTAATTTAGCAAGATAAGGGGGTGACTCAATTGCAGTTTGGGGCTTAAGAGACTTCAGCAGTCTCTGGATTAACTCTTAATTCATAACTCTTCCCTAAATCAAAATTATATATATGAATGAGCCATTCAGTTTTTTTCATTTCTATCTTTTGCACGATTAGTGTTGCTGGTTTGTCAGAAAGATTTTTTGCAAAATTTAAAGCCGCTTGAATGGCTTTCTTTTGTGACATATCAGAATTAGGGTGCTTCACATCATCTGCAACTACTAGCTTACTCAAGTCTGTTTTAGCTGGATATGACTCTAGCGAAGGTGAAGTTGACCATGTTTCTACCTCTGAACCCACTTCAATATCTGTAAACAAAATCTTACTATTCTTACTATCAAGCAGAATAGCATCGTCATTTAACGAATACCATTCAACACCATATTTTCCTTCTGTAGCAGATGTTTTGTCACTTTCTGCAACAAGTAGCGCTCTTTTTTCATAGTTCGCCTCAATGACAAATCCCGTTAGTCCTTTATGTTCATTTTTAGGTTTTTCCTCTGAGCAACCTACTGTTAAGAGAACCATGGTAGACAAGGTAATGAACTTTAGATATTTATTCATTTTACCTATTCTCCCTCGTATAAAAAATATCTTAGTCTCCAATATAGATGTCATCAATATCAAAATGATTAACAGCTCTAGTTATATGAGTGTAAATACCATCCCCTGCGTTATGAATGCCTATAGCTGTACCCCCTAGAAAGATTGGAGCGCCACTATCCCCACTCTGGCTTGAATATGACGCTTGTCTCAAGCCTGTAAAGTAAACTTTACCGTCACTGGTGGTTAGGTAGCCACTCCAATTCTTTGATTCTAATGTCCCGCATTTGACGCTTCTTGTTGTAGCACCAGAAATGCATACGGCATCTCCAACTGTTTCATTTTTTGTTTTTTGAACCTCATCAATGTTATTTAATTTTGACTTATCGTTACCAAAAAGATAATAAGTGGCGTCATCAGATCCTTCATCTAACTTAATGATTGCAGCATCAACATTTCCCCCGAAGTTATAATCCTCAACTCTACCAAATCTCTCCCCGCCTTGAGAGAATTTATCTCCAGTAGACTCGACACAATGACCAGCAGTAAGCACATAAGAATCTGTTCCAATTTGAGCAGAGAATGCAGATGTGCAGTTACCACCCGTCTCCACATTAGTAATCCTTAAACCGGCTTGAATTGGCCTGAATTTACTGGATGGGCTAGCTTGAACTTCATGCACATCTTCTTCAAATATATTAATGAGATTGCCATCAACGCCTAGATCTAAATCACTAACAATGACTGAATCTAAAAGAAGACTTCTGGAAGCAGCGGTCTTTTTCTTTACTCCAATATCAATTTTTTGTTCAGGAATATTAACACTGACAGAAGAAATATCCAGTCCCCGCTGTGCTAATACATCCCTTTTTTCGGATACAGACTCTGCAATTTCATCCAGTTGCTGTTCAGTATAATCTGTGTAGTATAACTCAAGCATGTCTTTTGAATAAAGGTTCTTCAGTTCTTCCTCAAATTTTTTGACCTTTTCTTCAGATCCAGTTTTAAATCCAATACGAACTATGCCCCCTAGTTTTTGATCAATATACATGCTAGCAAATTCTTCTTGCAGATTTTCTGCAATGAAGTCCTTGATTGGCGGAATGAGCTTTTTTTGTTCCTCTAGCCTTGCATCTAGCTCTTTTTCCTCTTTTTTCGTGAGAAATACCCCATATTTTTCTGAGAAATTTTGAGAGTCTTTGGACAATGCTTTTAAGTTTTTAGTATTGGAGGACAAGCCTATTTCCTCTCTAAATCTTTCACTTTCCTTGAGTGCATCATTAGACTCGAGATATTGCTGTATCTCTGGGCTGTGTTTTTGTGCTGCCAATGTTGACGTTGCCGGAATTGAGAATGTAGTTACTGTGGTAGCTAATAGTGCTGCGACCAAAAGTGACGCTCCTAGTTTCTTCATTAGTTCTTACCTCTTTTGTATGATAATGGTAAATTATAACATTTTTTAGGTTAAAAAACCTCATTTCATATTAATTGATAAAATTTCATTTTTTTACATTATTTGAGTTTTAAACACTTTATATTTTCATTTAAATAAAACCATCTTTCATTTGGTTCACGAACCGAAATGCTGCCTATCACGTGTAATGAATTGGATATTTGCCAATGAAAATGATGCTAGCCTTAAACATTGGGCACGAGAAAACGGTAGTGTGCTTAGAATTTTTGTGGAACAAATGCACCATCAGCACAAGCCGCTTGGAGTGTCAAGTTTTCGCACCGGATCGTTTTTCGCCCGGCTATTCTGGCAATACTGGGAAGAAAAGGGCGAGGAGGGGAAGCTTCATGCAACTGGATCGCCGAATCAAAAGACGGCATTTTTTGGTGCTGATGGTGATGTCGCTTGTCTGGCTGGGGCTGATCGCCCGTCTGTGGTGGATACAGCTCGGAGCGCCTCACCGCTTTTCCAGACGCGGGATCGACTTGGTGAAAGCCTCGGTGAAGCAGCGGCAGCAAAGTATCGTGCTGCACAGCGGGCGCGGAGATATTTTGGATCGGGGAGGCTATGCGTTCACGGGCGTGGAGCATTTGGCGCTGATCTTGTTTCCGCTCGCTCGTGGGAGCATGGAAGGCACAGATGGGCTTGTCAGACTGGCGAAGATCACCGGACAGCCGAGTGAGCGATTGTCGCGGGCGATGGAGCAGGCGAAGGTGCCGCAGCTTTTGCGCAATGACGCAGGCAAGCTGATCGAGCTAACCAAACAGCAGGCAGAGGAGATCAACGCGCTGGCGATACCGGGCGTGGTGGCGCTGGCGGTGACAGAGCGCTATCGCACGGAAGAAGTAGCGAAGCACCTCATCGGCTTTATTCATAAAAACCCCGGCATGGTCGAGGCCCTGTATCCCGATGAGTGGGCAAACGGCAAAATGAACGCCGAATCGACCGTGGGCGCGTCTGGTCTGGAGCGGAGCTTCGACCGCTTTTTGCAAGGTGTGGAGCCATCTGTCTTGTCCTACTATGTGGACGGTCAAGGAAAGCCGCTGCGTGGTCTCGATATTCGCTATACGAAGCCAAGCAACCAATACTATCCGCTGTCGTTGTCCACTACGCTCGATGTGGACATTCAGCGGCGCATGGAAGCAGCGGCTGAGCAGGTCGGGCTTCGGGAAGGCAGCTTGATTGTTCTGGATGCGCAAAATGCCGATATCATCGCGGCTGTCAGTCGCCCGGCCTACGACCAGACGAATGTGAGCGGGCTTGCGACGGAGTGGAAAAACAGAGCGTTCAAACAGTTGCCGCCAGGTTCCGTCTTCAAGACGGTAGTCGCTGCCGCCGCTCTGGCAGAGGGTGTCGTTTCCACGACCGATCGGTTTACATGCAGCGGAGAGTATGGCAAGTACCATTTTTCTTGCTGGAAAAAAGAGGGGCACGGCAGCGTCACGTTGGAAGAGGCGTATGCGCAGTCGTGCAATATCGCTTTTGCCGAGGTTGCGAAAAGGGTCGGCGGGGAAAAGCTTGCGGAATACGCCCGCCGACTGGGTTTGACGACAGAGGTTGGGCACGCTACGGCCCACTTGTTCAAGCTCGATGGTTTCAAGCAGCTCGATGGCGAAGAAAGCGGGCGTGTATTTGCCGAGGGCGTGTCCCACAATGACGAAGGCGTGCTGATCCAAAGCGCCATCGGCCAGCGCGATGTGCGGATAACGCCGTTGCAGGCAGCGAATTTGATGGTGACGATCCTGCGCGGAGGTGAACCCGCGCAGGCGCGTCTGGTCAAGGAAATCGCCTACCGGAACGGTCAGTCTTTTTACTCGTTTCCGGAGCAAAAGCTTGCGGCCGACGGCATCGACTACGTGACAGCCAGCAAGCTGCGAAAAATGATGCGCAAGGTCGTCACAGATGGGACCGGCCAGATGCTGCTGAACTCTTCCTGGCAGGTGGCCGGGAAGAGCGGGACCGCGCAGACAGGGAGTACAACCGATGCCAAAAATCACCTTTGGTTCGTCGGTTACGCTCCTTTGGAACAACCGCGCTTTGCGATCTGTGTGGTATCAGAGAACCAGCCAAGCTGGGGGAAGAACCAGGCACTGGAGCTTTTTCGGCGTGCGGTCGATGAACTTGCCGATTATACAGCTCGATCTTCCCGACCTCCTGGAGCGTATTCCCGAGAATGAAGCCGCGCGCCTGAAGCTGGTTGCGCTTGCCCAGCCCGACAATCAGCATGAGCGGCGAGGAAGACATGTACATGGATTGCGAAGCTTTTGTCCAGATCGTCCGTTTGTCTCCTTTGCTTGGAGACAGGCGCTTGATCGTGTGGCTGTGCCAATCCCCGATGTATTGCGACTGGCTGTTTCTGCTCATTTTGCGAACGAGCCGTTTGAGATAGTCATCGTCGAAAAAGATCGAATTGGGCTGGTGAATCGCTCGTGGCCCAGGGTCGCTGGCAAATGTCACGACCCACTTTTCATCACCGAGCGGATACCCCATCATTACCCCTCCTGTTTCCACCGAGGGTTTTTTTCGTACAGCCTGCTCGATCTGCCTCCATGCCTTTGGCGTGATGTACAGTGTTGTCATGAAACGAGGTCCCTCCTTGAGTTCACCGCTAGCATTCGCTCTATATCGTATGTGCGCAGGCGGCAGAAGGTCCCGCTCAGGAAATCATGTCAATTGTCGAAAAAAAGATTGTAACTCTCCTCCTTCCTTTCTATAATTTAGAAAAAGACATGACTGGAAAGGTTGATTGTATGCCTACGGCCCCCGTTGATCACACTCTGATTGGGCAAGAACTAGCAGATGACCTTTACTCGGATAGCGGTGTACTGCTGCTGGGGAAGAATACGACCATAACAGCTGCACATGTGCACATTCTCCTGAAACAGCGCGTACGGGAAGTCAACATCGTACGAACATGGTCAGAGGGAACTGGAGAGCATGTCACTACGCAATTATTCCAATTGGAGGCGGACGGGGAAACGGTTGCCGCCTATGTACAGGCTTTGGATCAGACGAGGTTGATTTTCGATCAGCTCAAGCAGGGGAAAGTAGCCAGTTTGGATCAGTTTTCGCAAGTTTTTGAGAATGTACTGGAAAAGTCCACGAAGGATTTGGGGCTTTTTCGCTCCCTTTACGTCCTGGAAGGGGCGGACAGTTATACATATCGGCATTCGTTGAACGTAGGCATTCTCTGTTCGCTAATTGCCCGTTTGCTGAAATGGGACGAGCAGCAGGTGACGTTTATGGGAACGGCTGGCTTCTTGCATGATGTGGGGAAAATGCGCATCCCGACAGAAATTTTGTTAAAGCCGGGCAAGCTGACAGACGAAGAGTTCGCGATTATGAAAAAACATACGACATACGGCTACGAAATGATCAAGGAGATGGAAGGCGGATCAGAGCGGCTTGCCTTGTGCGCCCTGCTCCATCATGAGCGACTGGACGGCTCCGGCTATCCTGAGCAGCGCAAAGGCCATGAGATTCCTTTGGACTGCCAGGTGTTGGCGGTTGCCGACATGTTCGACGCCATCTGCTCGGATCGGGTGTACAAAGGCCGCACCTCGCCTTTCGAAGCGGCGCAGCTTTTATGGAAAGAAGCTTGCAACGGGCTGTTGAGTATTGAAATAGTCTCTGTGTTCGTGCGTTACATTGCCTTGCTGTACGTCGGAGCGAGAGCGCGCCTGAGCAGCGGCGAAGAAGTCGAAGTGATCCTGATTCACCAGGACGAGCCGATGCGGCCATTGGTGCGGCGCAGCGGGGAGTTTCTCGATTTGCGCTACGAGCGCAAGCTGACGATCGAAAAGATGATTGGATAGAGCCGCTTTGATGCGACTGCGACCGCTCTCGTTTATGAGAGCGGTTTCTTTGTTGCCAATTTGTGACGGATGTCCCGGTTGCTCGACCTTGGGTGTAAAGTGTGACACAATAAAGCGGAAGCATGATCGTACAGGCAACAAAAAAACGTGTCCACGGACGATTTTCCGATTGGAGATGACGGGTGGACGCTTACATGCAGGGAGAGAGTAACATGATACGTAAAGCGGAACCTCAAGATGCAGCTTTTGCGGCACCGCTGATTTATGAAGCGATTGGCGACATCGCCCACACATTGACCGGAGCGACAGAGCAGGAAGAAGCGCTCTTGCTGCTGGAGCAGTTTTTTGCCCAAAAAGGCAATCGGCTCAGCTATGAAAATGCGGTTATCGCCATGCGTGAAGGCGTGCCGGTCGGCGTAGCGCTTTTCTACCACGGCAGTCAGACAGAGCAGCTGGATCGCCCGTTTGTCGAGTATGTTCAAAAGCGGACAGGAGTTGCGCCCACGCTGGTGAAGGAAGCGCGCGACGATGAATTTTATTTGGACTCGGTCGCCGTTCGGGCCGATCAGCGCGGCAAAGGAATCGGAAAAATGCTGCTTTCGGCATTCGAAGAAGAGGCAATCCGGCGCAAACACGACCGCATCGCCCTTTTGGTAGACGAGGAAAACCCGCGTGCCCGTCAACTCTACGAATCAATGGGCTATCGTCAGGACGGGAATGTGACGGTGAGCGGACATCAATTCCGCCATATGGTAAAAAGCGTATTAGTGACGGTGTAGCGACAAACGTTTCTCTCGGGCCAGCGATGACAGGTCCGGGAGAGGCGTTTTTTTGTGGTGTCGGCTGGGGGGAGGGACTTTTACGTAAACGTTAGCCCAGCGTGAACGCAGAAGCGGTGTTTTGGTGTATATGTTGGATAAAAATGGTTCTTTAGAAGGTTGAAAGTCGCGAGCTATATTCGCAACAATGAAAAAAGAAGGATTGTGATAAACGAGCAGAGTGGAAGGAGCGCTGTAGCTATGCGCCAACAAATAGAAAAATGGGTTTCTGCGTGGAGAGCGCTGATCGCGGATATGGACAGGCAGGGCGCGCACACCTGGCCGCTGATCATCGCTGATCCTGCGCAGCCGTGGCAAGTGGACGAAGCAGAGCAGCGGCTGGGGATCAGTCTGCCGCTTGCGCTTCGACGTCTGTTTCTGGAAGGGACAAGCGAAGTTCAAATATACTGGTCGCTTCCTACTAGGACCGTCGAGCCATTTTCCCTCGGCGGGGATATCGGCTGGAGCCTGGACAGTTTGGAGTGGCCTTATTTCGGTCACGACGACGAAAGCGCCGACGAGCGACAGTACCTTTGCTTCCGCGTCGGCGGCAATGGCGACATGTTGCTCTTGGATTTGCGAGCATGCGCGGACGATCCGCCTGTTTACGCCTGGGGGCATGAGACAGACGAATATATTTTGCTCGGGCACAGCTTCACAGCGTTTGTCGAGCGGGTGACCGAGCTGGGCTGTATTGGAGCGGAAGTGTGGAATTACGAGCCTTTTGCTGGCGCAGATGGACTCGATGTGCATGGGGAAAATGCGGTTCGCTGGAAAAAATGGCTGCAAACGTACCGGGAGCTGACGCTGGAAACCGCAGCAACCGATTTTGCGCAGCTCGTCGAGTACGCTGCCTTGCATGGCGCAGACGATGAGCGTGTGCGAAAAGCGTTCGATTCGTATGAAGCAAAAGTCGTCCAGCAGGCTTGGGTGGCGAAAATCAGCCAGGCGCCGAACTTTGCTGCAAAAGAGCCATGGTGCCAACTGCTGGTTGAAACGTTGGGGACGAAGGCGGCGAATTGGGTTCGCTCGCTGTGGGAATCAGCTGGGCAGGAAAAGCTTGTTTCAGATGTCCAGCGGGCGTACTTGTCAGCGGCTTGCCTGCCAAAAGAGGAAGGCTTGCCGCTGGTGCTGGCCGAGCTGGACAACGAGGCGAACAGCGAGGCGATGAGCGGCTATACAGCCTATGGCCGTCTCAAGCATTTTCGTGCCAGGGAAGTCATCGCCTGGATGGAAGCATATGCGGCGTACCCGCTCGAAGGATGGGACAAGCTGTTTGCCGTTTCTGCTCCCGAATGGCATGATCTCGCACATTGGCTGGCAGGCAGTGAGGCACAGCGCCAGATTGCGCTCATGGCTTGGGGGCGGATGCTGGACAAGGGGGATGTTCCAACAGGCGAGCCGGGTTGGACAAAGCTGGGCAGCTTATTGGACTTGGCAGCGGAGAAGGCCGTTTTGCGCAAGGAACGGGAGCGGGTCGAGCGCATTCGTGCTGCCTATGGTGAGCATGCACGGTAAACCGATGAGTCAGTAAGAAAAGGAGATGAGGTGTCCATGAAGCATGTCGTGGTGGTATGGGGAACAGACTTGCATACAGAGGATGAACTGCAAGCTTTTCTGGAGCCTGTATATACGGAAGATGGTGACATGTATCCATCGGAATTTATGAAAGCGACAGGACTCACATGGGTAGATGAAGACTTTTTTGAAGTACACGCCGTGGCGAAGGCAGAGGAGCGAGCAGATTTTTTGGAGTATTTGCGACAGGAGTGCGTTTCGGATGGGGAAATTTTTGCCGAGAAGCTGCCAGCTGCGTTTTCCGAGGAATTGACTGGCTACCCGACCGTGCTGCTGTTGTACGGGCAACAAACGGCTTACGGCACGGTTAATGAAGAGCTGTTTTCACTCGCAGACGAACCAGAGGCAGAGCGTGCGCGAGTGAAGCTACTGGCGAAAATTGAATATGAGGCTTGAAGGGGAAAGGCGTCCGTGGGAAGTGGACGCTTTTTTTGATTACTCCGTCAGTAGTTGTTGACGAGACGCTGCATAATCATTTTCCATCCAGGTTGGCAGGTTGGAGCACGGCTTTGCTATCAGACAAGGATAGATTTCTAGCATAAAGGCAGCGGGAGCCACCAAGAAAATATGCTTTCTCCCAAATGATGTTTGTCCGTTTCGGGAAAGCCGATTCCTTCATTTGATATGTAATGTAAGGTTCATCCTTACTACTTTTCACGAGGAGTTGGTGTACATGCCAATCATCAAACCATTCATGACGTCTCTGCGCTTCAACTCGACAATTGGAGCAGGAACAGGCACAGGAGCGACTTTTGCGATTGCGGCAACAGCATTCAGCACGGACGCGGGTACTGCTGCGACAGCATTCCCA
Source organism: Brevibacillus sp. FSL K6-0770 (assembly GCF_038000275.1). Classification (NCBI taxonomy): domain Bacteria; kingdom Bacillati; phylum Bacillota; class Bacilli; order Caryophanales; family Paenibacillaceae; genus Brevibacillus; species Brevibacillus sp. FSL K6-0770. The sequence goes on from NZ_JBBOBQ010000001.1 coordinate 1,972,751, forward strand.
TCCACTTTTGCCTACTACAACCTCTATATCAACGGTGTTTTGCAGCCAGGAGGCACGTCTACTGTCACCACATCCACGCTGACGATTCCTGACGGAGACGCTGAAAACGATGGTGTATCTGTCTTGGTTGAGTTTGTCGTCAACTAAAAGAACAAACAAGTTCAAGGGAGGCCCCAGGCGATTGTACATGCCTGGGGTAATCCCATTCCAGCGCAAGAGAGGAGTGAATCGTTTTGCAGCATAGAAACATACAGCGAAGCGGAGGGCAGCGAATTTATACGGTCAATGTGCGTTCGCAAGTCATGCCGCCATATGGCTGCCCGGACATTTTCCCCGGTCAGCCGTGCCCAACCTGTCCTCCTTGTCCGTGCACTCCTGGCTTGCTTGCGACCACGATCTACCAATACACGACGTTTTCAGACGGACAAAAAAATATGTATACAGATGCTGACGCCACGCCGCAGCTCAGCACTTCGGGGATTATCGGGCAGCAAACCGTGTCCATCGTCAACTTGTTTATCAATGGCATTTTGCAGCCTCCCAATAGCTACTTGGTTCAGCCCGGAGTTTTGGTTTTGAGCGAAGTGCCTGCGCAGGGCGCCCCGATCATTTTGCAGTTCATCCAGATCACGACATCCTGAAGCACACAGGCTGGAGAGCAGAAGCAAGCCCCGCAACATACAACAGCTGTTTTCGGGTGGTACTTGCACATCTGGGTATTCGCCCACATAAGGATAGGAGTAAGCTATATAGACGTGGAGGTGGCAGCCATGTCCAGCATCATTGCGGCGCTTTCCCTTGTGTTTAAAGAACTGGTTATGTTTGTTGCTTATGTCAAGAACAATGCGTTTCCCCAGCCTCTTCAGGATACGGAAGAAGAAAAGTACCTCCGCCTCATGGCAAAAGGCGACCCGTATGCCCGCAACAAGCTGATCGAGCACAATTTGCGGCTGGTGGCGCATATTGTGAAGAAGTTTGAAAACACCGGAGAAGACAGTGAAGACCTGATTTCCATCGGCACGATCGGCCTCATCAAGGCAATCGAGAGCTACCAGGTGGAAAAGGGCACCAAGCTGGCTACGTATGCAGCGCGTTGTATTGAAAATGAAATCTTGATGCATTTGCGAAGCCTGAAAAAAACGAAAAAAGACGTTTCCCTGCACGATCCGATTGGGACCGATAAAGAAGGGAACGAAATTACGCTGATCGACGTGCTCGGCACAGAAACCGACGAAGTGGTCGATGCTGTGCAGCTCAAACTGGAATCAAACAAGATTTATCAGCACATCCATATTCTCGATGAGCGCGAAAAAGAAGTCATCATCGGCAGGTTTGGTCTGGATCAGGACAAAGAAAAGACACAGCGCGAAATTGCCCGCGAGTTGGGGATTTCTCGCTCATACGTATCCCGCATCGAGAAGCGGGCGCTGATGAAGCTGTTCAATGAGTTTTACCGGACGAAGCAGACGCAAAATCGCTGAATGGATTGTCGAGCGGGGAAAGCAAATAGGTGCGTTCGCCCGCAAGCTGGACACAGGGAGAAAGGTGTCCGGCTTGCGGGTATTTTTGTTTGGAGTGGAGGAGAGTGGGCGCTTTTGGAGCGGTGCTTTTTTACCAAAGCTAAGAGATAATCGGAGAGCGTAAAAAGTTTTGTGTAAATGGTTAAACTTCCCATTAAGGAGATGATCATTTATGCAAGACAAGAGAGACATGACCATCAAGGAGTTAGCGAAGGATTGCCGAACCATCGAGGACGTGCACATCATGCTAAAAGATTTGTTCCGTGACACCATCCAGCAGTTGTTTGAAGCAGAAATGGATGACCATTTGGGCTATGCCAAACATAGTGCCGATGGTGATCATTCAGGAAATAGTCGGAATGGGTATAGCAAAAAGACGCTGAAAACAAAGTTCGGCAATACAGAAATTCGTGTCCCCCGTGATCGCAACGGCGAATTTGAACCTCACATTGTGAAGAAGCATGAAACAACCACAAATGGCTTGGAGGAGCAAATCATCGCACTCTACGCCAAAGGTATGTCTACTCGCGATATTGAAGAACACATGAAGGATCTGTATGGGATCGACGTGTCTCCTACGATGGTCAGTAAAGTAACCGACAAGATTATGCCGATGGTGGCAGAATGGCAATGTAGACCACTTGATCGAGTCTATCCGATCGTGTTTCTTGATGCCATTCACTTCAAAGTTCGGCAAGAGAATCGTATCGTTAACAAAGCAGCATACAGCGTTCTTGGCATTACTATGTCTGGTCATAAGGACATTTTGGGCATTTGGATCGGCGAGCACGAAAGTGCAAGCTTCTGGCTCAATGTGTGTACAGAGCTGAAAAGCCGTGGTGTAGAAGACATTCTCATCGCCTGCAAGGACGGTCTTTCAGGGTTTTCTGAGGCGATCCATGCTGCTTTTCCGAAAACCCAAATTCAACTGTGCGTCATCCACCAGATTCGTAACTCTATGAAATATGTTCCGTTCAAAGAAGAAAAGTTAGTCTTGGCAGATTTAAAGAAAGTCTATCAAGCCCTTACGTTAGAAGAAGCTGAGACTGCTTTTTCTACGTTCAAAGACAAGTGGGGAAAGAAGTACCCCATCATTATTCGCTCCTGGGAAAACAACTGGCTCGAACTGACCGCCTATTTCAGCTATCCCCCAGAGATACGCAAGATGATTTATACGACGAATATCATCGAGGGCTATCATCGGCAACTCCGTAAGGTCACAAAGACAAAAACGGCTTATCCATCCGACGATGCTCTACGGAAAATCATCTATCTGGCTACCGTTGAGGCATCGAAGAAATGGACTATGCCGCTTCGGAGTTGGAAAGAATGTATATCGCAACTTGCCATCCATTTTGGAGATCGATTGCAAGGGGAACTGTCCGCATAATCAACTGTTGAGTCGGCTTGACATGGAGCCTCTGCGGGCATGATTTCTTGCGATTGGGCGATGCCAGTAAAATATGCATCGCATGGCAAGCGAGCCTATCATGCCCGCCACTCCATGTAAAGCCGTTGACGTAACTGTCCACCCGTTAAAAACCCATTTACACAAAAAAATTTACATTCCCGATAATCGAATCAGGCACCTCCGCTTGTTCGTTTGCCTCGCCTATGCACGGTTGTCTTTCATCTTCCTCGCTCTCCAGCCGCCAATAACGCAAGCCTGTCCTTCATCTTTGCAACATCTTTTGGCAACTGAGCAAACCCCTCTTTGCAGTTTTACTTTCGGAATTTCCGGCATCATTGGCTTTTTTGCAGAGAATTAGTCACCGTCTAAAAAGACTACAGATCGCAGATAGATAGAAAGATAAAAAAAGAACGGATGGCCAGTAATACTTGATCCATCAGTTCTTTTTCTCTGATATGCTTGATCAGAATTGTTTTCTATTTATTCATGTTTTTAATGTACATGCCAGTAACCTGTTGGCCATTGTAAACCCATCCTGCCGGAATCGGTGAATATTTGCTCACAAGCAGTACGGTTCCATAAGGAGCGCCGTTGGCATTCATGATTGTTTTGCTGTCATAGTTCTCGCGCAGGACAACCCAGCCGGTTGGAATCGGAGAGAACTTGGTCACAGTGAACTCCTGACGATAAGAAGCCCCTGTTGTACATTTGATCGTCCTGCCAGCCAGTTCATCTCGCAAAACGACCCATCCTACCGGAACGGGAGAGTATTTGCTGACTCGCAATTCCGCGCCAAAGGGCGCGCCTGCTGTATTTTTGATCAGTTTTGAACCGAGATCTTCGCGAATGACGACCCAACCTTGCGGGACAGCAGAAGATTTTTTGATCCATTTCTCCTCGGAACTCCATCCTTTCGCTTTAGCAGCAAATGAGGAGTCTGCCTGCCAACGAACGGTAGTTGGCGCACTTTTGCCATCGTTTGCCGGCAAGTTTACTTCTGCGGCTTGAACCTGGGATGTCAGGATGGTAGCAAATAACGCTACGCCTAATGCTGAAAAAACACTGTTTTTGAACATAGTGATTCCCCTGCCTCTCCTATCGGTAACATCTGTTTGAATATACCATATTTTTCCAATCGTATACAGTTTTATTTTATGAATAAAATGTCATAAGTTTGTGAGTGTGGAAGTTCTGTTAAAGATTTTTCATGAAAGATTGGGAGATGACTTCCAACGAATGGTAACGATGCAGCGAATAAGACATTTAAATCGAAGTCCTAATGCACCTGCGTAGGCTGACAAAAGCGGTACAGATAAAGAGGGGAACGAAATTACGCTGATTGACGTACTCATGGCAGCGACTGGCGAAGTGGCGGACGCTGTGCCGTTCAGGCTGGAATCGATCAAGATTTGGCGGTTTTTTGGGGAATATTGTAAGCTGGATTTGTAAAAGGGGAGGAGGTATAAAGTGAAAAAGCTCGTATTCGTTTGTCTTCTGATTTTAGCCGCTTGCAATTCTGACCAGAAAAGCATCCCGTTCCAGGCACAACACGACATTTTGCATGGGGAGAAAGACCTGGTAGATTTTCAGAGTAGCTCTGCTGTAGTGGAGTGGGCTCCAGCGGCACTGACGGAGATTGACGCCCTATTCGATGATCTGCTTCCTACGATTCAAATAACAGGGGAAATGAGCGAGTATGATGCCTATACTTCCAACAATCTATTAGGGTCTTACGAGGATGCTGTCGTGATTGTTCCACTTGACAGTAAACAGTATGCAATCAATTATTTGATTGTGGAAATAAACGGTAAGTATTACTCTGCCACCGCGGATGAAGAGGCAATGAAGAAAATACGTGCATTGGAAAGGAAAATGAGATGATCTGCCAGTCAGGTGAGCGAGAGCTAGAGAGCAAAGAGGTGGTTACATGGAATTTTTCATAATAATCGGCTCGAAAATGATCGTATTTCACCTGCTATCGATAATTCTCAGCGGCTTTTTACGTTTTGTGTGGCCGAAGCTGCATTTGTTAGTTTTGTTATTCGCCAATGCGATAGCAGGAGTTTTATTTATAAAATATCTGGAACTATCCTGGACTGTTTCATTTCTCATCGTTAATCTGATGACATCCCTAATAGGGAGTGGGATGGGGAGCCTGCTGCGGAAATTAGTCAAAGATTTTAAACAGGAAGGCCGTCTATAACGGTTCTCTAGACGTGGAGTGATCTGTAAATATTCGTGATCCGCATTGGTGGACGGCTGTCCACTTTTGTGCTTTCAACGAAAAAACAATTCATATGTTTTCAATGCAACGTACCCTACTGGCTGAAAACGGCAAGCATTACCACACAAAGCAAACAGACCAGAAGCCCAACCCTCTGGTCTGCCAAAATCTTACCCGCGGATTCTTCCGCCGTTTTTTATGAGCCATTCGCCCGTCTCCCAATCGGACAGCCCCTTTCCTTCCGCTTTGTAGTACAAATCAAAGCGGAAGCCCAGCCCATGATCCCACGGGCTTTTGATGGCGACGCAGCGAAAAATCTCTTCCAGTCCCGGTATGGCAAATCCGTTGGGGGCGGGAAATAGCGCCTCCATTTCTTCGCGCGATATATTTGTTTCCAAGGCAAACTGAAAAAGCGGCTTGGCGGTATACGAATCGTAGACCAGTTCGAACTTCGGCGTTCGTTTCACCGAGAAATCCGTGATGTTTGTCGCATGTTCCTCCGCTTCCGCCGGGATAATGAACGGCCAGTCTTCATCCGGGTAGCGGTACAAGTTGCAAACGGTGGAAAGCGTGGCGAGGAACTTATCCCATTCTGGACGTGGCATGAGCGTAACCGGGATGTTGACTCCCGTATGATCGACTCCTGTCAGCCTGCCTTTCAGTTGATGATATAGCTGGGAAATGTCGATGCCAGCAGACTGTTCCTGCGTCTGGGGTAGCTCCGCGTGCAAACGGTTCAAACTTGCCAGCTCGATACCCGCAGATTTGCGATCGGAAATAAGCAAATCTGCCACTTTCAGCTTAAACGCTTTTGGCGAATGAAACACGATGGCGGGAAATGCTGCATCTCCCGTGCGAAAATCTGTTGCCGGCATTGCCGAGCCGGAAAACAAAGGACGGAGCTGGTCAGCTTCTCGGAAGTGGGGAACCTCTTTTAGCAATTGGGAAAAGTAGGAGCACCATTCTTTTTCAGCAGCATGCTTGTTAGGAAAAACATACGAGATCAAATCCAGACGGTTCATGTTTCGTCTCCTTTGCTCCAGGGGATAGGGAAGAGCGGAATCGCTTCGATTCATAGACTCTTGAACCGAAGCGATTCTGACGAAACACTGTCTACAGAGACAAAACAGCCGCCGCCGCTTTCTTTTTCCAGCAAGACAAAGCAAGATAGCCAAACGCCAGACCGCAAATAATCGAAGCCTGGCTTCCGTATTCAGCGAAGAAAGACAGCGGCACATCTATTCCTACGGGATAAAAGTAAACGAGAAAAATCAGATCGATGAGAAGAGCAGGAATGCCGAGCACGGTAAAAGGCAGCCAATCGAATGTCCAGCTTCCTTTTGTCACGCATGTCTGGATAAAGGTCGGCAGGGCAAAAACCAGCCCGATGAGAACAGGGTATAAAGTGGTGAACAGGAGAAACGGTAAGCGTTCGAAAGTAAGCGCCGCCTCTTCTTTCAACAGCTGCTCGCAGTACAGAATAACATCGAGCATGAACACCGCAATGATCAGAAAAACAATATACATGAACAACCGTTTACGTGTAGAAATAAGAATCTCCTCCTGAGTGTTGTGCGCAAAACTTACGGCTTAAAATGTGGGCAAAGCAGTTGTGTCCAGCTGCGGCAAAGCCAGGTGTTGCCGCGACTTCAGCGTGAGGGCCAAGCCATGTGCCAAGATGGTCTTTTTCCTGTTCATACTTCCTCCTATGTTTTTACAAATGGCATACATTGAGTATGTCGTATGAACAGGAAAAAAGTAACGGGTTTTTGGTTAAAATGCTAAAATTTAGGCAAAAACGCCCGTGAGGAGTTGGATAACAAGCCCGTGGCGAGCTGCAATCCGCTCGTATCCAGCAGGGGACGAACTGTAAGCTGCAAGTTGCAAGTGACGTTCAAACCGGGAACGGGAATCGGGAGCAGTAACCGATCAAAGGGGAAATGCAGCGGCAAGTTCGGCCCTCTCAACCGCTTTTCCTAAACCAACATCGACAGCCTTCAGGATCAATCCGAGGGTTCTTTCTTTTTCAGGACATATGTCCTTCCCTGCAAGCCTGCATCTGTTTTTTAATGAAGGAGGGAATGGGGGAGAGGGAATTGAAAGGCATCCTTTTTGCATTTTTCGCAGGGGCATTCCTCACTTTGCAAGGAGTGGCAAACGCCCGGATCAGCTACGACATCGGAACGTGGCAAGCCGCGACATTGACTCAGTTGACGGGCTTTGTCGCCGCTCTTTTCGTGCTGCTCGCCAGCCGAAGGGCAAACTGGCAGGCACTGCGGCAAGTGAAGCCGCTGTATCGGTTTGGCGGTGCTTTTGCCGCCGTCATTATTTTCGGCAATGTCTTTGCGATCCAACAGATCGGAGTGACACTGACGATTTCGACGCTGCTGATAGCACAGCTTGGGTTGACGTTTCTCATCGACAGCAAGGGCTGGTTTGGAGTGAAGAAACAGCAGGTAACGTGGCCGCACGTGGTCGGAATCGGCTTGATGATCGCAGGAGTGGTCATACTAAAAGCTTGATCGGATCATCAAGGGGATAGAGAGCAGAAAGCGGGGGAAGAGCCAGTCATGCGAGTAACGCAAGATCGTGAAGAGCAAAACCATTATTTGCAGGCGTATCAGCTGGAAACGGTTTTCCCCGAGGAGCTGCAGGCGCATATGACGCTTTGCTATTTGGAGCGAGGAGAGCTTATTTGTTCCCAGGGAGCGAGCGCGGACACGCTTTATGTGCTGGTGAGCGGGAAGCTGAAAATATTTACAAACTCGCAGGAAGGCAAGACGCTGATCCTGTCGTTCAAGACGCCGCTTGAGGTGATCGGGGATATTGAATACGTGCGGGAAATGGAGACAATGAACACCGTTGAGGCGGTAGCACCGTCTGTGCTGCTTGCCGTGCCTTTCCGTTTCCTGAGAAAATACGCGAGCAATCATGCGCCGTTTTTACACTTTTTGCTGGAGATTATTACGAAAAAATTTACCGTCAAGTCGAACGATTTAAGCTTCAACTTGCTGTACCCGGTAGAAGTGCGACTGGCGAGTTATTTGTTGTCGGTGTGCTTTGAGGACGGGGATTCTAGCCTCAGAGGACAAGTAAGCTCGGCGAGCCTGTCCGACGCAGCCAACCTGATCGGCACCAGCTCTCGCCACGTGAATCGCGTTCTTCAGCAGTTTCGTCAAGCTGGATTGGTCGAGCGCGAGAAGACGCATTTGTTGATCAAAGACAGACAAGGCTTGCAAAAAGTAGCCAATCCGCATTTATACGCGTAGGAGGGGGAATACGATGCTTGCAGGACTTGTTCTCGCGATCGTGGCCGGCTCACTGGTCAGCTTGCAAAATGTTTTCAACAGCAAGGTCAACGAGCGGGCTGGGTCGTGGACGACGACGACTTTGGTGCTGGGGATGGGGTTTTTGGCCTCGCTCGTGTGCGGTCTTTTGTTTGAGGGGGAAAAGCTGTGGGAATGGCGCAACATGCAGCCGTGGTACTGGTTTAGCGGGCTGATCGGGGTGGGAGTGGTCACTTGCCTGGTACAAGGAATCCGCCTGCTGGGCCCGACGCTTGCCGTTTCCATCGCGTTGACCTCGCAGCTCAGTTTTGCCCTGCTGTGGGATTCGTTGGGATGGATGGGGCTGACCCAAGTTCCTTTTACATGGAAGCAGCTAAGCGGTGTACTGGTTGTGATCGTTGGCATGCTCGTGTTCAAATGGGGCGGGCAAAAAAAGAGCCAGGAATGGTCGAAAGCGACGTGAGTCGGTAGACCGTCCCTGGCTTTTTCGTCTGTCTGGCTTGTTCACAAAAGTTTATGTATTTTTATCCAAAAGAAGATATTGACTTAAAATAAATGTGCATGATAAAATTAAAAATTTTAAAATCAATAACTGTGTTATAATGGAGAAGATCGCATTGTAGGAGGTGGACGTATGTTTCAGGTTGGAGACAAGATTTTTTACCCGATGCACGGGGCAGGCGTAATTGACGCCATGGAGGAAAAAGAGTTTCTGGGTGAGAAGCACCTCTATTATGTGCTCCATATGCTGCAAAGAGAGTTAAATATCATGGTCCCCGTTGAAAAGATGTCCGCGCTGGGGATTCGGATGATTGTAGATGCCGACATTTTGGACAATGTGTTGGCAGCGATGCAAGAAAGGAGCCCTGACTCCGCGCTGAATGCGGCACAGCGATTCAAGCTGAACACGGAAAAAATGAAGCGTGGCGATATTCATGAGCACGCGGAAGTGGTTCGGGATTTATGGGTGATCAGCAAAGGGAAAATATTGGGAACGAGCGACAAGCTGATGCTCGATAATGCCCAACAGCTGATAAGCAGCGAAATTGCGCTGGTCAAAGGTCTGGATTTGGAGCGGGCCACCCAGATTTTGAAACAAGTGTTGGCGACAGAGCCGAGCAAAGCAGACGAGGGGGCCTCCGAGCAGACGGCGGCAGGCTATCAAAAGTGCGTGCTGTAATCGAACGCAAATAGAAAAGGGTGTGATTGCCATTGGCAGTCGCACCCCTTTTTTCATGGTGGGAAGAAAGAACTAGCCGCTTTTGGACACGGACGAGCGAACCAGATTGTATTCCAGTCGGCTGGCAAAACGGGCATACTCCGCACATGACTATTGATCAGCCCATTGCTGGTATGATGTCTTCCTTGGCTATAGATTCAGCTCAGACCGTTCGGATGTCTCTTCTGAATATTTTGCTTTTTCTCCATTTTTCCATGCTATCAAAGCTATAAAAAACAGAGGGAGCAAGGACGAAACGCTCCCTCCTACTCGATCAAAATGCCTGGCTTCCGGCCGATGATGCGAACAGCGCGGTCCCACATCAGGCGCAGTTTTTTTCGCTGCATGAGCGGGAGGTGGATGTCGGGACGCCTCAAATAGGAGCGTATGGGAACGACGCGAAAACGGACGCGCCCGCCATACGTATAACGTTGGCAATAGGTGGGAATGACGGATATTCGCCCGATGGATACCCGACCCTCTGCCTCCTTTTCTACAGAAAAGCGCAGAATGGCACCGATTTGCGATTGATCGAAGCTGAGCATTTTTTCCGAAGTGAAATTCCCCAGCGAGTAGGCGACCAGTGTGCGTTTTGTCTCTCCAGTTGCCAGGGTGGCGCTCGGTGTGACGACAGGCTGCAAGACGTGAGGATGCGCGCCGAGAATGACATCTGCTCCGTGGTCGAGCAAGCTTTGTACGAGCAGACGCTGATTGGCGGTCGGGGTGTAGCGGAACTCCACGCCGAAGTGCAGCGAGACGATCACGAGGTCGACGAGCGGGCGAACGGAAGCGATGTCGCGCAAAATGGCATCGCGCATGATGAGATTGACCAGCCACGGCATGTGATCGGGAATGACCTGCTTGTTCGTGCCGTATGTGTAGGCGAGCACAGCGATGCGGATTCCGTTTACTTCCTGGATCAAAGGGACGGTCGAGTCTTGCAAGGAGCGGTACGTGCCTGTGTGAGCGAGCTTGTGGCGATCCAGCACGTCCAGTGTGCGGAAAAGTCCGTTTGGCCCTCCGTCCAGACAGTGGTTGTTTACGGTCGTCAAAAGGTCGAAGCCGACTTGTTTGAGATCGCGCGCCAGCTCGTCAGGACAATTGAATCTGGGGTAGCCTGTGCGCGCCGAGCCGATCTGATAAGGTTGACTCTTTCCGGAAAAGGTCGTCTCCAGATTGCCGATGGTCAGATCGGCATTTGTCAAAAGCGGAGCAACAGGGGCGAACATATCGGCAAAGGAATATTGATCGGCTGAAGCCAGCTTGGCGCAAGCCACTTGATTCTTCCACATGAGAATATCGCCTACTGCGGCGATCGTGACTTTCTTGTTCATTGGCTTCACCTCTCCCATCTACTCTATTCCAAAAGTTGTCTGCTTGTTTTGGATAGAAGCGGAACGTTTTCATAGATGACGGTCTATACAGGCTGTCTCAGCCGCTCATACAATAGGAAAGCTGATTGGGAGAGGGAGGCAGAGGGGGGATTGTCAGTGAAGAAAAAGGCAGGAAAAACCAGGCCGCAAAAAACGCTGATTCTGAACAAGCCAGTGATCGCAGTCACAGGGAGCGCGGGAAAAACAACGACAAAAGAAATGATCTTCGCGATCTTGAATAGACGTATGTCCACGTATCGGTCGATGTACAACAAAAATTTTCTCGGCAATACGCGAGCGCATGTCAAACGCTTGCGGGACGAGCACGAGGCGGCTGTGCTTGAGTTTGGAATCTTGCGAAGCGGGCACATTCAACAGCATTGCCGGATCATTCAACCGAACATGGGCGTGATTACGAATATTGGCACGGCGCACATTGGCAACTTTGAAGGCAAGGCAGGGCGCCTCGCGATGGCAAAATCGGAGCTGATTCGCAACATGAAGCCGACAGGAACCGTGTTTATCAATCGGGACTGTCCTTACTCCCGCCGATTTGCCGGGCAGCCTTTCAGAGGAAGCTTTGCTGGCAGATTCGTCACGTTCGGGATCGAGCAGGAAGCTGATTATCGGGCGGAGCACATCGTGATGGAGGCAGACGGAATCTCTTTTGTCTGCCAGATCGGACAGCAAAGCGAGGCGTTTTTCATCCCGACGCTGGGAGGACATAACGTGTACAATGCTTTGGCAGCGATCGCCGTGGCGCACACGCTCGGCATACCGCTCGCGGATATCCGGCAAGGATTGCGCCAATTTCAGCCGCAAAAAAAACGACTGGTCTGCTATCGCCTGAACAACAACGTGCAAGTTCTCGACGACACCTACAGCTCCAACCCGGATGCAGCCAAGGCGGCAATCGACGTCCTCAGCCAGTCTGAACACGGTACAAAAGTAGCTGTTTTGGCGAGCATGCTGGAGATGGGCAAATACGAAGTACAGGGACATGAAGAAGTCGGGCAGTATTTGAGCAGCAAAAATGTAGACTACTTGTATACGTTCGGCAGCAGTGCCCGCCATATCGCGCGTGCGGCCATTCGCGCAGGCTTTCCGGCAGAGCGGGTGATGCATTGCGCAAACAAGGAAGTCTTGCACCGCAGTCTCGCCAAACGCGTGAAACCGGACACTACCATACTGGTCAAAGGCTCCCACAAGCTGAAAATGGGAGAAACGGTGGAGTTTTTGCGCAAGGTGACAGCGGGCAGCAAACTCCCGCGCAGAAAACTGCCGAATCGAAAGCAGGCGTAACCAAACAGAACCGGGCAGGCGTTTGTCCCAAAAGCGGACAAGGGCCTTTTTGCCGTGAGAGCGAAGAGAGGGGCGAGTGATTCCGAAGCGGGCAAAAGCTAGGGCTATGGTCATCCGACTATGTAATCAAATCCTCAATTGGAAAGATTTACAGACTTATACGCATACGCTTTTTCCAGTAAAGTGGGTTTGTACCCAATCTGTTGGGAAAAACACAGCCAGGAGGAGAACGAATGACGAAACGAGATTGGTTGCAAAAGTCGACTGTCGCCGTCATGCTAAGTACATCCCTGCTTCTGTTCGCGGAAGGTGGACAGGCAGCAGCTAAGACTGTGGATTCACAATCTTCTGTGAAAGCGGAGGAAATTGTCAAGCTGACACAATCGTTGCTCGGCAAAGACTACAAGTACGGGGCAGTAGGACCCAACTCATTCGGTTCAGCAGGCTTGGCCACTTATGTGTACAAAAAAGCCGGGCTGACCATCGACGACACGATTGATGAGCTGTACAAGGCGGGAGAGGCCGTCTCTGCCGACAAAATCGAGCCAGGAGACTTGCTGTTCTTTTCCTCGAATGGGAAAGGAAAGCCGAGCTTCATGGGCATCTATATCGGAAATGACCAGTACATATACTCTTCGCAGGGCGAAGACGCAGTCGTTTTGAAAAACGTCAGCGATTATACGAAAAAGTTGGTAGGTGCGCGCCGAATTGCCGTTTTGGACAACGGGACAGGCACGACCCCGACTCCGGACCCAGGCCAGGAGGAAGGCTCCAACTCTGGCGAGATCGCAGATAACGTGATTGCGGCAGGCAAAAAATATTTGGGCACACCTTATGAATACAGCTCGACCCGTTCCAACAAAAAGACGATGGATTGCTCCGAATTTACGATGTGGGCGTACCGCGATGGTGCCGATATCGACATGGGCAATGGGGGGGCGCGTTCGCAAGCCGACTTTGTGAAAAAAAATGGCACGTACACCACGGATATCAACAAGCTGAAAAAAGGCGACCTCGTTTTCTTCATGGCGTATAAAGGCTACAAGGAATCCGATTACAAAGGAATCAATGTGCCGAAGCAGAGCATTACCCACGTAGGCATCTACATGGGCGACAACAAGCTGCTGCATACGTTTTCGAAAGAATCCGGCGGAGTGAAAGTGACCGACTTCAAAAATACGCATTGGGAATACCGATTCATTATGGGTGGACGGCCTTATTAATACAGTCAGCGACGGTGCGATTGCACCGTCTTTTTTCATGAGCGCGACACAAGCAGGCAGAGGCAGTAGCGGAAAAAATAGGTGAATGACCGCGGGCAAACGCACAGTCCATCTGTGCGTTTGCTGCATCTCTTATAGGGAGACTTGTAGGAGGTGAAACGTCATGTCATATCAGTATCCCCCAGGAGGTTATCCACCGCCGCCGCCACCACCCGGAGGTTCATCTGGAGGCTTTCCTCCGCCACCACCAGGTCCACCCCCAGGCAGGACGCCCAGCTCACCGGGATCGCGAGGGTATGGGGGAACAAGGCGAATTGAACCGGGCGGCTTCTATCCCTGCTTATATCGCTATACGTATATTTGGCTGAAAAATGGTCGTTCCTTCTGGTTTTACCCTGTTTTCATCGGCCGTACATCCGTGACTGGCTATCGCTGGAGACAAAACCGCTGGGAATACTACGGTTTGGAACTGGATCGGATTGCTTACTTTACATGCTGATCAAAACAAAACGGCCTTCCCGCGTTCAGGGAATGGCCGTTTTTGTTTGCGGTGTGCCGCAGGCAAGGCAGCGCGCTGTTACTTGACGGTGACCGCAAAATCTTTATGGTCGTGAATGTCGCCTTTTTCCAGATGGACTTTCACGGTGTAGTCGCCAGCAGCGGGAAAGGTCAGCTTGCCTTCGTACTGCCCGGCACTGCTTTCTTTGGCATCGACGAAGCTGTGCTTGGCCTCATTTCCCGTCCAAAATTCGAATTCGACCGTGCCGCCTGAGAACGGCTGGTTGTCTTTCATCAGGTGAACGAGCATCGCTGCCTCTGACTGCGCTGCAAGCTCGTCTGGCGGCATGAGGTGAAAATCGACTCCGCTTGGCGCATGCGCTTCACCGGAAGCGGCTTGGCCGTGATGCTCGTGTCCTGTTGCTGTCTGCTCCGACGTGTTAACGCCAGCAGGGGAGTTGCTGTCTACCGCTTTTACCGTAAACGGTGTTTTGCGCATGTTGTGGAAGTCGCGGGCGGTGACGTGATAGTAGACAAAGTAGGAGCCAGGCTCGCTGATCGTCTGCTGCGCCGTATAAACGCCGTCGGCTACGAGCTTTGCCGGGATCGTCTCATGCTTTTCCTGGCCATCCTTCCACCATTCAAACGATACTTCGCGCGCATCATCTACCGGCTTTCCTTCCTGGGTCACCTTGACCGAAAACGTAATCGTGCCTCCAGCTACAGGCTCCGTTGGTTCCAGCGTAAATGCGGCGTCCACAGGGGCGCCGGAAGCAGCCTCCATCCCCTGGTCATTCTGGTTGGAGCATGCCGCAGCCAGAACGGTCAGCATGGACAGGAACAGCGTGAAAAAGCGTTTCATTTGCGTTACCCTTCCTTCTTCAAGTTCAACAACTCTTGATAAATTTGCTCGGGATCAAAATCTTCCCCCATGCCGAATTTGCGAATAACCGCGTTGTTTTGATCGACAAGATAGGTGCTTGACGTGTGGGAGATGAACCCGTCATCCGTCTTTTTGGCAAAAAAGCCGAGGGAACTCGTCACCGTGCGAATCGTCTCTTCGTCGCCGCGCAAGATCGTCCAGCCGTCTTCTGCAATGCCGAGCTGTCGGGCATAGTAGCGCAAGACGTCAGGCGTATCGTTTTGCGGATCGATCGTGATCGTCAAAAAGTCGACGCCTTTTCCCATAACCCCCGCTTCCTGCAAACGTTTTTGCAACTGCACCATCTTGATCGTGGTGGTAGGGCAAATATCGGGACAGCGAGTATAAATCAGCTCGACCAGCCGGACGGTTCCCGGCTTGGGAGAGAGGGAGTAGGCGGCTCCATCCAAAGTTTGCAGCTGTGCATCCGGCAACTTGGCTGAGACCTCCGAAGGGGTGAGCCAAAGCCACGAAGCGATGAGAGCGGCAAGGACAAAGAGCGGCAACAAAAGCACGAGCCGTCTGAGTCGAGTGGCGGCAGTTGGGGTGAGTGGCACGCCGGATTCCTCCTTTTTCAAATGGCGAGGCAGAACAACTCGCGGACGGTTATTGCGGCATCAGTCCATCGTCAGGCTGGTCTTTCTCTCTCCGGTACCAGGCTGCGAAGACGTAAGCGAGCACGGAACCGTACGTCAATTCCTGCAACAGCTTCATGATGATTCCGCCCAGACGCTGATCCTCCAACGGCGGCAGGGGAACGGCGAACATCGATTTGTCGATCGGAGCGGAGAAAAACGGCGCGCACAGCATGGAAGGTCCGTTTACATACGTCTCGTAAAGCGCCGACTCGGAGAAAATGATCAGCGCACAGGCTGGCGTAATCAGCACGCCGTTGGCAAAAATATAAGCCAGCTTTTGCAGCTCGGACAGCCGATGGATCTCCGGGATGGGAGCGATTACAGGAAGCCACATCCAAAGCGCTGTCACCAGGAGCAACAGGTGAATCAGGTTGTGCGCCGCCAAATTGTTCATCGTCATGTCTAGAATAACAGGCATGTGATAAAACGAGAATAGGGCATTGAACAAAAGGACGGCAGGGATCGGATGGCTGACCACGCGCAAAAACCCTTTCAACCCTTTGCGGTAAAAAAGGAAGCGCATGAGCCAGGGCGGTGTGCCGGCCAACAGCAACAAAGGCATCACGAGATAGAGAATCGACTGCTGAAGCATATGGGCGCTGAACAAAAAGTGGCCCGCGACATTC
Source organism: Brevibacillus sp. FSL K6-0770 (assembly GCF_038000275.1). Classification (NCBI taxonomy): domain Bacteria; kingdom Bacillati; phylum Bacillota; class Bacilli; order Caryophanales; family Paenibacillaceae; genus Brevibacillus; species Brevibacillus sp. FSL K6-0770. The sequence continues at coordinate 1,988,994 of NZ_JBBOBQ010000001.1, forward strand.
AAGGGGCTGCCCATGCCGAAGTAAAACAGCAGCAAGCCGAGGGAAAACGATAGTTTCTGTTTGAGCGAAGCAGGTTTGGCGTCAGGGAAAGTATGGCGCAAAGGTCCTGTCAAGGAAAAGTAAGCCAGTCCGATCAGAGCCGTCAACAGAAAAAGCTCCGGGTTCCACGTCGCCCGAAAGCCAAAGGTCTCGGTCAAGTATATAAGGGTCAACACCATTACCTCCGTTTTCCTGGAATATACCCAGTATCCATTATAGGCATTCGTTTCCAAAAGCCTAATGACTCTTTCGGGCTATTTCTGGCTGTTTTCGTTCACAGTTTTGTCACCGATACGAGAAAAGGCCCTGGAGCTTTCGCGTCCGGGGCCTTTTGTCCGCTATGATTTTTTCTGCTCTTCCAGCCATTTCTTCCACTGGTCGGCTTCGTGGCCGCCGACCAGACGAGCTACTTCCTTGCCGTCTTTGTAGTGAACGAGAGTCGGGGTGAACTCGATCTGGAAATCATCCCAGCTTGCGTTAAATTCGAGCAGGTTGTGCTTTTTCATGTCGATTTGCATGTCTTTGACGATCGGCACCAAAACAGGTGTCGTAGCGCGGCAATGCTCGCATAGCGGGCTGTAGTAGTAGACGTACAAGTCTTCTTTGCCCGCGATCTTGCTCTTCAGCTCGTCCGGCATGATCAGGTTGTCGTACAGCGGGTCTTGCAATTGCTCGATAGTAGCCGGATTCAGGTTGGCTTTGCCGTAAGGATTGCCGGCAGCCGCCTGGCGGTTGGACATATCCGAGTACACAATTGCGCCGATCAAGAGCGCTGCTACCAGGATAGACAGGAAAATAATCTTTTTCATGCATCAATTCTCCTTTGCGTTTTTCATGACGATGAACAGCAAAATACTGATCAAAGCAAATGCGACCAGCGCCAGAAAAGGAATGGTGATAAACCCGAACCAGTTGATGTAGTCCGTATTGCAGGGGACAATGCCGCAAGCGTTGCCCAGCTCATGCAGGAAGGGAACCTTTTGGATCAAGTAATGATAGAGGGAGATGCAGCCGCCGATCAAAGAGAGAATCAAGGCGTACGAGGACATTTTGTAGTCCTTTTTCGCGGACGCCACTCCGAGCAAAATGATGAGCGGATACATCAGGATGCGCTGGTACCAGCACAAATCACACGGTATGTACTTCAATACTTCCGAAAAAAACAGACTTCCAGCCGTGGCAATCAGGGACAAGCCCCAAGCCGCAAACATGGATTGTTCCATCACTTGTTGACGTTTCATAACAACACCTCGTTCATATCTTACCATATTACGATTCGGAAGTAGATTATAAAAAGTAACAATTTTTCAAAGGGAAAGGCTTGTGCTTGTACCAAAAACAGGATAGAGGCGCTACCCGAAGCGCTAGGGCTACAGGTAGTGTCGCCGTCAGATGACGCGTACTTGCATGGCAGGCTGGACGTCGCCAACAGGGACAAAGATCGATTGCAGAGAGGGCCACTCTACCAACAATACTCCTCGCCGATAAGCGGCACCGCCATCGATGCCGATCAGGTTGCCGCGCCGCCAGGGACCATAGCCTTCATAGTCAGGCAAACGAGGCACCGGGGTATGACCGAAGACGATTGGCCTGTCTCCTTCATAATAAAGGTAGAAGGGCTCGCGAATCCACAGGAGATCTTCTGGATTTTGCTGGCGCAGCGGAATGCCGGGACGAATGCCCGCGTGGACGAGCAGAACAGCGGGCGCTCCCGTCTGCGGATCGGCTGGAAGCTCCATGTACAACGGCAAGGCGGACAAGGCGGGCAACAGTCCCGGGTACTCGCTCTGAATCAGCCGTCGAGCTTCCTCCTGTTCGGCGCTGGATGGCATGGAATGGAGAAAAGCCCGGCGCAGAGGGTGGTTTCCCAAGAGCGAACGGATCGTGGCATCTCCGCCGTTGTAACGCAAGTACAGCTCCGGGTTTCCTTGTCCTTTCAGCCAATCCTCCAGCATCTGCTCGTGATTGCCTTTCAGGAGAAAGACCTGGTTTGGATATTGCTTTTGCAAGGTAAACAGGTCGAACAGCACTTCCTTCGATTCCGGGCCGCGGTCGATCATATCGCCGATCACATAGAGACGATCTCCCGTTTGCGGGGAAAAGGAGGCATCGCGCAATGCTCTGCGAAATGCCTGGTTCTGGCCGTGAATGTCCGAGACGAAATAGGTGGCCACTTCCACTCACCTCCCATGAGGACTTGGCGCGACTCTTATTACGATATGCCGATCAGGAGAGGGAGTGCCAATGCAACGAGCCGTGCGAGCTGAATCCAGGCTGCCTTGTTGAAAACATAGGCGCACCAACTGGGCGTTCGGGAATATGGATACCTATGAGACATATACCCAGAACGTTGGAGGGAAGACGGGACAGATGGCTACCACTTATCGGGACTATACTTCGCCGAATACGCAATTTACGTACGATATGCGCAACAACACGTTTTTTCGAAAAGACGCGGGCAACTTCATCGATTCTCTCGGCATCCAGCAGTTGAACACGCTGGGCAACACTTCGCTGCTCGACATCTTTTTGACGACTGGAAACGTGATTGAGCCACATATTCATCAAAACGCTTCCGAACTGGTTTACTGTGTGTCCGGCGAGGCAGCCGTTTCCATTATTAATCCATTCACGAACCAGTTGCTTACTTTCCATATCAAGCCGAGGCAAGTGGCGAATGTGCCGCAGGGCTGGTGGCATTACGAGATTGCCCTGACGGACGATACGCATCTGATAGCCGTTTTTGACGCTCCGGTGCCGGAAGTGATCTTTGGCTCCGACATCCTGCGACTGACCCCGGCAAGCGTATGGGCGCACACGTACTGCCTGGACGAAGCGAAGGTCAAGGACACTTTTGCTCCGATCACCAGAACCGTTGTCATCGGTCCGCCGCTTGGTTGCCAGCGAGGGGCGAATCCGGGAGCGAACCAAGGCTCGAATCCGGGCGCAAACCAAGGCACGAACCAATGGAACAGCCCGTCCAGCCAGCTTCCGCACTACGGCTATTCCAGCCAATGGCCGACAAGCTCCTATTACTACGATGCCGCCGCTTATGCCCAGGCGCCGGAGTACGGACAGTACACGCACTATCCGGAACTGTCCGGGTACACGTATTATCCGCCCAGCCAGCCTCAGCTCCAGCAACAGCCTCAGCCTCAGGCGTCTTATCCGCAGCAATATGGATATGCCGGAACGTATTAGCTGACGTACGAGACACAAGACTCCTTATTTGCTGTACACTTCCTTTTTCCTCTTTTACAATGAGAGCAAAAAAGCGGAGGGATGCAGATGGAGTCGCTGGCCAAATGGCTGCAACAATCACCCCGAACGATTGTCTTTACAGGTGCAGGCATGTCTACCGAAAGCGGCCTGCCTGATTTTCGTTCCCAGACCGGATTGTGGCGCGGATTGGACCCCCAGCAGCTCGCCAGCACGAAAGCGATGCGCGAGAACCGGGACGAGTTCGCCGCTTTTTACCGCAAGCGGATCGAAGGGTTGCTGTCCTGCCAACCGCATGCAGGACACGAGTTGCTGGCAAAATGGGAGCAGCGCGGGCTGGTCGAAGGCATTATCACGCAAAATGTAGACGGCTTTCACCAGCGGGCAGGGAGCCAGGCAGTGGCGCAACTGCATGGCACATTGAGCACGGTTAGCTGCATTCGTTGCCAGGAGCGCTATTCCAGCGAGCGGTATTTGCAGGCAGACGGGACTAGGTGTGCGTGCGGAGGCTTTGTCCGTCCCGATGTCGTCTTGTTCGGAGAAGCTTTGCCGCCGACGCAGGTTGAGCAAGCCGTCGAGTGGGCTGAGAGCGCTTCGCTGTTCCTCGTGCTCGGCTCCTCGCTGACAGTCAGTCCGGCTAACTGGTTTCCCCAGCGAGCGAAAGAAAGCGGGGCGAGACTGGTAATTGTCAATCAGGAGCCGACGCCGCTCGATGACTGGGCGGATTTTGTGGTGCGCGACCAGAAAATAGGGGAGCTATTGTCGCAAACCGAGCGATGGCTGACGAGCTGAACAAACAGGCGGGGCGTACTCACGACGAGTGAAGTGCGCCTGCTTTTTTGCATGCCGGACAGGAACCGGGCAGAGAATCCTAGAGCTTGCACGAAAAAAATGGTACGATCATAAGATAGCATCCCTTTCAACTGGAGAGGGCAAATAGAAAAGTACAGGTGAAGACCATGCAAATTATTTCAGTAGAAAACCTCTCCAAAAGCTACGGAGACAAAATTTTGTTTGATCATATTTCCTTCCATATCGCAGAGCAGCAACGGATCGGGCTGATCGGAGTCAACGGTACAGGAAAGTCTTCGCTGTTGCGCATCATGGCGGGACAAGATACGCCAGACAGCGGAAAAATCATTCACGCCAACCATTTTCACGTCGAATACTTGCCGCAAAACCCAAGCTTTGATGAGGAATCAACCGTATTGGAGCAAGTGTTCTACGGAGAGTCTCCGCTGATTCAACTGCTGCGTGAGTACGAAATCGCGCTGGAAGCCGTTCAGGCAGATCCCCAGGACGAGAAAAAGCAGGCGCGCCTGTTCGCTGTACAAGGGCGGATGGACGCAGCAGATGCGTGGGAGAGCAATACGCAGGCCAAGACGATTTTGACGAAGCTCGGGCTGCACAACTTTTCGCAAAAAGTCAAAGAGCTGTCCGGGGGCCAACGCAAGCGGGTAGCCATGGCGCGGGCGCTGATTCAGCCAGCCGATTTGCTGATTTTGGACGAGCCGACGAACCATATCGACAATGAGACGGTAGAGTGGCTGGAGGAATTTTTGTCCCGCTACAAGGGCGCTTTGCTGCTCGTCACGCACGATCGCTACTTCCTCGACCGGGTGACGAACCGCACGTTTGAGCTGGATCGCGGCAAGCTGTACAGCTACGAAGGCAACTACGCCACGTTTTTGGAGAAAAAAGCCGAGCGGGAAGAAAATGAGGCAGCAGCAGAAGACAAGCGGCAAAATTTGTTGCGCCGCGAGCTGGCCTGGCTGCGCAGAGGGGCCAAAGCGCGGACGACCAAGCAAAAAGCGCGTGTCCAGCGGGCAGAGGAGCTGCGCGACCGGACCGTGGAAGGCCCGACAGCCAAGCTGGAGATGGCGCTTGGTGCAAGCAGGTTGGGCAAAAAGGTCATCGAGATCGAGCACGTGCAAAAAGGATACGGCGACCGCAGTCTTATCAACGACTTCAGCTATATCGTCCTGCCAGGTGATCGCGTGGGGATCATCGGGCCAAACGGCAGCGGCAAGTCGACGCTGTTGAACATGCTGGCCGGACGAATCCAGCCTGACAGCGGGACGATCGATATCGGGACGACGGTGAAAATCGCCTACTACACGCAGGATAGCGTGGAGATGAACGAGAAGCTGCGCGTGATCGAGTATGTGAAGGAAGCGGCAGAAGTAATCACGACGAGCAACGGCGAGGCGATTACCGCTTCGCAAATGCTGGAGCGTTTCCTCTTTTCCCCAGCCATGCAGTGGACGCCGATTGCCAAGCTGTCTGGCGGCGAGCGGCGCAGGCTGTACTTGCTCCGCACGTTGATGGGCGAGCCGAACGTGCTGTTTTTGGATGAGCCGACCAACGATCTCGATATCCAGACGCTCAGCATTTTGGAAGATTATTTGGAGCAGTTCCCTGGCGCGGTCATCACGGTTTCCCATGACCGCTACTTCCTTGATCGCACGGTCGACCACCTGTTTGCTTTTGAAGGAGACGGACAAATTCGCCATTTTATCGGCAATTACTCCGAGTATCTGGAAGAAAAGCGAGTGGAGGACACCGCAGCAGCAACAGCTTCCGTGGGGCAGCAGCCATCCGTCGAGAAGCAGGCGAGCAGTCAGGCGACGCGCGGCAACAACCGCACGAAAAAGCTTTCGTACAAGGATCAGAAGGATTGGGATACGATCGAAGGCAAAATTGCAGCTCTTGAAGAACGGATCGCGACGCTCAAAAAAGAAATTGCCGGAGCGGGCAGCGACTACGGCAAGGTAGAAAAGCTGTTTGCGGAAGAACAGCAAGTGACTGCCGATCTGGAAGCGGCAGTAGAGCGCTGGGCGGAGTTGTCTGCCCTGATCGAAGAGTTGGAGCAAGGGAAGTAATTGGCAGGGTGCCAATCTCTGTTTGTCTAGCCAGTTATTGAGGCTGGGAAAGCAACGCCGATCTCCTGTAGACTAGAGAGGATTACTAGAGTAGAGGAGTCGCTGTCGTTGCCTGCCTATAAGCTGGACCCGGAATGGGTGATGTCTTACCTCGTATTGCAAGAAGAAAGGCTCGCTTGTGAAGTCCATCCGAAGGACAAAGAAGCGATCATGAACAAAATCAGGGAAATGACGCTTTCGATTATGTACAAGCAAGCCAGAAGATTTCTCGTATACTTGGAGACGAATGACCAAAAAACGGTCGATGAAACGGATAAGCACCTCATGTAAAAAAGACCCGCCTTTTCGAAAATGAAGAGGCGGGTCTTTGCCTGTGCACGCGGCCATTTATTGCAGGCGGATTCGGACAGGTGTGCCGATGGGAACGATTTTGGCCAGTTCGTTGACATCCTGATTGTACATGCGAATGCAGCCGTGCGAGACGTAGTGCCCGATCGAGGATGGGTTGTTTGTGCCGTGTATGCCGTAATGAGGTTTGCTCAGCCCCAGCCAGTATGTTCCGAAAACGCTGAGCGGTCCTCCCGGGTACGAGTCGGGATAAGGAACCTTGTTGATGATCGTAAAATCGCCACGAGGTGTTTCCGTCGCGATCTTGCCGAGCGCAACCGGATAGGAGCGGATCAACGTATTGCCGTCGTACAAATCGAGCTTTAGCCTTCTGATCGAGATGCGAATGTTGTATGCAGGCATTCCCTCACCTCCCTTTGGCAGCCGCCCTCGACAACGTTGCTACTATCGTATGTGAGATGGCGGGAGAGGTACGCGGGTTTCTTTTTAGCGGAAGGAAGAAAAGGTATCAGGGTAGCGCAAGCCGTCGCGGTAGAACAAGGTGCGCACCCAGGCGTACAGACGCAACGGAATGGACGGGAAGACAATCGCCAGCTTCCCTTCTTCCAAAATGGGCAGGTCGAGCGGAGACTGAATCTCGTAAGGAACGCCCTCCTGATCGAGCAGTGCCTTGTAATGGTGTGCTTCGCTCCAGCTCACCGGGTAATAGAATGATTTTTCCATCGCATCCAACACCTTTCCGGTTTTCACTGCTCCCATTATATGCAACCCATTTGGGGTAAAAAAAGAAACGAGCGCGTAGATCAAGGAAAATAGGCTTTCTCTGTGGCCAAAATGTGCCGCGAGCGAAATTACGGCATGATTTTCAAAACAATTCAGTGTAAAGTGAAAGTATCCAGAAAATGGAGGGACGCTTTGTATGGCGCAGACACATTTGCACTTTAACATGCACATCGGAAAAAAGAAGCCGGAGAGCGTAATCAATCGGGAAACAGCGTGTCCTTTTTGTGATCGCGGCAGTTTGACTGACGTCCTGGAGCAGCGAGGTTCCATGATCTGGCTGATGAACAAATTTCCCGTCCTGCAAGACACGCATCAGACAGTGTTGATTGAATCAGAGGAGTGCAACGGCGACTGGTCGACGTATTCCCGGGAGCATGTGCACGCTTTGCTCTCCTTTGGCGTCGAGAAATGGCTGGAGATGGAGAGAAGCGGTTCTTTTCGCTCGGTTTTGTTTTTCAAAAACCACGGCCCGTATTCCGGCGGGAGCATTCGCCATCCGCACATGCAGATTGTCGGCCTGACTGGCTACGACTATCGCTCGCAAGTGAAGGACAGCGACTTTATGGGCATTACGATCGACAAGGAAGCAGGGGTTTCCTGCACGCTCTCCACGCATCCGCGAGCGGGCTTTTTTGAATACAATGTCATTTTGGAGGACTTGGATCGGCTGCCCAAAATGGCCGAATACTTGCAAATATTGGCGCACTGGATTTTGCATCACGTCAATCCGCGCAACCAGAGCTACAACTTTTTCTTTTATCAATGGAAAGAAAAGCTGATTGCGAAAGCCATCCCGCGCTTTGTGACGTCGCCCCTGTACGTCGGCTACACGATTCCGCAAGTGGCAAACAACCTGGATGAAATGATCGAAGAAATGAGAAGGCATTATTTTTAACGAAAAAGGAGCGAGGCTTTTGACATACGAGATCGTAGCGAAACAAACATTGACCGCAGAGGAATTGGCGCAAATTAACGAATTGGTTCGATTATGCAACGAACATGACGGGATTGATCTGAAAATCAACCCGGACATGCTGCGAAACCGCTCAGGCAAACATACAGAAGATTTTCTCTGCTACGCGGACGGCAAACTGGTCGGATTCCTCGGCTTGTACGTTTTCCACAGGAAAGAGGCAGAAGCGAGCGGGATGGTACACCCTGACTATCGCCGAAAAGGAATTTTTTCCAGTTTGCAGCGAGCTGCCGAAGAAGCGTGCAAACAACGGGAAATTCCTTCGCTCCTCTTTATCGTCCAGCACAACTCGCAGTCCGGAGCAGCGTACATGCAGCAAATCGGCGCGACGTACGAACATTCGGAGCACTGGATGGACTTGGGCGAGGGCGGGCGTCAGACCTGTAACGACACGTTGCGAATCCGCCCGGAAACGGCTGACGATTACGAGACGCTGATTCAACTCAATGTGCACGGTTTTCAAATGGAAGAACAACAGGTGCGAGAGATGGCCGAGATGATGGCAAGCGATCTCAACTCCCGTACATACTTGGTGATTGTAGAAGAGGAAGCGGTCGGCAAAATCAGTGTGAGCCGCAAAGATGCGAAGGCGTTCATTTACGGATTTTGCGTCCATCCCGACCATCAAGGCAAAGGCTACGGCCGTCAGGCGTTGGCGCAAACGATTCGGCTGATCGAAGAGGAAGGCTACAAGCACGTCTCTCTGGAAGTCGCCTGTGAGAACAGCAAGGCGCTGGGGCTGTACGAATCTTGCGGCTTCGTCGTGAAGTCTGCCAACGATTACTACAGGCTGAATTTGTAGCAGGCAAACTGCTTTTGCTTGCACCTGCGGATTGGCAAACGCAGGAGCTTCCGTGCTACCATAGGGGAGAGGTAGCATTGCGGAAAAAGGAGTGACGAAAGATGAAACTGTTGTCGATCGAACCGACGCCGAGTCCGAACGTGATGAAGCTGAACGTGGACGAGACTCTGCCAGGCGGCGTGCAACATGTTTATACAAAGGCGGAAGCAGCGAAAGCGCCGGAACTGATGCAGGAGCTGCTCGCCATTGACGGAGTGACGTCGATTTTTCACACGGCGGACTTCCTGGCGTTGGAGCGCAAGTCGAATGCAGACTGGCAGCGCATTTTGACAGAAGCGCGGGAGATTTTGCAGGCAGGAAAAGGAACGGCAATTCCTGTCGTCTCCGCTGAGCAGGCGGGAGCCTACGGCGAGGCGCAAGTATTCGTCCAGATGTTTCGCGGCGTGCCGATGCAAGTGAAAGTAACGATGGGAACGGAGCAAATTCGCGCAGCTCTGCCTGAGCGATTCGGACAGGCTGCTGTACAGGCTGGATCTGCTTCGCCGAACTTGATCATGGAGCGAAAATGGGTGGAGCATGGCGTGCGTTACGGCGATTTGCGCGAAATTGGCGAAGAAGTAGCGCAAGAGGTCGATGCGACTTACCCGCCAAGCCGCGTGGAGGAAATCGTCCAGCAGGCGATGCTGCTTGGTCCTGGGGAAGCGCCGCAAGAAGTGGAGCGCGAGAAAAAAGTCGTCACGCTTGAGATGCTGGACGACCCGGATTGGCGAAACCGCTATGAAGCGCTGGATCGGATGGAGCCGACAGAGGAAGACTTGCCTGTCCTGGAAAAAGCGCTCCGCGATCCCAAGCCTTCCATTCGCAGGCTGGCTGTCGTCTACCTCGGCATGGTGGGCGGCGATAATGTGTTCCCGTTGTTGTTCGAGGCGCTGCGGGACGACTCCGTCTCCGTGAGAAGGACGGCTGGCGACACGCTGTCCGATTTGGGCGATGTCCGGGCGATTGGGCCGATGTGTGAGGCGCTCAAGGATCGGAACAAGCTGGTGCGCTGGCGTGCCGCTCGCTATTTGTTTGAAGTAGGCGACGAGACAGCCCTGGAAGCCCTGCACGCTGCCCAGAACGATCCTGAGTTCGAAGTCAGCTTGCAGGTGCAAATGGCTGTACAGCGGATCGAACGGGGAGAAGCTGCCAGCGGTACAGTTTGGCAGCAGATGACAAGACGCAACGACTAATCGCTCTATCGCGGCTTCCGATTCGGGGAAGCCGCGATAGAGTTTTTTGCTTGCAAGCTACACGCCGCCGTACATGGCGCATGCCTGCCCGGTTTGAGCCGCCCATGCCTGGTTGCCGTAGTCAAAATGCCACCATTCGTCTGGGTAATTGGTGAATCCTACGCCTGTCATCACCGCATACAGCAAGCGGCGGTTGGCCTGCGCTTGTCTGTCGGACTCGTCAGTGAGTTCGTTGCTTTCAAAATAGCGCGTACAGGCGCGCGGTGAAAAGTCATCAAAAGCGGTTCCCATCTCCAGCCAGCCGTCTGGCCCGGCAATCGTCAGGTCAATGGCCCCTCCGGTCAGGTGACGCGGCGGTTTTGCCGGATCGTGCGTGGGGCGGGCCACAAAGCGGTGCAGCTCCGTGTACAATTCCTCGCCTTCGACGAAGCCTTGGGCGAGAAGCTGCGCTTTGAAACGATCGTACAAGGCTTGCTGCACCCGGATCGGGCGGTATCCGTCCAGCACGACGAAGCGAAGAGTGGGCGGGAGCAGCTTCGCGGCTTGCAAAAGCTTGTCTGCGACCCCTTTTCTGATCAGGCAATCCGCCGTGGCTCCGTCCAATTCCTGGATGTGGTAGGCCGGATATACCTCGAACTGTGGGGCATACTGCTTGAGAGAAATGAGCGGATCGTTGTTTTCACAGATGGCAGGAAGCGTGTCTGCCTCTTTTTGCGCCGGAGGAATCGGGGTATTCCAGTCCATGTGGCAACCACCTTTTGCGTTTTTCTTCATCATAGCACAGCCGATCTAGGTAAAAAATGGTATCAGACAGTATAAAAATAGACACAGTTCAATAATAGTTGACTTCCACCTTATCCATCCCTTATTCTATTGTAGGGTTTAGCTCATGAATCAACATCGCTAGTGCGTAGGGGAGATTGTGTATGACAACCAATCACTATGACGTTGTTATTGTAGGTGCCGGACTGGCTGGTCTTTCCAGTGCCGCCTACCTGTCGTCTAAAGGTAAAAAAGTTTTAGTTTTGGAGCGCGGACAATTGGGTGGACGTGCCGTTACATTGAAGATCAAAGGCTTTAACTTCAACTTCGGTGCTCACGCCATTTATGCTCGCGACAGCTCTGTATTGAGAACGTTTGAAAAAGAACTCGGACTCAACATTGACTGGCAAGATTTCAATCCGACAAAAGCGAAGTACGATATCGGAAGCGATCTGACTGCGGTTCCTTCCAACGTGCAAGGACTTTTCCAAACAAAGCTGCTCAAAGGGATGGACAAGGTGTTGTTCACGTTTGAAATCCTGAAAACGATGCTCAAAGTGGAAAAAGGCCATCCGCACATGTCGATCCAAAAGTGGATGGAAAAAAAGCATGTCAGCGAAGAAGTGCAAGATATGATGCTGACACTCGCCTCCTCCAACTTCTTTACCCGTGAACCGGAAAAAATTCCGTCGGATGTGTTCTTCACGTACTACAGCCGTTTGTTCACCACGAACAAGCCTGTAGCTTATATCGGTGGCGGCTGGCAAGCTCTGATCGACGAATTTGTTCGCGTGATCGAAGCAAACCAGGGAACCATCATGCTCAAGAACAAAGTAGAAAAGTTCCTCGTAGAGAACGATCGCGTGGTTGGAGTGGTGACGCCGGAGGGCGAGTTTACGGCTGATGAGTTCGTCTGCTGTATTCCGCCGAAAGAGTTGGCAAAAGTATTCGCAGAAACGCGTCTGGAGCACGCAGTGGCCCAGCATGCGGAATACGAGCCGACAGTCGTCATGGTATACGACATTGGTTTGAAAGAGCGCATTGACGTGCCGTTCTCCTACATCTACGACAAGCAGAACAATATTTTTATCACCGACATCTCTTACTACGACCGCACTTGTGTGCCGGAGGGCGGACAGCTGTTGCAGGCGACTGCGTACATGCGTCAGGCCGACGTCGGCAACAAGGAAGCGGCAGATATCCGCAAGCAAGAGATCGAGAACCTGTACGACAAGCACTTCCCGGGCTGGCGCGAGCAATTGGTTGTTCCGCGTGTTTCCGCCCGCGCAGTGGTACAGGAGATCAAATGGACGATGAATCAAAAGCCAATGCCGACCTTCTTCCCGGACTACCGCAACCTGTTCTTTGCAGGAGACTGGTGTGAAGGGCAAGGCCAGTTGTCCGAGCTGTCCTTCTCCAGCGCATGGCAAGTGTCCAACCTGATTTTGGAAAAAGATAAGTAAAAGTAAGCGGGTCATTCCTTTTTGTTGCGAGAGGAAAGACCCGTTTTTTCGCGTGGGCGCAGAAAAGCCCGCCAGACGAAGCGGGCGGGCAGTGGCAAGCTACGCTTTTGGACCGTACGCGTCATACAAAAGACTGCCGATGCGGGCCATGACAGCAGCTGCATCTTTTTGCGCAAGACCTTTGTTGAGCAGGGAGACGCTGATCGCGTGCGGACCTGTGTAGAAAATTCCGACATCATGCGTGATTTTGGTAACCGAGCCTGTCTTGTTGGCGAACTCCCATTTGGGAACCATGCCGATGATCTCGCCATCCGGATCGGGCAAGAGGAACGGAAAACGGTCGCGATGCTGTTGCTGCTTCAAGATCGCAATCATTTTCAGACAGCTGTCGTAGGAGATGACTTTGCCAGTCGCCAAATAGCGGAGGTGGCTGCCGATATCTGCTGCTGTAATCTCGTTGTAGCCTTCCAGTTCGGCGGGCACGACCATCAGTTTGTTGTAAAAGGAGCTGTTTTCCATGCCTGTCTTGCGCATGGCGTTGCGGATGCTGTCTGTCCCGACGAGATCGATCATCATGTTCGTGGCTGTGTTGTCACTCTGGATGATCATCAAGGTGACGAGATCGTACACGGTGAACTCGGTTCCGGGTGTCATGTGCTGAAGAACGCCTGCCCCGCCGACGAGATCTTCCTGGCGCAGCTTGATTTTGTCTTCGAGAGCGAGCTTTCCGGCATACGCTTCCGCGAACACGGCTGTCATGATCGGCACCTTGATGACGCTTGCCGCATAAAACCGTTCGTTCTCGTTGATCGCGAGCTTTTCGTTTGTCTGTAAATCTTCCAGATAGACTCCCCACTCACCGCCAGCAGCTTCCAAAAGTTCTGAAACAGGGGTAAACAGACTGGATAGCATCAAACCCATCTCCTTTTTATTCGTGTAGACAAAATTTTCTCAAGATAATATTATTTAGTCATGCTCCTAACAATCAAGAAGAATTATTCCAAAGACGGGGGTTTTGTTGTGAAAAAGTTGAAGAATCTATCATTTTGCGCCGTTTTGCTGACCAGCTTGGTGTTTGCTGGCTGTGGAACGCCGCAAGCCGGCACGCCAGAGAAAGCGCCAGGTGCGCAAGAGGAGCAGAAAAGCGCGCCGCAAACAATGCAGGTCAACCTGAACACAGGTGAGCCGAACACGATCGACCCTGGACTGGCAGAAGATATCCCTTCGATGTCTGTTGCCCGTGCAGCATTTGATGGCCTCCTGCGCCTGAATGCAAAAGGCGAGCTGAAAGAGGCGGTCGCCGAGAAGTACGAAGTTTCCGCTGATGGCTTGACCTACACGTTCCATCTGCGCGATTCCAAATGGTCCAACGGCGATCCCGTTACGGCCCACGATTTTGAATACGCCTGGAAACGGGTGCTCGATCCCGAGACAGCGTCCGGCTATGCGTATCAGCTGTACTATTTGAAAAACGGGGAAGCGTTCAACGCCAAGAAGGCGAAAGCGGACGATGTCGGCGTGAAGGCGACCGATGACAAAACATTGGTCGTGACACTGGAAAATCCGGCTCCATTCTTCCCTGAGCTGGTGGCGTCCGTCACTTATTTCCCAGTCAATAAAAAGGCGGTCGAAGCCGGCAAGGATTGGGCTGCGAAGCCAGAAACGTACATCGGCAACGGCCCGTTTGTCCTGAAAAAATGGGAGCACAAATCGCTGATCGAGTTTGCGAAGAACGACTCCTACTGGGATAAAGACGCTGTGCAACTGTCTACTTTGACGATCAACATGATTGAAGATGCGAATACCGAGCTGTCCATGTTCGAAAAAGGCGATCTGGACTGGGCTGGCTCTCCGCTCGGCGACTTGCCGCTCGATGCGCTGGACTCGCTGAAAAATTCCGGGAAAATGCAGTCCCAGGCGACAGCAGGCACGTACTGGTACATTTTCAACACGACGCAAAAGCCGTTCGACAACAAAAAAATTCGCCAGGCGTTCGCAACTGCTGTCAACCGCAAGGAAATCTCGGAAAACGTAGTGCCGTTCAAGAGCACGCCAGCGCTGGGAATCCTCCCGCCAACCATGGCGCTCAATCCGGATGGCTACATCAAGGATGGCGACGTGGAAACAGCGAAAAAGCTGCTGGCCGAAGGAATGAAGGAAGCAGGCTTGACCCAGTTGCCTGAGTTGACGATCGCCTACAATACGACAGAAGTGAACCAGCGTATTGCCACTGTGATCCAGGATCAGTGGAGAAAAGCGTTTGGCATCGAAGTCAAGCTGGTGAACAAAGAGAACAAAGTCCACCGCGAGCAAATGAAAGAAGGCAACTTCACGATCGGCCGCGCCAGCTGGATCGGCGACTTTAACGATCCGATCAACTTCCTGGAAGTATTCAAGGGCGGCTTGAACACATCGAAATGGGAGAACAAAGAGTTCCTCGACCTGCTTGCCCAGTCTGCCAAGGAAGGCGATCTGGCAAAGCGCAAAGAAATTTTGCAAAAGGCGGACGCCATCGTCATGGATGAAATGCCTGCATTGCCGATCTACTATTTCACCTATGCGTGGGTGAAGCAAGACAGCGTAAAAGACGTCGTCGTGGACGCTCTCGGGTTCATCGACTTCAAGTACGCTTCAAACGTCAAATAAACCAAGGTAGCGATAAGGGAGTGACTTTGCGTGCGTCCGATTATTGGTGTCGCGTGTACGAAAATGTATTTCCCGAATAACAATCTGGATCAATTTTTTTACGTCGGCTCAGGCTATGTGGACGGAGTGGCCCGCGCAGGCGGGATACCGCTTATCCTGCCGCTTTTGACGGTACAGGAAGCGCCGTTTCGGGAAATGGTCGAGTCGCTCGACGGCCTGATTTTGACGGGCGGAGATGATCCTGCCCCTCACTTGTACGGGGAGGAACCGCTGCAAGGGCTGGGCGATATCGAATACGAGCGGGACTTGGCCGAGCTTGCGGTAATCAAGCTGGCGCTGGAGCTGAAAAAGCCGATTTTGGGCATTTGCCGCGGAATGCAGATTTTGAATGTAGCGTGTGGCGGCACGCTCATCCAGGATATTCCGAGCCAGGTTCCGGGAGCCTTCCAGCACGCGCAAAAAGGCTCGCGCCAGTACGGCGCACACAAAGTCACGCTGCAACCGGGATTTTTGGCGGACGCTCTCGGACAACAAGAAGTGTTGGTCAATACGTCCCACCATCAGGCAGTCAAGGACGTAGCGCCAGGCTTCCAGATGACAGGATGCGCGGCTGACGGAGTGATTGAAGCGATTGAGAGTCAAAACGGGCTGTACATCGGTGTGCAATGGCATCCCGAGCGGATGTGGTCGCACGATAGCCAGATGTTTAAAATCGCCCAGGCATTTATTGCCCGGGTAAAACAGCAAAAGCTGCAAGCCAACTAAACGAAAAGCCGTTCTGCACTTGCGCAGGGCGGCTTTTTGCAATCGCAAAACGATTTTCGATGTATACTGGGCTTAGAGGTGAGTGAAATGTTGCCAATTGGAGCAAAAGCCCCTTTCTTTTCCGCCAAAAGCACAAAAGGCCCGGTCGATTTGCGCGACTATGTAGGCAAGCAAACGATCGTGCTGGTCTTTTACCCGGGAGATGATACCCCGGTATGCACGAAGCAACTGTGCGCCCTTCAGGACAACTACGGCACATTGCAGCAGAAAAATACGGTCGTGTTTGGCATCAATCCGGGTGAACTGGACAAAAAGCAGGCGTTTGCAACGAAATTTCAGTATGAATTTCCTTTGATCGTCGATGAAGGCCAAAAAATTCGCGAGGCATATGATGTAGGAAAAATCCTCGGGTTGTTTTTCCAGCAGCGAATCGTCTATATCATCGGCAAAGACGGGACGATCGTCTACGCGAAAAAAGGCAATCCTCCCGTATCCGAGCTGCTTCGGGTCATGGAAGCGCAAGAGCAATAACGGGCGAACGGCGGTTGGGGAGATATCCGCTTGCATTGAAGGGCCAAAACAAGGATAATACAAGTACAAATGAGAATGTATGTTTGGTGGTTATCCGCTATGAAAAAATTCCTTCATCTGGATATCGACGCGTTTTTCGCCAGTGTAGAGCAGCTTGACCGCCCCGAGTTGCGCGGCAAGCCGGTCATCGTCGGGGGAACAGCCAATCGCGGCGTCGTCTCGACGTGCAGCTACGAGGCGCGCAAGTACGGTGTTCGCTCTGCCATGCCTGTCGCGATGGCGCGAAAAAAATGCCCGCAAGGTGTGTACCTCCCCGTCCGCTATGGGCGTTACATCGAGAAATCGGCGGAAGTCAGGGAGATTTTCACTTCCTATACGGCGCGTTACCAAACGGTCGGGTTGGACGAAGCCTACCTGGACGTCACGGACTACGAGAATGCCGTTCCCGTCGCGCGCGAGCTCAAGCGGCGAATCAAACGGGAGACAGGATTAACCTGTAGTATCGGTCTTTCCTATAATATGTCGCTGGCGAAAATCGCCAGTGATTTGAAAAAGCCGGACGCTTTTGTCATCATTCGTCCCGAGCAGGCGCTGGACGTACTGCGCCCTTTGCCGATCGGAACGCTGCACGGCGTCGGAAAAAAATCGCAGGAATTGCTCGCCAAAAAGGGCATTGCTACGGTCGAGGACTTTTGGCAACTGTCTCTGGACGAGGTCGTGCAACTGTTCGGCAAGTTTGGCCGCTCGCTGTACGACCGCTCCAGAGGGGAAGACAGCCGGGAGATCGTGATGGACCGCGCACCGAAGTCGACGAGCCGCGAGACGACACTGTCTTTTGACTTGTATGACCGCGAGTCGATCGCGCCGATTGCCTATTCCTTGCTGCGGGAAGTCGAAGAGGACGTGCGCCAGGATGGGGTCGAGCCGCAGACGATTACGCTCAAGATCAAGTACGCCGATTTTACGCAACGGACGAAACAGCACAAGGCAGTCGCAGGGGCCAACTGGCAAGAACTTCTGGACGATTTGCTCGATGCGTTTGATTACTCGCCGGGTGTCAGGCTGGTCGGAGTTGGCTTTTCCAATTTTGCCGAGCCGAAACAGGAGCGCTACGAGCAATTGTCCATGTTTCCTTGGAAGCTGGGGAGATAGGAGGAGGGGCAATGGGCGAGGAGAACCCGTTTCATTGTTGTGCGACCTGTACGCATTTTCGCGTGGAAAAAGCGCCCGGCGGCGTGACTTATCGCTGTTCGCGGCTGACGTACGAGACGCGGCCGGACTACCGTTTTCAGTGCTGGACTCCGACGGAGCGGGTCAAGCGCCTGATGGAGACGAGACAACAACCGTTCGATAGCGAATAAAAGACGACACCCCCGATGGCCACGTACTAGCGTGACAGCGGGGGTGTTGTTTGTTTGGCTGGAGCATGTGGTTGCTTCGTCAGTGGCTTGGTCAATCGGTCGCTCGGTCACCCAGTCGCTGCCGCAGCATTCGTCTGTGCGTTTCCTTTAGACATTAAGACGAATGCATCTCGCCTTTTGACGAAGAGACTCGCACGGCTCCACTCGCTTTGAGCTGGAGGAACAGCATGATGCCGAAGCCAAGCACGGCTGCTGCCACAACGAGGATGGCAGACGATACAGGCAACAAATCCGTCAAAATGCCGCCTGCCAACGGCCCGGCTACCATGCCGATCCCGTGGAACATGTTGAACAAAGCGTAGGCTGTGCCATAGGCGCCGCTTCCCCCTTGGTCGATGATGCTGCCCAAAGTCGGGAGGGTGGGTGACAGCGTAAAGCCTACGCCTGCGCCGACAAGCGCCATCGCAATTCCCGCCTGCCACAGCGAGCCAGCCCATACCAGTGAAGGCATGAAGACAGCGAGGATGACGATTCCGGCGAACATCAGCTTATACGGATTAAAACGGTTGGACAGCGAGCCTGCTACCGGGGCAATCAATCCGTAGGCCAAAGTCATCGCTGCAAACAGCAAGCCGATCGCAGTCGGGGTGATGCTGAACTTTTGCGTTAAAAAGACGGGCAGCGTCGGCTCCAAGAGACAGAGCGATACTTCCGCCAGCAGGACGATTCCGGCGATGAAGACGACCTGTGGATTGCGCAAAAATCCGCCTACCGCAAGCTTTTCGCTGGCTGTACGAGCCGCTTCTTCCTTCAGGAACAAAAAGACGAGCACGATGTTGATGACCGTAAAGGCCGCAGCGGCGAGAAACGGCATCCGGTGATCGCTGATCTCAAACAGCCAGCCGCCGATCGGTGCGCCGAGCAAAGTGCCTGTAGAAATAGCGGTCAACGCCGTTCCCATGACCGCTCCGCGCATTTTCGGAGGGAACAGGTCGGCGAGCAGGGCGAGAGCGGTCGGCCAAGTCGCAGCCGCTGCAATCCCTTGCACGAAGCGGGCAGTAATCAACAAGGCCATGGTGTCAGAGAACGCGAACAGCAGCGTGGAAGCTGCCAGCCCAATCAGGCCGACCAACAGCACGGCACGTCTGCCCAAGCGGTCCGAGATCGGGCCGAAGATCGGAGTGGCGAGCAGCATGGCGACCGCATAGCTGCTGAACAGAATGCCCATCATGGTAGAGGAGGGCTTTAGCGTCTCGGAAAAATAAGGGACGATTGGAATCAACAGACTGTAGAGCAGCATATCGATGAACAAAATCAGAATCACGAACAGCAAGCCAGTGCGTTGCGCTTTTGTCATTTGGGTAAAAACAGCCATGGTGAACACCTCATTTCAAGTCGTGTACTCGAAAAACTATTTTTGTTTTATTGGTTTTCGCAAAAAAAGAGAATAAAAGGGGCTACCTTTTATCCACAGGGATCAGGCCGTACAACAGAACATCGACAATCGCCGCCAAAGCTTCGGAAACCGTAATCTGGTTTTTCATGTAAAAGCGCTGATCCAGTGTCGAATTGACGGCGTCGATGATCAGCTTCATCACTAATGTCACGTTCATGTTGACGATCAGCCCTTCTTTGACCCCTTGTTCAATCAGGGTGCGCAGCGTCTGCCAATCGTCCGAGAGCGCGGAGTCGACCAGCGCCCATTGCTCCGGGTAGTAGCGCTTCATCTGTTCAAGAATGCGCAAATCGTAAAACTCGTAGTGTGTCGGCAACACGAGCATGACCCCTTTGATTTTATCGAGGAGAGAAAGACTGTCGTCAGCGAGAATTTGTCGGGTTTTTTCATCGCCCTCGGCAAACGTCTGGGAGATGATTGTTTCGAGAATCTCCACTTTGGAAGAAAAATGCTCATACAGCGTTCGCTTGCTGATCCCCAGCCTGCGCGCCAGGTCGTCCATGGAAAACTTCATGCCTTTTTCTCTGATCTCTTCAATAAAACCTTTCATGATTCGGTCTTTCATCTTCAGCGACCCCCTGCCTGACTTACGGGTGAAAACTATTTAAACAAAAACAGTTTTATAAGTACCGCCATTATGACACACTCTGATTGTCCGTGGCAAGGGGCGGCGCAAGCTTTTTCTTTTGCAACAGAGTGGTCGATTATGGTATAGTAGGTGCCGAAATCGCGGTTAATGGCTGCACATCATTTGGAGGTGCCCCGTGTTTTTAAACAAGCTGATGCCCAGTCAGTTCGTAGAGTCAATCCATCACATTGATATAGATCAATTGAAACGAAATAAAATCCGTGCGGTGATAACAGACCTGGACAATACGTTGGTGGAGTGGGACAGGCCGGAGGCTACTCCGGAGGTAATCGACTGGCTGGCCCGGATGCAGGAAGCAGGCATTCAGGTCACTGTTGTGTCCAACAACAACAAGGAGCGCGTACATCGCTTCTGTGCACCACTCGATCTCGGTTTTATTTGTGCGGCGAAAAAGCCGACCAACCGTGCCTTTTTGCAGGCAGTTCGGCAAATGAACGTGACCATCGCCGAGACTGTCGTGATTGGCGATCAATTGTTTACTGATGTGCTGGGGGGAAATCGACTGGGGTTTCATACGATCCTGGTCGTGCCTGTGGCCCAGACGGACGGTTTCTGGACGCGCTTTAACCGTCAGATGGAGCGCGTGGCTTTAAGCTGGATGGAAAGGAAAGGAATGGTTTCGTGGAGGAGAAAAGCATGACGGAACAAACACTCGGCTCTTGTGCCGGATGTGGGATCGCGATTCAGACAGAGGATGCGAAAAAGCCCGGCTATGCGCCGGAGTCGGCATTGGGGCGCAAGGTCGTCATCTGTCAGCGCTGCTATCGCATCAAGCATTACAATGAAGTCGCTCCGGTAGGAATGGGTGACGACGACTTCCTGAAAATTTTGGATGGCATCGGCTCTACGCAATCGCTGGTCGTCATGGTCGTCGATATTTTTGACTTCCAAGGCTCCTGGCTCAGAGGGCTGCCGCGCTTTGTCGGGAAAAACCCGATTTTGCTCGTGGGCAACAAAGTGGACTTGCTGCCGAAAAACATCAACCTGAACCGCGTGCGCAACTGGATGCAGCATGAAGCGAAAGAGCGCGGCTTGCGCCCGGAAGACATCGTGCTGATCAGCGCGCAAAAAGGACTGCATATCGACGAACTGTTGAATCGGATCGGGGAGCTGCGCAAAGGGCGCGACGTGTACATCGTCGGAGTGACCAATGTCGGCAAATCGACGATGATCAACCGCATCCTGCACGATTACGGAGCCGCAGAGCTGGAGATCACGACATCGCCGTTCCCTGGCACGACGCTCGATAAAATCGAAATTCCGCTGGAAGACGGCCGCTCCATTTACGATACGCCGGGCATCATCAACCGCGATCAGATTGGACATATGGTGTCGCCAGCCGATTTGCGCAAAATCACTCCGAAAAGCCGGATCAACTCCAAAGTATACCAGCTCGAAGCTGGACAAACTCTGTTTCTCGGCGGCTTGGCACGCATCGACTTTGTGCGTGGATCTAAACAGCCGTTTGTCGTTTATGTAGACAACGACCTGTACATTCATCGCACGAAGCTGGAAAAAGCGGACGAAGTGATGGAAAAGCATCACGGCACGCTGCTGGTGCCTCCGACAGGAGAAGAAGCGGCAAAAGCGCTCCCGCCGTTCGTCAAGCATTCCTTCAAGGTGACCCAATCGCAAATGTCTACGGATATCGTCATCTCCGGGCTGGGCTGGGTGACCATTCAAGGCAAGTACGAAGCGAACGTCGTGGTGCACGCGCCAAAAGGAGTAAGCGTGGGCATGCGCCGCGGGCTGATCTAGCCAGTCCAACAAGTATCCGCATATGGCGCTCCCTTTTTCGTGCCATATGCTAGAGAGAGAAGCTACGGGGGAGGAAATGCTCCATGATTACAAGCAAAACGCAGTTGGTTGGCCTGTTCGGACATCCGGTTTCCCATTCCCAATCTCCGATGATGCACAATGCTGCTTTTTCCGAGACCGGACTTGGATTCGCTTATGCGGCGTTTGACGTAGACCCGGAAGACTTGGCGGACGCGGTAGCGGGGATTCGCGCATTGGGCTTGCGCGGGATTAACGTGACGATTCCCCACAAGGTGGCGATCATGCCGATGCTCGATGAAATCGATCCGCTGGCGAAGCGCATCGGCGCGGTCAATACGGTCGTAAGCAAGGATGGCAGGCTGATCGGTTACAATACGGACGGCATGGGCTACGTCCGCTCGCTTGTAGCGGAGACGGGGATCGTGCTGGACAAACAAATTGTTACGATGATGGGCGCGGGCGGAGCTGCCCGTGCTGTTGCGTTTACTTTGGCGGAAAAAGGCGTCAAGGAAATTCGCATCATCAACCGCTCGCGGGAAAGAGCGGCTGTACTGGCAGAGCATGTGGGAACACTCGTCCCGACGCGGATCGTGGAGCAAGGGGAAGGCAAAGACGCCATCGCGGACTCCTCCCTGTTGATCAACACGACTTCCATCGGCATGCTGCCAAACGTGCAGGAAACCCCTGTGCCAGCAGAATGGCTCCATCCCGGCCTGACTGTCAGCGATCTGATCTACAACCCGCTGGAGACGCGCCTGTTGCGTGAAGCGAAAGAAATCGGCGCGACTGTCCACTCCGGCGTCGGGATGTTCGTAAACCAGGGGGCACTGGCATTTGAGCTGTGGACGGGAACAGACGCACCGACAGATGTCATGCGTGAGATTGTCTTGCAGCAACTGACGAAAACAACCTGATCAATCTTGATTGCAGGAATTAAAAGGAGGCATGCCGATGTTGACCGGCAAGCAAAAGCGCTTTTTGCGCGCAGAAGCACACCATCTCACCCCGATTTTCCAAGTAGGAAAAGGGGGCGTGAATGAAAATATGATCACCCAGATCAAAGAGGCGCTGGAAGTGCGCGAATTGATCAAAGTAGCGATCTTGCAAAACAACAGCGATGACAAACACGAGGTAGCAGAAGATTTGGCAGCAGGTGCGGGTGCCGAGCTGGTACAGCTGATCGGCCATACGGTTGTCTTGTACAAAGAGTCACGGGAGCACAAGACCATCAAGCTGCCGTAACCATAAGGACTACCGCCATGAAGCATGCCGTCAAAAAAGTAGGGATGATGGGCGGGACATTCGATCCGATCCACTGCGGTCATTTGCTGGCAGCAGAACAAGCCAGGGAACAGGCCGGGCTTGATGAAATCTGGTTCATGCCGACGCACATTCCTCCGCACAAACAGAGGGACAGTCTGACATTGGCAGAGCATCGCCTGAACATGGTTCAGATGGCTGTGGCCGATCACGAGGCTTTTCGCGTCACGGATATCGAGCTGAGAAGAGAAGGCCCGTCATACACTTACGACACAATGGTTCAGCTAACACAGCAGTTCCCTGATTGTCAGTTTTCTTTTATTATTGGGGGAGACATGGTCAAAATCTTGCCCAAATGGTACCAGTTCCAAGAGCTGCTTCGCATGGTACGCTTTATAGGACTCGCCCGGCCGGGCACCGAGCTGGATCGGGAGGCAAGCGAGTACGTCACTTTTGTGGAGATGCCGGTTTGGGACATCTCTTCCACGTTGATCCGCGAAAAGGCGGCTGCGGGCAAAAGCATCCGCTACTTGGTGCCAGCTGCTGTGGAGCGCTATATAAAGGAGAACCGATTCTATGAAACTCTTGACTAATCGGGAAGAACTGCTTGCCCGCATTCGGGCGCAAATGCATGAAAAGCGCTTCAACCACACGCTCGGAGTCGCCCAGTCAGCTCGCAACCTTGCCGTTCGCTACGGGGCTGACCCGGACAAAGCGGAGCTTGCAGGGCTGTTGCACGACTACTGCAAATGCTGGCCCGTGGAGAAAATGTTCGAAATTCTCGTTCGCCACGATATGCCGACAGAGCTTCTGGAAGGGGAAAAAGAGCTGTGGCACGCTTTTGCCGGGGCGATCGTCATCCAGACGGATCTCGGTGTGACAGATACGGATATTTTGCAAGCCGTTCGCTACCACACGACGGGGCGAGCGGGGATGTCCCTGTTAGAAAAAGTCGTTTGTGTGGCAGACTATATAGAACCGAACCGCATTTTTCCTGGTGTCGACGAGATTCGCGCGCTGGCTGAAAAGAATTTGGATCAAGCCTTGGCACTAGCTTTGGGCGGCACCATTCAGTTTTTGATAGAAAAGCAGAAAACGGTTTATCCGTTGACGCTGATTGCCTATAACGATCTGGTATCCCGCAAAGGGAGAGAAGGAGGGTTTTGATGGTTAAAACAGTAGAAGAGTTGGCTCGCTTGGTAGTGAAGGCAGCCGATGACAAAAAGGCAGAAAATCTCAAGGTGCTGGACATCAGCAAGCTGTCCGTCATTGCAGATTACTTCATGATTTGCCACGGAAACAACGAGCGCCAAGTACAGGCAATCGTGCGCGAGATTCGCGACCAGGCCCATAAAAACGGCTATGATGTTCGCGGGATTGAAGGGGCAGACGAAGGACGCTGGGTGCTGGTTGACCTGGGAGATATCGTCATTCACGTCTTCCACCGGGAAGATCGCGAGTTTTACAACCTGGAGCGCCTGTGGAAGGATGCAGAAGAGGTTTCCTTCGCTGTGCAAGGGTAATAAAGATGGCCTACGCACACATGGCCGCCGTCTACGATGCGTTGATGGCAGACACCCCCTACGATCAGTGGCTCGACTGGATTGAGCGCAGCTGGCAAAAAGGCAGCGCACCCAAGCGGATTATCGATCTCGGCTGCGGGACAGGGACGATCGCCATTCCGCTGGCGAAGCGGGGCTATCGCGTCACAGGTGTCGACCTCTCAGCCGAAATGCTGGCGATTGCCTACGATAAAATGCGCCAGGAGCAAGTAGAGGTAGCGTGGGTGGAACAAGATATGCGCGAGCTTTCCTTGCCGGAAGCCGATGCGGTCATTTCCTTGTGCGACTCTCTCAGCTACTTGACAGAAGAGGCGGACGTGCAAGAGACGTTTCGACGCGTGTTCGCTCATCTTGCTCCAGGGGGAAGCTTCTTGTTTGATGTGCACAGTCCGTACAAGATGCTGCACGTTTTCGGAGACGAGACGTTCACCTACGTCGACGACGAGGTTTCGTACATTTGGCAATGTTTCTGCGACCCGCTTCGCCTGGAAGTAGAGCATCAGCTGACCTTTTTCATCCGCCAGCCAAACGGCTTGTACGAGCGGATGGAGGAGGAGCATTGGCAAAGAGCTTACCAGCCTGTGCAACTGATGCGCTGGCTCGCGGAGGCCGGGTTCACGGACATCGTCATTACGGCAGACTATTCGGACTTGCCACCGCAGGAAGCGAGCGAGCGCCTGTTTTTTTCCGCACGCAAGCCATAAAGTTTGACATGGTTGGTTCCAATTGACTATAATGGCGTTATAACTGCAAATTTCGACGCGTTTAAGAGGAATAGTAGGAATATGCCCCGCGAGCATACAGAGAGTTGACGGCAGGTGCAAGTCAACCCGGGATCGTCCGAACTCGCCTCTCAGCACTCGCCTTGAAGGCCATTCTAATATGGTTGTGTAAGGGTGGGCGGCTCATCCCCGTTACGGATTTAAGCGGGTGGATGCTTTGCATTCGCCAATGTGGGTGGTACCGCGGGAGTATAAACAAACCTCTCGTCCCTTTCGTTCAAGCGATTGGGGCGTGAGGTTTTCTTTATATGGCCGAAAGGCAGTTTGGATCATGATGTTGGCAACAGCTTGGCATAGCCAAGTTTTCTACTTTTTTACCTATTTCAAGATGGGAGTGCTCTACCATGGTTTTCAGTCATCGTGAAGTCGAAAAAAAATGGCAACAATACTGGGAGCAAAACAAAACCTTTAAAACATCAGAAGACCCAGGCAAGCAAAAGTTTTACGCTCTCGATATGTTCCCGTACCCTTCCGGTGCAGGGCTGCACGTCGGACATCCGGAAGGCTATACGGCTACCGATATTTTGTCTCGCATGAAGCGGATGCAAGGCTACAACGTGCTTCACCCAATGGGCTGGGATGCGTTTGGTCTGCCTGCTGAGCAATACGCGCTCGACACAGGCAATGACCCTGCGGAGTTCACGGAAAAAAATATCAACACGTTCCGCCGCCAAATCAAGTCTTTGGGCTTCTCCTACGATTGGGACAGAGAGATCAACACGACTGACCCGCACTACTACAAATGGACCCAGTGGATTTTCACGAAGCTGTATGAGCACGGCTTGGCGTACATTGACGAAGTAGCTGTAAACTGGTGCCCTGCACTGGGAACGGTGCTGGCAAACGAAGAAGTCATCGATGGCAAGAGCGAGCGCGGCGGACATCCAGTCGAGCGCCGTCCAATGAAGCAATGGGTGCTGAAAATTACGGCCTATGCGGAAAGACTGCTGCAAGACCTGGAAGAGCTGGATTGGCCGGAGAGCATCAAGGAAATGCAGCGCAACTGGATCGGCCGCTCCGAAGGGGCAGAAGTTACTTTTGCCGTCGACGGACACGATCAAAGCTTTACCGTCTTCACGACGCGCCCGGACACGCTCTACGGCGCTACTTACGCGGTACTCGCTCCAGAGCACAAACTGGTTGAGCAGATTACCAGCCCAGAGCAAAAAGCAGCCGTAGAAGCTTATCTGGAGCAAGCCAAACACAAAAGCGATCTGGAACGTACAGACCTGGCAAAAGAAAAGACAGGGGTATTCACCGGGGCATACGCCATCAATCCGGTAAACGGCGAGCGCCTGCCGATCTGGATCGCGGACTACGTGCTGATCAGCTATGGAACCGGCTCGATCATGGCGGTACCTGCACACGACGAGCGCGACTATGAATTTGCAAAAACATTCGACCTGCCGATCAAAGCAGTAATCGCGGGTGGAGACATTTCCAAAGAAGCGTACACAGGCGATGGAGAGCATATCAATTCCGGCATGCTCGACGGTCTGAACAAAGAGCAGGCGATCAACAAAATGATCGAATGGCTGGAAGCCGAAGGCAAAGGAAATCGCAAAGTGACCTACCGTCTGCGCGACTGGCTGTTCAGCCGTCAACGCTACTGGGGTGAGCCGATTCCGATTTTGCACCTCGAAGATGGCACGATGAAAACTGTTCCCGTATCCGAACTGCCGATTATGCTGCCAAAAACAAAAGAAATCAAGCCATCCGGCACGGGCGAATCGCCGCTTGCCAACATTACCGACTGGCTGAACACCGTCGATCCGGAAACAGGCATGAAAGCGCGCCGCGAAACCAACACGATGCCGCAATGGGCGGGCAGCTGCTGGTACTTCCTGCGCTTTATCGATCCGCACAACGATCAAGCCATGGCTGATCCGGAAAAGCTGAAAGAATGGCTGCCAGTCGACATCTACATCGGTGGAGCAGAGCACGCGGTACTGCACTTGCTGTACTCCCGTTTCTGGCACAAATTCCTGTACGACATCGGCGTCGTACCTACCAAGGAGCCATTCCAAAAGCTGTTTAACCAAGGAATGATCCTCGGCGAAAACAACGAAAAAATGAGCAAATCCAAAGGCAACGTCGTCAACCCTGACGATATCGTACACAGCCACGGCGCTGATACGCTCCGCCTGTACGAGATGTTCATGGGGCCGCTGGATGCTTCCATCGCCTGGTCGACAAAAGGCCTCGATGGTGCGCGCCGCTTCCTGGACCGCGTATACCGCCTGTTCGTGCAAGACAACGGCCAGCTGAACGAGAAAATCGTCGATACGAAAAAAGCGACGAGCATGGAGCGCGTTTACCATCAAACCGTGAAAAAAGTAACCGAAGACTACGAGGGCCTGCGTTTCAACACAGGTATCTCCCAACTGATGGTATTCGTGAACGAAGCGTACAAAGCAGACGTTCTGCCGAAATCGTACATGGAAGACTTCGTAAAAATGTTGTCGCCAATCGCTCCGCACTTGGGTGAAGAACTGTGGGAGAAGCTCGGACACAACGAAACGATCTCCTACGAAGCATGGCCAACTTACGATGAGTCGAAGCTGGTGGAGGACGAAGTGGAAATCGTCATCCAGATCAACGGCAAGAACAAAGAGAAGTTGCTGATCGCTTCCGATTCGACCAAGGAACAAATGGAAGAGCTGGCGCTTAACAACGACATGATCAAAGAACTGATCGATGGCAAAACGATCGTCAAAATCATTGCCGTTCCTGGCAAACTGGTCAACATCGTCGTTCGCTAATCGATTCGAGTGAACAACCATACAAGATTATTTGCTTGCTACTTCTGTTGTTAGCCACCGCTGCTGGTTAGAAGAGGAAGCTTGATGATCCAAACGGAAAAAAGGAGTGGAGCTTGCATTAGCAGGCGTCCCACTCCTTTTTGATTATCTGCGTGCGGGTCCGGCAAGCAAGCCTGTCACGCGGCGCCTGATCAAGCGTACTGTCACGCAGCCTATCACGCGCCCGGGTCAAGCGTATCCGTCACGCAGCCTATCACGCGCCCGGTCAAGTGTACTGTCACGCAGCCTATCACGCGCCCGGTCAAGTGTACTATCACGCAGCCCATCACGCGCCCGGTCAAGCATACTGTCACGAAGCCTGTCATGCGTCTGGTCAAGCGTACCCGTCACGCGATCTTTTATAATCGACCTGTGCAACGATCAGCACATATGCAAGCTACTGCGGCTGCTCATTCAAGTAACGGTCAAGCAGTTCCTGATCCTCGGAAAATTTCGCTCGTGTGCGCTGGAATACTTCTCTGAAAATGCCTGGAAACTTACTTTGCAAAGGAATCAAACCTTCTCCGGTGATGCCTCCCGGGACGCAGACCCGTTGCTGCAAGGAAGGGAGCGTAAATTTTTCTTCCCGAAGCAAGTCAGCCACGCCGATCAGCATCTGCGAGGTCAAATACGTAGCAGCCTCTGGAGAAATGTTTGTCTCCTCCACGGCATCTTGAATCATCTGCTGCAAAATGTAGCTGAGAAAAGCAGGGCCGCAACTGGCGATGTCCGAAGTGATGCGCAAAAACGGTTCGCTGATTTCGACCGGGGTACTGATGTGGGCGAAAAGATTGCGGATGTAATGACGTTGCTCCTCGCTAACCCGCGACCCGAACTCGCATAGACTGACTCCGCTTTGTGCGGCATTGGTAATGCTGGGCACGACCCGGGCGATGGCGCATGGCACTTTCGATTCCAGATGCTCCAGTTTGATCGGGCTGGTAATGGTGATGAACAGATGTCCCTCCGTCAAAACAGGGGCGAGTTGGGCAAGCAGCTCGCTGTATTCCAGCGGCTTGACGCACAACACGATGATGTTGGCTTCTCTGGCCAAGTCTGCGTTGCTATGAGCGACCGCCAGCCCGCCAAGCCGCTTTGCGAGCTGTTCGGCTTTTTCGATTGTGCGATTGGTGATGATCATTTGGCTGGGAGACAGCGCTTTGGCGGACAGCAATGCTTCAATTAAGATACTGCCCATGCTGCCCGTACCAATGAACCCGATTTTATCCATGGGCATACCTCCCTCCGATATTCTTTTCCCATTCTATGTGGCAATTTTGCCAATCATGACCGGATGATCGTTTATTGCGCAACGATGTGGTCTTTGATCTTCTCGAACATCTTGGCCCCGATCCCCGATACCTTTTTCAACTCGTCGACCGAGCGAAAACGACCGACTTGCGTGCGGTATTCCAGGATCGCTGCTGCCCGCGACTCGCCGATTCCAGGCAACGTCATCAGCTCCTGGACTGTGGCCGAGTTGAGATTGACCGTTTTGCCTGGTTGCTTGCTGCTCCCCGCACCTGGAGCACCATTCACGCCCACCTGGACAGAAGCGGGGGAGGGCAAGCCTACGCCGGGCAGGGGAGAAGTGCCGCTGCTGCCTTTTGCCGGGATGATCAAGGCGGTGCCGTCAGCGAGTGGCTGAGCCAGATTGATTTGATCGAGGTCTGCCTGTGGAAGCGCTCCGCCAGCCTCTTCGATCGCATCTGCGACCCGCTTGCCAGGCGCAAAGCGATACAGCCCCGGTTTTTTCACTTTTCCTTTCACGTCGACGTAAAGAGACGGAGCAGCTTGCTCTTGTGCCGCCCCGGCTGCAAGCTGCCTGGAAGCCGAAGCAGGCACCGACGCGTCAGGTGCGGCTCTTTGCTCCGCTGGCGTGGTGGCAACGGATGGCGCTTTCGGCTCCGCTGCGCCCTGCGCATAGGCAGACGCAGCGATCGGCACGCCAACCGTCCCTTCGCGGTTGTCTCGCTGATAAAGCCAAAAGCTGAGCGCCAAAAAAGCGATGGCCGCAACGATCAGAATGAGACGGCGATAACGTTCCCACCAATCGAGAAGCATGACAAAAGACCCTCCCTTACCCCGCGCGTGATTGTGAAATCGCTCTAGTCACAATCTACGAAAAGTAAGAGAGGGTCTGCAAATTTTTTTCACTCGCTCCTTGCCAGTTAAGTTAACCGATGTGCTGCAAGGAATTTTTTTTGCGGCGAATGTCTACGTTTGGACTGACATACGGATCAAACGTATATTTTTGCTCGATGAAAATTTGGTGCCACAGCATGAAGACGAGAATCGTCCAGATTTTGCGGCTGTAGTCGGCATTGCCTTCGCGATGCTCGTCAAGCATGTAGAGCACGTAAGCCTTGTTGATCAAATTGTCGACCTTCGATTCGAAAATGATCTCTTTGGCCCATTTGTAAAACTCGTTTTTTAGCCAATGGCGCGTCGGAACCGGGAAGCCCAGTTTCTTCTTCGACTTGATTTCCTGCGGCAAGAAGTCTTTCATCGCCTCGCGCAGAACGTGTTTGGTCGTGCCGTTGGCGATCTTGTACTTCGTTGGAATGGTCGCAGCAAATTCGAACACCTTCAGATCGATGAACGGAACGCGCAGCTCCAGGGAGTTGGCCATCGTCATTTTGTCGGCTTTCATCAAAATGTTTCCGCGCAGCCAAGTGTGAATGTCCAGATACTGCATTTTCGTTACATCATCGTACTGGGAGGCGCGCTTGTAAATGTCTTCGGTGATCGTAAACGGCGAAACGTACGATTCAGAGCGTGCGATGTCGTCCATCACGACGCGTCTTTTCATCTCTTCGCTGAAAATCAGGGCGTTTCCGAAAAAGCGTTGTTCAACCGTTTTCGAACCGCGGATGAGGAAGTTTTTCCCTTTTACCTGATCAGGCAGGCGATGGGCCATGTAGCCGATGGACTGGCGCATCCAGCCCGGCATGCCGGAAAACATTTTGAGAGAGCTAGGTTCTCTGTAGATGTTGTACCCGCCAAAAAATTCGTCGGCACCTTCGCCAGACAAGACGACGGTGACGTGCTCGCTTGCCATTTGCGCAACGAAGTAGAGCAAGATCGCAGAAGGGTCTGCCACCGGCTCATCCTGATGCCAGATGAGACGCGGTAATTCGTCCATGTATTGCTGGGCGTTGATTACCCGCTCGAAGTGCTCGGTTCCCAAAAAGCCAGCCGTGCGCTTGGCGAAATCAAGCTCGCTGTAGCCAGGGATGTCTGATCCGACAGAAAAAGTTTTCACCGGCTCAAAGGTGCGCAGCATGGCGACGATACTGCTGGAATCGACGCCGCTGGAGAGGAAAGCTCCGCGCGGCACTTCGCTAATCCGGTGTTTGTCGATCGACTCCATCATCACATCGCGGGTTCCTTCGACGAAATACGAGAACGGCTTGCTCTCATCCGGCTTGAACTCCACGTCCCAGTAGCGTTCCAGCTTGATCTGGTCGTTTTCGACGATGAACGAGTGCGCTGGCGGGATGCGATAGATGCCTTGATACATCGTTTCCGGATCAGGCACGTATTGGAAAGTCAAGTAATGATAAAAACCGTTGTGGTTTACTTCGCGCGTAAAGCCAGGAATCTCCAATAAGCTTTTGATTTCGCTGGCGACCCCGATGGAATCTTGCGTCTCCACGTAGTAGAGCGGCTTGATCCCGAAGTGGTCGCGTGCGCCGAACAACCGTTTTTTGCGGGAGTCGTAAATGGTAAAGCCGAACATGCCGCGCAAATGTTTAGGTGCTTCTGTTCCTACCTCCTCGTAGAGGTGCAGGATGGTTTCAATATCAGAATCGGTATGGAAAACGTGACCGATGTCTTTTAACCATTGTTGCAATTCCTTGTAGTTGTACACTTCACCGTTGCCAATAATCCAGATGTCACGTGTTTCGTTAAACAGCGGTTGATGCCCGCCTTCCACGTCAATGATGCTTAAACGACGAAAGCCCAGGGCGATGTTGTCTTCGAGATGAAAACCATCGTCGTCTGGACCACGGTGCAGGATGATACCGGTCATCGCGCTGATCGCTTCTTGCCTAACTGGCATTTGCCGCTTGTTGTAGAGTGTTACGATTCCACACATATGAAATGACTCTTCCTCTCACTGGATTGCTCCTGCTAACTCTATCACGTATCGCAAGCTGGCGCAATCTCTTCTGAATGCTTGGGACTGTACGCAAAACAGTCGTACAGCCTAAGGAAAAAGGACTCTCGTCTCTTCTATTTTTGTCCGCACGCCAAGGGATATACTCTCCTAAAGAAAAGAACAGTTCGACAAAGAACGGAGGGAGAGACTATGTCACTTTGGGGCGCTAGTCTGGCCGTAATGAGCGGTTTTCTCCTGGCTGCCTACGTCCAGTCCTTTTGGATGGCGGGCGTTCTCGGCGCATGGGCAGCAGTCTTGGCGTTTCTTCCGCTTGTCTACCGAAGGCGGCTCGCTTTTTACTGCTTCCTCTCTATTCTAGCAGGTCTCTATTTTTATGGGTACGAGATTCTCCATGCGTCCACGCTGAAACCATCAGCTGAACAGCAAGCGGCTGTCTGGGTTCGTGGAGAGATTGCTTCTGTCGTCAAGCGGGACGGCGATGCTGCCCGTTTTTTTGCCACCATCAGCGAATGGGGGGAGGAAAAAGAGCGGTTGCGACCGCTTGCCAGTAACGAAAAAATAGTTCTTCGCGTCCAATTAGGTACGGCTGAGGAAGCAGCTGCGATTGAAAAGTGGCGGACGGGCAGCCAGCTGACGGCCTTTGTCCGGCTGGCTTTGCCGAGTGGGGCGCGTAACCCGCATGCTTTTGACTATGCCCGCTATTTGCATTGGCAAGGGGTACACGTCACAGGCGACACATCATTTGGCGAGGTGCGCACAGAAGCGGTGGCAAGCGTATGGGGGAGCTTTCAGGAGTGGCAGGAGGCGGGAGCGAGCCGGATTGACCGCTTGTTTCCCGATCAAGAAACGGCGGGATACATGAAGTCGTTGCTGCTTGGGGTCAGTCAGGAGGTGACGCCCCAGCTTGCGTCCATGTACACCAATTTGGGCCTGAGCCATATTCTCGCCATATCCGGCTTGCATGTGACACTGGTGACCTCGATGTTTTTGTGGACGCTGGAAAAAGCGGGCGTCAGCCGTCGCTGGGGCTTATGTGCGACGGTCTTGCTGCTTGTGGGTTACGTACTGCTCGTTGGCGCCAGTGCTTCCGCTGTGCGAGCCGGCTTGATGGGAGGAGTGGGCCTTGTCTGTCAGGTCGTGGGAAAAAGACTGGATGGAAAAGAGGTTTGGGCAGGCGCGCTCCTCGGCATGCTCGCCACGAATCCGTATCAGTTGTGGCATGTCGGCTTCCAACTGTCTTTTGCCGTTACACTGGGGCTTATTTTGTTTGTGCCGTACAGCCAGCAAGTAGCTGTCCGCGTGCCTGCGTGGATCAGAACACTTGTGGCTGTGACGGTTTCCGCCCAGCTCGTCTCTTTTCCGTTTCTGCTGTACCATTTCCACCAGTTTTCTCCGCTTTCCTGGCTGGTCAATCTGATTGTGACGCCTGTGCTGTCTTTTTCTGTCTTGCCGCTCGGATATGCGGCGATCGTGCTTGATTTGCTTCACCCGGCGCTGGCGACGCTCCCTGTCTGGGTGGCTACCCATTTGCTCAGCTGGGTACACGAACCGCTCCTGGCTATGGATCAGTGGCTGATTCCATTTACCTACTGGCCGCATCCGGAATGGTGGTGGCTCCTCCTGTATGCCTGTTTTCTCGGGAGCATGCCCAGTTTGTGGAAGCTCGGTTTTCATCGGAAACGCGACGTCGTGCTCTGTTTGGCCTTATTTCTCGGGCTTTTGGCGGCGGCGAGACAACCGTTCGCAGGCAGCGATGAAGTGCGAATCACGTTCCTGGATGTCGGGCAAGGGGATTCCATCGTTGTCGAAATTGGCAATCAGAAGGTATACTTAATGGATGCGGGTGGGACAATGCGCCATCCGGCAGCGGAGCCATGGATGGAAAAGCGCGACCCGTTTGAAGTGGGCAAAGACGTCGTCCTCCCGTTTCTGATGTCGCGCGGGATTGAGAAAATTGACCGTGTCATCATGACGCATGGCGATTGGGACCATATCGGTGGAATGAAAGCGCTGGTGCCCCGCTTTTCTTTTGGAGAAGTGATGGTGAATGCTGCAACACCGGAGGAGAAAGAGACGGAGATTCTCCAGATGTTCCAGCAAAAAGGCGTTCCCATTACGACTGGCACCCCTGGTCAGGTGTGGTCGGATGGGCCGGAA
This sequence comes from Brevibacillus sp. FSL K6-0770, assembly GCF_038000275.1. NCBI lineage: Bacteria > Bacillati > Bacillota > Bacilli > Caryophanales > Paenibacillaceae > Brevibacillus > Brevibacillus sp. FSL K6-0770. Next base: position 2,023,372 of record NZ_JBBOBQ010000001.1, read on the forward strand.
ATCGAATGGAAATGGCTTCATCCTGGAAAAACGACTCTTCGCGGCAATGATGCGTCCGTCGTGCTTCAGCTGACGGCATACAACAAAACGGTCTTATTTACGGGAGATGTGGAAAAGGACGGAGAGGCGGTCCTTGTGCAAAACGGCTTGACGCCCGTCGACGTTTTGAAAGTCGCCCATCACGGCAGCAAAAGCTCCAGTACCGACGAACTGCTGGCAGCTGTTTCTCCCGAGGCAGCGGTCATTTCGGTTGGCGTGAACAATCGGTACGGACATCCTGCGAGCGAGGTACTGCATCGTCTGGAAAGCTGCGGTGCTGCCGTTTACCGAACGGATCAGCAAGGGGCGGTTACGCTGATTATCTCGTCTGCGGGACTGATTTGGAAGACCCAACAATTGGATACATAACATGGTTGCAACCTTTTATATGAGCGACCCGTCTGTAGGGGGGAGAGGAGATTATGCAGGAAGCAGAATTGATCAGGCTGGCGCAAACCGGGGATCATGATGCGCTTGTCGAGCTGCTTCGATCCATTGAGACCTCCGTTTACCGAAGCGCTTATTACATTCTGGGAAGTGAACAGGACGCGCTCGATGCGGCTCAGGAAGTGCTCATACGCATTTATCGAAAATTGGACACTTATCAGGAAAAGGCGAAGTTTTCGACCTGGGTACAACGCATCGTCAGCAACGTCTGTATGGATAAATTTCGCGCGAAGAAGGAAACGGTCTCAATCGACGAACACGAGCTGATCATACCTGATCGAAACAACGTAGAAGATGAAATCCTTCTCACCGGACTGTCAAACGACATCCAGGAAGCCATCGGAAAACTGCCTAGGCAGTACAGGATGGTAGTAGTTCTCCGCTATCTGGAAGACTTGTCTTACCAGGAAATCGCGGAAGCATTGGATTTGCCGCTTAACACGGTAAAATCGTATTTGTTTCGGGCTAGGCAACAGTTGCAGGAACTGTTGTACGACTACCAGAAAGGGGGGATCGGTTGATGACCAACGAAGAAATTTGGGAATGCATGCAGCGGGATCTGGATGGGGATTTGTCAGTGCAAGAGCAGCAAGTGCTGCGCAACCTCATCCAAAAAGATGCTGACCTGCAACTTATGTACAACCGTCTGAAAACTGTGTCGCAAAAGCTAGAGCAGTTGCCCCCTGTCGTACCCTCAATCAGCATTGTAGATTCGATTCTGCCGCGTCTGGAATCCGCCGCAGCGAAGCCTGCGGTTGTGCAATCTGCTGTGCTAGAGGAATCCTTGCCTACTCTCGAAGTTAAGCGCAAGTCGTCTTCCCTGGCGGAATCGAAAAAGTGGAAGCGAGTGAAAGTGTGGCTGGCTGGTATTGGCAGTACGGCAGTCGCTGCCTGCTTGCTGGTTGGCGTGCTGTTTTCGGGGAGTGAAGAAAAGCCGCTGCAGCCGGATGCGTTTCAAAATGGTGCGGACAGCACACCGCCTGTCGTGACGAAAGATCCGGTTGTTTACGGCCCGGAAGCTCCTACTCCAAGCACTAATCCATCTCCATTGAATAAAAAGGAAGAGGAGAAGAAGTCCGAAAAGGCGCCACCGAAGAAACAAACACACAAGCCACCAGCAAAGACCGAGTATAAGCCACCTGCCAAGCCGCCTGCTGCTAATGCGACTCCGCCAAATAAAGCGCCCGCAAATGTTCCAAAGCCTGTAGTAGTGACAGAGGATAAGCCACCGTCATTCCCGGTTGGACTGGAAGAGAAATCGGACGAAGATGACAACAAGTCTGCGCGTGAAAAAGATGACGGGGACAAGGACGAGGAGAAAGACAACAAGAAAGACAACAAGCAGGAAGAGCGGGAGAGCAATAAAGAGAACGACGATTGATAAAAAGGTCTCTCCTGCTTTGCACATGCAAACGTGGTTTTTCAAACGGGACTGGCACCACTAAGGGGATTCGTGCGTAAAGTACATTATCAAGCACCCCCTGCTTACCGTTTGGGGAGGAGGAATCCCGGGGCTTTTCCCTGAACGTTTACATAGAGGTGCCAACGGATGGAAAAACCGCTGCCGACCGAACAGGTAGCGGTTTTTTTCTGTTCAAAATCGCTGCTTGCGGCTGGTTCGCCATCTCCTGCACCGATGAACGCGGTTGCAGGCTCGCAAAAAGCAGGCGGCCGATTGATTGTGCCTGGAGCAACGAACAGCAAACCACGGTGAGCGTTTTGTGCTATAATTACGCAGGAAAGAGCAAGGAAAGGGAGGGAACAGGCATGCCACTCCTCTCGGCGATTCGGGAAATCAGGCAAAAGCAATTTTCGCCGGTCTATGTGTTGTATGGCCCGGAGGCATTTCTGGCCGAAGAATTTTTGACACTGGCGAAAAATCAGATGATTGATCCGCAGTTTCGCGATCTGAACATGAGCGTATACGATTGCACGGAGACAGGGCTGACAGACATTTTGCAAGACGCGGAGACGTTGCCGTTTTTGGGCGAGCATCGGCTGGTTATCGCCAGACAGGCTTATTTTTTGACGGGGAGCAAGCCGCAGACAAAAGTGGAAAGCGATCCGGATGCCTTGCTGGGGTATCTGCAAAATCCGCCTCCGTATACGACCTTGATTTTACATACGGAGTCAGAGAAGCTGGACGAACGGAAAAAGCTCGTCAAAACGCTGCAGCAAAAAGCAAAAGTCATTCCGTTTCCGTTGCTGAAAGATGCTGACTTGTACGGTTGGGTGGAACGGCAAGCGGATAAGTACCAGGCAAAAATCGGACGTCAGCAGGCGATGAAGCTGGTGGAACGCGTAGGGCAAGAATTGCGGCTTCTGGACAAGGAAGTGGAGAAGCTGGCCTTGTATGTAGGAGTCGGGGGAAGCATTACGGATGAGATAATCGAAATGCTTGGCGCACGGACGCTGGAGCAGGATGTGTTCGGGCTGATTGAGCAAGTAGCGTCAGGCAAGCTGGACAGGGCATTGCGCATGATGTACGACTGCATGAAGACAGGCGAGGAGCCGATCAAGCTGATTGCCTTGCTGGCCAGACAGTTCCGCATGCTTTTGCATGTCAAGCAGTTGGCACCGCGCGGTTACTCGCAACAGCAAATGGCCGGGATGATCAAGATGCATCCGTACGCGGTGAAAAAAGCGATGGAGCAGGCGCGGCATTTTTCCGAGGACTCGTTGAAAAAGTTGCTGCACATTTTGGCGGAAGAAGATTTCCGCATGAAGTCCGGACAAGTGGACAAGCGGCTTGCCTTGGAGCTGTTTGTTGCGCGGGCGCATGCAGAGCGGCAGCGGACGACCGGGTAGTGCCAACGGCCAATAGGCCAATCAGCCAATAAAAAAACCCCATGAACAAATTGTTCGCGGGGTTTTTTCGGCTGGTCTCTTACGCTACAGGAGCGCTCAGAACGTTGAGCTTTTTCATCAAACGAGACTTTTGACGGTTTGCTGCGTTTTTATGAATGAGACCTTTCGAAGCGGCCTTGTCCAGCTTTTTCACAGCCACCAGAAGAGTGGATTTCGCCAATGCTACATCAGAAGCGGCGACAGCTTTCTCAAAGCTCTTGATGGAAGTGCGCAGATCAGACTTTTGAGAAGCACGGTGTGCGCGGCGCTTTTCGATTGTTTTGGTGCGTTTAATCGCGGATTTAATGTTTGGCATGTGTGTCACCTCCTTAGACGACCATAGACATACAGTCATACAACAAAGTAATTCTAGCATGCGCCAACACCATTTGCAAGAAAGGATTCGGAATAAAAATAAAGGATTCAAGCAACCTAGTAGCAGGAAGAAAACGGTCATGGCCGTTTTTACTTCGTGAAGGGAGTCGATGGAACATGGCGCACAACATTGATTTGTCAGGCTACTCGATTCGAACCGATCTGGCGGTGGAGGCGCACGAGCTGGCCCAGCAGCAAAACGAAAGCAACATCGAAGGCATTTGGCTGCAAGCAGACGACAGTGAGCCGAATATCAAAGTGACGCGACTGCACGTGCAGACCGAAGCGGCAGGCAAGCAAATCGGCAAGCTGCCGGGGCGCTATTTGACGATGGAAGTACCAAAGCTGCGCGACAACGATACTTCCATAGAAGAGCAAGTGGCGAAGCGATTCGCGATGGAGTTTGCCGCTTTTCTGGAACAGATGGGGATCACGAAAGACAAGAAAGCGCTCGTCGTGGGGCTCGGCAACTGGAATGTGACCCCGGACGCGCTCGGCCCGATGGTGGTGGAAAATCTGCTCGTTACACGCCACTTGTACAAGCTGGCGCCGGAAACAGTGGGTGAAGGCTATCGCGAGGTCAGTGCCCTGTCGCCGGGTGTTTTGGGCATTACCGGGATCGAGACGAGCGAGATCGTGTTTGGGGTCGTAGAAAAAAGCAAGCCGGACTTCGTCATCTGTATCGATGCGCTGGCCTCTCGCGCTCTGCATCGCGTAAACACGACGATTCAAGTATCCGACACGGGCATACACCCCGGCTCAGGCGTGGGCAACAAGCGAAAATCGATTGATCAGGCTACTCTCGGGATTCCGGTCATTGCGGTCGGAGTGCCGACCGTTGTTTTTGCTTCTACCATCGTCAACGACGCGATTACGTATTTGCTCGGGCATTTTGGACAATCCATGGTCGAGAGCAAGCGAGCGTTCAACAAGCTGTCGCTGAGTACCGTTCCCGAACGCAAGGAACCGTATACCGAGGATGATCTGCCTGATATGGAATCACGCAAGACGTTCATGGGGCTGGTCGGATCGCTTCCGGAAGAAGAAAAGCGGCAACTGATCCACGAAGTGCTGCGGCCGCTGGGGCAAGATTTGGTCGTCACGCCCAAAGAAGTGGATGACTTCATTGAAGGAGTTGCCAATGTGATTGCCACAGGCTTGAATCGATCTCTGCATCAGGCTGTGAATGAAGATAATAGCGCCGCCTACACTCACTAGACGGCTGAAGGATGAAAATAACTAGATTGGGAGAGTTGAGCTAGAAAAGGGTTCTATCGTCTCTATGAGGCTCATAGGCTAAAGCATAGACAAGCGTGAAAGAAAGCATGCGTGCTTGTCCATGCTACAGCCAGAGGAGTGAGACTGATGGCGACCCTAGTCCAACGCCAATTCGCTGTTCTTTCATTCATAACCGCTTTTTTGTTCGTCATGACGGGTGTGTTTTCGCTGGGAGGAAATCGCCTCGCAATCACCTCCTCCGCCATCCAGCAGGCGGCTTCGCATATATCGAGCCTGGCGATACTCAACTGGATGGGGCAGGAGATTCCAGCGTTGTCTGCCACCGTGCAAGCTTCGGGCGATGCCAGATCCAACAGCGTGACGGGCTTTCTTTTTCAGCTCGCGACGAACATTCAACCCGGAGATTTGCGCAGTCTGCTTGGCAGAGAGCTGCCGGGGATGGTAACGACAGAAGACGCCCGCTTTGTCGTTCAGGGAAAAGGTGCGTCGTTGGCTGATTTTTACGTAGAGTACCCAACGCGAGTGGCGGATACTTCCCAGCTCGTTCCGGTTGTAGAGCCAGCGACACAAGAAGCGGCGAAGCAGGAAGAAGAGAAGCCCGCTCCGGCTCCGGTAGCAAAGCCGGTGTCGACAGGCGGCAAGAAAATCGTGTTCGTCTACAATTCGCACAACCGCGAGTCGTGGTTTAGTGAGACAAAGCCTGTAGGAACGGCTGTCGATCATCCTACGCGAAACATCTCTTTGGTCAGCCAGCGTCTGAGCGAAGAACTGAACGAGCGGGGGATCGGCTCGGAGGTTAGCAAGGACGACATTTACCAGCAACTGTTGAACAAGAAAATGGACTACGCCCTGTCATACGCCCAATCGTTGCAGGTGGTCAAGGCTGCCGTGGAAAAAAATCGCGAGCTGCACTACTTTTTCGACCTGCACCGCGACACGGCTCCGCGCGAAACTACTACCGTAACGATCAAAGGCAAAACATACGCAAGAGTCATGTTCGTCATCGGCAAGCGCAACAAAAGCTACGAGAAGAACGAAGCGTTTGCGACAGACCTGCACAATCTGATGGAGAAAATGTACCCTGAGCTGTCACGCGGAGTGATGGAAAAAGGCGGAAAAACCGATCACGGCGAGTATAATCAGTCCATCTCTTCGGGAAGCATGTTAATGGAAATAGGTGGAACGGGAAATACGTTGCAGGAAAGCCTGAATACGGCGGAGGCGCTGGCCGATGTTTTTGCCGCTTATTACTTGCAGGCTGAGAAGGTAAGCAAAACGGAATCGCAAGAGCCTGCGAAGAGGTGATGGGCATGAACGTGACGGTGAAGCTGACGGGGCTTTTGGTCGTCCTTTTGATCGGTGTGGTGCTTGGGCTGCAAACGGCGGAGCGGGGCATATCCAAAGTAAGCGGTGTGCCGGAAGAAAAGGCGCAAACCTTTTACATCAAAAAAGTGGATCAAGGCCAGATGGAAATCGCGGTGATGGGCAAGCAGGTCCAGACTGCCGGGCCGGAGAAAATGGTCAATTACGTGAGCCGGGTGGGACTGACACTGGGTGACAGCATCAAAAACGGTGCGCAAATGTTTGTCGATTGGGTAGGAAGTTTTTTCGAGCCATAGATTTTGTTTACGCGCAAAAAGAAGGGGTGTACAAAGCCCCAGTGACAAAAGGCCCGCCAAAACGGGCTTTTTTTGTGCGCATGGACAGGCTCGGACAAGATGTCCCAAACGGCATAACGCAGACTGTGTCTGAGATGTGGGCTTCAAAAACATTTTCTGGAAGGAAATGGAGAAGGTGAAGGAGAATATTCTATATAGTCAGTAAAAATATAATAGTTAGAATTTATTGTGTTGCCAAAAAATTGTATTAATGGCATAATGTCTACTGATAGATCTTTTTCTACTGAATATATCGGTAAGAGAGGTGAGCCACGTGTCAGATCCTGTCCTGCAAATTGAAAACCTGCAAACGCACTTTTTCACGGACCGCGGCCAAATCCCTGCCGTTGATGGCGTGACGATCACGGTTAACAAAGGAGAAGTAGTGGGCATAGTCGGCGAGTCAGGCTGTGGAAAAAGCGTCACTTCCCTGTCTGTCATGAAGCTGGTGCCCAATCCGCCGGGAAAAATCGTCGGGGGAACAATCAAGTTCAAAGGGGAAGACCTCGTAACAGCCAATGAAAAGCGGATGAGAGACATACGCGGAAATGAAATCGCGATGATTTTCCAGGAGCCGATGACATCTCTGAACCCCGTTTTCACGATCGGGAATCAGATCGGCGAGGCCATTCGATTACATACAAAGGCTAGCAAAAAACAGTCGCGGGATCGCGCCATCGACATGTTGAAAAAAGTGGGAATCCCGCGAGCCGAAGCGATTGTCGATGAATACCCGCACCAGCTCTCCGGCGGGATGAGACAGCGTGTCATGATTGCCATGGCTATGGCCTGTAATCCGGAGCTTTTGATTGCGGACGAGCCGACGACGGCTCTCGATGTGACGATTCAGGCGCAAATTCTCGACTTGATGCGGCAGCTCAACCGGGAAGCGCAGACGGCGATTTTGCTCATCACCCATGACTTGGGCGTGGTTGCCGAAATGTGCCACAGAGTTGTCGTCATGTACGCGGGCAATGTCATCGAAGAAGGGGATGTCCGCACCATTTTGAAAAAGCCCAAACATCCGTACACAAAAGGGCTGCTCAATTCCTTGCCGAAGCTGGAAGAGTCGCAGGAAAGGCTCTACTCGATTCCGGGGAATGTGCCGATCCCAGGCTCGCTCACGGTCGGATGCCGCTTTGCACCTCGTTGTGATCAGGCGACAGACCTTTGCCGCAGCGAAATGCCGCAGCTCAAAGCGGTAGGAGACAACCATTTTTCCCGCTGCTGGCTGAGTGAATAACCCGAAAGGAGCATGCCCGTTGACAGAAGAACTACTCGTCGTAAAAAACTTGAAAAAGTATTATCCCATCACAGGTGGCGTCCTGGGCGGGGAAGTAGGTGTGGTGAAGGCCGTCGATGATGTCTCGTTCGCCGTCAAGCGCGGGGAGACGCTCGGATTGGTCGGAGAGAGCGGCTGTGGCAAGTCCACGACGGGACGCTCGCTGCTTCGGCTGATTGAGCCTACCGCAGGCGAAATCACGTTTGACGGTGTCAACGTTACAGCACTTTCCACAGATGAGATGCGCAAAATGCGGCGCGATATGCAGATCGTGTTTCAAGATCCGTTCGCCTCTCTGAATCCTCGTCACAATATTGAGAAGATTCTGGAAGAGCCACTTGTCGTACATAAAATCGGGACGAGTTCCGAGCGCAAAAAAAGAGTGCAGGAAATGCTGGAAGTCGTGGGGCTGAGCAGCTACCACGCGAGGCGCTACCCGCACCAGTTCAGCGGCGGGCAACGTCAGCGGATCGGCATCGCCAGAGCGCTCATGCTCAACCCCAAGCTGATTGTAGCGGATGAGCCTGTGTCCGCGCTTGACGTGTCCATTCAGTCGCAGGTGCTCAATCTCATGCAAGATTTGCAAAAGGAAATGGGCCTCACCTACTTGTTTATCGCCCATGATTTGAGCGTGGTGCGTCACATCAGCGACCGGGTGGGTGTGATGTACCTCGGCCGAATTGTCGAATTGACGACGAGCGGACAACTTTACTCGAACCCGCTCCACCCTTATACAAAAGCACTATTGTCTGCGGTGCCGACTCCGGACCCGGATGATGTACGGGAACGGGTGATCTTGCAAGGTGACGTGCCAAGCCCGGCGAATCCGCCGAGCGGCTGTACGTTCCATACTCGCTGCCCCCACGTGACAGAAGAATGCCGCTCAACTCGTCCCGCTTTTCAGGACGTGGGTGATGGACATTTTGTGGCCTGTCATCTGTACAAACAGTAAAGCCGCACACGAGGATGACCGCCTGATGAAAAGGAAGCCTTTTTAAAGGGGGGATGCGAGGCAGGAGCGACACGGATGATGATGGATTAATGTAACATGCTTTCATTTTAGAAGAGGGGGATGTTTTCATGAAGAAGAGAGTTCTCTCCGCAGCCATGACCAGCCTGTTGGCTCTGGGCATGTTGCTTGCTGGATGCAGCGGTTCTCAAACGACACAAGCGCCGGCAGAACAGCCAAAGACAGAAACTCCGGCAGCGACTCCAGCACCTGAGCCAGCCAAATCGGGGCCTAAGCAATTGATCGTAGGCCGCGGCGGCGATACAGTCGGTCTCGACCCGATCGCTCAAACCGATGGCGAATCGTTCAAGGTGACGGAAAACGTGTTCGATACACTGGTAGGTTACGCCGAAGAAAGCACAGAAGTTGTTCCTTCTCTGGCGGAAAAGTGGGAAATTTCTCCGGACGGCTTGACGTACACCTTCCATTTGCGCAGTGGAGTCAAATTCCATGACGGCACCGATTTCAATGCAGAAGCCGTGAAATGGAACTTCGAGCGCTGGAGCGACAAGAGCCATCCGCAACATAACAAAGAAGGCTTCGAATACTACAACGACATGTTCGGCGGCTACAAAGGCGACGAAAACCATGTCATCAAGTCTGTAGAAGCGGTAGATGCGCAAACGGTGAAGTTCACCCTGAACCGCCCCCTCGCGCCATTCATTCAAAACCTGGGCATGTCCTGCTTCGCGATTGCCTCGCCAAAAGCGGTACAGGATATGGGACCTGAGAAATTCAACGAAAATCCGGTAGGAACCGGGCCGTTCAAGTTCGTAGAGTGGAAGCGCAATGACACCATTACGCTGGAGAAAAACCCTGACTACTGGAACGCTGGTTTCCCTAAACTCGACAAACTCGTGTTCAAGGTTATCCCTGAAAACACGGCTCGCTTGACAGCACTGACCTCTGGCGAAATCGACATGATGGACGGTGTGAACCCGGATGACGCGCAAACGGTAAAAGACAACAAGGATCTGCAACTGATCCTGCGTCCATCCATGAACATCGGCTTCGTCGGTTTCAACGTGGAGAAAAAGCCACTCGACAATCCAAAAGTTCGTGAAGCACTCGCATACGCGATCAACAAGCCAGCTATCATCGAAGCATTCTTTGCAGGACTTGGCCAACCGGCTGTGAACCCAATGCCACCATCGATCTGGGGCCACAACGGCAACATCAAGGATCGTGAATTTAGCATTGACAAAGCGAAGCAGCTTTTGACCGAAGCAGGCTTCCCGAACGGCTTCAAAATCAAGTTCTGGGCAATGCCAGTTGCTCGTCCGTACATGCCTGATGGCGTGAAAATTGCCGAGGCAATCCAGCAAGACCTGAAAAAAATCGGCGTAGAAGCTGAAATCGTGACGATGGAATGGGCGACTTACCTGGAAAAAACAAAAGCAGGCGAGCAAGAAATGTTCATGCTCGGTTGGACCGGCGACAACGGCGACCCGGACAACTTCCTGGCGACTTTGCTGGATAAAAACAACATCGGCGGAAACAACCGTACGCGCTGGGCAAATGAAGATGCGCACAAGCTCTTGATGGCTGCTCAGTCCGCTACGACCAAGGAAGAGCGCGAGAAGCTGTACCTGCAAGTGCAAGAACTGATCTTCAAGGACGTGCCGATGGTGCCACTGGCTCACTCTACGCCAGCATTGGCTGCCAAAGCGAACATCATCAACTACAAGCCGCATCCAAAAGGCTCCGAGAGTCTGGAAAAGGTTGACTTCCAGTAAAACCGGATGGAATGTGAAAGCCAAGCAGGGTAAGAGGAGAAAACCTCTTCTTACCCTTTCTTTTTGCACCTAGCCATTATCTTTTTGTAAGGAAAGCGAGGAGATGGCATTGCTATCCTACAGCATCCGAAGAATTTTTATGCTCATCCCCGTTCTACTGGGCATGTCCATCGTCGTATTTTCCATCATCCGTGCCATCCCAGGTGATCCGGCTCTGACCATATTGGGAGAGAAAGCAAGTCCGAAAGCGATTGAAGATTTACGGGAAGTTTTAGGCTTGAACAATCCGTGGTACATTCAATACTTTGACTATTTGAAGCAAATCATCACCGGAGATTTGGGAGTTTCCCTGCATTCCGGAGCAAGCATCACGCAAGAAATCGGGCCGTATTTGGCCGCTACTACCGAGCTGACGATCGTCAGCATGCTTTTCGCTGTGATTATCGGAGTGAACGCAGGAATTTTGTCTGCGTGGAAGCAAAACTCCTGGTTTGACTACTGTGCGATGTTGATCGCCTTGATCGGTGTCTCAATGCCAATCTTTTGGCTAGGTTTGATGGAGCAATGGTTCTTTGCGCAAGAACTGAAATGGCTGCCATCCGTTGGTCGCGACAATTCGCGTAATCCTGTAGAGGCCATTACGCAGTTCTATATACTGGACACGATTATGGCTGGACAGTGGGATCAGCTGTGGGAAGTGGTCAAGCATTTGATCCTGCCCGGAGTGGCTCTCGGAACGATTCCGATGGCGATTATCGCCCGGATTACCCGATCGAGCATGCTGGAAGTGATGCGTGCGGATTACGTCAGAACAGCCCGGGCAAAAGGCTTGGCGCAGTTCTGGGTCGTGTACAAGCATGCATTGAAAAATGCGATGATTCCAGTGTTGACGGTGATTGGTCTGCAAACAGGCTTGCTCCTGGGGGGAGCGGTGCTGACCGAAACGATTTTTGGCTGGCCCGGCGTCGGCCGCTACATTTTCACAGCCATCGGAAACCGGGATTATCCGGTGATCCAGTCCGGCATCTTGGTGATCGCTACGATTTTCGTACTGATCAATCTCTTGGTCGACCTTCTGTATGCTTACATTGACCCGCGCATTAAATACCGCTAGAGGAGGGACAAAGGAGATATGGCAGAAACTCACGTACAGACTGTGACCTGGAAAGTAAAGGATGAAGAAGTAGTCTCTCCTTGGCGGGAAGCGTGGAGAGCGCTGCGCAAGAACAAGCTGGCGATGGTCGGATTGGCGATTATCCTGTTTTTCGTGGCGGTCGCTGTGTTTGCTCCGATGATCGCGCCGTATCCTTATGATGAAGGCGAGCTGGTCATGAAAAACAAGCCGCCATCGGGGGAGCACTGGTTTGGAACGGATTACAACGGGCGGGACGTGTTCAGCCGCGTCGTGTACGGGGCGCGCATTTCCTTGTGGGTAGGCACCTTTTCCGTCATCGGCTCGGTCGTCGCCGGAACGATTCTCGGCTTGCTCGCCGGATTTTACGGCAAATGGATTGACACGCTGATCTCCCGCATTTTTGATATTATGCTGGCGTTCCCAAGCATTTTGTTGGCGATTGCGATTGTCGCGATTTTGGGGCCGTCTTTGCAAAACGCGCTGTTGGCGATTGCCATTATCAACATTCCGACTTTTGGACGTCTGGTTCGCTCGCGGGTTCTCAGCTTGAAGGAAGAAGAGTTCGTCATGGCGGCGCGCGCGATCGGAATGAAAGATTCCCGGATCATTATGCAGCACATTTTGCCGAACAGCCTGGCTCCGATCATCGTGACAGGGACGATGGGGATTGCTACTGCGATCATTGAAGCGGCGGCACTCGGCTTCCTTGGACTCGGTGCGCAGCCACCGGAGCCTGAGTGGGGGAAAATGCTTTCCGATTCCCGTCAATACATTCAAAAAGCGCCGTGGACGGTTATTTTTCCCGGACTGTCGATCATGTTGACCGTACTTGGCTTCAACCTGATTGGCGACGGCTTGCGGGATGCGCTTGATCCACGGATGAAAAATTAGTTGTAGTGCGAAGGGCAGTAGGGACACAAGCGTCCAGGCTGCCCCTTTTTTCGCGTCTGCTGGCTTATTTTCTTTGGGCATATGCTGGAGGATTCATGAGAGAATTTTCCGCTTCTCTCTTCTTTTTTAGGCAGGAAAATGGTATTCTCAGGGGTAGAATATTGTCGAAAGAGAAGGTGACGCAGTTGTTCCAGGAGCGTATTTCGAAGCTGCACGATTTTTTGGCAAACCATGAGTTAGACGCGGTATTGATCACTTCTCCCAAGCATGTTTACTATTTGACCGGGTTTTTTACTGATCCGCACGAGCGTTTTATGGGGCTGATCATTCCGGCCCAAGGCGAGCCTTCGCTGATTGTGCCTGCCCTTGATCGGGAAGCGGCGGTGGCAGCATCGTTTGTTCAGACGATTCTTACACATACGGATACGGACAATCCGTACGAGATTCTCAAGCAGGCGTTGCCAGCGGGCTTGTCCAAGCTGGGCATCGAGAAAAGCCACATGACGGTAGAACGCTTCGAAGCCATGGGACAAGTCGTCGGTGCGCAGAGCTACACCGATGTGGAAGAACCGCTTCGTGAAATGCGCCTGATCAAATCGGCAGATGAAGTTGCCCGTTTGAAAAATGCGGTTCAACTGATCGAAGATACGCTTGGCGAGACGTTGAAAAAATTCAAAGTCGGTCAGACCGAAATGGAGATTGTCGCGGAACTGGAATTTCAGATGAAGCGTCTGGGAGCAGATGGCCCATCCTTTTCCACGATGGTACTGGCAGGCGAAAAATCGGCATTGCCGCATGGAACGCCAGGGTCGCGCCAGGTGCAGGAAGGCGATTTGCTGCTGTTTGACATCGGCGTAGCAGCTGATGGTTACGTTTCGGATATTACCCGCACGTTTGCCGTCGGGGAAGTCAGCGAACAACTGCGCGAGATTTACGAGACAGTGCTTGCGGCGAATGAGGCGGCGATTGCAGAGGTTCGTCCAGGCGTGACTTTTGCCCATCTCGACAAGACCGCTCGCGACTTGATTGCCGCGCGAGGCTATGGCGAATACTTCATGCACCGACTGGGACACGGTTTGGGCATGGATGTGCACGAATATCCGTCCGTACATGGTCAAAATCAGGAAACGCTTCGCCCGGGCATGGTGTTCACCATCGAGCCAGGCGTTTACGTACCGGGAGTAGGCGGCGTGCGCATTGAAGACGATGTGCTCGTAACCGAATCAGGCGTGGAAGTATTGAGCAAGTTCCCGAAACAATTGACTGTGATTGGCTAACGATCACGAAACACACAATTTCATATGAATCTGATGGTGCTGGCTGGAATCGTTTGGTTCCGCCAGCTTAATAGGGAAGTCCGGTGAAAATCCGGCGCGGTCCCGCCACTGTAAACGAGGAGTGCCTAGTACGCAGCAACCACTGTTTTTCGCGAGACGAAAAATGGGAAGGGAACTAGGCATGTTGATTCGTGAGCCAGGAGACCTGCCATGAGATCATTTGCAATCGACCCACGAGGATGGGACAGATGTAGAAGCAATCTTTAGAAAAGGCGCTCCACAAACGCTGGATCTATAGATATGTCTGCGTATGTCGAGCACCTCCCGATTGGAAAACTGGGGGGTGCTTTTTTCTATGGGTATCATCGTGGCAGCAACACGTGGAGAGGGGGGATGCCATTTCCTGTATTGCCAAACGGAGCGGCTTTCCGTATAGTGTAGATGTAATTCGTAACAATTACGATTTGCATAACGATTGTTTTCATCGTACAGAGAACATGAAAAGAAGAGAGGGTAACAAAACAAATGAATAAAACACCTAAGAAAAAGAAAGCCTTGCAAGGATTTTGGTTCGCGTCTGTGACTGCAATCATGCTGCTCATGTCTGCGTGTGGTTCCGCAACACCGGCAGCTCCTGAACAAGCTGCTACCAAGCCAGGCTCGGAGCAAGCTGCCCAGCCTGCCGCTGGCGAAAACAAGCCAGTGACAATCGTCAACAACGGCATCGAAATGACTTATCCGGAAGCACCAAAACGCGCTGTCACCATGAACCAGCACGTGACGGAAATTATGCTCGCTCTCGGTCTGGCTGACAAAATGGCCGGGACTGCGTATTTGGACGATCAAATTTTGCCTGAGTTGAAAGCTGACTACGACAAAGTGCCTGTGCTGTCCGACAAGTACCCGACGAAAGAAGTGCTGATGGCTGCCAACCCTGACTTTGTGTATGCAGGCTGGAAAAGCGCCTTTGGCGATAAAGGTGTAGGCTCGATGGAGGAGTTGGAGAAAGCAGGGGTCAAATCGTACCTGCAAGAGTCTTCCAACAAGCCGGGCCCGACTATTGACGACGTATTCGCTGACATTGCAAACATCGGCCGCATTTTCCGCGTGGAAGACAAGGCGAACGAACTGATTGGCAAAATGAAAGCGGAAATGGAACAAACGACAAGCAAAATCGGTACCGTGGACAAGCCGCTCAGCGTGTTTGTGTACGATAGCGGAGAAGATCAGCCGTTCACAGCTGCAAACAACTACATGACTGCCCTGATCAAGGCGGCGGGCGGCAAAAACGTGTTTGACGACATTCAAAAAGGCTGGGCAACCGTGAGCTGGGAAGAAGTCGTGAACCGCAAGCCTGACGTTATCGTTGTCGTGGATTACGGCGACAAAACGATTGATCAGAAGAAAGAGTTTTTGCTCGCCAAAAAGGAACTGGCTGACTTGCCAGCGATTCAAAACAAACGTTTGATTGTATTGCCACTGTCCGCAGCTTCCGAAGGGGTACGCGCACCGATCGCGCTGAAAATCCTCGGCGAAGGACTGTACCCGGATAAATTCAAATAAAGAACGGCTGCTTAATTAAGGAGGGAACGGCCCTGCATAAGATCAAGATGCCCTTCATCATCGTTGCCCTGCTGATCGGGTTGCTCGTCTCGATTACGTTTGCGGTAACACTCGGCTCGGTGGAAATCAAACCAGCGACAGTATGGAAAATTGCCTTATCGAATCTTCCGCTGACCAACCAGTGGATCGAAGTGGATTGGTCAAAAGGAGAGCAGACAATTATCTGGGATATTCGGTTTCCCCGTGTCCTGTTGGGGGCAGTTGTCGGGGCTGGTCTATCTGTTGTGGGGGTTGCGATTCAGTCTCTCGTTCGCAACTCCCTGGCAGATCCGTACATATTAGGCGTTTCCTCGGGAGCATCGGCTGGAGCGACTTTGGTGATTTTGTTCGGAGCATTCAGCATGTACGGACAATTCGCCCTGTCGTTTGGCGCTTTCACAGGGGCGCTTGTCTCGATCCTGCTTATTTTTACTTTGTCGCGAATCGGCGGGCAAAACTCGACCGTGCGCTTGCTCATGGCGGGGATTGCCATTTCTGCGATTTTGTCGGCGATTACGAGTCTGATCATTTTCTCTGCGCCAAACGAACACGGCATCCGCTCGGTGTTGTTCTGGATGAGCGGCAGTCTCGCGGGCGGCAAGTGGGAGTATTTGACCATCCCGACATTGATCGTAGTCATTTGTCTGATCGTGCTGCTGGCGCAGTATCGTTCGTTGAATGCGATGCTGATGGGCGAGGAGTCTGCCGGGACGCTTGGGGTCAACACGGTGCAATTTCGCAAGCTGCTGTTGGTCATTACGGCCCTGCTCACGGGAGTCATCGTCTCGATCAGCGGAGCGATCGGATTTGTCGGTTTGATGATGCCGCATATCGTGCGGGTTATCGTCGGTTCCGATCACCGACGCGTCTTGCCTGTCAGCGCCTTGCTGGGAGCGATTTTTCTGATCTGGGCGGACGTGATTGCCCGGCTTGCTTTTGCCCCGGAGGAGCTTCCTATCGGGATCATCACGGCGTTGTGCGGAGGCCCGTTCTTTATTTGGCTGATGCTGCGCAGTTCTTATTCTTTCGGAGGTAGCGGACGATGAATCTGAATGTGGAGAACATTACAGTCGGGCTGGAAAACAAAACGATTTTGCACAACGTCAGTCTGACGGTCCGCTCCGGTGAGTTCGTCGGGCTGATCGGGCCGAATGGCAGCGGGAAGTCGACTTTGCTCAAAAGCATTTATCGCGTGCTGAAGCCGTACAGCGGATTGATTTCGCTCGACGATGACAACGTGTACCAGCTGTCTGCCCGGCAAAATGCACAGCGCATGGCGGTGGTTCGTCAGGAAAGCTCGGTCGAATTTGACTTTACGGTCATGGAGATCGTCATGATGGGCCGCTCACCGCATAAGCGGCTGTTTCAAACGGATACGACAGCCGACAGCCGCATTTGCGAGGAGTCGCTGGAACGAGTTGGGATGCAGGCTTACGCCGAGCGCAGCTTTTTTTCCTTGTCCGGCGGGGAAAAGCAGCGCGTCTTGATTGCCAGGGCGCTGGTGCAGCAAGCGGAGTTTCTCGTTCTCGACGAGCCGACCAACCATCTGGATGTCCGGTATCAGCTGCAAGTCATGGATTTGGTCAAAACACTCGGAATTACCGTGTTTTCATCGCTGCACGATCTCAACATCGCCGCGATGTACTGTGATCGGCTGTACGTCATCCGCGACGGTGAGCTGGTCGCTTCCGGCACCCCTGATGAGGTTTTGGAACCCGGCTTGATTCGGGATGTGTTCGGGGTAGAAACGGAAGTAATCACTCATCCGCGCACAGGGAAAAAACACGTCTATTTCTTTTCCGAAGCATTGCGCAACGAGCAATCTCGACAGGAGGTCAAAGCGTTATGAGTGTTTACAGCTGCCAAGTATGCAAATTTCGATATGATGAATGGTTAGGCGATACGAAAAATGGCGTCCCACCGGGGGTGCCTTTTTCACATTTGGCAGGTTCCGTCTGTACGACGTGCGGCATGCAGGGAGAAGGGCGGCATCTGCCTCTGCCTGAAGCCAAATACATCGGGCTGGAAGCCACTTACTACGATCAGTTCGCGGGCAAGGCGGGGATCGCCTTTTATCGCAACTGGCTCATGCAGGAAGCGCAGCTCGCTCCCGTGTCTGTGCTGGAGCTTGGGGTAGGCACGGGGCGGATCGCGATTGAGCTGGCGCGGTGTGGGCTGTCCGTCTGCGGCGTGGACAACAGTCCGGACATGCTGGAGATGGCGACGAAAAAGAAACGGCGCATGCTGAAAGACCAGGAGGATTTGCTCGTGCTCGTGGAGCAAGATGTACGCGAATTGCAGCTCGATTCCACCTTCACGCACATACTGCTTCCGGAAGGCATCTTTCAGCAGGCGACCTGTAGAGCGGAGCAGCGACAGTTCCTCGCGGTGATCGGACAGCATTTGACCGCGAACGGGACGGTTGCGATTGACTTGCTGCTTCCGCCGGTCAACAGCAAATGGTCCGTCATGCAGCGCAAATTCGTTTTCCCTGACCGGATGGTTTACCAAAAGGTGGAGGGAGAAACGCTTTTGGCCGAGCAAAAATTTCGTTACACGCTGACGTACGAGACGTTTTTGGAGCAGATGGAACAGCCGCGCTACAGGGTGGAGCGGGAGCTGGCGCTGTTGTTGCCGGGAGAGCTGCATCTGCTTTTGGAAGCGGCGGGATACGAGATCGTGCAAAGCATGGAAAATGTCGTCTGTCACCACAGCGAGCTGCCAGAACAAACCGAAGAATACGAGGCGGATCGCTGGCAGCACGGGGGCTATCCGTTTGCGGAGCCGCCGGGTGCACCGGGAGCCGCGACGCGCTGGACGATCATTGCCAAAAAAATTTCTGCCCTTTCGCTGTAACAAAATCCGGACGGTTGCATCTAACCAGTAAAGGATTTGTGGGAAGGAGGTCGCGCCCTTGGATAAATTGCAGCCGACTGTCGAAGCTGCCTTTGAACAAATCATGCAAGACTACGGGACGCGGATTCTTCGCCTTGTCACTTTTCTGGTCAAGGATCACAGTTTGGCAGAGGACATTACCCAAGACGTGTTTGTGAAGGCGTACCAGCATCTTCCGCGTTTTCGCGGGGAGAGCAGCGTTCATACATGGCTATACCGGATCGCCGTCAATGAATGCAAAGGCTATTTGCGGTCGTGGTCATTCCGCCATATCCTCCCTCGCTCCTGGATCAGAAAAGATGGCGAGCTGTCCACCGAAAGCCTCGTGCTGCATCAGGAGCAGCGGAATCAGCTCGTGGCTGAGGTGTTGCAGCTTGCGCCCTTGTATCGTCAGGTGATCGTCCTGCATTACTACGCAGATTTGTCGATCAAAGAGGTAGCGGACGTCCTTCGCATATCCGAAGGGACCGCGAGAACCCGTCTGCACAGGACGAGGCAACACTTGAAGCAGAGTCTTGGGGAAGGGAGCGAGTGGGAATGGACGACAACCGATGGATCGCAAATTTGAAGGACAGGGCCGATCAAACCGTTTTGCGCAACGTTCACTTTACGGAAGCGATGAAAAACGGCGTGCGCGAGCGGATCAGGCAAAAAGGCAGACTGCCGATTGTCTGGAAAAGGTTTGCGCTGCCCGTGGCGGGCTTGCTGCTGGTCGTTTGGCTATGGTCGTCCTTTTCGCTGAGTGGGCCGACTAGCCAAGGGGAGCGCGCAGGGAAGCCTGTGCCTGAACTATTGCCCGGCGGCCAATTGACCTCACCCGACTTGTGGAAGCCGATGCCGCAGCACTCAGCCACTTACCTGGAGCAAACTTTTTCGTACATTGGTGAAAAGCCTGTGCGGGCGATGACCGATCCCAATGAGCTGTACGAAGGGCAGACGCAACGCTTCATCTGGCTGTTGAACGGCAGCGGATTGTCACAGGTAGAGATCGTCGCCTACAGGACGGATGGGAAACGGGTAGAGCTTGGCAGCTATCAGGTGATGGGACCGCTGCACGACGCGACCGGACATGTTCCAACCGGGATTGCCTTGCCCGATCCGGGCGTGTGGAAGCTGCAAGTTTTGGCTCAGGGAAAACACGTGGGGCAAGTTTTTGTCGAGGTGAAAAAGGGGATATCGCCAGCCAATCGCGATCTGGTGGAACCGATTATCCGCAACTATTTGGAGACAGAAGGCAAGCAGCTGGGCATAATGGCGGCGGACAGGCAAGTTACGCTGGAAGTGCTCGGCGTGGATGCGCCGGATGCAGAGCGCCGGACAGTCTACGCCTGGGTGAACGTGTTGAGCAAAAATCCGCTGCACTCTTCTGGCGTCAGTGCCCCGATGGTTTTTCACATCGTTTACGACGGGCAAAAGTACCGTGTGCAAAGTATGCAGATGCCTGAGGACGGTAACCGATACATGAGCAGCTTGCAAAAGCTTTTTCCGCCAAAAGTGCTGGAACAGCTTGAGAACAACCGGTAAGCCAATGTCTTTTCTTGCAAAGAAGCGGACCATGCCCGAACAGGAGCAGGTCCGCTTTTTCGATGGCACGCGCGAAGACGGCTAGCCGTAAATTTGCGCCCCGATGGCGAAGTAGCTGCCGTTGCGCTGGGGCAAGCTTTTGGCATTTGCGACCATGACAGGTGGCCGCGACGCCTTTTGAAAACCGTTTTGCTCCAAAAAGGCCAGGAATGCTTCCGGTCCATCCGGTACGTCGATTCGCACCTGTCCGTCGTGGTTTTGGATCAGTGCACAGAGCAGCTGGATTGCCATGTCCGCGTCCCGGGCGACAATCGGCCCGGCGATCAAGTTGATCGGGCCTTGGACAGCAAAGCCGTAGCCGACAACGGTGCCATTAGCATCTTTGGCAACCAGACAGCGGGCCGCCTGGGCTTTGCGCATTTGCACAAAAAGCGAGCGACGGCTGCCAAGCGCTCCCTGGTCCAGTTCGACAACTTGCTCCAAATCTGCTGCTTCCATGGAAGCGATTTGATAAGGCACGGCTTTTGCGGCAGGGGGGACGACAGGTGTATCGCCACGGCGCAAAAATTTGTGGATGTGGGCAGCTGTCACAAAACCGAGTCGCTGGTAGAGCGGTTCTCCATCGGGCGTGGCGATCAGCATGATGGCCGTATCGCCGGAAACAGCCTTCATACAGGCTTCCATCAGGTCGCGACCATACCCGAACCCGCGGCATGAGGAGTGGACGATGACCATGCCGATCGTAGCCAGCCCTTCTTCATATTCGATAATGGCCGCAGAAGAAACGATCCTGTCACTGTCATCTTTGTGTCCGAATACCGTACCAATAGACAGAATCGTGCGAATTTCCGCTTCATCATAGTCCCAGCCTACTGAGTCAGAGAGGGCGATCAGATCGGGAATGTCAGCGGCAGACAAAGTATGCAGGCGATGGGTCGTGCTTTTCACGTGGGATCAGTCTCCGTTTCGTTCAGGAAGCTCCGTCTGCTTCCCGTTTTTAACCGCTTCCGCTAACAGTGTACGTGTTTGGGCCAGACGCGTTCCGGCTCCATGCTCCTGCCGCGGCTCGCTCCAGGCGAAACCGTCGTCGGGAAAGCGCGGGATGACGTGCAGATGAAAGTGGGTCAGATCGTTAAAAGCGCCGCCATTTTGACAGAGCGTAATTCCGGCAGGCTTGTACACACTTGTAAGAGTTTGAGACATGAGGGTCGCCGCTTCCGTCACTTTTTGCATGGTCACTGCATCCAAATCTGTCCATTCAACGAGATGCCGCTTGGGCAAAATCAGCATGTGGCCCTCGGAAAAAGGATCGATATCCAAGAGGCAGGTCACCCAATCGTTCTCATAGACGACATGGGCAGGCTCTGCGGATAAGGCCAGTCGGCAGCCGAGGCAATCGAAACGCTCCGCTTGTTGAAGCTCTGTTCGCATGCCAGTCTCCTTTTTTTAAGACCACTTTATCATAAAGAAAGTTTTGGCGGGAGCAAAAAACGTGGCAAGTGCCGTATTCTCTTTGGTTGCTCTTTGTATCAAGCGTTTGTTATAATTACCGTTAGTGTATTTTTGCGAGGCGCAATCTGTACGTTTGAATGGATTCGCGTGGGAGGGAACGAACAACACATGGATCGCCGTGAAAGACAAAAGAGGATTCGAAATTTTTCCATCATCGCCCACATTGACCATGGAAAGTCGACGCTGGCAGACCGGATTTTGGAGCTGACAGGAGCGCTTACCGCACGTGAGATGGAAGCCCAGTTTCTGGATACGATGGAGCTGGAAAAAGAGCGCGGGATTACAATCAAGCTGAATGCCGTGCGTTTGAACTATAAAGCAGATGACGGAGAGGACTACATTCTCCACCTGATCGACACACCTGGACACGTAGACTTTACGTACGAAGTATCCCGCAGCTTGGCGGCCTGTGAAGGAGCCATTCTCGTCGTGGACGCCGCCCAGGGGATCGAAGCCCAGACGCTTGCCAACGTCTATTTGGCGCTGGACAGCAATCTGGAGATCATTCCGGTTATCAACAAAATCGACTTGCCGAGCGCAGAGCCTGAGCGCGTGAAGCAAGAGGTGGAGGACGTGATCGGGCTGGATGCCAGCGAAGCGGTACTCACCTCTGCCAAAGCGGGAATCGGGATCAAAGAAGTGCTGGAAGCGGTCGTGCAAAAAGTTCCGGCTCCAGAAGGAGATCCGGATGCGCCGCTGCAAGCCTTGATTTTCGACTCGTACTTTGATGCGTACCGCGGCGTTATCGCTTCGATTCGCGTCATCAACGGTACGTTGAAAAAAGGCATGAAGATCAAAATGATGGCGACAGGCAAGTCCTTCGAGGTAACGGAAATCGGGACGTCCACGCCGCGCCAGACCCAAGTGGAAGAATTGACAGTCGGAGACGTAGGATACGTAGCCGCTTCGATCAAAACAGTAGGCGACACAAGCGTCGGGGATACGATCACAGATGCTGCCCGTCCTGCTGCTGAACCGTTGCCGGGCTACCGCAAGATCAACCCGATGGTTTTCTGCGGTCTGTACCCGATCGAGACAAACGAGTACAACGATCTGCGCGAAGCACTCGAAAAGCTCCAGCTGAACGACGCATCGCTGCAATTCGAGCCGGAGACATCGCAAGCGCTCGGCTTCGGGTTCCGTTGCGGCTTCCTGGGTCTTCTGCACATGGAGATCATCCAGGAGCGCATCGAGCGCGAATTTAACATCAACCTGATCACGACTGCACCGAGCGTAATTTACCGCATCACGCGGACGAATGGCGAAGTGTTCGAGATCGACAACCCGTCCAAAATGCCGGAAGCGCAAAAGATCGAAATGATCGAGGAGCCTTACGTGCTGGCGACGATTATGGTGCCAAAAGAATACGTCGGGGACGTTATGCAGCTTTGCCAAGGCAAGCGCGGGGAGTTTCTCGACATGCAGTACATGGGCGAAAATCGCGTGCAACTGAAATACGACATGCCGCTCTCCGAGATCGTCTACGACTTTTTCGACATGCTGAAGTCGGGTACGCGCGGATATGCGTCCTTCGACTACGAGCTGGCAGGCTACAAGCCGTCCAAGCTCGTGAAGATGGACATTCTCCTGAACAGCGAGATGGTCGACGCCCTGTCGTTTATCGTGCACAAAGATACCGCTTATGCGCGCGGAAAAGTCATTTGCGAAAAGCTGAAGGAACTGATTCCGCGTCAGCAGTTCGAGGTGCCGATCCAGGCGACAATCGGGCACAAGGTCGTTGCCCGCGAGACGATCAGCGCGCTGCGCAAAAACGTTCTTGCCAAATGTTACGGCGGGGACATCTCGCGGAAACGCAAGTTGCTCGAAAAGCAAAAAGAAGGAAAGAAGCGCATGAAGTCCGTCGGTTCCGTAGAGGTTCCACAAGAAGCGTTTATGGCTGTATTGCGCATGGATGAGAAGAAGTAAGAGCTTGAGCGAATGAAGCAAAGATGTTCGCAGCATCTTTGGTCATGCTCTCGATAAAAGGTGGACATAGCGACCTTCTGTGATGGTTGCTATGTCCCTTTTTTTAGTAACCCGCTTGTGCCAGTTCACTTTACAGCAAACTTTTGCATGAAAACATACAAAAAAGCCGCCCGGGTGAGCGACTTGATCGTTTGCGCTTCGCTTGACTAGCGTGGATCATAGCAAAAGTGGGTAGGGCATCCGTAATTGCCTGCAAAAGCACTCGTAGACAGAGACAGAACGATAAACAGAGCAAAGCCAATCGCGATCACTTTTTTCATAGCATCCACCTCCTTGTTTGAGGGATTTATGTAAATATTATAACTTATTTCTAATTTCTGTAAATATCAATCGGACTGTTTCTAGCATTCATCCGTGGAAAGAGGAAATCCAAGGGGAGAGCAGGCTGTGGAAAAGCCCCAGACAATCATCCGTGGCTTTTTACTATTGGATGGCTGCCTTCTTAATAAGAGAATAAGAGATTCGTTACCCGCCGTGTACCTGCGCTCTTGAGGGACACACAACACGTTTGACTAGAGTCGAAAAAATACATTATGATAATTTAGCCCTTACAAATGCTTGCAAGACCAACAGTCCAAGGCGAAACATCGTTTCAAAAAACAACTGGATACGTTAGGTCTGCAAGAAACGTTTATGTCTGCACCACGCATGGATGATAAAAAGTAGGCCTGACCTCGTGTCAGGTCTTTTCCATTCGCCCGTTGGAATGAAGCAAGCGTAACGAAGACAGGCATTCGCCTGTATTTTGAACAAAAAGGAGGGGAAGAGATATGACGCCGCAATCGGTTTACATCCACATTCCCTTTTGTACGAATAAATGCTATTACTGCGACTTCAACTCGTTCGTGACAAACAACCCGCAATTGATCTGGGATTACCTGGACGCTTTGGATAAAGAAATGGAGCTGACGTTTCGCGAGCGACCTGTGCAGGAGGTCAAAACGATCTTTGTCGGCGGCGGCACCCCTACGTTCCTCGATCATGCCCAAATGCGAGCGTTTTTGCAGATGGTCCAAAATCACCTGGGCAAGCATTGGGCAGCGGATATCGAGTTTTCCATGGAAGCGAATCCCGGTACGACAGATAGCGAAAAGCTGCGCATCATGCATGAGCTTGGCGTCAACAGGCTGAGCTTCGGCGTGCAGTCGTTTGACAACGCGCTTTTGAAACGGCTGGGACGGATTCACGACCGCGACGATGTGTACCGCAGCATCGAGAATGCGAAAGCAGCAGGGTTCGCTAACATCAGCATCGACTTGATGTTCGGCTTGCCGGATCAGACGATGGAGATTTTCCGCCAGACGTTGGAGAAAGCGTTCGAGCTGGGCACGAAACACTTTTCCGCATACAGTCTCAAGGTCGAGGAAAATACGCTATTTCACACGCTCTATCAAAAGGATCAGCTTCCGCTCCCGTCCGAGGAGGCAGAGCTTGCGATGTACATGGTACTGATTGAAGAGATGGAACGCCGCGGCTATCAGCAGTACGAGATCAGCAATTTCGCCAAGCCGGGCTTTGAGAGCAAACATAATAAAACGTATTGGCTCAATCGTGAATACTATGGTTTGGGTGCAGGCGCCCACGGCTACGTTTGCGGCGAGAGACATGTCAACGCCGGACCGCTTGCGATCTATTTGCAAAAATGCAAAGAAGGTTTGCCGCGGGTGGAACAGTTTGCCGTTCCGCAGGAAGATGCGATGGAAGAACAGATGATTTTGGGGCTGCGCCTGCGGGAAGGAGTCGATCTCGCCCAGTTCGCATCGCGTTTTGGCGTATCTGCGCACGAAGTTTTTGGGACGATAATAAAAGAAGAGATTGCCAAAGGCATGCTGGAAGAGCAAAACGGCTGTCTCAAGCTGACCAAGCGGGGGCTTCCGCTCGGAAATGAGGTATTTGCCCGTTTTCTCCGCTAACAAGCGGGAGCAGTTGGCGAAATATGTGAGATTTTGACGGCGGATATCGTGGAAGTCCGTTGACAAATCCTTCTTCTATTGATACCTTAGTAAATAGATTTAGCACTCGTTAGGTATGAGTGCTAACAAAACCGCTCCGACATTGCGGGCGATACCTTTTTTCACTTTTATGCTCAACGGGGAGGCGAGCGACATCCATGTTATCTGACCGTCAACAACTGATTTTGAATGCGATTGTCGATAATTACATTCATTCTGCCGAACCGGTTGGTTCCCGAACCATTTCCAAACGCGAGGACATCGGATTTTCTTCGGCAACCATCCGTAACGAGATGTCCGATCTGGAAGAGTTGGGATACTTGGAGCAGCCTCATACGTCGGCCGGGCGAGTTCCTTCTACAAAAGGGTACCGTTTTTACGTCGACAACCTGATTCAGCCGCAGCTCTTGAACGAGGCCGAATTGGGCAAACTGAAGCAGTTGTTTGCCGAGCGTATTCTGCACTCCGAACAGGTCGTGGAATACACCGCTCAAATTCTTTCCCAGTTGACGAATTACACGGCAATTGTCCTGGGACCGGAAATTTTTGAGCATCGGTTAAAACATATTCAAATCGTTCCTCTGAACGAGACACAGGCGGTGGCGATTGTCGTCACCCATACCGGACGAGTAGAGAACAAGCTGATCGACCTTCCCGAAGGCATCGGCGCAAGCGAAATCGAGCGCCTTGTCAACTTGTTGAATGCCAAACTGACTGACGTGCCGCTGTGGCAACTGAGACAGCGGGTCTATCAGGAAATATCGGGCGAGATGCGCCGCTATGCGGAGCAGTACGAAGAAATGCTGAAAGTTCTCGACAAGTCGCTGACACAAGAAGAGGAACGTGTATACTTACGCGGTGCCACCAAAATCATGAACCAGCCGGAATTCCGCGACGTAGACAAGGTCAAGGATATTTTGGAACTGCTGGAGCAAAACGATCAACTGCTGCATTTGATCGGGATGCCGGGAGATGGACTGACGGTGCGCATCGGCCAGGAAAACCAGCTGGACGCGATCAAGCAATGCAGTATTATTACGACATCCTACTCGCTTGGAGGCAAGCCCGTGGGAATGGTGGGAATACTTGGCCCGACGCGAATGGAATACGGAAAAGTCATTACCGTACTCAATTATTTGGCAGAAGGCTTATCGCGGATGCTGACTTCGCAGTTTGAGAAATAAATGGAGGAAGGCTCCCTGACGAGAAGGCAAGTCAGGCAAGAGCCCCCAGGAGGTATCGACGTTGAGCGAGGAAAAAATGACCAAAGACCCGGCTGCGGAAGACGAGCAAGTAAATGAGGCAGTCGACGCGCAAGACGCGGGCGAAGTGAACTGGGAGCAGGAAGCGGCTCAGTGGAAGGCGCAGGCAGAGGAGCATCAAAACCGCATGCTGCGGGCCATGGCTGACATGGATAACCTCAGACGCCGTGTGCGCAAGGAGCAGGAAGACCTGGCGAAGTACGCTTCCCTGAAAATCGTGGAAGAGCTTTTGCCGGTACTCGACAACTTCGAGCGGGCATTGGCTGCTGACAAGGAATCGATGACGGTCGAGTCGCTTTTGACAGGCGTCAACATGGTGTACCGCCAGATGGTGCAAGTTTTCGAAAAAGAAGGCTTGACTCCGATCGAGGCAAAAGGCGCTCCGTTCGATCCGCATGTACACCAGGCTGTTATGCAGACGCAAGACCCTGAATTTGATTCGGGCGTCGTCGTAGCAGAATTGCAAAAAGGATATATGTTCAAAGACCGCGTCGTTCGTCCGGCGATGGTGCAAGTGAACGAATAAATCGAGATTCCATCATTCATTCAGATGAGAAAGTGTTAGGAGGACATATTGTATGAGTCGCGTAATCGGTATTGACCTTGGAACAACCAACTCTTGCGTAGCAGTAATGGAAGGCGGCGAGCCAGTCGTTATTGCCAACGCAGAAGGAAACCGCACCACTCCTTCCGTCGTCGCTTTCAAAAACGGCGAGCGCATCGTAGGGGAAGCGGCAAAACGTCAGGCGATCACCAACCCTGACAACACGGTTATCTCCATCAAGCGTCACATGGGTACTTCCCACAAGGAAACACTGGAAGGAAATCCATACACACCTGAGCAAATCTCTGCCATGATCCTGCAAAAGCTGAAAGCAGATGCAGAAGCTTACCTGGGCCAACCAGTAACACAAGCGGTGATTACCGTTCCAGCTTACTTCAATGACTCCCAACGCCAAGCGACTAAAGACGCTGGTAAAATCGCGGGTCTGGAAGTTTTGCGTATCGTGAACGAACCAACCGCAGCAGCACTTGCATACGGTATGGAAAAGACAGAAGATCAAACCGTTCTCGTATTCGACCTTGGCGGCGGTACGTTTGACGTCTCCATCCTGGAGCTTTCCGACGGTTTCTTCGAAGTAAAGGCGACTTCCGGCGACAACAAGCTCGGTGGAGACGACTTCGACGATGTGATCATGAACTACCTCGTGAGCGAGTTCAAAAAAGAGCACGGCATTGACCTGTCCAAAGACCGCATGGCACAGCAACGTTTGAAAGACGCGGCTGAAAAAGCGAAAAAAGACCTCTCCGGCGTACTGACTACGACTATCTCGCTGCCGTTTATCACAGCAGATGCTTCCGGTCCAAAACACTTGGAGATGAACCTGACTCGCGCCAAATTCGAAGAGCTTTCCGCTGAACTGGTTGAGCGCACGATGGGCCCAACTCGCCAAGCGCTGAAAGACGCAGGCTTGACTCCTAGCGAAATCGACCGCGTAATCCTCGTGGGTGGTTCCACACGGATTCCGGCTGTACAAGAAGCGATCAAGAAATTTACTGGAAAAGAGCCGCACAAAGGCGTGAATCCAGACGAAGTAGTAGCACTGGGCGCTGCCGTGCAAGCAGGGGTACTGACCGGTGACGTGAAAGACGTCGTACTGCTCGACGTTACTCCGCTGTCGCTCGGTATCGAAACATTGGGCGGCGTGTTCACCAAGCTGATCGACCGCAACACGACAATCCCGACCAGCAAATCCCAAGTGTTCTCTACAGCTGCCGACAACCAGACTTCTGTAGAAATCCACGTTCTTCAGGGCGAACGCCAAATGGCGGGCGACAACAAAACATTGGGCCGCTTCACGCTGTCCGACATTCCGCCAGCGCCGCGCGGTATCCCGCAAATCGAAGTTTCCTTCGACATCGACGCCAACGGTATCGTGAACGTGCGTGCAAAAGACCTGGGTACAGGAAAAGAGCAACGCATCACCATCACGTCCAACTCCGGTTTGTCTGACGATGAAATCGACCGCATGGTAAAAGAAGCCGAGCTGAATGCGGAAGAAGACAAAAAGCGCAAAGAGCAAGTAGAAATCCGCAACGAAGCAGACCAACTCGTGTTCACTACCGAGAAAACACTGAAAGAAGTGGAAGGCAAGGTAGACCAAGCGGAAATCGATCGCGCCAACGCTGCGAAAGACAAAGTGAAAAAAGCGCTGGAAGGCGGCAACATCGAGGAAATCAAAGCGGCAAAAGACGAACTGTCCGAGATCATCCAACAAATTTCCGTGAAGCTCTATGAGCAAGCTGCACAAGCGCAGCAAAATGCTGGGGGCGCAGCAGAAGGCCAAGAACCGAAGAAGGACAATGTCGTTGATGCTGACTATGAAGTGGTAGACGATAAAAAGTAATCACGACGAAAGCGTCAGGGGAGAGCTTTTCTCCCCTCGCTCTTTCGCGATGTGACCCCATGAAAGTCAAAGTCACGCAAAAGCTGACTTTGACTTTTTTTCAGGTCTGTCACATGCTATGATAACAGTTGACTGTCATGGGAGTGATTTAGGAGATGAAACGCGATTACTACGAGGTTCTGGGAGTAGCCAAGGAAGCCGACGCGGACGAAATCAAGAAAGCGTACCGGAAGCTTGCTCGCCAGTACCATCCGGATGTAAATAAAGACGCTGATGCGGAAGAAAAGTTCAAGGAAGTCAAGGAAGCTTACGATGTCCTGTCTGAGCCGCAAAAGCGCGCGCAATACGACCGTTTCGGTCATCAGGACCCGAATCAGGGCTTTGGCGGCGGCGGTTTTGATACGTCGGGCATGGGCGGCTTCGGAGACATTTTTGACATGTTCTTCGGTGGTGGCGGCAGACGAGCGAATCCGAACGCGCCGCGCAAAGGGGCCGATCTGCAATTTGGCCTGAGCATCGATTTTATCGACGCGATTTTCGGAAAAGAAACCGATGTGGAAATCCCGAAAGAGGCAGAGTGCGATACGTGCCTCGGCTCTGGTGCCAAGCCGGGAACAGGCGTCGAAACGTGCAAAACTTGTAGCGGTACCGGTCAGCAGGAAGTGGCAGCCAACACGCCGTTCGGCCGAATCGTCAACCGACGGGTCTGCTCCACTTGCGAAGGCAAAGGGAAAGTGTTCAAGGAAAAATGCTCCTCGTGCCGAGGCAGCGGACGTGTCAAAGTACGCCGCAAAATTCACCTCAACATCCCGGCTGGTGTGGATGACGGTGCGCAATTGCGCGTCTCCGGCGAAGGCGA
Organism: Brevibacillus sp. FSL K6-0770; assembly: GCF_038000275.1. Lineage (NCBI taxonomy): Bacteria > Bacillati > Bacillota > Bacilli > Caryophanales > Paenibacillaceae > Brevibacillus > Brevibacillus sp. FSL K6-0770. Next base: position 2,053,307 of record NZ_JBBOBQ010000001.1, read on the forward strand.
GCCAGGTGCCAACGGCGGGCCAGCAGGCGATCTGTACGTTGTGCTGCGCGTGAAAAGCCACGAGTTTTTCGAGCGCGAAGGCAACGACATTTACTGTGAAGTACCGCTTACGTATGCACAGGCGGCGCTCGGCGATGAAATCGAGGTTCCGACGGTCGATGGCCGCGTGAAGCTGAAGATTCCGGCAGGCACACAGACCGAGACGTTTTTCCGCTTGCGTGGAAAAGGCGTGCCGCACTTGCGCGGCAACGGTCGCGGCGATCAGCATGTAAAAGTGCGCGTCATTACGCCGACGAAGCTGAGCGACAAGCAAAAAGAGCTGCTGCGCGAGTTGGCAGAGCTGTCTGGCGAGAAGCCGGGCCAGCACGGAACGGAAGACGAAGGCTTTTTTGAAAAAATGAAACGGGCATTCCGCGGCGAGTAATCGGTCGCGGTTTTGTCCGCTTGCAGGTTGACAAGTCCATCAGGAAAGCAAAAGTGGGGAGTGGTAGATTCGTGAAATGGTCAGAAATCAGTATCCATACAACAGCGGAGGCTACGGAGGCGGTGTCCAGCCTTCTCTATGAAATGGGTGCCAACGGCGTCGTCATCGAAGACCCGGAGGTGCTCTATCGCGAGTGGGATACCCCCTTTGGCGAAATCTACCAGCTCTCTCCTGACGATTTTCCGGCCGAGGGCGTATTCGTCAAAGCGTACCTGCCCGTTGACAGCAGCGAGCTGATCGATGTCGTAGAAGAATTGAAAGAACAGCTGGCGCAGTTGACCGAGTACGGTCTGGACATCGGCAAGGCTGCGATTGCCGTAAACGATGTTCACGAAGACGAATGGGCCCACGCCTGGAAAAAGTATTACAAGCCGGTTCACGTCTCCGACAACATGACAATCAAGCCGGTTTGGGAAGAGTACGAGCCGCGTCATCCGGGAGAGATCATCATCGAGATGGACCCGGGAATGGCTTTTGGCACGGGAACGCATCCGACCACGATTCTCTGTTTGCGCGCGCTGGAGAAGCATTTGGCCAAAGGCGATCGCGTGTACGATGTGGGAACAGGCACGGCGATTTTGAGCATTGCCGCCATCAAGCTGGGCGCAAAAGAAGTGCTCGCGATGGATTTGGACGAGGTGGCAGTCCGCTCCGCACAGGCGAACACCGAGCTGAACGGCGTGTATGAGCATATCGTCGTCAGACAAAACAACTTGCTGGATGGCATCGAGGAGCAAGTCGAAGTGATCGTCGCCAATATTTTGGCGGAAGTCATTTTGCGCTTTACAGACGATGTGTTCCGCTTGCTTCTGCCAGGCGGCACCTTCATCGCATCCGGCATTATTGCGGCGCGGGAAGCGGATGTGAAAGCCGCTCTGGTCGCTTCCGGCCTTGAGATCGTGGAAACGATTTTCATTGATGACTGGGTAGCAATTACCGCAAAAAAACGATAGAATAGTGAGGTTGGCGAGATGCAACGATATTTTGTCGAGCCACATCTCTTTCATGAGCATGAGCTAACGATTATCGGAGACGATGTTCATCATATCGTAAACGTGATGCGAGCGCGGGCAGGCGATGAAATTCTCGTCTCGGACGGAGCAGGGAGATCGGCGCGAGCCAAGCTCGTCAGCCTTTCTGCCAAGGAAGTCCAGGCAGAGGTGATCGAGATGCTCCAGGAAGAGCGTGAGCTGCCGATCCGCGTGACCATTGGGCAAGGAATGCCAAAAGGCGAAAAGATGGAGTGGATCTTGCAAAAGGGGACGGAACTCGGAGCGTACTCCTTTTTTCCGTTTTCTTCCGAGAGAACCATCGTCAAACTGGACGCCAAAAAAGAGGCGAAAAAGCTGGAGCGCTGGCGCAAAATCGTCAAGGAGGCTGCCGAGCAGTCGCACCGGGCCGTTTTGCCTGAGCTGCTTGCCCCTGTCTCGTTTCGCGAGGCGCTTGCGGCAGGTCAAGCCTATACGCAGCTGGCTATCGCCTATGAAAAGGAAGGAAGCACGACTGTTCATGAAGTGCTGGAACAGATGGCAAGTGGAGACTCCCTGCTCGTTCTGATTGGGCCTGAAGGGGGCTTTACCCCGGAAGAAGTGGCGCAAGCAGAGAGCAAGGGATTTTTGCCTGTTTCGCTCGGGCCGCGTATTTTGCGCACCGAAACGGCCAGCCAGTATGTACTTGCCGCGGCTTCCTATCAGTTTGAACGAAAAGCTTCCATACATCGCAAAGGATAAGCGCAAGCGAAAGGAGGAATGGCAATGTCTACCGTTGCTTTTCATACATTAGGCTGCAAAGTGAACAGTTATGAGACTGAGGCGATTTGGCAATTGTTCAAGGCAGATGGCTACGAGCGAGTCGACTTTGAACAGGACGACGCCGATGTTTACGTGATCAATACTTGTACCGTTACGAATACAGGTGATAAAAAGAGCCGCCAGGTCATCCGCCGGGCGATTCGCCGCAACCCGGAAGCGATCGTCGCTGTGACAGGCTGCTATGCGCAAACTTCTCCAAGCGAGATTGCACAAATTCCTGGGGTGGATATCGTAGTGGGCACGCAAGGCCGCGAGAAGCTGACCGATTACGTCAAGCAAATCCGCGCTGAGCGCCAACCGATCAATGCGGTCGGAAACATCATGAAAGCCCGTGATTTCGAGGAGCTGGATGTTCCCAACTTTACAGACAGAACCCGCGCTTCCCTGAAAATTCAGGAAGGCTGCAACAACTTCTGCACGTTCTGCATCATTCCGTGGGCGCGTGGTCTCATGCGCTCGCGCAAGCCGGAAAGCGTCGTTGAACAGGCGAAAAAGCTGGTGGAAGCAGGCTATCTGGAAATCGTTCTGACGGGGATTCACACCGGAGGATACGGAGAAGACCTGGAAGACTACAACCTGGCGAAGCTGCTGCTTGATTTGCATGAAGTAGATGGACTGAAACGCATTCGCATCAGCTCCATCGAAGCGAGCCAGATCACGGATGAAGTCATCGAGGTCATCAACAACTCCGACCGTGTCGTACGCCACCTGCACGTACCGCTCCAGGCGGGCGATGATGAAGTGTTGAAGCGCATGCGCCGCAAATACACGACAGCCGAGTTTTATGAAAAAATGGTGAAAGTACGCAAAGCGCTGCCAGGCGCGGCGATCACGACGGACGTCATTGTCGGCTTCCCGGGTGAAACCGAGGAGCAATTCATGAACGGCTACAACTTCATCAAAGAAATCGGCTTCGCCGAGCTGCACGTTTTCCCGTACTCGATGCGCACAGGCACACCGGCTGCGCGGATGACCGACCAGATTCCCGAAGAGGAAAAACACGAGCGCGTGACGAAATTGTTGGAGCTGAATCGGGAGCTGACCATGGCTTACTCCAAGCAGTTTGTCGGCGACGTGCTGGAAGTCATTCCAGAGCGTCCGTTCAAGGATGCGCCGGAAAGCGGCCTGTTGATGGGATATTCCGATAACTACCTGAACGTTGTTTTCCCGGGAGACGAAAGCATGATCGGGAAAATTTGCAAGGTGAAGCTGGAACAACCAGGCTCCGAATATTGCCAGGGAACTTTTGTCCGCGTTGTGGAGACGGAGATGCTGCCTTATTTGAAGGAGCGAGCCATATGAAGGAGATTTCGGCAGGAGGCGTAGTCTATCAGCTGCAAGACGGAGAGTACATGCTTCTCTTGATCGAAGACCGTTATGGCAAAGTGACTTTGGCAAAAGGCAAGCAGGAGATCGGCGAGACTATCGAAGAAACCGCTTTGCGTGAAGTGCTTGAAGAGACGGGAGTGGCGGGGCGTCTCGGCGCCAAGCTTGACCGGATCACTTACGTCTACACGCATCCGGTGACGGGCGAGTCGGTCGACAAAGAAGTCCACTACTATCTGGTCGAGGCTTACAACACAGAAATAACGGTACAGCTGGAAGAAATCAATGACGTTCATTGGCATCCGGCAAAAGAGGCTTGGGAGCTGCAACTCCAGAGAGGCTACCGAAACAACGATGAGATTTTTCGTCTGGCCTTCCAAAAACTCGGGATTGAGGTGTAGTTTATGCAATTGAACAAATTTATCGACCATACCCTGTTGAAGCCTGAAGCGACGCAAGAGATGATCGACAAGCTCTGCGCGGAAGCGAAAGAACACGATTTTATGTCTGTGTGCGTCAACCCTTACTGGGTGAAGCGTTCTGCTGAGCTGTTGGCGGGTACAGATGTAAAAGTGTGCACCGTAATCGGCTTCCCTCTGGGAGCGAATACGACAGCGGCAAAAGTGGCTGAAACTCGCGATGCGATTGCAAACGGCGCAACAGAAGTCGACATGGTGCTGAACGTAGGTGCCCTGAAATCCGGCGATCTGGAAACCGTGAAGCAAGACGTGGCAGCTGTGAAGGATGCAGCTGGAGACATTCTTTTGAAAGTCATTCTTGAAACAGGTCTTTTGACTGATCAGGAAAAAGAAATCGCGTGCAAGCTCTGCGTGGAAGCAGGTGCCGATTACGTAAAAACGTCCACTGGCTTCGGCCCGGGCGGCGCTACGGTAGAAGATATCGCTTTGATGCGTAAAACAGTTGGTCCTGACATTGGAGTGAAGGCATCTGGCGGCGTGCGCGGCGGTGAAGCAGCACTCGCCATGATCGAGGCGGGAGCGAGCCGGATCGGTACAAGCTCTGGCATTTCGATTGTGACTGGAGCGAAAACGACAGGCAGCGGATACTAGAACGACTGGAACGAAAGAAAGCCTGGCCAAGGGAAGGCCGGGCTTTTCCTTCTTTTTCAAGCATTTTCGATAGAGATTAGGCAAAGAGAAAGCGGGAGAGGGGTGTGGCAGGTGAAAATGATCACGGGAGTGGCTATTCTTCTGGCTTTTTACGGAGTGGGAGTGCTTGCGAGCACATGGCTGCACATCCCTTTGCCCGGCAACCTGGTCGGGATGCTTTTGCTGACGCTGGGGCTTGTGACTGGCTGGATTCGGATGGAGTGGGTAGACCGGGCGAGTTCGTTTCTCATCCGGCACATGATGCTGTTTTTCGTGCCGATTATTGTGGGGGTCGTCTCCTACTTCAAATGGTTTGCCCAAGCGCCATGGCCGATCGCGCTGTCGATGATTGTGGCTCCGATGCTGGTCATGTTCGTGACAGGCCGCGTGGTACAAGCTTACTTGAACAGACAGAAGAAGCAAGAGACACCCGCTTCCGCCGCACCAGAGAGGAGGACGCTCGATGCTTAGTCAATGGCTGGCGATCCTCGTTACGCTTGTCGGCTACAAAGGAGCAACGACGGTCAACGCCCGCTTTCCCCGCGTGCAGCCGCTGCTTGTGGCGGTCGTGCTCGTCTGGGTGATCTGGTGGGCGGTGAGCGATGATTGGGAAGCTTTTTCTGCGGGAGGACAGTGGATTTCGTTCTGGCTCGGCCCGGCGACAGTGGCATTGGCTGTTCCTTTGGCCAAACAGATCAGGCAATTCGCCCACATCTGGCGCGGCGTTTTGCTCGGCGTCAGTGCAGGGTGCGCCGTGGCTATCGTGTCGGTGTACGCGATTCATTGGTGCTTCGGATCGGATGACATCTTGCTCAGAAGCATGCTGAGCAAATCGGTGACGACGCCAATCGCTTTGGAACTGACGGCCTCGATAGGCGGAGTGCCTGCTTTGGCAGCCTTTTTTACCGCCCTCACAGGAATGGTTGGAGTGCTGATCGCGCGCCCTGTGCTCAAATGGGGGCGAATTACGGATGACTGGGCGATCGGGATTGCCGTAGGGACGAGTGCGCATGCGATCGGGACAGCCAGTTTGAACCGCATCTCGCCCGTGCAGACGGCTGCATCGAGTGTGGCGATGATCGTGGCCGGGGTCGTCACCTCGCTGTACCTCATCCCGTTTTCTTTTTAATCCATACAGCAGTCGGTGTAGGCGGTTTGCGCTTGTCTGGAATGAGCCATTGGATAAACCGGGCGATCTGCGGAACGAATGGCAGGGCGACCATGGAGCAAATCAGATTGAAAATCGTTTGCGAATGGGCGATTTGCATGGAGGGGCTGCTCGTTAAAAAGGCGCTTACCAGGGCAAGCTGGGAAAGAAAAGGCAAAAACACGACAGCCCCTGCTACATTAAAGAGCGTATGGCACCAGGCGACCTGCTTGGAGGCCGTATTCGTGCCGATGGCGGCTATGACAGCGGTGAAGCATGTGCCGACATTGGCGCCGAGGACGATGGCAAGCGCCGTCTCCATGGACAGGATTTGATGGCTGAGCAACCCCATCGTGATGACGGTCGTTGCAGAGCCGCTGTGGATGAGCGCGGTGAAAATGACGCCTGTGATCAGCCCGATCCAGATGGAATGACTGCTCTCCAGAAAAAGCGACCGAAACGTTTCGGATTGTTCCAGCGGCTTGGCCATCAGCTTGAGTGTATCAATCCCGAGGAAAATCAGCCCGAATCCGGCGATGACCAGTCCGGTGCAGCGAACAGTTGGCCGCGGCATCAGCCAGAGGGCGACACCGACGAGCAACATCGGGATGGCGAACGACTCCAGTTTGAGTGCGACCAGCTCCGTTGTGACGGTCGTTCCCAGGTTGGTGCCGAGAATGATCCCGACGGTTTGCGCGAACTGGATAATCCCCGCATTGGTCAAGCCGATCGTCAAGACGGTGACGGCACTGGAGCTTTGCAGGACGAAAGTCGCAATCAACCCGATCCAGAAGCTGTGGTATGGCGTGCGTGTAAAGCGGGCCATCCATTGTTCCATTTTTTTGCCCGCCAAATTTTGAAATCCGGTCCGCATGGCGTACATACCGAACAGAAAAAAACAGAGCCCGATCGTAAACGGGGCGAGGATGGAGACAATCACAAGTTGGGTTCCTCCTTCTTGGTTACAATGGCAAGCGAGGCTGGCCGTAGAACGCCGGGCCAACCGTAAAGGAAGTTACTATAACGCTATGCCTGTACGAGGGCAAGCATGACAAGGAGAGAATCAACCGCATGGCAAAAGTCTTACTGAATCAGCATCGGAAAAAGCGACTGGAAGCGGGGCATCCGTGGATTTTCCAATCGGAAGTATTGGAAATCCAGGGCGAGGTTGTACCGGGTGAAATCGTTGAGGTGACGAATCACAAAGGACACTTTTTGGCAAAAGGCTACATCAATCCGGCATCGCAAATGATCGTGCGCATTTTGAGCTACGATCCAAAAGAAGACATCGACTATTCGTTCTTCCTGCGCAAAATCAGGCAGGCGGCGGAGTTTCGCACTCGGTTTGTGGACAATCCGCGCGCATGCCGCGTCATTTACGGCGAAGCAGACTTTTTGCCTGGTCTGATCGTGGATCGCTACGAGGACGTCCTGGTCGTGCAGGTATTGTCTTTGGGCATGGAAAAGCGGATGGAGTGGATTCGCGATGCGCTTGTGGAAGTGTTTGCGCCTGCTGGCATCTACTTGCGCAACGACGTTCCCGTGCGCAAGCTGGAAGGCTTGGCGGAAGGTAAAGAAGTGCTGTACGGAGAGTGTCCGCGCGAGGTGTTGATTGAGGAAAACGGCTTGAAGTATTACGTGGATATCGTCGAAGGACAAAAGACAGGATTTTTCTACGACCAGCGTGAGAACCGCGCTTCGATTGCGCCATTGATGAAAGGCTGGGGCGAGAAGCACGGCATTACGCTGCAAACCATCGAGGTGGACGGCGAGCAAAAGCTCATGCCAGTCGACAAGCGGGGAAAAGCGATCAAAAATCCGTTCTGGGACGGAGCAGAAGTGCTGGAATGCTTCACCCATACCGGCTCCTTCACGCTGAACGCTTGCAAGCACGGCGCGAAAAAAGTAACCGCGCTCGACATTTCCGAGCATGCGATCGAAACCGCAAAGCGCAACATCACCTTGAACGGCTTTTTGCATCGCGTCGATTTTGTCGTGGCAAACGCGTTTGATTACTTGCGGGAAAATGTCGAGGCAGGAAAGAGCTGGGATGTCGTCATTCTCGATCCGCCCGCCTTCGCCAAATCGCGCGGCGCGGTCAAAGGCGCATGCCGCGGCTACAAAGATATCAACCTGAACGGGATGAAGCTCGTTCGTCCTGGCGGTTTTTTGGTCACCGCCTCCTGCTCGTACCACATGTCGCCGGAACTGTTCCTGGAAACGATTCAGGAAGCGGCTGTGGACGCGAAAAAAATATTGCGCCTGATCGAGTGGCGCGGGGCAGGCAAAGACCACCCGCAAATCAGCGGCGCTGACGAAGCGCATTACCTGAAATTCGCGATCTTCGAAGTGCGCGATCGCAAGTAGAAAAAGAGAACAGCGCCGGAGCGTATCTGGCGCTGTTTTTGCGTTTTCGTGAAAAGGATGGGACGCACAGGGCTAGGTTGCTGCCCGGGCAAGCTGGCAGACATTCGAGCGACCAGTCCGCTGCCCAAACAAGCTGGCAGATATTCAAGCGTCCCGTCCGCTAGGCGAAGTCAGGCTTACTGCGCAAACTGCTTGTCGTTTTTCACCTGCCGGACGAGGTCGAGAGCCTTTTTGAAGCCAAGCTCTTTTCCCAGCAAGACTTGTCCTTCTGCGGGGGTAGCGGCGCGCGCCTGGCTGAGCGTATGCAACTCGTGAACAAGCAAATGCTCGATGAGATAGAGCTGGACCTGGCCGATTTCCCGCTCGCTTTTGCGATCCCGCTCCCGAAACTTCGCCCGTTGCTGGCTTTCCTCCACGTATTTATCGATGTCGTCTTCGAGAAAATGCGAGGCGTTGCCAATAATTTGGCGATAGTCATCCGTCTGGGAGGGAATAGGCCGGATGGTGTGGCCGAGGTGAGCGAGCAAAAATTTGTTCAAAACGATGTTGTCGCGCGTGTAATCATTGTGCAGGAGCGAGTATTCCCCCAAAAAAGTTCCGGCGTCTTTATCGAAGCTGTGCAACAACGTGTACGTGGAGCAATACGTACAATAAAGCAAGTAGTCTCTCATGGACATCCCTCCAGCAAAATAGCTCCATGACAGTGTTTTTACTACCCATGATATGACAAAGTTCATGCGTGGGTGATACTTGCTTCTCTTGTATTTGGCAGTCGGTTTGTGTATGCTAAATGACGGGCTTTGCCCGGTACAAAGAGCAGATGCTGGGCGCTTGCATAGCATAGGAGAGAGATGAAACTCAAGGGTAGACTCTTTGCCTGCCACAGAGGAAAGGAGCATGGCACGGATGGGAAACGATAAGATCCGTCTAGGAATTATTTATGGAGGAAAATCCTCGGAGCACGAGGTTTCATTGCGTACGGCCTTGTCGATCATGAAGGCTGTCGATGCAAATAAATACGAGGTAACGCCCATTTACGTTCAGTTGGACGGAACTTGGGTAAAAGGAGACGCTTTCGCTGAGCAGGTGCCGCAAAACATCGACACACTGCGCCTCGCTTCCGGCGATCCGGCAAAAAAATCTGACTCCTTGTTCGATATCGCGCAGCAAGTCGATGTGATTTTTCCTGTCGTGCATGGGCCGAACGGGGAAGATGGCACGATTCAAGGACTGCTGGAGCTGGTCAACCTGCCATATGTGGGAACAGGCGTGATGGCTTCCGCTGTCGGGATGGACAAGTGGATGATGAAGACGGTTTTTGCCCAAGCGGGCTTGCCGCAGGTTAAGTACGTAGGGTTTTTGCGCTCCCAGTGGGAAAAAGGTCCCGAGGAAGTGGCGGAAACAATCGAGCGTGAACTTGGCTACCCATGCTTTGTCAAGCCAGCGAACATGGGCTCCAGCGTCGGAATCAGCAAGGCGAAGAACCGCGCAGAACTGGTGACCGCGATCAATCTGGCTGCCCGTTTTGACCGCAGGCTGATCGTGGAGGAGTTTGTTTCGGTGCGCGAGCTGGAGATCGGCGTGCTTGGCAACGAGGAGCTGGTCACGTCTGTCGTCGGCGAAATTATCGCGGCCAAAGAATTTTATGACTACGAAGCCAAGTACAAGGGAGCGGGCACAGAGCTGTCCATTCCTGCGGTCGTTCCTGCGCATGTCGCAGAAGGCATCTCCGATATCGCGAAAAAGGCATTTCAGGCGCTGGACGGCTCAGGGCTTTCCCGCGTCGACTTTTTCTGGGATGAGAAAAACGACCAACTGTACATTAACGAAGTAAACACGATGCCAGGCTTTACCCCGTTCAGCATGTACCCGATGCTTTTCCAGGCAGCGGGTGTGGGCTACAGCGAACTGATCGACCGCCTGGTGCAGCTGGCGATAGAGCGCCATGCCGATAAGCAGCGCAACATCGTGGAAGCCGAAGGGCTGGAATAGCAATCTGAATTTTACGACCTACAAGCAAACGCAAAAAAGCCGTCTCTCAACTGATCCGAGAGGCGGCTTTCTTTTTTTCTATTCGTGCTGTTCCAGATCAGTCAAAAGCGTCCACAGCTCCATCCCGCGCGACGCTTTGAACAAAAAGGCATGGCTGGCATCGCGCAATGGCAGAAGGGCGGCGAGCGCCTCCGGTTTGCTTGCCACATGCAGCTTGTTGCCGTTATAGGCGCGATGAAGATGTTGCGTATCCTCGCCAACGGTGACGAGCAGCTCGATGTGCTCGACAATATCGTTGAGCGCTTCGCCGACTCCTGCGTGCATGTGAGCGCTTTGCTCGCCCATCTCGTACATGTCGCCCAAGACGAGCACTTTTTTGCGGCCAGGAAACAGCTCGGCGAACGTCCGGGCAGCAGCTTCCATGGAAGACGGACTGGCGTTGTATGCATCGCTGATATACAGGGAGCCGTGTCTGGAATGCACCTGTTCAAACCGCATGGCAGAGAGCTTGACCGTGGAGAGCGCTTGCACGATTTGTTCTGTGTCCATCCCCAGTCTTTTCGCAATCGCAATCGCAGGAAGCGCGTTCAGCACGCTATGCTTGCCGTGAAGCGGGAGAAAGGCGGAGAAGCGTTCGCCATTCGCGAAGCAGACGTCAAACTGTGTTCCATTATCATTCGGCTGAATATGTTCCGCCCAGATGTCACAAGGCTCCAGCACGGAATAGTACATGATCTCCCCGGCATACAGATGGGCCACTCGCGGCAAATACTCCGAGTCCTTGTTGAGAAGAACCAGGCCGTCAGGGGCGGTGTGGGGGAGCAGCTCGGCTTTGGCGAGCGCAAGCTTTTCCCGCGTGCCGAAAAACTCCAGATGCGACTCGCCGATATACGTAATGACGCTGATCTCCGGCTTGACGAGCGAAGCCAATAAGTCGATCTCTCCGGCGTGATTCATCCCCAGCTCCAGCACGGCAGCCTGGTGTTGCGGCTCCATTTGCAGCAAGGAAAGCGGCACGCCCAAATGATTGTTCAAGTTTTTATATGTCTTGTAGACAGGGGATCGCGCTTCCAATACGTGAGCTACGATGTCCTTCACCGTCGTTTTCCCGATGCTGCCCGTAATCGCGATATGCGGGATCGCAAAGTCTTTCCGATAGGCAGCTGCCAGCTTTTGAAAACCGCGCAGCGTGTCATTGACGAGAATCAGCCCGAACTCCTCGGGCAAGCCAGCCGGAATTTTTTCCTGATTGGATACGAGTGCGGCTACCGCTCCTTGTTCGGCTGCTTGCAGCAAAAAATCGTGCCCATCGCGAGCGCCGCCTGTCAGCGCCACGAATAAAGAACCCGCTTTCAGTTGGCGGGTATCAAAGTGAACCGATGACAAGACAAGGTGCGGGGAGCCTGCCAGCAAGAGTCCTTCTGCATTGATTGTCGCCTGTTCCAGTGCAAGTGGTTTCATGTGCACGAACTCCTTTTTTCTATATGATCCATCTCCAACCTCGAAGCTGACCACGCGCACGTGAAATCGCGAAGTCATCCGGTCACGAACTCGTGAATCCTCGAAGTCATGCTACCATGCGCCCGGGAAGGCCGCAAGACAAAAGTGCGGGACAAGCCGTTGCATTTGCTTCGTGCTGTCCGCTATCATGAAACTATCTGTGCTTTGCAAAACATCGAAGCCATCTATATAGCTGAAAGGGGTTTCCCACATGGAGAAAAGCATTTTTACCCGGATTATGGAGGGCGAAATTCCAGCCCGCGTAGAATATGAAGACGAACACGTCATCGTGATTCACGACATCGCGCCAAAGGCACGCGTCCACCTGCTGATCATCCCGCGCAAGCCGATTGCGACATTAATGGATGTAACAGCGGAAGATTTGCCGCTGATCGGCCATATTCATCAAGTAGCGCAGACATTGGCGAAAAAGCTGGAGCTGCCAGGATTTCGCCTGATTAATAACTGCGGAAAAGAAGGCGGACAAGAAGTTTTCCATATTCATTACCACCTCTTGGCAGGATTTCACGAATAAAAATGAACTAAAGGTTGACCTTCATTAGTCATCTATCCTATAATGAAGTGTGACAGTCTGTTCGTACGACGATTCAGGCGTCCCACGGTTTTAGCGGAGGGAGGGAAGACAAATGGCAGAAATTCGAGTCAAGAAAAACGAGTCTTTGGATAGCGCACTTCGCCGCTTCAAGCGTGAGAGCGCCAAATCCGGGGTGATGGCGGAACTGCGTAAACGTCGCCACTTTGAGAAGCCTAGCATTAAGCGTAAAAAGAAATCCGAAGCAGCTCGTAAGCGTAAGTTTTAATGGACGGAGGGCCCATCATGAGTGTAATGGAGCGACTCGATCAAGATATGAAGCAAGCAATGAGAGACAAAGCTGCTCTAAAACTCTCTGTTATTCGCATGGTGAAAGCCGCTTTAAAGAATGAAGAGATTAACAAAGGCAGAACTTTGTCTGAAGACGAAGTGCTGACCATCTTGACTCGTGAGTTAAAACAACGCCGTGAATCCCTCCACGAATTTGAGAAGGCAGGCCGTGAAGAACTTGCCTTAAAATCGCGCGAAGAGATCGATGTGCTCTCCGCTTACTTACCCGCTCAGCTCAGCGAAGATGAGATTCGCGATATCGTTCGGGAAGCTATTGCTGCCACCAATGCCACCTCCAAGAAGGAGATGGGCAAAGTGATGGGAGCACTTATGCCGAAAGTGAAAGGCAGAGCAGACGGAAACCTCGTGCAAAAGATTGTATCTGAGGAACTACCATCGTAGATAAGCAACACCTCATATAGATACGAATGGAAAAGCCCAGCCGGATGACGGTTGGGTTTTTTCTTTGTTTCCCCAAAAGCTGACAAAAATCTGAAACAATCTCCTCCTTTGTTCGTATACCTTATTGGGCATAAGTTGAAGCTGATACGAGGAAGGAGGTAAATGTCATGACTGCAACGAGGTTAGCGTTGCGGCGGATGCGATTGCTACTGTCTCTTCTTTGCCTGATCACGGGCTTCTCGATGTTTTTGTTTACGCCAGGCATTCAGGCCCAGTCTTATCAGAAAGCGGTCTGGATTCCGGTAGACAACACAATCGAGCGTGGCTTGGAGAGTTTCCTTGCAAGGGCTTTCGCAGATGCACAGGAAGAAAAAGCAGACCTTGTCATTTTGCATATTAATACGCCGGGTGGCGAAGTGGACGCTGCTGATCAGATTGGCCAGTTGATTCGCCAATCACCCATGCATACCATCGCCTATATTGATAACCAGGCTTTCTCAGCGGGAACATACATCGCTTTGAACGCCAACGAAATCATTATGACGCCAGGAAGCAGCATGGGAGCGGCTACACCGATTGATCTGGCGGGCAATGCAGCAGACATCAAGTTCATCTCGGGATGGAGCAAAAAAATGACCGCTGCCGCCAGTCTGAACCAACGCAATCCGGACGTGGCGCGAGCAATGGTCGAAATCGATACGGAGTTTCCGGGACTGAAGCCAAAAGGAACCGTGCTTTCGCTCGACGCGCAGCAAGCGAAAACGCTCGGCTACGCAGATCACGTCGTTTCTGGAAAAGAGGAGCTGCTTGCCAGCCTGGGAATTTCCAGCGACTCTCTGCATGTGATCGAGCCGACTGGCGGGGAAAAGGTTGCGCGCTGGGTAACCAGCCCGTACGTCATGAGCTTGCTTCTGGTCATCGGTTTGGTCGGGATTGTCGTTGAACTGTTTGCACCAGGCTTTGGCGTCGCCGGAACGATTTCGCTAGTTTCGTTCGGCTTGTATTTCTTCGGGCATTATGTCGCAGGCTTTGCAAACTGGCTGCACATCGGTCTGTTTGTCATCGGAATTTTACTCATGATTCTAGAAATTTTCCTGCCAGGCGGCATCGTCGGAGCTATCGGCTTTATCAGTATCGTGACTGGCCTGGTGATGGCTGCCTACGATACGCAGCAAGGACTCGCCTCGCTGGGAATTGCGGCTGTAGTTACACTTGTTGTAACGTTTCTGCTCGTCAAGCGTTACGGCATCAAAGGACTTTTTGGCAAGTTCGTCCTCGGTGACGCACAGCACAACGAGGAAGGCTATGTGGCCCCGAAAGATCAGCGTGATCTCACGGGCAAGTCCGGCATTGCCCTGACGCCTTTGCGCCCTGCTGGTGTCGTAAAAGTGGAAGGCAAGCGTGTCGATGCGGTATCTGCCGGAGGCTTCATCGCAGCCGGAACGGCGATTGTCGTCGTGCAAGTAGAAGGGACGCGTGTCGTCGTGTCTGAACAAGAATAAAGGAGTGACAGCATTATGTTGGAAAGCGGATTGATTCCCCTAATTTTTATGGTGGCTGTAGCCATCGTGGCCCTTTCGATTTTCTTCTCGTTTGTACCAGTCATGCTCTGGATTTCCGCCCTCGCGTCGGGCGTGAACATCGGGATTATTACACTTGTGGCGATGCGTTTGCGCCGGGTCGTTCCATCCCGCATCGTGAACCCGTTGATTAAAGCTCGCAAAGCAGGCTTGCAGCTGGACACGAACCAACTGGAAAGCCACTATCTTGCAGGCGGTAACGTTGACCGCGTTGTCGACGCCCTTGTAGCAGCGCAACGTGCAGATATTCCGCTCGGCTTTGAACGCGCCGCAGCGATTGACCTGGCAGGGCGCGATGTATTGGAAGCCGTGCAAATGAGCGTTAACCCGAAAGTGATTGAAACTCCTGTCGTAGCAGCAATGGCAAAAGACGGTATCGAGCTGCGCACGAAAGCGAAAGTAACCGTTCGCGCCAATATTGACCGTCTGGTCGGTGGTGCTGGTGAAGAAACGATCATCGCCCGTGTCGGTGAAGGGATTGTCTCCACGATCGGTTCTTCCAACAGCCACAAAGACGTATTGGAAAACCCTGATCTCATCTCCAAAACCGTTTTGAACAAAGGTCTGGACGCTGGTACAGCGTTTGAAATTCTCTCCATTGATATCGCGGACGTAGATGTTGGTAAAAACATCGGGGCACAGCTGCAAACGGACCAAGCGGAAGCCGACAAGCGCATTGCGCAGGCAAAAGCCGAGGAGCGTCGTGCGATGGCGGTTGCCCAGGAACAAGAAATGATCGCCCGCGTACAAGAAATGAAAGCAAAAGTAGTCGAGGCGGAAGCACAAGTTCCACTTGCATTGGCAGAAGCGTTGACCAGCGGCAAAATGGGCGTCATGGATTACTACAACCTGCAGAACATCGCAGCCGATACACAAATGCGCGAATCGTTCGGGCACTCAGGTGACAAACAGGACCCTGCTTCGCCTGATCAGAAAGAATAAGGGCGATTGCCATGGAAGATCTCTTTGATCTTTTCCTTGACCTGATTGACTGGATTCTGCCTCTGCTAGGAAAGTTCTGGTTCGTTATTTTGGGTTACATCGGCTACAAGCTGCTGGGAAAAGAAAAAGCCAAAGGAAAGCGGATGTCGCAAGGAACGCCAAACAAGCCCCTGACACCTGTGGATACACCTTGGACAGCCGAGCCTGCGCCAGATGCGCAGCAAGAGCGAAAAACGGTACGGGCCACGGCCAAATACGAGCCGCTGGAATCGAGAGCGGAGTCGATGGAAGGCGTCGGAGTGGAGCAGGAGTGGGCATTTTCCGAGCCTGTACGCGCTTCGACAGGTTCTACGATCCGTACATCGAGCGCGACCAGACAAATGTCGGCGGCGCAGCGCGTCAAGCCGCAGTCTGCTGCTCCTCTCGATCCGCGGGAAGGAATGAAGTGGGCGCTCATCTTTGGCGAGCCGCGCTCAAAAGCTTCTTACTTTGCCCAGCGTTCACGAAAAATAAGCAAATAACGTACAGAAAAAACAGGTAAACAAATGTTTGCCTGTTTTTTTGTTGGATTGTAAAAAACGAGCAGCTTGCAGCCATAGTCGTAACCAACCCTTGTGCTGGGAAAAACCAGATGGAGGGTTTGCCTTATGCTAACCTCCCCGCAGATCAACTCGTCCATTTTGCAAAATGCCGTGCACTGGTTTTCGTATGAATGCCGCACCGTTCGCTCGCATACGCATAGGTAAGAATGATATTGCACCGAAAGTGGCACGACCCATTTTCAGAAAACGAGGCGCGTGCGCCTGTAGAAGGGGGGCTTATCCATGAAGCGTTGGAGCCGCCGTCTGCGCCAATTGGCCGGAGGTGTGTTGGATCTGCCGCAAGATGTGGTCCTGGAAGTCCCGCGCATTACGATGATCGGTCATTTGCAAATGTACATAGAGAATCATCGCGGTGTTCTGCATTTCAGCGAACACGAGCTGCGTCTGCTGCTTACAAACGGCCAGATGATTGTCTCAGGCGAACAGCTTGTCATCCGGGCGATTTTGCCGGAAGAGGTGCTTCTCGAAGGAAGGATTGGCGGAGTCAAATTTTTGGAGACAGGGCCACAAGGCTCCTAGCACAAGGAAAGGTGGACGGCACATATGCGAAACGGACTCAAGGAATGGGTAGATGGACACATCACCATCACCGTACGGGGTAAGCGGTTTGAGCGTTTGCTGAATATGGCCGTGCGGGATGGCATTCGAATCTGGAATATTCGCAGGGTCGGTGCGGAGGTGAGCCGCTGCGATATTCTGATTCGCGACTATTTTCGCCTCAGGCCGCTGTTGAAGGAGACAGGCTGTCGCAGCCACGTGGAAAACAGGGACGGATTGCCTTTCTGGCTGCTCCGCGTGCGCAGGCGCGCTGGACTGGCTATTGGCGCTGTTTTGTTTTTTATTGGATTGTACATGCTTTCCTCGTTTGTATGGAGCGTGGAAGTAACGGGAACGAAGCACATCGACCCTGCACGCGTCATTCGCGCTGCGGACGAGATCGGGATTAAACAAGGGGCATGGAAGGTCAAACTAAAGGAACCGCTGCTGCTGCAAAAAGAGCTGTTAAGCTTGTTGCCGGAAGCCGCCTGGGTCGGAATCGACATCCAGGGAACGAAGGTCAGGCTGCAAGTGGTGGAAAAGGAAGCGCCCGTCAAGCCTTTGGCGACGGGGCCGCGCCATCTCGTCGCCAAAAAGCGTGCTGTCATCCATAAAATTCTCCCGGAAGTGGGCAAAAGCCAGGTGACGAACAATCAGCTTGTCGAAAAAGGCCAGGTGCTCATCTCCGGAATCATTGGCAATGACACGCGCCAGCAAGCCGTATCGGCGCGAGGCAAGGTGCAGGGAGAAGTCTGGTATGTAAGCAACACCTCTGTCCCTTTGAAGCAAACGATCTATCGGCTGACCGGAGAGAAGCAGGAGCAGCAGTATTTGCTGGTGGGATCGTATGCGATTCAAGTGTGGCCGTTTAACAAAGAGCTGTTTTCCGAAGCCCAGACGTCGGAAAAACGCTACGTTCCTTCCTATGCGGGATACACGTCGCCAGTAGGCTGGAAAACGGTCGAATATGCGCAAATCGAGCCGGTTACGAAGCAATTGAGCACAGAAGAGGCCACGGAAGTAGCGAAAAAATTCGCCAGAGCAGACATTTTGCAAAAAGCTGGTAAAGATGCGTTCATTCAGGACGAAAAAGTTTTGCACGTCACCGCAGAGAATGGTAAAGTTTACGTAAGCATTCATTTTTCCGTCATTGAAGAAATTGCCGTTGAACAGCCAATCGTACCCCAGTCACCCGTGAACAATGGCAATCCGTGACGTCAATTGCTGATAACCGTTGCAAGGAGATGGAAGCCTGTTGCACGTACAAGATGAGGTAAGAATCCCGTTTTCAGACGCATCTGAGGCTCTGCTTTTGTTTGGACCGCACGACGCGTACCTAAAGCTGATCGAGGAAAAAAGTCCTGCCCAAATCATGACCCGCGAAGGCGAACTGGTCATTAGCGGCGACAAGCCGGAAGTGGATAAGCTGACCGAGCTGATCGGCGTTTTGCTGCAGCTGATCCGCAGAGGAATCGCTTTGTCCGAACGAGACATCTCGTACGCGATGATGCTCGTAGGCCGGGGAGAAGCAGCCCAGCTGCTGGATGTTTATGATGAGGAAGTGGCGCGCACCCAGCGCGGAAAAGTAATCAGGGCCAAAACTCTCGGACAGCGGCACTATTTGTCGGCGATCAAGAAGCGCGACATCGTCTTCGGAATAGGGCCTGCCGGAACGGGAAAAACGTATTTGGCAGTGGTCACAGCAGTAAACGCGTTGAAAAATGGACGTGTCAAACGGATCGTTCTTACCAGACCGGCTGTAGAGGCGGGAGAAAGCTTGGGCTTTTTGCCTGGCGATCTGCAAGAAAAAGTAGACCCGTATCTGCGTCCGCTTTACGATGCTTTGTATGACATGCTTGGAAACGAGCAGGTAGCCAAGATGATGGAGCGCGGACTGATTGAAGTGGCTCCTTTGGCATACATGCGTGGGCGTACATTGGAGGACTCGTTTGTCATTCTGGATGAGGCGCAAAACACCACTCCCGAGCAAATGAAAATGTTTTTGACCAGGCTTGGTTTCGGCTCCAAAATGGTGATTACCGGAGACGTAACACAGGTGGACTTGCCGAAAGGGAAAAAATCCGGCTTGCGTGAAGCGCAGCGCATTTTAGGCGCGATACCGGATGTAGCTTTCATCCATTTCCAGGAAGGCGATGTCGTACGCCACAGTCTGGTGCAAAAAATTATCGCTGCCTATGCAAAAGAAGAAGTCGACCACGGCTATTGATAAATGGTGTGTAAAAAGGAGATCGTTCATCTGTGCTATCTGTAGAAATCCTCCACGAAGAAATCGAACCGCTTGATGAAAGCTTGCAAAAACTGATGACCGAATGCCTCGAAGCTTGCGCAAAGCTGGAGGACGTACAGGGAGAAGTCGTAGTGACTCTGGTCACCAATGAGCGAATCCACGAGCTGAACCGCGATTACCGCGGCGTGGATCGCCCAACCGACGTGTTGTCCTTCGCCATGAACGAGCCGGGCGAAGGCGAGATGGAAATCTTTTTCGACGAGGGCGAAGCGGACGAAGTTCCGAACATGCTGGGGGATATCATTATCTCTGTGCAAAAAGTCAAGGAGCAGGCCGAAGACTACGGCCACTCTTTCGAAAGAGAGCTGGGCTTCCTCGCTGTGCATGGCTTTCTCCATCTGCTCGGCTACGACCATGGTACGCCGGAAGAGGAGAAAGAAATGTTCTCCCGTCAGGAACAGGTTTTGGAGCAGATCGGCTTGACGAGGTAGGAGATTACGTTGAAAGAACTCCGAAGAATGGCGAGTAGCTTTTCGTACGCCATGCAAGGAATTGGGCATACCGTAAAGACACAGCGAAACATGCAAATCCACGTAGCCGCTGCTGTAATCGTTTTGGCGGCGGCCTGGTGGCTGCAAATTCCCCGCAGCGATGTTTTGCTGGTCTTTTTTTCTATCGGCCTTGTTTTTTCGCTGGAGCTGGTGAATACGGCCGTAGAAGCGACCGTTGACCTCGCTTCTCCCGAGTGGCATGAAAAGGCGAAAATAGCCAAGGATGCTTGCGCCGGAGCAGTGCTCGTAGCGGCTATCCTGTCTGCCATCATCGGGTTTATCGTCTTCGGGCCGCCGCTGTTGCAAAAAATAGCGGGGTAGCCCGGAAGCAGCGATTTGACTGGGGGAACGCAAAGTTTGTGCCATGAGAACGACCGGACGGGCCTTACTGGGAGGCCGTAAAGTCTGGTCTCTTGGCGTCCCGTCGTCAGGATGGACCATAATGCGCCCCTTCAGAAAAAATAGTAGAGACTACGCATAAGAGGAATGATGAGAATGGATAAACAAGCATTGCTTGCTGGTGCGATCCAAGCAAGAGAACTGGCGTATGTGCCTTACTCCAAGTTTCAGGTGGGCGCAGCGCTGCTGTGTGAGAGCGGCAAGGTTTATTTGGGCGGCAATATCGAAAACGCTGCATACTCGCTGTGCAACTGCGCAGAGCGTACGGCCCTGTTCAAAGCTTATTCGGAGGGGGACCGCACGTTCAAGGCGCTGGCAGTGGCGGCGGACACCCCTGGAGCGGTGTCTCCGTGCGGCGCGTGCCGTCAGGTGTTGGCTGAGCTTTGCCCGCCGGACATGCCTGTATACTTGACCAACCTGAAAGGCGACGTCGAGGAAACAACAGTATCTGCCCTTTTGCCGGGGGCATTTTCCAAGGAGGATTTACGTGGATAACCGCAAGACCAAACAATCATTCAAATCAGGATTCGTATCTATTGTGGGGCGCCCGAACGTAGGGAAATCGACGCTGCTGAACCACGTCGTCGGCCACAAGATCGCAATCATGTCCAATAAGCCGCAAACGACGCGCAACAAAATCACCGCTGTTCATACGACGGAAGCAGGGCAAATCATCTTCATCGATACGCCGGGGATTCACAAGCCGCAATCCAAGCTGGGCAACTACATGGTGTCGGTGGCTGAAAATACGCTCAATGAAGTCGACCTCGTGCTGTTTGTGGTAGACGCGACCGAAAAGCGCGGAGCGGGTGACGACTACATCATCGAGCGGCTGAAGCAAGTTAAGACTCCGGTATTTTTGGTGATCAACAAAATTGACAAGGTTCATCCGGAAGCGCTGTTGCCGATTATCGACGATTACCGCCAGTTGTACGATTTCAAGCAGATCGTTCCGATTTCCGCCTTGGAGGGCAACAACACTGCTTCCTTGACCGAAGCGATCATGGGGGAAATGGAAGAAGGGCCGATGTTCTACCCGGCCGACCAGGTGACCGATCATCCGGAGCGTTTTGTCGTGGCCGAGTTGATTCGCGAAAAAGTTCTGCATTTGACCCGCGAAGAAGTGCCCCATTCGATTGCTGTCGTCGTGGAGGAAATGAAGCGCGGCGAAAACGGGAAGACGCTGTACATTTACGCGGCGATTTACGTGGAACGCGATTCGCAGCGCGGCATTTTGATCGGACAAAAAGGCCAGATGCTGAAAGAAATTGGCAGACGGGCGAGAAAAGATATCGAGCGGCTGATGGGGGATCAAGTATTCCTGGAGCTGTGGATCAAGGTGAAAAAGGACTGGCGCAACCAGGAGCGGATGCTGCGCAACTTCGGCTTTTACAACGAAGAATAGGCAGATGGCTGTCCTTCGTTTTCATTCGTGTTAATTTTTCCAAGGCATATAATAACGGGCGCAGGTGATTCTAAGAAGGAAGTGGATAGACCCGATACAGGAAAGGATGATGCTCCATGCTTCGTGACTTTTCTTGGAGAGTTTTCGCTTCAACCGGTGACATCCATGCTTACCTTCTCTACCGCGATCACCATCAGGCGGAAGGCTCTTCAGAAGACGTTCTGCTTGATTTTGCCCAGGAAGAATTGGGTGACTCGCAGGCATGCTTGTAAAATGGGAAGGGATTGTCATTCGCAGCGTGGACTATGGCGAGTCCAGCAAAGTGGTGACGTTGTTTACCAGGGAGAACGGCAAGCTAGGCGTGATGGCGCGCGGTGCTAAAAAGACCAAGAGCCGTCTTGCCGCCGTCTCCCAGTTGTTTTCGCACGGTTATTTTCTGTGCAAGGCAGGGCCCGGAGCGGGAATGCCCGATCTGTCGCAGGGTGACATCGTGGATTCCTTCCGGGACATGCGGCAAGCCCTCACTGCGACGGCTTATGCCGCTTACATAGCAGAGCTTTTGGATCGATTGACACATGAACGGGAGCCGAATCCGTATTTGTTCCAGCTATTGCTGCAGACGTTTCGCTATCTGGACGAAGGGGTGGACCCGGAAATTTTGTGCCGGATTTTCGAGGTGAAGATGCTGATTGTAGCCGGGATTTCGCCGCAGCTGTCAGCTTGTGCGAACTGCGGACAACAGCGGGAGCCTTATGCGATCAGTGTATCGCAGGGCGGGTTGCTGTGCCCGTCTTGCCAGCCATCAGACCCGTATGCACTGGCGGTCACGCCTTCTACCTGGAAGCTGTTGCGGCTGTTCCAGGTATTTGATTTGGAACGTTTGGGCGACATCGAGGTGAAGCCGGCGACGCGCAGCCAGCTCAAGCATGTGATTCGCAGCTTCATGGACGAGCATCTTGATCTGAGGCTGAAAAGTCGCGCATTTCTGGAACAACTGGAGCGAATGGAAAGGATGGCCCAGTCCGACAGTGACTGATTGACATTCGATTTTCTTTTCGTTATGATAAGGAACAAACTTACATACCGAACGTTGCCATGAAGGAAAAGAGTAGTCGGCCACTGTGTGCAAAAAGCGAACCGGGGAAGGTGAAAGCCCGGTCACCACGCTGATGAAGGGCATTCCGGAGCAATTTGGTCTTTAGAAGGTGGGCGAAGAACGTATTCGCCAAGTAGGGTGGAACCGCGAGAATCCTCTCGTCCCTACACTGTCGTTTTGCAGACAGTGTAGAGGCGGGAGGTTTTTATTTTTGGAGGAGGAAAAGAGCATGAAAATGACATTTCAAGACATCATTTTGACGCTGCAAAACTTTTGGGCCAAGCAAAATTGCCTGATCGTGCAGCCGTACGACGTGGAAAAAGGAGCGGGTACACTGAACCCGATGACATTTTTGCGCTCCATCGGACCTGAGCCGTGGAACGTGGCGTACGTGGAGCCGTCCCGTCGCCCGGCGGATGGCCGCTACGGGGAAAACCCGAACCGTCTGTACCAGCACCACCAGTTTCAGGTGATCATGAAGCCGTCGCCGGACAACATCCAGGAGCTGTATTTGGAGAGTCTGCGCCAACTGGGGATTGAACCGCTGGAGCACGACATCCGCTTCGTGGAAGACAACTGGGAGCATCCGGGTCTGGGCGCATGGGGGCTTGGCTGGGAAGTTTGGCTCGACGGTATGGAAATCACCCAGTTCACCTACTTCCAGCAAGTCGGCGGTCTGGAGTGCAAACCGGTTGCCGTTGAGCTGACGTACGGTCTGGAACGCCTGGCTTCTTACATTCAGGAAAAGGAAAATGTGTTCGATCTGGAATGGTGCAACGGCTACACGTACGGAGACGTGTTCTTGCAGCCTGAATACGAGCACTCCAAATACACGTTTGAGCTGTCTGACGTAGACATGCTGTTCACGCTTTACAACACATACGAAGCAGAAGCAAAACGGCTGATGAAAGAGCGCCTGGTCTATCCGGCGTACGATTACGTGCTGAAATGTTCGCATACGTTCAACCTGCTGGACGCCAGAGGGGCGATCAGCGTGACAGAGCGCACCGGCTACATCGCACGTGTCCGCAATTTGTCCCGCGAAGTGGCACAAACGTACTACGCAGAGCGCGAGCGTCTCGGCTTCCCGCTTTTGAAAAAAGACGGCACACACGAGGAAGAAACGGCACAGGTGAAGGGAGAGGATACAAATGAGTAAACGCGATTTGCTCGTAGAAGTAGGTCTGGAAGAAATGCCAGCGCGGTTTGTGGCCCTGGCAGCATCGCAATTCAAGGAAAAAGTGGAGAAGTGGCTGACGGCAGAGCGCGTTCCCTTCGACCAGATTACTGCGCTGGAGACGCCACGCCGATTCGCTTTGCTGATTACCGGACTCGCTGAGAAGCAGCCGGATCGCAACGACGAAGCGAAAGGTCCGGCAAAGAAAATCGCACAGGACGAAGCGGGCAACTGGTCCAAGGCAGCGCTTGGCTTCGCACGCAGCAACAACGTCGACCCGAACGACTTGTACTTTAAAGAAGTGAACGGCGTAGAATACGTGCACGCGAGAAAAGCGGAAGCGGGCAAGGCGACGACAGAAATTTTGCCGCACCTCTCCGAAGTGATTGCAGGCATGAGCTTCCCGAAAAATATGCGCTGGGGCGCGAGAGACTTGAAATACGTTCGCCCGATTCGCTGGCTGGTAGCCCTGTTCGGCGATGAATTGATTGACCTGGAGATCGCCGGAGTAAAAAGCGGACGCATCTCCCGCGGCCATCGCTTCCTCGGGACAGAAGTGACGCTCGCTCACCCCAGTGAGTACGTAAGCAAGCTGGCGGAACAGCACGTCATGGTCGACCCGCAAGAGCGCAGGGCGACGATCGTGGAGCAAATCCGCCGTTTGGAGCAGGAACACGGCTGGACGATCCCGATGGATGAGGGGCTTCTGGATGAAGTCGTCCATCTGGTCGAGTATCCGACAGCGCTGTACGGCACGTTTGAAGCAGAGTTTTTGACGATTCCGCGCGAAGTACTGGTCACTTCCATGCGCGAGCATCAACGCTATTTCCCGGTGGAAAATGCGCAGGGACAACTGCTCAATCATTTCGTTACCGTGCGCAACGGCGATAGCCGCGCTCTGGAAAATGTAGCAAAAGGAAACGAAAAAGTGCTGCGCGCCCGTCTGTCTGACGCCCGTTTCTTCTATGTAGAGGACCAGAAGCTGTCCATCGACAGCTGCCTCAAGCGGCTGGAGACAATCGTCTTCCACGAGGAGCTGGGAACGATTGGAGACAAAGTTCGCCGCGTGCGCAAAACAGCGGGTCTGATTGCAAGCAAGCTCGGAGTAAGTGCAGAAGAAGCCAAACAAGTAGACCGAATCGCAGAAATCGCCAAGTTTGACCTCGTGACCAACATGGTCGGCGAGTTCCCGGAACTGCAAGGCATCATGGGTGAGGATTACGCCCGCAAGGCAGGAGAGTCCGAACTCGTGGCGCGCGGTGTGTTCGAGCACTATTTGCCACGTTTCGCTGGCGACCTGATGCCTGCTTCCGCACAGGGAGCAATCGCGAGCATGGCTGACAAGCTGGATACGATCGTCGGCTGCTTTGCCATCGGGATCGTGCCGACAGGTTCCCAGGACCCATACGGTCTGCGCCGGATGGCAGCGGGGATTGTCAGCATTTTGCTGGAACGCAACTGGCAGCTGTCCCTCGACGAACTGTGGGATGCAGCGCTCGAAGGCTACAGTGCACAAGGCGTAAGCAAACGGACGGCAGAAGAAGTGAAAAAGGATCTGGTCGATTTCTTCGCCCTTCGTCTGAAAAACGTTCTGCAAGAAAACAACGTGCGCTACGATGTGATCGACGCCGTGTTGAGCGCAGATTTGACCAAAGTTCCCGATGTGCTGGCAAAAGCGAAGGCGCTGATGGCGACTGTTGCAGCTGAGGACTTCAAGCTGATCGTCGAGCAGTTTACGCGGGTGAACAACCTCGCGCAAAAAGCGGAATCCGACAGCGTGAACGAAGCGCTGTTCGCCGAAGAAGCCGAGCGCAATCTGTACCAGTCTTACCAGTCTGTCGCCAAAGAAGTGCAAGGACTGGATGACCAAGCGAAAATTTTGGCGACGCTCTCGACGCTGCGCG
The DNA here is from genome assembly GCF_038000275.1 of Brevibacillus sp. FSL K6-0770. NCBI lineage: Bacteria > Bacillati > Bacillota > Bacilli > Caryophanales > Paenibacillaceae > Brevibacillus > Brevibacillus sp. FSL K6-0770. Next base: position 2,078,769 of record NZ_JBBOBQ010000001.1, read on the forward strand.
AGCCGATTCAGGCGTTTTTCGATAAAGTCATGGTTATGGCGGAAGATCAGGCTGTTCGCGCGAACCGACTGGGCATGCTTCTTTGCATCTCCCGTCTTTTGAACGCCTATGCCGATTTCGCGAAAATTGTATTTGCCTAACAACGAATAGGCTGGTGCCTCCGTCCTATAATGAGACGGGGGCACCTTTTTTCCGCGCGAAAGAAGGAATATCCGGTCGAATAGAGTAATACTAGGAAGAGGTAAAGACAGAACCGGGGTGATTGGTCATCGAGCTTACCAAGCGTCAAGAGCAGATCTTACAGATAGTGAAGGATGACGGGCCGATTACGGGCGAGCATATCGCGGAGCGCCTCAATCTGACTCGCGCTACTTTGCGCCCTGATCTCTCCATCCTCACGATGTCAGGATATTTAGAAGCCAGACCTCGGGTCGGGTATTTTTATGCCGGCAGACCAGCAAGCTCCGTCATTAGTGAACGGCTTCACAAACTGATCGTCAATGATTACAAGGCGGTGCCGATCGTAGTTTCCGAGTCCGCCTCCGCTTACGATGCAATCGTTACCCTCTTTCTGGAGGATGTCGGAACGTTGTTCGTCGTCAATCAAAAAGGATATTTGGCTGGCGTCATCTCCCGCAAGGACCTTTTGCGCGCTTCGCTCGGCAACAAGACGCTGGAAGATGTGCCGGTCAGCATCATCATGTCCAGGATGCCGAATATCATCACTTGTGGCCCGGAGGAAACCTTGTACGCAGCGGCGAAGAAGCTGATCGATTTTCAGATCGACTCCTTGCCTGTCGTACGACCCAGCGATGAGGACCCGAGACAGATGGAATTGATGGGACGGGTTACGAAGACGACGATCGCCAAAGCATTTGTTGAATTGGGCAGCGAACCGAAAGTGTAGGAGGAGAATGGATGCAAGGTAACCAACAAGGACAGCTCATCTACGTGGTCTCGGATTCCATTGGCGAAACGGCTGAGCTTGTCGTTCGCGCAGGAGCCAGTCAATTTGACCGTTTTTTGTTCGATGTGCAAAAGTATCCCTACATAGAAGACAAGGAATCCATCGACGAAATCATTGCCTCTGCAAAAGAATCGAAGGCGATGATCGTCTTTACGCTGGTCATCCCGGAATTGAACGCCTATATCACCCAGCAGGCGGCGATCCACAGCATTCCGGCCATTGACGTCATGGGTCCGCTCATGAACACGCTGCAAGGCATGCTGAAGGAGCCGCCGACTGGCAAGCCGGGGCTTGTGCGCAGACTGGACGAGGAGTATTTCCGCAAGGTGGACGCCATCGAGTTCGCCGTCAAGTACGATGACGGACGCGATCCACGCGGACTTTTGCGGGCGGACGTTGTGCTGATCGGCGTATCGCGCACCTCCAAGACGCCGCTCTCCATGTACTTGGCAAACAAGCGCCTGAAAGTGGCGAACGTTCCGCTTGTCCCGGAAGTGGAGCCGCCAGAAGAGCTGTTCCAGCTTCCGCAGGAGCGGTGTATCGGGTTGACCATCAATCCGGAGCAGTTGAACGGCATTCGTACCGAACGACTCAAAGCGCTCGGATTGACGGCGCAAGCCAATTACGCGAACCTGGACCGGATTACAGAGGAGCTTGCTTACTCCAAGCGGATTATTGACCGATTGGGCTGCAAGGTCATTGACGTTTCCAACAAGGCAGTAGAGGAAACAGCCAACATCATTTTGGAGATCATTCGCAAAAACAATCTCCGAAGTGAAAGGAAATAGGTCAAAAGAAGGAATTTGACGACTTTTGTAGAAAATCAGTTAGGAAAGGTTTGTTCCCCAGGAGCCGCAAGAGCGTTTATTGCTCGCGGAAATGTGGAAAAGTAGAAAAGAAGAAAAGAAGTTTAAGACAAAGAAGGAATTTGACGAATTTTGACGAACTAAATAATCTCATCGTGCGATTCTCCTAAAAAGGTGGAAAGACATGACAGGTCCCACTTCAGATGAATTTGTGAACCAAGTGCGTGCCGCTGTCGACATCGTAGACGTTGTAGGAGAGTACGTTCAACTGAGAAAAAGCGGTCGTGCCTTTCTCGGTCTATGTCCGTTTCACTCTGAAAAGAGCCCTTCCTTCAATGTGAATGCAGAGCGACAGTTTTTTCATTGCTTTGGCTGCGGGGCAGGTGGGGATGTCTTTTCCTTTTTAATGAAACTGGAGCAGCTGACGTTCCCAGAGGCATTGCACAAATTGGCGGAGCGTGCCGGGATCGCCGTGCCCCAGACACAGCAAGTAGAGGAATCTCCAGAAAAGCGCTCGAAGCAAGCCATGCAGGAAGCGCATCAGCTTGTCGCGAAGCTGTACCACTACGTGCTGACGGAGACGCCATATGGCGTGGAGGCGATGAAGTATTTAGCCAAGCGCGGAATGTCTCCTCAGACGATTGCCGAGTTTCAGATCGGCTTTGCCCCGGATTCCTGGGATTTCGTGACGCAGTTTTTGAAAAAACGGCGTTTTTCACAGGAGTTGATGGTGGACGCTGGTCTCTTGGCAAAAAGCGATGGAGGAAAAGTATTTGATCGCTTCCGGGGACGAATCATGTTCCCGATCCAGGACACCCAGGGAAATGTCATCGGATTCGGCGGCCGCCTCTTGGCCGGCTCTCAGCCAAAATCTCAACCGAAGTACTTAAACAGCCCGGAAAGCCTTTTGTTTAACAAAAGCGCTACCCTGTTCAACCTTCACCGTGCCCGTCCGTATATTAGAAAGAGGAAGCAGGCACTACTGTTTGAAGGGTATGTCGATGTCATTTCGGCATGGCAGGCGGGTTTTCCCCAAGGAGTTGCTACGCTGGGGACCGCTTTGACCGAGCAGCAGGCACGGATGATTCGCCGCAATGTCGATTCGGTCGTGCTGTGCTACGACGGAGATGCTGCTGGTCAGGAAGCGACAAGCAAGGCAATCCACATACTGCAGCAGGCGGGTCTCATCGTTCGGGTAGCTCCTTTGCCGCAAGGTGTCGATCCAGATGATTACATACGCCAGCACGGTGCTGAAGCCTTTTCTCAGCAAGTGCTGCTGCAGGCGATGCCGGTTACGGCTTTTCGCTTGAAACATTTACGAAGCCAGATCGTAATACATGATGAGACGGACAAGGCCCGCTTGATCGCCAAAGCCGTGGAAATCATCAACGAGCTGGAAAGCCCGGTGGAGCGGGATATGTATTTGCGGCAATTGGCGGATGAATATTCCCTTACTCTCGGCGATTTGAAATGGGAGTCCAAACGCGTTTATAAACAGCAAAAAAGTGAACGCCAAAGGGATAAAGTGCCGTCAGCATGGAATAATAGTATAAATAATGGCAAAGTTACGCTCGCGAAAACACTGCCACCCGCTTACCACACGGCTGAGCGCATGCTGCTGTACTACATGATGCGGAATGAAGAAATCGCCGCCCGCGTCCAGGAGGAATGCAGCGCCCACTTTCAAGTGGACGAACACGATGCGCTGGCTGCCTACCTGTACGCCTACTACGCAGAGGGAAACCCGGAAGACCCTGGAGGGTTCATACATTACGTGCAAGACGATTTGTTAAAGCAATTAGCCTCGGGATTGGCCATGATGGAGTGCAAGGAAGACGTATCCGATTTAGAGATCGGTGACTACATCAAACAAGTGAATAACTACCCGAAGCGTGCCGAGTTGGAACGATTGCGCGATGAGCAGCGGAGCTTACACCTCCAAGCGGCCGCAGCGGACAGCGAGGATGCGCGCAAACAACTGGAAATTCAAGCTGCCTTAACAGGGATGAAGATTCTTGAATTGGAAAATGCTTTAAAAGAAGGGTAGCTTCAGATCATTCCCGGGGAAGGAGGGAAAGTAGATGAACAAGCAAAATATCACTTCTGACATGGAAGCAATGTCCATCGAACAAGTGAAGGAGCAGTTGGTCGAATTAGGCAAGAAACGCGGCGTTTTGTCGTACAAGGAAATTACAGATCGCCTCGCAGCATTTGAACAGGATTCCGATCAGATGGATGAGTTTTTCGAATACCTGGGTGATCAAGGTATCGAGATTAACAACAATGAGAATGACGACGACGATGAAGTCGACGAAATGATCATGAAGGATGAGGACAACGAAGAATTCGACTTTGACGATCTCTCCGTTCCACCTGGAATTAAGATCAATGACCCTGTACGGATGTACCTGAAAGAAATCGGTCGTGTTCCTCTGCTCTCCGCAGAAGAGGAGATCAAACTGGCCCAGCGGATTGAGCAAGGGGATGAGGAAGCGAAGAGACGACTGGCCGAAGCAAACTTGCGGTTGGTTGTATCGATTGCCAAGCGTTATGTAGGACGCGGCATGTTGTTCCTTGACCTGATTCAGGAAGGAAACATGGGACTGATTAAAGCGGTAGAAAAATTTGATTACCGCAAAGGCTACAAGTTCAGTACGTACGCGACTTGGTGGATTCGTCAGGCGATTACGCGCGCGATTGCAGACCAGGCACGTACGATCCGGATTCCGGTGCATATGGTGGAAACCATCAACAAGCTGATTCGTGTTTCCCGTCAGCTTCTTCAGGAGCTTGGACGCGAGCCGATGCCGGAAGAAATCGCGGAAAAAATGGATCTGACCCCGGAAAAGGTTCGGGAAATCATGAAGATTGCTCAAGAGCCTGTTTCGCTGGAAACGCCGATCGGGGAAGAAGACGATTCTCACCTGGGCGACTTCATCGAAGATCAGGACGCGCTGGAGCCATCTGATGCTGCTGCGTATGAACTGTTGAAAGAGCAGCTCGAAGACGTGCTGGACACGTTGACTGATCGTGAAGAAAACGTTCTTCGCTTGCGCTTCGGTCTGGATGACGGACGTACCCGCACACTGGAAGAAGTGGGCAAAGTATTCGGCGTCACTCGTGAGCGCATCCGTCAAATTGAGGCGAAAGCACTACGCAAACTTCGCCATCCGAGTAGAAGCAAACGCTTAAAAGATTTCTTGGAATAGCCGATATAAGAAGTATGTGGCCTACGTTTTAGCCGACGTAGGCTTTTCTTTTTCTACATCATTTTCTGTCACGAGTAAGGAGGGGCCGCGTTGGACGACCAGCGCAAGCGAACCATCATAGCTGAGATTGAAAACTGGCGGCGCAATCATCTGCTGCCTGAACATTACTGCATTTTCCTGTTAAACCTGTATACAGAAGGGGATCGACCGAGCATTCCCGCATCCGCGGGCAGGGGAGAAGGGAAGAGAGCGGATGCGCTGGCATCTGGAGCAGGGGTTGCGACAGGCAACTCATCGCCATCTGCATCGTATGCCTACGCAACCAGAACGGTTGCTCCGGTTACGGGAAAAATGGTGATGGCCTGGCTCCTTGGCGCCTTTGTTATTGCTGGTTTGATCTTGCTTGCTTTTCATTTTAACCGTTTTACGACACCAATGCAAATTACCATCTTTGCCTGTTTCGCTCTCGTTTTCTATATTCTGGGATACGCATTTCGCCGCCAGGCACCCCCGCTGACCCATTTGTTTCTAACGTTTTGCTTCGTCTTGCTCATCGCGGGAGGAATTTATTGCATTCAGCAACTGAACGGCTCCATGGCACTGACTCTTTTGTATTTAGGCGTGGTTTGCGTGCTTTTGTGCCTGAGTGCCTTCATTTTTGGCTACGCCTATTTGCTTTACTGCGGCATGCTCGGCTTGGCGCTTATTTACGGTTTTGCTACCGTGCAGCGCATCGGGGAAGGCTACACGTGGTGGAAATCGGAGCTTTACTGGGTTCCGCTTGCTTGCCTGCTGACAGGGCTTGGCTTTTTAATGAACAGCGGAAATCCGAAGTGGGCGGGAGTTTTTGCTGTGTGCGGACTGATTTCGTTCTTTGGCGCAGAGATTCAGGCGCTGTACATTTCGGAAGCGAAGCGTGATGTGATCCAGCTTTTGTTATTTATCAAAGTCTTTTTGGCTTCCGCACTCTTTTTCTTCACGCGCGGCTATTGGTACACCTGGCTTCGCTTATGATGATCCTCCCGTTTTTTTCGGCTGACCGATTTGTTACAATTGGGTTAGAGAGAAAATGAGGTGAGGGTAATTGGAGAGCAAAACGAAGGTGTTGATCGGCATATTGCTGGCTGTCGTCTTTCTCGCGGGGGAAACGGCTGCACAGTTGATGGGTGCAAAAACATACAGCATCGGATACATATTGGGCGCTCTTGCTTTTGTCGGAGCGATCTTCATAGGAGCACGCCAGCGATAGGCGTGTTTTTTTTGTGGAAATCACACATACAAGCCAATCGTGGTGTATAATGGAAAGAGTATTCTGAACAAACGCTCAGTCATAATAGTGCTTGTCTTGGTATTTCTTAACTAAAGCGTTTTCAAGGGGGCAGCGAAACATGAATTTCGATTTGACTGTCGAGCAGCAAATGCTCAAAAAAATGATGCGGGAGTTTGCCGATGAAGTCGTAGCGCCTGGCGCAGATGAGCGGGACCGCACCAAGCAATTTCCTGTCGAAATATTCAAGCAGATGAGCGAGTTGAACTTGATGGGTCTGCCGTTTCCGGAAGAGTACGGCGGAGGAGGGGGCGACTCTACGAGCTTTGCGATTGTGGTCGAAGAGTTGAGTCGGGCTTGCGGCTCCACAGGGATTACGTATTCGGCGCACATCTCGCTTGGCGGCGCTCCGCTGTATTTGTTTGGAACTGAGGAGCAGAAGCAGAAGTATTTGAGCAAAGTCTGTTCCGGTGAGAGCTTCGGGGCATTTGGCCTCACAGAACCAAACGCAGGCTCGGATGCAGGCGGCACGAAGACGACGGCCGTTTTGTCTGACCGGGAATGGGTGATCAACGGTTCCAAATGTTTTATTACGAACGCTTCCTACGCATCGTTTCTGGCGTTGACAGCCGTGACGGACAAGGATAAAGGCTCACGGGGCATTTCTGCCTTTATCGTCCCGACAGACGCTCCTGGCTTCAGTGTTTTGGCGAACTACGAGAAGCTTGGCCTGCACAGCTCCAATACGACAGAGCTGGTGCTGGAAAATGTCCGTGTGCCCGAAGAAAACATACTCGGCAAACGCGGAGAGGGCTTCAAGCAATTTTTGATTACGCTCGATGGCGGACGCATCGGGATTGGAGCGATGGCGGTAGGAATCGCGCAGGCAGCCTACGACAAAGCCCTGCAATACGCGAAGCAGCGCACCGCTTTTGGCAATTCGTTGAGCCAGTTCCAGGCAATTCAGCACAAGCTGGCTGATATGGCCATGCAAATCGACCTGGCGAGAACGATGGTCTACAAAGCAGCGTGGCTCAAGGACCACGGGCGCAAGTTTACAAAAGAAGCGGCTATGGCGAAGCTTTACGCGTCGGAAGTAGCGATGTCCGCTACCCATCAGGCGATTCAGATTCACGGCGGCTACGGTTATATGCGCGAGTATCAGGTGGAGCGTTTCTTCCGCGATGCCCGCTTGCTGGAAATCGGAGAAGGTACGTCAGAAATTTTGCGCAACGTCATCGCCAGAGAAATCGGCTGCTAACATTATTTGGACAATCTGGAATCCTCGCTGCTCGTCCGGCGAGGATTTTGTCGTTCTTTGCGCGACGGCTGTCAGCGATTTTGCATTTCGCAATTGCTGCCAAATAGGGTAGAATAGAGGCAACGGAAGGTGAAGACATAAATGACATCATTAACAATTTCCAAGCGGCTGCAAACGATTGCCCGCTACTGTCCAGAAGGAGCCCGCGTCGCCGACATCGGGTCGGATCATGCGTTGTTGGCTTCTTATTTGCTTGTAAAAGGAATTGCCTCGTTCGTAATTGCCGGAGAGTTGAACGAAGGTCCTTTTCAGGCAGCCAAAAAGCAAATACATACGCTGCAACTCAAAGATCGTGCCGCAGTCAGAAAAGGAAACGGCCTTGCCGTGCTCGAACCGGGCGAAGTTGACGTCGTCTGCATTGCCGGAATGGGCGGACAACTGATCGTTTCCATTTTGGAGGAAGGACTTCTTAAGCTGGAAGGGGTCCAGCGCCTGATTCTGCAACCGAATGTAGGGGAAGAGATCGTGCGTCGCTGGATGCTGAAACAAGGCTGGCAATTGGTTGCCGAGACGATTGTGCAAGAAGACGGCATCATTTACGAGATATTGGTGGCAGAACGGGGAGCCCCCCTTTTTCCTTACGAAAACAAAGATCGTCCGCAAGAAGACCTCATCCGCATCGGTCCGTTCCTCTGGGAAGAAAAGTCGCCCATTCTCGCGGAAAAATGGCAGCATGAAAGAGAAAAGTGGCAAAAGGTCCTGGGCCAGCTGAAGCGGTCGGACAAGCCGGAAGCCGCCCAAAGAATTGCGGAAATCGAACAAGAAGTCAAATGGATAGATGAGGTGATCGCATGCTTGCACACGGACAAACCGTAATTCAGTACGTAGAGCGTTTGGCGCCAAAATCGTTGGCGATGGAAGGGGATAAAATTGGTCTCCACGTAGGCACGCTGCAAAAGAAAGTGCAAAAAGTCATGGTCGCGCTTGACGTGCTCGAATCCGTGGTGGATGAAGCTATTGCCGAAGGGGTAGACTTGATCGTCGCTCACCACGCCGTCATTTATCGCCCGCTCAAGCATTTGCGGACAGACCTGGCGGCAGGGCGCGTTTTTGAAAAGTTGATCAAACATGACATCGCGGTTTATACCGCTCATACGAATCTGGATGTGGCAGTAGGAGGCATGAACGATTGGCTGGCTGAAGCCATCGGACTGGTCGACCTGGACGTTTTGGATGTGCTGCAAAAAGAAGCGTGGAAAAAGCTCGTCGTCTTCGTTCCGGCGACGCACAAAGAGGCTGTGTTTACCGCTATGTCCGAGGCGGGTGCAGGACACGTCGGCAACTACAGCCATTGCTCCTTCCAGGTGGAAGGGACAGGAACCTTTTTGCCAGGAGACGAAACCAATCCGCATATCGGCTCGCAAGGCAAGCTGGAGCATGTCGAGGAAGTGCGGATCGAGATGGTAGTGCCTGCTTCCCGACAAGCGGCTGTCATCAAAGCGATGCAAGCCGCTCATCCTTACGAGGAAGTGGCTTATGATGTGATTCCGCTGGACCAATCCGGCCAGGCGTACGGCATTGGCCGAATCGGCTATTTGCCGACTCCGCTGACCTTGCGTGATTTGGCCCAACTGGTGAAAGAACGCTTTTCGCTGCAAGGGCTTCGCGTCGTTGGAAATCTCGATGAAACGGTCAAAAAGGTGGCTGTTGTAGGCGGGGATGGCAGTTCTTTTGCTTCCAAGGCGATTTTCAAAGACGCAGATGTGCTCCTGACGGGAGATATCGGCTACCATATCGCCCACGATGCGCAGGCGGACGGGCTTTCCATCATTGATGCCGGCCACAATATCGAGAAAATCATGAAGCAAAAACTGGCGGATTACTTGCTGGAACAGTTGAAAGCAAATGGCTACGAAACAAAAGTGGTTGCTTCCTCTGTGCACACGGACCCGTTTCAATTTGTATAGTGCAAACGTCGGCACAAACGTTTTGTTGCCGTCTAGCTGAAGTGTAGGAGGATTTCGTGTGCAAAAACTAATTCGAACGCTCTCAAGCGGGTTGCTTGTCGCTGCCTTGCTCACCCCCGGCGTCGCTTCTGCGGCTGGGGGCTTTCTGCCCTATTCGGACATTAGCAACCATTGGGCCAAAGCGTCTATTATTCGAGGTGTACAGGCTGGACTTTTTGCAGCTGGTACTGACGCTCCGCACTTTTACCCGAATCGCGATATGTCGCGCGCTGAATTTTTGGCGTTGATGGATCGGTTGTACAACGGGGGACAGTATCAGCTCTACCCGTTGACGTTTTTGTCTGAACATGCGGAATGGTCAAAAGGGGAAGGCTTTGACCAACCGTATCTTCCTTATAAAGACGTCGATCGTCTGACGTGGGTGTACAATCCGACTTTGCGTGTAGCGATTGTACTGGACAGGCTGTATGGCCCGAATGCGATCCAGCAAGTTTTTCCGGGGGAAGAAATGAAGCCGGACCAGCCGATTACGCAAGAAGAAGCGGCAAAGCTCATGCAAATGTTCACGATGTCGCCCGACAGCAGCAAAGCGTGGGAAGAAGTCAAGGCTTGGAAGTGGCTTGAAGGAGACAGAACGGACAAATTGAAGCGGGGAGAGGCAGCAGCGGCTGCCGACCGCATGATTACTTACTTGGTGCAGGATACGATTTTGCCGCTGTTGGATTATGATGGTACGAAGTTTCCGATGGTTCCGGAGATTGAGGAACTTTTCCCTTATTTCGAAACGTACACCGCTCCAAAGTCAAAGCAGGAAGCAGCATATGTCAGCGCTGTTGACGCGATTCGCAACCATGAAGACTCCGAAGCGACTTTTGAATTGCTGCGAGCGCTTGCGGACACGACATTTGCGAATCGGATCGGGCTTCATTTTTATTTGAGCTGGGACCCGGGCACAGAGATTTCCACCAATCTGGATGAAGCGATGAGTGCCATTGACGCGTATTTCGCCAACAAAATCATTTTGCCGGACACGCTCAGACTGTTGAGTGCCAATGTGTATGATTTGGCTTTGCAGCAAGCCGGGAAAGACCAGAAGCAATTCGCGAAGGTGCTGGAGCGGTTAAGCACCTATGAACAAAAAGTGAAGCCAAATTCAAAAGAGTGGGAAGCGTTGGCCATCTATCTCGGTGCATTGGAGATCAAGAGCGGGCAAACGGAAAAAGCGTTGGAGCGCTACAAGCAATTTTCCGCCAACAATCCGGAAGCGCTGCTCAACGCTTGCTATTACTTGTACCAGGAAGGCAGGTTGGAAGAGGCGAGTGCCCTGCTTGCGACCGTAAAGCCGAATGCTTCCGACAGTCGAATGGTTCAGTTGGGCAAGCTGTTGCGCCAGGAATTGACTTCTTTGCAGGAGCAGTCTGCGATTGTAAGCGACCTTGGTTACTCGCTGCGCCGCCTCGACAACGCCGATTCGTATCAGGTTCAAGGAGAGGCTGTGCTTAGCGGTTTCAGCTTTAAGTATACGCAGGAGATTGACCAGCGCAGCCAGGTAAGCAGGCTCAACGGATTTTATCAATCGCCGCAAAAGTTGGTATCGGACAAGCTTGCTACCTATACAGACGGCAGCAAACATATCCAATACTCGTACGACTCCGAAAAGCAGAGATGGGATCGGCATAGCACGAACAATCTCGACTTTTTGCATGAGTGGGTCGGTGCCTTGCCGGTTGCAGAGCGGGCGAACAAGCTGCACGCGCGCTACTTCAAGCAGACTTTCGGCGAGATGGAAGTGATTACGGAATGGATTCCGGGAAGTGTGCTTGCAGAACAATCGGCCTCTTTGCTGCTGGAGCGTGGCAAAGTCAAAGATGTGCCACTGTTCATGAACAAATACTACATCGACAAATCTACTGATCGCGTTGTCAAGCATACGTGGCGATACGAGGAGATTTATTCGAGCGATGAGTACGTGGCCTATTCGGGCACAGATCAATACGATTACGCAAAAAGCATCAAGCTGTCGATTCCAGAGGAAGTACGAAAAGGGGTGACTCCATGAAGCGGTTTAGTCGATGGATACTGACTGCCCTGCTTGCTGTATCGGTATGGCAACAGGTGCCAGCCCAGGCAGCAGAAAATCCTTATGTGGAAACAGAAGAAGTATTCCGATACGTCATGGAGAGCCATTTAAGCAAGCCGCAAGCGGCAAAGCTGGTCAAAGGTGCGCTCGAATCCGTCAGTGAACAGGCGAAGGAGCGCAAGGATTTGCCGCTTGTCGTATCCGCCGAGGATGATACATTTGGAGAACTCGTCCAACGGTTGGCTGAGTGGCAGAAAAAAGGTGGATTTGATGCCGCTTCGATGAACACATGGGCAATCGACGGGATGCTCTCCACGCTCGACGATCCGCACACCGTCTTTTTTACAGCAGATGAACTGCGGCTGTTCCAGTCTGATGTGGAAAATCAGTTTGTCGGATTCGGCTTCCGTCTGCGGATGCAAAACGACCACATCATCATTCGCGAAATCGTCTCCGGTTCTCCGGCCGCAGCATCTGTCCTCAAGCGTGGCGACCAGTTGCTGAAGGTGGGAGATGTCTCCCTGGTGGGGAAAAGCTTTGAGGAATCGTATGCTTACTTGAAAGGTGCAGAAGGAACCGAAGCCGTATTGGTCGTATATCGCCCTTCCGAAAAGCGTGAGCTTCAGGTCAAGCTGAAAAGAGCGCTGATGACACTTCCGGAAGCGGAAGGTCAGTTGTTTGACAAAGGGTCGGTCGGCTACATCAGTCTGGAAACGTTCGGGTCTGATGGCGCTGTGCAAATGCGCGACAAACTGCTTGAATTTGCACGCTCCCAAAAGCAGCTGACCGGGCTTGTCCTGGACTTGCGTGACAATGGCGGCGGCTATTTGAGTACGGCGCGAGACATCGCAAGCCTGTTCATGGAAGACGGACTGCTCATGTATACGACAAACCGCAACGGTGTGGAAGTGGAGACATGGGTACGCAACGGCCGGGACATCGGCATTCCTGTACGCATTTTGGTGAATGGCGGAACCGCTTCTGCTTCCGAGCTTCTGTCCGGCGCTTTGCGCGATCACGGCATTGCCAAGCTGGTCGGAACGAAGACGTATGGCAAAGGCAGCGCACAGCAAGTGATCCCTTTGTCAGAAGGGGATGCGCTCAAGCTGACACTGAACGAATATTTCACCCCCAAGCATACGGTCGTCAACCATATCGGTCTTACGCCAGACTTGGTCGTGGAAGATTACGGCGCACAAGTGGTCGAAGCTCTGCAATCCTTGAATGTGCGCGCTTGGGAACTGAGCGATGAGGATGGGGATACTGTAATCAACGGCATCCCGTTCCCGACAGTCGAACCGCTTTTCAAACAAGGAACAGGAGGGCTGCAAGTCCGGGCAGCTATTTTGTCGCACTTATTGAAAGATCCGGCCATCGGCGAGAATGAATACGTGGAGCTTGCTCCTTATTTGAAAAAGCACCCTGCCCTGAAAGTGCAAAGCAAGGGTGGATTCCACTTCTTGACCTATACTTCCTAGTAAAAAGACAAGCCGTTGCTGTTGATTGCAGCAAAGGCTTGTTTTTTTCTGTGAAAAACGTCTCACCGTTTTGTTGCGGGTATAGTCGGAAGCAGGAAGCAGAACACTATCAGGTGCGACACTAATGACGAACGAAGGATGGCAGACCGATGAAAAAAGTAATTCTTTTTTTGATCGACTCCATGATGCCAGATGTGCTGGAGCGCTGCATTGCAGCGAACAAAGCGCCGGGTCTGCGCTTTTTGATGGAGCATAGCCAGTACATCCCGGATTGCGTTACGGTTTTTCCGACGATGACGGCTTCAATAGACTGCTCGCTGATCACCGGAGTTTATCCGGATCAGCACAAAATACCGGGCTTGGTCTGGTTCAATTCCGAGCAGAACAAAATCGTGAACTATATTAATGGAGCCGTTCCTGTGCACAAACTGGGAATTACGCATTGTGCAACGAACGTGCTGTTCGATTTGAATGAGCGGCATCTCAGCAAAGCGGTGAAGACCATTCACGAAGTCGTGGAAGAACACGGGCTTGTGTCAGGCTCGATCAACGTGATTGCTCACCGCGGCCACAAGCAGCACAAGGTGCATATGCCGCCGCTTTTGGACGCTGTTACTTCGTTTCGGCTTCGCGAGATGGTAAGCGGCCCGACGATCATGAGCATGGGAACATTGGTGCGGCCGAATCTGTTTCGTCC
>NZ_JBBOBQ010000001.1:2097500-4092500 GCF_038000275.1 Brevibacillus sp. FSL K6-0770
GAGAATCTTGTCCACCGAAAGCCTAAGGTTTCCTGGGGAAGGCTCGTCCTCCCAGGGTTAGTCGGGACCTAAGCTGAGGCCGAAAGGCGTAGGCGATGGACAACAGGTTGATATTCCTGTACCACCTCTGTTCCGCTTGAGCAATGGCGTGACGCAGGAGGATAGGGTGAGCGGCCTACTGGATGGCCGTCCAAGCAGTAAGTGTGGTGTGTAGGCAAATCCGCACACCGTCAAGCACAAGCTGTGATGGCGAGGGAAATTTTAGTACCGAAGTCCCTGATTTCACACTGCCAAGAAAAGCGTCTAGCGAGGAACAAGGTGCCCGTACCGCAAACCGACACAGGTAGGCGAGGAGAGAATCCTAAGGTGCGCGGGATAACTCTTGCTAAGGAACTCGGCAAAATGGCCCCGTAACTTCGGGAGAAGGGGCGCCTCGGTAGGGTTCATAGCCCGAGGGGGCCGCAGTGAAAAGGCCCAAGCGACTGTTTAGCAAAAACACAGGTCTCTGCGAAGCCGCAAGGCGAAGTATAGGGGCTGACGCCTGCCCGGTGCTGGAAGGTTAAGGGGATGAGTTAGCGCAAGCGAAGCTTTGAACCGAAGCCCCAGTAAACGGCGGCCGTAACTATAACGGTCCTAAGGTAGCGAAATTCCTTGTCGGGTAAGTTCCGACCCGCACGAAAGGCGTAACGACTTGGGCGCTGTCTCGGCAAGAGACCCGGTGAAATCATAATACCTGTGAAGATGCAGGTTACCCGCGACAAGACGGAAAGACCCCATGGAGCTTTACTGTAGCCTGGTATTGGAACTTTGTGCATCATGTACAGGATAGGTGGGAAGCTGAGAAGCAGGGGCGCCAGCCTCTGTGGAGCTGTCGGTGGGATACCACCCTTGATGTACGGAGTTTCTAACTCGTCGCCCTCATCGGGCGAGAGGACCATGCCAGGTGGGCAGTTTGACTGGGGCGGTCGCCTCCTAAAAGGTAACGGAGGCGCCCAAAGGTTCCCTCAGAATGGTCGGAAATCATTCGTAGAGTGTAAAGGCAGAAGGGAGCTTGACTGCGAGACCTACAAGTCGAGCAGGGACGAAAGTCGGGCTTAGTGATCCGGTGGTTCCGCATGGAAGGGCCATCGCTCAACGGATAAAAGCTACCCTGGGGATAACAGGCTTATCTCCCCCAAGAGTCCACATCGACGGGGAGGTTTGGCACCTCGATGTCGGCTCATCGCATCCTGGGGCTGAAGTAGGTCCCAAGGGTTGGGCTGTTCGCCCATTAAAGCGGTACGCGAGCTGGGTTCAGAACGTCGTGAGACAGTTCGGTCCCTATCTGTCGCGGGCGTAGGAAGTTTGAGGAGAGCTGTCCTTAGTACGAGAGGACCGGGATGGACGCACCGCTGGTGCACCAGTTGTCACGCCAGTGGCACAGCTGGGTAGCTATGTGCGGACGGGATAAGCGCTGAAAGCATCTAAGCGTGAAGCCCCCTCCAAGATGAGACTTCCCACAGCGCAAGCTGGTAAGACCCCTCATAGACGATGAGGTTGATAGGTTCGGTGTGGAAGCGCGGTAACGCGTGGAGCTGACGAATACTAATCGGTCGAGGACTTATCCACACATGCTTAGCAATCATGCATATCCGGTTTTGAAGGAACATATAATTACGGAGAGTTACCCAAGAGGCCGAAGGGGACGGTTTGCTAAACCGTTAGTATGCGCAAGCGTAGCGAGGGTTCGAATCCCTCACTCTCCGCCATTTTTATTTTGGCGGCGTAGCTCAGCTGGTTAGAGCGTTCGGTTCATACCCGAAAGGTCGGGGGTTCGATTCCCTCCACCGCTACCAAAAACATAAGACAAGCAAAAGTTATGGCGGTCGTGGCGAAGGGGTTAACGCACCGGATTGTGGCTCCGGCACTCGTGGGTTCAAGTCCCATCGATCGCCCCATGCATGGGAGTATAGCCAAGTGGTAAGGCACGGGTCTGCAAAACCCTCACCCCCGGTTCAAATCCGGGTACTCCCTCCATAGTTGTCCCAGTAGCTCAGCAGGATAGAGCAACGTCTTCTAAGTGTAGGTACTCGTATGGAAACCACCTGCTGGAACATTCTTTTTAATGTGTCCTGATAGCTCAGCAGGATAGAGCATGCGCCTTCTAAGCGCACGGTCGGGGGTTCGAATCCCTCTCAGGACGTTAGTTTTAAAGTATTTGAAGTCGCTATAGCTGGCGGCTTTTTTGTTGTATGGAGGTACATAGCTTGGCATGGAGCAAGGCGCTGGCTACAGATCAAGCTTTCATTTCACCGGTAAAAGCAGGAAAATACCACTGGCACATAGCTAGTGGTGTTTTCGAATAAAAAGCAAGTAGGTGGGGGCGTACGATGTGCTGCGAGCATTGCCTTGATGGATACATATCTGCTATTTAGCGCGTGAGTACAACGCTATAGACAGGCGTTATAGCAAGCTTGGCTGCACGCATGAAAAGGAGAAGCTGCGTATTTCAGTCCAATTGCAGTATGACTCAGCATGGAGGGCGTTGAGCGACTATCCCTTACACTCATACTAGGTTTGGTTTGCGCCGATACGGTCATGGCTGTTTTCTTGCAACGAATATAATCAGTTCATCCTTGCCAGTAAACGGTGATCGATTCCAGTTGCTATATTCACTTTGAATATCAAATCCATGCTCGTTTAACAATTTGCGAATCGATTCAGGCTCAGTAAACAAACATAAAATCTCTGATTCCCGCTCATAGCCTTGGAATTTACGAATCGTCGTCCATTTCATTATATTCGTATCAGGGTTATATTTCTGTTTCCCACCCACTTCTACAGGATTCCCCTCATAATCCTGAAATGTATGCCAATATTCATAATCACAGTCTGTAAGATCATGGCCACTTGGGTTGCGCGTCTCAAAAATAAATTTCCCGCCTGCCTTGAGTAGCTTGTTCACATTTTCCAGCAGCGAATTTTGAGCGTCACGAGTTTGGCATACTGTATCATATTCGGTAAAATGTCTACCCCGTCAATATGTACACCTCGTTCAGCGAGGTACAACGTCGTTAATCCCGTTCCACAGGCAAGCTCAAGCACATGTTGACACGGCTTCGCTTCCTGCAGAAACAACTCGTATTTCTTCCACTCTCTACCAAATTCAGCGTCGTAGTTTTTCGGATCAACATACTCTTCAGCGTTATGAAATGTCATCAAATTCTCCTCTCATGACGTTCAAAGTTATGCCGCTATATGTATGAAATATCATAATTCCATTAATATATAATAGCTGAATTATACTTACAATCATTATGTAAAATGGGAGCCTGTACATGTTGGCGGATGCAAGATAATGCTTGTCTGATTTGTTCTGAAGGAATAATAAAAATGCATAAGCTGGCGGTCGAGAGTACAATTTCTCCCGAGACGTCACTTATTGAAAATACCTGCTACAGACTCAAACTGATTAGTTAAGTTTGTATGAGGTACTTGTTTGTTCAGCAGATATTTTTGAGCTTCTAAAACTCACGACTGCAAAAACAGGATAGAACAGAACAGCATTCACAGATGCGAAAACGGCTCTAGGTTAGGGAGTAAAAGGCTGTGAAGGGATCGACACCGGCCTGGCAGTGTGTCTTGTGCACCGCATGGATGCGAGAACCGAGGGAGGGCGTTCCTGTTGGCCATGCAGCGTTTGTGGCTTTGAAAAGGCTAAGAATGATTGCTTGCAAGTCAAATAAAGTCCTGCTTTTTTACAGCAGAGATCACAGGAGCAGGAAGAGCAACAAAAACAAGAGCCATTTTATCGACAAAAAATGACTAAAATTGACGTACATATAATAAGGAAGCTTTTCGATAATGAGCATATTCTTTGCAAGGAGTTCCCTGTTAGTTTCACTCTCTACTCTATGTAACGTTTAGGGGAGAAAAAAGATACTCATTTTTACAAAAATGTTTTCACGGGATGTTCTTTTCTTGAGGGGCAATTCGAAGACAGGGCAGTTAGCAATGGTTCGTTTGCAAAAAGACGGGTGCAATACGTGGCTGACCAAAAGGGGCACAGCAGCATGTGGTCAAATAAGATACCTTGCTGCAACGCCGATACGTGATCTATCGGAAGAGGACGCCGGACAGAGCACAGAAGAGAGCAGGCAGAGAACGCCGGACGAGTACAGAAGAGAGCAGGCAGAGAACGCCGGACAGAGGACAGAAAAGAGAGCAGGCAGAGAATGCAGGACAGAGGACAGAAAAGAGAGCAGGCAGAGAATGCAGGACAGAGGACAGAAAAGAGAGCAGGCAGAGAATGCAGGACAGAGCAAAGAAGAGAGAGCAGGCAGAGAACGCCGGACAGAGTACAGAAGAGAGAGCAGGAAGAGAATGCCGGACAGAGCACAAAAGAGAGCAGGAAGAGGAAAGCAGGACAGAGCACAGAAGAGAGAGCAGGAAGAGAACGCCGGACAGAGCACAGAAGAGAGAGCAGGAAGAGAACGCCGGACAGAGTACAGAAAAGAGAGCAGGACGGAGCACAAAAGAGACAGCAGGCAGAGAACGGCTAGAACAGAGAGCAGAAGAAGCAGCGAAAAGGGCGCAGAACTGATCAGAGCGCGATACGGAAGACAAAGACGAGCGCAAGCAGAGCACAAGCAAAGCACGAAGAAAGGAAGACCACGAACAGCTCGTGGTCAAATAAAAGGATTGTAGTAGTAGAGACCGTGGAAGTAGCGCCGCTCAGCTTTTTCTAATGCAATCGCTTTCTCGTTCTCCAGTGAGGCATGAAGCTTTTCCCAATAGTCTGGGGTGGCATCGCTCAAATCAACTTCCAGCTGCTCGCCAACCAGATTGCGGATCAGCTGCCAATCATCGGGATGCTCATACTGCTTCATACCGCCACCAATTAGCCGAATATCGTGGAGCAACTGTTTGATATTTTCGGGAATCATCGGTTTCCCCCAATAACGAAAAATTTTTTTGAGAACGATGGGTTTCTACTACTGGTAATAATTTGTCTGATTCGCCATGAAATATGTAAGAAAACCAAAAAATATGGAGTCGCAGTTGGTCCGTTATGGTGACGAAACCTTGAAATTTTCCATCAACACGATCGCCGCATTTTCTAGAAGAAGAGACAAAACACGCTTTCAACCGACAATGGCTTAAAGCAGAAACATGCCACAAAAATATTCCAATGATTAGCAACGAAAATAGGCGCTCTGGATGGAGAAAAACGCTATTGACTTCTAAATTTCGATTGTGTATACTCAAAAACATGATTTCGCGGCAGGAATTTTGGCAAGGAAGTCCGCGATTATCAAGGAAACAGGCGGTCGTGGTGGAATTGGCAGACACACCATCTTGAGGGGGTGGCGGGGCGACCCGTGCGAGTTCGAGTCTCGCCGACCGCACCATCGTGATACCAGACTGAGGCTATTTTCGAGCTGAAATGAGCCGTTGCGTTTTCGAAATATATCAAGCCTTTTCGACAAGGGCTTTTTTTTCTGCTCATGTCCAAGGCTTGTCGAATAGAAAGAGAAAAAGGTGGGAAAGGTGATAGCAGTGCCTTCGTTTTTCCCACTTTTGGGTCATTGATCTTGAAACGCTTTTGATGTACACTCCCAATTGGGAGAATTACAATAGAGAAATGTTGGAAAAACAACACTACCTAAATCGGATCAGACCCAATTTGATTTAGGTCGAGGAGAAGAACCCATGAGTGTAATTAGAGAGATCATTGAGGGATTATTCATCGGATTCACTTCAACGGTAGGTGTGATCAGCACGTACCAAACACTGGTTTCTTGCGCAGGTCTGTTCCGCAAAAAGGAGCAGGTGACAAGCGAGCCACAAAAGACTTTTGCTGTACTGGTTGCGGCGCATAACGAAAGTGCCGTAATCGCGCCACTGATTGAAAACCTGAAAAAGCTCGACTACCCGCGTGAAATGTACGACATCTTCGTCATTTGCGACAACTGTTCGGACAACACAGCTGAGATCAGTCGGGCACACGGAGCCATCGCGTGCGAGCGTTTTGATACGTCCAAGCGCGGAAAAGGCTACGGGATTGAGTGGATGCTGGAAAACCTCTGGGCTAGACCGAAGCAGTATGATGCAGTCGTCATGTTTGACGCCGACAACCTGGTTGAAAAGAACTTCCTGCGCGTGATGAACGACCGTCTGGTCAAAGGCGCACGCGTGATCCAGGGCTATCTCGATTCGAAAAACCCGTTTGACTCCTGGATTACCCTGTCTTATGCGGTGACGTACTGGTTTACGAACCGCATGTGGCAACTGGCCCGTCACAACCTCGGTCTGCCAAACACATTGGGCGGAACAGGCTTGTGCATCGAGAGCAACTTGCTCAAAGAAATGGGCTGGGGTGCGACAAGTCTCACGGAAGACCTGGAGTTTGCTACCCGCTGTATTGAACGCGGCATTTATCCAACCTGGGCTCACGACACGAAGGTATGGGATGAAAAACCGATTGATTTGAAAGCTTCCATGCGCCAACGTTTGCGCTGGATGCAAGGTCACTATGATGTAGCAGGGCGTTACATCGGAAGCGTACTGAAGAATGGCTTGAAGTCGAGAAAGCTGGGAATGCTCGACGCAGCGTTCTACCTGTTCCAGCCGATGTACGTGTTGATGGTGACCATGATGTCCTTGCTGTTCCTGGGCAGATTTTTTGACATTGCGGCTCTGACGCCGGCTGCGACCATCCTGCCAACTTGGCTGGTGTACGGCTCTACCGCTGTGTTTTATTTGCTGCCAGTGCTGGCGCTCTATCTGGAAAAGGTGCCGCTCAAAGGATATTTGGGACTGCTGTTGTTGCCGTTCTTTTTCCTGACCTGGCTTCCGATCATGTTTTACGCGTTTTTCACCAAGAAAAATCAAGTGTGGAGCCATACGTCCCACACGCGCGCCATTCGCATCGAGGAGATCCAGCAATAGGATTGTCAAACAAACCACAGGGACATCGGACCTGTGGTTTCCTTATGGGAAAGTAGCGAAAAAGGGCGCTGATCTGGTATAATGACGCGATCACGCGTATGAGAGCAAGAGCCGTGGGAGCAGGGCACAGGGCTTTTGGTTGTGCCACGAGGAGGAAAAGCGGTGATGAAGCTGGCACTACAACCACAACAATGCGAACAAACTACTCCCGTGTTTTGGGGAGATAAGCGTTACCATACATGGAACTATCATTTGCGCTCGACGTTTCACGAAAAGATTTTCAAGGTGCCGCTGGACGGGGGCTTCAGTTGTCCAAACCGGGATGGCAAGGTGGCGACAGGCGGCTGTACGTTTTGCAGCGCTCGTGGCTCGGGGGATTTCGCTGGCGATCGGCGGATGGACCTGGAGCGGCAGTTTCACGACGTAAAAGGCCGGATGCACGAAAAGTGGCCGCAGGCAAAATACCTCGGCTTTTTCCAAGCGTACACGAACACGTACGCGCCTGTTCACGAGCTGCGCGAGATGTACGAAGTCATTCTTAGGCAGGAAGGCGTAGTCGGCTTGTCCGTCGCCACGCGTCCCGACTGCCTCCCGGACGATGTCGTCGAATATTTGGCCGAGCTGAACGAGCGGACGTACTTGTGGGTCGAGCTTGGGCTGCAAACGGTTCACGAGCATACGGCACAGCTCATCAACCGGGCGCACGACTACGCCTGCTATGTCGATGCGGTGGAAAGACTGCGCAAGCACAATATTCGCGTCTGTTCCCACATCATTTACGGGTTGCCAGGCGAAACGCACGAGCAGATGATGCAGACGGCCGATGCGGTTGCCCACCTGGATGTGCAGGGGATCAAAATTCACCTGCTGCACCTTTTGCGCAAGACGCCGATGGTCAAACAGTACGAGGCAGGGCTGCTTGAGTTTCTTTCCCTGGAAGAGTACATCAAGCTTGTCGTAGATACGCTGGAAATTTTACCGCCCGAGATGATCGTGCACCGGGTCACCGGAGACGGGCCAAAAGACTTGTTGATCGGGCCGATGTGGAGCCGCAAAAAGTGGGAAGTGCTCAACGGCATCCATGCCGAGTTGCAAAACAGAAACAGCTGGCAAGGGAAGTTTTATGTTCCACGCGCCTGAAAAGCCGCTCAAACGGCTCGAGCAACTGCATAAAAAAAGGGAGCCGGAAAATGGCTCCCTTTTTGACGTTACGCATCCGCCTCGATGATTTTTCTTGCGCGGCCAGGGTAATTCGTAATGATTCCGTCCACGCCGTATTCGATGGCATTCTGGATTTGCCGACTGCTGTTCACTGTCCAGCCGTAGACGGTCAGATTGCGCTGCTTGGCTTGCCGCACCAGCTCGGGTGTCAGCTGATCGTACGGCACATGCAGCTGCTCGCAGCGATACTGGCTGGCGACTGCCCACGGTTTTGCAATCGGGCCGACATAGAGCAGTCCGGTTGTCTGGGCAGGGTCCAGTTCTTTGATGCGCAGCAAGCTGTCGAAGTTGAAGGTGGAGATGATCGTCCGCTCTGTGAGCTGGTAGCGCCTGATCAGCTCGATGACCTTTTCCTCAAGCTGGGGCTGGGCCAAAAAGAAATTTTTCAACTCGATGATGAAGTGCAACGATGTATCGGAAAAGGTTTGAAATACCTCGCGCAGGACTGGAATCCGGGCTTTGGGAACACGCATGGAGCTGTCCTTGTCGGCGCGTAGCTGACGAAGCTCGCGCATCGTGTAGCCGCGTACCAGACCGGAGCCGTTCGTGGTCCGTTCGAGTCGATGGTCGTGAATGACGACGAGCTTGTCGTCGCGGCTTAGCTGAACGTCCAGCTCGATTCCGTCCGCGCGCTTGCGGACAGCAGCGTGGAACGCTTCCATCGTGTTTTCCGGATGCAGGCCGGAAGCGCCGCGATGCGCGAACACAAGTGTGGACACGGGGGCTTCCTCCCTTCTCAGACGTTACATAGCTTATTACATGCATATGTAAGTGGCCCCTCGATACTGCCTATCAAGAGGGGCACATACGAGTACCTATGAGATGGCGACGAGAACAATCACGAGAAGAACGAACAAAACCAAAACAAGGGCGAAATCGTTGTTTCCGCTGCTGCAGCTCATGAATACCCCCTCCTTCCCAGATGGAGCAACTCCTTCATCTTATGAACGTATAGGGAAAATGGCGCTCATCGAATGCCTACTCGCCTGAGATTTGTGCTTGGCAGCCCACTTTTTATACAGATTGGCAGATGACGGGAAGGTGCATTTTGCTACAATGGAGTCACAAGGCAAACAGGGGAGGGAAGGCTTCATGATACAGATCGAGGAAATGCTCGCTACGGGTGATTTGGTGGACGATCAGCAAAATCGCAGGGTCAAACTGCACGAGTACGATCGGACGCGCATCAGCGAGTACGACGAACTGCTCAAGCAGGTCGGAACAAAGTCTGCGGCGAGCAAGCTGATCGTCTACGGAAAAAAGCAGGACGTTGGGGAATGGCTTGCGCGGGGATATCGCCAGGAGGGAATCATCGACGGTTTTTTCCAGGGGCAAAACGCTTACATGCTCACGGCTTATCTCACGGAGGATCGGGCGACATCTGCTGCTCCCGAGCTGGCCGAGGAAATTTTGGCGCTGAGTCTGGCGAAAGCGGGACCAGGCGAAGAAAAGCCGCTCCCGGAAGGATATCGCATGCGCCCGGCAACAGAAGCGGACGCAGAGGAGCTGGCGAAGCTGTACGGCCTCGTTTTCGCGACGTATCCTACGCCGATGGATGATCCCGCGTACATTCAAAAAACGATGCAGGAGGGCACCGTGTACTTCGTAGTCGAGCGGGACGGGCAAATCGCCTGTGCGGCGTCTGCGGAGGTGTCAGAGCGCATGGGATCGGCAGAGATGACCGATTGTGCCACCCATCCGGATCACGCCGGAAAAGGGCTCCTCCAG
The DNA here is from genome assembly GCF_038000275.1 of Brevibacillus sp. FSL K6-0770. Classification (NCBI taxonomy): domain Bacteria; kingdom Bacillati; phylum Bacillota; class Bacilli; order Caryophanales; family Paenibacillaceae; genus Brevibacillus; species Brevibacillus sp. FSL K6-0770. Next base: position 2,107,380 of record NZ_JBBOBQ010000001.1, read on the forward strand.
CCGTTGTTCCACGCGTTGGAACACAAGATGGAGGAAGCAGGGATTTACTATTTGTACACGTTGACGCGGGCCCAATCGGCGGGCATGAACGTAACAGCCGCCAAAATGGGCTACGAATACCGGGGGCGGCTGATCAACAACTGTACGATTTTTTCCGGATTCGAAGACATGAACATCTGGGTGAAGCCACTTCGGCCTACACGCGATGAATAAGGCTACTCTTGTGAGGAAGACAGCTGCTGTTGCAGTCGGCGGGCCATAAGCGCCAACTGAAGCTGCCAGCGCTGATGCGCGTCCTCCAGGCGGTAGCCTGTTTTTTCTTCAATCTGGGTCAAGCGGTATTTCAGCGTATGCCGATGAATATATAACGCTTGGGAGGTTTGCAGGCCGTTTCCGTTTTGGGCCAGGTACACTTCCAATGTTTCGAGCAGCTGCTGATTGTACTTGCTGTCGTAGCGGATCAGCGGCTCCAGAATCGGCTTCCACAATGCCGTCATGCTGTGCTCGTCCCGGTGGTAAGGAAACAGAAACTGATAGCCCTGCATGTCCCGGTAACGCAGCAAATCGGGAGCGGTAGCGAGCAAAGGATACGCTTGCAGCGCGAACATCGCTTCTTCTGCGGCCGAGGAAACATCTGTCAGCAAATCGCGGGGATTGCTGATCGCCACTTGCAGGGTGGTGGCAGAGTGCAGCCCTTCCCACCTGGCTGCAAACTGTTCGAGCAGCTGCAGGCTCGTCCGGTCGTCGGGCAAAATGAACAAAAGACAGTGCGGGCGCTCCCGCAAAAGGTACGAACGCTGATGGCGGTCGCACAGTCTGCGCATCAGGGTAATGACGCTTTGATGCAGCTCCGCGAGCCTGTTGTGCTCGACCGTCTCGACTTTGACCGCGACCACGAGGTGCTTGCCGGAGAGCGGATAGCCGAGCATGCGACAGCGGCTTTCCAGGTCTTGCGGACTCATTGGCTTTCCGTTCAGCAGTTCCTCGACGAAATCCCCTTTCAACCGCCACTCCGTCGCTGAAACAGCGCGTTCTTTTACATATTCCAGCGCACACAAGGTGGCTGCGTGCTGGAGCGCTACGTCGTCAAGCTCTTTCCACGATTCCCGCGGCTTGCTCAGGCTGAGCGTGCCAAAATGCTCGCGGCTGGCTCGGATCGGCACCGAATGCACATGCTCCTTGCCTTCTTCCGTGTACGGCTCCGTCTTGCAGCCGTGCTGGGTCACTTCAAACCCGAGGGCGTCGAGAAGCGTCACCGCACCGCCCGTAAGCTCAGCAAGCTCGCCTGCGATCGCTGGCAGCCCGCCTTTGGACAGGGCTGCTTCAATCATCCGGTTGTGAATGGCTTGCGAGTAGGCCAATGTCTCAAACTGCCGATTGACGATCGGCTGCAAAATCGCTTTGGTAATCGTCGAGAAGTTGATTTCGGTCGGGATTTCGATGAGCGGCAACTGATGGCGGTCCGCCAGTTCGAGAAAGCTTTCGGGAATTTCCCGCATGTAAAATCCGGTATGAATAGCGACTCCGCTGAGCTTTTGCCTGGCTAACATCGGGATGAATGAACTGAGCCGCTCGACATTTTCCATCAGCCCAAATCCGGTTGTAATCAAAAATTCCCCTTCTTGCAGACGGCTGGCATCCTCCAGCACTTCCACGATCGTCACCCAGCGGATCGGATTGTCCAGCCCGCCAGCACCTGCGATCAGACGCGTCTGAACCATGTCGGGCAGTTGCAGAGCCTCTCTGATCGTAATTGTCATGAGGTACACCTCCGTGTTGCGAAGTTCTTTATACAAAATGTACAAAAGATTTTGTCTCTTTGCCACGTTTTTTTTGCCAGCGCGTCGGATGGATGAAACGGGCTGGTCAGCTAGGATAGAGGTAGAGAATAAGCGAGGTGGCGACGATTATGAGCAGAAGCTATGTAATTAAACCGGAACTGGGCAAGACATATCCGTTCATTTCTCATGGAAAAGGCATTTATTTATACGATAAAGACGGCAAGCGCTATATCGATGGCTGCGGTGGCGCTGTCACGGCGAGCATCGGTCACGGCGTGGAGGAAATAGCCGACGCGATGTATCAGCAGGCAAAAGAAGTATCTTTTGCGTACCGCTCGCATTTCAGCAGCGATGCCGTAGAGGAGCTGGGAGCCAAGCTGGCTGAGTGGGCGCCTGGTTCGCTGAACTGGACGTTTTTCGTCAGCAGCGGCTCGGAAGCGACGGAAACAGCGCAAAAGATCGCGATCCAATACTGGCAGGAAAAAGGCAAGCCGACGAAAAACCGGATCATTTCCCGCTGGATGAGCTATCACGGCATCACGATGGGCGCGCTGTCCATGTCGGGTCACGTATTGCGCCGCAAACGTTTTGCCCCGCTTTTGGAGGACTATCCGACGATCACTGGCCCGTATCCGTACCGCAGACCTGAAGGAATGTCGCTTGAGACATACGCCTTGGAATGTGCGAACGAGCTGGAACGCGCCATTTTGCGAATCGGTGCGGAACAAGTCGCGGCCTTCATCGCTGAGCCAGTCATTGGCGCATCCGGCGGTGCAGTCGTGCCGCCAGATGGCTACTTCCAGCGCATTCGGGAAATTTGCGACAAGTATGAAGTGCTGTTCATCGCCGACGAAGTGATGACGGGAGTAGGGCGCACAGGGAAAGCGTTCGGGATCGATCACTGGGGCGTCGTGCCTGACCTGATGACTTTGGGCAAAGGCATGAGCGCAGGCTATACGCCGATGGCCGCCACAATGGTGTCGGATGAGATCATCGAGACGATTAGCCAAGGAAGCGGTCTGATCATGGCTGGACACACGTACAGTGCCAATCCGCAGTCCGCCGCTGTCTCCCTGGCTGTTTTGCAATATGTAGAAAAAAATCAGTTGTTTGACAAAGCAGCCGAGCAAGGCGCTTACTTGCTGGCACGTCTGCAGGAGTTGGCGGATGAACTGCCGCTGATCGGCGAGGCGCGCGGTCTGGGATTGCTGTGCGGTCTGGAATTTGTCAAAGACAAGCAAACAAAAGAACCGTTCCCGCTCTCCCAAGGGGTGGCAAGCAAGGTAATTGCAAAAGCGTTCGAAAAAGGGCTGCTCATTTATCCGGCCATGGGTGGAATCGACGGGGTGGCAGGTGACTCCATCATTGTCTCTCCTCCACTGACGATTACAAAAGCAGAGATCGACGAACTGATCGGCCTCCTGAAAGAGGCGATTGTCAGCGTATCGCAGGAGTTGAAAGACAAGGCGCTGATCAACTAGAGTGGAGGGGCTATCGATGACGAACCGTTTTGATAAAGTAGTTACCATGCAGGAGGCGCTGTCCCATTTCCGCGACGGGATGACGCTTCTGGCAGGAGGCTTTGGAGGTGTGGGCAATCCGCCCACACTGATCCAGGGCATTTTGGATTTGGGTGTGCGCGATTTGACGCTGATCAGCAACGATACCGCGTTTCCACACATCGGGATCGGCAAGCTCGTGACGGAAAAGCGGGTCAAAAAAGTCATCGCGTCCCACATCGGCTCCAATCCGAACGCAGGGGCGCAAATGACGGCCGGAGAGCTTGAGGTCGAGTTTTGCCCTCAAGGCATTCTCGCGGAGCGTGTACGGGCAGGCGGCGTCGGTTTGGGAGGCATTTTGTCCGATGTCGGCATCGGCACGATTGCAGAAAAAGGCAAGCAAAAGGTCGTGCTCGATGGCAAGGAATTTTTGCTGGAGACGCCTTTGACAGCGGAAGTGGCGATCGTCCATGCCAAAAAAGCGGATCGCTTCGGCAATCTGGTTTACGATACGAGCGCGCGCAACTTCAATCCGCTTGTGGCGATGGCAGGAGACATCACCATTGTCGAAGCGGACGAGATCGTCGAGGTTGGCGAGCTGAACCCGGAAGAAATCGTGACGCCGGGCGTGTTCGTCAATTACATCGTGCAAAGTGAAGGGGTGAACTGGCAATGGGCGTGGGAGAAGTAAAAGAGACCGAGAGCTACCGTGAGCGAATCGCACGCAGGGCGGCCCTGGAAGTCGAGGACGGAATGATTATCAACTTGGGAATCGGCATCCCTACGCTGGTGGCCGATTTCATTCCCGCGGACAAACGGGTGATGTTCCACGCCGAGAACGGCATCCTCGGAACCGGGCCAAGTCCGGCAAAAGGGGAAGAAAACGCGATGCTGTGCAATGCAGGCGGCTTTCCCGTCACATTGGCGACAGGGGCGTCCTTTTTCGACAGCGCAACGGCATTTGCGATCATCCGCCGCGGCCTGTTGGATATGACCATCCTCGGAGTGCTGGAGGTCAGCCAAAACGGCGATATTGCCAACTGGATTGTGCCGGGCAAGCGCGTGCCGGGTATGGGCGGGGCGATGGAGCTGGCCCAGAAAGCGAAAAAAGTGATGGTCGTGACGACGCATCTCGATAAAAACGGCCGTTCCAAAATCGTCCGAGAATGCTCGCTTCCGCTCACTGCCACTCAGGCGGCAGACTGGATCATCACGGACATGGCTGTCATGGAAGTTACGCCAGATGGCTTGTATTTGCGCGAGGTCATGTATCCGTACAGTGTGGCGGATGTCATCGGGGCCACCGAAGCGGAACTGAAGATAGAGGGCGAAGTAGGCGTATTCCGCTAGACAATAAGCAAAAGACAAAAGGCAAAGGACGAACCCAAGAAACGGAGGAAGAACATGGCTAACTGGCAAGCGCTGATACGAGAGCAGTTGGAAAAGGATCGGGAAGCTTCTGTCAAGTTGCTGCAAGAGTGGGTGCAAAGCCCGAGCGTGCAAGGAGCAGAGGAAGCGATTCAGAAAAGCATCGCCGATCATTTGGCGAAGATGGGCCTGAGTGTCGACTTGTGGGTCATGGAAGGGGAAGAGCTGGTTTCGCATCCGTACTTCGTCTCCCCCCGGCAAACGTTTGAAGGCAGTCCGAACGTCGTCGGCGTCTGGAAAGGCGCGGGGAATGGCCGCTCGCTCATTTTGAACGGGCACGTCGATGTCGTTCCCGCTGGCGATTACGCCCAGTGGAGCGATGATCCGTTCAGCGGAAAAGTGGAGGACGGCAAACTGTACGGCAGGGGCGCAACCGACATGAAGGGCGGAAACCTGTCGTCGCTCTTGGCTATTTCCGTCCTGCAAAAGCTCGGTGTCAGCCTGAAGGGAGACGTCATTTTCCAAAGCGTGGTGGAGGAAGAAAGCGGTGGAGCCGGAACGCTTGCCACCATCCTGCGCGGCTACAAGGCAGATGCTGCGCTGATCCCTGAGCCGACGAACATGAAAATTTTCCCGAAACAGCAAGGCTCGATGTGGTTCCGTCTGACGGTCAAGGGACGCTCTGCTCATGGCGGCACCCGCTACGAAGGAGTCAGTGCCATCGAGAAAAGCATGCTCGTCGTGCAGGCGATTGGCCGTCTGGAAAAAGAGCGTAACGACCGTCTCGATGATCCGCTGTACGCCAAGCTGCCGATTCCGATCCCGATCAACATCGGGGTCATCGAAGGCGGAAAATGGCCGTCGTCTGTCGCGGATCTCGTCAAGCTGGAAGGCAGGATGGGAGTCGCGCCCGGCGAGCAGATGGAGGATGCCAAGGCAGAAATGGAAGCGGCTTTGCAGCGTCTGGCAGAAGTCGATCCGTGGTTTGCGGAGCAGCCAGTCGAGCTGGAATGGTACGGCGCGCGCTGGGTGCCAGGGGATGTCGCACAGGATCATCCGCTCATGGACATTTTGCAGGACAAGTTTGCGGCCGTGACGGGCGAGCGTGCCATTGTGGAAGCATCTCCGTGGGGAACAGACGGCGGCTTGTTGACGGCTTTGGCCGATACGCCTGCTATCGTCGTGGGGCCTGGTGTTACACAAGTAGCGCACTATCGGGACGAGTACATCGTTTTGGATGACGTCTTCCGCTGCGCGGAAATTTTTGCTTTGACTCTGCTCGACTGGTGCGGGGTAGCCGAAGGGCCAGCGCAGTAAGGAAGCCGCAGCGTCTTTTTCTAGGGCGCTTTTAAGCTACTTGAGATGGTAATTGTGAAAAAAAGGAAAAAGTTTGAGCGCAGGACAAGGAAGCGCCGTCTGCTCTGGAGAATGATTGGGAGAGGCTTTGAGAGATCCAATCGTGTCAGGGACGGAGGAGACGGCGATGAGAAGAGCGTGTTTTATCGGGGGAAAGTGGATACCTATGGCAGACCATGCCCCGTTGTATTCGCCTTGTACAGGTCAGGTGATCGCACACATTCCCCAGGCGGATGCTGTGGCAGTAGAGCGGGCGATTGCAGCGGCCGAAGAAGCTACAACCCCCATGCGCCGCATGCCAGCTTACCAGCGAGCAGCCATTCTGGAGAAAATCGCCATCCTGTTGGATGAGCGAATGGAGGAAGCTGCCCGGATCGTCGCGCTGGAAGCGGGAAAACCGATTCGGACAGCGCGCGGCGAAATCATCCGCACGGTGCAGACGTACAGGTTTGCAGCGGAAGAAGCCAAGCGGCTGCACGGGGAAACGATTCCACTGGACGCTGCTATCGGTGGCGAAGGCCGTCTCGCTTACACGGTGCGCGAGCCTCTGGGAGTCGTGGGCGCGATCACGCCGTTTCCTTTTCCGTTCAATTCGATAGCGCACAAGGTCGGGCCTGCGCTCGCTGCTGGCAATACAGTCGTATTGAAGCCAGCTTCGCAGACCCCGATCAGTGCGCTTTTTCTCGCTGAGCTGGCAGAGCAGGCTGGACTCCCGGCAGGAGCGTTAAACGTCGTCACAGGCAGCGCAGAGGTCGTGGGCCACAAGCTGGTTACCGACCCGCGAGTTCGCGCCGTGACCTTTTCCGGAAGCCCTGAAGTGGGCGTCGAGGTGCGCAATCGGGCGGGCTTGAAAAAAGTAATCTTGGAGCTGGGCGCCAATTCTGCGGTCATCGTCGACCGCGATACGCCGCTGGACGAGGTCGTTTTGCGCTGCTTGTTCGGGGCTTTTGCTTATTCTGGTCAAGTGTGTGTGTCTGTGCAACGAATTTATGTCGTGACGGACATCTATGACGAATTTGTCCGCCGCTTTGTGGAACAGACGGTGGCGTTGCGCGGGGGAGATTCGCTAGAAGAAGAAGCAGACTTTTCCGCCATGGTCCATCCGAAGCAGACAGAGCGCGTGCTTGCCTGGATCGGGGAAGCGCTCGACCAAGGGGCGAAGCTCGCCTGCGGCGGCGAACTGATGGGGCGGATGCTTTTGCCGACCGTCCTGACGCATGTGCCGCGGGAGGCAAAGATTGCCCGCGAGGAAGTATTCGGGCCTGTCGTCATGATCAATCCGGTACAGTCGGTCCAGCAGGCGATCAGGCTGGTCAATGATTCGCGGTACGGCTTGCAGGCGGGGGTTTACACGAACAATTTGTCACTGGCGTTGGAAGCGGCGGACGAGCTTAGAGTGGGCGGGGTTATCATCAATGACATCCCGACGTTCCGGGTGGATCATATGCCGTTTGGCGGCGTGAAGGAGAGCGGGCTGGGACGGGAAGGTGTCGCGTGCGCCGTCGAGGAACTGAGCGAGTTGAAGCTCGTCGTCGTCAAGCGGTAAAGCGGTAGGTTCGCTTCTGCCGACGCTTGCAAGCGGTCTTGCAGCTGTGCTATAGTTAAACCAGCTATTGATGCGGAGGGATACCGAAGTGGTCATAACGGGGCGGTCTTGAAAACCGTTAGAGTGCAAGCTCACGCGGGTTCGAATCCTGCTCCCTCCGCCACCGTGTTTTCATTACCCGAATAGGACACGAAGATCTCTTTCGTTTAAAGAGGTCTTTTTTATATCAGCAAAATGCAAGCGTGTGCTCCGACGCCGAAGCTGCCCATTCCAGCACACACCGTTTTTTTCCTCAAAATCCAGAAGAACCAATATCGAAGAGCGGCCCGTTTTAAGATATGCTGTACACAAGGACTCGAATGTTTCTTGGGGCCTGCGGCAGCTTCAATAATGCAGAGGGAGCTGCCGTCTTTTTTTGCTATTAAAAGTCAGAAAATAAACATAACACAGAAAATTGAGATATAATAAGGGGGAATACGGTGAGGGAGGGTTTGTGATGATGGAAGCCCAACGAGTAAGAAGAAATACGCTTGGCGATATTTTGCGACGAAGCAGGCTGCGCTACCCCGAGAAGATTGCCTTGCAATTTGAGGAAGAGGTACTTACATACACGAAGTTGGATCAACTTGTCAATCAGGCTGCGCACACCTTCCTCGCCAAAGGATTGCAAAAAGGGGAGCGAGTGGCGGTTCTGTCCAGAAACTCCATGGACTTTGTCATCCTCAACTTTGCGCTGGCCAAAGCGGGGCTGATTATGGTGCCGATCAACTTCATGCTGCATACAAACGATGTGGCTTTTATTTTCGGACATGCAGAGGTGAGCGCCTGCTTTGTGGCTCCGGAATTTCTCACGGTCGCCAAGGAAGCGCTCGAATCGGCAAACTTATCGCCCAAGCTTTTGTCGCTGATCTCCAGGCCAGCGGTGCAGGAAGGAGAGTGGGTGCCGTTTCGCCCGCTGATTGAGGGCGCCAGTACGGAAGAGCCGGAGCTGGAGCTGGCCGACGAGGATGTCGCCCACATTTTGTACACGAGCGGCACGGAATCGAGGCCAAAAGGAGTCATGCTGACGCACAGCAGCATTCTTTCGGAATACGTCAGCACGATTATAGAAGGAAATATGTCGCACGATGATGTAGCTGTGCACGCGCTTCCTTTGTTCCATAGCGCGCAGCTGCACTGCTTCCTCGGGCCGTATGTATATCTGGGTGGCACCGGCATTATTTTGGAGCAAGCGACGCCAGGCTTGATGCTTCAGGTCGTAGAGAGCCACCAGGCGACACAGCTTTTTTGCCCGCCGACTGTTTGGATTGCCTTGCTCCGCTCTCCCGAGTTTTCGTCGCGGAACTTGTCTTCGCTGCAAAAATGTTACTACGGCGCGGCGATCATGCCTGTAGAAGTGTTGAAGGAGCTGGGAACGCGTCTGCCCAATGCGCAATTTTACAACTTCTACGGACAGACCGAGGTAGCTCCACTGGCGACGGTATTGCAGCCGAAGGACCAGATTCGCAAAGCCGGATCGGCTGGCAAACCTGCGCTCAATGTAGAGACAAAAATTGTCGATGACGATGGCGTCGAGGTGCCCAGAGGCTGCGTGGGCGAGATTGTTCATCGAACGAGCCATGCGATGATCGGTTATTTCCGCGACGAAGAAAAGACGCAGGCAGCTTTTCTCGGCGGCTGGTTCCACAGCGGCGACTTGGGGATTATGGATGAAGAAGGCTATATTACTGTCGTCGACCGGAAAAAGGACATGATCAAATCAGGCGGGGAAAATGTAGCGAGCAGGGAAGTCGAGGAGCTGATCTACCAGCACCCGAAAGTATCGGAAGTAGCTGTAATCGGCATTCCCCATCCGTACTGGATCGAGGCTGTGGCGGCAGTCGTGGTGCCAAAGGCAGGCGAGACTGTGTCGGAAGAAGAAATGCTCGCCTTTTGCAAAGAGCGCCTCGCCTCGTTCAAGGCGCCGAAGTATGTCTTTATCACGGACACGCTCCCGCGCAACCCGAGCGGGAAAATATTAAAGCGTGAACTGCGTCTGCGCTACGACACGCTGCCGACTTCGTAAGTCGTTTGGGGGACAACAGGGGCTGGTTCGCCACTGCGGACAAAAGCCCGGCTCGATGCATGGCTGGTTCGCCGCTGCGAACAAAAGCCTAGCTCGATGCAAGGGCTAGTCCGCCCCTGTGAACAAAAGCCTAGCTCGATGCATGAGCTGGTCTGCTGCTACAAACAAAAGCCCGTCCCGATGCAAGGGCAAGGGCTGACCCACCCTCCCAACAAAAACCCGCTCGATCACCGGATGTTTCGGCTGTCGGGCGGGTTTTTTTGCCTGTATCCTATTTCACATGAGACACAGTCGGCTGGTCAGGGTGGATTGCTTCAAAGCGGTAGCCTTTTGCTTTCAAAAAGGCGATTACTTCAGGCAGCGCCTGGGCCGTAGGTGTTTTCGTGCTTGCATCGTGCATGAGCACGACAATTTCTTTTTGGGCTTTTACTTGCGCCTTGACGTTGGCGAGAGCTTGCTGGGCTGTATATTTATTGCTGCGGGCGTCGCCGTTGGTCACATTCCAGTCGATGAACGTATAGCCTCTTTTGTTCGCTTCGGCTTTAATGGCGTTCATGACAGGCGCTTGCTTGCTGTATCGTTTCGTATCCTGGTATTTGAGGCTGACGGTGTTGGTGCTGCCGCCCGGATAGCGGAACAGGACGGGCTTGACTCCCGTTGCTTTTTCGATCAGCTGGTTGCCTTTTTCCAGATCGGCAAAAAAGGCTTCCATGCTTTTGTACACAATCTTGTAGTCATGCGAGTACGTATGACCACCGATAGCATGGCCTTCTGCCACAATTCGTTTCAGAATCGCTTCGTGGCCGGGCACATTTCTTCCGACGATGAAGAAAGTAGCTTTGACCTGATTTTTTTTCAGCGTATCCAAAATTTGCGGTGTTACCGGAGAAGGGCCATCGTCAAAAGTCAAATACGCGATCTTGTCGCCAGGCTTTGGTGCAGGGACTGCTGGCGGCTTCTGCGCTGGTGCAGGCGGCTTGGGAGCCGGAGTGTTCGTACCAGGCGGCTTGGCAGGCTCTGGCGTGCTTGGAGCCGGAGTGTTCGTACCAGGCGGCTTGGCAGGCTCTGGAATGCTTGGAGCTGGTGGCGTAACGGTTCCAGGCTTGCCAGCAGGCGGTGCAGGGACCGGAGCAGCGTACGGACTATGAATCGCTCCAGACGGCATGAACGGCGTCTCCCCATAGATTAAAAAGCTTTTGCGCAGCTCGACGAATTTGCCGAGCGCTTCTGCATAGGAAGCGACGATTTCTTGCGGGCTTTTGCCTTGGGCAAGCAATTGGGCGATTTTGCTGGTGCCCATGACTTGATCGAACATCGTGATTTCTTTCTCGGTGCTCTGTGGAACCGCAAACGGCTGAAGCTGTCGCGCGTAGGCAAGCGCGTACAGACCTGTGCGAACCGGATTGAAAACGCGCGAATCGTGGATGTGCAGGCGCACGCCGCCAGCGTTTTCCTTCTTCTCAGGGAGAAAAAGCACGCCAGGCAGCAAGCTGCCGTTCAACAAGTCGGCGAACTGGACGGAATCGATGCCTTCCGCGCCGATCCAGGCGAAGTTGTCCGCTTGCTTGACCGGTGTTCCTTCGCCGAGTCCGGTAGCCATGTACCCGTAGACAGATGTCAGGTCAGGAAGGTGCGGGGAGCTTGGCACCCATTTCAGCCCCGTATCGGGGTAGGTCATGCCGCGCGTGTAGCCTTCCATCGGAACGACATACAAATCAGCGCCGATCGAGCGGTTGAAGAACAGGGCAAGCTCGCCGATGGTCATCCCGTGAGCGAGAGGCAGCTCGTCGATGCCGATGAACGATTGATAAGGTTTTTCCAGGACTGGTCCCTCCACGATTGTGCCGCCAAGCGGATTCGGGCGATCGAGCACGACGATTCGTTTGCCTTGTTCCTTCGCCGCAGCCATGGCGTAGTGGAGTGTCGATATGTACGTATACGTTCGGGAGCCTGTATCTTGCAAGTCGACGAGCAAAGTGTCAAAATGCCCCATCATCTCCGGCGTCGGCTGGCGAGTCGAGCCGTACAAGCTGTAGACAGGAATCCCGTAAACCGGATGGGTGTAGCTCTTCGCCTGAGTGCCGACCTGCTCTTTGCCGTCCAGGCCATACTCCGGGGCGAAAAGAGCCGTGAGTTTGACAGAGCGGTCGCGCCGCAACAGGTCGATCGTGCTCGCTCCCTGACTGTTGATTCCGGTTTGATTCGTGATCAGCCCGACGTTTTTCCCCTCAATCAGCTGATGAAAGCGGTCAAACAGCAAATCGCTTCCCAGCTGGACCGCAGTCGTATTGGCAGAACTGCCGCCGGGAGGGATCATGGTCAAGATCAATGCGAGGATAAGAAAAGGAATAAACTTTTTCATCATCATTGCCTCTTTCGAAAAAATACTGTCGTTTCTTGCTTCATTGTAACGCGTTTTGGGAGGAATATGGTTGTATTTTTGTAACAATTTGAAATTAGGTCAAAAGATAGAGGAATATCGTCGTTTTTTACCGTTTCCAGCGCTATCCTGCTTGTCCATTCAGTCCCTTCCTTCTACAATTAACAGTACGATCTTGGTGGGCTGATTCGAGGAATGCCTTGAAACGGTTGCTATCCTATAGTAGATTAAGAATCGTGTGAATCTTATTGGAAACGGAGTGGACATTTTGCTGAAAAAAATTACGTCATTCATGTTGGCTGTTGCCCTGGTGCCTATGGCGGCCTTTTCTGCTGCGGCAGCGCCTGCGCAAGCTGCCATCAAAGTCGAGTACAATAAAAAAGAGATTGTATTCCCGGATCAAAAGCCTGTGATCCGTGATAGCCGTACACTTGTACCGATTCGTCCCATTGCAGAGTCCCTCGGATTCAAAGTCGATTGGAATGAAAAAACAAGAACCGTGACCATCGATAAAGGCAACGATAACATTCGCCTCGTCGTAACGCAAAAAATTGCGAAGAAAAATGGACAAACCATCAATCTCGATGTGCCTGCGCAAATTGTCAACCAGCGCACGGTCGTGCCTGTTCGCTTTATCGCTGAAGCGCTGAGCTACAAAGTGGACTGGGACCCGGCTTCCCAAACAGTGCTCATTGCCGATCAGCAAACGACACAGCCAGGCCAGCCGCAAACTCCGCAACCGACAAAACCGACGACTGGCGAAGAGAAAAAGCCTGATCAGGTTGTCTTGATCAACGATGAAAGTGTTGTCGGAAAGACAAGCTCCCTTTTCCAGATCGGTCTGTACCAAGTAACCGGAAAAGTGGACCCGAAATCTGAGGTTATTGTAGTCATCGGCGATGAGTCGTATGAAGCGGAAGTAAAAGCAGATGGCACGTTCGAATTTATTGGCGACGCTGAAGACGGCATCCGTCAATTTACGGTCAAAGCCGAGAAGGAAGGCAAGAAAGATACTTATGAAGGGGAATTTGTCTCCGTTGATTAAGGGAGCCACTTCCTGAGTAAGAACACCTCCTGCACACCACACTATGTGCAAGGAGGTGTTTTTTGTTGAAGCGATTTTGTGTAAGCATCTGTGCGTCTCTTCTGATCGCGGGCTTGGTGACAGGATGTTCGCCAAACAAAGAACAAGGCACCGAAGATCGGGGCGGGAATCAGGCAAAATTCGAATCGTATGGCATCAACTATCGCAATGACAACGCAGGGATGGACAAAGGTCCGGCAGCGATGATCAGCCAAAAAATGGTCCATAACCGGGAGCCTCATCTCGTCTCGTATCTGGAGCGGCATGCGGAAAAAATACCGGGAGTCGTCGATATTAAAGTGCTGGCTTACAAAGACAACCTGCTCGTCGGTGTGTTGCCAGTAGATACGCCAAAGCCAGACGAGGTCAACCCGCGTCCGACCATCCCTTATACGCCAGGCAAGATCGTCCGCAACGACAACGGACATACCGATGCGCTGCAAAAGCGGGTAGTGGACCGGATGAGGGGCAGGCTACAGACTGAATCCCGGTTCAATCTGATGTACGTGTCCACCAACCGGGCGATTTACGATCGCATTGCCGATTTGCATGAACGAATCTTGCGCGGCGAGGAAATCAACAATGAAGAATTTCAACTGCTGCTCAATGATATCGGTTATAGCGTCAAAGGTTACAATCTCGTTGACTGACAGAAGACCACCTGGCCGCCCGGGTGGGCTTTTTGTCGATCGGCGCGCGATGGCAGGAGTTTTGCAAGAAATGGGGAAATAGTCTGGAAGAGTAGGAGAACGGCAAGGAGTGCAACGCATGAGTCAATTCCAGGTACCCATTTCCAAAATTACTCTCCCCGGGCAAAAGCCATACGTGCTCAGACGCCCAGCCCTGGCGAGGAAGCTGCGGCTTCTTGCGCATGCGCAGCTCTGTCTGATTCACGCGGGAGCAGGCTACGGCAAAACAACATCGTTCGCCACGTTTTTGCACGATGAGTCCCGCAACGCTTCCTGGTATTTCATCGCAGAAGAGGATACGGCGTTAGCTGACTTTTTGTGGTGTCTGGTGGAAAGTGTCCGGCGGGTCGCACCTGATTTTGGACAGACGCTTCGCGAGTTGCTGGAAAAGGAAAAGGAAGCGAAGTCCGCTGCTGCTTTCGCGAAAGCAGCGCAGGGGGAAAACGGGAAGCGCTTCGCTGATTGGTTTGCCAGGGAATGCGCACGGCTGCCGGATCAGTTTGTGATTGTGCTCGATCGTTACGAGCGAGTGGCTGGCGACAGCGAAATCGACCGTTTCGTGTCTGAGCTGGTTCAGCATGTGCCGCACAAGGTCAAGCTGGCGATTTTGACACGCATTCGCCCTGTGTGGAAAAATTTAGAATTACTCACAGCGCGAGGCGAGTGTCTGGAGCTTACGACCGATGATTTGGCGTTTACGATCGAAGAAAGCGAAGCCTTTTATTCGGATCAGTATGATATCGCACTGACTGAGGACGAATGGCAGCAAGTTGCGGAAGTGACGCGCGGCTGGGTCATGGCGCTTCGGTCCATCGGTGAAAAAATTGCCAGAGGCTTCAAGCTGTCGGATAGCTTGCATGAGCTGTCCCGCCTGCTGCACCTGCTGGAAGCGGATGTCTGGGTCGGGCTGAAAGAAGACATGCAGCATTTCCTGATGGAGGCAGCAGCGCTTGAAACGTTCACCGAGGAAGATGGCAGGCAAGTTTTAGGGGCAAAAGCAGGGGAGATGCTGCAAGAGGCAAAGCGAAGCAATCTCTTTTTGCATGTCGACGAACGGGAACGCTATTTTTTTCATCCGTTATTTCAGCGGCTGTTATCCGGTAAACTCGCTTCGCATCAGGACATTTACACGCGGGTGAATCAGGCGGCAGCCCTCTGGTTTCGGCGAAAAGGCGAGGAAGAACAGGCATTTGAGCGTTTGCGGCTGCTGGAGCGCTGGGACTTGCTCGGCTCCTGGGTTCGCCAGGCCGCAGAGCGGTTTTTGAGCGCGGGTGTGCTGGACGGTTTGTACAAATGGCTGGCTTTATTGCCCGACTCGGTGAAAGCAGAGGAGCATTGGCTCTGGTTTTATCAGGGGGAAGTGGAGCGGTACCGCTGTCTGTACGCCAAGGCGTTTGCCTCGTATGAGCAGTTTCTAGTGTTTTGCGAGCAAAAGCAGGACAGGATCGGGTTATGCCGCGGGCTGGAAGGCAAAGCGAGAGTACACCTGGACAGCGTTCAGGGGGTGCAGGCAGAGGCGCTGCTGATGCGCGCGATCGAACAGTTGCCTGTGCAGGAGCAGGAAAGCGAACTGGCGCCGAGGCTGTACAGGCTGTTGGCAGAAATTTATACGAACAGAGGCGATTCCAGGCAGGCAGCGGCCTGGTATGAAAAGAGCCAGGAGCTGGAGCAGCAGACAGAAGTTGAGCTGGAATCGCGGCTGTTGTTCCGGACGGGGCGGCTGCAATCGTCCATCCAGCTGCTGGAAACGAAGTGGCAGTTGGAGCAGACCAGACACCCGACCTTGACGCGCTCGTACCGGGAGACGTCCTTATTGCTTTCTTTTGTCTACGCTTTGGACGGAGAGTGGGAGCGGGGCTTCGAGGCCGCAGAGACGGCGATCCAGCTCGGACGGGCGGCGCATTCTCCGTTCGTCGAGGCCAACGGCTACGTGAGAAAAGCACATGCCGCTCTAATCAGTCAAGGACTGCCTGCGGACGAGATTCGCAAGCTGTACGAAAAAGGTTTGCATATGATGGAAGAGTTGCAGTCGACGCGCGGCAAATCGGAGACGCTGCTCGGTCTGACGCTGTATCACGCCAGTCAAAAGGCGCTTGATCAGGCGCTTTTGTACGGCAAGCGCGGGATTGCGGAGACGGAAGCGATGCGTGACGACTGGCTGGGCAGCCTGGTGCGAATGGCGATTGGAATAGCCTACGCCAAATACGGCAAAGATGCAGAAGCATTGGAAACGTTTCGCGATTGTTCCGAGCGGTTGAGCCATTGCGGCGACAGCTATCATGTGGCGATCTGCCAGTTATGGCTCAGCTTTTTGGCATACCGGAGCAAGCGCTGGGAGTTGTTTGTCCCGGCTGTGACGCAGGCGTTGTCGTTGATGCAGACGGGAGAATACGCCTTTTTGCTGCAACGCCCTACCTTGCTCACGCCGTATGATGTGCAGCAGCTGATGCCGATATTGCTGGAAGCGGAGCGGCGCAAAGTATCGCCGGATTACATCTCACAGCTTTTGAACGACCTCGGGCTGCAAAACGTGACGTTCCACCCCGGGTATACGCTGCGCATCCAGACTTTGGGGGCGTTTCGCGTCTGGCTGGGAGAGCGGGAGCTGAGCGAAAAGGCGTGGCAGCGCGGGACGGCCAAGCTGTTGTTTCAGCTTTTGCTGACGAAACGTCACCACTTGTTGGCTCGCGAGGAAATCATGCATCGGCTGTGGCCTGACAGTATCGAGGAAGCGGCGATTCGCGACTTCAAAGTGGCGCTGAATGCGCTGAACAAAGCGTTGGAGCCGGACCGCGCCGCGCGATCGGACACGTTTTTTATCCAGCGTCACGGCAGCTCTTACGGCTTCAACCTCGCTTCCGGCTACCTTTTGGATGCAGAGGAATTTGAAAAGCTGGTCGCGCTCGGGCTGTCCGAGCAGGACGTGCGCCAAGCCACTCTTTTGCTCGAAAAAGGCTTGGGTTACTACCTCGGTGAGTATTTGCCGGAGTGCCGCTACGAGGAATGGTGCGTCGAGGAGCGGGAGCGAGTCCAGGCACTGTTTTTGCGCGGGGCGGAGCGGCTGGCAAAAATCAGGCTGGAACAAGGCCAGCAGGAGCAGGCGATTCGCTGGTGTGAAGCGATCTTGCGCGTGGACGATTGCTGGGAAGAAGCGTATCGGCTGCTGATGACAGCCTATTATGAACAAAACAACCGGACCCAGGCGATCCGCTGGTACAAAAAATGTGTCGCGAAGCTTCAGGAACAGCTCGGCGTTGCTCCGATGCAGGCGACGCAGGAGACGTATTGGCGCATCAGGGAAAAGTGAAAGGCCGCATGCGTGCGGTCTTTTTTGCGTTTGGGCAGGAAACATCTTGCCTGCGCGCCGGGCAAAAGTTTGGCAGCGGAATGGAAAAGTGGCCTATTGACAAAACTAGGAGCGTTTCGTAAACTAATTTTTGTACTGACCAGTCAGTTCAAAGACGATAAGGAGGACGGGAGTGATGGCACCTTCGAAAAAGGATCAAATCGCTCAGGGAGCGTTGACAGCATTCGCCCAATTGGGTTACAGCGAAACGACGATGGACGCGATTGCAGAAATGGCGCAGGTGGCGAAAGGAACGCTTTACTACCATTTCTCGACCAAAGAGGAGCTTTTCTTGTACGTGATTGAAAAAGGCGTGAAGATGCTGATTTACCATGTCGATAGTGTGATGCAAAATGAACAGCTGACTTTGGAAGATCGCATGCTGAATGTGTTGGATGAGCATCTTCGCTTCTTTTCCGAAAACCGCGAGCTGTGCTTCCTGCTGCTCAGTGTCTTTACGGGAGATGAGCAGCGCGATTTGACCGTCGCCAAGCTGCTGACGGGATATTTTACGATGATGGAATCTTACATGACCCGATTGCAGGAGCAAGGGTATATACGAGCGGATGTGGAAATCGGGACGCTCGCCTCGGCGTTGTTCGGCATGGTCGGTTTTACCGCCATTCGCAAACAATACCGCAAAGAACCGCTGGACACGCCGGAAAACAAACATACGCTACGCTGCTTCCTGGCGGGCATGTTGCAGACGAAACAATAACAAACAACAAGCACATAAAGAGACAGAGGAGAAATCGAAAATGAAGAAACGTGCATGGATCGGGGTAGCCGGATTTGTAGCCGGAATTGCAGTATTGGGAACGGTTTTGCTCGGGTCTGGCGGCAGCAGCCTGGCAGGGCAAAAGGCGACACAAGTAACAGGCGTCGTGGAGGGAACGGAAGTCGATCTTTCCTTTAAAATGGGCGGATCGATCGAGCAGATCGCTTTTAAAGAAGGCGATGAAGTAAAGGCAGGCCAACTGGTCGCTACCTTGAACAGCGAAGAGTTGCTGGCGAAAAAGGAACAGGCGGAAGCAGCCTATCGCCTGGCGCAAGTGAAGCTCGATCAAGCGAAAAAAGGTGTTTCCTTGACGGACAGCTCCAGTGACGCTCAGGTCGATCAGGCGCAAGCAGTCGTCAGCTCGGCACAGGCTCAACTGGCGGCAAACAAAAACGGAGCGCGCGCCGAGGAAATTTCCCAGCTGAAAGCCAAGTTGCAGGCAGCCCAAACCTCCAATCAGATCGCCGCTTCCAACCTGGAGCGGATGAACAAACTGCTGAAAGAGGGAGCCGTTCCCCAGGTAAAAGTCGAGGAAGCGCAAATGCAGGCAGAAAAAGCAAGCGCGGAACTGAAGGCAGCCGACGAGCAGTTGAAAATGGCTACCACAGGGGCACGCCGCGAGCAAGTAGACGCAGCGCAAGCTCAGCTTGATCAGGCGAAAGCAGCTTACAAGCAAGCCGTAGCCGCACGCGGTCAAGTAGGATTGAAAGAGCTGGACGTGAAATCGGCTGAAGCGGGTGTACTGCAAGCCAAAGGAGCTTTGGCTGAGATTGAAGCGTATTTGAACAACACGAAGCTGGTTGCGCCGATGGACGGAGTCGTCAAATCTGTTGCGGTGCAAAAAGGCGAGCTGGTTGCACAAGGCTTTACCGTTTTGACCATTCAGGCAAAATCCGATAACTACGTGAAGCTTTACGTGAACGAATACACGCTGGGGCAAATCAAGACAGGCGATACGGCCAAACTGTACGTGCCAGCCTTGAAACGGGAAGTGGAAGCGAAAATCGCCACGATTGCACCAGCAGCTGATTTTGCGGTGAAAAAGGCGACACAGGAGTTGGGCGATCGCGACATTCGTTCCTTCCAGGTGAAGCTGTTCCTGGCTGATCCAGAGCTGCGGCCAGGTTTGACGGTCGAGTGGAAGATCGAAGGAGCTGTTCATAGTGAGTGATTTCTCCCGGCTCTTTTTAAGCGAATGGAAAAACATGTTTGCGAACAAAACGATCCGCAACGTCATTTTTCTCGTACCGATCATTTACTTGACCCTGTTTGGCTTTTTGTACAGTGAAAAGAAAGTGATGCACATTCCGACCGTCATGGTGGACGCGGATCAGTCAGAGCTGAGCCGCGAGCTGTATCGGGCGTTTGAGGTCGATCAGACGTTTCAGGTTACATCTATCGTAGGCACCGAAGAGGAAGCGATGCGGCTGATTGACAAGGGCGAGGCCAATATTGCCTTGATCATTCCCGCCGAGCTGGAGAAGAACGTCAAGGCTGGACGGTCAGCCGAAGTATTGACGGTCATTGACGGCAGCAACATGATGATTTCCAACACCGCTGTCCGCGCAGCGAGCACGGTCGTCAAGTCGGTGTCCGCAGGCGCCACGCTGAAAAAAATGGAGGCGAAAGGCAGTTGGGGCGAAGAAGGGGTAAATCTTTTCACCGGAATCGACTATCGCTATCGCGTGCTGTACAATCCGACTTTCAGCTACATGTCCTTCATGGTTTTCGGTTTGACAGGAACGGTATTTCAACAGGTGTTGTTTCTCGGCATCGCCCTGTCAGTAGCGCAACAGAAGGAAGAAGGAACGTGGCAGGACACGCTGAGATCCCACAGCTTCTGGGCGATCACGGCAAGCAAGCTGCTGCCTTATTTCCTCGCAGGAACCTTGAACGTATTTTTGGGCTTCGTACTGCTGCTCAAAGGGTTCGAAATCCCGTACTACGGCAGCACCCTTGACTTGATGCTGATCGCAACCGCCTTTAACCTGGCCGTGCTCGCCATCGGGTACGCGATTTCTTTCTTCTCCAAAGACCAGCTGCAAGCGACACAAGTTGCGATGATGATTGCCGTTCCTTCGTTCATGCTGTCCGGCTTTACATGGCCGCTGGCATCAATGCCGACTGCGGTCGCTGCGATTGGTAAATCTTTGCCGCTCACCTACTTTTTGAACGGCGTCAGAGAAATCTTGAGCAAAGGTCACGGGCTGTCCTACGTCACGCACGACCTGGTTGTTTTGGGCTTCATGATCTTGCTCGGTCTGTTCTCGGCCTATTGCATATACTTGTTACAGACAAGGAAAAAAAAGGAAACCATTGCCGAAACGACAACGGTTTAGCGAGATTTGCAGAAAAGAAACCCTTGTGTTGTAAAGAATCTTTCCTATATACTTACTTAAAAAAGGCAGATTCTTCAACGCAAGGGGGACATTATGTCAGCGACTCATCTGAAGCAATTGTGCGAAGAGACGTACACCAAGTTGAAAAAGGTAAGCATGGAACTGGAGCGTTATCTCAATCAGGTTACCTTGTCTAGTCTTGTATCTGCATCGGGGGACCCGGAAGAGTTTGAATCTTACTACAGAACCTATCTGTCCGATTTGCGCCACTTGCTCGTCTACTGTGAAAATGCGTACGACAGGCTGGGAGTATCTTTGCGCCGGGCAAGGTTCAACGAAGACTTTGCCGAAGAAGTGCTGTATCAGGTGTATCACACCTGCATCAATTACTTCTATTATCCAAAAGGCGAAGTGTACGAGGAAGACGGACGCTATGCTTACACAGGTCAGGACTGTATTATCTTCCGCAAGCAGGTCACACCGGAGTTGGAGCAACTGACCTTGTCCTTGTCGAGAGTTTTTGAGCAAATGCGCGATGAACTGCAATATTACGAAAATGACTATATAGCGAAAAAACGATTGGAAAGAGAAAAAGCACAGGCGTAAACCTGTGCTTTTTTGTGCTTTCCCTGCTTTCAAACGCCGACTGGCTGGTGAATCGCCGTGACGATACTCTCGACTTCCGCAAGCATGCCTTGGCGGGCAGCGTCGTCCACGTATGGGACAGCAGCGAAATTGCGGTAAGTGACATCGTAGCCGATCATCGACAAGCTGCCATCGACGATTTGCTTTTTCACTACATCGTCGAAGCCTGTCTTTTTCATTTCCGGCTCGGATTCCCTCGTCGTCGTAATGACGATAGCCTGCTTGTTTTTCAACAGGCCGACAGGGCCGTGGGCCTCGTAACGAAAAGCAAAGCCGTTGGTGAACACCCGGTCGATATAGCCTTTAAGAATGGCGGGAGCCGACCACCACCAGACAGGGTAAATCATCACGAGCAGGTCAGCTTCCGAAATCAGCTCCTGTTCAGTCATGACATCAGCAGAGGCAGTGCCGTTCGACACTTTTTGCATGTCAGCCGCCTGAAAAACAGGTTGAAACTTCATTTGATACAAATCGCGCACGTCATAGGCGATGTTTTGCTTCTGCAACGTCTGGGTGACGCGGTCGAGTATGGCATGGCAAAAGCTCTCTTTTCCTTCCTGGGCAAACACGATGCATGCTTTCATACTCCATCCCTCCGTATATATCGGTTAGACTGTCTATTCGAACCCGAAGCGCAGGCGCATGAAAAACTTGTTCAGCAGTCCGCCTACCGTCGTCTGCTTCGTTTCGGCGTGGGCCGGTTTTGCTGGTTTGGCTTGCCGCAGCGTCTGATTGACGTTGATCATCCCGTATCCGTAAAGCTGGTCGTGACCAGGAGCGCCGAGGTCTGTTGCGGACTGGCGAATCAGCTCCATCACATCACGGTTTTTCATATCCGGATGGACAGAACGCACCAGTGAGGCAAGAGCAGCGACATGCGGGCAAGCCATCGAAGTGCCGGAGAGCGAAGCGTAGTCGCTGTAAATGTACGTGCTGGGAATATCGACGCCAGGAGCGGCTACATCCACGTAATCGCCAAAGTTGGAGAAATCGGCGCGCTCTTTGCGGTGATCGACAGCGGCTACGGCGAGCACTTCGTCATAAGCAGCCGGGTAGCTCGGCTGGTTGGTCGCGTCATTGCCGGAAGCAGCTACGAGGATGACATTTTTCTCGAAGGCGTAGCGGCACGCTTCTTTCAAAGCAGCAGAAGAGGTATAGTTGCCGACGCTGAGGTTGATGACATCGGCACCGTGGTCGGTAGCCCAGTAAATGCCCTGGGCGATATCCACGGCTGACCCTGAGCCGTCTGCACCGATTGCTTTAATCGGCATCAGCTTGCTGTTCCACGACATGCCGGCAATTCCGTCGGCGTTGTTCGTCTTGGCTGCGATGACGCCTGAGACGTGTGTTCCGTGACCGTTGTCGTCTTCCGGCTTGTTGTTGTCGGTGAGCACGTTGTAGCCTTCGACCAGCTTCCCGGCGAACTCGGGATGTTTGAGATCGACGCCTGTATCGACGACGGCCACGATGACATCGCTGCTGCCTTCGCTCACATCCCAGCTTTGCTCCATGCCGATTAAAGGCAAATTCCACTGGTATTCGGTGTAGTACGTATCATTCGGTTTGCGATTGGGGAGCAGCAAATAGTTCGGTTCGGCAAACACGGAATCAGGGTGCTCGGCGAGCTTTTTCATCAGTTGTTTGGTCGTCAGGCTTTTGGATTTGATGATCAGAAATTGCTCAAAATCGCGCTTGATTTTGGCATCCAGTGACGCAACCAGCTCGTCGATTTTTTTCTGCTCCGGACGCGGTGAGAAACGGACGACGACTTCATGCTCGACGTAGTGGCTGCGGTCACGCGGGTTGTGATGCAGCGTTTTGATGTGGCTTTTCTTTTCCAGATCTCTGCGAATATCCTTGACCTGCTCGATATAGTTGATTCGCGGTATGCTCGCCTCGACGGAAGTGACGCGGGGATGAGGTTCGCGCATTTCCTGCTCTGCATTTTGATGATGGCGGTAGGGGATGACGACCAGACCAACCAGGGCTAGGGCGGCGATAATTGGGGGCAAGACGCGCAAAAAAACTCACTCCCTCCAGTGCTGATGACTATAGCGTGCACACGGAGAGAGTGATTATGAAGGAAATAGCTTACATTCGGTTGTCAAAAGGGCGAACGGGCACCGGACGAAGCGAGCGGCGCGGAAGCTTCCAGCCTTGATAGACGGAAACCATTCGGCAAGCAATAATGACGCTGAACAGCGTGTACATCTCGCCGACTGTCGATGCCCACTTCATGCCGACCGCCACTCCGGCAGCCATGGCCCAGACTGCGTAGATTTCTTCCTGGAAAACCAAAGGCTTGCGGCCTGCGAGAACATCGCGGATAATTCCTCCGCCAATTCCAGTCAGTACCGCTGCCACAATCGTGGCGCTAAGCGGATAATTCATTTGTGTCGCATAAAGCGCACCTTGAATGGCAAACGCAGAAAGCCCGACCGCGTCGAAAAACATTCCCCAGCGATTCCACAAGCCAAGGTACTTATGCGGCAGAACAAAGACGATAAGCATGGATATGAGTGCGATCGTAAACAGTGTGCCTTGATTCCAAAAAGCAGTGAGCGGGATTCCGAGCAAAATATTCCGCATGATCCCGCCGCCGAATGCGGTTGCCATTCCGAGAACGATTACCCCCAAGATGTCGTACTCTTCCTCCATGGCAATAATAGCGCCGCTGATCACGAACGCTACAGTGCCAACGATGTTAAACCATTCCCAAGACATGTATTCTTCAACGTCCTTCCTAATTGATCAATCCAAGTTGCAACAAGCCGTGCCGGATGCCGTCTTCGTTTACGTGGCGGGTCACCATATTGGCAAAAGGCTTCAGTTCTTCATGCGCATTTCCCATAGCGACACCCATTCCGACGTAAGACAGCATTTCCCTGTCGTTAAGCCCGTCTCCGAATGCGACAGCATCAGCAGGCGTCAGTCCTTCATGCTTCAGGATCGCTTCAATGCCACGCGCTTTCGAACCGCCTTTTGGCAGAATGTCGAGGACGCGATTGTGCCAGCGCACATACGACACTTGCGCAAATTTTTCGGTATAAACCGCTTCTTCTTCGGCCGTGCAGTATAGAAACGCCTGGTAGATCGGAGCGACTTCCCAGTAGCGGTCATGGTGCGCCGGGGCCGGCAAGCGCAGGAAATCAAACGAGTCAATCACGTGCGGATGATCGGCTGCATTCGCATAGCATTGTTCATGGCTCAAAAACACCATAGGGTGCTCGTGCCCATGTGCCAACTGTTCCAGCTCGGCCAAGGTCGAAGTGGCAAAAGGGGTATGGTGAATCACCTTTTGCTCGCTCACCACGTAAGAGCCGTTAAACCCGATGAATGTATCGATGCCAAGCTGTTTGGCGATCGGCATCAGGTGATAGGGGGAGCGGCCAGTGGCAATTGCCACCCGAATCCCGTTTTGCCTCAGTCTGTTTACGGCGTCCACCGTTGATTGCGGGATGGCGTGTTCCGTGTTCAGCAAAGTACCGTCGATGTCAAAAAAGACAATTTTGTACGCCATTTGTTCTCTCCACTCTTTCTCTTTATAATAGCGCCGCGAAAAACGAGCAACATGCACGAAAAACAAGCGGCCATACAGGCGCCGCCTAAGCGTTTGAAACGTTTGAAGACAACAGAAAAAGGAATGTCGGAAAAGACATTCCTTTTCACTTCGCTATTAGAATACAGCCACTTCCGTCTCGCTGTCAAATAGATGACATTTGGAAAGGTCCATGGCGAGCTTGACCGTCATTTTTGGCTTCAGCTCTTCACGGGAATCTACGCGGGCCACCATTTGCGTGTTCCCGATATTATGGAAGTAAACATACAGCTCGGAGCCCATGTTTTCCACTACTTCGACCTGCGCTTCCAGCGTGCTTTCAAACGGATTGGCTTCCATGAACGCAGCATCGCTGTAGATGTCTTCCGGACGGATACCAAAGATGGCTGATTTGTTTACATAGCCTTTGTCGCGCAAAATTTTCGCCTTGTCGTCCGGGAAGCGGACGTGGATGTTTTCCGCGTCGAAGTACAGGGCGCCGTCTTTTTCGGAAAGCTGTCCTTTGACGAAGTTCATCGCAGGGGAGCCGATGAAGCTTGCGACGAACAGATTGACCGGATGGTTGTAAATCTCGTTCGGCGTCGCTACTTGCTGGATCAAGCCGTCTTTCATGACGACGATCCGGTCGCCCATCGTCATCGCCTCTGTCTGGTCATGGGTGACGTAAATGATCGTCGTATTCAGGCGTTGGTGCAGCTTCAAGATTTCCGTGCGCATCTGGACGCGCAGCTTGGCGTCGAGGTTGGACAACGGTTCGTCCATCAAAAAGACTTGCGGTTCGCGAACGATGGCGCGACCGAGCGCGACACGCTGACGTTGACCGCCGGAAAGCGCTTTCGGCTTGCGGTCGAGCAAATGCGAAATATCGAGAATCCGGGCCGCTTCCTGAATGCGCGCATCGATATCGCTCTTGGAAAATTTGCGGAGTTTCAAGCCAAACGCCATGTTTTCGTATACGTTCATGTGCGGATAGAGGGCGTAGCTCTGAAAAACCATCGCGATATCCCGATCTTTCGGAGCGACGTCGTTGACGCGACGATCGCCTATGTACAAGTCACCGTCGGAAATTTCCTCCAGCCCGGCAATCATCCGCAACGTTGTCGACTTTCCGCAGCCCGATGGCCCGACGAGAACGAGAAACTCGCGATCTTGAATCTCCAGATGAAAATCGTCTACCGCTGTTACGTTTCCGGCGTACCGTTTGTATATGTGGTTCAGTGTCACTTTTGCCATGGAAAAGGCACCTCCTATAGTTTTGAAAAATCGAGAGCGTGGATAACCTTTTTGCAAGAGTAACAATTTTTAGACAGTTGGACTATGGGCGAAATGTACAAAATGTTTTGTTAATGCTGCCGAAAGAGCAAATACAGCTGGAAAAGCACCGCATCGGGAAACTGCCGCGGATCAAGCCCCGTCTGTTCCGTCAGCTTGTCGAGCCTGTACAACAGCGTGTTGCGATGCAAAAAGAGCTGACGTGCCGTTTCGCTGACGTTCAACTGGCGGGCAAACAGCGTTTCCAACGTTTCCAGCTGCTCCGTACTGATCTGCGGAACGGACATGAGACTTGCCAGCTCATTGGCAATGGACTTCGCGGTTTCTTTCGGCAGCGAGGTAGCCCAGCGCTCCAGCGGATACATCCAGTCGCCAGCGACCATGACGTGCGGGCGATAATGCTGGAGAGTGCGAGACAGCAGCAACTGCCCGTAAACCGTTTTTTCCAGAGCGGAAGGGCGATGCACAGGGGCGCTGACAACAATGCGGACAGGCTCCATCCACTCCGTAGAAATCAGATCGTGCAGCCCGGATGCCCATTCCAGCAAATCGGCTTGCTCCTCGGAGCCTTCCAGGATAGAAACAGGCAGCAACAGGACAGAATAAGCATGACTTAATGGAAAGAAAGCGAGACTGGACGAACCTGGCGTGTAAGCCGTCGTCTCCCGGAAAAAGGGGTGCAGACAGCTTTGCAGCGATTCCCAGGTGCCCGTGCCTTCTGTGCGGCTGCGCTCGAGCAAAAAGGAGAGCCGCGCTTCTTTCCACGGCCAAACAAGGTCAAGACGCTCAGGCGGAGCCAGTCGGCTTCCGGTCACAAACGATTGCAACCACGCGGCAATCTGCTCGTGAAGAGTCAGAGGCGCGTTTTCTTTCGTGCGGGAAAAAAACAGACTCAACAAAGAACGGGACGTAGCGGGCCACTGTGTCGATTCAATCAGAACGAGGTAAGCCATCTCGTGTTCTGACCCAAGCGAAACAAGCTCCCAGCCTTTTTGCTCCCACTCTTGTTGAGTCTGGCTGATTTCGGCTTCCAAAACTTTGACACAAATGATCGGCAAATTCGTCACTTGCTTGATTTGCTCGATTTCTCTCATCCATTTCTCCACAAGACGACCTCCGTCACAAACAACTGGCGTACGTCTATTATACCGTACTCTAGGCGAGTGTGGCGGCGGTTTCCTGCAAGCTTGCGGTTTGCACAGGCGTGCCCACAAACGGTTCCTGGGGGACGCCACCCATCGTATGCAGCGTGATTTCCGGGCGGGAACGCAGGCGGATGTTCAGTCCCGTCTGGCCGAGTCCTTCACTTATATAGAAAGGGCGCCCGTCAAACTCGTGCAGACCTTTGACCATATTCAGCCGCACGAGCTTGCCCATTTTCACCAGATGGTACGGGCGCGGCCAATGAATTTGTCCGCCGTGGAAATGTCCCGCCAGCAAATAGTCGTAGGCGTAGTCTTTCATTTGCAGGACGAGGTTCGGATCATGGGTGAGCACGAGGCGCGCCCCCGTTTTCGGAACGGATTGAAAAGCTTTTTCCAGTTGGCTTCGGCGTGTGCTGAAATCATCGACGCCGATCACATGCAGCAGTTGACCGTGATGCTCGACCGTGACGTGCTGGTTGACGAGGACCTGGCAGCCGATCCGTTCCAGTTCCGACTTGAGCTGAGCGAGTTTGAGCGGCGACAGCACGTAGTCGTGATTGCCAAAAACGACGAATGTGCCGAGCGCGGGCTGCAATTGCATCAGCTTTTCTACGTAGGCGACTGCTTTCGGGATGTTTTTGTGGCGATCTAGCAAATCTCCGGTAATCGCGAGCAGATCGACGGATTGCCCGGAAAAATCGCGGACGATTCGCATCGGGTCAATCGACAAATTTTCCATGTGCAAATCGGACAAATGCAAAATGTTGAGCGGTTCGAAATCTTGCGGATCACGCAAATGCGGCGACGAGGCGAGCGGTATGGTCACATGATTGGTATGGACGTCAAATGTATTGCGGTACGCTTTTATGAAGAGCAAGGCGAGAGCGGCAACTAGCAAAAACCATAGCATCTCTTCCGGCCATCTCCTTTATCTCTAAGGTAGTGTCATTATACTCGATTTCTTCGCTTTTCGAATAAGTAGGTTCTGGCAGAAGGAATTTATCGAAAAGTGCAGAAATATTATGAATGTTGCGTAGTGAAGAATTCTATTTGGGGTTTAGGAGAGTGAGAGTATGAATGTAGAAAAAATTCCGGCGACAGAAGGCCGATTCAACCTGGAGAACTACGACGAGACGTACGCCCAATTTGACTGGAAGGAAGTCGAGAAGCAATTTTCCTGGTATGAGACGGGAAAAGTAAACATGGCGTATGAAGCGATTGACCGCCATCTTTCTACGGAGCGCAAGGACAAGATCGCGCTTATGTACAGCGATTTGACCAGAGAAGAGACCTACACCTTTGCACAGTTGAGCGAATTGTCCAATAAATTCGGGAATGTTTTGCGCAATCTGGGGATTGTAAAAGGCGACCGCGTATTCGTCTTCATGCCGCGTACGCCAGAGCTTTATGTAAGCGTTTTAGGAACGCTCAAAGTGGGCGCGATTGTCGGCCCGCTGTTCGAGGCGTTCATGGAAGCTGCCGTGCGCGACCGTCTGGAAAACAGCGAAGCGACCGCGATCGTGACGACGCCGGCTCTCTTGCCGCGCATCCCTGTATCCGAGCTGCCAGCACTGAAGCACGTCATTGTCGTGGGGGCAAAAGAGGAGCTGAAGGAAGGACAAGTCAGCTTCGAAAAAGCGATGGCAGAAGCATCCTCCGAGCTGGAAATCGAGTGGGTGGATCGCGAGGACGGCATGATTTTGCACTATACGTCCGGATCGACTGGCAAGCCAAAAGGCGTGCTGCACGTCCACAACGCGATGATCCAGCACTACCAGACCGGAAAATGGGTGCTCGACCTGCAAGAGGATGACGTTTACTGGTGTACAGCTGATCCGGGCTGGGTGACAGGAACTTCTTACGGAATTTTCGCACCGTGGCTGAACGGCGTGACAAACGTGATCCGCGGCGGCCGCTTCACACCGGAAGACTGGTACAAAACGATCGAAAAAAATAAGGTGACCGTCTGGTACAGCGCACCGACCGCGTTCCGCATGCTGATGGGAGCGGGCGACGAAGTGGTGAAGCGCTTCGATCTGTCCAGTCTGCGCCACGTTTTGAGCGTGGGCGAGCCACTCAACCCGGAAGTCGTGTATTGGGGACTTCGCGTGTTCAACCACCGTATTCACGACAACTGGTGGATGACGGAAACAGGCGGACAGCTGATTTCCAACTACCGCAGCATGGCGATCAAGCCAGGCTCGATGGGCAAGCCTTTCCCTGGCGTATACGCGGCGATTATCGACGATCAGGGCAACGAGCTGCCGCCAAACCGGATGGGCAACCTGGCGATCCGCGTCGGCTGGCCGTCCATGATGAGACAAATCTGGAACAACCCTGCGAAATACCAAGAGTATTTCAGCATCCCAGGCTGGTATGTTTCCGGCGATTCCGCCTACAAGGACGAGGAAGGCTACTTCTGGTTCCAGGGCCGCATTGACGATGTGATCAATACTTCCGGCGAGCGCGTTGGCCCGTTTGAGGTCGAGAGCAAGCTGGTCGAGCATCCGGCTGTTGCGGAAGCAGGCGTAATCGGCAAGCCTGATCCGCTGCGCGGCGAAATCATCAAGGCGTTCATCTCCTTGCGCGCGGGTTACGAGCCAAGCGAAGCCTTGATGGATGACATCCGCAAGTTCGTGAAGGAAGGACTCGCTGCTCACGCTG
This sequence comes from Brevibacillus sp. FSL K6-0770, assembly GCF_038000275.1. NCBI lineage: Bacteria > Bacillati > Bacillota > Bacilli > Caryophanales > Paenibacillaceae > Brevibacillus > Brevibacillus sp. FSL K6-0770. The sequence goes on from NZ_JBBOBQ010000001.1 coordinate 2,136,896, forward strand.
CACCGCGTGAAATCGAGTTTCGCGACAAGCTGCCAAAAACACGCTCCGGAAAAATTATGCGCCGTGTCCTGAAGGCGTGGGAACTGGGCTTGCCGACAGGCGACCTGTCCACGATGGAAGACTAATCGGAGCGGATAAAAATGAAGAACCATCTCTAGCGCATGAGCGGGAGATGGTTCTTTTTTTGTTAGTGGGGAATGGGGCGGTGCGGGTGGTTATGGTCGTGTGAGTGCTCGTGTCGTGTTGATGATCGTGCGGGTACCTGTGGTTGTGCGGCTGGCTATAATCGTGCGACTGGCTGCGAGCGTGGCAGGTGGTCATAGGCGTTTGATTTAGTTGCGGTTATGCGAATGCCCTTGGTTATGCGAGTGCTCGTGGTCGTGCGAATGCTCTTGGTCATGCGTATGGTCGTGGTTATGCGAGTGCTCGCGGTCGTGCGAATGCCCGTGGTCATGCGAGTGCTCGGAGTCGTGCGAATGCTCTTGGTTATGCGAATGCCCGTGGTCATGGGAGTGCTCATGATCATGCGAATGCTCCCCCGTCCCACCCTGACAATGCAACTCTCCATGCGAGATGGAAGAGTTCTCGATTTGGATCGTCGCATGGGTGATGCCAAACTCTTTTTGCAACAGCGCCAAAGCGGCATCGAGGATCGAGTAGCTCGGCAAATCGTCCTGTACAACCAGATGGCACGTCAAGGAGTCGAAGCCTGAAGTGACGGTCCAAACATGCAAATCGTGAACTTTTACCACGCCGTCAAGCTGTCCGAGCCGCGCTTCTACTTTTGTCGTATCGATACGGGAAGGCGCTCCTTCCAGCAAAATGTTGACCGACTCCTTCGTCACGCGCCATGCGCTCAGCATGATCAAAAAGGCGACGACGATGCTGATAATCGGGTCGGCGATGTACCAGCCAAAGGCGAGCATGAGCACACCGCCGAGGATTGCCCCTACGGAGCCGAGCATATCGCCCAGCACGTGCAGGTAGGCGCTGCGCACGTTTACGTTGTCCTTGTAATCGCCGCGCATGAGGACGAAGGCTGCGGCGATATTGGCGAGCAAGCCGACGGAAGCGATGATGATCATTTTGCCGCTCGCGACTTCAGGCGGCTGGAGCAGACGTTGGAATCCTTCCCAAAAGATGAATAGGGAAATCAGGACGAGCGTGACGCCATTGGTCAAAGCGGCGAGAATCTCGAAGCGCTTCATGCCGAATGTTTTTTGGGCAGAGGGCGGCCGGGCCGCAAAATGGAGCGCGACCAGACTTAGCAGCAGTGCCAAGGCATCGCTCAGCATATGTCCAGCGTCGGACAAAAGCGCGAGACTGTTGGTCAAAAAACCTCCGATCGTCTCGACGATCAAAAATACAGTGATGATCAGAAAAGAGGTGAACAGCGCTTTTTTGCTGGCGCCTTTTCCGTGGTGATGGTGGTCGTGTCCATCTCCGTGATCGTGATGATGCAAGCCCATAATGATTCCTCCTCGATAGGATCGTTTAGCGAACGAGTCGATCTGCCAGAAAAAGGGCGTCTTTGCCTACGCCGCCCATGAGTGCGGAAGCGCGGGAATGCTGCCAGGGAAGCCCGAGAAAATACAGGCCGGACACCTCTGTCACCCCTCGCTCGTGCCGTGGCCAGCCGTTTGGATCGCGTACGTCCGGGATCGCAAGCCAGCTATAGTCAGGGCGAAATCCGGTGGCCCATAAAATGTTTGGAAAGCTCGCCTGCTCGCCGCCTGCGAAATAGGCGGTGCGATCCGCAATGCGAACGGTGCGTTCCGTCAGGCGCAAGGCTCCGGTTTTCGTCAGAGCTTTCATTTCCTCGCGGTAGCCAAAGATCGGATCAGGTCGTTTCATCAATTGCTTTCCAGCCCATGAGGAGCGGGGAGCATCAAGCAAGCCGAACCGTTGCATGTAGTCAAAAATAGTTTTGCCCAAAACATACAAAGGCAAATGAAGCCGGGTCTGCCCGCTGGAAAAAATCACAGGGCGATGTCTGGCGAGTTCCACAGCAAGCTGCGCACCGGAGTTGCCTGCTCCGACTACGAGGACAGGCCCGTCCCGGAACGAATGCTCGTTTTGGTAGTCCGTCGTATGCAGCGACACGACATCGGGGGCCAATCGCTCGACAATCGGCGGGATGTACGGTATTTGAAAAGGGCCTGTCGCCACGACGACGTTTTTGGCGCGCGCTGTTCCTGCTTCTGTCTGCACCAGAAAGCCGGATGCTGTACGTTCTACCCGCTGGACAGCTGTATTCAGGCGCACAGGCAGCTGGAAATGCGCAGCGTACTGTTCCAGGTAGTCTGCTGCCTCATCTTTGGTGGGAACCGTCTGCGGCTCTCCGGGAAAGGGCAGGCCGGGAAGCCCGTTGTTTTGCCGAGCGGTAAACAGCACGAGCGAATCATAACGTTTTCGCCAGCTGTCTCCCAAGCGCCCGTTTTTTTCGAAAATGACAAAGCGAGCTTTCCGTTGCTGGAGCAGAGCACCAAGCGCGAGGCCGGATTGGCCGCCACCGATGATGATGACTTCGTAATCGTGCATGGGTGAAACCTTCTTTCAAGCGGGAATTTACCTAAATCATACCACATTCAATCTTATATTCAAGCAATCATTTGAATGTATTTTCGCAAACGAACAAAAAAAGGCCGCCACAAACGTGACGACCTTCCAAAAGTTCCGTTCAACTACGGGTTGTTTTTTTCGATTGCTTCAACTCGGACGCGTGCTCAATCCCGCACATGATCAAATGACGCACATGGTCGTCGTCCAGCGCGTAGTAGACGAGCTTTCCATCTTTGCGATGACGGGCCAGCCCCATATTTCGCAGCAGGCGAAGATGGTGGGACGTATTGGCGATCGAGCTGTTGATCGTCGCGGCGACATCGCACACGCACAGTTCGCCTTCCAGAGCCAGGGCGTAAATGATTTTTGCCCGGGTATCGTCAGCCAGTGCCTTGAACAGAGGAGCGACTCCTTCTGTTTCGCTCATTTTCGGCCGCAGTCTGTTTACTTTCGCTTCGTCCACGGTTTGGATTTCACAAACGTCTGCTTCATCCGTCGTACGCTGATATTCCAGCTCCATGTTCTTCACCCCGCACAATTGGTTGTATCCATTATAAAACGGAATGATTCAGAAAAAAAGACGGGAAGCAGCAGGAAAGTGCCTAATCCGTGTCTAATTAGGAATGATGACGATTTGCAAAAAGGAGTGGACATCACAGGTGGTTGCTAAAATCCGTCATTTTCTCTTTGAGATTGTGGGGGCGCTTATACTTGGACTTGGAGTTGTATGGCTTACGGTCGGCGGAGAAGGCAACTGGTTTTCCGGTTTGGGCATAGAATGGTCTCCCCGTTGGCTGGATGTCAAAACGTTTTTTCTGAGCATCGTGCTGGAAGCGATCCCGTTTGTTTTGCTCGGCGTGTTTTTTTCCGCGTTCATTCAGACGTTTGTCTCCGAGGAGCAAGTCAGACGCTGGACGCCGAAGCATCCGCTCGTTGCGCTGCCGTTTGCCGGGCTGCTTGGCTTTTTGTTTCCCGTGTGCGAGTGCGCGATTATCCCGGTCGTTCGCCGTCTGATTCAAAAAGGAATGCCCGTGTCCGTGGGCGTGGTGTTTTTATTGGCAGGACCGATTGTCAATCCGGTGGTGCTGTCTTCCACGTACATTGCCTTTGCGCGGCAGCCGGACATGGCGCTCTACAGAGGAATCGCCGGGTTTCTCGTAGCGCTGATCGCCGGGTTTCTCGTTCTGTTGTTTGTGAAAAAGAATCCGCTGCGACATGGGGTAGAAGCGGAAATCCGCCACGAAACCGCTCATGCAGAAGCGATGCGCGGCAAGCTGTCTGCGACATTTGCCCACGCCGTCGACGAGTTTTTTGACATGGGGAAATTTTTGTTGTTTGGAGCGCTGATCAGCAGCGTCCTGCAAGTGTTCATCAGCCGTGACACGCTGGTGGCCGTCGGACAAACTCCGCTTACTTCTCATCTGGTGATGATGGGCATGGCGTATTTGTTTTCGCTCTGCTCGGAAGCCGACGCCTTTATTGCGGCTTCGTTCTCCGGGACATTCCAGAGCAGCTCGCTTTTGGCTTTTCTCGTCTTTGGTCCGATGCTTGATTTCAAGACGACCTTGATGCTGCTCGGGACGTTCCGCTTGGGCTTTGTCCTCAAGCTGATTGCTGTCATTACCATACTGGTGCTCGTCATTACGCTGTTGATGCCAATTTAGAGGAGGGAAAAGTATGCAAAAGTCGAACAGGTCCGGGCACGACTGGATGCGCAGCCTGATTTTAGCCGGATTCACCGGGCTGCTGTCTTACCTGATCTGGACGGATAAGCTGGGGCATTACCTCGCACCGAAGCTGCACATGCTCAGCTATGTCACTTTGGGCATTCTCGTGATTTTGACGTTCGTAAGCGTGCGTCAACTGGTGGCTGGCAGGCACCACGCTTACGATTGTGACTGCGAAGACGCGCATCACGTGCCACGTACGCGCTGGGGCTCGGTGCTGATATACGGCTTGTTTCTGTTGCCGATTTTCATGGGCTTTTTCATGCCGGACAAAATATTGGGAAGTGCCATCGCGGAAAAGCGCGGGGTGACGCTGCTGAGCAATGACGTCCGCAAATTGTCCGAGGTGGCGAGCGGCGAGCAGGCACAAAAAGCAAAACAAGCTACGTCATCCCAAGGGGAGGAAGGGCAAGCCGTTGCTCCTGCATCGCCAGCACCCGGGGAGGAAGGGCAAGCCGTTGCTCCTGCATCGTCAGTAGCCGCGCAGGAAGGGCAAGCCGCTGCTCTTGCGTCGTCAGCAACCGCGCAGGAAGGGCAAGTCGCTGCTTCTGCATCGTCAGCAACCGCGCAGGAAGGGCAAACCGTTGCTCCAGAATCGACAGCAGCCGGGCAGGAAGGGCAAACTGTTGCCTCTGCATCGACAGCCACCGGGCAGGAAACACAAGCCCCTGCATCTATCCCGATCAAACCGGGGATGAGCGATGCCGAATTGAAAAATCATTTTTCCAATGGCGGCTTCGGTGACTTTTACACCGATATCGCTACGTCGATGTACAAACAGCCAGTCATCAAACTGAACGACAAAATTTTCCTGGACGGCCTGACGACGTTGGAGCTGTACGCCCAGGATTTTGCGGGAAAAGAGCTGGAGACGCTCGGTTTTGTCTACAAAGAGCCGGGGTTCGCCAGCAACCAGTTCGTCGTCGCCCGTTTCTCGGTCACTTGCTGCACGGCCGACGCCAGCGTCTTCGGCGTGTTGGTCGAGAGCGAGAGCGCAAGCAAATGGGCGAAGGACAGCTGGGTTCAAGTGCGCGGGAAGCTGGAGCTGCGCAAGGTAGACGGATTTGACATGCTCGTCTTGAAGGCAGCGCACATCCAGCCAGTCCAGGCCCCGAAAGACCCGTATGTGTATTACAGCTACGAAGCGCCGAGCAACTAAAGCAGCATCGGACAGCGACGCCTTTAGCGCGTGGGTTACATGCGTGAAGGCGTTTTCTGTTGTTGGAAAAAGAATTTGGCAAATCGCTAAAAGACGTGGCCACCTCGATTGTCGAGCAGCGCAAGCTTGATCTCGACTTTGTCAGTTGAGACAGTTGAAAACGAAAAGCAAAAAGGCAGGTGAGCGCTCACCTGCCTTGTCGTGCTGCTTGCCTATTCCTTTTGCTCGCCGGACTGCTCTTCTTCGTAAAACCAGAGCGGATCGTCACAGTCTTCATCGCCGTTGTAGTTGATCAAAATTTCTTCGCCTGCCTGAATGTCGCGGTACGCGTAGAAATCGAACGTGTGGTTGTCGAAGTTGATGCTGTACGTGGCGTTTGGCGTGTAGGAATGATTGAACAACATGCCGTATCCGAGTAACAATGCGGTATGGTTCGCACCGTATTCAAATGCGTAGTCAGCCAAGAGCGTTTTCTCGATGTGCTCATGTTCTTCATTCAAATAGGGAAGAACCGGAGCTTCATGGAGCAATTCGCCTTTTGTGAAATCGCGCAGGGCGAAAACGCCTCTGTTTAATTCTCCGTTGCTGAGCTTGGAGGTTTTGACTTCGAGCATGTGGTTCACCTGCCATTCTGGTATCTTGTATCGTAAAACAAGTCTTTCTAAGGATGACAGTGGTTGGCTTGGAAAGCAACTGTTTTCGAATGGGAGACTACTTTTTCATGATCAGATGATGGCGGACGGCGTAAGCGGCAAGCTGGACGCGATTCGCCAGTTGCAGCTTTTCCAAAATGTTTTTCAGATGGTTTTTGACCGTGTTTTCAGCGATGATCAACGCTTCGCTGATTTCCCGGTTTGTTTTGCCCGCCCCCACGTACATGACGATTTCCCGCTCGCGGGGAGTGAGCACATCCGGCACGAGATCGTCCACGTGCTCCTCCTGCCGGAAGCGGTACATCAGTCTCGTTGCCATCTCACGCGTCAGCTCGCTGTCTTCGCCCAGCAAGGCGTGCAAGTAGTTGATCCAGTCGTCCGGCTCCAAATTTTTCAAAAGGTAGCCTTGAGCGCCAAACTGGATGGCGGTAATCAGGTCGGCAACATCGTCCGAGACGCTTAAAATGACGACCTTGATGTGCGGGTACGCTTTTTTCACTTCGCGAGTTGCTTCCAGACCGCTCCATTTCGGCATGTTGATGTCCATCAGCACCAGGTCGGGCTGGAGCTTTCCACATTGGATGAAAGCTTCCTCGCCATTGTCAGCCTCTCCGATTACTTCAAACGAAGGATCGGGGTCAAGCAGCGAGCGAATCGCCATGCGAGCCATCGGGTGGTCGTCGGCGATCAGGACACGGTATGCATTCATTGCGAAAAACCTCCAGCATGAGCGGTCAGGCGGATGATCGTGCCGCCATCAGCCCGTTTTTGAATATCAATCGCGGCGTTCAGCTGTCTGGCCCGCTCGCGCATCATGGACAAGCCGTATTTTTTCGTATCCGGGTTGGTCTGGGCGATGCCCACGCCATCGTCCTCCATCACGAGCTGCCAGCTGCGCGGCTCGCCTGTGGTCAGTCGAATCCAGGAATGCTTGGCCTGCGCATGCTTGCGAATATTGGCGAACGCCTCCTGAATGATTCCGAATAGCTGCACTTCCTCGGCAGGAGTGAAAAAGCTTTCTTTCACGCGCAAATCCCAGACGACATCGACGCCGGACAAAGCGCTCCACTGGGTCAGCCATTTTTCCAGCCGCTGGTCGAAGCTGCCTTCCTCAGGCAACGATCGCAGGTTGAAAATGGCTTGGCGGACGTGATTGTCGATCGCGGAAACCGCCACGCGGGCTTCGTCCAGATGACCTTGCTTCAGCTTGACATTGAGAAAAAACAAAGATTGTGCGATGCCGTCGTGCAGCTCCCGCGCCAGACGCTCGCGCTCCTCGTAAACGGCGCGCCGGGCTTGTTCTTCCACGATCCGCGCGTTCATTTGCTTGATCGTGCGAAACATCCACGTCGCGAACAAGTAAGACAGCACCAGTGTCATCAAGGTGATGTACACATTTCCCGTTTCCATCGACATGTAGGGCAGCAAAAAATCGTGGCGGACAAATTCGAAGCCGCCGATGATAATCGTCGGGATCAGGACGGTCAGCCAGTAAAACAAGCGATAAGACATGAGAAAATCCCTTCTTTGCGGTTGGTGATCACTCCTTAGTATACCGAATGGGACATGCGGATGATATACTCGTAGGAGAAAAGGTGGTTGAGCAGGAGGGAAATTCATGAGTACGATTGCGAGAGCATTGACGATAGCAGGATCAGACAGCGGGGGAGGGGCAGGCATCCAGGCCGATCTGAAAACGTTTCACCAGCTCGGCGTCTACGGGATGAGCGCGATTACCGCTGTCACTGCACAAAATACGTTGGGAGTAGCGGGAGTATACCCGTTGCCGACAGAGGCGGTGGCGCAGCAAATGCGCGAGGTGCTTCGCGATCTCGGCGCCGATGCGGCGAAGACAGGCATGCTGTTTGACGCCCAGATTATTCGTGCGGTGTCGGCAGAAGTTCGCGACGCAGGCTTGCAAAAGCTCGTCGTAGACCCGGTGATGATCGCCAAAGGCGGAGCGAAGCTGCTGCTGGACGAAGCGATTGACGCTCTGAAAACAGAGCTGCTCCCGCTCGCCGAAGTGGTGACGCCAAACTTGCCCGAAGCCGAGTGCCTGACAGGCTTGTCCATTCATACCCCGGAAGAGATGCGGGAGGCTGCCCGCGTCATTCATGCGCTGGGAGCGCGCAATGTGTTGATGAAAGGTGGCCACCTGGAAGGGGATACCGTCGTCGATATTTTGTTTGATGGCCGCGACTTTATGGAGCTGTCGCACGAACGCATCCCAACCAGACATACTCATGGGACAGGCTGCACCTTTTCCGCTGCCCTTACCGCCGAGCTGGCGAAAAAGACGCCGCTTCACGTTGCGGTAGAAAAGGCGAACCGTTTTATTTTCGAGGCGATCAAAACGGCTCCGCAATTGGGCGGCGGCCATGGCCCGACCAACCATTGGGCAGTTGTCGATTAATGTATGGTACAAAAGGAAGGCCCTGCAGAAGAGCACATTCTTCGCGGGGCCTTTGCTTGCTCATTTGACTTGTACCGTAATCTCGCCTTGCAGACGTGTCGGATAGTCTGTCAAGGTGAGGGAGTAATCGTCGATAGTTCCTTTGTTCGTCAATCGTTTGAAGAGCAATCCTTGTTTTTGCGTGCGCCCATCCGGCGAAGCGATTGTCGAGGTGGTTCCTTGGACATACTCATATTTGTTTTCCCGATTGTCCGTAATATCGTTGCCAAAATAGGTGAAAAGGTGGCGATCGGACTCTTCCTCCACCCGCAGTTCCAGGTCGAGCCCGACCACATCGTCAACTTGTCGCAGCGCGGCCAGCTTGAGTTTGTCGTCAGGTGCTTTGACCAGCGTCTGCTTTTTCGCATCAATAACGACTTGCAGCTTGTCGCGATCAAGTGCCCGTATCCCGCTTGCTTTCAAAAACAGCTGCTGCGGTTCCAGAAAATAAATGCTTTCCAGATTGAACACCTTGCCATTTTCTCCGTTGTTCCGAACCGGAACGCCATTTCCCCAAAAAGCGTACGTCTGCCCCTTTTCGTCGACCAGCTTCAAGTCATCGAACCCGAAAATGTGCTTTTTGTTTGCCGGATCAAAGCGGATGCTCACCTCTGTTTGCGTCGGGAAGACCGTAATTTGTTCGATGGTCAGCGATTGTCCGTCTACCGTGATTTGCTTGTCGACAGGGTACACCTTTTTCTCAAAAGCGCTGTATTTGCTGCGGTCGATCGGGAACGTCACCGCGAGCGACGAATCTTGCTTGACGTCATCAATTTCAAACGTCACCTCGGCTGTCAAAGACTCGGGGATGACGCTGGCTTCCGGGACATAAACATCGATCCGGTCTTTATGTTCCACGTTCGCTGCTACTCCCATACTGCCCCAGCTTGCCCCATGCTCCCATTCCTTGCCGGATGCGTCCAAAAGTTTCACGCCGCGCAAGGCAACTTTTTGCCCTGTATGCTCGTGCTTGAGTGTGTAAAAAAGCAGCATGCGCTTCTGGTCGGTCAGCACCTGGTCAATGGTGAAGGTGATGCCGGACAAGGAAGCTTTTGTGCCAATATCCTGAACCATTTTGTGCTCCACGGCGCGTTGCAGCCCTCTGTCATCGCGGATCAGCTCCACGATCTTATCCATCCCGGGCAGCTCGCTGACATAAGCGGCGACGGCAGGGGAGATGCGCACGGACAGCACGAAGGCAAAAAGAATGCAGCACGCCGCAAGTCCTGAGTAGAGGCGTATCAGCCGATTGCGTCGCCGCATGCGTTTTTGCTCTTTGGCTTGCGCGATGCCGCGGCGAATGTACGGTTCTATGTCAGGGAGCGGCTGTGATTTTGTTTTTTCCATATCCGTATCGAAATCCATAACGTTCGATTCACCAGCCTTTCCCGAGATCTTTTCGCAAGGCGCCTAACGCTTTGTGCAGCCAAGTCTTGACGGTTCCTTCCGGATAGCCGAGTCTCGAAGCGATTTCCCGAATGGTCAGGTCTTCAAAATATTTCATGAGAATGATGCTGCGATACATCGGCGTCAGCTTGGCCAATGCTTCCTCAATGACCAGTTTTTCCGCCGTCTGCTCCATCTGGCTGCCAAACGGAATAGCAAGGCTTTCTCCGGCATGCCAGTCGGAGGCGAACCGTTTTTTGCGTTTCAGCTCGTCCAGACAGACATGAATCAGGATGCGCGTCAGCCATGTGCGAAAATGCGCGGGTTCTTTCAAGCGGGACAAGCGCAGATAGGAGCGGCAGGTGGCCTCCTGTATGGCCTCCAGCGTGTCTGCCTCGTTGCGCAAAAAGGCGTAAGCCACGCTGTACAGCTGTTTTTGCTGCTGGCAAATCAGCTGGTAAAAGGCTTCGTCGTCCCCTTGCCTGGCTTGCCCGACAAGTTGTTCGAGATTCACAATCTTCCCCTCCTACTAAACATTAGACGCCGCAAGAGCCAAAACGGTTTTGGGAAAATAGGCAATCTTGCTTTTTTGGCGAACCAATAGCCTTCTTGATGCTTACAGTAAAGGAGGAAGAAGCAATGAGGGTGAGAAGGCATGTGGACCAAGTGGGTAACGATTCATGAGTCGTACGGGCTCCCCAGGGTGGCGAGCGAGTGTCGCATCTATTTGGAGATGAAAGGCATCCGGGTCAGGCTGTTGTCCAGGGAGACGAAAAAGGGCGGGCATGTGTACACGCTGCAAGTGCCCATCAGCCAGGCGGCGGAAGCGAGGGAGCGGTTGCGCGAGTTCAAAAGCGGACTGTAGCGAGAGCAGGCCAAAAGCCAGCGTTCTCCTTGAGGCGAGCAGGGCGCTGTGGGCCATACTAGGCACGGGGAGGGATCTGTGCCTATGGCGACTACACTCTTGGAAGCGCCCGCGAAAACAGGGCGAAAAGATTCCGGTTTGTTTGTGCCCGACTACGTGTTCGTCGAGCCGAATGCCCTGGACTATCCGCTCGGACAAGAGCTGTACCAGCGGTTCAAAGAGCAAGGGATTCCGCTGCAAATGACAACCAGTCACAACCAGGTTCGCGGCATTCCCGGAGAAACGGATGTTGAAAAATATCGCAATGCCAAACGGACACTCGTCATCGGCGTGCGCAAAACGATGAAGTTCGAGCCTTCCAAGCCGTCTGCCGAGTATGCGATTCCGCTGGCGACAGGGTGCGCCGCTCATTGCCACTACTGTTACTTGAATACGAATGTCGGGTCGAAGCCGTACATTCGCGTCTACGTCAATACCGACGAAATTTTTGCCCAGGCCAAAAAATATATCGAGGAACGTCCGGGGGAGATCACCAGGTTTGAGGCAGCCTGTACGTCCGATCCGGTCAGCATCGAGCATTTGACTGGCAACCTCAAACGCGCGATCGAGTTTATGGGCAAAGAAGAGTTCGGGCGACTGCGGTTTGTCACCAAATTTCACCATGTCGATTCATTGCTGGACGCGCAGCACAACAAGCACACCCGTTTTCGCTTCAGCATGAATGCCGATTTTGTGATCAAAAATTTTGAGCCGGGTACTTCCAGCTTCGCACAGCGTATTGAAGCGGCAGGCAAAGTGGCGCGAGCCGGATATCCGCTCGGCTTTATTTTGGCTCCTTTGTACTGGTTTGACGGATGGGAAGAGGGGTACACCGATTTGCTCGAACGGCTGAGCAGCCAGCTCGTCCCGGAAGCGATGACCGATCTGACCTTTGAGCTGATTCAGCATCGCTTCACGAAAATCGCCAAAAGCTTGATCCTCGCGCGCTATCCGAAGACCAAGCTGGTGATGAACGAAGAAGAACGCAAATATAAATGGGGCAAGTACGGCAAGGGCAAATACGTCTACCCGGATGTTCAGGCAAAAGCTTTGCAGGCGCATCTGGAAAAAGAAATTGCCCGGCTGTTTCCCCAGGCGAAAGTGGAGTATTTTACGTAGAAAGTCCAGACTGCCCAGCCAGCGGGGGCAGTTTTTTTGCTGGCAAAAGATGGCTAGCGACATAATGCGAATGGTTTCGACAAATACAAGGACGCGTGCTAAAATATGGAGTGCTCTCATTTTTCGGAAAGGAACAGACGCTTATATGAAGTCCATATTGATAACCGTTGAGGGACCGATCGGAATAGGAAAAACCTCCCTGGCGCGGGAACTGCACCAAACATGCGGCGTGCAATTGCTGGAAGAGATCGTCTATGAGAATCCATTTTTAGGAAAATTTTACGAAAACATCGAAGAGTGGAGCTTCCAACTGGAGATGTTCTTCCTGTGCAACCGCTACAAGCAGTTGCAAGATATTCACTCCCATTACCTCAACCAGGGCATTTCTGTCGTTTCCGATTATAATATTTTTAAAAATACGATTTTTGCCAAACGCACCCTGTCAGACAACAATCTTCCTAAGTATCTTAAAATTTATGATATCCTGACAGAAGATTTGCCGCAGGCTCATCTGGTCATTTACTTGACGGCTTCCATCGATACGGTCATGAAGCGGATTGCCATTCGCGATCGCGAAGTGGAACGGACGATGGATGTGGGTTATATGGAAAATTTGATCGCCGATTACAACGAGTTCATGGACGAGTTTGAGAAGCACCACCCGGATGTGCCTGTCATTAAATTCAACTGTGACGAGCTGGATTTCGTGCATCGCCCGGAGGATCGGCAATGGATGATGGAGCAGATTTTGCCGCGCATTGAGGAGTTGCGAAAGAAATAGAGGTTACGAATGCCGCGTGATTGGCAAGTATTTCAATAAGGAGTTGCGTACATGTCTAGGTTTCAAAACAGCCACCTTCGTGAAAAATACGGGATACCGGGCAATGCAGTGATTACCATCGGCGGAACGGTAGGTGTCGGAAAATCGACGTTTACCCATGCGCTTGCCGATCAGCTTGGTTTCCGCGTGTCTGTGGAAAAGGTGGACAACAACCCTTACCTTGGCCGTTATTATAACGATTTGTCCCGTTGGGGCTTTCATCTGCAAATCTTCTTTCTCGCGGAGCGTTTCAAGGAGCAGAAGCGGATGTTCGACTATGGCGGCGGTTTCGTCCAGGATCGCTCGATTTACGAGGACACCGGGATTTTTGCCCGCATGCTGTACGAGCAAGGCAACATGACAGAAGAAGATTACAAAACATATACCGAGCTGTTCGAAGCGATGGTCATGACCCCGTACTTCCCGCATCCCGACCTGCTGATTTACTTGGAAGGAAGCTTCGACGATATTATCGGCCGCGTTCAGGAACGTGGACGTCCGATGGAGCAGCAGACGCCGATCGATTACTGGCGCGATTTGTTCGACCGTTACGAAGGCTGGATTCATTCCTTTACATCCTGTCCGGTTCTGCGAGTAAACATCAACGAATACGATGTGGTCGATGACCCTGCTTCTGTCGAGAGCATCATTGCGCGAGCGGCGGAAAAAATTCGCCTGGGACGGGCAACGCGGTTGACTTAAGTTGACCAAACAATTCGCCCAATAACATAACCCCCTATCCATACTGCCTGGCAAATGCGCCGCGAGCAGCATAGGCAGGGGGTTTTTCGTCTGGCTATTTATTTGACCCGATAGCCTTCAAGCATCAGCGTCATGGCCCTGGCCATCTGTTCCAGAGAGTGCGCCTGGTCAGGCATTTGGGCAATCCAGAGCGCAGCTTCGTTCATTGCGCCAGAGAGCAGATGAGTCAAAGCCTCGATGGGCACAGCGGCAAGGTAACCTTGCTCTGCCATGCTTTGCAGTTGGGCTTGCAGCAGTTGCATGCTGTGTTCCTCGTCCATTTTCCGCCAAGCTTCCCAGCCGAGAACGGAAGGGCCGTCAATGAGCAAAATCCGTCTGTTGCGATGTTCGACGGCTGACGTGACAAAGGCGCGGCAACCGTTCAACAGCTGTTCCCACGGGTCCTGGCTTTTGGCAGCTTCCGTCTCTACTTGTTCTGCGATTTCTTTTTGCACGGATTCGAGCACGGCGCGGAACAGCCCTTCTTTGTTGCCAAAATGATGGTACAAGGCTCCTCGCGTCAGTCCCGCTTCCTTGACCATGTCCTCTGTTGCGGCATGGGCGTACCCTTGGGTGGAAAAATGCTCCCTCGCTATTTCCAGCAGCTTCGCGATCGTTTCTTGCCTTTGTTGTGCTTTCGATACTTTCATGCTGTTTCTCTTGCTCCTATCTGATCTGATCGAGGATGAGGCCAACCGTCAGTTTTGATCGACGTACTGGCTGCTGAACGCTTCCGTGGGAGGAATGACGGTGATGACGTCGATCAGGACGCCATTTGGATCAGAGGTAATGAAGTGACGCTGCCCAAACGGTTCATCCCGGATATCCAGGTGCACGGGAAGCCCGGCTTTTTGGATGAGTTTGTCATATTCCGCATCAACATCATTTACTTCGAAGTTGAGAATCAGACCTTGGGTAGAGGTTCGATACCCGGACGGTATAGTGTCGTGATCGGGATGCAAAATAGCCAGCTCAAAAGGGAAGTCGCCCTTGCTGTGCTTCAAGCTCACGTACCAATCCGCTTCAAAAACGAGGTCAAATCCAAAGTGTTCCACATAAAAACGGGCACTAACGCCCACTTGCCGAGACAGGATAACCGGATAAAAACTGGATACTTTCACAACAATCTCTCCCTTCCGTTCGTAATGAAAATTTAACATACAGACTGTATGTATGTAAAGTTGTTATTGGCATTTCCTCTGCACTTTGCCCGGGGGAAATCGGCTGCGGACAAACCCTCCTGTGGTATAATAAAGAAATCTTGGTATTAAAGGAGCTAGGGAATGGCAGAAGAATGGTTTGAACGCAGCTTTCGCGAAGATTACGTGCTTGTCTACCAGCATCGGGACGATTCGGCAGCCGATGAAGAGATCGCCAACCTGTTGGAGCGATTGCCTGTCAAAGACACGGGACGCGTACTGGATCTTTGCTGTGGGAGCGGGCGGCATTCGCGTGCGTTGGTTCGCAGGGGATACGAGGTGGTCGGAGTCGACTTGTCTCCTGTATTATTGCAGCTGGCCGAAGAACAAAACAACGATCCGCGGCTCAGCTTTGCCCGCTGTGACATGCGCAATATTCCCTATCGGGACGAATTTGATATCGTGGTCAACCTCTTTACCAGTTTCGGCTACTTCTCTTCTGATGAGGAAAACGCGCAGGTCATTCGCAATATGGCGCAAGCATTGAAAACGAACGGCGAGGTCGTCATCGATTATTTGAATCCAGCCTACGTCACGAGCCATCTCGTCCCGCATTCCACGAAGCACGTCAACGGAATGTTCATCGAGGAAAAACGGTGGATCGAGGACGGAGCCGTAAAGAAACGGATATGGATTACAGACGATACGGACAAAGAAAAGCGTGAATACTTGGAGCAAGTCCGGCTTTTTTCTGTCGAACAGATGATCGCGATGTTGGAGCAGGCCGGATTCGGACAGATTCAAGTTTTTGGCAACTACCAATTCGAACCGTATATAGCCAGTCAATCGCCACGCATGATTTTTTATGCGATCAAGCAATAAGTCGTGCGGATAAGCGTGACTAACCTTTCTGTCAGGTGAATATGATGGTGTTACAACCGTTCATCGGACAAAAGGGGGGCGATGTGAGTGAGCAAGCTGTCTTTGGAGCAGGTCAAACTGTATTTGAGCAAGGTTCCGGGCTGGAAGCTGGTAGAGGACAGGATGGCGCTGTCGCGCACATACCACTGTAGAGACTTCGCCACGGCCGTAAGCTTCGTGAATCGCGTGGCGGAGATGCTTGAGCACGACAGTCAGCATGTGGAGATTCATTTGGCTGGCGGGACTGTCACCTTTACGCTCGCGACCCGTGAAGCAAAAGGGCTGACGGGCAAGGACTTCGCCCTGGCACAAACGATCAGCAAAGTAAGCTAGAACGGGACGACACACGACCGCTTCTTCGGGGAAGCGGTTTTCTTTTGGCATTTTCGCCTCACT
Source organism: Brevibacillus sp. FSL K6-0770 (assembly GCF_038000275.1). Classification (NCBI taxonomy): domain Bacteria; kingdom Bacillati; phylum Bacillota; class Bacilli; order Caryophanales; family Paenibacillaceae; genus Brevibacillus; species Brevibacillus sp. FSL K6-0770. The sequence continues at coordinate 2,152,875 of NZ_JBBOBQ010000001.1, forward strand.
TTGCTATGATGGGCAGTAATGAAACTTTCGGAGGGATCGAGAAATGGACATTCAACAACACGAGCAATTGCTGCGCTTGCTGACAGACGAATTTGCCAGCAAAACGGCATCTGTCACATTTACACAGTGGGATACAGACAGCGAAGAGGAAGAAGAGGTAACACAATTTCAGGGACAACTGACAGAAGTCAAGTTGACTGATAATGAATTTGAGGAAAAAGACTTGCTGCTGGTGTTTGTGTCGGAAGCGGAAGGCGAGCTGGAAATTTTGATGGAAATCCCTGGCGATGAAGTGGACCTCGCCACATTTGCAGACGGAAAGCTGAGCATTTTCGGTACGGAAGCGGAGATTGTTTTGGAGAAATGAAGAAAAAGCATTCCTTTCGCTACGTAGGCACCCCTGATCCGATGAGCGACAAAGAGGTGTACTGCTGCGAAAAATATATAAAAAAGCACAGAGCGGCGATGATCAGGGCAGGTCAGTATATAGTGGACGTCCCGGCCTTGCTCGCCCTGTTTCATCTTGACTGTTGGAACTGCCGTGCGGTTCATCGCGAGACTTGTTGCGAGGGTGGACAACCTTACGCGGTGGAGCCGTGGCAAATTCCGATTATGGAAAAAGAACTGCCGGAAATCACAGCCCGCTTGCAGTCAGCAAGCGAACGGGAAAATTGGGAGCGGCACGGCGTCTGGGACCGGGGGCAACTGCCAGGCACGATCCGCATGCGCCACGGCAACTGCCTGTTTTATCAGGAAAACAACGGCCGCCTCGGCTGTGCGATCCATGCGTACGCCGAAGAGGCGGGACATGTGGTGGAGCCGCTAAAGCCGTTCAGTTGCCAGTTGTATCCGCTTGATCTGATCGATACGGGCGAGGCGATTTTGCTGACGGCGGTGACGGAGGAGACGTCGTCTTTTTCGCGCTGGGGAACAGACTATTTGGAGCAATTTTACTGTGCCAGCCCACAGCGCAGGAAACTGGCGACGCATCTGGATGAAAATGTGTTCGCACTCGCCGGGTACCGTCCGGCGTATGAGTGGAACTTGCCGATGCTGCGCTATTTTTTGCAGGAGGAAGCGCACGGGGTGCTTGAACACTTGCAAGCGCACAACCAGCTGGGAACTGTCAGGATGTAATTGGAACAGCGGATGCCTTGTGATATGATGGGGAAGGCATGAACATGATTGACAAAGGAGCAACAGTGATGAACGTCAAGACTACTCAAGAATCCCGCACGATTCAGGCATCCCTGGTTCAACCGTCTGATACCAATTACCACGGCACGATTTTTGGCGGCACGATGATGGCTTATATAGATGAGGTTGCGGCAATTGCTGCGATGAGACATTCCCGCAGGCCCGTCGTGACTGCTTCCATAGACTCCATCGATTTTCTCGCTCCGGTGAAAATGGGGCACTCGATTTGCCTGGAAGCTTTTGTTTCTTCGACAGGACGCACTTCGATGGAAGTGTTTGTCAAAATCGTTTCGGAAAACTTGCAAACAGGGCAACGCGTGCTGACAGCTACTTCGTTTTTGACTTTTGTCGCCCTGGATGAAGCTGGAAATCCGACCGAGGTTCCTGGCATTGTCCCGCAAACCGAGGAAGAGCAAAAACTGATGGCCTCCGCAGAAGAGCGCAAAAAAATGCGCAAGGAGCGAAAAGGAAGCCTGCAAGCTTTTGTCAGCCAGTTGAACGTGGAAAAAACGATTTGATTTTCGCATGCTTTCTCCCTGAGCGACAGTTCGCTCAGGGGCTTTTCTACATAGTGGCACGAGGAGGAATCGGCGATGAAGTACCGCAGACTAGGCAAGACGGAACTGAATGTTTCGGTCATCGGCGTGGGAACGTGGCAGTTCGGCGGAGAGTGGGGGCAAGACTTCACTCAGCCTGAGGTCGACGCGATTTTGGACACGGCCAAAGAACTTGGAATCAACTTGATTGACACGGCGGAATGCTACGGAGATCATCTCTCGGAGCAACTGATCGGGGGCTATTTGAAAAAGGGCGGTCGCGCAGACTGGATTATCGCAACGAAGTTCGGGCATCATTTTCACGACAAGTTTTCCCGCACGGACGAGTATGGGGCAGCGCAAGTACAAGTGCAGCTAGAGAACTCGTTGCGAGCTTTGCAGACGGACTACATCGATTTGTACCAGTTCCATTCCGGGCCGGACGCAGCGTTCGACAACGACGAGTTGTGGACGTATTTGGACAAGCAAGTACAGGCAGGAACGATTCGCCACCTCGGTTTGTCGATTGCGAAAAATGACAACATGCATCAAGTTGCGAATGCAAGCTCCGTGCAGGCGAAGACGATTCAGGTCGTGTACAACCGACTGGACCGGAAGCCGGAGGAAGCGGTTTTTGCTTCGTGTACCGAACAAGACTTGGGCGTACTTGCGCGGGTGCCTTTGGCAAGCGGATTTTTGAGCGGCAAGTACAAGCCCGGTGTCGTTTTTGCCGGAAACGATGTGCGGCATCGCCGCGACCCGCAGCAAGTGGCGGAGTTGCTTGCAGAAGTAGCCAACATCAAGGAAACCGAAGTGCCGGAAGGAATGGACATGGCGCAGTGGGCGCTTGCCTGGTGCCTGAAGCATCCCGCCGTCACGGCGGTAATTCCGGGCAGCAAAAGTCCGGCGCAAGTGGAAGCGAATGCGAAAGCGGCAGCATACGCCGCGGACGACCATCCGCAAGCGCAAAAATAACAGCAAAAAGAGGAGCCGACGCCAAGTGCCGGCTCCTCTTTTTTATGGGCGGTCAATCGAGAAAACGCGCCTTGATTTCGCGGGTCGGCAGCATGCACTGCTCTTGCTTGCCAAACCAGCGGTAACGATTCCGGGCGACCCAGTCGTAAATGAAATCGCGGGCAGGACGGGGGAGGAAGCGGCTGAGGTAAAAGCACAGCGGCCACGCTCCAGACAGTTTGCGCGCGACCTGCGAAACCGCGTCCGATTTGGTATACAAGCGACCGTTGGCCAAAAAGACGACAGATGAAAGCTGCGTGGCATCGTACTGATGCGACGACAAAATCTGTTTCGCCGTCTCTGACTGCAAGGAAGCGAAGTGAATCGCGCCGGACGAGTCGCGTTTCAAAACAAATTGTACGGCGCTGTTGCACATATGGCATTCGCCGTCAAAAAACAGCAGATTGTCAGGGTGTTGCAACGGCGTGGATATCGGTTTCATCAGCCAGCCCTCCATGCTTCAAAGGCGAGTGAGTTGGAAATCACTCTTCTCTCTTAGGATAGCAAAGAACGGAGGGCATTCCCAGTGGCATGATGCTTTTTAGGAGCGTGGATGTGACCCGCTTGTGGTAAAAGCTCCTGTCTCCCAAAGCGGGTACAACGGTCAACGCTCAACAGTCGTGCCCCTTTTGTTTACACGATCACGAGTGTCCCTTTTTTGATCAATTCTTCGGCCTTGACCAAGTCCGGGTGCATCTCGCGGTCTTCGTGGAGACGAGGGATGACGCGGCGCAGTTCCGCGTATGCCTTGCTTGTGCCTGCTCCCAGATCGCCTGTTCCGAAGTCGATCGCTTGCGCTGCGGCCAAGTATTCGATGGCAAGCACCTTTGTTACGTTGGAGATCACGGTGCGCAGCTTGCGGGCAGCGGTAGTGCCCATGCTGACGTGATCTTCCTGGTTGGCCGAGGATGGAATCGAATCGACAGACGCAGGGTGGCACAGCACCTTGTTTTCGGACACGATGGAAGCGGCTACATATTGGGTGATCATAAAGCCGGAATGGAGTCCGCCGTTTTCAGTCAAAAACCCGGGCAAACCGCTAAGCTGCGGGTTCACAAGCCGCTCTGTCCGACGCTCGGAAATGTTCGCCAGCTCTGCCATGGCGATGGCGAGAAAATCGGCAGCGAATGCCATCGGCTGACCATGGAAGTTCCCGCCAGAGATGACATCGCCTGTCTCGGTAAAAAGAATCGGGTTGTCGGTCACGCTGTTGCACTCCCGGCTCACCGTCGTCCAGACGTACTCCAGCGTGTCGCGTGTCGCGCCGTGAACTTGCGGGAGGCAGCGCAGGCTGTAAGGGTCCTGGACGCGCAGCTCGCCCTGCTGCGAGGTGCGCTGGCTGCCGGACAAGTGTGCGAGCAGTCGTCTGGCCGATTCCTGTTGTCCGGGATGAGGACGAACGAGGTGCAGCTGTGGATCGAATGCTTTCGGGATTCCGCGCAAAGCTTCAATCGTCATCGAAGCGATCAGCTCTGCGCTTTCCAGCACTACCCGGGAATCATACAGCGCCAGGCAGAGCTGCGCGGTCATGGCTTGCGTGCCGTTGATCAGCGCGAGTCCTTCTTTCGCTTGCAGGCGAATCGGGGCCAGACCGACTGCTTTGAGCGCTTCGCTACCGCTCATTTGTTGCCCGTTTACATAAGCTTCCCCTTTGCCGAGCATGACCAACACCATGTGGGCGAGCGGCGCCAGGTCACCGCTGGCGCCAAGCGAGCCTTGCTGCGGGATGACCGGATGCACGCCGCGGTTGCACAGCTCTACAAGCTGGAGCAGCGTTTCTTCGCGGATGCCGGAATAGCCTTTTGCCAGAGCGTTGATGCGCAGTGCCATCATGGCGCGGACGACTTCTACCGGATACGGGTCGCCCATGCCGCACGCATGGCTCATGATCAAGTTTTCCTGAAGCTTGCTGACATCTTCGCCTTGAATCATCACATCGGAAAATTTGCCGAAGCCGGTAGTAATTCCGTACACGACTTTTTGTTGCTGGACCATCTCTTCCACCATGGCCCGGGAACGGCGCACATTTTCCAGTGCTTCCGAAGTCAATTCGATGTGGACGAACTCTCTGGCGATCAAGGCGACATCTTCAATGCGCAGTTGATCCCCGTTCATTTGGATAAGTGTTGGCTGATTCATGGATAGTTTCCTCCTTTAACAGAGCAGAGAACGAAAAGAGCGAGGGGTTAGGATACTAATATCCTAACCCCTCGCTCCTGGGTTCTATATGTGATTGGATGAAACGTGTAAGCCTGCTCGGCGGCTGCATACGTCTGTCCTCACTTTCGCTCTACAACTGTCAGATAATTTTTGTTATTAGTATTATTGTAACGGAAGTGAGCGCGCAGTCAAGAGCAAGATTGTCACGGCGGCTTCCCCAGGATAGAAAAAACGGGCTCAATCCATTTTTGGAAACTGGGCGAGTGTCGTTTCTTGAGCGGGATAAATGTCATACCATGTACTGTGTTATTTCATCAGAAAGGACGTGTTCGTTTCCGTGGAAAAGCGACGTAAGATGCCGCCAGTGCCGCCATCTTCTCCAAGGCGTCCAAAAGAAATGCCAAAACCGCCTTCCTCGATGATGCCGATGCCATCGCCATCGTTGCCGTCACCGAATGTGCCATCACCAAACGTGCCATCGCCGTCCAAACCAAATCCGCCGCAAAGCTCGGAGAATCCACAGCACAACATTCCGGCACGCCCGATGCCACAACGGCCAATCATGCCTTCGCCTAACCAGAATATGCCGAACATACCGAAGCCTATGCCACCAAAAGCGATGCCGTCGAATCCGATCCCGCCAAAAGCGATGCCGCCGAATCCAATGCCGCCAAACCGGATGCCAGCGAACCCGATGCCGCCAAACCGGATGCCAGCGAACCCGATGCCGCCGAACCGGATGCCAGAAAACCGGATGCCGGCGAACCCGATGCCGCCAAACCGGATGCCAGCGAATCCGATGCCGCCGAATCGCAGACCAGCGAATCCGATGCCGCCGAATCGCAGACCAGCCAATCCAATGCCGCCGAACTCCATGATGCCAAATCGGCGTCCGCCCAATTCTTCGCCGAACATGCGCCCGCCATCAGCGGAAAATGCACGTCCCGGAACGGAAATCGAGCTTTATTTGTTCAAATTCCATTTCCATATGGACCGGATGCAATACTTCCGCCACAAATGTGAGCAATACCGCGATCATCGCAAAAAGTACAGCGAGTACCGCAAGTATTACAAACACCATCAGCGCAGAATGAAGCATTATCACGATCGTTGCCAGGTTTGGCATCATAGGGGCGGCAGCAGTTCTTTTGGACGTGGCAGCTCCTCGTCTCATGGACATAGAGGATCTTCTTCCGGACATGGATGCGGCTGCGGTTGCGGCTGCGATTAAGCAAAGCCAAAAGGACGCCTGTTTCACCAGGGGCGTCCTTTTGTTTGTTGTTTCGCACGGAAATGGAAAGAACAGGCGTACTTTCTGGCGATCAAGGAGCGGAAGCGAACGCCTCGACTTCCAGCCCGCGCTTTTTCAAATGATGACGGAGCGACAGCAGGGCATCATCTTTGTTTTTGCATTCCAAAACAATGTCGACATGGTAATCGGCAAGGGCGCTGACAAAAGCGATAAACTCGTCGGGGTCAATATTGTCGGCATGGGCGCGAAATTCTTTGGCTGATTTTGGCGAGGACATATGCATTTTCGGAGTGCGCTTTCCCCATGTCTGGATGATGCGCGGAAGGTACTCCTTCCAATCTTCTCCATCCGAATGGCATTGATGGTGATGCATGTCAAACACCATAGGCACTCCGATTCGCTCGCATAGCCCCAGCACATCGAGCATCGTAAAAGACGTATCGTCGTTCTCGACGACCAGCCTGCGCTTTACGTGCTCGGGAAGACGCTCGAAGTTGGCGGCAAATCGATCGAGCGAAGACGCTTTATCCTCGAATACGCCGCCGACATGGGTGACCAGCACCGAGTTGTCGTCAAGCCCGAGCAGGTCGAAAACTTTGGCATGATAGGAAAAATCAGCGATGGTCGCTTCTACGACAGATGGCTTCTCGCTGTTTAAAATGCTGAAGTGGCCGGGATGCGCCGTCATGCGGATGCCGTTGTTGCGAATAAACTCCCCGGTTTTTTGAAAATCCCAGGCAAACTCTTTGGCCCAATCCCATTCTGCCGCAACCGGGTGAGTGGCGAGCGGTACAAACTCGGAAGGGAGGCGGTACAAAAAAATGCGGTTGTCCACGTTGTAGGCGAGCAAATCCATCAGGTTAAAGAAATTCGTCTGCAAAACTTGGCGAAGCTTTTTCAACCGCGCCTGCGGCTCCAGCTTGTTGATTTGGGCGACGGTCGTTTTTTTGTTCGGATTGTTTTTGAGCTTCACGCTGATGCAGGCATAGCCCAAACGGATCAAGGAAATCACCCCTAGGATCGTCGTCTTTCTGTAGTATCTCCCAAAAGCAGTCCCAAGGTCGGGATGAAAACTTCCCAGTGAAGGGAAACGAACCATGCAAGCAATCCCCCAAAGAAATATGTATGTGAGCAAAAGCAGACAGTGACTTGTTTCCGTCTGCTTTTTATGGAGAAAAAAACTTGGACGAGCCGTTAAACGGTCAGGTCGTCAAACATGTCCGCGATCAAGCCGATAGGTCTAGCTGTCAAACTGGCACGTAAAATGTACTGATCCTGTCATTTGTTATGAGTAGGAAGGGAGGTGACGAAGACATGCTGGTACTGGGCATCATCCTGATTTTGCTGACGGTTGCCGTTGCCATTGCCATTGGCTACAGGGCGAATGAAAGCGTGCGGAAATTTGACGAAAACGAGCATGAAAGCTTTATCGGTTCCAGGACTAATTCGTGACAGGGGGAAGGAGGGAGGCAATATGCAGCAGGATAAAGAACATCAGTTGCTTGAGGATAAAAAAGACTTGAACAAGTTCGGCTATGCCCAGGAGCTGCTGCGGGATATGGGCGGATTTTCGAACTTTGCGATTTCTTTTTCGATCATTTCGATTTTGACAGGGGCTGTTTCTTTATACGGGCACGGGCTGTTGTACGGCGGGCCAGGCATGATGGGGTTTGGCTGGACGATCGTCGCCTTGTTTGTCATCCTCATCGCGGCTTCGATGTCAGAGCTGGCATCCGCGATTCCCACAGCAGGGGCGCTGTATCACTGGGCGGCTATTTTGGGCAGCAAACGCTGGGGCTGGTACACCGCCTGGATCAACCTGATCGGACAAATCGGAATCGTAGCGGGAATCGACTATTCTTTTTCCTTGTTTGCCGATCCGCTGTTAGCCAGCGCGTTTGGCTATACTTCGACCGAGACGACCACCTTGATCTTGTTTGGCATCACTTTGCTTTTACACGGCATTTTCAATCATATTGGCATACGGCTTGTAGCGAGATTGAACGATTTTTCCGCCTGGTATCATATTGGCGTTGTCGTTGTGCTTGTAGGCAGTCTTGTGTTTTTCTCGCGCAATGAGTTGCAGCCGCTCGACTATTTGTTTCAGGTCGGACAAACGTTTTCCGACAAACCGTACGCCATCGCATTCCTGATCGGACTGTTGCAGGCGCAGTGGACGTTCACGGGCTATGATGCTTCTGCCCATACGATCGAAGAAACGATCAACCCAAGGGTTCGCGCCGCTTGGGGCATTTTCACTTCTGTGGCCTTTTCCTTTATTTTTGGCTTTATTATGCTTGCTTTTGTCACGCTGTCCATTCACGATGCAGCAGCTGCCAGCGCCGCGGACAATGCCTTTATTTACGTGATCAGCGCCGCGCTGGGTGGAACGTTCGGTTCCGTTGTACTGTGGCTGGTCACCTTTGCGATGTGGTTTTGCGGCCTTGCTTCGATCACCTCCTTTTCCCGCATGCTGTACGCTTTTTCCCGGGATAAAGGCATGCCGTGGAGCAGACAGTGGGCCGAAATCTCCAGGAAATACAGAACGCCTGCAAAAGCGATCTGGCTGGTGGTCATCCTCTCGTTTGCCCTTGCCCTGTTTGACTACATTTTGAAGCGGATCAACCCTGATGCCGAATACACGACATTGGCTTTTCTCACCGCAGTAAGCGTGGTCGGACTGTATGTCGCTTACGGTATTCCGCTCTATCTCAAGCTGCGTGCCGAGTCGCGAGGGGTGTTCCAGCGAAAGCATTTTGGCCCGTGGAACCTCGGCAACTGGAGCAAGCCAATCAACGTGCTCAGCTTGCTCTGGATCGTGTTTATTTCGATCATGATGGTGATTCCTCCGAACCAGACAGCAGCGTATGCGCTGATCGCCATGTTTGTCGTCCTGATCATTATGGATCTCGCTTACTACCGCAAACATTTTGCGGGTCCGCAGGCGGCGCTCTCGACTTCGGCAGAGGAAATCAAACGCCAGGAAGCGAAATTCCGCGAGTAACTCGCATCAATTCCAATGGAAAATCGTTACGAATATCAGCAAGCCCCCGCTCATGTGCGAGCTGCGGGGCTTTTTTGCATTCATCAGCGCTCATAACGGACGCACACGGGAGAAAAGCTAGTTGTATCCCGGCAAAATGAATGAAAAGGAGCAGCAGATCATGCAAAAAATGAAAAGCGCGATAGCGACTGTGACGGGGATCGTCATTTTGGCCCAACTGTCGGTACCAGCAGCAGCGTGGCAAGGCATGGAGATGGGGAAGCGAGCCATTCATACGATGATCAAGCAGGCTTCGGAGAAAGTGCACAACCGCTATGAAGCCGCTGGCATTACCGATCCGGTTGCCTTTGAAGCCTTTTTCCGAAAGCTGCAGGAGGCAGTACAGGCGGGAGATAAGCGCCAAGTAGCCAAAAAAGTACACTTCCCGCTGCGGATCAACAAAGACGGGAGTAGCCGCTACATCAGGGATGAGCAGCAATTTTTGGCGGAGTACGACCAGATTTTTAGCGATAAAGTCAAAAAAGCGTTGCTCGCGCAAAACGTCCAGGAGACGTTCGTCAACGCGGAGGGCGTGATGGTCGGCAACGGCGAGTTGTGGCTGGGGCAAATCGGCGGGAAATACGTGCTGTTTGCTGTCAATGAATAAACGGAAGGAGGAGGGCTTTTTTGCGGAAAAGCCCTAAAGTTTCATCAAAAAAATTTTATTGAACATTGTGTATATTTTACGTGGACATTATAGATAGAAAATTCTAAAATAACTAATAAATAGACAAGGATTGAGGTGGATTCGACAAAGAATGTCCGCTCGGAATGGACATTTGTAATTTTAGTTAATACGTGGTAAGATTCACGAAAAGCTGATTTGTTTAATTAAACTTAACTGAACATGAACGTAGAGAGAAAAGGAGTGGTTACAGTGAGTTTGGATACAAAACGATTGGCGGACGAGCTGGCAGAACAGGTTGTTGCGTGGCGCAGACATCTCCACCAACATCCGGAATTGTCATTCGAAGAAGAGCAGACGTCTCAATACGTCTATGAAACGTTGCAATCTTTCGGAAATTTGGAACTGTCGCGTCCGACAAAGACGAGCGTGGTTGCCCGTTTGATTGGTTCCCAGCCAGGGCCAGTGCTCGGGATGCGCGCCGATATGGACGCCTTGCCGATTCATGAGGAAAACGCAGTGCCTTACGCTTCCGGCAAAGCTGGCGTCATGCACGCATGCGGACACGATGGGCATACGGCCATGCTGCTTGGAGCGGCCAAAATATTGTCGCAATACAAAGACAAAATCAAAGGAGAAGTGCGCTTCTTCTTCCAGCACGCAGAGGAACTGCCGCCGGGTGGTGCCGTGGAGATCGTCCGGGCTGGAGCAGCGGACGGGCTGGATTCCATCATCGGCATCCACCTGGCCTCGTACATGCCAGTAGGAAAATTCGGTGTGCTGTACGGAGCGCTTACCTCTTCCACAGACCGGTTTGATATCAAAATCCAGGGCAAGGGCGGGCACTCCTCGCAGCCAGAGTCGGCGATCGACCCGGTTGTCATCGGCGCTCAGGTGATTACGGCCCTGCAACAAATCGTGTCCCGCAATGTCAGCGCATTGGACAAGGTGGTCCTGTCCGTCACGATGCTGAATGCAGGCACAGCGTACAACATCATCCCGGATTCGATGACGCTGACTGGCTCAACCCGTTGCTTCGACGCCAAGATTCGCGAAAATCTCCCGGTATGGATCGAGCGGATCGTCAAAGGAACGACGGAAGCGCACGGAGCCAGCTACGAATTTTCGTTCTCCCACGGCTACACATCGGTCGTCAACGACCAGCAAGTTACCAAGCTGATGGAAGACACGATTCGCGAGAGATGGGGCGAGGAAGACATTATTTACATCGATCCGCTGATGCCGGGCGAAGACTTCTCCGAATACTTGAAAAAAGCGCCAGGCTGCTTCATTCAGCTGGGAGCCGGCAATCCGGAAAAAGGCTTTGTTTACCCGCACCATCATCCACGCTTTGATTTCGATGAAGATGCACTTGCTCGAGGTGTAGAGTTGTTTGTTCGGGCCGCACAAAAAGTAGTCATGGAATAACAGACAGGAACGAGACCGAACAGGGGGAAACATTATGACTGAGGGACGCGTGAATGTGTTCAAGCTGCATTTCTTGGTGCTTATACTGGTTGCTTTGACAGAGTTTATCGGCACGAAAAAAATTAACATCGGTATCGGGGTAATCGCTTTGTTTCCAATGCTGTACGCACTTGTTTTGGGCGGTGTGATCAGTTGGCCTTCATTTAAATTTTTGAAAGAAAAAGACATGAATGTCGCTGCGAATATTTTGGGAGTTTCGTTCTTGCTCTTCGTATGCAAGCTGGGTGCGAATATTGGGCCGGAGCTGCCAAAGCTGTGGGGAGCGGGTGTATCTCTGCTCGTGCAGGAGGTAGGGCACATCGTCGGAACGATCATTTTGGGCTTGCCGGTAGCGCTCTTGCTCGGACTCAAGCGTGAATCGATCGGGGCCACTTATTCGCTCGACCGCGAGCCGAACCTGGCCATTGTTGTGGACAAGTTTGGCGCGAGTTCTCCTGAAGCGCGCGGCGCATTGGGCGTTTACATTTGCGGTACGCTGTTCGGCGCGATTTTCATGTCGCTTTTGGCAAGCATTTTGGGAAGCAGCGGACTGTTCCATCCGATTTCCCTCGCGATGGGCGCGGCAGTTGGCTCAGGCAGCATGATGGCCGCAGCGACAGGATCACTGGCTGTTATTTTCCCGGAAGCACAGCAAGACATCGCCTTTTACTCAGGTGCGGCCAACCTGATGATGAGCATCATCGGCACGTATGTATGTATCTTCGTGTCGTTGCCGCTGACTCAGCGCCTGTACGCATGGCTTGAACCGATTATTGGGCGTAAAAACGCTTCTGCGGAAACAGAAGGGGGGCAAAGAAGCGCATGAATCAAGTCCTGACGATTCTCATCATTGGTGCCATCACACTTGTCGGAAACTGGATCGGCTACAAGGTTCCCATCCTGGAATCCTTGCCAGGCATTGCGCTTTTGGCGGTCATTACCTTGATCGGGATGGGCTTCACGAAAATATTGCCGTTCAAATCTCCAGTCATCGTCTGGATTTCCTTGTTTGCCATGATTGCCACTTCGCCTTTTTTCCCAGGAAGCGCGTATACGGCTGCGGCGATTGCCAAAATCAATTTGCTGGCTCTCGCTACCCCGATTCTCGCCTATGCAGGTTTGTCGCTGGGCAAAGACATCCATCTGTTCAAGCAACTGAGCTGGCGGATCGTCGTCGTGTCCCTCGTTGTTTTCACTGGTACGTTCCTGTTCGCAACCTTGTTCGCAGAGATCGTATTCAAAATTCAAGGCAAGTTTTAACGCACAAAGCATGACCGAAAACCTTCGTGGCACATAGCGCGAAGGTTTTTTCGTCTCTACCCGGGGTGTACAAAAGAATTGATCGATCAGGATTAGACAGGTATACTCTTAATAATCAGAAAGATTACGGCATACGACAAAAAGAGAGAGTGGAGGCAGCACATGATCATTGACGTAAATCAGGTCACCTGGCAGCGGGACGACACAACGATCTTGAAAAACATTGATTGGCAAGTGCAAGAAAACGAACATTGGTGTCTTGTCGGCTTGAACGGTTCCGGCAAGACAAGCTTGTTGAAAATCATCTGCGGGTACACATGGCCGACGAAAGGACAAGTAAGCGTTCTCGGCGATTTGTACGGGACGGTTGATTTGCGTGAGGTGCGAAAATCGATTGGCTGGGTAAGCACGGCCTTGATCGCGCAGCTCCACGAACACGAAACGGCTTTTCGCGTGATTTTGAGCGGGCGGGAAGCGACGATCGGCTTGTACTCTGTTCCGAGTGAGGCAGATGTGCAAAAAGCGCAAGAGCTGCTGGAGACGTTTGGCTGCGCCGAGCTGAAGGACAGGCCGTTCGGTGCGCTGTCCCAGGGCGAGCGGCAAAAGATTTTGATTTCGCGGGCACTGATGGCATCTCCGCGTCTCTTGATTCTGGATGAGCCATGTACGGGGCTTGATTTGCTCTCCAGAGAGCAGCTTTTGTCGATGATTGAGCAGATTGCCAAACAGCCGGAGGGACCGACGCTTTTGTACGTCACCCATCACATCGAGGAGATTTTGCCGTGCTTTACTCACACGCTGCTGTTGAAATCAGGTGAGGTAGAGCGGGCTGGACGAACCGATGAGGTATTGACAGCCGAAGGGTTGACCCGCTTTTTCGGCGTTCCTGTCAACATCGCCCGTTCCCAGGGACGCTCCTGGGTCAGCCTGGGAGAAGAGGCATCTGTGCGTTAGCAGTCCATCATTTGGCAAGGATCGGCAATGTCGTGTATCATTGTGTATAATAATATCAATAGGAATAAAAAACTGGGAGGAGAGGAGAGATGGAAGCATGAACAACGCGATTGCGCCAATCACAGACTCCACCTGGGCGATCATCACTTATGAGGACGCATGGAACAGCTACGTGAACAGTTATGTGATCAAACAAGGTGACTCGTTTGTACTGATTGACTCCCATCAGCGAAAGCAACGGGCGTATTTTCAACAGGCATTGGAGGGAATTGGCGCCAAGCCTGAGCGGATTGACTACGTGTACTTTACGCATCGACACGCTGACCATATCGGGAATGCCGACATGTTCCCGTCTCGCAACAACTGGATTCATCTGGACGATTACTACGAACTGGACGATTTTTCGCAGACGCTGTTCGGACACACCTTCACGGGGAGCGGAGGAGATTTGCCGTCCTTGCGATTTCGTCAGCTGGCCTTTCATACGGAAGGCTCTGTCGCTTTTTTTGACCCGCAGAGCAAAATTTGCTTTGTCGGCGATCATATTTGCTTTGAGAAAACCGAGCTGGGCGAAGTGATCGGGAAGGAAAGCGAATGCCGGGCCGCATATAGGCAGCAGCTCAAAACATGGGCAGGGGAAGAACCGGATCGCGTTCCTGAATATGTAGAAAGTCTTGAAGCCTTGCTGGATTGGCCGATTGAATTTTTGGCGACCGGACACGGCCCGATTTTGCAAGGGGAGATTGCGGATTACTTGCACGAGCTGATTGGGGTGCTCCGCACGTAATGGTCGGAAGTGAAGACGTGCAAAAAGACTTGTGAAGCCAGGAGGCGACACAAGTCTTTTTGCTATCCCGATTGGCGTATGGGAACTATTCTTGCTCCGGTTCGATCAGGACAGGGTCGGAAATTTGCACATTGTATTTTTTTTTGAGTTGAGTGATCCACTCGTCGACGTTTTTGCGCTTGTTCCGATCTTGAAGCTTCTCGGCAATCTCTGGACGGGCTTCTTCCAGCGGTTTTCCGAGTTTTTCCTTGTTTTTCTCGTAGTATTCCTTGATTTGCTCGTCTGTTACCGGATACGCTTTTTCAAGCAGCTTGTCGCGCAGCAAAATCATTTTGATACGTTCGCGCAGCTCTTTTTCGTTCGTAAAGTTTTTTTCCTTCAAGTATTGTTGGAATTTTTCCGGCGTTTTCAGCTTGTCCTTGATCGGATTGACTTTTGCGTCAACCTCCTGCTCGGATACGGTAATGCCTTGTGCGGCGCCTTCCTGTCGGCACAGCTCGATGGCGACCAGATCGGACATGACACTTGCGCCGGACTCTTTTTTCATCTGCTCGTACAGTTCGTGTTGCGAGATGGAGACGTTGCCGATCTTGGCTACTGCATTTGTATCGAGTGCAGCGGAATCTTTTGCTTGGGACACTCCGATGACTGCCAGCCCGGTCAGGAGCACGGCTACAGTCAGGATGGAAACATCAAACTTTTTCATAAAGAAACCTCTCTTTCTGGCGTACCTATGTGAAAATAGTATAGAGCAGCGATGCGGGGGAAAAATGGAACGACTTTTTACGAGAATCCCACATTTGCCTGCCAACCATGCCTAGAGCTTGGGGCGAAAAGGCGGCAATAGAAAACCGCACACCTGAATCATGTGCGGTGTTTGGTAAAATTCATGCAACGGCAAGGCGTGTTTAGCTGACGTGGGTCGATGCCTTTTGCCACTCTTCCAGGCGTTTTTCCAGCTCGGAACGGTTGAAGTGCAAGGAGCTGGCCGATTTGTCCAGCAGCTGGCGAAGATAGGTCAAAGCGTGTTCGTAATTCCCTTTGGCCGCCTCGATTTCAGCCAGGCAAAACAGCTTCCATTCCTTGGCGGAGCGCTTGCTGGAGATCAACTGGTACGCTTCCAGCGCGCTTTCGATTTCGCCCAGTCTGGCGTGCGAGCAGGCGATGAGCGCCAAAGAATCGGTCATTCCCTGGTCGCGCTGGTAAATGCGGAAAGCCACTTCGAGCGATTCGTTGTATCGGCCGGAAGAGTAGTACACGACCGCCAAATTGTAGAACAAGTAGTGAATCATCGCTTGGTTGAACAAAGAAGGGCGTTCCTTGCACACATTGATGCCGGAAACAATATATTTTTCAGCCAGTTCGTAATTGCCAATCATAATTTCATGAGTCGATTTATCCAGCATGGCTACTGCACGCGAACGGTTTTTTCGGTAGGAAGCCTCCAACCAGCTAAGCCGTACATCCAAACGGCGTTTGTACAAATTCGCCATATATTGAAAACGGAAGGGCCAGTGCAGGCGAATGAACATGACCAACAGCACGGCTGCCAAACCCGCCAGTGTCGAGGTCAAATTAAGACTCAAATACTCCACGTAGTGACACCCTCTCTTTTTGCGCTGCCTCTATTACCCCATCTTAGCACAGAACCTGTCCGGGTGACAGACCATTCCCTTTATTTCGTCAGAGTGAGTGTCCGCCCTGCTTTTGACCCGTCAAGCTGCTGGGTTTTGAGGATGTCGTCCGAGACGGTGTACAGCGTGCGGTCAATCGTCAGGATGCGTTTGATGTTTTTGCTGTTTTCGTACCAGCCTTCTCCAGCTTTGTTCAAATCTTCTTGGCTCAGGTGCGTGATCTTGTCGGTCAACGTGAAGCCTTTGGCCAAATCGAGATGATAGACGTAGGCGCCCTGGAAGGTGAAGTGGCCGTAATCGCGTATGTCCGGGCTTTGCTTTTGCTCCTCCGTTAATTCAAAGACAGTGACAGGGAAAGCGAGCAGTTCCTTTTCTTTGGAGAAAAGCAGCGCCTTGTGATTGTACAGAAGCTCGGAATCGGTGCCTCTGTCGCCAATCACGGTTTTGAACTTTTCTTTTGGCTTGCTGACGTCGCTGACATCGAACAGCGCGATTTTCATCCCTTGGTAATAGGCTCTGTCCTTGTCAGATTCGGCTTCCTTGCCAAAACCGATAATGTGATTCTCGTCGTACGGGTGCAAATAGTCGCTGTAGCCGGGAATTTTCAGCGCTCCCAAAATGCGGGGTGCTGCGGGCTTCGACAAATCCAGCACAAACAGCGGGTCTACGTTTCTGAAAGTGACCATGTAGGCGCGCTTGCCCATGAACCGGACCGAGTAGATTCGTTCGGTAGGCGCGACGCCTTCCAGCTTGCCGTGCAGATCGAGCTTGCTGTCGAGGACGTAGACGTTGTTTTGCGAAGTGTTTTCATCGGTGCGCCAAATGTTCCCGCTCGTCGTCGCGAGCCGGAAATAGCCGTCGTACTCATCCATGGAAAACTGGTTGAGGATGCGCCCCGGCACGCTGCCTTTTGCTGCGTAGGTCACTTGGCCGTTGTTCATGCCAAAGCGATAGATGGTCGTGTCGGTTTGCATGGGCGGCGGAGCGAAGGTAGGGGCGATTGACTCTCCTTGCTTCATTTTCGTCGGCAACACTTTTTGTTCGGTCACGGCAACATACAGACTCGTTGGCGAGGCGTAAATGTTCTCGCCTGCCCCCAAATAGGCGGACAGCGACATTTTTTGCTTCGGATCGTCGAGATTGACGCCTGCGACCATCAAGTAACTCGGCTGCACGTTTTCGGGAAAATAGCGGATGTCGTCATACGGGACTGTCAGGAACTTGTCGCCCGAGGCGCTGTCGCGATAGGCAGGGCCGGGCAGTTCATTGTTTTCCTGCAAAATCCGGTACGTGTCGATGTAGCGGTTCGCTGTCAGGTACAAGCTGCCGCCGATTTTGCGGGAAGACAAATACTGGCCTTCCACATCCAGCTGCCGGATCAGGCGAGGATGCGCTTTGTCCGCAATGTCGTAGACAAACGCTTTGACCAGTTGATTGTTTTGATAGTACGGAATGCCGCGCTTGGAAGCAGGGAGGGGGGCCATTTCGACGGTTTCATTCGCCTGGCCGATCACGATCAGCCTGCGATCGTCGACGAACATTTCCAGCGGGGTGAACAAACCGTTTTCGTAGCCGATTCTGCTCACGACATGCATCTCGGTTGCAGGGTAAGCCTTGACGATTCGCACTTCCCGGTTCGTCGACTGGTACAGGTAGGTTCCGTCAATTTTGACGATGTCGGCTTCATCTACGCCTTGTACCTGCGTGTTCGTCGTTGAAAAATCGCGGGATGCACCTGCTGCTGCATTGTCCGCAACCGCTTTCGACATCGGGGCTGCTGTTGGCATGCTTAAAGCCGATTCTGCGATGGCGTAGTTGTACTCCGTTGCTTTGAGTAGCTTTTTCAATTGCCCGTAGCTGCCGACGAGTGGCAATCCGTCTTTTTCTGCGGCCGCAGTCACTGTCGGCTCGTGGAGCGTGCCTGCCGGGAACAAGAGCGGCATGGCGCAAAGCACGATGACTGTCGCGAGCAGCCCGGCTGCTTTTCTCTTCATTTTCAATCCCCCGTTTCTCTATCTGGTCAGGATGTGGATTCAGTAGTAAGACGTGGCAAAAGGCAAGAACGTTTCACGGATGATGAAGTCTTTGCCCAGCGGTGTACGGACAGGGGGGAGAGCGTGTGCTATAATAATAGGCGGTTTAAGCTACCATTCACACTTACGTCAAAAGGGGCGTCTTAGATGGAAAACTTGAAGCAAAGCATTCTGGAACTGATCACGGATACTTCTACGAACTTGCCGCCAGACGTGCGTCGCGCCGTCAATGCTGCCAAGGTAAAAGAAGATCTCGGAACACGGGCAGCACTGTCTTTGTCCACCATCGCGCAAAACGTCGTCATGGCAGAAGAAAATGTTTCTCCGATCTGCCAAGATACGGGAATGCCGACATTTGAAGTGAAAACTCCGATTGGCGTTAACCAGCTCACGATCAAAAAAGCGATCAAGGAAGCGATTGTAGAGGCGACCAAAACAGGCAAGCTGCGTCCGAACTCCGTTGATTCTTTGACAGGGGCAAACAGCGGCGACAACCTGGGGCCAGGTACGCCTGTCATTCACTTCGAGCAATGGGAAGAGGATGAAGTTGAAATCAAGCTGATCTTGAAAGGCGGCGGCTGTGAGAACAAGAACATCCAATATTCCCTCCCCTGTGAGCTGGAAGGTCTGGGCAAAGCAGGCCGCAACCTGGATGGCGTGCGCAAGTGCATCCTGCATGCTGTTTACCAAGCCCAAGGCCAAGGCTGTAGCGCCGGCTTCATCGGCGTAGGAATCGGTGGCGATCGCACCTCCGGCTATGCGCTGGCGAAGCATCAACTGTTCCGTTCTGTGGACGATGTCAATCCAAACCCGGATTTGGCTGCCCTGGAAAACTACATTATGGAAACAGCCAATCAACTGGGCATCGGTACGATGGGCTTCGGCGGAAACTCCACTTTGCTCGGCTGTAAGGTGGGCGTGGAAAATCGCCTGCCAGCAAGCTTTTTCGTTTCCGTCGCCTACAACTGCTGGGCATTCCGCCGTCAAGGGGTTCGTCTGCATGCAGAAACAGGCGAAATTTTGCGCTATCTGTACAAAGATGAAGCTGTGGCAATGGATCTGGCTCCGACCGCAGCTGCGAGCGAAGCGGCAGAAGAGCGCCGCGAGGTTGTGCTCCAGGCGCCGATTTCCGAGGAACAAATCCGCAGCCTGAAAGTGGGCGACGTGGTCATCATCAACGGGGAAATGCACACAGGCCGCGATGCTTTGCACAGCTACCTGATGGACCATGACTGTCCGGTCGACCTCAATGGAGGCATTATTTACCATTGCGGTCCGGTAATGCTGAAAGACGAAGCAGGCGAGTGGCATGTAAAAGCGGCTGGCCCGACAACCTCCATCCGCGAGGAGCCATACCAGGGTGACATTATCAAGAAATTCGGAATCCGCGCTGTTATCGGAAAAGGCGGAATGGGCGCAAAAACGTTGAAAGCGTTGAATGAGCATGGCGCTGTGTACCTGAATGCCATCGGCGGTGCCGCGCAATATTATGCGGAGTGCCTGGAAAAAGTCGAAGGCGTGGACTTCATGGAATTTGGAATCCCGGAAGCGATGTGGCACTTGCGCGTAAAAGGCTTCGCCGCGATTGTCACGATGGATTCGCACGGAAACAGCCTGCACGCAGATGTCGAGCAATCGTCTCTGGAAAAATTGGCGCAATTTGCCGAACCGGTATTTAAATAAGAATAACGAGATAGCCAAAAAAGCCTCTGGCGCCGCATTGTGCGCTGGGGGCTTTTTGCTTTTTTTGCCGCAACGGTACGCTGTACGCCGAGCTTTTGGCTCTGGCTGCCTTTAGCCTTTGCCGCGATTTTTCGAGCCTGTCACGGCGAATATACTGGGTGAATGACCATTTTCGCAAAGATAGGTATTGGTTTATTTCCGTTGCTTGCGGGCGGGCATAGGTTAGTAACGAACAAAGAAACGATAGGAGGAGTGAGATTCGTGAACTACACAGTTCGTGCGGGAGATACATTGAACAGTATCGCGGCCCGCTTTGGCGTGCCGGTACAGGAATTGATCCGAGTGAATAACATTGCCTATCCGTACTACATTTACGTGGGTCAAAACTTGTACATCCCCGTCAGTACAACACCTGCCCCCACAAGCGATGTCGAGCGGAGACTGACTCGCGTGGAAAACCGGGTGGACGCGTTGCGCGACGATTATACCAAGCTCGACGATCGGGTAGATCGCTTGGAGACGCGCATGAACCGCCTGGAAGCCCGCGTAACCCGTCTGGAGCGAATTGTCCCGGCACCTCCGCCGACACCAACCGTCAGACCGACACCTAGACCAACTGCGACCCCGCGTCCGCGTTGATTGAACAAATAGCCCGGCTATCCTTTCTTTGCAAGGGGCAAAGAAAATTCCCGCTTCGCCATTTCCTCTTGGCCCCGATCTGCATAAGGTGGTACTAGAGGATTACGAGGAGGTGCGGCCATGCTAGGGTTTTTCAACGGTAAAAACGTCAGACACCATTTCATGGGCGTCTATGGGAAAGTGGTGCAAATTCGGGAGCTGGTAGAAGTGATCGACCAAGTCTTCGATTCCTTCCACAAAGTGAACAGCATCAGCAAGACGATGCTCGGGCCCCGGAAGCCGAGTGCGAAAAAACTCGACAAACTCAGATGACGACCAGCTATGAAGCTGGACAGCAAAAAAACCGCCTCCAATCTCGGGGCGGTTTTTATGTAAACAAGTATTCAGCGAGGCTTTGCACGGAGTGTTTTTCTCCGGGATGCTCCTGATCCTCATCAGCCTGGCTACCAGTCTGCTTTTGGGCAAGGCGCGGCTAATCGAAAAAAAGAACCCCGCCGCTTGATTTCATCAAAAGGCAGGGTTCCCAAAGCGTGAGACTGTTATGATTTTGGCTTCATCGCTTGCGCAGCCATCCGCACCATTTCTTTGACCATGCTGCCGCCCAGTCTGCCGCCGATCCGGCCTGCATCGTGCGAAGTGAGCTGGCCGTTGTATCCGCGCTGCAAAGGGACGTGAAGCTCGGATGCCACTTCGTACTTGGCCTGGTTCGGGTCAGCGACATGGGCGACTCGTGCTTTCAACGCATCCAGCCCTTCTTGGGCACCCGGGACGAGAGGACGTTTTCGTCTGCTCATGGATCATCACCTCTCGTCTTAGCGTGCCCAACTAGACGAGTGCCTTGCGCATCGTGAAATTCGTCTCCGGGTAGTAAGTGTTGGCAACGAGCAGGTTTGGCCCTGCGCATTTGGCCGCTGGACAGAAGCAGTTGATTTTCTGGTTCATGGAATGTCCCTGCCAAGTGTCAAACATGCGTTGCAGCTCGTCTTTTTGAATATTGCCGAGCGGTTCCACGTCTCCGAAGTCTGTCACGATCACGTCGCCCGTAAAAATGTTGATATTCAAGCGATTCCGACCATCCGGATCGTTGCGGGTCGTGACATTTTTCGCCGTACGGAGCCGCTGGATCAACGCCCTGTCTGCTTCGTCCGCACTGCAAGCGAAAAACGGCAGCGTGCCGAACAGCATCCACAAATCTTCGTTACGGACATCGAGCATCCGGTGAATGGCCTGGCGCAGCTCATCGAGAGAAAGCACGTCGAGATCGCGGGCAAAGTCACTCGCGTACATCGGGTGCACTTCGTGTCTGCGGCTGCCCATTTCCTGAATTTGCCGATGGAGCGTCTCCAGCTTGGGCCAGGTGCGATGATTGAGCATCGTCTCCGCCGAGACAAACACGCCTGCCTCCGCGAGCTTGCGCGCGTTGTCCATCATCCGCTCAAACTGCACTTCTGCCTGTTTGCCTGAAACCGGCTGCCTGGCTTTTGCGTAAACAATATCATGAAACTCCTCCGGGGTAGACCAGTTCCAGGAAATATGCATGACATCTATGTAAGGCAAAACCAGTTCGTAGCGGGAAAAGGGCATGGACATGTTGGAGTTGATCTGGGTTCGCAGCCCGCGATCCGCGGCGTAGCGCAGGATGGGCTGGATGACTTCCTTGACAGTTCGTTCGCTGTACATCGGTTCTCCGCCTGTTATACTTAGCGTAAGCAAATCTTTGGCTTCGTCCAGGCGACGAAGGATGAGATCGACAGGCAGAGCGGGATCGTCTTTATATCGCAATGTATCGCCAACCGCACAATGCTCGCAGCGGAGATTGCACAGATTCGTTACAGTAAACTCGACGCTGGTCAATTTATAGGCGGGGGGTGTCGCATTAAACAACGGCTCCCATGGATCGTGTATCGGTGTTAGTGGTGTTGTTGGAACCATGCGGATCAATTGTGGAAACCTCCTTCATTCTGCGTACAACTCAACCTATTATAACGACATTAGAGCGGAAGGAGAATAGCTAACGACATGATTATGGGGATGTCTTTTGGGCGCGGTGTGCTTTTTCACGATCGCAATGTGCTGGCTTGTGCGGAAGTAAAAGACGGCGTTATCCACATGTGGGCGGAAAAAATCACACTCAAAACGATTGGAAAGCTATGGTATCGTATTTTTTTCTCCTTTCCCTGGTATTATCAGCTTTTTCACCTGCTCCTCGCCTGCTATGTAGTGGCGGCTCTGGTGCATCCGTCCTGGGCAGTCGTAGACCCGATGTGGGCGGCTGTCTATATCGGCGGCTTTCACTTTGTTTTTCCAAAAATGATGAAAAAGTTTCACGGTGCAGAACATAAAGTATTCAGCTATTCCGGCAGAAAATCGCTGACTGCCTTGCCGCAAATTGCCAAGGCTGACATCGTCAATGACGGTTGCTCGACTAACCTGGTCGTCTGGTTTTTCGTTGGCTTTCTGCTCTCTGTCTGGTTTTTGCCGATGGAGTGGAGCATCGTCTGCGGCGTCGGCGGACTTTTGGTGGGAATGTTCGGGGATCGCTACGTGCGCAAATATTGCGGAGTTGTTTACAAGCTCTCGGTCTTTTTCCAAAAGCATTTTACGACGAAAGAGCCGGATCGGCTGCATCTGGAGACGGCTATTCGCTCCTACATGCTGTTTGAGCACATACGCGATATGGAACGGCAGCACTCGGCATGAGAAGGAAAGAGAAGTGAGAAGAAACAAGCCTCTTGGGCAAAGGGGGCTTTTTTGGTCACGACAACGAAGGAGGCAGAGGGATATGAAAATAGCACCGCGAGATTTTGCTGGAAAAGGACTCGCTTATACGCTTCGTTCGGCTCAAGAGGAAGACGCGAGTGAGCTGGTAGCCGTACGACTGCAAATCGATGGGGAAACGGAAAATATGGACAGAGAGCGAGGCGAGGGGTTTCTGGATGAAGCTGCCTTTCGCGAATTGATCCGGGCTGACTCGGAAAGTGAGCGCAATCTGTTCCTGGTCGCGGTGGCGAATGGTCGCATCGTTGCCTTTTCGCGCTGTCAAGGAAGCTCGCTCAAGCGACTGGCGCACCGGGTTGAATTTGGCGTAGGCGTTTTGCAGGAATATTGGGGATACGGCATCGGGAAGCAGCTGCTTCAAGAATCGATCGCCTGGGCAGATGAACAGGGCGTGAAAAAAATGACGCTGCAAGTTCTGGAGACGAATGAAAAGGCGATTGAGCTGTATCAACGGCTTGGCTTTGAGACAGAGGGCGTGCTGAAACAGGACAAGCTGTTATCAGACGGCAACTATTACAGCACGATCGTGATGGGACGATTTGCCGAATAAAAAAGGTCGAGGGCATACGCATTGTCCTCGACCTTTCGCTTTATCTCTCCAGCGGGTTTTCTTCCAGCTGGCGGTACGTTTTTCCTTTGTCCACATAGGACTGGCGAATGCGCACCAGCTCCTTGAAGTCGGCTTCTGTCAGCTCGCGCTTTACTTTCGCGGGATTGCCGACGACGAGCGTGCGCGGTGGCACTTTCATTCCCGGAGGAACGAGCGCTCCGGCGGCGACCATCGCCTCTTCGCCGATTTCGGCCCGGTCCAAAATGATCGCTCCCATCCCGATTAACGCGCCGCGGCGCACCACGCAGCTGTGCAGGACGGCATTGTGCCCGACGGTGACTTCATCTTCGAGGATCAGCGGATTGTTCGGGCTTTGGTGCAAGGTGCTGTTGTCCTGCACGCTCACCCGTTTGCCGATCACGGTTGGCGCGATGTCACCGCGAATTACGGTGTTGTACCAAATGGAAGAGTCTTCGCCAATCTCAACGTCGCCTGTTACGACAGAGCCTTTGGCCAGAAAAACGCTGGGATGAATGTTAGGCTTGATGTTTTCAAAGGGAAGCAGTAGCATAAAAACCTCCTGGTCAGTGAGTAAGCGTGCAGCTGTTTTCTTGCGGACGGGGATGATGAATCGAGAATCGCCCCGTGACAGGGTCGCAGTCAATGACGGTGCCGATCAGCTTGTCCACATCTTGCGGTTGATAGAAGAAGCGGATGCTGTTGATTTCCTCAATCTGGTCGCGCTTGTCCGCTTCGGTAATGGCAATGCTGTAGGTGAAGCTGCCGCATCCGGTCGTGGTTGGAACAAGCTTGATTCCGAGCTTGTCTGCGTCGTGTTCTTCCGCAATCATCAGGGCAAGGCGCGCTGCCGCCTGCGAGGTAATGTTTATCACAATCAACCCTCCTTGTAGCCTCTCTATTGTACTACAGGTTTGCGATTGGATCGAATGCGAACATTCCAGCTTCTGTTAGTTGACCGCAAACGGCGCATGTGATAGAGTATGTAGTACTGATTCGTGAATGCGGGAAATGTGGGTAGTCGCTGCCGCAATCGCTTCGGCGGTTGGCGGTAGAGGAAAGTCCAGGCTCGCCCAAGCTGAGATGCTTGGAGTGTTCGTACCTGGCGCAAGCCAGGGCAGTGAGGCGCAAGCTTTGCTGACGGCGTGGAAAGGGCTCTCTCTGAGGCCCGAGTACGCTGAAAGTGCCACAGAAACGTAGCTTTTCTGGCGACAGAAAAGATGGAACGCGGTAAACCCTGCGAGCGAGAAACCCAAATTTGGTAGGGGAACCGTCCTGAAGGAACCAAACGGAAGGGACGGATGGTATCTTTGGATGCCATAGATAGATGGCTACCGCTCTTGGTGCGAGGGCTTGGCCCGTTTGAAGCACGGGAGAGACAGAACCTGGCTTACAGCATTTCCTGCTGGATATGATTGGAATACCGGGAGGCGCCAAGCTTTGGCGACGTTCCGGTTAAAAAGCAAAGACCGCCTTCATGCGAGGGCGGTCTTTTTGCATGCCAAAAGCAAGCGCGGCACAGCGGCAAGTGTGCTTTGGAGGAGCAAAAGACAACCTTCTGTGATAAGATAAAGGTATGTTTCTCGATCTGCTTACACGGAAAAAGGTTCGGGTGAGGGATCGAAGGAAAAAAGCGCAGACGAAAGAGGGATCGACCGTGAGCTTCACGACAGAGGAAAATGGGATTTTTCCAGCCGTTTGTTCGCTGGATTGCCCGGATCAATGCGGGTTGTTGCTTCACAAGCAGGATGGCAAGCTGGTCAAAGTAGTAGGCGATCCGAATCATCCTGTGACAAAAGGAAACATTTGCAACAAAGTGCGCAACATGGCGGCGCGATTGAATGATCCCAAGCGTCTGGCCTATCCGCTCAAGCGGGTCGGGAAAAAAGGCAGCGGCGAATTTGTCCGCATCAGCTGGGAGGAAGCCATCGATACGATCGTCTCCCGCTGGCGCAGCCTGATTGCCACAGACGGACCGGAAGCGATTTTGCCGTACAGCTTTTACGGGAACATGGGCAGAATCAATGTGGAGGGAATGGATCGGCGCTTTTTCCACCGGATGGGAGCGAGCCAGCTTGACCGGACGATTTGCAACAGTGCTGGCGGAGTTGGCTACAACTACACGATGGGCGGAGCTTTCGGGACCGACCCGGAGGATACCGTTCACGCCAAGCTGATGATCATGTGGGGGATCAACACGGTCAGCACGAACATGCACCAGGTAGTCCTGGCTGAACAAGCCCGGAAAAATGGCGCGAAGATCGTCGTCATCGACGTGCACAAAAACCAGACAGGGCGTTGGGCCGACTGGTTCATTCCGATCTTGCCGGGCACGGACACGGCGCTGGCCTTGGGACTGATGCATGTATTGTTTGCAGAAAACTTGGTTGATTCCGCCTTTTTGCAATCGTATACGGTTGGATACGAAGAATTGCGAGAGCATGTGAAGGCATACGATCCGGCAACAGTCTCTGCCATTACAGGCGTTCCGGTTGACGATATTGACAAGCTGGCCAGATGGTATGGGGAGACGTCGCCTTCGTTTATTCGCATTGGCAACGGCATCCAGCATCATGACAACGGAGGAATGTGCGTCCGGGCGATTTCCTGTCTGCCGGCGCTCACCGGACAGTGGCTGGTCCGGGGCGGCGGCGCGATCAAAGGGAACAAAGGCTTTTTGGAACACAACAAAACGGCCGTGCAACGGCCCGACTTGTTAGCGAACAAAAACACGAGAGTCATCAACATGAATGAACTGGGCAAGGTGCTGCTTGAAGTACAGCCTCCCGTGAAGTCGCTGTTTGTGTACACGAGCAACCCGGCTCTTGTCGCACCGGAAGGCAACAAGGTCAGACAAGGGCTGGCAAGAGAAGATTTGTTCACGGTCGTGCACGATCTGTTTTTGACCGAGACAGCCAAGTATGCGGATATCGTTTTGCCCGCCACGTCTTCCTACGAAAACATGGATTTCTACACGAGCTACTGGCACCATTACATCCAGTTGCAACAGCCCGTCCTCGCCCCGTATGAAGAGAGCAAGTCCAATACGGAGCTGTTCCGGTTGTTGGCAGCCGCCATGGGCTATGATGAACCTGCTTTCCGCGATTCCGACGAAGACATGATTCGCCAGGCGCTGGAAGGGCACGGCAATCCGCATATGGAAGATATCACCTTCGAGTCGCTGGTGGAGCACAACTACCGCAAAGCCAAGGTCGACTCGTACTTTACGGGCCGCCTGTCCACGCCGAGCGGAAAAATCGAGCTGTACTCGCAGACGATGGCGGACAGAGGGTATCCGCCGTTGCCGACCTATTCGCCGCTCGCAAAAGACGGCGATTATCCGTATCAGTTCGTGCCCGGGCCGAACCATAACTTTTTGAACTCGACGTTTTCCAACAACGAGAAGCATATGAAGATGGAAAAAATACCGAAGCTGCACATGAACCAGGCGGACGCCCAGCAAGTCGGGATTGAGGATGGGGATACCGTCCGGGTGTGGAATGACCGTGGAGAGTGCGAACTGGTTGTCTCTGTTGGCGAAAATGTGCTGCCGGGCGTGGTTGTCAGCCAGGGCTTGTGGGCAGATGGACCAGAGTCCAAGCATTACGTGAACGCGTTGACCCCGGATCGGATTGCCGACATGGGCGGTGGAGCGACATTTTTCTCCGGACGGGTGGATGTAGCCCGGATCGCGCGGTAAATCGGGCGTAAAAGGGCGTACTAGCATAAGCCCTTCTCCATACGGTTTATGGAGGGGGTGAAAACGTTGGATGAATTGCGTATGTTCAAGCAGTTTATCAGTTCCGCCGAGCAAGTCTGGACGCAGATTGCCACCTCGCCCCGAGGGAAGGTTGTCTACACCGTGAACGGCGTCGATTACACGCCGTTGCCGGATAAGTACAACACCAAGCGAAAAATCTCCCGCATTTTTCGCAGGTATTGGGGAAAGCAGCTGACAGAAACGATGATCCGCAATCTCCAATTACGGCTGCTCAAAGGAAAGCTGTGCATCCCGTGTGGAACCATCCCTTCCGTACCTTGCGCGGTGCAATCCTTGCAAGTAAAGGCCAATCTGCCGAATCAGCGGACGATTGCCGCTACTTTGGTCGGGGGAGAAAAGAAGACAAAAGTAGACTATCGGTTGATCCGTTCGGGGGAGACGCAATCGTTTACGATCATGAAGCGATCCGGTCGTGAGCTGGATGTGCGATACCGTCCGCCAGTCGCTCCCGCAGCCGCACCGAAAGCCGCCGCAAAACCTGTTGCCAAGCCAGCGCCGAAAAAAGCAGCGCCGAAACCGTTGCTGAATCCAGCCGTGAAGCCGGAAGCAAGCTCAAAGCGGAAACCCAAAGGCAAAGGCAAAGGGAAGCAAAAGCTCCTCAAAACCCCATGATGATGGGGTTCGGGGAGCTTTTGCCTTTTCCAAAAACGATTATGCCTTGATCGTCACGCGATATTCGCGCAGCCAGTAATCCATTTGGCCGAGGTAGGCGAACAGCTGCGGCGTGCTCATGAGCTGGCCGAAAAACGGAATGCTGGAAGCCTGGGCGTCCGACTCGGCGATTTTGCGAATGACCGGGACGTCAATCAGTTGCAGCAGCGGGGAGCTGGGATCGTTCAAAATGTCGAGCAGCCACGTGCGAACCGCTTTTGTATAGGAAGGATTGTGCGTTTTCGGATACGGGCTTTTTTTGCGGTACAGCACTTCGTCCGGCAAAATGCCCTCCATCGCTTTGCGCAGAATGCCCTTTTCGCGATTGCCGTGTGTTTTCATTTCCCAGGGGATATTCCAGACGTATTCCACGATCCGGTGATCGCAAAAAGGGACGCGCGCTTCCAGGCTTGCAGCCATGCTCATCCGATCTTTGCGATCCAGGAGCGTATTCATGAACCAGGTGATGTTGAGGTAAAACATTTCTCTTCGCCGTGCTTCAATCGGGTCCTCACTGGGCAGATGAGGCACTTCGTCCAGCGATTCCGCGTAGCGCATTGCGACGTACTCCTCCGGCTTGACCCAGGCGCGCAGCTCGGGCGACAGCCACGAAGCCCGTTCCTTGACCGCCCGCGACCAGGGGAATGTCCCTGCATGCAGCAGCTCCTCGCGGTAAAACCACGGATAGCCGCCAAATACCTCATCCGCGCATTCTCCTGAGAGAACGACGGTTGTCTCTTTTTTGATTTCCCGGCAGAACAAGTACAGGGAAGCGTCGACATCGGCCATTCCCGGCAGGTCGCGGGCGAGTGTCGCTACCTTCAGCGCATCGACCAGTTCGGCTGTGTCAAACTCAATCGTATGGTGCTGGGTGCCCAAGTATTGCGACACGAGCTGGACGTAAGGCGCATCTTCATTTGGCTGAAAAGAGCTCGCTTGAAAATGCTTGTCGTTGTCCACGTAATCAATCGAGTAGCTGTGGAGCGTTCCCCGGCCTGTTTCCTTGAAATGCTCGGCGGCTACCGCCGTAATGACGCTGGAATCAAGCCCGCCGGACAAAAGCGTGGCAACAGGGACGTCCGCGACGAGCTGCCGCTTGATCGAATCGACGACAAGCTCTCTGACCCGTGCCGCTGTGGTTGGCAAGTCATCGGTATGCGGACGGCTCGCAAGCCGCCAGTATGTTTCCTGTTTGACACGGTCGCGCGTTACGGTCAAAAAGCAGCCGGGCCGCACCTCGTGCACTTGATGGAAGACGCCGTGACCAGGGGTGCGAGCAGGGCTGATGCCGAACACTTCCGCCAGTCCTTCCCGCGAAAGCTCCGGTTTGACGTCTGGATGCGCCAGCAGTGCTTTGAGTTCGGAGGCGAACAAGAAAGAGCTGCCTCTTTGCGCGTAAAAAAGCGGTTTGACTCCCATCCGGTCGCGGGCGACAAACAGGCGCTGCGCCCGTTCGTCCCAGATCGCAAAAGCGAAAATACCGTTCAGCTTGGCAAGGCAGTTCGTGCCCCATTCGAGATAGCAGTGCAAAAGCACTTCGGTGTCGGAGTGGGACTGAAAAGTATGACCGCAAGCAAGCAGCTCTTGCCGGAGGTCTTCCGTGTTGTACAGCTCACCGTTGTAAATCATCGTGCAGGCATGTTCGCTTTTGAGAGCTGTCATCGGCTGCTGCCCGCCGGCAGGGTCTACGACGACGAGGCGGCGATGGCCGAGGGCGGCGCGTGGAGTCAGCCAAAAGCCTTCTGCATCTGGCCCGCGATCTTTGAGGCATTGCGTCATTTGCTGGAGTACCGGACGCTCCTGGGAAAGGTCTTTTTCCCAATCAATCCAACCTACGATTCCACACATGTTCTGATCACCCTTCCCATGAAGCATTGCACACTCAGCGTATGCAGGACGCCCAGTTAGATTGCCTGTCCAGCAGGGAATTGGGAGTAAAATGCGGAATTTATAGAAGATTTCAACAAGCAAGCAGGAGGACGCCGTGGACAATCTCACGCTGTTGCTCATCGAGAGAATGGGCATTCTCTTGACTCTCGGGTTTATGTTGACGAGGATTCCGCTGTTTCGGCAGCTGCTCGATCGCGAACTGCACGTTGGCACGTCTGTTGCCTTTTCCATGATGTTTGGCTTGTTCGGTGTGGCAGGTACATATGCAGGCGTAGTGGTGCACGAGGATGGATACGTTCCGAGCTTCTGGATTTTTCCGCTTTCCGGAGACGAGATTGTGGCAAATTCCACGCTGGTCGGCGTCGTGATCGGCGGTTTGCTCGGCGGGCCAATGGTCGGGATGGGGGCCGGAATCATTGCGGGCTTGCATTTGTATGATCTCGGCGGATTTGCAGCGCTTCCGATGGGGCTGTCTGTTCCGCTCACTGGATTTTTGGCAGGCTATGTGGCGCGGTTTTTTTCCCAGGAGCGGGTCATTTCTCCGTCCAAGGCATTGTTTATCGGAATGTTCGCGCCTGTGATCCAGATGTCGCTTTTGCTGATCATGTCGGGCCCGCCTGATCTCGTGCGCACGATGGTCAATGTGATCGGCATTCCGATGGTCTTGACCAACAGCATCTCGATTGCGATTTTTACGACGATGATTCGCGTCGCTTTGCAAGAAGAGGAGCGTTCTGCTGCGCTGGAGGCTGAGCGTGCGTTCACAATTGCGCAGCGAATTTTACCGCAGTTGAAAATGGGTCTGAATCCGCAAACAGCCCAGGCGGCGGCGCTCGTGCTTCAGCGGGAGGCGAAGGCGATCGCCGTAGCGGTGACCGATCGGGAGCGGCTGCTGGCCCACGTCGGAGCGGGTACGGACCATCACGCTCCGGGAGAGCCGATCCAAAGCGACCTCGATCAGCGGGCGATGGCGAGTGGCTGCATTGAAAAAGGCCATGGCCGGGAACTGCTTGGCTGCCGACAAAAAAATTGCCAACTGCATGCAGCCATCCTCATCCCCATCAAAGAAGGAGGCAGTGTCGCCGGACTGATCAAGCTGTACTTCCGCCGCCCCCAGCAAATCGGCAAAGTCCAGGAAGCATTGGCCAAAGGGCTGGGAAATCTGATCTCTAACCAGCTGACCATCTCGCTTGCGGAGCAGATGAAAGGGTTGATGAAGGACGCAGAGCTGCGAATGCTGCAAGCCCAGATTCATCCGCACTTTTTGTTCAATACGCTTAATTCGATCGTGACCTTGATTCGCATCGATCCGAAGCTCGCCAGACACATGACGATTCAGCTGGGAGTGTTCATGCGCTTCAACCTGAAGCTTACGTCAAGCGCACAAGTAACGGTCGGTCAGGAGCTGGAGCATTTGCACGCCTATTTGGAAATTATCCGCATTCGCTTTTCCGAGCAATTTGCCGTGCAGACGCTGGTTGATCCCGGTGTGGAGGATGTGCTTATGCCGCCTGGCACCCTTCAGCCGTTGATCGAGAACTGCATCCACCACGGACTGCGCGATATGGGCGCAGGCGGAGAAATCAGGCTGTGTGTGCAGCGACAGCCAACCGCCGTTCATTTTACGATCGAAGACAACGGCAGAGGATTCCCGGAGGAACTGCTTCCTCTGTTGGGCAAAATTCCGATGGAGCGCAAGGAAGGAAACGGCATCGGGGTTCATAATGTCAATCAGCGGCTGATCAGCTTGCAAGGCCCGGATGCCCAGCTTCATTTTGCCAACAGGCCAGAAGGCGGTGCTTTGATCACATTTACGATCCCGATCAAACAGGAGGTGAGTGCCTGATGCCGATTCGCATCATGATTGCCGAAGATGAACGACTGGCACGCGAAGAGCTGAGCTATTTGTTGCAGCAGGAGGAAGATGTCGAGCTGCTTCCCTGTGCCACCAACGGAAGAGAGCTGCTGGAAATGGTAGACGAGCACGAGCCGGACGTCGTTTTTCTCGATATGAAAATGCCGGAGCTGGAAGGGGCACAGGCTGCCCGAATGCTCGCCGCCAGAAAGCCGCAGCCGCTCATCGTGTTCTGTACAGCGTACGAGGCGTTTGCGGTGGATGCTTTCAAGCTGAACGCGGTCGATTATTTGCTAAAGCCGACCGAGCCAAAAAGACTCGTGGAAACGATGCAGCGCATACGCGAGCGACTGGTCAAGCCGAAGCCGGAGCCTGCGACTGCCAAGCGCTCCAAGCTGCTTGTCGAAGAAAACAGCAGGCTGGTGGTGATCGACCCGGCGACGATCGTCTACGCGGTGCGGGAAGAACGGCTCGTTCGTATCATCACCCAGTCGGACGCTTACTCCACGCGGATGACCTTGACGCAGCTCGCTGACAAGCTCAGTGGCTACGATTTTTTTCGCACGCACAAAAGCTATCTCGTCAATCTGAACTACGTGAGCGAGCTTGAGCCGTGGTTCAACGGCGCGTACAACCTGCTCTTGAAAGGAGAGGCGAAAACGCGAATCCCCGTTTCCCGGACTTCCGCCAAAGACTTGCTCAAACGACTCGAAGAAACGTAAACCGCAGATCGCGATGCAAAACTTGCCGTTGGCGCACGCCCCCAGACATCTTGCGCGCAAAACCACACGAATTACCAATGATTCCCTACAATAGAGGAAGCGCTTACATTTTGTTTGAAGAGGGGGAGGTTCCCATGAGCAATCCGCTATCGGCGAAAAAAGCCGGCAGTCAAAAGCAGGACGCTACCGATTACACGGCGATTATCCAATCAGCCACCTTCAAGGAACTTTTGCGAAGCAAAAGGGCGTTCATCCTGCCATCTTCCATTTTCTTCTTCGTGTTTTACTTTACTTTGCCGATCCTGACTTCTTACTTCACGGTGCTCAATCAGCCGGCGTTCGGGGCGATCTCGTGGGCGTGGGTGTTCGCCTTTGCCCAATTTATCATGACCTGGGGGCTCTGTATTCTGTACACCAAGAAAGCGGAACGTTTTGACGAGCTGGTGGAGAAAGTCAAACAGGAGACAGGGGGCAGAGGCTGATGAATGTAACGGCATTTTTACTGTTTTTAGGAATTGTTCTGCTCACGCTTGTCATTACGTACTTCGCTTCGAAGCGGACGAATACGACGAGCGAGTTTTACACGGCAGGCGGCGGGCTGACGGGGTGGCAAAACGGGCTGGCGATCGCCGGAGATTACATGTCGGCCGCTTCCTTCCTCGGAATCGCCGGAATGATCGCTCTCAGCGGGTTTGACGGGTTCTTTTACAGCATCGGCTTTCTTGTCGCTTATTTGGTCGTGTTGTACCTGGTGGCGGAGCCGCTGCGCAACCTCGGCAAGTACACGATGGCAGACATGATTGCCGCGCGTTTTGACAATAAGCAGGTACGTGGTGTGGCCGCGCTGAACTCCATCGCCATCTCGATTTTTTACATGATCGCCCAGCTGGTCGGGGCAGGGGCGCTGATCAAGCTGCTCCTGGGGCTGGAGTACAGCACTTCGGTGTTGATCGTCGGTGCGCTGATGACGGTCTACGTCGTGTTCGGCGGCATGACGGCAACCTCGTGGGTGCAAATTGTCAAAGCGGTGCTGCTGATGCTCGGGACGTTCGTGATTTCGCTCATGGTGTTCGCCAAGTTTGATTTCAATTTGCTGACGATGTTCGAGCAAATGAAAACAGCGACACCGCTCGGGGACCAATTTCTCAATCCCGGGAACAAGTTCAAAGTCGGGCTGGATACGATCTCGCTCAATCTCGCGCTCGTACTGGGAACAGCGGGTCTGCCGCACATCCTGATTCGCTTCTTTACCGTAAAAGATGCGACGACCGCGCGCAAGTCCGTCGTGTACGCGACATGGATCATCGGGATCTTTTACGTCATGACGATCTTCCTCGGGTTCGGAGCAGCCGCTTTCGTCGGCGCTGCCAACATGGATGCGGCTGGCAATATGGGCGCTCCGCTGCTTGCCCAATCGCTCGGCGGCAACTTCCTCTTCGCTTTCGTATCGGCTGTAGCGTTCGCGACTATTTTGGCGGTCGTGGCAGGACTCGTACTGACAGCGGCTTCGGCATTCGCGCACGATTTTTACGGCCATGTGATCCGTCAAGGCAAAGCGACGGAAAAAGAGCAGATGAAAATGGCAAAATGGGCTTCGGTCGGCGTCTCGATCGTTTCGATCTTGCTCGCGCTGTTTGCCCAGAAGCTGAACGTGGCCTTTCTCGTTGCGCTCGCCTTCGCGGTGGCAGCAAGCGCGAACTTGCCCGTCATCTTGTTCACGATTTTCTGGAGAAGGTTCAACACGACAGGGGCGATCAGCGGCATGCTCGTCGGACTGTTCAGCTCACTGATTCTCGTGGCGTTGAGCCCCAACGTCTGGAACCCGGTTGCCGGAAAAGCCATTTTGGTCGGCGAAGCGCTGTTCCCGCTGCCGAATCCGGGGATCGTCTCCATCCCGCTCGGGTTTTTGGCAGCCTGGATCGGAACGCTCCTGTCCAGCTCGCGCAACGATGCGAAGTACGACGAAATTTTGGTGCGGGCCAACACAGGAATGAAAGATTCAGCGTAGAAGCAATTAACGCAAGGAAGCTCGTGCCAGTTCAAAGGCTGGGGGTCATCCCCGGTCTTTTTCCATTTGTACGGGAGAGGGGGCTTGTCGGTGACGACGATCATTTTCTTTTTGGCTGTCATCATCGGGACGATGGCGATCACGTATTCGGCGGCCAAACAAACGGGAACGACCAAAGATTTTTATGCGGCAGGCAACCGCCTGACAGGGCTGCAAAATGGCATCGCGATTGCGGGCGACTACATGAGTGCCGCGTCGTTTCTCGGCATCGCCGGGACGATTGCGATGTACGGCTTTGACGGCTTCGTCTACGCTATCGGCTTTTTCGTCTCCTACTTGATCATTTTGTTCCTGATTGCCGAGCCGTTGCACAATCTCGGGCGCTACACCTTGGCAGATGCCATCGCGGTGCGGTTTGACAGCTTGTGGCTGCGCGGAGTGGTTGCCTGTACGACTTTGCTGATCACGATTTTTTACATGATCGCCCAGCTCGTCGGGGCGGGGGCGCTGATTCACTATTTGCTTGGGGTTCACTACGATACGGCGGTGATGATCGTCGGCAGTCTGATGACTTTTTACGTCGTCTTCGGAGGGATGGTCGCTACTTCGTGGGTGCAGATCATCAAAGCGATCTTGCTTTTGACCGGGACGCTGGTGCTCAGCCTGATCGTCTTTTCCCGTTTTGGCTGGAGCCTGTCGGAAATGTTTTCCCATGTCAGCACGATTACGCCTTTGCAGGAGCAATTTTTGCATCCGGGCAACCAGTTGAACGACCCGTTGGAAACGATCTCGCTGCATCTTGCGCTCATCCTCGGGACGGCCGGGCTGCCGCACATCATCTCCCGCCTGTTTACGGTCAAGGACGCAGTGACAACCCGTTCCTCGATCTACACCGCTACGTGGGTGATCGGCGCGTTTTATTTGCTGACGATTTTTCTCGGCTTTGGTGCAAGCACGTTTGTCGGGTATGAGGCGCTGAAAAATGTAGGCTTCGGCGGCAATTTGACGGTGACGCTTTTGGCGGACGCGCTTGGCGGCGAATTTTTGATGGCATACATCGCGGCTGTCGCTTTTGCCACGATACTGGCTGTCGTGACAGGGCTGGTGCTGTCCGCCTCGTCGGCTTTTGCCCATGACGTTTACAGCCACCTGATTCGCCGCGGGCTGGCTTCGGAAAAGGAGCAGGTCGTCATGGCGAAATGCTCGTCCGTTGCGGTCGGATTCGCCTCGATCTGGCTGGCGATCGGCGCGGAAAAAATGAACGTGGCGATTCTCGTCGGCTTGACTTTTGCCGTAGCCGCTTCTGCCAATTTGCCGCTGCTGTTGTTCACCCTGTATTGGCGCCGCTTTACCGTGCGCGGTGCGATTTGCGGCGTGCTTACCGGACTGGTTGCATCTGTCGTGCTCGTCATGGCCGGGCCGACTGTGATGAATCCCGATACTGGCTTCATCCGGGCGCAGCCTTTGTTCCCGCTGACCAATCCTGGCCTGATTTCCATTCCACTCGGCTTTTTGGGGGCGGTGCTCGGGACGCTGCTGGACCGGCGCGACATACAGGCCGAGACACATTACGACCGCGTGTTGCTCCAGGCTTTGACCGGCATTCGCGCCCATGGACCAAAAGTGGCGAGTAAGGCCGACTCTGCATAAAAAACGGCTTCTGCTCCAACCTATAGGGGAAGGAGGAGGGGCCACTTGTCGAAGAAAAAAGCAGCAGATGCCGTTTCCACTGATCAGCCGGATGTGTACGAACGGGCGCGAATCGCGCTGGATGAGTTGATCGCAGAGCTGTGCGAAGCATTGGATGAAGAAAATACGGAAACGTTCAAGCGAAAAGGCTATGAAATGATCGGGCATTATTTTCGCACACCAGTCAATACGGGAGATTTGACCTTGATCGTCGCGTCTGTGCTCTCGGATATCCTTTACAAACTGGAGCTGACCCAGCAAGGGGATGACGTCTCCATGGTCCGCGATGAATACAGTGTGATGCGAAAAGAAGAGTAAGGAACGGCGACCCGTGCAAAAGGGTCGTTTTGTTTTTTTACCGGGGGATTATTTGATCCCCCCTGATCCAAGCAGGTCGATGTTCACCTTGATGTTCCAGTCGAGCCGGGGGTAGATGCTCAGCCATTTTTCCCAATCTTGATCCCGTTGGTAATGGGTTGCCCGATAGCGTAGCCCGAATCCGATCGGATCGACTTTCAGTGACTGGAGCTTCCGCAGCACATGAGCGTATCGTTTCGCCGCCTCTTTTTCCGCTTCTGCTTTATAGCGATCCCAATTCGAGTTGTAAAAAGACTGATTCGATTCCTCTGACAATCCTCTGATGTGGACGTTCATTTTCAGCTTTGGTTCCGCTTCGTTGCGTTCATCAAACTCGTACGAATAGCGGAAAGAGGTGACATTCAAGGCA
This sequence comes from Brevibacillus sp. FSL K6-0770, assembly GCF_038000275.1. Lineage (NCBI taxonomy): Bacteria > Bacillati > Bacillota > Bacilli > Caryophanales > Paenibacillaceae > Brevibacillus > Brevibacillus sp. FSL K6-0770. Next base: position 2,189,828 of record NZ_JBBOBQ010000001.1, read on the forward strand.
AAGCGGGCCTGCTCCGTCCTGGTTTCGATATCAAAGTTGCTGATTTTCTTGGACAATTCATTGAAGATCCGCGTTTCCTCGGGACTTAATACCGCTTTGATTTTTTCTTTGTCAAAAACAGCGACTTGATCGATCAAATACGTGTCTTTGAGCGGGCGGATGACGGGCATGTACGGGTCCAGACCCTTTTCGCTCAACCGCCGATGAAAATCAAACAAAAAAGCGGTGACGATAAAAGACGATTCCGTTCCTTCCTGATCAAAGCTCAGCATCAGGCTGTCAGCAGGCATGCGTTCGGACTTGGGGCGGACGCCCAGCACTTGTTCGGCTGTCGGGGAGCCTAGCGCCATGAAGGCGATGCCCTGAATTTCCGGCTTCCGCAAAAACCAGTCGATAGTTGTCTTGTCCAACCGTTCCTCGGCCAGCTTTGTCCCGAAAACGAGAATTTTCGTCTGCGAGAAATCGAGGTCTTTATCGACTTTTGATTTCAAATGCCGCACCGCTTCGGTTATCGTCGGGGCATCGTCGCTGATGAGATGAAACGTATTCGACTGCCCGGGTCTGATTTGCGCTGTCGGAATCGCGAGCTTCAACGATACGCGATAAGGCTTGTCTTTCAGCTCCGACTTATCGACGCCGACCGCCATGACTAAATAGCGCTTGTCAATATCTTTAAAGCCGCAGCCCGTAAACAGAAACAAGACCGCGAGCCACATCCAGACATGTTTCACAAAGCTTGCCTCCACCTGCTCAAGATATAAACGGAAAAGACCACACAAATATCGAGTGGGGATCGTATCATCATCCAATACGAGGATACCGAAAACAGGTCGTCTTCACCGAGCCAATTGCCGACGATCACGGTTCCGATCCCGAATACGATACAACTGATCGCGTTCGGCAGCACAGAGTTGATGGACGACGTGTTGGGCTGGTAGTGGGAGAAACAGCCGCGTATGAACTCGGACCCGACATGCCAGGTCGTCATGGCGAATAAGTAAGAGATGCCTAAATAAACGAGCAGAAAAATATAAACAACGCGTTCAATAAAGGCATACTTCATCCGAATCGCATCTGCCGTCGAAACCCAGGTGAAAATAAATTCGTTCACGCCATCTGTGCCCAAAATGCCGATCGGCACAAAAAAGGCGGTAAACAGGATGCTGAAGCCGATGCAAGGGACGGCCCAACGGTGCTTGAGCTTGGGGATATCGGCAAACACGCGGTTAAAAATCGACAAGCTGATGTATCCCGTAACGGCGTAAGTGGATACGGACAAGCTTTTCCAGCTGGGCAGGATGTTCGAGTAGTCAATCATGGCGCGGATTTCATCGTAATTCATGTTTTGATTCGTATACGCTTTGAAAATGGAAAACAGGAGAAACGGCAAGCAGAGAACGAGAATCATTTCCGTGCTGTACAGCACCGTTTGCGACGATTGCATGGCGCCAAAGCTCGCTACGAGAACGAAGAGAATCAGCACGACATAGATCGGGGTGTTCGGGATTAAATATCTGGACACGATAAAGGCGTAATTGATCAACACGAGCGCTCCCGAGATAAACGACACGCTGCCCATCAGGAGCAGGAACGGAACCACAATGCTTTTGGGCAAAGCCTGTCGCATGATTTCCGGCAACCCTTGACCGCGAAACTTGAACATGGAGCTGGTAAACAGGTACATGAGTGCGCCGCCGATGATCACCCCGAACAGCATGGACGAAATCGCCCCGTCATAGCGCTCGTCGATCAAAATGCGCGGGACAAACAGGATGGCATTAATCAGTATGGAAAGCGTCACAAAATAGAGAAAATAACGGGACAACCGATTCACCTGCTCTTTTTGGCTTCACCGATGAAAAGCTTCAAATAAGGTTGACCGAAGCTTCGCAAGCTGGTTGTGTAGACAAGGAAACAAAATAACCCCGTCAACACCCCCGTCAACCCGAAAAAGATCGCCAACACGACAAGGGGAAACTTGATTACCCGCAGGGCGAGGTTCATCGTATTAATCGGGATGACAAAGTTGGAGATCGCTACCATGGAGGCGACGATAATCATAATACTGCTTACCAATCCTGCCGTTTGAGCGGCTTGCCCCAAGATTAATCCGCCTACGGTAGTGGCCATCGAACCGATGTATTTGGGGAGACGGATGCTCGCTTCCGTCAACGCCTCAATCAGAAACAGCATGAAGAACACTTCGTAAAAGGAAGGGTAAGGCACAGCCGCGCGACTCCCTGCCATCTCGATCGCCAACTGGGCGCGAAAAATCTCCGGATTGTGCGAGACAGTCGCCACGTACAGAGCGGGAAGAGATGTGGTGATGAACGCGCCTATATAGCGCAAAGCCATGAGCGGCCGGGTGAACCACGGGACGTCGTAAAGATCGTCCATCGATGCCAGAAAGTCGAAAAAAACGGAAGGCACGATAATCGCAAAAGGGGTTCCGTGCAAAATCAGGATCACTTTTCCTTTGCTTAAATTCAGGACGGATCTGTCAGGCCGCTCGGAAACAATCGCAGTCGGCAGCAAATTAAATCGTTTCGTGATCAGCATTTGCAGTTGATTCGAAGCTTGGACGACTTCTGCGTCGACTTGTTGCAACTTGTTTTTCAGGCACAAAAGCACGTCGTGATTCACCTTGGAATGGTCGTAGACGATGGCTAAAGGAGTTTGGCTCACGGAACCGACTTTCATATATTCGACATGCAAGTCCTGCAACGGATAACGGGTGCGAATAATGTGAATGTTCGTTTCGATATCTTCGGAAAAAGCGTATTGCGGCCCCTGCAAGATGTATTCGATGGTGGCTTTTTGAGGTTGAAAGGGCGGGGGCTTTTTTGTGTTGATCGCACACGTTTCGCGGGGGAGAAACAGCAAAGCGTATCCTTGAATGAGCTTGTCTGCCAATTGCTGGCGGTCTTTCATCTGTTCGTATCCTGGCATAGCCTGCAACATCGCTTCAAACTCGGATAAATGCTGGCTTTCCAAAAATGGCTTCACGATAGTGCTGTGAATCGTGGAATTGTCGCACATGCTGGATAAATAGACGAGCTGAGCGGCTTCTGTGTTGAAGTTGAGTTTGCGGGTTACAAGATCGCCTGACTGAGCCAGCCCGTGAAGATGGGCGTCCAGGTTAAATTCTTGCATGAGAATCGCCCCTTTGTCTGTTGCATCATGGGCATAGGCTTCCTCGCTTCCTGAAAAATATGCATAAAGTTCCAGTTGCCTGCAAGCGGCAAGCTATTGGCACCGGGAGCTTTTTCGACGTTTTTTTGCTATAATGGTTTCGGAAAGCCCACAGATCGGCAGTCTTGAAACAATGCTGGCCGATCCTGGTATTTTCGTTTTTGCATGGCGGGATGGATCACAGGTATGAACACATGCCTGTTGCTACCCCCATAAAACTTTTGGCGTACAGCTTTTTTGTGCCGAAAAGTTTTATGGGGGTTTCTTTTTTGCAAAATAGCAAGGAAATAGTGTTCCGAAGGAGAGCGAGATTATGAATATCAAAAAAATGCTGGAAGCGTTGGAGCCAAGGGAAATCGACGGGGAACAGCTGATTGCCAATCTGCGTAACCAATTGGTTGACCTTTTCAACGACAAGAGCGTCGACAAGTACGCAGTTGTTTTAAGAGACATGTTGCATATAGCCGTCATTGAAAAGCACGAGCTTATTTTGAAACATTTTGCTGCTGCACCTGTCGTGGCCCGGGATGAAACGATGCAGCTTCAGGAAATGTTTACATGTCTGGCTCTGCGAAGCCGCAATCGGAATTGGTTTCTCGACTTGTTTGCTCTCTTTCTCGGATTGGCGGTCGTCCTCCGCTTCCCGTCAGCTGACGTCGAGAACGCTTTTTTCAAGGGGAAAGACTGACCAGGGGTAGCGCCCTGGTTTTTTTGTGGGCAAATCCGACCTTGGCCGTCCCTGAAAAACACATGCATAAAAATGTATATCCAACCATTTTTACGGAACAATACAGTCGAATAGCAAGGTGAAAGGCGTTTTTGTGCCGCGATTTTGGAGGGATATAAAATGGACGACCGATCGTACTCGATCCAGATCAACGACGAAACGTACCATGCCGTGCAAGGGCAAAGTATCTTGGATGTGGCAGAGTCGCACGATTGTTATATACCTCATATCTGCAAACATCCCAATTTGCTTCCGATTCAGACGTGCGACACTTGTATGGTGGAAGTCGATAGTCAGTTGGTGCGTGCCTGTGCAACCGCCAGCGAGCCGGGAATGAGAGTGAACACAAAATCAGAATTTGTCAAAGAAGCGCAATTGGAAGCCATGTCCCGCATTTTACGAAATCATGAGCTGTACTGTACGGTTTGTGATAACAACAACGGCAACTGCGTCGTCCACAACACAGCAGAGTATTTGGAGATTGAACACCAGAAATACGAGTTCAAACCGAAGCCGTATCCCCCCGATCTATCCCACCCGATGTATCGCTACGAACCCGATCAATGCATCCTCTGCGGCCGCTGTGTGGAAGCCTGTCAGGATCTTCAGGTCAGCGAAGTGCTTTCGATCGACTGGAACCGTGAAAGTCCGCGAGTAATCTGGGACAACGATGTGCCGATCGATCAGTCATCCTGTGTGTCCTGTGGTCATTGCGTAACAGTCTGTCCATGCAATGCGCTGATGGAAAAATCGATGCTCGGCGAAGCCGGATACATGACAGGCATCCCGGCAGATGTGCTGGAGCCGATGATTAACATCACGAAAGAAGTGGAGCCTGGCTACAAAGAAATTTTTGCCGTATCAGAAGTAGAGGCAAGCATGCGAAAAAGCCGGATCAAGCGGACCAAAACGGTCTGTACATACTGCGGCGTAGGCTGCAGCTTCGAGGTTTGGACCAAAGGACGCAAAATCTTGAAGATCGAACCGCAAGTAGAAGCTCCCGTAAATGGCATTTCCACCTGTGTAAAAGGAAAGTGGGGGTGGGATTTCGTCAACAGCGAAGAGCGCTTGACGAAGCCGCTGATTCGCAAAGGAGACAAGTTCGTAGAAGCGAGCTGGGAAGAAGCTTTGACTTTTATCAGCAATAAATTGAACGAGCTGAAAGGAAAGTACGGGCCAGATTCGATCGGGTTTATCGCTTCTTCCAAATGCACCAATGAGGAAAACTACATTTTCCAAAAGTTCGCCCGTTCCGTGATCCGGACGAACAACGTGGACAACTGCTCCCGGTATTGCCAATCGCCAGCGTCGATGGCGTTGATGCGGACCGTAGGCTACTCCGGCGACTCGGGAACGATTCAGGACATTGCCAGTGCTGGATTGGTCATCGTGGTCGGGGCGAATCCTGCTGAATCTCATCCGGTGCTGACAACTCGCGTGAAGAGAGCGCACAAGCTGTTCGGGCAGAAGCTGGCAGTGGTCGATCTGCGGAAAAACGAATTGGCGCAAAAAGCGAATTTGCATCTGCACCCGAAACCAGGCTCGGACTTGGTGTGGATTTCCGCGATTACGAAGTACATCATCGATCAAGGCTGGGAAGCCAAAGAGTTTCTGGAAGCGAGAGTGAACGGCTACGACGAGTTCGTCCAGTCGTTGCAAAAATACACCTTGGACTATGCCGAAAAAGTTACGGGCTTGTCAAAAGAAGACATGATCAAACTGGCTACGATGATCCACGAAGCAGACGGGACGTGCATCCTCTGGGCGATGGGGGTCACCCAGCACGTTGGCGGAACTGATACGAGTACAGCCATCTGCAACCTGCTGTTGGTCACGGGCAACTTCGGACGTCCAGGCGCGGGAGCGTATCCGCTGCGCGGACATAACAACGTTCAAGGAGCGTGCGATTTCGGGACAATGCCTGCCTGGTATCCGGGCTATCAGCCTGTGCAGGACGCGAAAGTAAGAGCGCGTTTTGAAGAGGCGTGGGGCGTGCCATTGCCAAAAGATCCCGGTTTCAACAACCACCAGATGGTCGAGGGAATTTTTGAGGGGAAAATCAAGGCGATGTATTTGTTTGGCGAAGACATGGCTGTGATTGACTCCAACATCAATCACGTCGATTCTGCTTTTGAGAAGCTGGAGCTGTTCGTTGTTCAAGATATCTTTTTTTCCAAAACGGCGCATTTTGCCGATGTCGTGTTGCCTGCATCGCCAAGCTTGGAAAAGGACGGGACGTTCGTGAACACGGAACGGCGGATTCAGCGGCTGTACAAAGTGTTTGAACCACTCGGCGAGTCGAAGCCGGACTGGATGATCATCCGCGATCTGGCGAACAAGATGGGGGCTAACTGGAACTATACGCATCCAGGGGAAATCATGGCGGAAGCGGCCAGCTTGTCTCCGATGTTTGCCGGGGTCAGCTACGAGCGGCTGGAAGGCTGGAACAGCCAAATCTGGCCCGTGCAGCCTGACGGAAAAGACACGCCGCTGCTCTTTACCGAGCGGTTCCCGTTCCCGGATGGCAAAGCCAGATTAATCAAGGTCGACTGGACCCCGCCGATGTTTGAGCCGACGCAGGAGTTCGACTTGCACCTGAACAACGGTCGCTTGCTGGAGCATTTCCACGAAGGCAATATGACCTACAAAGCCAAAGGAATCACGCACAAGGTTCCCAATCCATGGCTGGAAGTATCGCCGGAGCTGGCAGAAGAACGAGACATCAGGAATGGCGCGCTCGTCCGCCTGTCGTCGCCATACGGAGAAGTGGAAGTGCGCGTATTGGTCACGGATCGGGTAAAAGGAAACGAGCTGTACTTGACGATGAATACATCCAAAGACAAGAAATCGGTCAATCGCCTGACCAGCAGCTACCATGACAAGCTGACGCATACGCCTAACTACAAGGAAATGGGCGTGAAAATGGATATTCTCGAACGGGAAGGAGAGCCGCCACTTCCCCCTGTCAACTACCGTTTCGGCAATCGTCAGCCGCAAATGGGCGTAAAGGTAGAAGAAAAATGGCAGCGCGACGATTGGATTTCAATCCCTGACTTACTCGGAACAGGAGGACAAGCCGATGGCCAAAGCGATTTCCAACATTGAACGATACGTGCCCACTCCAGAGGAAGAGAAACAACAGGCGATTCAGCAAGTGCTGGATGCCGTGGGCGAAAACCACCAGGCGTTGATCACTTTGTTGGACATTGTCAAAGAATTGCAGGAGATAGGCGTATTGGACATCGTGCAAGGGGCGCTAAAGAATCGGCATGATATCGGGGTCATTGCCGTGTCGCAGCTCAATAAGCCGGGCATGCACCGCATCATGAAAAACGGGATGAACGCGCTGCAATTCATGGGCAAGCTGGAGCCTGCCAAGCTGCAAAACATTTTGAACGCCGTCGATCATGGCATTGAGCGATTAACGGATACGAAAAGCGATAAACCGATGGGCTTAATGGGGATGGGAAAGGCTATGATGGAACCGAACGTCACCTTGGCCCTCGGCTCCATGATCAACTTTTTGCGCGGGATGGGCGAAGGAATGCAGCAAGCGGAGAAGCAAGTTCACTAACCGTGAACCGTTACGGCAAGGAGGCGAGAGAATGCATACAGAGAAAATTCCCGTACAAGGAATGCGTGACGAACAGGATGCGCAAAAAGTGAACGATGCCCTGCACAACGTGTGGGGCATCCGGCAGGCGGAGGTGAGCCTGGCAAAAGGCGAAGCGCTCGTCTCCTATGATGAAAAGGCAGCGTCGCTGATTGATTTTCAACAGGCGATTCGCGATTTGGGGTATGAAGTGGCTTTGAAATAACGCGGACAACGGGAGGTGGATGAGATGACCAGGGTATGCGAAGTGTGCGGGCGGGTAGAGGAAGAGTCCCCGCAGGATCAGGAGGCGGAAGCCGTCTCCTCTACGCAGATGAGCCTTCTGCACGTATGCGAAAGCTGTATAGCCGACCGGCAGCACCCTCATTTTTAAATGAGCGGTGCTGGCGAAGTCAACAGCCAACAGCCAGGCTGTGCCGTGCAGAGTATGACTTACGGTTCCAAGGAGGAAAGTCGATGGAGCTTGCTTTGCAAAGCAGAATCTTGTTCGGGCTTACGTTAGGGTTTCACATCATTTATGCCACGATCGGGGTAGGAATGCCGTTACTGCTTCTGCTGGCTGAAACAATGGGGATTTGGAAGAAGGATTACCAGTACAGGCTATTGGCGAAAAGGCTGGCAAAAGGCTATTCGATTACCGTGGCGGTTGGCGTTGTGACCGGAACGATTATCGGACTTCAACTGTCGCTGCTTTTCCCGGGGTTTATGCGAATCGCCGGACAGGTGATTTCCTTGCCGCTGTTTATGGAGACGTTCGCCTTTTTCTTTGAAGCGATTTTTCTGGGGATTTATTTGTATACGTGGAGCCGGTTCAAAAAGCCGCTGTTTCACTTGCTCGTCTTGATCCCTGTCGCCATCGGCTCCGGTCTTTCCGCCTTTTTTATTACAACGGTAAATGCGTTCATGAATACACCGCAAGGATTTACGATCGACAACGGAGCGATCACCAATATCGAGCCTTTGAAAGCGATGTTCAACCCGGCGACACCGACCAAAGTAGCGCATGTCCTCACGTCTGCCTACATGACGACGGCGTTTGTGATCGCGGCGATTACGGCGTGGTTTATCTTGCGCGGCCACCGCAATGAGTATTATAAAAAGGCGTTGCGATTGACCATGGCGATCGGGCTTGTTTTTGCGGTGGCGACAGCGGTAGTCGGGGATTTGTCGGGCAAATTTCTCGCTGCCTACCAGCCGGAAAAATTGGCTGCGGCGGAATGGCATTTTGAGACGAAAACGCACGCTGACCTGCTCGTGGGCGGAACTTTGGACCGAACGACAAACGAGGTGAACTACGCGCTCAAATTGCCGAACATGCTTTCCTTTTTGGCGACAGACAGCTTTCAAGGAAAAGTGGTCGGCTTGAACGATATTCCCAAAGAAAATTGGCCGCCGTTAATCATTCATTACTGGTTTGATCTGATGGTAGGAATCGGAAGCTTCATGATCGCTCTCTCGGCTGTCTTTGTCGCTTGTCGCATCTGGAAGCCAAAGCTGGAGTGGAATCGCTGGCTGCTTGGTCTGATCGTGCTCGGAGGGCCGCTGTCTATGCTCGCTATCGAATTTGGCTGGGTTTTTGCAGAAGTCGGTCGCCAGCCGTGGATTTTACGGGGCTATATGACCGTTTCAGAGGCGGCTACAACCGAGCCGCACGTTGGCTCCATGCTCGTGCTGTTCAGTGTGATCTACGCCCTGTTAGGCATCCTGACCGTATTCGTTTTAGTTCGCATGGCACGCAGAAATCCGGTGGAACCGTTGCTGGATGCGAGGAGTGAGCAAACGTGACGACAGAAGGGCTGGGGATCTCCATCCTCTGGCTGTTTTTATACGGGTATATCATCGTGGCGTCGATTGATTTCGGCGCAGGCTTTTTCTCCTACTACGGGAGGATTACAGGCAAAGGTGAAATCATCAACAAAGTGATTTCCCGCTATTTATCGCCTGTCTGGGAAGTTACGAACGTATTTCTGGTGTTCTTTTTTGTCGGCATCGTCGGTTTTTTCCCGGAGACAGGCTATTACTATGGAACAGCTCTGCTTGTCCCTGCGAGTATTGCCTTGGTGTTGTTAACGATTCGCGGCTCTTTTTACGCCTTCAGCAAGTACGGGAATCCGAACAGTCACCTGTACCACTTTTTGTACGCGGCGACGGGCGTATTGATTCCCGCGTCTTTTTCCACCGTCTTGACGATTTCGGAAGGCGGGTTTATCGCGGTAGAAGATGGCGTCCCTCGCTTTTTGGCGGGCAATTTGTTTTATAGCCCGTATTCATGGGCCGTCGTCTTCCTCGCACTGGTGAGCGTGCTGTTTATCAGCACAAGCTTTCTCACGTACTACGCCAATCGGGCAGATGATCCGCAGGCAGAAAGCGTGTTGCGGCAATGGGCGTTGTTTAACAGCCTGCCGACGATTTTTGCCTCGCTGCTTGTCTTCATGGCCTTGTGGAAACATAATCCGGAGCATTTCGCGTCGTTAATGGGAAACAGCATCTGGTTTATTTTATCGTTCGCTTTCTTTTTGAACGCTTTGCGTTTGCTGATCGTGAAAAGGTCGTACGGATGGATGTTTATTTCTGTGATGCTGCAATTTTTCACGGCTTTCTGGGGATACGGAAAGGCTCATTTGCCGTACTTGCTTTACCCGTATGTCTCCTTCCACACGAGCGTGACGAATCCAACCATGGCCAAATTTTTGGTCGCGGCGTTCATCGGCGGGATGGTGTTGCTGATTCCATCGCTGTTCCTGCTTATGCGTTTGTTTATTTTTAACGCGAAATACGTGAAAGGGAAGCTGAGTTAACGGGGTGCGAATGAAAAAAAGTTGGATTTCCCGCCAGATTCGGTGCTATAATGGACCCATAGCCGATCATTGATGATTAGTAATGCGAATTGCTGAATCATCCTGATCACTTCCATAGTTTATGGCGGGACGGATAATGGGCATCAGTTGATGTTTGATCATTAGCCCACCATAAAACAATTTGTGCATGTATTTGCCCAGATTGTTTTATGGTGGGCTTTATTATTTTTGCTGGAGGTTTTTGGGAGATGAAAAAAGTAAGCTTCGTATTAAATCAGGAGCAGCATGAGGCAGAAGAAGGGACGCGAATCCTCGATTATTTGCTGGAACATGGCATCGAGCATCCGCACATCTGCTATTCGCCGATTTTAGGCCCGATCCAGACTTGCGATACGTGCATGTGCGAGATTGACGGCAAAATCATGCGGGCTTGTTCGACTGTGATCGAGGATGGAATGAACATCCTGACTGCTTCCGAACTGGCAAAAGGCGCTCAGAACGAAGCGATGGACCGCATTTTGGAAAACCACATGCTGTACTGTACCGTGTGCGACAACAACAACGGAAATTGCCGCGTGCACAATACGGCAGAGCTGCTGGAAATCGACCACCAAACACGCCCGTTCCGCGGAAAAGAATACGAAGTGGACATGTCGCATCCGTTTTATCGCTACGATCCGGATCAATGCATTCTTTGCGGACGTTGTACAGAGGTTTGTCAAGACTTGCAGGTCAATGAAACGCTCACCATCGACTGGGAACGGGAAATCCCGCGAGTTATCTGGGATGACAATAAATCAATTAATGAATCCTCATGCGTGTCTTGCGGTCAGTGCGTGACGGTTTGCCCATGCAATGCCTTGATGGAAAAATCGATGCTGGGCGAAGCGGGCTTTATGTCCGGGATCAAAAAAGATTTGCTGAACCCGATGATCGATCTGATCAAAGAAGTCGAGCCTGGTTACAGCAGCATTTTCGCGATCTCGGAAGTCGAAGCGGCGATGCGCGAAACGCGAACCAAGAAAACAAAAACCGTGTGTACGTTCTGCGGGGTAGGCTGCACGTTTGAAGTATGGACGAAAGGCCGCCACATTTTGAAAGTGGAACCGACGGAAAACTCTCCGGTCAACAGTGTCTCCACATGTGTCAAAGGCAAGTTCGGTTGGGATTTTGTCAACAGTGACCAGCGTTTGACGACGCCTTTGATTCGCAAGGGAGATGCATTTGTACCGTCTACGTGGGATGAGGCGCTGTCCCTGATCGCCGAGCGAATGGGCGCAATCAAGCAAACGTATGGCGGAAAAGCTCTTGGATTCGTCAGCTCCTCCAAAACGACAAACGAAGATGCGTACTTGATGCAAAAACTGGCGCGTCAAGTGTTTGAATCGAACAATGTCGACAACTGTTCCCGCTATTGCCAATCGCCTGCCACGGACGGATTGCTCGCCACTGTAGGACACGGCGGTGACTCAGGCACGATCAAAGACATCGCCAGTGCCGGACTGGTCATCATCGTCGGGGCGAATCCGACAGAAGGCCATCCTGTTTTGGCAACACGGGTGAAACGGGCGAAAAAATTGCACGGCCAAAAACTGATTGTCTCTGATTTGCGCAAGCATGAAATGGCAGAACGCTCCGATCTGTTCCTGCATCCGAAACAAGGAACCGACTTTGTCTGGCTGACGGCGGTTGCGAAGTACATCATCGACCAAGGCTGGCACGACAAGGCGTTTATCGAGCAGCGGGTGAACCAGTTTGACGAATATCGCAAGATGCTGGAAAAATACACTCTGGATTACGCCGTCGAAGTAACCGGACTGCCCAAAGAACAGTTGATCCAGACAGCGAAAATGATTCACGAAGCGGATGGCACTTGCGTCTTGTGGGGAATGGGCGTGACGCAAAATGTCGCTGGCTCGCATACGTCTGCCGCGATCTCCAACCTGCTTTTGGTGACCGGAAACTACGGCCGACCTGGTGCCGGAGCCTATCCGTTGCGCGGGCACAACAACGTCCAGGGCGCTTGCGACATGGGCACGCTGCCTACATGGCTGCCAGGGTATCAGCATATTACCGATGACGCAGCGAGAGCCAAATTTGAACAAGCATACGGCGTAACGATCTCCAATAAACCTGGTTTGACCAACATCGAAATGCTGGAAGCAGTCGAAAAAGGCGAGCTGAAAGCCATGTACCTGATGGGCGAAGACATGGCTTGGGTAGATTCCAACGCCAACCACGTGCACGATACGCTCGGCAAGCTTGACTTTTTCGTGGTACAGGATGTATTCCTGACCAAAACGGCGCAATTTGCCGATGTCGTCTTGCCCGCGTCTCCATCGCTGGAAAAAGACGGCACCTTCGCGAACACAGAGAGACGTATCCAGCGTTTGTATCAAGTGTTGGAGCCGCTGGGTGAATCCAAACCGGACTGGGCGATCATCCAATCGATCGCACAGCGCATGGGAGCCGATTGGAACTACCAGCATCCGAGTGAAATCATGGACGAAATTGCCAGTCTGGCACCGCTGTATGGCGGAGTATCCTACGAGCGCCTGGAAGGATGGAACAGCCTGCACTGGCCGGTACAAAAAGACGGCACGGATGAGCCGCTTCTGTACAAAGAGCGCTTCAACTTCCCGGACGGAAAAGCAAGACTATCCACAGTGGAATACATTCCGCCAGTCGAGTATCCATCGGAATTTGACCTTACCTTGAATAACGGACGTTTGCTGGAGCATTTCCACGAAGGCAACATGACGAATAAATCGAAGGGAATCCAGTATAAATTGCCAGAAGTATTTGTGGAAGTTTCCCCTGAGCTTGCGCGCGAACGCGGTGTGCAAGACGGTTCATTGGTGCGTCTCGTCTCGCCATACGGAGCGATCAAGCTGCGGGTGCTCGTGACAGATCGGGTAAGCGGCAACGAATTGTACGTGCCGATGCACTCCGTCAGCCATGAAAATGCGATCAACTTGTTGACGGGCAGCGTAGGAGACGTTCGCACACAGACACCTGCTTACAAGCAAACGAAAGTGCGCATGGAGTTCCTCAAAGAAAAAGGCATGACTCCGTTGCCTATGTACAATCCGCGCTATGCGAAGCGCAACCCGCAAATGGGCGTCCAGGTCGAGCGCAAGTGGGCGAGAGAAGATTATGTACCGATTGCGGAAGTAAACGTTGCGGGAGGCGAAAAATAATGGCAAGACCGATCACGAAAATAGTAAAGCCCGAAGTTACTGAGGAAGAAAAGCAAGCGCAAACGGTAGATCGTGTCCTGGAATCTCTGGCGCAAAACCCCGAGGGCATTCAGGCGACGATCAAGCTGCTCCAGGAGCTGCATGACAGCGGCATCCTGGGAGCGCTCAACGCCGCCGTCGAGGCGAAAGAGGACATTGCCAAAATCGTCGTCGGACAAATGGTGCGTCCGCCTGTCACGAACATGATCAACAACGCGATGGCAGCAGCGGGAGGCTTGACAGAGCTTGATCCTGACATGACGAAAAAGCTGATGTCCGGTGTGACCAAAGGGTTGCAACGGGCTGACGAAGCGCTGCAATCGGGAGCCAAGGTCGGCATTTTCGATTTGATGAAAGCACTGCGCGATCCGGACATCAACCGCGCGATGGGCTTTGGCATCAACCTGTTGAAGGGGATAGGGGAAGGGCTAAAAGAATGAGGAGAGCCGCAGCAATCCTGATCAGAAGGAGGGCAGAAGCTTGGATGCGAACAAGTAAAAACGAAGCGTCAATCGTACGCTTCTATCAAATGATGCTAAACGCGTCTCTGATCATTCTTGGATTGGTACTCAGCTTTTATTTGTTGCGTGAGCTGTACGCCATCGTAGTAGATGCGGTGCAAGGCAATACTAATGTCCATGATATTTTGGAAAAGGTTCTGGCCTTTTTTCTGTATTTTGTCTTTGTTTCGATGATCGTCAAATATTTTCATGAAGCGTACCACTTTCCCCTGCGCTATTTGATTTATATTGGAATTACGGGTACCGTGCGCTTTATTATCGTCAACCGCGACGATGCCATGAACAATCTGATTTTGTCGCTGGTCATTTTTATTCTGGTGATCAGCTATATCATGCTGGCCCCCCGGCAAAACAAGGCGGGGGAAGCAAAGGAGATAATCGAATGACGAAAAACCTGGAACATCAATTCAGCATGCTCGTCCGCGAAATCCGCAAAGAACACGTCGGCAACGGCCCGCGGGAAATTCTCACCCGCTTTTGCGGCCCCTGGGTCATCTGCGAGATGAAGGGAAATCTGACCAACGTAGAAAAGTTCATGATTCTTTCCGAAGACGGCAAGCGCATGGTCCACGAGGCGCGCACCAAGCTGGTCAAGAACATTTACCACGATCAGGCGGTCGTAGCGAAGCTTGAGGAATTGATTGATGCCAAGATTTTGCGGATTTTTTCGGATATCAGCTTGGAAGAGGATATCGCCATGACGGTCTACGTATTGGACCGTCCTCTCGCATGATCGAGACCTGGAGGAAAGGCAGGGAGCTTTCGTGATCCAACCCGTCTTTGTTTTGTCGCCTGTCCTGCACTATGAAAACGGCTCTATGCAGGAAAAAGAAGATTCAATCGTGACAGAGTCGCCCATTACGATCGTGCTGAATGACGAGGAATTTGCGACTCTCGTATGCAGTCCGGAATACATCGAGGAGCTTGTCATCGGGTTTTTGGCGTCCGAAGGAGTGATTCAGAGCTATCAGGACATTTCGGACCTGTTCATTGACGAGCCAACCGGATTCGCTTACGTTCGCGCTAAAAATGTAAACACGTATAACCAACTGTTTCATTCGAAAAGGTACGTGACTTCCTGTTGCGGAAAAAGTCGGCAAAGCTTCTACTTTTACAATGACGCCCGAACGGTGAAAAAGCGGGATGACACAGCCGTGACGATCTCGGCGGCTGACTGCTTTCGCTTCATGCAGGCGATGCAGCAATCGGCTACGCTTTTTCAGGATACGGGAGGGGTGCACAATGCTGCCCTGTGCGATCCAAACGGGATTGTCGTCTCCCGAATGGACATAGGCAGGCATAATGCCCTCGATAAACTGTACGGCTACAGTTTGATGCATGCAGTGTCCGTTCATGACAAGGTCATGGTGTTCAGTGGCCGAATTTCTTCCGAAGTATTGCTGAAGGTAGCCAAGATCGGCTGCAGCATCGTTTTGTCCAAGTCAGCGCCGACCGAATTGGCGCTTCGTCTGGCAGATGAACTCGGCATTACTACCGTTGGCTTTATTCGCAATCAGTCGTTTAATGTGTACACCTGGCCTGAGCGAATCGTGCAGGAAAAAGGGGGGAAGTCCAGTGATTCCCAGTGAATTAGTGGACTCGTTTGGCCGGATTCACGATTATTTGCGCATTTCCGTGACAGATCGCTGCAACTTGCGGTGTGTGTACTGCATGCCTGCTGATGGCATGGAATTTGAACCCGCAGAAAACATTCTGTCTTTTCACGAGATTACCGAGGTTGTCAGAGTTTTGGCCGAAATGGGCGTGAAAAAAGTGCGGTTGACCGGCGGAGAGCCGCTCGTCCGCAAAGGATTGGAAGAGCTGATCGAGAGCGTAGCGGGGATACCGGGAATCGAAGATATTGCGCTGACGACCAACGGCATTTTTTTGGCGAAAAAGGCCAAGAAGTTAAAAGAAGCGGGCTTGAAGCGCATCAACATCAGCCTGGATACGTTGAGGCCGGAGCGTTTTTCGCTGATCACCCGCGGGGGAGACGTCAACCGCGTCCTCGACAGCATAGCGGCGTGCCAGCAAGTCGGGATTCAGCCGATCAAGCTGAACGTCGTGCTGATGAAGGGAATCAACGATGACGAGATTGCAGATTTTCTGCGGCTGACCATCGATGGTGCTCTGCAAGTCCGCTTTATCGAGTACATGCCGATCGGCCACAACGACACGAGATGGAAACAGTCGTATTTGCCGTTGTCCACCGTGCTGGATCGCTGCAAGGAACTGGGCTGGAAAGTCGCAGAGACGCATGATGGCTGCGGCAACGGGCCTGCGCAAACGTTTCGCATAGCAGGTGCCAAAGGCAGCTTTGGGCTGATTCATCCTGTGAGCGAGCATTTTTGCGAAACGTGCAATCGGCTGCGCTTGACGGCAGATGGCAATATTAAGCCGTGCCTGTACTGGTCAGATGAATTTAACGTCCGCAAATGCATCGGCGATGACGAAGCGGTTCGTCAGCTTTTTTTCAAAGCGCTGAGCATCAAGCCGCAAAATCATGAAATGGCCTTGGCTTTGGCGGGGGAAAGTCAGTCGCACGTACCAACCGTAAGACGTATGTCGCAAATCGGAGGATAGTCGACATGGAAAAAGGGGCAAGCGTCAACCGTTTTCGTCGAAATACCGTCCAGGTGGAGGAAGCGCAGCGCAGAATCGAGCAGCATCTGCGTCCGCTTGGCGTGGAACAAGTTTCGTTGGAAAATGCCTACGGCCGCACATTGGCAGAGGATGTGTTCGCGCCTTCGCACATGCCGCATTTTCGCCGCTCCGGGATGGACGGTTTCGCTATTATGTCCAGTTCTACCAAAGGAGCGTCGCCTGAATCTCCCGTCTGTCTGGAAGTGATCGAGCATATTCCGTGCGGCTTTGTCCCGACGAAAGCCGTCTCGCCCAAAACGGCTTCGCGGATCATGACAGGCGCGATGGTGCCCGAGCAAGCAGACGCTGTGATCATGCTGGAAATGACGGAGGAGAGCGAAAAAGAGGGCAAAATCTGCATTTCCATCCGAAAAGAGATTCCAGCCGGAAAAAATCTGACTCCGATCGGTGACGAAATCACGCAGGGCGATTGTGCGTTGCAGAAAGGAACAAAAATTGGCGCAGGTGAAACGGCGCTGTTGGCTACATTCGGTTTCCACCATGTCCACGTATGCAAGCGTCCGACGATTGCGATTTTCGCAACGGGCTCGGAGCTTTTGCCTGTGGAAGCGCCACTGACGCAGGGGAAAATTCGCAACAGCAACTCCTATATGCTGCAAGCGTTGATCCGCGAAGCAGGAGGAATCCCTTTGCTGATGGGCGCCATCCCGGATGAAGCGGCGAAAGCGCAGTCGCTTGTCTTGGAAGCATTTTCTCAAGCGGATTTTGTCGTGACATCCGGTGGGGTATCGGTAGGCGACTACGATATTTTGGTAGACCTGTTTCAAAACTGGGACGGAGAAATGCTGTTTAACAAAGTAGCGATGCGTCCCGGTAGCCCGACGACGGCAGGCGTTTGGAACGAGCAGTTTTTATTTGCGCTGTCAGGCAATCCGGGAGCGTGTTTTGTCGGTTTTGAGCTGTTTGTCCGCCCGGTTATTTTGGGGATGCAAGGCCAGTCCCAGAGATACCGACAGGAATGCACAGCCTTTTTGGGAAAAGAGTTCAGCAAAGTCAATGCCTATCCGCGCTATGTTCGCGGCAAGTCTTATGTAAGCGAAGGCAAGCTATTCGTTGAGCCTGTCGGAATGGATCAGTCAAGCGTTACCGTATCGATCAAAGATTCCGATTGCCTGATCAAGATTCCCGCTGGCGGGAAAGGAGTACAACAAGGAGAGCTCATCTCCGCTCTCCTGCTCAAAGGGTAGCGAGCGTGCCGACGCATTTTTTGGATCGAGGAGGCACCATTGCAAAAACTGTTAAAAACAATGTTGTATTGTCATCAAGCCACGACGAATCTCATGATCGACACGATTCATTCGCTCATCACCAGTGTGAATGCTCGCGATCCGTATACGTACCAACACTCGCTCAACGTCGGGTTTTACGCCTGGAAAATCGCCAATCAGTTTCAACTCGACGAAGAGGAATGTGCCAATATGTATATCGCTGGCCTGCTGCATGACATCGGAAAAATCGGTACGCCAGATTCGATCTTGCGGAAATACGGCGAGCTGACGAAGGAAGAATGGGAACTGATCAAGAAACACCCGGAGACAGGGTGCGCGATCGTGCAAATGATTGGCCCGCTGCAAAATCGGGGAATCGATCAGACGATCCTGTACCATCACGAACGGATGGATGGGCAGGGCTATCCCCATGGCCTTTCTTCAGCACATATTCCACTCGGCGCCAAAATCGTCTCTGTAGCAGAAGCTTTCGATGCGATGACAACCGTTCGACTGTACCGTCCCGCTCTCCCATACGGCGAAGCAGTCGAGCAGTTGATCGACGGCAAAGGAACGCAATTTGACCCGATTGTGGTTGATGCCTTCCTGAAAAGCATGGCTGATCGCAGCTGGTGGGACTGATTCCTTTAAAAAATAACGACACGAAAGACTTTTGTGCAAAAAGTACCGGATCAATCAGGTGCTTTCTGCCCGCAAAGGTCTTTTTTGTGTGGGAATGTTCATAAAAACAGCGGCGAAACATGTTTTTTCAATGCTAATATAGGGAAAAAGCATCAGGGGAAGAGGAATCAGGAGGATTGACCCCATGAAATATGTGAGTGTGGATCAAGTCGAGCCTGGAGATGTGCTGGCTCGCAGCATTTATACAAGCGAGGGCTTGACGCTGTTGCAGACGGGCGTGCAGCTGACCGTCGGAATGATTAACAAGTTGCGTCGTTTCGGGGTGACGATGCTCAGTATCAAAGACCCTTTTTTCGACGAGATCAAAGAACAGGAAGTCGTGACAGAGACGACGAGAAAAGATGCGATCCGCAATCTGTCCGGGGCGATTGCATGTGTCCAGTCGGGCAAGCAGTTCGACGTGCGCGGCATCCAAAAGTCGGTCGGAAATATCGTCGAGGAGACGCTGCGCAATCGCAAGGTGCTGCTCAATCTGGGGGAAATTCGCACGACCGACAACGCCCTGTACATCCATTCACTCAATGTTTGCATGATGGCGACGGTCATGGGCGTGGGTCTCGGGTACAACACGACGCAGTTGAAAGAACTGGCGATTGGCGCCCTTTTGCATGACATCGGCAAACTGTCGGTTGACAAGGAAGCGCCTGCCTACAAGAAAAACAACAAGACCAATCATCATACATGGCTAGGGTTTGATATATTGCGCAAAAAACACGAGATGAGCATCGTGTCTGCGCACGTTCCCTTGCAGCACCACGAATGGGTCGACGGGACAGGCGTGCCCCGCGGCCTCAGCGGAGACGAGATTCACGATTTCGCCAAAATCGTCTCGATCTGCAATTACTACGACAATCTCATTTCGCCTTTTTCCGAAGAAGAGGAGACGCTGGCTGCCTATGAAGCATGCGAGCAGGTCATGGGATTGGCGGAAAAGCGTTTCGATCACAAAATGGTCGTTCATTTTCTGCGCTCGATTGCCATGTATCCGACCGGAACGTCACTCAAGCTGAGTACAGGCGAAGTCGGCGTCGTCATCGACCAAAACCGCGGCTTGCCAGCCCGCCCTGTCGTCCGGGTCATCCGGCGAGAGCAGCAGGCCAATCGGCGGATGGCAGAGGATCACGAGATTTGCGACATCGATCTCGGCGCAGAGCCTACCATTTTTATTACAGGGGTGATGGAATAGCGCACAGCCAGTCCTAAGGGTTTTTGGAATGCCAAGATCAGGGAATTCCCCTACATACATAACTAGGGAGCAAGTCTACAATGAAAGCAGGCAAAAAGTCGTAAGAATCGACTTTTTGCGACGAAGAAGAGGAAAGGACGTGTCCTTATGTCCCGTATTCTAGTACCAGTAGATTTTTCTGCACAGTCGATCCAGGCGGTTCGCTTCGCTCTTGCGTACGCCAAAAATAAGCATGAATTGACCTTGCTTCATGCCATTCCTCCATTTCCTTCACGCAATGTCGTAAGAAAGCTCGGACAACAGAGCGTGGAAGATTTTCAATTGGACGAAGCAAAAGAAGATTTGAAAAAGTTCCTCACGATCGTAGAAGAGGCAGGCGTTCCTTACGAGCTGGAAATCGAGTTCGGAGAGCCGCATGAAGTCATCTCCAAGCACGCTACGAACGGCGAGTATGCTGCGATCGTGATGGGTACGCACGGATATGGCCGGATTACCGGATTCTTGCTGCAAAGCGTCAGCTACCCAACCATTCACGATGCGCAGTTGCCTGTGTTCCTCATTGCCGAGGAGACAGATGCCGACAGCTTCCCATGGCAAAAAGTTTTGATCACGGTGGACGGCTCGGAGCAAGCGAAAAACGCGGCGCAAAAAGCAATCGCTTTGAGCGAGGGCATTCCTGGCGTTTCTTACCTGCTCCTGAGTGTCGTCACTCCTCCGGTTGCTTACGCTGGTGTGTACGGTGTAGGCTGGGAAGACACAGCGACTCTGGAAAACTGGGGAAAAGAAACCGTTCGCACTTGCGAAGAAGTGCTGGAAGCAGCGCAAATCCCTTATGAGAGCAAAGTCGTGATTGGCGATCCTGCAACAGCGATTCGTCAAACAGCCGAAGAGGAAAACGTTGGCCTGATCGTACTCGGCCACCATGGCCTGGGCGGCATCGCGGGCACTCTGCTCGGCAGCGTCACCTTCAAAACGATCCACCGCACCAAAACACCGCTGTTGATCGTCAAATCATAAGCTCATTCATGAACTGGCAAGCTGTCCGCACTGCGGGCAGCTTCTTTGCTTTCCAGGGCGGGGGCATCCGAGGCGGTTTCCCACGGAATCCGCGAGCATCCCCAGGCAGCGACGAGGACGATGGCACCTGCGATTACAAACACGCTGATCAGCGAGGTCATCTGCATGAGCGGGCCGGCTGCGAACGAACCGATCATCATCAATCCGACGAGCAGCGGGGTAATCGTTCCGTTTACCCGACCAACGTACGCCTCGTCGACGAACTTGATCATGCGCATGCCGATCACGATTTCCAGAAAAGCCATCCCGATTCCGGTGAAAAAGCGCATGGAAGCTGTCACGATAACCCAGACAGACAAGGCTTCCACCACGATGGAAAGCGCGAAGAAGATCAAGCCGCCCGTGATGACAAAACGGCTGTTCAAGCGTTGCACGGACAAGGAGGCGAATACGCCGCCCACAAGCATGCCCAACCCTTCCAGGGCGACAAACCATTGGACCGATTCTTTCGGCAGCTGGAGCCGCTCCGTGACCAGGAACACTTCGAGCGGGTTGATCAACCCAGAGGCCAGACCGAGGCAGGCAAAGGCAAGCGCAATTCCGCGCAAGGACGGGTGGTTTTTGACGTAGGCGAAACCTGCCTTGATCTCGGAGAAAAGTGTGCCGTTCTGTTCTTCTGGAGCTGTTGCAGCGTTAGGAAGCAGGCTCAAAATGAGCGTGGAGAGCAGAAACAGAGCTGCCATGGCAATCAGCGAAGGGTAGATGCCCCATTGTTCGTAAAAAAAGCTGCCGATGACCGGGCCGCCAAGCAAAAAGAGTGCGCTCATGCTTTGCGAGATGGAGACGGCCACTCCGACATGTTCTTCCGGGATGTGTCTTTTTAACAGCTTGGCAGACGACGGCTGGGAAAACTGGGACACGACTGCCGAGATGAAAGTAGCGAAAAAGACGGCAACCCACATCCCGTGCCAGAGCAAATACACGATCAACAGCACGGACAAGGCACTTAACAAGTTGCCCGTCATCATCGTCCGCTTCGGATTCCAGCGGTCCGCAAGCGCCCCGCCGATGATCGAAAACAACAAGATCGGCACAAGCTCGATCGCGGTTAACAGCGACACGGCGGTCGGATTGTTGCCGCTCGTTTCCATGACGTAGTACAGCAAAGCCATATTCCTGATCCAAATCCCGATATTTTCCAAAGTATCGGTGACAAAAACGGTCAAAAAGATCCGGTTTCCCCAAATCGATTTCATTTCAACCACTCCCGCAAGAAATTAAACCGAACGTTCGGTCTAAATAAACCTGAAAAAAAAGCTACTTGGCGGCGATACCATGCAGCAAAATATCAATTCCTCTTTTCATCAGGTCAAAAAGGTTTTCTTCGCCCATATTCAAGCCGACATTGATCAGGCCCGTTATGTACCCTTCCAAAATCATCGCCAATTCCCGAGGGTCGCCATCAGCAAATTCCCCGCGCGCGATGCCCTCCTCAAAGATCGGGATGTACAGCGTGTAGGAAGAAGACAGCATCGTCAGGACCTGTTCCATGATGGCCGGATCGGCAAGCTGGCTTCCGGCAAACTCTTCTCCTGCTCGGCGAAGCGGGTGGGACAAAAAGTCTTCCAGCAAAAAAGCAGCCAGGGCATACAGCTTTTCGACAGAGGTGGCGTGCTGTTTTTCTTTTTCTTGCCACAGCCCTGACCATTCCGTGTACTGCTTCTCCAGCAAATACAAAAACAAATATTCCTTGCTTTTGAAGTGGTAGTAAAGGCTTCCTTTGCTCGCACCAGTCGCCTGGCAAATATCTTCAATGGAAGTCGCCAGGTAGCCTTTTTGCGAAAACAGCTCGGTTGCTTTTTCGGCGATATGTTGTTTCGTTTTCTCCCCATCTAGGCGGCGTCTGGACATGATGCAGTAAACTCCTTTTTATAGACTGAACGTTCGGTTTAATAAAAGTGTAGCGGAAATGCGCAAGAAGTGCAAGGGCTGTTTGCCGGAAAGGACGTGTGAGAAAGCAGGAGCCAGGGAAAAATGAAGGGAGCGTACGAGGGGGGAAGAGCGATGCAAATCGGGTGTCACGTCAGCATTCGCAACGGTTACGAAGAGGCTGCCAGAACGGCGCACAAGGAGGGGGGCGCTTCTTTTCAGTTTTTCCCGAAAAACCCGCGCAGTCTGGGAGTCAAGTCGTTTGCTTCCCGCGATGCTGCGGCTTGCCGGGCGTTTTGCGAACAGCACGGCATGCTGGCGATTGCCCATACCGCTTATCTCGTCAATCTGTGTGTCGAGACGGCCGATTTGTACGAGGTAACGGTCGCTTCGGTGCGCAACGATCTGGAGATTGCGGAGGCGTGCGGGGCGCTCGGCGTCGTCGTCCATTTCGGACAGGACAAAGGACCGGATGTGCTTGCCGGATACAGACGCATGATTCAGATGATGAACGAGATTCTCGCTGGCTGGAGCGGACAGGCCAAGCTGCTGATTGAGAACAACGCGGGGCAGGGAAACCGGATGGGCATTACGCTGGAAGAATTGACGCAAGTGCGGCAATTGCTCGCGGAACCAGAAAAGGTCGGGTTTTGTCTCGATACGTGCCACGCGTTTGCCAGCGGGCTGTGGAACGGGGAAAACTGGCGCGAGGTTGCCGAGCGGATGCGCGAGCTGGACTACTTTTCCCATCTGCGCGCGGTGCATTTGAACGATTCGGTCTATCCGAGCGGCTCGTTTCGGGATCGGCACGCCCCAATCGGAAAAGGGATGATTGGTGACGAGGCTTTCGCGGAGTTTCTGCGCACGCCTGAGCTGCACGGCTTGCCGATTGTCCTGGAGACAGCGAGAGGGACAGACGGCGGGCACCGGGAAGAAATCAGACATGTGCGTCAGTTGGCGGGTGAGTGGCAGGCTTGACCATATTGTGATACAGTGTGAAATGATGTGATGTGTGGTCAATGAGGGAGGAGTTACCAATGGCAAAACGGATCAAAGTGACGATTGCTGACTTTGCTTCGCTGAAAGAAGTGTTGAACAACCCTGAGGAGCTGGCGCTTTACGAGACAGCGAACGGGAATACATACGATGCCGATATCCAGCACGACGGGTTCGCTGTCATCGATGTGACAGAGGACGACTATATCGAGCTGGCACCAGGCGAATACCAACTGATGATCGAGGAATGGACAAACGCGGGACAAATCGGGGATTTGACGCTGCAAACGAAGTCCGATCCGGCTGACGACACCGCTTTGCTCTACCGGAGCGTGGATGCGGCGGGCAATGAAGTGCAAGCGCCACAATCGCTGCCGAAGCAAGTGGTGGAGCTGGTTGCGAAGACGTGGTTTGGCAAAACCGCCAAGAAAATCGAGGAATAAGTCAGACGAAAAGGTCACAGAAAAGAGCGCTCACGTGTTGAGCGCTTTTTTGCTGTTCCGTGGATGGGCTGCGAACAGCTGACAGCCCGCAGACAACCGTTTAGCTGTGAACGGAATGTCCGGCATGCTTTTTTCGCGAGTGCAAGTGGTCAGCCCTTTTACCAGCGACTTGCAGCAGGTTTCGGCTTGTCCACGGCCGCTTTTCTCAAGCGTCCTCCTCGTCTTCCAAGGCAATCCCGTATTTCTTGATCCGCCGCATCAGCAGCGACTGTGTAATCCCCAAAGCGGCAGCCGTCTTGCGGGTTGTTTTGTGAATGCGCAGCGCCTGCATAATAAATTCCACTTCGATTTTTTCCATGCGCTCCGTCAGGGACAGCGAGCCTAACGTGAGGATGCCTTCCTCCAGCTCGCGAATACTGCGTTGTTCTTCCGGCAAATCGGTGACAGAAATCTCGTCGAGCTTGGAGGTGATGACGATGCGCTCCACCAAGTTTTCCAGCTCGCGCACATTTCCCGGCCAGTCGTACTGGTGCAGCACATCCAGCACATCTGACGTAAACCGCCGCTTCTGGTTATGCTTGGCGTTGAATTTTTGCAGGTTGTGGTGCAAGAGCGGGAATATATCGTCTTTGCGCTCGCGCAATGGCGGCACGTTGATCGGCAAAATGTTCAGTCGGTAGTACAGGTCGTGCCGGAACTTGCCGAGGCGCACCAGCTCCTGCAAGTTCGTGTTCGTGGCGGCGATGATGCGGATGTCGGCCGTGTAGGTTTTCGTGCCGCCGATCGGCATGAATGTTTTGTTTTGCAAAAGCAGGAGCAGCTTCGATTGCAGGTGATAGGGCAGCTCGCTGATCTCGTCGAGAAACAGCGTGCCTTTGTCCGCCATTTTGACCAAGCCGATTTTGCCTGAATGGTTGGCTCCGGTAAACGCCCCTTTGTGGTAGCCGAACAGCTCCGACTCGATCAACGTTTCCGGGATGGCACTACAGTTCACATGGATAAAAGGTCCGGTGCTGCGCTCGCTCAGCTGGTGGATTTGCTCGGCGAGATGGCTTTTGCCCACGCCGGTTTCCCCTGTGATCAGGACAGTCGTATCAGCCAAAGCGACTTTTTTGATCAGCTCCATCAGCGCCAGATAGGAGCGGCTGTTGCCGATCAGCGTCTGCGACGAGCTTTGATTCGCCTCGCGCTTCATCAGTTGCAGCTCCTCGCTGTAGCGTTTGAGCAGGGCCACGGTTTCTTCGAGCTGGGAGCTGGCCCGCGCCGCTTCTGTGATGTCGCGGGAATGGGCGACGATCAGCTCCGGATTGCCAGCTTCATCGGGGATGATATGACCCGTCACGAGAAATTTTCCTCTGCTGTTCACCAGCTGGATTGTCGTCGTCGGCTTGCCGGATTCGAGGACGAGACGTGTCACAGACGGGCTGAAAATGCCCATCTCCTCCAGATCCGCCACGTTTTGTCCGATCAATTCTGCTTTGGGCATGCCGCACAAGTTTTCGCTCGCTTTATTCAACCAGAGAGTCGTGCCTTGCGCATCCGAGATGAAAATGCCGTCCGCCAGCGAGTTCAATATGTCGATGAAGCGATCGACAGACGACAGGGCCAAAATCTCCGCATCTTTTTCCATTGGCGATTCGCTCCCCCCATTTTTGAACTGATTGTACAGGATGAAACCGCCCGTTGTATAGTGAGTCGGATTTGAAAAAATGTGAGTCGATATCAATTCGGCGTAAACAAGCCTGTTTTTCTTGATTTCGATTCAAAAGTGAGTCTGATTCGATTCGTCAGAAAAAACATAGTTTCGGCAATTTTCGCTACGATTCAGCATTTGCGGCATTGGCACGAGACTTGCTACAACGAAAAAGACGAAAGCGACTTTGCCCAATAATCAAGAGAGATAAGGAATGGCCATGCTATGCTATCAAAACTGGTGACGCGCGACCAAGCAATGGAATGTGTACAAGACGGAGCACGGCTGATGTACGGCGGCTTTGGGACGATCGGTTCTCCGGCCTTGCTGATTGATGCGCTTCTGCAAAAGGGAGTGCGCGACCTGACCTTGATCGGGATTGACGCCGGATACCCCGATGTGGGGATTGGCAAGCTGATCAGCCACGGACGGGTCAAAAAGCTGCTGACGACCCATATCGGCTCCAATCCCGAAGCAGGTCAGCAGATGATAGACGGACGTCTTGCGGTAACATTTTGCCCCCAAGGCATTTTTGCCGAAAAAATTCGCGCCGGGGGCGTGGGCATACCCGGGATTCTCGTCGATGCGCGCATGTG
Source organism: Brevibacillus sp. FSL K6-0770 (assembly GCF_038000275.1). Classification (NCBI taxonomy): domain Bacteria; kingdom Bacillati; phylum Bacillota; class Bacilli; order Caryophanales; family Paenibacillaceae; genus Brevibacillus; species Brevibacillus sp. FSL K6-0770. The sequence goes on from NZ_JBBOBQ010000001.1 coordinate 2,216,352, forward strand.
GGGAGAAGCGACAGACGGCCGGGAAGCGGTGCTGTTCGAGGGAAAACCCTGTTGGATGGAGCCGGCGCTGACGGCGGATGTGGGCATCGTCTACGCGAAACAGGCGGACACGTACGGCAATCTCATCTACGACAAGTCGGCGAGAAATTTGAACCCGCTGGTGGCGATGGCGGCGGAAATCACGATCGCTGAAGTGGAAGAAATCGTTCCGGCAGGCGAGCTGGACCCGGAAAAAATCGTGACGCCAGGCATTTTTGTCGATTACATGGTGAATCGCAGCGGGGGGAACAGCTGATGCGACTGACAATGGATCAACGCAACATGATTGCGCGCCGGGCCGCAAAGGAAATCGTGCCGGGAATGGCCGTGAATCTGGGGATCGGGATTCCCGAGCTGGTCGCTGATTTTATCCCGAACGAGTGGCACGTCATGTTCCATTCTGTGAACGGCATTCTCGGAGTCGGGCCTACGCCGATCCAGGGCGAAGAGGATCAGCATATTTCCAACGCGGGGGGAGCGCCAGTCACAATCGTTCCGGGGGCTTCCTACTTTGACAGCACCGTCGCCTACGGCATGATCCGGCGCCGAAAGCTGGATGTGGCTTTTATCGGGGCGCTGCAAGTAAATCGCCGCGGAGATTTGGCGAACTGGATCGTTCCCGGGACGAGGGTTCACGGGATCGGCGGTGGTGCCGAGCTGGCGTTTTACGCCAAAAAAGTGATTGTGCTGATGAGCCATGTGACGCTTTCCGGGGAGCCGAAAATTCGCAGGGAATGCACGTTTCCGCTGACAGCCAAGGGCTGTGTCGACCTGATTGTCACGGAGCGGGCGGTCATTGAGGTAACGCCAGAAGGGTTGATGCTGACGGAGGTGATGTATCCGTATTCATTGCAGGATGTCATTTACCATACCGGAGCGCCGCTTTTGATTTCCGAACATTTGCAAATGGTGGAGTAATGAAACAGTTTGACAGACATCATAAGGGGGCTAATTACTATGAAAAAATCACTCAAAGCCGTTGCAGGAGTATTGTTTTCCTTGTCACTTCTCGTAGCAGGATGTGGACAAGAAGCGTCGACTGGCAATACCGGAGGACAAGGCAGCGCAGCTGCGGGTTCCTCGATGACGAAAGAAGCGGGCGTGTTCACTTTCGCGGCTTCCGGTGAATACCAGCCGTTCAGCTATTTCAAAGACGGGCAGTTGACCGGATTCGATATCGAGATCGGCAACGAAATCGCCAAGCGGCTGAACCTTACACCGAAAGCGGTTACATCGCCTTTTTCCGGCATCATTGCCGGGGTAAAAGAAGGGCGTTACGACGCAGCGATTGCCAGTCATGCCATTACAGAAGAACGCAAACAGCAAATTGATTTTGCTGATCCATATTATTTGTCCGGTGGTCAACTGTTCACTCGTCCGGACGGCACAACTTCCACACTGGAAGAGCTGAAAGGCAAGGAAGTTGCGGTTGCCCTGGGCACTACGCACGAAAAAATGGCGCGCGAGTACACCGACAACATCAAGACGTACGACAGCGACGTGACTGCGCTGCGTGCCCTGGAGCAAGGAAAGCACGATGTGGTCATTACTGATAGCGTGGTCGGGGAAATCGCGATTGGCCAAGGCTTGAAGATCAAGAAAAGCGGAGCGCCGCTGTCAGAGGTTCAGCATGGAATTGCCGTGCGCAAAGGAAACACAGAACTCTTGAACAAAATCAACGAGGTACTGAAGCAAATGCATGAAGACGGCACTTACAAACAGTTGAGCGAAAAGTATTTCCAACGCGATATCAGCAAAAACGAGTAGTTTGACGCATCGGTTCGACTGCCTGTCATCTGCGGGCGCAAAGCTGCGGGTGACAGGAACATTTTATCAGCGAGGGGTGGCATCGAGTGCCCAGTATTTCACATTTGACCGAAGAGTTTTTTCGCACACTGCCGTTTTTTTGGAAGCCGCTGCTGCTGACGTTTGAGCTGACGGTTGCTTCCGTCATCGTAGGTTCGATTATCGGGCTGTTCGTCGCCCTGTTGAAAGTGTCCAAGTTCAAGCTTGGGCAAATCATCGCCAACGTGTATATCATGGTCATTCGCGGTACGCCGCTGATTGTGCAAATTTTTGTCCTCTATTTCGGTTTTTACAAGATGATCGATCTCGGTCAATTTTGGTCAGCGGCTTTGGCTCTGGCGATTCACAGCGGGGCGTACATCGCAGAAATTTTCCGCGGCTCCATCCAGTCGATTGACAAGGGCCAGATGGAAGCAGGCTTGTCGCTCGGGATGTCCTCGTCTCAAACGATGCGCAGAATCATTTTGCCACAAGCGATGAAGCGTTCGATTCCGCCGCTCGGCAACCAGTTTATTTTGTCGCTGAAGGAATCGTCGCTGGCGGCATTTATCGCGATGGATGAGCTGTTTTCGCTGGCTCGCCGTCTGTCAGCAGAAACCTTTGACGAGATGACGTACTTTTTGATCGTCGCCTTGTACTATTTGGTGATTGTCATGATTTTCACGTATGTCGTCCATCGGATGGAAAAGCGGTTGGCCAAAGGTGACGTGTAGAGCAAAGGGGCGAAAACAATGGAAGACAAGCAAGTCATGATTCGCGTGCAAAACTTGAAGAAGAGCTTTGGACAGGTAGAAGTGTTGAAAGACGTCACGTTAGAGGTGGCAAAAGGCGAGGTCGTCGTCTTGATCGGGGCGAGCGGCTCCGGCAAGAGTACATTGATTCGCTGCATCAACTTTTTGGAAATCAAGAATGGCGGAGATATCTTGATTGAAGGAAAGAGCATCGATCCGAAAAAGGACGATTTGACCAAAGTGCGGCAAAAGGTCGGCATGGTCTTCCAGCACTTCAATCTGTTCCCGCACAAAACTGTGTTGGAAAACGTCATGGAAGCGCCGCTGATCGCGAAAAAAGCGGACAAGGAGCAAACGAAGCAGGAAGCGTTGCAGCTTTTGCAGAAGGTAGGATTGTCAGAAAAAGCAGACGTCTATCCATCCTCGCTGTCAGGCGGTCAGAAGCAGCGGGTGGCGATCGCCCGTTCGCTGGCGATGAAGCCGGAGATCATGCTGTTCGACGAGCCGACATCCGCGCTCGATCCCGAGCTGGTCGGCGAAGTGCTGGAAACGATGAAGCAGCTCGCCCAGGACGGGATGACGATGATTATTGTGACGCATGAAATGGGATTCGCCAAAGAAGTAGCGGACTGGGTCGCTTTTATGAACCAGGGGAAAATCGTGGAGATGGCGCGCCCGGAAGAAATTTTCAACAATCCGAAAGAAGAGCGGACACGCGAGTTTTTGAATCGGGTTTTGTAAGGTAACGAGGCAAAAGCGAAAGGGAGCGTAGCGATGAGAGAAGTAGTCATTGTCGCCGGGGCGCGCAGCGCAGTTGGCGCTTTCGGCAAAAGCTTGCGCGACGTGCCGGCAACGGAGCTGGGACGGCAAGTATTGGAAGGCTTGATGGAAAAGTCTGGCTTTTCCAAGCAGGAAGTCAATGAAGTGATTTTTGGCAACGGTTACGTGCACGGCGGCGGTCTGAACGCGGCTAGGATCAGTTCGCAGCTCGCCGGATTTCCGCGCCAGGTGTACGGGCATGTCGTGATCAAGGCGTGCGGATCGGGCTTGAAGGCGATCACAAGCGGCGCACTCGCGATCATGGCCGGGCAGGAAGATGTCGTCGTTGCCGGCGGCGTGGAAAACATGAGCAATGTCCCGTACTTGGTGAAAAACCGTTGGGGCAGCAAATTCGGCAACTTGACGATGGAAGACGCTCTCTTGGCGGACGGCTTGATCTGTTCTCTGGAAGGCGAGCACATGGGGATCACAGCGGAGCGGCTCGCGCTCCAGTACGGGATTTCCCGCGAAGAGCAGGATCAGTTCGCTTTTGACAGCCATAAAAAAGCCGCAGCCGCCATCGCCGCAGGCAAATTTGCCAGCGAGATCGTGCCGATTGCAATCAAGGAGCGCAAAGGGACGCGCGTCTTTGACCAGGATGAGTCGGTGCGTGCGGATATTAATCTGGACGATTTGGCGAAGCTGAAAAGCGTCTTCCAAAAAGACGGCACGGTTACGGCGGGCAACGCATGTCCGATGAACGACGGAGCAGCAGCCGTCTTGATGATGTCGCGGGAAAAAGCGGAGGAAGCGGGTCTTAAGCCGCTGGTCAAAATCAAGACGTTTGCCAGCGCAGGAGTGGAGCCGGGCGTAATGGGAATCGGGCCTGTCCCGGCGACGCAAAAAGCGTTGGAAAAAGCAGGTCTGACACTGGATGACATCGGGCTGATCGAGCTGAACGAGGCGTTCGCCGCACAAGCGCTGTCCGTCATCAAAGGGCTGGAGCTGGACCCGGCGAAGGTCAATGTCAACGGAGGAGCGATCGCACTCGGTCACCCGGTCGGAGCGACAGGCGCCAAGCTGACCGTGACGCTGATGAACGAAATGGTGCGCAGCCGCGTCAAGTACGGCATGGTCACGCTCTGCATGGCAGGCGGAATGGGTCTGTCCGTCATCTATGAAAACATGACGCTGTCTTCGTAAGGCCAAGCATGTAAGCGAAACAAGCACAGCACATAAAAAAGCCCCGTCAGAGAGCCGCTTCGATTTAGCGGCATTCTGGCGGGGCTTTTGCGGTGGTCGGGATCAGCGCTTTGCAGTCTACTCATGTGTGCACATGCGACTGACGTAGAGTCAGGTAGATCAAGCATTCAACGGCTCGCTCGGACGCTGTCACTCTGCGAGCATGACAGAAGGCGTCGCTGTCCGCACGAACACCAGCGCATCAAACGCTTTTGCCGGAACCATTTGCAGCGTGTACATTTTCTCGATGCTGCCATACCAGCTGGCAAACATGTCGCCGATGGCGCTGATCGGCTGGGCGCGATTCACGTAGGCGGAAAAGGCTGTGTCCTGGCGGGTCTTGGCAAAATCCAAAAAGCCATCCGCCATTCCGGTCTTCGCGAACAGAACGGCTAGTCGCTGCTCTCCGCTGTTTTTGACATGGAACAGCTTGCGTTCATTGGTTGACGCGTCTTTGGCCAGAAACGAGCTTTCGTAAAATTCGCTGCCGATCGCGTAATACTGGTCGCCCCACGTTTTCGCCAGATGGGCGCCCATGGAGGCGGTGATGCCAGCCGTCGTCGACGTTTTTTCGATGTGTCCGTTATGTCCGGCGATAAACAGTTGCTGGCGTCCGTAAAATTTCTTTTCAAACGCGAGAATCCAGTTGACCCGGTCGGCCATGAAGCGGTCGCGTGTGCTACCGTAAGGGACGTTCGTTCCGTGCAAAGTGGCATTTTGCATGATCGATTCGGCATAGGCGACAGCCAGCTCGTAGTCTTTTTCCGAGCTTTTGGCGATGTAGGCGGTTTTGTTTTGCTTGATTCGTTCGAGCATGTGGCGAGTCGAAGCAAGGCTCTCCTTTGCGAGCTTTTCGTCGGACACGGTTTGATCGGTCAGCTTGGCGAGTGCCTTTGCCGATTCAGAAGCAAGCGCAGGGTCGGCTTTTTGCAAGTAGGCGAAAAGCCTTGTCTTGTTGTGATCGTAGCGCTGCATGTCAAATCCGTAAAAATGGATTTTTTGGTCGGCAGGCTGCTTTTCATTGTAAGTGCGCATCCAGGACAGCAGATCGGCCATTTCTTGCGTGTTGTAGATGGCGAAGCCGATCGCCTTTGCCGCATCGTTTGCGGTTACATGTCCACCCAAAAGGAAGTCGTTGACCTTCTGGGCGCCGCCAAAATCACCTTCGATGGCAAACACGCGATAGCCTTGCTTCTCGACTACATGCCGGAATACGTCCAGCTTGAGCGTAGTGAACTGCTTGTTTCCGTGCGTAGCTTCGCCAAAGCCGATAATCGTCTTCGCGGGCAGCTCCATTTTCGCTACAGGAACGGCATATTTTTGCAAAGAGCTTTGCAGGGAGCTTGCAGCAGGGGCAGGGGTGTCAAAGCCAGTCAGGACGCTGAGCATGAGCAGCAAGCTTGCGGCGATCAAAACAATTTTTTCCATAACAATCTCACTTTCTGTAGGGCGTTTTTCAAAAAGAATCTGCTTCACAACGGTTGTCTTGTCTTCATTCGTGTTGAGCGAGCAGATGTTGTTGCAGCGTAACGGCGATCTCGGTGGGGTTCTCCACCTGCACGACAATTTTCCGGTATTTCGCATGTCCTTCCAAATCAAGCAAAAGCAGATGATTCGTCCGCTCGAAGGAAAGGAAGTACCAATCGTTTCCGTAGAGGAATCTGCCCGCATATGTGCTGGAAAAAGGAATCTCCGTTCCCGGCATGCGCAGCGTTCCCGGCTCGGGAGTAAAGGAATCGACTTGAACATGCTTGATGAATCGATACGGCATGGTAATGCGGTTCTCGAATGCGATCACCGCGCGCCAGCCGCTGAGCGCCAATGTGCACTCCGACGGGCCAAACTGTATCGTTCTGCTCACATCCACTCACCACCGATGACGTTTTTCTTTTTATTATCGCAAAGCATGACAAAAAATGGAACGATTTAGGTGGTGAGATATCGGCAAGCGAGCCGTGGCTGCTGTTTTCCAAAAAGGAAAGCCGGCGTTTCCTGAGAGCAGGAGGCAGCCGGCTTTCGTGATCTTGCGACAGTTACATTTCCTCTGGAGCAGCCAGTCCGAGCAGGCGCAATCCTTCTTTCAGGACAGCGACTACCGCAGCTACGAGCTGGAGGCGGGACGCTTTGACGTCTTCTTCCTCGGCCAAAATGCGCACGTTGGCGTAGAACTTGTTGAACGATTGGGCAAGGTCGATGACGTACTTGCCGATTTGCGACGGATCGAAATTGTCGCTGGCCCGTTCAATCACTTCCGGGAAGCTGTTCAGCAAAGTGATGACTGCCCACGCTTCCTTGCTGTCCAATGCATCTGGTACGAGGCTGGCAGCCGTTTGCGGCTTGTACTCTCCTTTGCGCAGAAGCGAGCAAGCGCGCGCATGCGTGTATTGCACGTACGGCCCTGTCTCGCCTTCAAAGGTGAGCATTTCTTCCCAGGAGAAGTTGATGTCGTTCAGACGGTAGTTTTTCAGGTCGTGGAAAATAACGGCCCCAACCCCGACTTGGCGGGAAACTTCGTCCTTGTTCGCGAGGGAAGGATTTTTCTCCTCAATCACTTTTTGCACATCGGCAATCGCCTGCGCCAAAACTTCTTCGAGCAGGACGACTTTTCCTTTACGCGTGGACATTTTCTTGCCGTCTTTGAGCATCATGCCGAACGGGATGTGATGCATGTCGGCGGACCAGGCGTAGCCCATTTTTTCCAACACTTTGTAGAGCTGCTGGAAGTGGAGGCGCTGCTCGTTTCCTACGACGTAGAGCGCTTTTGCGAAGTCGTACGTCTCATGACGGTACAGGGCGGCTGCCAGATCGCGCGTGGCGTACAAAGTAGCGCCGTCCGACTTTTTGATCAGGCATGGCGGCATGTTGTACTCATCGAGGTTGACAACCATGGCGCCGTCCGATTCGGTCAGCAAGCCTTTTTCTTCGAGCAGGGTGACGACGCGATCCATTTTGTCGTTGTAGAAAGCTTCCCCGTGCGTGGAGTCGAAGGAGACGTTCATCAGCTCGTAAATTTTCATGAACTCCTTGAGTGATTCGTCGCGGAACCATTTCCACAGATGCTGCGCCTCGGCGTCGCCATCTTCCAGCTTTTTGAACCATTCGCGGCCCTGGTCTTCCAAGGTAGAGTCGTTTTCAACTTCTTCGTGGAAACGCACGTACAGGCTGAGCAGCTCCTTGATCGGCTCCGCTTTGACTTTCTCCTCGTCACCCCACAGGCGATAGGCGACGATCAGCTTGCCGAACTGTGTGCCCCAGTCACCCAAGTGGTTGATGCGCACAGGCTGGTAGCCGCGTTTTTCCATGATGTTCGCAATCGCGTTTCCGATGACGGTCGAACGCAAGTGCCCCATGGAAAACGGCTTGGCGATGTTAGGGGAGGAGAGGTCGATCGGCACTTTGCGGCCTTGGCCTGCTTCGCTGCTGCCGTAAGCGCTACCTTGTGCCAGGATGGTGCCAATGACTTGCTCCGCCACGTTTTGCTGATCGAGAAACAAGTTGACGTATGGGCCGACCGCTTGTGCCGAGCGCAGCGGCGCACCTTCTATTTTTTCCGCAAGCTCTGTCGCGATCATCGGCGGAGCTTTGCGCAGCGCTTTTGCCAATTGGAAACATGGGAAAGCGATATCTCCCATAGCCGGGTTTGGCGGTGTTTCCAGCATGTTGTACACCGTTTCTTGCGAGAAATCGTTCACACCGAGTCCGGTGAGGGCCGCGGCGATTTTTTCCGCCACTTGATGTTTGTAACTCATGGTAATTCTCCTTTCAGATGGGAAAAGCTTTGGAACGGAACGCTTGAAAAATAAAAAAACCTCTACGTCTCCTGTAAAAAGAGACGAGAGGTTGTGCTCCCGCGGTGCCACTCTTGTTGTTTTTGCCTGCATGATTTGGTTGAGGCAAAAACCGCTTTGCGCTGCTGTAACGGGCAGACCCGGCAAAACCCTACACAATCCAGACGCTTACATCTATAGCGTCAGATGTTCAGGCCGCATCTCCGAGGGGCGCTTCCGCACTTGGTCAGGCATCGGGCTTCCACCATCCCCGATTCGCTACAGCCGTAAGTCCAAGGGTACTGTCCTCATCAACGATTCGCTTGTTTACCTAGCATTATAGCCGTTTTTGGTGCTTTTGTGCAACTTACTCTTCCGGTTTTTTCAAAATCTTGTCGAGTGCCGCGAAATACTCCTGCGTCAGCTTTTCTCTTTCTTCCGCCGTCAAGTTTTCGGCATGCATCCATTGCGCCTTGTACTGCTCCAGTTTTTCCACCATGGCCAGCTCGGCAGCCGCTTCTTCTTCCAGATCGTAATTCTCGGATGGATCAAAAGGGATCAGCCGATTGTCGTTGCCGCTGCGCAGGTAGGAAGAGCGCCAGTTTTCCGGGAAGTGGTAATCCTGATCGCCAAACATCAGACCGAGAACGTCGTCGGAGTCGAGTGGCAAAAAGTGATCGTAATTGTCCCTTCTGCCGCCTTCGGACAGGTTGATATGCGACAAAAAGTAGCGCAAATAGTGTTCACCTGTTTCGGTATGCTTTACGATGGAATATGTTTCAAACTCGGATGTTTCCAGTTCCTTTACCGTCTCTATACAGGACAAAAACTCGTCTTTTTCACAAGCGAGCAAAGTGTTCATCGTCAATCGTTCCTTTCTAGGGGTTAGGTAAGCCTCATGATAGCAAAAGCGTTCCGCTCTGACAACGAACGCAGTGCGCGCAGGTGTCGTCTTTTCCGCTGAAAACAGAGGCCAGGAAAAATAAATCGCGATTTCTGTCACAAAAAGCAGGCTGCTGGATCAAATGGATATCGTTTGCAAGAGGAGGTGAAGCAAAGTGAATGTCAATCTGAATGCCAGTGCAAAGGCTAACGCGGCAGAGCGGTCTTTGCAGCCGACCAAGGATGCGCTGCTGTCGACTTTGATGAATGACTACGGTGACAAAATCGTCCAGCTCGCCTACATGATCGTCAAAGATCGCGGAATCGCGGAAGACATCACACAGGAAGTGTTCCTGAAAGCCTATCGGTCGCTGGATCAGTTTCGCCATGAGAGCAGTTTGAAAACATGGCTGTACCGGATTGCCATCAATGAATCGCGCAAGTATTTGCGATCGTGGTCGTTCCGGCAAATCTTTTCTACGTTTGTCTCCCCGAAAGAAACCGTGCCGGAACAAGTGGCGGAAGGGAACGTGGAATCGTCCGTTTTCAAGCAACTGGACCAGGTACATATCGCCGAGAAAGTCATGATGCTGTCGCCTTTGTATCGAAAGGTCATGGTACTTCATTACTATGAAGATTTGTCAATTAAGGAAGTAGCACAAGTGCTGGATATTTCCGAGGATGCGGTACGGACGCAGCTGCATCGGGCGCGCAAACATTTTCGGGCATTGTGTGAAAAGGAGGGATTGGAATGGAACTAGATCAGGGGCTGCGTGAAGCTGTACGCGAAGCAGGGAAAGCGGCAGCTTCGGAAGTGAAGTTTACCCGGGAAATGGAAGAGAGGATTCGGATGGAGGTCGGGAAGAAAAAGCAGAAAAATCACAAGCAGTTAGTCATGGCGGGATCGCTTGCGGCTTGTCTGGCATTGACCGTGCTAGGGGTGCGAGAGGGCTTTCTGCCGTCCATGTCGCCGCAAAAAAATGGAACGAGCGCAGCGGCGGCGCATCAAACGGACAAAACCGCGGAGCAGGCCGTTTCACCGGAACAAGCGCTGGCTCCGCTGCAAAAGGCAGTCCCTGAGCTTGGCGGTGTCACACTGCGCAAAGGCGAGACGCTGGATGGGATTGCGCTTGTGACCTTGCTGCAAAAGGACAGGGCAATCGGACAAGTCGCGTATGACACCCGGACGGGGCGGATCGAAAGCTACTTGCTGGACGCAAGCAGTGACGGCGAGAAAACAACGATTGCGCCCGCGCAAGCAGAGAAAGTCGCGCAAGCATTTTTGCAGACCGCGCTCGGTGAAGAAGCGAAGGTTTACGCGCATCAGGCGACAGAAGTTTATGCGGATGAGGATTGGCGCAACGGAACGTGGATGAACGTCAGCTATCAGCGGTTGGAAAACGGCAAGCCTGTCCCGTACGATGTCTTGACTGTCCAGGTGGACAAAAAGGAGCGCGTCGCCTTTTTCGGCAGGTTGAACGAGCAGGAGCAGAAGCTGTTTGCCAAATTCGCCGCCTCCGTGACTGAACTGAATCCGTTCCCGGTTGTCTACAACAAACAGCTGACTCGAGATGGCTGGGCGCTGGTTTTGGGCAAAGTGAACGACGAAGGCCAGACAGCGATGGTGAGCGAAATCGGCAACGGGCAAGACATCGATCTGTACCGGATTCAGCGGGACCGCAACGAAGAAGCGCAAAAGCCAAATGAAGCAGAGGCGTTAAAGCAAGCGAAGCAGCTTCTCGGCCGATTGCTTGGAGCTGACAGCGCGAACTATCGCCATGTGGAATCGAATAGCGCGGAAAAATTCATGCGTTATCATAACGGGTTACCTGTCATGGAAGATGTGCTGGATATTGAACTGGGCAGCTCCGGACGTCTTCTGATGTTCAGCAAACCGACGAGAGCGTATTCCCCGTCTTCGTTCCCGGATGCTGCGGAAGCTGTGGCGAAAAGCGCCGCCGAAAACGAGCTGGCCGCAAATATGAAGCTTGTATACGTGCAGCACATGTCCGAAGGGAAGGCGCTGAAACAGCCGACACTGGAATACAGGGCAGCGGTTTCCTTTTTCCAACAAGGAAGGCCGGTTTTCCTTGATTGGTACATTGATGCGCATAGCGGCAAGATCAACTACGGTACGGGAAACAACGGCTTTGCCTACGATCAGCTGCAGCGGGAGCAGCCGCAGGCAGATGCGTTCGAGACACACGAACAGCCTGTCATCGTGCGTACGAAGGAAGAGGCGAAGGCGCTTTTGCAAACGGAATTTGGCGTCAACGTCGAAGGCATGTCCTATCGGGAATCCGTAGATGATCACCAAAAGAACAAATCATTCAACTGGGCAGATAGCAAAGACCGCTGGCATGAAGTGACGATCGACGCGAAGACGAGCCAGGTAGTTGGGTTGCGCGTTCCCCGCACAAATACGCAAGTGACCGTGAAGCGCGAACAGGCCGAGCAGGCAGCCGTGTTCTTTTTGGCCAAATACGCCGATCCGGGCGTAAAAGAAGTGCAGCTTGCACAAGTGATGGAACCTGGCGCAGCCAATCCGGTTTCGTCAGGCAACTGGGTATTCCGCTATGTCATGAGCAAGGATGGGATTCCGGTGTTGGACAAGGGGCCAGATGCCGCTTACGAGGTGTCGGTAGACCCTTCGACCGGGAAGGTAAACAGCTTCCGGAATTGGCGAGAGACTCACAAGTTGATAGAGCTTCCTTCGTCAGCCGAGGTCGTTTCCAAACAAAAGGCTGCCGAGTCGTTTTTGCGCGTCATGCCACTCAGGCTTGTTTACCTGTTAAAAGATCAGGAAAACGATTGGCTGGATCGTCCGAGACTCGCGTACATTCCGTGGAGCGAGGAAGAGCTGGCAAGCAGTTTCATTACCATCGATGCCAAAAGCGGCGAGGCTGTAATCGAGCCGTAAGGACAAGAAAAAGAGGCTATCCCGCAAGCCAGCTGGAAGGCGGGGGGATAGCCTCTTCTTGTCATTTACCTAGCAGTCGTCACACGAACACCCAACAATGACCAGCAGGATAAACAGTACGAGCACCAGTGCGAAGCAGTCTCCAAAGATGCCATTTCCGCAGTAAGATGTACTCACGTTTGTTCCCCCTCCTTTCCGTTATGCTACAGTCTATACACGATCGCACAGATTGGCGTGGGCGGATGCCCGGTAAGCACAAAAATGGGCGCAGTCGGGGAGAAAAGCAGTAAATAATAGACAAATTCTCAATTGACGTAGACAGGACGCGGTGTTAAGATACTGTCAAACATGAAACCTGAAAGTCAAAAATGAATACCATGGTACAACTCTTATCAAGAGAGGCAGAGGGACTGGCCTGATGAAGCCTCGGCAACCGGTTAAAATCCGGTGCCAATTCCAGCAAAGCTACGGCTTTGAAAGATGAGAGGATGGTTCAGGCGCAATTGTATCCGCGGACAAATCCTCTTCTTTCAAAGAAGAGGATTTTTTTGTGCAAAAAAACTGCCGAGAATAAACGCCGCAAGGGAGAAAAGGAGTACGTCAATGAAACCCACTTTTCGCGAACAGCTTTCCCGGAAAATTCTGATTCTGGACGGTGCGATGGGCACGATGCTGCAACAGGCGAACTTGACCGCCGATGATTTTGGCGGCGAAGCCTACGATGGTTGCAACGAGCTTTTGAACTTGACGCGACCAGACGTCATTCGATCCATCCACGAAAAATATTTGGAGGCGGGAGCGGACATCGTCGAGACGAATACATTCGGAGCCACCTCCGTCGTGTTGGCCGAGTACGATGTCGCCGACAAGGATTTGGAGTTAAACATCGCTGCGGCCCGTCTGGCGAAGGAAGCCGTAGATGCCTATAGCACAACCGAGTGGCCGCGATACGTGGCAGGGGCAATGGGACCGACGACGAAAACGCTCGCTTTGACAGGCGGCGTCACCTTCGAGGAGCTGGTGGAGTCCTACTATCGTCAGGCAAAAGGACTGATCATTGGCGGAGCCGACGTGCTGCTGCTGGAAACATCGCAGGATACGCTGAACGTCAAGGCGGGGGGAATCGGCATCCGCAAAGCGTTCGCAGAGCTGGATGTGGAGTTGCCCGTCATGCTGTCCGGGACGATTGAACCGATGGGCACGACTCTTGCCGGTCAAAACATCGAGGCGTTTTATATCTCGCTTGAGCATTTGAAGCCCGTGTCCGTTGGGCTGAACTGTGCGACCGGCCCCGAGTTCATGCGCGACCATCTGCGCACGCTGTCCGGACTGGCTCAATGCGGAGTGAGCTGTTACCCCAATGCGGGCTTGCCGGATGAAAACGGACATTACCATGAGACGCCGCAAGGGCTTGCGACGAAAATGCGCGCTTTTGCAGAACAAGGCTGGCTGAACGTGGCGGGCGGCTGCTGCGGAACGACGCCCGACCATATCAGGGCGATGGCAGAAGCATTGAAAGACTGCAAGCCACGTCAGGCTGTCGATCAGGCTGTCAGCGCGGTATCCGGCATCGAAGTCGTGTACGTGGAAGATGACAGTCGCCCGCTGTTGGTAGGGGAGCGCACAAACGTCATCGGTTCGAAAAAATTCCGCGACTTGATCGCCGCAGGCCAATACGAGGAAGCGTCAGATATCGCCCGGGCACAAGTAAAACGCGGCGCTCACGTCATCGATATTTGTTTGGCTGACCCGGATCGGGATGAATACGCCGATATGGAAAAATTCCTGCAATTCGTCGTGAAAAAGGTCAAGGCTCCGCTGATGATCGACTCGACGGATGCAAAAGTAATGGAGCTGGGCCTGCGCTATTCCCAGGGAAAAGCGATTCTCAACTCGATCAACCTGGAAGACGGCCTGGAGCGCTTTGAAGAAGTAGCGCCGCTGATCAAAAAGTTCGGAGCGGCTGTAGTCGTCGGAACGATCGAGGAAGCGGGCATGGCTGTCACGCGCGAGAAGAAGCTGGAAGTGGCGAAGCGCTCGTACGATATTTTGGTCAACCAGTACGGAATTGCCCCGCAAGACATCATTTTCGACCCGCTGGTGTTCCCGGTCGGTACAGGGGATGAGCAGTACATCGGTTCCGCCAAGGAGACGGTTGAGGGGATTCGCCTCATTAAAGAAGCGATGCCGCTGTGCAAAACGATTCTCGGGGTCAGCAACGTGTCTTTCGGGCTGCCAGCAGCGGGCCGCGAAGTGCTCAACGCCGTGTTTTTGTACCACACGACGGTTGCCGGACTCGATTTTGCCATCGTCAATACAGAAAAGCTGGAGCGCTACGCGTCGATTCCCGAGGATGAGCGCAAGCTGGCGGAAGCGCTGCTGTTCGAGACAAACGACGAAACACTGGCTGCATTCACCGAATTTTACCGCCAGAAGAAAAAAGAAGTGCGGGTGGAAGCTTCCACGCTGACTTTGGAAGAGCGCCTCGCCCGATATGTCGTCGAAGGCTCCAAGGATGGCTTGACTGACGATTTGAAGCTGGCTCTGGAAAAGTATGCGCCGCTTGAAATTATTAACGGCCCGTTGATGTCAGGAATGGAAGAGGTCGGCCGCCTGTTTAACGGAAACCAGCTGATCGTAGCGGAAGTGCTGCAAAGCGCGGAAGTCATGAAAGCGTCCGTCTCGTTTTTGGAGCCGTTTATGGAAAAGAGCGATGCGGCGGCCAAAGGCAAGATTTTGCTGGCGACAGTCAAAGGCGACGTGCACGACATCGGCAAAAATCTGGTGGAAATCATTTTGGCAAACAACGGCTACAACGTAGTGAACCTGGGGATCAAGGTGCCGCCTGAGCAACTGATTGCCGCTTGCCGGGAAGAGAAGCCGGATGCGATCGGGTTGTCCGGTCTTTTGGTCAAATCCGCCCAGCAAATGGTCATTACCGCGCAAGACTTGAAAGCAGCGGGAATCGATGTGCCGATGATGGTCGGAGGTGCGGCTTTGACGCGCAAATTCACTTCCAACCGGATCGCGCCGGAATACCACGGAATCGTGTTGTACGCCAAGGATGCGATGGACGGACTCGACCTCGTCAACCGTTTGCAAAACCCGAACGAGCGCGAGCGTCTGGTCGCTGAGCAGCAAGAACTCGCTGAAGCGGCGGCAACGGCGCAACCCGTGGTGGTGCAGGAGAAAAAAGCTCCGCTGCCGGCCCGTTCGGCCATTAGCAGAACCGTTCCGATTCAGCTGCCGCCAGACTGCGAGCGACACGTGCTGCGCCAGTACCCGATCAGCCATTTGCAACCGTACCTGAATTTGCGCATGCTGCTCGGCAAGCATCTCGGTGTGCGTGGAAACGTGGAAAAATTGCTGGAAGCGGGCGACGAAAAGGCGTTGGAACTGTACGGGATAGTCGAGGAGCTGTTGAATGAAGCGAAGCAGCACGGAACGATCAAGGCGCACGGTGCCTATCAGTTTTTCCCGGCGCAAGCGGACGGCAACGATATTATCGTCTACGATCCAAACGACCACAGCAAAGTGCTGGAACGATTCTCGTTCCCGCGTCAGCCGGAAGAGCCGCATCTGTGCCTGTCCGATTTCTTGCGTCCGGTCGAGAGCAAGGAGATGGATTACGTCGGATTTTTGACGGTGACAGCAGGCGGCGGCATTCGCGAGCGCTCGACTGAACTGAAGGAACGCGGCGACTACTTGCGCTCGCACGTTTTGCAAGCATTGGCTCTGGAGCTGGCGGAAGCTTTTGCGGAGCGGATTCACCACGTAATGCGCGATGTATGGGGGATTCCTGATCCGGCGGAAATGACCATGCTGGAGCGCTTCGGTGCCCGCTATCGAGGCATTCGCGTGTCGTTCGGCTATCCGGCTTGCCCGAACTTGGAAGACCAGGCGCAACTGTTCCGCCTGCTGCGGCCGGAAGACATCGGCATCCAGTTGACAGAAGGCTTCATGATGGAGCCGGAAGCTTCTGTATCCGCGATGGTATTTGCCCACCCGGAAGCGCGTTACTTTAACGCAGGTCCGTCGGTGTTTGAAGTATAGATCGTCTAATGAAAATGGGAGAGAAGGGATTGAGTTGACGACGAGCAAGCAAGACTTACGGGAGTATTTGCAGGAGCACCTGCTGGTCGGAGACGGAGCCATGGCGACCCAGCTGCATGCGCTGGGCGCCCCGGTTGGCGTCAGCTTTGAAGAGTTGTGTTTGTCCAATCCGCGCGTGGTGCACGAAGTTCATGCGTCGTACTATCAGGCAGGAGCGCGCCTTTTGGAGACGAATACATTTTCCGCGAACCGGGATGCGCTCAGCCGCTACGGTTTGGAGCACAAAGTGGCGCGGATCAACCGTCTTGCCGTGGCGATTGCCCGCGAAGCCGCTCAGGACGATGCGTACGTGGCAGGCAGCATCGGCTCGATTTTGGCTGGACGGGTGAAGAAAAAGGTACTGGATGAGTATCGGGACCAGTACGAGGAACAGGCGATCGCGCTGTTGCACGCAGGCGTAGACGCGCTGATTTTGGAAACGTTCCTCGATCTGGAGGAACTGCTGCTCGCCATCGAGGTCATTCGTCCGCTGACAGATGTGCCCGTCATTGCGCAACTGGCGACATTGGAAGTCGGACGCACGCGCGACGGCTACTCGCTGACGGATGCTTTTCCGCAACTGAAACAGGCAGGAGCAGACGTCATCGGTCTGAACTGCCGCTTGGGTCCGGCTGAAATTTTGCGCTCTTTTGAAAGCACGATCTTCCCGGATGATTCGCTTCTGTCAGCGTTCCCCAATGCGGGGCGGCTGGGAATGACGGACGGGGAATACGCCTTCAAGTCGTCTCCCGACTATTTTGCCGAAAGCGCCTTGCGCCTGCGCGATCAGGGAGTGCGCCTGATCGGCGGCTGCTGCGGAACGACCCCTGCACACGTGAAGGCGATAGCAGACGCGCTCGCAGGGCAAAAACCGCAAGCGCGCGTGAATCCAACGATTGCGTTGGCGGAGCGTCCGCACATAACGGTACAAAGCATTCACGAGCGCGAGAAGCCAAGCATCGTGGAACGGGTGAAAACAGCTACAACGATCATCGTCGAATTTGATCCGCCGCGCGATCTCGACGCCGAACAGTTTCTGGACGGCTGCTGCGAGCTGCACAAAGCAGGGGCAGACGCGATCACGCTGGCAGACAATTCGCTTGCGACGGTGCGGATGAGCAACATGGCGCTCGGAGCGCTGATGAAAACGAGACACGGGATCGATCCGCTTTTGCATATTGCCTGCCGTGACCGCAACTTGATCGGGCAGCAATCCCATCTGATGGGGCTGCACGCGCTTGGCATCGACCAGATTCTCGTCATCACGGGCGACCCGTCCCGCTTCGGCGATTTGCCGGGGGCAAGCTCGGTGTTTGATGTCACTTCGTTCGATTTGATCCGCATGGTGAAGCAGTTGAACGAAGGCGTCTCGTTCTCGGGACGACCGCTCAAGCAAAAAGCCCAGTTCATCGTGGGCGCAGCCTTCAACCCGAACGTGCGCAACATGGCAGCGGCTGTCGCCCGGCTGGAAAAGAAAGTCGAGGCAGGGGCTGATTACATCATGACCCAACCTGTGTATGACGTCGAATCGATTCGCCTTGTACACGAGGCGACCAAGCACATAGGCATCCCGGTTTTTATCGGCATCATGCCGCTGACCAGTTCAAGAAATGCCGAGTTCCTGCACAATGAAGTGCCTGGCATCAAGCTTTCGGCGGAAGCCTTGGAACGGATGAAAAAAGTGCAGGGACCAGCGGCCAGGCAGGAAGGCATCGCCATCGCCAAAGAACTGCTCGACACGGCTGTCCGCTATTTCAACGGGATTTACCTGATTACGCCTTTCAACTATTACGATATGGCTGCTGACCTGATTGCGTACGTGCGGCAGCAAAGCGCCCTGGTCAAAACGGCGCAACCGTAGAAGACCAGACCAGCCCAAACAGGAAAAAAGCCCAATAGGCCCTCGCGCAAGACAGGCAGCTGCCTTTCGTCTTTACGCGAGGGCTTTTAGTTCATCCAGCATATAGGCGGTCTTGATCGCCTCACGCGTGCAAAACTTCTGAATCTCGGCCACTTCCATCTCCTCATACTGCTTCATGCGCAAAAACCGTTCCATGATATGTGGGAAGGTCAGATCGACAAACAGCAAATGCAGCTGCTCGGCAGACAGCGGATTTTCCTGCAAGTAGGCCCGCAACAAAGACGTAAACAACGGCTCGTTCCAGCTTCCTGCCTTGCGCATGGCGAGCGAGAGGACGCGACTGATGTCTTTGGAAGGAAAATCGTAGCGGACGTCTTCCCAGTCGATAATCGCGATTTGCTGGTTGCGCGTGAGCAAATTGCCGTTGTTGAAATCTCCGTGGCAGAGGAAATGCTTGCGCAGGGCAAGCTTTTTCCAGCTGGAAAAGTAGGCGGATGATTTCAACTGTTCTCGCGCCGCAAGCCCTGCCTGGCGAAAATAAGGCAAGTATTCCACAATCGTCGTCGATTTCGGATTCTTTTTGCTCATGTGGCGCTGCTCCCATTTTTCCAGTGCAGCCAGATCCGTCTTGTATTCCTCCGACCATTTTTTCGCCCCGTTGTACAGCTCGCCATGCTTGGAAGTAAAACCGAGCGATTGCAGATGGAAGCGCCCTAGTGCGGCTCCGACCTGTTCCAGCTTTTTCGGTGAGCTGTAGGCGATTTTCGGCCAGGAAAACCATTGGTGCAGCACAAACAAGTTGTCTTTGTACACAATCGAGCGCTGGTTGCTTTTCGTGCGCTGGATGCCGGGGATGAGAATGCCTTTTTTGCGCAAATGCGCTTCGGCGTTCAAAATGAAGTGCTGGCGTTCTTTCGGTAAGTACGAAATTTTGCCGATAAACTTGCCGATCGAGGTATCGAGAAAGACGACGAGCGACTTGGGCGTCTCGCGAAGTGTTTCCTGCTGCAATACTTTCAGCGCGTACTTTTGCTCGATTTTGCCGATGAGGTCGTCCATCCGTTTTGCGCCTCCCTTGCAAAAGAAACGTACGATTATCATACGCGGCGGCCCAAGCGGATGACACTCATGGCGCTTCAGTTGGGCGGCAAGGGAAGCGGATGCCAGTCTTTTTGGCGCAAAAAGTCGCTCAGCTCGGCGAATTTGGCGATGCGTTCCGCGCGTGTGAATGAGGCGTTGGCTCCACTCGTGGACGGGATGACGAACAAGTAGCTGCCTGCCCAATCATTGGTAGCGAATGCCTTCTCTGGTTGCAGACCCAGCGCGACAGCGGCTTTTTTCTGGCCTGTTGCATGGCGAAAAGCCGTAATTCCGTTAAAGCAGATGACGCGCGGGCGGTACGTTTGGATCATGTGCACGAACTGCTCTGCGCCTGTGTCAAAATCTTCGCGCGTGAGATCAGAAGAGGAGCGGGTAGGGCGCGTGACGAGATCGGTAATGCCGTAGTTGTAATCCAACAGCAGCGAGGTTTCTTCCGGCAGCAGTTGTCTTGCGGTAAGCCCGCCCTCGAACAAGCCGCGCCAAAACAAATTCGCCGGGTTCGCGTAGTGGAATCCGGCTGTGGCCGATACGCGCCCGGGATTGATGCCGCAAAACAACACTGTCAAATCGCGGCGGATGTAAGTAGGCAGCCATTTTTCCGTAAATTCCACCAAGATGATCCCTCCGATTGTTTTCCTTGATTTGATTGTAGCACAGAGGAGAGCGCTTACAGAAACAGGCAAAAAAAGCTGCCAAACGCTGGCAGCTTATCGGTAAAAGTGTGATTAGGTTCGATCTTACAGCTGAGCGTACGGCAGCATGTGCTCCGGCTCATTCGTGATGAATTGTTCCATTTCATTGCGGACGTATTTTTTTGTCTCGAAAGGAACGGCTTCGTGTTCTTCTTTGCCCCACAACCAGCGCGACAATTGTTGAATCATAAGGATTACCCCTCACTTGGTGGAAATGTTTTACACGCTTATCATACTCCTCTTTTGTGAGTTTGTGGCTGGGCAGGTGTGAATAAGGCGTGAAGAAATCGTGGATAGAAGGTGAACAAAAAGGAAGCGATTTCAAGCGATCCGTGAAAAAAGCGCTCCCGGATTGGGAACGCTGTGGGTACAACCATCTACACATTACAGCTTGTAGATGTCGGTATATTTTTTCTCCAAGTATTCCATCAGGTAGGTCGCGTTGGTGCCTTCGCCCGTGATCGCTTGCACGAGTTCACGCGGGCTTTTCATTTTTCCGTACTGGTGAATTTTTTCTTTCAACCAAGCGCGGATCGGAGCGAAGTCGCCGTTTGCCAGCAAGTCTTCGAAGCCGCTGATTTCCTGCTTCATGACGTGGGCGAATTGGGCCGCGTACACGTTGCCGAGCGAGTAAGTCGGGAAGTAGCCGAAGCTGCCGCCGGACCAGTGCACGTCCTGGAGAACGCCGAGTGTGTCGGTAGGCGGTTCCACGCCCAAGTATTCCTGCATTTTTTCGTTCCA
Organism: Brevibacillus sp. FSL K6-0770; assembly: GCF_038000275.1. Classification (NCBI taxonomy): domain Bacteria; kingdom Bacillati; phylum Bacillota; class Bacilli; order Caryophanales; family Paenibacillaceae; genus Brevibacillus; species Brevibacillus sp. FSL K6-0770. The sequence goes on from NZ_JBBOBQ010000001.1 coordinate 2,236,985, forward strand.
GATTTTCGGCAGATCGGCAACCTGGATCGTCTGGTTGATCAAGCCTTTTTCGATCTCGTAGCGAATCATGACGTGCAAGTTGTACGTCAGCTCGTCAGCCTCTGTACGGATGAAGGACGGAGTGACAGAGTTGATCGCCCGGTAGAGGTCTTCCACGGATACGCCTTCGAATTGGGCCGGGAATGCTTTTTGCAAATCAGCGAAAAAGTGGTTCCAGAACGGCAGGCTGCGTCCGATCATGTTCTCCCAGAAGCGGGACTGGGACTCGTGAATGCCCATCGAAGTACCGTCGCAGAGCGGCGTGAACAAAAGCTCAGGATTGATGTTTTGTTCGTACATGGCGTGACCCGCTTCGTGGATGCAGCTGAACAGCGCCGAGTTGAAATCGGTTTCGTCGTAGCGAGTCGTAATGCGCACGTCGCCCGGATTGAAGGTGGTGCAGAACGGATGGGCGCTCTTGTCCATGCGGCCCGCCTTGAAGTCGTAGCCGATTTTTTCCAAAATGAAGCGGCTGAACGCCTCCTGCTCGGCAATCGGGAAGTTTTTGTTCAAGAAAGCGGTGTCCGGCTTGTTCGGCGATTCCGCGATTGCTTTGACCAGCTTGACGGTTTTCTCGCGCAGGGTGGCGAAGATCGGATCGAGCTGATCGACTGTCATGCCCGGCTCGTACAGGTCGAGCAAGGTGTTGTACTTGTTTTTGCCGTCGTGTCCCCAATATTCGATAAACTCCAGCTGGAAGTTCACGATTTTTTCCAGGTACGGCTGGAACATCGAGAAGTCGTTGTTGGCGCGGGCTTCTTCCCATACCGTTTCCGCCTGGGAGGTCAAAACGACAAATTCCTGGTATTTCTCAGCCGGAATCTGCTTGTTGCGGTCAAATTCTTTTTTGCATTCGAGCACGCTGTGACGCGTGATCTCATCGAGCGCTTCCAGTGCGGAAGGTTCGCCGAGCTCGGTTAAAAACGCTTCCATTTCTTTGGATGTCGCCAGCTTGAACTGTTCGCCAGCGAGCACGCCGATAATCTCGGAGCGGGCATCCATCCCTTTGCGTGGCGCTTGCGTTGCTTTGTCCCATTGCAGAACTGCGAGTGCCTGGTTGTAGCTGGTCATTTTTTTCACATAGGCGCGAAAATCAGCCGCGCGTGTTTCCAGATTGGTCGTCATGGAGTCCCTCCTGTGTAAGTATGAAAACGTTAATTGGTCAAGTATGTACATCATGCAGTCAAAAAATTTTTACTACTAAATATTATAACGGTTTGAAGAAAAATTACTAGGTGGATGCAGCACGCATTTGTCGGTATAATCGTATAGGAAAACAATCTGGCTACTTATTCGCGATGACAGGAGAATGATTGATGAGTCAAACCAATCCCCAATGGGAAAATGAGATAGCAAAACGACGCACCTTTGCCATCATCTCCCACCCGGATGCGGGTAAAACGACGATGACGGAAAAGCTGCTTTACTACGGCGGAGCCATTCGCGAAGCAGGGGTGGTCAAAGGCCGGAAAAACTCCAAGCACGCTACCTCCGACTGGATGGAGATCGAGAAAAAGCGCGGAATCTCCGTTACGTCCAGTGCGATGGACTTCGAATACAACGGGCACCACATCAATATTTTGGACACTCCTGGTCACCAGGACTTCAGTGAAGACACGTACCGCACCCTGACTGCTGCCGACGCTGCCGTCATGATCATCGACGTGGCAAAAGGGGTGGAGGCGCAGACGATCAAGCTGTTCAAGGTCTGTCGGATGCGCGGCATTCCGATTTTTACATTCGTCAACAAGCTGGACCGTCACGGGAAAGACCCGTTTGAGCTGTTGGAAGAAATCGAGCGCGTACTGGGCATCCGTTCGTACCCGATGAACTGGCCGATCGGCATGGGAAGCTACTTCAGCGGAGTGTACGACCGCATGAAATCCCGCGTCGAGCTGTATCAGACCAACACGCAGCATGAAGATATCTCGTTTTTCCCGGTAGAGGGAGCCGAAGACCCGCTGATCGGCGACCGCGTCGGTCAGGAGCTGTGGCAGCAACTGCAAGACGAAATTTCTCTGCTCGACGTAGCAGGGGATGAGTTCGATCCCGAACTGATTGCCCAAGGACAGCTGACACCTGTGTTCTTCGGAAGCGCGATCAACAACTTCGGCGTGCAGACTTTCCTGGACAACTTCCTGCAAATGGCGCCAGCGCCTTCCGCGAAAAAGAGCAATGCCGGCATGATCGATCCGTACACCAATCCGTTCTCCGGCTTTATTTTCAAAATCCAGGCCAACATGAACCCGGCTCACCGCGACCGTATCGCTTTCTTGCGCATTTGCTCCGGAAAGTTCGAGCGCGGCATGGCCGTGAAGCACGTGCGTCTGGGCAAAGACATCAAGCTGGCGCAGCCTGTGCAGTTCATGGCGCAAGACCGCGAGATCGTCGAGGAGTCGTTCGCAGGCGATGTCATCGGCTTGTTCGATCCGGGCATTTTCCAGATCGGAGACACGCTCTGTGTCGGCCAGTCGTTCGAGTACGAGGAAATGCCGCACTTCTCGCCTGAGTTTTTCTCCAAAGTCATGGTGAAAGACGCGATGAAGCACAAGCAGTTCCAAAAAGGCATCATGCAGCTGACAGAGGAAGGGACGGTACAATTATTCCGCACCTATCCAATGGAAGAACTGATTCTCGGCGTAGTCGGCGTCTTGCAGTTTGAGGTGCTGGAATACCGACTCAAAGCAGAGTATGGCGTCGATATTATGCTGACGAGAATGCCGTATCAGATTGCCCGCTGGCTGGAAGGCGACAAAGCGGCGCTCGATGCCGTGAAGAACAAAACCGTGACAGACCGCTACGGACGTCCGGTCATGCTGTTCGAAAGCGAGTACCAGCTTCGGGTAGCGATGGATAAGCATTCGTCCATCAAATTCCATGAAAGCTCGCTCGGGTTGAAAGCTGTTCAATCGTAAGTGGCAGGAGAGTAGAACAGGACTTCGCAGGAATTGCGGGGTCCTGTTTTTCGTGTTCCGGCGCGCTTGACTGAAAGATTTGCTCGCTTAAAGACGGGCTTGCTAACGGCTTTTTTGCCTAAAGTCTTAGGAGGGGAAATCAATGGAGAAGAACTTCAGCTCTTCCTGATCGGGCTGCTTGCGAACGTAGCCTTCCCAGCGCAAGCCCAGCTTCTCCAGCAATTTGCCGGATGCATCATTCGCCTTGTCCGTGATCGCGACGATCCGTTTCAGCCCGAACGCCTCGCGCCCGTAGTCCAAAACAGCGGAGGCCGCTTCGAAGGCGTACCCTTTTCCCCAATAGGGAGGACAGAGAGCATAGCCGATATCGACATCCTCCAGAAAATCTCTTTTTATGAGGCCACACAAGCCTACCGGAGTGCCTGTTGCTTTTTCTGCGACGACAAACAAGCCAAAGCCGTAGCTTTCGTAGCTTGCCTGCAAGCTGTTGACGATGTACTGCTGCGCATCTGCCAACGTGCGGACGCCGCGATCACCGATGTACTGCAACCAGGATGGCTCGTTCAAAAGCCCGAAAATAAAGGCCGCATCGTCTTCCGCGTGCGCGCGCCGCAGAACAAGACGCTCTGTTTGCAAAACGATCATAGCTTGACTCACCAGCCTTTTCATTTTTTTCCATCATACAGGATGCAAGCGAGAAAAGCTGCTTGTTTTTGGCAATTCAGAAAGCTTTTCCTATCCTACTTGGACGACTCCCCTCATATACTGGGACAAAGACTGGCGGGATGAGAGGATGGGAATGCTTTGAGGGTTCTGCTGTTGGTCGTGTTGTTTCTCGTTGCCTTTGACATGCACGCGCAAACGCCGCTGCTGGCGCCGTACTTGAATATATTGGGCGTATCCGCCGCGATGATCGGCTTCGTGCTGGGCGGTTATGCCATCAGCAATCTGAGCGGCAATCTCATCGCAGGCCCTTTTCTCGACCGTTTTCCGAAGAAATGGTTTATTGCCGGAGGCCTGATCCTGGCTGGGGTAATGCTGATTGGACAAGGACTCGTGACGCATGCCGGGGCATTTTTTTCGTTTCGCCTGATGCTTGGCTTCGTCATGGCGTTCGTCTCGCCCGCCTGTTCCGCCATGCTGGGGGAGACAGGCAAAACCGCGCTGGAACAGGGCGAAATCATGGGCAAAAAAGGACTTGTGCTCACGACAGCCGGGATCGTCTCGCCAGCGGTCGGGAGCTTTTTTGCGGTACAGTTCGGCTACGGCCAGTCGTTCGTCATTTTGGGTTACATCATGATCGTGGCAGGCGTTTTTTCCTGGCTCGTCCTTCCTTCCAGAGTAGTGGACAGCGGCAGCGACCAGGCAGCGCCCTCCAAGCCGAACATATCAGGCAAACAGAGCCTGCTCGCGATCATGGAAAATCGGATGCTGTATCCGGCTTTTCTCGGCGGGTTTGCCATCATCTACGCGCAAGGGACGATCATTTACGAAGTGCCGCTGCTCGTGCAAAAGCAAGGGATGTCGCCAGCCGTTACGGGAATTTTGTTCAGCCTGAAAGGATTGGGAGCGCTCGCGATCCTCAGCCAGTTTTGGCTGCACAAGGTAGCGATCGAAACGCGGTCATTTGCGGGGCTTGGCATCCTCAGCCTTTTGATGTACATGCTGGCGATGGGTCTGGCGATTCCGATTCAGGTGATGATGTTCTGCCTCGGCGCATGCTTCGGAATGCTGTTCCCGGCTTTTGCCACGACCTTGACGATCCACACTCCGCGCGAAATGTACGGCAGCGTGTTCAGCATTTACTCTGCCGTGTTGTCGGTCGGGGCTGTCCTCAGTCCCGTGGTGGCAGGTCTTTTGGGCAACTGGCATCACTCGTACTTCATCGCTTTTTTTGTCACGGCGGGGGTGTGCCTGATCAGCGGGTTGCATCGGCTGTTGTTGAGCGGGGTGACAAGGTAGGGAGCGGAGAGTTTTCCTGGAGGGGGGCAGGGAGACTCTTTTTTTGTGCAGGGGGAAAAGGGGAATCGGGAGAAGGTTGTTCACGTTTTCAGTCGGTCCGATTTTGAAAATTAAGACTCAGTTAATCGACTATTTTCCATGGCGTGCTATGATGATGAGCGGACGATCATTTTTATGATAAGCGCCAAAAGTGAAAAAAGGAGCTAAACACCAGATGAAAGACAAACGAATCACGACGGAAAGACTTGTTTTAACGCCGTTTACGAAAAGCAGCGCGGAGTCGATCTTGCGAGGAAACTTCGATGAGCTTTTAGTGGACGGCTATCGCCTGGGCAACGGCTGGCCGGATGAGGATGCCATCGAAACGTTGCCAAAGATCATTAAAAATCTGGAGCTTGTCGGAGAACCAACAGGGTTCGAATCCTGGATGATCGTGAAAGAAGACGGAAACACGATTATTGGAGATGCGGGTTTTAAAGGAAGACCGAATGAGCTGGGAGAAGTCGATATCGGCTATGGCATTATTAGGCAGGAGCGGAAGCAAGGCTTTGGAGTGGAGGCAGCGAAAGGGTTGGTAAAGTGGGCATTTTCACAAGCAGAGGTGAAAGCGATCACAGCCAGATGCCTTATACATAATGCTGACTCTGCGAGGATTTTGGAAAAATTGAATTTTCAAGAGACAGCTAGAGACGGAGAAATGATTTACTGGTCGTTGATGAGGGAGAATGTGGAGGGTGTTTCGGAGTAGGAAACGTCTTTCTGTAACCCTATAATTCATGATGCGTTTTGCGCTTCATCATAAAGCCAGTCTCAACAGGGAATGAATATTCAGAAAAAAATCTTCATACGTAACACCTTGGTACTGCAATATGTACATCTGATGAGGGCTGGCTCTATGAATATATACGCTGAGTTCGTTCATTACTCCACATAATCGTGTTCCCGATTCAGAACTCGCCATTTTTTTCTTCTCCGTGTTTAAGTTGATATTGAACGATATAAATGTCGAGTTTTTGGCTTAGCTCAACCACGGAAGCATCGGATAAACCTTTTTCTTTTACTATCTGGCATAATTGTTGTCGCAATTGTTCTATAATCAGTTCAAGTTTTTCCTTTTCCAAAACGATACCCTTCCTAGCAAAATATTGGGTTTTTATTCTAATTGGTTGAAAACCTTTGCAAGAAATGTCATAGCAAAGAAACCGTTGTCCAGTTAGCTAGTCTTTTGCACGCTCACTCCTTTGGCATATTTGCAATCTGAATGTCCTTATTGTAAAGGCTGTCGCATGCATGTTAATAAAAATAAAAGCCTTGAGAAGTTCTACATATTTCGACTTGAATTTACATGAAAAGCAAAAAGAACGCTCATTGAGCGTTCTTAGTTGAAGCGATTTTTTACTTCTAGATTAATAGCCAGGGTCAACTACTCGTTGAACTACCGTGTTTGACGGGGAGTTCACTTGGTCACCAGGCAGATAGTGGGCAGAAACAAACAGAGTTAAAGATAAGAATATCATAGCAATTGCTTTTTTCATGTTACTAGCCTCCTTTTATTTACGGTTTTTACCAATATAATTATTATATACTTGGTGAATCATATCTACAAAATGTAAATCCATAGACTTGGAATTGTTGGAGAAATAGGAAAAAATATCTGCCATACATTTGACAATTTCTTCTTCGGCATTAACTGTTCCATATGCTTGCAAACTGGTAACGTAGCTGTTCATCCCGGCGTCAAGCTGCCCCATTCTCACCATGTAATTCCCTTTGTGTTGATGATAGATTCCAATCGAGACATGTTTATAGGGTGTTTGCGGAGAATCAGGCAAAAACTCTTCCTCCCGTGCGAGCAGTTCTGCTATGGAGTCCATGTCTTCTGTTTGAAAATAAACATCAAGCAGTTCGGTTACAACGTGAATCTTTATATCCTTGCTAACCTCATCCAAGCAACGTCGAAGTAGCGGAATGGCTGTATCGTATTTTTTTAGTCTTGCTTTAACAATACCACGGGTCGTCTTGGTTGCGTCTGTAACAAAATCATATCGAAACTTTTCAAAGACATCTAAATGCTTTTCTACTGCGTCAAAATTGTCCAAGAAATAGTATGAGTTGATCATTGCCAAATAGGCCCTGGCTTTTAGTTCTGTTTCAGTCGTCTCCAAAGCCAGACCTGCTTCGCAAAGTTCAATACACTGCTTGTACTTCTTGATGGCAAAAGCTTGAAGCCCCATTCTGAAATAATAGATGATTTTTTCTTCTTGAGACAGGAAGTCCACGTAATACAGAATTTCCTCGCCAGCTTTGAATGAATCCTCCATTTGTTTTAAATCAAGTCGCTCGATCAAATATATTTGCAGCAGGCTTTTTGCAACGTATGGAGGCACGCCACGCTCTCTTGCGTATTGAGCGATGATCTTGTATAGCAACAATTGAAAAGCTGTTTCTGTCAAGTTTTTCGTCAGAAGATATAGCTGTTCTATTGCGTTATATGTATCTTCTTGGGGAGATTCAAGAAGCTTTACGGCAACTTTTGAGACTAATGGCTCGTTCGCGAATTGTACGGCCTCCAAAAGCAGTTCCTTTAAGGTTTCTACTCGTTTCTCGACGTCAATATAGTGCGCAACAATTTTTTGATAAGGGATTTCCAACACATGTGAAATCGCTTTGATTGTTCTCAACTCTGGTCGTTTGGTATCTCCCAATTCGATTTTGGAAATGACGCCCTTGTGTACCCCCGAGAGGTTTGATAGCTGTGTGATACTGAGACTAGCCTGTTCCCTATGCTTTTTTATGATATCACCGATGGTAGTAAATTGAAGAGTGCCTACACTTTCGTCCATCTCGTTCCACCTTCTAACCTGGTTTCCCTGCATTTTCCTTTTTTATCCTTTTGAATTTTAACACTATGCATTTTCTTTGTAAATTATAGGAATTGGTAACTGTGTGAAAATAGAGTGAGCTTTTGCACGAGATCGAAGTTTGTTCGCGCTGTCAAATTTTGTCCACTTTTTTCCACGTTGTGATATGATGATGAGCAGAAAACAGCACGCTCATGCCACTAAAACCTAGTAGCTCTATATAAAATCTTGGTACTAATACATACATCAGATGGAGGCTGGCTCTGTGATCGGTATTGGTTGAGTCTGTTCAGCAAAAAAGCTCTGAAAGGATGAGATTTGGGATGAATATGACAACCCCACTGGTGCTAACTGGTGTCAATGTAACGCTGGCTCCTCTGGAACTGAGGCATGCCGAGGATTTGTATGAGGCGGGTCGGTTCCCGGATATATGGGGGCTGACACAAGGGCGAATCCAGTCACTGGAGGACGCAAAAGAGTATGTCTCGAAAGCTTTGGAACAAAAGAATGCCTTTCCGTTTGTTATCGTCGAACAAAAGACGCAAAAGGCAGTAGGCAGCACCAGATTTTACGATATCTCTGTTCCAAACAAAAGCCTGGAGATCGGTTCGACCTGGCTGACTCCTGCGATGTGGAGGACTTCCATCAATACGGAAGCCAAATACTTGCTGTTAAAATATTGCTTTGAAACGGCGGGAGCCATTCGAGTTCAACTGAAAACGGACAGTCGGAATGTCAGGTCCCAAAAAGCAATTGAGCGGCTTGGCGCAGTCAAAGAGGGCGTTTTGCGAAACCATATGATTTTGCCTGACGGGTATGTAAGAGACACGATTTACTACAGCATACTCGACAGGGAGTGGCCAGCCGTCAAGGCGCGGCTTGAGGGATTTTTAAAGTCATACATTGATTAGTACATGCAGTTGCTTTTCGCTTTTCGTGTAACGAACAGACTTGGTTTGTTTAGGAAAAGCGATGTCAGTGTAAGGACAATCGAGCATTCATGCTGGCGACCTGCAATAGGAAAAGCCCAGCGATATAAAGGCGTAGAGAGAGTTTTCCTGGTGCAAACGGGGGGACTCTTTTTTGTATGGGATGTGGAATATGGCCTAGCCTGGTAAATGAGTCGGCAACGCCTATTGATGATGTCGAAGTTCCTGACCGGGTGGGTTGCACGAAACAAGTATGAACAACAAACCTTTGCCAAATTCATTTCCAACATTCAGGTGAAGGTAGACTCAGCACGAATGTTCCTTAATAATGGAAATATCAGACAACCGAGAGTCTGCTTTTAGGCGATGAGCATGTAGCAGCAATGTACTGCAATGGCAAAAAAGTGCGAGGAGGCAAACCCGTGGGCAGATCGTTCGCAAATTTGCATATCAAGTCGGGAAGTTTTGAGAAGGCTGTCGAGGCGCTAAAAAAGCTAAGCGAAGAGCGCGCCGAGGTATTAGGTTATTCATCTACGCAAAATGAAGCGGCTGCGGATGTTTCAGAGCGGTCTGTTGGCGAATGGAAAAGTAATCAGCCAGACACGGAGGCGCAAAAGCCCAAAGTTGTCATGCACATAAGCAAAAGCAACGACAACTGGGTCAGCGTGCTCCATGATTATTTTGTCTGGGGCACGGTGAAGAAGATCGGCAAAGCGTTGTCCCAGCTGATCGAGGAACCAGTAATGACCGCCGGATACATCAATGAGGAAATATTCGAGTTGGCGTTTTACGAGAACGGAGAGATTCAAGCGGAAAAAATCTTTTGTGAAACGTGGACGCGGGACGAGTACAGACTAAAAGAAGAGCGTCTTCATGATGACTACATGCGAGAAGCGTTGGGGATGCGTGTGGAGGATTTTGATTCGTTCATCAAGCTGACAAGTCCGGAACAGGCCGCAGACAAGCTGTCGCAACTCACAGGGATACCGATCTGGAGTGATTCGGAGTGGCTGCCGTACGAAGAGAAGCTCAGAGATCAATTTGGGCAATATGAGTTTCAGATCGAAAATGCATGAGTGGTATATGGAAAATGAAGAAGTTAAAACAAATGTTGAAAGATATAAAAATAATAGATTTTCTAAGGTAATTCATGAAATACGCGTAACAGCGTTTTTACATTGCAACGTAGGCTATACAGATCAAGCGTTAGATGAAAAAGAGGGGCATTCTCCCTCTTTTTCGTTGCCCAAGCTCTCAATGACCTGAACCATTTTAATTAAAGAAATAGATATATCCCACCTGGAATTTTCCACATGTTGCTCCCCCCAACAAATTCCCTTATAATACCGATGTGTTTTCCCGATAATCATTCTCATAAAAATCAAACAAATCAACGCTGTTCATTTCACGCAAAACAGGCAGGGGTGCTCGGATGAAGGAAGAGGAAAAGAAGAAAATCCATGGTTGGTTCGCGCATTGGACGCATGCGGCTGTTCAGGTGATCGACGTTCGGCATTTTGTGTTGCAGGCGCAAGAGTCGTGGAACAGCTACCGGCTTCCGGCCTCCAGTTATTTATACGCTTGCAAGGGACAGGCTACGGTGCGGCTGGATGGACGCGAATATGCGGCGGATCGCTTTTTGTTGCTTCACGGCGGCAAAGGAATGGTGCTCGACGTGAAGCTGACGGATGAGCTGTTCGTCTTTTATTTGATCTTGTACAAAGCCAAAATGATGCTGCCGCGCTCCGCCAACCATGCTCTGTTGAGCGATGGGGGCGGCGAGCCGTTTCATCTGCCGTATGCCCTCGTGCCGCATGAGCCGACCAAACTGTATCATCTCGTCGCGACGATGGCCCGCGACTGGGCAGCACAGGAGCGGCTTCGGGCAAAAGGCACGTTTTTGCAATTCGTCCATGAGGTCATGCAGCAACTGCTGCGGCACGGGTTTCAACAAGAACAAGAGCCGCTCGCCAAACAGGTCGTTCGCTATTTGGAGGAGCATTATACCAAGAGAATTTCGCTGGAGAGCCTCGCGGAGCATTTTTGCTACAGTGCCAGATATTTGACCCGACTCGTCAAGGAAGAGACGGGCCACAGCCCGATCGACTATGTGATCTCGCTACGGATGGAAAAGGCGAAGGAGCTGCTTTCCCAGACAGATGCGACGATGCAAGAGGTGGCGGCTTCTGTCGGGTACCACGACGTGCTCTATTTCAGTCGGCTGTTCAAAAAACATACGGGCATGACACCCACCAGCTTTTCCGGACATGCCCCAGGTCCAGATCGTCTATATGGAAAGCCCGGATTGTGTATTGTGGACGCGCATAGGGAAAGCTATAGTGTTAACGATAATCGTTATCAGCGAAGCTTTGGGGGGATCATCCACATGAACAAAAAATCGACGCGCCACATGGCAACTCTTTTCATGGTCAGTCTAGCACTGTTCGTGAGCGCGTGCTCCGGTACAGCCAGCCCGACACCACAGACAGGGAGTGTGCAGGAGCAAACTGGCGCGACACAGCGCGAGTTGACCGATGGCATGGGCAACAAGGTTACGGTGCCGTCACATCCGCAACGCATTATTGCGACCTACCTGGAAGATCATCTGGTGGCACTCGGAGTCAAGCCGGTTGCCCAATGGTCGGTAGGGAAGGGCGATGTTCAAGGATATTTGCAAAAAGACTTGGCCGGTATTCCGGCAATCCCGCATGATTTGCCGCCAGAAGTGGTCATGAGCTACAACCCGGATCTGATCATCATGGACAATGAAGACCTCGTAGCGGGAGACAAGTACAGCCAGTACGCCAAAATATCGCCGACATATACGATCGGAAAAGAGAAAAACAGCGATTGGCGCAAAGAGCTGCTGGTTGTGGGGGAAGTCCTGAACAAGAGCGAAGAGGCGAAAAAAGTGCTCGCGGACTACGATGCCTACGTTGCGGAATCGAAACAAAAGCTCAAGCAGGCGATCGGCGACAAAACGGCTGCGGCCCTGTGGGTGACAGCCAAAAACATTTATGTAGCGCGCCAAGATTTGTCCAGTGGCGATGTGCTGTATAAAGACCTCGGGTTTACGGTGCCAGCCGTCGTCCAGGAGATTTCCAAATCCGGCGACGCGAACTGGAACGCTCTGTCTCAAGAGAAGCTGGCTCAGATGGATGCGGACTACTTGTTCATCGTGAACAGCAAAGGCGCTTCCAAGGATGAATTTTTGAAGGAGCCGGTTTGGGCGAACATCCCTGCCGTTCAAAAAGGGCAGGTCTACGATTTCTCCACAGAGTCCAGCTGGCTGTACACGGGAGTTATCGCCAATCGGCAAATGATCGAGAACGTGCTGGAAAATGTGGTGAAGTAAGCCAGTTCAAAAACCAAACCTTTTGCACGCGGCAGGCGAGCGGGGGGATTGGTTTTTTTGTTGTATGGGTGGACGCAGGTCAAAAATGGACGAGGCTTCATCAACTGGGGCGGGGGACGCTCATAGCGTGGGACCTGATCGACGTTTTGCCGCAAGCGGAGCTTTTTGACGGATGGACCGCCGAACAGACAAAGCAGCAGGAAAAGTTTCATGCCTTTCATGACAAAAGACAACGAGGTTGTCGTTGTCTTTTTCTGAGCATACATTTCGCCATTTTCATAAAAGAACAGGTGAGCAGTTGCGGTCGCCCAAATGAACATGGGCTTGTTACTGCCATTTACGCTTATGAGCTTTTCGTTTTAGCGATCGGGCTTCCCGCCACCCAGCCTAGCCTTCACATGCTTCAACTCCGCCACAATGATGAAGCTGACGATCACGAGCAAAAACCACGAGCTGATTTTGCTCAGATGGACCAGCTCCCAGCCGGAGCGCTGGTTCGGGTACGCCCAGGCGCCGAAAAACGTGGCGATGTTTTCTGCGATCCAGATGAAAAAGCCGATCAGAAAGTAGCCGAGCGGGACGGGCATGGAAAAACGCTCATGGGTGACGCGGAAGTAGACCTTCGAGCGCCAGAACACGACGAACATGAGCACCATCAGCACCCAGCGAAGATCCCAGATGTAATGATGGGTGAAAAAATTCAAGTAGATCGCCGCACCGAGCGAAGTGACCAAAAACGGCCGCGGCCAGTTTGTCAGACTGACGTCCAGCCGTCGCCACGCCTGGCACAAATAGCTCGCCACGCTCGCGTACATGAATCCGCTGTAGAGCGGGACGCCAAACACTTTGCTGTACCCTTCTTCCGGATAGCTCCACGAGCCCATGTGCACTTTGTAAATTTCCAGGCACAGTCCGATCAGGTGAAAAACCGTGATGACCTTCAACTCGTCCCGCGACTCAAGTCCGCTTTTCACCATGAACACCTGGAAGGCCAGACAGAGCAGCAAAAGCAGGTCGTATCTGGGCAGGCCAGGGATGGCGACGAACTTGGAGATCGCGAGCGAGGCGAAGATGAACACGGGAAACAGACAAGACATGGCCTCCTGGTATCCGAATTGGAGCAGGAGGCGGATAAATCGGATCATGATGTGACTCCTTCGGCAGTTGTAGCGTCTTTGGCGACAGGCAGATCGTTGGAATGCCCGTCGCTCCAGCTTCTTATTCTCCCATGAAACCAAATGCTTGAATAGTACCTAAACAAACATGCGGGGATGATCGTGCGGGCGCAATGCGAAAGTTAGAGCGACGATAGAAGCGAACCCCCCACTCTTTTTGACGCGCGGGCTGAAGGCCAATGTGCGCTTTGTTGATTAATCACGGAACCTCAAGCTTATCCCCTTGTATGATGCGCGGCATCCCTTCGCGAACAAAATGCGATCCCTAACCCGGGAATCAGCACGCGTATAGCCTACCTCCTTTAAACCTTCAATCTATGTTTAAACTTCGCGACGGATGTTGCTTGCAGTACAAGGCTGACTTCCGCAAAACCTTACCATTTGCATAAATATAGTACGATTAAGGAGGTCGATTGATTTCACTTAGCACAGTATTTCTTTGGGCGTGGAGGGTGGTAGCGTGTCAACCAATCGGGAGAGCGTAACAATTCCTATTTTCCCTTGCAGATCGATAGACGAACAGTTGGAGTTTTATCAGGCGCTAGGTTTTGAACTGACTTACAGGCAAGCCAAGCCAAACTTATACGCTTGCGTCCGTCACCGGATTGTGGAATTGCATTTTTTTGTCTGGAAGCAATTGGACCCATCCAACTCGTACAGCATGTGCTATGTACACGTCCGCGATGTGGATGCCGTGCACAAAGAGTTTTGTGAAAACTTGAAAAATGCGTATGGCAAGGTTCCTTCCAGAGGTTTTCCGAGAATTACCAAACCGAATAATCTCGTGGAAGACCGCCGATTTAACCTCATCGACCCTGCCGGAAACCGCTTGTTAATCGGTCAGAAGCACGCATTTGCCGCGCCAGTCCAAACTGAGCAAACCGTGATGGCGCAGCCGTCCAGGTTTGCCAATGCGTTCGAAACGGCATATCGATTGGCGTATGCCAAAGACGAACCCGCAGAGGCGGCCAAGGTACTGGATCTTGTATTTTCAAAAGCAGAAGAAGCTTCGGCAAGCCTGCGCTACAAAGCTTATGTGCTGCGAGCCGATATCGCGGCCTCGATGGACGAGATAAATCTCGCGCGGGTTTTGATGCAGGAGGCAGAGCAATTATCGCTGTCTGGCCAAGAGCGGGAAGAGGTGGTGGAGGCAACAAACAGGTTGGCTGAACTGAAAGGGGCTTTCGGGCACGGTCATTCTTGACGGGGATAGGACCAGTGCAATTGTAGCTCCCGCGGACTTTTTTTCAGAAAAAACCAGTGTGCTACGGTCGAACACCGTCTCACGCTGGTTGCTCAGGCAATCCATATTAACAGGAGTTAAGGTTACTGCTTTGCATTTTCTACTCAGAATCGCCGTCTTCATCTAAAACTTCTGGGTAATAGCGCTTGATGACATCACTAGCTGAAATCTCTTGACCAACATGGATAAATCTTGAATAAATTTCAGTTCCAATCGTGATTTCATCATCATTTAGCTCAAATGCATGCAGATGTCTTACAAACTGATGCTTAACTGTTTCACCAAAGCTATTCAAAGACTCATGTTCAGCCTTTTTGGCAAACTTTTCCGCAATTTCAATGGCCTTTTCCATATTCGTATCTTTTGCGAGAATAATACTTTCTTCAAAAAGTTTCATGTTGTTCTCAGCATTGTCTTCATTTTTTTGCTGATCGGAACCTCCAGAGTGAACCGATTCAAATAAGACTTTGACTGCATACCATTTTGTTTGGGGCGGTTTAGAATTTGTCTCCATAATTTCACCCTTACACCTTTAATTTTTGCTGAATCTCCTGTTTTAGCATCTGCCTCCAAAACGCCAAAAAAGCTGTAACAGGCCGCATACCGCTAACCTGTTACAGCCCTACTACCGCGTCAAACAGTCTTCCTGTTAAAACTCTTACTCTTCCCCCGTAGCAACCGGATTCTCGCTGTACGAAACCCAGTCGCTCCAGCTTCCTGCGTACAGCTTGGCATCTGTGCGGCCAGCCTGGTGCAGGGCGAGCAGGTTGGAGCAAGCGGTCACGCCTGAGCCGCAGTAGACGATGATTTCTTGTTCGGCGAAGTCAGCGATGCGATTGCGAAGCTGCTCGGCTGGTAGCATGGTCATGTCTGCTTGGAGGTTGTCCTTGTAAAAGAAGTGGCGGGCGCCGGGGATATGTCCTGCTTTCGGATCGAGCGGCTCTTGCTCGCCGCGATAGCGTTCGCCTGCGCGGGAGTCGAGCAGCACCGCTTCCGGCTCGCGATTTTTTACGCCTTCGACGCTGACCAGCATGTCCGGGCGCAGTTGCGGGACGAAAGTACGTGCTTGCGGCGTCGGCACTTCCGCAGTTACTTCGTAGCCAGCTTTTTTCCAGGCTGCGTATCCGCCATCGAGCACAGCGACACGATCGTGACCGAGGTAGCGCAATAGCCACCAAAGGCGTCCCGCCATCGCCATTTCCTGGTCGTCGTAAGCAATGACGGTTGTGTGCTCATCGATTCCAGCCTGGGAAAAGAGCGCGGCGAGGGCAGCCGGATCAGGAAGAGGATGGCGTCCGCCGTGTTCCTGTTTCGGGCCGGACAAGTCGCGATTCAGATGAAAATAGAGCGCTCCCGGGATGTGGTCTGTTGCGTACTCTTCGGCTCCTTGTTCGGAAGCGGAAAGGGCAAAGCGGCAATCGGCGATAACAATTCGTTCGTCGTTCCTATGATCGCGGAGCCATTGTGGCGTGACAAGTGCTTGCATCGTTCACCCTGCTTTCTGATTTTTCTTCATCATAGCAGATGGCTATCCGATGGGGTACAATATTTCTAAAAAGTGTTGGCAGAGAGGGGCAACGGAATGAAGCGTGTTATCCGCTACTTTTTGGAAGGATTGCTGTACGTCATCCCACTGGCTGTGACGATCTATATTTTGTACTACATTTTTGCGACGGTCGACAGCTGGTTTTACAACCTGGCCCGCAACAATTTCCCTCTGCACTTCCCGGGCATAGGCGTGCTGATCACGATTGTGGGGATTACGGTTGTCGGATTTCTCGCGTCGAATGTGCTGACTCGCGGGGTGCTGTCCATCGTGGACAGACTGTTTGAAAAAGTGCCATTCATCAAGCTGATCTACACCTCGATCAAAGATTTGATCGGCGCCTTTGTCGGGGATAAAAAAAGCTTCGACAAACCTGTCTTGGTCACATTGTCCAAAGACACTGGGGCGAAAGTCATCGGCTTCATCACAAAAGAAAGCATGGATACATACGGGCTTGCCGATCACGTCGCCGTCTACCTTCCGCAGTCGTACAACTTTGCTGGCAATCTGCTGCTTTTTCCAAGCGAGCAAGTACAACCGCTGGACATGGACAGCGCGGACGTCATGGCTTTTCTCGTGTCCGGTGGAGTATCGGGAAAGAAGACGGCTGCCAAGGCGGAAAACGAAGCAGCCGGGCAGGGATAAGGCAGTTTTTCAGCCAAGCATGCGCCGCCTCTATCCAAACAAACATCCGCAGACGCTATGCAGAACGTACAAAGGGCAGCCAGACTTTAGACAAGTCGGGCTGCCCTGATTTTTGGCGAGAGGATCAACTGCTGAAAAAACCGCTGTGGCTGGAGTGTTTGCGACGACGATAGTAGTGATGTCCGTACGACTTGTGACCGAACTTCCACAACGGCCCGCGATGTCGGTAATCGCTGCTGCTGTACTTGCGATAGCCGTGTCCGCCCATTTTCCAGATGAATTTGGCCCCTTTTTTCAGCAGGACGACCACAATAATGATCGCGGCGAGAAACAGCACGAAACCGATCGCCAAAATGGTAAGTATGACTGACATCAACATCGTCTCCTTTTGTCCAACCTGGTTTTCGCGAAAAGTGCGGTAAGCAAGCTTCACGCGTTTTCGCGGGCCGGTTATCCGTATAAGTTATGTTACGGACGGGAAGACAAGAAGTTTCAAGCGAAGAGAACGAGCCTTCGGGCATGAGCGTGCAAGCTGTTTAGCCCTCCGCGTTCAAATATTTTTCGTACGGCGTGTAGTCAATCTGCTTGGATTGCAAATGGGCGATGAGCCATTTGTGGTCGCGTTTGGGGGTAGCCACGATATAGCCTTTGACGATCAGGTCGGTGGTGATTACGGTCGCCTTCTCTTCAAGGGCGATCTGCCCGATTTTGGCTGCGATCGAACGTCTGGCTACATCACGGAACAACTGCGGAACCGGGGCGACCAGTTCGTTGAGAAGCACCAGGCCGTCTTCCGTCCACATTGCGCGCGTTTTGTCGATGTAATAGTCCTGCCAGTCGAGATCGGACTTGCCGTCCTTTTTGGGCATGGACTTGAGGAACTTGCGAAACATGAAGTAGCCGCCAATCCCCATCAGTCCTACAAGCACAATCGTCCAGCCAACAATGAACAGGGAAAACCCTGTAGACATTTCATTCATTTGCGAACACCTCGTAACCGTAATCCATAAAAAAGCCTATATAGGTAAAGTGTACCTTATTTTCATGTACGCAACAAACTTTTTGTGCTTTTGCCCATCGCGAGGGTTTTCTCTTCCCAAGTACACATACAATTTAGTATGATTAGAATTAATCTTTATTGGGAGTGGACGCTCATGTTCAAGCTTGGACAACGCGTCGTCATTGTTGCCGACTCCTTCGAGCAAGGTTTGCCGATTGGCGAATACGGGTATTTGATCGCGCGCGACCGCAACCCGGACAGTGCGTTTGCATGGGTCATTCGCATACCCAAAATAGATAAGCACATTCCTGTGGTGGAAGAGGACATCGCCCTGGAAGAACAATTGCTGGAGGAGGAAGCGCAGCGCGTCTCGCAGGAAGCCTTGCTTGACTACGCTTTGGCTACCCGCAACGAGGCTCTCTTCAGGCAACTGATGGGCATGTCGGATGCAGATGAGGCAAATGACGAACCAGCGAAGGAATCAATGGAGGATTTTATCCGTAAAGTAAACCTGAAAGCCTGGATATAACCAATCGCGGTTTTCCTTTTGGGGAAAATCGTTCTTCTTTGCAAGACAGGGCTTGTCCCTTGATACTATTGTGAAGGAAATGAAAGCGAGGCTGTTTCATGTCTGAATTTGTGACGTTTACCAATGAATTTGGCCATACGATCGAGATGTCCAGAGAGGACTATCAGAAAAAAGTGATTCCGCACAATCTGGATATGTATTGGGACCAAAAGGAAAAGCTTCGTGACTTCGCGATGGAGTTGGTGAAGGAGCAATTTCACGAGCAAGCGGCGATTGCGGCGGACAGGCTGCTCGAATTGTACGGGCCGATCGAGTCTGCGCTCATTTTCCGTGCAGTCGTTCACATGCAGGCGAGAGAATTTGAGAGAGCGAAAACGATTTTGAACGATTGCCTGGAACGATTCCCGGCGTCGGGAACGGCTTGTACCAACCTGGCGAAAATTTACGCGTATGAAGGGGAAGAGGACAAAGCGTTCGAAATCCTGAATACCGGACTGCACAAAGATCCGAACCAGGAAAACGGACTGAACATGTACGTGGAAAGCTTTTTGCAAAATGGCAAGCGCGAGGAGCTGAGAACCCGATTGGAAGCGCTCTCCGTCAAGGAGGGAGCGTGGAGACCGCAGCTGCACTTGGCGCGTCTTGCTCTGACCGAAACCGACCTCCTGAACGCGATGAAGTGGTACACGATTGCCATCGAGGGGGCGAAAGACCGCTTTGAAGTGGTCATGACGGTAACGGGCGAGCTGGGCCAGGCAGGCTATGTCTATCAGCTGATCCAGATTTGCGAAAAGTTTTGGACGCCGCAGTTCCCGTATCCGTATGCAGGCTTCAACTACGCCAACGCTTTGTTGGCTACCGACCAAAAGGAGCGGGCGATTGCGATGCTGCGCAACATGCAGGATCATTTGCCGGACAACTACAAGCCGATGGTCGATCATTTCCTCGCACGGGTGCCTGGCGCGCTGGAAGCAGAAGAAGCAGCGAAGCAAAAAGTGGAAGCAGGCAACCACGCTGGCGATCAGACGGAGAAAAAGAGCTGGTGGAAGTTCTGGAAGTAAGATGAGACGCGTACATAACGCCCGGCATGCGATTGGTCGGGCGTTTTTTCTATGCGTATGCGGATAAAAAGGCTATGCCGGACCGGAAAGCGATTAGAATTGTGCTTAGGCTTGAAGCAAGGAAGCGGCTTTCACGTGTTTTCACGATAAAAGACAGGTAACTGGGGCAAAGGAGGCTGGGCGATGCTGCATCATGTCGAGTTGTACGTCACAGATTTGAAGCGGTCCGCGGAATTTTGGGGCTGGCTGTTGGAGCAGCAGCTAGGCTATGAACGCTACCAGCAATGGGCGAGCGGGGTCAGTTGGAAGCATGGCAACACGTATCTGGTGTTCGTGCAGGCGGAGGAGCGGTTTCGCGATGTGCCGTATCACCGCTGTCGCGTCGGATTGAATCATCTCGCTTTTCACGCGCGCAGCCGGGAGCAGGTGGAGTCGATTCGCGAGGAACTGCGGCGGCGAGGCGTGCCGCTGCTCTACGAGGACCGCCATCCACATGCGGGCGGCCCGGAACATTACGCGCTGTTTTGCGAAGACCCGGATCGGATCAAGGTGGAGATCGTAGCGCCGGAGTAAGTAAACAGGCGGCACGTCCCGGACGGTTTACCCGAGCTGCTTGATTTTCTCGGCAATCGGTTCTTGTTTTTCTTCATCCCAGACGATGGAGATTTCAAATGTTCCCGGCTCGAAAAAGAGCGGGAAACGACGGCGAAACCACGGTTGCATCGGCACCTGGTCAATCTCGTCGAGCGAAATCCAATGCAGCTCTCCCTCGGGAGGATGTGTCAACAGCTCGCCTTCAAAGCGGGTTGCCAAATAGTTGAAAACGATGTAGCGAAAGCCTGTCGCCGGGACGACATACTCATCCACGCCCTTGAAGGCAAGGTCTGTGACGCGAAGCCCTGTTTCTTCATACACTTCGCGAATGGCCGCTTCCGTCAGGCTCTCGGGAAAATCCACCTTGCCCCCGGGGGCGATGTAGCCGGGGAAGCCTTTGGAACTGGGGCGATTGAGCAAAAGTACCCTGTCGCCGTCGCGGATCATGCACATAGTCATCAACTGATAAGTAAGAGTGGGAGCTTGTACATCTGATGTACCCATAAATGATTTTCCTGCTTTCTGGACTTTTTTGACCATAAGTATAGCACAGCTTTTGCACCGCAAAACGTCTGTCAGTCAAAACACAGCGCGACCATCCCCGGACGATGGTCGCGCTGTGTTGCGAAAAGGCATCTATTTAAACTGGCTGGTGAGCCGCCGTTCCAAAAACGCCACGCCTTGGTACATCAAGGTGGCGACGACCGCGATGATGGCGAGACTCATCATGACCAGGGTAAAATTGAACACTTGAAATCCATAGATGATCAGATAGCCCAAGCCTTGTTGGGAAACGAGAAACTCCCCGACGATGACTCCGACCCAGGAGAGGCCGACGTTTACTTTCAGCGTGGCGAGCAAGGTCGGGAAGGTGGCGGGGAGGATGACCAGGCGGAAAATGTGCCGTTTGTTGCCGCCGAGCGTCTGCACGACTTTGACGTAGTTTTGGTTGACTTCGCGAAAGCCGGAGTAGACGTTGATCGTGGTAATGATGATGGAGATCGCGCAGCCCATGGCGATGACGGACATGAGTCCGGGGCCGAAGCCGACGATGAAAACAGGGCCGAGCGCGACTTTTGGCATGCTGTTGGCGATGACCAGGTACGGATCGAGGACGCGGGAGAGAAAGGGCGACCACCAGATGAGCGTTGCGATCACAGCCCCGAGCAGCGTTCCGAGCAAAAAGCCGATAATCGTCTCCCAGACGGTCATGCCGACGTGCGGCAGCAGGCTTCCGTCGAGCAGCTGCGACCAGAATTGCGCCCAAATTTTCGACGGGTAGCTGAAAATAAGCGCATTGATCGTGTTGGTGCGCGCAAGCACTTCCCACAGGGCGAGAAACAGCAGAAACAGCATGCATTGGGTGAAAAACACCCAGTAGCGGTTTTTTGCTTCCTGCTTCAAATAGTGGCGATGGATGCTTTCAATTTCCTTTTGCTGCATCAGATACTACCTCCATCTCCTTCCAGACGCGATGGAACAGGTCCTGGAAGCCATCCTGATTTCTGGCGTCGAAGGGCAGGGAGTCGCGGATGGCGGGCGGGATTGCGATTTCGCTGCTGACGCGGCCAGGGTTGCGCGAAAAGATGTAGATGCGGTCTCCCATGGCGATCGACTCCGACAAATCGTGCGTGACCAGGATGGCGGTTTTTTTGTGTCTGCGCAGCGTCGAGAAGATCAAGTCTTCCAGTTTCAGCTTCGTCTGGTAGTCCAGTGCGGAAAAAGGTTCGTCTAAAAGCAGCACGTCAGGCTGGCAAGCCAGGGTGCGAACGAGCGCGACACGCTGCCTCATGCCGCCGGACAGCTGCATGGGCGAAGCTTTGCGCACGTCAGACAGCTCCATTTCATCGAGCAGATGCAAGGCGTATTGCTCTGTCTCCCTGGAGCGGATTCCCTGGATGTCCAGGCCGAGAAAGACGTTGTCTTCGATCGAGCGCCAGTTGAACAAGTAATCTTGCTGAAGCATGTAGCCGACCTGGCGGGAAGTTCCGCGAACGGGTGTCCCATCAATGGACACTTTTCCCGCAGTCGGCAATTCCAGTCCCGCCATGAGCGAGAGCAATGTCGTCTTGCCACAACCACTAGGGCCAACCATACAGATGAACTCGCCTTCCTCCACGCGCAGGTTGATGTCCTGGACCGCCATGAACGCCCTGGTTGTGGATAAATAGAGGTGGGTCACGTGGGAAAGTTCAATCTTGGCTGGCGCAGAAGGAGTCTGGTTCATGACGGATTAATTCCCTTCCTTGGATTGTTTGGCGAAGGTGGTGTTGACCAGCTTGCTGTAATCGGCCCGTTGTTTCAGTTCGCCAGCGGCATCCATGATGTCTTGCAGCTGATTCCATTCCGCTTCGTCCAGGATCGGATCGGTGGCGTAAGAGCCTTGCTCCAGATAGCGTTGCACGGCTTTTTCCAGGATGGTCGGATCGATCTGTTCAAAATATTTGCCGATGACCGCAGCCGTCTCCTTGGCGCTGTGGCTTGCAACCCACTGTTGCCCTTTGTAGATCGCATTGGTAAACTTTTGGATAGTTGCCGCATTGCTGTCGATATTGCTTTGCTTCGTCATGTAGACGGTGTAGGGAACGGTGCCGCTTTCCTTGCCGAAGGAGGCGACGACATGCCCGATCCCTTCCTGCTCAAACCGCGACGCTTCCGGTTCGAACAGTTGAACGTACTCGCCTGTGCCTGAAGCGAAAGAAGAAGCGATATTTTTAAATTCGATATTCTGAATCAGCTCCAGGTCGGACTGCGGATTGATTTGATGTTTTTTCAGGACATACTCTCCGACCATTTGCGGCATTCCTCCTTTGCGCTGACCGAGGAAGACGCTGCCTTTCAGCTGGTCAAACGAAAACTGGTCGGGTTTGTTGCGGGCGACGAGGAAGGTGCCGTCCGTCTGGGTCAACTGGGCGAAGTTGACGACGACGTCTGCTGCTCCTTGCTGGGAGACGTAAATACTCGTCTCCGAGCCGACGAGCGCTACGTCGATCCCGCCAGACAAGAGCGCCGACATGACCTTGTCGCCGCCGGGAATAGTGGAAAGCTCCACATCGAGCCCCTCTTCCTTGAAAAAGCCTTTTTCCAGCGCGACGTATTGGGGGGCGTAAAAAAGCGAGCGGGTTACTTCGCCAATTCTTATTTTTTCAGGAGTGCTGGAGCAGCCGGCCAAAACGGCGATCAGAGCCAGACAGGCAGCCAGCCCCAGCGCGAAAAATCGTTTCATTATCAGGAGTACCTCCTTGCTAGGCTGTTGTTTGTTGTAAGGTATGCGCCCAGACAAAAAAGGGTGAATGCCTACAGCTGGTGACAGGCACGCTTGCGGGAAGCTCTGCACAAAGAGAGGGGCAATCATTGTGATTGTGACATTTTTAGGTACGGGATCAGGAGCGCCCACCACGCGCCGCAACGTGAGCGGAATCGGGCTTCGCTTTTTGCAGGCAGGAAAATGGTGGCTGTTTGACTGTGGGGAAGGTACGCAGCATCAGCTTTTGCGCTCTCCCATGAAAATCAGTCAGCTGGACAAAATTTTCATTACGCATTTGCATGGCGACCACTTGTACGGCTTGATCGGGTTGCTCGCTTCCCGCTCGCTGCGCAATGGCGAAGCATCGCCGCTCACGCTTTACGGACCGCCGGGGATTGACCGCTATTTTCGGGCGATCATGGATGTAAGTCCGGTGCATTTGCAATATCCGCTGGAGCTGAAAGTGGTCAGCGAAGGCGTCATTTACGAGGATGAGGAAGTCGTCGTTTCGTGCCGGAAAGCGAACCATCGGGTGACGTCTTTTGCCTACAGCGTCCTGGAAAAAGACAAACCGGGAGCTTTTCTCGTCGAGCGAGCGAAAGAGGCGGGAGTTCCGTCCGGGCCGCTCTTCGGAGCCTTGAAGCGCGGCGAGCAGGTGACGCTTGCCGACGGTCGCGTGCTGGATGGCAAAGATTTTGTCGGAGCGCCGCAGCAAGGCCGCAAAATCGTCTTCAGCGGCGACACGGAGCCGTGCCAAAGCGTCGAGGAGCTTGCGGCGAATGCCGATTTGCTCGTGCACGAAGCCACGTATGCCGATCACGACAAGGAGCTGGCGGTGCGCAGCGGACACTCCACGGCGAAAGAAGCGGCTGAGCTGGCGAAGCGTGCAGGTGTAAAAGCGCTTTGCCTGACCCATTTCAGTCCGCGCTACGAGGATGAGGACGGGGACTTTTCCATGGATGATCTGTTAAAAGAGGCGCAGGCGATCTTTCCCATGACGACGCTCGCCGAAGACTTGGGCAGCGTCGAAGTGAAGCGAGTGCGAAAAACGGTGGGAGAAACCGATCTTCCTTGTTATAATGAATAAATTATGAACGCATGGATGTGAGACTTCACCATTCAGTGAGAGAAAAATGGCAACGGGAGAGGAAAGGTGAACGACGGTGTCCGGTACACGGGTCAGCAAGTCGATTGCCGTGCGCTACGCCATGTTTGTGCTCGGATTGTTCATCGGGGCATTCGGCTGCGTGCTCGCGATCAAGGCGAATCTGGGGGTGGCGCCCTGGGATACGTTTCACATCGGCTTGCAAAAAACATTTGGTTTAACCATTGGCATCTGGTCGCAGATCGTCGGCGTAGTGGTCATTTTGTCGTCCTATCTGGTAGCCAAAATCAAGCCGACCTTTGGCATGTTTCTGAACATGATCTGCTTCGGAAGCTTCCTGGACTTGATTTTATGGCTCAACATCGTGCCGGAGTTCGAGTCATTCTGGCTGCGCTTGCTGGTGTTTTTGCTCGGTGTAGTCGTCATGACCATCGGCATCGGCATGTACTTGTCTCCGCGCCTGGGGGCAGGGCCGCGCGACAGCTTCATGCTTGCCATGAACGAGCGATTGGGCTGGAGCATTCAAAAGGTTCGGCTGATTATCGAAGTAACGGTGTTGATTGCCGGAGCGGCGCTGGGTGGCCCGGTGTCGATCGGAACGGTGCTCATTGCCGTTTTGACGGGGCCGATGATTCAGCGGACGATTCCTTTTTGGCAGTCGGTTATGAAAAAACAGTATGGCCTGATGGAGCCAATCGAGCGTCGCGCGAGTTGATCTGACGCGGTTTTCCCTCACAGCAGCTACACTCTTATCCTGAAAAATGGGCAATGTCTGGGCGAGCGTCCAATCAAGATTGGCTATTCGCACATACATTATGATTAGTTGCTGACAAAGGAGGGAAAGCGAATGAGTCTGTTCAACGGAGGATTCGACGATTTTGCTTTGATTCTGGTGTTGTTCGTATTGCTGACAATCGTTGCTTGCGCTTGCGACTAACGAGGTAACACACCGACCGCAAAAAGGTTGGCAATAGCAAAAGGGAGAGCGTAACTGCTCTCCCTTTTTGCTGTTCCGCTCGCCTTAGTCGAGCTTTTCATGAACCTGTTTTTTGACACTGGAGATTTGTTTGTCGGACAGTTTGACGCCTACGGCTTTGCTGACTTTTTTAATCAGATCGCCGAGCTTCTTGTCGTCCTTCAAATCTTTTTTCGTGATTCCTTTCGCCAACGACTTGATGTCGCTCATTTTCCATTTTTTCTTGCTTTTCTTGTTGATTTTTTTCAAGAGATCGCCTGTGCCTTTGCCCTTCTTTTTACCCATACAGCACTCTCTCCTCTCAAGATTGGCTTTGAGCCTGCCCTAAGCAGTTATATGGGAGAAGGCATCTGTTTGCTTGGACAGATGGACTGGGGGAATCGCCTATTTTGGCGGGCGGTGTGCAGATGCCCAAGCAGACAGAGGCAGATACGACATAGGATGTGGCAACGCTGTGCATGACAGGAGGCTAGTGGGTTGAAAATCATCAGCTTTCAGCGGGAGACGTCCTTTCACGACATCCTGAGCGATTTGCAGAAAAAAGTGATGACCAAAACAGAGAGACTTCCTTGGCGATGCTTCGATGACTGGGCTTGCCTGTGCATCAAGGACAACATATACGAGCAGCACTGCGAGCATTTTCGCAGGTATCAAGCCATGGTGGAAGAGAATGTGACCGTAAGCGTCCATGCCCAAGCACAAACAGTAACACAAACAGAAACAGAGGGCGAAGACGAAATCCCGTGGGGCGTCCGCTATGTCGGCGCGCAAAAGCTGTGGCGAAAAGGCCGGGGCGAAGGGGTGAAGGTGGCGGTCATTGATACGGGGATTTCCCGCGACCATTTTGACTTGAAGGATCGGATCAAAGGGGGCGTCCATTTTGTGCGCGGCAAGCAAAACGGACATGGGACGCATGTAGCCGGAATCATTGTGGCCGAGATGAACCAGCGCGGAATCGTCGGTGTCTCTCCCGAGGCGCATCTGTACGACGTACGCGCCTTCGACCACGAGGGCAAAGCGTCGCTGTCGACGATTTTGCAGGCATTGCACTGGTCGATTGCCAACAAAATGGACGTGATCAACATGAGCTTCGGCATGCCGCAATACAGCGAGGCGTTGGCGCGAGCTGTGGAAAAGGCGAAAGAGCACGGCATCGTCATGGTAGCCTCGGCGGGAAACAGCGGGGGAGAGGTCGAGTACCCTGCCAAGTACAAAGGCGTTCTCGGAGTGAGCGCAATCGATCAGTCGGGCAGGCTGGCTTCGTTCAGCTCGCGCGGAAGGGGAGCGAATACGAAAGCGCCTGGTGTGGAAATTTTATCGACGTGGCCGGGCAACCAGTTTAAAAAGCTGAACGGCACCTCGATGGCAGCTCCACACGTCTCCGGGCTGATGGCGCTGGAAATCGGCCGCAAGCGGAACAAGGCAAAGTAGACGAAAGACAACGAAACGGAAAAAAGCTCCATGGCTTCTTGCAGCCACAGAGCTTTTTTTGTGGGAAAAACGTCTCGAATGTGTTCCTCGCCGTGTTGTTTCGAGGATTATTGATGAATTTTGGTGTCATGATCTTGCTGGACGCGAAACCATATATTAAGATCATTAATGACGCTCGCCAATTCATGAATTTCGCTGTTCAGCTCACAAGAGCGCGCGAAATTTTCCTCCTCGGACATCTGCTTGGTTTTCTCGATGATCACAGCTTCCACCCGGTGAATCCGATCGGGGATGGTTGCGCGAATTTCTTCCCACTCCATCAAAATGTCCGCACGTTCCGTATGTGAATACTCCTCCCATTGCATATCCAATGCAGGAAGGCGAATGCCTAAACGTTCATCGAAAGTAAAGTAATTGCGCAAAGGTAAGTTCACTCCTCTCCAGTTCCATCATACCAAAAATGAGCGGAATCGGGGAGAGAAAAGCGCTTGAAAGGAATGGTTGGATGCAAAAAGGACGCGTCCTGATCGATGCCGATGCTTGTCCGCGCCAGGCGCTGGTGATCGCGCAACAGTTGTGCAAGGAGTTCGGGTGGCAGTGCCTCACGTTTGCCAGCTACAATCATCAGATCGGTTCCGAGCATCACGTGACAGTCGATGCCGGCCCGCAGGCGGTCGACATGAAGCTCGCCAATGAAACCCGCCCGAATGATGTCGTCGTGACGCAAGATATTGGACTGGCGGCTCTGATTCTTGGCAAGCGTGCGCAGCCGCTGACGCCGCATGGCCTGATTTTTGAACCGGAACGGATGGCTTTTCATTTGGAGGAGCGAAACGAGAAAGCCCGCTTTCGTCGCGGGGGAGGAAGAACGCGCGGCCCTGCGGCCCGTACGCGTGAAGATGACCAGCGCTTTTTGACGGCACTGCGTTCATTGCTAGAGAGAGGAGAACAACAGGATGGGAACGAGTAAAGAAAGAGGATTGATTTTTTGCGGCATCGTGTTCGCGGTGCTGGGGGCATGGATGTTTCGCCAATACATAACCGGTCAGGTAGCGGGGATGGATCAGGCAGCCTTTTCGTTGGCAGCCGCTGTTCGCTCCGCTGGCTTGACGAGCTTTTTCCAGCTGCTTACCCACTTTGGGAACGCGACTTTCCTTGCGCCGTTTGGCGTCGTGCTGATCGTCGCCCTTTTCCTCAAAAAACGCAGGCTTGAGTCTGTCGTCATCCTGCTGTCGCTCGGGGTCAGTGAAGTCGTCAACGAGATTTTGAAGCTGATTTTTGCCCGTCCTCGACCAGTTGGCTTCAATCTGATCGATCTGCCGGATTCGTTTTCTTTCCCAAGCGGCCACGCCATGATCGCGCCCGGCTTTTACTTGATGCTCGCCTTGCTGATCGCCCGCTGGTACGAGGAAAAAAGTTGGTCGGCATACGTACAGCCTGTCGTGTTTGTTTTCGTTGTGCTGCTTGCCGCGAGCCGCGTGTACTTGGGCGTGCACTTTTTGAGCGATGTGCTGACCGGGTTTTGCCTGTCGATGTGCTGGTATTTCTGCGTTCGCTGGGGTTATGAAAAAAGGCTGGGGAGACGAGATGTCGTCGTCGGCCCCATACCGCAATCGCGCTAGTTGCGCTACGTTGTTGAGTATCCCAATTCACTCATCAGACTCAGCCATTTTTCTACGCTGGGTTTATTTTTTTTGTCTTTCGGCAGGACGATATAGGCTGAGCGCTTGGGCGGCTTGTTGCCAGTGATCGGCAGTTCCTTCAGCGTCCCGGCAGCCAGCTCTGCTTTGACCGCAGAGCGGGTGAGCAAGCTGACGCCAAGCCCTTCCTTGATCAAATCGATGGCAAGCTCCGCCTTGTCGACAGTCAGCTTGGGCACGTAGTTGCGCGGCAATGTTTGCCTGATCCATTCGTTAAAAGGCGGTCCCCAGTTCATGTAGAGCAGCGGCAGGTTGCGAAGCTCGCGCGAATCCACGTGAGTCGCTTGGGCGACGCTGCTCTCTGGACAGCAGACCAGGACGATTTCATCATCCCAGGTAGGAATGACTTCAAAGTTCGGCAAGGAGGGCGGCACGTACACGATCCCGATCTGGATCACGTTGTCGAGCAAATACTGGATGACGTCCGAGGAATGCCCGGTTCTGGTGCTGATGGCAATTTGCGGGTAACGACAATGGTACTCTTTCAAGATCGGTTCGAGGGTAGAGGTCCAGATGGCGTTCAGGCTGCCAATCGACAAGTAGTCCTCGTAGGGCTGGAGAGAAGCGACTTCGTTGAGCGCTTCGTGGGACAGTTTGAGTATGCGCTCGGCATAAGGCAAAAGCGTCAAGCCTGCCTGGGTAATTTCAACACTTCGCTTGTCACGGATGAAGAGAGGCTTTCCGACTTTTTCTTCCAGTTGCTTGATTCGCATCGTCACCGTAGACTGGACAAGATGGAGCATCTCCGCAGCCTTGGTGAAGTTTTTGGTCTGTGCCAATGTGTAGAAAGCGCGCAGTTGTTCGAAGTCCATAGCGTGTGTTTCCCTCTTATCTAAATATTTGATAACCATATACAAAAACGTTCGTTTCCCAAATTATACCCTGTTCTTTAAGCTGGGGATATCCCTAAATCATGAGAGCAAACGGGAGAGCGAGGGTATCGAATGAAGCGGGAAATGTGGAGAGAAACACCGTTTTCGGTCAAATTGCTGTTGGCGACATCCTTTATGATGAATCTCGGCTTTTACGCCCTGATTCCTTATTTGACCTTGTATTTGACAGGCAGTATCGGATGGACGCTGGCGATGGCTGGTCTGGTACTTAGCGTGCGACAATTTTCCCAGCAAGGCTTTGCGTTTATGGGCGGAGTCATTGCCGATGCCTTCGGCTACAAGGGCGCGATGGTTTTGGGTATGGCAGTGCGGGCTGTCGGCTTTGCCCTGTTTGCTTTTTGCACCGAGACTTGGCATTTTTTTATCGCAGCGATTTTGTCAGGCTTGGGTGGGGCGCTGTTTGACCCGGCTGGCTCGGCGGCGTTTGCGATTTTAACCCCTGATTCCATCCGCAAAGAAGTGTTCGCCTTTCGCAATGTGCTCGGAAATATTGCGGTGGTCGGTTCGCAAATCGTCGGTACAGCGCTGTCGGCTGTCGATTTTACCTACCTGTCCCTGTTTGCCGGAGCGGTTTTTGCCTTGAACGCGGTCGTCTCGTTCTTTTTTCTGGCCCCGATCAGCGCTACCAACACGCGGCACAGTATTTGGGAGAGCATGTTCACGGTGATTCGGGACAAGCGCTTTGTGCGCTTTACCTTGATTTTGATGGGTTACTACTATTTGAACATGCAAGTATTTTTGACGATACCACTGCTCGTGGAGCATGTGACACATAGCAAGACTTCGGTCGGAATTGTTTTGTCTGCCATGTCTTTGTTCGTCATCCTTTTTCAAATGAAAGTGACGCAATGGCTGGAAGGCTACCCGCACAGGCTCACCTTGATCGGGATCGGCACCCTCGTCATGGGGGCAGGACTGTTCCTGTTTACGTTTGCCGACTCTCTGTGGATGTTGCTCATCGATGTATTCCTGTTCGCACTGGGGACGATGATCGCCGTGCCCAATCTGGTAGACGTCGTTCCGCGTTTTGCGCCAAAAGATTTGGTAGGGGCTTACTACGGCTTCAACGGCTACTCGATCGCCATCGGAGGCTCGCTCGGCCAGATCGCAGGCGGCTGGGTGTACGATGTGGGGCTTAGGCTGGAAGCGACGTGGCTCCCCTGGACGATCTGCCTCGTTGTCGGGCTGCTCGTTGCCTGGATGCTTCACCTGATGGAGCGCGATACGTACAAACTCGGCAACGATTTGACAAAAATCGCGCAGCCGTAAACTTTTTGACGAGAAAACACGAAAAAATGTTGGGCGCAAATTGAAACATTTACCATTCCTTGTGCGTATATATCGGTAGGAAACGAAATGCTGGGCGTTAACGAAAGTGAGGGAATTTTATATGGAAGATATGAAAAAATTGAAGCGGATGTTGCTGGTGACGAGTTCCCTTGGATTTGCCGTTTTTGCCATGGTAGTCATAACGGAAATCGTGCGAATCTCTCTGTAGCATGGCCAAACAAGTTTGCGTATAAAGCGAAAAGCTTGCTTCCCGTAAATGGGAGTGCAAGCTTTTCTTTTTGCTTTCTTATAGGTTGTCCGCTTTGCGATAAGAGCCAAGCTCGTTTTTCGGTTGTGGCTCCAGTCGGTTTTTGAAGCGGTATTGGTAAATGAGGATCGCGATAATCATGAACGGCACCCCGCAGTAAAGGGCAATTCGCTGCTCCGGATCGAAGGCCAGGCTCACGAGAACGGTCAAGTTCAAGATCAACGAAACCAACGGAAGGACCGGATACAAAGGCGTGCGGAATTTCAGGTCTTCCAGTTTGCCGCCGTTTTTCAGGTAATGGCGACGGAAAGCGAGCTGCGAAGCCGAAATGGAGATCCAGCCCACTTGTGCCCCCAGACCAGCGATAGACAAAAGCACCATAAACACGGTATCTTCCGCGAAAAAGCCAGACAACAGCGAGAGCAAGGAGATCGCGAAGGTAATCATGAGTGCATTCATCGGAATACCTTTGCGGTTTACAATCGCCAGTTTGCGGGAAGCCATTTTCTCGTTGGACAAGGAGTAGAGCATCCGGGTTGCGGCGTACAAGCCGGAGTTTGCTACGGACAGCAGGGCAGTCAATACGACGAAGTTCATGATGTCTGCCGCATAAGGGATTCCGATACTGTCGAATACGACGACAAACGGGCTTTCGATAACGCCGGCTTGCTGGTGAGGGATCATCCCTGCCACAATCGCAATCGCCAAAATGAAGAAGACGAGCGTGCGCCAAACTGTAGCGCGAATCGATTTCGGAATCGTTTTTTCCGGTTCTTTGCTCTCGCCTGCCGCGATACCGATCAATTCGGTACCCTGGAAGGAGAAGTTCACCGTGATCATCGTCATCAGCAACCCGGTAATTCCGTGGGGAAGCAGTGAGGTGCTGGTGAAGTTGGAGAACATCGGAGCAGGTTGTCCATTTTTCATGTCGATCAAGCCGAACATGGCCGCGCCACCCAAAATGATAAACAGGATGATAGCGCTTACTTTAATGCTGGAAAACCAAAACTCGGACTCACCGAACGCACGAGCAGAAAGCGCATTCAACAGGAACAAAAGGACACCGAAGATGGCGCACCACATCCAGACAGGCGAGTCTGGAAACCAACGTTGCATCAACAGACCGGACGACAAAAGCTCCAGGGCAACCGTTACCGCCCAACCGAGCCAGTACAGCCAACCTACTCCAAAACCGAGGGACGGACTTACGAACCGGGTCATGTAGGTCTGGAACGAACCGGCAACAGGCATGGCGACGGTCAATTCGCCGAGGCAGAGCATGGTGAGGTACATGATGAATCCGCCCACCAGAAAAGAAAGGATCGTACCAATAGGGCCAGCCTGGCTGAGAGTATAGCCTGAACCGAGAAACAGTCCGGTTCCGATTACGCCTCCAAGAGAAATCATGAAGAGGTGCCTACTGTTCATACTGCGTTTTAGTTCATTGTTCTGTTCGTTGCTGCTTGGTGTCATATAACCCTCTCCTTCACGCGAGAAATATTGATTCGATGAATGCGTTTTCAGGCGCGATATATGCTCTGCAAGAATGATACCAAATGAAACGGCCCAAGCAAATCGACTTTTGCAGGTAGTTTATGGAGAAAAGTGCAAAACAAATCGGCACACTTGTGCAAAAAAAATGAAAAAACGCCAAGAAATTTGGCGTCATGAAAAATGAAGCTGTTTTTTTATCCTTTGATTCCCAATTTGCGCAAGCGATATTGCAAGCTTTGCCGACTGATTTGCAGCTCCTTGGCCGCCCGGGAAATATTGCCGTGGTAACGATCGACGACGTGGTGAATATAGGCGGTTTCGAACTCCTGCATCGTTTCTTTCAATGATTTTCCTTCTTCGATAAAAGGGAGCGAACGGGGCGGCGCTTGTTCGATCACGACGGCGCTTGCAGGGGAGCGGCGCAAAAAATGCAGCGGCAGATGCTCGTAGCGGATCATCGTCTCGTCCACCATCAAATTCATCGCGCCTTCGATGAGATGCTGCAACTCGCGGACATTACCCGGCCAGTCATGCTCCTGGAAAAATTGCAGGACATCCGCCGAGACACCCGCGACTTCCATTTGAAACAGCTCGTTGTACTTTTCGATAAAATGCGAGACGAGCATGGGAATATCTTCTTTGCGTTCCCGCAGCGGGGGCAAAAACAGCGTGACGACGCCGAGACGGTAGTACAAATCTTTTCGCAGGTGCGAATTGGCGATGGCCTCGACAGGGTCTTCGTTGATGGCGGCGATGATCCGCACGTCAATGGCCCGGTCTTTCGTGTCGCCGATGCGCCGGATCGACTTCTCCTGGAGGGCGCGCAACAATTTTGCTTGCAGAGGCATACTAAGCGAGTTGATTTCGTCCAGAAACAAAGTGCCGCCCTCTGCCTGTTCGAACAAACCGGGTCTTTCCACGGCTCCGGTAAAAGCGCCGCGTGCCGTGCCGAACAGCAAGCCTTCAATGAGGCTGTCGGGAAGCGCTGCGCAGTTTTGCGAAATAAGCGGGCCGGATGAGCGCAGACTGGCGTTGTGAATGCTTTGCACGAACAGTTCTTTTCCGGCTCCGGTTTCCCCGACGACGAGGACCGAGGAGGAGGTGCGCGCCGCGCGTTTGGCGTTTTCAATCACATCGAGAATCGGGCTGCTTTTGCCGATAATCTGCTCAAAGGTGTAGCGGGAGCCGTTTTTGGCAAGCAGGTTTTCCCTGATCAGCCGTTCCATCTTCGTCACATCGTTGGCAATCTCCATCGCGCCGATGATTTGCCCGTTTTCGATGATCGGGTACGTGTTGTTGATCGTCGTAATTTCTTTTTGCTTGTCATTGAAATACGTTTGCCGCGTATTGCGTATGCTATTTCCTGTTCGCAAGCAGGTGAGCAGCGTGCTCTCCTGACCGCTGTGGAATTGGAACACTTCCGACAGAGGCTTGTGCAGAACGTCTTGGCGGGCCATCGACTCCAGCTCGGTCATTTTCTGGTTGTACACAATCGTCGTGCCGGTGGCGTCAATCACGTGGACGCCCTCGTTCATTCTGTCCAGGATATGTTCGTAAATGCGCAAAAACGTGTCGAGGGAAGATTCTTGCCTTGAAGTCGACACAATGGGTCACCAGCCTTTCTTCGTGACAGTATCATATCATAGAACAGGCGATGTGCAAAATGTCTATGCACCTGCAAAATTATAAGGAAAACGCATGCAAAAAAATTTTGCTGAAAACGGATTCCATTGCGCCGTTTCGCACGTTTTTTATATTGGCATCATTCTTGCTTGATTAAGATTGGCAAGTGAAACCGAAGGAGGCTACCACCATGACGAAAACAAAAGTTGTCATTGATCAAACCGAAAAATACGGCGCACACAACTACCATCCGCTGCCGATCGTCATTTCCAAAGCAGAAGGTGTTTGGGTAGAAGATCCAGAAGGTAACAAATACTTGGATATGCTGAGTGCTTACTCCGCTTTGAACCAAGGCCATCGCCATCCACGCATCATTCAGGCGTTGAAAGATCAGGCAGACAAAGTGACATTGACTTCCCGCGCTTTTTACAATGACCAGCTGGGCGAGTTTTACGAAAAGCTGTCCGCATTGACTGGCAAAGACATGATCCTCCCGATGAACACGGGTGCGGAAGCAGTAGAAACCGCTCTCAAAGCTGTTCGCCGCTGGGCTTACGATGTGAAAAAAGTACCGGAAAACCAGGCAGAAATCATCGTCTGTGAAGGAAACTTCCACGGCCGTACCGTAACGATTACTTCTTTCTCTTCTGCGGAAGAGTACAGACGCGGCTTCGGACCGTTCACTCCAGGCTTCAAAATCATCCCTTACGGCGATATTGAAGCACTCAAGCAAGCGATTACACCAAACACCGCAGCATTCATGCTGGAGCCGATTCAGGGCGAAGCGGGCATTATCATTCCGACAGAAGGCTTCTTGAAGGAAGCACAAGCCGTATGTAAAGCAAACAACGTGCTGCTCGTGAGCGACGAAATCCAAACAGGCTTTGGCCGTACCGGAAAACTGTTCGCAAGCGATTGGGAAGGCGTCAAGCCAGACATGTACATCATGGGGAAAGCGCTCGGCGGCGGGGTATTCCCGATCTCTGCTGTAGCTGCTGACAAAGAAATCCTCAGCGTGTTCGAGCCAGGTTCCCACGGCTCCACTTTTGGCGGAAACCCGCTTGGTTGCGCAGTAGCGATTGCCGCTATGGACGTACTTGCCGATGAAGGTCTCGTGCAACGCTCCCTGGAAATGGGAACGTACTTCATGGAAAAACTGCGTGAAATCAACAACCCGATCATCAAAGAAATTCGCGGTCGCGGTCTGTTCATCGGACTGGAACTGACTACAGCGGCTCGTCCATATTGCGAGAAGCTGAAAGAACTGGGTCTCTTGTGCAAAGAGACTCACGAAACAACGATCCGCTTTGCCCCGCCGCTCGTGATCAGCAAAGAAGATCTCGATTGGGCAATCGATCGCATCAAGCAAGTGCTGCACGTATCGGAAACTGCAAACGCGTAAAAACAGAGCAAACAGCCATCCGGCGTCAAGGATGGCTGTTTTTTTATCGTTGGCAGCGCTGAAATCTATCCTTCAATCGTTCGACAAAATTCGACTGCCTGTGGATAAAAGTGGAAGAAAAATCCACATAGGGAATCCCGCGTTTTTGTTTGTTACACACAGGCTGCCCACAAGTTACTCACAACATTTCCACATGCTTTGTGGATATCAGAACGGTTGTTCGATACTCTATCATCTGGTACAATGAACTCATACGACAGGATGGAGGTGAGCAAGGGTGAAATACTTGAGTGACCAAATGCTGATAGAAGTATATCATCGTGCTGTCGACCTTCAGCTAGATTCTGCTTTTATTGAACTGCTTCGCGAAGAGATGCAGACACGAAACATTCGCATCACACAGGTCAGCGCCTGAGTGCACAGTGCAACCACAACACATAAGACCTAAACGACAAAGCCATCCTTGGCCATGAGCAGTCCTCCTGATTGATGGGAGCGACTGTTCAGTTAGAGGATGGCTTTTTCTTTCTTTTTTCAAAAACAGTGCCGTGCGGGATCAGGCAGAAAAAAACTCCAGTGCCGTGATTCCGGTAATCGGCGCTTCCTTGTTGAGCAGAACTTCCGGCAAGTAAAAGTAAACCGGCCCGTCTTCTTTAATCGGTTTTCCGGCCTTGGCAAACTGCAAAATCGCCCGTCTTGCTTCGGAAATCGGCAGGACGATCGGCTCCTGGTTTTCGCGATGAAGCCGGACATGGGTGGCTTCAGGCAGCGGAGCGGCGTTAGTGATGAACGGATCGAGCCGAATCCCGTAGTCGCCTTCCAGCACTTTGCGCTCCTCGGCCAAGCTTTTGCGCTCGGACGGCAGCTGGGCGCCTTCGCGCAATTCCTTGTCCCACTGTGTTCCTGTTCCTTGCAAATATTGCATTTGTTTGGACAAAGCAGGGTCGTCTTCACCCGTGTACGCGTTCAAATCAAACTTGCGATCGTCGAACACCCAAACAGTCGGGTCCAAAGTGATGGGGTAAGTTACGGCCCCTTTAAACACGATAACATCAGACATGATGCATACCTCCGTCATCTTTCTCAATCATCTAGCATTTTACTATACCTTTTTGAAAAAGGGCAAACGATGCTTTCGCCTCACGCTTGGACAATCTTGCCAAGAGGGGGTATGCTGGACATAGTTGTAAAAATAAAGGACAAAATGGCCGGAAGCTTTCGGATATGCGGGAGGGGACAACGTGTACGACTTTGATGCGAGAATCGAGCGAAGAGGGACAGACAGTGTAAAATGGGACATTGACAATCCAAAAGTCAACGGAGAAGGCGTGCTGCCGATGTGGGTGGCCGACATGGACTTCGCATGTCCCAAGGAAGTGACGGAAGCGATCACGCAGCGGGCGATGCACCCGATCTACGGGTATCCGCTGAAAAGCGCGGCTTTTTATGAAAGCTTGCAGGAGTGGATACAGAGACGGTATGGAGTAGAGGTGCAGACGAGCTGGATGACGGGCATTCCCGGTGTGATTCCTGGCATTCATGTGGCGATAGAGGCATATACATCACCAGGGGAGCGCGTCCTGATCCAGACTCCCGTGTACCATCCGTTTTTTCATGCGGTGGAAAATCGCGGCAGGCAAGTCGTGCGCAGCTCCTTGGTGGAGCAAAATGGGCATTATGAGATGGACTGGGATGATTTGGCGAACAAGCTGAGCGATCCACGGGTAAAGCTGATGCTTCTGTGCAGTCCGCACAATCCGGTTGGACGGGTCTGGACGAGGCAGGAGCTTGTGCGATTGGGCACGCTCTGCGTGGAGCACGGGGTCGTCGTCGTGGCGGATGAGATTCACGCCGATCTGGTCTATGAAAAAGGCAGCCACGTTCCGTACTACTCGCTGCCAACGGAGCTGGCGAGGCAGAGCGTCACGTTTTTGGCGGCATCGAAAACATTCAATCTGGCAGGATTGTTTACTTCCTACCTGTTGACGGAAAATCGCCAATTGCTGCGTGACTTTGCCGTGACGGCTTCGCGAATGGGCTGTGAAAATGTGAACCTGTTCGGGATGGAGGCGACGATTGCTGCCTATCGCTACGGGGAGCCGTGGCTCGAAGCCTTGCTTTCCTACTTGCACAAAAACGCGACTTATATGAGCCGCTTTTTGGCCGAGCACGTGCCAGCGGTTCGCATGCCGGTTCCGCAAGCGACGTATTTGGGCTGGATGGACTTTCGCAGCCTGGGACTGAAACAGGCCGAGTTGAGCAGCCTGCTTCGGGAGAAAGGCAAGCTCGGCTTTCAGGACGGCCTTGTGTTCGGCCAGGAAGGGGAAGGCTTCCAGCGCGTCAACTTTGCTTGCCCTCACTCTGTCGTTGTGGAAGCGATGGAGCGGCTGAAGCGGGCGATCGTGGAATAGCGTCCCACAATTTGACAGCCGACGCATTCAAATCTACAATCTATTCATATGCATCACGAGTATGGATAGAGGGGATAACAGATGGACATCGAGAGTGCATCCAATCAATTGGCCGAGAAAGTACAAGCGGCCAGCGAATATACAGGACAAGGCAAGGTAGCAGCATATATACCCGAATTGGCAAAAGTAGACGCGCGCATGCTGGGCGCGGCCGTCTGTATGCCGGACGGGACGATTGTATCAGCGGGAGACGCGGATGTTCCCTTCACCCTACAGAGCATTTCGAAAATTTTCTCGCTGGTCGTCGCCCTGTGCCAAAACGGACACAAGCATGTATTTGAGCGGGTGGGCAAGGAGCCTACAGGCGACCCGTTCAATTCGATTATCAAGCTGGAGACGATCAAGCCGCACAAGCCGCTCAACCCGATGATCAACGCCGGGGCGATCGCGGTTGCGGGAATGATCCAGGGCAATGGCGTAGAAGAGCGTCTGGACGCGATTCTGGGCCTGCTGCGCAGCGTCACGGGGAATCGTGGGCTGTCTGTCAATGAAGCGGTTTACCGCTCGGAAAAGCGGACGGCTGACCGCAATCGCGCGCTCGCCTGGTTTTTGAAGGACAGCGGAGTGCTGACCACGGATGTGGAAGAGACGCTTGATCTGTACTTCCGTCATTGCGCCATCGAGGTAACGGCAAAAGATGTGGCGAGATTGGGCATGGTGCTCGCCGCCGATGGCATTATCCCTCATACAGGCGAAAGAATCATTCCACGCGAGGTTGCTCGCATATGCAAGACTTTCATGGTGACTTGCGGGATGTACAACGCATCCGGGGAGTTTGCCATCGATGTCGGGATTCCGGCGAAAAGCGGAGTGGCTGGCGGCATTATGGCAGCTGTGCCGCAACGGATGGGGATCGGCGTGTTCGGCCCTGCTCTGGATGAAAAAGGAAATTCGGTTGCCGGAGTCAAGTTGCTTGAGCTTCTCTCACAAGAATGGAATCTTGGTATCTTTTAGCTTCTTGCAGTTGATCTAGCTTCTCCCCTTTTCAAATGGCCCAGAATCGCGTACTATGTATGATAAGGATGGAGGCAAACGGAGGGATAGGTTTTGACAGAAATTAAAGTTCCTGACTTGGAACAGAAAGCGCTAGCACTGCTTAAAGCGGACGCAGACAAGATTTACAAGCTAATCGACGTGCAGATGGAAAACCTGACCATGCCGCAGTGCCCACTGTATGAAGAAGTGCTTGATACACAAATGTTCGGGCTTTCCCGTGAAGTAGAGTATGCAGTGCGACTTGGACTGATTGGTGAAGAAATCGGCCGTGATATCATGGGTTCACTGGAGCGCAAGCTGGCGACTCTCCATGAACTGTTCAACCAAAAGTAAGGCGAGGAGAGCGGTGATCATCCTCGCTTTTCGTTTTTTTTTGAAAAAAGTCTTGCCTATTTGTGTTGTATATATTAAATTTAACACTAGCATTTCAATAACAACTAAAATGCAATGACGGAGACCAGTACACGAATGACATCGCTTGACAGGGAGAAGCTGCCGAAGACTGCAAGCAGCTTTGAAGTGAGCCTCGTGAAATTCCCTCCAGAGCAGCCCTTTGAACGGCGCAGGCCAAGTAGGAGGAAACGGGTCATTCCGTTAACGATGAGCAAGTGAAGTGCTGGGAACGTCCTATGTTCTTGGTGCTTAATCAGGGTGGTACCGCGAACAGACTCGTCCCTTTTTTGGACGGGTTTTTTTTATGTTCGGCCGACCCCTCGCATAGGAAAATAGCAACGAAAGAGAGTAGTATACGAAAGTGCTGCCTGACAGGGAAGCGCCGCCAAAGACTGAGAGCGGCCGCAGGAATAGTCTTCGTAGAATTCACTCTGGAGCTGACCTCTGAACGCATGGCGCCGCTAGTAGGAGAGTCCGGGTCATACCCGTTATCAATGACGAGGAGAGGCATGTCTTTTGGGAAAAAGGCGATGCCTAACTAGGGTGGTACCGCGAGAAACGAACAACTCGTCCCTTTTTGGGGCGGGTTTTTTTTATTCCATTGGAACAAGATGTATGTATAGTTGAGGAGTGATTGATCATGAAAAATCAAACAGAGCAATGGACGAGCCGTCTCGGTTTTATTTTGGCTGCGGCTGGCTCGGCGATTGGGCTGGGGGCGATCTGGAAATTCCCGTACATGGTAGGGACGAGCGGGGGAGGAGCATTTTTTTGTCTGTTTCTGATTTTTACGCTCGTCATCGGTTTGCCGCTGTTGCTTGGTGAATTTGTCATCGGCCGCAGTACGCAAAAAGAAGCGATCAGCGCCTATCGTGCGATTGCACCGGGTACTTTGTGGCATTGGATCGGTCGGCTTGGAGTCGTGACGTGCTTTTTGCTGCTGTCTTTTTACAGTGTCGTCGGGGGCTGGATTCTTACTTACTTGCTGCGCGGGGTGACGGGGCAACTCATGGGTGCTTCGTATGAGCAGCTTTTCGGAGAAGTCATTTCCGCTCCATTCGGTTCAGTTGCCGCCCAATTCGTATTCATGCTGATCACGGCCTGGGTCGTGGCGCGCGGTGTACAGAGCGGGATCGAATCGGCGAACAAATACATGATGCCGGCCTTGTTTATTCTTTTTCTCGTCCTGATGTTCCGCTCCTTGACATTGCCAGGAGCGATGGAGGGCGTGTCGTTCTTCCTCCGTCCTGACTTTTCCAAGCTGAGTGCGGAATCGATCTTGTACGCACTGGGCCAATCGTTTTTCTCGCTCAGCGTCGGGGTATCCGTGATGGTGACGTATAGCTCGTATTTGGCGAAAAACGAAAGCCTTGTCCGTTCCGCTGGCTCGATCGTCGGCCTGAATCTTTTCGTCTCCCTGTTTGCCGGACTGGCGATTTTCCCTGCGGTTTTCTCGCTCGGCATGGAGCCGACAGCTGGGCCAGGTCTGTTGTTTATTGTTTTGCCATCCGTTTTTGAAAAGATTACGTTCGGCGGCTTTTTCCTGTTGATCTTCCTCGCTTTGTTCCTGTTTGCTACGCTGACCTCGGCTTTTTCTATGCTGGAGATCATTGTCGCGTCTCTGGCAAAAGGGAACGAAGCAAAAAGGAAGCGACTGTCCTGGATCATCGGGCTGCTCATTTTCATCGTCGGAGCGCCTTCCGCCTTGTCGTTTGGCGTGTGGAGCGACATCAAGCTGTTTGACAAATCGATTTTCGACGCGTTCGATTTTCTCGTCAGCAACATTTTGATGCCGCTCGGGGCTTTGCTGATCGCGATTTTCGTCCCGCTGAAAATGAAGCGGGAAGTGCTGATCGAGGAGCTGCGGGCTGACCATTCCCCGCTCAGCAAACGGTTGTTTGTCATCTGGCTGTTGCTGTTGAAATACGTTTCCCCGCTGGCGATTGTGCTGGTGTTCATGCAAATGCTCGGGATCTGGTAATATCCATTCACGAAAAAGGAGTGCAACGGCGTCAACTGCCGCATGCACTCCTTTTTTAGTGAAACTGACTTCTCCTCTTCCCGTTGCGATAGCGAGGAAAGTCATGCGCGCGCTCGTCAAGCGAAGAAGAAGGCTGTACCCAAAATAATGTACACCGTAAGCAAAAGCACCCCTTCGAACCAGTTGGTCGCTCCGTCTTTTGTGATCGAGATCGTAATGAACGTAGCGACTCCGATGGCGGCCAGTTCAAATGGCGTAAACACGATATCCATCGGATTGCCGAGCAACAGGCTGACCAAAACGAGTGTGGGCGCCACGAACAGCGCGATTTGCAGGCTGGAGCCGATGGCGATTTCCACGGCAGCGCCGATCCGTCCTTTCATGGCGAGCAACAGGGCAGCACTGTGCTCGGCGGCGTTTCCGATGATGGCGATGACGAACGCACCGACGAACAGCTCGGACCAGCCAAGCGAATGGGAGACGTGCTGGACGCCGTGCACAAGCCACTCGGAGACGACGGCGACAAACACGGTCGAGATGGCGAGCATCAGGATGGAGACGCCTTTTGACCAGACCGCGTCGCTTTCGTGCGGCTCGATATCGGACAAAAAGTCGCTGTGCGTAATCATCGAGAAAATCAGCCAGAGAACGTAGGCGATGATCAGCAAAATCGCGATGACGATGCTGAGCGTCTCAATTTTCACAGGCGGCAGCTCTCTCATGAAGACGGCAGGGATAAACAGCGCGACGATCGCCAGCGTCATCAGCGAAGCGTTGTGACCAGCGAGTCTGCTGTTGAAGTTTTGCTCCTTGTACTTGAGCCCGCCAAGCAACACGCTGAGTCCGAGCACGAGGAGCATGTTGCCGATGATCGCCCCGGTAATCGATGCCTTGACCATGTCGAACAAGCCTTCCTTGACGAGGAAAAAAGCAATGATAAGTTCTGCGGCGTTGCCAAAAGTAGCGTTCAAAAACCCGCCGATCCGGTCACCGGCGTAATGCGCGACGCTTTCCGTCGATTTGCCGAGCCAGGCCGCGAGAAAAATAATCGCCAGGGCGGAGGTAGCAAATTGGAAAAACTCGTTTTCTGTAAAGTAGTGCGCGAAGGCAGCCAGCAGCACAGATGCTCCGACGAGCGAAAAGAAAAGTCGTAAATTCATGTGATCACCTCAGATGCAGAATCAAATTACTTACCTACCTATTGAATCATACCAGCATTGTCTTCCTTTTTGTACCAAAAAGTTGGTGCCTGCGCGGAATTAGGAAGATAGGTATAGAGTTCCTCTTCTGACAGAAACTAAACGATGAAACAAGACAGGGAGGTGCTTTTATGACCAAGCCGATGCTTTGTCCTACATGCAAGTCAAACCGGATGCGCTTTACGATCATCGAGCAAGTACCGCGCTACATGCGTCTCGACCCGCAAACAGGCGAGGTGGTTCAGCAACTGTCGAGCGAGGAGCTGGACATTTTTCATCAGCCGTATAAAGGCGACTCATACATGATCCAGTGTGGAGTGTGCGGCACGACGGAATCAGAAGAGCGCTTTGTCAAAATGGCAGAGCATATGCAGACCCAGCGTTCGCAATGAACGCAGTTTCTGCGGACAAAAGGGAACAGGCACGCAGTCTTGTTGACTGTAGTGCCTGTTTTCGTGTTTCGGGCTTATCGGCAGAAGATGTGCCGGCCGATTTTTTTGATTTGCGGGCGGCTCCAAATCCAGCCGGATGTGGCTGTGTCCGGGTTGAAGTAGTAGATGGCTCCTCCGGTTGGGTCCCAGCCTTTCAGCGCATCGTTGACCGCTTTTTTGGACTGTTCGTTTGGGGTCAGCCAAATTTGTCCGTCCGCTACGGCAGTGAATGCGCGAGGCTCGAAGATTACTCCGGCTGGCGTGTTCGGGAAGGCGGGGTTTTTCGTCCGGTTCAAGATGACCGCCGCAACGGCTACCTGACCGATGTACGGCTCGCCGCGAGATTCGCCGTATACCGCATTTGCCATCAGCCGCAAGTCGTTGGCTGATATGTTGGCGGCGTGGTACGTCTCTTTTTTCGGATTGCTTGGCGCGGGTGCGCTTGGAGCCGCCTGCGACGCGCCCAAATCCGCAGCGGTTGGCTTGTAGTTTTTGGTGGCATTGTACAGCTTCACTTTCGTTTTCGGCCCCAAAACGCCATCTACGGGCAAACCAAACTCATACTGAAAGTTGCGGAGTGCCCAGTAAGAGCGCCAGCCGAAAATACCGTCAACCGTTCCGGTGTAAAACCCTAAATGCTTGAGACGGTATTGCATTTCGCGAACATCGCTTCCTTCTGTGCCGACTTTGACGACTTGTTGGCTGAATGCGTCAGAACGCAGCGGGGAAGCCATGACGGCGGTGGTGACGACGATTGCTACTGCTGCCAGTGCGATCAGCCATTTCACAGGCTGCTTCATTTTTGATCCTCCTTTGGGAATGTGCTTATCAGCTGATGATAATTGTTAGGTTCTCCAACTTTCGACAAGAGGCCCTAGTAAAATATTGGAGAATGCGTACACTACCATTGACTTTTCGCTAACGAAGAATGGAGGAGTAACGATGCTTGTGGCGCAATATCTTTCCAGGCAGCTCGCCGAATGGGGAGTCAAACGCATTTACGGAGTGGCCGGGGATGGCATTTTTGCCTGGCTGGATTCACTGGGGAAGCAGTCAGAGCTGCAATATATCGCATGCAAACACGAGTCTGCCGCCGCGATGATGGCGAGTGCGGAAGCGAAGCTGACTGGCAAGCCGGCGGTATGTACCGCGACGATGGGGCCGGGATTTGTCAATCTGCTCAATGGATTGGCGGACGCGCATACAGACCGCGTTCCTGTCATCGCCATTACCGGACAAGTCGAGACAGCCAAGCTCGGGGGCGGCTACAAGCAGTATGTGGCGCAGGAAGACATGATTCGCCCGATCAGCTGCTATCAGGCGACGGTGACTGAACCAGATGCCGTGGGCGAGGTGCTCCATCGCGCTTTTGTTTCCGCCGCGCAGCAAAAAGACGTCGCGCATCTGTCCATTTGCAAAAATGTGTTTGCCGAAAAAACGCAAGCGACAATCCTTCCGTCATTGCCACGCATCCCGCGCGTGCTGGGTGATCGCGTAGAGATCGAATCGGCGGCTGACCAGATCATGCAGGCCAAAGCGCCGCTCGTTTTGCTCGGGATTGGCGCGCGGCAGTCGGCGGCACTTTGCTTGCGGTTCGCTGAACAGCTTGGGGCCGGGATTGTTTTGTCTTTGGGGGCAAAAGGGGCCATCGAGGAGTCGCATCGACTTGTGCTGGGCGGCTTGGGTGAAGGGGGAAGCGAGGGCGTGCTGCAAGCACTTGACGAAGTGGATTTGCTCGTCATTTTGGGGGCGAGCTGGTTTCCGAAAGAGTTTATTCCGAAGCATCTGCCGATTATTCAGGTCGATCATGCTGCTACGTCTATGCATGCACAGCCGAAGCTGCTTTCCGTCACTGCCGATCTGCTGGACGTATTGCCGCTGTGGCTTGCCCGTTTAAA
Organism: Brevibacillus sp. FSL K6-0770; assembly: GCF_038000275.1. Lineage (NCBI taxonomy): Bacteria > Bacillati > Bacillota > Bacilli > Caryophanales > Paenibacillaceae > Brevibacillus > Brevibacillus sp. FSL K6-0770. The sequence goes on from NZ_JBBOBQ010000001.1 coordinate 2,281,616, forward strand.
AAATCGTCAGCGTGGCGAAGCTTGGGAACAGAGAGTAGAGGGCTGGCATGAGCAGCTTTGGGCGGAAAATGAGCAAATCAGCAAGGCGTCATCGCCCGACGAAGCGGTGAAGCCGGAGTTGTTATTGCATACAGTAGGGCGAATGGTGGCGGAGGACGCGATTGTGGCGCTCGATACCGGAGAGCATACGATCTGGTTTAATCGCGCATTTCGCGCAGTCAGGCAGTACCCGCTGTTTTCCGGGAAGTGGCGCACGATGGGCTTCGGCCTGCCAGCCGCGATTGCGGCCAAGCTCGCTTTTCCCGACAGACAAGTCGTGTGTGTGACAGGCGACGGCGGACTGCAAATGAACCTCGCGGAGCTGATGACGGCGGTGGAGCAGCAGCTTGCGATCACGCTGATCGTCGTCAACAACCAGACGCTCGGCTTGGAGGAGTTGAAAATGAAGCAGGAAGGCTACGGCTCCTTCGGCGTGAGGCTGACAAATCCAGACTTTTGCCTGTGGGCCAAGGCGTGCGGGGCTGACTCCGTGTCGGTGCGCAGCGCTGCGGAGCTGGAGCCGGCTTTGCAGCAAGCGCTCGCCAGCAATCGTTTGACACTGCTTGACATTCATTGCACCGCTCCGACATTAACCGAGAGAAAAAAACAAATCCCCTTCCAAGCCCAAGCATGATTTGTTTATAATGAAAGAAAAATCAGATAACACGGGAACAGCCGTTATCATTCGGTCAAAAGAGGAGGGCATCCTGATGGCTGAAAGACTGGGCGAGATCAGAGTGGCCGATCAAGTGATCGCGATCATTGCCGCTGTGGCAGTAGAGGATGTATTGGAGATTTCGGTGAGATCCGGCGGTTTGTATCAAGATTTGGCGAAAAAGCTGAATGGCGGTGCAAAAGGAATCACGGTAGCGGTAACGGAGGACAGGGTCATCATTGACATGCGGGTATCGGTCCGTTACGGATCGCAAATTCATCACGTTTGCCACACGCTGCAAGAAAAGGTGAAAGAAGCGGTGGAGAGCTTGACCGGACTGTTTGTGGATGCGGTCAACGTGCATGTGGAGACCGTCGATATTAGCAAATAAAAACGACCTGCGCAACAGCAGGCCGTTTTTTCTTTGGAGACGAATAGGCGCCCTACATCGAGTACGGCTGTTTTTTCATCTGTTCTTCCAGCTTTTGGCGGCTGACCTCACGTGATACGCTCAGCAAGAAGCCTGTCGAGATCAGACAAACGAGCAGGGATGACCCCCCGTAGCTGATAAAAGGCAGCGGCACGCCTGTCAGCGGGATCAGTCCGGTTACGCCACCGATATTCAAGATCGCCTGCAAGGCAATCATCGTGACGACACCGATTCCGGCCAAGCTGGCAAACGTGTCTTTGACGCGCAGGCAAATATGGATGCCGCGCAACAAAAACAGCAAATAAACCAGCAAAAACAAGGAAGCGCCGATGAAGCCAAGCTCCTCAGTAATGATCGAGAAAATAAAGTCGGTATGCATCTCGGGCAAGTACAAATACTTTTGGATGCTCTTCCCGAAGCCAGTCCCGGACAATCCTCCGTGAGCGATGGCGATCCACGACTGAATGATGTTGTACCCGGTTCCGCTTGGATCGTTCCAAGGATTGAGGTAAGAGTTGATCCGGTTCAAGGCGTGAGACTTCGTCGTGATGTAGGCAAGCAAGGCGACGGTGACAACCGGACCGCCGAGGCCGATCAGATGACGAAGTCTGGCCCCGCCGCAGATCATCACAACGAGAGCACTCCCGAGCAAAATGGCGGCGGACCCGAGATCGGGCTGCACGACAATCAGGAGAAAAAACAAACCTGTGACCATGAGCGGCGGCAGCAAACCTGACTTGAGTTTGCGTACACCTTCTCCTTTTTTCGAGAGAATGGCCGCCAGGTACAAGATCAGGCCAAGCTTGGCAAACTCTGCTGGTTGCAGGTTGGATGAGCCGATTTGGAACCAGGACCGCGCTCCCTTGATATTGACACCGATTCCCGGAATCAGTACGAGCACGAGCATGAAGAAGCTCACCATCGCAATCAGCAGGAAATTGCGTTTGTAAAAGGAGAAGGGAATATTCATGGCGACCAGCATGCCGACGACACCGATCAGGAGGAAGCGAATTTGCCGCTTCACGAAATACAGCTCGTCCCCGTTGCAATAGGAGCAGCCATTGGCTGTGAAGCTGGTCAGGGCGAAAATGGAGCTTGAGCTAAGCACCATGGTAATACCAAACCCGACAATCAGGGCAGTTAAAAACAGGAGCAGGAAGTCAGGTACGCCCCTCGTCTTCACGGTAATACCCCCTTCTACGTGAAACAGAGAGGGGATACCTCTCTGTATCGCAAGACATTTTCATTTTGAAATTAGTGCGAGGAAAGCTTTTCGCCGAGCATTTGCAGTTTCAGCTTGGCAGTTTTTACAACGGAATCAGGCATTGGATAGTCGTAGTCCAATCCGTGTGGGAAAAGGTGTTTGCCCATGTACGGCTCATCCAATTTCAGGACAGCGTGGGAATCTTCCAGCTTGCCTTCGGTCACGTTTGCTTCGATGCGCAGGTAGTAAACGTTTCCTTTATCTTGGATTTTATAATCGTATGTAGCGTGCTTGTAATCCCAGGCGCCACGATCAAAGCCGAGTTCGCTCATGTAATGTTCCAGATCAGCGAAAAAAACTTCTTTCGTGCCAATCCCCGTGTCCTTGATAACCATTCTTTTTCCTCCTACAAATGGTGAGATTTTCACTTATTAATGATAGTCTGTTTTTGGAAGAAGCGCAATGCATAACTCTGTTCCGCCACGATCTTATCATACCCTTTTGCAGCGCATGAAATGAGAGCAGAGAGGACACACTACAACCGTTCATTAGCAAACAGCAAAAGGAGGAGAACAAGATGGCGAAAGTGGAAAACCGCACACTGCGCGAAATTATGACCAAAGATGTCGCAACGGTGACGCTTAAGGATAATGTGTACGAAGTAGCTTGCAAAATGCGCGACTGGAACGTCGGTGTCATTCCGGTTGTCGATGAAAAGAACGATGTGATCGGGGTAATTACGGATCGCGATATCGTCATTCGCGGCCTGGCCGAGAAGCATGAAGGCTCGACGGCGACAGAGGTCGTCATGACCAAGGACATCGTTCTCGGCCAGCCGGGCATGACGGTCGATGAAGCAGCAAAAATCATGGCTGAGCACCAAATTCGTCGCCTGCCTGTCGTAGAAAACGGCAAGCTGGTCGGGATTGTCGCGATTGCGGACATGGCGATCCGCCAAGTACACCACGATGAGGCGAGCGATGCGCTTCAGGAAATTTCCGAGCCTGCCCGCCACTGACAGGCGGATACAAGAGAAGCAACCTGAGAAAAAGCTGCCGCACAGGCAGTTTTTTTTCGTTTTTCCCTGTACATTGACGCAACGGTAAGGTATATGATACCGATAAGAAGCTGACAGGGAGAGAAATGCATGCTGATCAATGATATGGCGCGCAGGCTGCAAATTACGCCAAGAGCGATTCGTTATTATGAAGAAAAAGAGCTGATCAAGCCAGCCAAAGCAGATGAGTCCGGGTATCGTCATTTTACCGAAGAAGATGTATGGCGATTGCAAACGATCATCACGCTGCGCGAGGTCGGCATGTCGATTGACGATATACGCGAGCTGCTCTCGCAAATGAAGGAGCAGGAAGGCAGTCTGCTGCATTATCTGGATCTCCAGCGCTCTTTCATGTACACGCGATGGGTGGAAATGGCCAAAGTCATCCAGACGACAGAAGCGATGATCGAGCGGATCGGACACAGTCAAACGATCGATCCAGCCGAGCTGTTCGAGCTGGCTGAGGCGAACAAACGGTTGCGGCAGTCCCGCGACAACTGGGTGGATCGCTGGAATTTCAACCAGATCGCCAACTATTACGACGACTGGGTCACCAGCGAATCGCAAAGCTTTAACGCCCACCAATCATACGAGACAGTGCTGGACGAGGTCGTCGCCGCACTTGGCCCGATTCACGGGGAGATCGGACTGGACGCAGGCACGGGTACAGGCAATCTCGCCAAACGGCTGGTCAGCCAGGGAGCGATCATGAGCGGCTTTGACCAGTCGCCGCAAATGCTGAACCGTTGCCGCAGCAAACTGCCTGCCATGGAAACGAAGCTCGGCACCTTTTTCGCCTTCCCGTTTCTGGAAAATCGCTTTGATTTTGTGGCGACGAGCTACGCGCTGCACCATCTCGACGATGAGCAAAAGCTGCTCGCCTTGGCGGAGTGCCGCCGTGTACTGAAGCCGACAGGGCGCCTAGTGATTGCGGATTTCATGTTTGTGGATGAAGGGCACAGGCAGGCGCACATCGCTGAGCTGACCAGAGAAGGCAAAGACGAAGCGATCATGCAAATCCACGATCGGTTTTACGCCGATCGCTCCCGGTTGCTTGCAGAGCTTGACGCTCTCGGCTTTCAAATCGAGGCGAAGCAACTGACCGTCTACACGCATTTGCTCATCGCCAGACTGCGCTAAAACATTCCTTTACTTTTGGGCTCTTCCAATCGCTGACACGTGCCTAGCCTTCTGCATAGGCTGTAACGAGAAGGAAAGGAGGACTCCACTATGGGTCTGTTCGATGGCTTTTTTGATCGCGATAACGATGAGTTTCTGTGGATTATCATTGTCGTGGTTGTTCTGCTGTTTTTGTTTAGCGCCGATCGTGACTAAGTCTGTACGTATAGACAAAACGACCTTGTGGAAGGTCGTTTTTTTCGGTTTGGCATCTGCCGGGCACAGACGCTGGGAAGCGCGCAGAGAATTTGCCTGGGACAAGCTTTTGCGAGCAAGCTGCGAAAATTTGTAACCTTTTCCAAACTCATGCGAATAACGCAGTGAGCAACAAAAAAACAACATTCACCATTCAGGAGGCAAGGAAAATGAAAAAATGGAACAGTGCCGTCATGTCAATTGTTGCTGCAACCCTTTTGGCAGCAAGCCCTGCATGGGCAGTTCAAGCGAGCGCGAAGTCAGCCGACAGCTCGGCAGCACAAGCCCAGGGAGTCGCGCAGCAAACGATCGCGAAACTGGAAAAGCTTCTGCCGTACATGGAGCAGTTGCCCGTTGAAAAAGTGAGTCTGGATGAGGACAGTGACGTCATCGTCGTCGAGCGCAGAAAGCTGGAAGAAGATAAAGAGGCGGCGATGACCATTTATTTGAACAAGCAAACAGGCAGCATTCAGAGCTTCGAATATGCAGCGGATGATGCAGGCGACGAAGAGCTGTCGCCCGACGAGCAGAAGAAAAAAGCGGACGTGTTTTTGCGCGAGCTGCTCGGTGATGCTGCGGAAGGCTACCAGTTCGACGCCAAACGGTCCGAAGAACTAGGAACACCAAGTTATCAGCTCGTAGTAAACGGCATTCCGTTTTTTGAGCGCAACTTGCTCGTCAGCGTGAACGGAAACGGCGAAGTGTCAGGGCTGATGGCGAATGCCGCAAGCAATCCGCTGTCTTCCGCAAACTTGCCGAAGAAAGAAGAGGCCATCTCTGTAGCGCAAGCCGAGAAAGCAATTGCCGAGCGGATGACACCTGCGTATCGTTTGCAAAAAGACGGCAAGAGCATGATGCTGACCTATCATGTGTCCTGGTCGGGCATGCTCGATGCCAAAACCGGACAATCGGTAGAGACGCAGCACTCGCAGTTTTACTATGAACCCGATCTTTCTGGTGCCCTCCTTCCCGTATCGCCGCAGGGCAAGACTTTGACGGCAAAAGACAAAGCGGAAGCAGCGGCATTGCTGAAAACGATCATCGGCTTCAACACAGAGGACGCTACTTACGTGGAGCGGGCTGCGGAAGATACGCCAGAGGGCAAGGTGCAAAACTATGTCTGGAAAAAGGGAACATTCGTTGCGAACGTATCCGTTAAAGCAGCAACCGGACAAGTCATCGATGTGAGTCTGGAACCGAGCCAATATGTGGAGCCAAAGCAGAAAGTAACCGTGGAAGCAGCGAGGAAAGCAGCCGTGCAGGTGCTGCAAGTCTACTTGGACAAAGAGACGAAAGCGGTAGCGTTAGATGCAAGCTCCTATCTGAAAGACCCGAACGCTTACCGCTTCACTTTTTACCGCACGCAAAACGGTTTGCCCGTCTTAAACCATGCTTATCAGGTGACGATCGACAAAGAAACGGGCAAAGTGATCGGACTGTTCGGTGAATTTTCCAAACCGGCAAATGTGGCCTACCCCGATCCGGCCAACATCGTTCCGCGCGAGCAAGCAGCCAAGGAGTATTTGAAACATCATCCGCTGAGCCTGGTCTATCTGGAGCCAGTATTGGGTGGCAAGCGCCAGCCGAACCCGCTGCTCGTGTACAAGTCTGCGAAGAGTGAAAGTGTACAGGAATATGTGGATGCCGTGACAGGAAGCAGTATCCCTTGGAAATAGTTTACGGATAGAGCATGTGCCTGCCCTTTCGCGGAAGCGGGCAGGCGCACCTTTTAGGGATGGGGAGACGGAGGAAACCCAATGAACGAAACGTACGAAGAGCGGATTGCGAACCTGGTCGACACGTACTACCAGGATGTCTTCTATTTCCTCTATCATTTTATCGGGAATCGGAGCGATGCCGAGGACATCACCCAGGAAGTCTTTATACGAGTGTTGCAAGCATTGCCGCGGTATGACGGAAGAGTCCGGATGAAAACATGGATTTTTTCCATAGCGAAACATGCGGCAATCGACCTGTATCGCCGCCGGAAATTTCAACGTTTTTTTGCGGATTGGTGGTTCAGCGAGTTGCCAGCCAAGGATGGCTTGCCGGAAGAGTTGTTTGTAGAAAAAGAACGGGACCAAGAGCTGAAACAGGCGATTCTCGCGCTTCCGCCCAAATATCGTCTGGCTATTATTTTACGTTCCATCAAAGGGTGCAGCATAAAAGAAACAGCGGAAATTCTCGGCATATCCGAATCAAAAGTAAAAGTGGACTATCATCGCGCGATCAAGCTGATTCAAAAACAGTTGAACGTGCGAACAGCAGGTGAGGGGGGAAAGCATGTATTGGGAAGATGACGAGTTCCTGCATGAACGCATGAAAAGACTTGGCGGGAATGTACCTGCACCGCGAACAGAAGAAATCAAGCGGCTGCAAGGGGTGTTGTCCAAACAGGCGCGCGAGATGGACAGGCGCAGCAAAATGAGCAGGACGGCAAGCTGGACGCTGCAGACGGCTGCTTTTTTTGCCCTGGCTGTATGGGGCACTTCTCTGGCGTTTCCTTCCGTGAAACAAGAGCTGCCTGGCAATTCGGAGCAGGCGAAGCCCTCCTACGAAACCGTGAATCCGCCGTCTGCACAGAAAACTTCTCCGCTGGAACGAGAAAAGGACGGGAAAGCTGCTCAGGAAAAGGAACAGCAGGCGAAGCCAACTAAGCAAAAGGCGACAGAGACACGAACAGAAACGAGAAAGCAGACTGTCCCGCCGACGAGTCAAACCGTCGCGCCAGCCGAGCCGTATGCAGCAACAGCCGATGGCAGCGCAACCAAAAAGGCGGCGGCCTATTTGGAACAGTTGATCGGAGCCGAGCAGCGTCAGTACAAGCTGGTCGAATCGCTTGCCGATCCGAAGCAAAACCAGCACGTCTTTGTGCGTCAAGTAAACGGGCTTCCGTTTCTCAACGAGCATTACACGGTCGGGTTGGATGAGCGCAACAACGGGAAGGCAATTGCGGCCAAGCAGATTCAAGGAGGCAAATGGAGCGAGCAGCTTTTCCCTGATCCGGCTGCTGCCATCGGAAAAGCGGAGGCCGAAACGATTCTCGTCCAAGCATTGACGCCTTATTTTGCCGGGACGCAAACGAGTGGCTACGATCCGGCTCTGATGGGCTTCCTCGATGCGCAAAGCGGGCAGTTGATCGGCGTTGACAAGGCACACGACTCGTTGCGCGGCAAAACGTACAAGCTGGATGCCGAGCGGACAAGCTGGAAGGTGACGACGGAAGACGAGGCTGTGCAGTTGGTGGCGAGCGAGTTTGGCTTGACGGTGGAAAAAACGTTCTGGCGAGCGGAGAACGACTTTTTGGACACGCGCAACTATCGGTGGCGCTTGGAGAACGGCGGCAGCATCGCGCTAAAAACCGTTTCCTCCACGGGAGAGGTCGTGGAACTGGAGTACAAAAGTCTGCCTGCTGCTTCTGACAGGACAACCGCTCCCAAAGATGCTGCGGCAGCGACACAGACAGCGGCTTCGTTCCTGCAACATTACCTCGCTGCGGAAGTGACGGGCTTGCAAGTCATGGAAGTCGAACAGGACAAACTGGCTTACCGCATTTATTTTCAAGCGTTGTCCAAAGCAAATGACGCTGCTGCCTTGCCTGTCTACACCGTTACGGTCCAAGCAGCGACTGGTCAAATCGTCGGGTTTCAGAAGACGCCGCCGAAACAGGAGCAGGCTGCGCACAAACCAAACCGGCAAGCAAGCGCTGTCGAAGCCGCCAAACAGTACGTAGAGCGCCATCCCCTGCAATTGGCTTACGTCTGGATCAAGGGCGAGACGGCACCTTCCCTGGTTTACGTTCCGCTGGAGCGAGATATGCTGTCTGATTATATAGAAGAGTAGAACAGGCAGGACTTTGCTTGAAAATTGTGGGGGAGAATTATAAAATCATAAAAATCGCAATCGCGTAAAACTGACACGTTCTGGGTCAGTTTTTTCGCGTGTCAGACGGTTTTTACGAAAGCAGTACATAACGAGAAGCAATGCGGAAGAGGAGAAGACAAAATGAAACAAAAGCTAGTGATGTACCTGTTCGCGGTAGCGCTTTTGCTTGCGGCTTGTTCCGCAACAGAAGGACCAAAGGCAAACGGGGAAATGACGGCGACCGTCAAACGCGTGGTCGATGGAGATACGTTTGAGCTGGCGAGCGGGGAAAAGGTGAGGATGATCGGAGTCGATACACCGGAAACGGTCAAGCCTAACCATCCCGTCGAACCGTACGGCAAGGAAGCGAGCAATTACACGAAAGAGCTGCTGACTGGCAAAAAGGTCACGCTCAAGTTCGATGTAGAGCCGTACGACAAATACCAGCGGCTGCTCGCTTACGTGTACATGGAAGACGGGACGTTCGTCAACGAAAAGCTGGTGCGGGAAGGGTATGCGCGGATTATGACCATCCCGCCGAATGTGGCCCAGGCCGATTTGTTTTTGACCGCAGAGCGGGAAGCGCGGGAAGGCAACCGCGGGCTGTGGGGGCTGGATGTAGGCGAGCAGGGTGCAGACGCCAAGGACGCAGACAAAAAAGCGGCAGGCAAAAAGGACAAAGCCAAGGATGAGTCCAAAGTGCAGCCGAGCAAGTCCGCGGACAGCGACACCCCGCCAGAGGGCAAGGCGATCAAAGGCAACATCAACGCCAAAGGCGAGAAAATTTACCATGTTCCCGGCTCGGCCAGCTACGAGCAAACGAAGGCGGAAATGTGGTTTGCCACAGAAGAAGAGGCGCAAGCAGCAGGGTTTCGCGCTCCGAAACGATAGTCTTTGTCTGGGCAAGCCGTAAAGCGCTAGGGGGCAGGGCATGAACATAAAGCGGATTGCGATTTTGAGTGCCGTTGTAATAGCAGTGATCTGCGTCAATATGCTGTCGTTATTTGACTGGGATCACGATCCGGTAGCCAAACAAGGAGTCATGGATTTGCGCGGGTGGACGGAAGGCGCAACAAAGCCGCTCAAGCTCAAGGGAGAGTGGGAGTTTTATCCGGGCCAGCTCCTTTCGAGGCTACCGGAAAATCAGCCTGCCAGCTTCCCATACATTCAGGCCCCTGGAAATTGGGGGCCAAGCTTGAATGCTGACGATGCCCGCAGCGCCATAGGCTACGGGACGTATCGGTTAACCGTGGTGATGGATGCCGAGCAAGCCGGGCAGATCGCTTTTCGCGTACCGCTGATTCGCTCTGCCCATCGGTTAATCGTTGATGGCCAGGAGATTGGCGCGAAAGGAATTGTGGCCCCAGACCCGGCGCAATATTTTGGACAAGCTGTTCCGTATGTCGCGTGGAAAAAAATCGAGAAAGAGCGCTTCGATATTTTCGTTCAAGTCGTTAACTTTGACCAATGCCGTAAGCGGAGGCATCATTCAGCCGATCAGCATGGGGCCTGTTGCTGCAATCGTAGGGGAACACCAGCGAATCGCTGCACTTGATTTTGCCATTCTCGTAGTATATTTGCTGTTTACCTTGTATTTCGGACTTCTCCATTTTTTTTGATCGGAAAAATAGCTGGGAGTGGCTCTCCCTGTTTTTCTTTTTTCTAGCGGTTGTTGTATCGGTGAATAGCACCAAATGGCTTTCCTACTTGCTGCCGTTTCTTTCTTTTCACGCAACTGTGACGATATACTGGATTGCCAGGATCGGACTGAATTACTGTGTGTTCATATTCGTCTATCGTCGCTGCCAGCGGCGAGTAGACAAGTGGCTCAAAAAGTTGGTACTGCTTATAAGCTGCGCATTTATTCGCATGATCCTCGTGTTTCCGCCTGACCAGGCGACGCAGTACATAGCAGCGTGGAATCTTGTCTCTACCTTGATGTATATTTTCATACTCGTTCTGCTCATTTGGAGCTTGCGAAGCAAAGAGGAGGGGGCCTGGTATGAGTTTCTGGCTTTTTGTCTGTTTGCATCGGAAGCTTTGTTGAACGCGCTAATCATTTTTGGAATCACGGAACAAGGCGGCTGGTACTTCTTTCAAAACTTCAGCTTCCTCGTAGTCATTTCTTTTTTGTTCCTGCAACAAGTCATTCTCGCCTACCGCAAGACCGAGAAGATCACACAGGAAATGCTGCTTGTCGACAAGTTCAAAAATGAATTTATGGCGAGCATTTCCGAGCAAATGGTAACGCCGCTCAATGCGATGATCAGCATTGCAGATGCGAGATTGCATGAGGACGACAAACTGACGCCTGACCAGAGGCATGACCTGCGGATTATCACTTCTGTAGGCTGGACGATCAGAAGCATGGTCAATGACTTGCTCGACTTTTCCCGCTTGCGCAACAAAACTATTCTACTGCAAGTTCGACCGATTGACTTTCGCTCAGTAGTTAACGAAGGAATCGAGAGGCTGTACTACCTCGATTTTGATCACAGCGTCTTGTTCGAGAACAAGATTCCTTTGGGGTTTCCGCCCATTTTAGCGGATGAGGAGAGAATGGATCAGCTGCTCATGAGCATTTTGATCCACGCTCAAAAGAAAGTGATTCGCGGGAAAATCATCATTGAGGCGAGCGTAAAGGAGCCGTTTGCCGACATCTCCATCCGGTTGCAGGGCGAGGGAATGACGGAGTGATAACGGTTCACGCTGATTCTCCTGAAGATGTCGTATACCGCCTGGCTATTCCATTGGCGAATACAGGACAGCAAGAGGTTTCGCGAAAGCTTGTTGAAGCTGTGCTGCCGAAGCCAACGATGCGAGCCGATCGTGTCAGCGCTGCGCCGAGCGGCGAGGGAGCATTGGCGGAAGCGGAAATTTTAGTCGTGGATGACGACAGCGCGGGATGGACGGGAGGCTATGCAAATTCTGGGAAACAGGATGAAAATACGCTTAATTCCATTGCGTCGCTGAGTCGGAGTGAACCTGACCGGATGGCTTCCTTGTTAAATGAATTTGGGCAATATTTGCGGGAGAGCTTCCGGTTTGAGAACTTGGAGCCGCTCATTCCGTTCGAACGGGAATTGGCGCTGGTTCGTTCTTACTTGCACATCGAGAAGGTCAGATTTGAAGATTGGCTCTCCTATCAAATTGAAATCTCTACGACGACTGATTTTTTGATCCCGCCCCTGACCTTGCAAACGCTGGTGGAAAATGCGATTCGCCATGGCATCATGCAGCAGGCTGAAGGGGGACATGTGCTCATTCGTGTCTACCGAACAGACGAGCATGTGTGCGTCGCGGTAGAGGATGACGGCGTTGGCATCGCTGCGGATGTCCTCGAACATTTATTTACAGATTCATTGTCTGGTGGAATCGGCTTGAAAAATATCGAGCGGCGATTAAGGCAACTGTTCGGCCAAGGATTGCGGATCAACAGTGCACAAGGGACAGGAACCGAGATTTTGATTCGTCTGCCGCTGGAAAAGGTAGGGATTTCGTATGAAAGTAATCATCGTGGATGACGAGCCGCTTGCCCTTCGCCATCTCGCACAGGAGCTTGAACGCATCGGCGGACTGAACATTTTGGGACAATACCGCAACCCGCAGCTGGCTCTCGAACGAATCACCCAGGAACCTATGGATGCGGTGTTTCTGGACATTCAGATGCCAGGTGTCAACGGAATCGAGTTAGCCGAGCGAATTTTGCAACTGTATCCGCACATGGCGATCGTTTTTGTGACGGCATACGACGAATACGCAATCAAGGCTTTTGAGCTGAATGCGCTGGATTACATTTTGAAGCCGATTCAACATGAGCGCTTGCAAAAAACGATTCAGCGACTCGGCAAACAAGCGCCGCTTGAGGCTGTTGCAGCTCGTAATGCTGATCCGGAAAACGGATTGATCCACAGCCTTCGCTCTTTGCAACTAGAGCTGGCTGGCCAAAAGCCGCTGACGTTGCGCTGGAAAACCGTAAAAGCACAAGAAATTTTCGCCTTTTTGCTACACCACCGGGGAACGGTTGTCAAAAAACAAGTTCTTCTCGACCAGTTTTGGCCGGGAATCGATTGGAAAAAAGGGATTACGCAGCTTTATACGACCGTTTATCAGATCAGAAAAGTCATCAATGAAGAAAAAATGAGCGTTCAGATCGTCAACTGTGACGAAGGCTACTTGCTGGAGATGAATGGCACGAGACTGGACGTGCAGGAGTGGGAAGCCAACCTGAACACCGCGCCACCGCTTGATCCGGAAACATTGGACGTGCATCTGTCCGTATTACAGCAGTACCGCGGAGATTACTTGGCTGACCATCATTACTTGTGGGCTGAAACCGAACGAATCCGACTGCGCGGAAAATTTCTTCAGCATGCGCATGACATTTTTCGCTTTTTCGTAGAGCGCAACCAGTTGACACAGGCCGTTTCGCATTATTTGCACGTCCAAAAAATCTTGCCTTCCGAAGAAGCACTCTATTATGAACTGATGCGTCTTTACGCCAAGCTTGGCGATCGTTTTTCCGTGGAAAAGCAATACGACTTGCTCGTGTCTATGCTACGAACTGAGTTTGACGCCCAGGCTCATCCGGCGGTTCAAGCGTGGTTTGCGCAGTGGAAACAAAAATCATAACGAAGAGCCGACTTTTTACAGGTCGGATTTTTTGATGAAAAAAACCTATTTCTATTTTTGTTTTTAGTATTTTTTGCCTATAAATATTGCGTTTCCATGAAAAAATAGGTTTTTTCCAAAAAAAGTGCGACGGTTTCAAAAATCTTTCAGGTGGATGTTGTATCATAAAGAGGGTCTATTTGCCTAAAGAATAGGTTGCAGTTGGGGGACTGCATCTGAAGCAATGTTTGTAGCTGGTTTGAATTGGGAATAGGGGATGAAGAAGAGCATGAGCAAATGTCCATTTTCGTTTTTTCACAGTTTGTGGGGAAGCCGGAAAAAGCCGATGGAGCATTCCAGGTGGCTTGATCAGCAAGATCGCGCAAAAGCAAAGATTGACGTGACCGATCCGACGATCTTGAAGCAGCTGGAAATGATTGATTTGACCATAGAGGAAATCCGGCTGGCAAGCTCGATCCAGAAACTGATCCAGGCACATATTCGCGAGATTGTGTCCGCTTTCTACCAGACGATTACCAATGTCGAAGAACTGAAACAAATCATCCTGGACAACAGCACGCTGGAACGGCTGCAAAAGACGTTGGAGCGGCATCTGATCGAGATGTTCAGCGGGCAAATCGACGGCGAGTTTTTGCAAAAGCGGATTCGTGTAGCAGAAGTGCACTATCGAATCGGCCTGGAGCCGAAGTGGTACATGGGGGCCTTTCAAAACTTGCAAAGTACATTGCTCGATATCGTCCACGAAAATATTGAGAATCGAGTGGAAAGTGTCCGAATTGGCAAAGTGATTTCGAAAATCCTCAATTTTGAACAGCAAATCGTCCTGGAAGCTTACGAAAAAGAAAATTTGCGCCAAAAACAGAAGCAGTATGAACAGGTCAAGGAAGAGCTGAAGGCGAAAATTTTTACGGTTTGCGAGCAGATGACGTCGATTGCCGAGCAGACGAGTGCTTCGATGCAAGAACTGATCTCCAGCAGCAACGAAGTAAACCGCAGTGTTCGCTCGGGAGCGCAGACATCGAGAGAGACGCAGCATCTGGCATCGCAGGGCAAAGTGAAGCTGGGCGAGCTGGAAGGGCGGATCGAAGCGATTTTCAACCGGACGAATACGATGGAAAAAAGCGTGGAGCTGTTGAACCAATCCGTACGCGAGATTGGCACGGTCATCAAAATCGTCCAGGACATCGCAGGGCAAACCAATTTGCTGGCGCTTAATTCGGCGATTGAAGCGGCACGGGCGCAAGAGCATGGCAAAGGATTTGCTGTGGTGGCCCAGGAAGTTCGCAAGCTGTCCGAGCAAACGAAGCTGTCAGTGGAACAGATCAATTCCTACATCGTCCAAACCCGTACATATACCGAAGAGGTCGTGGGCGCGATTCAGGAGGTTCATCAACTCGTGCAGGCGAGCAAGGCGGAATCCGAAGCGACAGAAGAATCGTTTGCGCACATCGTCCAGTCGATGGCACGCAGTCTTGGCGAGGTTGAAAACGTCGAGGCAGGCATGCGCGTTCTGGTACAAAGCATGGAGGAAATTGGGGTTGCCACACAACAGGTGGTCATCTCGGCTGAAACGCTTCAAGAGGCTGCGGGCATAGCGTAACGCTGTGCAAGTCATCAGAGGAAAGCGGGGGGAAGAGAGTGCAACACCAACTTCACGGAACTTATGATAGCTTTCTTGTTGTTTTATCTTATTTAATCGCCGTCACCGCTTCCTACTCTGCTCTCGATCTGGCAGGCAGAGTGACAATCAGTCGGGGAAAACATCGCGTGCTGTGGCTGATTTTCGGAGCAACATCCATGGGGCTGGGCATCTGGTCCAAGCACTTTGTCGGCATGCTGGCCCTGACTTTGCCGATCCATGTTATGTACGATATGGCCTACGTCATCTTGTCTGTCGTACTCGCTATTTTTGTTTCCAGCATCGCTTTGTACACCGTGACCAAAGACGAGCTGACGCCAAAGGAGCTCGTCATCTCGGGAGCTTTCATGGCTGCGGGGATATCCGGCATGCACTACACCGGAATGGCAGCGATGATCATCGGGATTACGTATGACAGCTGGTGGGTCGTCCTGTCCGTCATCATTGCGGGTACGGCTTCGGTGGCAGCGCTCTGGCTGCTGTTTTACTTCCGCAAAGATCAGACGCGCTACGCGTCCTTGTACAAGCTGGGCAGCGCCCTGATCATGGGAGCGGCCATCGCGGGCATGCATTACACGGGCATGGTCGCCGCCAGCTTCCACACAGACTCGCTTGTGCGGGAGCATGTGCAAATGCAGATGCAGCCGGAGACGCTTGCGTACGTCATTGTGTTTGCTACGTTTTTGCTATTGGGCGTCACGCTCATAGGCGTGTTCATCAACAAGCGCTTTTCGCAAAAAGATTCCGAGATCGAGGAAAACGAGAGCTGGTATCGATCTTTGTATAAAAACAATGAGTACGGGATTATTTCTCTGGATAAGACAGGCATGGTCATCGACATGAATCCGGCGGTGCAAAAAATAACCGGGTTGATCACCGAGCAATATATCAATCGCCACGTCGCCCAGATCGGATTGCACATTCCGAGAGCAGAGAGAGAGCAGACCAGAAGCTTGTTCTACGAGACGACGGCACAGCATCTGAACAGCTTTGAAACAGCGTGGAGCTACCCCGGTGGCGATGTCATCAAGCTGAGCGTGATGAAAGTACCTGTGGAAATCGCGGGAGAAATCGTCGGTACACACATCATCGTCAAGGATATCACAGAAGAAAACGCAGCCAAGCAAAAAATCGAATACTTGGCGTACCATGATGAACTGACGGGCTTGCCGAATCGCAGAAGGTTCAATCAACTGCTGGAGGAGGCGATCGAGCGCAGCGCTTCCGAGCAAAAAACGTTTGCCGTCATGGTGCTCGATGTGGATCGCTTCAAGATGATCAACGATTCTTTGGGGCACACCTACGGAGACTTGTTTTTGCAGGGCGTGAGCAAGCGGATTTTGCAGAGTGCAGCTGGATGCGAGGTCACGATCGCCAGGATGGGTGGCGACGAGTTTACGATTCTTTGCAAATGCGAGCCAGACGGCCGGGAAGCATCGGAACTTGCCCAAAAAATCATCGACACATTGAAGCAGCCATTTCATCTGAAGGACAGCGACTTCTACATTTCGGCGAGCATCGGGACAGCCCTTTTTCCAGAGCACGGGTCAGATGCCGTCTCCTTGTTGAAAAAAGCGGATGCGGCGATGTACAAGGTCAAGCGACAAGGGAAAAACGGCCATCTGTTCTACACGGATGACCTCGACGCCCAACTGCTGGATCACATCGAGCTGGAGAGCGATTTGCGCAAAGCGATTGAACGAGACGAATTGGTCGTCTACTACCAGCCGCAGTTTCATTCCGAGTACAACCGGATGATCGGTGTGGAAGCGCTCGTCAGGTGGAATCACCCGACAAGAGGACTGCTCTCGCCTGGCCTGTTTATTCCACTAGCCGAAGAAACCGGCTTGATCTACGACTTGGGAACATGGGTTTTGCGCGAGGCGTGCCGCCAGATGAAACGTTGGCATGACGAAGGCGGACCGCTCATTCCCGTGTCGGTCAACCTGTCTTCCCACCAGTTTCATCAGTCCAACCTCGTGACGTATATCCGAAATATCCTGCAAGAAACGGGGCTTGCCCCGGAGTATTTGGAGCTGGAGATCACGGAGAGCATGATGATGGACCCGGCTGTCTCCATTCACATTTTGGAGGAGCTGAACAAGCTTGGCACACGCATCAGCCTGGACGACTTCGGGACAGGCTACAGCTCGCTCAGCTATCTGAAAAAATTTCCGATTCACAAGCTGAAAATCGACCGCTCCTTCATCACCGATATCTCCCAAAACCGCAACGATCGGGCCATCGTGTCCACAATCATTGCGATGGCGCAAAACCTCAAGCTGGATGTCATTGCCGAAGGCATCGAGACAAAAGACCAGCTGGACATTTTGACGGAAAACGATTGCAAAAAAATTCAGGGCTATTACTTCGCCAGCCCGTTGTCGGCGGCAGATGTTGAGACGATGTTCATCATGCCTTCCCGCGAGGCGCAGCACCTTGAATAGAGGCACAGCAGGTCAACCCGCGCTCACCGGGTTGGCCTTTTTTACGGGGAAAAGATTTATCTGAAAAAACGGAATTTCCGGTGAGGAGCAGTTGACAAACGATTCGTTCTGTTATTAAATAAATGGCGAAAGCGCTTTAATTACCAACAAGATGTCAAATGAGGGTTTCAAGATGGCGACTGATTTTTTTCCTAACCACGTCACGATTCCTTCTGTCAGGGACTTGCGCCATTTTCAGATCGCGCTGCAAAGCGACGCTCCGGTTATCCTTTTGTCGGATGTCCATATCGGAAATTTGAAAAGCTTGACGCAAAAATGCCACGAAGCCAAGAAAAAAGTGATTGTGCACGTGGACCTGATCGGCGGCTTGAACAAGGATCAAATGGGAATCAAGCTGCTCAAGGACTTGTTTCAGGTAGATGGACTCATTTCCCCGAGTGCCAAAATTGTCAACCGTGCGAAGAACGTAGGATTGATCGGGATTCACCGATTTTTTCTCCTCGATTCACGCTCGCTGGAAAATGGTTTGAAAGGACTGGAAATGAGCGATCTCGATGCGATTGAGATTCTCCCGGGTCCTTTTGCCAAGCAGTTTGTGAACCAGTTCCGCGCCGTGAAAAATGTCCCGATTCTCGCAGGTGGCTTTATCGATTCGGCAGAAGTCGTTCACGAGCTGTTCGCAGCCGGAATCAACGGTGTGACAACAAGCAAGCGTGAACTTTGGAACATACGCGACAACAAAATACGTTAACGGGTTATGTGTAGATGCGAAACCCTACAGAGAGTTAGTGCGAAAAGGCGCTAGCTCTGTGTAGGGTTTTTTGTTTTGGAAAGGGGGTGGTGCAAGCGAACGAGCGTGCAAGGGCAAAGCGAAAAACAAATCAAAGGAGGCAACCGAATGGCGGTCATTCAGTTTTTGATCCAGTTGGGCCCATCTGTTATGATGCCGATTATTTTCTTTATTTTGGCGATGATCTTTCGGGTGAAAGTCGGACAAGGCTTCAAGGCAGCGATGCTGGTAGGGATCGGGTTTGTCGGCATCAATCTCGTAATCGGCCTGTTATTGGGAACGCTAGGCCCGGCAGCAGAAGCGATGGTAAGTCGCTTTGGCCTGTCGCTGACGGTCGTTGACCCGGGGTGGCCTGTCGGTGCGACAATTGGCTGGGGGACGCCGATTGTCCCGATCGTTGTTTTCAGTGCTGTTCTCTTGAATATTTTGTTGCTAATGTTGAAATGGACAAAGACAGTCAACATCGACATTTTCAACTATTGGCACTTCATGCTGACAGGCGGTGTCGTGTATGCGGCAACTAACAGCATCGCAGTTGGCACGATCGCTGCACTCATTCACTTCCTGATCGCGATTGTGATTGCGGACATTACGGCGCCGAAAATCCAGAAAGAGTTCGACTTGAAAGGCGTCTCCTTTGCTCATGCCACATCGGCGATTTACGTGCCCATCGGCATCGCGGTGAACTGGATCATCGAAAAAATTCCCGGTTTGCGGGACATCAAGGCCGATCCGGAGGAAATCACCAAAAAATACGGCGTGATGGGCGAACCGCTCACGCTTGGTACGATTCTCGGAGTGTTGCTCGGCATCCTTGCCGGGTTCGGAATTGCGGAAATTTTGACACTCGGCATTCAAGTAGCGGCGGTGATGGTTCTCTTGCCTGCGATGATCAACGTGCTGGTCGAAGGGCTGGAGATCGTGCGGCAGGCGGCGGAACAGTTTTTGAAAAAGCGTTTCCCGGACCGCGAGTTTTACATCGGCTTGGATACGGCTCTCTTGATCGGCAATCCGGCTGTGCTGGCTACTGGGCTGCTGCTCATTCCCGGGGCGCTGGTCCTCGCGATTTTGTTGCCTGGTAACAAAGTGCTGCCTTTTGTCGATCTGGCTTCGCTCGTGTTCTTGATCCCGATGGCGGCACCGTATTTGAAAAAGAATCTCGTTCGTCTGTTCGTCTCAGGGCTGGTCATGGTCGCGTTCGTGCTGTACGCGGCAACAAGCATTGCGCCGCTGTACACAACCGCTGCGAATCTCGTCCATGTTTCGCTGCCTGAGGGTGTCAGCGCCACAACCGAGTTGGCCAACCTGGTCGGGGGAGCAACGACTCCGCTCGGCTGGATTCTCATCAAACTAGCCTCAATCTTTGCATGAAACCAGTAAGGGGGAGAGAACGTGGCACCATTTTTGATTGGGATTGACAACGGAGGAACAGTCACGAAAGCAGCTGTCTACACGGTGGACGGACGGGAGCTGGCGGTTTCCAGCAGAAAGACCGTCATGATCATGCCACAGCCTGGCCATACCGAGAGAGACATGGAAGAACTGTGGAAAGCGAATGTGTCCGTCATAAAAGAGGTGCTGGCAAAGTCGGGCATCGATCCTAAAGAAGTGGCGGGCGTGGCTGTCACGGGACACGGCAACGGACTGTACCTCGTCGACGCAGCAGGAAAGCCAGTTGGCAACGGCATCGTCTCGACGGATACCCGCGCCAAGCACCTTGTCGAGCAGTGGTATCAGGACGGAACGGCGGAACGCGTCCTGCCGAAGACGATGCAATCGATCTGGGCAGGCCAGCCTGTGGCGCTCTTGGGCTGGCTGCAAGCGAACAGACGCGAAGCGCTGGAAAAGGCACGCTGGGTTTTGATGTGCAAAGACTTTATCCGCTATCGGCTGACAGGCGAAGCGTATGCAGAGGTGACGGACATCTCCGGCACCAACCTGTTCAACATCAAGGATGTATCCTACGACGATGAACTGCTCGCCGAATTTGGTTTGCAAGGCATCGCGGAAAAGCTGCCGCCCGTCAAATACTCCGCTGACATTTGCGGCTATGTGACGGAGCAGGCGGCGAAAGAAACCGGGCTGGCGGTAGGGACACCTGTAGCGGGGGGATTGTTCGACATCGATGCGTCGGCGATTGCCTCTGGCGTCACTGATGAGGATAAATTGTGCGTCGTAGCTGGCACATGGAGCATCAACGAATACATCACGAAAGAGCCAGTCGTCGACAAAGCGTTGTTCATGACGTCCATCTATTGCATCCCCGGCTATTGGCTGACGCTGGAGGGCAGTCCGACTTCGGCGAGCAATCTGGAGTGGTTCACCAACGAATTTTTCAGCCAGGAACACGACGCGGCGCTCAAGCAAGGCATTAGCGTGTATGAGCTGTGCAACCAGATGGTAGCCAGCACGAAGCCGGAAGATTCCCACATCGTCTTCTTTCCGTTTTTGTTCGGCTCCAACGTGGACGCCAACGCCAAAGCGTGCTTTATCGGCCTGAATGGCTGGCACACCAAAGCGCATATGGTCAGAGCCTTGTACGAAGGAGTCGTGTTCGGTCACCGCCAGCATATCGACAAGCTGCTCGTCCACCGCTCCCGGCCAAAGGCGGTGCGCCTGGCGGGAGGGGCCACGAGGTCGGAAGAGTGGATGCAAATGTTCGCTGACGTTTTGCAGCTGCCTGTCGAGGTGGTCGAAGGCACAGAGCAGGGAACGCTTGGCGCTTCCATCTGCGCCGGGGTGGCAACGAAGCACTTCGATTCGTTCTCGCAAGCGGCAGAGTCGATGGTGAAAGTCAGCAAAATGTACACGCCACAAGAACAACATAGAGACATCTACGAGCAAAAGTACCAGGCGTATTTGGAAGTGCTGGAAGCATTGCAGCCGTTGTGGAAAAAACTTTCGTGAAGGATGGAGCAGACATGGATTTTGGCATCAAAGGAAAAAGCGCGATTATTACCGGAGCCTCAAGGGGCGTAGGCCGGGCGATTGCCTTGGCGTTGGCGGAAGAGGGCGCAAAAGTCATCATCAATTACAACCGCAGCGCCGACAGTGCGAATGAGGTAGTGGAGCTGATCAGGGAACAAGGCGGCGAGTGCATCGCCATCCAGGCCGATCTCGGCCAAAAGGCAGACTGCGACCGACTGATGACTGAAGCGACCGCCGTATTTGGCAGCGTGGATATTTTGATCAACAATGCAGGCGTATGGCCGAAAAACTGGGTGACCGACATTTCCCTGGAAGAATGGAATCACACGATGGATGTCAATTTGACGTCGGTGTTTCTCACCTGCCAAAGCTTCGTCAATCATTTGCTTGCTGAAAACCGCCGAGGAAAAATTTTGAATGTGACTTCGCAGGCTGCTTTCCACGGCTCGACGACAGGTCATGCGCACTACGCCGCCAGCAAAGCGGGGGTAGTTGCGTTCACGATTTCGCTTGCCCGCGAGGTGGCGAAGCAAGGAATCAATGTCAATGCGCTCGCGCTCGGCATTGTGGAGACGGATATGATCAAGGCCGATCTGGAACAGAAAAAAGACTACTACGTCAACCGGATTCCGCTGGGACGGGTGGCCAAACCGGAAGAAATCGCGGATATCGCCGCTTTCCTCGTCTCCGAGAAAGCGAACTACATCACCGGAGCCACGATGGACGCCACTGGCGGCATGTTGATGAGATAGAAGCACGAGAGAGGATAGGAGGAAGCAAGATGTTGACCACACTGCGTGAAGTAGCAAACGATGCACGAAAAAATCAATACGCCGTTCCGGCTTTTGACTGCGTAGGCGATATTATGGTGCGTACCATTCTCGATACGGCGGAGCGGCTGCAATCGCCCGTCATCCTGATGTGTCTGGAGCACAACCTGCGAGAGCCGAAAGGGTTCGTCTACCTGGCGGAATACATCAAGGCAGTCGCCCCCTTTTACAACATCCCGATCGTTTTGCACCTGGATCACGCGATGGACGTCGATCTCGTCCAGGAAGCGATCCGCTACGGCTTTACTTCGGTGATGATCGATGGGTCGAGTCTGCCGTTTGCCGACAATGTCGCGCTGACCAGGCAAGTGACAGACTTGGCTCGCCCGCACGGAATCAGTGTAGAGGCTGAGCTGGGACATGTGGGCGGAAACGAGCTGGGCGGCGCGTACGGCACAGAGTCGAAACTGACAGAGCCGCATCAGGTGGCCGAGTTTGTCGAGCGAACAGGTGTCGATGCCTTGGCTGTCTCCATCGGGACGGCGCACGGTGTCTATACGGCAGAGCCGAACCTGAACGTGGAAAGAATGCAGGAAATCAACCAAGCAAGCCCGGTTCCGCTCGTCCTGCACGGCGGTTCGGGAACGCCGGATGCCCAAGTGCAAGCAGTGGTCAAACACGGAATCAGCAAAGTAAACTTGTACGCCGATTGCCGGATTGCGATGGCAAAAGGCGTGAAGCGGGCTGCCGCTGAAATGACCAGAATCGACCCGTTGCCGGAAGAGATGTTCCTTCCGATCAAGCAGGAGCTGGAGCAAACGGTAGAACACAAAATTCGCATGCTAGGTTCGCTGGGCAGAGCGTAAGAGATATAGGAGTGAGAGAGATGAAAGTTTTGGCGATTGCCGATCGGTTTATTCCTTCCCGCGAGATGGGAGAAGGACTGCAAGAGTTGGAAAAGCTCGGTTTTCAGGTAGAGGTGCGGGAATGGCAGCACAACTCGCTGGAAGAATTGCAAAAAGACAATCTGGCGGTGGAGCTGCACGGGCCGGAAGCGGTGACCATGCCAGACAGCGTCTTTGTCGGAATCGAGCAATATGACGTGCTTGTCGTTCAATTTGCCCCCGTCTCTGCGAAAGTGATCGCGGCGGCAAGCAAGCTGAAAATCATCGGAATTTTGCGCGGCGGCACCGAGAACGTCGCGATTGAGGCTGCAAAAGAGCGCGGCGTTAGCGTCCTGAATACGCCAGGCCGAAATGCCCGCGCCGTAGCGGAGTTTACGCTTGGCCTGATTCTTTCCGAGGTGCGCAACATCGCCCGTTCCCACGCTGCGCTCAAGCAAGCGGAATGGCGAAAGTCTTTTCCGAACAGCGAAGCGATTCCCGAGCTGTTTGCAAAAAAAGTCGGCCTGATCGGATACGGCAATGTCGGTCAGTTGATCGCCGGATTTCTCACCGCCATGGGCTGCGAGATTCTCGTGTACGATGAGTACATCGAGCAAGTGCCGGCTCCGTATCGCAAAGTGGCGCTCGACGAACTGTTGCAGCAAGCCGATATCGTTTCCTTGCATTTGCGGCTGACAGAAAAGACTCAGCATTTTATCGGGGAGCACGAGCTTGCGCAAATGAAGCCGAACGCAGTTCTGATCAATACGGCGCGCTCCGGGCTGATTGATGAAAAAGCATTGGTGGCATACCTGCAAGCAGGCCGGATTGCCGGAGCCGCTTTGGACGTGTTTGACAATGAGCCGCTGGCAGCGGATGATCCGTTGTTGCATCTCGACAATGTGACCATTACACCGCACATGGCGGGCAGTACGCGCGATGCCTTCACGAACAGTCCGAAACAGATGGCAGGCTACTTGGCCAACATCGTCCGCAAAGAGCGGAACGTCCCTGTTGTAAACGAAGTATTACCTCAACTGTAACAAGCTTCCAAAAGCCTTTGCTCATCGGTTTCGCCGCGAGCAAAGGCTTTGTTTTTTCACCGAGAAAAAGGATTGACTTGTCAGACGATTCGCTATAAGATTCACTTAATTAACGATCATTAAGTAAAAGTGTCACACAAACAAAAGGGGGTATCCATGACGACGAGAGACAAAATCAAGGCAGTTGCCCTGACCCAGTTTGCCAAGGGCGGATATGAAGGGACGCCGCTGTCGGCCATTACAAAAGAAGTCGGGGTGACAACTCCGGCCGTGTACGCGTTTTTTGGCAGCAAGGAAGACTTGTTTTTATCGATTTTCGAAGATGTTTTGTCCAACCATTATCACTCGGTCAAAAGCGCGATTGAACAAGCGCAGGACGGCACGGTGGAAGAGCGGCTGTACCAGATTTTGCGCGGCGCCTTTACGTATCACGTCAGCCAGGAAGAAGAGACGATTTTTTACAAACGTGCGATGATGTTTCCGCCTGCGTCGCTTGAGGACAAGCTGAAAGAACGCTTCGGCGCGACAGAGGAGATGCTGACGCAGGAAATCCGCGCTTTGCTTGCGGAAGGAATCGCGGCGGGCGTAATCGCAGACCGCCCGCTTGACGATCTGCTGGACGGCTTTTTGTGCCTGATGGATGGACTGTTTTTGCAATTGCTCTACTATGACGAGTCGAAGTTTGAGCACAAGCTGCAAAACATCTGGAAGCTGTTCTGGAGTGGAATCGCCGGATCATAAAAAGACAGATACCGAACCTGGGGGTTAGATGACATGGAAGAGGCGAACAACAAGAAAAACGACTACGAACGCGAGCCGGTCCCACTCGCCTTGCGAAAAGGGTGGGTTCCGCTCAGCCTCGTCTGGATCGCCATCGGCATTGATATCTCATCAATGCTGCTCGGCGCGCAGCTTGGCTCTGGAATGAATTTTTGGGACGCCATCTGGGCGGTTATGCTCGGCTCCTTGCTTTTGGGGATCATGGGGGCTGTATGTGCTTACATGGGCGCAGCCACTGGCTTGTCGACTGCGATGATTACCCGCTACGCCTTCGGGGAGTACGGGGCGCGCCTGATTTCCGCCATCATCGGCATTTCCTTGCTGGGCTGGTTTGGCGTACAGGCCGGATTTTTTGCCCAAAATGCCCAGACAGCGCTTTCTTCCGTTTTGGGCATTGAAATGGACCAGGCAGTTCTCTCGGTCATTGGCGGACTGCTCATGATGTCTACCGCCATATACGGCTATCGGGCATTGGAAAAGCTCAGCTCCTGGGCTGTTCCGCTAATGGTCATCTTAATTGTTACTTCTATTGTTTTGACTATTCAAAATCATCCGTTTTCGCAAATGGCGCAGACTGGGTTGTCCGGAGAACCGCTGTCCTTCGGGATGGCTGTCTCGCTCGTAATCGGCATCTTCGTCGTCGGGACGATTATCACGCCTGACGTTGCCAGATGGGCGCGGACGCGAAAAGATGCGATGCTCGCCTCGTTCGTCGGTTTTTTTGTCGGCAACAGCTTCATGATCGTCGTGGCGATCATTTTGTCGAAAGCGATGGGCACGAGCGACCTGACGACGATCTTTTTGGCGCTCGGGTTGGGCATCCCCGCGATTTTGGTCATCACGCTCGCGCAGTGGACGACGAATACGAGCAACCTGTATTCCTCATCGCTCGGCTTTTCCGTCGTCTTCAGCAAAACGCCCAAGGTATGGATTACGCTGATTGCCGGCCTGTTTGCCACGGCTCTTGCCTACATGGGCATTTACGATCGGTTTATTACGTTCCTGTCGTTCATCACGATGCTGATTGCGCCCGTCGGGGGAATTTGCATCGCCGAATATTACTTCGTCAACCGTGCGGCTTTTGCTTTTGACAAAGCGCATCGCATGTTGATTGCCCGCTCGCTGGTGTCGTGGCTGCTCGCTTCGTTCATCGCTTACTGCACAACGGCGGCTCCCGATGGCTTGGGGTTGTTTCATTTGACGACGGTTCCGGCGCTCGACGGCTTTTTGTGCGGCGTGTTGTTCCAGGTTGCTTTTGGAGTAGCCAGCCGCAGGAAGCAACAAGCCGAGGAAGCAGCCACAAAAGGATAATGCACACGTACACGCAGAAAGGAAGATACGCATGAGATACATTGACGCACAAGCGATCGAGGACATTGCAGCAGGCGCAGCCGTTTTGGGAACAGGAGGGGGCGGCGATCCGTACATCGGCAAAATGATGGCGTTGCAGGCGATTGAAAAGTACGGCCCGATTCCGCTCATGACGGTAGATGAGCTGGACGACGACGCGCTCGTCGTGCCTTCCAGCATGATCGGGGCACCTACGGTCATGGTGGAGAAAATTCCGGCGGAAGGCATGGTGACGCAAGCCCTCGAATTTATCGAGCAAGCGTTGGGGAAAAAGGTGGCGGTAACGATGCCGATTGAGGTCGGCGGGGTCAACTCGATCATTCCGCTGGTCGTTGCGGCGGAAAAAGGCATCCCCGTCCTCGATGCAGATGCGATGGGCAGAGCGTTTCCGGAGGCGCAAATGGTCACCTTTTACCTGGACGGACTGGCTCCGGCTCCAACCGCGATGACAGATGAGCGCGGCAACGGGGTCGTGATGTATCCGGTAGACGGCGTCATGTCGGAGAGGTTCGCGCGCAGCGTGACCATCCAGATGGGCGGCTCTGCGGCGATGTGCGACTATCCGCTGTCGGGCAAACAGGTGAAACAAAGCGCCATTCCAGGCACGCTGACCTTGGCGCAGGAGATCGGCGCCCTGTTGCGCACCGCGCGCAGCCAGGAGACGAGCCCGGTGCGTATGCTTCTGGACAAGCTTGGCGGATTTGAATTGTTCACGGGCAAAACCGTCGACATTAGCCGCCGGACAGACAGCGGCTTTACAAAAGGCCAGGCGACTTTTGACGGGATCGACCACGATCGCGGGCGCCAAATGATTCTCGGCTTTCAAAACGAGCACCTCGTCGCGCTGGAAAACGGTCAACCGCTTGCGACCACGCCTGACTTGCTCGCTGTCCTGGACAAAGAGACAGGCATGCCGATCACGACAGAAGGCTTGAAATACGGCGCGCGCGTCTCGATTGTGGCATTCCCGTGCCATGCCAAATGGCGGACGGCCAAAGGCATCGAGACAGTGGGGCCGCGCTACTTCGGGTACGATTTTGACTATGTGCCTGTGGAACAACTGGTTGCAAAGAGAGGGGAAAAGGCATGAGCTACCGGATTGGAATTGACGTAGGCGGGACGAATACAGACGCGGTGCTGCTGGATGAACAACTGCAAGTCGTCCACGAGGTGAAATCGCCGACCACAGCAGATGTCAGCTCGGGTATTTACGAAGCGCTGCGCCGCGTTGTGGCCGAAAGCGGAGTCAATCCGCAGCACGTTCGGTACGCCATGCTCGGAACGACGCATTGCACCAATGCGATTGTAGAACGCAAGCGCTTAAACCGCGTGGGCACCATCCGCATCGGAAAGCCAGCCACGACAGCCGTTCGGCCGATGATGGGCTGGCCGGAAGACTTGCGGGCCGCCGTAGGCGAGAACTGGCATATGGTGTCTGGCGGATACGAATACGACGGTCGGACAATCGTTCCTTTGGACGAGGAAGAAATCCGCAGCGCCTGCCGCTCGATGAAAGGCGACGTGGAGACGATTGCGATTTCCGGCGTCTTTTCTCCGGCCAATGCGGATCAGGAAAAGCGGGTGGCGCACATCGTCCGCGAAGAGCTGGGCGAATCCATCTCGATCTCCGTGTCGCATGAGATCGGCAGCATCGGCCTGTTGGAACGGGAAAATGCGACGATCTTGAACGCAGCCCTCATCCAGACGGCAAAAATGGTGGCAGAAGGTTTCCGCGAGGCGCTCGGCAAAAACGGGATTGAACATGCGGGAATCTTTTTCGGACAAAATGACGGGACATTGATGTCGCTCGTGTATGCGATTCGCTACCCGATTTTGACGATCGCTTGCGGTCCGACGAACTCGATCCGCGGCGCGGCTCATCTGTCCGGGCGAAAAGACGGGCTGGTCGTCGATGTCGGCGGAACTACGACGGATATCGGCGTTCTGATCAACGGTTTCCCACGTCAGTCTTCGCTTGCCGTCGATATCGGGGGGATTCGCACCAATTTCCGCATGCCGGACATTCTCTCCGTCGCAATCGGAGGCGGCACGATTGTTCGCCGATCCGGCGAGGAAATCAAGCTTGGCCCGGACAGCGTAGGCTACCAGTTGCACAATCGGGCATTGATCGTCGGCGGAGATACGATGACCGCGACAGATGTGGCAGTCGTCATGGGCCGCTTGGACTGGCCGGGGGCGAAAGTAGCAGGCATCGACCGGGCTTTTTGCCAGCAGGTAGACGCTCAATTGGTCGCAGCCGTGGAGGATGCGATTGATCGGATGAAGACGAGCCCGACTCCGGTGCCTGTCATTCTCGTCGGCGGCGGCAGCGTCTTGCTGCCTGATCAGATGAAAGGCGTCTCGGAAGTGATCAGGCCGAAACATTTTGGCGCAGCGAATGCGATCGGAGCGGCGCTCGGTCAAGTCAGCGGGCAAATCGAAAAAATATACGCGCTGGACGAGCAGACGAGAGAAGCAGCACTGGCGGATGCAAAAGCCGGAGCGATTCGCGAGGCAATTGCCGCAGGAGCTGATCCGCAGTCATTGGAAATCGTTCATATGGAAGACATCCCGTTGGCGTATTTGCCGGGGAATGCCTTGTTGATTCGCGTAAAAGCGGCAGGGCTTTTGCAAGCATGACCACAAAGCTGATCGCATGACGAGCAAAAACAGGAGCTGACAGCAGGCTCCTGTTTTTTTGCATTCCGGGACATTTATCACGCCTTCTGGGTAGGGAGCATATCGTATTCATGACAAACCGGAAAAATCACATGGAGGAGGGCATCCTGCTTGTACCCGCAAACACGTAACTGGTTTCCCTACGTAAGTCCATACGATCCTTGCCCGCCGATTCGGGTGAAAACATACTCGGTGCCGCCACAATTGTTTATCACATTCCAGCCCCCTGATTTGCCCCAAAATTCTCCAGCCGAAGCTTTGCGCACGGGTGTATTGTGGCCGTCTCTGTACAGCCCGTACGACCCGAGGATGGATCACTTAGGAAGAGGGGGAGGGGGTTCCCATGGCACCTGAACAACGAGGAAAAGAATACTACGCTCTGTTACAAAGGTTGCAAGAGATCGATTTCGTCCTGGTCGAGCTGAATCTGTATCTCGATACGCATCCTACCGATATGAACGCGATAGAGCAGTTCAACCAGCTCACGGAAAAGCGCTGGGCGCTGGCGAATGAGTATGAAAAGTTGTACGGCCCCTTGCAAGGGTTCGGACGCAGCTATTCCGGATATCCGTGGCAGTGGAATGACGAGCCTTGGCCATGGCAAGTGTAGAAATGAGGGGAAAATAACCGATGTGGATTTATGAGAAAAAGCTGCAATATCCGGTTCGCGTCAGCAAGTGCGACGTGAAAATGGCGAAATATTTGACCGAGCAGTACGGCGGAGCAGACGGAGAGCTGGCAGCAGCGCTGCGCTACATGAACCAGCGCTACACGATCCCGAACAAAGTAATCGGTCTCTTGACAGACATTGCCACGGAAGAGTTTGCCCACCTGGAAATGATTGCGACGATGGTGTATAAGCTGACCAAAGACGCGACCGTCGAGCAGTTGGAAGAAGCCGGGCTTGGCGCCCATTACGCCAACCACGACAGAGCGCTGTTTTACAACAATGCGGCAGGCGTGCCGTGGACGGCAACCTACATCGCGGCCAAGGGCGATCCGATCGCCGACCTGTACGAAGATATCGCCGCAGAGGAAAAAGCGCGGGCCACGTACCAATGGCTGATCGACATGACAGACGATGTGGATTTGCAGGACAGTCTGAAATTTTTGCGCGAAAGAGAAATCGTCCACTCCTTGCGCTTCCGTGAAGCCGTGGAGATTTTGAAGGAAGAACAAGGCCGCAAGACGATTTTTTAAGCAAACAGCCAGCGGGAAGACGACTAAGAACGCAAAAGAGAGCGAAATGCTCTCTTTTTTTTGTTAAACATCCACGATAACGGGCAAGATCAACATCGCATCTTTCCTTTTCACGAAGGGGAAAGTGATTATGTACCGGATCAAGCCAATTTTGGAGAATAAACATCGACCAGGGAAAACATGATAAGTTTGTCCATAAACAAAAGCAGTGGAATGGAGGCTTCTTATGAATCCCTTTGCAAACAATAATCAAATCGCACAACAATTGGCCAAATGCGAGCAGCTCATTGCGCAACTGATCCAGCAGACACAACAAGCATCAGCCCAGTATCAACAGCTTTTGCAGCAAGAACAAAAAAATGCAATGGCGCTCGAACAAATTGCGCAAAGAGAGCATCAAGCGGCACATATGATTCAGACAGCACTTCAAGGACATGACATCGCCATTCAACAAATGCAGCAAATCGCCAACATTTGCAGGCAGGCGGGTCTGTCTGTCCATCAACCCGTCTCAAATGTCCCGCTGTCTTTGCAGCAACAAACACAAGGATACGGAAGCCAGCCGCAACATTAATCGCTGCGGGCAATCCCCTAAAGAGCACCGGGTTCCGAGCGCGGCGAATAAATGGCCTGTTTCAGGGCACAATGTGGGATGACTGAATTTGGAAAGGAGCCGTTTTCGGTGAAAACCAAACGATTGATTTTCCGCTTGTTCCTGCTGATTGCCATCGCGGCGCTCGTCGAGTGGTTCGTCTATGCGAAAAACGATGCACAGACGAATGTCATGGTTGAACAGCCGCAGGCTCACCAGGCCGCACCTACGCTTCAGGTCACGCATACGCTCACGCAAGATGACCTGGAACTCAAGCTGGCTGTCACCAACTTTACCTTTTCTCTGGAGAACATGGGAAAAGAAAACAAGCAGGGAGAAGGCCATGTCCATCTGTACCTGGATGGGAAAAAAATCGCAAAAGTGTTTGAAGCAAGCTATGTCTTGAAAGACATCCCGAGCGGAAAGCACGAGATTACGGTCGAATTGGCCCACAACAACCACGAGTCGTATGGAGTATCCGAGCGCTTCAACATCGAGGTCAAGCCTTGATTCGCGTCCAAGCCTAAGTGGTCAGACTCCATAGAAAAAAGCCGACAGAAAAGCGCCAATGGCACTCGATTTGTCGGCTTTTTTCATTAGCGCATTTGCACTTTGACTTGCGCCTGTTGGTCAGGCAAGGCAATGACGAGCGTCGGATACGAGATCGCTTGCGTTTTCAGAGCGCCAGGTGCTGGCGGCTGAACGCGAACGTGGACGGTGAAGCCGTGCGGGCCTGTCCGCTTGACCTGATCCGCTACAAGTCGGTACCCTCCCGTTGGCCGTTGTCCTGCGCTGATGACGACATACGCCTTGCCGTTCGCGCGCACGACCGTATGACCGCCATTTTTTCGCACGGTTTTCAATGCTTCCGTTACAGCAGGCGGGTACGGAGCGGCTACAGCTTCATACTCGGCTGCGAAAGGCGCAACCTCTTTTACTGCGGGCGCAGATGCGGTAGGATGGGATAGGGAAACCGATTGGGCACCTGTGACACAAAGCGAAGCTGCGAGCAACAAACTAGGGAATATATTCATCATCATTCTCCTTCCAATTGGTAAAAGTAATCGTGATGAGATCATGAAAACTGAGGTGACAGGAGTGCGTGTGAACGATTCGCTGGAATACCTGTCCGAAGCAACGAGACAAGCGATTCTAAACGAACAGACGAGGCGTTTTCGCCTTGACCAGGAACAGCAGGACTTGTCGTCCAGACTGTTGGATAGCGCGTTTATCAGCCGTGTCTGGCAAGAGGCTGATGAACTGGAAAGAACCGTCATCAAGCTGTTTCTTACCAAAGCGCCACGCGGCTTTTTCAGCAAACGGGCCTGGGAACGGGAAACGGCAAAAGAGCACAGACACTTGTCCATCGGTCTGACGAGGCTTCGACGACTGGGACTGATTTTGACTGTACGCAAAATGTGGAGTGAGATCGGTTATGTGATGCCGCAAGAAATTCGTGAGCAGCTGACCATGCAGTTGTTGCCACAATTGACTTCGGCCTATGTTTCTTTGTCAAAAACGCTCCCTTATTATATATCAGCCGGCAGAGGGATACATCTGGATCTTTTTGGGCTTCTGCTGTTCGTCCGCGATCAGCAAGTGCCTGTGACGCAAAAAGGGAGCATTCACCGCAGGGCAATGCAAAAAATGCTTCCGCTCCTGTCCATTGCGGACGAGCACGTACAAGGCATCGCCCTCGCTCCGCTGGACAAAGAGCAGAGAGATGGCCTGGCGCTCACGATTGTCCTCGATCTGGCTTTCCGGCTGGGGCTAGTGATGCGCAAAGAGAAACAGCTTGTCCCAGACGCATACCAAATCCGCCAGTGGCTCAACCATTCTTCTCCCGAGCGATTTGAACAGCTGTATCAGCTGGTTGCGGATCAGCTGCTGCCGCATGGCGATTGGTGGGATGCTTTTGCCCAGATGATGAGGCATGTTCCGCTTGATCAGTGGTGTTGTGTCGACGCGCAATTGCGCATGCTAGAGACAGCGGGTTTTGTCTTGCCAGAGGAGGCCGAAAAAGCGATTGTGGAGCAATGGCTGCACATTTTGCTCGGCATGGGCTGGATTCAGCTCGGAGCCGATGACGAGGAGCGCCTTTTCTGGCGGTGGAACAGTTTGCCGCATTTGACGGCCGAAGAAGGCTGGTTTGTCGATCCGACCGGAGCACTGACGATTCCGCCGCTCGTGCCGCTGCGTGACGTGTGGGAGATCAGCGCATTTTGTCAGCTGACGTTTGAAGGCCAGTTGATCAGGGGCGAATTGCAAGCGGGAAAGCTCCAGTCGTATCTTGCTTCGGGGGGAACTAAGGAGCAGGTGATTGAAAAGCTGCGGAGCGGTTGTGCCCATCCATTGCCGGATAGCCTGGTCGAAGTGATCGGGCATTGGGCGAAGGCGGCTACGCAAATCCAGCTGGAGCCGTTTTACCGCGTCCGTACCGCACATGGCGGATTTGTGGAGGAATGGCGGCAAATTCCTGACTTTCAGCCGTTTTTGCAGCACGTTTTGTCTCCGGCGGAATTTTTCATCCCGCTCTCGCAAAAAAGGCAGCTGATCGACCTGCTCAAGCATTATGGCTACGAGCCGCATGTCGTCATGCAAACAGACGCTGCCGATGGGGAAGAAGACACGTCACCGGATGTGGCTGCGAGGGGGCTGCTTCTGATCGAACGGCCCTGGGATGGATACGCGATCGAAAATACGTTTCCTGCCCAAGATGAAGCCATGCCGCAGCTGGCGACATTGCCGAAAATGTGGACGCAGCATTTCCAGTCGTATCATCCGCAATCGCTGCGGGATTTGCTCAAGCGGGCGGCCGAGCTGCAACTGGAAGTAGAAATCCAGTTGACTGATCAGGAGCGGCTGCATGGACTGCCTGTGGAAGTCAAACTGGACATGGGCTATTGGGTCGTCTCCATCAGCGGTCCGCACGGCAAGCGCTCCTACAGGCTTGATGATCTGGGCCGAGTGCGCATTGTCGTGCCTGATTATCTGTACTAAGGGTGTAGATCGTGGTACAATCAGAAGGGACTAAAAGCTTTACGCCTTTAGTGTGAAAGGAGGTCTCGCCCTATGGAAGCAGTAGAGACTGTGGATATGGCCCAGTTGATTATGGAGTCGCATGAACTGTCCACCATGATCAATCAATCGCGCGAGGTCGTGCAATATTTGGAGGCCAAGCGTTGGATGGAGGCAGACGAAGAAGTACAGCGCCTTCTGGAGTTGTTTGAAAAGAAGAAGGAGCAGTATGAAGATGTACAACGGTTCGGGAAGTACCATCCCGATTACAACCATATATCAAAAGAAGTGCGCGAGCTGAAGCGGACGATTGAGCTTCGCGATTCCGTGCAGGCTTTCAAGCGGGCTGAGGACGCGCTGGATGAGTTGTTGTATCAGGTGAGCAGAACGATTGCCCACTCGGTATCTGACACCATCAAGGTGCCGAGCAACAATCCGTTTCTGGAAGCGCAGGGCAGTGGCTGCGGGACCGGGGGAAGCTGCGGTTGCAGCACGAAAAAGCTTTCCTGACAGGCAGTCACGCTTCGGCCTGTGGCGAGGACTTTTCACGCAACAGAAAACAGTCCTCGCACAGGTTGCCGCAGCAAAACTGCTTTTCGCTGGGCACCAGAAAGCGAAAACGGTAGACGTGCTGGTCGTCGCCTGAGCGCACATAAATGCACTCGGGCTTTAATTTGGTATGGGTGGTCAGTCGCTCCCCCGTTTCCATCAGCCGTTCAGTCAGGCGAGAAGCGGGGAGTGTGCTGCTTACATAAAAGAAGCGTTGGCCCGCATGCGTGCGCCAGCCGCTTTTTGTCACGATGCCTTCCTGGTGAAGCGCTTCCTCGAAGCTTCGATAAAAGCTAGTCAGCATAATGACCACAAATCCTTTCTGTATCGGGCGTTTACAGGTGATTATACCATGAAGGGAAAGGAGACCAACGGTTACATGAGAGAACGACGTCTTGGTGTTGCCGTGTGGGTAAAAAACACACGAGCGGCCAAAAATTTACGCAAATTTGGCACCATTCATTACATCTCCAAACGGCTGAACTACGTCTCCATGTACGTAGATGCGAATCTGCTGGACGAAACGATCCGCATCATGGAGAAACTGCATTTCGTGACCAAAATCGAGCGGTCCCATCGTCACGAGATTCCGGTGGAGTACAACAATGCAAGGCCGGACAAAGCGAAGGAATACGATTACAAACAGGAAAAAAACCAGGTGATGGCGCTGGCCGAGACAATGACGGCAGAAGAGGGAAGTCCAGCGACGGTCGGTTCGACATAAGTTGTTCACAAGCTGCCAGTTTTCGGCAGCTTTTTTCCTTTTGCCAAGGCAGTGTACATGGTATGCTAGATAAATAGGAAGACTCCAGGAGTAACGCTGATGAATGCGCTTTCAATACGCGTACATAGATCATGAGAGGAAAGGTGGGGGCGTACATACATGATTCATCTAGACATTAACTGCGACATGGCCGAATGCTTCAGCCGAGGACGACAATCAGAGGATTTGGGAATTATGAAATGGATCACCTCCGTCAACATTGCTTGCGGTTTGCACGCAGGTGATCCGCATCTCATATGCAGAACGATCGAGGCAGCGATCAAGCACGATGTAAAAATCGGAGCGCACCCTGGATACCCGGACATACAAGGCTTTGGACGACGCTCCATGAACCTGTCTGTGAACGAAGTATATGAGCTTGTTTTGTACCAGGTAGCGGCTTTGTCCGGCATGACACGCGCTTTGGGGGGAGAACTGCACCATGTCAAGCTGCACGGAGCGCTTTACAACGAAGCAGCAGAGCGTCCCGAGCTTGCCGAGGCGGTCGTCCAGGCGATTGCCGACATCGACGAGGAGCTGATCCTGTACGCGTTGTCCGGCAGCAAGCTGGTGGAAGCAGGGCTGGAGCATGGACTGCAAGTAGCCGAGGAAGTTTTCGCGGAACGGGCGTACATGCCGAATGGCCGTCTGGCTCCGCGCGAGTTGGAAGGCAGCGTGCTCATCAGCAAGGAAGAGCGGATGGAGCAGACGCGCCAGCTCGTGCTCAAGCAAAAAGTAACGACGGTCAATGGCGAGGTCATCGAGCTTGCAGCCGATACGCTTTGCGTCCATCATGAGAGTCACGACGTGCTGCAATTTTTGGTGGAAGTGCATAAATGGGCAAAGCAGAACGATGTGAAAATCGAGCCGATCACTGCCCGGTAAAAGTCATACTGGCAGCCATCCCGTAATAAAAGAAAGCCATACAGCAACGCCAACTCCTGCGATTCAGGAAGACGACGTTGCTGTATGGCTTTTTTGCGCGCTTGCTTCCACGATTCTCCCGTTTTCCATCAAAAGGATCGTATCTCCGAGCTTTTCCGCTTCGTCCCGGTCGTGGGTGACGAGCAGAAACGGAATGCCCCACATTTCGTGAAGCCGGAGCAATTCGTCCTGACATTGCTTGCGCGTGGCTGTATCCAGCGCGGAAAGCGGTTCATCCAGCAGCAAGATGTCCGGCTCCGTAGCGAGTGCCCGCACAAGCGCGACACGCTGCTTTTGCCCACCCGAAAGCTGGTGCGGGTACTTGTCCAGAAGATGATCGATTCCGACTGTCGTCAAAAGCGGTTCCAGATGCAGTTCGTGCCCTTTTCGCAGACCGTAGCGAATGTTTTGGGAAACGGTCATGTGCGGGAACAAGGCGTAATCCTGAAACAAGTAGCCAACGTTGCGCTTCTGCACGGCGAGCGGTTTTTGCCCCGCGCTGTAAAACGTGCGGCCGTTCAAGGAAATGTGCCCTCCATCGGGATGGACAAGCCCGGCTATGCTGTTCAAAATGGTCGTCTTGCCCGAACCGGATGGGCCGAAGAGGACGACAATCTCCTGTTCGGTTGAAAAGGAGACATCCAACACAAAATCTGGCAAGCGCTTCTGAATGTCTACTTCCAGCATGACGCTCTCCCTCCTGCCTTACTTTTGATTGGCGTACCTGCGCACGTTGCGTCGGCTCCACCAGTTGAGCCATAGGGTGGTGCCCATGCCGAGCGATACGATGATGACGACCCAAAACAGCGCTTTTTCCATTTGTCCGGCTTCCACGGCAAAATAGATGGCGACCGGAATCGTGTCCGTTTTTCCCGGGATGTAGCCTGCGAGCATCAGCGTGGCCCCAAATTCTCCCAAGCCGCGGGCAAACGACAGCACAAGTCCTGCCAAAAGCCCTGGCCAAGCCAGCGGGAAAGCGACGGTCCAAAAAACGCGCCACTCGGATGCGCCCATCGTGCGTGCGGCATTTTCCAGGCGTTGGTCGACTC
Organism: Brevibacillus sp. FSL K6-0770; assembly: GCF_038000275.1. Classification (NCBI taxonomy): domain Bacteria; kingdom Bacillati; phylum Bacillota; class Bacilli; order Caryophanales; family Paenibacillaceae; genus Brevibacillus; species Brevibacillus sp. FSL K6-0770. Next base: position 2,318,276 of record NZ_JBBOBQ010000001.1, read on the forward strand.
CGGTAAAAGCTGCGGCGGCGCTCTGGTACATTAGCGGAAACGAGACGACGATCGAGGCGATCACCGCTCCCGACAGCGTAAAGACGACCTGGATACCGAACCACTGCTCAAGCAGTTGGCCCAAAAATCCGTTTTTTCCGAACAGCAACAGCAGACCGAAGCCGACAACAGTAGGGGGCAAGACGAGCGGGAGCAGGAAAAAAGACTCCAGCACGTTTTTGCCCCAAAATTCTTTTTGCGTCATCCAGCGCGCGCCAAGCATGCCAAGCACAAAAACAAAGGAGGTGGATAGCGCAGCCACTTTTAACGACAGCATCAAAGGTGTCAGATTCGTTTCCATATCGCTAACCCACCTTTTTTCTGCGAGAACGTCTCGACGTTTTTCATGAAATAGAATGTGACCGCTTGTGTGAATCACAAACGGTCATAAACTTTTGCTGCTTATTGGAATCCGTACTTCTGTAAGATCGCTTTTCCTTTGTCACTTGTCAAGTAGGCGAGGAAAGCTTTTGCTGCATCTGTATGTTTGGAAGCGCTGATGACCGCACCTGGATAGACGATTGGCTTGTGCCATTCCGGCTTCGCTGTAGCGAGTACCTTCACGTCTTTGGAGATCGCGGCATCGCTGGAATAGACGATTCCGACTTCGGCATTTTTCGATTCCACGAAGGTCAGTACCTGACGAACGTCACTGCCGAATACCATGCGGCCGTTCAACGACTCCCACATTTTCAGCGTGTCCAGCGTTTCTTTGGCGTAACGTCCCGCTGGAACCGACTCAGGCTCACCGACAGCGATGTGCTTGATGTCTGGATTGTTCAGTTCTTCAAAAGAAGTAATCGCGATCGAGCTGTCTTTTCCCGCGATCAGGACGAGCGAGTTTTTCGTAAAGTCTTGGCGCGTGTCTTTGACAATCAGTTGTTTTTCGTCCAGTCCGTCCATGTCTTTTTTGCTGGCGGACAGGAAGACGTCGGAAGGAGCGCCTTGGGCAATTTGTGTCGCCAGTTTGCCAGAGCTGCCGAAGTTGAAAGTAAGGGTTGTTCCCGGATTTTCTGCTTCAAAGCCCGTTTTCAGTTCGTTCAGGGCATCTGTCAAGCTTGCCGCTGCGGAAATCATCAGCTCTGCCTGTGGAGCCTGTTGTTGTTGGCTGTTCTCTGTTTTGGCAGGCTCATTTGCCTGCGGAGCTGTTTGGGAAGTCGAACACGCGCCGAGCATCAGGGTAAATGCTGCGCATAAAGCGAGCCATTGCTTTTTCATCAAAACTAACCTCCAATGTGATGTTTCGTTATATTTAATTATAACTGGATATAAATAAATTATAGTTCCTATATGTGAATAATCAATTGCGATTTTACGAGAATTGAAAGAAAATGAAAGGAAAGAACCGAGCGGAGGCATGACATGAGCCATGAAAAGTCGTACACAACAGAAGAAATTGCCAAGCTTTTGCGCATCTCCAAACTGACCGTTTACGATCTGATTAAAAAAGGAGAACTGCCGGCTTATCGGGTCGGGAGACAGATGCGCGTGGACGAAAGCGACCTGGAGGCGTACAAAACGCGCGCCAAAGGGGGATACCGTGCGGCTGCGCAGCCGGTGGCGTACACGTTGCCTGTGCCGGGACAAGCCCAGCCGACAACCGGACGCAATGTCATCATCAGCGGTCAGGATGTCAGCCTCGACTTGCTTTCCAGCCATCTGGAAAAAAGCGATGCAGCACTTCGTCCGCTGCGCTCCTACCAAGGCTCGCTGAACAGTCTGGTCGCCATGTATACAGGCAAAGCCGATATCGTCAGCACCCATCTGTTTGATGGCGAGACGATGGATTATTACAACGTTCCTTACGTCCGCCGTCTTTTATCCGGCCATCGCTTTGTCGTCGTTAACATGTTGGCTCGTTGGGCCGGCTTTTATGTGCAGCCTGGCAATCCGAAACAGCTTTTGTCCTGGACCGATCTGACCAAGTCCGGGGTGCGGATGGTCAACCGGGAAAAAGGATCGGGGGCACGCACGCTGATCGAGGAGCAGTTTCGGCTGGCGTCCATCACAGGGCGGGACGTGAATGGCTACGAGCGGGAGGAGAACAGCCATCTGGCTGTAGCGGGAGTGGTCGCACGCAAGGAAGCGGATGTGGGAGTGGGCATTGAAAAAGCGGCTCGCATGGTCGGCGTTGAGTTTGTTCCGCTGATCAAGGAACGATACGATCTCGTCATTCTCAAAACGGAGGAAAACGGGGCGCTGCTGAAAACGGTCATGGATATTCTCCACTCCGCTGCCTTTTCCAAGGAGCTTGAGGCAGTTGGCGGCTACGACCTGTCCCAAACGGGAAAAATCATGTACGAGACGTGGTAGCACACGGAGCCGTTCACCCTTGCTGTTGCGAGGGCGGACGGCTTTTTCTCGACAGAATCTCCTGAATTTCTACTCACCCTGCCCTTTATTTGCTACAATGGAACAAAACGGTACGACTGTTTTGTCGACCCGCAAGCGGTCTATCCTATCCATTACGATAAAAAACGCACGCTTGCAGCCGAGCGATTTTTGGGGGCTGTCATGAAGACTTTGCAAAAAACAAGCTTATTAGTATGCATCACCATTCTCGTCATGTTTGGCTCCATCGGGATCATCAGCTACTGGCCGCAGATCTCGGGCTTTTTTCAAACGAGCCAGGCGACCGTGGCAGAGCAGCCGGGGGTCGATCCGTTTTCCTACGATCCGCCGTTGCCTTCCCTTGTGAAAGACTTGCATCCCGTGTATAACATTCAAGCCGAGTTGCATACGTCGGAAGCGAAAATTACCGGAAAAATGACGATCGAATTTGACAATCCGGGAACAGCGGATGTACGCCTCTTCGTCTACGATTATTTGTGGAACAAGCTGGCAGTCAAATCGATTCGCTATAAAGACAAGCCGCTTGCCTTTGAGCGGGGGCTGTCGACCGTCAAGCTGGCAAACCCGCTAGGCTCGGAATTGCGTGGAGCTATTGCCATTGAGTTCGAAAATCCGGTTCCGCGGAGAGGAACCAGGTTTGGTGTCAAGGATGACATTTGGACGTTGACGACGTGGTACCCGATGCTCGGTGCCCAAAATCAGCAAGGAAAGTGGTACGATCCGCCGCAACGCGTTGATTTTGGCGATCCGTTTGTCTACCATTACGCCGATTACAACGTGTCCTTTGTCTCGCCAAAAGGCTACAACTGGGTCAGTTCCTGGGGCAGAGGAAATGCGAAAGCGATTGATGGCAGCAAGCAGCAAATTCATTACGAGGGCAAAAAGCTGCTGAATTTCGCCTTGATCGGCAGTCCGCTGTACCAGGTGGAAACCGTTCAGATTACTCCAAACTTGTCTGTTGATATCGCGTCTGTAGACAAAGGAAACATCGAGCGGATCAAGGCGATCGCCGGATCGGTCTTTCCGACGTACACCGACTGGTACGGGCCGCTTCCTTATCCGCATGTTGCCATCGCGGAGACGAGCACGGGGACAACTTATGCGATGGAATACGCCAATCTCGCCGTGTTCAAGCGCGACATGTACCAGCGCAATCTGATTGACCACTGGCTTCCGCATGAGATTGCCCATCTGTGGTGGTATAACAGCGTAGCGACATTGGAAGCGTCTCACGGCTGGCTGGACGAGGGGCTTGTGGAGCTGAGCGTGTACCACTATTTGCAAAATCGGTACGGGGCGCAATCGGCAACGACCTTGCTGGAAGAGTACAGTCATGACGCCCGCCGTTTGCAGGAGCGCTATCCGGATGGCAAGCTGGACAAGCCGTTGCAGAAGTTCGCCACGGAAGAAGAATTTCATTGGACGTGGTACTCCCGAGGTGCCCTTTTGTTCGACCATTTGCGCAAGCAGATCGGGGATGACGCCTACAAGCGTTTTCTCCACCGTGTCCAGCAAAATTACCACGGCAGCGTGATCGGGGCAGAGCATCTGGATCAGGCGCTGGGCCAGACGTTGCAAGGCGAGGCTTCATACTTCGTCACGGCAACGAAAAAATCGAACCGCGAGGGCATGGGAACGGTTCAGCTGGAGCCGTATATTACGACTGTCATCAACAATATGAGCTACTATCCGTCCATTTCGGCGCGGGCAACGGGCGGCACGGTGTATTTCCCGTTGCGCGAGCTGGGGGAAAAGATGGGGCTTGCCATTAGCTGGGACAAGGAAAAACAAATGATCCGCATCACGGGCAACGGCTACGAGGTGTACGTAAAAGAACGCGAGCGTTTTGCCATTCGCGACGGCAAGAAGCTCGATCTCGGCCATCCGCTGATGGAGATCAAGGAGCGGACGATGGTGCCGCTGTCGTTTTTCGCGACGATTCTGGAATTTGATACCCAGTACAATCCCGATGAGAGAACAGTCAAAATACAAACGCGCAGATCGAGTGGAAAGGTGTCGGAAACAAAATGAAAAACCTGATTTTGGTCGGTTTTATGGGAACAGGCAAGACGACCGTTGGCGCTGCGCTGGCCGCTTCTTTGGGGCTTGCGCATACAGACCTGGACACCGCCATCGTGGATAAGGAAGGCCGCTCGATCCCAAAGCTCTTCGAAGAGCGAGGAGAAACTTATTTTCGCGATGTGGAGTCGGCTGAGCTGTCCAGGCTGCTGAATGAAGGGCCGCAAGTGCTGACAACGGGCGGAGGGGTCGTCCTGCGCGAGCAAAATGTAAAAGTCATGCTGGAACGAGGAATCGTCATCGCCCTGCATGCAACCGTAGAAGAACTGATACGACGGCTGAAAAACGACACAGCTCGTCCTTTGCTTGCCACAGGGGTGGCAGAACGGGTGACGGCGCTCATGGCAGAACGCGCAGGAGCGTACGATTTTGCCCCGATTCAGGTGGATACGACCGGAAAAAGCCTGGAAGCAATCGTGGAGGAAATTAAGCAGCGCGTGGTTGAAAGCACAGAAGACGGGAAACAATAAAAAGGACAGCGCTTTTGCCGGTGAACGACGGCGTGCATCTGCGAGTACGAAGGAGGTCACGTGCGATGTCCTTTCAAGAATATTTGAAGTACCTGACGAAATTGTTTGTGCAGTACATGGATACTCCAAAAGACGAACGGCGTCAGCGAAAGGCTCCACGTGAGCCTTGGTCTGCACGCTGGTTTGGGGCAATTCCCATGGCGATCCGGCTGTTGTGGCGCAAATAATCCTACACCATGGTAAGCGGACGGAGGGTGCGTGCGTATGGCGAGAGTAGCGGTAGAAAACTCCCTTTCTCAAATTCGCAAAATGCTGTGCGATAACGGCTACGATGTGGTTGATTTGGGAAACTGGCAGCAAGTGGTCGATGCGATCGTGATCACTGGCCAGGATGTGAACGTTCTTGGCGATCAAAACAAGACGATTACGGGTGCGCCGATAATCAATGCGGAGGGCATGACAGCCGCGGAAGTTTTCCACGCCGTGCATGAACGCCTTTCTCCAACAGATCATCACTGATCGAAAAAATGGCGTCCGACGGCGCAAACAACGAAAAAACAAGCTCTTCTGCACGCTGGCAGGGGAGCTTGTTTTTTTATACATACGAAGCGATATGTCAGCTTTGAGGCGGCCGCACCTGCGGGCTGGATACGTAAAATTTGCCGATCTTGTCAGCGTAGACGTAAGGGATAAAGCGCAGTCCTTCATCCCAGACCCCCACATAGGCAGATTGGTCGTTCCACAAATGGAGCGAGCCGACAGCGTAAGGAGCCAGCACCTGGGCGTGGTACAAGGAAACAGTGAGGGTAACTGACGCGTTGTTTTGCTGTTGCCACAGCTCTGACCACGTAACGGCGCTGCCGCGTTGCATTTGGTTGAACCAGCCGATCTGGTCGAACGGGTCTGTCTGCGCCGATTGCAAAGTGCGGGTCTGGGTCAGTTTTTGTCCTGTCTGCACCAGATTTTGCAGCACGGTTGGTTCGTTGGCTGCAAACGAAGCGGGATAAGCTTCGCCTGTTTTGGCGTTCACCATTTGCGCCGAAGACTGGCGGGCAATCAGCCAGTGGGAAGCGAATCCGTCGTAGACTGGCTCAGCGGCAATTTCCCGGGGAGCGAAGGCATCGTCGAACAAAATGTATTCCCCGACGCCGTATTCGAGCAAGACGAATTTTTCCGGGACATTCGATTCGACTGTTTCTCCGACGACCAGATAGCCTACTTGCTTGTCGGCTTTTTTGATGCTGACCAGCCATTGATGCTGGTTCGGGCCGAGCGTCTGTACTTCTGTATCAGCTTTTTGCCACTCTTTGAATTGCGGATCACGGCTTGCGAGCTCTTTCATCCAGGTCTGGATTTGAGCCTGAAACGCTTTTTCCCAGCCGCCTTGCTCCTCGGCATGAACGGGCCAGGAGATCAATACGAAAGACAAGAGGACCCCGAGAAAGGGCAGAAATCGTCTGGTCACAAACATGCACCACCTTTTGCGCTGGCTATCCTATTCCTATTGTAACCAGCTATGACAAAAAGATTTGTTGCAACTTGTCACTCCTCTCACACTACTTCTCGTTGATCTTTTACATGATTCGCCCGTTTGCGGGAAGATGGCGCACCGTTTTTGCGCCAGAAAGCTTTTGAACAGGCGGGTTCGAGTGCAAGTAAAACAGCCCGCCGTTAATGAAGTGAACCTCGATGCGCGGTTCATACTGCCAGCGCAGCTCGTCCATTCGCCGCTGTTTTTCTTCTTCCGGCGTGCTTTTTTTCCACTCTTCCTGATTGATTTCTTCCCGTGGTGTCACCTGAATCCCATTCGCACGTAAAAAGTCGAGGATTCGCCCGCCAGATGAGCGGTATTCGTCAATGGTTTGCGCTGCTTCGACAACAGGCTCCGCGACAGGAGGAGCTTCCGTTTGCGGGAGGGGAACGATGGCTTGCGCTGCTTGCGGCTCCTCGGCTTTTTCCGCTTCTTCGTCGTCCGCATCAGCCTGCTCTGCTTGCGGCTCCCGCTTCGCCAGTTCTTCGTAGTAGGCGGCGAGAATGTCCAGTTCTTCCGCCAAGCGGGCTTTTGCCTCGGCAGCCCACGCTTGGTCTTCCTTGGCGATGACCGCTTCGGCTTCCTGGCGAGCCATCTGGAGCGCATCCTCTACGGAAATTTTCCGATCAAGCGTATAGAAATAGTCCGGGATGGCAGGGGAGAGCGGCAACTGAAACAAGTACGTCGAAAAGTCGTGCACGACCCGCGGCTGGTGCAGGTTGACCCCGAGGTAGAGCATGAGATCGCGCCGCTTGTCGCACAGAAACGACACTTTTAGATTGATGCCCAGCCACGGAACGAGCGGCGTAGAACGGCGTTTGCCCGTGGCGGGGAGCGAAGCGGTATTTTGCTCGTACATGCAGACGAATTGACCGTGCTTTTTCGCCGAGGCAAAAATTTGCTGCATGCGCCCGGCGCCGAGGTGCAGGTGTTCGGCACGCAGCCCATCCGGCATGCGGTCGGGGTGAAAGGCGAAGGTGAGCACGAGCGGCTGGTACGCCAGATTCATTTTGTCGACCCAGCTCCAGTAAAAAGGCCGGTTGCCGATATCTTTGTCGACCTCGACAGGCAGCTTGACCGTCAAGTAGTCGGGGTGGGATTCGACGATGTGAGCAGAAAAAGTCGCGAGATAGCGCTCTACGAATTGCCTGACCTGGTTGGCTTGCATCAGGGAACCTCTTTTCTTGTTGGCTAGTTGGGGGCATCCAGACTACTGCTCGGCGGCTTCCGAGAGAGCAGGGGCGACGTGCGGCTGGCGGCTTGCGCGAATCGCGTGCCCCATGTTGTCCAGCTTCAAAGCCATTTCGCGCGTGGATGCGGAGTCCATAATAATTTGCGTCAAGTTTTCTTCCAGCGAGGAACTCAGGTTGAGGCGTTCGACGATATCATCGAGTTCGCCGATGACCATTTCAAACAGATCGATTTTTTCGTACAGCAGTTTGAGAATATGTTCTTCAATCGTCCCGACCGTGGACAGATTGTAAATGTGCACATCCCGCTTTTGCCCGAGACGGTGAACGCGGCCGATTCGCTGTTCGACACGCATCGGGTTCCAAGGCATGTCGTAGTTGATCACCTGATTGCAAAATTGCAGGTTGATCCCTTCGCCGCCTGCTTCTGTCGCGATCAGCACTTGTGCGCGGTTTTGAAACAGATCGGTCATCCAGTCTTTTTTGCTGCGCTTGAAGCCGCCGCGAAACGGCACAGAGGTAATTCCGTGGTCATGCAAATATTTTTGCAAGTAATTTTGCGTGGCCCGATATTCGGTGAAAACGATCACTTTGTCGTTGATCTGCTGAATCAGCTCGACCGTTTTGGCCGCCTTGGAATGCGTCTCGATCCGCTTGATCATCTCCACCAGTTCCAGTATTTGCGCCCGCAGCAAAGACTCCTCGCTGGTGCGTTGATGCATGTTGTACAGCGTCATGAAGGAGGCTTCCTTGCTGGAGCAAACCTCGCGCTGGAGCGTGATGAGAGCGAGCGAATTGAACAGCCCGGTTCCCGTCTTGTACTGATCGTGGACAAAGCGCGTGACGCCCTCGTACAGCTCCATCTCCTCCTGCGTCAGCTCGATGGGAATCGACTGCACGCGGCGGCTGGTGAACTGGATGCCGCCGTCGCTTCGCTTGTTGCGAATCATGACCTTTTCGATTTCTTCGCGCAATTTTTCGCTGTTTTTCGATTGGCGCTTTCCCTCGACGTAATTGGTGGAAAACGACGTCGAGTGGCCCAGATGCCCCGGTTTGAGCAAATTGATCAGGTTGTACAGCTCGTCCATCTCGTTCTGGATAGGGGTGGCGGTGAGCAGCAAACAGTATTTTTTGCGAATTTCCTTCACGAATTGATAGTTTCGGGTTCGCTTGTTTTTGAGCTTGTGCGCTTCGTCGATAATGAGCATGTCGTAGTCGATATCGAGCACATGGCGGCGATGCGGGTCGCGTTTGGCCGTGTCGATGGAAGCGACGACGACTTCGTGCTGACGCCACATGTACTCTTTTTTTTGCGCGACGGCAGGAATGCCGAATTTTTGTTGCAGTTCTTTTGTCCACTGAATGACGAGAGAGGCGGGAACGAGGACGAGAATTTTTTTCGCCAAGCCTCTGACCATGTATTCTTTCATGATCAACCCTGCCTCGATGGTCTTGCCCAATCCGACTTCATCCGCGAGAATCGCGCGGCCGCGCATGTCATTCAGCACGCGTTCCGCCGTCTGGAGCTGATGGGGAAAAGGCGAGAGCAGCGGCAAGTAGTTCAGGCATTGCAAAGAATCGAACTCGCGAACCGCCATCGCTTCTTCTGCTTCCAGCGCCAGCTTGAACAGCTCCCACTTGTCCCATGGACCATCTTCGTGCAGCCGCTCGGTCAGCGGCGATATCCAGCTCGTGTCAAATGAAACAGGAACATTCGGCATATACGTTACTCCTTTACACAGCTCTGCCATAACTTTCATGCGTTTTAATAAAAAACTTAACATTATGGGTAATGTTCATCACTTTGTTAAGTATTTCTTGATCTGACTGTTAATTTGCATATTTTCAACTGTCGACTCTCATGGTAGGATATAGAGGAAGTTCGTTCATTAGTATGGAAATCATAGCAAAAACTTATGTATGACCATCTAACCAACGCGAATGATAGTAGCAGGGAGAGACTGCGTGAACCACTGCAGCGCCGAAGGAGCAAGCCGGTAACGGTGAATCTCTCAGGCAAAAGAACCTCTACTGGACGCAACTCTGGAGAGAGCTCGCATGTCGAGCCACCAAAGGGGAAACTTGCAAGCCCGGTGATCCCCGCCGAGCTTGATTGGCAAGGTAACTCTCAGGTACCAAGGACAGAGGAGGAGAAATGGGCACCTTTCTTTTGGTGTACCCGTTTTTTCGCCTCTGTTTTTTCATGGGGAAAAATGCCGACTATCTGCCTTTAGGAGGTGCCACACATGTCCAATCTGAAAAGAACGCCACTGTTTGATTCCTATGCAAAATACGGCGCCAAAACAATCGACTTCGGCGGTTGGGAGCTGCCTGTACAGTTTTCCAGCATTGGTCAGGAGCATGAAGCTGTTCGCACGAAAGCAGGTTTGTTTGATGTATCCCACATGGGAGAGGTGGACGTAAAAGGCGAGAGCGCGCTCGAATACTTGCAGCGCGTGACAACCAACGACGTTTCCAAGCTGGCAGTGGGACAAGCTCAATACAGCGTGCTTTGCTACCCGGACGGCGGTACGGTCGACGATTTGCTCGTTTACAAATACGCAGACGACCATTACCTGCTTGTCATCAACGCTGGCAATATTGACAAAGACTATGCATGGCTGCAGGAGCACCTGATTCCGGGCGTCACGATCGAAAATATCTCGCCGCAAACGGCGCAGATTGCGATCCAGGGGCCTTTGGCTGAATCGATTTTGCAAAAGCTGACCCAAACGGATCTGTCCCAAATCGGCTTTTTCCGTTTTGAGCGCGATGTAGAGGTTAGCGGTATTCCGGCATTGGTATCCCGTACAGGCTACACGGGCGAAGATGGCTTCGAGATTTACCTGGCTGCGGATCGTGCGGCAGAGCTGTGGGACGCCCTGCTTGAAGCAGGCAAAGAAGACGGTCTGGTTGCTTGCGGACTGGGGGCGCGTGACACGCTGCGCTTTGAAGCCAAGCTGCCACTGTACGGTCAGGAACTGAGCAAGGACATTACACCGATCGAAGCGGGTATCGGCTTCGCGGTGAAGGTAGATAAAGCAGTGCCGTTCATCGGCCAAGAGGTGTTGAAAGCGCAAAAAGAAAACGGCGCGCCTCGCAAGCTGGTAGGGATCGAGATGATCGATCGCGGCATTCCGCGCACGCACTATCCGGTCTATGTCGGAGAAGAGCTGGTAGGAGAAGTGACCACAGGGACACAATCCCCGACCTTGAAGAAAAACGTTGGTCTGGCCCTGGTCAAAAGCGAGCACACGGCGATTGGCACAGAGGTTGAAGTGGAAATTCGCGGAAAACGACTGAAAGCTGTTGTTGTTGCCGCTCCTTTTTATAAACGTGCGAAATAACCAAGCATAAGCCCACAATACATCCTATTTGAGGAGGACAACGTTCGTGAAATACCGCTACCTGCCCCAAACTGATCAGGACAAGCGCGAAATGCTCGAAACTCTGGGCATTTCCAGTGTAGAAGAACTGTTTGCAGACATTCCGGAAGAGGTGCGTTTCAAAGGTGCGCTGAACATTCCAGAAGCTCTGTCCGAGCCTGATCTGGTCAAATACTTCACTCGCCTGGCTAACAAAAACGTCAACTTCAGCACACACGTCAACTTTTTGGGTGCTGGCGTTTATCAGCACTATGCGCCAAGCACAGTCAACCACATGCTGCTCCGCGGAGAATTTTTCACGGCTTATACGCCTTACCAGCCTGAAATCAGCCAAGGCGAGCTGCAAGCGATTTTTGAATTTCAGACAATGGTGTGTGAACTGACAGGAATGGAAGTAGCGAACTCCTCCATGTACGACGGAGCGACTTCCTTGGCAGAAGCGGCTATGATGGCGGCTGGTCACACTGGCAAAAAGCGCGTCATCGTTTCCCGCGCGGTGCATCCGGAAGCGCGCGGCGTTCTGAAAACATATGCGTACGGTCAAGGCGTAGAACTGGTTGAAGTCGGCATCAACAGCGATGGCGTAACCGACACACAAGCTCTGGAAGCGCTGATTGACGAAAACACAGCGGCTGTGATCGTGCAATATCCTAACTTCTTCGGAAACGTGGAAGACTTGGCAGCAGTTGAGCCGATTGCTCATGGCAAAGGCGCCCTGTTCGTCGTTTCTTCCAACCCGCTTGCACTGGGCGTATTGGAAGCGCCAGGCAAACTGGGCGCTGACATCGTAGTAGGCGACATGCAACCGTTCGGTATCCCGGCATCGTTTGGCGGACCGCACTGCGGATATTTTGCGACGACGAGCAAGCTGATGCGCAAAATGCCAGGACGCATCGTCGGGCAAACGAAAGACGAGAACGGCAAGCGCGGTTTCGTACTGACGCTGCAAGCTCGTGAACAGCATATCCGTCGTGAAAAAGCGACTTCGAACATTTGCTCCAACCAGGCGCTGTTGGCACTGGCGGCTGCGATCACCCTGACTGGACTCGGAAAACAAGGCGTACAGGAAATGGCGATGATGAACCTGCAAAAGGCGCATTACGCGAAGCAAGCCCTGCAAGCCAAAGGGCTGGAAGTCGTCTTTACTTCCCCGTTCTTCAACGAGTTCGTGGTCAAGCTGTCCAAGCCAGTAGCAGAAGCCAACAAGCAACTGCTCCAGGCAGGAATCATCGGCGGCTACGATCTGGGGCTGGATTACCCTGAATTTGCAGGCCACACCTTGCTCGCAGTAACCGAGCTTCGGACCAAGGAAGAAATCGACACATTGGCGGCTGAATTGGAGGCGATCACACGTGCGTAACGACCAGGAGAAAGCACTGATTTTTGAAATGAGCAAACCGGGCCGTGTGGGCTACAATCTGCCGGCATTGGATGTACCGGAAGTAGAGGTCGCAAGCCTTTTGCCAAAGCACCTCATTCGTGAAACCCCTGCTGAATTGCCAGAGGTATCCGAGCTGCAACTCGTTCGCCACTACACCGAGTTGTCCCGTCGCAACCACGGGGTAGACAACGGCTTCTACCCGCTCGGTTCTTGCACGATGAAATACAATCCGAAAATCAACGAAGACGTGGCTCGCTATGCCGGCTTCGCGCAAACTCACCCGTACCAGCCGGAAGAAACCGTACAAGGCGCACTGGAGCTTTTGTACAACCTGCAAGAAGAACTGGCTGAAATCACCGGAATGGACGCCGTTACCCTGCAACCGGCTGCCGGAGCGGCAGGCGAGTGGACGGGTCTGATGATGATCCGCGCTTACCATGAAAGCCGTGGAGAAGCTCACCGTACAAAAGTAATCGTGCCGAACTCCGCGCACGGTACAAACCCGGCGTCTGCGGCTGTAGCAGGTCTGGATACCGTTACGATTGCTTCTGACGAGCGCGGTCTGGTAGACATTCAAGCTCTGCGCGATGCGGTTGGCTCTGACACGGCAGCGCTCATGCTGACCAACCCGAACACGCTCGGTCTGTTCGAGGAAGACATCGTCGAGATGGCGAAAATCGTCCACGAAGCAGGCGGCTTGCTGTACTACGATGGAGCCAATGCGAATGCGATCCTCGGCATTGCCCGTCCAGGCGACATGGGCTTTGACGTCGTGCATCTCAACTTGCACAAAACATTTACCGGACCACACGGCGGCGGCGGCCCAGGTGCTGGACCAGTCGGCGTGAAAAAGGTTCTCGAACCATTTTTGCCAACGCCAATCGTGGCGAAAAAAGAAGACGGCAGCTTCTACTGGGACAGCAACCGTCCGGAATCGATCGGCCGCGTAAAAGGCTACAACGGAAACTTCGGCATTCTCGTTCGCGCTTACAGCTACATCCGCACGATGGGTCCGGAAGGTTTGCTGCAAGTTTCGCAAAATGCGGTGCTCAGCGCCAACTACATGATGCGTCGTCTCGCTACGGCGTACAACCTGCCGTTTGACCGCGTCTGCAAGCACGAATTTGTCTTGTCTGGCGTGAACCAAAAGAAACTCGGCGTGCGCACGCTGGATATCGCAAAACGTTTGCTCGACTTCGGCTACCATCCGCCAACGATCTACTTCCCGCTGATTGTCGATGAGTGCCTGATGATCGAGCCGACTGAAACCGAGACAAAAGAAACGCTCGACGAGTTCATCGACGTCATGCTGCAAATTGCCCGCGAGTGTGAAGAAACACCTGAGCTTGTACAGGAAGCTCCGCACACGACCGTGGTAAAACGTCTGGATGAAGCGACTGCGGCACGCAAGCCGATCCTGCGCTATCAGCCACAAGCTTAATAACTCTCTTTGGGAAAAGCCGCCTTTTTACAGGGCGGTTTTTCTTTCCGAATGATGCTATCATGAACAGATGGGGTTGATCCGACTTTCGGGGAGAGAAGACAAACATGAGCAAACGGATAGTATTTACTGGCGGCGGGTCTGCCGGGCACGTCACGCTCAACCTCGCCCTCATCCCGCATTTTTTGCAGCGGGGCTGGGAGGTGGCCTACATCGGCTCGACAGAGGGGATTGAGCGGGAGCTGGTCGAGAAGCTGGACGGCGTGCGCTACATCGGGATTGCTACAGGCAAGCTGCGCCGATATTTTGCTTGGAAAAACTTCACGGACCCGCTGCGTGTGAGCAAAGGGGCTTGGCAGGCGTACCGTTTCCTCGCTGACTGGAAGCCGAACGTAATCTTTTCCAAGGGCGGCTTCGTCTCCGTCCCGGTTGTGTTCGGCGCCTGGCTGAATCGGCTGCCTGTCGTCCTGCACGAGTCTGATTTGACGCCAGGACTGGCCAATCGCCTGTCGCTGCCTTTTGCCGACAAAGTATGCGTGACTTTTCCTGATACATTGAAGCATCTGCCAGCAGGCAAGGGAATGCACGTAGGAGCCATTGTGCGCGAGGAACTGAAAAAAGGCCGAAAAGAGCAAGGGCTGGCCCTGTGTGATTTTTCTCCGGGGAAGCCTGTGCTGCTCGTCATGGGCGGGAGTCTCGGGGCAAAACGTTTGAACGAAGTGATCAGGGGAACGCTCGATGAGCTGCTCAAACAGTATTCCATCGTACATATTTGCGGCAAAAACCAACGGGACGAAAGCTTGCAAAAGAAAGGCTACAAGCAGTTCGAGTACGTCCAGGAGGAGCTTCCCGACCTTTTGGCGATGACGGATTTGGTCGTCTCGCGCGCGGGTTCCAATGCGATTTACGAGTTTCTCGAACTGCAAAAGCCGATGCTGCTTGTGCCGTTGTCTCTTGCAGCCAGCAGGGGAGATCAGTTGTTGAACGCACGTTCATTTGAGCAGCAAGGCTTTTGTGCCGTCTTGCAGGAAGAGGCGCTGAACGAGGCGAGCTTTTTGCAAGCGTTGAAAAGCCTTGCCGAAAAGCGAAGCGCCATCGCGGAAAAGCAGCGCGTCGCGATCGGAAAACCAAAAGACGCCTTGGCGCAAGTCGTCGCGATCATCGAGGAAGCGGCTCATTGAAACAGCGCATCCAAGTCTTGCCGCCCTTTTGGGAGAAGCGTACAATGAAATCGTTGTGAGAAGGAGGTACATACATATGGAACAGTGGCGCTATGTCGTAACGGAGCCGATGTCTCCGGCGATGAATATGGCTGTAGACGAAGCGATTTTGCAACTGCACAGCGAAGGCAAGGTACCGCCGACCGTTCGTTTTTATACGTGGGACCCGGCTACTTTGTCGATTGGATATTTTCAAAAGGCGATCAAGGAAATCAACCTGGAGGAAGTACAGCGGCGCGGACTTGGCTTTGTGCGCCGGGCAACAGGCGGACGCGCCGTTCTCCACGATCAGGAGCTGACGTACAGTGTGATCGTGTCCGAAGATCATCCGCGGATGCCATCTGGCGTGACAGAGGCTTACAAAATCATCAGCCTCGGATTGCTGCACGGCTTCCAGAACCTGGGGCTTGCCGCAGAGATGGTGTCGCTTGCCAGCGAGGAGGAAAAAGAAAAGTACAACTCGCCAGGCTCGTCTGCTTGCTTTGACTCGCCATCGTGGTATGAGCTGGTCGTCGAAGGCAAAAAGGTAGCGGGCAGTGCGCAAACGCGTCAAAAGGGAGTCATCCTCCAGCACGGCTCGATCTTGCTCGATATGGACGTCGATTTGCTGTTCTCGCTGCTGCATTTCCCGTCGGATCGCGTCAAACAGCGGATGATGGACAGCTTCCGCCAAAAAGCGGTGACGATTAACGAAGTAAGCCCGCGTCCTGTCAGCTTGCAGGAAGCGATCGAGGCATTTTCCAAAGGCTTTGCCTCCGGTCTGGACGTCGAACTGGTGCCGTCCGCACTGACAGACGAAGAGCGGGCGCTGGCAGAGGAACTCGCCGCCACCCGTTATGCGACAGACGAATGGAACTTGCGCCGATAGACAATAGCCGACAGGTGACAAACGTACAGAAAAAAGCTCGCCAGTGTGAACAATCGCTGGTGAGCTTTTTCGTTTTCCATCTGTTTCGTACGGTTAGACGAGTACGCTGTCGTGAATGTGCTGTTCAAACAAAGCTTGCAGCCTGGATGTAACCGAACCTGGCTGACCGTTGCCTACCGCTTCGCCATCGACGGAGATCAGCGGCATGATTTCTGCGGTCGTGCTGGTGAGGAACAACTCATCCGCTTGTTTGAGGAAGGCGATGTCAAACGGCTTTTCGTGAACAGCGATGCCGTTTGCCTGGGCCAGATCGATGACGACCTGACGGGTGATGCCGTGCAGGATCAGGTGATCAGCCGGATGCGTGTACAGCACGCCGTCTTTTACTGCGAAAAGATTGGACGAACTGCATTCGGTAATGATCCCGTCGCGGTGCAAAATCGAGTCCTGTGCGCCTTTGTCCTTGGCGTACTGTTTGACGAGCACGGCTCCCAATAGATTGAGAGTCTTGATATCACAGCGCAGCCAGCGAATGTCTTCTACGAGGGAAGCTGTCCAACCCTTTTTCAAATCGTCGACTGGCCGAGCTTTGGGGCGCACGAAAGCCATGATGACCGGAGTGATGGCACTTGGGATGTCGTGGACGCGAGGAGCGGCGCCGCGAGAAATTTGCAAGTACAAGGTGGCATCGTCCTGGTCGGTAATGTTGTTTTTCGCCATCAGCTCTTGAGCCAAATCGGTCAGTGATTCCGGGCTCCACGGCAGCTCCAGCTTGATTTCCCGCGCGCTGCGGAACAGGCGGGTCAAGTGGGCGTCCCATTGATACATGCGCCCTTTATAGATTCGTACGACTTCATAGATGCCGTCCCCGAAGTTGTATCCGCGATCTTCCGGATGAACCGCTGCTTGCCCCTCTTCCACCCATTTGCCATCTACATAAAGCATGGTGAGTCCTCCTCTACTGATTCCAGCCGCTTTTTTCCAACGGTTTTTTATTTGATTCAACATTAGCAAATCGTACCTCTCAGGGTCAATTTGAAAAGCGGATTTCCGCTATCAATAATTTAGCAAGGAGAAGCGTTCATCTATTAACTTTTTAAATGGGCGTCTCCTTTCCGACAAATCGACGAGTTCCTCGTGTCGCTGTGCATGTCCAGGCAGATTTGGGCAGAAGGAGAACGAAAGCTGTCCGCCGCTGACGGCGCGTGCTGGTATTTGACTAACTATTCTGACTAGACGCTTATGGAGCAGTCTGTCCATAATAAAAGCAAAGAGCGCCAGGAAGAGGGGAGAACGCCATGCGATCCGTTGGTTATTGCGCACTAGGAGCACTGCTTGTTTGCGGGAGTTTGCTGTCCTTGCCCTTCTCTTCGCAACAGGCATATGCGAATCAGGTTCAGACAGATGCAGAGCTGTTGTACAGCCATGTAGAGCGCTTGGCGAAAGCAGCGAGACCGCCTGCGACCGAGTCGGAGTTCGCAGCAGGGGTATACGTGGAGAATCTGTGGCGCGCCTATGGCTATGAGACAGAACTCCAGCCTTTTTATTACCATACATACAAACGCCCAACGGTCTTGTCGCTTGCGATCGACGACTGGAAGCGCAGCTGGGCGATCAAAGGATTGACTTTTGCCCAGAACGGGACGGCAACAGCGGACATAGTCGATGTCGGCTACGGACGCGCCAATGATTTTGCCAATGGAGCGGCGAGAGGGAAAATCGCGCTGATCAAGCGGGGAGAAATTCCGTTTGGCGAAAAGGTCAGACAGGCAGCGGCAGCAGGAGTGGTAGCGGCGATCATCTGGAACGATCGCGAGGGGGAGTGGAAGGCGACACTGGGCGAGCCGCTGGACATGTCCGTTCCGGTCATCGGCTTGTCACAGGCGGACGGCAGCCTGCTGCAAGAGCGTTTGCGGGATCAGCAGCCGCTGCGCGCAACCGTGAAGGTAGACGGAAGCCAGACGAGCAGACATACGTCCTATAATTTCATCGCGACGAACAAAACGACAGCTGCAAACACGGAGCGGCAGGTACTCCTCCTGGCGAATCATGACTCGACCGCATCGTCCGCAGGAGCCAATGACAACGCATCCGGCGTAGCCGTCTTGCTTGAAGTGGCGCGCCAACTGGCCGAGAGCCGCTTGGATGCGCAGGTGAAGCTGGTCAGTTTGGGAGCGGAGACAGCCGGGGAACGGGGCGGACAGGCATTTTTTGATTCACTTGCGGCAAAAGACAAGGCGAAGATCGTGGCTGCCATATACGTGGATGCAGTGGGCAGGGACGGTCAACTGACCGCGGTGCCTGCACAATCGACCTCCACGCAGACAGGCAGCGTGTTCACGCAAGCCGGAGTGCAAGCAAGCGCATTGGAGCAAGTGGGCGCGCGTCAGCGAAAACAGCTGCAATTGCTTGCCGGGACAGGGATTCCGGCGGTCTTGCTTACACGTCTGCCAGCGCAGGAGGAAGCGAAGGACGGGCTTGTCCAGATTCAAAAAGAGCAGCTTGCGCAAGCGGCGAAAGTCATTTCATCTGTGGTCGGCAGCCTGACCGACTCTACTGCTCCTGCCGAACCGCGTCAGTCCGTGCAAACGGGCAGACAGCAGGAAGCGGGAGAAGATCTTCAATAGGCTTGGTTGCGAGCGCATCGTAAAAACGAAGGCAAACGCAGGGCGTCCAGGAAAAGACACGGGGCGCCTTTTGTGTGCAGACGATTCTCGCCATCGCCCTCGCAAAAACTCCCGGCAAACTTTTTTCGATCAGCGGGGGATTTTGCGAATTTGTCGAAAAATGTGGAATAACAAGTCATAGCCACCCATTGGAAAAAAGTTTATAATTTTTAAGAATCCTAAAAAATTTCGTCCATTGTATATTGTTGCAGTTACATATTTCTGAAAATTATATTCAATCCAATCCATGCTAGTTACGATGATCCATCCTACACAGCAAATATTCAGCAAAGAACAGCGGAGGTTGTGATGATACCAATAGGCTCAAGTCATTTCGCCCTTTCCTTAACTCTTATCATCGGTTGGATTCCACTCAGTGTCTTTTTGCTCTACCTGTACCCCAATAAAATCAATGTGTGGTCGTTCTGCTTGTTGAACCTGCTGTATGCGCTTATGCTTGTACTCCAGTTCTATCGCATGTACAGCCAGATGAGGGAAAAGGATAGCCGGAAGCAGGAAGAAATCACGCGAATGAGAATCGAGCTGGATGAGACGAAGGAGCTGCTTGATGCCTTGCTGCAACAAACTCCAGACGCTGTTTCGATCGTGGGTCGGGACGGGAAATTCATTCATGTGAACAAGGCGTCAGTCGAACAATTCGGCTACAGCGCGTCTGATTTGCTGGGCAATGCCATTCCTTGCGTGCCGCAGGAGCATATCGCAGAAATGGAGCGGTGCCACAGCGAAGTGCTGAACGGGAAGTCCATCGTCGGCTACGAGACGGTTCGCGTCCATCAAAGCGGCTCGCTGATGCACGTATCGCTGTCATACGGCCCTGTTTTGGACAAAGCAGGGAAGGTCAAAGGGATCATTTGTTGCTCCCGTGACATAACAGAGCGAAAGCGGATGGAGCAGGCTCTGCAAGACAGCCAGGCTCATTTCCGTCTGATCACCGAAAACATGACCGAAATGATTTACCTCGTAAAGTGGGATGGGACGGTTGCGTATGTCTCTCACGCGCACACGACATTTTTGGGGTACTCCAGCGAGGACATGATCGGGATGGGGCCAGCCGTCATCGACAAGATCATTCATCCGGAAGATCAAAGAAAGGTCAGCGATCTGTTCCGGCTGAGCTGGCGAAAGGAAGAAGAGGCGAGCGGGATTTATCGGCTGCGGCATAGCCAGGGGCACTGGGTCAACGTCGAGTCGCGCTTCAAGCCGATCAGCAACAGCGATGGAGTGGTGGACAGCATGTTGATCGTCTCGCGTGATGTGTCCGAGATTACGAAAACGAAAGAGCTGTTGCGCCAATCGGACAAGCTGTCTGCGATCGGTCAGCTGGCGGCGGGAATCGCGCATGAAATTCGCAATCCGTTGACATCGCTGCGCGGGTTCATCCAGCTGTTGAATGCTTCCATAACAGGCGTGCAACGCAACTACTGCCAAATCATGCTGTCCGAGCTGGACCGGATCAATCTGATTGTCAGCGAGCTGCTGGTGTTGGCGAAGCCGCAAGCGGTGAGCTTTCAGCAAAAAGACTTGTCGGTGATGATCCATAACGTCCTGTCCCTTTTGGAAAGCCAGGCGAACTTAAAAAATATCCAGATGTACGCTTCGACTGAAAAAGCGATGCCGCCAATCGCTTGCGAAGAAAACCAGATCAAGCAAGTGCTGCTCAACATTTGCAAAAATGCGATGGAAGCGCTCCCCGATGGCGGCGAGATCTACGTTCAGAGTCGGCGGATCAGTGAGGAGCACATTCAGGTCAGCATCCAGGACAACGGCTGCGGGATTGATCCGGAGCGAATCCCGCTCCTGGGAGAGCCTTTTTATACGACGAAAGAAAACGGAACGGGCCTCGGCCTGATGGTCAGCCAGCGCATTTTGGAGGATCACGGCGGAAGCCTGCAAATCGAAAGCGAAAAAGGCAAGGGAACGACGGTGAACATTTTGCTTCCCGTATGTGTGCCAAGCGCCCATCAGGTCTGACGTTTCCAAATAAACCAGCCAATCAAAAACAAGCCGCAGTAAGTAGCTCCGCTTGCCACGACAGAGACGCTCCAGGGCAAAAAAAGCGGCAGCAGGGCGAACACCCCGACCAAAAGCAGCATCACGAACAGAAGCGGTGGCATTTGCAGCTGATGGCGCAGGGTCACAGGCAAGGCGAGTGAGTGCAGGAGCAAGGCGGAAAGCACGCCACCCTGAATCAGGGCCAAAATCGCGAAAAGCCAGTTGCCAGCGGGCAGCAATCGGGACGATATCAATTGCACAGGCGAGAGTGAAGTATGAATATCATGCCAGTGAGACAGGAAAATCGCTTGACCGAGCAGCAAAAATAACAAGGTGATCCCCGTTCCGATGCCGACGCCCAGACGAACGGCATTCGGCTGATCGGTTCGTCCCGCTACGGGCAGCAAGACGACAAGCGCAAGCAAGAGATGCAGCGCGAGGAAAAAAACGGCGTGAATCACCCAGCTTCCGTTCATTTGGTAGCCGAGGCCAGGGATAGGGACATGGGGTTGGCGGAGGAAAAGCAGGGCGAAAAACAGCAGACCTGCGCCTAAACAAATGCCTGACCCCGTTACAATCCATTGCCAGCGCTTGAAGAGGAAGCTGATCGTCACGATGAGAGACAATAAGACGAACCAGACAGACGACAGCCCTGGGATGAGCTGGGCCGACTGCTGACCGAGCATGACACCCACGTATGCCAGCAAAAAGAGATGGGTAATCATCGACAGGCTGGAAGCAAAAGCTTCACCGAATAAGAACAGGTACAGCTCATAGAGCGAACCGACTTGATGGCGATGGCAATAATTCAGCAGCTGGAGGCAGATCCACCCGATTCCAATGCCTGCGAGGGCGATGCCGACCGTGCCCCAGGAGCCAAAATAGGTAAAGAAACGGAGCCACTCATAACCGCCCAGATAGTGTCCTCCCAGCGCGGACCCTGCAAACAGAATGGCGATTTGCCAAGCGACTTTGTCCATAGGCATCATCCTTATTCCCAACTTGCTACATGTGTATGTCCAAGCAAGGCTTGTTCAGAACCGGGAATATTAAACAGACTTATTCATTTACAAAGTATGACGATGTGGATTATAATGAAAAATAAACCAGTTAAGCAGATTGCATGAGGTGACTCCAAGATGAAAATTGTAGGAATAGCGGGAAGCATGAATAGCAACAACTCGACAACGAAGCAAGCGGTAGCGATTGTTCTCGATGCAGCGAAGGCTGCAGGTGCTGATATTGAAATGATTCATCTGGCAGACTGGAGCTTGCCGATTTACGACGACCGGGAAGACGCGACGACTTATCCGGAAATCGTCCATCGTTTCGTACAAAAAATTTCCGAGGCGGATGGACTTGTGATCGGTTCGCCTGAATACCACGGCACGATTACCGGAGCATTGAAAAATGCGATCGACTTTTTGGAAGGGCGCCATCTGCGCGATAAGCAAGTGGCTCTCATCGGTGTTGCCGGGGGCAGCATGGGAGCGACGAACACGGTCAATACGCTCCAGTTGATCATGCGCAATTTGCATGCGTGGCCGTTGCCAGCAAGTCCGAGCATTCCGAGCGCTTACAATGCGTTTACGCCAGAGGGCAAACTGAAAGATGAACGGTTGCAAGCCCGGATGGAAGCGCTCGGACAGCAACTGGTGCAATTTGTCCAAATGATGAACCGCGAAACAGAAAAACAGCCACAATAGACAGGTTTCTCTTGCTAATCGTTCTCATTTAAAGGTATTATATTTCTACGTGCCTTTTTTGGCCGGAAGAAATATGGTTTGAAATGAGGGGTTCACATGCCGACGCCGAGTATGGAAGACTATTTGGAACGTATTTACAGCTTAATTGAAGAAAAGGGCTATGCTCGTGTCTCCGATATTGCTGAAGCGTTGGAAGTACATCCCTCTTCGGTCACGAAAATGGTTCAGAAGCTGGACAAAGACAAATATCTCGTTTATGAAAAATACCGTGGCCTTGTGTTGACGCCAAAAGGGAAAAAGATCGGGAAGCGTTTGGTGGATCGCCACAGCCTGCTGGAAGAGTTCATGCGGGTCATCGGCGTTGACGAAGAACATATTTATCAAGATGTCGAGGGAATCGAACATCATTTGAGCTGGGAATCGATTACATGTTTGGAATATCTTGTTCAATATTTTCAACAAGAACCGAGCCGGATGGAGGATCTCCGTCGCATCCGGTTGGAAGATGAGCAAAAAGAAGAATAAGTCTCCGAGCGCGCAGGCTGACATGGCTTGCGCTTTTCTTTTTTGGTGAAAATGACGTTTTTTAATCGTATGGGAAAAGCTGTCGCCTTATATTTTAGTGAAGGGGGGCGACAGGATGAAAGCGGACGCGGTTTTTGAAGGCGGTGGTGTGAAGGGAATCGCTTTTATCGGAGCCTTGCGGGTCATGGAGGAAAACGGCTATACGTGGGAAAAGCTGGCGGGCACTTCGGCAGGCTCGATCGTAGCCGCTCTGCTCAGCGCAGGGTATACGAGCCATGAGTTGAAGCCGATTTTTGACGAGCTGGACTATCTGCACTTTTTGCATCGGGCGGGGATTGGCAGACTGCCGCTCATCGGGCCGATCCACGAACTGATCGTGCGGGAAGGCGTCTATCGCGCAGACAGAATGGAGCTGTTCATTGAAGACTTGCTAAGGCGCAAAAATGTGCGTACATTTGGCGATTTGGCTCCGGGCAGGCTGAAAATCGTCGCTTCTGACGTGACCTCGGGGAAAATGACGGTGCTGCCTGACGACCTTACTCGCTACGGGATTGACCCGGACAGCTTTTCTGTGGCAAGAGCAGTCCGCATGTCTTCCTCGATTCCTTTTTTCTTTCAGCCTGCCCAACTGAAAAGCGGCAACGACACCCACTATATTGTCGACGGAGCTTTGCTGAGCAATTATCCGATCTGGCTGTTTGACGTCCCCGGGATACCGCAATGGCCGACCATCGGCTTTCGGCTTTCCGACGATCAGAGCAAGCGGGAGACGAAAAAAATTACCGGGCTGTTTTCGTTTTCGCGCGGCTTGCTTGCCACGATGCTCGACGCCCATGACAGGCTTTACGTCGAAAAAGCACAGGCGGTACGGACCGTTTTCATTCATACGCTCGGCGTTCGGACGACACAGTTTCAGCTTTCCAAGGAAATGCGGGAGAAGCTGTACGCGTCCGGGGAAGCCGCAGCCCAACAGTTTTTGCAGCGCTGGGACTTCGAAGAATATGTCAAAGTATTCCGCATTTCCTCTCCCAAGCATCTGGTGTAGCGAAGAGGAGCAAAACGAAAAAACAGGTTGCCAGCAGCGGCGACCTGTTTTTCTTTTAATGGGACATATTGTTTGGCGAGTTCTCGTTCTGCTTTTCTTTTGTTTTGCCTTTGTTGCCATCGATCACGCGGAACGGGTGATCTTTTCTGGAGGCCGTCGGTTGCTTTTTGTGCGCTTGTCGCATCACCGGAGGTTTTGGTTTCACCTTTTGTTGCTTTGGCTTGCCAGGTCCAGGACTTTTCGAAAAAAAGGAGCCCGTGCGCAAATAGTTGCGCACGATCAAAAACAGCGCCACAGACAATCCCAGGATGATCAGCGTATTGATCGGATCACTGATGAGCGTCAATAAAAATCCGTAAATGGCGAGCAGCACAATAATCAAAATCACGGGTGGTATGCGACGTAACATAGGCCTCACCTCAATGGGAATAAGAATGCCTCACGTTATCCGGTCGTAGCCATTTTCCCCTGAACATGCTGAAGGTCCAGCTCCCGCATCTTCTGGAAAGAAGCGATGGCTACTTCGACCTGGCTGTCATCCGGTTCACGCGTTGTGATTTTTTGCAGCCAGAGACCTGGATAGCCAAGGTAGCGTAACACAGGAGTATCACGGAGCTTGTTTGTCCATTGCAAGACTTCATAGGAGACCCCGATGACCAGTGGCAACAGGACGATCCGCTGCACAACACGCTCGGTCAAGGAGTCGTAGCTGAACAGGGAGTAGATCACAACGCCGACAAACACGGTGAAAATGAGAAAACTGCTACCGCAACGATAATGCAAGGTGGAAAATTTTTGCACATTGGCTACTGTTAATTCTACCCCGGCTTCGAAGGCGTTAATCACTTTATGCTCCGCTCCGTGATATTGAAAGAGCCTTTTGATCAGGGGAGCCTTCGCGATGGCTGTGATGTAGCCGAGCAGCAAAATGATTTTGAAGCCGCCTTCCGCCAAAGTTTGGGGCACCCCATCCGGCACCCATTTTCCCAGGAGAAAATCGGCGAGAAATACGGGAACGAGGGTAAACACAAATTTACCGAACAAGAAAGAGAGTACACCGACCAGGGCGACCCCCAGAATCATCGTCAGCTTGGAAGGACCTTCACTGACTTCTTCGCCGGATTCCATGTTGAACCGCTCCGAGGCGAAGTTCAGATGTTTGGCCCCGTTGGCGCTGGCTTCGATCAGGCCGACCAGCCCGCGAATGAACGGAATTTTTTTCAGTGGGGTAATCCATTTATATTCCGTACGCGGTGCTTCAAAATACTCAATTTCATGATTTTTTTTGCGAACAGCTGTTACAGTCATCGATTTGCCGCCGAACATAACACCTTCGATGACGGCCTGACCGCCGTAGCTGGGTACGTTTTGTTGAGCCACACTATCACCTTCCTTACCCTCCATTTTAACGGAAAGCGAGCCTTGAAGCTACAAGGAGTTCATGCTGTGCCAAGAAATGTAAACAGTTAGTGAAAAACATGGGAACAGCACATACTATCTGTGAGGTGATAGGTATGGTAGCAGGCAAAGCCACGCGAAGAAACAAAGAGCTGTTGGGCAAGCCGAGAGAGCGGGGAACGGCGGAGCGAAAGGCGGCTTCCGTCAGCAAAATCGTCGAGCTTGCTTTTTGGGGCACGATTTTGTGGGGGGTGATCCGCATGCTCGCCCACTTTTTGAATTTGACTCCGTACGGACTAGGTGCTTTTGCCCGGCCTTTGCTCAGCGGATACGAGGAGAATAGCCTGATGGGCAACTCCTTGGGAGCGATTGTTCTGTTCGTGGAGACGATCCTGGCAAGCTTTTTGTTCTCCCTCTTGTTCGGCCAGATGCGAGCATGGTGGATCGGCCTGCTCTACGGTGCGATTTTGCTTGCGATTGCAGGATTCTTCTTTCGCATCGGGAATTGGGAAGTAGGCACGCTTAGTACAGAAGGAGCCTGGTACTTGTCCTATGGATTGTTCATTGGCATGACGCTTGTCCTGGAACAATCCGACGAAGAGCAGTGGGGCGGCAAAGACAAAGAGCGATAGGGGACCGGGTTGTCCCCTCTGCATCTGCCGTTTGCAAGATTCGAAATGTTGGCCGATTTTTGTCGCCTACTGTTGTACAAGCAGAGGCTTGTGGTAAAATGTTTCATTAGTAAAAAAACTTTTTGCGAAAACAGACGGGGAGGGAAGACAATGGCTTCCGTTTTGCTTTTGAATGGCCCCAATCTCAACTTGCTGGGAACGAGGGAGCCTGACGTATACGGAAGGGAAACGCTGGAAGATCTCGTCGCGAAGCTGACTTCTGTCATGGATGAGCTGGGGGGCAAGCTTGAACATTTCCAGTCCAATCACGAGGGCGCTCTGATCGACGCGATTCATCAGGCGAGAGGCGTGCACGACGGCATTTTGATCAATCCCGGCGCTTTCACGCACTACAGCTATGCGATCCGCGATGCTCTGGCAGGCGTGGCAATCCCGACCATTGAAATACATATTTCCAACATTCATACGCGCGAGGAATTTCGTCACCATTCCGTGATTGCACCCGTTACGATAGGGCAAGTAGTCGGTCTGGGCATGGACGGATACGAATGGGCGCTGCGGGCGCTCGTCCGCAAAATCGAGAACAAATAACGGTTTGGCAAAGCGAAAGGGGAACTGGTTGTCATGAAACAACGTTTGGACAAATTGCGTGAAGCGCTCTCCCAAGTAGGGGCGAATGCTTTCATCACGGAAAAATCGGAAAATCGCTTTTATCTGAGCGGTTTCACTGGCTCCACCGGCTGGGTGATCGTCACGGAAACCGAAGCCTTTTTGGTTACGGATTTCCGCTATGTCGAACAGGCAGAGGAGCAGGCACCTGATTTCACTGTCGTCAACAACGAGCGAAAAGCGGTCGATGCGATTGCCAAGCTGCTACAGGAAAAAGGCATCAAGCGTCTCGCTTTTGAAAGCAGCGTTTCCTTTGGTACATATCAGGAGTGGAGCAAAGGCTTTGCCGGGGTAGAGCTGGTTCCAACGAGCGGACTGCTGGAAAAAATTCGCATGTTCAAAGAAGAGTCGGAAATGGTCATCATCCGTGAAGCAGTGGGAATTGCGGAGGCGGCTTTTGCGCATATTCAAGGATATATCCGTCCTGGCGTACGCGAAGTAGACGTTGCTTTGGAATTGGAATATTTCATGCGCAAACAAGGGGCGACAGGGTCTGCGTTCGACATGATCGTTGCATCCGGCGTGCGCGGAGCATTGCCGCATGGACGAGCTTCGGAAAAAGTGATCGAGGCCGGAGAAATGGTTACGCTCGACTTCGGCGCAGCGTACAAAGGCTACAACTCCGACATTACCCGCACGCTTGCTGTCGGCGAACCTAGCGCCAAAATGAAAGAGATTTACGATATCGTCTTGCGCGCACAACTGGCCGGACTGGAAGCCCTGAAACCGGGAGTGACAGCAAAGGCGGCAGACGCCGCTACGCGTGACCTGATTGCAGCGGCTGGCTATGGCGATGCCTACGGACACAGCGCGGGTCACGGTCTGGGCATCGAGGTGCACGAACTGCCGGGCTTGTCTACCGTGAGCACCTTCGTTCTGGAGCCAGGCATGCTTGTCACGATGGAACCGGGTATTTATGTGACTGGACTCGGCGGAGTGCGAATCGAGGACGACGTTCTGATCACGGCGGATGGGCATGAGAACCTCAACAAGTCTACGAAAGAGTTGCTCATTTTGCCCGTGTAATTTATACTAATCTACGTTATTGATTGATTTGGGAGGACAACGATGATCTCTGTAAACGACTTTCGGACCGGTTTGACGATCGAAGTGGACGGCAACATTTACACCGTGCTTGAGTTCCAACACGTAAAACCAGGAAAAGGTGCGGCTTTCGTACGCTCCAAACTGCGCAACCTGCGCAATGGCAACACGACAGAAATGACTTTCCGCGGCGGCGAAAAAGTAAACCCTGCCCGCATCGAATCCAGCACCATGCAGTATCTGTATGCGAGCGGTGACGATTACACTTTCATGAACACCGAAACGTATGAGCAATTGACGTTCACTCGCAAACAAATCGAGCGCGAGCTGCGTTTTCTGAAGGAAAACATGAACGTGCAAATCATGCAGTACAACGGTGAAACAATCGGAATCCAACTGCCAAACACAGTTGAGCTGGTTGTTACTGAATGTGAGCCAGGCGTTAAAGGCGATACCGCTTCCAACGTTACGAAAAAAGCAACGCTGGAAACTGGCTTCGTGGTAAACGTTCCTCTCTTCGTAGAAGAAGGCGAGCGTTTGATCATCGATACGCGTTCGGAAGCTTACGTTTCCCGCGCGTAACTTGCAAGATCGTCATGGAAAAAGCTGTGCCCTCCCGGGTGCAGCTTTTTTTAGTTGCGCATGAGTCTCGGCGTTGCCACAAAAAAAATCCCGCTTTTCCGAAAGCGAAAAGGGGATTTCAGCGATCTGCTGTTTTTTGGCCTTGCTGCTCAGTGGGGCCAGCGCCCTCCGAACCACTCCCACAGCTTTAACACAAAGGCAGTAATCCCGGCAGCCATCAGCGGGCCGACGGGGATGCCGCGGAAAAACACAATACCAATGATCGACCCGATCACCAGTCCGACGATCATATGCGGCTCAGCCCGGAGCAAATCCAGTCCCTTGCCGTTCATCCACGTCGCAATCGCGCCGCCAGCCAGCGCTGTAAGGCCCACGACCGTAGTGAACAGCGGCGTGACGTCTTTCCACGATATTTTCTCACTGGCAAACGGCACCAGTACGGATATCGTCAAAAAAAGCAGGCCAAGCTCCAGACCTCGGCGTTCGACCGTGGGGAAAAAGCGTTCCAAGGCCGTCAGCTTCAGCACCAAAAGAATGCTGGCCGCCGTCGCGATTATCGGTGAACGGCCAATCAGTCCTATGACGATCAGGATGACGAGCATCACTTCTCCAGACATCATCATTGGCATCAAAACCCCTGTCCCTGTTCTCCTTTCACTCTATGAGACAAGGTGTGGGAGTATGCGTTTGTCCTTGACGTAGGGCACGAGCGTGTAGCGGTCAACCTGTGCGCAAAAACGCAAGTCGTCGGCAAAATGGTGCGAAACGAGGCGCTTGCCCGTGGTAGTTTGCAGCATTTGTTCGCCAAGCTTATCTGCATAGTATAAATAGCTTGCTTTCAACGCTTCGCCGAGATCGCAAATCTGCAGGTGGGCCAAAGCTTTTTGCGCCTGGACGATCATCAGCCCTGCCGCGAGTCCATCTTCCAGAGCAAATTCGGAACGCGTCCCTGCGCAGTAAAGTGTCACGTCGAGATGATACGTGAGCGCGTGGCGAATGCAGGCCGTCGCGTTCAAAAAGCAGCCGACGAGCAGCGCGGAGGCTCGCTCCGCCTTCTGAATGGCGCGAGTGCCGTTCGTCGTCGTGAGGATCAGTCGTTTGCCCGGATTTTTGGCCGCGGAGATTTCCGTCGGGGAGTTGTTGCAATCAAAGTCGGGTATTTTGCGGCAATGTCGCTCGCCAGCCAGGATGCAGTCAGCGGCTCTGAGCGAGTTCGCTTGCCCGATCGTTTCAACGGGAACGACGCAGACAAAGCCGTTGCCCAGCGCGGTGACAATCGTACTGGATGCGCGCAAAACATCGATCACAATCACAACATGATTGCTGATTTGGTCAAAGCGAATTTCCTCGACCGTGGGCACGACCTCTATTCGCACGGGGCAGACCTCCCTTCCGCAAGCATCAGGGCGGTGTCTCCGCGAAGTCCGCGGCGGAGTGTCTCGACCGACAAGACGTCCGTGCAGGCGATGTTGCCGAGATTGACATCGACACCGAGAGACTGAATCAGGCACACTTGCTGGTCTTTTTGCGGCGCTTCCCAAACGAGCCGCTCCGCGTTTGCTTTGGCGGCACGGACGACATCCAGAATGAATGACTGTTCGATCTTGCCGTTTCCGTCAAAGACGCCGACCGTTCCGCTTTCGCGTGCTTCGACGATGACGTGGCTGGCGCCTGCCTGCAAGTCAAAGGCGAGTGTCTCCAAAAGCTCATTGCGCTCGGCGCGATAGCCTGCCGACTTTTTTCCTACCTCCGTATACACGACAAGCCCTGCGTCCACGGCCCGTTCAATCGCTTCTCTGCGCTGCTCAAACGATAGCGGGAACGTCCCGTCTGAAATCTCAACCGCTGAAAATCCGAGCGAACGGATTTGTTGCATGTACGCCTTGATCGTGCTCTGCTGAATGGCAATCTCAAAAAAAGTTCCGCCTGGCATGATGTGCAAGCCCAAGGCGGTTGCCCTGGAAAGCTTTTGCTGCAACACGTTCGGCGGATACAAGGCCGTTGTGCCAAAGCCGAGTTTGTATATATCGATATAAGGAGAAGCCAGTTCCAGCAGATCGCAGTAAGCGGTCAGCCCCAGCCCTTTGTCAATTACCATGGTCAACCCCTTTTGGCGGGGCTTCGCTCGCTTGTGCCCGAACGGATTCGCCCAGCTCGCGGGCATAAACGGATGCTCACAGTCTACCATGCAAGTTCCTCATTTCTTCTAGGCGTATGGTTCAGTGTATGCCCACCGTGGAGGAGGAGTGAAGAAGAAAGGCAGTAGGCGATTGCCCACACGAGTGCTGAAACGAACGGGTACAGGCATAGAGTGAACGGAGGGGAGGACGAGACGGTATGTGGGAAAAAGCGATTATGGGGATGGCTGCGCTGCGGATCTTGTCAGGCAGCATCGAGATTGTGGCTGCCTTGCTCATTTTGAAGGTCAATCAGGTGGAAAAGGCACTGCTCATAAATTCGGGCTTGGCAATCGTAGGGCCTGTGATTTTGATTACCACGACGACGATCGGCCTGCTCGGCATGTCTGATCGGGTCAGCTTTGCGAAAATCGCCTGGATTTTGCTCGGCATCTCCTGCATTTTGATCGGAGTGCGCAAGTGATGTCCAATTCCTTCCATTGGTAATGAGCGCCTCATCTGGGAATGCTAGTGCAAGAGACGAATGGGAGGGATTGGCATGCTTGAAACGATGGCGAACCGAATCGCCTATTTGCGCGGGCTGGCAGATGGCCTGGATGTGGGCGAAAAGAGTGCAGAAGGCAAAATTATGACTGAAATGATCGAGATCATGGACGAGGTGTACGCCCAGTTTCGCGAGCTGCACGCCCGCGTGGAAGAGGCGGAGGATTATGTAGAAGCGCTGGACGAAGACCTCGAAGACGTGGAACTCTATCTTTTCGAGGATGACGAGGCGTTGTACGAAACGATAGAGGATGACGACGATGTCGACTACGCCACCTACTATGATCTCGACGATGATGAAGATGCTGCGTTGTACGAGTCGGATGACGATACGCACTTGGCGACGGGCTACGATTTTTCCTGCCCGCACTGCCAGAAAGAGATTCACTTGCGAGAAGGTACCGATGACGACGGCTACAGTCATTACGTCATCGAGTCGGCTTCGGCCCAGCGTGACTATCAGCCGGTCAATCCGACGTAATAGAGCAGGCTCACAGCTTGTCCCAGCGCGCCACGAAAGCGCAGGGGCAAGCTTTTTCTATCTCCGGCTACTTTTTAGCATAAACCTCGTCCAGCCGCGCATAGGATGGAGGTAAGTCAATGTGGACAAACGAGAGTCAGCCACAAAAAGGAGGGTACCAGATGTGAGAGAGATCATGGCGATTTTGCCAGAAGCCATTCGCGCGATTTTGACTGCTCTTCCCTCCGCGGTCAAAGAGCATCTGGAAGAGATACGGCTTCGGCAAAATCAGCCGCTGGAAGTACGATTCGGTCAGCAATCCAGCTACGTGACGCAAGCAGGTCAGCTTACCTCCACTGCGAGTAAAGGCTGGATTTTTTCCGCAGATCAGGCAGTCAAGCTGCTGAGTCAGGTAAGCCAGCATTCTTTGTACGCGCTGGAGGAGGAGCTGAAGCGAGGCTACATTACGGTGATGGGCGGTCATCGCATCGGCATCGCGGGCAAAGTGGTGCTGGAAAAAGGCGATGTCAAAGGCATCCGGGACATTACCAGCTTCAACATCCGGATCGCCCGGGAGAAAAAAGGGGCGGCGCAAAAAGTGATGCCCTACTTGTTTGAAGGCGGCAACGTACTGAGCACACTGGTGATTTCTCCGCCGCAATGCGGGAAAACGACTCTTTTGCGCGACATGGCCCGCTCCCTCAGCTACGGCAGCGAGTGGTCTTCCAGTCGCAAAGTCGGGATCGTGGACGAGCGTTCCGAGCTGGCAGGCTGCCTGGAGGGCGTGCCGCAAAGAGACGTCGGCCCGCGCACAGATGTACTGGATGCATGCCCGAAAGCAGCAGGAATGATGATGCTGATCCGCTCCATGTCTCCTGATGTGCTGATTGTGGACGAGGTGGGGCGTGCGGAGGACGGGGATGCCGTATGGGAAGCGATTCACGCAGGAGTCGCAGTCATCTGCTCGGCTCATGGCGCTGATCTCAATGAAGTCGCTCGTCGCCCGATGCTCGGCAACCTCGTCCGGCACGGCGTGTTTTCCCGCTATATCGTCCTCAGCCGTACGAAAGGCGTAGGCACGATCCAGGCGATCTACGACCGAAGCATGAAGCCGCTGGAAAAGGAGAAGGTTGCATGGTCAAGCTGATTGGCGCGGTGCTCATCCTGTTCTCGGCCTCCATGGTCGGCTGGCAGATCGGCAGGTATTACGCCTATCGTCCCGTGCAGCTTCGCGCGCTTTTGGTCGCCCTGCAAATGCTGGAGACCGAGATCGTATACGGCATGACGCCGCTGCATCGCGCTTTTGCCAAAGTCGGTCGCCGGGTTTCCGAGGAAGTGGGCAGGCTGTTTCTTTACGCAGCAGAGCTTCTGGTCAGCGAAAAGGCGCCATCGGCAGAAGATTCCTTGCAGCAGGCAATGGGGAAGTACTGGGCACAAACCGCATTGCGCAGACAAGAGCGAGAAGTGCTGGCGAGTCTGGGGCAGGTTCTCGGATCATCCGACCGGGAAGACCAGCAGAAGCATTTGCGCCTGGCAGTTACCCATCTTAGGGGGCTTGAGGAAGAAGCGCGCGCCGAGCAGGCAAAATACGAGCGCATGTACAAAAGTCTCGGTTTTCTGGGTGGTCTTCTGGTCGTCATCCTGATGTTCTAAAGGCGAGGTGTTCACAGTGGATTTTGATTTGACACCTGTTTTCCAGATCGGAGCGGTAGGGTTCATCACAGCGATCTTGCACACGGTCCTCAAACAGGCGGGAAAGGAAGATATTGCGCACTGGGCGACACTGGTCGGATTCATCATCGTCCTGTACATGGTGTCCCACTACCTCGGCGACCTGTTCTCTGAGGTGAAACGCGTCTTCCTGTTCAACTGAGGAGGGGCTTTTCGATGGAAATCGTACAAATCGTTGGACTCGGACTGGTCGCTACCATTCTTGCCTTGGTGATCAAAGAGCAAAAGCCGATGTTCGCTTTCTTGTTGGCGATTGCGAGCGGTGTCATCATCTTTTACTTTCTCGTAGGCAAAATTGCCGAAGTCATTCGCATTCTGGAAAAGCTGGCCGTTCAGGCAGATCTGAACCTGGTGTTTCTGGAAACGATATTAAAAATCATCGGAATTGCCTACATTGCCGAATTTGGGGCGCAAATGACCCGTGACGCTGGACAAGGGGCGATTGCCTCCAAGATCGAGCTGGCGGGAAAAGTGCTGATTCTGGTCATGGCGGTACCGATTATCCAAATCATTATCGAAACAGTGATCGACTTGCTGCCGGCGTGAGAGAGGAGGGGTGTCTGTGGCGCAAACTGGCAAACTGATCCTGTTGTGGCTCATCCTTTTCATCTATCTGTCGCCTGGCCCTGGCACGGTCCATGCCGCCGGAGCAACCACAGCCAACCCGATCAACCAGATTGTCGAGGAGCAAGTGGATCACTTGCAGCTGGAGCGTGTCGAGCAATATTGGCAACAGCTTCAGCGCGAGTATAAAGGCTATTTGCCCGATTTGAAATCGCAAGGCTTCATCCAGATTTTGATGCAGCAAGAGGAACTGACGCTGTCGAGTGTGTTAAAAGGGATGGGCAAATTCGTCTTTCACGAAATTTTGATGAACGGCAAGCTGCTCAGCTCGATCATTATCATCACGGTTTTTGCCATGATTTTGGAGACGATGCAAAACGCCTTCGAGCGCAACGCCGTATCCACCGTCGCCTATTCGATCGCTTACCTCGTCCTGATGGTGCTCGCCATCAACAGCTTTCACGTCGCGATCACATATGCCAAAGACGCGATCAACAGCATGTCTGATTTCATGCTCGCGATGATTCCGCTCGTGATTGCCTTGCTGGCTTCGGTCGGGAACCTGGCGACGGCAACCATGTTTCATCCGCTGATCATTTTCATGATCAACATCAGCGGCATGATGATCACGTACGTCGTCTTTCCGCTCCTGTTTCTGTCCGCGATGCTCTCGATCGTCAGCCTGTTTTCCGAACGGTACAAGGTCACCCAGCTTGCCACCTTGCTGCGAAACATCGCCATGGGGGTGCTCGGCTCCTTCCTGACGATTTTTCTGGCGGTCATCTCCATTCAGGGGGCGACCTCGGCTGTGGCTGACGGCGTCACGCTGCGGACGGCGAAGTACATTACAGGCAACTTCATCCCGATCGTCGGCCGAATGTTTTCCGATGCGGCCGATACGGTTCTGAACGCTTCGCTTCTGGTCAAAAACGCAGTCGGCTTGGCTGGAGTCGTCATTCTCATCATCTTGTGCGCTTTCCCGGCTCTCAAGATACTGGTTTTGGCCCTGATCTACAATTTGTCATCGGCTGTGCTGCAACCGCTGGGGAACAGTCCGATCATCAGTGCGCTCGGCACGATTGGCAAAAGCCTCCTGTTCGTCTTCGCCGCACTTGCGACAGTGGGATTGATGTTCTTTCTGGCGATTACCATCATTATTGCGGCAGGCAACATCTCCATGATGGTCCGGTAGGTGATGACATGACATGGTTAACACTCTGGCTCAAAAAAATCATCCTGCTCGTTCTTTTGGCCGCTTTTCTCGATCTGATCCTGCCCAATACGACCTTGCAGCGCTACGTCAAAATGGTGATGGGTCTGATCTTGCTTTTGACGATCATCTCCCCGGTGTTCAGCCTGTTCAGTCTGTCGCAGGACGATCTCGCCCTCAGACTTGATCGCTACCAGCAAAATTTGAACAAGCCAGCCGCTGTCGAATGGAAGAAAATGACTGACAAGCTGCTTGGTCAACAAAACGAACAGATGACAGCTTATGTGCAGGCACAGGTGGCATCTGCTGTAAAGGCGAGAATCAAAGCCGATTACGGCGTGG
Source organism: Brevibacillus sp. FSL K6-0770 (assembly GCF_038000275.1). Taxonomy (NCBI): domain Bacteria; kingdom Bacillati; phylum Bacillota; class Bacilli; order Caryophanales; family Paenibacillaceae; genus Brevibacillus; species Brevibacillus sp. FSL K6-0770. The sequence goes on from NZ_JBBOBQ010000001.1 coordinate 2,353,501, forward strand.
AAGTTGTCGATGTCGAGGTTGTGATCGACCAGAAGAAGCAAGGCGAGCCGACCTTGTCCCGGATGGAGTTGGTGATTGGCGAAGCTGACAGCGGCAAAAACAGCAACGACCCGCAGCAAGTCCAGCCGGTCAAGCCGATTACACCGATTGCTCCGGTACAAGTCACAGTCGGGGAGCCGCCGCAAGAACAGCAAGAAGTGGCTGTTTCAGCCCCGGAAGCGAACCCGCTGGCGAGCAAAATGGCCAGCGACCTCGCAGAACAGTGGGGGCTATCCAAAGAACAGGTGATCATCAAGGACGAGACCCGGGAAAACGAAAAGCAGTAATCACGCTGTCGACACAAGCGAGGTGAGCAACATGCTGGAAAAGCTGAAAAAATTGTGGGAAGGAAACGGCAGCAACAAAAAGCTCAAGCCATTGCACTATTTTATCGTCGTACTTGGAATCGGGATTGCTGTCATGATCTTGACAGATTTTCTGAAAGTCGAAAAAGATCAGCCTCTCGGGTTCTCGATCAACCCTGGCGAGACGTCGCCGCAGCCAACAGGCGACGGATCAGCTCCGGCGCTGGGCGGTTCACCCGCACCGGACATTATCGCCGAATATGAAAACATCTACGAAACCCAGCTTCGGGAAATCCTCGCGAATGTAGTCGGCGTGGGAGAGGTCGAAGTCATGGTCAATCTGGAATCGACGCCAGAGATTGTCGTGGAAAAAAACACCAATGTCCGCTCTTCCGTGAACCAGGAGATGGACAAGGAAAAGGCAACCCGGAATCAGAGTGACCAATCGCGCGATGCACAGGTCGTGATCGTCCAAGGCGGCAAGCAAGACCAGCCCGTCGTCGTCAAGACGTTGAAGCCGCGCGTCCGGGGAGTGCTCGTAGTGGCCAAAGGGGCCGACAACATCCAGGTGAAAGCATGGATCACCGAAGCTGTCCAAAAAGTTTTGGATGTTCCCGCTTACAAAATATCCATTTTGCCCAAAAAAGGGTAGGAGGTAATGACAAATGATTCTGCGCAAGCAAACAGTGTGGTTGTTGACAATGCTGGCTGTCATGGTTGTACTCTCCGGGTACTACCTGGTGAAGGGGCCGCAGGAACAGGTTCCGACCTCCGGACAAGAGCAGGCCGTCCAGAAGCAGGAGCAAATCTCCGGCGTGGAAGTAGAAACCAAGCAAGTCGAGCAAGCTCCTGGCGCTGCCGCCGTTGACGCTAAAAACGGCAAGCAGGAAACAACGACGGCTCCGGCCACTCCGACCGCACAAACACCGGCGCCTGAAGAAGCGAAGCAAACTTCCGGCAATGCCGTGCTCCCCGTAGCGGATACAGCAAGCGAAGTGTTCCAGGGCTTCAAGCTGAACCGGGAAGCGCAAACCGCGCAGCAAAAAGACGAGCAGCTGGCGATCATGAACAATTCCGAAGCAACGCCCCAGGCGGTAGCCGAAGCGAAAGCCAAGTACGATGAGCTGTCCACGCTGGAGACGGCCACGATGAACGTCGAAGAGATGCTCAAAGCGAGCGGCTACAAGGACGCGGTCGTCCTCGTCCAGAACGACAAAGCGACTGTCATCGTGCAAAAAGACAAACTGAGCGCAAACGAAGTGGTGGAAATTATTGCGCAAGTCAAGCAGCAATTGAATCTCCCGGCAACGAACATCCAGGTCCAGTTCCAGACGTCCTGAATGGCGAAGGCAAGCTGACCTTCGCGTTATAACGGGTGCCGTAAGTGGGCATGATGGTAAGGATTTTCTCGCTTCTTCTTGGCAGGAAGCGGGGAAATCCTTTCTTGACGTGATATGGGCAACAGGCTACCATGGATTTATGGTTTGCCAAAAAGGATACATATGGGACTCCCCGATCCTCTATTGAAACAAACGAAGGAGTGCTTTTTCGTCATGAAAATTCATGAAATCCGAGAAATTATTAAGCTGATTGATCAATCTTCCATTAATGAATTTAAGCTGGAGACAGAAGGGGCAAAAGTGACCCTGCGAAAATCCAGTGGTACAGAGACAGTAGTAGTGACTCAGCCTGTCGTACAAGCCCAGGTAGCGGCTCCTGCTGCGCCAGTGCAAGCGGCAGCCCCAGCAGCTGTACAAGCAGCTCCTGTTGCCGTGGAAGCGCCTAAGGCAGCTGCAAGCGCTCCGGCTCTTGACGATGCGAACCTGCACAAGATCGTTTCCCCGATGGTTGGAACGTTCTACAGCGCTCCGGAACCAGGCAAGCCTCCTTACGTCCAAGCGGGCGACAAAGTGAATGCGAGCAAAGTGGTCTGCATCGTGGAAGCGATGAAGCTGTTCAACGAAATCGAAGCAGAAGTAAGCGGCGAGATCGTCAAAGTGCTGGTGGAAGACGGCCAGCTCGTTGAGTACGGTCAAGCGCTGTTTTTGGTGAAGCCAGAATAAGGTGGGGGAGAGCGAAATGTTTCAAAAAGTATTGATTGCCAATCGCGGGGAGATTGCTGTACGGATCATCCGGGCATGCCGCGAGCTGGGCATTCGTACGGTCGCTGTCTACTCCGAAGCGGATCGTGAAGCGCTTCATGTGAAAATGGCCGACGAAGCTTACTGTATTGGTCCAAAAGCATCCAAGGAAAGCTACCTGAACATAGCAAACATCATGAGTGTCGCGACCAAGGTAGGGGCAGACGCCATCCATCCAGGCTATGGATTTTTGGCTGAGAACGCCGACTTTGCGGAGATTTGCACGGCATGCAACATCACGTTTATCGGTCCGGATCCGGAAGCCATCGTAAAAATGGGGGACAAGTCCACCGCAAAAGATACGATGAAAGCAGCTGGAGTGCCGACTGTTCCGGGAACAGAAGGGCTGATCGAAGATGTGGAAAGCGCCGTCGTGACAGCGAATGAGATCGGCTATCCGGTAATGGTCAAGGCTACTGCGGGCGGCGGCGGACGCGGCATGCGCGTGGCAGTCGACGACGAAGATTTGGAAAAGGCGATCCGTCAGGCGCAAAACGAAGCGAAAACCGCTTTCGGCAACCCGGGCGTCTACCTGGAAAAATTCGTGGAAGGCCCGCGTCACGTGGAAATCCAGATCATGGCCGACAAGCATGGCAACGCGGTTTATCTGGGCGAGCGCGACTGCTCCATCCAACGCCGCCACCAAAAGCTGATCGAGGAAGCTCCATCGCCTGCCTTGAGCGAAGAAACACGCAAGCAAATGGGCGAGGCAGCCGTTGCTGCTGCCAAGGCGGTAGCTTACCACGGAGCGGGTACAGTCGAGTTTTTGCTGGACAAGCACGGACAATTTTACTTCATGGAAATGAACACGCGGATTCAGGTAGAGCATCCTGTCACAGAGCTGGTTACCGGCTATGATCTGTTCAAGGAACAGCTGACGGTCGCAGCTGGCCAACCGCTGTCTTTCAGCCAGGAAGACATCAAGCTTGACGGCTGGGCGATCGAATGCCGGATCAACGCAGAGAATCCTGCGAAAAACTTCATGCCGTCACCTGGACGCATCACCGAGTACTTGCCACCAGGCGGCTTCGGTGTGCGTGTGGACAGTGCTGCGTACGCAGGCTATTCCATCCCGCCGTACTACGATTCCATGATCGCCAAGCTGATCGTTTGGGGCAAGGATCGCAACGAGGCAATCGAACGCATGAAGCGTGCGCTCGGCGAATTTGTCATCGATGGCATCACCACGACGATCCCGTTCCATCAAAAAGTGCTGGAGCATGAAGTGTTCGTAAGCGGTCATTTTGACACCAAGTTCCTGGAAACCTACGAATTGAACCTGGACGAAGAATAAACAGGGCTGATTTGTAAAAAAACGGTGCGCTTGGTATAATGAATTACAAATCTAAAGGGAGGTGCGAAGCATGGAAGAGTTTACTCCGGATTTAGATAGAACAGAGCTTGGTAAAGTCCAGATCGCTCCCGAGGTACTGGAAGTGATCGCCGGCATGGCTGCGTCCGAGGTTGAAGGCGTAGCGCAAATGAGCGGCGGTTTCGTAGGGGAGATTGCTGAAAGATTGGGCCGTAAAAATATAGCTCGCGGCGTTCGTGTGGAGGTTGGCTCCCGCGAAGCGGCAGTGGATGTTTCCATCATTGTCAAATACGGACACCGCATTCCAGACGTCGCTCGTAATATTCAAGATAGTGTGCGCAATGGAATCGAAGGAATGACCGGACTTTCTGTTGTGGAAGTAAACGTACATATCGTCGATGTAGAGCTGAAAGCCGAAGAAAAAGCACCGGCGGCGCCTGTAGTCGAAGATTACCAGCGTGTGCGCTAAGCAGCACCGGATGGATGCCCCCTTTTCACAGGGGGCATTTTCCTCATTCCAATCAGTTGTTTCGCCAAGCCTTGGCTCATGGCGAAGCGTTAGCCTTTGATTGAGCCTTGTTTGTCTCCTTTCAAACATGGCGTAAAGGAGAGATGCATGTGAACTTGTTTGACCGCTTTATTTTGACGATTTACAGCTTTGCGCTGATCGTTTTGTCCTGCATCGCGATTGCGGCCACCAGCGGATTGGTCTCATCTGCTTATTTTGAGCCTTATGTGGATCAAATGCTTGAGGGTACGAACATTACGTATCTCATCGTCGCGATTATTTTCCTCATTGTGAGCCTTCGCTTCTTTTTCAGCTCGTTTCGTTCCAACAAGCCAAAAGTGGATCGCGGCATTCGCCAGCGCAGTGATTTGGGCGAAGTCAACATTACGATTCAGACGATCCAAACGATTGCGGAGCGCGCTGCCCGACGTGTAAAAGGCGTGCGCGACATGAAGACGACAGTCAAAGCGCTGGAAAGCGGGAACATCATTACCCTGCGTGTTTCTGTGGATGGCGAGACACCTTTGCCGGAGTTGACGCAAAAGCTGCAAGCGGATGTGAAAGAGCAGGTCGAAGGAATTGCTGGTGTCGTGATTTCCGAAGTAGCGGTTGTGGTGACGGAAGTGGCTCAGCAAGAAAACTACGCGGCTCGCAAGCGGGTAGAATAGAAGGTGAAGTCCATGAAATGGGAGTTAATGTGGGAACACAAGGGGAAGCTAATGGGGATTTCTGCCGGACTTTTTTTCGGCATCATCTACCTTCTCGTCGGATTTTGGGATACACTGGTCTTTGTTGTGTTTGTCGGAACCGGCTATTACATCGGTCGCAAGCTTGACCATAAGGAAGACTTGCGCGAAATACTGGATCGGATTCTGCCTGGCAAGTTTCGGTAACAAGAACGAGGGGAAAACTCCCCTGCTGACTTTAATTAGTAGGTGAATGGTATGAAGCGAAGAACAGCACGAGAAAAAGCAGTCCAATGCTTGTTTCAGATCGATATGGCCGAGGTGCCAGTAAAAGAAGCAATCGATCTGGTCATGGAAGAATCCGAGGAAAACGCGCAGTATTTGCGCTACTTGCTCGATGGAGTTTTGACCAACATGGCGGACATCGATGCAGAAATCAAAAAGTATTTGCGCGGCTGGCAGCTGGAGCGTATTGCCAACGTTGACCGCGCCATTTTGCGCCTTGCTTTTTATGAGATCATGTTTGAAGCGGATACGCCTGACAAGGTAGTCATGAACGAAGCGATCGAAATCGCGAAGCTGTTCAGTGACGATGCCTCCTATCGCTATATCAACGGTGTATTGGCGAGCTTCTTGCAATCCCGTGAAACGCAAAAGGCATAACAGGCAGGAGATACAAGCATGAGTAAGGTAATGTTGGGCATTGATACGAGCAATTACCGGACATCGCTGTGCTTGGCTCAGGAAGACGGCCGAATTGTTGCAGAAGCAAAACGCCTCCTCAAAGTGAAGGAAGGCAAACGCGGGCTGCAACAATCCGAAGCCGTCTTTCAGCATGTGATGAACTTGCCGGAATTAAGCGAGCAAATGAAGTGGAACGAGTATGAGATCGAAGCGATTTGCGTCAGTGAAAAGCCGCGGCCCGTCGATCAGTCGTACATGCCTGTGTTCAAGGTGGGAGAGGGCTTGGCCAAATCGCTGTCCACCTACCTGCGTGTTCCGCTGCATCTGACCACCCATCAGGAGGGGCATATCGCAGCGGGCGAGTACACAGCCGATGAGCGGCCAGGACAAGATCGCTTTTTGGCTGTCCATCTGTCAGGGGGAACGAGTGAGTTGCTGTTGTGCGAGCGTCACAGTGCCGGATATGCGATTGAAAAAATCGGCGGCACGATCGATTTGCACGCAGGGCAGTTGGTCGATCGGATCGGAGTGGCGCTCGGGATGGCATTTCCTGCCGGGCCGTACTTGGAGCAATTGGCAAAAGAGTCGACGGGGGAATTTCGCATTTCCTCTGCTGTGGACGGTTTGACCTTCAGCTTCTCCGGGCCGGAAGCGTCCTTGCTGCGCGCCATTGAGCGCGGCGAGACGAGCCATGCGGATATTGCGCGGGCAACCGAGCAGTGTATCGCCAACACGCTGGAAAAAACATTGCGGCACGCTGTTGAGCTGGGGCATCCAAGGGACATACTGATTGTGGGCGGGGTAGCTGCCAATCAGTACATGCGCGAGCGCCTGATCAAACGTTTGCAGCATCCGGCGGTAAAAGCCAAGCTGTATTTTTGCGACCCTGTTTACTCCGGCGATAACGCCTACGGAGTGGCAATGCTTGGGTGGATGAAGCAAAAGACGAACATTAAATAATGATAAACTTTTTATGATTCGGCTTTACAGTTGCAAACGAAATCGGTACACTAATGGTATCGACGTTTAAGAAGGAGGCTTTTTCTCCATGACTGCAACCATTCTCCAAGGAAAAGAAGTAGCAAAAAGCATTCGCGAAGAACTCGCGGTTGAAGTGGCGGAACTGAAAAAACAAGGACTTGTCCCTGGACTGACTGTTGTGCTTGTGGGTGATGATCCCGCATCGCATTCGTATGTACGCGGAAAATCGAAAGGCTGCGAGGAAGTCGGCATCCGTTCCGAGCTGATTCTCAAGGAAGCTTCGACGACAGAAGAAGAGCTGCTGGGCATTATTCGGGATTTGAACGAAAATCCGAACGTTCATGGGATTTTGGTTCAACTTCCTCTGCCAGCCCATATTTCGGAGAAAGCGGTCATCGCTGCGATTCATCCGGAAAAAGATGTCGACGGTTTCCATCCGATCAACGTGGGCAACATGGTGCTCGGCAACGAAACATTGCTGCCTTGCACTCCGCATGGCGTCATCGAGCTGATCAAGCGGACAGGCACGGAGATTTCCGGCAAGCACGCCGTCGTCATCGGCCGAAGCAACATCGTCGGCAAGCCGGTATCGCTTTTGCTGCAACAGGAAAACGCAACTGTGACCATGTGCCATTCCCGCACGCAAAACCTGGAGGAGTTCACGACGAAAGCGGACATCCTCGTGGTAGCGACAGGCCGGGCGCATATGATCGGAAAAGAGCATGTAAAGCCGGGCGCAGTTGTCATCGACGTAGGGGTAAACCGGATCGATTCCGGGAAGCTCGTCGGGGACGTCAAATTTGACGAAGTGCAAGAGATCGCAAGCTTTTTGACTCCGGTACCTGGCGGTGTTGGCCCAATGACCATCACCATGCTGTTGAAAAACACGGTTGTGGCAGCGAGAAAGCAAGCGCAACTTTAGAGGAACGACTGAGGGAATGGATAGGGCCTGCGCTTTATCCATTTCTTTTTGCATGCGTATACGAAAAGTCAATCAGACCAGGGCTTGAACAGAGGAGGGGCACATGGCTGCATCAAACATTTTGTCTGTCAGTGATCTGAACCGCTACATCAAGCTCGTCCTGGAAAAAGAGACGAACTTGCAAGACGTCTGGGTGAGGGGAGAAATCTCCAACTTCACGCATCACGCAAGCGGGCACATGTACTTTACCTTGAAGGACAACACATCGCGGATCAAGGTCGTGATGTTTGCCAGCTATAACCGCTTCTTGCGCTTTTTGCCCAAGGATGGAACGAAGGCGATCGTGCGCGGCTCCATCTCCGCTTTTGAACGGGACGGAGCGTATCAGCTCTATGCAAAAGAAATGCAGCCGGACGGTCTTGGCTCCTTGTATCTCGCTTTTGAGCAGTTGAAAGAAAAGCTGACCAAAGAAGGCTTGTTTGCTGCTGAGCGCAAGCGGACACTGCCTCGCTTCCCGAAAAGGGTCGGGGTCGTGACATCCCCGACAGGAGCGGCGATTCGCGATATTTGCACCACCATCCGCAGACGGTATCCGCAGGCGGAGATTGTCCTGTCGCCTGCCGTCGTGCAAGGGAAAGATGCCCCGGCATCGATCGTTTCGGCGATTCGGATTATTAATCAGCACCCTGACATCGACGTCTTGATCGTCGGCAGAGGTGGAGGCTCGATTGAAGAATTGTGGGCTTTCAACGATGAAAACGTGGCGCGGGCGATCGCCGGGTCGCCGATTCCGGTCATTTCCGCAGTCGGACATGAGACGGATGTGACGATCGCGGATTTTGTGGCAGACGTGCGGGCGGCGACGCCAACCGCAGCGGCAGAGCTTGCTGTCCCGCATTATTTGGAGTGGGTGGAGCGCGTTCGCCAGCTTGAAATCCGGATGCACAGGGCGGTGCGCAATCAGCTCGCAGAAGAGCGTACGCGGCTGGATCGGTTGAGCGGTTCGTACGCGATGCGGCAGCCGCAGCGCAGGCTGGAGGAAGCGGCAGAGCGGCTCGATCGGACGTATATGCGAATGCGCCAGGCGATGAAGCATTTGATGGAAAGAAGGCGGGAGCGCTACACGCGGCTTTCCGAACAGATCAAAAAATATCGGCTGTCGGATCAGGTCGGGGAGAGAAGGAAAGCGGTTGCGTCGATTCGCGCGCGTCTGGATGAAAAAATGCTGGCGCGGCTGAACCAGAACCGGATGGCTTTTGCTTCAAGGGTAGCCACTCTGGAGGCGCTCAGTCCGCTGGCGGTTATGAAGCGCGGCTTTTCGCTGGTGTACACGAATGATCAGCTGGTGAAGTCCGTGGAACAATTTGCCCCTGGCGATCAGATCGTGGTACGATTAAGTGATGGCAGTGCTACGGCACGGGTGGAACAGTTGAATCGGGAGGAGAAGCGCAATGGCTCGCAAGAAAACGGACCAAGAGACTGACATGCAGTTCGAAGAAGCGATGAAGCGGCTGGAAGAAGTCGTCGGGAAGCTGGAAGAAGGAGACATCCCGCTGGAGGAAGCAATTACGCTGTATCAAGAGGGCGTCACTCTCTCGCGTATTTGCGGACAGAAGCTCGATGCGATTGAAGCCAAAATCATTCAGCTGGTAGAAGAAGACGGCCAACTGAAGCAGAAGGCTTTTCGTGTGGAAGGGGAATAACGACATCGTGGATACATTCCAATCGTATTTGGCGGAAAAAACAGCCTACATTGAACAACATCTCACGCCTGCCCTGGAGCAGGAAGGCGTCCCGACCCATTTGTACGAATCCATGAAGTATTCACTCATGGCAGGCGGCAAAAGGCTTCGTCCGATGCTCGTTCTCGCTGTGCTGGAAGCGCTGGACAAACCGATGGAGCGCGGCGTTCCTTTTGCCGTTGCCCTGGAGATGATTCATACATACTCGCTGATCCACGATGATCTGCCAGCGATGGATGACGATGACCTGCGCCGTGGAAAGCCGACCAACCACAAAGTGTACGGAGAGGCGACCGCGATTTTGGCGGGCGATGCCCTCTTGACGCGCGCCTTTTCTCACGTAGCGGAAGCCTATCAGGAGCGGACAGATGTGACATCTGCGACGATTGTCAAACTGATTGCCGAGCTGGGCAAGCGCGCAGGCGCGACAGGCATGGTGGGCGGACAGATGGCCGACATCGAAGGAGAGAGCAAGCAGCTCGATCTGGAGCAGTTGGAGTTCATCCATCGCCACAAGACAGGCGATCTGCTCGTGGCAGCGCTCAGGGGCGGAGGCTATTTGGCGGAAGCGAGCGAAGCGCAGATGGATGCTTTGACCCGCTACGGCGTCTGCATCGGACTGGCTTTTCAAATTCAGGACGACATCCTCAACGTGGAAGGGGACGCGGCAAAGCTGGGAAAAGCGGTTGGCAGCGACGCGGACCGGAACAAATCGACCTATCCTTCGCTGTTGGGACTTGCTGAGTCCAAAGAAAGGCTGTCTGCTTTGATCGCGGAGGCAAAAGCGGCTCTCGCCATTGCAGGCATCGAGCATTCCGCATTGAGCCCTTTGGCAGATTACGTTCAAAACCGCAACAAGTAAATGAAATGATAGGCAAAAAGCTGGCATCCACGTGGGGTGCCAGCTTTTTTCTATGACAAGCGTCTCGACTTTTTTCATGAAATTGGCTGTGAGCGCTTGCGGTAAATAAAGCGGCCATGACCGTTCTGTTTTCTTGCGATTACAATTGCTTGTCGTCTATACCGTTCAACCACGTCTCGATTTCACCGATGACCGACTGAATGCAACCGTCTTCAAACGGCGAGTACAGCTTCGCAACCTTCACCAGTTCCGTGAACGATTTGCTGCCGCCCTCTTTGCACAGCGTCAAGTAATCGGACCAAGCTTGTTCCGGGTTTTCCTGTGCCCGTTTCCAGAACTGGAAGGCACAAATTTGCGCCAATGTGTAATCGATGTAGTAGAACGGATCGCGGAAAATGTGTCCTTGCTGTTGCCAGAAGCCGCCTTCCTCCAAAAACTCGTTCTCGTCGTAATTGCGGTACGGCAAGTATTTGCGCTCGATTTCGCGCCAGGTGCGTTTGCGCTCCGCTGGAGTCATCTCCGGCTTTTCGTAGACGGCATGCTGGTATTCGTCGACCGCGACGCCATACGGAATGAACAGCAGCGAGCCGCTCAGATGCGAGAACTTGTATTTGGCGGTATCGTCCTCGAAGAACAGCTCCATCCAAGGCCAGGTCAAAAACTCCATGCTCATCGAATGAATTTCGCACGCTTCATACGTCGGGAAGTGGTACTCCGGTACTTCGTAACCGCGGCTGACGTACACCTGGAAGGCGTGGCCCGCTTCGTGGGTCAGCACGTCGATATCGCCGGAGGTGCCATTGAAATTGGCGAATATGTACGGCAGCTTGTACTTGCTCATGTAGGTGCAATATCCGCCTGTCGCTTTGCCCTTTTTGCTGAGCAAGTCCAGACATTCATTTTCCAGCATGAAGTTGTAGAAAGCATCCGTTTCCGGAGACAGCTGTTCGTACATCTTTTTCCCGTTTTCCACGATCCAGTCCGGGGAGCCTTTTGGCGTCGGATTGCCCGTAGCGAAGTCGAAGGCCAGATCGTAATACTTCATAACATCGACGCCAATCCGTTCGCGTTGACGTTCGACCAGCCGAGCGGCTACTGGCACGATTTGTTCCTCCACTTGACGGCGGAAGTTGGCCACCATTTCGGCGTTGTAGTCCGTCCGGTTCAAACGCGCATAAGCCAGTTCCACAAAGGTGGTGAAACCGAGCTTTTTGGCGATCCGGTCGCGAACTTTTACCAGATTGTCGTAGATGCGGTCCAGTTCTTCGGTATGCTTGCTCAGAAACTCGTACTTCGCTTCGTTTGCTTTCTTGCGCATGTTTCTGTCCGTGGACGTCTGGAACGGAAGCAGCTGCGGAAGCGTGCGCTCTTCGCCTTCAAACATGATTTTCGCCGAGGCGATCAGGGCAACGTACTGGCTCGCCAGACGGTTCTCTTCCTGCAAATCGGCAACAACTTCAGGAGAGAAGGTGCGCAGAGTTGTCTCGGCAATGCGGAAAAGCTGGGCGCCCCATTTTTGTTCCAGCTCGGAGCGGAAAGCGGACTGGGTGATGGCGGCGTAGTAACGTGAAATGATCCCTTGATACACAGGGCCTGCTTCATCCCAATAGTCTTGCTCTTCTTTGTAAAAAGGGTCCTCCGTATTGATCGTATGGCGAATTTGCGCCACTTCTCGCGCAGATTCCACCTCTTGCCGCAGCTCGTTCAACTGTCCCATTACCTTGTCTTGCTCTTCAAAGCTGGCCGCTTGTTGAAACGCTTCCAACAGTCTGGAAAATCGTTCTTCGACATTTGCCATGTCGACGCGTGTGTACGGTATTTGCGAGAACTTCACGGGGGGCCACCTCGATTTCTTGAATTTGAATGATCCATTTTATTTTACCAGAATGTAGCAGGAAATTGTGTGCAAGATTACGCTTGCTGATCAAAAGTGGTGTTTTTATGAAGAAACCGTTATAATGAATCAAGTTGAATTTCAGCGGAGTTTAGGCTTCGGGCAACACCGAAGAAGCCTAGTTTTCCATGGGGTGGATTGAAATGCAGCATGCACAATCGCCGGAGAACGAACAGTGGAAAGTGAGGAATACCAATGCTGCTTACTACCATAAATGATCCTCAAGACCTGAAAAAGTGCACTTCGCAGCAGTTACATACGCTGGCATCCGAAATCAGGCAATTTCTCGTCGAGACGCTCTCCCAGACAGGCGGCCACCTTGCGCCCAACCTCGGAGTAGTGGAGCTGACGCTTGCTTTGCACTACGTGTTCAACAGTCCCAAGGACAAGCTGATTTGGGATGTCGGGCATCAGGCATACGTACATAAAATGTTGACTGGCCGCCGGGAGATGTTTCCGACTTTGCGCCAGTACAAAGGGCTGTGCGGCTTCCCGAAAATGATCGAAAGCCCGCATGACGTCTGGGAAACCGGACACAGCAGCACCTCCTTGTCGGCAGCGATGGGGATGGCAACGGCCCGCGATTTGAAAAAAGAAAAAAACCATGTCGTGGCGGTTATCGGCGACGGTGCGTTGACGGGTGGAATGGCGCTGGAAGCGTTGAATCATATCGGTCACGAACGCAAAAATGTCATCGTCGTGCTGAACGACAACGAAATGTCGATTGCTCCGAACGTAGGCGCGCTGCACAACTACCTGGGCAAAATTCGCTCCACGGAAAACTACCAGTGGGCGAAGGACGAGGTTGAAGGGCTGCTGAAGTCCATCCCGGCTGTTGGCGGCAAACTGGCATCGATTGCCGAGCGCTTCAAAGACAGCATGAAGTATTTGCTCGTGTCCGGCGTTCTATTCGAGGAGCTTGGCTTCACATACATCGGTCCGATCGACGGTCACAACTTGGATCTTTTGGTCGATACGCTGAAAACGGCGAAGCAGACCAAAGGGCCGGTACTGATCCACGCGATCACGAAAAAAGGCAAAGGCTACGCGCCAGCCGAAGCGGATTCCGTGAAGTGGCACGGCATCGGCACGTACAAGATCGAGTCTGGAGACACGCCAAAATCCGCTCCGACGTACACCTCGGTGTTTGCCGATACGATGATTGAGCTTGCTGCCGAGTACAAGTCGCTGGTGGCGGTCACTCCTGCCATGCCAGCAGGCTCCGGCCTGATTCCGTTCGGACAAAAATACCCGGATCGCCTGTTTGACGTAGGGATCGCGGAGCAGCATGCTTGTACCTTTGCGGCTGGCCTTGCGACACAAGGCTTGAAGCCAGTGCTTGCGATCTACTCGACCTTTTTGCAAAGAGCGTACGACCAACTGATTCACGACGTTGCCCGGCAAAAGCTGAACGTGGTGTTTGCCGTCGACCGCGCAGGACTCGTCGGTGCAGACGGGGAGACGCATCAAGGGATGTACGACATTGCCTTCATGCGTATCATTCCGAACATGGTCATCATGGCACCAAAAGACGAGAACGAGCTGCGCCACATGATGAAAACAGCGATGGAGTACGACGGGCCGATTTCGTACCGTTATCCGCGTCTGCCGGCTCGCGGCGTGACGCTCGATAAAGAGTTGCAAGCTGTGCCGATCGGGAAGGCAGAAATCGTCCGCGAAGGGAAAAAGGTAGCGATTTTGTCCTTTGGCCATGTATTTGAGATCGCGGAGCAGGCGGTCAACCAGCTGAATGCGGAAGGAATCAGACCGATGCTGGTAAACGCCCGCTTTTGCAAGCCGCTGGATGAGGAGTTGCTGTTCAGGCTGGCGAAGGAAGGCTACGACATCGTGACTGTGGAGGAAGGTTCGGAGATGGGCGGATTCGGCAGCGCGGTTATCGAATGTTACAATCGGGCGGGCTACTATGGCATGAATGTGCAGATCGTAGCTGTCCCTGATTATTTTGTAGAACACGGCAGTGTAAAAGAACAGCGTCAAGAGGTTGGGCTGACAGCGGAGAACATCGCTTCCCGTGTACGCGCCTTGATGCCGATATCGAAGGGTGTACTGGAAGCATGAGCGTGAGAAAAGAACGAATCGACGTTTTGCTCGTCGAACGGGGTCATTACGAGACTCGGGAAAAAGCAAAAGCAGCCGTGATGGCGGGACTGGTTCAAGTGGCCGGGGAGCGATGTGACAAGCCCGGCACGAAATTCACCGAGGATGTCGCCATCACGGTCAAAGGCGAGGTTCATCCGTACGTCAGTCGCGGCGGACTGAAGCTGGAGAAGGCATTAAAAGTATTTGGCATCGACATGACGGACAAAGTCATGATGGACATCGGCGCTTCCACAGGCGGGTTTACGGACTGTGCCTTGCAAAATGGCGCACGCCTCGTCTATGCAATCGATGTCGGCTACGGACAGCTCGCCTGGACGTTGCGCCAGGATGAGCGGGTTGTCGTCATGGAGCGGACCAATTTCCGCCATATGGACCCGGACGCTTTCGAACAGGAACGTCCGGATGCCGCTTCGATTGACGTGTCGTTTATTTCGCTCCGGCTGATTTTGCCTGTCTTGTACCGTTTTTTGAAGCAGGATGGCGATGTCGTCGCGCTGGTCAAGCCGCAGTTTGAAGCGGGCAAGGACAAGGTCGGGAAAAACGGCATCGTCCGCGAACCGCAAGTGCATGAAGCGGTGCTGACAGACATCGGCCAGTTCGCCAGCGGCCTCGGATTTGCGCTGAAAGGGCTGGACTTTTCTCCGATCACAGGGGGAGAGGGCAATATTGAATTTGTTATGCATGTGACCAAAAGTGCTGGCGGTATGAACGCCGAAGAATGGCTGAAGCTCGTCAGCGATGTGGTCGCGCAGGCTCATGCCAAATTAAAATAGGGACAAAAAACAAAAGCCTCGGGAGTTTTGTTGCAAACGAGGCTTTTTATTTATGCATGAAAAGTTGTATACTTGTATAAGGATTTCCAACCAACCAGTTTGGGGTGGACCATGTGAAGAAGATAGGAATTATTGCAAACAAAGGAAAGCCCGAGGCCAGAATTGTGGCGCGGGAGCTTGTCTACCTCCTGGAGGTCAGGGGAGCGAATGTATTGCTGGACGAGACGATTGCATCTGATTTAGGGCGCGCGGAATTGGGCGCTGCGATCGATGACATCGGTAATCAAGCCGACCTGGTCTGTGTGCTTGGCGGTGACGGAACGCTTCTCGGCATCGCACGCAAGCTCGCCGGGAGATCGATCCCCATTTTCGGGATCAATCTCGGTACATTGGGCTTTTTGTCAGAAGCAGAGCCGGAGCACTTGCCGCTTGCCGTCGACAATTTGCTTTCAGGCAAGTACGACATTGAGGAACGGGCCATGCTGGAAGCAGCTCTCGTCCGCAAAGGCAGCACGCTTGGGACATACACAGCGATGAATGATATCGGGATCGCCAAAGGGTCTTTTTGCCGCATCATTCAATGTGCTGTTTACTTGGATGACGAATATGTCGCGACTTTCAGCGGCGATGGTGTCATCGTGTCGACTCCGACAGGGTCGACAGCGTATTCCTTGTCGGCTGGCGGGCCTATCGTCGCCCCGAATGTGGATATGCTATTATTGACTCCGGTAGCGCCGCATTCGCTGACAGCGCGGCCAATGGTGCTGTCTGGCAACCAGACGATTCGCGTGGAAGTCGACGCCATCCATCAGGAGATGGGGCTGTCGATTGACGGACAGTTCGGCTATCGGCTGGAGGGCGGCGATCATATTTACATTAAAAAGTCTCCGTACGTCACACCGCTGATCAAGTGGAAAAAGGGCGGCTTTTTTGAAGCAATACGCACGAAACTACAAGGTGAATGGGAGTAATCCATATGAACAAGGGGCAACGACATATCCGTATTCGGGATATCATCAGTAACCAAGAGGTAGAAACTCAAGACGAACTGGTGGAGCGTCTGCGCGCTGCTGGATTCAACGTCACGCAGGCGACCGTATCCCGAGACATCAAGGAATTGCATCTCGTGAAGGTGCCACTCCCTGATGGGCGATATAAATATTCCATGCCTGCTGAACAAAAGTTTAACCCGATGCAAAAGCTCAAACGGATGATGGTCGACTCCTTCGTCAGCATTGACCAGGCAGACCATTTTATCGTGCTGAAAACCCTTTCCGGTCATGCAAATGCGGTAGCCGAGCTGATCGACAACCTGCCGTGGGACGAGATCATGGGAACGATCAGTGGAGACAATACCATTTTGATCATTTGCCGTTCCAAGGAAAATACAGCGGAAGTCACAAAGCGTTTCATGGAAATGCTGTAGAAGGTGGTCGCAACAGATGCTAGTGGAACTCTCTATCCGAAATTTTGCCATCATTAAATCGGTTACGGTCTCGTTTCAACGCGGGTTGAACATCCTGACAGGGGAAACCGGCGCCGGAAAATCGATCATCATCGACGCGCTCGGACTGCTGCTCGGTGGCCGTGCGTCCGCAGATTTTGTGCGCTACGGCGAGCTGCGCGCAGAGGTGGAAGGGCTGTTTGAACTGCCTGCGGGCCATCCTGCGCTTGCGGTGTGCGCCAGCGTAGGTGTGCAAGTGGAGCAAGACGGCATGCTCGTCGTCCGCCGGGACATTTCCAACCAGGGAAAAAGCATTATTCGTCTGAACGGCCAGCTGGTGACGCTTGCCATGCTGCGCGAGCTTGGACCTTGGCTGGTCACGGTTCACGGCCAGCACGACACGCACATGCTGATGCAGGCGGACAAGCATATCAACTGGCTGGATGCGTACGGCGAAGTTGCTTTGGGAGCGGCGAAGCAGGAATACGGCAAACTGTACTCCTCCTACCGGAAAACGCGACAGGATCTCGAACGGATGGCCCGCAACGAACGCGAGCTGGTACAGCGCATAGACCTTTTGCAATACCAGCTTGACGAAATCGAAAGCGCTTCGCTTACTCCGGGTGAGGACGAGAAGCTGCTGCAGCAGCGCAAAAAGTGGATGAACATTGAGAAGGTTTACGCGACCGTCCAGGACGCCTACCGCTCGCTGCACGGCGATCAGAAGGGCATGGATTGGCTCGGTCACGCCATGGGAGAGCTGGAGCGCGGCGTGATCTACGAGGAGCAGCTTGCGCCGATTTTGGAGACGGTGCAGTCTGCGTATTACCAGATTGAGGACGTGGTGCACAAGCTGCGCCAGCTTTCGTACCATCTGGACTTTGAACCGGAGCAGCTGGCAGAGGTGGAGCGCAGGCTCGACCAGATTCAGTCCTTGAAGCGCAAGTACGGAAAAAGCGTGGATGACATTTTG
This sequence comes from Brevibacillus sp. FSL K6-0770, assembly GCF_038000275.1. Classification (NCBI taxonomy): domain Bacteria; kingdom Bacillati; phylum Bacillota; class Bacilli; order Caryophanales; family Paenibacillaceae; genus Brevibacillus; species Brevibacillus sp. FSL K6-0770. Next base: position 2,370,888 of record NZ_JBBOBQ010000001.1, read on the forward strand.
GAGTATGCAGCGACCATCTCCGACGAGCTGGACGAAATGCATCACTACGAGGATCGGTTGCAACAGGTGGAAAAACGGCTGCAGGAGCTGGCGGCTGATTTGGCTGTCGAGGCGCTGGAGCTGTCCGTCATTCGTCAGGAATGCGCCACGAAGCTCGCGCAGGAAATCGAGCAGCAGCTGAAAGAGCTGCATATGGAACGGGCGCGTTTTGCCATCGACGTCAGACAAACCCCTGATGAAGAAGGCGTTGAAATCGAAGGCATCAAGCGGCTCGTGGATGCGAATGGCATGGATCAGATCGAGTTTTTGATTTCGCCAAACCCGGGGGAACCGCTGCGGCCGTTAGCGAAAATCGCTTCTGGCGGGGAGCTGTCCCGCGTCATGCTGGCGATCAAGACGATCCTGGCTGGAACCGATCAGGTCGAGACGCTGATTTTTGACGAGGTAGACACGGGAGTCAGCGGCAGAGCGGCCCAAGCGATTGCGGAAAAGCTCGCTCGCGTGGCGCAAAAACGGCAAGTGCTGTGCATTACGCATTTGCCGCAAGTAGCTTCCATGGCAGATGCCCATTTTCTGATCAAAAAGGAAATGAGCGAAAACGAGACGAAAACGATCGTGACGAAGCTGTCGGAAGAAGAGACGGTGACAGAGCTTGCCCGCATGCTGAGCGGGGCAGAAGTAACGGCAAAAACAGAAGAGCACGCGCGGGAAATGATTTTGCTCGGGCGGGAAAGAAAGGCTGTCAACTAAGCTTTGGTTGGCAGTCTTTTTTATGGGCAAAAAGATTGCAGTTGGCTAACAAACATGAGTCAATTTCCTGACATAATCCGCTTGGCTGGGGGCAACATTAAAGGTACACAAGGTGGAGGTGTCTCTTTGTAGGTGTAGGTAGGGAACGGTAGGAGTGATTGCTGGTGATCCGACAAAACAAAAGAAAATGGATGGGAAGTCTCCTTCTCCTCATCACGGCGCTTGTCGTGAGTTCCACCCCGTTTCGCGATCTGTCCTCCTTTCCCCGCGAATTGCGCTTGATGGAAGGGTCTCTGGAAGAACTCAAGGTCTCCGTGCCGGTGATGGGCACGCTAATCAACAGCAATCCCGACATTTTGCACGTCAACGGGACGGAAGCGCGCGAAGTATCCGTTGATCTGAGCCAGCCTATGTCCGTAGAGCCGCGCAGAGCTGGGGAAGCACAATTGCAAGTAAAATGGCGAAACATTCCGCTGACAGCTGTCAAAGTAAATGTGCTGCCGGATTTGCGTCTGTACCCTGGTGGACAGTCGATCGGGGTCAAGCTGCAAACGGCGGGGGTGTTGGTTGTCGGTCATCATCTCGTGGACAATGGCAAAAGCAAGTCTTCCCCTGGCGAGCAGGCAGGTATTCACGTCGGCGACATGATTGTCAAAATGAATGATCTGTACATCAATGACATGAATGAAGTCAAAAAGCTGATCAACGAAGCCGGAAAAAAGAATAGCACGGTACAGCTTTTGGTCGTGCGCGGAAAAGAAAAGCTGAATCTGACGCTCCAACCGGCAAAAGACCAAAAAGACGGGGAGTACCGGATGGGACTGTACATTCGCGATTCGGCTGCCGGGGTAGGCACCCTGACCTTCTACGATCCCAACTCCAAAGCGTACGGAGCACTGGGGCACGTCATTTCCGACGTCGATACAGGCCAGGCTATCGTAGTCGGGGATGGGCAAATCGTGCAGGCAAGCGTGACGTCCATCGAAAAAGGGCAGAGCGGCAATCCCGGAGAGAAATTCGCCCGCTTTTACAACGAAAGCGAAGTGCTGGGGAACATCACCAAAAATACACCGTTTGGCATTTTCGGCAAAATGAAGGACGAACCGAAGCGCAGCTATTACCGCGAGCCGCTCCCGGTAGCGCTTGCCGAGCAAGTCGTGGAAGGCCCGGCGAAAATCCTCACCGTCGTCGAAGGGCAGAAGGTGGAGGAGTTCGATATCGAGATCGCCAACGTCATCAAGCAGCATTTTCCGGCGACAAAAGGCATGATCATCAAGGTAACGGACAAACGCCTGCTGGAAAAAACGGGTGGCATTGTCCAAGGGATGAGCGGCAGCCCGATCATTCAAAATGGAAAAATCGTCGGAGCGGTCACGCACGTCTTCGTCAACGACCCGACATCCGGCTACGGCTGCTACATTGAGTGGATGCTGCAGGACGCAGGTGTGCAGGTGCGCAATGCGCCGCAATCGAACGCCAAAACCGGGCAGGCTGCCTGAGAATACGAAGAGACGAGCCGTCACGCCAATCAAGCGAGGCGGCTAATTTCATGCTGTCAAGTCTCTCTGCTCGACATGTATAACCTTCCACTGGAACAAAGCCAGCTTGCATGGTAAAGTCGTGGAGGCTCTTGACGAATGAAGGAAAAAGGAAGGTATTCTTTGTCGAAATATCAGTAAAATCATTCAATCTTTCGTCATAGGCAGGAATGAATATGCCTTTGTCGAATTATTTTTCTCAGAGAAAAAGATGGTATGGACTTATCGTTTGTAGAAATGAAAACCTCTAGAACGCCACCTTCTTTCCAAAAGACCGTCCATTGTTAGGAGGAACGACCTTGAGCAAGATTGAAGTGTTGTTGGCAGATGATAACCGAGAATTTGTAAGCCTGTTAGAAGAGTATATCAGCAGCCAGTATGACATGAATGTCATTGGCGTCGCGTACAACGGGAATGAAGTTGTGCGTTTGCTGCAGGAGCGAGTACCGGATGTACTGATTTTGGACATTATCATGCCCCACTTGGATGGCCTCGCCGTCCTGGAGCAAATCCAAGCCATGCGGTTAAGCCCGCAGCCCAAAATTATTATGCTGACAGCATTCGGACAGGAAGAGATTACGAAAAAAGCGGTTGAACTGGGAGCTGCCTACTACATCCTCAAGCCGTTTGACATGGAGGTTCTTGCGCAGCGCATTCGCCAGATCATCACAACGAAGCCAGCCTCCTCCTTCGTCACATCGGTGAAGCCACAGTCCACCCTGCAAGTGCGGGGCCGCAATCTGGACGCCAGCATTACGAGCATCATCCACGAAATCGGAGTGCCCGCACACATCAAAGGCTATTTGTATTTGCGCGAAGCGATCACGATGGTGTACAACGATGTCGAGCTGCTCGGTTCGATCACAAAAGTCCTGTACCCGGACATCGCCAAAAAATTCAACACAACGGCAAGCCGCGTAGAACGCGCCATCCGCCACGCAATCGAAGTCGCCTGGTCCCGCGGGAATCTCGATTCCATTTCCAGCCTGTTTGGATACACGATTTCGAACACGAAGGCGAAGCCGACCAACAGCGAGTTTATTGCGATGGTCGCGGATAAGTTAAGGATTGAGGCGAAGATTAGCTAGGGATAGAAATATCGCGGGTTTGAGTCACATGGATATTATCCCACCTTCTCGATTAGGTAGATGTAATCAACGAATTTTTCAGATGTAGTCCATCGGCTCATTTGAACGAAATGTAAAATACAAAAAGGACACTAGCACACACCAGCTAGTGTCTTTTTGTATGGATCGGACGAAAATCATATTTGGCCACTTTGTAATTCTTCAACAAGTCGAAGGTTGTGGAAATCTTTGGTATGATGAGAAGGGGTAGTTAATCCAAAGAGTTCTCAGATTATTTAACTTGCCTGACTCACTCAATACTCGCGCAAGCAAAGAGCAAGATAAAACGATGACTTGATTCAATTTGAAAATGAGGAGCCCAGCAAATGGAGCGCAAATTACTAGGTCAAGTAGGAGTAGACTCAGGTCAATTGGTTATTATCGATCCGCGTTACATTGAGAGTGAATGGAAAGGAACAGGGTCAATTCTTGGTGTTGATTATTGGGGCCAGGCACAAGAAAAAATTTATAGACTGTTAAAAGACGATGGAATTGAGTCAGAAAAGCTGGGTGGAAAATATCGGTTAATGACAGAAGAGGCTGAGACGCTTATTAAAAAAAATCGAGTTTTTAGCAAAAGACATGAAACAGTTGAATAAGAATATTAACGGTTGGGGAAAACGAATTGTCAAAGTGGAAATAGAGTTATTGGATGATGAGTATCTTCAAAAAATAAATGAGCATTTCGGAATCAAATAAAAACAAATTTTCAATAGAAAAGGAAGAGAGTATCTATGTATGTCAATTCTGTAGAAGAGGCCATTTTCAAAGTGAAAACGGTAGGGGAATGCAAGATAAACGATAAGTTTTTACTCCCATCCGTGATTGATCAACTGAACCGACTAGGTATTAAGCATGATATCCAGCATACTTCTTTAGATTGGACAATTAAGGGCAAATGAAAAACATAAATAAGCCACAAAGCGAGGTGCCAAATGGAAAACCCAAAAGAACAGTGCCCAAAATGCGGGTGCAGTGAGATCGGAAAAGGGAAACCGTCCGGGGATGCGAGAATATTCCCCGTAGACAAGTTTTTTGTTCTCGGTTCTCTCATCACTTATCACATATGTACGGGCTGCGGCTATGTCATTGAAAGTTACGTTGAAAATCCGGCTAAATTTAAAAAGTAAAATGGTTCATGAAAAAATAAACGCCAAGCTGGCCGCACCAGAACTCGGCGTTTTTGTTCTTTTCAAAAAACAATTACAGCACCATGGATAATCCTGTAAAATATATACTAGGAATCAAACAAACCATCCCCAAAAACGTATCCCCAAAAAGGAGCAAACATGGCAACCTACTTCCCTACCATCGTCCTGCTGCTCGGTGTGATCGTCACGATCTTTACCGTGAAATTTCCCGCCTATCGCCAATTGACCCTGATCAGCGGAGGAGCATTGTCCTGCGTCGTTGTGATGATCAAGCCCGATTTTTGGCCGCTGGGCCTTGGACTGCTCATCGTCACCTACCTTGTGGAAGGCTGGAAGCTCTACCGGAACAGGAACAAAGGAAAATAATCCGCCGCGAACTGCCGCAGTCGCTTGAACGACACGAAGAAGTATGTACAATAGAAAACATACAACCCACTAAAAGCGAGGAAGGTGTTGCAACATGCGCAATTTAGATGAAATTCTCGCATTTAACCGTGATTTTGTAGCGAATCGTGAGTATGAAAAATACCAGACAACCAAGTTTCCCGACAAACGCTTGGTAGTTCTCTCCTGCATGGACACGCGTCTGGAGGAGTTGCTGCCGAAGGCCATGAACATGCGCAACGGCGACATCAAGCACGTAAAGAGCGCGGGGGCGATCGTATCGCATCCGTTTGGAAGTATTATGCGCAGTATCCTTGTGGCGATTTATGAACTGAATGCCGAGGAAGTGATCGTCGTCGGCCATTACGACTGTGGGATGAGCGCCATCGACAGCAAGCGCACCATGGCGAAGATGCTGGAAAAAGGCGTTTCTGAGCAGACTTTCTCTACGCTGCAACACGCAGGAATCAATCTGCACAAATGGCTCCACGGGTTCGACCGGGTGGAGGACAGCGTGAGAAACAGCGTGGAGACGATTAAAAAGCATCCGCTGCTGCCAGCCAATGTCGATGTCCACGGATTGCTGATCGATCCGGCGACAGGCCGCCTGGATGTTGTGGTGAATGGCTACGAGCGAACGGAAGCTAGTGAATGATCCCAAGCTTGTCACGGTCTCAAGGCGGACCTTTTTACAGCGTTCGATGAAGTGGCTGGGTGGCTTGATTGGAGTCGGTCTGGCTGCTGGTACATACGGATATGCATGGGAGCGAACCTGGCTGCAAATCGAGCGGATGACACTCCGACTGCCCAGACTGCCAGACGCCTTTAGCGGCTGCAAGTTGATCCAGTTCAGCGACGCGCATCTGGGACACTATTTCAAGCCGGAGCAACTGCAAGGCATTGTCGACCTGATCATGCGCGAGCAGCCGGATATTATTTGCTTTACGGGCGATATTGTCGATGAAGAGACGCGCCCCTTTTTTGCCGCTATCCCCATCCTGGCGCAGCTTCAGGCGCCGATGGGGAAGTTTGCGGTATTGGGCAACCACGATTACCGGGCGGGGCAGCAGCACGGGATTCGCCAAGGGTGGATATCTGCCGGGTTTGCAGTGTTGGACAACCGCAATGTGGCTATTCGCCAAAAGGCAGACACCTTGTACATAGCGGGAATAGACGATGCTCTAAATGGCGTGCCGGATTTGCCAAAGGCGCTGATCGGGATTCCCGAGGGAAGCAGCGTAATTTTGCTCGCCCATGAGCCGGACGTAGCGGACGAAGCGGCGTTGTATCCGATTGATTTGCAATTGTCTGGACATAGCCACGGCGGGCAGGTGCGGTTGCCTTTTGTCGGGCATGTCTTGACGCCCAAGCTTGCGAACAAATACGTCAACGGCTTGTATCTCGCGGGCGAAAGCGAAATGCAAGTCTATGTGAACAGAGGGCTGGGCACGACGATTTTGCCTGTCCGGTTTTTGTGCAGGCCCGAGCTGACCGTGTTGACTTTGCATCAATAAGCATCTTTGATCCATTGGACGAATTGCTGAAAAGCGTCGTCCTCTTTTTTTTGATGCAAATAGGCGATGAGCGTCGGGCGCTGCAAAGTTCCTTCTGCTATATCGTGGGCGACCAGTCTGCCTTCCTCTACCTCGCGCAAAATGGTTCGCTCCGGCAGCATCGTGATTCCGAGCTGGCGTTCGACCATTTTTTTGACGGCGCTGAAGCTGTCCAGCTCCATGATGACGTTTGGAAAAATGCTGTTGCGCGCCAGAAAATGGTCGATGCGCTGGCGATAGGGGGCGGTATGGTTGCCGAACAAAATCATCTCCTGCGACCCCCAGGCGGAAAAGCCGGGAAAATGATTGGCCCAAGGATGCTCGGGCGACATGACGAGCAAAATCCGGTCGCTGGGCAAAAACTCCTGGTGGATGTGCGGGTGATACATTTCGCTGCCGAGAAAGGCGATATCGGCTGTTCCGGTCAAGAGGGCGCTGAGTGATTCTTCATACAGCGTAGAGCGCACGTAACAGGTGAAACCGGGATTGGCCTGGCGGTATTCGCCGATCAGGCGGGGAAGCTCGTAGGCGACAAATGCTTTTCCGGCGACGATCGTCATCGACTGGGCTTGCTCCTTTTGTTCGATGAAAGAGCGCATCTGCTCGACGATCGAGGCGGCAACAGGCAGCAATCTGCGGCCTTCTCCGGTCAGACTTACGCCAGAGGCGGTTCGCACAAACAGCGGACTGCCGATTTGCCGCTCCAACTGCTTGAGCCGATGGGTCAAAGTAGATTGGGCCAGAAACAGCGCCTGCGCAGCCCGATTGATGGACCCGTGGTGGGCGATGGTCAAAAACACTTCCAAACTTTCTTTGTCCACGAATGCCCCTCCTATCTAAAAACTCGATAACTGGTTATCAGTATTCTATAACAAAACCGCCAACGATTGGAATAGAATACAAGCAGGAGGTGGAACGATGGATAGAAGCGATGAAGTAAAACACGCGGTACAAGAGCAATTCGGCAAAAATGCGCAGCAGTATGTAGAAAGCAAGACACACGCCCAAGGAGATGACTTGCAACTTCTGGTGCAATGGCTCGCTCCGCAGACAAGCTGGAAGGTGCTCGACATCGCCACAGGTGGCGGGCATGTCGCCAGGACGCTTGCGCCGCACGTTGCGCAAGTAGTGGCAACGGATCTGACGCGCCCTATGCTTGCAGCGGCGGCACAAGCCAACCAGGCGGAAAAAAACATTTTGTACGTCCAGGCTGACGCGGAGTCGCTGCCGTTTCTGAACGAGTCGTTCGATCTGGTCACTTGCCGGATCGCGGCTCACCATTTCCCCGACCCGAACGCTTTTGTCCGGGAAGTCAGTCGCGTGCTGCGACCGGGCGGCTGGTTCCTTTTTATCGACAACGTTTCCCCGGAAGCAAACGAGCTGGCAAGCTTCGTGAACCTTGTCGAGCAAACACGCGATCCGAGCCACGTTCGCTGCCTTTCTGTCACGGAGTGGAGAGAGCTGCACAGCGCGCATGATTTGGTCGAGTGCAAGCAACGGCTACGCAAAAAGCCATTTGCCTTTTTGCCGTGGGTGCAAAGAACGTCCGAGTCGCCCGAGCAAGAAAAAGCTGTGGAGCAGATGCTGCTTGCTGCCCCGAAAGACATCCAAGCTTATGTAGGATTGCAGATCGAGCAAGGAAGAGTCATGACCTACCAGATTGACGAATGGATGGTCATGTGCCAAAAACAGGGAGGAACACAACATGACACAAACATTTGAATGGGTAGGATTGGATCACATTCAGCTCGCAGCGCCACCGGGAGCCGAGGAGGAGGCGCGGCGCTTTTTCACCGGATTGCTCGGGATGCCGGAAGTGCCCAAGCCGGAAAAGCTTCGGGCGCGGGGAGGAGCCTGGTTTCGCTGTGGAGCGCAGTTGATTCACCTCGGGATTGAACAAGGTTTTATTCCCGCGAAAAAGGCGCATCCTGCCTTTGTTGTGCAAAATATTGAAGCGCTGATCGCCCACTTGGAAAAAGCAGGCGTCCCGCTCCGGCTCGACGACGAGATTCCTGGACTGATCCGCTTTTTCACCGAAGATCCATTCGGCAACCGATTGGAGTTCATGGAGGCGAAGTAGCATGAAAATGGATTTCCACGCGCAGGAAAATAAGGAAAGCTATACAGGCAGAGCGGCAGACGACACATGGGCGAGCACGATGCTCTCCATCGTCGACCCTTTGCAAAAACGGGTGGTCGATCTTGGCTGCGGTGGCGGGATTTACAGCAAGGCATGGGCAAAGCTGGGGGCAGGCAGCGTCACAGGAGTCGACTTTTCGCAGGTCATGCTGGAAGCGGCGCAAAAAGAGTGTGCAGACGAACCGGGCATCTCGTTTGTCCATGGTGACGCCCTGCACACAGGACTGCCGGAGCGAAGCGCGGATATTGTTTTTGCCAGAGCGCTCATCCACCATCTTGACGATCTGAACGGATTTTTCGCCGAGGTGAAGCGCATCCTCGCACCTGACGGAATCTGCCTGATCCAAGATCGGACGCTGGAAGACTGTGCTGTTCCGGCTTCGCCTGAGCACTTGCGCGGCTATTTTTTCGAGCAATTCCCCCGCTTGCTGGAAGTGGAGGCAAAACGGCGACCAAAAGAACAGCAAGTAAGGCAAGCCATGCAGCAGGCAGGGCTGGAGCAAATCCAGATGCGTTCGCTGTGGGAGGTCAGGCGTGTGTATGACGACATCGCTGTTTTGCAGGCCGATTTGCGCTCGCGCAGAGGCCGTTCCTTGTTGCATGAATTGACAGACGGCGAGCTGGAGCAACTGATTTCCGCTATTTCCGCGAAAATGGCGGGACAACAGCCGATTTATGAACAAGACCGCTGGAGCATCTGGATAGGCAAAAACATTTGTGGCACAATAAAATAAAGGAATTGTGAATTTGTTTGTCACAAATTTGGATATGCTTGTCTCTTAATAGGCAAGGCGATATAATAATATTGCCATTGTATTATCGGTTAGCGTCATCATGGTGAAGGAGTTGTCGTACATGAAGATTGTGTTGTTTGATTTCCTGATGTTCGTCTTCACGTTCTTTATTGCTTGGGGCTGTCTTAACTCGATCAAGGCGAAGAACAAATTCGCGATCGGATTTGGCGTGGTTTCGCTGGTAGTATTCCTGTTTGCTGACGGCTTGATTATTTACTACATAACCAAGGGAGCCTAGTCGACCAGGCCAGCGTTTCCGCCAGAAGAGAGGTTGTGCGATACATGCACAGCCTCTTTTTTGCATGCTCCGAGGAAATTTTTAGCATACTAATGGCTGGAGGTGGAAAAGATGGGCAAGCGAAAAAGCCGCGGTTTTCTTACCTATACGGGAGTGATTGCTGCGGATCGAAAAACGAAGCAGCTTTGCAAGCGGCTCCACCCCCACCAGATCGCTGTCATCGATCATCCGGATGTGGATGAAATGGCAGCGCGATCGCTATTGGAAGCGGGAACGCGGGTGATTGTCAATCTTGCCCCTTTTATGACCGGGCAGTATCCAGCCGAAGGAGCGCGATTGTTGCTTGGCGCGGGCGTGGCTTTGTTTGAGGCAGAGTCCGATTCAGCCCAGCCGATCCCGACAGCCTGGGAAGCGTGGGACGGCCAGGATGCCGCGATCCGCGATGGCCGGCTGGAATTGCGGCGAGAAGCGCAATGGGAAATGGCGCTGCCGCTTCGCGAAGTAAGAATGGATGTCGTGGTCAGCAAATGGGCCGAGGCGCAAAGCAGACTGGACGACACCCTTTCTTTATTTATAGATAACACGCTGCTTTACGCGCAAAAAGAAAAAGACTTGTTTCTGAAGCCGCTGCACGCCACGCCGCTGAAAACGCCATTGGAAAAAAAGCATGTCGTGGTCGTTGTGCGCGGCAAGCACTACAGGGAAGACTTGCAGACGCTCTCGTCGTACATCCGCGAATACGATCCCGTTTTGATCGGAGTCGACGGTGGCGCGGACGCGCTGTTGCAATCGGGGTACCAGCCCGACCTGATCGTAGGCGATATGGACAGCATCTCTGATAAAGCTTTGCAATGCGGTGCAGAAATCGTTGTGCATGCCTATGTGGACGGCACTGCGCCGGGGAAAGCGCGAGTCGAGCGGCTGGGGATGGCTCACCACGTGCTGCCTGCTCCGGGGACAAGCGAAGATGTCGCCATGCTTTTGGCCTACGAAAATCAGGCCGAGCTGATTGTGACGATCGGGGCGCATACGAACATGATTGATTTTCTGGAAAAGGGACGCAAAGGGATGGCGAGCACGCTTTTGGTGCGGACGAAAATCGGACCGAGGCTGATCGACGCCAAAGGGGTCAGTCAGCTGTACCAGCCTTCCGGGTCGTGGAAGCTGTGGGGCTGGTGTCTCGCTGCGATGCTTTTGCCCGTTACGGCAGCCTTGATGGTCAATCCGATTGCCCGCCACGCTGCCCAAATGCTCTGGACGCAATGGCGGACATGGGCTTTCTAAGGAGGCGCTATGATTTCTTTCCGGCATCACCTGATTACACTGGCTGCTGTATTCATCGCTCTCGGAGTCGGTATCCTGCTGGGCGGAACAGCGGGACATCCCTGGTTTTCCCAGGGCGCTCAAGAAATTTTGCTGAAAATGGAGGCGAAGTACGACCGGGCACTCAAAAGCAACCAGGACTTGAAGCAGCAAATCAATCGGCTGCTTCAGGAAGTCGAGCAACGCAACGAGGAAGTCGTCCACATGATGGCGATGCGCTACGGCAATGAATTGGGAGGAAAAAAGGTATACGTCTGGCAGGAGGGCGACAAGGAAGCCCGGCCTATTACCCGCTTGATGCACGCCATGGGGGTTGAGGTTGTTCCTTACGAGCAGGGCAAGTCGTGGGAAGACGGTTTGTTGCTCGTCGTTGCCAAGCAGCCGCCGCCATGGCTGCAACAAGGGGCGACAGCAGGGAAATGGCTGCTGGTCGAGCAAGTGCCGGACTCGGTCGGCAAGCAGTGGGCCTTGCTGGAAAAAATGCAGCAGCGACTGACGGAAATGAGGGTAGCGCGTGAAAAAAGTTAGCGTCATCATTCCGGCCTATAACGAAGCAGAGGAGATTGGCGTTACGCTGCGGGCGATTCGCGAACGCTTCTTTTGCGATGAGCTGATCGTCGTGGACGACGGCAGCGAGGATGAGACAGCGACCTTGGCCAAAAAATGGGCAGATACGGTGATATCCCACCCGTACAACCTGGGCAAAGGGGCGGCTGTCCAACTGGGCTGGCAGCACGCGCGTGGCGATGTGATCATGCTTTTGGATGGAGACTTGCGGGAAAGTGCTGCCGAGGCTGAGCATTTGCTCCCTCCGCTTTTGGCTGACGCCTGCGACATGACCGTGGCGATTTTGCCGCCGCCGAAGCAAAAGGCCGGGATGGGCCTGGCAAAAGGGCTCGCTCATCAAGGGATCAAATGGCTGACCGGCTTTGAAGCGCGAGCGCCCTTGTCCGGGCAAAGAGCCATGCGCCGCGACTTGCTGGCCCATCTCGGCAAAGTCGACAAAGGCTTTGGCATCGAGGTCGGGCTTACAGTCGATGCGTTGCGGGCAGGGTACCGCATTCACGAAGTGCCTGTCTTGTTTCAGCATCGGGAAACAGGCAACGACTGGCAAGGCTACGCTCATCGCGGCAAAGAATTTGTGGCAATCGGCAGGACGTTGTGCCGAAAGTGGTGGGAGGGAAAAGCTTGGAGATGAAGGTCGTCCTCGGGCTTGCGCTGGCTCTAGGCTTGCCGCTCGTCTGGCATCGCCCGCTGCTCGCGTTTTTTTCGCGGTTTCTGTTGAACCAGGGCATGACTCGACCCAATTACGCCGGAGAACAAGTGCTTACGGCGGGAGGATTGATGCTCGTAGCAAGCATGCTGCTGACAACAGTCGTCCAGCTTGGTTTTATGAGGTGGCGAGGCGCTTTCAGCCCTGTGCTGCTGCATGGCGTTCTTCTTGCTTGCGGAATGGCGGCAATGGCTTGCTGGGGCTGGATCGACGACCGCTCCAACGATGGCACGACAAAAGGCTTTCGCGGTCATTTTCGCGTCTTGTGGCAAGAAAGGCGAGTGACCAGCGGCATGTGGAAGCTGATCGGCGGAGGGCTTACCGCAGTGGCTGTCTCGCTCTTCCTCACCAGCGACATTTTCGCCTGGCTGGTCGCCTGCGGCTTGCTGGCGATTTCTCCGAACATCCTCAACTTGTTTGACCTAAGACCGGGGCGGGCGATCAAAGTGTATTGGCTGCTCGTCTGCATGGCGATCGCTGTCGGGGTGCTTGCGGCGACGTCAGAGGAGGCGTTGTTTGTCTGGCTGTTCCTGCTGCCGCTTCTCGTGGCCAGCGTCCTGTTGTTTCCGCACGACGCAGGAGGCAGGATGATGCTCGGGGATACCGGGGCAAATGCGCTTGGATTTTCCATCGGCTATTTGTATGTGACGACCGTACCGCTTTTGTGGCAAGTGACATTTCTCGCCGGGTTCGTGACGTTGCAGGTTGCGGCGGAGTTTGTGTCCTTTTCGCGGGTCATTGAACGACAGGCGTGGTTGCGCAGGCTGGATGAGTGGGGGAGATGAGCGGGGCATTAAAAAACAGGCAGATCATTACCTGCCTGTTCTACTCGTCGTCTTCTGGCTCGCGAATCATAAAGCGGGGCTGAACCCGATTTTTTTTTCGTTCATGGTGTAAAATGAAGCCCGCAATAAACAAAATAGGGATGACCAGAGCAAGCACGCCGAGGATCAGTTGACCCCACATGAAACCCACATCGGGTGCCGTGGAATAAAAGAAAGCATCACGGATCAGCTTGATTCCGTACATGGCAATCGCAGCCGGGATGACCATGATTAAAAGGGCAATGACTTTCTGTACGATCACTGGTGGTTCACACCTTTCTCTCTCATTTCTTCATCATAGCGAATGCCTGGTTGCTTGTCCACAAGTCCGTGTGTGCACACGAGCGAGCGCACGTTAGGGAGAAGAGCCTGTCCATCAACGGTTTGTTGCAGTACAATGGTAACGAGTAAGATGAAAAGTGAGGGGTCTAGCGCATGCACAAGCTGCTTATAGTAGGTGCTGGACGAGGCGGAACGGCTCTGTTGCGGATGCTGAACCAGATGGACAGGCTGAAAATTGTAGCCGTAGTGGATCATCGGCCTGACGCTCCCGGAATTGCCCTGGCGAAATCGTTTGGAATCAAGGTCGATACGGATTATCGGCCTTATTTGGACGACGAGCTGGACGTCATTTTGGAAGCGACGGGCGACTTGAACGAATACGAGCACCTCAGGCAGCTAAAGCAGGACAAGACGGTGCTCATCCCAGGGACCTTTACGAGAATTGTCATGCGGCTCATTCGCGAGCGTGACAAGCTGATTGCCGTCATGATGCAAAACCAGCGGGAGCGGGAAACGATGCTCGACTCCACGCACGATGCGATTATCGGGGTCAATCGGCAAGGCATTATCACGTTGTTCAACAAAGCGGCAGAACGCTTGATGGACATTGAAGCAAGCGAAGTGCTGGATACAAAAGTATCCGAGCGTATACCCAACACCAGACTACATATTGTATTAGAGACGGGCTGTCCTGAACTGAATCAGGAGCAGATTTTGCCCAATCAGACGAGAATCATTACGAACCGCGTTCCCGTGCGAAACGACAAGGGAGAAGTAGTGGGAGCCGTAGCGATTTTCCGCGACATTACCGAGGTCATGGCGCTGGCGGAGGAAGTGACCGATCTGAAAGAATTGCAAAGCATGCTGCAAGCGATTATTCAGTCTTCCGACGAAGCGATTTCTGTTGTGGATCAAAACGGCATCGGTCTGTTAATCAACCCGGCCTACACGAGACTGACGGGGCTTTCGCCGGACGATATTATCGGCAAGCCGGCTACAGTCGATATCTCCGAAGGCGACAGCATGCACATGCAAGTGTTGAAGACGAAGCGGCCTGTCAGGGGCGTGCCGATGAAGCTCGGCCCCAAGCGCAAGGACGTCGTGGTGAACGTCGCTCCGGTCGTGGTTGATGGCGAGTTGAAAGGCAGCGTCGGGGTCATTCACGACGTATCCGAGTTCAAGCGGCTGACCGAGGAACTGGAAAAAGCGAGACGGATCATCCGAACGCTGGAGGCGAAATACAGCTTCGCAGATATTATCGGCTACAGCGAACAGATGAAAAGCGCCATCGAGCAAGCAAAAAAGGCGGCGTTGACGCCAGCCACCGTGCTGCTGCGCGGCGAATCCGGCACGGGTAAGGAACTGTTTGCCCACGCGATCCACAACGCGAGCGAGCGCAAGTACAACCAGTTTATCCGCGTCAACTGCGCAGCGATCTCCGAAAGCTTGCTGGAGAGCGAGCTGTTCGGCTACGAGGAAGGGGCTTTCACGGGTGCGAGGCGTGGCGGCAAGCGCGGATTGTTCGAGGAAGCAAGCGGGGGCACGATATTTTTAGACGAAATCGGTGAGCTGTCCATGGGGATGCAGGTCATGCTTTTGCGCGTCCTGCAAGAGCGCGAAGTCGTCCGGGTCGGCGGTACGAAACCGATCAACATCGATGTCCGGGTCATCGCAGCCACGCATGTGAATCTCGAAGCGGCGATAGGAGCCGGGAAATTTCGGGAAGACTTGTACTATCGCCTGCATGTGGTGCCCATCCACATTCCTCCGCTCAGACAGCGCCTGGAAGACATCAAGCCGATTGCGATGTACTTGCTGCGCAAGGCGAATCTGGAATACGGCCGCAATGTCGAGGAGCTGCACGAAGAAACGTTGCAAATGCTGTTGTCCTATCATTGGCCGGGCAATGTGCGGGAGCTGGAGAACGTTCTGGGCAGGGCGATGATACATATGCGCATCAATGAGCGCACCATTTTGCCTGAGCATTTGCCCCCGCTGGAGCGGAAAATAAGCCATGCCCGCCAGGAAGCAGAAGTGACGGCAAGCTCCACAGGAAAAACATTGAAGCAAGCGATGGAGGAAGCAGAACGTCAGCATATCATCCGGGAGCTGGCTGCGGCCAAAGGGAACCGGACCGTGGCGGCGAAGCGGTTGGGAATTGCCATTCGCAGTTTGTATTACAAGATGGAAAAATTGGGAATCATGGATGAGCAGGAAGAAAGAAATTGAGCGTGCAATTTTTTGCATGCAAATTCCTGCGCGACCATGCAAAAACATGCACACTTGACGGATGGAGATTTCATCCACGTCCCTAATAATAAAGCGCTTTCAAAATGCGGAGGGTGTTGGCATGACTTTTGCATAAACTGCTTGACGGGAAATTCTCCACACGGAGCCCACTGTTAACCCAGAAGAATGAGACTAGGGAGGTTTCTTCATTGAACATCTTTGACTACATGCAAAAGTACGACTACGAGCAACTGGTATTTTGCCAAGACGAAAATTCCGGTTTGAAAGCAATCATTTGCATTCATGATACGACACTCGGACCAGCATTGGGCGGCACGCGCATGTGGCCGTACAAAACCGAAGAAGAAGCGATCATCGACGTACTGCGTCTCGGTCGCGGCATGACTTACAAAAATGCTGCTGCTGGCCTCAATATTGGCGGCGGTAAAGCCGTGATCATCGGAGATCCGCGCCAGCATAAAAGTGAAGAGCTGTTCCGCGCATTTGGCCGCTACATCCAAGGTCTGAATGGCCGTTACATCACAGCAGAAGACGTAGGTACGACTGTTGCTGACATGGACATGATCCACCTGGAAACAGACTACGTAACAGGCGTTTCTCCTGCATTCGGCTCCAGCGGCAACCCGTCTCCGGTAACAGCTTACGGGGTATATCGCGGTATGAAGGCATCTGCGAAGCTCGCTTTCGGATCTGATTCCTTGTCCGGCCGTGTCGTTGCTGTACAAGGTGTAGGAAACGTGGCATACAACCTGTGCCGCCACCTGCATGAGGAAGGCGCACACCTGATCGTAACCGACATCAATGAAGAAAACGTAAACCGCGCTGTCAACGATTTCGGAGCAAAAGCAGTTGGCGTCAACGACATCTTTGGCGTAGAGTGCGACATCTTCTCTCCTTGCGCGCTTGGTGCGATCATCAACGACGACACCATTCCGCTGTTGAAAGCAAAAGTAATTGCCGGTGCGGCGAACAACCAGCTGAAAGAAGAGCGTCACGGCGATCAAATCCACGAAATGGGTCTGATCTACGCGCCAGACTATGTGATCAACGCAGGCGGCGTTATCAACGTGGCTGACGAACTGCAAGGCTACAACCGCGAGCGCGCCCTGAAAAAAGTAGAAACCATCTACGACACGATCTTGAAAGTGTACGAAATTGCTGAGCGCGACGGCATGCCATCCTACAAGGCGGCTGACCGCATGGCAGAAGAGCGCATTGCCAGCGTGGGCAAATCCCGCAACACTTTCCTGCAAAACGGAAAAACGGTTTACCACCGCTAATCGTTCCTAAATGAAACCATTCCCCTGCTCCCGCTCTTTCTTTTTCTCGATGAATGGGCGGTCAGGGGGTACATATCCTCTGTTCTTAGAATATTCTCATTCTCATAAAAACGTAGGCAAACGCCACAAAAGAGCAGCAACCAGCTTTTTCGACTGTCTTCGCCAATGCGTGAAGGCGCTTCTATGAAAGGAGAGCTCAAGCATGTCACAAGAATTTGATCTGGTCGTTCTCGGTGGAGGAACCGGCGGCTATGTAGCAGCGATCCGTGCGTCCCAGTTGGGAATGAAAGTCGCGATTGTGGAAAAAGAAAAGCTGGGTGGAACGTGCCTGCATCGCGGCTGCATTCCGTCCAAAGCGCTTTTGCGCAGCGCAGAAGTATTTTCGACCTTGAAGGAAGCGGACAAATACGGTGTATCGGCAGGCGCGGTTGGCTATGATTTCAGCAAAATCCAGGAGCGCAAGCAAGGCATTATCGACCAACTTCATAAAGGGATTCAATACTTGATGAAAAAAGGCAGCATCACGATTTTCGAAGGCTTCGGCCGCGTGATGGGTCCATCCATCTTTTCGCCGCAAGCAGGTGCTGTCCGCATTGAAAAAGAAAACGGCGATCAGGAAATGATCGTGCCGCGCTTTTTGCTGCTCGCGACGGGTTCCCGCCCGCGTACGCTTCCTGGGCTGGTCATTGACGGCTCTTATGTAGTGACGAGCGACGAGGCACTCCAGTGGGAACAGCTGCCGAAGTCGGTCGTGATCGTCGGAGGCGGCGTGATCGGAATCGAGTGGGCGTCCATGCTGAACGACTTTGGCGTCGATGTGACGATTGTCGAGTACGCAGATCGCATTTTGCCATTCGAAGACGAAGAAGTGAGCAAGGAACTGGCTCGCTTGCTGAAAAAACGCAAAGTCAACATCGTCACAGGGGCGAAGGTGCTTCCCGAGACGCTGGAAAAAGGCGAGGGCAAAGTCAGCATTTCGGCTGAGACGAAAAACGGCGTCGACCGTTTTGAAGCAGAAAAAGTTCTCGTCTCGGTAGGCCGCCAAGCCAATGTAGAAAACATCGGCCTGGAAGCGACCGAGATCAAGATCGAGCGTGGAGTCGTCGTGGTCAACGAACATTTCCAGACGGCAGAATCGCATATATATGCCATTGGCGATGTGATTGGCGGCTTGCAGCTGGCTCACGTTGCTTCGCACGAAGGAATTTTGGCTGTCGAGCACATGGCTGGGCTGAATCCGCATCCGCTCGATTACACGAAGGTTCCCAAATGCACGTACAGCCGTCCGGAAGTGGCGAATGTCGGCTTGACGGAAAAAGAGGCGCGCGAGCAAGGCTTTGAAGTAAAGGTAGGCAAATTCAGCTTCAAGCCATTGGGCAAGGCACTGATCCATGGCGAGAATGACGGCTTTGTGAAGTTGGTCGTTGATGCCAAAACGAATGATTTGCTAGGGGTTCACATGATCGGTACGCATGTGACCGACATGATCTCCGAGGCGGGCTTGGCCCGGGTACTGGATGCGACGCCATGGGAGATTGGACAGACCATCCATCCGCATCCTTCTCTCTCAGAGGCGATTATGGAAGCGGCATTGGCCGTCGATGGAAAAGCGATTCACAATTAGCAAGGAGGGTATCCACAATGACAACCAAACGGCATGAACAAGTTGGTTTGACAGATGCGCAAGTTCTGGACATGTACTATTACATGCTGCTCGCGCGAAAAATTGACGAACGCCAGTGGCTGTTGAATCGGGCGGGCAAAGTGCCATTCGTCATTTCCTGCCAGGGTCAGGAGGCAGCACAGGTAGGAGCAGCTTTCGCTCTGGAGACGGACAAAGACTTCTTGTGCCCGTACTATCGCGATCTCGGCCTGGTGCTGGTATTTGGTCAGACTGCCCGCGACTGCATGCTCTCCGCTTTTGCCAAGGCAGAAGATCCGAACAGTGGCGGCCGCCAAATGCCTGGTCACTTCGGCGGTAAAAAATACAACATCCTGACAGGTTCCAGCCCGGTTACGACCCAAGTGCCGCATGCGGTGGGCATGGCCTTGGCAGGCAAAATGCAAAACAAAGATTTTGTCGTGTACACCTCTTTCGGGGAAGGCTCCAGCAACCAGGGGGATTTCCACGAGGGTGCCAACTTTGCGGGCGTGCACAAGCTCCCGGTCATCTTTTTCTGTGAAAACAACAAGTACGCCATCTCTGTTCCATTGAAGAAGCAACTGGCTTGCGAAAGCGTGGCGGACCGCGCTCTTGGTTACGGCTTCCCGGGTGTCAGCGTGGACGGCAACGATCCGATTGAAGTGTATCGCGTCATGAAGGAAGCTGTTGATCGCGCTCGTCGCGGTGAAGGAGCAACCTTGATCGAAGCGGTCATGTACCGTCTGGTTCCCCATTCGAGTGACGACGACGACCGCGTCTATCGCACGCGTGAAGAAGTCGAAGAAGCGAAGAAAAAAGATCCGTTGATCGTTTTCGCGGCTTACTTGAGAGAAATCGGCTTGCTCGATGAAAATACAGAAGCGGATATGCTGGCTCGTGTGCAGCTGGAAGTGGACGAAGCGACCGAGTATGCGGAAAACGCACCATATCCGACACCTGAATCGACATTGACTCACGTATACGGGAACTAAGGGGGGATCTTTCATGGCAGTCATTTCGTTTATTGATGCGATTACGATGGCGATGCGGGAAGAAATGCGTCGCGATCCCAATGTGTTTATTCTTGGAGAAGACGTAGGGGTACGCGGTGGCGTATTCCGTGCGACCAATGGATTGATTGATGAATTTGGCGAGGAGCGCGTGATTGATACTCCGCTGGCTGAATCGGCGATTGTCGGGGTAGGGATCGGGGCGGCTGCTTACGGCATGCGGCCGATTGCGGAAATCCAGTTTGCCGACTTCATCATGCCAGCCGTGAACCAGATTGTCAGCGAAGCGGCGAAGATGCGTTACCGTTCCAACAACGACTGGAATTGCCCGCTCACGATCCGCGCTCCATTCGGCGGCGGCGTGCATGGCGCTCTCTATCACTCGCAGTCGGTGGAAGCGATGTTTACGAATATCCCTGGGCTGAAAGTGGTGGCTCCGTCCACCCCTTACGATGCAAAAGGCTTGCTCAAAGCGGCGATTCGCGACGAGGACCCGGTTCTCTTTTTCGAGCACAAGCGTTGCTATCGCCTGATCAAAGGCGAAGTGCCTGAGCACGACTATGTCCTGCCGATCGGAAAAGCGGACGTCAAGCGTGAAGGTACGGACATTACGGTTATTTCTTACGGACTCGCCCTGCACTTCTGCCTGCAAGCAGCCGAGAAGCTCGCACAGGAAGGTATCAGCGCGCATGTTCTCGACTTGCGCACCTTGTACCCATTGGATAAGGAAGCGATTGCAGAAGCTGCCTCCAAGACCGGAAAAGTGCTGATCGTGCACGAAGACAACAAAGAGGGCGGAGTCGGCGGAGAGGTGGCGGCGATCGTTGCCGAGCATTGCCTGTTCGATCTCGATGCTCCAATCAAACGTCTGTGCGGACCGGATGTACCTGCAATGCCGTACAGTCCTCCGATGGAGAAATTTTTCATGCTGAATCCGGATAAAGTGTTGGAAGCAATGCGCGAGTTGGCCAACTTTTAAAGGCGAGGAGGACCACAGGTCATGGCAACGAAAGTACTTATGCCCCAACTGGGTGAGAGTGTAACCGAGGGGACTATCAGCAAATGGCTGGTCAATGTTGGCGATACCGTCAAAAAATACGATTCATTGGCTGAAGTGACGACGGACAAAGTGAATGCGGAAGTTCCTTCTACCGTATCCGGTCGGGTAACGGAGATCGTGGTTGCGGAAGGAGAAACTGTAGCAGTCGGAACGTTGATTCTATATATCGAAGAAAGTGGCGGAGGATCGGCGGAGCAAGCGAGTCCGGCAGCTGAGGCGGCTACCCCAGCTACACCTGCCGCGGCAGCCAGCCAACCGAGCGCAGCGCCTGCGGTGGCAGCGATCTCGGTGCCATCTGCTTCTGCCGCTGCTCCACAGGCAGCTGGAAACGAAGGGCCTAAGCAACGTTATTCTCCTGCTGTGATGAGGCTTTCCCAGCAGCATGGCATTGATTTGTCTCGCGTCGCAGGTACGGGTGCGGGAGGGCGCATTACGCGCAAGGACGTGCAAGCAATTATTGATGCAGGTGGTCAAAAACCTGCTGAACCAGTAGTGGAAGCTGTTGCCCAAGCGCCAGTGGCGGCAACGCCTGCGCCTGCTGCGACAACCCCTGCACCACAAGCGACCGCTGCTCCAGCTGCGACACCAGCAGCTTCAATCGACATCCCGGTTGCCAGCGGCGATCAAGTCGTTCCGGTGACGCCTATCCGCCGCACGATCGCCAGCCGCATGGTGCAGAGCAAGCACGAAGCTCCGCATGCCTGGACGATGATCGAGGTGGACGTAACCAATCTGGTCAACTTCCGCAACCAGGCCAAATCCGAGTTCGCCAAAAAGGAAGGGCTCAATCTGACTTTCTTGCCGTTCTTTATCAAGGCGGTCGTGGAAGCGCTGAAAGAATTTCCGATGATCAATTCCACCTGGGCGAATGACAAGATCATCGTGAAAAAAGACATTAACATCTCGATCGCCGTTGCGACAGAAGATGCCCTGTATGTGCCTGTCATCAAGGATGCCGATCAAAAATCGATCCTCGGCATCGCCAAGTCGGTGGACGATCTGGCTGCGCGCACGCGTGCTGGCAAGCTGACGATGGACGACATGACTGGCGGTACGTTTACCGTGAACAATACCGGATCTTTCGGCTCTGTTCTGTCCCAGCCGATCATCAATGCACCGCAGGCAGCGATTCTCAGCGTGGAATCCATCGTAAAACGCCCGGTTGTCATCAATGACATGATCGCGGTACGTTCGATGGTAAACTTGTGCATGTCTTTGGATCACCGCGTGCTCGACGGGCTCATTTGCGGACGTTTCCTGCAAAGCGTGAAGCAAAAGCTGGAGAGCATCGGACCGGATACCAAGCTGTACTGATTTTGCCGAAGTACGGGTTATGCCCTGCAACCAGGTCGAAGCAGACCTGGTTTTTTGCTTGATAAAAATTTTTGAGCAATTTCTTTGTTGGCTGTAACTTTTTCGCGGGCGACATCGTCTTAGCAATAGTAGCCAAGGAGTCTCGAATCTTCCATAGAAGAGATTCCCTCCAGATATCATTTATGGTAGACTGGTAGCGACCTGCTAGAGAGTAATTTCCAGATTATAGGTAAATGTGGGAGGAAAAACATGGAGAAAAGTAAAAAAGCACTACCATTAGTGCTGGCATCAGCGCTGGCCGCTACACCTTTTGTTGCTGTACCGCAAGAGGCGCATGCCGTAAGCAAGGTGTCTGTCACGGCAAAAGATGACGGGGTAGATGAAGATAGCAAGTACACGATTAAATTTACGATGAAGGACGACCTGGAAAAAGGCGACTCCATCACAATCGAATTTGACTCTGATTTCAAAATCAGCAAAAACATCGACGAAAGCGACATCGATGCCGATTTCGACATAAAAACCGTAAAAGTCAGCAGCAATGAAATCAAAATCACGGTAAACGAAAGTGTTGACGCTGGAAAAATTACCATCGATATCACTTCCGGCATCACTAACCCGAAAAGCAAAGGCACGTACGATGTCACCGTAGGTACTAGCAATGACGACGATGAAGATACCGGCGAGATCGAAATCAAAAAGAGCGGCAGCTCCAGCTCTAGCAGCGGTTCAAGCAGTGACTACGCGGTTTCGCTCGGTTCCAAGGGAGCTGGCGATGAAACCAGCATCAAGCTGGGAAAAATCTCGCTCAAAGGCAGCGACGAACTGGAAACGAACGAATACATCACTGTAGTTTTCCCAGACAAAAACATGCTGCCGTCCAGCATTGATTCGAGCGATGTCAAAGTCAACGGAACGACTGTCAAGTCTGTCAGCGTAAACAAAGGCGAAGTAGAAATCAAAGTTCCAAGCTCCGTTGACGGAGATGACTACATGACCATCGAGTTCAGCAAATCGGCTGGTATTGAAAATCCGAGCAGTGCTGACAAATATACATTCAAAGTGAAGTACGACGGGGTTACATACGAGTCCGAAAAATTCGAGATCACCAAATCCGGTTCCAGCACCAGCACGGCTACCAGTGCTTTCTCCGTCAATTTGTCTGATCCAGCTGCTGGCGCGCGCACCAGCTACACTTTTGATGCGGACTTCGGCAACAAACAGCTCCGAGCGGACGAAGACCTCATTTTGGAATTTCCTTCTTCCGACATGGTGCCAGGCATCTTGAGCGCATCCGAATTTACATTGAACGGAAAAACAGCGAAGCGTGTAAGCGCTGCGGGCAACAAAGTATACGTAACAGCTCCTTCCAACTTCTCTTCGACCAGCGAAGTGAAAGTCGTTGTTGCTGTGGGAGCATGGATCACCAATCCGAAATCGGCGGGTAGCTACACGCTCAAAGCAACGGTTGCAGGCCGCACTTTGGAATCCAAATCGTTTTCCGTTAGCGGATCTTCGGTAAATCCAACGCCAAATCCGACTCCAACGCCGACTCCAGTGCCGAACACCACAGTGAACAACAGCACTGCGACGATCGGTCTGACTTCCACAGCGGTTGGAAAAGCGACAGGCGTCAATGTGGCAATCAAAACATTGGGTGTAGGGCTTGTGAAGCAACGCGATTTCGTTGAGCTTGTATTCCCGGCAGGTTACAAAGTTCCGGCTTACATCGCTCCGGCGAACGTGTCTGTGAACGGCGTGGCAGCCAACTATGTTGCTGTGCGCGGCCAAAATGTGCTGATTTACCCATCCCAGGACATCCCTGCTGCCACTGCGGCGAACATCAGCATCAATGCAGCGGCGAATATCGTGAATCCAGCGGTGAAAAGCACTTACAGCATCAGCGTGTTTACCTCTGAAGAAAAAGGTCTGCTGTTTGCACGGGCGGTAGGTGTAGGTATGCCTGCTCCAGCTCAACCTGCTCAGCCAGCACAACCTTCCGTAGCTGTGCCTGCAAATGCGGCTCTGTTCAAAGTAGGTACTGCGAACTTCACCGTAAACGGAAAAGCGTATCCGCTGCAAGTAGCGCCTACGATTGTGAATGGCAACACGACAATGGTGCCTGCGCAATTTTTCAAAGAAGCGCTGTCCTTGACTACACAATGGAACAACAAAGACGTCGCGGTAATCAGCGGCACAAAAGTGTTGAAGTTTACTGTTGGCTCCAATAAAGCGAAGCTGGGCGCTCAAGAAATTACGCTCCCTGCGCCAGTTGTTTTGAACAATGGCATGCCGATGGTTCCAATCCGTACGGTAACCGATAACCTCGGTTATAAAGTAGGCTGGGATGCGAAAACATCCAGCGTGTTTGTCTACAAATAATAAACAGGCAACAAAACGAGAAACCCCCTGCGCAGCTTGACAAAGGCTGCAGCAGGGGGTTTTTGCTTGCAAGACAGTTGAGTCTCGCCGCTTACAGATAGTAAAAGAACGTTGGGATGATCAGGGAGAGAATCAACAACCCGATGAGGATTTTTGCGAACAGGGATTGAAATTTCATAACAGAAAAAACCTCCTTTCAGATCGGAAAATGCCCAAATAAAAGGAAAAGATCAGGTAATTTCGACCCTGGCTATGCTAGAATAAAAAAGTACGATCGAATGACCTCAACAGGATTGTACCGAAATGTCGCTTTCGAGACAACCATTTGAAAAAGGATGATGGCTGTGAGCACCCCAAACAAAATTGCCCATATCGGGATCGCGGTAAAGAGTCTGGAGAAGACGCTTCCTTTTTACACGGAGCAGTTGGGCTTGCGATTGGTAGGATCAGAAGTGGTAGAAAGCGAGCAGGTCAAGGTAGCGTTTCTGGCAATCGGGGAAAGCCGAATTGAGCTTTTGGAGCCGCTTGGCGAAGACAGCCCGATTGCCAAGTTCATCGAGAAGCGGGGAGAAGGAATCCACCACATCGCACTGGATGTAGACGACGTCACAACCCGTTTGCAGCAGTTGAAGGAACAGGGAGTGCCGCTCATTCACGAGACACCCAAAGCAGGTGCGCATGACGCCCTGATCGGGTTTTTGCATCCAAAAGCGGCTGGCGGAGTGCTGTACGAGCTGTGCCAATACCCGAAAAACGAAAATTCGCATGTGGACGAGCAATGAGTGAAAAAGAATCACGAGTGATTTCGTAGTAGAAAAAAATTTTTTGCGGTATACTGGAACTTGTGAATATGTACCAAAATCGGGCAAGTAATCGGGAGGTAACGAGTGTGAGTGTGATCAACGAAGAGCGTTTGCTAAACGAGTTTCTGGAGCTTGTGCAAATTGACAGCGAAACGAAAAACGAAGCAGCCGTAAACAAAGTGCTGAAAGAAAAGCTGATCGAGATGGGCTTTACCGTCCAAGAAGACGATGCGGCAGCGAAAACAGGACACGGCGCCAACAACCTGATTGCTACCTTGGAAGGCACAGGAAACGGCCCGGTTATTTTGTTCAGCAGCCATATGGACACGGTAGTGCCAGGAAACGGGATCAAACCGCAAATCCGCGATGGCTATGTATACTCCGATGGCACGACCATTCTGGGAGCGGACGACAAAGCCGGCATTGCTGCGATTTTTGAAGGCATTCGCACGCTGAAGGAACAAAACCTGCCGCATCCAACGATCCAGGTTGTTCTGACAGTCGGGGAAGAATCCGGCCTGGTAGGTTCCCGCGCTTTGGATTCCAGCCTGCTGAAAGCGGAGATGGGCTTCATTCTCGACTCCGAAGGTCCGGTTGGCAAAATCACCGTTGCAGGTGCTGGGCAGTACAGAATCATCACCAAAATCCACGGCAAAGCGGCTCACGCTGGCGTGAATCCAGAGGATGGAATCAGTGCGATTACTGTTGCTAGCAAGGCGATTTCCCGCATGCCTCTGGGGCGCATCGATGCGGACACGACTGCGAACATCGGTCGTTTTGAAGGTGGCCGGGCGTACAACATCGTTACGGACTATGTGGAAATCTGGTCGGAAGCGCGCAGCCTGGTCATGGACAAGCTGGAAGCGCAAGTGAAAAAAATGACGACGGCATTCGAGGAAGCGGCTGCCGAGATGGGCGCTACGTGCGAGAACGAAGTCATTTTCATGTACCATGGCTACAAATTCGATGAATCTACCCCAGTTGTAAACAAAGCGATTGGAGCGGTGAAGCGTATTGACCGCAATCCGGAGCTGGTTGCAAGTGGCGGAGGCAGCGACGGCAACGTATTCAACGGATACAACATTCCGAGCGTGAACTTTGCGATCGGTTATGAAGAAATCCATACGAAAAGCGAGCGCATGCCAATCTCCGAGCTGAACAAAGCGGCAGAACTGGTGCTGGCGATCATCGCAGAAGTACAAGAGTAAACGACAGGTGGCGGAATCCTTCAGAGGGTTCCGCTTTTTTGCTTCTTTTCGGGTTGGATGATTGGGACAATCGTGGTCTGTCATACACTGTAGGAAGGAGCGGACGAGGGGGAAGAGCATGCTGCATTTGGCAACGGGTACGGTCATTCGCGTGTTGGAGCGGCAAACAGGCATGCAAGTGCTGGAGGTAAAGCTGAGCAGGCAAGAAGCGGGAAGCCTGCAAACGCAAAAGGCGATTTCTTTTGCCCGGGAGGAATACTCCCCAGGAGACAATCTTTTGCTCAACACGACAGCGCTTCAGCTGCAGTTGGGGACAGGCGGATTTCATCTGGTCGTGGGCAAAAGCGCCGGGGAAGTCGATTGTGATGTGGCTCCGAGCGAATGGGGGCATATTATGAAAATGCGTTATTCCCCGTGGCAATTGGCAGTGGATGCCGTGGAAGAACAGGCAAGCCCTTTTCATGAGCTGTTTTTGCAGGCAGACTTGACGCTGGAAGGTACGCCTGTGTTGATCGGAGAGCTGCACAGCTTGTTGCCGCCAGCTGTTCTTGCCTTAAAAGAGAAGCATCCGCAGTTGCGGATCGTCTATGTGATGCCTGACGCTGCTTCGCTGCCGATTGCTTTCAGCCAGCACGTCCGGCAGTTGTCGCGAGCAGGCCATTTGACAGCGACAGTCACGACTGGACACGCCTGGGGAGGAAATCGCGAGGCGGTGACGATTCACAGCGGTTTGCTGGCCGCACGTCATGTGGAAAAGGCAGATGTCATCCTGTGCATGCTTGGGCCTGGCGTCGCAGGTACGGGTACAGTGTACGGATTTTCCGGCGTTCAACTGGCGGAAGTCATTCACGCCGTGTCGGCTCTTGGCGGGACCCCTTTTTTTATCCCGCGCATCAGCTTTGCTGACCAGCGCAGCAGGCATTACGGAATCAGCCATCATACGACCGCAATTTTGGGGCGGTTTGCCCTGGCGCCGACAATCGTGACGTTGCCTGTTCTCGGAGACGAGCGCGATTGTCTCATCAAGCAGCAGGCGCAGGCCGTTGCCAACAGTTCCGCGAAACACGTTCTGGTCAGAGGAAAGGCTCCTGCAAGCGAGCGTTTGAAGGCGTTGGAGCAAAGGCATGGCTTGTCCTTTTCCACGATGGGCAGAAGCTGGGAAGTGGACTGCGTGCCGTTTCAAACCGCTGTTTTGGCGGCAGATATGGTGGGAAAAAGCATGCAAAGCGGCAAGCTCGCTGCTAACGGCGAGCCGCGTTTGCCCGTTTCGTCAGGTACTCTTGAAGCGTTAGGTCTTTACTTGACCAGGAACGAAGAGCAGCCTTGATTTCCCAAGCTTTCCCGACCATTCGCAATTGCTTTTCGCTGACATAGGTTTTCATCCACAATCTCCTCCGATACAATAGGGTGGACAAGCTTCATGCTCCCAACTTATGGAGAGACAAGTGGATTTAGAACGCCAAGCTGAAAAAAGGATGATGAATGTGAGCAAGCAAGATCATTTGTACGAAAAAACGATTGCCAGCCAATCGATTTACGAAGGGCGAATCATTAAACTGAAAGTGGATGACGTGCTTTTGCCTAACGGAAACACGGCGAAGCGCGAGATTGTCAATCATCCGGGGGCTGTTGCGGTTCTCGCCTTGACCGACGATAACAAGCTCGTAGCTGTACGCCAATTCCGCAAGCCGCTGGAGCAAACGATCGTGGAAAT
Source organism: Brevibacillus sp. FSL K6-0770 (assembly GCF_038000275.1). NCBI lineage: Bacteria > Bacillati > Bacillota > Bacilli > Caryophanales > Paenibacillaceae > Brevibacillus > Brevibacillus sp. FSL K6-0770. The sequence goes on from NZ_JBBOBQ010000001.1 coordinate 2,398,927, forward strand.
CCCGGCGGGTAAGCTGGAAGCGGGCGAGGAGCCGTTGACTTGCGCCATGCGCGAACTGGAAGAAGAGACGGGCTATGTGGCGAGCCATTACGAGCCGCTCAGTGCTTTTTACACGTCTCCGGGATTTGCCGATGAGCTTTTGCATGTGTTTGTCGCTACAGGGCTGACAAAGGGCGAGAGCAAGCCGGACGAGGACGAATTTGTGGACACCCTCGAATTGACGCTGGAGGAGGCTCGCGAATTGCATAAAAACGGGGAGATTCGCGATGCCAAAACGGTCGTAGCCTTGTTTGCCTGGGAGAACAAATTGCTGAGAGAGCAGTTGAAGGGCTGATGCACAACTACTTTTGCGACATGCACATCCATATTGGCGGCACGTGGACGGGCAAGCCGGTGAAAATAACGGCTTCACGGCAGATGACGCTGACCAAAATATTGGAGGAAGCTTCGGAAAAAAAGGGCATGGACGTCATCGGGATCATTGATTCGCACTCGCCCGAGGTGCAGGACGAGCTGCTGTCCCTTCTGGAAGCAGGTGTAGCGGCGGAGCACGAGCACGGAGGGATTTTGTACAAGGGAACGATGCTCATCTTGGGCTGCGAACTGGAAATCAAGGAGCCGGGCCGGGGAGAAGCGCATTTTCTTGTCTACTTGCCGACGCTTTGCGCCATGCAGGAATGGACACGCTGGCTCTCGCAGCGCTGCAAAAATGTCCAGTTAAGCTCGCAGCGTGTGTCGGCGCGTTTGCGCGAGCTTCAGGAATGGGTGGAGCACCTTGGCGGCTTGTTGATTCCTGCCCACATTTTTACGCCGCACAAGGGGCTGTACGGCAGTTGTACCGATCATTTGGCTGACGTACTGGACCCAACCTTGGTACATGCTGTGGAGCTTGGGCTGAGTGCCAATACGGACATGGCGGATCGGTTGTCTGAGTTGCACACCAAAACGTTTCTCACCAATTCGGATGCGCATTCGCTCGGGAAAATTGGCAGGGAGTATCAGAGCATCCGCATGGCTGAGCGTTCTTTTGCCGAATGGGAAAAGGCGATTCGCCGCCAGGACGGCAGAGCTGTTGCGGTCAACTACGGTTTGCATCCGCAACTGGGCAAATATCATCAGACGGCTTGCCAAGGCTGCCAGTCGCTCCTGCCGGCCGATGCTGCGGGGAGATGCCCGGAGTGCGGTCACAAGCGGATTGTGCGGGGTGTGGCAGCCCGCATTGATGAGTTGGCCGATCGGGAGGCGGGAGCGCACCCTGCGTTTCGTCCTCCTTATATCGAGCAGTTTCCGCTGGAGTTTATCCCCGGAATCGGGCCGAAACTGCTTGAGAAGCTGTACCAAGCCTTCGGGACGCAAATGAATGTGGTGCATAGAGCCACGGAGGACGAGTTGGCAAAGGTCGTCGGAGAAAAAATCGCCAAGCTCATTGTCGCGGGCAGGGACGGATCATTGAACGTGCAAAAAGGCGGTGCGGGAACTTACGGAAAGGTGATTTTGTCATAGCGGTCATAGTCGCCACCCCCGGCGCATAAGCTGTACAGTAATCAGCGAAGCGGGAGGGGACGAACCGTGCGTTCACGAGTCGGACAAACTATCCAATCCTATATGAGAGAACATCAGTCGCTCTATTGGTTTACGATCGTCCTGTTTACCATGGGGATCATCTTCGGTGCTGTGCTCGTCAACTCGCTGCCGCTCTCGCAAAAGCAGGAGTTGTACGGATTTCTCCAATATTTTTTTAACAGCCTGAGCACAAGCGGCATCCCGGAAACGAGCGCCCATTTTCAGCAGTCGTTCGGGCATTATTCGAAGACAGTTGCGATCATGTGGGTATTGGGCTTGTCCATCATCGGCCTGCCAATGATTTTGTTGATGCTGTTTCTCAAAGGGGTCGTCATCGGATTTACTGTCGGCTTTTTGGTCAGCCAGTTGCAGTGGAAAGGAGTAACGTTCGCCATGCTGGGCGTTCTCCCGCAAAACTTGCTCGTCGTCCCGGCCTTGTTCATTGTAGGCGTAAGCGGAATTTCTTTTTCCATGCGGCTGATTCAAACCCGGTTGTTAAGCAAGCGAGACGGGATCATGCCACATTTTATGGGCTACACCGTCCTTGTCATATCGATGCTCGGCGTGCTGACGCTGGCTGCTTTGTTCGAGACTTTTGTTTCACCGAGGCTGATGCAGCTCGTAATTAATTAAGAATTATTATCAGGTAATAACTTATGCATTTGACTTATTCGACGCCCCTCTACTATAATAGGAACAGGTTTCATGCGAGCGGGGAGGGGCATTAATGTTGGAAGAAAAATTAGAGAAGATCAAGCAACAGTTGCATTCACAGAACTACAAGCTGACACCACAGCGTGAAGCCACTGTTCGCGTCTTGCTGGAAAACGAAGAAGATCACTTGAGCGCGGAAGATGTTTATTTGCTGGTGAAGGATAAAGCTCCGGAAATCGGGCTTGCTACTGTATACAGGACACTTGAGCTTTTGAGCGACTTGAAAATCCTTCATAAAATGAACTTTGGCGATGGGGTAGCGAGATACGATTTGCGCGATGACAACGCAGCTTACCACCACCATCACCTGATCTGCCTCAATTGCGGAACCGTGGACGAAATTTTTGAAGACTTGCTTGTCAGTGCAGAAGAAAAGGTCAAGAATGTTTATAACTTTGCTATTACCGACCACCGACTTACCTTTTACGGCGTTTGCAGCCGCTGCATCGATAAAGTGAACGTAGAGGACTTCAAATAAGCCAACTTCTCTGGGAACGGAGAAGTTTTTTCTTTTTCCGGGAGAGCTTTTGTAATGGCCTGCGTTTTCCTGTGGCATCCTAAAACAGTACATGGAGACAGGAGGCGAGATGGCTTTTGATTATTGGTGTGCCAAAAGAAATCAAAAACAATGAAAATCGCGTCGGACTGACGCCTGCTGGTGCAAGTTCCTACAAGCAAGCGGGACATCGCGTGCTGGTGGAGACGCAAGCAGGTGTCGGTTCCGGCTTTACCGATGAAGACTACGCAGCAGCCGGGGCCGAAATTCAGCCGTCTGCTGAGGAAGTATGGAAAAAGGCGGACATGATTTGCAAGGTGAAAGAGCCGTTGCCAGACGAGTACGCTTATTTTCGGGAAAATCAAATCTTGTTTACGTATCTGCACCTCGCCCCTGAACGGGAATTGACCGAACAGCTGCGGGCAAAAAAGGTGGTGGCGGTTGCGTACGAGACGATTCAAACCGACAGCGGTGCCCTGCCTTTGCTCATGCCGATGAGCGAAGTGGCGGGGAGAATGTCTGTGCAGATCGGAGCGCAGTTTCTGGAGAAGCCGCACGGTGGCAAAGGCGTTCTCCTGGGAGGAGTGCCTGGCGTACTGCCCGGCCATGTCGTCATCGTCGGCGGTGGCATCGTCGGAACGAATGCGGCGCGGATGGCAATCGGGCTGGGAGCGAACGTTACGCTGCTTGATATTAATGCGAATCGGCTGCGCGAGCTGGATGAGATGTTTGGCGGCAGACTGCATACGCTGATGTCCAACTCGTACAATATTGCCGAAGCGGTAAGGCGCGCAGACTTGCTGATCGGCGCGGTACTCATTCCCGGCGCCCGCGCTCCGCGGCTGGTCACAGAGGAAATGGTCAAGTCCATGACGCCTGGCTCTGTCATTGTCGATGTGGCGATTGACCAGGGAGGCTCCATCGAGACGGTAGACCGGATTTCTACGCACAGTGATCCTACGTATGTCAGACACGGCGTTGTCCACTACTCGGTCGCGAATATGCCGGGAGCTGTGCCGCGCACCTCGACGATTGCGCTGTCCAACGTCACGCTGCCGTACGGGCTGTTGCTGGCAAACAAAGGGTACCGGGCGGCGATTGCCCAACACCGTGCTTTGGCGAGAGGCGTCAACGTGCTGAACGGCCATATCGTTTACGAAGCCGTTGCCCGTTCCTTGTCTTTGCCGTACACCCCTCTGGATGATGTGTTGCAGGACTTGCCGCTGTAGGGCAGAATGGGCGAGGTGGCAGATGCATACATATGGAGAGAGCAGGGAGGTGGACAAAATGGGGGTCCCGTATCGCCGGATTATGGAGGCGCTTCGCTTTTTGCTGTTATTCGTGACATGCTCATTGCTCTCGTACGGTATCGTCACCTTGTTGGCGGATAAACTTTTGCCCGCTGATCCTTATCATGAACCGCACGGCAATGCCGTCAAGGTCGTAAAAATCATCAACTCCCCACAGACACAAGATTGGGACGGTTATCTCGCCCGTTTGCAGCTGTTTTATTTGACGGGAGAGTAATTGCACATTTTTTTGTGTACGGGCAGCAGGAGATTTTTACTTGGTGTGGAAAGCAATACTGGATACTTATCACCTTGAAGGGGACAGCTTCATGGACAGTCTGATTGATCAATTTATCCACTTCCTTTCTGTGGAAAAAGGGTTAGCGCGCAATACCCTGGAATCGTATCAGCGCGACATGGTGGCCTACACCTCGTATCTGAACGAGCAGGGCGTAACCCGTATCGAGGAATCGGCGCGGACACATATCATTGGCTATTTGCTCGTCTTGCGGGAAAAAGGACGGGCAACGGCAACGCTGTCGCGCAACATGGCATCGATCCGTGCTTTTTACCAGTTTCTCGTTCGGGACAAACTCATTGACAAAGACCCTTCGATCCATCTGGAGACGCCCAAAATCGAGAAGCGCTTGCCAAAAGTGCTCTCGGTTGACGAAGTGGAGCGCCTTTTGGACAGTCCTCCTGTCAATCATCCTGCCGGACTGCGGGATAAAGCCATGCTTGAGCTGTTGTATGCGACAGGCATTCGCGTTTCCGAGCTGGTCAATCTGGATAAAGCGGACGTCAATCTGGACATGGGCTTTGTCAAATGTATGGGAAAAGGGTCCAAGGAACGGATTATTCCGCTTGGCTCTGTTGCGATTCAAATGGTCCGCCACTACTTGCAGGCCGGACGTCCCAAATTGGTGAAGGGAAGCGGCGACTCCGCGCTGTTCCTCAATCATTTGGGCAAACAGATCACACGCCAAGGATTTTGGAAAATCATCAAGCGCTATGCCTTGAAAGCCAACATCCGGGCAGAGATTACGCCACATACATTGCGCCATTCCTTTGCGACGCACCTGCTGGAAAACGGAGCAGACCTGCGTTCGGTGCAGGAGATGCTCGGGCACGCGGATATTTCCACGACGCAAATATACACGCATGTGACCCGAACGAGAATCAAGGACATTTATGCCAAAACGCATCCAAGAGCGTAAAGCGGATGCGGCAAACAGATGACTCCGCCCGAGTCTGAGGCGGAGCAAACTTATCTCCATCAGGTCAGACGTCTGACGACCTGTTTTGGAACACTATTCCTTTTTTGAACTGGAGGCGTTAACATTGCGGTATTCTCGCGTATTTTTAATCGTTATGGATAGCGTAGGGATTGGCGAACAGCCGGATGCTCCGAAATTCCGGGACGAGGGAGCGCATACGCTTGGTCACATTGCGGAGCGCGTCGCCGGCTTTTCCTTGCCGAACCTGCAAAAGCTCGGTCTCGGCAACATTGCGCCGCTAAAAGGAGTGCCTGCGGCAGAAGCTCCTGCGGCTCACTACGGAAAAATGCAGGAAATCTCCATGGGAAAAGATACGACGACAGGCCATTGGGAGATCATGGGCCTGCATGTGTCTACGCCGTTCAATACGTACCCGGACGGTTTTCCCGCTGAACTGATCACAGAATTTGAGCAGCGCATCGGACGCAAAGTGCTGGGCAACAAAGTAGCTTCCGGCACAGATATTCTCGACGAACTTGGCGAAGAGCACATGAAGACAGGTGCTGTCATTGTGTACACTTCCGCTGATAGCGTTTTCCAGGTGGCGGCTCATGAAGAAGTTGTGCCATTGGACGAGCTGTACCGCATTTGCCAAATTGCGCGTGAGCTGACTTTGCGCGATGAATTTGCCGTTACCCGCGTGATTGCCAGACCGTTTGTCGGCGAGCCGGGCAACTTCGCGCGTACCTCCAACCGTCACGACTATTCCGTAAAACCATTCGAAGCGACCGTCATGAACCGTTTGCAGGATGCCGGGCTGACTTCGATTGCGATTGGAAAAATCAGCGACATTTACGCCGAGGAAGGAATCACCCAATCGATCCGCACCAAAGACAACATGGACGGCGTCGACCAATTGCTCGGTACGATGAAGCAGTCTTTTACAGGTCTGTCCTTTGTGAATCTCGTGGACTTTGACGCGAAGTTCGGTCATCGCCGTGATCCGGAAGGGTACGGTCAGGCGTTGATGGAGTTCGATGCGCGCATCCCGGAGATTTTGGCTGCGATGCAAGAAAACGATTTGCTCGTCATTACGGCAGACCACGGCAACGATCCGGTGCACCACGGAACCGACCATACGCGCGAATACGTTCCGCTGATCGTCTATCACAAAGGAATTGCGAACGGCGAGAACCTCGGCATTCGCGAAACATTCGCTGACTTGGGCGCAACGATTGCAGACAATTTTGGCGTAGCTGCTCCGGCAATCGGAAAAAGCTTCCTGAATCGTGTATAAAGGTTAAGTAATTATAAACATTTATATAGAAGAAACAAAATAAAGAGGAGTGTTCAAACATGGCAAACTTGCATGAAGCAGTAGCGTTTATCGAACCAAAACTTTCGGAAAAACCGACAATCGGCCTTGTACTGGGATCGGGTCTTGGCGTTTTGGCGGACGAAATCGAAAATCCGGTCGTCATTCCATACCATGAAATTCCTGGCTTCACCGTTTCCACTGTAGTGGGACACAAAGGACAGCTCGTGATCGGGAAGCTGCAAGGCAAGCAAGTCGTAGCGATGCAAGGGCGTTTTCACTTCTATGAAGGCCACGGACTGGACGCAGTTGTGTTCCCGATCCGCGTGATGAAGCTTCTCGGCGTGGAAACGATTATCGTAACCAACGCAGCGGGCGGCATTAACGAAGGCTACGATCCAGGCGATCTGATGCTGATTTCTGACCACCTCAACATGACTTTCCGCAACCCGTTGATCGGGCCAAACGACGACGAGCTGGGCGCGCGTTTCCCGGACATGTCCGAAGCATACTCCAAAGAGCTGCGCCAATTGGCTCGCCAGGTTGCGTCCGAACAAGGCATCAAGCTGCGCGAAGGCGTATACGTGGGGCTGCTTGGTCCTAGCTACGAAACTCCGGCAGAGATTCGCATGCTGCGTCAATTGGGCGGGGATGCCGTGGGCATGTCCACCGTTCCTGAGGTGATTGTGGCACGTCATATGAAAGTAAAAGTGTTGGGTATTTCTTGCATCAGCAACATGGCAGCAGGCATTCTCGAACAGCCGCTTTCCCACGATGAAGTAATGGAGACAACCGAAAAGGTTAAAGCGCAGTTCCTGGCGCTGGTCAACGGGATTGTAGCGAAGCTGTAAGACACAGAAACGGAGGGACCACCTATGCGCATGGTCGATATCATCATCAAAAAGCGGGACGGCGGCGAGCTGACGACTGAGGAAATTCAGTTTCTCGTGGACGGATATACAGACGGAAGCATCCCGGACTATCAGATGTCTGCATGGGCGATGGCCGTATTGCTCAAGGGCATGACTGCGCGCGAGACAGGCGACTTGACACTTGCCATGGCGGGATCGGGCGAACAGCTCGACCTGTCCTCGCTTTCAGGGATCAAGGTAGACAAGCACAGTACGGGCGGAGTAGGCGACAAGACCACACTTGTCGTTGCGCCTCTGGTGGCGGCAGCAGGGATTCCTGTGGCCAAAATGTCCGGACGCGGCTTGGGCTATTCAGGCGGAACGATCGACAAGCTGGAGTCCTTCAGCGGCTTTCAGGTAGAGCGCACTCGCGAGCAGTTTTTGCAGCAGGTGCGCGATATTGGCGTGTCCGTCATCGGGCAGTCCGGCAACCTGACTCCGGCAGACAAAAAGCTGTATGCCTTGCGCGATGTGACGGGCACAGTAGACACCGTTCCCCTGATCGCCAGCTCCATCATGTCCAAAAAGATCGCAGCGGGTGCTGATGCGATTCTGCTCGACGTGAAAGTAGGCAAGGGTGCTTTCATGAAAAACCTGGAAGAAGCCGAAACATTGGCGAATGCGATGGTAGCGATCGGCACCCAGGTAGGACGCAAAACAGTGGCGGTCATCAGCGATATGAACCAGCCGCTGGGCTTTGCCGTGGGAAATGCGCTGGAAGTGAAGGAAGCAGTAGAAACATTGGCTGGCAGAGGTCCAAAAGACTTGACTGAGCTGGTGCTTTCGATCGGCTCCCGCATGCTCGTACTGGGCGGACTCGTTGCAACCGTCGAAGAAGGACGGGCGAAGCTTGAGGACTTGATGGCGACTGGCAAGGCTGTCGACAAGCTGGCTGAAATGGTGGAAGCGCAAGGCGGCGACAAGCAGGATGTGTACGATCTGTCCCGTTTGCCGCAAGCGAAGATCATCCATGAGGTTGTCGCGTCAGAGGACGGCTATGTAGAGGCGATTGACGCCGAAGCGGTAGGCCATGCCTCTGTCGTGCTTGGCGCAGGTCGTTTGACCAAGGAAATGCCGATTGATCTGGCAGTGGGCTTCGTCCTGCACAAAAAGCGCGGGGATCAGGTACGTGCCGGAGAGGTACTTGTTACCATTCATGCAAATGACGAGAAGCTTTTGCAAAGCGCCCTGGAAGAATTGGGCAATGCCTTCTCGATTTCGACAAACATTCCGCCTGAGCAACCGCTGATTTATAAAATCATCGAAGCGTAAAGCAGGGCGGATGCTTGAAAGATCAACAAAGAGAGGAGTGTGCCTCAAGCGGGGTGCACACTCCTTCCTTGCTTAAAAATACAGTTTTTCGAGAAAATATAGTTGATTAAATTGTCATTTTCCTTTTCAATATGTAAGAGGAAGTGCTTGTTTGATAATATAAAAATTTTTTTACTGTTCGGCTTCACTTTATAATGTTTTATAATTCTACTTGTCAAATTTCGTTGACACCGCTATCATTTCAGATTACTTTTAATGTAACAGACAAATTATTAAAGTTTTTTTCGAATTTCGTAAAAATAGGATGGAGGTTCCCGGAAAAACGTATTTATGAAAAAGCTGGACCATGTTGACAAGCAGATTCTGCAAATCCTCCAGGAAGACGGACGAATCCCGTATACAGAAATCGCGCATCAACTTGGCGTGAGCGAGGGAACCATTCGATCGCGCATTACCCGTCTGTTACAAGATGGAGTCTTTCAATTCGTTATTCACCCCGACCCGGCGAAGCTTGGCTTGAAAGTACAAGCGATCATCGGGTTAACCACAAAGCTAGGTTTACAGAAAAGTGTGGCAGAAGAATTGAGCAAATTCTCTGCCGTCCGGTTTGTGGGTGCCTTTAGCGGTAAACACGACTTGATCATCCAAGCGTGTTTCCATAGCAATGACGAGCTGATCACTTTCGTTAACGAACGACTCTCTCAAATTGAAGGAATTGCCGCTGCCGATGTTTCACTGGAGCTGAAGCAGTACAAAGATTCTTTCTCTTTCGTTCCGGATGACGAAGTGACCCTGCAATGAAAGGGGTTGATGCCTTCTAGCCGAAGTCAGGAAGCTTCGGAACATGTTCGTTTTTTTCGTCCTTTATTTTCTGAAAAAAGACAAAAAAGAAAACGTACGGGGGGTTATTGCGTTGAAAAAGAATGTGTTTGCACTTGTAAGCTCGATTGCGGTATTGGGTACGGCATTGGCAGGTTGCGGTGGCGGCCAACAGGCTTCAACTCCAGCTCAACCAGCGAACAATACGACTACCCAGCAGCCTGCGGCAACACCAGAGGCAGAGAAAAAACCACAAGTTCTGAAATTGAACCTGCACTCTGAGCCACCTACGGCTGACCCTGGTCTCTCCGAGGACACAACTTCTGCAGCAATTATCCGCGCTACCTTTGACGGTCTCACCCGCATCGGTCAAGACGGAAAGCCGCAAATGGCTGCTGCTGAAAAAGTGGAAGTTTCCGAGGACATGCTGACTTACAAGTTTACCATTCGCGATGCAAAATGGAGCAATGGAGAGCCTGTAACAGCGAAAGACTTCGAATACGCCTGGAAGCGGGCGCTGGATCCGGCAACCGGAGCCAACTACGCATATCAGCTCTACTATGTAAAGAACGGTGAAAAAGCGAACAAAAAAGAAGCGAAGCTTGACGATGTTGGTGTGAAGGCACTGGATGACAAGACGCTGGAAGTAAAACTTGAAAATCCAACTCCATTCTTCCTGGAGCTGACTGCATTCCCAACCTACTTCCCGGTTAACGAAAAAGTGATTTCTGCCAATGCGAAGTGGGCTGGCGAAGCGAAAACACATGTGGGCAACGGCCCGTTCAAAATGGAATCCTGGGAGCACAAGAGCAAGCTGGTGCTCGTGAAAAACGACAACTATTGGGACAAGGATACCGTAAAGCTTGATCGCATCGAGTTCTCCATGGTAGAAGACGAGAACACAGAATTGTCCATGTTCGAAAACGGCGAGTTGGATTGGGCTGGTGCACCGATGAGTGCGCTGCCGACAGACGCGATTCCGGCCTTGAAAGAGCAGGGTAAAATCACTACCCAGCCAATCGCGGGCACGTACTGGTACAAATTCAACGTAGAAAAGCCTCCGTTCGATAATGTGAAGATTCGGAAAGCATTCGCTTACGCGGTTAATCGCCAAGCCCTGATTGACAATATTCTGCAAACGGGACAAATCCCGGCTACAGGCGCAGTACCGCCATCCATGGTTCTCAATCCGAATGGCTACTTCAAGGACAACGATCTGGAGACAGCGAAAAAGCTCTTGGAAGAGGGCCTGAAAGAAAAAGGTCTGACCAAGCTGCCGCCGATCACCCTGTCGTACAACACCTCTGAAGGCCACAAGAAGATTGCCGAAGCGATCCAAGACCAATGGAAGAAAAACCTTGGCGTGGACGTGAAGCTGGAGAACAAAGAGTGGAAAGTATACTTGGAAGACATGCATGCGGGTAACTTCCAAGTGGGCCGCATGGGCTGGCTGGGTGACTTCAACGACCCAATCAACTTCCTGGAGCTGTACAAGGACAAAATGGGTGGAAACAACGATACTCGTTGGGAAAATCCGAAGTTCAAGGAACTCCTGAACCAATCCGCTCTGGAGGCTGATCCGGAGAAGCGTAAGAAAATTCTCGCAGATGCTGAGCAAATCCTGATGGATGAAATGCCAATCATGCCAATTTACTTCTATACCAACTCTTGGGTGGCAAAAGAAAACGTCAAAGGCATCGTCATTGGCGGTCTGGGTGACGTTGACTGGAAATGGGCGACTGTAGAGTAACCTAACTGAAGGATCGGGTATTGCGGCAGAGGGTATATGGAAACCCATATACCTTCTGCTATGCAGTCCCTTCCCATAAATACCAGCTGGCAAAAAAGTCAGCGAAGAAAAAATAGAGAGAGAAGCTTCAACGCAAGAGATCATTTGGGTTATTTACACAGCCGATTTTTGCACTGTGTCGGTAACGTCCGCAGTGTAAAGATGGGACGTGAAAGCATTCAAAATCTGTCAAGGGGGTAAGTTAGTTGATCCGTTATCTTGGTAAGCGCATCATCTTCATGCTCATCTCGCTCTTCCTGATTGTAACGGCCACCTTCTTCATTATGAAAGCGGTACCGGGTGGACCATTTACATCAGAGAAAAACGTTCCGGATGAGATCAAAGCAGCTCTTGAGGCTAAATACAAACTCAATTTGCCAATGCATGAGCAATATCTCGAATATTTGAAGGGTGTCGTTACTTGGGATCTTGGCCCATCGTTCACAGAAAAATCTTCTACTGTAAACGAAATGATCAATCGTGGTTTCCCTGTATCTGCTCACTTGGGCGCACAAGCACTGCTTCTTGCAATCTTCGGGGGTATCATCCTTGGGGTAATTGCCGCACTGAAGCATAACAAGTGGCAAGACTACTCCGCCATGGTGATAGCGGTTTTGGGGCTATCCGTTCCAGGATTCATCTTGGCATCATTTTATCAGTATTTCTTCGCGATTCAATGGGGCCTTCTGCCTATCGCAAAATGGGAAGGTTTCGAGTACACGATTTTGCCATCTCTCGCACTCGCCGCGTCGCCAATGGCCTTTATCGCCCGCTTGACGCGTTCCAATATGATTGAAGTTCTTGGACAAGACTACATCAAAACAGCAAAAGCGAAAGGTCTTCACACTTTCACTATCACAGTGAAGCACGCTATTCGTAACGCCTTGCTGCCTGTTATTACTTACCTCGGTCCACTGATTGCCAACATCTTGACTGGTGCATTCGTTATCGAGCGTATCTTTGGTGTTCCTGGTCTGGGTCGTGAGTTCGTACTGTCTATCACTAACCGTGACTACACGGTTATCATGGGGACAACGGTCTTCTACTCCATCATCCTCGTTGTGATGATTCTGATCGTAGACATGGCGTATACCTTGGTAGACCCACGAATTAAACTGGCAGACGCAGGAAAGGAGTAATGTGAACATGCAGCAATTGACTAAAGAGCATTTTCAACCGGTTTCAGTCGATCTTCGTCAAGCTGAAGCGATCAAGCGTCCTAGCCTTTCTTTCTGGGCGGATGTATGGCGTCGCTTGAAAATGAATAAAGTTGCTATGGCTTCCCTGATTTTTATCGTTGCACTGATGGTATGTGCAATCGTCATCCCGATGGTGTCTTCCAATGACTATTTCACTACAGACCTGGCTGGCAAAAACAAAAAGCCGTCTGCTGAACACTGGTTTGGTACCGATGACCTCGGTCGCGACATGTTTGTCCGTATCTGGTATGGTGCTCGTATTTCCTTGGAGGTTGGTCTTGCTGCTGCCTTCATCGACTTGATCATTGGTGTAATCTGGGGCGGTATCGCTGGTTTCTACGGCGGAAAAGTAGATGAATTGATGATGCGTTTCGCTGATATTTTGTTCGCTATTCCTTACTTGCTCGTTGTTATTTTGCTGATGGTCGTCTTATCCCCGGGGGTCGGAACGATTATTATCGCCTTGACGATAACGGGGTGGATTGGGATGGCCCGGATTGTGCGCGGGCAGATTTTGCAGCTCAAATCACAGGAGTTCGTCCTGGCAGCTCGCTCCCTTGGTGCTGACAGCGGTCGCCTGATCTTCAAACACTTGATTCCAAACGCTTTGGGTCCAATCATCGTTACACTGAGCTTGACTGTACCTTCTGCGATTTTCGCAGAGTCCTTCCTGTCCTTTATCGGTCTGGGGGTAGCGGCGCCGGTTGCGTCGTGGGGAACCATGTCCTCTGAAGGCTTGCCTGCCATGAAGTACTATCCGTGGCGTCTGATGTTCCCGGCCATTTTCATCTCCGTGACCATCTTGGCATTCAACTTGTTTGGTGACGGTCTGCGCGATGCAGTAGACCCACGCCTGCGTAAATAGGAGGGATCATCGTTATGGAACGCATTCTCGAAGTAAAAGACCTGCATGTTTCCTTCCATACGTATGCAGGTGAAGTGAAAGCAGTACGAGGCGTTAATTTTCACGTAAATCGCGGGGAAGCAGTAGCGATTGTAGGGGAGTCCGGTTGCGGTAAATCCGTAACCGCTCAAACCCTCATGAAGCTGATCCCGATGCCGCCAGGCGATATAAAAAAAGGCGAAATCCTCTTCAATGGAGAGAATATCGTCAAAAAGTCCAATAAAGAAATGGAATCCATCCGCGGGAAAGATATCGGGATGATCTTCCAAGACCCGATGACATCGTTGAACCCAACGATGACCATCGGGAACCAAATCACAGAAGGTTTGATCAAGCACCAAAACATGAGCCGCGCAGCTGCTCGTGATCGTGCGATTGAACTGTTGACCATGGTTGGCATTCCGCAACCGGAAAAACGTGTGGAGCAATATCCACACGAGTTTTCCGGCGGTATGCGCCAACGGGCGATGATCGCTATTTCCCTCGCCTGTTCGCCCAAGCTGTTGATAGCAGATGAGCCGACAACAGCTTTGGATGTAACTATTCAGGCTCAGATTTTGGATTTGATGAAAGATCTCCAAAAGAAAACGGGTACCTCCATTATCCTCATTACACATGACTTGGGTGTCGTTGCCGAGATGTGTGACCGCGTTATCGTTATGTATGCGGGGAAAGTGATTGAAACCGGAACGGTAGATGACATCTTCTACAATCCGCAACACCCGTATACAAAAGGTCTGCTGCGCTCTGTACCGCGCCTGGACTTGAACCGCGACGAGCCGCTGACGCCGATTTTCGGAACACCACCGGATCTTCTGCGTCCGCCAGTGGGCTGTGGTTTTACCGCTCGCTGCGAATCGGCTATGCGTGTTTGCCAGGAGATCGATCCTGAGTTGAACGAAATCAGCACGACCCAACGAGCAGCTTGCTGGTTGCAGCATCCGCTCGCTCAGAACCACGCAGGATCGTAGGAGGAGGGTAAACAGTGGATAACCGCGATACACTCATTGAAGTACGCAACTTGAAAAAGTTCTTTTCCATTGGAGATAATACTCTGAAAGCTGTGAATGATATCTCGTTTGAAATTAAACGGGGAGAAACTCTCGGCGTTGTAGGAGAATCAGGCTGTGGGAAGTCCACCGCGGGTCGTACGATTTTGCGTCTATATGACGCGACTGGCGGGGACGTCCTCTTTGAAGGCAAAAGCATCATGAATTTGAATCATCAGGAAATGAAGGCGATGCGCCGAAACATGCAAATGATTTTCCAAGACCCGTACGCTTCCTTGAACCCGCGTATGACGGTTGGAGACATCATCGGCGAAGCGCTGGACATTCACAATCTGGCATCCGGGCAAAAGCGCAAAGAGCGCATCCAAGAGCTGCTCTCTTTGGTTAGCTTGAACCCTGAGCATATGAACCGTTTTCCACATGAATTTTCCGGTGGTCAGCGTCAGCGGATCGGGATTGCCCGTGCGCTGGCAGTAGAACCGAAATTCATCGTTTGTGACGAGCCGATTTCCGCGCTGGACGTATCCGTTCAGGCGCAGGTTGTCAACTTGCTTGAGCAGCTTCAGGAAAAAATGGGCCTGACATACATGTTCATCGCCCATGACCTGTCGATGGTAAAATACATTTCGGACCGTGTAGCCGTTATGTACCTGGGTAAAATGGTTGAATTGGCTGAAAGTGATGCTTTGTATGAAAAGCCGCTTCATCCGTATACGCAAGCTCTGCTGTCTGCAATTCCGATTCCAGACCCAGAGATCGAGCGCAACCGTGAGCGCATCGTCCTGCAAGGCGACGTGCCAAGCCCAATGAACCCGCCAAGCGGTTGCCATTTCCGCACGCGTTGCCCGAAAGCAATGCCGGAATGCGCTGCTTCTGTGCCAGTATGGAAGGAAGTCGAGCCAGGACACTTCGCTGCTTGTCATTTGTACAACTAGTCCTTTCATGAAGAAAGCGAGCTCTCGGTTGAGTCTGACCGGGACTCGCTTCCCTTTCATAAATGGAGGTTTTACCACTTGGAAAACGGGGTATAAGTACCCTTGATAGCTTTCTCAGGGGTATTTTTTTTCAACACCATTACTGGTAAAATGTAGGGTATGAAAAGGGGGCAGCATCATGAGCCGATTTTTGTCGCCGAAATGGAAAAAGAAAGGGGCTGGATTCTCGCTTTCAGGTAAAGTAAACATCAAGAGCCTGCTCGCAACGGAAAAACTGCGCGGCTCCCTGGCAACAAAGATGATAGTCTTTGGCCTGATTCTTGTACTTATCATTATTGGTTCTTTGCAATACATAGCGCTTTCTTTCTCCAAATCAACTTTGTTCTCCATTACATCCAAGCAAGCAAAAATGTTGGCTGAGCAGCACGCAGCCAGCATGGAAGACTGGATACAGACGATCGTCAAAACGAGCGAATCGACAGCATCCAAGCGCGTGATGATGACAGAGCTGGAGCCGCTGATCATGGAGCAGTTCACGCTCATGCGTCAATCCCATAAGGAAATCTCCAAAATTTACTTAGTAGACAGCAATACCGGGAAATCGCTCTACTCGTTGACCGGGAAAAACGAAATCGACTTCAAGCAAAAGCAGTATTTCCAAAGGGTCATGAGTACCGGGAAAACGGTCATTTCTGACGAGGAAATCGCTGAAGGCATTAATAAAAGTTTTCTTTATATTGCGACACCTGTAGGAGAGAAAAACAGCGACAAGAGCCGCTTGTTTATTGTCGGATTCACGATCGATCAAATGATCCAGAAAATCCCTGAAATCTCCTTCATGCAAAATGGCTACGCTTTTGTTGTTCGCCAGGATGGTCTGGTTGTGGCGCACCAAAACCCGCAAAACAACAACAAGCTTGTTTTGGCGGGACAAGCAGACTACGCAGAAATGCTCGAACTGATGAAGCACGATACAAGCAACAGCTTGTTGTATTCCGATCACGGCAAAGGCTCCTTTGCAGCTTTTGCACCGATTCAACTGTTGAAGTGGAATATCGTCCTGTCGACAGGCAGCGATGAAGTATACGGGGAAGTAAACGGAATGTGGCTGTACTTTGTCCTGTTCAGCCTGCCGATTATCGGCTTGTCTGTATGGGCAATCTGGTGGTTCGCCAAGCGGATTCGCCTCTCGCTGTTTGCGATTGCAAGAGACATGGATCGCATCGGCTCCGGTCACTTCGATGTTCATGTCAAAGTAAACGGCAATGACGAGCTGGCGATGGTCGGCCGCAAAATGAATGAGATGGCTGCCGAGTTGCGCAAGCTGATTGCGCTTGTACAAGGACAAGCAACCCAGTTGAACGTGGCGACTGACGAACTGACGCAGTTTGCCCAGGACAACAAAGGGGCAATCAGCGTCATTACGGATAACATCTCGACGATCGCGCAGCGCGTGTCCACTCAAACCAACGAAGTGCAGGCGACGGCAACGACCGTCTCCGAGATTTCGCAAGGGGTTGAGCAGGTAGCGATTGCAGCGGAGTCGACGTCTATTGCGACGACACGGACGTTTGAGCGTGCCCAGGGCGGTATGCAGCTGGTGGAAAACGTAATCGATACCGTTCGCAAGGCGACAGACGAGGTAGAGCGTACCGCTACGCAGATGCACAGTTTGCGCGAGCGTGCGCGCGAGATTACCAGCATTGTCGAAATGATTACGAGTATCGCATCGCAGACCAATTTGCTGGCGTTGAACGCGGCGATTGAAGCTGCACGCGCTGGCGATGCCGGACGCGGCTTCTCTGTCGTAGCGAGCGAAGTGCGCAAGCTGGCCGAGGAGAGCAGTTCTTTCTCCGAGCGGATTGCGGCGATTGCCCATTCGATTAACGACGAAGCGATGGACATGAGCAAGCACATGGACGAAATCGTCACCATGGTCGGCGGCGGACTGAAGTCTGTCGAGTCTGTGGGTACGACCTTCCAAAACATTGTAGCCGAGATTCAATCGGCTGCCGAGCAGAGCGAATCGATGACGGCAACATCCGAGGAAATGGCTGCGGGCAATCAGGTGGTCACCAACTCGATGCAACGTCTGGCAAGCATGTCGGATGAGATCAGCGATTCGATCTCAGGCGTCGTCGAGACGGTCGACGAACAGCTCAATTCGATTGCACGCATCAATGAAAATGTGGAACAACTGAAAAAGATGGCAGACGACTTGACCGAGAACGTCAGCCGGTTTGTGATCTAAAACGAAACCCTTCTGCGAAATGTGGAAGGGTTTTTTCTTGTGAATATTTTCCTTCCCCCTGGGTGAGAATAAAACCATGAATGGAGGGAAGAGACTGCTATGAAACGGATAGGATACTTGGCTTCTTGCTTCATCATGCTTGTAACCATCTTTTCTCCGATGGGTGCTTTGGCAAAAGAAAAAGCGGCTCCGCAACAAGGGGAGATGAATTTTGCCCCGCATGCCTCGTCTGCCATTATGATCGAAGCAGATACAGGAACGGTTTTGTACGAAAAAAATGCGAATGAAAAAATGCCACCCGCCAGCATCACCAAGGTGATGACGATGCTCTTGATTATGGAGGCGGTGGAGCGGGGAGAGCTTAAATTTACAGATAAGGTCAGGGCCAGCGAACGGGCGGCTTCGATGGGAGGATCGCAAATCTTTTTGCAACCGGGCGAAGAAATGACCGTGGAAGACATGATCAAAGGAATTGCGATCGCTTCCGGAAACGACGCCTCGGTAGCGATGGCTGAGCATCTGGGCGGAACGGAAGAGGGCTTTGTGAACCGCATGAACGAGCGGGCCAAACAACTAGGGATGAAAAACACGCACTTTGTCAACTCCAACGGCTTGCCTGCGGAAAATCACTACTCTTCTGCGGCCGATATCGCGATCATGTCGCGCGAGCTTTTGAAGCACGATGGGATCACGAAGTTTACAGGCACGTACCAGGATTACTTGCGCAAGGATTCGGCAAGTCCTTTCTGGCTGGTCAATACGAATCGGCTTGTCCGCTTTTACGAAGGCGTAGACGGCCTGAAAACAGGCTATACAGGCGAAGCCAAGTATTGTTTGACCGCGACGGCCAAGCGCAACGACATGCGGATCATTGCCGTCGTCATGGGCGAGCCGGATGTCAAAACGCGCAACAACGAAGTTTCGACCATGTTCAATT
Organism: Brevibacillus sp. FSL K6-0770; assembly: GCF_038000275.1. Lineage (NCBI taxonomy): Bacteria > Bacillati > Bacillota > Bacilli > Caryophanales > Paenibacillaceae > Brevibacillus > Brevibacillus sp. FSL K6-0770. The sequence goes on from NZ_JBBOBQ010000001.1 coordinate 2,417,548, forward strand.
ACGCTTTCACCCATTTTCAGGTGATGCCGATGTACAAAAAAGGCCAGGCGGTTCAATCGCTCACCGTGGACAAAGGGCAAGTGCCACAGATTAATGTGGTCACGCCGCACGCTGTCAGTTTGCTGATGAAAAAAGGAGAATCAGCGGACACGTACACGAAAGAAATCGTCATGAATCCTGCTGTCAACGCTCCGGTTTCCAAAGACCAGGTCGTCGGCCACATTTTTATTCGTACAAAAGACGGCCGCGAAGTGAACAGGATTGATCTGATGCCTGAGCAACAAGTGAATAAGGCAAACATGTGGGAGATTCTCAAGCGGACAACCAAGAGTGTTTTGATCAGCTACTGACACACGACAACAAAGCGCGAAAAGAATCGAGTTGCCTCGAATGCGATGGCGCGGCTGCTCGATTTTTTTGTTCTTTTGTCGCCTGGCAGGAATTGGTTTGTCCGAAGCAGAAAGAGAGGTTTATTCAAGGGAGAAGGAGTGAGTCAGCCATGAGTTTGCGGATTGCGATGGAGACCCGGCAAGACGTGCTGGTGATCCGCCTGCAAGGAGAGCTGGACCATCATACAGCGGAAGAGCTGCGGAGCAAAGTGGATGAACTTTTGCGCACCCCCAACATTCGTCATATCGTGCTGAGCCTGGCTGATTTGGCCTTTATGGACAGCTCCGGTATCGGCGTGATTTTGGGACGCTACAAGCAAATATCTGCCCGTTCGGGTGAAATGTACGTGTGCTCAATCAACCCGACCATTTACCGGATCTTTGAAATGTCTGGCCTGTTCAAGGTAATCAAGTTCCGCGAAAATGAAGCAGATGCACTGCTTGTTCTGGGGGTGGCGTAAGTGAAGGTACAGCGCAATTTTATGTCCGTATCATTTGCTGCAATGAGCCAAAACGAGGCGTTCGCACGAATTGCTGTCGCCTCCTTTATCTCGCAGCTCGATATCACGATGGATGAGCTGGAGGAAATCAAGACGGTCGTATCGGAAGCCGTCACCAATGCGATCATTCACGGCTATGACGAAAATCCGGAAGGGGTCGTACATATTTCTGTGCGGATCGAAGAGGGAGCCATTGATCTGGTCGTGGAAGACAACGGAAAAGGAATTGAGGATGTGGAGCAGGCGATGCAGCCGTTGTATACGACCAAGCCTGAGCTGGAACGTTCGGGTATGGGCTTTACCATTATGGAGAATTTCATGGATTCTTTGGAAGTCGCGACGGCTGTTGGTAAAGGGACAACCGTTCGTTTGACCAAACGCCTGTCGTTTGCCAAAGCCTTGCAAAATTAGGGGTAGTGCCAATGGGTGCCGATATCAAAAATGCGAGTCAACCATTTCTGACCAATGACCAAGTGAAAGAGCTAATCGCCAAAAGCCAGGCTGGAGATACCGATGCGCGTGAGCTTCTTGTGAACAGCAATATCCGGCTGGTCTGGTCCGTCGTCCAGCGTTTTATCAACCGTGGATACGAAGCGGATGATTTGTTTCAAATTGGGTGTATTGGCCTCTTGAAAGCCGTAGATAAATTTGACCTATCCTATGACGTGCGCTTTTCGACGTATGCGGTGCCGATGATTATTGGAGAGATTCAACGGTTCTTGCGTGATGACGGGACAGTCAAGGTAAGTCGATCGCTCAAAGAGACCGCGAACAAGGTACGACGAACAAAGGATGAGCTGTACAAGCAATTTGGCCGTGCACCCACGATCGCGGAGGTAGCCGAAGCCGTGGGGATCACACCGGAGGAAGTCGTGTTTGCCCAGGAGGCGAATCGGGCGCCTTCCTCGATTCATGAGACGGTTTTTGAGAATGACGGAGATCCGATTACACTGATCGACCAGATCGCCGATGAGGGCGTAAACAAGTGGTTTGAAAAAATTGCGCTCAAAGACGCGATCAGTCGGTTGAGCGAGCGTGAGCAGCTCATTGTGTACTTGCGCTACTACAAGGATCAGACCCAATCCGAAGTCGCAGAGCGGCTCGGAATCTCGCAAGTCCAGGTTTCGCGTCTGGAAAAGCGCATTTTGCAAACGATCAAGGATCAGATTGAACACTGATAGCATGAATGAATGTACGTGCGAAAACACTCAAGCCAACGCGCCTGGGTGTTTTTTCATGTATTCATGCGGGCAGTGCGGTGCTTTGCTCTTTCAGCGATACCTTTTCGGGTATGCGTTTTGGCTGCGGGTACATACTACCGGATAAATGAGTAGCTCGTAGCAGGGAGGAGATTTCATGAAAGACGCGCTGTTTCTTCGTCTGAGAAAGCGGTTGGCCGTCAAGCCGGAAGCGATGATTGCCTTGGGCGATATTTGCCAGCTTTTTTGGGACGGGGAACGCGAGGAAGCGTTGAAGCGAATGCCGATTTATCAAGTAAAGCCGACAGACGGGAATTTGATCGTCATCGATATTATGCAAGTGATCCAGCGTGTTCGTTCCGTCTACCCGGAGGTGGAGCTGGAGATTCAAGGCTCGCCGCAAATTATCGTGGAAGTGTTGAATCCGCGCAAAAAAGCAAATCCGGTCCTGGTCGCTCTCGTCTGGGTGCTTTTGTTTATCGGCTCTGGCCTTGCGATCATGAACTTTCACACCGATGTCAGCATGCGCGAGGTGCACGAACGCATTTTTTATTTGATCACAGGAGAGCGAAGCGAGCAGCCGCTCTGGTTGCAAATCCCGTACTCCATCGGGATCGGCATGGGGATGATCCTGTTTTTCAATCACATTTTCCAGAAAAAAATCAACGAAGAACCAAGCCCCCTGGAAGTGGAGCTGTTCATGTACCAGCAAAGCCTCGATCAATACTACATTCAAAACGAGAATAAAGAAAACCAGCGGACGAAGCTATGAGTATATGGGAATGCGGTTTGCTGGTCTTGATTGGACTAGGGGGCGGGCTTGCGGTCGGGAGCGGGCTTGTCGCTTTCATCGCCGTGCTGGACATTATTCCGAGGCTGACGCAACTGACCAATGCTCACCGTCACATCCGCGCTTTCGAATGGGCCTTGGTGATGGGGGCGCTTTTTTTTACGTTGATCGACTTTTTTCATCTCGGTGCTCATTGGCCGAATGTGGTTACGGCTGTTTACGGCCTGTTTGCGGGAATCTTCGTCGGGACATTGGCAGCCGGACTGACGGAAGTGCTGAACGTCTTTCCGATCCTGGCAAAACGGCTCAGCATGGACGGCAGCCTGTTGTTTCTGTTGATGGCAGTCGTGTTTGGCAAAGTGACCGGATCGCTCTTGCAATGGCTGTTGCATCTGTGAATTGGTAAATACCGCTATTCATAGGCAAAGTTTGAAAAAGGAAAGATAGAGGTATGAGACGTCTTACCTCGCAGGAAATATGGACTCACAAAGGAGTGAAAGGGCATGGCAACCAAAACGAAATCGAAGCCGGCTGGATCGTTGCAGATGACGAAGCAGCTATACCAACAGCAGGCTTCCAAATTTCAGCCCAAGCGTAATGTCCTCCTGAACTCGTTGCGGGCGTTTTGGGTAGGAGGTACGATCTGCCTTCTCGGACAGGCCGTACAAAACATGTACATCCATTTCTTCGGCTTTACAGAGAAGACGGCGAGCAATCCGACGGTTGCCACGCTGATCTTTTTATCGGTTTTGCTGACGGGGCTTGGCGTCTATGACAACATCGGCCAGTATGCCGGGGCAGGCTCGGCTGTTCCGGTAACAGGGTTTGCCAACTCCATCGCTTCGGCTGCCATCGAGCATCGCAGCGAAGGACTTGTCCTCGGAGTGGGCGGCAACATGTTCAAGCTGGCAGGCTCGGTCATTGTGTTTGGGGTAGTGGCAGCCTTTGTCGCAGGCATTTTAAAAAGCTTGATCAACATGTTTTTCTAAGACGGGAGGGCTGGCTGTGTCGAGCAATCCACATCTGAAACGGGTGAGCCGCCAAACCTGGCACTTCGACCAGAATGTCCGCTTGCAAAGCTCGGCGGTAGCTGTCGGCCCCAAGGAAGGGGAAGGACCGCTCGCCTCTTTGTTTGACGTCATTCACGACGACATGTACGCCGGGCAGAATACGTGGGAGAACGCCGAGCGGCAGCTGCTGGAGGACGCTGTTTCGGCTGCGCTGAAAAAAGCGGGGATCGCGGGCAGCGAAGTCGATGCCATTTTGGCGGGCGATTTGCTGAATCAAAACATCACGACCAATTTCACTGCCGAAAAGCTGGAGATCCCGCTTCTGGGCATGTACGGGGCGTGCTCGACGTCCATGCTCACTTTGGCTACGGCTGCCGCTCTGGTGAATGCCGGATATGCCAACAGAGCGATTGCCGCTTGCAGCAGCCACAACGCCACAGCCGAGCGCCAATACCGCTATCCGACGGAATACGGCGGACAAAAGCCGCCCACGGCGCAATGGACGGTCACGGGCGCAGGGGCTGGGCTGGTTGGCATCGGAGGGACGGGACCGCGCATCACGTATGCGACGATGGGCAAAGTAGTGGACATGGGAATCAAGGACCCGCTGGATATGGGCTCAGCGATGGCGCCAGCAGCCGTCTCGACTTTTTTGGCTCATTTTCAGGACACGGGCAGAAAGCCGCAAGACTACGATTTGATCGTGACGGGCGATCTCGCATCGGTCGGCTATCCGATCGTAAAAGAGCTGATGCTGGCGGAAGGCTACGACATGGATCAGGTGTACAACGATTGCGGCCTGATGATCTACACGCCCGATCAGGATGTGTTCGCTGGCGGCAGCGGCTGTGCAAGCAGCGCAGTCGTGACCTACAGCCATATTGTGGATCAGCTGAACCGCGGGTTGCTGAAAAAAGTGCTCGTATGCGCGACAGGCGCGCTGTTAAGCCCGGTCAGCACCCAGCAAGGCAATTCGATTCCGTGCATCGCGCACGCGGTCGCGCTCGAAGGAGGACAATGATGGAATATGTGATTGCTTTTGTCGTGGGCGGGCTTGTATGCGTCGTCGGACAGCTTTTGCTCGACGTCGGCAAGCTCACGCCAGCCCATGTCATGAGTACGTTGGTTGTTGCAGGTGTCGTGCTTGATTTTGTTGGCGTTTACGACAAATTCATCGACTTCGCCGGAGCGGGTGCTACGGTGCCGATCACGAGCTTCGGCCATGCGCTGTATCACGGAGCGATCAGCGAGGCGGAACAACATGGCCTGATCGGGGTGACTACCGGCATTTTCGAGGTCACCAGTGCAGGGATATCAGCGGCGATTGCGTTCGGTTTTCTGGCTTCACTCGTCTTCAAACCAAAAGGCTGACGTCTAGGCGAGCAGAGGCGGTGAGCAAACGATGGAGCAAATGCGGCGCAAGGTCATTTTGGTAACAGATGGCGATCATATCGCACAAAAAGCTGTAGAAAGCGTCGCGCGAGAGCTGGGAGGCAGATGCATCTCGCTTTCGGCCGGAAACCCGACTCCTGTAAGGGGCGAACAGGTGGTAGAGCTGATCAAAATGACTCCGCATGATCCGGTCATCGTCATGTTTGATGACAACGGCGATTACGGCAAAGGGCGCGGGGAGCGGGCGATTGAGTACGTCGCTTTGCATCCTGACATTGAAGTAATCGGCGTCATTGCCGTTGCTTCCAATACGAAATGGGTTCATGGAGCGACTGTGGCCTATTCAGTCGACAACCAGGGACAGATCGTAGAAGAAGCGGTGGATAAGGACGGATATGCGGACGAGCAGCTCCAGCATCGCATTTACGGCGATACTGTTGACATTTTGAACACGTTGAAGCTGCCGAATGTCATCGGAATCGGAGACATCGGGAAAATGGACGGCCGTGACAGCTTGCAAAATGGCTGCCCGATCACCAAGAGAGCAGTGCAGTGGATCATGGAAAGGAGCGGCGCCTATGACGACAGTCACAGAGAAAAGACGGCCGATCTCAGAGCGGATTGAGGAAAACAAGGAGTATTTGAACGACAGGCTTGGCGTAGGAAAAAGCTTCGACATCGGAGTTCACGAATTTTTTGTGGGCAATACGAAGCTGCTCATGTACTACATAAACGGTTTTGCCGAGAGTATGCTCGTCTCGCAAATCATGCGCGAAATCAACGACTTGCGCGGCCGGGACATCACAGATAGCCTGTTTGAAACGCTGTTTTACAAATTCATTCCTTTCTACCAGCTTGCCAAGGTCGATACGACAGACGAATTTATGGACAAGCTGCTCGTCGGGCAAGTTGGCCTGATCCTCGATCGCTCGAATCACGCGATCATCATGGATACGAAAATTTTGCCGACGCGTTCCCCGCAAGAGCCAGACACCGAGCGGATCGTGCGCGGGGCGCATGACGGTTTCACGGAGACGCTTGTCATCAACACGGTTTTGACGCGCAGAAGAATCCGCGACGAGCGATTGCGGTTTGAAATCATGCAAGTGGGGGAGCGCACCAAAACGGATGTAGCGGTCGCCTATTTGCAAGATGTGGCGAACCCGCAGCTTGTCGATGAGTTGAAAGAACGGCTGCAAAATATCCAGATCGACGGGATTCCGATGGCGGAAAAGACGATTGAGGAGTTTATTATCGGAAAAACGTTGAATCCGTTTCCGCTCGTTCGCTACACGGAACGGCCAGACGTAGCCGCTGTCCACCTTTTGGAGGGGCACGTCCTGATCTATGTGGATACGTCTCCGAGCGTAATGATTACACCAGCGACTTACTTTCATCACGTTCAGCACGCGGAGGAGTATCGGCAAACCCCTGTGGTCGGTGCCTACTTGCGGTGGGTGCGCTTTTTCGGGATTTTCGCTTCCGTCTTCGTCCTGCCAATCTGGCTGCTCATGGTGATGCACCCATCGATGATTCCGGAGCAGCTTGATTTTATCGGAATGAAGGACAAGGGCAGTATCCCGCTGCTGGTGCAGTTTCTGCTCGCAGAGGTGGGACTTGATCTCATGCGGATGGCGGCGATTCATACGCCTGCGCCGCTGTCAGTGGCCATGGGCCTGTTAGCTGCGATTCTGGTCGGTGACGTTGCGATCAAGGTCGGACTGTTTGCGCCCGAAGTCATTCTCTATCTGGCCGTGGCGGCCATCGGGATGTTTGCGACGCCTAGCTATGAGTTGGGACTGGCGAATCGGCTCGTCCGCATCTTTTTGATTCTGATGGTGGGCTTCTTCTCCACACCTGGCTTGATGATCGGCTTTTTGGCTGTGCTGGTCGGACTCGCTGCGACGCGTTCTCTCAACACGCCGTATTTGTGGCCGTTCATTCCTTTCAACTACAAGGCGATGAAGGATGTGGTCGTCCGGCTTGCCGTTCCTAGCAAAAATAATCGGCCCAGCATCGTTCGCTCCCAAAATTCCTCGCGGCAATAATATTCTGAAAACGGATGCCAACACCCATTGTCAAACGCACAGCCTTGTAGTACATTGAATGGGGAAGCCTTACGATGCTTGTTATGTTTGGCAACTGACGCTTTTTGTCGGTTGCCTTTCTCTATAGGATCTGGGCTATTAGGATCGGCGTGATCAGACTGGGAGGAGCCAAATATGTTTTTACACGGGACAAGTCGAGTAAACGAGCAGGGGCATCTTGAAATCGGGGGCTGTGACACAACAAGTCTGGCGGCTACGTACGGAACACCGCTGTACGTCTATGACGAGGCGCAAATTCGCGCGAAATGCCGCAGCTTTGTGGAGGCGTTCAGCCAGACGGGATTCTCTTTTCAGGTAGCTTACGCAAGCAAAGCTTTCTGTACGATGGCGATGTGCAAGCTGATCGAGGAGGAAGGGCTTTCGCTCGACGTCGTATCGGGCGGGGAGCTGTACACAGCCTTGCAAGCGGGCTTTCCTGCTGACCGCATTCACTTCCACGGCAACAACAAGTCGCTGGACGAAATCAACATGGCGTTGGATGCGAAGATCGGCTGTTTTGTGGTAGACAACTTTTATGAGCTGCACACGCTGGCAGAAGTTGCGAAGGAGCGCGGCGAAAAGGTTGCCGTCCTCTTGCGCGTAACGCCTGGCGTAGAAGCTCATACGCACGAATATATTTCCACCGGGCAAATCGACTCGAAATTCGGCTTCGATGTGCAAAACGGGCAAGCTCTGGAAGCGATCCGCTATGCACACGAGAGCAATCATCTGCACTTATTGGGCGTTCATAGCCATATCGGCTCGCAAATTTTTGAGACAGACGGTTTCCTCGTTGCGGTGAAGCGGTTGACTGAGTTGCTTGGTGACGCAAAAGACAAGCATGGCTTCCTTCCAGAGGTACTGAATGTCGGCGGCGGCTTCGGAATCCGCTACGTAGAGGGCGATACGCCACAGCCAGCCGAGACGTACATCAAGGCGATTACCGATCTCGTGCGCGAGGAGCTGACAGCGCGTGAAATCCCGCTGCCTGAGCTGTGGATCGAGCCGGGCCGCAGCATTGTCGGAGATGCAGGCACCACTTTGTACCGAATCGGTTCGCATAAAGAAATTCCGAATGTGCGCAAATACGTTGCCGTTGACGGCGGAATGACGGACAACTTGCGTCCGGCGCTGTACAACGCGCAATACGAAGCGGCGATTGCCAACAAAATGAACGAGAGTGCTACGGAAGTCGTCTCCATCGCCGGAAAATGCTGTGAGTCTGGCGATATGCTGATCTGGGACGTGAAGCTTCCTCCTGCTGCGGCTGGCGACATTTTGGCCGTAACCAGCACGGGCGCATACGGATATTCCATGTCCAACAACTACAACCGCATCGCTCGTCCTGCTGTTGTGTTCGTCAAAGAGGGAGAAGCCGAGCTGGTAGTAAAACGCGAGACGTACGCAGATGTCGTCGGCCACGATCTTTTGCCGAAACGGGCGCAATTGCAGCGCTAAGCGATCCAAAAAAGCAGACCAAGACCCTTCCGAAAAGCACAGGAAGGGTCTTTATATTTCCTTCATCTGGCATTCACGAAAAATTAAATCTTCCCTGCCATAATGGAGGTGGCGAGGAGGACAGATACAGCATGTTGTCGACTCTCATCAAAAAGTTTCGGCGCTTTCCCTATTTTTCCCTGGATAAGCGTCAATGGATGAAGAACGTCATTCGGCAGGAAATCGAGAAAGGCCGCAACGTCGTCATGTTTTATGTCGATATTGTCAAAATGACGGAAGTGGAGCAGCGCTACGGCGATACGAGCGCCAAACGCGTGCTGCACATTTTTGAAGGAATATTGCCGGGAGTAGCTCGCCAGGCATTCGAAATAAAAGGCAAGATTTTGGCGATTCAGAAGCTGTGGGGCGACGATTTCGCCATTTATGTGTCTTTTGGCGGACAGGTAAGCGATGAAGATTGCCGCATGCTTTCCATCCATTTTCAGGAGCTGGCGGAGCGGCAGCTGAATCGTCAGGTCAGCTTCGTCAACCGGGAAGACTTGCGGGTGCATATCGGCTATGCTACCATCGCGGGTCATGATATCGTCCGGGAAATGTACACGTCGGTGAAACACGCCGTCCATATGGCGAAGTACGGGATTACATCGGAAAAGTACACGCACATGACCCAATTTCACAAGCTGCTTGCGGAAGAAAATGTGAACATGCATTTTATGCCGATCATTCACCTGCCAGACGGCCAGGCGTTAGGGTGGGAGGCGCTTGCTCGCGGCCCGCAAAACAGTCCGTTTGCGACACCCGCGACATTGTTCAGCTATGCGGAGGAGACGGATACCGTGTTTCGGCTGGAGCATATTTGCCGCAAGCGAGCATTGGAACAGCTGCGCTATTTAAATCCGAATGAAAAGTTGTTCATTAACCTTGATCCAAGGGCGATAGACGATCCCTTTTTGCTGAGGGGAAAGGTTCAGAGCTTGCTCGCCAATTACGGCCTGAACCCGCATAACATCGTCTTTGAAATAACGGAGCGTCACGCGATTACGAACTACGCGGTGTTTCGCAAAATTATCGAAGAGTACCGGAAAAAAGGCTATTTGATCGCCGTCGATGATGCAGGTGCGGGCTATTCCAGCCTGGAATCGATTACGGAGATTTACCCCGATTTCATCAAACTGGACATGTCGCTCATCCGCAATATCGATGTCGACCCGATCAAGCAGGCGCTGCTGGAAACGTTCGTCTCATTCGCCGAGAAGGTCAATTGCAAGATTATTGCGGAAGGCATCGAGACGGAGCGCGAGCTGGAGACGCTGATGGACGTAGGGGTGGTCTACGGCCAAGGCTACTATTTGGGCAAGCCGGACAAAGGGATGGCGCAAGTATCGGGTCAGGCGATGAACTTTTTGCGCTATATGCAGGAGAAGCAAAGAGACGGTGCGAAAGAGACGATCATCGTCGCACCAGACATGACGGAGATTTTGGCCAAGACGATTTGCGTGGAAAAGCACGTCAGGGTGCGGCGCGTCCATGAAATTTTCGAGCAAAACCAGCGAATTGAAAGCGTAGTCGTCCTGGAAGAGGGCAGACCGATCGGGTTGGTCATGCGCTTTTCGCTCTATCAAATTCTTGGCGGCCAGTACGGCATCGCCCTCTATTACGAGCGGCCTGTTTCCCACATCATGAACACGAACCCGCTGAAGGCCAGCAAAAACGACCGGCTGGACGAGGTAGCGAAACGAGCCATGGCGCGCGACGCCTATCATCTCTATGACGTCGTGATCATCGTCGGGGAGCAGAACGAGTATTTGGGCATTGTGACCGTGCAAAATTTGCTCGACAAGATGGCTTCGATCAAGCTGGAGATGGCCAGTTCCGCCAATCCGCTGACAGGGCTTCCAGGCAACGTGCAAATCGAGCGCGAACTGAACGGGCGGATCAAGCAGCGAGAGGCGCAGATGGTGATTTACTGCGATCTCGACCGCTTCAAATGGTTTAATGACCGCTACGGCTTTGAAGTGGGCGATCAAATCATCGTGCGGACGGCGAATTTGCTTCGGGATGCCTCCCGGCGCTTTGGAAGCGGCAATGACTTCATCGGGCATATCGGCGGCGACGACTTTATCCTCATCACCGCGGCAGATCATGTGGATGCGCTTGTCACGTATTTGATTGACTCGTTTTCCTCCTATTTTACGGACATCTACGAAAAATGCCGGATGGGAGACGATGTGCAATTGTCGATGTCCATGGCAGGCGTGGACTTGGGGCCAGGCATGTTTACGAGCGCGGAAGCCGTGGCGCGCCGGGCGGCCGATGTGAAAAAGTGGGCGAAATCGTATCCGGGAACGGTGTTTGTTCGCGACCGCGAGAGGGAAGAGCAGGCGAGTGTGGAGGTATAAATTGGACGGCAACCATGACGCGTGGTAAAATAGGAGCGTTAACTTTACAAGGTCTGGAGGCTCATCCATGAAAAAAGCGCACATCACCATGGAAAATGGTAATCAAATCGAGCTGGAGCTGTTCGATCAAGAAGCTCCGGGAACTGTCGGCAACTTTGAAAAGCTGGCAAACGAAGGCTTCTACAACGGCCTGTCTTTCCACCGTGTCATCCCTGGCTTCGTAGCACAAGGCGGTTGCCCATACGGAACAGGCACTGGCGGCCCTGGTTACACTATCAAATGTGAAACCAAAGGAAACCCGCACAAACATCAACGCGGTGCCCTCTCGATGGCGCACGCAGGAAAAGACACAGGCGGAAGCCAGTTCTTCATCTGCTACGACGCGTTCCCTCACCTCGATGGCGTACATACTGTATTTGGCCGCGTGACTTCCGGTTTGGAGCATGTTGACGCGATCAAGCAAGGGGATAAAATGAAAGAAGTTAAGGTGCTGGGAGAGTAGGGCTTACAGGCACTAAAAGACACTAGCATGACAGCTAGTGTCTTTTTATATGTCCTGAGGGTTAAAGTGAAAAAGACATGAGAGCATTATACATAATGCAACACTAGCCGAAGAAATACATGAAAAAAGAAAGACGCAAGGGGTGCTTGTTATTGAGATTCATTTGATATTTGGTTCATTTTTTGCTTAGCCCATTTCACTCTGCTTGGCAACGCCAGCGTATATTCGAGTACTCCCATGACTATTAATCCACTTATGAATGTAGGCATAGCATACAGATGAATAAGTTTATCTCCAATGGAAAACCAATTAGGATAAACAATTACTAATTCAAAAATTGCCAACATAATTGCATTGACAATGAAAATGGCAGCTTTAGTGTCTTTTAGATACTGCTGACTCTTCTTTTTAATAATTGCTGGGATGGAATAGATACTAGTAGTAATTACAATAAGCACAATTAGAGACGAGACTTCTCCTATATCTCCTTTTAAGACTACCTTTAATGTGTTAAATACCGCTCCGCTAAGTGTTAACCCTAAAAACAAGCAAAAGGCAGAATGATAGAAGAGCAACAATAGAAATCTTGTAAAGCGAAGTAATGGTGTTTTTGTGGGGATTTTTACAAGTAATTTTGTGTAAAATACAACATATAAAACTAGTGCAACAAATACAAGAATTGCCTCTGTTGAATCACCAGCCACAGCTTTAATAACAGCATAAACAATGGAAATGACTGTTAGCGCCATGATTATTGAACTTATTGCTAGCATCACAAGCATCGATTTAGGTTCTTGTTCTTTGCTCATACAACCCCTCCAGCTTTCAATCTTACAGAACAATTTAATAAAATATAGAAAAAATGGCAAGTAGTAGAGAAGTGAAATGGGTTAAATTTGCTGGGAATCGAAAGAGTTTGGAAGAAGAAAGTTACTTTTTGATGATGAAGCGCCGAGTGATGGTAGGGTACATCTCGACTGGCTCACAGCCCTCAGCGTCAAATTTCAAGAGACTTGTAAGCCTATCCATCTGCTGGTATCCTAGAAGGTAGACGATTTTTTGCCGAGCAAAGCTTAGGGAATGGCGCTGGGCTTTTTGCGAAGCTGTTAAGGGGGAACCAATGGATCTATTTCATTTTGATTGGAAAACGGTACCGTTTCGCATGATTGCATTCGTTATCGCTTTCAGCTTGCACGAATGGGCGCACGCCTTTGTCGCCTGGAAACTGGGCGACAATACCGCCAAAAACGAGGGCCGCTTAACGATAAATCCGATCCCGCACATCGATCCGTTCGGGTTGATTCTCATTTTGTTTGGACCGTTCGGCTGGGCCAAGCCTGTGCCGATCAATCCGCTGCAATTTCGCGGGAACAAGCGACTCGGTATCGTGTATGTGTCGGCAGCGGGGCCGTTGATCAACCTGGTGTTGGCGATTCTGTTCTGTATTGTTTACATACTTACACGTTATTACGGCGTGATGGACGGAATGAGCGAAAAAGCTGCATTCGCACTGAAAACAACACTGGAATACTGTGTCTTCATCAATGTGGGCTTGTTTGTGTTCAACCTGCTGCCAGTTCCCCCGCTCGACGGGTATAAGATTTTGCGCTTCCTGTCTCCGCGCAGATGGGATGGAGCCTTTTACAATTTCGAAATCTATGGTCCTTGGTTGTTGCTTCTGCTGATTTTCATCCCGGGTGTTAGCGCAACCATTTTCGGTATACCTATGGGATTAATGGTGATGTGGGTGCAAAAAGTTGCCGGAAGCATCATCAGCGTGTTCATTTAAAGGAAACGAGGGGACGTCTTTTGGCCTACAGCATCAAACTTGATTCATTTGAAGGGCCCCTTGACCTTTTGCTTCATCTGATCGACAAGGCAGAAGTAGACATTTACGACATTCCGATTGCGGAAATTACCGAGCAATACCTCGCGACGATCGATCGCATGCAGGAGCTGCAACTCGATGTGGCCAGCGAGTTTGTCGTGATGGCGGCGACCCTGCTTTCCATCAAAAGCAAAATGCTTTTGCCGCGAAAAGAAGAGCACGTGTTCCAGCCTTTTCTCGACATGGACGTCGACGAGGTCGATCCGCGGGAAGAGCTGGTGGCGCGACTGTTGGAATACAAGCGCTACAAGTTGCTGGCTGAGCAACTGCGCGAGATGGAGATCGGCCGTAACCAGGTGTTTACCCGCCCTGCGGAAAATTTGGCTCCGTATGCGCGCGAGGAAGATACGACCGTCAAAAACGTGACGTTGTACGATCTGGTCAATGCGCTGGAAAAACTCGTGCAAAAAGCGAAAGACAAGGAACCGATGACAAAGGTTTCCCGCGATGAAATCTCCATCAAGGACCGGATGACGCAGATTCGCCAGCTGGTTCGCGTCGGAGGGGGCATGGTGCGCTTCTCTCAGCTTTTTGCCCAGGGAGCGACCCGCTCGGAAATCGTCACGACGTTTCTCGCTTTGCTGGAGCTGATGAAGGCAAAGCATATTACGTGTGTGCAAAATCAACTGTTTCAAGACATCATGATCTGTGATGCGGAAGGAGCCCACAACGATGGACTATGACAAGCTCAAAGGCGTGATCGAAGGCTTGCTGTTCATCTCGGGAGATGAAGGAATCGATGCCAAGGAGATTAGTGAAATCGTCGAGGTATCGGAAGAAGAGGTCGTTGACTTGATCGAGGACATGAAAGCGGACTTTCGCCGGGCAGGGCGCGGCGTGCAAATCGTCGAAGTGGCCAAAGCGTATCAGTTGACGACCTTGCCCGAGCATGTTCCTTATTTCGAGCGACTAGCCACTTCGCCTGGGCAATCGACGCTGTCCCAGGCAGCACTGGAGACGCTTGCCATCATTGCCTACAAGCAGCCGTTGACGCGCTCGGAAATCGAAGAAATACGCGGTGTAAAATGCGAAAAGGCACTCAATACGCTTTTGTCGAAACAGTTGATTCGCGAAGCGGGGAGAGCCGAAGGGATTGGACGCCCGATTTTGTACGCGACCACCAAAGAGTTTCTCGAGCATTTCGGACTGCGCGAAATTGCCGATCTACCCGAACCGCCTGTCAACCTGGATATCGAGGAAGTCCGCATGGAAGCCTCTGCTCTTTTTGGCAGACAGGAAGAAAAAGCAAACGATTAGTCGCTCCGGACAGTTTTTCGTACTACCGCCCGACTCGTCCCCATATATATGTACAAACCTGTGTATCGTTGTACTTTTGGGGATGGGGAGGACGTGTATGAACGTACGAAAACTTCTGTCCGGCGGACTCGTCGTTTTTCTTTTTATACAGCTATTGCTGGCTGGGCCACCCGCAGCACAGGCGCAAACGGCGCAGCCAAGCCTCTCGGCCGAAGGCGCTGCCTTGATTGATGTGGCGAGCGGGCGGATTCTGTATTCGAAAAACGGCACGAAAAAGATGCGGATCGCCAGCCTGACGAAGACGATGACGGCGATTGTCGCCATTGAGATGGGGAAGCTCGACGACCAGGTGACCGTACCGCCAGAAGCTGTCGGGGTCGAAGGCTCGTCCATCTACTTGAAGCGATCCGAAAAGCTGACGTTGGAAGAGCTGCTCTACGGTCTCATGCTGCGCTCAGGCAATGATGCTGCCGTTACGATTGCCACCCACATTGGCGGCTCGGTTCCGGGCTTCACTTATATGATGAACGAAAAGGCAGCCATGATCGGAATGGAGCATACGAATTTTACTAACCCGCACGGACTGGATGACAGCAACCAGCACTATTCTACGGCCGAAGATATGGCGAAGCTGTCCGCCTATGCTTTGCGCAATCCGGTTTTTCGGCAAATTGTTTCCACCAAGGTCAAAGACATCTCCTGGGAAGGGGAGCAGTGGGACAGACGGCTGCTCAACAAAAACAAGATGCTGCATCTGTACAACGGAGCAGACGGGGTGAAAACAGGCTACACGAAGCTGGCGAAGCGTTGTCTCGCCGCCTCGGCTACCCGCGAAGGAAGACAGCTCGCGACCATCACTTTAAATGCTTCGGACGACTGGAATGATTCTGCAAAGCTTTTGGACTACGGCTTTGCCAACTTTCCGGTCAAGCAGTTGGTCGGTGAAGGCCAGGACATCCAGCCAGAAACTCCGGTTACGATGGAAGCGGGCGCCCATTTGGTGACACAAAACGCTTTTCGCTACCCGCTCCAGTCTGCGGAAGAGGCAGCGATCAAACAACGCGTTGTGATGGGACAGTCGACAATCACCCCCCAGATGGAAGGGCAGCTCGTCGGTTTCTTGCAGGTGTACATGAAGGAAAACATGATCGGACAGGTGCCGCTCGTCGTGCGCGCCGACGCTCCGACGGCAAGTCAGCCTGCGGGCGGTGAGCACTTGTTCTGGAAGCAGTTCTGGGACATTGTGGCAGGGGGGCTGTGGCGTGCTTAATGTCATCTGGCTCGCTTTGATCGTCATCTCAATCGTCGTCGCCGCCTTCACAGGTCGCATGGAGGCAATCAACGCGGCAGCTTTTGAAGGCGCGAAGACAGGCGTCACCGTATGCTTCGGCTTGCTCAGCGTCCTCGCCTTTTGGCTGGGCATTATGCGCGTAGCGGAAAAATCCGGGTTGCTTGCGCTGTTGTCCAAAGCGCTGTCTCCGCTTATTCAGCTGCTGTTTCCCGATGTGCCAAAAGGCCATCCAGCCATGGGCTATATTTTGTCGAACATGAGTGCCAATCTGCTCGGTCTTGGCAATGCCGCAACGCCGATGGGGCTGAAAGCGATGGAGGAATTGCAGAAGCTGAATCCAGACAAGCAAAAAGCTTCCCCGGCGATGTGCACGCTGCTGGCGATCAACACGGCGAGCATCACGATCATTCCGACAACCATGATTGCGATTCGCATGCAGTACGGCTCCGTCAATCCGGTGGAGATTGTCGGGACGACGCTCGTCTCTTCCTTTGCGGCAACGATCGTGGCCTTGTTGATTGATCGCTGGTATCGCTATCGTCACTTACGACGTCACAATTAGGGGGAAACCGTATGTATCAATGGGTATCCCTGATCTCGCTCTGGGCGATTCCCGTTACGATTGCGTTTGTCCTCTTGTACGGATGGCGCCGACAAGTTCCTGTATACGAGACATTTGTCGAGGGAGCAAAAGGCGGGCTTTCGACGACGATTCGCATTTTGCCCCATCTGATTGCGATGATGGTGGCGGTCAGCATGTTCCGCGAGTCTGGGGCACTTGACATGCTGTTGCGCGGCATAAAGCCTGTGCTAGACTTTCTCCACTTTCCCGAGGAGCTGGTGCCGCTCGCTCTGTTGCGTCCGCTCACCGGGACGGGGTCGCTTGCCATCGCTACCGATTTGATCGCGCAGTACGGGCCGGACTCGTTTTTCGGAAGACTGGCGGCTACGATGCAAGGGAGTACGGACACGACCTTGTACGTCCTGACTGTTTATTTTGGGGCTGTCGGCATTCGCAACTCCGGCTACGCCTTGAAGGTCGGGCTATGGTCTGATCTGGCGGGGGTCATTTTCTCCTTGCTGATCGTCTCGTACGTTTTTTCCTGAACGCAAGAATTGTCAAATACGCAGGGAAAACTTCCTCGAAACATGGGGAAGTTTTTCCCTTTTTCTTGTCCACACTGGTAAGAATGGGTATGATGTTGTAGAGGTGATCCAACGATGGAACGATTGCAAAAGGTATTGGCGCATGCTGGAGTCGCCTCTCGCCGGCATTGTGAGGAATTGATCGCACAGGGACATGTGCAGGTAAACGGCAAGGTTGTTCACGAGCAGGGAATCAAGGTCGACCCTGCGACAGACAAGATTACGGTAAAAGGCCGGGAAATCGTGCTGGAGCAGCACGTCTACTATTTGCTGTACAAGCCGACAGGTGTGATTACGAGCGCAAGCGACCCTCAAGGGCGCAAAGTGGTCACGGAACTGCTCGCGGGGGTAAAAGAACGCGTCTATCCGGTAG
The DNA here is from genome assembly GCF_038000275.1 of Brevibacillus sp. FSL K6-0770. NCBI lineage: Bacteria > Bacillati > Bacillota > Bacilli > Caryophanales > Paenibacillaceae > Brevibacillus > Brevibacillus sp. FSL K6-0770. Next base: position 2,435,229 of record NZ_JBBOBQ010000001.1, read on the forward strand.
GACGGCTTGACTACGACACATCCGGCTTGCTGCTGTTGACCAATGACGGCGATCTGGCCAACAAGCTTGCCCACCCGAGCTACGAAATCGACAAAGTATACCGCGCCTGGGTAAAAGGCGTACCTAGCCAGGACAAGCTGAAAAAGCTCGCAACGGGCATTCTCCTGGAAGATGGCATGACTTCGCCGGGGGCGTCCAAATTGCTCAAAACCGAGCAAGGGAACGCCAAGGCGCTGATCGAGCTGACGATTCACGAAGGACGCAATCGCCAGGTGCGGCGAATGTGCGCGGCGATCGGGCATCCGGTACTCACGCTGGAGCGTGTTCGCTTAGGATTTTTGACGCTGGAAGGACTGCGCGCAGGCCAGTTTCGAGCGCTGAGCAAGCAGGAAGTAGACAAGCTGAAGCAAGGATTGGTGCAAAACAGACGGAGCAAAGGGCCAAAAGCGTGATTCGTTCAAAATCTGTTCATAAGTTATGCGCTGGCGGAAAATCTAGGAACGCTATAATAGAATGGATAATGCTTGCAATTTACAAGTAGTAGATGGGAGTATGGGCATCATGAACAAAACCAACCGTACATATGTCAGGGTCGCGGTACTGGGTCTTTTGCTTGTCGCTCTGGTTTTTGCTCTCTATTCCAGCTTCGTGAAGGACCCGAATGCTGTCAAAGTAGGGGGCGATGCTCCGAATTTCAGTTTGGAGCAGCTGAACGGACCAGAACTGGCGCTTGACGATTTGAAAGGGAAGGGCGTCGTGCTCAATTTCTGGGGCACATGGTGCGAGCCCTGTAAAAAGGAAATGCCGGCCTTGCAGGAGCAGTACAACAAGTTCAAGGACAAAGGACTGGTTGTCGTCGGTGTGAACATTGGAGAAGCTCCCGTTGCCGTAGAGCCGTTTGTGAAGCAGTTCGGTGTCGACTTCCCGATTTTGCTGGATCGCCAATCGCAAATTACGAAGTTGTACCGGATCGGTCCTATTCCTACGACGTTTTTTATTGCGCCGGATGGAGAAGTGAAGGAGATTTTCATCGGGCAACTAAATGAAGCAATGATTGCGGACAAAATGTCCAAAATCTTGCCCAAGTGAGGAGCATTATGGATCAGCGAAAATGTGAATGTGGGCACACGAATCCGGTAGGGACGCTGCTCTGTGAGTCGTGCGGGAAGCCGTTGAACGTCGAAGTATACGAGCAGACGGCATTTCCTGACATGCGCTACGAAGGGATGGCACGGCGTTCCCAGACGTATACGAAAAAATGGATTGACCGGATCTGGAATTATTTTTCCTCGGTCAAAATTGCAATCGGTATCATTATCGTCATTCTGGTTGCTTCGGCGGTCGGAACGATCTTCCCGCAGCAGCAATACATCCCCGTTCCGGTTCCGACAGAAGCGGATGTGGCGCGATTCTACACGGATACATACGGAGTGCTCGGGACGGTTTACTACGGACTTGGCTTTCACAATCTGTACTCTTCCTGGTGGTTCGTGACTCTGCTCGTGCTTTTGGGAACATCGCTTGTCATCTGTAGTCTCGACCGGGTCATTCCGCTCTACAAGGCGCTCAGCAAACCGCGTCTCAATCAGCACAAGTCCTTTTTGAAGGGGCAAAAGCTGTTTGCCGAAGGAGAGCTTGCCCCGGATGTCGATCAGGCCGAGCTTTTGGACAGCTCCGCACTGGCTCTGAAGAAAAAAGGGTACCGGATTTTCCGGGCAGAGCGTGCGATCATGGCGGAAAAAGGCCGCTTCAGCCGTTGGGGGCCTTATGTGAACCACATCGGTCTGATTCTGTTTCTGATCGGCGTACTCATGCGCAACATTCCGGGATTTTACATGGACGAGTTTGTGTGGGTGCGGGAAGGGCAGACGGTCGCGATACCGGATACGCCTTATTACATAAAAAGCGAAAACTACCATACCGAGTATTGGTCGGAAGAAGAGATGCCAGCAAAGCTGGAGCTGAATGGAGGCGTCATTCCAAAAAGCTTCCAGACGGACGCCATCCTGTACGTAAACAAAAATGCAGAAGTGCCGGGGAAAAAGCCTGATTTGATCGAAGTGCAGAAAGGCCCTATTATCGTGAACCATCCGATGATGGAGGGGGACCTCGCGATTTATCAGTCTGGCGTTCAGGAAATGCAGCTTGGCGCTCTCAATTTTGTGCTGGTCGATGTGAAACAAGGGAACAAGGAACTTGGGCCAATCAAGATTGACTTGTACAATCCGGCGGCGGAGCAAGAGATTGCGGCGGGCATCAAAGTGCGCGTTCTGGATTACTTCCCGGATTTCATCATGGGCAAAGACGGCAAGCCTGCTACGCAAACCAATTTGCCGAAAAATCCGATGGTCGCACTGGAAATTGCGGACGAGTCCACGAACCAGAACGAGAAGCTGGTCTACCTGCAAGGTTCGGTTTTGACGCAAAAATCCGATGGCCGCTTCGGGCTGGTTTTCAAAAAGCCTGATCTGATCGATATTTCCGGTTTGAACGTACGGATCGACAAAGCTGTGCCGCTCATCTACTTCGGAGCCTTCATTTTTATGATCGGGGTCGTAATGGGCTTCTTCTGGCAGCACCGTCGGGTCTGGGTGCAGACGCAGGAAGGAACGGTTCTTCTGGCAGCGCATACAAACAAAAACTGGTTCGGGCTTCGCAGGGAGGTCGACGGACTGGTGGAACAGCTCAAGCTTCCTGTAACGGTTGAAGAAAAAACGAAGGCGTAAAGCTCCAAGGGGGTACACTCGACGTGCAGCTCATACAATTGAGTGACTGGTTACTAGATATCGCGTTTTTGCTGTACGTAATCTCTTCGATTGTGTTTGTCGTAGCGATGACGGGGAAAAACTGGGCGGGACGCGATCCAAAGCAACATGAACAACGTTATGGCAGGATCGCGTACTGGCTCGCGGTGGTTGGCTTTTTGGCGCAGACGGGCTATGTCGTGGCTCGCTGGGTTGGGGGAGGACACAGCCCGACGAGCAACATGTTTGAGTTCATGGCCTTTTTGGATTACTGTATTATCCTGGCCTATTTGATCATTTACCGGATTTACAAGCTGAACGTAATCGGGGCGTTTGTGCTTCCGCTCGGGGTCATCATGCTGGCGTATTCGTACGTCTTCCCGAAAGAGGTAACCCCGCTGATTCCTTCGCTGCAAAGCTACTGGCTGCACATTCACGTGACGACAGCAGCGCTCGGGGAAGGGATTTTGGCAGTCGGTTTCGCAGCCGGGCTGATGTATTTGATCCGCACTGTGCCGCAGCACGTATCGGCACGCAGCACCAAGTGGCTGGAATTTGTACTCGCGGTTGTTTTGATGCTTGTCGGATTCATTTTGATGGAATCGACCTTTGCGAGAATGGATCACAAGACGATTTTTGAAATGAACAAAGAGCAGATGAACCCGGTCGGGACGATGGAAAAAGTGCGGGTAGAATACACGATGCCTGCGATTGTCGCTCCTGCCGATTCCAAAATCGTGCAAGCCGGACCGATGAATCCGTGGTTTGCTGCACCGAGCTGGATGGAAGGAAAAGACGCTGCCCGCAAACTGAATACGATGCTGTGGTCGGTCATCACGGGTGTGATTTTGTACGGCGGACTGCGCCTGATTTTCCGCAAGCGTCTGGGTGCTTTGATCCAGCCTTCTGTAGAAGGAATCGAGCCGGATTTGCTGGATGAGATCAGCTACCGGGCGATCAGCATCGGCTATCCTGTCTTCACGCTCGGTGCTTTGATTTTCGCCATGATCTGGGCACAGGAAGCATGGGGACGATTCTGGGGCTGGGACCCGAAAGAGGTATGGGCATTGATCGTCTGGCTGTTTTACAGCGCGTACCTCCATCTGCGCCTTTCGCGCGGGTGGATCGGCGCGAAATCGGCCTGGATGTCTGTCATCGGATTCGTTATCATTTTAATTACGCTGGTCGTGGTCAACCTGGTCATTGCCGGTTTGCACTCCTATGCAGGCGTGTAACATACCCCTTCAAAAAGCTGGTGATTTTGCCAGCTTTTTGGACTATATTCAAATGAGTACGATAACATGAGGCCAAGAGGTGTTTTTGAATGGAAAAAATGGCACGAATTTTGGTAGTAGACGATGAGGAGCGTATCCGCCGCTTGCTTAAAATGTATCTGGAAAGAGAGAACTTTCTGATTGACGAGGCTGACAACGGCGAGCAAGCAGTAGAAATGGCTGTTGGCAGCGATTACGATATTATTTTGCTCGACTTGATGCTTCCCGGGATGGACGGGATTGAGGTATGCCAGCGCGTGCGCGAGTTCAAGGCGACTCCGATCATCATGCTGACGGCAAAAGGCGAAGAGACAAACCGCGTCCATGGCTTTGAAGCAGGCGTGGATGACTACGTGGTCAAGCCGTTCAGCCCGCGAGAGGTCATGTATCGGGTAAAGGCGATTTTGCGTCGTTCCTCCGCTACCGCCTACCTCAAGACGGAGACGTTCAACAGCCATTCTGTGCTCGTCTTCCCTGAACTGACGATTGACCACGACGCGCACAAAGTCATTGCGAGCGGACAGGAAGTCAGCCTGACGCCGAAAGAGTACGAGCTGTTGCACTATCTCGCTTTGTCGCCGGACAAAGTGTTCACGCGCGAAGAACTGCTCAAAGACGTGTGGCACTACGAATTTTTCGGTGATTTGCGCACGGTGGATACGCACATCAAGCGTCTGCGCGAAAAATTGAACCGGGTTTCTCCGCAAGCGGCCAACATGATCGCCACTGTCTGGGGAGTCGGCTACAAGCTTGAGGTGCCGAAATAAGTGGACGTTATTTTTCGCAGCGTTGTCGGAAAGCTATGGATGACGATTATTGCTTTGTTTGCACTCGTTTTGACGATATTCAGCCTGTTGCTGGTGCAGTCTTTTGACAGCTTCTACAGCAACCGCCAGACGAAAAATCTGCAAGAGTTGGCGGAAGGGCTGTCGACAGGACTGGCGGCCAGCACCGACAAGCGCGGGGCGCTGGAGATGGCTTCGACGTTTAGTCTCGTTCACCATACCGGAATGCTGGTCTTGAACGACCAAGGCCAGGTGATTGGCAAAAGCGAAGGAACGGGCCTGCCGAACATTCCGGTTGAGCAACTGTTGAAAGACCAGACTTTACACCTGGCTGATGCATTGGCTGGCAAGCATCCCGCTCCGCAACGCATTTATTTGCAGGTGGCCTCGAACAACCCGAACGATCACATGAGCAGCGTGCAAATGCTCGCAGTCGCCGTCCCGCTTGAGGAAAGCCCTGGCAAGCAAGGGGCGGTCGTGATGTACCAGGCCATCGAAGACTTTGATGATACCGTAAACGAAGTGAGATTTTTAATTTTTGTCGTCGGAGTTATCGCCTTCGTTGCTACCACCGTGTTTGCTTTCTTCCTGTCGTCGCGGATTACGATTCCGCTGCGGCAAATGAAAGAGACGGCCCATCGGATCGCGGAAGGCGATTTCCATGCGGAAGTTCCGATTAAAACCGCGGATGAGACAGGTGAGCTGGCCGCATCGTTCAATACGATGGCGAGCAAGCTGAACCAGCTGGTCGATGCCTTGTCCAAAGAAAAGGAACAGTTGGCAAGCGTATTGCGCTCGATGGTGGACGGGGTTGTCATGATCGACGCGAACGGGAAGGTTGCGGTGACGAACCCGCCAGCCGAACGCTTTTTGCGGGACTGGGAATATGAACACCAGGACGAGCCTGTGCCGTTGTTTACGTTTTACCAGCAGGTGGTGCAGACAGGGCAGGAGGTCATCGAGGACATTCCTGTCCAAGGGCGCATTTGGGCGTTGGTGATGGTGCCGCTGAATGACCGGGAACAAATCCGCGGGGCGGTTGCGGTGTTGCGCGATATTACCCAGGAGCGCAAGCTGGACAAAATGCGCAACGACTTTGTCGCCAATGTTTCGCACGAGCTGCGTACACCGCTGTCGATGCTGCAAGGCTACAGCGAAGCGATCGTCGACGATATTGCAACGTCGCCTGAAGAGCACAAAGAGCTGGCGCAGATCATTTACGACGAGTCCGTGCGCATGACGAAGCTGGTCAACGAGCTGCTCAGTCTGGCGCGGATGGAAGCGGGACACGTGGAGCTGTTCCAGGAAATGCTGGAGCTGCGCCCGTACATGGAGCGAATCCACCGCAAGTTTACCGGGTTGGCCCGGGAACGCGGAATTACGCTGTTGCTGGAAGTAACGACGACACACACCGATGTGAATATCGATCCGGATCGGATGGAGCAGGTGCTTACCAACCTGATCGACAACGCGCTCAGACACACGCCAAGCGGCGGCAGTGTCACGATTCGCGCTCGCGGAGACAAGACTTTGCTGATCGAGGTCAGCGATACGGGCAGCGGCATCCCGCAAGAGGACTTGCCGTTTGTGTTCGAGCGGTTTTACAAAGCCGACAAGGCGCGTACGCGCGGGCGAGTCGGCGGCACAGGTCTGGGCCTGGCGATTGCGAGAAACATCGTCGAGGCACATGGAGGTACGATTGGCGTGCAAAGCAAATTGGGAGAGGGCACGACATTTACGATTGCCTTGGCGTTGCAGGCGAAAAATAAATAGGAGTGTAGAGAGAAAATGATCAAAACGATCTTGTTTGATGTGGATGGGGTTATGCTCAGCGAAGAACGCTATTTCGATGCTTCCGCTCTCACGGTTTGGGAGCTTTTGTTCAGCCCGCAGTATGCCGGTTTGCAAGGCGAGTCGTTTCATCCGGCGCCAGCGGAAGCGGTTATCCGACGCGTTCGCGAGCAAGTGTTTGTGCAGGATGAAGTGCTGAACTTCATCAAATCTCGTGGCATCAACTCAAACTGGGATATGGTCTTTCTCGCTGTTTCCTACCAGTTGGTCCGATTGATCGAAAGGCTTGTGCCGCATGTGCCGGAAGCGGCAAGTTTGCTTGCTGACGAGCTTGGACGGCAAGAGCTTGCCCGTCTGCGGCAGTGGGCAAACGACTACACTCCTGATTTTGCAGTCGATTACGCAGCAATTCTCCCTGATTTCGCCAAAAGCTCAGCGCAAAAGGCGGATTTGCTGCTGTATGTGAATCAATTGGCAAAAGAGTGCTGCGGGGTCGAGACGGACAAGTTTTCGGCAAACTGCGCGCTGTGGCAGCTAGTGCAGGAAACGTTTCAAGAATGGTACCTTGGCGATGAGCGCGTAGCGGCTTCCATTGGCCGTGAGACGATGCAGCCAGGCAAGAAAGGTTTTTTGACCGACGAGATTCCCATTGTTCCCCCGACAGAGATGGCGGAGCTGTTCCGCGTGTTGAATGAGCGCGGGTACACATTGGGAATTGGCACGGGGCGTCCGACGATTGAGACGCATGTCCCGCTGCGGGCGATGAACCTGCTGGAATGGTTTGATCCGAATCGGGTTGTGACAGCCTCGCATGTTCTCGAAGCAGAAGAGGCACACCCCGACTATGTGCCCTTGTCCAAGCCGCATCCTTTTTCGTACGTAAAAGGCTTGCTCGGTCTGGAGACGCCGCATAGCGATGTGCTTCGTCATCCTCTGCCGATCGAGAATGGAGAGGAAGTATTGGTAGTGGGAGATTCCCTGGCCGATCTGCTGGCGGCGCGCTCCATGGGCTGCCAGTTCGCCGCCACGCTGACGGGATTGTCTGGTCAAAAGGCGCGCAGCAAGTTTGCGGAAGAAAAGGCCGACTACATTTTGGATGACATTCGCGATCTGCTGACGGTCTTGAACGAAAAGTAAATAAGGATGGCTGAGACGGTTTGGCGTAAGCAAGTTGTAACATTGCTCTCTCAACAATCATCCAAAAGGTTCCCATAGAAAAAGACTCCACCGTACTTCATCCCGGTGGAGTCTTTTTGCCATTGCTCAGGAATCAAGCCCAGCGCAACGATGTTAGGCATTGAAAGCGGAAGGCGTGGATGAGAAACGCGTTTTTCATATCCTCACGAACGATAGCTTCATAAGTGCCGTCCTCCCGCGAGTAAAACATGACATCGGTATAATCGCGGTTCTCATCGAAAAACTGGCGAACCTGCTTTAGCCGCGCTCGCATTTCTTCCGATTTTACTTCGATGACATAAGTCGTATCCTGCTGCGAGGCACGTTCCTGAATACTGATCATTTTTTCATCAAATGTGTATTGGAGCAAGCATAGCCCTCCTCACCAAATAAAATAGCGCAAGTAGACGTACAAATGCGAGACGACGATCGACATGATCATCAGCGGGAAAGCCACCTTCATGAAGCTGACAAAGCCGATGTGATGGCCTTCCTTGGCTGCCAGCCCTGCGACGATGACGTTGGCGCTGGCTCCGATGAGCGTTCCGTTTCCACCGAGGCAGGCGCCGAGAGCAAGGCTCCACCAAAGCGGCTCCAGGTTGGTGATGCCCAAAGCGCCCATTTCTTTGATCATCGGGATCATCGTGGCGACAAACGGGATGTTGTCGACAAAAGCGGAGGCAATGGCGCTCATCCACAAAATCAGCAGGGAGGTCTTCAACGAATCGCCGCCTGTCAGCTGGATCGCCTGACTCGCCAGCTTGGCAATCACGCCTGTTTCCACCAGCCCCGACACGAGGACAAACAAGCCGATGAAAAAGAAGATCGTATTCCACTCCACTTTGCTGATCGCTTCCTCCAAGTAATGCTCTCCGGTGATGAGGAGAAGCAGGAAAGCGCCAGTGAGCGCAATCGTGGCCGATTCGAGATGGAGCGCGCCGTGCAGCATGAAGCCGACAATCGTCAGAGCCATTACCGTCAGCGATTTTTTCAGCAAGACCGAATCCGTGATTTCGTCGCGCTCATTGAGCTGCATGATTCGCGCACTCAACTCAGGCGACGTATGTAGTTGCTTGCGATAAATGAACACGAGACACAAGATCGTCAGCGCCATGATGATGACAATGACCGGGCTTAAATTGACGAGAAACGCCATGAAATCCAGTTCTGGAACCGAACTGCCGATCATGATATTGGGCGGGTCACCAATCAATGTCGCTGTACCACCCGCGTTCGATGCGATAATTTCGCTGATCAAAAACGGGATCGGATTCAGTTCCAGCTGTCTGGCGATGCTGAAAGTAACCGGAACGATCAGCAGCACGGTTGTCACGTTGTCCAAAAAGGCGGAAGCAACAGCCGTGATGATGCTCAAGTACACGAGGATGCGAACGGGCTTGCCTTTTGCCAGCTTGGCGGCGCGAATCGCCACGTATTTGAACACCCCGGTTTTAGCCGTCACCGTCACGAGGATCATCATCCCGATCAACAGGCCCAACGTGTTGAAATCAATGTGATGTATCGCTTGCTCCTGCGAGACGATGCCAAACAGAACCATCAAAATCCCGCCGCATATGGCGACGATCGTCCTGTGCAATTTTTCGCTGATAATAAATGCGTAGGTAACTAAAAAGATGCCGATGGCGAACAACGCCTGGTTCGTCATAAGAAACTCCTTTCTTGGTGTAAAATCATCTCGTCCCATTATAGCGCTAACAAAAATAAGGGTAAAGGAAAAGACCCGGCAGATGAATAGCCAGGTCTTTTTGGCGATCAGAAGCAAAAGGGGAGGGCCCCTGTCTACAGTTCGATTTGCGTAACGCTTTTCACTTCAGCCAGCTCGCCCATCGTATCGAGCAGCTCAGGCGTAAGCGGCTTGTCAACGGAGAGCATCATAATCGCATCTCCGCCAATGTCGCGGCGGCCCACTTGCATCGTTGCGATGTTCACGCTGTTTTCGCCCAAAATGGAACCGACGCGTCCGATTACACCAGGGCGGTCGTTGTGGTGAATGTAGAGCAAGTAGCCTTCTGGAGCCACGTCGATCGCAAAGTCGTCGATTTTGACGATGCGCGCGCCGTATCCGTTGAGGCGCGTACCAGCAACGGTGCGAGTTTCCTGCGTCGTTTTCAGGCTGACGGTCAGCAGGTTGGTAAAGCCTTTGTTTTGCGCCGTTTTTTGCTCCGTAACGGTGATGTCCCGGACTTTTGCCAGAAGCGGTGCATTCACGTAGTTTGCAACCTCGCCCAGACGGAAGGACAAAACGCCTTTCAAGACGGTGCGGGTCAGCGGCGAAGTATCCACATCGGTCAGCTCGCCGCTGTACTTGATCGCGACCTCGGAGATCGAGCCAACCGTGACTTGTGCGAGGAAATGCCCCAGCTTTTCGCCCAGTTGGAAGTACGGTTGCACCTTTTCCATGACGTGCGCAGGGATGGACGGCAAGTTCACCGCGTTTTTGAACGGCTCGCCGCGCAGCACCTTCAAGATTTCTTCGGACACATCGACCGCCACGTTTTCTTGCGCTTCGACTGTCGATGCTCCCAGGTGAGGAGTGGTAACGACTTGCGGCAAACCTACGAGCGGGTTGTCTACTGGCGGCTCTTCCTCAAACACGTCCAGGGCGGCTCCGGCAACTTTGCCGCTTGTGATCGCTTCGTACAGCGCCTTTTCGTCGATGATCCCGCCGCGTGCGCAGTTGATCAGGCGGACGCCTTCTTTCATTTTGGCAAATTCGCGCGTGCTGATGATGTGGCGGGTTTCTTTTGTCAATGGGGTATGCACCGTGATGAAATCTGCTTGACGGCAAATGTCATCGACAGTGGCATGGATGACGCCCATTTTTTGCGCGCGTTCCTCGGTCATGAACGGGTCGAAGCCCATGACGCTCATGCCGAATGCTTTGGCGCGCTTGGCAACTTCAGAACCGATCCGGCCCATTCCGACTACGCCGAGCACTTTTTTGTTCAGCTCGACCCCTTGGAAGCTTTTGCGATCCCATGTTCCGTCCACGAGTTTTTTGTGTGCTTGCGGGATGTTGCGGGCGACTGCCATCAGCATGGCAAAGGAATGCTCCGCCGTAGAAATCGTATTGCCGTCCGGGGCATTGATGACCGGAATACCAGCTTGCGTAGCTGCGGCGATATCGATGTTGTCTACGCCGACCCCGGCGCGTCCTACCGCCTTCAAATTTTTTCCGGCCTGGAGAACTTCCGCTGTCACTTGTGTCTGGCTGCGGACGAGCAAAGCGTCGTAATCGCCGATGATTTCCAAAAGCTCGGCAGGGGAGAGGCTGGTTTTGCGGACGACTTCCACGTCCTCGGCGTCCAGCAATTGTTGAATACCAAATTCGCTAAGTGGGTCAGTAATCAGAACTTTATACATGTGCGATGAGCACCTCCTGGGCAGCTTTGACACCGGCACCCAGCTCGACTGGGGCACCGATTTGGTGAAGCGACATTTCAATGGCAGAGATCACTTGCAGAACGTCGAGCGGTTCGCAGTAGCCCATGTGTCCGATGCGGAAAATTTTCCCCTTCATGTGCTGTTGTCCGCCAGCGATGGTGATGTTGTACTGCTTCGTCAATACTTTGCGCAGCGCCTCCGCGTCAAAAGCGCCTTGTGGGTCGCAGGAGGTGACGGTGGCAGCGGCATAGGCGTCTTCGGCCATCAGGTTGACGTTCAGTGCGCGCATGGCAGCGCGGGTCATGTCGCGCATCAGCTCGTGGCGCTTGATGATTGCAGGCAGCCCTTCCTCATCGAGTATATCGAGTACCTCGGCCAGACCAAAAATCAGGGAAACGGCCGGAGTGTACGGTGTTGTCTGATCGGCGAGGCTTTTCCGGTACGCTTTCAGGTCGAGGTAGAAAGCGAGCGGCTTGTTTGCCTCAATGACTTTCCAGGCTCGTTCGCTTGCAGCGAGGAAGGCGAGACCTGTCGGCAGCATGAACGCTTTTTGCGAGCCCGTTACGAGGATGTCGACGCCCCAGGCATCCATTTCGCAAGCCACTGCGCCCAGGCAGCTGACTGCATCTACGATAAACAGGGCATCGGAATGAGTGCGGATCGTTTTCGCCAGCTCGGCAATCGGATTTTGCACCCCGGTAGAAGTCTCACAGTACGTTGCGAAAACAGCTTTTACTTGCGGCTTTTCTTTGAGAAAAGCTTCGACCAGCTCCGGTGTAACAGCTTCGCCCCACGGTACTTCCAGGCGGTGGGCAATCACGCCGTAACGCTCGCATATTTTCGCAAAGCGTTCGCCGAAAGCGCCGCTGATGAGCACGGCAGCTTCATCTCCGGGTTGCAGCGTGTTGACCACGCCTGTCTCCAGCGCGCTGGTTCCGCTGCCTGCGAGGATGTACACGTCTTGGGTCGTGCCGAAATAAGGTTTCAGTCTTTCCGCCGTGCGTGCGAACAGAGCAGAGAATTTGCCGCTGCGGTGTCCAATCATCGGCTGGCTCATCGCCAACTGCACGCGAGGGGGGATGGGGGTAGGGCCTGGAATGCGCAAAATCAATTTGTCAGTGAACATGTCTCTCTCCTCCTAAATAAATCAATAAAAAAACCTCCCGTTCTCACACTGCTCCTATTACAGAACAGTGAGGGACGAGAGGCTTGCTTCGCGGTGCCACCCTCATTCGCTCTTCTTTTCTCAAAAAAGAGCCTTGGCAGGTACATGACCTGTAGAGATAACGGATCTACCGTTCGCGCCTACTTGTGACGACTTCATCGCCTGTTCGACGCAGCAGCTCAGAAGTGCTTATCTGTGGAAGAAACCGCCGATTTGCAGCAATTCATCGGCTCTCTGAGGATTTCTTTGGCACAGCATTTCTTCGTCATCGCTGTTGGTGATGTGGTGTTTCCTAAGATTTGTACTTAAGATATCACGGCAAAATGACAGCGTCAAGCAGAAAAACAAGAAAAAATGAACGATGCCAAGAAAAATAGATTTATCGTTCGTGAATATTAGTTGATTGGAGTGTGTTTAATGGTCAAAAACAACTTAAAACCGAACGTTAAGATATTAGTCTCACAAAAAATGGGAAAAACGCGCGAGAATGTTCGGTTTTTCTGCATGATTTTATCTTACCGAAAAATCAAAAAATAAGAAACGGGAAAATGCCGACTGTCCGTTCAGAATGGCGGAGTAGTGGAAAAAAACTGAAAAACCTCTTACATACAAAGTACGTAAGAGGTTTGGTTGCTGGAATACTATTCCACTTTGATAGAATCGGTCGGGCATCCTTCTGCGGCGTCGCGAACGTCGTCTTGAAGGATATCCGGGATTTCAACGCTGTTTGCGTTGTCATCCAACTTGTTGAACGCAAGGCCCTCGTCGTCGTAATCAAAGACGTCAGGAGCCGTGGCGCCACAAGCACCGCAAGCAATACAAGTGTCTTTATCTACCCATGTAGTCATCGTGGTTTCACCTCCCGTTGCGAAGTGGTACGTCCACTATCATAGACCATTGTATGCTCTTGTTCACAAGATTTCAAGATTGAATCAGTCTAAAAATGTACGACTACTTGTAAAGCGGAATTTCAGGGGTACTTAGGACAGAATAAAGCTTGCCATTCAACTTTTTGAAATCACCAGCATGGACAGCATCTGTGGCGTTCAAAACCTTCACTGCCGCGGCCACGTCCTTGATTCCCAGCGTTTGCGACTCAGTAGAGGCCAGGAGCAGATCCAGACGCGCGGTCAAGTCTTCCGGATTGTAGCTGCCCCATTGTTTGTTCGCCGACATAAACAAAGCAGCCAGATAGGTCCGGTAGTGGAACGGATACTGCTTCCACTGTTCCACAGAAACGGTCGCAGGCGCTGCTTTTGGCATCGGCTTTTTCTCGACGTAGGCCGATTCCCAGGCAGCAACCGAATGGTAGACCATTTCCTGGGCCGTCAGCCAGCTGTTTTGGGCAAGCGTCAAGCCGGAAGCGATGACGGCAGGCGTTGAGGCATTACTATTCTGAGCGGATCGGATATTCTCCATACTATCCAAATAAGCCCGTACACTGTTCGTAAATTGCGTGTGGGCCTGTGCCAGCAGTGGGGAGGTCGGGAGCGGCACGGTTTTGTCCAGGTCTTTGATCGTCTGATCGGCTTGTTTCTCCAATTGCTTGAGCGCATCCGTGCGCGCTTTTTGATCGAGGCTGCCCCAGTTCGCCATCGTTTCGAAATGCGCCTGCTTCAGTTCAAGCACGGGAGCGTAAACCGCATAATAAAACCGGATGAAGTCCTGTTCACTGTAAAGCTTTTGTTCACGCAGCATCTTTTCCTTTTCGGCTTCTTTTTGTTTGGCTTCCATAGCTGCCGCTTGCTCGGCCTCAATGGATGTCTTCATATAATGTGCGCCGAAAAAAAATCCACCAACGGTACATGCAAGTGTTATGATGATCATGTACGCCATCATAAATTCTGACTTTTTCAATCGTTTTGTCATAAAGAAATCCTCCAAATCCAATCCAGTGAAAAGTGTGCAGTCGTTAGGGCCGCAAAAAGAATAAAAGAACAATAGCAAGGAGTACACATGAACAGTCAAAACAGTGTGGCAGAGGAACGAGAGCTTTTATGCGCTGTCGCTCTGAATGCGATGCTTCCTCTGGCGAACGAAAGAACGCTTCAGGCAGCTTACTACATCCTTCGCGGCAGAAAAGCAAACCAGACTCTTCAGGATGTGCATTTGTACAACCTTTATCCGTATTATCGGATGTTTCCCGGTTTTTCAAAAGAGGATTGGGATAAAATTGTTGCAACTTTGTTTCAAAACGACTATTTGCAACCGTGCGAAGGGGAGGGACCAAGTCCCAAACCGACGTTTTTGGTCACGGCGAACGGACGCCAGTTTGCCGAGCATGCTTATGAGAAGTACGGTTTTGCTGTCTGGTTCGCGCCGTTTACCCGCTTTGATTTGGCAGCCCGCATCGAATCGTTCTGGCAGCGGCTGCACTTGCTTGTGCAAACTGTATCGCAATTGCTTGGAAAAGATCTTGGATTCGTGCCGGTCGTGATGGACAAGTCCGTCCAGCAGTGGGTAAAAGAGCAGGTCGGGCCAGCGAGGTTGCGGGAAGCATGGGAAGCGGGGCTGTCAGAGGAGCTTTTCCGCCTGTGGGAGCCGTTGCAGCCGCAAGTGCAGGAATTGTTGGTCGCTCAGCTATCTGGCGTCTCGCAAGTGGGGAAGACGCTCGGACAGCTGGCGAAGCAAAAGCAATCGTCCAAAGTGTATCTCACGCTGCTGTTTCGGTACGGGCTGGCTGCCTCCATTTTGCGACTGAGCGAGGAGAAGCAGGCATTTCCCCTGCTTTCACGGCTCGTCGTCCAGGAAAACAAGCTCGATCCACGGCTGAGCGACAGCGCGGCCCGCACGTATGCTTTGGTCCAGCGAGGAATACACAAAGCAGAGATTGCTGCGCAAAGACAAGTGAAAGAGAGCACCGTCGAGGATCATTTGGTGGAGATCGCCTTGCGCTGCCCGGAGTGGGACGCTGCGGATTACTTGTCTTCGGAAACGCGCGCGGCGATTATGGCCGCCAGCGAGCAGCTACAAACGAGCAGACTCAGACTCATCAAGGATCGTGTCGGCCCGACTGTCAGTTACTTGCAAATCCGGCTGGCTTTGGCCCGCAGGCAGGAGGAGTCGAATGAATAACGAATGGCAGCAGCAGTTGCAACAGCATTTTGGCTACGGGGAATTTCGACCCGGTCAAGAGTCGATCATAAAGAGGGTGCTGGCGGGAAAAAGCGTGCTTGGCCTGATGGCAACGGGCGGCGGAAAATCGGTGACCTATCAGCTTCCCGCGTTGTTGTTGCCGGGTATCACGGTGGTCGTTTCCCCGTTGATCTCGCTGATGGTCGATCAGGTGCAGCAGCTGCGAACGAAAAGAAAAATTCCGGCTGCCTATCTGAACAGCACACAGGAAGCGGCAGAAGCGCGGGAAGTGCTGCAAAAGATCGCGTCCGGCCAGTGCAAGCTGTTGTATATCTCGCCGGAAAAGCTGCAACAGCCGTATGTCCAGCAAGCGCTCAAACGCGCCACTGTCTCCCTTTTTGCCATCGATGAAGCCCACTGCATCTCTGCGTGGGGCCATGATTTTCGCACGGACTACTTGCGCTTGCCTGATACGGTCAAACAACTGGGGAACCCTCCCGTTTTGGCGGTGACCGCGACAGCTACCACTGCGGTACGTGAGGAAATTTGCTCCCTGTTTGGCATTGACCGGGAAAATGTGGTGGTGCAAACGCTCAATCGCGCCAACATTGCCTACGATTTGGCGGAAGTCGGCGGCGAGAGCGAGCGCCGCCAGCTGACCTTTGATCTGATTGACCAGCTTGCGGGGCCGGGGATCGTCTATTGCAGCACGCGCCAGGCGGTAGAGGTGCTCGTGGCAGCTTACCAGCTCGAAGGAAAACGGCACGTAGACGGCTATCACGGCGGCATGAACAGCATGGAGCGAATGCTGATCCAGACGCAGTTTCTGGCGGGAGAGCTGGATGTCATCATCGCCACGAACGCTTTTGGCATGGGCATTGACAAGCCGGACATCCGCTATGTCATTCACTACCAGCTGCCCGCCAGCTTGGAGGCGTATTCGCAGGAAATCGGCAGAATCGGGCGGGATGGCCAGCCTGGCTATGCGATGCTGCTTTACTCCCAGGACGATATCCACCTTCATCAGTACATGCTGGACAAAGAATATCCCACACCCGCGCAGATTCAGCAGTTTTGCCAACTTTACGGTGCGGGAGCGCCTCCCGATCCAAAAGCACTGGCTTCGATTGACATGTCTGAGGAAATGGCAGCGATGCTCACGTTTTATACCGAAAGAGCACTGGTCAAGGCGCAGGTGAGCACGACGACGGAAATGGCGAATCCTGTGCAGGACATTTGGCAGGAGACGGAAAAACGCAAAGCGGTCAAACAGAAAAAGTTGGCTGAGATGAGATCGTACGTACTGACGGATCGTTGTCTGCGCAAGCATTTGAATCAATACTTCGGGGAATCCGACCTCGGCTTTACCCGCTTTTGTTGCTCCCGCTGCGGCTTGCAGCGGGAAAGCTACGAAGGCAGACAGACAGCGCTTTTGCAAAGAGAAGCACAAAACAGTTGGAACTTGCGGCAGGCGTTGGACATGCTTTTGCCGAAAAAATAAGAAGGAGAGATTACGCAAGTGAAAGAAAGTGGGCTAGAGGTGGATGAAGCCACGCTGCGCATGAATCTGTGGCTGACGCAAGGATTGGTCTTGGCAGCAGCGGCGATAAGCAGCTTCTGGGTCCACGGATGGAAAGGCACGCTCGGCCTGTTCAGCTTTCAAGGCTGGCCGGGAATAGGGATTGCGTGCTGTGTAGCAGTAGGCATCGTTGTGCTTAACCTGGTCATGGAGATTTTTTTACCCAAGCGCTGGCAGGACGATGGCAGCTTGAACGAGAAGATTTTTGGAGCCATGTCTCCGGGCATGACCGTCATGATCTGTGTGATCGTCGGATTTGCTGAGGAGTGGCTGTTTCGCGGCGTGATCCAACCGTTTGCCGGAAATGGCTGGACGAGCTTTCTTTTTACGCTCGTGCATGTGCGCTATTTGAAAAAGCCGCTCCTGATCGTAAGCGTATTTGGCACTAGCTGGCTGTTGGGGATGCTGATGGAGCAGCAAATGACAATATGGCCGCCGATTGTCGCCCATATTGTCATTGATGTTTCGCTGGCGTTTTATTTGCAAAGGACACTCAAAAAGGCAAAGGGGGAGGAAGAGTGAATCTGGAAATGAACCAATTGCCGCCTCGACGCTCCCGGCATAATCGGACAAAAACGTCGTCGGTACGGTTTAAAACATGGGTCAAATCAGGACTCTTCGTATTCGGGATTTTGTTTTTCGGATTGATTGGCTTTGAACTGTATAAAGCGAACGTTGCCCGCAGCACAGAAGGAAACACGGAAGCCGTAGAGACACAAGCGGTTAGCGAGAGCGACGAGACGGTGGCGAAGGCGGAAAGCACTCCAACTACATCAGAGAGCGAACCGACTTCGGTTGTTCTTCCGGCTACGCCTGCCGAGACATCAGCAGCAGCCGAGCAAAAAGGGACAGAGGAAGCGACCAGCAAGCCTGCTCCTGCCCCTGTGGAGCCAACTTCGGGCGTTTCTGCCACCCCTGCTCCGGCCACTCCAGTCGCGAGCAGCACTCCGGCAACCACTCCCAAAAAGGAAAACAAGCCCGTTCAGACGCAAGCCAAGCCACCAGCGGCGCCCGCGACGGCAACTCCTGTGCAGAAGCCGGCAGAGACGGCGCAAAAACCGCGAGTCGTCAAGCATGTCGTGCAAAAAGGCGAGACGCTGTTCATGTTGTCTCGCAAGTACTTCGGCAACAATTCCAACGTTTCGCGCATCGCCAGATATAACGGCTTTCATACGCAGGCACAGCTTGTAGAAGGAAAAGTCGTGCTTGTCCCGCTCGCTCCGTAATGGTTTCGGAGCGCAGCGGTTATGCTAATGGCAAACCGTTGGAGCAGTGGGGGACTTGCGATGTACGATACCATCATTGTAGGCGGCGGAATTGCAGGACTCCAGACGGCAATTCAGCTCGCCAGAAGCTTGCGGCGCGTGGTCGTGATCGATGCGCCGGGAGGACGATCAGCAGTCGCCAAAGCCTACCGGAACATCCTCGGATTTTCCGAAGGGGTCAGTGGCGATTTTTTTCGTCAGGAAGGGCAAAAGCACGCGGCCCGGTTTGGTGCCGAGTTCATCGTGGATGAGGTTACAGACCTTTCAGTTGCTGCGAATGGAGAGTTTTTCGTGACAGTCAAGGGTCAGGCCAATAAACTGCGGGCGAAAACGCTGGTCATGGCAACGGGAATGGCCGATCCTTTCCCGGCAATTGCCGAGCTGCGCGACTGTCTTGGGCTATCGGTATTCATTTGCCCGGATTGTGACGGCTATGAATGTGTCGAGCAAACAACAGCGGTTATCGGCGATGGCAAGCACGCTGTCCGGATGGCCGAGGAGCTGTCGTATTACACGCGCAGTCTGCTCGTGATCAACCATGGGGGCAGCGCGGTCAGCGACCAGGAGCATGCCATCCTCAACCGTCTGAAGATCGACTACCATGAAGCGCGGGTCGAACAGTTGGTGCAAGCCGATGGCCTTCTGCAAACCGTGCAGCTTGCTTCCGGCGAAAAGCTGGCTGTGTCACGGGCGTTTTTGGCTTTCCCTGGTGCGACGGCCAAGACCGGACTGTTGCAAGCCTTTTCTGTACATATCGATGAAAAAGGCCACGTAAGAACGAACCCGCGCACAAAGGAGACGGATCATCCCAACGTTTGGGCAGTCGGGGACATCGCTTGCCACTCCCAGCAGGTTGCAATCGCCATGGGAGACGGCGCGCAGGCTGCTATCTGGATTCACAAGCGGCTGCGCGAACAGGAAAACAAGGCGTGAAGCGGACGCAGAAAGACAAACGGCAAAGCGAAGGGGCAACAGGAGAGCGAAAAAGGATTGCGCGAGAACAAACGCCCAAGCATGCGGCGTTTTTTTCTGTTCGGACTAGGCGCGCCCGGAACCCGAACGAGCGGGATTCAATATATATGGGGGGAAGATAAAAATCGGGAGGCTTCGAAAAATCATGCTGGTCATGGGGAGGAGCTTGTTCGTCGGACTTCTGGCATGGCTATTGGGAAGTGCTGCCCAGCAGGTTTTTCCTGCGAAACATTTGCATGCAGAGCGAATCGGGGATTGGGTGTCGATGTTTCTGTTTTCGCCTGTGGAGATCATTCTGTCCGCGCTTTTGTTCATCGGAGCTACTGCCTTGCTGTTCGGGCTGTTGCATTTTCACATCAGCCAGTACCTGTACGGCCGCATGCTGCAAACGGGCTGGCTCCATGGACCGTTATGCTTCTTCTCCTTTTTTGTCCTGCTGATCCAATTTGTCAAAATGCCCGTTCCCACCTTCCTGGCGGCCACAGTCGCGCTCATGATTGGATGGCGATAACGCGAGCAGCTTTTCCTGGGAAAGCGCAGGAAATGACAGGCTGCTACAAAGTTTGCTTTTCAAACGTCCGAATCGACACGTGTGTGCGAAAGTGCACGAAGAGCCGCGTAGAGTGTCAGGTGGCTATGTTCCCGCTACTAAATGTGATATGATAGGACTACCCCGGATTTTCCCAAATGCGAAAAAAATGGTTGAATGCAGCGCAGGCATTCGTCGGAAAATGCGGAGAACTCTTACAGGCTCAGCATCATATTTTGTAGTACGACTGGATGGCGAGGAGGGACAGTCATGCGTGTTGAACGCCTTGGTCAAGACAAAATACGAATCTTTTTAACGTTTGACGACCTAACAGAGCGCGGGATAGAAAAAGAAGACATGTGGCGTGACATTCCTAAAGTTCATGAACTGTTCAACGACATGATGGAGCAGGCTTATCACGAGTTAGGGTTTGAAGTGTCAGGGCCTGTTGCAGTTGAAGTGTTCGCCTTGCCAGCTCAGGGTATGGTCGTGATCGTTACTCGCGGCAAAACAGGCTCAAAGGACGGAAAAGAAGAAGAATTCGAGGACGAGGAAGTATATGAATTAGAAGTCACCCTAGAGGAAAGCGATCTAATCATTTACGCCTTCCGTGACTTTGAGCATATGGTTGAAGCTGCCCACCGTATCAATGCTTTGCTGACCAATGGAGGGGCGGCCTACTTCTACCAGGGGAAATATCATCTGGTGTTAGAAGAGGTGGAATTGGATCAGGAGCGATACCACAAATTGATTGCGATTCTCTCTGAGTACGGGGAAGCGACGCCGACAACGATTTATGTCCTGGAAGAATACGGCAAGGTTGTCGTTGCCGACGATGCTGTCAAGGAAATATGCAGACATTTCACGTGAGACGCAAGGAAATGGTGAAGTGCCTGGGAGAATAAACAGCACCTAGTGGCTACTAGGTGCTTTTGCTGTCTCGATTATTTTCAGACGCCCATGCCTTCGAACAAGTCGGCTTCTTTTTTGTCAGCGGAAACGGAATAGCTAGGCAGATTGTGCCAGGCCAAAATGTAGTGGTTGCTTGGCGGAACCACGTCAAATCCGCCGGAAGGAACACCCGGGAAGACGCGCTCTACCGAGAGGTGCTGCGTTTTGTGCGCACGCAGGGCGGCTGCCACTTGCGGTTTGTACTCGGGAGCGTTGATGATGGTAGTAATGTTCTCGATCGGATCGGAAAACGGCGGCTCGATCGCTCCGAACGGTCCATTGGAAGGGCGTGTCGCGTAGTAGAGCTTGCGCACGCTCGTCTCAGCACCCAACGTCTGGACAGCCTTGGTTGTGGCTTGGGAAATCGCCTGATGGTCCGGGTGTCCCGAGATGCCATGCGGGGCAAACGTAACGAGGACAGCAGGCTGCAATACCTCGATCGCTTGATGAATGCGCTTGACCAGCTCGTCGACGGGCACTGTATTCAACAGCTTATCCTGATAATCCCACAGCTCCACGCTCGCAAGTCCGAGAAGGGAAGCAGCCTCTCGCAATTCCTGCTCGCGGTATGCGGGCAATTGTTCGATGGAGCAAAGCGGGGGATTGCCTGGCTTGCCAGCTTGGCCTCTCGTAGCGCAAAGCAAGTGGCACTCTGCCTTGTTTTCCTGGGTGTATTTGGAAATCGTGATGCCGGACGCGAAGGTTTCGTCGTCTGGATGAGCGTAAACGAACAAAATGTTATTTTTTTTCATAAAAACGCCTCCATGAATAAACTTCCAGAATTACTGTTTCCATTATGACATAAATCGATGGGTTCGGTAATGAAAGTGTGCACTTTGGGAACACTACAACGACCAAGCAGTGTGCGTTTTTAGGGACAGGAAGCCGCGTCCGGGCCATTCGTTTGCTGATACAAGCGGCTGGTAAATAGTTGTATTTATATGCAGGCAAACAGAAGAAAACGTTTTCGAAATGGAAAAAAAACTTTTTTTCGCTTCTCATACCTGATACAAGCGTGTATACTAAAGGCTGCATTGACCGATAACATTTTTGAGGTGGTAAGTAATGGGTAATCAAGACGTGGTAACCGAAAGCACCGAAGGGAAAGAAAAGCAAGAAACATTGAACTTGCTGCACTCGACTCAAACGGTGATCAAGGAAGCACTGGATAAACTAGGTTACCAAGAATCGATGTTTGAACTCTTGAAGGAGCCGCTACGCGTTTTGACCGTACGCATTCCGGTTCGCATGGATAACGGCGAAGTAAAGGTGTTTACGGGCTATCGTGCTCAGCACAACGATGCAGTTGGTCCGACCAAGGGGGGCATTCGTTTCCACCCGGAAGTTACTGAGGATGAAGTTAAAGCACTTTCTATCTGGATGAGCCTCAAAGCCGGTATCGTCGACCTGCCATATGGCGGTGGTAAAGGCGGTATCATTTGCGACCCGCGTGAAATGTCCTTCCGTGAACTGGAAAGACTGAGCCGCGGTTACGTTCGCGCAATCAGCCAACTTGTGGGTCCAACGAAAGACATTCCGGCTCCGGACGTCTTCACGAACTCGCAAATCATGGCATGGATGATGGACGAATATAGCCGTATCCGTGAATTTGACTCGCCTGGTTTCATTACCGGTAAACCGATTGCACTTGGTGGTTCGCATGGACGTGAAACAGCAACAGCCAAAGGGGTTACCATTTGCATTCGCGAAGCAGCAAAACGCCGCAACATCGATGTAAAAGGTGCACGCGTTGTCGTTCAAGGTTTTGGTAACGCTGGTAGCTACCTGGCGAAATTCATGCACGATGCAGGAGCAAAAGTAGTAGGTATCTCCGATGCTTACGGCGCTCTGCATGATCCAAACGGTTTGGATATCGACTATTTGCTCGATCGTCGCGATTCCTTCGGTACCGTAACGAAGTTGTTCAACAACACCATCACGAACAAAGAGCTGCTTGAACTGGATTGCGACATTCTCGTACCAGCGGCTATCGAAAACCAAATCACTGCTGCAAACGCTCACAACATCAAGGCGCAAATCGTCGTAGAAGCGGCTAACGGCCCGACTACACTCGAAGCAACCAAGATTTTGACTGAGCGCGGCATTCTGCTTGTACCAGACGTACTGGCAAGTGCTGGTGGTGTAACCGTTTCTTACTTCGAGTGGGTACAGAACAACCAAGGTTACTACTGGAGCGAAGAAGAAGTAGAAGAGAAATTGGAAAAAGTAATGGTTCGCTCGTTTGAAAGTGTTTATTCCCTGTCGCAAACGCGCCGTGTGGACATGCGCCTTTCCGCTTACATGGTCGGTGCACGCAAAATGGCAGAAGCTTCTCGCTTCCGCGGCTGGGTTTAATCAAACAAACGACCCTCCATATATTGAGAAGAAACAGGCTTCGCCTCATGTGGGCGAAGCCTTTGTTTTTTGGTTGAACAAAAGCGGAAAAGCAATGAAAACCCCCTCCTTGTCGAAGCAAAGAGGGGGTTTGTTCATTTCATTTTTATTGATCAAACAACTTTTGCAGTTCCTGGAAGTCGCGCGTCGTCTGCAAGGTGACGATCAGCTTGAGGCGAGCTTTTTGACCATTCAGACCGTTAGAGAAAATAATGCCCATTTCTTTCAGCTTGCGGCCGCCGCCTTCGTAGTCGTAAATGTCCTGAACTTGTCCATTGTAGCAGCGGGACACGAGCACGATCGGGATTCCGCGATCCAGCAGTTGCTGCAGCGTCGGGATGATCGCTGGCGGTAGATTGCCGAGACCGAATGCTTCGATGACCAATCCGTCAATCGGTTGCTCCAGCAAAAATTGCAGCCAAGCTGGCTCCATGCCGGCAACGGCCTTGATCAGCGGCACATTCGCATCGGCGTGGGTGATGTTGTAATGCTCGCGATCCAATGGAGCGTGATGATACTGCACGCTTTTTTTCGCGATTGTTCCGATCGGGCCGTATTGCGGCGATTGGAATGTGGCGACGTTGCTCGTATGGGTTTTCGTCACATGGCAAGCGGCGTGGATTTCATCGTTGAACACGACAATCACGCCTTTGTTCAGACTGGCTGGATCAGCGGCAGCGCGAACGGAGGAAATCAGATTGACCGGACCGTCAGCGCCAAGCTCGTTGCTGCTGCGCATAGCCCCGGTAACAACGATCGGAACATTGACGGAAAGCGTCAGGTCAAGGAAATACGCTGTCTCTTCCAATGTATCGGTTCCGTGCGTGATGACGACCCCATCATACTGCTCCTGGCGAAATTCTTCTTCGATTTGCAGACGCAAGTCGTTCATGATCTTGGGAGTCATGTGCGGGCTTGGCAAATTCAGTACGTTTTTCATGGTGACGTCCGCGTAACGCTCTAAAAAAGGAAGGATTTTGTTTACAGCTTGGTCATCCAGCGGTTTGACGCCTTCTGTGTCATCTACGGACATGGCGATCGTGCCACCAGTATTGACTACCAATATTTTTTTTGTCATGATCTCTCTCCTGTAGCGGGTTTTCATCAACCATTATTCATGGTACGATGAATAACAGCCTTGTGTAAAGGAGCAATAAAAGATGATCGCAATGATCGGCGCGGCAATTGCCCCCGGTATCGCCATCATGAGTTATTTTTACCTGCGTGACAGTCTCGAACCGGAACCGATTTCCATGGTTATCCGGTCGTTTATCTTTGGGATGCTGCTGGTGATTCCGATTATGGTACTCCAGTACATCATGCAGAATGAATGGAACTGGCGGAGCGGAATTGTCGCGGAAATCATCCAGTCCGCTGTAGTAGAAGAGTTTTTCAAATGGATGGTCATCTTTTTCACAGTCTACAAGCATGTGGAATTTGATGAGCCTTACGATGGAATTGTGTATGCAGTCGCCGTGTCGCTCGGTTTTGCCACTTTGGAAAACTTGTTTTATTTGATCATCAACGGGATGAATATTGCCTTCTGGCGCGCCTTTTTGCCTGTCTCCAGCCACGCGCTTTTCGCTGTATGGATGGGCTATTATTTGGGGCGGGCCAAGTTCTCGCAAAACAGCAAGCAGGAAAAAACGTTTCTCTGGCTGTCCATCGTCCTGCCGATTGGACTTCACGCTTTGTACAACGCCATTTTTCTTTCGATCCAAAACTGGCTGGTAGTCATCGTGCCATTCATGCTGATCCTTTGGTGGCAAGGCTTGAAAAAGGTGCAGCGCGCTCATGAATACGGTTCTAAAAATCTTTCTTCGCGTCCACAATAGACGATAAGGAGGAGACGAGACGTGCTGAAATCCGAACGAGCAAAAGTGACCATTCAATGCAATGTATGTGGAGAAAAATTTACCCTCCGCGGTCGCAGGGGACCAGGCGGGCAAGTGGAAACGGGATTCAAGCAATGCTTGTGCGACAACGACCAGCATTTTCGCATTGACGAATCGTAAAAAACAAATAGCAAGCCAGACAAAAAGACCGATGCCAAGCGTATCGGTCTTTTTGTGCTGGAAGCCTCTGGATTGGCGATTCCTCTCGCATTTTCATGCATAATCCATTCTTCCTCCACTAACACTATGCAAAGATTTCAATTCATGCCAAGGAGGACTTATGCCGTGCAAAAAATCTGGATCGCAGGTGTGCTGATCTTGTTCGTGGTGGCAGGCTTTTGCGGGTACGAGATTTTCTCCAATGAAAACAGCGCGGTGGCCGCACGCGGGACACAGATGGCAGCACCGGCAAAGCAAAGCCAGACAAAGTCCAAAGCGAGCTTTCATCCTTCGCGGATATCGGAGAACGACCTCAAGCTGATGGCGAATGCCGTGTACGGAGAGGCCAGAGGAGAACCGTTTGAAGGCCAGGTGGCGATTGCTGCCGTCATTTTAAACCGCGTCAAAAGCCCGTCCTTTCCCGATACGCCATCGGCTGTCATTTTTGAGCCGCGAGCATTCACGGCAGTGGCGGACGGGCAAATCTGGCTGGCCCCGAACGAGAGTGCGCGCAAGGCTGTCAAAAATGCATTGAACGGGTGGGACCCATCGGGAGGCTGCACCTACTACTTCAACCCGGTAACAGCGACGTCCAAATGGATTTGGAGCAGGCCGCAAGTCAAAAAAATCGGGAAGCATATTTTTTGCAGGTAAAGGCTTTTCAATCAGAATAGAAGGAGTGGCAAGGGATGGTATATGGAGCAACGGCGCGCGTCTTGTTACCCATAGCCTTGGTTGCCTTGGTGGGCGCGGGGATGTGGGGGTACCAGGAGCACAACGAAAAAAACTCGGTTTTGATC
This sequence comes from Brevibacillus sp. FSL K6-0770, assembly GCF_038000275.1. NCBI lineage: Bacteria > Bacillati > Bacillota > Bacilli > Caryophanales > Paenibacillaceae > Brevibacillus > Brevibacillus sp. FSL K6-0770. The sequence continues at coordinate 2,461,188 of NZ_JBBOBQ010000001.1, forward strand.
AAAGCGGAAAACTCGTATCAGCGGGCTTTTCACGACTTGACTTACCATATCGACAAATTGCATGACGAACTGGGCAAGTCATTGGTCGTCAATTCCCGCCGGCAAATGACGCCGACCTTGACCAACGTTTGGCGACTTGCCTACGCAGCCCAATCGGATGTGGGCCAGCTTCCGCTTACGTTGATGCCTTTCAGCAACACAGAGGAGATGCTTTCGCGTGTAGCCGATTTCTCTTACCGGGTTGCTGTGCGCGATTTGGACAAGGAGCCGCTTAGCGACAAGGAGTACGGCACCTTGAAAAGCTTGCATAAACAAGCCCAGGACATTCAGGACCAGCTTCGCAACGTCCAGGCCAATGTCATCGACAAGCAACTGCGCTGGATGGACGTAGAGACGGCGCTCGCGTCAGACGACAAGAAGTCGGACAACACAATCGTAGACGGATTCCAGACGATCGAGAAAAAAGTGCAGGAGTTTCCGGATTTGGACTGGGGAGTGGGCATCCAGAGCCTGGACAAGAAAAAACAGCAACGAATCCAGGGAATTGACGGCAAGCCCGCCACCGCTGAGGATGCGAAGAAAAGCGCACTGGAATTTTTGCGCATCAACGCGTCTGACGCCAAGGTGGAAGTCGATGAAAACGGAAAAGGACAAACGTACACAGCTTACAGTGTCCGCGTCATTCCGAACGGACAGAAAGCGGCGATCAACCTCGATGTGACCAAACGCGGCGGCAAAGTCGTCTGGATGATGAACGAGCGTGAGATCGGGGAAGAAAAACTCGATATGAAGCAAGCGCAAGAGAGAGGCGAAGAGTTTTTGCGCAAGCATGGCTTCGGGGATATGGTTGTTTCCGAGATCGACAGCTATGACCGCAATGCGCTGTTCACGTTTGTGCCCGTCCAGGATGGCGTGCGCATCTATCCGGATTCCGTGACGATTGAGATCGCGCTGGACAACGGAGAAGTGACCGCATTCAACTCTACGGAATACTTGTTCAATCACAAACAACGCCTGCTGTCCAAGCCGCGTCTGTCCAAAGAAGAGGCGCGCAAAAAAGTAAATCCGAGCGTGAAAGTCACCAGCGAGCGGCTGGCTTTGATCGAAGGGAAAAATGACGGCAAAGAAGTTTTGACCTGGGAGCTGACGGGCAGCTTTGAAGGAAATTCATACATGGTGTACATCAACGCCATGAACGGCGACGAGGAAGAAGTCGTGAAAATGGAGACTGGCACAGACCGGGAGAATCAGCAATAAGCGCGGAAAAATGCAAGGGGAAAGCTGAATTTGACGGCTTTCCCTATTTGCTGATTCGAAAGAAAAGAGTATATAATGAGGGGGTGAGAGGGAAAAGGAGGAACATTTGCTATATGATGCTTCCACGAGTAGGACAAACCATACGACTTCACTTCACGGGTTCCTCTGAAGAAGAAACAGAGTTGGATGCTTTCAAAAGCCGCGTCACCGACTTGACAGAAGAGGTAGCTTCTATCGAATTGCCGACCAGTGAAAACACGGGAAGAACCGGGGTATTTCGGCCCGGCACAAGCTGCCTGGTCTGGTACGTAGGAGAGGACGGCTCTCGCTATGAGTTCCATACCTCCATCGTCGGCAGAGAAAGCGCGCATATCCCGGTGCTGTTGTTGCAATTGCCGAATAAAGAGGAGATTGTGCGCACACAACGGCGCAATTACTTGCGTATCGAAACGACGCTGGACATCGCCGTAAAGCATCAGGACCCGATGCGGCGCTATCATTTTTTGGCGCGAACGATCGACATCAGCGGTGGCGGTCTGTCTTTCAGTTGCGACGAGTCCTATCGTTTGCGGGAAAAGGATTTGCTCCAGGTCTGGATATCGCTGCCTAGCCGAACTGGCCAGGTGCAGCATGCATTTGCCGAACTGGAGGTCGTCAGACAAAAGGCGCCGGAAGAGAAGGGCTTGCATCAGTGGATATCAGGGAAGTTTACGAATATCAGTGAACAGGATCGGGTAAAAGTGGTTAGGGCGTGTTACGAAAGACAGCTAGAGCTTCGCAAAAAAGGCGTCGAGGATTGACGCTTTGCCAAAAGGAAGTGACCCCATTGACCAGTCAGTACGACGAGCGTTTTCGCCGATTTTCCAGACGGGTAGAGAAAGGCATCATGATTGGAATTGTGGCCTGCGCCATCGCGCTGACAGCCGGGGAAATCCTGATACAATACGTTCCTGCTCGCGCTTTTCTGATCGAGACAGAACGCTTGGAAGGCGTGTCAGACAAGCCCTAAAGGTTTGCGCATGCTTCCATACTATGGTACTATTATAGATAACATAGAAAACGGCAACGATCGTTTTCGTAGACCGTTTACGGTCATATGTGTGTTTTTCTCCACATGAATGGGAACAGGCTTCGGGCAGAAGCTTTTCTTGTTTTACTCCCTTTCTGAACTACTGTACATAGCAGGTGAGAAGTGAATGAACATAGCAATTGATGGACCTGCGGGAGCAGGGAAAAGCACCGTCGCACAGAAGGTGGCAGGGCAACTGGAATACGTCTATATCGACACGGGTGCCATGTACCGTGCTCTTGCCTGGGGCGTTTCCCACGAGCAGCTTCCGATCAGCGACGAGTCCGCAGTTTCTGCGCTTTTGAAAAACAACAAGATTGGGCTGGTGCGCCAAGCTGGTCGCCAACGCGTGTTCTGGAATGACATCGACGTAACGGATCAGATTCGTTCCACAGAGGTCAGCCAGTACGCCTCTATTGTAGCGAGCTACGGTCCTGTTCGCGAACAAATGCTGGTACTGCAGAGACAGCTCGCCGAACAAGGGAATGTGGTCATGGACGGCAGAGATATCGGAACACATGTCCTGCCTGATGCCGAGGTGAAAATTTTTCTGACAGCTTCCAGTCGTGAACGAGCAGAGAGACGATGGAAAGAACTGCGTGAAAAAGGAACCGAGACAGACCTTGCCGAGCTGGAAAAAGAAATCGAGGAGCGGGATCGTCGGGATACACAGCGAGAGGTGGCACCGTTGCGCCAGGCGGAAGATGCCGTTTTGGTGGATACAACAGGCATGTCGATTGAGCAGGTGGTTGATCACATCTTGCAAATCTGCGAGCGAACGGGAGAGTCTGCCAAGTGACCTATTACCGTTTATTCCGCGGAATATTCCGCATCATATTTTCGCTTGTCTATCGTTGGCAAGTGATTGGGCGTGAACATATACCTAAGGAAGGCCCGGTGATTTTGTGTGCCAACCACATTTCGCTCTGGGACCCGCCTTTGCTCGGGTCCGGAATTGAACGACAGGTACATTTCATGGCCAAGGAAGAGCTTTTTAAAATCCCGGTATTATCTTTTCTAATCACGAAGTTCGGCGCTTTTCCCGTCAAGAGGGGCGCGGGTGATCGGGCGGCAATCCGCACGACGCTCAAATTGCTCGAAGATGGAAAAATCTTTGGAATTTTCCCTGAGGGAACCCGCAGCAAAACGGGTGAACCGGGAGAAGCGATGTCAGGCGTAGCGATGTTTGCGCTCAAATCGCAAGCCGCGGTCATTCCGGTGGCGATTGTCGGGCCGTATCGCGCTTTTCGTCCGATCAAGATCGTCTACGGAAAGCCGATTGATCTCGCCAGCCTGCGCGAAGCGAAAAGCAGCGCTGAAGTGCTGAAAGAGACGAGCGACCTGATCATGACCCACATCAAAGAATTGCGGAGCCAGCATCTTCCCTAAGTCCGGTATAGAATTGACAAAGGGACGAATACTACAATTGCTGGAACTTACTGGCTATGTCAGTGCTAACTGCCAGCCTTCGGGCGACAGTAAAAAATATACTTGCTCCCGCTTCGTGTAATGTGGTTGCTTACAACCTGTACATAGATGGCCTGGGACTGGATGGTATTCAAGGAGGTTTTTTGGATGATGGATGAAACAAACGTAAGCTTGACGGATGCAACAACCATTTCCGTAGGGGATGTCGTAAAAGCGACGGTAACGAAAGTCGAAGACAAACAGGCTCTTGTGGATGTGGGCTACAAATACGATGGCCTAATTCCGATCAGCGAGCTTTCCCCGCTGCACGTAGAAAAAGTGGCTGACGTCGTTTCGGTTGGCGACACGTTTGAAGTGAAAGTAATCAAGCTCAATGATGAAAAAGAAGAACTCGTCGTGTCCAAAAAAGCTGTCGCGATGGAATCTTCCTGGGCTGATCTGGAGCAAAAAATGCAGGCTGGCACCATCATCGAAGCAACCGTAAAAGAAGTAGTAAAAGGCGGCCTGGTTGTAGATGTAGGCGTTCGCGGCTTCATTCCTGCATCCATGGTAGAGCGTCACTTCGTAGAAGATTTCTCCGATTACAAAGGCAAGTCCCTGACGCTGAAAGTGGTCGAGATGGACAAAGAGAAGAACAAAGTGATTCTCTCCCACAAAGCGGTGCTGGAAGATGAAGCAAAAGCGCAAAAACAGTCCATTCTGGATCAAATCCAAGTAGGTCAAGTGCTGGAAGGAACCGTTCAACGCATGACTGACTTTGGCGTATTCGTGGACATCGGCGGAGTAGACGGTCTGGTGCACGTATCCGAGCTGGCTTGGAACCGCGTTGAAAAACCGTCCGATGTAGTGAAGGAAGGCGACAAAGTACAGGTGAAGGTGCTCAAGATCGACCGTGAAAATGAGCGCATTGGCCTGAGCATCAAGGAAACGCAAGCAGGTCCTTGGGCGAAAGTAGCGGAAGAGTTCAAAGCAGGCTCTGTGGCTACTGGTACGGTTAAACGCCTTGTTTCCTTCGGTGCTTTTGTGGAAGTGGCTCCTGGAATCGAAGGATTGGTTCACATTTCCCAAATCGCGAATCGTCGCGTAAACACTCCTGGCGAGGTGCTCAAAGAAGGTCAGGAAGTGCAAGTGAAGATTCTCGATGTCGTTCCGCAAGAGCAGCGCATCAGCTTGAGCATTCGCGCGGTTGAAGAAGAGCGCGTTGAGCAGGCAGAGCGCGCAAGCAAGCGTGAGCAACAACAATTCACGCAAGAAAACAATCAGCCTATGGGCGTGACGCTTGGTGAACTGTTTGCCGATCTGAAAGACAAGTTCAAGTAAGCGGTATAGACGTGAAATGAGGGGGTACGCTTTTGCGTATCCCTTTTTGCTTGGCTGTCAATCAGAGAGGAAAGATAGTTTGACGGGAGGGATACATGCATGGATCGATCCACACGGAAGCTCGATCATATTCGCAACGCGCTGGCAACGGCTGAAAACGGGACAAACTGCTTCGATGATGTCAGTTTTGTCCCAAACAGTGTGCCGAATACAGGATATGAGGAGACGAAGCTTGCGACGGAGTTTGCCACTTTTCGTCTGCCATCCCCTTTTGTCATTAACGCAATGACGGGGGGAGCCGAGGCGACGACGCCAATCAATCAAAAGCTTGCAATTATTGCCAGAGAACGGCAATTGGCGATGGCTGTCGGTTCGCAAATGGCGGCGCTCCGGGACCCGTCCCTAGCTTCCAGCTATCAGATTGTCCGCAAAGAAAATCCACACGGGATCATCTGGGCCAATGTCGGGGCAGAGGCAACGGTTGAGCAGGCGAAAGCAGCGATTGACATGCTGGAGGCGGACGGCCTGCAAATTCATCTGAATGTGATGCAGGAGCTGTTGATGCCGGAGGGAGATCGCGACTTCCGCGGCTATTTGGAGCGCATTCAAAACATCAGCGAAGCAGTAAACGTCCCGGTCATCGTCAAAGAAGTCGGGTTTGGCATGACAAAGGAAACGATGCGCAAACTGCTGGAAGCCGGAATCCGCAGCATCGATGTCGGCGGAAGGGGCGGAACGAATTTTGCCAAAGTGGAAAACATGCGGAGCAGTCACCCGCTGACCATGTTTGAAGACTGGGGCTTTACGACTGTAGAAAGCTTGCTGGAAGCGGACAGCCACATCCACGCCCAGTCGTCCGTTATGGCGACAGGAGGCATACGCCACGGGCTGGATGCATTCAAGGCAATCAGCTTGGGAGCGAAAGCGGTCGGTGTGGCCGGAGCTTTGCTGCGGTTGATTCATACAAAATCGCTTGCAGAATGCCTGGAGGAAGTGGACGCGTGGCATCATCAGATTCGGGTGGCGATGACGGCGCTAGGGATTGTGCAGCTGGCAGACGCAATCAACGTGCCGCTTTTGGTTACAGGGAAAACAGCAGAGCGCGCCCGTTTGCGGGGAATCGTGCTTGATCAGTTGGCCCAGCGCTAAACACGGACAAGCGGGTGATTCATGAAAGGGGAGCGCTTGAGGCATACTTTGGGGAGACAACCACAATTTTGAGGAGATGAACATGAACGAGGGAACCATTGCGCTTCTCATCCAGTGGTCTCTGCTTTGTCTTGTCTGGATGGGAAGCTTTGACGCGCAGCTGCGGGAAATGAACATGGAAAGAAGACGCGTGCTTGCCGTGCTTTGTGCGTTTCTGATCTGCTCCTTTGTCAGCTGGAAATTGTTCTTCGCTCCCATCCAGGTGAGTCTCAGCGGAACGTTGTTGCCCCTTTTTGCAAGTGTGGTCCTCTACACGCGCCTCCCCAAAGCGACGAGAAGACTGTATGTGGTAGGTGCGTTAGGCATCTCTGTCATGGTCTTTTGGCTGCGCTGGCTGTTTTTTACCGATCCGATCCTGCTGTTTTGGGACGAGCGGGTCATTGTGCCAGGAATTAGTGTTGCGGTTGCCTTTTCCATCAGCAAGCTGAACGCGGCCCGGCTGTTCGCGCTTATGCTTGCGCTACCGATGGCGGATGCTCTCCACACGCTCTATTTTTGGCAAGCTTCTGGCACGTGCAGCCTGGGGACGGATTATGCGCAAGATCTTTTGTGGAGCGGCATCTCCTTGCTGGGGCTGGTCAGTTTGCTCTGGTCTGCCATTCGTCGGCTGTTTGGACGGAGAGAGACAGAGCCTTCCCATTCCGACACAGGCAGGTGATCGCGAGTGTTTAAAGAGCTGTTAGCCAATGAATTTGTCGTTCCTTTGACGATTGGATTCGTCTTCGGAATCATGTGCAGAATCAATTTGCTGCGAACGGATTATCGGCAATATCCGACCTATCCGCACGGAAAAATTATTCATGTTTCGCTCGGCGTAATCGCTTCGGCATTGGGGGCACTGGCTGTTCCAGCCTTGCTCAAGGAAAACTATACGGCCGTTACCTTTTTAACCGTGGCCGCTCAACAGTTCAGGGATGTGCGCAACATGGAGCGCACGACGCTGACGGAAATCGACAAGCAAGAACTGGTGCCGCGCGGCGGGCCGTATATCGAAGGGATCGCCATGGTGTTTGAAGGCCGCAACTACATGGTGATTTTTACGTCGCTGGTGGCGACGACTGCTACGATTTTGTTCAACTGGTGGGGCGGAATCATTGCCGGAGTCATCGCCCTTCTCATCTCGCGCAAGCTGCGTTCGGGAAAGACGCTCTCCCTGATCGCCGAGACGAGTCCGGCAGAGGTGCGGGTGGAAGGAAAGGATTTGTACGTCGGGGATATTTACATCATGAACGTGGGACTGGAAGATGCGCAGAACATCATCCGGGAGCATGGCGTTGGGTTTATTGTGAGTCCAAAAGACGCCAATGCCAAGGTGACGATCGCCCATCCCGGCCAGCGACAGGCGATTTTGCATGATGTCGCCACGCAGCTTGGCGTGTACACCGATACGGGGGAGCCTTCCTTGACCCCACTCGTGAAGCGCGACCTGCAATCAGGGCGGCTCGGCGTATTTTTGCTGCCGCAAGAAAAAGACGCGGAGCATGGCAAACAAGTCATCGATGCCGTGCCGATTTTGGAAAGCGTCTTCCGAATGCCGCAAAAGACCAAATTAGCGAAGAAGGAGCTGTAGACCATGACCGGGACCATTTTGGCCGTGATTACCGTGAACAAGGAGAGAATCGCGGGCGGAGCGCCCATTTTCATCGAGTCTACGCACGAGAGCATGCAGCAAACAGCCTTTACGCTGGAAAAGATTCTGGACGCCATGGTGCATGAGGTGAGCAAGGATACCCTTATCATTGTTCGTCACAAGTAGTGTATGGTATGATTAGCTAGTCAAAACGTAAATGAGAGAGAGTGTTGTTGATTATGGGATTACCTGTGGTAGCCATTGTGGGGAGACCCAACGTGGGGAAGTCCACGATATTTAACAGACTGGTCGGCGAGCGCATCGCGATCGTGGAGGATATGCCGGGAGTAACCCGTGACCGCCTGTACGGCAAAGGAGAATGGTTAACCCATACTTTCCACGTCATTGATACGGGCGGGATTGAGTTTGGCGAGACCGATGAAATTCTCACGCAAATGCGCTATCAGGCTGAGCTGGCGATTGATGAGGCCAACGTCATCATCATGATTACCGACAGCCGAACAGGCGTAACGGACGCTGACCTTGAGCTGGCTCGCATGCTGAACCGTACGGGTAAGCCAGTTGTTCTGGCTGTAAACAAAGCGGACAACCCGGACATGCGTGCCGATATTTACGACTTTTACTCGCTTGGCTTGGGTGAGCCGTTCCCGGTTTCCGGCAGCCATGGTCTCGGCTTGGGCGACATGCTGGAGGAAGTGGTTCGCTTTTTCCCGGCGGAAGACGACGAGGAGCGAAAAGAAGACGTCATCCGCGTGTCGATCATCGGACGTCCGAATGTAGGGAAGTCTTCCTTGACCAACGCCATTTTGGGCGAAGAGCGCGTCATTGTCAGTGATGTCGCAGGTACTACGCGCGATGCGATCGATACTCCGTTTGAGCGGGAAGGTCAAAGCTACGTTCTCGTTGACACGGCGGGTATGCGCAAGCGCGGGAAAGTGTACGAGACGACGGAAAAATACAGCGTCATGCGCGCCATGCGTTCCATCGAGGACAGTGATGTCGTTCTCGTTGTCATCAACGGGGAAGAAGGCATCATCGAGCAAGACAAAAAAATCGCCGGTTATGCCCATGAAGCTGGTCGCGGCGTGATCATCATCGTCAACAAGTGGGATGCCATTGAAAAAGACGACAAAACGATGCAGCGCTTTACCGAGCTGATCCGCGAAGAGTTCAAATACCTCGATTACGCGCCAATCATGTATGTATCAGCCAAATCCAAGCAGCGTGTTCACACGATCCTTCCAAAAGTAAACGAGGTAGCGCAAGCACACTCGATGCGCATTCCGACCTCCGTCCTCAACGATATCGTTACGGATGCAACGATCCGCACGCCGCCGCCATCTGACCGAGGCAAGCGTCTGAAAATCAACTACGCGACGCAAGCGACAGTCAAGCCTCCAACATTCATCCTGTTTGTGAATGATCCGGAGCTTATGCATTTTTCCTATGAGCGCTACATAGAGAACAAAATCCGCGAAGCATTTGTCTTTGAAGGTACTCCTGTTCGGATATGGACGCGGAAAAAAACGTAGGGAGAGGAAACCGCCATGGTGTTATTAGCCTGGGTGCTCAGCTATTTGATCGGCTCAATTAGCTTCAGCTATCTTATTGCCAAAAAAGTTGCAGGAATTGATATTCGCTCACATGGCAGCGGGAACGCAGGGGCGACGAATACGCTTCGCGTGCTGGGGAAAGGTCCGGGTATTGCCGTACTGATCCTTGACGCACTAAAAGGGTTGGCGGCGATGGGAATAACACACCTCATGACAGGTGATGCCGCTGCCTATGCAGTAGCGGGCTTGTTTGTCATCGCGGGGCACAATTGGCCTATCTATTTTGGATTTCGCGGGGGAAAGGGCGTTGCAACTACGCTCGGCGTGGTGCTCGGCTTCTCTCCCCTCGCCTTTTTGATTGCAGCGGTACTGGCTGTGCTGGTTATTGCCATTACCCGTTACGTCTCCCTTGGATCGCTTGTCCTCGTTACGGTAATTCCTATTTCTTTGTACCTGCTGGATAAACCGATTTCCTTTGTTTGGACAAGTTTGGTAATCGCGGTGTTTGCGTATGTTCGCCATTATAACAATATCCAAAATCTTATAGCAGGTACGGAACGGAAGCTGGGAGACAAGTCCAATCGCAAGCTGGGATAGATCTGAATGGGTCTGAATCGTTCTCGCAGAACGAAGGATGGAGGGGGATCTATTGAGAAAAGAGGTTACAGTAGTCGGTGCAGGTAGTTGGGGGACGGCTCTCGCTTCTGTGTTGGCTGAAAACGGCCACCAGGTTCGGCTGTGGGTGCGCGATTCCAAACTGGCTGACGAAGTGAACGCAAAGCACACCAATGCCAAGTATTTGCCTGAAGTGAAGCTCGCCGAAAGCATCGTGGCGACAACGGATCTGGAAGCGGCTGTTTCCGGCAAACCGATTGTTCTCTTGGCAGTGCCTTCGCACGCCATGCGGCAAATTTGCAGGCAGTTGGCACCGTTTTTACATAGCGACACACTTTTGATCCATGCCACAAAAGGCTTTGAGTTGGAAAGTCTGAAACGGATGTCTGAGGTCATCATGGAAGAGGTGCCTCGCGAAATATCTGGACGGCTTGCCGTCTTGTCCGGGCCGAGCCATGCAGAAGAGGTAGTCCGCAGGCAGCCTACTACGGTCGTGGTTGCATCCGAGTCGGAGGACAGCATGCTGCGTGCGCAAGATCTTTTGATGAACGCCAATTTCCGGGTGTACACCAACCCGGACTTGATCGGAGCGGAAATCGCCGGGGCGTTGAAAAACATCATCGCACTCGGAGCGGGCATGTCAGATGGGCTGGGGTTCGGCGACAACGCAAAAGCGGCGCTTTTGACGCGCGGCCTGGCGGAAATCAGTCGCCTCGGCATCAAGCTTGGCGCTATGCCGCTTACTTTCTCCGGGCTGGCTGGGGTCGGTGATTTGATCGTGACGTGCACGAGCCGCCATAGCCGCAACTGGCGCGCAGGCTACATGCTCGGACAAGGCAAAAAGCTCGATGACGTCTTGGCGCAGATGGGCATGGTAGTCGAAGGGGTGCGTACGACACATGCGGCACACGCGCTCGCACAGCGGGAGCAGGTTGAAATGCCGATCACGTCCGTTCTGTACGGCATCTTGTTCGAAGGCAAAGAACCGCGCCAAGGGGTAGAGGAACTGATGGGCAGAGGAAAGACGTTTGAAATGGGCTATCTGAATCCGGATGAGACGCAAGCGTAGCGTTTCACACATTTAGGCTCCTGCACATACGATAGGGTGAAAGCCCAGATGCAGGAGGAGAGCGCAGATGAATAACAATCTTTCCAAGCGTTTTTTGGAGCGTTTGCAGGGAAAAGGCAGCGAGAAGGTCGACGAGGGCAAATTGCGGTCGCTTGCGAGTCAGATGAAGCGCAGCGACTTTGAGGATGAAGCAAAGCTTCGGCAAATTTTGCAGACGCTCGCGACCATGAGCGGCAAACAGCTCAATCCGGAAAAGGAAGACAAGATCATCGAGATGTTCCGCAACAAGGAAATCAATTTGAATGACATGTCATCCTTGTCCAAGCTGCTAAAGTGAGAGAAATGGGCGATTATGCCCGTTACCTGCTGTCAAAAGCATCATACAGTAAAATTAGGAACAATCATGGCTCTACAGGGACATGGCTGACCTACAGATACCAAGAAAAAAAGAGGGATCTCATCCCTCTTTTTTTCGTTGCTTGCTTGAGCCGCTCACCGTCTGGGTCAACAGGTTTTGCACCAATGGAGATTGCAGCAGGCCGAGAATTTGCCCGATGTCAATGTTGCCGAGCGGGTTTCCTGAGCCAGAGCCTGAGGCTGCGCTCGATTCCTGGGGTGTTTCCACTGCTTTGGCTGTTTCTTTGCCCTTTGCATTGTCTCTCGCCGTTTCCACGTTTCCTTTGCGCTTGGTCGAGACTGGTTTTTCGGCAGCAACTTCCGGTTCAGCCGTACGTTTGCCCAGGTTCTCGATGATTTCCATGGCACCGTACAGCGTATCCATCGTTTCTTCCACCTGGCGAATCGTGGTGCTGATCCCTTTGATGTTGTTGCGCATTTTGGAGACGGAGGATCTAAGGTCCACGGCTGGCAAGATTTTTTTCGGGGTAATGGCTAATGAGACGTCGGCCACTTGGTCGCTCAATTTTTTGCTCGGTATGGGAGCGTACGGGTTTCGCCATTTTCGACCATTTACTTTGTTGCTCAACATTCATCCCTCCCATGGGCGGATTCATCAGAATAGTCTATGCGAACGTCCAGATAGAGGTTCACAAGGTCAGACGAGAGCTGGGAAGTATGGTATAATGAAGCAAAAAATGCAAAGGATGCTGCAAGCCAGATGTATATCGATCCTATGACGAAGATGAACATTTCACTACTGGCCATCGGCCTGATGTTCGTCTGCAATTTGTTGATGATCTTTGCCAGAAAAATGACGAATGCGCTTGTCAGATTTCTCGTGAAGACTTGCGCTTTCCTGATGTTAATCGCGGTATTTGTCATGATTTTGATCGTGATTTTTGTGTAAGGGGAGGATAGGGGATGTCTCAGGTAACACTGATCACTCGCTCAGGAACGTATGAAGTGCCTGTGGAGTTGAATGAGACGATCGTTGCGATTGCCAAAAAACATAAAGTTCCGTGGGGGCATGCTTGCCAGAGAGGCGTGTGTGCTCAGTGCCGCACGCAAGTGGTAGAAGGCGCGGAGTACCTGAGCGAGATCACGAGCGAGGAAAAGCTGCGCCTGCGCAAAGCAGAGCGGGCCGAAGGGTTCAGACTTGGCTGCCAAATCAAGATCGTCGGGCAAGGAACGGTGAAGCTGGCCCATCGCCCGTATTGAAAAAGGAGTGACGACATGGGGAAGGTGACTTTTCTTCCCGGCGGTAAAAGCGTGAAAGCGAGGGCGGGCCAATCGCTTGTCAGTGTTGCTGGCAATGCCCGGATCGTGATCCCGCAAAGGTGTGGAGGCCACGCCTCCTGTCTGATGTGCCGTGTCATTGTGGAGAGCGGAGAACTTGCTCCTCCTACCGTGCTGGAGCTGCGCAAAATGCCGGAGCAGGACTTGCGGCAGGGGCTGCGCCTGGCTTGTCAGGCCAAGGCGACAGAGAACGACTGCACGGTCCGAATCCCGGAGAGCCGGTTAAAATCGGTGGTGGCTGCGGCACTTGAGCGACAGCGCTTGGAAAACGAAGAATGAGGGTTTGAGGTGTATACATAAGATGTGGCAATCATGGCGTAAAACTTTCAAGCTGACTATCAGCTTGTGCATGCTTTCTGTTTTGTTGTCCGGATGTTTGTATCCGAACGAGCGGAAGGCGGAAAATCAGGTGCCCAGCTCATTTTTTCTGGAGGCGGCGCAAAAAGGTATCGACGAGTTCAAAAAAGATACCGCTGTGCTCCCGATTGTGACGAAACCGCTGGACACTCCCATTTTTGAGAAATACGAGATTGATTTTCGCAAAATGATTCCCAAGTACATCCCGGATGTGCCTGGAAACGCCTTTGAAAAGGGCGGACTGTACAAATACGTCCTGATTGACGTGGAGACGAAGCCAACCGTCAAGCTCATCCATCTAGGGGCTGTCAGCACGGTTGCCGATGTACAGACGGCTGTAGACCGCTATCGCGGCTATTTTAACAAGCTGCCGGTGCAAGCCGACCTCGGCAACGGCTACTACTCGATCGACCATACGGAGATCGGTGTGAAGGCGTGGCAAGTGCCATCGACCATGGGCAATTATTTGCTGCCGCTGGTCATGAATGCGGATGGGCAAGTAGGAATTGACTACGCGGCAGATATTGCGACGATGCTGCGCGAGAACAAAGCGACTGTCACGCCAAACACAGACCCGAGATACGTCCTGTCGCGCGTATCGATGTTTGTTCCCGCCAAATCGTTCCCGTACGAGTTGGTAGACGGTGAGCCGAGGCTGCTGCAAATCAAATAGCGAACACAAAAAACAACTCTGATCGGAGTTGTTTTTTTGTTCTAGTTGGTCCAGTCGCACATATACTTGTACTGTCCACGAAACTAGTACGAGATTCCCTACGAAAATACTGACGGTCAGGGATAATTCGGAAAATCGGTCATAGTGTAAAAATAGACAAATAGAAGGAGGTCATCGATGGTGGAACGAGTCGACATCTTTAAAGACATTGCCGAACGGACGGGCGGAGACATCTACCTCGGGGTAGTAGGCCCGGTTCGTACGGGAAAGTCGACCTTTATCAAACGGTTTATGGAGCAGGTCGTCATCCCGAATATCCAATCGGAAGCAGAGCGGATCAGAGCGACAGATGAACTGCCGCAGAGTGCTTCTGGCCGAACAATCATGACGACAGAGCCGAAGTTTGTTCCGAACCAAGCCGTAAACGTACATGTGACAGAAGGACTCAGCATCAATGTCCGCCTCGTTGACTGCGTAGGTTATACGGTTCAGGGGGCAAAAGGCTTCGAGGATGACAACGGCCCACGAATGGTGAACACTCCGTGGTATGAGGAGCCAGTGCCATTCGAGGAAGCAGCTGAAGTCGGAACGCGTAAAGTCATCCAGGAGCATTCGACTATCGGAATCGTTGTTACGACAGATGGCAGCATCGCGGAAATTCCGCGTGTAGGATACATTGACGCGGAGGAGCGGGTCGTCAATGAACTGAAGGAAGTGGGCAAACCGTTCGTCATCGTGGTGAACTCGACGCGTCCACGCTCTGACGAGGCGCAAAACCTGCGTTTGCAGCTTCAGGAAAAGTACGACGTGCCAGTAGTGGCCTTGTCTGTCGATCACATGACAGAACAGGAAATCCTCCTCTTGATGCGAGAAGTGCTGTTCGAGTTCCCTGTGCATGAAGTAAACGTGAACCTGCCTAGCTGGGTCATGGTGCTGGAGAACGGCCACTGGCTCCGTCAGAACTATGAAGAAGCCGTACGTGAAACCGTGCAGGATATCCGCCGGTTGCGCGACGTGGACCGCGTCGTCGGCTTCTTCAATGACTATGACTTCGTGGAGCGGGCGTCTCTTGCGGGAATGCACATGGGCCAAGGGATTGCGGAGATCGACCTGTTCGCGCCGGATGAACTGTATGATCGCATCCTGATGGAAATCGTGGGCGTCGAGATCAACGGCAAGGACCATTTGCTGAAGATTATGCAGGAATTTGCCCACGCCAAGCGAGAGTACGACCAGGTAGCGGAAGCCTTGCATATGGTGCGCAGTACGGGCTACGGAATCGCTGCTCCGTCGCTGCATGAGATGACCTTGGACGAACCTGAGCTGATCCGCCAGGGACCGCGTTTTGGCGTCAGACTGAAAGCGACTGCGCCATCCATTCACATGATCCGCGTCGATGTCGAATCGGAATTTGCTCCGATCATCGGGACCGAGAAGCAGAGCGAAGAGCTTGTCCGTTACTTGATGCAGGACTTCGACAAAGATCCGCTGTCGATCTGGAATTCGGACATTTTCGGCAGATCGCTGCACTCGATTGTGCGGGAAGGCATCCAGGCAAAAATTACGATGATGCCGGACAATGCGCGGTATAAATTGCAAGAAACATTGGGGCGGATCATCAACGAAGGCTCCGGCGGTCTGATTGCCATCATACTTTAAGGACTAGGTAAATAGACCTAGACAATTGATTCCAAAAGGGGGCACCCGGCGTGACGGGATGCCTTTTTTTCTTGTATTTCGTTCAATTTCGACAGGAGGGGCTTGAATTTAAGAAATCGGTGTATTACTATAAGCTTGTCAGATCGGTAAATACCACCAATCGTGTATAAAACGCTTCGTTTCGGTTAAGAAAAATAATAGCTAGGACTTGGTGTTCTTTGAGGGGAGGTGAAGAAAATGAACAAAACAGAATTGATTGCAAAAGTGGCTGAAACCACCGAACTCACCAAGAAAGATGCAACTAAAGCAGTTGACGCTGTTCTCGATGCAATTGCTGATGCTTTGAAAACTGGTGATAAAGTCCAACTGATCGGCTTTGGTAACTTCGAAGTTCGTGAGCGCGCGGCTCGTAAAGGTCGTAACCCACAAACAGGTGAAGAGATCGAAATCGCTTCCAGCAAAGTACCTGCGTTTAAACCAGGTAAACAACTCAAAGACTCCATCAAGTAGTTGTTTCTTTTGAGAACGAAGCACTTACATAAAAAAATCCACATTGATGAAATGTGGATTTTTTTTAACGTCCGGGATGCGAACGTTTGTGCACGTGAGGACGGCTGCCCTTTTTGGTTGAAGACAGGCAACAAAGGGCGGACAACTTTGGCTTGGTGTACATACAGTTGTCTTGTCAGATGTTTTTGTTTTTTTGAAATGAGTATGGTAAGATTGGCGTGGGTTCGGCTGCGTACAACGGAGCATGACAAACGGATCTGGTCAGGGCCAGCCGGAGAAGCCGCAAGCTTCGCAAACGGGATGGGCCGCTAGGTAGGAGGTACAAATAATGAACGTTGATTTGGATAAAATTCAACAGGCTGTCCGCATGATTCTGGAGGCGGTCGGAGAAAATCCCGATCGCGAAGGATTGCTGGATACCCCTAAACGCGTCGCAAAAATGTATGCAGAAGTATTCGAGGGCATGCATATCAACGAGGAACAGTACTTTGAGACCGTTTTTAGCGAAGATCACGAAGAAATGGTTTTGGTCAAAGACATTCCTTTTTACTCCATGTGCGAGCATCACCTGGTTCCGTTTTTCGGCAAGGCGCATGTGGCCTACGTTCCACGCGGTGGACGGGTTGTCGGTTTGAGCAAGCTGGCGAGAGCGGTTGAAGCAGTAGCCAAGCGCCCGCAGCTGCAAGAGCGAATTACGACGACGATTGCCGAGTCGATCGTCCGCAAGCTTGACCCTCATGGCGTGATCGTCGTGGTTGAAGCAGAGCATATGTGCATGACCATGCGCGGCGTGAAAAAGCCCGGCTCGAAAACGATCACCTCTGCGGTGCGCGGCATGTTTGAAAAAGATGCGGCGGCGCGTGCAGAAGTATTCAGTCTCATCCGCTCCTGATCGGACAGGCGCTAGGCCTGGGATGAACTGCCAAATCCAGCAATTTTCTATTGACTCTACAGGTAAAATATTGTAAAGTACAGATGTACAGTCGGGATGTGGCGCAGCCCGGTAGCGCGCACCCTTGGGGTGGGTGAGGTCCAGGGTTCGAATCCCTGCATTCCGACCATCTGAATAAAAAACCAGGAAGCCTTTTGCGAGGCTTCTTTTTTTGTTCTTGACAATTGCCATTTTTGCTATTGGCTTCCTGATCTTTCTTTTTTATAATAGTAGGGAGACAAGCAAGGGAAGGGTTGTTTAGTGCCATGAAGGTGCCTGTATCGCTTCAGCCGTATTTACAATCAACACAGCAATCCTATTCAAGCAATCGCGCAGCTTCCTCCTTGTCCTACGGGGAGCAGGATCTCTTTTCTGATGTGTTGCAATCACAGTTGGCGCAAGGACAGCGCGTCATCTCCTCGCAAGAGATTTTGGCCAAGCTCGACGGCAGCAGAGAATGGAAGCTGGCCGCAGACTATGAGTCAGAGTTGAATCCGACGATGGAAAAAGGAGCAGCGGTTGCTCCCGGAGCTATTTTGGAGAAAATTGAACGAACCGCCAAATCGCTTGGCGTCGATCCCGATTTGATCCGGGAAGTCGTCAGAGCCGAGTCGAATTTCAATCCGAATGTCGTGTCCAAAGCGGGTGCCAAAGGTTTGATGCAACTGATGGACAAAACAGCACAGGCGATGAGTGTCCGCAATTCATACGACCCGGATGAAAATCTGGCGGGTGGAACGAAATATTTGAAATCGCTTCTCGACCGCTACGACGGCAATGTCAAGGTGGCGCTGGCGGCGTACAATGCAGGTCCGGGCCGGGTAGGCCGGCTGGGTATCGACAGTGACGAGGAGCTGGAGGCAAAGTACAGCCAGCTGCCTCGGGAAACGCAGAAGTATGTAGCAAAAATCATGGGCCGTTTGGAGACAGACGGGACATCATACTAGACGAGGCGCATCACGCACTGGTCAGGAGGAAACAACTTGTCACAGCCAACAATCAACCAGGACTATTTTGTCGTCAAAGCCAAGGAAAACGGCGTGCATGTCATCGGGCTTACGAGAGGCTCGGACACCCGTTTTCATCACACAGAAAAGCTCGACAAGGGCGAAGTGATGATCTTTCAATTCACGGAGCATACTTCGGCCATCAAAGTTCGGGGAAAAGCCGTCATTTACTCGCAGCACGGTGTTGTCGATACGACAGAATAAACAGCTCCAGCGGAAAAGCAGGCATAGCCTGCTTTTTTTGTTTGTACAATGGTGAAGAGGAGGGATGTCTATGCCGCGCCAACTGCTCATGGCGATCGCTGTTTCCACTTTTCTGGCTCTGATGCTGTCGATGGTCCCGAGTGCTTTATGGAGGCAGGCAGATGTGCCCACTTTTCAGACATCACACCCTGTTCAACTGAGCGAGCGAAATGTCCTGGATTTGTTTACATTGACGCCCACACATTATAAAATGAAGCGTATAAAATGGGAAAATCCGTCGGTTTATGTCGATTTGATCGTGAAACCGGGTGAAAAAGTGGATGAAAGTCAAGTTTATCGTGATTTTTACGGATTGACATACGGCTTGCTAACGCACACGGATAATGTTGGTCAAGTGTATTTCCGTTTGCTGGAAGAAAGCGAACAGCCAAAAGAGTCGAGACTCCTTGTTGCCATTCAAACAACTGGGACGAATTTGAAGTCATTTTCCAAACCGGCGGCGGAGATCGCCGATGTGGATTCGTTTGTGAAAAACACATTTCCCGTGCGAATCGATCCGTATTTTTATGAGAGAATTAGTCCCTGATGGTAGAAGTATGGTATGATAGCAAGGACGGCCTTTTGACCGGATGGTAAAGGTAGACGGAAGTGTACGGAACAGGCAGACATCTTTAGGTTGCGCAGCTTGTGGAGGAGGACGCATGAGCAAAGAACATACCCCCTATGTAGAAGAGGTTCGATCGATCATCGAGCAGATCTACAAGCGAACCACCCATTCCTATGTAGAATATTACGTGGACGTTCCTTCCATGGCGGAGAATCGCCTGGAACTCTTGTATTTGTTTTTGCTGGAGCAAGGCATGACGAAGGAACGGGCATCCATTTTCTGCACAGCGACTGGACTTGTCCAGCTGGGACTGGACATGCATGAAAATGTGGAAAATCAATACGAACATTCCTTGAGCGCAGAGCGAAACAGACAGTTGACTGTGCTCGCCGGAGATTACTACAGCAGCCGCTACTACAACCTGCTGGCGGAAACGGGCGAGATTGAAGCGATTCAAGTGTTGTCCGGAGCCATTCAGCGCGTGAATGAAGCCAAAATGAAGCTGTACATTGCGGGACGCGATTCCAGAAGCTTGTCGGATGAAGGGTACTGGGAATTGCGCAACGCCATCGACACAGGTTTGTACGTAGCAATCGTAGAGAAGTATGCCGATTCGGATGATCGCCGCCGCCTGTGGGTCGATCTGATGAAAGAAACGGCCAAGGTAGAAAGCGTTATCGGAGAGTGGGAGCAAATCAAGTGGCAAGAGCAGGTTCCCTTTGGTTTTGCTCGTTTTTTGCTGCAAAAACCGGGTGCTACGCTTGCCCAGGTACTGTCGGGCGTTGAGATGAAAGCCATGGAAATGATCGGCATGTGCGAGCAAATGGTGCGTTCGCTGCCAGCAGAAACACGCAATGTGCTTGCTTCCATAACAGCTCGTTACTCCCATCGAGTGAATCGCCTGAAACGAGTTATTGAGGAGATGTAGCCTAGTGGACCAGACACAAATGAACGAGAAGGCAAAATACGTTCACTCTGTATTTGAAAGCATCGCGAGCGACTACGACAAAATGAACAATGTCATCAGTTTTGGCAGCCATCTGGCCTGGCGCAACTACACCATGAAGCAGATGAACATTCAACCGGGCCATACCGCATTGGATGTAGCCTGCGGCACGGCGGACTGGACGATCGCGCTTGCCAAAGCGGTGGGGAAAGACGGCCGGGTGGTCGGGCTCGACTTCAGCCAGAACATGCTGGATGTAGGCGCGTACAAGGTGGCGAATGAGGGAGTCAGCAACAACGTCAAGCTGGTGAATGCCGATGCGATGAATTTGCCTTACGAGGATAATACATTCGATTTTGCCACGATCGGGTTTGCCCTGCGCAACGTTCCGGATGTGCAGCAAGTGCTCAATGAAATGGCGCGCGTAGTCAAACCGGGCGGGAAAGTCGTTTCTCTGGAAGTGTCCAAGCCTCCATTCATTCCGTATCGCAAGCTATTTTACTTATACTTCTATAAAATTTTGCCATTGATTGCGAAAATGACCGTGAACAAATACGAGGAATATGCCTGGCTTCCGCACTCGCTGACCAATTTTCCGGACAGTCGTGAGCTTGCCGGGATGTTTAGAAAAGCAGGCTTGGACCCGGTTCAAGTCAAGCTGTTCATGGGCGGCGTATCCGCGCTGCACATTGGCACGAAGCCGTAACCGCCTCGACAACAACGGTATTTTTTCAGTAGATAGGAAGTGTCATAGATGGGTCTACGTAAATTGAAAATCATCTTGGAAATGATAAAATTCGAGCATTCCCTGTTTGCTTTGCCGTTTGCTTTTATGGGGGCGGTTTTGGGAAGTATTGTAGTGGAGAAGGCGTGGCCGACCTGGATGGAGATTTTCTGGGTGACGGTTGCGATGGTCGGGGCGCGCAGTGCAGCAATGTCGTTGAATCGGCTGATTGACCGCGTCATTGACGCCAAAAACCCGCGGACAGCTACACGAGCGATTCCGGCGGGGCTTATTTCCGTCCTGGAAGTTGTTTTGTTTATCGTCGTTTCGTTCGCCGTGCTGTTCATTGCGGCGTTCCAGTTGAACGATTTGGCAGTCAAGCTGTTGCCGCTTGCTGTGTTTGTCCTGGTGCTGTATTCCTACACCAAACGCTTCACCTGGCTGTGCCACTTTGTTTTGGGAGTAGCAATCGGGTTCGGACCGTTGGGAGGATGGGTCGCCACGACAGGCCAGGTAGACGCGGTTGGCTTGCTCCTGTTTGTGTCCGTTCTGTTTTGGACGGCGGGCTTCGATATTATTTACGCCTGCCAGGATGCTGACTTTGACCGCAAGGAAGGGCTGTTTTCCATGCCGAGCCGCTTTGGGGTTGCCAGCGCCTTGGTTGTGGCGAGACTGTGCCACATCATCACTTTTGTTGGACTGATGTCGCTGTATGTAGTGGCTGACTTGTCGATCTGGTTCCTGCTCGGCGTACTCATTTCCGGTGCGATCCTGATCTACGAGCACACGCTGGTGAAGCCGACGGATTTGTCCAAAGTAAACGTTGCGTTTTTCAACATGAACGGCATTTTGAGCGTAGTCATGTTCGTGTTTACTATGATTGATCTGGTGATCGCATGAGCCAACAAAAATGGGTAGTCGGAATTACAGGGGCAAGTGGCGCGATTTACGGTGTGCGTGTGGTGACCGAGCTTTTGCGCGCAGGTCATATCGTTCACTTGATGATTACCGAGGCAGGCTGGCAAGTCTTTCACGATGAGCTGGACTGGCATTCAGACGACCGGGAAGGTTTGCTGCGAGAAAAGCTGCAACAATCCTTCCCGGGAGAGCTGCACTACTGGGGGCTTCGCGATTTCAACTGCCCGGCGGCGAGCGGATCGTATCGCTGCGACGGCATGATCGTGGTTCCGTGCTCGATGGGAACGGTTTCCGGGATTGCACACGGCGCTTCGGGCAATTTGCTGGAACGCGTCGCTGACGTTATGATCAAGGAAGGCAGACGACTGGTCCTCGTTCCGCGGGAGACGCCGCTCAATGCGATCCAGCTGGAAAACATGCTGACATTGAGCAAGCTGGGTGTGCGGATCTTGCCAGCCATGCCTGGTTATTATCAAAAACCGCAAACGATGGATGACTTGATTAATTTTGTCGTGGGGAAAGCTTTGGATGCACTTGATGTACCACATTCGCTGTTTCGGCGTTGGGGGGAATAGACGCATGCAAAAGTCTTTGCGGATCGGGCAAATCTTGTATACCAACGTACTGCCTGTTTACTATTATTTTGAACAAGCAAAATTCGAGGATCGCATCGCGTTCATCCGCCAGGTGCCTGCCCAGTTGAATCTGGCGATGGCCAAAGGCGAGATTGACATGGGGCCGATTTCCTCGTTTAGCTATGCTGAGCATGCCTCCCAATATGTGGCATTGGCAGACCTGTCTGTCAGTGCCAACGGGAGAGTAGGCTCCCTTTTCTTATTCAGCAAAAAGCCGATTGAGCAACTGAACGGGGCCAAAATTGCCCTGACCAACACGTCGGCAACGACAGTGAACTTGCTGAAAATCATTCTCCACAAGTTTTACGATTACGAGATCACCTACGTTACACAAGAGCCGAATCTCGCACACATGCTGCAAGATGCGGATGCTGCCCTGCTCATTGGCGATGATGCGATTACCGCAGAGCGGACAGCTGGTGAGCTGCACGTATACGATCTCGGCGAATTGTGGCACCGCTTCACAGGCTATTCCATGACGTTTGCCATTTGGGCGCTGCGACGCGAGGTGATTGACGAGCATTTTGCGTTGATTGCGGAAGTGCACGCCTCTTTTTTGACGAGCAAGAAGAAGACGAAAGCAAATCCTGGCCCGTTGGTCGATTACGTATGCACGCATTTTGGCGGGACAAAAGAGGAGTGGCTTCGTTACTTCGCGGGACTGCAACACGATTTTGGCGAAGTGCAGCGGGTAGGACTGGAGTATTATTACCGATGCGCGGCAGAGCTGGGGCTTCTTGCGGCACCCGCGACAGTCGAGTTGTGGCAGGCGGATGGCCACAAGACCAATATTACGCTTGCGAGATAGGTGGAACGGATAACGGATGAACCTAGTCGATATTTACTTCAAGATGAAAAAGGATGTCCAGTACATTGAAGATGAGCTGGAAAAATCGATTGATACGGATGTGCGGGAACTGTATCAGTCCTCGACTCATTTGCTTAAAGCTGGGGGAAAGCGCATTCGTCCGGTTTTTGTGCTGCTCGGAGGCAAATGGGGCAAGTACGACGTAAAAGTATTGAAGCATGTAGCTGTGCCGCTTGAGCTGATTCATATGGCTTCGCTGGTGCACGACGACGTCATTGACGACGCCGACAAGCGTCGGGGCAAAGACACGGTGCGCATGAAATGGGACAACAAGGTGGCGATGTACGCAGGCGATTACATTTTCGCCCGTGCGCTTGCAGTCGCTTCCCAATTGCCGAATCCGAAGCTGCACCAGATTTTGTCCAGAGCGATTGTCGAGGTGTGCAAAGGCGAGATCGAGCAAGTCAAGGATTTGAACAACTGGGATCAAAACTTCCGGACGTATTTGCGCAGAATCAAGCGGAAAACGGCGCTGCTCATTGCGATCAGCTGTCAGTTGGGTGCCGTTGCCAGCGGTGCCACTGAAGAGCTGGTACGCAAAATGTACTGGTACGGGTACAACGTGGGGATGGCTTTTCAAATTACCGATGACATTCT
This sequence comes from Brevibacillus sp. FSL K6-0770, assembly GCF_038000275.1. NCBI lineage: Bacteria > Bacillati > Bacillota > Bacilli > Caryophanales > Paenibacillaceae > Brevibacillus > Brevibacillus sp. FSL K6-0770. The sequence goes on from NZ_JBBOBQ010000001.1 coordinate 2,484,630, forward strand.
CGATTTCACCGGAACGGAGAAGCAGTTGGGAAAACCGGCAGGGAGCGACCTTTTGCATGGAAACATCACGCTGCCAGCCCTTTACACCGCTTTTCATGGCAAGGCGAGCGGACAGTTCCAGGAGTGGATCAAGCAAAATACGTTTTGGGAGCACACGGACGAAGCGATTCGCCTGGTGCGCGCCGACGAAGGAATCGCATTTTCCCAGCGGCTGGCCGAGCGCTATATTGCCCGCGCGCATGCCATTATAAGCGATTTGCCCAATACGCAGGCGAAAACATCGTTGACAGGAATTGCCAATTTTATCGTCGATCGCAAATTTTAATGAGATTTTAACGGTCTGACTGTTGCTTGACCACCCCAGTTTTGATAAAATTTTCGTTGGTGTTGTATACACCAATACATAGCTTTGATGGAGGCATACTTACAATGGAAAAAACATTCCTTATGGTAAAACCTGACGGCGTACAACGTAACCTGATCGGAGAAATCGTATCCCGTTTCGAGAAAAAAGGCTACCAACTCGTTGGCGCTAAGCTGATGACTGTAAGCCGCGAACTGGCTGAAGAACATTATGCTGAGCACAAAGAGCGCCCATTCTTCGGCGAACTGGTTGACTTCATCACTTCCGGTCCTGTATTCGCTATGGTATGGCAAGGTAACAACGTGATCTCCACAGCTCGTGCTATGATGGGCAAAACAAACCCAGTAGATGCAGCTTCCGGCACAATCCGTGGCGATTTCGCTACTTCCGTGGGCATGAACATCATCCACGGTTCCGATTCCCCAGAAAGCGCTGAGCGTGAAATCGGTCTCTGGTTCTCCGCTGAAGAAGTTCTCTCCTTCGAGAAAACAATCCAACGCTGGATCTAAGATATCACCACAAAAACCCCTTTTTGGGGTTTTTTCTTTTTTTCGTCAAAAACTCCCGCGAAATGGATAGGAATTTGGCGAACGATAGCGAAATGATGAACAACAGGTATGAAAGGGGGTACGATTCTGAATGGAAGATAAAGACTTTCTCCAATTTATTGCAAGCGTTAAAAAAATGACCGGAATTGATCTTGCCCTCTACAAGGAAGCACAGATGAAGCGGCGCCTGACTTCGTTGCGGCAAAAGCGGGGCTACGGCACGTTTGTCCAATATTTTGATGCGATTGCAAAGGACAAGGAGCTTTTTTACGAGTTTCTCGATCGGATGACGATCAACGTCTCCGAGTTTTTCCGCAACCCAGGTCGTTGGGAGGTGCTGGAGAACAAAATTTTGCCGCGGCTTGCCAAGCAATCGTCGCGTGTCAAGTGCTGGAGCGCGGCTTGCTCCACTGGCGAAGAACCGTACACGCTCTCCCTGATTTTGCTGCGCAAGCGTCTGGATGCTACGGTGCTGGCATCGGATATCGATGAGGGCGCTTTGTCCAAGGCAAAGCAAGGCGTGTACACAGACCGTTCCTTGCAAGATTGTCCGAAAGAGCTTGTGGACAAATACTTCGTCAAAGACACGCTCAGCTACCGGATTTCCGAAGAGGTGAAAAAGCGTGTCACGTTCAAAAAGCATAACTTGCTGGCGGATACGTTTGATACCCAGTTCGATTTGATCATTTGCCGCAATGTGATGATCTATTTTACAGAGGAAGCCAAGCACGAGCTGTACCACAAATTCAGCCGGGCGCTCAAACCGGGCGGCGTGCTGTTTGTGGGCAGCACGGAGCAAATCTTCCAGCCGCAGCAATACCAGCTGGAGACGGAAGACACATTCTTTTACCGAAAAATGGGATGATTCTCTATGGCCGTGTGTATAACTCTGCTCCTTTTTCCCAAGACTAGGAATACTTACTTTGCCAAGGGAGGCAGCAGATGGATAAGCACAAGGTCATCGAAGCATACCGTCGGGGTTTGATTACGTTGCAAGAATGCGGACAAATACTTGGGGCTGAAAAAACTCAGCTGGATGATTTGATACGTGTGGATCATTCCAGAAGGCCGCTGAGCCCCAATCCATTTTTGATGGTCGATCCTTTCTAGTCAGCGCCATCTGCAAGCGAAGCGCTTCTCCATTGGAGGGGCGTTTTTTCTTCAAGCGAAAGGTTTTCGCGTAGGATTGTACTTTTTGTGTTTCCAGAGCGAGACAGGTATGATATTATAGCGCTTAAAAGTGATAAAGGACAGCGACCCGAACCGGAAGGAACTGGGGACATGAGCTGCCTGGAGGATGGAGGAAGGAAGAGATGCGTTACTTGACAGCGGGGGAGTCCCACGGACCGCAGCTTACAGCGATCATCGAGGGAATCCCAAGCAACTTGCCGATTTCCATTGAGGCAATCAACGAACAGCTGGCGCGCCGCCAAAAAGGTCACGGGCGGGGCCGGAGAATGCAAATTGAAAAGGACCAGGTGAAAATTTTGTCTGGCGTGCGCCACGGGTATACGACAGGAGCACCGATCACGCTGGTTGTTGAAAATAAGGATTGGACGCACTGGCAGACGATCATGAGTGCCGAGCCGGTAGAAGAGGGCGCAGAGGAAAAACGCCGCGTGTCTCGCCCGCGCCCAGGCCATGCTGATTTGAACGGTGCGATTAAATATCATCAACGGGATATGCGAAATATTCTGGAACGTTCCAGCGCCCGCGAAACAACTGTGCGTGTTGCGGTCGGCGCAGTAGCGCGTCAATTGCTCGCCGCTTTTGGCATCCAGATCGGCGGACAAGTGTTGCAGATCAACGATGTCGTGGCAAAACGCCAGGAAGTCAGCCTGGAAGAGCTGATCGCCCGCACGGAAGAATCACCTGTCCGTTGCCTGGACAAAGAAGCGGAGCCGCTTATGATGGCAGCGATCGACAAGGCCAAAGAAGACGGGGATTCTCTCGGCGGCGTGGTTGAAGTCATCGTGGAAGGCGTGCCGATCGGCTTGGGCAGCCACGTGCAATGGGACCGCAAGCTGGACGGACGACTCGCTCAGGCGATCATGAGCATTCAAGCCTTCAAAGGCGTGGAGATCGGAATCGGGTTTGAAGCTGCGGATTTGAAAGGTTCCCAAGTTCATGACGAGATCGTTTGGAACGAGGAAACAGGCTACAGTCGCAAAACAAACCGGGCAGGCGGACTGGAAGGCGGCATGACCACAGGCATGCCTGTCGTTGTCAGAGGTGTGATGAAGCCGATCCCGACGCTGTATAAGCCGCTGATGAGCGTCGATATCGACTCCAGAGAGCCGTTCTCGGCCAGCATCGAGCGCTCCGACAGCTGCGCGGTTCCCGCAGCGAGTGTCGTGGCAGAAGCTGTGGTGGCATGGGAAATCGCCCAAGCGATGTGCGAGAAATTCCCGAGTGATTCCATGGACGACATGATTGAAAACGTGCGTGAATACCGCGCGTACACGGAGAAATTCTAATGGATACCAACAGACTGACAGTAGAGCTGGGAGAGCGTTCCTACGAGATTGTGATCGGTGATTCTCTATTGCAGCAGGTGCCTGGTTTGCTTGCGGAGGCAGGGGTTGTCTCCACAAGCAAACTCATGATTATAACAGATGAGCACGTGGCGGTTCGTTACTTAGAGCCGCTGCGTGATGCTCTGCGCGCTGCCGGATACAACGCGACAGCGAGCGTAGTGGAAGCGGGCGAGCAATCGAAAAGTCTTCCAGTCTATGAGCGGCTGATGACCGAAGCGATTCAAGCGGGATTGGATCGCCAATCTGCGATTCTCGCATTGGGCGGCGGAGTCGTGGGAGATTTGGCTGGCTTCGTGGCGGCTACGTTTATGCGCGGCATTCATTTTGTCCAGTTGCCGACTACTTTGCTTGCCCACGACAGCTCCGTCGGAGGGAAAGTGGCGATCAATCACCCATTGGGGAAAAACTTGATCGGCGCTTTTCATCAGCCTCGCGTCGTGATCTATGACACAAAAGTGCTGCACACTTTGCCCAAGCGTGAAGTGGCTGCCGGCTTTGCCGAGGTAATCAAGCACGCCCTTATTTCCGATGCTTCCTTTGCAGATTGGCTGGAGGAGAACGCCGCAAGCCTGTGGGAGCTTGATTCAGAATTGTTAGGGAAAGCGATTGAAAAAGGCTGCGCAGTGAAGGCTGCGATTGTCTCTGCTGACGAGACGGAGCAGGGCCCGCGGACGCTATTGAATTTGGGGCATACGTTCGGGCATGCGTTTGAAGCGTTGTCAGCTTACTCCACGCTGAATCACGGCGAAGCGATTTCAATCGGGATGTGTCTGGCTGCCAAACTAGCGGAGCGAATCGGTCTTGCGCCAAACGGTGTGTACGACCGCACGAAGCACTTGATTGGTTTGTACCATTTGCCTACGGCTTGGCCAAAAGGACTGCTGCCGCAAGATGTACTCGATGCGATGAAGCGGGACAAGAAGACCGTTGGCGGCAAGCTTGCCCTCGTATTGCCTAGCGCAATCGGGCAGGCGGAGATTGTGAAAAATGTAGACGAACAGCTCATCCTGACAGTAATGAGTGAAGAAGCGGGGGCTTTGTAATGGGAATGCGAGGAATTAGAGGCGCAGTCACGGTGGAAGCCGATACGCGAGACGAGATTGTCTCTTCCACGAAGTGGCTGCTGGAAGAAATGGTTACGCGCAATGAAGTGAATCCTGAAGAGATTGGCAGCATTATCATCACGACGACAGAGGATTTGTGTGCGACATTTCCCGCCCAGGCGGCACGTCTTCTTGAAGGGGAAGCGTGGCAGTATGTTCCCCTGATGTGCGCACGCGAAATTCCTGTACCAGGCAGCTTGCCGCTCTGTATACGTGTCATGATGCATGTCAACACAGAGAAATCGGCAAAAGAGATTCAACACGTCTTCTTGCGGGATGCTGTAAAGCTTCGACCTGATTTGACAAATCGCAGTTGACAATCAGGGCGCTCTCTTTTACCATAAGTGAAACGAGAGCGCCTCGTTTGTTCGTGAAGAGCCAATTCCGGCTGAGATGAGAATGAGTAGAGCAGAGTAGAGATGAGTTAGGTTGAGGAGAGAAGAGCAGGCTGGGTACATATTTATCTACCCGATCCAGTTCTTTTTGCTGGATTTTTTTGTATATTTTTTTCTCCCCCTACCTCTCGCTCTAGACAGCGGGTGGTGAAAAGACGGGTGTCTTCGTCCTTTTCGCTCCCACTAAAAAGGAGATGAGAGTTCCATGTATTTTCCCTCCCTTGCCGAAGTCAAGACCCTTTCGGCGTCGTATTCCCTGATTCCTGTGAGCTTGAAACTTCTGGCTGATCAGGAGACTCCTATCCGTTTGTATCAGAAGATTCGCACCAGCGATTCGTTTTTGCTGGAAAGCGTAGAAGGCGGCGCGCGCTGGGCACGCTTTTCCTTCATCGGGATGAACCCTTTTCAGATCGTGGAAGCAAAAGGAGCAGACATCTCCGTTGTGTCGCGAAGCGGTGAGCGCAAAGCGATGACAGGCAATCCCGTCGACTTTTTGCGCGAGGAGACAGATCGCTTCAAAAGCCCCAAGCTGCCGGGCTTTCCCCGGCTTAGCGGCGGAGCGGTCGGCTTTTTTGGCTACAATACGCTGCGCTATTTTGAAAACCTCCCGGCCCATCGCAAGGAAGCGGTTCAAGCTCCTGACATGCGTTTTCTGTTCGTCGACGAGATGATCGCGTTCGACCACCTGAAACAAGAAATTCAGTTGATCGTGAATTTGCACGTCGAGCCAGGAGATTCGCCAGCCATTATTGACGAAAAATACAGGCTAGTCTGCGAACGGCTGGAGCAATTGGCGGAAAAAGTCACCGCTCCGCTGGAACAGGACAGCCGGATTCAAGTGGCAGTCGATTCGCCCAAACCGCTGCAGGTCGAGCCAAACATGAGCCGCGAGCAATACGAGCGCATGGTCGAACAGGCGAAAGAGTACATCGCCGCAGGAGACATTTTTCAGGTCGTGCTCTCCCAGCGCTTTTCCGTGAAGACCGATGTCGACCCGTTTGCCGTGTACCGGCTGCTGCGTACGCTGAATCCTTCTCCGTACATGTACTACCTCGAATACGCAGGCGAGACGGTGGTCGGAACATCTCCTGAGCTGCTCGTGCGGGTGGAGGATGAAAAAGTCGAGATGCGCCCGATTGCCGGGACGAGAAAAAGAGGCGCGACACCGCAAGAGGACGAGGAGCTGGCCGCAGACCTTTTGGCAGACAAAAAAGAGCGGGCCGAACATTACATGCTGCTCGATTTGGGCCGAAATGACGTCGGCAAAGTCTCCGCGTACGGAAGCGTGCAAGTGGAGGAGGCGCTCGTCATCGAAAATTACTCGCATGTGATGCACATGGTATCGCATGTGACAGGCAAGCTGCGCGAGGGACTGCACGCGTTTGACGCCCTGTTGAGCGCCTTTCCTGCGGGAACTGTCTCAGGCTCGCCGAAGCTGCGGGCGATGGAAATTATAGCCGAGCTGGAACAGGATGAGCGCCATTTGTATGCGGGAGCGATCGGCTACATTTCCTTTGACGGCTCGCTCGACAGTTGCATTACGATTCGCACTTTGTTCTTCCAGGATGGATACGCGCATGTGCAGGCTGGCGCAGGCATCGTGGCGGATTCCATTCCGGCAAGCGAATATCAGGAAACGGTAAACAAGGCGGCCGCGATGATTTCGGCCCTGGAAAAAGCAGAACAGCTATTTGCGCGCAAGGAGGAATTGCTATGCTGACCTATGCACTGGAACAAATTTTGCAAGGAAGCGATTTGACACGAGCAATCGCTGAGGAAGCAATGGGAGAGATCATGGACGGCAAAGCGACTCCTGCCCAGATCGGCGCCTTTTTGGCCAGCATGCGGCTCAAGGGAGAGCAGGTTGAGGAAATTATCGGGTTTGCCCAGGCGATGCGGGCACGAGCGATGCGTTTTCCGATCGATCATCCCGGCTTGGTCGATACGTGCGGCACCGGAGGAGACGGCAGCAACACGTTCAACATCTCGACGGCGAGTGCGATTGTGGCGGCAAGCGATGGCGTGCGGATCGCCAAGCACGGCAATCGTGCCGTATCGAGCAAGAGCGGCAGTGCGGATGTGCTGGAAGCGCTGGGAGTTCCGGTCAACCTGTCGCCAAAAGAGGCTGCGGATTGCTTGCGTGCTACCAATCTGTGCTTCCTGTTTGCCCCGCTGTACCATCAGGCGATGAAGCATGCAGCCGGACCGCGCAAGGAGCTGGCTGTACGCACCGTGTTTAATTTGCTCGGCCCTCTGACCAACCCGGCAAACGCCAGTCACCAACTCATGGGCGTCTACGATGCGAAGCTGCTCCCGACGGTTGCGGCTGTACTGCGAGAGCTGCACGTAGAGCGGGCGCTGGTCGTGGCTGGCTCGGACGGACTCGATGAGCTGACCGTGACGGGAACGAGCCAGATCGCTGAACTGCGAGATGGCCAGATTCGCACGTACGAGATCGATCCCGAGCAGTTCGGATTGCGCCGACACGATAAAGATGCGCTGCGCGGCGGGGATTCGAGCGAAAATGCCGAGATCATTCGCGATGTATTCGCTGGCAAGCGCGGTGCGGCACGCGACATCGTGCTGTTGAATGCAGGAGCGATCCTCTACTTGTCTGATCGCGTGCGTTCCATTGAGGCAGGAGTGATTCGGGCGGCAGAGCTGATCGACGACGGACTGGTCATGCGCAAGCTGGAGCACATCCGGCAAATTGCAGGAGGAATGATTCATGCTTCTTAACATTGTGGAAAAGAAACGCGAAGAAATTGCTCACCTGAAACAAGCGACGACGATCGCAAACTTGCTTGAGCAAGCGAAAAACCAGGATCGTCCGCGCGGCTTCCATCAAGCGCTTGTGCAAAGTTCCCGTCCAGTCAGCGTCATCGCAGAAGTGAAGAAGGCGTCTCCGTCCAAAGGGCTGATTCGCCCGGATTTTGAGCCGCTGCAAATCGCGCAGGCGTATCAAGCTGCCGAAGCAGAATGCTTGTCCGTCTTGACCGACGAGACATTTTTCCAAGGAAGTCTGGCTTATTTGCAAGGCATCCGCGAAGTGGTAAACCGTCCGCTCCTGCGCAAAGATTTTCTCATCGAGGACATCCAGGTCGTGGAAGCGCGGGCAGCGGGCGCGGATTGCATTTTGCTCATCGCGGCGATTCTCGATCACGAGCAACTGCGGCATTTGTATCAAACCGCAGAAGAGCTGGGGATGGACGTGCTCGTCGAAGTGCATGACAAGCCGGAATGCGACCGCGTATTCCGGGCGATCGAACCGAAGCTGCTCGGAATCAACAACCGGAATTTGCGCACATTCGAGACGAATCTCGCTGTGACAGACGAACTGATTGGCGGACTGCCTGCCTCGTTGACAGTCGTGAGCGAAAGCGGCATTTCCAAAGCGGAGGATGTCGAGAAGGTAAGGAGAGCAGGAGCGCGCGCCGTTTTGGTGGGAGAGCATTTCATGCGTCAGCCAGACGTAGCGCAAGCGGTGATCGAGCTGGTTGGAGCGAAAGCGGGGGTGAGTTTGTGACCCGATTAAAAATTTGCGGGATCAAACGCCCGGAAACGCTTGCGCTTTTGAAAGAGCTGGATGTCGACTACGTGGGCCTGGTTTTTGCCCCGAGCAAGCGCAGGATCGACGCACGGACGGCTGGAGAGCTGCTTGCAGCCGTCCCGGCTCATCCGCCAGCGGTGGGCGTGTTCGTCAACCCGACGCTGGACGAGTTGGCGGCGGTGCTGCAGGAAGTGCCGCTCGCTGTCGTGCAGCTGCACGGGCAGGAGACGCCGGAATTTTGCCGTCAAGTGCGGGAACGTTTTTCCGTGGAAGTGTGGAAAGCGCTGGCTGTCGGCGGCGAAGAGGATGCAGCCCGGGCGATTGGAGCGTATCAAGGGATCGTAAGCGCCTTTTTGTTCGATACGTATGACCCTGCCCAAGCCGGGGGAACCGGGAAAAAGTTTTCGTGGGAGCAGATTCCTCTGTTGAAGGCTGCGTGCCAAGCGGCTGATTGCATCATCGCGGGCGGCATTCACGCCGAAAATGTCGGAGAGCTGCTCGAAACGTATCAGGCCCCTGTGATCGATGTGTCCAGCGGAGTGGAAACGGATGGAGAGAAAGACGGAGAAAAGATAAAAAAACTGGTGGAGAGGGTGAAGGCGCATGCCAAGCAATACACAGACAACCGCGCGGGTCGTGCCTGACGAAAATGGACGTTTTGGAGCGTTTGGAGGGAAATTCGTACCGGAAACGTTGATGAACGCTTTGTACGAGCTGGAGACTGCTTTTGAGGAAGCGCGACGTGATCCACAGTTCGTAGCAGAGCTGAATGAGCTGCTGAGCAAATACGCTGGGCGTCCTACGCCGTTGACGTACGCTGAACGGTTGACGCAAGAGCTTGGCGGGGCGCAAATCTACCTCAAGCGCGAAGACCTCAACCATACCGGGGCGCACAAACTGAACAACGCGCTCGGTCAAGCCCTTTTGGCAAAACGGATGGGCAAAAAATCGATTATCGCGGAAACAGGAGCGGGCCAGCACGGTGTCGCGAGCGCTACCGTGGCAGCGAAGCTGGGGCTTTCCTGCAAAGTATTCATGGGCGAGGAAGACATTCGCCGTCAGTCGCTGAACGTGTTTCGCATGAACTTGCTCGGAGCGGAAGTCATTCCGGCGGTATCGGGTTCGCGCACACTCAAAGACGCGACGAATGAAGCGATTCGCCACTGGGTTTCTCACGTAGAGGAAACGTTTTACGTCATCGGATCGGTCGTCGGCCCCCATCCTTATCCGTACATGGTCCGCGAGTTCCAGAAAATCATCGGAGAGGAAACCCGGCGTCAAGTGTTGGAACAGCTCGGCAAATTGCCCGACGAAGTGGTCGCGTGCGTAGGAGGCGGAAGCAATGCGATCGGCATGTTCTATCCGTTCATCCAGGATGAGTCTGTTGCGCTGCGCGGCGTGGAAGCGGCGGGAAAAGGAATCGATACGGACAAACACGCGGCAACCTTGACGCTTGGACGTCCAGGAGTGATTCACGGCTCGCTTACCTACTTGCTGCAAGACGAGCATGGACAGGTGCAAGAAGCGCATTCCATCTCCGCCGGGCTGGATTATCCGGGTGTCGGCCCCGAGCATGCGTATTTGAAAGATACGGACAGAGTGACGTATACGTCTGTCACAGATGCGGAGGCGCTGGCGGCAGTCGAGCTTTTGTGCCGGACGGAAGGCATCATCCCCGCGCTGGAGAGCGCTCATGCGATTGCGGAAGTGATCAAGCGCGCTCCGCAAATGTCTCCTGAGCAAGTGCTGGTCATTTGCCTGTCGGGGCGCGGAGACAAAGACGTGTTGACCATTCAGGAAGCGTTGGCAGAACGGACAGAAGGAGGCGAGGCGTAATGACGGCAGCTACCAATCGAATCGACCGTTTGTTTGCGGATCGCAGTCGCAAGCGTTTTATCCCGTTCATTACGGTGGGCGATCCAACTATCGAAGCGACTTTTCAGCTTGTGACCGCCATGGCGGAGGCCGGAGCCGATGTGATCGAGCTGGGCATACCTTACTCTGACCCGCTGGCAGACGGCCCTACCATTCAGCGAGCTTCCCAGCGCGCACTGGAAAACGGCGTGTCGATTGCAGACGCTTTGCAACTGGTGAGCCGTTTGCGCCAGTCGAAAGTAGAAGCGGGCATCGTGTTGTTCTCCTACTTCAACCCGGTGCTGCAATATGGAGTCGAGCGGTTTTTTGCGGAAATAGCGGCACACGGGGCAGATGGCGTCGTCATTCCCGATTTGCCGATTGAAGAAAACGGCCCTTGCGTTGCGGCGGCGAAGCAAAACGGCCTTCATGTCATTTCGCTGGTCGCGCCGACTTCCGAAGCGCGCATCCAAACGATCGGCGAACAGGCGACAGGCTTTTTGTATTGCGTCTCGTCGCTCGGCGTGACAGGGGCGAGGACGGATTTGCGCGAGGATTTGGCAGACTTTTTGCAGCGGGTGAAGGCGAGTACGAGTGCGCCGACTGCTGTCGGATTCGGCATTTCTACACCAGAGCAGGTGCGGGCCGTGGCTCCTCATGCGGACGGGGTAATCGTGGGCAGTGCGATTGTGCAGCAGATTGAAAACTACGAGAACGAACTGAAAGATCCGGCACGAATGCCAGATGCTGTTGAAAAAATAAAAACGTTTGTACATCAGTTGGCGAGTGCGCTACAATAGTGGGAAAAATGTGACTGGAGTGAACGTGGATGCAACCGAAGCAACGCATACTCAATGCCCCGGTATATCAGCCAGGGAAACCCATTGAAGACGTCAAACGGGAGTTTGGTTTGACAGAAGTGATCAAGCTGGCGTCCAACGAGAATCCTTATGGCTGCTCGCCAAAGGCAAAGGCAGCTATTGCGGAACAACTGGACAATCTCGCTCTTTATCCGGACGGCGCAAGCCTCAACCTGCGCTGGGACTTGGCAGATGCCCTCGGTGTGAAGCCTAGTCAACTGATCTTCGGAAATGGCTCCGATGAAATCTTGTTGATGATCTCTCGCGCTTTCCTGAGCGAAGGCACGAACACCGTCATGGCTACGCCGACGTTCTCCCAATATCGCTCCAATGCGATTATCGAAGGGGCAGAGCTGATCGAGGTTCCGCTCAAGGATGGCGTGCACGATCTGGAAGCGATGGCGGCTGCCATCAACGAGCAGACGAAAGTCGTCTGGGTATGTAATCCGAACAACCCTTCCGGCACGATCGTTACGGCGACAGAGCTGGAAGCGTTCCTGCAAAAAGTGCCGAGCAGCGTTCTCGTCGTCATGGATGAGGCTTATTACGAGTATGTCGTTGATTCCGCGTATCCGCAAACCGTTCCGATGCTGTCCCAGTATCCGAACCTGATCATTTTGCGCACGTTCTCCAAGATTTACGGCTTGGCAACGCTGCGCATCGGCTACGGCATCGCCTCCGAAGAGCTTGTGTCCGCTCTGGAGCACGTCCGCGAGCCGTTCAATACCGGAGCGCTTGGTCAGGTGGCAGCACGTGCGGCCCTGCACGATCAGGAGTTTGTCATCTCTTGCCGCGACCGCAACCGCGAAGGCTTGAAGCAATTGACTGACGCATTCGACGATTGGGGACTTTCCTACTTCCCGACGCAAACCAACTTCATTTTGGTAGACCTGAAAATGGATTCCGATGAAGTATTCAAAAAGCTCTTGATGAACGGAATCATCGTTCGCTCGGGCAATGCGCTCGGCTTCCCTGGATATCAACGGATTACAGTGGGAACAAAAGAACAGAACGAAAAGATTTTGTCTGTGCTAAAAGAAATCGTAACTGGCGCATTGAAATAACGGACACGAGATGCCGGGCGTTCCCCGGCATCTTTGTCTACGCGCATATGAGGAAGGACAGGAAGTGGAGATGAAAAAAGTAACCATCACTGTAATCGGTGTCGGATTGATTGGCGGTTCGATCGCTTTGTCCATGCGACGTGACCCCAATATCCGTGTTGTCGGTTACGATGTACGACAAGAACCATTAGATAAAGCGTTGACACTTGGAGTGATTCACGCTGGAACGACTGATTTGCAAACGGCTGTCCGCGAAGCCAATGTCATTTTCCTCGCAGCCCCCGTCGAGCAAATCGTAGCTACACTGCGCTTGTTGCAAGACATGGAGCTGCAACCAGACGTCATCGTCACAGACGTGGGAAGCACCAAGTCAGGCATTGTCAGACAGGCGGTAGAAGTCATTCCGCCGCATGTGACGTTTATCGGCGGGCATCCGATGGCCGGATCGCACAAATCAGGCGTGGAGGCGGCTTCGGACAGACTGTTGGAAAATGCCTACTACGTTTTGACGCCAGCCCCTGGCACGGCAGCAGAAAAAGTGGAGCGTTTAACCGAGCTTCTCTCCCTCACGCGGGCAAAAGTAGTACAGATGGACGCGGATTCCCACGATCAGGTAGTGGGAGCAGTCAGCCATTTCCCGCATGTCCTGGCATCTGCTCTGGTCAACCTGGTCGCCGGATACGACGAAGAGAACGCGTGGCATGCGCGTCTGGCCGCAGGCGGCTTCCGTGACATTACCCGCATTGCTTCGAGCAATCCGCGCATGTGGCGCGACGTATTGCTGCAAAACCGCGAGCATATTGTGAAGATCGCCAAAGACTGGGCAAAAGCTTTGGAAGATGTCGTCGAGCTTGTGGAAGAAGGCGACCCGGATGGAATCGAGCGGTTCTTCCAGACAGCCCGCGACTTCCGCGACGGTTTGCCTGAGCGCAAAACAGGAGCTTTGCCGCCTTTGAACGATTTGTATATCGACATTCCTGACCATCCAGGGGAGATCGGGCGCATTACGACGTTGCTCGGTGCGAAGCAAATCAACATCACCAACCTGCAAATCAGGGAGACGCGTGAAGATATATACGGTGCGCTGCGCATCACCTTCCATTCCCAGGAGGAGATGGAAAAGGGGGAGGAACTTCTCCGCTTTTTCGATTACAATGTATACAGGCGTACATGAGCCTGGTCGCGCAAACACGCTTTACAACGAAGACGCTTCACAGTATGACTAACGGGTGAAGAGAAAAAGGGGAGTGGCACTGTGCTTCGAGTTCGTCCAGCAAAGAAAATAGCAGGAACCGTACGTGTTCCGGGAGATAAATCCATTTCGCACCGTGCTGTCATGTTCGGAGCCTTGGCAGAAGGCGTTACGACGATCGAAGGCTTCCTGCCTGGCGCGGATTGCCTCAGTACGATCAGTTGCTTCCGCCGCATGGGCATCGAGATCGAGCAGCAGGGTGACAAAGTAACGGTACAAGGCAAAGGCTGGTACGGCTTGCAAGAGCCGATGCAGCATCTGGATGTAGGCAACTCCGGCACCACGATTCGCCTGATGTCCGGCATTTTGGCGACACAGCCGTTTCATACGGTCATGGAAGGCGACGAGTCGATTGCCAAAAGACCGATGCGCCGTGTCATCGGACCGCTGCGCCAGATGGGGGCAAAAATTGACGGCAGAAAAGACGGGGAGTTTACCCCTTTGTCCATTCGCGGCGGCAAGCTGCAAAGCATGGCGTACCAGTCTCCGGTCGCGAGCGCGCAAGTCAAATCGGCGATTTTGCTCGCCGGCTTGCAAGCAGAAGGCGTGACCAGCGTAACCGAGCCGCACTTGTCCCGTGACCATACGGAGCGGATGATGCAAGCGTTTGGCGTTTCTGTCGTTCGCGATGGGCTGACGGTGTCTGTAGAGGGCGGTCAAAAGCTGACCGGACGAGCTATTTCCGTCCCGGGCGACATTTCCTCTGCGGCCTTTTTGATCGCGGCGGTCATGGTAGTGCCAGGCAGTTCGCTTTTGATTGAAAATGTCGGGATCAACCCGAGCCGTACAGGCATCATCGACGTGGTGAAAGCGATGGGCGGAAGCCTGGAGCTGCAAAACGAGCGAATTGTCAACGAAGAGCCGGTCGCCGACCTGCTCGTGACCCATTCGCAGCTGCACGGGATCGAAATCAGCGGGGATATCATCCCGCGACTGATTGACGAGATTCCGGTCATTGCCGTCATGGCTACGCAGGCAATCGGGCAGACGGTCATTCGTGATGCAGAAGAACTGAAAGTAAAAGAAACCGACCGGATCGCTACAGTCGTGAGCCAGCTGTCCAAATTCGGAGGCCGGGTCACGCCGACAGACGACGGAATGATCATCGAAGGACAGACAGCCTTGACAGGGGCGATTATCGACAGCATGGGCGATCACCGTATCGGCATGGCGATGGCGATTGCTGGCCTTGCTGCGACAGGAGAGACGGGGATTGAGAACGAGGAAGCGATCGATGTATCGTTCCCGGGCTTTGAAGAACTGCTGAAAAACATCAGCCAATAAGGGAACCGGAGAGAGAGCCTGCTGTTGACGAGACAGCAGGCTCCTTTCTATATGAGCAATTGGGCCTAAAACAGGAGGAACTGCTCTGACGTTTTTTAGCAAAAATGATTTGACAAGCGCTTACATTCCGTTTATTATAAAAATACAGTATGGTTTCTCTCCACTCCTATCCAATATTATAAAAGCACACATGTGCTACCGCCGTTTGAATGCGCTTACAATCAACGGCGGTCTTTTTTTTTGTGAAAAACGTCTCGACGTTTTTCATGAAACGGGATGTGACCGCTTGCGGTCAACAAAACGGCCATGGCCGTTTTGCATTTTTCCCCTTTTCCGCGCATATGCTCGTACAAATCGCAGTGCGATGCGAGGGTCGGGAGGGGACAAGCATGTCGGAGCAAGGAATGGTCATTCGAGGGGGAGCCGTTGTTACTGCATACGGAATCAAGGAAGCGGATTTGTGGGTGCACGAAGGAAAGATCGTCCGCATCGCCAAAGACACCTTGCCCAAGACGACAGGCGAGACTGCTTTTGCCGAAGTAGACGCGTCCGATATGTATCTTTTGCCTGGCTTTGTCGCACTGCCGACACAATCTTTATATAAAATAAAAGATAGGCACACATACATAGAAGTGATGCAGGGATTTGTCAGGAGCGGCTGCACCAGTTTCGCCGACGTGTTTTTGCACGAAAGCTGGATGAGCAAGCCGCAGATGGAATACCAGCAAACCCGCCATTTCAACAGTCCGCTGGATTACGTCTGGCATGTCGGGATCGGGGCTGACCAGCTACAGGCGAAAACGGTGGCGAGATACGGTGAACATGGCTTGGCGGCCTTTCACGTATCGGTTCGCAGCCCAGAAGAAATTTCCACAATAAAATGGGAAACGCTTTTGCAACTTCATACGTCTAAACAAACGATTCTGCATTTGCACATACAAAATGATGCGTCCGTAAAAAAAGAACAGCGTGATCAAATTCGGCAGCTTTGGCTGGACGCTACTAAATACTGGAAGGTGCGTACCGTCATCGCTGATCCGTCAGTGGCCTTTGAAACAAGAGAACACGATCCGTTTTTGCACATTTTTCGTTTGCCAACAGAAGTGACAGACCGGGCCATTCGCCACATGCACCAGCACTTTTACGACAGTTGGCAAGTCGCTGCTCCCCTTCACGATGTTCGCATTGATTATCGCCGGAGATGGTATTCGCCGGAAAGGTTGCTTTGTCTACTCGTCAGACTTGCTTCGACAAACGTTGCCAAGGCAGTCGGGCTTTATCCGCAAAAAGGGAGCTTGACACCAGGGGCAGACGCTGATATTGTCTTCCTGAAAAAGGAAAACTGGTTGACAAAGTATGATCTTTCCACTATTCTCAATTTTAGCGAAATGCATCTTCCAACATCTGTTATGTCGAACGGTAAATGGTTGTATCGAAACGCGCAGTTTAGCTCGTCTGTTGGGATGGGCAGACGCCTTTTCGACACAAAGCCCTACGCATATGTCATTTAACCCCAAAAATGGGGGTTTTTTCGTGAAGGATTCCCGCAGTCTGACGAGAAAAAGAATCGTAAGGTCGCGCAACTTTTTACATCCCCAGCAGTCTAATGTTACAAAGGCCGCTGAGGGATCGGAATCGCAAGGAGGTAATCCTGATCATGACCGATTCCCAGCTTATCCGAGAAATTAAAGAAGGTAATCTGGAATGCTATGCTGAACTGATTCGTCGATATGAAAAAAAGATCCTCTCATTTGTCACTCATCTTTTGCGTCAGGCACATCTGGAGCATATTGCTGAGGATATTTGTCAGGAGACGTTTTACAAGGCGTATAAGAGCATTCATTCTTTCCGTGATGTAGAAGCAACCTTCTCTACTTGGCTCTATACGATTGCCCGTAACTCTGTACTCAGCGAATTGCGCAAAAGCCGCAACTCCGACGTGTATCTCGATGATACACTGCAAGTGCCGATGGCATCTCCCAAAACTTTGCCCGAGCAGGTTTTGTTGCGCAACGAGCGGGAGAGCATGGTCAGACTGGCTATTAACAACTTGCCGGAGAAGCAGCGCTCAGCCTTGATTTTGCGAGAGTACGAACAAATGGATTACACAGAGATCGCCACGATTCTCGATTTGACCGTCAGCTCCGTGAAATCCTTGCTGTTTCGGGCACGCCAAAGTATAAAAGGCCAGCTGGAAACCTACATCCTGGACCCTCAATTGGATGAAGCTGAAGGGATGAATCGATGATGAAATGTGAAGAAGTTCAGGAAATTCTGCCTGAATACGCCGAAAATCTGTTGTCAGAGGTGACACAACGCCGTGTTGATCACCATATGGCATCGTGTTATGCCTGTCGTGCCGACTATGAAATCTGGTCGGACAGCGGGGAGTGGATGGAAATGGACAAGGAAGAGTACCATTCCGTTACGCCTTCCCGTTCCATTGTTGATGCTGTCATGGCCCGGATTTTGTCCGAGGAGCAATGGGCGATCCCGATTGGCAGAAAAATTTTCAGTGTAACAGCCAGAATGAGACGCATGGGAGCAAGTGTAGCCGTTTTGTTGCTATTGTTGTTTACTTTTACTTTATATGTCAATTCCACTTCCACCGAGCAAGCCAATTCCCTCGTGATCAACGGGGAAGTGATGGCGATGAACACGCCAAAAGCGCAAGTCATCTCCTCTTCCATGCAGACAGACGATGGTACATACGTGGTAGAAGCACAGCCGCTCACTTCGCAAAGTGATGCACTGGCTAGTGCGACCGCCTCGATCGTTCCGCTGGATGGAAAACCGGCAGCAACAGATTCAGCGAAGCCAAACTACCCGATTGTGCTCAGTGTGTTCGGGATTTTGATGACCGTATTGACAATGAGCTGGCTTACACGTGCATAATGGTATATGATCAAGAGAAATGAAAAGACCGTCTTAGGACGGTCTTTTGTGGCTATTCATCCAGAATACGGCCTAAGCATAATACATATGAGGTGAGCACGATGCCAAAAAAATGGCTGTATGTCATAGATGAGGCAATTAAGCGAATTGAGAACGACGAAGTGGAACTGGGTTTGACAGCCTTGCAAAAAGTGCAGGAGCACGGGGCTGACTTGCCTGATGTCATGATGTATTTGGCGGAAGTGTGGTACCGTCTGGGCCATTTGGACGTGGCAGGCAAACTGTTGTCGGAGGTTCTGGAAAACAATCTGCAGCTAGACCCTTCCTTGCGCAGAGAGTGCCAATTGCTGCTTGCCGAAATCGCGCTTGATTCCAGTGATTTTGAAACGGCGCAGCATTTGCTCTACGAGTGCAAAGAATCGGGCTATGACAGCATTCAGCTCGATTTGCTATTGGCAGATTTGTACGCGCTGCAAGATTTGGACGAGGTGGCTGTCAAATATTTGGAGCAGGCCAGACAAAAAGAGCCTGACAATCAGGACATTTTGGCTGCGCTCGGCAACCTGTATTTCCGCATCGGGGAAGATGAAGTAGCGATGCAGCTTCTGGAGCAGGCGGGCAGTGAAAGTCTGGAGCTGCTCTTGACCAAAGGACGCTCGTTGGCGCAAAACGGGCAGTTCGAGCAGGCGTATCAAGTATTCCGCCAGGCGCTTGTGCTCGACCGCTCGCCGGAAGTGCTGTATGGAGCGACACTGATGGCTTTCCACGTGGGACGACTGGAGGAAGCGGTGGAGCTGGTAACCACGCTGCAAGCCATTGACGAAGAGTACGTGGCTTCGTACCCGCTGGCGGCAGACATTTACTTGTCGCTGGGCAAAACCGAGCAAGCTATCGACGCCTTGAAGCAATACGTGACGCTGTCCGGCTTTGACCTCGATCAAATTCGCCGACTGATTGCGCTGTTGACGCAAGCGGGACGATACGACGAAGCGAAAGAATACCAGCAATTGCACGATCAGTGGGATCACGAAACAGAAGAAGAGTAAGCGAAAAAAGCTTCAGCGCATAAAAAAATCGACGAACAGGAAGTCACTCATGTGGCTTCCTGTTTATTTTTCCGCTTATTGGCAAGAATGAGGGATACAAGAAAGCCATCGCAAAGAAGGGATGCACAGATGAACTTGGCTGAGATCTTGGTCTACACCGATATCCGGCAGCTCCATCAGATTGCCAACCACTACGGATGCGAATGCAACCCTCATTCCAAAAACGAATTGATCACTTCTCTCTTGTCCAGTCTGCGTCACCGGTTGACAATCTCTCAGGAAGTAGCGCAGTTGTCTCAAGCCGAAATACACTTTTTGCTGCAGCTTTTGCTCGACAAGCGAACCGTCATGTCGCTGGAGGATTTGCTCGCCAAAGCGGGCGTGGCTCTTTTGGCAGCAAAAGAAAAAAAGCAGGATTCGGCAAGGCAATTTGTCGCGGCGGCGATGAAAAGAGGCTGGATATTTCCTGCCAAAAGCAAAACGGTCGGGCAGTATCAAATCCCGTTGGACATCCGAGAACCTTTCATACAAGCCTGGCTCGATCAGTGGCGCGAGGAGAACGATCTGGTGATCCCCGGCCCGCAGGCGTACAGGGACGAAGGAACGGCTCTTTGCGACGATATCATGCAATTTTTACAATTCCTTCAGCAGGAGCCTGTACCGCTTACGGCTGAGGGAGGCATGTACAAACGGCATCAGCAGCAGTTGTTTCAATTTTTGTACGTGAAGGAAGAGCCGCTTTTGCCGCAAAAATGGCGCTTTGGATACGGGCTGCACTTCGATGTATACCCGGATCGCTTCTCTTTGCTTTACGACTTCTGCTACTACAACAAATGGATGGAGGAGGCGGAGGGGAGAGTAGGCATTACCGAGGCGGGACGGGAGCGGTTGGAACAGCCGTATTCCGATCAGCTTTACCATGATGTGATCCGCTTCTGGATGCGATTGTACAAGCGGGCGATCCCGAATTTGCCGATGCTTGTCCAGTTGATTCCGCTCATCGCCTCTGGCGGCTGGGTGCGGCAGGAATCGCTGCTGCATACGCTGGTTCCCTGGATCAAAGAGTTTTACTACGATGCACCCGCAGATATTTTGATCAATCGAGTCTGCAAAATGATGGTGCATCTCGGATTGCTTCGAGTCGGCCAAGACGAGCATGAACAGTGGTTGTACACTGCCACCTATGCGAGCCAGACTTGGCTTCGAAAATACAACGGCTTTACGGAAACGACTATTTTATTGAAGTGAGGGATGGGTATGGAGTGGCCAAATTTCTATTCCAACGCGTACGGAACGAACAATCAAATGGTGTCCGGGTTGCTGTCCGAGATGGTAATCGACGAGCAAATGCGGCAGTACCGCAAGCGGACGCTGTACCAGGAAATTGACGAGGCGTTGGCTACCAAAAACAAAGAGCTGTTCATCCGCCTGACGGGCGAATTGAAAGAGATCATGGCTTACGAAAAGGCGTAGCTGCCTTGGCCGGAAGCTGTGTTGCGAGACTTTGCCGATTCATGGTACGCTAGTTTCCAGAATCTACACGAGAAGAGGAGACGGCGTTATGCAATGGAATGTAAACGAATTTGAAAATTGGGAGGAGCTGCGACCCTATGTGGATACCGCGCTGCTCCCTCTTTATTTGTACAAGGACGGTATCGGGGTAGAAGAACACGTGCTGCGCATGAACTATTTGCTGAATATAGCGGCAGGCATCGAACAGCGGCTCAAGGGGCGAGTTCTTCTGTTTCCGCTCAGCTATCAGTTTGCAGAAGCGAGTCAAGGCCAGAAGACGCCGCGAGACTTCGCTTTTTCAGTCGGATTGCATTTTTCGCAGGACAAAATTCGCTTGGACGAGCAGGGGCAGGAAGGCTGTCTCATGCTTCCGGTCGGAGAAGAAGATCTGGACTCAGCCTTGCGTTTTGAAGTGACTGTGGATGTTTTGGTCCAGGAAATTATTCGTCTGTGGCAGCGAAAGACGGCGCAATAGAGAAAGCGTTTTCCGGTAATACTACAGGAAAACGGGAGGGACAAGGAGCAAATTTTGACAAAATGGCAACAATCTATCAGCAGGCAGGGGTTGGCTTCTACCATGCCCGCTGGACATTCTTGACATCTTTATAGGCGTTAGCTATGATTGGGATTGACCTAGTGTATATGTATGAAAACGCCATCGTAGCGCTATTTTACAGGATAAGGAGGGAAAAAAGAGATGGGAGACAAACGCGAAATTTCCAGACGTACTTTTTTGAACTACGCTCTGATGGGAACTGGCGGGTTCCTTGCTGCGGGTATGATCACCCCGATGATTCGCTTTGCGGTTGACCCTTTACTGCAGGGACATGCAGGTGGAGATAAAGTAGCAGTTGGTTCTCCAGATGAATTCAGCGCAGTACCTAAGCGCGTTGAATTTAAGGTACATACCAAGGACGGTTGGTATGAATCCGAATCTACGTTGTCTGCATGGGTAACCAAAAACGACAAGGGTGAGATCCTTGCTCTGTCCCCAATCTGTAAGCACTTGGGCTGTACCGTTGACTGGAATACCAGTCCGGAACATCCAGATCAGTATTTCTGTCCATGCCACTTGGGCCGTTACACGATCAACGGTGAACACATCTTGGGTACACCGCCGACAGCATCTCTTGATGAGTACGAAACAGAAGTAAAAGACGGCAAGCTTTATTTGGGTAAGGTAAAGGCAAATCCTCGTCCGGGGGTGAACGGCTAAGATGTTACAAAAAATGTATGATTGGGTCGATGAGCGCCTGAATATCACTCCGATGTGGCGCGACTTGGCCGACCACGAAGTACCTGAGCACGTGAACCCGGCACACCATTTCTCTGCTTTCGTTTACTGCTTTGGGGGCCTAACGTTCTTTATTACGGTTATTCAAATCTTGTCTGGTATGTTTTTGACGATGTACTATGTACCAGACATTATCAACGCCTACGAGTCTGTTAAATACCTCCAGAACGAAGTTGCATTCGGGGTAATCGTACGCGGTATGCATCACTGGGGCGCGAGCTTGGTCATCGTGATGATGTTCCTACATACTTTGCGTGTTTTCTTTACAGGTGCATACAAAAAGCCTCGCGAGCTGAACTGGGTTGTGGGCATGCTGATCTTCTTCGTCATGCTGGGCCTCGGTTTCACAGGCTACCTCTTGCCATGGGACAACACCGCATACTTTGCGACAAAAGTAGGTTTGGAGATTGCAAACTCCGTTCCGCTCATCGGTCCGTATGTAAAAATGTTGCTCACAGGTGGAGACATCGTAGGTGCGCAAACGCTTTCTCGCTTCTTCGCGATTCACGTATTCTTCCTGCCAGGCGCATTGCTCGGCCTGTTGGGCGCTCACTTTGTTATGATCCGTTCGCAAGGTATCTCGGGTCCACTATAATGGGTCTTCGATAAAAAGGAGGAAATAGCATGGCAAAACAAGATAAAGATGCTACCTTCGTCGGAGATTCCCGAGTATCGGCGAAGCGTATCCCTAATATTTCTCCATCCTACTCCGACTTTCCGGGAAAAAATGAGCCGTTCTGGCCTAACTTCCTGCTGAAAGAGTGGATGGTGGCAGCTGTTTGCTTGGTCGGCTTCCTCGTGCTGACGGTTTCTCATCCATCGCCGCTGACTGACAAGGCAAACCCGAATGATACGTCATTCGTTCCGTTGCCAGACTGGTACTTCCTGTTCCTGTACCAAATGCTGAAATACCCTTGGGCTGCGGGAGATTGGGTAGTCCTCGGTACGATCATTATTCCGGGTATCGCCTTTGGCGGACTGATGCTTGCTCCTTGGCTGGATACCAGCAAAGAGCGCCGTCCTTCCAAGCGTCCGGTAGCAACTGGTTTGATGCTGACAGCTCTGGTAGGCGTTTTCTACCTTACGTGGGCTGCGGATCACGAGCACTCCCTGAGCCATCCATCCAGCAAGGATTCTGGTGGCGCTGGTCATGGCTCCAACGCAACGGCTCCGGCACCTGCTGACACCAGCTTTACAGCAGATGCGGTATGGAAAGCTCAAACAAGCTGCATGGGTTGCCACGGCAAAAACATGGAGGGCGGCATGGGTCCAAACCTCCAGAAGATCGGTGAAAAATACGATGCAACGCAGATTGCCGATATCATCAAAAATGGTAAGCCACCTGGAATGCCAGGCGGCATGATCAAGGATGATGCGGAAATCACGAAGTTGGCCGAGTACATGGCAACCTTGAAATAAGCTAATAGAGAAAAAGCTGGCTGACGATGCGGTCAGCTTTTTCTTTAGCGGCGTACACAGCGGGAGACGATAAACATGATCTGGATATGGGAGTGGTTCAAGCATTCTTTGGGGAAAAGATGGTTTCTATGGACGCTGTTTATCGTAAACCTGCTGGGAACTATATACGGATTCATCTGGTATAAAAACCAGCTGGCAGAAACGCCAGCGTACTTGACTCCTTTTGTCCCAGACAGCCCAACAGGTAGTGGCCTTTTTACTTTGGTCATCCTTACCTATTTGTTGGGTCGCCACATCCCGGTACTGGAAGCACTGGCAGGCATCACGAATTTCAAGTATGGTGTATGGGCCGTTTGCATTATCTTGGCGGGTTGGATGATGGGGAATGAAGTACGCTGGACAGATGTGATGTTAATTATTTCACATGCTGGAATGGCGGCTGAATCGGTGCTGTATGCACGCTTTTACAAATTGAGCATCCTGCCAGTGGGGATCGCTGCGCTGTGGACTTTAAACAACGACTTTTTGGATTACGTGATGGATATCCACCCATGGCTGCCGAGTGTGCTTGACCCGTACGATGGTTTCGTCGGGCTGTTTACTGTGCTTCTCAGCCTGGTATCCATATCGGTTATTTGGATTGCAAACAGCAAGCACACGATAAACAAGGTCTAATCTTGTCCTCCTTTCCATAGGCTGTACTAGGGGAAGGAGGTTTTTTGCGTTGAAGAAAAACATCCGGTTTTTACTGTTCTTTTTGGCGATCGGATTGTTTTTGTCCTGGCCGATACACAGTTTGTACTCCAAGCTGAATCAACCGATCGAAGCACAGCAATTAGTGGCTCTGGATCAGATTGCCAATGATTTTTTGAATTACGCAAAAAAAGGGGATATTGAAGGCGCACAAGAGCGGATTGTGCAACTGGCGGAGAAGTTCCCGAACCAGCATTTGACGTCTCCGCTCAAAATCGAGAGCCTGAACGCGGTAACGCAGTCGATTTTGGCGGCGAAAAAAAGCTTTTCTTCTGCCAACGTGAGCGAGCAGCAGCTGTTGTGGCACGCCACGCAAGTTCGGGTAGCGATTGATGCTTTGACGCATGAACATCAGCCGATGTGGCGCAGCTATTATCCCTCTCTTGTCACCCAAGTGCAAAACTTGCAGCAATCTGCGGTAGAGCGTAATTTCACCCAATTTCGCGAGCAGTTCGACGAGAATTATCGGCTGTTTTTGGCGATCAAACCGGGCATGAGCATCCAGCTGCCGGAGGAGCAATTGGCTTCGATTTCCTCGGCTTACGATGTCATTTCCAAAGAGATGAGAAACGCGCAAATGGACTGGCAGCTCATCAGGGAAGCTTTGCGCGATTTGAACGGTTCCATCCAGACGGCATTTGTCGGCGAGGAGAAGAGCACCTTTGCCCGCCTGATGATGCGGCCTGATTCGCCCATGACGATGCTGCTCTCGATTGCGATTGCGCTCGTTGCCGCTTTGGCTTATGTGGCGTGGAAAAAGTACGATGGCGAAATTCGCTCCACCTGAAAATGGAAGGAAGCGTACACAAAAAACCTTGCCCTTATGCTCAGGCAAGGTTTTGTTGCGTTTGAAGCTTTAATCATGCAGCGGCTTTTTATTCTCATCAAGCGTAAAGCCTTCGCCCAGCACCTCGTGCACGTCATTGACGATCACGAAAGCGTGCGGATCAATCTCTTGCACGATGTTTTTAAAGCGCATGACTTCGTTGCGGCTGACGACGACGTAAATCACTTTCTTTTCTTCCCCGGAGTAGGCTCCTTTACCCGCCAGAAGCGTTACGCCACGGCCGAGATCGAGAATTTGCTTCGAGATTTGCTCGGCGTGATTGGAAATGATGGTTAGCGCTTTTCCGGCGTAAGCCCCATCCTGGAAAAAGTCGATGACGCGCGCTGCGATAAATACGACGACGAGCGTGTACATCGCGCTCTCCAGGTTCAAGTAGATGAGCGATGCGCCGATGACGAGGATGTCGCCGAAAAACAGCGTTCTACCCATGCTGACACCCATGTATTTTTGCAGCAAGCGGGCGATGATGTCTACTCCGCCAGTCGTTCCGCCATAGCGGAAAATAATGCCCAAACCGACGCCGACAGCTACACCAGCGTACAGGGAAGCGAGCAGTCGATCTTTCATCACGAGCGGCATGACGCCGTCAAAGACGGAGAGAAAGACGGAAAGGGCGACCGTTCCTAAAATCGTGTAGAAAAAAGACGTGCGGCCGAGAATTTTCCAACCTAACAAAAACAGCGGTACGTTCAAGACGAAGAAGACAATCCCTTGATCTACGACCGGGAACAATAGCTTGATCAAAATGCTAATCCCCGTGATACCGCCCTCGGCAAGATGGTTGGGGATGTTAAAGGCATTAATGCCGAATCCCATGATGGCAGAACCGATAATGATGGCGATGATGCTCTTTAAACGGATGTTCATAGTGTCCTCCTGTTTTGCCGGAGCCGAAATGGATGCTTTTTTGTCCGACATGTTGTGCAGTTGTGCGAGCGAAAACCTTGATGCCTGAGGGTCATACGAAAGCCATTATAAATGACCGATTATTTGATTGTCCATATGTTGGAAGAGGAAGTATTGAGATTTGGCAAACGCAGCCTTTTTGTGTACGATAGGTGAAAGAGAGAAGGATGAAAACAACAAAGGAGTGGGCGAATGGAACGGCAAAAAACGATGCAAGAAATCCAGCAGGAAGTGGACCAATACATATCGCAATTCAAGGAAGGGTATTTTTCACCGCTGTCCATGCTGGCTCGCATGACGGAAGAAGTCGGGGAACTGGCACGGGAGATCAATCATTTTTACGGCGAAAAGCCCAAAAAGAAAGACGAAGGCGAGAAAACGGTCGAAGAAGAACTGGGCGACGTCCTGTTTATTGTGATCTGCTTCGCCAACTCGCTTGGCATTGATTTGCAGGAAGCGTTTGATCGTATTATGCACAAATTCAACACACGCGATAAAGATCGCTGGACAAGAATTGAGGAGAACGATCCGCATGAATAAACAAATACGGGTAGCGGTGGCGGGCGCCAACGGACGCATGGGACAGGAAGTTGTCAAAATGCTGGCGCAGGACGACCAGATGATCTATACCGGCAATCTGGATACGCGCCTTGACGCGGAACAAATTGCCAAACAAATGGAAGAAATGCAGCCTGACGTGCTT
This sequence comes from Brevibacillus sp. FSL K6-0770, assembly GCF_038000275.1. Classification (NCBI taxonomy): domain Bacteria; kingdom Bacillati; phylum Bacillota; class Bacilli; order Caryophanales; family Paenibacillaceae; genus Brevibacillus; species Brevibacillus sp. FSL K6-0770. The sequence continues at coordinate 2,510,816 of NZ_JBBOBQ010000001.1, forward strand.
GTCGACTTTACGACACCGCATAGCGTGTACAAAAACATGGAGCTGTGTTTGGCACACGGCGTTCGACCTGTGATCGGGACGACCGGGTTGACTCCCGAGCAGTTGCAGGAAATGACCGATCGTTACAAAGAAGCGGGTCTGGGGGCGATCATTGCTCCGAATTTTGCGATTGGGGCCATTCTTTGCATGAAATTTTCCGCGATGGCAGCCAAGTACATGCCGCATGTGGAGATCATCGAACTGCACCACGACCGCAAGCTGGATGCGCCAAGCGGCACAGCACTAAAGACGGCGGAAATGATCGCTGCTGTGCGCCAGGAGCTGAAGCAGGGACACCCGGAAGAAGTGGAGACGATTCCGGGTGCGCGGGGAGCCGAGTACGAAGGTTTCCGCATTCACAGCGTCCGCTTGCCGGGAATGGTTGCTCACCAGGAAGTGCTGTTCGGTGCGACCGGGCAAACGTTGTCGATTCGCCACGATTCCATCAATCGCGAGTCGTTTATGCCAGGCGTCAACTTGGCGATCAAAGCTGTGATGAGCATGTACGGCTTGATTTACGGGCTGGAACATTTGATTGATTAAACGTTTGATTAAAAAAGCGATCTCTATCGAGACATAAGGGAGAGTTTCTCGTGAAAATTGCATTGATAGCGCATGATCGAATGAAAGAAGAGATTGTCCAATTGGCAACGGCCTACGAGTCGATCCTGGCCGAGCATGAGCTGTATGCCACGGGTACGACAGGCGCAAGAATCATGGATGCCACTTCGCTGAAACTCACCAGATTTTTGTCAGGACCTCTGGGAGGCGACCAGCAAATCGGGGCGAAAATTGCCCGAAACGAGATGGACCTGATTATTTTCTTGCGTGATCCGCTTACTTCGCAGCCGCATGAGCCGGACATTATTGCGCTGCTCAGGCTGTGTGATGTGCATAAAATTCCGTTTGCCACCAACCTTGGGTCTGCGGAAATCATGCTCAAGGCGCTGGAGCGCGGGGAGTTGTCCTGGCGCGAGGTGCTGCACGAGGAGAATGAGGCATGAGTTCACTCGACATTTTGGCGATTGGTGCGCATCCTGATGATGTGGAGATCGGCGCGGCGGGGAGCCTGCTTTTGGCGGCGCAATCCGGGAAGCGTACAGCGATTCTCGATCTGACGTACGCCGAGCTGTCGTCGAATGGCACGGTGGAGCGCAGACAACAGGAAGCGGCTGCGGCTGACAAGCTGCTAGGGGTTGCGGCGCGCTACAATTTTGGCTTGCCTGACCGCGGGCTGGAGAGCGTCAGGGAGCAAGCGATCGAGCAGGTCGTGAAGCTGATCCGCGAAACGCGTCCGCGTACAGTGCTCGCTCCGTATTTTTCCGATCGGCATCCCGACCATGAGAGTGTAAGCCGCATCGTGCGGGAAGCTATCTTCAATGCGGGTATCCGCAAGTATTTGCCTGATTCGGAGCTGCCAGCGTATCGCCCTGCTCAATTTCTGTACTATTTTATTAATTCGACGGTCACACCCCAGTTTGTGGTCGACATTACCGCGATCTACCCGCAAAAAATGGAAGTGCTCCGCTGCTACCGCAGTCAATTCGAACTGGAAGAAGGCAGTGTGCAGACTCCGTTGACCAACGGGTATCTGGAATCGGTCGAGTATCGCGAGCGCTTGTTTGGGCAACAAGCAGGCGTGACGTATGCAGAAGGATTTGTCAGTGCTGCGCCTTATGTATTGAACAGCTTGTAAAAAGGGGTGACACCTAAGAAATGAACATTGGGATTACTTGTTACCCATCTTTGGGAGGCTCAGGGGTTGTCGCGACAGAGCTTGGCAAGCTGTTGGCGGAGCGCGGGCATCAGGTGCATTTTATTACCGGCGGGATGCCTTTTCGCCTGGGAGCCTTTCATCCGAATATTTTTTACCACGAAGTAGAAGTGAACCATTATGACGTGTTCAAATATCCGCCGTACGATTTGACGCTGGCAAACCGGATGGCGCAGGTGGCCAAAAATGAAAAGCTGGACTTATTGCACGTACATTATGCCGTGCCACATGCGCTGTGTGCGTTTTTAGCGAAACAAATGGTCGGGGATCATCTGAAAATCGTCACGACTTTGCACGGGACCGATATTACCGTGTTGGGGTATGACTCGAACTTGAGCGACATGATTCGCTTCGGCATTGAGCGCAGCGATCTCGTGACGGCTGTATCCAAAGATTTGATCAAGCAGACAAAAGAGCTTTTGCACGTCGAAAAAGAAATCGTTCCGGTGTACAACTTCGTCGACAAGCGGCGCTACTACCCGAAAGAGGTAGAGCACCTGAAAAAAGTGTTCGCTCCAAACGGGGAGAAAATCCTCATGCACATATCCAACTTCCGTCCGGTCAAGCGCGTTCCGGATGTCATTGACATCTTTGCGCGAGTCAGGCAAGAGATGCCTGCGCGTCTGATCCTGATTGGGGAAGGACCGGAGATGGGGGCCGTCCGCAAGCAAATCGCCGAGCAAGATTTGACAGAGGACGTATGCTTTTTGGGCAAACAGGAGGACGTAGCGGAAGTGTTGTCCATGGCAGACTTGATGCTCTTGCCGTCGGAAAAGGAAAGCTTCGGCCTGGTTGCGCTGGAGGCAATGGCGTGTGGCGTTCCTGTCGTGGCTTCCGTGGCTGGCGGGATTCCCGAAGTGGTTGTCGATGGCGTCAACGGCTTTTTGCGTCCGATCGGAGACGTCGAAGGCATGGCGCAAGCGGCGATTCGTCTGTTGCAAAATGAAGAAATGTATCGCCAGTTTTCCGCGAACAGCATCGAACGCTCCTGCAAAACGTTTTGTCACGAAACGATTGCCTCCGAGTACGAGGCGCTCTACGCCAAGCTGCTCGGATAAGCACTCGATACGGGCAACAACAGCTATTGGCGGGACAATCGGCTTTTCACCAATTGATGCAACTTGGATACAAAAATGAACAGCCCATACAAAAATCTCATGAGTGTCGCCTCCTCATAACATCGGGTGAACCATGCGAGAAAGGGGGGAGCGGTATGACGCTCCATCTGGCAAACCGGGTTCTTGAGACGTTGGAGAATCACGGATTTGAAGCTTACTATGTCGGCGGATGCGTCCGCGATTGGCTGCTGTCTCGGCCCGTGCACGATATAGATATATGTACGAATGCCCATCCTGGCGACGTCATCCGCTTGTTTCCCGATCACGTTCCGACCGGACTCAAGCATGGGACAGTGTCTGTCAGGATCGAGGGGCAATTTTTTGAAGTGACGACTTATCGGACGGAAGGCAAGTATGAAGACTATCGCCGTCCGGCAGACGTCCAGTTCGTGTCCGATCTCAGACTGGATTTGGAGCGCAGGGATTTTACGATGAATGCCATGGCGATGAATCGGATGAAAGAGCTTCAGGACCCGTTTGGCGGTCAGGCAGATATGGCAGCGCGACTGGTCAGGGCCGTGGGACAACCGCTGGAGCGCTTTCGGGAAGATGCGCTGCGATTGCTCCGAGCCGTTCGCTTTGCGGCGCAGCTCGGTTTTGCGATTGAGGCCAGGACGCTTGCTGCCATGAGCGAGACGGCTTCGCTTTTGGCGCATATCGCTGTGGAGCGTGTCCGGGAAGAGCTGAATAAAATGCTCGGCAGCCAAGCCCCGCAAATCGGTTGCGATCTGATCAACGAAACGGAACTGTTTGGCTATTCGCCTGTCTTGCAGCGATTGTTTCGCGATTCGGCTTCCGCATTTTGGCGGAGTGCGCATGTAAACAGTCTGCCGCAAAAATGGGCGCTTCTGTTCTACGCAGCGCAGTTTACCTCCGAGGAAGCGATCGCTGCCTGCCAGCTTTTGCGAATGTCCAAGCGGGAGACGGAAGCAATCGGTTTTTTTGTGGAGCAATTGCGGCATTTGCAACCGGAGTGGGATCAGCCAAAACCGCTTGAGTGGGGGCAGTTGTTGCTCGAAGCAGGCTGGGAAAAATGCGAGCAGCTCGCCCAGCTTTTGCTGGCATGCTGGTGGAATCAGCAGCCGCAAGCCATGCTGGAGAGCCTGTCCGAACAATATCACGCGATGCCGGTCAAAACCATGAAGGAACTTGCGATAACCGGGCTTGATCTGCAACTCGCCCTGCAAAAGAAACCGGGGGAATGGATTGTCCACGTGTTGCGGACGCTGCTGCGGCAAGCGGCCCTGCACGGATTGCCGAACACCCCCCATGATTTGATTGAAGCTGCAAAGAAAGAGGTTGCGCAAGATGAACATTAAACAAGTCATTCTTCAAGCCTTTCGCGATCAGCCGGGACGCTTTATTTCCGGCGAAGAGCTGAGCCAGACGTGCGGCTGTTCGCGAACAGCGGTCTGGAAGCACATCGAGGAGTTGCGGCGGGATGGGTACGAGGTAGAAGCTGTCCGCAAGTCGGGCTATCGCTTGCTTGCAGCGCCTGATCGGCTGTCTGCGGCAGAAATCATGGCGGGGCTGTCTACCGCGCGGATCGGACAGCATGTCATCGCCCATGACGAGGTCGTCTCCACGCAGCCGCTCGCGCACGAGGCTGCGGCAAAAGGCGCACAGGAAGGCACGCTCGTTTTGGCGGAGCAACAGACGGGAGGAAAAGGGCGGCTGGGACGTCCCTGGCACTCTCCGAAAGGGACAGGCATCTGGATGAGCCTGATCGTCCGCCCTGCGATCCCGCTGCCGAAAACGCCGCAGATGACCTTGCTGACAGCGGTGACTGTCGCGAGAACGATTCGCGAGGAAACAGGGCTTCCTGTCAAAATCAAGTGGCCGAACGATATTTTTATCGGGGACAAAAAAGTGTGTGGGGTATTGACCGAGCTGAACGCGGAATCGGATCGCGTCAATTACTTGGTGATCGGCATTGGGCTGAACGCCAACAGTGTACAGGCTGACTTTCCCGAAGAGTTGTTGTCTATCGCGACTTCTTTGCGAATCGAGTCAGGCACTCCGATCAAGCGCGTTTCGTTCATCCAGCGCTTTTGCCAAAACTTCGAGGAAGAGTACGACCATTACTTGCGCGCAGGCTTTGCGCGTGTGAAGCAAGAGTGGGAAGCCAACTCCTATTCGATTGGCCGCTGGGTAACCGTCCAGACGATCTCGCAAAAGCTGGAAGGTCAAGCGATAGGGCTTGATGAGGAAGGCGTGCTCATGGTGGAAGATCAGGCAGGCCAGATCCATAAAGTGTATTCGGCGGACGTCAATTATCGTGCAAATGTGTAGATGATTTGCTATACTCCAAAAGGGAGGCTGTATCTTTTCAAGAACGGTACTCCCGGAGTATTTTTGCAGCAAATGGTGTATAGATAAGGCAAATACGCAAGGACAAAAATCTGCTCAGAGCCTTTGTGGACCGAGACAGAAGGAATCCGTTCAAGACAAGTATGTCTCTTTGGCATGGACAACCTTCTCCCTTTTATGAGCGAGAAGGTTTTTTTATTCCTCTCTATCCACGAAGCTTGGCGCGAAAGAGGAGAAGACGCAAATGACAAAACAAGTCACGACTTCGGACATCCGCAAAAAGAAAGAAGCGGGCATTCCCATCACGATGGTGACAGCTTACGATTTTCCATCGGCAAAGCTGGTAGAGGACGCTGGCGCGGACATGATTCTCGTTGGCGACTCGCTCGGCATGGTCGTGCTTGGCTACGACTCCACGCTGCCTGTGACGATGGACGATATGGTCCACCATACGAAGGCGGTGACAAGAGCGGCCAAACGCGCTTTTGTCGTTTCGGACATGCCGTTTCTCAGCTATCACGGCACGATCGAAGAAGCGGTGAAAAATGCGGGAAGACTAATGCAGGAGGGACTCGCCAGAGCAGTCAAGCTGGAGGGCGGAAGCGAGCTTGCGCCTCTGATCACCCGATTGGTTCAGGCAGGCATTCCGGTAGTGGGACATATCGGCCTGACTCCGCAGTCGGTTCATCAGCTTGGCGGTTATAAAGTGCAGGGACGCGATCTGGAAGCGGCAAAAAAATTGCTGGATGACGCATTGGCTTTGCAGCAAGCTGGCGCTTTTGCGATTGTGCTGGAATGCGTGCCGCAAGAGGTAGCCAAAATGATTGCCCAAAAGCTGGAGATTGCCGTAATCGGCATCGGCGCTGGGGCAGACTGTGATGGACAAGTGCTCGTGTTCCACGATCTGGTTGGTTACGCTTCCCAATTGACGCCGAAATTCGTCAAGCGCTACGCTGACATCGGCACATCCATTCGCGAGGCAGTCGCCACGTACGTCAAAGAAGTCGAGCTTCGTCACTTTCCGGGGCCTGATCACGTGTTTCGTGCATCGGAAGAGACGATCAAGGAGCTGTACGGAGAAGGAGTGACCCAATCATGATTCAAACGATGCAGCAGCTATCCACAATCGAGGATGTGCGCGTTCAAATACAAGCAGCACGGCGGCAAGGCAAGACAATCGGCTTTGTGCCCACGATGGGCTTTTTGCATGAAGGACACCTCAGTCTGGTCAAGGCAGCGAGAGAAAAGTGCGACCTCGTCGTCATGAGCATTTTTGTCAATCCGCTGCAATTTGGCCCGAATGAAGATTTTGAACGGTATCCGCGCGATATCGAGCGTGACAGCCGGATGGCGTCTGAAGCGGGAGTCGATCTGCTGTTCACACCAACTGTCGAAGAAATGTATCCCAAGCCGATCTTGACGACGGTATCGGTAGCGAACGTCACGACACCTTTGTGCGGCGCTTCTCGGCCGGGGCATTTTGACGGAGTGTCGACGGTGGTCTTGAAGCTGTTCTCCATCGTCCAGCCTGACTATGCGTTTTTCGGTCAAAAAGATGCGCAGCAAGTAGCCGTGGTCACGCAAATGGTCAAAGACTTGTCCGTTCCGGTAGAGGTAGTGCCATGCCCGATCGTTCGGGAAGCCGATGGACTGGCGATGAGCTCGCGCAATGTGTATTTGTCCGCAGAAGAACGCTCACAGGCACTCATCCTGTCGCAAAGCTTGCAGCAGGCAGCAGAGTGGCTCGCAGAGGGCAAGCCGCTTGCCGAGATCAAAGAGCGTATCGAGCAAATGATTGCAGCAAAACCGCTGGCAGATATCGACTATATCCAAATTTTGGGTTATCCTGATTTGGAGCCAATCGAAAAAGAGACATCCGGACAAGACATTATCGTGGCGCTTGCTGTCCGTTTTGGCAAGACACGTTTGATTGACAACCTGATCGCGTCTGTCCGTTAATCATACGTGGTAAGCGAAAAAGTTCCATAAGGATGACAAGGGAGGTAATGCCTGTGTTTCGCACTATGATGAAAGCGAAAATCCATCGCGCAACAGTGACAGAAGCGAACCTCAACTACGTGGGGAGCATCACGATCGACAAAAATATTTTGGATGCGCTCGATATTTTGCCCAATGAAAAAGTGCAAATCGTGAACAACAACAACGGGGCGCGTCTGGAAACGTATGTGATTGAAGGAGCGCCAGGAAGTGGCGTAATTTGCCTGAATGGCGCAGCAGCCCGTCTCGTTCAGGAAGGCGATATCGTGATCATTATCGCCTACGCCATGATGACCGATGAGCAAGCTCGTACGTACAAGCCAAAAGTGGCGATCATGGACGAGAAGAACCGGATCAAGGAAATGCTTGGCGAGGAAGTACACGCGACGATCCTGTAGACAAAGCATTTGCCTTTGGCTTTGCGCATAGAGCCACCTGCCTTGTGAGACAATGAAACTACTCATGCCTCACAGGGGGGTGGCTTTTTCGTGAAGATCGAAGACTGGTTTCAGACGTTGCGCACAAAAGCACAGACGATAGAGGAACGGTGGCAGGAAGCATCGGAGCAGGAAAGGCTTCAATTAGCGGATCAACTGTTTTACTTGCGGCAGGTCAGCGATACGGTCGTCGATTTGTGGCTGCAATTTGAAGAGAAGCTGTCCAACGCGATCCGGCACATCAAGCAAATGGAAGGGCAGCTGCCGACAGAGACGCAAGAGGAAAAGGCCAAGCCCGTTTCCTTAAAAAAAGAACCGTTAGCGACGGACCATAAACAGGATGGCCAAAAAGGGACGGCAAGCGAGTCAAAATCCGAGCCGAAATTCGAAGCCAAAGCCGACAAACTGCCGCAAGCGATGCACGCTTACGAGCCTGTATTTCGCCGCGGAGAAGGATTTTACCATCTGCGCATGTTTCAGGACGCGAAAAAGTGTTTTGCCGAGCTGGTGAAAGAAGCGCCGGACTGGGAAAGCGGTCGGCTGTATTACGCTTACAGCCTGTTGTTTTGCGACGACAAGGAAATGGCTTTTCGCGAGTTTCGGCTGTTGGGAAAATCGGCAAGCTCGCCTGCGATCGTGGCGATCAGCAGCAATGCCATCGGCTGCATATTAGCGGAGGAGAAGCAGTGGCTGGAGGCCGTGCAAGCTTTTAAAACCTCGCTGGAAGTAAAGCCTGAGCAGGAGGAAGCCAAGTACAACCTCGCTCTCTGCTACTTGATGGACGGCGATGCCCAGGAAGCGCTCGATGAGATCGAATGTTATTTGCAAAAGCACGAGCAAGATTGGGAGGCGCAGCTGTTATGGCTTCGCGCCGCCAAATTGCTGATGCAGATGGACGAGACGGCAGAGCTTGTTGCCCCATCGAGCCTGACTTTGCCCAACCGCGAGCTCGATAACGAGACGTTGCAGGAAATGGCTCATTTGTACGAAGCTGTGGGCAATTACCACCGGGCACAAGTGTGCTATCATTTTTTGACGGAACGGTTGCCCAAGGAAGGCTGGACGTGGCACGGGCTGGCATGGAACACCTGGCTGATCGCCGGGAGCAAACGAGCGCTGACGCTTGTGAAAAAAGCGATCAGTCTGGCGCCAGAGCAGGATGATTTTGTGTTCAGCTACGGCTGGATGCAGCTGTTTGATGGCAATATCCCGGGGGCCATCGCAGCGTTTCGCGGCATTTTGGCAAAAAACAGCGAAAACCGCCTGGGGCAGTCCGGAATGATCTCCGCTTTTGAAAAAGTCGGAGAGACGCTGGAAGCGAAGCGGTTGGCCAAGCTGTTTCTGGATGATGCGGACCCGTATATCCGTTCTCTTGGGTACTTCCACTTGGGGAGACTGGCGATGGTGGAGGAAAACTGGCGGCTGGCTGAGCAGTATTTCCAGCGAACGTTGCCTCACGCAGACCAGTTTCGGGAAATCCCGCTTTACTTGCAGCTGTGCGCGAGCAAGCTCGGCGCAGAAGCTGTGCAAAACGAGCTTGTGCAGCCGTAATTGCAGTCGGAAGCAGGAATATTTCCCACTGTTGCCGAATGTGAATGAGTGCGGATGACAGGTTCCGCCCAGGTTACGAGGTGACAACGCTTGAATCGATTACTGGTAGTAGACTTTGAAACGACGGGGAGCCATCCGCGGCAGGGAGACAGCATTATTCAGATCGGCGCTGTGGCGATCGACGACGGGCAGATCACAGAATGCTTCTCGACCCTGATTCATCCCGGACAGGACATCCCCCCTTTTATTACGCAACTGACAGGGATCACCAATGAAATGGTGGCTGACGCGCCTACTTTGGAAGAGGTGTTCCCGACATTTTTGCGCTTATTGGATGGACGAGCTTTTGTTGCCCATAATGCAAGCTTTGATCTCCAATTTTTACAAGAAGCCCTGCTGAGCCAGGGCTATTATGCGTTTGACGGATATGTGCTCGACACAGTCGAGTTGTCCCGCTTGCTTTTGCCGATGCAAAACAGCTACAGGCTTGGGGAACTGGCGTCGGAGCTTGCGATCGAGCATGACAATCCTCACCAGGCCGACAGTGACGCGCTGGCAACCGCCCAGCTCTTCTTGCACTTGCTCGATATTTTGCAGCAGTTGCCGCTCGTGACGATTCAACGACTGCAAATGCTCGTATCGTCGTTTCGTTCGGACATCGCGACACTTTTGCGGCAAATGGAAATGGAAAAGCTGGCGGAGCTGCCACAACTGGGCGACGAGCCAGCACGGCAAGCTTCACCGCTGTGGGATATATACCGCCAACTGGCTTTGAAAAAGCGCGAGGAAAAGCTGAAGGCGAGTTTCCAGCGCCCGCAGACGGAACGGAGCTACGGAAAAGCGTTCAGCGAGCAGCTGGAAGAAATGCTGAACGAAAAAGGCCAGATGCATGCCAGCATGAGCGGCTACCAGCGCCGGGAAGCACAGGAAGCGATGATGCACGCTGTCTTCGACGCCATGCAGGAGGGCACGCACCTTTTGGTGGAGGCAGGGACAGGCACAGGGAAGTCGCTGGCGTACTTGCTGCCCGGGATCATTTGGGCGTATCAAAATCAACAGCAGCTTGTAGTGAGCACGAACACGATTCAACTGCAAGAGCAGCTGTTCCATAAAGAGATCGCCACGTTGCAGCAGACACTTCCTTTTGCTTTTACGGCGTCGACGTTGAAAGGCCGGGGCAACTATTTGTGCCTGCGCAAATTCGAGATGGCATTGGAGGAGCCGGTAGAGGGCAGCAACCAGGAGATGCGGCTGGCAAAAGGTCAGCTTCTCACGTGGCTAACGCAGACCGAAACGGGCGATGTGGAGGAGCTGAGCCTGCCTCCGAGCGGACAGCTTTTCTGGCAGCAGGTGAAAAGCGATACAAGCTCTTGCTTGAACCGGGCCTGTCCGTGGTTTAGCCGCTGCTATTATTTTCAGGCGAAAGACCGGGCAAAAGAAGCAGATGTGCTCATCGTCAACCACGCTCTCTTCATCAGCGACTTGCAGGCAGAGAACCGGATTCTCCCGCCGTACGAGGTCGCGATTCTCGACGAGGCACACCATCTGGAAGATGCCGCGACACAGCACTTGGGCAAGCAGCTGACAACGACACAGGTGATGTTTTTGCTTGACCGCGCTTCTGTCGAGGAGGGGGGAGCGATTGCACGCTTTGCCGAGGAAATGCAAAGCTGGCAGCCGTCTGTCCAGGAAGAGCTGAACACGGTTCTTCTGGAGTGCAAGAAGCTGTCTGCGTCTTTGCGCGACAAGGCTCAGCAATGGACGCAGTTTCTGTACGCATGGGCTTCCGAGCGCGCCGAGGAGACGACAGATGCAGGCAGGGAGACGGTGCGGTATCGGGTAGCTTCTTTCACGGGAAAACAAGAAAAAATTCGCAAGGTGACGAAAAAGCTGATCGACGCCATGACAGACTTCGCTTCCAGACTGGAACAGATGCTGAAACTGGTTCCCGTTCCCCAAGAGGAGAAGCCGCCCTTCCTCATCCGCAGCTTGCAGACGGATTTGTTCGGGCTGGTGAAGGAATGGCAAAATGTGATGGAGCTATTGCATTTCTTTTTGCAAGAGCAAGATCCGAACTACGTCTACTGGATGGAGGTCGAGTCGCGCACGGCCCGCAAGCAGGTGCACTTGTCTGCGGCGTTGCTCGATGTCGCGGATTCGCTTGCCGAGCCGCTTTTTTCCCAGAAGCGCAGCCTGATCATGACTTCCGCTACGCTGACGGTCAAAAACAGCTTTTCTTACGTCATGAGCCGCTTTGGCCTCGACAAGCTGCCTGCCGAGCGGGTACGCACGCTGTCGCTGCCATCGCCGTTCCATTACGAAGAGCAGGGGCTGCTATTGATTCCTTCCGATTTTCCGGCGCCGGGAAAAGAAAACGACCAGACGTATCTCGAAGCGATCATCCAAGGCTGTGTAGACGTGGTTGTGGCGTCAAAAGGCAGGACGCTGATTTTGTTCACCTCGCATTCGATGTTGCGGCTGGTGTATCAAGCCATGAAAGAGCGTCTGGCCGGGGAACCGGAGCCGTACACGCTGTTTGGACACGGCATTGACAGCAACAACCGCAGCAAGCTGGTCAGTCTGTTTCGTTCGATGGAACGAAGCGTTTTGCTTGGCACGAGCAGCTTCTGGGAGGGCGTGGACATCCAAGGAGAGTGGCTGAGCAGTCTGGTTATCATCAAGCTGCCGTTCACGCCGCCCAACCACCCGGTTTACCAGGGACGCGCGGAAGCTTTGAAAGCAGACGGAAAAAACGCATTCATGTCGCTGGCGCTGCCGCAAGCCGTCATTTTGTTCAAGCAAGGAGTCGGACGGTTGATTCGTCACCATTTGGACCGGGGCGTTGTGGTCGTGTTCGATACGCGTGTGGTCGAATCCCGCTACGGCCGTTCCTTTTTGCAATCGCTCCCGCCGTTTCAGGTGGAGACAGGCTCCTGGCCGACGCTGCGCGAGCGAATTGAACCGTTCTTACGTATGCAATCCCTGCCAGATTCATAAAATGAAGCAATAGTCTAGCAGGGATTTAGGTGATAAAATAAATGTTATGGAAAAAAAAGTGGGCCTGGCTGCTTCTCGTCGCATGTGTGGCATTGCTATGTTCATGCTCCATCGATACCCATTTGCAGGAAGCCGTTAAGGTGGACGACCCGTTTGCAACCGAGAACGAAGCGGAGTTTACGGGTCTTGTCATCACTTACTGGGCGCTTCCTCATGGAGAAAGCACCTTGGTGCGGATGCCGAGCGGGAAAACCATGCTGATTGATACGGGCAGCGCGGAGGATTGGCCAGCTTTGGCCGCGCATCTTTCCGCTGCGAAGTTGACGCGCCTGGACTATCTGGTCTTGACGAACGATCAGCCTGAACATGCAGGAGGATTCCCTTTTTTACACCAGCAAATCATCATTGATTCCGTCATTGTGCCCAAGCTGATTGCGCCTTCGATCCGCCAGTTCGTTCCGTACGACAAGATCGCGAAGCAAAGAGAACTCGAGGAGAACCAGGAGCTGATTCTCGACACCGACATCACGATGGATGTACTGCTGCCCAGCGAGCCGCTGTTTTTGTCGCCGCAAAACAATTCGCTCGTTTTTGCGCTGACGCATGATCAGTTGCGGTTTTTGTTTGTGAGCGGCATCAACGAACAGGCCGAGGAGCGCTTGCTCGCCCGCCATCCCGAGCAGTTGAAGTCGGCTGTGCTGAAAGTGGGAGACCAGGGCAGCAATCAAGGAACTTCGCAGCCTTTTCTCTCCCGGGTTGATCCTCAGGTCGCCATCATCCAGAGCAATACAGAGCGCGACATGCAAAAAGAGGGCAAGACCGAGGTGCTGGAGCGGTTGGGCGAGTCGTGGGCGGAGACGTATATGACGGGCCGGGACGGATCGATCACGATCTTGTCCAACGGGAAAGATTACAGGGTATTCAAGCAAAAGAAATAGGGGGGAAGACCGAGCGTGGCTAAACACGAAAAGATTTCGGAAGCGGTCGTCCGCCGCCTGCCGATTTATCTGCGTTACCTCAGCTATTTGCAGCAAAACGAGGTAACTACTGTTTCCTCCCAGCAAATGGGCAAAAACTTGGATGTGAATCCGGCCCAAATCCGAAAAGACCTGGCAACATTCGGCGATTTCGGGAAAAAAGGAATTGGCTATGACGTCAATTACTTGGTGGAAAAAATTCGCCAGATTTTGAAGCTGACGGATGAGATACGCGTCGCGCTCGTTGGAGCAGGCCATTTGGGCCATGCGATCAGCAACTACAACGCTTATTTGAAAGATAACATGCGGATTGCGGCCATTTTTGACAATGATCCCGGCAAGCTGGGAAAAGAAGTGGCGGGCATCCCGATTCAGCCATTGAATGAGCTGGCGGACACGATTGCGCAAAGACAAATCAAGCTGGCGATTATCACCGTGCCCGCACCGGCTGCGCAATCCGTATGTGATCAGTTGACTCAAGCGGGTATCAAGGGAATCCTCAATTTTGCTCCTACGACAATTCGCGCGAAAAAGGATGTGCGCATCCACTATGCGGATGTGACTTCCAATTTGCAGAGCCTGGCCTACTACTTAACGTAAGAATGGAGTGTAGTCATGAAAAAGACCATCCTCATCCACGCAACAGTGATTACGGTAAATGAACAAAACGAGGTTATCCACGATGGAGCTGTCGCGTTCGAAGGCGACAAAATCACATATGTAGGCCCTACCCCTGAAGACCTTTCCGATGCAGGCTACGATGAAGTCATCGACCAAAAAGGCGACTTCATCCTGCCTGGTTTGATCAATACACACGGACACGCGGGCATGTCGCTTTTGCGTGGCTATGCGGACGATTTGCCGTTGCAACAATGGCTGGAAGAGAAAATGTGGCCGCTGGAAGCGCAATTTACCGCTGATTCTGTCAAATGGGGAACCCAACTGTCCCTGATTGAAATGATCCGTACCGGAACCACGACATTCGTCGATATGTACGATCATATGGACGAAGTAGCCAAGGCAGTCGATGCATCCGGCATGCGTGCCCGCCTGTGCCGCGGCATGATCGGTCTGTGCTCCGAGGAAGAAAGACAGACCAAGCTGCGCGATGCGACCGCTTTTGCCAAAGAATGGCACAACCAGGCGGATGGCCGTATCACCGTAATGATGGCACCGCATGCACCGTATACGTGCTCGCCTGAGTTTATCAGCCAAATTATTGAAAAAGCGGACGAGCTGTCTTTGCCGCTGCATATCCACATGTCTGAAACGGCATGGGAAGTGGGGCAAAACGAGAAAGATTACGGTTTGCGTCCAGTCGCTCACCTGGAAAAGCTGGGCATGTTCAACCGCCCTACACTGGTTGCCCACGCCGTGCATTTGACGGATGAAGAGATTGACATTTTGGCAAAATATCAAGTGAAAGTTTCCCATAACGTCGTCAGCAACCTGAAGCTGGCAAGCGGGGTAGCACCTGTACCGAAAATGCTGGCAAAAGGCGTGAGCGTTTCGCTCGGAACAGACAGCTCGGCGAGCAACAACAACCTCAACCTGTTTGAAGAACTGAAACTCGCAGCGATTTTGCACAAAGGCGTGAACAACGACCCGGTAGCCGTTCCGGCTGAAGAGGCGCTGCGCATGGCTACTCGCTACGGGGCAGACGGTGTGTTCCAGGCTGATACGCTCGGCAGCATTGAAGTAGGCAAAAAGGCTGACCTGATCGTTCTCGACAGCCACCAGGCGCATTTCCATCCTGCGCATGAGCCGATTTCCCATGTCGTGTATGCGGCAAACGGCCGTGATGTCAAAGACACAATCGTTGCGGGCAAGTTCCTGATGCGCAACCACAAGCTGCTCACCATCGACGAAGAGCGTGCCATCTACGAAGCCAATCGCGTATTCGCTGCGCTGAAACGGTAAAAGGCTCCTGTCTGGTGTGGGACAGGAGTAAGGGAGTGTAGGTGTAGGTAGGGGAATTTGGGTATTACATCGTGCCGTGCTCATTTTCGCCACAGCTCTGTCAGGGGATGATGGCGAAAATGCAGTGTGGGTGTGTGCGACAGTTGACGCAAGGGAGAAGACAGTCCAGCCCAGGAGACGCGGTATTCTTGTAGCAAAAACCCAAGTATGTCAGGAGATGCGTTTTGTTGCGGCGACTTCACGCGCTCACCTCCTTGCGGGTGTATAAGTAGTATGACCGCTTGGCCCCGAGCTATGATTAGCAAGTTTTCCGTGCCGTTCTAAAACCTTCCCGTATAGCATAGGCTATGACAAAAATGGGACAGGGGGAACGCCAGATGTACGTCCGGCCCAAACAGCTGTGGTGGCTGATCCCGATCTTTCTCGGCCTGTTTGGCCTCGGGATGGCGCTCGGCTCTTTTGGTTTGTGGAACCGTTCAGCTGCCGATGCCGGGAATGAACAGGGCTTGATTGGCAAACGAGAGGCGTATGCCGTGCCGCAACTTTTGGAACAGCTGACTCGGTCAGAGGAGCGCTCGTTTCTCGTTTACATGCAGGACCAAGCGCTGAATGGCCGCTATCGGCATGAGACATTCAGCCTGGACGGAGAAATCGGCGGGTACAAGCTGGCCATCAGCCGTAACCAGGAGCAGCCGGTTACCGTAACAATAGACGGACAAGTTCAGGATCATGCAGCACTCCCTTACGCCCTGTTTACGCCGTATGAACACGCTGTCCTGTTGCAAAGCGTGCTGTCATCGGTCGAGCCGCAGACGATCGCCGATACTTCGGGAAGCGACTGGAGCGGTTATCGTCTCACGGTGCCGCCGGAAAAAGTGACATCCTTGTTGGCGATGTGGCTCGGGCCGTCCTTTCCGATCGCTGATATTACCCCTGAGCTTGCCAAAGGGATCAACATCGAATATCAGCTCTGGTATGAGCCTGACACAGGCGCGCTTCGCCAACTGGAGCTGGAAATGCAAATCAGAACCGTGGCGGGGATCAAACAGGACCAGCTTCGTTTCCGATTGTAATGTCAACCGCATAAAGGAGTTACCAAAAACGTGTTAGTGAGAATTATCGTGGGAGTAATCGCCGCGCTGTTGTTGACAATCGCGGGATTCGCCTATCATTTGACTGCTTCCGTAGCAGGAGAGCGCACGCAATTCGATGCGACCGTACGTGAGTGGGTGCAGACGAGGACGACGATTGCCGAAATCGAATCCATCGACGAATATCGCGGTACGGAAAGCTATGCCGTGGTGATCGGGAAGAACAAAGCCGGTACGCCTGTAGTAGCCTGGATGACCGCAGACAAAGTATCGTTTGATCGCATGGATCTTGCCGTTCCGCGCAAAAATGTGGAGGATGCGGTAAACAAGGCTTTTCCGAAGTCCGAGATTACCCATATCGTGCCCGGACTTGAAAAGGACAAGAAGTTTTGGGAAGTGACCGTGAAGGATGCAAACGGTCGCTATCATTACTTGCACTATGACTTGTTCAGTGGCGCCCTGCTCGCTTCTTATGTATTGTCGCCTACCTGATTGCTTGTTTTGACCCAGAGGGTATATACGCTCGTGACAGGTCTTTTCCTTGTTGGAAAAGGCCTGTTTGGCATGCCACCCAACATCTGTATAAAAAATTGATATACTCATGTGATATACTGGGTTCGTTGACAAGAGAGAAAATGAGAACGCGATATGGGGGGACTAGCTGTGCAGTTGAAAAAAAGTGCAATCGGGTTGTCCTTGCTGGCGACACTGGCTCTCCTGTTTGGAGGATGGTTCTTGTATCAGAAGATGGAGATTGAAGAGCCGATCCGTACAGAAGTCAGCCAGATGCAATCAGCTACACTCAGTAATTTCCATGTAGGCAAAGATAAAATTCAAATAGATGTAAAAGTGACGAATCCGCAGGCATTTCCGGCGGAGTATCGCGATCTGGTTGCGCGAACGAAAAAGATTGCGGGCGACAAGCAAGTCGCTATCGTGGTAGCGAATCAGTCAGAGGCTATGACAGAGGTTTGGAAAAGCGGCCAGTTTATTTTCACCGAAGCGCTGGACTTGCATCAATACAGCCGCATTCCTGCCTTGATTGCGGAGTGGAAACAGACGAACAAGCTCGATGCGGCAGATGCTTTTATGGATGACGCAAACATCTACGTTTATTTGAAAAAAGGAACGGAGGACTTTTATACGATTGTTCCCCGTTCCGAGGCAAAAGAGGTGACGGCTCGTGGGTAAAGAGGTACTGATCGGCGTCGTTCCTGCGATACTCGTTTTTCTTGTGTTTCTGGGCGTGAATATCACACCGTTTATTTTGTTCGCCGCCGTGCTGGGGGCGATTTATTTCCTCGTCATCCGTCAGCAAAACGGTCAGGGCGGCAATGTGGCGCTCGGCGGCAAACGGAAGCAGAACAAGCACGAGATTCCCAAGTCGGACGTGCAGTTTGCCGATATCGGCGGTCAGGAACGCGCCAAAAAAGAGCTGAAAGAATCGCTTGATTTTCTCGTCTACAAAGACAAGATTGAGCAATACGGCATTCGTCCGATCAAAGGCGTGCTGCTGACCGGGCCTCCTGGTACCGGGAAGACGTTGATGGCAAAAGCGGCAGCGAACTACACCAACTCTGCCTTTGTCGCGGCTTCCGGCTCGCAATTCGTGGAGATGTATGTAGGTGTCGGAGCGCAGCGTGTCCGTGAGCTGTTTAAAGAGGCGAAGACGATGGCCGAGAAAAACGGACAGGACAGCGCGATTATTTTTATCGATGAGATTGATGTTGTCGGCGGAAAAAGGGACGGGCAGCAACAACGGGAGTACGACCAAACGTTGAACCAGCTGCTGACCGAGATGGATGGCGTAGCGACGAGCGAGAAACCGCGCATTTTGGTCATGGCGGCAACGAACCGCAAAGACATGCTGGATGCCGCGTTGCTTCGACCAGGACGTTTTGACCGGCACATTACGGTAGATTTGCCTGACAAGCCTGCGCGCGAGCAGATTTTGACCATCCATACAGCAAACAAGCCGCTGGGCGCGGATGTGGTGTTGGAAAAGGTGGCGCAGGAGACGTTCGGCTTCTCGGGAGCGCAGTTGGAAAGTGTCGCGAACGAGGCAGCGATTTACGCCATGCGCGACAAAAGCGACAAGATCATGGCCAAGCATTTTGCTTACGCCGTAGACAAGGTCATGCTCGGAGAAAAAGTCGACCGCCAGGCTTCCGAGGAAGAGAAAAAGCGCGTCGCCTTGCATGAATTGGGACATGCGATCATCAGTGAGGTCGTGCGTCCGGGTTCTGTCTCGCAAGTAACGCTCAGCCCGCGCGGCAAAGCGCTCGGCTACGTTCGGCAAAATCCGATGGAAGACCGCTATTTGTACACAAGGGACGCTTTGGAGAAACAGATCATGGTCAGCCTCGCCGGAGCAGTAGCAGAGGAAATCTACTACGGCGGCCGCAGTACCGGCTCCAAAAACGACTTCGAGCAAGCGCTGGGCATGTCTCAGGAAATCGTGTCAAGCGGGATGTCGGACCTCGGGATTGTCCATCTGCAATACGTAGACAAAACGAGGATTCACGATGAGGTAGAGCGACTCTTGTCCCGTTTGCTGGAGGAGACGCACCGCTTGCTTCGCCAGTATGATGCGGTGTTCCAGACTGGTCTGGGCACGCTGCTGGAAGCAGAAGTGCTGCAAGGAGATGAATTTAGGGCGCTCTTGTCCCAAACGAGACAGGAAGCGGCTGTATCGTAATCAAATCGCGACGAAAAACCTGCTAGACAGCAACTGATGTTGGCCTGGCAGGTTTTTTTGCGTGGGGGAAAACTTGTGAACGGGCGAAACAAATTTTGCGTTGCGGTGCCAAATGCCTATAGGGTTGAATATCCTACAGAATGATCCGGGAATGACATCAGGAGGCAAGGAGACTCTATGGCAAACGCGAACCGAAAAAAAATGAGCAGAGGTCTGTCCAAAACGTTCAGGCAAACCTTGCATGAAATTCCGCTTATGCAAACATCTTCTACATCGGAGCAGGATTGGATGGCTGATCTGGAGCTGGAACTGCTGGAGTCCGCTGTCAACAGCCCCAAGCCAAGCTCCCATGCACCGACAAGCCCGATACAACAACCATTGCAGAAAATGCCCAAGCAGGGTGTGTCGTCCAACCAGACGACTTTTTCCAAGATCATCAAAGATCGCAATGATGACCGGGTGCAATCGTTTGTTTATACCGATGATTTGACGGATCAGTCTGTCACTACGGAAAAAATCGCCAACCGCGCTGTCGACTCGTCCAAAATCAAGCCGGGAACGATTGATACGTCGCTGTTGAAGGACTACGCCGTCGACAGCAACAAGCTGGCAGACAAAAGCGTCACTTCAAACAAAATCGCTCCGTACGCGATCCTCGGAGAGCATCTGGGACGGCATGTGGTCACCAGCGAAAATGTGCAGGACCATTCCATTACCGGGCAAAAGCTTGTCAACAACAGTATTACGTCCGACAAATTGGCTGACAAGACCATTGATTCCATGAAGTTTGCGGAGTCTGCGATCCAGACGAAGCACATCCAGGATCAGGCGATTACGAATGAGCTGCTTCAAGATCAGTCTGTCACATCGGACAAAATCAAGATGGGCAGCATTCAGACTCGCAACCTAGCCAACTATGTGATCAACTCCGTCAAGCTGGAGGACGGCGCGGTCACGACCGACAAAATCCGGGATGGGGCCGTGACTTCCACCAAGCTGGAGGAGGATTCGATCGAGTCCCAGCATATTCGCGAGGGAGCGATTTTGCATCATCATCTGGCCGAGAACAGCGTAGACGGCGGGCATCTTTCGGCGGGCTGCGTCACGGATCAGCACATCGCTTTTCATTCCATTTACAGCCAGCATTTGCAGCCGGAAGCGGTCACAAGCGATAAAATCAGTCCTTACGCCGTCCTCACCGAACATCTGGATCACGCCAGCGTCACTTCGGAAAAAGTGGCAAAAGAGTCGATCGCAAGCGTCCACGTGCAAGCAAGCAGTATTCAAACGACGCATCTTCAAGATGGACTCGTCACGACCAGAAAAATCGGGGAGCAACAGGTCACGGCAGCCAAGCTGGCGGACAAAGCCGTCACGCTCGACAAATTGGCCAATCGCAGCGTAGGCGAGCAGCAATTGGTGGAGGAGAGCGTCAACAGCAGGCATTTGGCTGACGGGGCTGTTCGTGCGGAGAAAATCGCGCGGCGCTCAATCGAGGAGCAGCATATCGGTGAACGCGTCATCGGCAGCAGTCATCTGCGGGAATATGCGATCCAGACGCAGCATTTGCACGATCATGTAGTGACGACGTCAAAACTCGCTCCCGAGTCTGTTTCGACCGACAAAGTGACGGATTTGAGCATTACCGCAAACAAACTGGCCGATTCGGCGGTTACGTCTCCCAAGCTGGCGACAGAGGCCATCAAGACAAGGCACTTGGGCAAAGGAGCCGTCACTGGCGAAAAAATCGGCGAAAAAGCGGTGACCGCCCAGCATCTTGCCAATCAATCCGTGCAGCACGAACATATCCAGCCCAAGTCCATCTCCAAAGAAAAGCTGCAAGAGAATAGCGTCACACGCGAAAAACTGGCGGATCACGCTGTCGACGGAAGCAAGCTCGAAATGCATGCGATTACAGGCATACATGTGGAAAAGAGCAGCTTGAGCGGTGACCATCTCGTCAAGGGAACACTCACGGGCGAGCATCTTGCCGTCAACTCCATCGAAAGTCAGCACCTGCAAACAAATACGGTAACGGAAGAAAAGCTGGCCGATCATGCCGTTAGCGGAGCGAAAATAGCGCCGAGAACCGTCACGGCAGAGCATCTGGCTGACAAGTCGATTACGCGGGAGAAGCTGGCTTTTCAAACGGTTGAGACGAATGTTCAGCTGGGCACGACGCTTCAGCAGTTTGGCTTTGTCCCATTCCGCATCCCGGCGCAAAGCCAGACGGCAGACGTCACGGTCCGCTTGCCCACTCCCTATGCAGACGTCCATTATTGCCTGGTTGCGATGACGAATCAGGTCGGGGTGTCCGTGTCGCTCAAATACACCAAACGCACCTCGGCTGTGCTTACCGTCTTTCGTCAGGAAACCGGGCAGGAAGACAGCGGCGTTTTGCAGTGGATCGCCATTGGCGAAAAAGGCGAGCAGGTGCATGACGAGGTGACAGCCCTGCATCATGAGCAGCAAGAGGATGACGACTTGGGGGAAGAATGGGAAGAGGGCGAGTACGAAGCAGATGAAGATTCCGGCGAGGAAAAAGCAGCGGATGAGCATGAAACATTCCGTGATGAGGACGATTTACGTTCCTGAGCAATGAGAAACAAGAAGCGAGGGGCCGTTGGTGGGAAGTGCAGTCGGCTTCCTCGCTTTTTGTTAACATAATTATATTATGGTAACCATCCGTTCAAGGGAGTCTTTGATTGAATTTGCCTGCCCCCAATAGTATAATTGTTGGGTACACTTAGTCTGTTGTGTGGCATGGTAAATGGAGGGAATTATTCGATGTTGACGACGATTGCCCAAGTAGGGCAGCATGTTGGACAAGAAGTACGCATTGGATGCTGGCTGTACAACAAGCGCAGCAGCGGGAAAATTCAATTTCT
The DNA here is from genome assembly GCF_038000275.1 of Brevibacillus sp. FSL K6-0770. NCBI lineage: Bacteria > Bacillati > Bacillota > Bacilli > Caryophanales > Paenibacillaceae > Brevibacillus > Brevibacillus sp. FSL K6-0770. The sequence goes on from NZ_JBBOBQ010000001.1 coordinate 2,532,614, forward strand.
GCAGCTTCGCGACGGGTCCGGCTTCATTCAGGGCGTAGTAGTGAAAGCAGAAGTAGCGGAAAACGTTTGGGAAAATGCATCCCAACTGACTCAGGAAAGCTCTTTATACATAACCGGCGTCGTTCGCGCAGATGATCGTGCACCAAGCGGTTACGAACTGACGGTAACAGGCGTTGAAATCATTCAGATCGCCCAGGAATATCCGATCTCCCTGAAGGAGCACGGTGTAGACTTCCTGATGGATCATCGCCACCTGTGGCTGCGCACTCCGCGCCAGCGTGCGGTTATGGCGATTCGTTCCGAAGTGATTCGCGCTGTATACGAGTATTTCCATGAAAACGGATTTGTGAAAGTAGACCCGCCAATCCTGACACCGACTTCAGCAGAAGGAACAACGAACCTGTTCCATACCAAATATTTTGATGAAGACGCGTATTTGTCCCAATCCGGTCAGCTCTATATGGAAGCGGCCGCTATGGCATTGGGCCGCGTCTATTCCTTCGGTCCGACCTTCCGTGCAGAGAAATCGAAAACGCGTCGTCACTTGATCGAGTTTTGGATGATCGAGCCGGAGATGGCTTTCGTCGATCACGAGGAAAACTTGCGCATTCAGGAAGCTTTTGTGTCCCATGTGGTGCAATCCGTCCTGAAAAACTGCCAGCGCGAACTGAAAACGCTGGAGCGCGATACAACCAAACTGCAAAACGTAACGGGTTCTTTCCCGCGCATCACGTATGACGATGCGATCAAGCTGTTGCAGGAAAAAGGCAGCGAGATCAAGTGGGGCGACGATTTCGGAGCGCCAGACGAGACATTGATTGCGGACCATTTCGACAAGCCTGTGTTCATCACGCACTATCCGACCGAGATCAAGGCATTCTACATGAAGCCGCATCCTGAGCGTCCGGAAGTAGTGCTGTGCGCAGACATGATCGCGCCGGAAGGCTATGGCGAAATCATCGGCGGCAGCCAGCGCATCGACGATCCGGAGCTGTTGGAAAAACGGTTTGCCGAGCACGAGCTGTCCGAGGAAGCGTATCGCTGGTACTTGGACCTGCGCAAATACGGAACCGTTCCTCACTCCGGCTTCGGTCTGGGGCTTGAGCGGACAGTTGCCTGGATTTGCGGTCTGGATCACGTGCGTGAAACGATTCCGTTCCCGCGTATGCTCTATCGTCTCTATCCGTAAGTTCGTGTTTCTCATACACCCTGTTGCGAGAGGGCAGCAGGGTGTTCCTATTGTGTGACAGCGCGTTTTACGCACTTCCTTGTTAATCCAACCCAGAGGTGAACATGCGTTATGGATTCCCATATATTGCAATTGTTGCAAGAAGGTGCAACATCCGTCTCCAACCTTCTTCTAAAGATGTACAAACGAATGTCTCTGGCAGACGACGAAATGATGCTGCTCATTCATCTGCTTTCTTTTCAGCAGGAAGGGAATCGCTTTCCGACCTTGACCGAGCTGGAGGAGCGCATGTCCATGTCCAGCATGAGATTGATCCAATCGCTGCAAAAGCTGCTGAAGGAAGACTGGATCAGCATTGACGAATTTATCGATCCGCAGACGGGAATGCGCCATGAGCAGTACAATTTGACTCCTTTGTATAAAAAGCTGTATCAGACCTGGCGCGAGCAGCAAGCTGATCCGCGGATGATGGAGCCGTTCATGGAGGCTGCTGCGACATTGGATGCAGAGCCGGTTGCGATTTATTCCCGTTTTGAGCAGGCGTTTGGTCGACCTTTGTCTCCTTTTGAGTTGGAGAGTATCCACATGTGGACAGAGCAGGACGGTTACCAGGAAGAGCTGATCCTAACAGCATTGCGTGAGGCCGCAACGGTAGGCAAGCTTCATATTCGCTACATCGACAGAATCCTTTTGGAGTGGCAAAAGCAGCAAATTACCACGGTAGAGCAAGCCCGCTTGTACAGTTTGAATTTTCGCCGCCAAAATCAGTCCAAAGATTATCGACAGCCGCTTTGATGCTACCAATCAAAGCGGTTTTTTCTATTGTCTGTCTCCTTTGTACACGTACCCATTTTCCGCGTTTGTCATAGCATATTACGTAGAAGCACGTTGCAGGAGGGAAGGCTTATGGAAAAGCGGAAAAAAGGGGATTTGCCCCACTGGGTAACACCAGGCGTTTTTTCGGGGCATTTTGTCGTCGATGAAGCGGTGGAGCGCATCTCGATTGTGAAACCCGTGGAAAAAGCCCAGGAGGCCGTGATCGAGCAAGTTCCAAAACAGCCGGCAGACGAAAAGCCGGATGAGGAAAAACAACTGGTGCTTGAGCCTACATTCGAAATTATTATGCGAGAAACCGACGTGGCGACGAGCGAACAGCTGGAAAAGCTGGAGCAGGAAGTGGCAGCACTGAAGGAATCGCTTGCGGCATGGGAAAAACGCTGGAAAAAGGCAGAGGAGGAACAGTCCAAAGAGAGACAGCATCTGTATCAGGTGGTTCTGTCCTTGAAAAAGGAGTGGGAGAGCGAGCGGAATGAACATCGCCATAATTAGCCCGGGGCCATTTTCCGTACCACCCGTCAAAGGAAGCTCGGTGGAGCACGATATCGACGAAGTGACCAAAATGATCGATCCCGAGCACAAAGTGACGATCTACACCCGGCGCTGCGCGACTTACCCCAAGTCGACGGTAGAGGAAAACCGCGAGTTCATCCGTTTTTCCTACGATGGCCCAGGTCCTTATTTGCGAAAGATCATCAAGCATATCCGCAAGCACAAGCCGGATGTCATTTTGGTGGAAAATCGGCCGATTTACGTGTTGCAGCTCAAGAGGCATTTTCCAAAGATTCCGGTCTTTGTCAATATGCATTCCCATGTGTACGGATCGCCGGGCATGATCAGCAAGGAAAAAATGAAGCGTGTCGTTCGCCTGGCGTCCGGCTTTATTACGAACAGCGAATTTTTGCGGCAACATTTTATCAAGTCATGCAAAATTCCCGCGGAAAAAATTCATGCGGTTCATCTCGGAGTGGATGTGTCGCCTTACCAGGTGGCAAAGCTGCATTACACGATCAAAAAGCTGCGCAAGCAAGTCGGTTTGTCGCCGGATGACCGCGTGCTTTTTTACGCGGGCAGGCTGATGCGCGGCAAAGGCGTCCATATTCTGATCAAAGCGTTTCACCAGGTCAGCAAGCAAGACCCACGCGCACGGCTGGTCATCGTCGGAGGCACAGGCTACGGCAGCAATCGCCTGAATCCGTATGTGCGGGAACTGAAAAGGCTGGCGAAACCGCTCGGTGACAAAGTCCGCTTCGTCAATTTTGTCCCCAGTGCCCAAATGCCGCTTTACTATCAGATTGGCGACGTGGTAGCGACTCCGTCGATTTGGAAAGAGGCATTTTGCCGCGTCAATCTGGAGGCGATGGCTTCGAGCAAGCCAGTGATTTCCACGACGCGCGGCGGGATCAAAGAGGTTGTCACCCATCAGGGCAGCGGCTTCTTGATTCCTCCCAAAGATTGGGAAAAAGAATTGCCAGCGGTTTGGGAGCTTTTGTGGAGCGCGCCCTATGTTCGGACGGAAATGGGGAAACAGGCGCTGCTGCGTGCCAAGCAGTTTTCCTGGTACGCGACGGCGCAAGGCTACCTGCGCGTCTTTGAGAATGCAGTCGGAAAGCGCCAAAAAGAAAAGCTTCCGCTCCTCAAAACCGGATAACTTTTTTTCGGGCATCGCTAGGTTTATGCCCTTTCTTCAAGGAGAATGGACGTCTGCCCTGTCCAGATATCACGAGACGCATACCTTATAAGTATCGCAGAGCACAACTGGGGAGTGATACTTGTGAAAGGGTTAATCTTGTGTGCTGGACGTGGTACGCGACTGCACCCGTTCTCCTATTCGCAACCAAAAACCCTCCTCCCTGTGGCCAATCATCCGGTATTACACTACTGCATCAGCAAACTGCGTGAAGTGGGTGTGCAAGAGATCGGAATTGTCATACACCCTTCCCAAGTGCAGATTCCTCCTTTGGTGGGCAATGGTAGTCAATTTGGGGCTACCATTACTTTTATCGAGCAGGAGGTGCCGCTTGGAATCGCACATGCTGTCCATTTAGCGCAACCGTTCTTGCAAGACGAACCGTTTATTTTGTTACTTGGTGACAACTTGTTGATGGATTCGCTGCACGGGCTCATGCGTGCGTTTACCAGTGATAATTCAGACGGTGCTGTGATGCTAAGTGAAGTGGAGAGACCACAGGATTATGGGATTGCCGAAGTACAGGAAGGGCGTCTGGTCTCGGTCGAGGAAAAACCCCGCCAGCCGAAGAGTAATCTGGCTGTCATTGGCGCATACCTGTTTACCCCACCCATTTTTGAGTCGATTGCTACACTACAGCCATCCGCCCGTGGTGAATACGAGATCACGGATGCGATCCAGTCCATGATTGACCGCGGTTTCCATATCGCGCACGCCCTTACAAGCGGCAAGTATTCAGATGTCGGAACGATTGACCGTTGGCTGGAGGCCAACCGCTGGATGCTGGCAAAAGATTTGGGCAACACTCATCGGGTTGGCGAAGGGTCAATCGTCACAAATTGCGAGATCGTCGGGCCTGTGTTGATCGGCGAGGGCTGTCATATCGAAAACTGCCGATTGGGACCGTACGTATCGATCCAAAACGGGGTACATCTGCAAAATTGCGCCCATATCGAAAATAGTATTATGTTGGAAAACAGTTCGCTTATGGATGTCGCTTGGAGCATTACGGACAGTGTATTCGGGCGTTCCTCCCATCTGGTCGGGCAGTCAACGGATACGAGCGGGGTCTTTATTTTGAGCGACAAGTCATCGATTCGCATTCCAGCTGTGAAGAGGGAGGACACATGAACCCAACTTTTACTGTGGTCATCCCGACGTACAATCGTGCCAAGTTCATCCGCAAAGCAATCAACAGCGTCTTGAAGCAGACGTCAAAAGACTGGAAGCTGCTGATTATCGATGATGCATCGACTGACAAGACGCGCAAAAAGGTCGAAAAGTATTTGTACCATCCCAACATCATGTACTACCGGATGGAGAAAAACTCAGGCATCGGCAAAGTGATGAATCAGGCTTTGTCGATGGTTGATACTCCGTACTTGTTGCAGCTGGATTCGGACGATTGGCTGCCCAAACGGACGCTGGCGGTCATCAAAAGGTACATTCGCAAAAGCAAGAAAAGCACCGCGCTTTACTACGGGAACGTGAAAATTTGGCGCGTGCGGCGCGGGAAGTATTACAATCCGTTTCTCGTCAAGCACAAGCATTTTCGCAACAAATACCAATTTTTGAAATACAATCGCTGGATGGTCGCGCCGCGCTGCTACCGGGTCGAAGCGCTTCACGAAGTAGGGGGCTGGGACACCTCTGACAAATACGAAGGCCGCATCATGGAAGATCGCCGCATCATTTTGCGGCTGATCGAAAAATACCGCGTCCGCTTTATTAACAAGAAGCTGTACAACCGGACGAAACACAGAGGGCAGCTGACCGACAATAAAATGAAGCGCAGACGGAATCATTTGCGCAAAAAGACGTTCAAATACTACCTCAAGCGTTGGGGCAAAAAGTACAAAGCTGTCTACGGCTACAAGGACGGATATCTCGTGATCAAAAGGTTGAAGAAAGTGAGGCGGCGGAAGCGATGACAAAAGCGCTTGTCACCGGTTGTGCTGGTTTTATCGGGTCACATTTGACTCAGCGCTTGCTAAATGACGGGGTGACAGTGATCGGCATCGATGGCTTCGTCGACAACTACGACGTTGCTGCCAAGCTTCGCAATCTCGCTGAGATCGGAAGCCATCCCGCCTTTACTTTTCATTCAACCATGTTGCAGGCAGAGCGTTGGAACGATTGGTTGGACCAAGTCGATGTCGTCTATCACCTGGCTGCGCTGCCCGGCGTGCGGAACAGCTGGGGCAAGGCATTCTCCGAGTACGTCAGCCACAATATTTTGGCGACCCAACTGCTGCTGGAGGCATGCCTGCAAAGACCGAAACCGCCTGTCATCGTAGTCTCTTCCTCCTCATCTGTATACGGAACGATGCAAGGGACGCTGACGGACGAATCCGCTCCGCTGCGTCCCGTATCGCCTTATGGGGTGACGAAGGAAGCGATGGAGCAGGTTTGTTCCGTCTATGTGAAAGCGTTCGGTTTGCCGATTACGATGTTGCGCTACTTTACCGTATACGGCCCGAGGCAGCGGCCGGATATGGCGTTTCACCGCTTTTTCCGGCAGATGATGAAGGGAGATCCTGTCGTCATTTATGGAGATGGCCAGCAATCGCGGGACTTCACCTACGTAACCGATGCAGTAGAGGCGAACATACTCGCTGGCCGCCACGCTGCGCCCGGCGAGATTTTCAATGTAGGCGGCAACCGCGAAATCAAGCTGATCGATGTCCTTACCATCATGGGCACGCTCTTGAACACGACGCCCAACATCCGGTTTCAGCCTGGTCCGGCCGGTGATTCGCAGCGGACTTGCGCAGATATACGGCTTGCCGAGCAACGGTTGGGCTATCGTCCGCAAGTTTCCCTGGAAGAAGGGCTGCGCCGACAGTTGGCGGATATGCGTTTCCAACTGAGGAGCTAAAACTCGAAAATAGGAGGCCAGTTGCATGCATCGGGTCCTCGTCTATCGGAGAAAATTTCTGCCCAGAAGTGAAACCTTCATCTACGAGCAGCTGCTTGGACATCAGAGAGTCAAACCTGTCGTCTTGACCAGGCAGCGGCCGTTCAATCGCAAACAGTTCCCGTATGCGCCTGTCTATGTGCGAAATTCCATGGCAGGACTCTCCGGGTGGATGAAGCGCAAAAAAATCAAATGCTTGCATGCCCGCTTTGGTCCCGCTGGCCTGGAGCTTCTTCCCTACGCGCGAAAAGCGGGGTTGCCGCTGATCACTTCTTTTCACGGCTTCGATGCGACCAAGCGCGTACGGGAAAATCCGGGCTATCGTCGTTCGCTCAAGCGCCTGTTCAAAAAGGGCAAGGCGTTTACGGTCGTCAGCAACCATATGAAAAAGCGTCTGATCCGCCTGGGCTGTTCGGGTGACAAAATCACACTGATTCGCTCGGGGATCGACTTGCGCAAATTCCCGATGCTGCCACCGCAGCCTGTTCAGAACGGCGAGTATCGCCTGCTCAGCGTCGGCCGCCTGACGGAGAAGAAAGGCATGGACACATTGATCAAGGCGTTTGTGCAAGTGCACGAAAAGCATCCGCGAGCCAAGCTGATCATCGTCGGGGATGGCGACGAAAAGAAAAAACTGCGGCGCATGATCAAAAAATACAAGCTGGGCAAGCAAGTCGTGCTCAAGGGAGCCTTGCCGCATCAGGACGTGCAGCGCGAACTGGCGAGATGCCACTTGTTTGTCATCGCCTGCAAAACGGCTCGCAACGGCGACCAGGAAGGGATTCCGAACGTGCTGATGGAAGCGATGGCTTCCGGCCGCCCGGTTGTTTCCACCTACCATTCCGGGATTCCCGAGCTGATCGAGCACGGAGAGTCGGGCTATCTCGTGCCGGAGCGTTCGCCTGCGAAGCTCGGCAGAATGATCAACCATGTCCTCGCCTCCGAGCACGAGTGGCCGGAAATGACCGCCCGAGCCAGGATGAAGGTGGAGAAAAACCACGATGTTTCCAAACAGCGACTGAAGCTGGAAGAACTGTATTTGCGCGTGATGAAAAAATGATGAGGTGAAGCAATGAAAGTTGCCGTGATCGGTACCGGCTATGTAGGTTTGACGACTGCCGTTTCCCTTGCCATGAACGGCCATCATGTGATCGGGATTGATCTTGTCGAAGCGAAGATTGTCAAATTGCGGCAAGGCATCTCTCCGATCTATGAGCCGGGATTGGAGGAAGCGCTGCGACAAGTGCTTGCAGCAGGTACCCTGGCTTTTTCCACGCAGCTGTCGGAAGCGAAAGACGCGGATGTTTTTTTCGTCTGCGTAGGGACTCCCGAAGCGGATGACGGAACCGCTGATTTGACTTACTTGTACAGCGCGGTAGCAGCGATCAAAGAAGTGCACAACTCAGCTTTGCAAAAACGGGTTGTGGTGATCAAAAGTACGGTGCCAGTAGGGACCGGAGACAAAGTGGCCGACCTGCTTGACGGCTGCCAGGAACTGTCTGTCGCGTCCAACCCGGAGTTTTTGCGGGAAGGGAGCGCCTTGCTGGATGCCATCGAGCCTTCGCGAATTGTCATCGGCGTGAGCGATCCGTCGACGGGGGAAGTGATGGAACAACTGTACAAAGGCGTGAATGCCCCGCGCGTGGTGACGACCAGGGCGAATGCGGAGCTGATCAAGTACGCTTCCAACGCCTTTTTGGCGACACGCATCTCGTTCATGAATGAGCTGGCGAGACTGAGCACGGCACTGGGTACAGATATCGCCACGATCGCGCACGGGATGGGGCTCGACAGCAGGATTGGCCCGGAATTTTTGCGGGCGGGTGTCGGCTACGGCGGCTCCTGTTTTCCGAAAGACACGATCGCTTTGCTGCAACTGGCAGCCCAGAACGGCATCTCGCTTTCGATTCTGGAAAAAGTACGGGAGGTCAACGCCACACAGCCCGTGTGGTTTTTGCAGCAGTTGCAAAAGCTCGTGCCGGATTGTCGCGGCAAACGGATTGCCGTACTGGGGCTGGCGTTCAAACCGGATACGGACGACATCCGGGAGGCTCCGTCTCTTTCCATTTTGCATGAGCTGACAGAGCAGGGAGCTGCCGTCTTTGCCTATGATCCGGTTGCCGAAGACGCTGTGAAGCAATCTTTTCCGAATGTGACCTATACGAAGACAGCCGAAGAAGCGTTAGCGGGCGCCGATGCTGCGCTTTTGGTCACCGAGTGGAAAGAGTGCGTGCAGCTAGATTGGGAGCGAATCCGCCAGAGCATGGCTCAGCCCGTGCTGCTCGACGGACGCAACGCCTGGCCTGCCCAGACCGTCAAGCAAGCAGGCTTTACGTATATCGGGGTAGGAAAAAGCTGACTTTTCCTTGGGAAAGCTCAGCTTTTTTCTTTTGGCTGGCAACTTGGCGCAAGTGCAGGCTAATGATTTGAACAAGTTGGCATAATACGGTAGGATAGTCACATATGGATGATTTGACCATCTAGCGCAAATTACGAGGGAGTGATCACGGTGAACAAAAGCAAAACACTGCCAAAACGCAGTGACGTCCCCGCTGAATACAAATGGCGGTTGGAGGATATTTACCCAACCGACGCGGATTGGGAAAAAGATGTGCAAAAGGCGAAACAACTCACCGAGCAAGTTGCTGCCTTGAAAGGGACGCTGGCCCAGTCCGGGGAGCAGCTGCTCGCAGCATTGACGCTTCAGGACGAGCTGACGAAGACGCTCGATACGGTGTACGTCTACGCTCGCATGCGCCGTGACGAGGATAACGCAAACAGCACGTACCAGGGACTGACTGATCGTGCTACCAGCCTGAGCACGCAAGTATACGGTGCGCTCGCTTACATACAGCCGGAGATTTTGACCATCCCGACGGACAAGTTGGAAGCGTGGATCAACGACACAGAAGGTTTGGCGCACTACCGGATTTTGCTGGACGAGATTACGCGCTTCAAGCCGCATACGCTTTCCTCGGAGGAAGAGGCGCTCCTGGCGAACATGAGCGAACTGGCTTCGGCTCCTTCGAAAATTTTTGGCATGCTGAACAACGCCGACATGAAGTTCCCGATGATTACGGACGAAAACGGCGAAGAAGTCGAACTGACAAAAGGTCGCTACACGCAGTTCATGGAGAGCAAGGACAGACGCGTGCGCAAGGAAGCTTTTGAAGCGCTGTACACTACGTACGGCAAGTTTCGCAATACGATTGCCGCATCGCTGACCTCGGCGATCAAGGGCGATGTGTTTTACGCCCGGACGCGCAAATATCCGTCCGCCTTGTATGCGGCCCTGTTCGCGGACAACGTGGACTTGTCTGTGTACGACAACCTGATTTCGACGATTCACGAGCACTTGCCGCTGATGCACAAATACATCGCGCTGCGCAAAAAACTGCTCGGGGTCGACGAGCTGCACATGTACGATTTGTACGTGCCGATCGTGCCCGAGGTAGACATGAAAATCCCGTACGATCAGGCGGTCGCAACGATCAAGGAGGCGCTCCATCCACTCGGCGAGGAGTACGGTCGCGTGCTGGCGGAAGGCTTCTCCAACGGCTGGATCGACGTGCATGAAAACGAAGGCAAGACGAGCGGGGCGTACTCATGGGGAGCATTCACGACCCATCCGTACGTGCTCATGAACTACCAGGACAACGTGAACAACATGTTTACGCTGGCGCACGAAATGGGGCATGCCCTGCACAGCTACCACTCCAATCAGGCCCAGCCATACACGTATGCCGATTACAAGATTTTCGTGGCGGAAGTAGCTTCCACGCTCAACGAAGCCCTGCTGATGCACCACCTGCTCAAGACCACGACAGACAAGAAGCAGCGTCTGTACTTGATCAACTACTATCTGGAGCAATTCCGCGGCACGGTTTTCCGTCAGACGATGTTCGCCGAGTTCGAGAAAATCGTCCATGCCAAAGAAGAGCAGGGCGAACCGCTGACAGCCGACTCGCTCAGTGCGATCTACCGTGAGCTGAACGTCGCTTACCACGGACCAGACATGGTTGTAGATAAAGAAGTAGATTTGGAGTGGGCGCGCATTCCTCACTTCTATCGCAATTTTTATGTCTACAAGTACGCCACGGGCTTCTCGGCGGCGACTTCCTTGTCCAAGCAGATTTTGGAGGAAGGACAGCCAGCTGTTGACCGCTACTTGGAGTTCCTCAAGGGCGGCAGCTCCGACTATCCGCTCAACCTGCTGAAAAAGGCGGGCGTCGACATGACCTCTCCCGCCCCGGTTGCAGAAGCGTTGAGTGTTTTCAAAGAGTTGCTGGACGAAATGGAGCAGCTCTTAAACGAGAAGTAAAGCGATGCTAAAAAAGCAGTCAAGTAATTCTACTTGGCTGCTTTTTCCTGTTTTAGATTTTTTCTGCTGAAAGCCCAAAAAACGGTAACGGTCTTCTATGTTGTTCGTATATACTTATGAAACTGGTAGGGATTATGTCCTCCTCCGCCTTGGGACGGAGACGAAATTCCAACCGCTGACTGTTTTGCAGCGAAGGTAAAAACTGGCACAATTACGCAAGGGGAACAGATTGTGAAAATTTGGAGGAATCATTGTGAAAAAACGGGCATCGATCATCATCGCCTCTCTATTGCTGGTTACGGCTGGTTGCGGAGGCCCAGCACCAGAGCCTCCAACGCAGGCTGAGGCAAAAGCGAAAGTCGTTGAAGTGGTTACGGTTCAAAAAGCTGCACAGCCAGTCGTGCTGCGTGTTACCGGAATGGTAGAGGCGAAGCGTGACGCCGTACTGCCTTTTGGCACGGGAGGAACGATTTCATCCATCCCGGTAAGCAAAGGGATGAAGATCGCGCAAGGCCAGCTGTTGGCAACGCTTGACTCGCGTTACTACCAAAAGGAAGTAGAAGCAGCCGCAAGCCAGGTGGAAGAGGCAGCGGCGCGCAAAAACAAAGCATTGAAGGGAGCAACTGCCGAGGCGATTGAACAGCAACGACTGCAAGTACAAAGTGCCCAAAGCCGTCTGGAAAAAGCAAAGCAGGACCTGACAGCAGGCGAAAAGCTGTTTGCTGGCGGAGCTATTTCACAGACCGAAATAAATGACTTGAAACGCGCCCTGACTCAAGCGGAAATTTCTGCGCGAGACGCACAACTGTCCCTCACCGAATTGCAACGCGGTGCGCAGCCAGAGGACATCGCCATGGCCAACGCATCGATCAAATCGGCAGCCGGACAGGTTGAGCGGGCGAAAAAGAGTCTGGATGATGCGAAAATTCATGCTCCTTTTGCCGGAACGGTCGTGGATGTATACAAACAAACAGGCGAACAGGCTTCGCCAGGCGATCAAATCATTCATCTGGTGGACTTGAGCGAAGTGAAAGTCACTCTTGATATTACCAATGATCTCATCAGTCAATTCCAGGAAAAAACGAAGGTGCAGGCTGTATCCGATGACGGCAAACAAAGCCAGGGAACGATTACTTTTGTCTCCCCGGTCGTGAGCAAGGAAACAGGCAAGTATCGGGTGGAAGTAACGATCCCGAATGCAGATGGATTCTGGCGCGGCGGAATGGCTGCAACGATTGAGGCTCCGCGCAAAGTGAACGGATTTTTGGTGCCGCTGGAAAGTGTCGGAGTTAACTCTACAGAGCACTATGTCATGGCGGTGGAAGATGGCCTTACTGTGAAGAAGGAAGTGAAGACCGGACAGATCGTCGACGATCAAATCGAGATTCTCTCAGGCGTCAAAGAAGGCGACCAGCTTTTGCGCAGCGGCATTACTTTCTACGTCGAGGGGCAAAAAGTAGAGGCGAAGGGAGAATAGTAGCATGGAAAAGTTGATTCTCTTTTTGCTGAAACGACGCCTGATTGTGTACTTGTTTACGTTTTTGCTCGTGCTTGCTGGCTTGGGCTCGCTGTTCAGCTTCAATGTCGAGCTGCTTCCGAAAACAAACTTCCCATCGATCTTCGTCAATGTATCGGGTGGGGCACTTCCCCCGGAAGAGATGGAAGAGAAGGTAACGAAGAACATCGAGCAAAATATCAAGTCAATTGCAAACATTAAAGAATACTCTTCTACTACAGGTACAGGTTACGCCAATATTACGATTATCGCCTTGGAAGGCAAAGGGGAACAAGTTAAGCAAGATGTGCAAAATACCGTTAACCGGCTGCGCAACGGCTTCCCGAAAGCGATTGACACGGTCAGCGTAACCCAGAACAGCTTCGGGGACGATCAAATGATCGACTACGCGCTTGTGGGAGCCGATCCGAAAGCGATGCTGAGCCTGGCAAAAACAACGCTCAAAGACCGGATCGAAGAAGTGCCAGGCGTAAAAGAAGTGTCTGTATCAGATCGCAGCTTTGAGAACAAAATCGCGATCACTTTGCGCCCTGAGAGACTGAACGCCTACCGCACAACGCCATCCGAGGTTGTTTCCCAGCTACAGGAAACGAACTGGAAGCAGGCGATCGGCACGCTCGAAAACACGGGCTTTGACACGGTCATCATGATCGACAACAGCTTCCATTCTGTACAGGAAATGAATGTGCTGCCGATCAACACGCCAAACGGAACCGTCACGCTGGAGCAATTGGCGACTGTGGAAGACATGCGCGGAAAAGTGAAAGACTCGGTAGCGCTGACTGATGGCATGGTATTCGTACACCTTAGCGTGTCGCGCTCAGACGGTTACGATCTGATTACTACCCAGCGCAATGTCGAGCAACTCATCAAGCAGATCAATACGGAAGCCGATGGAAAATATCAAATAAAAGTCATGTTTGAGGCTGCTTCCTTCATCGAGCATGCGGTATCGAACCTCAGCCGCGATGTGGCCATTGGTGGGGCATTGGCGATCATCATCCTGTTTGTGTTCTTGCGCAACTGGAGGGTGACGCTCGTCATCGCAACGACATTGCCATTGTCAGCTCTCATGACCTTTATCGCCATGAAAATGGCTGGCTACAACATCGACATGGTCAGCTTGCTCTCGATGAGCTTGTCGGTCGGCTTGATTGTCGACGCCGCGATCGTCGTACTGGAGAGCATCTATCATTTCCGTGAAAAAGGCGAGCAGCTGAAACAGGCGATCATCAAAGGAACGAAAGAGGTACTGACGCCTGTATTTACTTCGCAGCTTACGATCATCGTCGTATTTTTGCCGCTCGTTTTTGCAGACTTTGCCGATTGGCTCAAACCGATCATGGCGACGATTGCCTTTACCGTATCGGCTGCCATCATCGCTTCGACCATTGCCGCGTTCTTTTTCGTACCCGTGTTTTCCGATCGCTTTTTGCAGAAAGATAAAAAGGTCTCGCTGGAGGGCGAAGGAAAAGAACACGCTGTCAATCGGTTGTTCAACGGGCTGTTGAATATGGCTTTGCGCCACCGGGTCAAGACGATTATCGTGGCGGTGCTCATGCTTGTCGCCGTAACTTTCCTTACCCCTTTTGTGAAGATGGGGAACGGACTCGATCCGAACGAAAACTTTATTTTTGCCACGCTGAAGATGCCGACGGGTTCAACGCTGGAACGCACGCAAAAAGCTGCGGTGGTCGGAGAAGAAGCACTGCGGGGCATTCCCGAAGTAAAAGACGTCTTCTTCATAGCGTCCAAAAGTGATTCGGACATCTTCATCTCACTCGTGCCGAAGTCGCAACGCAATCGTACCAAGGAAGCTTTGACGGCTGATATCAACGAGCGCCTGAATGCGATTCCAGGCATTGAGTCCATCTCCATGTCTTTCGGACAACAAGGTGGATCAGCCCCGGTTCAGCTCAACATCACCGGGGACGATATGGAGCAAATGCGCAAGATCGCCACGGAGCTTGAGGGCATGCTGTCCACGATCAATGGCGTAACGAATATTCGCAACGATTTCAAAGAAGGAAAAGAAAAAGTAACGCTGATTCCGAAGCAAGATGCACTGGCCAGACTGAACGTTGACCATCGCTCCTTGCTCCAGCAACTGAGCGTTCTGATTGGCAACCAGCACATTACGTCCATCACAAAAGATGGCATCGATGTGGATGTGGTCGCCAAAATGCCGGACAACTGGCTGAAGCATCCAGAGCAGCTCAAGGGGATTACGGTAACATCCGAGAAGGGGGCACAAGTGCCGCTTGCTGACCTCGTAGATTGGGTCTACAGCAAATCGCCGATTACGCTTACACATCAAAAAGGCGAACGGATCATCAGTGTGTCCGCAGAGCTGTTGGGAAGCGATTTGGGTACGGTTGGACGTGAAATCAACGAGAAGCTGCCGGGCATGGTCATTCCAGAGGGATACAAAGTGGAAATTGCCGGCCAGTTGAAAGAACAAAGCGCCAACATGACACAAGGGATTCTTGTTTTCCTCGGCGTTCTTGCGCTGATCTATGTCATCATGGTCGCCCAGTTCGGCCGACTGTCGCAGCCGTTCATCATTATGCTGACAATTCCGATGGCACTGGTTGGCGTGGTACTTGGCTTCGTGCTCACGCAACGAACGTTTGGCGAGATGGCGATGATCGGGATTATTATGCTGGTCGGTATCGTGGTCTCCAACGCGATCTTGCTGATCGACCGGATCAACCTGCTGCGCGGTCGCGGCATGGCTACGGCAGAAGCGATCGTGCAAGGAACGAAAGACCGCGTGCGTCCGGTTATCATGACGAAGCTGACAGCAATCCTGGGGATGCTGCCGATGGGATTGGCAATGGCGGAAGGCTCCGACATGGAAGCTCCGCTTGCGACAGCCGTTATTGCCGGCTTGATTTTCCATACGATGGTTACCTTGATCCTCGTGCCTGTGCTGTACTCTTTGTTCGAAGGGGCAAAAGAAAAACGCCTGGCTCGCAAGGCAGCGCGTCAAGCGAAACGGGAAGCCAAGCGTTTGGCGAAACAAAACAAAAACAGCGAGGTTTCCAAAACCGAGCTGTAGCACGATGCAGTCAGACTGCTTCGCTTGCCGCAAGCAAGCGGGGCACATCTGATCGGCGAAGTGCGTTCCAATACGATAGCGAAAAGAAGAGAAGGGAAGGTGTGCTTTTGCCCCTTCTCTTTGCTTTTCGTTCGTCAGAAAGTTCTGTAGAATAGAAACTAAGGAAGATACATACGCACCGCGAAAGGAGTCTGACTATGGATCTGCAACTGAAGGGTAAGACAGCTCTTGTGCTTGCGTCGACAAAAGGGCTGGGAAAAGCGACAGCGCTTTGCCTCGCTCACGAGGGAGCAAACGTAACGATTTGCGGCAGAGACGAAGGCGCTCTGGAAGCTGTTCGCGCCGAGATTGAACAGGCAACAGGAAAAGCTCCGCTTGCCGTGGTCGTCGATGTGACCAAGCCGGAAGATATCGAGCGGGTTGTGCAGGCGACCGTCAGCGAGTTTGGCAGCGTGGATATTTTAATCAACAATTCAGGCGGGCCTGCCGCGGGCAAGTTTGACCAGTTGACGGACGAGCAGTGGATTTCCGCCTTTGAGCTGAACTTGCTGAGCTATGTCCGGGCGATCCGCGCCGTTTTGCCGCATATGCGCGCCAACCAGTTTGGGCGCATCGTCAACTTTGCCTCTTCTTCGTTCAAGCAGCCGTTGGAAAACTTGATTTTGTCCAACACGTTCCGCACGGGCGTTTTGGGCTTGGCGAAAACGTTGTCTTCCGAGCTGGGGCCGGACGGCATTTTGATTAACACAATCGGCCCGGGACGAATCGCCACAGACCGCGTGCAGCAACTGGACGGACTAAGCGCGAATGCAAACGGCGTTACGGCAGATGAAGTCCGCGCAAACTGGGAGCAGCAAATTCCGCTTGGCAGGTACGGTCACCCGGATGAATTTGCCCGCACGGTGACTTTTTTGGCGTCGCCAGCCAACAGCTATGTCACCGGACAATCGTTTCTCGTTGACGGCGGCCTGGTCCGGGCGATCTAGGGCACTATTTCCCATTCAAAGGAGGAAAGAAAATGAGCAAAGAAAGCTCGTTTGACATCGTATCCAAGGTGGACTTGTCGGAAGTGAACAACGCCATCCAGACGGCTTTGAAGGAAATCGAGAATCGCTTTGATTTCAAAGGGAGCAAAAGCAGCATCTCATTGGAAAAGGAAGAGCTTGTCCTCATCTCGGATGACGAATTTAAGCTCGGCCAGGTCAAAGACATTTTGCTCGGCAAGCTGGTCAAGCGCGACGTCCCGATCAAAAACTTGGACTATCAAAAAGTGGAGCCGGCAGCGGGCGGGACGGTTCGGCAGCGCGTGAAGCTGGTGCAAGGAATCGACAAGGAAAACGCCAAAAAGATCAACAGCATCATTAAAGACGCAGGGTTGAAGGTGAAAACGCAAGTGCAGGACGATCAAATCCGCGTGACCGGAAAAAGCCGGGATGAACTGCAACAGATCATTCAGGCGATCCGCAAGGCAGATTTGGCGCTCGACGTGCAATTTATCAACTACCGCTGATTGCTAGAAAAGTTTTGCGTCTAACTCTCTTTGCTCTCGCATATGCATGTACAAATAAGTGACAAGCACTTGCGAAAGGGAGAGTAGAGACATGAAGGTCTTTATTATCAGTATGCGCAATCTCATTTTGGGCGGGATCGTCTTCGTAGTTGTTTTGGTGGCGGGAATCGTGCTATTGGTCAAAGACCCGTTGCACGTCTCTGACTCCTATCGACCAGGTGACACGAGTGTGCCGACTACCACGGCCAAAACTCCGGTGAGCCAGCCGACCGATGCCGCCAAGCCGTCATTGAACATGGATATTTCCGTGGACGGGACGACAGCAGAAGTGTCGCTTTTGACGCAAAACTTCGAGTTCGTTCAGGAGAGCAGCGAGCTTGGGCAAACCCCGGTGTTTGGCAAAGGCCACGCCCATCTGTACCTCGATGGAGAATCCAAAGGAATGATCTACCATCCGGAGTTCATGCTGAAAAAGCTGCCAAAAGGCGAGCACGAAATCCGCGTGGAGCTGAATTACAGCAACCATCTGCCCTACAAGGTAGAAGCGACGCAAAAAATTGTGGTGAAATAAGCGAAAAGCGTTCCGATGAGGGCGCTTTTCTTTTTTCTGTTCGGAAGGAATATGATGGAAAAGAACGAATCCTAGTTGATAAAGATGGAATAGTCTGAATGTTTTTGGGGGTGCTTGCATGCTGCGGATGATTACGATTGGCAACTTGCTGGATGAGACAACCAGACTTTATCAGGATAAGGAAGCGCTAGTCTACCATGAACGATCGTTGCGTTATTCGTTTGCCGAGTTTCAGGAAGTGTGCAACCAGGCGGCAAGGGGATTTATGTCGCTCGGCATTCAAAAAGGGGAGAACATCGCGATCTGGGCGACAAATGTGCCGGAATGGGTGATTTCCCAGTTTGGAACGGCCAAGATGGGCGGAGTGCTTGTGACGGTGAATACAAGCTACCGCGTCCATGAGCTGGAGTATTTGCTGCGGCAGTCTGAATCGACGACACTGCTGCTCATCGACGGGTATCGGGACGCGAATTACCTCGACATGATCAAGGAAATTTGTCCCGAGCTGGAGACGTGTGAGCCGGGCGCTCTCCAGTCGAAGCGGCTTCCCCATTTGCGCAATGTCATCTACTTGGGCGAGGAGCGGCAGCCGGGGATGTTTTTATGGGCAGATTTGCTCGCGCGGGCCGAGCTGGTCAGCGAGGAAGAACGGCGTTTGCGGCAAGAGTCGCTTTCGCCCGACGACGTTATCAACATGCAATATACGTCAGGGACGACTGGCTTCCCCAAAGGAGTCATGCTGTCGCATGTGAACATCGTCAACAACGCCATCAAGGTAGCGGAATGTCAAGGGCTCGGCATCGAAGACCGGGTGTGCATCCCCGTGCCGTTTTTTCACTGCTTTGGCTGCGTGATGGGCACGCTTGCCTGCGTTGCCACGGGAGCGGCGATGGTCCCGGTCACCGCCTTCGATCCCGGATTGGTGCTCTCGATTGTCGAAGCCGAACGATGCACGGCGCTGTACGGAGTGCCGACCATGTTCATCGCCGAGCTGAACCATCCGTCTTTTGCCGAGCGCGATCTCAGTTCGCTGCGCACGGGCATTATGGCGGGTTCTCTTTGCCCGATCGAGGTAATGAAAAACGTAGTGGACAAAATGGGCATCCGCGACATCACGATCGCCTATGGACAGACGGAAGCTTCCCCGGTCATCACCCAGACGCGGCCGGAAGATTCCATCGAGCGCAAGGTATCCACCGTAGGCAGGCTGCACGAAGGAGTGGAAGCGAAGGTCATCGACCCAGCGACGGGAGAGACGCTGCCTCCTGGCGTCCAGGGCGAGCTGTGTACACGCGGATATTTGGTGATGAAAGGGTATTACAATATGCCGGATCAAACCGCGAAGGCGATCGATGAAGAGGGCTGGCTGCATACGGGAGATTTGGCGACGGTCGACGAGGAAGGCTACTACCGGATCACAGGCAGATTGAAGGATATGATCATTCGCGGCGGGGAAAATATTTATCCGCGTGAGGTCGAGGAGTTTCTGTACACGCATCCGAAAATACTGGACGTGCAAATCGTCGGTGTTCCAGACGCCAAATACGGAGAGCAGGTGCTGGCCTGCATTCGGGTAAAACCGGGCGAGACGCTGACAGAGGAGGAAGTGTTGGCGTACTGCGAAGGCAAAATTGCCCGTTTCAAAACGCCGCGCTACATCCAGTTCGTCGTCGAATACCCGATGACAGCGTCAGGCAAAATTCAAAAGTTCAAGCTGCGTGAACAGGCGCTGGCATCGTTTGATCTTGCCGATTCGGCCCGGAACGAGCTTGCCTGAGCAACGAATAAGTGGTGAAAAGAAGCGCCGGGGGATGCTGTCCTGGCGTTTTTTTGTTCCGGTCAGGCTGGTGATCCGGAAGCATAGCCGCTTTGTGCCGACCGGACAGCCGATCCAGTAGCGGTACCGCTTCGTTCCGTCAGCAGTGGAGAAAATGCAGCTTCCAGTTCCGCAACACCGCTTGTCGTCTCTGTAGCTTGGCGGGAAAGCGAACGCACCTTCCAGGAAAACTTTTCTCCGTTACAAAAATGGTTTAAAAAGGAATTTTTCAACCTTTACAACCTGGCAACTCTTTACTATTATGAGTGGAAATGCGAGGAGAGAGGGGAAACGCACAATGGAAGTCCGCCGATTGGGGCCAGAAGATGCAGAAGCTTTTGTAAAAGTAAGATTGGAAGGGTTGCAAACCGACCCGGATGCATTCGGTGCTACGTATGAAGAAGATGCGGCACGGCCTATGGCGGAGTGGAAGGAGCGGCTGTCTCAGGGACCACAAGGCGACAGCGGTTATTTTGGCGCTTTCGTCGCAGGGGAACTGGTAGGGATCATCGGCTATTTCCGCCATCGCGGCATCAAGGCGCGGCATAAGGCAGCGGTCGTGTCCATGTACGTCCGGGAAGCGCATCGCGGGACAGGTGTCGCGCAAGCGTTGATGCACGAAGAGCTGGCGTATTTGAAAGCGCGCGGAGACATTAGCCAGGTTCAGCTTGCGGTTGTGACGAGCAACCCTGGGGCTGTACGTTTTTACGAGAAAATGGGTTTTGTGCCGTACGGTTATGAAAAACAAGCTTTGAAGGTAGGGGAGCGCTACGTCGACGAGACGCTGATGTACGTACTCTTGCATGAGTAGTGGCTACCGCTTGAAAACGAACGCTTGACCAGACGAAAAAGCGAAGGCATGTGTGGCAGCATGCCTTCGCTTCTGTATGGAAAAACATGTTTCGAGCAAAAAGATTAACGATTTGCTTCGTAGGCAGCGATTTTGTCCTCGTATTGCAGCGTAATTCCGATGTCGTCGAGGCCGTTCAACAGGCAGTAGCGGCGGTACGGGTCCACCTCGAACGGATAGGACAAACCATCGCTGTCGCGCACGACTTGCTGTTCGAGATCAATCGTCAGCTCGTAATTTTCGCGGCTTTGTGTGCGCAAGAACAGTTCGTCGACTTGCTCTTCGCTGAGCTTGATCGGCAGGATGCCGTTTTTGAAGCAGTTGTTGTAAAAAATGTCGGCAAAAGACGGAGCGATCACGCAGCGGAAGCCGTAGTCGAGCAAAGCCCACGGAGCGTGCTCGCGCGACGAGCCACAGCCGAAGTTGTTGCGGGCGAGAAGCACAGTCGAGTCTTTGTAGGCAGGGGTGTTCAGGATGAACGAGTCGATCGGCGAGCCATCGACGTTAAAGCGCCATTCATAAAACAGGAACTGGCCAAAGCCGCTGCGCTCGATGCGTTTCAGGAACTGTTTCGGGATGATTGCGTCTGTATCTACGTTGACACGGTCCAGTGGCGCGACCAGTCCGGTGTGGATGACAAATGGGTTCATTGGAATACCTCCTCGCTTGCGCTCTCTCTTTTCCATTCACGTACGTCTACGAAGCGGCCTGCGATGGCAGCCGCGGCAGCCATTTCCGGGCTGACGAGGTGAGTGCGTCCGCCACGGCCTTGACGTCCTTCGAAGTTGCGGTTGGAAGTGGAAGCGCAACGCTCTCCTTCTGACAAGATATCCGGGTTCATGGCGAGGCACATGGAGCAGCCGGATTCACGCCAGTCGAAACCGGCTTCCTGGAAAATGAGATGCAAGCCTTCTTGCTCAGCCAACTGCTTGACTGCCTGGGAGCCAGGTACGACCATCGCGTGTACGGAAGGGGAGACTTTGCGTCCCTTGGCAACTTCCGCCGCTTTGCGCAAGTCTTCAATCCGTCCGTTTGTACAGGAGCCGATGAAGACGCGGTCGATTTTGATTTCGCTCATAGGCGTTCCCGGAGCAAGATCCATGTAAGCGAGAGCGTCCTGAGCCGCTTTGCGCTGTGCCGTAGTCTCAAAAGCTTCCGGGTCTGGAACCGTGCTGGTGATGTTCGTGCCCATGCCTGGGCTTGTGCCCCATGTCACTTGCGGTTCGATGGCAGCGGCGTCGATTTCGACACATGTATCGTACGTAGCGCCTTCGTCTGTGCACAGCTCTTTCCATGCTTCCACTGCTGCCAGGAAGTCTTCGCCTTGCGGAACGTAGCGGCGGCCTTGCAGATAGTCAAACGTCGTTTGGTCAGGAGCGATTAGCCCGGCGCGTGCGCCACCTTCAATCGTCATGTTGCACACGGTCATGCGCTCTTCCATCGTCAGCTTGCGGATCGCTTCGCCTGTGTACTCTACGACGTACCCGGTGGCAAAGTCAGTTCCGTATTTTGCGATAATCGCCAATATTAAGTCTTTTGCGCTGACACCGAAAGGCAGGTCGCCGTTCACGCGGACTTCCATCGTTTTTGGCTTCAGCTGCGGCAAGCATTGTGTGGCGAGTACGTGTTCGACCTCGCTCGTCCCGATCCCAAAGGCGAGAGCGCCGAATGCCCCGTGCGTGGAAGTGTGGCTGTCGCCGCACACGATCGTTTTGCCGGGATGTGTCAGGCCAAGCTCAGGGCCGATGACGTGGACGATTCCTTGATCCGGGCTGTTCAGGTCAGCGAGTGTAATGCCAAATTCCCGGCAGTTATCAGTCAGTGTTTCCATTTGCTGACGGGAGATCGGGTCTTTGATATTGAAGCGATCCGCTGTCGGCACGTTGTGGTCCATGGTGGCAAAAGTCAGTTCTGGACGGCGGACTTTGCGGCCAGCCAGGCGGAGCCCTTCAAACGCTTGCGGAGAAGTCACCTCGTGCACCAGATGCAGATCAATGTACAAAAGGCTCGGTTTGCCAGCTTCCTCGTGAATCACGTGATTGTCCCAAATCTTTTCAAACATTGTACGGGGTTTCATTAGTGAATGCCTCCTTCGTGCGAAAACTCTTAACAAGGTTGTATCATGGCAAAGAAAATAGTTCAAAGATATAATAATTATGAGAAGGATAGCTTTTGCCTATCGGGAGGTTTTTTATGGAGTTACGACAGATTCGTTATGTGCTTGCAGTAGCGGAGGAACGCAGCTTTTCGCGTGCGGCCAACCGCTTGCATCTGGCTCAGCCATCGCTTAGCCAGCAAATCGCCAAGCTGGAAAAAATATTGGGTGTGAGTCTGTTTCATCGTTTGCCCCAGCATGTGGAGCTGACAGATGCGGGCCAGCGTTTTGTGCAGGTGGCGCAGACGCTGGTAGACATGTCGGAAGGGCTGGAGCGGGAAATGCGCGCGTATGCAGTGGGGGAGAGCGGCCGACTGCTGGTTGGCAGCTTGCCGATCACGGGCGCTTACGTCCTGCCGCGTGTGTTGCCGACGTTTACCAAGTTGTTCCCCGGAGTCGAGCTGCAACTGATGGAGGAAACATCGAGCCATCTGGAACAGTTGCTCGTGCGCGGAAAAATCGACGTCAGCTTGCTGACGATGCCGATCAGCGATCCTTCCCTGGAGATCATTCCGGCGATCAATGAAGAAATTTTCCTGGCGGTGCCGCCGAATCATCCATTGGCTGGCAAAAAGCAGGTCGACTTGGCCGAGCTTGCGGATCAGCCGTTCATTTTGCTGAAGGAAGGGCAAGGCTTCCGGACGATTTCCTTGCGGTTGTGCGAGCAAGCTGGCTTCCGTCCGCGCATCGTCTTTGAAAGCACCAACATCCAGACCGTCCAATCGCTGGTCGCGGCGGGCATGGGGCTGTCTTTTGCCCCGGAAATGATTACGCTGGCGCCAGGGACGATAGAGCCGCCCGCCTACGTGCGGCTTACGACGAAGCCATACCGGACACTCGTCGTTGCCTATCGCAAAGACAAGCCGCTGTCGCGCCCGGCTGAAGCGTTTGTGCGCTGTTTGGTGGAGCAGGGCGGGGCGTTGTAAAAAGCGGATGAAGTGTCAGCCGCGTGCGACAAACAGGCAGGCTTTGTGCTACACTGTTTCCAAATCATTCTAGGAAGGAAGATCCATGATGAGAGAACTCAAGACAGAAGCAGAATTTGAACAGGCGATTGCCGCCGAGAAGCCCGTCGTGGTCAAATTTTTTACCGATTGGTGCCCGGACTGTCACCGCATCGATCCGTTCATGCCGGAAGTGGAAGAACAATATAAAGAGCAAGTGGACATGGTCGCTGTCAATCGCGATACGCTGCCTGATTTGTCCCAGAAGCACGATGTGTTCGGGATTCCCAGCTTCATCGCGTTCAGCCGGGGCAAAGAGCTCGTTCGCTTCGTCAGCAAGCTCGGCAAAAGCCGCGAAGAGATCGAGCGTTTTCTCGACCGCGCCGTTCAGGTAAACAACGGTTTGAACGCAGAGTAATGCAACGAACATAAGGCAGGGAGATTGACCATGCGATCGATGAAAAAAGAAGGGGAATGGCTCGTCTGCCACTTGCAGGCGGAGGACGACGCCATTCCGATCAGGAACCTGCTGCGCGAGGGATGGAAGCTGCCACGCAAGCAGGTCCATCTTTTGTTTCAGCATAAAGAAGTGCTTGTAGACGGCGCTCCTTGTGCCCAGCACACGCAAGTGCGAGAGGGACAGGAAATTCGCATGCGCTTGTGCCAGCCAGAGCCGCTCGGACTGGACCCGGCGAGCGAAACGGTGCCGATTTTGTACGAAGACGACCATCTGCTGATCGTGAACAAGCCTGCGGGCATGCTGCTTCATCCAACCGAGCCGAACCATCACCTGACTTTGGATCATTTGGTGTCCGGGCACTTTTTCCGCACCGGACTGCAAGCGAAAGTGCGTCATGTGCACAGGCTGGATCAGGATACGTCCGGGGTGGTTTTGTACGCCAAGCACGCCTGGGCGTCGGCCTTGCTGGACGAGATGCTGCGCGAGCGCAAAATCAAGCGGACATACCTCGCTTTCGTCTCCGGGCAGATGGCAAAAGGGAACGGCAAAATCAATGAGCCGATCGGCAAGGACAGGTATCATGCCACCCGCAGAAGAGTCGCGCCCAACGGCGATTCTGCCGTCACGCACTATGAAGTCAAGGAGCGCTACAAGACGGCGACAAAAGTCGAGTGCAGACTGGAGACGGGGCGCACGCATCAAATTCGCGTCCACCTGAGTCATATCGGGCATCCGTTGCTGGGCGACGAGCTGTATGGAGGGAAGCAAGATTTGATCAGAAGACAGGCGCTGCACGCGGCGGTACTGACGCTTGCCCATCCGTTCGGGGGAGAGCTGGTGCAGGCGTCGGCCCCGCTGCCGCTCGATTTGCTCGCTTTGGAAAAGAAGCTGCGCTAAGCGCCATTTTGCCGGATCGTGAATAAACTGCCAAGGAAGAAACGAGAGAGGGTGGCAGGATGAAACGACCCACAATCGGCATCTTGACTTGGCGGGAGGGCAAGCGATTCGCGGAGCCAACCTATTTTCGCCGATTGCTGAAGGCGGGACAAGAACTGGGCTGCACTGCCTTTTTATTTTCGCCAAAAGACGTGTTGGCATCAGGCAAGCAGGTGAGAGGGTACGTCCTGGATGCAAACGGCAAGTGGCAATCGCGCTTGTTTGACCGTCCGGACGCTGTGTTCGACCGTTACCGCTACACACCGACCCAGGCGTTCAAGGATTATGTGGCATTTCGCCGCACAAGCCCGTTCTTGTACGCCAACAATCGTCTGGCGAACAAATGGCGCGTCCATGAGGTATTGCACCGCGATTCGCGCATGCATCGCTGGCTGCCGGAAACGCTTTTGTACAATCGGCAAAATCTCATCAAAATGCTCGGCAGGCATTCGCTCTTGTACGTAAAGCCGTTGAATGGAACAGGCGGACGCAACATCCTCTCGATCGAGAAGCACGGCGGAGGGTATCGTCTGCTTGGGCGCGACAAGCAAAGGGCGAAGATTTCCAAGGTCTTTTCCGACATCTCCGCCGTTTTGCGCTGGACGGATCGGTGGACGAGGCAAGAGAAGTACATCGTTCAGCAAGGCTTGCGGCTGCAACTGGTGCCAGCGCGAGCTGTAGACATGCGGCTTTTGATCCAGAAAAACGGCCAGGGCGAGTGGAGCATCACAGGCCACGGCTTCCGGGTAGGGGGGGAGCGCAGCGCTACTTCCAACCTGCACGGGGGCGGAAAAGCTGTACCGGTTCCCGCCTTTTTAAAGCCCAAATTCGGCGAGGAACGCTCGGCGCAAATCGTCCGTGACTGTGAAGACCTCGCCCATCAAACAGCGGAGACGCTGGAAGATCACTTTGGGCGAATGGTGGAGTTCGGACTGGACATCGGGATCGATGTAGACGGCCGCGCCTGGCTGATCGAAGTCAACCCCAAGCCAGCGCGAGAAATTTTTCGCGAGATGGGGGCTACGGAACAGTACAAACGCGCGATCCAACGGCCGCTGGAGTACGCCATCTACCTGGCGAAAACGCAAGGGCGCGAAGGACGCGAGCCTTTGCTGAAACGAAAGGTCGCGAGTCGGTAAGAAAGCAAGCAGAAAGCGGAGCAAACAGCCGGGCTGATGAAGTTGCGGCTGTTTGGTGCGGGTAAAAGCGGATGAAGCGGGAGATCACTTGATTATCTGATTTGCTTCGCACACACAAGGATCGTCTCGATGACGAGCTGCGGTTCCGTAAATTGCGGGAAATGTCCGCTGTTTTTGGCGACGACATGCTGGCTTTGCGGGGAGAGGGCGAGCAATTCCCGTTGGTTCTCCCACCTTTTTCGCCGCGCTGCTTCTGGCATCATGCGGTTTTCCTTGCCTCCGGTGATGACGTACAGCGGGATGTCAGGGAATGCCGCGTGATCATTCAACTGGGCGACGGTTTGCTGGACAAAATGCACCTCACTGAACTTTTTGTGTGCAGACCAGGAGTCGAACAGGGCGAGCAGTCTGTTGATTGCCTTGACCGCGCTGGTTTGGTATTCCCCGAGCAGGAGATCTTTCGGATGGCTGGCTTCAATCAGGACCATCCCGGATACTTCAGCAGGATAGCGGCGGGCATACAAATTGGCGTACAGCCCTCCCAAAGAATGTCCCACCAGCAAAAAGGGCGGCTCCCAGCCGGCAGCGGCTAGTGCTTCGCGCAGCGTTTCCACAATCGTGACGCCGTCCTGAGGCTCTTGCGGTTTGTCGCTGCCCGAGACGCCCAAGCGATTGTAGGAAAAAACGGAACTTTCCGCAGCCAGAGCGGGGAGGACTCGCATCCAGCCTTCGATGGGACCAGACCCGCCGTTGATCAGCACCAGCTTGGGCGAGTTGTCGCCGCTGATGTTGTATTGCAGCATTCCTTTTGAAGTACGGATGTTCTTGATCTCGATCGCCAAAGCAAGCCACCTTCTTTTAGGTTGATATGGTTACATACGTGGACAAACCGATCAAGTTCCGCAAAATGGAAAAGGTTTTTAGGGGGAATAGAGAGAGTAGGATCGTGCTGTTAGGTGAACCATAATTTAATTATGTAAACTTAATGCTGGTTTCCAACATGCCAAAGTGGAGTTGCCAACTTGCCAGATACCTCGTCTGGCTGTTTTGTCTGAGTGAGGGGAGAGTGGTTGGGCGAATTGCCCAATGCTTGCCGAGATGGAGTTTGGGGGGAAGATTTCGGAGTGTTCGATACAGCTAAACAGCCAGGACCACCCGCTTTCTTGACTGGAACTGGGCATCGCAGAGAGTTTGATCTTAGTGAATATCGCGCCTGATCAAAAAACGATGCGCAGAAAAAGTTATAAACCTCCCATATAAAAAATTCTACGCGATACAACCACACGGGAAATGATTTGTTGTTCCGCAAAAGAACAGGAGCTTATGGTCTTTCAGTGCCAGATGTTAGATTGTTGTTCAGTAACATATCCGCCTTTTCCCCATAAAAAACCTCCCTTGCCACGCCATGGTGGAGGGAGGTGAACCTGAACCGACCAGCAAAGCTATCCGTTTTTCACCGCTTCTGCCACTTCCGGGAGCGGCAGGCGCTCGTACTGGATTACCCGATCGCCCTCATAAGTAAAAACGTGCTGGATCGGCTGCTCGTGTTCCAGCATGTACGGCAAAAACTGCGGAACATTTTCGGCGATCCCTTCGTTCTTCGGATGCAGCATCCAGTCGAGACTCATCCAGTCCAGAATGCCTTCCTCTACGCGAAGTGGCGTCAGCGGACGCTCAAACGTCTCAGGCAGTTCCGCCACATAGGCGTACATGCCGCCAGCGACATCTCCGTCCAGCTTCCACGAAACGATCCCTTTGTAAGTGGCGGAGGACAAGGCAATGCCTGTCTCCTCGAAAACTTCGCGCAGCACGCAGTCAAGCGGAGACTCGTTTGGCGCGAGCTTGCCGCCGACGCCGTTCCAGCGGCCCATCAGCGGCGGTTTGCGCCGATTCAACAGAAGGTATTCGTTTGCATGCTTGAGAAAACAGATGGTGTACGTGTACATATCGTTCCTTTCCAGGTGACGCCCGCTCTCAAATGTCTTGGGAGAAGCGAACCATGTCTGTCAGCTGAATGCCGTTTTCATAGATTTCTTCCTCATAATGGCGCAGAAAGAAGTCCCGGTCAATCCAGGTCATGCGAAAGCCGCATTTTTGGTAGAGGGCCAGTTGATCCAGGCTGGAGTTGCCTGTGCCGACCTCAATCGTTTTGTAGCCGGACACTTTCGCTGTCTCGATGGCATGCAAAACGAGCTGCTTGCCGATGCCCTGTCCTTGACGCGCTTCGTCTACAGCGACGTTGACCAGCTCAATCGTATCGGGGCGCGTAGAGATGAGGACGTAGACGCCAACAAACTGTTCATCCTGGGCGGCAACATAGCACTGGCCCCTTTGCAAATAGTCTTCCACCAATTTTTGCGAAGGATCTGCGAGCAAGAGCAGATCCATGGGCGCTTCTTCATGGGGAGCCAGCTTTCTGATTTCCATTTCGTTCTCTCCTTTTGCCAAAAACCTATCCACATCGGGGAAAAGGAACCGCACTGTCAGCGGCCATTCCTCGCGTGTGGAAAGCTTGTAATTTGTGCTATTATAACAATCGTTGCGAAAGTTTGTAAAATGTGCCAATCCAAAAGCGGAAATCAAGCTACAGGATGGGACCAGTCAAGTCGAGAAAAGAGAGGAAAGCAGCTATGGATTTGATTCACGTAAATGTGGCCTACGTCTTGCTGTATGACCAAGATACCGATAAAGTGCTTATGGTGCAAAATGAGGAGTATTGGAGTTTGCCAGGCGGGAAGCGGGAAAATGGCGAGCTGCTCTGCGACGCAGCGAAGCGCGAGGCTATGGAAGAGACGGGGCTGTCCGTGCAGGTCGGCAAGATTGTGCATGTCAGCGAAAAGGTCATTGGCAACGAGTTTGCGACATTTGTCACGTTTATGGCCGAGATTGTCGGCGGCGAGTTGGGAACGACCGATTCCGAGATTCAGGCGATCGAGTGGAAAAGCATTGTCGAAGCAGAAAAGTTGATGCCGTATTTGCCCAACATCCGTGAACTGATGCGCAATCAGGCACATTACCAGGTAGAATAAATTGCCCAAAAAAGCTCACGGTTGCAACAGCCGCGAGCTTTTTTCATGTGCACACTGATCCACTCCGTGCAAAAAGCACTATGAAGTTTGCCCGAGCAGCACAGGCAGTTCGTCGAGCAAATACTGCTTGGTGATCGGGTCGTCGTAGTTCCATTTGTCGTCGATCAGGTAAGCCTGTCCGTTTTGCACGGCTGGCAGATTGCTCCACTGAGCCGTCCGCTCCAGCTGTTGGCGGGTCTGGCTGTCATTGGCCGACTGAATCAAGTAGACGCGGTCGCCGGCGAACAAGGGCAGTTGCTCCGGCGTGACTTCGGCAAAGGCGACATGTTGCGCGATCAGCTTCCGGATGTTGGCCTGAGCGTTCACCATGCCCGAGCCGTAAAGCGTAGAGAGCAGCCCTTTTCCGGCCATGACGAACAGTTTCCCATCCTGACAAATGAAAGAAGACGCCGTTTCTTCCCGATTCGGCAAAGGTAAGTGCCGTTTGAGCGCATTCAGCTTCTGCTCATGCGTTGCGATCCATTCCTCTGCAAGCTGTTGCCTCCCGACGATCGTGGCAATCGTCCGAAAGCGTTGGTACAGCGGGGCGTATTTGTTGTACGTCACAATCGGGGCGATCCGGGAAAGCTTCCGGATCAGCTCTTCGTCCTCGCAAAAACCGAGCAGGATCAGATCGGGCTGCAACTCCGCGATCTTTTCCCAATCGACCGGGTGACCGATGTCAGCGACGCCAAAGAGTTGTTCCTGGTACAAAATGCCCGAACTGTTTGCTTTGTTGACGCCGACGGGACTTACGCCGAGCGCGAGCAGTTCCCCTGGAGCATCGCCGATCATCACGATCCGCTCCGGGGCAGGCGGCAGGGCGATTTTGCGTCCAGTTGCGTCCCGGTAGCTCAGTCTCTCCTGCTGCATGCGGATGAACTGCCGCGGCGTCACTCCGGTAGCTTGGCGGAAGCGACGGTTAAAGTAGTATTGGTCTTTGAAACCGACCTGGTCCGCAATCTCGTAAAGCCGATCATCCGAGTAGAGCAACAGTTCCTTTGCCCGCCTGATCCGCAAATCGGTCAAGTAATCGAGCGGCTTTTGCCCTGTCAGCGACTTGAACAGATGAGAGTATTGCCAACGGGGAAGGTGGGCGAGAGAAGCCAGCTGTTCCACGGTAATCGGCTCTTGAAAGTGCGTGTGCAAAAAAGCGCGTGTTTGCTCGACAGCAAGCTCCGGCGACAGGCGCGTATCCGCGTTTCGTTTGGCAGCGAAAATCAATTCCAGCAGCTCATGAAACAAAATGCGCTCGCGCATTCCGCCGGGATCGTTGTCCGGGTGACGAGTGGAATACAACGTTTGCAGTTTTTGCAAAACGGGTGAAAACGGATGAACGACAAAATCATCAGCCCCGGCGAACAGCTTTCCCCGATACGGATGAGACGACTGATCCTCCATTTGATAGACAAAGAAATCGAGCCGAAAATAGCTGACGCTTTCTTCCGCAGCGGGCGCAACGAGGCACGATGTATCCGGCGGCAACAGGAAGCAGGTTCCTTTTGCCAACATCAGGCTTGTCTCGTTTACTTGCACGGCACCTGACCCGCCTGTACATGCCAAAAGCGTATGACGAGCGCCAGGCGAAATCCGTTCAGGCTCGGCAGGCGACTGAAACAGCATTTCATGGAACGAGAACAGAAGCGTGCGCAGGGGAGGGATGGCAAGTTGGTTCAAAAAGGAGAGCCTCCTTTTGCTAACAATCGAGAATAATAATCATTATCTATCATACGCAAAGAAAAACAGCCTTTCAACGAAAAGGTTGAAAAGCTGTTCGCAGGCAATGCAAGGTGTCGAAGCGATCTATTTTTTGGCTTGCATAATGGTTGGCAGCTCGCCCAAAATGCGTTGCTTGGTAATGGCGTCGTCATAGCCCCATTTCGCGTCTACGAGATAGGCGTGGCCGTTTTTGACGGCAGGCAAGTTTTTCCACAGCGGGTTTTCGATGAAACGCTCAAATTCGGCTTTGGAGTCGTCGAGCGACACCATCAGGAACAGGTGAGCCCCGGCGACTTCGCCGAGCCGTTCTTTGGAAAACTCCTCAAAAGACACGCCGTTGTCCAGCATTTTTTGAATAGCCTCAGTCGGCTTGAAGCCTTTTGCGTGATACAGGCTGGAGGACAGTCCTTGCGTGCCAAGCGCGTAAAGGCTTTTGCCGCCGTCGTAAAAAATAAAGACGCTGGCCGTTTCGTTCGGCTTCACCTGACCTTGGGCTTGCATGTTGCTCCAGAACTGCTCTGTTTGCTTTTCGTAGTCGGCGATCCACGCCTTGGCTTCTGGTTGTCTGCCCAAAATATCGCCCAACGTCAGCAAGCGCTCCTTCACAGGCCGATATTTGTCAAAAGCGACAGTCGGAGCGATTTTCGAAAACACTTGCAGCCGCTCTTCCTCGATGTTCACACCGAGAATAATCAGATCGGGATTGAGCGCGAGCATTTTTTCCGGATCGCCCGGATGGCCCACGTCCTCGACGCCTTGCAGCTCGTCGCCGAACACGGTCGGCTTCGCATCGATCATATTCAGCCCGACAGGCTTGACGCCGAGGGCGAGCAAATCTCCAGCCGTATTGCCGATGAAGATCACGCGTTCGGCGTGCGCGGGAATTTCCACTTCGCGATTCATGAAGTCTTTGTACAGTCGCGTTTGCTTCTGGCTGTCGCCCGTCGGTTGCGTGGTTGCAGCGGCTCCTTTTGCAGTGGCAGGCGCTTCCGCTGTCTTCTGGGCAGCATCGGTTGGGGCGGGGGTAGGTGCTGATTGCCCGCACCCGGAGAGCAAGAGCGCTGCGGAGAAGAAGACAGCTTGCAAGGTGGCGATGAGTGGTCGTACCTGTATCATTTTGCGAGGACATCTCCCTTGTAAAAATGTATCGATAATGATTATCAATCAACCTCATCTTAGGAGATCGCAGGAGGTTGCTCAATGGACAAACGTAAATTCTTTTAATAGAAAAATAAGAGAAGGGGGCTTTCTTTTCCGGCAAATGGGTTGCTTCCCGCGTTCTTGTTGCACTATCATACTAAAGGACAAGCTTCATCACACAGATGACTCACAGCGGTTGAAAAGACGAAATATTCCCGAATATCAAATGCCTAATGGTGGAGGTTTGCGATTGCGATGGAAAACGGTGTGAGAGTTGAAGGAAAAACAATCGAGCAATGGAAAAGCGAGTATCCGTTGTTGTCCGAGCTGATGGCAACAGCGGAAGTATTTTGGACAAATCCGCGTCTGACTCCGGTGGCGGAAGCAGAAATGACGGTTACGGCGGAAGAGGTGCAAGATGCAGAGGAGCGTTTGCGCCGATTTGCCCCGTTTATCCAGCAGGCTTTTCCGGAAACGAGCTCGGCTTCCGGGCTGATCGAGTCGCCGCTTGCTTCGATCCCCAACATGCAAGACGAGCTGGCAAGGCGTTTTGGTCAGGAAATACCGGGCCGTCTCCTGCTGAAGTGCGACAGCCATTTGCCGATCGCGGGTTCCATCAAGGCGCGAGGCGGGATTTACGAGGTGCTTGCCCACGCAGAAGAACTGGCGAAAAAGCACGATAGGCTGCCCGCAGACGGCGATTACTCCGTGTTTGCCACAGAAGAGTACCGCGCGTTCTTTTCCCAATACTCCATCGCCGTAGGATCGACAGGCAATCTTGGACTGAGCATCGGGATCATCAGCGCGAAGCTCGGGTTTCGGGTGACGGTTCATATGTCTGCGGATGCAAAAGCGTGGAAAAAAGATTTGCTGCGCGCAAAAGGCGTGCAAGTCGTCGAGTATCAATCCGATTACGGCAAAGCGGTCGAAGAGGGAAGAAAGCAGGCAGAAGCCGACCCGCAGTGCTATTTCATTGACGATGAAAACTCCAAGCGGCTGTTTCTCGGCTATGCCGTCGCCGCCGGACGGTTGCAAAAGCAGCTGGAGGAGCAGCAGGTGATCGTGGACAGCGAGCATCCGCTTTTCGTGTACTTGCCGTGCGGGGTAGGCGGCGGGCCGGGTGGCGTTGCCTACGGATTGAAGCTGCTTTACGGCGATCGCGTCCACTGCTTTTTTGCGGAGCCGACTCATTCGCCTTGCATGCTGCTCGGCTTGATGACGGGGTATCATGACAAGCTGGCTGTGCAAGACTTTGGCATCGACAACAAGACAGACGCTGACGGACTCGCCGTAGGACGTCCTTCGCGCTTCGTCGGCAAAGTCATGGAACCGTTGCTCAGCGGCGTCTATACGGTGGCGGACGGGGAGCTGTACAGGCTGCTGCGGGCTTTGCGCGACAGCGAATCCGTGCGGCTTGAGCCGTCTGCGCTGGCTGGCATGCCAGGGCCGATCCGTTTGCTTGCGCAAGCAGCGGGGCAGCAGTACATCGAGCAGCACGGTCTTGCGGACAAAATGAAAAACGCAACCCATATCGTCTGGGCGACAGGGGGCAGCATGGTGCCTGCGCATATTCAGGAAGCGTACTATGCCAAAGGATTGGAATGCGAAGAGCAGAGCCATTCGTAACATCGTTTCATTCATACACGAGAACGCCGTTGGTCTGCGAGGATCGAGGGCGTTCTTTTTTTTAGGCGATGCGTTATCTGGTGTAGAAAAAAATATAAAGAAACGCAGAAAAGACAGAGAAGTTTTTATACATAACTTTTTCTATTCTCGTTCTTGTGAAGTGGGAGGAAAAGCTGTGGTTTCGCTGCGTTAACGGATGATTCCGGCTCTGATCAGCTTTGATAAGAAAGTCTATTCGTCAGAATTTTATAGAAAAAATTATATTTTATCTTGAATAAATTATATAGACAAGTATAATGAGGGATAACAAATAGCACCACCATCCCGGAGGAAAGGAGAGTGAAGCATGGGAAAATACGCCGAGGAACTGCGCCGATACATTCCGATCGCCGATGCCATGGCTCAGACGTTTGGCAAAAACTGCGAAGTTGTGCTCCACGATTTGAGTTCGCCGCAGTCGTCCGTCATCTACACCGCGAACAACCACGTCACGGGCAGAGCTGTCGGGCAATCGTTCAACCATTTGATCACACAAGTTCTCTTGTCTCAAAAGCTGCAAAATGACGTCGTCGCCAATTATCGCACCGAGACGGAGGATGGGCGGACGATCAAGTCGACGACCGCGCTGATCCGCAATGCAGACGGGGAAGCCATCGGCGCTTTTTGCATCAACATCGACATTCACCCACTGGTGAGCACCCGCGAGTTCATCGAGGACTTCATCCGCATGGACGAGGAGCCGCTGGAGCGCGAAGAAGTGGAAGTGGTGCAAAATGTGTGGGAGATCGTAGAGCAGATGATTAACCAGATGATCTCGGAGAAAGACGTGGAGAAAATCGACAAGAACGAAAAAATGCAAATCGTCCAGTTCATGGACAAAAAAGGGGTATTTCTGATCAAGGGCGCGCTGGAAAAAGTCGCTGCCGAGCTGAAAATTTCCAAGGTAACCATGTACAGCTACCTAGACGAGCTGCGCAGGAATCAGAAACAGGAGCAAGAGGAGTTGAGCAGATGAAGCTGATCGGATCAAGCGTGGACGAACTGGACACGCCCGCTCTGCTCATCGATCTGAACCGTCTGGAGAAAAATGTGCAGGAGATGCAGTCGCTCGCCGATTCAGGAGGGGCTGCTCTTCGCCCCCACATCAAGACGCACAAATGCGCAAAAATCGCCCAGATGCAGATCGATTGCGGAGCACAAGGGATTACCGCGGCAAAGCTTGGCGAGGCGGAAGTCATGGCCGACTATGGACTGACAGACATTTTTGTGGCGACGCAAATTGTCGGGAGAAAAAAGCTTGCCAGACTGGAAGCACTGGCGAGGCGAGCACGCATCAGGCTGGCGGTCGATTCGCTTGTTCAGCTAGAACAGCTTTCCGAGTACGGGGGAGAGGCTCGCTCCGTCGGAATCATGATCGAGGTCAATACCGGGTTGCAGCGCTGTGGCGTGGAACCGGATCAGGTAGAGAGCCTTGTCGAGAAAATTATCAGAAAATTCCCTGAAACAAAAATAGATGGAATATTCACTCATGAAGGACAAGTGTATAACGCGGCAGACAGAAGCGAGCTGGAAAAAGTGGCGCGCCAAGCGCAGGAGACAATGGTCGAGATCGGGAGGCGAATCCGCTCGCGCTGGGGCTTTCCCTGCGAGGTCAGTGTCGGTTGCACGCTCGGTTTGCTTGGGGCAGGCGTCGTTCCCGGAGTCACCGAGATACGTCCGGGCACCTACGTGTTTTACGACAGGACGCACGCCGCCTTTTTCGGAGATACGGAGCGCTGTGCCGCGACGATTCTCGGCACGGTTATTTCCAGGCCGAATGGCGAACGTGCTGTGGCTGATGCAGGGGCGAAAGCGATGACAATCGACTCGCGGGCGAGCGGCCTGCTTGCGACCAGCGGTTTTGGGCAGGTACGAGGGCAGCAGGATGTACACATCCGCAAACTGTCGGATGAGCATGCGATTATGGTGCCGGGAACGTCCTTTTCCATCGGCCAGCGCATCGAAATCATTCCGAACCACATTTGTCCAACCGTCAATTTGTACCAGGTGGCTTACGGAATACGCGACGGAAAAGTCGAAACCGTGTTTCCGATCCATGCGCGAGGATGCAATCAATAGGGGTGTAGTCATGGCAAAAGTGCTCGTAATCAATCAGGAATTGTTTGCGGAGATGTTGAGCTTCCGTGAAGCGATGGAGACGGTGGAGCTGGCTTTTTCCCAGTTTGCTCAAGGCAAAAGCGCCGTTTTCCCGTCCGTTCGCGAAAAAGTCGGGGAGCACAACGGGATTTACAGCATCAAATCAGCGTATTTGAGTGAGGAGTCAGCGATTGGCCTGAAGACAGGCGGCTTCTGGAGCGACAATTGGCAAAGCGGCAAAACAAACCATCAATCCGTCATGCTGCTGCTTTGTCCGCAAACGGGCGAGCCGACGTGCCTCCTGGACGCCAATCTGCTGACGGCGATCCGCACAGCGGCGGCAGGGGCGATTGCGGCCAAATATTTAGCCCGCCAAAAGAGTAAGTCGGTCGCACTGATTGGCGCAGGCGTCCAGGCAAGAGCGCAGCTGGAAGGGCTGCTGCACCTGTTTCCGCTTGAAACCGTTTCCGTCTACTCCCGCACAGATGCTTCGGCAGCCAGACTGACCGAGGAAATCACGCGGATGGGACTCGGCGCCAGACAAGCCGCTTCGGCGCAGGAAGCGGTCGAGCAAGCCGATATTGTCGTCACGACGACACCTGCCTTTTCGCCTGTGCTCAAGTCGTCGTGGCTGCAGGCGGGAACTCATGTGAATGCGATGGGAAGCGATACGAGCGGGAAAAGGGAGATCGAGCTGGATCGGCTGCCGGACAAGCTCGTCTGCGATTGGTGGGAGCAAGCTTCGCACCTGGGAGAATTGCAAGGACAGCCTTCCCGCGACAGTCTGTTTGCAGAGCTGGGACAAATTACGAGCAAGGAAAAGCCGGGACGCCAATCGGCGAGCGAGATTACCTTGTTCGACTCGACGGGGATCGCCGTTCAAGATTTGAGCGTTGCCGCGTTTGTGTATCGCAAGGCGAAGGAGACGGGCAAGGGCATGTATGTAGACTTGTAAGGGGGGACAGCCTGTTATGCACGTAGTTGATCTGCATTGCGACACGTTGTTGAAAATGTGGCTGTCAAAAGGCGAGCTTGCTTTCGCCAATGCACCACAGTTGGAGTCGAACAAAGCGCGTTTGCAGCAAGGCGGAGTAAAAGTTCAAGTTTTCGCGCTGTTTCCGCCGCCGGACTTGTCTGTGGAGCAAAAGCTTTCGTCTGTGCTTGCGCAAATGGATTATTTCCATGAGGAAGTCTTGGGGAAAAATCCCGAGATGAAGCAAATCAAGGAATGGGACGACAGCGATCGGCTGCGAGACGGAGAAATCGGAGCGCTGCTCTCGCTGGAAGGAGTGGATGCGATCGGAGAAGACTTGTCCATGTTGACGACGCTGTATCAGTTGGGGGTGCGCTCTGTCGGATTGACCTGGAATCATGGGAATCTCGCTGCGGGCGGAGCGTTGGACAAAACGGCTACGGGATTGACTTCGTTCGGCGTAAAAGTAGTGAATTTTCTGAATGAAAATCGGCTTTTTACAGATGTCTCGCATTTGCATGAACAGGCTTTCTGGGACGTGATCGAGCTGGCAGCTCATCCTATCGCAAGCCACTCCAATGCAAGGGCGATCCTCGACCATCCGCGGAATTTGTCTGATGAACAGGCGCGGGCGCTGTTCGCCAAAGGGGGTCTGGTCCACGTATTTTTTTCTCCCGCCTTCGTCAAGGAGGGACGAAAGGCTGCGATCCCGGACTTGATCCGCCATATCGAACATTTTTGCGGGTTGGGCGGTGAGCGGTACATCGGAATCGGCTCCGACTTCGACGGCATCTCGATGCCCGAACGCATCGAAGGACTTTCCCATGCAGGCATGATGCAAAATTTGCTGCACGAGCTTTCGCGGTACTATACAGACGAGCAAGTGCGCGGCTTTGCCTCGGAAAATTTTATGCGCAACAGACCACAAAAACGGTAAACAGACAGGAGCATAAGGGGGAAAAGAATCATGAGGGTAGCAAGCAAGCGGTTCCTTTGTTTCGTGACAGCCGTTCTCGTAAGCGGCGTGGCGCTCGCAGGATGCAACTTCGGGTCGGCTGGGAAAAATGACGCTTCTCCTGCCAGTGAAGGAAAGCAGGGCGAAGCGAGTGCCGTCAAGCAAGTGCTGAATGTGTCCGAAGGCGCGGAGATCGCCACGCTCGATGTGGCCCAGATTTCCGATGCGGTCAGCTCTACGGTGCTCAACAACATCAACGAAGGGTTGTTCCGCTTCGACGACAAGCACCAACCGATCCTCGCGATTGCGCAGGAGCATAAAACGAGCGAGGACGCTTTGACGCATACGTTTTTGTTGCGCGATGCGAAATGGGCGAACGGCGATCCGGTAACGGCCCAAGATTTTGAATACGGCTGGAAGCGGGTGTTGCGGGAAGTGGGGCCATTCGGCGTATTTTTCGAAATGGCCGGGATTGCGAATGCCGACAAGATTTTGCAAGGCGAGAAGAAGCCGGACGATTTGGGCATCAAGGCGATTGATGCGAAGACGCTGGAAGTGAAGCTGGACAGAGCGAATCCACTGTTCCTGCCGCTTCTGCCACTTGCCCCGTTTTTGCCGCAAAACGAGAAATTCGTGGAAAAAGCAGGCGACAAGTATGGCCTGGAGTACGACCAGGTGCTGGCGAACGGACCTTTTGTTCTGAACGACTGGAAGCACGAGCAAAGCTGGCAATACAAGAAAAACGAATCCTACTGGGACGCCGCGAACGTCCAGTTGGACGAGATCAATGTCTATATCGTAAAGGAACCTTCGGCAGCCGTCAACCTGTATGAAACGGGGAAGCTTGATCGCGTGACAGGTCTGACCTCCTCTTTGGCTGACGCTTACAAAGGCAAGGAAGATTATCAAAAAGTAGCGACTCCGACGACCATTTTTATGCGTCTGAATCCCGATGTTGCCGCTTTCCAAAACGAAAATATCCGCCGGGCGATCGGCATGGCGATTGACAAGGAAAGCTTGACAGACGTCGTGTTAAACGATGGTTCAATCCCGCTGTACGGCTTGGTGCCTGCTGCGTTCTCCCTCTCGCCGGACATGAAAGATTATCGTGTGCTGAACGGACAATTGAACAAAGGAACGGTCGAAGAAGCGAAAACATTGTGGCAAAAAGGCTTGGCTGAAATCGGACAAAGCGGCCTTGCGACGTCCATGATTGTGGCGGATCAGGAATACATGCGACAAACTTCCGAGTATTTGAAAGCGCAGTTGGAAACGAATTTGCCCGGCTTCAAGCTCAAGCTGAAAACCGTTCCGTTCCAGCAGCGGATCAAACAGGAAAAAGCGTTTGAGTATGAGATCGCTTTGTCCACATGGGGGCCGGATTACATCGACCCGATGACGTATTTGGACATGTGGGTGACGGGCGGACCGGCGAACCGGATGAAGTATTCCAACCCGCAGTTTGACCAGCTGGTGGCACAGGCCAACAAGGAGCTGGACCCGCGGAAACGGTACGACATCTTGCTGCAACTGGAAAAAATCATCATCGAAAAAGATGCGGCGGTCGTCCCGCTGTATCAATACGGGGAAGTCATTTTGCAGAGCCAAAAAATCAAAGGGCTGATCTGGCATCCGAGCGGTCCGGAGTTTACGTACAAATGGACGCATATGGAGTAAGGTTGAAAAGCCAGGCGCGGAAATGGGAGGCATGCGGATGAGACTGTATTTTTTGAAACGACTGGGAGTCATGCTGACGACTTTGTTCATCATTGCGACCGTGACCTTTTTCCTGATGAAATTGCTTCCAGGCACCCCGTACAGCAACCCGGACAAGCTGTCCGAGCAGCAATTGGCTTCGTTGAATCAAAAATACGGACTGGATCAGCCGCTGCCCGTTCAATACGCCCGCTACCTGGGGAATTTGGTTCAAGGTGATTGGGGCGTCTCCTTTCAATTCAAGGGGCGCCTGGTCACGGACATCATTTTCAAGCGGATCGGTCCGTCTGTTTTGATCGGCTTTCAAGCCATGCTGATCGGCTCGATTGTCGGACTGGGGCTGGGGATTCTCTCGGCGCTGCGTCAGAACAGCCTGTTTGACCTGGGAGCCGTCACGATGGCTGTCCTGGGCATGTCGATCCCTTCGTTCGTATTCGCGGCGCTGTTGCAATATTACGTGGGCGTCAAGCTCGGCTGGCTGCCGCCCGGACTTTGGGAGGATTACTCTTATTCCATCCTGCCTTCCTTGGCGCTATCCGTGACGGTGATAGCGGCAGTCGCCAGGTTCATCCGCACGGAAATGCTGGAGGTGCTCACGCAGGACTATATTTTGAGCGCGCGGGCCAAAGGGATTTCGGAGTTTGCCGTGGTGTGGAAGCACGTCGTGCGCAATTCGCTGATCCCGGTCGTGACCATGCTTGGGCCAATGGCGGTGTCGATCATGACCGGAACATTGGTGATTGAGAAAATTTTTTCGGTGCCAGGGCTGGGGGAGCAGTTCATTTTATCCATCATGGTGAACGACTACAGTGTGATCATGGGCATTACGCTCTTTTACAGCACGTTGTTCATTCTGGTCGTGCTTTTGGTCGATATGATCTACGGGATTTTGGACCCGCGCATTCGTGAAAAATGGGGGGAAAGCACATGAGGACTTTGCCGGCAACCGGGACGTCCCCGCATGAAATAACAGACGATTTGTTTGTGCACGAGCCATTTGCAGCAGAAGCAGCGATGGAGGTTGCGGCTTCAGCTGCGGATTCGCCCTGGAAGGCTGCGCTCAAACGGCTGGGAAAAAATCGCGGAGTCGTCCCTGCCTTCGTGTTGATCATGGTCATTACGGTGCTGGCTTTTGTCGGGCCGCTGCTGACCCCATACACTTATGACGGGCAAAATGTGGCCCATTCCAACCTGCCGCCGAAAATAAGCGGGCTGGGGTGGCTCGGGTTTGACGGGCTGGACAGCAACGGAGCCGATCTGTACGCGAAACGGAATATAACGGAGGCGCACTGGTTCGGCACGGACGAATTTGGCCGGGATATGTGGATGCGGGTGTGGAAGGGCACGCAAATTTCGCTGTTGATTGCCCTCGTAGCTGCCTTGCTGGACTTGTTCATCGGCGTCCTTTATGGCGGGATCTCGGCTTATTACGGCGGAAAAATCGACAACGTCATGCAGCGCATCATTGAAGTGCTCGTCGGCATCCCCAATCTGATCGTCATTATCTTGTTCATTCTCATCTTGGAGCCGGGAATCACGTCGATCATTTTGGCGATGGCGATTACAGGCTGGGTCGGGATGGCGCGGATTGTCCGCGGACAAATTTTGCAGCTAAAAGGTCAGGAATTTGTGCTGGCTGCGCGGTCGCTCGGGGTTTCCAACAGCCGGATCATGTTCAAGCATTTGATCCCGAACGCGCTGGGGCCGATCATCGTCACTTTGATGTTCACACTGCCGACCGCGATATTTTTTGAAGCGTTTCTGAGCTTTATCGGGCTTGGTCTACAGGCGCCGCTCGCCTCGCTTGGGGTTCTGATCAACGACGGCTACAAAGGGATGCGGCTGTTCCCTTACAAGCTGGTGATTCCCGCCGTGATGATCAGTTTGATCATGATCAGCTTCAACCTGCTTGCGGACGGGCTGCGCGATGCGCTCGATCCGAAAATGACGAAATAAGGAGGGGATGTCGATGAATCAACCGATCCTGACAGTAGACGGCTTGCATGTTGCGTTTCATTCCCAGCGAGGCGAGGTGCATGCGGTAAGAGGGGTCAGCTTTTGCTTGCAAAAGCAGGAGACGCTCGCCATCGTGGGTGAATCCGGCTCTGGCAAATCGGTCACGGCCAAAGCGATCATGCGGCTTTTGCCGAAGCAGAGCACGAGCATCCCCGCCGGGCAGATCACCTATGCAGGGCAAAACGTGCTGGCGTTGCCTCCGCGAGAGCTTCAGTCGCTTCGGGGAGCGGAAATCTCCATGGTGTTCCAGGACCCGATGACGTCGCTGAATCCGACGATGACGATCGGCCAGCAACTGGTAGAAGGGATCAGCAAGCACCAGCGGCTCGACAAAGCCGCCGCCTATGAAAAAGCGGTCAACATGCTGCAACTGGTCGGCATTCCGAACGCGCAGGAGCGGATCAGGGCGTACCCGCACCATTTTTCCGGGGGAATGCGCCAGCGTGTCGGGATTGCGATGGCGCTTGCCTGCGACCCGAAAGTCCTGATCGCCGACGAGCCGACGACTGCGCTCGACGTGACGGTGCAGGCGCAAATTTTGGAGCTGATGAAGTCGCTTCAGCAACGGACGGGGACGGGCATCATTTTGATCACGCATGACTTGGGCGTTGTCGCCAACATGGCGCAAAAAGTGGCTGTGATGTATGCCGGAGAGGTAGTGGAGACAGGGCTGATTGCGGAAATTTTTTACCGTCCCAAACATCCGTACACGTGGGGATTGCTGCGCTCGATGCCTCGTCTGGATGCCGCTGGCACCGAGCCGCTCATCCCGATTCCGGGTACGCCGCCTGATCTCGCCCGCCAGCAACAAGGCTGCCCGTTCGCCCCGAGATGTGCGCACGTGATGAAGGTGTGCAAACATTTTTCGCCGCCACTCACAGAAGTGTCGAGCGGGCATACAGCCAAGTGCTGGCTGCTCGATCAGCGGGCGCAGCAGCAAGAGCGGCTGGCAGGAGTCGCAGGAGGGTGAATGAGGCCATGAACAACCGCGTACTACTTGAAGTGAACCATCTCAGCAAGCATTTCCAGCTCGGGCCGAATCAGACGCTGCGCGCAGTCGATGATGTCAGCTTTCACATTTGGCAAGGAGAGACGTTGGGACTGGTTGGAGAGTCCGGGTGTGGCAAATCGACGGTGGGCCGGACGCTGTTGCAGCTGTACAAGCCGACTGGCGGCGAAATTCGCTTTGCGGGCGAGCGTGTAAGCGACATGACCGAGCGCAAGGGGCACAAGGCGTACACCAGCCAGATGCAAATGATTTTTCAAGACCCGTACTCGTCGTTGAATCCGCGAATGACTGTCACCGAGATCATTTCCGAAGGGCTGATGATCCATCGTCCGAATCTTGCGAAAAAAGAGCGGAAAGAGCAGGTCAGCGCGCTTCTGGAGCTTGTCGGACTCAGTTCCAGACAGGCGAATCGTTACCCGCACGAATTTAGCGGCGGGCAGCGTCAGCGGATCGGGATTGCCCGGGCGTTGGCAGTCGAGCCTTCCTTTATCGTGGCGGATGAGCCGATTGCCGCCCTCGATGTGTCGATTCAGGCGCAAATCGTCAACCTGCTGATGGATTTGCAGCGGCAAAAACAGCTGACCTATTTGTTTATCGCCCACGACTTGTCCATGGTGAAGCATATTAGCGACCGGATCGCCGTCATGTACCTCGGGCAACTGGTCGAGCTTGCCGCAAGCGATGAGCTGTATGCGCGACCGCTGCATCCGTACACGGAAGCGCTGCTGTCCGCCATTC
The DNA here is from genome assembly GCF_038000275.1 of Brevibacillus sp. FSL K6-0770. NCBI lineage: Bacteria > Bacillati > Bacillota > Bacilli > Caryophanales > Paenibacillaceae > Brevibacillus > Brevibacillus sp. FSL K6-0770. Next base: position 2,575,622 of record NZ_JBBOBQ010000001.1, read on the forward strand.
CCTTGCCTGACCCGGTTCAGGAGCAGTCCAGAGAACGAATCGTTTTGCAAGGCGAGATTCCCAATCCGCTGAATCCGCCAAGCGGTTGTCGCTTTCACACGCGCTGTCCGAAAGCGTTCGACATTTGCGCCAAGGAAATACCGAGCTTTGCGGAAGTGCTTCCGCAGCGTTATGTCAAATGCCATTTGTATGGGGAGAAGGGGGAGTGACACAGATGGCAGTGGAAAACTGGCCTGAGTTCGAAGCATACGTCACCAAGCGGATGGACGAAGAGCAAATTCCGGGCATCGCCATCGCTGTTGCGAAAAACGGAACGGTTGTATACGAGCGCGGCTTTGGCTATGCCGATTTGCAAACGAAGCGGCCGATTGGCCCCGACACGCTGTTCGGGTGCGGCTCCGTCACGAAGTCGCTGACGGTGCTGGCGCTGCTTTCGCTGGTGGAAGCAGGGCGCTTATCCCTGGATGATCCGGTATGCGCGCATCTTCCCGAGTTCAAGCTGTGCGGCATGGATGACCCCGGCATGGTAAAAGTCCATCATTTGATGTCGCACACGAGCGGCTTGCCGCCTCTTCCCCGCAAACCGGAAATCAACAGGCTGGAAGACCACCTCACGTACATCGCGGGGCAGGAGTACGAGCTGTTGGGCAAACCGGGCGAGTATTTCAGCTACTCGAACGATGCCTTTTTGCTGCAAGGCGCGATCATCGAACGGCTGACGAACCGTCTCTACCGCAGATTCGTCACGGAAACGATCCTCGCTCCGCTTGGCATGCACCGCTCCACGTACAGTCTGGAAGAAATTGCGAAAATGGCTGACGTCTCTGTACCGTATATGAAAAACAACGAGACAGGCAAGTTGGAAGCGGTGCCGTGGCCGAGTCTGGGAAATTACGAGGTGGGCGGCGGCTTGCGCTCTACGGTCAACGATCTGTTGCGCTACGGCGCGGCTTTTGTAGGCGGCGAAAATCCGGTCGCAAGCGAAGAGCTGCTGCGCAAAATGTGGCAGCCTGTTCATCAGGTTGGCCGCAAGCAATTTTACGGACTGGCGCTGGAGATCGTTCCCGATTATTCGGGCGTGACGCTCGTCAGCCACGGCGGAAGTCAGCAAGGGGTATCGTCTTGCTTCGGTTTCGTCCCGGAACAGGGGCTTGTCGCAGCTGTCCTGATCAACGCGACGGATATGCCAGCAGGAGACATTTGGCTGGCGGCGGTCAACCAGGCGCTCGGCTTGCCGCTCACGCAAAAAGCAAGCCAGGAGCCGCACTATACGGCGACAAAGGAACAACTGGAAAAGCTCGCAGGCACGTATCAGTCCAGAGAGGGGGGCAGCTTGCAGATTGAGCTTGCCCAAGACAAGCCGACTCTCGTTTTTGGCGGCGAGCGCTACGATTTGCGCGCCAGCGACAGTCAGACACTTGTCATGGAAAAGGACGAGTACCCGATCCGGTTTTTTGCCAATGACGACGAGCAGGCGTGGGCGGCCTTTTTCGGATTTCGCATGTGGACTCGTCAAGAGAAGGGGAGGAAGGCATGAGTGTACATCCGCAAGTAAAGGAAGTATTTCGCAAACAAAGCTTGCTTGGACTGCCAGATACCGAATCTATGACGCCCGCAGAAGCGCGTCTCGCTTTTTCACGAGCGCGGGCCAATCTCTCGGAGCTTGAGACGTCTGTAGCAGCGGTAGAGGATCGGGTGATTGCGGTGGCAGAACAAGGGGGAGCAGAGCTGCCGATTCGTTTGTACACCCCAGGCGGGGAAGGGTTGCCGGAGCTTCTGCCTGTGTTCGTCTTTTTTCACGGGGGCGGCTTCGTGCTCGGGAATATCGAGATAACCGATCGCATTTGTCGCTATTATGCACAAGCGGCGAGCTGCATCGTCGTCTCTGTCGACTATCGCCTCGCGCCTGAGCACAAGTTCCCGACAGCCGTCTCGGATGCGTATGCGGCGACCAAGTGGGTAGTTGAGCATGCGGCTTCCTTCAACGGAGACAGCAAGCGAATCGCTGTTGGCGGAGAGAGCGCAGGCGGCAACTTGGCGGCTGTCGTCTCCTTGCTGGCGCGCGATCGCGGCGAGTTTGGCTTGTGCTGCCAGCTGCTGATCTATCCGGTTGTCTCGTTTGCCCTCGATACGGCGTCTTGTCGGGAATGCGGGAATCAATACAACTTGACTTACGACGAGATGCTCTGGTTCCGCGCTCATTACTTGCAGGATGAGGAACAGATCAACGACCCGCTCGCCTCTCCCTTGCTTGCTGCCGATTTAAGCGGCTTGCCGCAAGCTGTAATCGTCACGGCCGAGTTCGATCCTTTGCGCGACGAAGGAGAGCTGTATGCCGAGCGGCTGGCTTCGTTCGGTGTCGCGGCAAAAGCAAAGCGCTACCTTGGCATGGTGCACAGCTTTTTCAACTTTTCCGGCGAGGTAGACGCGAGCAAAGAAGCGTTGGCCGAAACGGCTGCCGAGCTGAAACGCGTGTTTTACACCTGACAGACAAGGAGGTCGACGATGTTTATTCCCCCATCTTATCGCGAAAACGATATAGAGACGCTAGTAGCCTTTATGAAAAAGTACCATTTTGCTACCATCGTCAGCTTCGACGGGACGATTCCGCTGGCGACCCATTTGCCTTTTTTGGTGGAGCATGAGCACGAGCAGGCGAAGATCACGCTGGTCAGCCACATGGCTTTGGCGAATCCGCAATGGCGAACGTTTGCGGAGCAGGACGTGCTGGTCATGTTCCAAGGGCCGCATGCGTATATTTCGCCGCAATATTATGAAAGCCGCTACGGTGTGCCGACTTGGAACTACGCGGCTGTGCACGTCTACGGCAAGCCTGTCATTTATTCGCAGGCAGAAGACGTCGCGCAGACGCTGTTGCAGACGATCCGCACGTTCGAGCCTGCTTATGAAAAGCATTTTGACGCCATTCCACAAGATTATACAGAAAAGCTGAAACAAGAGCTGGTTGCTTTCGAGATCCAGGTAACGAAAATCGAAGGGGCGTTCAAGCTGAGCCAGGACAAGCCGCTGCCGATTCGCCAACGGGTGGCGGACGCGCTGGCACAAAGCCCGGACACGGTGGTGGCAGAGCTAGGGAACATGATGCAGCGCCAGTTGCCCAAAGCAGAATCAGGAGAGGAGCAATGACATGAGTTTGCAAAAATGGCTGACCGAACTGGACGCGATCCCCGGTGTGGCGGGGGATGAGGAGCGGGTTGCCGCTTACTTGCGGGAAAATTTGCTGGATGTGGTGGACGAGCACCAAAGCGATGCGCTAGGCAACCAGTTTTTCATTAAAAAAGGGAGCGATCCCGACCTGAAAATCATGTTGTGCGCGCATATGGACGAGATCGGCTTTATCGTCAGCTACATTGACGAAAAAGGATTTGTCTGGTTTCACCCGGTCGGCGGTCACGATAGCCGCATGGTGATCAACCAGGTGCTGGACATTCATACGGACAAAGGCGTCGTCAAGGGAGTCACAGGAGCGAAGCCGTCCCATATCGTGACGGCGGAAGAGGCGAAGCTGGCGATTCCGCTTAGCGAGCTGTATGTGGACGTAGGGACGGCGAGCCGAGAGGAAACAGAAGCGCTTGGCGTCACGGTCGGCGATTTCGTCACCTTTTCGCGGGAGGGGCAATTTTTGAACGGCGGCAAAGTGTTTACCGGAAAAGCAGTCGATGACCGCTCCGGCTGCGCCGTCATGCTCGAAGTCATGAAGCGGCTCGCGGGCAAACAGCTCACCGCATCGGTCTATGCGGTCGGCTCGGTTCAGGAAGAAGTCGGGATGCGCGGCGCAGGCCCTGCCGCTTTTGCCGTTCAGCCGGACGTTGCGCTGGCGCTCGATGTCGCGCTCACTGGCGGAACGCCGAAGATCGAAGAGAAAATGATTCCGCTGACGCTTGGCGGCGGCCCGGTCATCCTGTTTTACGAGTGGGTCACCGACAACTGGGCGGGAAGCAGCGTCCCGAAAAAGCTGACGAGAAAGCTGGTGCAAACGGCAGAAGAAAATCACATCCCGTACCAGCGTGGCGTGTATTTGAACTGCGTGACAGACACGTACTCGATCAGCCTCGCTGGCAAAGGAACGGTAGCCGGATGCATCTCGGTCCCGTCCCGTTACATTCACTCTGCCACTGGACTCGTGCATCTGGACGATCTGGAAAACGCGGTTCAACTCCTCGTCGCTTTCATTGAAAGCTTTCGGCAGAAGTGGTAGAGTTGGGAAAAAGAGGCAGAGGTCGACTGATGTAACAGGAAGCTGGTCTGCTGAGCCAGAGGAGGCAAGGTTGTGAGTAGATATGATGCGGAGATAGCGGCAAAAATCGATGACTTGTTCGCAGATTGGCAGCAAGGCGTATGCCCGGGCGGACAGGTTGTGGTTCGCAAAGGCGGGGAAATCGTCTACGAAAACTGCTTTGGCTACGCCAGCGTGGAGCATAGGTTGCCGATCACGGGCGAGACGGTGTTTCATGTTGCATCGGTGTCCAAGCAAGTGACAGTGATGTGTGTACTGCTGCTTCAGGAAGACGGTCTACTGAACGTAGATGACGACATTCGCAGCTACGTGTCGGACATGGTTTCGTTCGCCGAGCCTGTATCGGTGCGCAATCTGATGAACAACGTGAGCGGCATCCGGGATCAGTGGGAGCTGCTCATGCTGCAAGGAGTCCGGCTTGATGACACGATCACACAGTCTGACGCCAAAGACGTTATTTCCACGCAAACGGAGCTGAATTTTCCGCCACTTACCCGCTATATGTACTGCAACTCGAATTTTACCCTCCTGGCCGAAATCGCTGAAAGAGTGTCCGGCAAAAGTTTGAACGAGTTTGCCCGTGAGCGGATTTTTGCCCCGCTCGGCATGGCGCAAACGTGCTTCAAGGATCGGTATTGGCAGGTGATTCCAAATGGCGCGGATTCTTACAAGCGCGTCGGCGGGGAGCTGATTCATGCCGTGCTGAACTACGGCACGTATGGCGCCACTTCGCTGCACACGACCGCAACTGATTTTATGAAGTGGATGGCCAACTTCAAGGAGCCGGTCATTTGCAAACGGGAGACACTTTCCGAGATGTTTGCCTGCCCGACACTGCTGGACGGAACGAAGATTCATTACGCGGGCGGATTGATCGTGAATGATCCTGCTCTGTACCAGGGGCGTCCTTTTATCGGGCACGACGGTTCAGACGCGGCATTCCGCAGTTGTACCGTCCGGTTTCCTGTAGAGGATATCGATATCGCCATTTTCAGCAACACGGATACGGTAGTAATCGGCAGGGCTGCGGAGAAAATCGTCGACTTGCTGCTGGGAGTGGAGCGGAGCGAGGTGGAGCCGCAGGTTTTGCCTGACTTTTACGATGCCGATTTTGCAGACGAGGACGTGGCAGGGACGTATTATTCCGACGGAACGTACGCGCTCATCGCGCAAGTGGTGGGCAAGGGAGATCAGCTGTATTTGCTTGAAGAGTACGGAGCTGCGCCCCTTGTTCAGGTGGAGGGAAACCGCTATCAAGCGGGAACGGCCAACTACGAGCTGTATCTCGGTTCAACAGCCGGATTTCGCTTTGGAACGCGCTGTATCCCACTGAAAAAATGGCAGCCTGATCAGGAATGCGAGGCAGACGGGCTGGCATATGCGGGCACGTACGAGAGCGCGGAGCTGGGAACCGCCTACGAGGTGCTGGTCGAGGACGGGGCGCTCTATCTCTCGCATCGCCGGAACAAAAAGCAGCTGCTGCTGCGCACGGCCCCCGATCAGTTTATCGCCGGAGTCGGAGGAAGCTTGTATGGCGTAACTCTCACTTTTGCGCGAGCAGCCAATCAAGCGGTCAGCGGGTTCCGGGTGTCGACGGGCAGAGCACAAGCAGTAGCCTTCGCCAAAAGGAACTAAGCAGGCACTGAGCCAAAAGAAAAACAGGCTGCCGTACGGACTGGAAAGGTTATCCGTACGGCAGCCTTCATTGCGCTTGTCTCCACCATCAGCTTTCCCGCATTTGTCATTGATTTGTCGCCGTTTTTGCGCTTCGTGGCAGGACTCGATGCGGCAGTTGTCGAATGGTGTTACAGATTGAAAAGTTGTGCCGAAAGAGTCCGTCCGCACCTTTGCGGCGGTTTTTTCTACTTTTCAAAAAAAAGCGCCATTTTCTCTGTCGTCTGTGATTAGGGACCGCCCTTTTTTGGCGAAAATGAAATGGTGAAGGAGTGATGAGGATGGAGCAAGTTCTTCAACTCGTGAAAGATTACTGGCCCGTCGCGGTTTGTATCATAGTCTTGATCTTGGCAGCTCAATGGGTCGTGCGCAGCTTGATTCGGATCATCTCGCTTGCAGCCATCATCGGAGTCGTACTGGTGTTGTTTTTTCACTTCAGCCCGGAGGAAGTCATCCAGATGGGACGGCAAGCGGCGGTGGCTACGCAGGAAGTGGTGGACAAGACGATCACGCCTGTGCTCGACAGCGAACTGAAGGATGCAGACATTACGTTTCAGCCGGACGGCACCTACGAGGTCAAGACGGCGAGCATTCGCATCGTAGGCAAAAAAGGCGAGACGAAGGCGACCGTCTACTACAAGGACGACAAGTGGGAAGTGGACATCGGCCAGCTCGGCAAGCTTTTCGAGGACCGACTGGGCAAGGCAGAACAGCAAACGACTATGTAAAGAAAAACGCATGCACCGATTCGGGGTACATGCGTTTTTTGTGGGCGGAAACAGAAAGGGCAGTCAGGGCGCTCAGACTGTCAACCAATCAGCCAGTACCCGCCCCAGTAGAGCACACCGCTGATGACAACCAGACCGAGAAAAAAGCCGAGACGCATCCGCCATTTTCCCGGGGCAGGGCCGAACAGAAATTCTGCGCCAGCCCAGGTGAACAAGAGGATGGCAGCCAGTATGTTGCCGAAAAGAGCCACGGCACTTCCCTCCTGTGGAGACATTCTCGGTTCTATGTGTGTATACGCTTGGAAGATGCTGGGGTTTCAGAGCGTTTCGAGGCGTTGGCGTCACTTATGCTGCCGTCAAGCCGTCAAGCTTCCCGCACCATGATCAGCTCCTCGACATCACAGCCGCGGGCATTGGAAAATCCCGCGTCTTCTCCTGCCTGGCGGAAGCCGCATTTGTGCAGGACGCGGATCGAACCGACGTTGTCTTTGGCGACGCGGGCGTAAACAGGTCGGACGGGGAGAAGCGCGAGAAAGGCGGTAAGCGCCTGTGTCGCGATCCCTTTGCCCCAAAATGGTTTGCCAAGCCAATATCCGACGGAAGGGCTGCCAAATTGCTCGAAGAAAACGATGTAGCCCGCGATCTGTCCATCGGCAAGCACGGTCATTTTCTCAATCGAGTTGTCTGCCAAAATCTTGTTCCAATGGGCGGTAAAAGCTTGCCTGTCACTCGGGTCTTTAGCGGTAAAGGCGGCCATATGGTTTGCCTCCGGGTCGAGCTGCTGCTCAAACAAAATCGGCAAATCTTCCGCAGTGGTCGGGCGCAAACGAACGTTTTCCAACAAAAATTCACCTCCGATCCTACTGAGCTTGGGATTGGCGTTCTGGCGATTGGTTTGCGACACGAATGGGCGAGAGCAGTGTATCGTCTGTGCCGCTCGCCAGGTTCTCAACAAGGAGTTAAGCTATCAAGCTTGCTCCGTCAAGACAGGCGGGATACGCAGCAAAGTCGCTTGCTCGTAGGCGTAGCCCATGCGCAGAAGGGCAGGCTCCGAGAAGGCCAGTCCAGTCAGCATGATGCCAAAAGGCTTTCCTTGCGCAGTGTAGCCGGAGGGAAGGGCAATGGACGGGTAGCCCGCTTTCGCCGCAATGTCACAGCCCGTGTCTCCCGGGAACAGCAGAGCGTCCAGGTCGTGTTCCTTGAGTGCGGCGTCGATCCCTTGGCGTTGCGACATTTCCAGATCGTACAGCCTTTGCCGCAAATAGGCAGGATCGGTCAAGGTGCCGCTGGTTTGCTCGGACTGCTCCAGTACGCTTTGCCCAAACCGGAGCGCTCTTGCTTCGTGCTTGCGATTGAAGGCGACAATATCTTTCAGGGTGCGGATTGGGAAAGAGGCGGGCAATGTTTTCAAATAGGCATTTACACCTGTCTTAAACTCGTGATACAAAACTTGCGAGTTCCAATCGGCATTTTCAGAAGGAATGCTTACGGAATCGATGACAGTAGCGCCAGCCTGCCGCAGCTGCGAGATAGCGGCTTCGTAAAGAGCGGCTTCTTCCTCGTCGCATTCAGCCAAATAGCCGGAACGCACGACACCGATTCGGGCACCTTGCAGTCCGTTTGCGTCGAGGAAGGGGAGGTAATCGCGGTGGGCCAGCCCTGCGCTTTTTCCGGTCACCGCGTCCTGCGGATCGACACCTGTCAGGACACCGAGCAAAATGGCCGCGTCCGTTACGTTCCGCGTCATCGGGCCTGCCGTGTCCTGGCTGTGGGAAATCGGGATAATGCCTTGGCGGCTGATCAAGCCTACCGTCGGTTTGATGCCGACGAGCGAATTTTTTTTGGCAGGGCCGAGGATCGACCCGGAAGTCTCTGTTCCGACAGCCGCTACGGCAAAGCCTGCCGCGATTCCCGCGCCTGAACCGGAGCTGGAGCCGCCGACATCGAACGCAGGATCGTACGGATTGAGAACTTGTCCGCCGCGCGAGCTGTAGCCGTTCAGCATGTTGTCAGCCATGAAGTTAGCCCATTCGGTCAGATTGGTTTTGCCCAACAGGACGGCGCCTGCTTCGCGCAGACGTGCGGCGACAAACGAGTCTGCTGACGCGTACGAATCGGCCAAGGCGAGCGACCCGGCTGTCGTGTGCATGTTGTCTCCGGTCGCAATGTTGTCTTTAATCAATATCGGAATGCCGTGAAGCGGCCCGCGACTGCCGGATATCGCCCGCTCCCTGTCCAGAGCTTCGGCAATATGCAAGGCATCGGGATTGATTTCACTGATGGCGTTAATGGTCGGTCCCTGTTTGTCGTAGGCAGCGATCCGTTCCAAAAACAGAATGGTCAGCTCACGGGACGTCGTTTGTCCTGCTTCTAATGCAGCTTGCCATTCCAGGATGCTTGCTTCATGGTTCGGCGACATAATTTTCACCTTTTTCTGTTTGATTTGATCTTTCTTAGTTTACCAAATGCAGGGAAGCGGGCAAATGGTTGTGGAACAATTACATGCGGGAATGTTCGTATCATTCAAAAAGGAGCGTGATGCAGATGATACAAGCGGTACTATTCGATCTGGACGGCACTTTGCTCGACCGCGACACTTCGCTCATCCGGTTTGTCCACGACCAGTACGAGCGAATTTCCCAGCTTCAGCACGTCCGACAGGAAACATTCGTGCAACGTTTTATCGAGCTGGATCAGCACGGATACGTATGGAAGGACAAAGTGTACGCGCAGCTCATCGAGGAGCTTGCCATTGCGAAGCTGGAAGCGGCCTTTTTGCTGCAAGACTACCTCTGTCATTTTCAAAAGCATTGTGTCGCGTTCCCGCATCTGCATGAAATGCTTGCCGACCTGCAAAAGCAGGGCATCCGGCTGGGCTTGATCTCAAACGGTTTCGGGCAGTTCCAGTACGACAATGTCAAGGCACTGGGCATCGCGCCTTATTTTGACGAGGTGCTCATATCGGAATGGGAAGGCTTGCGCAAGCCTGATCCGGCGATTTTTCACCGGGCATTGGACAAGCTTGGAGTGCCTGCTGAACAGGCGATGTACATAGGTGACCACCCCGACAACGATGTTCGCGCTAGCAGGGCGGTTGGAATGAAGGCGGTATGGAAACGCTGCTCCCAGTATGCAGTAGCTGCCGACGCTCATGCCGTCATTGACGATTTGGCAGAGATCAGCGCATGGGTACTTCCGTCTTTTCAAGGCCAGATGGGGAGAGGCGCAGACTTCACCTGACAATCGGCGGGGTCACTCCATGTACCCAGTCCAAAATGAACGGAGCCTGATGGGGGTTCAGACTGTCCGGCAATTCGTTTTTGGCAAAAAACTGTTGGCGGGTGCTCTCTTCATTTGTCTGGAGCACGCCTGCGTAGTCCGTGACGCGAAAGATCAGCTGGACGCTAAACACTTTATCCCCATTGGCATACTGGGCGAAGCCATTCTTTCCTGAGTAGAGGCCAAACAATTGCCACTGCAAGACAGTCAGACTGGTTTCCTCCAGCACTTCGCGTTTGAGCGTCTCCGCGAACGTTTCGCCAAGCTCCAGCAGACCGCCGGGAATGCCCCAGATGCGGTTGTGTTTTTGTTGCAAAAGGATGCGTCCCGATTCGTCTTCCAAAATGGCTCCGCAGCCGACTGTGAGCAGCGTTTCGTGGCCGATCAGCTTTCGCATGGTCGAGATATAGTCATTCACAAGCGTTGTTCCCTCCATTATCAACTGGACCGAATGGCTTTCCAGGCGTCGAATAGCAAGGTGAGTCCACAGAACAAAGCGCCTACAAAACCGGTTGTCTTGACGGCCGCTCTCACAAAAGCAGGATCGACATTCATTTCGAGCAGAAAAGAATAGTCAAAGTCGAAGTTGACGAACACAAGCCCGACAATGAAGCCGAGAATGATGCTGAGCTTTTTTTCCATGGCATACGTCTCCTGTTTTTTTTTGACACTTCGCCAAGTAATACGAATGAACGAGCTTTTTGGCAACGATAAAACAAAAAATTCAGAAGAAAGCAAGGGAGGGGATGGGCAAAGCGCGATGGCGGAGATTACCGTATTTCGCACCAAACCAGACTGCGGCGCGCAAAAAAACAAGCTGACTGGCACTAGAGCACAGTCAGCTTGTCTCGTTTTCATATCGTTATGCGTTCGCTCCAGCGGCTTGCAGCTTCGCTTTTTCTTCCTCTTCAACGAAGCGGTTGCGCGGATGCTCGCGGCATTCGTCGGAGCAGGAACGCTTGAATTTTTGCTCGCACTCTGTGCAGCAGAAGTGCTGTTTGTTGCAGAAAGGGTTGGCGCAGTTCACGTAGCGATCTTCCACAGTGCCGCAGTAGTGGCAACGGCCGATAACCACATCTTCTTCGGTATGGTTGATCGGTACGGAGATACGCTCGTCGAATACGTAGCATTTTCCGTCCCACAGGCGGCCTTTTACTTCCGGATCTTTTCCGTAGGTGACGATTCCGCCATGAAGCTGGTACACATTTTCAAAGCCTTGATCCAAAAGCACGCCTGTCAGCTTTTCGCAGCGGATGCCGCCTGTGCAGTAGGTGAGGACTTTTTTGTCTTTGAATTGGCTCATGTTTTCCGCAATCCACTCAGGGAACTCGCGGGAAGAATCTACTTCTGGACGAATCGCGCCACGGAAGTGTCCGAGGTCGTATTCGTAGTAGTTGCGGCCGTCGAGGATGACAACGTCCTCTTGCTGCATCATTTCGTAAAACTCTTTCGGGCTCAAATAGTGTCCTGTTTTCTCATTCGGATCAACGTCGTTTTCCAGACGCCAGGTCACCAGTTCTTTTTTCGCGCGAACAAACATTTTTTTGAATGCGTGTTCTTCCGATTCGTCTATTTTAAACCACATGTCCGCGAAGCGCGGGTCTTTTCGCACGTATTCCATGTAAGCGTCGGTCTGCTCGACAGTGCCGGATACCGTTCCGTTAATTCCTTCCGGAGCGATGATGATCCGTCCTTTGAGTCCGTTTTCCTTGCAAAATTGCAAGTGTTCAGCAGCATACTCCTCGTAGTTTTCCAACGGAGTATACTTGTAGTAGAGCAAAATGCGGTATGGTTTTTGTACTTGCAAGGTACAATCCACCTTTCTTTTTTCAATTGTAGTTTATGACGCAACGGTGATTATATCATAATCCGCAAACAAAAGTGTAGAAAAAGACAGGAATTTGTGATCGTTCTATGAAAACGCGGGCAAGTGGCTGAACTTGCTGGATGGTGGCCCATCTTGTACACTATGGAAGGACATTAGCAGAATGGTGATAGATGAGGAGAGACTTTTGATGAATCAGACAAATGATCGCCTGGTTGCCCAGGTCAAACTAAAAAAACTGCACCCGGAGGCAGTCATTCCCCAATACGCCCGTGCCTTGGACGCGGGATTTGACCTCGTTGCCGTCGAAGACGTGTTGATTGCTCCGGGGCAAACCGTCAAAATCCCGACCGGACTTGCTTTTGCACTGCCAGAGGGCTACGAGCTGCAAGTGCGTCCGCGCTCCGGCATTGGCGCGAAAACAAAACTGCGCCTGCCGAACGCTCCGGGCACGATCGATGCGGGATACCGCGGAGAAGTGTGCGTCTTGATGGAAAACATCCGCATTCCGTCCGGCAAGATCGGCAACGTCTGCCTGGATGCGGGAGAAAAAGAAGTGACGGTAGACACAGAAGTGGATTCTCACAGCTATTTCATCAAAAAAGGCGACCGCGTCGCGCAAGGCGTAATCGGTGTCGTGCCTGTTGCCCGTTTCGAAGTGGTAGACGAGCTGGATGAGACTGAGAGAGGCGCTGGCGGCTTCGGCAGCAGCGGCATTAACGGATAAGACAGCCCTAAAAAAGAACAGACCCCTGACTCCGAGCAAGTGTGCGAGACACATGCGCTGACGGAGGAGGGGTCTTTTTGTTTTTGGCAGCTGCTATTTTTTGGCGGCGAGAAACTGGTCGATGACACGAATGTCGTCCTCGCTAAGAGAACGGCCGTCTGCCTTGACGAACACACACGGGCCATATACCCAGTCGAGGTAGCCGTCTGCGGTAATCGGAAAATTGTTGGCCAATACACCTCGTCCGTCTTCATTCACGATCAGCGAGATCCCTTCCAGATGGTCGTCCGTCACCACTTCAAAATCCCCATCGACCAGCTCGGATAAAGCATCCGTATCGGCAATTTCGGCAATCGTTGCGTCCTCATGCGGACGTTTGACATAAACGGTGATCACGATCATTCACTCCTTTTGTCCCATCATAACCGAAAGCCAAAAAATGCGCGAGAGTGTTGGCTGGGATTGCGCGGAATATGTTGCGAGCGGATGGAAAAAGCGGCAGTGCGGAAGGGCAAAAAGGCGGCGAGAAGCGAAAAAACGGTGGTGCGAAGTGGAAACCGGCAGCGAGAAGCGAAAAAACGGTGGTGCGAAGTGGAAAACGGCAACGAGAAGCGAAAAAACGGCTGTGCGAAGCGGAAAAACGGTAGCGAGAAGCGGAAAAACGGTAGCGAGAAGCGAAAAAACGGTGGTGCGAAGCGGAAAAACAGCAGCGAGAATCGAAAAAACGGTGGCGCGAAGTGGAGAATGGCAACGAGAAGCGAAAAAACGGTGTGCGAAGCGGAAAACCGATAGCGAGATGCGAAACAACGACAGCGGGGAGCAAATCACTGGCATTCGGAAGCTGCTCCCCCTGCTTACCGAGTAGCTAAACGAACGTACAGCCACACGCCATACGTCTTTTTTGCGCCGCCGTTTCTCACCTCGCCCAGCTAGTGGGCATAAAGTGGATGGGAATATGATTGACAGCGATAAAAAGGCAGGTATAATCGTAGATAACTAAGTATTCCGAGTAAAATAGTATAGATTAAAAATGAGGAGTGAAGGTCACCAGTATGAACACCACAAAGGGCAATATTCAATCCATCCTGCAACGCATCGGGATCGTTGCCGTAGCTATCGCTTTGGGAGGATGCTCGGCTGCGTCGCAAGGAACAGGGACAAATGGGAGCGGGGAAGCGGGCGGCTCACAGACCGTCGAGCTGCTGAACGTCTCGTATGACCCGACCAGAGAATTTTATCAGGAAGTCAATGCGGAATTTGCCCAGGAGTGGAAGGCGAAAACCGGACAGACGCTCAACGTCAAGCAGTCGCACGGCGGCTCCGGCAAGCAATCCCGATCCGTCATCGACGGTTTGGAAGCGGACGTGGTGACATTGGCTTTGGCGTACGACATCGACGCGATCGCCGAGCAGGGACTGATTGCGGCAGACTGGCAAAAAAAGCTTCCGGAAAACAGCTCTCCCTACACGTCTACCATCGTTTTTCTCGTGCGCAAAGACAACCCGAAGCAGATCAAAGATTGGGATGATCTGGTCAAACCGGGCATCTCCGTCATCACGCCGAACCCGAAAACTTCCGGTGGCGCCAGATGGAACTACCTCGCCGCATGGGGATACGCCCTGAAGAAAAATGGCGGTGACGAAGCCAAGGCAAAAGAGTTCGTGGGAGCCTTGTTTAAAAACGTGCCTGTGCTCGATTCGGGAGCGCGCGGATCGACGACGACGTTTGTCGAGCGCGGGATTGGCGATGTGCTGATCGCCTGGGAAAATGAAGCGTACTTGGCTGTGAACGAGCTGGGCAAAGACAAATTCGAAATCGTCAATCCGTCTCTCAGCATCCTGGCAGAACCTCCGGTAACCGTCGTCGACAAGTATGCGGAAAAGCACAAGACAAAAGAAGTCGCCGACGCCTACTTGCAATTCCTGTACACGAAAAAAGGGCAGGAAATTGCGGCGAAGCATTACTATCGCCCACGTTCCGCGGAAGTGCTCAAAGCGCATACGCCTGCGTTTCCTGAAATCGAAATGTTCACAATAGATGAACTTTTTGGCGGCTGGACAAAAGCTCAACAAACGCACTTCTCCGACCAAGGCGTCTTTGATCAGCTGTACAAACCGTAATCCAGTCCATAACCTATCCTGCCATCAGAGGAGTTAGCTCCATGAGAAAATCATTTTTGCGCAGGGGGTTCCTGCCGGGCTTTGGCATGACGATGGGCTATACCATCATCTACTTGAGCCTCTTGGTATTAATCCCCCTGTCCGTCCTTTTTTTGAAGGCCACTACCATGAGCTGGGAGCAGTTCGTGGGAACGATCCTCGATCCGAGGGTGATCGCTTCGATTCGCGTCAGCATCCTCACGTCTTTTTTCGCCGCTTGTGTCAATGCGGTATTCGGTGTACTGGTCGCCTGGGTGTTGACCCGGTACGATTTTTTGGGCAAGCGGATCATTGACGGAATTGTCGATCTGCCTTTCGCCTTGCCGACAGCGGTAGGCGGGATTGCGCTCACCTCCATCTACGCCGAAAACGGCTGGATCGGGCAGTATTTGGCCGAGTGGGGCGTAAAAGTGGCGTATACGCCGATCGGCATCTGGGTTGCTTTGACCTTTATCGGGCTGCCGTTTGTCGTGCGAACCGTGCAGCCTGTCTTGCAGGACTGGGACTTGCAGATGGAGGAAGCGGCTGCGACGCTGGGAGCCACGCGGTTTGCCACGTTTACCCGCGTCATTTTGCCGCATTTGCTGCCAGCGATCATTACGGGCTTTGCCCTCGCTTTTGCCCGGGCGCTTGGCGAATACGGCTCTGTCGTCTTTATCTCCGGAAACATGCCGCTCAAGACGGAAATCGTGCCGCTTTTGATCATGACCAAGCTGGAGCAGTTCGATTACGCGGGAGCTACCGCCATTGCAACCGTCATGCTCGTCGCATCGTTTGTCATGCTTCTGCTCATTAACTACTTGCAATGGCGAATCAACAAGTTCGATGCGGCACGATAGGAGGTGGGACAAATGAAACATGTAACCGAGCCAGCCTACGTTCGCTGGAGCTTGATCGCAGTCGCTTTTCTGTTTTTGGGCCTGTTTCTCATTTTGCCGCTGATCGCCGTGTTCACTGAGGCGTTCAAGCAAGGGGCGGGTGTTTTTCTGGCTGCGATTGCCGAGCCGGAAACGCTGTCTGCGGTCAAATTGACCTTGCTCGTAGCGGCGATTAGCGTACCGCTGAACGTCACGTTTGGGATTGCCGCCGCTTGGGCGATTGCCAAGTTTTCGTTTCGCGGCAAAAATGTGTTGCTTACGCTGATTGATCTGCCTTTCGCCGTGTCGCCAGTCATCGCCGGGCTGATTTTCGTCCTGTTGTTCGGCAGTCAGGGGGTTGCTGCGCCATGGCTGGCTGCGTTTGATCTGAAAATCATTTTCGCGGTGCCCGGGATCGTGCTCGCGACGACTTTTGTGACGTTTCCGTTCGTGGCCCGCGAGCTGATTCCGGTGATGGAAGCGCAGGGCAAAGACGAGGAGGAAGCGGCTGTATCGCTGGGAGCGAGCGGCTGGAAAACGTTTTGGCGCGTCACGCTGCCAAACGTCAAATGGGGGATTTTGTACGGTGTGATCCTGTGCAACGCCAGGGCGATGGGGGAGTTTGGCGCGGTATCGGTCGTCTCCGGCCACATTCGCGGCATGACCAATACGCTGCCGTTGCACGTGGAGATTTTGTACAACGAGTACCAGTTCGCCGCTGCGTTTGCCGTCGCAACGCTGCTCGCTGTGCTGGCGCTGGTCACGCTGGTGCTAAAAAGCTTGATCGAATGGAAAACCGAGCGGAAGTCCAAGGCGGAAGAGGATTATTACTTTGACGCGTCAGGGGAGAAAGCAGGATGAGCATAGAAGTTGTCAACATTACCAAGTCGTATAAAAATTTTACCGCGCTGGAAAATGTCAATCTGCACATACCCGAGGGGGAGCTGGTTGCGCTTCTGGGGCCTTCCGGTTCAGGCAAAACGACCTTGCTCCGGCTGATTGCCGGGCTGGAACAGGCGCAGCAAGGAAGCATCCTGTTCAACGGCGAGGACAATACGAACCGCGATGTCCGCGAGCGCAAAGTCGGCTTCGTCTTTCAGCATTACGCCTTGTTTCGGCACATGAACATTTTTGACAACATCGCGTTCGGGTTGACGGTGCGTTCACGCAAAACCAGACCGAGCAAGGAAGAAATTCGCGAAAAAGTGCATTCCTTGCTCAGGCTCGTGCAATTGGAAGGGCTGGCGCACCGCTATCCGTCGCAGCTGTCCGGGGGGCAGCGTCAGCGCGTGGCGTTGGCAAGAGCGCTTGCGGTCGAGCCGAAGTTTTTGCTGCTGGATGAACCGTTTGGCGCCTTGGATACAAAAGTCAGACAGGAGTTGCGGCGTTGGTTGCGGCACTTGCATGGAAAGCTCGGCTTGACGATTTTGTTCGTCACCCACGACCAGGAAGAGGCGATGGAGCTGGCTGATCGCGTCGTCGTCATGAACGAAGGGCGCGTCGAGCAGGTCGGTTCTCCCGAAGAAATTTATCTCAAGCCAGCCAACCCGTTTGTGTACAGCTTCCTGGGGCGCGTCAATCTGTTTCGCGGACGCATTCAAAACGGGCGGATCAAGCTGGGCGAGGCGGAGTTCACCGCAGAGCAAGGTGTCAGCGAAGGCCCGGCAATCGGCTACATGCGTCCGCATGATGCGGAAGTGTCGCTGCATCCGCCACAATCAGCTGCCGTTACGGCTGTTCAGGCGCATATCGAGCGGATTACGCTGCTCGGCCCGCTCGTGCGTCTGGAGTTGAGGCGCCTCGATACGAAAGAAGTGTTTGAAGCGGAGATGGGCCGGCAGCGCTTCCTCGAACTTCTCGTGGAAGAAGGCGACGTCGTGTATGTCACCCTGAACAATTTGTCCATCTACGTGGAATCCGAACTGCAATCTGTACCGACACCTGCCTTGACTCCCGTTCACGTCACCGTTTGATTTCGCGCTTCGCACTTCGCCATTCGTCATGGCAAAAACCAGTCTGCCGTTTACTCATCAGCAGACTGGTTTTTGTGTGAGGAAACGAACCTCAACGAATTTTACTCGCCGCGCTGCTTGGAGCGGGTTTCTTCTTTGCCTACAGTAGTGGAAGATCTGGTTTGCGAAGGATTTTCCTTGTTTCCCATCTCATTTTTCACGCCGTTTTTCTTGGACATAACCCCAACCTCCCTCGATCGAGATACAGAGACATCACATAATGTGCCCGAGCGCCCTGATTTTTATTTATCAGGGATTTTCTGGTAAAATAGACAAGGTGGAGGAGGGGAGATTGTCACGTATTTGTCGGCCGACGCCGGAGAAGCGCGCGGCGTTTTCGCCCGATATTTTTTGCAAAATGCAGCTATCTCTGATAAGATAAGTGTTTGAACGATTCAAAAAAGGCAGGTATTGCGACGATGATAAGCACTCAGAACGTGACGCTGCGCTACGGCAAACGCGCACTGTTTGAAGATGTATCGATTAAGTTTACCCCTGGTAACTGCTACGGCCTCATCGGTGCGAACGGTGCCGGGAAGTCTACGTTTGTCAAAATCCTCTCCGGAGAGATCGAGCCGACAAGCGGACACGTTTCGGTGACACCAGGCGAGCGTATCGCTGTGTTGAAACAGAACCACTTCGAGTTTGACGAGTATGAAGTTTTGAAAACGGTCATCATGGGCCACAAGCGCCTCTATGAGATCATGGAAGAAAAGACTGCGCTCTACATGAAAGAAGACTTCTCCGAAGCGGACGGCAACCGTGCCTCCCAACTGGAAGGGGAATTTGAAGAGCTGAACGGCTGGATGGCGGAAGCAGATGCAGCGAGCCTTTTGATCGGTTTGGGCATCCCGACAGACCTGCACGACAAGCTGATGAAAGACCTGTCCGGTACGGAAAAAGTACGGGTATTGCTCGCGCAAGCGCTGTTTGGCAACCCGCACATCCTGCTCCTGGACGAGCCGACGAACCACTTGGATATCGAGTCGATTCGCTGGCTGGAAAACTTCCTCGCCGATTATGAGAACACCGTCATTGTCGTATCCCATGACCGTCACTTCCTGAACAAAGTGTGCACGCACATTGCGGATATCGACTTCGGCAAGATTCAAATGTACGTGGGGAACTACGACTTCTGGTACGAGTCCAGCCAATTGGCGCTGAAGATGGTTCGCGATCAGAACAAGAAAAAAGAAGAGAAGATGAAGGAACTCCAGGAGTTTATCGCGCGTTTCTCCGCCAACGCTTCCAAGTCGAAGCAAGCGACCTCGCGGAAAAAGCTGTTGGAAAAAATTACACTGGAAGACATTCGTCCGTCCAGCCGTAAATATCCGTTCATCAACTTCAAGCCGGAGCGCGAAGCAGGCAAAAATTTGCTTGCCATCGAAGGCTTGAGCAAGACAGTCGAAGGCGAGAAGCTGTTTGAAAACTTGCACCTTGTCATCAACAAGGGAGACAAAGTAGCGTTTGTCGGACCAAACGAGCTGGCAAAAACGACTTTCTTCCAAATTTTGATGGGCGAAGTACAGGCAGACAGCGGTTCTTTCGAATGGGGCGTAACGACTTCGCAAGCGTACTTCCCGAAAGACAACGCTGAATACTTCAACTCCGAGCTGAGTCTCGTGGATTGGCTCCGTCAATACTCGAAAGAGCAGGATGAAACGTTCATCCGCGGCTTCCTCGGCCGCATGCTGTTCTCCGGCGACGAAGCGCTGAAAAAAGCAAACGTGCTGTCCGGAGGCGAAAAAGTTCGCTGCATGCTGTCCAAAATGATGCTGGCGAGCGCAAACGTCCTGATCATGGATGAGCCGACGAACCACTTGGACTTGGAATCCATCACAGCCTTGAACAACGGCTTGATCGATTTCGACGGAACCTTGCTGTTCGTTTCCCATGACCACCAGTTCGTGCAAACGATCGCCAACCGCATCATCGAGTTCACTCCGAAAGGCGTTATCGACAAGATGATGACGTATGACGAGTACCTCGAAAGCGACGAGATCAAGCGTCTTCGCGACGAACACTACGCGTAAAACCTGCTTGTTTCCATAAAAAATCCCGTGTCAAAGGCAGTAGTCAGATGCCAGACACGGGATTTTTTGCGTGGGTCAGTTCGGGGGTGCTGCTTCTTCGACGAACTCGATTTTGTTCAAAAAAGCTTCCTTGCTCGAAAAAATGACGCGTTCCTTGCGCGGCAACGTAAAGAAAACAACGATGTACTGATCATCTATGTATTCGACGATTCCTCGCTTTTTGGGCCGTTCCTTCGTCTTAACCGGCTTGTTCAGCCACTCATCCATCTACATTCCCCCTAAGTCGCTCTGTTGCCATTATACCAGCTTAGCCTTTGGCAAAACCAATCGATTGCACTGTCATGGCGATGCGCAGCAACAGCAAGTCATGGCCGTGATCCGGGTTTAAGCCCGTCAGTTCGCGAATGAGCGCCAGCCGATATTTGATCGTATTTTTATGCACGTACAGCCGTGACGCCGCTTCTGCGTGATTGCCGTCCACTTGCAAAAAGATGTGAAGCGTATCCAGCAGTTGCCCGTTTTTTTCGCGATCGTATTCGTTGATTTTGTCCAAGTATTCCTGAGCGAGCAAGCGTGCCTCTCTGTCCGGCTGCTCGGCAAACAGGATGCGCTCCAGCCCGAGGTCGTGAAAAGCGACGATGGTGGTATTCGCTGCTGCCTTGGCATCAAGCCCGCGCATCGCCGCACGAAAGCTGATTTGCGCCTCGCGATAGCTGGCAGCAATGCCCGTGTGTCCGGCGTGAAACCGCCCCAGGCCGACAAACACGCGCTGTTGCCACGAAAAAGCGAGCAAAGCAGCGAGAACTTGTTTGGTGCTGGTCAGGCAAGCAGTGGAATCACTAGAGCCACTGGCTGTCGGGATCAGCAGCACGATGCGGTTTTGCTGATCGAGTCCCAGCAAAATGGCGTCATCAAGGGCGGACAGGGAAGGAGTCAGAGCCAAAAGCAAGTCGCGGTTGTCGTTCCAGTTCTCGATCCCTGTCCGCTCCAGAGGGGAGACGCCGAGAACAGCGACCGTGTAGTGATCGGCGAGCTTCCAGCCTACCTCATCCGCTTTGCGCGTGAGCACGTCTCGCGCGTGCATCTGATCGCTTAGCAACAGCTGCAAAAAGTCATTGCGAAACCGCTGGTACGTCTCGTTTACGGAACGCTGCCGCTCGATTTCCAGCGACAACAGGGCGGCGCTTTGCTCGATCGCGACTTTTTCCCAGGCGTATAAATCTCGTTCGATGATTCCGGTGCAGATCGCGCCTTGTACGTTCCGCTCCTGAAGCAGCCAGCGCACGTGACGGCCATCTGCCCTTTTGACGAGCGGATTTTTCAGCATGGAAGGCGAAGCGGCTTGTCCGAGCGGGATGTCGTGCCCCTCGTCGGTTGCAAAGCCAAAGCCGCCAGGGGGAGCGTCAGGCGAAGCGGCCCACTTCCATCTCAGGCTCGGCACTTCGATGCTGATCGGCGTTTGCAGCAAGTCTGCGAGCAGTGCCGCGAGCTTGGACACCGGATCATTGGCAGTCAGATGCAGGTGAAACCGCTCGTAGATCGCATGTGTGCGATTCAGCTCAAGGCGCTGTTTGTCGTTGATGTACTGCGTGACAGGCACGATGACGTCCGACCACGCTTTATCCATCGGAAAGGACAAAATCGGCATTTGCCTTTTCGCGGCGTGGGCGAGGACGGCAGCAGGCACGCTCGCCATGTAGCGGCCGAGTTTGATCGCCAGACCAGGCGTTCCGATGGCAGCCAACTCGTCGATCAATTGAATCAAGGTAGCTTCACACGTATTTTGGCGGATCAGAAAAGGAAAGCCTGTCGTCAGCACAAATTCGCCTGCGCGCAGCCATCTGTGTCCATCCGGCGAGTCAAACGAGGTAACCCCAAGCAGTTCTTTGTCGAGAAAGTCTTCCCCGGCAAGCACGGATGCTTTCGTAAAGCCTCCAACTTCGATCAGTTCACGGACTGTTATCACGCCATTTCCCTCCGTCTTTCAATGCTTTTGGCTCAATAAACAAAAGAACGCGCTGTTTTCTGGTCAGCAGGACAAAGGAGAAAATTGAATTTTTCGATAATAATAGAGTACATGTCCAAAGCGCGCGCAGGCAATGGGACAAATCGAGTAAACAGGGGGATCTGCATGAAAGCAAGAGATTGGCTTGGAGTCGTGCCGTTTATCGGCATGCTTGGCGGAGTGCCGTTTGTGAACCGGGTGGAGCCTTATGTGCTGGGCATGCCTTTTGTCTTGTTCTGGATTGTCCTGTGGGTTGTACTGACTTCTGTCATTATGGCGGTCATCCATCAACTCGATCCGGCTACAAAAGAGGAGGAGAGTTCATCATGAACATTGCTCTGCTGATCATTTTTGCCTTCCTGCTGCTGTCGTTCTACTCCGGGATTCGCGCACGCCAAGGCAAAGACATGAACATGGAGCAATGGACAGTAGGCGGCAGAGGGTTTGGCTCGATCTTTATTTTCCTGCTGGTCGCCGGGGAGATTTACACGACGTTCACCTTCCTCGGAGGGAGCGGCTGGGCTTACTCCAAAGGAGCGCCGTCTTACTACGTCCTGTCCTACATTTCGCTTGCCTACGTCATCTCCTACTGGCTGTTGCCCCCGATCTGGCGCTATGCCAAAGAGCACAAGCTCGTTTCCCAATCCGATTTTTTCGTGAGCAAGTACAACAGCCCGATGCTGGGGATTCTCGTCGCCGCCGTTGGCGTGATCGCGATCATTCCTTACCTCGTGCTGCAATTCAAAGGGCTGGGCATCATCGTTTCCGAAGCCTCGTACGGCACGATCTCGCCAGCAGCCGCTGTCTGGCTCGGAGTCATTGCCGTTACCATCTACGTCATGCTCTCCGGCATCCACGGCTCGGCCTGGACGGCGGCGATCAAAGACATCATGATTTTTTTCGTGGTCATTTTTCTCGGGATTTATTTGCCGTATCACTATTACGGTGGCATCCAGCCGATGTTTGCAGCCGTGCATGCGGCTAATCCGGGCTTTTTGACCTTCCCGACAGAAGGGCTTAGCACCTCCTGGTATATTTCTACCGTACTCATCACGGTTTTTGGTTTTTACATGTGGCCGCACACGTTCGGTTCCGTGTTTTCCGCCAAAAACGAAAACGTGTTCCGCAAAAATACGATCATGCTTCCGCTGTACACCTTGATGCTGCTGTTTGTGTTCTTCGTCGGCTTTACGGCGATTTTGCAAGTGCCCGGCTTGAAAGGGGCAGATGGGGATTTATCGCTTTTGCGTTTGTCGCTGAAGACGTTTGACCCGTGGATCGTCGGCATCATCGGCGCGGCTGGGCTGCTGACGGCTCTCGTTCCAGGCTCGATGCTGCTGATGACGGGAGCGACCCTTTTGGCGAAAAACGTCTACAAAGTCATGGCGCCAGCCACCTCGGATGTCCAGATCGCCAAAGTCGCCAAGCTGCTCGTTCCGGTTTTGTCGCTCATCTCGCTGTACTTTACGCTCAGCGGCGGAGACACGCTCGTCACCTTGCTGTTGATGGGCTACAGTCTGGTGACCCAGTTGTTTCCCGCTTTGCTGTTCAGCTTGGGCAAACAGCCGCTCGTCAATAAATACGGGGCGTTTGCCGGAATTGCAGCCGGAGTGTTGACGGTCGCCTATACGACGGTCTCGCAGGCGACGCTCGCGACGCTGTTTCCGCACTGGCCTTCCGTCATCCAGGATCTGAACATCGGGGTCGTGGCGCTGCTGGTGAACATCGTCGTGATGTTCGGCGTGACGCTTATCACCAAACCGCTGTTCGTCAACGGACAGCAGGCGGCCAATACGGAAGGAACGCCTACGTTCAAATAAAGCAAAAGGCCCAAACACGGCTGACGACAAAAAGGAGGAAATGAAATGGCAGAAACGGTGTTTCTCAATGGACATGTAGTGACAGTGGATGCAAACAATCGGATCGCAGAGGCGGTAGCTGTCAGAGAGAACCGCATTGTCGCGGTCGGAACGACGGAGGAGATCAAGCGCTGGATCACCCCGCAGACAAACGTGATCGATCTGCAAGGCAAAAGCCTTTTGCCAGGCTTTATTGACGCGCATTTGCACATGACGATTTACGGCACGAACAAATTGGGGGTGGACTGCAAGGCGCGCGGCATTCGCTCGATTGACGAACTGCTCGCCGCACTCAAAGAGCAGGCGCAAAAAACCCCGGCGGGCGAGTGGGTGCGAGCGTGCGGATTCGATGAAAACGGGATGGCAGAGCAGCGCTATCCCACTTTGGCCGAGCTGGACGACGTCTCGACCGATCATCCGATTTTTGTCATGCGCACTTGCGCCCATCACAGCGTGGTCAACAGCAGGGCACTGGCGCTTGCCGGCTACGATCGGCACACGCCTGACCCGCAGGGCGGACGGATTGACCGCGATGAGCGTGGGAACCTGACAGGCTTTTTGGTCGAGACGGCACACATGAAAATGTTCGAGCAGGCTGCCTTTTCCGAAGCGGAATACAGGGAAGGGCTGCGGCTGGCTTCGGAAGACTTTGTGGCGGCAGGAATCACCAGCATACACGACGCGGGCGGGTATGGCCCTGAAAACTTCCGG
Source organism: Brevibacillus sp. FSL K6-0770 (assembly GCF_038000275.1). Taxonomy (NCBI): domain Bacteria; kingdom Bacillati; phylum Bacillota; class Bacilli; order Caryophanales; family Paenibacillaceae; genus Brevibacillus; species Brevibacillus sp. FSL K6-0770. The sequence goes on from NZ_JBBOBQ010000001.1 coordinate 2,599,749, forward strand.
GCGATGCAAAAGGCGGTGCTCGCCGGAGACGTCAAGGTGCGCATCTACGCCATCGTCTGCTCGTTGAATCAGTCGGAGGAATTTGTGCGGCGGATGATCGACGCGGGAATGGTGACTGGTACTGGCGATGAGCGCTTTCGCATCGGCCCGGCGAAAGTTTTTACAGATGGAGCGAGCATTGCGCCGACGATGGCGATGCGCGAGCCGTTCACCAGTCGCCCCGACGATTGCGGAATCCTCTACTATGAGCAGGACGAGTTGAATACGATTTTGGGAGAGGCCCATGCAAAAGGGTTCCAGATTACTGCCCATGCACAGGGAGATCGTGCGATTGACATGCTGCTCACTTGCTTCGAAGCCGCTCTCGTTGCCCATCCGCGCGAAAATCACCGCCACCGGATCGAGCATGCAGGCGTCTCTTCTCCTGACTTGCTTGCGCGAATGGCGAAACTCGGTGTCGTGCCGATCCCGAACCCGGCGTTTATTTACGACCATGGCGATTCGTACGTGCGAAATATCGGGGAGCGGGTTCGCCACATGTTTCCGGCCAAGGATCAGTTTGCGTGCGGAATCGTGGCCGCAGGCGCTTCGGACAGCCCTGTTACCGATTTTAACCCGCTGATCGGGATTCATGCGGCGGTCAATCGCCAGAGCAAAACGGGCCAATCGGTGGGAGCCAACCAGCGAGTGAGTGTGCCGGAAGCGATCCGCATGTTCACCTGGAACGGGGCGTACGCCAGCTTTGAGGAAGGGCAAAAAGGCAGCATCGAACCTGGCAAGCTGGCTGATCTCGTCGTGCTCAGCGGCAATATTCTCGCCACTCCGCATGACCGGATCAAGGAACTGAAGGTCGAACAGACGATGATCGACGGCAAGCTGGTTTACCAAAGACAAGACGAGGAGGTTATCCAGGCATGACTGAAAAAGCGAGGACGCTTGCGATCAACGCAGAACGATTGCGCAAACGGATCGAGGCGCTGGCCCAAATCGGCAAAATCGGCGAGACGGGCGTATGTCGGCTGGCTTTGTCCGCAGAGGATCGGGCAGGGGTGGACTTGGTGCGCTCGTGGATGGAGGAAGCGGGACTTGCTGCCCGGGTGGATCATTTTGGCAACCTGATCGGGCGAATGGCGGGGAAAAGCCCGGAAGCGCCTGTGCTGATGATCGGCTCGCACATCGACTCCCAACCGTACGGCGGCAGATTCGACGGCGTGATCGGCGTGCTGGGCGCTCTGGAAGCCGTGCAGACGATGCGCGAACAAGGGATCGTGCCGCAGCAACCGATCGAAGTGGTCGCGTTTTGCGACGAGGAAGGCTGTCGGTTTCAAAAAGGCTTGTTCGGATCAAAAGGAATTTTGGGACAATGGGCTGAGGAAGATTTGGCGCGAGCCGACAAAGATGGCGTGACACGCAGGGAAGCGCTCGTCGCCTTTGGCTGCGACCCGGATCGGTTGGCCGAATCTGTCTATCCGGAAGGCAGCATCGGGGCTTACCTGGAGCTGCATATCGAGCAAGGCCCTGTGCTCGATGGCGCGGACGAGCCGATCGGCATTGTCTCCGGGATCTCCGGCCCGCTTTGGTGGACGGTGGAGCTGACGGGCTTTGCCGGACATGCCGGATCGGTGCCCATGCCGATGCGAAAAGACGCCTTGGTCGGCGCAGCGAAGGTCATTCTCGCGGTCAACGAGCTGGCGAAGCTCGACCCTGCGGCGCCTACTGTCGGCACGGTAGGGCATTTGCAGGTGTTTCCTGATTCGCGCAACATCATCCCGGAGCGCGTGCGTTTTTCCGTCGACTTGCGCGACATCGACCTGGCCCGGCGCGACGAGCGGGAAATGGCGCTGCGCGAGGCGATCGCGACGGCAGCAGAAGAAGGCGGCTTGCAATACACGATTACCGAAGATACGAACAGCGACCCTCGCTACTGTGCGGACTGGATCAAGGCGATCATGCACGAAGAGAGCCGCGCACTCGGCCTAGAGCCGCGGGAATTGATGAGCGGCCCGTTTCACGACGCCCTGGCGTTATCGTACGTATGCGACTACGGGATGATTTTTGTCCGCTGCAAAGACGGAATCAGCCATAACCCGCAAGAGTTTTCCACCTACGAGGATATCGCGCTCGGGACAGAGCTGCTGTACCAAACGGCGCTGCGCATGAGCGCGAGCAGCTAGACGGACACCGCGCCGCGGCCGCATAAAAAATCGCCTGCCGATCCACTGGCAGGCGACTTTTCGTGAAGCGAAACCTTTGCGGCGCATGGAAAGGAAGACTTTGCCGATCGTTTTTGATATATTTTAAGGATAAGAAAACAGGAAGGAAGAATGCAATGAAAATGCGCGTTTCCGCTGTGCAGTACCACTTGCACACGATACATAGTTTTGCAGATTTTGCGAATCAGGTCGAGCACTACGTTCGCAACGCCGATGAGTACGAAACCGAGTTTCTGCTGTTTCCCGAGCTGTTCACCACCCAGCTGATGTCCATTGGCGATGAGCAGGGACGCGCTTTGCCGATTACCGCGCTGCCTTCGTTCACCGAGCAGTACGTCCAGCTGTTTTCTTCCTTGGCGGCCAAGTACAACATGCACTTGATCGGGGGCACGCACATCATCGAGGAGAACGGCAAGCTGTACAACACGGCTTTTCTGTTCTACCCGGATGGACGAGTCGGCCAGCAAAAGAAAATCCACATCACCCCGTGGGAAGTCAAAGGCTGGAACATGGGCGCGGGCGACTCCCTGCAAATTTTTGAAACCGACAAAGGCAAAGTCGCGATGATCATTTGCTACGACATCGAGTTCCCAGAGTGGGTGCGGATTGCCAAAGCGCGCGGAGCGGATGTCATTTTCTGTCCGTCCTGCACAGACGACCGCCACGCCTTCCATCGCGTGCGCTACACCAGCCACGCGCGCACGATCGAAAATCAGGTGTACGTCGTGCTGACAGGCACAATCGGTTCGCTGCCGACTGTCGACTTTATGCGCGCCAATTTTGGCCAGGCAGCGATTCTGACGCCAAACGATGTGCCGTTCCCGCCGCGCGGAGTGCTTGCCGAAGGGGAGATCAACCACGACATGCTCGTGACTGCCGACCTCGACCTGTCGCTTTTGTATGAAGTGCGGGAAAAAGGCTCCGTGACGACCTGGCGTGACCGCCGGACAGACTTGTACACCGATTGGAACTAGCATCAGCGCACGTAAGGAGGATGGCAATGTACCGCAAAGAGCTGTATGTGTTTGAAGGGGACAAGCCGCGCAAGGCTGTGATCCGCAACTACAACCGCTCCGACTTTTTCGAGCTGATCCAGATTCAGGCGGAGAGCTTCCCGCCGCCGTTTCCATCCGAACTGTGGTGGAACCAGGAGCAGCTCACCAACCATATCACGCTGTTTCCCGAGGGCGCGATTTGCGTTGAGGTAGACGGAGTGCTGGCCGGATCAATGACGGCGCTGCTCGTGTCGTTCGATCCGGCGCACCCCGAGCACAAATGGGCGGACGTGACGGACGACGGCTATATCAGGAGCCACAATCCTGGCGGCGACACCTTGTACATCGTGGACATATGCATTCGGCCAAGCCACCGCAAGCTCGGACTGGGACAGCTGATGATGCAGGCGATGTATGAGCTGGTTGTGCAAAAAGGCTTGACGCGCTTGCTCGGCGGCGGAAGAATGCCGGGCTACGGACGCTATGCGAACCAATGGACGCCAGAGCAATACGTGGAGCATGTGGTTTCGGGCGAAGTGAAAGACCCCGTCATCACGTTTCTGATGCGCTGCGGGCGCGTGCCTGTGCAGATCGTGGCCGATTATTTGGAGGACGAGGAATCCCGCAACTACGCCGTGCTGATGGAATGGAAAAACCCGTTTCTGGCACGATAAGCCAAAAGAGAATCATTTTTCAGGAGGACGAAACCGATGGAATTTGTACGCATTCAACATATCGACAACCCGCTGTTCGCCAACATGCACCGCTTGATGCAGGACGTTTTTCCGCCGGAGGAAGTGCTTGACTACGATCTGTGGAAAGAACCGCTCGAAGACCCGTCCATCCGCGTGTTTGTGGCCGTTCATGAAGGAGAAGTGGTAGGCGCTACCGAATACCGTTATTACCCGGACATGAACGTCGCCATGACCGACTTCACTATCATTGGCCGCGAAGGACTGGGAGTGGGCCGCTTCCTGGCGAGAGAGCGCCAAAAAGACTTGCTCGCGCTCGCTGCGGAAAACGGCAAAGAACTGTACGGCATGTTTGCGGAAATTTACGACCCGTACCGCGTGGAAGAGCACAGCTTCGGCGGCATCAAGCCGATGGACCCGTTCGTTCGCCGCGAAGTGCTGTCCCATCTCGGCTACAAGCGCACCAATTTCCAATACGTCCATCCATCCTGGCAAAACGACGGAGAAGCAGTCGCAGGACTGGACCTTGGCTTCATGCCGACCAATGAAGAGCAAACCACGCTGGAAGCTGATTTGATCGTCACTTTCCTCAAGCGCTACTACGCCGTCCTCCCGCAAAAGCCGCAAGCTTGGCTGGACATGGTCGCAGAGCTTGAAAGCAAAGACAGCGTGGAGCTTTTGCCGATCTAAACGAACGATCTGACAGCAAGAACCGACACTCCTGTGGGGCTATTCATCGTGGCTTCACGGGAGTTTTTCTTCTACCGCCCCTAACATTGTCCATAGAGGAGGGAAGAGAGTGAATGCGCCAAACCTCGCATCCATTCTTCTCTACATAGCCGTCCTGTTCCATCTGTTGCTCATGAGCGGCTGGGTCAGCGCGAAAATGTCTCAGCCCATCCAGCTTGCGATGCTCGCTTTGATGCTGCTCGCCCTGTTCGTCTTGCGGAAAAAGAAGCGAAAAACGAAGCGCCGGACCAGACGGCCGCCAGCAGAAGTGGCTGCTCTCGTGGACCGTGCCGAGGAAGGAGAGCCAGGCCAATGATTAGCGACATTCACATTCAAGCCATCCTCGATGCTTCTCATGACGGGATCATCGCAGTCGACCACGACTATACGATCATCTGGGTCAACCAGAACGCGACAGAAATACTCGGGTTGCCGTCCCATGTCGTCGGCGAAAAAATAACCCGTTACATCCCGAACTCGGACATGTTGCGCATTTTGGCGACCGGAAAAAAGGAAATCGGTGACATTGCTACCGTGCTGAATCGGCAAATTATTATCAATCGGCTGCCGATTGTCGTGAACGGAGAGATTGTCGGAGCTGTCTCGACCTTTAAAGAGATTACGGACATTCAAAAAATGGAGATGCGCATTCGCAAGCAAAGCATGGAAAGCGGCTTGGAAGCCAAATTCCGCCTGGAAGATATCGTCGGGCATTCCAAAGCGATGCAAGAGGCGAAAGAATGGGCCGAAACGTTTGCCAGAACAGATGCGACTGTGCTGATTCAAGGGGAGTCCGGGACAGGCAAGGAGTTGTTCGCCCAAGGCATTCATCTGAGCAGTCAGCGAGCGACAGGGCCGTTCATCGCGGTGAACTGTGCCGCGCTTCCGGGCAATCTGCTGGAGAGCGAGCTGTTTGGATACGAAGAAGGGGCTTTTACCGGAGCGCGAAAAGGCGGGAAGCCCGGCCTGTTTGAGCTGGCCCACGGAGGCACGCTGTTTCTCGACGAGATCGGGGAAATGTCCATCACGATTCAGGCATTGCTGTTGCGCGTCCTTCAGGAAAAAAAGGTGCGCCGGGTCAGCGGCGAGCGAATCGTGCCTGTCGATGTGCGCATCATTGCCGCAACGAATCGGAATCTGGAGCAGATGATGGAAGAAAAGCTGTTTCGCTCCGACCTGTACTATCGGCTGAACGTGCTGACGTTGGAGCTGCCGCCTTTGCGCGAACGCACGGAGGACATCCCGCTTTTGATGGAGGCCATCATGGAGGAAATCGCGCAGCGAGGAGACAGGCGGCTGCAAGGCGTCGATGAAGCGGTGTACCATTTTCTCGGGCAATACGACTGGCCGGGGAATGTGCGCGAGCTGCGCAATGTCGTGGAACGGATGGTGCTGTTGTGCAAAAGCGACTACTTGCGGCTGGAAGACACGCAGTTTCTGTCCAAAAAACTCGCCCGCAAACAAGCGCTCAGACAGCAGCAGGATGATGAGGAAGAGATGATTCGCAAGGTTCTGGAAGCGACAAAAGGAAACAAGCGAGAAGCAGCGAAGATGTTGGGAATGGATCGCACGACGCTGTGGAGAAAGATGAAGAAGTATGAGGAATGGAACTAATGTTGCAAACGCAACGGAAATGATGCTGGATGCAACAGGTGAGCCAACAAAATTTGTGTAATTTACAGAAAATTTAAAACATAAAGACTTGGCACGGGAGTTGCTTACTTTCTAGGCATAGCATACATACGCACACCCGTGGAAAGGGAGGGAAGCACATGTCTATGGAGCCTATCATACGTGTTGAAAACGTCTCGTTCGCCTACCAGGTGAGTCAGGACCAGCAAATCCCGGTGCTGCAAAACATCTCTCTCGAAGTGTACCCCGGTGAGTATTTGGCGATCATCGGGCACAATGGGTCTGGAAAATCGACGTTGTCCAAACACCTCAACGGCATTTTGACGCCAAAAGAGGGCGATGTCCTGGTCAATGGCATTAACACGAAGGAAAAAGCGCGGATTCACGAAGTGCGCAGCCGCGTAGGAATGGTGTTCCAGCATCCTGACAATCAAATTGTGGCGACGATTGTGGAGGATGATGTCGCATTTGGCCTGGAGAACATCGGGGTAGGCTTGGAGGAAATGAAGGAGCGGGTCGATTTCGCTCTGGAAGCGGTCGGGATGAGTGCTTTTCGCCATCGTCCGCCGCATCATCTGTCCGGCGGGCAAAAGCAGCGGATCGCCATTGCCGGCATTCTCGCGATGAAGCCGCAATGCCTCGTTCTCGATGAAGCGACGAGCATGCTCGATAGCTACGGCCGACAGGACATCCTGGCAGTCGTTCGCAAGCTGCACGGCGAAGGGATGACGATTGTGACCGTCACACACCACATGTCAGAGGTGGCGGAGGCGGACAGGGTCGTTGTGATGGAGGGCGGCCAAATCGTGCTGGAAGGAACGCCGCGAGAAGTGTTCGCGCATCAGGACAGGCTGCGCGAGCTTCATCTGGACGTTCCGGACGCAAGCCGGATCGCCGCACTGGTTCATGCGGAGCTGCCAGCGTTTGCCCCCGATCTGATCCACAATGCGGAAGTCGTGGCGGAAGTCGACCGCCTGTACGTCAGACAGGCGGAGGCGAGCGGGTCATGACACAGCCGATTGTAGACGTGCAAAAGCTGTCCCATGTGTACATGCAAGGAACCCCGCTATCGCATGTGGCGCTGAATGAAGTCAGCCTGCAAGTGCAAGCGGGCGAGTGCCTGGCGATCATCGGTCATACAGGCTCCGGCAAATCGACGCTGATCCAGCATTTCAACGGCTTGATTCGGCCGCAATCAGGGAAAGTCATCGTGAACGGCATGGATGTTTCCCAGCCGAAAATCGACATTCGTTCCTTGCGCAGACAAGTCGGCCTCGTTTTTCAAAACCCGGAAGACCAGCTGTTCGAAAAGCTGGTCGGAGACGATGTGGCCTACGGTCCGTTTAAAATGGGACTTCCGCTGGAAGAAGTGAAAAACCGCGTGAAATGGGCGATGGACCTCGTTGGCCTGAACTTCCAGGAAATGAAGGATCGGCCGACTTACGCACTGAGCGGCGGTCAAAAGCGCAAGGTCGCACTGGCAGGCGTTTTGTCTTTGCAGCCAAAAGTGCTGGTGCTTGACGAGCCTACCGCTGGTCTCGATCCCCGTTCCCGCCTGGAACTGCTCGGGCGAATCAGACGCTTGAATCGCGAAGAAGGACTGACGGTAATTTTTGTTTCCCACAACATGGAAGAGGTATCGCAGCTCGCGGACCGCGTCTACGTGATGGCAAATGGCAAGGCGGTCTGCGAAGGAACGCCGCGGCAAATTTTCGGAAACCAGGAGCTGCTGCGCGAGCATCATATCGGCACGCCGGAATCGGTCGATATTTTGTACCGTCTGCGCGAACGCGGCTACGACATCAATCCGGGAGCGTTTTTGCCGGAAGAAACCGCCTGCGAAATTTTGAAGCTGATCCAACGCTAGGGAGGGGAGTCCATGTCTGCGGAATTTGAATTGACGCGCAATATTACCATCGGCCAGTATTTGCCGACTGCTTCTGTCGTGCATCGCCTCGACCCCCGGTTCAAGCTTGGCGCTTTTGCCATCCTGATCGTAGCGATTGCCATCTGCAACACATACGTCGGCAACCTGTTTGCGCTGGCGGTGTGCCTGTGGCTGTTCCAGGTATCGAAAATCCCGCTGCACTACGGCATTTCCGGCATCAAGCCAGCGATTCCGTTCATCATTATTTTGGCCATCATGCAATTGCTTTTTTACGGCGAGATCGCCAATGGCGGCACGGTCTACTTCCAGTACGGCATTATCTCGATCTCCAGCGAAAGCATCCGGCTCGTCATCGTCTCGGCGATGCGCTTCGTGGAAGTGATTTTCCTCTCCAGCGTGCTGACGCTGAGCACCTCGACGACCGAGCTGACACACGGGATGGAGCGGCTTTTGGGGCCGTTGGAAAAAGTCAAGTTTCCCGTCCATGCGTTTGCCTTGATCATTACGATCGCGATTCGCTTCGTCCCGACGTTTGCGATGGAAATGGAAAAAATGATGAAAGCGCAGGCTTCGCGCGGCGCAGACTTCGGCACGGGCGAGTGGTGGCGGATCGTGCAGCGCACCAAAGACATGTTCCCGATCATCATTCCGCTATTCAATGTTGCGCTGTCCCGCGCCGAGGATCTGATTTTGGCGATGGAAGCAAGGTGCTATATGCCAGGTGCATCCCGGACGCGTTATACGCAGTACAAGGCAAAAGGTATCGACTATGCGGCGTTGGTTGCAAGCGTAGTCATTTCCGTCGTCATGCTGGGAATACCGTGGTAGTATTCGGGAGTTCTCCCTACAGAGGGTTCCATATCAATCGCAGGTAAAAGGAGGAGTACGCATGGAAAAAGGATTGACCGTACGCAAGATCGTCATTGCCGGGGTTCTCGGAGCGATTGCGATTTTGCTCGGGGTGACGCGCCTCGGCTACATTCCTGTTCCTACGGCGGCAGGCAATGCCACCATCATGCACATCCCGGCAGTCATTGGCGGCATCATGGAGGGCTGGGGCGTTGGAATGATCATTGGTCTCATTTTTGGAGTTTCTTCCTTCCTGAACGCCACTGTTCCGCTCTTTAAAGATCCGCTGGTAGCGATCCTCCCGCGCTTGTTTATCGGGGTGACGGCGTATTTGACCTACGTCGGGTTGAAAAATGTCAACCAGTACCTCGCCATTGGTGCAGCCGGATTCATCGGAGCGTTGACGAACACCGTCCTGGTGCTCGGGCTGGCCGTAATTCGCGGCTACATGCCATTCGGGGTAGCGGCGACTGTTGCCGTTACGAACGGTTTGCCGGAAGCGGTCGTTTCCGTGATCGTCACCTTGGCGGTCGTGGCAGCGTGGAAAAAGCTTGGAAGCTCCGGGAGACAAAAATCAAAAATTTCAGGAGATTTTTAGCCAATGACAGGAACGATTGTCGACGTGTCAGGCGTCAAAGTCGGGCACGCCCAAAACGAAGAAGCATTGACAGGCTGCAGCGTCATTTTGCTCGACAAGCCGTCTGTCTGCGGCGTGGATGTCCGGGGTTCTGCCCCGGGCACCCGCGAGACGGATTTGCTTGACCCGCTCAATCTCGTGAGCGTCGTGCATGCCATCTGCCTTTCCGGAGGCAGCGCGTACGGCCTCGACGCCGCCACAGGGGTTATGCAGTATCTAGAGGAAAAAGGCGTTGGTCTGGATGTTGGCTACGGGGTCGTGCCCATCGTGCCTGCTGCGGTTTTGTTTGATCTTGCCGTCGGGGATCATCGGGTGCGGCCGGATCGCCACATGGGCTATCAGGCGGCAGCGGCGGCGACTTCGGAAGCGGTCAGCGAAGGAAATGTCGGCGCGGGTACAGGCGCTTCGGTGGGCAAGCTGAACGGGTTTGCCAACGCGATGAAAAGCGGTCTGGGCAGTGCTTCGCTAAGCTTGCCGAACGGTCTGGTCATCGGTGCGCTCGTCGCAGTCAACGCGGTCGGGCATGTGATGGAGCCAAAGACGGGCGAGATTCTCGCAGGCCCTTTGGATGAGCACCGCGAGATTCGCGACAGCGTGGACATGATGCTCCAACACGCTTTTTCCCCGATTCCCCCGGGCACGAACACGACGATTGCCGTCGTCGCCAGCAATGCGAAGCTGACCAAGGCCGGGGCGCAAAAAGTCGCGCAAATGGCGCACGACGGGCTTGCCCGCACCATTCGGCCGATCCATACGATGTACGATGGCGACACGATTTTTTCCGTCGCGACAGGAGAGATGGAAGCTGCGGTAGATGTAGTGGGAGCCTTGTCGGCAGATGTGCTGGCTGCGGCTGTCGTGAACGCGGTCAAGGCGGCGAAAGAAGCGGGCGGTCTTCCGGCCTACAGCAGCTTTCACAACTGACGAAAACAGAAAACAGCCTATTGATCACGCATAGGGACGCAGGGGAGGAGACGGTCTGATGAATCAGGTAATATCCTTTGTAGACGAGCAAGAGGTTGTGCGCTTGACGCAGGAGCTGGTGCGGATTCCGAGCGTGTTTCGCCCGGAGCAGGCGGGGGCAAACGAGGAGCGGGTCGCTTTGTTTGTGGCCGATTACCTGCGCAAGATGGGGCTGCAAGTCTTTTACGAAGAAGTCGTTCCAGGACGTCCGAATGTCATCGCTTTTTACGACTCGGGCAGACCGGGGAAAACGTTGCTGTTCGAAGCGCATACCGACGTCGTGACAGAAGGCGATCGCGATGCCTGGAGCTACGATCCGTTCGGTGCGGCTATTTCCGGCGGGCGGATTTACGGACGGGGCGCGTGCGATACAAAAGGAAACCTCGCCGCCGCGATTTGCGCGGTCAAGGCCATTCAACGTTCCAAGGAAGCGTTTGCGGGCAAAATTTTGTTGTGCATCCCGTGCGATGAAGAAGGCATGATGATCGGGATCAAGGACTTTATCAAAAGGGGCTGGGCAAAAGGCGTCGATGCCGCCATCATCTGCGAGCCGGAAGAAAACCAGCTGTGCATCACCCAAAAAGGAGCGATGCGGGCGATCTTGCGTACATATGGCAAAATGGCGCACGGCGCGATGCCGCTGACAGGGATCAATCCCAATACGCGGATGGCCCGAGCCATCGTGGCCCTGGAAGAGCTGGAGCGCCGGGAGATGGCGAGACTGGGCGAGCACCCGATGCTTGGCTGGCCGAGCATTACGCCAACGATTGTTCAGGCGCCGGTCAAAGGCGATGCGCAAATCAACGTCGTGCCCGATCAGTGCATGACGACGCTGGATATTCGGACTGTTCCCGGACAAGAGCATGAACGGCTCCACGAAGAGATGCAAGCGATTTTGCAAGCGTTGGCCAGAGAGGACGACAAATTCAAGGCGACACTGGAAGTCATCGAGGAGCGTCCGTGGACGTTGACCGCGATGGAAGCGGAAGTCGTCACGTCCGTTGCCAGCGCCTACCGCGAGATCACCGGAAAGGCACCGATTTACAACGGAGTGCCGGGAGCGACGGACGGAACCTTTTTGCACAAGGCCGGAATCCCGATCTTGACGACCGGAGCGGGCGATCGCCACATTCCGCATCATGCCGATGAGTACGTGGACATTGATGAGTTGGTGGAATCGACTCAGCTGTTTGCCTTGTCTGCCTTGACCTTCTTGACACAGCCTGTCCGTGCGTGAGAAAAAGCTGACTTTGCCAAAGCGTGTGGCAAAGTCTTTTTCGCGTTGCAATTTGATAAAAACTTGCTTAATCTATCCAAATTTTTTTACAATAGAGACTGATACATACGCAAGAGGAGGCCGGGCCTATGAATATGCGCTGGAATTTGGATGTGTTGTACACATCGTTTGATTCGCCGGAGTGCAAGCAAGACTGGGAGAAACTTTGCCGGGAGATGGACGAGGTAAAAAGCTGGGCGCAAGCGAGCCTGCAAACGGCAGATGGCGCTGTGCAAAAGATGGAGACATACATTGCGAAGATGACTTCGATTTTGCAGACGCAATATCGCTTGTACGCTTATGGCGAACTGACCGCGAGCGTTGACGCCAAAAATGAAAAAGCGCTGCAATTCATCGAGAAAATCCAGGATCAGTCTGTTGAACTGGTGGAGCCGGGCGTCCTGTTCCAAAAATGGCTCGGCCAACTGGACAATCTGAGCGAGCTGATCAGCCAGTCCGACCTGCTGGAAACCCATCGCTACATGCTGACGGAACTGTCCGAGAAGAGCAAGTACATGCTCAGCGAAAAAGAAGAAATCATTTTGGCCAAAATGAAAAACACAGGTTCCAATGCCTGGACGAAGCTGCAAGAAATGCTGACGTCGACGCTTTTGGTCGACATTACCATCGACGGAGAGGCGAAGCAATTGCCGTTGCCTGTCGTTCGCAACATGGCGCATGAAAAAGATGCGGCCCTGCGCAAAACGGCTTACGAGGCTGAACTGGCAGCCTACAAGAAGATCGAGGAATCGTCTGCGGCGAGCCTGAATGGGATCAAGGGCGAAGTCATTACGGTAGCGAAGCTGCGCGGCTATGAATCGCCTCTGGAAAAAACGCTGCTCGACTCGCGCATGGACAAGGCGACACTCGACGCGATGCTGACCGCAATGAAGGAAAGCTTGCCAGCTTTTACAAAATACTTCCAGGCCAAAGCGAAGCTGCTCGGCCATGAGAACGGTCTGCCGTTCTACGATTTGTTCGCTCCGGTTGGCGAAGCGGACATGCGCTTTACGTATCAGGAAGCGCGTGATTTCATCGTGACGCACTTTGGTAGCTTTAGCGAAAAACTGGCGAATTATGCTGCCCGCGCGTTCGACAACCAGTGGATTGACGCCGAGACTCGCGAAGGCAAGCGCGGCGGAGCATTTTGCTACAACCTGCACATGGTAGGAGAAAGCCGGATCATGGCAAACTACACGGGCAGCTACAACGACGTGAGCACATTGGCGCACGAGCTAGGCCACGGCTATCACGGAGAATGTCTGGTGCAGGAAGCATTTTACAACAGCGATTATCCGATGCCGATCGCGGAAACCGCGTCGATTTTATGCGAGACGATCATCGCCAAAGCGGCGTTGGCTCAGGCAACCCCGGAAGAAGCCTTTTCGATTTTGGAAAATGACATCTCCGGTGCAAGCCAGGTCATCGTCGATATTTACAGCCGTTACTTGTTTGAAAGCGCTGTGTTTGCCCGCCGTTCCGAAGGCTCCCTGTCGGTTGGCGAGTTGAAGGAACTGATGCTGCAAGCGCAAAAAGACGCATATGGAGCAGGGCTGGATTCTTCCGTGCTGCATCCGTACATGTGGGTGTGCAAACCGCACTACTACAGCGCCGATTTCAACTTCTACAACTTCCCGTACGCATTTGGCCTGCTGTTTGCCAAAGGGCTGTACGCCGAGTATGTGAAGCGCGGTGAAGCGTTTGTGCAGCAATATGACGAGCTGTTGTCCGTGACCGGAAAAATGAGCATCGCCGACGTCGCTGCGATTATGGACGTAGATGTTCGCTCCGTTGACTTCTGGCGCAACTCGCTCGCCCTGATTGCCAAAGATATCGATACGTTTGTAGAGCTGGCGGCTGCGCGCGCCTAGCTGCAGGAAAAAGCCCGATCTGAGCATCGGGCTTTTTTTGTGCGCATAGCAACTTGCTGACAGGGAGAAAGTAAGAAAAAACAAATGAGGTGATCACGTGGTAAACGGATTGCAGTTACTCGACCTACTACGGGAAACAGAGAACAAAATGCTGCATCTACATAGAGCCATCGACAGGGTCAGCAGCGAACCGGATTTCAAGGAATCGGTCAGCGTTCTCACCGTAGTGGTGCGCGATTACCAGCTTCAGCTCGACAAAATGAAGCAAGCTCTGGGCAAGATCGAAATCGGGGCGAACCAACAGCCGCCCCAGGCAGGACATAACACCGAAATTCACTGAGCCGATCCAACATGCGAACAGCCCACAACCTGATGACAGGTGTGGGCTGTATGCGTGGATTCCTTATTGCAGATCGATGTAGCGCTTGACGCCGTAAAATGGATACAGCTTGTGCATGTATTCCACTTTTCCGTAGCGAACGTCATCCCCGTTTGCGTGGACGATCGTTCCGTTCCCTAAATAAATCGCTACGTGGGAAACGCGTCCTTTTCCAAGCGCATCATAGAAGAGCAGATCGCCCGGTTGGGCTTGATCCAGCGGAATCGATGTCCCGCCGCGAAATTGTTCTTCGGATGTGCGAGGAAGTGTAACCCCAAGGCGGTTAAAAACGTAAGAAGTAAAGCCGCTGCAATCAAATCCGTCCGGCGTGGTCCCGCCAAGCACGTACGGAGTTTTCAGCAAAGGTTCAAAAATCGTTTCCAGATGCTTCAGGCTGGCGGAATCAACGTCACCAGAAAAAGTAACATCCGGAGTGAGTTTTGGACTCAGGTAAGAGGTGAAGACGTACGCTTCATCATCTTCAAATTCGATTTTTGTCCATTCACTGCCAGTTTGGACGACCTCAACTACATCACCAAATTTGAGCTTGCCTAATACTTTTGCATCGGTGGACGCTTTTTTGCGAACATTGAGAACGTCAACCGTCACACGAGCCTTTTCGCCAGCGGTCAATTCTGCTGGTTCTTCCTGCGCGAAGTCGGAAGGCGCGGTTACGACATCATGAGGAGCGTCGGAGTCACCACTTGTCGACAGACTGCCATCAGGCAAAGACAACGTCTGACCAATCGACAGCTGGTCGCTTTGCAGTTGGTTGACTTGCATGAGCTGGCTCACGGTAGTCTGGTGCTCGCGGGCGATTTTACTCAACGTATCACCTGCTGATACCACATACACTCCTGAGGCGGCGTGGGCAGCAGTAGGCAGCAGAGTGAAGAGGGCGAGGGAGGTGAGTAGCTTCGAAGTAAGTTTCATATCATCGTCTCCACCAATCTACTATTTTCTGCATATCTAGATAAAATTCTAGCGGATTTTCAATGGTAAATCTATGAAAAAATGATGTTTTAAAAAAGATTTCAAAAACTATTGCATAATTGATAGGGAACATGCTATATTACAAGAGTGCCCACGAGAGTGAGCAAAAAATGGAAAAACCACATGGAGCTGTGGTGAAGTTGGAGTTCACGCCGGTCTGTCACACCGGAGGTCGCGGGTTCGAGTCCCGTCAGCTCCGCCATTCTTTTACGAGAAGCATGGCGAAAAGCAAATCAGCAAACATGCCGGTATAGCTCAATTGGTAGAGCACCTGACTTGTAATCAGGGGGTTGTGGGTTCAAGTCCTATTGCCGGCACCATATTTTCATATGCGGTCGTGGCGGAATTGGCAGACGCGCTAGATTCAGGTTCTAGTGGTGGCAACACCGTGGAGGTTCAAGTCCTCTCGACCGCATCAACTGCGAACATAATAAAAGACCCTTAAATTGCTTAGTTTCGTAATTTAAGGGTCTTTTATTTATCGTCACCGCTCCGGCTAGATTCCTCGGCGATTCCGTTGCTGCCTGTACTCTTTTGGAGAATACTGGTGAACCTATGAGCAATTAGAGTTAAAATAGACATGCTGGCTTATTCTATGAGGGGGGGAAGGGATGAAATATTTTCTGCTCGGACATACCTATCCGGACGGCGGCTACATCGATGGCGATGTCGTATTTGACCCTCCGCTTGAAACATACTACCAAGTCGGAGCATGCAGTAACGACCTCAGGGGCTTTTTTTGCATCGGCTGAATTGGCTGCGCTCTTGAAGCTTCATAAATGTGACGTACAGATCATACAAGCAGATACGCGCTACTCCAATGGCAAGAATACCGAGAAAACATATTTTCTCGTTCATGCAGAGCAACGCTTGTCCTGCTTTGACTATCAGCAGTCGGAATACGCGGGCAAGGCTCTGGCTCTGGAGCGGCTGGCGCAGGGCGAGCATCCCGATAGCTTCTTAGTCAAGGGAGTCCGGTCCGTAGTTATTGATGAGAAGTGCGCGGCAGACGCCGATTTCTTTTTTCTCAAGAACGTTGTTCTGGTTGACCCGATCGTGTCGGAGACGCTTGCCAAGTCGATGTTAAACGAGCGCTTGAAGGTGCACCTGGAAGAGCTTGTCATCCAATAAAACCGGGTCATCCGCATGCGTTACAGACGTTTCTTCATCCCGCAGGTTAATTTCTGAGACGGACAGCTCGACGTTGCTTGGTATGAGGTCAATGTCGTACGTTACCAACAGGTGACTACGGGATTTTTTCTGTGAAAAACGTCTCGGCGTTTTTAGGAAAGTGGATGTGACCGCTCATGACCTGTATGCTTGAAAAATTCAACGTGCTTATCGTTTTTAAAATGGAAAGATCCCGGCCAAAGTTTGTCATTGGCCGGGATCTTTTTCACTTCACAACTTTGCGTATCGTGTGTATGAACATAAGTGTTGTACGTAATTAACAATAATGATGTACAACTTGATCATTGCAAACCATTGAATTTGCTTGCCAGTGTCACGGATCGAAGTGTTGTGTGTTTAGACCATTACTTTTCGCACAAAAAGCGCGTTCGGATATTGTTTGGTTTCCAGGAAAACGCGAGGTCGAGTCTTCGTGATGATCTTCCAATGATTAATCCAAACTCTCCCTTTTGGGGCGAGGCGGTTTTGTAGAGAACAGACTAATAGACCATTTTTGGCATCCAAGCCTGATGGCGTGTT
The DNA here is from genome assembly GCF_038000275.1 of Brevibacillus sp. FSL K6-0770. Classification (NCBI taxonomy): domain Bacteria; kingdom Bacillati; phylum Bacillota; class Bacilli; order Caryophanales; family Paenibacillaceae; genus Brevibacillus; species Brevibacillus sp. FSL K6-0770. The sequence goes on from NZ_JBBOBQ010000001.1 coordinate 2,616,576, forward strand.
CACTTTATTTATTTTGACAACGACACAATCGCCTACACGCAGATTCGGATTGGTAGTAGAGGGACATTTTAAGGCGAACGTCGGGTTATTGATGGTCCGCAGCACCTGGTTCACATTTTGCAATTTGCGTGTTTGCCGTACGAGTTTGCCAGTCTTTTGATTCACGACGAAATGAATGATTGTAACGGTATTCGGCGGCTTGTTGCCATCCGCAATCGGTGCAGTCAAAACTCCGTCATGCACTTTCCAAACGCCCGCTTGTTTGTACACGACTCCGACGCATTCTCCTTTTTTCAGATTGAGGTTTGGATTTGCCATCGTTTGGATCGCTTCCTTTCTAGTATCCAATACACGTCAAAGGGTGGGGCAACAGACCTGATCCTGTTACGGAAAATTCAACAATAGGCAGGCAAGTTTAAATAGGGGGACTTGTAACGGGGAATGTAACCGCCATTTGTAGTCCCCTGCAATCTTTCATTTAGTTACGGCAAGTATATTTAAATTCAGGGCCTGTTTGAATAAAGTAACCGCTGCGCACTTGCCCTGCCCAGTTTTGCAAAGCCTCCTTCCACTGAACACTATCAAAAAACTCATTCACGGTTACACCGGTTGAAGAGTGCCAGGTCAGTGGCGTGTAGGGAGCAAGCGGACCGGCATCACCCCAAATTCCTCCTGCTGAAATCGTATCTTGTTTCACAAGGAGCAAAGGGAGCCCGTATTGCAGTGCCATGGAAGGTTCAATCTGCAAGAAGGGGGTATAAGGTTCTCCTTGACCTGTTGCACTTGTTGGCTTTAATAAAGCAGCTGCCGCACCGTAACTGGAGTTGATCATCGTCCGGATATTTTCCAAGGTTGTATTCGGATATTGGTCGGTGTTCGGTATCGTCCTAGGAAAAAGCAGAACTTTTTTGATTTCCTTAAACATCCGAATGATGAATTTTTGCTCCGGTGATAACGGTGGCTGCGACGGTCCAAGAGTAAACAGGTTTTGGTGGCTAAAAAAAACAGGGATTCGAAAAAACGCGCTTGCTGCTTCATTTAAATCATTCATATCCGCGTAAGTCTGTCTATACTCTTCGTTGGATAAAGGTTCCTTTAAAGAGCTATCAGTATATTTTACCTTTAGTTTGTCTTTGCTCAATTTATTTCACCTCCATGCGATAATCTATTCGAAAATGCAGATGGAGGATTGGACAAAAAAACGAATGAATCGTAATTGGTCTGTTCCCCATTCGCGGGGCAAAGGAAAGAAAAGGAGCGAGATGATCGATGGGCAGGAAGCTATTTTTGTTCCAGGGTACACTTGTCCGTTGCCGACTTTTTGTTTCCAGCATTTGTTGATAGAGGAGGTGACAAGCGATGGCAGTAAAAAAATCTTCCCCTGTCAAGAAACTGAAACTGAAGCATAAACCTAAGAGAATCCGTGCGCGAGTGATTCGTCTTGAAAGATTCTCCTTGAGCGGCAATGTAGGTGGGGCCAAGTCCTTTCAAATCGCCCCGAAGCAACGAAGGAACATTCAAGTGATCACAGTCGGGATCATTTCTTCGGCTTTTCTCGTGCTGAACGCTGCACGTTTTCATTTCCAAAACCGGAGTATACGACTGAGAGTGCAAGTGCGGGGAGCGCAAGCCTTTTTTCAGTCAACGTCCAGCAAACAGGATTTTCCGGGACCGAACAAAGTGCTGTTTGTTGAATCGGAGGAAGCGCGAGCAGTGGAGCTTGTGATTTCGGCTGTAAACGTCGGCAATAGCCCTGCTTTCCTGCATCCGCAAGATGGCTGGTGGCTGGATTTTCTCATCAACAAGCAAGGCTAGAGACGAAGGATTTTTACGATAGAGCGGATCTTCATGATGGGAAGACAGCAAGCTCAGCAAAATGGTCAGATGATTCGTACAACAAAAAGAGTAATAACCTCAAACTGACTACGGTCAGTTTTTTGTTGCTGCTTACATTTTCGCATGGTATTATGTTTTTGTTCCAAAAACTGACTGTGGTCAGGTATTGAGAGAAGTCATTCGAAAGGTGGGACGTTTGTGAGCCGAAGAGAAGAGATTAAAAAAGTCGCGGTCAGTCATCTTCTGCAGTACGGGTTCGAGGGAACGAAGCTTGCGGATATTGCCGATGCGGTCGGGATTAAGAAGCAGTCGATGTACGCGCATTTTGCCAGCAAAAAAGAGCTTGTCATAGAGATTCACGAGGAAGCGACCAAGCAGGAGATGGCTTTTCTGACCTCTTTCTTCGATGAGCACAAGGGGGAGCCGATGCGCCCGCTGCTTGATCGGTTTGTGATCGAAATGAAAGACCGCTATCTGGACAATCAAAATGTCAAGCTGATGTTTCTGATGGCTTTCATGCCTCCGGAGCAATTGCGGGAGCTGTTCATTACGATGTATGAATTGTACTCGTATCACTTGCTTCATTTGTTGGAGCTTGCTTTCCGGAGAGATTCGACTATTCAGGCCGACGCCAAGGCGAGCGCTTTGGCTGTGCATACCATTTACGAAGGGGCGACGGCCAAGCTCATTTTCGAAAATCCGGATTATTTTCTCCATGTGACAAATACGACCTTTTCCTTGCTATGGCGAGGAATTGTTCCGGGCAGCGACGGGCGGGAAGAGTGAGTCTGCCCAGTTTCAGCTAATCGAATAGAGGTGCAGGATGAATACAAATCAAGATCATAACCAGTTGTTGTCTTTGGAAACCGATTCTGTGGGGAAAGTTTTTGTCCGTTACTTGGTTCCTTCTGTCATCGGTATGCTCATGATGTCAGTGAACGTTGTTGTGGACGGCATTTTTGTCGGGCAACGGCTTGGTGAAGTGGCGCTTGCTGGTGTCAACGTTGCATTTCCGCTGTTCTCCATCTATTTTGCCTTATCGTTGTGGATCGGCATCGGAGGGGCGACGATTTGCTCGCGTCATTTGGGAGCCAAGCAAATCAAGGAGGCACGCTCCGTATTTACCCATTCGTTGACGCTGATTTTCGGCTTGACGTTGCTGCTGGCAGCGCTCGCTTTCCTGTTCCGCGAGCCGTTGGCTGTCTTTCTCGGGGCGAACGACGATACGTTGCCTTATGTGAAGGAATACATGAACGTACTGCTGGTCGGCGGGTTCGCCATTACTGTGCAAAACACGTTCAGTGTCTTCGTCCGCAACGACGGCAACCCGAATCTGGCGATGATGTCACTGCTCGTCACCGCATTTTTCAATATTGTTTTGAACTATGTGTTTCTGTTTGTGCTCGATTACGGAGTAGCGGGCTCAGCACTTGCGCTCGTCATTGCGGCGACCTTGGGAGCTATCGTGCTGTCCCTGCATTTTTTGCGCAAGGATACGGCATTGCGTTTCGCCGTTCCGCGTTTTTCCCGGGAACTGGCGAAAGAAACGTTTACGATTGGCTTCCCCAGTTTTGTGGCGGAAATCGGCATCGCTGTCTTTACCGCAGGCTATAACATGGCGATGGTCCGCTGGGCAGGGACGGTGGGCGTATCCGCGTTCTCGATCTTGAATTACATACATAGTGTCATGCTGATGACGTTTCTCGGGATGGGCTCGGCCATCCAGCCGTTGATCAGCTATTATCGGGGAGCGAAGCTGGTGGAGCGGCAAAAGGCGACAATGAGGATCGCCGTTCGCACCGCTTTTGGAACCGGGCTTGTTGTATTTCTGATCGGGCTGGTCGCCGCGCACGGCATCGTCGCAGCATTCGGTTCGTTCGCCGAAGAAGTGCAAGAGCTGGCTGTTACGGGTATTCGCCTGTTTTTCGCAGGGTATTTGTTCATGGGCATCAATTTTGTCATGATGACGTATTTCCAGGCGACGGATCAGGTGCGGATGGCAACCTGGATTACAGTAGCTCGTGAAATGCTGCTGATGGTCGCCATTTTGCTTACGCTGCCTCATTGGCTCGGCACATCGGGGATTTGGCTGGCGATTCCGCTTTCGGAGCTGATCGTTTTGCTGACGGTCTACGCTTACGTGCGTCGACGTTCCAGAAGCTTGCCTGCAACTGGCTCGTCCGTGCGCGGAAAATTGGAAGGGTGACTGGTGCCAAGGCTGAAAGAACGAACAACTTACAGGAAGCTTGGCAATACACGCGCTGCTACGCAGGGTTACTTGAAGCTAATATTTCCTACTAATACAAATTTTTTCTTTCCATCCTTCTACCATTTCTGTCAATTGGTCAAAAAGATCGGGGATTTGGCGGCGTAGAAGTGCGGGAGCAAGCCGTCATGCGGCGGAGCCAAGGCTTTTATGCTAAAATGAAGCGACCTGATATCTTTTTTGAAAGCAGGAACCAAAACATGAGCACTACCAAGAAAGCCCCTGTACATAGTCTGATTGCCGATATTTTCAAAACGTTGGCTTTTACGTACCGGGAGATTTTCCTTTTCGAGCTGCTGTACAAGGTCATCACGATATTCATATTCATTCCGGCGATTTCGTTCGTCTTCCACAGTCTGCTTCGGTTGGGTGGATACGCTGGTGCGACGAATTACGAGCTGCTGTCTTTCGTTATGAGCAGGTACGGTTTTTTATGCATGCTGATATTAATTCCTGCCGCTACGATATTGATCTTTTTGGAATTCTCGGTGCAGATTATAATCTCGTATTATGGGCAAAAGAGACAGAGAATCGGACTGATTCCGGCATTTTTGCAATCTGTTTCGTATATCCCTTCGCTTTTCAAGTACGGTTTTGTTGGCTGGGCCGTTTACTTGCTGCTGTTTTTGCCCCTGTTGAGCGCGGGAGGAGGCTCCACCTTGCTGCCTTCCTTGCAAATTCCGAACTTTATTTCGGGAGAGCTGTTGAAAACGGGCTGGGGAACGCTGCTTTATGCAGGGGTGTTTGCCGTCCTGACCTTTTTCAATATCAGGTGGACTTTCCTGTTGCATATGATCGTCATCGAGGGAACGAGCAGCTTCCGGCAGGCCGCCAAAAGAAGCGCAGCGATCCTGAGAAAGAGCTACCTGAAAATGTTTGTGGTGCTGCTGTCCGTTTTTCTGTTGTTTATCATCGTCGTAGTCTTGATCCTGGCCGTAGTGATTTTCCTCTACGTCATGTTGCCGCAAGGGGAAGCTTTTGCCGAAACGGCGCGATCTGTCGTATCGAAGGGCGTTGTCATTGCGTTGTACCTGGCGATTTTGTTTGTATCGCCCATTTACATCACCACGCTGACCCGTATATACATGGCGAAAGCGGACCCGCGGCATGCCGTCTTGCAAATGCCGGAAGGAAGCGCCGTTGAAAACCGTTCACCCCAGAGCTATCAGCTGTTTCACAGGCATGGAAAAAAGCTGATTGCGTTCGGGTCGATCATCGCCTTCGGAACGGCAATGGTGCTGGCTCCCGCCCTCAGCGAAGTGGCCCCTGGCGAGCAAAAGTTGACGGTGATGGCCCATCGCGGCTATGTTGCGGAAGGCCCCGAGAATACGATCGAAGCGATTCAAGGCGGGATAAATGCTCGCGCGGATTATGCAGAAATAGACATCCTGGAAACGAAAGACGGGCAACTGGCTGTCATTCACGACACCAATCTGAAAAGACTGACGGGGCGCAACGCAGAAGTGTATGAGTTGACGATGGATGAGCTAAGGCAGCTTGAGGTCAAGCAAGGCACTTTCACAAGCCGGATCAGCACCCTCGAAGAAGTCATGCAGGTCGCTCGCGGAAAAATCAAGCTGAATATAGAAGTGAAAACACACGGGGAAGAACGCGACCTGGTCAACACATTTATCAAGACCATCCGCGCCAATGATTTTCAGAACGAATGCGTCGTCCAGTCGCTGGATTATGGAATCGTTCAGGAGTTAAAAGAGGCGGCTCCAGAGCTTCAGGTCGGGTTCATCATGTTCGCCGGGGTCCCTGATCTGGAACAGCTCCATGCCGATTTTGTCGTCATGGAAGAATATATGGTCAACGAATCCATCGTCGCTTCTGCCAAACAACATAACAAACCTCTCTACGTATGGACGGTGAACGACAGGGACAATATGGAGCTTTTTTTCAGTATGGGCGTGGATGGGATTATCACGGATGAGCCGGAGGAAGCGTTGTCCGTTGTGGAAGAGCTGAGAAGTGGATCTGTGGTTTCGTTCACCAATTGGCTGACTTTCCTGCGGATTTAGCGAGCAAAGGACAGTCCGCGCAGATGCAGTCTGATTTGATAACGATTATTTCCAATAATCGGATATATCTGCTTCTATGTGCCGTTCTATCTTTTGTTGTTGGACGGAGGTGGAGTTTGTAGAACTCGTAGAAAAGACGAGTGCATCTACATTGTGGCGCTTGTCCGATAATTTTCTTTGACTCGAAAACGATTTGTGTTACAATAACAAAGGCGATTGAGACGGAAACAGTCTTGATCACACCAACTTTCGCATTCTCTAACAGATTGCCTGGACGCGGTCCAGGTTTTTTTATGGGTTTTTCACAAAAATGCATCTGTACAAAATAAAAAGGGGCTGTCCCACAAGTCGATTTTCGGCTGAGGGACACCCCTTGTTTAGTGAGGGGCGTCTATTTTTTCGACAAATTTTAACACAAAATGCCAAGAAGCTTAACGATACTGGTATAAAATACCCATATAACGCAATCATTTGAGAAACAATGAGTAATTATTCCTAGTTATGTCTGCGGTTAAGGCAGAAGATGATGCAACGTAATAGCGGCTTTGCGTAAGTAAGAGATTAAGAAGTATCAGGCTTAGAAGATCAGGAGGGAAAGCGCCTTGTTAAAGACAACAAGAAGCCTGTGGAGCAAAGTTTCAATGAGCTCGAAAAAGAGCATCGTTGCAGAGACGGAAATAGTTCCTTTCTCAACACAATTGGCCAGTTCCGCTTTTGATGAAAGAATCGAAAAGTTTGTGGCGTGTACAGAGGAAATTAACGAATTTGTGTTTGCCTCTTCCTCGGAACTACTGGAGGAAATCAAGGGCGTTCGAAATGGAATCGATCAAATCTTTTTGGCTACCTCGGAGCTTGCCAAAGGAGCTGTCAATAATTGCAATTCCATTGAGCGGGCTGCTGTTTCCGGCAAGAGTATTCTGGATATTATTGAAAAGATTTCAGGCGATTTGACAACGTCTGCCATCATGGTCAGGCAAGTGAATCAAGCGATTGAGGAAGGCAACTTGATGATTGAGAAGCAAAAAGAAACCATGAGAATAAACATGATGGTCATTGAAAATCTGGTCGCTTCCATGAGTAATGTGAAGCAAAAAGCCAGTCAAATCGAAAAAATTACCAAACTAATCGATGAGATTGCTCAGCAAACCAATCTTCTCTCCATTAATGCTTCGATTGAGGCTGCACGAGTTGGGAAGAACGGGAGCGGGTTTGCTGTGGTAGCCAGTGAAATCCGCAAGCTGTCGGATGATTCTAAGAAGCAAGCGACTGGGATTAATAAGATCATTTTCGACATTAATGAAGCAATTGGCATTACGTATTCGGAGTTTGAAACCATTAATGAGATTGTACATGATCAGAATGAAGTAGTGGCTAACGTTACTGCTTCTTTTGCTACCATTGGTCACTCCGTTATTCATATCGATGAAGATATCCATAACACGATGCGCGAAATGAGAAGCTTGAATGAAAATATGCAGCATGTGCAAGCTTTATTCGAAAATATTGGGGCAGTTTCTCAGGAAACGGCTGCTTCTACGGAACAAGTGTCAAGTACCATAGCGGAGCAGTCTGGGTATATCAAAAGTGCTAGTATCAAAATTCAAGAACTGAACAATATGGCAGAAGAGATGCGCCGAGTTGTAGAAGAGTTCAAAGAAATCTAAATAGGTGAACCAGCGTTGTTCACAAACCAAGGAGGAAGAACAAATGAAAGAAGGTTCAGGGACGTATCGGATGATTGTGGACAAAGAGACTCGTATCTTTATTGCTTTTGCCGAGGGGCTTTTTGATTTGGAGCAGGGCGGGGCTTTCTGCATGGAGTTTATGAATACGGCCAATCAAATTCCGAACCAAAGCGAATACGCACTGATTGTGGATGTCAAGGACGTCAAACCATCCTCTACAGAGGTACAAACCGCTCTCGTCAACGCCTTGACTCTTTATGTGTCGGACGACTTTTCGTTCAAACATAGATTTATGACCAAATTAACCTCTGCAATCGCCCAATCTCAAATTGCGAGACTGACGAAGCAAATTCCCGATTTTGACCGTAAGCTGATGTTTGTCAATACCAGAGAAGAAGCGTTAAGTAGGCTAGCGGATATTAACAAAACTTTGTGGAGAAAGTAGACGTTGGTTTCGTGACGACTTTCGCTTCATAATCGAGAGCATAAGCGGATTGGGAGGCAACAATGGGAGATACGTACAAGTTTGAAATGATCGCCAATCTGTTCGCTTTCGTGTTTGGGAGGATTATCCATTTGTGCGGCGAACTGATCATCAATAACGATCAGGGAGGTGGAGGTTGGCTATGTTCCAAACCTTGGACCATTTTGTAAAATCGTGGGAGTACGAAGCCGCAGCAACACAAAGAGTGCTCAATCATCTGACGGATGAGTCGCTGAAACAGGAAATCACTCCGGAGAACTGGAATTTGGGACGCACGGCCTGGCATACGGTAGCGGCCATTCGCATCATTACTTCCAATACCGACTTAACATTTGAAGCTACAGAAAAAGATTGGCCTGTTCCTACTTCGGCGTCATTCATAGCAGAGCGTTACCAGCAAGCCAGTCATGCCTTTGTGCAGGCTGTACAAACGCAATGGAGCGACGATGCTTTGCAAGAACGGATAGATTTTCTCGGTCAAAAAATGCCCAATGGAGCGCTCTTGATGTTTTTGATTTTGCACCAAAGCCATCATCGCGGACAAATGACCGTTTTGATGCGACAGGCAGGTTTAACCGTTCCAGGGATTTACGGCCCGGCAAAAGAAGAATGGGCGATTTTCGGGATGGAAGCCCCGAAAATGTAACGTGAGTAAAACGGCATATAATCGCAGTAGTCTAAGACTTTATGCGCAAGGTCTTGCACTGCTGCTTTTTTATGTGTGCAGAGAGAGGTGAAAGGGTTCCAAATCGAGGTGGAGCAATCCTCTTTTCTTGAAGCCGTTTCTTGAAGCCGTGAAAAAGGTAGAGGCAACCTGTCTGCCAGCGGAAAAGTTCAAATCCACAAGCAGATTTGTCCACAGGAACTATTCTCGGAGTGAGCTTGACCATCTTGCAGAGCTGATACAGCAGCCCGCTGAGGTGAACCGTATCACAAATAGTGGTAAAGCAAAGAATGGAAGTTGAAATTATCATGGAATGTACGCTTAAAAGACAAGAGGCTGTCCCAAAAAGTCGATTTTCGGCTGAGGGACGCCCCTTATTCATTTCAAAAACGTTGATAAATCAATGTTTCCGCTTGCTTAATGTTAGCTAATCTGCCTTTTTTAAAAAGCCTCTTGCCGTTTTTTAAGTTTTATTCGGAATTAACGAGTTTACAATGAAAGACAATGTTTGCCTATATACCGCATGTGCAGACTGTACATCTCCCAAATGTCCCCCCATGTAAAGATGAATGACACCATGGAGCGAAGCCCAGAATACGCGTATAACTAATTCAGGGGCATACTGGCCAGCGATGAGACCTTGCTTTTGTGCATTGTTGATCACTGTCAATAATTGCTGCATGGCCGTTTTGGTACCATTTAGGCTTTCCTCATCCGGTTTGAAATCCGCGAATGCGCCTCCGAACATCAATTTATAATAACTTGAGTAACGCTGCCCGAACTGCCAAAAGGCTTCGCCTAAATTCTGCAAATGCTGTGCAGGATCAGCAGCTTGCGGCGTTCCGTCTAATTCGTTAGCGAGAAGTTTACAACCGTCCAGATACAACTGCTGAGCCAATCCCTCTTTATTGACAAACAAGTTATAAATGATTTTTGTCGAGCAACCCATTTGCTGCGCTACTTTACGTACCGTAACGGCTTCCGGACCTTCTTCTTGCAAGAGCATTGCAGCAGCGTCAACAACGAGCTTGCGGAGATTTTCAATATTTTGCAAGCGGGCTTCTTGGTAAGTTTTCAACACTCGTGAGTTCGCAGTGGAGGAGATATCTTGATCGCTAATAATCATCACCTTCGGTTATCAGGTTTTCGTCAGGAAACAAAGTTTCTGACGCTCTTGCAAGGAATTTTATACAGTTGTTAAGCGATTGTCAATGAGACGGCAGATGTTCAACGATATTCAAAGAGCATGTTGACTTTCTAATAAAGCACGGATACAATGAGATCGAATAGAAACACTGTTACCAAATGAAAAGATTGTTGTTGCGTCCCTTGAGCATCGGCAATAGTAACTTTTGCTCATTCGGTAACGGTGTTTCCAAAATAAAACGAAGTATCTAAAGGGAGAGTGGCGTTATGAAGATTTAAGGTAAATGGACGCGCATCATGGGAGCTTCTTCGGTATTGGAGAGCCATTCGCGAGGCAACTGGCCAAACAAGAAAAACGTTTAGCATCAAAGCCGAGGCTATAGTTATGGATCTTGCGAGAGAGGGAACCCAGCTTTAGCCGAAACTGGAGAAGCATTCACGCTCTTAGCTTGATAAAAGCAATATTTTGGAAGTCAAAATCTAAAATCACGCTTAAATGAAAAAAGGAGTCACGCTAATGCCTAATACACAAGTTCGATCCGTTACATCTGCTGGAGAAGTGAATCGCCCTAAACGCTCACGATTACGTGCGAGGATATACAGATGGGGGCTATCGCTGCTCGCAGTGCTCGTTCTAGGAATACTCGTTTTCTTGCTTGTACCTTCACCGATCCAGCCTGCAAAATGGTTAGCACCGACGGCTCCGTCTTTTGAGGAAACGGGTCCGTGGAAACAAAACAGGAAACTCAGCTCGGCTCAGCTTGTGACTGATGCTCCGCAATTCCCTGAATTTATTACATTCGATAAAGCAGGTCAGCTATATACAGGAGATTCGGATGGGAAAATTTACAAGGTTCCTTTCGATGCAGAGGGGAATCCGCAAAAAGCCCAACTTTTTGCAGACACCAAAGGAACCCCTAATGGGCTTATATTCGATGCCAAAGGCGATTTGATCGTTACTGACATCAAGAGAGGACTACTTTCCATTAATCCATCCGGGAACATAGAGGTATTGGCTGATCAAGTGGATGGTAAGCCGATCTATCTAGCTAACGAGCTTGATATTGCCAAGGACGGCTCCATTTATTTTTCGGATACTTCGAATTATGGTAGTGTAACTTTCAAAGAAATTGCCGAGAACAAGCCGCATGGTCGTTTGCTGAAGTACGATCCAAAAACCAAGCAAACGACCGTCTTGTTAGAAAACCTTTATTTTGCAAACGGAGTTGCCTTGTCTGCGGATGAAGATTTTGTGTTAGTGGCCGAATCGTATCGTTATCAATTAACCAGATACTGGATTAAAGGACCGAAGAAGGGTACATCTGATATTTTCGCAGATAATCTCGCAGGCTTTCCAGACAACATTACGCGTGATGATCAAGGTCATTTCTGGGTAGGTATTTACACGACTCGCATTTCTTTTGTAGATCAGATGCATAGCAATCCTTGGCTAGCCAGTACCATGGCCAAATTGCCGGAGTCGCTGCTTAGCGGGGCTAGCGCACCGGCAAAGCATGGGCTTGCTGTAGAGCTCAGCCCGCAGGGGGAGCTGATCGGAAGCTGGCATGATCCGGAAGGCAAACTGTATGGCGTAACTACGGCTGTAAGCCATAACGGATATTTATATATAGGAACGGCACCGGGAGGCAGCAAGGGTGTTCATCGCGTGCTTTTAACAAAATAATGTTTGGATCTTGGCACGATCCACAGCTCCCAAAAGACGGCGATTCGCACGATCACGATACTGCGCGGGCGGAAGTGAGAGCAGTGGGGCGCGCTGTGCCGTGCCGTAGCAGTATCAGTATCACCCGATTAATCCATTAAGCAAAGAAGCATCCTGTATGATTTCCAAGAGTTGGGATGTTTGACCCTGTTGCCAATCTTTTCATGTGATACAATAAGCTGAACGGGTAAGAGGAAAGCTCTACCAGATTGATTTGCAGACCATTCCGGCTGAAACGCACTGCTTTTGCGAGAAAACGAGAAACTGCGCTGGAACAACAATGGAAAGGGCGATTGGATTTGCTCGTCAGCCAATAAACGATAGAGGCAGGCTCATGGGAGAAAAGGAAGAGGCTTGAGCCTGCTCACCAACGGAGGAAAAACTTGCTAAAGTGGGATAGCGATATATGGGGAAAGCTGACAGGACCTTACAGTACCGCAGACAACGTACCTGTGTTATTACAGCAATTGATACAGGAATATGACCAGGGCATTTTTGACGAACTTTTTCAGGAACACTTGTTCCACCAAAATACGATCTATACGGCTACATATGCGGCGATGCCGTTTTTGGCACAAATAGCCTGCTCTACATCTGATGCGGAAGTGCGCAAAGAGCTGTTTATCAATTGCGGTGTCATCGAGGCAAGCCGCGATGAGCGCGACGAGGACCCATTTCCCGAATCTTGGGCGGAGTTGGCTGAAGATGCAGGCAGCTCTGTCTGTATGGAATTGTATCGTGAATATGAAGAGGCCATTGCGAAGCTCAAGGCGCTAACAAAAGAAGTATTCTCCTATGCAGCCGATTCTTCCCTGGATGAGACGGAGAAGCGTTATATTTTGGTGGCGGATGCCGCTTATCGAGGTTCGCATGCTGTTGCCAATATGTTGATGACTTTTATGAACGGCGACGAGTATGTGGCCGTGTGCCCGGCCTGCACAGAAGATGTATACATATGGCCTCAGGAAGATCATCCGGCAAAAATCCTGCAAGTGTTTCAACAAGATCCCGTCTTTCACACGGAGCAGACACCCCATGAAATCGTTCCGGCCCCGTCTTTTGCAGAGGAAGAAATTCGAACATTAGCGGAGCAGGCGGAAGCGATCGGGGAGCAAACATTGGTGAGGCAGCTGCATTATTTAGCGGGGGAAACAGTATGTCCACACTGCCGCGAGAACATTTCTGTATGGCCGTCTTTGCTTGGCACGTTTGTTGGCTAGAGCACAAGTCGTATGAACCTATTGGATTTCTAGGAGCTGTCATGTTGTGACAAGCTCCTTTTTATTTTTCGCTGGATAAGCCAGCCGAGGTGTTAAGGGGAGGCTTGACCGGAAAGGGAGTGCTTTATCCGGTCATGTATGGCCCAACGATTCTACCTTACACGCCTTATGAATATCGCCGTAATAGTCGGTGTACTCCAGCTGTGTTATTTCGCCGGACGCTGAATGATAAAACGTAAGCTGTTCATAAATGGTTTCCGTGATAAAAGTTGTCTTGGTAGAGTCATGACTGACCGGAGTAAGCTTGAATTTATATAACACGCCATACATTTTCGGAACCGTTAAATAAAGTTCCTGATTTTTCGCAGAAACTTCCAGGGATATATTGATCTTGTTTTCAATGAAATAGCTTCCCGTTAGAAAGTCCAGCTTTGTGAACTCAATACGGTCAGCGGGGGGTGGGAAAGTGACATGTTCCTCAAATATGGTTTTTGCTATTTCTCTACTTAAATGTGTGACAGGGGTAACATTTAAATTGCTCAAAAAGATGATCGTAACTTGATTCTCCAAAAATCTGAGGAAATCACTAAAGAATCCGCTAATATCTCCAAAGTGGTGCATACATTTTCTACCGAATAATTCAGTGATCATCCAACCACAAGCATAGGAGCCGAGATTCGGAGTAAACATTTTCTCCGATAGTTCTTGGTTAAGAAGCTTCGCTGATTGTAAGGCTTGATCCCAAATAAGCAAATCTTCCGTAGTAGAGTACATGCCATATGCTCCTAACGGAAAAGACATATCTGGATGGGCGGGATGAATCGGTTCTTCCCAAAATGAATATCCGGAAGCCAAACCAGGTATAACTTTTACGCCATCATCACATCCCGTATGATACATACCCAACGGAAGACAAATATGCTGCTGTAAATATTCAGCATAGGACATGCCTGAAACAGCTTCAATGATGGCAGTCAATAACGCATAGCCAGAGTTTGAGTAACCGTAGTTACTTCCAGGCTCAAAGTCCAAATCTTGCTCTTTAAATGAATCGATAAGTTGATGCAACGAGGAGGGAAGTCTCATGGTACGCAACCAAAAGTCTGGATGACTTGTATAATTGGGAATGCCAGATGTATTTGTTAAGCAATGATAAATCGTGACGCCGTTCCTATTGGGATAATAGGGGAGATACTTGCTGACATAATCCGTTATGTTCAATTTTTGTTTCTCGTGTAATTGAAAAATGCACATAGCTGTAAAAGCCTTCGTAATGGAACCGATGCGAAATTTCGTGTTAGGCGTATTCGGTACCTGATGTTCCCGATTCGCCATACCAAATCCTTTGTTTAGGAGAATTTTTCCATTGGAAGCAACCAATATTGACCCGTTCAGGTAACCATTTCTCTCGTATGACTCGAACCAATGATGAATCCGTTCCTCTACTGTCATGAGTTTCCCCCTGCCTATGAAGTTACACAACGCAACATGCTAACTATCAACATGATAACAAATAACTTAGGAATTAGGAATTTTCTGGTGGAAGGTCGGATAACTCATTCCGCAATCAGAATCAAGCAACCAAAACAGCCGTTTCGCCATTCACGCGCGTCGAAACGGCCATTTTTTTGCCTGTTGCAGAAAAAATTTGTTATAATGCCGAAATTAAGTCGGAAAATGAATGTGATTCTATCATAAGGATGATCTGCGGATGAAAATTTTAGTAGTCGAAGATGACAAAACGATCGCGTCCGGTCTGGAATATTCGCTGCATCAAGACCACTTTTCCACCGTGCTTTGCCATGATGTCGCCTCAGCGAAAAAGGTGCTCGCCGAAGACATCGATCAATTCGCTTTATGCTTGTTTGATTTATCGCTTCCGGACGGAAATGGCTATGAACTGTGCAAAATGGTGAAAGACCGCCGAGACATCCCGGTTATCTTTTTGACGGTGATCGACGATGAAGTCAATGTCGTGATGGGGCTTGACATGGGGGCCGACGATTATATTACCAAACCTTTTCGGATTCGCGAGCTTCTCTCCCGAATCAAGTCTGTCTTGCGCAGATACCAGAAGCTGTCTCAAACGAAAACGATCATAGACATCGACCATGTCCGCATCAATACGTTGGAGGGCAAAGTGCATAAAAACGGCACTGAAATTCCGTTGACCGCCTTGGAGTATCGCCTGTTGCTGATTTTTGGAAACCATATTGGACAAGTGCTCACAAGAAATCAGTTGTTGGAGCAAATCTGGGACGTGGCTGGCGACTTCGTGAACGATAATACGTTAACCGTTTATATCAAAAGGCTGCGGGAAAAGCTGGAGGATGATCCGCAACATCCGACATTGATCAAAACGGTCCGCGGTTTCGGCTATAAGGTTGGTGAGTAGATGCTGCGAAATCGGGAAATTCAAATGTTATTGTTCGTCATGGGCTTGATCAGTGTAACGGCGCTCGTTGCCGCTGCTTTTATTTCGCCTGTCGCCGCAGCGCTCGTGTTCATTTTATCGATTTTGCTCATGGGCAGCAGTTTGTTATTTACCAGATGGAGATATCGCGAGCTTGACAAGCTGTCCGTCTATTTGCGGGAAATTAGCAACGGCAATGACTCCCTTGACGTTCGCGATAATCAAGAAGGCGAGCTGAGCATTTTAAAAAACAATATATACAAAGTGACGCTCATGCTCTCGGAGCACCGCTCGCTTTTGCAACGGGATAAAAGGCAACTGACGGATGCGATTTCCGATATTTCGCATCAGCTCAAAACGCCGCTCACCTCTATGACGGTCATGGCGGATTTAGTAAGCGACCCCGACCTCCCTCCGGCCAAAAGAACGGAGTTCACCCACAATATTCGCATCCAGCTGGAACGCATCGATTGGCTTGTTTCTTCCTTATTAAAGCTGTCGAAAATCGACGCGAAGACGGTCCCATTCAAAAAAGATCGAATCCCGGTGAACAGCCTGATCGAAAAGGCGCTGGAGCCGGTGATGATTCCGCTGGACATCAAGCGACAAACGGTTTCCATCGCAGGCGATGCCGACGTCTCTTTTGTCGGCGATTTCAATTGGACAGCCGAGGCAATCATCAACATTTTGAAAAATGCTGTGGAGCACACGCATGAAGGCGGAGCAATCGCGATCACCTTTTTCGAAAACGCGTTGTTTACCGAAATAATCATTGCCGACAACGGAAAAGGCATTCCGAAAGAAGATTTGCCGTATATTTTTAAACGTTTTTACAAAGGCAAGAACGCCAGTGAAGGGAGCATCGGCATCGGGCTTGCGATGGCGCACAGCATCGTTGCCAGCCAGAACGGCGTGATCGATGTGACGAGCAGCAGCGAGAAGGGGACCGAGTTTCGGATGAAATTTTATAAGCAAGTGATTTAGCGGCAGTCCGTAAGTGACTAAATTGTCACCTTCATCGTCACTTGAAAGTCATTTTAGCCCATTAAAATGATAGCCATCAGCACAGCTATGGAGGTTTGACAATGGAAATTTTAAAGATTGAGCATTTGTCCAAAACATACGGCAAAGGCGAGTCGGCGGTGAAGGCGCTTGACGATGTTTCTTTTTCGGTCCAAAAAGGCGAATTTGTCGCGATTATCGGCCCGTCCGGCTCGGGAAAATCAACGCTTCTGCATATGCTGGGCGGCGTAGATCGGCCGACTGGCGGCAACGTTTTTGTGGAAGAGACGGACATGTATGCCTTGAACGAAACACAGCTCGCCATCTTTCGGCGCAGACAAATCGGTCTGATCTACCAGTTTTTCAATCTGATTCCCGTCCTGACGGTGGAAGAGAACATGACGTTGCCGCTCTTGCTGGATCAACAAAAGGTAGATAAAAAGCAGCTGGACAGTCTTGTGAATACGTTGAATTTGCAGCATCGCTTAAACCACTTGCCCAATCAATTATCCGGCGGGCAGCAGCAGCGGGTTTCGATCGGCCGCGCGCTGATCAGCAATCCTGCGATCATGCTGGCAGACGAACCGACCGGGAATCTGGACAGCAAAAACAGCAGCGAGATCGTCGACTTGTTAAAAATGTTGAATAAAACTTATCATCAGACGCTGATCGTCATCACGCACGACGAACGCATCGCCTTGCAAGCCGACAGGATCATTTCGATTGAAGACGGAAGGATTGCCAAAGACGAGGTGATCCGGCGATGAACATTGTCCATACGCTAACCATCCGGCATTTGCAGCAAAACAAGAGACGAACGCTCGTAACGATCATCGGCGTCATCATTTCCGTCGCGATGGTGACCGCTGTTGCTACGCTCGTTTTTTCCTTTGCGGATTTAATGATCAGGCAAGCCATCGCAGATAATGGGGAGTGGCACGTCCAATATCAAGATGTAAACAAAGAACAGCTTGCGGCGATCCGCGACGATGAGGCAACCAAAACCGTTGCGATCACACGAGATCTCGGCTATTCCCGATTAGCAGGGAGCCAAAATGCAAACAAGCCGTACTTGTTCATCAAGCAATATGATGCGCAAGGCTTCGCGCAATTTCCGGTTGAATTGAGCAAGGGGCGTCTTCCGCAAACGGACAAGGAAGTCGTTATTTCCGAAGCCGTTGCCACGAACGCCAAAGTGAAGTACGAAATCGGCGATCGTCTCACCCTTCACGTCGGCGAACGCTTCGAGAACGGGGGCGATCATCCCCTGGATCAAACCGAACCGCTGCGCAGGGCAGAAAACCAGTTGACCGAAACGTTGCAGCATCTAAAGACAAGAGAGTACACGGTGGTAGGCTTCATCAAGCGTCCACAATGGGAAACGGCGTGGGCACCGGGGTATACGGTCATTAGCTATGTCGATGAAACCATCATGGGGGCAAACGATCGGGTTAATGCAGCGGTAGCTTTGCAGAAAGTCAATCCGACCTTGTTCGCTCATGCGGAAAATTTGGCTGAGAGCAACCAGATCGAAACCGTTCACTATAATAACGACTTGCTTCATTATTACGGCTTGTCCAAAAGCGAAGCGTCGTACAGCATGATGTTTTCATTAACGGCGATTCTGATGGCGGTCATTATGATCGGCTCGGTGTCGCTCATCTACAATGCTTTTGCCATATCCGTCTCGGAACGTTCCCGCCATTTAGGGATGCTTGCGAGCGTGGGGGCTACGAAAAGGCAGAAGAGAAATTCAGTGCTTTTTGAAGGTGTCGTTATTGGCTTGATCAGCATTCCCGTTGGCATCCTGTGCGGTCTTGCCGGGATCGGGATTACGATTTGGTTCATAAACTCCATGATTCAAGGGGCATTATGGACGGCGGAAAAGCTGACGCTCGTCGTCACACCGTTATCGATCCTGATTACCTGTGTTGTTTCGATGTTGACGATTTTCATTTCGACGTATCTCCCGGCTGTCAAAGCATCCAAGATTTCCGCCATGGACGCGATTCGCCAAACTACCGATGTAAAGCTTACGGCCAAAGCGGTGAAAACGTCAAAGCTCGTTCGCAAGCTGTTTGGCATCGAAGCGGAGATCGGCTTGAAAAACTTGAAAAGGAACAAACGGAGATACCATGCCATCGTTTTTTCGCTCGTCATCAGCATCGTTTTGTTTTTATCGGTATCGTTTTTTACCGCCAGTCTGAAGCAATCCATCGAACTGTCGCAGGAAGGCGTCAATTACGATATGGAAGTATCGTACGGCGATGGAAAAAGAATCGACGACAGGCTGGTTCAATCGATTGCCTCCCTTGATAACGTAACGGAGTACAACGTGATTCACGCGTTGTACCGAAACGCTTGGGTCGACGAAGCGCTCATCGCCGATGAATTGCGAGAGAAGGTTAAGCAGGATAGGAGTTTGCTCCGGAACGGAAAATATGCTTACGATATAATAATTCACGCCTTAGACGATTCGAGTCTGCAAGCTTATGCCAAAGCGGTCGGCGCAGATTACGAACAGCTTACGAATCCGGATCAGCCTGCCGCGATTGTGCTGGATACGATTCATTACAAAGAGATGGCTACGGGGAAATATGTCCAAGCGAAGGCGATCTATACACAAGTCGGTGAAAGTATCGAGTTTGCGAAAAGCGATAAAGAAACGGGAGAAAAAACGAAGGGAAACAAAGTGACCGTTGCTGCGTTGACGGATCAAGCTCCTATGGGGATGAACACGCCAGAAATAGGCTGGTTAAACATCGTCGTTTCGGAACGCGTCATGAATCGACTCGCTGATGCCGAGGAGCTGGCTCACGTTCAGACCTTTCTCCATTTGAAAAGTACGGAACCGTTGAAAACGCAGCAAGAAATCGAAGAGCTGCATGAGACAAATCTGCACGTCTACAATTTGTATCAATCCAGAAAAAGCAAAGAACAACGGATTTTGTTGATGTCCGTCTTTTCCTATGGCTTTATCGTATTAATTTCAGCGATTTCCATTGCGAACATTTTTAACACGATCTCGACGGGTGTAGCCCTTCGCAAGCGAGAATTTGCGATGCTGAAATCTGTTGGAATGACGCCAAAAGGCTTTGCGAAGATGCTGAACTACGAAAGTATTTTTTACGGGGTCAAGGCGCTGCTGTTTGGGCTTCCCATCAGCTTCGTCGTGATGTATCTGATCTATCGAGCATTGGCGAACAAATTCAGCTATGGATTCGCCTTGCCCTGGATGAGTATTCTGTCTGTCATTGCCGCCGTATTTGTCATCGTCGGCTCCGCCATGCTGTATGCCGGCGCGAAAGTAAAAGGAGAAAACATTATCGATGCGTTGAAGCAAGAGCATGCATGATAGGCAATCGTCTTTGGAGGAGCAAACCATGACTACCCAGCAGCGCAAGATCATTCTTGCCATAACGATACTTTATACCATGGTGATTCTGTATTTTATCTTTCTCGCTTTCGGCAGGTTAGATACGATCGGGCAAATGACCGACTACACCTTTCTTTTTGTACCGGACAGTTTTTTCAAGCTGCCAAGTATAGCAGATTTGCTTCATCCTACACTGATGGATTTTGTGGATTTTGGCAACATTGCCGCTTTCATCCCTTTTGGCGTGTTGATTCCGTTGCTATACCGGACCAGCTTTGTTCGATTCATCGCATGGTTTTTGCTGTCCATTCTTGTGCTGGAAACCATTCAGGCGCTCACTTTGCTCGGCAGCTTCGATGTGAACGACGTCATTCAAAACTCATCAGGGGCAGCAATCGGATTCGGGGCGTACAAACTGGGCATGCGGACCAAAAACGTCTGGAGAAATATAGCTGCGACAGGCATTTCCATTGTCGTCCTGATGATCGGGGTGTGGGGATTTTGCGCGATTGTTGACAAAGTGTTCACCAAAGAAGCAGGACCTTTTGTGGCGTTACATGAACTGACAGATAGCACCGGAAATCCAGCAACGGGAAGCAAACCATACAGCTTTAAAATCGGCGGTCAACAGGTAGAACCTATATACAATGTGTACAGCGCCGAAGGCAAAAACAGGGAAACGTACACGTATACGTTGGGCAACAAGGAGCTTTTTCTCTCCTTGTATTATGGGATTCCTGACCAAAACGATTTTACTGGAAGCATAAGGGTTGCCGTCGATGGACATGAGTTTCTGTTCGCGGCTGCAGAAGACCAACTCCATGAGCCGGGAGTGTTTGAAATTTTCCTCGAACAAGCAAATGAGCTGACGATCACCATTGAGGGAAATGAACAATTATGGGATGTGGGATTTAGAGAGATGAAATATTTCTGGAATTGAGCCAGGCATTACGCAACGGGGAAACTATTTCCTTGGCCAGTTTCCTCACAACAGCGGCAGTCCAGGACTTCGTTTCAGGTCTTGGCTCGCCGCTGTTTCTTTTATGGAAACCAGCAACAGACAAATTTGTATAAACGCCACTGTCGAGAAAG
Organism: Brevibacillus sp. FSL K6-0770; assembly: GCF_038000275.1. Lineage (NCBI taxonomy): Bacteria > Bacillati > Bacillota > Bacilli > Caryophanales > Paenibacillaceae > Brevibacillus > Brevibacillus sp. FSL K6-0770. The sequence goes on from NZ_JBBOBQ010000001.1 coordinate 2,637,507, forward strand.
TGCATTGAGAGAATGGGGGGCATGGGATACAATGCTTGTGAATCAGTGATAATGAGAATCATTTATATTGTAGGAGTGGTTGATGTGAAGCGGTTGAGTTCCAGAAAAACGGGTCTGCTGGCGTTCGCATTGTCAACGGCGATTGCGCTGACAGGCTGCGCGGCAAAAGAAGGGGCGAGCGGACAGGCAGTGCAAAGCGACTCGTTGCCGCAGCTTGACGCTGATCATCTGATTATTTTGCCGTCGAATGGAACGTGGGCAGAAGCGGGCAACGAGCAGGCATTGCAGGAGCTGTTGAAAAATCCGGTCTGGCAGACGGTCCCTGCGGTGAAAAAAGGCAACGTCTATCCGGTGGAGCGTTCTTACTGGCAGACGGGCGCGATTATGGCGAACCACAAAAAAATGGACGAGCTGCTGAAGCTGTTTGCCAGCTAAAACAATAGCGCGATTGACGCAGAAGAAAGTTTTTCAACATAGGTTGAAGAGCTTTCTTTTTTTCGCTACAATCGGAGTTGATGATAATGAATTTCATTTTCAAAAAGTGAAAAAGCTCATGGTAGATACCTAGCAATCAGTTTACTGGCTCGCTTTTTCGATGCACAGGTAGAAGCCGAACAGCGCCGATGAGCCAGGGGAGCCGTACAAGCACTTTCCTTGCTGGGGAGCGGTGCAAGGTGTTCCGTTTTCGCTCTGTCTGGAATGGCTGGATGAAATGATGCGCTGTCGTTTCGCGCAGAAGGAGACAGCGGCGTTTGCCTGTCAGGTTCGGTTTCAGCAATTGCTTTTGTTACTGTTCCAAAACAAGCGGCTGTCTGCCGATTCCGCAAGCGTGCCCGACAAGCGCGGAGCCGTGGAGCGCTCGATCCAGCACATGCTTCATTATTGCCAGGAGATGTTGACCGTAGAAGAGTTGGCGCGTATCGTCCAGGTGGATCGTTGGCGGTTTACACGATTGTTTAAACAGGCGACAGGGCAGCTGCCGCTCGATTTTTTGAACGACGTGCGGATTGAGCGCACGAAAAAAATGCTGGCGCAAACCGACGACCGTTTGCAAGATATCGCTGCGCATGTGGGGTTCAACAACGAATATTACTTGTACGAGCAGTGCCGACGCATCTCCCACACGTGCGTGTTGCCGCAATCAAGCGAGAATTGGCGCTTTTTGCTGCGCAAAGTAGCCGATTATTTCGGGCGGACAGAGCAGGCGGAGGAACAGATTGCTGCCTATGAAGCAAAAGCCCAGCGCGCGCGCCGTGATTTGCAAGGCATCGCGGACAAGCAGTCGGTTGCTTGCCTGCGCATTTCCGCCGACCATATTTTTCTGTACGCAAATGCAGAAAAAGGGTTCAGCGGCTCTGTATTGTATCGTGATTTGGGGCTGCATCCGTATCGGCAATACCCTGGTTTTACCGAGACGGAGCATGCACCGATGGTCAGCCTGACCAGGGAGCAACTAGCGCATCTGCAAGCTGACCATCTGTTTGTGACCTTTGACAAGTGGCATACGCAAGCGCCCGGAGCGGAGCGTGACATACTCGCTGATCCTGTGTGGAGCGCACTTCCAGCCGTTCGCAACCAGCACGTTTACGAGGTCGACTTTTTGACGTGGATGAACAACGGAATGATTGCCAACACCAAGAAGCTGGAGCAGGTCGTCCAGGCATTGGGCTGAGAGATCATTCCCGTTTGTGCAAAAGAAAAGCCACATAGCCAGGACAGACCGCCCGGATGGGAGCGGTCTTCCTTTTTCTAGGCAAGCGGTCCAAGATTTGCAGGTTGCTCGCTCATTCATGCATGGGCTACAGTAGGATAGCGAGGTTGTGGCTTGGTTCTTGCAAGCCCGACTGATACACAGACAGCATGAATGGAAGCGAGGGAGAAGAGGAGCATGAACAAACTTCGGCTTTGGCGAGTAGGTGTGATGACGGCTTTATTGTTTTCCGGATGGACGCACGCTTTGTCCGTTCCTGCCTTTGCCTTGGATACGGCTGAGCTTTCCTTGACTGAGCAGCGCGAAGCCTTTTTGGACAAAATGGACATCAAAGACAAAGACGTCCTCGGCTTTTACCATACGACGATGAAAGACAGCACAGATGCACGCAAGCACAACATCAAAAAGGCGATGAAAAAAATCAACAACGAGAAGATCGCGCCACAAGCTGTCTTTTCTTATAATAAAGAAGTCGGAAACTCCAATTTGGAGGAAGACGGCTGGAAGCAGGCTGGCGTCATCTTGAACGGACAGCTTACAGACGATTTCGGCGGCGGGATTTGCCAAGTCTCCAGCACCTTGTACAACGCGACAGCGGAGGCGGGAATGACGATCGTCGAGCGCCACAATCACAGCAAGTCTGTGGGCTACGTGCCAGCGGGCCAGGATGCGACCGTTGCCTTCGGTGTGCTTGATTTTCAATTTCAAAATCCGTACGATTTTCCCGTTAAAGTGAAAGCCAAAACATACAAAGACAGCGATGTAGTAATCGCCATCGTGCGTGCCTAATCGCGAATAGCCAGGCAAATCCGGGGAGGACATCAAATTGGGATGTACCTCTCTGTTTTTTTGTCTTCAGGAAAAGTAAAATAATGGATAGAGCCACGCACAATTTGGTTTTGAGGCAGGCATTCGTGACCATACTGTGTGAAAAGGAGGTGCCGCAATGTACGTACAGGTGACAGGCGAGAAAAAGAACCAGCGCGTGCTCGTGATGGGGGAGCCTCTCAGCTCTTGCCAGCAAGATGAATACTATCTTTTGCCGGGAAGGTTTGTCGGAGCACTGAAGCCGGAAGACTTGCCTGTAGGAATTGCATTCAAGCTTCAAGGCGCCCTTCCTTCTGGATACGGATTTTATCGCGAAGACTCTGTTGTCTTTCGCCGGAAAAACGATGCTTGCGCTCTCTGGATCGAGGTGACTTCCACTTATGTCATCTCGGAGTGGGATGGATTGTTTTCGCTCGACGCAACCGTTCTGGCGCGCAAAGCGGTCATTGAGCAGCACCAGCAACTGGAGTTCGTCCTGTATGAAAAGAACGAACAAATGGTCAGGCTCCGCTACGGGTTCATGTGGGCTTCTGATGAAGCAACGGATTTGGAGAGCGCGCTGGAAGCGATTTGCGATACCGTATTTGAAGTGGAGGCCAGAGGAAACGCAAGGCTGTGGCCGGGCTATGACAACTGCTTTGACGAGTATTGAGCGGCTTTTGCCGTCCTCTCTGCCATGATATAGTAAATGGGAGCGACAAGCTTTCATAAGGAGAGGACAAAAATGGAACAAATCCGCAATATATACTGTGTGGGCCGCAACTACCGACTGCACGCGGCTGAGCTGGGGAATGACGTACCGAAAAAGCCGATGATTTTTGCCAAGCCGACACACGCTTTGGCCATGACGAACGGGCAGGAAATCGCGCTGCCTGGCACGCGCGGCGAGCTTCATTATGAAGCGGAGATTGTCGTGCATATCGCAAGACCGTATGAGCCAGGCTGTGCGCTTGAGCAGGTGATTGACAAAGTCGCCTTGGGCATTGATTTTACGTTGCGCGATGTGCAAAGCGAGCTGAAAAGCGCTGGCCATCCGTGGCTGCTTGCCAAAGGGTTTAAAAATTCCGCAATCTTGACGCCGTTTCAGCCGTTCTCGGGGCTGTCTGCCTTGCAGCAAGCCGACTTTTCGCTGCATAAAAACGGCGAGCAAGTTCAGCGAGGCAATATTAGCGACGTCATCTTTGATCTGGAAACGATTTTGGCTTATGTAGAAGAACATTTCGGTCTGGGAGCTGGCGACATCATTTACACGGGAACACCAGCTGGTGTCGGGCCAGTGGCAGACGGCGATGTGCTGACACTCAAATGGGGCGACGAAGAGCGGGGCCAGTTTACCGCCAGATTGAAAGGATAACAAGCCTTACTCCGCCAAGAGAAAACCCATCTTCTGACATGATCAGGCAGAAGATGGGTTTTTTTCGTGCATCGCGCCATTGAAATCGTTTCTCAATGGATTCTGGTGCTATGGAACTAAAAGGCAAGAACAGCCTACTTTGCCGCTTGTTTTCTGAGTAGTCCGATGCTACTAATTCCTGAATTGGTAAATTTTACGGTCTTATCCTCCTGTTTCCTCCTGCGGTAATCTGTCCATGTACCCAAGACGGGTGCCACAACATAACAAGGAGGAAAAGAAAGTGACGAAACGAGATTGGGTAATGAAGTCAACAATAGCAGTCCTACTGAGTACGTCCCTGTTAATGGGTGGTCAAGTTGGACAGGCGGCCGCTAAGACGCAAGATTCAAAACAATCTGATGTAGTCAATATTGCCACATCGCTGATTGGGAAAGATTATGAATATAAAGCAAAAGGTCCAAAACAATTCGGTTCCGCAGAGCTGGCTACGTATACGTACAAACAAGTCGGCATCACAATCGGCAGCACGATCTCAAGCTTGTCCAAGGCAGGCAAAAAAGTCTCCCAAGACAGCGTTGAGCCGGGAGACCTGGTATTCTTCTCATCGACAGGAAGCGGAAGCGCATCTTTTATGGGAATATACATAGGCAATGATCAATTCGTCTATTCCTCCCAAGGCGAGGATGCCGTTGTCGTGAAAAGCTATTCCGAGTACAGCGACAAATTCGTAGGGGCTCGCCGCATTTTGGAAGAGACAAGCTCTTCGGATAATTCCGGAGACGATACACAACAAGCTCCAAGCGATCTTGCCAACAAAGTAATCAAGATCGGTGAAAAGTATATGGGAACGAAATACAAGTACGGTTCTTCCAGCAGCAGCACCAAAACGTTTGACTGCTCTTCCTTCACGCAGCGCGTCTTCAAGGAAGCGGGAATCACGTTGCCGCGCGACTCCCGCCAGCAATCCACAGTAGGTACGACTGTGTCCAAGAAGAACCTGCAAAAAGGTGACCTGCTCTTCATGAAGGCTTCCGCCAACAGCTCCTCCGACCGGATCACGCACGTGGCGATCTATGCTGGAAACGGCAAAATCTTGCACACGTACGGCAGTCCTGGTGTGACATACTCCAAGTACGATGGGACGAACTGGGAAAAGCGTGTTGTCAAAGTCAAGCGCGTTCTGTAACCTTCATACAGTGTCATCAGTTCGAATCGGCTCTCGTGCATCTGCATGGGGGCCTTTGTTATGTATGACGTAGGAAGTGCCATAATCGTTTCGCCCGTATGGCGTGCCAATTTTTGTATCATGACGCTGTTTTTCTTTTGTTTGAATAGAGTGTAAAGAGGAAAAATTAAAAAAACGTCGAAGTGTCTTTTTACATACGTAAACAAAGGTAAACAAAGTGGGGGTGTGTCATTTGAAATTGAACATGCCAGTCAAATACAACTTCGCGGCGCAAGTCGATGAGTGGGCGAAAAAGAACCCGGAAAGACGCGCTGTCTGGGAACTGGACGAGCAAGGAAACGAACACATTTTGACCTATGAGGAGTTGCGCCGCTATTCCAATCGCATCGCCAATGCACTTGGCTCCATCGGGATTGGCGAAAAGGATCGGGTGCTGGTGCTCGTCTCTCGCGGCACACTTGCCTACGGACTGTACCTCGCCTTGCTGAAGCTGGGCGCCGTCATCATGCCCGGATCGGAAATGCTGCGCTACAAAGACATCGAATATCGGGTGAACCACGCCAGAGCGAAAGCAGTCATCAGCTTTGACGGGGTGATGGACGAGGTGGAGCCGACTCGCGGCAACTGCCCAAGCTTGACGCATTACATCACAACAGGAGCAGGCAAAGACGGCTGGGTATCGCTTGCCGGACTGATGGAAGGGCAGAGTGAAGAATGTACCGCAGCAGATACGGACGCTGACGAGCTTGCGTTTTTGTCCTACACGTCCGGGACGACAGGCGGGCCAAAAGGCGTCATGCACGTCCACGGCTGGCCGTTCGCCCATCTGGCGGTAGCAGCCAAGCAGTGGCTCGATGTGCGCGAAGGCGACCTGGTCTGGGCGACAGCAGGCCCTGGGTGGGCGAAATGGATCTGGAGTCCGTTCGTATCCACGTTGGGGATGGGAGCGACGGCGTTCGTCTACAAAGGACGGTTCGTTGCCGAAAACTATTTGACTATTTTGCAAAATTACCCCGTTTCCGTGCTGTGTGCCACGCCAACCGAATACAGGCTGATGGCAAAAGTATCCGATCTGTCGCAGTACAAGCTGCAAGCGCTGCGCTCGGCATGTTCGGCAGGCGAGCCGTTGAATCGGGAAGTGATTGACACGTTCCGTCGCGAATTTGCGTTGACGGTGCGCGACGGCTATGGACAGACGGAAAGCACGCTTTTGGTCGGCACCTTTGTCGGCATGGAGCCGAAGCCTGGCTCGATGGGCAAGCCTTCGCCAGTCGTGCGGATCGCGATTATTGACGAGGAAGGGCACGAGCTGCCCGTCGGCAAAGTCGGCGATATTGCCATTGACCGCAATCTGGTGGCGCTGTTCAAAGGGTACCTGGACGATCCCGAGCGCACGGCGAGAGCTTTCCGTGGCGACTGGTACGTTACGGGCGATCAGGGGCAGATGGATGAGGACGGCTACATCTGGTTCGAAGGCCGCTCGGATGACATCATCATCTCTGGCGGCTATACGATCGGGCCATTCGAAGTGGAAGATGCGCTGGTCAAGCATCCGGCAGTGGCCGAGTGCGCGGCGGTTGCCAGTCCCGATCCGGAGCGCGGACATGTGGTGAAGGCGTTTGTGATTTTGAAAAAAGGCCAGACGCCGTCTGACGGGCTGGTTGCCGAGCTTCAGGATCATGTCAAGACATTGACTGCGCCGTACAAATATCCGCGCAAGATCGAATTTGTCCAGGAACTGCCGAAAACGACATCGGGCAAGATCAGACGGATCGAGCTGCGCCAGCAGGAGGCCGGAACGCACCGCTATTGATCGGGGTAAGCCTTACGAAATTGTAAGCTTGCTGTAAGTGGATTCGATGGGAGAAAACATCCCCCTTCCTTACAATGAAGGTGTACTGCAAGGCAAGGGGGAATGTAGCATGAACCAGCTTTCCGTCCCGGTAGGGGGAAACGCGAATCCATATGCAGCAGCAACCGTAAACCAGCCAGTGCGAAAGCGGGCATGGTCGTGGAAAAAAAGAGCGGGCATTTTGCTCGTTTTCATGTTGATTGTCACGATTTTGACTCCGGTTGTCTTGACCTGGGCCGGCAACTGGTGGATCGATGACCAAAAGCTGGCGGCCGTGCAGCACCCGGCTCACGGTGCCTACGTCAAGCTCGACGAGATGCCTGATTATGTCTGGAAGTCGTTCGTGGCGATTGAAGATCATCGGTACATGCAGCATCCGGGAGTCGATCCGTACGGGCTTGCCCGGGCGATCTGGATCGATGTTCGCGAAGGCGCCTACGTGCAGGGGGGCAGCACGATCACGATGCAGCTCGCCCGCAACCTGTTTTTGACCCATGACAAAACGATGGGCAGAAAAGTCAAGGAAATGGCGATTGCCTTGCAACTGGAACAGCGCTACAGCAAAAAAGAGTTGCTGGAAATGTACCTGAACGTGATTTACTTCGGACACGGGCACTACGGCATCGGCGAAGCTGCCCAGTTTTACTTCAACAAATCTGCGGCAACAGCAGGGGGAAAAGTTCCGCTGACGATCGGGGAAACCGCGATCCTCGCGTCTTTGCCAAAGGCGCCGGAAGCGTATTCGCCTGTGAAGCATTGGGAAAAGGCCAAGTCCCGTCAGGCGGTTGTCCTGAACAGAATGGCGGAGCTGAACGTCATCGATCAAGAGACGCTCAAAGCGGCCAAGCTGGAAAACGTAGTGGTTACGGGAGCGAAGAACAGCAAGGGCAAGTCTTCGCTGTAACTCCATCCTTACACGATTAATGAAGCGAGGCTCGGTCTTCTGTCTGAAAGGCAGGGGGCCGGGCTTTTTTTTGCGGGGGGCACTCGTCAGTTACAGAGGAGGCGGCAGGGTTGCTGTTCACTCATCTGTCGAAGGGCAGGCAGTAGGGTTGTAGCTGTTTGCTCATCAGTCACAGGGCAGGCAGTAGGGGTTGTAGCTGTTCACTCATCTGTCGCAGAGCGTGCGGCATGGATGAGCTGTGCTCTCACCCATATCCCGAACGCTGCATAAAGTAAGGGGAGGAACTACAGGAAGGAGCCACGAGTGTCATGAATGCGTATCCATATCAGCCCCAGTCCCAGCCGGGATCAAACACCCCGTCGATGACGTCGTTGATTGACCCGTTCGTGTATCAAACGTTGCTAGGCGTTGTGCAGCGTGATGTTACCATCCAAACGACGCAAGGAAACCTCCGAGGAAACGTAGTCAACGTCCTGCCCGACCACGTCGTTTTGCGAGTCGGCGGCTCTACGTTTTTCGTGCGCATACAGCAAATCGTCTGGGTCATGCCGAGTTAGTGACATGATACAACCTTTCCCCCTCATAAAACAGTAAAGACAGGAGGATGACGGGGGAGGGAATCGCGTTGTTTACACGGATTAACCGATTGGCTATCGAGCTTCCGGAGCCGGAATACGGAGACGCCAACGCCGCTGCGGCCGTCCAGGAGCTATTGGGCGGCCGTTTTGGCGAGATGTCGACTTTGAACAACTATTTGTATCAATCGTTCAATTTTCGCGGGAAAAGGAAGCTGAAGCCGTTTTACGACCTCGTCGCGAGCATCACGGCAGAAGAGGTAGGACACGTCGAGCTGGTATCCAATGCGATCAACTTGTGCATGAAAGGCATTACGCGGCCTGGCGATCCCGACACTACACCGCTCGCAAACGGCTTGAACAAGCGCAACACATACCATTTCATTGCCTCGGCACAGACCGCGCTGCCCGGTGATTCGATGGGCAAATCGTGGACGGGCGACTACGTGTTCACCAGCGGCAATCTCGTGCTCGATCTGCTGCACAACTTTTTTCTCGAATGCGGGGCGCGCACCCACAAAATGCGCGTGTACCAGATGACCGATCACCCGACGGCACGAGCGATGATTGGCTATTTGCTCGTCAGAGGCGGCGTGCATGTGGTGGCCTACGCCAAGGCGCTGGAAATTGCTACGGGAGTCGATTTGACGAAAATGCTTCCTGTCCCGGATTTGGACAACGAGCAGTTTGACGCGACTCATCCGTATATTGCCATGGGGCTAAACCGCAAGCTGTTTACGTTCAGCTACCAGGACTATCAGGATATCGCGATGATCTGGCGCGGACCTTTGCCGGACGGATCAACCGCGGAGGTCATTCAAGGCGTCCCGGATGGCGGGCCTGTTCCCGATCTGGATGAATTGCCGGAGGAGTTTGCGCCAGGGGTGTCGCGGGAAGACTTTTTGGAAATTGCCAAACGGTTGCAGCGATCAGCCGGGCTGTAGGGGAAAAAGAGGATGAACGCAAAGGCAAAACAAAGACCAATCAGCTTGAGTTCGCCAGGGCGAGGGCTGATTGGTCGATTGCTTTTTTAGGGGAGTCAGGTCAGGTTGTGCGATTGACCGCTTTCTCCAGCGCATCTTCGAGGACGTGGGCGTATTGCATCGTCGTCTCGATTTTCGAGTGTCCCAACTGCGCTTGCAGCTGGTGAGGGTCGGGATTCAGCCGCAAAAACTGGGTGGCAAAGCTGTGCCGCAGCTTGTGGACGGACAGATCAGGGATCCCGAATGCTTTCGCGTATTTTTTGACCAGCTTTTGTACCGAGCGCACTTCGATTCGGTGGCCGTGCGGCTTCGTTGGCGATACGGCGAGGAAAACAGCGTCCTCCTGGGAGCCAGGATGATACTTGTCGCGCAGAGCCAGGTAACGGCCGAGATACTCCTTGCCCCAGTCGCTGAAAAAGGGAGCGTCTTCCTTCTTGCCTTTTCTGATCATTTTCAACTGATTTTTTTCCATGACGATGTCGGACAAGTCCAGGCTGACGATCTCCGAGACGCGAAACCCGCCAGAGAGAATCAGCGCGATCATTGCCGTATCCCGGTCGCGATTTTGCAGGTGGTACTGCCGCTTTTTTTCCGTGTCACAGTGGGCGAGGTAGCCGTTGTAAACAAAATCGACGAACTGATAAATTTCATCGTCGATCAAAATTTTGGCCCGGATGGCGTGGGCGCGGGCGAGCGGTGTCATCTCTGTTGCGTCCAGCTCGATTTTGGCCAGGACATTGCGCTTCAAATACGCCTCGCCATGCTCGTCTTCCGCCAGCGCAGCCAAATAATGAAACAACGACTTCAGGCTGGAAATTTTTCGGCTGATCGTCCGGTCGCTGTACTCTTTTTTCGCGCTGCGCGTCGGGTTGGTCAGCAGGGCGGCGCGTTCGTACAGATGCGATTCTTGCAAGTACAAGACGTAGCTTTCGATCGTCTCCTTTTTCAGCTCGTTCAGGTCAGAGAGGGGCATGTCCTTGAGCTCTGTCGCCTGCGTCAAACCTTCTGTCATCATCCAGCGAAAGAAAAAGGCGATGTCGCGCAAATACCCGAGCAAGGTGGAAGGGGAGCTTTTTTTCGTCTTTTTATGGTCGATAAATTTTTCTACATACCAGGGAAAAGACCCGATTGTCTGGAGCAGTTGCAAGGCATCTCGCTGCTTGGTTACGGACATGTGATCCACCGCCCTCCAAAGATTGGAATAGTTGTATACGAACATATATTCTAGCAAAAAGGAAACGTTCTGGGAATTGCAAATTGCGCTATTTACAGTCATGATGAGAAAAAGTAAAGTAGAAAAGTAAATAAAACGTAATCGTTACGATTATTTCGCGGGAGGAATGTTCATTGGCAACGTGGGATTTGTCTCAAACGCGTCACCATGTGTTGCTCTGCAATGGCGGGAGCTGTATGCGCAACGGGGGCGAGGAAGTGACGGTAGCGCTCCGGGAGGCGATCACCGAGGCTGGTCTGGACGACTATGTACATACGAGCCGCACGCGCTGCAACGGGCGCTGTGAGGATGCCTGTGTCGTAGTCGTCTATCCGGAAGGCATCTGGTATCAGAACGTGACCCCGGAAGACGCCAAGCAGATGGTCGATCAGCATTTTCGCCTGGGTCAACCGATCGAAGCTTTGATGACGCATCGCTTTGCAGGGGATGGCTTTGCCCGCACATCCGATGCCAAACCGGGGATGTTGAAATCGGCCAAAGCGAAAAAGTAAGCAAGAGCCACGCTCCACTGGAAAAGAGGAGGGTGGTTTTTTGTTGCGCGGCTTTTGTCTAAGATTCCAACAAAAGGAGAACTTATGTAGGAATAGGTCTTTCTGCGATTTGCCTGAAAGCGTCATCAAATATGTCTTTGTGATATGGACATTTAAAGAAAATGGTGGTAACCTATTAGTAAATAAGGTTGATTTAAAGGGATTTTCATAAGAAAAATATGTCCGCGTAGGGTGCACATTTGTTTTCGTGGGAATTACTTCCACGATGGTCAGATGTAAGGCCCGATGGTTGGATGCTGGAGGGATTCTCGTTGGCGAGCAAAACATTGGAGCATTTTTTACACGAAAATCTGGCTGATTTGAAAAGCAAAGGTCTGTACAACGTCATCGATCCTTTGCAAAGCGCAAACGGCCCTGTCATCACCATTGCGGGAAAAGAACTGGTTAACCTGTCTTCCAACAACTATTTGGGACTGGCAACAGACCAGCGCCTGATCGAAGCGGCGACTGCTGCTGCGCAAAAATACGGAGTTGGAGCAGGGGCGGTTCGCACCATCAATGGTACGCTTGATCTGCATGTCAAACTCGAAGAAAAACTCGCTGCCTTCAAGCATACAGAAGCAGCCATCGCTTATCAGTCCGGCTTTAACTGCAACATGGCAGCTATTTCTGCCGTGATGGACAAGGACGATGCGATTTTGTCAGACGAGCTGAACCATGCGTCGATTATCGACGGCTGCCGTCTGTCGCGCGCGCAAATCATTCGCGTTAACCACTCCGACATCGACGACCTTCGCGCCAAGGCGAGAGAAGCGAAAGAGTCCGGTAAATATAAAAAACTGATGGTCATCACCGATGGCGTCTTCTCGATGGATGGCGATATTGCCAAGCTGCCGGAAATCGTCGAGGTGGCCGAAGAATTTGACCTCATTACGTATGTAGATGATGCTCACGGTTCCGGCGTTCTCGGAAAAGGCGCTGGAACAGTCAAGCATTTTGGCTTGTCCGATAAAATTGACTTCCAGATCGGTACGCTCTCGAAAGCGATCGGGGTAGTCGGCGGTTATGTCGCTGGACGCCAGGAGCTGATTGACTGGCTCAAAGTACGCAGCAGACCGTTCCTGTTCTCCACTGCATTGACGCCAGCCGACGTGGCTGCAAGCATCGCCGCTATTGAAATTTTGCAAAGCAGCACAGAGCTTCACGACAAGCTGTGGGATAACGGCCACTATTTGAAAAAAGGCTTGAAAGAGCTTGGCTTCAACATCGGAGCGAGCGAAACACCGATCACGCCTTGCATCATTGGCGACGAACAACAGACACAGGAGTTCAGCAAACGTCTGTACGAAGCGGGCGTGTACGCCAAGGCGATCGTGTTCCCGACCGTGCCAAAAGGAACAGGCCGTGTACGCAACATGCCGACTGCCGCTCACACCAAGGAAATGCTGGATCGCGCCCTTGGCATCTATGAAAAAGTTGGGAAAGAAATGGGGATCCTGTCATGAAAAAGATATTAGTTACGGGAGCATTGGGGCAAATCGGTTCTGAGCTGATCATGAAGCTGCGTGAAGTTTACGGAGCCGATCAGGTTGTCGCGACAGATATCCGCAAAAAAGAAGCTGACCCTGTGGTGGATTCCGGGCCATTCGAGATTTTGGATGTAACGGACGGAAATCGCATGTTCGAGCTGGCGAAAACCCATCAGGTCGATACGATCATGCATTTGGCTGCACTGCTTTCGGCTACCGCTGAAGCGAAACCGCTGCTTGCCTGGAACCTGAACATGGGCGGACTGGTCAACGCGCTGGAAGCAGCTCGCGAGCTGAACTGCCAGTTTTTCACCCCTAGTTCCATCGGCGCATTCGGGCCGTCCACGCCAAAAGACAAAACGCCACAGGACACGATCCAACGCCCGACGACGATGTACGGGGTCAACAAAGTGTCCGGAGAGCTGCTGTGCGATTACTACTACCAAAAGTTCGGCGTCGATACGCGCGGCGTTCGTTTTCCGGGACTGATCTCCTACGTGGCGCCTCCAGGCGGGGGAACGACCGATTACGCGGTAGATATTTACTACAAAGCGATTCTCGACGGGGCTTACACTTCCTACATCGGCAAAGGCACGTACATGGACATGATGTACATGCCCGATGCTTTGAACGCGATCATCGCGTTGATGGAAGCAGACCCATCCAAGCTCATTCACCGCAACGCGTTCAACGTAACGGCGATGAGCATCGAGCCGGAAGATGTAGCGGCAGCGATCCGCAAGCACATCCCGACGTTTGCGCTCTCGTACGACGTAGACCCGGTGCGTCAGGCGATCGCCGACAGCTGGCCTAACTCGATTGACGCGACAGCAGCGATGAATGAGTGGGGCTTCAAAGCCGAATTTGATCTCGAAAAAATGACCGAAGACATGCTGACCAAACTGCGGGGAAAGCTGCTGCAGCAGGTTGGCTAAACGAATAGCATCAAAGAGGAAACCGTCGCTTTGCGTAACAGGCAAAGCGGCGGTTTTTTTATGGCATTGGCCGGAGCAGCGCGAATCAGGTTGCTTCGTCAAACGGATTGAGTTATAGTGGTCATATTTATTACAACTAAAAAGGGTGTTGTTATGGAGCTGCTACTGGACAAGTTTGAGGAAATCGGTTTTTCCAAAAATGAAGCAAAAGTATACGTGACTTTGCTGAAAGAACCGCTGCAAAACGGGTACGAAATCAGCAAAAAGAGCGGGGTTCCCAGGTCGATGGTGTACGCGGTTATTGCCAAGCTGGTGAGCAAGCAGGCTGTCATCGAACTGCGGACAGAGCCGCCAACGTATCGGCCTGTGCCGATCAAGGAACTGATGGCGAATCTGAAAAAACAGCATGTCGAGACGATTGACTATTTGGAGCAAGAGCTGCAAGCGATGGAAAAGCCCGTGGAGGTTCACGTGATCAGGCACATGGAGGAGCGGGCGAAAATTTTGTCCGCCATGCAAAGCTTGCTCACACAAGCAAAAGAGGAAGTGTGGCTGTCGGCGTGGGAAGAGGAGCTGGATGAATTGAAGGGGGCGGCCGAGGCGGCACAAGCGCAAGGAATCAGGCTGTTCTCCCTGTTGTTTGCCGATCAAAAAACGGCTTCTTTCGGCAACGCCTTCTATCACGAAGAAACTTCCGCGATCGAAAAACGGCGCATGGGCCAGCGACTGACCATCGTGATCCAGGACGACCGGCAGGTGTTGATCGCCAGCTTCCTCGATGGCCGCGTGCCGCAAGCGATTCAGACGACAGACCCGATGCTGATTTTGCTTGCCAAGGAGTACATTCGCCACGATATGACGCTGAAAGCAGTGAGTGCGAAATGGGGCGTTGGCAACTTGGCAGACTTTTGCCAAAGCGATGAACGGTTGGCGTATATCGTTCACAGCGCAAGAAAATAAGCAGCGATTTTTCACATCGAGACAGACAAAACAGACAGGCAGGAGAGGAAAGAACAGATGATCGAATTTCGTTATGTGACAGAAGAACACGAGGCAGAGCTGGAGAGCGTGAAGCAGCTTTTCCGCGAATACACCGAGTCGCTCGGGCTTGACCTGGGCTTTCAGGACTTCGAAGCAGAATGCGAATCGTTGCCTGGGAAGTATGCGGTTCCAGATGGGGTGCTGGTCCTCGCGCTGGCAGACGGAGAAGCAGCGGGCTGCATCGCCCTGCGCAAAAGCGAGGAACGGATTTGCGAGATGAAAAGACTGTATGTGCGCGACCGATATCGCGGGTTGAAAATCGGCAGGGCGCTCGTGCAAAAAGTGATTGAGGCAGCGGAACAGCTTCCGTACGATTTCATGCGGCTCGATACGCTGGCGACGATGACGAGCGCGCAGGCGTTGTATCGGGCGTTCGGGTTTTCCGAGACGACGCCTTACATCTACAACCCGCTGGAAGGCGCCATGTTCATGGAGCGAAAATTGCGTTAGTGCGCTAGGCTAGAGGTTGCGTACGATCGTGGGCACCCCCGCTCTCACAAAAATAAACCGCCTCCGCTGCACGTATCGTCAGCGGAGGCGGTTTTGCTGTTGTCCGTCAGGAAAGTTTGGCTCGCACCTGTTTCAGCTTGATCGCATTGGCGATGGCCGGCCACACATCGGTAGACTCGGAGCCTACATACCAGTAAGCCAGACCGCCGATTTGCCATTGCAGGCTTGCTTGAACCTTGAGGCCCAGCGAACGGCTTTCTTCCAGCCAAATCGAATGGGTCACCCCTTGTTTGCTGTACGCAGAGCGGTACTGTCCGAGGCTCGCATCCCATTTGGTGCTCGCTCTGTATTGCGAGAGCAGCTGATACGACTCGGGGATGCTGATATCGGTCGATTGCACGCCGCCTTTTGCCTGATACCAGTCTCTGGTGTAAAGCGGCAGACCGACGATCAATTTTTGCACCGGAATATCATCCAACAAATCTTCCGTCACTTTTTTCAACCACGGAAGCGAAGCGACGGAGCCGGCTTTCGGGCCACCCACCCAATGCTCCTCGTAAGCCATGACGATCAAATAGTCTGCGGCTTTTGCCAGTTTGGCAAAGTCGTAAGGTTCACTCCAATCGGTTTTGGTATCAGGTGGAATATCGACGGAGACGACAGCTCCTTTGGTTTGCAGCGCAGTTGACAGCTCCTGGATGAACAGCGTGAAGTTGTTGCGGTCAGCAGGTGAAAAGCCTTCAAAATCAACGTTGATGCCATCCAGCTCGTACTTGTCCACAAAGGCAGCGAGCTTTTGCACGATTGCCTTGCGCTTGTCCGCACTGGACAGCGCTGCATGTGTGGCGGCGGAATCAAAGCGATTTCCGAACAAAGGCCAGATCTGCTTGCCGTTTGCGTGTGCCCAGTGTACGAGGGCAGCGTCGGAAAAGTCGCTGAGCGTACCGTCTTTTTGCAGGAAGTACCAGCGTGGCGACAGCGTGTTGACACCGCTTTTCTTGACTTGGGCAATAAACTCGTCCGTGGTGGACTGGTATTGCCAGCCAAGCGAAACCAGCGGCGCTGACGTACCAGGTTTTTTGTTCAGCTCGGTCAAAATACGCTGCAAAATGACGGCTGTCTCTTCACGCGACAAGGCATCGTTCGGACGGAAGTTGCCTTCGTAGCCGACGAGCCACTTGTTCTGGAGCGCCTTGGCGACCGCAGCTTTTGCCCAGCTGGAGATGGAAGCGGCGTCGCTGACGGCTGGATTGGCTTGTGCCGGAACATTTTGCACGAGAGCCCGCACGAGAAAAGTCGCTGCTTCTTCGCGCGAGATCGTGCGTTTCGGCCCGAAGGCAGTAGCGCTGATCCCGCTTGAGATGCCTGCCGCAGCCGCTGCCTGCACCGAGCCGTACGCCCAGGAATTTTTCGCGACATCGGTGTAAGCGGGGATGTTGCTCGCAACAGGCTGGATGCCCAGCGTGCGTGTCAGCATCGCGACGAACTCGGCACGAGTGACCGGACGAGTCGGATGGAAATAGCCGTTTTCATCTCCTGCGATTACACCTGCCTCGTGCAAGGAGCGGATTTGCTCTTTGGCGTAGCTGTTGGCAATGTCCTTCAACGCTTTTGTGGAAGCGGTTGAGGCAGGGACGCCGACAGCCAGAGTCAGGCAGTATGTCAGAAATGCCAGAGAAACCAACCAAATATGTATGTTTTGTTTTTTCATCATACATCCAGTATAAGGAGACAAAACCAATCTTTCATTGGTCATTTATTGGTAAGAGAACAGCCGGGAACTCTTTTGCGGAAATTCCGATATGGTATGATAAGGATTGGAAAGAGAAGAGAGAGAAATGAAGAAGTGAGGCGGAAGAGAAATGGAAGACGTACTGATTATTGGCGGCGGGCCTTGCGGTCTGGCAGCAGCCATCGCTTGCAAAAAAGCCGGACTTGATCCGCTTATTATTGAAAAAGGGTCGCTTGTGCATTCCATTTATCGCTATCCGACGTACATGGTTTTTCACAGCACGCCGGACTTGCTGGAGATTGGCGGCATTCCTTTTGCCACAGCCAACGATAAACCGACCAGGCAAGAAGCGCTCAATTACTATCGGCTGGTAGCCTCCCGCGAGGACTTGCGCGTGCACGTATACGAAACCGTGACAGAAGCGAAGCGCGTGGGAGAAGGTTTTCACGTTACGACGACGGACCGTTTTTCCAAGACACATCACTACGAAGCGAAAAAGCTGGTCATCGCTACTGGCTACTTCGACAATCCGAATCGGTTGAACGTGCCGGGGGAAGACTTGCCGAAAGTTTCTTCTTTTTACAAGGAAGCGCACCCGTACGCCGGCTTGCAAGTGGCGATTGTGGGCGGCAACAACTCCGCTGTAGACGCCGCGATGGAACTGGAACGGGCAGGGGCGCATGTCACCGTCATCTGCCGCAGAACCGAGCTGTCAGACAAAGTCAAGGCGTGGACTCGTCCGGTGTTTGAAAGTCTCATAAAAAAAGGCCGCATCCAAATGTTTTTCGGAGCGACGGTTTCTGCTATCGAGGAACGGGCGATTCACGTCAATACGGCTGACGGTGAGATTACGCTTGCCAACGATCACGTTTTCGCGCTGATCGGCTATCGTCCCGACCGGACGTTCCTGCGGTCGCTCGGCGTGCAGACGGATGAGGAGACAGGCGTGCCAGCCCATGATCCCGAAACGATGGAAACGAACGTTCCGGGTCTGTACATAGCGGGCGTGATTGCGGCGGGCCACCACGCCAATGCCATTTTCATCGAAAACGGCAGATTTCACGGCGAAGGGATCGCCCGCCACATCGTCTCGCAAAACAACGCCTGACGAAAAATGTATTCGTGCTAGAACTGCCACTCCAGCTGTCTGCCGCCAATGAGGTGGTAGTGCAGGTGGAACACCGTTTGCTGTCCGTGTTTTCCGATGTTCGTCACGACGCGGAAGCCGGACTCGGTTACCTCCATGGTATCGGCTACCTTTTGCAAGGAGAGGTGCAGGTGGCCGATCAGCTCTTTGTCCTCCGGTTCAATCGCCATTACGGACTGGATATGTTTTTTCGGGATGACCAGCACGTGGACTGGCGCGACAGGGTTGATGTCATGAAAAGCGAGAACATGCTCGTCCTCGTACACTTTCTTGGAGGGAATGTCACCGTTGACGATTTTGCAAAAAAGGCAATCCATTTGTTTTTTCATCCTCTCTGAAATTTGAATAGTCACATGTCTAAAGCCTACTTCGTCACGGGAGTAGGCTTTACCTGTTGGAGAGGCGGAAGTTTTTGGGAGGGAAGCTTCCGACGCTTATGCTGCGATCTTGCTTGCGAAAAAACAAAACCCTCCACCCATTGCGGGAAGAGGGGAAATCTATTTATACATTCTTCTGAGGAGCGCATAGCATTTTTGCAGCAAAACTTTGCCAGGATGCCGGAAGCTGCTCCATGAGCGTGTCAACTTCCAGCGCGTCATGCGAAAAGTTTGCCCGATTCTTGCTGTGAATCGCCTGAGCTGTCCTTGCCTTCTCCAGTTCACATGGCTTCACCGCCGTTTTTGAAAAGTCATGACTAGCTGTTCTCTACAGCTTATGTAAGCGGGCAAGAAAAAGCATGTGCTTATGCGGTCATGCAAACGTTTCTTCCAAAAACGCGAGCACTTCTTTCCACGAATGCTCGGACGCCTGCGCATTGTTTTTCGGCGTTCCTCCGTTCTGTGCGATTCGCGTCGTAGGAATGTACGGAAACCGAATGCCATGACCCGTGTCGGCGTAGCGCAAATGCACGACCGGATGGGCAAACTGCTTGGCCTTCAGCCGTGCTACCATGCGCTCGCAATGTTCGGCAGCAGGCCACCAGTGATCGTCGTCAGCGGAAAGCAGCAAAATCGGGCCGTTGATCTGTTCCACAGGAATTTCGGCGTCCGCAAGCCACTCGCAGGCGCGCCACGCGTCTTTGTGAATTTGATCGATGCGTTGTCCGGCATCGAGCAGCTCGCGGAATTGGCGGGATTGCTCCTCTGTCCATGGAACGAATGGCAGAGGTTCGCCGCGAAACGACCAGGACGATTGCGGTGAAAATATCTCGGAATCGGCAAAAGCCCTGTCTGTCCCGATGTTGACGGTTGAGCTGGGGCTGGATGCGATGACGGCGTGGATACCCGGTTCGAGCGACGCGGTGACCAAAGCAAGCTCGGCGCCTTTGGAGCGGCCAAACACAGTTATTTTGTCAGGATGCACGGTTGGCTGCTGCTTGAGCCAATGCACGGCGCGCTGGACGTATTCAACCGGAATTTGCTGAATGTCCGTCGGCAAGTCGTCGCATTGAAAATAGGCGAGAGCAAGCGCCGGATAGCCGTGAGAGGCGAACAAGGCGGCAAATTGTGAACAGGAGCCGATCCCGCCCTCGCTGCCTCCCAGGACGAGCACGGCAGGCTTCGGCTCAGGGTGAGGCTTGCTGAAAAACAGACCGACCAGGCCGTCTTCCTTGACTTTTGTAATCGAGACGTCGCGGGAAACGAAAACGCGTTTGACAACAGCCTTGGCGACTGGTTTTTGATTGACTTCTGCCGTCAGGTGAATCTCGGTAGAGCGGGGAGTAAACTGGAAGTCATCGAGTGAATAGGCACTGTAAAAGCGCAGTGTTTGCACGTTCATCGACCAGAAAAGCCCCATCGGATCGATTCCTTCGTACGTTCCGAACAAGGGAGCCTGGGAGACGAGATCAACAGAGCCGTTCTCGTCCGCCTGAAAAATCGCATGGGAAGACGCTGTCAGTTCTCCTCCTGGCAATCCGTTCGTCAGGGTAGCGTTGAGCGTGATTAACTGATGCGGCTGAAAACCGCTTAGTGTAATATGGACAGGAACATCGAGCAAGGCCGTTGCTGGTGAAACATCGATCTGTGGATGCATCATACAGTCAACACTCCTCATCAACAATATGGGATTTTATGACACCGTAATTATAGTAGAATTCACAAATGCGCCACAGCAGCAAATGTGACGGAACGGTTAACTTGACTTCCAAATGAAGGTGTAACTATAATCATTACAACGAAAGGGTGACCGACATGAAAATCAGCAGCCGTTTTTCCATTGCGGTTCATATACTATCACTTCTCTCTATCGATGCAAACTCCCATCATACGTCCGAGTGGATCGCCGGAAGCGTGAATACGAATCCGGTCATTATCCGCCGGGTACTCGGCCAATTGAAAAAGGCGGGCCTGGTGAACGTCCGGGCCGGAGCAGGCGGCGCATCACTCGCCAAAGAGCTTGCGAGCATTACCTTGCTCGACATTTACCGGGCGGTTGAGGTCGTGGAAGAAGGCCAGCTTTTTCACATTCATGACCAGCCGAATCCAGCCTGTCCGGTGGGGGCGAACATCCAGTTCGTCCTGGAATTGATCCTGCTTCGTGCCGAGCATGCGATGGAAGCGATTTTGCAAAGCGTTACGATGCAGGAGCTAGTCTCGGATTTGCGGCAAAAGATTACGGAGCAGGCCAAGTAGAAAGTCTGCTAGTGCGACGGTGAACGGAAGGAATGCCCAGGTCGTTTCTGCGGTCGCGAGGATCGATAGAAAATCAGCAAGCCGCTTTGAAAAAACGGGACGGCAGGCGGCAAAGGACGGGATTAAGGGTAGAAATAGCCAACGGTAATAAGATATAATGAGAGTATTCAAAAAGCTGCAAAAAAACCCGACAACGGCGTCGGTTGCAGGTTTGACCGTATGATGAGCAGTTGGCACGTCCATTCTCTTAGCGGGAGGTGGAGTATTGCGTCAGCGTTACCGAATCATAATCATAGACGACGACCCCATCACGCGAATGGACCTGGTCGAGATGTTGCAGGAACAAGGCTACAACGTTGTGGCTGACGGGAAGAACGGCGAGGAAGCCGTTGCTCTGACGCAACTGTGGGACCCGCACCTCATCATCATGGATGTAAAAATGCCTGTTATGGATGGATTGACGGCAACAGGGATCATCAGAGGACAATCGGATGCATCCATCCTCCTGTTAACGGCATACAGTCACAAAGACGTGGTAGCAAAAGCGAAAACAAAAGGAGTTTGCGCGTTTTTGGTCAAGCCGGTCATGGAGGAGGAATTTCTCCCGGCGGTGGAAACGCTCCTTTTGGAAAAACAGCATACGCTTGAAAAGTGAATCGCAACAAAAGCAATGGCGCTTGAATGAAGACGGATGACCGTCTCCTTTTCCAGGCGTCTTTTTGACGTATATGGACGAAAGAAACAAGCGCAACGACGCGCTCGAAAAGCAGCAAGCATATCCCCGCCAGGCATATTTTGGGTAATATCATCCGCACGAACGCGGTTGCTCAATGATGAGCTGGTCTCACACGAATTTTTCCGGGGAGAAACGCGAAAGTATGCAGGATGGCCGTTTTCACTCAAAGAATGTCGGGCGGACAAAAAGTTCCACCAAAGAAAGCGAGTGAAGCGAGATGAAATTGGCATGCGTCATCCGTAAAGAACATTACCAGTTCACATCCGTTCGCGATGTATTGGCCAAAGCGAGCGAGGAGAAGTCAGGCGACCACATGAGCAAACTTGCTGCAAATTCCGCACTGGAGCGGATGGCAGCCAAAGTCGTACTGAGCGAGCTCCAACTCAAGGACATTTACGAAAATCCGGTGATTCCGTACGAAAAGGATGAGGTCACCCGGATTATTTACGACGATTTGAACTTGTCGATCTACGAGGAAATCAAAAACTGGACAGTGGGCGAGCTGCGCGAGTACGTTTTGTCCTTCTCGACGGGCATGCCGGAGCTTACCCGCATCAGTCGCGGTCTGACGAGCGAGATGATTGCTGCTACAGCCAAGCTGATGTCCAGCATTGACCTGGTGATGGCTTCGCAAAAAATGAAGCACCAGGCGTATTGCAACACGCTGATCGGCGAGCCGGGCAGACTGGCGTTCCGTTGTCAGCCCAACCACCCGATTGACGATCCGGAAGGCATTCTCGCCTCGATGAAAGAGGGCTTGTCTTACGGCTCCGGGGATGCTGTTATCGGAATCAACCCGAATAACGATTCCGTTGAAAGCGTTATCAAGCTGCTGAAAATGTCCCACGATTTTATGCAAAAATGGGAAATCCCGACGCAAAACTGCGTGCTCGCCCACATCACGACCCAGATGCAGGCGCTGCGCGGCGGCGCTCCTATCTCTT
Organism: Brevibacillus sp. FSL K6-0770; assembly: GCF_038000275.1. Taxonomy (NCBI): domain Bacteria; kingdom Bacillati; phylum Bacillota; class Bacilli; order Caryophanales; family Paenibacillaceae; genus Brevibacillus; species Brevibacillus sp. FSL K6-0770. The sequence continues at coordinate 2,659,772 of NZ_JBBOBQ010000001.1, forward strand.
TGATGTTCCAGAGTCTGGCTGGCTCGCAGCGGGCGAATGACGCATTTGGCGTCTCCAAAGATTTGCTGGATGAAGCAATGGAATTGATGCTGCGCAAAGGTACGGCGTCGGGACCGAACGTGATGTATTTTGAAACCGGGCAAGGCTCGGAAGTGTCGCTGGACTCGCACGAAGGAGTGGACATGCAGACGCTGGAGGCGCGCACATACGGTTTTTGCCGTCACTGGAAGCCGTTCATGGTCAACAACGTCTCGGGCTTCATCGGGCCGGAAACGCTGTACGACGGCAGACAAATGATTCGCGCCGATCTGGAAGATTTGTTCATGGGCAAGCTGCACGGCCTGCCGATGGGAATTGCCCCTACCTATACCAACCACATGTACGCGGACCAAAACGACCAGGAGATCGCCGGAATGCTCACCACGCTTGGCGGGGCGAATTTTTACATGGGTGTGCCGGGCGGAGACGACGTCATGCTGAGCTATCAGGATACGAGCTATCACGACGATGCCAGCTACCGCGAGCTTTTGGGCTTGCGTCCGTTGCGCGAGTTTGAAAAATGGATGGAAAAAATGGGACTGATGGAAAACGGGCGGCTGACAGAGCGTGCGGGCGATCTATCGGTGTTCGACTAACGATTGGGGGAGGGCAAACACGATGAGACAGATCAACATGGATGACCTTGTCCAGCGGGTCATGGATGAGCTTTCCAAAAAGACGCAGGAAGTCATTCACTTCCCGGAGCAAAAAGTGCGCGGGGTAGACAATCCGAACAATGCGGAAGCGCTGGAGCGGGCGATGAACAGAACTCCGGCGCGGATCGGGATCGGCCGGACAGGCACGCGGATGAAGACAACCAGCTACTTGCAGTTCCGCATCGACCAGGCGGCAGCACATGACGCGGTGATGAAAGCAATCAGCCCGGAATGGCTTGCGCGTCTGCAACTTCCTGAGCTGCATTCCAGGGCGACGAGCATGCAGGAGTACCTGATGAACCTCGATTCGGGGCGGATGCTGTCCGATGAATCGGCGAAGTGGCTGGAACAGCATGGCGACAAAGGAAAAGACGTGCAGATCGTCATTTCCGACGGGCTTAGCACGTCTGCCTGCGAAGCGACCATTCCCGATTTGCTGCCCGCTCTGCAACAAGGCTTGGCGATGCGCAACATCAGCGTGGGCAAGCCGATCTTCATCAACAAAGGCCGCGTCTGGATTCAGGATCAGGTCGCCAAAATCGTCGGCTGCAAAGTCGTCATCTCCCTGATCGGGGAAAGACCGGGGCTGGCGACGGCAGAAAGTCTCAGCGCTTACATGATTTACAAACCGGATGCGAATACGGTAGAATCGGATCGTACGGTTATTTCTAATATTCACCGGGGCGGGACTCTGCCGATTGAAGCAGGAGCTTATCTTGCAGAGCTTTTGGAGGAAATTTTGAAGTATCAGGCGAGCGGCGTAAAATATATGCAGCTTCGCGCCAAAAACGGCTAGATTACTACTGGCGAATCCTCCGGTCTTGCACTAGAATACATAGAAGATAACCAATTTCTATGAGGAGTTGCTACGCATGACCGAGCCAAACCAAAACGAACTGGAAACGAAAGAAGAAAAACCGGGAAAAATCAGTCTCCAGGAAGCGATGAAACGCAAATTGGCGGAAAAGAAACAGGCACAGGCGCAAGCAAACAGTCCTGTGAACCAAAAAGCGAAAAACCAATCGATGAAAAGCCAGCTGACCAAGAAGCCAAACAATCAGCGCAGACGTATGGGTGTCTAGTTTTTCCTCCAAACGAAAGAACGAACAAAGGAGAATTTGCAGCAGGGCAATTTGCTGCGGGTTCTCCTTTTTAAATAGGCTCCTCTGGAAGCGAAAAAAGGTGGAACGAGATTTGAAAGTAGAACGATTGCTGGCGATCGTCATGATGCTCCTGAACAAAAGGCGAATGAGCGCTCGCGAGCTTGCCGACCATTTTGAAGTGTCGCTGCGCACCGTATACCGTGATTTGGAGACGATCAATGCGGCGGGCATCCCGATTGTTGCCTATCCGGGCACAAGCGGAGGCTACGAAATCATGGAAAACTTTACGATCGATCGGCAATACCTTTCGGCCGACGAGCTGGTTGCCGTGATTGCTGCTTTGAAAGGCGTGCATTCTTCCACAGACGACAAGCAAATCGGTCAACTGCTGGAAAAAATCAAGGCATTGCTCGCAACGGCTCCGTCTGCCTTTCAGGGCGGGGAGCATCCGGTGGTGTACGACTTCAATCCGTGGGGCAGCACTCCGGCCATCGAGCAAAAAGTGAGCAGCTTGCGCGAGGCGATCCTGTGCCGCAAGCGAGTCAAAATCGTCTATACGAAGATGCAGGGCGAGTCGAGCGAACGGGTCATCGAGCCAGTGAGGCTGATCATCAAAGGTTACGTCTGGTACGTGTACGCCTTTTGCCAAAGCAAGCAAGAGTTTCGGCTGTTTCGGCTGTCGCGCATCGCTGATCTGGCGCTTTTGCCGGAGGAGTTTGCCGCCCGTGATTGCCAGCTGGAAAAGCTGCAATGGGAAGAGCAGTGGAATTGCGGGGAACGAATCGCGCTGGTTCTGCAATTTGCCCCGCGCGCTCACGTCCGGGTAAGAGACATGTTTGATCCGCAATCGATCGAGACGGCTCCTGATGGGAAAATGACGGTTCGCACGACGATGACAGACGATGAATGGCTGGCAGGCATGCTGCTCAGCTACGGGGATAGTCTGAAGGTGCTGGAGCCAGCTCACATCCGGCAAAGAATCGCGGATAGCGCCAAAAAAATAGCGGCATTTTATGGGGATGAGCCGGAACGTTGACAAACAGTTGTCAAGGTAGGGCAGTTATACTGGACGATGTAAGCTACTTTTTCCGGACAGGAGCGTGCAACAATATGAACCCCAAAATCGTCAAACTGGGCCACATGCGTGTAGCAGGACTGCAAATACGGACAACCAATGAAGCGGAGTGCGGGCCAAACGCGAAAATTGGAGCGCTATGGAATCGCTATTACCAGGAAGGCTATCCGGCGAGTACGCCAGGACAAAAGGACTCTGCTGTCGTGCTTGGCGTCTACGCTGACTACGAGAGCGACGAGAACGGGGCTTACTCCCTGCTCGTCGGAAAAGAAGTCGAGGCAGAAGCGCCGTTGCCTGCTGAACTGACTGTGAAGGAGATTCCTGCTTCCACGTATGCCGTCTTTACGACAAGAGTCGGCCCGACGGTGGAAGTGATCACGGAAGCGTGGAAGCATATATGGGAATGGTCCCAGCAGCCGGGTGTAACACGGACGTTTGCCGCCGACTTTGAGCTGTACGATGGCGTGCGCTGCGCGGACATGAATCAGGCGCAGATCGATATTTACATCGGCATCGCCGACGAGTAGTTTTTTGCACATGGTTTCTTCGCTCAGTCGCTTCCCCCGTCGGAAGCGATTGTTTGTTTTTTTCCATGATTTCTTCACAAGTTTCGTATACGCTTATAGGAACAGCATGTGAGAGGAGTCTGTAAGCGTAGATGGATTGGTTGATGAATATAGAAGGCTTGGCCGAATGGATTCGCTCCTGGGGCGTGCTTGCGATCGTCGGCAGCATCGCGCTGAATATCGTGATTAGCGTGGCAGGCGTGCTGCCATCGATTTTTTTGTCCGGGGCAAATGCGGTTGTCTTCGGCCTGTACGGCGGTTTTTTCATCTCTTTGACTGGGGAGGTGCTGGGTGCGGGGATCGCCTTTTTCTTCTACCGCTATGTGATCAAAAAAGCTGACAAAAAACAGAAACTGGCGTCATTCCAATGGGTGTCGGCTATCAACGGTGCGACGAGAGGCAAGAAGACACTCGCTGTCGTTTTGTTGCGGCTCAATCCGCTGATCCCCTCGGGTGTGATCAATCTCGGCGCAGCCATGACGAATATGTCGTTCGCTGACTTTCTTCTGGCGACATTGCTCGGAAAAGTGCCTTCGATGGTGTTTGAGACGTTCGTCGGACACGATCTCATCTACTTTGGGGAAAACAAGCTGCGGCTTTTGCTTGCTCTCGTGGCGGGCGCCCTTGTCCTGCTGCTTTTCTGGCGGCGAAAACCAGCGCAATCCGAGCAAACCGGGCAATCTGAGCAGCCGTAAAAGAGAGGAAAGGAGGACAGGGCATGTCAACCATTTTGCTGGTCGATGACGAGACGCAAATCCTGGAAATTTTAACATCGTATTTGCAAAAAGACGGCTACCACGTGTTGACCGCGATGACAGGCGAAACCGCGATTCAGATCGCCGATTCGGCTGCGGTCGATTGCATCATTCTCGATTTGATGCTTCCCGATGTCAGCGGGGAAGAGGTTTGTCGGCGGATTCGCAAGCATTCCCGCGTCCCGATTTTGATGCTGACCGCAAAAAGTCAGGAGGCAGACCGGATTCATGGCTTGGAGATCGGTGCGGACGACTATTTGATCAAGCCGTTCAGTCCGCGCGAACTGGTTGCTCGTGTGCGTGCTGTCATGCGGCGAGCGGGCGATTATTCAGCCCTGAGCGATGAGTTTGCGGCAGGGCAGCTCATCATTTCCATTCGCGACAAAACGATTCGCAAAAACAACATCGCGCTGGACGTCACTCCGAACGAGTATCGCTTGCTCACGACGCTGGCTCGCCATCCTGGGCGTACGTGGAGCAGGGACGAGCTTGTGCGCGAGGTGCTTGGCTACGATTTTGAAGGGTACGATCGCACGATTGACACGCATGTGAAAAATTTGCGGCAAAAAATCGAGGACGACCCGAAGCAGCCTGTCTACATTAAAACGATATACGGGCTGGGCTATCGGTTTGACGTCCCGGTGAAGAAATGAGGTTCGGATGAAACGGATTTGGCTGAAGCTGGCACTCGCCTTCATGGCAGTAGGCGTGGGGGCCGTCCTGATCACGACGCTGCTTGCCGTCAAAGAGATGGACGATCATTTTTTGATGTACACGGATGAAGTAAAGAGCCGACAGAGCGAGGAGCTTGTCCAGGCAGCTTTGACAGCCTACCGGGACAGCAAAGGCTGGGACAGGCAAGCCTTTTGGCAGCTGGAAGCGATCTCCTCTGTGCTGGGCTTGCATCTCGTCCTGTACGATCCGCAGGGAAGCAAGCTGGGGGAATGGGGGCAAGTCACGGGTGCCGGAGCGGACTTCGACCGTGCGACCCAATCGATTACGCTGTACGATGACAAGCAGACAGTTGTGGGGCGCATCGGCATCAGCCACAAAGATCAAAATGCGTACAAGGCGCTGGAAGGACATTTCCAATGGGCTCATAAAAATACGGCGATTTGGACGACGGCAGTCCTGCTCGTGCTCGTTGTGCTGCTCTGTATCCCGCTGGCTCGCTCCATGGTCCGTCCGGTTGAGCAGGTGAGCGCGGCCGCGCAGCAAGTAGCGAAAGGGAACTTGCAGGTTCGCGTGCCTGCGCCTGAACAAAAAGACGAGATGGCTTCCCTCGTGCTGGCGTTCAACCATTTGGTGGCGAGTCTGAACGAGCAGGAAGAGCTGCGCAAAAGGCTTACTTCGGACATCGCCCACGAGCTGCGCACTCCGCTCAATACGCTGCTTGCGCAAACGGAAGGGATGATCGACGGAATTTGGGAAGCGAGCCCGAAGCATCTGGAGCGTACGCGCGCGGAAGTTTTGCGGTTGATTCGGCTGGTGAACGATTTGGATCAGGTGATTCAGGTAGAAGCGGGAGCGTTGCCGATCCGCCGCGAACCAGTCTTGCTGCGGGCCATCGTGGAGGAAGTCAGCGAAGCGATGCATGTCGCTTTTGCCCGTTCCGCGATTCAGTTTCAACTGGAAGGCGGACAGGACGCGTGGATTACGGGCGACAGGCAACGAATCGCGCAAGTCATCACCAACCTGTTGACGAACGCTTGCAAGCATACAGCGCCGAACGGCCGCATAGCCGTGACGATTGCAAAATCAGCGGATTCCGTCAGGCTGGACGTACGGGACAACGGCTCTGGAATCGCTCCGGCTGATCTGCCGCACGTCTTTGAACGGTTTTACCGGGGAGATCGCTCACGTGCGCGAGAGCGGGGAGGAGCCGGTCTGGGGCTGACGATTGCCAAAGGGATCATGGAGGCGCACGGCGGGACGATTACGGTGGAAAGCAGTCTCGGTGCAGGGACTGTGTTTACGCTGCTGTTTCCGGTGCGCTAGACGGTTGTAAGCACATGATCCTGTCGCCACGAATCTCGCGGCGCGATATAATGAGAGCATCCATAGACAACGAGAGAGAAAGAGGAGGGGAGCTGTTTGTTTGATCTGGCGACAATGAGCACGTTTTTGGCGGTCGTGATCGGCCTTTTTTTAATTCCCGGCCCTGCGGTGCTGCTGACGGCTACACGGACTGTTCAGGGCGGCCGTCGGGCGGGCATCATGGCGGGACTCGGGATCGCGACGGGCGATTTCATTCACACGATTTTTGCCGCGGTCGGTTTGTCGGCGATCTTGATGACATCGGCATGGGCGTTCAACATCGTGAAAATCGCCGGGGCTGTGTACCTCGTCTATTTGGGCATCAAGGCGATCATGGAAAAGCCGAGCGATCCGCAGCTGCCGAAAGTGTCGCCTTTGCCGCCGGGCAAGGCGTATATGCAAGCAATCGTGGCTGAGCTGCTGAACCCGAAGACAGCCCTGTTTTTCCTCGCGTTTTTGCCGCAGTTCGTCCATCCCGAGCGGGGAGCATCTGTGGTGCAGTTTTTGATCCTGGGACTGATTTTTGCGATTCTCGGATTTTTTTACACGACGCTGATCGCCCTGTCGGTTCGTCCGCTGGGGCACTTGGTCAAGCGCATCTCCTGGCTCGGCCGTTGGAGCGGAAAAATCATCGGCTCCGTCTACATTTTGCTTGGCTTGAAAGTAGCTCTGCAACAAAAGTGAGGTTGGCCGCAGCCGCATGTTCGCGGTCGCTAGAGCCATCACAGCTGCTGGCAAGGCAACTGCACAGTGCGACAGCATGAAAAAGCACGAAAAACTCCCTCCTGCTAACACCGGACAATCTCGCCGGACGAAAGCGGAAGGGAGTTTTTTGCGCTATTTGGCTGCAAGCTGCGGGTCGGAGGACTGCTGTGCCGCTTGCTTTCCGAGCTGGCCCGGCCTTTTCGTGCGAATGACGATAGCCGTAGCGAGCAAAGCGACCCCGTTGATGATGAACACGTAGCGGATCGGGATGATTCCGCCGAGCACGCCGCCCAGCACAGGGCCGAGCATGGTCGCCAGCTGGTTGACGGATTGGTTCAAACTGAACGCTCTGCCGCGGAACTCAGGGTCGGTCACCTTGACAATCATCGCGTTGATCGAAGGGTACACCGCGGCAAAAAACAAGCCGTACGCGAAGCGCAAAATCCCGAAGCCGGACAGACTGGTGAAGAAAAACTGCAACAGGTTGCCGACCGCGCCGCCAAGCAAGCCGATGAACAAAATTTTCGTGTAGCCGACTTTGCCGCCGAGCTTACCCCACTGCGGCGCAGCAATGACGGTAGCGATTCCGACCGCGGCGAAAATGATTCCGGCGCTGAGCGATGCTTCCTGCTGCGATGCGCCAAGCTGCAAGACGTACACCGTCAACAGCGGCTCCAGCAGCATGACGGAGATCGTCACCATCAGGCTAAGCCCGAGAATCGTCATCAGCGAGCGGTTGGCGATGGCCGAGCGCAAATCTTCCCGCACATTGGAACGGCTGCCTGAGCGGTTCATATTCGTCTCCTTGACGAGGAAGGTAGCGATGAGCGCCGCTACGAGCACCACGCAGCCGGAGAAGAGGAACGCTTCCGCATTGCCCCACGCATGGCTGACGACTCCGCCGACCAGCGGCCCGACAATCCCGCCTGTTGCGCCGGAGGTAGCCATGACGCCGAGCGCGTATCCGACGTTTTTTTCCGGAGTATTGGTGGCTACAAGGGCAATTGCTGCCGGAACATATCCAGCCAGAAGGCCCTGAAACACACGCAGTACCAGGAAAAGGTAAGGATCTGTAATAAAGTAAGTCAGGAAATACAGCAAAGCCAGGCTAAAACCGGAACGGATCAACATCGGTTTTCGCCCGTATTTGTCTGCCAGCGAGCCCCAGTACGGCGAGATCAGGGCGCTGGCCAAAAACGTAATGCCGAACGAGATACCAGACCAGGCTTCCAAATGCTCGTGAACACCCAAAGATGTATGGAGGAAGATGGGCAAGAATGGTATGGAGATCGAGTAGGCCGTGCTGCAAAAAAAGACGCCGACCCATAGTACAAACAAATTGCGCTTCCATGAAAATTCCATCTTTCTGTCACAACCTTTGCCGCATAGAAGCAGGGGAATTTAATATTGATCATTCTAGCACTGGTTTTCCGTACTGACCAATCAAGAATTGTGATCGGACTATTGCAAAATTGAAATAAGCAAAAAACCTTGACGTTCGACAAGCATGAAAAAGTCGCATAAAAAACCCCTCTTTTCGCAAGCGAGCTGTGCGCTTTTGCCTGCAAAAAGAGGGGGCTGTCGGTGGTTAATGTCCAGCCGGAACGCTGATTCCGAGCTGATCCACGAGCTGTTTGCTTTCTTCGTTCAAACCTGTGATCACGACGAATTTATCCAGCTCGCGGTATTTGGCGACGACCTTGGAGATGGCGGTTACAGCTGACATATCCCAGATATGCGAGCGGGAAAAATCGATGACAATTTGCCCTGGATCATCCTGAAAATCAAATTGCTCGATAAAATGCGTCATCGTGCCGAAGAACAATTGTCCGGAAATGACGTACACTTTTTCGCCCAGCTCACTCTTGTACGAAGTGGAATGCAGCCGGGCCATTTTCCAGCCAAAAATCAGGGCGCTGAGCACGACGCCAGAGAGGACGCCTTTTGCCAAATCGTGTGTGGCTACGACGACGAGAACCGTTGCGACCATGACGACAGCATCGCCGAGCGGCATTTTTCGCAGGTCGAGCACAGACTTCCAGTTGAAAGTGCCGATGGAAACCATCACCATGACGCCGACGAGCGCGGCCATCGGGATTTGTTTCACGACATCGCCCAAGACGAGAATCAAAAACAGCAGAAACACGCCGGCTACCAATGTGGACAAGCGGCCTCGCCCGCCAGATTTGACGTTGATCACAGACTGGCCGATCATGGCACAACCCGCCATCCCGCCGAAAAATCCGGTGACAATGTTGGCGATTCCTTGCCCTTTGACTTCCTTGTTTTTATCGCTGCGCGTATCCGTCATCTCATCGAGAATCGCCGCAGTCATGAGCGATTCCAAAATCCCGACCAGTGCGAGCGGAAGCGAATACGGCAAAATGATCAAAAGCGTTTCCATGTCGAGAGGCACCACAGGGGCGTGAAACAGCGGGAGCTGGCGCGTGATCTCGCCCATGTCGCCGACTGTGCGCATATCCAGTCCACAGAGGATGGTCAGGGCAGTCATGAAGACAATCGCGACGAGAGCAGACGGTACTGCTTTGGTCAGGCGCGGCAACAAGTAAATAATCGCGAGCGTCCCTGCCAGCATGGCGTACATCGTCCACGATGCCCCGACAAAATGCGGCAGTTGCGCCATGAAAATGAGAATCGCAAGCGCGTTGACAAACCCGATCACAACGGTGTGCGGGACAAAAGTCATCAGGCGACCGATTTTACAGGCGCCGAATACGATTTGCAAAAGTCCGGTCAGGATAGTGGCTGCAAACAAATACTCGATCCCGTGTTCCTTGACGAGCGTAATCATCAGCAGGGCCATGGCACCAGTCGCAGCCGAGATCATCCCGGGACGCCCCCCGACAAACGCAATCGTCACGGCAATGCAAAAAGACGCGTACAAGCCGACCATCGGATCGACCCCGGCAATAATCGAGAAGGCAATCGCTTCGGGAATCAAAGCGAGCGCGACGGTAACGCCAGCCAGCACGTCAGCGCGGACGTTTGCGAACCAGTCCAGTTTCCATTGGGTAAGATTCAAAACGGTACCTCTTTTCTGTTCAGTATGGTGACTTTCCCCTTTCAGAAAAGTCGGGGCCGTTTTTCACAAGTCACTATTATAAGAAAAACCCCTCACGATATCCAGCCTTTTTTGTTCAGGTGCAGACAAGGGCAGCAGAAGCAGCCGGAGGGGTTCCTGCTTATCGCGATCTGTCGCGCCTAGCAGAAGGAAGCTCGCGTCCAACCGGGAAAGCGTACAATGGCCAGAAACGAAACGGCTCGAAATGGTTGGCCGTTTCTTCTTGTTCGAAGCGGATGCTTTTTCGGGCTTTCTTTGGATAGGGGCGATCGTCCCGTCTTTGGCGAAGTGCCGTGCCGCTTTGCCGCCGGAAAGATATATTGGCAAAAGAGACACTGGCAAGGCTACTTTGCACAGGAAAGGGGATTAACGCTTATGCCGTTTCACTCCTCCAAGTGGGCATTGCACAACTATTACTCCCGTTCCGCAAGTTTGAGAAGGTATTTGCCGCCCACTGCGATATTCAGCCGCAAAACGCTGCGTGATTACATGTCCCGTTATTCCTCCGTATTCATCAAGCCGGACAACGAGCACATGGGCAGGGGCGTAATCAAGGCGTGGAAGGAAAAGGGCCGCTACACATTCGTGAAAGAAAAGGGTTCCCAAAAGCACGCCAGCTCGATTGATCAGCTGTACAAAAAGGTTCGCCTAAAAAGCGGCAGCACCCGGCATATTATCCAAAAAACCATTCCGCTCGCCAAAGTACACGGCAGACGGTTTGATATCCGGGTCATGATGATGCGCAATGCCGCCGGGAAGTGGGAATTTGCCGCGATGCTGGCAAAAGTGGCAGGGAAGGACAGCATCATTACGAATGTGCGCCGCGGGGGCGGTTATGCGTTGAAAGTCAGCACGGCTCTGGCTCCGACACTGTCCAAAGCACAAATCGAGCGTGTCACGAAGCGGCTGATCCAGCTTGGATACGAGATCAGCGCACATTTTAACCAGTTCAAGCGCCGCTCTGAGCTGGGCATCGACTTCGCCGTGGATCGTTCAGGGCGAATTTATTTGATCGAAGTGAATCATGAGGTTCCTTCGCATGTCCTGTTTTTGCGCTTGAAGGACAAAGCGCCTTATCGCAATATAAGACGATTGGCACGCGCCTATCGAAACAGGAAGAAATGAGACAGCGAGCGCAAAAGGCCGTCCGGTCTTTTGCTTTTCCAAAGCAGACAAGCCCACCTGGCAAACTGCACTTTCAGCAAATCACTGGCAAATTCCTGATCGATCTTCAAAAGAAATCCAGCTATAATGAAAATGATTTTCAAAAACATTGGGGAGCTGTGTTTATGTAGCTTGTCAACGAGAGAGGAGTGGCTGCGATGCTTCGCAGATTTTTTTCTTATTACCGGCCTTATCGCGGATTGTTTGTGCTCGATTTTACGTGCGCGATTTTCGTCGCTCTTCTGGAGCTGGGATTTCCGCTTGCTGTGAACATGGTTGTCGATCAGCTTTTGCCAAGCAAAGACTGGGAGCTGATCATGTGGGCCTGTCTCGGGCTGCTCGTCCTGTACGCAATCAATGCCGGGATGAACTACGTCGTGACGTATTGGGGGCACATGCTAGGCATAAACATCGAGACGGATATGCGCAAACAGTTGTATGACCATATCCAGAAGCTGTCCTTCCGCTTTTTCGACAATACGAAGACAGGACATCTGTTGTCTCGCCTGACCAATGACTTGATGGAAATTGGCGAGGTTGCCCACCACGGGCCGGAGGACTTGTTCATTGCAATCATGACGCTGGTTGGAGCCTTTATTTTGATGTTCAGCATCAATGAAGAAATGGCGTTGCTTACGTTTGTGGTGATCCCCATCATGACGTTTTTTGTCGTGTACTTCAACCGCAAAATGACGAAAGCTTTCCACCGCTTGTATGGCGACATGGCTGATTTCAATGCCCGCGTCGAAGACAATGTGGGCGGTATGCGCGTGATTCAGGCATTCGCCAACGAAAGCTTTGAAAAGGAGCGCTTTGCGGAAAACAACCTGCGCTTTCGCCTGACCAAGCTGTTGTCCTACAAAATCATGGCGCAAAACGCTTCGGTCAGCTACATTTTGATGCGTCTGGTCATTTTGTTCGTGCTGATTTGCGGAAGCTGGTTCGTCATCGAAGGTTCGCTCTCCTACGGGGAGTTTGTCGCGTTTTTGCTGTTGACCAACGTCTTTTTCCGCCCGTTGGAGAAAATCAACGCGATCATCGAAAGTTACCCGAAAGGCATTGCCGGTTTCAAGCGTTACATAGAAATCATGGATACGGCGCCTGATATTGCCGATGCTCCCGATGCCGTCAAGGTCGAGGCACTTGCGGGCGATATCGAATACAAGGGTGTTTCGTTCGGTTACGAGCACGAAGCGAATGTGTTGCAAAAGATCGATTTGCAGATTCGCGCAGGGGAAACGGTAGCTTTTGTCGGCCCGTCCGGCGCTGGGAAGACGACATTGTGCAGCTTGCTGCCGCGTTTTTACGAGGTGCAGGATGGCAGCATTACGATCGACGGGCTGGATATCCGCAAAATGACATTGGCTTCGCTGCGCAGCCAGATCGGGATCGTACAGCAGGACGTGTTCTTGTTCTCTGGCACGATCCGGGAAAATATCGCCTACGGCAAGCAGCAGGCATCGGAAGAAGAGATTTGGCAGGCAGCACGGCGAGCCAAGCTGGAAGATTTTATCCGCTCGCAGCCGACTGGTTTGGATACTGTTATCGGCGAGCGCGGCGTGAAGCTGTCCGGGGGGCAAAAACAACGGCTCGCGATTGCCCGCATGTTCTTGAAAAACCCGCCGATTCTCATCCTGGACGAAGCGACCTCGGCGCTGGACACGGAGACGGAAGCAGCGATCCAGCAATCGCTTGCGGAATTGTCGCAAGGCCGGACGACACTGGTGATTGCCCACCGCTTGGCGACGATCAAAAATGCCGATCGCATCGTTGTCGTGACAGAGCAAGGCATCACAGAGCAGGGGAACCATGAGCAGCTGCTGGCCCAGGACGGCATTTACAGCCGGTTGTACCACGCGCAGTTCGGTTCGTACCTGGAGCAGACGCAGAGCGCTTTTTCCAGATAAGCCATTTTTCGTGTACTGCGGTGAAGAGGGCACCTTCATGGGTGTCACCCTTGCCGTTTTCCCCAACCGAAAAAAGAAAGGAAGATCATGCTTGTTAAGCTGGAACGAACATTTTTTAGCAGAGCATTTTCGCCTGACGTCAGAGCTGAGAGCGGATACGCTGCTTTCCATGAAAGCGAGCGACCTGGTGAAGCCGGAAAACATGGATCAGCTGGTCAGCCTGTATGCTCCGCTCATCAAGGCCAACGACAGCAAACCTGTCGGCACGTACATCGGGGGCTGGCTGGGCGGCGTGGCGCTCGGATTGCAGTACATGCAGTCGGTGTGGAACGTTTCGCTCCACCTGTCGCTCGATCAACTGACTGTGCAGCTTTACGTTGCAGATGACTATGCCCAGTTTTCCTTTGTCGTAGACGAATGGAACAAAGTCGAGGCACCGGAAACCGGGCGTGCAGCTTGGCTGGATCAGCAATACCGCGCGTTTTACCAGCATAGTTTGCGACCGTTGATCCAGTCGCTTGCCAAGGCTACGGATAACCCGGAAAAGCTGATCTGGGGTCAGTTGCCGACCAGATTCAATTACTATCTGGATTACTTCGTCGAGCAGAGTCAAGACGAGCGCGTCCGGCAGCATTTGCGTGATGACTACGACTCGCTCTGTCGGCAGCTCGAAGGAGCGTGCTTCGGTCTGGACAAAAATCCGTTCGACGTAAAAGTGCGTTGGGTGGAAGACATGCGCGATCCGAGCAAGAAGGTACGCCTGAAAAATCAATGCTGTTTGTACTATCAGACCGGTGAAGGACAATATTGCTATACGTGTCCGCGGCTGAAGGAAGACGCGCGCGCCGTTCGCAGACAAGCGGCCTTGCAAGCTTGAGCAAGCGAAAGAGCATGGCAAAAAGCACCCTCTTCTTGTGAGAGGGTGTTTGTCGTTGTTGCGGATATCTGGACAGGGTATGCATTCTTCCTATAAAGTAGAAAGAGAGAAAGAGTCAGAATAGTTCGGAATTGCAAAGCTTGAAATGGCTGATCGTGCTTGATGACTAACCAATAGGAGGGAAGTGGTTCGTATTCAAACAATGGACCAGGATGAGCAGAAGCAGAGTGATGAAGACTTGTATCAAGCGATTGTGAACCGCAAGCTCACGCTCCATTACCAGCCTTTTTTCGATTTGAGAACGGGAGGAATGAGGGGGGTGGAGGCGCTTGTCCAATGGCACCACCCAAAGCGGGGATTTTTGTCGCCGAAAGCATTGCTTGGGCTTGCCAAAAGGAGCGGAGTGGTGCATCTGCTGGAAGAATGGGTCTTGCGGGCAGCGTGCGAGCAGTGCAAGCAGTGGATTGATGCCGGTTTTGGGCCGTTGGTCATAGCGGTTAATTTGTCCGCGCATGCTTTTGAGTCTGTCGGACTGGCGGACACCGTCCAGGCGATTCTCCGCGATTGTCAATTGCCTGCCCGCTATCTGGAACTGGAAATTACGGAAGAGGCAAAGACGCATGGGGAGAGGATGATGGTGCTTTCCCAACTGAAGCAGCTTGGCGTCCAGGTAAGTCTGGACCACTTTGGGAGAGGCGCCAGCTCTATCTCGGTTATCTCGCGCATGCCTTTGGATAAGTTGAAAATAGATTCCTCCCTGATCCAGCAAGCGACGACAGATTCTGCTCAGGAGATGGCGGTCAAATCGCTTTTGGCGGTCGCACGAGCCATGGATATCCAGGCGACAGTCGATGGCGTAGAGCATCGCGAGCAAGTGGAGCTTTTGCTGAAACTGGATTGCGATCTCGCACAAGGTCATTATTTTTGTGAACCGCTTTCGGCCGACGAGCTGGAAGTGCGAATGCGAGAACAAGGAAAAGCCATGCTTGACCTGGCCGTGCATGCACACAAGGAGCGGGGCGAGCCTTTCGTCTACTTGCGAGAGGTGATGCGCAATCAGCAAGGAATGACATTTACGTTTCGCAAACAGGACGCGACGTTCATCCACACGTTTTGCGCCGGAGAATTGATCTATCGCATCGGCTTGACGCCAGAGCAAGTGGTAGGCAGCGAGTTGCGCGATATTTTACCGATGCAGGAGGCTCTGCGCAAGACGATGTATTACGAGCGGGCATGGAGTGGCGAAGAACATGTCACATACGAAGGTGTCGTCAATGGCGTCTGCTATCTGGCAGCCATGCGGCCGATTTTTCGCGATGGCCGTGTGAAGGAAGTGATTGCCTCCTGTGTCGACATCACCGAACTGAAAAAAGCAGAAGAAGCAAAGCGGGTAAGCGAAGCCAAGTACCGTCTGATAGCGGAAAACATATCGGATATGATCGTGGTCATCGATTGCCACGGATATGTTACATACGTGTCGCCGTCCGTTCGCGCCGTGCTGGAGGTAGCTCCGGAAGTTCTCCTGCATCAAAACCTGCAAAACTTATTGCCAGCCGAACAGTTGAAACGGGTTTGGCAGACGTTTCAGGAAATTATGGAGTGGAAGCTGCCGCGGCTGATTACGTTCTCCTGCCAGCATAAAAATGGCAGCAAGCTCATTTTGGAGGCAAAAGGAACGCCTGTCCAGAGCGAGCAAGGAGAAGTGTCGCAAGTCGTTTTCATCATTCGCAACAGTACAGCCCAGGTGCAAGCGGAGGAGTTTTTGCGCAAAATGGACAAGCTGACGGTCGTTGGTCAGCTGGCCGCAGGAGTAGCGCACGAAATCAGAAATCCGGTTACCTCGATCAAAGGTTTCGTCCAGCTGTTGCGACGTGATCAATGGAAGAATGAATATTTCGATATCATGCTCGCGGAGTTTCACCAATTGGAAAGCATTTTGCGCGAGTTTGTGTTTTTGACCCAGAAAAGATCGCATCAGTTTGAAGCGCTGTCCATCGCAAACTTGTTGCGCGGCGTTGCCCGGATGGTCCAGGAAGAGGCACCGAACCATCAACTGCTGCTGGATGTGGAAGAGGTGGAGGGGATACGTCTGTGGGGCGATCAAAGCCAAATCAGGCAAGTCTTCATCAATCTGCTGTCCAATGCCGTAGAGTCCATGCCAGATGGAGGCCCGATTCGGATCAAGGCTTTGCGGACAGAGCACGAGCACATCTTGATTCGGATTGTGGACAAAGGCTGCGGCATGTCGGAAGAGAGATTGCAGCGGCTGGGTGAGCCTTTTTACAGTACAAAAGAAAAGGGGACAGGGCTTGGCCTAATGATTACTTATAAAATTATTCAGTATCACGACGGGTACATTCATTTTTCCAGCACGCCCAACAAAGGTACGACGGTTGAAGTGTACTTCCCTTTGAATCGGCCGCCGGATACGGCTTGAAGCGAATAGACTGAAAAAGCAAAAGGTCCGAACGCCAGGCTGGCAGGTCGGACCTTTTGCGCATTGTCATGGACGAGGGCGCTTTTGCTCGGCAAACCGGGTCTGGATCGTCTGCAAAAACCGTTTCCAGACGTCGGGCAAGTCTGCCTTTTGCTGGTCAGAGGACACGGGAACAGAAGTTTTTTCTTCATCTGGAGAGTTCATGGTCACAGTCCTTTCGTATCGTTCCAATCGTGGCGCAGGGCGAACAGCTCGCGCAGCTCAGCCGTAGACAGCTCTGTGATCCACGCTTCCTGGCTGCTGCTGACGATTTGCTGGCTGAGCGACAGCTTCCGCTCCATCATTTCATCAATCCGCTCTTCGATGGTGCCGAGTGAAATGAACTTGTACACTTGGACATTGCGGCGTTGCCCGATCCGGTGCGCCCGGTCGGTAGCCTGGTTTTCCACAGCCGGATTCCACCAGCGGTCGACGTGAATGACGTGGTTGGCTTCGGTCAGGTTCAACCCTGTGCCGCCCGCGCGCAGCGAAAGAATAAAGATAGCGCCGCGTTCCTCATCGGGCAGGGACGTATCCTGGAAGCGGGTGATCATCTCGTCGCGCTTTTCCTTTTTGGTCGCCCCGTTCAAAAAGAACACCGGACCGTAGCCTTCGCGCGTCAACACGCGCTGGAGCAAATTGCCCATTTCGATATACTGCGTGAAGATCAGGCAGCGCTCGTTTTTTTGCCGAATTTCCTCGATCAACTCCAGAAGTCTTTCGAGCTTGTGGGAGCGGCTTGCTTCATCTGCAGTCGTGATCTCGTTCAAGATCAGCGCGGGATGGTCGCACAGCTGCTTCAACCGGGTCAATGTCGTGAGAATCAGACCGCGCCGTTCCATGGCGGAGACGTTTTCCATCCGCGAAAACATTTCCTGAATCGCTGTTTCATAGAGCGCACCTTGCTCGGCGGTCAACGGAACGTATTCCTTGCTCTCGTTTTTCTCCGGCAGATCAAGCTGGATGGCTGGATCGGTCTTGGCCCGGCGCAGCAAAAACGGCTGAATGAGCCGCTGCACGGTCTGAATCAGCTGCTGATCGCGGTCGCGCTCAATCGGCTGCACAAAGCGGTGCGTAAATTCGCTCAGACTGCCCAAATAGCCGGGATTGAGGAAATCAAAGATCGACCAAAGCTCGCTCAATCGATTTTCGATCGGCGTTCCCGTCAGCGCGATGCGGTGCCACGCCTTCAAGTCCCTGACGGCGGATGCCTGCTTCGTGTAGGCGTTTTTGATGTTTTGCGCCTCGTCCAGACAAATCGTACTCCAGGTGATCGTGGACAGCTCCTGTTCGTCGAGATGGGAGAGGGCATAGGACGTGATAACCAGATCGGCCCCCGCGATGGCAGGCTCGAACTCTGCTTTTTTGGGACGATTGTTCCCATAGTGAATGAACACTTTCAACGAAGGGGCAAACCGCTGCAATTCCTTCTGCCAATTGCCGATGACCGACGTCGGACAGATGAGCAGCGAAGGCGACTGGCTCGCGCCGGAAGCCTTTACGTGCAGCAAGTACGTAATGAACTGCACCGTTTTTCCCAGCCCCATGTCGTCAGCGAGACACGCTCCCAAGCCGAATTGCCGCAAAAACAACAGCCACGAGCTTCCTTCCAACTGATAGTTGCGCAGCGTCCCGTGAAAAGCGTCCGGCTGGGGCAAAATCGGGATGCGCTTCGTCTCCTGCAAACGGTGCATCAGCTCCAGCAGATGGGCATTGAGCTGGATTTCCACGGTGAGCGGGTACGGTTCATCCGGATCGTGGTCGTCAGGCGATTCCTCGACCTCGGTATTGGTGGTGAGATGCATGCTCATCACGTCGCGCAAGGTCAGGCCGTTTTTGGCGTTCGTTTTTTGCAACGCTTGCTGAAGCTCAGCAAACAGATCGGGCGTGAGCTGAACCCAATGCCCTCTTATTTTCAGCAGCCGTTGCTTTTGGCGAATCAGTTGGGCAAACTCTTCTTCGCTCAGCTCGACAGGCCCGAGGGCGAGCTTCCATTCGAAGTCCATGACTTGGGAGATGCCGAGAAAAGACTGTCTGCTCGCACCGACAGACGAGGAAACTTTTGCCTTGAGCTTTGGTTTGACCCGGCGTACTTGCTCCCACCAGGCGGGCAAAAAGACGTGAATGCCCGCTTGCACGAGTTGCAGGCTGCAAGAGGTAAGAAAAATCCACGCCTCCTCATTCGTGAGCTGGGTGCGCAGTTCAGTCCGTTCACCTGCACCGGATCGTTGCCAAGGAAAAATCTCGCGGCATTTTTCCAGATCGCTCTGCAGGCGCCGCCAATGCTCTTTCCATTCCAGCGGGATTTTCGCCATTTGCGCAGTAGCCGCCCCCAACAAATGAGGCTCGATCACGAACAGCCGATCCGGTTCTTCCCGGTCCTGCAAGTAAATTTGCAGCAGCCAGTCGCTTTCCGAATGGGCAGGCTCGATAATTTGCAAACAAGTGCGAAACGGCGTCACATCCGGGAGCCAGCCGATCGATTGCAGCCATTCTCCTTCTTGCAAATGGACGGAAAGCTCGTCGCCCGCAACCAACAGAGCGGGAAAATGGGCGACAAGCTGATCCCAGGCACGACCGACTTCTCCAGGCGCATCGACCAATTCTTCGAGGACGTGCGAGAGCCACCTGTCGCCGTAGGAGGGGAGCGTCGAAGGAGCAGGCTCCGCTTTCCAGCCAAACCGCCCCCGTTTCCATTCGGCAAAATCGGGGAGGATGGCACCGGCGGCAAGCGTATGCGTCAGTGTGACAGCCGCATCGCGGTACTCCGCAAAACGCTCGTCCACAGAGTAACTCCCGTGCAAGAGCCATGGCGGATCGGAAAAAAAGGACAGGGCCTCCAGCGGACTGAGCAGCAAGCCTTGCTCGTTTTTTTCCACAAATGTGCCGTAGTAGGATGATTCATCCCAGGCAAAAAGCGCTGCCGCAACCTCCTCCGGATCGATTGCCTGACCTTCTTGATCGCATCCGGCGATGAGAAAACGGCCGTCTGCCAAAAGCTCCGCTGTTAGCACCATGGTTGTAACCGTGTTCATAGATTCAGATTTCCTCTCCTTAGCTCCTCCTGGAAAGCCCGCAGGCGGTTGTGCTTGGCAGACAGTCTGTCCACGAAGCGTTCCCAGTCGGCCTCCTGATCTGCCTTGGCGTAAGTGGCGCGCCCTCTTTTCAACAGTTTGATCGCTTCTTTGTAAGCCGTGCGATTGCGCTCGCGAATCAGCCGATTCACTTCACGCACATAGTACGGATACAACAGAGCGGGATCGGCTTCCTCGATCTCTTTCAACTGGACAGCCGAGAGATCGGCAAAAGGGACCCGAAAAGACATCTGCAAGTCGATCCATGACTTGAACTGCTTTTCCTCATACAAATAGAGCGCGTATTCGGGATAGCTGCTGGGCAAAAACGTTTTCAGCATCGCTCCGCACTCGGCTTCTCGACCGACCTGTTTCATCGCTTCCCGCCAGACCGTGAGCACAAAGCGGTACTGCTGCGCTTCTGCCTGGCCGATCCGTCCGGTAAGGGCTGTTGTCCAGTCCAGGAAACGTTGCCACTGCGCTTCGCGGGCAAAAGCTTTCATGTACGGCAAATAAAAAGCCAGGGGCAGGCGACGCATGGGCATCCAGGCCGCCAAGGCGAGATCGTCCTGCCGATCCATCACGGAAAAGTGGGCGCGAAGCAAGCGGGCTTTTTCCAGCACCGCCTCTGACGTATTAGGCGAAGCGATCGTCTCGTCAAGCTCCGCTTTCTCCTGCTCGATCCACTCGGGGGCGTCAAGCAGCGACCACCAGACCAGGCGATAGGCGTACACCCAATAAAGCGAGGAGAGGTCGTTTTCCTTCCAACGGCGGATGATCGTGAGCGTCTCTTCCAGCGCAAGCCGATGTTTGCTCCACAAAGCCTGCCGATCGGAGAAATAGATCGCGCCCTCCAATTGCTCCAGCAATCGTTCCGCGGTTTGGGCGAGATCCGGGTACCAGTGGGATTGCCGATACGTTTGGACGTATTGCTGCAATTTTTGCAGGTGAAACAAATTGGCGTGGATGTGGAACAGTTGGGCGCGTTCGGTCGGCCAGCCAGCGGTCACGGACAACACGTTTTGGTAGCTGGAAAAAATCTCGGAGGAAGCGCGGAACGATTCCATCGCCGATAACAAATTGCGCGTCCAGCTCTCGAAAAAGGCCCACCAGTCGTGAACGGAACTGGCTGCGGTAAGCCCTGATTGCACAGGAGCGGTCTCGTTTCCTTGCGGCGGGCTGACCGCTGGCCGATAGTTCGGGATGAGCATGGCAGGTGAAAATGTCGCCCGGCGTGGCTGCTGGGCTTTGCCCAAAAAATGGCGCGGGTTTTCAAAGACGCTATACATTTGAAAAAAAGTCGCCGCGATGTGCTTGCAAAGACGGGTGTAGGGGCAGGTACAGGAGCTGCCTTGCACTTCCTCCAAATCGAGGCGCACATGGTACACTTGTGATCCTTGCACATCGCTGCATAGTGTGCGGTTATTCTCGACGCGCGTATTGAAAACAACCCCATCGGAAAAGTACGAATACCCACGCTCGATAATCGTGCCTTCCACATGTTGCAGGACTTGCTCTGCAACAGCTATCGCCTGTTCCCGTGTCAACTCTCTTTGCAACATCTGCTTTGATCCTCCGAACGAAGTGTCATCCCTCCATTATAACGCAAAAGTCGGGTGAATGGAAAAAACAAGCGTATTTACGGTGGCGTCATTCCATTTAAAAAGTAGAAAAGCTGCTCATAAAGCGGATCGCCCGATTGGTACAGGCTGACCATTGCCTGTTTGCGCCCGTTTTTGCCAAAAAACCAGCCGCCCGTGTACCAGGCGAGCGGCGAGTCGTATTGGAACGGCCCGTAGCTTTGGCCTTGCCGATCTGTTCCGCCAGCAGCTCCGGCCCGCAAATATTCCAGCAGTCGCGCCCGTTTGTCCTGATCATAAGTCACGCCGAGGTCAAATTCGATTTCGACGCCCATTTGCTGGTCGTAGCTGGCAACCGCCGCCGCATCCAGACTTTTTTTCGGATTGAAGTAAGCATTGGGCTGCAAAAAGGCGAGGTCGAAGCCGAGCTGTGACCATTCGTTCCAGCCAGCCGCCTGCTGGTACGGAATCCAGATGCTGCGGAGCGGTTGCCCAGCCATTTTGCAGCTGTGGATCGCCGCGTTGACAGCCTGAATCACCCGCCGATCGTCGTACTCTGGCCCTTGGAAGTACAAGCTTTCCTGAAGCCAGTAAAAACCTCTCAGGCATAGGCAATCTTGCCACGGCTTTGTCGCCCAGCGCTCAAGAAACAGGCACATCCAGTCGACGACAGCCTGGATGCGGCACTCGTCGTCACCGAAAACTTGCGGATTCGGGTAAGGCAGCGCAATCCACACATTCGTGCGCGACAACGGCGAACAGCGCACCGCCTGGCACAAGGCATCCAGGTTCCGGTCGCACAAAAACAGCTCATCCATATAGCGCAGCCATTCGTTCCAGTTGGCGGGTGCCTTGTCATGTCGCGCCAAAAAGCGTCCTTCTCCCGACTGGTTCAAAATGCCGAGAGCCAAAAAGAGAAAATCGGTGAACATGACACCATCTGTCAGCCCGGTTGCCGGGTCCGTGTGAAACAGCAGAGGAAGAAAGTCGGTACACTCCCAAAACTGATAGTGCGGCGTTCCGTCCGTGCCGATGCTGTAGCCAGTATACGTGAGGAAAAGTTGATCGATCGGGCTGTTTCGCAGCGAAGGGTAGGGGGCCATGATGCAACACCTCTTTTTCCTCGGATTCATGGCGAAAAGAAACCTTCGCTAACACGTATGTACCTCCATTTGCGAAAAGAAGCTTCATTTTTTGGCGGGATGGGTGTGGCGACTGACGATGTCGTCTGTGATTACCGTCGGCATTATTTTGATCGCGTTTTGGGGATAGCCCGTATTTTGGCAGGAAAACAAGGGCGGATTCGCCAGCCAGCCAGGAAAAACGGCTGGCTATTTTTTTGCCAACCGGGGAAAGCTGATGCAGAAAGAAAAAAACGGGTAAGGATGATTTTCATGGAAGCGGCAAAAACGAGTCCGATTACCCACAGGCGGGCGAAAAAACGAAGGATTGTCACCCGGGCGCTCGCCATTGTGATCGGGGCGCTGATGGTTGCAGTCGGACTGGAAATTTTTCTCGTGCCGAACAATATTATCGACGGCGGCGTGACGGGTCTGTCGATCATGATGTCGCACCTGACCGGGATCAAGCTCGGGGTTTTCCTCTTTCTGCTCAACTTGCCGTTTTTGTTGATCGGCTACAAG
The DNA here is from genome assembly GCF_038000275.1 of Brevibacillus sp. FSL K6-0770. NCBI lineage: Bacteria > Bacillati > Bacillota > Bacilli > Caryophanales > Paenibacillaceae > Brevibacillus > Brevibacillus sp. FSL K6-0770. Next base: position 2,682,511 of record NZ_JBBOBQ010000001.1, read on the forward strand.
CAGATCGGAAAAACGTTCGCGATCTCCACGCTGTTTGGCGTCGCGGTCATGTCGTTGGGCACGAATTTTTTGCACCATGTCCCAAGCCTGACCGACGACTTGCTGTTGTCTGCGGTGTTCGGCGGAATCATCATCGGGATTGGCGTCGGACTGGTGATTCGTGCAGGCGGTTCGCTGGATGGCACTGAAATCGTCGCCATTTTGCTGACGCGGAAAAGTCCTTTTTCGGTCGGCGAGGTCGTGATGTTTTTCAATATTTTTATTCTCGGCAGCGCAGGCTTCATTTTTGGCTGGGATCGGGCGATGTACTCGCTGATTGCCTACTACATCGCTTATAAAATGATTGACTTGACGATGGTCGGACTGGAGCAATCGAGGTCGGTCTGGATCATCAGCGACTTTCCTGACGAGATCGGCGATGCCTTGTCAGCCAGGCTGGGAAGAGGCATTACGTATTTGCGCGGCGAGGGCGGCTATTCCGGCGACGATAAAAAAGTCATTTTCTGTGTGATCACGCGACTGGAGGAAGCGAAGCTGAAGTCGATCGTCGAGGAGATCGACACTTCTGCCTTTCTCGCAATTGGACATATTCACGATGTATCAGGCGGACGGTTCAAGAAAAAGAATATTCACTAACAGCGGGAAGTGTTACGGCAAGCGAACAGCTTGCTTTTTTTGCGTGCAGATAAGAATTTACAAGATTCTTATCCAGTATAAGTGCAACTAAGGCTGCGCCAAAGGCTTGACGCAGCCACGTTTTCTAATGTGGCAAAAGGAAGTGCTTATTTTTCTGAAAACTCGAAAAGCAGCAATTGATTTTTGGCAGACAGAAAATTATGATGGAGATAACAAAAATGAAACTGATGTTCCGAAATTCGGAACAAAATTCGCGACAAACGGGAGCTTTTTATGAACCAACACCAAAACAAGACGGTTGTGAAGTCGATGGAGCTGCTCCAATTGTTCATCGAGCACGAGCGACTTAGCCTGAATGAAATGATCGCGTACGCGCAAATGCCAAAAACGTCTGTTCACCGCATGGCAGGGTCACTGGAAGCGATGGGTTTTTTGCAGCGGGGAGAAGATGGCAAGTATGCGTTGGGGCTGCTGTTTTTGCAGTTCGGACAACTGGTGGCGGAGCGGCTGGATATCCGGCAACTCGCTTTGCCCGTGATGAGTGTCCTGCGCGACGAGGTAGAGGAAGCGGTCCACCTGATCATGCGGGATGGCGACGAGGCGATCTATGTGGAAAAGCTCGATACTCCGCATCCGGTGCGGCTGTATACGAAGATCGGGAGACGGGCGCCTTTGTACGCGGGGGCGTGTTCGCGAATCATCCTTGCTTTTTTGGCGGAGCAGGAGCGCGAACGCTATTTGCAAGAGGTGGATTTGCAGCCAATCGGTCGCGGGACGATTACGGACAAGGACGAGCTGCGCCGTCTGCTGGCTGAGTCTCGGGCCAAAGGGTTTACGATCAGCCATTCCGAGCTGGAAAACGATACGGTAGCGATTGCTGCACCGATTTTTGACCATCTCGGCCGGATTTGTGCGGGCATCAGTATTGCCGGGCCACAGGAGCGGTTCTCGCAGGCGCGGCTGCCTGAACTGGTTGCTCACCTGACGAATGCGGCGGAGCGGATCTCGACGGCGCTTGGCTATCGGCGGGCAAACGGGAATGAGTAATCTACTTTTAGAAAAAAGGGAGAGAAGCGAAATGAAAACGATTTTGGTCACAGGATTTGACCCGTTTGGCGGGGAGGCGATCAATCCGGCCTGGGAGTCGGTGAAACGGCTGGCTGAGGTGGAAGCTGGGGAGTACCGCATCGTGGCAAGGCAGCTCCCGACGGTGTTCGGCAAATCGGTCGAACTGCTTTTGCAAGCGATCCGCGAGATTTCGCCCGATCTCGTTTTTTGCATCGGACAGGCTGGCGGACGTGCGGATATTAGCATCGAGCGGGTAGCGATCAACGTAGACGATGCGCGAATCCCGGACAACGCGGGCAAGCAGCCGATCGACACGCCAATCGTGGAAGACGGCCCTGTCGCCTATTGGTCGAGTTTGCCGATCAAAGCTATCGTCAAAGAAATGCGGGCAAAAGGGATACCTGCCTCCGTGTCGCAAACAGCGGGCACGTTTGTCTGCAATCATCTGTTTTACGGGCTGATGCACGCCTTGGACAAAGAATATCCGGCTGTTCGCGGAGGCTTTGTCCATATTCCGTATTTGCCTGAACAAGCGGCCAAGCATCCGGGGCAGCCGAGCATGTCGGTAGAGACGATTGTCAACGGTTTGCAGATTGCCATCGAAACGGCTGTGAATCACGAACGCGACATCGTGGAGGGCGGCGGACAAATCAGCTGACACCAAGATCGCGTGGCACAGCAGCGTAGCGACACAGATGGGCAGGAGGAGTGCAGAGTGGAGCGACTGGAGTTTTTTCCGCTCGGAGATGCAGGAATTGTTCTCAAGCTGGGGGATGTGATCGACGAACAGACGCGGCAAAAGATCATGGCGATCTCCGCGTATTTGGAGCAGCAGCCGCTGTCGGGAATGACCGAATACGTGCCTGGCTACACGACTGTGACGATTTATTACGACCCGCTCGCATGGCGCGATCCGCTTGGACAAGAGTTGGCGTACGATCGTTTCCAGGCAGCGCTCGAAAATCAGTTGCGCCAATTGTCTTTTTCCGCCGCATCGGAGCAACGGGTGGTGGACATCCCGGTCTGCTACGGCGGACAGTACGGCCCGGATTTGCAAGAAGTGTCCGAATACCACGGTTTGACGCAGGAAGAAGTCATCCAGATTCACAGCGGTCAAGCGTACATCGTGCACATGATCGGCTTCGCCCCCGGTTTCCCGTATTTGGGCGGGCTGGACAAGCGGATCGCCACTCCGCGCAGGTCGACGCCACGTACGGCGATTGCGCCGGGCAGCGTCGGGATCGGCGGGGCACAGACAGGCGTATACCCGCTGGAAAGTCCCGGCGGTTGGCAAATTATCGGTCGCACGCCAGAGCGTCTGTTTCGCCCGGAAGAGCATCCGCCCAGCTTGCTGCGCGCAGGTGATCGGGTGCGCTTCGTTCCGATTTCTGCGGCTGAGTATGAACAGAGAAAGCAGGTGGGGCGATGAGTGTCGAAGTCATCTCGCCAGGCTTGTTCACGACCGTACAAGATTTGGGCAGATACGGGTATCAGCGGCATGGCGTCCATGTCAACGGAGCGATGGACGCGCTGGCGCTGCGAGTGGCGAACCTGCTCGTCGGCAACGAGCCTGACGCAGCTGTTTTGGAGCTGACCATGAAAGGGCCAGCGCTGCGCTTTCACCAGGATGTGCTCGTGGCGGTATGCGGGGCGGACATGCAGCCTGTTTTAGATGAGCGCCGTCTTCGCCGCAATCGCCCAGTCTTGGTCCAAAGCGGCAGTGTCCTCCGCTTCGGGCATGCGAGAGAAGGCTGCCGCGCCTATCTCGCCATCGCAGGCGGCTTTGACGTGCCGCTCGTGATGAACAGCCGAAGCACGAACGTGCGGGCCAAATTTGGCGGGGCATGGGGCAGAGCGCTTGCGGAAACAGACAGGCTGTCCCTGGGAAAGCCGGGAAAAAAGAATGTACGGCTTGCCCGGCAACTGCAAGACCGGAGCGTGAACAGAGCCGATTCCTTTTGCGAGGCCGACTGGTTTGTCCCACAATCATTTTTCCCTTATCCACAGCAAAAAGACGCGGTCGTACGGGTCATGCCCGGGGCCGAGAGCGAGCTGTTCACCGCGCAAAGCCGCCGCGATTTTTGGACAACGCCCTATCAAATCAGCGTGCAGTCAGACCGGATGGGATATCGGCTGCACGGGCCAGAGCTTGCGCTGAACGAACCTGTCGAGCTGATCTCTTCCGCTGTGTCTGCCGGAACGATCCAAGTTCCGCCGAGTGGAATGCCGATCGTATTGCTGGCAGATCGGCAAACGGTAGGCGGCTATCCGAAAATCGGCCATGTGGCGACTGTCGATTTGCCCATCCTGGCCCAGCTGCGTCCGCATGATCGGGTACAGTTTCAAAAAGTGACTTTGCGCGCTGCCCAGCAGGCATGGTACGAGCAGGAAAAGGCGCTCGCAGAACTCGGAGCGGGAATTGAGCTTTACTTGGGAGGGAGGAGCAAACGATGAAGACTGTCGATTTGAACTGCGACATGGGGGAAAGCTTCGGCGTGTATCGCCTGGGCAATGATCAGGCGATTTTGCCGTATATCAGTTCAGCGAATATCGCTTGCGGCCTGCATGCGGGCGATCCGGCGACGATGCGAAAAACAGTGAAGCTGGCTCTGGAAAACGAAGTGGCAATCGGCGCCCATCCTGGCCTGGCCGATCTGGTTGGGTTCGGTCGTCGCAATCTGGATATCTCCGCGCAGGACGCCTACGAGCTGACGGTCTACCAGATCGGTGCGCTGCAAGCTTTTGTCCAGGCAGAAGGCGGCACGATGCAGCACGTCAAGCCGCACGGAGCCTTGTACAACATGGCAGCAACGCGCCCGGCCCTGGCGGAAGCGATAGCGGAAGCAATGTTCAAGGTTAACCCGGAGCTGGTGCTGTTTGGGCTGGCCGGGAGCGAATTGACACGGGCAGCGGAAAAAATCGGGCTACGCGCCGCCCATGAGGTGTTTGCCGACCGGACGTATCAGGCAGACGGGACATTGACGCCCCGTACAGAGCCAAACGCCCTGATCACGGACGATCAGGCAGCGGTGCGGCAGGTCGTGCGGATGGTGACAGAAGGAGTCGTGCAATCTGTGCAAGGCGCAGATGTGTCGATACGGGCTGATACGATTTGCATTCATGGAGACGGTGCCCACGCTCTGGAGTTTGCCCAGTGCATTCGTCAGGCGCTTGCCGCCGCGCATATTTCCATCCGTCCCGTGCGCTCGTAAGCAGATGAGCTAGATCAAAACGGGTCAGCCTCCGGAAAAGGCGCACAGGCAACTGGCAGGATGAAACCGGAGTGAATGGGGAACAATCAGAGGAAAAGCTGGTGGAGGGAGAGGACGACCATCGTACAGATGAACTGCGATACATCCTCCTTGAAAGCGGAGCTGAAGCAGGAATTGACCAGCATCCTCGCGGTTATGCAGCAAAGCTTGCTCGCTCTCGATCAAGCGGAAGGCTGCTTGCTGGGCACTTTTGACGAGATTCGCAGCAGATTCAGCCGACTGGAGACAACAGCGGCTTCCTTTTACTTGCAATGCTATCTCGCTCCGTATTCGTCTACATATACCGACTTGTCTTTGGCTGTTTCGCATTTGGCGCAAAAGCGTCAAGGCGCTCTGGTCGTCATGGAGCGGGAAGATTCCGTAGCTCCCTTTTTGCAGGCGGGCATCCCGATTGGGGCCGTGTTGAGCCATTCCTTGCTCGAATCGATCTTTTTTCCGGGCAGTCCGCTGCACGATGGGGCGGTGTACATTCGCGGAGATCAGATTGTCTCGGCTGCCAACGTCCTGCCGCTGTCGCAGATTACCGTCGGGGAAAAGAAACTGGGAACGAGGCACCGCGCGGCATTGGGACTCAGCGAGCAATGCGACGCGCTGATCATCGTCGTCTCCGAGGAGACAGGCAAAGCATCGTTTGCCTTGCAAGGCAGGCTTTACCCGATCATTACCCATATGTAGCAGGAACGAAAAAGAGGACCGGGGCACCTGAAAAGGGTGCGCGGTCCTCTTGCGCATGCGCTGGAACGGTTCCGTGAATCCGGCAAACCGCTTTGCCGTTTTGCTTGCCGCTTGCTTATGCCCAGTTTCCGTTGCGGAATACAGGCTCGCGGACACCGTCAGCTGTTTCGCCATCGATGTTCATCTGCTCGGAGCCAACCATGAAATCGACGTGCACCAGGCTCGTATTGATGCCGTGTGCCGCCATTTGTTCCTGGCTCATGTCTGCACCGCCCTCGATGTTGACCGAGTAAGCGCTGCCAATCGCCAGGTGATTCGAGGCATTTTCGTCAAACAGCGTGTTGTAAAAAATGATGTTGGACAAAGAGATCGGAGACTGGTGGGGAACCAGCGCGACTTCTCCGAGATAGTGCGAGCCTTCGTCCGTTGCGACGAGCTGCTTCAGCGCTTCTTCGCCTTTTTCGGCAGTGACCGAAACGATTTTTCCCTGCTCAAACGTCAAGCTGAAATTCTCGATGATGTTTCCTTGATAACTGAGCGGCTTCGTGCTGCGGACGGTTCCGTTCACGCCGTCTCTTTTCGGAGCGGTGAACACTTCTTCGGTAGGCATGTTCGCCATGAAGGAAACGCCTTTTTCGTTCACGCTGCCCCCTCCGATCCAGACGTGGCGGTCAGGAAGCTCGATCGTCAATTGGGTCCCTGGCGCTTCGTAGTGGAGGTAACGATACTGCTTCGCGTTCAAATACGCGACTTTGCTGTTGAGCGTGGCATGATGGTCGTGCCAAGCCTGAACCGGATCAGCCGCGTCTGTGCGAGTCGCTTTGAAGATCGCGTCCCACAGAGCGGGGACCTGCTCGTCCGCTGGCAAGTCAGGAAACACGGTAGCGGCCCATGCCTCGGATGGAACGGCGAGCACGCACCAGCTTACTTTGTCTGACATCGTGTAGCTGCGGAACGTCTGCAAGGCTTGTCCGGCTGCCTTGTTCGCGCTGGAGATTCGCTCAAGCTTCACGCCTTTGAGCAAGTCAGGGTTGGTGGAGGAAACGTACAAGAAGGCAGCGCCGTTTTGCGCCAGCTCCTCCATGCCTTGCGCTTTCCACTGCGGATACTCGGCAAAAGCTTCATCGGGTGCCAGATCGTATTTTATGCGGGTCAATTCGTCGTCGGTCCATTCGATATGTACGTGTTTTGCTCCCGCTTCGTACGCTTTGCGCGCTACTTTGCGCACAAACGGAGCGGAGGAGAGCGGTGCGCTAACAACAAGTGTCTGCATCGGCTGTACGTTGACGCCGACTTTTACAGCGAGATCGGCATAGCGATCAAACATCACTTCAAAAGACATAAGAAAACCTCCCTTTCTTTGGCGATAAATTCTTTTCTATTATACCTGGGAAATTGGAATGGCTTGCTAGTTATTTTCGAAAGAATTTCCTCGGAAAGCGCAGGAAAAGACAGATTACGGCGGATTTCGCGTGCAAAGCGGACTTGTATATTTTCGCGAATTGGAGGAAAATTCAAATAGAATCAAACTTGAATAATCAAAAACATTTTACTGAGGGAATGACAAGGAGGCAGACAGAGTGAAAACGAGACTCATGCGTGACCAGGTGGCCGTAGAACATACGTGGAACCTGGACGATTTATTTGCCAGCCAAGAAGCATGGGAGCAGGAGCTTGACGAGATTGTCAATCAGCTGCCGATTGTCACCGCATTCCAAGGACAGCTACATACAGGAGCAGAGACATTGCTCGCATGTCTGGAAGCAAAAGAAGCAATGGAGGTGCGGGCGAATCTGGTGGCGACATACGCCCGCCTGCGTTCCTCCGAAGATGGCACCAATCCGCTCAATCAGGCAAATTCTGCGCGGGTGGGCGATGTCGTGTCGACGCTGAACGCAGCGCTTTCGTTTGTGCCTTCCGAAATTTTGGCGCTGCCAGATGGCACGATTGAGAAATACCTGCAAGAAGAGCCGGGACTTGCGCCTTTTGCCAGAAGTCTTTCCGATTTGCTGGAAACGAAGCCGTATCGACTGTCTGCGGATACGGAGTCTGCCATTGCCGCACTCGGTGAAGTGTTTGCAGCGCCTTACACGATTTATCAACGCGGGAAGCTGTCCGACATGTCCTTCGCGCCTGTCAAAGATGGGGCGGGGGCAGAACGTCCGGTTTCGTTTGCTTTGTTTGAAGCGGACTATGAAATGTCTTCCGATACGACATTGCGCCGGGCTGCCTACGAATCTTTTTCGAAAACGTTGGCGGCTTATCAAAACTCGTTTGCTGCCGTCTATGCCACAGAGGTGAAGAAGCAGACCGTCCTGTCCAGATTGCGCGGCTTCGACAGCGTCACCGACATGCTGCTGCATCCTCAACAAGTATCGCTCGAACTGTACCACAACATTCTCGATATTATCGGAACAGAGCTGGCTCCGCACATGCGCCGCTACGCCAAGCTCAAAGCGCGAGAGCTGGGACTGGAAAAGCTGACGTTTTGCGATTTGAAAGCGCCGCTCGATCCTGAATTTAGCCCGCCGATTACGATTGAGGAAGCGGGGCGCCTGATCAAGTCCGCTTTGCAGGTGATGGGACCGGAATATGCAGAGATCATGGACAAAGCGCTGTCCGAGCGCTGGATCGATTACGTCGACAACGTGGGCAAATCGACAGGGGCTTTCTGCTCGACGCCGTACAGCAATCATTCCTATATTCTCATCACCTGGTCGGGCAACATGCGCAGCGCCTTCACACTGGCTCATGAGCTGGGACATTGCGGTCACTTCACGTTGGCTACCCGTGAGCAAAGCTATACCAACTCGCGTCCGTCCTTGTACTTTATCGAGGCACCGTCCACGATCAACGAGCTGCTGCTCGCCCAGCACATCATGGAGCAGTCTGACGATCCGCGCCTCAAGCGCTGGGTCATTTTGCAACTGATGAACACGTACTACCACAACTTCGTGACGCATTTGCTGGAAGGCCGCATGCAGCGCAAAGTGTACGAAGCCGCGCAAAACGACGTGCCGTTGACAGCGAAAAAGCTGTCGGAGTGGAAAGGGCAAGTGCTGGCAGAGTTCTGGGGAGACGCCGTGGAACTTGACGAGGCAGCCAGCCTGACCTGGATGCGCCAGCCGCACTACTACATGGGACTGTATCCGTACACGTATGCGGCGGGATTGACCGCTTCCACTGCGATGGCGGCAAGCATTAAAGCGGAAGGGCAACCAGCTGTCGACCGTTGGCTTTCTGTTTTGAAAGCAGGGGGCACACTGAAGCCGCTGGAGCTGATGAAAAAAGCAGGCGTAGATATGTCAGAGCCGCAGCCGATCCGCGATGCCGTGGCGTATGTCGGCAGTCTCGTAGACGAGCTGGAAAGACTGTTTGAAAAATAACGAGTTGCCCAAAGCTTAGCTGAACAGGAAAAAAGGCTTGTGATGACGAAAGCATCACGAGCCTTTTTCGACTTTTGGATGAAAGAGAACAGGAGAACGGGAAATGACCGAATTTACGAAGCGCGCCATTCAGATTATCGCCAGCATTCCAGCAGGCACTGTCATGACGTACGGACAGATCGCCGCATTGGCCGGGAGTCCGCGGGGAGCCAGACAAATCGTGCGGATACTCCACTCCATGTCACAAAAGCACAAGCTCCCGTGGCACCGGGTCATCAATGCCAAAGGAAAAATCGGGTTGCAAGACTTCGATTCCATGACGCTGCAAAAAATGTTGCTGGAAGGCGAAGGCGTAACGGTGTCCAAGACGGGCGACATCGATCTGGAACGGTTTCAACACCACCCTGAACCTGGACTGGCACGATTTCCTGATTAGTAGCCGACTTCCACCGAAGCGATCACGACGTACGCCAGATCGTTTTTGTCTTCCTTTTCCGCAATGACGACGCCACTGCTCGTCAGCATGCCGCCGTCCACGACTTCAAACGACACTTCTCCGTAAGGCAGCTCCGCCCGCACGGTATCGAGATCGAGCTTGTCGCGGTCGGCAGGCACAGCGAGACGCACGTTGACTTTCATTTTGTGAATATCATTTCCGGGCAGCACAGAGCGCAGACCCGGCATCGAGTTGTGATGGATGGCGTTTTGGACAGCGCGAACGGCTGCTTTGGTGACGTTTTGTCCATGGAGATCGATCCCCATGCCGATTTCGATAAACATGACTTTGTCCATTGTCGCATTCACTCCTACTATTTTCCTTCGTCGTTTCTCTCCCATCTTACCACGAATCGCGATTTTTTCCTGCCTGACGTATTGTGTTTATCCATGACTCGTGTCATCATTACACTTTGGCATCATTGCTCGACGATTCTTGGTTCATAATGGAGGCAGGTTTGAAGTGGAACGGTATCCTTTTGCCTACGATCCCGCCCAGCCGTTTATCTCGCAAGTAAGTGACTGGGTAGCGGACGTGTTTTACGATATTTTGCCTGAGGCTGGCTTCGAAGTGCGCGACGAGCAGATTTACATGGCTTTTCAGCTGGAGCGGGCCTTCCAGGAGAAACAGACGATTTTTGCCGAAGCAGGCGTAGGCACGGGAAAAACGCTCGCTTATTTGCTGTACGCCATCTGCTATGCGCGTTATACGAGAAAGCCGGCGATCATCGCCTGTGCCAACGAGTCGTTGATCGAACAGCTGGTGAAGCCGGAGGGGGATATCGCCAAGCTGGCCAAGCATCTCGACTTGACCATTGACGCGAGGCTCGGTAAGTCGCCAGACCAGTACATTTGCTTGCGCAAGCTGGACGAGGCGCGTTACAAGCTGGACAGCGACGAAGTGTTTATGCACATTTACGAGGAGCTGCCATCGTTTGTCCACAAGCATGAAGCGCTTCAATCGTTTACTCCATACGGCGACCGCAGCGCCTACTCCGCGCTGAACGACCAGCAGTGGTCGCAAATGAACTGGGATGCTTTCCAGGACTGTTTTGTCTGCGACAGACAGCATCGGTGCGGACAGACTTTGTCGCGCAACCATTACCGTCAGTCTGCCGATCTGATCATTTGCTCGCACGATTTTTACATGGAGCATGTCTGGACGTATGAGGCGCGGAAGCGGGGAGGACAACTGCCGCTTTTGCCTAATCACAGCTCTGTCATCTTCGACGAAGGGCATCTGCTGGAGCCTGCGGCGCAAAAGGCGTTGACCTACAAGCTGAATCATTCCGTTTTTGAAGAAATCATTACGCGCCTGCTGCAAGGCGAAATCAGGGAGTCGCTGGCGGTAGCGATTGAAGAAGCGATTATCCAGAGCGAAGATTTGTTTTTGCGACTGAACGCCGAAAGCAAGCCGGTTGCCGGTTCGACGCGCAAGGAGATCTCCTTCCATCCGCAGCTGATTGCCTCGATCCACCGTTTTACGAGCCTGATTGCTTCGATTGAAGAGGAGCTGGCGCTGGAGAGCGGCCTGTATTCTTTGGACGAGTTCCAATTGCGGATTGTGGAAGAGCATCTGGAAATGATGCAGCTGGCTCTCGGCTTGTTCCAGAAGCCTGATCACGTCATTTCCTGGATGAGCGAAGAATGGACAGGCCCTACGTTGGTCGTCATGCCGAAAATGGTGCAGGAAGTTTTGCGGGAACGCGTTTTCGCGCAAAACATGCCGATCATTTTCTCTTCCGCGACCTTGTCGGTAGAAGGCTCGTTTGACTACATCGCGGACAGTCTCGGCATCGAAGACTATTTGTCGTTCTCCGTCGCTTCGCCTTACGAATATGCGGAGCAGATGGAAGCTTTCGTGCCGCCGTTGTCCTGTACGCAGCCGTTTGCGGAAAAAATGGATTTGGCTGTGTCGCTGCTGCAAAAAACGGGCGGTCGCGCGCTGCTGCTGTTTTCATCGATGGAGGAAATGCAGGAGTTCAAAGCGGCTGTGGGAGCTTACCCGGAGTGCGCCTCCATGCGTTTCTGGTACGAAGGCGATGCGGAAATCAGCCACCTGATCTCCTGTTTTCAGAACGACGAGGAGAGCATCCTGTGCGCCGTGACGTTGTGGGAAGGGCTGGATGTGCCGGGGCCGTCGCTGTCCAACGTGATCATCTGGTCGCTGCCGTTTCCTCCGAACGATCCGGTGTTTGCCGCCAAGCGGAAAAGCGCGGCGTCGCCGTTCGCCGAGGTCGATTTGCCATACATGCTGCTGCGTCTGCGCCAAGGGATTGGCCGTCTGATTCGGACGCGCGAGGACAGCGGCATCGTCTCGATTTTAAGCCCGGAGCCGTGGAACGACGAGCAGCTGCGAAAACATGTGCAGAGCGTCTTTCCCGCCGGGGTCGAGTGGCGTGATGCCTGGGCAAGCGAATTGGTGTAGACGTGTGCAGGAGACGGGAACGGGAGCTTGCACGCCGTTCTTCTGTTGTGGAAAAAAGGAAAGCAAAAAAGAGGCAGGAGCCAAGGCGGCGTCCTGCTTCTTTTTTATTCCGGCATGTTGCCGACAGTCGGATCGACGGTGAAATCGCGCTGAAAGCCTGCGTACTTGACTTCGGACACCATGCCTTTTGCCGCGTGCCCCAGATCGTGACAGTGGAACATCCACTCGCCCGGATTGTCGGCTGCAAAAGCGACGACATAAGACTCGCCGGGCTGTACGTTCAACGTATCTTTCCGTAGCGGCGAGCCGGAAATAGGCTTGCCGTTTTTGCTCAACACCTGGAAAAAGTGTCCGTGCAAATGCATCGGGTGCACATCCTCCGGCGAGTTGTTGACGAATGTGACTTTGATCAGATCGCCTTTTTGCACATCGAGGGGAGGGACGTTCGGAAACGTTTGCCCATTGATCGTAAACGCCATTTGTCCATCGCGCGTGTCCGTGTTCAAATCCATCCGGTACGTCACGTCATAGGCCTGATCGAGTGAAAAGCTGCTTTTCGCTGCCTCGCCGTAAGTCGTGATGTCGACGACAGGCAGGGGGTTCGCCGATTCGGCTTGGTGTTGCGCGTGCTCCTGACCTTCGTAGACGATGGGAACGGCCAACGACTTGGCTCCGGGATTGCTGCTCTTTTCTTCCAGCAGCCACGCTCCCGGCTGGTTTGCGACAAATTCGAGGTCGTATCGTTCGCCAGGGGCGATGTTGAGCAGCTGATCTTTGACAAGCGGCGGATTGTGCAGCGGTTGCCCATCTGTGGAGACGATCTTGAACGCATGTCCTTGCAAATTCAGCTTGTGGGACAAATACCCGGCATTGATCAGGCGGATGCGCACCTTTTCCCCTTCCTTCACCCGCAGGGGCGCAATCGCCGAACCTGTCTTGCCATTGACGGAAAAGATCGTGTACATGAGCGGCATCATTTTCGCATCACTCATGCCATTCATATCCGGCATGTCGTGGCCGCTTCCGGCCGAGGTGCCCGGCGAAGCGGGAGTAGTCCCGTGATTCATGCCTGCCATCGCGCCTGATCCTCCGTGCATCTCTGCCATGCTGTCGTCCTGCATCCACTCGTCCAGGACGAGCGTAAAGTCTTTGTCCACTGGGGCGGACGTTTTCGGTTCGACGACGAGCGAGCCGTACAGTCCTTTGTCTACTTGCTTCGAGCTGTTCTGGTGCGAGTGGTACCAGTACGTGCCTGCGACATCGGCTGTGAAGCGGTACGTAAAGCTTTCGTTTGGCTTTACCGCATTTTGCGTAACGCCGGGGATGCCATCCATGTTGTTGGGCACAGGCAGTCCGTGCCAGTGAATCGTCACAGGCTCCGGCAGTTCATTTTTCAGGGTGACGGAAACGGTTTCGCCTTGCTTGACGCGCAGCTGCGGGCCTGGAACAGTTCCGTTGTACGTCCAAGCCGTTTTCATCGTCTGGTCATCGAGATGCAGCATGCTTTCTTTTGCCGTCAAAGTGAACGCATTGCCAGTCAGCACCTGCATGGAGCTGTCGCTTGCCGCTGCCATCGGCTGGGTCACAGGGGCGGTTGCCTGCGTGTTGTCCTGGGTAGCCGCCATATTGTGTCCGGCATGCTCTGTAGTGGAAGCTTGGTCCGGCGAGCAAGCGGCGAGAAGTACCAGACCGCCAAGCAACACGGGAAAAACGCTGCTTCGCAACATGGATTGATTCATGGATTTCTGCATCCTCCTCATAATGTTTTTCGAAAAAAGCGTAGCAAAGGAATGTGGAGAAACCATGAAGGCACGGCAACAGGAAGCAGCAGAGCAGGCGTCAAACACGCAAAAAGCCGATCTTCCCGCAACAGGAAAATCGGCTTGAAAGGTACAGCGGCTAGTTGCTACATCTGTCTGCGTGGCCTAGCGATTTTTGGGAGCGGCAAGTTTTTGGCTGACCAGCGACATGAGCAGTGCCAACGCGAAAAAGTACAGCGGCATCGTGACGAGCGAGCCGTTGTGCAAGTAGCTCATGCCAGTCGTAATCAGGCTGACCAGCACGTAGTAGCCTAGCCCCAAAATCGCGCCAGCCGTTCCGAGCACCGCGCCGTAGTCGACGAGCGCGAGACTCAGGCAATTGGGAATGGCGATGCCGATTCCAAGCAGCAGCATAAAAATCGCCGCGAGCATGAGGCACAGCGAGAGCGGATTCGGCTCCACGCCAGCCAAAGTCAAAACAGTCAAGCATGCTGCACCGCCTGTCGCCACCAAAGAACCGATCAAAATGATCTTTTCCGCAGCAAACCGGGGCAGCCATTTTTTCGCTAACATGGCTCCGCAGATCGAGGACAGGGCGACAAGCACGCCCAAAAACCCGAACCAGCCTGGTGTCATCTGAAAAAATTCAATGAAGATGAACGGGGCTTCGGCATAATAGCTGAACAAAATGCCGTTCGTCGCCCCGATCAAAAAGGCAAAGGCCCAAATTCTCCGGTCCGCAAGCATCTGCTTGAAAACGGTACGAACAGTTGCCTTGACCGGGGACGCCACCCTTGTTTCAGGCAGCGAGAAAAAGGTCGCGAAGAACAGCCCGACACTCATCAAGACGAGCGTAAAAAATACCGCCGAAAACCCGAACCATTGGTCGACCCAGCCCCCGATCAACGGTCCGATAGCAGGGGTAAAAGCGAGCGCGGCGGAAATTTGCGCAAAAGCGGCATGCCGTCTGGGACCGTCCATGCACTCCCGCAAGATCGTTTGTGTGACCACAGAACCTGTACTTGCGCCGAAAGCTTGCACAAAACGGCTAACGAGCAGCCACTCGACCGAAGCGGACAAATAGCAGCCAAGGCTGCCCAATCCGTAGACGACGATTCCCCAGAGCATGGCCGGGCGTCGTCCGATGGCGTCAGAGAGCCTGCCCCAGCAAAACACACCGAAGGCGAATCCGAGAAAATATATACTGAGCGTCAGTTGAACCGTGCTGTTGCCAACGTGAAGCTGTCTGGCGAGATCCGGCAGCGACGGCGTGTAGATCGTCTCGCTGATTTGCGGAAAACCGACGAGCAAAATGAGCAAAAACAGTGACGGTGTTGAGATTTTGGTATGCAAAATACTTCCCCCTATTCGTTGAAAAATCTCAAACGGTCAGAGGGAAATTACGGGATCGGGGGTTTGCACTTCGTCAGTTGTGAGAATGCCATCATTTGATTTCACCAATCTTTTTTCATAGGGGGAGTTTTGTTAGCGCTGATTATAGCAAAAAACATCCTGGCGGAACTAGCAGAATGCGATCAGGAAGCGTTCTGGCCAAAAACATATGACACTTCTGTTACGATCTGAGTGAAATTGGCAAATCAAGGGGCGATCAATGTTATAATGGAGTATCCTTTATGCAAAAATGAAAGAAAAGTAGATTGGTACAGGGATGGTGTTCACTTTTGGGTAACGTGGATTTTGCGAGCCTGCCTTGGAATGTGTTTTGGGTCGGGATTTCCTATTTTTTGGTAACGGGTGTGTTTTTCTGTGTAGGCTTTATGCGTTTGCTCTCCCAACGGGTGCGCAGCGGCATCGTCTGTATGGCCATTGCCGTCATTAGTGGGGGATTTTTCCTGAACTATTTGTTTACTCATCACATTTAATAGACGATCCCATGCGGGCCTGATATGTAGCGGACATCCTTTTTTGATATCCAGGACAAAAGTAGAGCTGACGGTGGAAATTCCCCGTCGGCTTTTTTTGTCTGCAAACGGGAAGAGGAAGCTTTCCGCCTGTCTTTTGCCGCGTTTTTCTGCCCGGAAAAAATCGGGAAGGAATGTAAACAATTTGTAACGCGTTTTTACTGTTTTGCGTCTTATAATCAGGTTACAAGAAGTTGCCGGACACGACGCAAGACGACAGAAAAACATGACCGGGCAATTTTTTTAGGTCGATCAGAAGGAAGCCCATTTCCAGTCGGCCAAAAGGCAGGCCAGGCTCCTTTCATGCAAAAAGGAAAGCCGAGTGTGCCGAAAAAATCCAAGGAAGGAAAGAGGGGAAACAGCCATACATAAGAAGAAAGAGCTACATTTCACAGGAAAAACGTTGGGCACCACATCCTGAATACGGGCAATGATGATTGGAACAATTCATTTTCCATAAAGATAATGAACGAGACCAACCCCCGTTTTCTTCAGCGGACCAAAGAAACCAGGGGTTTTTGCATTCATAAAGCACGCAATTCCCGATGTGTAATGACTGCCCCCGTCAACTCATGAACAAAACAGAACGGAAATTAAAGGGGAGAATGCAGATGAACTGCATGGCGAGCACGGTAAGCAAGAAGCAAGCAAGGAATGTTACGAATGGCAAGGATCTGACGAACACACGCAAGGAAGTACGGACTCGCCAAACAACAAGCAGAGGAGGCCGCCAGCATGCCTGAACCGATCAAGGCTGCCCACAGCCGCTACATGCCCGGGATCGACGGGCTTAGGGCTCTGGCGGTACTCGCAGTCATTATTTATCACCTGAATTACAATTGGGCGCCAGGAGGACTCCTTGGAGTCGGCATCTTTTTCGTCCTCTCTGGTTACCTGATTACCGATTTGCTGATTGCCCAGTGGAGCAGAAACGGGCGATTGGATATGAAAGACTTCTGGCTGCGCAGGGCCAGACGGCTTTTACCGGCATTGCTGTTGCTTCTGGTGGTGGTTGTCGCCAGTGTCGCGCTGTTTTCGCCCGAGCAGATGGGGCGCTTGCGCGGAGACGTCTGGGCCGCTCTTTTCTACGTCAGCAACTGGTGGCTGGTCTTTTCCGAAGTATCGTACTTCGAGAAGTTCGGTCCGCCTTCGCCGCTTGGACATCTGTGGTCTTTGGCGGTAGAAGAGCAGTTTTACCTGATTTGGCCGCTCTTGGTCGCGCTCGGACTTTCCTTGATCAAGCGCCGCGGCCCGCTCGTGATTTTGACGATCGGCCTGGCAGCCGTTTCCGCCGTGTTGATGGCTGTCATGTATGAACCGGGAGAGGACCCGAGCCGGATTTACTACGGGACGGATACGCGGGTATTCGCTCTGTTGATCGGGGCCGCCCTGGCGATGATGTGGCCGAGTCGCAAGCTGTCCACAACTATCTCCGGCAAAGCGCGGGCCACGCTGGATGTGATCGGATGCGTGAGCCTGGCGATTTTGCTCTTGGCGATCTGGAAGACAAACCAGTACGACGATTTTCTGTATCAGGGCGGACTTGTCCTGTTGTCGATTGTCAGTGCGATACTGGTAGCTGTGCTGGCTCACCCGGCAAGCTCGTTGGCAAAATGGATGGGCTGCAAGCCGCTCAAGTGGCTCGGCGTGCGCTCGTACGGCATTTATTTGTGGCACTACCCGGTGATTGTGCTCACCAGCCCGACTGCTGCGGCTGAGGAAAGCGGGGCGTTCGCCGTGTTGCGGGCGTGTCTGCAAGTGTTGGCGTGCATCGTGCTCGCAGCCCTGTCGTGGAAGTACATGGAGGAGCCGATTCGTCACGGCGCTTTGGGAAAACTGTGGGCGAAGCTCGGCACAAGCAAGCAGCAGGGCGCTCCCAAGCGTTCCAAAAAGATTCTCGCCTCAGGCTGCGCCTTCGCGCTGGCTGTGCTCTACTTTGGGGTGGCATCGCTGACCTCCGGAGCGACAGCGGGAGACACGTCTGCCATGCAAAAACTTGCGGAAGCGTCAGCAGCGGCCGAAAATTCGGGACAAAAAGACCATTCACAAGAGCAAGACGTGGATGCCAAACCGCACGGCCCGCAAGTACCGGTGACACAGAAAAAGCCGGAACCAACACAAAAGCCGAGTACGCAAACCGCGACGAAACCGAAAACCGAGTCAAAACCGAACGCTGGAAAGCCTGCCCAAGGCGGAACGGCTCCCGCAAAAAATCAGGACAATTCCGCTGCTTCCAAACAGCCAAAAGCATCAGAGGAGCCTGATGTTGCCGCTACTTCCGGAAAAGGAATTACCGCCATCGGCGATTCGGTCATGCTCGATATCGAGCCGTACTTGGCGAAGCTGTTGCCAGGCATCGTTATTGACGGCAAGGTAGGCAGACAAATGGCGCAAGCGCCCGATGTCATCAAGGCGCTGCGAGCGAAGGGACAGCTTGGCAGCCGGGTGATTATCGAACTGGGAACGAATGGCTCGTTCAGCAAGGGTCAGCTCGACAAGCTGTTGAAGGCGCTGGATGGCGTTGACCAGGTCATTTTGATCAACACGCGTGTGCCGCGACCGTGGGAGAGCGTCGTCAACGAGACGTTGGCAGAGGTGGCAGCTGCCCATCCGAACATGACGCTGATCGATTGGCATTCCGCGAGTGCCGGAAAAAATACGTACTTTTACAAGGACGGCGTGCATCTCAACTCGGAAGGCGCGCGGGCGTATGCTTTGCTCGTCGCGAAAACTTTTGCTCCGGTAAAAGCCGAAAAGCCAGCCAACGAGGCAACACCAGCGCCAGCACCGAAGCCGGAGGAGAGCCAAAAGCCAGCTTCGGACGAAAACAAACAGGAGACTGCCGCTCCAAAAGAAGCACAAGATACACAGGAATAAAGCAGGAGCCTGTAGGCAGGCCCGTCATCCGAAAGAGGAGCGGGCCTGTTTTTTTGTCGTTACGTCACCGATCAGGGGAGCATGGACAAGGAAAAGGGAAAAGCTTCGGGGCACCGGAGCGGTTGTGCACGCGCGGCGGATCGCGCTATGCTAGAGGGAACGAAAGAAACAGTTGCGACTAACAAACAGGTGGAATGCTTTTATGCCGATACAAAAATGGAGTGTGCTGGACCTGGCGCCGATTTATGAGGGCGTTGATCCTGCTTGCGCCTTGAAGCAAGCAGTCTTGCTCGCGCAAACTGCCGAGCATCACGACATGCCCGGACTGGCTTCGTCCACACCGGAAGTTTTGCTCGCCCATATCGGGGCGCAGACGCACCGTATCCGAATCGGGTCGGGAGCGGTGCTGCTGCCTCATTACAAGCCTTACAAAGTGGCCGAGGCGTTTCACTTGCTGGCTACCTTGTATCCGGGGCGAATCGATCTGGGCGTGGGCCGCGCTCCGGGTGGCTCTGCCCATGCGACGCTTGCGTTGAACGATCGTTTTTTGCAGGACGTTGGCCGCATGCCGGAGCTGGTGCAACAGTTGTCTGCCTTGCTGCGTCAGGAGTTTACCGTAGAGGGCGAGTCGGTGGTGGCTCGCCCGATCCCGCCGCTGCCGCCCAAGCTGTGGCTTTTGGGCACGAATCAAAAAAGCGCGGGCTACGCCGCAGAAAACGGGGCCGGATACGTCTACGGCCTGTTCATGAGCGAAGCGGAGGGGGAGGAAGTCGTTGCTGCCTACAGGCGAGACTACAAGCCGTCCGTTCATCAGCCAAATCCGGAGGTAATCGTCGCCGTCGGGGTTATTTGCGCGGAAACGATGGAGGAAGCAACCGCCTGTGTCCGGTTGAGCCAAAAAGCTTTCCGCAGGCCGCCAATTGTCGGCGACCCGTCGCATGTTCGCGAAAAGCTGGAAGAAATTGCGTGGCGCTATCAGGCAGAGGAAATCATGGTCATTACCGACTTCCCCGATTACGCCAGGAGACTGCGTTCGTACGAGCTAATCGCCAATTCCGTGTTTGACCGTGGTTCGTCAGGATGTGGAAAGACATAAATTAGTTCAGAGTATAGCGCATCTTCACATGGACTTTTTCGGGCTTCTCATGTACGATTGCATACGTGATTCTATCATGTAACGGGTGAAAGAAGGAAAAACAATGATTCGGTCGTACTTGTTGTTGCTTTTTTGTGTGACGCTGTGGGGGAGTAACTTTGTGTTCGGGAGCATGCTCGTCAAAGAATTTCCACCGCTTTTTCTGGCTGATGTCCGGTTGCTGTTCACGTCGCTGTTTCTCGTCCTGTACGCGTGGGTGACGAAAAAGTTCGTAAAAATCAAGCTGCGTGAGCTGGGACTGCTCGTTTTGCTCGGGCTTGTCGGTACATTGGCAAACCAAACCGCTTATTTCAACGGCCTGTTGACGACTGACGCCACGACCGCCTCGCTGATTTTGTCGCTGGCTCCGATTGTGACAGCGGTTTTGGCCTCGATGTTTTTAAAGGAGCAGTTTACGCTGCGCATGAAAATCGGTTCGGGGATCGCGCTGCTCGGCACCTTTTTCGTCGTCGGGATCGGAGCGGGCCTCTCGATCTCCAAAGGAGTGCTGCTGATTGTCATTGCGATGGTGACTTTCTCGGCGTCGATGATCATCATTCGCAAGCTGACGCAGACGATGCAGCCGTTTATTACGACGGTGTATTCGACGACAGTAGGGACGCTGTTTTTGACGCCTGCGGCCTTGCTGACGCTCGACTCCTCGGCGCACATCAGCCATGAAGCGTGGGCGTGGGGCATGCTGATCGTCACGGCTATCCTCATGCAAGGGGTTTGCGGGATCGTTTGGAACTCGCAACTGCAAATCGTCGGGACGGGCAAAGCGGCGATTTTCCTCAATTTGCAGCCGTTCGTCGCGATGCTGGTCGGCTTTTTGCTGCTCGGCTCGCAAGTCACCGCGATTCAGGCGGGCGGTTCCCTGCTGATTGTCGCAGGGGTGGTCGTCGCCAGCATGCGGAAAAAGCAATCGGTTCAGACGGCAGCAGCACAGCGGATGGTAGATGGCCCGAATCGCTGCAACGTTTAGAATGTTGTGCGCCACACAAAAAAACCAGTCCGACACGGCACTTCCGAGTGCGTCGTGTCTGCGACTGGTTTTTTTGCGTAAAAAACGAAATGGCTTGCTGTTTTTTCTGAAAAGGGATGTGGCTGTCTGCGCAGGGCGCCATGGTCGTGTCTGCGACTGGTTTTTTTTTCGTAAAAAACGAAACGGCTTGCTGTTTTTTCTGAAAAGGGATGTGGCTGCCTGCGCAGGGCGACGTGGTCGTGCCAGCGACTGGTTTTTTGCGTGAAAAACGAAATGGCTTGATGCTGTTCCTGAAAAGGGAGGTGGCCGCCTGCGCAGGGCGACGTGTTCGTGCCTGTTTGGTATGATGGCGCAGGCCACCATGGCGTTGCCCGTATGGTTTGCTGGCGCAAGGTGGACATGTCAGATGGCAGGCATTACGGACTTTCGGACAAAGCGGGGAGCACGCGGTATATTTTGCGTGGCCGCCCGCGGTTGGTCGGCGTCTCCTCGCCAATTTGCTCGATGACGTTGTGCTCCGCCAAATCGCTTAAAATTCGCCGGGCATTGCGCGGTGTCATGCCCATCCATTCCGCCATCTCCGCAGCGCTGATATAGTTTTGGCCCAAAGCTTTTTGCACCGAGATAATTTTGTTCAGCGTCGTGATGCTGACGCCCGCCTTTTTCAGCCCCTCGCTGATCTCCTTGTCTTCTGTCCAATATTCGTAGCTGATGCTTTTCGCCTGGCGCAGCGGACCTTCGATCGAGCCGTCGTGGTCGACGAGGACAGCGGCGTTCCCGTGTTTCTTCGCGTGCACGAGAGCCAGTTGCGCGTTGCGTTCTGCCGCCAGAGCAGAGACGCCGAACCCGATGCCCATATTGGCCGAAGAGCTGGTGAGCAGCATGATTTTTTCCAGCAGGGTAGTGGGGTGAAACGCCGGATTGTCCTCAAAAGAGCCGCGAGTCGAAAACAAAATGAACTTGTAATTGCCCAAGGAGACAAAGCTGCCGGAAATCGACTCGGCATAATCGAGCACAAGCTCTTGCAGCTTGAGGTCGAGGCGACGCAAATCGTAAGCGTTTGCAGGCTCGCTGGCGAGCTTCTCCACTTCTGATACTTCGAGCAGCTGAACGGCGATTTGCGAGCGCTTGAAGTGCAAAGTCTCGCCTTCCTGCAAAATTTGCTTGAAAATCTCGCGGAACGTCAAGCGGGTGAACCCCATCCGATACACCTGGATGCCTTGGCGTTGCAATTCTTCGGTGACAGAGAGCATCCCGGTGACGCAAGCGTCTACTTTTCCTTCCCGCACGAGCGCGGTATGGTAAGCCACCAAATGGTTGGTCAGGCGAAATTCCTGGTACGGATTGAGATAAGGCTGGTCGCATTGCAGGCCAAGCTCTTCCAGCGTCTCGCGGAAATGCATTTCGGACACCGTATCGAAGCTGACACGATCAAGTGACAGGCCATCGCGGTATACCAATTCCAAAAGAACTTTCGTAAGCACGCTGGCGTTGATCTGCGGATAAAAAGCTTTCTGCTTTTGCAAATGCTGTCTAGCCATGGAATAAGGGCCAATCCCGGAGAAAAACCAGATGTCTACATCCATTTCGTTTTCTGCGACAATGGTGGCGGCTTCCTCCGCACGCTGGTATATAAACGGAATGAGCACGATGCGGTCTGCGAACTCTCGTCCGACCCTTTTCATTAATTCCACGGAATCTTTTGGACCAACTATGCCGACTCGTATGATCATTATGTCCTCCAACTAAACGGTAAAGTACGGGTTTACTCTATTCGTCGCGAAGCGGATCGATCCTCTTTTCGGCATCATAGTATGTTTTGATTTCTTATGCAAATGCCATATATCGCCGGTGAGAGAAAAGGAAATCCAACAGGCAACGAAAAAGCGTTTAAGGGATGTTTTAGGGAAAAATTCCGTATTAGGGTAGTTTACTATGGAACCGGCATCATTTCAATTGTTGCAAAAATAGTCAGTAAAATAAAAAATCAGAATTGACATTAAATACAGACAGGTCTATATTGTTGATTTAAGGAATGTTTTAGGTTAATTTCCGTTAAAGAAAAACAGCGGGCGAAGCATACGTCGTTTTTGCGAGCCTGGATAGGGGGGATAAGTAAAACATGGCGCGTTATCTGCTAAAAAGAATTTTGATGATGATCGTGACCTTGTGGATTATCGTGACGCTGACCTTTTCGCTGATGCATATGATCCCGGGCGATCCGTTTGCATCCGAATCCGATCAACTGCCGGAGCAAATTTTGCTGAATTTGCGCGCCAAGTACCATTTGGATGAGCCACTGCCGATGCAGTATTTGTCTTATCTGAAAAGTTTGGCGATGCTCGACCTGGGGCCTTCGATCAAGTCTGAGACGCGCGGCGTCAACGATATGATCAAGGACGGTTTTGGCTCATCAGCGCTGATCGGGATGCAGGCAATCGCTGTCGCACTTTTTTTTGGACTTATATTCGGAATAATTGCGGCATTAAACCGAAATACCTGGATTGATTACATGGCAATGGTTATGGCGGTGTTGGGAATTGCTGTACCAAGCTTCATTATGGCGCCGCTGCTCATCAACTATTTGGCGATCAAGCTGCCGCTGTTTCCGGTTGCGACGCTCGCCAGCTGGAAGCACTCCGTGTTGCCGTCACTTGCGCTCGCTTTCGGGCCGCTCGCGATCATCACTCGCTACATGCGGACGAGCATGATCGAGGTCATGAATCAGAACTACATACGGACTGCCGAGGCAAAAGGGATTCCGACTTTTCTGATCGTGGTCAGACATGGCATTCGCAATGCGATTCTTCCAGTCGTCACTTTTCTCGGGCCGCTGGTTGCGGGATTGCTGACAGGAACGTTTGTCGTCGAGAAAATTTTCGCCGTCCCTGGCGTCGGCAAATATTTCGTCGATGGCATTTTCAACCGCGACTATCCGGTTATTTTGGGAACGACCGTCTTTTACAGCGCGATTCTCGTACTGATCATTTTCTTGATTGACCTGGCTTATATGTTCATTGATCCACGCATCAAATTGTCGGGAAGGGGGAGGTAGCCAATGGCGGCAGAACAATCAGCGAATGAGCTGTTTCGACCAAGATCACAAAAAACAGACGGACAAGTCGTCGCGATGCGGCCGAGCCTGACTCATTTTCAGCAAGTGACCCGCAAGCTGGTCCGCAACAAGCTCGCCATGGTTGGCTTTACCCTCATCGTACTGATGGTGCTCATGGCGCTCATCGGGCCGCATCTGGTGCCGTACAGCTATTCGGATCAGAGCCTTTTGACAGCCAATCAGGAACTTTCCGCCGAGCACTGGTTTGGGACGGACGAGCTGGGACGCGACATGTTTTCCCGTACGTGGTACGGAGCGCGCATCTCGCTCATCATCGGAATTACGGCGGCACTGATCGACCTGGTGATCGGCGTTACCGTCGGAGGAATTGCCGGATATATGGCAGGCCGGGGAAAACGCGGCGATCGGATCGATACGATCATCATGCGTCTGATTGAAGTGTTGTACGGACTGCCGTACTTGCTCGTCGTGATCATGCTGATGGTTGTCATGGAGCCGGGGATCGTGACGATTATTATCGCCTTGTCGGCCACAGGCTGGACAGGGATGGCCCGTCTCGTACGCGGGCAGATTTTGCAGCTAAAAAACCAGGAGTTCATCATGGCTGCACAGGTGCTCGGGGCAAAATTCCCGCGCATTCTGCTGCGTCACCTGATTCCGAACACGATTGGCGTCATTATTGTCAACCTGACTTTCACGATACCGTCTGCGATTTTTGCCGAGTCGTTTCTGAGCTTCCTCGGCTTGGGCGTCCAGGCTCCCATCGCAAGCTGGGGGACGATGACCAACGATGCGTTAGGCGTGATTTTGACAGGCGACTGGTGGAGACTGTTCTTCCCGGCCCTGATGATCTCGCTGACCATGTTCGCCTTCAACGTTTTTGGCGATGGCTTGCAGGACGCACTCGACCCGCGGATTCGTGAGTAACCGCGCCCAAGGATAGGAGGAACCAGACATGACAGAGCATTTGCTGCAAGTAGAAAACCTCCGCGTTCATTTCAAAACGTACGGGGGAGAAGTACAGGCGGTCAGGGGTGTCACGTTTCACGTCGATCGTGGCGAGACGCTGGCTGTGGTCGGAGAGAGCGGCTGTGGCAAGAGCGTGACCGCCCAGGCGATCATGGGGCTGATCCCGAATCCGCCGGGCCGGATCGTCGACGGACAGATTCGTTTTGACGGACAAGACATTACCCGACTGAGCAAAAAAGAACTGCTTTCGCTGCGGGGAACCGAGATCGGGATGGTGTTTCAAGACCCGATGACAGCGCTGAATCCGACGATGAAGGTCGGAACGCAGATCGTCGAAGGCTTTGTGCGGACTCACCACGTCTCGAAGGAGGAAGCGCGCAAAAAAGCGATGGAAATGCTGCGGCTGGTCGGCATTCCCGATCCGGAAAAACGGGTGGATCAATACCCGCATGAATTTTCCGGCGGAATGCGGCAGCGCGTGGTCATCGCGATTGCGCTGGCGAACAATCCGAAGCTGGTGATTGCCGACGAACCGACAACCGCCCTCGATGTGACGATTCAGGCGCAAATTTTGGACTTGCTGAAAGAACTGCAAGAAAAGCAACAGCTTTCCATTGTCATGATCACGCACGATCTGGGGGTCGTAGCTGAAATCGCTCACCGCGCTGTCGTGATGTACGCAGGAATCGTCGTAGAGACGGGAAAAGTCGAAGATATTTTCAAGAGTCCCAAGCATCCGTACACATGGGGCCTGATGCGCTCGATGCCGCGAATTGACGGCGAAGAAAAAGAGCGGCTGGTGCCGATTGACGGATCGCCGCCAGATTTGTTCCACCCGCCAAAAGGCTGTCCGTTTGCAGCGCGTTGCCAGTTTGCCATGGATATTTGCGAGCAGCAAATGCCAGAGGCAACCGTGTTCGAAAATGCGCACCAGGCGGCATGCTGGCTGCATGATCCGCGGGCGCCGAAGCTGGATGAACTCGTGGCGGCAGGGAGGCAGACGTAGATGAGAGACACTTTAATAGAAGTAACAGGGTTAAAAAAACACTTCGAGATCGGCAACGGCATCCAGCTCAAGGCGGTGGATGGAGTCACGTTTACGATCAATCGGGGGGAAACGCTCGGGCTGGTGGGTGAAAGCGGCTGTGGCAAATCTACGCTCGGCAGGACGATGATTCGCCTGTACGACCGTACAGATGGAGAAGTGTTGTTCAAGGGCAAAAATGTGCATCAGCTGAAAGGCAAAGACTCTGCGCAGTTCAACCGCGACGTGCAGATGATCTTCCAGGACCCGCAGGCCAGTCTCAATCCGCGCATGACGGTGTTGGACATTATCGCCGAAGGGCTGGACATTCACGGCTTTCCTCGCAAAGATCGCGCAGACCGCGTCAAGGAGCTGTTGGAGCTGGTGGGCCTCTCCAAGCAGCATGCGAGCCGGTTCCCGCACGAATTTTCCGGCGGGCAGCGGCAGCGGATCGGCATCGCACGCGCTCTTGCCGTCGAACCGGAATTTATTATCGCCGATGAGCCGATCTCTGCGCTCGACGTCTCGATTCAGGCGCAGGTCGTCAATTTGCTTGAAGATTTGCAACAGGACAAAGGGCTGACGTATTTGTTCATCGCCCACGACTTGTCCATGGTCAAGCATATCTCCACGAAAATTGGCGTCATGTATTTAGGAAAAATGGTGGAAATGGCCGACAGCTTCGAGCTGTACGCCAAACCGCTGCATCCTTATACACAAGCATTGCTGTCTTCTATCCCGATTCCCGATCCTACGATCAAGCGGGAGCGGATCATTTTGCAAGGCGATTTGCCCAGCCCGGCCAACGCTCCGAGCGGCTGCGTCTTCCGGACGCGTTGCCCGAAAGCAACGGCGCAGTGCGCCGAGCAGGTGCCGGAATGGATGGAGCAAGCGCCCAATCACTGGGTCGCCTGCCATCTCTACAGGTAGTACGATTTTATATCTTTATATACAGGGGGAACCATTGTGAAGAAATTAGCTGCATTTGCCCTGTCCGTCTCGCTCGTAGTACCAGCGCTTGCTGGCTGCGGCGGAAGCTCAGGGACAGCAACGAACAACCCGGGTACGGCGTCCAGCACTCCTGCTGCTGCCGTCAAACAAGAAGTCGTATTCAACGCCAAGTCCGAACCACCCGATTTGAATCCGCTCACTTCGACGGATACGACATCGTTCTGGATCATGGATCACTTGGGCGAAGGCTTGTACACGAAAGACAAAGAAGGCAATCCGGTTCTCGGGGTAGCCAAAGAAGTGAAGCTGTCTGACGACAAGCTCAAGTACACCTTTATTTTGCGCGACGATGCCAAATGGACAAACGGCGAGCCTGTAACCGCAGAAGATTTCGCCTATACGTTCATGAAGCATATCGATCCGGCGACAGCTTCTACGACAGCGTATCTCCTCTATTATATTAAGGGAGCAGAAGCGTACAACAAAGGAACAGGCAAAGCAGAAGACGTCGGAATCAAGGCTCTCGATGCGAAAACATTGGAAATCGAACTGGTAGCCCCAACTTCTTACTTTGACAAGATGCTTGCTACCCGCTACTGGCACCCGATCAACAAAAAGCAGGCGGAAGCCGATCCGAAATGGGCAGCCAATGCCGAGACGTATATTTCCAACGGTGCTTACAAGCTCGTTTCCTGGAAGCATGACTCCGAACTGGTGATTGAAAAGAACGAGAATTATTGGAACAAGGACGACGTAAAAATGGAGAAGATCACCTGGAAAATGGTGAACGATGCCACAACGTCCTACCAGATGTACAAGAGCGGAGAGCTTGATTTCAACAAAGAGATGCCATCTGACATTCTCGCTCAGGAAAAATCAAGCCCTGACTACAAATCCGTTCCTTACTACGGCACGTACATGTACATGTTCAACGTGACGAAAGAGCCGTTCACCAACAAAAAAGTGCGCCGTGCATTCGCTATGGCGATCGATCGCAAAGCACTGACCGAAATGGTGAGCCAAGGCGGCGAAACTCCGGCTTACTCTATGGTGCCGCGCGGAGCGATTACGCCAACAGGCAAAGACTTCCGCGAAGAAGGCGGCGACTACTTCAAGGAAGATCCGGCAGAAGCGAAAAAACTGCTGGCAGAAGGCATGCAGGAAGCAGGCTGGTCTACGCTGCCTGAAGTAACACTTATGTACAACACCGATGAAAGCCACAAAAAAATAGCCCAAGCCCTCCAGGAAATGCTGAAGAAAAACTTGGGTGTAGATGTGAAGCTGACCAACCAAGAGTGGAAAGTATACCTCGATACAACGAGACAAAAGAACTACCAAATGGGCCGCATGGGCTGGGTAGGTCAAATCAGCGATCCGGCGTTCAACCTCGATTACTACTTGGGTGACAGCCCGAACAACCGTACAGGCTGGGTAAACAAAGAGTACGACGACCTGAACATGGCAGCAAAAGTGGAGCAAGATCCGAACAAGCGCATGGAACTGTTGCACAAAGCAGAGGCTGTTTTGATGGAAGAAATGCCGTTCATCCCGATCTACCACTATCAACAAAACTATCTGGTAAAACCAGGTTTGGAAGGATTGACGTATCCGGTCAATGCATTCCCAAGCGCACGCTGGGCAACGAAAAAATAGAAAAAAGAGGAGTCTCTCCTCTTTTTTCCCTTTTCACACGGAACAGTCAGCTGCTTTTGGCTGTTCTTGGCGATTCGTCAACCATGAATCACTATACATACACTTCTTGATGACGAGGAAAGGGTGATGGCACATGATTATGGACTATTTGCAAGTCAAGTCGGCCTATCAGCTGAAAGTGGTGCCGAAAACGAACGAGCTGACTTTTTTGACGAAGCTCACAGGCATTGCCCAGGTGTGGAGTTGGGATGAGCAAACCGCGAGCGTACGTCAGGTGACTTCTTTGCCTGACCGGGTTGTCGAGTTCGCCCATTCCCCATGCGGGACGAAGACCGTTGTCGGCATGGACAACAAAGGAGACGAGCGCCAGCAGTTTTTTTTGTTGAAAGAGGGTGGAGCAGTCGTCAAGCCATTGACGGATGCGCCCGAATTTTTCCATTATTTCGGCGGCTGGTCGCCTTGCAGCGAGAAAATTGCCTGGTCGAGCAACCGTCGCGAGCCACGCTGCTTCGATATTTTTGTGCAGGACGTAGAGAGCGGCCAGTACGGGGAAGTGTACCGTCATGACGGGCGCTGCGATCCGATTGCCTGGCTGCCGAACGGCACAGGGCTGATTTTCAGCGTACAGGAAACGAATATCGACAATGCCTTGTACCTGTTGGATTTGCAGACCAGACAAGCCCGGAAGCTGCCGATTTGCAGCAAGCAAGCGCGCTTTCACTCGTTGCAGTTGACCCGTGACGGACAACACGGCTACATCGTGACCGATCGCGATGACAACACGATGGCGCTTTGCCGCTTTGCGCTGGATGGCGCCGAACTGGAAAAGCTCGTCCAGATCGACAAGTGGGACGTGGAGGAAGCGAAACTTTCGCACAGCGAGGAAGTGCTTGCTTTCGCCATCAATGAAGGCGGGCGTTCGGCGCTCGGCTTTTACTCTTTGACCGAGCAGCGTCAAGTAATGGCAGAGAACATCCCGGGTGGCGTCATCAGCGGACTCGCGTTCCGCTCGGATGAACAGCTTGCCTTTGCCCTGAAAAGCCCGACATTGCCCGGCGACATCTGGACGTATTCGCTTGCGGAAAAATCGAGTGAGCGCGTGACTTATGTTGGCGTGGCAAAAGAAATTCAAGACAGCCTCGTGGAGCCAGAGCTGTGCAGCTTCCGTTCTTTTGACGGGCTGGAGGTGCCGTATTTTCTCTACAGCAAAAACCATTCCGGCAAAAGTCCGGTTGTCGTCTACGTCCACGGCGGGCCGGAGAGCCAGATTCGCGCAGAGTACCACCCGGTCTTTCAATATTTGGTCAACCAGGGCTTCACGGTAGTGGCACCGAACGTGCGCGGCAGCATGGGCTATGGCCGTACGTACGTGCAACTCGACGATCGCCGCAAGCGGATGGACTCTGTCGCCGACCTCGCCTGGCTGGTCAAAGACTTGTCGCAAAAGGAAACGGTCGATCCGCAGGCAATCGGGATTATGGGCCGCAGCTACGGCGGTTTCATGGTGCTTGCCGCCCTCACCCATTACCCGGATTTGTGGGCAGCCGGAGTCGATATCGTCGGCATCTCGCATTTTGGCACCTTCCTGAAAAACACGGGAGAGTGGCGGAGAAAGCTGCGTGAAGTCGAATACGGCTACTTGGGCGAGGACGACGATTTCTTCGAACAAATCGCGCCGCTGAATCACTCTGCCAAAATCAAGGCACCACTGCTCGTCTTTCACGGGCGTAACGATACCCGGGTCCCTGTCAGCGAGGCGGAGCAGCTTGTGGCAGACATGCAAGGCCGGGGGCAACAGGTGGCTTTGCACGTTTTCGAAGACGAAGGCCACTTTACCGAAAAACTGGACAACCACATCACGCTGAATCAGGGCATTACCCGCTTTTTCCTGGAGCATTTGAAAACGGTCCACAGTGAAAAGGAGTGAGTGACAAATGAACAGCCAAAAAAGAAAAGTCGCAGCAGAAGATTTGTATCAACTGACGTACGCAAGCGACCCGCAGCTTTCCCCGCAGGGAGATGCGGTTGTTTACGTGAAGACGATGATCGACGAAGAGCGGGCGTATCGCAACCACTTGTTCGTCCGCGACTTGCAGACAGGAGAAACGGTGCAACTGACGAGCGGTGCTGTGCGTGACACGTATCCGCGCTGGTCGCCGGATGGTACGCGCATCACTTTCGTCTCCAAGCGTTCCGGGACAGCACAAGTTTGGCTGATTGACGCCAAAGGTGGCGAGCCGCGCCAGTTGACGCACTGCAAAACAGGGGTGAGCACTCCGCTCTGGTCGCCGGATGGACAGCTTATCGTCTTTTCTTCCTTGATGGATCGCGGCGAGACGTTTGACGATCAGGAAGGCGAAGCAAAAGAAGCAGTCGTGCCGAAAGTAATCCATGTCGAGCGGATGAAATACAAATCGGACGATTACGGCTATTTGTACGAAAAAACACGGCAACTCGCCCTCGTGCATGTGGAAACGGGAGAAGTAAAAGCGCTGACAGACGGGCCTTACCATCATACGATCGGCTCCTGGTCGCCGGACGGAAAATGGCTGGCGATCACAGCCAACCGCAACGAAAATCCTGACATGCTGCACACGGTCGATGTGTATTTGCTGCCGACAGCGGGAGGAGAATGGAAGAAGCTGACGAGCAGTAACGGGACATTTTCCCACCCGACCTGGTCTGCTGACAGCCAAAAGCTCGCGTTCATCGGCAGCTTGGCGGACGGAATTTACTTGAACGCAACGCAAAAGCGAGTATGGACATGCGATCTCGACAGCGGCGAGCTGACTTGCGTGACCGCTGATTGGGACGTGCAAATCGGCGATTCGACGATTGGCGATGTGCGCTCGCCGGGCCACCCGACTCCAGGAGCGGTCTGGACGGAGGACGGAACCGCGTTGTACGTGATTGTAAGCGAGCGCGGCAATTCCGGCATTTACCGCGTAGCTCTGGACGGACAAAAAGAGCACATCGTCAGCGGCAACCGCAACGTGTACGGATTCACGATTGACGAGCAAAAGCAGACGCTGATCGCAGCGATCAGTGATCCGCTCATTCCGGGAGACTTGTATCACTTCAACCTGGAAACGAAGGCAGAGCAACGTTTGACCGAACTGAACCGCGACTTTTTTGCGAATGTGGAGCTGGCTGTGCCGGAAGAAATCGAATTTGCAGCGCAAGACGGTTGGAAGGTGCACGGCTGGATGCTGAAACCAGTCGGTTACAAGCCAGGTGAAAAATACCCGCTCGTCTTGCAAATCCACGGCGGGCCGCACTCCATGTACGGCAATACGTTTTTCCACGAGTTTCAGATTTTGGCGGCAAAAGGCTACGCGGTGCTTTACACCAATCCGCGCGGCAGCTACGGGTACGGCGAGCGCTTCATGCAGGCGTGCTGCGGAGATTACGGCGGCAAGGACTACCTCGACCTGATGAGCGCAGTCGACTACGCGTGCCAGCAGTTTGATTTCGTGGACGAGTCCCGCCTGGGAGTGGCAGGCGGAAGCTACGGCGGCCTGATGACCAACTGGATTGTAGGGCAGACGAACAGATTCCGTGCAGGTGTGACGGACCGCAGCATTTGCAACTGGGTGAGCTTTTACGGCGTGAGCGACATCGGCTACTACTTCAGCGCCGAAGAAATTCAGGCCAATCCGTTCACCAATCCGGAGAAAATGTGGCAGCATTCGCCGATTCGTCTGGTCGCAAACATCGAGACGCCGCTTCTGATCATGCACGGGGAACAGGATCACCGCTGCCCGATCGAGCAGGCTGAACAGCTGTACATCACGCTCAAACACCAAGGCAAGGCACCCGTGTCCTTCATTCGCTTCCCCGGAGCCGGACATGAGCTGTCCCGCAGCGGAGATCCCGAGCAGCGCGTGCTGAGATTGCAGTATACAGAGGACTGGTTCGCGACGTATATGGAGCCAAAAGTGCCAAGCTTGCAGCAGTAGTAGTCGTATCGATGCCAAATCCAAATCCGCCAAAGAGCGCTCACGAGGAGGAACGAAACATGAACAAGGAACAAGTATTGGGCTGCGTACAGGAGATACTCCCGGAGGCGATTGACCGCCTGAAGCAATACTTGAGTTACCCCACCGTTTCTGCCCAGCACAAAGCGATTCCGGAAACAGTCGACTACGTCGTGCAGATGATCCACGAGGCTGGCGGCGAGACGAAGGTGCTCGACGATCTTGGCGGCAACCCCGTCGTCTATGCTTTTTTTGCAGCAGGCAGCAATGGCGATGCCAGCAAGACGCTGCTCTACTACAACCATTACGATGTTCAGCCGCCGGAACCGTTCAACGAGTGGCATACCGAGCCGTTCACGCCGACTGTGATCGAGGGCAAGCTGTTCGCACGCGGCGCAGCCGACAACAAAGGCGACCTCGTAGCGCGGCTGAGCGCGATCAAAATTTTGCAAAAGCAGGGCGGCTTGCCGTGCAACATCAAGTTCCTGATCGAAGGGGAAGAGGAGATCGGCAGTCCGAACCTGGAACCGTATTTGCGCCAATATAAAGACCTGTTCGCAGCGGATGCGTGCATTTGGGAATTTGGCGGAAAAGACGAATCCGAGCGTATCAGCATGGTTGCCGGAATCAAAGGCATGGCGTATTTGGAGCTGACCTGCACAGGCGCGGACATCGACATGCACTCTTCTGTCGGCGCTTATGTAGACAACGCAGCATGGCGTCTGGTACAAGCGCTGGCGACGATGAAAAATGAGCAAAACGAAATTTTGGTCGAAGGCTTTTTCGACGGCATCGAAGAACCGACAGCAGATGAAAAGAAATTCGTGTCCGAGCTGCCGTTCAGCGAGGAAGCGACGGCAGAACTGTACGGCCTGAAACGCCCGCTGATCACGAAGGCAAAAGGCGTGGACCCGCGCGAGGCGATGGTGTTCCACCCGACGATGACGATTTGCGGACTGGACAGCGGGTATACCGGAGAAGGCGCGAAGACGGTGCTGCCGAAAAACGCCAGAGCCAAAGTGGATTGCCGTCTCGTGCCGGGACAAGACCCGCAGCACATCTTGCGTTGCATCGAGGCGCATCTGAAGAAGCATGGCTACGACGACATTACGGTGACGATGATCAACGGGCAAAAAGCGTACCGCTCCGATTTCCACCATCCGTTTGTCGCCCATGTGCTGGATACCGCCCGCGTCATCTACGAGAACGAGCCTGTTCTCGCACCGAACTCGGCAGGGACAGGCCCGATGTACATTTTCGGCGAGCAGCTTAAGCTTCCGGTTGTCAGTACGGGAGTAGGCTGGGTCGGCTGCAAGGTGCACGCGCCGAACGAGTCGATTCGCCTGAAAGATTTCGAGGAAGGAATCGCCCACATGGTTGTGATGCTTTCCGGATTTGCCCAGGCGCTTTCCCTGACCAAATAAATGCTCTGCCAACAAAGACCTCGACACGATGCGGGGTCTTTTTTTTCGGTTAACTGTTTTTGCGGCAGCTACGGAGTGGACTTTCATTTTGCAAAACATGTACAATCGAGGGTATCGAAGCTTTCGTATAGATCAGGAGGCGAACTGCATGAACAGCGAAATTTCACGATGGGAAACCGCAACCTTTGCCGGCGGCTGCTTCTGGTGCATGGTCAGTCCGTTTGACAAGCTGCCAGGAATCATCAAGGTCGTCTCGGGCTACACAGGCGGCCACGTCGAAAATCCGACCTATGAACAAGTGTGCTCGGATACAACCGGACACTATGAAGCCGTGCAAATCACGTATGATCCGGCGCTCATCTCGTATGAAGAACTGTTGCAGATGTTTTGGAGACAGATCGATCCGACAGATGCAGGCGGCCAATTCGGCGATCGGGGGCAATCGTACGCCCCGGCGATTTTCTTTCACACGCCAGAGCAGGAACGCCTGGCGATCCGCTCGCGTGAGGAACTGGAGCAAAGCGGCATTTTTCAAAAGCCGATAGCGACCTTGATTTTGCCTGCCAAGCCGTTTTACCCGGCAGAGGATTACCACCAGGACTATTACAAGAAAAACCCTGTGCGCTACCAGTATTACCGGACGGCGTCGGGCAGAGCGAAGTTCGTGAAGGAAGCATGGCGCGACAAAAAGAAGCAGGAAGAACTGAAACAGGTACTGACGCCGATTCAGTACGAAGTGACGCAAAACAGCGGCACGGAGCGCCCGTTTGCCAATGAGTTCTGGAATCACAAAGAGGAAGGCATCTACGTGGATATCGTGTCGAACGAGCCGTTGTTTTCTTCCTTGGACAAATTCGATTCCGGCTGCGGCTGGCCGTCGTTTACCCAACCGCTGGCCAGCGAGAATGTCACCGAGCAGCTCGATTTGACCCACAACATGATTCGGACAGAAGTGCGCAGCAAGCACGCAGACTCGCATCTGGGGCATGTGTTCGAAGACGGACCGGGAGAAAACGGCTTGCGCTACTGCATCAACTCTGCGGCGCTGCGCTTTATTCCGAAAGACAGGCTGGAAGAAGAGGGCTTCAGCGAGTACAAGTCGTTGTTTGATAAACAAAAAGACTGACCTGTCCTTAGCGCGTTGCCAGCATCGGGCCGCCGTTCTCTGTGAATCATTCGGGAAGGCGGTCTTTTTGTACAAAATAGGCGTATATCTCGCGAAAGAAAGGATGCGACAGAGTCCACGATGATACAGAAGAGACGTTTTGCCAGCTTGATTGGACTGCTGCTCGCCGTGACGATGCTTGCGGCCTGTTCCATGGCAACGGAACCGCCTGCCGAAAAGGAAGACCTTCCCGCGAAAGCGGTGGAAGGAGGGACGCTGACGATTGTCAGAATGTCCGATGCTGGCAATCTCGATCCGCACTTCATCTCCACGATCAATGCCGCGAGTGTCGTCCATCAAAAAGTGTACGAAGGGCTGGTCAGACGGGATGCCAACATGGTGATCGTGCCGCAGCTCGCCCTCTCCTGGCGGCAAGTCAGCGATCTTGTCTGGGAGTTCAAGCTGCGACAGGGCGTTTTCTTTCACGATGGCACACCGTTTGACGCCACCGCAGTGAAGCGAACCTTGGACCGGGTCATGGACCCGAAGATCGCTTCGCCGCGAGCTGCGATGTTTGACAAGATCAAGCAAATCAAAATCGTCGATCCGTACACCGTACAGTTTATTTTGGAGCGGCCGTTTACGCCGCTGCTCTCTATATTAGCCAGTCACGAAGGCAGCATGATTAGCCCGAAAGCGATCGAGCAGTACGGGCGCAAGCTGGCGGAGCATCCGGTTGGAACCGGGCCGTTTGTGTTTCGCTCCTGGGAGCCGGGAAATCAGATCGTGCTGGACAAAAACCAGCAGTATTGGGGCGACAAGCCGAAAATCGATCATGTGATTTTTCGCGTCGTGGCGGACGATCAGAAGCGTATTGCCATGGTCGAAAACGGCGAGGCCCACGTAGCCGAATCGATTCCGGTGCAGGAGATCGATCGGCTGTCCGCATCGAATCGCTTGCATGTGTATCGCAGCGAAGCGTTGGGAACCGAGTTTCTCGGGTTCAATGTGGCGCAAGAGCCGCTCAACGACATTCGCGTCAGACAGGCTATCAGTTCAGCCATCGAAACAGGAGCCATCATCAAAGGCGTCTACAACAATGTAGGCACGCAGGCCAACTCGCCGCTCGGGCCAAAAGTATTCGGCTACAGTGCGTCCGTCCAAAGCTATCCGTACGACCTGAACAAGGCGCGCGAGCTGCTCGCCAAAGCAGGATACCCCAACGGCTTTTCCATCCATATGCTGACCTACGACCGCAACGATCGGGTCATGGTTGCGCAAGTCATCCGTTCCCAGCTCAAAGGAATCGGGATCGACGCCAAAATGGATGTGGTCAGCTACGCCGATTTCGTCACGACGATCGAAAAGACGCGGACGCACCAGATTTTCGTCAGCGGCTGGGGGAACGCGACGGGTGACGCGGACTACAACCAGTACAACCTGTTTCACACGATGGGCGGCGGAGCCGGAAACAGCTTTCAGTACAGCAACCAGGAGCTGGACAGGCTGCTCGAAGCCGGACGAGTCGAGTCAGACCCGGCCAAGCGTCTCGCCATCTACGCGAAAGCGCAGGAGCTGGAGATGCAGGATGCGCTGCTGGTGCCGATTCGCAATCTGGAAAATCTCGCCGTCATCAGCACCGACATTCAAGGCTTTTCCATCAGTCCGGCTGGCTATCTCATGCTCGACCAGGTCAGCATTCAAAAATAAGCGAACAACTGCTGCCGGACGGGCGCGGCACTCGCTGGTGCTTGGGTGACGAACAAGATCATAAGGGACAGACGCGCTGGTGTACACGGCGCGTCTTTTTACTTGTTTGGCTCAGACTATAGCTGTATAGGTTTTTGGTATAGACGGAATTGCCGAAAAGCATAGAACAATGCAAAAACGTGCAGTATAATCAAAAATATTTTAAATAGACATAAAACGAAAAACAGGAGAGAGAAACATGAATACTGTGGAGAGAATCAGCAAGTTTGTTGGCAGCACGTTCTCGTTGTGGGTAATTTTGTTTGCCATTCTCGGCTTTTTTGTGCCGGAAGCGTTCGTCGGCGGAAAAGGCTACATTTCGTTCCTGCTCGGCGTCATCATGTTCGGAATGGGGCTGACCTTGTCTTCGGAAGACTTCCGCGAAGTGTTTCGCAGGCCGGTCGATGTGTTGATCGGCGTAGTCGGTCACTACCTGATCATGCCTTCGCTTGCGTTTGTGCTCGCGATCACGTTGCAGCTTCCGCCGGATATTGCGGTTGGTGTCATTTTGGTCGGCTGCTGTCCGAGCGGGACGGCGTCCAATGTCATGACGTACTTGTCAAAAGGCGATGTCGCTCTCGGGGTTTCCATCGCGGCTGTGTCCACCTTGATCGCCCCGATCGCTACCCCTGCACTCATCTCGCTTTTGGCTGGAAAATGGATGGCGATTGATACGAAGTCGCTGTTTCTCGATATTGTGATGGTCGTCATTGTCCCAATCGTACTCGGTGTGATCGTCAAAGCGTTTTTCGGCAAGCAGGCGGAAGCGAGCGCCAAGGCATTGCCGCTCGTGTCTACCATTGCTATCGTGATGATCGTGGCGATTGTCGTTGCTCTGAACAAAGGTAAAATCGTCGAGACAGGCATGATCATTTTTGCTGTCGTCATTTTGCACAATATTCTCGGCTACGTGCTCGGCTATTTTTTCGCCAAGCTGTTCGGCTTGAATCTGGCGAAGCGCAAAGCGGTGACGTTGGAGACAGGCATGCAAAACTCCGGTTTGGGCGCGGCTTTGGCGGCGGCTCACTTCAATCCGCTCGCAGCGGTGCCGAGCGCCATCTTCAGCGTGTGGCACAACCTTTCCGGCTCTGTGCTCGCCACCTATTTTGCCAAAAAAGAAGAGTAGGCGACTGGCATCCTCCCGGCAAAGGCGCGCTGATTTTTTGCCAAAATGGCACGTTCCTGTAACGAAAAAGGCCCGATTTATGTCATAATGGGTACGTACTTCCATGCTGGATAAGTACCCAACACCCATGCGGGCTGACTGTACAGCCGGGCCCGATTCGAAAGGACGTCATGATGAAACGTTTTGCCAATCGTACGAATCATTCCATCATACTGGTAACAGCCGCGATTCTCGCGCTGTCTGGATGCAGCAGCATGGCTGCGCCAAACGAAGAACAGGCAAAGCCGTCGCAGGAGACGACCCAACCTGCTCCAGCAGAAGGGCCCAAACCTGCCGAGGAAGCCAAGCAACCGGAAACCAAGCCAGGCGAGACGGCGAAGCCGGAAGAAACGAAACCGGAAGAAACCAAGCAGCCAGAGGCCCAACCGCCGAAAAAGTCGTCTGCCGAAGGGGCAGGCAAGTACGAAGATCTGCTTGCAGATATCGAGGTAGTCGCTGAACCGCAAAGTGTAGCGGTCCTGGTCAACAAACAGCGCAAGCTTCCCGAAAACTATACGCCAAACGACCTGGTATTCCCGAAAGTCCCGTACCTGCTCCCGGAAAAGAGCGAGAAGCGGAAAATGCGCAAGGAAGCGGCGGCTGCGCTGGAGGAATTGTTTGCAGCGGCAAAAGCGGACGGAGTAGCGCTTGCAGGAGTATCGGCCTACCGCTCTCACGCTTACCAGAAAGCGCTGTTCAACCGCTACGTGCAAAAAGACGGCGTGGAAAAAGCGCGCACTTACAGCGCCGTGCCAGGTACGAGTGAACACGAAACCGGGCTTGCGATCGACGTATCCGGCGTAGACGGCAAATGCGCGGCGACGAGCTGCTTTGGCGGCACGAAGGAAGCATTGTGGCTTGCCGAGCACGCGGCAGAACACGGCTTTATCATCCGCTATCCGGATGGAAAAGAAGCGATCACAGGCTATATGTACGAGCCGTGGCACTTGCGCTACGTCGGCGTGGAGATCGCCAAACAAATCAGCGAGCAAGGCATCACACTGGAGGAGTATTCAGGTGTGGTTCCCGCCTCGGCCAATGAGACTGAGTCAAACTAAACCTAAGCTTTTCGGAAAAAAGGAGACGCCGATTTTTCGCTACGGAAGAGTCGGCGTTTTTCTTGTAGCGCGAATACATATGCGCATGCAAACGTCCTTCGGCAAAAGAATTTCTATGCTATAATGATCACGGGTGAAGATAATGAGCGAAAAATCAATCAGGGAACGAATTATTGATACGGCCATGCGCCTGTTTGAAGCACATGGCTACCACCGGGTCACCGTCGACCAGATCGTCAAAGAAAGCGGCACCTCCAAGGGAGGCTTTTACCACAACTTCAAGTCCAAGGATGAACTGCTCTACATCATTCACGACCAGTTCATTACGTACGTGCTGGAAAAAGCGGAAGAAGCGTACGAGAAGTGGGATACGCCAACCGAGCGCCTGCAAGCAATCGTCAAATCGTTTGTGATGATGATCGATCTGTACCGCTCGCAGGTCACGATCTTTTATCAGGAAAGCCTGTTTTTGACCCCGGAGTATTTCACTGATATTGAAACGAAGCGGGACCGCTACAAGCAAATCATGTTTACCGTCATTTCCGACGGGATCAAATCGGGCGAGTTCCGGCCGGAGCTGCCTGTGCCAATCGTCTCCATGGCGATTTTCGGCATGGTCAACTGGATTTACAAATGGTATCAAAAAACAGGGACGTATTCGATCGAGCAGATTGCGGACATTTACGCCGACATGGTTCTGCATTCCGTCCTGAAGCCAGAAGCGATGAAAAATCCGGACTTCAACCGCTTTTTCCTGGCTTCGCCCGAAGCGCCGTTCAAATTGTTGTAAACGAATATGGATCAGGCGACTACTCGTCATTGCTAAAAATGGGAGCAGAGGCATAGTCGCTTCACGGTCCGGTCAGCGATGTACCATTCAGACTGACTGGTTGGTCTGTACGACGATTCAGACATTTGCTATAATGTTTAAAAGACCAACTGGTCGGTCTTGCGCATTCATCACAGACCAACCAGTCGGTTCGTTGGCAAATCAGCCACAATGAGTCGGGACATGGGAGGAATACGTATGTTTTCGATCTATGAACTGAGAGAACTGGTCAAGCTGCTGGAGCAGACAGACATAGAGTCTATCGATGTCAGCGATGACGAATCCCGTTTGCGCATCAAACGCCGGACTGCCGGGCAAACAGCAAGCGTTGCTGCCGTGACTGCGCCGACGTTGCCAGCGGTCACTGCCAAGCCAGCTTCATCCGTCGTCAACCTGCCGCAAAAAGCAGGAACTCAACCGCTCCAAACAGAACCTGTAGCAACAAAGCGGCAGGAGGCAACAGCTCATCCCGCAGAAAAGACGGAAAACTTGCATAAAATCACCTCCCCGATGGTCGGGACCTTTTACGCGGCTTCTGCCGAGGATGCGCCACCGTATGTAGCGGTACACGATCGCGTGGAGCCGTCCAGCATTGTCTGTATCGTGGAAGCCATGAAGCTGTTCAACGAGATTGAAGCAGAGGTAAAAGGGGAAATCGTTTCGATACTGGTACAAAACGGCCAACTGGTTGACCACGGCCAGCCGCTGTTTTTGGTGAAGCTTGCCGAGTAGAATCGGCGAATGAGGGGAGGTCTGGACCGTGAATAAAGATACACTGTTTACGCAATTTCCTGTGCCGACGTACGAGCAATGGCGGGAGGCGGCCGACAAATCGTTGAAGGGAGCTGCCTTCGATGCCAAGCTGTTGACCAAAACACAGGAAGGAATTATCCGCCAGCCGATCTATCGGGCGGAAGATGTCGCAACATTGCCACGACGAGGGGGGCCGGGCGAGGCTCCTTTTGTCAGGGGAACGAGAAGTCCGCTGGATCAGCAGGCTGGGCGCTGGGAGGTCTGCCAGGAAATGGCGGCCCCGGACGCGAAATCGTTTCATGAAGCGGCATTGACAGATTTGGCGCGCGGGCAAACGGCGCTGCACATCGTATTCGATCGCGCTGTGCGCGCAGGGCTTGATCCAGATGAAGCACTGCCGGAAGACATCGGTAAAGACGGCTTGTCCATTTTTGCCCTGGGAGAACTGGGGGAAGCCTTGCGCGGACTGAATTTGGAAGAGCTGCCTTTGTTCGTGCAGTCGGGAGCATTGGGTTTGCCAGTCTTTTCCCTGCTGTTCGCTCATATGAAGGCGAGCGGCCACAGTCCGGCAAACTTGCGGGGATGCATCGGGCAAGACCCGGTGACGCCGCTGCTCGTGGAAGGACAGCTT
The DNA here is from genome assembly GCF_038000275.1 of Brevibacillus sp. FSL K6-0770. NCBI lineage: Bacteria > Bacillati > Bacillota > Bacilli > Caryophanales > Paenibacillaceae > Brevibacillus > Brevibacillus sp. FSL K6-0770. The sequence continues at coordinate 2,723,514 of NZ_JBBOBQ010000001.1, forward strand.
CCGCACTCGCTTGACACTGCTTTTGCCGCGATGGCGAAAATGACGAGTTGGGCCAGTCAGCATGCGCCCAAGCTCAAAACGATTCTCGTTCAGGGCAATCCGTATTGCGAGAGCGGCGGTCATGCTGTGGCCGAGCTGGCTTTTTCTTTGGCAACAGGCGTCGAGTATATTCAGGCGATGCTTGACCGCGGCCTTACGATTGAAGAAGTGGCGGGCCGGATGCAGTTTTCTTTCGCGGTCAGTTTCGATGTGTTCATGGAAATTGCCAAGCTTCGGGCCGTGAAAATGCTGTGGGCGAATATTGTGGACGCGTACGGCGGTTCGGTCGAGGCGCAAAAAATAGCGATTCACGCCCGCACAGCAGTCTGGACGAAAACGGTCTGCGACCCGTACGTCAACATGCTGCGCGCAACTACGGAAGCGTTTTCTGCGATTGTTGGCGGCGTCGACAGCTTGCATGTATCTGCTTTTGACGAAGCGATTCGTCCAGCCAACGAGTTTTCCCGCCGGATCGCACGCAATACGCAAATCATTTTGGAACAGGAGGCGCACCTGGCAAAAGTCGCTGACCCTGCTGGCGGCTCCTGGTATGTCGAGTGGCTCACGGACGAATTGGCGAAAAAAGCGTGGGAGCTGTTTTTGCAAGTAGAGGAGCGGGGCGGCTTGCTCCGTGCTTTGGAGTCCGGCTTCGTGCAAGAAACGATTGCCCAGACAGCGGCCCGCAAGCAAAAAGACATCCAAGAGCGCAAAAGCCGCATCGTCGGCACCAACATGTATCCGAATCCTGCGGAGCAACTGCTCACGCGTCCAACCAACCGAGCGCTTCACAAGCAGCGAGTCGCGGAATTGCGCGCATACCGCAGCCAAAAAACTCCGGCTGATGCCGCAGAAGCCTTGGAAAAACTGGCGCAACATACGGTTGATTGGGTGGAAGCGGCGGCAAAAGCAGCGCTTGACGGCGCGACCGTAGGCGATATTGCCAAGGCGCTGACCGCAGGCAAGCAAGCAGCGACGGTGATTGCTCCGCTTCGCGTTCACCGGGCGGCTGAAGCTTTCGAAACATTGCGCAAGCAAGCGGAAGCGTACGCAGGGAAAACAGGGCAGCGGCCATCCGTGTTTCTGGCGGCGCTTGGCCCTGTCGCCAAGCATAAGGCGCGAGCGGACTTTGCCGCAGAGTTTTTTGCCGTCGGCGGTTTTGCAGCGCTGCGAACAGCAGCGTACAGCTCGGCAGCAGAGGCGGCACAAGCGGCAATCGCATCGGGAGCGCGGATTACCGTCATTTGCTCCGACGATGCAAGCTATCCCGAACTGGTGCCGCCACTCGCCCAGGCGATCAAGCAGGCGGCTCCGGATATGACCGTGCTTTTGGCTGGATTGCCGGATGCCGAGCAGCTGGCGCAGTACAAAGCGGCTGGAGTGGATGATTGCATTCATCTGCGCTCCAATTGCTATCAGATGCTGCGAGAACTTCAGGAGCGGACAGGAGTGAGCTCACGATGAAGAGACCTGATTTTTCCAAAATGCCGTATTCGTCCAGGCGGGACATCTCCGACCTGTTTCCGGCGGAGGCTTCTGCCGGGGCAAAGGCGTTTGAGTTTGCGGAGCAGCAGTTGTGGCAGACGATGGAGCAAATCCCCGTCAAGCCTGTTTATACAAAAGAAGATGTGCAAGACATGACGCATCTGGGCTACATGCCGGGCCTGCCTCCTTATTTCCGCGGCCCGTATCCGACGATGTACGTCACCCAGCCGTGGACCGTGCGCCAGTATGCCGGATTTTCCACGGCAGAGGAGAGCAACGCCTTTTATCGCCGCAACCTGGCTGCCGGACAAAAAGGGCTGTCGATTGCCTTTGACCTCGCCACGCACCGCGGATACGATTCCGACCACCCGCGCGTAGTCGGGGATGTCGGCAAGGCGGGAGTGGCTGTAGACTCGATTCTCGACATGAAAATTTTGTTCGACGGGATTCCGCTGGATAAAATGTCTGTTTCCATGACGATGAACGGAGCGGTATTGCCGATCATGGCCTTTTACATCGTGGCGGCGGAGGAGCAGGGCGTATCGCAGGCTGAGCTGACCGGGACGATTCAAAACGACATTTTGAAAGAATACATGGTGCGCAATACGTACATTTACCCGCCAGAGGCGTCGATGAAAATTATTTCCGACATCTTCGCCTACACCTCGAAGCACATGCCCAAGTTCAACAGCATCAGTATTTCCGGCTACCATCTGCAAGAAGCAGGCGCGACAGCGGACATCGAGCTGGCGTATACGCTCGCGGACGGTTTGGAATACGTGCGAACGGGGCTTGCGGCTGGCATCGACATTGACGCTTTCGCACCGCGCCTGTCGTTTTTCTGGGCGATTGGCATGAACTACTTCATGGAGGTAGCGAAAATGCGGGCGGCACGCCTGATTTGGGCGAGCCTGATCAAGCAGTTCAACCCGAAAAACGAAAAGTCGATGGCGTTGCGCACGCACTCGCAAACATCCGGCTGGAGCCTGACCGAGCAAGACCCGTACAACAACGTCGTGCGGACGTGCGTGGAAGCGATGGCGGCGGCGCTCGGACATACGCAGTCGCTGCATACGAATGCGCTCGATGAGGCGATTGCGCTTCCGACCGACTTTTCCGCGCGAATCGCCCGCAACACACAGTTGTTTTTGCAGGACGAAACCCAGATTACGAAGGTCGTGGACCCGTGGGCAGGCTCGTACTACGTCGAGTCGCTGACAGCGCAGCTCGTGGAAAAAGCGTGGGCGCACATCGAGGAGATCGAAGCTTTGGGCGGCATGGCGAAAGCGATTGAGACGGGATTGCCCAAAATGAAAATCGAGGAAGCGGCAGCCAGACGCCAGGCGCATATCGATTCGGCGAAAGAAGCTATCATCGGTGTGAACAAGTACCGTCTGGACAAGGAAGACCCGCTGGAAATTCTCGAAGTCGACAACACAGCGGTACGCGAAGCGCAAATCCGCCGATTGCAAGAGCTTCGCGAAAATCGAGACGAGGCGCGGGTGCAGGCGGCACTGTCTGCTATCACCGAGTGTGCGCGAACGGGCGAAGGCAATTTGCTGGCGCTGGCGATTGAAGCGGCGCGGGCAAGGGCGTCGCTCGGCGAAATCTCGGATGCGTATGAAAAGGTGGTCGGACGGCACAAAGCGGTGATCCGCTCGATCAGCGGCGTCTACAGTGCAGAGTACGCCGATGCGGATGAAGTGGCAGCGGTGCGCAAAATGGCGGATGAATTTGAGCAGTGGGAAGGGCGGCGTCCGCGCATCATGATCGCCAAGATGGGCCAGGACGGGCACGACCGGGGAGCAAAAGTCATCGCGACCGCTTTTGCCGACCTGGGCTTTGATGTCGATATCGGGCCGTTGTTCCAGACACCGGAGGAAACGGCAAAACAAGCGGTGGAAAACGACGTGCATGTGATCGGCTTCAGCTCGCTCGCTGCCGGACACAAGACATTGCTGCCGCAACTCGTGGAGGAGCTGAAAAAGTTGGGCCGCGAAGATATCGTCGTCGTCATCGGCGGGGTCATTCCGCCGCAGGATTACGCCTTTTTGCGCGAGCATGGCGCTGCCGCCATCTTCGGTCCGGGAACCGTCATTCCGGTAGCAGCCCAGCACGTTTTGCAGGAAATCGTACATCGACTGGAGGCTGCCGGCCTATGAGCGGCGGTGGAGACGGCAAAACATCCCTGAACTTTTCTTCCAAAGTCCGCCTCCCGCGCCTTTCTGTCGAGCAGTACGTCGAGGGCGTGCGGGCAAACAACCGGACCGTGCTCGCCCAGGCCATCACGCTGGTCGAGAGCAATTCCGCCGCCCATATGGACATGGCGCAGGAAGTGATCCGCCAGCTTTTGCCCCACACCGGGCAATCGATTCGCATCGGGGTGTCGGGAGTGCCGGGAGCAGGCAAAAGCACGTTTATCGAGGCATTTGGCACGATGCTGTGCGAAAAAGGCCATCGGGTGGCTGTGCTTGCGGTCGATCCGAGCAGTACCGTCACGCGCGGGAGCATTCTCGGCGACAAGACGCGGATGGAGCTGCTCTCGCGCAACCCGAACGCGTTCATCCGCCCGTCCGCTACCGGAGGGACGCTGGGCGGGGTCAACCGGAAGACGCGGGAAACGATGCTGATTTGCGAAGCGGCTGGCTACGATGTCATTTTGGTCGAGACGGTTGGCGTCGGACAGAGCGAGACGACCGTCCGATCGATGGTCGATTTCTTCCTGCTGTTGATGCTGACCGGAGCTGGCGACGAGCTGCAAGGGATCAAAAAGGGGATCATGGAAATTGCCGACGCGCTGTTGATCAACAAAGCGGACGGGGAGAACCGCACGCGGGCTTTGATTGCCAAAGGCGAGTACAACCGGGTACTGCACTATTTGCAGCCAGCAACGTCCGGCTGGGAGACGAAAGCGTACATGTGCTCGGCGGTGACCGGAGAAGGCATCGCGGACATATGGGAGGTCGTTGGCGCATTTCGCCATGTGACGGGACTATCGGGCAGCTTCGAGGCCCGGCGCAAGGCGCAACTGCTCGACTGGATGCACAGCATGGCCCAAGACTACTTGCGCACTACGTTTTTTGGCAATCCGCAAGTAGCCAAGATGCTCCCGGCCATCGAGCAATCCGTGACGAGCGGACAATTGTCGCCGACGAGCGCGGTACAACAGCTTGTAGCCATTTTCGAAAAAGCGATCATGAAATAGAGAGAGGAAGAAGGTCGGACGATGAGCGACATGCACAAAAAAATCGATGACTTGATGGAGCGAAAATTCAAAATCGAGCTGGGCGGCGGTGACGCCCGGATTGATGCCCAGCATAACCGCGGCAAGCTGACTGCCCGCGAGCGGATCGAGCTGTTGCTCGACCCGGATACGTTCATGGAGCTGAATCCGTTCGTCGAGCACAGAGCGACGCATTTCGGACTGGATCAGATGGAAGCGCCGGGCGAAGGCGTCGTAACCGGATACGGCAAAATTAACGGTCGCCCTGTTTACTTGTTCGCGCAGGACTTCACTGTATTTGGCGGTGCGCTCGGCGAGATGCACGCCATGAAGATCGCCAAAGTCATGGATTTGGCTGCGAAAAACGGCGCTCCGTTCATCGGATTGAACGACTCCGGCGGCGCGCGCATTCAGGAAGGCGTCAGCTCGCTGGACGGATACGGCACGATTTTTTACCGCAATGCGATCTACTCCGGGGTGATCCCGCAAATCTCGGTTATTTTGGGGCCTTGCGCGGGCGGAGCGGTCTACTCTCCGGCCATTACCGACTTCGTGTTCATGGTCGAAAAGACGAGCCAAATGTTCATCACCGGACCGAAAGTGATCGAGACAGTAACCGGCGAGAAAATTTCCGCGGAAGACTTGGGCGGCGCGCGCGTCCACTCCACAGTTAGCGGCAATGCCCACTTTACGGCCGAATCCGAGCAAGAGGTGCTGGAATCAGTGCGCAGGCTGCTCAGCTTCCTGCCGCAAAACAACCGCGACCGCGCTCCTGTCCTCGAAGCTGCGGGCGGCGCAGAATGGCAGGAAGAGCTGCTGGAGCTGGTTCCGGCCGAGAGCACGAAAGTGTATGACGTTCGCAAAGTGATCGAGAAAATCGTGGATCACGGCGACTTCATGGAAGTGCAGCCGAATTTTGCCCGCAACATCGTCATCGGACTGGCGCGGATCGACGGACACAGTGTCGGGATCATCGCCAACCAGCCGAAAGTAATGGCGGGCGGACTCGACATTCATTCTTCCGACAAGCTGGCCAGATTCATCCGCTTCTGCGATTGCTTCAACATCCCGCTGTTGACCTTTGAGGATGTCTCCGGCTTTTTCCCGGGGATCAACCAGGAGCACGGAGGAATCATCCGCCACGGGGCGAAGATTTTGTATGCGTACTCGGAAGCGACCGTGCCGAAAATTACCGTCATTTTGCGCAAAGCGTACGGCGGCGCATACGTGGCGCTCAATTCCAAGTCGATTGGCGCAGATATCGTCTACGCCTGGCCAAATGCGGAAATTGCCGTCATGGGCCCAGAAGGTGCTGCGAACGTCATTTTCGCAAAAGAAATCGAGAGCAGCGAAAATCCGGCGGCAACCCGCGCGGAAAAAATCGCGCTCTACCGCGAGAAATTCGCCAATCCGTACGTGGCGGCAAGCCTCGGCATGGTCGACGACGTCATCGACCCGCGGGAAACCCGGATGAAGGTCGCCCAGGCGTTGGAGATGCTCAGAAACAAGCAGGAAGACCGTCCGTACAAAAAGCATGGGAACATCCCATTGTAAGAGGGGAGCGTCTTGCATGAAGCTGCATGAACTGCGTGAATTGATCAAGCTGGTCAACCAGTCGTCCATCGAGGAGCTGGAATGGGAAAAGGGCAAAGAGCGAATCGTCATCAAAAAAAGCGAGCCTGCGGCAGTGAGCGCGACGCCGTTTCCGGTTCAGACAGACGAGGTGGATCAAGGCTACCAGCAAGCCGCCGCTACAACTGAAACAGCGACACTTGTCGTCGAGAAGGAGCAGGAAACTCCCGCGCCGGAAAAAACACCTCAGCTCGTCCTGTCCACGTCAGTCGGACTGTTTTACGCCCAGGTGAAGGTCGGGCAGACGATCAAGGCAGATGATGTGATCGGCCGCTGCACGGTCGACGCTTTGCAACTGTCCTCGGACATCGTTTCCACGGCGAATGGGGTTGTGGCCGAAATGTTGGTGCAGGATGGTCAATTGGTCGATTACGGAAAACCGTTGCTTGTTGTCAAGCCACAGTAAGAAGGAGCGTTCCTATGTTCAGGAAAGTATTGGTTGCCAATCGCGGCGAAATCGCCGTGCGCATTATTCGAGCGTGCCAGGAGTTGGGAATCGCTACGGTAGCGATCTACTCGGAAGCTGACCGCGAAGCGCTGCATGTCGAGCTGGCGGATGAAGCTTACTGCATCGGGCCGAAAGAGTCCAGGGAGAGCTATTTGAACATGCCCCGCATCATGACGGTCGCTTTGCTCACAGGGGTGGATGCGATTCATCCCGGCTACGGCTTTTTGGCGGAAAACGCTTCGTTTGCCCAGCTTTGCCAAGATTGCTCCATCACGTTCATCGGGCCAGATCCCGAAGCGATTACGAAAATGGGCGACAAAGCCGTCGCGAAAGCAACGATGAGTGCTGCCAATGTCCCGCTCGTTCCGGGAACAGACGGATTGATCGACGACATCGAGGAAGCAGTGCAAGTGGCCGGGGAAATCGGCTACCCTGTGATCGTCAAAGCTACGGCGGGGGGAGGCGGTCGCGGCATGCGCGTCGCTTATGACGCCGAGGAACTGGAAAAAGCGATTCGCCAGGCGCAAAAAGAAGCGGAAACCGCTTTTGGCAACGCGGGCGTGTATTTGGAAAAGTACGTCGAGGAGCCGCGCCACGTAGAGATTCAGGTCATGGGCGACAAGCACGGGAATGTCGTCCACCTCGGCGAACGGGATTGCTCGATTCAGCGCCGCCATCAAAAGCTGGTGGAGGAAGCGCCATCGCCAGCGCTGGATCAGGAATTGCGCGAGCGGATGGGGCAAGCTGCCGTGGCAGCGGCAAAAGCTGTTTCTTACCACGGAGCAGGTACGGTGGAATTTTTGCTCGATCGTCACGGGCAGTTTTACTTCATGGAAATGAACACGCGCATTCAGGTAGAGCATCCGGTCACCGAAATGATTACAGGGATCGACCTGATCAAAGAGCAAATCTCGGTTGCCGCGGGCAATCCGCTGTCTTTTTCCCAGGATGAGGTGAAGATCAACGGCTGGGCCATCGAATGCCGGATCAACGCGGAAAATCCTGCGAAAAACTTCATGCCGTCGCCGGGAAAAGTGACCAATTACTTGCCTCCAGGCGGCTACGGCGTGCGCGTGGACAGCGCTGTTTATCCGGGCTATGACATCTCGCCTTTTTACGATTCGATGGTCGCCAAGCTGATTGTGTGGGGTGGCAGCCGCGAGGAAGCGTTGGCCCGCATGAAGCGCGCCTTGCGCGAATTTGTGATCGAAGGCGTGCACACGACTGTGCCGTTTCACGAAAAATTGCTGGAGCATCCGGATTTTGTCTCCGGCCAATTCGCTACCAACTTTTTGGAGAAAAACCCGCTCGATCTGAAAGAAAGCGAGCCTGTTTCCGGCAAGTAAAGCGTGAGGATGGTTGCTTGCTGGCAATGGGAAACGTACTCTAGTGGCGGTCAAGCCTGCTTGCGGTTGAATGGTGTTAGCAGATATGGTAAGATGAGGTTACTTTGATGACTGGAGTTGAAGCCGATGTAGGAAGCTTTCTTGCTAGTAAAGGAAAACAATTGCGATGGATTTCGCATGTTTATTTCCTTATACGCAAGAAAGTTACGACATCTGTTCACTCAAACGGTATATGCAATCTGACTCCTTGCTGGGGTTTGGTTTGTTATATGTATTTGAGCTGCGAGAGAGTAACTTTCTTGCAGCTCTTTTTGATTTTTTTCCAAGGAGGACGATTGTATGTCGACCATCAAAGTGACGAATTTGACTTTTGCCTACGACGGCAGTTTTGATCACATTTTTGAAAATGTCAGCTTCCAGATTGATACGGACTGGAAGCTCGGCTTTACCGGACGAAACGGAAGGGGAAAGACGACGTTTCTCCAGCTGTTGCTCGGTCGCCACGAGTACAGCGGAACGATCTCTTCCCAGGTGACGTTTGAATATTTTCCGTACCTGATTGAAAACAAGCAGCAAAACACAGCGGATGTCATTAGCGAAGTAATCCCTGACTATATGGAGTGGGAGCTTTTGCGCGAGTTCTCTTATTTGCAAATCGACGAGGAAGTTTTGTATCGGCCGTTTGCTACGCTGTCCAACGGCGAACAGACCAAGGTGCTTCTCGCCGCCCTGTTTTTGAAGGAAAACAGCTTCCTGCTCATTGACGAGCCGACGAACCATCTGGACATGGAAGGCAGGAAGCTGGTCAGCGACTATTTGCAGACCAAGCACGGCTTTATTCTCGTGTCTCATGACCGCGCCTTCCTCGACAATTGCGTCGACCATATTTTGTCGATCAACAAAACCAACATCGAGATTCAAAAAGGCAACTTCTCGACCTGGTGGGAAAACAAGCAGCGCCAGGATCACTTTGAGCTGGCTGAAAACGAGCGGCTGAAAAAAGACATCAAACGCCTGTCCGAGTCCGCGAAGCGCACCAGCGGCTGGTCGCATGAGGTGGAAAAAACGAAAAACGGTACGACCAATTCCGGCTCCAAAGTCGACAAAGGCTATATTGGTCACAAGGCAGCGAAAATGATGAAGCGCTCCAAATCGATCGAGCAAAGGCAGCATTCGGCTATCGAGGACAAGGCGAAGCTGCTGAAAAATGTGGAGCAGAGCGAAGCGCTGAAAATCTCTCCGTTGACGTATCATAAAGATCGCCTGATCGAGTTGGAAGATGTGGCGATTTTCTACGGAGATAAGCAGGTGACGGGCAGCGTTCGTTTTTCTATTTCACAAGGCGAGCGAATTGCCCTGTCCGGGAAAAATGGTTCGGGGAAATCGAGCATTCTCAAGCTGATTTGCGGCGAGGACGTGAGCTACACGGGAACGTTTCGCCAAGGAAGCCAGCTGAAAATCTCTTACGTCTCCCAGGATACGTCACATTTGCAGGGCAGCTTGACGGCCTATGCGAAAAGCAACGACATAGACGAAAGCTTGTTCAAAGCCATTTTGCGCAAGCTGGACTTTTCCCGAACGCAATTCGAAAAAGACATGGCTTCGTTCAGCGGCGGGCAAAAGAAAAAGGTGCTGATCGCGAAAAGTCTTTCCGAGCGGGCGCATTTGTACGTTTGGGATGAGCCGTTGAACTTTATCGATGTGCTGTCGCGCATGCAGTTGGAGGAGCTGCTTTTGGAGCATGCGCCGACGATTTTGTTTGTCGAGCATGACCGGGAGTTTTGCCAAAACATCGCGACGAAAGTGGTTGAGCTGTGACGTGTCAGGCGTGCCCGTTTTGTCGGCTATCTCTTTGATTCGCCGCGCGTTCTTGTCCTGTTTTGCCACTCGTGGACATACGGTGTAGGGAGGGACATATACGTAGAGGTGGTATCATGAGCGCCGTTTGGCAAATATTTGCGTTCGTACTGATCGGGTACGTCTGGTTTACCGGCTTGGTTTGGCGAAGGAGGGCGCACATCCAGCCGATGCACGGAATGGTGAGCGCGATGGCTGTCGCCATGCTGGTGGGCTTGTTGACAGGTCTGCTTTTCGGTCTGCTGTTCCAGGGGAATCTGTCCCGCTCCACGCTGTGGGGGATGACTTGCGGCGCTTTTGCCGGATTCGTCTTCGGCTTGCGCTTGTCCGTGCTGACGATTGTGGAAGGGACGCTATCCGGTTTGATGGCTGGCATGATGGGCGCGATGCTCGGCGAGATGATTACGCTGGAGCAGGCAGAGCCGCTGTTGTTTTTCTTGGCGATGCTGTATACGGCGTGTCTGTTGCTGATGGAGCGATGGCATGGAGTGGAGCAAGCGAATGAGGCAAGCGTCTTTGGCAAACTAAGGCATCCGGTCGTCAGCGCGCTCCTGCTCATTATCGTTTTCGCCTGGTTTCAGTCGCTGACATTTGCGCTGCCGGTTGCAGGCGAGCGGTCGCAGGAGCAGATGCATCATGAAAACAGCCCGTAGTCTGTAACGGGCGAGAAAAGTCAGGAGGAGTAGATGGCTTTACCGAAAAAAGGAACGCGGAGCATAACGGTTCAGCAAAAAGCGTACCGCTGGGTCGTCAGCTCAGCGGGGCAAGGAATGCTTGTCGTGACGATTCAGAGCGCCGGGGAGGCCGGACAGTTGATCCGGGTGTACATGAAGGCGGACGTGCCCGTAATGTCTGCGGCGACGGAGCAGGCAGGCGATTCGCCGCTTGCACAGGAGCGGCGAGCGATCAAGCCTTCCGATGTGGAGGCGATCATCGCCGAAGCCGTGCAGCGAGGGTGGGAGCCGGAGAAGAAAGGGACGCCGCTCAGTTTTGAGTGGCGGGGGGATGTGCTTTTTTCAAAAGGCAAGTAGGTAGTAGCGTCTTGGAAGTGGAGATAGCTTTTGGTGTACGGAGATAGCTTCTTGTGCACGAAGACAGCTTCTTGCACACGCAATATTGGCGAGCCATAAGGTGATAGAAACGAACAGCGGTCAACAAGGAGGAATGACAGCAGCATACTCCAGGTTGACCGCTGTTTTTTTATGGAGCAGTGATTGTATACGTTGAAGAGTGCAGGCGTCGCTTTACGGATTGCGGGCAGCTGCAAATCATTTTTGTTTACCATAATAACATTCTGTAGACAACGATCTGCTCATTTGTCGGCCAAGCTGTCGAGATGTTGCGGCATCAGCACAGCCAGATCATTTTTTGCCGAACGGACAGGCGGAGCACCGTTCCTGAACGGTTTTTCTCCTGATTCAGATTCCGATTTTTCCACCTTTCCCCAATCGAAGCAATGGCGAAAGGGGCATACGCTGCACCTTTCCTGAGATAGCTGCCAAATAAACGCTATAATATGGACAAATTGTATCTTCCAGGGGGGAGTATGTTGCAACAGCTTTTTAACGAGATGATCAAGCAGGACGTGAAGCCGTTCCTTGCGCAGCATGGCTTTGTCAAGAAAAGTTTGAATTTCTACAAAATAACAGACAATCTCATTTACATGCTCAACTTCCAAAAATCCGCTGGCAATTCAGCTGATCATCTCATGTTTTATGTGAACTGCGGCATTTATTCGGCGGAGCTGGCGCAGATCCAAGCGAAGGACGTTTTGACTGAGCCGAAAGAAGCAGATTGTCATTTCAGGGCAAGAATCAGGGAAATTGCCGAGGTGGCTCCAGACCGCTTTGCCATCACTGCTGATACGAAAATGGATGACGTACGCAAAACGCTGTTAAGTGGACTGCAACAAGTTGTTCAATTCTATCGTACGATGACCAGTGCCAGGTCCATCGTGGATTATTACACGTCAGGCCCGTTTTTGCATTTGGGCGAAGAGAGCTTTCATTTGCTGTTGCAAACGAATGATGTAGCAGCGGCCAAACAGTATTTGCAGGCGTTGCAGGAAAAGCATGGGGCAGAACAGCGATGGACGATATTTGAAAAGCAATATGAGGCGATATTTAAGCAGTATGGAGTGGAGTTTACGAAGCTGTAGGGGGAACCTCTAGGCACGATCCTGTCGGGGAACGATAGCTGAATGAAGGGAAGAGGATAGCAAAAACATGGGCTGCCGGGAGAACTATCCGGTAGCTTTGCCATTTGCATCTGTCCCTTATGGGTGTACAAGGAGGATAGAGATATGCAACAGTTGGCCAACATCATTCTAATCTTTTCTTTATCTTTCACGGCCATATGTATTGTCAGAGCAGTAAGCCAGTATAAGAAAGGAAGTGTTGCTGAGAAGAAAAAACAAGTAACGACGGGTCTTATTTCCCTTGGGATAACATTAATTACAGTGGTATTTGCAACAATGTTTGTTACTTCCTCTTGAGGGCACTGCCAGCAAAACGCCGTAGGAAACCAGTCCTTGTTAAGACAAGCCCGGCAAAACACCATCATCAAAAAGACGAAGAAACCTCCACGCCAAATGGAGGTTCTTTGTTTATCACAAGAACTGAAAGCACTGACAAACCTTGCTAGAATTAGCTCCTTTCAGCATTTAGTTAACCGTAATTTTATTCTGTAAACTACAAATCGCCCAGCAAATCAGGCAAGCTGTCGAGATGCTTAGCGAGCCAGATCATTTCTTTGGCAAAACGGGCGGGCGGGGCACTGTGCCGATCCATGTCTGCCGTAATCCACCAAACGCTTTCCAAGTACCACAACAGCTGGATTCCAGTCGTCAAATAGCCATGTTCCACTGGGCGCACTTCCTTGTAGCCGGATAGGAATGCCCGCGCAAGCGCCGGGTCAAGCTGCTCGTCCAGCGCGCAAGACAGGATCGCTCTCGCCACATCGAGCTGTGGGTAGTCGTATTTCATCCGGTCAAAGTCGAGCACGGCGGTGACGCGATCCGCAGCGAACAGCAAGTTGTCCACCCATAAATCGCGGTGAGCCCATCCGCTGTGCAAAGCTTCGAAAGGCGACAGCTCAAGCTTTTCCGTCGCGATGATTTGCTGTTCTACGAATCCTTGCAGCTCGGTTTTCCCCGCATGCTGCACATTTTGCCAAACAGAGTGCCAATGGGCCAGTCGCTGTGCCCGCTCCGGGGGAACGAACTGCGGCTGTTTCCGGCCTGCAATCGCAATCGATCCATCGTTCAGCAAACGGTGCATCTGCCCGGTCACCCGGCCCAGATCGTACATCTGCGCCTGTGAAGCTTTCCCCGGCGACACCAACTGCCCCTCGCAAAATTCCATGACCAGAAAGCGCTCTCCGTGAGCGGATTCCAGCAAAAATCGTCCGTCATGAGCGAACAGCAGCGGGCAGGGCAGGCCCGCGGCATGCAGTCTCGCTTGCTCGGAAAAAGCGACAGCCAAATCAGTCGGATCGTATAAAGCAAACCTTTTTTGGTTGTATTGCTTCAACAAATACGTGCCTTCCTCTGTCCGAATGTGCCATTTCAAATTGAGCCAGCCCCGGTTGATCGGTGTGGCTTCCCGGATGTGCAAGCCGAAATAGCGCTGAACCGCTGCTGTCAGGTCAGCCAAAATCGCTTCTGCGGCAGCGGGCGAGTGGGAATGGTTGTTCATGGAGCGCCTCCCGTCCTTGGATGAACTCCATACGATTTCGTTTGAGGAGGCGCAAATCCTTTTTATGAGCGGGCGATCTCGTCCAGAAATACTTGCACTTCCCGCTGAAACCCGTCTGGATCAGACGAATGAATATCGTGCCCGCACTCGGCAAACACGGCAAGCCGGGTGTTCGCTCTGCGTTCGGCCATCAGCTTGGCATGTGCTTCGTCCATCACGAAACTGTGTTTGCCGTGAATGAGCAGAGCCGGGCATGCAGAGGCCAGCCAATCTGTCCACCATTCGCCGTTGCAATGCTCCTGCGAGATGCGCATGCCAGACAGATCAGAGCGAAAAGCGCAGCCGTGCTCGTCCTCCAACACGCTTTCCGCAAAATAATCGACGGCGCGCACGCCAACTTGCCGCAGCGATTGTTTCAGTTCTTCGAGGGAAGCGGAGCGTTGCGGCAGGCGCTCGACAAAGGACAGGTCAACATGGATTTCGGTTCCGATATCTTCCACGATCAGCGCTTTTACATACGCCGGGTAACGCGCAGCGAATTGATAAGCATTGAGGCCGCCAAGAGAATGGCCGAGCAAGGCGATTTGCTGCCCGCCAAGTTCGTTTTGGACGAAAGCGAGAATGTCCTGCACGTAGGCGTTGCGGGAGTAGTCTTTTTCCGGCGAATGCTCACTCCAGCCATGGCCGCGCTGATCCAGGCTAATGACGCGCCAGCCGCTCAGTTTGCTGGCAAATTCCGCAAACACACGCCCATCATTCATGTGACCGTGCAAGCAAAGCAGCACGTTGGGGCTGTCGCCGCCAAAGTCGAGATAAGAGAGACGCAAGTTTTGCGATGAAAAGTATTTGCGGGTTGCTGCTTGGTGTTGTGTGGTCAAGGCATATTCCTCCTTATGGTGTGCCCAAAAGAGCACCTGACTGGACTTTATCTTGACGATAACAGATAATCATGACAAAAGCTGTCATAGATAAAAAGGACGAAACCGATATGGCGAAAACACAAAGACTGCTGGAACTGTTAATGACGGTCAACCGGAAACGCAAATTTACCGTCGGCGAGCTGGCGCAAGAATTTGGCGTGTCGCAGCGAACGATTTTGCGAGATTTGCAGGAATTATCTGAGTGGGGCGTGCCGCTTTATTCCGAAGTAGGGCCGCACGGCGGCTACCGCGTCCTGAAAGAGCGAATTTTGCCGCCTATCGCCTTTTCCGAGGAAGAAGCCGTCGCCATCTTTTTTGCGATCCAATCGCTTCGCCATTACTCCGCTTTGCCTTTTGCAGCGGAAGCGGCGTCTGCCACGAGCAAGTTTTACGCTTACATGCCGCCAGATGTCCGCGAGCGGATCGACGAGATGAGGCACCGCGTTGATTTTGTCACACCGAAAAGGCAGGCAGATTCTCCGCACTTGTCGATTCTTTTGGATGCAGCCGTGAACCAAAAGGTGCTCGCGATCGCATACGAATCCCGGGAAAAACAAACCAATCGTCGCATTCAGCCAATCGGGATTTACACGCAAAATGGCCTGTGGTACTGTCCAGCCTATTGTTTTCAAACTGGCAGCTATCGCGTCTTTCGCTGCGACCGGATTCAAACGGCTGTCGAGTGTGCAGAGGCAGAACCGCTTGATTTGCGAGATATTCATTTGGACAATCGGGAGTCCAGACTTGCGGGAGAAGAAAAGAACAGCATCGCGATCCGTGCGGAACTGACAAGGGTGGGAGTGCAAAAGTGCGAAGCGGAGCGTTGGTCTGCCTCGATGCTGACGATTCGCCCGGATGGAACAGGATCGCTTTCGGGCCAGATTGCAGAGAGCGACCGCGATTTTTTCGCCGCCTTTTTCATCGGCCTGGGGCGGGAAGCGACGGTTACTCATTCACCGGAGCTTTTGGCAAGCATGAGAAGCTATTTGGCGGAGCTTTCTGGCAAATATCCATAACGAGGGGAAGGGGGCGCAGAGATGACGGGCACAAATGCGGAAGACCGGGAAAGCGATTTGCCAAAAGAGCTGGCGAAGCCTGCGAAAAGAGCGCTTGCGAACGCAGGCTACCATCAGTTGAAACAGTTGACGGCAGTGAGCGAGGCAGATGTGCGCAAGCTGCACGGGATGGGGCCAAAAGCGCTGGAACAGCTCAGACGTGCGCTCGCTGACAAAGGAATGTCGTTTAGCGAGACTCGTCCATGATGTCGGCGTTACGCCGGGAAGAAAAGAATATGTACTAGCGCAAAAGCCGCTTGCCTGCCATTCTGGTCTGATGAGGGTGGCGGTGCCCCAATCACTTACTGCCCGAGATTCTGGTTTCGTCTTTGGAAATCAGTCTGTTTCGTGTGGGCCGCCCTGTACGACTAGGAAGGAGCCTTCACTTTCTTGCTGCGCCCTTGCCAGACGCGGTAGAGAAGATAGGCGAGACCGAGAAAGCCAGCGTAACACAACAGCGTCCAGAACGAGCGCTGGGCATTATGAAACAGCTGGTCGCCCAAAAAGGCGAACACCAGCATGGTCGGGATTTTTCCGATGGCGGTAGCCAGCGCAAAGGACAAAATCGGGATGGCACTGATTCCCGCATATATATTGATCACCGGAGAGGGAATGATCGGGATGAGTCGGGCGAACAGCACGGCGATGAAGGCGTTTTGCTCAAATGCACGCGTAAACAGAGCCAACCGGGGAGATTTCGTCAAATAATCGCGCCCGGCTTTCTGGTAGCCGTAGCGTATGAACAGAAAAAACAGGAACGCCGAGCCGACAGAGCCTGTCCAGTTGATCAGCGTTCCCCAAAATGGCCCGAATTTGGCTCCCATCATGCCTGCGAAAATCCCAAACGGAATAACGGGAAACAAGCCGAGAAAAACGGCAGCCAAAAACATGAACGGCAACAGGTCGGGCGAATCGCTGGAGAGCCAGTTCAGCAAAACGTCTCTGTATACAAAGCCGATGGCAAAAATGAGCGCATACAGGAACAAGAGCAGCCACTTTTTCATGATGATCCCCTTTCCTCGCTCCCGTGCACTTGAAAGAAAGCGCATGGTAATCAACAACATTATAGCCAGCGACCCGATTTTTACACCTTGTCCGTGTGGAAGCATACGCATGGCCTGTGCCTGGATCGACAGCACACCCGAAAAATGGGCGGTCGTGGATGGAACGAATACCTAGTGTCCCCACATAAATGTAGAGTAGCTACATGCAGTGGCGGAGGTGATTGGTAATGAATGAGTTCAAAAAAGAGCTGAAGAAACTGAAAGCTTCTGAATTTAAGGCGGATCGAGTGACCCCCTGGGATAAAAACAGTGAGAAAGAAACGATGCTGGTGCGCGGCCGATGCGGTCATGGCCGATGTGGAGGCTGCGGCGGTTGCGGTCGATGTGGCGGTTGTGCAAGGTGCAACTGCTCTTGCAGTTGTTCGTGCAGCTGTTCATGCAGTTGCTTCGGTACGTGTTTCTTCCCGTGCTTTTTTCCGTGTACGTCGTGTGCGCGTTGCGTTTAGCCGGGGAATCTCATCCTGGCAGCGGCAACAACACAACCAAAGCTCCGGTTTGGCTTGCGCCAGGCTGGGGCTTTTTTAGCGTGCTCCCGGCATTATTTGCAATAGCATGTCGGACAAAGAGCCGCTCATACAATGACGGTGACACCTTCATGGCACATAAAGTGGCGAGCGCAGCCAAGCAAGGAGGAGGAGCATGGTCAAACTGAACCGAGCGATGCGTCTTGCAGTGAAGCGGGATACGTTCTTTTTGCCCAATCCCGATGGCAGCGTGTATTTTCGCAATAACGTCGGGACGTTTCGGATGGAAGGAGAAATGATCGATCAATGGGTTTCGCAGCTGGTGCCCATTTTCAACGGAGAGCACACGCTGGCGGAAATTACGGACGATTTGCCAGCGGAGTACCAGGCTCAGATTCATAAAATCGCCAGTCTTTTGCTGGAAAACGGGTTTGCCCAAGATGTCAGCCAGCATTTGCCGCATGAGCTTTCTCCCGCGGTGGTGGAGCAGTTTTCGGCACAAATTGCCTTTTTGGATCACCTGATTGGCTCGGGCGGTCATGCTTTCCAGACGTATCGGCAGCAAAAGCCGCTCGTTGCAGGGAGCGGGAGCTTTGTGCCCGCGCTGATCCATGCGCTGTGGGAATCGGGGTGCCCGCATGTTCATTACGCCGTCACGGACGCGAGCCTGGTCAACAAAGCTCGCCTGACCGAGCTGCATGCACATGTCCGGCAAAAAGATGACGAGGCCAAGCTGACAGAGCTAACCGTGCGCGAGCAAAGCCGGGCCTGCTGGGAAAAGACGCTGGCGCCAGTTTCTGCGGTGCTGTACGGCTCAGATTCCGGGGATCGCAGCGAGATGGAGCTGGTGTATGCGCTTTGCCAGGAGCGGGGCATTGTGTTCATTCCTGTGTTTTTGCTTTTGCATAAGGGCATTGCAGGCCCGGTGATGCAGCCGTCTTCGCCCGTGTGCCTCGATTCGGTCGTACGCCGCTTCCACCGGGTCTTTTTGAGCGGGGATGCAGAAGATCATCCTTTTACAGCTACGTCAGCCGCTCTGTTGGCAAACGTGGCGGTCATGCAATGGTTCAAGCATGTGACTGGCGTGGTGAAGGCAGAGTCGGCGGGTAAGCTTTTTCTGCTCGATCTGGATACGCTCACCGGGAGCTGGCGAACGGCCATGCCGCATCCTCTCGTCAAAAGCAAACCGCGCTTTTTGCCTGTTGATGAACAGTCGTTTTTCGCAGAGACTACATCGCCAAAGGACGGCTTGCTTGCGGCTTTTCAGTCCTGGACTTCGCCTGACGTCGGCATTTTTCACACGTGGGAGGAAGGCGAGCTGATGCAACTTCCGCTCTCCCAGTGTCAGGTGCAGGCGGTCGATCCCGTTGCAGTTGGCCCCGCCGAGCTGTTGCCTGTCCGCATTTGCCCGGGGTATACGCATGAGGAAGCGCGCAAGGAAGCGGGATTGACAGGGACGGAGATGTACGTTTCGCGCCTGATGAGCGCATGCGGCATCCAGGCGGCTGGCATTCATCTGCACGATGATGCCCCCTCTATGCCGGACAGTGCGGGGGAGATCGGTTTTGCGATTGGCGCGGGAGAATCGGCGGCAGAAGCAGCGTGCCGGGCTTTGGAGCACTATTTGCAAGCTGTATTGGCAAAAGAAGTGCGGGAGCAGCCGCCAGCCGCCGCTCTCGTGCAGTGGACGGGGCAAGACGAGCCGTGTTTGTTTTACACGCGTGCGCTGGCGCTCCAGAAGCAAGGGCATAAAATCGCCAAAGGAGCGAATTTGTGCGGATTTCCGGTGTACTGGGTAGGGACGGAGAACGGTTGGTACGGCAGCGTAGGCTTGCACGATACGCTCGCGTTGCGCAAGGCACTGCAAACGGCGCTGCAAAACAGCCAAGGAGTGCCGGATGAGCAAATCGCCTATGCGGTAAAGGCTCTGGAGGTTGCTCTGGATGAGCGCGAACAGCAAGTGGAACTTCCGCCTTTTCCGGAGAGCGAGGAAACACTTTGGCAGCAGGCGCGGGACGTCCTTGCCAAGGAACGGCTGGTGCCTGTGCTGCGCAATGCGGCTGTAGAGACGTTTTTGCAGGAAGATTTGTCAAGGGTGATCGCCCTTGCATTGCGAGCGGAGGAGGGACATGAGCATGGAGATTATGATTGTGGGCGAAGGACTGCTGGCTGATCTCGTCTTCATGCAGCTTCCGAAACAATATCGCGTGCAGCGCCAGCGCGTGCTGAAACCGATCGACGAACAGGTTGATTTGGCGCTTGTGCTGCAAGACGGATGGCGGCCGCATGAGCATACGGAAGCCGAAAAGCTTTTCCAGGCATCCGGGATTCCGTGGCTGAGGGCGTTCGTTTCGTTTGGCGAAGCCGTGATCGGGCCGCTCGTTCGTCCGGGCGTGCCTGGTTGTTCCCAGTGCGCGGACATGCGGCGGCTCATGGCTGGGCGCGATCGCAAAGAAATGTGGGAGTACCAGTTCCAGCTTACCGAGGAAGGCGGAACGGCAGTCGACGTGTGGTCGTCGCGAACGGGATTATGGCAGGTGTGTCACTATGTAATTGACGAGGTACAGCGAATAGCCAGCCGCCAGCAAGCCCGTCTGCACGAACATATCCAATTGCTCGATCTACAGACGCTGGCAAGCTCCCGGCACTTTTTCCTGGCTGATCCGCTTTGCGGCCATTGCGGGCGTCTGCCGGATGACGCGCCAGAACTGGCCACATTTACTTGGCAGCCGAATCCCAAGCCTTCCCCGACAAGCTACCGCGTGAAGTCGCTGGACGATTGGAAGCAAGCGCTCCGCTCCGACTATGTAGATGCGAGAACTGGCTTTTTTAACGGGAAAATGCGCGACCTTGTCTCCGTCTTTTCCGATGTCAGCGTCAATTTGCCTTTGTTCCCCCATGACGAAGCGACGGCAGGCCGCTCCCATTCTTACGTCCATAGTGAAGGGACGGCGATTTTGGAAGGGCTGGAACGATATTGCGGACTGACGCCGCGCGGCAAAAAGACAGTCGTCTACGATTGTTACGCCAACCTGGGGGAGCAGGCGCTCAATCCGGTCACTGCCGGCGTCCATTCAAAAGAGCAGTATGCGCTGCCGGGATTTCCTTTTCAACCGTTTGATCCGAAGCGGCCGTTAAACTGGGTTTGGGGCTATTCCTGCATCCGCGAGCGGCCCGTGCTCGTTCCCGAACGGATGGCTTACTACAGCCTTGGCTTCGGCGACGGCACCGTATTTGAGACGTCGAATGGCTGTGCGATCGGCGGCAGTCTGGAGGAAGCGATCTTTTACGGAATCATGGAAGTGGTGGAGCGCGATGCGTTTTTGCTGACGTGGTATGCGCAACTGCCGCTGCCGCGACTCGATCCGCACACATCTGGCGATACGGAGCTGGAACTGATGATCGCACGGCTCCAGTCTGTCACCGACTACGAGCTGTTTTTGTACAACGCGACGATGGAAAACGGGATTCCCAGCGTGTGGACGATCGCCAAAAATCGGAAACAGACAGGACTGCATCTCGTCTGCGCGGGTGGTGCGCACCCTGATCCGGTTCGCGCCGTCAAGGGCGCCCTTCACGAGACGGCTGCCATGCTGAATACGCTGCACGACAAATTTGAAGCGAATCGCTCCGAGTATTTGCGGATGTACCACGACTCGTCGCTGGTGAAAAAAATGGATGACCACGCCATGCTCTACGGCTTGCCAGAGGCGGCAGAGCGTCTCGACTTTTTGCTTGGGAACAACAGACCGATGCAGTCTTTTGCGGAAGCTTTTTCCTGGCAAGGCGGCCACACCGATTTGACAGACGACCTGAAGGACATTTTGCAAGTGTTTCGCAAGCTGGAGCTCGACGTCATTGTCATCGACCAGACGACACCGGAAGTGAGCCGCATCGGGTTGTCCTGCGTGCGCGTACTGATTCCGGGAATGCTGCCCATGACGTTCGGACAGCATCAGACGCGAGTGACCAATCTGAAACGCGTGCTGCACGTGCCTGTCACGCTAGGCTATGCCAAACAACCGCTTGCTTTGGATCAGTTGAACCCGCATCCTCACCCGTTTCCGTAAAAGCATGGCACAAAGGGAGGGCGAGTGATGAAGCTTGCGACGTTTTTGCACGACTTGCATTTTGCTACCGAAAAAGTCCGGCCGCCCGATCTGGAAGTGAATTGGGACGATGCGCCACTGCCATACAAGCTGTACAAAGGCTTGCCTGCCGTAACGCTGCCCGGGGAAGTCGCTTTGTCGCTCATAGGCGAACAGATCACAGGGGAGCCGTCGCTTGTCCAACTGGGCAGCATGCTTTATTACGCGTACGGATTGACAAAAGTCAGCCAGATGACTTTCGGGCAAGGGGCCCCGGAAGAAGAGAGCTTTTTCGTTCAGTCGTACCGCAGGGCGATTCCTTCCGGCGGAGCGCTGTACCCGAACGAGGTGTATTTGTATCTGAAGCTCTCGTATTTGAGGCAAGGGATTTATCATTACGATGTGGCGCATCATCGCCTCGTTCTGTTGCGCGAGGGAGACTTCGCTGATTATGTAACCAGCTCGCTCGGCCAGCGCTTTGCGCTACGCGACTGCTTTGGAGTTGTTTTCGTGTCCACTTACTTTTGGAAAAATGCTTTTAAATACGATCTTTTCTCGTACCGTTTGCAAGGGTTGGATACGGGTGTGCTGCTCGGGCAATGGCTGGCTTTGGCCGATAAGTATGGCATTCAGGCCAGTGTCCACTACTTGTTTCTGGATCGGGCTGTCAACGGGTTGCTCGGCTTGGACGGGAACGAAGAAAGCGTGTATGCAATCCTGCCGCTGGCGCTGAGTCCGCAGCAGACAGGCGAGACAACGGCAGCCTCGGTATTAACATTGACTGAGAGCAGCGCGGATGCGCAAGAGCCTGTCTCGGCGGAACAGCTCGTGCAATCGCTACAGCCGTTGAGCCACCGCCATCAGATCGGTTCGAACGCGCGAAAAGACTACCCTTTGCTACGCCAGATGCACCAGGCTGCGCTGTATGAGTCAACGGACTGTTTTGTCAGGGAGACTGTGTCTGAAAGACCGTTTGGTGCGGAAAAAGACAGCGGAAAACTGCGGGGAAAGCCCGGAGAGACAGAAGCGGCAAAAGACAGGCTGCCAGCGCTGGATTTCGCGGAATTTTGCCGCAGCCGAATTTCGCCGGAGCTGGATTTTGTCGCGGGCAAGCTGACGCGAGAAGAGTTGGAAACGCTTGTGCGGCGTGCGTATACAGCCTTGCACTACCAGCATGACCTGGGACACGAGAACAACGGATGTTTGGCGTATTGCGTCTGTCTTCACCAGGTGGACGAAATGGAGGACGGGGCGTACTTTTGCGATCCCGCAAGCGGCTTGTTGACACAGCGGCGGCACGGCGACCAGCGGGCAGAGCTGCAAGCCGGAATGACCCTCGACAATGTCAGTCTGTACCAGGTGCCGCTTTGCTTTCATATCGCAGGGGAAAGCAGCCATCTGCTGGAGCGCTGGGGGTATCGCGGCTATCGCATTCAGCAGATGCAGGCGGGGATCGCCTTGCACGCGCTATTGCTCGCTGCCTTTTCCTGCGGATTGGGCGGACATCCGCTGCTTGGGTACGATGTGGCGAGCAGCGACGAGATTTACGGCTTGCCGCAGGAAAGCAAGACGTGTCTCATCCAAGTGCCTGTCGGCTTTTACCGCCAGCGGGCGCGGTTGCAGGGGAGCTTGCATGGCTAGAAAAGGAGAAGTCAAAAAAACAGGATCACTCCCGTGACGTGTATGTTCGCAGCGGGGGCATCCTGTTTTTTGTGTACAGCTAGTTGCAGAGTGCTGGCGTCAAGGTGTGGTTATCCCGAATGGTTCTCCGTTTTTTGCGCAGCAGCCGGAGCGGTTGCGCCTCTTTTTTGGAACATTTTCTCCAGAGGAACCACTTTGCACAGCAAATTGTGGATATGCTTGGACTCTTTGGTCAATACGGGGCCAAGAATCGCCAGAATGAGTACGTAAAGCGCCGTAAATGGCTGCAAAATTTCCAACAGTCCGCCTGCCTTGCCCATGTTCGCAATGAGAATGGAAAATTCCCCGCGTGCGGTAATCGTCAAACCGATATTCGAGGAGGCGCGTGCCGACAAGCCTGCGCTGCGGCCAGCCAAAAGCCCTGCCGTGTAGTTCCCGATCAGGGTAATGGCGACGGCTGCCAAGGAAAGCCAGACCGCTCCGCCAAGCTGAAGCGGATCAATGGATAAGCCGAAGCTGAAAAAGAACATGGCGCCAAAAAAGTCGCGGAAGGGGAGAATCATGTGCTCAATTCTCTTCATATGGACCGTTTCTGCAAGGACCAGACCGACGAGCAAGGCTCCAATCGCCTCGGCTACGTGGATGGTTTCCGAGAAGCCGGCTACGAGGAACAGACCTGCAAAGACCGTCAACATGAAAAGTTCATTCGATTTGATATTGAGCCCGCGATTGAGCAACGGAACCAGCTTGCGCCCGACAATGATGAACAGAAGCATATAGCCGAGTGCAATCAGCGCAGAGGTGAGCACGCCAACGACAGAAGTTGCACCGCTGAGCACGAGACCGGACATGATCGACAAGTAAACAGCGAGGAACAAGTCGTCAAACATGATCATTCCGAGAATCATTTCCGTCTCCGGATTGGCGGTCCGTTTGAGATCGACCAGCACTTTTGCCACGATGGCGGTAGAGGAGATGGTCGTAATTCCGGCAATGATGAGAATTTCTTTGAACGGAACCCCGGCAAAGTAGCCGAAGAGCAGACCAAGCGTAAAGTTGATGCCTATATAGATAGTGCCGCCGATCGTAATAGAGCGTCCTGCCTTGATCAGACGACCAACCGAAAATTCGAGCCCGACGTAAAACAAGAGGAACAAAACACCCATCCGACCCATGAAGTCAATGAGCGGTTCGCTTTCAATAAATCGAAAATCGATCAAGCCGATCGAGGCGGCGTGCGGCCCTACGGCCATGCCGATGAGGATGTAGAACGGTACGATGGAAAAGCGGAGTTTTTGCGAGATAAACCCGGCAATTGCGATTAAACCGATAGCCAGACCAATTTCAAAGACGATGTGTTCCAAATCAAGCCCCCCCTGTTATGAGTGTAGATTTTAACACTTTCACCTGCCCTCTCTCGCCTGCCACAACTAACGTAACGCCTGCCGTCAGGACGCATTCCGGTCCCGGACTCACTTTTTGCTTTTGGTTTTTCTCGATAATGGCGATGATCGTAGCCCCTGTTCGCTGGCGAATGTCCAGTTCCCCGATGGATTTTCCGATGCACGCGGCCCCCGGCTCGATTTTGTACCATTCAATCACGAGCTGGTCGAGAGCCATCTCAATCGTTTCCAGCGCTTTTGGCTTGTAGGTCATCCCGCCAATAATTCCGGCCAGCTGGCGCGATTCCTGATCATCCAGAGTGACCATGGAAATGCTTTCATCCCAGTCGTCTTTGTCAAAATGGTAAATCTCCCTTTGTCCGTCGTCGTGGAGGATAATAATCAGCTTGTCGCCGTTTCTTGTCTCCACCTGGTATTTGCGCCCGATTCCCGGCAAATCCGATTCCCTGATATTCAACATTGTGTACGCCTCCTAAAAGTGGAATCCACTAATTTCGACAAACAAATAATTGTTTGCTAATATAATCATATACTTAAATGATGCGAAAAGTCTACATTTCGAAACAGTTTGCAAAAAATATGACACATTTCATTTGGGGTCTGATTCAGTCGGACAAACTTTTGCTTCCTTCGGTTCGCTTTCCATTTGAACTGGAAGGAAATCGTCTCTATACTTGAAGAAAAAGCTTCGGATGAGATAAAAGAGGGGTAGCATGCAAAACTGGCTGACGCATTTTATTGAACAATACAGCTATCTGGGCATTTTCCTGATGATGGCGCTGGAAAACGTGTTTCCGCCGATCCCGTCAGAAGTCATTTTGACGTTCGGCGGCTTTATGACGACGCGCACGACCTTGACGGTGCCTGGTGTCATTTTGGCGGCGACATTGGGCTCGGTGCTGGGGGCGGTCCTGCTGTACGCAATTGGCCGCTATCTGGATGTGAGCAAAATCGAAAAGGTCGTGGAGCGGTACGGGCACTTGCTGCGGATCAAGAAGACAGACATCCAGAAGGCTGACGCCTGGTTTGACAAATACGGCTACTGGACGATCCTGTTCTGCCGGATGATTCCGCTCGTGCGCAGCCTCATTTCCATCCCGGCTGGCATGACCGGAATGGGCTTGCCGTTGTTTTTGCTGTTTACGACGATCGGGACGTTGCTGTGGAATATTGCCCTGGTGCTGGTGGGGGCGCTGCTTGGCGAGTCGTGGGAGCAGGTTTTGCACGTGATGGATGTGTATTCGAAGTTTGTGTACATAGGGATTGGTGTAGTAGGGGTGGGTTTTTTGGTGGTGTTTGTGCGGAAGCGTCGGAGTGGAGGGTGAGTGGTTGGGTTTGGGGAGTTGTTTGGTTGTTGGTTAAGAGCCACTTTTCTTGTTGTTGCGGGAGAATCGATTTTGGGGGGATGTAACATGAATAGTTGGATTCCTATGACGAGTGATCAGTATCGTCTGGCTTGGGATAAAATGTACGAGGATTTCAAATTCAAACCAAGTATCCATAGCAGTGATTGGCCTTCCTTTCGGTTACCGTCCCCTTTCGTTACTTATGATGTTACTGAATATACGGATGAAGATATCGATGATCTTGAGGAAAAGTGCATTAGCTGTCTAAGAGCGATCACTGTGCCGGAAGAATATATCTACGCACTGGATTGGCAGCACCAATGCTACCTCTATTATCCGCATCGGGAGCGCGGCGATGTCGGGGCAAGGATAGGGTTTTACCCAGATGGGGACTATTGTTTCTTTTTGCAAAAAGATTTTAAGTGGGGATATTTAGGGCACCCTTGGGAACATTCCATTAGTTTGTTTGGAGAGACGCTCATTCATCAGTTTGAAGCTGATCGACCAACTATATTTGGGTAGCTAGTGCGCAGCAGGTCTTACCATGCCTCTTGATCATCTGATCAGGAGGTTTTGTCGTTTTATATCAGTCGAATGATGTAGGTATTTGGAAATATTCAACGAATAGTACAAGAGATACAGAAACGACTCCTTGGAGGGATCAGAATGGATCAAAGAGATTCTGAAAAAATAATTCGATTAGCGCGAGAAGGTAAACAAATCTCGAAAATTTGGGAAGAGGATTTTCCAAACTATGATTACTGGGAGATTTACGTAGAAGTTCACGCGGCTGGCGAACGTAGCTCTCTTGGAATAAAGCGAATGATAACTGGCAGATTAAATAAACTGCAAACAGCCAAGAAAATGAAGTTTTATGCCGATTTCTTCTTTATGGAAGATACTCGCTTCATTAAAAACGGTTTTATCGCTTCTTGTAACGTCTAAGACCAATTTTTTGCAAGACGCATGCTACCTAGTACCTCCAGAAAGTCCACTCGGCAAAAATCCGCCAAAACCAGCAGGAACAAACCCGCCCAAGAAGAAATAAAACTTTTATAGAAAGAACAAGCGCTACCAGAGGTTAAACACAACTTATGAAAGCGCATACATCACATCCATTCCCTCTCCACCCAAAAAAGGAGGCCATCACAGATGAATCCCCACCAACACGAAAGCAACGAACAAGACAAGACCTCGCTGGAAAAGGAAATCCATACCGATTTTCAAAAAGAAATGACGTACGGCGACTATTTGCATCTGGACAAGATTTTGGCGAGTCAGGAGCGGCTCTCCACTCATCATGACGAGATGCTGTTCATCATTATTCACCAGGTAAGCGAGCTGTGGATGAAGCAAATTTTGCATGAATTGGGCGCTGCCATGGACTGTATTTCGAAGCACGAGCTGGAGCCTGCCTTCAAGATGTTTTCCCGGGTGTCGCGGATTCAGCAGCAGCTGATTAAATCGTGGGACGTGCTCTCGACGCTCACGCCTGCGGATTACTTGCAGTTCCGCGACAAGTTGGGGCATTCGTCCGGTTTTCAATCGTTTCAAAACAGGCTGATCGAATTTACGCTTGGCTACAAGAACGGCCATGTGCTGGCTGTGTACGAGCATCAGCCTGAGCTTCATGCCAAGCTGGACGCGGTTTTGCATGCTCCCAGCATTTACGATGCGGCGATCAAGGAGATGGCGGCGCGGGGCTTGCCGATTGACGCCGAGTGCCTGGAACGCGACTGGTCGCAGCCGTACCAGCCGAATCATAGTGTCGAGCAGGCATGGCTGACCGTGTACCGCAATGTGAATCAATATTGGGATTTGTACGAGCTGGCGGAAAAGCTTGTCGATATCGCCAGCCAACAGCAACAGTGGCGCTTCAATCATATGACGACTGTTGAGCGGATTATTGGACAAAAGCAGGGAACGGGCGGTTCTTCCGGCGTCGGCTATTTGCGCAGAGCGCTGGACCATCGTTTCTTCCCTGAGCTGTGGAGCTTGCGCACGCAACTGTAGGACAAACCAGGAGAGAACTGTAAAAGGCTACACCATACAGGCGTGCGGACAGATGTGTTCGATCACGCTTGTTTCTATTGAAACGGCTCTTTTCAATATCGTCGATACCTACCCGGACGACGAACAGGTAGAAAGCAGGCGCACCATGCTACAGCATCTGGACTCCACCCAGCTTGCGTTGCAGCAAAAGATCATGTTTGGCGGCCAGGATGGCATTCCGCAAGTGTTCGGCTACAGCGAAGGCTACAGGCTGGTGCAGACGTTTTTGCATGATCATCCCGACTTGACAGTAGAGCAATGGACCGCGACCTCACCGGAAGAGCTGCTCCGCGAAGTGCAAACATCCCACCCCGAATTACCGCGCAACAGGACTCCAAGCGCAAATTTTCACATATTCTTCCTAATATTGGGCACAAATACCCTTCATTTACCAAGATCATTTTGCTTATTATTTTTTAGATGAGCCATTTTTTGGACTGTAAGCAGTCGCAGTCCCATTTTCAGAAGAACGTCGAGAAATGATTGCACGACAAAAAGCGGAAACGGAGTGGGCATTTGGATGGAAACGATGAAGCCGCCTATGGAAGTCTTGTACGCAGCGCAGCTTAATGCGTTGCGGGCCAACGATACGGGAGCAAAGCCGCCAAACTGGCAAATGTCGCCACGAGCGGTCCGCGACTTTATCTTGGGTGCTGACAAACCGCTTCCCTACGAGGGAGAGGCAATCGAGATCACGAAGAAGTTTTACGGCGACGATGCCCTGATCGAAAGAGCGATTGTGACACTTGCTGGAAACCGCGGCCTGATGCTGGTCGGCGAACCGGGAACAGCCAAGACCATGCTGAGCGAACTGCTGTCTGCTGCCATTAGCGGCACGAGCACCAACACGATTCAAGGTACGGCAGGCACGACCGAAGACATGATCAAATACTCGTGGAACTACGCCATGCTGCTGGACAAAGGTCCTTCTTTGCAAGCTTTGGTTCCATCGCCTTTGTACACGGGGATGAACAAGGGCATTATTACCCGGTTTGAGGAAATCACTCGCTGCCCTTTTGAAGTGCAAGACGTGTTGATCAGTATTTTGAGCGACAAAGTCATGAACATTCCCGAGCTTGCGGACGGCATTTTGTTTGCCAAGCCCGGATTCAATATTATTGCTACCGCCAACCTGAGAGACAAGGGCGTCAACGAGATGAGCAGCGCCCTCAAGCGTCGGTTCAACTTCGAGACGATTGCGCCGATCAATCACGTGAAAATGGAAGCGCAAATTATCGAATCGCAGGCGAAAATGATCTTGCAGCGCAGCGGCGTGGATATCGAGATCGACCGCGATGTTGTGGAAATTTTGGCGACGACTTTCATGGAACTGCGCACAGGGCAGACGAAGGAAGGCTACAAAATCGACTCGCCACAATCGGTGATGAGCACGGCTGAAGCTGTATCGGTGTACGTGCAAAGCGCGATGACCGCTCATTACTACGAAGGCAAGCCGATGACGATGGAGCGACTCGTGCAAAATTTGCAGGGAGCTGTCGTCAAGGAGAACCAGAAGGATGCTGGCGTGCTGAAAACGTACTTCACGAAGGTGGTCAAAGAACGGGCAAAGGAAGAGGGCCTATGGGGAGCGTACTACAACGAGAAGAAATGGATCAAATAAACAGGCTGGTCGAGCAGGAAGTATACGATCTGGCGAAGCAGGTCGTCTATTTTCCGATCAGGCACCACAGTCCTGCTTGCGCCTTTCATCTGCAAAAGACGATTGCGGAATACGAGCCGCAGATCATCTTGATCGAAGGGCCGGACAACAGCAACCATCTCATCCCGATATTGACGGCTGAGCAGACGAAGCCGCCCGTAAGCATCTACTACGCCTACGCTTCGGGCGAGAAAAAATACGTCTGCTATTTCCCGTTTCTCACCTATTCGCCGGAGTATGTGGCCCTCGTCGAGGCAAAGCGCAGGGAGATTCCCGCCGCTTTCATCGATCTTGGCTACGGCAGTCGGCTGGAGAGCATGGAAGACGGACACGATCTGAAAAAGCAGAACCAGAAGCTCTCCTACCACGATGAGCGGATGCTGGCCGGGTCGCAATTTATTGCCCGGCTGTGCGAAACGATGAGATGCCGCAACTTCGACGAACTGTGGGAGCGGGTTTTCGAGGTCGAAGGCATTCGCAAGCCGACGCGAGAGTTTGTCAAAGACGTGTTCGCCTACTGCTATTTGTCGCGAAAATGTTACGACGACGCCACGCTCGAAGCAGAGGGAGACTTGATCCGCGAAGCGCATATGCGCCAAAAAATTGCAGAAGCCAAAGAGAAATATCAAAAAATTCTCGTGGTGACGGGCGGGTTTCATACATACGGGCTTTTGGAGAGCCGAAAGACGGCTTACAAGATTCAAAAAGTCAAAGACGAAAAAATATATCCGATGGTGTACACCTACCAGGAAGCCGACCAGCTGAATGGCTACGCCAGCGGCATGCCGTACGTCCACTATTACGAGACAGTATGGAATGCCATGGGGAAAAAGGAGCAGACGCCTTTTTCAAAAAGCGCGCTGTCGTACTTGGCGCAACTCGTGAAGCGGCTGCGCGAAAAGGGCGAGATCGTCTCGACGGCAGATGCGATTGAGGCGTACAGCCTGATCAGCGGACTTGCCGTGATGCGCGAAAAGTCGGAGGGCGGGGCGTATGAGCTGCAAGACTCCGTGCTGTCTGCCTTTACAAAAGGCGAGCGTTCCATCGCCACCGCGAAGCCGATCGAGACACTGCGCGAGCTGATGACAGGCGAAGGCATCGGCGAAGTGGCGCCCAACGACCTCGACGTCCCGATTGTCCGCGATTTTAAGGAAACGTGCAAAGCGTTCAAACTGACGATTACGACAACGGGGCGCAACCAAAAAGTGTTGGAATTGTACGCCAAGCGATCGCACAGGGAAGCGAGCCGTTTTTTGCACTGTGTCCACTTTTTGGGCACGGAGTTTTGCACGAAGGAAGCCGGGCCGGACTGGCTGAACGACAAGTACGTCAATCTCGTGCGCGAGACGTGGCGCTACAGCTATTCTTCCTACGTGGAGGCGCGGTTGATCGAGGCTTCTGTCTACGGCGGAACCGTGAAAGAAGCGGCGGCGCAAAAGCTGGAAGAAATGATGAAGGAACTGCCGCAGCACCAAAGCCACATGTTGGCGAAATGGCTGCTCATGGCGGTTGTCATGGGACTGGAGAAGCTTGGCGAGCGGTTGTTTGCAGCTGTCGTGTCGGCAGTCAGGGAAGACGGACACTTTTTGTCCTTGTGCAAAACGTTGAAAACACTTTCGATTTTGCACGAGCAAAGGCGCTTGTTCGGATTGACAGACACGGCACGGCTGGAGTCGCTTGTCGATGAGGTGTACTACCAGGCTGTGGCGAAAATTTCCGAGCTGAGCAGCCCCAACCCTGACGAATGCCCGGAAATCGCCGAGCAGTTCAAATTTTTGTACATGATCAGCGAGCAAAAACAGGCGGAAGCTTCCCGTGACATTTTTCTCGACCAACTGGAGACGCTGCTTGCGGTTCCGACGTTGCCAGCGATGCTGGAAGGGGCCGCCGCCGCGATTTTGTGCAATCTTGGTGCCTTGGAGCGCGGGGAGATCAGCGTCAGGGCACGGGCTTACATGTTCGGCACACCGGAAAAGATGCAGCACACCGCCGCCTACTTGCACGGTGTTTTCCTCGTCGGCCGGGATTATTTGTTTGACGATGACAGCATCTTGTCCGATTTGAACCAGATGATTATCAGGCTCGACTACGACAGTTTTTTGCAGCTTGTGCCGCAGCTTCGGCTGGCTTTCGCGTTTTTCGGACCAATGGAAATCAGCATGCTGGCGGAAAAAGTCGGGGCGTTGTTCGAGACGACAGCCGAAGAAATGACGGCTCCAGCCGTTGCCGAGCCAGTTTTGCAGCGGGCGCGGTTGCTTGACGACAGGATCAGGGGGGAGTTTGCCAGATGGAACCTCATTTGAAGCGGGAAGCCATGAACCGCTGGCGGCTTCTGTTAGGCGCGCAGGCAGAAGATGCGCTGGAAGAGTGCGGTGACTACAGCCGCTCCGATTTTGCCTACCGCGAGCTGGATTCGATCCTCGATTTCCTGTACGGCCGGGAGCACGGCGAAGAGCAAGGCTACCGCAAAGAAGGCGGCCGGGAAGGCTCCACGCTGACGGTGCCGACCTGGCTGCAAAAAATCCGCAAGCTATTCCCGAAAGAAACGGTGGAAATTTTGGAAAAGCAGGCGCTGGAGCGCTACAACATGACCGAGCTGCTTACAGACAAAAAAGTGCTGGAAAGCCTTGAGCCAAACATGACCCTGCTGAAAAACATCCTCCAGTTCAAGGGCAGGATGAAGGGCGAGGTCGTCAGAAGCGCCAAGGAAATCGTCCGCAAAGTCGTCGAGGAGCTGCGCCGCCAACTGGAAGCGGAAATCCAGACGAGCATCGTGGGCAAGCGCAACCGTTTCCGGCGCGGCTACACGAAAACGATGCGCAATCTGGACGTCCACAAAACGATTCGCAAAAACTTGAAAAACTACGACCGGGCCAACAAGCGCTTTGTGATCGACGAGCTGTATTTTCACAGCAACATCCAGCACCACAACAAATGGAACATCGTGATCGTCGTCGACGAGAGCGGCAGCATGATGGACTCGGTCATTTACAGCGCCGTGATGGCGAGCATTTTTTACAAGCTGGCGGCGCTGAAAACGAACCTGGTCATTTTCGACACCAAGGTCGTCGATTTGAGCGACAGGCTGGATGACCCGGTCGATGTGCTGATGAGCGTGCAACTGGGCGGGGGGACTCACATTGCGCAGGCGCTCCGCTACGGCAAGTCGCTTTTGGAGAATCCGTCCAAGACGATCTTCATTTTGGTCAGCGACCTGGAGGAAGGTTATCCGATCAAAGAGATGTACCGCCAAAGCAAAGAGATCATCGATTCAGGCTGCAAGTTTCTCGTGCTGACCGCGCTTGATTTCAACGGAAACGCTACATACAACAAGCATGCTGCCCGCGTGCTTGCGGACATGGGCGCGCACGTCGCTGCGCTTACGCCTGACCAGCTATCGCAATGGATTGGCAAGATCATCAAATAAACGGGGAAGACAAGGGAGGAAGCCAGATGGTACTGAAAAAACTCGACGCCCATCCGATCATTGGGACATTTTTGGAGCGCTACAAATCAGACAGCCCGCAGAACGCTCATTTGATCGACAGCATCTCGGACTACTTGACGCAAGAGACAAACGAATGCCCGCCGATTGTCGAAGATCAGCGCTATTACGGATATGCGCTCATGCCGCAGTTGGACAAACTGAAAAAGCGCGGAGACGAGACCGCTTTTTATCGTGCCGCGGAAGTATTGTACAAGACCAGCCACCGCTTTTACGAAAAGCAAAACGTCATGGAGCGCTGCTTCCTGGATGCGATTGAGTTGCGCGACGTCGACGTGGATGCAAGCCGCCTGCAAGAGCTTCTGGCTGTCGAGCAAAAATCGTATGACGCGATGAAAAAGACTGTGGAGCAGTTCGGTATGCCGTTGTTCCGCGAGTTTTTGCGCAAAACGGTGGAAGACTACCGGGCAAGCATCAGCCGGGACTACACTTCTGTCTTTGCGCGCTCCAAGCACATCCTTTTGCTCGCCTACGCCTACGCTATCTCGCCAAACCTGCTGGAATCATTGGGAGAGAAGCTTGAGCCTGTTTACTACCACCTGGTGACGGGCGATACCCGTGCATACGTCGCGGAAATATGGCAAATGGCCAAAAAAGTTGCCGTGCTGCCAGTCAACAGCAACACGTTGACCAGCGAGTCGCTCTATCCGGCGTACTGCAAGGAGAAAAAAGCGCAATTGCGCGAGACGCATTTCCCGGATGAATCTACACCGGAAAGCTCTTTGCTTAATCAGAGGCATTTGAAGCGCTACTTCGAAATCATGCTCAGCCTGGCGTATTACCGGATGCATGTCAAGGGCGGAATGACAGCGTTTCTCGCGGAGCCTGAAGAGAGCGACCGCGAGCTGCTCGCGGCTTTGCAAGTGATGTTCGAGCTGTACCCGCTCGACATTTTGGATCACGACGTCCGCCTGCGCGAGCTCGTGAAGATGGAGGAGCCATACGACTTGCTTTTAGCCATGCGAAGCCACTTGCTCCAGCCGCCTACCAATTGGGAGCAGCTGGAAAAGGTCGTGCTGGCTGACCTCGGAAAATCCAGACGCGCCCTGGACATCGCTGCGATTCCGATTGTGAAAGGGTATTTGTACAAAAAGCTGACCGATCAGGGAGTCGACCTGTCCGCTGCGGACACGACGCTGGAAGCGATTGCGCTGGATGCGCTGCGCCGGATGAAAGGAACGCAAAAGCTGGCCAATTATTTGGAGGGCAAAGACACGCTGGAAGAAGCGCTGGCAAACGTCCATCTGGAAGATTTCGACCGCGTCAGACAGCAAATGATTTTGCTCAGCTTCTTGCCAGTGGAGCATCCTTTTGTAGCTCGACTCACGGCGGCGATGAGCAAATTCGTCGGCAAGTCGGGGCGCATGGTTGGACATATGTGCTACGTCCATGCTTTCCAGAACGACTTGATCAAGCTGGTAGGCATGTACGAACAAGATCCTGAGACAGATATCAAACAGCTTGTTCACCAAATTTTGGCGATCAAAAATTCTCTCTACTACCACGTAGAAGTCAAAGCAGAGCACTATCAGTCGCTCGTTCGCGCCTATCCGCAAATATGCCTCGACGCATTCGACAAGTTTGATACAGAAGTTCGCCTGTTTGTGCTGGAAACGCTTCTGGACGCCAACCAGCCTGTGTCGCGCGAGGTGCGCAACCAGGCCATTCGCCTCGGTCTGTCCGATTCGTCGAAAAAAGTGACGGGACTCGCCAATGCGGCTTTGTTGCACGCGAAGGACGAGGAACTGTGCGTAGAAGTGTACACCACGGAAAAGAAAGCGAAAGTCAAGGAGTGGGCGCTTGATGCGATTCGCACCTTGGATAACCGCAAAGACATTTTTGCGGACCTGTTGCAAAAGGAGAAAAACAGCAAATTCAAGGCGCTGCTCGAAAACTTGATCGAGGCAGACGGCCAAGGGCCAGATGCCAGCATCGCCAACTTGGGCAATCTGATCGACAAGCGCAAGCTCGCCCGGATCAAATGGCTGCCGATCGAACTGCTCCCGCAACTGCGCGACGAGCAAGGCAACGAGCTGGGCAAAGAGCTGATCGAGTACATTTTGACGCAATCGCTGGAATCGCCAACGGCCCCATCTCCGCACGTGTTGCTGCTGAAAGCTCAGTTCACCGCCGCGTCGGCCGCCGATTTTGTTGCCGAAGTGCTTCGTGCGTGGCTCGACCAGGGAGCGGTGGCAAAAGAAAAATGGGTCATGCCGCTCGCGATTGCGCTCGGTGACAGACGGACGGTCGATACGATCAGCCAGATGATCAAGGAATGGACGGACTACTCCCGCGGAGCGCTCGCCGCAGAAGGAGTGCGGGCGTTGTCCTTCTCGGAAGATTTGGCAGCGCTGCGGCAGATCGATTCGATCAAACGGACGATCAAAAACAAGCAAGTCCGCTCTGCGGCAGAGGAAGCGCTGGGCATGGCGGCGGCCAACCTGAAAATTTCAGCGGAAGAACTGGAAGATCGGCTGGTTACCCAGCTTGGCTTCGATGCGTCCGGCAAGCAAGTTTTCTCTTATGGCGAACGCACGTTTACGGTAAAAGTCAGCAACGAGCTGGAGCTGGAAGTGACCAACGACAGCACGGGCAAGGCGGTCAAAAATTTGCCTGCTCCGACGCAAAAAGACGATCAGCAGCTGGCGGAAGAGGCACGAGCGACTTTTGCCCAGTTGAAAAAAGACCTGAAAAGCATGGTCAAGCTGCAGGCGCTGCGACTGGAAGAATCGTTGTCCAAGTCGCGCTACTGGACGACAGAAGCGTGGAACCGCCTGTTTGTGGAAAATGTGCTGATGCAAAAATTCGCGATTGGCCTGATCTGGGGCGTTTACGAGGACGGTTCGCTCGCGGCCACTTTCCGCTATATGGATGACGGAACGTTCAACACCGTTGACGAGGACGAATACGAGTTGCCAGAACAAGCGCAAATCGGCCTGGTGCATCCGCTGGAGCTGGACGAAGAGACGCTGGCAGGCTGGCGCACTCAGCTGGAAGATTACGAAATTTCCCAGCCGTTTGACCAATTGAACCGCGAACTGTTCCTGCCGACAGAAGAAGAACTGAAAGCGGACGAAGTGCTGCGGCTCCCGGACGGCGCCTACACGCCAACCGCTTTTGCCAAAACGATGGAGAAATACGGCTGGATCAAAGGCACTCCGCAGGATGCGGGCTTCTACTACGAGTTTTACAAGCTGTACGGCAATGTCGTGGCCGAGCTGAAAATCAGCGGAGCGAGCATTTCGTACTACGACGGCATGGATGACGTCACTTTGGAGAGCCTCGCTTTTTACCCGAATGACGACAGCCAGTACAAGTACATGTACTTCAAGCCGATCGACCGTTTGAAGCTGGCGACGCTTCCGGCGCGGATTTTCAGTGAAACGCTCTACGATGTCGTGCGTGCTACCGGGAAGTAATCATGGCAGATTTCAAAAGCGATTTTCAGCGATGGATCGGACTGTGCAACGAGGAATATTTGATCAAGTACGCCAACAAGGGCCTTTACAATCGCGCATGCAAGGAAATCGAGAAGGGCGTTACGGTTTCGTATGAGTTCATGGATGATCATGTCAGGTGCGCGCTGTCGGATGACAGCGTGTGCCTGTTGTACGGAGACATCGAGCGTTTTTCCTGCTCGTGCCCGTCAGATAAAATATGCAAGCATGTCATCCTGGCGATCGTCGCTTACGCCACACAGCATCAGCCAGCAGCTGGCATGGGTGACGCGGGTGATGAGCCTGCCGTATTCAAGCCTGACTTTGGCTGGTTGTTGCAGCTTCATCCGTCCGATTTTTTGCAGGCTTTTACCGCGGCACAGATCGAGGAAGTGCTGTTCCGCTTAGAGTACGGCGAGGCGCTGGAAGTTGCGGAAACGTCCTTTTTGACCGTGACGCTGCAGCTTCAACAGGTCGAGGTTTCGTTCGACCAGGAAGCCGATCTGAGCCGGGCGATGTGCAGTTGCAAGGCAAAAGGCAACTGCATTCACAAGCTGGAATGCCTCTTGCGCTATCGTCTCGTCCATGAGATCGACGACCGGGAAGCGTTGCAGGCAGACATCACGGATGTCAGCTATGACGCAGAGGTGGCGGCGGAGGCGAGAGCTTTGCTGGCCGAAGTGCTCGGAATCGGATTGGCGAAGCTGCCGGAGACGGTTTGTACGCGCTTCGAGCTTTTGGCGATTGCGGCCCATAACGGGAACTTGCCTGCCTTGGAAAAAGATTTGCGCGGGATCAAAGGAGAGCTTGGCCTGTTTTTCCAGCGCCACGTGAAGTTTTCGCAAGACGTGCTGTTAGACAGACTGGCCCGCGTCTACCTGGGGCTGGCTGCCCTGGAAAAAAGCGAGCGTCCAGAGCTGAAAAAACAGTTGCTGGGCAGCTTTAAAAGCAAATACCACACAGTGCCGCACCTGACGCTGTACGCGCTGGGGGCCAATCCATGGGAGACGCGCTCCGGCTACAAGGGTGTGACGTATTACTTTTTCTCGCTGGCAGACAAGCGCATTTACACGTATACCGAGGCCCGGCCTGTCTACTACGAGGGAACGAGCTTTACGTATGCGACGAGCTACAAAAGCAAGGCGCCATGGGGCGGACTGGTGACGATGGAGGAGCTGTCCCATTCCCAGGTGAGCCTGACGAGTGCGAAGACGAACCGGGAGCAGCGGCTGTCATCGAGCGATGAGACGAAGCTTGTCGTGTTGCCGAGGGAAAATATCGAGGAACTCGATCTGGGCGAGACGCTGTGCCGCGATTTGGCCGAGCGCATGGGCGAGGGAGCAGGCGTCCTGTTTGAGCAGGCGACAGAGCACGTCTTTTTGCTCCCAACGAAGTCCGTTCTGCAAGTGTTTTATGAAGCAGCCACGCAGCAGCTGATCATTACGGTCGAAGCGCACGACGGCGAGAGCATCCCGCTTGTCATTCCATACCAGGGCGAGTTCGACAAAACGATTCGCTATCTGGAAAACAACAAGCGGCTGCTGGAGCTGCGGGACGTGTATTGGCTTGTTCAAGTCAGAGGGGATGAGCTGTACCCGATCAGCATGCTGCAAGGCAAATCATTGACGAGCTTGAAGCTTGATTTATAACGGCAGTGGAGTGTGAGGATTCGCACATGGAGGAGATTTTTGCTTTTCGCGAAAAACTGGAAGATTGGGTGGAGCGCATGCTGCTCAAAGGCATCCGCAAATTCGAGTCTGCTGACTTGGCAACGCTCGCCCGGCTCGAAGCGAGTGCGCGGGAATACGGGATGGACTTTCTTGCCGAGCTGATCGCACGCCTGGCTGAGGCGGGCGGCCACTATATGCGCGATGCAAAAGCGGGAGTTGAGTTGTTGACCGAACGATATTTGTATATGGTACAATACGTCAACATGATGAAAAAGCCTCTGTCACAAGCAGTGGCAGACTGAAGGGGCACGACCAGCCGCTCCCTTCCGTTACGGGGAAGGATAGATGACGATGAAATTCCATATACAGTTATCGGATATGCAAGAATATTTCCCGCAGTTTCTGGCGTCCATGCAGGCGACTTTGCTTGACCGTTCCTGGGAACAACAGGCGATCGCTCCCGCGCATATCGGCTCGGGCGGCATCACTCGGCTGCGGATTCGCCCTGGCATGGAGATCGTCATGACCGACTTGTTGCTGGAAGAAGACATGAAGTACACGATTCAGGAAAACTTCCAGCTGCTGGAGTTGAATTACAGCTTGAGCGGCCAGACGTATTGCGCCTGGAACGGCAAGGAAAAGCAGATCGCAAGCAAGGAAGGCAGCGTCGTCTTTTTGGCAGACGAGAAGGTGTACCTGGAACGAAAAGCGGGGATTCGCAACCAGCACGTGGAGATTCGCATGAGTCCCGAGCATTTTCTCAGCTATTCCGAACAAAGCGAGGATGGCTCGATTTTCGAAGCGTTTTTGAATCGGCATCAGGGCGGCGTAGAGCCTTATGACACGTCACCAGCGATTCAGAAATGCATCCACGATATGTTCTTTTGCACGTACCAGGGGCCGCTCAAACGGTTGTACATGGAGAGCAAGGCGATGGAAATCATCGCGCTGGTCAGCCAAAGTCCCGGCACGGCAAAAGCGCGCAGCAGCGTCAACTTGCGCAAGCAGGATGTGGAGATGCTGGCTCGCGTGCAGGCAACGATTGTGCAAAACTTGGAGAACCCGTACAGCATTCGCCAGCTGTCCCGCATGGCGGGGATGAATGAGAGCAAGCTCAAGCAAGGCTTTCGCGAGATGTACGGCATGAGCATTTTCGAACAGGTTCGGCAGGCGCGGATGGAAAAAGCGCTGGCGCTCATGGAGACGGAACAGCTCACCATCGGGCAGGCAGCCGCTGCTGTCGGGTACAGCAATGCGAGCAATTTTACGGCAGCTTTTCGCAAGCAATACGGCATGAACCCAAGTGAATACGTAAGACGGCAGTTCTCCTAACAACAACCCGAGCGACGTTCGGGTTGTTTTTCTTCTTTTGCAGGCAGAAAAACAACCGCTACAGGTAGAGGCGCGACGGCTTCGCGAGTGATAATCACTATCAGATGGGCGGCAGCGTCAAGTCGTTGCAGCTTGCAAAGGAATGAGAGGAGAGAAGCAGATTGAAAAAACATTTTTGGATGATCTTCGCTACCGTCCTAGTCGCGATGACGTCGATCGCTACCTTCAATCCGATTTTGGGACTTTTGGCGCGAACGCTGGGCTTTAGCGAAATCCAGTCGGGCAGTCTGGTGACGATTACCGGATTGTTCTGGATCGTCGGCAGTTTTTTATGGGAGAAATGGTCGCGCACCAATCGCAAGCGCTTGATGGTCATTGCGATTCTCGGGTATACGCTGACCTTGGCGAGCTTTGCCTTACTCGCTGACTGGGCAAAAGCAACTCCCGGCAATGCGGTTGTCCTGTATTGGGAGTTGTTCGCGCTGCGCGCTGTTGGCGGCTTTTTCTTCGGGGCGATTCCGACGATGGCCCAAGGCTACTTGATGGAATGGACGACGGCGCAAAATCGCGCTTCCGGCATGGCGTTATTCGGAGGGGCGAGCGGGATGGGCTTTGTTCTCGGGCCAGCTCTCGGGGCGGCTTTGACGCCGATCGGGTTCACTTCCCCGATGTATGTATCGACCGCGTTGCTTGTCGTTGTCGCTATTTTGAGCGGGATCATTTTGCCGGATAGCAAGGGCGGTCAGGTGAAGAAAGCAGCGGTCAAGCTCTCGATGACCGATCCGCGCATTCGCTTGTACATCTTGATCGGCCTGTTGCTGTCCACCGTCATGATCATGCTGCAAGTAACGTGCGGGATTTACATGCAAGATCAGCTTCAATTAAGCGATAAGGCAGCGGCGCAATCGATCGGTGTCGGCCTGTCTGTTGCGGGTGTGATTGTCGTTGTCGTGCAGCTTTTGGTTGGGCGTTATCTCAGATGGCAGCCCGCCCGCCTGCTGAAAATCGGGTTGAGCTCGCTGTTTGTCGCCTTTACTTTGTTTATGCTCGCTCCGGCCTGGTACATCGTCGCTTTTCTTTTCCACGGAATCGGGATCGGATTTACATTGCCCGGCTATATTACGGCAGCGTCTCTGGCCGTTTCGGCGGAAGAACAGTCGGCTGTGGCTTCTTACACAGGGGCGGCGCAGGGTGTCGGCTCGTTTGTCGGCCCGCTGGCGGGGACGATGCTGTACAGCTGGCAGATGTCCATTCCGTATCTCGTTTGCTCGCTGTCGCTGGCGTGCGTTGCTTTGCTCGTGTTTGCCAAGCATCGCGGAGGTCAGCC
The DNA here is from genome assembly GCF_038000275.1 of Brevibacillus sp. FSL K6-0770. Lineage (NCBI taxonomy): Bacteria > Bacillati > Bacillota > Bacilli > Caryophanales > Paenibacillaceae > Brevibacillus > Brevibacillus sp. FSL K6-0770. The sequence goes on from NZ_JBBOBQ010000001.1 coordinate 2,764,200, forward strand.
AGCCAGCGTCTCCTAGGAACTGTTCATGAAGAGAGGTTCGATTGCGAATCTCTCTTTTTTGTGTGAAAAACGCGTCGCTGTTTTTCCGGAAAAGAAAAGGGGATAGAGCCGCTTGCCGTTCACGCAGCATTCATGGCCCTTTAGCGCGATGCGTGAATTGACAGTGAGAATGGTTATCGATAGAGTGTTGTAGAGAACAGTCCAGTCTGCTGGAAAAAAGAGGGGGAGATTCATCTGCAACTGGAACAGTACATCGCCTTGTGGAACCAGGCGACAATCAAAATGATCGATGTTCGGCAGCATCGTCTGCGAGGCGATGAAGCCCCGTTTTCCTACTGCTTGCCAGCCAGCGCATTTTTGTACACGACGATCGGGCACGCCCATGTCTATCTGGATGGGCGTTTTTACGACGCGCGTCCTTTCCACGTCTTGCACAGCGGAAAAGGCTCGCGGGTGGAGATTCATTGCCTGGACGATGCCGTCGTCTTTTATTTGATCCTCTATCAGGCGAAAGTGTTTCTGCCTTGGCGAAAAGAGCTTCGCGTCCTGCTTGAGACAGCCAATCCTTTCGCCCGCACGTACGAAGTCAAGCCGAAAGTTCCGCTCGAACTGCTAGACTTGCTTGTCGCCATGTACGAGGAATGGCAGTCGTCCACACCTTTGCAGCGATTTCACGTCAAAACGCTGTTTCAGCTGTGGGTGCACCAGATTTTGCAGCAGCTCCAGGAGCAGGACGGGAAGACGGGGGCGCTTTCTGTTGTCGAGCAAGCGATTTTATACATACAAGGCAAGTACGCGGAGCCTCTGTCAGTCGATACGATCGCGCAGCGCTTCGGCTATAGCGCCAAGCATCTGTCCAAGCTGTTTAAAAAACAGACGGGGCACAGCTTGATGGAGTTTGTGATCCAGGTCAGGATGGAGCAAGCCAAAGCGTTTTTGCTGCATTCGGATGCCACTGTGCAGGAAATTGCCGAAAAAGTCGGCTACGCCGATCGTTTTTATTTTTCGCGACTGTTTGCGAAATACGTGGGGATGTCGCCGATCCGCTTCAAAAAACAGGGGGAAGCGCTCGGGACGGAAATTTGTCCATACGCTTTGCGCCGTTCGTCCATTGTTCCGCTTTCCGTCCGCCGTTATATTGATAGTGGTTATGAGAATCATTATCGATATAAAGGAAGGAATGAAACATCGATGAACAGTCGCAAGTTGTCAATCGTCGCGACGATGCTGGTCTGCTTCGCCCTGGTGTTGAGCGCATGCGGTGCAGGTACTGGTGGCGGGGCAGGCGCTGCTTCCGGCAATCCGCAAGCGGTTGCGGTCAAAGAGCAAAGTGCCGCGAGCGCAGATAGCCAAAAACAGGTGCGCATCATGAAAACGATCAAAGGAGAGATTGAGATTCCTTCAGCGCCGAAGCGAGTGATCGTCGATTTGTACCTCGGCAGCTTCATCGCCTTGCAGTTCAAGCCGATCGGCACGCCGGAGCTGAATTTGAAAAACCCGTACTTTGCGGAGTCCCTTGTCGGAGTGGAGAACATCGGGGATTACGAAAATATTTCCCTGGAGAAAATGCTGGAACTTCAACCTGACTTGATCTTCACCGGAAACGAGGCCGCTTTTGAGCAGTACCAGAAAATCGCGCCGACGGTTGTCGTTCCGTTTGGACAGCTGAAAAATGTGCACGAAGAGATTACGTTTGTCGGACAGTTGTTGGGCAAAGAGGCGGAAGCAAAGGCATGGCTCACGGAGTATGACCAGCGAATCGCGCAGGCGCGGGAAAAGATAGCCAAAGTCGTTCCGGCAGATGCCACCGTTTCCATCATGCAAGATTGGGGCAAGCAAACAGGCGTCTTCGGCGACAACTTCGGACGCGGCGGCCAAGCCGTCTATGGCGGGCTAGGCTTGAAACCTCCTGCTGCCATCGCCAAGGAGATCATGGAGAAGCAGGAGGTGGAAGTTTCCAGCGAGAGGTTGCCGACTTACGCGGGTGACTATATCATCTTGACCTCCGAAGAGCGGACGATGGCTGATCTGAAAGCCGATCCGATCTGGCGCACGCTCGACGCTGTGAAAAACGATCGCGTCTACATTTGGAAAAAAGCGAAATCATGGTATTTCGACCCGATCGCCACCTTGTCGCAAACGGAAGAGCTGGCGGACTGGTTGGTGAGCACGGGAGCGAAAAAATAGGCAGTTGAATCAGAGCAAGTGCCTTCCTTTCAGGGGTGCTTGCTCTTTTCGTAGGCAAACCGCTGGATAAATCGGTCGGCGGCCGGGTTGGCGCGGTTCGCTTCTGCGTGATTGGGGTTACGGTTCAAATCCCGAGTGACGAAGGCAGTGCTCAAATGGGAAAACGATGATATGTTTTCGTCTCACCAGAGCAGGAGAGGGGCAGGTGATTGATGGGCAACTGGAGCTAGTGACTGGGACGTCGCCCTGGTAGCGCCAATTGCATGTCGCAATTGTTTAATCGAAACAAGTCCTGTTCCTCCATTGAATAGCCTTTGTTATCCGATTATAATAGCCAAGTGAAAATGATAATCAATATTATCGTAGGGGTTGTAGTTGTTTCGTTACACGACAATGATCGGTGCGGCCGCTTTGCTTTTGAGCCTAACAGTTGTACTGTCCGCTTGCGGAAGCAATGCAGATGGTAACAGAAGTTCTCAGTCTGGGGGAACGCAAAGCTTGAGTTCAAGCGCGCAGTCCGCTTCCGAGGCGGAAAAAGGAGAAATGAGAACGTTTAAAGATTCGTTGAATCGGGAAGTGGTGATTCCCGTTCGGCCCCAAAGGGTGGTCGCTTTGGCCTTTGTCGGCGAAATGTTGGCCCTCGGGCAAAAACCGATCGGAGCGACAGACCAGTTACTGCGATTTTTTTCTGCCGAGGAGAAGCAAGGCATTGCCAACATCGCTGTGGACACAGCGAGCAAGGAAGCCGTATTGGCGCTAAATCCCGACTTGATTCTCGTCTCCGCCCGCATGGCGCCAGAAGAAATCGAAGCCTACAGCAAAATCGCGCCAGTCGTGGCGGTCCCTTTCTTCGGGGACGCATTTGAATCGCTGCATCTCGCCGCAGACATTTTGGGAAAGGAGCAGGAGGAGAAGGCATGGATCGAGCGCTATGAAACGAAAGCCAAACAGTTGCAGGACAAAGTCAAGCCAATGTTCAAGGAAGGGGAAACAGGCGTCGTCATTCAATTTGCCTTAAAGCAAATCTATACATATCGGACAAGCACGTTTCCGACCGTCTATCAGGTGCTGGGCCTGATTCCGCCGAAAAAGCTGCAGGAATTGGAGCAGCAAGAGAATTTCAAGGGAGTTGTACCGCTGGCGGAGGAGGTGTTGCCGGAGTTTGCGGCAGATCGCATTTTCGTCATCGTGAATGACGAGGAATCGCAACAGACGTTTGAAGACGCGAAGAAAGGTGCTGTTTGGAAAAACTTGCCTGCCGTTCAAAATAACCAGGTGTATGTGATTGACAAACGGTTATCTATAGCCGATGCCAGCACGTTGGATTGGGCGTTTGGTGAAGTGGAAAGGCTCTTGCTGAAATAAGCACGAAAGCGAAAGGGGGTTCGGACATGGGAAATGCACCGGATGAAAACACGAGGAATCAGTTCCCCTTGTTCGTACTTGAAGAGGTCGAAAAAGTTTGCGTACTTGCGAAGGATACCAGGCGGTTTCGGGCGGAAAGCAGCTTTAGTCTTATGGCTGTGGCAGATGGACAAGGCAAGCTCTGGCTTCAGGAAAACGCTGAGCAGATTGCCAAGGGAGCCTGCTGGATGGTGGAGCCTGCAACCTTTTGCGAAATAGCTAATACGGGGCAAAAGGAGCTGCGGCTGTACCGTCTGTTATTTCGGACAGTGGAGCGCAGTAAAGGGAATAAGGGCGGGGAAACGTTCCGGTTCCGTTTCGATCACGTTTTCAACATGAAGCCGGCTCATCGCGTGCTCGTCGACTGTCAAGCTTTGCTGCGGCGTTGGCCGGCGGAGGATGATATCGAGCAATTCAAAATGCAGATCGCCTTTCAGCAGTTGCTTTGCTTCCTTTTGGAGCAAACGCGAACGGTCGATGCGGAGGAGAACTCGGCCGCTGCAATCGAGCGTTCGATTGCATATTTGCACGATCATTATGCCGACGAACTGACCGTGCAGCAATTGGCGAAGCAAGCGAATCTCGGTGTTCGCCAGTATACCCGTTTGTTCAAAAGGACGACGGGAAAAAGCCCGATCGATTACTTGACCACCTATCGGATCAATCGGTCGAAGGAGGAACTCCTTATCGGTGGCGAGCTGCTGCATACCATCTCGCGCAACAGCGGGTTCAAAGACACGCATTATTTCAATCGGCGATTCAAACAAATCGTCGGCCTTCCCCCGAAACAATATGCGTGCAGTCGTGGCTGCGATACGAAAATCGTCACGCCGCACTATGTTGGGGACATGCTGGCGCTTGGCGTTAAGCCGATTGGCGCGCTCGACATTTCGCTCGATTCGCTTCGGGAAATCGCGAGCAGTATCAAGAGTATCGGCGACAACCAAGTGGAGCTGGCGAGAATTGAACCTCTGCAGCCGGATTTGATCGTGGCTTCAGATTTTATGGTAAGCTCGGAGTTTTCCGTCATTTCCCGACTGGCACCTGTTATCGTCGTACCTTGGGACGAACGGCCGTTCGAGCGCCTTCAGCGAATCGCCCGGGTGCTCGGCAAAGAGGCGGAAGCCAACCAGTGGCTGGAGCGCTACGAGTTGAAGAAAAAGGTTGTTCAGAAGCGAGTGCGTCCATTGGTCGCTCCGGAAATAACGGCTGCTGTTCTGCGCATAGACAATGGCAAGGTGTGGCTGCACGCCCCGCGTTTTTTTCCGACCGTCTACGAGGTGCTCGGGTTTTCTGCTCCAAGCTTGCTGGTGAACCACGTCCAGCAGGATGAACACATTCGCCGAGTGCCGATTGACTTTGCTCGATTCGCGGATTTGCAGGCAGATAAGCTGATCGTCATCCGCGGGAGAGAACAACAATTTCAGGAATGGTTCGACGAATTGCAGCGTACGAAAGGCTGGAAAAACCATGAAGCAGTACGGAGGGGCCAGGTGCATGTGCTTGAGCATCGCTGGGCTTCCTATGAAGCGATCACATTGGAATGGCAGCTGGACCAGGTTGACCGTCTACTATCCCATTTACCAACGACAGGAGTGGGCCGATCATGCTCCATTGTAAAAAGCAGTTGAAGCTGTCTACCTTGCTTATAACGCCGGGTTCGTCTGGCGGGGGATGGCGGGATCAGACGGCGCAGCCGGAACGGATACTGGACTTTGCCTTTTATCGCGAGCTGGCGCGAACGGCAGAGGAAGGCAAGCTCGATTATATTTTTCAACCGGATAAATATACGATATCAGCAAACAGCCCGGAAGAACTTCGCCGGGGGATTAACGTTTGGCCCGAGCCTGTGACGTTGCTGTCTGCTCTTGCAGGGGCGACCTCGCATATCGGTTTGTCCGCGACGATATCGACGACCTACCATGAACCGTTTCATGTCGCACGCATGCTGGCGACGCTCGATCATCTGAGCGGCGGCCGCGCTTCCTGGAACGTCGTCACCTCGATCGGCGATCTGGATGCGCACAACTTTCGCAACGATCACCGTCCGTTGCACGAGCAGCGGCACGCGCATTCTGGGGAATTTCTTAATGTGGTTAAGGCGCTGTGGGACAGTTGGGAGGACGATGCGATCAAGATTGACCGGGAAACGGGCGATTTTGCCGATCCTGCCAAAATTCACACGTTGCATCATGAAGGGGCGTGGTTTTCCGTGCGCGGGCCGCTGAATGTGGCAAGGCCGATTCAGGGTCATCCCGTCATTATCCAAGCCGGACGGTCTGATACTTTCAGGGAACGGGCGGCCCAGCAGGCGGACGTCGTGTTCACCGCTTTACGCACCTTGCCGGAAGCACAAGCTTTTTATTTCGACCTGAAACGGCGCTTGGCCAAATACGGCCGGGCCACGTCTGATTTGCTGCTGATGCCGGGCTTGAATGTGGTGGTCGGCGCAACGGAAGCCGAGGCGAAGGAGAAGCGGGAGCATCAGGAGCGTTTGTTGCTTCCGGAGGCGCGCAAGGATATCGTTTCATCCTCGCTTGGACTCGACGTATCTGGATACTCGCTCGACGATCCGCTTCCCGAACCGGATCTGGCTGACGCTGGCACGGCTTCGTACAGACAGTGGAAGCAAACAGCGGATCAGCTCGGTTTGGTTACGATTCGCCAGTTGTACGAGCATGTGAGGCAACAGAGCGGGCATTTTTCGATCACAGGCACTCCAGCGCAAATTGCCGATCGCTTGGAAGAATGGCTGACGAACGATGCTGCGGACGGATTCACTTTCATTCCGCACCTGCTGCCGCAATCGCTGCACGATCTCGTTCATTTTGTCATCCCCGAACTGCAAAATCGTGGCATTTTTCGCACGGAGTACAGCGGAAGTACGCTGCGTGAGCATCTGGGCGTGCCGCGCCCGTCCAATCGGTTCGTGGTGGGGTGAACCTGAAACAGTCCGGAACTGATTAAAGAAATAGAGCAAGGCAATTGCGTTTAAGCGAGAATGGGAAGCGGAGAGCTGAATCAACACATGACCGTGGTCATCTTTACTGAGTGTTTGCAGGCTATACAAGCATCAGATGGATGGGGCGGCGTGCGTGGACACAAATGTAAAGTACAAGAAACCCCCGTCAACAGCACGGGGGTTGGTCACGCTTTATGCTTATTTTTTGGTAGGGTCCAGAGGACTGATCATAACGCTATTATAGTAGACTTGCTCCTTGGAATCCGTGTGGGTAAATATGAGCATGTAGCGATCCAGCTTGTAAATGATCTGGTGTTGCCTTTTGCCGCCATACCAAGGCTGATCGCCAACCACTTCAAAAATTTCCTCTTTTGTCAGCGGGGCAAAGGGAGCTTGGATGACCATGACAGTCGATTCGCCATTGATCCGATTGAGGAAGTAACGGTAGCCGTCCCGCTCAAAAAAATGGGCGTTCGGGACTGGCGATACGATTTCGCTTTCCTGCAAACCATAGTTTGCTTGCAGCTCGTCGCGCGTCGTCTGTAAAGGGATGCTGCCGCCCATGGTTCCCTCGGACAGATGTTTCACGGTATGGGCAAGGAATTTTTGTGCATTTGCGGAAGATTCATATGGACGATAGCTTTCGTACGCACTCCTGTCTGCTGGCTCGTTTTCGAATGCAGCGAAGACAGGCAGGCTGCCAAATAGCAGTAAGCCAATGACGATGATCATTTGTTGCCAGAGCTTCATTAGTACCTCTCCTTATGCGAACGGGGCCGTTATCTTTTCAACAACCATTCATTTTTCCAACGAATAAAAACAGTCATTCACCATGGTGCCAGCAATTTCAGTATGTTCCGGCACGATTTTATCCAGCTTCATTCCCGCCTTTTCCAACACCTTTCTGGAAGCTGCGTGCTCTTCAGAACAAACAGCTGTGAATTTTCGGAAGCCATATGCATGAGCAGCGTGGTCCAGGACAAAAGCAAGCGCTTCGGTTGCATAGCCTTTGCCTTTGTGCGTATCCAAAATAATAAAGCCTACTTCCGCAGTGAGCACGTCACGATCACGGGTGCAGATGCTGATCAAGCCAACGTCGTTTCCGGTGTCTGTTTCGCGAATGATCCAGGTGAGCCAGTGGGTGGAGTCGAGAGTCCACGGGGCCAACTCTTTCGCAAAGTTGCTTCGGATCGCTTCCTCGCTCATAGGGGAGCCGATATGCTGCATGAGGACCGGATTGGTGTAAATGGAGCGAATCAATTCCCAGTCGGGCGGAGCCAGTTTGGTGAGAGTCAAGTGTTGGCTGGTCAATGGATTGGACATGGCAGTCTCCTTTTTACATCCGAAGTAGTGTGGCTGTCAGCCGGGAAGGCAAAAGAACGCCTAGTAGCAGAGCGAATGGCGTCAGCATCATTCCTTTGTCAGTTGATTTGGAGTTGGGATAATATTACAACAAGAGCGATCGAAAATCACCTCTATTTTCCAGCGACAGCGAAATATTTTCATGATGATCATAAAAAGCTTCCTTGTGCTTATCGCGGTCTGTTTATTTTGAAAACGTGGAAGATGGTGGTAATATAAAGAGAACTTCTTTACGCTTTGCATCCAACAATGTGCGACGGAAAACGCAAAAAGGGGAGAAAGGAGACGAGAAATGTGCTCGATTTTGGCGCTGTTTCTTTAGAATGGGGCACTCTGCTTACGCAGCTGTCGGAGCATTTGCGCAAGTGATGCGGGAAGCTGTTTGCCCGCTGAGACTGTAGGCGGTACTAGCAACGGGCACGTAAGAACCAGGAGCGTCTGGAAAGGAGGGCGTCGATGAAGGAGACAAATTACGGTCATTAGCTTCCAAAAGGAGGTTAATGATGAGCAGAAGCTACAAGCACTTTCCAGTTGTCAAAGATCAGACGGGACCAGGCAAGCGATATGCCAAAAGGTTGGCGAGCAAGGCTGTTCGCAGATACCAGAAAGGCATTTCTATCGGCGCGATGTACCGCAAACTGTTTTGCTCCTGGGACATCAACGATTTTCGCTTCTACCGAACTCTTGCGGCTGCCATCCGCGAATGGGAAACGAGCCAGGTGCCGCGGGTGAGAGCAAAGTCAAAAAAGCAAATCCAAAACGAATGGGCCAAGCACTACTACCGAAAATAACAAATCGCCATGAAAAAAAGAGCAGAAGGAAGCCTGCTCTTTTTTCGCGTGGAAAAGAAGGCGCGATCACAAAAAACGCACGAGCGCCTGGACGAACTTTTCCAAATAAGCTTGATCGATTTCGTCAAAACGGTTTTTGCGCGGGCTGTCGATGTCGAGGACGCCGAGCAGTTGTCCGTCTTTTACGATCGGGACGACGATCTCCGACTCGGAAGCTGCATCGCACGCGATATGCCCTGGAAACAAGTGCACATCCTCTACGCGAACCGTTTCCTGCTTCTGCGCGGCGGTGCCGCATACGCCTTTTCCGAACGGGATGCGCACGCATGCAGGCAGTCCTTGGAACGGACCGAGCACGAGTTCATTTCCGTCGTTCAGATAAAAGCCCACCCAGTTGACTTCCTCAAAAAACTGGTTCAGCAGCGCTGCGGCATTGGCCAGATTGGCAACCTGATTGGACTCGCCAGCGAGCAAGGCTTCCAACTGCTTGATGACCAGTTCGTATTGCTCTTCTCTATTTCCTTGAAATTTTTCGACTTGGAACATGGATGGTCCTCCTAACAGCTAATTGTCTATGGCTTTACTCAGATATTATAAAACATCCTGAGGGCATTGGCTTCACGAGATTCTATGGACGAGCAGATTTGTTGCCCACTTTTTCCTAGAAGCGAGCCGAAAGCTCTTGTACAATGAATGAGAGCAGAACATGGAGATTACCTGTAGCTGGGACTGGAGGAAATACAGATGGAAAAAGCGACATTTGCGGGCGGATGCTTCTGGTGCATGGTGACACCGTTTGATGAGCTGCCGGGCATCGGAGGCATCATCTCCGGGTATACCGGGGGAACGGTGGAAAACCCGACCTATGAACAAGTAAAAACAGGCGAAACCGGACACTGGGAAGCGGTCGAGATTACGTTCGATCCCGAGTTGTTTCCATATGAAAGACTGCTGGAGCTGTTTTGGCAGCAAATCGATCCGACTGACCCGGATGGACAGTTTCACGATCGGGGCAGCCAATATCGCACCGCGATTTTTACCCATAACGAAAAGCAGCATGAGCTTGCGGTCGCATCGAAACAAGCGCTGGCGGCGAGCGGTCGCTTCTCCAAGCCAATCGTCACGGATATTTTGCCTGCGTCCGTTTTTTATCCCGCCGAAGAATATCACCAAGGCTACCACAAGAAAAACCCGAAGCATTACAAGGAAGACCGGGAAAAGTCCGGCCGCGATGCGTACATTCAGCAGCATTGGAAATAAAAGCAGCTTCCTAAAAAGCAGCAGGCAAGCCCGACATGGTCTGCTTGCGATCCAAACCCGTCCTGTGCAAAGGGCGGGTTTTTGGTTGGACTTGCCAATCAGGATGAGAACAGGTCGCTAAACCAAGGCAGCGACAAATAGACGCCTGCACAAATCAACAAGAAAATGACCGTTTTCATGATCGCACCCGCCCAAAAATGCTGGGGATGCACGGCGCGTTCGACCAGCCTTTCCAGTACGAGAAACAGCAGGATGGCAAGAAAGGCGAGAATGACAAACCCGATGAACGGTTCCATTTGACTGGCACCTCCCGAATATTTCCTGGCACTTCCATGCTTGCAATCCCTGCGCCGTGTCACCTTACGTCCAGCCTAGATACGTCACTGAAAATCTTTCCACGTAAAATCGATCGAGAGGTAGCCGACATGTCGTTCTTTGATCGGCGCTTTCCCTTTTGTCGCCAGTTCCGGTTTGCGAAAACAGACGAGGTCTTCGTGATAGCCAAACAGGCGGCAAACGTCTGGACGAAACGAATGAATGCCGCAACGATCGTGATTGACGTCGTAGAAAATGCAGGTGCCGGGAAAGCGCTGCTGATGCGCCAAGCCTTCGCGGAGCTTTTTCGGCATGGCTTTCAGCTTTTTATGTATGAGCTTTCGTTCCTTGTCAGTGATGGGTACCGGGCCACAGCATAAGCCTTTGCAGCCCTGACATGGCAATGTGTTCATTACAGCACATCCTTTCATCCAGTTCTTCGCTGTCCCTTGCGTAAAGAATAGTATGAAAGGTTTAAAAGCTGATGTAAATGATTAAATATTTTAATATAACACAAAAATAAATTTTTGTCAACAATTATTCCGATTGTATTCCCTGCTTGTCTCTGCTTGGAAAAAGGTCGCCAATTAGGAAAATATTCTCATGAAACTGGTAATATTTTGGATTAAGGTGTAGAGATGAAAAGGGGGATTGGTTACCGTGAAAAAAATATGTGCATTGCTACTCAGTATCGGACTGGGACTGACAGGTTGCGCTTCTGCACCAGCGGAAACGCCAACTGCGGGAACGCAGGCAAGCTCTTCTGAAAGTTCCGCACCGACCAATGCGACTTCGACTGCCGCTGCACCAGCAGAAACACCCGCTGCGGGAACACAGGCAAGTTCTTCGGAAACTTCCTCGCCGACCAATGCAGCGTCGGCTTCTGCTGCCAATGAAAAAACGAAGATTTCCAAGGCTGCCTTTGACAAGATCGAAAACGGCATGACGTATGAGGAAGCAACGGGGATCATTGGGGGAGAAGGCGAGCTGCTGTCGGAAGCAGGGAACAAAGGGGAGCAGCATCATGCTGTCGTCTACATGTATGAAGGAGAAACGCTCGGAAGCAGTGCCAGTTTGGCATTCCTGGATGGCAAACTGCAAGTCAAATCCCAAATCGGTCTGCAATGAACGAAACCCGTCTGTGCGCTCAGCATCGGACGGGTTTTTATTGGGAGATGTGTGTTAGTTAGGATCTGCTGTCACCAGGGCGATGGCAAAACCGTCGTAGCCTTTGCTGCCGACTGTTTGAATGGCAGTCGCACTCACTCTTGGCTCTGCGGCAACGAGATCGGCGAACTGGCGAACGCCGAGGATGTTAGGATCGGTGCTCGTTTCGTCGATGACCGCACCTTTTCTCACGACATTATCCGTGATGATCACACTGCCTTTGCGCGAGAATTTGAGCGCATAGCGGAAGTAGTCCGGGTTGTTCTTCTTGTCTGCATCAATAAAGATCAGGTCGAACGGTCCTTGATTTTCGCGATCGAGAGCGGAGAGGCTGTCCAGAGCGTCGCCAAGGCGGATTTCCACCAGCGATTCGAGTCCGGCACGAGCAATGTTCGCTTTTGCTACCTCTGCATGCTTCGGTGCGGCTTCGAGCGTGATCAGGCGGCCGTCTTGAGGCAAGGCGCGAGCGAGCCAAATCGTGCTGTAGCCACCGAGTGTACCAATCTCCAGAATGGAGCGTGCCCCTTGAATCTGGGCGAGCAAGTGCAGGAACTTCCCCTGGTTGGGGGCCACGTCGATTGGCGGAAGGCCAGATGCTGCGTTGTGTTCCAAAACGGCGTCCAGTACAGGATCTGCTGAAACCAGTTTCGTCGTAAAATATTCATCTACAGCTGTCCATTGATCGCGATTCATCGTCTCACTCCTTTTTATGGCAAAACTAGCATACCATAAAAGCATCTTTGCCGAAAATATTGGAAAAGCGCTACGATTCAAAGCGACACGAAACAAAATCAAGCGGAAAGTATTGCGTTTGTTACCATAATTTTCGCATGGTATGATCGACCAATTCCGTAGATAATAGAAAAGTAATCCAAGCTAGCTAGTATAATCCAACTTGGGGATTGAATGCGTTCGACTTAATTCAGGCAGATAGGTCGGCGCTATTTTTTTGTTCCATTCATAGGTATTATTACCTAAAAGTGATGGTTGTTGCGAGTTCTATTGTCCTATATCATGAAATCATTCACGTATGACATATGCGTACTACCCCGTACGCCCCGGCCGGAAGCAGCGGCTGGGATTTTTTTTTGTTCACCAAAAGCCATCCAGTGATCTCCTATCGCTTACAAAGCCATATTTGGTATATCCTATTGGAGGACTCGCAATGTTCTTGGGGTCTGCGGCGGCTCAATAATGCAGATGAGCCGCCGCATTTTTTTATGCCAAAATCGCAGGCGGGGATAAATAGTTACATAGTCCTGGACGGTCAAATCGGTCTCCTGCGTCTCTATATTGGAAAGAACCCGCACTCATACATGCTCCATTTCCGGTCATCCTAAAGTAAGGATAACTTGTCAGGAGGTGTTTGCATGCGTACGATACTGGCAATTTTGGCGATCGCGCTGGTCATGACAGGATGCTCGGGGAAAAACAATGCGCAGACACAGCAACAGAACAAGGCAGAGCCGTTGTGCACACCTGTGCCTGTCCGGCATGCGGAGTGGGAAGAGCAGGCGAAAGCGATTGCCGCTAAAGTGGATGGGATCGATGAAGTGGTTGCTGTCCAGATTGACAACGATTTGAACCTCGCCATCAAGGTTAGCAACTTCAATCGCTTTAAACTGCAATCGATTGAAAAAGAAGTGGCGGGCAAGCTGAAAACGGCATTTCCCGATTCGAAAGTTCACGTCACTTCTGATAAGAAACTGTTTATGGACTTGCAATCGATGAGCGGTACGCCATGGCCGACGGATGTAAAAGAGGCGTGCCAGAAGAAAAAAGCTGCAAAAGAGCTGGAAAAGAAAATGAAAGGGTAACTGGGACGAAGACCTCACCATCGCAAGCGGATGGATTGAGGTTTTTTGCTTCGTGTAAAAAAAGAAAAACTCCCGATTGGGGAGTTGAGTTTCTTCTAGTAACGGTCATGATCGTGATGGTCGCGATCGCGTTCGCCACGATCACGATGCAAGTCGATGCCACGCAGCTCGCTTTTTGCTTTTTCAACCAATACTTGATAATCTCTGACCACTTCGGTCAGAGCGGAGACGGATTCTTTATAATCCGGTTCGTTACAAATCCCATCAATCGCCCGATGGAGGTGAAACATTTTATCTTCGGTTTTTCGGATAAATTCTACCCAATCCATGCCGTTCATAAAAATACCTCCTTTCTAAAGCTTAGGCTTTACCCGTTCGCCAAAAAGTATGCAAGTGTGCCTTTGTTTGCCCGTCAAAGTGCGGCGCCCGTCATTTTCTCTAGAAATAAAGTTGTCCAGTACGTAATATAGAAAGATGGGTTTTCATCAGGCGTTCGCAAAAGCAAATGAGGTGCAGGAAATGGATGTATTCGCAAAAGTAAACAAGTCGCTGGAAAAAATCATGCCGTTGTTGACCCCGAGCAGTGTGGCGATTGGCGTGCTTGCGGGATCGCACCTGCAGCCGTTCGCGTTTTTGTCTCCGTGGGTTTTCGCTTTTATGACCTTTGCAGGGAGCCTGGGATCTGGGTTCAAGGAGTTTGCCAAAGTGCTGGCACGTCCGTTGCCGCTGCTGGTCAATTTGATGATTTTGCATGTCATCATGCCGTTCATTGCCTGGGGAGTGGCGCATCTGTTCTATCCCGACGATGTCCATGTCATTACCGGCTTTTTGCTGGCGGCGCTCATTCCGACGGGCATCTCCAGTTTTTTGTGGTCTTCGATTTACATGGGAAACGTCGCGCTGACGCTGTCGATTATTTTGCTCGACACGATGATTTCGCCGCTTGTGGTTCCTTTCGGCATGTACGTGTTGCTCGGGGCGAAAGTAGAGATGGATACATGGGACATGATGCAGGGACTCTTTTTCATGATCGTGCTGCCGTCGCTTGCCGGTATGCTGTTGCATCATCTGTCGCGGGGGAGAGTAAAACAGACGCTGGCTCCCAAGCTTTCTCCGTTTTCCAAACTGGGCATGGGTGTGGTCGTCGCGATTAACAGCTCGATGGTGTCGAATTATTTCCAGGCATGGGACGCCAAGCTGTTCGGGATGGCTGTGTTGGTGCTTTTGCTCGCCATTCTCGGTTACTTGCTAGGCTGGTGGATGGCAAGACTGTTTGGCTGGGAACGGGACGTAATCGTCGCGCTGACTTTTAATAGCGGGATGCGCAATATTAGTGCCGGAGCGGTTATGGCGATTACGTATTTCCCTGCTACAGTGGCCCTGCCTGTCGTGCTCGGGATGCTGTTTCAGCAGACGCTCGCCTCTACGTTCGGCAAGTTTTTGGATGTGGTGGAAAAGCGGCCGCAACCAATCGGGAAGGAAGTCGCCCAGTAGAAAGCAGGAAGATTCTGCTTTTTCATATTGCCTGTTCGCATATTGTTCGTATATAATGAAGCAAACGTACGTTCGAGGGTGATGTTTATGCTGGAGACCATTCTCGTTCCTGTGAACAAGGAGATGCAGCGGGTTCCCGTGCTTACAGCCGTACATCTTCGCGTCTACAGAATGCTGGAAAATGGAACAGAGATTCAGACGATCGCGTCCAATCGTCAAATGAGACGGGCAGTAAACGATTTGTACAGGCTAGGGTGGGTGAAATCAAGTGATGAGCGGTATTCGTAACGGCGGAGGACGTCAGCTTTTTCCGCAAGACATGGCTCAGCCAGTGATCACAAAGCAGGAGCGTGAATCGTTTTTGTACATGCTCCGTGATTCCGGCAGGGAAGATTATGGCGTGACAGTCAGCTGGTGGGTGTCCATGGATGGCGAGCGCGGGAATACGCACAGCATGTGGGGCGTAGTCAAGTGGGTTGACCCCAAGGCACGCAAGGTTCAACTGGTCAATGAAGCGAGAAGCGAGTGGATCGGTTTGGAGCAGATCGTGAACGTTCTTGGATAAACGAAACGACCGAAAAAACAAGAAAAGGAGGGGCGCGAAGTCCCTCCTTTTTGCGTGCGAACAGATAGAGAATGATAACGGAAAGAAATGGTGTAAGAAAAACTAACATAAAAACTCAGAAAAATGACAAAACAAGTTGACAATCACTCGTTTCATGTTAGTATATATTACATAGCATGCATTCTCTCCACTTCCTATCTTCGGCCCAGAAATGGGTCCCTTTTTTTGCCCGAGGCCATCGATTATTGCGGATAGGGCTTGCCTTCCCCTTGAAAGAGCTTGCTTACCATTTGATACAAACGGCCGGACATATCCGGGAACACAAAGGAATACTGATTGGCCCCTTCCTTGAGCAAAGCGACTGGCGCTTCAATCGTGTAGGGGATTTTCATCAAATCGAGCATTTTTTTGTATTCATCTACCATGGAGTGATCAACGGTATAATAAAACGATTTGGAAGGGTTCATTTCAGCACGCTCCTTTTCCATATTGTAGCATACGTAAACAAGAAACACTCTGCTGCAGAAGCTGGCAGAGTGTTTTTGCGTACCAAGAGCAGGTCGTTTAGCTGCTGAAAAAGCTCCTGCTGGAATGTTTTCTTTTGTAGTGGGAACTGCCGTAATGAGAGTGTCCGTGCCCCCTGTGGCTGGACCCGTAACCTTTCCGGTATTTGCGGTCGCTGCTGCTGTATTTCCGGTATTTGTGGGAAGCATTCGAGTGATTACCCAGTAAATTTTTCAAAAGCTTTTTGAACATCCCCATCACTCCCAATTGTCTTGTCAGATTCGGCTGCGTATTCGTATATACGCATATGTCTGGAGACAGTTTCACTTTGTTTCGCTTTTTTTATGCAAAAGCGGTCCGATGCGATCAATCCGATTTGTCCAGATTCCTCCGTTGAACTTCTCGGGAACCCGGTTCAAATCGGCCGGGGTATCGAAGCCTTGGGAGAAGTCGCCGCTTCCTGCCACCAGGATGACGCGAGTATCCGCTGCTTCCATTCTTTCCATGAAGCGATTAGGCCAACCCCACAGCCAGGGAGCGATTTGATCGGGAATATGCAGCTGGGTCCCGGCGCAGGCGTCCGGAACGTATCCGGACCAGCCGACAGCGATGTAAGGAATCAGGCAGCTTTTCATCGTGCTCATCGACATGACGCGCAGCTCCGGCATTGCTTGCTTCAGCGTGGCAACAGGCTCGTCGCCGCCGTATACAGCGAGCTTCGCCAGCCGTTCTTTCGGCAAGGGCTGCAAAAAGGCGGCAAGCGCTTTGCCTTCGTTTGGATCGTGGCTTTTGATGTGGATCAACAATGACTCCGTCGGAAATTCCGTCAGAACCTCGTCGAGAGAAGGCATCAGTCCGACACCTTTGCCGCGAAAAGGATACGTGCGCCCGCCGTCTGCCGTGTAGTTGTAGCCCACGTCCAGCTTTTTCAGCTCGGACATGGTGAAGTCTCTCGTCACCCCTTCGCCATTGGTGCGACATCCGAGCGTCCAGTCGTGAAAGACGGCGAATTGAGAATCTTTCGTCCAGTGGACATCGAGTTCAACGGCATCGGCTCCGGCTGCGAAAGCCGCGCGCATGGAAGGAAGCGTATTTTCCAGGTAAGGATGTTCTGGTGGGTAAATTTGCTCGGCTGTGCACGTTTCGTTTGTGATTCCTTCCATATGAAAGGTTTGCGCCACTCCGCGGTGAGCCAGCAAAAAAGGAGAGCCGTCAGGCGGACTCGCCAAAAAAGAGCTGTTGACGACCCACATATAGAGAAGGAGCGTCAGGAATGCCCAAAAGAAGATGCGGCGCAACCGCTTCTTTTTCGGTGCCGATTTGATGTTTTCCATAGATGGAGCGGCCTCCGGTGCTGTATGACCTGTTTTTCTACCGCTATTTTACCAAAGCAGGCGCCAGGAGGAAAACATGTCTCTGTGCGCAAGAGGGACTTGGCACGGGGAAAAAAGACTGGCAGAATAGAGCGTACGTATGGATTGACTTACCGAGCAGGGGGAGTTCGATGAAAATAGCGCTGCACCAGATCGCCTATCAAATCGGGATGCACCCAAACGAGATGGCCAAGCTGGTTTACGAGGGAGAAATTACGGGTGAAGTGCCTAACCGCAATCCGCAAGCGAAGGATGCGTGGGTGGATTTGCATTCATTGAAAAACTTCATTGAATGGAAGTTCGATCAAGGGGCATTTGACCAGATGTTTTTCGATAAAGCCATGCGGCATGTCAACAAAGCGATGGGAAACAAATAAAGCGCAAGCGAAAAAGGAGACATACTTTCGATGCAGGAATCGATCATTTATTGCATGGTGCCAAAAGCTTACTGGGAACAGTGGAAAGAGAAGGAGCATTACCTGCCCCGCGACTACGAGCAGGAAGGTTTTATTCATGCCACAAAAGGCGACGAGCTGTTGGGGAAGGTAGCGGACCGGGTATACGGCGCATTTGAAGGGGAGTTGTTCGTCCTCGTAGTCGACGAGAGCAAATCCGCTTCTCCGATCAAATACGAGCAGGCGAGCGACGGACTGCTTTATCCGCATATTTACGGTCCGCTCAATCACGATGCCATTGCCGATATTCGCCGGATGGAAAAAGTGGACGGGCATTGGCGCATCGGCGGGTCTATTCGCTAGTCGTTTATCCGGCTTATCCGTTCCAGTTGAACTGATTCAGCAAATCGCGCACTTCCTCGCGCTTGGATGCAGGCAGCTTGTCGAGTCTGCGCAGCAATAGCGCGATCCTTTTGCGCTGCTCGATTTCGGGGAACGGCTCGGCATGCCTGCTCACCCATTGGCGCTTGAGCCGCACCGGGTCTGTCTCCGCGATGATTTTTAACAGCTTTCGTTCCAGAAAATCAAGGGAAGCCATCGGTCAAACTCCTCTTCGTCCAAAATCAGATGCTACCAGTTTATCATACATACTTCTGGCGTGAACGGAGAACAATGGTACAGGTAGTGAATCTAGTTGGAACCAGAGGAGGAATTGTGATGGCAAAACCGGATGATCGCTCTGACAACGCTGCCAAGCTGCAAGAAATGGCGCGAAATACAGAGGAAAATATCAACGAGGCGAATGACTATCTGGCTGCGCACGCAGGGGAGATTTCCGCCAAGGAACGTGCGGACATCGAGGCGAAGAACGAGCGTCGTGCAGAAAGTGCAGAAGGCTTCCGTTCGGAAATCGAGGATGAGACGTCCCAGTGAGCTGAAAATCATCTCGCATCGACACCTGCCACAAGAGTTGCGGCAGGTGTTTTTGGCATGGAGCGGGGAAAAGTGCAACAAAACATGAATTGTTTTGCGAAACATGGTAATCTGTAGAAGAACAAATTGAATCAAGAGGAGAAAGACTATGAAACGACCAGAAGACACACGCGTCGTTGTCGGCATGTCCGGCGGAGTCGACTCCTCCGTGACGGCTTACCTGCTCAAGCAACAGGGATATGACGTCATCGGCATCTTCATGAAAAACTGGGATGATACCGATGAATTCGGCCACTGCACGGCGGAAGAAGACTTCCAGGATGTCCGGCGCGTCTGTGAACAGATCGGCATTCCATATTACACCGTCAATTTTGAAAAAGAATACATGGATAAAGTATTCCAGTATTTTTTGGATGAATATAAACGCGGGCGCACTCCGAACCCGGACGTCATGTGCAACCGCGAAATCAAGTTTGGCGAACTGCTGGCAAAAGTGATGGACCTGGGAGCCGATTACATCGCGACAGGCCACTATGCGCAGGTGAAATTCATCGACGGGGAGTACAAGCTGATCCGAGGCGCGGACAACAACAAGGACCAGACGTATTTCCTCAACGTGCTCGGCCAGGAGCAGTTGTCCAAAACGATGTTTCCCATCGGACATTTGCCAAAGCCCGAGGTGCGCAAAATTGCCGAGGAAGCAGGGCTTTACACCGCAAAGAAAAAGGACAGCACAGGGATTTGCTTCATTGGCGAACGCAACTTCCGCGAGTTTTTGCAAAACTACTTGCCAGCGAAGCCCGGCAATATCGAGACTGTCGAGGGAACCGTGATCGGGCAGCACGATGGACTGATGTACTACACGCTCGGTCAGCGCCAAGGGCTTGGAATCGGCGGCGGACACGGCACGAGCGGTCAACCGTGGTTTGTCGTGGACAAGGATCTGGAACGCAACGCACTGATTGTCGGGGAAGGCTCCGATCATCCCCGCCTGTACTCAAGCAGTCTTTTGGCGACAGACGTGAGCTGGGTTAGCGCCAACAAGCCAACTGGA
This sequence comes from Brevibacillus sp. FSL K6-0770, assembly GCF_038000275.1. NCBI lineage: Bacteria > Bacillati > Bacillota > Bacilli > Caryophanales > Paenibacillaceae > Brevibacillus > Brevibacillus sp. FSL K6-0770. The sequence goes on from NZ_JBBOBQ010000001.1 coordinate 2,783,783, forward strand.
TCGTTTGTCTGCACCGCGAAGTTCCGTTATCGTCAGCCGGATCAGCAAGTGACGGTACACGTGCAGGAAGGCAACACCATAGAGGTCGTTTTCGCTCAACCGCAAAAAGCCGTTACTCCTGGACAGGCCGTCGTCTTCTACGATGGCGAAGTTTGTCTCGGCGGAGGAACGATCGACAAGGTGCGTTCGATAGATAAAGAGAATTAATATACGGGGGAAGCGCTTGGTGGATGCAACGAAAAAATCCAAAGTGATTATCGTTTCGTTTTTGGCGGGAGCACTCCTCTTGGGGTTTCTCGCTTACATGGGAATGTCGGCTACGAGCAGTGAGCACATGGCGACGATCCAGGCTGTCATCAAGGAAAAAGGCGGCGTGATTGAACCGGGCGGCGTGACCGCTGTTCCTGCCGATGAAAGCCCTTTTGCCAAAAGCGGAAAAGGCAATACGATTTACCGCATTGTGTACAAAAAGGACGGGGAAAGCCTGACAGCTTGGTACCGTTCCGAAAACCATTCCTCCATCATCAAAGAGCCGGAAGAGTGGATTCTTCCGAAATGAAGAATAACCTTGACTGGGAGAGTGAGGGCATTACATGACCCAATACGCTGGACTTCGTGAGTTGGCCCAATTGATTAGCAGACTGGAGCCGCAGCTTGCAGGGGCAACCTTGAGCATTTTGGCCCATGAAAACAAAGAGCAGATCGCATCCTTGCTTCTGGAAGGGCTGGGCAGCGGCGTTTCCGTGCAAAACAGCTCTGGCGAATACGCCAACCATTTGGCGAATTTGCGCGTGGGCGCGAACAAATATACGTTCGCCCAGGACTGGCGCGAGGTGTACATCAGTGAGATCAATTACTGCGCCTGTCGGATTCCGCCGGGCGGTCACGGTCTTTTGGTGCACCATACCGACTATCCCGGGGTCATTTACGACGTATCCCGCAAACTGGCTGACCACGAAATCAATATTTCCAAGCTGAACGTGTCGCGCGAGCAAAAAGGGAAGAACGCCCTGCTTGTTTGCGTCACGGATGAAGAGATTACGCCAACAGTTGTAGCGGCGATTGAAGAGCTGCCGCAGATCAACAAGGTGTTGTCCCTCCAGTAAGCCGAAAAAGAGCAGAAATGCGTGCATGACCGCTCATATGTTTCGTATGGGCGGTTTTTTGCGTGCGTGGAGCGGTTGTTGGCCGGTTTTGGGAAAAGAAAAAGCTGCCCTGGTTAGCGGGCAGCGGTTTTGGATGCGAAGCGGATCGCGTGGCTGATCAGGACGTGCAAGACAGAGGTGTGATTTTCGTCCGGGAATTGACGGAACGTGGCTTGTATCTGGCCTGTGCCGAGAGCGGACAGCCTTTTTGCCATGGCCTCAGCTTTGACGTTGACGTGGAAGCGCCCGTCGTTCTCCAGTTCCCCGATCGTCAGGAGCGCTCTGACTTTCAGCTCGTCTGTAAGCCGTTCAGGCAAGCGCCGCTCTTCTTCGAGCAGGACGCTTTCGTTCCAGTGAATGGACGGGCTGCCGGCGATATAGCATTGGTACTCGTGCGGCCGCGTCAACAGGGCGTGCAGCACCAGCAAGCCGCCGAGAGAATGACCGAAGATCGTCTGGCGCGAGGTGTCGATGGAAAAGTCTTTTTCGATAGCAGGCTTCACCGTTTTCTCGATAAACGAAAGAAACCCTTCGGCGCCGCCCATTTCCGGCCATTCTCCGCCGCGCGGATGAGCGGGCAGCTCGTCTTGCGGAACGACATGCGTGAAGTCGTAGTAGCGGGACGGATGGAAGGGCGCTTCCGTCGGATAGCCGATGCCGACGACGATGGCTGGTTGCACGCCTGTTTTTTCAGGAGCGCGGCATTGCAGGCGAATGGCTTCGGTCATCGTGCCGAAAACCGAGTTGGCGTCCAGCAAATAGATGACAGGAAAGCCTGTTGGCGGCGGGGCTGTGTCTGGCGTGCTCACAAATAGGTGGAACGTACGATCGTTGTATGTTATTTTTCTCGTTTGGGAACGGGGAATCGCTACTGCCTCGTAAGTCGTACTGTCCATCATGGGTCACTCTCCATTCGTCCGTAGGCGTCAACTTTTATGTACACGAAACCTATTATATGGACGAAAACCAGAGATTGGCAATAGAGAAATGAGAGAGATTATCACTACGAAAATTGAACATGCCAAGCTTGACTCCTACGATATATTGAGGTAAAGTAAGTTTTACCAACTACATATTGATGCGGACAGGTGTTTACCACGCTATATTTGGTAGACTTAATAGGGAAGTCGGTGAGATTCCGACGCGGTCCCGCCACTGTGATGAGAGAGTTCCATTTGCTTGTGATCGCCACTGATTGAGCCAATCGGGAAGGCCAAATGGAGCAATGACCCCAAGCCAGGAGACCTGCCTGACTGCAAGCACTGTGTAACCTACGGAAGATAGGGAAGTGTTCGAGCGCTCCATTCGTTTGTCATGTTGAATGGATACGATGGGAATCATCATGCGCATTCGACATTTTGGCGTCGAATGCGCTTTTACTTTGGCTAAAAAGTATACAATTGCAGTAAAGGATGAGGGACATGATAATCGCTTTTGATTCAAAAACAGGAAACGTGAGACGATTCGTAAACAAAATCGATCTGCCGCGCGTGGAAATCGATCCGGAGATGGTGCTAGACGAGCCGTTCATCCTGGTGACGTACACGACAGGCTTCGGGCAGGTGCCAGAGAAGGTGGACCGTTTCCTGAAGCGAAATCATGTCTATTTGCGCGGAGTGTCTGCCAGCGGCAATCGCAACTGGGGCACCAGCTTTGCCAAAAGCGCAGATACAATCGCGATCCAGTATGGCGTTCCGGTGATTTCCAAGTTTGAATTGTCCGGTACCGGCCGTGACGTGGAACAATTTACGAGTGGGGTGGCAGCAATTGCGGCACATTGAATTGAACAACCAACTAATGCAGCGTGGAAACGACGGGTTTTACCAATTGGAAAAAGACAGAGAGGCAGTCGCCGTCTTCATGGAGGAAGTGCAGGCGAAGACCATGACCTTCAACAGTGTCAAAGAGCGGATGGACTATTTGATCCAGCATGATTTTTATGAAAATGTGTATGAGGACTACACCGTTGAACAGGTCGACGAAGTTTTCCGACTGGCGCATGACACTGGTTTTCAATTCGCGTCGTACATGGCCATCTCCAAGTTTTACAAAGACTACGCTCTGAAAACGGACGACAAGTCCACGTATTTGGAACAGTACCCGGATCGGGTAGCGATTGTTGCTCTCTCGCTCGGCCGCGGAGACTTCGAGCTTGCGAAGCGCCTGACTGTTTCCATGATGGAGCAGCGTCTCCAGCCGGCTACACCGACATTCCTCAATGCAGGGAAAAGCCGCCGCGGGGAAATGGTCTCCTGCTTCTTGCTGGAAATGGACGACTCCCTGAACTCGATCAACTACGTGCTCGGAACTTGCATGCAGCTCTCGAAAATCGGCGGCGGCGTAGCGGTCAATCTGTCCAAGCTTCGCGGGCGGGGAGAGCCGATCAAAGGCGTCGAGGGCGCAGCCAAAGGCGTCATGCCTGTACTCAAGCTTTTGGAAGATGCGTTTTCCTACGCCGACCAGATGGGACAGCGCAAAGGCTCCGGGGCAGCTTATTACAACATTTTTGGCTGGGACATCAACGAGTTTCTCGATTGCAAAAAGATCAACGCTGACGAAAAATCGCGGATCAAGACATTGTCGATCGGCCTGATTGTGCCGAATGTGTTTTACAAGCTGGCAGAGGAGAACAAGCCTCTGACCGTGTTCGCTCCTTATTCGGTCTACAAGGAATACGGCGTTCATCTGGATGATCTGGATCTCGATCAGATGTACGACGAGTTGGTCGCAAACGAGCGCGTCAAGAAAAAGATCGTCATGAGCGCCCGCGAGATGCTTACCAAGATCGCGATGATCCAGATGGAATCGGGCTATCCGTACATCATGAACAAGACGAATGCGAACAAAAACCACGCGCTCAAAGATATTGGAGCGGTCAAAATGTCCAACCTGTGCACGGAAATTTTCCAGTTGCAGGAGACTACTACGATCACGAATTACGGCGAGGAAGACATTATCCGCCGCGACATCAGTTGCAATCTGGCTTCCCTGAACATCGTCAACGTGATGGAGCACAAAAAAATCCGTGAATCCGTGCGCGAAGGCATCGAAGCGATTACGTCCGTCAGCGATGTAACCCGTGTGGAAAATGCGCCGGGCGTGCAAAAAGCGAACCGCGAGCTGCACTCTGTCGGATTGGGGGCGATGAACCTCAACGGCTACCTCGCGAAAAACAAAATCGCGTATGAGAGTGAAGAAGCAAAAGATTTTGCCCGCACGTTCTTCATGATGATGAACTTTTACTCGCTGGAGATGAGCGCCGAGATTGCCAAGGCAAAAGGGGAAACCTTCATGGGCTTTGAGCAGTCGGAGTACGCCAAGGGCACTTATTTTGACAAATATCTCGCAACCGATTACCGTCCGCGTACGGAAAAAGGCAAGCAGCTGTTCGAGGGCGTGCACATTCCGACGCCAGAGGACTGGGCTTCTCTCAAGCAAAAAGTGCAGGAGAACGGGCTGTATCACGCCTATCGTCTGGCGATTGCTCCGACACAGAGCATTTCCTACATCCAGAATGCGACATCGAGCGTAATGCCGATCGTGGAGCATATCGAGACGAGAACGTATGCGAACTCGACCACGTATTACCCGATGCCGTACTTGACGCAAGAGAACTATTTTTACTACAAGTCTGCCTATGTGATCGACCAGTTCAAAGTCATCGATCTGATTGCCGAAATCCAGGAGCATGTGGATCAAGGGATTTCTACCGTGCTGCACGTCAACAGCAACATCTCGACAAGAGAGCTGGCTCGCTACTATATTTACGCGGCGAAAAAAGGCTTGAAGTCGCTCTACTACACGCGCACCAAGCATCTGACGGTAGAAGAGTGCATTAGCTGCGCCGTTTAACAACAGATGTAGGTCATTGGAACAAGTTGATAGAGAAGAGGAACGCCTTATGAAAGCAGTCAATTGGAACAGGCCGGACGACGATTTTACGATGACGTTTTGGAATCAGAACATCATGCAGTTCTGGACCGATGACGAGATTCCGCTGTCGGACGACAAAATGTCCTGGATGGAGCTGAGCGCTACCGAGCGGGACACGTATAAAAAAGTGCTCGGTGGCCTTACCTTGCTCGATACGGTGCAAGGCGGCGTCGGGATGCCGAAAATCATGGAGCATGTGGACGGATTGCAGCGAAAAGCCGTCCTGGCTTTCATGGGCATGATGGAGCAAATTCACGCCAAGTCTTACAGCAGCATTTTCACGACTTTGGCTGCCACCGAAGAAATCGACGAGATTTTTGCCTGGGTGGAGCGCAATCCGCATCTGCAAAAGAAAGCGGCGTTGATCTCGCAACGCTATCAAAGCATCGAGACAGCGAAAGACTTGTACATGGCGATGGTTGCCTCTGTTTTTCTGGAAAGCTATTTGTTTTACAGCGGCTTCTTCTACCCGCTCTTTTTGGCTGGACAGGGCAAGATGACGAGCAGTGGCGAGATCATCGACCTGATTGTGCGCGACGAAAGCATTCACGGACTGTACGTCGGCGTGCTTGCGCAAGAAGTGTATCAACGCCTCAGCGTCGTCGAGCAGACAGCTGTGAAAGAGGAGCTGTACGCGTTGCTGCACGAGCTGCATGAGAACGAAGAGGCGTATACCGTGTCTCTATATACGGAAATTGGCTTGGCGGACGAAGTGCTGGCTTACGTGCGTTACAACGCGAACAAAGCGTTGATGAACCTGGGACTGGACCCGTTCTTCCCGGAGGAAGAAGTCAATCCGATCGTTTTGAACGGGATTCGGACGCATACGAAGCAGCATGATTTCTTCTCGAAAAAAGGAAATGGCTATGTCCGCACGCTCAACGTCGAGCCGCTGACAGATGATGATTTCCGCTTTGAGTAAAAAGTTAAACGTATGTTTAAAAAGACTGCCGCTCATTGGCAGTCTTTTTTCGATTCCGATCCGAAAATGCGCCAGTAGAATATACGTGAGGTTTGCTCGATAAATAATATTTTAATAGATGGGAAGGAAATGAATCGCCTATTTTCAATATCTTTTCATTTATATTTATGTTATAAATAAATGACGTAACGAGCTGTTTTACTTCTGGTTGTCCAGATAGAATCGTGATCAGCGCGGAAGTGGCAAGCGAGAAGCGATCTGGTCATCGATTACCGATTTGGTCGACTGATTTATCTGACAATTATTCCCGCTCGATCTGATCCCGGTTGTTGGGGCATGAGCGGGCGGAGTGATTGTGTGAATTTTTTCACTAATCAGAGGGTTGCTGAAAAGCACCTTTGCTTTGGAATTACAGGAGGGTTTGTGTCATGCATCAAAAAGGTTCTTCTTCGTTCATCCTCATCATCGGCTTTATGCTGTTCGCTCTGTTCTTCGGAGCGGGGAATCTGATTTTTCCACCAATGCTGGGGCAAATGGCTGGAACGAACGTATGGACGGCCAATGCGGGCTTCCTGGTGACGGGAGTCGGGCTGCCGCTGCTGGCGATTATCGCGTTGGTTTATTCGGGAATGGATGATTTGCGTTCGTTGGCGAGTCGTGTGCATCCGGTATTTGGTCTTGTGTTTACGATTTTGCTCTACTTGGCAATCGGGCCGTTTTTCGCTATTCCGCGATCCGGGAACGTCTCGTTTGAGATCGGAATCAAGCCATTTTTGTCCGAGCAAGCTGGTCCGGTTCCACTGATCGTCTTCACCGTCTTGTTCTTTACACTCGCTTGCCTGTTATCTCTCAATCCTGGGAAAATTATCAATGTAGTCGGAAAAGTCTTGACACCGATCAAGCTGACTTTTATCGGAGTGATTGTGTTGACGGCGATTTTGTTCCCGATTGGCGCGCTGCAAGCACCTGTGACGGATTATCAGTCCAAAGCGTTTTACAAAGGCTTTCAGGACGGCTATTTAACCTTGGACGCTTTGGGGGCATTTGTGTTTGGAATCATCATCGTGAATGCGATCAAGCAAAGAGGCATTACGGCGAAAAAGCAAATTTTGCTCACGTGCGCAAAAGCAACGATGATCGCGGGCGCACTTCTGGCGTTCTTCTACACGGTGCTTGCCTATATGGGTGCTTCCAGTGTGGAGAAGCTTGGTCATCTGGAAAACGGGGCGCAAATTTTGGCCAAGGTGTCCAATTACTACTTCGGCTCTTACGGCGCCGTTTTGCTTGGCCTCATGATTACGATCGCATGCCTGACCACCAGCGTCGGCCTCATTACAGCGTGCTCTTCGTTTTTCCATTCGCTGTTTCCGGCGATCTCGTATAAAAAGTTTGCCGTCATTCTGGCTGTGTTCAGTACACTCGTCGCCAATATCGGCTTGACGGCGCTGATCAAAGTGTCGGTTCCGATCTTGATGACCATGTACCCGATTGCGATTTCCCTCGTCTTTTTAACGTTTATGCACAAAGGATTTGGCGGACGACCAGAGGTGTATCAGGGAAGCTTGCTCGCTACTTTTCTGATCAGCCTGTTTGACGGACTGAACGCGGCAGGTGCCCAGCTTCCCGTCATCAACGACTTCTTTACTCGCTACTTGCCGATGTATACGATCGGGCTTGGCTGGATGCTGCCCGCTGTTGCAGGCGCTGTGATCGGCTACACTATTTACATGATTCGCAAACCTTCTCTGCGGGCACAGGAGCTGCGACTGACCAAGCAGTAAACCGGAAAGCTGGCAGAGTAGAGGCAATCAGGCTGAACTTTGAAATAATTTTGGTGAGTGGAAATAGTTTAGCATGACAAAAACTGGTTTACGTGTTACTGTAAGGAGAAAGGTGCTCTTTTGCTAGATGCGAGAGCACATGCACTCATACCGACAATTTCATATGAGTGGGAACAGGTTCCTTGGCCGCGAAAATCGGCGCAAGGATGAAAAGGGAAGTCGGTGAGAATCCGACACGGTCCCGCCACTGTATGAGGGGAGTTTGCACAGCGATAAGCCACTGGTCGAGACGGACTGGGAAGGCGTTGTGCAGATCGTGATCCTCAAGTCAGGAGACCTGCCTGTTTCGACAACACTGCTTAACCTACGGGAGATAGGGAGGTGTTAGGATGCTGTGATCTCAGTGCTTATTTGGCATTTCTAACGTTCTTTTTGACCGTTGGAAATGCCTTTTTTGATTGGCTTTACAAATACCTTCAATGGATGGGAGAGAAAGCTCATGAAAAGCAGCAACCTGGGATATCCGCGAATCGGCAAAGACCGGGAGTGGAAAAAAGCATTGGAGTCCTTTTGGGCAGGCAAATTGGAAGAGTCAGCGTTCCTTGCGCAAATGGAGCAAATCCGCCAGCAGCATCTGATCAAGCAAAAAGACAAAGGCATCGAGTGGATTCCCGTCAACGACTTTACTTACTACGATCACATGCTGGACATGGCTGTCATGTTCGGACTCGTTCCGAAGCGTTTTGCCTATGATGGCGGCCCGGTACCGCTCGATACGTACTTCGCCATGGCGCGCGGCAACAAAGAAGCTGTCGCAAGCGAAATGACCAAGTGGTTCAATACGAACTATCACTACATCGTTCCTGAGTTTGGCGAACGCCCGCCAGTGCTGGCAGAGAACAGGCCGCTGAAAGCGTACCTGGAGGCCAGGGATCAGCTGGGCATCGTCGGGAAGCCGGTGATTGTCGGGCCGTACACGTTTGTCAAGCTGGCGAAAGGATATGCGAAGGACGAGTTCGAACGCGTTGTCGATCAGATCGTGCCGCTTTACGTGGACGTGCTTCGTGAACTCGAACTGCATGGCGTGGAATGGGTGCAAATCGATGAGCCGGCTTTCGTCCAAGATATTTCCGAGCAGGACAGAGCGCTCATTCGCCGGGTGTACGAACAGTTCAGTCAGGCGCTGCCACACCTCAAGCTGATGGTTCAGACGTATTTCGAAGCGGTGGATTGGTACGAGGAACTGATCGCGCTGCCAGTGGAAGGCTTGGGCCTGGACTTTGTCCACGGAGGAAAAGCGAATTTGGCCAACCTGACGGCACATGGCTTCCCGCAGGAAAAAGTGCTCGGCGCAGGAATCGTCGATGGCCGCAACATTTGGCGCTCGGCCCTGGAGGAAAAGTGGGAGCTGGTCAAGACGATCAGCAATGTGGTCGACCCGGACCGAATTTGGCTACAGCCATCGAGCAGCCTGTTGCATGTTCCCGTCACTGTTGAAGCAGAAACCGATTTGCCTGGGGAAGTTCAAGCGGCATTAGCCTTTGCGGACGAAAAATTGGGAGAAGTGCAGCTTTTAGTCCAAGGATTCCGATTTGGAAAGTATGTTATATCGAAGGAAATTGCCCAGAACGAAAAGGACTTGCTCCGCCTGGCCGAGTCTCCGGCGAGAAACCGGGAGAAAGTACAGCAGGCTCGAAAAGCGCTGGAGACGACAGAAGCCAAACGCGACGTGCCGTTCCACGAGCGCCGCGATATCCAGCAAGCCGCCTGGAAGCTGCCGCTTTTGCCTACAACGACGATCGGCAGTTTCCCGCAGACGGCAGAGGTTCGTCAGGCCAGACAGCAGTACAAAAAAGGGAACTGGACAGTCGAGCAGTACGATGCCTTCATCGCGGAGCAAATCAAGCAGTGGATTGCGATTCAGGAAGAGATCGGGCTGGACGTGCTTGTCCACGGCGAGTTTGAACGGACAGACATGGTCGAATATTTCGGGGAAAAGCTCGATGGCTTCGTCTTCACGAAAAATGGCTGGGTTCAGTCGTACGGTTCCCGTTGCGTCAAGCCACCTGTCATCTACGGCGATGTGCAGTTCGTCGCTCCCATGACCGTCAAAGAGAGCGTATACGCCAAGTCGTTGACGGAAAAACCAGTAAAAGGCATGCTGACAGGTCCGGCGACCATTTTGAACTGGTCATTTGTCCGCGATGACGTCTCCCGCCAAGAGGTGTGCGAACAGATCGCCCTGGCGCTGCAAGCAGAAGTGGAGGCGCTGGAAGCGGCGGGAATCCGCATGATTCAGGTGGATGAGCCTGCGCTGCGGGAAGGCTTGCCGCTCAAGCAGGCAGACAGGGCGGCGTATCTGGACTGGGCCGTCAAATCGTTCCGCGTGGCTACCTCGACAGTTGCCGCGAGCACGCAAATTCACACGCATATGTGCTATTGCGAATTTCACGACTTCATCGACGTCATCAGCGAGCTGGATGCCGACGTCATCTCGATCGAGACGTCCCGCAGCCACGGCGAGCTTGTCTCCGTCTTCGAGACTTGCACGTACGATAAAGGAATCGGCCTGGGCGTATACGACATCCACAGCCCGCGCGTTCCAGCTGTCGCGGAGATCGAAGAGATGGTGTCGCGCGGCGTGCAAGTATTGCCGCCAGCCCAATTCTGGATCAACCCGGATTGCGGTCTGAAGACGCGCGGAAGAGCAGAGACAGTGGAAGCTTTGAAAAACATGGTGGCGGCGACGCATGCTGTGCGTGACCGTTTGACACAAAAAGCATAATCGTATGATGGCAACGAGAGGAGCAGCACAGATGGCAACAGAAGCATGCCCGACCGGACAATCCCGAACCTATTTGACTGATCTCGTGTTCCCGCCGGATACGAACCATCACAATACGATTTTTGGCGGAAAAGTCATGGCGTACGTCGACAAAATCGCCTGCATAGCGGCGATGCGTCATTGCCGGAAGCCTGTCGTCACTGCTTCCAGCGATTCCTTTGATTTTCTCGCGCCGATCAAAACGGGCGAAGCGATCAATCTGGAAGCATACGTCACCTGGACACACAACACGTCGATGGAAGTGTTCGTCAAGGTCGAGTCGGAAAATTTGCTGACGGGCGAAAAGAAAATGACAGCGAGGGCGTACTTGACGATGATCGCGCTCGACGACCAAGGAAAGCCAACGTTAGTGCCGGCTGTCATTCCCGAGACGGAAGAAGAGCGCATCCAGCATGAAAAGGCAAAGCACCGCTACGCATTGAGAAAACAGCGCAAAGCGGAACAATAGAATTTTGCAGCAAAACCCTCACTTTGGTGGGGGTTTTTTGCTGGCACCGATTTATTTACTCACCTTCTTGTCTCTACTATAATAGGCGTAGGAAAAAAGTAGTAAACAATGGAGTGGAGGTTGGCACAAACTTGCAAAACCAGAACGAAGCAGTTGCAGAGATTCACAAGAAAATCAGGACACTTTGGATCACCAGCGCCTTTTTCGGATTGATGTCACTGTTCGGCATCATGACGGGCAATTTTCTTCTGCTCCTGTTGGGGTTGGTGTTTGTTGTACCTGGCATTTGGGCGATTGGAAAATTTAAAAGAATGCTGCAAAACCAGCTTGCCGACTATCAGCCCGGAAAAGGGTTCTCGTTTTTTCGCAAGACAGGAGAACAAAAAATCAAAGTGATCACGTACACCCAAATTGGCATGGCTGGCTTGATTTTGTTCAGCCTGATCACAAAGCTTTCTGTCGGGCCTACGCTGTTTATCGGCCTTTCCGCGCTTGTTTACTTGCAGTTCGTAATGAAGCGCCGGATCAAGGTACATACGAAAATTGACGATGCCACCTTGTTTGAGCTGGAGGAAATCGGGATTATTACGCCAAAAGATATCGTGAAGGCGCTGTACAAAGATTTCGAGAGCTGGCGACATGTGCAGCCCAACAACAAAATCTTTTTGGTCAAACAGGACGCGCTCGTCTGCATCGTCATGCAGGAGCGGCACGAAGCCGTGCGGATGGAATGTCGGCTGCGCGATATCCAAAAGCTTGGCATCGTCGGCAGCGGAAAGAATGGCGAAGGCTTGCTTCTGCTGATCGGGACCGTCCATGATAACGCTGTTCGCCTGAAGCTGGACGGAAAAAGCTTTCAGGATTCCCCCGAAGAGTTTGTCTCGCATTTTTTGCAAGCGTTGGATGAAGCTCTTCAGACTGCTTCACCCGGTACACCCGCTCTTATTCGCGATGGGCGGATGATGCCGCGTCCCGAACTTCAGGAACACGCACCTAGTGAAAAGCCAAGGGTGGTCATTCGGGAAATTGAGCTTCCGTCAAGTGCGGCCAGCAACAACGACAGCGGGCAAGTACCGAGAAAGACAGGTGCGACAGGAAGGCAGCTAGACTTGTAGGAGGGAGAGCATGTTGGCGCAGTCATTGCGAGTCCATGAAATATGCAAGCAAAGCAGGGTAAACGGACCAGGCAACCGTGCTGTCGTCTGGGTGCAAGGCTGCTCCATCGGCTGCCGCGGCTGCTTTAATCCGAATACGCACCCGGACAAGCAAGGCGGTCGGCTCTATGAACCAGACTCTTTAGGGCAAGAACTGGGACGACTGCCAGTTGACGGACTGACCGTTTCCGGAGGAGAACCGCTGGATCAGCCGGAGCAAGTAAGGCGGCTGGTTCAGTCGTTTCGCCAGGTTCACTCGGGCACCGTCCTTTTGTTCACAGGCTATACAGCGGAAGCAATTTTGCGTTGCGAGGAAAAGCGCAAAGCCTTGCTTCTGTTTGACGTGGCGATTGCGGGGCCTTATCAGGCGCAGTCGGAGGAGATTTGGCATGGCAAGAAACTGATTGTGCTGACGAACCGGATCACGCCGGAAGAGTTGATTCCCCAACGAAAAGTCGAACTGGTTCAAGGGGAGCGTTCCTTGCATCTGACTGGTTTTCCTACCGCGAATATTCAATCGAGCCTGTACACATGGCTGTAGGAGGAGTACATACATGCTGCAAGATTTTGTCAAGGAAGTGGAGTATCTGATTCGCGCCAGATACAGCATCCTGTACATTTTTACATCGGAAGAGGAGCGGGCGCTCGATGTGTTCCAAGGGATTAGCGCCAGCCTGAACAAGCGGATTGTGACATGGACAGCGACAAAAGGTCTTGTGCTGAACGGGGAAGAGCTTGACCACAAGAGCACAGATTTTCGCATCGCTCTGACGATGGCCGAAGATTTGGCGAAAGAGCCTACGCTGTTTTTATGGTTTGATCTGCACCCGCTGCTGCGCGGATCGCATGTAAACATCAGAACGTTTCGCGAATTTGCGCAAAAGACGCGGACAGGCTTCCCTTCCAATTCGATTATCATCGCTCCTTCCCTGGAAATTCCTGTAGAGCTGCAGCATGAGATCACGATTCTCGACCTGCCTCTGCCTGACCTGGATGAAGTAATGCAAATCATCCGCAGCTTTACCGATGCGTACGTCGGCCGTCCGGGCATCGTGATCGACCAATCCCCGGAAGTCATAGAAGCGCTGGCCCGGGCCGCCGTAGGTTTGGGGCGCAACGAGATCGAGAACTGTTTGGCGAAGGCGCTGGTTAAAAATCGCGGAATATCCGCAAGCGATGTTTCTACCATTTTGGAAGAGAAGAAGCAGATTGTGCGAAAATCGGGGGTTCTGGAATACATCTCGACAGAATCGCTGAACCTGGAGCAGATCGGCGGACTGGAAAACTTGAAGCGCTGGCTGCTGAGACGAAAAGCGTCGTACTCGGAGGAAGCGAGACAGTTCGGCATCCAGTGGCCAAAAGGGGTCATGCTGGTCGGCGTTCCCGGTTGCGGAAAAAGCTTGTGTGCGAAAAGTGTGGCGGCTGCTTGGCAAATGCCGCTGCTCCGCCTGGACTTGGGACGGGTATTCGCGGGCATCGTCGGTTCATCCGAAGCGAATATTCGCTCGGCGCTCATGATGTGTGAAGCCGTATCGCCGTCGATCGTCTGGATCGATGAAATCGAGAAAGGCTTGTCCGGCGTGGGCAGCGGTTTTTCCGACGGGGGAGTCGCCACGCGCATTTTTGGAACGTTGTTGACCTGGATGCAGGAGAAAAAGAGTCCTGTATTTGTCTTCGCGACTGCCAACAAGATCGAGCAGCTTCCAGCAGAGCTTTTGCGAAAAGGAAGGTTTGACGAAATCTTTTTCGTGGACTTGCCTACACCGGAAGAGCGCGAAGAAATTCTCAAAATCCACCTGGAGCGGCTGAAGCGCAACCCGGCCCGTTTTGACATCGATAGGCTCGTCGAAGTATCGGGCGAGAAATACTGGGGGGAAGGCATACGCCTGACGGGTGCCGAGATTGAGGCTTCGCTCCATGAAGGGCTGATCGATGCTTTTGCGAAGCGCAGTAATCCCGAGGAAAAAGATCGGGATATCGACACGGAAGATATTTTGCTGGCCATGCAGCGCACAGTTCCCTTGGCTAAAGCCAGGCGGGAGGAAATCGAGAAGCTGCGTTCGTGGGCAAAAGAGTTTGCCGTCCGCGCCAGCCTGGCAAGCCCAGCAAGCCCGGCAAATGCCATGGCAGATGGAGTCGCTCGCGAGGAGGCAGTCGGCAGAAATATCGATTTTTAGCCCGGGGAGGGATTCGTGTGAGCCATTGCACGACATTTTCGATGTCATTCCAGGACAAACGCACGCTTTTTCGAGCGTTGCGAACTTTGGGCTACCAGCCGGAGAACGTTGTCTGGACAGAATACAAAAACATGTTCAGTAAAGAATTGATGATTGGCGGAACCGTGCTCGGCAAGCTGCTGACCGGGTTCAAGGATGGGATTCACGTCTATTTCGAGGAGACAAAAGACGGGCTTATCCCTTACTTTGAATCGCATGATTTGTCGCCTGGCCTCCTTCGCCAGCGCTCCGCATCGCTGCTCTCCGAAATCAGGGAGGGGTATTTGCAGGGAACCGTCGAAGCTCTGCGCGACTCGATTGTGGCTGCGGGAGGAACGGTGACGGTAAGCGAGGAAAAGAGCGGGCAAGTGATTTCCTATGTGCTGACGATCGGAACAGATGCGCGGAAGCTGCGGATTTCCATGAACGAGCAGGGAACGGTTGAAGAAGCGGTCGAAGGCGTGCTGGGACGTTCCTGTGCGGAGTTGACGGAAGGAATCGAGCAAAAGCTCTCCAGCCCAAGCGAGCTGGAACGAACATGGACACATGAGTACAACGCGACAGTGGAAGATCAGCAGATTCAAATTTTGAGGTTATATTAGCACAACAGGCAACCGCAAGATCGCCGCACTCCATGCCGGATGCGACGGTCTTTTTCTTTTTCAATCAACTTTTGCCCGGTTGAAAAAGGAGGCGGCATGCAAACCACCCCGGTTTTTCCGCCTGCAATCTTGCCTTGCGAAAAGCGCAATAACTCCTGTCAAAATGCGTTTTTTTGCTTCAAAATGAAGGGTATACTACATTTTCTAAGATGTATTGAAGTGAATTATTTCAAGATATATACTATTCTTGAAAATAGGTTCGCAAAGCAACCGCAAAGGAGTTTTCCGGCATGGATCAGCTCATAACGGAACGGATTCGCAAGCAGTATGGAAACTTGACAGCCAGCCAAAAAATCATCTCCAAAATCGCCCTCGAAAAGCCGAGCCTGCTCGCGATCCACACAGCCAAAAAAATCGCCGAGCTGACCAATACGAGCGAAGCGACGGTCATTCGCTTTTGCTACGCGCTAGGTTATTCCGGCTATACCGAGCTGCAGCAGGAGATCAAGAAATCGCTCTTGACCAGCGAGCAGACGAAAGGGCCGATCCAGAAGTACCGCGACACGGAGGCCGCACTGACGCGCAACAATTACGCCCACCAAGTCATGGAAACCGATATCGCCTACCTCCAGCAAGCTTTGCACCAGATCGACTACGAGTTGTTGCACCAGGCCGTGCAGAGCATCATTTCCGCCAACCGCATCGTTGTCGTCGGTTTTCGCTGGTGCCACATCCCGGCGAAGTGGCTGTTTTCTACCTTAAACGCGATCAAGGGCAACACCCATTTATACACAGGAGCGGTAGACAATGCCGACTATTTTTTGACCGAGCGGGATCAGGAGTGGCTTGTGATTGCGCTGTCCTTTCCTCGCCATCCGAGTGAAACAGTAGCGATGGTGAACTCGGCAAAAGCTTTGGGCGCGAAGGTGCTGGCGATTACCGAAGGCGAGCTGGCCCCGATCAGCCAGGCGGCAGACTTGTTGTTGAAAATCTCCACGCCGCAGCCGGTCGCCACCAGCGGCATGCCTACCTTGTTCTCTGTGCTGAATGCCCTTGTCAAAGGCGTCATGATCCACGACCCCGTCTCTGTGCAAAAAAGGCTCCAGCACTATGACGAAATCAGCTCGACGCTTTATTCGTTCGTGGGAGAGGGGGAGGACGACTTCACGATTTATTGAAACAGCCATTACGCGACTCATAAAGGAGGAACTTTTCATGTCTGTGCCTGTTTGGTTTGCAGCGACGGGAGACAGCTTCATCACCCGCGACCTGCCCTATCGAGACAATGCTTTTCGCGAGATTGCCAGCTTGCTTCAGCGCGCTGATGTGCGCATTGCCAATCTGGAGACGACCGTCCATGACAACGAAGGGTATCCGAGTGCGCAAAGCGGCGGAACTTGGGCCATGTCGCCGCCGTCATCGCTGCAAGTGATGAAAGACTACGGCTTCAACATGATCGGATGGGCGAACAATCACACCCTCGACTATTTGTACGGCGGGCTGGAAGCGACAGAGCGCCACCTGAACGAATACGGATTTGTCCATGCCGGAGCTGGCAAAAATCTGGCGGAGGCTTCTGCTCCCCGCTATCTCGAATGCGAGTCGGCCCGAGTCGCGCTGATCGCGGCGACATCGACCTTTCATCCGTGGTGGGCGGCGGGAGAGCAGCGTGCAGACAGCATCGGACGGCCGGGCGTCAACCCGATGCGCTATGTCATGACCCATCATCTGCCGCCAGAAAAGCTCGCCCAACTGCAAGAGCTGGCGGATTCGACAGACATTAACGCTTTCAGCAAAGTGCTGATCGAGGAAGGCTTCATGAATCATCCGGGCAAAGACGTGTTTTTGTTCGGGGCCTCCCGGTTTATGGCAGGGGAAGAGGCGGGAACATCGACACAGCCGCACCCACGCGATCTGGACAGGATGGTCAGACGAATCGGGGAAGCGAAGCGGCGCGCGGATTACGTCGTCGTAAGCATCCACGCGCACGAGATGAAAGGCTTGGACAAAGAAGTGCCTGCCGACTTTTTGCCGACTTTTGCCAAAGCGTGCATCGACGCCGGGGCACACGCGGTCGTCGGACACGGCCCGCATCTGTTGCGCGGCATTGAAATTTACAAAAACCGCCCGATCTTCTACAGTCTGGGAGACTTCGTGTTCCAAACCGAGCTTGTCACTTCGCAGCCAGCGGACTTTTACGAGCAATACGGACTGGACCATTCGCACAACGTCGCTGATGCGCTGGAAGCGATGAGCGCTGGCTATACGCGCGGACTGTGCGTGCACAAAGAAGTGTGGCAGTCCGTCATCCCGCTTTGGAAAATGGAGGGTGGCGAGCTAAGCGAGCTGGAGCTGCACCCGATTGAACTCGGCTTCGAGGAGCCTGTCTACCGGATGGGCTGGCCGAGGTTGAGTGCAGATCCCGAGATATTGCAAGGACTGAAAACGATGAGTGAAGCGTATGGAACCGTGATTGAGATCGAGGATGGAATCGGCCGCGTGAGGTTGAGAAAAGACTGAGTAATTGCCTTGCCCCCACCTATTGGAATGGAGTGATTCAGATGATGGCGAGAATCACCATGATCATGCTGTTCGTGCTATACATGATTAACTACGCCGATAAAACGATTGCGGGTTATTCGGCTGTTCCTATTATGGCGGAATTTTCTTTGTCCCAGAAAGAATGGGGACTTGTCGGTAGCAGTTTCTTCTGGTTTTTCTCGATCGCCGGTATTTTGGGAGCGGCGTTGTCCGACCGGATCGGGACGAAAAAGATGCTCGCCATCATGGCCTTGTCCTGGACGGTTATCCAGTTTGGCGCATACGCCATTGCCGGATTGCCGATGCTTGTGATCGCCAGGGTGTTGCTCGGAATTGGCGAAGGACCATTTTGGGCGACAGTCGTCAGCCACTTGAACAAATGGTTTCCCGAAGAAAAGCGCGGGCTTGTTTACTCCACGGTCAACTTCGGCGCGTTTGTAGGGGCAGTCGCTTCGGCACCGCTCATCGTTTCGCTCATTGACAGCAACGGATGGCGGTTTGCCTGGGCGTTCATGGGTGCGCTCAGCCTGATCTGGCTTTTGATCTGGCTGTGGGTCGGCAAAGACAGGCCGCAAGTCAGCATCGAGGCGGCGAAGACTGTGCAAGCACTGCCCAAGGCAAAATGGTCGGACTTATCCAAAGTTTTTCTGTCATCCACCTTTTTGTTCAGCTTTTTGATTTATTTCGCACAAATGTGGGGCACAACCTTTGCCGCTGTGTGGGAACCTGTCTACCTGGTGCAAGTGATTCACCTGACGAGTCAACAAATGGCTTACGCGATTGCTGGCATGGGACTTTTGGCCGGATTGATGACGATCTTGATCTCCTGGACAGGCGATCGTCTGTACAAAAAACATCGGAGTTATCGCAAATCGTACGTGCTGGTGGGAGGAGCGTCCATCATCCTGGGCGGAATTTGCTTCTACGCCGTGACGCTGGTACAGTCTTTGCCGCTCGTGCTGATTGCGCTTTGCTTGGGAAAAGGGTTTGCTTTTTCCGTAGGGACGGCTGCCTCTGTCATCGTCAGCAGCATGTTGCCGGAGCGCACAGGTTTGCTGGTGGGCACGCTCTCCAGCCTCGTTACGCTCGCCGGAATCATTTCTCCGCTCGTCACAGGCTCGATTGTGCAAGCAGCGCCCAATGTGGGCATCGGTTTTGGCCAGGCGATGATCGTAAATGCCTTGTTGTTTGTCGGTTGCGGCGTGCTGTTCCTGCTCTTTGCCAAACGGGAAGAAAACAAGACAGCGACAGCAGCGCAAATCCCCACGATTTCCTAAAAGAAAAGCTTTATCATGCTCGTCTCAGGTGTTAAAATTTTCTGAAAAGGGGGTAGATGAGCGATGTATCATTTGAACGAAAATTTGCTGCAAAGCGCGCAAAATTTCCCAGACCATCCGGCCTACATATTTTTGGGGGAGACGACTACCTTCCAGGAGCTGAACCGCCGGGTCGATGAGCTGGCGCAAGGCTTGTCCAAGCTCGGGATTGGCAAGGGAGACGCTGTAGCGCTGATCATGGACAATCGACCCGATTTTGTAAGCGCTTACTACGCGATTTTGCGCGTGGGTGCGGCCGTTGTCCCGATGAACCCGATCTACACGCCGCGAGAAATCAGCTTCATTCTCGCCAACAGCCAGACAAAAGCGGTCATTGCCCTCGCTGCGCTCGAACCTGTCCTGACACCCCTGAAGGAACAATTGGAGCATTTGACACATCTCATCTACAACGAAGCGACAGGCCACGAGCTGACATTGGCGCAGGTAGCACAAGCGGGAGACGGCAGCTTTGTGGAGCCGGAGCGAAACGAAGACGATTTGGCGGTCATTTTGTACACGTCCGGTACGACCGGGCAGCCAAAAGGGGCAATGCTGTCCCACCGCAACATGGCCTCCAACGCAGAGGCGATGGGAATTTTGTTCGAGCTGATCCCGGAAGATCGGGTAGTCGCGGTATTGCCGATGTTCCACGTCTTTTGCATGACGGTGTGCCTGAACGGTCCGATTCGCTACGGAGCGGCGATGATCATCATTCCGCGTTTCCACCCTGTCGAAGTGGTCAATACGATCCGCGAGCAACAGGCGACCTGCTTTGCCGGGGTGCCGACGATGTACAATTACATGCTGCAACTGCCGCATGCGACGAAGGAAGATTTCGCTTCGATCCGTCTCTGCTGCTCGGGTGGCGCATCGATGCCTGTCGAGCTGCTGCACAAATTCGAGGCCAAGTACGAAGTGAAGGTACTGGAAGGCTACGGGCTGTCCGAAGCGGCTCCGGCAACAGCCTTCAACCCGCTGCGCGGCACGAGAAAGCCCGGTTCGGTCGGGATAAACTTGCCGCATGTCTTGAACAAGGTCGTCGACCCGGAAGGCAACGAATTGCCGCGGGGCGAGGTAGGCGAGCTGGCTGTGCAAGGGCCGAATGTCATGCTCGGCTACCTGGGGCTGCCGGAAGATACGAAGGCTGCGCTCAAGGATGGCTGGCTGTACACAGGAGATATGGCGCGGATGGACGAGGAGGGGTATGTCTACATCGTCGACCGCAAAAAGGACATGATTCTCGTCGATGGCTACAACGTCTATCCGCGTGAAGTGGAGGAAGTGCTGTACCAGCACCCTGCCGTGATCGAGGCGGCGGTCATCGGAGTTCCCGACGAGGTGCACGGCGAAGCGGTCAAAGCTTTTGTCGCGCTAAAAGAAGTGGCGGTTTCGCAGGAAGACATCGTCGCCTTTTGCCAGGATAAGCTGGCGAAATACAAGGTGCCGCGCCAGGTGGAAATCGTGCCGGAGCTTCCGAAAAACACCACAGGCAAAATTTTGCGCCGTTCCTTGCGCAAGTAAAACGATACGAAAAAACCAGACCCACGTCGAAGTGAGTCTGGTTTTTCTTTGCGCGAAAAAGCTATTCGTAGCGGAGATGGCAGGCGAGCTGGACCTTGAGCAAGTCTTCGGGACGGTGCAGGTCGATTTCCAGCAGTTCCTCCACTTTTTTCAGCCGCTGGTAGAGCGTGTTGACGTGGATGTGCAGCTCGCGGGCGGTTTGCTGCGGCGACTGGCTGCATTTGATATACGTTACAAGCGTGTGCTCCCACTCCTGATATTTTTGTGGCTCAGCCCAAAAGGGAGCAAACACGTCGGCGACAAAAGCGTCAATGTCAGCCTGGCTTTGGTTGAGCATCAGGCGATTGACGCCCAGGTCGGTGTAATGGATGACACCGCTGCGATTTCGTGCCGACAAGTAGTGCGCCGCTTTTCTCGCTTCCTCATAGCTTTTGCCCAGATGCTCGACGCCTTCGATCATGCTGCCCACCCCAATCGACAAGGACGCTTCCTGGGCCCGCTCCCATTCCTCCACGGCTGTTTGCAGTTGCTCGCTCAATGCTTTTCGCTCCTCTGTTCCATTCATTTGCAGCAGGAGCGTGACGTGATTGTGAAAGCCGTAGGTCAGCACTTGCGCAGGGGCAAAATCGCGCTTCCAGCGGTTCACTAGCCGATGGATGTTGGCTTCGAGCAGAGCGAGATCGTGGCAGTGACTCAGATGAGCGTAGACCACGAGGTAGTGGGCGTGCGGCATCAGTCCGAGTGTGCGGGCGCGTTCCAACAGGTCGTTGCCCTTGCTGCCGATTACTTCCTGGAAAAGGTCGTGGGCACGCTTGTACAAGACAGAGCTGATCGACTGCTTTTTCACCAAATCGAGAGTGAGCACGGACCGCCCTTGCTCAATCGTCATTCTCGCCAGCTCCGACAAGCCTGTTTTGGCGGAAGGGATGATCAGGCAGCCGAGCAGCACGCTGCCGTTGATCAGCGGATACAGGTAACAGTATTCGCTGTCCGCACGCCCTGCGGAATACAAGTGGACAAAAAGCGGGTGGCGACGTCCAGCCAGCAAAGTGTGCAGCTCGTCGCGGTTGAAGTAGGGGAGCTGGGCAAAAGTTTCGTGGCCCTCTTCCAGCCAGTCTACGAACTGAATGGGCTTGGCGGTCATGCGCGACAGTGCCTTCACAATTGTGGCCGCGTCTTTGTTTTGCAGGGACATTTGCTTGATCGATTCGTGAATTTTGTTGCGCTTGATCAGATCATCATGCCGGGCTTGCAGTTGGGCGCTGAGCGTGGCCATGTTTTCATAAGCCTGCTTCGTCTCGGCGTACAGCTCGGCATTTTGCAGCGCGACAGAGGTTTGATCGGCGAAGCCTTGCAACAGGGCGAGGTCGTAGTCGGTAAACTCGTTGTCTTGGTGAAATTGGTGCAGGACGAGCACGCCAATTCGCTTTTCGGCAATCGAGATCGGCACACATAAAAGCCCGTTCAAATTTTGCAAGTCTTTCGCGTGGTTCAACGAGTGAAAATTGTCCGCGGAAATGTCTCTCATCGCTTGCGTCGTCTCGGGATGGGAGCGATACAGGCGGGGTTGTCCGTCCAAAAAGACTTTCCCGGCGATCGACTCGCCGATTTTCAGGCGAAAGTCTTTGAACAGCGTGTCGTGAAAGCCGACGGTCGCTTTCGGCACGAGGCGGTCGATGGCAGGATCGTACAAATGCAGCAGTCCGGCGTCAGCGGCAGGGATGACGGACAGGGCATTGCCGATGATGTCGCGGATGATCGCTTCGGTATCAAGCGTACCGGAAATCGAGCGGATGCCTGCCAAAAGTTTGCTCCATTCGGCGTTTTTGCTCGCAATCGCTTCTTCTGCGAGATGCAGTTTCAACCCGAGCCACAATAGCTCCCATTGATCTTCCGTCAACGTGGAGGCCGCTTCCGAGGGGGAGTCCAACCAGATGAGCGCTTGTCCTTCCTCAGCGAAAAAGAACCGCAGCAAATGTTTGTCCTCGATTTCTTCATATCGGTAGCGCTCTTGCTCATGAGCCGGGAGCGTGGCGGGAGCGGTCAGCAAGGTCCCGAAAGCGACGGCAGCTGACGGCGTCACTGTATACGCCAGCCGAAATTGGCGGTCGCGCGGGAGGCGAACCCAGATCGACATAGGTGCAATGGCAAGCCACGCACTCAACTTTTCGTTCAAGTAGGAAAGAGTATGCATGTAGGCACCTTCCGTGTAGAGAAATGTATATAAAATTCATTTTATTTGTGTGTGCCTCTACATTGTATAAACAATTTCGAATTTATACAATATGGTTATCGAAGACGGAAGGTGGGAGTCATACATGACGACAACGCACAAGAACTACATCAACGGTGAATGGGTGGATAGCCATACCGGACAAGTATTTCCTAGCACGAACCCTGCCAATACGAGCGAGGTGCTCGGCTATTTTCAAAAATCCGATGGACTGGATGCGCGGTCTGCCATCGAAGCGGCAGCACAAGCGTTTCCTGACTGGGCCAAAAAATCGGCTCCGGTGCGCGGAGAGTTTCTGTTTACGCTCATTCGACTGCTGGAAGAGCAGAGAGAAGAACTGGCTGCGATCATTACAAGCGAAGTAGGAAAAACACTGCGGGAAGCGCGGGGCGAGGTGCTCAAGACGATTGCCTCCATGAAGCAGTTGACAGGAGAAGCCACTCGTTTGACGGGGCAAACCGTCCCTTCGTTTGATGAGCGTGTGCTGGGCTACACGGTGCGCGAGCCGATTGGCGTCTTCGCGATTATCGCGCCGTGGAACTTCCCGCTCGGAATCGGCCTGTGGAAAATCGTTCCCGCTATTCTCGCGGGCAACACAGTCGTTTTCAAACCTGCCAGCAACACCTCCTTGATCAGCGTCAAGCTGACGGAACTTCTGATCGAAAGCGGCGTGCCAAAAGGCGTTGTCAATCTGGTGACTGGCCCTGGCTCGGTAATCGGGGACGAGCTGTCCAATCATCCGCTGATCAAAGGGATTTCGTTTACGGGATCGTCGGAGGTCGGTTTGGCGTTAGGAAAAGCGGTCGGTGCCCGCGGGGGCAAAATTCAGGCGGAAATGGGCGGGAAAAACCCGGCAATCATTTTGGCGGATGCAGATATTGACCTTGCCATCGATTGCATCGTGACCAGCGGCTTTTTTGACAACGGACAGCGGTGCACGGGAACAAGCCGCGTCCTGGTCGTACCGGAAGTGGCGGAGGAAGTGAAGCGCAAGCTGGTGGAGCGCGCACGCAGCCTGAAAGTTGGCAATGGCTTCGATCCGGAAAGCCATAACGGCCCGGTCGTGGACGAGCATCAGCTTAACCTGTATTTGCATTATGTTCAAAAAGGCATCGAGGAAGGCGGCGTGCTGGAATGCGGCGGCCAGCGGCTGACAGACGGAGATTTGGCGAACGGTTACTTCGTCGCTCCAACCGTCTTTACCGGAATCACGCAGGAGATGACGATTGCCAAAGAAGAGATTTTCGCGCCCGTGATCGCGGTCATTGACGTCGATTCGTTCGATCACGCCATGGAAATCGCAAACCAGGTGGAGTTCGGCTTATCTTCCACGATCTTTACCAACGATCTGCAAAAAGCGTTCCAGTTTGTAAAAGGAATCCAGTCAGGCGTGACGCACGTCAATATGCCGTCTACCCACTTTGAATCGCAATTCCCGTTTGGCGGCAAAAAAATCTCCGGCTTGGGGCCGAGAGAGCAGGGCGAATCCGCGCTCGATTTCTATGTCGAAACGAAGACGGTTTACATCCGGCCATAAGTTCTGGATAGATAGGGGGAAGAGAGATGGAAGCGACGATTGGAGTCATTGGCATCGGCGCAATGGGCAAAGGGATGATCGGCAGCCTGTTGCAAAAAGGCTATCAAGTGTACGCGTATGATCCAAGTCCGGCGGCAAAAGAGTGGGCTGCGGAAAAAGGGGCCGTTGTCGTAGACAGCGTGCAAGCGATAGGGAGCGTGGCAAAAGCTGTTTTCGCCTCGCTGCCTGGTCCCTCTGTCGTGGAGGAGGTCATGCTGGGACAGGCCGGACTTTTTGCCGAGCTTCGCCCAGGCAGCTTCGTCTTTGACACGAGCACGATCGATCCGGCGACGGCCAAACGGTTGAATCAGGCCGGGCTTGAGCGGGGCATTTCCTACTTTGATTGCCCGGTTAGCGGCGGGCCAGCAGGCTCGGCAGCAGGGACCTTGACGATCATGGTCGGGGGAGATGAAAGCAAGCTGCCTGAGATCATGCCGTACTTGCAAGGAATCGGCAAAGAAATTTTTTACCTCGGAGAGTCCGGTTCCGGTCAGGTAGCCAAGCTGTGTCACAACTCTGTCGTCGCTGTCATCACGGCCGCTCTTGGCGAAGCATTCAGCGTAGGGGCAAAAGCAGGAGTGGACCCGCACAAGCTTGCCGCCGTCATCGAGAAAGGCTCCGCCCACAATCGCGTGCTGTCTGTGTTTGGCCCGAATATTTTGTATGGCACGTACGAAAATGCGATCTTTTCGCTCGATCATATGCACAAAGACTTGCAACTGTACGCGGCTGCGGCTCGCGAGCAACACGTTCCCGTCCTCGTCGGCGGCACCGTGGCGCAAATGTATGAAGCAGCCAAGGCGCAAGGAAAAGGCAGCTGGGATTCTTCCGCTGTGTGCACGGTGACGGAAGAGCTGGCTGGTACGACGATCGCCAGATAAAGGTTTTGGCAAAAGCCGATGTTCCCGTTGGAGGGGCGTCGGCTTTTTTGCTGGAATGGCACCAGATGAAAGCAGTACGCCTATTCAGATAAGAAAATACCCCCGGGTGATCCCGAGGGGCGTTGAAGGCAAGTTAGTTAATCCGCAGCTCATCCCATGTCAAAGAAACAGGATAGGAGCCGTTTGGATAGTTGGGAGCTTTTTGCCACATGTAGAAGACTACGGTTCGATTTTGGTTGTCGATCCCAATGTCGAGCGTATACCGATAACCTGGAACTTCCCAGCGTTTGACTTCCTGGTTGTTGGAATCAAAGGCGACGACAACCAGTACAAGGTCATTCGTCGAAGGTGTATACGACCAGTACGTATACTCACCGCATTTGACGATGACTGGAGATTGGCTAATCGAAAGTCCAGCAGGTTCCAAAATTTGAGCAGGTCTCATAATCACTTGATAGCTATTCCCGACTTATCCCCTTCTGTGGGTGAGGGTGTTCGTTCGAGCCTACACCGTGCGGGCGACTTTCATCGCACACGGCGTTCCATCAACAGTAAAAGAGAGAAAATGTACAACGGGCTATTCGATTGTACCAATTTTTATGTTTTTGGAGGCCTAACTAAAGTTATAGATTGACGGGATTTCCTCCTCTTTTTTGCATTTCTCCGATTGATATGGATATGGCCGACAAGCTCAATAAAAAAATGGGGGCAGACGTGAGAGATCATTGACATGCTGCTGTCAACATTAAACGTTTACAATTCGGTATAGACAAGGATTCGACGCCCTTATCAGTGGAGAAATCAGAGAAACCCCGGGAGGATCACATGAAATACGCTTACGTTTATGTGCTAGACACGATGGCAGATTGGGAGCTTGGTTTGGTAATTGCCGAGTTGAACTCGGGTCAATATTTTAAAAACAGGGGGAGCCGTCTTCCTGTCAAAACGGTCGGGGCTTCCAAACGTCCGATCACGACAAAGGGCGGCGTGACGGTTGTACCGGATGTGACGATCGATGAGATCACGCTTGAAACTGCCGCGATCTTGCTCTTGCCGGGAGCAGAAAGTTGGAATGATCCCGAGCATGCTCCAATCGTCGAGACAGCAAAACAACTGCTGCATGCAGGCGGCAATGTGGCAGCGATATGTGGAGCGACGGCCGCCCTTGCCAATGCCGGTTTATTGGATAAGCGTAAGCATACGAGCAACAGCTTGGATTATTTGACGATGTTTTGTCCGACATACAAAGGCGCTGCCTTTTATCAGGACGAGCAGATCGTCGTAGACGGCAATCTGATCACGACCAGCGCTGTTGGCAGCCTGCTATTGGCGCGGGAAGTGATTGCGCTGCTCGATCTGTTTAAAAAGGACACGTTGGAGGCGTGGTATCGCTACTTCCAGACTGGCGATGGCCGCTATTTTTATACGATGATGGAGACGATGCAGGAGCAGGAGGGATAGATTAAGCAAAAATGGAAGCAGCCATGAGCGTGGTTCCCTTTTTCGGGGGAAAAGTGCTGATTACAGGCGCTAACCCCCGCTTTTATGAAAAAAGTCGAGACGTTCTCTGCCTTGTATTTGGGGCGCTTTTCAGAACAAAACCCGTCCCTCTTGTTCAAGCGGCGGGTTTTGTCGCGGATAGGCAATGCCCAAGTGTTCGCCTGTTCAATATTTCGTCTGGTAATAAAAGATGAAGCAGCACCAGCTGCCTAACTGCACCAGTATGATCATCGCGAGGACAAAAGCAAGCGAGACGCCCGGATTCAGAATGGCAACGGCAAACAGAACGTAGACGGCTGCCAGCGTGATGATCCACGAGGACGATTTTGCCTTCGTGCGGATCAGGTGGTGGCGTTCGTCCAATCCACGCCTTTTCCCGGCCAGTTTGTTGCCCCAATAAAGACCGGATAAGCCGATGATCAGCCCGCCAAGCAAACCGAACAAACCGAAATAGGTATCGATCATATATTCTCATCTCCTTCAAAAATAAACAGCTCTTCAATGATGCAGCCGAATACTTGTGCCAGCTTATGCGCGAGGATCAAGGAAGCGTTGTATTTTCCATTTTCCAAAGAAATGATCGTTTGTCGTGAAACACCCACCTTTTCCGATAACGCATCTTGTGACCAGCCTTGCTCCAGACGTCTTTCACGAACGCGATTTTTCATCATACACCACCTGTAAAGCTAACTTTACGTAAAGTGTACTTTACAGGTGGTGGTGTGTCAAGTTAGCTTTACATGGAGTGGGAGCGGCTTTGCACCCAAACGTCAGCTTGCTTGACTGCTCGATGCTTTTTAGCAAAAAAATGACCTGCGCCATGAGCAAGGCAGGTCATTTCTTGCGCGTATGATCGATGTCAAGGCGATGATATACCCAATCATTGGCGAGACGCCGTATCCGATGATCGGTACAGGAAAATTGCCGAAAAGCGCTGTCAGGAAAAGCACAGCAAAATGCACGCCGAGCGCGATGGAAACGATTTTGGCATGCGCAGAATGCAGCAACAGAAAAGGGGCAATCAGTGCGAAATTGGAAAGGACTTCGACAAGCAGCCAAACCATTCCCATGTCAACAACCAGGTACAAAATTTTTTCGACATAGGGAACAGGCAATAGGTGATCGAGATTGATCCACGATATAACTGCGAAAATAAAGAGCAGGCCCACAGAGACAAAACGAAGGATGCTTCGATCTGCTCGACTCCATAAAAGAATAGCCATGGAGACAGTGAAGGCAGTAAGTTGCGAGGCATCTGGTTGCAAAAACAACAGCAAGGACGTTGCTGCCGTCAGCAGAAAGGAAAACCACCAGTTTTCGGCTTTCAATAGTCGCCATAATTGCATAATGAAAAAGGGGATGACGATGCTGGCCACATGAAAACGCAAAGGGCCGAGCGCAATCCAGCGGTGCACATTGTCGATGCCGCTGTCCCAGAAGGTTAGCAGCAGGAAAAGAAAGAGCACTGCGGTCGTGAGGATAATGTTCCGCGATCGATTTGCATGAGGGTGTCTGTTTCTGGCAAGGATGAGTGCGGATACGCTCCCGCCAATGATGAATACGACTATATTTTGCAGCCATATCGAGGGCGGGACTTCATGCACGCTCATCGCCAAAGCACCAACGAAGGTGGCGGGTAGTAAAACGAGCAATGGCAGGAAAAATAGCAGTCTGAATTTCAGTAGGCTCTCTCCCTTTTGTCAATTCTGCGATGAAAATTTGAAAAGCGAATGTATGCTTACTTGTAGCACAATACCATCATCTGGATATCGCGCGGTAGAGGAATCGGGGGAAGGGAGAGAAGGCATACAGTAAAGTTTTTGTTTACATAATATTCATTATGTCAAAATGATTTTGCCAGGAAGAGACGCCGATTCAGACACATATTACACATTTTTCCATATAGCGGGTAAATAATCGCAATCGCATGTCAAATCTCCCAAAAGAAAGGGTGCTTTTTCAGCACCCGGGTGGCATTTCTATCGAAGCAGCGGCAAATATCCAGTTCCCTGGTAAGCGAGAGCACTGCCGCAAATCGACATGATCATCACAGCGGTAAAAATCATCGCAACAACCTTTTTCACAAAGATCACCTCCTTTTGACAGGAATAGAAGAGTGAAACAAGCACTCTACTAAAAAGTCGTAAAAGAGAGGGAAAAAGTCACCAATTTATGTAAAAAAATTATGTTAATTCCATTTATTTTTTCAAAGAGGCATATAAGCCCAATGAACCAATGCCTGAAATCAGCGCTTTTCTGCGAGTTTTTTGGCTGCTTTCCCGATCACTTGTGCAATGGGTACAGGTCCAACAGAGCGGCTGTCATAGCTGTTCAAGCGATTATCTCCCATCACAAAGGCGGCATCGTTTGGAATCGTGATCGGGCCAAAATCATCTGTAAACGGGATGTTGTCTTCGTGGACAGTCTTTTTGCCCGATGACAAATACGGCTCATCAACCAGCAGGAAAAGCGATAAGAAAAGAGTGATGCTTTTCATGAGAGCCACCTTATGTTTTTCCTCCATCATACTTATAGATGAGATGCCCCAAAAGTACCTTACCCCAGGTTTTGGGCAAGAACGGCGATGGACAGAATCATGCTGATTACGCAACTTTGCTCCGGATAGGAAGTCTAATAGAGGAAAGAGGAGGGAAATCATGGAAGCAGTGAGCTTGAACCAAGTGGAACTCATCTCGGCAATCGGTGACGTTTCTTTTCCGATCGTTATTACCCTAATCGCGATCCCGATTATCGTGAGCAAATTGCGGAACAGATAAATGGCACCTGACGGGGTGCTTTTTCTTTTGCAAGGAGAGGGGGATTCTCTTGATCATAGGAAGAAGAGGCGCGCGTTTTTCTAGCGATCGATATAGCCATGATTCCACAGCGAGAGGACAACATCCATCTGATTGTTGTGGCTTTTCGGAATGTGAAGCGCTTTCCACAACTGGGTTGGTTTTGGTGAAAGAGAAGGGTTTTTCTTTAGCCATTCAACTGCTTGAAGGGCGTAAGCTTTGTTGTCCACTGAGGTTGTGTAACTTCCAGGCTCAATGCCACGAACGAATCCCTCTTCACAAAGTCCGAAAAATGCACTTTTCGGGCAACCCTTTTTCTGACTAGCTGTACCTGCTCCAAACATATGGATAGACGCTCTCTCCCAAGCTTCCAGTGGACTACTGGCTTCTTGGGATTCAACCAGCTTCATGGTCATAAGTGCTGTATCTCCGTATTTTCCCATCATAAAAAACCTCCCGTCTTTACTAACAGCTAGGATGAGCTGCTTCATTACGGACATTGTAAGCAAGAAACGAACCACGATCAATCCTTCTCGCAGAATAATAGATATGAGCTTTCCTCCCCCCATCCATTGACAAAAAAGCCGCGACCTGCCTAGCATAAAGAATCCGAGAAAAAAGGAGACTCCCGCACCATGCAAGACATAGACACAAGCACGCTCGCCCGTTTGTGCCAGGAAAAAGCGGTCTTGGCGCTGTTTGTTTACACACCGATGTGCGGCACTTGCAAGCTGGCGGAGCGGATGCTTTCCGTCATCAGCGCAGCGCGGCCCGAGCTTCCGTTGTACCAGCTCAATATTAATCTGGCTCCGGCATTGGCGGAGCAGTTGCAAATTACCAGCGTTCCCGCATTGTTTGTGTTTCGCGGCGGGGCGGTCGAAAGCAGGCATTATGCCTTGCACTCTGTCGGCTATTTGTACGATGTGCTGAAAACACTCGTCTAGACAAACACCTATCCCCTTCGCCTTGAATAAAAGAAAGAGAGACATTTTGCGAAGGGGGAGGCTCATGCAAATCCATGTAGTGGAAGAAGGACAGACACTGACCGGGATTGCCTCGACGTACGGGACGACTGCCGAGGCGATTGCGAAAGCAAATGAGCTGCCCGATCCAGGCAAGCTTGTCGTGGGACAGGCGATGGTGATTCCGATTGTTGGCAGTTACTACTGGGTCAGGCAGGGAGACACCTTGTACACGATCGGGCAGCGTTATCAGATCAGTGCCGCCGAGCTGGCCCGCGTTAACGGGATATCGCAATACCGCCCGCTGCAAATCGGGCAACGCCTGTACATTCCACCCCGCCCGCGCCGAGCGGCCGATTTCAATGCGTATGTGGAGCCGCGCCAGACAGTGCCGCCCGCATTGGAAGCCGATGTGCGCACCGCTGCACCGCATTTGACCTATTTGGCGCCGTTCAGCTTCCGGATCAAACGGGATGGCACGTTGGCCCGTCCGACGTTGAACGACTTCCCGGCTATTGCCAAAGAAAACCAGGTCGTCTTGATGCTCGTCGTCACGAACCTGGAGGGCGGGCAGTTCAGCACGGAACTGGGCAGTCTTGTTTTGAACAACCAGGAGCTGCAAAACAAGCTGCTGGACAACATTTTTGCCACAGCGCGCGAGCTGGGCATGGGAGACATCCACTTTGACATGGAGGCGCTTCCTGCCCAGGATCGGGAGGCGTACATCCGGTTTTTGCGCCGCGCACGCGATCGCGCACATGCTCAGGGGATGATGGTTTCCGTCGCTTTGGCGCCAAAGACGAGTGCAGAGCAGCAGGGCAGATGGTATAGTGCGCACGACTATCGGGCGATTGGGGAAATTGCCGATTTCGTCGTGATCATGACGTACGAATGGGGCTACAGCGGCGGACCGCCGATGGCCGTGTCTCCGATTGGCCCGGTGCGGCGCGTTCTCCAGTACGCCATAACGGAAATGCCGGCGGAGAAGATTTTAATGGGACAAAATTTGTACGGCTACGACTGGACGCTGCCTTTCCAGCAAGGGACGACGGCAAAAGCGTTAAGTCCGCAGGCTGCCATCGCGCTGGCGGCGCAGCAAAACGCCGTCATTCGCTACGACTACCGCGCGCAAGCCCCGTTTTTCACTTATATGGATGAAGAAGGCAGGCAGCATGAGGTTTGGTTCGAGGATGCCCGATCTATCCAGGCCAAATTTGACCTCGTCAAACAACTGGGGCTGCGCGGAGTCAGCTACTGGAAGCTCGGTTTGCCGTTTCCGCAGAACTGGCTCCTGATCGAAAGCAACTTCCGTGTCCGCAAGCGGGCGTAGGTGAAAGCGGCTGTCCCAAAAGCGCAGACTAGCTAACGTCAAACAAACAATCGGAACCGTGGATGTATCCACGTTTTTGAAAGACAAAAAGGGCGTCTCTCAGTCGGAAATCGGCTTTTGGGACAGCCCCTTTTTATTGACAAAACGAGATGCAGGGCAGCCGGGGGCAGACGCGCTCAGACGCAGCGGCACAGGACATGCGCCAGCTGGCACTTGTGGCGGCGCGGATACGTTTTCGAAAGGGGATGATCGTGGTATGATGGGAGTAAATACCGGAAAAGGAGAGAAACCATGGGAGAATGCAAACTGGATCACAGCAAAGAGGATGTGCAAAAAAAGCTCGCCGAGCAAGCCTCCTATTTGTCGGAACAGCGGGTCGGACAATTTCAGAGCATGCTTGCAGGCGAGCTTGACCAGGAGCGTTTGAACGAGCTGTTTCACCTGTTGAAAAAATACGACTTGGCAAGCCCCGAGGAACGGCTCGTCCGCGAACAGCAGATGGATCGGCTGTTTGGCTAAAGGAAAAGGCGGCCGTTACACGATCGGCTTGCGGCCCATGAAGCCATCGTGCAAGCCGTGATAGTGCGTGATCGATTCCTCGCCTTCGCGCCAGCACAGCAGCACTTCCTCTCCGTCGATCATCGCTGGAAAGTCAAACAGACCGATATCGATGTCTTTGACCTGGATTCCTTTGGAGATTAATTGGGTGACGTGCATTTTCGCTTCCAATTCGAGAAACTCAAGCTGGCATTCCAGGGAAAAGATCGCCCCTTCATCGAGGGGCTGCTGTTTTTTGAGCTGCTCGCGTTTTTGATACAGTTCATAGAAAGAGCGCTTCGATTTTTGCAAAAAGGATAGCTCTTCGCGTACATATGGCAACAATTCGTTTGCTTCTGCAAGCGTAAACATTTTTTTGTTCAAGGATAACCCCTCCTCGATCTGTATGGTACC
Source organism: Brevibacillus sp. FSL K6-0770 (assembly GCF_038000275.1). Lineage (NCBI taxonomy): Bacteria > Bacillati > Bacillota > Bacilli > Caryophanales > Paenibacillaceae > Brevibacillus > Brevibacillus sp. FSL K6-0770. The sequence continues at coordinate 2,816,435 of NZ_JBBOBQ010000001.1, forward strand.
AGTATACTAAGAACCCCTGGCGGGAGAAAACGGCCGGAATGCGAAAAAAGCAGTTGTCTTTTCCTTCCGGCGGCAAGGAGCAAACATGGAAGACAGACTTTATTACCAGGATGCGTATACGAGAACGTTTGCGGCACACGTACAAAAGCGCGGCCAGGAAGCAGATGGCACGCCATATGTCGTGTTGAGCCAGACGGCTTTTTACCCGACGGGAGGCGGACAGCCCTCCGATCTCGGCAGCTTGAACGAATGCCGGGTCGTGGATGTGGAGGAAGTAGACGGCGAAGTGCGCCATCGGCTGGAAGCGCCCCTTCCGGAAGAGTGCACGGAAGTAACGGGACAAATCGACTGGGATCGCCGCTTTGATCACATGCAGCAGCATGCCGGGCAGCACATTTTGTCCGCTGCGTTTCTGGAAGTCGCCCAGGCGGAGACGGTTGCGTTTCACTTGGGAAAAGAGCGCGTGACCATCGACGTGCGACTGGATGAGCTGACGGCTGATGTATGGGAAGCTGTCGAGCAGCGAGCCAATCAGGTTGTGCTGGAAAATCATCCGATCATCGCCCGTTTTGTGGACGACGAGGAGCTTGCCAGCTTGCCGTTGAAAAAGCAGCCGACCGTGACAGAAAACGTCCGGGTCGTCATCATCCCCGAATACGATTACAATCCATGCGGGGGAACCCATCCAGCGCGCACGGGTGAGGTGGGCGCCATCAAAATTCTCGGCTGGGAGCGCCATCGCGGGAACATCCGCCTGGAATTTATTTGCGGTTTGCGCGCTTTGCGGGATTACACGCGCAAGCAGGCGACTGTCCGCGAACTGGCCAAGCTGCTCGTCACGAGCGAGGCCGAGCTGATCGTCCAGGCGGAGCGTGTTTTGTCCGAGCGCGATTCGCTAAAAGCCAAGCTCGCCGAAGTGGAAAAACAATTGCTTGAGGTCGAGGTGCGAAAACAGCTCGCCACGGCTGAGCGGGAGGGTGGCGCGCGCGTGATCGCCCGTGTGTTCCCGGACAAATCAATCCAGCAATTGCAGCAGTTTGCCCAGTTGATGGTCGCGGAAGCTCCAGATGCCGTCTGCCTGCTCGCGGCTGCAACAGACGACAAAACCCAGCTTGTGTTTGCACGCGGGCAAGAAGTCAATGTCGCCGTGAATCAGCTGATCAAAGACACCTTGCCATTGATTGCCGGAAAAGGCGGCGGCAACCCGGCGATGGCCCAAGGCGGCGGACAGTCCGAGCCGCATGCTGACGAAGTAATTGCCCACGCGCGCAAGCTGCTTGCCCAGCTGCTGGCTTAATACGACGCGCAACCATAACGACAATGCAAGGAGGAGTCTATCATGTTCTGGAATCCCGGAGACAAAGTCCGCGTCAAACAGCGGACAGGAGAATACATCGCCGAAGTGCTGGAAATTCACGATACAAAACTTTTGGTCAAAGTGCTGGCGGTGACGAAGTACCCGCAACAGGGCGATCTGCACACTTCCTATGAAGTAGACGTGCCGCTGTTCCACCAGCGTCCAGCGCTTTCTTATCTGGAAAAATTCATGGCCCCGGTGTCGGCAGTGATGCGTTACAACGGCGAGGTGCCCGAGTACAAAGAATCTGTGCGCATCGCCATGGAGAGCGAGATGGACAAGCTGAGAAAAATGGCGGCTTGGGCACAGCGCTGCCTGACGGAACTGGAAGCAATGCACAAGGAAACCTTTACAAACCCGAAATAGAGTGGTACTGTAATACTCGAACGTAAGACAATTGCATAGGTTTACTACCAAACGGGGGCCGAGCGTCGTTGGCTGAGATTGTAACGAGTGTGTTACTGACCGTTGAACCTGACCTGGGTCATGCCAGCGGAGGAAGAGGTATATGAATCGATTTCACTAGGGCGGTCGTTTGCGAGATTTTTCGCAGAGGATGCGCACCAGTTGATGAGATCAACTCAACCATCCCACGGCGGATGGTTTTTTTATTCCATCTGTCCGTTTGGATACGTATACGGCTTCCACCGTTTGACTGGAGTGACTTCCGGCAGGCGAGGGAAGCCGTTTTTTGTCCCTCGGCAAGTGCCACCAAGAAGGAGGAATACAATGGTTGTTGTGCTGAATGGAAAAACAGCAGAGCTTTCGGCCGAAATCAATACGGTTCGCGCTTTGCTCGCTTCGTATTCCCTGCAAGAGAAAATCGTGGTCGTGGAGCGCAACGGAGAAATTATCGACCGCTCCCTGTATGAACAAACGCCGATTGCCGATGGAGACCGCATCGAAATCGTTCATTTTGTCGGAGGAGGATGATCATCATGGATACTTTGAAAATTGGACCTTACGAGTTTCGCTCCCGCTTGTTGCTCGGAACTGGAAAATTCGCAGACTTGGAAACGCAAGGGAAAGCGGTGGAAGTGTCGGAAGCGGAAATTTTGACGTTCGCCATTCGCCGACTGAATTTGGAAAATCCGCAAGAACCGAACTTTTTGGAACAGCTCGATCTGAAAAAATTCACTCTGCTGCCAAATACAGCAGGAGCCTATACAGCCGAGGAAGCGGTGCGCATCGCCCGCCTGGCGAAAGCGTCCGGCTTGTGCGACATGATCAAGGTAGAGGTCATCGGTGACCCGAAAACATTGCTGCCTGATCCGATCGGCACATTGGAAGCGTCGAAAATTTTGGTCGAGGAAGGCTTCATCGTGTTGACTTACACGAACGACGATCCGATTCTCGCCAAGCGCTTGCAGGATGTAGGCGTTCATGCCGTCATGCCAGGAGCGTCGCCGATCGGTTCCGGCCAGGGAATCGTCAACGAAAACAATCTGCGCTTCATCATCGAGGACGCCAAAGTGCCGATCATCGTCGATGCGGGAATCGGTTCTCCGGCAGATTGCGCGAAAGCAATGGAGCTGGGCGCAGACGGTGTCTTGTTGAATACGGCTGTTGCTCTCGCGGACAATCCGGTTTTGATGGCAGAAGCGATGAAGCTGGGCGTGGAAGCGGGACGCAAAGGCTTTTTGGCAGGACGCATCCCGAAAAAACGTTACGCGCAAGCGAGCAGCCCGGTGGAAGGGATGATTGAGTAGCGTGGATCGTCTGACAGAAGCGGTAGAGTCGATCGCCAATCGCAAGGACGAGCTGTTCGCCCTGTTGGCAAAGCTCGTTTCCCAGCCGACCGTCAGTCCGCCTGCGCGAAACAGCGACGAGGCGCAATCCGTCATCGCAAGCCAGCTTGCAGACATGGGCTTTGCGGTGGATCGCTTCCAGGTTTACCCCGGCGACGACAACGTGGTAGGTCGTCTTTCGGGCCGTGATTCGGCGCGGGCAAACAGCCTGATTGTCAATGGGCATATCGATGTGGCCGAGGTTGGAGACGAAACGGGCTGGACGTATCCGCCCTTTTCGCTGACGCTCGGCGCAGACGGTCGCTTGTACGGACGCGGGGTCGCGGACATGAAGGGCGGGCTCGCTGCGAGTTTGTTCGCCATCCAAATGCTTCGCGAGCATGGCGTCGAGCTGGCAGGCGATCTGCTGTTCCAATCCGTGATTGGAGAGGAAGCCGGAGAGGCGGGGACGCTCGTTGCCATTGAACGCGGCTACCAGGCTGACTACGCAGTCGTCGTCGACACGAGCAACTTGCATATGCAAGGGCAGGGTGGCGTCATCACTGGCTGGATTACGATTGAAAGCCCGACTACGCTGCACGACGGCATGCGGGCACAGACGATCCATGCCGGAGGACGAGTGCGCGGAGCTTCTGCGATTGAGAAAATGATGAAGGTAATCTCGGCTCTGCAAGAGCTGGAGCGCGACTGGGCTGTGATGAAAGCGTATCCCGGTTTTCCTGCCGGCAGCAACACCATCAACCCGGCCGTCATCGAAGGAGGCCGACACGCGGCCTTTATCGCCGACCGTTGCGCCTTGTGGATTACGGTTCACTTTTATCCGAACGAATCATACGAGCAAATGATTGGCGAGATCGAGGATCATATTAGAAGAGCGGCGGCGGCCGATGTGTGGCTGCGGGAACATCCACCCGTGTTTCGCTGGGGCGGTCGCTCCATGATCGAGGAGCGGGGAGAAATTTTCCCTTCCCTAGAGCTAGACGCCAATCATCCGGCACTCGCCCAGCTGCAAGCGGCTTATGAGCGCGAGCTGCACGCGGCACCCGTCGTGGACATGTCTCCAACGGTCACGGACGCTGGCTGGTTCTCCCATGCCGGAATCCCCGCTGTCCTGTTCGGGCCAGGCGAACTGAAGCATGCGCACGCCGTAGACGAATCGATCGATCCTGACCAGCTCGTCCAGTTTGCCCAGATCATGGCCCGCTTCATCGCCAGTTGGTGCAATACGCCGAAGGAAGCAAAGGAGTGAGGAAGCATGGCGACTTTTACAGACCGTTTGTTGCGCAGTGTGGCTCCGATCTGGGAGCAGGTTCACCAGCATCCGTTTGTTACCGGACTTGGTGACGGGACATTGCCAGTGGACGCATTCAAATTTTACATGAAGCAAGACTACATCTACCTGATCGACTACGCCAAAATGTTTGCGCTCGCAAGCGTGAAAGCATACGATCTGGAAACAAGCGCGCGCTTTGCCGCTTTGCAGGAGTCGACGCTGAACACGGAAATGGAGCTGCACCGCCAATACGCAGCGCGCTTCGGAATTTCCCGCGAGGAGCTGGAAGCGACAGAGCCGTCTTTTGTCATGCTCGGCTATACCAGCTACATGCTGCGTGTCGCGCATCAAGGCTCGCTGGCAGAACTGGTCAGCTCGCTGCTGCCGTGCACGTGGAGCTATTGGGAGATCGGCAAGCGATTGGCCCAGGTCGAAGGGGCAGTCGATCACGAGCTTTATGGCGAGTGGGTGCGCATGTACAGCTCGGATGAGTTCGGTCAGCTGGCAATCTGGCTGATCGACATCATGAACGAGCTGGCAGAGGGCAAAAACGAGCAGGAGCTGGCGAGACTGGAAGAGTATTTCGTCAATACGTCCAAGATGGAGTACATGTTCTGGGATATGGCCTATAGAGAGGAAATGTGGCCGTGCGCGATCAACTAGCTTTTTCCCAAGTCCGCTTTTCGTACAGCCATACGCCGATTCTCGAAGATTTTGATCTGCGGGTGAAAAAAGGCGAGTTCGTCAGCATGATCGGGCCAAGCGGGATCGGAAAAAGCACGTTGTTCCAGCTGATCGCAGGACTTTTGCAGCCTGACCAGGGAGAAATCCGGCTGGGGGAGGCACGGATGGACGAGCGGTTGGGGCAAGTAGGCTATATGCCCCAACGCGATTTGCTCATGCCGTGGCGCACGATTGTGGAAAATGCGGCGTTGCCCTTGGAAATCAAAGGGATGTCCAAAAAGGAAGCGCAGCAGCGGGTGCGGCAGGAGCTGCCCAGGTACGGACTTCAAGATTGGGCGGATGCCTATCCGGCCCAGCTTTCCGGCGGCATGCGGCAGCGCGTCTCCTTTTTGCGTGCCTTGCTGTCCGGTACCGATCTCATGCTGCTCGACGAGCCGTTCAGTGCGCTGGATGGAATTACGCGCCTGGACATGCAGGAGTGGCTGATGGACAAGTGGCAGGAAACAGGCAGCACGATGCTGATGATTACGCATGACATCGACGAAGCGATCCTGCTTGCAGACCGTGTGATCGTCCTGCTCGGCAAGCCGATCCGCACACCCGTAGAGTTGAATGTCACCATTCCGCGTCCTCGCTCTGTCACGAGCAGGAATCAACCAGCCTTTTTGGCTTTGCGCGAAGAAATTTGGGGCTTGCTGCGAGCTGAGCAGACCAAGCTACAATTGCTGGGGAGGGAGGCAAGATGAGCAGAGGAATTTGGTTCGGCATCTCCATCGCGATCTTTTTCGCCGCGTGGGAAGCCGTTTGCCGCATATTTGCCGTGCCTCCGTTCATTTTGCCGCCGCCAAGCACGGTTGTTGTGGCGCTTTGGGATTTGCGCGAGTCGCTGCTCGGTGTGCACTTGTGGGCGACCTTGAAAGAAGTGCTGCTCGGGCTGTCCGTCTCGATTGTGTTTGGTGTGCTGCTGGCTTTTGCCATGAGCATGAGCAAACTGATCGAACGACTGGTCTATCCGTATATCGTCATATCCCAAACGATCCCAATTATAGCATTATCACCCGTATTTATTTTATGGTTCGGGTACGATTTATCGGGAAAAATCGCGGTGACGATCTTGTTTACGTTTTTTCCGATCGTCGTCAACACGTATGACGGTCTGCGCTCCACCGATCAAGAGATGTTGCAACTGATCAAGACGATGGGCGCTAACCGCTGGCAAATATTCACGAAGCTTCAGCTGCCGTCCTGCCTGCCGCATTTTTTCAGCGGCTTAAAGGTAGCCGCGACTTACAGTGTCGCGGGGGCAACCATCGGCGAATGGCTGGGGGCGAGCGAAGGGCTTGGCTACTTCGGCAGACGGGCGTCCGGCAATTTTCAGGCGCCAGCTTTGTTCGCTTCTGTGCTGCTCTTGTCCGTCCTGGGAATGCTCCTGTTCTGGCTCGTCGGCCGGATCGAGCGCCAGCTTTCCCCGCACACGAAAAACAAACAACCATCATCCAAGTGAGAAAAGTAGGGAGAACAACGATGAAACCAATTCGTACATGGACCAAAACGCTTTTGGCACTGACGCTTGCCACCGGGCTTGCTGCGTGCGGCAATCAGTCCGGAGCAGGCACGACTGCGCCGGAAACAGCTACTCCGGGACAAAAAGCGGCAGAGCCTGCCGAACTGACAGTAGCTCTCGACTGGTACCCGAACGCCGTGCACTCTTTCTTGTACGCCGCAGAGGAACAAGGCTTTTTCAAGGAAGAAAACCTCAAGGTCAACCTGCAAATGCCTTCTGACAGCAACGATCCGCTGAAAATGGCGGCAGCAGGCAAAGTAGATTTGGCGATCAGCTACCAGCCGCAGCTCATTCAGGCGCGCGCGGAAGGCATTCCCGTCGTTTCTGTAGCGGCGCTCGTTCGCCATCCATTGAATGTAATCATGACGCGCAAAGACGGCGAGATCGACAGTCCGCAAAAGCTGGCGGGCAAAAATATCGGCTATCCGTCCATTCCGCTCGATGAGTCGATCGTTCGCCAAGTCGTCAAGCATGCTGGCGCGGACGATTCCGGCCTGTCCTTCACCGATATTGGCTTTGACATCGTTCCGGCTTTGACCGCGAAGAAGGTCGATGCGGTAGTAGGCGGCTACATCAATCACGAGCAGCTCATTTTGGAGAAAAACGGTGTGCCTGTCAACGTGATCAAGCCATCCGACTTCGGCGTGCCGGACTACTATGAGCTTGTGCTGGCTACGAGCGACGACACATTGGGCAAAAAGCAACAGGCTGTAGAAGGCTTCCTGCGCGCGATTGCCAAAGGGCAAGACTACGTGAAAAACAACAAGGAAAAAGCGCTCGATTTGCTGCTCGCCAAACAAGCCGCGGAGTTCCCGCTGGAAAAAGACATCGAGACAAAAAGCCTCGATATTTTGATCCCGCTGATGGACGCAGGCGACAAAAAGTTCGGTGCGATGACAGCCGAGTCGTGGCAAACGCTGATCGACTGGATGAAACAAGAAAAGCTGATCACGACCGATGTGAAAGTGGAAGAGATCATGCGTGATCTGGTGAAATAAGCGATAAGCGCAGAAGGAAACGGTAAAACCCCGACCGTCCAACTTCCTGGAACGATGCTTCGTTCCCGCAGGAAGCTGGATGATCGGGGTTTTTGTGCAGTTATAACATACAATTTATGGATAATGAGAATCTTTTTACCTATTGACTGGGTATATTTTCCATGGTATTTTTTGGTTAGTTGTTTCGATAAATTTCTAAATATCTAATAAAGATGTTCCGAAAGTAGGATCGATGAACTATGTCCATGAATCATGCGTTTAAGGCGCTGTCTGATCCGACAAGGAGAAAGATGCTTGACTTGTTGCGGGAGAAAGACATGACGGCTGGCGAAATCGCCGAGCATTTTGCAATGACGAAACCGAGCATTTCCCATCACCTCAATCTGTTGAAGCAGGCGGAGATGGTTTTCGACGAGCGAAAAGGCCAAAACATCTACTATTCCTTAAATACCACCGTGTTTCAAGATCTCTTGAAATGGGTTATCCAATTTCATGCGAAAGAGGAGTCATAACATGAAAATCTCGGGTTTGACGATTTTGTTTTTTCTGATCAGCGTGGCGATGGGGCTGATCTGTTATCCATCCATGCCTGACAAAATGACCATTCACTGGGGCATGAATGGCGAGCCGAATGGATTTGCGCCCAAACTGTTGGGTGTCTCGTTTGTTCCGATCATGATGGTCGTTATCTTCGTGTCCTCGCTCTGGCGCAGGCAGAACTACCAAAAGTTCGAGAGCAGCAAAGACGCGATCTTGAATACGCTCATGTTTGCGCTTCTCGTCATCCACGGTTTGATCATCGCATATGGTTACGGATATATGGTAAACATATCCATTTTTGTGACGCTGATCTTGGGCGTTCTGTTTATCACGATGGGCAATTTCATGCCGCGCTTTCGCCATAATTATTTGATCGGCATACGCACGCCATGGGCGCTGGGCAGTGAACAAGTGTGGAAAATGACGCATCATTTCGGTTCCCGCGTATTTTTCCTCGGCGGGATTCTCATTGTCCTCACTGCCTTTTTGCCGCAGCCGATCCACTCGTTTGCGCTGCTGCTGGTCGTCGTGGCGACGATTGTGATCACTATCGGGAGCAGCTACTACTTTGCCAAAAAAATCCGGAAGGGGAGAGTACGATGAAAAATGTGAAAATTGCCTTGCTCTTGGCAGGGATCAGTGCGATCGGTTTTATCGCGGCTACGCCTTATTTGTTAGCGATGGTGGGAGATGCGCTCGCTGTGGTGCCGCTGCCGTTGCCCGCCGTGATCGTGCTGTTTGTCGTGCAGGGCAGCATCTCGGCGTTTTTGCTGGCATGGGCTGGACTGACGCTGGCAGGAAAGGTCGGACTCGATGCTCCGATCCTGCGAAATTGGATGTACAAAACTGGCGGTGCGACTTTTAACAGGCAAGGCATCGTGCAAGCGGTCATTTTCGGGCTGCTCGGGACGTTCATGATCTACCTGCTGGAACGACTGATTTTCCAACCGCTCTTGCCGATTCTCACGGAAAAGGCACAAGCCTTGAATACGCCAATTTGGGCAGGTGTCCTCACCTCCATCCAGGGCGGGGTGTACGAGGAAGTCATGGTGCGGCTGTTCATGATGACGCTGATCGTCTGGATTTTGAGCAAGCTGTTTGGGCGTCACTCCTCGCCCAAGGCTTGGATGTACTGGATCGGAATTGTCGGTGCAGCCTTTTTGTTCGGGCTAGGCCATCTGCCAGCGGCCGCCACTTATTTTGGCGAGATTACTCCGCTGTTGTTCATTCGCACTATCGCGCTTAACGGAGTGGCGGGAATTTTGTTTGGCTACCTTTACTGGAAGCGCGGGCTGGAGTATGCGATGATTGCTCACGCGATCGGGGATATTCTGCTGCACGGCTTTTTAAGCTAAGGGAGCGGGATTGTTTTTGGGCAATGCCGTGGGAGAAGGGGCAGCATTGCCCAAAACGCACAATTTTTTGAAAGGTAATAAAAAGCAATTTTTAATTTTAATGGAAATTTATTGAAAAGGGAAATCGTTTAAGCGTAATATAGTAATTGGAATTTATTAGCAATAAGGGGGGCATTCCTTGCGCTTTCTCACGAATTTTTCGCTTAGAAACTCGACAGCAATCATCATTATCAGCCTCCTGGTCGTCATAAGTGGAATCGTTGCTGCCATGTCTCTCAAGGTGGAGCACATGCCGGATGTGTCTTTTCCTGTGCTTCTTGTCAGCACTCCTTACCCGGAGGCATCGCCGGAAGACGTTCTGGATGATGTGACGAAACCGTTGGAACGAGAGCTGGGTCATGTATCAGGCATCAAGGCGTTGGAATCTTACTCGAACAGCAATAGCTCCGTGCTAAAAATTTATTTGGAGACCGGCTCGGACGTACAGGCTGTCCGGGATGAGCTGGAACGAAAAGTCTCCGGCATCTCGCTTCCCGCCAAAGCAGGTCGACCGCAAGTCATGATCCAAGGATTCAGCAGTCAGCCTGTCTACTATTTGTATGTGGCAGACAAGGAGCAAAACAGCGGATCGGACTCCTTTGACAGCGAAGTAAAGGAGTCGGTGCTAAAAGAGCTGGAAGGCATTGCCGGAGTCGATAAAGTGTCGACAGTCGGCGGGCAAGGGCAAGAAATGAAAGTGTTGCCGAACGTCGATGCACTCAACTATTACGGAATCTCTCCGCTCCAGTTGAAGCAGCTGTTGCTCGACAGCCACGTGGCGATGCCGATCGGGACGCTCACCGAAGACGGCGAAGAACGGATCATTCGCGTCGTAAGCCGCTACCTCCATGTAGAAGATATTCGCGACACCAAGCTGTTTCTCCCGGGAGATCCGAAAAACGGGCTTGCTTACGTCAGGCTTGGCGACATCGCGGACGTCCGCTTTGACCAGGTAGCTCACTCGATCAGCCGTTTTAACGGCCAAAATGGCATCAGCATCAACATCTACAAAACACGGGACGCCAATGCGGTAGAAACAGGCGATGCGATCCATGCGAAAATAGCCCGGTTGCAAGCCGAGTACCCAAATTTGACCTTTACCACGATTTACGACACGTCCCTCGATATCAAAAATTCGATTAACGGCATGCTCAAGGAAGGGTTGCTCGGAGCCGTGATGGCGTCCCTGATCATCCTTTTGTTTTTGCGCCATGTGAAAGCGACGATGATCGTCCTCGTTTCCATTCCGACCTCGATCCTGGTCAGCCTGATTTTCATGTCCTGGATGGGGATCACGCTCAACATGATTACCTTGTTCGGGATGGCAGTCGCTGTCGGGCGGGTCGTGGATGACAGCATCGTCGTGATCGAAAATATTTTCCGCCATTTGCAGTTGAACAAGGAACGCAAAGAAAGCCTGATTCAGATGGCTACCCATGAAATGCTCCACGCGATTACCTCATCGACGTTTACCACCACTGCCGTATTTTTGCCGATTGTGTTTGTCGGCGGGATGATTGGAGAAGTATTCCGGCCGTTTGCCCTGACCGTCGTCTGCTCGTTGTTCGCCTCGTTGCTGGTGGCCGTGACGATCGTTCCGCTGCTGGCCAAGCTCATCATCCTGAAAAATCGCAATATCAAGGAACATGAGCCGGGCAAAGGGACGAATCTGTACCGGAAGCTGCTTCACTGGTCGCTCAACCACAAGCCAGCGGTCGGACTTTTGTCTTTTGTTCTGTTCGTAGCGAGTCTGGCCTTGCTTCCTTATATGAAATACGGGTTGCTGCCTGACTCGGAAGCCAAATACATATTCGTTCAAGTAACGATGCCAAAAGGGACCCAGCTCAACACCCTCGACCAAACGGTCAGTCAGATCGAGGCCAAATTGCGCGAACAGCCGGGAGTTGCTTCGATACAGAGCAGCCTTGGTTCTGAAGAGGAAGCGGACATCCGCCGGACGAACGAAGCCGTTCTGCTGATCAAAACAGGGGATGACGTGAACCTCGATCAGGCCATTAAAAAATGGGAGGGCATCATCAAGCCCGATATCCCGATCGGAACCGAGATGGTATTGACCAAGCCGGGCAGCAATGAAAGCAATCAGTTCAAGCTCATCCTGCACGGGCCGGACCTGGAACGGTTGAAAGAGGCGCGCGAAATCGTCAAGGCCAAAATGAAGGAAAGTCCGCTGTTGACCAACGTGCGCGACAATTTGAACGATGTGAACAAGGAGATCGTCATCAAGGTCAACCGGGACGCGGCCGCAGAACTGGGAATTTCGCCGATCCAGGTGGCGCAAGAAGTGAACCTCCTAGTATCAGACACGAAAATCGGAAAAATCAAAATCAACGAAAAAGACTACGATCTGTCCTTTGGACTGAGCGACAATCACGCGAGAACGCTGGATGAGCTGAAAAACGTCTACATTCAAACGCCGAGCAAACAGCAAGTACGTCTGCTGGACTTCGTCGAGATCGATCAGGAAAAAGTGCAGTCCCAGATCAATCGCAAGGATGAGCAACAATTCGTGCAGATTACGGCTGATATTACGAGCGATAACAAAGGCGGCGCGAGCAGTTTCCTGTTTGCCATGCTCAAAGCGGAAAAGCTGCCGAACGGCGTCACGCTGTCATCCGAAGGCGTCTCAAGCGACATGGAAAAGAGCTTCAAAGACATGCTGCTCGCCATCGGCGCTGCGATTTTCATCGTGTACGTCGTCATGCTGATCACGTTTGGCAATGCGACGGCGCCGCTTGCCATTTTGCTGTCACTGCCATTGGCTGCGATTGGCGGCTTGTTCGGCTTGTTCGTGACAGACTCCGTTCTCGATGCGACAGCGCTCATCGGCTTTTTGATGCTCGTAGGCATCGTCGTGACCAACGCGATCGTCTATGTGGACAATATCCAGCAGCGGAGGCTGGCGGGTGCTTCCATGCGCGAGGCGGTTGTCCAAGCGGGCCTGACACGCTTGCGTCCGATTGTCATGACGGCAGTTGCGACGGTCTGTGCCCTTTTGCCGCTTTGCCTCGGCTTTTCAGAAGGGGCCTTGATGACGAAAAGCTTGGCGATTGTCGTCATCGGCGGGCTGATTACTTCGACGATCCTGACCTTGATCGTCGTTCCGATCGGGTATGAACTGTTGTACCGGATCAAAAAAGAGTTTTTTACTCCTGATACCCAAGAACCAGATATGGAGCCAGGTGAGGATATGTTTATTTCAGTGCTGCGAAGTTTACGCGATATGAAAAAGTCTGGGTAGAGACGGAGGGCTTTTCGGGAATGAAGAAAAGGAAGCTAATCAACGCAGGTGTGGTTTGCCTGATCGGAGCTGCGATCATCACAGGATGCAATGCACAAAGCACGGCAACAGAAGAGAGCAGCAAAGGACAGGCGCAAAGCGAAAAACCGTCCGGTACGGAGATCGAGATGATCAAAGCGGAAAATTCCCTCGACGTCAAAGTAGCGGAAGTGACGGAGGGCGAGCTGAAAGAGTCGGACAAGCTGCTGGCGGAAATTTTCGCGAATACGGATGTGAGCATCCTCGGCAAAACGAGCGGGACCGTCTCGCAAATCCTCGTGAAAAAAGGGGACGCCGTCAAAAAAGGACAAGTCATCGCCAAGCTGGACAATACCGAGGCGCTGCTCAGGCTGCAACAGGCAGAAGCGAGCTTGGCCGTCGCCAAAGCCAATCTGGAAAGCGCAAACCGGATGGGAACGTCCACGCAACTGGCCGAAAGTCAGTTGAAGCTGGCGGAACAAACGTATGCGAATGCAAAAGGTTCGATTGCGCAAGGAATGGAGCTGGCACAGGCGAACTACGACCGGGCCAAAAAGCTGTATGAGCAGCGCGCCATGTCGAAGGGCGAGCTGGAAAACGCCCACAATGCGTTTTTGCAGGCGAAAAATCAGTACCAGAGCCAGCTGGATCAGGCGGAAACAGCTTTGAACAATGCCCGCACACAGGTGAATCAGGCAGATAAAAACGGGCGGGTCACGAAAGCCAATGTCCAGCAGGGGCAAGCCGAGGTGAATATCGCCCGAAATGCTTTGGACAACACGCTGATCAAGGCTACCGTCGACGGCATTGTCACGGAAATCCTCGTGCAGGAAGGGGATACGATCACCCTGCAAAAGCCTGTTGCGACGATCATTAACCTCGATCCGGTCATTGTGAAGGTAAACGTTTCCGAAAAAGCGTTGCCCAGCTTGCCAAAAGGCACGCAACTGGATTTGCAAGTCCCGTCCCAGGGCGTCAAGGTCAAGGGAAGTGTCTCCTACGTCGGCCTGAGCGCTTTTGAGCAATCAAGGCTGTTCCCTGTGGAAATTGAAGTGCCGAATCCGAAAGGCACGCTGCTTCCCGGGATGAAGGCTGAAGTGTCTGCGAAAAAAGGACAGGCGGGCATTCTCGTTCCAACCGACGCGATTGTGGAGCGAAATGGGAAGTCGGTCGTCTACGTCGTGAATGAAACAAGAGTGGCTGAACAGGAAATCTCGATCGCGCTGAAAGGAACAGAGATGACGTTGATCGAGTCTGGTGTGAAGCAGGGAGACAAAGTTGTGATCAAAGGCCAGTCCCAGTTGAAAGACGGCGCAAAAATCAACATCGTTCCCTAGCAATCCAAGGAGGATCTCTTATGCAAAAGACACACGTTTCCCCGAGCCGTTGGCTGCTTTCCCCGAAAATGACGGCGGAGGCAGAGGTGCTTTTATTCAGCTTTCACTATGCAGGCGGACATGCCGGCATCTATCGCGAGTGGCAAAAAAAGCTGCCTGTGCAGATCGGGGTGTGCCCCGTGCAGCTGCCAGGCAGGAGCAATCGGTTTATGGAGCCGTACTACACCGACTTGTCCGTGATGATCCGCGAGCTGGCGGAAGCGCTTTTGCCCCATCTGAATCGCCCGTTTGCCTTTTTTGGACATAGCATGGGAGCGCTGGTCAGCTTCGAGCTGGCCAGATATTTGCGCAACCAGTACGGTCTCAAGCCGCGGCATATGTTCGCTTCAGGACGGCATGCGCCCCATCTGCCTGATCCGGGTGAAGCGATCCATCACTTGCCTGACGCCGAGTTTCTGAAAGGGCTGCGCACGCTGAACGGCACGCCGAAGGAGCTTTTTGAAAACGAGGAAAACGAAGAGATCTTGCAAATGCTTCTGCCGATGCTGCGGGCAGATTTCACCATCTGCGAGCAGTATCAATACCAGGAGGAAGAGCCGCTCGGTTGCGGATTGACGGCGATTGGCGGTTGGCAGGACCCCGACATTACCGTGGCGCACATGGAAGCATGGAGAAAGCACACCAGTGCTTCGTTCCAAATGCACATGCTGCAAGGCGACCATTTCTTTCTCCATTCGGAACAGGAACAACTTTTGGCGATCATCGAATCAACATTACAAAGCTATCTGGTTGGGTACAGGGGGATCGGATGATTACAGGAAAAGCGACACTGGAAGGGACACAGCGACTGGCACAAGCCAATCCGCATCTGGCTTACAAGCCGTTTGGCAGCTTCGAGGTTTGGATCAGCCAGGTCGGATTCGGAACGTATCGCATTGATGAACAGGACGAACAGTATCAGCACGCCTTGCGCAAAGCGCTGCTCGAAGGAATCAACCTGATCGACACCAGCAGCATGTACGCGAACGGCAGCGCGGAGAAAGTCATCGGCAGCGTCCTGAAACAGCTTGTGGAGGAAGCAAAAATCAAGCGGGAAGAGCTTGTGATCGTATCCAAGGCAGGCATTGTGGTCGGCGAAGACTCTGAAGAGACGATGAAGCGGACGGCGGAAGGCAAGCCGTACCAGGACTTCACGACGGTGCATGAAGGGATGTCGATTTGCATCCATCCCGAGTATTTGAGAGATCAGCTGACGCGCAGCCTGGAGCGTTTGCAGCTGGACATGATCGATTGTTACATGCTGCACAATCCGGAATGGTATATGTTGTGGGCGAAAATGAACAAAATCAAGCAGCAGGAAGCGTACGAAGAGCTGCTGGAGCGAATCGGGAAAGCTTTTCGCCACTTGGAACAAGAAGTCGAGGCAGGGCGAATCCAATGCTACGGAGTCAGTGTCAACTCGTTTGGCAGCAATCCAAAGGAATTTGACTTTGTTGCGCTCGATACGCTCTGGGAGATAGCGGAGGCGATTACGCCGAACCACCATTTTCGCGTGATCCAGTTTCCGATGAACATGTACGAGTCGGGTGCCTTGCTGGAAAAAAGCCATGCGCAGGGCAAGAGTGCCTTGCTGTTTGCCAAGGAAAAAGCACTCGGAGTGATGACCAACCGGACGCTCGACGTCACGGCGAAGGACAAAATTTTCCGTCTGACAGACATTCGCCTGGATCAGAACACGGTCATCGACGAGAAGGAAGCGACCCAGCAAATCAAAGCTTGCCTGGATCGCGTGGATGATGTGGAAGACCATATCGTCTATCACATTTTGCCTGCGTTGAAAATGGAAAAAGAAGAAGTGAAAGAGCTGAAGAAAAAAGTATCAGCTGGCGCAATGCTGCGCAAGTATTGGAAGAAGCTGTACTCCTCGGCAAACGTAAACAACGTGCAAACGATGCTGTTTGATCCCGTCATTACGGATATTCGCAAAACGATCGAGAAGCATGGCGGGGGAGGCGAAGAGACGCTGCGCTGGCTGGATACATACAAGGAAGCGCTCACGGAAGCCGCCCAGGCGTTGAAGAATTACTATACGCCGAAAGACTACCAGCGGGCGCAAGACATCCGCACAGAGCTGTCGAGAGTGCGGCCGCATCTCGTGGCGACGGATACGCTGAGCCAGACGGCGATCCGTACGATGCGCGCTACGCCAGAGGTACACAGCGTCCTCGTAGGGATGAGACGGGAGCATTATGTGGATGATGTGCTGACGGAATTGCAAAGACCTTTGGATTCGCACATGCAAGAAGAAGACTGGCACACGATTACCCAGACGCTCAAAGCCGTCATTGGCGCGAGGTAACGAATCATGTAGCCGACTGCGGGCTGCCTTCGGGTAGCCCTTTTTCGCATGGCAAGAAAAAGCGGGAGCACGAAAAAACCTCCTGCAATCGCGGACGGCAACGATTGCAGGAGGCGGTTTTTTCGCTATTTCCACTTGCTGATGATATGCTCGCGGTCAAACAGCTGGACACTGATCTGGAACGTAATCAGGGCGAGAACGGCACATCCTGTCACCAGGCCCAGATAGATCAGCGGATTGCTCATCATCGAGAGGAAAATCACCTGGCTGATGGCGAGTCCGATGATCGGCAGTACAAGCAAGGCGCCGAATTGCTGGGCTGCTGCGACGTTGTCCACTTTGGAGGAAACTACGACGCTCAAGGACAAGCTGATGATCGAGACAAACGGGACGAGCAGGATCATCGCGAGAATGAAAACGATGGAAAAATGGGTACTGGCGTTGTCAAAGCTCGCAAAGATGAAGCCTAAAAAGATGAGCTGGATGACCCAAGTCAGCGCAACGGACGGCAAGGCGAAGGCAAGAATTTTGCCGAGCAAGAACTCCTTGGTCGAGATGGGAGTGACCAGCACGCTCTCCAATGTCCCTGTCATTTTTTCCGTGATGATGCTCGTGGTGGCAAAGGTCAGCGGGATCATCGCCGGGACGATCAAAAACAGGAGGAAGTAGAAGCGGGCAATCGCGATCTGGCCATCGTCTCCAGCCATGTTCAGCAGCGGATTGGTCAATTTCATCAAGGTAAGGACGAACTCCATTTTGCCATTTTGGGCAAACACAGTCGTGATCAAAGCCATGATCAAGATCACGAATGGCGCGGCCAGATTCGTAATCAGCACGGAACGGTTGGCAAACAGTTCTTTCCACTCGCGGAGAATGACGAATGTCGGCATGTTAGATCGCCTCCTTTTCTTGATCGAGCAAGCTCAGGTAAGAGTCTTCCAGCGAAACAGAGAGAGGCGTTATGTATTTGATAGTGACATCGGCTGCGACCAGCTTTTTGATCAACTGCGGGTTGGCTGTCTCCGGATCGGTTACTCTCAGGTGGAACTGATTTTCCGAACGCTTGTAGGCTTCGACTTCCTTCGCTTCCCTGATAATCTGTTCCGACTTTTGCACATCCGATCCGACATCGAGGATCACATTGTAGGTGGTCCATTCTTCACGGAACTGCTGCGGAGTGGTCAAGCGAATGACTTCCCCCTTGATAATGGCGAACTCATGGCATAGCTCGTCAACCTCGGTCAAGATATGCGAGCAAAAAATGATCGTCTTGCCAGAGGCGGCCCATTCACGAATCAAATCTTTCAGCTTGCGAATGCTGACGGGGTCGAGGTTCGCGGTCACCTCGTCGAGGAACAAGATTTCGGGATCGTGCAAAATCGCGCAAATGATCGAAAGCTTCTGCTTCATCCCTTTGGACAGTCGCCCGGCAGGATCATTTCTTCTGTCCCACAAGTCGAACTGGCGAAGCAAATATTCGATGCGGGAAGCGCGCTTGGCTTTGGGAATCTGGTAGCAGGCGGCGAAAAACTCCAGGTTGTCCAACAGGGAAAGCTTGTCGTAAACACCGGGGGATTCTGTGACACAACCGATTTTTTTGCGAATCTCTTCTTTGTGCGTGCTGATTTGGCGGCCAAGGATGGTGATATCCCCAGAGGTAGGCTCGATGAGGCAGGACAAGATGCGCATGGTAGTCGTTTTTCCCGAGCCATTCGGGCCGAGCAGACCAAAAATTCGCCCTTTGCCAATCGAGAGAGAAATACCGTTCAGAACTTTTTTGTCGCCAAACGATTTTTTGAGATCTTTAATTTCGATTACATGCTCCACAAAGTATCACCTTTTTCTGAAGTTTTCCTCGCTTGACATTCACAAAATTGTAATTATTTTACATATATACCATTCCTTCTTGATGGTCGATTCTAAAACCTCCTTTCACAGTGATTGTTCACGAAAATTCCATATTGCTTGCTGGATCACTTCCTCTCATTCCGCCACGTTTGGCCTGTCCATTTTCCTGTCAGCTTCTGGCGCGCAGAACCAGCCAGAAAATCAGGTTTTTGGATTTTTATACCAAATTATTCCGTAACGGAAAACGCCGCGATCCCTACGTAAATCAAGTTTTTTCCAGGTTTATCATCGCTGATTGCATTCATTTGTCAAATATAAGACCTTGACCGTTAACTGTTTACAAATTAACATGATTTTGTGTGTTATGTAAAAAAGTACCAAAATTGGTATCTACCAAAGATTTTCATTCGAAGTTACTTTTTTGTCAACGAAATTTTAGGAAGTACTGGTGGTGTTTTTGTGAGAATACTATTCCTAACAACATTTATGAGCAAAGGAAACAAAGTTGTACGGTACTTGGAATCATTACACCACGAAGTCGTCATCTGCCAGGAAAAAGTGCACGCGCAGTCGGCCGATTTGCAAGAGATCGACTGGATTGTCAGCTATGCATACGGGTATATTTTGGACAAAGAAATCGTCTCCCGGTTTCGCGGGCGCATCATCAACCTTCATCCTTCTCTTTTGCCCTGGAACAAGGGACGAGATCCTGTTTTCTGGAGCGTTTGGGACGAGACACCCAAGGGCGTGACGATCCACCTCATCGACGAGCATGTAGATACAGGCGACATTCTCGTGCAGGAAGAGATTGCGTTTGCCGACGAAGATACGCTGCTCGATTGCTACAACAAAGCCAATCAGGCGATCGAGGAACTGTTCATTCGCGAGTGGGAAAATATCGTGCATGGACGGATCGCTCCGTATCGGCAAACTACTGGCGGAACGATCCACTTCAAAGCAGACCGGGATTTTTACAAAAACCTGAACATGACGACAGTACGAGAATTGTTGGCATTAAAGCGGCTTTGTGCAGAGCCAAAACAGGGTGAAAAGCCGATCGACAAAACGTTCCATCAGCTGTTCGAACAGCAGGTGGAAGTGACGCCAGACCACGTGGCTGTCGTCGATCGGGGCCAATCCTTGACATACAAGCAACTAAACGAACGGGCCAATCAGCTGGCGCACCATCTCAGGGGCAAAGGCGTCAAGCCTGACGATCAGGTAGCGATCATGCTGGACAAGTCTCTGGACATGATCGTGAGCATTCTCGCGGTAATGAAAGCAGGAGGGGCGTATGTGCCCATCGACCCGGATTATCCGGGAGAGCGGATTGCCTACATGCTGGCTGACAGCAGTGCCGCGATCTTGCTGACAAACGCTTTGCATGAGGAGAAAGCGAACGGTGCCTGCGACATCATCGACGTGCACGATCCTGACAGCTACAGCGAGAACACGAACAATTTGCCGCACGTCAATCGCCCGGATGACCTCGTGTACGTCATGTACACATCAGGATCGACAGGTTTGGCAAAAGGCGTCATGATCGAGCATCACAATCTGGTCAACTTTTGCGAGTGGTATCGGCCGTACTTTGGCGTAACCCCTGCGGACAAGGCGTTGGTTTATTCCAGTTTTTCCTTTGACGGGTCTGCACTGGATATATTTACGCATTTGCTCGCTGGCGCTGCGCTGCACATCGTGCCTTCCGAACGGAAGTACGATTTGGACGCTTTAAACGATTACTGCAACCAGGAAGGGATCACGATCAGCTATTTGCCGACGGGTGCTGCTGAACAGTTCATGCAAATGGACAACCAGTCGTTTCGCGTGGTGATTACGGGCGGGGATGTGCTGAAAAAAATCGAGCGGAACGGAACGTACAAGCTCTACAACGGGTACGGGCCGACAGAGTGCACCATCATGGTGACGATGTTCGAGGTGGACAAGCCGTATGCGAATATTCCGATTGGCAAGCCGATTGACCGCACCCGCATCCTGATTTTGGACGAAGTGCTGGCGTTGCAGCCGATCGGGGTGGCAGGCGAGCTGTTTATTGTCGGGGAAGGGCTGGGGCGCGGATATTTGAACCGCCCGGAGCTGACGGCGGAAAAGTTCATCGTCCATCCGCAGACGGGCGAGCGAATGTACCGCACGGGCGATCGGGCACGCTTTTTGCCTGACGGAAACATCGAGTTTCTCGGCCGCCTGGACAATTTGGTCAAAATTCGCGGATACCGCATCGAGCCAGGAGAAATCGAGCCATTTTTGATGAATCATCCGCTGATTGAACTGACAACGGTATTGGCGAGGGAGCAAGCGGACGGGCGCAAATACTTGGTTGGCTATTACGTTGCTCCTGAAGAAATCCCGCATGGCGAGCTGCGGGAATGGCTCGGGAACGATCTCCCCGATTACATGATCCCCGCGTACTTTGTTCACATGAAGGCTTTCCCGCTGACCGCGAATGGGAAAGTAGACAGGCGCGCCTTGCCAGACGTGCAGGCCGATGCGGAGTTGCTGGGGGAAGATTACGTCGCGCCAACTGATGAGCTTGAACAGCAACTGGCACAGGTGTGGAGCCACGTGCTGGGGATTCCGCAAATGGGGATCGACGACCATTTTCTGGAGCGAGGCGGAGACTCGATCAAAGTCATGCAGCTGATTCACCAGCTCAAAAACATCGGGCTTTCGCTCAGATACGACCAGCTTTTCACGCATCCGACCATCCGGCAGTTGAAACGTCTGCTTACGGAGCAAAAGCAGGTGAGCCTGGAGCCTTTGCGAGAGCTGGACGAGCAAGCGGAGTACGAGACTTCCGCCGTCGAGAAGCGAATGTACATCATCCAGCAGCAAGATGTGGAGTCGATTGCCTACAACGTGGTCTATACGATCAACTTCCCCCTGACTGTCGATACGGAGCAAATTCGGGTGGCCCTGGAGCAGCTGGTGCTGCGGCACGAAGGTTTGCGCAGCACGTATCACATGCGCGGCGACGAGATTGTAAAACGGATTGTTCCTCGGGCAGAGCTGTCCTTTGTGCGCCAGACTGGCGAGGAGGAGTCGGTACAAAGCTTGCTTGCGGAGCAGATCAAGCCGTTCGATCTGGCGAAAGCGCCGTTGCTGCGGGCGGGAGTCATTGAGACGGCGGACAAAAAGGTTCTCTGGTTCGATTCCCATCACATTTTGCTGGACGGTCTGTCCAAGTCGATCCTGGCGCGCGAGCTGCAAGCTTTGCTCGGACAGCAGGTGTTGTCGCCTGTGGAAAAAACGTACAAGTCGTTTGCACGCTGGCAAAATGAATGGTTCGCAAGCGACGAATACGAACAGCAGATAGCGTACTGGAAAACGCTTTTGCAAGGAGAGCTTCCCGCCGTCCAGCTTCCGACGAAAAAACGCCCGCCGCAGTTGACGTTTGACGGAGCGATCCAGATGTATCGCGTGAACCCGGAAATTACGCGAAAGCTCAAGGCGACAGCGGCCAAGCATGATCTGACTCTGTACATGCTGATGCTCACGATCGTGTCCATCTGGCTGTCCAAAATGAACAGCGACAGCAATCAAGTCATTCTCGGCACCGTTACGGACGGCAGACAGCATCCAGATACGCGAGAACTGCTGGGGATGTTCGTCAATACGCTGCCGCTTTTGCTCTCCATTGATCATGAAGAAAGCTTTTTACATAACTTGCAACAGGTCAAGGCAAAGCTTTTGCCGGCTTTGCAAAACCAGTACGTGCCTTTTGACAAAATTCTCGAAGCTGCCCGTGTCAAGCGGGAAGGGAACCGTCACCCGTTGTTCGATGTGATGTTCATGATGCAAGGCGCACCGGAAACCGAGCTGGAGAGCAACATGCACCATATAAACGCCGGGATCAGCAAGTTCGATCTGACACTCGAAGTCCTGGAGCGGGAAAACGGGCTGAACATCGTGTTTGAATACAATACGCACCTGTTTGACGAGGGAATGATCCTCCGCATGGTCGCGCAGTTTGAGCACCTGCTTTTGCAAGCCGTGCACGGGCTGGACCAACAGGTGAAAAGGTTTGAACTGGTAACGGAAGACGAAAAACGCGATTTGTTTTTGCGGGTGAACGATACAGCCAAGGCGTATCCGAACAAGCTGATCATGTCGATGCTGGAGGATTGGGCGGCGGCTACCCCTGACAAAACAGCGCTAGTCTTCCGCGAACAACGCGTGACGTATCGCGAGCTGAACGAGCGGGTCAACCAGTTGGCACACACTTTGCGCGAAAAAGGGGTGCAACCTGACGATCTCGTGATGCTGATGGCAGAGCGGTCGGTCGAGATGATGGTGGCGATTTTCGCTGTGTTGAAAGCGGGCGGAGCGTACTTGCCCATCGACCCGCACAGTCCGGCGGAGCGAATCGCCTACATTTTCGCAGACAGCGGAGCCAAGCTGGTGCTGGCACAGTCGCCGTTTGTGGAAAAGGCAAGCATGGCGGAAGTGGTCCTTGATCTGAACAGTGCGAGCAGCTATGCGGCGGATACGAGCAACCCGCCACTGGTCAACCAGCCAGGCGATCTGGTGTATGTCATGTACACTTCCGGCTCAACGGGAAAACCAAAAGGCGTGATGATCGAGCACGGAGCGCTGCTCAATGTGCTTCACGGAATGCAGGACGAGTACCCGCTTTTGCAGGACGATGCCTTCTTGCTCAAGACAACCTACATATTCGATATTTCAGTCGCGGAAATTTTCGGGTGGGTTCCGGGTCGTGGCAAACTGGTGATTTTGGAACCGGAGGCGGAAAAGAACCCGAAGGCTATTTGGCAGGCGGTAGTCGGAGCGGGAATTACCCACATCAACTTCGTGCCCTCCATGCTGATCCCGTTTGTCGAGTATTTGGAAGGGCGAACAGAAGCAAATCGCTTGCGGTACATCTTGGCTTGCGGCGAAGCGATGCCGGATGAACTCGTGCCAAAAGTGTACGAAGTATTGCCAGAGGTGAAGCTGGAAAACATCTACGGCCCGACAGAAGCGACGATTTACGCTTCCCGTTACTCGCTCGCGAAAGGCTCGCAGGAAAGTCCTGTTCCAATCGGAAAGCCGCTGCCCAACTATCGCATGTATATCATCAATCGGCATGGACAACTGCAACCAATCGGCGTACCAGGAGAGCTATGCATCGCAGGAGCAAGTCTGGCGAGAGGGTATTTGAACAATCCAGCGCTGACAGAAGAAAAATTCACTCCTCATCCGCTGGAGAAAGGCGAGCGGATTTATCGCACGGGTGATCTCGCCCGTTATCGCGAGGATGGCAACATCGAATACCTCGGACGCATGGACCATCAGGTGAAAATTCGCGGATACCGGATCGAACTGGACGAAATCCGCAGCAAGCTGATTCAGGAGGAAACGATTCAGGACGCGGTGGTCGTAGCCCGAAACGATCAAAACGGCCAAGCGTACTTGTGCGCCTACCTGCTGTCCGAACAGGAGTGGACAGTCGGTCAACTGCGCGAGTTGCTTCGCCGTGAACTGCCTGAATACATGATTCCGGCCCATTTCGTTTTGCTGAAACAGTTCCCGCTCACAGCCAATGGCAAGCTCGATCGCAAGGCTTTGCCAGAACCGGACGGCAGTGTGAAAGCGGAAGCGGAATATGCAGCGCCGCGCACGGAACTGGAAGCGACTTTGGCGCACATTTGGGGCGAAGTGCTCGGAATCGAACGGATCGGGATTCGCGACAACTTTTTCGAACTGGGCGGAGATTCGATCAAAGGGTTGCAAATCGCCTCCCGACTGCAACGGATCAATTGGACGATGGTGATCAACCACCTGTTCCTGTACCCGACGATTGAACAGATTGCCCCATTCGTCACGTCCGAGCAGGTCGTCATCGAACAGGGACTGGTAGAGGGGCTTGTCAAGCTGACGCCGATCCAGCGCGATTTCTTTGAACGGATCACAGCTGATCGACACCACTGGAACCAGGCGAGGATGCTGTTTTGCCGGGATGGCCTGGAGCGTGAGTGGGTCGTGGAGACGCTGAACGCGCTCGTTTTGCAGCACGATGCCTTGCGCATGCGTTTTCGCGAGACAGAGCAGGGGATTGTCCAGTTCCATCAGGGGAACGAAGGCAAGCTGTTCGGCTTCCGCGCGTTTGATTGTACGGAGGAGCTGGATATAGCGGGAAAAGTGGAAGAAAAAGCAAACGAATGGCAAGCCGGGATGAATTTGCAGGAAGGGCCGCTCGTGCAGGCTGCGCTGTTCATGACGAGGACAGGCGACCATCTGCTCCTGGCGATTCATCAGCTGGTTGTGGACGATGCTTCCTGGCGGATCATTCTGGAAGACTTCCAAACCGCCTACAAGCAAAAAGCTGCGGGCGAGCCAATCGCCTTGCCAAACAAAACCCACTCGTATCAGAGCTGGGCGGAAGAACTGCACAACGCAGCCAACAGCAAGAAGCTGACGAGCGAACTGGGCTATTGGAGAAAAATCGCGTCCAGCCCGACCCGTCCGCTGCCACAAGATCAGGAGCCGCTTTCCCGAACGGAACAAAGCACGGCGACAGCAGCCATTCGTTTCGCGAAAGCAGAGACAGCCAATCTGCTGCACGAGGCCAATCACGCCTATCAGACGGAAGCGCAGGAGCTTTTGTTGGCCGCCTTGGGCATGGCGTTGCGGGACTGGACAAGAGCAGACGATGTCACCGTTTTTTTGGAAAAAGACGGGCGCGAGTCGGCAGCAAAAAGCTTGGATGTGTCGCGGACGGTGGGCTGGTTCCATTCGCTGTTCCCGGTTGTCCTCTCCGCTGCGAAGTCAGGCGATCCGGGGGAGCAGATCAAGCAGGTCAAAGAAATGCTGCGGGCGATTCCGCATCAAGGAAGCGGGTATTCCATCCTCAAGCAGCTCACTGACCTTCGGCACAAGCATCCGGACGATTTTACGCTCCAGCCAAAGATCGTCGTTCATGCATGGGAGCAGCTCGATGCCGGACTGGAAACCGATTGGCTCACGCTTTCGCATCTTCCGCAGGGAAGTGTGCGCGGAGCAAATGCTGAGCGCACGCAGCAACTGGATGTATTTGCCAAAATCAGCAACGGAGAGCTGACCATTCACATACAGTACCATCGCGATGAGTACCGCAAAGCGACGATCGACAAGCTGCTGGAGCTTTATCAAGCGCATCTGAATGCGCTGCTTGCCCACTGCCTGCAAAAGACAGAAACCGAGCTGACACCGAGCGATTTTGTGGACAAGAACCTCTCGCGGAGTGAGCTGGACGACATTATGGACTTGATTAGCGATTTGTAAGTAACTGAAACTCAGGAGGAGAGTAGTCGTGTCAAGGAAAAAGGTCGACAATATATACCCGTTAACTCCTATGCAGGAGGGAATGTTGTTTCATTCCCTCCTGGACGAAGGAAGCGAGTCCTATTTTGAACAAATGCGCTTTACGATCAAAGGGCTCATCGATCCAGCTATCCTGGAACAAAGCTTGAACGCGCTGATTGAACGACACGATATTCTCCGAACGGTCTTTCTCCTGGAAAAAGTACAAAAGCCCCGGCAAATCGTGCTCAGGGAAAGAAAGACAAAGGTTCAGGTGCTGGATATTACCCACCTTTCTGAAGAGGAGCAAGCTGCCTACCTGGAAGACTTTGCGCAGAAAGACCGCCAAGCAAGCTTCGATTTGGCCAAAGACGTACTGATCCGTCTCACTCTTGTCCGGACTTCGGCTGACACGCATACCCTTTTCTGGAGTCACCATCATATTTTGCTGGACGGTTGGTGCATTCCGATTGTCCTCAACGACTTTTTTCAAATTTATCAACAGCGAAAAGGCGGCCTGCCCGTCGAGCTTGGCCCGGTTTACCCTTACAGCACGTATATCAGTTGGCTGGGAGAGCAGGACGCCGAAGAGGCAAAAGCGAGCTGGGCTGAGTATATAAGCGGCTATGAACCGACCAGCTTTATACACAAGCAGGGCGGCAAAAACAGCTACAGACAGGCGGAATTGGTGTTTGCGATTGAGCAGGCGTTGACGGATAGCTTGAACAAGCTCGCCAAGCAATTGCACGTGACGCTTAACAATTTGTTCCGCGCGATTTGGGGGCTGATGCTGCAACGCCAGTGCAACACGGAAGACGTCGTGTTCGGCTCGGTTGTCTCCGGACGTCCGAGCCACCTGCCGAACGTCGAACAGATGGTCGGACTGTTCATCAACACGGTGCCGATCCGCGTCCAGGCGGGAGCGGAGCAAACGTTTTCCGAGCTGGTGAAGCAAGTGCAGCAGGAAGCGCTCTCGCTTGCCAAATACCATTATCTTTCCTTGGCCGACATTCAGGGCAACCAGCAACTGATTGACCATATTCTGCTGTTCCAGAACTATCCGATGGGCCAGCAATTTCTGACTCGTCTGAACCAGTACAACGAAGAGTTTACCCTCACTCATCTATCTGCTTTTGAACAAACCAACTACGACCTGAACGTAATGGTTACCCCAAGTGATGTCATCACCATCAAATATATATACAATGCTGCTGTTTTTAGCGAAGAACAGCTCCTTCACATCAGTCGACAACTCACCACCATCATGACACAAGTGACAAATGCGCCGGACATCCTTTTGCAAAAGCTCGAAGTGGTTGATCCGGCAGAGAAACAGCTGCAACTGCATTCCTTTAACGATACGTACCGCCATTATCCTACAGATAAGCTGATCCACCAAATTTTTGAAGAGCGCGCCGAGAGGGAGCCAGAGCGCATCGCGCTGGTCATGGGAGAACAAGTCCTTACTTATCGGGAGCTGAACGAAAAGGCAAATCAACTGGCGAAGCTGTTGCGGGCGAGAGGAATCGGCCCGGAAAGCATGGTCAGTTTGCTTACCGAGCGTTCCGTGGAGATGATGATTGCGATTTTGGCCATTTTTAAGGCGGGCGGGGCGTACTTGCCGATTGATCCGTCCCATCCGAAGGAACGCATTGAATATATTTTGCAAGATAGCCGAAGTGAATTGTTGCTGGTGAACCATCGCTTTCTTGGAGCGGTCGATTTTGCGGATCGGATCATCGATCTGGAAGCGGCTGAGATTTACCAGGGAGCAGCGGACAATCTGGAGTGCGTCTCCCATGCGAACCATTTGGCTTACGTCATCTACACATCGGGTTCGACGGGCAAGCCGAAGGGCGTCATGATCGAGCATGCGAGCTTGTTGAACATCATTTTTGCCTTGCAGGAACTGTATCCGCTGCTGGAAAACGATGCGTATTTGCTGAAGACGACCTACACTTTTGACGTTTCGGTCGCAGAAATTTTTGGCTGGATTTTGGGGAGCGGCAGATTGGTCATTCTCGATCCCGGAGCGGAGAAGGAGCCTGCCCACATCTGGGAGACGATGGTCAATCACGGCGTGACACATGTCAATTTTGTGCCGTCGATGTTGATTCCGTTCGTCGACTATGTCCGGGATCAACAGCAAGAAAGTCCATTGCGCTATATATTTGCCGCCGGGGAAGCGATGCCGTCCGAGCTGGTGGGCAAAGTGTACGAGGCGCTGCCTGGCGTCATCCTGGAAAATATTTATGGCCCGACCGAATCGACGATTTATGCCACGAAGTATTCCTTGGCAAAAGATTCGCAAGACGTACTGGTGCCAATCGGCAAGCCGCTTGCCAATATTCAGACGCATATCGTGAACAAGCATGGACAATTGCAGCCAGTCGGCGTGCCTGGTGAATTGTGCATCGCCGGAGCGAGCTTGGCGAGAGGCTATTGGAACAACGAAGCATTGACGAACGAAAAATTTGTGCCCCATCCGTTTGCAGTGGGACAACGCATGTACCGCACGGGCGACTTGGCACGCTACCGTCAGGATGGCAACATCGAGTACCTTGGACGGATCGACCATCAAGTAAAAATTCGCGGCTATCGGATTGAACTGGACGAAATTCGCGCGCAGCTGATTCAGGAAGCTTCGATTCGCGACGCTGTCGTGATCGCTCGCACAGACCATAACGGGCAAGCGTATTTGTGCGCGTATTTCATCGCAGACAAGCAGTGGACCGTCAACGCGCTGCGTGAAGCGCTTCGCCAAGCATTGCCCGACTACATGGTGCCGTCCCATTTTATTCAGATGGAAGAGTTCCCGCTGACATCGAGCGGAAAAATCGATCGCAAAGCGCTGCCGCTCCCGGATGGCCGCGTGCATACAGGCAACGTCTACCTTGCGCCGCGCAATCCGGTTGAGGAACTGGTCGTCCGCATCTGGGAGGAAGTGCTCAATGTATCGCAGGTCGGGGTGCACGACAACTTTTTTGAATTGGGCGGGCACTCGCTTTTGGCGACACAGGTGCTTTCCCGCACAGCCAAGCTGTTTCATGTCCGGCTTCCGATGCGCGAAATTTTTACCCATCAGACAGTAGCCGAATTGGCTCGGCGGATTCAAGCGTTGCGACATGGAGCAGAAGCGGACAAGCACAGCCCGATTCAGCCGTCCGCGCTCCAGCGTGCCGACGAGTTGCCGCTGTCTTACGCCCAGCAGCGTCTCTGGTTCCTCGATCGGCTCATCCCGGACAGCGCCATGTACAACATCCCCGTCGGCTTCCGGCTGCGCGGAACAGTCGATGAGCTTGTGCTGGAACGCGCTTTGAATGAAATCATCCAGCGGCATGAATCGCTCCGCACCACGTTCGTCGATGTGGACGGGCGAGCGTTGCAGGTGATTCATACGGATGTGCATCTGTCGCTTGGCGTCACCGATCTTCGCGACAAGCCAGCCGCGGCAAAAGACGCGGAGTGGAAGCAAATGGCCGAGGAAGATGCAGCAACGCCGTTCCGACTCGATCAATGGCCGCTGCTGCGGGCGATGCTGATTCGCTTGGAGGAGCAGGAGTCTGTCCTTTGGCTGAACGTGCACCACATCATCTCCGACGGTTGGTCAATGGATGTACTGGTGAACGAACTGAGCGAAGTGTACGAAGCGTTGCTCAAAGGAGAAGCGCTGCCGCTTGCTGCCTTGCCGATCCAGTATCGGGACTATGCCGTCTGGCAGCGCGAGAAATCGCAAGACAACGTATGGAAAGAACAGCTCCGTTACTGGAAAAACAAACTGGACGGCAGCGAGCCGCTGTTGCCGCTTCCGACAGATCGGCCACGCGCGGTCGTTCAAAGTTATCGCGGTGACCATTTGTCTTTTTACGTGCCGGGTGAGGTCGGGCAAAAGCTGCGCGAGCTGGGACGGCAAGAGGGCGCTACGCTGTTCATGACGCTCCTTGCGGCATTCAAAAGCTTTTTGTACCGCTATACGCATGCGAACGACATTTTGATTGGCACCCCTGTCGCCGGACGCAATCGGCAAGAGATCGAAAACTTGATCGGCTTTTTCGTCAACATGCTCGTCCTGCGCACTGATTTGTCCGATGATCCTACGTTTGTGGAGCTGTTGCGTCGCGTGCGCGAGACGGCGTTCGATGCGTTTGCCAACGAAGATGTGCCTTTTGAAAAACTGGTCGATGAGCTGCAAATCGAGCGCAGTCTGAGCTACTCGCCGCTGTTTCAGGTGCTTTTTGCTGTGCAGGGTATGTCGACAGGCGTGCGTGAAGGCGAGACATTGGCGATTGCGCCCGATGAAGTCACGCTCAACCAGACGACCAAGTTCGATCTGACTCTGACGATGATTGAAGCGGCGGACAACGGATTGAAAGGCGTGTTTGAATACAGCACCGATTTGTTTGACCGTACGACGATCGAGCGCATGGCCGAGCATTTTGGCAATCTGCTGCAAGCCATCGCCGCCGATCCGGGGCAAAAAATTGTGGAGCTTCCCCTGTTGGGCGGTGCGGAACAAAGCCGGATGCTCGTCGAATGGAACCAGACGGATGTCGCCTATTCCCTCGACCTGCTAGTGCACGAACGGGTCGCGCGCATCGCACAGGAGCTGCCGGAACAGTTTGCCGTGATCGGGGAGCAAGGGGCGCTGACGTACGCACAGCTCGACGCGAAAGCCAACCAGCTTGCGCATGCTTTGCTGAAAAGAGGGATTGGTTCGGAGGATTTGGTGGGCATTTGCGTGGAGCGTTCCAGCGAGATGCTGATCGGTCAACTGGCGATTCTCAAGGCAGGTGCTGCTTACGTCCCGATGGACCCGGCGTACCCGCGCGAACGGCTCGCTTTCATGATCAAAGATGCGGGAATGTCGCTCGTTTTGACCCAGGAGCGCTTGCTTGACGCATTGCCGCAGGAAGCAGCGGCGCTTCTGTGCCTGGATCGGGATTGGCAGGAGATTGCGGCGGAAAGTACGGCTGCGCCTGCAATCAAGACGAATGCGGATCAACTTGCCTACGTCATTTATACGTCAGGCTCGACGGGGACACCAAAAGGTGTAGAGATCGAGCACGGATCGCTCCTGAATCTGGTCAACTGGCACCAGCGCGCCTACAGCGTGTCGGCAGAAGATCGTGCTTCGCAAATTGCCGGTACGGCGTTTGACGCTTCCGTATGGGAGACTTGGCCGTATTTGACCGCAGGTGCGACGATTTGCCAGCCGCGGGAAGAGATTCGCCTATCGCCGGAAAAACTGCGGGACTGGCTGGTCGAGACAGGCATCACCATCAGCTTTTTGCCGACTCCGCTGGCTGAGAACTTGCTTCCGCTGCCATGGCCGACGGGAGCGGCGCTGCGCTACATGCTGACGGGCGGTGATACGCTGCACCAATACCCGACTGCGGACGTGCCGTTTACGCTCGTGAACCAGTACGGGCCGACAGAAAATACGGTGGTTGCGACAGCAGGGGCAGTGCCTGTTTTGGGCGAGCGCGAGTCTGCGCCGACGATTGGTCGCCCGATCGACAATGTGTCTGTCTACGTGTTGGATGAAAACAGACAGCCTGTACCTGTAGGGGTAGTCGGAGAGCTGTACATCGGGGGAAAAAGTCTGGCGCGCGGCTATCGGAACCGTCCTGACTTGACGGAAGCGAGCTTTGTGCCGAATCCGTTCTCTCCGATTGAAGGTGCCCGGATGTACCGGACTGGTGACCTGGTGCGCTATGCAGCAGATGGCAGCATCGAGTTTATCGGACGTGCCGACGATCAAGTAAGCATTCGCGGGTTCCGGGTTGAGCTGGGCGAGATTGAATCGGCCTTGTACGCTCATCCGGCGGTTGCAGAGTCGGTGGTGATCGTCCGCGAAGACGTGACCCCCGGAGTGAAGCGGCTTGTTGCGTACGCCGTGCTCCATGAAGGAGAAGAGCGACAGACGAGCGAGTTGCGCCAGTCCTTGAAAGAAATGTTGCCAGATTACATGGTGCCGTCTGCCATCGTGCTGATGGAAGCCCTGCCGCTCACGCCAAACGGAAAAGTAGACCGTCGCGCCTTGCCCTTGCCGGATGTCGCGCAGACAGAGTGGGAAGGCAGCTTTGTCGAACCGCAATCGGATGTGGAACGCAAGCTGGCCGAAATTTGGCAAGAGGTGCTGGGCGTAGAGACGATCGGGGTTCACGACAACTTTTTCGAACTGGGCGGCGACTCGATTTTGACCATTCAGATCGTTTCGCGGGCCAATCAGGCTGGTTTGCAGTTAACGCCGAAGCATTTGTTTGACGCGCAAACATTGGCAGAGCTGGCGGCAAGCGCAGTGGTGCTGGAAAAAGCGCCGGAAATGCAGGCCGAACAAGGAATCGTGACAGGCGAATTGCCTTTGACGCCGATTCAGACGTGGTTTTTCGAGCAGGATGTCCGCCACGTTCATCACTGGAACCAGTCGGTCATGCTCGCAGTGCGGGAAGAACTCGATATGACGGCGCTGACGCAAGCTTTTGCCGCGCTGCCTCGCCAGCATGATGCCCTGCGCCTGCGCTTTCAGCAGGTCAACGGAACATGGCAGGCAGCGCATGGTGAGATTGCGGATGAAGATGTGCTGCTGGTCGCAGATTTGTCGTCCGTTCCTGAGGCGGAGAGAGAAGCACGGATGCGGCACATCACAGACGAACTGCAAGCAAGCCTGGATATCGAAAAAGGACCTTTGCACCGTGCCGCCTATTTCCAACTCGGAGCGGAACAGCGTCTGTTCATTGTGATTCACCATCTCGTGGTCGATGGCGTCTCCTGGCGCATTATTTTGGAAGACCTGCAAACCGCTTACGAACAGGTTAAAGCCGGGCAAAAGATTGCATGGCCGCAAAAGACGACTTCGTTCAAAAGCTGGGCGGAGGAGCTGACAACGTACGCGGAGCAAAGCGCTGTCGATGAGTATTGGACTGGCATGGACAGCGAACAGGCATGCGGGCTGCCTGTTGATCATCCACAAGGCAAGAACACGGAAGGTCTGGCCGTGCAAGTTAAGGCAAAGCTGAGCGCGGACGAGACTCGGGCGCTGCTGCAAGAAGTGCCAGCTGCTTATCGCACGCAGATCAACGATGTGCTGCTCAGTGCCTTGACGCGCACGATTACGGATTGGACGAACAAGCGGGCATTGTATGTCTCGGTAGAGGGACACGGTCGCGAGCCGATCGTGGATGGCGTGGACGTGTCGCGTACGGTGGGCTGGTTCACGAGCCTGTATCCCGTCTTGCTGGAAACGGAGCCGGATTTGGCCTGGGGTGACTTGCTGAAGTCGATCAAAGAACAAGTGCGGGCGATCCCGGACAAAGGGATTGGCTACGGTATTCACCGCTATTTGAGCCGGGATGGGCAAACGGCTGAAATGTTGCGAGCCAAGCCGCAGCCGGAGATCAGCTTCAACTACTTGGGACAATTCGGCCAAGGCCAAACGACTGACGCGGCGTTGTTCCAAATCATTCCGAACTGGTCGGCATCCAATGTGAGCGAGGATGAGACGCGTCTTTACAAACTCGATGTCATGAGCATGGTGGCGCAAGACCAGCTGGAGATGAGCTGGACATTCAGCCGCGATCTGTACGAGCCGGGCACGATTGAAAAGCTCGCTCATGACTATGTGCAAGCGTTGCGAGCGATTATTGCCCATTGCCGCACGGAGCAAGCAGGGGGCTATACGCCTTCCGACTTCCCGCTCGCGGAACTGGATCAAAACAGTCTCGACAAGTTTATCGGTCACAATCGCCTGATCGAGAACGTTTATACGCTTACGCCGTTGCAGGAAGGGATGCTGTTCCATTCCTTGTATGAGCAAGCAGGCGGGGATTACGTGGTGCAGCTCGCTTTGAAACTGGAGCATGTGAATGTAGAGGCATTTTCGGCAGCCTGGCAAAAAGTCGTCGAGCGCCACGCGATTTTGCGAACGTCCTTCCTGTGGAGCGGATTGGAGAAGCCACATCAGGTCGTGCATGCGAAAGTCAAAACGTTTGTCGAGCGACTGGACTGGCGTCATCTGACAGCGGCTGAGCAGGAAGCGGGCTTGCAGACGTATTTGGAACAAGATCGCAAGCGGGGTTTTGATCTCGCCCGTCCGCCGCTGATGCGCTGGACGTTGATTCGCCTGGATGCGAGCACGTTCCAGTTTGTATGGAGCTTCCATCACATGTTGCTCGATGGCTGGAGCACGCCGATTGTGTTCCAGGACTGGCAGGCGTTTTATGCCGCAGCCTCGCATGGCAAGGAAGCGAGCTTGCCCGCCATTCCTCCGTTTTCAGCCTATATTGCCTGGCTGAAACGACAAAACCTGGAAGAAGCGCAGCAGTATTGGCGCGACTATTTGCAGGGCTTTGGCGTGCCGACGCCGCTTGGCATGGGGAAATCGGGTGGCAGCGCGGGTCAGCCAAAAGAATACGCAGACCACAAGCTGCTTTTGTCCGAACGGGCGACAGCGAACTTGCTCGCTTTTGCCCGCAAGCACCAGTTGACGCTGAATACGGTTGTGCAAGGGGCTTGGGCGCTGATCCTGGCGCGTTATGCAGGCGAAGCGGAAGTCGTTTTTGGCACGACCAATCTGGGACGGCCAACCGACTTGCCTGACGCAGAAGCGATGGTGGGGCTGTTTATCAACACGTTGCCTGTCCGTGTGCTTTTCCCGGAACAGATGACGGTCATCGACTGGCTGCAAAGCTTGCAGCAGGCCCAAAGCGAGATGCGCCAGTACGAGTTTACGCCGCTCGTGGACATCCAGAGCTGGAGCGAGGTGCCGCGCGGCCAGTCGTTGTTTGACAGCATTTTCGTCTTTGAGAACTACTTGTCCGGCACAAGTGTGGATTCCGAATCCGGCATGTTGCTCGGGGAAGTCAAAGCGGTCGAGCAGACGAGCTATCCGCTGACGCTCGTGGTAGCGCCCGGCGAAGAACTGATGCTCAAACTGATTTATGAAACGGGCCGATTCGAGCAGCCAGCCATGGACAAGGTGCTGGCCCAGTTGAGCAGTGTGCTGGAAGCAATCATGCGTGAGCCGCACGAACAGCTCGCAGACTTGTCCATCATCACGGAAGCGGAGCGCCACAAGCTGTTGGTGGAATGGAATGCGACCGACATGCCGTACGAGCGCAACCTGGTGATGCACCAGCTGTTCGAGGCGCAAGTGGAGGCAACGCCGGACGCGCAAGCTCTGGTCGTCGGAACCGAGCGGTTGACATATGCGGAACTGAACAAACGGGCGAACCAGCTGGCACATTACCTGCGGGCGCAGGGCGTCGGACCGGAAGTATTGGTCGCTGTCCTGATGGAGCGGACGGCCGAGATGATTGTCGCCTTGCTGGGAATTATCAAGGCGGGCGGTGCGTACGTGCCGATTGATCCTGCCTATCCACAAGACAGGATTGGCTACACGCTGGATGATTCGCAGGCGGCGATCGTGCTGACGCAAGAACGCTTGCTGGCGATGTTGCCTGAGCATACAGCACAAGTGATTTGCCTGGATCGCGACTGGGCGTGCATGGCGGCCCAGCCGGAAGCAAATGTGCCGAATCTGGCTGCTCCAACCAACCTTTCTTACGTGATTTACACATCCGGCTCGACAGGTCTGCCAAAAGGGGTGGCGATTCAGCACAGCAGCGTCATTGCCTTCATTTTCTGGGCGAAAACCGTCTTCTCGGCTGAAGAAATGAGCGGCGTGCTCGCGTCCACTTCGATTTGCTTCGACTTGTCCGTGTATGAAATATTCGTGACCTTGAGTTGCGGCGGCAAAGTGATTTTGGCGGACAACGCCTTGCATTTGCCAAGCCTGCCAGCGGCAAAAGAGGTGACTTTGATCAATACCGTGCCATCTGCGGCCAAGGAACTGGTGCGGATGAACGCGATACCGCCGAGCGTGCGGGTCGTCAATCTCGCCGGAGAACCGCTGCCGAACACGCTGGCGCAAAGTCTGTACGCGCTTGGGCATGTGCAAAAAGTTTTCAACTTGTATGGCCCATCGGAAGATACGACGTACTCCACTTATGTCCAGGTGACAAAAGGGGCAAAGACAGAGCCGACGATTGGCCGTCCTCTGTCCAACACGCAAGCGTATGTTCTCGATGCCAAGCTGCAGCCCGTGCCGTTGGGCTTGCCTGGGGAGCTGTATTTGGGCGGTGACGGCTTGGCGCGCGGTTACTTGAAGCGTCCGAAAATGACGGCAGAACGATTTTTGCCCAATCCGTTCCATCCCGACCCGGATGCGCGGATGTACAGCACGGGCGATCTCGTTCGTTACTTGCCCGACGGACAGCTGGAGTATTTGGGCCGCATCGACCACCAGGTCAAAATTCGCGGCTACCGGATCGAATTGGGCGAGCTGGAGGCTGTCCTGCGCAGCCATCCACAGATCAAGGAAGCAGTGGTCGTGGCCAAAGAAGACAAGCTGGGCGAAAAGCGTCTCGTTGCCTACATCACGACAAAAGACGGGGAGTGCGGCGATCGTGCCGTCTTGACGAGCTGGGCCAAGGCAAAATTGCCCGAGTTTATGGTTCCCTCCTTCTTTGTCTGGCTGGACGCGATGCCGCTGACACCGAACGGCAAGATCGACCGCAAGCAACTGCCGGAACCGGAGTGGGGGCAAGTCGCGTCTGCCGCTGGCTACGTAGCGCCGCGCAATCAGACGGAAGTGTTGGTCGCCAGCATCTGGGCGGATGTGCTCGGAATCGAGCAAGTAGGGGTGCACGACAACTTTTTCGAACTGGGCGGACATTCTCTCCTGGCGACACGAGTAGCTTCCCGTCTGCGCGAAACGTTTGCGAAAGAAGTGCCGATCCGCGCGATTTTTGAGCGGCCGACTGTTGCTGAGCTGTCCGAGACACTTGGAGCGATTGGGCAGAACGAAACGGAAGCGCAGATGCTGCCTGTCTCACGGGAAGCTCATTTGCCGCTGTCGTTCGCGCAACAGCGCCTCTGGTTCCTGGATCGCCTGATGCCAGACAGCACGTTGTACAACATTCCGTCAGCCGTGCGCTTGCTGGGAGATTTGGATATCGCCGCTTGGGAAAAGAGCCTGCAAGTGCTGATCCAGCGCCACGAAAGCTTGCGGACGACTTTTGGCGATGTGGATGGGGAAGCGGTGCAAGTGATTCACTCCCGGCTGGATGGAAAGCTGAACGTGATCGACTTGCGCGGGATGCCAGCAGACGAGCGGGAAGCGGAAGCTCATCGCTTGGCCGGATTGGAAGCGGCGACGCCGTTTGACCTGAGCCAAGGTCCTTTGCTGCGCACCACCCTGATTCGTCTGGCGGAGCAAGAGTGCGTCTTCTTATTCAACCTGCACCATATCATTTTCGACGGCTGGTCGATCGGCATTTTCCTCAAAGAAATGCGGGCGCTGTACGAAGCGTTTGTGCGGGAAGAAGCGCCTGAATTGGCCGAGATTACGGTGCAATACGCAGATTACGCCGTCTGGCAGCGGAAGTGGCTGGAAGGGGAAGTGCTTGCCGAGCAGCTTGCGTACTGGAAAGAAAAGCTGAGCGGAGCCGAACCGCTGCTGGCTTTGCCGACAGATCAGCCGCGTCCTGCCGTCCAGACGCATGATGGCGCGATGCATACGATCAAGCTTTCAGGCGAGCTGTACGCAAAGCTGAACAAGCTCAGCCAGGAAGAAGGCGCGACCTTGTTCATGACCTTGCTCGCTGCCTTCCAAGTCTTGCTCTACCGCTATAGCGGGCAGGAGGACATCCTCGTCGGCAGCCCTGTCGCGGGACGGAACAGACAAGAGACGGAGCCGCTGATCGGCTTTTTCATCAACACATTGGTGCTGCGGACGGACTTGTCAGGAGAACCGACCTTCCGCGAGTTGCTGGCACGAGTGCGGGAGACGGCGTTCGAAGCATACGCCCATCAAGATTTGCCGTTTGAAAAGTTGGTCGACGAGTTGGAGCTGGAGCGCAGTCTCAGCTACTCGCCGCTGTTCCAGGTGATGTTTGTCCTGCAAAACTTCCAGCTGAACTTGGACGAAAAAGCTGGTATCCGTGTGGCTGATTTTGAGATGGACAAGCATCTGGTCACTTCCAAATACGATCTGACGCTGACGATGGCGGAAAAACAAAACGGACTGTTCGCCACGTTTGAATACAACACAGCGCTGTTCCATGAGGCGACGATGGAGCGACTGTCGCAGCATTTTGTTCAGCTGCTGGAAGCTATCGTTCATATGCCGGATCAGGGTATTGCCCGATTGCCGCTGCTGAACCAGAGCGAGCGAGCGCAATTGCTGGTGGAGTGGAACGACACGACGACCGCTTATCCGCGAAACAAACGGGTGGATCAATTGTTCCGGGAAACGGCGCTGCTTTATCCTGAGCGACTGGCGGTCGTTGCGGGAAATCAGACGCTTACGTACGCGGAATTGGAGCGCCGGGCCAACCAGACAGCCAACTACTTGCAACAAAAAGGAGTGCGGCCGGGTGCGCTCGTCGGCCTCTGCGTCAAACGTTCGCCGGAAATGCTGATCGGGATGCTCGGCATACTCAAGGCTGGTGGAGCCTATGTGCCGCTCGATCCTGATTATCCAGAGGAGCGTCTGGCCTACATGATGGGCGACGCCGGAATCACGGTCTTGCTGACGCAGGAGCAGCTCATGCCCGGCTTGCCGTCAGGGGAACGGACTACGATTGCCCTGGATCGCGATTGGCCGCTGATTGCCAAGGAGAGCGAGCAGGCGCCTGACGTGGACACGACAGCGGAAAGTCTCGCTTACGTCATCTACACATCCGGCTCGACCGGACTGCCAAAAGGAACGCTTGTCGTTCATCGCGGCATCGTCCGCCTCGTCAAGGAAACGGATTATGTGACGATCACGGAGCAAGACGTGTTCCTGCAAGCGTCCACCGTGTCGTTCGATGCGGCGACTTTCGAGATATGGGGCAGCCTTTTGAACGGGGCGAAGCTCGTCCTGCTGCCGCCAGAACTGCCGTCGCTCGCAGAAATCGGGCAAGCGATCCAGTCGCACCACGTGACGACACTTTGGCTGACAGCCGGGCTGTTCACGCTGATGGTCGACCATCACAAGGAATATTTGTCCGGGGTTCGCCAACTGCTCGTCGGCGGAGATATCGTATCCGTTCCGCATGTGAAAAAAGCGCTGGAAATCGCAGGGCTGACGGTGATCAACGGGTACGGCCCGACCGAAAACACGACATTCACTTGCTGCAATCCGGTCACGATTATGCCCGAATCGGCCCACACTTTCCCGATCGGCCGTCCGATCAAAAACACGACGGCATACGTGCTCGATCGTCACATGCAGCCCGTTCCGATTGGCGTGACTGGCGAGCTGTACATCGGCGGCGACGGTCTGGCGGAAGGCTACCTGAACCGCCCAGATTTGACGGCAGAGCGGTTTGTGCCCAATCCGTTTGCAACTGATCAGGCGGCACGTCTTTATCGCACAGGCGACCTGGTGCGCTACTTGCCGGACGGTCTGATCGAGTTCATCGGGCGGCTCGACAACCAGGTAAAAATTCGCGGGTTCCGCATCGAGTTGAGCGAAGTGGAAGCGGTCTTGGCCAAACACCCGGCAATTACGGCCTCGGTGGTGATCGTCCACGAAAATGAGGCGGGCATGAAGCAGCTCGTCGCCTACGCAGTCAAGGACGCCGAGCAAGAGCTTGGGACAGCCGAGCTGCGCCAGCACTTCAAAGCACACGTACCGGACTACATGGTGCCTGCCGCCTTTGTCATGCTGGATGCTTTGCCGCTTACTCCGAACGGAAAAGTGGACCGCAAAGCGCTGCCAGCCCCTGTTTTGGAACGCAGCCGGGAAGAGGACGCATTTGCAGCGGCTACAAGCCATGTCGAACAAACGCTGGCAGACATTTGGTGCGCTGTACTGCGCATGGACCGCATCGGCATTCATGATAACTTTTTTGAGCTTGGAGGAGACTCGATTCTCAGCATTCAAATCGTCGCCCGCGCGAACAAGGCCGGCATCCATTTGACTCCCAAGCAATTGTTCGATCAGCAAACCATTGCCGAGCTGGCAAAAGTTGCAGGCCAAAGTACAAAGGTGGACGCAGAACAAGGGAACGTGACGGGCGAGGTGCCGCTTTTGCCGATCCAGACATGGTTTTTCGAGCAAGAGCAACCGACGCCGCACCATTGGAACCAATCCATGCTGCTGCAAGTGAACGAACCGTTGGAGGAAGAGTATTTGAGCCAAGCCGTTGCCCAACTGCTTGCTCATCACGACGCGCTCCGCTTGCGATACACCTTCGCAGACGGACAGTGGAAGCAGACATATGCCGACGTCGATTCGGAAGTGCCGCTGCAAGTGGAGGATTTGTCCATGAGTCCGCCAGCCCAGCAGGCGCGGAAGATCGAAAAGCTCGCACAGCAGGCCCAAGCAAGCCTGGATTTGCAGAACGGGCCGCTGCTCAAAGCCGTCTACTTCGATCTCGGGTACGACCGACCAGGCCGCCTCTTGATGGTCATTCATCACCTGGCAGTCGACGGTGTCTCGTGGCGCATCCTGATCGAAGACTTGCAAACAGCGTACGGGCAAGCGGAAAAAGGCAACAAGATTCAACTGCCGCCGAAAACGACCTCTTACAAGGCATGGGCAGAAAAATTGCATAAATACGCGTCCTCTGAGCGGATGCTGGTTGATCAGGATTACTGGCTCAAGGCGGCAGACGAACTGGCGGGTCACCCACTGCCCGTGCATGACTGGGCGGAAAACACAGAAGCAAACGGCCGGATGTTGACGATCCACCTGGAAGAAGAAGAGACGGACGCCCTGCTGCAAAAAGTTCCATCCCGCTACCGCGTGCAAATCAACGATATTTTGTTGACGGCGCTGGCGTTGGCATACGGCAAATGGACGGGCGAGTCCGCGCTTTTGGTCAATCTCGAAGGACACGGTCGCGAAGAGTTGTTCGAGGACGTCGACCTTTCGCGCACCATCGGCTGGTTTACGTCGATGTACCCGCTCCTGATTCAACTGGAGCCAAACACGTCTTCCGAGGATGCGCTTGCGCGAGTCAAAGAAAAGCTGCAACAAATTCCGCACAAAGGTCTCGGCTACGGCCTGCTGCGCTACATGGCGCAAGACCCTGAACTGGTCGAAAAGCTAAAGGCGATTCCGCAAGCGCCGCTCAGCTTCAACTATTTGGGACAATTCCACCAGGCGGCAGATGCGAAAGCGCTTCTGGCATACGCAGAAGGCGAGCGGGGCGCAAACAGCGGCCCGGACAACAGACGGACTCACCTGATCGATGTCGTGGGGGCCGTCACCGAAGGCAAGCTCGGCCTCAGCTTCCTCTACAACGGAAGACTGTACAGCGAATCGCATATCGAAACATTTGCCCGTCACTACACGGACGCTTTGCAATCATTGATCCAGGCGGAGAAACAAAGCTACAGAGCGGAAGACTTCGAGGATGCAGACTTGAGTCAGAGCGCTTTGAACAAGGTGCTCGCAAGGTTAAAAAATAGAAAGGGGAATGAACTCCATGGGGGATCTCACTGATCTATATACGCTAACCCCACTGCAAGAAGGCATGCTGTTCCACTCGCTGTACTCGGAAGGATCGGCTTACATGATTCAAACTACGGCGATTCTTACAGGCGAGCTTGACATCGTTCCCTTTGAAAAAGCGTGGAAGAAAGTGATTCAGCGCCACTCGATCTTGCGTACCGGATTCATCTGGGAAGAGACGGAGAAGCCGCTGCAGGCGGTCTTCGAAAGCGTTCCTTTTTCTATCCGGCAAAAAGACTGGTCGTCATACGGAAGTGACGAGCAGGAGAGCATGCTGGCGGCGTTTTTGCAAAATGAAAAAGCGGCGGGCTTCGACTTGAGCGAAGCCCCGCTCATGCGCGTGACGATCATCAAGCTGGGCGAAGCCGTACACCGACTGATCTGGAGCTTCCACCACCTGCTGCTGGACGGTTGGAGCAGCCCGATCGTGTTTCAGGAAGTTCTCGATTTTTATGAAGCGTACCGCCAAGGCAAAGACTTGCGACTGCCGCAGGCAAGGCCATTCAAGGATTACGTCTCCTGGCTCCGCCGTCAGGACAAGACGGCGTCCGAGCAGTTTTGGCGCGAGTTTTTGGGGCCGATGGAAAATCCTACGCCGATTCCGTTCGAAACGCACACCAAGCGCACCGCGGGCCATGAGGGACTGGAAAAGCAGATCGGGGAAGCGACCCGCGCTCTGACTGGGCAAGTGACCAAAGCGCTTGCCAAACTGGCGCGAACGAATAAAGTCACGGTCAACACGATCGTGCAAGGGGCATGGGCGATTTTGCTCAGCCGGTTGAGCGGCGAGGAAAACGTCGTGTACGGAGTAACCGGCTCCGGCCGTCCGAGCGACCTGCCTGGCGTCGAGCAAATGGTCGGGATGTTTATCAACACGTTGCCGATGAAAGCGAAGATCGAACCGGAGCAATCATTGGCTGACTGGTTCAAAGCTTTGCAGGAACAGCAATCCAAAGTGCGCCAGTATGAATACACGTCGTTGGTCGACATTCAGGGCTGGACGGACGTTCCGCGCGGGACACCGCTGTTCGAGAGCATTTTCGTATTCGAGAACTATCCGCTTGGCGAAGAGGACGAGAAAGAAGTCGGCTTTACCATCTCCGCTGTGCAGCACTTCCAGGAGGTGGATAATCCGCTTACGGTTGTGGGGATTCCGGGTGATCCGTTCAGCATCAAAATGATGTATGCGACAGACCGTTTTGAACAAGCGGCGATCGAACGAACACTCGACCAGCTGGCACTTATTCTGGAAGCTATCGTCGACAATCCGGAGCAGTCCCTGTCTGCGCTGTCATTGCTCCGTCCCGAAGAAAGACAGCATCTGCTTGTCGGACTGAACGACACGGCAACCAACTATCCGAGCGACAAAACGGTGCACCAGTTGTTTGCGGAAACGGCAGCCCGGCACCCGGAGCGCATCGCCGCAGTTGCGGGTGATCAGCAATTGACCTATGCCGAGCTGGAAGCGAAAGCGAATCAGCTTGCCAACTACTTGCAAAAGCAAGGCGTGGAAGCAGGCACTCTCGTCGGGCTGTGCGTCGACCGTTCGCTGGATATGCTCGTCGGTCTGCTCGGCATTTTGAAAGCAGGCGGAGCGTATGTGCCGCTCGATCCGGCTTATCCCGAAGAGCGTCTTGCCTTCATGCTGGCAGATGCGAAAATTTCCATTTTGCTGACGCAAAAGCATCTAGGCAAGCAATGGAAAGGACGCAAGCGCCGCACGGTCTATCTCGACCGCGACGCGAAAAAGTGGGCAGCGGAAAGCCCGCTTGCGCCTGATGTAGATACGACAAAAGACAGTCTCGCCTACGTCATTTACACGTCCGGTTCGACAGGTACGCCAAAAGGAGTTCTCGCCGTGCATCGCGGCGTCGTTCGCCTGGTCAAAAACACGAACTACGTCACGATTAGCGAAGCGGACGTATTCCTGCAAGCGTCTACGGTTTCGTTTGACGCGGCTACTTTTGAAATCTGGGGCGCGTTGTTGAACGGAGCCAAGCTGGTGCTGATGCCGCCGGATTTGCCATCCCTCGATGAACTCGGAGAGGCGATTGTGCAGCACAAAGTAACGACGCTTTGGCTGACGGCAGGGTTGTTCTCGATCATGGTCGATCATAATGCGGACTATTTGCGCGGGGTGCGCCAACTGCTCGTCGGCGGCGATGTCGTCTCTGTTCCGCACGTGCGCAAAGTGCTGGCATTAGGCGGAGT
This sequence comes from Brevibacillus sp. FSL K6-0770, assembly GCF_038000275.1. Lineage (NCBI taxonomy): Bacteria > Bacillati > Bacillota > Bacilli > Caryophanales > Paenibacillaceae > Brevibacillus > Brevibacillus sp. FSL K6-0770. The sequence goes on from NZ_JBBOBQ010000001.1 coordinate 2,859,832, forward strand.
GACGGTGATCAACGGCTATGGCCCGACGGAGAATACGACTTTTACGTGCTGCTATCCTGTCACGGAGTTGTCCGAAGATATTACTTCCTTCCCGATTGGCCGACCGATCAGCAACACGACCGTGTACGTCTTGGACAAACACAAGCAGCCTGTCCCGTATGGAGTAGCAGGCGAGTTATACATAGGGGGAGACGGCCTTGCTCTTGGTTACTTGAACAATCCGGAGCTGACCGCAGAGCGGTTCGTGGAGAATCCGTTCGATCCGCAAAAAGGATCGCGTCTGTACCGGACGGGCGATCTGGTGCGCTACTTGCCGAACGGCACGATTGAATTTATCGGGCGGATCGACAACCAGGTGAAAATCCGCGGTTTCCGCATCGAATTGGGGGAAGTGGAAGCAGCGCTTGCCTTGCACCCGGAAGTGAGTGAAACGGTCGTGATGGCGCGGGAAAACGACCGTGGCGAGAAGCATTTGACAGCGTATGTGACGGTTGCCAAAGACGATGCGCCAGAAGTTGCCGATTTGCAGGCATGGCTCAAAACGAAACTGCCTGAATACATGGTGCCTTCTGCTTATGTGTTCCTAGACGCGATGCCGCTGACAGCAAACGGCAAGATCGACCGCAGGCGCTTGCCGGAGCCGGAGTGGGGGAACCGTTCAGAGACAAAAGCATACACAGAGCCGCGCAATCAGGCGGAAGAGCTGATCGCAAGCATATGGTCGCAGGTGCTTGGAGTCGAAAAAGTGGGGATTCACGATAACTTTTTCGAGCTTGGCGGTCACTCCCTTTTGGCGACACGGGTCATTTCCCGGCTGCGCGAAGTGTTTGGAGTCGAGCAGTCTGTGCGCTCGATTTTTGAGCACCCGACGATTGACGCGTGGAGTGAACAAACGGCCGCTCTTCAGCTGGGAGGGCCGGGCACGGATGGCAGCTCGACTCAGATTCAGCCTGTGCCAAGAGATGGCGCTTTGCCGCTGTCTTTTGCCCAGCAACGCTTGTGGTTCTTCGATCAGTTGATGCCGGACAACCCGATGTACAACATTCCGTTTGCGCTCCGTTTGCAGGGGGAACTCGACGTCGCAGCATGGGAAAAAAGCTTGCAAGCGATTATCGCCCGTCACGAAAGCTTGCGTACGACGTTCACTGACATAGACGGACAAGCCGTGCAGGTGATTCATCCGCAGCTGGACTGGAAGCTGGATACCGTGGACTTGCGCGACCGTTCCAGCGAGGAAAAGCAGCAAGCAATCGCGCGTCTGGCTGCTGACGATGCCGCCCGGCCGTTCGATCTGCGCCAAGGTCCGTTGATGCGCGCGTCGATGATCCGGACAGAGGAGCAAGCGCACGTCTTTTTGATCAACATGCATCACATTGTTTCTGACGGCTGGTCAGTGGGCGTCTTCCTGCGCGAGTTGTTTGCCCATTACAAAGCGTACAGCAAAGGCGAAGTGCCGCAGCTCGCGCCAATGCCGATTCAGTATGCCGATTTTGCCGCCTGGCAGCGCGAGTGGCTGGAGGGCGAAGTATTGGAGCAGCAAGTCGCCTACTGGAAAGAGAAGCTCGGCGGGGCGGAACCGCTGCTCGCTTTGCCGACAGACCGTCCGCGTCCTGCCGTGCAAAGCTACGAAGGGGCGACTTACACGACGAGCTTTTCGCACGATCTGCTCGCTAACTTGAAAAAGCTCAGCAAGGAAGCCAACACGACCTTGTTCATGACATTGCTCGCCGCTTTCCAAACGTTGCTGTATCGCTACAGCGGTCAGGAAGACATCGTCGTGGGCAGTCCGGTAGCTGGACGCAATCGTCAGGAAACCGAGAAATTGATCGGCTTCTTCGTCAACACGCTTGCTTTGCGCACGAGCTTGTCAGGAGATTTGCCCTTTACCGAATTGCTGGCGCGGGTGCGCGAAACAGCGCTGGCAGCTTATGCGCATCAAGATGTGCCGTTTGAAAAGCTGGTCGATGAACTGCAACTGGAGCGCAGTCTCAGCTACTCGCAGCTGTTCCAGGTCATGTTCGTTCTGCAAAACTTCCCACTCGAGGACGTCGAGACAGCAGGTCTTCACGTTGCGCCAGTGGATACCGAGAGCCATCTGACGACTTCCAAGTTCGACCTGACTTTGACGATGCGAGAGAAGGAAGACACCCTCGTCGCTGCATTCGAGTACAGCACGGACTTGTTCGACCGCACGACGATTGAGCGAATGGCTGAGCATTTGCAACATTTGTTGGCGTCGATCGTCACGCAACCGGAAGCGTCGCTCGATCAGCTCGCCCTCCTCGGCGAGAGCGAATGGAATAGGCTGGTGGTGGAGCAAAACGAGACAGCCACCGACTATCCGCGCGACAAAACGGCGCACCAACTGTTTGCAGAAACAGCAGCCCGGTACCCGGAGCGCATCGCCGCAGTTGCGGGTGACCAGCAATTGACCTATGCCGAACTGGAAGCAAGAGCGAATCAGCTCGCCAACTACTTGCAAAAGCAAGGCGTGGAAGCAGGCACTCTCGTCGGGCTGTGCGTTGACCGTTCGCTGGATATGCTCGTCGGTCTGCTTGCGATTTTGAAAGCAGGCGGAGCGTATGTGCCGCTCGATCCGGCTTATCCCGAAGAGCGCCTCGCCTTCATGCTGGCAGATGCCAACGTATCGATTTTGCTGACGCAAAAACATCTAGGCAAGCAATGGAAAGGACGCAAGCGCCGCACGGTCTATCTCGACCGCGATGCGAAAAAGTGGGCAGCGGAAAGTCCGCTTGCGCCTGCCGTGGATGCGACAAAAGACAGTCTCGCCTACGTCATTTACACGTCCGGTTCGACAGGCACGCCAAAAGGGGTTCTCGTCGCTCATCGCGGCATCGTCCGCCTGGTCAAAAACACAAACTACGTCACGATCACCGAAGAGGATGTATTCCTGCAAGCGTCTACGGTTTCGTTTGACGCGGCTACTTTTGAAATCTGGGGCGCGTTGTTGAACGGAGCCAAGCTGGTGCTGATGCCGCCGGATTTGCCATCCCTCGATGAACTGGGCGAAGCGATTGTGCAGCACAAAGTAACGACGCTTTGGCTGACGGCAGGCTTGTTCTCGATCATGGTCGACCATAACGCGGACTATTTGCGCGGGGTGCGCCAACTGCTCGTCGGCGGCGATGTCGTCTCTGTTCCGCACGTGCGCAAAGTGCTGGCGCTGGGCGGAGTGACGGTAATCAACGGCTACGGCCCGACGGAAAACACGACTTTTACGTGCTGCTATCCTGTCACAGAGCTGGCGGAAGAGATTACTTCCTTCCCGATTGGCCGACCGATCAGCAACACAACCGTGTACGTCTTGGACAAAAACAGACAGCCCGTTCCGCTGGGCGTGGCTGGCGAATTGTATATAGGCGGCGATGGGCTTGCCAGCGGTTACTTGAACAACCCGGAGCTGACCGCAGAGCGGTTCGTCGACAATCTGTTCGACCCGCAAAAAGCTTCGCGTCTGTACCGGACGGGCGATCTGGTGCGTTATTTGCCAGACGGCGCGATCGAGTTTATCGGGCGGATCGACAGCCAGGTGAAAATCCGCGGTTTCCGCATCGAATTGGGCGAGATCGAGACGGCACTGCTTCGCCATCCGGCTGTGCAAGAAGCGTTTCTCATGGTGCGCGAGGATGCCCCTGGCGACAAACGGCTTGCCGCTTACCTCGTTTTTGCAGGCGGCCAAACCGTCGAGCCTGTCGAGATGCGTTCGTATTTGAAAGATAAGCTGCCTGAGTACATGATCCCGTCCGCTTTCGTGCAGATGGACAGCTTCCCGTTGACTCCGAACGGAAAAGTGGATCGCCGGGCGCTGCCGACTCCCGAGTATGCGCGCAGCGAGGCCGCCAGCGGTTATGTCGCTCCTGCAACGGAGCTGGAAGTGAAGCTTGCGGATATATGGAAAACGGTGCTGGGTGTCGCTGATGTGGGCATCCACGACAACTTTTTTGAACTGGGCGGCGATTCGATTCTCAGCATCCAGATCGTGGCCCGGGCCAACCAGCTCGGGATTCGGCTCACGCCAAAGCAACTGTTCGAAAACCAGACGATTGCCGAATTGCTGCGCGTCGTGGCGGATTCCAGCCAGTTGCCCCATACGAAATGGGAAAACGAACAGGGCATCGTGACGGGAAATGTGCCGCTTACCCCGATTCAGAAGTGGTTTTTTGCAGCCGACCAACCGTCGTTGCACCATTGGAATCAATCTTTGCTGCTGACCGTTCAGCAACCCGTTGACGTATCCGTGCTGGAGCGTGCCATCGCAAGCTTGCTGTCCCACCACGATGCGTTGCGCATGAGCTTTTCTTTCGTGGACGGCGCGTGGACGCAGCAAATGAACGGACTTGGCGACCACACCCCGTTCCGTTGCGTGGATTTGTCCGACCTTTCGACACAAGAACAAGAGCAGGCAGCCCGCCTGGAGGAAATCGCCAGCGAAGTGCAAGCGAGTCTGAACATTGCGGAAGGCAATGTCGTTCAAGCCGTGTATTTCAATCTGGGTGAACAGAAAGCGGGCCGATTGCTGCTCGTCGTTCACCACCTGGTCGTCGACGGCGTCTCGTGGCGCATTTTGCTCGAAGATTTGCAGCATGCCTACGAGCAATTGGCGAACCATGCAGACGTGTCGTTCCCGGCGAAAACGACTTCGTTCAAAATGTGGGCGGAAAAATTGGCTGACTATGCCGACTCGGATGCGCTAGAGCAGGAAAAAGCGTACTGGCTGCAACAAAGCAGCGGCGGAAGCCCGCTTCCGGTCGATCATCCGTACGAGCCGAACGAGAATACAGAAGCGGCTGCGAAGCAAGTGACGCTTTCGCTTCGGGCAGACGAGACGCGCGCCTTGCTGCATGAGACGCTTACCGCTTACCGCCTGCAAATCAACGATGTATTGCTGGCCGCTTTGGCGAAAGCGATGCAGCGTTGGACAGGGCAAAAGACGTTGCATGTCCATCTGGAAGGGCACGGACGCGAGGAAATCATCGAAGGCGCGGATTTGTCCCGGACGGTTGGCTGGTTCACGAGCATGTATCCGGTACAGCTTGACTTTGACCAGTCGAAGCCATGGGGGCATGTGCTGAAAGCAGTCAAGGAGCAGCTGCGCCACATTCCGCAAAAAGGCATCGGCTACGGCATCCTGCAATACCTCAGCAATGATGACGAGTGGAAAGAGCAGCTGCAAGCCTATACGAAGCCGGAGATCAGCTTCAACTACCTCGGGCAGTTTGACCAGGTGGTATCGGCTGGCGCGAAGTTCGCCATGGCCGAGGAGTCGCGAGGGGCGAATATCGCCGCAGACGCGATCCGCGCTCATTTGATTGATGTAAACAGCGCCATTTCCGGGGAGCAATTGCATATCACCTGGATGTACAACGCGAACATCCATAACCAAGAAACAATCGAAGCGCTTGCCCGTGATTACATGGAGTCTTTGCGCGAGATTATGGAACATTGCCGATCAGAAGAGGCAGGGGGCTACACCCCATCCGATTTCCCGTTAGCGCGACTGGATCAGCGCGCCATCGACAACTATGTGGGCCGGGATCGCTCGATCGAGAACGTCTATCCGCTGACGCCATTGCAGGAAGGAATGCTTTTCCATTCCTTGTACGAACATGCGGGCGGAGACTACGTGGTTCAGTTTTCCATGACGATGCACCATGTCGAGGTCGACGTCTTCCGGCAGGCGTGGCAAAAAGTCGTGGATCGCCACTCCATTTTGCGTACATCGTTTATTTGGGACGGGGTGTCCACGCCGCATCAGATCGTTCGCAAGCACGTCCAGGTTGTCGTGGATGAACAAGATTGGCGGCATGTGCCCGCCGATCAGCAGAAAGCGGAGTGGGACGCCTTTTTGGAGGAGGATCGCAAGCGCAGCTTCGCGATCACAGAACCGCCGCTTATGCGCTGGACGTTGCTGCGCATAAGCGATACGGCCTATCGGTTTATTTGGAGCTTCCACCACGTCTTGCTTGACGGCTGGAGCGTGCCGCTGGTCATGAAAGACTGGTTCGCTGCCTATATGGCTCTGGCTGACGGAAAAGACATTCAGCTCGGCGCTGTCCATCCGTTTTCCCAGTATGTCGCGTGGATTCAGCGCCAGGACTTGCAAGCGGCTGAACGCTTCTGGCGCAACCATCTGAAAGGGATCTACGCACCGACGCAAGTGAACTTCGGGCAGACCGTGCAAGCTGTCGGGGAGACGAAAAGCTACGACGAGCGCAGCATCCGCTTCTCCGCAGAGCGGACGCGAGAGCTGCAAGCTTTTGCCCGCCAGCATCAGGTGACGCTGAACACATTGGTGCAAAGTGCCTGGGCGATGATCCTCGGCACGTACAGCAAAGAAGCAGATGTCGTATTCGGGGCAACTGGATCAGGACGTCCTGCCGATTTGCCTGGCGTAGAAAACATGGTGGGGCTGTTCATCAATACGTTGCCGATTCGCGTGACGCTGGACCCCGGCAAAAAAGTCCGGGAGTGGCTGCGCGAACTGCAAGAGCTGCAAGTGGAGCTGCGCCAGTACGAATACACGCCGCTGGTCGACATCCACGGCTGGAGCGAAATGGCCCGCAACGCTCCGCTGTTCGAGAGCATTTTCATCTTCGAGAACTACCCGATTGACGAGTCGGTCAAAGAAGTCGATCACAGCTTCCAGATCGCGGATGTGGACTCGGTCGAGCAGACGAACTACCCGCTTACGGTTGTTTGCGGCCCTGGCGCCGAGTTTCTCGTGAAAATCAAGTTCGACCAAAGCCGATTTGACGGTGGACGCATCGAACGCGTGCTGGAGCAAATGACGCTTTTGCTCCAATCGATGACCGCCAACCCGGATCAGCTGTTGGCTGACGTGAACATGATTAGTCAGAGTGAACAAAAGCAGGTTTTGATCGAGTGGAACGAGACGAAGGTGGACTATCCGACCGGGCTTTGCGTGCAGCAAGCCTTTGAACAGCAAGTGGAAAAGACGCCGGATGCCGTGGCGCTCATCTACAAAGACGTGGAGCTGACGTACGCCGAGCTGAACCAGCGGGCAAACCAACTGGCGCATCGGCTGTTTGCGCAAGAAGTGAAGCCGGACACCTTGGTCGGCATCTGCGTCGAACGCTCCCCGGAAATGATCATCGGAATTTTCGGGGTGATGAAAGCAGGAGCTGCCTACGTGCCAATCGACCCGGCTTTGCCGCAAGAGCGCATCGCCTACATGGTCGAAGATTCGCAGGCGAGCATTTTGCTGACGCAGCAATCTTTGGCTGAGCTTTTGCCAAAAACGCAGGCTCGCGTGATTTGCCTGGACGGTGATTCGCTGGCAAATGAGCCTGTTGCCAATCCGGCAAGCGAGGTAACGGAGCAAAATCTGGCTTATGTCATGTACACATCTGGTTCAACCGGATTGCCAAAAGGGGTCATGGTGGAGCATCACAGCGTGGTGAATCTGGCTCATGCCTTGATCGAGGCGTTCCGGATTCAGCCATCCAGCCGCGTCTTGCAGTTTACGTCGTTCAGTTTTGACGTGTCTGTATCCGAGATCGTCATGGCATTGCTCGCAGGTGCGGCCTTGGTGATCGAGGATCGCGAAGTGCTTTTGCCTGGCCCGGAATTAATCTCGGTTTTGCAACAAAAGCGCATCACGACAGTCTCGATGGTGTCTTCGGTTCTGGCGGCACTGCCCGCCGCCGATCTGCCTGATTTGCAGACGCTGATCGTGGGCGGAGAAGCACCGAGCCGCGAGCTTGTCGCCCGCTATGCGGATCGTCGTCAGTTTTTCAACTGCTACGGGCCGACAGAGGCAACGGTTTGCTCCACGATGATGCTTTGCAACGCGGGGATGAAGAGCGCGCCGATCGGTCGTCCGCTCGCCAACGCGACCTTGTACGTGCTGGATGCGAATCAAAAGCCTGTACCTGTAGGGGTGCCCGGCGAGCTGTACATCGGTGGAAAAGGACTGGCGCGCGGCTACTGGAACCGCCCGGAGCTTACCGCAGAGCGCTTTATCGCGCATCCGTTCGGAGCAAAAGGAGAGCGTCTGTATCGCACGGGCGACCTCGTTCGCTATTTGCCAGACGGCAACCTTGAGTTCCTCGGACGCATCGATACCCAAGTGAAAATTCGCGGGTACCGTATCGAGCTGGGCGAAATCGAAAGTGCGCTCAGCCAGCACCCGGCGATTCAGGAAGCGGTTGTCATCGCGTGGGAGCAGCGTCTGGCTGCGTATATGGTGGCAGCGGGCGAAGCACAACCAGCGGCAGAGGAGCTTGCCCGTTATTTGAAAGAGACATTGCCCGACTACATGATCCCGGCAGGCTTTGTCTTTATGGACGCGATTCCGCTCACGGTGAACGGAAAAGTCGACCGCAGAGCATTGCCCGCACCGGATTGGGGGATTTTGGCGACACGTCAAGAGTATGTCGCGCCGCGGACGCCGACGGAGGAAATGGTAGCGAATATATGGGCGCAGCTGCTTTCCGTCGAGAAAATCGGCGTGCATGACGATTTCTTTGAGCGGGGCGGACATTCGCTCCTGGCGACACAAGCGATTTCCCGCTTGCGACAAGCATTTGGCGTAGAATTGCCGCTGCGCATGCTGTTCGATCACCCGACGACGGCGGCGATCAGTACACAGATTGCGTCCCTTTTGCAAGGGGAAACCGCTCTTCGCAGCCAGCCAATCGTGCCAGTGCCGCGCGACCAGCATGTACCGCTTTCGTTTGCGCAACAACGGTTGTGGTTCCTGGACAGGCTGATCCCGAACAGCTTCCTGTACAACATCCCGTCCGCTGCCCGTCTGCACGGGGAACTGGATGTCGAGGCGTGGGAACGCAGTCTCAAGCTGCTGATCCAGCGTCACGAGAGCTTGCGGACGACTTTTTCGGATCGAGACGGGGAAGCGGTGCAAATCATTCACCCGGCAATCGAGTGGAGCCTGGGCCGAGTGGATTTGCGCGAATGGGCCGAAGCTGAGCGCGAAGCGAAGGCATTGCAGCTCGCGATAGAAGATGCCAAGCGACCGTTTGACCTGGAGCGCGGCCCGTTGCTGCGGGCGAGCTTGCTCGTCATGGCTCAGCAGGAGTACGTCTTTTTGCTCAACCTGCACCATATCGTTGCGGATGGCTGGTCGATGAACGTATTCATGGAAGAGCTTGTGACCATATACGAAGCATTGTCTGCCGGAGAAACGCCACAGCTTGCCGAACTGCCGCTGCAATACGCTGACTATGCCGCATGGCAGCGCGATTGGCTGCAAGGCGACGTGCTGGAGCAGCAGCTTGCGTATTGGAAAGCAAAAGTCGGTGGCGCAGAACCGCTGCTTGCCCTGCCGACAGACCGTCCGCGTCCGGCCGTGCAAAGCCACAAGGGAGCCATGCATACGATCACGCTTCCGGCAGAGCGGCTTGCGGCTTTGAAAACACTCAGCCGGGAAGAAGGCTCGACTTTGTTCATGACCTTGCTCGCTGCCTTCCAGACCTTGCTTTATCGCTACAGCGGCCAAAGCGACATCGTCGTCGGCAGTCCGGTCGCGGGACGCAACAGACAGGAAACCGAGTCGCTGATCGGCTTCTTCATTAATACACTGGCGATGCGCACGGACCTGTCCGGTGAACCGACCTTCCGCGATTTGCTCGGAAAAGTGCGCGAGACGGCGCTGGAAGCGTATGCCCATCAAGACCTGCCGTTTGAAAAGCTGGTCGATGAACTGGAGCTGGAACGAAGCCTCAGCTACTCGCCGCTGTTCCAGGTGATGTTCGTTTTGCAAAACATCCCGATGGACGCCCAAGCGCTGTCGCACATTCGTCTTGAGCCGTTCCACATCGGTCAAGAGGGAGTCAGCGCGAAGTTTGACATCACCTTGACCACGGTCGAATTGCCTGCAGGGCTGATGGCGACCTTTGAATACAATACCGATCTGTTTGATCCGGCGACGATTGAGCGCATGGCGGGCCATTACGCCAACCTGCTTGCAGCTGTGTCGGTCAATCCGCTGCAACCGATCACTGCCATTCCGCTTGTCAGCGACCAGGAGCGTAAGCAAGTGCTTTTCCAATGGAACGATACGAGCGTGCCGTCAGAACGCGATACGTGCGTGCATGAGCAGGTTGCCCGAATCGCGCAGCAGCTGCCGAATCAGCTGGCAGTCGTCTCGGACGAAGGACAGATCACCTATGCCGAGCTGGATGCCAAAGCGAATCAAGTAGCGAATTACTTGCACAAGCAGGGAATTATCTCCGAAACGCTTGTCGGAGTTTGCCTGGATCGCTCCATCGACATGCTCGTCGCCCAGCTGGGGATACTCAAGGCGGGCGGTGCCTATGTCCCGATGGACCCGGCGTATCCGCAAGAGCGGCTCGCGTTCATGATGCAAGATGCCGAGATGCCAGTCGTATTGACCCAGGAGCATCTGCTTGCGCAATTGCCAGAGGCGAGAGCGACGTTCCTTTGCCTGGATCGCGATTGGAGTCTCATTGCAGAAGAGAGCGACGTGGCTCCGGTGATCGCTACAAACCGCGACAATTTGGCCTACGTCATTTACACGTCTGGTTCGACCGGAACGCCAAAAGGGGTAGAGATCGAGCATGCTGCCTTGTTAAATCTCGTCTCTTGGCACCAGCGCGCGTACGAGGTGGGCGCAGAAGACCGGGCGACGCAAATTGCCGGGACAGCTTTTGACGCTTCTGTCTGGGAAATCTGGCCGTATTTGACAAAGGGAGCGACGCTGTACCTCCCGTCCGAAGAAATCCGTCTCGTGCCGGAGCAGCTGCGAGATTGGCTCGTCGCATCAGGCATCACCATCAGCTTTTTGCCGACGCCATTGGCGGAACGGTTGCTGACCTTGGAGTGGCCGAGCGATGCCAAGCTGCGCTACATGCTGACAGGAGGAGACAAGCTGCACGACTACCCGCCGGCAACGCTGCCGTTTGTTTTGGCGAACCAATACGGGCCGACGGAAAACGCCGTCGTCGCCACGGCAGGCATCGTTCCGGCAGCAGCTGGCCAAGTATCCGCGCCATCAATCGGCCGTCCGATCGACAATGTGCAGGTGTACGTGCTCGATGAAAAGCTGCAACCCGTGCCGATTGGCGTAGCGGGAGAGCTGTACATCGCCGGAGACAGCCTGGCGCGCGGTTATTTGCATCGCCCTGACTTGACCAGAGAACGCTTCATCGCGAATCCGTATGGGCAAAAAGCGGGCGCGCGCATGTACAAGACCGGGGACCTTGTCCGCTACTTGCCGGATGGAAACATCGAGTTCATCGGGCGCGCTGACGACCAGGTGAGCATTCGCGGCTTCCGCGTCGAACTCGGTGAAATCGAAACGGCTCTGTACAGCCACCCGGCGGTCAAAGAAACGATTGTCCTCGTTCGCGAAGACATGCCGGGGATGAAGCGGCTTGTCGCCTATATCGTGCAGCGAGAAGGGCAGGAAGGACAAGCCGTTCAAGCAGGCGACTTCCGCAGCTACTTGAAGGAACTGTTGCCTGAGTACATGGTGCCAGCGGCTTTTGTCTTCATGGCTGACCTGCCGCTGACTCCGAACGGCAAAGTGGATCGCCGCGCATTGCCAGCGCCTGATCTGTTCAATAGCGAGGCGGACGGCACTTATGTAGCTCCGGCAACCGAGCTGGAGATCAAGCTTGCGCATATATGGAAAAATGTTCTTGGATTAGCGGATGTTGGGATACACGATAACTTTTTCGAACTGGGTGGCGACTCGATTCTGAGCATCCAGATCGTGTCCCGGGCCAACCAGGCGGGGATTCGCCTGACGCCGAAACAGCTTTTGGCAAACCAGACGATTGCGGAATTGGCAAGCGTCGCTACAGTGACGGACGAAAGCGTAGCAACAAAACTGCCGAATGAACAGGGCATCGTGACAGGTGACGTGCCGCTCACGCCGATTCAAACGTGGTTCTTCGCCTCCGAACAGCCGTCTGTGCACCATTGGAATCAATCCTTGCTTTTGACGGTGCAGCAGCCTGTGGATTTGGCTGTTTTGGAGCGCACCATCGAGTGCCTGCTCGCTCATCATGACGCATTGCGCATGCGCTATAGCCGGACAGAGCAAGGCTGGACACAGCGGATTGAAGGACTTCCCGAGACAATTCCTTTCCGCAGCGTCGACCTTTCCGCCTTCCCGACGACGGCGGAGCAAGAGATGCGACTGGAGGAAATAGCCAGCGAAGTGCAAGCGAGCCTCGATCTGACTGAGGGGCCTGTTGTCCAAGCGGTTTACTTCCAGCTAGGGGCCGAACAGCCGGGCCGTCTGTTGATCGTCGCTCACCATCTTGTGGTAGACGGTGTATCTTGGCGCATTTTGCTCGAAGACTTGCAAACCGCTTACGAGCAATTGGCAAAAGGACAAGCGGTGCAGCTTGCGGCGAAGACGACCTCGTTCAAGACGTGGGCCGAGCAATTGCGATTGTACGCGACGTCCGAAGCGCTTCGTCAGGAAAAAGCATTTTGGCTGGAACAAATGGACGAGGTAAAACCGCTGCCGATTGACCGCATCTTCGAGCCAAGCGAAAACACGGAAGCGACCGTTAAACAAGTCATGCTTTCCTTGAACGCGGAAGAGACTCGCGCCTTGCTGCAAGATACGCTCTCGCCATATCGTCTGCAAATCAATGACGTGTTGCTTGCCGCTTTGACCAAAGCGCTCCATCGCTGGACAGGCGAGCAGACAGTCGCGATTCATCTGGAAGGGCATGGGCGCGAGGAGTTGATCGAGGGCGCAGACTTGTCCCGGACGGTTGGCTGGTTTACGAGCCTGTACCCGGTACAGCTTTCGGTCGACCCGACGAAGCCGTGGGGAGACACGCTGAAAGCGGTCAAGGAACAGTTGCGCAGCATTCCGAACAAAGGCGTCGGTTACGGCATTTTGCGTTATTTGAGCGAGGATGCGGAACTGCAAAAACGTCTGGCAGAAAAGGCGCAGGCAGAAATCAGCTTCAACTACCTCGGACAGTTTGATCAGGCAGTTGTACCCGAGTCGAAATTCGGGATGGCGCAAGAAGCGAGAGGCGCCAATGTGGGGCAGCAGGCGATTCGCCAGCACCTGCTCGACGTAAACAGCGTGATTGCAGGGGAGCAGCTCCACGTCACGTGGATGTACAGCGAAAACATTCACGAGGAAGCCACGATCCAGCAGCTTGCCCACAACTATTTGGAAGCGCTGCGTGAAATCATTGCGCACGGCCAGTCCGAAGCGGCAGGCGGCTATACGCCATCTGACTTCCCGCTTGCACGGATGGATCAGCGCGCGCTCGACAAGTATTTGGGACAAAATCGCTCGATCGAAAACGTCTATCCGCTAAGTCCGTTGCAAGGCGGCATGTTGTTCCACTCTCTGTACGAGCAGGAGGGAGGAGACTACGTCGTTCAACTGGCGATGACGGTGGAAGGACTGGATGTCGAAGCGTTTGAGCAGGCGTGGCAAAAAGTCGTGGATCGCCATTCGATTTTGCGCACCTCGTTTATATGGGAAGGCTTGACGGAACCGCATCAAGTCGTCCGCAAGCAAGTGAAGGCGTGCGTGGAAAAAATCGACCTGCGCCATCTGACGCCTGACCAGCAAAAAGCGGAGCTGAGCGAATACTTGGCGGCTGACCGCCGACGCAGCTTCGAGATCGCTGTGGCACCACTCATGCGCTGGACGCTGTTCCGGTTGAGCGAGAGTGCGTATCGCTTCACATGGAGCTTCCACCACGTCTTGCTCGATGGCTGGAGCATCCCGATTGTGCTGAAAGACTGGTTTAGCGCTTATTTGTCTCTGGCAGAAGGAAAAGAAGTCGCGCACAGCTTTGTTCAACCGTTCGCTCATTACGTAGAGTGGGTACAGCGGCAAGACTTGCAAGCCGCCGAACAATTTTGGCGTGAGCAGCTTGCAGGCTTTTACGAGCCAACTCCACTGGCGATGGGCAACAGCACTGGCGGCCGGGCTGATTTGCCAAAAGGGTACGAGGAGCAAGAAATTCGTCTGGCGAAAGACGCGACCGCCCGCTTGCAAGCTTTTGTCCGTACGCACCAGTTGACGCTGAATACGTTGGTGCAAGGGGCGTGGGCGCTGATGCTTGGCCGCTACGGCGGAACGGATGACGTCGTCTTCGGTGCGACAGGGTCCGGGCGTCCCGCCGATCTGCCTGGCGTAGAGAGCATGGTGGGACTTTTCATCAACACTTTGCCGATTCGCGTTGCTTTGGATGCGAACCAATCCGTTCGGGAATGGCTGCGCGGCATGCAGGAGCAGCAAGTGGAGCTTCGCCAGTATGAGTACACGCCATTGGTCGACATCCAGGGCTGGAGTGAAATGACGCGCAACACCGCCTTGTTCGAAAGCATTTTCATTTTTGAAAATTACCCGATCGGGGAGTCGGTGAAAGACGAACAGCACCAGCTGCGCTTGTCTGACGTGGAGACGATCGAGCAGACGAACTATCCGCTTACGGTCGTCTGCGGCCCGGGCGAAGAGTTGATTGTAAAAATCAAGTACGAGCAAAACCGCTTTGCGCCTGAGCAAATCGAGCGCGTGTTGCAGCAGATGTCTCAGTTGCTTCAGGACATGACAGCAAAGCCGGAACAACGTCTCCAGGACGTGTCGATGATCAGTGAGCGCGAGCGCCAGCAAGTTTTGGTCGACTGGAACGAGACGAGCGTGGCCTACCCGCAGCAGCTATGCGTCCATCAGGCGTTTGAACAGCAAGTGGAAAAGACGCCGGATGCCGTTGCTCTCGTCTACAAGGACGTGGAACTGACCTATGCCGAGTTGAACGAGCGGGCAAACCAGTTGGCCCACCGATTGCTTGCTGAAGGGGTAAAACCGGATGAGCTGGTAGGCATTTGCGTCGAGCGTTCTCCGGAAATGATCGTCGCTTTCCTCGGCGTGATGAAAGCAGGGGCAGCTTACGTTCCGCTCGACCCGGCGCACCCGCAAGAACGGATTGCCTACATGATCGAGGATTCGCAGGCGAGCGTTTTGTTGACGCAGGCTTCACTTACAGACAGACTGCCAGCTTCGTCCCGTCAGGTCATTTGCCTGGACAGCGACGAATTGGCGAACGAGCCTGTCACAAACGCGGAAACGAGCGTCGGCGAGCACAATCTCGCTTACGTGATCTATACGTCCGGCTCGACCGGATTGCCAAAAGGCGTAATGATCGAGCATCGTAGCGTGATCAATTTGGCCTATGACTTGATCCGCCATTTCCAGATCGATGCGACCAGCCGCGTCCTGCAATTCATCTCGTTCAGCTTCGACGTGTCGGTCTCGGAGATCGTCATGAGCCTGCTCGCCGGAGCGACACTCGTGATCGAGGATCGCGAGTCGCTTTTGCCGGGGCCAGAGCTGATCCGGGTGCTCCAGGAGCAACGAATTACGACCTTCGCGATGGTTTCCTCTGTGCTGGCTGCCTTGCCAGAAGCAGATTTGCCAGACTTGCGGACGATCATTGTCGGCGGGGAAGCGCCAAGCCGGGAGCTTGTCGCCCGCTACGCAACAGGCCGTCAATTCATCAACTGCTACGGACCGACCGAAACAACCGTCACGGCTACGCTCAAGCATTGCCAGGACGACGGCAAAAATCCGCCAATCGGCCGCCCGATCGCCAATACGACGGTCTACGTGCTGGACGCTCATCTGCAACCTGTGCCAATCGGCGTGCCAGGTGAGCTGTACATCGGCGGAAAAGGGGTAGCGAGAGGTTACTGGAACCGTCCCGAGCTTACAGCAGAGCGCTTTATCGCGGACCCGTTCGGCCAAGCAGACGAGCGACTGTACCGGACGGGCGACCTGGTGCGTTACTTGGAAAACGGCGAGCTGGAATTTCTCGGCCGGATCGACGACCAGGTGAAAATCCGCGGCTATCGCATCGAGCTGGGGGAAATCGAAAATGCGCTCAGACAGCATCCAGCGGTGCAAAATGTCGTCGTGATCGCACGGCAGGAGGGAGCGGGAGACAAACGTCTGGCGGCTTATCTGGTCGCCGCGACCGGGCAGCAGCCGGATGAAGCAGAGCTTGTCCGCTACTTGAAGTCGACCTTGCCGGAATACATGGTGCCAGCAGGCTACGTCTGGCTGGAAAAAATTCCGCTCACGGTCAACGGAAAAGTGGATCGCCGCGCCCTTCCAGCTCCTGACTACGGACATGCCGAGACAGGCAAAGCGTACGTGGCGCCGCGCAAGCCGATCGAAGAAATCGTGGCGAACATTTGGGCACAAGTGCTTTCTGTAGAGCGCGTCGGCGTTTACGATGATTTCTTTGAACTGGGCGGACACTCGCTTTTGGCTACGCAAGCCGTCTCCCGTTTAAAAGAAGCATTTGGCGTCAATGTCCCGCTGCGCACGCTGTTCGAACATCCAGATGTGGCCGGAATGAGCGAAAAGCTTGCCGGGCTGCTAGAGGAGCAATCAGGCGTCACCAGCATTCCGCTCGTTCCTGTACCGCGGGACAAACAGTTGCCGCTGTCTTTCGCCCAGCAAAGGCTGTGGTTCCTGGATCGCCTGATGCCGGACAGCGCCTTGTACAACATCCCGTCTGCCGTACGGATTCAAGGGCAGCTCAACATCCGGGCATGGGAGCGCAGTCTGCAAACGATCATCGAGCGGCACGAAAGCTTGCGCACGACTTTCACCGACATCGGCGGAGAAGCGGTGCAAGTCATTCACGAGATGATGGAATGGCGTCTCGTTGAAATCGACCTGCGCGATTTGCCGGACGAAGAGCGCGAAGCTGCGGTACAGCGTCTGGAAAAGGCAGAGGCCAGCCAGCCGTTCAACTTGCGTACAGGGCCGTTGCTGCGAGCTACGCTGATTCAGACGGGCGAAGAAGATTTCGTCTTCCTGCTCAACATGCACCATATCGTCTCTGACGGTTGGTCGATGAGCATTTTCATGGGAGAGCTTGCGACGATTTACGAAGCGCTCTCCAAGGGAGATACGCCGCAGCTCGCCGAAATGCCGCTGCAATACGCCGATTTTGCCGCGTGGCAGCGCGATTGGCTGCAAGGCGAGGTGCTCGAACAGCAGCTGGCTTACTGGAGAGAAAAACTCGGTGCCGCCGAGCCGATGCTGGCTTTGCCGACAGATCGTCCGCGCCCGGCTGTGCAAACGCATCACGGAGCCTTGTACACGACGGCGTTCCCGCTGGCGTTGACAGAAAAGCTGCACGCTTTAAGCCGCCAAGAAGGCGCGACGCTGTTCATGACGTTGCTTGCGGCGTTCCAGACTTTGCTCTATCGCTACAGCGGTCAAGACGACATCATCGTCGGCAGTCCGGTCGCCGGACGCAACAAACAGGAAACCGAGTCGATGATCGGCTTTTTCATCAACACCTTGGCGATGAGAACGGACATGTCCGGCGCACCTACTTTCCGCGAACTGCTGGCGAGAGTACGCGATACGGCGCTGGAAGCCTACACCCATCAAGACCTGCCCTTTGAAAAGTTAATAGACGAACTGGAGCTGGAGCGCAGCCTGAGCTACTCGCCGCTTTTCCAAGTCATGTTCGCCCTGCAAAACTTCCAGATGCTGACCCGTGAATTTGAGGGCATCGAGATCGTACCGTTTGAAAGCAAGAACGAAGCCGTCATGTCCAAGTACGACATCAGCCTGACGATGGCGGAAACGCAAAACGGCTTGGTCGCTACGTTTGACTACAACACCGATTTGTTCGACCACAGCACGATCGTGCGCATGGTCAATCATTTCCATCAGCTGCTGGAGGGCATCGTCGCCCGACCGGACAGCTCGATTCAGGCGTTGCCGCTGCTTGCGACAGATGAGCGCGAGCAGCTTGTATCCGCTTGGAACAACACGGCTGCCGCTTACACGTACGAGCAAACCGTGCACGAGCTGGTTGCCGCTATGGCCGAAAAAATGCCGGAGCAACTGGCGGTCGTCTCCGCCGAAGGCTCGCTCACGTACGCACAACTGGATGCAAAAGCGAACCAGCTGGCGAACTACCTGCAACAGCAAGGGATTACACCAGAGACGCTCGTCGGGATTTGCGTCGAACGCTCCAGCGAGATGATCGTCGGACAACTGGGCATTCTCAAGGCGGGCGGCGCGTTTGTGCCGATGGACCCAGCCTATCCGCAAGAGCGTCTGGCTTTCATGATGGCAGACACAGGCATGCCGTTTGTGCTGACGCAAGAACGCTTGCTGGAAACATTGCCTGCGGGCGATGCCGCGTTCATTTGCCTCGATGCGGACTGGGAGGTCATTGCCGAAGAGAGCACGCAAGCGCCGGAATTGGCAGTGACAACCGACCAGCTCGCCTACGTGATCTACACGTCCGGCTCAACGGGAACGCCAAAAGGGGTAGAGATCGAGCACCGCGCTCTGTTGAACCTCATTTATTGGCACCAACATGCCTACACCATCACGCCAGATGATCGGGCATCGCAAATCGCGGGAACAGCTTTTGACGCCGCTGTCTGGGAAATTTGGCCGTACATGACGGCAGGAGCCACGCTGTACTTGCCGCAGGAAGAGATTCGTCTCATCCCGGAAAAACTGCGCGACTGGCTCGTTGCCGAAGGAATCACGATCAGCTTCCTGCCGACGCCATTGGCAGAGAGCATGCTGTCTGTTGACTGGCCGTCCCATGCTGCCTTGCGTTACGTGCTGACAGGCGGCGACAAGCTGCATCATTACCCGGCGGAGCATGTGCCGTTTACGCTGGTCAACCAGTACGGCCCTACGGAAAATGCGGTCGTCGCCACAGCAGGCATCGTCGCGGTTCAAGCTGGTCAGGTCACTCCGCCTTCGATCGGCCGACCGATTGACAACGTGCAAGTGTACATTTTGGACGAACAGCGCCAGCCAGTGCCGATTGGTGTGACAGGCGAGTTGTACATTGCCGGCAGCAGCTTGGCTCGCGGTTACTACAAGCGTCCTGATTTGACGCAGGAACGCTTCGTCGACAATCCGTTCACAGCGAATCGCGGGGCGAAAATGTACCGGACGGGGGATCTCGTGCGCTATTTGCCAGACGGCCAGATCGAATTTATCGGCCGCTCCGACGACCAGGTGAGCATCCGCGGTTTCCGCGTCGAGTTGGGCGAGATTGAGAGTGTGCTGTATCAGCACCCAGCGGTCAAAGAGGCGATCGTTCTTGCCCGCGAAGATATGCCGGGCGTGAAACGACTGGCCGCCTATGTCGTGGTCGCAGAAGACGATGCGGAACAAGCTGACGATTTGCGCGGCTACCTCAAGGAGAAACTGCCGGAATACATGGTGCCAGCGGCCTTTGTCACGCTGAAAGCTCTGCCGCTCACGCCAAACGGCAAAGTAGACCGCCGGGCCTTGCCTGTGCCGGAGTACACAGCTGCTGATGGCGAATATGTAGCTCCAGAGACGTTCGTCGAAAAAGTTTTGGCGCAAATATGGAAGGAAGTGCTCGGAGTCGAGGAAGTCGGGATTCACGACAACTTCTTTGAACTCGGCGGCGATTCGATCCTGAGCATTCAGATTGTGGCCAGAGCAGGGCAGTCCGGCATCCGCCTGTCGCCCAAGCTTTTATTCGAAAATCAGACGATTGCCGAGCTGTCGCATGCTGTGGGAGATTCGGTCCACATTTGCGCGGAACAAGGTCTTGTCACAGGCGAAGTGCCACTCCTGCCGATTCAGCACTGGTTCTTCGAGCAAAAACTGGCGGATCGCAACCATTGGAACCAATCCGTCCTGCTCACCGTTCAGCCGATCGATCCGGAGATTTTGAAACAAGCCTTTTATCACTTGCTCGGTCACCATGATGCCTTGCGTCTCCGTTTCTACCATCAAAATGGAGCGTGGAAGCAGGCGGGCGCTGAGTGGACCGATATCATTCCGTTTTATGTGGTGGAGCTGGGAGATTTGCCAGCGAACCAGCAAGTGGAGCAGATCGAGAAGCTGTCCGGGGAAGCGCAGGCAAGCTTGCACCTGGCAGATGGCCCGTTGCTCCGCGCCGTTTACTTCGACATGGGCGCAGGGCAGGAAGGCCGTTTGCTGATCGTCATTCACCACCTGGCAGTCGACGGGGTGTCATGGCGAATCATCACGGAAGACTTGAACAAGGCGTGCAACCAGCTTTTGCAAGGCAAGCAGGTACAACTGCCGCCGAAGACAAGCTCCTACAAATATTGGGCGGAAAAACTGGTCGAGTACGCCGCGTCCGACAGTCTCACGGAAGAGGCCGACTACTGGCTGAGCCGTCTCGATACAGAGGTGGCTGCTCTGCCAAAAGATTACGAGCACGGTCAAAACCGCGAGCTCGCAGCCAGAACCGTTTCCGTCGCCTTGACGCAGGAAGAGACGAAAGTGCTGTTGCAAGAGCTGCCAGCCGTCTACCAAACCCAGATCAACGACGTCTTGCTGACTGCCTTGGCAGAAGCGGTCTTCGTCTGGACGGGCAATCAGACCACTTTGGTGCATCTGGAAGGGCACGGACGCGAAGACATTTTTGACGATGTCGATCTGTCCCGGACAGTCGGCTGGTTCACGAGCATGTACACGATTTTGCTGGATACGCGGGGAACAAGCTCGCTTACAGAAGCGCTGCAAACGACGAAAGAACAGTTGCGCAGCATTCCGCACAAAGGAATCGGCTACGGCATCCTCCGTTACTTGAACAAGGAAACGGCGGAGAAGTTCAAGTCTTTGCCCAAAGCGCAGATCAGCTTCAACTACCTCGGCCAGCTGGATCAGGCGGTTCGTGACACGGACTCGTTGTTCGGCTTTGCCAGCGAAGCGAGAGGCGACAACTTCAACCGCAACTCGGATCGTCAACACCTGCTCGATTTCGGGTGCTCGGTCGTCGGTGGTCAACTGGTGGTGAGCATCGCCTTCAGCAAAGAAATTTACCGCAAGGAAACGATCGAAGCGCTGGCAGATTACTACATCACTGCCTTGCGCCAATTGCTTGCACACGCAAAGACAGACAAAGCCGCCGCACCAGCCCAATCGGCTGCGAGCAACTTGTCCGAATTTGGCTGGGATGACGAAGAGATTGCCGACTTGCTTGATCTCATCCAAGACAAGTAAGGCATACAACCTGCCAGGAGGCGTCAAACGCCGGCGCCTCCTTTGGCAAATTTTTATAGGAGTGAGCAGGAGAAGATGAATAACATTGAAACGTATTATCCCGTTACTCCTTTGCAGCAGGGCCTCATTTTTCACAGTTTGCTGGAGCCGGAGTCCGGAGCCTACATCGTACAGATGGGGTTGAAGCTGCAAGGTCCTCTGAATATTCCGCTGTTTGAACAAGCGTGGCAGTGCCTCGTTGACAGGCACGCGATTTTTCGCACCAGATTCGTTGGCGGAAAAGTAAAAGAATACGTCCAGGTCGTCTTGAAGGATTTGAAAATTTCCCTGGTCGAACACGATCTTATTCATCTTTCTTCCTCTGAACAAGAAGCGTTTCTGCACCATTTTGCCAAAGAAGACCGCAAACGCGGTTTCGATATCGAGCAAGCGCCGTTGATGCGGCTGAATGTGTTTCATCTGGACAGTGATACCGTTCATTTTTTGTGGACGTTGCACCATGTATTGATCGACGGATGGAGTATGCCGCTTGTTTTCGGGGAAGTGTTTGCGGCGTACGAGATGCTCAGCAAAGGGCAGCCGCTGAGCCTCCCTCCGGTCAGAGTTTACCGCGATTACATTGTCTGGCTGAAAAAGCAAGATTTGCAGCAGGCGGAAGCGTTTTGGCGCACGTATATGCAAGGTTTTACCGAAGCCACGCCGCTTTCGTTCGGACGAGCCTACAAAAATCCGTACCTCGATCAAAAACAGTATCGGGAGCTGGATTTGACCGTCAGCGAGCAAACTTCCAAAGCGCTGCAAACATTGGCTCGCCAGCACCGCCTGACGGTCAATACGATCGTGCAAGGCGCGTGGGCGCTGTTGTTGAATCGCTACAGCGGCCAGGATGACATCGTATTTGGAGCCACCGTTTCGGGACGCCCGGCTGACTTGCCCGGAGTCGAGACGATGATCGGCTTGTTTATCAATACATTGCCAGTCCGCGTGCAAGTCAACGCGGAGGAAAGCGTCATCAACTGGCTCAAAACGCTGCAACAGCAGCAAGCGGATTTTCGCCAATATGAATACACCCCGCTTGTGGAAATCCAGGGGTGGAGCGACGTCCCGCGCGGCCAGTCTTTGTTCGAAAGCATTCTCGTTTTTGAAAACATGCCTGTCGGAAAATCGGGAGGCGGGGAAAGCGCCATCTCGATTGTGGACGTCTATTCCGAGGAGCAGACCAACTATCCGTTTACGCTGGTTGCAGCTTCAGGCAAAACGATCGACATCAAAGTCAAATTCGATGAAAGCCAGTTTGAGCTTGCGGCGATTGAGCGGGTAGTCGACCAGCTTCATTCGCTCTTGAGCTCGATTGCCAAAAACGCAAAGCAGCGGATTGGCGATCTGTCCCTGATCAGCGAGAGCGAGCGGCAACAAGTTTTGGTCGAGTGGAACCAGACGGCAGAGGATTACCCGAGCGGGCTTTGCATTCACCAAGCTTTTGAACAGCAAGCAGAAAAGACGCCCGATGCAGTAGCGGTCGCCTATAAAAACAGAGAGCTGACCTACGCGCAGCTGAACGAGCGGGCAAACCAACTGGCGCATCGGCTTATCCGCAAAGGGGTCAAACCGGATACGCTCGTCGGCATTTGCTTGGAGCGTTCCCCGGAAATGATTATCGGAATACTCGGGGTCATGAAAGCGGGAGCCGCCTACGTGCCGATTGACCCGGCCCATCCGCAGGAACGCATCGCCTATATGGTTGCCGACTCACAAGCGAGCGTATTGCTGACCCAGCAGTCGCTGCTGGAGATTTTGCCAGTGACAGCCGCACACGTGATTTGCCTCGACAGCGATCTTTTGGCGGATGAACCTGTTGACAACGCGGCTTCCGAGGTGACGGAGCAAAACCTTGCTTACGTGATCTACACGTCCGGCTCTACCGGATTGCCAAAAGGGGTCATGATCGAGCACCACAGCGCGATCAATTTGGCTTATGCGCTGATCGACGCTTTTGACATTCAGCCGACCAGCCGCGTTTTGCAATTCACCTCGTTCAGCTTTGACGTGTCAGTTTCCGAAGTTGTAATGGCTCTGCTCGCGGGTGCGACACTTGTCATCGAGGATCGGGAGTCGCTTTTGCCAGGCCCTGAACTGATTCAGGTTTTGCAAGAGCAACGCATTACAACCGTCTCCATGGTGTCTTCCGTTCTGGCGGCTTTGCCTGATGCTGATCTGCCTGACCTGCACACCTTGATTGTCGGCGGAGAAGCGCCGAGCCGCGAGCTTGTGGCACGCTATGCGCCAGGCCGTCAGTTTTTCAATTGCTACGGGCCGACAGAAGCAACCGTTTGCTCCACGATGATGCTTTGCCAGGCCGGGATGAACAACCCGCCGATTGGCCGCCCGATTGCCAACGCTACCGTGTACGTGCTGGATGCCAACCTCAATCCCGTTCCCGTCGGCGTGCCAGGGGAGCTGTACATCGGAGGCAAAGGCTTGGCTCGCGGCTACTGGAACCGCCCCGAGCTTACAGCAGAGAGCTTTATCCCGCATCCTTTTGGCGCAGCAGGCGAGCGGCTTTACCGGACAGGCGACCTCGTTCGCTATCGGCAAGACGGCAATCTCGAATTTTTGGGTCGCATCGACCATCAGGTGAAAATTCGCGGCTACCGCATCGAATTGGGCGAGATTGAAAATGCAATCCGGCAGCACCCTGCCGTACAGGAGGCTGTCGTCATCGCCCGCGAAGAAAAAGCGGGAGACAAGCGTCTGGCCGCCTATCTGGTGGCAGCGGGAAAAGCACAGCCGCCCGCAGAGGAGATCGCGCTTTTTCTGAAAGAGACGCTGCCTGAATACATGGTTCCGGCTGGTGTTGTTTGGCTCGATGCCATTCCGCTCACCGTCAACGGAAAAGTAGATCGCCGCGCGCTGCCCGTCCCGGATTGGGGCCAGCTTTCCACGAAGCGGGAGTATGTGGCGCCGCGCACGCCTACAGAGGAAATGGTAGCCAACATCTGGTCGCAAGTGCTTTCTGTCGAGCGGGTCGGCAGCTTCGACGACTTTTTCGAGCTTGGCGGGCATTCGCTGTTGGCTACGCAAACCGTTTCCCGTCTGAAAGAAGCGTTTGGCGTCGATTTGCCGCTGCGTGTGCTGTTTGAATGCTCGACAGTGAACAAGCTGAGCGAATGGATCGCGGCTGCTGGCGAAGACAAATCTGGGCTGTCGCGCATCCCGCTCGTTCCCGTTTCCCGCGATCGGCATTTGCCGCTTTCTTTTGCCCAACAGCGCTTGTGGTTCTTTGATCGGTTGATGCCAAACAGTGCGCTCTACAACATCCCGACAGCCGTACGCTTGCAAGGGGAGCTGGATATGGACGCTCTGGAGCAAAGCTTGCAGACGATCATCCAGCGTCACGAAAGCTTGCGCACGACGTTCACGGACCATAACGGAGAAGCCGTGTCGGTGATTCACCCCGAGATCGACTGGAAGCTGGAAC
Source organism: Brevibacillus sp. FSL K6-0770 (assembly GCF_038000275.1). Lineage (NCBI taxonomy): Bacteria > Bacillati > Bacillota > Bacilli > Caryophanales > Paenibacillaceae > Brevibacillus > Brevibacillus sp. FSL K6-0770. Next base: position 2,884,332 of record NZ_JBBOBQ010000001.1, read on the forward strand.
GGATCGATCTGCGCGAACGGTCGGAGGAAATGCGCAATGAAGCAGGACTGCGCTTGGCGAAAGAGGAGGCGAACAGGCCGTTTGACCTCGTCACAGGCCCGCTCATGCGCGCGACGATCATCCAGACAGACGAGCGTGATTTCATCTTCCTGTTAAATGTGCATCACATCATCGCCGATGGCTGGTCGGCAGGCATTTTGATCCGTGAATTGTTCCATTGCTATCAGGCGTTTGCCAAGGCGGAAGCTCCGCAACTGGCTGAATTGCCGATTCAATACGCCGATTATGCTTACTGGCAGCGCGAATGGCTCACAAGCGATGTTTTGGACGAGCAACTGTCGTACTGGCGGGCGAAGCTTGGGGGAGCAGAACCGCTGCTTGCCTTGCCGACAGATCGTCCTCGTCCCGCTGTGCAGTCTTATGCAGGCAGCAGCATCTCGTTGCTGTTCGATGACGAGCTGAGAGCGAATCTCCTTGCCTTGAGCAAAAGGGAAGGAACGACGCTGTTCATGACGCTGCTCGCAGCCTTCCAAGTGTTCCTGTACCGCTATACAGGCCAGGACGACATTCTCGTCGGCACGCCGGAAGCGGGCCGCAGTCGCCAGGAGACAGAAGGATTGATCGGCTTTTTCATCAACACACTCGTCATGCGAACCGACTTGTCAGGCGAGCCGAGCTTCAAAGAAGTGCTTGCCCGCGTGCGGGAGACGGCTTTGGGCGCGTATGCCCATCAAGACTTGCCTTTTGAAAAGCTGGTCGACGAGTTGAACGTGGAGCGCAGCCTGAGCTACTCGCCGCTGTTCCAGGTGATGTTTGTCCTGCAAAACATTCCGGTTCAGGCAGACGCGCTGGATGGAATCCGCATTTTGCCGCTGGAAGGCAGCCAGCAGGTGGAGACGACCAAGTTCGATCTCACCTTGACGATGGCAGAAGCGGCAAACGGTTTGGCGGCGACGTTCGAGTACAACACGGCGCTGTTTGAGCGAAATACGGTGGAGCGGATGATCGGGCACTTTAGCTCGTTGCTGAAAGCCGTTGCTGCCAACGCGAACCAAGCGATCACTGCTTTGCCGCTGATGAGCGAAGTGGAGGAGCAGCAACTGGTTCTGGAATGGAACGATACGGCTGTGGCCTACTCCACGGAGCAGCTTGTCCATGAGCTGGTGGCACAAGTGGCCCGCGATATGCCAGACCAGCCTGCTGTCGTCACGCGTGATCAACTCCTGACGTACGGACAACTGGAAGCCAAAGCGAACCAGTTGGCGCACTATTTGCAAAAGCAAGGCGTGGGTCGAGGCAGTCTGGTCGGCATTTGCGTCGAGCGTTCTGTCGAGATGGTCATCGGGCAGCTGGCGATCATGAAAGCGGGCGCTGCCTACATCCCGATGGACCCGGCGTATCCGAAAGAGCGTCTCGCCTTCATGATGCACGATGCGAGCATGGCGATTGTGCTTACGCAAGCAAAACTCAGGCAAAAACTGCCCGCAGACACGAGTCGGCTGATTTGCCTGGACGCCGATTGGGAGACGATTGCGCAAGAGCCTACAGCAGCTCTGGTCAACACAACTGCCGCAAGCGACCTGGCCTACGTCATCTACACATCCGGTTCGACAGGCACGCCAAAAGGAGTCGAGATCGAGCACGCCGCTCTCTTGAATCTGATTTTCTGGCATCAGCGGGCGTATGACGTCACGGCGACAGACCGGGCATCGCAAATTGCCGGGACAGCTTTTGACGCATCCGTCTGGGAAATTTGGCCTTATGTAACAAAAGGAGCCACCTTGTATTTGCCGGAGGAAGAAATCCGGCTTGTCCCGGAAAAACTGCGTGACTGGCTCGTCGCTTCGAACATTACCGTAAGCTTTTTGCCGACGCCGCTGACGGAGAGCATGCTCGCTTTGGAGTGGCCGGGCGATACTGCGCTTCGCTACATGCTGACAGGCGGAGACAAGCTGCATCACTACCCGTCAGAGAAGATTCCGTTCACTCTCGTAAACCAATACGGCCCTACTGAAAATACGGTCGTGGCGACGGCGGGCATCGTTCCGAAAGAAGCAGGGCAAACGGCCGCTCCCACGATTGGCCGTCCGATCGACAACGTTCAGGTGTACATTCTCGATGCCCATAGGCAGCCTGTTCCTGTAGGCGTTTCCGGTGAACTGTACATCGGCGGAAGTTCCCTTGCGCGCGGTTACCTGAATCGTCCCGATTTGACGCAAGAGCGCTTTGTCGCTCATCCGTTCACGGAGAAAGCAGGGGCACGTCTCTATCGCACAGGGGATTTGGTGCGCTCCTTGCCGGACGGCAGTATCGAGTTCATCGGTCGTGCCGACGATCAGACGAGCATTCGCGGATTCCGTGTGGAGCTGGGAGAAGTGGAAACGGCAATTGTTGCCTTGCCAGCGGTAAAAGAAGCGGTCGTCACCGTTTGCACCGACAAGCAAGGGACGAAGCGCCTGGCTGCCTACCTCGTTTTGGAGGAAGGGGCGGCGCTTGCGACAGGCGACATTCGCAAAGCGCTCAAGGAAACATTGCCGGATTACATGGTTCCGGCATTTTTCACCCAGCTGGCGTACTTGCCGCTCACGCCAAACGGCAAGGTAGACCGTAAAAATTTGCCTGCGCCGGATTTCCAACGTCCGGAGCTGGAAGGAGAGTTCGTCTCGCCTTCGACAGAAAAAGAACGGCGCTTGGCGGCCATCTGGAAAGACGTGCTCGGGATCGAACAAATCGGGATACACGACAATTTCTTCGAGCTGGGCGGCGACTCGATTCTCAGCATCCAGATCGTGTCCCGCGCGAATCAGGCAGGGTTGTCGCTTGCGCCGAAGCAGCTGTTCGAATACCAGACGATCGCGGAACTGGCGGAGATCGTGGAGGAAAAAGCAGCGGTGCAAGCGGAACAAGGAGCCGTCACAGGCGAGCTGCCGCTTTTGCCGATTCAGAAGTGGTTCTTCCGGCTTCCTTTGGCAAACCGCGATCATTGGAACCAGTCCGTGCTGCTTTCCATTCAGGCTGGCATCGATCCTGCGGCGCTGAAACAAGCGGTCGGACAGCTCATGTTCCAGCACGATGCTTTCCGCATGCGCTATACACAAAGCGAAAGCGGCTGGCTGCAAGCGATGGATGCGCCAAGCGAGACGATTCCGTTTCGCGTGGAAGATTTGTCCCAGCTTGCACCAGAGGAACAATCCAGTGCCATCGAAGCGATTGCCAACGAGACACAGACGCAACTGAGTTTGCGTGCCGGGCAAGTCGTGCAAACCATCTACTTCCATCTCGGAAAAGAGGTGCCGGGCCGCCTCCTGATCGTCGCCCATCACCTGGTTGTAGACGGCGTGTCGTGGCGGATTATCCTCGAAGACTTGCAGCATGCCTACCAGCAAATCGCCGCAGGTCAAGAGGTGAAGCTGCCAGCGAAAACTACGTCCTACAAAGAGTGGGCGCAAGAACTGGAGCGCTACGCGCATTCCGAAGCGTTCAAGCATGAAAAAAGCTATTGGCTGTCCAAGTCCTCCGTCCATTCGGCTGAACTGCCCGTAGACATGCCAGATAGTGCGGAAAATACGGAAGCGACAGTCAAGTCCGTTCATTTTTCCTTGACCGTCGAAGAGACGAAAGCACTTTTGCAGCAGGTGCCGCAAGCGTACCGTACCCAGATCAACGACGTCTTGCTGGCCGCTTTGGCCAAGGCGCTCGGTCAGTGGACGGGCAAACGTTCGGTGTTCGTCAACGTCGAAGGACACGGACGCGAAGAACTGGCGGAACATCTGGATTTGTCCCGCACCGTCGGCTGGTTCACCAGCATGTATCCGGTACACCTGCAATGGGACGAGACATTTTCGGTGAGACGGGCGCTTTTGACAACGAAAGAAGAACTGCGCGCCATCCCGAACAAAGGACTTGGCTACGGCGTGCTCCGCTACCTCCATGCGGAACAGGAGATCGTCGATGCCATATCCCGCATACAAGCCGACGTATTGTTCAACTACATGGGCAAAATCGATCAGATCGTCGGCAGCGATTCCTTGTTTGGTTCGGCACCTGAGTCCAGCGGAGCGAATCTTTGCCCGAGCGCGCAAAGACACCACCTGCTCGACGTAAACAGTGTAGTGGCAGGGGAACAGCTCCACGTGACTTGGCGGTACAGCGAGAAGCTTCACCAGGAGAGTACGATTGCGGCAGTAGCGGAGAGCTTCATGGCTGCCTTGCGCGAGATTGTCGCCCATTGCACACTGCCGGAAGCAGGAGGGTACTCCCCGTCCGACTTCCCGTTGGCTGTACTGGAGCAAAAGCAGATCGACAAACACATCGGTTTCGACCGGCAAATCGAGGATGTGTACACGTTGTCTCCGCTTCAGCAAGGGATGCTGTTCCATTCCTTGTACAACCAGGACAGCGGCGATTACGTCGTGCAATTTGCGGTCACGTTCCAAAATCTGGACGTGTCTGTCCTGGAAAAAGCGTGGCAAAACGTGCTGGATCGCCACTCCATTTTGCGGACGCACTTCGTTTGGGAAGGACTGAGCGAGCCGCACCAGGTCGTGCGAAAAGACGTAAAAGTCACGCTCACCAAGGAAGACTGGCGCCACCTGCAAGCAGATGTGCAGGACGAGATGCTGGCAGCTTTTCTGGAAGAAGACCGCAGACGCAGCTTCGATATTGCGCAAGCGCCATTGTCTCGCTGGGTCGTCTTCCAGACCAAAGACGAGGAGTATCGCTTCGTCTGGAGCTTCCATCACGTTTTGCTTGACGGTTGGAGCGTTCCGATCGTGTTGAACGAACTGCTTGCCCACTATGCTGCAATCAGCGAGGGGCGAGAAGGAAAGCTTGTGCCTTCGCAGCCGTTCTCCCAGTACATTGCCTGGCTGAAGCGCCAGGATAGGGAAAAAGCGAAGCCATTCTGGACAGATCAGCTAAAAGGCTTCCACGAGCCGACTTCTTTGGGAATGGGCAAAAATGTTGCCGCTTCGCAGCAGAAGCAGTACAAGGAGCAAAGCGTCCTTTTGTCAGAGGAAGCGACCGAGCATTTGCAAAGCTTCACGCGCGAGCATCAGCTGACGCTCAATACACTCGTGCAAGGGGCATGGGGCTGGATTTTGGGAAGCTACAGTGGGGAAGAGGAAGTGCTTTTCGGGGCGACAGGTTCAGGGCGTCCGGCTGACCTTCCCGGTGTCGAGACGATGGTCGGTTCGTTCATCAATACGCTGCCTGTGCGGGTTCCGTTGCAGACAGATGCGACCTTGCTTGCCTGGCTGAAAGACTTGCAGCGACGACAGTTGGAAATTCGCGAGTACGAATACACGCCGCTGTTCGACATCCAGGGCTGGAGTGAACTGCCGCGCGGGTCTGCGCTGTTTGAATCGATTCTCGTGTTTGAGAACTATCCGACTGTGCAAGCAGCCAAAAAAGGCGAAGACGAGGCTGCATCTGCGACATCCGGCGTTTCTCTGGAAATTCACGATGTAGCGGCAGTCGAGCAAACGAACTATCCGCTGACGTTGGTCGCAGCGCCAGGCAAACAAGTGGCGTTCAAGTTGAAGTATGACCAGGATCGCTTCGATGACGCCATGATCGAGCGCGTGTTGAACCAGATGACCCGTCTGATGGTCTATATGAGCAAATCGCCGGAGCTGCCTCTGAATGACGTCGCGTTGATGGATGAAGACGAGCGCAAGCAGGTACTGATCGACTGGAACCGCACGGAAAAAGAGTATCCGCGCGAGCTTTGCCTCCATCACGCCTTTGAACAGCAAGCGGCGAAAACGCCCGACAACATTGCGCTTGAATACAAAGAGCAAAGCTTGAGCTACGCCGGACTGAACGAGCGGGCAAACCAGCTGGCTCATCTGCTGCTCGCCCAAGGCGTTAAGCCTGACACGACTGTAGCGATTTGCGTGGAGCGCTCCATGGAAATGATCATCGGCATTCTCGGCGTGCTGAAAGCGGGAGCTGCCTATGTCCCGATTGATCCTGCGCATCCCGAAGAACGGATCGCCTACATGCTGGATGACTCGCAAGCGGTCGTCGTGCTGACCCAAGCGGGACTTGCGGACAAGTTCACGCAAGCGGCAGCTCCGGTCATTTGCCTGGGCGAGAAGCTGTTCGCGGATCGTGCGCATGTAGACGTGGACAACATTCAGACGGATGTTGCGTCCACGAATCTCGCTTATGTCATCTACACATCAGGTACGACCGGGCTGCCAAAAGGGGTAGCTGTCGAGCATCGCAGTGCGATGAACATGGTGCAGGCGTACATCGCCTATTTCGGATTGGACGAATCCAGTCGCGTCCTGCAATTCACCTCATTCAGCTTCGACGTCTCCGTTTCGGAAATTTGGCAGGCGCTGCTTTCAGGCGGGACGCTAGTCATTGAAGATCGCGAGTCGCTGTTGCCAGGGCCGGACCTCGTCCGCACGTTGCGCGAGCGCCGCATCAGCAAAGTATCGATGGCATCCTCCTTGCTGGCTTCGCTACCTGTGGCGGAATACCCGGATCTCGCCGTGCTGGAAGTAGGGGGAGATGCTTGCAGCCGCGAACTGGTTTCCCGTTATGCAACAGGACGAAAATTTTTCAACTGCTACGGCCCGACCGAAGCGACAGTCGGTACCGTGATCAAACAGTTGACGCTTGACGACGATACCCCGACAATCGGCCGTCCGTTCCCGAACACCAAGCTGTACGTGCTGGATCAAAACCGCAAGCCCGTTCCTGTCGGCGTACCGGGAGAGCTGTACATCGGCGGCGAGTGCCTGGCGCGCGGATATTGGAACCGCCCCGAGCTTACAGCGGAGCGTTTTGTCGCCAATCCATTCGGACAACCGGGCGAACGGCTTTACCGGACTGGCGACCTCGTGCGCTACCTGCCGGATGGCAACGTCGACTACCTCGGCCGTTTCGACGATCAGGTAAAAATTCGCGGCTATCGTATCGAGCTGGGCGAAATCGCAGAGGCGCTCAGACAGCACGCAGCGATCCGTGAAGCAGTCGTGCTTGCGCGAGAAGTGCGACCGGGTGACAAGCGTTTGGCTGCCTATTTGACCAGCGCCGCCGAGCGAGAATTGTCCGTGGACGAGATCAAGCAATGGCTCAAGGAAAAGCTGCCAGACTACATGGTTCCGGCGAGCTACACGTGGCTTCCGGCCATTCCGCTGAACGTGAACGGAAAAGTCGATCGCAAAGCGTTGCCAGCTCCTGATTGGGGGCAAATCACGGCTGCGTACGTCGCTCCGCGCAACCCGCTGGAAGAAATGATCGCCAACGTCTTCGCAGAAGTGCTCGCCGTGGAAAAAGTCGGGATCGACGACAACTTTTTCGAGCTGGGCGGTCACTCCTTGCTTGCGACACAGACGGTTTCTCGCCTGCGGGAAATCGTTGGCGTGGAACTGCAACTGCGCACGTTGTTTGAACATCCGACAGTCGCCGGGCTTGGCGAACAGCTGGAGCTGCTCACGAAGCAGTCATCCCGCAAGCTCGCGCCACCGATTGGAAAAGTATCCCGCAAGGAGCCGCTGCCTTTGTCCTTTACGCAGCAGCGCTTGTGGTTCCTGGAGCAATTTACGCAAAACAGCTCGATCAACAACATTCCGTCTTTCCTGCGCATCCAGGGCGAGCTAGACGTGGCCGCTTGGGAAGCGAGCTTTTCCGCGATCATTTTGCGCCACGAAAGCTTGCGAACCAGCTTCGAAGTTCGGGACGGCCGACCTGTGCAGGTCATTCAGCCGCATGGCGATTGGGCAATGACCCGGATCGATCTGCGTGCGCTGGAGCCTGCCGAACGGGAAGCGGAAATCAAGCGCCTGGCAGAACAGGCGATTGTCCAGCCATTTGACTTGACCAAAGGGCTGCTGCTCCGGGCGAGTCTGGTTCAGCTCGATGCCAACGACTTCGTTTTCCTGTTCGTCATGCACCACATTGCGTCAGACGGATGGTCGATGGGAATTTTGCTGAGTGAGCTTATGACCAACTACAAGGCTTTTCGTCAGGGAGAAGCGTCACCGCTTGGGGAATTGCCGATCCAGTACGCGGATTTCGCCGTCTGGCAACGGGAATGGCTGAGCGGAGAAGTTCTCGCTGAACAGCTCGGCTACTGGCGAGAAAAATTGAAGGGCAGCGAGCCGCTTTTGCAACTGCCGACAGACCGCCCGCGCCCGCCCGTCCAGACGTACGAAGGGGAGAAAATGTCCGTCCAGTTTGGAGCGGAGCTTTTGGAACAATTGCAAAGCCTGAGCCGAAAAGAAGGGGCAACCTTGTTCATGACGCTCTTTGCCGCGTTCCAAACTTTGCTGTACCGCTACACCAACCAGGACGACATTCTCGTCGGAACGCCGATTGCCGGACGCAACAAGCAAGAGACGGAGCAGTTGATCGGCTACTTCATCAATACACTCGTCCTGCGCACGGACATGTCCGGCCACCCAAGCTTCCGCGAGCTGCTTGCGCGCGTTCGCGAAACCGCGCTGGAAGCTTATGCGCATCAGGATGTTCCGTTTGAAAAACTGCTGGACGAGCTGCAACTGGAGCGCAGTATGAGCTACTCTCCGCTGTTCCAGGTGATGTTTATTTTGCAAAACATCCCGGTACAGGCTGAACCTGCTGGCGACATTCAACTGAGCAGCTTTGACCTTGAGCTGGGCGCTGTCACCTCGAAGTTCGACATGACGGTGACGATGGTGGAAACACCGGACGGACTGCTTGCCACGCTAGAGTACAACAAGGCTCTGTTTGACAGCAGCACGATCACTCGCATGGTCGAGCACTTCCACAAACTGATGGAAGAGATCGTAGCGAACCCGGATCAGTCGATTACGTTGCTTCCGCTTATGCGCGAGGAAGAGGAGCAGTTGCTGATCACCGAGTGGAACCGCACGGAAGTACCGTATTCGCGGGAAAAATGCGTCCATGAAATGATCGAGGAAATGGTGAGCAAAGCACCGGACAGCATCGCCCTGATCGTGGGTGAGCAGCGCGTAACGTACGGCGAGTTGAACAGGCAGGCGAACCAACTGGCGCACTATTTGCGCAAGCAGGGAGTTGGCCCGGAAGTGCTCGTCGGCATATGCGCAGAGCGGACAGTCGAAATGATGATCGGACTTTTGGCGATCCTCAAGGCTGGCGGCGCTTATGTGCCCATCGATCCGGCGTATCCGGCAGAGCGGATTGCCTACATCATCGGGCATTCGCAAATTCCGGTTCTGCTTACGCAAGAACATCTGCTGCCGACGCTGCCTGAGCACCAGGCGAAAGTGATTTGCCTGGATCGCGATTGGGCAACGGTAGCGGTTGAGTCCGAGGAAAATCCAGGCAAGCTTGCGACCTCCGACAATTTGATCTACGTCATTTACACATCTGGCTCTACCGGCAATCCAAAAGGGGTGGCACTGGAACACCGCAGCGTGATTTACTTCCTCTCTTGGGCGCATGACACTTATACGCCTGAGGAGATGAGCGGCGTCCTGTTCTCCACGTCGATCTGCTTCGACTTGTCTGTGTACGAGATGTTTGCCACCTTGACCATGGGCGGCAAAGTGATCATGGCGGAAAATGCCTTGCAACTGCCAGCCTTGCCAGCAGCCGATCAGGTGACGCTCGTCAATACAGTGCCGTCGGCAGCGACAGAGCTTGTCCGCATGAAGGGCATACCGGCTTCGGTGCGTGTCATCAACTTGTGCGGCGAGCCGCTTTCCAACCGATTGGCACAAGAGCTGTACGCCTTCCCGCACGTGGAAAAAGTGTTCAATCTGTACGGGCCGACGGAGGATACCGTTTACTCCACACACGCGATCGTGACAAAAGGAGCGACGAACGAGCCGCTAATCGGCAGACCACAGTTCAATACGCACGTCTTCGTGCTGGACAGCCACCGCAAGCCTGTGCCAGTAGGGGTGCCGGGGGAATTGTACCTCAGCGGTTCCGGCTTGGCGCGCGGCTACTTGCACCGTCCCGATCTGACCGCAGAACGCTTTGTGCAAAATCCGTTCCGCGAACCGGGAGCGAGAATGTACCGGACTGGCGACCTCGTGCGCTACTTGCCGGACGGAAATCTCCAGTTTGTCGGCCGCGTCGATTACCAGGTGAAAATCCGTGGCTACCGCATCGAGCTGGGCGAAATCGAGTCCGTGCTGAACCGCTTCCCGGGCGTCAAAGAGGTCGTGCTGCTCGCCCGTGAAGATCGGGAAGGCGACAAGTGCCTGGTTGCGTACATCGTGTTCGAGGCAGATTGCACAAGCAAGATTCACGATCTGAATCACTTTTTGGCCGACAAGCTGCCAGCGTACATGATTCCGCAGCATTACATGATTTTGGACAGCTTGCCGAAGACGCCAAATGGCAAACTCGATCGCAAAGCGCTGCCGAAGCCGGAATACGACCGCTCGGAAGCGGGAGTCGAATACGTCGCGCCGCAAACGCCAGTGGAAATCATGCTGCACGCGCATTGGGCTGCGGTGCTGGAAATGGAAACGATCGGCGTGCACGACAATTTCTTTGAGATCGGCGGACACTCGCTGCTCGCTACGCAACTGATTTTTAAAGTGCGCGAAGAGCTGCAACTGGAAGTGCCGTTGCGCATCTTGTTCGAGACGCCGACGATCGCGGGGATGGCCAAGACGATCGAGGAAATTATCAAACACGGTTTGACGTCCGTTTCCCAGGAGATCGACGCCAAAGGTCTTCAGGATGAAGTCGCGCTCGATCCGGCGATTTTGGCCGAACAGCCGTACGAAGGCGACCCGAGCCAGTTCCAGGCGGCGTTATTGACAGGAGCTACAGGCTTCCTCGGAGCCTTCCTGCTGCGCGACCTGTTGCAGATGACAGATGCAGACATTTACTGCCTCGTTCGCGCTTCTGGTGAAGAAGAAGGACTGGTCCGCCTGCGCAAAACGTTGCAGCTGTACGAGCTGTGGGATGAAGCTCAGGCACACAGAATCATTCCGGTAATCGGCGATTTGGCCCAGCCGCGACTCGGGCTGTCTGCCGGGCAGTTTGACGCGCTGGCCGCAACAGTCGATGTCATCTACCACAACGGCGCCTTGGTCAACTTCGTTTATCCGTACGCCGCCTTGAAAAAGGCAAACGTCATCGGCACGGAGGAAATTATTCGCCTGGCTGCGGCCAAAAAGACCAAGCCTGTCCACTTCGTCTCGACGATTTTCACCTTTGCCTCGGAGGAAGGCGAGGAATCCGTCGCGGTTCGCGAGGAAGACATGCCGGAGAACAGCCGCATCCTCACTTCCGGCTATACGCAGAGCAAATGGGTCGCCGAGCACATCGTCAACCTGGCTCGCCAGCGCGGTATTCCGACAGCGATCTACCGTTGCGGCCGGATGACGGGCGACAGCGAAACAGGGGCATGCCAAAAAGACGACCTGATGTGGAGAATTGCCGCCGGAATCATCGATTTGGGCAAAGCTCCTGACATGAGCGGCGATTTGGACATGATGCCAGTCGATTTTGCAAGTAAAGGAATCGTTCACCTCTCCATGACCGAGCACAGCATGAACAGCAACTTCCACCTGCTCAATCCGAACGCAACCGATTACGACGACTTGATCGCAGCCATCGAGAACAAAGGCTTTGAGCTGGAACGAGTCACGATGGACGAATGGATCGAAGCCGTGCAGGAAGACGCGAAGGACAAAGGCATGGACGCCAACTCGGCCGCACCGCTCGGCAATCTGTTCTCGGACGGTCACAGCAGCAGGGGCAGCGTCGTTTACGTCGGCAATAAAACGACTCGTCTGTTGCGCCAGGCTGACATCGAGTGCCCGGAAATCGATGAAGAGGTGTTTGCGAAAGTTCTCGATTACTTTGCCAGAACCGGTCAATTGCGTGTGACACAAAATACACGGAACTGACACAAAAACAGTCCACCCGACATCTCGATACAGGATGTTGGGTGGAAAAAAATGAAATTAATGGTAAACTTTAAATAACTATAAAATTTGGAGGTTTTATCCATGGAAGTAGATATGCAGCTCCTCGCTCCGCTGATTGGGATTCAATTGCTCCTGATGGTGATCGCCCTGATTGATCTTGTCCGCCGCGATGCAGGGAGAGTGGCGGGCGGAAAAAAATGGCCGTGGGCGCTCGGCATCATCTTTATCAATACGTTGGGGCCTATTGTGTATTTCTTTGTCGGCCGAAAAGACTAGCCCAAGAAACGAAGAAAGGGTTGACCTTCTTTGCGAGTAATCGAATGCGACGGCCTCACCAAGGAATACAAGGACCATAAAGCGCTCAAGAACGTTACTTTTTCCATCGACAATATCGGCTGCATCGGGTTCCTCGGGGGAAATGGCGCGGGGAAAACGACGACGATTCGCGTTTTGACTGGCCTGGCCGCACCGACAGCCGGAAAAGTGAAAGTGGTCGGCTACGACGTCGTAACCGAACGCAACAAAGTTACCAGTGAAGTAGGCTACTGCCCGCAAATTCCTGCCTTTTACAACTACATGACAGCAGTGGAGTGGATGCACTGGGTTGGCAAACTGTACGGATTGGACAAGCATACGATTGCGCAGCGCACGGATGAACTGCTGGAACTGTGCGGAATTAATGAAGCGCGCAATCGTCCGATCAGCGGCTACAGCGGGGGAATGAAGCAGCGTCTGGGAATTGCCCAGGCGCTGATCCATAACCCGAAGCTGCTCGTCCTCGACGAACCCGTTTCCGCTCTCGACCCCATGGGGCGGCATGACGTCTTGCTCCTGATCGAAAAGCTGAAACGGCACATGACGGTCTTCATGTCGACACACATCCTCGATGACGTCGAGAGAATCGCCGACCATATCGTGATCATCAAGGACGGCACGGTGCTTTTGTCATCCAGTCTGGAAGAGTTGCGGGCCAGCCATGTAGAGCCGTTGATCGAGTTCAAGCTGGATCAGGAGGACATCGATTTGGCGGACGTGCTGGACGGGCTTGCCTGGGTGAAAGAGTGGAGTCAGGATGGCGGCGTTTACAAGGTTTTCGCCAATGACATGCCGCAAGCCAAGGCTCGTCTGCCGCACATCGTTCTGGAATCTGGCGGGACGCTTGCGTATTATCGCCTGTCGGCATTGACCCTTCAGGATATTTTCCTCAAGGTGGTGAACAACGGATGACTTCCTACCCGATGATCCGCAAAGAATTTCATGAATTGATGAAGACCTACAAAATTCTCATCGTCCCGATCGTGTTTATCGCTTTGATGATCACGCAGCCGATCACGATGAAAATGCTGCCGGAAATTTTGGCCAATTCTACGGGACTGCCAAAAGGGACGGTCATCAATATCCCCACCCCGTCTGCTCCGGAAGTGCTCTCGACGGCGATCAGCAAATTCAGCTCGCTGGGCACGTTCGTGCTGATTCTCGTCGCGATGGGAACGATTGCCGGAGAAAAAGCGTCCGGCGTCGCCTCCATGGTATTCGTCAAGCCAGTCAGCCGGGCCAAGTATTACCTCGCCAAAGCCGTCACTTATTACGCCTTGACCATCGGCAGCATGCTGATCGGGATCGGGATCACCGCATACTACACGCAGCTGCTTTTCGGCCAACTCGATTGGGCGCACGTGTGGCTCGGTACGCTCCTTTACATACCGAACTTATTGCTTGTCGTAACGACGACAATTTGCGCCTCCAGCTTTTTCAACAACGCTGTCGGCGCTGGCGGGGCCTCGCTGCTTTTCAACATCGTGATTTTTACCGTGCCGCAGTTTCTCGGCAAGTTTTTGGACATGGTGTCACCGGGCGGACTGACAAACGCCGCGATCATGATGATCCAGGAAAACTCGACAATTGCCGAAGCCGCCATTGCAGCTGTGCCGGGGCTTGCAGGCGTCTTGACGCTCAACTTCGTCTTTTTCTTCATGGGCTGGTACTTGCTGGAACGATCTGAAATCTAGGTGGGGGGCGTCGCTGTGGAACACTTTTGGCTAATCTGGGTGATCAGCGTCTTGTGCGCTCTAGGGATCATCCCGATTCAGTTCAGAACGATTCGCCAGCAAGTGCAGCTGCAAGCAGAGATGCATCCTGCCAGCAACAGTAAGGTTCCGCCAGTGCCTGTCATGGTTGCGCTGACGATGATTCAGACCTGCGTCATTCTCGCTATCGCGACTGCTGCAGGCTTGTGGCTCCTGCCTGCAACTGAGCTTCGGCTGTTTGTGCTCGATCACTGGTCGTCCGGGGCGGCGCTGCCTTTTTCCATGCAAAGCTTTTGGGCGGTGTCGCTTGGATCGGGCATCGCAGTAGGACTCGTGGTCAAATGGCTGGACCACTGCTTTTTCCAGCCGCACATGATGGCGAAAAGAGGCAAGGAGCCGATCTCGTCGCGGCTGCTCGGTGTCCTCTCGTCTTTTTACGGAGGGTTCTGCGAAGAAGTGCTCATGCGGCTCGGCGTCATGACGGTTGTCGTATTTTTGGCACAGAAGCTCGGTCTTGCAGACACCGCCTACTGGCTGGGCATTGGGGTTGCGGCTCTCGCTTTTGCTTGCGCCCACCTCCCGGCGAATTTCATGACGTACGGAAAAGGCAAAGTCGTCACGCTGTGGACACTGCTTTTGAACGGCATCATGGGCATCCTGTTTGGCTGCCTGTTCTGGCAATACGGCTTGGAAGCTGCCATCATCAGTCATTTCAGCGCAGATATCGTGCTGCATGTGATTTTCAAAAAAAGCAGAAAGTAGGGAAGCAAATGCTCGTAGTAACAACCGAAAACATTCCAGGTTATCGCATCGTTGAAGTGAAAGGAACGACATTCGGCCTGATCGTCCGCGCGCGGGGAATCGGCGGAGACATCATGGCTGGGCTGCGTTCTGTCGTCGGCGGAGAAATCAAGGAATATACCGTTCTGTTGGAAGATGCGCGCAAACAGGCGCTCGATCGCATGATCAAAAACGCCAACGCGATGGGAGCAAACGCTGTCGTCATGTTCCGCTACGACTCGGGAAGCATGGGCAACATGGGCGAAGTCGTCGCGTACGGCACAGCGGTCGTCGTTGAAAAGGTGTAGTGGATGATTTTTTTCGTCTATTACCTCATTTTTCAGGTCGTGCTCCTGCTCGTTCTGTTGATCTTGTCGAAAATCAAGGACAAGCGGCTGCACGAAGACCATGGAGAAGAAATCCCGCCCGGATTTGAGTGGACGAACGAAGTGAATATCGACCCCGTCTCGCAGGAAAAGCGCCGTGTCTACTACAATCCGAAGACGGGGGATCGGTATTACCGGATTGAGAAGTGATGGGTTTGGATAGATTTCCGGTTGGAAAGAGCGGTCTTTTTGCAGGCTGGTTTGTTGAGGAACCCCGTGGGTAAACGGGGTTTCTTTTTTTATGGGTTATTTTCTACAAGTCGTTTTTGTCAAAAAAATTCTATTAATGTCGAAAAAACGACTTTTAAGTAAATTCCTGTTGAACCAAATTTTTAAAAATAATATAATTCGCCTGAATGCAACAGGAATATTTTCCTATATTTGCTTTTTTATCAATTTAAACCAACTATTGGCGAAAAGGAGTGGGAGCCATTGGACTGCTGATGCACAAGCGCAACTAACAAACCAAACCTAGATAAGGAGTCACGTGAATGAACCAGGCCTTCATCCGTTTATTCAGTATGTTCCAAGCGTTCCTCCTGGTGTCGCTCCTGCTTTTGCAGCTCGTTCCCGCGCATGCGGCGGCGAGTGCGGACAGCAAGACGTACCTGATCGGCTTCAAGAAACAGGAACGCGCCAAGGTCAGGGCGATTCAGCGGTCATCGGTGGAGCCACTCACCGGACAAATCGTGGTCGCCGAACTGACCGAAAGCGAGAAACAGGCGATGCTGGAAGACGAAAATGTCGCCTACATCGAAGAAGACAGCGAAACCGAGCTGGCGGAAGCAAGTCTCTCGCCGAGCCAAAGCCAGCAAGTGCCGTGGGGCGTCGAGCATATCGGTGCCGCCGCTGCGCACAGCCAGCAGTACAAAGGGCAACGCATCAAAATCGGGGTGCTGGATACGGGAATTTCCGCTCATCCTGACTTGGAGATCAAGGGCGGTGTGTCCTACATCGAAGGAGAGGACGATTTTGGCGACCAGCACGGCCACGGTACGGCTGTAGCGGGAGTCATCGCCGCTCGGGATAACGATTTTGGTATCGTCGGCGTCGCGCCGGAAGCGGAATTGTACGCGATTAAAGTGTTGGACAAAAAAGGTCACGGGACCTACTCCAGCATGATCCAGGGGATCGAATGGGCGATTCAAAACCGGATGAACATCCTCTCGATCAGCGCGGGCGGTTATGTGAACAGCCGCGCCTTGCACGACCAGATCAAACGGGCGAATGAGCACGGCATTCTGGTCATTGCGGCGGCGGGCAACCGGGGCTTGGGCGAAGAAACCGAGCTGTTTCCAGCCCAGTATGCGGAAACGATTTCGGTCGGCGCGGTTGACCGGGAAGACCAGCGCGCCGATTTTTCCAGTGTCGGAAAAGAGCTGGACCTCATGGCGCCAGGGGTGGATATCCGCAGTACCGCGCCTGGTGGCGACTACCAGACGCGATCAGGCACCTCGCTCGCTGCTCCGCATGTAGCGGGGGCGGCGGCCGTGATTTGGTCGGCGAAAGGAAATGTGTCCAACGCCGATCTGCGGGACACGTTGACGAAAAGCGCTACGCCGCTGGGCGAGTCCCGTTTTTATGGCAAAGGGCTGGTCCATCTGGAAAAGGCGCTAGGGCAAGGGGAAAGTTCTGCGGAAATCGAAGCGCTTTTGCCTTCTGTTTCAGAACTCAAGCTGGCACAAGGGGAAAGCCAGCCGCTCAAAGTCACAGCCAAGCGCACAGATGGTTCGGAGCAAGACGTGACCAAGCGGGTCAGCTATGCCGTGCAGGATGAGGCCATTGCCAAGGTAAGTGCTGCGGGCGTGGTAAGCGGCGTCGGGCCGGGCGAAACCAAAGTAACCGGAGAGTTGGAAGGACATCACTTCGAGATTTCCGTTACGGTGACCCCGCCGGAACCGCTGCGTCCACTGGCAGGGCTGGATAGTCCGGAAAATGGCGAATGGACGAGCGGCCTGTTGAATGGAAAAGGGTGGTATCTCGATTCTGCGGGAGTGGCGAGCATTCGCATCCAAGTGGATGGGGCTGACGCAGGAGAAGCGCAGTACGGTCAGCCACGCCCGGATATCGCGGCGAAATATCCGGCGTATGGCAATCCAAACGCCGGGTTTACGTTCCAACTGGACACGCAAACACTAGCGAGCGGAGCGCATACACTGGCGGTGATCATAGAAAATGCGGCTGGCGAGAAAACGACCATTGAGGGCCGAGCCTTTTATGTCGGGGAAACGCCGTTGCCGGAGGGCTTGCAGGCGGATGTCCAGAAGCTGGAGCTGGCTCCGGGCGACAGCCATCCGTTGAAAATCTCCCTGATTTTGGAGGATCGCTCGGTCCAAGACGTGACGCAGCTTGCCAGCTATACTTCCTCTGACCCGGGAGTCGCTATCGTGAGTGAGACGGGAGTCGTGCAAGCGGTTGGAGTCGGCAGTGCAAACCTTACCGTTACCTACGAAGATAAGACGCTGGTCATCCCGGTACAGGCTCAAGTCAAGGAAGAAACGCCGCTCCCTGCGCGCGGGGAAGTGGAGCGCCCGGCAAACAACGCCACCGTAGCGGGTCAAGTGCTGGTGGAAGGCTGGTATCTGGACCCGGCAGGCGTGGCGAAGATCGAAGTGCAACTGGACGGAACGCGGCTGGGGGATGCGCAGTACGGGCTTGCCCGTCGCGACATCGAAACAGCTTACCCGGACTACCGCAATCCGGCGGCAGGTTTTCAGTTCCTTTTCCAGACGAACGCTGATCAAGAAGGATCGCATGTGCTGAAAGTCATCGCAACAAGCAAGGACGGCACCGAGCACGTACTGGCGGAGCGCACCATTTTGGTAGAACAAGAACAGCCAACGACAAGCATCTCGGCTGCGCCTGAAAAAGTAGAAGTGGCTCGCGGGAAAACGCAACAGCTGCGCATTTCGGCTGTCCTTTCCGATCAAGAGACAAAAGACGTGACCGCAGGAGCGACCTATACCGCAGAACATCCGCATGTGGCCAGTATTTCGCCAAGCGGAATGGTTACGGGATTAGAAGCTGGACAAACAACCATCACCGTCCACTACCAGGAACATGTGCTGACCGTTCCCGTAACGGTGCGGGAAGCGGCAGGCTTCATCCAAGGCGGAATCGATACCCCACCGGACAACGCGACCATTAGCGGCGTGTACCCGATTACGGGCTGGTATTTCCACTCGGGCGGAGTCGCCAAGGTGGAAGTGCTGGTAGACGGTATCCTCCAAGGGGAAGCCGCCTACGGCATACCTCGTCCAGAAGTAGAGATCACAGATGTTTCCTCGCCGAATCACGATATCGGCTATCAATTCGATCTCGATACGGGCAAGCTCCAGGAAGGAACGCATACGCTTTCCGTACGCGGAACGGGCCAAGACGGGACGCAGACGATGCTTGGAGAAAGAAAGATCCACGTCGTTCCGCTTTTGCCAGCGAAAAGCTTGCGGGCAGACCGCACTGAACTGAGCCTCGCAGAGGGAAAAACGCATCTACTCGTGATCAAGGCGATCTTGGAAGATCAGAGTGAGCATGACGTCACCAAGTTAGCTCGCTATATAGTGGATAATGCGTTAGTAGCGAAAGTAAACACAGATGGCCTCGTCACCGCCATTACACCTGGCACGGCGAACTTGACCATCTCCTACGGACAGCAGAGCCTCCTTATCCCCATCACCGTCACGGAAGCCGGACCACTGTCCGCGATGGGCGAAATCGAGACGCCGGTGCAGGGAGCTGTCATCGAGGGCACAAGCACGATCGCCGGATGGTTTTTAGCGACGACACCTATTACGCGTTACGAAGTGTTGGTGGACGGAACGAAGAAAGGCGAAGCAAAAGCAGGCATCGCTCGCCCGGATATCGCCTTGCTGCACCCGGAGTATGCAAACAGCCACGCCGGTTTTAGCCTGACGCTGGAGGGATCCGACCTGCCAGCCGGGGAGCATACCGTTGCCGTGGTGGCCATTGACCCGGAAGGCAAGTCGCATCCGTTGCCAGAAAAACGCTTCGTCATTGGAAAACAACCCCCGATCCTTCGTTTGCAGCCACAAGAGCCAACCGTCACCTTGCCGAAAGATTCCAGCCAAAAGCTGACCATCTCCGCGCTGCTGACGGAGCAAACGACCAAAGAGATCACAGGAGAAGCACAGTACACGGTAGAAAAAGCCGAAATCATCCACATCAGCCCTCTCGGTGTCGTAACGGGGCTGCAAGTTGGCCAGACCAACATAGTCGCAAGCTACGGCGGGCAATCCGTTACCATCCCGATCACCGTAACAGAGACAGAAGCCGGGTCCACGCAGCCAAAAGGGCAATTAGAGCTGCCATTTGACCGCGCTGTCATCGGTGGCGTGACCACCGTCCAAGGCTGGCTGCTCGACCCGTCTGGCATCGCCAAAGTCGAGGTGCTCGTGGATGGACAAGCTGTGGGCCCAGCCGAATACGGCGAGCCTCGCCCGGATATTGCAGCGATGTATCCGCATTACCGCCAGGCAAACGCCGGGTTCCGCTACCAATGGGACACGCTTCCGTTCGCCGAAGGCACGCACAAGCTGACCATCCGCGCCACGAATCAGACGGGACAGGAAAGCCTGGTGCTGGAAAGAGACGTGGTCATTGGTCCCGTTGCCAAACTGACCGCCAATCTCACCCAGATCGCGCTGGAAAAAGACAAAACGGTGACCTTCCAACTGACCGCCACCCATCGTGACAACAGCACAAAAGACGTCACCGCCGAAGCGACCTACGCGTTTGAAAACCCGGCCCTCGCCAAAATCGAGGCGTCCACTGGCTTGATCACGGGCCTGTTGCCAGGCAGCACCCATCTGCGCGTATCGTATGCCGGAATCGTGCAGACGTATCCGGTGCAGGTCCAAGGAGACGGACCGAGCCACGGTGGAGAAATCGACACGCCGTCAGACAACGAAGTCATCAGCGGAAACTACCTCGTCACGGGTTGGTTCCTCCCTGAGGGTGAGTTGGACAAAATCGAGGTGCTGCTGGACGAAACCGTTTTGGGCGAGGCGCTGTACGGCACCGAGCGCCCTGATGTGCTGCGCACGTACCCGGGCAGCCAAGGCGCGAAGCCAGGCTTTTCCTATAGGCTGCGTGCAGAGGAGCAACCAAAAGGAACGCACAAGCTGACCGTACGGGTTACCGAAAAAGACGGAAAACAAACCAACCTGGAGAGAACCGTCACGATTGTCGAGGCGATCACCGAAGAAAATCGCTACTGGCTGCAATTTTCCAAGGAACAGGGCAAACACAACTGGTCCTACCTGGAGGCCAAGGAAGAGCGCTACACCGAGCTTATGTGGAACCAGGAAAGCGAGCAGTGGAAAAGCCCGCAAGGCGAGACGATCATCGGGAATACGTGGATGCACATCGGCGGCTCCGATCCGGTCATTCGCTGGGAAGCGCCGCGTTCCGGGAAGATTCACGTCGGCGGCTGGGCGTCCATGCTCGAAGGAAGCGAAGGAGACGGCGTTAACCTCCGCCTTTTGAAAAACGATACCCAAATCTGGCCGTCTGCGGGCTGGCAGTCCATTGCGTTCAACGATCAGGTTGGGGTGGAGCTAGCGCAAGAGCTGGAAGTCGAGGCGGGAGACAAGCTGTATTTCCAGGCGCAGGCAAAAGAAACCGAGGTGGGGGATTCATTCAAATGGACCCCGGAGATTGACTATCTCTCCACGAACATCCCGGATAACGCCGCGCCGCGTGTGTACGTCACCACCCCCGTTACGGGAAAAGTCATCGATCAGGTGAACGGACAGGATGTGATTC
Source organism: Brevibacillus sp. FSL K6-0770 (assembly GCF_038000275.1). Classification (NCBI taxonomy): domain Bacteria; kingdom Bacillati; phylum Bacillota; class Bacilli; order Caryophanales; family Paenibacillaceae; genus Brevibacillus; species Brevibacillus sp. FSL K6-0770. Next base: position 2,905,185 of record NZ_JBBOBQ010000001.1, read on the forward strand.
CCCTTTCCGGTTGGGTCATGGACCCGAATCTGGGGGATCGCGTCAGCCTCTGGTATCAAATCGACGAAGGGGAAGTGCACCAGATCGCTTCGTTCCTGGCGTCAGAAAACGCCTCCGCCTTTTTGTACCATGCTCCGGTGCAAGACCTGCAGCCAGATGATGTATACTCCCTGAAAGTCTGGGCCACCGATCAGAAGCAGGGCCTGTCTCCCGTGCAGCAGGTGGACTTTACCCTGGATATGCGCGCACAGGCCAAGGAAAAAGACCCGGTCTATATCGAGGCAACCTGGAAGAGCCCCGCGAACAACGCCGAGTTTCATTTGGGAGATCGCATCGTATTCACCTGGGATTACTCGCCAGACTATCCATTCAGTGTGTATGGGGACAAAATAACGAGTCAGGAATTGACGATTTATATTACGCAATCGGGACAACTCACGCCGACGATCAAGGAGAAGCTGTCTGCCAAAACCCGTTCGTATGAGATGGACACATCCATGATTACGAAAAACGCTACGGTGGAAGCGCGGCTGCGTACCGTTTTGAACATTAGCGGTGTGCCGTCGTACGTGGAAGGCTCCACGATCAAACGGAATTTCAAGATTTTGTACGGCAATACGGCGCCCATCATGGAGAGCACGGAATTTGATGTCATTTACTCAGGAAACACCGGACTTATCACCTACTCGATTGTGGAAAAGGATGCTACAGACAAGCTGGTGGCACGGAAACTTCGGGTCGGCTGGACGCCGGGTGGGAATGAGGTGGGAGAGACAATGGAGAACCTCCCTGAGGATAATCAGGCCAAGCGAACCTCGAGTCGTTACCAATTTCCCATCACCAAAGACATGCTGTTTCGGACCGTCTATTGGACCGCGCAGGCCCAAGATAACCGCGGAGCCTGGTCGGAGCCGCAAGTCTACTCGGCTCGTCTGGTGGATCACCTCCCTTATCTGGCGGTATACACCCCTACAGAGAAGCGCATTATCGACTTGAAGGAGACGTTTACCCTGGACGGCACGTACAGCCGCTTGCAGGCAGGAGACACGCTCACAGGAACGATTTATCCGGCGACGTATGCCAGGAAAACGACGACCACGACTGGCTCAGCTGGTTATTGGAGTATGAACTGGCTGGGCCAGGAGCTGGGCGAAGGTACGTATACGAATACGGAGGTACGCAGCGCAAGTAAACATGTCGCTTCTTACAGCGGAGTCCTGGTCGTCGAACGGAAACCGGGAGCGCCGGTTATTGTCAAGACCGAGCCGACCAAGAACGCCATCACGGTGTACTGGAACCCGAGCCCCGGAGCCAGCACCTACCAGATCCGCCTGGATAACCATCCTCTGGCGCGAGATGTAGGGAACGTCACCAGCTACACGTTCTCCGGCCTCCAGCCAGGCCGCGCCTATACGATCATGCTGTGGGCCTACAGCCCATCCGGAATTAGCAGCTATCCGGCTTCGATCTCCGTCGAGACGCTGCCTGCGGAGGAAAACTTCACGCTGTTGCAGGAAAACAGCCCGATTCGCATGTACTACCCGGCGGATCAAGCGAAATATTTCAAGCTCACCGCCAAAACGAGCGGCACGTACCAGTTTACGTTGACCAACGATTCCAGTTCCCTCGCCGCAGGGAAAATCGCGGTGTTCCGCAGCGCGTCTCTGCAAACGCCGGACCAAATCGCTTCCGGTGAAAACGGGAGTGTCAGCGCGGCACTGGTCGCAGGCAAAACGTACTATCTGTCCGTCCAGTCCCGCAGCTCCTTGTACGCGACGCTCCTGGCCAAGGCGAGCGGAGAAGCGATTGTGTTCAACCAGGCCAAGGAACTCACGATTCCGGCCGGGCAATCGGTCGAGCTGTCCATGAATGCGCTGATTCCTGGAACTTACCGCACCGTGGTCCAGCTGAAAAATCCAAGCAGCAAATACCCGACGGTCGCTGTGCTGTCCAACGGCACGCTCGTCAGTCCGAAGCAAAAGCCAAGCGAGGCCGAGGCCGTGTACGAACTGGCATCCGGCAGCTACACCGTCCGGCTGACCAACAACGACATCACTGCGCTTAGCCTGTCGTTTACCGTCTTTGCCCCACTGGCAGGAGGCACGCTGTATGAATACGTCTACGATGCCAACAACCGGATCACGGCGATCAAGGAAAACGGCGCCAACAGCGTCACCTTCACCCACGATGAGAACGGAAACTTGCTCAAAAGCGTCAAGCAAGCCGTTTCGCCTCAGCCAAAGGCAACCGCGCTGAAGCTGGATTCAGACAAAGTGGATGTGTCCTCCGGCGGCTCGACCTCCATCAAGGTAACCGCGACGCTGGAAAATGGCAGTCAGGTGGACGTCACCTCGCAAGTGACGGTCATCGTGGAAAATCCATCCGTGGCGTACATCAGCAACGGGCGCGTCTACGCCGTCAACGGCGGGACCACCCAGGCACGGCTGTACTATGGCGGACAAACGAAGACACTCACGATTACCGTAAGCGCTCCGGCGATCTCTTTGTCGTCCATCAGCCTGAGCCCGGCGCAAACGACCCTGGCAGAAGGACAAATCCAGCGCGTGTACGCCACCGCCTACTACACCGATGGCAGCAGCAAAGACATCAACAGCGTCGCCAGCTTTTCTTCCTCCAGCCCATCCGTGGCCCAGGTGAGTAGCCAGGGCGTCGTGACCGGGATCGCCCCAGGAACCGCGACGATTACGGCTTCCTATAACGGCAAAAGCGCTTCTGCTCAAGTAACGGTGCAGGGAGCTTACTTGCTGGGGCTGAAAGCCAGTCCCGCGCAGCTTTCGCTGGCAGCCGGAAACAAGGGACAACTGAGCATCTACGCGCAGTATTCCAACGGAGTCGAGGAAAACGTTTCGGCCAAAGCCCAATACACCAGCGGCAACCCTGCGATTGCCTCGGTCGATGGCATGGGAGGCGTGCTGGCAACTACGACCGGAACGACAACCATCCAGGTCACCTACGGAGCGAAAAGCTTGTCCGTTCCCGTCACGGTGACAGGAACGGTCGTCACCTTGCAGACCATCTCGGTTCGTCCAGAGTCCGTCAGCATGAAAAAGGGTGCAACCCAGCAACTGGAAGTCAAAGCAACGTATAGCGATAACAAGGTGACCGATGTGACCAGCCAAGCCACCTACCAAATCGCCCAACCCGCGATTGCCACGGTTTCAGCGACTGGATTGATTACAGGGGTGGCAGTAGGTTCCACGACAGTTACTGTTACATTTGGCGGCAAAACGGTCTCTGTGCCCGTTCAAATCACAGAAGCCCGGGAGCCCGTCCAGAGCCTGACCGTAACCCCTGCCCAACTGGATCTTTTAGTAGGAAAGACGCAGACCTTGCAAGTAGCGGCAACCTACAAAGACGGCAAGGAAGAAAATGTTTCCCAAAAGGCCACGTACACCAGCAGCAACGCCACGATTGCTTCCGTAAGTAGCAGCGGTGTGGTTACGACATTGGCGGAAGGCACGGCGCAAATCACGGTTCAATATGGCGGGAAGAGCGTTGTAGCTCCAGTCACCGTGAAGAAAGAGGCAGCTACCGTCGTGTCTTTAGCCGTCCAGCCGACGACGATCCAGTTGAAACAGGGAACGACCCAGCAACTGGAAGTGAAGGCAACTTACAATGACAACAACGTGATCGATGTGACCAGCCAAGCCTTGTACCAAAGTCAAAGTGCCCAGCCTGCGATTGTTACGGTTTCGTCCACCGGATTGATTACAGGAACAGCAGTAGGTTCCACGACAGTTACCGTTACATTTGGCGGCAAAACGGTCTCTGTGCCCGTTCAAATCACCGAAGCCCGGGAGCCCGTCCAGAGCTTGACCGTAACCCCTGCCAAACTGGATCTTTTGGTAGGCAAAACGCAAACCTTGCAAGTAACGGCCACCTACCAAGACGGCAAAACGGCAGACGTATCCAAGCAAGTTACGTACTTGTCGCAAGATTCATCCATCGCAACCGTCCAGCCTGACGGACTCGTCACTGCTGTCCAGGCCGGAAGTACGAGCCTCACTGTGACGTATGAAGGCATGAGCGTCAACGTACCCGTTGTCGTCACGGCGGAGAACGCGGTAGTGGACATCAAGATCGTTCCAGAGGCCATTACCTTGCTGGAACATGCGACGAAGCAGCTCGCAGTCAAGGCTGTACACGCAGATGGAACAGAGTCCGACATTACCGACAAGGCTCAGTACACTGTCGATGACCCGTCCATCACATCCGTAAGTACGGGCGGTTTGCTGACAGCTAAAAAAGCAGGAACGGCGACACTTGCCGCAGCATTTTCCGGCAAGCAGCGGAGCGTGGCGGTGAAAGTAATCGAAGGAACGGAACCAGGTAGCAAGGTACGGAGGTTGTCAACGGGTAGTGATCACGTCCTGATAGTCAAGGAAGACGGAATCGTGTGGGCATGGGGTCGAAACGACAAAGGACAACTGGGAGACGGCACGACACAAAATCAGACGACACCAGTAGCAAGTGTACGAGTGATCACGCCCAACCAGTTGGTAGCAGTCCCAAGTTCCATCCAATTGCTTCCAGCGCAAAGCAAGCCGTTGAAAGTAACGGCAACCTATGCAAGCGGCGATTCACAAGATGTAACAACGCAAGCAACGTATGAAAGCAGCTATCCCGAAATCGCTGCCGTAGATGCGACAGGTGTAATTACAGCCGGAGGAACAGCAGGGACAGCGACGATTACAGTTCGTTATTACAACCAGACACTCACCATTTCAGTACAGGTTAAAGAAATAGCCCCTCAAGCCAAACGCCTGTCAACAGGTAGCTATCACGCCCTGATAATCAAGGAAGATGGAACAGCCTGGGCATGGGGTCGAAACGACAAAGGACAACTGGGAGACGGCACGACACAAAACCGGACAACGCCAGTAGCAAGTGTACGAGTGATTACGCCCAACCAGTTGATAGCAGTCCCAAGCTCTATCCAGTTGCTTCCAGAACAAAACAAGCCGTTGAAAGTAACGGCAACCTATGCAAGCGGCGATTCACAAGATGTAACGACGCAAGCAACGTATGAAAGCAGCTATCCCGAAATCGCTGCCGTAGATGCGACAGGTGTAATTACAGCCGGAGGAACAGCAGGGACAGCGACGATTACAGTTCGTTATTACAACCAGACACTCACCATTTCAGTACAGGTTAAAGAAATAGCCCCTCAAGCCAAACGCCTGTCAACAGGTAGCTATCACGCCCTGATAATCAAGGAAGATGGAACAGCCTGGGCATGGGGTCGAAACGACAAAGGACAACTGGGAGACGGCACGACACAAAACCGGACAACGCCAGTAGCAAGTGTACGAGTGATTACGCCCAACCAGTTGATAGCAGTCCCAAGCTCTATCCAGTTGCTTCCAGAACAAAACAAGCCGTTGAAAGTAACGGCAACCTATGCAAGCGGCGACTCGCAAGATGTAACGACGCAAGCAACGTATGAAAGTAGCCATCCCGAAATCGCTGCCGTAAATGCGACAGGTGTAATTACAGCCGGAGGAACAGCAGGGACAGCGACGATTACAGTTCGTTATTACAACCAGACACTCACCATTTCAGTACAGGTTAAAGAAATAGCCCCTCAAGCCAAACGCCTGTCAACAGGTAGCTATCACGCCCTGATGATCAAGGAAGATGGAACAGCCTGGGCATGGGGTCGAAACGACAAAGGACAACTGGGAGACGGCACGACACAAAACCGGACAACGCCAGTAGCAAGTGTACGAGTGATTACGCCCAACCAGTTGATAGCAGTCCCAAGCTCTATCCAGTTGCTTCCAGAACAAAACAAGCCGTTGAAAGTAACGGCAACCTATGCAAGCGGCGACTCGCAAGATGTAACGACGCAAGCAACGTATGAAAGTAGCCATCCCGAAATCGCTGCCGTAAATGCGACAGGTGTAATTACAGCCGGAGGAACAGCAGGGACAGCGACGATTACAGTTCGTTATTACAACCAGACACTCACCATTTCAGTACAGGTTAAAGAAATAGCCCCTCAAGCCAAACGCCTGTCAACAGGTAGCTATCACGCCCTGATGATCAAGGAAGATGGAACAGCCTGGGCATGGGGGCGAAACGACAAAGGACAATTGGGAGACGGCACCACTATAAACAGGATAGTTCCTGTTCAAACGAATGGACAATAGCATGGAGGTAAACAAAATGAAAAAAAGAAGCACGATTGTCAAAAGAGTAACCAATCTGTTTTTAGCATCGATGACCATTCTTGCCCTCGCACAAAATCCTGCACATGCAGCAGATAGTATGGTGAGCAGTGCTGCGGGGAATAAGCACTCTCTTGCTTTGAAGGAAGATGGAACAGTTTGGGCGTGGGGGGACAATACTAGTGGTCAGCTAGGAGATGGCACTACGGTTCGAAAGAATGTGCCGGTTCTGGTAAAAGGATTGATAAACGTTACGCGCATTTCAGCAGGAAGTGAGTATAGCATGGCTTTAAAATCTGATGGAACAGTCTGGAGCTGGGGGAATAATAGCTCAGGCCAGTTGGGGGACGGGACAACAAACAGCAGTATTACTCCAGTTCAAGCAGTTGGTCTCACCGACATAGTCGAGATAGCTGCCGGATCTTCTCATGGATTAGCCCTGAAAAAAGATGGGACAGTTTGGATGTGGGGATCATTTTTAGACAGCAACTATCAGCAGCCTATTAAAGTAGCAGATATCGACGATGTAAAGGATATTGCTGCAGGGCAAGGAGTTAATCTTGCTGTCAAAAAAGACGGAACTGTCTGGGCATGGGGGGCAAATAAATTTGGTCAACTAGGTTTAAACCACACCAATAACGTACCATCTCCAACAAAAATAGTTTCTCTTTCCAATATTGTGTCGGTGGCGGCAGGAAGTGTATGCGGCTATGCCCTTGATATAGATGGAAATGTTTACGCTTGGGGAGACAATTATTTTGGCCAATTAGGTGATGGTACGAATAAAAACAGATACGCACCAGTGCAAGTAATCGATTTAACTGACGTTGAAGAAATTGCTAGCGGGGCTAATGCGGATCGTGGCTTAGCCAGAAAAAAAGATGGAACCATTTATGCTTGGGGATCTGGTGACTATGGCTCACTCGGCAACGGCACAACTACTCATAGCAACAAACCCATCCAAATCACACTCCCCTAACCAACACCAATCCCCCCTTCTCACCAAGGGGGGACTACTACCCATGATGGAGGCCCTATGAAACACCTTTCCATAAAAGCACTCATCTACCTTCTCTGCCTGGCCCTATGCATCACCCTGCTGCCACCAGGAGCAGCCCTGGCCAACGAACCAACCCAAGAGCCGCTCCCACAGGAAGCGCAGGACACACCAACCACCGCATCCACACCGGAAGCCGTGGCCAACGAACTCCAGCAGTCCATCGCGGACGAGCAGCTTGTTCCGATCGAACAACAACCCGCGAAAAGCGATCCGACCACCTATACCGAAGCGGATATCGCCAAGCTGCCCTGGACACAACTGGACGCTTCCACCGCCAGCGAAATCCACCGCACGTTTGACCGGGAGCTATTGACATTTGCCGCCTATTTCTACTCGGATCTGGAACAGCTCCTCACCGAAGAAGAGCGCGCGCAAGCCAAAGCTTTTACCGACACGGACCTTCTTTCCCGTTATCAATCGGTGACGCCGGACCAGCAGCAATGGCTCCAGAAGCTCACACCGCTTATCCCGGCGAAAATGGCGGAAATCCGCAAGCTCGCAGAAACGATGGACATCCAGGCAGCGACGCCGCTGCCGCCTACGCAGTACACGGAAAAAGAGCAGGAGTTTCACTTCGCCCGTTCCAAGACCGAATCATCGGTAGACGACGTGTACCGGGCGGCCAATCTGGTCGAGCAAGATGTGTACCTGCAAGGCAAACATGGCCTGGACGTGGTCCTGCAACGCCGCTACCATTCTCTGGGCAGCAAAATCAGCGTGCCCGGCTGGAACGAAACCGAGACAGGCAACGAAGCCCATTCCTCTCCGGAACGATTTGCAACCGGCTGGGACTTCAACGTGCCGAAATTGGAGATCGTCTCCCGCGAGCACTCCGCCTCCGTGAGCGACGATTCCCGCAACCCGGGGCAAGAAATCTACACCACCCGAATCTATGATCTGCCGGCGGGCAACCGTTATTTTATTACGCTCGAAGACGGAACGTCGCTCGAATACCACTACAACCAGTTTGTCAATTATCCGTACAAAGATGCCAGCTTCTCCGTGGAGCGACTGAACAGCAACTACACCTTGTCCTTCCGCAACTGGATTTACGAGTTTGATTTGCTGAGAGGGACGATCGTCAAATCGAACATCTACGGCGATAAAATCACGTACACGGTCAGTAGTGACGGCGAGCTCATCTCCATCGAGGACAGCGTCGGGCGGTATGTGGTCCTGAAAAGAAGGGGCGTCAACGACCGGACCCAAGACCTGATCGTCTACAAGGACAAATCGGAGACGACGGTGCTCAAGCACATCCGCTACCATTTGGAACAAAAATCGGGCTTGGCCATCTACACCCAGCTCACTCGTGTAGAGGTGCTCCCGCCAGGCGGCAAAGGAAACGGCGCGTACACCACCGCCCGCTACTCGTACCATAACCCGCGCACCAAAGGAATGGCCTATTTCAACTTGAACAAAAAGTACACGTTGGACAAGGTCGCAACGGATCAGGCGCTCCAGGAGTCGCCGAAATATTGGGCCGAAGACAAAAAGACGCGGAAGGAACTCGACTATTTGCTCATGCAGGAGGCCAGCTACCCGCTGCAAGGGCTGTCGATCCAGTATGAATATCGGCCATACACACTCGATCAGACGTCGATCAAAGACGGACTGGTGCGCATGTTCCAAGACCGTTACGCCCTCAGCTACGTCTCCTATCACCCGGTGAACAAGGTCACGTACAGCTACGCCCTGCAAACGCCAAAAGGCACGAACACGTACCGTTTGGAAAAAAGCTATGCCGACAACGACACCTTTTACGAAATATGGAAAATGCCGAAAGAGCAGCTGCCCCGGCTGAAAAACATGGCCGATCGGCATGGCGATACGTTCCAGGTCACGGAAACGGAGCCGTCCCGCTACACCCGTTCGCTGTTTTACCGCATCAACGCAGACGGAACGCCGCTGCTGCGAAGCGCGAAGACGACCGGAATCAGCCAGGGAGGAACGTCGATTGCGGGGGCGAAATATGCCGTATCGTACAACCCGACAACGTATACCACCTATGCCTATTCCGGCCGCCAAACGAAGCCGACCTACCAGTACGTATTTCTGGAACCCGTCTCCGTGTCCGACCCGGATGTGTTTTCGTCCTATTTAAAAGAACCCGTTCTGTCCAAGCGCGCCGCGTACGCCGCCAAACTCAACAACTACGCGCAAGAGACGTACTACGAATACAACGAGTACGGGCATCTGGTCAAACAACTCGCGCCAGACGGCATCTTGACGACATGGACGTACGATCTGGAAAGCCAAGGGAGATTCCGCACCTTTTCCTTGCTGAAGGCGACGCGGACGCAAGCGACCGCCGCTTCCGGCGATCCGTATTACTCCAATCTGTCCTACGAGTACAACGATCAGTATTTGCTGCGAAAAGAAACGGAGATCCACTCGTATCCAGCGAATCTGGCGGGGTACAAAAGCCAGACGACAGAGCGCACCTACGAATACACGAACAAACAGCTTTACTCGGTCACGGAAAACTTCGGCGGCAAGACGAGAACGCAAACGTTTCCCGCCTACGACGCCTACGGGTTGCAGCCAACGCAAATCACGGTGGCCGGGGTCGAGCTGGAAAGTGGCAAGACCGACGTCCTGACCTTCTCGCTAGACATTGATGAACAAAGCCAGGTCAAAAGCCAAACGTACCCGGACGGGGGCAAAGTCACCTACGACTACGACACGCTGGGCCGTCTCCTTTCCGAGAGCTATCGGAATCAGGGCGCGACGCGCACGATTTCGTACACGTACCGCGATGGCGATGCCACGGGCACCAAGACAGCAGGGCCAGGGGTGGTCGAACGAACCTTGCCAGACTCGTCGCGGGTTATTACGTACTACACTCCGTATGGCGATATCGCCTATCAGGAGCAAAAGGGGAAAAACGGCGGCACGCGCCCGCTCGTGGAAAACGAGTTTACGCCAGACGGTTTGCAGGTCAGCCGCACGATTCCCTACGGAAACCAGGCCAAGAGCACCTCTTATGCTTACGATTGGGACGGCTTTGTCTACCAAACGACGAACGCTCTCGGAACGACCCGCTCCCATCGCAACAACGCCTACCGCGACGGCAGCAGCTACTTGCCGCGCCTGACCGAACAAACGGTGGCACCAAACGGCTACATCGTCACCACCTACCGCGACCTGTACGGCCGGGTAGAGAGCACCGAGGAAACAACACAACAAGACGGAAAGCGCCGTGTCACGAATATCCAGACAGACCGTTTCGGAAAAGTGACAGACAAAGAAGTGACCGACGGCAGCACCTCCCAACGCTGGACCTTGCGCTACGATGCCAACGGCCAACTCGTTTACCTGCGCGACCCGGAGAACAACGTCAACGAATACGGCTATGACGGACTCGGCAACCTCGTCACCGTCGTCGAAAATGGCACGACCTCCGCCGTGTACACGTATAACGCGCTGTCTTGGAAACTATCCGAAAAGAACCCGGAAACCAAAGCCGAGCAGTACACCTACGACAAAAACGGCTCAGTCAAAACCTTCCAGGACAAAAACGGCGTCCTGTTCAATTACCAATACTCGCCGTTTTACGAAATGACGAAAGTGTCCGCCGGCAATGGCTTCTACGAAGAACGCACCTACGATCCGCTCGCTGGCTCGCTTTTGACGGAAACCAACAACTACGGCCAAACCGTCCGCTACAGCTACGACGAGTTCCGCCGCCTGAACAACCAAACGATGATGGGAAAAGACTACCAGCTCGTACACACCGATCAGGACGATGCCATCGACGCGCTGATTTACCCGTCGCGCAGCGCGGTATCCGGCTCGGCCCCTTCCATGCGGGTCGATTACGCCTACGACAGCGCCGACCGCCTGAGCAGCGTGACCATCCCAAGCGTCGGCACCACAACCTACACGTATGACATCAAAAGCAACGGCGAAACCAACACCGTTTCGTATCCCGGCCAACCGAACGCGATGCAGAAAACGATGAGCTCGTTTGCGGAGATTACCGGGATCAATCACGCGGACGGCTGGAGCGAAACGAACGGCTACGATCTGTTTGGCAACATCACGAGTCAAAAGCGCGGAGGAGCCACCTACGGCACATTCTCCTACGACAAGCTGTCCCGGATCAAGGAAGAGACCATCCAGGGCAACACCCGTCAATACACCTACGACCGCCGCGGCAACCGCCAAGCCTACGCCAACGCACCAGCAGACTCGACGCGCTCGTACGAACTGAAACACGACCTGTTCAACCGCCTGACCGAATACAAGGACGACAAAGGAACCACGACCTACACGTACTACCCGGGCGGCCTGCGTGCCACAAAGCAACAGACTGGAGCCGTTACCGACACCACCCACTACGTGTACCTGAACGGCCAAGTGATTGAGGAACTAACCCAAGACGGCCGCGTCAAAGCCCGCAATGTCTTCGGTAACCAACTAATCTGGCGCAAAGACTACACGACGAACCAGGAAGGCACTTACTACTACAACAGCCACGGCGATGTCGTGAAGATCAAGGGGCCAAGCGGCAACGTCCTGAATACGTATGAGTACGACATCTGGGGCAACCTGCTCGCGGACAAGGTCAAGGAAGCGATGCCCAACCCGTTTACGTATGCGGGGGAGATGTACGACAAGGAGAGCAATTTTTACTACTTGCGGGCGCGGTATTATGATCCGAGGGTCGGGAGGTTTATATCGGAGGATACGTATAAGGGGCAAGTGGATAATCCGTTGTCGTTGAATCGGTATACGTATGTGCATAACAATCCGATTAGATTCGTAGATCCGACAGGGAATTGGTGTGAATCTAAAGATGGAAAGTGGGCACATCCTGGTGGATGCAGCAATAATGAGAATTACAAGGAGAAAAAATGGAGTGCAAATGACGCCAACCATAATAAAGATTTAATTATTGAAGATGGTGAAGTAGTTGGTGTTTTCTTTTATGATACTTCTAACGATGGAGCAAGAGAGGCAGAAGGCTTTGAAGACCCTCTGAACTGGAGTCCATGGGGGCTAGAAAAAACGGGTGGAAAATGGGCAATAGGATTTGCGTTTGCAGGGTTAAAAAATCTTGGACAGGCGGAAGCAAAGCAATTTGTAAGAAATCAATTAATAGATGTAGACAGAAAACTTATAGATTCATGGGGGAAAGGAAGTTTTGATTCTATTGAAGATTCGCTAGTTCACCATTTCTTGAAACATGGCGATGAAGTTGGGGCAACTGATGTAGCACAATACATTAGGAAGTCTCAAGGGTTCGCGTCAAATTTAAGGGGAGCGACAAAAAACAAAGTGTCAGGTAAAGTAGAGGGTGTTGTGAGATATAGGAAAAATGGTAAGTATATCGACATAGCTCCTGATGGTACTATTATTTCTTTTGGAAAGTAGTAAAGGAGGTCACTAAATGGGAGATTGGAAAGATATTAAAGTCACGGGAATTAACAAAATCGATAAGGTAGTTGCCGAATATTATGTCTGGGCTATTGATAAAGTACCATATGGAAAATTCAAAATAAAAATTCTTGAAACTGCAAAAGGTGGGTATATTGGGTTACCAAACCTTGCTGTAAAAAGTCTTGAGGATGGAACTGCTGACAACACTTCAGGATTTGGTAATTCAATTGAAGAAGCACTAGAAGATACTATTAACTTTTTTCTGAAGACATTAGAAGGTAGAACGGATTTAGCGGAGGAAGATTTCGAATGGTCCGACCCACATGATTTTTAAGTTTAATTGAGTGAAGGAAGGACTTAACTTTACTGCTTTAAATGAATTAAGTTAACTATTCAACTATGCCCCCAAGCGAGAAATAAACTCGTCTGGGGTTCTTTTTTTCATAAAAGAAGTAAAAAACTCTTGTTTTAAAATGCAAATTTATAGTAATATCAGTTCAAGGAAGTCGAACTATAAATTTATAGTATTCCTGTTTCATCAAGAAAGGTGTGTAACCATGTTTAACCCCGAAACAAAAACAGCCTTTCTTCAAGGATATAAAGAAAATACCCAAAAAGCTTATTCTAGAGTTTTCAACCTGACAATGAAGTTCGAAGTGGAAAAGGATAAGGATTTGCTCCACTTTACATTGGATGAGATTGAAACTGCCTTGCACAGCTTCCATGCTTCTACAGGAGACTCTCTCAATACGGCTGGTAGAACGATATCTGCTTACTTGAATTGGGCAAGGGCAGAGGGTCTTAGAGAGGACACCAATCCACTGGAGTCCGTTTCAAAAGAATGGTTTAAGAACATGGTAGGAAACACCCATCAACAATTTATTACGAAGCAAGAAATCGATGCAATCATTGACCAATGTAATAACGATCAGGATTCTGTGATTCTCTCTCTGTTATTCGAAGGTGCGGGTGGAAGAGAGGTAAGTGAACTACGCAATCTAAAACGTGATCAAGTCAATGATGAGAAACGAACATTGATATTGATTAACGATAAAGAAGAAACAAGAGAAATTCAAATATCCGAGCAGTGTCTGAAATTAATAAATGGCGCAATCAAGCAAAAGGATTATCTCAAAGGTAATGGGGAGATGAGACGAGATCATCTCAAAGAAACAAGTGAATTAATTGAAACAGGCTATGTAATCAGACCAGCCAAGACAAGAAATGTTCATATGGAACAAGTCAGTCCTCATCTGATTTATGGGAGATTACATGCATTAGAAGAATACTTTGGTTTGGACAATCTACGAGTGAAAATGATTCAACGCAGCGGGATGATCTGGATGGGAAAACAACTGCTTGAACGAGATGGTGAACTTGGAAAAGAGCAGTATCATGAGATATGTGAACGGTTCGGCGTAAGCAAAGTAATGAATGGCAACAAGCTAGAGTATATGTGGTGGGGATTAAAAGACTTCATAAATCCAGACATGATTGCTGCATTGTACGAGTAACGCCCTAGAGGATTTAATTCCTCTGGGAAAACAAGATAAAACTTAAAATTTATTGTAAATCGACGAAGGAGGTGATCAAACGTATGAGTCGCTATCTTTTGTTATAACAGTCCAAATCATATTCAATATATTAAAATTTATAGTAAAAAGGAGAGTATATAATTGTTTGATTCCATCAAAATGAAAGTAAGTTCCGTATTTATTCAACCTGAAATATTACGACAATATAACCTTGCATCTTTTACATACCGCAATCAGAAAACAGGTGTTGTGACCACATTCCAAATGCAAGACGAGATCATTCCATATATCAAATATCAGGAAGCAAGCGGCACTTTAACTATTCAAGTTTCCATTCCTAAGCTGCTTTATGGAAATAATGTCAAAGCAATCGAACAATCAGATATTCCCATTTTCTTTCAGCTTGTACAAGAACGATTACAGCAATTATTCGGCATCCATATTGCCCATGAAGATTGGAGAATTACCCGTTTAGATGTATGCTGCAATTTCCATGTTGGGAATCGAACAGGGGAATATGTTCGTCAGTTGAGCAAAGGGAAAATGCCCTATAAAGATACGCGAAATTATAATCATGACGAAACAGTAGAGTTTTATAACAAAAGCAGCAGAGTCATGCTATACGATAAATACAAGCAATGTAAACGAGCAAAGGAACCGAAACAGATCATTGAGGAGTCCAAAGGAATTTTACGATTAGAAATTAGACCGAGTGACAATGACATGAAGAAATATACCAAAGAGAAGAGAGCCATTCATCTCGTCACCCATTCCTTTTTTACCTACATAACCCAAAAGACACTTGCTGGATTACCATACACAGAAAATGTGGAAACGATTGACTATGAATGGCTTTTGGAAAACAAGGAGGAAATATCAAAGATTGAGACCTATCTAGGTTTCACTATGATCAAGAATTTGTTCCAAGAAAGTGGAATAAGAGCAATTTATACAACATCCACTCTTCCTAATCGTAGGAGTTTGGCAAAGCAAATAACCATCCCGAAAAAGGAAGGGTTAAAAAGATTGGAGATTGTTGATTCAGTTCAGGGCTGAAGACATCCACCCAATTGAATCTGTTACGTTTACGATAGCGATAATAATTACAGAATATTGTATCTGATTCAAGGTGCCAAAGCGTGAAAAGTAGGAGAAATAAGGACAAATTGGTACAACCTATGGAAAAACGAGGGGAAAACGATGCATTGACGATTGGAACAGTGGGGGGCAAATTACATCCAGTGCTGAATCTGACATCGAAGATAAGTGCTTTGCACATCGAGTTCCACGGTGAAGTTGTAGAAATTACAATAAGCAGCTATTCAATTTCAATAAGCTGCTCAATAGGAATGTTTAAAGTCTTGCAGATGAGTTCTAGTGTTTCCAAGTAAACCCGATCAACCTTTTCAGAACAAAGATGATTTACTGTGCTGGCTCGCAAACCAGTCAATCTAGCCAACTCACGCTGAGTTATTCCTTTTTGTTCAAGAATTTCTCTTAATTTTATACGAATTGCCATGTAGTTTCTCTCCTGAAAAGTGACTCCTAAGAGACGGAATTTGTTTTCA
This sequence comes from Brevibacillus sp. FSL K6-0770, assembly GCF_038000275.1. Lineage (NCBI taxonomy): Bacteria > Bacillati > Bacillota > Bacilli > Caryophanales > Paenibacillaceae > Brevibacillus > Brevibacillus sp. FSL K6-0770. The sequence continues at coordinate 2,920,924 of NZ_JBBOBQ010000001.1, forward strand.
TTATAGCATCGAAGAAGGAGGAAGTCATTGAATGTTACGGTTAAGAGTTATATAATGAAACTATAACGTTTCGGTTAAGCGTTACATTAATTTCAATTCCTGTAACGGTAGGGGTGAAACGCATGGAGAAAGTAGTCGGTTATGTGAGAGTATCCACCAGAGGACAAGTAAAAGATGGGTACAGCCTATCCTATCAAGTAGAAGAGATCGAGCGCTATTGCAAGGAGAATAACCTAGAATTACTCGGAATCTACAAAGATGAAGGAATCAGCGGAGCAAAGGTGGACGAGGATGGATTAACGATTGAGCGTGCAGGTCTACAGGAATTACTTGCTAATCTACATTGGCAAAAAGTAAGCCATATTATCGTTCTCAACACTTCCCGATTGTGGAGAGCGGACATGGTGAAAGTCCTTATCCAAAGAGAGTTAAAACGGCACGCCGTAGATGTAAAAGCAATCGAACAGCCCAACTATAGTATTTATGCCCATGACCCCAATGATTTTCTGATCAATGGCATGATGGAATTACTCGATCAATACCAACGTTTGGAAATCGCACTCAAACTAGGGCGGGGGAGAAAAAAGAAAGCGCAACAAGGAGGATATGCAGGAGGTGGCGTTGCTTTCGGATATACGGCAACGAAAGGACAGAAAGCCATTCAGATAGATGAGAGACAGGCGGAGACGGTACGTAGATTGTTCTCCTTACGTGAAATGCATCCCATTTGGTCACTGTCCCAATTGGCTGACCAACTGAATGCAGAAGGGTATACAACGACACATGCTAAGTCTTTTACCAAGGTACAGGTCAAACGAATGATTGATCGTGAAGCCTTCTACAAGGGTACCTACCGCTATGGTCAGATTGAAGCAAATGGACTTCACCAAGCCATTATGTAGCGGGAGGAACGAACGTGGAAGCTCAATTCACTCATTATAAACAGGAAGAAATACGCTCTCTTGACAAGATTCAGACATGCGAAATAGGTACACAATTAATTTTTGACTATGTTCAACAAGAGAACGCTGTATTTAACATCGCTACGATAGAGGAAATAATAAAAGCCATCTTTCAGGTGGAATTACATCAACGAGAATACTTGCTGCAAATCCGTTTAGCGAAGGCATTATCTAGCACCAAATTACAACCGTAATGATAGAACGATAATGACATGAAAAGAATGTACGAGCTAACGTATCCGTGCGTGTTCATCCTTGAATAATGCTTGTTCGGAGGGTGCTGGCATTCTTTTCTCTACATCATTACTCATCAAAGATAGGGGTGAAGTCTTTTTGCATCATAAATTGAAGTACCTATATATCGGAGTAGACTTACATAAACGTCATCATACAGCGGTGATGATGACCTGTTTCCATGAAAAGAGAGACGAAATCCAATTCGAGAACAAGCCGTCAGCGTTTCCTAAGTTTCTGCAACAAGTAGAAAAACTAGCAAAGAGGGAAGGCTTGACCCCTGTGTTTGGCTTGGAGGATGTAGGGGGCTACGGAAGAGGATTGGCTATGTTCCTTAACGAAAACAAATACGAAGTAAAATCGGTTAACCCTGCCCTTACGATATCTATTCGGAGAAGCAGTCCGAATAACAAGAAAACAGATGCGTGGGATGCAGAGTGTGTGGCTCGCATTCTGATTTCCAACTTGGATACACTGCCGACTGCGAATCCACATGACCTTTATTATGCAATCTCACAGCTTGTCACAAGAAGAGAGAACATTGTGAGTGTTGTAACAGGAATCAAGTTACAGCTTCATCAATTGCTAGGTTATCACTATCCAAGTTACAAGAAATTCTTCTCACAAGTAGATGGTAAAACAGCATTAGCTTTCTGGCTGAAGTATCCTTCTCCAAGTTGTTTGAGCGGGGTGAATGTGGATGAATTGGCTAACTTCTTATACAAGAAGAGCAATCGCTACATGTCTACCAAGAAGGCAGAGGACATTCTATCTCTCGTACAGCAAGATGGAGACACATCGAAAGACTATCAAGGAGTCAATGATTTTCTTGTTAAAAATGTGGTTCGGGACTTGATCGCCAAAGACCATCAGCTTGAGCAAATTGATACAGAGTTGGCGAAGCATCTTGCATTATTGGATTACAAATTAGAGACCATGCACGGAATTAGTACGGTCACGGCAGCGGAACTAATCGCGGAGATTGGCGATATTTCACGTTTTTCCAATGCTGACAAGTTAGCTAATTTTGCTGGAATTGCACCCGTTCAGCATAGTTCAGGGAACAAGCAAAAGAGTAAAAAGAGCAAGTTAGGCAACCGTAGCCTGTATGATATCTTCTATAACCTTGCCATTCGTCAACTGGGTGTATCAAGGGCGAAGAAACCCAATCATCCTGTTTACCATGCATACTACGAAAGAAAGCTGGCAGAAGGGAAAACCAAGTGGCAAGCGATTATTTGCGTGATGCGTAAATTGGTCAATGTCATATACAGCATGATGAAGTACAAGACGGAATATAAAATGCCAGTCCTTACAGAACAGGCAGCGTAGTAGCAGGGTGGTAGCGGAAATGTTGCCACCTAACCTTTATCCATTGAGCGCTTTATCATGGAGGATACGTATAAGGGGCAAGTGGATAATCCGCTTTCGTTGAATCGGTATACGTATGTGGAGAATAATCCGTTGAGGTATGTTGACCCAACGGGGCACTGGAAACAAGGAGACGAGTTATTACCTTCCAACATTCAAGACCAAATTAGAGTTTTTACTAAGATGTGGGAGAATGGGGACGCTCATACAAAAGTAATTGCTGAAATGTCTGCTGATTATCTCAGAGACCAGTACATGTATAGTGTTGCCAATGAAATTGATAAAGTGGTATATAATATCCAGTTAATGTCATCACTTGACAGTCTGATGACTAATGCTGGAAAAGCACTAAGTAATCAATTGCGTAAGGATATCGCAAAGCAACTCGGAAAATATAAAGATGTTGGTGGGCATCATGTTCATGCGAAGGCTGGATTTAAAGGACATGCAACGTATAGTCCAGAAGAGGGATTTGCTATAAGCCAATCATTTATGAAAGAACGAGGGTGGAGTCATCAAGATATGACTACAGCACAACGTCGTCTCTTCAAGGAACTTAAAGAAAGTGGTAGACCGAACACATTGTTTGAGCACACAAGAATTGCAGTAGAAGCGTTAAAAGCAGGGGGAGCATCCAGAGATGAAGCAAGATATCTTGTTACGCAGTCCTTGCTCAATTTACGAGAACAGCTTGTTCGAAACCCAACAAGAATCCCTTGGTATGACTGACAAAATACAGAAAGGAAAGTTGATATGAGTAAGCGACCCTTGGATTACTTTGGAGAAGTATTGATGCAAAAGGTACGTGATGAAGCAATTGATGACTGGGATAGAATTATTACAGGAGGGATGAAAAGCCCCAGAGCACAAATGGTTTACAATAAAATCATTGAAGAAAACCCAGCTTCAGTTGAGTTGCTTAAATGGATAATTCCTAAAATTGTAGATACAACATTACACCATCTACTTTGCACGCTTGAACAAGAAGAAGGAATAGTTATCAAAGTAATTAGCGATGATGAACAGGTTGAAAGTATTAGAGATGTAAGTGATGGTTTGGCAGGCGAATTGTATACAGAAGACGGTTGGATAACTCGATTCAGTAAGCAACGATACGAGGAATAGAAGTTAACATTTAAGAAATAGTAGACCCTAGGTGATTACAAACATCATCTAGGGTCTTCATATCTTAGTGTCTACTCAGTCCTGAACGATGCTTTATAGTTCTATAGAAAAAGGAGGACATTTGAAGTAACCCCCCAGTGCCGAATGAACCGACTTGGATCGGCTACAGTGAATTGGACAATTCTCTTAGGGTCTAGTAGATTGAAATCAAATCGACATGGAACGGAGAGAATGTCATGGGGAAACGTGAGCGTCGGTCATTTACAGATCAATTCAAACAGCAGATGATTCAGCTTTATGAAAATGGCAAACCACGTGCAGATATTTTGAGAGAATATGATCTGAGTGCATCTGCGTTTGACCGTTGGGTCAAACAGAGTAGAACCACAGGTTGCTTCAAAGAAAAGGACAACCGAACAGAGGAACAAAATGAACTCATGGCGTTGCGTAAGGAAAATCAACGGTTGAAGATGGAGAACGATATTTTAAAGCAAGCAGCGCTGATCTTCGGACGAAAATAACAGTGATCCGGCACAATGCACATAAATACTCCGTGTCTGCCATGTGCACCATCCTCAAGGTGAATCGGAGTACCTACTATTATGAAAGTAGCCAGCAGCCATCTATCGATGATGAGGTGGAGCAGGCAATCATCCATATTTTTGATGAGAATCAGCGCGTGTATGGAACCAGAAAGATCAAGGCAACCCTACAAAAAGAAGGATGGATCGTTTCCAGACGGCGGATTGGACGCTTGATGAAAAAGAATGGTCTTGTATCGGCGTATACGGTTTCCCAGTATAAACCGCATAAGTCACCGTGTAACGATTCACCAATCCAGAATGAGCTGAACCGCGAGTTTACAAAAGATGAACCACTAGAGGCGGTTGTGAGTGATTTGACGTATGTCCGAGTCGCAAACAAATGGCACTACATCTGTCTGCTCGTGGACTTATTCAATCGAGAGATTATTGGGTATAGTTGTGGAACCAGTAAAGATGCTGCGCTCGTCTACCAAGCTTTTGCAAGCGTAGAAGGAGACCTACGTCAAATTCAGCTCTTTCACACGGATCGAGGCAGTGAGTTTACCAATCGTACGATTGGTGACGTCGTCCGTACATTCACCATCAAGCGCTCATTAAGCATGAAAGGCTGCCCCTATGACAATGCAGTCGCAGAAGCAACTTTTAAGCTGATTAAAACGGAGTTTGTCAAGAATCGAAGATTTGGGTCACTCGCACAGTTGAAGCAGGAACTAGGGGCATACGTGAAATGGTTTAACGAAACAAGAATTCACTCGACATTGGGGTATTTGAGTTCACTCGTTTACAAACAGAAAGCACTTAAGAAATCTGTCTAGTTTGGTGTTGACAGTCCACAAATGGCTTTATATGGTTGGTCCAACATCTACAATGGCAAGGCTTCGTGAAAAAAGAGAAATGCCACGCACTGAATTACCTCCTGCAAAAAATATAAAATTAGAAAAAAGGAAGGATAAGCGTGAATAAATTATTTTTAAGTTGGGTTCAAGAAAATGAGAGCCTGTTGAACAAAATGGGGATTAAGACGGAGTATAATTATCAATGGGATACACCAGCACACGCTCTTAATCCAAGTACTGTAATTGATCAAGAGACATCATTATGTGTTGGACGAGTAATTGTATGGAGTACTAAACAAATGCATTTTGAGGTTTTCTTACTAGAATCAGAATCAATCGAACCAATATTGATGAAAAATGTGGAATTGGACGAAGGAGTAAATTTTTATAATATTCTAGAGGAGTACTTTAAAATTATGGTTACAGGGACAAGCGAATAAAATTATCAGGTCTGTCAAGAATTTTGTATAATCAGAGACAATTTAATTTTTTAAGTGATTAAATTGAAATTTAAAGAAGGAGTAGCTAATCTAGGTGGACCAGGGGCTGTCAAAAATTCTGTATAGATTGTGCTTAAGTAATAATGTTAAAAAGATGACTTCTATAATCTGTACCAGAAGTCATCTTTTACTGTTCCCAATCGAGCGTGCTTTGGCAGAGGGCCAAGTAAATGGAGGAAGCTTTAGTTTCTTAGTATTTACACAGATGGATCAAACGTAGCTAATGTTGTTGGAGCAAGGGAAATAATCCAGTGGAAAAATCACATTGTTCAAATGGCTAAGGAACAAGGTTTTACATAGCTTGAGTTGCATAGAATTCGAGTAGCATATTTATAAATGGGGGCGTTAATTTGCTCCCTTTTAATATATTTATCTAAGAAAGGCTGTAGATTATGAATAAAAAAAGGCGATTCACGTTGTATGGTTAGAAGCGGTGAAGTTGTTTTTGGAGATTGAGCATATAGAATTGGCGAGTTTTTTAAGTCGGTTAGTTGAAATAATAAAAAGTAATCAAGAAGCAATTGTCCAATTATTGGATTCGAAAGGAAGGTATAGTAGTTGCAAATTTCCAGAGAATGAAAAAACATTTTTTCAATTTGTCACTACAATTTCTCCTGAAATGTATGTTATTGGTTCTACAGGTGATGACTTTAAAACGATTGTTGAAGACTACGTGGTTCGAAAACCAAAGTCGGAATTTGAAATTTTATGGAGACTATCAAGTTTAGTAAAAGATATCATGACTTTTACTTCATCAGAAGTATGTCCACAATGTAATAGTGATCATCTAAGAATCCTTGCTGATATCAATAACGAGAGGGAGATTGTATAGACATTGTGAAACATGTTTTTTTACTGACACGGTTGATGGAGAATCCCAGAGACATGAACTACTTATTCCTGCAAATATTACGTTACTTAAAATAGCGGGTTATATAAAGTAATAAGCTGCTATGTCACATAAATCCGTGTAAACCATTCCGAATAATAAAGGGCTGTTACGATATGGAAGTCAGCCCTCAATGATAGATATCATCACAACAGTATCTCTATGCGAAAAGTAGTTTCAAAAAAACAGTTCAATGCGACGTACTGATCAACTACTAGTATACGACCTTTCACTCGTAATGTTGGGTGAAGTTCCAAGGCGATAGATTGGCACATAAAAGAACTCATTATAATGGCGATGCCACTGGCACGAAGACGGCGGGGCCAGGGATCGTCGAACGCACCTTGCCAGACTCGTCGTACACCCCGTATGGCGATATCGCCTACCAGGAGCAAAAGGGGAAAAACGGCGGCACACGTCCGCTCGTAGAAAACGAGTTTACGCCAGACGGTTTGCAGGTCAGCCGCACGATTCCCTACGGAAACCAGGCCAAGAGCACCTCTTATGCTTACGATTGGGACGGCTTTGTCTACCAAACGACGAACGCTCTCGGAACGACCCGCTCCCATCGCAACAACGCCTACCGCGACGGCAGCAGCTACTTGCCGCGCCTGACCGAACAAACGATGGCACCAAACGGCTACATCGTCACCACCTACCGCGACCTGTACGGCCGGGTAGAGAGCACCGAGGAAACCGAGCAGCAAGGCGGAAAGCGCCGTGTCACGAATATCCAGACAGACCGTTTCGGAAAAGTCACGGACAAAGAAGTAACCGACGGCAGCACCTCCCAACGCTGGACCTTGCGCTACGATGCCAACGGCCAGCTCGTCTACCTGCGCGACCCGGAGAACAACGTCAACGAATACGGCTACGACGGACTCGGCAACCTCGTCACCGTCGTCGAAAATGGCACGACCTCCGCCGTGTACACGTATAACACGCTGTCCTGGAAACTATCCGAAAAGAACCCGGAAACCAAAGCCGAGCAGTACACCTACGACAAAAACGGCTCGGTGAAAACCTTCCAGGACAAAAACGGCGTCCTGTTCAGCTACCAATACTCGCCGTTTTACGAAATGACGAAAGTGTCCGCCGGCAATGGCTTCTACGAGGAACGCACCTACGATCCGCTCGCTGGCTCGCTTTTGACGGAAACCAACAACTACGGCCAAACCGTCCGCTACAGCTACGACGAGTTCCGCCGCCTGAACAACCAGACGATGATGGGAAAAGACTACCAGCTCGTACACGCCGATCAGGACGATGCCATCGACGCCCTGATTTACCCGTCGCGCAGCGCGGTATCCGGCTCGGCCCCTTCCATGCGGGTCGATTACAGCTACGACAGCGCCGACCGCCTGAGCAGCGTGACCATCCCAAGCGTCGGCACCACGACCTACACGTACGACATCAAGAACAGCGGCGAGACCAACACCGTTTCGTACCCCGGCCAACCGAACGCGATGCAGAAAACGATGAGCTCCTTTGCCGAAATTACCGGGATCAATCATGCGGACGGCTGGAGCGAGACGAACGGCTACGATCTGTTTGGCAACATCACGAGTCAAAAGCGCGGAGGAGCCACCTACGGCACATTCGCCTACGATAAACTGTCCCGGATCAAGGAAGAGACCATCCAGGGCAACACCCGTCAATACGCCTACGACCGCCGCGGCAACCGCCAAGCGTATGCCAACGCACCAGCAGACTCGACGCGCTCGTACGAACTGAAACACGACCTGTTCAACCGCCTGACCGAATACAAGGACGACAAAGGAACCACGACCTACACGTACTACCCGGGCGGCCTGCGTGCCACGAAGCAACAGACTGGAACCGTAACCGACACCACCCACTACGTGTACCTGAACGGCCAAGTGATTGAGGAACTAACCCAAGACGGCCGCGTCAAAGCCCGCAATGTCTTCGGTAACCAACTAATCTGGCGTAAAGACTACACGACGAACCAGGAAGGCACTTACTACTACAACAGCCACGGCGATGTCGTGAAGATCAAGGGGCCAAGCGGCAACGTCCTGAATACGTATGAGTACGACATCTGGGGCAACCTGCTCGCGGACAAGGTCAAGGAAACGATGCCCAACCCGTTTGCGTATGCGGGGGAGATGTACGACAAGGAGAGCGGGTTTTACTACCTGCGGGCGCGGTACTATGATCCGAAGATGGGGAGGTTTATTTCGGAGGATACGGTTAAGGGGCAAGTGGATAATCCGCTTAGTTTGAATCGGTATACGTATACACATAATAATCCGTTGAAATTTGTTGATCCAACTGGGCATGATATTGGGTTAGCTGAAGGTAATGGTGGATGGAATCAAGCAAAAATGACCCTTCTCTATAATAATGTTGTTCAAGGGAAAATTGCTTACGATACTCTTCCAAAAGACCAGCAAGCAATGCTGAAATCGTTTAGTGATAATCTTAAGAAAAATGCTTTTAAAGAATATAATCCTATCACGGAATTTACACAGGGGTTCGCTGCTGGATTTTTGGCTACTGTAGAGGTTGTAGAAGTTGTATATACTGCAAGAGGGTATATAGCGTATAGATCTACTAAAGGAACAAATGCCTCATCACAGGGGTCATTAACGATAGTCGAGGCTAAAGGAGTAACCTTCTCAGCAAGTGAAAAGAATGCAGCTAAATACATGCAAAGTCTAGGTAATAATGTTACTTTGAGAGCACCTTCTGGCACTAGAGCTGGTGGCGGGACATCAGATCTTGTTGTAAATGGTGTAAATTATGATGTATACACTCCAACCACTGCAAATGTAAGCCGAATTATCTCTGCAATAGCCAAAAAGAATTCACAAACTTCTGGGGTAGTATTAGACTTGTCTCAAACAACTGTCACGGCCGAGCAATTAGGAGATGTGCTAGCGAGAGTTAGGGGAACAGGTGCGACTAATATTATTGATATTGTCATTATGAAATAGGAGGGACTGTATGCCTAAGATGAAGTGTAGGTGTGGGGATGTATTAAGTTACGGAGAAATACCATGTCCAATAGAACATTTATTTATTTCTGACACAGACTTTGATAAGTTTGTGGGAAAAATTGAAGCCGAGAACTTATATAGTACCATGAAAAGTTTTCTCAAATGTCCAAACTGCAATAGACTATGGATATTTTGGAATGGATTTGAAGAAGAGCCTACCGAATATATTCAAGCACAATAATTGGAATTCACTTACCTTAGAGGAACTCTAAACGAGTAACCACCTACTCGTCTGGGGTTTCTTTTTTTCATAAATGATGTAAAAAACTCTTGTTTTAAAATGCAAATTTATAGTATCATCAATTCAAGGAATTCAAACTATAAATTTATAGTATTCCTGCTTCATAAGAAAGGTGTGTAACCATGTTTAACCCCGAAACAAAAACAGCCTTTCTTCAAGGATATAAAGAAAATACCCAAAAAGCTTATTCAAGAGTCTTCAACCTAACAATGAAGTTCGAAGTGGAAAAGGATAAGGATTTGCTTCACTTTACATTGGATGAGATTGAAACTGCCCTACACAGCTTCCATGCTTCTACAGGAGACTCTCTTAATACGGCTGGGAGAACGATATCTGCTTACTTGAATTGGGCAAGGGCAGAGGGGCTTAGAGAGGACACCAATCCACTGGAGTCCGTTTCAAAAGAATGGTTTAAGAACATGGTAGTGAACACCCATCAGCATTTCATTACGAAGCAAGAAATCGATGCAATCATTGAACAATGTAATAATGATCAGGATTCAGTGATTCTCTCTTTGCTATTTGAAGGTGCGGGTGGAAGAGAGGTAAGTGAACTACGCAATCTAAAACGTGAACAAGTCAATGATGAGAAACGAACAGTGATATTGATTAACGATAAAGATGAAACAAGAGAAATTCCTATATCCGAACAGTGTCTGAAATTAATACATGGGGCAATCAAGCAAAAGGATTATCTGAAAGGGAATGGGGAGATGAGACGAGATCATCTCAAAGAAACAAGTGAATTGATTGAAACAGGCTATGTAATCAGGCCAGCCAAGACAAGAAATGTTCATATGGAACAAGTCAGTCCTCATCTGATTTATGGGAGATTACATGCATTAGAAGAATACTTTGGTTTGGACAATTTACGAGTGAAAACGATTCAACGTAGCGGGATGATTTGGATGGGAAAGCAACTCCTTGAACGGGATGGAGTGCTTGAAAAAGAACAGTATTTTGAAATATGTGAGCGATTCGGGGTAAACAAAGTAAAGAATGGAAACAAGATGGAGTATTTGTGGTGGGGAATGCAAGACTTTATTAATCCAGAAATGATCGCAAGATTATATAAATGAAACTTCTAGAGAGGATTAAATTCCTCTTGAGAAGTTTCACAATAAAAATAAAAATTTATTGTAAATCGATGGAGGAGGTGATCAAACGTATAAGTCGCTATCTTTTGTTATAACAGTCCAAATCATATTCAATATATTAAAATTTATAGTAAAAGGAGAGAATATTATTGTTTGATTCCATCAAAATGAAAGTAAGTTCCGTATTTATTCAACCTGAAATATTACGACAATATAAAAGAGAATTGTCCAATTCAGTGTAGCCGATCCAAGGATAGTGAAGGCTCGGATTTGTTTTACTTCCGAGTTATGACCCCGAAGAGGTTGTTGGTTATTCTGAAAGAAGAAAAAATACTAGATGGAAGGGCTATACTCATTATTAACGAATTTAATGAGTCTCTAGTGGAGAAGGAAATCAACAAGATATTAGAAGATTGCGTTCGTCCTTCATGGGTTGAAGTGGCAAAGGCCATTAATCGTCATTTAAATTGGGAGTATGATAATATTCAATACAAAACACTTGATGAAGCTTCATCATTATTTTGAATAATATGGGGGGAAGTATGAAACTGCTGATAGAATCTCCTTATGGAGTAATTGAAAATTTCCAAGAAGTAGGTAGTGTAAATGAGATTGTTTACTTTTTGAATTGTTTTGTTAATGACAATCAGAAACTTCTATTTGCATTTTCTGGTGATTTAAACTCAATTGATTCAGCTATTCACAAAAAATTAATTTTTGACAGAACAGCATATATTAACAACGAGTGGGTACTCCCTTGGGATCCTCCAAAAAAAAGACTGCCTAGTACACATTGGATTTGTCCGATTGGAAAAGAAGAAGTAATAGAAGCAATCAAAATGAATCAGCTATTTTTGTGTGTAGTAGTAGATAAACAAGGCACATTTCAAGAGTATTCATATGTATTACGACATATTGAAGAAGATACTAGCTTTTCCTTGTGTTTCACAGAGAAACGAGAAGGTGATTTTCAGAGAAATGTGTTACCTAAGATCAAACAATTTTTAAAATAATATTTTTGACACTACTTACCCCAACCGAGCCACAATCTAATAAATAAAAAGGTGAGTAATAAATGTATACAGATTTTGAATGTAATTTTAGATAAAAAAGGATAGGAATTTTGCAACGAGATTGTAAATGTTATGGTAGATCAGTTTCAAATTACGGAAGAAGAAGCTGTCGGCAGAATTAATATGCATTGGAGTAATACTGAGATAATGGGTGAATATTGTATGGTTTATCATGAATCACCAGAGTTTTGGGCGTACGAAATATACTTCGGCTCTAATTCGCGTTGGTGGGCAAGGAAAGGTGATCCAGAGTTAAAGCCTAAACCATTCTCATTATAATTACGATACGGAAAACGCTATTATTAAAGAAATTGAAAATCAAAAATTTGAAAGTGGAAATTGGTAATCATCCTTGTCCGTATCCGCTTTGCTGTTTGCGGTAGTTTGACGATCTCATTTTACGCCCAACCAACGAAATTCTTGCCAGGGATTGTATGGTAATGGCCATACAGCGAACGGTTAGCTTGGTTAGTGAGAATTACAGCTTTGAATCTGGCAGGATGAACGGAATGAGACAAATGGCTGTGAATGCTAACCTAACTGTTGACCACCTGAGCACCAGTTTCCTCTATCTTGGAGTTTCTGAGACAACAACAAGTTTATGGGAGGTACCCCATCCAGTGCAGAATGAGCAAGGTCAAATGCCCAAAGATAAAACAAAACCTGTAGCAATTAATATGAACCCTGGCGATCTTCCAAGGTACGAGGTTACTTTAAATCAAAATGACGGGTTAGTTTTTGAATATGGGCATAATCCAAGGGAAGCTGAGGAATCAATATGTCCTTTAGGAGGAAGTTAAATGGAGGCAATATTACTTGCTCCAATCATGTTAGGATTGATAATTCTCTATATCACAACTCCTTTTTTCAAGAGTAGAGTAACAGGTAAACTATGGCTGATCATTGGTGGATTAAGCACATTACTTCTCCTATCACTTGAAGGAGTAAAGCTGGTAGTGTTTCCTTTTCCTGCTTTAATGATAGGGATTGGGATTTTGCTATTGTTAAAAAAGAACAGAGTTGCATATTTGTGTTGGCTCATTATTTTTTTATGGTTTAGTAGTTTGTATACCATTTTGTTGGGAATTCCAGGAGCATTGATGCTAATAGTAGGACTGACTTGGAGCATCTACATAAGAAAGTATTTTGAGACAATTTAAGTAGTAGTCAGACTTGTACGGTGAGATAATCCCAGGTCAACGGGTTGGGAACTTTTTCCTAGGTGAAAACAAAAGAGAAGGTAAGAAGTAAAATTAATCATCAATACAAACTGAGAGAATCTCCAGAGTCTTTTATGCTAGAAATGGATCACATTGCTTTGTTTTTTAGTAAAGATCTGGAATCGTTAGATACTATAACTGTTACTGGTGATTATAAGGGGAAAATTATGGATGCAATTTGCTTAGGATCGACATTACATGAATTAAAAGAGTTTATGGATAATCAGATAGAATATGATCCTTTGCTCGATGAGTATCAGGCGGAAGGAGTAGCATTTACTTTTTCCCCTCCAAATAATAAAGGTGAACAATTTTTAGAGCATATTGTTATCTACAAATCCCACTCGCTTGAGTAACTAGATTAAAGTAAATGCTCCAAACGAGTAATCAACTACTCATTTGGAGGTTCTTTTGGTGCTGAAGGTTAATCTTGCATTCGTGTTTATACTAGTAAAAGGCATGATTGCTCCCGTTTATCAAGGGGGATAATCATGCTTTCTACTAATAATGACCTGTTGAACCACCTGACCGAGCACAAGGACGACAAAGGAACCAAGACCTACACCTATTATCTGGGCGGATTACGTGCTACCAAAGAGCAGACCAAAGCTGTAACCGACACGACCCACTACGTGTACCTGAACGGGCAAGTGATTGAGGAACTGACCCAAGACGGCCGCGTGAAAGCCCGCAACGTCTTCGGCAACCAACTGATCTGGCGCAAACACTACGACAAATTTGAAAAATTCCTCCTACTACAATAGCTACGTTGATGTGGTGAAATCCAGGGCCAAGCGGAACCTTGTTTATAGGCCCTAAACAAGCAGGCTTTAAAACAATTTTAGGATGAAATACTTATGGCAAAAGGAAGTTTCCATAGAAATTCAATTCCGCAAGGTGCGCTAGTGGGGTATATTCCATGATAAATAATAAGAGTGAGCAATTTGAAAGGGGTTATCGGTGAGGGGGAAATGTAATAACTGCATTCCTCGAAGATGAGAGCGTTTGCCCCAAGATGGTCAATTTTTTAGAGTTCACCCCCAATCTGCATTAGCGGGGGAGCTGTATGATAAGGAAAGCGGGCTTTTACTGTCGGAAGCAGTTCAAAATGCATGTACATAAAGCGACAATGCAATCCATTTTAATATAGAGGAAAAGGCTGAAGGAGTGATAACATAACGGTGCAGTACTCCTGGAGAATAACAAAATACAATCCATCTAACCGCGACAGAAACGGAAGATATTTAATTGAAGAATGGACTTCCGTTAGCGATATTGGCAACGCTTATCATGGAAGAGAATTAACGATCCACGACTACTAAAAAACAGAAGAACAATATGTCTCTGCGATAGAAATGATTATGAAAGATTTACAGATACAACAGTTACAAGTAATCAATTTAGAGAGACATGATCTGAACTTTCATTTTGATAAGCATCGTTCCATTTATACGGCCGAGATGGTTGCATTATTTCATAATCTTTTGGAAGGTGACATAGTAAGCGGGAAAAATCTAAGAAATCTATGCAAGCTTATATTAAGGGAGAAGCTTTGGTGCAAGCTTACATCTGATAAGAAAATGTTTGTTCATTTTGGCTTTGACTATTACATGTACATTGGATGCTCCGTTAACTGCAGCGACACCATAAAAGAGATTATTGGAAAAGGGCTGTTTGCTGAGCTTCTTAAATCACCTTATCTTGACGATGAAGAGTAAAGTATGTGGAGCTGTTGAGGAATAAGAAATCGGGCGTATAAATAGATGCTGAGAATATACCATGAATTTCCATAATATGGAACGAAGGCGATCTTCTCAAGAAACGACTTATGGTAAGAAAAACAAGGTGAACAATAAAGCCACTTCTATACTCAAGAGCCGCCTGCCGAGCAAAGGATCAGACTAATTGCAGAAAAAAAGAAAATGAAAGCAAGCGGTGAGAGGAAATTCTTGATAACAAATTTTTACTATGGATTGCAGAAAAGAAGGGTGACTTTCAACGACTAGGTTTTGAAGTTGAAATTGATAAATCACGTGGTGAGCAAGAACAGTTCATAGATCATGCTCAAAGAATATATTTGGAGAATGATTATTATGCAAGTACGATATGTGTTTGGAGATCAGGGATGATGGAGGCACTAATCGTTGATGCGAATACGGTAGAAACAGTCATCCATGATTATAAAGATGGTTTGGACGAAGAGGTTGACTTTAATAAAATTGTCCAACCATATATTCACTATATGTTGAAAAATTAGGACACCATTGGTTGGTGTGGATTGTCTCAGGCTAAAAAACGGGAACCACAGCTAATTGATTCAGTCCTAAAAGGAACTTCCCCATACGAAGAAACGCGAGGAAATGCATGCAGAATAGAAGTCGGGACAGAGAAAACGAGAGTCGTCAATTATTTATTCGAACATCTGGAAGACGAAGCGGACGTAGAGTACACCATTGAAACAACAGAATTGAAGCAATTAATAGAGGCATGGGTTGTTGAACTGGAAAAGTTTAGGGCGCAAGCCAAGTAGAGAACAAAATGTCGATTCCTGTAGAAAAACATCTTTTGAAAATCCCAAGCAGATAACTTACAATATTACCAACATTAGGTATTGAGGCATAAGGAACACTAGGCATCTGGACCCGGAGATTGTGCGCTTCAAGCGACATGCCGAGGGGATGCATTCCTCGAACATCAATGGTTGGGCTGCCCTATCGAACGTACCAAACGGAATGTTTATCAGGTAAAAGGCTCATTCGGTTCGTGAATGGCCTTTTTCTTTTGCCAACTTTTTTCCCACTATGCCGGATGAGGAGGCGGTGCTCCCGAGAACGGGAAAAGCGAGATTTTGCAGAAAGGGTGAGACAAAATGCGTTCGAGGTACAAAACGCTCATCATGAGCGGAGCTTTAGCGGCTATTTTCTTTCATTTTCATTCTCCAGTAGTAACGTTTGGGTCTGTTGCCTACGCAGCCGGAAATACCCAGACGAAAGCGGCTCCGGCCAAAACGTCAGACAAAACAGCAGCAACGTACGACATCCCGGATGTGATTCAGCGAACATCACCGAGTGTGGTGGCGATCATCGGGAAGCCGACGGAGCAGGCAAATTCGACTAACCGCTTCAACCTTGCGCACGGAACAGGCGTGATCGTGAAGGCGGACGGCTGGATCGTGACCAATGCGCATGTGGTCAAAAATATGTCCAATTTGACGGTCGTAACGCTCGACGGCAAGCAATACAGTGGCAAAGTGACCAATATGGACGAGGAGAGCGACCTGGCGCTGGTCAAGATTGCAGCGACGGGGCTTGCCCCGGCGAAATTCGCAACGAACTACGCGATGAAGATGGGCGAGACGGTGGTGGCGATCGGGACGCCGATTTCCTTTTCGTTGCGCAACTCGGCGACGTCCGGGATTATCAGCGGGGTGAATCGCTCCGTCAACTCTACCTACCGACTGATTCAGACAGATGCTGCGGTCAATCCCGGCAACAGCGGCGGTCCGCTCGTGAACATGAAGGGCGAGGTCGTGGGCATCAATTCGCTCAAATTTGCTTCTATCGGGGTGGACAACTTGAGCTTCGCAATTCCGGCGGATACGGTGCAATACGTGCTGCATCACTTTTTTACATACGGAAAAGTAAAACGGCCGTATTTCGGAGCGGAGCTGGAGGAGAGCTGGGCTGCTGTCGTCGGTTTGCCGACAAAGGAGCCGCTGCGGGTCGTGCGGGTGGAGCCAGGCTCGCCAGCTGCGGCAGCGGGCATCGGACCGGGGGATGTCATTTACTCGATCAACAATCAGTCGATTACAACCATCGTTGATTTCAATGAGTTGCTGAAAAAATATTTGCCCGGACAAAAGGTCGAGATCATGACCCAATCGAACGGGGATTTGATCAAAAAGAACGTCACGTTTGCAGAAACGAAAAAATAACAAATAAAGTGGGGGCCAATTATGTTGCGTGGATGGAAAAAAATGACGGCGGTATCGTTCGTTCTCGTGCCTCTTTTGCTGAATAACGGTCCGGTGCATGCTGCTGACACGGCAGGGGGCAGCGTGAATGTCCGGCTGAAAGTAGGGCAGGAGAGCGTAACGATCAATGGAGCTGCATCGACAATCGAGAAGCCGTACGTAGCAGGCGGCACGACGATGATCCCGCTCAGCATCATTACAAATGCGTTTGGCGCGACCTTGCAATGGGACAACCAGACGCAGACAATTGAACTGACGGCGGGAGAGAAGACGATTTCACTGAAGGCAGGCGACAAAAACGCCAAGCTGAACGGCCAACCGATCGTGCTTTCGGTGGCACCCGAACTGAAAAACGGGAAGACGATGGTGCCGGTGACGCTCGTTACGCAGTTTTTAGGCGCGAATGTGAGCGAGAACAAGCAGACGGGAGAGGTCACGATTACGGGCGCTTCCACACAAGGTACTGCTGCGTCCAACAGTTCGCTTGATTCCGACCACGGAAAGACCAAGGTCGGCGACAGCTACTATGGCTGGTCGATGAAGTATCCGACAGAGCTGATCTTGGGCTACCAGAGCTACAAGGGCAATTACGCGAGCTTCCATGACAGCAAGGAGACGTTTTGGCTGAACGTGCAGGTGTACGAAGATCAGCCGGAAAACTTGTCCAACGATGGGCTGATCAAGTTTTTGGCCGAGAATCAGTACGGTATGATTTTGTCCAAAGAGTATGTCGAGAAAGATGGCCTTTCCTATGCACGAGTAGTTTCGCGGGATGAAGAAGATTATATGGCAGAAAGCCGCGCTTACCGAAAAGGCGACAAAGTGTACGAGATCACACTGAGTGTTTCCAACGAAGCGGACTTCAACAATCCAGCAAAATACAAAGGTTACAAAGACATGCTGGACAGCTTCACGGCCCATTTTGACAAACAGGATAAGTCCATCAAAGATTTGTCCAACGTCGAGAATGGCTACCGCTGGTTCGACTACAAAGATTTTGGCTTGAAAATCAAAGTGCCCGCTGTTTGGGAAAAAGTAGGCGGCGATAGCGGAGCAGCTTTCAGCAATGACGACGGCGATCAGTGGATGCAGCTCAGCGTGACCTCGGCGACTGAAAACGACAAGCTCGACGACTGGGTAGCCAAGCATGAACGAATGTATCGCGAGATGTATGCCGAGAGTGCACTTGACGTCGATAAAAACGCAACGACTACCACAATCGCTGGCGTGACGGCGCGGGAGCGGAACTACGGCACCTTTGATGGCGAAAACAAATACCAGGAGCGCCACATCTTTTTCATCAAAGGAAAATACAAGTTCCACTTGCAGCTCGCGTTCAACAAAACGGCCGATCCGGCTAAAACGCTGGAGATGATCAACACCATCAGCCGTTCGCTGTCCATCGATGAACAAAAAATGAACCAGTCGCTTGGCTTCATTCAGGATGACATTTTGCTCGACAAAAACAAGATGGCGACGATCAAGGACAGCAAGTACAAGTACGCGATCGACATCCCCGAGTATTGGCAAGAGGACGTGGTCGATAGCCGCAGCTTGATCGGCAAGTCGTACTTGTTTGAAGGCGGTGCGTTTACTCTGTTTGTATTCAAGGACAGCTACTCCGAGGTAGAAAAAAGCTTCACGTCAATCTTCAAAATGCAAACGAGCGGCAGTGAGAAAACCTCGCTGGTGGAAAACAAGCCAGTGACCGTACATGGCGAGTCTGGCAGGAAATTTGTGATCAAGGGAGAAGAAGAGGGCATCAGATATGAGCGGACAGCGTACCTTTTCCCGAAAGGCAAGTATTCCTACTATATTTCCTGGTCGATTCGCGATGCTTACAGTACGGCTGCTACCAAGGAGCGGATGGAGAAGGTATTAAATTCGTTTAAAGTAATCGAATAAAGACAGCTTTGATCCGTCATCCAGCAGAGGCACTTGCGTTTGATGACGGATGGAGGAATCCCAAAAGTCCCTGGTTTTTGTGCCAGGGACTTTTCTTGTAGAGCAATGAATGCAAAATGAAAGCTTCAATTTAATTGATAATCAACACTCGCTCAACCTTGAAGTATTGTATGGTTAAAAGACCTATCCCAAGAAAGAGCAGCAGTCCAAAACTCAGCAAGAAAATAATCATTAGCTTCTTCACAATAAATCCTCCGATAATAAGACGAGGAGTGTTCAAAAATTCACAAAAGCGCAATCGATTAGCGGACCTATCTTTAATCGGTCTCAAGTACATATTGCATGATCAATCTGGTTCCATCAAAAACGTAGATTCTTTTGCAGTCCGGACAACGCCATACATCATATTCAGGATCAGGAAAGTCATCACCCGTGATAAAACTCTTTTCATATAATTGCTCCCACTGTTTATCAGTGAATACTTTCAATTGTATGTCATTGGGGCATAGAGAGTTGGAAAGGGTTTTTCCACATTTGCATCCATACTTGGCCATATAAGTCCTCCTTGGGAGTTTTACTCCCTAAATTATACCATTTGGAAAAGAGATTTTAATAGGCTAGTTACGTGCTGTTAAACCAATCTAGCAACTTCTGAAAAATTCATCCTCAGGTGCACTCATTTCAATTACCCCAGTAACCGGACATGCATCAAATCTTGAATGCATGGTTTCTTCTTTTTTATTCATGAACATCCGCTGTAAAAGATGACGATATTACCAGATGGACTGGGGGTTGGAGAAAAAAACACCCTCGGTTGTCCCGAGGGTGGAGCGAAGCTATACTTATCACAACATTAACTAAATCACCCCACCATCCTCCCCCAAAGCCGTCACCGTAAACGCCTCCCCTTGCTTCACGGGAATCTGTGCATACCACAATCGGAACGGGATCAGCTCACTGTCGATAATCTCCGCCTGAATCTCTTTTCCAGTCTTGTCGCTCACGACGACGAGGCTGTCGATGGCGGGATCGAGAATGACGCCGAACAGCATTGGGAACGGGGAGTCGAACGGGTTTTCTTTTCCGTTGGCGACGTATTGGGTGGAAAAGGCAGGATCGTACAGCGACATTTCGGAATCGGCGGGAATGGCGTGACTGCCGCCATTGCCCCATTTCCAGCCAAGAATCGTTTTCTTGGCAAATTCGGCGTGGATCTGGCCATCCTCATGAACGAGGAAGAACAAAGTACCTTTATCCGTGCTTGCTTCGTGCAACACGGTGCCGACTTCTTCTCTCATCTGTTCAATGGCTTGCAACGGAGTGGGGGAAGAATCGTCGGTCAAAAAATAACTCGTGGCAAAAAGGGCGAGCAAACAGAAAAAGAGGGCAATTCGTGTCATAGTTCACTCTCCTGTAAGGATTTTTCCATGACAGACAGCATTGTTCCCGTCTTATTTTACCAATAAACCAACATATAATCCATAGCTTATATGTGTGACAACTGCCTGAATTGGATTTCCCGTTTCCTTTTCAGCCGAAACAATCCTATAATAGAGAGGAATGCTTGTACGAGGAGAAGTTTTTATGAGCGACAAACACGAACCGAAAACGAACAACAAATGGGTCATCTTGGGCTTTGTCGGCTGTGTTCTTGCCTGTGCCGTGTCGATGGTGATCTTCATTTACGTCATGAGAAGCTGACTTGGAGTGCATGCCAAAAACCGCTCATTGTAATGAGAGCGGTTTTTTGGCGTTTGAGGAGCACTTACGGCTGGATGGCTTTCAGCTTTTGCTCGATTTCTTCCCACGAAAGCTGGTTGAACTCGGAAAAGCCGACGCCTTGCAAGGCGATTGTTTTGCCCTGGTACAAGGGATAGACACCTTGCCACAGTCCTGAGAGAGAGTAAAGGGAGGAGGAACCTTTTACTTTGCGCAAAAAGACCAGGTAGTTGCCTTCGCCAAGCGGTCCCGTGTAGGTGAGGTTCAGCTGGCTGGAAGCGTCGGGCAACGGCTCCACTCCTGTGCTGAGTACCGTCACCAAGCGCGACGAGGAGCCTTTGAACACTTTTTTCACTTGCAAAGTTTGCGTGTAGTTGACGATTTTGCCCTGGCTGATGGTCCGGCCTGTCGGGTATGCTTTGTGGGCGCTGTCGATCCAGCCGATGAGGATGAGGTCGCTTTGGCTGACGAGCTCTTTGGCACTGGACAGAGCAGTCGTCGGGACGTGAAGCTGACCGATGCTCGTCTCGGCGGAAACAGGCAGAATGACGGCGCACAGCAAAATGATGAGGATTAGCAGGCGATATCGCATGGACAAGTTCTCCTCGCTCGTTGTAGTCATGTCGATAGTATGGTCGAGGGAATCATGCTTCATCCGCGAGCGTAATAGTAGGATAGTAATATTTAGAAAAATCTAAATAAATGCTATGATTGGCTCATCCTTTGGATTTCTCGCAAAAGGTCAAGACTAAGACGAGGAGGGTCACATGAATCAGTTGGTTGTCTTTCGACGCGTCTGTACCTGTTTTCTTTTGCTTCTGCTTGTGTTGCAGTTTGCCGTGTCACCTGCTTTTGCCAGAGAGGACATCGGCACGAGGGACGCACTCACGGATCGCATCGAGAAATACTTGACCGATTTGAAAAACGATGAGAACAGCATGGGGATGTATGCGGGGATTGCCGTCTACGATTTGACGGACAAAACGTATTTGTATCGGCACAACGCCGAGCGAAACTATATTCCCGCCTCGAACATGAAGCTGTTTACCACAGTCGCTGCGCTGGATAAGCTGGGGCCGGACTATCAGTGGCGGACAGACGTCTTTTTGCAAGGAAAAGTAAATGCCGCCGGGGTTTTAGCGGGCGATCTGGTGCTAAAAGGCAACGGCGATCCGACCTTGATGCCAGCGGATTTGCAACAGCTGGCTGCTGCGGTCAAAGAAGCAGGTGTCAAACGGATCGACGGCGACCTGCTGCTGGACGAAAGCTATTTTGACGATACCCGGCTTGGCGTCAGCTGGATGTGGGATGACGAGCCGTATGGCTACAGTGCCCAGCTCAGCGCGCTCTCGGTGCATAAAAATTTTGTGACGATCGCGATTTCGCCGGGGAAGGCTGCCAATACACCGCCGACAATGGCGATGGAACCGGCTACTACATATGTGAAGATCAACAACCAGGTGCAGACCGTTGCAGGAGCGGAGACAGACATCACCGTCGAGCGCCCGCGCGGAAAAAACGAGATTTTGCTGACAGGAACAATCGGGGTGAGCGCCAAGCCGTATGAGGAAGATGTGTCGCTGGAAGACCCGGCATTGTTTGTGGGAGACATCTGGAAGCAGCAATTGCTCGCCCAAGGGATCGGTTTCAGCTCTTCCACGCAAATCAAAAAGACGAGCGTGACATCCGGCGTGCCGTTCCGCACGCATCTTTCCATGCCGCTCGGCGAGGTCGTCGTGGAATTGAACAAGCAAAGCGACAACTTTTACGCCGAGATGCTGCTGAAAACATTGGGGGCGACGGAAAAAGGAACAGGAAGCGCAGAAGCGGGCAGCGAAGCCGTTGCGGACGTCATGAAGCGGGCTGGCATTGACACCGGCTTTCGGCAGGTAGATGGCTCGGGATTGTCGCGCTTTGACTTGGTCACCGCAGAGCAAATCGTCAAGCTGCTTGATTTTGCCCAGCAGCAGACGTATGGCGTCGAGCTGGAAAAATCGTTGCCAGTTGCAGGCGTAGACGGTACGTTGAAAAACCGCATGCTTACGACAGACGCGGAAAAAAACTTGATGGCGAAAACAGGCTCCATGGGTGGAGTCAACAGCTTGTCTGGCTACGTCACGGCGAAAAACGGGCACAAGCTGGCCTTTTCCATCCTGATCAACGGGATTTACAAGTCGAAATACGCGCGCGAGCTGCAAGACTTCGTAGGCACACTGTTGGCCTCCTACCCGCAGATTACTGCTCCGGAAGGCTATGTACCTGCCCGCGAAAAGGTCTATCCGCTTTCCGTGCTGCTCGATCCGTTGTTTGCACAGCCGCAAGCAGTCGGGGTAACGGCAGGTGTCATCGTCAAGTCGCTGGACAAAACGGGAGACGCAGCCATTTTGTACGAAAAGGATGCGGACGCGCTGCTCACACCCGCCTCCAATCTCAAGCTGCTGACGACGGCCGCAGCGCTGTCCCAGCTCGGGGAGAATTACGTCTACAAAACCGAGCTGTACGGGGATGCGCCTGTAACGAAAAACGGAGTCCAGCAAGGCAATCTGTACCTCAAAGGCTACGGCGATCCGACCATTTCTACCGAAAACGCTTTGCAAGTGCAGGAAGGCGTCACGATAGAGAAAATCGCAGCGTGGATCAAGCAGCAAGGGATCAGGCAAGTCACCGGAAATCTCGTGCTGGACGAAAGCTTTTTTGACAAGGAACGGCTCGGCCTTGGCTGGGCATGGGATGACGAAAGCTACTACTACAACCCGACACTCGGGGCATTGGCGCTGAATCGCGGGACGGTCATGGTCGAATATAAGCCTGCGAAACAAGCGGGCGAGGCTGTCGCGTTCAACCTGCTGCCGAAAACGAACTACGTCACGATTGTCAACGAATCGAAAACAGTAGAGGCCGGGCAGGAAAATACGTTTGCCATCCTGCGCGACCGCGGAACGAATACGATCCGGCTGACCGGAAATCTTCCGCTCGATCATCCTGGCGACTACGAGCGCGTACCTGTAGAGGAACCGGCCAAGTACGCGGGAACCGTTTTGCAGGAAGCGATGGCAAGCCAAGGCATTCAGTTCGCTCCGGGCAGCCAGTTGATCGTGCAAACTGTCCCGCCATCCGCTGTCAAATGGCATGAATTTACTTCGCTGCCGCTGAAAGATATCGTCGCCTATTTGAATAAAAAGAGCGACAACTTTTACGCGGAAATGCTGCTGAAGACGATCGGAGCCGTGAAAAAAGGAACCGGAAGTGCCGCTGCAGGAGCGGAAGTCGTGCAAGAAACAGTCGCGTCGTTTGGGGGCAAAACGAATTTTGACATGGTCGACGGTTCAGGCTTGACCCGCTACAACCTGATTTCGGCGCGTCACCTTGCTTCCGTGCTGGAAGGGATGGCGAAGCAAACGTCTTTTGCCGCTTTTGACGCGTCGCTGCCGATCGCGGGCGTGGACGGTACGCTGAAAAACAGGCTGACCGATCTGGCTGCTGCCAAAACGATTCATGCCAAAACCGGATCAATGACGGGTGCGAACAGCTTGTCGGGCTATTTGACTACGCAAAGCGGGGAGAGGCTCGTCGTTTCCATCATCATGAACGGCTATGTGGAGGATGAAGATTTCTTTACGGAACTGCAAGACCGGATCATGTCGATTGTCGCAGCGTACGAATAAGCTGGCAGGCAGATGGAGAAGCCCTTTGGACAAAAGCGGGCTTCTCTTTTTTATGGGTGGCCGCGTGCAGGTGGCTTTTTGTCCAGGTTTGGGTCAATGCCAGTGACGGTCGCTCGGCTGGTTTCATATCTATATCCAGATGCAGAACGCGACAAAAACGAAGAGATCGGGGAGGGGAAGCGAAGTTGAACCCTACACGCTTTCATTGGCAGGGGTTGGAGCAAGTCGCTGCACACATCCTTTCTCGCGCGGGGGTCAGGGAAAAGGATGCACGAATGGTAGCCGAATCGCTTGTCCATGCGGATTTGCGCGGGATCGAGTCCCATGGGCTGTCGCGGCTGCCGATTTACGTGCAGAGGATCGAGGCGGGGCTGATCGAGTTTTCGCTGCCACCTGAGCTGGTCACCAGGCAGGGAGCGACCTCTCTTATCGATGGCAAAAATCAGCTTGGAGCAGTCGTCGGGATGGCTGCTCTGGAAGAAGCGATGGAACTGGCACGGCAAAACGGGATCGGATTTGTCGGCGTACGGCACTCTAATCACTTCGGTTCCTGTTCGTACTACGCCGAGAAGGCTATTGCCGCAGGCATGATTTTGCTCGTCCTCTCGAATGCCCCTTCCGCGATGGCGCCAACGGGAGGGATTCAGCCGTTTTTCGGAACGAATCCGATCGCGATCGGCATTCCTGCGGGCGAGGAACCTGCCTACTTGCTGGACATGGCGACAAGTGTTGCGGCGCGCGGCAAGATTGCCCTGGCAGCCAAAACAGGGACGACGATCCCGCAAGACTGGGCCATAGATGCGGACGGCTTGCCAACGCATGACCCGCATAAAGCGTTGCTCGGCTCTCTTTTGCCGATCGGCGGGGCAAAAGGCTACGGGCTTTCGATGTTCATCGATATTTTATGCGGGCTGCTGACCGGAGCTGCGGCTGGAGCCAGTGTCAAAAGCTTGTACGACAACTGGCATGATCCGCAAAACATCGGACACGTCTTTTTGTGCATCGATGTGCAGCGCTTTTTGCCTGTGGACGCATTTTTGCAAAAGATGGACGAATATATCCGGGAGATCAAAAAAGTTCCGCGTGCAGCCCACGTGGCGGAAATCTTGATTCCGGGAGAAATCGAGCAGAGAAAGATGGCAGCGCATAAGCAGGATGGCATTCCTTTGACGCAGACGGTGGTGGAGGATCTCAACAAGTTGTGTTCCGGCTACGGAATCGATCTGGCGCAAGCAGTCTATCGGGTGTGAGCAAAGCTTTCGCTGTCCAGTGGTTTCCGGGACATTCTCTCGCACATAGACTGATGTCAGCGGTTTGAAAAGGAGTGAACATCCGATGCAACGCCACATGTGCAAAGGCAAAATCCACAGGGCGACAGTGACGCAAGCCGAGCTTGACTACGTCGGCAGCATTACGATTGATTTAGCCCTGATGAAAGCGGCTGACATCAAGCCTTACGAAATTGTGCAAATCACCAGCTTGCGGAACGCGACGCGCTGGAAAACATACGCCCTGCCAGCAGCGGAAGGAAGCGGCAAAATCTGTTTGAACGGCCCGCCTGCCCATCTGTTTTCCCCCGGCGACATCGTCATCATTTTAAGCATGGGCATGTTCGAGGAGAGCGAATGCGACCAGCTGGTGCCGAAGGTCGTGTTTGTGGATGAACAAAATCGCATTACGAAAGTCGAAGAGCACCATCTCATTACGAATGGAGAGACATTGCCATAAAAGCGCCAAACGTAGGAAAATGGGGCAAGCACCAGCACATGGTTCAGGATGAGTTCCTGCGTGAGCATTTGCCCAGAACCCGGCTGTTTTCTCCTGAAGCGTTATGGGAGTACGCAGCGGACTACAAGCGTGTCATGCTGAAGCCGTCCGGGGGAGGCGGCGGGGCCGGGATTATCCAGCTGACCGATTTGGGAGACGACCGTTATTTGATTCATAGCGGCAAGCACCGCCGGACAGTCGAAGGCAAGGAAAAGGCTGTCCAATATGCGAAATCATTGTTTCGCCCGAAAACGTATCTGCTTCAACCGCGCATTCCGCTTGGGCGCATCAACGGAAAGCCGTTTGATGTCCGCGTGATGATCCAGCGCAAAGGGAAACACTCTCCCTGGGTGATTACCGGATGGGTAGCCAAACTCGCCGGGCCGGGCTTCGTCGTGACGAACGTCGCCCGCAGCCGCGGAAAAGTGCTGCCGCTTCGCACGGCGATCAAGCAGTCGAACATTGCAGCGAATCCGAATCTGCTCGGAGAAATTCGGCAAGTGTCCATGGCGGTAGCCAAACGGTTGGGAACGGCGTACCCGACGTTGCGGGAGATCGGCCTGGACATGGGGATCGACATTCACGGCAAGCCGTGGATCATCGAAGCGAATTTTCGCCCGTCGCTATCTTTGTTCCAGCAGCTTCAGGATCAGACTTTTTACAGGCGTATTTTGGCGATGCGGAAGCGTTGAGTGCGTGGAGCGCGTTGAAAAGCAAAGAGAACCGCTTGCTGCGACGGCCGAAAAAGCCTGAGGGCAAGTGGTTCTTTTTTTCAAAAAGGCTTTCATGTGGATTCTGGGTAACAAGTATTTGTCGTTCGATGAGAAAGATTTCTGCTGTATAACGGATCAGATGAGAAAAGGGGGGATAAATCGTCCATCAACATCGGTGAATCCGTATTCCCGGGCAAGATCACCAACTTGCAGGAGCAGTCCGTTTTTAAGCTTCACTTCGCCATCCCCTGCCAGGGCAGACACAGCGCGCCCAATATAATGCGGCGACTCCGTATGTTTAAGAGCCTCCACATCCTTCCAATGATCTTCATCTGTATTGAAATTTCTTAATACCAGTTCTGTTCTCATCCAACCAGGGGAGACCGCTACCGCCGTTATTTTCGTGTTTTTGAGATCATGAGCGAGTCCGAACACGGAGCGGTTAATCGTATTCTTGGCAAGGTCGTAATAGAAAGTTCCTAAATACTTATCCTGATCCCGGAAAGTGGTATGTACGATCAACCCAGAATCAGCTTCCAGCATAAGCGGGATCGCATAATGGTTTGTCGCTATTTGTGCACGTACTCCGCTTTGAAACATAGCATCCCACATGTTCAGCGGATATTCCCAGAACGGTTTCGGTTGTAAATTCACGTCCAAGTCATGCAGTCCCCAGACGTTATTCACAAGTATATCGAGACGTCCTTGTTCCTGGCGGATTCTCTCGATCAAAGCTTGCGTATCCTCATCACGGGTATGATCGCAACGACATGCGTATGCCTCGCCACCATTTTTCAGAATCTCCTCGACCGTTTCATCAATACTGCCTGGAAAACCGTTTGTAGTAGTCCCTCGCAAACTTCTTCCGGACACATAAACGACTGCTCCGGCTTTCCCGAGTTCAATGGCGATCCCTCGTCCTGCCCCTCGACTTCCTCCGGTTACGAGAGCGATTTTCCCAGCGAGTCTCTTCAAGTTCATCTACTCCTTTGCAGTTATTTATTTCATCATACACGTAGTAATATGACATCTAGTGTCATGTTGAGAATGAGCGATTATCATTTTTGAAATTGATGGAACAGACACGTTTAAAAGTTCGATATCTTGATCAGTCAGAAAATGCCGATAGTCGAGTGTCAGAGCCTTCCATAAAAGAAAACTCGCAATCCATTTGCTATTGCGAAAAATGGGGAAAGGCTGGCGCAGAGCACAAAAAGTTGATAGAATGCCTCTCATTATGAAGGGAGGTAGTATGTTCGACAATGACATCACTGTCTAAAAAAGAATGGATGCTCATCAGCTTCATGTTATTTTCCATGTTTTTTGGAGCAGGCAATTTGATTTTCCCGCCATACCTTGGGCAGGAGGCTGGCTCGCTCGTCTGGTCTTCCTTGCTGGGCTTTGTCCTGTCGGCTGTCGGTCTGCCGATTCTCGGGGTAGTTGCCGTTGCCAAAGCAGGCAGCTTCTACCAATTGGCGAGCCGGGTCCATCCGATTTTTGCTCTTATTTTTCCGTTTCTGATTTACGTCTCGATCGGGCCGGCTCTCGCCATTCCGCGCGCGGGAAGTCTCGCTTTCGAGATGGGGATGGCGCCTTTTTTGCCAGAATCGCTGGTTGCCTCTAAAATCAGCTTGCTCGTGTACACGGTCGTGTTTTTTCTGATCGTGTTCTGGTTTAGTCTGTCGCCTTCCAAGCTGGTCGATCGGTTCGGGAAGCTGCTGACGCCTGCCTTGCT
Organism: Brevibacillus sp. FSL K6-0770; assembly: GCF_038000275.1. Lineage (NCBI taxonomy): Bacteria > Bacillati > Bacillota > Bacilli > Caryophanales > Paenibacillaceae > Brevibacillus > Brevibacillus sp. FSL K6-0770. The sequence continues at coordinate 2,949,517 of NZ_JBBOBQ010000001.1, forward strand.
GGCGCTCATCGCGCTGATTTACATCAAAAGCTTGGTTACTCCGCTCGGACAGACAGGTGCGCCGACTGGCAAATACGGAGCAAATCCGATTGCCCAAGGCTTTCTCGACGGCTACTTGACGATGGATGCGCTTGCCGCCCTCATTTTCGGGATTGTCATTGCCAATACGCTGCGGGCGAAAGGGATGACAGACGAGAAAAAATTGTCTGCAAGCATGATTCAGGCAGGGCTTGGAGCTGGATTTTTGCTGACAGTGATTTACGTCGTTCTGGGCATCATGGGCGCGTCTGCCGCTTCTTTAGGAAAAGCGGAAAATGGCGCCCAACTGCTCGCGAACATGATGGACCACCTGTTTGGGGCAAGCGGAACGCTGATCCTCGGGGTGATTTTTACGGTCGCCTGTCTGTGCGTATCGATTGGGCTCGTCACTTCTTGCAGTCAGTATTTCCACGGCCTGTTCGGCGGTTTGCCGTACAAGGGATGGGTGACGGTTTTATGCGTCTTGAGCATGCTGGTTGCGAACTTGGGCCTGACACAAATTTTGCAAGTATCCGTGCCTGTCTTAGGTGCGATTTACCCGATTGCGATCATGCTCATTTTGCTTGCTCTGGTCGAGCGGTTCATCCCGGCTACCTCTTTCGTTTATATGACAACGGTTGGCGTCGTTGCCGTGTTTGGGCTGGCAGATTTGGCGAATGCCCTGCTTGTCGCCCACCAATGGGACCAGGTGCTCGCGGCCTTGCCTTTTTACAACGTCGGCGCTGGCTGGGTCATGCCTGCCTTGATCGCGGTTGCAGTCGGCATGCTGCTCGACATGTGGAAAAGAGCTTTGCTATTGCGGCAAAAACACTCTTCCCAAACGGAATAACTACAACGAAAAAAGGGCTTCGCGCTTGCGAGGCTCTTTCCTTTTTGAAGACACATGCGTGAAAGATGATGCGATTTCGTGACTTTATCGTCTGTTTTTTCGTAGTAAAAGAGTAGGAGAAAGAAGGAGGCTATTATGCGCTTTGACACTATCATGACGATCACTGTCGTGCTTGTGCTGACGTCCTGTTATTGCTATTTGTGGAAATGGCTACGGTCCAAAACGTCCGGTTGATCCGGGCGTTTTTTCTTTTGGCACGGGCAACTGGCTCACCGGGCAAGGAAACAGGATAAAAGTGGTACGAATGGGGCAAAATTTCCCTAACTCATTTTACAGTAGGCGAGACTCAGGAAAAAGTGAGGCGGCTTCGTTGAAAAGGGGGTGGGGAGCCTGAGCGAAAACGCGCGAAAGTGGTGGAGATCGCACAAACAGAAGACGCAGCAGCAGACAGCGCCTTCCCATACGCCTTTGTAAAAGCAGCTGGCTGACAACGAGCAGCGGCTGAGAGACTTGTATGCCAACTGCTCCGATGTGGTGTTTCGCTCGTTTCGCATCGGCGGCACGATCCGGGCGCTTGCGATCTACATCGACGGCTTGACGAATCAGGAGGAGCTGGAGCGCAGCGTGTTGTCTGTCCTGATGCAGACGAAGCTGCCGAAGGATTCCCCGCTGACAAAGCTGTTGGACAATCTGGTGCCCGTAACCAAATCGCGGGAAATGAGCACCGTAGAACAATGCCTGGAAGCGATTGCAAACGGCAACCCGGTTCTGTTGATCGACCAGCAGGAGAGAGCGATTGCCTTTGGCTTGGCCAGATGGGAAAAAAGGCAGATCGAAGAGCCGGTCGCCGAAGGGGTCGTCCGGGGGCCGCGCGAAGGGTTTACGGAATCGCTCCACGTCAATACGGCGCTGCTCAGACGGCAGATCAAGACGCCCGCTTTGAAAATGGAGCAAATGCAAATCGGCGGCTACACACAAACCCAGGTTGTCCTCGCTTATATGGAAGGCATCGTGGACGAGGACTTGGTGGCAGAGGTCAGGGCGAGACTAGGCCGGATCGAAATCGACGGTGTGCTGGAGAGCGGCTACATCGAGGAACTGATTGAAGATCATCCTGCATCGCCGTTCCCGCAAATTTTGACCACCGAGCGTCCGGATGTCACTTGCGGGAATTTGCTGGAAGGGCGCATCGCCATTTTGGTAGACGGCACGCCGTTTGTGCTGATCGCACCGACTACGCTGTTTTCCTTGCTGCAATCCAGCGAGGATTATTACCAGCGCTCGCTCGCGAGTACGACGATCCGCTGGCTGCGCTATTTGTTCACCGCGATTTCCTTCTTGCTGCCGTCCCTTTATGTCGCCCTGATTACGTTTCATCACGAGATGGTGCCGACCTCGCTGTTGATCAGCATGGCAGCTTCCCGGGAAGCAGTGCCTTTTCCGGCTTTGGTCGAGGCGCTGTTGATGGAAATTACGTTCGAAGCGCTGCGCGAAGCAGGGGTCAGACTGCCCAAGCAGGTCGGGGCCGCTGTCAGCATCGTCGGGGCGCTCGTCATCGGTCAGGCAGCCGTACAAGCGGGGCTGGTTTGTCATCGTGGTCGCCATCACAGGGATTGCTTCCTTTATGATTCCGCACTATATCGCGGGCATCGCCATTCGCCTGCTGCGCTTTCCGATGATGTTTCTCGCCGGATCGCTCGGCTTGTTGGGAATCATGCTCGGCATTATTGTGACCGTCATCCACCTGAGCACGATTCGCTCGCTGGGCGTGCCGTACTTGACACCAGTCGGACCGATCAAGGTCGCGGAATGGAAGGACACGCTCGTCCGCGCGCCGTGGTGGATGATGAACACGCGCCCTCACTTGACGGGAGATTATCAAAAAATCAGGCAAGGAGCGAATCAGAAGCCAGGGCCGAAAAAAGGGGGAGATCCAGCTTGAAATGGGGGCTGGTCGCCGGAATGAGCGCTCTCGTCTGCATCCTGTTTGCCATCGAGTGGCCGCGTCTGTCGCGCTTGCCGAGGCGAGACAAAATGACCTTCATCGCCTTGGTTTTCATCGGCTGGGTGCTGTCCATGTTCGATTTGCCGAATTTGCCGGGACCCACCACGATAATCAATGAAATTTTCGAGCCGCTGGGTCACTACTTGGAATAAAAAAGGGTGGGGTGCTTGCTAGAACAGGGAAAAATCTCTTCCGCGCAGATGGGAAAAATGATTTTCCTGGCTGTCATTGCTTCGGCTGTTACAGCTGTGCCGAGTTATAGCGGAAAATACGCGCAAAATGATTTGTGGCTGTCGCCTGCCTGGGCGTCCTTGACCGGTTTTTTAACGGTGTATGCCGCCATAGCCTTGAACAAACTGTACCCGCAAAAATCCGTCGTCGAATACAGTACCGACATTATCGGTACGATTCCTGGAAAGCTGTTCGGGCTGCTCATCCTGTTTTTTTACATCCACATGACAGGATTGATCGCCAGAGGGTACGCCGAGTTTATCATCGGCAATTTTTTGCCGCAGACACCGATCAGCATCGTCATTATCACGATGATCGCCGTCTGCGCCTACGCTGTGAAAGCAGGAGTAGAATCGATCGGCAGGACGGCGCAGCTCTTTTTCTTTTTCTTTATGTTTCCGCTCATTCTCATGCCTTTTTTGCTCCGGGACATGAAGCCCGATTTTCTGTTTCCCATGCTGGAACATGGCTTGCTCCCTTCGCTGAAAGGCGCACTGATCCCGCAAGGCTACTTCAGCGAGGCGTTTCTGATAAGCTTTTTTCTGCCCTTCGTGACCGATCGGGGCAAAGGCATGCGCTCGGGGATGCTGACGATTTTGGGAATTGCGCTGATGCTGACCTGTATCAATCTGTTTATTTTGCTGGTGTTCGGGACGCAGGCTGCGGATTACTTGTATCCGGTCATGGTTGCCTTTCGCTACATCAGCATTGCGGACTTCTTTGAAAATCTCGACTCTGTGGTCATGACCGTCTGGATTCTCGGGATGTTCGTCAAAATATCAATATTTTACTACGCTACTGTGCTGGGAACGAGTCAATGGCTCGGGCTTGCCGATTATCGCCCGATTGTGCTCCCGATCGGTATCCTCATCGCTGCCCTCAGCTTCTGGTCCATCCCCAACCTCAATCAGGCAAGTCGCTTCGATGTAATCTCGTTTCCGTTTTACGGGCCGCTCATGCAGACGATCTGTCCGCTGCTTTTGCTCGGTTTGGCCCTGCTGCGCAAAAAAGGCAAACAGCAAAGCCAAGCGCAAATGACCATGGCACCTGAACAAGCCCATACCCATACCGAAAAGCAAGAAGGATGAGAAACTATGCTTGAAACGGGAAAAATTTCAGCCTTGCAGATGGGGATGATTATCTATCCCGTGCTCGTGTCTACCGCGATGCTTGGAGGACCTAACGTCATGGCTCAAGCGGCCCGGAACGATTTGTGGCTCACGCCGTTTTGGTCATCGCTCATCGGCTTTCTCAGCGTGTTTATCGCGATCCAGCTGCATAAGCGGTTTCCCGGCATGACGATTATCGAGCAAGGAAAAGCAATCGCTGGAACGGTGCCATCTGCGATCATGGGCCTTTTGTACCTGCTCGTCTTGTTGCAGGTAAGCGGCGTCATCGTGCGCGAGTATGCGGATTTCATCGCGATTTTTTTGAAGGAAACGCCGCTCAGTGTCATTTCGTCCGCGCTGATTGTCGTCTGTTCTTTTGCCGTCAAAGGCGGGGTCGAAGTTCTCGGGCGAACGGCGCAAGTTTTCTTTCCGATGTTCATTGTTCCGCTGCTGTTGATGATCGGCCTTGTGTTTCCTGCTCTGGACCCCGGCAATTTGTTTCCTGTCCTCGATCGCGGACTGTTGCCGTCGATCAAAGGGGCCATCACGCCGCTCGGCTGGTACAGCGAAGTGTTTTTGATTTCGTACTTGTTGCCGGTGCTCGCCAATCGCCCGCAGGGGACAAAAGCTGCGGTGTGGACTGTGGCAGGATCGATGATTACCATGACTATCGTCAATTTGGTCACGCTGTTTTTGATGGGGGATGCTTTGCCGAATATTTTGTTTCCGATCATGGATACCGCCAGATATGTGAGTATTGCCGATTTTTTTGAGAACATGGAATCGGCTGTCATGGCGATCTGGGTGATCGGCGCCTTTATCAAAGTGTCGATGTTTTACTACGCGACGGTACTGGGAACAGCCCAATGCCTGAATCTCACCTGTTACCAGCCGCTTATTTGGCCGATCGGTTTTTTGATCGTGCTGTTCAGCTTTTGGGGAATACCCAGCTTCGCGGAGCTGGGGGCGATCACCCTGATTGCGATTCCCGCCATCCTCGCGTGGTCTTTCTGCTTCTGGCCGGGATGTCTGCTGCTTTATGCAATCGTGCGTGGAAAGCGCAGCAAAGCGAAGGAGGTTCCGTCAGGATGAGAGGAGTCGTTCTGGTTTTGCTGGTTTCCTGTGCGCTGCTTGGCGGATGCTGGGATCGGACGGAAGTCAACGACCTCGCAATCATTACCGCTGCTGCTGTGGACAAGGCGGGAAAAGACGAAATCGACCTGAGCATCCAAGTGTTTATTCCAAAAGAAGTGGGAGGAGGCGGGCTGGGAGTGCCGACGGGCAGCTCGACCAGGGAGCTGACCACGGTTCTGAGAGGAAAAGGAATCAATATTGCCGACGCGATGTCCAAAGTGCAGGCGAAGCTCTCCCGCAAAGTGTTCTGGGGGCACTGCAAAATTTATTTGTTCGGCGAAGAGATCGCCCGGGAAGGGATAGCCGATCATATTGATTTTCTCGTGCGTCATCCTGAACCACGCAATCGTGCCTATTTGTACATATCAAAAGGAAAAGCAGTCGAGACACTCGGAATCGAAAGCGTCCTGGAGCGCTCTACAGCAGAAGCGCTTCGCGAATACGCGAGCCTGCATATCGGCATGCCTGTAACTTTGATCGACTTTCGCAACATGCTCAAAAGCGAGGCGCAAGCAGTAGCCATTCCCTATATACAGGAAGGGAACAAATTGAAAGACAAGGAGCAAATCCAGAAAAACACGCCGCTGCTCGGAACCGCCATTTTTAAAAAGGACAAGCTGGCAGGAGTCTTGACATCGAAAGCTACGAGGGGGCTGCTCTGGCTGCGCAATGAAATCACCCGGGCATCCATCAGCGTCAACTTGCCAGAGGGCCAAGGGCTTGTCTCTGTCGTACCGATTCGGGCGACGACCAAGCTGATTCCGCACATTGCGAATGGAAAGTGGTCGATTTTGGTCAAAATTGATACGGAAGGCGACATCGTGGAAAACGCGACGAAGCTGAACATGATGGAGCCGAGCAGCATCGCGCTCGTGCAGAAATCGGTCAACGACGAAATCAAGTCGCGCATCAGGCTCGCTCTCTTTCATTTGCAAAAGGAGTTTGACGCGGACGCGGGCAATTTTGCCGCTGCTTTTCACCGGAAGTATCCGCAGGAGTGGGAGCAAGCGAAACCGATGTGGGACGCGCTCTACCCGCAAATTGATGTGAACATACAGGTTCAGGCCGCTGTCCGCCGACCAGGACTGATTTCCCGACCTGCTGGCTCAACCGATGAGCATGGAAAAGCGGAAAAATAGCAAACGAGCATGTACCACGCAACGTACCAGACGAAGGCTGGACAGCAAATCTCGCAGGAGGTGGATGAAGTGGGTGGGAGGTGGCTGGATTTTCTCATAGGCTCCTTTGTTGGCACGCTGGTCGCAGGCATCTTGTTTACGCTTCTTGGAATTGTCACGTTTCGCCCGCTGGTACAGTGGTTGCTCGGCCGCTTTATGAAAAGGTTGATGTCGGATCGCTACCCGGAAAATATTTTTGAAATGGTATCGGCCTTGACCAAAGTCAGCCCGCGCTACGTCCTGGAAAACAGCCTGCGGGCGACGACAGGGCAAGCGATTGAGCGGCCTTTTGGCAGTCCGCGCAAGTTTCTCAACTTTGATGGCTTGATTTTTTCTCCGGCCCAGCTGGCGGTGCTGCCTGCTGATGAAGATGCCGAGGTCGACATGAAGCTGACGATTGGCCCAAAGGCAAAAAGACCGCTAACGTTGGATATCCCCCTGATGCCCGGAGCAATGGGATTTGGCATCGGGATCAGCGAAAGTGTAAAGATTGCCATGGCAAAAGGAGCGGCGGCAGCGGGATCGTTGAGCAATACGGGAGAAGGGCCGCTTTTGCCGGAGGAGCGCAAATACGCCAAGCACCTCATCATTCAGTACAACTCGGGAAAATGGTCCAAGGAACCGGAAATATTGCGGCAGGCGGATGCGATTGAGATTCATTTCGGACAAGGAGCGACCGCAGCCGCAGCCAGCTTCATTCCTTGCGAGTACATCACGGGCAAAGCCAGCCAATTGATGGGCGTCGAGGGAGAAGAAATGGTCGTCATCCCGTCCCGGCAGCCTGAAGTCAACAGCCCGGAAGACTTGCGCAAGCTGGTCGAAAAGCTGCGCACGATGACAGACGGGATTCCGATTGGCGTGAAAATATGCGCAAGCGCTGTCCTCGAGCAGGACTTGGAAATCTCCATCCAGGCTGGGGTTGATTTTATCAGTATTGATGGTGGGCAGGCAGGGACAAAGGGCGGCCCGCCGATTTTGGAGGACGACTTCGGCTTGCCGACGATTTACGCGCTTAGCCGGGCGATTCACTATTTGAAAGAGCGCGGGGTCAAAGACCAGATCACACTGCTCTCGGGCGGCGGCTATACGACTCCGGGCGAGTGTCTGAAGGCAATCGCGCTGGGGGCAGACGGCATTTTCATGGGAACGGCGATGCTCTGGGCGATGACGCATGATCAGGTGACAAAGGCGATTCCCTGGGAGCCGCCGACTGAGCTGACGAACTATCCGGGGAAGCTCAAGGACAAATTCGACCCGGAGCAGGCTGCCAAGTATTTGACGAATTTTTTGCTTGCTTTTGTGGATGAAATGGAAATCGCGCTGCTTGCCATGGGGAAAACCTCTTTAAAAGAAGTGACGCCAGACGATCTCGTAGCCCTGGATGAGCTGACGAGCAAAGTGACGAAAGTACCGCTTGCCTTCCAGACGTCTGCGGAAACGGCGGAAAGCGGCATATAGGCAAGAGCAAACGGAATTGGGGAGGGGTTCGCATGAGTCAGGGAATCATTCCGATCAAGGAACAACGACAGCATAAAGGCTGGATGATGACGCAGACGTGGGAGCATTTGCTGTTCGCTCACTGGGCTGTCTCGCCCGACCAGGTGCGCAGCCTGATTCCGGCGGGCCTCGAACTGGATACATACGGTGGGCATGCCTGGATTAGCGTCATTCCTTTTCTGCTGACCGGAGTGCGGCTCCGTCGCCTGTTCCCTGTTCCGTACGTCACTTCCTTCCCCGAAATCAATGTGCGAACGTATGTGAAAGCAGGCGAGAAAGCGGGCGTCTACTTTTTGTCTCTGGACACATCCCATCTGCTTGTGACAAAAATCGCCAAATACTGGTATCGGCTGCCTTATTATCCTGCGCGGATGGACTTTCGCGCCGAGCAAAATCAGATCGATTTTCAGTCCCGGCGCCTATCCGCTCGCGGCGCTTCGCCGGTGTTCCACGGCAGCTACTGGCCTGTGTCGGAGCCAATACTAGCACGGTCGGGAACGCTGGAGCACTGGCTGACGGAACGCTACACGCTCTATTGTCAGTGCAAGCGCACGAACCAACTGCACTACGCCGACGTGTATCATGAGCCGTGGCTGTTACAGACAGCCGCAGCGCGCTTTCGCGAAAATTCGATGCCGATGCCGTTCTCGCTGGACGTAAAGGAGCAGCCCGATTTGATGCTGTATGCCCGCGGGGTTCAAAGCTTTGTTTGGCCGCTGCAGAAGCTGATCTCTTCTACGCAAGGAGAAAACAGCCGATGAAGAAGCGGCTTGCCCTCGTTCTTTGGCTATGCTGTGCCTGTCTTGGCGGCTGCTGGGACCGCGTCGAAATCAATGATGTGGCGCTCGTGACAGCAGTCGCAATGGACTTCGTATCGGATCGCGCTGTGGAGCTGTCTGTGCAAGTATTCGTTCCGCGCTCACTCAGCGGCGGGGATGGAGGAGCAAACGAAGCGATGACGCTGATCCGTTCTGCGGAAGGCGTCAATATTGCCGACGCGATGTCCAAAGTGCAGCTAAAAATACCGCGAAAGGTGTTCTGGGGCCACTGCAAGGTGTACATTTACGGACAAGAGCTGGCCAGGCACGGCTTGGAAGAGTATATCGACTATTACGCCCGCCACCCGGAACCGCGCAACCGGGCTTTTATGTATGTAAGCAAAGGAAAAGCAAGCGAGCTGCTGAAGATTATGCCGCCGCTCGAACGCTATTCGGCGGAAGTCGTGCGCAAGCTGTCCGAACTGGAGGTCGGGCTTGAAGTCACGCTGCTCGATTTGCAGAAAATGTTTGCAAGTCCGACGAATGCGGCCGCCTTGCCGATGATTGACATGATGAAGCCGCCGAAAAAAGAGCGTCCGCAAGCGACCAATCCGTATTTGTTTGGCACAGCCGTGTTCAAAAACGGCAAAATGATCGGCGCTTTGTCCGACCGGACGACGCGAGGGGTGCTATGGCTCAGAGACGAGGTATCGAGCACGACAGTCACGATCAAGATCAAAGACGAGCGAGGCTTCGTGTCACTAAACCCGATTCGGGAAAAGACCAAATTGACACCGCTGATTGAAAACGGGAAATGGAAGATGCTCGTCGATATTGAAACAGAGGGAGACATTGTGCAAAATGGCACAAAGCTGACCTTGAACACTCCGGAGCAAATTGCCCGGGCAGAGGAAGGGATGCGCGAAGACATCCAGACGAGAATCAGGCTGGCCCTCTCCCAGGTACAAAAAGAGTTCAAGGCAGACATTGTCAATTTCGGCCGGGAGTTTCACCGGAAATACCCGAAGGAGTTTGCAGCCGTGCGCGAAAACTGGGACCAAGTATTTTCCGAGCTGGAAGTGGAAACAAAGATCAAGGCTTTCATCCGGCGGCCCGGTCTGATTTCCGTCCCTGGCGGCTTGCCTGAGGCAGAAGTACAAACAAACTAAGATAGGACATGTGCTAAAAGACCGATGTCACGCCACGACGTCGGTTTTTTTGTGTGCGCGAAGGCCAAAAGCGGGATAAACATAGGCTTTTTTAACCAGACGAGTACCCCGTATGCGGACTTGCTTGGCGCAGGCGGGATGGTTATGATGATAGGATGACACTTGTTAATCATACAGGAAGGATCTGGTAGTTTCATGAGTCGCAAAGAACGCATAGCCGAACTGGATCTCATTCGCGGCTTTGCCTTTCTCGCTGTCGTCTATCAACACGTCATCGGCATTTTTATCAGAGAGCAGGGCTTGAGCGAACAGACGGCTATCGTATACGGAATGTTGTTTCACTTGCTAAAATTCGCCGTTCCGGCCTTTATTTTCATCACGGGGTTGGTGTTATTTTACAACTATTGTGAAAAGGTGAACTACATCGGCTTTATGCGCAAGCGGGTAACGGAAATTTTGGTGCCATACGGGATCTGGTCGGCGATTTACATGTCTCTGCAAACATGGCCGCAAGGATGGGAGAGCAGCTTTTTCCGGACGGTGATCAAAAACCTCGTGACGGGAACGTCTTCCTACCATTTATGGTTTGTCGTCATGATCTTCCAGTTTTATTTGCTTTATCCGCTGTGGCAAAAGCTGTTTCGCTTTTTGCATCGTCTCGTCGTGAATCGCACCCGGTTTGTCGTGGTCGGCGCCTTGCTTGCTGTCGTATACGGCGGCTTGATGTGGTTTTCGGCTCGCTACGTTCCGGCGCATATGGCCGACTTTGGCGGCGGGCCGCTTGAGCTGTATATGATCAAATACCGCGACCGCAACGCTTTCTACTACTACTTTTACTTTTTGTTGGGGGGCGTGGCAGCTGTGGCTTTGCCTGCTTTCCGCGCATGGATCGGCAAGCGCTGGATGTGGATTGCGGCAGCGTTTTGCCTGTTGTACGGCTGGATTGGCTACGAGCTGCTTCAGGTGTTTGCCAGCGGAAGCATCAGCCTGAATGTGGCGACATCGCTCAAGCCGTCCATGTTTTTGTATACGGTGGCGTCGCTTCTTGGCGTTTACGGCTTGGCGCTCTTGATCGGGAAAAAGCAATCGGCTGTGACGCATTGGCTCAGCCTTGTCGGCAAGTATTCGTACGGCGCTTATTTGATGCACGCGCTGGTCTTGACTTACCTTATGAAAGCCGTGCGCGGCATCGGTTTGTTTCACACGGGAGTGATCGGCAGTCTGGTCGTTTTTGTCCTGTGCGCCGCTGTTTCGTTTTTCCTGTCGTACGGGCTGGGAAGACTGCCGTTTGGCGCTCTGCTCGTAGGAGCTGCCGAGAAAAAACGGGTGAGTGAACCTGCGAAAAAACAGCTGCCACACGCAGGATGATGGAGAGGATTTCGGCACGTGTGGATGGAACAGTAGTAGGAGCACGAGAGGAGGAAAGAATTACCCCATGCTGTTCGCCTACATTCAGTTGGCCCTATCAATGGCATTGGTAGGAATGAACATTTCCATCGGTAAAGAAATGGTTTCGCACGTGCCCGTTTTCCTGTTTTCCGAGCTGCGGTTCCTGATCGCGATCGCGATTTTGCTGCCGTTGCTCTTTTGGCGTGGCGAGTGGAAGTCGTCCTGGAGCAAGGAAGAGGGGAGCGTCCTGTTCTGGCAGTCGTTTTTCGGCGTCTTTCTGTTCAGTGTTTGCATGCTGTACGGCGTGCAGTGGACGACCGCTACAGCCGCAGGGATTATTACGAGCACGGTTCCAGCCTGCATCGCTCTGTTTTCCTTCTGGATTCTCAAGGAAAAGCTTCATCTGAACAACATGCTGGCGATTGCCCTTTCCGTGGGCGGAATCAGCCTGATTACGTTTACGGGAGGAGCACAGGAGCAGTCGCTGGCGAGTATGCTGGGCAACCTGCTTGTGTTTTTGGCTGTCGTCAGCGAAGCGCTGTTCACGATTTTTGCCAAGCGCTTGTCAGGCAAAATTACCCCGTTTCAGATGACCGCTGCGATCAACGCCATCAGCTTTGTCATGTTTTTGCCGTTTGCGATCTGGGAGGCGGTTCGCTTCGATTGGGGAGCCGTACCGGCCCATATATGGTGGCTGTTGCTTTATTACGCGGTTACGGCGAGTGTGCTCTCGTTCTTCCTCTGGTACAACGGAGTGGCGAAGGTGGAGGCATCCAAGGCGGGCTTGTTTACCGGAATGATGCCGATTAGCGCAGCGCTCGTTGCCGTGCTGTTTTTGAACGAAGCGTTTACGTGGATGCATGGGGTCGGGATGGTTCTGGTGCTTGCCTCGATTTTTGTAGGAACGCAGCGGATTCGGCGTACCGAGACGAGAATAGAGGGATAATTCAGTTTGTTGAAAAATATGAATAAGCCGCGGCAGGGGTTGACCTAGCTGGGCGGAGTCGTGGAGCCGTGATTGGCGGCGCGAGCTTTTCGATCCTAGACTGGATTTACGCGTCAGGCTTTCCGTTCATCGGGCTGGTGACGCTCGTGGAAAAACAGCAGAAACATCGCGGCGGACAAGAAAAAAGCGCTTTGGCTAGGGGGCCAAAACGCTTTTTGTGCTTATTTTGCCACTGCTTTTTCCAAGTCTTTGACGCCGCTGTAGATCAATTGGAACAGATCGTCGATGTTGTCCTCTTCGATGCAAGAGAAAGCGATGCGCAGATCGGTTTGGCCGAGAGCGATCGTACCTACGCCGTACTGTTCCAGCAAGTGCTGGCGCAATGCTTCCGCTTCGACGGTTTTCAGCTTGAGGCACATGAAGTAACCGGAGTTGAACGGATAGTAGCCCCAGGCGTCGTCGAATTTGCCGCTGTCGAGCAGTTGCTTCACGCGGTTGGCGCGGCCTCTCATGATTTCCAGCTTCTCCTGTTTTTGTGCCTTGAACTCAGGAGAGGTGAGAGCTTGCAGGACGAATGTTTGCGATGGGTGAGATCCGCTGGAAATGGTTGCGCGGATAATGCCCAATGTTTTTTGCTCCAGCGCGGCGAGCAGGTCGCTGGAAGGAGCTGCATATGTGATAAAGCCGACGCGGAAGCCCCAAACGTATTCTTCTTTGGTCGCGCCATCTACTTTAATAGGGAGGATGCGCGGATGTACGTTTGCCAGGCTAGGGAACAGCGACTCGTGCATGGAGTCTTCGAAGAACAGGCCAAAGTACGCATCGTCTGTTACGGCTACGATGTTGATGCCCGCTTCTGCTCCTTCCTTGAGCGCTGCCACGATTTGACGGCCTTCTTCTGCCCCTGGCGTGTACCCTGTCGGGTTGTTCGGGAAGTTCAGGACGACAATCGCTTTTCCTTTATCTTTTTGCGCCAAAATCGCTTCACGCAATCCGGAGGCATTAAACTTCATCTCATCGTTATACAATGGATAGTAGACCATTTCAGCACCGCGACGGATGGAGAAAGTCAGCTCGTAGTTTTCCCAGTTTTTGTCCGGGATGATGACGCTGTCGCCGTTGTCCGCAAACAGGTCTGCAACCACGCTCAGGCCGTGGGTCAAAGCGTTGGTGACAATCGGATTGCTGAACGTCAGGTTCGCCAGCGAAGGCTGTTCCTCCATCATTTTTTGCCGCCATGCTGCACGCAGCTCAGGCTTTCCGGCGGGAGGAGCGTACTCGTACAAATCTTTTGGCGCATAGGCCGACAGATTGTCTTGAATCACTTTCAGGTGCATCGGTTGGCCGTTTTCCAGGGCGATCCCGATTGTTGCATTGTATTTTTTCGCTTTTGCTTTCGCTTCAGCCGATTGGCTCAGAATTCCTTCTTTTGGAAAGTAAATCAGCTTGCCGATGTTGGACATCATCTCAAAAACGTGTGGATTTTCCCGCTGAATCGTCTCATTCAGCTGTGATGCCAGTGAATGCATGGTAGCCTCCCTCTTCCTTTGGAACATCTGTTTATCATCAACAATAAAGATAGCGCATCTACATGCATTTGTCATCTAGCAGGCAGGGATTTTTCAGATTTTTGAACGGATTCTTTTGACAATGGGTGAAAACGTTTGCTACGTTGTAAACACATAGAGGGGCAGGAGGGATTGTACCGATGGCAGAACGGAGTATCGTTCTATTAGGGAATCCGATTTTGCGCGACAGGTCGAGAAAAGTGACATCCATGACTCCCCAGACAGAAACGACTTTGCAAGACATGAAGCATACGCTGTACGCCAAAAAAGGACGGGCCGGATTGTCGGCTGTGCAAATCGGCGTTTTGCAGCGGCTGGTTGTGCTGGATTGCGGCAGCGGCCTTGTCGAGCTGATCAACCCGGAGATTGTGGACGTGAGCGGCGTTCAGATAGGTCCAGAAGCTTGCCTGTCGATTCCGGGGGTGATCGGGATCGTGAGTCGGGCACGCTCTGTAAAAGTGCGGACAGAGACGCGCAGCGGCGGGAAGCACGTCTTTGAGGCAGAAGATTTTTTCGCGCGTTGTCTTCAGCATGAGCTGGATCATCTGGAAGGAATTTTGTTCATCGATCATGTAGAAGCACTGTACTCTGCGAAAACGGGCAAACAGCTCAGGCCAAAAGACGCCAACGCGATCCTGGCATACAGAAGAGACGTCTACCGACAAGCATGACAAGCGCTTGATGTTTTGCGACAACAAGGAGAATGACAAATGAAGCGTTGGAACATCGTATTAACAGGGTTCGGAACCGTAGGCAAGCAAATCGCGCGACTGCTGCAAGAACGTAAGGACCGTTACCGCCAGTTGTACCAGGCTGACGTCAGGCTTGTCGGCGTCGCCCGCTCAATTGGCGGCTTATACGATCCGCATGGACTTGCGGAAGAGGGCTTGAACGCATTTGCGCAAGAAAAGAAAGCGGCTGCTTCGGCATGGAACGCCGAAGCATGGTTGGCGAAAACAGAAGCGGACATCTTGATCGAAGCCGGGCCGTCCGATGTCCAAACGGGAGGAGCGAGCCTTGGCTTTATCCGCCAGGCGCTTACAAAAGGAATGCACGCCATTGCCGTGTCAAAAGGTGCGCTCGTCGTCGATTACAGCGGCTTGTCCGCTTTGGCAAAAGAGCAAGGCGTCCAGTTGAAAATCAGCGGGGCGACTGCGGCGGCTTTGCCGACCATCGACCTGTTCACCTACAATTTGGCTGGCTGTGAAATCAGGCACGTAGAAGGCATTTTTACCGGAACGACCAATTTTGTGCTGACGAGCATGATGGAAGAAGGGATCAGCAGCGAAGAGGCGATCCGGCGGGCGCAAGCGATGGGAATCGCAGAGCCTGACCCGACATATGACATCGAAGGCTTTGACACCGCATCCAAGCTGACGATTTTGGCCAATGCTGCGTTCGCTGCTCCAATCAAGCTGTCCGATATTCCGCGGGCCAGCGTGCGCGAGGTGACACCAGAACAAATAGCGGAGTGGAAACAAAGCGGGCTTGTGCCCAAGCTGGTCGGGACGATCAGGCCGACTGCGGACGGGATTCAAGCGGCTGTAGAATTGAAAGCGGTTGAAGCGAGTCACCCTTTTTCCCGTGTAAAAGGCACTACGAAGGCGATTCGGGTAGAAACCGATGTGATGGGAGAGGTGATGGTGGTCGGCGGGAAGTCAGACCCTGTAGCAGCGGCAGCCGCAGCGCTGAAAGACCTGGAGCATATTCTCAGCAAGTAAAAGCGCAGTTCCTAAACGGCAACAGCTCTGAGCAAGCTTCGTCTCTTTTCCAGCGATCGGCAGGCATGTATTTGCTGCTTTCACGCGCATACTACCGATGTACCACAAACTATCCAAATAGCGGCGAGGGGGCCATACGATGAAGCAATCATCTGATGTCAATGCCGAACTGCAACAAGTTTCTGCCTATCCGACCAAACAGAAGATGAACCAAAAGGATGTCGCTCTGTTTGACGAGCAGAAAGGTTGCGGCTGCACCCCCGAAGCGAAAAACGCGGCAAATACGGAGCAAGGCTAGCTCCACACGAGAAAAGCCGGGTCTCTTTGTGCGAAGAGAAACCCGGCTTTCGTGTGAAACGATTGTTTTATCCGATAAATTCTTGAACCCAGTAGCCGTTCGTGTATCCGACACCGATTTTGGTAAAGGCCGGGTTCATAATGTTTTTGCGGTGGCCATCACTGTTCATCCATTGCGTCATGACTTCTTCAGGGCTGCGTTGACCCATGGCGATGTTCTCGCCCGCAGTCATATAAGAGATGCCAAACTGCTTCATCATGTCAAATGGCGAACCGTACGTAGGGCTTGTATGGTCGAAGTAGTTGTTGTTCGACATGTCCGCTGCTTTTGCAAGTGCCACTTTGGACAAAGAAGCGTCCATCGTCACGGGAGCCAGTCCTGCTTTGGCGCGTTCCTGATTGACGAGATCAGCGACTTGCTTGGCGAAATCTCCTGTTTTAGCCTGGTCAGCTTGTCCGGTTGGAGCCGCAGGTGTAGTTGCAACTGGTTGTGCAGGTGCTTGCGGTGCTGTTTGCGCTGGTTTTTGTACGGGCTTTTGCACTGGCTGCTGCTGAACAGGTACTTGCTTTACTGGTGGAACAACAACCTGATTTTGCTGGGCATTGGATGCAAAAGGCAATTGTCCCGCATATGGAATCCATTGATAGGAAAATTGATATGGTGTACTGTTACCGTTTTTCAACGGGCAGTTTGCGGAAGTTGCAGCAGAAGCAGAAGTAGTAAATCCGGTCAAGGCCAAGCCCAATCCCAGAGTCATGGCGATGGCAGTAGCTCCAAAACGTTTCATATTCACATCGTCTCCTTTTTTTGGCCTACGAGGTTAGTTGTCGGATTCGGGTTGAGGAAACAACCCTACGCTCCTTCGAGCGATTCACCCCATAGCGGATTTTGTTGACCCGCGTAAAAGATCCCCCGCACTTCCATTCGTGAGGAAGTTTCGGCGTATTGGTTTGGCATGACCCAGAATATCAGACCATCCCGCCCGAAATAAAGGAGTAATATCTGCCAATCTGCTGGAAACGTTGGTGCTAGTGCGTTTATTTCGCTTCGTCTTCGTCGTCCTTCCACGCTGTCAATCCGCCGAGCAGCGCTTTTGCCTCATATCCGTGCTCGCGCAGCAAAGCTGCCGCTTTTTGGGCTTTATTTCCCGTTGTGCATACAGTGATGATCTGTCTTTCTTTGACGGCCCGTTCTGTTTCTTCATCTAATAGTTTGTCGCCCTGCGCAAGCATGTGCACGTATGGAACATTTCGCGTGTCAGCGAATTTGCTTTCCACACTGCCTGTCTGAAATTTGGCTTCGTCGCGAACATCAAGGAACAAAATCGGGGTACCCTTTTCCAAAAGTTGCTTGATTTCTTGCTTTGTATACACTTCTTTTGACATGAATCATCCCTCCAGAACCTTAGTGTATCAGGTGAGAAACGGGCCGTGTAGCATCTAAATAGTTGATTATAGCGTATTTGTATGATAGAATGATAGTATTACTTGAATAATTAAGCCTAATTCATCGAGGTGCATAATGATGCTGATGGATAACGTTTTTGGATTCCCGATTCACACTGGCGCGGTCATCGGAGCCGCAAGGATGGGAGAGAGGAAGGGCTTTCGTCGTTTTAGGTTTTCAAAAAGTTTTGGTTTTAACATGGCAGTTCCGTCCTATGACACTTTCATATTGTCGAAGTAGAATAAATTCACATATCATGAAGGCGTATTGCAATCAGATGTTGGAGTATTTCTTCATGATATGTGAGCTTTATTTGCCTCGGTAAATATGACTGCATATTCAAATTGACTTTTGGAGGTTTTTTTACATGCAATCGAACGGAACAGTTAAATGGTTTAACGCAGAAAAAGGTTATGGCTTTATTCAAGTAGAAGGCGGAGACGACGTTTTCGTACACTACAGCGCAATCCAAGGTGACGGCTTCAAAACTTTGGAAGAAGGTCAACGCGTTCAGTTCAACATCGTAACTGGCAACCGTGGCCCACAAGCTGAGAACGTAACAAAACTGTAAACCTCCTTTATAAAAGAAACTGTCCTGAGTGGGCAGTTTCTTTTTTGTGTCTGCGGGAACGAATTACAGAAACGGATTGTTTACATACGCTCCTTTGGTAGCCATGACGAGCAAATTCGTCGCCATGAATTTCGGTGTGTACGGCATGTCGTGTTCGAGCCACAGGTCGTGGAAAAAGCAGTCGCCACTTTTGGCAAAGTAGACGTACTGGTCAACAACGCTGGCGTCAGTACGGATCAAAAGCTGGAACAGTTCGACGTGGAGCAGTGGAACAAAGTGATGAGCATCAACTTGACAGGCTGCATGCTCGGGATGAAATACGCGGTGCCGGAAATGAAGAAAGCGGGCGGCGGCTCGGTCATTCACATCTCGTCCATCGCTGGCTTGGTTGCCCTGAACTACACGAATGCGTATACGGCGGCAAAAGGGGCGCTTCGCTCGCTTGCCAAAGCGTCTGCTGTCGAGCTGGCTCCAGACAACATCCGCGTCAATTCCGTTCACCCGGGAATTATCGTGACGCCGATGATCCAGGAAACGCTCGATCACGGGGCTGGACAAATGTTTGAAAGGGGAACGCCGTTGCCGCGATTGGGCAAACCGGAAGATATCGCTTATGGTGTCCTGTATCTCGCTTCTGATGAATCCAGCTTCGTAACAGGTACAGAATTGGTCATTGACGGCGGTTGGACAGCCCGATAACGATAACGAAAAGACAAGGCGTTGGGAGATGCATCCCGGCGTCTTTTTTCTCTACCCATACACGCTTGTTCTCCCGTATAATCGAGAATGCTGTCTTTCAAGCAAGAACGGGGAGGGAACAAGATGGAAGAATGGTTGGAATCGCTGCAAAAGGCCGTTCCGCTGCTGCAACAGGCTGTGAGCGTGAACGAAATCAAAAAAGGACATTCCGCAGACAAAAAATACCGTGTCGATTTGCCAGAAGGGCGTACTGTGGTGCTCCGAGTCGCAAGCGAGCAGCAGGCTGAGCAAAAAGCGCAGGAATTTGCTGTCTTGCAGTCGCTTGCGTCGTATCCGATCCGGGCTTCCAAGCCGCTTGCTTTTGGCGTGCGAAAAGAGCTGGGGATTTGCTACATGCTCGTGAGTTACATCGAGGGCGAGGATGCCAGAGATCGCTTGCCTTTTTACACGGAAAGCGAACAGCAGCAGACAGGATTTTTGGCGGGGCAGGATTTGGCAGCCATGCATCAGCTTGCGGCTCCAGCGGCGATCCCGCCTTGGATAGACCGATGCGTGCAAAAGCATCGCAGGTACGTCGAGGCGTATCAAACGTTCTCGCCACCGCTTCCGTACGGAGACAAAATCTTGGCTTACATTGAGCGGCACTTGGCCTGTCTGGAAGGACGGCCGAACCAGTTTTTGCATGACGACTTCCATGTCGGCAACCTGATTGTCCGCGATGGCACTTATGCCGGGGTGATCGACTTTAATCGCTACGATTGGGGCGATCCGGTTCACGAGTTTGTGAAGCTGGTTTTTTTCAGCAAAGAAGTGAGCGTTCCGTTTTGCAACGGTCAGTTGGCCGGGTATTGGAATCATCAGGAGATTCCGGACGAATTTTGGACCTTGTTCAACGTCTATACGGCAATGACCGTTTTCTCCTCCATCATCTGGACCAAGCGAGTTGTGCCCGAGCAGCTGCCGGACATGATCGCGCGGGTCAATCTTATCGTCGAAGAGTACGATGCTTTCGAACGGCGCACTCCGCACTGGTATAAACGGATCGAAAAATAAAAAAGAACTATGGCAACTACCATAGTTCTTTGGGAAAAGGGTGCGACAATTACAGACAGTGGCTGTCGATTTCTACAGTAAGCAGCTGGCTAGGAAGCACAGACAAGCCAACTACTTGACCGCCGCCGACAGACGTACGTCCGTAAGTTGTCAGAAGGACATTCTCGGCGTTGCCGTTACGGCCGACAATCAGGCGCACTTCGTAGTGGTTGGTCGCAACAACAGTTGCGTTCAAGGCAATACGAGTGTTGGCTGCAAGGGTTTGTGTTACGTCGAGAAGCGTACCTACTGGATTGGTTTGTGTGACAGCATCGCCCCAGTTCAATACTTGCACACGCACCTCTACAGGTTCGTCGTTGAGGTTGACCAAGTCGATGTGAGCGGTAAGAGCAACGTTCAGGTTGTTTTGCAAAATACCTGTTGTTCTCACCGTCGTTCTGCGATGATGGCCTCCATCTCTGTCGTGTGTGCTTGCAAACTCCATTTCAGACATCCCAGATCACTCCATTCTTCAATCTTAACTGATGGGACAATATACAATATTACGTCTTGTCTCCTTTTGTAACGGCGAACGTAATGGGACGAGTAACCATTTCTGATAGAAAGCGGTGGAAATGTTGAAAGAAGCTTCCATATTCAAGCAATTAGACTATTCGGCGCGTTTCGAATGGGGATATGACGGGGTGGAGGAGCTGGCGGGCCACTCTGATATTCTAGTAATCATCGATGTGCTTTCGTTTACGACCTGCGTCGACATCGTGTGCGGGCGAGGCGGAGTCGTCTATCCGTATCGCACGAGAGACGAGACAGCGGCCTTTTTTGCGCAAAAGCAAGGCGCCTTGCTCGCGGGCAAACGCGGCGAGCCGCTTTCTTTATCTCCGTCCTGTCTGATGACGCTTCCAGAAGGGAGCAAGATCGTTTTGCCGTCGCCATGCTGTACGACTGCGGCTCAGGCTGGGAGCTTGCCGCGAGGGGATTTACAGAGGATGTCACCCTTGCTGCTCAATGGAAACACACCCAGACCGTGCCCGTGTTACGCAGCGATCTCGCCTACGAAGCCTCCCGTTAATTCCCGCTTTTCTCTGCTTGTTCCCGCATAAAGACTCCCTGGTTCGGAAACCATTCTCATGAACGAGCGAGAATTTGGACAGGGAGGATGAACATGGAAAAAGACAACCAGGCCACGTCAGGCAAAGCAACGGAAGAGGAGCTGCTTACGAACCGCCAAGGTCATCCGATTACCGACAATCAAAACATGCGAACCGTCGGGAACCGCGGCCCTACTGTTCTGGAAAACTACGATTTTCTGGAAAAAATCACGCATTTTGATCGGGAGAGAATCCCGGAGCGTGTCGTGCACGGGCGCGGTGCCGGAGCGCACGGATACTTCGAAGCGTACGGGACAGTCGGGAATGAGCCGATCGCCAAGTACACGAGAGCAAAGCTGTTTGCGGAACGCGGGAAGCAGACTCCGGTATTCGTGCGCTTTTCCACGGTTATCCACGGTGCGCACTCGCCAGAGACATTGCGCGATCCGCGCGGGTTTGCCGTGAAGTTTTACACGGAAGATGGCAACTGGGACTTGGTCGGAAACAATTTGAAAGTATTTTTTATCCGCGATGCGATGAAATTCCCTGACCTCGTCCACGCCTTCAAGCCAGACCCGGTGACGAATATTCAGGATGTGGAGCGGATTTTCGACTTTATTTCCAACACGCCGGAAGCGATGCACATGATTACGTTTCTCTTTTCACCGTGGGGCATCCCGGCGAACTACAGGCAAATGCAAGGCTCTGGCGTCAATACATACAAATGGGTCAACCAGGCGGGCGAGGGTGTTTTGGTCAAGTACCATTGGCAGCCGCTTTCGCAAGGAATCAAAAACTTGACGCAGAAGGAAGCAGAAGAAATACAGGGGAAAAACTTCAATCACGCGACACAGGACTTGTATGAAGCGATTGAGCAAGGGAACTACCCGGAGTGGGAAATGTGCGTGCAAATCATGAGCGACGACGAGCATCCCGAGCTGGATTTTGACCCGCTCGATCCGACAAAGCTGTGGCCGGAGGATCAGTTCCCGTTTTTGCCTGTGGGAAAAATGGTGCTGAACAAAAATCCGCAAAACTATTTCGCGGAAGTAGAGCAGGCGTCTTTTGGGACGGGCGTGCTCGTCGACGGTCTGGACTTCTCGGATGACAAGCTGCTTCAGGGCAGGACGTTTTCCTACTCGGACACGCAGCGCTATCGGGTAGGGGCCAACTACTTGCAGCTGCCGATCAACGCTCCGAAAAAACACGTTGCGACCAATCAGGAAGGCGGCCAGATGCTCTACCATGTGGACCGCCAACAGCCGCATATCAATTACGAGCCGTCCACGCTCGGCGGGCTGCATGAAGCAAAGCAGGGCGCTCCCGACCATGAGCCGACGGTGTCAGGAAAGATTGTCCGGCAAAAAATTGACCGCACGAACGATTTCAAACAAGCTGGCGAGCGCTATCGGCTGCTGGAAGACTGGGAAAAGGACGATCTGATCGCCAATTTGACCGATGCCTTGTTGTCCTGTGATCGGCGCATTCAGGAAAAGATGCTCGACTACTTTTTCCAGTGTGACGAGGAGTACGGCGCACGCTTGAAGCGAGGCATCGAGCAGGGTGGTCAAAATGCCGACAACGGACACGGCGGGCCGATGGGAGCGACGAATCCGGGTGCTGGCGTGCGCCAGGCCGAGGAAGACGGTCATGCTGCGGAGCCGTATTAATTAGCAAGCAAGACGATCCCCCCCCTTTGCTTCGCCACGGAGCCAAAGGGGGTTTTTATGGGAAAATGTTCGGGAAGATACCGTTACTTTTTTTGCCAGTAAACGTCTAACCAAGTATTGTCTCCATAAATCCAAATAATGGTGGTGTCATGAGCACGTGTGGAATCGGAATCAACTCAAGGTGCTGGCGTGCAGCGGTTTGACTTTTGTCCTCGTTGCTTCTGGGAGCGTGCAGGCAGAACAAACGGCCACGCCAACGACTCCGGCGCAAAAACAGGCCAGCGGCAGTGGTGCAGCAGCCGACAAAGCCAGCGAAGTAACGATGAAGGCATGCGGCAACATCGCGCAAAAGACTGCGCAAGCAAAGCCGGCTGCAAGCTCTCCGGCGGTTTTACAAGAAGCGACCGCCTTGTCCGGCATGGAGAGAATTGCGACGGACAACATTTTTGATGGAGCGGGGTATGGCTGGCGTCCTGGCATCTCCTACGCTTTTGACAACCAGGGCAACGTCTGGGGTTGGGGCGTGCAGGGAGAAAAGGACGCAGATTTTCCGCAAAAGCTCGCGGGATTGCAAAATGTCAAAGAAATCTCCGGAGACCATGCGCTGACGAAAGACGGTCAGGTCTGGCGGCTGAACGACATGGCACAGCCGGAAAAAGTGGCGGGGTTGGATCACATTCAGTCGATCAGTGAGTTAAATGGAAACGAAGGCGTGCTCGTACTGCTCAAAGACGATGGGACCGTGTGGACGTGGATGCAAGGAGAGAGCAAGCCTGCCCAGTTGGGTGCTTTCGCCAAGGTGACGCATATATACGGTTCGTCTTTTTCCTTGTTTGTGTTGGAGCAAAACGGCAAGCTGTACTACGTCAGCGGCCAGGGGCAGGAGCTGAAAGCCGAGCTTGCACAGTTGGTGAATGTCCCGGGGGCGGTCAAGCAAATCGCGCTTGATTACTCTGATCGTGCGCTGATACAAACCACAACGGGCGAGGTGCACGTGTTTGACCCGGATGAAAACAAGCTGACGCGTGCTCCGCGCGAAGCCGACGGTGCTGTCAACATGGCAGTGGGTGGCGAAGGGATGTACTTGTTCAGCAAAAAAGACGGCACGGTCTGGGGCTGGGGAAACAACACACTCGGCATGCTTGGCGAAAAGCAGCCGAATCTCGTAAACGTACCTGTGCAAATCGCAGGCTTGCGCGATATTGTTGACATTCAGGCAGGCACAGATCACGTGATCGCCCTGCAAAAATCCGGACACGTATATTCATGGGGCAGCAACATGACGGGACAGCTGGGCAGATTGCCGCATCTGCTCACGGAATGGACGGAGATCGGGGAGTTGAAAGACGTCCGGCAAGTGAGCACGGACATGGGCAAGCCGTTTTTTGTCCGCAAAGATGGCACGCTTTGGGGCATGAACGACAAGCTTGTGCCTTATCAGGTGCAAGGCCCCAAAAATATTCAGGCAATCACCAGCATTTTGAATACAGCGGTAACTGTGGATACAGCGGGGAAAGTCCAGATGTGGACAGATGATTTTGCCACCTGCCAGGAATTGTCCTTGTCTGCCCCTGCGAAAGACGTGGTGGGAGGAGAAAGACGATTGCTGGTGCGTTTAGCGGACGATCGGCTGTACACAGTCGAGTTGCAGCACGAGTTTGTCGAAAAGCACGGCATTTACGAGCCTGCGAACATCAAAATCGGCAAGGCAGAAGCCGTTCAGATCGATCCGGCTGTCATTTCGCAAATCACCAAGCTGTACGCCAACGCGTATACGTTCCT
Source organism: Brevibacillus sp. FSL K6-0770 (assembly GCF_038000275.1). Classification (NCBI taxonomy): domain Bacteria; kingdom Bacillati; phylum Bacillota; class Bacilli; order Caryophanales; family Paenibacillaceae; genus Brevibacillus; species Brevibacillus sp. FSL K6-0770. The sequence goes on from NZ_JBBOBQ010000001.1 coordinate 2,973,697, forward strand.
CGCGACAACAAAAACCGGGGAAGTGCTTTATGCAGAGCAAACAGCCAAGCAGCCAGCATTTGTCAAAGTGCCCGGTGTAAAAGGAGTGCGTGAATTGGCTCCGCAATATTTTGTCCGCTACACGACGGAAGATGTTTCTGTCTATGCGATGACGGATTCGGGAGCGGTTGCGGAGCTGCAATTCCAAGTCGATCGCGATGGCGACGAGTGGAAAGTGGGGAAGGTTGCAGTGTTGCCAAAGCTTGAAGAAAACATCGCCTTGGCAAGTGGGAGACTGAGAATAACGAAGGATGGCGAGCTGTACGAGCACGACTGGAATGAGCTTGCCAAAAAACGCGTTCCCCGCCCTGTCCGACTGGTAGCTTCTTCGTACGATTACGCGATCGAGGGGCCGGGGTCCCACTATCACGTGCTCGTGACCGAAGATGACAAAATCGTTGTGATCGGCTACAATCCGTACGGCCGAAGCTCGCTTGAACCGCAGCTCGTCCAAACGAAATAAAAAAACTCACGCTCCGTGCAAAGGAGCGTGAGTCTGCGCGCAGGGGAAAATTATTTGCCTCTGTGCTTTTCTTTTGCTTTCTGGACTTTTTGCTGCCACTTTTGTTCTTGCAGCTCGAGCTTTTGCTTGCGACTTAATACTTTCTTCTCAACCTTGCGCGCTTCCCAGTCCAGCTTGATCGCTTCCTGGGCAAAGGTGGAAGCTCCTTTTTGCCGCAGCTCTTTTGCCACTTGACGAGCCAGCCGCTTCGGGTTGATCTTGGTCGCAACGGCTGCTTTTACTTGTACGGACTGTCTTGTGTCATCCAGTCCGGGCAACAGACGATGCAAGACGAAGTCAAGCACCTCGCCGTCTTTTGGCTCGGAACCAAACAGAAATCTGCATGCTGTCAGCCGCGCATTTTCCACATGCTCGACCACGCCAACCCAAAACTGTCCATCGAAATAAACGGTTAGTTTCACCCAAACCGCCCCCTCTGAAAAATTCAAGAGTGTCGGACATCCCGAGGGGGGAAGGTTACTGACAGAGACACGCGCGCATGTTCTGCGCCCGGACTACCAACCGGGAACTGTGTTTTTACACTCTTGCTGTTTATTATCGTAGATGACGGCGCTGTTGACAATCATCTTCATAAAAAAAGGAAGAGATTGGTTGACAGCAAATTTTTACAAACGTAATATTTACTTATGAACGACTTTTATGATCGTACAAGAAAAGACAGGTGAGAGCATGAATCCAATTCCTAAAATTTCGGAAGCTGAGTGGGAAGTCATGAAGGTGATATGGCAGGAGCATCCCGCAACGGCTGAGCAAATCATTGAACGCTTGCCTGCCGATATCGAATGGACCGAACCAACTGTGCGCACTTTTTTGAATCGGCTGCTGAAAAAGCAGGCCATCGGCTACGAAAAATCGGGACGCAGCTATTTGTACTATCCGCTCGTTCAAGAAAGCGACTGCAGGCGCGTGGAGAGCGAGTCGTTTCTGAAAAGGGTGTTCAATGGAGCTGTCGGAACGATGATGACCAATTTTTTAAACGACGTTCGCCTGTCGGATGAAGAAATTGAGCAGTTGCAGAACATTCTCAAGGAAAAACGGGCGCAAAGGGACAAGGAAGATCAGCGGTAACAGGAGTGGATCTGGGAATCGTGCCCGTTACTTCCAGACAATAACTAGGAGCTGTCCTTGTGGCAGCTACACGCGAGCCATTCGATCAGGGCAAGCCGGGCGCGGCATAAGCTCAAGCGGACGGCGTGCCCGGGTACCACACGCCGAGCCACTGTTCGGCGCCGTAGTCCTCGAACCGCTCCACCTCGGTGAACCCCAGCTTCGCCGCGACGCGCATCGCAGCCTCGTTGGCTGTCTGGGTGGAGAGCACCACCGGCTCGCCGGGATGCGTGTGGGCGAACCAGTCGAGCGCCGCTGCGCACGCCTCGGTGGCGTACCCGCGGCCCCACGCTTGCGGCAAGAACATGTAGCCAAGCTCGGGCTCTCCGCCCTCTGGACGGATGTGACCCTTACGCTCCGGGGCGCGCCGATCGAGCGTGATCATGCCAATCGTTGTTCCGTTGCGCTCGACCACGAAGAAGCCGAAGCGCTGCCCAGGCACTTCAGGCAGCGCGCGCTCAAGCTCGTCGCGCGGTCGGGAGCCGCCGACATAGGCTCCCACCTCTGGTGAGGCGAACAGGTCGATCAGCGCCGCCCGGTCCCGGGCCTCGGACTGGCGGAGCAGGAGCCGCTCGGTCTTGATCGGGGCAGGTGGCCAAGCGACGGGGTGCACGGTGATCTCATCTGGCATGGTGTAATCTCCCTTCTCTATTATCATTCATGTATTCTTCCTTTTTCACGAAGCTCCTCTTAAACAGAAACCCAGTAAAACGTACCGAAGCTACTCCCGCCCAAAGGCTAGGGATTACAGATAAACGATTCACAATCGAGGATATAGTCTATTTAAAATGAGTAACAGTTATTGGGCTGCCACATTGTAGCTCATTTATTCTTGATACTCTGGGTGATTATGTCGTTTACATCCGAACAAGTAACAACCCGTGCTCATTGAAGTATTAAATTTCAATGAGGGGATATAGCCAGATGAAATTTGTTCAAACATTTGCTCATATTCTTTTTTATCATCAATCAATTGCCTGATGTTTTTTTCTTTATCACTTTCGGTCCAATCTTCGTTACATATATCTTCATAAGCTTCTTTTATTTCCTCAACTTTTTGTTGAATTACTTCATTCAGGATGTCACGAGCGCGGGTTGCATTTTTAGTATTAAGCAATGCATAGACATACCGACTAACCCAGTCTGGTGTTTTCCAATAGTTTTTCCAACCTTTTTCAAACCAATGAACAGAATCCTCAAAGCAACTTAATTCAAGATATAACTCGGCCACTTCGACAGTTCCGACAAATTCATCATCATCTTCAGAAAATGAGTCTAATTTATTCTTCGCTTCTTCATTTCTCCCAAGTTCACTCAAGCATTTAACATGGCTGTACAATGCGTAATCGGATTTTCTTGAACATTGAAGAAAAAAGTCTGAAGCTTCTTCTAACTGACCAAGATGATATTTCGCAACTGCCAAATTATTATAAGCTTCATTCGAGGGGTGAATTAATATGGATTGGCACAATACATCTGAGGCTTGTTTCCACATTTCCTTTTCGATATAAATTTCCGCTAGTATGTTATAGGGGAAATGGGATGAGGGAGATAGTGCAATAGCCTCTTTGATTAATTTCATGGCTGTTTCCTTGTCGCACTCCTCATGTAAATATATCCATGCAAGGTTATTTAATGACTGAACATTACGTGATTCTCTTACTGCTTCATGGAAAAGTCTGAAGGCTTCTTCATATTCATGTCTTTCTAGACATTCGATCGCTTTTTGATTAGTACTCAACGAACATTTTCCCCTTTAATATAGTAGTAATTGAATGTAAAGCAGGTAATTACTACATGCCTACCAGTTACCCAAATTGCTTATTTTATGATTGAGTTCGTTACAGCTCCAATTATACCCTGAATTTGTTTGAATATAGAAACGAAAAGAGCATGCTCTTTTATTTGTTCATTTCAATTTTCTACTCCCATACGGAACCCGTTAAAAAGAAGTCTGCACGCCATTTTGCTGATTTCTTTTTATTTTTGTCATTTTGTAACAATCTAGTTCCACGAATGGATAAACATGGGAAGAAATCGGGAGGGATTTGTTGAATGGTGTCGAAAAGATAGGCAAGACAATACGGCATGAGTCCAGAAATGATATGGTTCAGGCAGCAAAGGAGTTTTGTGGAATGGAGCATTTCTCACACGACGATTTTTCCCGCATCTCTTTAGAGGGGAATCCAGAAGTTTTGGCGCAAATGAACATGATCAATTTGACGCAAAGGGACCTGGAGCTGATCGCAGGGCTGCGTCCTTTGGTCGTGGCGCAAATTGAGCACATCACGGCTTCTTTTTATGAAGCGATCCTTCATGTCGATTCGCTCAAAGAAATCATCACCAGCCATACGACAGTGAACCGCCTTCGTCAAACGCTGTCCAACCATCTGATCGAGATGTTCGACGGCTACATTGATGAGGCGTTTATCGAAAAACGGATGCGGATTGCCATGGTTCACCAAAAAATCGGGCTGCCGCCGAAGTGGTATATGGGATCTTTTCAAAATCTGCTCAGTGCCTTGCTGCGAATCGTCGATGACTTGAAAGACACGCATCCCGACTGCCCCGCCCTCGCACAAGCGGTGACGAAGCTGCTCAGCTTTGAACAACAACTCGTGCTGGAAGCGTATGAGAAACAGACGCGCGAGGAAGAACAGCGGGCAAAAGTCATTATTGAATACCAGGCGCTCCATGACGATTTGACTGGATTGCCGAACCGGAGAATGCTGCACCAATCCCTCCAGGAAACAATCGACCAAAGTGCGGAGGCCGACTCCCGTTTTGCTGTTCTCGTGCTGGATATCGACCGCTTCAAAATGATCAATGACTCTCTCGGACACACCTACGGAGACCGCTTTTTGCAAGAGGTGAGCAACCGGATTCGCAAAAGCACGGCAGGATTCGACGTTGTCATCGCACGGATGGGCGGAGACGAGTTCACCCTGATTTGCAAAAATGTGCAGTCTGATCAGGCGTTTGCCGAGTTGGCTACGCAAGTCGTCAAAGAGATCGAGATTCCGTATCGTCTGCAAAGCAATGATTACTACGTCTCAGCCAGCATCGGGATCGCCGTCTATCCCGATCACGGAACAGGCGTGGAGCAGCTATTGAAAAATGCCGACACCGCCATGTACGAAGTGAAGAAAAACGGCAAAAACGGCTTTCAGTTTTTCTCGAATGAACTGGACAACCAGTTGCTCTTGCGGATCGAGCTGGAAAGCGATTTGCGCAAAGCCGTCAAGCAAAATGAATTTATTTTGTACTACCAGCCGCAAGTACGTGCGTCGAGCAATGAAATTATCGGGGTAGAGGCGTTGGTTCGCTGGAATCACCCGACGAAGGGCATGCTGTCGCCAGGCATCTTCATTCCAGTGGCAGAAGAAACCGGACTGATTTACGATATCGGGACATGGACGCTCAGAGAGGCATGCAAGCAAATGAAAAAGTGGCATTCCGCAGGAGGCCCGCTGATTCCCGTATCGGTCAATTTGTCCTCGCGCCAGTTCCATCAAGCGAATCTGGTGGAATACATCCGCGATATTTTGCAGGAAACCGGGCTGGAAGCGAAGTATTTGGAGCTGGAAATTACCGAGAGCATGATGATGGACGCGGATTTGTCCACGGAAATTCTCAACAAGCTGAACGACTTTGGCGTCAAGATCAGTCTGGACGACTTTGGAACAGGATACAGCTCCCTCAGCTATTTGAAATTGCTGCCGATTCACAAACTCAAGATCGATCGCTCGTTCATTACCGACATCACGCAAAATACGAGCGACCAGGCGATTGTCGCCACGATTATCTCGATGGCGAAGCATTTGAATATGGACGTCATCGCGGAAGGAATCGAAACCAAGGGCCAACTGGATTTTCTCACGGAAAATGCTTGCAAGGAAATCCAAGGCTATTACTTCAGCCGACCATTGCCGGCAACCGAAGTCGAGGAGACTTTCTTCGTCCCTTACAGACAAACGCTTTTGTAAAGACGACTTTCCACAGGATGCATGGAATGGAATCATCTTGCAATTCCTGATACAATAAACTTGAGTCCCTTCGGGGGCTATTTTTCTAAGGAGGTATTTTCCATGAGGGAGAACCAAGCGTTCATCAAACTCGTCTATGAAAAACAACTGGGGGGTGACATTTATTATGAACCCTAGTATTTTGCAAGGTACGAGAAAACATTTGATCAACCAGCTTGTTTTTTTCGATGAGCAATATTCGCTCTTTTTTGACCATTATGTGCGCGATTATGGAAAAGAAAAACAAACGGTAGACGAAATGATCCAGCGCTACAAGCAGACGCTGGAACAGCTGCTCGCCAAAGACGACAGCGAGCTGTTCACGTCGCTGAAAGCTGTTACTTTGCTCGGCAGCAGTGTGAAAGTTTTATTTGAAGAGGATGACTTTGAGGAATCATTCACTGTGGTCTATCCCACAGATATTGATCCGGATAACAACAGAATCTCATTCTTGTCGCCCATTGGCAGGCAGCTGCTCATGGCTGCTCCGCGGGATTCCGTTGTTCTGGAGAGCCCGGTCGGCAAGCAGCAGGTGCATGTGCGGGAGATAAGCTTTACATATATGAGTGATTTTTCAGCACAGTAGACGGCGTGAAAACAGCTTGAAAAGTGAAGAGGAAAGGCGCTAACGTCTCGGTTAGTGTCTTTTCTTTTCCAATGAGGGAAGATCATTTTCGATGATGAGGGAGGAAAGGGATCAGATGACAACAGAAGCAAACAAAGAGGGCGTGCAAATTCCATGGCAACGCTTGACCACGCCTTACGGGAGAGGAACAGAGCTGCCTGCCTTGATCGAGCAGGGCGCTTACGGCGAAATCGGCCAGCTCATTGAGCATCAGGGTACGCTATGGCAAGTTACGCCATGGGTTTTGTCTGTTTTGTTGCAGCAGTTGAAAACAAAGCAGCCAAGCGAGGTAAGCTTGAACGAAATCGTGCTGTACAAAGCGGTGGTGGAGGCGCTGGAAGGGCATCCACTCGCGGATGCTGTCCATGTTCCGGATATGACGATGCTTTTGGACGAGGCGTATTTATGGCCGGAGGATGAAGAGGAGGACGAGGAAGCCTGGGAAGAAGAGCCGGCGGGATATGCCGAGTTGCCGTTTTCCAGCTACTATTACTACAGCTATCTGCTTTTGCAAGAAGCAGTGCCGACCTTCGAGAGAGTCGCGCAAGAAAACGAGGAAATCGTTGATCCTGTTTCCCGGCTGATCGAGATGATCTCTCAACTGAAATAAGGAGGGTAAAGCGATGGCGTTTCGAGCGGCGTGCCCTGCTTGCAACTGCGCTGGAGAGTATGATTTGCTGCATAGCTTGAAGCAGACAGAGCTTGGCTGGCAGCTTTTTTGCGAGCTGTGCGGGGAAAGCGTGATACACTTTTCCACAGAAGAAAAAGAGCAGATTTTCAAGGCGATGCAGTTGACAAAGGAGTATGTGCCGGATGTAATCAATGCCTATGGTGAGTTGAATGTGAAGGAGCTATCTTCCCGCGTGGCGTTTGGCGCGATTGCCAAAAAAGAGACAGAGGATAAAGCTTGATCCTCTGTCTACTCCGTCGGGCAATCTTCGTAATTGAACTGCCACTCGATCCCGAATTTGTCGACGACACTTCCGTAGCATTTGCTCCAAAACGTTTCTTGCAGCTCCATGCGGACGGTGCCGCCTTCTTTTAGCTTGGCGAAGTAGCCTTTCAGCTCGTCGAGATTTTTGCTGATGATCGCCAGGCTGATGTTTGTCCCAGCGACATACGGCATTCCTGGAAAGACGTCGGAAAACATCACCCGGCTGCCAGCGAGGACGAGGTGCGTATGCATGACGCGGTTTTTCGCCTCTTCCGGCATCTGGAAGTTCGGATCGGGCGGCGTATCGCCAAAGGTCATGATTTGCGGGGGTTCCGTGCCGAAAACTTGCGCGTAAAACAGGACAGCTTCCCGGCAGTTTCCATTGAAGTTAAGGTAAGCGTGTATCGGCATAATTCATATCCTCTCTACATAATTTTTCCAACCATCTTTTAGGATGGGGTCGTTTGCTGGCAAATATACGTGGAGGACGCACAGGAGGAACAGATATCATGATTGTTATACCTATCGTTGTCCTGCTGTTTTTTCTGTTTTGGTGGTTGTACCCGCTTGTGCAGCCGAGTTTGGTGTCGTTTTGGGTGCCGAGACAACATCGCGTCAAAACGGTTCGGTCGGTGGCGAAATGACCAAGCGGCTCGTGCAATTCGCCGAGCAGCAACTGTTCCGCCCGTAGCTTCCTTCCAACATCACATACGGAAAAAGGCGATCTCGCAAGCTGGCACACTGGCTGAGGGGATCGCTTTTTCTGTTTGGGCAACAGGTGAAGGGGAAGGCGAAGGCAGCGGGCAATCATTGATAATGAGAACCATTTTCATATATAATGAAGCCAAATACAGCCATCTAGCGGCGTATCGCAAACAGGTTGAAGGAGTGAGCAGCTGCGATGCGGGTCAGTGAATCATTTGTGCTTTGGAACCATGCTTCTCTGAAAATATTGGACGTTCGTTACTTGGCTTTGTTTCGGGAAGAGGCAAGCCGTGCCTGGCAGCTTCCGGCCAGCAGCTTTTTATTTGCGACCAAAGGGAGAGCCGAGATTTGGCTCGATGGACAGAAGCATCCGGCCCAGCGCTTTTACATGCTCCACGGCGGAAAAGGCGCCAGGCTGCAGATTTGTCCGCTGGAGGACGTTTTCGAATATTATGTGATCTACTACAAAGCGCTGCTCCCTTTGCCGATGAACCAGGAGCTGATCGCCATGCTGGAGCGGCAGAGGCCGTTTGATGCTGCGTACGGCTTTCTCCCGGAAAAAGCGGTGTGTCTGTTGCAAAACATTCAGCTGATGCACGAAGAATGGGAGAAACGGAACGGACTGGAGCATTTTCATGTGCGGGCGCTTTTTTATCAAGTGGTCTACGAGCTTTTGCGGCAGATGCACAACCCATCGTTGTCGCGTAAGCCGAATGATTTGGCTGCTCAGGCGCTCGGATATATCCAGGAAAACTATGCGCAACCGCTCTCGCTCGAAGTGCTCGCCGAGCTGTTGGACAGCAGTCCGCGCCATTTGTCGAGACTGTTCAAGCAGCGGACGGGCAGCAGTCCGATCGAGTACATGATTTCGCTGCGGATGGAAAAAGCGAAGGAGCTGCTCAGGCGCACAGAAGCCAGTTTGCAGGACATTGCCGAAGAGATCGGCTATCCGGATCGGTACTATTTTGCGAAAATGTTCAAACGGTACACGGGAGCATCGCCGATCCGGTATCGCACGGAACAGGCAAGGCGCGATGAGACATCGAAAATGGCGCGATATGACATTGAGGCAGGTAGAAGCCGCGTTTATAGTGATAATGGTTATCATCATCGTCACGATAAAGGGGGAACATTCATACCTATGCGCTACAGCAACAAATCTTCTTTGGCAACCATCCTGTTTTTGTGCTTGACTCTGATCCTCGGCGCTTGCTCTGCACCGACTACTACAAGCACGGCCAATCCGGGTGCGGAACAGCCGCAGGTAAACTCCGCAGCGTCAGCTTCGACCTCGAACCAGCCAAGCGCAAAGCCGGCAACAAAAATCGTCTCTACAGCCAAAGGTGACGTGGAGATCCCAGTCAATCCCCAGCGCGTGGTCGTCTTTTACTTGCTTGGAGACGTGCTCGCGTTGAACGTAAAGCCAGTCGGCATCTCTGACGTCCAGAAAGGAGCCGCTTTTGAAAAAGAACTGGAGGGTGTCCAGACGCTCGGAACTTGGTTCGAGCCCAATCCGGAGGCGGTTTTGGCGCTTGATCCCGATCTGATCATTGCTCCTTCCGAGAAAATTTACCAAATGATGGAAAGGGTCGCGCCGACTGTGTATATCCCGTTTGACCGCATGACAGTGGAAGAACGTCTGCAAAAGCTCGGCGAAGTGCTGGGCAAGGAGGGCGAATCGAAGAAACTGCTGTCCGACTTCCACGCAAAAGTAGCGGAGAGCAAGAAAAAGTTGGGGGAAGCAGGCATTTTGGACAAGACGGTGAGCATCATGGAGGGCGGAAAAGGCAATATGTCCGTAGTCAGCAGCAAAGACTACGGGCGCGGCTCGCAAATCGTCTACGAATACTTGGGAATGAAAGCCCCGGCTATTGTGCAGGCAAAACTGGACAAGCCATCTGGGGAAGCGACAGCAGAAAGCGTTTCGTTTGAGGTGCTGCCCCAATATGCGGGTGACTTTGTGTTCCGTTCGGCGTATGAAGGAATGGTCGACTTGTCCGATAACAAAGTGTGGAACAGCATCCCGGCCATCAAGGAAGGCAGGCTGATCGAGATCGACTTCGGTTTGTCGTACTACAACGATATTTACTCGCTGGACAAGCAGCTTGATTTCATCGTCGACAGTTTGTTGAAAGCGGCGAAAAAATAATCGTTTTGCAAATTCATAGGCTAGTGAAAAGCTGTCGCCAGGCTCTGCCAGACCTTGGGGCAGCTTTTCGCGCATTCGTCAGAGAGAGGCTAGTATGTTGCCACACCGCAAGAGGAGGAGAGAAGATGAAGCGGCTGTACATCGTGAAAAAAGCAGAGAGCTGTTCCTTGAACGAAAACGGACAAGCATTCGTACCAACTTATCCACTGTTTATTTGGGCGGACACTCCGGTACAGCTGCGAGTAGGGGAACAGTGGCAGGAGGTGGCAAAAGGCCAGCTTGCTTTCGTTCACCCGAACGAGCGCATCGAAATGAAACGGGCGAAACAGGCTGTCGACTCGCTGTTTCTCCTCTTTTTTCAAGGATACCGTCTGGAGGAAGAAACGATCGACAAGCTGACGTATCTCGTCGATCACAGCACCTTCCCGGCACATGGCTCTGTTGCGGGCGTTGGCTCGTTGCCGCTCCGGGCTTTCACGATCGTCGAGCAGCTAGTGAAAAGCAACGCGAACGCTTCCGGTAATCCAAGCGATCAGGCAAGTCAGCACGGGCTGCTTGCCGAGCTGCTTGACCTGTTTGCCAGGGCTGTGTCGACACAAACAGCCAATCCGGCAAATCCGATGCACGATGTCCTCGACTTCACGAACCGCTATTACGACCAAAACTTGACCCGTACCCAGCTGGCGGAACTGTCAGGCTATGACGCCAGCTATTTCTCGCGTCAGTTTCAAAAGCTGGTCGGGCACAGCTTTTCCGAGCATTTGACGCGGGTCAGGCTCGATCGGGCAAAGCTGCATCTGTTGACAAGCGAGGCGACGCTTCAGGAAATCGCGGAGAAAGTCGGCTACGCAGACGGTTTTTACTTGAGCCGCAAATTCAAGCAAGTGATCGGCACTTCCCCCAGCGCGTATCGGCGGATGCCAAAGCCGCAGCGCATCGTTGCCCTGCAGTTTGCAGGTGACTTGCTTGCGCTCGGAATCAAACCGATCGCTGCCCGGTTTGCGCCGTGGGAAAGCTCGCCGTTGATTGCAGCGGAGCTGGACGGGGTGCGGAATGTCGAAGAAATACAGAGCGTGGCGGAATGGGAGCAACTATCGCCGGATATGGTGCTTGCACCGGATTATTTGTATTACGTGCCCGATCAATTGGAGCAATTGCGCAGGCTGGAACAGATCGCGCCTGTGCTCGTCCTCCCGTGGGATCGGCTGGATCGCTTGGAAACGGTGCGGCTTTGCGGAAAATTGACAGGCAAAGAGCAGGAAGCCGAGGCGTGGCTGCAACATTATACGGCGCGGGCGGAGGCTTTGGCTGCCAAGCTCGCTGGCGTGATCCAGCCGGAGGAAACGGTGGGGCTGTACGAGCTGTGGGAAGACAACACGATCTGCATCTGGAATCAGACGACCAGGGGAACGTACAACTTGTACAGCAGCCTGAAGCTGACCCCTCCGCCGAAAATTGCCGATGAAGTCTTGCGGCCACAAGCCCACAAGCTGATCCGGGAAGAGCAGCTCGCCGATTATGCTGCGGATCATATGTTTGTGGTCATTCCCCGCGAGCAAGGGGGCGACGATCTTGCTTTGCCCGATCATTTCCGGTCGCGAGCAGGCTGGCGCGAACTGCTGAAAACGGGACGCCACCGCCTGTACCCTTTGCCATTGGAGGACTTTTGGTGCAATGACGCGCGCGCCTTGGAAAAACAACGCGAGATCATGGTCGACAAGCTGCTGGCAGCAACAGCGCTTGTCCTGGCAAGCAGGTAACCATTGTCCATGGCGAAAATGTCACGAATGGAAATAGACAGCAGAGAGGGGGCGAGGTACGATGAAGATGTTTATGAGAATCATTCTCAACATCATCAGAAAGGAACGAGCATATGCAAAAGCGCAGAAACGATATCGGCTGGGGGATCGTCCTGCTTTGGCTGACCGTGATGTTGCATGGTTGCGGTACGGCAGATTCGGTCCCGAATGCAGGAAAACAAGAGGAGACGCCAGTAGTTAAGCCAGAGACCAGGATTGTGAAAACCGTCCATGGGGATGTCGAAATACCAGCGAATCCGCAGCGAATCGTCACACAAGGGTACTTGGCGCAATTTCTCGCATTTGGCGTCAAACCAGTAGGAGCGCCGTACTGGGAAATCGAAAGTCCGCATGTCAAGGATTTGGCCGCAGGGATTGCGGATATCGGACAGATCGATGGCGGTTCGGTCGAGAAAATTTTGGCGTTGAATCCTGACCTGATCGTGACGGTTGGCGGGGATGAAAAGCTGAACGAGCAATATCGTAAAATCGCGCCGACAATCGTCATCCCTTATGGCACCTACCATGAGGTGCATGAAGAAATGAAAGCGTTCGGCCAGCTGCTCGGCAAGGAGCAGGAAGCAGACAACTGGCTGGCCGCATTTGACGAGGACGTGAAGCAGGCAAAAGCTTCGATCGCGGGATTGGTTCCGGCAGGGACAACCTTTTCGATCATGGGGCCGTTCGACAAGGAGTTTTACATATACGGCGATGGTGTGAACCGGGGCGGCCAGGCGATTTACCAGCAGCTCGGCTTGACACCTCCGGAGAGCGTGCGCACCGATCTGATTCAGAAAAAAGTGGACGCGCAAAGTGTCTCGACCGAGAAAATCGCTGCGTATGCCGGGGATTATATTTTTCTCGACATATCTGGCGGAGCCGAGTTCGATGAAAGCTCGCCTGTCTGGGCCTCGCTCGATGCGGTGAAGAACAATCGCATTTTCAAGCTGAACCCGGATCGCTTCTGGCCGTATGATCCAATCGCGGTGCAGGCGCAGGTGAAAGAAGTGGCGAGCATGCTGCAAGAGAGACTTGGCGAGAAGAAAGCGCAGAAATGATAGATTCGATACAGCGAAGCTTGTTGTGTTCAAAATGAAATATTTTCCAAATGAAGCGCGTGGGTGATATGATAGATTCGCCCACTTTTTTTATTGCTTGGGGAAGGAGCAGATGAAATGAGCAAAGCTGCGATCGTAGTAGGGCTGATCCTTTCCGCTTTCCTGCTTTCAGCCTGTGCGAACCACTCCCCAACGACGGATTCCGCAAACACAACAAGCGCAATCGCAAGCTGGCCCTATCCTTTTGTGAAAGTCGAAGATCGCTTGTATGTCATCGCCGATGATGAAAACGAAGAGCAATGGATCGACAAAGAAAAGCTTGGAGAACAAATCGGTAGCGTAGAAGCGAAGTACGCTTTTGAAGGAGACGAGCAAACAGCGCAAGCAGCGATTGCCTCCAACTACTTGGAAAAAGGGACAAAGCTGTTTGCCATCAAGGACGTTGACCCAAAAGAACAGATTGCATGGGAAAAGAGCGAGGGTGTGTTTGTTCGGGCAACATTCGAGATTTCTGGCTCCGAATGAGGGGCAGTTGTAGGTGAGAAGGTTTTTTCGCAACCAAAGAGCGTTGGAAAGAAATGAAGCACCGATCTCTTTGGGCAAAAGGGGAGCGCAGGTATAGGCGAGGCGATACAAGAAGGAAGGAGGGAGGACATGACTCAACTGCTGGATATGCAAATCATGTTCAACGATGTGCTAAAACGAAAGGTCGCCATCGAACAGTTTGAGCAATGGGTTTATGGGCATCCAGACATTGAAGAGCATTTTGGCTCTCCGTTTTATTTGCAACTCATCAGCCTGGACTATCGGGGAACGTACATCGAACTGGACCTGAAGCAGCTGCTGGAGCCTGTCATCCCGTATCCGGAACTGGAAAATCGCAGGTTGAAAGAAAATTTGCAAATAGTTGCAAGCACGAATGATGATATCGCGACTGCTTTGGACACGATCTATGACGACTATTGTGACGGATACAGCTTTCTCCGCTTTCTGGCTTTGGCGTACGCTCTACTCAGTGGAGCTGAGGGGCAGTTGACGATCAGTTACCGTCAGCGCGCACTGCTCCAGGAAGAAGCAAGACGGATTCAATCGTTCTTTGCGGCAGGGAAAATCAAAATGACAGGACTGTACGAATACGCTGATCTTCGCCACGAAAGCGAGCAGATGGAATTGCGAAATATCGAGTCCATGCTGCGAAAACTGGAGGAAAATAATCGCGACACATGACATCTTCCGCCGTCAAGCCCGCCGCCGATCATCAGGCAGCGGGCTTTCCCTTTCCCTTTTCCATTCCTTCACACCGCAGCATTGCTCCCTATCATCTCCGCCTGGTCAAGCGAGCGGGGCCGCCCGAGCAAAAAGCCTTGCCCGACAGGAACCCCCAGAGCTTTTGCCGCCGCCAGATCATCAAGCTCCTCCAGCCCTTCCAGCACCAACTGCGACTGCCCCAAACAAAAATCAACAAACAGCGAGACAAGCTTTTGCTTGTTCGGATGGTGGGCAAGCTGGCTGCCGAAATAGCGGTCGAGCTTGACCACGTCCGGCTCGTATTCGACGATTTTGCGCAAAGATGCTGCACCCGAGCCTACGTCATCCAGTGCGATCAAAAAGCCGTACGCGCGCAACTCGCGGATTTTCTGGCCGAGCAGTCGGACATCCCACATCTTGTCTTCCTCGGCCGCTTCATTGATCTCCAGTACAATTCGGCGAGCGATGCCCGGAAACGCAGCCAGAAGCTCGTCCAAAAAAGGTGGAAAGAGCGGATTCAGCAAGGTAGACGGAAAGAGATTGACAAACAAGTACGGCGCATTTCGCCCCGCAGGCATTTCCGCAAAATAAGATGAAACAGCACCGCGCATGGCGGCGGTATCCAATTCGTACAACTGACCAGCTTGACGCGCCGCCTGAAAAAGCTGCTCAGGCGATTGCTTCGATGCGCACCGCAGAAGCGCTTCGTATCCGAAGCATTGTCCGTTCGCAAGCTCCACGAGCGGCTGATAAGCAGCGTAATAGGTGGACGGCTTCATTGACTCAGCCATGAATCGTTTTCCCCTCCTGATCGCGAATCGACATGGCTCCGTGCAAACGTGCGGAGCGATGGAGGAGCCGAGTTTTTCCTCCGAGAAAGATTTTTTCACTTGGAAAAAATGGAATTTAGCTCATTCTACAATACAAATGGCGGTTCGGCAATTATTTTTACCAAAGGAAACATATTTGTATATGTACAAAACGCGTTGCTTCTTGTAAACTGTCCTTGTCATCAATCCGAACAGGAGGGATTTTCCAATGAGAGCTTTCCTTTTGCCAAAACGGTCGTATGTTTGCGAACTACGGGAACGGCGGTGCCTGGGCGTAAAAACAACGGAAAGCGTTACAGCGTGAGCAACAGGATGGCGATGGCACGCGAACAGACAACCCGGCAAAAGCTGTTGGTGTACATGAAAAAGCAAGGGACCGTCGATGTCCAGCAATTGGCGGAGCACTTGCAAATGACCAAGGTCGCGGTACGCAAGCATTTGGATCTTTTACATAGAGAACATTACGTAGAGGCAAGCATCATGCGCAGACAGATTGGGCGCCCAGTCTTTGTGTACAAATTGACGCCAGCGTCCGAGCGATTGTTTCCCACGCACTACGATGAGTGGGTGACAGAGCTGATGGAAAATGTGGAGGAGCTGTTTGGCCAATCGCATGTGGCGATGCTGTTCGAACGCAGGATGAAGCGCATCCAGCAAAAATATCGCGAGCAGATGGCAGGCCAATCGTTCGAGGAGCGGCTTGACACGTTAGCGAAGCTACAGGATGCAGACGGCTATATGGTCAAGCTGGAGCAAAAGGCGGACGGGGTCTACTCGTTTATCGAAACGAATTGCCCGATCGCGAGAGTAGCGAGCGAGTTTCCCCAAGCGTGCCAGTGCGAATGGAGCTTGTTCGCTTCGCTGTTCAACGACGCGAAAGTAGACCGGACAGAATGCATCGCAGAAGGAGGGACGTGCTGCCGCTACCTTTTGACGAAAAAGCAACAGACTTGAAAGCTCATGCCAAATTAGGCATGAGTTTTTGCGTTGGCAGCGGCAGAAAAGGACAGACGACTATTCCCCAAGCGAAAGCTCGGGCGTATGGATATAGCAAGGCGAAAAAGCGAAAAACGCGAAGCATACTTGCGAGCCAACCAAGAAGGAGAGGAGGTGAAAACATGGCTATGCCCCAACCCAGGCGGACACCTGCGCGAAAAACGCCCTTTTTAAACCATCTAGAGCTGCGGCGCGCTCCAAAAAGCCACCAGCAAAACTTTTTGCGTGTCAAACAATCCATGCCAAAGCAGGACATGGCTGGCGACAAATACGAAGCACCGCGGCCCAAGCGCCAGCTTCCAGCGAAAAGCAAAAGTCAAAGCCCCGTTGCAAGTGACGTTTCCCGCCAAGCGCGAAAGGTTGGAAAAGCTTTCGGGAAAAAAACAGCGCCCATCAAGCCGCCGAAAATACGGACGCCGCTGGCAGCTCCCGATCCTCTCGAAGAGTTGCCGCACCTCGATTCATCGAGCTTGCTTGCGAGCGAGCCTTTGCGCATGGCGGACAGCAGCGCAGTCACAGCGCCAGTACGGGGTCAACAGGAAACCGGGACTGCGGCAAACGCAGGCAGCAGCAGCCAGGTTGTTTTCGCGGATGTAGCGTACACCGAGCAGGGAGAAAATGCGTATGTGCAAGTTTCGATTCTGGAAGAAGCGTGGGAAGTGAACTGGGTGCACCCGATTCATGCCCACTGGCAGCAGGAATGGCTGGAAATCCATCCGAAAATCTCGCTGGATGTGCAGGAGACGCGCCATGAGAGCAATGGGCGGGTGGTCTGGGTGCGCGGAGATTTTGAGCTGACCGTCGTTGGCACGACAAGCGAAGCGGGAAAAGTCGCCCATGAGACGCTGCGCCTGCCTTTTACATCAACGGTTTTGCGCCCGCCAGTTGCCTCGGAAAAGCAGGGAGCGGGAGCATTTCCCGACAACAGCCCGCTTGCCAGCACGGAAAGCTGGATCGAAACAGGCGATTGGAAGGCGAGCCTCATGTCCGAGCCATTCATGAAAAAAGGAGCCGGCACAAGCGAGTACAACGGGGTGGCGATCGTCAGCGGGCGAATTTGGTGGTTCCGCAAACAACTGATTCCGCTCAGGTACGTAGGCCAAGACTGACGTGACGGCTTTTCTTCGCCATGGTCAGCAGGCCAGATCGGCAAGCGCAGGGAGCCAGTCCGCTTTTCCCTTTGCTGGCAGCAGCAAGTGCACGGCTTGTCTTTCGTACATAGGGAGTATCGCTGAGCAAATAGTTGCCTAGTTAACCAAAACTCCCAAGCAATCCGATCACAAGCCGGCTCCAAAAGGCAAAAAATGGGTATATCACGCTCGGCAACAGCCAAGTCGTTTGCCAAGGCCAGGCCATATGATGAAGAGAAAGACAATGCTCTGATAAAGGAGGCGATCAATCAAATGGGAAAACACGACGATTCAAAAGACTGCAAGTTCCGGGTTGAATACCATTGCGACGACAAACACGACAAGCATGACAAACACGATCACAAAGACAAACATGAATGCAAAGACAAGCACAAGCATGAGCATAAACACGAACATAAGCACAAACACGAGCACAAGCATGAGTACAAATGCGACCACGACCACAAGGACAAAGACAAGCACAAGCATGACAAGGATCATTGCCACAGCAAGCCTGGCCATTCCTGCGGCGTGGACAATGTACGCGTATTTGGCTCCAGCACAGAAGCGACTACTTTTCCGAAAACGATCAAAGTGCCTGTCACCCTGGCAGAACTCTCGGTCGTAGTTTGTGTCGAAGCAGATATTCAATTGGAAAAACCTGCGCTGGAAATCATCCGGGCGTGGAAAAGCGTCATTCTTGAGCAATGCGAGCTGGTTCCGACATTCAATCCGTACGCGGCCAAACTGTTCGGAAGCGGCTTCATCCGCAAAAACCTTGAGTATGCCACAGCAGACCACGTTTCGGGCAGTGCCGTATGCGGGGATATTCGCCACATCAGCGCGCTGATTCCGTTCGACTTTTGCGTAGGAATTACGTTCCCTACATCTGGCCCATCCTTGCAGCTCATCCCCGATTTCACCTCTTCCGGCGAGCTGGGCAACAAGACAGGCACAGCAGCACAGTTGAACATGGGGCTATTTGGCAACCGCCAATTTTACAACGAAAAACCGTACTGTGAGCTGGTCTTTTCCGAGTTCACCGAGCTGGACATCGGGCAAGATTTGCGTAAAGTCAAATGCAACGAGCATGCTTTTTCACACGTACGCGAAAAAATTGTTCTCAATCTTGGGCTGAAAGTTTTGCAAGATCAGCAAGTTCCCTTGCCTGTGATCAATCCGCCAAAACCGCCGCACTACCCTTGCAAATAACCGCCAGCCAAGAAACGTAAAGACACTGACGCATCCGTTGGTGTCTTTGGTTTGTACAGAACAAAAATCCGCTTTTGTCTTCTCCGGCTCCCGATTTGACTGTCGCGCCACGCTCCGGGTATGAGAAAGTATGTTTGGCTCGAGGAGGCGGCACTGCGTTGCTCGTCGCGAGTAAAAACAGTTCGTTCAGGGAGTGGAGAGACAGATGAAACTCGTACATGTTATGGCAACGCTCACGTGCCTGTTCTTGCTGGCTGGTTGCGCCAGTCCGGAGGCAGGCGGTCATGGGGCTGCGGGGAATGCCGCCCGAAAAGAAATCGTGAATCCCGGGGGCGAGAAGGTTAGCATCCCGTTGCAGCCGAAACGCATTGCCGATTTGTCCGGGTCGACGGAGGAGCTGCTTTTGCTGGGGATGGAGCCTGTCGCGACGGGCAATATCGACTATGGCAACCGCGCCGAATTTTCTCCGACGATCAAAGAGCGGCTGGCCAAAGAGACAGTCAACCTCGGTTGGTACGCCGAACCGATCAGCCTGGAAGCCGTCATGGCCGTTGAGCCAGACTTGATTTTATTGGGGCCGCTGTTCAACGAAAATTTGTACGAGCAGCTATCCAAAATGGCTCCGACGATCAAAATTCCCCACCCGTACTACGAGTGGCGCAAGCGGTTGGACTTTTTGGCAGATACGTTTGAACAACAGCCGAAAAAGGCACAGTGGCTGAGCGAATATGCGAAAAAAACAGCGGAATGGAAGCAAAAGCTCGGCCCGATTCTCAAAGACGAAACATTTGTCGTGGTCGAAACGTATCCGCAAAATCTGGTCATTTATTCGTCAACGGGGGCAGCCGAGCTGATCTACAGCGACTTGGGACTCAAGCGAGCGGAGGGCATCCCTGCGCCGGAGCATTGGGGCGGAATCGAAATCAGTCTGGAAGCGCTGTCTGCCCTCCATCCACAGCATTTGTTACTGATGGAAAACAGCGAAAACAAACTGAGCGACAGCAAGGTGTGGAAAAGTTTGGAAGCGGTGCAAAAAGGCAATGTGTACAAAATCAGCAACGTAGACAATTACAACTATTCCTACACAGCCATCGGCCGGATGCAATTGTTGGACAAGCTGGGCAACCAGATCGTGCAGGTGCACGGACAGAAGCAGTAGCAGTAGCCGCAAAGCAGGCGGGACTAACAGCCATGGCGTGTACAACGTTCCAATCCGTACCGTTTTTTGCTCCGGCATGAAATCATTTCGCGAAAAAATCCGTTTTACAGCATTATCTCTCCGTCATTAGGTAGTGGCTACCTTGCCTTTTTCCATAAGATTAGGGGCAGGGAGTGACGAAAGGAGTAGAGTAAAAACATGGGACGAGTACGAATTAGTGTCTTTTTCAGCGTCTTCGTCGCAATGGTTGGCTTGATGATCATCGCCCCTGTCATGCCTCCATTGATTCGTGAATTGGGATTGAGCGAAACCCATTCCGGTTTGATTATTTCACTTGGTTCCGTAGCCATGGCGATCATGGCGCCCGTTTGGGGGAAATGGAGCGACACAAAAGGCAGAAAGCCCGTGATTTTAATAGGCTTTCTGGGAATGTTCGTCGCCTATGTGCTGTTTACGCTCACGATGTACGCAGGGCTTGCGAAGCTGATTAGCGGAGGTCTGCTCGTGTTCCTGCTGATCTTGGCCCGGGCGATGGTCGGCATGTTCATTCCTGCCGTTCCGTCTTCGGCGCAAGCGTACATGGCTGATGTGACGGAGGAAAAGGACAGGTCGTCCGGGATGGCGCTGATCGGTGCTGCCAATGGAATGGGGCTTGTCCTCGGGCCAGCGATCGCGGGAGTTTTTGCCCTGATCGGTCTGATTTGGCCGCTGTACATCGGGGCGCTGCTGCCGATGATCGCGTTTATCGTGGTGCTTCTCTTGATTCCGCCGCACAAGCCGGTTGTTGCGACAACCAAGCCGCCCAAGCTGAATCCTTTGCAAAAAGGACTGCGTCTGTACTTGTTCGCAGGGATGGCCACCATGCTGAGCATTGTCACCTTGCAAGTCGTCGGCGGGTTTTATTTCCAGGATCAGCTGCTTTTGACCACAACAGATACGGCGCGGATGCTTTCCATGGGCATGATGCTGAGCGGAGTCGCGATGATCATTACCCAAGGGGTGCAGATGAAAAATCCGAAATGGCAGCCGCGCTCGCTGATTCTCGTCGGTTCCTTGCTGGTGCTTGGCGGTGTAGCGCTGTTCCTGCTGTTCATTCATGCTGTCGGCTTTTACATCGCGTTCTTCTTATTTGGTGTAGGTACGGGCTTGATGATGCCAGGCTTTATGGCAGGCGCTTCGCTTAGCGTTTTGCGCGAGCAGCAGGGCGGAGTAGCCGGATTGGTGGGAGCCGTGCAAGGCATATCGGCTGTAATTGCGCCGATCTTGAGCACAAGTCTGTACCAGGTAGAGCGGCATTTGCCTTTTGGTGTCGTTGCCATTGTCGTGCTTTTGATGGCGATCACGCTGTTCGCTTCCAAAGGCGCACCTGTGTCAGCCAATGTGCTGGCGACGAAGCATTCGGAATAAGCAGTGGACCACCGAAGGACCTGTCTTCTAACCATCTGTGGGGGGCGGGTCCTTCTTTTCACCTTGCAATGATAATGATTCTCGTCAACCATCTGCGACAGGAAAGGAGAGTCGGGTATAAAAATGAAAGCAGAAATGTCCGGGCTCTTGCAAATCGCCAAAGAGAAAAAAGGGCTGCTGACCGCGGCCAGCTTGCTTTCGACGGTTTCCAGTCTCCTGCAAATTGCTCCCTTTGTAGCCGTGTACAAAATCGTGGAAGAACTGCTCTTGCACGCGCAAAGTCCTGCGGGGATCGACAGGGAGCTGATCACGTATTGGGGCGTCGCCGCTTTGGTAGCGCTGGTTGCCGCCTTGCTCACCTTGTACGTCGGGCTGATGTGCTCCCATGTGGCTGCCTTCCAAATTTTGTACCAGTTGCGGGTACGGCTGGCCGAGCACGTGGCGAAAGTCCCGATGGGCTACCATACGAAAACGGCCACAGGCGAGTTGAAAAAAGTGATCGAGGTCAGTGTCGAAAAAATCGAGAAATTCATTGCCCACCAGCTGCCTGACATGGTGACAGCCATTTTGATCCCGCTTTTGATGATCGGGTATTTGTTTTGGCTCAATGGGTTGCTTGCTCTCGTGCTGCTCGTCCCGGTTGTCTTCGGTCTATGGGTGCAGGCGCGCATTTTTACAAGTGAACTCGGCCGAAACGCTTTTCGCGATTATCAGTTTGCCGTGGAAGAAATGAACGCGACAGGCGTGGAATACGTGCGCGGCATGCCCGCTGTCAAAATTTTCGGGATCAAGGCGGATGAATTTTTGACTTTCCAGCGTGCGGTGAGCAGCTATCGCGACATTGCGCTGCGGATCACGGCGCTGTGCAAGAAGCCGTACAGCCTGTTTTACGTGCTGGTCAGCTCCTTGTTTACGTTTATTGTCCCGATCGGCATTTTGCTTGCGAGCGGTCAGCCGGGGAATCAGGCGTTTGCCATTACGTTTACGCTGTTTTTGATTATTACGCCGAGCTTGTCCGTGCCTTTGCTGCGGCTGATTTACGTCGGGGGCGGGCTGCGGGAAATTATCGAAGGCAACAAGCGGATTGCAGCGGTGTTTGCCGAGCCGATCGTAGCGGAGCCAACTGCTCCTCGCGTCCCTATTGCTTACGACATCGCCTTCGACCGCGTCTCCTTCGCCTATGAAAACAGGGAGAGCAAAGACTACAAGCCCATTTTGCAAAACGTCGACTTCTTCGCCAAAGCGGGCGAAATGACGGCGCTGGTCGGGCCTTCCGGCGGGGGGAAATCGACGATCGCCAACTTGCTCTTGCGCTTTTGGGACGTGCAGGAGGGAACGATTAGCATTGGCGGTGTCCCGATCCAGGAGATGGGCACGGAAAAACTGATGGACACCGTGTCGTTTGTGTTTCAGGATGTGCACCTGTTTTACGATACGATCGAAGCGAACATCCGGATGGGGAACACGTCCGCATCCAGGGAGGCGGTCATTGCTGCGGCGAAAACAGCTTGCTGCCATGAGTTTATCGAAAAGCTGCCGCTCGGCTACGAAACAAAGATCGGCGAAGGGGGAACGTATTTGTCCGGCGGCGAAGCCCAGCGTCTCGCGATTGCCCGCGCGCTGTTGAAAAACGCCCCGATTTTGGTTCTCGATGAGGCAACCGCCTACGCCGATGCGGAAAACGAGAAAAAGATCCAGCAAGGCTTGATTGAGTTGGTGAAAGGCAAAACCGTGATCATGATTGCCCATCGGCTGTCGACGATTCGCGCAGCGGAGCAAATTTTGGTCGTGAACAAAGGCGAGATTGTCGAGCGCGGGACACACGACGAGCTGCGCCAGCAAAACGGCCTGTACGAAAAAATGTGGCAAGCGCATGTCAGCGCCGCTACGTGGAAGCTCGGCGCGAACCATACGGACGCACACAAACCCGAGATGAGAGGGGAGGCCCCAGCGAATGCTTCCGTACTTTACTAACATTTCCGGCGGCAACGTGCGGAGCTTGTGGCCCGCTGCTTTTGCTGCCTTGCTGGACGGGATTGCCAAAGTCATTCCTGCCGCTTTGCTCGTGGACATTTTCCAGACGATTTACCTTTCCTTTGCCCAACCGGAGTCAGGGCTTGATACTGCCCGCTTGTGGACCGTCTGCGTCATTTTGTTTGTCTGGCTGATTGTGTCGTACGTCACCTATGCCCATCTGTACGAAAAATCGTACACGGCAGCCTATCGTTTGGCGGCCACCGGGCGGATGAAGCTCGCCGAACATTTGCGTCATTTGTCGTTAGGCTTTTTTGGCAAACGCGATCCCGGCGACGTGACGAACCTGCTGCTCAGTGATTACGCGCAGGTCGAACATACGATTTCCCACAACGTTCCGCAGCTGATCAGCGCAGTCGTGCTGCCTGTGCTCGCTTTGCTCGGACTTGCCTTTTTGGACTGGAAAATGGCGCTTGCCATGTTTGTCGCGCTTCCGTTCGGTGCGCTGCTGTTGTGGCTGACCGATTCGTTGCAGGCCCGGCTCAGCGAGAGTCACGTCCGGGCGAAAAATGAAGCGGCCAGCAGGCTCCAGGAATATTTGACAGGCATTCGCGAAATTAAAGCGCACAATGCTGGCGGAAAGCGCTTTGAGCGCCTGCGGCTTGCCTTTGATCGGCTCATGCGGGCTTCTATCCGGCTGGAAGGGCTGGTCGGGCCGCTGATCATGGGCGCGCTTTTGCTGACGCGCTCCGGGATGACGATCATGATTTTGGTCGGCAGTTATTTGCTTGTGGGCGGCACCTTGTCGCTATCGGTCTTTCTGCTGTTTCTGTTGATCGGGACACGCGTGTTCGAGCCGTTGACCGTCGTGTTGATGAGCTACGGAGAAATGCGTTACTCGGCTTACAGCGCACAGCGGATCATGGATGTGCAGACAGAGCAGCGACAGCCGGGAACGGCGCTCATTCAGCCGCACGGACCCATCGTCTTTGAGCGGGTGACGTTCGGCTACGACGAGAACAACCCTGTTTTGCAGGAGCTGTCCTTTACGATCCAGCCGAATACGATTACCGCGCTGGTCGGGCCGTCCGGAAGCGGAAAAAGTACGGTGACCCGGCTGATCGCCCGCTTTTGGGACGTCCAGCAAGGAACGATCACCATCGGCGGCATGCCTGTGCATAAGGCTGACCCCGAATTTTTGCTCAAGCAGATGTCAATGGTTTTCCAGGACGTATACTTGTTCCAGGACACGATTGGCAACAACATTCGCATCGGCAAAATGGATGCGACCGAGGCAGAGATTGAAGAGGCGGCAAGGCGCGCCTGCTGCCATGAATTTATTTCCCAATTGCCGCAAGGATACGCTACACCTGTTGGCGAAGGTGGTTCTACTCTGTCTGGCGGCGAAAAGCAGCGCATATCGATTGCCCGCGCGTTGCTGAAAGACGCTCCGATCGTCCTGCTTGACGAAGCGACAGCCTCGCTTGATCCCGAGAACGAAACGGCTGTCCAGCAAGCGATCAACGAGCTGGTCAAAAGCAAAACGGTCATTTTGATTGCCCATCGCCTGAAAACCATTCAACATGCGGACAAAATCATCGTGCTGGATCAAGGACGTCTTGCCGAGGAAGGGACCCACAGCGAATTGGTGGAAAAATCCGGTCTGTACGCCCGTTTGTGGGGGGTTGCAGCAAGAGGTCGACGTTTGGCGCGTGAAGTAAGAAGGATCATCCCGTCCGAGCGGCGGGGTTATTGTCGTTGGATCACAGATGAGAGAAACAACACAGAGGTGAACGACCCCATGAGTCAAGCGGCACACTGGTACGCAATCGAGAATCGCAAGGACAAGCATTGTGCGCTCGCAACCGATTTGAATGCGCTCTATCAAAACGGTTCGTTTCAGCAAACGTTATCGTTGCCCGATCAGATCGGCAAAGGGTACTGGCAGAAAACCAGCCTGAACACGATGCTGGAAATAATGGTCTGCGACATCGTTTTACACGAGGAATTGAGCATGAGCAGCACGGAACAGGACGACTGGATGAAAATATGCTTTTGCCTGGGAGAAGGGATGCAATGGCTGTCAACGGACACACATCGGGACTACGGAATCGCTTCGGGTGAAGTGACCGCCTTCGGGAGAGCGATGACGAGCAGCACGTGCCAATTCGATCCCGCGCGCAGGTTTCACAGCCTGACGCTAAAGCTGGACGTAAACAAACTGATGCAGGCGTGGCCCATCGCTTCGCTTGAACAGCAATGGGCACGCTTGACGGCACATGACAGTCTGTACGACAACAAAAAAATGACGCCTTTGGTGAGGCGCATCCTCCACGAGATGCTGGATTGTCCCTATCAAGCCGCAGTCAGACGCATGTATTTGGAAGGAAAGGTGCTGGAGCTGTTGGCCGTGTACATCGATGAGATTTTGCGGGAAAAAGACACGTTGCCTCGTGAAGTCACCTTGTCCAAGACGGACTTGACCAGTTTGTGGCAAGCCAAACAAATCGTCGATGCCAATCTGCTGTCGCCTCCCAGTCTTGCCGAGCTGTCCCGGCAAATTTGCCTCAATGAATACAAGTTGAAAAAAGGCTTTAAACAGCTGTTCGGCTTGCCTGTGCATGCTTATGTGATCGATCAGCGGCTGGAGCAGTCGAGACGCTTGCTGGAGGAGGGCAGCGTCAATGTCACGTATGCCGCCAGCATGGCAGGGTTCAACAACCTGGGACAATTTGCTGAGAAGTTCCGGAAAAAGTACGGGGTGAATCCGTCTGCTTACTTGAAGAGCAGGGGATTTCGGACTGTTTAATTACGAACTATAATTTGTTATGGCGGTAATAATATTCGCCTATTTTCTTTATGATCGGCTCGAAGTGAAAAAAATCACGGGGGTAATACTTTTCGCCGTCCATGATCATGAGGTTAAAGGCGAACATTAAGAAAATAGCCAAGGCATTCTTTTCCCGACTAGGCATTTGGGCGGATTTTCATGTCATTCTCTGGAAAAGTGGCTGAAATCTACTATAATGAGAGAAAACCGGGGAAGAGAATGTATGTTCTGATAGGCTGTACGCTCCCCCTTGGAAGATATGGGAGGCTGAAACGATTGTGATCCATTCTACATTGGAACCAACAGTGAATAAGATGGAGCAAGCCATTGACAAATGGTTCGCCTACATCGAGGAAAAAGACGCCGATGAGATTGTCCGCCGCACGACTTTGCAAGTGGGCATTCATGACTCTGCCATGCTCGAATACAAAAATGATCGGGCCAGCGTTGTCCTGATGGAGCTGGATGATTGGGAGCTTGATTTTGACGACACGCCAGGAGACTTTCGGCGCTTAGGATCGAAGCAGGCGGATTTGTCAGAGACAGACGTGCGGGAACAGATCGTCCCGCATCTTGCCGCCTATATAAAAGAAAAGCTGGAAACTCTCTCGTCCCAAGCGCTGATTAACTACCAGTTTTCGTTTTGGGGCAAGTTTCAGACAGACACAGGGGAAGTAAAGCTGCCGATTGTCGAGCTGTTCAACGAGGAAAAACAGCAACGCCTGCTGGCGGAGATTTCCGCTTATCGCACGCAACTGTTTTCGGCTTCAACTGGCCCGACCAAACCGCTGGAGACGTTTTTCCTTTCGCGTCATCTGCTGAACCGTTCGCTGTTTCCCGAGACGGATTGCCACGAAGCCATCCGGGTGTTTGATCGCATTTTGGAAGTAAACAAAAGCAAAAAAGAACAGCTTGGCGAACATCAGCACAAGATCGTCAATGCCTTGACAGACTGGGTGGAAGGCTCGTTTTTGCCGCTTTATTTTGATGTCGTGGCCAAAACGTGGCAGGAAAAGACTTATCAACGAAAGAGCGGCTTCGATCCTGCGCACATCGACGAAGGGGCTATGGAGTTGTTCCTGTATGCCGCCGTCGCTGTGATCAAGTATGAACCGTCCTATAGCAGACAAAAAGGAATTGCCTGGCTGGAGCGGGCTGTTGAACTCGGCAGCAAGCGCGCTTCGCAGTTCATGAAGGAAGGCAGCGGCACGCTCTCCCGCGAGCTGACCGTTCTGCGTGACGAACAGGTCGAGTGCCTGGCAAATGACGTCTTTGCCACCGTGACGATCTCGATCAAGCAGGAGCGCGAAGAGAGCTATGCGCAGGCCCTTGCATTTCTTTGCGCGTTGTTGCAGAGCGGTTTTCCGAAAAGCTATCAAATCAAGCTCAAATCCGGCGTCAAGCAGTTTTTGCCGATCAAAGGATTGGCGAAGTCGGGAACCCATCGCTTTTTTGCCAACGCGCTGGCTTATCCGAACTTGCACCCGCTGCTTGCCGATTACGCCCGCGTTGCCATGGTCACTTATGAGTGGTATACGGATGCCGATGATGAGAGAAATGCGCTGCCTGGCACATATGCCGTCTTCGGGCTGGGATTGGCGGACGCTGAGTATTTTGCTTTGGTGGAGGAGTATTTGGACACGATCGATCTGGAGCATCAGTCCGTGCAGGATTATTTTACGGCTGCCTTCGTCGAGAAGCACGGCGTCCATCCAGAGTCGCTCCCGACATTGGTCGCGTGCTTGGTGCACGGTACCGACGCAACGAAAGTGAAGATCAAGTCAGAGCTGGAAGAAGAGCCTAATTTGAGCTTGTTGCTCGATTTGCTGCAAACGCAAGAGCCGCTTGAAGTCGAGCATGTCATTTACATCGTCTGGGGTGGTTTGGACAAGCTTGCAAAGATCGCTGCCAAAGCAAAAGGGGAGAAAGCAGAACGGCTGTCGGCCTTGCTGAATTTGGCGAAAGACCAGTCTGGAAAATGATGGTTGTATAAGAGGGGACACTCTGTCTGAGTGGTCGCTGTATGGTTTTTGGGAGCGGGTGGTTGATTTGATTCGCACGTAAATTCATAGGGCACGCGCTTGATTAATGTTCCAAATTTATTTCGAACTGGTGTGATTCAGGCACCAGTTTTTTTGTACAGGAAATGTCATACGTCGACGGTGGAAGCAATTCGTACACTGGGCGCAGTGGCTGTGGAGGTCCTCATTCGTTCCGCACGATATGGCAACGAGGCGGAAGCGTTCGTCATGCTGCACCCTAGGAGCGGGCTTTTGCTATGACGGCTGCTGCTCTCGGCGTGCGGATCGGCATTGGACGCGTAGTCATAACCAACCTATAGCCATGCATACATATTGGTGAGAATGTAGGCATGGGAGGTAGAGGAATGGACGACAAGAACGCTCGCGATCAGACGCACAATCAGAGTTGGCAAGGCGGTCCGCAACCGTCGCGCTACTCGCAGACGGTTGGGAGGCGTGGACCGATTCTAGAACAAGACACCATGCTGCACGAAAAAAATGAAACGTTTATCCATGAGACCATATTAGAGCGCCCTTTGCATGTGAAGGGTTTCGGAGCCTTTGGCTATTTCGAGACGTTTCACTCGATGGCGGCTTACACGAAGCTTTGTTTCCTGCAGCATCCGGGCCAGCAAGTACCCGTTGCTGTCCGATTCTCGCTGGCGGCCAGCAACAGGGGGACGCCGGACACTTCGCGCAATGTGCGCGGCTTCTCGACTAAATTTTATACCGAGCAAGGTATCTTCGACTTAATATGCAACCATCTTCCCGTGTTTACGGTGCGGGACCCCATGCGGTTTGTAGAGACGGTCAGCGCCTTCAATCCGTCGCCCGTCAACAACTTGATGGACCCTAATCGGTTCTGGAGCTTCTACGCAGAAAATCCGGAGGCGACGCATTTCGTGCTGCAACTGTACTCCGACCTGGGAACAGTCAAGAGCTTCCGTCACATTCCGGGTTACAGCGTGAGTACTTATGTTTGGAAGAATGAGCAGGATGTCCGCAATTATGTGAAATACAACTGGGTTCCGCTGGCTGGCGTGCAGTATATCGATAGCCAGGAGGCGGCGCGGCTCGCCTGCGAGAACCCGGATTATGCGGGCAAGGATCTCTATGACACGATTGCTCAAGGAAAAACAGTGGAATACGGGCTGTATGTACAGCTCATGAATCCGCAGGACGAAGCTACACTGCCGTTCGATCCACTGGACGATACGAAGGTGTGGGATGTGCGGCAGTACCCACTGCTGCCAGTCGGCAAGATGGTGCTGGACACCAATCCCGACAATTATAAGGAACAGGTGGAGAAGCTGGCCTTTTCTCCGTCCAATATGCTGGACGGCGCCGAGTTTTCATTGGATAGAGTGCTTCAAGGCCGCGCCAATATTTATACGGATTCACAGCGTTATCGGTTGGGACCGAATTTCCGCAGCATCCCGATCAACCATCAGGCGGACTGGAAGCCATCTGACGAGGTAACAAGCGGCACCGGCAACTATGTGGCAGGGCGGCTTGAGCGCACTGCACCTCCAAAAGGGGATGACTTCACGCAGCCGGGGCAATTTTACAACTCACTGTCGCCTGTGCTTCAAGAACACTTAGTCCACAACATTGCCTCCGATCTTGGAGCTGCGGTGCCGGAGTTACAGCGGATTGTGCTAGGCTATCTAACCCAGGCGAGCCCGGAACTGGGGGAACGCGTTGCCAGGCAGATCGGGAGCAACGGGAAGAGATAGCAACAACAGAGAATCCGAAACGTTCCGGAATAAGACGCTGAGTTTCTCGACATTCGGAAAAAATGCCAAGAGCGAAGAAATGAACACCCGTCAGCGAGCTTTTGATGGAAATCACGCCATAACCGTAAGTAGACGGTTACTTCAAGCACCTTAATCATGCTAAGACGAACTAGCCGCAGGCGCAGTATGCCTGTGGCTGTTATTTTTTTATGTGAATGATAATCGTTTTCATTTATAATGGCGAGAGTTGGAACGGAAACAAAAAGATGGAGGGATTGCATGGACGTGAAGGGCGTCATCGAACATATCATGCTCTGGAATCATGCGTCCATCAAAGTGTTGGATGTGCGTCACCAGCTATTGGGAAGAGAAATCGGCTCGCGCTCGTACAAGCTGCCGGCCAGTACGTTTTTGTTTGCTGCGCAAGGAAAGGCGCAGATTTGTCTGGATGGCAGCGAGTACGCGATCAAGCCATACGATATCGCCCATAGTGGAAAAGGGACGCTTCTGGACATTTTTTTGGCAGAGGACGTATTTGAATACTACTTGATTTTTTATCGGGCCGCGATCCCGTTGACCAGTCGGCAGCAAATCGTCAACTTGCTGCGAAAAAGCGACCCGTTTCAGCTGCCGTACAGCTTTCAGCCGTGCCAGCCGATTGAGCTGCTTGCACTCGTCAAGCAAATGGACGAACAGTGGCAATGCACGGGCGAGCTGGAGCGCTTCCAGACGAAGGCACTCTTTTACCAGTTTGTAAGCGCCGTGCATCGTCAACTGCTCGATTCGAAAGGGGCACGGCTGGAAACCGATCCCGCCGCCCAGGCGAAGCAGTACATTCAGAACCATTACGCCGAACCGATCACGCTGGAGGCGCTCGCGGAAATGCTGCGCTACAGCGTCCCACATTTATCGGCCTTGTTCAAGAAAAAGACAGGCTACAGCCTGATCGACTACCTGATTCGCGTACGAATGGAAAAGTCGGCAAGCCTGCTGGTGGAAACAGATCGGCAGTTGCGCGAGATCGCCGAGAGTGTCGGCTACCGCGACCCGTATTATTTCGGGCGCTTGTTTAAAAAAGTATACGGAATATCGCCCGCGCGTTTTCGGGCGACAAAAGCACAGACGCCGCAAACAGCAGATCGTCCGGCAACCATCATCGGATCGTCCATTGCCGCTCTCGATTTTCGCCGTTATATTGATAGCGAGAATCATTATCCATACAAGAAAGAGGGACGCAAAACCATGTACAGACCTGCCAAACCATCTGCTGCGGCAACCGTCATGCTCTGCCTGACCCTGATGCTTGCCGCGTGCTCCGGCAATGCGGGAGCGCCAAGTCAGGCGGCGAACGGGAACCAGACGGAAACAAGCGCTGCATCAGACGCCAATCGCTCGACGCAAACGAGCTCTGCGCCAGCGGATGCGAGTTCGCAAACCCAAGTCATTTCCACCGTCAAAGGGGATGTCGTCGTTCCAGCCGCACCAAGGCGCATCGTCGCCGATCAATATTTGGGCACACTGATTACACTCGGTGTCACACCGATCGGAGCGCCCGGCTTGCATCGCCAAAACCCGTATATTACCGAGGCGCTGAAAAATGTCGAGGACATCGGGGATGTCAACGGCTCCTTGGAAAAAGTGATCGACTTGCAGCCTGACTTGATCGTCACGGAATCATCCGACGACCAGGGCCGCTATGATCAGTTGTCCAAAATCGCCCCGACGATCTCCATTCCGTATGGACAGTTGAAAAATATTCAAGAGGAATTGACTTTCTTCGGCAAGCTGCTCGGCAAGGAACAGGAAGCAAAAGACTGGCTGGCGGATTACGAGAAGCGCATCGCCGCCGCGAAAGAACGCGTGCGCAAAGTGATTCCCGAAGGCAAGTCGTTCTCGATTATTGAGCTGACCGACAAGCAGATGTTCGTCTATGGCGACAACTTTGGCCGGGGCGGACAGGCTGTTTATCAGGCGCTGGGCTTGAAGCCGCCAACTGCGATCGCCAAAACGCTGCAGGAGAAGCAGTGGCTGGAGCTGTCCAGCGAGCTTTTGTCCCAATACGCCGGAGACTATATCATCTTGACTTCGAACAGTCACACGCTGGAAGACTTGAAAAAAGATCCGCTCTGGTCGTCGCTCGACGCTGTGAAAAACAACCATGTGTACGTCTGGAAGGAAGAACGGTCCTGGTACTACGACCCGATTGCGGTGTTGTCGCAGACGGAAGAGATTGCCGATTGGTTGACGAAGCAGTAATCCGTTTGACCATTTTGGAAAAAGCGAAGGCCCGCGCAAAGTTCCTTGTCAACTCTGCATGGGCCTTTTTTGCTTTATTTTCTTCCTGCAAAGCCTGCAGGAGGTGACTTTACCTGTGGCTCTGGCTTGGAGGAACGTGACTTGGTTTTAAATAAGGTAGGGTCGATATCGAACATGCTGATGGCAAGCTGATCTTTCCCGTGTACTTGAGCAATGATTTTTTCGTGTCCACTAAAAGGCGCCTGGGCAGATGAGCCGCCGTATTCACCTGTATTGGCAAGAATGACAGGCTGGAACATATGATAATTCAAGGCGGAAACCATGTTGTCAAACGTCCCGATGTCTTTGTTCAGGGCCGAGATGACAAACATGTCGGAAATATCACGAAGATCGGCCGTCAGTGCTATGTCGGTTGCATCGTAACAAATAGCTCCCGCTACGCGTATAGATTGATTGCCTTTTTGAAACTCGACATAGGCTTGGTAAGGTCTGTGGCTTTGGATATTCATTTTGCGTTCCAGCTTCGTCATATGCTGCTTGCCTTGCCACACGGCAACAAGTGGATTTTCGTCTGAATTGAGAATCCAAATCGCTTGATTCACCGTGGCTTGATCGGATGCTCTTTTTTGAAAACCTAATCCCGCAAAAATGCTTGCTTTCGTTTTGTGGGAGAGTCTCAGCAAGTAGTCGATGTCGTCGGGATGGACAGACAGCTCAGGAAAGACGATCAGATCAGCAACATAAGCGGACTCCTTGCCTGATCTTTTTATAGCAGCGTGCCAAGTTGCCAGATGCTTCTCAACCATGTGGCAAAGGTCCGCAATATGAGCACGGTGTTTCTCGCGGAAGTCCGAAGACCAGTGCATCGGATCTTTGGCGTTAAAATCGTCCATGTATGGCAGCAAGGATTGAACGATGGCGACACGGAACAGGCGGTCGTCCTGACGCTTTTGCAGTTTGACAGGCAATACGTATCCTGGCGTGTTGGACAATTTGCCAAATACTTTCTGCTGCTCTTGCATACGGTTCTGAATGATTTTCAGCCATTTTTTGCGGTCGGACTGTGCAGCAGAAATCCCGTGAACAAACCTTTCGCGATAATCGATACCCGGCCATTGCAAAAGCAGGAACAACAGCTCGCTCATCCAAGGGGACAAGGGCAACGGCTCCGGGAAGAGGCTGCTCGCCAGGCTGGACATGCCAAAGCGGCGTGAAAACCAGGTGGAGCGCAATCCTCTGTACCCAGCCGAAACGGAATGGTCTTGTCGCATCAGAAACGAGTTCGTCGTGTAGTCGTATTCGCCAGTCAGGCAAGCTCGTAAAATACAACCGAGATTGTACATCCACCGACATTCTGCTTTTACCCAGTGCGGGGTTGGCAAAGAGTATGAGCTTTTTGTACTGGTTACCGTGATGGCAAACGGCTTTTTATAAGGATTTTGCCAAGCTTCTTTGTCCGTCATCGTTATTTGCAAATCTTCGATGGACAGGCCGTTTTCGCTGTTCAAGCGGGTAAATGCATCTTCTTTGCCCGAGCCAGGCTTCAGCAACTCCAACATCAAATGCAGCAAAGCATTTTCTTGCTGAAAAGGATTATCTGCGCTCGTAATGAGACTGGCGAGACTGACAGGCGTATTCGTTGCAGTGGCAGAAGACCAGTCTGCTTGTTTCTTGAGCGAGTTGCGATAGATGATGGAGGATAGCTCAGGCACCTGCTGGACGATCTCTGTTTCGATGGTCAGGCTTGAGAGAATCCTCTGAAGCAGATCAGGGCGATTCGCGCAAAGGAATTTTAACGACCGAATTTTTTGCATAGGCTGCCTCTTCCATTTCTGATAGGCTTCCGCAAACCACGAACTGAACCTGTCAGGATTTGGATGAAGCTGTTGGACGATCAAGGCCATCGTTAGCATATCCTTACGATTTTTACTGGTGATCGCACTATAAAGAAGCGCACGATGTAAAAGTGCGTAAGGCTGCAACTCGCTGCTTTCATCATTTAAAACGTAAGCTTGGCCAACCGAAGCAAGATAGAGAGCAGCTTGTTGTTTCACATACCAGGACATTATGTCCTGAGCGTCTAGTATCTTCCTTGCAAAAACGGCGAGATGTTCGCGAAAAGCAAGCAAATCCGCATGTTCAGGATCATGCTTTTTCGAGTGGTGACCAATCCAGACAGAACACGCGCACAGGATATCCGCCGAAACGTATTCCATCACGAGCTTTTGGTGGCTGAGCTCTGTATCATTGTTAACGTTCATATAAAGCTTTTGCTCAAGAGCTTCCGTTACGACTTTCAACAGTTTTGCGCTAGGAAAGAGATCGAGCCCAAACTTCAGCAGGGAACTTAAAGATGGATTTTTCGACCAAACGGCAATTAATTTCCTGGCGTACAGTTCAAAATCGTGGCCGATATGACTGTTTACGGTAGGGTTCTGATCGTTGGAACCGATCATGCTTTTTTGCAGCCTTAACGCGTCTACAAGTCGTTTCGCTGCAAACCGCTTCAATGTGTCGGATTTTACGTCCGCATTCTTGACGGCGATTTTTGACAGGGCAAGATTGTTTACATGTTCGACAGCCGAATCGCCAAGTTGCTCAGACAATTGGATGAGACCGTCTAAACCCCCGACAATTTGTCGCAAAGCTTCGATATCCGGGGTGCCGCTTAACGTTCCTTGCAGGATTTGCATGCGGCCAGAGAGGTCACTCTGATTGGAAATTTCTTCATAGCTTTGGATGCTGACTTTATCGGGGTGAATCTCCAAGGAATCTGGTTCAGCCCCCATTTGGCTCAAATGCGAATTGAGCTTGGCTTGAATATGCTCTGTCACCATTTGTTTCAGTTGCTCGATTTCAACGGTGTCAGCAGCTTCTACTACCAAACGGATATCGTCGACATAGCGGCAGTAATCGCGAATGATAAACGGTTCGGAAAAGTCTGATGAGGCAACTTTTTGATGAATGCTTTTTCCTACTTCTTGATCAAATCGCAGCAGGTAGATATTCGAAAAAAAACCGCCCGCAACAAGACCTTGTGGAATACCATCAGGGAGCGTGTCTTTGTTGAGCACTTGTTTTGCCATGGCTTGGTCGGAGTCGTTCCATTCCCAATCGAAAACAGTTCGGGCCATTTCCCAAAAATCAGGATCAGCTTGAAGCGAATCGTCTAGCGTGAACCTTTCCACGTATTCGTTGTAAAGCTCTTCTGCTTCGTCAATTAATGCGGCTCTGTCAATACTGTCGTAGAAGCTCTTCAGGTCGAGTGAAAAGACGTAATGCTTTGTGCCCCGACGATTCAGATGCGTGTACAGTTGGCAAAAGTGCTTCGGGCGTTCCAGGAACTTTTGGTAGTCATCGTAGTACATTCGATAGCATTTCGAGTTGCCCCACGGGAATGTAGCGATGGATTCTCCGTCTTCATTTTTGTCCCAGTGGCAATACAGACGGTTTCCGTAGTTAAAAACTTGTTTTCGCTGAGCTTCATGATAATCTGGAATGTCTGTCGGGCCTTGCAGTGTTTCGATGGCATTGGCCAAGCACAGCATGATCGCCGATGCGATGGTTTGGTCCTGGATTTTGATGTGGGCGAGCGGTCTCAAATAGGTTTTGTCGCTTTCAAGCTTCTCTTTAACAGGGTGCCAGCCGTTAGAAGTAAACTCCCAGGTGCAGGTTTTGGGAGCGGGAACCAGTCTGAGTTTTGCGGGACGGTATTCTTCGCTTTCCAAAGATTGAGACCACTCATTCAAGCGATTTTCCAGGTCGAGCGTGGAAAGATCGAGTTCCAATACATTTGCATACCAATTATGCCTGCGGATGTAATTGTGTGACTTTTTCCATGCCTGAGCCAAGATGACTGTATCCGTTACGTATTGTTTCTGAGGGGACAAAACCCCATATTTTTTGTCGATAATAGACATGTTTCCTCCTACTGCTATGCCCGATCGGGACAGTTCCCAGATGCTGGTCGCACATCGGTGCCAGTTTTGTTGTTTCCGAAAAATAGTGACTGATAGCCATAATAGTAGCACACATGGCACACTGGACTAAATCCCATGCATGCTTTTCCCCGTCACTTTGGTAAAATGAACAAAACACGACAAGACAAAAGGAGCCGAGGCAAACGATGACCCAAGCCCATACTGAGGCAGGATGGAATTTCGACAACAGCTATGCTTCCTTGCCTGACACCTTTTTCACCAAGCAAAATCCTACCCCTGTGCGCTCGCCGCAGCTCGTTATTTTCAATCGCCCGCTGGCAGCCGCACTTGGCTTGCAAGCCGATGCACTGAATGGGCAAGCGGGGGCGGAGGTGTTTGCCGGAAACCGGATTCCCGCAGGGGCAAAGCCGCTCGCGCAGGCGTACGCGGGGCACCAATTCGGCCACTTTACGATGCTCGGAGACGGGCGCGCTATCTTGATCGGGGAGCAAGTGACCCCTGAGGGCGAGCGGTTTGATCTGCAATGGAAAGGTCCCGGACGCACGCCGTATTCCCGGCGCGGCGACGGACGGGCCGCACTCGGGCCGATGCTTCGCGAATATATCATCAGCGAAGCTATGCACGGCCTTGGCATCCCGACGACCCGCAGTTTGGCGGTGGTGACGACGGGTGAAGTTGTCATTCGCGAAGACGATTTGCCCGGAGCGGTACTCACGCGGGTCGCTTCCAGCCATATTCGCGTCGGGACGTTCCAGTACGCGGCCAAGTGGGGCAGCGCCGAGGAGTTGCAGGCGCTTGCCGACTATACGATACATAGACATTATCGCGAAGCCGCCCAAGCGGAAAACCGATATCTCGCCTTTCTGGCCGAAGTGATCCGCCGTCAAGCCGAGCTGATCGCCAAATGGCAGCTCGTCGGGTTTATTCACGGAGTCATGAACACGGACAACATGTCGATTTGCGGAGAAACGATCGATTACGGGCCGTGCGCTTTCATGGATACGTTCGATCCGGCGACGGTGTTTTCCTCGATTGATCAGCAGGGGCGCTACGCTTACGGAAACCAGCCGCAAATCGGCGTGTGGAATTTGGCGCGCTTTGCGGAAACGCTGCTCCCGCTCTTGCATGACAATCAGGCCCAGGCGATTCAAATGGCGGAGAAAGCCCTTTCCCAGTTTGCCGAGCAATATTACGGCACATGGCTGGCCGGGATGAGGGGCAAGCTGGGGATGTTTGGCGAAGAAGCCGACGATGTTTCGCTGATGGAAGAACTGCTTGGCTTGATGCAAAAGCATCGGGCGGACTATACTAACACGTTTCTCGCCCTGACTTTTGATCGCTTGAACGGCTCCGAGCTGTTTGCCACCCCCGAGTTTGCCGCGTGGCAGGAGAAGTGGCAAACGAGACTGGCGCGTCAGTCTCAATCTGCGGATGACGTTTTGCAGTTGATGAAACAGAGCAATCCTGCCGTGATTCCTCGCAACCACCGTGTGGAGGCGGCGCTGGAAGCGGCTGTGCAAGACGGCGACTACAGCGTGCTTCGGCAACTGCTTGCCGCGCTTGCCAATCCTTATGCGCACTCCGCGGAGCAGGCGGAGTACGCGTCGCTGCCGCCGGAATCGTGCGGGCCTTATCGGACGTACTGCGGCACGTAATACGTGATCGACTTGACAATTGCGCGATCCATCCCAAGCTAAGCTTGGTAAAGAAACCTTTGCTGTTTATAAGCAGAGGTTTTTTCTTTTGTGCCCTGTTTCTTTTCGTGCGTGATCTATGCCAATAGCAACATTCTTTTTAATAGGCGGTATGCTAAAATGGGTTGGTTGAAAAGAGAAAATATTCCAGCGGCGCAGCCAAGTTTGGTGCAGGCGCCGATTGGATTTGCTTGGGGAGGAGATTCCATGATTCGAGGATTGATTCAGGATATATTTGGACTGCTGCGCACAGAGGTGCCGGGCATAGCGGAAGCGTTTCATCCACCAGCTTCGCTAGAGGAGATTCAGCGAGCAGAAGGCGAGCTTGGCATGAAACTGCCTGGCGAATTGAAAGAACTATACCAGCTCTGCAACGGAGAAAAGGAGAACGGGCCAGGCCTGTTTTTCGGGCTGCCCTTTCTCTCGTTAACGGATTTGGTGGCGGAATGGAAAATATGGGCGGACCTGGAGAGCGACTACGCAATCGAGGGTGATCATTACTCGGTTCCGCCTGGCTGGATCAAAGAACGCTATATTAACCGCTGCTGGCTGCCGATCAGCAAAGATTGGGGCGGAAACCACCTTGGACTCGACCTCGATCCGGACGAGCAGGGCAAAAGCGGGCAAGTGATCAATTTTGGCCGCGACGAACATGTCAAATACGTAATTGCCCATAATCTGACCGAAATGCTGCAAT
Organism: Brevibacillus sp. FSL K6-0770; assembly: GCF_038000275.1. NCBI lineage: Bacteria > Bacillati > Bacillota > Bacilli > Caryophanales > Paenibacillaceae > Brevibacillus > Brevibacillus sp. FSL K6-0770. The sequence goes on from NZ_JBBOBQ010000001.1 coordinate 3,011,792, forward strand.
TTATCCATGATACGGCAAAAGCGAAAAACTACTCCATCCACGAGGAAGAAGACCAGCTTTTCTGGGCGTTCGGTCAACAAGGTCCCGTTCATTTTTTCGATGCCATCCGCAAACTGGAGCTTCCGGTCTACCATCCAGTGCGCATCGATCCAGGTATCGCAGACCCGCAAGCATGGCTAGACAGTCTTTCGGAAAGCTGGCGAGAGCGCATCCAGGCAATCGGCGATTCGCCAGAGCCATTTTTGCGCGCCAAACAGCTTTACTTCATTAACGAAGGCTTGACTGATCTCACTCCGCTCAAGCATTGCCGCGAAGTCCGGGAGCTGGTGCTGAGTGCAAACAAGCTTACTTCTATTGAAGCGATCAGCGGCTGCCAGCAACTGAAACGATTGTACGTGGGGAAAGACCCGATCGCGGATCTTACTCCGCTGGAAGGGTTGCCGTACTTGCAAATGATCAATCTGGCTCAGACAGACGTAACGGATTTGTCGCCGCTTGCGTCTTTGCCCAGGCTGGCGGAGCTGGACCTGACTGAGACGCGAATTTCCGATCTCTCCGCGCTTGCTCGTGTCAAAAGCTTGCAAAGCCTCGCCATCAGTCGTCCGGACGCGGCCATGTTGAACAGTGTGGCTGAGCTTGCGACGCTCACCGAGCTGAAAATTTCCGGACTTGGCGAAAATGCCGCAGACGCGATTAAGGTGCTGGGCAAACTCGTCCATCTGCAAACGATCAGCCTGGAAGACATGTCGCTCGCCGATTTGGCGTTCTTGCGCGGTTGCCGCCAATTGAAAACCGTCAAGCTGAGAAAAACGGCCATCGCCGATATTTCGCACCTGGCCGAGCTGGAAAACCTCCAATCGCTGGAATTTAGCGGCTGCGACGAGCTTGGGCAGCTGGAGCAGCTGGGCAAATCGGCTTCTTTGCGCAAAATAACAGGCTCGTACCGGCAATTCGCCCGGTTAAAAGACTGCTTTGAACGAAAAATCGATTTCTCGACGATCACAGGCAACATGACAGACGAGGAAGAAGAAATTTGGCACGCGTATGTCCGGTCATAAAAGGGGGAGGCAGATGCTGTACCTCCAAGCGCATGGCGTCGAAGAGAATGAGCTGTACTATTTTGAACTGGATGAAAATGGGATCGCCTATCGGCAAGTGACGGTTACTGACGGGCAGTCGCTTGTGTCTGCGGCACCCGATTTCATGCTGAGCGAAAAAGTCGTGGAGCGCTATGAAAGCGATGAGGATATTTCCCGTGAAGCGTTTCAGGCGATTTGGCAAAAGGCAACAGCGCCTTACAAGGCGGCTTTTGAGCAAGCGAAGCAGCGCTTTTTGCCCGGTGATCCGGTGACGGGAACGATTGCCATGTTCTATCCGCAAGGCGTCATCATCAAGGTGAGCGATGAGGTGTATGCAGTAGCAGACGATGCGCCGCTTCGAGCAAAGTCCAAACGGGAAGAAATGTACCCGGGCTATATCGTGCAGGGAACAATCCAAGGCTATGCAGAAGACAACTTTTGGCTCGTGCTCGCGGATTGCACGATCATCGGCAAAAAGTCGGGGGCTTAGACAGACAGACGACACTGACCGTTCCGAGGCATTGTGCTCCATCCGTGCCATCCATCCATGAACGCGCCACTCACCACTTCCCGCGCGGCAACCGTATCGCAGGAACCGATATGCGGCACAGCGTAGACAGCCCCAAATAGCCAAACAACGGGTACAAAAACATGAGCAGCTGGCTGTAGCCGATGAGGCACAAGACAAAAGCCGCCACGAACAGAAACAGATAAAGTCTCGACTCCGGCACATTCACCAGCTCGCGCAATTGCTGACCGATCCCGAACACGTTGGAGATGAGCGTGGTAAAAATCTCGGAGTAGAGGACAAACACGAAAAACAGCTGAAGCCATTCGTTCCAGCGATCCGTGATGAACAAGATCGGAATGTCCATGAAGCGCACGTCATCCCAGTTTGCCAACATGGCCGTGTGCACGACGAGCAGCATGAAACCGAGCACGACTCCACCGATGACGGCGGCCCGGAACAGGACAACCTTTTCGCGGATCGCATAACCGATCGGGATCAGGACAGATTGGGCCATCGCCAGATTGAACGACACGTAAAGAATCGTTTTCCAGAGGAAGGCGTAGTTGGAGGGCTTGGCGAGCGGCAAGGGAGATTCGACGCTGTTGTCGAGCAAAATCAGCAGGGCGAAGACGAGCATGGACGGGACGACGATCGCATTGACCAAGAGAAGCTGATCCAGCCCTTTTCTCAAGATCAACAGCGCGAGCAAAACCGTCCCGGCTGTTCCAGCCAAATACGGAATCGCGAACTGCTCCTCCAATACAGAGCCAGCCCCGGCAAGCATGACGGTCGTGACGCCGAACAAGGTCAAAAAGACCAGCACATTCATCGTGCGGCCGATCATCGGGCCAAACAGCTTTTGGTTGAACGATTCATACGAAGGGGTCCGCAGCTGATGGGCGAGAAGCATCATTTTGTAGCCAAGCCAGACGAACAGCGACGTGGCGAGCAAAATGCCGACGGTGCCAGCATGGCCGTATGAAGTGAAAAACGCGAGAATTTCCTGGCCGCTCGCAAATCCGGCTCCCACGACGGTGCCGATGTAAGTCGCCGCGACCTGGATACTTTTTCCCCACAGCTTCATAGCGTTTTTTCCTTTCCATTCCAAATGGGATGCTAGTACAAGTGTATGAAGCTTGGGCCAAAACAGAAGAAAAAAAGGCGAACGGCGACTAGGCCATTCGTCTTTTTTTATGGATCAAAATCTGTTTGATAGCTACAAAAGGAACATCGCCACGATTGTCGTCACCAAAAGGCCGATTGCGACCGGATACAAGTTACGCCGCGCCAGCTCGAACGGGTCGACGCCGCAGATCGCGGCAGCGGGGATCAAGGCCCAGGGGATAATCGTTCCGCCGCCTACCCAGATGGCGGCAATCTGTCCGAGAGCGGTCAAGGTAGCAGCGCCTGCCCCGAGCGCGGTCGCGAACAGTTGGGCGAGAGAGCCTGCCAGCGTAATTCCGGAGAAGCCCGAACCGTCCAACCCCGTGATGACGCCGACAGCCGCTACCGTCAGCGCCGCTACTTCTTTGCTGATCGGAATCGTGTGCGCGAGTGCCACGCCCAAATCGTTGACGATACCTTGCGAGCCTGGCGGAAGCACCTCGCCGAACACTTTGACAAACCCGCTGTCGCCCATGTAAAAGAAGGCGGCAATCGGAATGACTGGCCCAAACACTTTAAATCCGAACTGAAAACCGGAAATCAGGTGGCTGGTCACTTGTTCCAGCCCTTTTTGTTTGTGGGCAAGCATCGTCGCGATCAGCAAGATCAGAAGAGCGGTCCCCCCGACCAGCGCTGTCGCATCGCCGCCGCGCAAATCGAAGGCGAACATCGCGGCCACATCGAGCGCAAACAAAAGCGGAACGAGCGCTGCAAGCAAACGCCGGGTGCCTGTTGGCAGCGGAACACGCGCCGCGCTAAAGACGTGAGCGGTTGCTGGCGTGTCGTTTGTGGACGCCGGAATATTCCCCAGCCGCATGTCTTTTTTCAAATACCAGAAGGCAATGATCGTCGTGACCAAGCCCATCACGATCACGAGCGGAACACTGGCGGAAATGACGTCCTGAACAGGCAAGCCCGCCGCCTTCGCTGTCAACGTCGGCGCTCCCTGGATCACAAAGTCGCCGGAGAGCGCGATCCCGTGCCCGAACAGGTTCATCGCAATCGCCACGCCCATCGCAGGCAGTCCTGCGCGCAAGGCAACGGGCAGCATGACCGCACCGATCAGGGCGACGGCAGGCGATGGCCAGAAAAACCAGGAAATGACCATCATCACAATCCCGATCACCCAGTACGCCAATGTAGCATTGCGAATCAAATGGGTCATCGGGCGGATCATCGTTTCGTTGACCCCTGTATCTGTCAGCACATGGCTCATCGCCACGATAATACAGATGACCAAAATCGTCGGCAAAAGCTCAGTTATGGCGTAAATGAAGCTGCCGAAAATCCCGCCGATGGCTGACGTCACTGATCCGGTGGCAACCAGACCCAGCAGCGCGATTCCGACGATACTGATCAAGCTGGTGTCCCTGCGCATAACCATCATGAAAATGATGCCGAGTACGAACAACACATACACACCGTGCAACCACGCAAGTTCAATCCCCATGCTGTACCTCCTCTCGTTTTTTCGAGTCGCTTACACCCTTTTGCCACACCATATGCACAAGCAAATTCATGGGTGAAAGCCCGTGCGCCTAAGAAGGCTGACGCTTCGAAAACTGGCATTTTCGTCCACAATATGCCACTATTAAATGAGCAGGAGGCAAGCCAAGCACGATCTACTTATCGATGACTAGGGCACGAGGCAAGAGAGGGGGAACGGCGCCGTTCGTGATGATGCGAAAGTGCGCCAAACGACGATGAATACGACAACACCAATCCAGCGAAAAATGGATCAGGCGATCGAGCTGTTGGAGCGCCGTTTTTTGGAGCGAAGTGAATTGATACGCCTTTTGATGCTCGGCATGATGAGCGGGGAAAACGCGCTGCTGATCGGCCCGCCGGGAACGGCGAAGTCGCAGCTGGCTCGCTCCGTGGCACAGCTGTTCGGCTCTGAGCATTGGTTTGAATACTTGTTGACCCGCTTTACCACGCCAGACGAGATTTTTGGCCCCGTGTCGCTTCAACAGTTGAAGCTCGACCATTACGTGCGAAAAACGGAAGGCTATTTGCCGAATGCGCAGTTTGCCTTTCTCGACGAAATTTTCAAGGCGAACAGTGCGATCTTGAACGCCTTGCTGTCCATTTTGAATGAGCGGCTGTACTTCAACGGCCGGGAGCGGGAAGAAGTCCCGCTGCAATTTTTAATGGCGGCTTCCAACGAGCTGCCGGAAGATGACGAGCAGTTGAGTGCCCTGTACGACCGTTTTCTGTTCCGTTACGAAGTTCATTACTTGCAGCAGGCGTCGAGCTACGAGCGGATGTTTTCCTTGCCGAGCGGCCCGCTTCCCGTCGTTTTCTCGCTGTACGATATGAAAGACATTCAGGCCGCGGCGAAGCAAGTGACCATCCCGGAGGCGCTGATTTACTTCCTGTACCGGATCAAACAGGACATGGAAGCAAAAGATTACGTGCTGTCCGACCGCCGCTGGAGCAAAATCGCCGGGGTGTGGCGCACGTCTGCCGCCCTGCACGGCCGGGAGCAGGTGACGATCTGGGATACGGTGTTTACGCCGCACATGCTGTGGGACTTGCCGGAAGACTTGCCGGTCATGCGCGAGCTGTTCGAGCAGCAATTCACGCAAATGCTCAAGACTGAGCTGGAAAACGAACTGCCGTTGCAGCGCTTGCAGCAAACCGCAGATAAATGGAAGGAAAAGGAATCGGAACTGCACGCTTTCCAGTTCAAAAAAGAAGTCGGCGCCAAGCTGGGCAAAGAAGCCATGGAGCGCAACGGACAACTGCTGGAAGCATGTCGGGCCGAGCTGGAAGAGACGGCCAAAGATTTGCGCAACCGCCTGATCCAGTGGGAAAAGCGCGAGCACGATCTCGGGGCGTATGTGCTGGAAAAAAACCGCTTGATTCACAACGTGGAAAAATACACGGTCAAATACTCGTACTTGCGTATCGAAGGCGAGCGCATTTTGCAGCAGTTGCAGAAGACGTACCGGACGATTTTCGATAAAGACATTGCCGGAGCGGAGTACGATTTTACGTTATAGGGGGTAGCGACGATGATGATTCGTGCCAGCGGGGTCGATCGCTATCTGTTTGAGACGTATCTCGCTTCTTCGCGCACAGCCCAGGAATGGGTACTAGAAGCGCAAACCCGTGCCGAGTGGTTTGATCGCGAGCTGCTCGCAGACTTTTTTCTCGTGTTTTACTTGGAAAAGCCCGAGATTGATGCAAGCCAGGAATCGACCCCTTTTCACCATTGGCTGATTCGCACGCTGATGAAGCAGTATTTTACGCGAATGATCCATCCCCGGACGATGGGCAACGAAAGTGCCGCCTTCAAGACGGCGATCAAGTCGCTTTTGTGGCTCACGGAAACTTTCGCGGACGAAGTGAAGCAGCGCCAGAAAGATCGCAAGCTCACTCCGCTGCTCGCTGGCCTGAAAGAGCAGGAGGGACAGGAAGGGACAAAAGAGGCGCAGGTGGCTGATTTGCTGACGGAAAAGCAAAAGGCGAAGCTGGAGCTTGTCGGCTATACGCTGCAACAAGGCAAGCGTGTGGTGGAAGACAAGCAGGAGGCGCTGGACAACAAGCCACTCGTGCGTGCGGAAATTCTCGCTCTGCAAACGAAAATCGCACAGCTTCGCGAGGAAATGAGCGTGCAGTTCACGAAGCGAGCCAAACTGCTGCAAAAAGTGAAAAAGCTGGAGGAAGAGTTGGCGCAGCGGGAAAAGCAGCTTGATCGTCTGCAAAAGCAGGAAAAAGACGCCATGGACGCGCTGGAAAAAGAACTCGGCCAGTGGCTGGAGCAGTCTTTGAAAGGAACGCTTTCCACAGAAGAGCTGGATACGCTGTTTGTCGATGAAGTGTTCGCCGCAAGCCAGCGTTTTGCCAACCGCAGTTGGGGTCACGACTTGGGCAAGCTGCGCAGGCAAAGCTTTGAGCAGTATTTGAAGTGGATCGAAAAATTGAAGCGCCATCCCGATCTGGTTGCCTTTTTAAACGAGGTCGGTCGTCAGGTGCATCGCTTTCGGGTACGGCGAAAAGAAATTCGTTCCCGTCATTTGCCGGAGGAATACTACGATTTGCGGCAATCGGGCGATATTGCCCACATGCTGCCAGGCGAAGCCGTACTGCTCGCCGATCCGGACTTCGAGAACTACTTCCTGCTCAAATGGGTGGAGCAAAAACTGATGACGTACGATACATCCGGTTGGGTAGAGGAACCGCCGAAAGGGCCTGTCATCTGCATGCTGGACACCTCTCATTCGATGCGCGGCGCGAAGCTGCGGCTGGCGCAAATTTTTCTCATGACGTTTGCCGCCCTGTCCATGCTGGAAAAGCGGGATTTCGTCCTGCTTTTGTTCGGCGCAAAAGGAGAGTTGAAGGAGCAGCCGCTGTATCATCGCAAGCCGGATTGGGCGGCTTTTTACAGTCTGGCGCAAATGGTGTTTGGCGGAGGGACGCATTTTGATGCGCCGATGAAGCGGGCGATGGAGCTTGTCGAGACGGAAAAAGCGTGGCAAGGAGCCGATTTTGTGATGATCACGGACGGCATTGGCGGAATCTCGCCCTACGTGCAGGAAAAGCTGGTTGCCCTCGGGCAAAAGAAACAAGTGCGCCTGCACAGCCTGATTGTCGGTTCCGCCAGACAGCATCTTGTCCAGACGTACGATTTGTTTGGCGTCTCCCATCGGGTTCGCTTCGCTACGAGCTGGGAGGCAGAAGGGGAAGAAAATACCGGGCTATTGCTCGACGTGTTTGAGTCTTCCCGCCAGGAGCAAGCGAAAAAAGCAAATCCATACAAGCGAACACCTCGTTGATAGCCAGCGAGGTGTTTTTTCACTGTGTCGCCGAGACAGGTAAACACGAAAAAACGCTCCGACTTCTACGGGAAAAGTCGGAGCGCAGCGGTTATCGGCTTTATGATTAACCTACTCTTGTCGCCAGACTGCGGCCAAATTCGAGTTCTTCAAATTTGCCAAGCACAGTCGAGGAATCGTACGTCCAGGCCGCTTCCTCCATGGAAAACTCCACAGGCACGTCGCGAATAATCGTCGCCAGCTTCTGGCTCAAGTACACCTGATCGCGATGTTCTTCCAGCTTGCTGCGCATTTTTGGCGTGCAGTTTTTCAAGTTTTCGTACAGGTTGTCCAGGTTGCCGTGCTCCGTAATCAGCTTCGTCGCCGTTTTTTCCCCGATTCCCGGGCAGCCCGGAATGCAGTCGGACGTATCGCCCATCAACGCTTTGACGTCCACCACCTGCTCCGGAGAAATCCCGCGCAAAGCGAGCAGGCTCGCCGGGTTGTAATGCTCATGCTTGCCGCCGTTTTTCAGGATTTTCACGCTGACATTTTCATCGACGAGCTGCAAGCTGTCATAGTCGCCCGTCGCAATGACGATTTCATGTCCTTCGTCAGACAGACGCGTGGACAGCGTGCCGAGCACATCGTCACCCTCGTATCCCGGACAGCCAATGTTCGGGACGGAAAAGGCAGCGGTCAGTTCCTTGACCAGGTCGAATTGCGGGATCAGCTCGTCCGGCGGCGCCGTGCGATTGGACTTGTAGCCGTCAAACCATTGGCTGCGCACGAGCGATTCGCGCGACGCCACATCCCAGCCGACGATCAGGTGGGTCGGGCGCACCAGCTCGGCGTAATCCAGCATCATTTTCGTAAAACCGTACACCGCATTCGTGTAAATACCTGTGGAGGTTTGCCGATAGGCACCGCCCCAGGCAGACCCGTAAAACGCGCGAAATAAAAAGCTCATGCCGTCGATGAGCAATACTTTTCCTGATTCACTCACAAAAGCTAACCCCTCTCAGCTCCAAACTATACGCCTCATTATAGCATAAAGGGCCGGGACAACTTTGTCAGATTTTACATTTCGCTGGAGCGTATGGAGATGCGATCTCGTGGGATGATAGTATCACAAGAGGTTGACAACCACCTCTTGGCCCTCAAAATCATCTTCCGGTCTCAGTCGGTGAGAGGCGAGCAGCAGGCGGTTCAAATCCGTCCCGGGAGAAAAAAACGCGTCGGGAGGAATCAATCATGGCTAACAACAACGGAAGCAGCAACAACCTGGTAGTTCCTCAAGCGAACCAAGCTCTGGATCAACTGAAGTATGAGATTGCATCTGAATTTGGTGTAAATCTCGGCCCAGACACTACTTCTCGCCAAAACGGTTCGGTTGGTGGCGAAATTACGAAGCGTCTGGTAAGTTTCGCTGAGCAACAAATGGCTGGCCGCTAAGCTCATCGCTCGGACAAGTAAATAGCTGGATGAAGAGAGGTCCCTTCTACGGGGCCTCTCTTGTTTTGCGTTGCAGCCCTTTCTTTTAGACAGGGTGCAAACACACAAGCACATTCGCGGACTAGTCATATGGTGTAACGAACAGCTCTCTATTCTTGTTTGTACATGCGAAAGGAGTGACGTTTCGACGATGAAGAAAAAAGAAGTGAAAAAGCTTCTGAAGGAAAATCCTGAATTCGAAGCGTGGGTCGTGGAAGACTCCATGCGCGTCCGGGCAGTCAGGAGCAATCCCGGCATGGCGGAAGAATTGTTCAAACGCTGGAATGATCGCAAAAGAGGGCGGCTTGATTTTGACAACATCTCGCAAAAAACGAAACGGGCCAGCGAAATGCTGACCGGAGTGCAATCGATCATGGACATGATGGCAGACTACACGAAGAAACTGTAAAAAAGCTGCTGTGACTGGAGAAGGCTAGTCGGATAGCCTTCTTTTTCTTTTTCCTTTCAAGTTCGGTTTTGTTATACTAGAAAATGGGAGGGAGCGTGCTTATGTTCCAATCGATGGTCAGTTTAATGATGGTCGTTGCGTTGACGCTCACGTCTGGAACGACCGTTTACAGCCAGGTACTGGAAGGCGCTTACGCGAGTGCAGAGAAACAACAACCATCGCTTAGCGTGACGCCAGCCAAGACGTATCCCGGCGATGTGATTTTGGTGCGCAGCAAACAGCCTCAAACGGTCACGCTCTTTTCGCGAACATACCGTTTGCAGTCCTCTTCTAACGAGTATGCCCGATTTATCCCGATTCCATTTGACGTGAAGCCGGGAGACTACAAGCTGCAATCGGCAGACAAAAAGCTGTCTGTTGCCGTGACGGTTCAACCGAAAAAGTTCGAAGTGGACAAGCTGACGGTAAGCAAGCAAATGAATGCCATGCGTCAGGATACGGCCCGCATCGATGCCGATCAGAAAAAAATCAACGCCGCTCGCGCAAGCTCACGGGCGACTCCGTACTTTACCGAACCATTTATCGTACCGACGAAAGGAACGTTGACAACCCCGTTTGGCTACCAGCGCGTGGTCAACGGAGTGCCTGCCAATCGCCATGCAGCGATTGACTTGGCCAACAAAACAGGAACGCCGATCTGGGCGAGCAACAACGGCAAGGTCGTTTTGGCAGACTCGCTTTATTTGACAGGCAACACGATCATTATTGATCACGGTCTAAACGTGTTTTCCATCTACGCACATATGTCGAAGCTGTCCGTCAAGGCCGGGCAGGAAGTGAAACAGGGTCAGGTGATTGGGCAAATGGGCACGACGGGTTTTTCTACAGGCCCTCACCTTCATTACGGCATGTTGATTGGCAATACGTACGTAAATCCGCAGCCGTTTTTTGATGCATCACCTTTCCTCTGGAAGTAATTGGAGGTGTTTTTTATGAGAGGTACCCATGTGCCAAGCAAAGTCTTGAACAATATGGTCCATTTCTTGGCACCGTATGAACAGGCAGTAGAGGAATTGAAGCTCAAACTGAAAGGAATCAAGTACGGCTTTTTGAAAAGCGGCCGCTATTCTCCGATTGAATTTGTGGTGGGGCGAGTCAAGAAAGTGGACAGTCTCATCAAAAAGGCGAACGAGAAGGGAATCGATTTTCAGCAAGCCAACTGGCAAGAGGAAGTCGGCAAGGAAGTTCAGGATATCGCCGGCTTGCGCGTAGTTTGCCGCTATGTCGATGACGTCAGAGAAGTACAGCAGTTGTTGTATGAGCGGGAAGATATCGTCATTCACGACATCAAGGACTACATCGCTAACCCGAAAGATTCCGGTTACCGCAGTATCCATATGATTGTTTCTTATACCGTATATCACGGGAGCGAAAAGCGTACCCTTTTTTGTGAAATCCAAATTCGTACACTCGGCATGAACTTCTGGGCGACAAACGAGCACGAGCTGCGCTACAAATACGACGGAAATATTCCGAAGGATGTGCTGCAACAGCTGCATGAAGCGTCTGTCATCACCCATCAGCTCGATGTGTTGATGAACAACCTGCGCCAGGAGATTTTGACTCCGGCGGAAGTGGATTCGACGCTTGAAGAAAAGCTGGAAGAAATTTTTTCGCTCTACGTCAAACAAGATTTGGAGTCTGCCGCAGCTTTGTACCGCGAGCACGTCAGCGGCTTCGAGGAAGCTTTTGCGGACAATCCGAAGTTCAAAATGATTCACGATTTGCTCGGCAAGCGGTTGAAATAACGGCCAAAGCCGAGCGTCATCCAGTCAAATAGTCAAAAGCCATACGTTAACACCCGACAAGCAAGGAAAGGATTTAGACTAACATGCGCTTTCTACTCACGTACCTTCTCGTTGTGGTCACGGTGATGGTCAATCTCGACGTGCCTGTGGCTTTTGCTGAGGGAGCGCCTGCGATTGCACCAGACCAACTGTTTGGCGAATCGGCCATCCTCATCGATGCGACAACGGGACAAGTCCTGTTTGAAAAGAACCCTCATGTCAGGCTATACCCTGCCAGCATAACGAAAATCGCTACCGGCATTTACGCCATCGAAAAAGGAAATCCGGATGATACCGTCACGGTTTCCAAAAAAGCCAGATTTGAAGAAGGAACGCGGGTTTACCTGGGAGAAGGCGAGCAAGTCTCGCTGCGCAAACTGGAATACGGCTTGCTGATGCACTCGGGAAATGACGCTGCGACTGCGATCGCGGAGCATATGAGCGGCACTACCGAGCAGTTCGCCCAGGAACTGAACGCTTACTTGGCTGAAAAAGTGGGCGTGACAGAAACTCATTTTGCCAACGCACACGGCTTGCACGATCCGAATCATTACACGACAGCCGCCGACATGGCCAAAATCGCCCAGTACGCGATGAAAAATCCGATTTTCCGGCAAATCGTCGGCACCAACCGCCTGCCATGGGACGGGAAGGAATGGAAATCGGAGCTGATCAATCACAACAAGCTGCTGCGCGATTATCCCGGGGCAACCGGGATCAAGAATGGTTTTACCGATCAGGCGATGCATACATTGGTTGGCTCTGCCAAACGCGGCGATACGGAGATGATCGCTGTCACGATGAAAGCGGCTTCAAGCAACTATGCGTACAAAGACGTAGTCAAGCTGCTCGATTTCGGGTTGAACGGCTATGAGACGAAGCAAATTGCCGCCAAAGGAGAGCGTTACACAGAGGTGTCGTCACCGGGCAGTGACAGCCAAGTGACTTACTCGGCAAAGGATGATTTGTACGCGACTGTTCCAAAAGGCACGGAGCCGCTCGTCCAGCTCGCTTCAGACGGACAGCTCTCCGTCACGGCCGGGGCACTTGCGGTTTCCTACCCGCTAGAGCGCCACGATCTACCTGTGCAACCGAAACCGACAGTAATCGCTTCGGCGTTAGCATTGGACGACAGTCCTCCCGTGGCGCGATACAGCGTGCTGATCGCCTGGCTGGGGATGAATTTGTTCTTGATCGGCTGTGCCATCGCCCGCTCGCGCAAAGCGCGTCGAGTCCGGCAGCGCGATTGGCAGCGCCGCGTAAATTGACAAAAGGGAATGCAAGGCAGGCAATCAAAAGCAGGGCGACGGACAACGCTTCCATCGTCCTGCTTTTTTGCATGCGGATTTGGATAGAACGCGCGGGGATAGCAGCCGTGTCCTATTGTTGCCGGGAAACGTACAATATGGGTAAAGCCTTACATTTCTGTCGATGGGGGGAACTGCCGATGGACGCTACACACGATGTACAAGGTCTTTTGTCCGTCATTATCCCGACCCATGACCAGGCCAGGAATGTAGAGCGCTTGGTTCACGCTGTCAAGCAAGTGACTCCTGGCGCGGAAATGGTCATCGTCTGCGCAGGGTTGCAGCCCCATGCGGACGATGTCTCTGTATCTTACGTGTGGGGAGCGAAAGTGATTGCGGCCGAGAGCAATGCCAGCAGCAGCGAATGCCGGGCGATTGGCGCCAAGCACGCAACGGGAAGCGTTCTGCTTTTTCTGGACGAGCGAAACGGCTTGTCACAGGCTTGTTATAAAAAGTGGATCGCAAAAGTCCAGCAAGGCTATGACGTCGTCATGTGCGCAGACGACTATGGACAGGCAAAAACGAAGCCGGGCTCTGTCCGCTACGCCTTTTCCTTCCTGAATCAGTTGCTCGGTCATCGGCAGTTCGGTTCGGCTTCGTTGGAAAAGGCTCCGTTCATACTGAACCGCAAGGCGTTGGAGACGATCGACTTTCGAGCCTTGTGCATTCCGGCCGTGGCGCTTGTGAAAGCCGTCAAAAAAGGTCTTGCCATCACCTGTGAGCCAATCGAGCGCTCCGCACGAAAGCGATTGCCGCCAAGTCAGGCTTTAGCCAAACCAAAATCAGTCTTATTCGAGGAACATGCGCGAGCGATTCACATGCTCCTCCAAGATAAAAATGAGCGCGGAGCCATGCCGGATGGGGAACGACACCGGATTTTGGCGCAAGAAACAGGACTTTTGCATCTGCGTTCTGTGTTCTACCAGGAATCAGACGACAAGGAGGCCGATGGATGGGGTGCCAAACGGAAAGAAAGGACCAAGAGAATCCGCAAGAGAGCGCAAAGACGCAAAAGGCGTCCGCATTAGCCATGTGGAAAAATGGGAGAATCAGGGCAGACTAAGCATTATCGTCGGAGTCGAACAGGATGAAAAAACGGTGCTCAAGGTGCTCAAACAGGCTGAGAAGCTCTGTCCCTTGGAAATCGTCGTCGTCGTGCACGGCAGTCAAGATCGCTCGCTGGAACAGGTACTTTCCTACTCTGGCAGCGCCTTGCGCATCTTCGTCTATCCTTTTGCGCTCGGGGAAGATGTGTGGCGTACAGTGGGAGCGCGCGAAGCGACGGGCGACGTGTGGCTGTTTCTTGCGGCGGAGCAAATCGTCGCCGCCCACGAGCTTCAGCCGTTTGTCCGTTCCTGCTATCGCGGCGGTGATATTGCTGTACGGCACGCCGCCTGTTCACCTGTAAGGGTGAAGGAAGAACAGTACCCGGTGCAGTTAGCCAAACAATTCCTCAATAGCTTGCTCAATCGCAGTGAGCTTGGCGGTGCGTCGATGAACGATCTTCCTTTTGCCATCACGCGGGAAGCTGCTTCCTCGATCGGTGCCCACTATTTTCTCGTCCCAGCCGTAGCACAAGCGATCGCTTTGCAAAAAGAACTGCGCGTGACATCTATCCGCACGAGGATTGAGCGGCTTTCAGGCAAGGAGCAGCGAATCACGCCGGAACGCGATGCGCAAAGCAAGTTGACAGACTTGGGAGATCACCTGGAGGCCATCTCCTTTTTACAGCAACCAGACGAATGACATACACGGTTCAAATAAGCGATGCTGCCATAGTATCGCTCTCTATTTTTCATTTTGCATCGTTCGGTTTTTGTAGTACGATAGTCAGGTAGGAAATTTTTTGTAAGAGAAGGAGCAAGCGATTATGAGTATACATATTGGAGCGAAGCAAGGACAAATCGCAGAAACGATTTTGCTGCCTGGCGATCCGTTGCGCGCCAAATACATTGCGGAAACTTTCCTGGAAGGCGCCGAGTGCTACAATGAAGTGCGCGGCATGCTCGGATTCACAGGTACATACAAAGGCAAACGCGTCTCCGTCCAAGGAACAGGCATGGGCGTTCCGTCTATCTCGATTTACGTGAATGAACTGATGGAGTCCTACGGCGTGCAAAACTTGATTCGCGTCGGAACGTGCGGAGCGATCCAGGAAGACATCAAAGTGCGCGACGTCATCATCGCGATGAGCGCTTCTTCTGATTCGCAAGTAAACCGCTTGCTGTTCAACCAGATTGACTTTGCTCCGACAGCGAGCTTTGAACTTTTGCACAAAGCTTACCAAGTAGCATCTGAACGCAACCTGTCGGTCAAAGTCGGCAATATTTTCACCAGCGACAGCTTCTACCGCGAAAATTTTGACCTGTACAAAAAACTGGCGACTTACCAGGTGCTTGCCGTCGAAATGGAGTCTTCCGCGCTGTACACATTGGCTGCCAAGCATAAACGCAACGCCTTGTCCATCTTGACCGTAAGCGACCACATTTTGACCGGAGAAGAGACTTCGGCGGATGAGCGCCAAACGACGTTCAACGAAATGATCGAAGTGGCGCTGGACGCAGCTTTAACGAAATAAACAAGCAAGAAACGAATGCGAAGACTGACAACCCGCTGGCAACTACCTGACAGTGGGTTGCTTCATTCTGTAGCGATACCAAATGGATTTGCTAGGAGGAATGACGTGTGAGAGAGCATTATCCTGATTTTTTTGAGAGCGCATTTGCAGCAGGATTTCGTACGGAACAGGACGGCTATGAATACCGCCTTTTCCGCCAAGACATCGGCCAGCTCCAGATTCAAACAGGAAAAATCGTCGCCAATGACCCGCTAGTCATGTTTGAAACGGAACCATTTACGGAAACATTCCCGACAGGCAGCTTCCCGGTTCAGCTCGCGATTGCACAAGTACAGCATTTGGATGAAGCGAAGTCGCCAGAGGAAGAATTGGAACCGGATGAGCGCGTCGCTTTGGCCCGGATTGTGTTTGCAGATAAGCCGGTAGTGAGTTGGAAAATGGCGGTCTGGGAAAACTCGGACGTCTCTCAGCTCGCACCTCATGAGTTTTTTGGCTACGGCGTTGACGCAGGCATAGGCTGCTTTATGGACGAAGTGGCATGCAAACAATTGGAGAGCAAAATGGAGCAGGATGATACATACTTCGAAACATTGATGGAGGAAATGGATCAGACGTACAAACACACACGGAACTGGCTGGTGAAAGACATGGGGGATGGCGCAAACATTGCCATGTTTTCGTCCGGCTGGGGCGATGGCAGCTACGCAAGCTATATCGGTTACGATGCAGATGGGAAAATCGTTCGCTTGTTGACGGATTTTTACGTGATAGGCTGGATGGAGTCTCCAGAAGAAGAGTAGCGATTGGCTGAGGGGATCGACAAGAGGTAGTGGAGCAAGGAAGAGAAGAGAGAGGATGGCGTAGCCTCGATTCACGCCAAACAGAGTGCCGCTTTTGCCGGGCACTCTTTGTTTTTATTTTCGTTTGCCTGGTTTTTTCTCCAAGTAGTGGGCCAGGTTATTTAGCGTATCTTCGTAGGATCTTTTTTTGGAAGAGGTGGTGGCTGCCGTCGATTTTGTTTTTACTTTTGTCATGTCGGGACCTCCAGGTGAGTGTGGTTGTTTTTTAGTCATAGTGATCTTAATTGTAATATAATTTAATTTACAATAAATGTAAATATATAATTTTAAAAATATTTCATTATTTTTCGTGTGGGTGAATTTTTGTGGTGTTGTCTGAGGGACATGTCTTAGAGCGTGGTGGTTTGTGGTTTACCGTTCATAGATATAAAGCTTTAGCTTTTACAGATCCAGAGCTGCTGAAGCTATTGTGAAAGCTTGCTTGGATTTGTTGTCATGGATGAATCTTATTGAGCCAGCGGAAAATCGGCAATGCCGGGCATTTACGTCCTATCAGCTATTTGATGTGAGACTTTGACGAATGATGCATTTTGTCGAAGGAAAACAGTTTGGATCATGCCGGTTATTTGTGGCGGCTGTATGGCAAATGGCTGGTTATGTACGGTTGGCCTGATTTGAGTTTGTTGTTGGTGCTGGTTGGTCATTTTCGGCTGGGATAGGTGGTTCTTCACTGCTGTTTTGCTTGATATTATTTTGAGTCCGATAATATATATTATGTAAACTGATAAAAAGAGCAGAAATCGTTGAGACTGTTGTCTGTTAACGTAAACATTACTCCATTGGTACAAGAGTTTAAAAGCAACATCTGTACATTAAAGCAAAAGTGGTTGCATCATTTGTGCAACCACTTGAACTTGAAAAGAAGGAAATCTCTAATAGTTTAATGGATTGGATTCAAGCACTGAACGCATTTTTTCCTGTTTGATCTTCGTATAAATTTTATTAGTACTGGGGTCTTTATGGCCAAGAAGTTCAGAAATAGCCAGTAGATCTGCATTTCCTTCGTTATATAGAATGGTTGCGCATGTATGTCTTAATTAGTGCCGTTTAAGTTCATTCTTATTAAACTCAGTTCATGAAATAGCATTTTCATGAACTGAATTTCACCATATTATAACTTTTGTTTTTTGATCGTGCTTAGCATAATTAAATTTTTGGATGATTCTTTTCATTAATTATGCCTCTTATACGTATTCTTTCCTTTGCTCACCAATTTCCCCTAATGGTTTTGTTACCGATTGAGCAAAACCCCCGCTACGCTCTGGGAATCCCGGATGACAGACAATAGTGTTTGTATAACCTACCCCTCCCTGTAAACATACTATTCGATGCAGACTTGAATAATAATGATATTGTTAGGTAAACAGGTAGACCCAGCACTCTCATGAACAACCATATAAGAGAGCGAACACCGTAGAAGTGTTCGCCCAAAGAGTCGTTGTGTATATGTGTCCAATTTATAGTAGTATTTCAAACGGCGGCAGGCCTGAACGAGAAAATAAAGTTATAGACTGCCGCTGTATTGTCGATCTAACGTTTCCTGTTTGTTGTATGGTTTATGAAAATTTCATTTCACTACCTAAACCTGGGCAAGCTTATCCGGGTTACGTACAGCATAGATTCGCGTAAGCTTTCCGTGTCGGAGTTGGATGAATACTGCAGCCACGGTTTCGCTCCCCAAACGGATTATGATGCTGGTCTCCCCGTTCAGAGGGACAACCTCGAAACGGAAATCTCCCTGGGAATAGGACCTTAACTTCTGGATTCCGGCGAATAGAACTCGAGCCACAAGCTCGGGTGTTTTCACCGGATGCCTGAACGCTTTTGCTTTCCCGCCTCCGTCGGCGACGAACATGACGTCTTCGGCCAACAGCGACATTAGATGATCAACGTTCCCTTGCTCCAGAGAGATGAGGAATCGGCTAACCCATTCCAATTCGATTACTTCGGCCGCAACCTGCTCATCCTCGGCGATGCCCATTTTGTTTCTTGCCCGGCTTAACAGCTTGCGGCAGTTCGCCTCTTGCTTGCCGAGCAGTTCCGCAATTTCAGGGTAGTCGAAGCCTAGCGCCTCACGTAGGACAAAGACCGTCCGCTCTGTCGGCGTCAGCCGCTCGAGCAGTACAAGCATCGCGTATGACAGCAGATCCCGGCGGATGACTGTCGTCTCGAGCGATTCCGCCTCCTGCGTCCGAACCGGTTCGGGGAGCCATGGACCGACGTACAACTCCCTCTTCTTCCGTGCCGATTTCTGCAGATTGAGGCAACGATTGGTTACCATTTTGCACAAATAAGCCTTAGGCTCATCTAGACGTTCGGGATGTACTTGGCACGCCTTGACAAACACGTCCTGCACCGCATCTTCCGCGTCTGCTGCGGAACCTGTCAATTGGTATGCCAGAGTGAACATAAGCGCTCTATACTGAACGAACAATTCCTCCATCCATCATCTCACTCATTTCGGCTGTTGATTGTGGTATCTATTTGCTAGCGTAGCATGCTGCCTTTGTCCCACGCCAGTTTTCTGATTTTCCACCCCAGTTTTCCCGTTATGAACATATTAAGCCCCCACTTTCTTCCCCATACAAACCCGCGATCTTCTCCTAAGCCGATACAGAAGAAATCGATTATCGAGCTAGGGGATTTGTGAACCGGGGCAGGGCGGCCCTCCAGATCGGCCATTACGATTTTCCCCAGTTTATCTGCCTGCAGCGCACCTTCTCCGGCTCTCATCAGATCCGCCTTGCCATTACTCGGATCAACGATTCTTGCACAGTCTCCGATGCTGTACACGCCTTGCGCTCCTGGGACGCGGTAACATTCATCCACCAGCACTTGACCATCCGAAGTAAGCGGCAATCCCATGCTTTGAAGGGCGGGATTCGGAATCAAACCAATTGTCCAGATACATAGACCAACGGGCAGACGGTCGCCATTGCTGAGCTGCACCGCATCTTCTTCCGCCTTTGTCACTTTACGATTGTAAAGAACTTTTACGCCGCAATTGCTGAGAGCCTGATCCAATTTTATCCCGACTTTTTCGGGCCCTTCCATGAACAATCGTTTTTGTCCACTCAACAAATAAACAGAGATATTTGAGGGGTTCAGCCCTAGTGACGATGCTTCTCTCCGCATCTCAAGCGCCAGCTCGGCAGATGTCTCAACGCCGCTGATGCCCGCGCCCGCAACCGCGATCGACATCAATCTCTTTCGTTCCTCAGGATTCATCTCACTAACTGCCTTCCGCAAGTTAGCATGCCAGCGTTCCCGGATGGCCGCCGCAGCTAGCGGATCGGTCAAGGCGATGCCGCCCCGATCAGGTTCCGGTCTCCGAACGATGCTCCCGACCGCCACGACCAGAATATCATATGGCATGAGAGCATGATTACCATGCGTATCTTCATATTGAATCTGTTTTGCCCCGCTGTCCACAGACGTAACCTTGCCTTGAACGAATTCGACACCTTCTGAGAACGAATAATGTGTCCATGGAACCATAATGTCTTCCTGGCCAACAGCCGGCCGGAACAACAGCATTTTGCGCATATGACCGGATTGCTTGTCGATCAGAACAAACCGAAGACGACGTCCGTTCACCATTCCATGTGTTTCTTCCTTTATCGCTTTAAGCGAATGAAGACCTACATGGCCTCCTCCAATGATTACGCAAGTTAAGTCGTTCATCTTTCCTCAGCTCCTTAACGTTTTGCACATATAACAACGTAAGGCTCTGACTTGTGACATCGAATACGTAAGAATGGGCCGTGCTTGGCCGGAATTGGGGAACAGGAACAATAATGACCGTTGTGGAAGTCAAAAATCCGGCATTAGTCGCTTCGTCATTAATGTAATTGGAAGATAAAAGAGGTATTCAGAAACAAAAAGATGACAAGTAAGTCATCTCTTCAATCAAAGCTTCATGTTAGGATTACGCTTCTTCAAATAGCCGCTCTCCCCGATGCAGCCGTACGGCTATTTGGGCCATATGCGGCTGTTCGCGCGGGGTTGGTGCATGGGCAGCCAAATAGCGGGTTGCTGCCAGAAGCATCGTTTCACCAGCGCGAGTGGCAAAAGCGTCGCTACGCATCGCCCAGCGGTCATATTCGGCTACTGCCGCTTCGTACATTTGAAACGAATGAAATTCGGCGTCTTCGCGTAAAAGCGCATGACCCAAAGTGTTAAGCAAGGCGTCGGGATTGCCGCCAGCGTGCAGGTAGCCGGCTGTCCAGCGCGCCGCTTCTTTCACCTGCTGGCGTTGATCCAAAATTTCCAGCAGCCGCTCTGGACAAGTAGTGTCGACGGCTGTTACGGCCGAGCCATCTGGGCGGCGTGCCGCAGGGATATTCAAAAAACGATCCAAATAAATTCTGATTAGCCCGTGGTAGATGGCGCGGATGAGCAATGGATGGCTTGAGCGGCGCAAACGTTCGTGCACGGCGTGGGCATAGGTAAACGTATGCAAAACGGAGAGCCAATCCCCGAAGTCATTCTGGGTATGGAAGCCAACAATCCGCTCCGCCGCGGCCAAAGCAACCAGTTGGGCCAACTGGGCCGGATGTGCGCCGGATTTCAAAAGCTCTGTCACAAGATTCACCGTTTCAAGAGGTTCGTCGCTTAACAACTGCCTCGGGATGCTCTTCGAGATGCTTTGCCAGATTGTCTGCCATTTGTTCCAGCGATTCGCTGTTTTGCGCGGACAGCAAAACGAGCTGTGGCTGCTGCTCTGTATCCAGCGATTCGCTGACCTCTGGCGCTTCCTCGACGATCAGATGCGCATTTTGCCCCCCGACGCCAAACGAGCTGATTCCCGCCCGCAACGGATACGCTCCACGCTGCCATTCGCGCAGTGTGGTGTTGATCGCAAAGCGGCTGTTTTCCATGTCCAAAGCCGGGTTGCTCCTGGCAAAATTGATCATCGGCGGGATCTGGCGGTGCTTTAGGGCGAGGACGGTCTTCACGAAACCCGCTACTCCTGACGCTGCATCGAGATGGCCGATGTTGTTTTTGACCGAGCCTAGGACGCACTCGCTTTGCCGCTCGCGAAACACTTGCTTGAGCGCCGTAAACTCGATGGAATCTCCGAGCTGTGTTCCAGTCCCGTGCGTTTCAATGTACGAGATGCTTTCCGCCTCTACATCGGAGAGCTGCAAGGCGCTTTGAATGACCTCTTTTTGCCCCTCGACGCTTGGAGCCATGTATCCCGCTTTGCGGTTGCCGTCGTTGTTGACGGCGCTGCCTTTGATAATCGCCCATATATGGTCTTTGTCCGCCAGCGCATTTTCCAGCGGCTTTAACACGACCACTCCGACGCCGTTCCCGAACAGGATGCCGGATGCCGCTTCGTCAAAGGCGCGAATTTGGCCGTTTTTTGACAGAAAGTGCCCTTCTTCGTACATATATCCGCTCTTGTGCGGAATCAAAATCGAGCAGCCACCTGCAATCGCCATGTCGCATTCGCCGCTGAGCAAGCTGCGGCAAGCGGCGTGAATGGCGGTCAACGAAGTCGAGCATGCGGTGGTGAGCGTCAAGCTCGGCCCTTTTAAATTGAACTTGTAGGAAATGCGCGAGGCGAGGAAGTCTTTGTTGCTCAACTGGATTTCGGAAAAGAGATCCCGGTGCTCCCCTTCGTACGAATACACTCTGGCATTCCAGCTGTAATTGCTCGATGCTCCGGCAAAGACACCCACTAATCCGGGATAATGGTCAGGGACGTATCCGGCGTCTTCCATAGCTTCCCAGGCTACCTCGTGAAACAGGCGAACTTGCGGATCCATGACCAGAGCGTCTTTGGGGCTGTACCCGAAAAAGCGTTCGTCAAAATATTCAAACTGATCGATGATCGCACCAGCCTTGACGTAGTTTTCATGCTCGATCAGCTCTTGTGGTACTCCTTCTGCTCTAAGCTCGTCGTCGCTAAAAAACGTGATCGCCTCCAGCCCGTCCTTGAGGTTGTTCCAAAATTGCTGGCGATTGTTCGCTCCTGGAAAGCGGCAGGATAAGCCGATCACGGCGATTTCCAGGCCGTTGAAGTTTCGCGTGTCAGCCATTTCGCACCTCCTTTCCTTTTTGGCGCAGCAGCTTTAATTTATCCATCCCTTTATGGACAATTTCAGAGCGATCGAAGCCATGATCGTTTGCCGCCGTATCGTTGTCTTCCGCTTTCAGGTACCCGGCCAGCTTGCGGATGGTCGGGTATTCGAACCAGGAAGAGATCAGAACAGGCTTCTGAATCGTTTTCTGGAGAATATCGTTGATCCCGACAATATCAAGCGACGTGACGCCTGCATCAAAGAAATTGTCGTCCAGTCCCATGTTCGCATTCCCAATCGCGTCCTGAATCGTCTCCTGCAGCAGTTGCTCCAGGGGAATCTCTTTCTGGCTCTCTTGCTTGCCTGCTTTTATGTAGCGAGGGCGGTTTACCCACTGCTCAAGCCGCGGCTCCAGGTCTGTCGTGGACACGATGACATGCTCTTCCTGGTGCAGAAGGGAAAACAAATGCGCAAACAGTTGTCGGCCTTCTGCGGGCGAAATCAATTGCTCCAGCCGTTCGCTTGTCGCTGTGCGGCTGCCTGGATCGGCAAGCGAAAAGTTCCAGGCGTCCCAACCGACAGACATCCATCGCGTTCGCTGCTGCCCTTGGTTCACTTTTTGCACAAAGCTGTCCATGAATTGGTTAGCCGCCGTATAGGCAACCAGTCCGATTCCGCCGAGTATCGAGGACAGCGAGGAATTGACCAGGCAGTACCCGATCTCTTTTTCCCGGATCAGCTTTTCCAGAACGAGCAGCCCTGTTTGTTTGACCGCAAACTCCGCTTCACACATGTCGCGACGGATATGGGGGATCGCGTGCTGAAAGAAATCGCTCACGACTCTGCCAGCAGAAAAGATGATTCCGTCAATCCGTCCGATCGTCGCCTCTATCTCTTCCAAAAGAGCCTTCATTTGTGCTTCATCGCTTACATCGACCTGATACAGATGAATTTTGGCGCCCAATGCTTTCAACTGCATCAGTTCGCGAATTTTCTGGTGCAGCGAGTCGCTTGGGAGAGTGGTGGATATGTATTCCTCCCACTGCGTTTCCGGCAAAAATGGCGAACGTCCTGTCAAAATGATCGTAGCTGGACCGTGCTGGGCTAACGCCCCCGCTGCGGTCAAGCCAATTCCGCCCAAGCCCCCGAGAATCAGATGCACGCCGCCTGCTTCGGGCTGTGCAGTTGTCGGCGGGTCCAAGCGAAGCGGTTCAAACGTGCGCACCCATTTATGACGGTTGCGGATCGCGAGCAAGTTTTCCGGCTCTTGCTTCAGCAACTCCTCCACAAGCAGCGTCATGCCAGGCTGCCCTTGTTTCACGAATGGTTCCGGCTCGATTTCCAGGAAAGCCGAGCGGACATTGCCAAATTCTTGCGTGAGCACCTGAGCCGCCCCGAGCGCCATAGCCTGCTGTGGCAGCAAAGCTTCGTTCCCGGTGATCGATTGAGACGCGGACGCAATCACGAAAAGCTGGATTTGCTGCTGCGGATCGAGCATGCCAAACGATTGGCCCAAGTGCAGCAGACGGTAAAACACAGACGGCCCGGCAGCCGGGGAAGCATCTGCGCACTCGTTTGCAAGGCTCCACAAGTGCACGATTTTCCAGGTCTGGCCCGGCGTAAACACTTCCCGCAACAGCGCGAGATACTGCTCCGTTTCTTCGGGATGAATCTCGTACGCATTCGGGTCCAGCTTGGAAAAGTGCTGCCCTGCCTTTACCGTGCACACGCGTTTTCCTTTTGCTTGCAGCGCTTGCTTGACCGCTTCGCCGATTCCGTCCGTATCGATAAACAGCAGGTAGGTGCCAGACTGCTCGTCGTCTGTACGGGTACGGCCAGATCCGTTGTATTGCTTCCACACAGGCCGATACAGCCACTTCTCCGGTTCGTTTTTGCGAGAAAGATTAGGCTGTGGCTGAGGGGCGGCGGTGCGCGCTTTTTTCTCAAACCAATACTTGTCGCGATCGAACCCGTACGTCGGAAGGGACAAACGGCTTCTGTTCTCGCCGGAGTACCGTTCCCGCCAATCAATCGCAGCCCCCTGCTGCCAAAGCTCGCCCAAGCTGTTGGCAAAACGCCACTCCGCCGACTCCATCTCTCCATGCGCAGGCAACAGATGGATGGCAGGAAGGCTGCATTCCGCCCAGGATGGCTGCTTCATCCCGATCCCAATGACAAGGTGAACATCGCTCTCCGTGAGCGGAGCCTTTGCTGTCGCTGGCAAAGTGGATGCTTGCATGGTGTGCAGCCAAAAGTTTGTCTGACCAACCAGCTCGCTCGTGACAGAAGTCCCGCCGGACAAGATAGCGTGATCCGCGCTGCCCGCTGGCATTGCCCGCAACAGCGAAGCCAGTTCTGCTTCGATCCGGCTTTGTTGTTCTTCTGCTGCCCGAAGCCACTTGTGTTTCAGGACGATGATTTTCGCGAGGTCGGACACGGTTGCCAGCTTCGCCTGATAGACAGCCGCAAACAAGCCTGCCCCGTCCGCAATCGCCACCTGCGGCTTGATTCCGAGAGAAACCAAAAAGTCGGCCAAGGCACTTTGGCAAAGAAACTGGCTCAGTTCCCCGTACATCGGGTCAAAAGCGTCGTCATTATGCAGCAGGTCGGCACCCGTCAAAAGGCGATCCAGGCTGGGCGCAGCCAACGCAGCTTTGGACAAGTCGTGGACATAACCGTCCAAGATGCGGGCAAAGCACTGTTCAGTCTGGTACAGCTCGCGCGCCATCGTGCAAAGCGCTTGGTTTTGCGCTGAAAACCAAAAAGCCGTGCGAAGCTCCTCCTGCCTGCTTTCGCTTGCCGTGCCGATTGCGGCTGCTTCCAGCAAGCGAGCAGCTTCTCCTACGGAAGAGCAAACCACCATTTTCCGATGCGAAAAATGAGCGCGCCCCGTCTGCAATGTATACGACACATCCGCAGGGGAAAGCGCAGGCTGGGCACGGAAAAATTGCGCCATTTTCCGGCACGTATTCGCCAATGCCTTTTCTGTTTTGGCTGAGAACAAAAACAGATGCTGCTGTCTCGCAGAAGCATCGGAAGCATAGACAGGAGCTGCTTCCAGAACGACATGGGCGTTTGTCCCGCCAATGCCAAACGAACTGACGCCTGCCTTCGGCGAATCGCTGACGTCTTTCCACGAACGCGGACGTGTGTTGACGTAAAAGGGACTATGCTCCAATGCCAGCTTCGGGTTCGGCTGCTCGTGGTGAATGCAAGGCGGGATCACTTGATGTTTCAGAGCCAAGGCCGTCTTGATTAGGCCGACGATGCCCGCTGCCGTATCCAGGTGGCCGATATTCGGTTTGACAGACCCGATGGCGCAAAATTGGCGCGAGGTCGCCTCGGCCTGGAAAACCTCTTTCAGTGCTTTTATTTCAATCGCGTCGCCCAGCTCGGTTCCGGTTCCATGCGTTTCGATATAGCTGATTTCCCGCGGCGAAACGTTGGCGACGGTGAGCGCCTCGTGAATGACCTGCGCCTGACCGATTGGACTCGGCGCGGTGTACCCGATTTTTTCTTCTCCGTCATTGTTGACCGCAGTGCCGCAGATGACCGCCTGAATGTTGTCGCGATCGCGAATCGCATCTGCCAACCGCTTCAAGACCACGATGCCGATGCCATTGCCAAAAACCGTTCCCGCAGAGTCGGCATCAAAGACACGGCAATGTCCATCCGGAGAAACCATGCCTTCTTTTTGGTAGACATAGCCTGCTGTCTGTTCACTGCGGATCGTCACGCCCCCTGCCAGCGCCATGTCACACTCGCCATTCAGCAGACTTTGGCTGGCCAAATGAACCGCGACCAAGGAGGAAGAGCACGCTGTCTGCACATTGACGGAAGGGCCGCGCAAGCCGAGCTTGAACGACACCTTGGAAGCGAGAAAATCTTTTTCGTTGCCGATGCCGATTTGCACGTGCCCAAGCCTTTTTACCAGCTCCTGATCTTCGTACAGACGCAAAAAGTAGCTGCTGATGCACGAGCTGGCGTACACGCCCACGACAAGACGCTCGATATCCTGGACGCAGCCCGCATCCTCAAGCGCTTCCCAGGCGCATTCGAGAAAGACGCGATGCTGCGGATCGGTAATCTCGGCATCCTTGGCTGTATAACGGAAAAAGCCCGCGTCGAAATACGCTGTATCGTTCAGGACGGCCCCTCTTTTTACATAGTGCGGGTCGTGAAGGAGATCAGCAGGAACGCCTGCCTCCTTCAATTCCTCATCCGTAAACGTCTTGATCGATTCCACACCGCGGACGATGTTTTGCCAAAAAGCCAAAGGGGTATCGCCATCGGGAACACGGCAGGACATGCCGACGATCGCGATTTTTGAATGGATCAACTCTTCATCCACCACTCCACTCACTCCCGTTTATTTATAATGACACTCTCGGGTGTTGAAAAAGGGTTTGCAATGCCTGTCTCAGTTCGTCGACACTGTACGCAAAAAAAGTAGGAGCTTCCTGCTGGAGCACCTCTACCGAATTATGGCCCCAGGCGACTGCGATGCTTTTCACTTGCGCCTCCCTGGCACAGATCAGGTCGTTTTTCCCGTCGCCAACAAAGACGGAGTGATCAATACCGGATTGCAATTGCTCAATGGCAACAAGCAGACTTTCCGGGTGCGGCTTTGGATGGGTGACATCATCGGAACAGACCACCCCATCAAAATAATCGATCAAGCGAAATTCTTCCAGGATGTGGATGGTGCGCTTGCGATCTTTTCCCGTACACAATCCGCATTTCCAGCCTTCCTGTTGAATGTATCGCAGCACGTCTTCCATCCCCGCCACAATCTCGATCAGGTGGATGTTGGAGCTGGCGATTTTGCGATAATGCTCGACCATGCTCTGGGGCAGGTTCATTTTGGCGAAAATATTCGGAATCGAATCACCGCTGTGTCCAAGAAACTCCTCAAAGGAAGGGAGCGGACCGTCGGAAACGAGCTGAAAGCTGTCATAGAACGCCTTGCGCTGCACCTCAAGCGAATCAATAATCACTCCATCGAAGTCAAACACGACACTTTTTTGCATACGCTTCTCCTTTAATCCTGTCATTGTCCAAAGCGGGAGCAGCCATCGGAAGCGCGAGGCACTCCGGACAGCTGTCTCCCCGATGGATTTTTACCGTTTTCCCCGTTGCTGGCGCAGGCTTTTCCGCAGCTCGCCCCGCTGCGTGCTTTGCTGCAAGTAATCGGTTTTGCTGATCTGTTTGTCCTGTAAAAACGAAGCCAATGAGCGGATCGTCGGATATTTGAACAAGTCGGCCATCTCAATCGTCGTTTGCCATTCCTTTTCCAAACGGTTTTGCACTTGCATCAGCAACAGCGAGTGTCCGCCCAGCTCAAAAAATCCGTCGTCTACGCCGACAGGCTCTTTTCCCAATATGTCTTGCCAGATGCTCACGAGCAGCTCTTCCATGCGATTTTGCGGAGGAACGATGTGCGAGCTTCTCGGTCTGTTGGTCTCAACGGCTGGCAAAGCATTGCGGTCGATTTTGTTCGGGCCGACCATCGGAAACGATTGCAGTTCCAGCCAAAAGGACGGAACGAGATAGCTCGGCAGCAGTTGCTTCACTTGGCCGATGATCGCTTTTTCCGCTTCGCTTTGTTTCAGCACATAGTAGGCGACAATCACCGGCTCGCCGTTCTCGTCATCGATCGCCTTGACAACGCTTTTCAACATGCAATCCAGCCCGTCGATCACGCTCTCGATCTCGTTCAGGTCTACGCGGTAGCCGCGGATTTTCAGTTGCGAATCGTTTCGGCCGTTGTATTCCAGGCAGCCGTCCGGCAACAGTCGGCCGTAGTCACCGCTTCTGTACAGCCTGCCCGTCCCTGTTCGCGGATCGCCGACAAAAGCGTTGGCCGTCTCTTCCGGCCGATTCCAGTAGCCCGGAGACAAGTAGTCGCTTTGATAAAAAAGCTGGCCCGATTCGAAAATGCTCACTTCCCGGCCGCTTTCATCGAGAATCCGCAGCTCTATGCCATCCACGACATATCCGGCTGGCGTTTTGGCCTGCGGGACGGCCATGTTTTTGTTCATGATGTAAAAGGAAATGACCATCAATTCGGAGCAGCCCAGGAAATTGACAAACAGGCAGTCGTCCGCGCATTTTTGCCTGTACAACTCAAAGTCGGTGCCGGAAACGACCTCGCCCCCCAGCAAAACCATGCGGATGTGGGGAAGCTGTACAGCATCGTCCAGATTCTTCATGAAAAAGCGGAAGACGGAAGGGACGGAATGGAACAGCGTAATCTGCTCCTGATTCAGCCAGTGCGCGAATCGCGGCATGCTTCCGTCCAGCTTGAAATCGTAAAGATGCAGCGCAGCCCCGTTCAGCAGGCTGCCCAAAATATCGAGAATGCCAATGGCGTGACTGTACGAAGTCAGCAAGGCGATGCGATCTTGCGAATGAAGCCGCAGTTCCTTGCTGAGCTGCGCCAGATAGTAGTAGACGTTTGCATGGCTCTGCATCACTCCCTTTGGCCTTCCCGTGGAGCCTGACGTATAGAGGATAAAGGCGATGTCCTCTCCCTTGATGCTCAGCTCCAGGTTCTCTTCCGAAGCACCGCCAGTTTCTTCCGACAGATTGATCGTGGTGATGTCGAGCATCGCCTTGCCCGCCACTTCTGCTGCCAAAGCGAGGTTTTGCGAATCGGTCAGCAGGATGGCCGATTGCGTATCGCCGAGCATGTAAGCCAACCGCTCTGCTGGAGCGCTTCGATCCAGCGGCACGAAGGGCACCCCTGCTTTCAGCGCGCCGATCAAGGCAACGGCCATGTCCAGCGTGTTGCCAAAGAGCAGGGCAACAGGTGCGTGTCCGCTTGTTTGAGCCGTACGCTCTGCGATTTTCCGGGCAACGCGATTCGCCCTGGCATTGAGCTGTCTGTAATCCAGAACAGCGGAGCCGTGTTTGACGGCGATCTGGTCGGGGTACTGCGCGACTTGCTGTTCAAACCGCGACACAACCGTTGCAGCAGGCTCGTCGAAGGAAAAAGGCTGGTACTCGCAAGACGGCACAACCGCCTTTTCTCTGCCCCGCACTTCGCTTTGCTGCAAAATCGGCAATTCGCCGATCAGCAAGTCCGGATTTTGCGTGATGCTCGCAAGCAATTTGCGGTACTCGGCAAACAGGTACTCGACCGTCTCCTGCCTGAACAAGTCTGTGCGGTAAAAGCATTCCAGACAAATGCCTGCGCCTGTCTCGTATAAATGGATATTCAGATCGGCTTTCGTTGTTTTTGCCGTGACCGGATACGCAGAAAGCTGCAAGTCTCCGTCATGCGTTCCTGCATCCTCTGCCCGGTTTTTCATGCTCTGGTAGTTGAAGATCGTATCGTACAAAAAGGTGCGGCTCGGGTCGCGCTTCACGTCGAGCTGATCCAAAATCAGTTCAATGTGAAAATCCTGATTTTCCAAAGCTGCCAGCAGGCTCGCCTTTACTTCGTGGAGGAAGCCGCGGAAGCTTTTTTCCCTCTCCGGTCGATTGCGCAGGACGAGCGAATTGACGAACATGCCGACGATCTCTTTCACGTCCTCGTGGTTTCGGCCTGCTTGCGGAATGCCTACCAGTATGTCCGATTCTCCGCTGAGTCTCGCCAGCCAGGCGTAATAAGCCGCAAGCATCGTCATAAACCAGGTAACCTGTTGTTCCTGGGAAAATTTCTTGATGTTCTCGCTCAATTGTTGATCCAGCTCTACAATAATCCGGTTGCCGTCAAAGCTAAGCGAAGCCGGGCGGGGAAAATCCGTCGGCAGATGCAGGACAGGCAATTTCCCTTCCAGTTGCTGCAACCAGTACGCTTTCTGTGCCCGGTAAGCGGCTGACTGGGCAAACGCGTGCTGCCACTCGGCGTAATCTTTGTACTGGACGGCCAATGGCGGAAGCGACTTGCCGCTGTACAGTTCCGCAAAGTCTTTTATCAACAAATTAATGGACGTTCCATCGGAAATGATGTGATGGATGTCGAGTGCCAGAACGCTTTTTTGTTCCCCGAGCTTGATCAGCCCTACGCGGAACAGCGGTGCCTGAGTCAGATCGAACGGCTGAATAAACTGTTCCACATCGCGCTCCACGGAATGCTCATCCGATGTCAGCGAGATTACCCGGAAGTCAACGTGCGGGTGCACAATCTGGACAATCTCGCCGTCCACTGCTTGAAACGAGGTACGCAAGCTTTCATGTCGCTCGATGATTTTCGCAAATATGCGTTCGATTTTTTCGGGTTCAATCGATCCTTCCAGCAAAACAGCGGTCGACTCGTTGTATCCCACTGTATTCGGCACAAGCCCCTGCAAGAAAAAGACCCGCTGTTGCGCAAGCGAGGTCATGTAATGAGGCTTGGCCGCGACTGGCGCTATGGCCTGCTGTCTCGCCTGCTGGTTGTTTTGAATGAATGCCGCGATGTTCTCAATCGTTTTTTCCTGAAAAAAGTCTGTCAACGTCATATTGGCATGGAATTGCTTGCGGATGCTCGTGCTGACGTGAATCGCCTTGAGCGAATCGCCGCCCAGTTCAAAAAAATCATCCGCTATCCCGATTGGGGCTATGCCTAAATCATTTTCGTAAATGGCGCACAACGCTTTTTGCAAGTCAGTTTGCGGCGGGACATACTCTACGGATAGCGGCGGCCTTTTTCCCTGAATCCGTACGCTCGTCGATTGCTGCTCGTCGCTCCTGCCCCATCCGTCCTGATTGCTGTCGCGCCTTTTCTGCACACGGCTTTCGAGGTCTGTCGTGGAAATGATGACAGTAGAAGCGCCAGACGCGAGCATTTTGCCGAATATTTCACGTCCCTCTTCCGGCAAGATGCCGACCTGGCCGAGATCATGTCCAGATGTGCCTGCCGTCATCCATTTGGCGAGATCGAGCGTGATGCTTTGCTTATTTCCGTCGCTGATCCGTTCGGCGACCGAACCGGATACGGCGATCATCGTGTAGTTGCGAATCTCAACGAGCACACGTCCCGCCTCGTCCATGATCTGGATATCGAAGCTCGCCAGGCCGTCTTGCGGGAACTCTACGTCCAAATACTTGCAGTAGCTGTAAATGCGCCGCGGCATTTTGCCATAAACGGCAAGCGATTCGTAGGACAGCGGAATGAACATTTCTGTTTTGTCGATAAAGCCGAGCAAAAAGCTCGTTGCCGAGTCGAGCATCCCCGGGTGCAAGTGATAGTCGTCCAGATCGGCTGCATATTTTTCGGGCAGCTCAATCACCGCTAGTCCTTCTGCTTTCCCGGCCATGACCTGGCGAATGTTGCGCCATCTTTCCCCGAAGATCAGATAACCTCCGTGCTTCTTGTGATCCGCGTCGGTAAACAGCACATCCTTATCGGCACAACGCTCTTTCAGCGCTTCCAGATGGATCGTCTCAAACGGCTGCTCGACCGTCTCGACTGTCCCGGTAACATGAGGCAGCCATGTATCTGCTTCTGGACGCATACGGCTGTACACTGTAAACGAATAGCCTTCACGACTATTCGGAGTGAACAGGAGCAGCACTTCTTTTTCCTCTTGCTCGCGTACCGTTATCGGCGTGTGGAAATGCACGTTTTGCAGGACGTAAGGCTTTTTCAGCATGCTTTTGCCGGCAGCTTCCCGCACCATTTCGATCAACGCCGTTCCCGACAGCACCCCATGTTCCTCTGTGCGATGATCCTGCAAAACCCAGTGCTGCTGCAAGGTCAGCCTGGCAAAAAACAGCTCTTTGCCGCCCGCCTGAAAGCTGTAGTCAAACAGCGGATGCTCCAGCGCTTGCTTCGAAGCTGGCGCGATCCCGGACTTGACGGCCATCCCTACGTTTTTCCATATATCCCATTTCAGATTGGTGAAAGCCACTTTGCCTTCCCGGTTGCGATAGTCGGCATACGCGTCCAAAAAGGCATTGGCCGCATTGTAATCGGACTGCCCGATCATCGGGGAAATCGTGCTGATGGACGAGCAGAGCACAAAAAAGTCCAGGTCGTTTTCCCGCAGAATCCGGCTCAAATTCAGGCAACCCGAGGCTTTGGAGTGAATGACCCGGTGCGTCGCCTCCTTGGTTGCCTGCTGGATCAAGCTGCTGCCCGGAAGCCCGGCGGCATGGATCACACCTTGAATCGCTCCTGCTTCCTGCTGGGCGCGCCGCAGTGTCGCGGCAAGCGCGGAGAAGTCGGACACATCCGCCTGATAGACGAAAACTCGCGCTCCTTTTTGCTCCAGCTTTTGCATGCGGGCGATTTTAACCGAGATGGGGTCTTGCTTGCCGTGATCCCGCAGCCAGTTGCCCCACTCTTCTTTTGCAGGGAAGAACGACCGCCCTACAAGAATGATGCTGGACTTGCATTGGCTGGCGATGTAATCGGCCAGCTCCAGTCCGATGCCGCCGATTCCCCCGATAAGCAAATAAACGCCATCGTCTTTGAGCTTTGCCCCCGAACGGGATACGGGCGATGTCCGATCATAGTGGGGAAGCCATTTCGCCTTTCCGCGCAGAGCGAACAGCTCATCTTGCCTTCCCTCGATCTCTTGCAAAAGCTGATCGACCAGACCGGAAGTGACAAGCTGCTCCTGGCCGGAAATATCGATCAACTGGCAGCTTCGATCGGGAAACTCCAACGGAATGCCGCGAACGAGGCCAAGCAGCGTCGCTTTCCAAGGGTTAATCTCTTCGCTGCCGAGCACATCAAAGAGACGATTCGCCACGACAGCAAGTTGAATCGCCGTCGAGCCATCCCGTTCATCCAGCGCTTGTACGAGATGCAGGAGACTGTCGTAGTTTTCTTCCAGCATGCGCTCTGCTTGCTCCTGATCCTCTTCCACGAAGTCTTCTTCTGAAAGCGAAAAGTACAGGATCGCATCCGGTTCCGCTTGCGTTTTCTGATCAAACGCTTGCAAAGCATCTTGGTAGGCTGCTTTGCTGTTATCTGCCAGCCCGTATCCGTTGTCAGCCCCAGCGACAGGAGCGCCGTTCCGAGCTACAAAAAAGGGCTGCTCAAAATGGCGCTTGCACGCTTCCACAACCGCTTCGTCCAGCCTTGTATCGTGGAAAATGATTGCGGACCGCCGCAGCTTTGGCGCAGACTTTGCGGACGATTCTGAAAACGTCGCCCGTTTCCATGTCGGTGCGTAATACCAATCGGCGGCATCCTTTTGCGCCGACGCTTGCTCCTTTATTTGCTGCAAAAACGCGTTCCCTAGCTTTACCGGGTCATCATCCAAAAAGTAGCGATTCCGCTCAAAAGGATACGTAGGCAACGCAATCCGCCCTTTTTCCGCTCGTTTATGCAACGCTTCCCAATGGATAGTTGCTCCCCTGCTCCACAGCTCCCCGATCCATGTCCAAACAGCAGCTTCACACGCAGACAACGAAACCCATTCCTGCACAGGCCAGCCAGCGTAATCGCCTGCCGTTTCTGTGTTATTTCCTAGGAAAGCGACGATCATCTTCGGCGTTTGGCAAAGAGCGGCAAGCCCGGCTGCAAACGAGAGCGGCGCAGTCAGCGCTGCATGCCAAAAGCTGCGATCCTGGCAATGCTCGCGGAACAGCTTTTCGCCGTTTCCGGCAGAAAACAGCGGGATGCGCGGTTGGGAAATCGGGTTCTCCGTAATCGCTGTGATCTCGTTATCCAGGAAAGCAACAAAAGCATGCTCAAGCGCTACTGCCTCTGCCAGCGTGACCGCTACGAAATTTCCGCTTCGGAAGCCAACGATTCCGAAAGGCTGCTCCTGGCAAGCGAACGTGACTTTTGCAAAGGCATATACAAACAGGAAGTGGATCGCTCGAAGCTGTGTCGCGTCCTTTACCCCCGGAGCAAACAACTGTTGCAAATCCAGCTTGCTGTGCGAACCGATTTTGCCCAGACATTGCGTCATTTCCTCTCGAAATGGTCGGTATTTTTGGTACAGTGCGAGCGCAAGTTGCGCGATGTGCGCATCCCCGCTAATCTCCGGCACGAGATACAGGGCAGTCGCTTCCCCCTTTTCCACGGTGCGGAGCGGAAGACTTTTCGCATCCAATTGCGGAAGCAGCTCCTGATAACTTCGCGCAATCAAATAAGCACGATTGGACAAAGCCATTCTCCCTGCTTGCAGCGTATATGCGGCATCGCGCAGGTCGATATTGGGCTGTTGCTTCAGGTGGCTTTTGAAGCGGCTGATTTGCTCCTGCAAAGCCGTTTTCGTTTTGGCGGAAAAGACAAACAAGCGAGCTTCCTCTGTGGCTGCTCGCTTTTCGCGTATGGGCGCTTCTTCCAAAATGACATGCGCATTCGTCCCGCCGATGCCAAAAGAGCTGACGGCTGCCCGGCGCGGAGTGGTTGCCTGATTCCAGTCGCGCAAGGAATGATTGATGTAAAACGGCGTATTCTCGAACTCGATTTTCGGATTCGGATTGAGCACATGAAGCGACGGGGGAATTTGTTTGTTGGCCAACGAAAGAATCGTTTTGATCAAGCCTGCAATCCCAGCCGCTTCATTCAGGTGCCCAATGCTCGACTTTACCGAGCCGATCGCGCAGTACGCCTTTTTATTCGTTTGAAAAGCTCGTTTGAGCGCTTCGACTTCGATGGAATCACCAATTTTCGTCCCGGTCCCATGGGCTTCTACCATGGTGATGGATTCCGCATCCACTTCCGCCATCTGGAGCGCTGCTTCGATGACTTCTTTTTGCCCTTGAATGCTCGGGGCAGAAAAACCAGCCTTGCGATGGCCGTCGTTATTGATCGCTGATCCTTTGATGACGGCGTAAATATGATCCTGGTCCTTGATCGCGTCCTGCAACGTTTTCAAGACGACCACTCCCGCGCCGTCACTGATGAGCGTCCCTGCGGAAGAGGCGTCAAAGGCGCGGCAATGACCATCTGGCGAGTAAATGAGGTCGTCGGAATAGTAGTAGCCTTTTTTCGACGGAAGGGAGATGTGGACACCGCCCGCAACCGCGATACTGCACTCGCCGTTTAGCAAAGCCTGGCTGGCCAGGTGAACGGCAACCAGCGACGTCGAGCAAGCGCTCAGCACGGAGACGCTTGGACCTTTCAACTTTAACTTGTAGGAAATAGATGTGCACAGGTACTCGCGAAAGCTTACATTGAAAGTGGGGTTTTCATTAGCGAGCATTTGTCTCAGCAGCCAGTTCACATTTTCGGTACTTCCTGCGTACAAGCCGATCTGGCCTTTGTACACCTCAGGATTGTAGCCCGCATGCTCCAGGGCGTTTAGGACCACTTCGTGAAAAACTCTGATTTGCGGGTCCAGTACGGTTGCTTCACGGGGGGTATAATCAAAGAAGGCCGAGTCAAACTGGTCGATCCCTTCCAGATACCCTTTTGCTTTTACATAATTCGGGTCGTTGCATAGCGCTGGATCGATTCCGGATTGCAGCATTTCCTCCTCGGAAAAAAACGAGATCCCTTCGACTCCATTTTTGAGATTGTCCCAAAATTGGTTGGCATCATTTGCTTTTGGAAATTTGCAATCCATGCCAATGACAGCGATTTCCAGCCCTGTATACGTCTGATCGTCGTATTTATGCCCCATGGTAAACTCCCATTTCCCTTTTCAAATTTGTTTACAGCCAAAATAAAACGAACCCTTCACCAGTCACTGGCAAGGGTTAGCTGCTCGCATACGCGCGTCTTATGCAGTTAAGGTGCGATTGATAATTTCAATCACTTTCTCTTCTTCCTCGTGGATGAAAAAATGTCCGCCGTGGAGGGTCACGATCGTACAGGATTCGCTTGTGTACGCTCTCCATTGGCTAATATCGTCTGCCGTCACGAGGTCATCGTCATCGCCTGTCAAAACCGTCACATTGATGTCCCACATTTCCGGGGCCGCTTCCAGCAAATAGTTTTCGACGTTTTTGTAGTCGCCCCGCAGAACAGGCGTGAAAATTTGCATCAGCTCCCGGTTTTCCGCCACTTCCTTGGGCGTGCCGCCAAGCTGGATGATTTCCTGGATGAACTCGTCATCCGGCAAGTGATGAATCTTTTTCTTGTCGCGAATATGCGGGGGATACATCCCGGATAAAAACAGATGGCGCGGCTTTTTCCAGCCGTGCTCGCAGATTTGGTTCATCAGTTCACAAATGTACAGCGTTCCCATGCTGTGTCCAAACAACGAGTATTCGCCATCGCCGTTCTGCTCCCTGATAAACGGAAAAATGTCTTTGACACCATCTGGCAAGGAAGGATAAAAAGGTTCGCGAAAACGCCGCCCTCTTCCCGCCAGCTCTACTGGCACCAGCTCAATTCTTGGGTCCAGCCCCCGTTTCCACTTGCTAAAAGCAGTGGCCGATCCGCCTGCATACGGCAAGCAAAACAACTTCATGCAATCCATAGAGCCGCTATTATTTTCCACTTTGTTTTCCCCTTTGTTCAAGCCAAGCATGATTGATCAAGCCTATTTTCGGGCATAGCTCCGCCATTTCGTGTATCGAATCTGTATACACTACACCATGTCGTATGGCCCCTGAGTTACTCTAATGTGCCTAAGCTTCAATAAAATACATCAGGTTGTTTTGACGAGGATATAGGAAAAAACTTTCCCTCTCGTTCGCTTTCATCTGGCAGGGCAAGTTTTATCACAAATAAATTTTAGAAAGATAACTTTTGTCTGGCTAAAGTTATCTTTCTAAAATCACCGTATATCATGTATAGTTCAAAATAACAAAAATGCATTTATATGGAAACCATTACGAATATACTACCTCATGCCCGTCCTCCTTGTCAATGCGAGGAAAGGTTGGCTGTTTTTAGGAAACAGGCTGAACCGCGTCCATCACGCCTGCTCGATCAAGCACCTGTCTCACATGATGCAAATCTTCCTGGGAACGTATGCAGCTTAAAATGACATGCTTGATTCCCAGCTCTTTGTATTGGCGGAAATAGCTCGCCACCTCGTCGTAAGAGCCGACCAGCAACGGTCCGCGGAACGCCTTGCCTTGCTCGACAGGAAAATAAATCCGCTCTTCTTCTTCCGTATAAAATCCGGCCATTCTCCCCTGCTTTTTCACAATTTGCATGAAGCGCATCGGAACTTCCTCTTTGGCAATCTCCAGCGCTTCCTGAGAAGTCGGGCGCGCGATAATCCCCAGCCGGCAACACAATTCCACATGGGAGTCGTAAAGAATGTCAAAGCTTTTGACAAGCTGCGAGACCGGGCTTGCCAACTGGATGGCGACATCGACCGACTGGTGGGCAGCCTTTTGAAACAAAGTGGAAGCGCCTGGCATAAAAATAATCGGCTTCAAATCTTCCTCGACCTTGGCAAACACTTGCAGGTCATGATAGGTGAAGTATTTGCCTTCGTAGGTCAAAGGCTCATTCGAGTCGAGCAAGGCTCGCAAAATCTCGATATATTCGACCAGCCGATCAAACCGCTCTTCGGCCGGAACCGTATCATGGACTTGTCTAAGCTCCGATGGCGATTGACCGGGGATCATATTTAGCGCCACCTTGCGCCCGAACAAATGAACAAGCGAGTGGATCATTTTCGCTGCTGTGAACGGCGGAATCGTATTTGGCTGCAAGGCGATGATCGGCAAATGCTCCTTCGTAGCCTGTAAGGTGCTGGTCGCCACAATCCACGGATCGAGAGTCGTGTGCTGATAAAACAGCAAGGACCCGGTAAAGCCGTTTGCCTCCAGCAAATTCGCGGCCTCATGGATGATCTGGAGCTGATTTTGGTCATTGTGATGGAGCCACATCGGTAAATCTGCATAAAATTTCATCGGTTTTTCCACCTTTCAAAAGAAATGATATGCTCTGGCAAAAGAGCCGAGCGGTTGGCGTCTTACTGGCTCACTTTGCCCTCGATGTAGGCAATCAACTGCTGGATCGTTTCAAAAAGTTCGACATTTAACATGTCATCGTCAAATTGAAACCCAAATTCGTTTTCAATCGCTACCACCAAGCGAATAAAGCCGAGCGAGTTGATCCCGACATCCTGCAAGCGAATGTGCTGGGAAGAGAAATCAATTCCGCTCTGCTGCACTTGTTCTGGACCTACTTGCAGCTCTTGCATCTGGCTCATGTAGATGTGCACCAATTTTTCTTCAATTTCGTTTTTGGTTATCATCCAAGTATCCTCCGTTCATTGTTTGGAAAATAGAAAAGACTTTGCTCTGCTTGGGCAAACGGCCGAGGAAACGCGAAAAACTACAATAGTTGCGGCTGATGCCTTTTCAGCACGCTCAAAAACTCCTCGATCGCCAGCGCTTCCGCTTCCGCTAGTTCATCGAGATACCGCATGATTT
The DNA here is from genome assembly GCF_038000275.1 of Brevibacillus sp. FSL K6-0770. Taxonomy (NCBI): domain Bacteria; kingdom Bacillati; phylum Bacillota; class Bacilli; order Caryophanales; family Paenibacillaceae; genus Brevibacillus; species Brevibacillus sp. FSL K6-0770. The sequence goes on from NZ_JBBOBQ010000001.1 coordinate 3,050,066, forward strand.
TATGCAAGGTCGCCTCTTCCTGCTGCATGTAAAATTTCAGCATGAGATTGCGCGTATTCCGCGCTTTGCGCTCAATCTCGCCATACGCCGCACGAAGCTGATTGGGCGAGGTCAGATAGTCGGTGTGTTCCTCCATGTACTTGATCCGGGCTACCATCAAGCTTTTGTGCTCCCACAAGCTGTGGACGTGACGAACGTCGAGGCTGGCCTTGCCCGCAAGCAAGCGCTCGTAATAGTCTTGCAGGCACGGATAGGTGTCCAATCCGTAGGCGCAATGATCCCACGGATTGGCAACCATGCGAAATCGCCTGGACGTGTTGCTCGACTTCAAATATTCTTCCAGCGTTTCCTGCACCAATGCCAGATCAAACTCATACGCTCCCGCATCCTTCACCTTGTACAAGTAGATACGATTGCAAACGGCCTGGTGATCAATCTGGGCGATGCTGTCATACGCCAGCGCAAAGTCTTGGAAGGACGCGCTCGTCGTGGCCAGCATCTGTTTGTCTGTAAAGCCGAGCAATTGAAAGGTTTCGTTCTGAAGATCGACTCCGTGCACCAGCACATCGTGGGAGAAATGGCTTTTTTGATAGACCGCGCGCTCGGGAATGTAAAACTCATCGACATTCAGGTACACATAGTAGCCTTCCAAGAGGCAATCGCGAACGAAATCGACGATGTTTCTGTTGACGATGCCCATCGTGCCCCGCTGCAATTGCTCGACGTGCAGCCATGGATTCAGCGTGTAGTCGTGAATGTAAAAGGTAAACGGAACAGGCGGATCAGGGCGCTTGTCGAAGCACACCTGGATAAAATTGCTGTATAGCCAGGGCAGACTTCGTTTGTCCTGCAAGACGATACATAGAGGAAAGGCAAAAAATTGATAGCCGTAAATGGGCGGCTGGACGACTGGCAGCGTTACGCTCTTCACAAGCATCTCCTCTTTTCCGTTTCGAATCAGGATTTTTCGTGCATGGCTACAAGCAAGCTGTGCCTTTTATTCCAAAAAGGGAGCGATCATCGAGCCAGCCAGCTTCTTGATTTCTGCGGGCGCTCCTTTGGCGATGATTTCGCCGCCCTTGTGGCCCGCGCCTGGTCCCAGCTCGATCAAGTAGTCACAATAGGAGAGCACGTACGGATCGTGCTCGATGAGCAGGACAGAGTGCCCGCTTGCGATCAGCTTGCCGAGAATCACCAGCAATTTTTCGGTGTCATAGTAGCTGAGTCCGACAGTCGGTTCATCCAAAATGTACAAGTAGCTTCCTTTGCTGCTTTTCCCCAGCTCTCTCGCCAATTTCAAGCGCTGGGCTTCCCCGCCGCTCAATGTAGTGAGGCTTTGCCCGATGAGGATATAGCCCATGCCAAGCTCTTCGATTGTGCCGAGCATCTTGCTGATTTTGGCGTGATCCTGGAAAAACTCGTGCGCTTCGGAAATCGACATTTCCAGAATGTCGGAGATCGTGCGCTCTTTGTAGCGAACTTGCATCACTTCCTGCTTGAATCTCTTGCCTCGGCAGGAAGGGCACGGATCGCTGAACGTCAGCTGCCCCAGCCATCTTTTGATATGCCCGTTTCCGTTGCAAACCGGACACGAGCCTGTCGAGTTGAACGAAAAAGAGCTGCGCGTAAACTGAAGGGCGATGGCCTCCTCCTGCATGGAAAAAATATGCCGGATGTGGTCCCATACCCCCAAAAACGTGGCTACGCAAGAATTTTCATGGCGGCGTGCCAGCTTTTGCGTAACGACAATGCAGCCATCAATGTTTTCGGCTCCGGAAAGCTTGGCGTCGGCTTGCGCATGGGCAAAGTCGTCGTCGTGCTCCTCTTCTTCCTCCACCAGCGGTTTTTGCTTGCCCGCTTTTGCCTTGAACGATGACTGGAGCTTGGGAATGAGCGTATCGATCACCAAGGAGCTTTTGCCGCTGCCGGACAGTCCGCTGATTCCGACGATGGCGTGTAGCGGTATATCGACGTCGATGTTTTTCAGGTTGTTTGTTCGCGCGTTTCGGATCGACAGCTTGGCAGCAGACGCGTCCACACCGCATGCGTATTCTTTGCGAGGATGCTTTTTCTCGCGCAAATACTGGGCAGTGATCGAATTGCGGGAATGGAGAAAGCCGGGGAAGCTCCCCTGATAGACGATCGTACCGCCAAGCTGGCCAGCCAAAGGGCCAAAGTCGATGATGTAGTCGGCATGCTTGATGACGCTTTCATCATGCTCTACGACAATGACCGTATTTCCCTGTTGCTTTAACCGATGAAAGCTTTCGATAATCTTTTCTTTTTCCTTTTCGTGCAATCCGGCTGTAGGCTCGTCAAAAATGTAGATGATCGAATCGACCTTAGCCGACAAATGCGACATGATGTGCAGCCGCTGGGTCTCCCCTCCGCTCAGCGTCGGGATTTCGCGATACAGGTTCAAATAGGACAAGCCGACCGTCTCCAGACAATCCAGCTTGCGCAAAATCTCTCCAAGCAAATGGGCAATAAAAGGAGTATGCGGCCGCGCCGTCTGGTAATGCCGGAGGAACGCTGCCAGGTCGCCTACGTTCATCTGGCTAAGCTGTCCGATATGCTTGTTTTCGATCGTGATGGAAAGCGCTTTTGGTCCAAGCCGGAACCCTTGGCATCTCGTGCACGGCCGCGTCGTCTGTAGATCGGGAATTTGCTGTACATTGATCTTTTTCAGCTTTTCCTCAATGACGACACTGACTCCGTAAAAGATCAGGTGGTCTTTGCTCTGCGTCCGCTTGGGGCGATAATGCAAAAACGCTTCCTTGGCTTCCCTCGGCAAATCGGCAAAAGGCGTGTCCGCGCTCAGCTGAAAGTGCTTGGTGAAATTGTCCAGCCGCTTGTATACGTACTCCTTTTCCTCTTTTTTCGCGTTGGGGAATTGGTAGGCGAACTGATGCCAGCGTTCGATCGTTTCGCGCTCAGATGGCAAAATCTTCTCCACGTTCACCTCGACCACGCTGCCCCGCCCTCCGCAAGCCGGGCATGAGCCGTGCGGAGAGTTAAACATGAACAGCCCCGGCACAAATTCGTCCAGTTGGTAAGGGCTTGCCTCTTTGCCCGCTCGTTGTCCCTCCTGGGCATAAATGATCGCCAACAAGTTGAGGATGCGGGTGACGGAGCCGACGACCGATCGCGGGTTCAGATTGCTGACCGTTCTCTGCTGTACGGCAATCGTCGGACTCAGTCCCTGGATCATGTCAAACGAGTCGTAGTGCAGCACATCATGCGCAATGCCCAGCGCTTCCAAATAAATGCGCTGTCCCTCGTGATGCAAGGTGTCAAAAATAAAGCTGGATTTCCCCGACCCGCTGACTCCCGTGACCACGATAAATTGCTGCTTGGGAATCGTCGTTGTAATGTTTTTCAGATTATGCAGCTTGGCGTTGTAGACTTCAATGTGCACCCGTTCTCCATTCCTTCCCACTGATCGATGTTCGCTGTTCCTTGACGTGCTGCATGATCCCTCGCAAACCAAGCTCGTACACATTGGCCTTCAAGCCGATCACATGTCCCACAGCGTTTGCGAAAAAGATCGATTCAGCATGCCAGCCGCCCCGTTCAAAAATATTGGACATGTGCACCTCGACATAGGGAATGCCGACTGCGGTCAACGCGTCCAGTATTGAGTATCCGGTCTTGGAGAAACCCGCCGGATTTATAACCACACCGTCCAGGGCATGCAGTTGCCGTTGAATGAAATCGACAATTTCCCCTTCGTGATTGGATTGAAAAAAGAGGATGTCCACTTGCCATTCACCAGCCAGTTTGTTCAGCCTGTCCTCGATTTGCTTCCAGGTGACGGTCCCGTAAATTCCGGTTTCCCGCAATCCGAGCAGATTCATGTTCGGTCCATTGACAATGGCAATTTTCATATCGTTAATCATTCTCCTACGTGGCATGCGCCCTACTTTATCTGATTTTTTGCCTCTGCCCACAAATCGGCGACTCCGTCAGCGCTGGGGATAGTCACCAGCAGACGTTTCACTTCGTCCAGCAATTGCGCGACAGTGTCGTGGGCAAATTGGTTGCTGTCGTATTCGGCCCGGATCGTAAAGTGTTCCTCTCCCGGGTTGACAAACAGGCGCAGCGGAAGATGGAGTTGACCGCTGCTCTCGGCTTGAAACGGCCTTTGCTCGCCAGCTTGCCCCTGAAACGGGAAATGCGTATACACGAGGCTTCGCGTGTTGATCACCGTTTGCAAAAAATCGAGCGGGATTTGCGACCACTGGGCAATTTGCTGCAACGTAATGTACTCGTAGCGCCTGATGGTCACGATTTTTTTCTGCAAGGCGACAAACCACGCTTTGACCTGATCGGTGTCGCTGTAGGTCAGCCGGACTGGCAGGCTGTTTGTGAACAATCCGACCATTTTGTCCATTTGCTCGATTTCCGGGACCCGTCCCGATGTAATCATCCCGATCAGCACGTCATGCTGTGCGAACAAGCGCGCTTGCGCCAACCCCCACGCACCTAAGACTACCGTATTTATCGTTAATTGGTTCTTTCTGGAAAATTCTCTTACAGTATGGACCTCGTCTTGTGCAAGGGCAACACTTTTCACAGCACTCACGTAGCTGTTTCGCTGGCTCGGTGTCGTCTGCACAAACTGCTCGTGATAGCGGAACTTGCCTAGCTCCTCTGTCCAAAAACGCTTCGCTTCCTGGTCATCCTGCCGTTTTTGCCACTTCACATAGTCGAGGAAAGGAGTCGCTTGCATGTGCGGCTCGCTGATGAGCGATTCGCCAAGCTGATAGTTTGCCCATACTTCCTGCAAAATGAGATTCATGCTCCAGCCGTCAAACAGGGAATTTTGATAGGTCCAGACAAATTGATAGCTTGCCTTGCTGTATTGGATGAGCTGGAAACGCATCTGCGGAACTTCATCCACCTTGAAGTTTTTTTGTCGTTCCTCTGCGATCCATTCGCCCAAAGCGCGCTGCTGCTCTGCCTCAGACAGCTTTGTCCAATCAAGCACGTCGATAGAAACCTCTACTTGTCTTTTCACGAATTGCACCGGGTTGGATATCCTTCTCCAGATAAACCCGGTTCGCAGCACAGAATGGCGGTCGATCACTCTCTGCCAGGCCATCCGGAAATCGTGGAGCCTCAGTTCCTCCGCAATCGGGAACGAGAGCACGTTGACAGTGCCCTGTCTGGCGTGAAGAATATTGTGGTTCAAGACAAGCAGCTGCATGAAGGTCAGCGGATAGACGCTTTCCACTTCTTGCGCATCCACTGTACCCCGCAAAATTTCCTGATCGGCCTGGCCGATGCTGAAAAATAGTGTGCCTGGCGTGACATCTGGCAGAGCGTTCCTGGATGATTCGCTGTTGCTTTCCAGGCTGATCTGCCTCGCCCGCTGCTCCTGTATGGTCAGGTCTTCCCCCGCCACTGCTTCCGTCGACGGCTGGCTGTCGCTTTCCAGTCGAATTTGCTTCGCTAATTCCTCCATCGTCGAGTAATCAAACAGCAGATCGGAGGCAATCTCAATCTGCTGTTCTTTCAACCGCGAAGCGAACTGGATGGCCGTCACCGAATCGCCGCCCAAGTCAAAAAAGTCGTCATGGACGCCGATTGGGCTTTTTCCGAGCAGTTCCTCCAAAATCGTGCACAGCCACGCGGCCATGTCCTCCTGTCGCTGCTGGCGCGGCGGCTGCTCGGGAGCCGAAGCGCTGGCGAGCGATGCGAGCTTTTCTGCGGGAGAGTCAGTAGAAAAGCTCGCCAGCAGTTCTTCCAGTTGCCGCATCTGGAGCGCATTTAGCGTGTAGCTGGCCTGTCCGTCCCGGATGAACTGGTCGCCCTGTTTGATCAGAAGCGCAGATGGAGACAGCCGCTTTTCGCTGCCAGATGTGTCCACAGGCGCTGCGAACGATCGCTCAATCCAGTAATATTGCCTGTCAAAAGCGTACGTCGGCAAAGGCAGTCGGCGCGGGTGCTGTGGCGCATGGACGTTTTTCCAGTTGATGCTCGCCTTGTACAGCCACAGTCGCCCTAACGAGCCAAGCAGCGTTTTGCAGGCGGATTCGCTTTCCGTGGAAGCAGGCAAGGAAGACAGCAATGGCGCGGAGTGGAACTGTTCGCTTGCTGCCAGCCGTTCAAGCTGCTTGTTCCCTGGACCGACTTCGAGAAACACGGGCTTTTTCACCTGGGCGAGTGCAGGCAAGCTGGCGACATCCATCCCTTGACCGGACAAGCCGACCAGCTCCCGCCAATAGTCCAAGGAGGTTGCCTGTGCTTCCGTTATCCACGTGCCGCTTCGATTCGACAAGAACGGAATCGTCGGTTGAGCAAGCGCGATGTCTGCATGGAAATCTCCGCGGAAAAACAGCAGCTGCAAAGCGTCTTCCCAAGCCAAAACGCCTGCGAGACACGCACTGACGTACTCCCCGAGCCAATCCCCCGCCATCGCTTTTGGCGTCACTCCCCAGTGAAGCCATAGCTGCGCCAGCGAGTATTCCAGGATGAACAGTGCGATTGTGCCATGGGGCGAATCATTTTCCAGCATCGCGTTGGCATCCAGCCGAAGCATGCGTTCCGCGAACCGGAAGCATTGATTCATCTGCTCCCGCAAGAAAGGGATTTGCTGATACAAGTCGCGGGCCATGTTGCCATGCGTGGCGCTCCCTGCTGGTGAAAAGACAAAAACGACCGCCTTCTCTTCCGCGCTCCCCTCTATCTCGTTGCAAACGAACCACAGCTTCTCTGGATGGGCAAGCGCCTCTTGCCCATGGCACAGGACAATCCCGCGAAAATCGAACGACTCCCGGCCTGTTTGCAGCGTGTAGGCTACTTGTGCGAGGTTAATTTGCGGATTTTCCCGCAGAAAAGCGAGCACATTTTCATAGTTGCGCTGTCTCGCCGCACTTGTTTTCCCCGAAATCGTCAGCAGTTGCCACTCGTTCGCTTCTTCCCGGAAGTCCATCGCTGGAGGCGCTTCGACAATTACGTGCGCATTGGTCCCGCCGATGCCAAACGAGCTGACGCCAGCCACCCTTTTGCTTGCCTCCGCACGCCAGCTCACCGGGGTGTTATTCAACCGGAACGGGCTGTTCTCCAATTCGAGCTGCGGATTCGGCTTTTGCAGATGCAAGAGCGGCGGGATCGTTTCGTGGTGGATGGCGAGAACGGTTTTGATCAGGCCAGCGATGCCGGAAGCGGTGTTCAGATGTCCCACATTCGCTTTGACCGATCCGATGTAGCATGGATCGGCCGGATCGCGCTCCTTGAAAACTTCCTTGAGGGCCGCCATCTCTACCCGATCCCCCAATTTCGTTCCTGTGCCGTGTGCTTCTATATAGCCAATCTCGTGCGGAGTCACTCCGGCCACTTCCATCGCTTCGGAAATGACTTGAATCTGGCCCTCGAACCCGGGAGCAGTGTATCCCACTTTGCCTGCGCCGTCGTTGTTAATGGCCGAACCGCTAATGACTGCGTAAATATGATCCTTGTCCTGGATGGCCTCGTCCAGCCTTTTGAGCACAATCACGCCCACGCCGTCGCCGAAGACAGTTCCTTCCGCTTTTTCATCGAAGCAGCGGCAGTGTCCATCCGGCGATTCGATGCCCCCTTGCTTGTACAAATAGCCATGCTTGCCGAGAAACTGGACAGATACGCCTCCCGCCAAGGCCATGTCGCACTCCCCGTTCAGCAAGCTCTGGCATGCCAGGTGCACGCTCACCAACGAGGAGGAGCATGCCGTCTGTACAGAAAAGCTCGGACCAGTCAAATTCAATTTGTAGGAAACGCGTGTCGTCAAAAAATCTTTGTCGTTTCCGACCTCGATTTGGCGATGGTCCAAAATGCGCAGCAAGTCGGGACGGCTGACCACATGCGTCAAATATTTGTTCGCCCCGATCCCGGCGAATACGCCTACCGCTCCGTCAAGCTGCGACACGCTTTGTCCGGCATCCTCCAGCGCATTCCAGGCAGCTTCCAGAAACAGGCGCTGCTGGGGATCAATGATTTCCGCTTCTCGCGGCGTATATTGGAAAAAGGCTGCATCAAACCATTCGATCTCTGTCAGTTGACCGCAAGCCGGCACATAGTCCGGCCGATCGAGCAGAGCCGGGTCTACGCCCGACTCCAACAGCTCCTCTTTTGTGAAAAAGCGGATTCCTTCCACGCCTTCGACCAGATTGTTCCAGTACCGCTGAATGTTTTCCGCTTGCGGAAATTTTCCCGCCATGCCGATGATGGCGATTTTCTCGCTGAGCGCATGAGCATTTTCCATCGCGATTTTCCTTTCCCCCAAACGGCTCCTTAGCTTCGCATGGTTCTTCGTCTTTTTCGCAGTTCTGCTCTTTTTTGTCCCGCTTCCACGCTTGAACGGTTCACGGCAGTTGCTTTGATCTGCTCGGCAATCTTTTCGATCGTCGTATATTGGAAAAGCTCCACAATCGACATGTCGTGGGACAGCTCCGTCTGGATCAGCTCCTGCAATTGCACGATCAGCAAGGAGTTTCCACCTATATCAAAAAAGTTTTCGTGAATCCCGATGTTAGGCGCGCCAAGCAGCTTTCTCCAGATTTCCACGAGCTTTTTCTCGACCTCATCCCGGGCTTCCGCAAACAGAGGGCTGGCCTCTGCATACTGGCAATGCTGCTCCATTGCCTTCCAGTCCATTTTGCCGTTCGGGGTCAACCAGAACTGCTCGACGTGGAAAAATTGGGCGGGAACCATGTATTCCGGCAGTTTTTTCCGCGCGTACTCCTTCAATTGACCCATCGGGAGCGGCCTGTCTGCTGTGTAGTAGCAAACGATTTTGCTTGTCTCCCCGTCTTTTACCGTCGTCACGGCGATCTGTTGAAGCGCCGCCGCATCCCGGAGCGCATGCTCGATCTCGCCAAGCTCGATACGGTAACCGCGCACTTTTACCAACTGATCTCTTCTGCCGATAAATTCGATGTTGCCATCCGGCAAGTAACGACCGAGATCGCCTGTTTTGTAGCAAAGCTGGCCGCTTGCTCGCTGGATGAATGCTTGACTCGTCCGTTCCTCGTCCCGGAAGTAGCCGCTGGTCACATTTTGCCCGGCTACGTAAATTTCACCGATCACTCCCGGCGGGCAAACGTTGCCATCCGGCGCCAAAATCATGATTTGATTATTGGCAATCGGTTTGCCAATGAGCACAGCCCCATACGGAGCCTCTGCGTCTGCCTCTGGCTTCACTTGGTAGCTGGACACCCAGATCGTCGTCTCGGTCGGTCCGTACATGTTGCGAATGTCAGCGGACGGCAGCACTTGCCGTACTTGTTTGGCCAAGGCAAAGCTCCACGCTTCTCCGCCCAGCAGCACGTGTCTGATCGATGGCAGCACGAAGGAATGACCATGCCGCTCCTTGTTGGCTTTCAAATAAGTCGTGAGCTGCACCATCAAGCTCGGTACCGAATGCCAGATCGAGACCTGCTGCTGCTCCATGTACGCCAGCAATCGGTCCATATCCTTGAGCCTGTCTTGCGTCAAGATGCAAAGACGCCCTCCGCTCAACAGCGCCCCGAATAGTTCAAAGACCGAGATATCAAAGCTGATCGAGGTGACCAGCATGAACACATCGTCGGCCCGGAGCCGGAAGTCAGCTATGCTCCACGCCAAAAAATTATGGACGTTGGCATGGGTAACCAGCACGCCTTTTGGCTTGCCTGTTGAACCAGAAGTGTACATGATGTACATCCAGTCAGCTCCGCTGCTCGTTGTCGGCGGATTGGACGAGGACAGTGCTTGCTCCCGGCGAGCGGCATCCATCGCGCTTGCAGCATGGTCCTCTTGGAACAGGCTCAGATTGACGATCTCGATCTGTTGCTCCTGTCCGATTCGCCCCGCTTTTTCCAGCAAGCGATTTTCGGTCAGCAACAGCTTGGCTCCGCTGTGCGCGAGAATGTAAGCAAGGCGCTCCTCGGGATAGCCTGGATCGAGCGGCACGTAGGCGCCACCCGCTTTCAAAATCGCCAAAATGCCCACGACTGTCTGGAAGCTTCTGTCGACCAAAATACCGACGGGCACATTTTTGCCGACGCCCTTGTGTATGAGCAGCCAGGCGAGCTGATTGGCCTGTTCGTTTAGTGCCTGATACGTCATTTGCTCGTCTTCGCATACTAGCGCGATCGCATGCGGCGTTTTTTGCGCCTGGGCTTCAAACTGCTTGTGGATCGGCAGAGGCTCCTGCCCGTCCATCTGCGCCCCTTGAAAACGGTGCAGCAGCTCCTCCGCCTCTGGGCCAGTCAGCAGGGCCGCTTCTTTGAGCGGGATTTCCGGGCGCTCCGTCACTTGAGCGAGAATGTGCAGGAAAAAGCGGGCAAACTGCCGGATCGTGCTGTCCGTATACAAGTCCGAATTGTACTCAAAGGAAATCTCGATTCGCTGATCGCTTTCCTTCGCGAGGCAACTCAGTTCAAACTGACTGATCCCGTCATTTTCCAGATGCAGCTTGTCAAAAAACTGGAACAGCACATTGTAGACGGGATTTCTCGCCAAATCACGCTCCGGATTGACCTTTTCCACCAGCAGATCAAACGGGTATTGCGCTTTGTCGATCGCCGCCCAAACCTTTTGCTGTACGACATGCTGCAGCTGTGAGAACGTGGAGATGTCCTTGAAAGAAACGCGAATGCACAAAGTGTTGATGAATATCCCCACTACTTCTTCCCATTTCTTTTGGTTTCTTCCAGCAGTAGGCACACCGACGATAATGTCTTCGTCCTGCGACAGCTTGTGCAGCAACAGGAAGTAGGCGCTCAGCAAAACATTGCTATACGTAATCTGCTCTTGCTCCGTGTGGGTCTTGAGCTTTTCATACAGCTCGCCGCCGATCTCGAACTTGTAATAGCTGCCGTTGTACGTTTGCACGGAAGGACGCTTTTTGTCAGCAGGCAACGCCAACGTCGGCAACGGCTTCGCCAGTTCGTTCAGCCAGTAGCTTTCGTGCTCCGTGAACTCCCCGCTGTTTTCCCAGTCTTTTTGTGCGGCAATCCAGTCAAAGTAATCGTGCTTCGCCTCGGCCAGCCTTGGCGACTGCTGCTGCAAAAACGACTGGTAAACGCCGAACAGCTCCCGGTAAAAAATATCGATGCTCCAGCCGTCCGTAAGAATATGGTGAAAATTGACGTAGAGGCAAAACCTCTCCTTGGCAAGCTGGTAAAGATAGATGCGATACGGAGGCGACTCCAGATCGAACGGCTTCATTTTTTGCTCGTGGATGCTTTTTTCCAGCAAAAGCGCCTGGTCTGTCTGTTCAGTGAGATTCATCACCTGGATAGTCGGACGGTACTCCGGCAACGCTTCCTGCACGGGACTTCCGTCTTTGAGCGTAAATCGTGTGCGCAGCATGACGTGTCGGGCAGCGAGATAAGCGACAGCCCGTTCCAGAAGCGCGACGTCAATCGCCATCTCATACGTGCGAATAAACGGCAGATTGTAGGCGACCAGCTCAGGAGTCATTTTTTGCAAAAACCAGATGCGTCTCTGCGCGTGCGACAGCGGCATGACCCGCTTGTCTGGAACCGCTTCTCTTGGCTTGGCTGCTTCTCCCCCGCTGCGTTCCTGCTGCTTCTGCCGGACAAACTCGGCCAAATCGGGAATGGTCAAATGCGTAAACACATCCTGTACCGACAAGGTCACCTGGCATTGCTCGTTGATCCGATTGGCAATCTTGATGCCCATGATCGAGGTTCCGCCCAGTTCGTAAAAATGATCGTGAATATCGATGGTCGGCATGCGGAAGACGTTGCCCCAGATTTGTGCAATCTGCTGTTCGAGATCGGTATAGGTGTCATCGGCTCTGCCCGTCAGCTCTACGTTTATCTCGACCTCCGGCAATTTGATCTTCGCCCGAATTTCGGGAGCCAGTGCGATCGGCAGCGCGTTGTTCCAGAACAAGTCATTGTCCGTATTGATTTCCCCGATGACGACGCTTGTCAGGTTCTTGTGCAGGACTTGCTCGAATGCCTTGATCGCCCGGCGAGGCGAAATGGAGCGAAAAGCAGCATCAAGGCTGGCGCCCGAATGTTTTGCCATGCCTGTATTCATCCACGTCGTCCAGTTGATCGTGATGATCCGCGTAGGCGAGCTTGCGACTCCGGAAAAAGCATCGAGGTAGCTATTGGCCGCCGCGTAATCCCCCAGGTAAATGCCCCCGACTACCGCCGCGATGGACGAAAACAAAACGAGAAACTCAGGCGGATTTTCGCGCGTCAACGCATGCAGATGCTCTGTCCCGCTAATTTTCGCAGCCAGCCCGGCCGAAAATGCCGCTTCGTTCTTGTCCACGAGCATGCCGCTTCCCGGCAAGCCTGCGGCGTGAATGATGCCGTCGATTTTTCCGTGGACGCGGTAGATGTCGCGTATGGCCGAGGCTATCTCATCGCGGTTGGCTACATCGGCGCTGTATGTATACACCTGGGAATCGTTGCTCTCCAAGCTTTTCAGTTGATGCAGCAACTTGCCCCATTGCTCGTGCTGGCTGAACTCGTCCCACAAGGAACGCTCGGGCAATTTGGTGCGGCTGATGAGAACCAGCTTTACCTTGTACGTGAGGGCAATATGCTTCGCAAGCTCCAGGCCGATTCCGCCCGTGCCGCCGGTAATGACGTACACGCCTTGCTCCTTGAAGCGCAGGCCGCTGTCGTCAACCGCTGACAAGTCCAACGGCGCCAACTGGGGATAGTATCTTTGACCAACACGATGCGCGATCTGATAATGTCCGGTGCTTCCCAAAGCTTCCGCCGCGATATCGCTGACAGTTGTAGCATCATCGAAGTCGATGCACCTGCAAGGCAGTCCGCTGTTTTCCTCCCGAATGACTTTTCCCAGCCCAAACAAGGCAGCAAATTCCGGCTGGACGCTGACATCGTCAGCCAGGACTCGCTGCGCGTTTTTCCCGACCAGGACGAGCTCGATTGGAGCAGAGCGAGTTTTTCCTAATGCTTTCGTCAAATAAAACAGCGCGTGCAAAAGCTGCCCGGCATCGGCATGTTCATAGTCGGGTCTTTTTCCGACGGCGACAGCGAAGACGACTTTGCTGAGTGCTGCCTGGCTTGTATCGCGAATCAGCTGGTCAAAATCGGCTTGCGAGCATGCCAGTCCATACCGGGAGGCGTTCTCCTGGCGATAGGCTGTCGTCGTCAGCCGGGCATGAACGACATGCTGGCTGCGCGCAGCGATGGCGTCGGCCAGCTCGCAGCCCCAATCGGTAGAGTCGGTAATGACCAGCACATTCTCTGTTCTCTCCGGTTGTGCGGAGAAAGGGTCGGCAGGGAGCCACTGGATGCGCTGATAAAGAGCATGCTCGGCTGCGGGTAGTACGGATGGCGCTTCGCTCGCAAGCGCGCTGCTTCCCGCTGCATTTGGCACGGAGCCGTTCGCTTGTTTGTCCGCTTTTGGCCAGATTTTGATTTTGTCAAATGGATACACAGGCAAGTTCAGCTTTTGCCGCGGTTGACGGTACACCAGCTCCCACGGGATCGACATCCCCGCGACGTATTGCTCCGCCAGCTTTTCCAGTGACGCTCTCGTCTGCCAGCCGTCACGGTCGGTCGTGGCCGACACGTCCGGGACAGCAAAAGAGCTGGCGGGATTGCCGCCGTCACGGCTGGATTCGGCACGCAGATAGAGGTAAATTCCTTTGTCTCTCGCTGCTTCTGCTTGGGACAAATCTGCCTGGCGCAACTGCTGCAGCAATTGTTCTTCGGACTGGAACACGAACGCGATCCGGTTCTCGTATTGCCCTCTGCCTGTGTTTGCTGTATAGCAAAGATCTTCAAGATTGGTTGATGGATGCGTATGCAAATAGGAATGGTAGGATTTCAGCAATTCAACCAGTGCTGGCTTGCTCTTGGCGGAGAGCGTCAAAAGATGAACTGGCGGCAAAAGCTCTGCTTCTGTCTCCGCTTCCAGACGGTCGCTTTCCGGCGCTTCCTCCACGACGACATGGCAATTGGTTCCACTGAAGCCAAACGAGTTGACCCCGGCACGAAGCAGTGCCTCCCCATCCGCTCTTTTCCAGTCTCTCAGCTCGGCGACGATTTCGACCGCAGCGTTTTGCGGATCGAGAAAAGGGTTTGCAGACTGATAGTGCAGCGTAGCAGGAATTTTTTTGTGCCGGAGAGCCAGCACGACTTTGATGAGCGAAGCCAGACCTGATGCGGCAACGGTATGGCCGATATTCGTCTTGACAGAACCGACCCCGCACACATGAGGCCGGGACGCAGCTTGTTGAAACGCGTCGTTGATCGCCTGCAACTCGATCGAATCGCCCAACAGCGTGCCTGTGCCATGCGCTTCGATATAGGAGATGGACAGCGGATCGATTTTGGCTTTTTCCCACGTGCGCAAAAACAGTTGCGTCTCGGCATCCGGATTGGGGGCGGTCAAGCCGTTGGAAGCGCCGTCTGCATTGACGCCGCTTCCTTTGATAACCGCATAGACGGGATCGCGATCTTCCCGCGCCTTCGCTAACGGCTTGAGCATGAGCGCTGTGATTCCTTCGCTCCAGATCGTTCCGTCGGCATTTTTGTCAAAAGCCTTCACTCTTCCATCGGACGTCTCCAAATCGTGCAGCTTTCCGGTCACTTGCGGAATGACCATCAGATTCACCCCGCCGACCAGCGCCGTTTCACACTCGTTGTTCGCCAGAGCCGTGCACGCCTGATGCAAGGCGACCAGCCCCGATGAGCACGCTGTGTTCAGCACGAAAGCAGGCCCGCGCAAGTCGAGAAAATACGAGATCCGATTGGACAAAAGTCCTACCAGGGAACCGACAAGCGACGAAATATCTTCGTTTTGCAGCAGGGAGCGGTAATGAGACTGGTAGGCCGTCTCCAATCCGACAAATACGCCCGTGTTGGAATGTTTCAGTCTGGCTCCCCCATACCCGGCATCCTCGATCGCATGGTAGGCCGTCTCAAGAAACAGTCGCTGATACGGCTCCATCGCCATCGCTTCTTTGTGTCCGATATGGAAAAAAGAGTGATCGAAGCAGGAAATTTGATCCAAGTAGCCAGCTTGATGATTGGCGTTTGCCAAAAGCTCTTCCAGCTCTGGAACGAAGCCGGATAAATCGTGCAACCGCTCTTCCGGGAAATACCCGATGCTGTTTACCCCCTGGACCAAATTGTGCCAAAACTGCTGGGGATTGCTTGCTCCGGGGAAGCGGCAGGCCATTCCAATGACGGCAATGTCCTGACGGTGCTTTCGCTCTGGACTGCGATTCAGCTTTTCCAACATGGAAATCGCCATTTCCTGATTGAGATGTCCCGATTTCAGCAACTGCAAAATGCTGTCATTCATCTCTTTTCGGCTACTCATCTTCTTCTCCCCACGCTTTCTTGTCTAGGTAGTCCAATATGTTTTCCATCGAAACATCGCCCTTGATAAAGTCGCTCAGCTTGTCCTGCAAGGGAACACTTTCGCTCTCTCCGACTTTGCGGGACGGTTCGTGTGCATTCGGCTTGTCTTTGTTTTCGAGATACTCCGCCATTTTGGCAATCGAAGGATAGGCGAACAGCGTGGCGATGTTGATCCGCCCCGGGTACAACTGCTCGATTTCCTTGACGAGACTCGTCGCGAGAATGGAGTTTCCTCCCGCCTCCTGAAAAGACTGGTACACATTCGCTTCCGGTATCCCCAATACTTTTTGCCAAACAGCAGCCAGTTGCGTTTCTACAGCGCTGTATCTGTGGTCGTTTCGCCCGCTCAATATCGGCACAAGCGGCTGGACTTCCGTCGTCTGCGCAGCAACCGTCTGTGTGAACAAGCTGCTGATTTCCGGCGAAATCGAAAACGGCAAGTGATAGCTGTGCGTCTGAAAATGCGCCTCGTTCAGCTCGCCGACGATTACGCGCGCAAGTTTTCTCGTTAAAACGGCATCCAAAATCTCGATCGCTTGGTCCGGATGCATGCCGTGAAACGGCGAAGCTTCTTTCTGAATGCGGTATCTCCCCGCCATGCCAGTCTCGTTCCAGGCAGGCCAGTTGATCGTCACGCTCCGTTGGCCTTTGGCGTGCCTGTAATCGCTAAAAGCGTCCAAGTAAGCGTTGGCAGCCGTATAATCAGCCTGTCCAAGCCCGCCAAGCAAGCTGGTCACAGAGGAAAACAGGACAAAAAAGTCGAGGTTGTCTTGCTCGGTGTAACGATCCAAAAGCCAGGTGCCGACGACCTTTGGATCGAGCACGTGAGCTATTTGGGCTTGCCCTTTGTTGATAAGCAGACCTTCACCAGCCACACCCGCGCAATGGAAAACGCCATGGATCGCCCCGTACTGCTGGCGAATCATGGCCAAAGCAGCTGCCAGCCTGCGCTCGTCAGCCACATCAACCGTATACACCTCTACAGAGGCTCCCTTTTCCTCAAGGCTGCGGATTTGTTCGATCTGGCCCGCTAGTGCGGAATCAGGCTGTTCCCGGACGATTTCCGCCCATTGTCCGCGTGGAGGAAAAGCACTTCTGCCGAGCAAGCACAGGTGTACTGGCCGCTTCCCAGCGAGATAGTGAGCGACTGCAAGCCCGATGTCGCCAAGTCCGCCCGTAATCAGGTAGACGCCGTTTTCCCGGATCGATATGTCCTGACGCTCTGCCTGTTGCAGCGTCTGCACTTCCAATCGTTCGACATACCGGACATTTTCCCGATACGCCACCTGGAAGTCTTCCTGTTCCGACACCAACTCATGCCAAAGTGTAGACGGCGAAGTAGCGCTATCGAGATCGAGGCAGCGGCATTTCCATTGCGGGTACTCCTGGGCGATCACTTTTGCCATGCCAAACAAAACGGCATGCTGCGGCTTCAAGGCCGCTTCCTGCCTGGTTACGGAAAACGCGTGGTCGCCCAACAGATACAGGCTGATCTCCTGGTGATACGACTGTTTCAACAGCTCGCACACAAGCTGGTAGAAGCTGTAGACGCTCCGGTTTTCCCACTCATGAAAGTCGTCCGCACACGCGAGCTTCTCCTCCGTCACGCCCATGCAGTGGACGATATGGCGAATGTCCCGATGCGCAAGCTCTTGCAGCAAACGCGAAAAATCGTCCGCCGAGCCGACCTCGTATCGATGATCGCTGCCTTTTTGAAAAGCAGTACCGAAAGCAACTTCGATGACATCCGCTTCCCGCGCTTGCAGCTCCTGGAGCAACTGATGACTCCTGTTGCCCGTTCCGCTCAAAAACAGCCACGTGCCCTTTTTCGCGCCAGCTTGTCGCAACGGCGCTTTCGCTTTGTCGTCGCGCACCCATTGCAGGCGATAAGTTACATCTGCTCGCGTAGCACCTTCGTGGTTTTGCGCCCCGATCCAGTGCCGAACCGACTCGTACGGGTAGGCTGGCAATTCGATGATTCGATGCTGCGCTTTTTCATACAGGCGCTGCCACTGGATATCTGCCCCGTCTGTGTACATGGCGGCAATGTTTTGCAGGCTGTCCAGCGCAAAAGCTGTCCCGGTTTCCTTGTATTGCTGGATCGTTCTTTCCGCAATCGCCGTCCGCTTTACTTTTTCTTCCTCCAGCAGTCCGTGTTCAGAGGGATCATTTTGGTCAAGGATGACGCGGCTCACCTTGTACAAAATCCCTTGCTCGGCAGCCTGCTGCCTATTTTCCAGCCCTGTCGCATCCGCGTACTGGCATTTTTCCCGCAGCTCGGCCTGGTCGCGGAACAAGATCGCGATCCTGTGCTCGTAATGTCCGCGAGTCGCATTGGCTGTATAGCACAAATTTTGCACATCGACCGCAGTCGTCTCGTTGAGATAGTTGGCGTAGCGGCTGATTAGCGCACGCAAGGAGCCTTTTGTTCTCGCCGACAAAGCCAGCAGGTGCCAGCCTTGCTTGTCCTCGCTCTGCACAGGGGCGGCAGGCGGCTCTTCCAGCAAAACATGGCAATTCGTCCCGCTGAACCCAAACGAGCTGATGCCGCATCGACGCGGCGACTCCGTTGCGGTCCAATCCTGCAGCTTGTCGTTGACGTAAACGGGGGAATCCGCAAATTCGATAAATGGATTCGGTTGCTGGAAGTTTGCGACCGGGGGCAATTGTCCATGCTTGAAGGCCATAATCATTTTGATGACCGAAGCCATCCCCGACGCTCCTACCAGGTGGCCGATATTGGCTTTTACCGTACCTACCCCGCAAAATTGCTTTTTGTCCGTGAATCTGCGGAAAGCGTTGGCGATGCCCTTCATCTCGATCGGATCGCCCAATCTCGTTCCGGTGGCGTGCGCTTCGATATACGAAATCGTTTCCGGATCGATGTCGGCTGCTTTCCACGCCTCGATCAATGCTTTTTCCTGCGCTTCCGCATTCGGTGCGGTAATTCCGTTCGACGCTCCGTTGTTGTTCATGGCCGAGCCTTTGACGACAGCGTGGATCAGATGGTTGTCGCGCACGGCCTGATCCATGCGCTTCAACACGACGGTGCCTACTCCCTCTCCCCACATCGTGCCGTTCGCCTGCGCATCAAACGGGCGTATCGTTTCATCTGCGGAATCAATCAGCGAATTGTGCTGGGTAGGCAAGTACGCCAAAGAAACGCCTGCTACAATCGCCACATCGATTTCTCCTGCCTTCAAAGCCTGTGCAGCCAAGCACATGGCTGCGAGACTGGAAGAGCACGCCGTGTCCACGACCAGGCAAGGTCCTTTCAAGTTGAGGAAATACGCGATCCGGCTTGCCAGTATCCCTGTCGAGCCAGAGGTAACCTTCAAAGGATGCTGAATATCAATCATATTGTTGTACTCATTGCGTCCAGTCGTATCTTTGCCGATGTACACGCCCGTTTTCGTCCCGAACAGGCTTTTCCCGCCAAGCCCGCTGTTTTCCACAGCTTCATACACGTTTTGCAAAAGCAGGCGCTGTTCAGGGTCCATCAGCTCGGCCTCTTTGGGCGAAATATGGAAGAAACTAGAATCAAACCGATCGATAGTTTCCAGGTAACCGCCCTGACAGTAGGATTGGGCTGCGCTCAAATAACGGTCCGTGTCCTTTCTTCTGGAGGCGGGAAACGGCCGGATGGCATTGATGCCCGCGGTCAGATTGGTCCAAAACTGCTCGGCATTTTCCGCCAACGGGAATTGGCAGGCATAGCCGATGATGGCGTACTCGTCCTTTTGCTCAGACGGCACAGTCTGGCCTGCGGAGAAAGCGGTCCACTGTTCCAGCAGTCTTTTCGTCTCTTCCTGCGAATATTTGCTCTGTTTGTACCCTTCCAGGATCGACTCGACTGTAAGCGTGGCAGGTTCCGGCGCCTTCTGGCTGTCCAAGTAATTCGCCAGTTCAAAAATGGTCGGGTACAAATAAAGGTCTGCGACGTGCAGCGTGCCCGGGTACTTCTCGTTCCATTGCTTGTACAATTGCGCAGCGTGGATCGAATCGCCGCCCAATTGATGGAACGTATCGAACAGGCTGATGGACGACAGTCCGAGCACCTCTGCCCACAATTGCGCCAGCTCTTTTTGCGTCGCTGTAAATCCGTCCTGCTCCTTGAGCGCCACAGGTACAGGTGCGGCAGCAGCTGTGCGCCCCGGTTTTGCCGTATGCTTGAACACGTCTTTCTTCACGTCATCCGCCAGACGGAACGGCCAGATGTGCGAAAGCTCCAAAAGCTCGTTGGCATGATTGAACTGGCCGACGATCGTTTTGAACAGCTGGCGGCGGAGAATGTAGTCGAGCGCTTGCAGCGCCTGATGGGTCGGCAGGAAGCGGAAAACGTGCCTGTCCTCTTGCATGGAGAGCCTTGTAGCCGTCTCTTCCCACGTAGCCCAGTTGATCGAAAGCACTTTTTTGCCTTGCCGCTTGATCACTTCTGCCCAGCCGTCCAAAAAGGCATTGCCAGTGGCATAGCCAATAGCCCCGCGTCCCCCGGTGACAGAAACCGCCGAGGAAAAGAACAGGTAAAATCCTGTGTCGATCCCCTGCGTGAGGGTGTACAATAGCCAGCTTCCGTATGTTTTCACGGCATGTCTGCGCTCAAATTCCACTTCGCTCATCGCCAAATCTTCGAGATCGCCAACGCCGACGCCCGCGCAATGAATGATTCCGTCAAGGCGTTGGTGCGTCTGGCGGATCGTCTGAATCGTTCGTTTCATGTCTGCTTCGTCGCATATGTCTACACAGTGATAGTCCAGCGTGGAGCCGAGCGCTTCCACAGCCAGCACCGCATTGAGTTTATCCGCCAAACTTTTGTCTGTCTGCTCCCGGACTACCGCTGGCCATGTCTCTTTGTCCGGCAGCATCGTCTTGCCGAGCACGATCAGCTTCACTTTGTTTTTCTGGCTTAGGTATTTGCACACTTCCGTTCCCAATTGGCCCAAGCCGCCCGTAATCAGGAACACATCGCCCGCTTTGACAGTAAATGCGTCTTCCTGTGCACCCGCCTCCGCCACTCTTTCGATAATCTCGATGTAGCGGCGGTGCTGGCGCAGCGCTACGGAGTAATCCGTACCCTTCCGCTGTAGCTCGGCGAACAGCGGCTCAGGCTCGAAGCCGTCCGGGCTGATGTCGATATGGCGCATGGACAAGCCGTAGTTTTCCTGGCGAATCGATTTCCCGAGTCCGCCCAGCATATGCTGAAAAGGATCGCAGATCGCATCGCTCGGCTGCACGGCCTGGGCATTTTGCGTCATCAGGACGACATCCAGTTCTTTTGTCAGCTTCCCCGTCATTGCCAGCGCTTTGGCGAAAAGCAAAAGCGACCCTGCTGTCTGATTCATGGACGCTTGAAACGCCGTCCGTGATTCCGGCAGTTCAGCGAGAGCCGGGGACATAAATAAAATTTGCTCCAGTGACGAAAAATCAAGCTGCGTGCAGAAGGCAGCGATGTCTTCAAGCGTGCGCGAAACTTGGAAATAGTCCGGCGACACTTGTGCAGAGCATGCTCCCAGCTCGACCGTAATCAACCGCTTGGCCTGGTATTTTTCCGAAAAAAGCGGCCGCCAACTGGCTGTATCTGCCGCATCGACGATCAGCAGAACGGTATCGCGAGCAGCGGGCTGCTGGTTGTCCATGTCGGCAAGAGCTTCTTCTTTCCAGACAGTACGATAAAAAAGCTCTGCTTCTGCTTTCTTGGGCTGCACGCCAACAGGCCAAAACTTTTGCCGTTCCAGTATATTTCCCGGCAATGACAACTTGCGGCCGCCTTGGTATAGCAGCTTCCAGTCCATACTCGCTCCCTTTATGTAAAACGACGCAACCTGCTCCCGGATCATTTTCCCGTCAGTAGTCTTCCCGAGCCATTCCTTGATCGCTTCGTTTGCTTGCCTATCTAACGATTTTTTCTCTCGTTCCCTGATTTCCCACGCTTCGACCGCTTGTTTGTTATCCGGTACGACCTCGTGCCTTTGGTAGCTGATCGCCGGGTTTTCCGTCCACGCGGATACGCTGTTCGCCGTTTTCAGCTCGTTTAGCTTCTCCAGCAAATCCTCGTAGCTGTCGAAACTAATCGTGGCCCGGTGGGAGTAATGGTTGCGGGACGAGCTGACGGTAAAGCACAAATCCCCCAGGTCGACGTCCCGGTTTGTTAGCAAAAACTGCTGGTATTCTTTTGCCAGCTCCTGAAGCTTGTGCTCGCTTCTCGCCGATAAAACCAGTAAGTAGCTGCCTTGTCCGTGACTGGCTTGCCGGACAGCCTTTGGCGGCTCCTCCAGCAAAACGTGGCAATTGGTCCCACTGAATCCAAACGAATTAATTCCGATGCGAACAGGATGATCCTGCTGCTGCCATTTGGTCTGCACGTCATTGACAAAGACGGCTGAGTTGGCCAAGTCCATGTACGGGCTGGGCGACTGGAAATGCAACGAAGGCGGTATTTCCCCGTGCTGGAGCATCATGACTGCTTTGATTAAAGAGACAATCCCGGAAGCGCCCACCAGGTGCCCAATGTTCGTTTTGACGGAGCCAACCCCGCAAAACTGCTTTTTGGACGTAAATGCTTGAAAGGCGTTGATAATCGACTGCAGCTCGATGGAATCACCCAATACCGTGCCTGTCCCGTGGGCTTCGATGTAACGAATCGTTTCCGGATTGATTTGGGCCTGCTTCCAGACGCTTTTCAGAAGCTCTTCCTGCGCCTCTCCATTCGGAGCTGTAATGCCTTTGGACAGACCGTTGTTGTTGATCCCGCTGCCTTTTATGACCGCGTACACGACGTCGTTGTCCGCAAGCGCCTTTGACAACGGCTTCAGGAGCAGCCCTCCGCCCCCTTCGCCCCATACGGTGCCTGTCGCCTCCTTGTCAAACGCCCGAATCTTCTCTTCGGCGGATTCGACCTGATCCAGCGACCCGTCTTCCTTGACTGGCGGAAAATAGAAAAGGCCGCTTATGCCGCCTACAAATGCCATGTCACATTCATTTCTGCGCAACGATTCGCAAGCAAAATGAAGCCCTACCAAACCGGAGGAGCACGATGTATCGAAGACGATGCTCGGCCCTTTCAGATTGTAGACATAGGAGATTCTGCTCGCCAAAATCCCCGGCCAGGAGCCAGTCAGGCTAAAAATATCCGGGCTGACGTAGTGGCGGTACTCGATCCCTGTCACATGGTCTTTCCCGATAAAAACGCCTGTTTTCGAGCCGATGATATCCCGCGTCTCGTAACCGGCATTGAGCAAAGTCTCATAGGCAAGCTCCAGCATGATTCGCTGATAAGGCTCCATGGACAGCGCTTCTTTCGGCGAGATGCGAAACATGTCTGGATCAAAGAAGCTGATTTCGTCCAAATATCCGGCCTTTTTAAAGCGTTTATGGGCAAATCGCTGGTCGGAAAACAACGCCTGTCCATCTTCGCGGCGATGGACAGGAAAGTCGTCGAGGCATTCTCTTCCCAAGCGAATGTTTTCCCAAAACTGCTGTACCGTATTCGCCTTGGGAAAGCGTCCCGAGATGCCGATAATCGCGATCTCGTCCGTCTTGGCTTCGCTTGCTTTTTGCAGGCTCGTGATGTATTCCGTCGCTTCCTTGGCCGATAGCTTCTTGGCTGCGACCAGCTCGTAAATGTACTTCTTCAATTTATCCATCTTCGTATCACCGCTTAGAGTTTAATCGAACAACTGCCCTATCTTTTGAAGTGCAGGAACTTATGCTCGGAAAACAACGCTTGCAGTTGTGCGTAATTTTCATCGGGGTCTTGCAAATAAAGAGCGATCTCATCGAGCAGTTGCAGCTCTTCCCAGTCCAGCTCGTCCATCTCTTTTTGGCAAAGCGGAGGATAGTCCCAGTAGCACAGCTCGTTTCCAAGAACGGCATTCAGGTCATAGCACAAGTTGTTGCGGATGTAGTGCATCCCCCACGATTTTTTGACCCCGAAAAGCTGGGGATTGATTTCTTTGTCGCGTGCCATCAGCCACGCGTCACCCGCCATCAGGAACTCATCGCCCTGAATATCGATGAGTTCCCAATCGGGATCGACCCTGATCCACCGTTTTTCGGCTTCTTCCCACACTTCGCAAATCCAGTGATCGATATATTTCCTGCCGTTCTCGGACAAATAGCTGGCAAAGCCGACCCGGCTGCGCACCGGGAGTCCCCGGGAGCGCAGCATGGAAATCAGCAGCAGCGAATGAAAGCGGCAAGAAATGAGCAGCCGCTCGCTTGGCAAACGTTCAAACGTGAGGCCATCTGCGTTGCGTTCGACCAGAGCCTCCAGCATTTCCGTGATCTTGTAAAATTTCTCGTCTTCATTGCGCGTATAATCGGTCAGCAAATGCCTCACTTTTTTGATCATCGTGGGATGGATCAATTGGCACTTGATTAATCGGCACAGCTCTGGCAAGCCTTGGGGCAACTCATGAAAGAGATAGCCGTATTCACCGGGATCGGTGTTGGGAGTAAATGTCGTATAAAAATGCAGCAGTTCGGCTTTATTCACTTTCAGAGTTCCTCCTTCTTTTCGCATTTCTTTGCTTGATCCGCTCTCTTCCCTGGTTGCGGACGTTGATCGTCTCTTCCTGTCCTTCGTCTGGCTGGTCGTCGTTTTCCGCTGTCAAATAGGCAGCCAGCGCATGGATATTGGCGTGCTCGAACATGGCGAGGATCGGGATTTCCCTGGCAAATACGTCTTTCAACTTGCTGTTAATCATTCCGATCTGCAACGAATGAATGCCCATCTCAAAAAAGTTGTCGAGCACACCTACACGATCAGTCTCCAGAACTTCCTGAAACACAGCGACGATGCTCGCTTCCACTTCATTGCGGGGAGCGACGTATGCCGTTCCGGTGCTCGTGCCAGTCGGTTTCAGCTTCAAGAGAGCCTGTACATCCACTTTTCCGTTGGCCGTCAGCGGCAGTTGCTCCACGACGATAAAATGATACGGTATCATGTAATCGGGCAAAGCTTTGGCAAGCCTGCTCCTGATCTCATTTATAAAAGCATCCCGGTCGTGCGGTTCGGTTTCCGGCACGAGATACGCATACAATCGCTTGTCTGCTTCTCCCGCCACCAGCACGATCGCATTTCTCACCGTGTCGATTTGCAGCAGACGTGATTCTACCTCTCCTAATTCTATTCTATATCCACCAATTTTTACCTGCTGGTCCTTTCTGCCCAAAAACTCAATCAGCCCGTTGCGGTGCAGCACCCCGTAATCCCCTGTCCTGTATATATAGCCGAATTGCGGATGATGAACAAAGGAGCGATTGGTCTTTTCGGCGTCATGCAGGTAACCGTCCGCAACCCCTCTTCCTCCGATATACAGTTCGCCCGGTACAGAAAGCGGGCAAAGCTCCATCCGCGAGTTGAGCACGTAAAACTGCTGGTTGGCTAATGGCTTTCCGTAAAAAATGCTCTTCCACTCGGGTCCAACCTCGTCGATCGGGTAGTAGATCGACCAGATGGATGCCTCGGTAGCCCCGCCCAAGCTGATGACTTCCGCCCCAGGGAAGCTTTCGCGAATCGCTTGCGGCAGCGTGAGCGGAATCCAGTCGCCGCTCAGCATGACCAGACGAAGCTGCTCATCTCGCTGCTCGCCGCGCTCCTTTTTCTCCGCTGCCACGCGATCCATGATTGCAGGGACGGAGTTCCAGATCGTAATGTTTTTCGCCGTAATCGTGTCGGCAAGCTGGGCCATATCCTTTTGGTCTTTGACAAGCACGAGTGTCGCTCCGGCGGCAAACGCGCCAAAAATGTCATAGACGGACAAGTCGAAGCAGAGCGAAGATACGCCCAAAATCCGATCATGAGCGGCAACATGGAATTTTTGATTGATATCTTGGATCGTATTGCAGGCGGCTACATGCCGAATCATGACTCCTTTTGGATTGCCCGTGCTTCCCGAGGTGTAGATCACGTAGGCCAACTGTTCCGGCTGAACAGCCGCAGCCTCGTATTTTTTTGCAGCATGCTCCAGCTCGTTCCGCTCGTAAAAGTCAGACTCAAGCACGAGCTTGCATTGGCTGTGTCTGCGGATGTAGTCCACACGATCCGCCGGGTAGTCAGGATCAATCGGTACATAGGCAGCGCCGCTTTTTAAAATGCCGAGCAAATAGGCAAAGGTGGCGATTTCCCGTTTGGCAATGACGCCAATCAGATCGCCGGGAGCGACGCCGATGTGCCGCAAGCAGCTCGCGACTTTGTTTGCGCGCTCATTCAGCGCTTCGTACGTGATCTGCGTCTCGCCGTCCTCGATTGCGACGGCAAAAGGAGTTTGTGCCACAGTTTCCTCGAACAGCCCGTGCAATGTTTTGCTCGCAATGTCCACGGCCGTATCGTTGTACGCATCAATCGCAGCTCTGTCACTGGCGGATACCGAAGGCAACTCCTTTTCAGCTTCGTCGTTCAAGATCGTATCGATCCGGGTCAGGTACTGGGCGAACATCGTGTCAATCACCACGGGGTCAAACAACTCGCTGATGTAGTCCCAGTTGATGACGATGTTTCCGTCAAGGAGCGCCACCTGATTGTCGAGATAGACTTGGGAAGTTTGCGTGATGCCGCTTGTATCGTTTTCCCATTCGGATGTGTACTCCGCATCGTCAGTCGCTTGTTGGACACTGTCTTCATTTTCAAACAAGGCACTCGTAAACACGATGGGCATGACAGCCTTGTTGCCCAATTCTCGCTGCTTGCTGATCTCCCGCATCACATCGATCCCGTCAAAATGGCGATGAGCCAACGCCTCCATCAGCGATTGCTGAACTTTTCTTGCCTTCTCCCAGAACGTATCCGCTGGATGCAGCCGTACCTCGACCAGCGCAACGGACGTAAAGTCTCCGACAAGCTTATCCACATCCGGGTGCAACGGCAGACGATTGAACAAGGTCAAATTCAGGCTAAAGTCCAGTTGATTGCTCCAATTCGCCAGCACTTCGGCATACGCCGTGCACAAAACCGCCGAAGGAGTCAAATTGTGCTTCTGGGCCGCCTTTTTCAAAACTTGCCAGCTTTCTTTGGCGTATCGCTTCGACTTTCTTTGGAAGTACGGATTTTTGACGTGGGACGGTTGCACCTGCAACGGGATTTCCGGTGCCAGCGGAAAATCGTCCAGCTTTGCCATCCAGTATTCCTTGTCCTGCAAATACAAGCTGCTGGTTTTCAGTCGCTCGTAGCCGATCATGTAATCCCGGAAGGAAAGCGATAATTCATCTAGCTCGTCCGCAGCGCCTTCATACAGCTTTTGCAGCTCTTTCCCTAAAATCTCCAGGCTGTAAGCATCCATGATGAGCAAGTCAAAGCTGATGCACAGCAAACTTTCTTGCCCGTTCAAGCGAAACGCTTTGATTTCAAAAAGCGGCCATTGCCCCGGACGGAAAATCGCATGGGACATGCGCTCTCTTTCTTTTGCCAGAATCGCCGCTTTTTCTTCCTTGTCGCATCCTTGCAAATCGCGGATGTCGATAGCGTATTCGGGTATGTCTGCCAAAATTTGCTGGCGGGCATCGGGCAAAAAGATCGTGCGCAGCGCGGGATGCCTGCGGATCAACAAATTCAGGCAATGATTGAGACGCAAGATATCGAGCCTGGTGACAATCTCCTGATACGAATGCGTCGAGACTCCGCCCAGCTCGAAGCTGCTGCTTCTGCCCAAATAATAGGCCATTTGCACATTCGTTAACGGAAACGGTTCATGCAATTGGCTTGGCTCCGGTATCAAGGCTGGCAAGTCGGCTACGCGCTCTTCGTGGATCGCTTCGCGAATAAAACCGGCAATCGCCTCGATTGTTTGCAGTTCGATAAAGTCTTTGAACTGCATGGAGCATGCAAAGCTGTTGTTGATTTCATACACGAGCTGCATGATTTGAATCGAGTTTCCGCCCAGCTCAAAAAATCGGTCGCGGACGCTCATGCTTTCGCTGCGCAGTACGTTTCGCCAAATGTCGTACAGCTTCGCTTCTACTTCGTCCCTCGGCTCGACCAGTTCTTGTTGCTCTGCTGCGACCCCGGTTACCTCCGGAAGCGACTTCCGGTCGATTTTGCCGTTGATGGTCAGCGGAATCTGCGCAAGCGGCATGAACAAGGACGGAATCATATATTCCGGCAGTTGTTGGCGCAAATAGTCCCGCAGCTCCTGGCTCGTTACCGGATAGGCAGCCGTATAGTACGCGACCAGCAGCTGTTCGTGCTGAGCGTCCTGCTGGACATGCACCACCGCTTTTTCAACAGCAGGATGGGCATCGAGCAAATTTTCGATTTCGCTTTGCTCAATCCGGTAACCGCGTATTTTCACCTGAAAATCGGTTCGTCCCAAATAGTCGAGCAAGCCTTCCCGCGTCCACCTTGCCATGTCTCCGGTCGCGTACATTTTTTCGCCAGGTCGAAACGGGTTGTCGATAAACTTCTCTCGGGTCAGCTCTGGATTGTTCTGATACCCACGGGCCAAACCGTGCCCGCCGATATACAAAAGGCCAGGGACGCCGACAGGTTGCGGCATCAGCTCTGGACTTAGAACATAGACTTGGGTATTTTTGAGCGGTCTGCCGATGGTCACAGGCTGCGTCGCCGCCACTTCCTGAATCGTGGACCAAATGGTCGTTTCGGTAGGACCGTA
The DNA here is from genome assembly GCF_038000275.1 of Brevibacillus sp. FSL K6-0770. Taxonomy (NCBI): domain Bacteria; kingdom Bacillati; phylum Bacillota; class Bacilli; order Caryophanales; family Paenibacillaceae; genus Brevibacillus; species Brevibacillus sp. FSL K6-0770. The sequence goes on from NZ_JBBOBQ010000001.1 coordinate 3,078,027, forward strand.
CAGGTTGTAGACTCGACCCTCCGGCAACAGTCGCACGGCTGCATCTGCCAACGGCTGCGGCAAAGCTTCTCCCCCGATCAGCAAGTAGCGCAGGCGACTGAGCTGCCCGGCCAATTCCGGCTCCGCCAGCAACAGCTTCAAGCGCGATGGCGTCGTCTGCATCACGGTAATTTTTTCACGTCTGACCAGGCTTGCCAGCTTGAGCACATCTCGCTGGCAGTCTTCATCGGCAATCACCACCTGATGGCCTGTCAACAGCGGCAGGATGCTCTCCAGCCAGAAAATATCGAAAGAAACGGTCGTCAAGGATAAAAACTTCTCGTTTTCGCCGAAAGAAAGCACATCGGTCATGCCGTGAAGGAAATTGATCAAGGCGCGGTGCTCAATCAAAATTCCTTTGGGAAATCCGGTCGTGCCTGAGGTATACATGCAATACGCCACATCGGTGCTGCTGTTTTCCAGCGGCAGCCGTTCTTGAGGCTGCGCCGCAACGTAAGGATCGCGCATGTCAATGACCTGCCGCTCGCCTGCTGCCTCCACGGTCGTATTGGTCAAAATGACCCGGACACGGCTGTCCGCAAGCATATAGGCGACTCGATTGGCTGGCAGACTCGGATCGACAGGCAAATACGCGCCGCCCGCCTTGCCAATCGCTAGTAGTCCCGCAATCATGTCGCACGATCGGGTAGCGATGAGGGCGACGACCTGGCCCGCGCCGACGCCATGCGATTTGAGCGCATGAGCGAGCTGGTTGGCCCGCGCATCCAGTTCACGGTACGTCATCGTCTGGTTGTGGAACGTTAGCGCAGGCTGATCAGCGCATTTTTCGGCCATGGCTTCAAAAAGCTCATGCACCAGCAGTTGCTCGGGATATTCCCCTGCTGTCTGATTGAACCCGCTGACTAGCCGCTCCCGCTCGTCGGCATCCAGCAAGGAAAGCTGGCTCATTTTTTGCTGCGGCTGCGCGATCACATCTTGCAAAAGCTTTTGGAAATAGCGGATAAAACGGGTAATCGTTTCTTTTGTAAACAGATCGCTTGCGTACTCTACGGTAAAAAACAGCTCGCCTTCCCGTTCTTCGCCATCCAAGGTCAAGTCAAAGCGGGCTGTGTTTGTTTTGAACGAATACGGCTCGATTTGCAGCCCGGCAGACGAATGGTTCTCACCGCTCCCTTGACGGCTGACATTTTGAAACGCGAACATCACATCAAACAACGGGTTGCGCCCGAAGTCCCGGGAAAGCTCGATCTGGCTGACCAGCTCTTCAAACGGATAGTCCTGGTGCTCCAGGGCGTGGGACATGTTTCCTTTGATCGCGTTCAGCAGCTCGGCAAAGGTCATGTCGCTGCGTACGGTGCTTTTGAGCGGAAGCGTTTGAACGAACATGCCGATCACATTTTGAATATCGCTGTGATTCCGTCCCGAAGTCGGAATCCCTACGATAATCTCGTCCTGATTGCCGAGCTTCGCCAAAAGAACGTTCCATGCCGCCAGCAAAACCATGTACAGCGTCGCTTCATGGCTCGTGGCCATCCGCTTGATTTCGTCGGCTTGGCGTTGCGGGATGGAAAACATCTCCATGCCTCCGCGATACGTTTTGTAAGGCGGGCGGGAAAAGTCCGTCGGCAGGTCAAGCAGCGGAATTTCGCCGGAAAACATCCCGGTCCAATACTCCTGGTCCGCCTGGTGTCCGGCGAGCGTTGTCTTTTCCTGCTGCCACTCTGCGTAATCCTTGTATTGAACAGACAAAGCGGGAAGTCCAGAAGACTGTCCATCCTGCTGGTACAAAGCCGTAAACTCGTCAATCAAGATCGAGTTGGAGGTGCCGTCTGTGATGATATGGTGAATGTTGAAGACGAGCACGTGGCTTTGCTCGCTTTCCTTGAAAATACCCACCTTCCATACAGGAGCAACGCCGAGATCAAACGGCTGTATCCACGCTTCGATGTGCGCATCGCTGATTGGCTCGTTGAGTTCTCTGTAGTCGGCAGGAAACGGGAACGGCTCGTGAATGACCTGCAGCAGCTCCCCATCAATGCGCTGGAACGAGGTGCGCAAGCTTTCATGTCTGCGAATCAGCTCGTTCAGGCATCGCTCCAATTTTTCGTAGGAAAGCAAACCTTTCACGCGCAACGCAATGATATTGTTATACTGCTTGTTCGCTTCCTCCATTTGGCTGAGGAAATACAGTCGTTTTTGTCCGGAAGTCAAAGGATAGCCCGCTTTTTCTTGCGCCTTGGGAATCTGCGAGAAATCTGTCCGGTCCGCCCCGCGGATAAAGCAGGCGATCTCGCCAATCGTCGGCTTGTTGAAAAAGGTCGGCAGAGGCAGTTTGACATCCAGCTTTTTATAGAGAAGCGCAATCATCGTGATCGCCTTCAGCGAGTCTCCGCCTAGAGCGAAGAAGTCCTCGTCGCTCCTGATCGCTGCGATTCCCAATACACTGCGCCATACGTCCGCGATGATCTCTGTCAGCTCGGCTTCGGACAGCGTTGCGCGGTTGATTTTGGCGGGCACCAGCTCAGCCTGCACGGCGACTGCCGCTTCTTTTTCCAGGATGAACTCTTCGCTGAGCTGATTGCTTTCTTCCATTAAAGCAGGAAGCTCAAGAACAGAGACGATGGCCCGGTGAAACTGGTTTTCCAAAAGGTAGCGCAGCACTTCTACCCCTTGCTGCGGCGAGATCGCCTCTTCGGCAAATTGCCGCTCGTTGACTTGCCGATTCATGCTGCGGTTTTTTTCCATCGCGGTGACGGACATCCCTACCTCGGCCCAGTCGTTCCAGTTGATCGAGGCTGTGTAGCCAGCCCGTTTCTGCAAGCGATAGGCGGCGAACGCATCCAAAAACTCATTCGCTGCGTTGTAGCCGACTTGACCGAATTTGCGCCCGTAAATGTAGTTGCCGATGGAGGAAAACAAGATAAAGAAATCGAGTGCGCGTTCTGCAAAAAGCGTATCCAGCACGATCGTTCCCTGTACTTTGGGCAGCAAGATCGGGTCGGTCATTTCCTTCGTCCTGCGCTGGATCACCCCTGCGTAGTCAGGAACCCCGGCCGTGTGCAAAACGCCAGTAATCGGCCCAAACCGCGTCTCCGCCTCACGAACTACCTTTTGCATGGCGGAATAATCGGAAATATCCACGCTGTAAACGTCGATCATCGCCCCGGCTTGTTCCAGCGACAGGATCGTGCGAATTTTGCCGGACAAGTGATGATCGGGCTTGTCCTCGATCCATTGCGTCCATTGCTCGCGCGGCGGAAAAGCAGAGCGTCCGATCAAGACGAGCCGCGCCTGATAGCTCTTCGCCAAATACTCCGCCAAGGCGAAGCCCATTCCGCCCAGTCCCCCGGTAATCAGGCAGACGAGCTTTTCTTTGAGCAGCGGCAGCTTTTCCGGCTGTTTCACGAGCACAGGCTCGCGCACCGCTTCAATCCACCTGCTTTTGCCGCGGAGCGCCACTTGCTTGTGCGGAAAATCAAACTGAAATTCCCGAAGCAGATTCGCCGCCAGCGCCATATGGTTACCTGTCTGCTTGTCGCCCGCTGGAAGCTCGATGTCGACCGTGCAAACTTTGCTGTTGGGGTATTCGTAAGGAATGATCTTGCTTGCCCCGAGCACGACCCCTTTCAGCGGGCAGATTGGTTCGTCCTGGGTAACGGAATACAGTCCGTTCGTCACGATCTGCAAGCGCATCTTTTTGCTGCCAGCCTTGCTCCCGATGTACCGGGCAAGCTGCAACAGGCTGTAAAAAAACTGCTGCTGGCTCGGCTCAACGGCCGCCAGCTCCGGTTCGATTGGCGGCGTCACTGTCCATAGATAGCTGATGCAATCCGGTACCTTCTGCAAATCGTCCAGCAAGCTGTCCAACTCTTCCGGCTTTTGCGGATTCAGTCTGTAGTGGGCAGACGTCACTCGCTGGTAGCGCTCGGCCTGCTCGACGATAATATACGTGGCGCCGCGCTCTTTCAGCTCGCTCGCCAGCGCTTCCCCCAAGCCAGCCTGATCCTGGAAAATGAGCCAGGTCGCCTCGCTGGCAATCGCTTTTTCTGCATAGGCTGGCAAAGCAGAGCTTTCCCATGCAGGCACGTAAAACCATGAACGGATGTCTTCCCTTCTGTGCGCCGCGCTGCTCTCGCTGGGCTGAAGACGGCTGGCGAACTGCCCGAAGTTGAACAGACTTTTATCCACAGGAAATTCCTGCGAGTCAAAGGCGTAGGTTGGCAAAGACACACGATTTCGCTCTTCGTGTTGATAATAGGCAGTCCAATTGATCTCCTGACCGTACAACCACATCGTTCCCAGCGCTTCCAAAATGGCGTAGGAATGGATGCGCTCCAGCCTGAGCTGGTGACCATAAGCCGCGACTTGTTCCATGCCAGGTTCCCCAGCCTGTGCCGAGCCAAAGATCAGGCACAGCCCATCCGGTTTGGAAACAGGGCGATTGCTTTCTGTTTGCGCAAAGTGGTCAAGCCGATCGCGACCCACGAGCGCGTGAATCGCATCACCAAAAGCAAGGCGCCCCTCCAGGCACTCGACTAGCAGATTGCCTTTGCCGTATCCCCACATGCTTTGCGGTTCAACGCCCCAGTCTTTGAACAGTTTGGCGATCGCATAGTAGAGCGCAAAGCGCAAAGCTTGCCCGTGCTTCGGCGCGCGCAGCTGCTCCGCGATGGACACAGCCGCCTGCCCAAACACTTGCTGATTCAACAAGCGCAGCGCTTGTGCCATTACTTGCTGGACGGCAGGCTCTTCCTGGCACAGATGGACGATTTCTGCAAGCTCGCCCTCCTCCCAGCTGTCTGCGGCAAAGTCAGGGAATACAAAAGCGACGGAAAGCTTTTCCTTGGCGAAAGCAGCTTTGGAATCTTGCCCGATAAAGCGGAGCGGCTGTGCCAGCGTCTGGTTGCAAAGCGCGATTTCTCGAACGGGAAAATGCTTTCGTCCCACCTGCAGCGAATAGGCAACATCTTCAAGACGTGCATCTGGATTAGCATGCAAGTATTCCTCAACATTTTGCTTATATCGCTCCAGGGCTTGCTCTGTTTTGGCCGAGAGCAACATCAGTTGCCAACTTCGGCCAGCGCTTGCTTCCCGCACGGCAGGCGCTTCTTCGATAATCACATGGGCATTGGTTCCCCCGATTCCGAATGCGCTGATCCCGGCCCGCAGCGGCTCATCCGTTTTTTCCCACTCCGTCAGCTTGTCATTGATGTAAAAGCCTTTCTCAATTACGTCCAAATGCGGATTCGGGCTTTGAAAATGCAGCGAAGGCGGAAGCTGGCGATGCTTGATAGCCAGCACTGCCTTAATGAACGAAGCGATCCCGGCTGCGCTGTCCAGATGACCGATGTTGGTCTTGACCGAGCCGAGCGCGCACGAGTGTTTTTGCGAAGGCTGATAGGCCAGCTCCAGCGCTTCCAGTTCAATCGGATCGCCAAGCGGTGTCCCTGTTCCGTGACACTCGATATAAGCGACGCTCTCTGGCGCTACTTCCGCTACCTTAAGCGCGGTGCGAATCACTTCCGCCTGTCCGATTGTGCTCGGGGCCGTAAACCCGGTTTTTTGCATACCGTCATTGTTGACAGCGGAGCCTTTGATGACGGCGTGAATCTGATCGCGATCATCGATGGCATCCTGCAATCGCTTCAATACGACGACGCCCGCCCCGTCTCCGCCGACAATGCCCTGTCCGTTTGCATCAAACGCCTTGCATTTGCCGTCTGGCGACAAAATCATTCCTTCCTGATAGACATAGCCGCTTTTTCCTGGCAGCGTCACGGTAACCCCGCCAGCCAATGCCAGATCGCACTCGCCGTTCAACAGCGACTGGGCCGCCATGTGCACAGCGACAAGCGAAGTCGAGCAAGCGGTATAAATCGTTAAGGCAGGGCCTTTCAGGTTTAATTTATGCGCGATCCGCAGGCTCAAATAGTCCTTGTCCACAAGCTGGGTGGCAGCCCAGTGGCCGATCGCCTCGCTTTTTCCCGACAGGCTCATCAGCGCTTCCCACATATGGTTCGGGGAAGCTCCTGCGAACAAGCCGATCAGCTTCTGCTCGACCTGCGCGGCATAGCCGGCATCCTCCAGCGCTTCCCAAATGCACTCGTGAAACACCTTCATTTGCGGGTCCATAAGCTCCGCTTCCAGTGGCGTATAATCAAAAAAACGGGCATCGAAGCGATTCCCGCTCTCCAAATACCCTTTTGCCTTGACGTACTCTGCACTTTTGACGGCTTGCGGGTCTACCCCCGCCTCGATCAGCTCGGCTTCGGAAAACGTCTGGATGGAGTGCACGCCGTTTTTCAAGTTTTCCCAGTACGCCGCGACATTGCTTGCTCCCGGAAACCTTCCTGCCAGGCCGATTACGGCTATTTCCAGGCCATTGTATTCGTGTCCCATATCATCCCTACTTTTTTAACAGACGTAATTTTTGCAATCGGGCTTTTTTCCCGTCCTCGATCGAGTCGAGCCGGGCGTCGGCTTGCAGCTTCCGGGTAGTGACTTCTGCTTCCAGTACGTTTGCCAGCATGCTGATCGTCGGATAAGTAAACAAAGTCACGACAGTCACCTCTCGCCCCAGTTGATCCGTCAGCTCTTTGCTGATCTTGAGCACGTCAAAAGAAGTCCCGCCCAAATCAAAAATCGTGGAATGAATGCCGATGGAATCGGTTTTGAGAACCTTGCCCCAAACCTCTGCGAGCTGTTTTTCCAGCTCGGTGCCTGGTTGAACAACATCGCGCTTGCCGCTCTGTCTGAACTCCATCTGGAGCAATTGGTTGTCGTCCACTTTTCCATTGATCGTTAACGGTATTTTGTCGAGCAAAAGGATAAAGGACGGGATCATATAGTCGGCGACGCGCGTTTGCATATACTGCCTGATTTCCACCGGATCGAAGCGCTCTGCCTGTTCTTCTTTCATCACGACATAGGCGCAAAGAATTTTGCCGTCTTCCTCGATTTCCCGAGCCATCACCACAGCCTCTTGAATGCCTTCCATCGTCAACAGATGGGAGCGCACCTCATCCAGTTCGATGCGATATCCCCTGATTTTCACTTGCTTGTCCCTGCGCCCGATGTATTCCACTTCTCCGTCAGACGAATACCGCCCTAAATCGCCGGAGCGATAAAGCCGCTGCATCTGGCCGCCAAGCTGGCATAGCTGAAATCGTTCTGCTGTCAATTCCGGTTTGTTCAAATAGCCACGCGCGACTCCTTCGCCGCCAATGCAGATTTCACCGACGACACCTGTGGGCACGACGTCTCCTTGCCTGTTCAAAATGTGCAAGTGGACGGTGGAAAACGGCACGCCAATCCGCTTTTCATTCGAGCGAATCTGCTCTGCGGCAATTTCCTTGTAAGTCGTATGGACAGTCGTCTCTGTAATTCCATACATATTGATAAGCTTTGTTTCGGGATATTTGTCATGCCACGCGGCGAGCTTCGCAGGCAGCAGAGCTTCCCCGCCAAAAATGACGTAGCGCAAGCAAAGCTTTTTGTCCGGCTGTTTCAGCTCTTCCTCGATAAACTGGTAAAAAGAGGAAGGCGTTTGATTCCAGACGGTCACCTGTTCTTCTCGCAACCGCTGTACGAGTTGCCGATAATCCCGCTTCAGCACGTTCGATAGCAGCAAAAGCTTGCCTCCGTGCAGCAAAGCTCCGAATATTTCCCAAACGGAAAAATCGAAGCCGAACGAGTGAAACAGCACCCACGTATCGTCGCAGGAAAAAGCGAAGCGATTGTTGTCATGAAAAAACAAGCGGACTACGTTTCTGTGCTCGATCATGACTCCTTTGGGCTTGCCCGTGGTTCCCGACGTGTAAATAATGTAGGCAAGCTGGTTCGGTTGGTGGATCGGCTCTAGATTGGCAACAGAATAATGATTGAGTCGCTCGTCGTCGGCAAAGATCACGTCAGCAAAACCGCTGGCCAACGATTGCGCTTGCAGTGTCACGACATAGGTCGCCTGGCTGTCTTGTCTCATGTACTCGACTCTGTGCGTGGGAAGATCCGGGTCAATCGGCAAATACGCGCCGCCCGCCTTCAATACGGCCAAAATGGCGACGATCATGTCCACGGACGGCGGCATCAGCACGGCTACTATCGATTCGGCGGTTACGCCCCGCTCCCGTAAACAATGGGCCAGTTGATTCGCCTTTTGATTGAGCTGGTCATACGACAGCCGCTTTTGTTCAAACACAACAGCTGTATGCTGCGGATACGCCTGGACAGCTTCCTCAAAAAGCGACGAGATCGTTGCCTTTTCGGGAAAAGGCAACGCCGTCTCATTGATCCGAGCGAAAAGCTCCTGCTCTTCCGCGGTGAGGATCGACAGCTCTTTCAGTGGCACTCGCGGATTGTCGAGTGAATGTTCCAACAAAATCGAGAGCTGTTCCACCAGCCGCTCGACCTGCTCTTTTTGGTAAAGCAAGGCATTGTAATGGATGCGGACACGCAGCTCGTCGTGCTGTCTGTCAAAAGCCAGAATGAGGTTGGACGAGGCCCTGTCCAAGTATGACAGCTCCTGAATGTTCGCCAAAATAACAGAGACGTCCAGAAAATCCGCAGGCTGCTTCGCATTTTTCAAGATCAGCTCAATCGGGTAGTTTTGATGCTCGATAGCCTCGGAAACGGTTTGCCTGACGTCCGTAATCACGTCAAGCAGCGGCATTTCGTTGGTGAGCGGAATGCGGATCGGCAGCACCGTATTGATAAACTCTTCATTCGCTTGCTGACGGTAGATGCTGGTTCCGAGCACGATATCCGTCTGCCCCGTGTGCTTCATCAGCAACACGGCTGTATAAGCCAGCAGCAGCACGTGCAATCTGGCATCGGAGTGGTTGCTGATTTGCACCAGTCGATTGGCGCAATGGCTCGGGAGGACAAAGTCTGCCGTCTCCATGCGCAGTTCCTCTGCTTTTGTGTCATGCGCTCCGGCAAAAAAGCAGCTTTTCTCTGCTGCGCCTGCCAGCTTGTTTTGCCAATACTCATATTCTTTTTTATACATGTCATTCAAATACGACACGTTCGTATCGAAATGACCTCCCATACGCTACCACTCCTATGCTCTCGATTGCTCAAAAGGCAAAATCGTTTCCATCTTCCAGCAACGCTTCTGCTGCTGCTTTGGCAAGTCTCGTATCCAACACAATCTCTTTTACAAGCACGTCGGGGTTGTCGACGACTTGCTTGGCAATGGCGAGAAAATGTCCCGCCATCGTCTCGATCGTCTTGCGGGTAAACAAATCTGTCGAGTATTCCATGCGCATTTCGATTTTGCTGTCGTAATCGTACACCCAGAGAGTCAAATCGAATTTCGCGGAAGGGTTGCGGAAAGGATAGGACTTCAACACAAGCCCCTGCATCGCGATCTCGGCAGGCTTGAAATCGGGCAGCACAAGCATGACCGTAAACAGCGGATGGGCGCTTAACTGGTGAGTCAACCCCAGCTTCTCCACCAAAATCTCAAACTGCACGTCCTGATTCTCGAACAGTTCCAAGCTCTTCTCTTTTACTCCGCTTACGTAATCTTGAAACGTGGCGGTTTGCTCCAGTCGCGAATAAAACGGCAGCACATTCGCAAACATTCCGACCATTTTTGCCAAATCGGCGTGGTTTCTTCCGGCGAGACTCGCTCCGATGATCATTTCCTCTTGCCCTGTATATTTGTGCAGCAAGATATGGAAAATGGCGAGCATGTTCATGAACAAAGTGGTCGTGTTGCGTTTCATGCCTGCTTTCAGCCTGGCCGTCGTCTCCTCTTCCAGATGGAACGTATAAATGTCGCCGCGATAGCTCAGCACAGACGGACGGGGAAAATCGGTCGGAAGCAATGCCTCCGGGAGCTTCCCTGATAGTTGCCGGAGCCAATACTCGGTTTGTTTGTCATAATCTCCGCGCTCAATTCGTTCATTTTGCCACGCGACAAAATCGGCATACTCCAACGAAACGGGGTCAAGCGCTTCCGGTTGATTGTTGTAGAAATGGATCAGCTCGTTTTGCAAAAGCGAAACCGAGATATTGTCGGCTACGATATGGTGGATATCGAAGAGCCACACGTATTTTTGCGCAGCGTAGCGGACGACTTTTACCCGCATCAGGGGCGGATGCCGCAAGTCAAACGGTTGCATAAACTGCTCGACCGTCTGCTGCACGTCCGATTCGGCCAGCTCTTGGTACTCCACTTGAAATGCGACCTCGTCTGCAATGATCTGCACCATCTCGCCATCGATGACGTCAAAGCCTGTACGCAAAATGGCGTGGCGTTGAATGACTTGCTCGAAGGCGTGTTGCAGTTTGTCCAGGTCGAAATCGCCCTCCATGTAGGTGATTTCTGGAATGTTGTAAGCGACGTTATCCGGCTGGACTTGCTGCTGAAAATACAGCCGCTTTTGCGCCGACGACAACGGATAGTACGCTTGCGGCGCTGCTTTTGGAATCGCCGTGTACGCTTGTCCGTCATCATGCGTATCCGCAATGTAGCGGGCCAGCTTCTCGACGGTAGTTGACTGGAAGAAGACCGTGATCGGAATTTTGATGCTGCTGGCCTGGTAAATCCGCTCAGCAACAGTCAATACTTTCAGCGAGTCTCCGCCAAGCTCAAAAAAGTCGTCGTCGCGGGAAATGTGTTCATGGCCCAAGATCGCCTGCCAAATGCTCGCGATGAGCTTTTCCGCCTCCGCAAGCGACAGGCGCGGCTTGCTGGCCATCAGCGGCTCAGCAGCAGACTCTTTGCTGCTTTCAGCCAATGCGCTCACCCGCTGGCGCTTGTACGCCAAAAACCGCGCAGGCAAATCCACGGTCGAGACGAGCAGCTGACTGTAACTGGCGGCGAGCGCCGTATCGAGCAGCTGCAGTCCTTCTTCCACCGTCAAAGACGGGGCCGAAGTGGCGAGCGCCGCCTCATCTTCTGCCTGTAAAGAAGCCGATTTCGTCTGCAACGGCAACTGCGGTTGCGGTTGTGACTTTGGCTTTGGCTGTGGCATCCCATGGCTATCCTTGTCCGGCTGTTGAGCCGAGACGGCCGCCACCTGGTAGCCTTCGATTTCGACGATCCCCCGCCCCTGTTCATCCATAATCGTCAGGTCGAACTCGACGATTTTGCTGTCCGGCCGTGAAGCTGTCCGGCAGCGAATATGGCTGTACACTTTGGAGGGCACTTTGCCGTGGATTGTGATGTTTTTGTAAGAAAACGGTACGTATGGGCCGCCAGCCGTTTCAGCGCGATTCATATAGACCAATGCCACGTCGATGATCGCCGGATGGAAACGATAAATAGCGGTATCCTCCGCAAACTCCGCTGGCAGTTCGATCAGCGACAGTCCTTGCGCTTGTGCAAACGTTCCCCAGCGATAGCTGTTCCAGCGCGGCCCGTATGTAAACTGGCTGTCGCGCAGATTGTTGTAGTCGCTTGGGCCGTACTGGCTTTGAGCGCAGGCATCGCGAACAGCAGCGAGCTGATAATCGCGCTGTTGGCTCTGCCCCGCACCGACATAGCCGCGAGCATGGGTAATCCAGTTTGCCTTTTGCACGTCCGGGCAGCTTTCAATCGTAAACCGATAGCCCTGATTTTCCCGCAGCAGCACGGTGCGCACATGAACAGCAGCCCCGTCCTCAAGGAGAAGCGGCGTCAAAAAGAACACGTCCTGGAGGCGCATCGCTGCTTCCATGCCGGGATGCAGCGATGCGTAGGCGGCGCAGGCCATTTCCACATAGCTCGTTCCCGGCAATACCGCTTTGTCTCCTACCCGATGCTCAGCCAAAATCCAGTCTTTGCTCGTCTGAAAATGGGACAAAAACGTCGTGCGTCCTGTATTTTCTTTCACGGCGTACTGGAAAAACGGATGCGCCAGCTTGTGGTACGAAATGCCGGGTAGCGCGGAGCTGTCCGGACGGAATGTCGCCGAGATGCTGGCCATTCCGGTATTTTCCCACGTATCCCAGTTGATCGCCTGGGTGAAAACGCCGTTTTTCGTATTCGTCAAGGCAAATGCATCCAAAAAGGCATTCGCGGCGCTGTACGCTACTTGCGCGGGTGGAGCGATGACCGAGCTTAAGGAGGAAAAGAGCAACAAGAAGTCGACGGGTAGCGCCAACTGCTCAATCGCTTTTTGCAAGACAGTCGTTCCGTAAACTTTTGTCGCAAACACGGCTTCGCACAGCTCGCTTGTTCTGCGCTGGATGACAGCTCCATCGGGAACGCCAGCAATATGGAAGATCCCGTCAATTAACTGATTGTCCTCCATGATCTGGCTGAAAATTCGCAATATCTGCTCCTCGTCGGCAATATCCGCCTGATACAAGAAAAGCTGCTTCGCGGAAGCCTGCAGTTCCCGCAGCAGCGCGATTTTTTGGCTGACTGGATCGTCCTCTCCGTGGAGCGCACGCCACCTGTCCCATTCCGCTTCCGGCAAAAAGTGCGAGCGATTGATAAGGACGAGCTTCGCGTGGTACTTTTCCGCCAAAAATTTCGCTACTTGCAATCCGATGGCTCCCAGACCTCCGGTAATGACGTACACTCCCCCGTGCTTGAGACGCTGGGAAGCCGGAGCGGCAGAAGCAGGCAGCTGAATTTGCTTGAAGGCAGGCTCCCAAATGTACGCATGGCGAATGGCCAGCACGTCAGCGAAGCTCTCCCCCATCCACTGTTGCAGCAAGCGAGCTACGCGCTGGTTTTCGCGGCGGTCGGCATCGATCAGCCTGCAACTGATGTTTTCGTACTCTTTGGGAATGACGCGAACCGGGCCTAGCAGAGTAGCTTTGGCTGGCACGACCGCCTCGTCTCCAATGACTTCAAAAACGTCGCTGGCGACGATATCGACGGCAATTTTCTGCTGGAGCCGGAGCTGTCCGATCGCTTTTGCCAGGTTCAATAAAGTGTGATAGCCAAGCCGATTCCATTGCTGCGCCGCCCGCTTGGCGTCGTCAGCGTCCACCTGCTGGTCGTAGCACCAAAAATGAACGAATTTCAAGGGCTGGTCAGCGGGTAGCGCCAGCGTTTCGAGCAATGTGACCAGATCGGCGGGATTGTCCGGGTTTACCGTATAGGTCGCTTCCGCTTGCTTGGAGAAGCCTTCGCCTGTTTCGACGCGGACAACGGTGTGACCTGATGTCTCGATCTGCTCGATCCACCGGATCACGCTAGAGTTTTTGGTAGCGAAAACGACAAAGAGACAAGGCGCAAGCTCCCCTGCTGCCTCGTCGTAATCTGAGCGGGTCCATGATGGAATGTACAGCCAGTCTTCCCTGCTCTGCTTTACTTCCTCCGCCTTGCCCGCTGTTTGCGCTGGCGCTTGACCTTGCAGCAGATCGTTCAGTTGTTTTAGCTGCTCGGGGTCCATCCCGTAATTTTTCCGCGTAAACGGATAAGTAGGAAGCGAGACACGCGATTGCCCGAGATGCTTGTTCAGCTCGGTCCATTTGATCGGGCAGCCTTTTGACCACAAATGACCGATCGCTTCAAGAAGACGCTGCTCGATACCGGAAGGGCCAGTCACGAGGGACAAAAAGGCGGGCTGACTTTCGGCTCCCCCTGCTGTAAGCCCTGTTCCTCCGCCTTCCCGCTCTGGGCCAAACAACAGATGCTGAACTTCCTCGGCAGCTTCCTGCCAGGCAACAAACGCCCCTTGTCCTTCACTGCCTCCCCCGAAGCGATTCACCCAGTAGTCAGGAAGCGTCACTTCGCGAGAAATCGTTTTCCCCGCATCGTAGGACACCACAGGGATTGATGGCAGCGAGAGTGGGACGGTGTGAACAGCTTCAAACAGCTCGCTCTGGAGAGCTTCCAGCAAGAACAGATCGCCTTCGTTGCCGCTCCATTCTTCCAATAGCTCGTCCCTTTTTCCCACAAGCAGCAACGCATCCTCAAAGGAAAACACGTCGGCGAGACACCCTGCCACGTACTCTCCGCTTCCGACTCCCGTGACAGCAGCAGGCTGTACTCCCATGCGGAGCAACCATTTGGCCGTGGCGAGCTGGAAAAGAAAAGGCAGCATCTGCCCATACCGCGTAGGAGCATCGAGAAGAAGCGAGCCTGCGGTTCCTTGCACTTCGCTTGCCTGTAGCAGCAACGCTTCAAATTCGTCCCGGCAATACGCACTTTGCAAACCAGCTTGGTAGAGCAAAGCCGCTTCCTCCGCGTCCATCTCAGAAAACACAAAAGCAATCGGCGGGACTGCCTTTTTCGCCACCAGCCCAAAAGCTTGCGGCTCGTTTTGCTCAAGCGCAGCGCAAGCATCTGACATGGCAGCGCAGACTACATAGCGACGATGGGAAAAATGCGCCCGCCCCATTTGCAAGGTGTAGGCGATGTCGGAAAGCTCGGCACCTGGGTTCCTTTTGACAAATGTCACAAAGTCGTCCGTCGCACGCTCCAGCTCTTCCCGGGTCTTGGCGGAGAAGACAAGCAGCTTGCTCTCATGCGTTTTTGACTTGGCTGCTTGTCTGACAGGCGACTCTTCCAGCACCACATGCGCATTCGTTCCGCCAACGCCAAACGAGCTGACCCCTGCTCGCAAGGGGCCTGCCGAATGATCCCACTCTGCCGGCTGGTCCACCAGGAAAAAGGGGGTATTTTCCAGTTCGAGGTTTTGGTTCGGCTTGGAAAAGTGCAGCGTAGGCAGCAAGCATTTGTTGTCGATTGCCAGTACCGTCTTGATCAATCCGGCGATCCCCGCCGCACTGTCCAGATGTCCGATATTCGTTTTGACCGAGCCTAGCCCGCAGTAATTTTTTCTTCCCGTCTGAAAAGCCCGGGTCAGCGCTTTGACTTCGATCGGATCACCCAAAGCTGTCCCGGTTCCGTGAGCCTCGATGTAGCTGATCGTCGCCGGATCTACTCTGGCCACGCGATGAGCGGCACGAATGACCTCGACTTGTCCGTCTACGCTTGGAGCGGTGTACCCGACTTTGCGGTTGCCATCGTTGTTAATCGCCGTTCCTTTGATGACCGCGTATATATGGTCGTTGTCGCGCAAGGCATCTTCCAGCCGCTTTAAAATGACCAGTCCGATCCCATTGCCCACCACCGTTCCGCTAGAGTCGGCAGCAAAAGCACGGCAATGACCGTCGGCTGACAAAATCATCCCGTCCTGATAGACGTATCCGTTTTTCAAGGGGCTGGTGATGGATACGCCGCCAGCCACTGCAAGCTCGCATTCCCCGCTGAGCACGCCTTGGCAGGCTACATGCACCGCGACCAATGACGTGGAGCAGGCGGTAAACAGCGTATAGCTCGGCCCTGTCAGATGCAGCTTGTAGGATACTCTCGTGCTCATCAAATCTTTATCGTTCAGGTGGGCGATCTCAAACTCCTCGGCCCCGTTATGCGAGCCTACCGATAAGGACAACGCCTCCCAGCGAAAGTGCGGGCGCCCTCCCACATATACGCCGACAGCGTCATTGGTCGTACCTGGCGGATAACCGGCATCCTCCAGCGCTTTCCACGTATGCTCGTGCAGCAAGCGGGTCTGCGGGTCCATATATTGGGCTTCGTTCGGGGTGTAGCCAAAAAAGTTGTTGTCAAAATAGTCGCTCTCTTCCAGGTGACCTTTTGCGTTCACGAAGTTTTCCGCCTTGTACACCGCTGCCGGTACGCCCGCTTCTTCCAATTCTTCGTCCGAGAAAAAGGAGATGCTTTCCACGCCATTTTTCATATTATGAAAAAACTGCTCCAGATTTTTCGCACCTGGAAAAGCGCCCGACATCCCGATGATGGCGACTTCCAAGCCTGTTCTTGCGTTCTCGTTCATGGTTCCCCTCCTTTTCTCCCGGTTTCTTTTCCAGGCGGCTGGCCAAATCAAGCCAAAATTGCTTGTCCACCAAGGGTGGCGGTTTGACAAGCTATGCTTATCCCTTTGCCATCAAGGTCATGGCAAAAATATGTATATTGGGGCAATCAGGCAATTTGATCCGCAGCATTTTTCGGCTCGGATTCAAATAGTATTGCTGCACCAGCAGTCTGACCGGAAAATCGAGGATTTCCACCTGGCCCTCTCTTCGCGCCGCGCCCTTGCCTACCCATGCGGTTGTTTCCCCGAACATCGGCTCCATATACCAGTCGGTAAATTGAATCGGAATGTATCTGACGATGTTGTCCTCGTACAAAATCTCGATTCTCTCCGTGTAGCTCCCGCACTCTGAGCAGCCCAAGATCAGCAGGCTGGAATAGTAGCCTTCCGGGACGTTGATCTCTTGTCCCGCGCAGGAGATGTTATCGTTTCTGTTTTCCGCAAGCGCAGGCAAAGAAAACTCCATCCCGTTTACATTCCAGATCGGTTGCTCCGGCACATCCTCTAGCAAGAAAACCTCGCCCATCAGCGTCAAATCGGCGGTACAAGCAGACGCAGCCACATGACTGAACCCTTTGTTATTGCAGGAATCAGCCAGGTCGATGAACGTCATCCTGCTGTAGCCCGCACCCGCTTTCGATCGCTCGCGCTTGTCGTCCGCCAGATGATGGGGCCTCTCTCCGCAGATGTTTTGCAGTTGATCGGCAACCTTTTCCTCCAGTTCGGCAACCATCCGGACTTTGCTGGCCGCCCGCTGAATCAGCTTGCTGTCGCCCGATTGATAATACGCTTTCGTCAGCATGGACAGCACCGTGCTCCACTGAGCCGCCGAGTAAGTCAAGTCCTGGATCAGTGGAGCAAGGCTGTCTATTTGAAAGCGGTCATGCACATATTGCAAGGCAGAGGCAAAATGCTTTCTGCCGTTGCTGATTGCGTGCAAGATGGACAAGAGCGGCGACATCCATACTTGCTGCGAATCGTTAAACTCGCCAGCGACTGTTGGCAACTGCTGCAACACATCGGCAAACTCTCGCATCTTCTCAAAAGCAGTCGCCTCTCGCTCCCGATACAGCGTTTGTTTCAGCGCATACAGGATCGTCTGTTTCCAGTCGAAGGCTTGCTCATGTTCTGGCAGCTTGCGGAAAAGCGCGATCCCTCGGCACTCTTGCCGAAAACAATCCGCGATCGAAATGGTGACGTTTTGCCTTTCGTAAAAGCAATCTACCAGCGTATAAGTCTGGCTGGCCTTGTCTGCTCCTACGATCAAACACGTATGAATCGAGTGGTACTTCTGATAGCCGTGGCTCCACGGGCAGTAATAAGAATCCAAATCGATGGCAACCGGCCTTGATTCTTGCAGCTCGCTTTCCACCAAAGCGACTGTGTCCTGCAAGGATACACTCCCCTTAACAAAGATTTCGATGCCGTGAAGGTGCCTGAGTAAGTTCAACATGTCTCCGATGCCTGGCGTAATGCTCTGGTACAGCTTCCCTGATTGTTTCCATTGCGTTTGATCAAATGCAAATCCCCACGATTCCAAAAACATCAAGGCGTAGTCACGCTTCCACCAAGTGGCGACGGTAACGATGGTGTCCTCTTTGCAGTTTCGTGAATCGTGGTGAAGGGGAATGATATCTAAGATTGCGCTCACAGTTAATCACCTTTTTGGTTAAATGGGGAAAACGTCTTGACCGTTTACATGCCCATGGATTAGCTCGTTCTCACTCTCTCTTTCTCAGCTCTGCTTGTCTGGCCAAAAGCTCCCTTCCGGCGACTTCCCGCTCTTTCAGCCTTGTTGCCTCGCCTTCATCGCCTGTTCCGGTTTCACCTGCCTGGATGCTTTTCGCCAAGCTGGCAATGGTCGGATTGGCAAACAGGTCGACAATCGGGATCGGCTTGTGGAACTCTTCTTCCAGAAGCGATTTGATGCGAATCAATGTCAAAGAGGTGGCACCCAACTCAAAAAAGTTGTCGTTGGTGCTGATCTCCTCAATCCCCAAAAACGTCTCCCAAATTTCTGCGATTCTTTGTTCGACGTGATTGGACGGCTTTTCATAGTCGACCATCGCGGAAGTGCTTTTCCGTTTTTGGCGAGCGCTTTTCGGCATGGCGACAGCATTGGCTTTTCCTGCGGGCTGCTCCAAGAACCGTATCCACTGATCCAGCCGCGCTTCCAAATCACCGGGGGAATGCACAAGATGGTGCAAGCGATCCATCGATAATACTCTGCGGAGCGCTTCGATCCCTTCTTCCGGCGTCATGGCCAGATCGCCGATCGAAGACTGATACCTCGCCGCCGCTTTCTCACGGCTCCGCCATGCTTCCCAGTCAATCGTTTTCCATTTCACGCTGCGCTGTCTGTTTCGCTTGATCGTATAGGCATCCATGAACACATTCGCCGCCGCATACGCAGCAAAGCCATACCCGCCCAGCACAGCCGCTGTCGAGGACATAAGCAGACAAAAATCAAGTGATTTTTGCTCCAATATTTGATCGAGGACGAGCACCCCGTCCATTTTCGGCTGAAAAATCGCCTGGCAAAGCCCCTCGTCCAGCTGGTCAATCGCATGGAAAAAGTGATCTCCCATGTTCGCTGCGCAATGGAAGACGCCATGGATCGTCCCGTGAGCGGCTTCGATCTCGGCTATCGCATTGGACATCTGCAAATAGTCATCGACTTGCGCCCGGTAAACTTCGATAGTGGCTCCCGCTTGCTCTGCGTCGAGCATTTCGCGGATGCGCATACTTCGCTCGTCCTTTTCTCCGTGCTCGGCAAGCCATGCTGCCCATTCCTGCTTCACCGGGAATGATCGTTGAATGATGGCAATCGTCGCCTGATAATGCTTGGCCAAATAGCTGCCGATCATCCAGCCGATCATGCCTGCGCCCCCGGTAATTACATAAACGCCGTTTTGGCGAAAAGGCTCTGTCTTCGGCTCTGTGACCTTGACAGGCTGATAACTTGGAACCCAGCGCTGGAAATGACGGTACGCGACCAACCGATCTGCCGACTCGTGCGCAAGCTCTTCCAGCAGCATCTGGGCCATCTGCTTGGCAGCTTCCCCGGCTTCGAGCTCGGCGGACGAAATATCAACGGTCAGCTGGCGGATGTTGTGCATCTCTTGGGGAATGACGTGCCCTAACCCAATCAGCGGCGAGTGCTCGGGAAACAGCGTCTCCTGTCCGGTCACAGCCACGGCTTCATTCGTCACGACTGCCATGCGGACGACTCTGTGCCTGTCCAGGCGCTGCAAGCCTCGCGCTGTATGCATGACGCTGTAAAAGCCTGTTTGCTGCGTCTTGTGCAAGGCAAACACATCCAGAGGGGCGCTCGGCTTTTGTCCGGCGCTCCACAAATGCAGCACATGGTCGATTCGCAGCTTTTGCTCTTGCATGCTGGCAAAAAGATTTTCGTAATCCGCGGAAGAAGCCGGATTTACCACATATCCTTGACTGCTCGCGGCAAATTCCGCACCGCTGTAAACGACGATGGGAACTTGTCCGGCAGACGACAGCTGGCGAATCAGCTCGTCGCAAAGCGAGTCCCGATTGGCGAAGACGAGATACGTTTGGTGAGCTGGCGGCTGAGCGGCAAGCGGCAACACTTTTTGCTGCCAAAGAGGGGCATAAAACCAATCCTCGATCTGCGGCTTCTTTTGCAAGTTCTTTTTCGCGGATGCTTGCTTGTCGTGCAGCATGTGAAACGGATTGCCGTCCAGCCAATGATAGTCACGCTCAAACGGATAAGTCGGCAAGGAAAGTCTGTTTCGCTTCTCGGACTGGTACAGCTTTGTCCAGTCGACAGTATGGCCTGCTCCCCACAGTTGGCCCAGACGGGTGTACAAGTAATACAGGTCGTCTACTTTTTCCTGCGGATTTCGGATGATATTGAGAATCGTATGGGCCGAGTCGCGTTGAACAAAATAGCGCAGCAGAGCACTCAGATTCCGGTCTGGTCCCACTTCGACAAAAGTTAGCGCGTCTTCTTGCAAAATGTGTTGCAGACCGCGAGCAAAGCGGATCGGGTCCGTCAGCTGTCTCGCCCAGTAGCCAGGGTCTGTTGCCTGTTCAGCCGTGATCCACTCCCCGGTCATATTGGAAATAAACGAGATATGAGGGGGATGAAGCTGAATCTGCCGCATTTCCTCCTCGAACGCCTGTCTGATCGGCTCCATTAAAGCCGAGTGCAGCGCATGGGCAGTATCCAGGCGAATGCCTAGCTGTTTTTGGGACTTCAGTTGTTCCTCAAACTGCTCCACCGCTGCTCTCGTTCCTCCGACGACACAAGACGGCCCGTTGACGATGCACAAGGAGAGCGTTTCCGGAAGCAATGGCAAAAGCTCTGCTTCTGTCAGCGGGACGCTCAGCATCGCTCCCTCTTCGGTCTGCTTGATGAGCTGGCCTCTTCGGATAATCACGCGAATGGCGTCCTCTAGCGCAAACACCCCTGCCAGGCAGGCGGCCGCAAATTCCCCGAAGCTGTAGCCGATCATATAATCAGGCTTGACGTCTAGCTCCATCAGATACTTGCCGAGAGCGTACTCGAAAATGAAGACCACAAGCTGGCTAATGTCGATCTGCCTGATTTTTTGCATGGCTTGCTCGCGATCCGTTTGTGGAAAGAACCACTCTTTGCTCGGCACATCCAAGTAACGGTCGAGTATCGCAAAGCAGTGATCCAGCTCTTTGCGGAACAACGGCTCAGATCGGTACAGCCCGAGGCCCATCTCCACGTATTGATTGCCCAGCCCCGGAAACATGAAGACGATTTTCTTGTCGGCCTGCTCGACAACGCTTGTAAACAGCTTCCGCGAGCGCTTTCCTGTTTCGTTTCCAACGGACTGCAAAACCTCAGTCAATTCATCCGTATGGCTGGCGACGACAAAGCGCCTGTGCTCGAAAGCCTTTCTTCCAACCTGGAGAGTAAACGCCAAATCTGCCAAGGAAACATCCGGGTTTTTACGGATATAGTCGAGCAAATTCAGGCTGGACTGGTCCAGGGCGGTTTCACTTTTCGCCGAAAGCAGGATAAGCTGCGAGTCTCTGCCCTTCGCGGACTTAGGCAGCGGCGGCGCTTCCTCCAGGATGACATGGGCGTTTGTGCCGCCGATCCCGAAAGAGCTTACTCCGGCCCGCAATGTGTCTTGGATGGCAGTCAAATCGAACAGCCTGGCATTGATCTCAAAGGGCGAGTCAGACAAGTCAATTTTCGGATTCAGCTTTTGAAAGTGCAAAGTCGGCGGCAGTAACTTATGCTGCAAACTGAGCGTTGCCTTGATGAGCCCTGCAACTCCTGCCGCTGCGTCGAGGTGGCCGATATTGGACTTGACCGAGCCGATCAGGCACGTGCCTTCCTCGCTGGCAAAAGCCGTGCGCAATGCTTCCAGCTCAATCGGATCGCCGAGTACGGTTCCTGTGCCGTGCGTCTCGACAAAGTGAATGTCGGCAAAATCTACCTCGGCCAATTGCTGGGCCGTCTGAATCACCTCGACTTGCCCTTCCACGCTTGGAGCCGTGTAGGCGCTTTTCCGATCTCCGTCGTTGTTGATCGCGGAACCTTTGATGACCGCATAAATGTGATCTCCGTCCGCGATTGCTTCTTCATAGCGCTTCAAGACGACAACCCCTGCCCCATTGCCTGGCACGGAGCCTTGACTATCTGCGTCAAACGGCTTGCAGTGCCCGTCCGGCGACAGGATCATGCCCTCCTGATACTGGTAGCCGGACTTCAACGGCAAGGAGATGCTGACACCCCCAGCCAGAGCAAGGTCGCACTCGCCGTTCAGCAATGCCTGCGCAGCGAGATGGACCGCGACAAGCGATGTCGAGCATGCCGTGTTGACGGTCATGCTCGGCCCTTTCAAATTCAGCCGATGGGCAATCTGCATCGACATAAAATCTTTGTTTGCGAGCTGGTTGGCCGAAAACGGACCGAGCAGTTGGGCGCTCTCTGACAAAAAAGCGAGGGACTGCCAGTAAAGACTGCTGGCAGCTCCCGCGTACAGACCGATCAAACCAGAGTACGTGTCAGTGCAATAACCCGCATCTTCAAGCGCTTCCCAAACGCATTCGTGAAAAATGCGCACCTGCGGGTCCATGACCTCTGCTTCAAGCGGTGAATAGTTGAAAAAGGAGGCGTCGAAATATTCGCTGTTCTCCAGGTAGCCTTTTGCCGGAACGTAGTCTGGATGGGCGAGCAGCTCCGGGTCGATGCCGCTCTTTTCCAGTTCTTCCCGGGAGAAAAACGCGATCGCTTCTGTGCCATTGACCAGATTGCGCCAAAAGCCTGCGATGTCCAGCGCTCCCGGAAATCTTCCCGACATGCCGATAATGGCAATCTCAAGTCCGTTTACTTGTTTACTCATCGCTATTTGTCCCTTTTCTTTTTGATAGTCGCTGTGATCGTTTGGCATTGCCTTGCAGCAATCGCTCTTTGCGTTCCGGCACTGTCATCGTTTGCGACTTGCCTGCGTGCGCCTTCTGACTCGTGTAAGCCAGGAAAGATTCGATGGTGCGATATCGGTACAGATTGGCGATCGAAATAGTTGGATCGAGCTGCTCCGTCAAGCGCTTGTGCAAGTGGATGACGCTGAGCGAGTTTCCTCCGAGCTGGAAAAAGTCGTCACGGATGCTGACCTTCTCGATTTGCAGCACTTCTTTCCAGATCAGCGACAGTTGTTTTTCCTGCTCGGTTTTGGGCAGAACGGCTCTTTCCTTTTCCACGTTCAATGGCATGCGGGAAAGCGCCTTTCTGTCGATTTTTCCACTGGACGTATGCGGAAGCGCAGGGAGCTGCTGATAGTGCAGCGGAACCATGTAAACAGGCAAGTGCCGCTGCAAATACGCCTGTAGCTGGCCTGAATCGATCTGTTCTGTCGCGCTGTAATACGCGCAAAGCATTTTGCTCTCCGCTTGTGTTCCCTGGCTGACCACGGCAACCGTCTCGATCTTGTCTGTATAGGACTGGATCGCCGATTCGATCTCCCCCAGTTCAATCCGGAAACCGCGCAGCTTGATTTGGGTGTCTTTTCTACCCAAGTAGGCAATGTTTCCGTCTTCCAGCCAACGGGCCAGGTCGCCCGTGAAGTACAACCGTTCTCCGGGAAGCAGCGGCAGTTCCCTGAATTTTTCGGCGGTCAGCTCCGGGCGGTTGAGGTAGCCTTTTGCCAGCTGGATGCCAGCGATGCACAGCTCTCCCGGCACGCCAATCGGCGCCAAGCCGCCTTCTTCGGTGACGATGTACAGGCGGGTATTCGCTACTGGTTTGCCGATCGGAATTAGCCGATCTTCTGCCCGCACTTCATAGAACGTCACGTCAATCGACGCCTCGGTAGGGCCGTACAGGTTGTGCAGCTCTACTTCCGGCATTTTTCGGAAGAAGCGGTCTTTCACTTCGATGCTTAGCTCTTCGCCGCTGCAAATGCAGCGCTTGAGGCGGGAAAAGGAAGCTTCTTCATCCGCGTTGTCCGGCAAGGCGTGGAGAAACGCTGCCAGCATGGACGGTACAAAGTGCAGCGTTGTCACTTTTTGTTCGTCGATGAGACGATACAGATACTCGGGGTCTTTTTCTCCGCCTGGTTTGGCGAAGCAGAGTATCCCTCCGATCATGAGCGGCAAAAATAGCTCCCATACCGAAACGTCAAACGTATAGGTCGTCTTTTGCAGCACGATCTCGTTTTCGTCCATGCCGTAATGCGCCGCCATCCAGCACAAGCGATTGGACATGCCGCCGTGCGTTAGCATGACTCCTTTTGGCTGGCCTGTGGAGCCGGATGTGTAGAGCACATACGCCAGGTCATCCGGCAAAAGCGGTACACCGGGGTTGGTGCGTTCATAGCTGGCGTACTGCGCTTCGTCTTCCAAATCGTAGACGGCGACATCCGCAAAAACGGCTTGATCGACCAATCCGGTTTGACTGAGGACGATGCGCATTCCGCTGTCTTCGAGCAAATACTGAATCCGTTCGGCCGGCGTGGCGGGGTCGATCGGCAAGTAGGCCGCGCCTGCCTTTTCAATCGCCAGCAGCCCGATGATCATCGCCAAGGAGCGCTCTGCCATGATGCCGACGATCTCGTTTTTCTCGCAGCCTTGCTCAAGCAAGAACCGCGCTACTTGATTCGCACGCTCGTTCAGCTCGCGATAAGTCAGGCTCTGCCCTTCGCATATCACCGCTTGCTCGTCACCGCGCTCTTTTGCCTGCGCTTCGATGAGCGCCACCACGCTTCGGCTCCAGTCCTCATCCACTTGCGTCTGGTTGAAACCGTCCCGCAGCAGTTGTTCTTCCTCCGCAGAAATCAAGCGAATTTCTTTAATCGGCTGCTCAGGAGCCTGCAAAATTTCTTGAAGGATTTGCGTATAATGCTTGCCCATGCGCTCCACCGTGGAGGCGGCAAACAACGCCGTCGCGTACTCCAGCGCAAACCCCATCTGCCCTTGCTCTTCCCACGCTTGCAGCATCAGGTCAAACTTGGCGATGCCGCTGTGAATGTCCTGGCGTTGCACGTCCAGCCCGCGAATGCGCAATTGGCTGCGATCGCGCTGCTCCCACGCGAACATCGTGTCAAACAACGGGTTGCGGCTGAGGTCCCTCTCTTTTTCCACCTGCTGCACCAGCTCTTCAAACGGGTACGTCTGGTGCTCAAACGCTTGCAAGCAATACGCTTTCAGCTCTTGCAAGTAATCGACTACGCGCTTTTCCCCTGTGGGGTAGCTGCGCAGCGCCAGCGTATTGACAAAAGCCCCAACCGTCTCTTCGGTTTCCGCGCCGATCCGTCCACCAACCGGAGTCCCGACCATGATTTCTTGCTGCCCGCTGTATTTCGCCAGCAAGATCGAGAAGCAACCGAACAGCAGCATGTACGGCGTCAACTGCTGTGCGCGGCAAAATTCGCGGAGCGCAGACGCTTGCTCGTCCGTCCACACAAACCGCCTCAGGTCGCCAGCAAAATGCTTGATCGGTGGGCGGCGGTAATCGGTTGGCAAATCGAGCGTTTCGTAGCCGTCCTTATATTGCTGCAGCCAGAAGTCCGCTTCCTTTTGCCAATCGGCCGCGTCCCGGCTTTGCTGCCAGACGGCGAAGTCTTTATACTGCCGCTTCGGCTCCGCCAGCGTCTGTCCGTCGTAATAAGCGAGAAAATCGCTGACCAGTCGTTCAATTGACAATCCGTCGGAAATGATGTGGTGCATGTCGATCAGCATGACGTGGCGGTCGGGCGCAATGCTCACCAGGCGAATCCGCAGCAAAGGCGCTTCGTGCAGCGAGAACGGACGAATGAAGCCTTCCATTGCTTCTTCCACGCTCGCGCCCGGCATCTCCCGCCATTCAAGCGCAAAGGGCGGAGTAGCAGAAGTAGTCAGAGCAGCCGGGGCACTCGGAGTAGCCGAATCACCCAAAACTGCCAAACCACTCGGAGCAACCGAAGCACCCAGAACTGCCGAAGCACCCGGAACTGCCGAATCACTCGGAGCAACCGAATCACCTGGAACTGCCGAACCACTCGGAGCAGCCAACTCACTCGGAACTGCCGAAACACTCGGAGTAGCCGAAGCACTCGGAGCAGCCAACGCACTCGGAACTGCCGGAGTACCCAAAACTGCCAAACCACTCGGAGCAGCCGCAACAATCTTTTGCACCAACTCTTGCCCGTTCAACTCAAAATACGTCCGCAACGCCTCATGCCGTTGTAGCAAGCCTTCGCACGCAGCCTGCATCCGCTTCCGGTCGACAGCCCCGTGCAGCAAAAATACGCCCGGAATGTTGTAAGCCGTGCTCGTTTCGTCAAACTGCTGCAACGCATACAGCCGTTTTTGCTGGGAGGAAACCGGATAGTACGGCGCTTCCGCCGCTTTTGGAATCACGTCAGCCGCCTGCGGCGCTTTTTGCCGAATGAGCGGCACTAGCTCCCGGATCGTCGGATGCGCGAACACCTCTTGCATCGTCAGCTGCACCTGGAAGGCGGCGGAAATTTTCGCTTTCAACACAATTGCGGCGAGCGAATTGCCTCCCAACTCAAAAAAGTGAGCGCTAGAGGAAATGTTCTCGATGCCCAATGTCTCTTTGAAAATAGAAGCAAGAAGCTGCCCATCTTCCCCCGCCAACATTTCCGACGCGGCCATATCCCCATCGTCGCTCGCCGTTATGCGTGGCAAAGCTTTTCTGTCGATCTTGCCGCTGGACGTATGCGGAAGCGCAGCGAGCTGCTGATAGTGCACCGGAACCATGTAAGCAGGCAGATGCCGCTGCAAATGTGCTTTCAGCTTGCCAATGTCGACCTTCTCCGTCGCGCTGAAAAACGCGCACAGCACCTTGCTCTCCGCTTGTGTTCCCTGGCTGACCACGACAACCGTCTCGATCTTGTCTGTATAGGACTGGATCGCTGACTCGATTTCTCCTAGTTCAATTCGGAAACCGCGCAGCTTGATTTGCGTGTCTTTTCTGCCCAAGTAGGCAATGTTTCCGTCTTCCAGCCAACGGGCCAGGTCGCCCGTGAAGTACAGCCGTTCTCCGGGGAGCAGCGGCAGTTCCCTGAATTTTTCTGCGGTCAGTTCCGGGCGGTTGAGGTAGCCTTTTGCCAGCTGGATGCCAGCGATGCACAACTCTCCCGGCACGCCAATCGGTGCCAAGCCGCCTTCTTCGGTGACGATGTACAGGCGGGTGTTCGCTACTGGTTTGCCGATCGGAATTAGCCGATCTTCTGCCCGCACTTCATAGAACGTCACGTCAATCGACGCCTCGGTAGGGCCGTACAGGTTGTGCAGCTCTACTCCCGGCATTTTTCGGAAGAAGCGGTCCTTCACTTCGATGCTTAGCTCTTCGCCGCTGCAAATGCAGCGCTTGAGGCGAGAAAAGGAAGCTTCGTCCGCGTTCTCCGGCAAGGTGTGGAGAAACGCTGCCAGCATGGACGGTACAAAGTGCAGCGTTGTCACTGCTTGTTCGCTGATGAGACGATACAGATACTCGGGGTCTTTTTCTCCGCCTGGTTTGGCGAAGCAGAGTACCCCTCCGATCATGAGCGGCAAAAACAGCTCCCATACCGAAACGTCAAACGTATAGGTCGTCTTTTGCAGCACGACTTCCTGTTCGTCCATGCCGTAATGCGCCGCCATCCAGCACAAGCGATTGGACATGCCGCCGTGCGTTAGCATGACTCCTTTTGGCTGGCCTGTGGAGCCGGATGTGTAGAGCACATAGGCCAGGTCATCCGGCAAAAGTGGTACACCCGGGTTTGTGCGTTCATAACTGGCGTACTGCGCTTCGTCTTCCAGATCGTAGACGGCAATCTCAGCAGAATCTGTAAAAGTCATTTGCTCGATCAGCTTTGTTTGGGTCAATACGAGACGAGCGCCGCTGTCTTCGAGCAAATACTGAATCCGTTCGGCTGGTGTGGCGGGGTCGATTGGCAAGTAGGCCGCGCCTGCCTTTTCAATCGCAAGCAGCCCGATGATCATCGCCAAGGAGCGTTCCGCCACAATCCCTACGATCTGGTTTTTCTCGCAACCGTGATCGAGCAAAAAGCGTGCCACCTGATTCGCTCGCTCGTTCAGCTCGCGATAGGTCAGACTCTGTCCTTCGCATATCACTGCTTGCTCGTCGCCGCGCACGCTTGCCTGCTCTTCGATGAGCGCCACCACGCTGCGGCTCCAGTCCTCATCTACACGCGTCTGGTTGAAGCCGTCCCGCAGCAGTTGTTCTTCCTCGGCTGAAATCAAGCGAATTTCCTTGATCGGTTGCTCAGGAGCCTGCAAAATTTCTTGAAGAATTTGCGTATAATGCTTGCCCATGCGCTCCACCGTAGAGGCGGCAAACAACGCCGTCGCGTATTCCAGCGCAAAGCCCATCTGCCCTTGCTCTTCCCACGCTTGCAGCATCAGGTCAAACTTGGCGATGCCGCTGTGGATATCCTGGCGTTGCACGTCCAGCCCGCGAATGCGCAATTGGCTGCGATCGCGCTGCTCCCAGGCGAACATTGTGTCAAACAGTGGGTTACGGCTAAGATCTCGCTCCTTTTCCACCTGCTGCACCAGCTCTTCAAACGGGTACGTCTGGTGCTCAAACGCTTGCAAGCAATACGCTTTCAACTCCTGCAAGTAGTCGACTACGCGCTTTTCCCCTGCCGGGTAGCTGCGCAGCGCCAGCGTATTGACAAAAGCCCCGACCGTCTCTTCGGTCTCCGCGCCGATGCGTCCGCCCACTGGCGTCCCGACCATGATTGCTTGCTGCCCGCTGTATTTCGCCAGCAGGATCGAGAAGCACCCGAACAGCAGCATGTACGGCGTCAACTGCTGTGCGCGGCAAAATTCGCGGAGCGCAGACGCTTGCTCGTCCGTCCACACAAACCGCCTCAGGTCGCCAGCAAAATGCTTGATCGGCGGACGGCGGTAATCGGTTGGCAAATCGAGCGTTTCGTAGCCGTCCCTGTACTGCTGCAGCCAGAAGTCCGCTTCCTTTTGCCAATCGGCTGCGTCCCGGCTTTGTTGCCAGACAGCGAAGTCTTTATACTGCCGCTTCGGCTCCGCCAGCGTCTGTCCGTCATAGTAAGCGAGGAAATCGCTGACCAGCCGTTCAATTGACAATCCGTCGGAAATGCTGTGGTGCATGTCGATCAGCATGACGTGGCGGTCGGGCGCAATGCTCACCAGGCGAATCCGCAGCAAAGGCGCTTCGTGCAGCGAGAACGGACGAATGAAGCCTTCCATTGCTTCTTCCACGCTCGCGCCCGGCATCTCCCGCCATTCAAGCGCAAAGGACGAAGCAACCGCAACAATCCTTTGCACCAACTCCTGCCCGTCCAGCTCAAAATAAGTCCGCAACGCCTCATGCCGTTGCAGCACCCCCTCACACGCAGCCTGCATCCGCTCCCGGTCGACCGTCCCGTGCAGCAAAAATACGCCCGGAATGTTGTACGCCGTGCTCGTTTCATCAAACTGCTGCAACGCATACAGCCGTTTTTGCTGGGACGAAGCCGGATAGTACGGCGCTTCTGCCGCTTTCGGAATCACGATAGCCGCCTGCGGCGCTTTTTGCCGAATGAGCGGCACCAGCTCGCGGATCGTCGGATGCGCGAACACCTCGTGCATCGTCAGTTGCACCTGGAACGCATCCACAAGCTTGGAAATAAACGATACAACCTTGAGCGAGTCAAATCCCGCTTCAAACAAGTCCTCGTCTTCCCCTACATTCGGACCGCCGATGATCTCCCCTACTAACCGCGAGATCACGCTTCCCTCTTCGCTTGCAAACGTATGAACGACTGGAGCGGATTCGGCCACCTGTCCAGACAGTCGCTCCTGCGAATGCGCAGGCGAAAACGAGAGCGATGCCGCGGACTGTAGCGCTGCACTTGCCAAGCGCTTGCCTTTCGCCCGTTTGCCAAACTGGCTGGTGTCAAAACGAAACGCATGGTTCCAGTAACGCTTTTTCGCAAACGGGTATCCCGGCAAAGAAATTCTTCTGCGCCGTTCGCCGTCGTAAAACCGTTTCCAGTCCAGGTCGACCCCATACAGCCACAATTGCGCCACCGTCTTCAAAAGCTGTTCGTCGTCCGCCACTTGCTTTCGCTCCACCCGGATCGTATCGAGCAGCTTTTGGTTGCGCTCAGGGCGCAAAAACCGCTGGGCGAGCATGCAAAGATTTCGTCCCGGCCCAATCTCGATAAATAACGTATGCTCCTGCTGCGCCAGCTTTTGCAACCCTGCCACAAAGCGGACAGGCTCGCGCAAATGCCGCACCCAGTAGCCCGGATCGACCGCTTCCTCTGGCGTGATCGGGTTGCCCGTCAAGCTGGACACAAACGGCAGCACAGGCCGCTGGAACGAAACGCGCTGTACGTATTCGCCAAATTCTGCCAGCATCGAATCCAGCATGTTAGAATGACCCGCGTGGGAAATAGCGAGCCGCATGCTGATGACCTTTTGCTCCTTCAACGCGGCTTCGAATCGGCTGATGTCCTCCTTGCTTCCAGCGACAATACACGATTCCTCGTTCACGGCTGCAATCGACAGCTCATGCGGCAAGATGGAAAGCAAAGCTTCCTCTGCCAAAGGAACCGTCAGCATGACGCCTTCCGGGAGCTTTTCCATGAGCCTGCCTCTGTGATAAGTCAAAATCAAGGCGTCTTCCAACGAGAAAACCCCGGCTATGCACGCCGCGACGTACTCGCCGATGCTGTATCCGATCATGTTCGACGGGGCGGCGCCCCACTCCATCAGCATCCAGGCCAACGAATACTCGATGGCAAAATGCAGCGGCTGGGAAACGCTCTGCCTGTGTATCTCCCGCGCTCCCTGATCATCAGGCTGGTCGGGGTACAAATAGTCCTGATAGCGGACACCCGAGATGTTTTGCAAAATCGCGAAGCATTCATCCAGCTTCTCGCGGAAAAGCGGCTCGTGACGGTAAAGGTCCAAGGCCATATTCACATATTCCGCACCTTGCCCCGAAAACATGAACACAAGCGCAGAAGTTTGCTCGGAAGCGACAAAATCCCATGATTTCCGGGAGTTTTTGTCCGTCAAAACTTCAATCGCTTCCCGCACTTCTGTGCAAAGCAAGACAGAGCGGTGCGAAAAACGTTTGCGCCCTACCTTCAGCGTATAGGCGGCATCGGCCAGCTGGATGCTGTCGTCGCGCTTGAACCGCTCGCCAATCCGTCCCTTCATCTCTTTCAACGCTGCCTCGCTGTGAGCGGACAACGCGATCATTTGGTACCGCCTTTTCGCTGGCGTCTCGATCGCTGGCGGCGCTTCCTCCAAAATCACATGAGCGTTGCTGCCTCCTTGCCCGAATGAACTGACGCCTGCCCGCAGCGGAAACATGTCTTCGTTTTGCAAATCGAGCAGCTGCGTATTGAGGTAAAACGGGGAATTTTCGAAATCGATCTGCCCATTGACCTCTTCGCAATTGATCGTCGGCGGGATCATCCGGTTTTTGAGCGCGAGCGATGTTTTCATCAGTCCGGCAATCCCTGCCGCCGCTTCCAGATGCCCGATATTCGTCTTGACGGAGCCGAGCCCGCAGTAATTTTTCTTGTCCGTGTCGAAGGCCAGTTTGAGCCCTTCCACTTCAACAGGATCGCCCAATGCCGTTCCCGTTCCATGCGCTTCGACATAGTGAATCTGCGCCGCTTCGATCCCGGACCGTTCGATCGCTTTTTGAATCACGGCCGCTTGTCCTTCCGCACTTGGAGCCGAATAGCCCACTTTGCGGTTTCCGTCATTATTGACAGCCGTGGACTTCAAAACAGAGTAAATATGATCTCCATCTGCCAGCGCATCTTTGAGACGTTTTAAGACGACTAGCCCAACCCCGTTTCCGGTGACAGTCCCGGTCGCTTTTTTGTCAAAGGCGCGGCAATGTCCGTCTTTGGATAAAACCATCCCCTCCTGATGGACATATCCGGCTTCATCCAGCAAAGTAACCGCAGCCGCCCCTGCAACGGCGATGTCGCAGTCTCCAAAAAGCAAGTCCTTGTAAGCCCGATCAACTGCCACGAGCGAAGTCGAGCAGGCTGCCTGGACAGTGATCGCTGGCCCGCGCAAATTCATCCGGTAAGCAATCAGCGTCGCGAACGAATTGCTGTTGACGTGATAAATTTGGTATTGCTCAGAAGCGTAAAGCGATGGAGAGAACGTCTCCGGCACCCAATAAATATTGTAGGCAGAGCCGACATACAAACCGATAGAGCCTGGATACGCTTCCGGCTCGTACCCCGCATCCTCCAGGGCATGCCACGCGCACTCATGCAGCAAGCGAATTTGCGGGTCCATCCACTCGGCTTCCGCTACGGTATAGCCAAAAAATTCGGCGTCAAAGCAATCGATATCGTCGAGCTTTCCTTTCGCCTTGACATAATGCGGATTGTTCCACAGTTCGCGATCGATGCCGAGCGCTTCCATTTCTTCATCGCTGTAAAACTTGATTGCCTCGTTGCCGCTGACGAGATTGCGCCAAAACTGCTCCTTGTCAGCCGCTCCCGGAAATCGGCCTGCCATTCCGATGATCGCAACATCGGTGTCTTGAATATCCACAGTGCGGGGCTTGGCCGCTTTGGGCTTTTCGGCTGAAGGCTTGGCCGTCCGGCTCTCCCCTGTTGCTTTTGCGTGGAAGTAGTTTGCCAATTCATGAATCGTCGGATAGGTGAAAATGGTCTGCACCGGAACGTCCGTGTTCATTTCCGCTTTCAACTCATTGCACAAGCGGATGACGTTGATCGAGTCGCCGCCGACATCAAAAAACCGATCGTGTATGCCCACCCGCTCGATTTCCAGCACGTTTTTCCACGTCTCAGCAATCTTCGCTTCCAGCTTGCTTTTCGGCTCGATCGTATGTTCCAACAAATGCAGCGGGTCTTTTTGCATTTGCACCAACGCTTTGCGATCCACTTTCAAATTGCGGGTGTACGGAATTTCCGGTATCCGGTAGCAAGCAGACGGAATGGCGTAATGCGGCAGCCTCGTTTTGAGAAACGCTTTGCAAGCTGTCCAGTTGAAACCGCTGTCGACCACCAAGTAGGCAGCCAGGGCTGACTCGTTCTTTTCTTTTATTTCGATGACGACGACATCTTTGACCGGGGAAAAATCCTTCAAGGCGCTTTCCACCTCGGCCATCTCTATGCGGTGCCCGCGGATTTTGACCTGATGGTCTTTTCTCCCGACAAACTGCAAGGAGCCATCCGGCAGCCAATAGGCGTAGTCGCCCGTACAATATAACCGCTCGCCCGGCTGAAACGGGTTGGCTATGAACTTTTCGGCGGTGAGCAGCGGCTGGTTCAAGTACCCCTTCCCCAGACCTTTCCCGAAAATACACACTTCTCCCGGATAGCCAAGCGGGCGCAGCGTTCTCTCATTCGACAAAAGATAGATGCCTACATTGGCAATCGGCTTGCCGACAGAAATCGTTTCTTCAAGCCGCTGGATCGTAGACCATACTGTCGTTTCCGTCGGGCCGTACACATTGTAGATAGACTGCTTTGTGATCGCGCGCAACGATTTGTACAAATCTTCCGATAACGTTTCTCCGCCGATCAAAATCTTTTGCAGCTGCTGCAGACTGCTCGCTCGCGCCGATTGCACAAGCAGCTTCATCCGCGATGGCGTCGCCTGGAGAATCGTCACCGACTCAGCTTCGATCAGCTTCATGATTTCATCCGGGTCCTTGAGCACCGCATCGCTCGCCAGTGTCATTTTCATTCCCCAGCAGAGCGGCGCCAATGACTCCAGGACAAAAATATCAAACGAGTAGGCAGCGAGCGCCAGAACGGTATGTTCGGGTTCAAAACCGATTTCCCGTTCCATTGCGTACAGAAAATTCACGACATTTTCATGCGAGATCATGACTCCCTTGGGCACTCCGGTCGATCCAGAAGTATAGATCACGTATGCCAGATCATCGGAAGTCGCTTGAGGGACTGTTACCGCCACTTCCCGAGCGTATTGCTGCAAGTCGCGCAGACTGTACTCTGCTTCGCTTTCTGCCTGATCCATGCACACAACGGTTTGGAGTAGCGGACACTTGGTTTTAAGCCCAGCCAACACATCCGTGAATTTCTGGACGGACACCACCACATTGGCACAAGCGTCGGAAAGCATCGTCGCGCAGCGTTCCAGCGGCAGCGTCGGCTCCAACGGCAAATAAGCGCCACCGGATTTCAAAATACCGAGCAGCGCGATCACCAGCTCCGGCCGCCTATCCATGAACAAGCCCACGACCTGGTTCGGTTGAACGCCCGCGTCCTGTAATAAATTCGCCAACTGGTTCGCCTGCTCATTCATTTGCCGATACGTAAAAGAACGGCCTTCGTATGTCAGGGCGATGCGCTCAGGCGTTTTGTCCACTTGCTCTTCGAATAGCTGATGGATCGTTTTCCCCGTGGGCAGAGCCACTTTCGTATTGACCCATTCGCCCAGCAGCTTCTGTTTCTCTTCGGGAAACAGAAAGTCAACCGTGCGAATCGTTTCCAGTGGCTGCTCCACCAGATACGTCAAAATCATTTTGTAGCGCGCACAAAGCTCCTGCACGAACGCTTCGCTGTAGACGCGGCAGTCGTAGTCGACAACAAGCTCGATCGTCTCCCACAACGTAATAAAGATCGTGAGCGGATAATTGGTTTCTTCTCTATATGAAAAGGAATCGATGACGAAATTCCGATTTTTCGAATGCGGTTGAAGCGGATAATTTTCAATGACGAGCACCGTATCAAACAGCTCTTTTTCAAAAGGCAGTCCACTGTATTTTTTAATATCCCGCAACGGTGTGGAGCCATAATGCTTGCGGGCATTCATCGAAGCAAACACCCGCTCCAAAAATGCCTGGAGGGATTCGTCCGGGTCGATCGCCAATCGCAGCGGCAACGTATTGATGAACAAGCCCACCATCTTGTCTATGCCATCGAGAGACTCCTCCCTCCCCGAGACGGTCGTGCCAAAAACCACGTCTTTGCTGTCTGCATAAAAATAGTGGAGCAACGCCCATGCCCCGTACAGGTAGCAGCTGATCGCATGCTTTCCTTGGCGTTTGATTTCAGCATGAAGCGACTGCGGGATGTCCAGCCGGGCCTGTTTTTTCTCCGTGGTGTGCTTGCTTGCACGAGACTGATTGGCCGGGATAATCTCTTGCAACCAGAGCGGATTTACTTCTTGCAGATAAGTTTTCCAGAACGTTTCTTGCTCTGCCTTGTCTTTTTGCTGGACCGACTTGATAAAGTCTTTGAATTTTCGCTTCGCCGCAACGGTCGGCTGGCGCTGCTCCAGCAACTGCTGATACGTCTCCATGAACTCAGCCAAAAGAATGCCCGTGCTCCACCCGTCGAACAAAATATGGTGGTGACTCAGGATCAGCTGATAGTCCTCGTCTCCCAATTTGTACAGGCTGACGCGAAACGCGCCTTCCCGCAGATCAAACTTGTTTGCCCGATCTTCGTCCAGCAGGTTAGCCACAAACGTGTCGCGGTCCGCGGTCACCTGTGCCGATACATCCACATAGCGCAAAAAGTCCGGCAGCTCTTTGAGGATGATGAGAAGAGGCGCTTTGACCCCTTCCCATCGAAAAACGGCACGCAGCATCTCGTTGACAGAGACGACGTGCCGCCATGCCTGTTGAAATGCAGCGATATGGACAGCCGAGGAAACATGCAAGCTGATTTGCTCAAAATAGAGGGAGCTGTCTGGTTCTTTCAAGTAATGAAACAGCATCCCTTCTTGCATCGGACTGAGAGAAATGATGTCGCTGACTTGATTGGCATCTAATTTTTTCATACTTCCGTAATCCTTTTTGGCTGATAGTAGCGGTTCGCGCCGTGCATGGCGATGATTTGCTGCTGAATTTGCGAAGACCCTTCAATGATCTCCAAAATTTTCGCCTCCCGGAAAAGACGTTCGACTGGATACAGGTTGCAGCAGCCGTTCGCGCCAAGCACCTGAACGGCATCGGAGGCAACCTTGTTGGCTACTACCGAGGAAAAGTATTTCGCCATCGTCGTTTGCACAATCGCGTCCGGATGATTGTCGGCTCGCATGCGAGCGGCTTCCCGGCAGAGCGAGCGAGCAGCATGAACGTTCGTCACGGCATCGCCGATGATGCCTTTGATCAGTTGAAAGTTGAAAATTTTCTGCCCGGACTGGTTTCTTTTGCGCGCATACGTAACCATCACTTCCAGGGCTTCCTGCGCCAGTCCGACGCCCATCCAGGCGACATTAAACCGCCCCTGGTCGAGCGCGAAGTTGGCAATGCCCGTGAAGCCCATTCCTTCCTTGCCGATCAGCTTGTCCGCGTCCACTTCCACATCGTGCAGCTCGATATCGGCAAGCTGGGAAGCTGCGCAGGAAAGCAGCCCTTCGATTTTGCGAATGTGGACACCCTCTTGCTCGCGGTCGACGAGGAAAGCACTGATCGCGTTCGTCGTCGGATCGGAGGCAATGACGATAAAAAAGTCGGCGATCTCCCCAAACGAGATCCATTTTTTGCGCCCGGTAATCCGATACTTGTCGCCCGCTTTTTCGTAGGAGGTTTTCACATCTTTGGCGCCGCTTCCTACTCCCGGTTCGGTTAAAGCAAAAGCCCCGACCTTCTCGCCCCTTGCGATGGGCAGCACGTACTGTGCTTTTTGGTAGTCGCTGCCCCAACGGATGAGCGTTTCGCCTACCAGCCCGGTCGTAACCGTCAGCAGCATCGCGGCAGACAGAGCGCCTTTTCCGATCTCTTCAACCAGGTTCCCGTATTCGAGGGGGGGCAGCTGCAAGCCCCCGTACTGTGCTGGAAAGCTTGCAGCCAAGTAGCGCTTTTCCCCCATTTTTTTGATCAGCTCGCGTGAAAGCGCTTTTTGTTGTTCAAATTCGGCAGCAAACGGTCTGATTTCTTCTTCTGCAAACTGTTTTACTTCTTCCAGAATGCTGTGTGGGCTTGTTATTGTCATATTTATTCAATCCCCATCATTCAAAATGTGCTTCTGTCTACGATTTGCTTATTTGCATAAAATCGTCAAAAAATCGTAGACATAGCCCTGACTGACTTCTGCGCGAATCGGCTGCAAACCACTGGCTCTGAGCTGCTCCAAAGCGATTTTTTTGGTCAGCAGCTCCCGGTATCCCAGGTTGATTTCTGGGTGAACTTCGTAATAAGCACGCGTCAAAAAGCTATCCATCGGAACGATCAAAATCAAATATCCATCTTCCTTGCAAAACTGTTTGTGGATGGACAAGATTTCGGCCTTCTCTTTAAAATGTTCAATCAAACCAAAACTGCAAACAAGATCAAACGTTTCTGTCAGCTTCAGCGTGAACAAGTCTTCGAGCAAGTACGTAATGCGATCCGCATGGTTATGCGCGACTTGGTTATAGGCGTCGAAGGAGGTTTGGCAATTATCGACCAAAACCCCGCTTCCTTGGTACATCGTCAGCAAAAGCCGCGTCAAAAATCCGGTGCCTGCGCCAAGCTCCAGCACTCTCGGCTCGGGCTTGACCGGAACGTCTCGCAACAGCTTTCGAAGCACGTCGCCAAGCACCAAGCCGAGCAAGTGAGCATTTTCGCGCAAAAGTTCCCGGACGTTTTGAAAATATAGGTTTGCATCGACACCGGGTGTCTCTCCGCTGTTAAGCGTGGTAAAATACTCCGTCCAATTGAAATCAGCACTTGTATTTTTCGTCGTGTAAATCATCTGCTTCACTTATTTGTACACCGATTTGGACTGGATAAAGTTCACGATGTTGTTGATCGTATTGAAGTTGGAAATTTCCATTTCGTCGCTTTCAATCGTCAGCTGAAATTCGCTTTCGATAAACGTGACCAGCTTCATCGCGAACAAGGAATTGACGAAGCCCAGTTCAAAAATATTGTCGTCATCGCTAAATTCCACTTCATCGTCGAATACAACCAGATTGGCCAGAATAAAGTTGCGAATTTGTTCTTGAAGTTGCATGTGTAAACTCTCCTTTTTTTGGTTGGATAGTCATTCCTACGAAACGAGCACATCGATATAAGGCGGGAATTTTTGAATCTGGGTCAAATCGTTTTCCAAGATGACAAAGCCATCTTCTTCTTTGGAAACTTCCTTAAAGTTGGAAAAACGATAGGAAACGTACATCATTTTGTTTCTTTCCGTATTTTTAAAGTCGGCCAGCAATCGTTTGCCGGCTTGCTTGGCCTGCTGCATGATGTGTGCCAGCAATACGGTGCCAACGCCTCTGGAAATCACCCGGCAAGACATGATGAGCAATTTGATATGCCAGTGCGTCTCGTTCATTTCGACCAGGGCGATTCCGATTTTTCCGTACGAGCCGTACTTATCGGTCAGCTCGCACACGAACAGCTTGTGGTCGGGCGAATGGCGGAAATAATTCAGCTCGTCGTAGCTGTATATCCGACCCGTCGAGTTCAGCTGATTCGTGCGGACCGTAAGCTCCTCCGCGCGTTTCAGGCAATCTTCCTGCGCCTCGCTGATTATGAACTTCATGTCCAACGTTTTCAAAAACTCTTCGCTCGTGCCTGTGAAAGACTCTTCCTCCTGCTGACGCTCCATGTCTTGCAAATACATTAACCGCCGTTTTTTCGAGTCCTCCGTAATAAAAGCCGGAATCAGCGAAGGGTGTGTCAGCAGCTCGGTATAGCGCTCGGCGTGCAGGCAGTTGATCGAATCGTGCACGCTTTTCACTTCGTCCAGTTCAAAAGGCTGGTCATCGACGAACAATAGCGTGTCCATCCCGATGTTGATCGCCTGCTGGATCGCCCCGATGGATTTGGACTTCGGCTCCCAATGAATTTGCGGGTACAAAAAATAGTGGTCAATCTCAAACTCTTTCAGCTTGCGCATCGCGTCATCGTAATTGTTTTTGCTTGCCACCGACTGCAAAATGCCGCGCTGATCGAGTTGTTCCATGATTTCCTTGATTTGCGGATAGAGGGCAACATCGTCTCCTTCCGACAAAACGCCCTTCCAGACCGTGTTGTCCAAATCCCAGACGACACATTTAATCCCGTTTTTCAGCTCCATTTGCATGTTCCTTTACATGAAATTTTGATCGGCTTCGTCCGGCACACGGCTTATCTGGCACTGTGCGCCAATGGAGACGCCGCCGTATAATCGAAAAACCCTTTCCCGCTTTTCTTGCCAAGCAGTCCGGCGTCGACCATTTTGACCAGCAGCGGGCACGGGCGATACTTAGGATCGTTGAAGCTCTCGTACAGCACTTCAATCGAGTGCAAAATCGTATCGAGCCCGATCAAGTCCGCGGTTGCCAACGGTCCCATTTTATGGCTGAACCCTAAGCGGAATATTTTGTCGAGGTCCTGCGGCGTCGCTACTTGGTCGTGAATCGCCCAAATACATTCATTAATCATCAGCATCAGCACGCGGTTTGTGACAAAGCCGGGCGAGTCGTTGACCAGTACAGGCTTTTTGTCGACTGATTTCAGGAAGCTTTTGATTTTCTCGATCGTTTGCTCGGACGTGTAGTAGCCACGGATGATCTCCACCATCTGCTTGAGCGGCACCGGATTCATGAAGTGCATCCCGATGACATTTTCCGGCTTGGGCAGCAGCGAGCCGACCTTCGTGATGGAGATGCAGCTTGTATTGACGCCATAAATCGTGTCTTCCGGGCAATATTGTTTCAGCTCAAGGTAGACCTGCTTCTTGGCCTCCCAATTTTCGGTGATGTTTTCAATTACGAACGGCACGGCAGAAAAATCATCGTAAGTCGTGGTGAACAATACGTTGGCGAGCACTTGCTCTATGTCTTTTACCGGAATCTCTTTTTTCATCAGCTTGACCAGCTTGAAGTCTTCGCGCATCTTCTGCTTCGCTTTTTCCAAAATGTCGGGATGCAAATCTTTCAAAATGACGCGATATCCGTGACTAGCCAGGTCCAAAGCCAAATCCGAGCCCATTATCCCGGCTCCGACAATCCCAATCGATTCGAATGTTTTCATTTTCAGCAATCATCCTTTTCTCATAGTAGACAGCGTAACGAACTCATCCTATCCTGTGGCTTCTCTCATTTTGCGCTCTGCCGCCTCCCCTCCTCTCCCGCATTACCCAGAGATTCTCATGCATGCTGTTTCACATGTTCATGAGCGATCTGCCCGACTTCCATTTTCAAAAGCTGATCGGCTACATGGAAATACCTGTCGTCATGCGTAATCGCAATGACGCACTTGCCTTTTTGCTTCATCTCAGGCAGAAGTGTGTTGTAAAAATATTCTCTAAACTCAGGGTCCTGATCGGCAGCCCATTCGTCAAAGAAATAGACCGGTCGATCCTCCATGCAACTGACTAACAAGGCCAACCGTTTTCTTTGGCCCGTAGACAGATTGACCGTGCTGAAGCCGCCATTCTGGATGTGCAGCTTATGGTCGATGCCGAGTTTCAGCAAATATTCTTGTATTTCTTGTTCTTTTTGATTGACGTTGATGCCGTACAACTTCTCGAACAAGTGAAAATCGCTGAAAATGGCGGCAAAATGTTGCCCCAACTCTTCCTGGCGCTGACCATTCACCAACAGTTCACCCCGGTCGGGCTTGTACAATCCCACCAACAGCTTGCCTAATGTCGATTTCCCGCTCCCGTTCCCGCCCGTAATGAAAGTGACCTGACCAGAATGGAAGCTCAGGTTGACCGGACCGACAGTAAACTGCTCGCCCTCGGCGTTTTTATAATGATATTCAACAGCTCTGGCCTCCAAATGAATGTCTTCGCCAGATGGAAGTGCCTCTGTCTTTTGCCCCTCCTGTTTGTCCTCACCGACTTCCAGCTGTCTCGATAGTTCATTCAACCGATTCCAGCTAATCCGCACGCGAATAAAATTCGGAATCGCATCCAAAACGCCGTGCACAGGGCCTGTCATATACAGAAACACAAAAATGTAGGCTCGCAAGGAACTGCTGGCAATATCCGTAAAGACGACAGGGAAAATGAACGCAACGACCCCGATCACGAAGGTGAACAGCAGCTCGCCCATCACAAACACGTTGGCGAAACTTAAATCCCCCTGAATCCGCTTGATCCGGTACGTATCGCAGCTTTGTTGCAACTCATGCTGGAATTGCCCTTTCTTTCCCTTATGGATGCTCAGCTCCTTGAAACCGCCAATCATGTGATTGATGAACTTGAAAAAGGCATTTTGTATGTCCCTCGTCTCTTCCCACACGCGATTGGCATACCGACCTGCGAGAAAATAAAGCCCGGCGGCGACCAAAATCACGACAATGGAAATGAGCAGGCCATACAGATTGACCATGCCTAAATAAATGAAGCAACACAGCAAAGTAACCAGACTGGTGACCCCGAAAATCAAGATGTTGGACACGCCGCTGATCGTTTCCGTATCGTTGTTCAACACGGAGTAGATGCGCTCTTTTTCGATGGCTTCAATGTTTTGGTACGGAGAGTTGAGAATTTTGTCGATCAACTCTGTTCTTTTTTGGAACACCATCTCGTTTGTGATCGTAATCAGTTTGGCCCTGACCAACCTTTGTCCGCACACGTAGATGAGGATGCCCATGATAAAAAAGGAAAACAAGCCGCCCTGAAAACGGTCAGTATGGTTGAGCGCCTCGTTGATGATAAAAATAATCAGCGCATTGCCCAATCCACTGACGGTACTGAGGACGATGATCGGAAAAAAGGTCCGGTCATTCGCTTTTGGAAACACAACCGTCATCCAGTAATAGACGGAAAACAGCACAATCCCCACAAACAAACTAAGGATGGCGACCACAAAGCTTGCAGGCGCCCAGACGTCGACGAAGCTCCAGGACAGCCCGTCAAACAAGACGGAAGGAATTTGCCAAAAACAGTATCCGCACAGCCCTAAACAGACGAGCAGCACGGCAAAGCGATACGCGTTTTTCACAAACCCTGCGGATGGACGCCGCTGTTTTCGGGCGATTTCGCCGAGCGCCTTGGCGGCAAACCAGGCGGTAACCGCAATCAACGGGATCGCGATGCACAAAATGACAACCGCCACCTTGTCGACACTGCTGTAAAGGTCGGAAACGTTTTCCGGCGGTTGCTTGCCTTGCAAAATTTCCATGATTCCCTGACCCATCGCCTGTGTGTGAGCCGAGTTGATATTGGTTAATACCGCTACTCCCAGCTGCTCGCCCGGGCGAATGACGACCGAGGAAGAGTAATTCGGGTTGCTTCCGCCGTGGGACAGCTCGCCGCTGCCTTTTTGGTAGACGAACCAGCCCGCAGCATACGAGGAGCCGTCGCCGCCCGGAAAAACAGAGCGATCCGGCTGATGGGACCGTCTAATCAGCTCGCTGCTCACCTGTTCGTTTGCTCCCGAACCGAGCTGCTTTTTCAGCCAAATCGCCATATCCTCGCTATTGGAAATGATGTATCCGGCTGGCGTATTGCCCCGATACACAGGAGCCTCGTATTCTCGCGCTCCCAAAAAGCCGATTTTATAGCCTTTGGCCATTTCATGCTGCTCGGCT
This sequence comes from Brevibacillus sp. FSL K6-0770, assembly GCF_038000275.1. Lineage (NCBI taxonomy): Bacteria > Bacillati > Bacillota > Bacilli > Caryophanales > Paenibacillaceae > Brevibacillus > Brevibacillus sp. FSL K6-0770. The sequence continues at coordinate 3,119,742 of NZ_JBBOBQ010000001.1, forward strand.
TCCTGACGGAACAGGTAGGAATGCTGCATGCCGAGCGGCGTCAGCACGTTGTCTTTTGCCACTTGTTCAAAAGACTTCCCCGTCACTTTTTCTACGACCAATCCGAGGACATCGTAGTTGATCGACGCATACAGGAAGTGTTCTCCCGGAGAAAAATCGAGCGTCTGTCCTGCGGCTGCCCTGACTGTCCGCTCCAGCGCGTCTGCCTCTTCGCCTGCCGGAATCTCGCCAATCGAGCGGAACGGGATTCCGCTAGTATGGTGGAGCAATTGTTCCAGCGTAATAGGCGGCGTATTTCCTCTGGCATCCTTCATCTGAAACCACGGGAGATACTTTTGCACCGGGTCTTGTAAGCTGAGCAGTCCTTGTTCTTCCAGCGCCAGTATGATCAGGCCAGTAAACGCTTTGCTCGTAGAACCAAGCTCAAACAGCGTTTGTGTCGTCACCGGGCGTTGCGCGGCCACGTCCGCATAGCCAAACCCGCGGTTGTAGATCGTCTCTTCGCCTTTGACAATGACGACAGATACCCCCGGTATTTTGCCGTCCTGCATTTTTTCCTCGATCCAAGCTTCGATGGCTGCGATTTTTTGTTCGTCCAAACTGGTTGTTGCCGCTGTTTCTGCCTGTAATTTCCAGGGAAAAGTCATGGTGAGCAAAAGCAGGACAAGCCATGCCGCGATTCCTTTTCTCATACACTTAACCTCTCATCCCGAATTTTCCGCCGTCAAATGAACAAATTGTCCAACTCTTCTTGCGTAAGCTCTACCGTGTCAAAATCAGAAGGGGTAAACTCCTTCGCTCCGTGCTGGCTGCCATGCAGAATGATCTCGCCCAGATGGCGCTGGAAGTTGCCCAAAAAGCGCTGCATGCTGCTTTCCGTAAACTTGTTCCGGCTAAAGGCAAGCCGTATTTGCAACTGACCATCCAGAACAAAGCAGTTCACATCGATCAGGCAAGTGAGCGGGTTGTCCGGGCTGGTGTTTTGCTGAAAAGCGCCGCCGAGCAGTTTCACGTAGCCGCCGTCAAACGTTTGGGCAAACTCGCCCAAGTAATTAAACCTGACCGTCTGGGGGGCGTAGTCCGGGACAGTCTTTGCCAAATAGCGCAAAATGCCGTAACCAACTCCGTTGTTTGGTACGTTTCTTCGCGTCTCCTTGACATGCTTGATCTGCTCGGACAAAGCTCCGTCTGTGAGCGAGAGGCCAAACGGGTAGAGACTCGTGAACCATCCGACCGTTCTGCCGATATCCAGCTTTTCCGCAAGCTGTTCTCGCCCATGCCCCTCCGTCTCGATTACGATATCCGTCTGTCCTGTATGTTCGCGGATCGCGATGAATAAAGCCGTCAACAGCAGATCGACAGGCTCCGTATTGTAGGAAGCATTGGCTTCGGTCAAAAGTGCCAGTGTTTCCTGCTTGCTCAGCTCGGCAGAAAGGGTGCAGCTGGCAGCCAAACGGTCTGCGCCGCCATCGTGATCAGTCGGAAACGGCACAAACTTTTGCAAGACCGCTTCCCAGTACGCTTTTTCTTTTTCTTTTTCTGCCCCCGCCTCTCTCTCGCTGCGCCAGTAGCCAGCCAAAGACTCTGCCCATTTTTGATAGGAATGCGTCTTCAAAGGAAGTTCCACCGCTTGTCCGAGACAAATTTGCTTGAGCAACGCGTTCAAATCTTCCAGGATGATTCGCCAGGAGACGCCATCTACTAGCAGATGATGGGCAGACAGCAGCAAATGACGCGTGCTTCCGAGATGAATCAGGCAAGCTTTCAGCAAAAGGTCGCGGGACAAGTCTGTGCGCTCCGCCAGTTCATGCGCCACCTGCTCTAGCCTGTCATAGCGCTCGGAATGAGCAATGTCCGTAAACTCGCGCTGTTCGATTGGAAGCGGGGCCAGCAAGTGGTCATTGTTGTAGAACAAATCGCCGTGAGCAGCTCTGACGTTCATGCGCAAGCTGTCGTGGTGCTCCACGAGCTTGAACAGCGCTCGTTCCAGCATTTCTACCGTAACGGCCGGGCTGATTTCCACGAAAACAGTCTGATGATAATGCTGCGGGCTGGGGAATGACCGGGCAAAAAACCAGGCAACGATCGGCGTAGGCAAAATGCTGCCCTCCGCCAGCCCCTGCTCGACAACAGTCAGCTGAACTTCTTCGACAAGCATGGCCATCTCCTCCATGATGGGGGTGGACAGCATCTCCTTGACCTTGATCTGGTAGCCTTTCGCACTCAGCCTGGAAGCGATCTGAATAGCTTTGATCGAGTCTCCGCCCATATGGTAAAAGTTGTGCTTGCGACCGATCTGCCGGACGCCAAGAACTTCTTCCACTGTCTGAATGAACTGCTTTTCTTTTTCGCTCGAATAAGCGTCATATTCGATGTGTTCCGTGCTTGGCAGCTCGATCTCAGCCAAGGAGCGCGTGTCGACCTTGCCGTTGGCTGTGAGCGGGATTTCTTTTACCTCGATGAAATGATGAGGGACAAGGTAATCCGGCAACTGCCGTGCCAAATGCTGTTTCAGCTCAAAACTGGCGATCTCGCCCGCCGCGACGTAATAGGCGCACAGCATCACGGTTTGCTGTTTGTCTTCCCTGTCGAGGACAACCGCCTTTTTTACAAGCGGATGCTGGAGCAACTGGTTTTCGATTTCGCCCAATTCAACCCGGTAACCTCTGATCTTGACTTGCTGGTCGCCCCTGCCCAAATACTCCAGCTTGCCATCCGGCAAAAACCTGCCAAGGTCTCCCGTCTTGTACATCCGCTCGCCAGGAACGAACGGGTCGTCGATAAATTTCTCTCTGGTCAGCTCCTCATTGCGGAAGTACCCTCTCGCCACTCCGTCGCCCGCAATATACATTTCCCCGACAGCGTAGGTCGGGACAGGAGCCAACTGTTTGTCCAGTACGTATATGCGGACATTGTCGGCCGGCTTCCCGATGGGCACAGCGGCTCTTGTGTCCGTCACGGGATCAAAAGCGTGAATCATGCACCCGACTACCGTCTCGGTTGGGCCGTACTCGTTGAGAATCTCGATGTTTCCTCCGAAGCTGTCGCAGACGCTTTTGGCGAGGCTGACCTTCAGATTTTCACCGCCTACGATGAACCTTTTCACCGAACAATTCCGATTGTCACGATCTGTTAACAAAGATAAATGCGAAGGCGTAAGCTTGACGATCGTCGCTTTGTTCTCACGCAAAATGCGGAACAGCACATACTCGTCTTCTGTGTGGCTGTAGACCATGATCGTGCCGCCGCTAATCAGCGGAGTAAACACGGAGGTAATCGTCAGGTCGAACGCCAAAGACGAATAGAGCGGGAACACCTCGTCATCCTGCTTGACATACATCTTTTTCGCCCAGCAAATGTAATTGACCAGCCCGCGGTGTTCCACCATCGTGCCCTTCGGCCTGCCCGTAGAACCGGATGTATAAATCATGTACACCATATCCGCAGGCGCGCTTTCAGCCTGCAAGTTAGTGGATGCATACGCTGTGCAGTCGACGTCCGGCAGGCGGATGATCTGTCCAGTGAAGCCCCACTCGTCCGCCGGGTCCACATTCGTCAGCAAAAGCTGGGTGCCGGAGTTTTGCAGCAAATAGCGAGTTCGCTCGGCTGGATTGTCAGGATCGATCGGCATGAAGGCGCCGCCCGCTTTTCCGACGGCAATCAGCCCGATCACAGTTTCCAAAGAGTGCGTGGTCAACAAGCCTACGATCGTTTCTCGCCCAACCCCTTGTTCTTTTAAATATCTGGCAAGCTGGTTGGCTTTCTCGTTCAATTGCTGGTAGGTCAAAAACTTTTCGCCATATTGGACGGCGAGCTTGTCCGGCGTTTTTGCTGCCTGCGCTTCAAAAAGCTGATAGATCGTTTGGTCGCGCGGATAAAAGGCATCTGTCCTGTTGTACTCCACTACCAGTTTTTGCTGCTCTTCCTCGGAGAAAAGCGTAAGCTGCTTGATCGGCTCGTCGGGCCGGGCCACGATTTTCCGGGTCAAAGCGGTCAGACGAGCAAACAAATCCTCGATCTGCTCTTCCGTGTAGTCGCTCGTTTTGTAGTCAAAACTGATGCTGATGCGACCGGAGTCCGACCATTCCTTGATGACTAGCTGCATCGAATAAATTTGGTGCCCGCTGTAAAACTCGACATTCTCGACCGCGCAGCCGTCCCAATCCGTCTGGAGCGCTGTATTGTAGTAATTGATACACACATCAAACAGCTGATGGTAGCCTCTTTTTTTCAGCTCCACGTCCTGAATCAGCAAGTCATACGGATAGCGCTGATGGAAAAAGCAATCCAAAAGCTCCCTGTTGACCCGAGCCACCATGTCCGCGACAGAACAGCGATCGTCGATGGTAAAACGAAACGGCATCGTGCTGGTAAACATGCCAAACATGCTCTTTTGCTGCTTCCCGGATCGATTGAGCACCGGCGTGCCAATCACGAGATCCTCGCGCCCGGTAAACTTGTGTACATACAGCAAGTACAGCGCCACAAAAATGGTATTCAGCGACCAGTTGTTTGCTTTTGCCCACTCTTTTACTTGATTGGAAAGCTCGGCACTCCATTCATGCGTGATGCGGTTTCCCGGCAATGTGTCTGAGCTTTTTTCCACATACGCGTCAGGAAGATCGCGGAATTTCTCGTTCCAAAACGTCCGGTTTTTCCAGAAGCGCTCCGACGCAAGATAGTCCCGCTCGTGGTCGATGTAAGCCAGGTAGCTCGGAGCAGACTGATGGTCAGAGACTTCCTCTCCGCGCACAAGCTTGCCGTAATGTTCCCGAATATGCTCGGTCATAATGTTGATCGACCAGCCATCGGCGATCATGTGATGCAACTTGACCAGGTAGCCATGTTCCTCGTCCGAGATGCGAAACAGGGCAAAATAAAAAAGCCTCTCGTTTTCGATGACGAACGGCTTTCTCGCTTCCGCTTGCACCCAATCGGCAAAATCTTTTCGCGGCTCTTTGCCTGTTGAGAAATCGATATAGTCCAGTGGGAACGGGGCAAACGGACTCACGTATTGCTGCGGCTCTCCGCTGCGGTTCAAAACTCGCAGCCGCAAAGCTTCATGTTCTTCCATAAGCAGATGAATCGCTTTTTCAAGCGCGGGCATCTGTACAGTGCCTTTTATCATTACGGTTCCGCCAATGTTGTGCAAAGGAGTGTCAGGATAAATCTGCTCGATTGACCAGATTCTTTTTTGCGGATGAGTCAGTGGATAGTACGTGATTTGCTCCATGTCTAGCGATTCCTCCATCATCTTTGAAACTTTTTTCGCTTTTGAATGGCAAACATACCAAAAACGGCAATGCTTCGCCCTTTCATGTATCGATCTGCCGATACACTCCACTGCGCTGCATTGCCGTATGACCCCTTCATTCCTCTAAAGTGCCTAAGCTTCAATAGATTCACTCAGGTTGCTGTGCTATTAGATTCAAACGGGGCTTTTTCGAACGAATACTTCCCTGACTTCTCATGATCGCATGTTTGCTAACGTCCGTAATTCCTTTAGAAAAATTTTAATCCATCCGCCAGTCAATTTCAATCTTTTTCCACTTTTTTATAGAAATGACAAACTTGTGACGAGAAAATGTCGTGGCAATCTCTCAGGCGTCCATTGCGATACAAGCCCTGGTCGTCTGCGAGTTCCTTCCAACCGCTATCGACCTCTCCACTGCAAAATCTCATCCACCGCTTGCCGATAACCGCCTGCTCGTTGAAACGATTCGCTGACCGTTGCAGCAGCTTTGCGGAAGGACGGCTGCTGAAGCACCTGCTCGGCGGCTTCGCGCAGTTCGCTTGCGGTCAAGTTTTGCATGTCCAAAGCAAGTCCTGCCCCCAGCTTGGCAACTTGTCCGGCAATGACGGGCTGATCCGCGCCTTGCGGGAGAACAACGAGCGGCACCCCGTAGTAAAGCCCCTCGCTCGCACTGTTCATCCCGCCATGCGTAATAAACAGTTTGGCATGCTGGAGCACATCGAGCTGGGGAACATAGCTTTTCACCAAGAAGTTTTCAGGGATGTCTCCCAGATCAGCAAGCTGCACTTTGTTCCCGATCGACATGACAACAGTATGCTCTGTATTGCCGAATGCCTGAAAGCAAAGCTGATAAAAGTCAATCGAATGATTCACGATGGTGCCCAATGAGATGTAAATCGGATGGTTCTTTTTGATTTGCGCTAGATCGAAGCGATCTTGCGAGTAGCGCGGAGCGATCGATGGGCCGACAAATTTGTATGTATGGTCGAACGCTTCTGCAAAAGGTTGAAACTCCCTTGATGTGTAAACAATGCTCAATGGTGCCGGATTGCAAAACACTTCGTAAGGCGAATGAATCTGTACCCCGTACTTTTCCTGCACGCTGGCTGTCAGGCGTTGAAATTCTTCTTCGCTCGCTTTCCTCAACTCTAGAGACATTTCGCGCGAAAGCTGCTCCAGCGTCTCCTCGAAAGAAGCTTTCGTCTGGGCAAAAGAAGTACAAGAGCTAATCGCCGGAAGCTGGAGCATCTCGGCAAGCAATCGGCCGCAGCCAAACATGGAGTCGTGAATGATATAATCAAACTGCTCGCCTTTTATCTGCTCCAAAACGCTCGGGATGACGATATCCGCTGTGTGCAAAAGTCCGTTGACTCTCTGCAGCAAGTAATTTCTGCCCCCTGAGATGAACGCCTGGATGAATTTTTGTCCGTCAAAAGTTCGTACCGTAGCGCCCGCCTGCTCCAAGCGTTCCCGATAAGCTTCAATCGCAACGTACGCGACCTCTTCCCCGCGCGAAACAAGCTCTTGGACCACGCCGACTGTCGGGTTGACATGTCCTTCCGAGCCGCCGTTAACGAATAAGACACGAGCCATATGTACCAGTCCTTTCCACCAACAATTATGTTTATCATAGCGTCCCGTCAAGCGTAATGCCAGTGAAGCGCCTTTTTGCGAAAATGCTTGCATGACCGAAATATGATATATTATTATAAGACGATTTAAAATTTTTTGATCGGAGACAAAAGCGATGAAATTAAATAACGCGAGTCACAAGCCGCTCTACCTCCAACTCAAGGAAGTCATCAAAGAAGATATCAATCGTGGTGTATACAAATCAGGTCAGCAGCTCCCGCCGGAAGGAGAACTGTGCGAAATGTACGGGGTGAGCCGGATTACGACCCGCCGAGCCATCACGGAGCTGGTCGAGGCTGGCATTTTGCAGCGCCAGCAAGGAAAAGGCACGTTCGTCACGGCTACCAAATTGAAGCGTGAGCTGATCGCAGTCAACGGCTTTTCCGAGTTTCTCACCCAGACCGGGCAGTTGCCGCAGCCGCAAATTATTTCAACCGCGCTGATCGAGGCGGACGAAGCGATCGCGTCCCCTTTGCAAATAGCCGTTGGGACACCGATCCTGCAATTGAAGCGGCTGCACTACGTCAACGACGCCCCGCTTGTTTGGGAAACCGTCTACTATCCGCTGACGCGCTTCCCCCAGCTGGAAAAGTATATTGCCGAGTCGATTTCGACGTATCAGGTGCTGAAAAAATACTACCAGGTCGAGCCTGCCTCCAACCTGAAAACGCTGAATGTAATCATGGCGACCCAGGAAGAAGCCGAACTGCTGCGCTGTTCCATCGGCACGCCGCTCTACCAGATCGACAAGGTAGCTTACGATAACACAGGCAGTCCCTTCCACTCTTCCAGCTCGCTGATCCCGACCGATCGCGTCACGTTTACCATCAATACCGGGCAAAACCGCAGCCAATGACACTGGACGAAGCATCCAGTGTTTTTGTTGTGGACGGCTTCTTGGTAAATTTTTCGAAAAATCAGTTGATTGTCTGTTTATAAGATGTTATATATTGTTATATAACCAATCCATTCATTTCAAGGAGGTCTTCTCATGTTACATCCTCACGTTCAGCAAGCTTTGGATGCAATCAGCTCCCGCCCGATCGAAAACGTCTTTCTCGTCGCTTGCGGCGGATCATCTGCCTTGATGTATCCAAGCAAATACTGGCTCGACCGCGAAGCGAAAACGATCTACTCGGACTTGTACAGCTCCAATGAATTTATTCACCGCAACCCCGCCACGCTCGGCGCGAAGTCGCTCGTCATCTTGTGCTCCCACTCCGGCAATACGCCTGAGACGGCCGAAGCAGCCAAATTTGCCCGCAGCAAAGGCGCCCTCACCGTTTCCTTGACCCACGAACCGTCCTCCCCATTGGCCGAAGCATCGGAGCACGTCATCACGTACAGCTATGGCCCGGACGCGCCCGCTTTTGAAACCAACTACTCGATCATGTATCAACTCGTGACAGGACTGCTCTACGTCAAAGAAGAAAACGCCAAATTCCACCGCTTCATCCAGTCCCTGCAAAGCTTGCAAACCGTGTATGATCGGGCGAAAAGTCAGTTTATGGACCGGGCAAAAGCGTTCGGGGAAGCCAACAAGGACGAAAACATCATCTACACCATCGCCAGCGGAGCCAATTTCGGCGTAGCCTACTCCTTCGCGATCTGCATCCTGATGGAAATGCAGTGGATTCACTCGCATGCGATCCACGCCGGAGAATATTTCCATGGTCCGTTCGAAATTCTCGACAAAAACGTGCCCGTCATTCAACTGCTTGGGCTGGACGAGACTCGCCCGCTGGAAGAGCGCGTGCAGACGTTCAATCAGCAGTACGGCGAAAAGCTGATCACGCTGGATGCCAAAGAGTTCGACCTGTCCGAAATCGCCGACGATCTGCGCGGCTATATCGCTCCGCTCGTATTGAATTACGTTTTGCGCCAGTTTGCCAATGAACTCGCAGATGCCCGCAACCACCCGCTTTCGACCAGACGTTACATGTGGAAAGTCGCTTACTAAGACGCGGAGAACATTTGTTGTTTGACAATTCTTAATTTTATATCATAATATAATGTCATAATATGATATAAAATTTTCCTGCACGATTCCTACAAGATAAAAGGGGGCAATGTCTTGAAAAGGATACTTCGGTTCGCCACTGGTCTTTTGCTTATTTTCTCGCTCGCAACTGGCTGCTCGACTGCTGATACGCCCAAGCAAGCTTCTGCAGACCCTGGCGGAAATCAAGTCTCCCCCGCTGCGGATCAGCAGGTCACCTTGCGTTTTTTCCACCGCTGGCCCAGAGACCCTGACAAAACCTACTTCGAACAAGTCGTCAAAGCGTTTGAACAGGAAAATCCGAACATCAAGATTGAAACAGAGGCGGTGCTAAACGACGCCTACAAGGAAAAAATCAGCGTCCTGCTCGGCACGGACAATCCCCCTGACATTTACTTTTCGTGGAGCGGCGAATACGCCTACAAGTTTGTGCGAGGCGGCAAAGCGCTCGATTTGACCAGCTACGCCCAGGAAGACAAAGCCTGGCATGATCAGCTGATGGAATCCCAGCTCGTGCCGTTTACGCTGGACAACAAGCTGTACGGCGTGCCACTCACGATCGACGGCAAAACGTTTTTCTACAACAAAGACATTTTCGCCAAGCTGAATCTCGCCGTCCCAACCACCTGGTCAGAGTTCCTCTCCACCCTGCAAACGCTAAAGGACAACGGCTATACTCCGATCACCTTCGGCAACAAGGCGCCATGGGCTTCTTCCCACTACATCGGCACGCTGAACCAGCGCATGGTCGATGAAAACACGCGGGAAAAAGACTACAACCGCGCCACCGGAACGTTTGAAGACCCAGGCTATGTAGAAGCGCTGAAAAAAATGCAGGAGCTAATCCCCTATTTCAACAAAGATGTCAACGGCCTGGATCATGAGTTTGCCAGACAAATGTTCATCGACCAGAAAGCGGCGATTTTTTACGCCGAGACCGCAGAAGTGCGGCTGGTAGAACCGAAGACGAAGTTTCCATGGGGATTCCTCGACTTCCCGGCGATCGAAGGCGGCAAAGGCAATCCGAAATTTTTGACAGGCGCTCCCGAGGGCTTCATGATTTCGGCCACCACGAAGCATCCAAAAGAAGCCGTGAAGTTCCTGCAATTTTTGACCTCGAAAGCGCAAGCCGAAAAATTCGTCAAGGATGTCGGCAAGTATAGCGCCGTCAAAGGGGCTGTCAACGCAAATACCGCCACTCCGCTCGGCATCGAGGCTGTAGAGCGCGTGACCGCAGCAGAAGGCTTGGCTTTGTGGCTCGATACCGATCTCGATATCAAAATTGTCGACGCCTATCTCGCAGGCACGCAGCAAATGCTCAACGGAGAAAAATCGCCGGAGGAAATCATGCAAGATGTTCGCAAGGCAGCGCAGCAGGTGCGGGAACAGTCCAAGTAACAAGGTAAGCGCCCAAAAAGCACGGCAGTGGAGTCCCGAGCGGCTCCACTGTCTCTTCATACACTTAGGGGGGAACGATATGCTCCAGCGAAAATATGCGGGTTACTTGTATGTCCTTCCAGGCTTTTTGTTGATCCTCCTCTTTATTTACTTCCCGATTGTCCAAAACATCCAGTTCAGCTTGTTTGAATGGAGCGCTTTCTCCGCAGACAAAACGTTCGTCGGACTGGCCCAATACGCGAAGCTGTTTCACGACCCGATCTTTTACCAGGCGCTTGTGAACAACATCTACTACGCCGTCATTTCTCTCATCTTTCAAGTTTTTGGCGGGCTTGTCCTGGCGGCTGTTCTGGAAGACAAAGTGTTTCGCAAAATCTCCCCGCTCTTTCGCACGATTTACTTCACGCCTGTCATCATCTCGATCACCGTCATCGCTCTGCTGTTTGACTTCATCTACCATCCGCAAGTCGGCTTGCTGAACGGCTTTTTGTCCGCCATCGGACTGGAGAGCTGGACACGGGCGTGGGTTGGAGATTCTGCGACAGCCATCTTTGCGGCGATTGCCGTCTCCCAGTGGCAAAGCATCGGCTACATCATGATGCTGTTCATCGTCGCGATCCAGAAAATCCCGCAAGAGCTGTACGAAGCCGCCGAAATCGACGGCGCAAGCAAAATCCGGATGTTTTTTCACGTCACGGTTCCGCAAGTGCGGGAGATGACGTTTGTTACCTCCACGATTACGCTGGCTGGCGCCTTTACCGTTTTCAATGAAGTCTACATACTCACGGGCGGTGGCCCCGGTCACGCTTCCGAGGTGCTCGGCACCTACTTGTACCAGTCCGCCTTCGTTCACGACCAGATGGGCTACGCGTCGACGATCGCCAATGTCATTTTGGCTATCACACTGTTAATTTCACTCGTGCAAATGAAGCTATCCAAGACTGGAGAGGAGTAATCGACATGCAGCAAAATATGGAAACGGTTTCACAGCAAAACGCAGCTCCCCTCCTGCCGACAGCGAAGAAACAGCGCAGCAGACGAGGCTTGACATGGGGCAGTTCCAGCCTTTTGGTCATTTTGCTGCTGTACTTCGTCGCCATCGCCTACCCGTTGTTCTGGATGGTGATGAACTCGCTCAAGGAATCTTCCGAGATTTTCAGCGACAGCTGGGCGCTTCCGACACAATGGCTGTTCGAAAATTACGTGACAGCCTGGGAGCAAGGGATTTCCGCCTACTTTTTAAACAGCGTCATCGTCACCAGCCTGACTTGCTTTTTGACCGTGCTGTTAAGCGCTCTCGGGGCGTATGGCCTAACCCGCTTTTCGTTTCGCGGCAAGCGGCTCGTGCTGGTTTTGATTCTCGGCGGATTGATGCTCTCTCCGCAAGTCAGCCTGATTCCCCTTTACAAACTGATCCAGAGTCTCGGGCTGTTCAACACGTACTGGGCTTTGATCATCCCGTACGTCGCCTACCGGCTTCCTTTTACCGTGCTGTTGATCCGCGCGCACTTCCTGACGATCCCGAAAGAAATCGAGGAAGCGGCTTACATGGATGGCTGTAGCAGCTTCAGCGTGTTCACCCGCATTTTTTTGCCGCTCAGCACCCCGATCCTGCTGACGTCTGCGCTGTTGACGGCTTACTTTTCCTGGAACGAGTTTTTGTTTTCCATCATCTTCATTGACGATAACAAGCTGAAGACGATCCCTTCCGGCTTGATGGCGTTCCGGGACATGCTGCAAACCGATTGGGGCGTGCTGCTCGCTGGCTTGACCATCTCTGCGCTGCCGATCATCCTGCTCTTTTTGTTCATGCAAAAATACTTCGTCAGGGGCCTGACGAGCGGGGGCATAAAAGGATAAAAGAAGCTAGAAGATGTCTCTAGCTTCTTTTTTTTGACCGATCAACCAACTTTGGGAACGCCGTATCCGAAAGCGCCGTAATGTCCGCACGTCTGGGCCGCCGCTACTGACGCCTGCCTCAGCGCCGCTTGCATGTCGCCGTCTGGATGGTACTTCATTAAAAACATGGCGATAAACGAGTCTCCCGCACCCAACGTGTCTACGACCTCGGTCGGAACAATTTCTTGGCGGTACAGCTTGCCTGCTTCGGAAAAAATCGCTCCTTGCGCGCCGCGCGTCACCCCGACGACTTTTGTTCCCAGATGATGCACTTGCTGGACGAGCTGGTGGCACTCGTCTTCTGTCAGGTCGCTCCCCGAGAAAAAGCCGTAGTCGACATAAGGGCATACTCGCTCCAAATAGGCAGGCGTCCAGCGCGTCGAAAAGTCGAAGGAAATGCGGATCGCTTTGTGCAATTCGGGCAACTCGTGCTCCAGATTGCTGTAAATGCTCGTGTGCAGCAGCTCATGCCTGGCTATGTACGCCTTGTCGTCATCGGTCAGCCTTAGCCCCATGTACGCTTGCACACCGCCTTTGTTGGAACCGACGAACACGCGATCACCGTCGGCGTTGAGGGAAACGATCGCTTCTCCATTCGGGCCGATCGCTTGACGCAAGCGGGAAATATCGATCTTTTCCAAAAGCAGAGTCTGTCTGACATGATCAGCCGCCTGGTCGTTGCCGATGATGCCAATGTACGAGGACACATCTGCCTGATACCGTTTGCCCAGCACCGCTACGTTCAGCGCATTGCCCCCGGGAAAAATTTCGCCGCGGTCTTTGTAGTAATCCACCACATTATCGCCAATCGCAATCAGTTTCATCACGTTTCCCCCTGTGAGTTAATTAGTACGTCTTATAACATTATATAATAAACAGAAAAGGCAGTCTATTTATTCTGCAAAATGACTCCGTGAAACATTCGCGAAAAACCGTCGTCCTACAGGTGAAGCTTTTCAAAAACAGCCGAGGTGATAATCATGAAAGCCACTCGCAAACTGCTCGCCTTTTCTACTTTTGCCTTACTGACACTGTCTATGGCCCAACAAGGCTTTGCCGCCTCCGCTCCGTTTACCGATTTGCAAAATGTAGCGGCTAAAGATAAAATCATGGCGTTGCAACAACAAGGAATTTTACGGGGCGTGGACGATCATCGCTTTATGCCGGATGCGACGATTACGGCTGCCCAAGGCATCCAGTTGATCGTCAGTGCGTTCCGTCTCAACATCGACAACATTCGCTTTATCAAAGAGCCGAAAGCAACCGACTATTTTGCCAAGGCCGATAACGATGCCTGGTACTCCAACGTGTTGATCATCGCCGCAAACAACGGACTCGATCTGCCAGCCGACCTTGAACCGGAGCAGATTTGGACGAAAGAACAGTTTATTCATCAGCTCATGCTGGCGATGGAAACACACTACGATTTGCCGATGATCAAAATCGCTCCCCGCGACTTCGCCGATCTGGAGCAACTGAACCCAAGCTACCAGGGCACGATTCAGCGGGCGCTCGTTCTCGGAATCGCCAAGCTGGATGACGGGCAAAAAATGCACCCGCGCGATGCGATTACGCGCCAAGAAGCAGCGGAAATCATCTACAATGCGCTGGAGTACGTCAAAGCACATCCAGGGCCTGCCGAAAGCACGCCAGCCAAATAAGCCAAGCAAAAGCCGCTCCTTCGCAGGAAAAGAGCGGCTTTTTTGTTGCGGTTGTGAAGCATCTGCGTCTGCAATCGCTATCGCGCCAGTAAGCCTGTCAATGAGACTGCTGTTGTACTGCCGCAGGTTTCGCCACTAACAGGAAATGCAAGCAAATCACGACGGCCATGCCGAGAAAAATCAGGCTGTAGTTGCCCGTTTTCTCAAAAAGCCTGCTCGCTGCCGCCGGGCCAAAGGCCATCCCGACGAAGTTCAGCAAGTTGTAAAAGCCTAGCCCTACGCCGATTTTGCTTGGCAGCAATGTTCGCGGAACGAGATTGTTCAGCGAAACTTGAATCGCGGAGTAGCTCATCATGGTCAGCAGTAACAAGATCGTGACGACGATGATATCTGGCCGCGGAATCACCCCCATCGCGAGGAAGCCTGTCATCATCATCACGGTCGCCGCGAAAATGATTTTTCCCCCTCCGACTCGCGGCAGCAGCTTTCCGCTGGCAAAGCTGGACAAAACGCCCGAAATGCCCCCGAGGAACAACAGCAAACCGACAACAAACGGCGAAAGCTTGTGCACATGGATCAAATAGAGCGGCGCAAGGAACATGTTGGCCATCGCGCCGACATTCATCAAAAAGCCGATTCCGATCAATCGCAAGTAAGCCTGGTTGGCAAACAAGTCGCGTTCCACGAATGGCGCAGAAGTCCTGGGCAGCCACCATTTGAAGCCAAAAGCGAATGCGAGCGCCAAAAGAAAGAACAGTCCGTTCAGATTGACCGCAAACAAAACAGCCACGATGACGCCAAATAACAGTGCCGCTCCGGCAAAATCAAACGGAAGCGACGCTGGCGACTGCTGCTGCTCCTCTTTTGGCATGAACTTGATCAAAAGAGCGATGGCAACGATAGCGATGACCATGAGCAAAAACAAGTACCGCCATCCCAGCGTGTGCGTAACGGCTCCCCCTACCAACGGGCCGATCCCCGCCGCCAGCGCAATCGTCGCACTGAACATCGCCAAAGCGCCAGGCCGCTTCTCCGGCTGCAAAAATCTCGCTACCGAGATCATCGACAAGGAAATAAACGCGGAGCCGCCGCTTGCCTGAATGATCCGCCCGATGATGACCGCTGCAAAGGAAGAAAAACCAAAACCGATCAGCGACCCGGCAAGAAACAAGACGAGAGCGAAGATCAGCAGGCTTTTGACGCGAAAGCGATCCGCCAGTTTGCCATACGTAATCGAACCGATCGCGACCATCATCGAGTATCCGACGACAATCCAGCTGACCTGCGACGGACCGATTGACAATTCTTCGGAAATATCCGCGAGTGCGACATTAAACAGGACGGCATTGATCACGGCCAGCATGATCACAAAGCATAAGGTCAAAACGAGCCAAGTCGAATACAAGCTTTTCTTTTGTTCAAGCATCATGGACACCCCAAAAATTTTATAGTATTAAAACTCTCAAACTAAAGTACCGACGAACAGACAATGCGCACGCTTTGTACTTGCACGCATTTACGTGTTTTGCGATAGTTCTAAAACTCTTTAACTATTGCTCGAAAAAAATGGTTATCCGGCACTACAGCGTGTCCAAATAACCCGGCAAAAACGCTTGAAATGTCTCCTCCCTCAATTGAATTAATTTGAATTGCCCGTCGCGGATAATGTCAATCAGCTCGGCATCATGCAAAATTTTCAGATGGTACGTCGTATTGGACTTGTTCAACCCGTGCGTATTCCCGATGTGACCGCACGTATGCATTGCTTTTGCGCGATACAAAAATCGAACAATTTCAATCCGCTTCACATCCGCCAACGCTTTGAAGATTTTGACGCGCTTTTCATCCTCGTTCGATTGTTTGATAGTCATAAAACTATACTAAAGCGGTGATTTCTGTTTGTCAATGACAGGAAACAGCTACTCGAAAATGGACACCCGCTGGCCAATCGCGTTCAGGCCCGTATGCGTCCTCGTATCAAACTGATCGACGCACAGCACTTCGGAAACCATCAGAGGCTGGTCGCGAATCAGCTCCTGAATTTGCCCATCGCTGTAAAATTCATACGCAAACCGATGCAAGAAGCGTATCCGCCATATTTTTTCCCCTTGCACAGATGTGAACAGCTGCTGCAGATGTCCGCACAGCTCTTGTCCGGGCGCGAAGACATGGCGGCAAGTCAGACAATAATATTCCACGTGCGTCCCCCCTGTCGAATCGAAAAATGTTTCCGAATACAAAACGGCTCCCGCGCGCTTGAACAAAACAGACGCGGGAGCCTTCAGTGGACTGATCGGCCGAATGGATTGATGTGATGGAGTGGTTTTCTATAGTTTCAGTTTAAAACACATAAATCCTATTTGTAAAGTATGAATTGGTCGGCAGTTGCGAAAAAGAGCTTTTTCCTCTTGCCGTGGACTTCGAATGGAGAGAATGCTCCGCTTCCGTCCAAGGAAAAAAGGCAAGCCAGGCGTAGCCGATTACTTTTTCGCAGGCGTGGCAGCAGGCAGCTCGACTCGCCACTGGGAATCGCTGTGCTGAACCGGCTCTAAGCGGATCGTCAGCGCCGCTTTTTTGGGCAAGGCGGTCATTCCTTTGGCAAAGTATTGATTGTCGCATTGCTCTACATAGACGCCATCCGACCCTTTGCTCGCGCTGCATTCCCCTTCGCCATCGCGATTTTCCACCAGCTCATACGCTTGGCCCTTGTCGTCTGTCAAATACCACTTCCATATGCGCAAGTTGGTGGATTGCTCCTTCATTCGCAGAGCGACCTCTTTTTGTCCCGTTGCGGGATTTTGTTGCACAGACAAGTCGGTAACGGTGACGGCATGGTTTCCCTTCGTGCCAGAGACAGGCTTTGTTTTCAAAGTTGCCGGATCGAGTGCAAGGCGGAAATCGTTTGGTTCAAACGTCGACACGCCAGTCAGCACAAAGGTCAACGGTTTCTCAGTCTGGCCGGAGAAAAAGACGTATTCATGGATCGTTTTTTCTGTGCTGCCTTCTTTTACGATTTTCTGGCTTGCGTACACGGTCGGCGCTGGAGAATCCCCCTCGCTTACAACCAGCAGATCGTCAAGCTTCACCATGTCTTTTCCATTTTGATCGAGAATCCGGAAAACCAGGCTTTGATGATGCAGCAGCTCACGCTCTTGCGCAGTTGCTCCCACGCTTTTTGCAGTTCGCTCGATTCTCTCCCGCGCCGCTTTTGTCCAGCTTGTCTCAAACGTAAGTCTTGTCGCACTTGGCGAATATACAATAGATTTAGCCGCAACGGTGATTCCCTGCGGGGTGGTGTATGTCTGATTCAAAGAGACAGTTGTGGTTGCCGCCATGCTCTGCTCGATGTCGATCGGCACAGTCAGCTTCCATGAGCCTTCCTTGTATTGGTTGCCACTGAGACGGATTCGTTTCACGTCCATTCGCAGCTGCATCTTTTTGGAGACAGCATCGTTTAAAACAAACTGGAAATACCCGATATCTCCTTCTTTATAATACGATTGGATGTCGTCTGCGATCACGTTGCCGTTCTCATCTGTCACAAACAACTTGTTATCATTCGCAGCGATATCGGGATCAGGGAAAATAAACTCTCCCTGCGCATTTTTCATGGAAATGGCGACGATCAGCCGGGCGGGGTCGGCGATCACTTCAGATGTTTCAATTGTAATGCCCTGGTCTGTCACACTCGCTTTCGCCAGCTTGGCGTACCCTTTGTTCACGGCTTCCTGGACACCCGGGTCAATCTTCTTCGTCCACAAAGACGAGATGTAGCTGGCAAAAGTCGGTGACACGGCCACACTTCCCGAAAATCCGATTGCCAGAACAGCAGCACTCACAAGCGCTATTTTTTTCAACGTCCACCCATCCCCTTTACGGGACAGTCCCTCCCTTTCGGCCTTCTGTATTTTTTGGTTCAACCTCTTTTTGAAAGCTTCCATGTCCACTGAATGTGACTCATATTGATGTTTCGCATTTTTCAACTGCTTTTCCATGGCTACCCTCCTTCACCATGGTCCGGTAAAGCTTCTCTCTGCCCCGGGCCAAACGGGATTTGACAGTGCCTTTGCTTACGCTGAGGATGTCACTGATTTGTTCAATGGACAAATCTTCAAAATAATAGAGGATGATAGGCGTGCGAAATGGTTCCACCAGGTCTAGCACAAACTGGTAGCAGAGCGCTGCATCCAGCTTTTCCATCGTGATGATCTCGGCGCTTTTGCTCATGCGGGGCGGAAAAATTTCTGTCACGACTTCGCGCCACGTTCTTCGCCAGGACATCTTGCATTCGTTGATCGTAATGCGGGCCAGCCAAGGAAACGGGTCTTTTCCGGGCTGAAATTGGTGGTATTGGCAGTACGCTTTGAGAAACGCATCTTGCACCCGATCCTCGGCAAGCGCCCAATCGCGCACATATGTATAGGCAAGCCGCACAAGCCGGTCCGTGTACGCCTCCACCCACGCTTCTAATTGACTCTCATCCAGTTGAACCACCTCCTTTGTTTTCTGCCTGTATTATGCAAAACAGAAAGCCCTGGTTCCCGGGAAAATGACAAAAACATACAGATCGTCCATTTTGCCAGCTCCTCGTTGCGGTTGCTGCCCAGCGACTGTTCTATCACTGCGATAAATAATATCATTCCGATCGGGTTTTGTACTATAAGAGTTTGTTATGTGAAAAGGCGGAGCTAACGAGCAATCAAAAAAGAAGGAGCGCTGAATGCTCCTTCTTTTCTGGCTGGTCTTTGTATTTACATGCTTGGTTCCTTTTCGGCAAACGCTTGCAGCATTGCTCTGATCTGCTCCACCAATTGCGCTGGCGCTTTCTGCGGTGAACCTGTGTCAAACGGCGGCTTGGGATCGTATTCCAAAATCAGCTGTACAGCTTGTCCCATCTGTTCGCCCAATTCCCATGCGACCAATTGGAGGGCCATGTCGATCCCGGAGGAAACGCCCGCTGCCGTGACGATTTTCTCCTGGCGAACGACTCTCTCTTCCGTCGGGATGGCGCCAAGTGATGCGAGCAAATCGAACGACCCCCAATGGCTGGTGGCAACGACGCCTTTCAGCAGCCCTGCGGCACTTAAAATCAGGGAGCCGTTGCACACCGACGTCGTCCATTTGCTCGTCTCGTGGATGCGGCGAATCCACGCCAACGTTTCTTCGTCATTCATCGGCGTTTTATAGTGAGGCGGGCTGCATCCGGGCACAACCAGGATGTCGGCGGAAGTCACTTCGGAAAAATCGTAATCCGCGTGCAGGTAGCCCATGTTCGAATCTAGTTTGACCAATCCTTTTTGCTTGGCGACAAACTTCACTTCCCACTGCAAGGTAGCAGCAAAAACGTCGTATGGGCCGATCGCATCCAGCGCGGTGATTCCATCGAAAAGCATGATCGCAACTTTCATGATGACCTCTCCTTTCAAGTAGGAACGACTTCTCCCCAAGAAACCCGCAAGCTAGACCACGCCTTGGTCTGCTGGAGGGTTTGGATTTGCTCTTTGCTCGGATTGGAATTGTTTGTCGATAAAAAAATGTGGTCAGGTGCGCAAAAGACTCATTACACTTCCTCCAGCTGATAGCCCCAAGCTATGATTTCCACGACAATATCTTGAAAAGGGAAAATGTAATGATGCGCTTTCTCCAGGAAAGTAGCATGCGGGTCGATCAACCTCAGTTCATCCTGTAACGCTTTTATCCATTGGGAATCCGTCACTTCCAGCAAATAGCGCTGGAAATATCCGTTCTCGTCAATCGCCTCGTCGATGACCAGATTGGAAAACGGGTAGCAATCGATTGTCGTCGTTTGGATCGCCTGGTAAGGTTTAAACGTCAGTTTCCACCTTTTTTCATCTGCGTCAGCAAATGTAACCGCAATGGTATTGGTGTCAAAGTGGATTTCTTCCAGCGGTGTTTCATGAATCACTACGCTGTCCAAAGCTATTTTTAACGTCATGTTTGTTCTTCTCCTTGTCCTTCTCCATTCCCTTTTGAAAAGCTTTTGCGCATAAAATTCCCTTTATTATCCACCCTATAATGGACAAATTCAAGAGGTGATGTAGATGGAAAAGCAGGCGTATTCACCGTCTGAGATAACAGATTTCCAAACGAAATCCGAACATTTTTTTCCGGTGGCATGGTACAAGAAAATGCTTGCAGAGCAGCCCGTTTTTTATCATGCGGGCACGAATACGTGGAATGTGTTCCGCTATGAAGATGTGAAGCGGGTGCTGACCGACTATGCTTTGTTTTCGAGTGTACGCCAACGGACGCTTGTCAATGTCGGGGCTGGTACTAAGGAAGGCTCTTTTCCAGAACGTCTCAATATCCACGACAGTGATCCTCCCGAACATCGCAAGGCGCGTTCCTTGTTCTCGGCTGCTTTCACGCCGCGCAGCCTAAAAGAGTGGGAGCCGCGTGTCGAACAAGTCGTGAACGAGCTGATTCGCGAAATGGAAGCAAAAACGGAAGTGGATATCGTCCAAGATTTTACCACTCCGCTGCCTATCATCATCATGGCCGAGCTGCTTGGCGTGCCGCATCAAGACAAATGGCTGTTCAAAAAATGGGTCGATCTTTTGTTCATGCCGATTCAAAAGGAAAAGAACGAGGAAGTTCATCAACAGAAGGAACAGGCGGCAAAAGAGTTTTTTGCTTACTTGCACCCTTTCGTGGTCGATAAAAGAACGCACCTTGCAGACGACATCATTTCTGATCTGATTCAGGCAGAATACGAGGGAGACAAGTTGACGGATGAAGATATTGTTACCATCACGATGTTTATTTTGGGGGCGGGCATCGAGACAACCAGCCTCCTGTTGGCCAACTCGTTTTATTCCTTGCTGTACGACAATCCGAACCTTTACGCTGAACTGAGAAGCGACCTCGACCTCGTCCCGCTTTTTGTCGAGGAGATGCTGCGCTATCGTTTTCACATTAGCAAAATGGATCGCACGGTGAAGGAAGATAACGATGTCTTGGGTGTTGAGTTGAAAAAAGGAGATGTCGTGATTGCCTGGATGAGCGCAGCCAATTTTGATCAGGCTGTGTTTGAAGACCCTTTTGCTTTGAACATCCACCGGAAAAACAACAATCGGCATCAATCGTTCAGCAATGGACCGCACATCTGTCTCGGTGCCCCCTTGGCGAGAATGGAAGCGAACAAAGCTTTTCACCACTTCATCAAGGCGTTCTCGCGCATTGAACCTGTTCCGGGCTTCGATCTGGAGGCGAATTTGCAGCCTTCCGCTGCTGGTCAAGCCCTGGTGAGGCTGCCTGTGAGGGTTTGGCGTTAGGGATTTATGAGCAAATCCTTATCTTGTTCCACTTCGAACTTCATTGTTAGGTTGAAAACTCTTGAATAAGCTTTTTGGGTATTTACTTTGTATCCTTGAAGAATGGCTGTTTTTGTTTCGGGCTTAAACATGTTCACACACCTGTCTTCATGAAACAGGAATACTATAAATTTTCACCTTGCTTCTTTAGGAAAAATTAAAGAACCCCAAACGAGCGTAAATTACTCGTTTGGGATACCTTGATTAAGAATTAGCCATCAATTTATACTCGATACCGATCTTAGTTAAAACTCCTGACTCTTCTAAATCAAATGCAAAGTGAACACCTTTGTCCGATACATAATTAGCTTGATATTGATCGGACATTACACTATCTAGTGTCCACGACACACCATTCTCGCTTAATAGTCCCTTAATGAAATCAATTGTTAGTTCATTTCCTCCATTGAAGTTTTTGATTTCAATACTATTAGGCATGTTTATAGTGCCATTATTAAGAGTAATCACTACTGTTTCTATCTTATTTTTACGGAGTCGAAATTCCAAGTCCCCATAAATAACAAAAGCGGGATATGACTTCCTTTCGGGTGTATAAATTTCAGGTTGTCCAATCAAATTTATGATTTCTTCTTCCGTTTCTCCTCCTGTAAAGTTTCCTAGGCTACCTGTTGTTAGTAATTTCATAAAGTCAATTGTTATCCTCACTTCATATCCTCCAATGCTTTTATCAGGAAATTAAACTCTGCTCCTTTCCCTGGTTTTCCCGATTTAGATAACTCCAATCCTCTTTGAGCATGTTTCAATAACCATTCTCTAAATTCTGGATGTTGAATAGCTTCTTCTGCTTGTTTAAGAGCAGAATTATATTGACTAGGATTTTTTGCTGCCATCCCTGGATGAGTCGGTTTAAAAGCAATACCTCCTTGATTTGTAGGAACAACAGTTATTTCGATTTTTCCTACATTAAAATGGACTCCCTTATCTAAAATGTCAGGTGCAATCTTCTGGGATTTCATCATATCGCGAATACTTTGCGGTAATCCTTTTGAACTCTTAAATGCATTTACTGCAGTTTTAGTTCCTGCTTTAGTGGTTTTAAGCAACTTCCCTACAGGAACAATATTAATGGCAACACTACCAGCTGCAAAGGCATCATCTGAATCCCAGTTCCCGTTTGAAAGTGTGTTAACATTTTCTAGTCCTACATATTCGACTCCTGCTTTTTTCAAAGCCCCTGGTAATTCGTCACCAGCTTTGGTCATTCCAAGCCAAACTGCTCGTAAAGAAATCTCAGCATGTCCAGTAGGATCAATAAAAATCAATGGATTGTTAAGAACATACGTATACCGATTCAACGACAACGGATTATCCACCGCACCCTTATACGTATCCTCCGAAATAAACCTCCCGACCCTCGGATCATAATACCGGGCACGCAAATAGTAAAAGCCGCTCTTCTCGTCGTAGATTTCTCCGCTGTACTGAAACGGGTTGGACATTCCCTCTGTCTTGGAGATGACATTGCCCCACGTGTCGTACTCGTATTTGTTTTGTTCTTGTCCTGATTCGTCCAAAATCGAGACGACATCCCCATGGCTGTTATACGCGTAATATCCGCCTTTATCGGTGAGGAAGTCTTTGCGGAACAGCAGCTCATTGCCCCAAACATTGCGAGCAATCGCATTGCCGTTCGCATCCAGCTCCTCCAAGACGTTTCCGTCCATGTACACGTATTTTGTTTGCACACCATTTTCCGTCTTGGTGGCACGCAGTCCGTTCCCGAAATACGTGTAGGTCGCATCCAATCCGGTCGTATGGTTGGTCGCACTTCGCAGTCGATTCCGTTCGTCAAACGTATAGGTGGTCACACCTTTGTCGGCAGGTCGTTTTCCTGCAAAAGCGGAGCGATTCCCGCGGCCGTCATACGTATACTGGTTCGTGGTTCCTGGAACAACTTCCTTGGTCAGACGATCGACTTTGTCATAATCGTATCGGTACAGCGTTCCATTTTTTTCGCTGGAAACGACATTGCCGAACGAATACTCGTTGTTTTCACTCCACACGGGACTTTCTTTTCGATGCGTCATTTTTTCTACTTGCCCAAACGAGTCCAAATCCCGTTCTACTTTGAAACCGTTCGGATACGCAAGCTGATAGCTTTCCCCGCTGGCTTTCATATGGTAGTCGTACTGAATTTTTCCTGTCAGCGGGCTGTTTACTTCCTGTAACCGCCCTGCCGGATCATATTTATAGTTGACTACGGTTCCGTCCGGATAGGTCAGTGAGTCTTTCGCATCGTCATTGTCCGTATATCCCAATTGATACGTGCGGCCAAATACCGTTTGGCTTTTCAACCGCTGAAACGCATCGTAGTTGTACGTGATCTCCCGATAATTGTTGGCCGTCGGGTTGATGTCCGCCCCATTGCTGTTTGTTTCCTTCTGGACCAGTGACGTGTTCGGGACGTAGTCTCTGGTTTCCAAGTTGGTCACGGAACCGGAAGCATTGCGGGTCATCAAGCTTGCCAGCTCGTTAAACGGCGTATATCGATAAGCGTGGCGATTTCCTGTCTTGTCGGTAAAGGTGTTCAGCGTGCCATTTTGATTAAAAGAATAAGATTCAGTTGCTCCCGATGGCACATCCTGTTCGCTAAGCTTCCAGGATAGAGCATTGTAATGATTTTTGGTTGTCTGCATCTGATTTTCAGTGACGGTCAACAAATTTCCGAGCGCATCGTATTCGTACTGATAGCTGTTTTGTTCCGGGTCCAGCAAATAGGTAAGGTTGCCGTCATTGGTGTAGCGGTACTCCCAAACGCGTGTCTTGCCTGACTGGTCTTTTTCTGTCTTCTGCTTCACTTGATCAAACGAGTTTCGGACAAGCTCGGCGGTCAGGTTTTTGGCTCCGTCTCCTGCTCGCTGAATTTCTTTTTCGAGCTGGCCTTGTCGGTCGTGATATTGAACTGTTTGCAACCCGTTTGGCGCAAGTGTCATACGGGTGAGTGCGGGTGCGAAGCTGGTACCATCGCTGATCGAATTGGCAGTCAAGTATACGGTGGTGCCAACAGGGTCTTTTTTCTGCCAGATGCTTCCGTCTGTATTGTAGACATACGTGGTCGCACGTTCTTGATCGGCGTATGGCGCACTGGACAAAAGATGGTTGCCGTCTAGCGTGTAGGTATTGTACAGCAACGGTCGCGAAGTTCCGTTTGCTGCAACTTGCTCTTTATATTCGATTTCTCCAAATGGCGTGAACTGAGTGACCAGCTTGGTGCCGTTCGGGAGTACCAATGTGACCTTGCGCGCCGTATCGTCATAGGCGTAGGTAGTTGTCCTGGTTTGTTCCTTGCTCGTTACGCTTTCTTTCGTTCGACGGCCTAGCAAATCATATTCGTACAAGACAGCCATATCGTCCGGGTAAACACGATTTGTCAGTCGGCCCATTCCATCGTAGGCGAAGCCGTGGTGCAAAGCTTGCATTTGCCCAGTCGACACTTCGACTCGCAGGTTGATGTCAACAGGATACAGCCCCAGTGGATCGTACCCGGTAATATTTTGCGTCACTGTCTTCGCGTCTGGTCCCGTACTCGTTTCCGTTGCGGAGGTCAGCTGTTTGTTATCGTTATACGTATAAGCTCTGTCTACCTGCATGACCTTTGCTGATCCGCCATCCGGATAAGAATCGACGATTTTTTCCGTTGCCAAAAGCCCTTTGGAGTTATACGTATACGTTTCCTTGTGGTAGTGCTCCGGGTTGTCTGCGGCCGTCTTCGTTATACTGGCAGGCATACGCAGCGCAGAAAGGAGAAGCGGATTTACATATTCTCTCGTTGTGATGTTGCCTTTCGGATCTATCTCTTTGGTGACATCGCCGTAAGCGTTGTAATTGTATTGTATCGTTTGCGCGTAGCGATCCAAACGTGCTTGCACCTTCGATAATCGATTAAGGCTGGGCGACAAAAGAAACGCATACACATCTGCATCGGCGGTCATGGAGGCTGGACGCCCCAAGAAGCTGTAGACGTAAGACGGTTTTGTATCCCGTTCCTTGTACAAATAGCTCGTGTAACTAACCGGGTTGTAGCGATAGGTCTTGCCCTCTTCCGTGAAGGAAAGCTCTCCCGGAATCGTCTCGTTATCTGCTCCGTTGCCCACATAATTTTTGACCGATTGCAGCACGAAATTGCGATCCTGGTTAGGGGTGTAGTTTTTATCTTCACTTGGCAGCCCGTCCTGCAACGTTCTGGACACGACCAATGCCCCGTCTCTCGCAAGCGACTGCTTGGCAAACCGAACCGATTGCGCTTTGGGCGACTTCCAGATTTCCTTTGTAATGTGCGGATAATACTTCGTATACGAATACCATTCTGTCGCAGGCTGATCGGGATGCGGCGTTTTCGCAAAACGGAAGTTGACCGCTGTGACAGGCAAATAGCTGGTGTACGTCAGCGCTTCCTTGTCGTGATAAATCCGCGTCACGCCCCGGTCGAGGAACCCTGGAGCATCCGGCTGGTACAAGCTGTACGTATAGGTCATGGACAAACCTTCGACCGGATAGTTGACTTGCTTGAGCAGCTTGTATTCGACGGTGTTTCTTCTCTCCTTGTCGAGATTCGTATACGCGGTAGATTCCAGGCCGCCGTCGTTGAAGTCGATCACGCCATTCGGCGCAGGGAAGCCATATCCGGCATGCAGATCGAACTCGGCTTTTCCGTATGTTTTCGGATCGAGATAGCTATACTCGGCGACGACCTTGCTCTCTCCCCCCGTGACGCTATGCTCGACAACCCGATCTGTGTTGGCAGCGTAATCTGAGTCGTATTCGAGATGTTTCAGCAGCTTTGTCTCGCTGGCATCCTGGTAAACTTTGAGATTGACACCCCCGCCTCGTTCCATGACGATCAGGCGGCCGACACTGTCTGTTATTTCAATCGGCAATCGGTAGTCTTCGGGAATGCGGTAGCGGATGGTATCTCCGTAGGCATTCGTCTTTTTGACCAGGAAAATCCGGTACATGACATCACCGCGATAGTTTTCATCTTCGCCAAATTCATAAGTGTTGCCATCCACGGACAGCGTCACAATATGCTTCTCGCCAAACTCCCCGGAAGGCTGGCGGTAGGATAACATGCCGGCATTTGGCTTGTACGGCGTATTCACCCATTCCCCTTTAATGGAAGAAGACTCAAGAATCGTCCCGTCTTCCAACGTAAAAATGTAGCGCTTTCCCTCACTGACCGCACCGCATGTATATTTGGAATCATCCGACCGGAACGTGCACTTCGCGTTTTCTTTGGACACTTCCTGAAACTGCGGAAAATTAAAGCTCCAGCCTTCCGGCAAACCATCGTTGTTTCCTTGCAGCGGAGCTGTTTTGTTTTTGCCTGATGTGGAAAAGTAAATCCTTTCCGTCATCGCATCCAGCGACGAGTAGCGGCGTTCGACCGTCAAGTCCATGCCATGCTTGCCTTCCAGCTGCACATCCACTTCCTGCACGTTTGCCGCCCGGTACAGCTCGTCCACCGGATTGTCGGTATTGGTGCGCTGGTATTTGTAGGTCAAGCCTTCCGTTTCGAACATGGCGTCTTCTGGAAGCGTGGTCGCTTGCGCAGCCAAAGCTCTGGCTTGCGGAACGGCTGCTTGTTCGTTGCGACGCTCCTGATACGTCTTGATTGCTGGAAGGAGTGTTGATAGTTTCGTCATTTGTGCTTTTGTCAGCTTGTCCAACTTTTGATTGACGGTATCATCCGACCATCCATATTTCTCTACTTGCTCGTGATGCGACAAAAAGCGATCGAATTGAGGATAAAAATAGGCTGCAAGCTGCAACACGCTTCTATCCTTCCATTGATAGAGCTTCCAAGCATCTTCGGGGCGGATCGAGTCCCACTCTTTACTCGCCACTTGTTCTTGCGTAAAAATAGGTTGTTCCTCCGGATTTTGCTGTTTGAGCGCGTTGCCTTGCTGCTTTGCGTTTTGATAGGCTGCAAGCCATTTTTTGGTCGCCGCCTTCTGATTCTCATCTTGTTGTGCCGCTTCCGGATTGGCTTGAACGGCCTCTGTCTTCGCCAATGCCAGATTGGGGGTCAGCAAAGAAAGCCCCAACAAGATTGTGATCATTTTTGACCACCCGTACCTGATTCTCATAGCGCCAATGCTCCTCTTCACTTAATAGTCCGTTTTCTTGCTGAGATTTCCGTTGCTGTCATACGTAAACTCGGAGAGGACTTGTCCATTTTGCCTGATTTGAGTCAGTTGTCCTTTGGCGTTATACACGTATTCGACCCCCGTATAACGGGCGAGCAAACGTGTGTGAACGGCATTGTTGTCAGCGGAAGAGACGACAACATAGTAATCCCGGCCTTTTTCCATGGATACAATCGCTTTGGAAAATGGCGGGTGATCCCCGTCGTCATTGGCGGCAAGCAGCCTGGTCTCTCCGAAGTCTTCATAGATTGCCAGCTTGGTATTGCTTGGCCCGCTCCCTTCCACTCCCCCAAAATAGGTGGTTGAGAGTTCAAAATCTCCAGAGGAAGGCGCCGTAAATTTGTAGATTTTTTTGGAGCCTTTGGCAAGATCGAGATCGGGCGGCGCTGCGAGCGTGAACGAGTCTGTATTGGTAAACTCCAGCGCGAATGTGTCTGTCGTCACATCTGCATCTGCACCAGCTATTTTTGCCTTCGGGATCGTCACAAACAGATTCGTTGCGCGGTGTTTCTGCTCGTGTTCAACCGCTTTTCCCGTAAATTGAATGCTTAACTGCGTGCTGTTGACACGTGTAACAAGCGGCTGCAAACCAGTTGCGACGTTGTGTACTGTCACAAAAGAGGCTGCATCGGAAGTAAAGGTGCCATTTTTTAAGACGACAGTCTGCGTTTCTGTCAGCGTCCCATCGTTTGCAGAAGACTCGTGAAGCGCAGCGGAAACGACACTGGCACTGGCATCCAAAGCAGCTGTCAACCGGGCGTGAAGTCCTTTTGTCGAATCAAAAGAAGTAGCCAGAACAAAATAGGTCACGCCTGCGTCCAGTGACACTTTAATTTCGGAAAAGAGAGAACCATCGACTGCCTCATCATTAAACTTCAGGGCTTGCTGCAACTGCTCGTCACGAAACACGGACAAAACCGTATCAAACGGGGCGCCAAATCCTCCGTATGGACTTGTATAAAAACGGTAAGTACCAGTTACAGGAGCCGTAAAGCGGTAGCCAGGGGTTTCCCCGGTAGGAAGACTGATATCAATAGGTTGAGCCAGATTGAGTACAGTCGTAATCTTACTGAATGACAATAAATAGGAGGTCGTTTCACTAAAATCGCGGCTCATGCTAAATACAGAGAAATAATAGGTCGTATTCGGTTGCACCTGAAAAGTGACGTTTTCCGTTACCCCAACTCCTCCTCGCGTACTCATGCCCACTACTTTGTTCGGCGCTTGCATGACTGCCAGGTCGAAGTTTTTATCTTCGGGAACGCGCAATGTCACCGTAAGCTCGCCAGATTGCGCCCCTGAATCAAAACGGTACATATCGAGATCCTTCGCTGTAGACAGCTTCGAATTGTAAAAATTTCCACTTGTTACAGGGTAACTTGTGTCTACATCGTCGTTCGGTTCAAACGGGTCCAAGACAGAAGCAGCAGCGGCAAAAGCGGTTGCGGTTCTGCTTGCCAACTGAGGTTGAAGCTCCTGTTCCTGCGGCTTTTGCTTCAGCGAAAGTTCGGGGATCAACTGTTCCCAATATTTATCAACTTGTTCTTCCAGTTGTTTTTGCAGGGAGTAAATGTGTGCTGCT
The DNA here is from genome assembly GCF_038000275.1 of Brevibacillus sp. FSL K6-0770. Lineage (NCBI taxonomy): Bacteria > Bacillati > Bacillota > Bacilli > Caryophanales > Paenibacillaceae > Brevibacillus > Brevibacillus sp. FSL K6-0770. The sequence goes on from NZ_JBBOBQ010000001.1 coordinate 3,148,668, forward strand.
TGTTTTTGCAAAGACTTGTTAATTTTCTCTTGGCGGATTTGCCTGTTGGAATCAATCGGTGTCTGATGCAGCTTGAGGTTCTTCTGTGAAAAGGCAGCTGATTGTTTTTCGATTTTTTTCGCGAGCTTCTTGTCGCCTTTTTGCAGGGCAAGCTCTTGAAAGAAAGTCAATGTGTTCAGCAAACCGTAAATCTCTTGATCCATCTGAGGAATCGCTGTCGCGGGATTCTCTTCGGCAGAAGCTCTCGCTAGAGGAACGAAAACGAGAAAAAAGAGAAGGAAAAGAAGGATTGCACTTGTGCTTTTCATGATCTTTCTGGACATTTCTTGCTCACTACTTTCCTTGAACTTAAACGAAATGAATGAAGGGCATATTTGGGTCAGCGACGTGCTATTTTACGAAAAAGATTATGTATTCCATCACCTCAGCTATATCTGTCAGCTATCAAAAACAACATACGATAGTATATCAATCCGTTCAGCTATTGCCTTGGCTTAAATATTGGTTGCATTAACAATAAAAGCCTTACTTGTTCGCACACCAAAAAACCGCCAGAACATTTCTCTGACGGTCTTCCGGCTTGTAAAAAAGCCAATTAAACTCTCACAAACATACAGCCTAGTTGCCCAACTGAATCGGAACCTCCATATCCACATCGCGGTACTGGCGCTCCTGGATCGCGTAGGAGATCGTCAGTTCTTTCGGCTGTTTTTCCAACCCGTTGATGTAAAGAGCGCTTTTGATCCGCACTCGTCCGTCTTGATCGCGGACGTACTCTCCATCGCCGTTGTCCATGCTCACTCTGTATGTTTTCCCTGTCTCGTCTGTTGCACTCCATTCCGTGATGTAGATAATGTCTTTTGGCAGCAGTGCTTCAAATTCAATGATCCCGCCTTTGTTTCTCACTTCGTACCGTCCGGCGATCTTCTCCTGCTGATCGTTCGTTTTCAGATGAAACTTGTGGAAGGTAAAACGGCTGCCGCTGCTTTCTACCGTGACGGGTTGTTTGCTCAACGCATCCAGCGAAAGCTTGCCCTGGAAAGTTGCCAATTCATTCATGTAGATCGAGTGGAGCTTGAAGGTCACCTTTTTTTGGTCGGCAAATGGCGTAAATCCGTCCCACCACCTCCACATCATCGCATCGCTGTCTCCTTCGCCTTTTGTGGTAATCGTTACCGCATTTTTGCGAATGCCGTTCAGCGAATCGAGCACGGTGTCATCCCGACCGGCAAGCAGCTTTCCGTTCTCGTCAAGAATTTCGTATGCCAAACTGTGACGGTTCAAATAGTCGCCCAGCTCACCAGAAGCGTTTTCCGCCATGCTTTGATACTCCTTTTTGCGCTGCTCGTTCCAGCTGGTCGTAAGCGACAATAAGCTGTTGCTTGGAACGTTCGTCAGTTTATCCAGCTTGACCACGACTCCTTGAGGTGACGTGTACTCGCGATTGATTGCGACGGTCTTCGCGACTTCCTTTGCTTTTTTCATGTCGATAGGAACATCCAGCTTCCAAGAACCGCCCTTCCCTTTAATATCGTTGAACTGGACTCCGACCGTCAGTGTGTCCGGGGATTTCTGTGCGGTGTTGAACAGTTCGATCACTTCCTGTTCGACCAAAATGTAGCCCCCGTATTCTCCCAATGTCCAGCCGTCTCCCTCCGGATTCAGGTCTTGGCCGGTTTCGTCTGTCAGCGTGAAGTCCACATCGATGTCATCCAGGGTGCAAGCGAGATTTTTCCCGTCCTTGTCGACAAAATCAAAAATCAGAGCGATCCGCGTTGGATCGGCGAGTGCTTCTTTTTCGCCCGATGCAGTCTCATCTGCACCGTCGTCGTTGGCAGCACTAACATCTCGCTGATCTCTTTGTAGCTGAGCTGATCGATGTAGCGCAGGACAACGACCGCGCGATATTCCTCTTCCAGCCCCATGATGTGACGAAGCAGAACTTGCTGCTGCTCTTTTTGCAGGAAAGCTTCCTCCGGTGTCTCTGACCCTCTTCGTCCGACGTCTTGACGCTTCGCTTCCGTTTCCTCAGTTCATCCAGGCAATGGTTGATGGCAATCCGGTAGAGCCACGCGGAAAAATTACCGTCCGGCTCAAGCTTTTCCAACTGGAAATACGCTTTTGTAAAAACCTCCTGGGCCAAATCTTGGGCATCCTGTTTCTGTCCAATCATCCGGTACAGGCGGGCAAAGATTTTTCCTTTATACTTGTCGACAAGTCGTGCATAGGCTTGCTGATTTCCGCCCTGCACCAGACGAACGAGCTCGTTATCGTCTTGCATCTTCCCTCTGTTCCTCCCATGTAAAAGGCTTGCTGCGCAGCTTGTGCCTTTTTGGTCCAAACACGTCTGTCTGTTTTTTCACCAGACTCTCCCACTGCTCGGGCTGGTTGCAGGTTGCCAATTTTCCCAGACTTTTGATATGTTCACCAAGTATAACGAACATCCCGCGATTTTCTTTCTCATTTTCCCTAAAAAAGTGATAAAACTTTCCAACCCCTGAGCAAACCGACGTATGCTCACAGTTGTCGATCAACACAAAAAAACCGCCAAGACACCGAAGTGACTGGCGGTTCGATACGGCCCGAAGGCACATGGATGAAAGTTTACGACAAAGCAGGCCGCTTGTCGCCGTACAACTGCACGTACAGTTCCTCGATTTCTTCTCCGGTCAGGTCGCCTCGCTTCAACAGCTCCTCCGCGATGGCGTGCACGAAATCGGCGTATTGGCGCACCAATTGTTTCACCTGTTTCATTTGTTCATGCAGCAGTTCGTTGATTTTCGGTCGAAGTGTTTTGAGCGCCTCCTGCCGGGCACCTGTAGCGAGCCAGCTGAACAACTCGTCGCCCATGCCGACCATGCCGAGATAAGCACCTGCCAGCTCGGTCGCTTGCTGCAAATCAGAGGTGACCCCGTTCAATTTTTTGCCGAGAAACTCTTCTTCGACGGCTCTGGCAGCGAGGCACACCTGAATCGCGGCCAAAATTTCGCTGTCGCTGCGATTGTACCGCTCATGCGTCGGTTTGGTTGCGGCCAGGCCAAGAGCGCCGCCGCGGCGAATGATCGTCACCTTCCAGACCCGTTCGTGCGGCTTGAGCAAATATTGCGCGACGGCATGACCTGCCTCGTGGTACGCTACGTTTCGTTTTTCGTCCTCACTCATGGAGCGCAGCGGCTGTTTCAATCCCCACTCGTACGTTTCCATGGCGACCCGGAAGTCGTCGTAGCTGGCGCTTTGCGCTCCACGCTGGTGGGCGATGACGACCGATTCATTGACGATATGCTTGATCTGGGCAGGACTGTAGCCAATTGTATCCAATGCAGCACGTTCCGGGCTGAGAGATTCGTCGTGCTTCACCTTTTCCAAATAATATTGGAAAATATCGATCCGTCCATTGTAGTCCGGAGTGTCGACCCACAGTTGTCTGTCAAAACGGCCAGGTCGCAACAGCGCGGAATCGAGCACGTCCGGCAAGTTTGTGGCGGCAATCGTCATGACGGCGGGGCGTTCAGCCTTTTTGCGGCGCAGACCGAGAGAACGCAAAAATTTGGCGATTTTCGAGCTGTCGAGGTTGGGCGGGTCCATTTGCAAAAGCAGCTCATTCAACAAGCCTGTGCCGCCCATCCCCAGCATCCCGCCTCCGCCCATTCCCCCTTGGCGCTGCATGCCGATCGCGTCGATCTCGTCGATGAAGATGATGCAGGCGCCGTACTCCCTGGCGCGTTTGCGCGCTTTTCTGTACAATCCCATGACTTTCAGGTTGCCGACACCGAAAAACATGTTTTGAAAACTGGGAGCCGAGGCGTAGGCAAACGGAACCTGGGCCTCGTTGGCAATGACCTGCGCGAGATACGATTTGCCCGTACCCGGTGGGCCGCACAGCAAAAGACCGCGGATCGCTTCGCCCCCCATTTCCTTAAATTCCTTCACACCCTTTAGCAAGGTAACGATTCGCTCAGCATTTTCCACAATTTCCGGATTGCCGCGATAGTCATTCCACGTCGCTCCTGTTTCCCCTGGCAAAATCCAATACGTCCGCCCACGCGCCAAAAACCAGAACAGGGCAACGAACTGGATGATGATGAACATAACGGCAAACAGCAATTGAAACAGCAAGCCAAGGATGCCCAATGCGATTGACCAGTAAGTCGGCCCTCCTGTGTACAACACGATCGTTAAAAAGGCGATGGCTGCTACCCAGAGGAGGACTTTCCGCCACTTGATCCATTGATAGTTTCTCATGGACCTACTTCCTTTACGGAAAATTTTGAATTTTTGTTGGAAAGTCGCAAGGAGGTCTATCCAGCCAGAAGGAAACCGATCGTACTCTTTGACGCTCCTCTTCTCTCACTATCAAGGTCGTGTTTCAAAAAGAACGAACAGCCCACCGGGATGGAAGGCCAACCTGTTGCTTATGCAAATCGTTTGATAATGTCAAGCAGGTACTTCACAATGACAGCCAAGCCGCAGATGAAGTACCAAACGACAAGAATATACCCGGTCGGGTCGATGACAATCATGGAAACGATAATGTTTAATGGCAATACATAATAAAGAATGTCCTTCAAATAGCCCAAGACAAAGGACGGGTTGACCGAGCCTGCCCAGAACGAACGGAACAGGACGATGAGAAAATCGATCATCATGAGTCCAAAAATGGCCCATATCGTATAAATCATCCAGTCAGCAAGTGTAAAGGTCATCATGCCTCACCTCCTTGCTACATACTATGCCTTGGTTACGCTCGGGTGAGGGGGCCTCTGCCATAAATTTGCAGCCTTGTTGACTGGATTCAGCCACTATTTTTGTCTCATTTAACGGCTGCGGTGGACACGCGGGTAGCAAGCGAGCGGAATGCGTGTGACTTTGCTGGTCATGCTGTCCAGAGCGGCCAAATCCTCGATGCTCACCTGACGAAACGACGTTTTGCCGAGGGCGAGGGTCGCGATCCGCATTTCATCGATAAAAGAACGGAAAAAGTTCTCCAAATACTTGGCTCCTTCTTGCACGTTGAACTCCTTTTGAAAGCGGCCGGAATAAAAGAGCAGCTGGGTAGGCGGCTCCCACGGAACGACTTTTATCACTTGATCGTGCGTCATCGCCCAGAGCAGCGCGGTTCCGAAGTAAACCCCGTCGACCCCCAATGCCATCGCTTTAAGGCACTCCCCCGGCGTAGCGTAACCGCCTCCGCTCAATAGCGTGATTTTGTCCTTGACCTTGCGCTGTTGCAAGTAGCGAACCGCACGCGTCACGGCATAAATCGTCGGCAAGCCAACATCATCCTGAAGGATCGGCGCATTTCCCTTGTATCCGGCTTGTCCTCCGTCGAGACTGATAAAATCCACCCCGGCGGAAATCGCGACTTCCAGGTCGGCTTCCATTTTGGCGCTGGCGCACATCTTCACCCCGATCGGTACGCCTTCCGTCAAGGAACGCAGCTGGTCGACGAGTTTGCGCAAGTCTTGTGGCTGCTGAACCTCCTTATGCTTGGACGGAATGACGGCATATTCTACATCCGGAAGCTCCATGATTTGACTGGCCTTGCCTTTCAGCTCCCAACTGGGAATAAACGTAGCCGCTCCAGCCGTAGCGCCTTGGCCCATCCGAATTTCAATGGCATCCGCTTGCCGAAGAATCTCCGGGCTTTTCGACCACGTCGCCGAGTGATATTGATAGATCAAATATTTTGCGTTTTCTCTTTCTTCGGGTAAGAATCCGCCTTCTCCCGTATTCGTCACCGTCCCTACCGCAGCCGTGCCCTTGGCGATGGCGATTTTCGCCTTTTCCGAGACGCCAACCCCGTATCCCAAACCGCCAGACAAAAGCGGGATTTGCAAGGTCAGCGGCTTCTTTGCCATCGGGCCGATCGTAAGCTGCGTATCGACTTGTGCATCCTCGTGAGCAGGCAGGACAGCCAATTGCGCCGGAGAAAAAACAAGACCGTCGTAATTCAGAAACTTTCGCGGGCTGCCGAACGGCCTTTCGATGGCGATTCCTTCCGATGCGCGCAAACTGTTTTCCAGCACTTTCGCGGGAGAGATTTTGGTCAGCGCGGAAACGATCTCCCAAATGTTTTCCGGGTAGCGATCGTTCATCAGCCTTTTCGTAAAGCGGCCGACTACCCAGCTGATCACCGTTCTCGAACAGGCAAACGCGACCACCGCCAACAAAACGAGGGCGAGGAACGCTCCCATGCTTGCGCCGATGCCAATCGTCATCCATTTCTCCATTGTGGTCACCCCCTCTGTTCCGCTAGTCGAAAAAACCGTTTCTTCCTTAGTCTGCTTTAGGATTGGAAAACATATACTTTTGACCCTCGCAAAAGTAGACGGGAGTGTCACTCTCAGCCTGGCAACTGGCTTGTTGTTGAGCTGTTCCAAGCGGGGGAAACCCATGAATAGCAGCAAAAAACCTCCCCGCCCGTTGCTGAGCGAAGGAGGTTGTCTTCCCCTATTTTTTGTTGACCATATGGATGGCGTGCCCGAGGACGGCTTCTGCTGCTTCCAGCCACACCTCGCTCAAAGTCGGATGCGGGTGAATCGTTAAAGCCAAATCCTCGACTCGCGCTGCCAGCTCTAGCGCCAGGACGCCTTCCCCGATCAGATTGGGCGCATCGGCCCCTACTACGTGCATCCCCAACAGCAAATGCGTGTCTTCCTCGACGATCACCTCTGCGAAACCTTCCCGTTCCCCCAAAGTCAGCGCCTTGCCGTTTGCCCGATACGGGAAGGAAGCAGCCTTGACACGATGGCCCAATCCTTCCGCCTCTGCTCGCGTCAAGCCTACGCCTGCAATCGGCGGGTCTGTAAAAATGACATACGGGACGTACGGCGAATCCATGCTGCTTGGCAAGTCCGCGATCACCTCGGCAGCGACGATGCCCTGTTTGGACGCGCGATGCGCCAAAGCAGGCCCAGGAGTTACATCGCCGATGGCAAAAATGTGCGGCTGGTTCGTCCGGCAAAAAGCATCGACGGGAATATGGCCTCTTTCGTCGACGTTGACGCCTGCCTGTCCAAGCCCGATTTCGCCTGTATTAGGCACTCGTCCGATGGTGACGCCTGCTTTGTCGACGGTCAGTTCTTCGCGGCCGTTTGCTTCCGAGAAAAGCGCTACGGTCACACCACCATCTCCGCGCGACATGCTCTCGACTTTTGTCGCCGTTTTCAAGGTGATTCCCAACTGTTTCGCTTGTTTGCGCACTTCCTGGGTCAGATGCGAAGCCGTTTGTGGCAAAATGCTGTTGGCGGCTTCCACGACTGTTACTTTTGTTCCCAGTTTGGCATACGCCATGCCCAGCTCCATCCCGATGTAGCCGCCGCCGATGATCGCAAGCGTCCCGGGCAATTCCTGCAAGTTCAACAGGTCGGTGGAATCGAGGATCGACTCGTGATCCGTGGCCAAAGACTGCGGTACAAACGGCCGTGATCCTGTCGCGATGATCGCCTGCCGGAATTTGTACGTCTCGAAGTCTCCCCCCGTCTCGACGCCGATCCGATCCGCTGAGAGAAAAGTCGCGGAGCCTTTGACGACGGTCACTCCATTTGCTTTGCACAGCTGCTCCACACCCTGGCTCAATTGAGAAACGACAGACTCTTTCCATGTATGCCAGTCAGCCAACTGAAACGAAGCGTTTCCTTCCGGCAGCCTGATGCCCAGCTTTCCCAACCCAGCCAGCTTATGAAATTCGCTTGCGGCGTGAATCAGTGCTTTCGAGGGAATGCAGCCCCGGTTCAGGCACACCCCGCCCAACGCTTCTTTTTCAATCAACACGACCGATTGCCCCAACTGACCCAGGCGAATTGCCGCTGCATACCCGCCCGGTCCGCCTCCGATCACGACTACGTCTGTTTCGATTGCGATTTCTCCGACTACCATCTAGACCATCTCCGCAAACAACAAATTTGGGTCTTCGAGCAACTCCTTGATCCGGTTCGTGAAGCGAACGGCTGTCACTCCATCGATCAGGCGATGGTCAAAAGACAGCGACATGTTCATCATCTGGCGAATCACGCCTTCATCCTCGCGCACGACCCAGCGCTTCTCCATTTTGTGCAAGGCCAAAATCGCCACTTCCGGATGATTGATAATCGGCGTTGCCTGCAGCCCGCCTACAGGTCCGACATTGCTGATCGTAAACGTTCCGCCTGTAATTTGCGCAAGCGTCAGTTTGCCTTCCCGGGCGAGTTCGGCGAGGTGTTTGATTTCTTTTGCCAGTTGAAAAATCGACTTCTTGTCCGCGTCCTTGATCACAGGCACGATCAATCCGTCCGGCGTATCGGTAGCGATGCCGATATGGTAAAAGCGCTTCAGCAAAATTTCGTTCGTGGCATCGTCGATGGAAGCATTCATCACCGGATATTCTTTGAGCGCAATGACCAGTGCCTTGATAAAAAACGGCAGGAACGTCAGCTTGACTTCTTTTTTCTCCGCGTGCGGTTTCAGCTTTTCCCGCAGAGCCAGCAACTGATCCATTTCCAGTTCATCGACGGAAGTGACGTGTGGAATGATCGTGACCGATTTGACCATGTGCTCGGCAATTTTTTTGCGAATGCCTTTGAGCGGGATTCGCTCGATGCTGTTTGCGCTTTCTCCCGGCATCGCGGCAAAAGCTTCCTTGTTCCCCAGTGCAGTCCCTTTTTCCGCTGCTGGTGCTGTATCGGTAGTGCTAGTGCTGGCAGTCGCCACAACTTCCGCCTCGCGAGCTGTTGTTCCCTTGGGAGGCGCCACTGCAAACGACGTCGCAGACACTTCCTGCAAGGCACGCTTTTGCCCGGCACTGGCGAACAAGCGCAAATCTTCTTCCGTTACGCGCCCCGCCGGACCTGTGCCGACTACTTGTTCGATGTCGATTTTCATTTCTCGCGCCAGCTGCCGCACATATGGCGTAGCCAAAGAACGACGTGCGCTATGCCGGGATGGTACGACCGGGGTTGCAGCTTGTTCCGGCGCGGCTGGCGCATTTCCGGTCGATTCCTGCTTCACTTCCCCCGCAGCAATGCCTGTATCGATGACGAGGAGCACCGTTCCCACCTCAACCGTATCGCCCTCCGCAATGCGAATTTCCTGGACGACTCCGGTTGCCGGAGCGGACAGCTCTGCGTTGACTTTATCCGTTTGCACTTCAATGACAGGCTGATCCTGCACCACAGAGTCGCCAGCGCGCACCAGCACTTTCAAAATTTCGCCTTCATGCATGCCTTCTCCCACATCCGGGAGCTTAAACTCCACCATGTCCCTCGCTCCTTTACGCTAAAACGTAAGCGTTTCCACAATACCGCTCTTGACGCGCGCTGGCGTCGGCAAATAATCGTCCTCGATGCTGAACTGCGGAACAGGCACGTCAAAGCCGGTAATCCGCTTCACAGGCGCTTTCAAATAAATCAGCGCTTCATCGTTGATGATCGAAATGATCTCTGCCCCCATGCCCGCTGTCTTGTGCGCCTCATGGACGACGACGGCACGCCCGGTCTTTTTCAGCGAGGCGACGATCGCATCCCGATCCAGCGGGTAAATGGTTCGCAGGTCGACGACTTCACAGCTCGCTCCTTGCTCCCGTTCGAGCTGTTTGGCTGCTTCCTCCGCTACGCGCAGCATGGCTCCCCAGGCAAAAATCGAGATATCTGTCCCTTCGCGCACCACTTTCGCCTTGCCGATTGGCACGCGGTACATTTCTTCCGGCACTTCTTCTTTAAACGCCCGGTACAGCTTGGTCGGCTCCAAAAAAATAACCGGGTCGGGATCTTCGATGGCAGCGATCAAAAGCCCTTTTGCATCATACGGCGTGCTCGGCGCAACGACTTTCAGACCCGGTACGTGGGCAAAAAAAGTCTCGACGCTTTCCGAGTGCAGCTCGGGGCCGCGAATGCCTGCTCCGTACGGGGTGCGAATCACCATCGGCACATGATACTGTCCGCGCGTCCGGTAACGCATGCGGGCAGCGTGGGAGACGATTTGCTCAAAACCCGGATAAATAAAAGCCAAAAACTGAATCTCGACAATCGGAATCAATCCGTTCATCGCCATCCCGATCGCCGCCCCGATAATGCCAGCTTCCGACAGCGGCGTGTCCACGACCCGATTGGCTCCATACTTGTGAATCAAATCTTCCGTCGCGCGAAAAACGCCGCCATTCACGCCGACATCCTCGCCAAGCAGCATGACGCGTGAGTCTTCCGCGAGCTTTTGGTCCATCGCTTCGGTAATCGCTTGAATCATCGTCAATTTGCGAATCATGCCGGGATGTCCTCCTTTTTCGCTGGCTTCACAAGCTCGCCCTCCTGCTCTTCCGCCATCCATGTCGGCTCTGCGTACACGTGCTTGAACATGTCTTCCGGCCGCGATTTCGGGTAGCTCTCTGCTTCCACCAATGCTGCATCGATCTGCTCATTCGCCCGGGCGACCAGCTGTGCCTCCTGTGCATCGCTCCACAGTCCGCGCTGGACGAGGAACGTACGCAAACGCTGGATCGGATCGCGCTCCGTGCGCCACTCCTCCGCCAATTTTTCCTGATCGCGGTATTTTTTCGGATCGTCTGCAGTCGTGTGAGCGCCGTAACGGTACGTGATCGCTTCGATCAACGTCGGTCCTTCGCCGTTCAGGGCGCGTTCCATCGCTTCTTTCATCGTCAGCCAGACGGCGAACACATCGTTGCCGTCGATGCGCACGCCGGGAATATCGTAAGCGGCGGCACGCTGGGCGATCGTTTTCGAAGCCGATTGCTGGGAAAAAGGCACGCTGATCGCATAGCCGTTGTTTTGGCAGAAAAAGATCGTCGGCGTTTTGAAAACACCCGCGAAGTTCAACGCCTCATGGAAGTCGCCTTCCGAAGTCGCTCCATCGCCAAAGTAAGCGAGGCTGACATGCTGCTCGTTTTGCAGCTTGCTCGCCCACGCCGTTCCGACCGCATGAATCATTTGCGTGGCGATTGGGACACAGGGCGGCATGACGTTCAAGCCTTGTGGACTGATGCTGCCTTCCATATGACCCATCCAGTACAAAAACACGCGCGCCATCGATTGCCCGTGCACGATTGCGGCGGCATGATCGCGATAAGTAGGAAACAGCCAGTCGCCCGGTGTAAGTGCCAACGCGCTTCCGACCTGTGAAGCTTCTTGTCCTTCAAAAGGGGCGTACGTTCCCATCCGGCCCTGACGCTGCAAATTGATCGACTTGCGGTCAAACAAGCGCACCAGCACCATATTTTCATACATCTTTATCATCACGGATTCATCCAGTCGCCCTTCGATGTCTTGCGTCAACTCTCCCGTAGGAGCCAATACCTGATATAATGAAGTCATGCAAACATCCCTCACTTTCTGCATCGTTCACCATCATGTATGAGCAAGTTGCGTGCCAAGTGACTGAAAGCGGTTTCACCAGACCGAAAGATGCCGATGATCATTTTTGCATATGCATTTTTGCGCATAGATGATCAATTCTGATTATTTCGTATACAAGCCGCAAGCACCGCCCAAGGGGGAACACCATCACCATGTATCAGACCAAATTTTTTCAGGGAAGCGACAACACAGAGCTTGTCCAGCTGATCACCACGATTTTCAAAACGTCTCATGACGGCTTGGCGATATGCGACCGCAACGGCTACGTGCTGCTGTACAATGACGCGTATTTGAACATCACCGGCATTCCCGCTGACATCCTGAACAACTTCAGCTATATCGAGCAAAAAGAAATGCACATGGTGCCGGACTCTTCAGCCGCCAGAGCGATCTCAACGAAGCAGACGCACAGCGTCGTCATCCACTACGGAAATGGGCGCACCGCCATCAACACGGCGACGCCGCTGCTCGATCAAAATCAGGAGCTGCTGTTCGTCGTCGGCAATGTCCGCGATATTACCGAGTTGAACATGCTGCAACAGGAGCTGGAGGAAACACGGCAAATCAACTCTTCCTTTCAGCGCGCCCTGGAGCAGATTCAGAGCGATCTCGACTCTGGCGGGCAAATCATTTACCGCAGCAGCATGATGCATCGGATTGTCTCGCTCGCCAATCGGTTTGCGGCGAACGATTCGCCTGTTCTGTTGCTCGGCGAGTCTGGCGTCGGCAAAGATGTGCTGGCGAATTACATTCATGCGGAGAGCGGACGTCCGGGAGAGTTTATCAAGATCAACTGCGGAGCCATTCCCGATCATTTGCTGGAATCAGAGTTGTTTGGATATGAAAAAGGAGCGTTCACCGGGGCGAGCCAAGCGAAGGAAGGTCTGTTCGAACTGGCGCACAGCGGCACGATTTTTCTCGACGAGGTCGGGGATTTGCCGTTTCCCTTGCAAGTCAAGCTGCTCAACGTGTTGCAGGACGGCAAAATCAGACGGCTTGGAGGAAAAACGCAGCGGCAGGTCAATATGCGGATCATCGCGGCGACCAACAGCGATCTGGAGTCGATGGTCGAGCAGAAGACGTTTCGCCAAGATTTGTACTACCGGCTGAACGTGCTGTCGCTGACCATCCCTCCCCTGCGGGAACGCCGAGAGGATATTCCCGCCCTCATTTTCTACTATTTAAAAAAGCTGGAGTGGAAATACCAACTGGAAATTCGTCTGGAAACAGATGCGCTCGAAGCGCTGGTCGATTACGACTGGCCAGGAAACGTCCGGGAGCTGAAAAACGTAGTCGAGCGTTCCTACCATATGTGTGAAAACGGACGGATTACGCACGACCAGCTTCCCGCCTCGATCCGCAGCTCGCAGCATAGCGCGCTCCCCTTGCATCTCGCCAAAATGGAAGAAGCTCTTCCGCTCAAAGAAGCGGTCGAACGGTTTGAGCGGGAGTACATCCAGCGAATTTTGCATGAATCCAGTACGATGCAAGAATGTGCCGATAAGCTGGGCGTGAACATCTCTACGCTTGTCCGCAAAAAGCGCGGGCTGGGAATCAAATAGCGGTAGGTACAACAGGGCACTTTGCCGAAATGAGTAAAGAACACAACATGGATGGAGGAATCCGAGTGAAGGTTTATCCGATCAAACATACCGAACTGCACGCATCCAGCATGATCATGGGCAACATGCGGCTGACGCAGCTTTCCCTCCCCGATGCGGAAAAGTTGATCCGCACAGCGCTTGAAGAAGGCATCAATATTTTTGACCACGCAGATATTTACGGGCAAGGCCGCTGTGAGGAGCATTTTGCCGAAGCGATCCAGATGAACCCGTCGATCCGCGAGAACATGATTTTGCAGAGCAAATGCGGCATCCGTTCCAAAGAAAATTACTACGATTTTTCCAAGGAGCATATTCTTGCGTCCGTCGACGGCATTTTGCGTCGATTGAAAACGGAATATTTGGATATCCTCCTCCTCCATCGTCCTGATCCGCTCATGGAGCCGGAAGAAGTCGCAGAAGCGTTTGAGCAGTTGCAAACCCAGGGAAAAGTAAGACACTTCGGAGTGTCCAACCACAATCCTGCGCAAATTCAACTGTTGCAAAAGTACATACCGCAAAAGCTGGTCGTCAACCAGATTCAGTTCAGCATCGTGCACACGCCTTTGATTGATTCGGGCATCTCCCTGAATATGAAGACAGACCAATCGCTTAACCGCGACAGCAGCATTCTCGAATACTGCCGCTTGCACGACATGACGATGCAAGCGTGGTCGCCGTTCCAGCACGGGATGTTCGACGGTCCGTTTCTCGGCGATCTGATCCGGTTCCCTGAACTGAACAAAGTAATCGACAACATTGCAGAAAAATACGAGGTGACAAATACCGCTGTCGCCGTAGCGTGGATTACGCGCCATCCGGCCAAGATTCAGGTAGTGCTCGGAACGACCAATGTCCAAAGGCTGAAAGATGCGTGCAAAGGCGCAGACTTGACCTTGACCAGAGAAGAATGGTACCGCATCTACAAAGCAGCGGGCAATCTCATTCCGTAAGGCACGAGAAAACACAAGAAAAGCATGAAAACCGCACGATCAAAAAGGCACTCCGCATAGAGTGCCTTTTCGCTTCCTTTCGCCTTGCTATCGCAACAAAATGGACTACCGCTGTTCGCTTTTTCAACAACTAACCTCTTTGTTCGATCGGTTCTTCCCAGCGGTTGACGCCAGGCAAATGCGGATGACGATCCGGACAAGCTTCGGTGGGCAAGCGCACTTTGTTTGCTACCACGCATCCGCATAAACTACATATTTTTTCTTCTGCTTGCTTGGTGCCGGAAAAGACTTTGTAGACGATTTGCTCCGTTTGATCCTGGAGGTTCGGGCATTGCATGCAGGTGTTGTACCGCTTTTGCAACACAGCTTCATCGACCGTGGAAAAGCCGGTCTTGGCCCATTTCCACATAGCCTCCGATGCTTTCTTGACCAGTTGCAGCGAAGTCTTCGCTTCCACCTCCTGCTGCTTGGGCACAGCAGGAGGATTGGCTAGCAAGTATTGCAAAAAGGCAGCGTTCCGTCGAGTCGCCAGCAAGTTGTGGGCGTACGATGAGTCGTGTAGCGCAGCTTGCAAAACTAGCTCGGAAACCGGCTCGGACAGTCCGAGCAGTTCGCCCATTTCCCGGCACTTGTCCGCTACTGTTCCCTGGTGCTCACGGAGTTCCTCGATTGCTCCCATAATTCCTCTCCTCCGTCTTCTTTCATTCTCGATGCCGGGTTAAGCCAGAGTGAATGTCGCCGTTTTCTTGTCTGGGTTCAGCGTAGAGCCATTATCCGATTTGAGAATCCGTGGAACCGTAATCGTGTACTCCACCTCTTTTTGCAAGGAAGCGGAGATCAGCAGTGTGTTTGTATCCTCGCCCAAACGGACGAATTTCACTTTGGCTTCCGGGCTGATCAAAAACGCCTTCGGATCGAATGCCGTTCCGGTAGACAGCGGCAAGTTGAACGTAACGGAAACCGTCGACGTCGCATGCAGCAAAATGTAGCGGACTTCTTCCGTCAACAATCGTTTCAAACCTTCCGACTGCTCGCTGAACAAAGCGGACAAATCCGTGTCGACCGATACTTCGGCTGTCAGTTCGCCTTCTTCGCTGAGCACCTTGGCCGCAACAAGCGACTGATACGCCTCTTCGGCCATCTCCTCGGAGATGTCATCCGTAACGAAGTGGCGCGGTGTCAAAACAGGCAGTACCGCAGTTGCCGCCGTGACTTCCAGTCCTTCGAGAACAGGGCCGCCTGCTTCTTCCGGCGGGAAATTCATCGTATTTCCGGCTGTGATGGAATCGATCCGCACTTCGCGGGTAGGCGCGAACGGATCTCCCTCGTATGCGTCATTTTCTTCATCGATGCTGTCGAGCACCAGCTCGGCGATTTGCTTGATTCCGCTCTCGAAAGTCGTCACGTACATATTGCCGAAGAAGACGTTGCGCAGCACGCTGGTGCTGTAGTAATCCGCCATCGCGACAGACGTGTAGCCCAGCTCGTCTTGCGGCTGGATTTTTTGCAGACGGGCGATCATGTGCGCGAGAATCGTAACGATTCCTTCCAGCCCAAACCCCTTGATTCTCGTCATTCCGCCTGTGATGACAACCACTTGTTTGCCGTACTGTTCGAAAGCATACGCGTTTGTTTCCATGCGGCCCACATCGTGATGGAAGACGATGTCCGGATAGAAGCCTTGGAACAGCTTCAAGGCATAGGAGACAGTCGCATAGCCGATGCCCACTTCCGAGAAGTCGTACTTCGGTGCATGATTGCCGACGTCTACTGCTTGCGCCTGGCTCAAATACGATGCCGCGTCATTCGGGATGACTGTCGTATGTTTGCCGTGTACATAAAACTTGCGGGTATGCGGAACGATTTTTTTCTCGTCATCGTCACCAGCCATGAGCAGGAAGCTCGTGTACTCGTCGCTCAACAGCTCTGTGTTCGTTTGCTCGTATTCTGGTTGGCCAATCGTTGGAAGCTCGTCGTGATCGTCCACGAAAAAGGCTTCTTTCAAGGCGGCCGCGTGAATTTGCAAGTTGAAATCGCCGGAAACGATACCTTCCGAGATCAGCAGGTGACCGCTGATTTCTCCGCTAAACTCCTTGTCTGTCGCGATGTGGTGGACGCCTCCGCGGTACTCTCCCAGGCTGACTTCGTTGATTTCCACAGGCACGCCTTCCGCGGAAACGAGGAAATCAACTCCCGGCACCAGTCGGTTCGCGCGTTTCAGCTTTCCGTTTGGCATCAAGAACAGATGGTCAGGCGTCACGATGATCGAGCCTGCGCCGCCGTGGCGGATGAATACCATCGTCGGCTGATAGCCGTCCGGCCCGGTTCCGCTGCTGAACGACACCGTTGCCGGAGTCCAGCTCAGATTCACACCGTCACCATGAGCCGTTACGTTTGCCGTCAGCACCTGATCGCCGATGCTGAACTGCTCGATTGCCTTGGAGCCTTCCGGGATGCCGATTTGTGTGCCGTACGCAAAGCACGAGCAGCAGCAATAGCACGTCAGCTGATACCAGCTATCTCCTTGCTTCGTGCAAGAACGTCCGCTTTTGGAGTTAAATTCTTTTGTCTCGATGTTCACGCACACGGACGCGTTGAACGGATACAAAAAGCTTGGCGGTTTGCAATCCGGCAACGGCTTGCCATTGATGTCCTTGCACTGGCACAAAGCGTGCTCCTGAGGAGTCTGGTTGACGTTCTCCGTGCAATGGCGGCCCTGGCAGGCGAGATAGTACGGATCGCCTTTTTTAAAGCCGTCGTTGTCCAAAGCATCTTGATTGACCTGTTTCCAATCGATCGTATCCATGTCCAAAACTTGTTTCGGAGCCAGTGATACCCGCAAATTTTCCAGACAATTTTCCCATGCCATCTGTTTGTTTCCTCCTTTTTCATCGCAAAAACATCTTGTTACGCTCGCTTACTTCGTTGCAAAAACATTGGACTGGTACGTAAAAATCACGACGATGCCGAGCAAGCTGTTTCGATCCACCTCCCTTTCTCCGCTCGCCGCATCGCTAGTAACAAGGCCATCCGGCAGCTCAGCGAGGTGGAATTGAAGTTGGGCAGAAGACGCCGACAGCGGAACATCGGACAGATCGACTGAACCGTAATTGTTCGCGATTGGAATCGGCTTCGCAGCTTCGTCGCCGATTTGCAATTGCAAGAAATGCGTCGAACTATCCTTGTCCGCGATCAGCTTGCCGTCTGGCGTTTGCAAAAAGACAGCCGCCGATAAAAAGCGCACATCTTTCAAGTTCGGCAAAATAACGGCATCGGCGAGCGCAAAACGGATGCTCTTGACGCCCGCTTGCGGCGGACTTGTCCAAAAACGCGACCAGTCACCCGGGAAAGCTTGCTTCAAATCGATAATCTTGGCTGGCGTATACGGGTAAGGCGGCTGTTGGCTCGCAAGCATGCTCTTCACCTGGTTGGCAAAGTCTTGACCGCCGTCCTTGGCTGTGTATTGGATTTTCAGCAAAATGTCGGAAATGCTGCCGAAATCAATCCGGTTCGTCTCGGGCGGCAAGCTCAGCGTCCAGTTGGATACGGCTCCGGTGCCTTCGAAAGGCAAGTACCGCTCATCCCGCCAGTCAAGCATGAACAAGCCTGGATCGTTCATCCCCCGCGACAGGGCGATTCGCTGGTAAGGCGACGTGCCGAAAATAAGCGAGCCGTCGGTTGGCGCAGGCTGGTTCGGATCGATCAAGTGCTGGACGGCACCTGGCTTCGCATCGCGGACAATTTGGTAGCTGTTTTGAGTCAAAGTGGCGTTCACATTTTGGTACGGACCGACAATCGCCGGAATCGTCACGGAAATCGATTTGATTTTGCGGCTGTAGTGGCCGGGGAAGTCGAAATCAAACAGCTTTTCCGACAGCGTAAAAGTCAGCTCGCCTTTCTTGCCGCCTTTCGAGCCATCCTTGAAGGCCAAAAACGCTTCCGGATCGAGATGGAGCAACGAAATCGTCTTTTCGATCTCGTAATCGCGCGAGTTTTGCTCCATATACGCCTTTTCCATTTGCGCAAGCGAGAGCTGCAAGCCTTCGCCTGCGGTCAAGCCCCGGTGCAGGCTGTCCCAATAATCAAACTGCAAAAACTGGTCGTTGCGATTCAATTCGTACTGGAACGACTTTTGGGCAGAGATCGCCATATCGAGCGCGATGCGATACGTTTGGAAATAGACCGAGGACAGGCGTCCCACCATCCATTGGTACAGCTCTTCGTTGGTGAATTTCGCCTTCAAGTAATCCTCGTAATCTTTGGCCTGCTCGATTCCTTTTTGGTGGATCTCCAGTTCCCGGCGGAGCATGTCCTGGCGAATTTTCGAGCCTGCGATTTGCTTGTCCATCTGGGCGATTTCGTAGGATGCCACATCGCGCTGCAACGCCCACTCTTCCCTGCGCCGCATGTATTGCGCGCCCGTGCTCATCAAGCCTGCCATATGGTCGAGAATTTGCGCCGTTCCGTCCGCCACTTGCGCCCCCGCATTGATCGCATCCCCAAACTGCATGTTGCCGTTCGCCAGTCCGAAAATTTTCGGAGCGAGGAAGCCGGGAATACTCAAGCCTTTCAGGGCAACTCCGGCGATTTGCTGGTAAATCGCTGTGCTGCGCAGTGTCAGGTCGGTTACTTCCAGGGCGTTCAGGTTTTCATTAAACAGTCGCGAGTAATGATCGAACCGGGTTTTCGCTCCTTCTTTGCTCTGTTCAAGCGAAGCGATGATTTCGCCCAGCTCCTCGATCTGCTTCTCTTTGATCATCGTGGTCAGATTGAGCAGTTGCTTTTCCTGGGCAGAGCGCAACAGCGCGAGCGATTCGGCGTCTTTTTTCTCCAGCGTCGACAGCAAGGTACTCCCCAGCTGAATCAGCGTGGAAGTCATGCTTTTCGCTCTCTCTAGCAGATAGCTGAAGCGGTAAAACGGAATTTCCGCCCGGGACTGCGTCAAAGCGCTGAGCACATCCTGTCCGGCACTGGCCGCACGCACGAGCTGCATCGGATCAAGCGGCGGTTCAAACAGGGCGAGCGGCTGCGGAATGCCTTGCAGATTAAGCCCGTGGCGAATTTTGTACAAACGATCCTCCACCAAGTCCCAATACCCGCTGAATTGTTTGTTTTCCGGCACGCAGAAATACGTGTCCAGCGCATTGATCGGCGCAAAAGCAAACAGCGAATCCGTCTTGTCCTGATCGTGCTCCAGCTCAATCAAAAACTGCGGAATGTTTTCCTGGTAACGACTGTAGATTTCCGCAAAGGTAAGCGGCGCGGCATCCGGGCATTTCCCGAGATTTTGCGGTCTTTCTCCGAGCAGGTTGTAGGCGTACACGTAATGCATCGTAGCTGCAATGATCGATTCCCACGTGTACTGGGCAAACTGCGAGTCTCCCCACTGCAACAAGTTGTCGATGTATTGCATGACCACCGCTTTTTCATAGGCGCCGTTGCGCAGTCGGGCAATCGCATGCGGATCAAACGGATCATCATTGTACGCCTTGATTTCGTTCGGATTGCCAAGCTGCTCGCGCAAAGCTTCCAGCGTGCGGTTGCGGAACGGCTGGAACTGCCAGAAGCGGGCGACGAGACTGCTTAGCTGATGGTTGCACAAGATGTTTTTGACCGTCGTCACCTGGCTGTCTTTTAAAAACGGCAAAATTTTGGCGAGATTGGTCTTGCGGTTGTACGTCGCACTGACTTGCCCATCTGCCGTAATGATTTTTTGATCGACTAACACCCGGTAAATGCGCTGCGAATCGCGCAATCCCAACGTAGAGCTTTGGAACGAGTCGGTTTGCAACGGCTGCACGGGAACGGTCGGATTGAAAATGAATTGATACCATTTCGCCGCTTCCTGGAACTGCTGGTTCGTCTTCAGCAAATTGGCGATGTACAAAGGCGCGTGGAAGAACAGCTCCCAATAATACGGACCGTATGCCCCGGAAAAGTCCACTTGCGCGCCGTCGAGCGCTTCCGGTGCCGCGACCCAGCTTTCCGAAAACTGAAAACGTTCAAAAGGCAGCTCTTGCTCCAGCGGAATTTGCTGGGAAGACAGACTCAACAAGGCGTCGACTCCTCCCGTAAACAGCCTGCTGCTCAACCGATGCACGGCAGCTGTCGTCAGGCGGATCGCTTCGAACCGGAAGCGGTATATGCCGCCGATAGCCGGATCGGTATTGAGATACCCGACCGTCGTCGGAAAAGAACGCTGATACAGCGTATCGACCACATAGCGGGTTTTTTTGTCCGGATTGAGCTGGCCTTGAAAAATATCTGCGACGCTCTCTTCCAGCTCGTAAAAATCCGTATCGGCATCCAGGCGGCCTGTCTTGTCCAAATACCCGGCGGCGATCAGCTGCTGGAAAATCAGCTCTGAACCGCTTTGCTGGATATCGATGGGAGCGGCGGCGATGAAGTCGTCTTTGCTGAAAACCGGGCGGTGCATCAGGATGTTGCGCACGGCGTACATCTGATCTTCAATAGCCAATTGCGTCTGCAAAAATTCGGTCAAGTCCTCAAGCTCTGTCTGTTCATCCAGGCGACCGCGCGCATCCAGGAAACCGGATGTAATCAATGCTTGATAGATCGCTTGTGCCCCTGTTTTCTCAATGCCCACTGCTGCCGAGACAAAGGAATCAGGCGTAAACAGCGTATCGTTGTTCAAGAGAGAACGATTGATGGCACTCGTTTGCTGCTCGCCGTCCAACAGCAGGATAAATTCTTTGTCTCCGCGGAACACAAAGGCAGACGGGTGATTTTTGACCGGGAACAAGCCGTAATCTTTGTTGCGCATCGCGGTAGACAGCCATGGCGTGCCCACTGCCCTGCCGACGACTTTGATGCAAGCCGACAGCTTGTCTTCTTTGCCAGGCTGCCCGTCCAGTATTTGCTCCAGTGACGAAGCGACGTCATCAAACGGAATCGACAGATCGATCGAGCCGTCTTTTGTCACGTAGCCCTCTGCCACCAACTGGTTGAAAATCGCGGTGGAGCCTGCGCTTTCAATACCGACCTCACTGGACACGAACGAGTTTGCCGTCAGGCGCACAGGACGAAGCACAGGCGAAGGAACGGTTATTTGCTCGGCCAAATCGTTGTCGTACACAAGCTGGTTTGTCTGGATCAGATTGAGTCGTCCCGCGCTGCGATCAATTTCGGTCCGCACTTGTGGCGTGCTTTGGTCCGAATCTTTGGCAAACAGCAGGAACTCGTTCGGATTGGCCAAAAAGCCGACCTGCAAGTCGTCGTTGATCACGATCGGCTTCTGCAACGGAAGCAAGCCGTCGTAAGAGAGCGATTTTGCCTGAGAGAAGTAGCGCAGCGTCTGGTACAGTTCACTCTCAAACTGCTGGGTCGTTTCATCGGAACGGTCAGGTGCATCGACCTTGTTCAGAGCTGGGCTGGCTTCCAAATCGAGCATCGGCCCGTAAAGCAGAATGACTTTTTCAAACGAATTTGTCCCTGCGCCCGGTACCCAGAACTGATCCTTCTGAATCGTGAGCGGGTACACTTTTTGCCAGGCGATCTGGTTGGGCGCAAACAACGAGCCGGGCAGCAAGCTCTCATACTTTTTCTGATAGGCGCTGCCTTCTACGTTGATGATGATGTCGTCGGCGAGCGTCTGGGGTTGGACCCATTTGCCGCTGAAGTTGTAAAAGCTGTACTTGATTGCGGCTTTTGTCGCTTTTTTCGCCGATTCATTGCCGTTGTTTTTGTCAAACTTCTTCTGCTCGACCCAAAAGACGAACAGTCGGTTGAACGCGTGGACGAGCGTGACCGTCTCTGCGCTGATCGTGACGTCCATCTCCTGCCACTCTGACCAGGTCGTATCCTGATTGCGAATAAGGTAGTAATACTTGTACGGCTGCGTTTCGGTTCGCGCCACGAGGAACAGTTGGTTCGACTCGGTCTTGTCTGCCCCGACGATATGTCCGTAATACGCATCGACGTACTTCAGCTTGGCCAGTTCGGCAAACCGATCCAAGTATTTCGTAAAAGCCTGCTCGACGGTTTGCGCGTTCACCTCGCCCTGCTTGAGCGTATTTTCCAGCTCTTCAAACAGGCTGGTCTTGCTCTTGCGATAGGCTGGATCGAGGTAGTTTTCGGGATAGAGGAAAATTTTGCGGTTCGCTTCCCATGTCCGATAGTTCAGCAGCCACTCCCACCACGGGTCGGGGATGTTCCAGTGGACAATGCCCGGCTCCAGCAGCTCGCGGCAACGACTCAAATACAGTTGCGCTGCATTCAGCGCCTCTTTGATGTAGGAGATGCGTGTCGTCCCGCCCATCTCCACGTCGATCAGCAAATACTCGTACAGCCTGCGCGAATTGGTAATCCAGACACGCTCCGGCGTTTTCGGAAGCTCCACCAATGCCGTTGCGATCAGCACGGTGCGTTTCTGCTCCTGGATTTCCCCGTCGATCTGGGCGAAGCATTCGTCCCAGTTGGCAACCGCCAGTCGCGCTCGCACCAGCGCAAGCAGGTCATCTGCTGTCTTTTCATAATCGTCCCATGCTTCGTCCACGCCTTTTGTGCAAACACTTTGCAGGTGCAAAAGAAACTCAGGGTCTGCGCCTGTTGCTCCCAAAAGGTCGATGGCGCGGCTCGTTGCTGCCAATTGGTCAACCCGGTTGCCTGCCGCAGCAAACAAACCGAGAAGGCGGGAAATTTGTCCCAACGGCCGTCCCGTCAGATCAGCCAGCGCGCTTGCCCGTTGTTCATCACTCGCAGCGCTCATGAAGGCAAACAGATTGCCAGTCGTATCCGCAAAGCTTGCTCGAAGCTCTTTCCATCTGCCCAGATCGAGTATGTTTTTCAGCGTTAATGCGCTGACATCGGCAATGCCATACGCCGCTTTGGCGTCACCGAGATTGTCCAGCTCGTCGTTGGTCAGTCGCAGTTTTCGCGTCAGCAACAGCCAGCGAGACAGCAGCTGCAACAGTTGCACAGCTTCCTTTTTGTTTTTCTCGCTCAGGAAAAGATCGGCTACCTCTTGGCGCCCGGCCAGATGCAGCAAGTGATCGATCTGCTCCGTTCGCGCACCGAGGAAAGAAGCGATTTGCTGCCTGATTTTTTCTTCCTGCTCTTTCTTTTGCTGGTCGGCATCTTCCGCCGTGCTCGCCGTCAGAGCAGGCAGATTTTTCAGCCACGGGTCGACATCTTTGTCCTGATACGCAACTTGCACAAACGGGCTTGTGACCCCGTTCATGACGTAGTCCAGCTCGTACACTTGCAGATTCATCCGGCGCAGCTGGCTGGCTTGTCCAAGCAAATCAGAAATTTGTGCGGCTGATTGCCGTTCCGCGAAAGAAGTGCCTGTCAGCTGGCGGAACTTGATGTACTGGGCTACAGGCAGCTTCAGCAGCGCCGCGAGCTTGACGTGCTGGTACAGCTTGGACAGATTGGCGACGGTCAGGCTTACTTCCGCGCTTGCTCCAAACAAAGCTTCTGCCAGTGCGCTGAGATCGTCCTGCTGAAGCCCCAAACCGCCCGCAATCCGCCCCGCCTGCTTGCGATTTGCTTCGTCCGTCGCCCCGATTTTCCATACCGCTGCGTCTTGTTTGTACAGTTGGTTCCAGCGATAGTTTTCGCTGCCTGCATCTTTTGGATGGTAGACGCTCATTCCGCTCCCGTTGTAAACCTGATCAAATAAAGCATCGCCGTATGTCTTCAAGTCGTAGAGCAGAGCGCATGCTGCCAGGACAGACAAGCCCGTGTCTCTGCTCAGCTTCTCGATGGCAGCGATCCCGATCAAGGCCGCCTCATCGAGCGCCACCGTATCCGGGTTGAGCACATGCAAAACCCAATCCAGCTCGGCGTAGCTCCACCCAAGCTTGCGGGTCAGGCGCAAAAAGCGATGAATGCGGTCCAGCGCCTTTGGAACGAGGTTTTGCAGTTGCGAGGAATCTTCGGCGAGCACCAGGGCAACAGGTGCTGCGAGGTCGCGGTTAATGAAAAAGTTTTTGGCAATCCCGGCTTTCTGTTCGTCTGCCGAGAGGTCTTGTTCCAGCAACTGCCGCAGGTCGGTCACTTTCAATCCGGTCTTTTTGCAAAAAACCGAAGCGTCTGTCAACTGAGCCAGATCGCTGACACCAAAGTACGTCTGGAGCTTTTGCACGTCGCTTTCGCTTGTGGCAATCAGCTGCCACTCTTCTGGCGACAAGCCCAGCGTATGGGCTGCGACATCTTTTGGCTGGGAAGGCAAAGTGCGATACACAGCTTCCAGTTGAACGGACAGTCGCTGCAAGTAAATCCGGATTTTCGCCAGCGGCAAATGGAAAGGCAGCGCGGACGGATAGCTCGCCTTCGCCAGTGACGGGTACAGTTTGTCCTGACCTCCCCACGCCTCTTGTACCGCTTCCTCCAGACGCTCGTTGACGATCGTCAAGTACGGCATCGTCTTGTTCGTGTTCTCGCACGTCAGCTCGATCTTTGCCAAATCGGCTCGACGTTCCAGCAGGGACATCCCCTTGTCGATCTCTTTTGCATTCGGCTTGGTCACGTACTGTTCGATCACCCGCATCAAATCGACGAAGTAGGCGGCAGGCCCAAAAATCGATTGGCAATCCTGGCACTCGCAATAGTTCAAGCTGCCGAACAGCTCGTCGTAACTCGGCAAGGAGGTGTAATGGTCCAAAATATCGGGAGAGGTCGCGTTCACGGAAAGCGCCTGATAGTGCGGCGCTTGCAGCTGAACAAGATTCGCCCACACGTGCATCGTCTGATTGCGGATATGCGCTGCGTTATCGTAGATTTCTCCCGCTTTTTGCGGGCCAGACTCGCCCAGTTGCGGCCCGACTTTGGCGAGAAAATGCTCCCGGCTGAGCGAAGTGATCTTGTGCGCAGAATCAAATCGCTCGGAGCGGGCCGAGTCAGCCGCGGCGCTTTTTAGCAGGGCGGGTGGCGGCGCATCCGTGACATCTGTTTGCAGCAACAGTTTCGCCACCTGTGGATCTGGGTAAATTTGCAGCAGCCGCTGATAGGCACGGAGTTCCGGAATGGCTTCCTGCTGGTCGATCCCCTCCCAGTTCAGCTGCGCGACAGCCTCTTCTTTATGAAAGGGAAAAGTCGCTACGTGTATATCCGGGTTTTGTGCAAAAAAGCGTGCGAGAGAAGGACTGTCAATGGGGGAAAACGATTGGTCATTCATACGATTCTCCTCATTCCCTGTTTTTTAATTCTTCGGAATAGCCCGCAACGACCAGACCACATCCAGACGTTCCTCATCGGTCATCGTGCTGTTCGGATCGCTTGCTTCCGTCACCTTCTCGATATAGCTCAAGGCGAAGGAAGTTTGTTCTTTGGTGCCGCTTCCTTTATTCAAATCAACGCCCGTCGATACTTTGGTCTCATGCAAGATTCTGCTCAGTTGAATCACATCTGTCGCCTCGTCAATCCGCTTGTGCACGAACTTGCGCACCGAATCGGCATAGTCCTTGATCGGCGTGCCGCCGTCGCTGAGCTTGAAGCCCGTCTTCATGATCGTTTTCACTTCGTCCAAAGTCGGGATGGACTCCGAAAAAGCTTTCCCCAGTCTTTCCTCTACGAGAAGCGCCTGTTCCCGCACTTTTTCGATCGCCTGGTTTTCGTGAGCGTTTTCTGGATTCAGGTTGCCTGGCGTACTGTTCAGCTTGGTTAAACCAAAAGTCAAATGCTTCTCCACTGGTGCGGATTCTTTGGGAGCGCGGGTGATTTTATATTTTTGGTAGCGTTTCATCTGCCACTTGATGAACTTCTCTTTCCCTGCATTTTTGATCACCAGGTTGATGATGCGCTCGTAGGACGGTCTGATCACATCGTCGTAGCCAATGACGTGGCGGCGATCCTGTTCCTTTTTCAGCTTGATCTTTTTCCCCGCCGAGTCGAAATCGGGCCGCCCGGAAAAGCGGAAGTATTTGTCGGTGTCCCGTTTGACCGAAAGCTTTTTCTTTTTCGGTTTCGATTTGCCGCCGTTTGCATTCTTTTTGGCCTGTTTGATCGACACGTAGCCCCCTGCATCGCGGAAGACCAACGGGTTGTTTTGGGCGAATACGAACAAATTCAAGCCGTCGACTTCCCCCGCCGGATCGGGATTGATCCACCTGCCCAGCCACGGCGCAAAGTAGCGGGCGCCGTAGTAATAAAAGCCAGTGAGCGAATCTCTTTCTTTTCCGCCGTAGCGATACAGCTTCCGCTTTACTTCTTGCAGGCTGGTGCCTGCGATGAGTGACGTGCCGCCGTACGGGTAATATTCTTCCAGGCTGATGATTTTGCCGGATGCATCCGTCTCCAGCACGGCCGAGCCTAAATGATTTTCCAGTTGGAAGCGGATTTGCGGATTGCTGGTCACGTCGGATGGAAGACCTTCTGTCCAGGAGAGGCAGACAGCGATGCAATGCTGCCCGTCCATGATTTTTTGCGTGTGCTTTTCCTCTTTGAGCTGGCTTCCTTGCAGCGTGCGCCTGATTTCAAAAGTTCCCATGTATATCGTTTCTTCTCTGTGCACGACTGTGTTGTTGTTCGCATAGCGCTCTGTCACTTTGCGAATGCGGGTTCCGCCGCTGTCATACACGTAATACTCGCTGTCCGAAAAGCCGGATTCCCGCGCGATGACCGTCACCTGGCGAATGTTGTTCCGTTCGTTCCAGGCGATCTCGTCGATCCCGACCATGCGGATGGCATTGCCGTTTCGGTCGAAAAAGTCATCGATTTGCCCGGCTGTCAGCGGAAGCCCAGTCGCACTGGCGGACAACAGTTCGGTTTCGACTGCCCGATTGGAGCGTTCCGAAACAGTCATTTGCCGTGTCCACGAGCCGGAATCAGTCCCGGTCAGATGCTTGGTCAAGAACAAGTTTCCGGCAGCGTCGTACGTGAAGCGGCGAGTGTAGTTGCGCAGTTGCTGCTGGTCGTTCAGCGGTACGTTTGACAACGGGACAAAGCCACTATCGACAAAAGACCCGGCAGACTCCGCTTGCGGCGACATGCCCGGATGTTCACGGCCTGTCCCTTCGATCAAGCGGTAGAGGGCGTCGTATGTGTAGACAGACTGCGGTTTTACCACTTGCTGATTGGCAAAAACAGTGGACAGCGCCTGATCCGTTACGCATGCGATATTGCCAACGGGATCATACGTGTAGACAATGTCCTGCATCAGCTTGCGGTCCGCCTGCCGCGTACTGATCGCGCGAAGCAAACGGAATGTCGCAGGCTCGTACTCGTATTTGGTCACTACATCGTTTCCGTATTGAATGCGGGTGCGCTGGCCTTTTGCGTCGTAGGAAATGCCTGCCACATACGGCTCGGCTGGCGATTCTGGAGTTTGTTTGACCAGCAGCTTGTCCAACAACCCCGACAAATGGTATTCGTATTGCTGCGCAAGCCCGTTGGGAGCGGTAGCGACAGTCAAACGCGCCAACGCATCGTACTCGTAGGAAGTCGTGTACACCGTTGGTTCCAAAAGCGTGCTCGGCTCCTGCCCGCTTCCCCAGTCGGTCTGCTCGCGATAGCTGGTGCACAGCTGTCTGCTTGCCCGAAGCATGGAGCCGCCCAGATCGTACACGTGATGCGTAACCAATCCTGCCTGGTCGTACTGCTGGTAAATTTGCCCGCGCAGGTTGAACTTCGCCGGATCTTCCCCTGCTAAAGCCTGCTGGGCTGCTGGGCTGTCTCCGTACACGATCCGTTCCAGGACAAAAGACTTCTCCGCATCCTGGCGAATCGTTTCGCTCAGCCGCCCTAGCGCATCGTATTTGTAGCGCAAAAGCTGATTGTTCGCATCTCGCGTCAAAATGACGTGCCCGAACATGTTGGAAAGCTGCCAGCGTTCCCCGGCGTCTGCGCTCTTTTTGTACAAAATGTTGCCCGCCAGGTCGTATTGCGTGAAGAAGTTGCGCTCGCCGGACTTGGCCAGGCGCGGGTCAGCGCCGCTGATCTGGTTCCCCCGGACGTCCCATTCGTAGCAAGCCGCAAGCTCTGCGCCTGTCTTTTGAACGGACGACAGCTTGCTGATCACAGCCGCTTCCTGTGAAGCGTATGGAGCGCTTAGTCCGAGGGTGAAGCCTGCCCGCGCAGGTTGGAACAAATAAGTCAAAGCCCCGCGAAAATCGACGAATTGCTTTGTTTGCAGCTCCTGGAACAATTCTTTTGCCTGGCTGATCGACAAGCCCAGCGCAGTAAAATCGTCAGGAGCAACTATTCCTTCTGCTTTTTGAATCAAGCGGATCGTTTTGCCGTCGCAGTTGAGCTGTTTTTCGACTGGAGTCCTGGCGAACAGGCTTGCTTTTTGCAGCGCCAGCCTGTCCTGTTGAAAGGCAGGGTCCTCGTCGTCCACATGCTGTTGGTAATAGCGGGATTCGAGGATCGTATCGTTTTCGTCTTCGTGCCATTCGGACCATGCGGTAAAGCGAACCCGCGTAAAAAAGCCTTTGGCCGTATCGACCCGGATGACGCGCCCGAGCGGATCGTAGGTGAGCGTGGAAGAAACTCCGAACGTCCGCAGCACCGGATCGTCGACGTAGACGTACGAGGACGAATAGTAAGGCTCGTACTCTTTTACCGGCTTGCCCTTGTTGTTGTAGAGAGTACGTCCCGTCGCCAGCCATCGCGGCTCTACCGGGTCAGGCAAAAGTTTTCCGTCCGGGCCGTACGCCGCTCCCGGCTCGACCTTCACCATCTGCTGGTGCTCGCGGCCAAATCCGTCGAGGTACGTCAACTGGGTAAAAGCAGGTCGAGATTCGCTCGATGCATAATCTTGCGCGTTGAGCTGGATCGAAACGATCGGTTGTTTGCGCTCTGCCCAGGCGAAGTCGTCGTAGGCAAAGTAGCACGCCGCTCCCTGCACATAAAAGCGACCGCCATCAGGGCTGTGCAAAAGGCGATCCAGATCGGGACGTCCGCGCTCCACATAGGCGGACAGCGGCTGGAAGCCTGTCGCCACTCCCCCTTCTGTCCCGTAGTACGACATCGCGATCACACGTCCGAACGGGTCGAACAACACTTCTGTGCAGTTGCCGTTTGGATCGAGGACTTGCGCAGGCTTCATCGTCTGATAATCCAGCTTTTGCACGCTCGTCGCATTTCCGAGCGCATCTGTCGTCTGCTCGATGAACAAGTAGGACGAGTCGTAGCGATATGTCGTCCGATTGCCGAACGGGTCTACGGCGAATTGCGGCAAATAAAATCCTGCCGCCCCCAAATGAACTTCCAGCAAGCCGGGATTCCACCAAAAATCACCGTCCGGGAAAAAGCCGCCTTCCTGTTGCAGCAACTCGTTCAGTTGCGACGCTGGCAGTACCTCGGCAAATCGCTCCACGATCTGCTGTTCCGTTACAACGGCTGTCTCTGTTTGGCAAAGCAGTTTTTGCGCGGATACTTCCCCCAGCGGATAGCGTTCCTGGCGAATCGGGTCCCAGTAATAATGCCGTTCCCATCCGATGAGCGGCGTAGCCTCAGACGGACGAATGGAGGCAATCGCGCTGAGCAGCTCGTTTTTGGCAACATAGGGCCGCTCTTGGGAGAGCGTCACATTTTTCAGGTGGAACACTTTATGCTCGACGGGAACTCCCGGCAGGTACACGTTTTGTCCGATGCTGTTTAGCACCGTCGCTTCCTCGTACACGACTTTTCCCGTCAATTGCTCGGGAAAAGTGTGGGCGCCCTGTCTTCGTCCATACGAAACCGCGCACGACTTGAGGACATTTCCATACGCATCGACTTCCAGAACGAAGCTGTGCTCGATGCGCGGATCGGCACACTTGCGCTCGTAATGGTACGAGATCGATTCTTGCGGTTCGATCGCAAACACGCCATACTCGCTTCGCTCGGGCAATTGAAGCATACGGACGCAGTAGTTCATCTCCTCCACGGTGTACGGCGCAGCCGGGTCCTGATCGTCAAAGGCGACCGCAGCAGCAGGCGCGTACACTTCCCTGCGCAGAAGCTGGCCTTTCAACGAGCGGCTGGCTTGCCGGAATGTCTCGCCATCAATCACATCGCGAGGGGGCTGTCCTGCTGCTGTCGCCTGTACGAGTGTGCTGTCCGGAAGCGGATAAGCTTGCAGGTCGCCCTGGTAGTATTCGCGGGCAAACTGCCGGGACAATTCGCCGGATTCGGCAACCGCTCCCGTGTGATACCAGCTTTTGCTCCAGACAGGAGGCACATCCGTTGGTTCCGCCTCTGCCGAAAGTGTCTCGGCGTCTGTCCGTTCCACCATGCCAAAGCCGCGAAACTCCCGCTCCACGCTGTCGTAGTAGCCGTGGTGATAGGCGTACCGCGTGCACATCGTCGCCTGGGATATCCAGTCGATGCTCTCCACCTTCTCGACGACCTGAACGGGAAAAGGCAAATGCTGCTGCCAGAAAAACTCATTCTCTTTGTCTTTCATGTAAAAATAAGTGGAGGAGCGGTAGGAAATGCGCGTCTCTGCTCCGCACTGGTTTTCAATGCGGGTCAAAAGGTACGGCTTTTGGCGAGAGCAAAAATCGTAGCACCAGTGTCTGGTCGTGGGGTATTCTTCGCTGAAAACGAGCGAAGTCGTGCCGTTTCCATGCACATCTGCAAACTGTAGCTGATTGATTCTGTCCCAGCTGGCTGGCAACGGGACACTGAACGGTTCGCGAAAGGAATGGCCGCTCTGGTTCAAGTAAACATCAATCCGATCGGGATAGGCGTAGATCAAATCCGCTGTACCTGAACCGTCCACATCGACGAGAAACAACCGGGATTCGTCCAGTCCGTCGGCAAAATACGGAGCATTTTCCATGCTTACAGGCTCACCGAAGCGTCCGTAGCCCAAATTCGGCCAGCATTGGACACTGCCGTTGGCAACCTTGACAAGATGCTGCATCCCGCTGCCGAACATGTCGGCAAACTTGACTGCCTCTGTCTTCGTTTCCTGTCGGGGCAGAGGCAAATCGCTTCTTCGCCACACGCGCACCGGCTCGCCAAAGCCTTCCGTTCCCTTGCTCGGATAGTACGTAATCGTCTCCTGATCGATGTGCACCAAGTCAGCCAGTCCGTCTCCGGTCAAATCAACGAGCGCGTGTCCATCCTGAAAAAAAGCGTTCGTAAACGAAGCAAACGGCTTCCATGGACGCCACGTTTTGCTTGGCCCGCTGGCAAAGTACCCCGCTTCCGAAAGTGTCGCAACGACCAGTGCCAACTCCCCGTTTCCAGCCAAATCCATCAGCTGCTGACTGGACGACGGTACATGATTCGCCGCAGGGAAAGTCGGCAGTTCTTTCGGACGCGCATACGCGACGATATCGCTTCCCTGTTCGTCCTGCGCCAATATCGGCTCCAGGTAGAGGGCGGAAACCTCATCCTGATACAAAATACCGGGGATTCCTTCGCCGTACAGATCGATCAGCTCTGCGGAAGAATCGTGTCCCATTGCGGGAAGAGCAGCCAGATCGAGCGCGTGCAGCGACTGGAACGTTTGCGCTGTCGGCTCAAAGCGGGAATAGTTCAACAGAAGCGGCGGCAAGCTTTCTTGCGCATACTCGCCATTCGCCCAGCGAAAACCCGTCAGCTCGACACTGGACAACAGCGATACAGTCGATGCTTGCTCATACGAAAAGGTGTAGGATTGAACGGGAAGCGGATTGCGGTCCAAGGCTTCGAAATGATGGAACAGCCACATTTTGCGGCACAGGCGGCTTGTCCGAACTTCAAATCCGGCGTGGTACTGGGAAAAGGAATCGCTTCGGTACGCAACGGGTGGTCTGTTTGCAAACGAAGTCAGAGGGCGTGCATCTGCGGAAGAGCTGTAGTCAAAGACAACTGCGAAATGATAGACGTCAGGGAGCGACTCCCCTTCCTGATAAGGGACTTTGTTTCCGTAACGTATGCGGCTGATATACTTGTTGGCTGATGGGATACGTTTCTCGTCTTGGTGCGCGGGGGTTTTGGAGGAGACGATGTCGGACTCGTAGTCATAGGAAATGTGGTTGCCTTTTGGGTCGAATGCTTCTTCCAGCAGCCACTGGTAAATGCGGGCAGGGTCATCGGGATCACTGATTCTTGCTTGTTCGGTTTTTCCAAACAGCTGGACGAACTGTTCGCGATCGGTCACTCGCCAATGCGTGCTTCCTGTCGCTATATTTACCCAGCGCTCGATTTTGTCATAGGCGTCGACCACGCGGGGGCGGTACTTCGTAACTTGATACGTGTCTTCTCCTGCGCGGACCGTGTGCCGCTCGCCTTGTTCAGGCTGGCGAACCAGGTCATCTGCATGGGAGAGCTGAAAAATGTCTGAATCGTCATAGCGCGGGATGCCTTTTGCTGTCTTTCGTGATATTGTGGGGAGAGAAAGATGGAAACCAAGGCCAAAAATGCCGTTGCCTTCCCCTGAACTGTAGGAAAGATGCAGTTCGGGCGAACAATCCCGGCTGGGAGTAAGCCTGAGCGGGATGCTGAACGAAAAGGTTCCGGTAAACTCATTTTGCTGAAATTTTTCGCCCATTCCCGAAATGGCGCCTCCCCCTTTCGGAAGCGATATTTGATTCGTTTTGATGGTGCTCGACATAGCTTGTATCGCGGCTGCACCGATTGGATGATGTGGTGGCGCCGCGCTCCCTTCCCGTCAGATTTGATTTTCGTCGAAACGAGGCAAAACCAACAGCGAATCGTGAGGAAAGTTTGTACGCAAAGTGTATTTTAGTCAAATTTTCCACAAATTTCAACATTCTTTTTTCCGTATCAGCTACTTTTGTACTAACTTGTCATGTCTTCCTGTCACGGACTGTTTCATTTTTTGGCTCCACTTCTCGCCTGCCGCTTCGTGGGAACCCCTTTTCCACGCCAAAAAAGCCCGATTCTTTTCGGATCGGACCCCTTCCTGCGCTGCTCTGCCGTCCTGCTTACGCTTTTGTCCGCAGCTCATCCGGCACGCGGATTTTCTCGCCTGTTTTGGCGCAGATAGCGACAAACGTCACCTCGGCATCCAGCACCTGCTCTTCCCGCTGGTTGTACATCCGTTGGGAAAGGACAAAGCTCGTGTTTCCCACTCGCTCTACCGCCGTATGAATGACGAGAACGTCGCCGAGAAACGCTTCCTGCTTGTAGTCCGCTTGCAGCTTGGCGACAAAAGAGCGGAAGCCCAGGTGCAAAAAATAGTCATACCACGGCTGGCGGGCTTGCTCCAAAAACTCCATGTACTTGACGTTGTTCACATGCCCCTCGCGGATCGCTTCCGCTTGCACGCGAATTTCAACTGGCGACAAATTCATCGGACTCCCCCTCATTCCTTGCTGTCAGGCGTTTGATTTCGCCCCGGCACGGGAGATATCCTGCCAGCCACATGTACGAAGGGCGCTCGCTTGGCTTTTGGCGGCGCATTTTCGCAGCGCTTATTCTTTCACCGCCCCGGAAGTCAAACCGGAAATAATCCGGCGCTGGAAAATCAGCACCATGACGACGAGCGGCACGGTAACGATAATCGAGGCGGCCGATATCTCTCCCCACGGAATCGTGAACATCCCTTGAAACATGACGATCCCTACAGGCACAGTCTTCATCGCTTCCTGCGTATTGAGCGTCAGCGCGAACAAAAATTCGTTCCAGGCGGCGATAAAAACGAGAATCGCGGTCGTGAATACTCCCGGCATGGCCAGCGGAAAAAACACTCGCGTCATCGTCTGCCAAATGCTCGCTCCGTCCACTTTGGCAGCTTCGCCCAAATCGCTCGGGATTTTGCGGAAGAAGATCGTCAAATTCCAGATGGCAAGCGGCAAGGCGAAAGTCGTGTACGGAATGATTAGGCCGAGATAGCTGTTGGTCAGCCCCATCGATTGCATGAACATGAAGATCGGGGAAATCGTGGCGATCTGCGGGAACATCGAGACGGCCAGCACGATGCCGAGAATGATCGTTTTGCCGCGAAAAGACAGCCAGGCGATCGCATAGGCAGCAAAAGACGCAATCGTGATGGAGTACAGAGTCGTCAGCGTCGCAACCACGGTGGAGTTCCATAAATATCTGGCAAACGGACGCTCCGTGAATACCCGAACGAAGTTGTCCAAGGTCGGATTTTGAATGATGAACTGAAAGGCCCTCTCCCCGAACAGCTCCCCTGGCGGCTTCAGCGCGGCGAGGAGAATCCATAAGAACGGGAACATCACGACGAAGACAAACAGCAGCAATCCGATGTAAAACAAAGGACCCGCCTTTTTTTGCATGACATTTTCCTCCTTATTTTCCGTTTCCCTCACCGAGGAGGTCAGCCCCCAAAATTTTGATGTAGCCGATCGAAATGAGCGCGACGCACAAGAACACAAGGACTGCGAGCGCCGAGCCTTCACCAAAGCTCATCTGCGCAAACATCGTTTTATAGGCGTAAATCGAGATCGTTTCCGTGGAGTTGGCAGGCCCGCCGCCAGTCAGCGCGTAGATCAGATCGAATACGCGAAACGCATCGAGCGTACGGAACAACAGCGCCACGAGAATCGTCGACTTGAGCATCGGCAGCGTAATGCGGAAAAATTGCTGCATGCGGTTCGCTCCATCGACGGAAGCCGCCTCGTACAAGCTGTGCGGAATGGTCTGCAAGCCGGCGAAGAGCAGCAGAGCCATGAACGGAGTCGTTTTCCAGACGTCCGCCAAAATGACGGAAAACATCGCGCCAGCCTTTGTCGAAAGCAGCACGCCCATATCCGATACCAGCCCCGTCACTTCGAACAGATGAGCCACGATCCCGTTTTGGCCGTCGTACAAAAATTTCCACATCATCGCGGAAATAACGGTCGGGATCGCCCATGGAATCAGCACCGTTGCCCGCACCAGCCCCCGGCCGCGAAACGGACGATTGATCAACAGGGCGATGGCTATGCCAAGCACAAGCTCGATGACCACAGAGACGACCGTAAAAAAGAATGTATTATACAAGGCGGCCCACATGCGGCTGTCGGTCAAAAAATGCTGGTAGTAAGCAAAACCTACATAGTTCGGCTCGATGATCGCGGACGTGATCCCGGCCATCACCCCGACGGCTCCTTCCGGCTTCGCCAGCTGTTTGTTTGCCCCCATTTCCAGCAGGGTAGATTCCTTCTGCGCCAAGGTTGTCCGGATCGCGTCTGTCGCTTCCCCTGTCAACGTCACGTATTTGAGTTCGTTCGGAATCGGCTTGAACTCCAGCAGCAACTGGTCGATGGCTTCGTAACGGCTCGCGATCTCGCCTGATTGCTGGAGCGCTTGATTCATTTGCTCGATCTCTTGCCGAATCGCCTCCAGTTTGTCTTTTGCAGGTCCCTGGGCGGCCTCCGCTTCTTTTTTCACATAGCGCAGCAGGTTGGGAAAGGTACTGACGTAGCGCTCCATATCCAGCCCATACGAGGAATGAACTTCGGTCTTTGTCGGGTCATTCAGCCGAATATCGTGCAGACTGATCCAGAATGAGCGCATGACAGGCCAAATCGCGATGATGAGGATAATCAGCAGTGCGGGTAAAATCAGCAAATAGCCCATTTGCTTTTCCGAAAGAGAGCCTTTGTTTTGTCGATTCATCCGTTCACCACCTTCTTTCCTGATTGAAAATCACAAGGGCATCTTCTGCTTGCCGCGGCCCATTCGCTTCCGGGAGAGACAGTCCCCCTCTCCCGGAAGCCACCTGGACCTGTTGGCGCGTGTCGCTAAGTCGCTGGACCCGCGTTACTTTTTCATCAGTTCGTTCATTTTTGCTTCCATGTTTTGTACGGCTTGCTCTGCGGATTGTTGTCCGGCCAGCGCTTTGGACACTTCAATCTGGATGACTTCGGAGATTTTCGGATAGATCGGCGTAGTCGGACGGGACACGGCAGCGCTCACGCCATCGACGAAGTCTTTGTTGGCGAACAGCGGGCTTGCTTTTTGCACATCGGCGTCTTCATACACAGGCAGCAAGGTTGGAGCCAGACCGCCGTGCACGGCCGAAATTTTTTGTCCTTCGGCTCCGGTCATGAACTTGAGGAACTCCCACGATTCTTTCGGATGCTTGCTGAATTTGTTGATGCCGCCCATCCAGCCGCCGAGTGCTGCGGCAGAGCCTGCATCCCCTGCCGGGAGCGGAGCGATCGCCACTTTGTCGACGATTTTCGATTGCGCCTGATCTTGCGCGAGGGCGAACTGATACGGCCAGTTGCGGATGAAGGCCGATTGTCCTTCGAGGAATGCGGTATGCGATTCGGTTTCCATAAAGGTAGTGATGTTGCTTGGGACGATGTCGGATTTGACGATCTCGATCATTTTTTGCAATCCTTTGATCGTCGCGGGGTTGTTGATCGCCACGTTGCCTTGCTCGTCGAGAATTTTTCCGCCGTAGGCAGCGCTAAATTCAACGAAGTTGCACACCAGTCCCTCGTACTGCTTGGCTTGCATCAAGTAGCCGAACTTCGTGCCGCCCTGACCTTTTGTGGCTTTTGCTTGCGCGATCAAGTCATCCCATGTTTTGGGCGGTTCTTTGACCAAATCTTTGCGGTAAAAGAGCAGTCCGGCATCGATGAATTTGGGCATCGTCCATTGCTG
This sequence comes from Brevibacillus sp. FSL K6-0770, assembly GCF_038000275.1. Taxonomy (NCBI): domain Bacteria; kingdom Bacillati; phylum Bacillota; class Bacilli; order Caryophanales; family Paenibacillaceae; genus Brevibacillus; species Brevibacillus sp. FSL K6-0770. The sequence continues at coordinate 3,185,028 of NZ_JBBOBQ010000001.1, forward strand.
ACCGCCGAAATTTCCGGCGTCCATCGCGCCTTTGATATATTTGCCCGTCTCGATTCCGTCTTGTTCCATCAAGCGGTCGAGCGGAAGCAGATAGCCTGCCTGGGCAAATTCAGCCGGCCAGATTACATCCAGGTCGAACACGTCGATCTCGGACGATTGCGCGCTGAACATGGTGACGTACTGATCGTGGCTTTGTCCGGTGTCGGATGGCATCTCGCGGATTTCTACCTCGATGTTCGGGTGAGCGTTCTGAAAAGCTTCCACGAGCTTTTTCGTGGAATCGGTGGCGTCTTTGCCGCGAGCGTAGACGAGCTTGACTTTTTCGGCGGCTGGCTGCGGAGCTGGCTCTGTTTTCGGCGCTTCTGGTGATGCAGGTTGTCCTTGTGCGGGTGCGGATTGCTGCGGAGTGGAGGAGCATGCTGCCAGCGAGAGTGCCACGGTCAAGGTAAGTCCCATTGATGTAAGCCTTTTCATAACTTTCATGCCATTAACCCCCTATGCTCTTTTGGTGAATGCTGAAGCCTGCTTTCGCAGGCACTTCAACCGTTTACGAAAAGCGGACAGCCTCCCCGGTGCGAGCTGACTGATAGATCGCTTCAATCAGACGGGTAATGTACAAAGCTTGCTCCGGCGTGCACAGCGCCTCGGCTTTCCCTTCGATGGCATCGAGGAAGTTGGACAAGAGCGCGACCCGTTCCTGACAAGGTTTGGGCGATAGCTCAGTCGTTGCCATGACGCCGCCCCATTCGTGGTAAAGAGCGAGCTGCTCATCCAGCAAGCCAAGCGATACGCCCCCTTCTTGCCCGTACAGTTGCAGGAAAACGTTTTCTTTTTCGATGTGCGACGCCCAGCTTGCATCAAGCGTGAGCGAAAAGCCGTTTTCAAACGTAATCATCGCAACCGCCATGTCTTCCACGTCAAACACGCCGTTCTCATCGATCCGGCCCCACTCGGACAGCCCGCGCTTTTTCGGACCGAACTCTGCGTACGTCTGGCCGAGTACCGACACTGGCTTGGGATGACCAAGCAGCCACAAGGTCAAATCGAGCATATGTACCCCGATGTCAATCAGCGGACCTCCGCCTGCCAATTCTTTTTGCGTAAACCAGCTTCCCCAGCCGGGGATTCCGTTGCGGCGCACCCAGCCTGTTTTCGCGTGGTACACGTTGCCGAACTTCCCTTCATCCAGCCAGCTTTTGATCTGCTTGGCCTGGCTGCGGAAGCGGTTGTTTTGCGCGACCATCAAAATTTTGTCCGCTCGCTTCGCTGCTTCGATCATGGCTTCTGCCTGACCGCTGTTCATCGCCATCGGCTTTTCGCACAGCAGGTGCTTTCCCGCAGCCAATGCATCCAGCGCAGCTTGCGCGTGCAAATAGTTGGGCACGCAGACGATGACAGCGTCCAGTGCCGCTTCGGACAGCATCTGGCGGTAATCGGAAAAGACGTGCGGGATTTCGTACTGCTCAGCCTTTTCTGCGGCTGTTTCTTTCGACACATCTGCAATGGCAACGATCTCAGCTCTCGGCTCGCCTTTGGCTGCTTCCAGATGCGCCAGGGCAATACCGCCTGCTCCTATCAATCCGATCTTGCATGTGCTCATACAAGCTCCCTCCTTTTACACCCACCACATATTTTTGAGCGGCTCGCGCAAAATCACCTGCTGCAAATTTTGTACGGCGCGCTGGAAGCCTTCCTCGATCGACATGATGGCATCCTCGTGCTCGATGCTGATGACGTAATCGTATCCGCTCATGCGCAAGGCGCTCATCATGTCTGCCCACGTCTTCTGGTCGTGTCCGTAGCCGACTGTGCGGAAGTACCAGGCCCGCTCATTCAGATTCGCATAGGAGTTCATGTCCAACAGGCCGTACATGTTCACTTTTTCCTGATCGATAAAAGTGTCTTTGGCATGGAAATGGTAAATCGCTTGTTCTTTGCCCAATATTTTGATCGCCGCCACCGGATCGATGCCTTGCCACCACATATGGCTCGGATCAAAATTGGCTCCAATCGCCTCTCCCACCTGTTCGCGCAGCTTCAGCAGCGTCCCGGGCGTGTGGACGAGAAAGCCTCCGTGCAGCTCCAGCGCGACCTTTACCTGGTGATCGTGGGCGTATTGGCCCCATTCCTTCCAGTACGGCACCAGCTTTTCGTTCCACTGCCAGTTCAGCACATCCCGATATTCGTTCGGCCAGGGGGCAACAGGCCAGTTCGGATACTTCGCGCCCTCATGATCGCCTGCTGTGCCGGAAAAGCAGTTGACGACAGGGACTTCGAGCTGTTCGGCCAGTTGCACCGTTTTGACGAACGTCTCATGCGATTGCTGGGCAAATTCTTTGTCTGGCGACAGCGGGTTGCCGTGGCAGCTCAATGCGCTGATGACCAGCCCGCGTTCTTCTACGGCTTTGCGATACGCCTCGCGCTTCCCTGCACTTTCCAAAAGCTCATCCAGCTGGCAGTGCGCATTGCCTGGATAGCAACCTGTTCCGATTTCGACTGCCTCCAATCCTGCCTCTTTCACATGGTCGAGCATTTCCTCGAACGATTTGTCGCTGAACAACACAGTAAACACGCCGAGCTTCATGCGTTTCCCTCCTTTTTCGAGCCAAGCTCTCTGTTTGGATCACATCTATGGGCCATTCATGGTGTACGCTCGTAAATCACGCTTACACTTTGCCGGACGACGAGGTGGTGTGGAACGATGCTCATCCTCTCCACCGGCTCGTTTCTGATTTGCTTGAGCAATTGCTCCGCGGCAGCCTTCCCGTACATAAACGGGTCGTTGTGAACGGTAGTCAGCATCGGTCTGGTAAAGGAGGCCAGCTCCAGATTGTCAAAGCCCATGACCGAAATGTCTTCCGGGACGCGAATCCCGTGATCGTGCAAGTAATTGAGCACCCCGACGGCCATCAGGTCTGTCGCTACAAACACCGCCGTGGGACGCACCTTCTCCTCGCAGATGCGGCGCATCGCTTCATAGCCGCTTTTGGCAGTGAAATCCCCTTCGACGACAAAGCCTTCATGAATCGGCAAATCGTGTGCGCGCATCGCTTTGCGGTACCCTCCCATGCGATCCAGTCCGCACGGCGGGTCCCACAAAGGCCCGGAGACACAGGCAATTTTTTGATGGCCCTGCGAGATGAGATAAGCGGTCGCATCGTACGCAGCCTGTACGTTGTTGACGTTGACCGTGGGAATTTGGTAGCCGGGCAAATCATGGCCGGTTACGACCGTCGGCACTTGCATGTCGAGCAGCGTCTGGAAGTTGCTCTCCAAAAAATGCACGCTCGCGATGATGACGCCATCCAGCTGCTTTTCTTTGAACAGCCGCAAATACTTCAGCTCTTTGTCCACGATCTCGTCGGAAATAGCCAAAAACATGCTGTAGTCGTCCTCGCTAAGCACGCTGTCGATGCCGTAGGTGAGGTTGGAGTAAAAGTTGTTGTTGATGTCGGGGATCATGACTCCAATGATGCGGGTTTCCTTGCTGACGAGGCTTCTGGCTATCGCATTCGGTTGAAAGCCCGTCTCCTGGACGATCCGCAGGACTCTTTCCCGCAGCTCCGGTCTGACTGGCTTGGAGTTGTTCAGGACACGCGAGACAGTGGCGATAGAAACGTTGGCGAGTTGGGCGATGTCTTTTATCGTGACAGAAATGGTTTCTCACTCACTTTCTCTCATTTCGGGTAAACGTTTTCCTAAACAAAAATTAACATCCCGTATTATCTTTGTCAATATTCTGTCTTTTTACTTTTTTCGCATGTTTTCCGCTGGTTTTGTCGAAAAAACGGTTCTGGTCACGCCGCTGTCCGCACCAAAAAACCCAGAGGCATCTCTTCTCCCCCGGGCTTTACACAAACGCTCATTCAAGAGGTTCACACACAGGCAAATGAATCTCCACCGTCGTCCCCTTGTTTCGCTGGCTATTAATTTTCATCGTTCCTTGGTGGGCTTGAATAATTTTGTAGCTAATCATCAGGCCAAGACCTGTGCCCTTTTCCTTGGTCGTATAAAAAGGTTCCCCAAGCTTCGGTATTCGCTCCTCGGCTATTCCCTCTCCTTGATCCAAAATCCGAATCGACAGAGCTTCTCCCTGCTGCTTGAGCTGAATAGTGATCTGCCCGCCATACGGCATGGCCTCGATCGCATTTTTTAAAATATTAATAAAGACCTGTTTTAACTGATTTTCCTCGCAATTGACCATCGTGGCGACCGGGTCAATCTCCAGCACAATCTGGACATTGTTTAAAATCGCTTCGGTCTGCAAAAGCTCTACCACCTGATGCAGCAAAGGCGGCAGATTGCGCGGCGTAAAGTGGATGACCTGCGGCTTGGCGAGCACCAAAAACTCGTTGACAACTGATTGAATCCGATCCAGCTCTGACAAGATCGTTTGAAAATACTCCTGCTTGTAATGGCCTTCCTGAATAAATTGAATGAAACCGCGAATGGAAGTCAGCGGATTGCGAATTTCGTGTGCGACTCCCGCAGCCAATTGACCGACGACAGACAGTTTTTCCGACTTGCGCAGCAGCTCTTCTGTCTTTTTCAGCTCCGTAATGTCCCGGCTGATCACGACCAAGCCCGTGCGCTTGCCTTCCGGGTCGAATAGCGGAATTTTACTCACATCAAAAATTCGCACATCGCCGTAGTCCAGGTAAACGACTTCTTCCAGTCGGACGGGCTTGCCTTCTTCCCATGCCCGCTTGTCCGATTCGGCGCATTGCAGCAATGCCTCGCGATAATCCGGGGAAAGCAGAGCCAGCTCCCCGTCCGTTTTTCCCTGATACGGCACGTTCTCCAGGCGGAACACGCGCAAGCAGCAATCGTTCGCCTCGATCCAGCGGCCTTCGCTGTCTTTGAAACAGACGGAATCCGGCATGGCGTTGATCAGCGTTCGCAGTTGCTTTTCGTTTTCAATCAAGGCCGCTTCCATCCGCTTATGCTCGGTTATGTCCCGTTGAATCGCCACGAAGGCGATGAGGTTCCCTTCTGAATCAGACAGCGGCGAAATGAAGGTGCTGACATCGAGCAGCGTCCCGTCTTTTCGCTGACGCAGCGCCTCATACGATGTCACGTGGCGATTTCGGACAATTTCCTGTTGCAGCAACTGGAAATCCGCTTGCAAAAAGTCAGGGATCGTCGGCAGCTCGGCCCCGATGACTTCCTGTTCACTCCAGCCAAACATCTGCTCGAACGCCCGGTTGACTTTGACGATATGGAAGCCGACATCGAGCACAACGACCGAATCGTCCGTATTGCGCAGGTACACATCAAGCTGTTCCTTCGTCGAGCGCAAATCCGCCTCGATCTGCTTGTGGCGAGTCATGTCTTTAGCGATGGCATAGAAGCCGCTGATCTCGTTGTCTACATACATCGGGAAGTTGTTGATGCTGACGTCGATGCTGTGTCCATTTTTATGTTTGACAGCGATTTCAAACTCCTGCGGTCGTCCCATTCCTTCCAGGCTGAACGGATGGAGCTTTTTTTCGGCGCAATCCAGCAAGATTAGTTGGATAATGTTGCTCGCTTGCAGTTCTTCTACGGTATAGCCGATCAATCTCTCGGCGGCCGGATTGGCCTCCAGTATGTTCCCTTGCAAGTCGTAACAGATGATCGCCGAAGGGTTGTCTTCGAACAGCGAACGGTAAAATCGCTCGCTGCGGATAAACGGTTTCGCCGTTTCGGCAAAGTCGGGTGCCAACGGCTCGCGTGCGGAGCCATCTGCCCCTCCGCTCCCTGCAAAAACAGGCTGCGCCGCCGTCGCTTCCCGCACGCCGTACTCGTCGTTCGGGGGAATTGCGTACACGACAGAGCCGATCGGCCTGCCGCCATATATATACGGAATAAGTTCAAAGCGCCATATTCCCCTCACATGTTCGGCCTCCCATTGCATTTTCGAGATAATGGCAAAAGCGGAAGGAGGCGCCCCGATCAAATTTTGCTGGCGATCAACCCACCCTTGCTCGTACAGGATACTGGACGCATTAATGACCTTCCCGCCGCGATCGAGTACCAGAAAAGGACTCGTCACAGCCGAAGAGACGAGATGCGAGAAACGCTCTGTCAAGCGGAACCTCTCCTGCTCCAGTTGACCGCGCAAATATTTTTCCACGATTTGCTTTGCCGAGGTAACAGCTGACAAAGAGTGCGGGTGGTTGACCCTCCACAAGCCTGTCAAATTGAACACGCCAATCATTTGCTGTGTGACAGGATCGCGAACAGGCGCGGCGGAGCACGTCCATTTTTGCACCTCCTGGCAAAAATGTTCGCCAGCAAACACCTGTACCGGTCGCCCCGTCACGAGCGAAGTTCCGATGGCGTTCGTCCCTGCCCGATGCTCCGCCCAGGAGGAGCCGACGACAAAATTCATGTCTTCTGCTTTCAGCATCAGCGACAAGTCACCGTCCAAATGCACGATGTCTCCTGCGGCATTGCAGAAGGTGACCAAATGGCCCGAGTCGAGCGAAGCGTCTTTCATTTTCAGCAAAAGCGGCTTGAGAATATGCTGGAGCGTATCTTCTTCCCAGTACGCCTCGATCTGCGCCCGGGACAGGCTGACCGTCGTTCTCGTGCGCAGAGGATGGATATTTTGCTCCTGACAGCGCTGCCAGGATTCGTACATCAGCGGTCGAATGGCCGGTCTTTCGCTCACTCCAGAAACAAATCGTTCCCACTCCTGTTCCAGTTTGACTCTTTCTTGTGAAAGATTCGCATATCTATCCAGAGCTATCCGCTGACTCATGATCTCCATCCTCCAGATATAAAAGTGAGGGAACAACAATTCGGATAAATATTTCGACAATTACCCCAATTTTCCTTTTTATGAAACATTTTTTAAGCACACTGGCCCCCAGAAAAAATGAACCAGTGTGTCTCTCGTCCTACTCAGAGACGCACTGGTTCATCTGTTCTATCTGAATTTCGTAATCACATTAAAGCCGAATGTGTTGTAGTTCGTCATGTCTTCCAAAATGCCCGACACGTCATCGAGAGCGACTTCCTTGGACACGAGCGAAGACGGGTTCAGCTTGCCTTGGGCGATCAGCGTAAGCAATCCTTCGTAGGCCGCATGCGGATTGCCGATGCTGCCGACGATCTCCAGTTCCATCGCGGTGATCGCATCGATCGGCAATCCGACCATGCCGCCCTCTTCCTTGGTAGTCAAGCCAATCTGCACGTGCCTGCCGCCTTTTCTCAGGCTCAACACCGAATTGAGAATCGTATCGCGGATGCCAAGTGCATCGATGGAGGCGTGCGCTCCGCCCTTCGTAATTTCCTTGACTGCCTCGACGACATTCTCTTTTCTGGCGTTAATGACGGCAACGGCGCCTTCTTCTTTTGCCTTGGCCAGCTTGGCGTCATCGACGTCTACAGCGATGACCATCGCGCCGACTGCGCTCGCCACCTGAACCGAGGACAATCCGACTCCTCCGGCACCGTGCACAGCCAGCCAGCTACCCGGCTGTACGTTTCCGCGTATGACGCCGTGATAGCCTGTCATGTAACGGCAACCGATCGCCGCTGCTGTCAGCGAGTCTACCTCGTCTGGCAGGCGAATCAGATTGAAGTCGCCGTTTGGCACGCGGACGTATTCGGCGTAGGCGCCATCGTAGCTAAAGCCGAAAATCGCCAGGTTGTCGCAACGGTTGGAATGGCCGGAGAGGCAATTGGCGCAATGTGAGCACCCTTCATGAAAAGGCGTGGTCACGCGATCGCCCGGACGGAAATTTTTCACCTCTTTGCCGACTGCCTCGACGACACCTCCCAGTTCATGTCCCGGAATGATCGGCAGCTGCGGGCTGAGTCCGATCCAGTCCCAATCTCCCATCCAGGCGTGCCAGTCGCTTCGGCAAACGCCGCACGCTTCGACCCGGACGATCACGTCTTTCGGACCTGGTGTCGGATCGGGCACCTCTCCAATACGCAAAGGTTTACGCTGCTCCAAAATTTGCGCCGCTCTCATGCTTGATTCCCCCTTGTTTTCTCTGTTTTTTGCTTTTTTGCCCACGTCTTAATCGAGGTTGACCCAGACCGCCTTCACCTGCGTATACAAATCCAGGGCGTACGAGCCCATCTCCCGGCCGTATCCGGATTGCTTGTAGCCGCCAAACGGTACAGCAGCGTCGAGCGCATTGTAGCAGTTGACCCAGACAGTGCCTGCTTCCAAGGCATGCGCGACTTTGTGCGCTTTGCGCAGATCGGTCGTCCACACCCCTGCTGCCAGCCCGTATTCCGTATCATTCGCCCGCCGGATGACATCTGCGACTTGCTCCTCGTCGTCAAAAGGCATCGCTGCGACAACCGGGCCAAAAATTTCTTCCCGGGCAATCGTCATGCGCTCATTGACATCGGCAAAAATCGTAGGCGGAACGAAATAGCCCGGCCCTTCCAACGGTGCGCCGCCTGTCAATGAAGTCGCGCCTTCCTCGTGCCCTTTTTGCAAGTAGCCTGTCACCCGCTCAAATTGCTCGCTCGATACGAGCGGCCCGATCTCTGTCGACTCGTCCAGGCCGTTGCCTTGCTTCATTTTGGCCGCATAGCTCGTCATGTCAGCCAAAACGTTGTCGTACACTTTTTTATGAACAAACAAGCGCGAGCCTGCGCAGCACACTTGGCCTTGATTGAAGAAAATGCCCATCAACGCGCCAGGAATCGCTCTGGAAAAGTCGGCGTCCGGGAAAATAATGTTCGGCGATTTGCCGCCCAGCTCCAGCGACACGCGCTTCAAATTGCCCGCCGCTTGCTGCATGATCAGCTTGCCGACCTCCGTCGATCCGGTAAAAGCCACTTTGCGAATGCGCGGATGGTTCGTAATCGCCGCGCCTGCTGTCGGCCCGTAGCCTGTAATAATGTTGACGACGCCATCGGGGAATCCCGCTTGCTGGATCAATTCCGCCAAATAGATCGCGGACAGTGGCGTTTGCTCGGCGCTTTTCAAAATCACGACGTTGCCTGTAGCGAGTGCCGCGCCCAGCTTCCACGCAGCCAACAAGAGCGGGAAGTTCCACGGAATGATCTGCCCGACCACGCCAATCGGCTCGCGGCGCGTGTAAGTCAGCATGTTGCGCCCGGCAGAATTGTTGATCACTTCGCCAGCCAGCTTCGTCGACCAGCCTGCATAGTAGCGGAAGTGATCAATCGCCAATGCTACGTCAGCGAAACGGGCGTGGGTGATCGGCTTGCCGTTGTCGATCGTCTCCAGCTGCGCGAGCGCCTCTGCATGCTCTTCCATCAAATCAGCCAGCTTCCAGAGCATCCGCCCGCGTTCGCTAGGCGTCACCTTGGCCCAATCTGTCGCAAAAGCTTTTTCTGCGGCTTGCACCGCGAGATCGACATCGATCGCATCGGCTTCATAAACAGACGTAATCGCTTCACCAGTAGCCGGATCAATCGTGTCAAACGTTTTTCCCGATGCTGACGCTACAAACTCCCCACCAATGAACAGCTTTTTCGGACCGCCTGCCAAGAAAGCTTCGACACGCGGGTCCAATGTGATTTTTGCCGTTTGCGCCACGTAAGCCCCTCCTCATTTTCGCTTATGTGCATTCGTCCCTTACTAGAAGCATGTTTTGTGCCAAATAGAAAACGCTTACAAACAGCGGCTTTTCTATGAATCTAGCAATCTTGCGTTGGAACAGTTGCTCCATTTTTGCGATACAATTGCTCCATTGCCCATTGTAGTTTGAAAATTGTGGTAATATAGAAAGGAAGGTCTTATTTTCTCTGCTAGAGGGGGAAATCGTTTGCTGGAACCCACCAATGCGTTGCTGAAAAAGTCGTGGGAGCGAAGCCGGATCAATGGGGTTAATGCGTTGACAGCAAAGGATGCCATACTGGAAGAAACCCAGTTTCGGCAATACAGGGAACAAAAAGAAGAGTTTATGAGAACGATGGACCCAACCATGGAGCGATTGGCTTATTGGCTGAAAAGCTCCTACTCGATCGTCGCCCTCTGCGATACGTCGGGCTACATCCTGGAGAGCAAAGGCGATCCTGTCTTCCTCAAGGACACGGAAAAAATCCAGGTCCATCACGGCGCCTGCTGGTCTGAGCAGGTGCGCGGAACCAACTCGGCGGGGACAGTCATTGTGGAACAAAAACCGCTGGCTGTCGTCGGAAAAGACCACTATCTTGACTCCAACCATATGTTGTATTGCGCCGCCTCCCCGATTTTCGGACCGCAGGGCGAGCTGGTAGCTGTGCTCGATATTAGCGGACATGCGGCGATGTACCACCCTTCCTTACTAGGCATGGTCGATGTGATGGCGCGCAAAGTGGAAGATTGGCTGCTTATCCATCGTCCCGATCGGCAGATGGTCATCTCGCTCTATCCGGAGAAAAACGCCAAGCACCACGCGCTGCTGGCCGTCAATCAGGACGGAATCGTCACGGGCGGCAACCGCGAAGCGCACCAACTGCTGCGCGGAAACAGACAGCGGCTGGGACAGGTGCATGTGACAGAGCTAGTAGCAGACATCGAGTCTTTGCTAGGCAGGCAAAAAGACATTTCCACTCCCCGTTCCCTCCCCTTGCTCACAAAAGGGGGCGGAGAACATCACTGGCAGGCTTCCGTTCTGCTTGATACGCGTCCACCGCAGATCGCCGCAAGCCCTCCATCCTCCAAACCGAAGGCGAGGCCGCTCCGGGCAAATCGGACAGGTCTCACCTCTTTTGATGACTTATACGGCACAGACGATGCCTTTCTCGCGGCCATTCGGCTTGCCAAGCGGGCAGCCAAAACGGAATATACGGTTATGCTGTTTGGCGAAAGCGGCTCAGGCAAAGACGTCGTCAGCCAGGCGATTCATCTGGCAAGCGAGCGTGCGGACAAGCCTTTTGTCGCGATCAACTGCGGGGCGATTCCGAAAAGTTTGCTAGAAAGCGAGCTGTTCGGCTACGAGCCGGGAGCGTTTACCGGAGCCAAACAGACCGGACAGCCGGGAAAATTCGAACAAGCTCACCAAGGGACACTGTTCCTCGACGAAATAGCCGAGATGCCGTCCGAGATGCAAGTGGCGCTTTTGCGCGTGCTGCAAGATTTCACCGTCTATCGGGTAGGCGGAACGAAGCCGATTCACGTCGATGTGCGGATCATTACGGCTACGCACACCGATTTGTGGCAAAAAGTGCAGGAAGGCAGCTTCCGCGCTGACTTGTTTTACCGACTGCAAGGCGTTCAGGTCACACTGCCGCCGTTGCGGGAGCGTGCAGATCGGCTACAGCTCGCCCAGTTGCTGCTGCACGGCATCGAAGCCCAGTTGGGCACAGGGCCGCTTGCGCTTGGAACCAGTGCCAAAAAGCTGATCGAGAGCTACAGTTGGCCGGGAAACGTGCGTCAGCTTGCGGCCGCCCTGCGCGAAGCGGCTTTTCTGTCGGAGGGAGGCAAAATTGAGCGGGAGCGCTTCCCTGCCTACATTTTGTCCAGCTTTTCTGCCAAGCCCGCCGAGGGACAAATAAGCGATGCTCAAAAAGAACGAACCCAATCTGGCAAGAGCGACATGGTCGACGTATTTTTGCAGACGGGCGGCAACATCTCCGAGACGGCGCGCATTCTCGGAATTGGCAGAAATACCGTCTACCGCAAGCTGAAAAAGCTGATGGAAAAGGACGGGACGTAAGAGTCAGTCGAGACGGGAGTCCGCGTGTCCGGTTGTCCGACAGCAAAAAGCCCTGATCGAGTGGTCAGGGCTTTTTGCGTGACATGTCACGGCAAGTACGGCTTCTTGTGCCGTCGCTTTGCGTCTTTACGCTTGCTATGCTTCTGCCTGGATTCGTTTGGCTTCGGCATAAAGAACTTGAATAAATTTTTTCATGTTGATGCGAATGTCCGAAGCAGTGGCCGTTTTATTTTTCAGCTCGGCCATTTTTTTCCACACAAACGTAAAATCGAAAAACTGGGAAGCGTAATTTTCAAATTTCCAGTTCGACAGATCGGACAAGCCTAGCGATGCCAAATGATTCAAGGACTGATAGATCGCTCTTCTGACCCGCTGCTCGGACGCTTTGACGACTTTCATGACTTGTGTTTCATCCGCGGCAGTTCCCAGTCTGGCTTGGGCAACCGCGACAAAAATTTCTTTGAGCGCTGGAAAGCCGCTTTTCAGCGTATGCTTCTGCTCCCATTCGTTCAAGTAGTCGAGAATGTCAAGCAAATCGTTGCTGCCGTTCTCTCCGGCAATCCCCAGCTCGGACAAAAGGAATTGCCCCGCCTCGCGCAACTGTTTGCCGCTTTTGCTCGCCCGGTTCTGGCTGCCAAGCCCTTGATCCAGTTGCAAGACCGAATGCAGCGATTTTTGGATATCCTGAATCGATTTTTCCAGCCGGATTTTTTCGATGACTTTTTGCAATATCGTCACCACTTCGATCCGGTTGACTGGCTTAATAATGTAGTATTCGCTGCCGAGCGAGTAAGCCTGGGCGATCAAATCTTTTGACTCCATCTGCGAGATCATCACGATCTTGCCTTTGAAGACAGGCCGAATTTGGCGAATCGTTTCAATCCCGTCGCGCTCGGGCATGAGCAGATCAATCAGGACGATGTCGACATGTTTCATCGTCAGCATATGACCGTCAACGAGCGCTCCGTCCTCGGCCTCGCCGACCACTTCCCCCAAGTTCTCATCCTCGATAATTTCTGTCAGCATCAGGCGCACAGCTTCATCGTCATCGATTAAGTAAAAGTGCATCGTCTCCCTCTTTCTCCCTCACAAGATTGATCGGCAAGCGGATGACAAATTCCGTTCCTTTTCCCGCCGCGCCGTCTCCGACAACCAGCTCTCCTTGCAGCTCGTCCACCATCTCTTTTACATAAGAAAGACCGATTCCCGTAGAAGGTGCTCCTTTGTCGTCGTATTTGGTCGTGAATCCAGGCTTGAACAGGAGCTTTTTGCGCCTGGGCGGAACACCCGGGCCGTCGTCGGCAATTTTGATCTCGACAAACTCTTTGTCCCGGTTCACCTGGATCAAGATGCTCCCCGTCTTCTGGATCGCCTCGACGGCATTGGCGACGATGTTGTTGATCAACGACATCAAGGTAAACACGTGATAGGGCGGGTGTTCTCCAGAAATCAGGCAAGTAAACTCGATGTTTTTCCCGAGCAGGCTCGCGTACTTCCGCTGGGAGCGCACGATGATGTCTGCCAACTGATGAATATCCATAAAATCCGTCCGATTTTCGTGGGTAATCAGTTTTTGCAGCCCGGCAAAAATTCGCTGGTTGTCTTTTTTGATTTCATGCACTTCTCCTGCAATAATCAGCGCCTGTCGCGCAAACGAGTCGACGGAAGCTTGTTCAAGCCCGTCTTTTTGCGCTTGCAGGCGCTGGTACAGCTCGAACGACTTGACCGTGATGTTCTCCGCATTTTGCAGCGTCTTTTTCAGATGAATCGACTCTTCGTACAGATTGGAAATGAGCATCAGCATATGCTCGTGCTGCGCGCGGGTCTGTTTTTCCCGGGCTTGCGTCTCGTACAGTCGGATCATATTCAGAAAGCTGAGCACGACGAAGCTGTGCGAGAGCGCAATCACGAACATCTCTTGCAGCGAACTCCAGGTCACGACGATGTGAAACAGCACATACTGCGATAGCAGCTCGACCAGATCGGCTACGACCTCAATGACCATCCCGATTCCGCCGATGATCAATGTCCGCTCGCGGAACCGCTCCATTCGGATCACATAAAAAAGCAGCGAATACGAAAAGTAGAAAAAAAAGCTCGAATAGTGCTCTTGCATCGAAGCAGCCAAATGAAACGGGCTGTGCGTGTACGAGTCGAGCAGCAAGCGAAAGCCGACGACAGACAGTCCGGTCAAAAACCCGGGCAACACCGCCGGAAGCCGCTGGAACAAAAGCAAGAAGAAGAAAAAGGTCGGCGCGCCGAAGCTGATCCGAAACGTCTCGTTGACCGGATAAAATTTCAGTTCGCCTGCCAGCGGAACCGTGATCAGCATGAGTGCCAGGATGTAGCCATCCTTTTTTAATGGGGAATGCATGCGCCACTTCCCCCTCCCTGTTGGATTGCTGTAGGGTTTGTCACTTTTTTCCCCTTACTATTCTTATCCATAAAACACGTAAACGACAAGTATAGAAAAAATATTTATATAAATGCGTGAAAGCTTTTGTTGGTTTTTGTTTGATTTTGTAGGTTGGTTTTAAAGTGTTCAATATACGATTTTTGCGTGGCGTGGAAGCGCTTTCGCTCCTTGACAAACAGGCTTACAGTACAGGATTTGGGGGGAACGGGGTTTGTTTCAAACAGCAACATCGACAAACAAATGGGAAGCACAGCAGGTGACAGAACATCTGCAACGGTGGGTCGCCTACCATCGCGAGCAAGCTTCAGAGGGTGCATGCGCCAGTTACATTCCCGCTTTGCGGCGAGCAGACCCGACACAGCTCGGCATTTGCATGGTCGGCCCTTCCGGAAACAAAGTGACGGCTGGTGACTGGGAAGTTCCTTTCACCATGCAGAGCATTTCCAAGGTCGTCAGCTTTATCGCAGCTTGCTGTCACCACGGCATGACTTACGTGCTCGATCGCGTGGACGTGGAGCCGACGGGAGATGCGTTCAACTCGATTATCCGTCTGGAGATGCACAAGCCAGGCAAGCCGTTCAACCCGATGATCAATGCGGGCGCCATTACCGTCTCCTCGCTTTTGCCAGGAAGTACGCCGGAACAAAAACTGCACTATTTATACGCAATTTTCCAAAAGATTACAGATTCGGCTCCTGTCATTAACGAGGAAGTGTTCGTCTCGGAGTGGATGCATTCACACCGAAACCGTGCGCTGGCGCATTACCTGAAAGACACAGGGTATCTGGATTGCGAAGTCGAGGAAGCGCTGGAAGTGTATTTAAAACAGTGCTCCATTCAGGTCAATACGGAGCAGATCGCGCTGATCGGCCTGGTTTTGGCGCTGGACGGCTATCACCCGTTGCGCGGCGAGCAAGTTTTGCCCAAAGAAGTCGTGCGCTTGGCAAAAGCGTTGATGCTCACTTGCGGCATGTACGACGCTTCCGGCAAATTTGCTGCCTATGTGGGACTTCCGGCCAAAAGCGGCGTGTCTGGCGGAATTATGACACTCGTTCCTCCCAACCTGAGATCACAATCCCCTTTTCCCGGCGGCTGCGGCATCGGCATTTTTGGCCCGGCCATCGACTCATGCGGAAACAGCGTGGCAGGTGTATCCCTGTTGAAGCAGATCGTGCATGAGTGGGATATCAGCATTTTTTAATCCATCTATCCAATCGAGGTGACAACATGCAACAATTTCTGTTAGATGTAACAGCGTCCATCAACGATTTTTTCTGGTCTTATGTTCTGATCGTCATGCTGGTTGTGCTCGGTCTGTTCTTCTCGTTCAAAGGCCGTTTCCTGCAAGTCCGCATGATCAAAGACATGCTCCAAGCGATTCGCGAAGGGAAAAAAGGGTCTGCCGACAGCATCTCTCCTTTCCAAGCTTTCTGTATCAGTATGGCCGCGCGTGTCGGTACCGGAAACATTACGGGAATCGCCATCGCTGTAGCGCTCGGTGGTCCTGGCGCGGTTTTCTGGATGTGGGTCATTGCGATCATCGGTTCTGCCTCTGCCTTCGTGGAAAGCACGCTGGCGCAAGTGTATAAAATCAAAGACAAAGACGGTTTCCGCGGCGGTCCTGCCTACTACATGGAAAAAGGACTGAACAAGCGGTGGATGGGTGCCCTGTTTGCGGTATTGATCACCTTGTCTTTCGGTCTGGTGTTCAACGCGGTGCAGTCCAACACGATTACGCTCGCTTTTGAAAACTCGTTCGGAACAGATCGGCTGACGATCGGCCTGATCATGACCATCGCCTTTGCTGCGATCATTTTCGGCGGAGTGAAGCGCATCGCGAAAATGTCCGAGTATATCGTCATCGTTCTTGCGATTTTGTACATTGGCGTTGCCCTGTTTATCGTCATGATGAACATTACGAAAATGCCGGAAATGATTGCCCTGATTGTGAAAAGTGCCTTTGGCCTGGAGCAGGTTGCTGGCGGTACGCTGGGAGCTGCGCTCATGCACGGGGTCAAACGCGGTTTGTTCTCCAACGAAGCAGGTATGGGTAGCGCACCGAACGCCGCAGCTACGGCTACGACGAGCCACCCTGTCAAGCAAGGTCTGATTCAGGCGTTCGGCGTTCTGACAGACACGCTGATCATTTGCACAAGCACGGCTTTCATCATCTTGCTTTCCGGCGCGTACAAGCAGTCCGATCTGAGCGGCATCGAGCTTTCCCAAGCGGCTCTGTCCATCCACCTCGGCGATTGGGCGTCGGCTACTCTCGCTGTCATGGTCTTCCTGTTCGCTTTCAGTACGTTGATCGGGAACTACTACTACGGTGAAACGAACATCGAGTTTTTGAAAACGAGCAAATTGTGGCTCATGCTCTATCGTGTCAGCGTATTGGCAATGGTTTTGTTCGGAGCGGTCGCCAAAGTGCAACTCGTTTGGGACTTGGCTGACTTGTTCATGGGGCTGATGGTCGTGGTCAACCTGATTGCGATTTTCATGCTCTCCAAAGTCGCCTTTGCCGCCTTGCGCGATTATCAGGAACAGAAAAAAGCAGGCAAAGACCCTGTGTTCTACAAAGACAGCATCCCTGGTCTGGAAAATGCGGACGCATGGGAAGCCGCTCCTGTTGCTAAGAAAAACGAGCACGCGAGCTAACCACTTTTCCGTTTTCCACTAACAAAAAGAAGCCTGATCATGTGACAGGCTTCTTTTTCATGTGTCCGGCTCTTTCTCGTTCAAGCTTTGTATCCGCTCAGGCAAATCCACCAAACGGGGACAACCAACTCTCCCTCTGATTCGTCCGCATGCCATGTCGTTGCCACAAAATGAGGCGCCGCTCCTTCGTTGCTCGAAGGCGGACTTGCTTCTTTTCGTATGCGCCCTCCCCCTACAGACGAGGGTCGATCTCTTTTTCCTGCGCGACTTCAAACAGCATCGTCGCCACGGTTTGCTGGTACGCTTTGTTCTCTGGTGAAATATCCGCCAGCTTGACGCGCAGCATGCTTTGGCCCAGCTCGTGCTCTTTTTGGGCGGTGCGCAGTTTTTGCCCGATGTGCTTCTGTTTCACCAACTTGCGATATTTGTGCGGGAAACGGTAATCGTAGCCGTAAATGATCGACAAATATTCGGGATTTCGCACCTTCATCGCCGGAACTGTCTTGCCGTTCGGCAGTTCGGGCTTGATGACGATCCCTTCCATTTGCTGCTCCAGTGTCGTCGTTTGGAAAAAACGGGCGGCTTGTTCATACGCCCTGTCTGCGTCGTCCAGATCAATCACGGCGCACGCATCTTCACTGACAAAGCGGTACCACTCAGAAGTTCGGCCATCGGGAAGCCGCTCTTCTCCGTTGGCATCAATCAGCTTGAGCACAGCAAACGGCTTGAAGGCAAGCTCGCCAGACTCTCCGTACAGGACAAGCTGCTTTTCATAAGTCGCATAGGCAGCCAGGTGCTGATCGAGCGGAACCAAGCTGTCTTTGATTTCGCGGACGTGCTTGTAGTTTTGGTACAACGTCGGGCCGTACTGGGCTGCCAACGCGTTTTTCGGGAGATGAAACTGTTCTTTTGCAAATCCGCTGGCGTCGTATTCCCCGATCAGCTTGTGGAGCGCCTGTTCAAAACCGTGCTCCTGCAAGTAAGTCAGCTCGCTTTGCAGAGCGGCACCGATCGGTTTGAACTGCTTTTCGATCAGCCCTTCACCGATTGCCCTCCATGGCAGCAATTCGCCGTCAAGCAGCAGCATCTCTACCTGATTTTCTTCCATATACGCTGCGAATTTGGCAAGCAACTGTTCATAAATCGGGGTTAAATCCACCTGCTTGATCTTGTAGCCGTTGCGGCTGACCGCGAAGCAATGCTCCATCGTCCGATGCAAATACACATTGCAGCGCGAGCCCATGTATTTAGGCTGAAGCACCACTTCTTTTACCCCGCGCTCGGCAAAATAGCGCAGTCCCGCTTGCAGCGACTCCAGCTCGCCTGTCGCTTCGTCCTTGTCTGCCGGGGGCATCGTCCCGGAAATGAAATTGATTTTATGTTGCAGGCAGTAATCAAGTCGACGAACTTCTTCGCTGGCAAGCTCGGCAAGTGACACCTCCCGCTTCGCCTGGAACAAGGTCGGCAATGCTTCGGTAATCGCCGCATGTGTGGAGCGCTCTGTTTTGTACTGCGGTCTGTGTGTGATCATGACGGAGGTCAGCGCATTTCCGTGCACGCATCCCGTGTCGAGATGAATTTTGTTTTTCAAACGAAACGCCTGCTTCGCCGCTACGTGTCCGAACAAGTGATACGGGTGGTTGCTCACCGCTTCTTCGGCCAAAAAGGTCAGTTGTTGTTCGAGCGCATCCGTCCGGTCAATCCGGATGTTGCGCTGATTGCGAGCGGCAATCGTGTCGAGCTTGCCGATGTATTTGTTTGCGCATGGCGCATGTGTCACGTAATAGGACGGACCTGTAAGCGACTGGACGCGGTAAAACGGCTGCGAAATCGCGTACAACTGGTTGAACTTTTCGTGCAATCGCGGATCGGCGCGCAATACGGCGACAGAGTCGAAGTACGTCTCCAACAACGTCGGCTCCACGCCCTTGATTTTTCCTTGCAAAAAGTGGTAAACAAAATGCTCGTGATTGCCCAGCACGAACAGAAAATGCTCCTGATTGTCGTACAAAAATTCGATGATCTCGCGAGTTTGCTTGCCTTTATCAATCCAGTCGCCAGCGAGTATCACCTGCGTGTCGCGGACTTTGTCTGTCGGAACAAGCCGATTGTCCTCCAGCTCGTATCCGTAGGCGACAAGCAGCCTTTTCAGTTCTTGGACACACTCATGCACATCGCCAACGATGATGTACTTTTTGTCTGGGGCAAGAATCGTAGCCAAATAGTCTGCCTTGTTTTCGATGTGCACCTCATAGGAAGTCGCGCCATTTGTCCCGTGCTCTGCCGCAGCAAAATCTTTGGCCCGGATTCGGTGTATTTTGGCGTACCCTTCTTTGGACAAGGCGCGCAGCACTTCTTTTTTCAGCCGCAGGATGTGGCTCGAAATCAGCTTTTTCGACCGCTCGGAGGCGTAATAATCCTCGCGCTTGTGGTAATCGAATAAGATGACTTCCACGTTGTAATGATTTTCCTTCGCGATCTCCCGGACACGCGCGCGAAAATCTTCGGCCAGGCCCGTCGTGTCGACGACCACGAAAGGCGCGTTAATCGGGAAAGACGTGACCAGCCGCAGCTTTTCGAACAGGAGGCGAAACGCTTGTTCACTCGCTTCCAGCATGACCTGATCGTACTTGTCGTACGCATACCCGAGCAGTTCCTGGCGCAATTGATCCGAAGAGATGTACGCCACATTGGCTTGCAGCCGTTTCCCCGCATCCGCGATTCCAAGCTGCGGGATCAGCACTTGCTGGGCAAACGTCGTCTTCCCGCATTCGGTCGGGCCGACGAGCATGAAAATCGTATGGACGTTCGTCGATATACGCATCGGTTACGCCCTCCTTTTTCTGAGAATGACACCTTGTGTCGTCGGCATTCCGTTGACCTGATCGCCGATTTTGACAAACTCGCCCTCGACACCAGCCTTTTGCATGATCTCGTTCATCCACGTCTGGAAAGCTTGCTCGCCCATCTCCCATTTGTGGTCGTCGTGCCGCAAACCGGACAATTCGTAGTATGGATTGAAATCCGCATTCGGTGTCGTGATGATAAAGCTCGCGAAATCGACCTCGCGGCAAAGCTGCAAAATCAATGCTCTCGCCTCTTTCGTGCTCATGTGCTCGATCACTTCGGTCAAGATGATGTCGACCTGCTCGCCATTGTATTCGAGCAAAAACGAATCGACGGAAGGAAACAGGACGATATTGTCGACCTCTTTCGCCACGGCTTTCCGGTTGACCAGTTCCAGCCGCTCTTCGTCAATATCGACCGCGTAATAGCAATGCGCCAGCTTCCCGGCAAAAGCAAGGGCGTAAAATCCTTCGCCGCAGCCGACATCCAAAATCGGGCGCGAAAAGGGCAGCTGTCCCGCAATAAAGTTTCTGCGCTGCATGCCCGTGCTGCCATACTCCAGATGCATCTCGTAACGATCCGTCTGTTCGAGAGCAGCCTTGTATTTGCGATAATGCTCCCGCTTGGGCAAAAAGTTTCGCGAGAACAGGCTGCGAATATAGAAAGGCGCGTCCATCGCCTGGATGCTCTTGCTGTATTTGTCGAGCAAGCTGTCGGAAATATCGAGGTGCTCTTTGCCGAACGTCGCCAAAAACAGGCAGAGCACGCTGGTCACTTGCAGCAGGTCGTGCAAGCTTTTTTGCGTCCGAATGGTCAACGCGTAGCTTTTGTCGGCCCTGTGCTCGATTTCGAAGGAAAAGTCTTTGACGTGATTTTGAAAAAAGGCAATGTAGCGCACCAGCTCGATATGAACCATGTTGATGAAAAAAGTATGCGTGTAGCCTGCAACGTCCCGTTCATCCCGCGATTTCAACGGTGCCGAAAAGTATTCGCCAATCGCATGAAGCGGAAACAAAGGCGTGTTATAGCGCGACAGGTTCAAGTATTCAAAATGCTCGTGTTCATACTGTTTATAGGATATTTCGTTGTCGGCATCTTTAAAATAAACGTGGTAGCGGGAAGCATCCGAGTACCACCCGTAGGCGATTCCTTTGCGCACCGACCGCAGCGATAGTCCGGTCGCCGGATTTTTTTTGATCAGAAACGAAAAATCCGGATTGGTGGATTGCAATGATACGATAGCCATCTGTTCTCTCTCCTTCCAGCCAAGCTTGCTTTGTTGTATTTCCATCTTCTTCTATTTGGCTGGACGTGAACAGGGCAGAAGTATTACGATTCACCTTTCCTTTTAGCGATAGGCACAAAAAAAGAACCTGCTTGCACAGGTTCTTGCGTCGTTATTTCTTCGTCAAGGCGTTGACGACATCGTCATCCTTTTTGGTGCTGTTATTTCTTTTCTACCGCATGTCCGCCAAATTCGTTGCGCAGCGCAGCGACAACTTTGCCGTGGAAGGCATCCTCGTCCAGCGAGCGATAGCGCATGAGCAGCGACATCGCGATCACAGGAGTGGCTGCTTGCAGGTCGAGCGCCGTTTCCAGCGTCCATTTTCCTTCGCCGGAAGAGTGCATGACGCCGCGAATGTCATCGAGCTTGGCGTCTTTGCGGAAGGCGCGCTCCGTCAAGTCCATCAGCCAGCCGCGGATGACAGAGCCGTTCGCCCACACGCGGGCCACTTCGGCGAAATCGTAGTTGTACTGGCTTTTTTCCAGCACCTCGAAGCCTTCCCCGATCGCTTGCATCATTCCGTACTCGATCCCGTTGTGAATCATTTTCAAAAAGTGACCGCTGCCCGCATCGCCCGTGTACAAGTAGCCCTTGTCCACGTTGATGTCGCGAATCATCGGTTCGATGTGGGCGAACGCTTCCCGATCCCCGCCGATCATCATACATGCCCCGTGGCGAGCGCCTTCCATTCCGCCGCTTGTGCCTGCATCGAGAAAATGAATGCCATTGGCTTTCAACCGTTCGTAGCGCTCTACAGATTGCTTGTAATGCGAGTTACCGCCGTCGATGACGATATCGCCGGGAGCGAGAATCATAGACAGCTGATCAACCAGCTGGTCGACAATCTCCCCTGCCGGAACCATCAGCCAGATGACGCGCGGCGTGTCCAGCTTCGCTACCGCATCCTCGACAGAAGCAGCCGGAATCGCTCCTTCGCGGCTCAGTTCTTCCGCACGGCTTTTATCTACGTCGTAAGCGACAACCTCATGTTGATGAGAAAGCAAATTGAGTGTCAGATTGTACCCCATTTTACCTAGACCGAGAATCGCAAGTTTCATTCGCGTACGTCACTCCTTTTGGGATGAACTCTGTTAGTTTGTATTATAAGACAAAAATTTTCATCTTTCATCAGAAATGAAGAAAATTTTTTTGAAACTAGGAAACGACCGTCTGTTTCTCCTATACTAGCAAGTAGGAAATCATTGCATTTGCCCTGCACGAGCCTTTTTGGCAATATCTTTTGCTGAAATATAGATGGCATTCCAGTACGATTCAATTCAATTCAATTCAGGAGGTCGCATTTCATGCCAGATACAACGTCACACACGCCTGTCAGTGTGCTTGCGCAGCTGCGCGCCATTTACACACAGTTAAGCGGCAAAGAACAGCAGATTGCCGATTACATTTTGCAGCATGCCAATCAAATCGTTCATTTCTCCATTACCGAGCTGGCCGATCAGTGCCAGTGCGCGGACGCGACGGTCTTTCGGCTTTGTCGGCGGCTCGGTTTTCGCGGGTACCAGGCGTTTAAAATCGCGCTGGCCAGCGAAGTGACCAATCCAAAGCAAACGATCTACCAGGAGATCAATCTGGATGACGACGACATCGGCGCGATTGCCGAAAAAATTTTCACCGCGAATCTGGAAACATTGCGGGACACCCTGCAAATCATCAACAAGGATGAGCTGCTCAAAATCGTCTCCTGCCTGGAAAAAGCGACTCGTATTGAATTTTACGGCTCTGGCGGCTCGGCTGCGATCGCCCAAGACGCCTACCACAAATTCATGCGGACAGGCATTCCCTGTATTCATCACTCGGATGCCCACTATCAGGTCATGTCCGCTTCGCTGCTGACGGAAGGCGCGGTAGCCGTAGGTTTCTCCCACTCCGGCTCCAACAAAGATATTTTGGCAGCCCTGCGCGTAGCCAAGGAGCGCGGCGCCAAAACGATTGGCATTACGAGCTACGGCAAGTCTCCCCTCGTCCGTCTCGCTGACATGTGCTTATACACGACTTCGCGGGAAACCGTTTTTCGCACGGAAGCTTTGTCTTCCCGCCTCGCCCAGCTCAGCCTGATCGATTTGCTGTACGTGGCGGTTTCCTTGCGCAGACAGGACGATACGATCTCCAACATTCAGCATATCCGAGAAGCTATCTCGCTCAAACGCCTGTGATCAGGCGTTTTTCTTTTTCCCTCCCAAACCATCAAACGGCTATTTTTGGTAATACTATCGATGTGAATATGAAAAATGAAATAATTTTTTTCTTTTATATTAACAAATGAAAAAAATTTCGCTATATTCTCGTTATCAACACGCCACTCGGTTGAAAGCGTATACAAATGATCGTGACTGTTTCCATTCTCTTCGGAGCCAAAAGAACAGGCGGCAAGCGGTCCGATCTTACTTTTAGGAAAACATCGAGACGTTTTTCGCGAAAAAAGGGTGAAAGCACATGAAGCAAAGCTACTTTATCGGTCTTGATATCGGGACAACCAGTACGAAAGCGATTGTCTTCACAGCATCTGGAGCCGTTCGCGGGACTGGCAATATCGACTATCCCCTGCTGGTGCCGAAAGCATCGTGGGCTGAGCAAGACCCGGAAACGATCTTCGCCGCTGTCGTTGCCGCATTGAAACAGGCGATTGAACAAGCGGACATCGGGCAGAACGAAATCGGCGGCATCGGCTTCTCCACCGCGATGCACAGCCTGATTGCCGTAGATGCGCACGGAAATCCCCTGACGAACAGCATCATCTGGGCGGATAACCGCAGCGCGGCACAGGCAGAGCGGCTCAAGGAGGAAGGTGTCGGCCATTCGATCTACCTGGCGACCGGAACGCCGATCCACCCCATGTCGCCGCTTCCCAAAATCATGTGGCTCAAAGAGAATCAGCCCGATATTTCCCAGAAGACAGCGAAGTACATTTCCATCAAGGAATATGTGATCTATCGACTGTTCGGTCAGTACGTGGTTGATTACTCCATCGCTTCGGCTACGGGACTGTTCAACTTGCGCAAACTGGACTGGGACGACGACGCGCTGCAGGTTGCCGGCATCACGAAGCAACACCTGAGCGAGCCAGTGCCGACTACCCATATCCTGCGGGGAATGAAGGTACGCTATGCGGAAGAGATCGGGCTTGATCCCGACACGCCTTTTGTGGTCGGAGCAAGTGATGGCGTGCTGGCCAATCTCGGCATCGGTGCCATCGACAACGGTCAGGTAGCCATTACGATCGGGACGAGCGGAGCTGTTCGGACAGTCGTGCCCGAGCCGATCACCGATCCGAAAGGCCGCACGTTCTGCTACTTGCTGACGGAGAATCATTGGGTCATCGGCGGCCCGTCCAACAATGGCGGGATCATGCTCCGCTGGTTCCGCGACGAGTTCAGCTGGCCGGAAGTCGAAAAGGCGAAGCAGCTGGGCGTCGATCCTTACGACGTCATGATTCAGGCGGCTGAGCATGTACGCCCCGGCGCAGATGGGTTGCTGTTCCTCCCCTTCTTGTCCGGCGAACGCGCGCCCTACTGGAATGCGCAGGCGAGAGGTTCTTTTTTCGGCATCGGCCTGCACCACAAACGGGAGCATTTCATCCGCGCCGTCCTCGAAGGCATTTTGTTCAGCGTATACAGCATTGGCATCGCGCTCCGCGATCTGGCTGGCGGCGCCAAGGAAATTCGCGCATCCGGCGGCTTCGCCCGTTCCAAGGAATGGCGGCAAATCATGTCCGATATGTTCGGCTACGAGGTGCTGATTCCTGAGAGTCACGAAAGCTCCAGCTTTGGCGCCGCCCTTTTAGCGATGCACGCGCTTGGAGCATTGGACAATTTGCATGATGTGAAAAAGATGATTCACATTTCGCACAGGCATGAGCCGGACCTGGAGCGATCCAGCATGTATCTGGAGTTGTTTTACATTTACGAGCGCGTTTACTACAACCTCCTGGAGGAGTACAAGCTAATCGCCAAGTTCCAAAAACAGTTGAACAACTAGACACATCAAACGGAGGGTTCTATCATGCCACTTCTCATTACGTTGATCTCGATTCTCTTCCTCCTCGTTCTCATCACGCGGTTCAAAGTCAACCCGTTTGTCGCGCTGTTGCTCGCGGCCGGGTTTGTCGGAATCGCTTCCGGGATGCCGCTCGTCAAAGTCGTCGACTCGATCAAAGACGGGATGGGCGGAACGCTCGGCTTTATTGCGATCGTGCTCGCGCTTGGCACCATGCTTGGAAAAATGATGGCGGAATCCGGCGGCGCAGAGCGAATCGCCCGCACCCTGATCCGGCTGTTCGGTGAAAAAAACGTGCACTGGGCCATGATGTTCGTCGCCTTTATCGTAGGGATTCCGGTCTTCTTTCAAGTAGGCTTCGTTCTGTTGATTCCGCTCGTCATTACGATTGCCAGACAAACGGGCGTCTCTTTGCTGAAAATCGGGATTCCGCTCATCGCCGGCTTGTCCATCGTGCATGGCATCGTGCCTCCGCACCCTGCTGCCATGGCAGCGGTCGATCTGTTCCAGGCCGATGTCGGCAAGACGATTTTGCTGTCCATCATCGTAGCCCTGCCTGCTGCAATCATCGCCGGGCCGCTCTACGGCAGCTGGATTGGCAAGCGCATCCAGACGAGCATCTCGCCTGAGCTTGCAGCGCAAATGGCGGAGCCAAAGGACGAGCGCGAATTGCCTGGCTTCGGAATCACTGTCTTTACCGTGCTTTTGCCTGTGTTTTTGATGTTGCTCGCGACTGTCGCCGATGTAACATTGCCGAAGGAAGACGCCTTGCGCCAATGGGCTGATTTTATCGGCAGCCCGATCACGTCCCTGTTGATTGCCGTCATCATTTCGTTCTGGACACTCGGCTTCAATCGCGGCTTTACCAAAGACGACATTCTCAAATTCACAAACGACTGCCTCGCTCCTACCGCGACAATCCTGTTGGTCATCGGTGCGGGTGGCGCGTTCAACAAAGTTCTGCTGAACAGCGGCGTCGGCGATTACATCGCTGAATTGGCCAAAGCCTCCGCGATTTCGCCCATCCTGTTGGGCTGGCTGATCGCTGCCTTGATCCGCGTAGCTACCGGGTCCGCTACCGTCTCCATGATGACGGCAGCAGGAATTGTCGGGCCTATCGCCCTGCAAGTTCCCGGAACCAGCCCGGAACTGTTGGTACTGGCAACAGGCTCCGGCTCGCTGATCCTGTCTCATGTGAACGATTCCGGCTTCTGGCTGATCAAGGAATATTTCAACATGTCGGTGCAAGATACGCTGAAGTCGTGGACGGTGATGGAGACGATTTTGTCGGTAGTGGCGATTATTTTGATTATGGCATTGAATTTGGTTGTGTAGGATGGAGGTAGTACAGATGTAATGGAGCAGGGCATTCTTTCTGGTGGGATTGGGGGAGTGTCCTGTTTTTGTTTGTGTTGGTTGTTTGGTTTTGTGTT
The DNA here is from genome assembly GCF_038000275.1 of Brevibacillus sp. FSL K6-0770. Lineage (NCBI taxonomy): Bacteria > Bacillati > Bacillota > Bacilli > Caryophanales > Paenibacillaceae > Brevibacillus > Brevibacillus sp. FSL K6-0770. Next base: position 3,211,299 of record NZ_JBBOBQ010000001.1, read on the forward strand.
TATGGTTTGGTTTATGAACGGATTTATTAGTTCTTGCTCGATATTATGTGTAATATGTCAACCCCGCCTATTTTTCTTGGCTTTTTTGTTGGTTTATTTAGCACTGGATGGAGTTTTTACAAATTTAAAACAACCTTTATCTTGTCAATATGTAGATTCACTTGGTCTTTTTGTTCCGGGTTATCCCTAATAAATTCCACACATGTTTCTTTCAAGCAATCATAGAAATCTATATTTTTCATAATGATTTCGTTATACGAAGAAGTGTTAATGAAGATCATTATGCCTTCTTTAAATTCAATCTCCTCAGAATGCTCTGGAAGTTCATATCCCATCATATGATCTTGCCACGGCTCTCCATTGGATAAACACTCTGGCACATCAAGTAAATCGCTCTTCAAAAAGGAAAAAAATCTTGAATGACTGGCTGTTTATCTATCAACATAAACCCTCCTAATTACCATAATTTCTTCCCTCTAATACAGAGTGTACTCTTTCTATTTCTCCAGTAGTTGGATTTTTCCATCCTTCAAACAAACTTATACAAGCTTTTGACGTCATCGCCTCCCAAAACACCCGTTGCAACCAGGTCGCCCGCGTCTACCGCCGCGCCCCACAAACCAGCCAGCGTATCCCCAAAAGCCGAAAACTTCCCTTCCACCTCGGCGATCTGTTTATTCAAGGTTCGTTTCGCCATGACCGCAAGAATCCCGTTGGCCGCTACATCCTGCTCAAACGCACTTAACAGTTGCGGAAAAGAATGCCGGGCACTCGCTTCCAGCTGAATGTTTTCACTGCTCGCATTTGCTTCTTCGATTAACTCTAGAGCATCTCCTGCCGTTTTGACCGTCAATCCTTCTGTGCCGGACAAATGAACAGCCGCCCAGCGTAAACTCTTTGCCTTGAGGGTTGCCAAACGATTGGTCTCCTGGGTCCTGCATTTTTTTCGCTTGCTTCTGGACGGTTTCGTCGCCTTGCGGGGTGTTGCGCACGGAGTTCATGACCATGCCGTCGTCTTCGTCGCCAGGGAAGTATAGCTTGAGTTCGGCATGAAGTGTATAATATCTGATTATTCATCGTTTTCTACATGCCAAAAAGCTCATTCCTACTCGTAATTCAAGTGGAAAGAGCTCTTGAAAGTTTATCAAGTGTTTGCATTGCTTAGCATTTGTTTGTAGGTTGTATTGTACGATCTTGTTATTGGAGTTGTAACCGGGTTTACACAAAATTTTAAACAAGGCCTTAGCATGTGATATCAGAAAAAAGAAGCTACATCGCGAAGTAATATGCATTTGTTGGAATTATTTACAGATCACTACATACTCATTCGCTTATTCGCATTTTTCTAACATCCATTCCCTTGCTTTTTCTGATTCCAACAATATTGGTTTCTCCGATGTACCAATATTTATACTCTCAATAAAGGCTTCTTCTATACCTTTAATATTTTTTAATGTTACTCCGTTTAACAATGTTTCTTTAAATGTCGAAACACTTATATCTACATTTTCTAGTCTTGCCCAACTAAAATCCGTTAAGTAGAACGATGCATTAATCAAATTACAATCTACTAAATATGCATTTCTAAATATTGCTTCCCAACAATCACCTTTACTAAATCTACTGTTTTTAATGACACAGTTAGAAAAATCTGTATATCTAAGATCTGATTTATAAAAATCGCATTTATCTAAATATGCATTTTTAAATGTTGACGAGGCTAATAATGATGTGTAAAAATCGATATTTTCCAGTTTGAGATCATCAAAAGTACACTCTATTAAATATGCTTGTTCAAGAAATGTATCGGATAAATCAAAACTTCTTAAGTCCACTTCATCTAACTTTAACATCTCACCTTCTTTACCAATTGTCTCAACCCACTTTTTATGCAAATCAAACATATTAAGAATATTTCTTTCTTCCATTTTCTCACTCCTTAAGGGTACCACAATATTCTATCTGCTATTCCTGCTTCATCAACTGCTTTCATCAGTTGTTCAATACGCTCAGGCACCATTTTTTTGTATCAATAATTATGTTATATCATGGTGGTATCTGACCATAATCAACCTGTTCAATGTAACGCTAGTACGTTATTTAGGGTATGAAATTAAAGCATTTGATGTGCGTACAAATGAAATTGCGAAATCTTCATACGGGCATTACATAGGTTAGATGTGTTATTGGTTAAATGATGAGCTCATCCGGCACTAGGTGGCCCCACGGATTTATTCACATATACATCTCAGTTTGACAATTCTTTTTCAATATAAGGACGATCAAGTAAACTAAGTAGACTTGTGGTTAAATACTTCGCTTGATACTGGTCTAAAGCGTTATTGACAAATAGCTGACCATTCTCAATTCTAAGCAACTGAGCTGAACCATCTTCTAGAAATAATAGATTTCCATCAATATGTCTTATAAGCTTTCCCATAACTTTAAACAAAAGCTCTAGTCCTTGATAAAATGTATTACCAAACAATTGAATTCTGATGCATACATTAACATCTAAGTTATAATGCTTTCTAACAAAAACGATATCAGAGACATCTTCAATTTCAAGAGCCAATGAAAATAGCTCAGACCCGATAACTATTTCCTCATCGTTACAACTAAATGATGCCTTCTTGTTCGCAAACTCGGTAGTAAATCTTTCTAGCATCTCTCCTAATGAATTATTACCTACATTAGATCGTAAAAACAATTCATAGTCCATTCATTTCTATCCCCCAAATACCCGTGTAATTTCCCCATCTTTCACAATAAATAGTTCTTTTAAGTTCTTTAAATCACCGTTTGGATTTGCTTTTCTTAAAATCCCTTGAATAATTTCGGTCACTTTTTCAGAAGGGAATTGATCTAAATTAAGAACTATTCTTTCTGCTTGTGTTTTAGTCTTTTTGGTTATGTTTCTAAGAATGTTATCAACATTTGTTTCTATTGTTGGTGCATAACAATCAAATACTTTACCTTCAATAACGAAATCTGGATTTGACGACTCTTTTATTCCGTATCCATTACCACCGTTTACTTCATCTAGCATTTCAATGTCATATCCTTGATCTGCCATTAGATTGGCTGTTTCGCTCTCTTTCTTAATACCGTGTGAGTCACCTTTGGTATAGTTTCCTTTAGGTTTTCCACCTTTAGGTAGAGACGGTTCTGTTAGATTAACATCACCCGTCCCCTCAGTCCTCCTCGTCTCCCCTCCCTTATCTTTACTACCCCCACGCCCTCTTTGATCCGCCTCAAAGAAAACATGGTACCCTCCAACTCCGCCTATCCCGTCTGCGCTGGTCTGCCCAATTACAATTCGACCATCAAGCTTCCTGTTCATTTTTAGGATAAGCAAATCAATCACATCTTGCAAATTTTGGATTTCGTCCAGCGGGATTTCGGCTTTGGTTTTCAGCTTCCCGTCCTTTTGCCCAGTGCTGTTTCGGTGGTGGTCGTTTGCTCCTTGGAGGGGCAGTGCCGCACCGTTTCCATCCTTTTGTTGGCCTTGCTCGTGATCCGACCTGTCTGAAGTATGGCTTGCCTTCGAATCATTTCCTCCCTGGTCTCTTACTTTTTTGACGGCTTTCCTGTAAGCCCCGAAAAGGCCACGACTGCCGACCAGTTCCAAGATAACCAGGTCTTTTTTGGCACTGTTTCGTCCTTTTTCGTAGCTCTCTTCAATCGAACGGGTCCACTTGCCGCCTTTGGCATCCTCGATCAAGTACTGCGCTTCTTCTATAAAAGGTTCAACTGCTTCCTTTAGAATCCCCCGCCCTGCATCGAGCGCATCTCCTGCCACTTCCAGTTTTGACTTTTCCCCCGTAATCACCTTTTCTGCGTACGTAAAGGCATCCTCTGCGGTTTTCTGGAGTCCTTGTACCATGAGATTGCGCTCCGTTAATGAGCCTACCTCTTTCCCACTGGCCCATTCATACACGTTCTCGGAATACCCGAAGGATAACGTGGAAAAAACGATGTCCGCTGTATCGACAGTGGCCGCCCAAAATGCCGACATGTTTTCCGACCAAAACTCTTTCGTCACTTTCACTTCCGCGTCCATGTTTGCCTGGATTCGCTCTTTTATGATCCCGTCCACTCCTATGGACTGCACTTTTTCTTCAAAGGCGCTCCACAGGTGGGGAAAGCTTCTGCGCGTGGTGGCGTCCAGCTTGATTTCCTCACTGCTGGCGCTAATCTCTTCTTGCAGTCCCATATGGTCTACGATCGTCTTTATGGACAGACCTTCCGATCCGGTCAAGGTAACCGCAGCCCCATGCAAGCTCAGTCCTCCGATTGCCTGAATCCGCACCTGCGACGCACTATTGAAACTGACGCCCGCATCCTTATTCATGGAGATGTACAGCATGCCCTCCTGCGCCGTCATCGTCAGCTCTTTGTCGCCCAGCGTAAACTCTTTGCCTTGGGGGTTGCCGAACGATTTGACCCCCGGGTCCTGCATTTTTTCCGCTTGCTTCTGGACGGCTTCGCCTTGCGGAGCGTGGCGAACGGAGTTCATGACCATGCGATCGTTCTCTTCTGCCCCTGGGAAGTATCGCTTAAGTTCTGGCATGAAGTATAATGCCTGATTGCTTTATCTTTTATTTTCTACATGCCAAAAAAGCTCATTCCTACTCATGATTCAAGTAGAAAGAGCTTTTTAAAGCTTATCAAGCGTTTGAATGGTTTAGTGTTTAGCTTGTTGTATTGTAGGAATTGTAAACAAGTCTACACAAAATATTTTACAGAATCTAACAGACTCCTATGATAGACTTGGGTTTTTTATTTTTTCGGCAGGTTTAGGCATGCACAGCGTTTCTAGGGCTTCGTAAATGTTGTTACCAAACTTATACAGATCATATCCGCCATACTCCCCATAAACTATACCACTAGCAGACATAAACAAATTCATGTTACGTCGATATGCCTCTCCAATAATTACAAGTGGTTCTTGAAACCAATATTCGAATTCTGAAAAATCTTCTCTTTCCAGAATGTCACCTAGCGCAGTTTCAGGGATAAAGTGAAAAGACTCTATAGTTCCGTCTTTCTTTGTATAAAGATATTCTATTCCCCCGAACTCTTCTAGCAGTTTTTCTACACATGAAAATATTGTGAAACCTCTTGTTTCTAAAAAACTAATTGTTTCTTTTATATCTATTTTTCTTCCTTCATACCATCCTGATCGAATCAATACATCTAAGGCTTTATCTGATAGCATGTAGAAGCTATTCCCCCTTCAAGTTAATTAAATCGATTAGAAAATTTTCAAATGTTTTATTACAGTTATTACATAGATCTTTAAGTTCTCCACTGTTACCATATACTGTACGTATTAAGATATTTTCCATTTTTGCGCCATTATGAAGTGCTAAATTCACAGCCTGTACTTCTGCGCAGTTTTCAACATCCCAATCTTCATAACTTTCTTTAGACCTGTATTCATTATTGGGGTCATTTTTTGCCCTTTCCTTAATTTTATTAATTAATTTTTCCAGATCCTCATGTAACTCTTTTACACTTGGATTAAATTGCCCCTCTCTCCTGCCATTATAACCAAAGTGAACTATATCCGGTACTTCAATATCAATTGCTGCCGTTACAACCTTTGGAACGTACTTGCCCCCACCAATGTTTGGAGCTATTAATGGCTTTCTCAATCCTCCCTTTTTGATAAAATCTATATGTTTATCAAGTTGGTCTCTAAGCACACTAGTAGCTAAATCGATTTTTTGAGCTCTTGTAACAACATTACCAGTCCCCCAGCATTCGGCTTATCCTTCTCTGGTAGATTCCCTTTGCTAGTACCACCACCATCGTTCTTCTTCACCGAAGAATAATTCGAATACCATGTGTCTCCGTTTGCTACCTTTGGCAACACATTTTCGTTCGGGGTATTTTTATCCGGCAGTTTGTTTGCCTGTACGGCTTGTGTTCCTGAAGCATGAGGTTCTGTATTTCTTTTTGAGAAGGCCGGGTTAAGAGATGTTGCCAGCTTCGCTTCTGTTCCTTTCTTGTCAGGTAGGCCTGCATGACTCGTTTGGTTATCCCAATCATGATAACCTACGTGTTTGGTTGGCTTTCCTGAGCCTTGCCCCGTCATAGGTTCGACCATCGCTTTAATGCCGACCTTCTCCAGGACTTGTTCCAACATACCAAGCTGAAACTTTTCCTTTATCAAATCCAAATCCTTCAACACACCATCAAATAGCTCGGCCTTCGTCTTGAGCTTCCCGTCCTTGAGGGGCGCGCCTTCCAGCAGGTCATCTACACCGGACCCGTGCAAGAGACCGCCTCTCCCTTTTCCGCCGTCCTCATCCACATCTGTATGGGGTTGCTTGCCATGCGGCGCGTCCACATCCAACTTCGCCACCGATTTGCCGCCTTTTAATGCTGCTGTGCCCATTCCACCGCTATACACCGTCAGTACGGCTTCCGCTACGACCATGTCTTTCTTAAATTCGTTTTGCCCTTTTGCGTAGCTTTCGTCGACCGAGCGGGTCCACAGACCGCCGTGCAAATTATCTTGTTTGTACTTCTCGTCTTTCACAAAAGGGTCGATGTAATCGTTGTATAATCCTGTCCCGATCGAGACGGCTGCGTCGCCTGCATCTTGGGCTACGTCCTGCCATGATTTTTTGCCTGAAGCCACGTTCTCTACATATTCGGCTGTGTTCGTGGCGACTTCCACCGCTCCTTTGGCCAGATTGTTCCTCTCGGTCAGCGAACCGACTTCGGAACCGCTCACAAACTCATACAAGCTTTGGGCGTCATCGCCTCCCAAAACACCTGTCACAACCAGGTCGCCCGCGTCTACCGCCGCCCCCCACAAACCAGCCAACGTATCCCCAAAGGCCGCAAACTTCCCTTCCACCTCTGCGATCTGGTTATCCCAGGTGCGTTTCGCCATGACCGCAAGAATCCCGTTGGCCGCTACATCTTGCTCAAAGGCACTCCATATTTGCTCCTGTATGACAAAAAAGCTCATTCCTACTCATGATTCAAGTGGGAAAGAGCTTTTGAAAGTTAATCAAGTATGGTTGTCAAATTTTTTAGTGTTTGGTTTGTTGGTTGTCTTGTATGGTCTTGTTGTTGGAGTTGTAAACATGTTTACACAAAACTTTTGACAGACCTTAGTTAATTGCACCTTACGCTCTTTACAATTTGCTATTACATCTATTCAACATTTTCTAGCTTATATAGCTTTATAGTTCCATGTTCACTTGACTTAATCGCAATTTCATTTCTATTTTCTAGTACTTTTATTTTCCTTGGGACAGTAAGTTCACCTGTTCCCTTCAGTTCATTTCTTATTTCTTTTTCCTCAAAATCATTAAAAGAATAGTACAATTCCTTATCACTTTCCCAGTCTATATTGGGATAGTCTAACACTTCTTTGTTTCTTAGTGCATACGTATATACTTTTCCGTCGTCACCCCAATAGTAAATTCGTTTACATTCCTCACAGTACCAAATTGCAATTTGAGTTAGATCAGTAAATTCTCCTTCAAAATTTTTAATAAGTTGATTTCTTTCAGTTGCCTTATAAGTCCAAAAAACTACATTATTAGGCACTATTGTGTCCGACAGAATTACTCCACACTTGCATGTCTTTCTCATTGCATCCCCCTACTTAATGACATCCCCGTCTGATGTCCATATTTCAATAGTCTTGTTTGGGAATCTCTCCTTAATTTTATTTGCAATATTACTCGCTTGTTCAAGAGTAATCTTCTGACCATTTGAAGAAACATCCAACACCAGCGAATCTGCGTTTTTACCTGCAGGTAACGGCATGAAACTCTCTCTAGCGTATTTAAATGCCTTACTTTCAATACCTTCAAATGTGTCGGTAAGTAAACCTTTGAACTCCACCTTAACTTCATCAACTACAAAATCAGCTACCTTTTCCTTTGCGTTTTCAGGAATTCTATAAACATCCTTCCCGTTCCCAATTAATTTATCGATTGCCAACCATTCTTCTCGAGTTAATCCATCTAGTTCCCCTGATATTTTACCCGCCCATTTAGAAATATCAACTCTACCATCATTAATTGCTGAAATTATCGCACTTCGCTGTTCGGCATTAAGATATTTAAATTCATTCAAGTTTAAAATTTTCTTTTGAATAAACGCAGAAGAGTTTATTCCACTTTGAATTGCTTTAATGATGTTCTCTTCTGTTACACCTACAGCTCGCAAGTTTTTAGCACGAACCTCATTCTTTGAAGTATTAAGCCCTAAATTCTCCAGTGTATTGAAAAGGTTACCCGCTCCTTCAGCCCCCACTTTCTCCTTCTCATGAGGCTCATTTTTATTAGCTCTCGTCCCCTTATCAGTAACTGGCTCATCATGCTGAGAATGCCCGGAATCTCCGCTTGCCTTTCCTCCTTTTGGCGGCGTTGTTTCATGTGGAATGTCCTTACGAGGAGCCTCATTGACATGGCCCTTTGACGTGCCCACATTTTGCCGCCCATTTCCATTTTCTGTTTTTCTAAAGTGAGAAACCATCGCCTCTTTGTCCCAAGACCAAAAGCTTTGCCTAGTAACCGGATCGACCATCTCCACTTTCATACCGGTCTTCTTCAAGACTTGTGCCAACATGCCAAGCTGAAATTTTTCCTTTATCAAATCCAAGTCCTTCAACACATCAACCGGCAACTCGGCCTTCGTCTTGAGCTTCCCGTCCTTGAGCGGTGCTCCTTCCAGCCCATCATTTTTGTCAGAACCATGCAAGGAGCCGCCTTTGCCTTTTCCACCGTCGGAATCGACATCGCCATGAGAATTCTTTGTACCTCTTTCCCCCTCCTGCTTGGCTATGAATTTCTCGGCCTTTAGAACAACTGACCCGCCTCCAAAACTGTAAGCGTTCATGAGTGCTTCCGCCATGATCAGGTCTTTCTGATATTCGTTTCTCCCTTTTTGATAGCTGTCTTCTATCGAACGAGTCCACAGACCACCGTGCAAATTCTCCTGTCGGTACTCCCCTTCTTTCATGAAGGGTTCGGTGTATTCTTTCACCGTCGAGATGACGGCTCCCCCTGCATCTCCCAGTACATCCAGTGCCGTTTTTTGGCCTGAGGCCACTTTCTCTACGTATTCGACTGCGTTGGTGGCCGCTTCCACCGCGCCCTTGGCCAGATTGTTCCTCTCGGTCAGCGAACCGAATTCTTTTCCGCTCACAGATTGATACAAATCAGCAGAATCCTTGCCTACAGCTGCATACAATCCGGTCACGGCAAGATCTCCCGCGTCGACTACTGCCCTCCACAAACCAGCCAACGTATCCCCAAAGGCCGCAAACTTCCCTTCCACCTCTGCGATCTGATTGTCCAAGGTGCGTTTCGCCATGACCGCAAGAATCCCGTTGGCCGCTACATCCTGCTCAAACGCACTTAACAGTTGCGGAAAAGAATGCCGGGCACTCGCTTCCAGCTGAATGTTTTCACTGCTCGCATTTGCTTCTTCGATTAACTCTAGAGCATCTCCTGCCGTTTTGACCGTCAATCCTTCTGTGCCGGACAAATGAACAGCCGCACCGCTCAGGCTCACGGCGCCCTTTCCTTGAATCCGCACCTGCGACGCACTATGCAAACTGACACCCGCATCCTTATTCATGGAGATGTACAGCATGCCCTCCTGCGCCGTCATCGTCAGCTCTTTGTCGCCCAGCGTGAACTCTTTGCCTTGGGGGTTGCCGAACGATTTGACCCCCGGGTCCTGCATTTTTTCCGCTTGCTTCTGGACGGCTTCGCCTTGCGGGGCGTGGCGCACGGAGTTCATGACCATGCCGTCGTCCTCTTCGGCACCAGGGAAGTACAGCTTGACCTTGGAACCGAGCTCTGGCATGAGGTATAAAATCTGGTTGCCTTCTGCGGCGTACGGGAACCATTGGGCTTTGCTTGCGTCTTGTTTTTGGTCCATATTCAAGTGAATTTTGACCTGGTTGCGGCCAACCTGAATGATTTTGCCGTCGATGGCTGCGCCGATGATCGCGGAGTTGTACAGCTTCGTTTGCTTGACCGATTCAGGCACAGCGCACACGTAGGTCCACTTCAACAGTCCCTGCTCCAGCGTTGCGGTAACCTTTGTGATGACAAACGTTCGGCCGTCACGCTGCACCTCATCGCCGATGTGCAGCCATTCGTCGTGGTCGAAGGTATACGTCGTGTACTGGTATTCGGACAGCGAGGATGCGCCGTTCGCCGCTTTTTTCATATATGGTGCAATCGCCCGGTTGACCTCGTACGGAGCCGCTTCCAGCTTGATTTGCTTGCGTCCCTCGGGCATTCCGATCCAGAAACGCACCTTGTGGTCACTGACATCCGGGACGAGGACGGCTCCCACATGCGAAGCGATGCGCCTGACAAACGTCCAGTCTGTCTCCTCGTACTGCATGATGAACTTGCCCTGCTTTTTTTCGTCAAAAGCTTGGTCGATGAAATCCCCGCCCGGATAGACGGACAAAGCTTCCTCGACGACATCCCGGTACAGGCGGTCTACCTGTTGAAAAGAGCGCGTTTTCGGACTCAAGTCCATCGCGTATGTATGGGAAATCGCTTGAATCGTCACGTAATGAATATCCCGGACGACTTTGATCTCCACATGCTGCAAGCAACCCATGAAAATCGGCTTTTTCGCCGCGCCCTGTTTCCCGTACAGCCCGATGCCGTCGTGATTGCTGGCCAGATGGATGATTTCCTCTTCTTTGTCTTCCGGGACGATTCCGGTCAGGCGCAAAGTCGCATGCGTGCCCGTCTGATGCAAAAATGTCAGGCTGTCCAGCCGGATCGGCCCATACGGCCAGACGACTTGCAAATCGTGATAGGTCATGACGCCATCTGTTGCCTGCATTTGCTATGCTCCCTCCTTTCTCTCCTATTCCCAAACGACTATGTTTAACAGATGCATGTTTTTGTAACTTCATTTTTAAATCGACATATATGTTAAAATATTCCATGATGCTAAAGTCCCTCTTTTCCGGGTCTCATCCTTTGCTTTTCCACCTTTTCTACCAGGGAGGGAGGAGGGATTTGCTCAGGGTGTAGCAAGAGATATCGCATATATAATGAAACAGGACATTCCCTCCAGCAGCTCTTGGAAGAATGTCCTGTTTTTATGCGCATTTATGCAGCTTCGGCCGCCTTGGTTTTTCGCTTCTGCTGAAAATACACTTTCGCTTGCTTGTTGTTGAGCAGCACCAATAAAATAACCAAATAGACGATGGCAACCAAAAACGTTCCTTTACTTACATCCAGCAACATGATCAAAATGATGCACCCGATTGACGTTTTCAACATTCGCAGTTTGATAAAAAGCGCGAGCAGAGACGTGAAAAATAACGGAAACATCAACATGCCTTTTAACCTGCCCAATACATAGCTTTGCTCCAGCATGTCCTGTGGCATATCGACCATTCGAAAGACGATTTTGCTCGCCCAATGGCTGAGGTTCATCGGATCGGCCAGTTCCACGATTACGTACAGGCTTACCAGGACAAAAATTTGCAAGAGCATAAATCCCTGGATGATTTTAATCGAGAGTGGTGCTTTCATCAATCAATTCCCTTTCTTTGGATATTTTTACACACTCTATAAAAATCGACAAATATAGAAACCACATTCATAGGACATTAGACCTTAAAAGTGCACTCGTTCCGGTTCTTTTTTCTCAAAATGAAAAGCCAAAAACGGCAACCCGTCTCCCGAGTTGCCGCTTTCCTTCCTATTTATTGCCAGAGCGAATTTATTGCCGGAGCGAATTTATTGCCCTACCGACACGCCGACTTGCTCAGGCTCCTTTTTTTTCGGTGCTTTTGCTTTTTGTTCGCTCTTCTTTTGGTTCATTTCGAATGCGGCCAAGATCGCTTCCTGGCGCTTCATTCCGGATTTCTCCAGCTCTTCCATCGTCGAGACGATTTGCTTGTAGTCCTTTGGAATTACTTTGACGAACTTGGCGACGGTTTGCTGCCATTGATCCAAGAGTGCTTTTGCCAGCGGACTTCCTGTGAAAGCAAGGTGATTTTCCAGCAGTTTTTTGACAGCGGCAATCTCGCTCTGGTCGTCCAGCTTTTCCAAAAGAACCATTTCCTGATTGCAAGTTGCCGCAAAAGCCGCTTTGTCTTCTGCCAGCACGTAGGCGGTTCCGCCCGACATGCCCGCCGCAAAGTTTTTGCCGACCTGACCGAGCACCACGACACGTCCTCCGGTCATATACTCGCAGCCATGGTCGCCGACACCTTCGACGACGGCGGTGACACCACTGTTTCTCACGCAGAATCGCTCGCCCGCCAGGCCGTTGATGTACGCTTCGCCAGAGGTCGCGCCGTAGAAGGCGACGTTTCCGATGATCATGTTGCGCTCAGGGGCAAAAAGGCTCTTTTTCGCTGGCGCGACGACGATTTTTCCGCCAGACAGCCCTTTGCCGACGTAGTCGTTCGCATCGCCTTCCAGTTGCAACGTAATGCCGCGCGGAACGAATGCGCCAAAGCTTTGACCAGCCGAACCGTAGAAGTCCAGGCGAATCGTATCTTCCGGCAAGCCGTGCAGACCGTATCTTCTCGTCACTTCGCTGCCAAGGATCGTCCCGACGACGCGGTTTGTGTTGCTGATCGGCAGTCTTGCCTGGATGTGTTTTTGTTTTTCCAGCGCTGGCTTGCACAATGCGAGCAAGCTTTGGCGATCCAGCGTCTCCTCCAGCTTGTGATCTTGGTTGCGCCGATGGTATCTGCCGACCTCGGCGGAGACGGCTGGCTGGAACAAAAGTGCGGACAGGTCGATATGTTTCGCTTTCCAGTGCGCTTTCGTTCTTTCGCTTACGGTGAGAATCTGGCTCTGGCCAATCATCGCTTCGATGGAGCGGAAACCGAGCTGGGCCATGATTTCGCGCACTTCGCGAGCGACGAGGCGCATGAAGTTGACGGCGTGCTGCGGATCGCCCTTGAAACGTTTGCGCAGCTCGGGGTTTTGCGTGGCAACCCCGACCGGGCACGTATCGAGATGGCAAACACGGGCCATGACACAACCGATGGAGACGAGCGGAGCCGTCGCGAAACCGAACTCTTCCGCTCCGAGCAAGGCAGCGATGACGACGTCGCGGCCGGTCATGAGCTTGCCGTCTGTCTCCAGCACGACGCGATCTCGCAGCTGGTTGAGCAACAGCGTCTGATGCGTTTCCGCCAAGCCCAGCTCCCACGGCAAGCCAGCGTGCTTGATGCTCGATTTCGGCGAGGCCCCTGTCCCTCCGTCGTGACCGCTGATGACAATGACGTCTGCCAAGCCTTTTGCCACCCCGGCGGCAATCGTTCCGACGCCTGCCTTGGACACGAGCTTCACGCTGATGCGAGCGCGCGGATTGGCGTTTTTCAAGTCGAAAATCAGTTGCGCGAGATCCTCAATCGAGTAAATGTCGTGGTGAGGCGGCGGCGAAATCAGTCCGACACCTGGCGTCGAGCCGCGCACTTCGGCAATCCACGGGTACACCTTGCTGCCTGGAAGCTGTCCGCCTTCCCCTGGCTTCGCTCCTTGCGCCATTTTGATCTGGATTTCGGAAGCATTGACCAAATAGTGGCTGGATACGCCAAATCGTCCGGAAGCGACCTGCTTGATGGCGCTGCGGCGCAAGTCTCCGTTTTCATCCGTCGTGTAACGGGTCGGGTCTTCTCCCCCTTCACCGCTGTTGCTTTTCGCTCCCAGACGGTTCATGGCAATCGCCAGCGTCTCGTGCGCTTCCTTGCTCAGCGAGCCATAGGACATCGCGCCCGTTTTGAAGCGGTGGACAATCGAGTCTACCGATTCGACTTCATTCAACGGAATCGGCTTGCGATCCGATCGGAAATCGAGCAGGTGGCGCAAAGCGGAAAACGGCTGCTCCCCCGCCATTTCGGCGTAAATTTTGTACTGCTCGTAGCTGCCTTCGCGGCATGCTTTTTGCAAAGCGTGCACGGTTTTCGGATTGAACAGATGATACTCGCCGTCGCGCCGGAATTGGAAGTCGCTGCCTGCGTCGAGCTTTTCTTCGGAATGTTCTGGCGAAAAGGCTTGCGCGTGGCGGAGCAGCGTCTCCTGGGCGATCACATCGAGCGAGATGCCCGAGATTTGCGAAGGCGTGCGGGTAAAGTAACGGTCGATGACAGCGGAATGAATGCCGACCGCTTCAAAAATTTGCGCGCCGCGATAGCTTTGGATCGTGGAAATGCCCATTTTCGACATGACCTTGACGACGCCTTCGATCGCCGTTTGCAAGTAAGCCTCAATCGCTTCCTCGGCCGTCACTTCTTTCAGCTTGCCAGCAGTGATCAGGTCGAGCACGGAGGCAATCGCAACGTACGGGTTGACAGCATCCGCGCCGTAGCCGATCAGCATGGCGAATTGATGCACGTCGCGCGGTTCGCCCGATTCGACGATCAGGCTGGCTTTCGTGCGGGTTCCCTGGCGTACCAGATGGTGATGCAAGCCGCTTGCAGCAAGCAAAGCCGGAATCGCCGCCCAGTCGGCGTTCAAGCCGCGGTCAGACAAGATCAACAAGGTGTATCCAGCTGCAATTGCCTCGTCCGCTTCGGCAAACAAGCCTTCCAGCGCTTCCTCCAGCGCGCGATCTCCGCCGTCTGCCTTGAAAAGAATCGGCAACGTCCTCGCCTTGAACTCCTGGTACGGATTGGCGCGAAGCTGTGCCAGCTGCTGATTGGACAAAAGCGGATTGCTCAAACGGATTCTGCGGCAATTGGCTGCGGTCGGTGCCAACAGATTGCCTTCCGCCCCGAGAACCGTATGGGTCGATGTGACACAAGCCTCGCGCAGCGAATCGATTGGCGGATTCGTAACTTGCGCGAACGATTGTTTAAAGTAATGATACAGCAGCTGCGGACGGTCTGACAGCACAGCGAGCGGCGTGTCGACGCCCATCGAGCCGATCGGGTCTTTTTGTTCTGCGACCATCGGCGCCAGCATTTTGTCCAGCTCTTCCTGCGTGTAGCCAAATGCCTTTTGGCGCGCCAGCAGTTCTTGACCTGCCAGATCGTCGGGAGTGCCTGCTGCCGGCAGTTGTTCCAGCGGCTGCAATTGCGTTTTTACCCAGTCGCGGTACGGCTGTTCGCTGGCGATTTGCCGCTTGATCTCTTCATCCGAAACGATGCGGCCTTCCTCCAGATCGACGAGCAGCATGCGGCCAGGGCTGAGGCGTCCTTTTTGCACGATTTTTTCTTCCGGTACTTCGAGTACGCCTACTTCCGACGAGAAAATGATCGTGTCATCTGTCGTTACGTAGTATCTCGCCGGGCGCAAGCCGTTCCGGTCGAGGATCGCCCCGATTTGTCTGCCATCGGTAAAGGAAATGGCGGTCGGGCCATCCCACGGTTCCATCAGGCAGCTGTGGTATTCGTAAAAAGCTTTTTTATGTTCATCCATCTGCTCATCCTGATCCCACGGTTCGGGAATCATCATCATCGCGACGTGCGGCAACGATCTGCCAGCCAGCGAGAAAAATTCCACGCAGTTGTCGAGGATAGCCGAGTCGCTTCCTTGCATATCAATGACGGGAACCACTTTTTCCAGATCGCGTCCAAACAGAGCCGACTCGAACATTTTTTCGCGGGCCATCATCCAGTTCACATTGCCCTGCAACGTGTTGATTTCCCCATTGTGGATCAGATAGCGGTTCGGGTGCGCTCTCTCCCACGTCGGAAAGGTGTTCGTGCTGAATCGCGAGTGCACCACGGAAAAAGTAGAAATGTACGAATCTTCTTGCAAATCAAGGTAAAATGCGTCAAGCTGTCCTGGGGTCAACAGTCCTTTGTAGACGATGGTGCGAGAAGACATGGACGCTGCGTAGAAGCCTTCGCCTGCCGCTTGCTCCATCTGCTTGCGAATGACGTACAGCTTCCGTTCAAACGCCATCTGGTCAGCTAAATCAGCACTCGCTCCGATAAACACCTGACGGACAAAAGGCTGGCTGGCTGCGGCCGTTTTGCCGATCTTCGTCCCATCGACGGGCACCGTGCGGAAGCCAAGCAGCTTTTGACCTTCTGCCGCAATAATGGCGGCCAGTTTCGCTTCGTATTGCTCGCGCAGCTGTTCATCCATCGGCATAAACAGCATGCCCACGCCGTACTTGCCTTGCGCCGGAAGCTGGAAGCCCAACTCCTTACAGGCTTTTTTGAAAAAGGCGTGCGGAATTTGCGTCAAAATTCCGGCTCCGTCACCCGTTTCCGGATCGCTGCCTTGCCCGCCGCGATGCTCCAGCTGGCAAAGAATTTTCAAGCCGTTTTGCACCATCTCATGTGTGGCTTTTGCTTTCAAATTGGCAATAAAACCGATTCCACAAGCGTCGTGCTCGAACATCGGATCGTATAAACCTTGCTTCGCAGGCATTCCATTTCTCGTCATTTGTCTCCACTCCCTTGCTCTCTCTGTTAACTCAATTTTAGATTGAGTGAACCGATACAAACAATATATAATTTACTCAATATTAATCTCAAAACGAGATTGATCGGGAATGGGGGGGTCTTCATGGAGCTTCGACAGATTCAATACTTCATTGAAGTAGCCAAACGCGAGCATTTCACCGAAGCTTCGCACAACTTGCACGTGGCCCAATCTGCGCTGAGCCGGCAGATCGCCAATCTGGAGGAAGAGCTTGGCGTCTCCCTGTTTATCCGCGAAGGCCGCAACGTCAAGCTGACAGCCGTAGGCAGAATCTTTTTGCAACACATGGAAATGGCTGTGAGCGAAATCGAAAAAGCCAAGCAAAAGATTGACGAATTTCTCGATCCGGAGCGCGGGACGATCCGCGTCGGGTTTACGAGCAGTCTGGCTGCCAATCCGCTGCCAACGGTCATTTCCGGCTTTCGCGCAAGGTACCCGGATATCGGCTTTCAGTTGAAGCAAGGCTCTTATCAGGGGCTGATCGACTCCGTCATCAACGGCGAGATCGACCTGGCTTTTCTCGGCCCGGTTCCGACCCAGGAAAAAAACGTGCGCAGCCATATTTTTTTCGCCGAAAACATCGTCGCGCTGCTGCCCGCGAGACACCCGCTCGCCAAACAGCCGAATTTGCGACTGAATCAGCTTCAGGAAGATACGTTCGTCCTGTTCCCGCCCGGTTTTATTTTGCGAAATATCGCGGTCAACGCCTGTTCGCAAATGGGCTTCGCTCCCAAAGTCGCCTTCGAAGGGGAGGATATTGACGCGATCAAGGGACTCGTCGCTGCGGGGCTTGGCGTCACGCTTTTGCCTGAGCTGACCTTGACGGATAACGTGCCGCGCGAGACTGTCAAAATTCCGATCAGCGAGCCGCTCGTCCAGCGTACGGTCGGCATCATCATCCCGAACAACCGGGAGCTGCCCCCTTCGGAAAAGCTGTTTTACCACTTTTTAAAGGAATTTTTCGATGTGCTGAGCAAGTACAGCTGACCCACGCAACGGGACAGGCAAGAAAACAGCCCTGATGACGACTTTCGCTCATCAGGGCTTTCATATGTGCGGGATGGGGGATAATCGCAGCTTCGCGCTATTTGGTGTTGGCTGGGAGTAAGACTCCTTGGCACGCTATTTGGTGCCGGATACGAAGCACTCGCTCCCTAACACGCTATGTTGGTTGCTCAGCTTGCCTGCGTCAGCCCACCCTCGCCTCGTCCAGCCGCAGCCAGTAGCTTTTGACGTGTGTTTCTCCGTTGAAAAAGTCTTTCTCGACTGCACGAGCGAATCCGAGCCGCTCGTACAGCTTGACGGCCGCCGCCATCATGTCTGTCGTGTGCAGGTGCAAGGTCGCAGCTCCCAGGTCGCGGGAGCGCCGGACGACTTCCTCGATCAGCCGTTCGGCGATTCTGTTTCCTCTCGCTTTTGGCGATACGGCCAGAAACCGGATGATCGGCGTATGAATTTCCAGCTCAGGCCGATTGTAGGCCGACTGTGCCGAAGCGAACAACTGGACGCTGCCGACGATTTCATCGCCCCAGTCTGCAACAAGAAAAGCAATCGTCTGGCGTCCTTGCGCGGATTCTTCGATCTCCTGCTTGTAGCGCGTCCATCGCTCTACCGACAGCAGCTGCTCGTACTGCGTGTACGCTTCGAGCAAATGCTGTTTGATCTGCTCCTGATCCTCGCCTCGTGCATCGCGGATGCGAATGGCTTTTGCTCGCTGATTTTCCTTCATGGTCGACTTGCTCCCTTCTCCCGGACCAGTTAAAAAGCGGGAACGACAGCGACACCGTATTTGTCTTCGATGAACTTTTTGACCTCAGGTGAAGTAAGAACGGCATCCAGCTTTTTGATCTCGTCCCGGTTTTCGTCGCCTTTGCGAACCGTAATCACGTTGGCGTATGGCGAGTTCGCCCCTTCCCGGAACAGAGCGCTCTTCGGATCGATTTTCGCTTCCAGCACGACGTTTGTATTGATCACCGCGCCAGCGAGGTCGGGCAAAACTCGCGGCAATGTGGACGCTTCCGCTTCGATGAACTCCAGTTTTTTCGGATTCTCCGCGATATCCTTTGGCGTCGCCTGATAGGTTGTCAGACCGTCTTTCAGCTTGATCCAGCCTTGTTCCTGCAACAAGATCAACGCGCGGTATTCGTTGGACGGGTTGTTCGGAATGCCGATCTTCGCCCCTTCCTGAATCTCGTCCTTGGATTTGAGCTTGTCAGAGTAAAATCCGATCGGTTCTACGTGAACTTTTGTCGTCACCGCAAAGTCATAGCCTTTTTCGGTTTTGATCGAATCCAAATACGGGACGTGCTGGAAAAAGTTCGCGTCAATCTGCTTGTCTTGCAAAGCCGGATTCAGCTGTCCCTCGTCATCGAGAACGACGACTTCCAAATTCACGCCCTGCTCTTTCAGCTTTGGCTTCACGAACTCCAAAATTTCCGCGTGCGGGACAGGGGCTGCGCCAACCTTCAAGGTGACTTCTTTGGCTGGTTCTGCCGCCTGCCCGGAGCCGGACTGGGCTGGTGCTGCGGGAGCCGAACTGGACGACTGGCTGCCCGATGCGCCGGAACCGGAACCTGAGCCGCACCCTGCTGCTACCATGCTGAATGCGACAAGTACACTAAAAATGACCCCAAGACCTTTTTTTCTCATACGTTCCACTCCTCTAGTGATGAATCTCTGATTTTTTTCGCTCACGCTGGCTTTATTCGAATTTGTACCGCTTCTTGTTGATCGATTTGACGAGCAAATCGCCCGACCATTGAATGATTTGCACGAGCAAAATAATGAGCAGGACCGTGGCGATCAGCACATCCTCGCGAAAGCGCTGATAGCCGAAACGGATCGCCAGGCTGCCAAGCCCGCCTGCCCCAATCGCCCCTGCTACGGCCGTAAACTCGGTGATCCCGATAATTCCGATCGTAATTCCGCGCACGAGGGCTGGCATCGCCTCGGGAATCAGCACGCGAAAAATGATCGTGAACGGAGTAGCCCCGACCGCCTTGGCGGCCTCAATCTTCCCGGCGCTCACTTCTTTCAACGCGCTTTCGATAATTCGTCCGAGAAAAGGAGCGGCACCGATCGACAAGGAGACAATCGCCGCCGTTGGCCCAAGCGTCGTACCGACGATCAGGCGCGACAAAGGCAACAGCAGGACGATCAAAATGATCAATGGAAGAGAGCGGACACCGTTAATTACGGTACTGATGACCTTGTTCAGCTTCGGCGCTTCGAGAATGCCTCCTTTGTCGGTAACAACCAGCGTGACCCCAAGCACGACGCCCATCGCGAGCGCAAACAAAGACGACCAAAAAACCATGTAAAGCGTCTCCAATAGCCCTTCCCAGAGCAAGTCAATCAGATCGTTGTTCATATGCCTGCCCCGACTCCTTCCATTACGCTCCGCTTCTCCCGGTAATGATCGATAATATGGACGAAGCGCTTCGCCGTGTCGCTTTCCGGGTTGAGGAAAAATTTCTCCACCGTCCCGGTTTCGACGATCTGGCCATTTTCAATTACCGCCATGTTGTTGCACACATGCTGGAGTACGTCCAGCTCGTGGGTAATGAGCACGATCGTCAGCTTGAGCTGGCGGTTGATCTCGCGCAAAAGCTCCAGGATGGAATAAGTCGTCTGCGGATCGAGAGCGGATGTCGCTTCGTCGCTGAGCAACAGATCAGGCTGGTTGACGAGCGCGCGGGCGATGCCGACGCGCTGCTTTTGCCCGCCGCTCAACTGAAACGGATAGACGTTCTCCTTGTCGCCAAGCTGCACCAGGTCGAGAATTTCTCGGACCCGGGCGCGGATGAACGGCTTCGGATGCCCCGCCACCTCCAGCGGAAAAGCGACATTTTGAAAAACGGTGCGCGCGTCAAGCAGGTTGAATTGCTGAAAAATCATGCCGATTTTTTGCCGCGCCTGCCGCAGCTCCTTCTCCGGCAAATCGGTAATCACTTTTCCCCCGATCTCGATGGTGCCCGAATCCGGCTCTTCCAGCCGATTCAAGCAACGGATCAAGGTCGATTTGCCCGCCCCGGAAAAGCCGATGATTCCGAAGATGTCGCCCTTGGGGATGAACAGATCGATGTTTTGCAAAACGGGAATGACGCCTTTGGCGGTTTTGTATGATTTGCTCAAGTTGCTAATGTGGATCATCTGCTACTCTCACCCGCCTTTCAGAGCACGCCAGGCCAGCTCGGCAAAATAGTTCGCGCTGATCGCAATCGCCCGTTCATCTACGGTAAATCCGGGATGATGCCATTCGTTTGTCCCGGATGTTCCGACGAAAACGAACACGCCGGGAATTTTTTGCTGATAATAGGCGAAATCTTCCCCTGCGGCGGACGGCTCAGGCGTGACGACTTGCAAGCCGAGCTTCTCCGCTGTTTCGGCCGCCAGTTTGGTCAAAGGGCCGTCGTTTTGCACGGAAGGCGGGCCTTTGAACCAGCGCAGGCTCACTTTCGCCCCGTATGCCGCAGCGACTCCCTCGATGATCGCCCGAATGCGCCCCGGGATTTTCTGCCGGACTTCCTCCTGAAACGTGCGGACTGTGCCGCCGAGAGCGACCTTATCCGGGATCACGTTCCAGGTCGTCCCTCCGTGGATCGTCGTCACGCTGACGACCGCATTTTCCAGCGGGCTGACGTTGCGGCTGACAATCGATTGCAGCGCGGTCACGATCTGCGATGCGGCGACAATCGGATCGATTCCGGCGTGAGGAATTGCCGCATGCGTACCAAGCCCTTCCACCTCGATATCGAAGCCATCGACACTCGCCATCAACGCTCCCGGCTTGATCCCGACGCTCCCGACTTCCAGATCAGGCTTGTTGTGCAGCCCGAAAATCGCCGTCACGCCGTCCAAAGCGCCCTTTTCTATCAAAAGCGCCGCTCCCGTACCTTTTTCTTCTGCCGGCTGAAACAGCAGACGCACCGTTCCGGGCAACTTTTCCTCCTGCTGCTTTAGCAAAAAAGCAGCGCCCAGGATGACGGCGGTGTGAAAGTCGTGCCCGCAAGCGTGCATGTTTCCGACGATGGTTGAGGCATAGGGCAGCCCCGTCTCCTCCTGAATCGGCAACGCGTCGATGTCGGCGCGCAGGGCGATCACAGGGCCAGCGTTTTTGCCCCCGATTTCCGCCACGACGCCTGTTGCCAGCGGCAGCTCGATCAGGCGAATCCCCGCTTCTGTTAGCCACTCCCGAATCGAACGGGTCGTTTCAAATTCTTCGTAGGCCACTTCCGGGTATTGATGCAACTGTCTGCGAATCGCGATCAGCTTCTGCTCCCAATCGGTTCGTGTCAGCTCCTGCGTTTCTGTGCTCATCCTGAACCTCTCCTTTCTTCTGTCACCTGACCTGCTGCTACGTTCAGGACTCGACTTTGCTTAATGCCCGGCTGCGCACGGCCAAGCGGTTGTACGGTTTTTCCAGCCCGAGATGCTCCCGCAGCGTATCGCCCTCGTAATCGTGGCGATACAAGCCTCTTTCCTGCAACAGCGGGATGACTTTGTCCACGAAAGCTTCCAAACCTTGCGGCAAAACTGGAGCGATAAACATGAAGCCGTCTGCCGCCCCTTGGGTAAACCACTTTTCCAGCACGTCGGCAATTTGTTCCGGCGTGCCGATCAGCTCGCGATTGGGGCCGCCTTCGAGCAGGGCGTACAACTCGCGCAAAGTCGGATTTTTTTGGCGGATCAAATCTGTCATCCACTCAAAATGACTTTGAATCCCGTTGTCTTGCGGGAACTCCACTTCTTTTGCCGGGGTGTCCAGCGAGTATTTGCTGAAATCGACCTTGCCCAAGTAGCCGGACAAAAAGCGCAGCCCTTGCTCCGGCAAAAGCAAGTCGTGCAGACGGCGGTGGATCGCTTCTGCTTCTTCCTTCGTATCCGCGACGATCGGCGAAATGCCTTGCAAAATATGCAGCTGGTCAGGCGTGCGACCGTAATCGGCCAGCTTGCTTTTCAAGCTGCGGTAAAATGCTTTGGCGCGTTCAAAATCTTTGACATGCGAGAAGACCACTTCGGCGGTACGCGCTGCCAGCCTTTGTCCTGGCTCAGACGCGCCTGCCTGCACGATAACGGGTTGCCCCTGTCTCGATCGGCCGATATTCAGCGGCCCCTGGACCGAATAGTACGTCCCTTTGTAATGGAGTCGATGCAGCTTATTCGGGTCGAAAAAGACGCCCGTTTCCTTGTCCTGGACAAAAGCGTCGTCTTCCCAGGAATCCCACAAGCCTTGAACGACATCGATGAACTCCTCAGCCCACTCGTAACGGTGATCGTGCTCCAGGTGGTTATTGCGGCTGAAATTGCGTCCCGTTTCCCCGGTAGCGTCTCCGGTCGTCACCATGTTCCAGCCCGCGCGGCCGTTGCTGATGTGGTCGACGGAGGCGAACAGGCGCGCGAGATTGTACGGTTCGTAATACGTGGTCGACGCTGTGGCGACCAAGCCGATTTTACTGGTCGCGCCAGCGAGGGCAGCGAGCAATGTCGTCGGCTCGAAACGGTTCAAAATATTCGGGTGCGAGTCTTCGTTCACCGCCAGGCTATCCGCGATGAATGCGATGTCGAACTTGCCCCGCTCGGCTGTCTGCGCCAAATATTTGTAGTATTCGATGTCAATGCTGGCATTTTTTCGCGCTTCCGGCAGACGCCAGGAGGCGACGTGAATCCCGGTCCCTACCAGATAGGCGGACAAGTGAATCTGTCTTTTTTGCGGCATGGCACTGCTCCCCTTCCTCCTGCATAAAATTTGCTGCCTTGCTGTTCAAACGGCTTTACGGCTTGCTTTTAAACGCGTCTTTGAAGTTTTTCAACTCCTCGACCGTCACTTGTGTCGGAATGTAGTTTCCTTTGTAAGTCTGGGTGATAAAATCCGATACTTCTTTCGATTGGTACACGGCGACCAGCTTTTTCAACTCTTCGCGGTTCTCGTTTTGCTTGGTGGTCGCGATCACGTTAATGTACGGCTTGGCGGTTTTGCTTTCGTGAAAAATGGAGTCTTTGAGCAAAAAGCCCGCTTCGACCGCCGTCCCGTTGTTGATGATCGAAGCGGCCACGTCTTTCATGACGCGCGGCGTAGTCGCCGGATCGACCGGAACGATTTCCAGCTTTTTCGGATTTTCTTTGATTTTGTCTTGGCCGCCGAAGCCGTCAAAGTTGTCAACGACTTTGATCAAGCCCGCTTCCTGGAGCAAAAGCAGCGAGCGGCCCCAGTTGGAATCGTCGTTCGGCAGGGCGATTTTTGCCCCGTCCGGGATTTCTTCGATTTTTTTGTACTTGTCGGAGTAAATGCCCAACGGCGCGATGATCGTCGAGCCGACGGGAACGATTTCCGAGTTGTTTTTCGTATTGAACTGATCGAGAAAAGCGACGTGCTGGAAAGCGTTGGCGTCGATCTCGCCTTCCAACAGCACCGTATTCGGGTTGACGTTGGCATTGAATTGCACCAGTTCGATGGCAAGCCCCTGTTTGGCAGCCTGCTCCTTCACGAACTCCCACGTCCGCGATTCCGAGCCGCGAATCCCGATTTTCAAGCTTTTTTGGTCTGCTGCGCTTCCGCACCCTGCGGCGACAATCGTCACGAGGGTCAGCAGTATGGAAATGGCGAGCTTTTTCATCGTTGGTTTCTCTCCTGTCTTTTGCGAGGTTTCGATTAGTTTCGGCGAATTTTCCGGGCGAACACGTTGCCCAATGATTGAATACCCTGGACGAGCACGACCAAAATGATGACCGTTGCCACAATCGTGATCGTGCTGAAGCGTTGGTACCCGTATGTAATCGCCAGGTCGCCAATTCCTCCGCCGCCAACCGCTCCGGCCATCGCCGTTGCACCAATCAGTCCGATCGTTGCAGTCGTAATGCTGAGGATCAAAGACCCGAGCGTCTCGGGAATGAGGAAGCGGAAAATGATTTGCAGCGGAGTCGCTCCCATCGCCTCGGCTGCTTCAATAATGCCGGGATTGATTTCCAGCAGCGAGTTTTCCACCAAGCGGGCGATGTACGGCCCCGTGTAGATCACGAGCGGAACAATCGCCGCAGTCGTCCCGATGGACGTTCCCACCACCAGACGTGTGAACGGAATAATCGCCACCAGCAAAATAATGAACGGCACAGAACGCAGCACGTTGATCACCGGATTCAAGGCCGAGAAGATCGCCGAATTTTCCAAAATGTGCCCTTTTCTGGTGACGACGAGCAAAATGCCGAGCGGCAAACCGATCACGGTCGCAAACACCAGTGACACACTTACCATGTAGACCGTTTCATACAGCGCCTGAAAAACTTGCTCAGAACTGACTTCCATCACGAAACAATCTCCTTCACCGTCACATTTTGTTGCTGAATGTAGTGATACGCGCGGGCTATGTCCGCCTCGTTGCCAGCAAGCTCCACGATCAGATTGCCAAAAGGCACGCCCGCAAGCTCTGTGATGCTGCCAAACAGTACATTCACGTCGCTGTTGAAGCGTTTGGCCACCTGGGAGAGCATCGGCTGTCCCGTACTTTCGCCGATGAAGTGAATCTTGATAATTTTCGACTTGCCCCGTTTGGCTGCGAGCAGCTTGTGCACGCTTGGCGGAATATCATCGCGCACGACTGATTTGACAAAATTGCGTGCCACTTCCGTCTGCGGATTGGCAAAAACATCGAGGACGCTGCCTTGCTCGACAACCGCCCCATGCTCCATGACGGCCACGCGATTGCAAATCTCCTTGATGACGTTCATTTCATGCGTGATCATCAAGATCGTGATGTTGTACTCTTTGTTCACGCGCTGCAACAGTTGCAAGATCGATTCGGTCGTCTGCGGGTCGAGTGCGGATGTCGCCTCGTCGCTCAACAAAATCGACGGGTTGGTCGCAAGGGCACGGGCGATCCCGACACGCTGCTTCTGGCCGCCGGAGAGCTGGTTCGGGTAACTGCCCGCTTTGTCCGTCAAACCGACGAAAGACAGCAGCTCGTCGACTCGCTCGCGAATCTGTTTTTTCGGCGTGTCGCCGAGCACCAGCGGCATCGCTACATTGTCAAACACGGTTTTGGTCTCCAGCAGATTGAATTGCTGAAAAATCATGCCGATGTTTTTCTTGACGCTTCTCAGCTCTTTGACCGAAAGCTTGCTCAAGTCTTTTCCGTCGACAATGACGGAGCCAGCTGTGGGACGCTCCAGCAAATTGACGGTGCGCAGCAAGGTGCTTTTTCCTGCCCCGCTAAAGCCGATGACGCCAAAAATGTCGCCTTTTTCCACCGTGAGCGTGACGTCTTTCAACGCTTCGACGGTTTTGCCGCCGCTTTCGAACGTTTTGCTTACTTGCTGAAAAGCGATCATGCCCTCTTTCGCCTCGCTCGGGCTGCCAGCCGGCGACTGCTCCTTCCAAACCGCCGCTCCGATTCCCATCCAATCTCCTCCTAGCCAAGCTGACTTTTTCTTTGGAAACACGTCGGGACGTTTTCCTGAAAAGGAATGTGACCGCAAGCGGTCTGTCGCCTTATCGATCCGGTTATGGGAAGTTGCTTCCGCTGCCTTTTGTCTTTTGTGCGGTTGTTCGGGCCAGGAAGCAACTAACGAACTAACGATCCAGGAGAGACTCCAGCCGATCCAGCTGGTTGTAGAGCAAGGCTTCATATTTCCCCTCGCCGCCAATCTCCACCAGCGGAATCAAGCGCGTGCCGTACTTGACTTCCAAAACGTCGCGCAGCACGTCTTTTCCTGCTACATCGATCCATTCGTACAGCTGGTTGTTCGTTTCCAAAATAGCTTTCACATTTTCACAATAGGAGCAACCTTCTCGCCCCCACACGACGACTTTTTTCTCCTGTCCATCAGACACTTCCATTCCCTCCCTATCTTCTCGCTGCTTTTTCTCTCCGTCTCCGGTAAACAAAAAGACTTCCTGCTGTATGATGCCAAGCAGGAAGCCTCTCCAGTGGTCTGGTCGATGACTTTTTAAATTCTTATCGGATTACTAGGGATATTATCATCCCCAATCTGTTTCGTCAACGGATTTTTTCTGCGTAAATTCAACGTACGGTCTGCAGGCATTTTTCACGATTGCATTGACAGCGGCATACGTTATCGTTAAAATCCGAGTAAACAACTAAGGAAATAAGCTGACTGGACCACCAGAAGCCCCTTCGCGATTTTTGCTTGCAAGGGGCTTTTTGTGTTTGCTTGACCTTAGAATCGCATCGTTAGGGGAGAGAAACCGTGGCACTTACTTTGAGCATTCTCGATCAAAGTCCGATTCAAGAAGGAGAAACAGCAACAGAAGCCTTCCAGCACACGATTGAACTGGTGCAAAAGGCGGAAGCGTGGGGCTATCATCGGTTCTGGGTGGCGGAGCATCACGACCTCGATCATGTCGTCGGCTCATCGCCAGAGGTGCTGATCGCTCATCTGTTGGCCAAAACAAGCCGCATCCGCATCGGCTCAGGCGGCGTCATGCTCCAGCATTACAGTCCTTATAAAGTAGCGGAAAATTTTCACGTCCTCGCTTCTCTCGCTCCGGGGCGGATCGATCTCGGGATCGGCCGCGCGCCGGGTGGACTGCCGCTCTCGACCAAGGCGTTGCAGCAGCAGCCAGGAGCATCCGGCTCCTCCCTCGAAGAAAAGCTCGCGGAGCTTGAGCTGTTCCTGCACGACGAGCTTCATCCGGCACATCCGCTGTACGGCTTGAAAGCAGTGCCGATTCCGGATGAGCCAGTCGGGATCTACTTGCTGGGCACGAGCGTAGCCAGCGCACAGCTTGCCGCAGAGCGCGGAGTCCCGTATGTGTTCGCGCTGTTTATCAACCAGGACGAGACGGTTTGCCAAGCCGCCTTTGCCGCGTACCGCCAGCAGTTTCGACCAGGCAAACGGGCCACTCCGCTTGCGATCCTGGCTGTTTCCGTCATTGTCGCGCCAAGCGAGGAAGAAGCCGCCCAGCTTGCCGCCGATACCAAAGTGGCCAAAATTCATCTGAAAAGCGGGAAAATCGTCACGGTCACGAGTTTGAAAAAGGCGGAAGAGTATGGGCAGCAATCCCACGAGGACTACACGATTGAAGTAAAGGAAGCGAATGTCATTGCCGGCACAAAAGAGTCGGTGCGCGAAAAGCTGTTGGCCATCGCTTCCAAGCATCAGGTAGAGGAATTGATCATCCATACCCCGATCAAGCCATTCCAGAAGCGCTTGCTGTCTTACGAACTGTTGCAGGAAGCCTTTCTCGAATTAACGGTCAAGTAATAGGAATACGCCTTGCCTTTTCTCCACCGATGAAAAAGCTCCTTCTGATGCGTTTGGCGCGAGAAGGAGCTTTTTTTGCCATGAAAAAAGCCTGCG
The DNA here is from genome assembly GCF_038000275.1 of Brevibacillus sp. FSL K6-0770. Classification (NCBI taxonomy): domain Bacteria; kingdom Bacillati; phylum Bacillota; class Bacilli; order Caryophanales; family Paenibacillaceae; genus Brevibacillus; species Brevibacillus sp. FSL K6-0770. The sequence continues at coordinate 3,239,036 of NZ_JBBOBQ010000001.1, forward strand.
GTGCTGGATGAAATGCTCCCGCAGACTCATGTCCTGATTAGCTCTTTTCCTTTGGCAGATGCTTTTGGCGTTACGAATGGACGTCTGCTGCATCCGGCTTTTTGCCTTGTTCCAGCGCATAGCGATTGGCGGGAACAGAAATCCCGAGATGACCGCGCAGCGTGTCCGCCTCATATTCGGTGCGGAACAAGCCTCGCTCTTGCAAAATCGGGACAACCAGCTCGACGAAATCGTCCAAGGCACGCGGGACATTCGCCTGAACAATGAATCCGTCTGCCGCTTTTTGCAAAAACCAATGCTCAATCAGATTGGCAATATGCTCGGGAGTGCCGATGAACTCGCCTTCCGGTGTCGCCGTGTAGAGCGCGGTTTGGCGCAGCGTCCAGTTTTCTTCCCTCGCCTTTTGCTTAATTTTGTCTGTCGTGCTGCGGAAGCTGTTGCTGCCTACCTCGCCCAGCTCTGGAAACGGTTCGTCCAGCGGATATTGGGAGAAATCATGGTGGTCAAAAAATCGGCCCAAATAATGCAGCGCCTGCTCAATGCCGATCAGACTGGCAAGCTCCGCGTGCTTGCGCCTGGCTTCCTCTGGCGTTTTGCCGATGATCGGGTTGATCCCGGGGAAAATCAGGATGTCGTCTTCGCTTCGGCCATAGGCTGCCGCCCGCTCTTTTACTTCCCGATAAAAACGCCGGGCGTCCTCAAGCGTTTCCTGCCCGGTAAAGACGGCGTCCGCAGACTTGGCTGCCAGCTCTTTGCCGCTTTCTGAGGAGCCTGCCTGAAAAATAACGGGTTGCCCTTGACTGGACCTGGCGATATTGAGCGGGCCTTGCACAGCAAAAAACTCCCCTTGATGATCCAGGCGATGCATTTTCGCCGGATCGAAAAAGACGCCTGTTTGTTTGTCCCGCACGAAGGCGTCGTCCTCCCACGAATCCCACAGTCCTTTTGCCACCGTCAAATATTCCTCGGCGATCCGGTAGCGCAAGGCGTGGTCCGGGTGCGGTTTGTTGCCGTAATTTTTCGCTGACCCTTCCAAGGGAGAAGTGACTACGTTCCAGCCTGCGCGGCCGCCGCTGATCAGATCGAGCGAGGCGAATTGCCGGGCTACCGTAAACGGCTCGCTGTAGGAAGTCGACACCGTGCCCACCAATCCGATCTTTCCCGTGACCCCGGCCAAAGCCGACAAAATCGAAATCGGCTCAAAGCGGTTCAAAAAATGCGGCAGCGATTTTTCGTTAATATACAAGCCATCCGCGACGAAGACGAGATCAAACTTCCCCGCCTCTACCTTTTGCGCTTGCTGGCTGTAAAAAGCGAAGCTGACACTCGCATCCGCCTGCACATCCGGGTGCCTCCATGCTCCCATATGGCCGCCGATCCCGTGGATCATGGCTCCGAGCTTTAGCTGTCTTTTTTGTCCCATCGTCTCTCCTCCTCAATCCTACACCGTCGGCATTGGTGTTACCCGCTTTTTTTGGACGCAAAAAGGCCCCTGTAGCGAACAGGAGCCTTTGGTTGACCAATCGGCGGTAACAGATTTTCTCCGTTTAGATTATTACTATTATTCCGATGTGTCAATGAGGTTTTGGAAATCCAGACAAGACAAGAGCCTTTTATTCACTTGGCGCTCCGGAAACGTCAGCCAGCCGCCCTTTTGTCGCTTGGAGCAAACCAGCCACATCCAGCTCAATCTGCATGCCGATCTGTCCGCCGCTGACGATGATCCGCCCCATCTGTTCGGCGCTGCTGTCGACGATCGTCGTGAACAGTTTTTTCATCCCCACGGGCGAACAGCCGCCGCGCACGTACCCGGTTACAGCGGTAATGTCCTTCACCGGGATCATTTCGATTTTTTTCTCGCCAACCGCTTTTGCCGCCTTTTTCAAGTCCAGCTCGGCTTCCACGGGAATGACGAATACGTAGTAAGCACGGCTCGTCCCTTGGGAAACCAATGTTTTGTAGACGACACCCGCTTCCCTGCCGATTTTTTGCGCCACGGAAATTCCGTCAATTTTTCCGTCGTCCGTCTGGTAGGTCAGCATGGCGTATTCGATCTTTTCTTTCTCCAAGATTCGCATCGCATTCGTTTTTCCTTGCTTGGCCACGGCTCGTTCCACTCCATTTCCAGTCCAGTTGAATTAAAACAAGTGTACCGAATATAGGCGAAAAGCAAAAGCCAAAAACGAAAACGCCACTGCCTGGGCAATAGCGCTTTCGCTGGTTCACGTCGAGAGCGGACGCGATTCGGTCAGGAGATTACTGGCCCATCGCCTGCATGATGTCTTCGATCCCCTGGATTTTGGCAAGCGCCATCGGGCCAGGCAAAGACGGGTCTTTCAACTCGTACACATGATTGTTTTTCACCGCGTTCAGGCTGTTCCACACTTTGTTGTCTTTCAGAGCAGCTTTGACTCCTCCGGCGATCGGCGTTTGCCAGTTGTTGATCACAAACAGATGATCCGGGTTCAAAGCAGCCAGACTTTCAATGGAAAGCTGCCCTTGCGCCTGGCTGCCATCCACGCGTTTCAGACCGAGGCCGACGTAAAACGGGTCAAACCGTCCGTCGTTCCATGTCGTGAACGTATCTTTTTCATTGTACATCACAAACATGACCGACTCCTGACTGCGAAACGCCAGCTTCTCCTTGTATTCCGCCGATTTGCGGTCGAAATCCGCCAAGACGCTCTTCGCCTTGTCTTCCTTGCCGATGACCTGTGCGATTTGTTCCAACGTCTCGCGCCAATCGCCAGCCTGGGGAAGGATGACGGTCGGTGCGATCCGCGACAAGCTTTCGTATTGATCTGTCATGTCATTCGCCGCGATAATTACGTCCGGCGCCATCGCCAGCAGCTTTTCCAGATCGACCTCCATGCCGAGATCCGCGATGTCTTTGTTTTCCAACCGCTTGCTCAGGACGGGAAAATTGCGCTGGATCGTCGCCACGCCTTGTGCGGCGATCGGATACTCGTCCAAAACCGCGAGATAATCCACGAAGGCAATGTACGGCGTGGCGATTTTCAACGGCTTTTGCGGAATGACCGTTTCGCCAGCCAAATGCTTGATTGTTTTCGGATAGGCGACTGCGGTTGCGGTGTTATCCTGCGTGGTCGCGGCCGCAGTAGTGGCTGTCTGGTTGCTTTGCTCCCCTAGCGTTGCTTTCTCGCTGCTTCCGTTGCTGCTGCATCCTGTCACGAGCAAAGCCGCGAGGAACACAAGTTTGAACCAAAATGAGGCATTTTTTGCCATGCGCTTGTCTCTCTCCTTTTTGTGTCGATCCTTCATCTGGCAGGAAATACACATGATAATATGTGAATGAATATCATTATCACTAAAAGGTAAGATACTAAACATCGCCAGTCCGTTCCACCACCAGACGGACTACTTTGCTGGTTGTACGGATATCCTTTTCACAAAAAAACCGGGACGAGCCTCGCTGCACGAAAAAAACCGCCCGACGCCCACATGTTAGGCATCGAACGGCTGCTCATCCCTATCCTTTTTACTGCTTCGCCCAAGCGGCTGTCTGTCTGACAAAAGCTCCCGGATTCACTCCGTACTTCTCCCGAAACGCTTCGGCGAAGTAGCTCGTATTCGAGTAACCGACAGCGCTTGCCGTCTCGGTGACGTTCATGTCGCCCGACTGGAGCAGCTGCCACGCCTTCTCCAGCCGTTTTTCGCGCAAAAAGCCGAACACTGTGTTGTTGTACATAGCCTTGAAGCCGACCTTCAGCTTGTAATCGTTCAAGCCGATCATGCGGGACAAGGCAAGCAGCGACGGCGGCTCTGCCATGTTTTCCACGACAATGTCTCTCGCCAGCCGGATTTTTTCCCGATCGCTTTTGGAGAGACTGTCCGCCTCCGGGTTTGATTCCGTCAAAAAAGAACGAAAAGCCATCGAGAAAAGCTCCAAAGCCCCGCATTGCAGCTCCAGATTCCTCGTTCGCGGCTGCAACGCCCCCTGAATCAAGCGCTCGGCGACAACCGTAGCCGCCGGCGAGATTTTTTCTTGCCAAATCCGAAAAGGCGACTGCCCGAGAACTTGCGAGAACTCTACGTCCGTCCCCCCTTCCGCGTCGGCCATGAACTCGCGGAAAGTCGTCACCGGAATCCCGATGCCCAGCATGTAAAACGGATCGTCCCGCCTGTATTCGAAAGCCGCCTCAAACTGCCCCATGAATTGCAGCGAGCACGTTCCGGTCGTAAACTCATGCTGTCTGCCCTTGATATGCAGGGCACGAGCGCCTTGCATGCAAAAATTCAGCTCCACCATCGGGGCTGTCGTTTGCACCGAAAGCTGCTGCTCGCGATAAAAGGCGTGCTTCGCGACCACAAGCTCGATATCGTTGCGCGGGATCACCCGGCGGATATAGCCTTCTCCGTCGCTTGCGGGCACAGTGGCTGGATCCTGCTCGTTTCCGTGAGGCGCTTGTACGCCGAGCCGCTCTACATAAGACTGAAAGTTGTCATGGAAGTTTGCCGCACTCATTTTGCATGCACCTCAAGCCCAAATTCATCCAGTTCGATGATAATTATTCTCATTATTATACTGGATGAAGCTGTTTTTGGCTACCGATCAAGTGCATGGGAACGGGTGGGTGCTCGCAAGACAACCGCCCACAAAAAAGAGATTACGCCTGGGGATCGGGCAAAATTTTTGCCTGCGATTTGTCGCGCAGCAAAAGCTCAACGCCCTTGTCCACGATATCGCCAAGAGCGATTTTTGCCTGCCCATGTTCATCGCCACACAAACACAAAAAGAAAAACCTTGAGGGTCAAGGTTTTTCTTCGGCTGCATGCAGCAATCGCCCTCTACTTCATTTCTTTAATCGATACGGAACTGTAGCGATTTTTACATCTTGGCGGGCGAACAAATACGCTCGGATCAATAAACTCGTCTGGTTATGCAACAAATTATGCCACCAGCGCTTCGTAATAAACTGCGGAATCATGACAGTCACATGATCCGTCTCTGCCTTTTTCCACTCCACCGTGTCAATAAACTTAAACAGCGGCCTAATAATACTGCGATAATGCGAACGCAAGATAATCAAGCGCACTCCGGGATTCCACAGCGCCCACTTCTCCTCCATTTTTTTCATGTCTTCATCGCTGAACCCGACGTAGACAGCGACAATGTCGTCTGACAGGGACTGAGCGTAACTAATCGTATTTTTAACCACCTGCGAAATCCCGGCCACCGGAATCACGATGACGCTCCCTTTTGGATCGGGTTTTTCTGTTTGGATATCAAGTCGCAACTCATCTGCCAGCTCTCGATAATGCTGGTTAATTTTCCGGAAGATGAAAATAACGATAGGAAGGAATACAAAAATCGACCATACTTGCGCCAGTTTCGTCACCAAAAAGATCAGGCAAATCGTCAACGTCGTGAGCATTCCAAACGTATTAATGAGAAAAGGCAGCAGCCACCCTGGCGGCTTTTTCGAAATCCAGCGTTTCATCATACCTGCCTGTGACAAAGTAAACGGGATAAAAACCCCTAGCGCATACAAAGGAATGAGGTTTTCCGTTTCTCCTTCAAAAGCAATCACCAAAATGGCGGAAAGGATCGCCAAAAAGATGATCCCGTTTGAAAACCCAAGACGATCTCCCCGGACCATGAACATATTTGGCATAAATCTGTCTTTGGCTAACATAAAGGCGAGTAACGGAAAGGCCGCAAAAGCCGTATTGGCGGCCAGAAATAAAATAAGTGCAGTGACCGTTTGAATCGAGTAATACATGATTCCGCGTCCAAAAACCGCCGAAGCGATTTGAGATACCACCGTTTCCGCTCGTCTTGGCGAAATCCCGTACAAATACGCCAGCAAGCTAATGCCCATGAACATGACGCCAAGGATCAGTCCCATCAACAAAAGCGTCGCTGCGGCATTTTTCGGTGCTGGCTCCTTGAAGTTAGGAATGGCATTTGACACAGCTTCGACCCCTGTTAATGCCGAACAGCCTGAGCTGAATGCCCTCAAAAGCAAAAATAACGTGATACCCGGAACAACGGCCCCGTATTCAGGGGGATGCGCTTGGACATTTCCCGCGATCCATTGATACCCGCCGCCAATAATTAACGCAAGAATAGCGACGACAAACAAATAGACAGGATACATTAAAACCGTTGCGGATTCTGTTATTCCGCGTAAATTTAGTACCGTTACGATGGTAATCATGAACAGGGCAATCAGCACACGATGGTCATGCAGCACGGGAAATGCCGAAGTAATCGCGTCTGTGGAAGCAGACGTACTAACCGCAACCGTTAAAATGTAGTCCACAAGTAACGAGCCGCCCGCAACCAGGCCAGAAGTGGTTCCCAAATTGTCCTTTGCGACAATGTATGCCCCGCCGCCTGTTGTGTAAGCAAAGATGGTTTGGCGGTAAGACAAAATGAGTATGGTCAAAAGACCGATCACCGCAATCGATATCGGGATAGAGTACCACATTGCTGCCGCACCCAACGTAATCAACACGATGAGAATCTGTTCGGTCCCGTAAGCGACAGAAGACAGGGCATCAGATGAAAGAACAGCCAAAGCTTTGACTTTATTTAACTTTTCTGCGGCAAGCTCGCTTGATTTCATGGGTCTACCGAGTAAAAATCGCTTACATTCCGATATCATGCGTTTTCCCCTATCCAGCGTTTTCTTGGTAGTTTTCCCATTGTTACGATTAAAATTAGTTTGTTTTGTTGTTGGTGCTATCTTGCTGTCGCCTATTGGAAGCTCCCTCCGCTCGCTGCTTCCAGATTCTTTTCCAAACCCAAACGGAAGGCCCCTCGTCGCATCCTCCTTCTAATTCTTCACCGTGATACGCCCCAGTCTGCAGGCCAAGTAAAACAGGCGCCAGAACACACCTCATGTAACAGTGCGAACCTGGCAACCTCTCTTTTTTGGTATCAGCTGCTTGATTTCCGTTTCGATCTTGCTGATAGCCGCCAGGATACCGGTAATCTATTTTGGTAGGTCTTTATCTTCATCCTTGTTTCTCCCCGCCTTCTCCCCCTTTGTGGCAACAAAAGCCCAGGTCAGATCGGGACGCGCTGTCAGTCTTGTTGGCAAAAGAAAAAGGAGCCGCAATTGCAGCTCCCTACTACTGTTCTGTTAAGGACTCACCTGGATTATTTGCTGTACAGAAAAGCACTTCCGATGTCAGTGGAATTATCATTTGTTTTGATCTGAACTGAAATACTGTCCCCAACTTCAAGCGGTTGTGTCAATAACCCGAGTTGGAAAGTGATTTCACCGTTAGCGTCAGTGACTGGCAACATCACGTTTGTCGTGGTTGCGGTGAATGGCATGCCAGATGGAGAACCGCCAATGAACATCCCGTACGCTTCTGGAGTATTGATATCGCTTTGAGTCAAAGTGATATCAAATGTAAACTGATAGCCCTGAATCGGATTGCCGTTTTGATCGTTTGCTGTAACTGTAATCGTCCGTGGAACAGAATCCTCTCCAAACGAAGAGTCAATGACAGCTGTTGAATTAGCTGCACTAATTACTGCTGGTCCGCTATTCTCGTCTTATGCCTTCTCTATCTGTCGGTTTTATAACGAGCCTTCACCGTGCAGGCGGCTTTCGTCGCACACGGCGATCAGTCAACGGATGATAAGTTAGAGCTTAACAACGGGCATAAAAATCTTAGCATCATTCAGGTGCTTTTTGCTAGTGTTTATTTTCTGAAATGACAAGTTTTTTGATGAACAGGGAGTCGTAACAGCAGCCCCCATGAAAAAAGCCCTCTCCCTTTTGGAAAAGGCCTGCTGTGCGATTCTCTACTATTTTCTTAATCCAGCTAGACCAGCAGGCGAAACCTTCCCCAGCGCCTTGCTTGTCAACCTGATTCCTGCTGTCGTAAGCATTCTAACCACTGTCTCCCTCGCTACTGTTCATCCGGCGAGACCCGTCATGATCAGCAGACCAGTGAGCAGATGCACGTCGCTTGTTACGGTTTGCAAAAGTCATACGGTGTCTCACTGTGTACCCTGGTTAGACTCAGCCGTTGTACCAGCGGTCTGTGCTGTTGTCAGATCCCTTCGATGTCGATACGCGTCATACTGTTGGATTACCCACAAATCGGTGGGCTATTTAATCAAACAAACGCGCCTTTAGGTAGTACCCCCTTGCTTTCCGCCTATTCTCTCCTAATGGTTTGTTACCCCTCTTTTTGATAAACCTCAACCGTGTAATAGTTCTACATAGTGGCGGCAAAAAAATTTGAACGACATTGTAACTAATTACCATCATCTTCGTCCTTATAGATGGAAACAGTTTCCGTATTAGAATCGGAGGTAATTCATTTTGAACAAAAAACTTTTTGCATCTGGAAGCTTAATAGTTGTTCTGCCTCTCTTGTTTGCACTTTTAATTCCTGCAAGTTTTTTCCTTGGGCCATCACCAGCCCAGAGAAATGAATTTGACTGGAACTTACAAGCCGGTTCTGCCAATGGAATTGTAGCCAAAACCCCAATTGATGTAGCGAGTAATTTGTATTATAATGGCAGGCCATTACGGGATGCACTGGTAAAAGTAACTTACTTTGACAATAACCAAAATGTAAGCATTGTTATGCAACCTTATGAGGATGGATATGAAGGGACAATTTACTTCCAAGAGGCAGGAAAACATACCCTTCGATTTTCTGTTGAGAAAGGAAAGGTTACAGGCTCAGAAGATTGGGAAATTGATGTAAAAGAGTAACAATCAATTCACCTCTTACATATCTCGATGCGAAATGTTTTTTCGTGAAATCAACCTGTCTCTCCTTTATTATCATTACCGATTTGCTAAACGACTTCAAAACTTCTTGTTTACCACGCGTCTTGGCTACGTATATCTGCTTCATAAGACGTTTCTCAGCAGTATCGTTGAGAAGCCTATGTTCCAAGCCCATTGACCACCGCCATTTCGTTGATGAGTTCTTCGATTTGCCTGTTTTCTGGTATGCTGCGCTTGCAACAATAAATCATCGACAGATTCATGTGGTGATTTCCTGATAATTGCGTTTTGTTCAATCGTTCGTCAACAATTGGTCAACAGCCTCGAAGTTATGGCTAGGCTGTTTTTATTGGCAATTTACTTATGCAGCTACACCGCCATGTTTTGTTACCGTGACTTCGAGTTCTGTTCCCCCGGTATCAAGGGATGTAAAAATACATAATAAATACAGGAAAAAAATACAACTACGATGACTGCTTTCCGCTATATTCTACAGGTCAGCTACTTAGTATCTTGGGGTTACTTTCTTTTACGCTGTTCTCTCACGGTGAAGGGTGGTCAATGTTAATGAGAGGTGAATTAATCACCAAAACGGATGAGTTTCTTGCTGATGCCCTCTTTGGAGAGTAAACATGATGGAAATCAAACATTACATTACTACAAACAAGCCTCAAGAAGCCCTCCCTCCTATAATGGAAGGAGGGCATTTACTATTCTTTAATGATCACTTGGTAGCACATAGGCGCTCGCTATAGAGCTGACACTTGCAGATAAGACTTTTCAAGAGAGATTGAAACAATACATAATCGGCGAAATTTCCGAGTTCGTTCATTTGTCGGACTACATGAAAATCAATCTGGTATGCAATAGCCGGCAGGAATTGGGGTTATTACATAGTAGAGGGTATATCCATTGCCATCCCAATTGCACAACTCATTTGCTCCGTATCATGCAGTAAGCACTGCAGCTACAGCAGCCGGAAGCTTAAGATAGGAAGCTAGTGCTGCACCTCCGATTCCTGCTGCCAACGCTTTCCCTATCTTTGTGGCTTTACTTGCACTTACGTAGTATTCGAGATAAAACGCCATAGGCTGTATGTTCTTGGTTGACTGCTTAGAACTGCAAGCTTTACTAGAATTTGTGTTTATGATATCTGCTTTTGTATCTAAAATATTCTTGCCTACGATCATATTCCCTTTTTTAATTTCGTTATTTGCGAAGCTAATCATCTTTTCGAATTCTTCAAATGCTTCTTGGCTGACCCCAGCTTCTTTGGAGTTGCTGTACCCATTTACAACTATACCGTCCTTGACAAAGGTCTTTTCTTCCAAATCCGATTTTGCAATTTCAAGCAGTAGATCAAGATCACGGTCATCAATTTGTTCTGCTGCATGAACATTGGGTACCGCTACCTGAGAGTATCCACTCAATAGAAAAGCTGTAGTCAATGCAACTGCTAGTAACGATTTAGTTATTTGATTTTTTTTTCACTCGTCTTTCCTCCACCGCTATAGTCCAGATAAGTCATCCAAGCAACAACCGCAACTGTGATAACTACAGAAACCTTTTTACTTATTCCCATGCTAACGTCAAGATCAAAAAAACTAAGTGCCAACAGCCCAAGAAGTATAACCAAGAGAATTTTTTTGATAATATCACCTCAAATCAGCGTTCTCTTAATCATAATAATGGTAATAAAATGAAAATGATGCAAAAAAATGTCGACACGAAATATAAAAATTTGTAAAATCATAAACGCTTAGTAAGAATAAACAGGAGTTAGCTCGAATCCTTTACTCTAGCCCATTCATTAACCATTTACAAAGGGCTATCCTCTAATATGTTTATAAGGTCCAAAAATGGCTTGGTCATAAGAAATATCAAACAATCGCAGATATCTATGCGCACGTTACAACAAACTTTGCCAGGAAGCTGCCTTGAAATTGGGCAAACTCAACCCGTGAATGAGCGACGACCAATACATTTCATCAACAATCCGTCAACAACTCCGCTTTTCTGAACTTAACTCACCCACACAAAAAGAAAAAACCCTGATCCCTCAAGGTTTTCACGCATTACCTCTATGGAGCGGGTGATGGGAATCGAACCCACGCTACTAGCTTGGGAAGCTAGAGTTCTACCATTGAACTACACCCGCAAGTTCACTTTTCTCCATCAAGTCACACATCCCGCAACAACAAGCGCAACAATGAGAAAAGTTACTCACTTCAAATATTTAACAATAATAAGTATACCGCCTCCCCATCCTTTTGTCCACCCCTGCCCCGCTCACGAATGCGGGCGATTGGAAATCGTTGCGCCTGCGATTAAAAACACCACCAGAAAGGCTCCCGCCATCCGCAGAGTGTAAATATAAGGAAGGACAACATCGCCAATGTCTGCGACCAAAAAAGGGGCGAAATATTGGATGCGCGCCCATGAAGAAACGAGAAAAACGAGCGAACCAGAAAACGAAATTTTCACAAACCGCGATATTTCCGTCGAGCGATCATCCACCCTTGTCATATAGGCATAAAACGCATAGAGTGGCAGCACCAAAGCTACTCCCGTCGCCGCCCAGGAAAGATAGCCGAACACAAACCTCGCGATCAGATACGATATGACTAAAAAGATAACACCAAGAACAGCTCCCACAATGTACTCCCACTTATTCATACAGCCCTCTCTTCCCTTGCCAGCAACTCAAAAGTAAACGATTACTATTGTACCAAATATCCCCATAATCTGGCGAAATTTTCGAAGCTCATGTGGGATTCCTATAGTTTCTTGTGGTTTCACGAGGTTCTTGTGACGTTTTGGAGCAATTTCTTGAGCGTTTATTGCGCCATGCATTATGCACTTAAATTTCTGACCGCCGCCACAAGCAAACAAAAAAACTCTCGGAACAAACACTCCAAGAGTTATCTTTCAGATATGGTGCCGGTGAAGGGACTTGAACCCCCACGGTTTCCCTCACGATTTTGAGTCGCGCGCGTCTGCCATTCCGCCACACCGGCATGTAGAAAACTGTATTTACATACTAGCACATTTCTGCTAGAAAATCAATGGTGGGGAGAGACGGATTCGAACCGCCGAACCCGGAGGGAGCAGATTTACAGTCTGCCGTGTTTAGCCACTTCACTATCTCCCCAGCTGAATAACGTGCGCCTCTTCCTTACCGCTTGCGCTTGTCCGAGACGACGTTATTTACTCTATCATGGACCACAAGTTTCGTCAATAGGTTTTTCTCATTTTCTTACGGGCTTACGACATGCTTTAAAATATCTTGTGCCCATTGTTGAAAAACAGCAAGCGCCTGCTCCACCTCTCCAAACGAAAGTTGCTCCTCACAGGAGTAGTCCGGAAAGTCCAGGATGCGGTTTTTGCGAATCATGACGTGGTCTGCCTCGCATTTGATCTCCAAAAAATAAGGCACAGACTCATCTACACCAAAGCGATTTTCCAAAAATTCATAGGTGCGCACCCACTCTAAAATCCGCACTTCGGAAGGCTCCAGACGCAAAACTTGCTCCAGGGACATGATCGTTTCGTTTCCGTAATAATGCATCCAATCTCAGCCTCTCTGCATGAAAATAGGCGGAGTCGCGACTCCGCCCTGTATGTTGTTCGCGTTTGTTAAATCGAGGAGAGCAGCTCTCTCAGTTCTTTGACAATGACTTGCTGGTAGCCCGCGCCTTCTCCGTACTGTTTGAGCATTTCTGCACGAGCGACCTTGATGTTTTCTTCGTAGTCAGGGGCGTTGCGATCTGGGTTTTGCTGTTTGAACGCTGTCATGATTGCCTGTACGTGGCTAGGTCTCGGGCCCCATTTTGCCAGCACGTGTCCGCCTGTATCTGCGAAAATGACGACTGGAATGGCGCGACCGCCCATCGTGAGAAATTCATCCATCAGGTCGAGGTGGTCTTCCATGACCAAAATTTCAACAGGCATCTCTGTTTCTTTTAAAGCGTGGAGAACGACCGGCAAGTTTCTGACCACATCTCCGCACCATTCTGCTGCCAAAATCAAACATCTCAGATCATCCCGATGCTGCAACGAGGCAAAAAAGGCCTGGTCCTGTTCATCTGCCCAAGCAAACGCCTCCGACCAGTTTTGGAACGTATCCTGATTTTTGGTCATGCCTTCGATGAAAGCTTGCGGTTTCAACCCTGTGCGAAACTTGTGTGCGACATTTGCAGCCATTTGCTCTCCTCCAGTATATGTATGGACTTGTTCTTGTATCTTTTCCACGGCGGTTGCGAAAAGTCCTCTTCGCCTTACTCGGATGGGTCAGGTTCTTGCTTGTTTGTTTCCTGTTCCTGCTTGGCCAGTTCCATCATTTTTTGCAAAAGAATGTGTTGCGGCATGTGCATCAGCCGCTCCAGGGGAACGTTCAAGGCTTCTGCAAGCTTAACGGCGGTGTCCGGTGAGATTTGCAAGGGACGCATGAAAAAACAGCTCCTTTCTGTGCCAAATACGCTTTCTCCAGTATAATACATGGCGTCCTGTGCCGCCAGAGAGAGGCTTGCGCCCGAAAAGCACAAAGAGATAACCCCGCCGCTCCATCTGCTGGGATTATCTCCTGACCGTCGGGCGCCTCTGCCTCGCTCTACGCCTTTGGTTTGGTAAGAATACAGGGAACCCCGTTTCCGATCGCACCAGGCTGGGACATGCGCTCCAAATACGCCAAGCCACGCTCGCATTGCTGTTTGCACGCCAGGCATGTACTGGACGTCACGATTTTAAGATTCAACTGATTGGGATGCTGCCGACTGTTTTTCTTCTTTACTTTCTTGCCTTTGCCCTTGGCCATTCGCTCCCCTCCCTTTGCCCTGGTGCTCTAGTCTATGAAGGAGAACAACCCCGCTCTTTAGGCAAACATACAAAACGGAATGACCCTGTGCAAAATAGGCAGGCACTCCCAAGCGCGCCCAGCAAAAGAAAACCGCAGGCAAATTGTCGCCCGCGGTTCGGTTTCCACTCTTTATTTTTTGCCGTTCAAAAGCTGGCGAAGTTCCAGCTCCAATGTGCCTGCGTCGATCATCCCGATAATCTTTTTGCGGACGATTCCTTCTGTGTCAATCAGGTAGGTCGTGGGAAATGCCTGGACGAGATAGCGGTTCGACACGGAGCCACTGACATCCATCGGGATGGGAAAAGTCAGCTTGTAGGACTGCACAAACGCTTGCGCTGCCTCAGGGCTGTCATTGCTCGTGACATTCACCCCGTACATGTCGATCTGCCCGCCGTACTTCTCGTACATTTTTTGCAGGTCAGGCGCTTCCATCCGGCACGGCCCGCACCACGATGCCCAAAAGTTGAGAACGACAGGCTTGCTTCGCTTGCCCTCAACTTTGTACGTCTGGTTGTCCAGCCCGGTCAAAGTAAAGGACGGCGCCATAAAGCCTACTTCCGGTTTTTGTACGTTGGCTACGACTGGCGCTGACTCCTGGGGCTTTTCCCACACAGCTGCTCCAACTCCCGCAACAATCAGCACAACCAGCAACAGCTTTTTCATTTCGTCACCTCTGCATGACCTGATCTAAAATCCGGTAAAGCCTCCGAACAATTGAATGAGCACGCGAGTAATGTCCGTCAATTTGTCGGTGTACAAGAGCACGCCGAACAAAATCATGACGCCCCCGCCGACTTTCATGAATTGATCCGAATATTTGACGATCGCCTTCACTTTACTGATGAAGAATGTCATAACGAAAAACGGAATGGCAAAGCCGAGTGTATAGGCCAATGTGTACGTCAACGCCCGGGACGGATCGGTTACCCCAAGCACGATAATGCCGGAGAGGATTGGTCCCACACAAGGCGTCCATCCAGCAGCATAGGTCATTCCCACCAGTATGGACCCAGTATACCCCAAAGGTCTTGATTTTAAATCGACCTTGAAAGAGCGCATCATCCAGTCCATTTTAAACACTTGCAGCATGATCAGCCCGATAACGACCAGCAAAATGCCGCCAAGCTGCCGGATGAGATCCTTTTGATTGACGAACAGGCTGCCGATCCAAGAGGTCGAAAGTCCCAAGGCAATAAAAATGATCGAAAAACCAATAATGAAAAAAAGCGTATGTAATAACGCCTGCTTTTGAAAAACCGCTCTTCCCTTCTTCACTTCATCCACGGTAACCCCTGTTATGTAGGACAAAAAGGACGGATAAAGCGGCAGACAGCACGGCGAAATAAACGAGAGAAAACCCGCTGCAAACGCCAAAAACACCGTAAGATTCCCAGTCATATGTACCTCCGAAAGGTTGTTTCATCCACTATATTCCTTATTGTAGCGAATCTTTCCCCCCTTCAAAAGTGGAAGCGACACTTTGCCTTAAATCCGTGACATTTAAGGTTACGTAATATATGTTATGTAATCTAATCTAATTTCTTTCCCAGACGGCTCCTCCTCGTCGTTCCATGCAAAAAAAAGAGACGGATTTCCATCCGCCTCTTTTCGTTCTTTTGTTAATCACTCGCGCTTCCCTTACTCGAATTACAAGCACAAGCACAAGCGCTGGCTGTACAGCCGCCTTTACTCCTGAACGCTTACCTTGCCGCCGTCCTGAAGCAAAGTGATTCCCGTTACGACAAGCTTGTCGCCTTCAGCCAGACCACTTGTTACTTCGATCTTGTCGCTGGAAGATTTGCCGGTGACAACCTCCACCTGCTTCGCAATGTCGCCCTCCAGTTTGAACACGAACTGTTTGCCGTCGCGATCAAACACTGCTTTGCGGGAAATGACGAGCGCTTTCGCTTCGCTCGCTCCCTCGGACGGGAACGTCACATTGACGACCATGTCCGATTTCAGCTCGTTGGCAGGATTCGGGATGCTGATTTCCACTGGATACGCCTTGAGTGCGGAATCCATCACAGGGCTGACCGCCGTTACTTTGGCATCAAGCGTCTTGCCTGTCGATTGTACGTTTACTTTTACGACTGTCCCGACTTTGACTTTGGTGATGTCTGCTTCGGACAGGTTGGCTTTCACCAACAGCGGATTCGTATTGACCACGACGACGACTGGCTGTTGGCCTGTCATTTGTCCGACTGCTCCGCTTACGCTGGAGACAAATCCGTTGATGGGAGAAGTCACAGTCGCATTAGCCAGTTGCTCGCGAGCGTTTTGCAAGCTGACAGCAGACTGTTTGGCAGATGCTGCGGATACTTGCACACCGGACTTTTGCTGGGCAACCTGCACACTTTGCTGGGCGTTGTCATAGGCCATCTGCGCGTTGGTTAACTGAATGTTCGCTTGTTCCATTTGCTGCGCTGAGATCGCACCTTGCGTGAAAAGCTGATTCATCCGCTGCTGGTTCACCTTGGCATCGGCCAAAGCAACTTCCGCCTGCTTCAGTCCGTTTTTCGCCTGCACCAAGCCTTGATCGGAACTGCTTCCAGCCTGATTCAAGCTTGCCTGCGCCAGCTGGTAGGCAGCTTCCGCCTGCTTGACGCTGTTGAGCAGTTCTTTTTCATCCAGTTTGAACAACACTTGGCCTTTGGTCACATACTGACCGAGTTTGACAGGCAAAGAAGTAATTTTCCCGCCCATTTTCGGGGAGATTTGCACCTCTTCGCTCGGTGCCAGTTTGGCCGTCAGACCTGACTCGGTTGTCACAGAACCTGTCGTCACCGTTTCAATCTGCACAGGTGTTGCCGCCGCTTCCGCCGTTTCTTGCTGTGCTGGTTCCGCTTGCGGGCTGGAACAACCTGCCACGAGGCTGATCGCCAATACGGCCAAAATGACGGGTTTTATGCTAAGTTTCATGAATGTCCCTCCTCATCCCACAAACGCTTCTTACGATTCCAAAGCGGGAACGGTTTTCTTTTGTTTCAACAGTTTCTTTGCTTTGCGTTTCTCGCGTCTTTCCCGACGCTTTTTGCCCATATCGTCAAACCACGCAGTCACGACCGGCACCAGAACCAGTGTAATCAAGGTGGCAAAACTCAGACCAAAAATAACCGTGACGGCCATCGGAGCTTGTGTCTCTGTACCCGAACCGCCCGAGAACGCCAGCGGTCCAATCGCGAGAATCGTCGTCAGTGTCGTCATCAAAATCGGACGCAGACGGATTGGTCCGGCGTGCAGAATCGCTTCGCGCAGCTCCCAGCCTTTTGCCCGCAACTGGTTGATGTAGTCGATCAACACGATCGCGTTGTTCACGACCAGACCGATCAGGAGAATGTAACCGATCAACACGGATACGCTGATCGTCGTTCCTGTCACCAGCAGTCCAAGCAGAACGCCTGTCACTGTCGGCGGAACCGAGAACATGATGATAAACGGACTGTAGAACGATTCGAACTGGGCAGCCATAACCATGTACAGAAGCACTACGGAGAGCAGAATAGCCAGTGCGAGACTGCCGAACGATTCAGCCATGTCCTCGCTTTGTCCGCCAAACTCCAGTTTGTAGCCATCCGGGAGGTTCAGCTTGTTCATTTTCGCCGTAATTTCTTGTGTAACAGAGTTCAGGTCGCGCCCTGCCAGATCACTCGTAATTTGCACTTCACGCGTCAAATTCGAGCGGTTAATCGTCAGCGGTACGTCTACCTTGCTAATCGACGCAACCGATGTCAAAGCGATTTGCGCTCCACCTGGCGCAGCAATCCGCAAGTTGTTCAAGTAGTTGATATCTTCCTGATAATTTTCCGGCAGCTTCAGGTTAATGTCAATCTCATTGTCGCCTGTACGGTATTTGGTGACCGTTTGACCTTGGAAGGCTGTGCGGACACTGGAGAGAATCTGTCCAGTTGTCAGTCCGTACAAGCTCGCTTTTTCAGCGTCCACTTTCACTTCAAATTCTTGACGGGACGCTTCCAGACTGGTGGTCACGTTGCTTGTGCCAGGCACTTTCTCCACTTCGCCTTTGACGATCGAGCTGATGTCTTTCAGGACAGCCAAATCGTCACCGCGAACAGTCAGCTGGATCGGCGAGCCTGTGGACATGCCTTGTGCAGCGCTGACCTTGATTTCCGGTCCGGGAATCGTTTTCAGCTGATTCTGCAAATCCATGACAATCTCATTGGAGGAGCGTTTCCGCTCAGTCACATCGACGAGCATCAATGTGATCGTCGCCTGGTTGGAGGACAGTGTGCTCGCAATTGGCGAACCGTTGCTGCCGATTGATGTTGCCACAATGTCTTTCTCCGGCACTTTGTTTACGATGTCTTCAATTTGCTTCGCGACTTTTTCCGTCTCAGCCAGAACTGTACCGTTTGGCATTTTGATCGATACGGAAATCTGCCCCTGGTCCATGCTCGGGATGAACTCTGCGCCGATCAGCGGAGTCAGAGCCAGCGAGCCGACCATCATGATAACCGAGGAGAACAAAACGGTTTTTCTGTGGCCCAATGCCCATACCAACAGTTTTTGATAGCCTTTTTCCACTTTGCCAAAGCCGATGTTGAACCAAGTAACCGGGTTGATTCCCCGATAGTTTTCGTGATTCGCATGATTCGGTACTTTTTTCAAAATACGCGAGCTGAGCATCGGCACCAACAGGATCGAGAAGACGAGTGCCGCAATATGCGAGTACACGACTGTCAATGCCAGCGGGCCAAACAGCTCGGATGCGATCCCTTCCGTCAGGGCAATCGGCAAAAATACGCAAATTTGCGCCAAGGCAGACGCCATAACGGCTGTACCTACTTCTTTGGAACCGGTGAGCGCCGCTTCCATCATGCCTTTGCCTTGTTCACGCTGGCGGAAAATGTTCTCCAGCATAACGACCGCAAAGTCAATCAAGGAGCCGAGACCGAGCGTCAAACCGGATAGCGAGATCAGGTTGATCGTCTGTCCTGTCATGTACATCAACAGGAAGGTCGCGACAATCGATACAGGCAACACGATGACAGCGATCAGCATCGATTGCAGGCTGCCCAAGAAGAAGAACAGCAGGATGATACCGACCAGTCCACCGAGCAGCGCGTGTTCTGCTGTCGTGTAGATCGAATCTTTAATGTAGGTCGAAGTGTCAAGCGTCGTGATGATTTCCATATGTTCCGGAAGATCGGCTTTGATCTTTTCCAGCTCTGCTTTCACCTCGTCGGCAACCTCGATCGTGTTGCCGCCAGAAGCCTTCGTAATGGAGATGCCAAGGCTCGGCTTGCCATTTACGTAGCTCAGTTGCGTGATGTCTTCCAACGTATCTTTTACTTGGGCGACGTCGCTCAGACGAATCGAGCTGCCTCCCACAGAAATCGGCGTCAGCGCAATTTGCTCGACGTTGGCAAATTCACCCTGAACACGGATGTTCATTTTGCTGTCGCCTTCCCGTACAGAGCCAGCGGAACCGGACAGATTGCCGCTTGACAGTGCCTGCTGGATTTGCTCCAGAGACAAGCCGTACGCAGAGAGCTTGGCTGGATCTACAATCACATCCACGACGCGATCTTGACCGCCGCTGATGGAAGCAGCCGCGACGCCGTCAATGCGCTCCAGGCGCGATTGGATCATATCTTCCGCTACTTTTTTCAGCTTGTTGACATCCTGCTCACCTGTTACGGCGAACTGAATGATCGGCTGACTGTTCGGGTCGATGCGCAGTACGCGCGGCGCTCTTGCCGAATCTGGCAAGGCTCCTCGCACCTGGTCGACTTTTTCCCGCATGTCGAGAGTAGCTTGGTCGAGGTCTGTTCCCCAGTTAAACATGAGAATGACCTGTGAAGCCCCTTCAATGGAAACAGATGAAATGCTGTCCAGGTTCGAGACCGTACCTAGCGCATTTTCTATCGGCTTCGTCACCAGTTTTTCTACCTCGGCAGGCGAGCCCCCATCCACGGACGTAACGACCACGGCAACCGGGAAATTCAATTCCGGCATCAGGTCGATCGCCAAACGAGGCAAGGAGACGAAACCGAAAATCAGCATGGCCACGGTCAGCATAATCATCGTGACCGGGCGTTTAATCGAGAGTTCAGACAGATTCAAATCCACTCACCTCTTCTAGAAAACTTGACATGGCCAATCGTTTCCTTTGGGCATCGTCGTTTGCCCAAAGTGACAATCAGCCGGTTATTTCCTTCTTTTGGGAGAACAATTCTTGCAGCGCATGAAGAGATGAGATCGCGTGAGGATCTTCCAGCTTCATTTCCTGTTGTTCAGACACGCGTTCCGTCAACGATACCCAGACAATTCGACGGTCGGTTTGATCCCGAAAACGACGCACCAGATTTTCCTGCTCCATCCTGTTGATCAATCCTGAAGTTGTACTGTACGAAAGATCGACAGCCTTGCAAATCTCCCCCATTGTCTTAGCACCGCTGCTGATCTGTTCCAAAATCAGCACTTGCTGCCAGTTCAGCTCGCTTGAGTCCAGTTCTTTTTTGGAGATTGAAGTAAACAAGGCGCTCGCTTCTCTCAGGAGCTTTGCCAACTGAATCAGTTCTTTCATGAAAGCCTCCCTCACTATCCCTCATGACCCATACTCATCCTAGCCAATCTTAATCTTTATTTGCAAGATTTATTCTACCTTTCGTCATGGGTAGTGAAGTCTATCAGCAGGTTGATTTCCAGGTGGACGGCGTCTATCTGGAGATAGACGACACCCCATGCTAGAATGAAAGTAAATGATCATCCGGCCAGAGAAAGAAGGACATCTGTTTGCTGAAACTGAGTATAAAAGCAGTTCAAAAACGTTTGCTGATCATCTGGTTCTCCATTTTGATTGTGCTTGCCTTGTTGCCTGACTCGTTCATGCGCGAGACTCCCTTACAGTTTTCACTTACGATTGTACTATTCTTTTGTTACATTGTGGTCTTCTGGATTTCAAAAAGGAACTGGAAGCCGTACCAATTTGAGCTAGTGACGATCATGCTCGGCATCATGTCTTTGCTAAAAGGCATTGTTGCCGGGGGAGAAAGCTTCGGATTGATGCTACCGCTTGCGGTGTTTATCGGCTTTTACATTGAAGGACGGCGTGCGCTGGCTTACGCGACTTTTTTTGGCGCGTGCACCACGTTGTTTTTGTATTTTGACGGCATCCTTAAATTCCCGCATATCATTCCGTTTATCCTCACGTACATCGGCTGCTATATCGGTGCGCGCGGATACCGGATTCAAAACGAAGCGTACAAAACCAATCAGTCCCATCTGGAAGAGCTGCAAAAGGCCCATACGGAGTTGCAGGAAGCCCACTCCCAGCTGCAAGAAGCCGCTCTACATTCTTTGCAGGTAGCCGTTCTGGAAGAAAGAACGCGGATTGCCCGGGATATTCACGACGCTTTGGGTCACAGTCTGACCTCGCTGATCGTCCAGTTGCACGCCTTGAAATACATGCTGCAAGACGGCCCGGAGCACGCGCAGGAAGCGGTGCGCAACATGCTCGGTGTAGCCAAACAAAGCCTGGACGAAATCCGCACCTCCGTGCATACGCTCGCCATGGATAAAACGTCGCTCGGACTGACTCCGCTGCGCGCGTTGCTGTCCCAGGCCCAAAAACATACCGGGATCAAAATGGAGCTGCTTTCCGCCGATCTGGACATTCCGCTCTCCCAGGAGCTGACGATCACGTTTTACCGAATTTTACAGGAAGCAATTACGAATACATTGCGCCACTCCAACGCGAAGGAAATTTTGGTTATGATTGAACAACGGGGCAATTCGCTGTTTTTCTCGATTCAGGACGATGGCAACATTACGCCCGAGGATCATATCCAGCCTGGATTTGGGCTGACGGGAATCGCCGAGCGGATTAAACAGTTGAACGGCAGCCTGTCTTACTTCGCAAAAGAACCGCATGGATTCAGACTCGATGTCACATTGCCAATCGAGCATTTGGAAAAAGAAGGGAGCATGCGAACATGACCGATTCAACCAAAAATATTCGTGTGGTCCTCGTGGATGATCAAACTATGATTCGCCAAGGGCTGGGGTACGTGATCCAGATGCAGCCGGATATGCAGGTAGTCGGAGAAGCTTCGGACGGGGAAGAAGCCGTGGAGCTGGTGGGGAAAATCACGCCGGATGTCGTGCTGATGGACGTCCAGATGCCGAAAAAATCAGGGATCGAAGCAACCAGGGAGATCATGCGCATGCATCCCGCCGTCAAAGTGTTGATTTTGACCACTTTTGACAATCACAATTACGTCGTGGAAGGAATCCGCGCTGGCGCCGTCGGCTATATGCTCAAAGATGCCGATTCGCAGGAGATGCTCGATCTGATCCGCAGAGCCTCCCAGGGGGAAGCTCTCTTCCATACGGTAACAGCCGCCAAGGCGCTCGCCGAAGCATTGAAGGCTCAGCCAAGCGTCGCGGACGTGACCGTTGCCCCCTCGGCTTTGCTCGACGAGTTGACAGACCGCGAGCTTGATGTCCTCCAGCAAATCGCCTACGGGTATCGCAATGACCAGATCGCCCAAAACTTGTTTATATCGGAAGGCACAGTAAAAACACACGTCCACCGCATTTTACAAAAAATGGGTGTGGAAGATCGAACACAGGCAGTCGCCAAGGCTCTGCGGCTCAAAATTGTAAAATAACGGAAATTTTCAGACAGAGACATGCAGGGCGATGCGAGTGCCGTCGTCCTGCAAAGTCCACAGCGACATCCCCTCTTCCAAACGAGCGATAGCCATGGCCTCTTGGACGGCAACCACGGCTTTTTCCAGATCGATCACGCGGCAGCAAACAGCAAGCTTGCCCTCGCTGTCATCTCCTCCATCGCAATGCCCATTTCCGGTTTTGCCGAGACATTCATCCAGCAACTGTTCAATGAAATAGCGCATCTCCACATCTGATTCCGACAGATGCGGGAAGCAAACGATCAGCTTTTGCAAGTCTTCTTCCGCAAGCTCGACGTAGCCCTTCTCCTTCATTTCTTCCGCCCAGACTTTCAGGACGTGCTTCGGCTTTCCCTCGATTTGTTCAGCCACAATCGCGTAATGGTCGCCGATTTCTCCCACATGACCGTAATGTACCGAATACAAACGGTCTGTTTCGTCATACCATACCTCCCAGTAGCTCCACCTCTTTTCGTTTTTCAGCAGCATGCGGATCACTTGATGTTCACTCCGTTCCGTCTTTTTGTAAATTATTCCACTGAACGACACGGTTTGACAACAACTCGACAAAAAATTGATTCAAAAGACTTGCAACCTTTTCAAAACAAAGGACTACATGACCAGTTTGAAAACTAAAAAAGCGATTTCTCTCTGTCTTTTGACGCAAGGGAAGGCCGCTTCGACCCAGCCCTGTTTTCGCGCATGCAAAAAAGACGGATGAATCATCCGTCTTTTGCTCGTGTCTGCTTATGTTCTCGCTGCAACAGATAGCGGCAGGCGAATTTCAAAACGTGCTCCATTCAATCGCGGCGAGTTCTCCGCAAAAATCTCGCCTCCGTGATCGGCAATGATTCGCTGTGTCGTGGACAAGCCGAGCCCCGTTCCCTCTTGTTTGGTCGTGTAAAACGGCACGAACAAATTTTCCAGACAAGCAGGACTAAGACCTGGTCCGTTGTCCTCCACGACGATGACGACTTGGCTGATCGAGGCGTACACGGTGACGCGCACAACGCTGCCTTGTGTCAGCAAAGCTTCAAACGCGTTTTTCATGATATTCAGGATGGCCTGCTTGATCCGGGAACGATAGCCAAAAACGTACCATTCACCGGGTGTAATATCCAGCTCCAGTTTGATGCCTCTGCGATTGGCTTCTGGCTCCAGTAAACGAATGACCCCATAAAGCTCGTCCAGCACAAGAAAGCGCTCGGAAACAATTTTGTCATCCCTGTACCGGGCCAAAACCAGCACGTCATTCAGCAAACCGTCAATGCGCTCGATCTCCGTCAAGATGACGGAAAAATACGACTCGCTGCGCGCAGAATTTCCTTGCTCGCGCAACAGTTGAATAAAGCCTTTGATCGAAGTGAGCGGATTGCGGATCTCGTGCGCCATCCCGGCAGCCAATTGCCCGACCGCCGCCAGTGCTTCCCGCTTGTTCAGCTCTTCTTCGTATCGTTTGTTCTCCGTGATGTTGCGAAGCACAGCGATAGCGCCCCACATTTCGCCCATGTAAAAAATCGGACTGGTGCTGACTGTCGTCCACTTCGAGTTGTACTCTGCCATGTAATGGCCCGACTGACCGCGCTCTACGACCCATTGCACAAAGCGCTCGCTCTCATGCGGCAAAAATGCTTCATCGATGTTTTTTCCAATAATTTGCTCGCGTTTGACGCCAAACAGGTGGCACAGCGCATGGTTTGCCTCAATGATTTTCAGGCTGCGGTCAATCATCAAGACAGCGATATCGCTCGAATGCAAAACCAGTTGTACCAGCTCTTGCTCGGCAAGGACGGCAAACTGTTCCCCTTGCGCCTTTTCCACAGATGTTCCGGTATTTTCTCGTTGTTTTTCTTCATTGTAGATGCTTACCACTTGTGCGATCAACTGATCCATCGCCTGATAAAAAGCGAATTGTTCCCGCAAAAGCTCCAGCTGCTCGGCTTCGCTCGAAACGAATGTGGCAGCATCATAGTTCATCTGCTCCATGATGCTGTCCCGGCATACTCGGATGCACTGTACCAGGGTGGCAACATTCAATCCGTGCAGGAAGCACTTGTAAGCCATTTCGTTAACTTCTTGTTCCAAAGCCGTAGAATCGTTTGATTTCACGGCTTCCGCCCAACGAATAAGCAGTTGGACTAGCAAAGCCTCAGTTTGTGCGCGGTCTCCCAGAAGCGAAGCAGAGTGGTCGTGTTTATCAGAAAGAAAGGAAAACGTTTTGGCCACCGCAGCAGGGGCCAAATGAGTAAGATACTTACTTATTCGATTTTTCAAAACGCTCTGACTCCTTTTCTTCTTGCTTCATTGAGGCCATCGTTCAAGTATGTATAATAGTGATTCTATTATGGACACAAAACCGACATGATGTAAAGCAAAGTGTCACGCAAAACAGATAGATTCTCGCGATGCGCTCCGCCATCCTGGCACCCGGGTTTGCTTGGATGAGCGGTTGCTCATTTTCACAGCAGATGAAACCGCTTTCCTATCTCCTTCTATCATATCACGATCAAGCATGAGTTTGGTAAAAAAACCTTTATTGTTCAATCATTACGAAAAAAAGCATTTGTCCAGCAAAGACAAATGCTTCTTTTTGCCTACATTCTAGGAGTTAGCTTTCACATGGTAGTTGCGCAAGTCCGATTTTACCGGACTGTTTTGGTTTGTCCCAGAATGGGCCCGCTTGAAGGCTTCGCTTTGCGTCCAGTTTTGGAATGATTCCTCGTCTGTCCATTTGGTGAAGACGATATACTCATCTCCTTCTGTTGGAGCCAGGAAAAGAAATTCAAGGAAACCGGGAACCTCTTTCATCCGTTCGCCACCGCCGCCAAACGCCCGTTCGAGGTGGGATTGGTAGTCAGCAGGAACTTTCAGCCTGTTCATCGATACGTACATGCTTGTCCACGTCCTTTTCTAAATGGGTTACCCTTCCATTATACAACGTCCTTGCCAAAAACCAAAAAACCGCAGACGCTTCAGTCACGCCTGCGATTGATTTGTTGTTCCAGCATAATGTCCATCAGCAATGTGTCCTGCAAAGGGTCTTTTGGATCGACGGTCAAAAGGGCTGCCACTGCCGCCATGGCGCAGCGCACGGATTGGTATGAGTAAAAAGCATCGCGTTCGGTTTCACTAAACAAAGACAAGTCGGATCGCTCCTGAACCGGGTACGGAAAGTCCGTCTCCACACCTGCCCGATCCAGTACGATCAGCGCCTGCTTGATGGCGAGCAACGCTGCGCTGACGCTTAGTCCATACTCCTTGCGCAAGTCATCCCATACTTGAAAAGCGGACTTTTCCACTCTCTCCTGATTCGGTCGCGAGATGATCCCTGATTTGCGCCCTTCCTTCAATAGCCAGTCGACAAAGATGTCGTGCCGCGGTGGAAACGCATACACTTGCAGCTTCATTTCCAACTCGGTCGGAAAATCTTTGGCAAAGCGCGCGTGAGCCAATGACATTTCGTATCGTCTGGAAGGATGGCCAGGCACTGTAACAAAAACCGTATCCTGACGAACGGCGGCAATCTGCAGCTTCGTTCTGGCTGGAATCCTGGCTTGGGGCGCTTTTTCCCGGCGAATGTTGCCCGGAATCAACTCCGTTCCGAACTGGTGATACTCCAGGGGAGAATCAATCCACGGAATCGGTTCGCGGGTTTGAATTTCGTACAGCCCGTTAAACGTGACCCACTCGCCCGGACGCCGCTGACTGCGAATCAGGACAGCATGGACTTCTTTTTCCGGCGGCACATCGGCATCCTGATCGTCTGGTGGTGGCTGGAGCCGTTTATGTTCAATCAGGATGCAATCGTTCATGTACAGTCGTTCAAGCAACTCCCTCTTGCTGACCCATTCGTATCCGATCCGGTAAATCCGATTTTTCATCGGTTCCACCTCCTTCTGGTCGCCAGTATCGGGTTCCTTCTTGAATGAGTAATGTTACCCTACCATATGTATTCGTCTCTTTGTCCGTGCTAGATCGATCGTACAATCCGCAGCAAGTCTTCCGCAGCCTGCTTCGGCGATTCGGCTCTGCTGATCGCACTGATCACGGCAACGCCATCTGCCCCGGCCTGGCATACTTGCTTCGCGTTTTCGAGAGTGATGCCCCCGATCCCGACAATCGGCAGCTCAGCGCCAACAGCCTCGCGGATTTCCCGCAGTCCTGCCGGTCCGATCGGCTCCCCGGCATCTGCCTTCGAAGAAGTCGCAAACATCGCTCCCACTCCGATGCAGTCCGCTCCGCCGTTTTTCGCCGCAATCGCTTCCTCTACCGTGCCTGCCGATATCCCGATGTACATCGCTTCGCCGACCATGGCTCTCACCTCGGCCAAGTGCATGTCATCCTGTCCGACGTGGATACCGTCTGCTTGCAAGCGAACGGCCAAGTCTACATCGTCGTTGACGAAGAACAACGTCTGATGCTCGCGGCACAGCTCCTGGAGCTGCCGTCCGAGTTCGCAGCGTTCTTCGGAAGTCAGCTTGCTGCCTTTGTCACGAAGCTGCAACGTGCCCACTCCGCCTGCAAGCGCCTCGCGAACGATCTCCACCGTTTTCTCGCGCGAAAAGCCGCAATCTTGTGTGCCGATGACAAAGTAGACGCCCATTTTGTCTCGAAGTGTTTGCCTGTCTCTCATCTCGCATTCCCCTCCCAGCGATCCAACGCCTCCCGATAGGCCAAAGCAGCCAGCTTCGCATCTGTGGCATCGGTAATTCCTGATAGTACAGCAACTCCAGCGCAGCCTGCTGCAAGCACCTCGCCTGTGCGCTCTGGCGTAATCCCGCCAAGCCCAATGACCGGGATCGTCCACGCTGCGGTTATTTTCGCCAGCTCGAACGTTCCTCTCGGCGCGAGGTTTGGCTTGGAAGCGCTTGGATAAATATGTCCATACAAAAGATAGTCTGCCCCTGCTTCCGCCGCCTGTTCCGCTTCCTCGTAGGAATGGACAGAGCGTCCCACCTTTTGTTCCGGTTGCAAAACTCGCCGGGCATCGCCGACCGCAAGACTGTGATAAGCCAGATGAGCGCCAGCACAGCCTGACGCGGCACTTACATCGACCCGATCATTGACGACAAGTGCAGAGAGCGGGACGACATTCGCCAGCGCCCGAACCCAGTCCATGCATTCTTTGGCTGTCCGCTGCTTTTCGCGAATATGCAGGAAATCCATCCCTCCCGCATAGGCAGCCTCGGCCATTCGCATGACGCTCTCCAGCGACTGTTTGCCGCTTGTGATGACGTGAAGCTGCTTTCTAGTGCGCATCCGCTTTGGCACCGCCCCCGGACAAAGCCGTCAAGCATTCCTGAAGCCATTGCGTCGTCTTTGCGTCATTGCCAGCAGGTGCCGAAGCGAGCAACTCCACGATAAGTCTTCTCAAAAAAAAGGCTTGCTGCACCGTCAGTGGAAAGGTGATCGTTTTTGGCTTTATCTCTTGCTTTTCCAGCGTCTCCACTCCGGCCAAAAGCATATCTCCGATCGACTCTACCAGCTCGCGAACCTGTTCGTTTTTGCTCAGTTCGTCGTAGCATCCGTCGTACAGTCGACACAAAATGAAAAATGCCTGTGACGACAAGGTCACCGGCTGTACGTCATGCATCGGTTCCGTCATACGGTTTTCCCCTCCACTCGCTTGAAAAACAAGACCTATTATAACACATCTTGCTGCTTGTCGAACGATTTGCCCAGGCTGACTCTGTCAGTTTCTAGCCATTATGCTGGCGCCTGTATTTCCCGAAAAAAGGCTGCGTGCCCATGAAAAAAACCGCTGAATGCTCAGCGGTCTTTGGCAGTACCTTCATTCCGATCGTTGTGCTGGGATTGGCGCAGGTTCGTGTTTTGATCGTTATGATCCAACGTTTTCCCGCGATTTTTGCCCAGGTCCTTGCTGTTGTTGTTCTTGCCCAAATGATTCACCTCCTGCTGTCATCACAGGATAGCGTAACCAATTTGGGACGGTTTATTAGTGAACAGTCTGATGTCTCGTCTTTTTCCACAGGAGATGGACGATGGCAAAAGGAAGACGCCAGCCTAAGAGAAACGCCAAAGTCACAAAGTACGCGACGGCAGCAAAAATCAGGGTGATCGGCACGCCCGTCCACCAGGCGCGGATCAAAAGGCCAATCGGTGCCGCGAGTGTCCACGTGAACAGCATCGTGAGCAGTTGCCGCCACCAAGATGAATAGGCCCGCTCCCCATACGTGCGAAACACAAACATGGCGACGATCCAACCGATTAAAAATGGCGCCAATGTCTCGCCTATTCCCCAAATCGTGACAGGCAGATTATGAGCCAGCTTCCCATAGTAAGCAAACAGCAAAAAGGCGACAAGATCCCCGACAAGCAACACGAAGCCAGTCGGCAAGATGCGGAGTCTCATGTATACCCTCTTTTCTAAACGCATGTGGAGTTTTCTCCAATGTTCACCCCTATTGTACACAGGAGAATCTGCGCCTACAATCGCTACGCCCTTTTATTCACCAAACAGCAACAATTCCAGCCGTTCCTTCACTCCCGGCCATTCGCTGTCGATGATGCTGAAGTACACCGAGTCGCGGAACAAGCCGTCCCGTCTGATCATGTGATTGCGAAGCACGCCTTCCCGGATGCCGCCGATCCGCGCAATAGCCCGCTGTGAGTTGACATTGCGCGCATCGGTTTTCAGTTGGACGCGAATACATCCCAGTTGCTCGAAGCAGTGCCGCAGCAAGAGCCACTTGCACTCCGTGTTGACGCCCGTTTTCCAGACGCTGGGGGTCAACCAGGTGAAGCCGATTTCCAGCCCGCGATCTTTTGCCGAAATCGCCAAAAATCTCGTGCTGCCAATAACGGTGCCGTCGGCGCGATTGCGGATGGCAAAAGGCAGCTCCGTTCCGGTTTCTTCCATTTTCAACGCGTTCGCGATAAAAGCCTCTGCGTCCGCCAGCGTTCGAATCTCGACAGACATATTGCTCCAGATTTCCGGAAAGTCTCCGGCTGCGAAAATTCCCTCCGCATGCTCGGGACGCAACGGTTCCAGTCTTACGAGTTTTCCTTCGAGTGTAACGGGTTCGATCGTCAACATCATCGTCTCTCCTCTGCTGTTCTGCTTGCTTGCCCAAACAGAACAGCTTCGCTAAATTTTTCCTATGATAAGGGGAGAGGCAATACCTGTCAAGGTTGAATCCGTGAAAATCGGCCCTGCGCTTTACGCTTCTTCATTAATCACAACGGTTTTTCCCCGCCGCTTCATGACGAGCGGCACGACCAGCCAGGCGAGGGCACATACAAGAAAGAGCGCGGAGAGTGGTTTGGTGTAAAAAATCGTGAAATCCCCGTTGGAAGTCGTCAAGGCACGGCGCATATTGTTCTCGATCATCGGGCCGAGTACAAGACCGAGCACGAGCGGAGCGAGCGGGAAGTCGTTTTTGTTCAGAAAATATCCAGCCAGACCGCACAGGACGAGCAAGATAAGGTCAAACGTGCTGATCTGTACCGCGTACACCCCGAACACCGAGATGGCGATAATCATCGGGAGCAAAAAGTGCGGTGGTGTCTCGATAATTTTGGCAAAAATCTTGACCAGCGGCATGTTCAGCACGAGCAGCATCAAATTTCCGATAAACATGCTGGCGATCAGACTCCAGGCGATTTGCGGGTGGTCGCTGAACAAAAGCGGCCCTGGCTGCACATTGTACATGAGCAAAGCGCCCATCAAGATCGCGGTTGTCCCGGACCCCGGGATGCCTAATGTCAAAAGCGGGATCATCGCTCCGCCTGACGCGGCGTTGTTGGCGGACTCGGGAGCAGCCACTCCGGCAATCTCGCCTTTTCCGAAGCGCTCCGGGTGCTTGCTCCACTTTTTCTCCAAAATGTAGGAAAAAAACGAGGCCAGCGTAGCGCCTGCACCAGGCAGGACGCCGATGAAAAATCCGAGCAAGGAGCCGCGAGCAATCGGAGCAGCACTCTCCTTGAGATCCTGCTTGCTGGGCAGAATCCGCCCGACTTTGATGATTTCCTGCGCAGATTGATCCCTTTCCAAAATCGTTTTGAACACTTCTCCGAGCGCGAACAATCCGACCGCTATCGTCAAAAACTCCAGCCCTTGGTACAGATCGGGAATATCGTACGTAAACCTCGCCACTCCCGACACGTTGTCGATCCCGATCGTTGCCAGCAAAAGGCCAAGCACGGTCATCATCAGCGCCTTGGTCATCGACTTGCCTCCGAGTCCGCTTACCGCGCACAGTCCGAGCAGCATAAGCGAAAAATACTCCGCCGGGCCGAACTGCAACGCCATATCAGAAAGCGGATCGGCCAAAAACACAAGCGCGATCAGCGCAACGATGCCTGCTACAAACGAACCGATGGCGGCAATCGACAGGGCCGCCCCGGCTCGCCCCTGCCTTGCCAAC
The DNA here is from genome assembly GCF_038000275.1 of Brevibacillus sp. FSL K6-0770. Taxonomy (NCBI): domain Bacteria; kingdom Bacillati; phylum Bacillota; class Bacilli; order Caryophanales; family Paenibacillaceae; genus Brevibacillus; species Brevibacillus sp. FSL K6-0770. The sequence continues at coordinate 3,269,661 of NZ_JBBOBQ010000001.1, forward strand.
TGATACCCGTCCAGCGTCGTGACAACCGAAGACGATTCACCGGGCGTGTTCAGCAAAATCGATGTCGTCGATCCTCCGTACATCGCCCCGTAGTACACACCTGAAAGCAAAATCAGAGCGCTCGCCGCCGCCATCTCGGGGGGCAAGCCCGCCGTAAGCGACGCCGTCACCGGCATCAGCAAAACCACGCCGCTCATCGGGCCAATCCCCGGCAGCACGCCTACAGCCGTCCCGATCAGCACCCCGATAAACGCATAAATCAAATTTTGCCATTGGAATGCAATGAGAAATCCATCTGCCAAATAGTGCAGAGCGCTCACTATATGTCCCTCCTTAGACGCTCAACCAGGCAGGCAGCCCCGGCAGCGTCCCTTTCAGCAGTTGCACGTACACCACGTATACTCCGACGGAAAACGCCAGGGAGACGACAAGCGATTTCAGCTGACTTTTGCTGCCCATGACCAAAAATGTTGCATAAAGGAACAAAGCCGTAGCGATCACATATCCGATCATTTCCAGAAGCAGCACGTACAACACCGTCGCGGCCAGTATCGTGAAAAAGCGCTTGTACATTAGTCCCGCTTCCGCTTTGGAGTCAGAACGGTACTTCGACTGGAAAGTTTCCCAAAACAGACGCAGGCTGAGCACGACAAGCAGTAGGCCCAAGCCGAGCGGGAACAGATTCGGGCCAACCTGGCTGCCGTACGCGCTCGTGGAGATATACTGGCTCTGTGTGATAAAAAAAGCGCCGATCAGGGCAAATGCGATACTGCCGTAGCGGTCAAACCTCAGATTCATGACAACCTCCTTCTCCCCCCAGCAGTCAACGCCTTATTTCGCCATGCCGAGCGACGTCAGCAGCTCTTTTACTTGCCCATCCTGCTCTTCCAGGAAGGTGGCAAAAGCAGCGGCATCCTTGTATTCGCTCTCCCAGCCGTTTGCAGCCAGCTCCTTTTTCCACGCTTCACTCTCTGACAGTTCTTTCAGCTTGCTGTCCCAGTACGCCTTGGCATCTGCTGGCATGTTTGGCGGGCCGAACACCCCTCGCCAAATCGTGAAGACGGCGTCGATTCCTTGCTCTTTCAATGTGGGAACGTCTTTTAACTCTCCGCCCATCCGCTCTGTTGAAGTAACGCCGAGCACCCGTACTTTGCCCGCCTTCACGTATTCTCCGACGCCGGACGCGTCTGTCGCAATCATGTCCGCATTCCCGCCGAGGAGCGCTGCAATCGCTTCTCCGCCGCCATCGTAGGAGACGTATTTGACGATTTTCGGGTCAATTCCGTACTTGGCAGCGGGCAAGACGCTTACGAGATGATCCATCGATCCGGGCGCTGAACCGCCAGCCAGTGTCATTTTCGCAGGGTCTTTTTTCAGCTCTTCCAAAAAGCTTTTCATATCCTGGTGCGGCGAGTCAGCCCGGACGACCAGGGCGCCGAAATCTTTCGTCATTTGCGCCAGCGGGGTCACATCCTGGAAGCCAAACGGACTGTTTCCCTCTTTTTTGTTGTGGTTGATGAGGATCGGGGGTGAGCTGACGAACAGCTTGTAGGCGTTGCCTTTGTCCTTGCTGACGTACTCGGCCATAAATACGGTTCCGCCGCCGCCAGGCTTGTTCTCGACCGTAATCGCTTCGGTCACCAGCTTGCTCTCGTTCAACACTTTGCCGAGTGAGCGGGCTGTTTTGTCCCAGCCGCCTCCTGCACCAGAGGGAGCGACAAACACGATCGGTTTTTCCGGATAGGCAGATGCAGCAGGTGTCGGCTGGGAGCCTTGCGTGGACGTGCCGCTTCCTGCACCGCCACATGCTGCCAGAGCCAATGTGATGAACGCCGACAAAGTGATGATCACGCTTCTCTTCTTTTTCAAACAAAAATCCCCCTTCAGCCCGTTGTTTTTGTAAGCGCTGTCACGCTTGCCATTAACGTATCATGCGGGATTCGGGGGGAATAGTTTTCGTGCATAAGTTATATTTTGAAAATTAGCAACTTTTTGTTCATATTGTTCACGCCTGCTCGGGCAAAAAACGGTACTTCCGCTCTGGCCTGCCGACACTTCCGTAGATCAAATCAGCCCTGGCCTGCTTCTCCTGCACCAGATGCTCCAAATACCGTCTGGCAGTCGTGCGGCTCGTGCCGATTTCGCGGCCGATTTCTTCTGCCGAGACGCCTTTGTCTCCGGTTTGCCTGATCGCCTCCATGACTTTTTCCAGCGTCAAAAGGTCGATTCCTTTTGGCATGGCTGACTCCCGCCCTTTGGGGCTGAGGGAACGTCTGGTCATGATTTGGTCGATGACGTCCTGGTCTACCTCTTTTGCCTCTCGCGTCCGCAGCAAATGGGCGCGATAGCTCTCCAGCCGCTCCCGGAAGCGCTCAAAGACGAGCGGCTTGACGATGTAATCAAAAACTCCGCCACGCAGCGCCTCCTGAACCATCTCCATCTCTTTGGCTGCCGTAATCATGATGATATCTGCATCCCGATAGTGCTGGCGGATGTACCAGACCAGCTCGGTTCCCAGCATGTCAGGCAAATAGACGTCCAAAAGCACCAGGTCAGGCCGCGTGCAGGCGAGCAGCTCTTTGGCATCACTGCCATTGGTCGCCGTAGCGATGACTTCAAAGCCATCCAGTTTGCTGACGAATCTTTTGTTAATGTCGATAATGCGCAAATCGTCCTCGACGATCAGCACTTCCAGCTTTTGCTTCACTGTCCTTCCTCCTTTCTCTTTGGCAGCGACACCGTAAACAGCGCCCCGCCCCAATCACTTTTTCCCACGAGAATATAGCCGCCCATCTCTTCGATCATGCCGCGCACTTTTGCCAGACCAAGCCCGCGCTCCTCCCCTGCTTTCGTGGAAAAGCCGTAGGCAAAAATCGCATCGCGCAGCTCATCCGACACACCTGGCCCGGAATCGGCGATTTCAAACAACAGCTCTTCCCCCGTATCTGCCAAGTAAATGTCCACGCGCTTTTGCTGGACGCCCGCTTCATTGACGGCTTCGAGCGCGTTTTGCATCAGATTGCCGAGCAGCACGATCACTTGCTGGCGGTTGATATGCGGCGGCAGCTCTTTTACCTCGCTGTCCTGATCGATGACAAACTGGATTTTCAGCTCCTTCGCGCGGTTGTGCATGCCGAGCAACAGAGCGCCGATCATCGGATCAGGGATTCGCCTAGCGACAAAGAGGATCAGCTCTTCCTGCGCGGAAGTCTCGCTCGTGATCAGTTCGATGGCCTCCTGTACGGAGCCGAGCTGCAACAGTCCGGAAATCGTATACAGCAAATTGTGAAACTCGTGGGTCTGTGCGCGCAGCACATCGGCATAGCGTCTGACTTGAGACAACTCCGATGTCAGCTTGTCGATTTCCGACTTGGGCCGAAAGCTGCTGACGACCCCGACGACTTTGCCGCCAAGCTTGATCGGAAGGCGGTTGACGATGATTTCCTTGCCGCTGGTAATCGTTTCGCGGTCAAGCTGCTGCTCGCCCGTCTTCAATACATCGGGCATGCGGCTGTCCGGCAGCACGTCCCAAATTTGCTTGTGGTGGATGTCTTCCTCCGGCAAATCCAGAATGCGGATCGCCGCCTTGTTCATCATCGTGATCCGATTGTTCCGGTCAATCGCCACGATCCCCTCCCTGACAGATTCGAGCACGGCATTGCGTTCCACGTACAGCGCCGCAATCTCCTCCGGCTCCAGCCCTAACGTCAGCCTTTTCAAATAGCGGCTGAGCCAGATCGCAAAAGCAATTCCGCAGACGAGTGCGATGAGCGTGAGCAAAAGCACTTGCAACTGGTAGTCGCCAATCGCTTCCTCGATATCCTCCAGCAAAAAGCCCACAGACACAATCCCGACCACGGCGCCATCGTCGTCGCGAATCGGCACTTTTCCGCGCAAGGACGGCCCCATGCTGCCAATCGCCTTGGAAATATACGATTGCCCATGGGTGAGTCCCGGCTCATTGTCGCCGCCCACCATCGATTTGCCAATGCGATCCGGGAGCGGATGCGCATAGCGAATGCCTTCCCGGTTGCCTACGACGACAAATTCCGCGCCTGTCTGCATCCGGACGTTTTCCGCAATCGGCTGAATCAGCGCGGACGGGGAGGCAGTGTCAAAAGCTCTGCGCAACTCGGGATCGTTGGCGACGATCTTCGCTACGCTCAGCGCCTTCTTCCCGATTTGGTCCTCAATCGAGGAAGCGACCATCGAAGAAAACACGGCGCCAACTGACGAAATAATCAGAATAATGCCGACAGTCACGAGCAAAATCATTCTCGTTTGCAAAGACATCGCTTTTCGGGCAGTCGTCACAAATCGCTCACCTCTTGGTTCATCTTACCATTCCAAGCCGATAAAAAGGTAGCTTCATCGCCTGCGTTCGTGTACAGTTAAAAGGGAATTACGGGGATGTGGAGGTATCTAGAGATGCACGCGAACCTTCGTTCGTTCATAGAACAATTGCGCCGCGCCGGACAAGTCGTCGAGATCGACGCACCAGTCGATCCGAATCTGGAGCTGGCCGAGATTCATCGCAGAGTTATTGAAGAAGGCGGGCCTGTCCTGCTTTTCACGAATGTCAAAGGAAAATCGTTTCCCGTGGTCACGAACTTGTTCGGGACTGTAGAGCGGGTCGATATGGCTTTTGGGCCAAAGCCCGAGGCTGTCGTCCGCGAACTGGTGCACGGGATGGACAAGCTTTTGCCGCCGAAGCTCTCCGGTTTGTGGGATCTGCGCGCTCCGCTGCTGGAAGTGATGCGCACCGGAACCAAAACCGTATCGGCTTCCCAAGCGCCTGTGACCCAAATCGCGACGACAGATGTCGATATGACCAAGCTGCCTGCGCTGACGAGCTGGCATCTGGATGGCGGACCATTCGTCACGCTTCCGCTCGTGTACACGGAGCACCCTGATACGAAAGATCACAATCTGGGGATGTACCGCATCCAGATTTACGACAAAAACACGACAGGGATGCACTGGCAAATTCAAAAAGGCGGCGGCTTCCATTACCATGAAGCTGAAAAAAGAAACCAGGCTTTGCCTGTTACCCTTACAATCGGCGGCCCTCCTGCCCTGATTGTTTCCGCGATCGCGCCGTTGCCTGAAATGGTGCCTGAGCTGGTTTTCGCCTCGCTGTTGATGGGGGACAAGCTGAAAATGGCTGAAGTGCCGAATCATCCGCACCGGATCGTCGCTGAGGCCGAATTTGTGTTTGCCGGGGAAGTGCCGCCGCACGTTAGACGTCCTGAGGGCCCTTTTGGCGATCACTTTGGGTATTATTCGTGGGAGCACGATTTCCCTGTCTTCAACGTGAAACAAATGTGGCACCGCAAAGACGCCATCTATCCGGCGACTGTCGTAGGAAAGCCGCGCCAGGAAGACTACTACATCGGGGAATACTTGCAGCGTCTGCTGTCGCCGCTTTTCCCGGTCGTCATGCCAGGTGTAAAAGCGCTCTGGACGTACGGCGAGACGGGTTTCCACGCTCTGGCCGGAGCCATCGTGCGCGAAAGCTACTATAAAGAAGCGATGGCCCACGCTTTCCGCATCATGGGAGAAGGGCAACTGACGCTGACCAAGTTTTTGATGGTCACAGATGTGCCGTGTGACCTGGGCAACTTCAAGCATTTTCTGGAGATCATTCTGGCGCGCTTCCAGCCGGAACGCGACCTGCTCATCGTCAACGATACGTCGAACGATACGCTCGACTACACCGGACGCAAGCTGAATCATGGCTCCAAAGGAATCATGCTCGGCATCGGCGATCCTGTCCGCGAGCTTCCCCGGGAGTACAAAGGACACGGCATCCCGGGCATTTCCGATATTCGCGCTTTCTGTCCCGGATGTCTCGTGATCTCCGGACCGAGCTTCACCGACCGGCCGGAGCTGGGTGAAGAACTGACGGGCTATCTCAATGAAAATCTCGCGGACTGGCCGATGATCTGCATCGTGGATGACGCGGCGATCGCCGAGAAGCAAAGCAGCTTCCTCTGGACCGTCTTTACCCGCTTCGATCCGGCACACGATCTGTACGCGAAATCGACGATTGTTCGCAACAAGATTCGTTATGAAGGGCCACTGGTCGTCGACGCGCGGATGAAGCCATTCTATCCGGATGAAGTCGAAACGCTACCCGAAATTTCGGCACTGGTCGACAAACGTTGGAATGAATATTTCCCAAAAGCATAACGCTCGTACTTGCTGCTCGCCTGGAACATTTCCGTTCCAGGCGTTCTTTTTTCCCCGGCAAAAAGCTGGAATTAGGTCTTCTCTCCCCCAATATAATGTTACAACTTGTATTCGAGACAAACTGGGGGCGGTTGTCCGAATGCCAGCGGATTTTGTCAAAAAAAGGAGGGAAAGCAATGAAGACGCAGGCAGAATCAAATGGAATCGTCACCCTGACCCAAGAAGGGACGGATTTGGTCAAGGACAGTCCGCTCTATAATGAAGGGCTGCGGCCGACAACCAAAGCCGAGCATACGTGGACATCCTACAACTTCGCCAGTCTCTGGATCGGGATGTGTATCTGTCTTCCCACGTACGCGATGGCCGCCGGACTCATCTCGCTGGGCATGAACTGGTGGCAGGCAATTTTGACGATCATTCTCGGAAACTGTATTGTCCTTATCCCTATTCTCCTCAACTCTCATGCCGGGACAAAATTCGGCATCCCTTATCCCGTGTTTGCAAGGCTCTGGTTTGGATCGAAGGGCGCGCACATTCCGGCCGTCGCTCGCGGTTTGATCGGAGCTGGCTGGTTTGGCATCAACTGTTGGTTCGGCGGTGCCGCCATCGATACGTTGCTTATGTCGATGACAGATTGGGCAAGCGTTCCCGGCCATCTGTGGATCGCCTTCTTCGGCTTTTGGCTGTTGAACGTTTGGGTCGCCTATCGCGGTCCAGAAGCGATCAAAAAAATGGAAGCATGGGCAGCCCCTATCCTGATCCTGATGAGTCTCGCCTTGCTCGTGTGGGCGCTGACCAAAGCAGGCGGCTGGGGCCCGATGCTCTCCGCTCCGTCCAAGTTCACCACCACAAGCGAGTTTTTAGTCGTCTTCTTCCCGGCCTTGACCGGAGCCATCGCATTTTGGGCGACTATGGCGCTGAACATTCCTGACTTCTGTCGCTACGCCAAAAGCCAAAAGGCGCAAGTCGTCGGTCAATCCTCTTCCTTGCCGACAACGATGGGCTTTTTCTCCTTCATCGGGGTAGCTGTCGCCTCCGCTACTGTCGTCATTTATGGAGAAGCTTTGTGGGACCCGGCTGCGGTCCTTGCCAAATTCTCGCCGTTTGCCATCTTCCTCGGTACTCTCGGCATCATTCTCGCTACTCTGACTACCAACGTCGCCGCGAACATCGTCGCGCCCGCCCGTGCTGTGGAAAACCTCGCGCCGCGCCGTCTTTCCTATGAAGCCGGGGCTATCATTGCCGGTGTCGTCTCCTTGCTCATGCAGCCATGGTACATCCTGGAGAATTTCGGCAACTACATTTTCCTCTGGCTCGGCACTTATGGCGCACTGCTTGGACCGATTGACGGCATTGCCATCGCTGACTACTGGCTCGTGCGCAAAAGACGCATCCATCTGACGGAGCTGTACAAAACTGATGGCATGTACGCCTACAAAACCGGCTTCAACAGCCGCGCGATCTGGGCGATGCTGATCGGGATCGCCATTCCGTTTATCAGCAAGTACATCCCTGGCCTGCACATCATTTGGGACAACGCCTGGACCATCGGCCTGCTGATTTCGCTGGCGATTTATACGTGGATGATGAAGAGCGACTCGACGATTTTGAGCCAAAAAGATTACGAGCAAATCACATCGCAAGCAAGAGAGTCAAAAGCTTCCTGATTTATTATCTAAATATTGCGAAATAAAGATCGGCTTCGTCGCATTTTTGACGGAGCCTTTTCCTATTAGATGAGCAAAAAAAGACTGACAACCACGTGGGTTGCCAGTCTTTTCTTCGTTCGGGTACGCTCTACCCTACCATTTGAATTGGCTGATGGATTCTTGCAATTCATGCGACAGCTCGTTCAAATTGTTGCTGGAGCGAGCAATTTCCTGCATGGTAGCCAGCTGCTCCTCCGCTCCCGCTGATACGGCTTGCGTATGTACGGCAGCTTCCTCTGACAGTCTGTTCATCTCGTCCATGGCAGATGCAACCTGCTGCATGCTCGCAGACATTTGTTCGGTCGCTGCGGATACTTCCTGGATTTGGCCAGCCACGTCTTTGGCTGACGCCACAATCCGCTGGAACGTGTCCCCCGCTTCCTGAACGGCGTCAGCCCCTCTTTTCGCCTCTTCCGTACCTGACTGCATGACGGAAACCACTTGTGTTGTCTCCTGCTGGATTTCTCCGATCAGGCGGGCGATCTCCCGAGCAGACTCCTCCGATTGTTCCGCCAGCTTGCGCACCTCATCTGCCACGACAGCAAATCCTCTGCCCTGTTCTCCGGCGCGCGCTGCCTCGATCGCTGCATTCAGCGCCAACAGATTCGTTTGGGAAGCGATTCCTGTAATCACATCGACAATTTGTCCGATCGCTTGGGAGCGAACGCCAAGCTGCTGCACGAGGTCTGCTGCGTGATTGACGCCTTGGGACAGCGAGTCGATCTGCGCGACAGCGTGCTGGATTTGTGTGTTCCCTTGCTGGGCATCATCCGCAGCCAGCGCCGACGATTCCGAAACGGCACTGGACGTGTCTGCAATCCGCTGAATCGCGATCGACATTTCCTCCATGACGCGTACGCTTTCCTGTGTGCGAAGCGTCTGCACCTCTGACGAAGCGGCAATATGCTCCACGCTGCCCATCGCTTGCTCCGTTGCGCGAACGGTCTGTTCAGCGCTCGCTGACAGCTCCTCAGACGAAGCGGCGACTTGCTCCCCTGCCACTTTTACCTGCTCGATCAAGGAACGGAAATTGACGACCAGCTCATTGAAAGCAAGCCCGAGCTTGCCTACCTCGTCTTTTGCCAAATAGGTGACTGGCGCAACCGCCAAGTTGCCCTGCGCCAACTCTTCCATCCGGGTTGCTACGAGACGCAGCGGCTCGGAAATCATGCGAGAGATCAAATATCCTAAAACGCATGCCAAAGCAATCGAGGCGCCTCCTACAATAAACAGCATCAAGACGGCTTTCTCGGAATCGGCAGCGTTCTCTTGCTGAATCATATCGGCCTGGGACGATTTGTAGTTGGCCCATTCAAGCTGCTCCTGATTGATCCAGCTCAGCGTTTTGTCAGTGGCCCGATAGTAAGCGTAAGCCTGATCCGTCTTGTGCTCCTTGATCAGATTGATAACCTCTGTCTGATCTTTCTCGTACTGCGCCAAAAGCTCTGTCAGCTTCTTGACTTTCTCCTGCTCCTTTTCGTCCAGGTGGGAGTTCTGGAGATATTGGAACGTCTGATCTGCCGAAGCGACTCGCTGTTGCAGCTCGGCCATGTACCCGGCGAGAACGGCAGGAGTGGGATCGAGAATCATTTTGTAGATCAGCCCGTCGATGGCCCGGATGTCTTGCCGCCAGTCATTGATCCATTTCACTGGAAGCAGTTGTTCTTCATACATGGATTGCATCCGCTCACCGGATATTTTCACATGGAAATAGCCTGTGAATCCAACCACACATAAGAAGACAGCCATCAAGATGATCAAGCTGAACATTTTGGCCCTGGTACTGAGATTACGTAGTACATTCATAGCTGTAGGCAATCCTCCTGTGTCCAAACTAGATAGATGGAAAAGCTCGAATATTGTCTAATCTTACCAAACTACGGCGAGTACGTCGATAGTCTTGGGTGATTTCTCACAGTTCGAGCACAGAAAGGATCGAAATCGCTTTGATTTGCGCATCAGGCTCATAACAGACGTAGTACGTAAGGTCCGGGGTGATCCGATAGCGAATCCCCCGGTATCCACAGGCGAGCAAATAGGCCCGCACCTCGTCCCCTGTCCATTCCAGCCACTCCTGATGCTCCATGTTCGCAACACGCTGTTCCAGCTCTTCGGGGGAATGCCTGTACCGCAGCGCTTCCCTGCGCAGCTCGTTTTCGCCAAAGCGCTCGTCCAATTGGAGAAGCCCGGGCACATCGACCTCTTGCTTGAGCACGACAGCCTTGTCTCCGATCGTCTCGGCATGGCAAATGGCGTACTGCGCCGCAACCACCGGATTGCTTACCAGGTACACCCCTGATCCAAACACAGCTTTGGCGCTTGCGCCATTTGTAAAATGACGGCGTTCGGCGCGTTCGTACTTCTGCGCCTGGACGACTCGCATGGCTTCCTCATACTCCACTCCCCGATAGACCGTTTCTTTCCTCTTCATGCCGGAGCGCTCCTTTTTCCCGATGTGAAAAGGAGGAAGACGCATAACCGGCGTCTCCCCCTCTTTGCATTACGGCAGCAATTTCACCATGTCTTCGTACGTTTCCGGGCGGCGATCCCGATAAAATTGCCACGTATCCCGCACTTCCCTGATTTTGCTGCGATCCATGTCCGCCACGATCACTTCATCCTGGTCGCGGCTGCCGACAGCGACGAACTGGCCTCGCGGATCGACCAGATACGACTGGCCGTAAAATTCGCCCATGTTCCACGGCGCTTCCGTCCCGACCCGGTTGATCGCGGCGACGTAGTAGCCGTTTGCCACGGCGTGCGCAGGCTGTTCGAGCTTCCACAAATACTCGGACAGCCCCGCTACAGTCGCAGAAGGATTGAAGACGATTTCCGCGCCGTTCAGTCCCAACAGACGCGCCCCTTCCGGGAAGTGGCGGTCGTAGCAAATATAAACGCCTACTTTGGCAAAAGCGGTATCGAAAACCGGGTACCCCATATTGCCTGGCTTGAAGTAATATTTCTCCCAAAAACCGCAGCCGCTGCTGCCGACCCCGACATGCGGGATGTGCTGCTTGCGGTACTTGCCCAAATACGTGCCGTCCGCATCGATGACGGCCGCTGTATTGTAGTACGTGGCGATTCCGACTTTTTCGTACACAGGCAAAATGATCACGGTGCCAAGCTCCTTCGCCAGGGCGCAAAACTGCTGGACTGTGGGGCCGTTGGGCACCTCTTCCGCCGACTCGTACCATTTCGTGCTCTGCTCTGCACAAAAATACGGGCCGTAAAAAATTTCTTGCAGGCAGACGATTTGCGCCCCTTTGGCAGCGGCGTCCCGCACCATTTTTACATGCTTTTCGATTGCCTTTTCCTTGTGCAGATGCACAGGCTCGTCGCCATGCACCTCATTTTTGGCCTGAATCAGACCAATCCGTACTCGATCCGCCATGCCTATCCCTCCTCGCGCCTTCCTGTTGTAATCACTACGGTCTGGCAAAAGTGGAGCGTTTGACGTAGCGCCCTGCTCCCGCCTGGCCGACAAACTGCTTGTTGCGAACGACGAAGGAGCCGCGCGAGAGAACGGAAATGACATCGCCGTACACTTGCATTCCTTCAAACGGGTTGTAGTCCACGTTCATATGATGCGTCTCCACCGAGATCGTCCGCTGAATATTCGGATCAAACAAAACAATATCCGCATCGGAACCGACTGCAATCGTGCCTTTTTGCGGAAACATGCCGAACAGCTTGGCAACCTTCGTCGAGGTGATGTCCACGAATTGGTTGAGGCTGATTTTCTCCTTCTGCACCCCTTCGGAGAACAAGATCGTCATACGGTCTTCGATGATTGGCCCTCCGTTGGGAATTTTCGTGAAATCGCCGCGCCCGAGTTCTTTTTGCCCGGAGAAGTTGAACGGGCAGTGATCGGAGCCGACTGTCTGCAAAATGCCGTTTTTCAGGGCGCTCCACAGCACGTCCTGGTTCCACTTTTCGCGCAAGGGAGGCGACCAGACGTATTTGGCTCCTTCAAAATTCGGCTGTTCCAATGCCGTGATGTCCAGCACCAAATATTGCGGACACGTTTCTCCGTACACGTTCCAGCCTTTTTCACGCGCTTCGGCAATCCGGCGAACGGCATCGGCACACGACACATGCACGACGTAGAGCTGGGCATCCGCCAGCGCCGTAAGAGCAATCGCGCGTCCCGTCGCCTCTCCTTCCGCTTCCGGCGGACGTGTATAGGCGTGGTACACCGGATCGGTATTTCCTTCAGCCAGCGCTTGTTTGGTCAAATAATCCAGCACGTCGCCGTTTTCCGCATGCACCTGGACGAGTGCCCCCAGCTCTTTTGCGCGGATGAGCGTTTTGAACAACGTCTCGTCATCGGCCATCAGCACATTTTTGTAGGCCATAAATACTTTGAGCGAAGTAATCCCTTCGTTGTTGACGACTGCCTCCAGCTCTTCCAGCACATCGTCGTTCGCATCGGACACCATCAAGTGGAATCCGTAGTCGATGACGGCCTTGCCCCGTGCTTTTTCGTGCCAGGTGGCAATCGCGGAATGAAGCGACTCTCCCTTGGTCGTCAGGCAAAAGTCCACGATGCTCGTCGTCCCGCCGAATGCCGCTGCTTTTGTGCCCGTGAAAAAGTTATCCGAAGTAACGGTGCCGCCAAACGGCATGTCGAGATGCGTATGCGGGTCGATCCCGCCTGGAAACAAGTAACAGCCTGACGCGTCTATCACTTCCGCATCGCCTGCTTGCAATTGAGAGCCGATCGCCACGACTTTCTCTCCCTCGATCAACACGTCTGCCTGGTACGTGTCAGACGCGGTCACAATCGTCCCGTTGCGAATCCATTTTTTCATCGCTTGTTTCGCTCCTTTCCTCTGCCATGCGTGAATGAGACAATCTTTCCTCGTACATGCTATGCCGCTTTTGCCTCCATCATGCCAGAAGTCCCACTCACGTCTCGCAGCTTCCGCCGCCAGCAAGTGCCGCCTGACGCTGGTTCCAGGAAAGCGGCGGCTGGTTCGACGGGATTTCTACCATCTCAATCGTGCCTTCTACCGGGCAGACGATCGAACACAGGTTGCAGCCGACGCAGTCTTCCTCGCGCACGACCAGCCGTTCTTTGCCAGTCGCTGCATCGCTGACGATATCGATGCACTGGTGAGATGTGTCTTCACAGGCGATATGGCATTTGTTGCAGTTGATACAGGTCTCTTCGTGAATGCGGGCGACTACTTTGTAGTTGAGGTTCAGATGGCCCCAATCCGAGTAGGTGTGTACCGCTTTGCCCACGATGTCCATCACTGACGCGATTCCCCGCTGATCCAAATAGTTGTTCAAGCCGTCGATCATGTCTTCGACAATCCGGAAGCCGTGGTGCATCGCCGCTGTGCACACCTGTACGCCAGTCGCGCCCATCAGCAAAAACTCGACCGCATCCCGCCAGTTGGAGATGCCCCCAATACCGGAAATCGGCAGGCGGACAAACGGATCGCGGGCACACTCCGCCACCATGTTCAGGGCGATCGGCTTCACGGCAGGCCCGCAGTAGCCGCCATGCGCCCCTTTTCCGTCTACGTGGGGAATCGGCAGCCATTTGTCCAAATCCACGCCCATCAAGCTGTTGATCGTGTTGATCATGCTGACGGCATCCGCTCCTCCTGCTGAAGCGGCTCTGGCTGTAAAGCGAATATCCGTAATATTGGGCGTCAGCTTGACGATCACAGGCGTCTGCGCCACTTCTTTTACCCACTCGACCTGCTGGCGGATCAAGTCGGGATGCTGCCCGACCGCCGAACCCATTCCCCGCTCCGCCATGCCGTGCGGACAGCCGAAGTTCAGTTCCAGGCCATCGACGCCGATCGCTTCCACCTTTTTGACGATCTCGTGCCACGCCTCTTGCTTGTGCTCCACCATCAGCGAGGCAATCAAGGTGTGTTTCGGAAAACGCTTCTTCGTTTCATCCATTTCCTTCAAGTTCACTTCCAACGGTTTATCCGTAATCAACTCGATGTTGTTGAAGCCGAACACGCGTTGCCCGCCAAAATTCAATCCGGCAAAACGCGAGGTGACGTTGACGATCGGTTCTCCCAACGTTTTCCAGACTGCACCGCCCCACCCCGCTTCGAAAGCGCGCTGGACTTGATAGCCCGAGTTCGTCGGCGGCGCTGAGGCCAGCCAGAACGGATTGGGGGATTGAATACCTGCGAGATTGATAGAAAGATCGGCCATGATCGGACTCCTCCATCTTTTGGCGAGAATATGCCCGCCGTACTCCCCTGATCTGCTGCAATAACAGGCTCAGAGGGCTGCTTGCTGCGCCCGCCTGCTTGTTCAGACAGGCTGCTTCTCGCTGATCGCCTTGTGAATCGCGTGAGCGGCACGCTTGCCGTGATTGGCTGCATCCACTACCATCGCATCGGTCTTCCCTCCGCCGAAAATCACGTCCCCTGCGGCAAATACTTGCGGATTCGATGTGCGATACGTGCCTTCCTCAACCGCGACGATGCCGTTTTGATGCTGCAAGCCAAGCAGATCGATCAACGGCAGATGGCGGTTTTGGCCGATCGCTTTCACTACGAAATCCACCTCGATCACGAACTCGCTGCCAGCGACAGGAACCGGGCGTTTTCTGCCTTTGGCATCCGGCTCTCCAAGCTGCATGCGGATCAGCTCCAGCCCAGTCACACGCCCGCCTTCTCCAAGCACGCGCGTCGGGGCAACCAGCCAGCGGAACTCTACGCCATCCTGTTTGGCAAACTCGTATTCAAACTGGTAACAGCTCATTTCCTGCACGGTTCTCCGATACAAAATTTGCACGTTGTCCGCACCCAGCCGCTTCGAACAGGTCGCGGCGTCAATCGCTGTGTTCCCTGCGCCGATCACGACTACTTTTTTGCCGACCATCTCAGCAGACAGCGGCTTTGTTTTCGTCTCCTCCACCAATGTAATCGCATCCAAAACGCCTTCCAGCTCTTCCCCCGGAATCTGGAGCGAAGGCACTTTGGCCATGCCTGCCGCGAGCAAAACCGAGTCGTAGTTGGCAAAAAGCTCATCGGGCATGATGTCGACGCCGATCCGCGTGTTGGTGTGGATTTTGACGCCGAGCGCCTCTACTTGCTCGACCTCCCACAGCGAAACTTCCTGCGGCAGCCGGAAGGAGACAATGCCGTACGTGTTCAGGCCGCCCGCTTTTTCTTTCGCTTCGTACATCGTGACCTCGTAACCGAGACGGGCCAGTTCCCGCGCCGCCGACAGCCCGGCTGGTCCCGCGCCAATGATCGCCACCCGCTTTCCGGCAGGCTCTCCTTTCTGAAACAGACTGGCTTTGTTCGCAATCGCCCAGTCGGTCGCGTGGCGTTGCAACAAACCGATCATGATTGGCTTGGAGGCGTGATTGAGCACACAGGCGCCCTCGCACAGTTCCTCGGTCGGACAAACACGAGCACAGCTTGCCCCTACCGGATTGGATTCCATGATCGTCCTCGCCGAACCGAGCAAATTGCCTGTGGCGATTTTGCGAATGAACGAAGGAATGTCAATCGATGTGGGACAGGCCTTGATACAGGGGGCGTCGTAGCAGAACAGGCAGCGATTCGCCTCATCGACCGCCTCTTTCGGTTTTAGGGCGCTCACCACTTCGCTAAAATTTTTTTGCAGATCATTGGGCACGCTCATCCATACACAACCTCCTTGCCAGCTCGAATAAGATGCTTGCTATTAATCAATGTGCAAGCAGCGCGTTTTATGATTGTTTCATTTCACGGCAGCATATGTTTGCGATGCAATCATTTCGCTCGCGCAGTCATGAATGATTTCAGCAGCGAATAGGCTAACAATAACCACGGCGGCAAAGGAGTTTGTCAGATGAGGGACTACGCCCAAAAAATCGAGCAGACCAAAAAACAAATCGCCGAGCTGCACGCCCTGCTTGCCGAGCTGGAACAGGAACAGCACGCCTATCTGGAGCAGCTGGAACAGCGGAAAACGTATTTGTCCTCGCGGGAAATTCTCGACCTGCTGAACCAAAAGCAGGGGCGCTACGGCAGCATGGCCTCCATCAAGCGCTGGTCGGACAACGGCTACTTGGGAGAAGGCGTCGATGAACGGGAAGCTTTTCCCCTGCTCGCGAGCAAGCAAGGGAACAAACGCTTTCTGTATCCGCGCGAAGCCGTGCTGGCGTTTTTAGATGAAAAAGGACTGCTTGCCCCTGCGTATGATGTTTTGGACCGCGTGCAGCTCCGCCAGGCCAATCGGGACTTTTGCTGGGCATTGGTCACGGCTGTCTCGCGCCATGATCTTCGCTTTTTTTACCAAGTTCAATTGGAAACAACGGGAGAAGTCGTGCCGGCAGTACCGGAAGAAGAGTTGTTTTTCCCTCTCCCGTAAGGAGGCACTATGGAACTGGCCGTCATCATGCTGGAAAATACCGTGGACAATCAGGCGTTTTCCCGGCAAATACGCGACTTTCACAAAAAAAAGGGGCAGCCCCTCGCCATTCGTTTCAGCGAAGAACTGACCCATATTATTTTGGAAGCACCGTGCCTGTACATACCCGACCCGAAGCAGCTTGATCCGCGCACCATTCTGGATGGGACGATCCGCCAGGTCGCCAGCCATGGAGAAATCCATCCCCGCCACAAAGGGAAGACCGTCAATCTCCACCTCGATTCCGAGCTGGTTGCCGAACTGGAGCAAATTCGCGCGCTCGTCAGCAGCAAAACCCAGCAGGAAGTGATTCGCGAGCTGTTCGTGCGGGGCATGCGCTCCTACCTCGCGGAACAAGAAGAGGACCGAAACGAATGAAACAACGCTCGCCTTGCCAGCTCCTGCGCAGCTTCGCGCAACGGGAGGTGGCTTTATTTTTTCCAGGTGAAGAAAATGCGCTCACCCGCGATTTGGTACGTCACGGTGTACAACTTTTTCGCTTCTGTCCCCACTTCAAAGACGATTTCTTTTTTCGTTGTGTTTATGCGGGTTTGGTTGATATCAAAAACCGTGAAGGGCACGCCCGGCTGCTTGTCCATCGCGACGATGACACTGTTCTTTTGCGCAGGAACGTGGTACGCGCCAACACCCAGCATCGTTTCGTACAAAATCCAGTTGTTGTCGAGCCAGGTGAGCTTATTGACGAAATGTCCCGGATACAACTGGGCGAGCGGCTGGTAATCCTTATTGTAAAAACGAATGTTCGTCGAACTGTACAACCCTTCCGAATCGGGCACCGCGATCGTTTTTTGATCGGGCGAGGCAATTCCTTCGCTCTTCGCTCGTGCCACGTTGGCTTTTTCCAGCTCGATTCGCTCTTTTTCCGCCAAAAAGAGCGCGTCTTCCGCTGAAATCGTCACATGCGGCAGCTTCGCCAAGGCAGGCAGCTCGCTTTTCGCCGGAAAATTGCTGTAAATCGTCAAAGTCCCATCCTCCGGGGCGCCGTCATAGGCGATTCCTCTGGACGGATACTCCCAGGCGTACGTGCCGATCCCGTGCAGATGATAGGTGAAATCTGGCTGGCCCCAGGCGGCAAAGATGGAAAATGACCCGGAATTGGCCGGCTCTGCGAGCTTTTCGCCGTATTCTTGCAAATGTCTTGCCATGTCAAGGATAGCCCGGGTGTCTGTGAGAGGATCGCGACGGTAGAGCGAAAAAGCTTTGACCTTTTCCCCGGCAAACGACACAAACAAATAGTAATTCGGATACGCGTAACCGATCAGCTCTTGCTCCTGTTGCGAGAATAGTGGAGTTCCCAGCTTGCGCAAAAGCTCCTTTTTCGCAGTTTGGACGGTAATGCCCGGGACGATCTCTCCCGTGAACGCAGAGTCAGCCAGCACTCCGAATGCACGCTCGTTTTCGTCCCACTTGACGGCTACGCCCTTTTGAAAATATTCATATCCGTCAAATGTTTTGACTGGCTGTCCAAGCTGTCTGCGCAAAGTATCTCGCTGCCACTTGCCCGTCTGCAAAAAACCGAGCAGCGAAGTCTGGGACAGCTCCTGTACGGCTTGGGCGTGCATCCCTTGACTCGAATCCGCCTGTTGCCAGCTAGGAGCCACACTGTAGGCGGCGGCTGACACTGTTGCTGACAGGCATACGCTAGAAAACAAGGCAATCATATATTTCACAATCACGGTACTCTCTCCCCGTTTCCCTCTTGCCGGATGTTTGTCTTTTCCAGTTTACCAAATGGTTCCACTTTTCGGTGAGGCAAATTGCTTCGCAAGCCGAAAACAGGACAGCAACAGGAAAAAGCCTTGCTCCCGCGTACGGAAAAGCAAGGCTTTTGGACGAAAAGCGATCGCGATGGACTTTACTTCGATTCGCCGTGCAAGTAATTGAAGAACGGCTGGTCTACCCAAAACTTGTACGTCTCGACATTCAGTTTGTCACTGAGCTTTTTCAAGCCGGCAACCACTTTTGCCGACTCCTCGTTCAAGGAGAACGTCTGGACGACGTAGCGACCTTCTTTGATCACGTTGTTCGTGATTACCGGATAATCGGCAAGCTCCGTGCGGGAATGGTAGAGCGGCTGCCACCAGGATGCTGCCAAGAGCCCGGTCGTGTCTTCCTGATCCCGTTTGGCGTATTTCAGCACGAGCGGCTGGAAGCGCTCTTTCTCAGCCTCGCTCGCAAACTCAAAGCTCAGGTCGTATTCTTTCGCATAAGCGATGAAATTGCCGTTTTCGATCTGGACCACTTGATAATCATCTGTCTGCGTCGGCTCTCCCCACTCTTTCAAGTAGATGAAAGCAGACGTTTTCGGCTCAAACTGGATTTTCGCGTCGATGCCCTCGCTCTTGAGCAAGCCGATCAGTTGAATCGCATGAGTCAAGTCGCTATGCCCGTACGTGATTGTGCGCGCCGGATCAAAATGCGGGTCGAATGCCGCATCTTTCAAGTTGTAGCCTGTGTACAGATTTTGCTTCAAGCCCGTATCAATGAGCTTTTGCAGCTCCCCTGCCTTGATAATCGACGATTCGCTCCAGGCTTGCGCCAGCTTGCCGTAAATGCCCGACTCCTGCACAGTCCCGAGATAGTTCTTGTAGTCGCCGTGGAACTCTACCACTTTCGCCAGCAGCTCTACCGCCAATTCAGTTGTCGTATCGCCTTCGGCCTTGATTGCTGCCAAGGTGTTTGCCGATACAAGTCCGGTATCAATTGCTGCGGCTACTTCCTGTGCCGCTTGCAGCGAAACCGCTCCGCCTTTTTGGTAGGCAAGATCTGCTTCCTTCCAGGCAGATGCTACCTTGTCCTCGCTGTATGTGTAAGCAAGCTCAGCCAATCCCGCTGCCTTGACAGAGGCACTGATCGCTTCCCAGGCAGCGATTTTCGTTGCTCCCGCCTTCGCTTCCGGAACATAAGCTTTGGCGAGCGCTTCTTTTTCCGTTATACTTTGAGTAGCGGCCACAACTTTCGCCAGCGCTTGGGAAAATTGGCTGCGCGATACTGTTTTGTCAATAGAAATGCCATATTGCTGGGCAAGATAGCTGGCGTATTCGGCTTTGGCTGTTGCAGCCACCGTTTCTTTTGCCAATACGGCAACAGGTTGATTCGCTTGCGCTGCTCCGGCTGCTTGCGGAAGCACCAGTGCAGAAAGCAGTACCGCTGTGGCGGAAAGCTGGAGCCATTTGTTTGTTTTGATCATGACCGTTCCTCCTTATGTATGAAGCAGAAACATATAATGACTATTCCTATATGTTCACTTGGATATATGATCATTTACATTATCACTTGCTCTTACTTTGTGTCAACGCTTTTTCGTTTAATGAAAATGATTTTATCAGAAAAGCAAAGCAGTTCGCCCTTTTGAAACAGCGAACTGCTTTTTTATATGGCGGCTACTCCTCAGTCAGCTCTGACCATTTGTTTCCTTTGACAGGCGGCTTGTAATCGCGCAGACGATCGAGCAACACGGCCGGATCGCTCTCGCACACGACCAACTCTCCCTGCATCTGCGGAATGAAGCCTGTCTCGGTAGCGTGCCGCACCAGTTCCATCAGCGGAGTGTAGTAGCCGTCGACATTCAGAAGACCAATCGGCTTGCTGTGAATCCCGATCTGCCCCCAGCTCACCACTTCAAAAATTTCTTCAAACGTTCCGTAGCCGCCCGGCAAGGCGATAAAGCCATCGGACAAGTCGTTCATTTTCGCTTTTCGCTCGTGCATGGATACAACTTCATGCAGTTCGGTCAGACCCGTATGTACGATCTCACCGCGAAACAATCCTGTCGGCATGACGCCAATCGCGCTCCCTCCTGCCGAGAGAACCGTATTCGCCACTCGCCCCATCAGTCCCATGTTGGAGCCACCGTATACCAGTTCAAGCTCTCGTTTGACCAGTTCTTTGCCCAATGCTTCTGCGTACTCGGCAAAAGCCGGGTTTACTCCCGGGTTGGAACCTGCAAAAACACAGATACGTTTCATGTCATCCTCCTAGACCAATCAAAGTTGTGTGGCTGCGAGCACCACTTTTTGGTGTATAGTACAATTATACAAAAATCTAGAAGGGACAGATACGTTTGAATATCACGGAATTTCAGAAATGGGTAGGAGATTTTTACGAGGAGCGCGGTTGGACGCAGTACGGGCCGTTTATTCGCGTCGGCTTCCTGATGGAAGAAGCAGGCGAGCTTGCCCGCGCGGTACGGGCGATTGAAATTGGCAGGGATCGGCCGGACGAAGAGGAAAAAGCGGCGCATGAAGCGCGTCAGGAGTTGGTCGAGGAACTGGGGGATGTGCTCGGTAACTTGATCCTGCTCGCCAACCAGTACGAGATTCCGTTTGAAGAGATTCTCGATGCCCATAAAGCCAAGCTGCAAAAACGGTACGACCAAAAATAGCATCACAGCAAGCCGCACCTGGCCGCTCACGAAAGCGAAACTGCCGGGTGCGGCTGCTTTTTTCTCTCTAGTACGCTATATAGACCGCTCCTACTCCAACGTATCGAAAGCTTCTTTCATGACGCGGGCAATAAAGTCGATGTCCTCGCTGGTCGTGGAAAACGGCGGAGACAGGGTGAGCACGTTGTTGAAGCCTGGAATCGTGTCGCCGTTGCGGCCGATGATGAGTCCGCGCTTTTTGCATTCGCCGATCACCTGTGTGAGCTTCGCCGGTGCGGCAGGCTCTTTTGTTTTGCGATCCTCCACCAGCTCGATCCCCATCAGGAAGCCGAAGCTGCGAATGTCGCCGACGTAAGGATGATCCGCGAGAAACGCCAGCTTGGCCCGCAGTTCCGCTCCCAACTGTTCCGAACGCTCGACCAGTTTTTCCTCTTCCAAAATTTCGAGGTTTTTCAACGCGAGCGCACAGGCGGCCGGATTGCCGCCAAACGTGTTGACGTGGCGGAAGTGCGCATTATTGCCCTGCTCGTTGAACTTGTCGGCGATGTCCGCCCGCACGGCTGTTGCCGACAGAGGCAAGTACGCGCTCGTAATTCCTTTTGCCATCGTGACGATGTCCGGCTTGATGCCGAAGTTTTGATGGCCAAAATGTTTGCCGGAGCGGCCAAACCCGCAAATGACCTCATCGACGATCATCAGGACGCCGTACTTGTCGCAAATCTCCCGCACCTTCGGCATGTACTCCGGTGACGGGACGAGCACTCCCCCGCCCGTAATCGTCGGCTCCATAATCACCGCAGCCACTGTTTTCTCGCCTTCCCAGTTGATCACCTGATCGAAATACTGGGCGCATTCCAGATTGCACTTGCCGTACGATTTTCCCGCTGGACAGCGATAACAGTACGGCGGCGGAACGTGCAAAAATCCTGGTGCGAGCGGCTCGTACTTTTCCTTGCGCACTGCTTGGCCTGTCGCAGCCAGCGCCCCCATCGTGTTGCCGTGATAAGCGCGGTGGCGCGAAATGAACTTGTAGCGCCCCGGTTCTCCGTTCTGGTGATGGTACTGGCGCGCGATTTTGAATGCGACTTCGTTCGCCTCCGACCCGCTGTTGGAAAAGAAGACGCGATACTCTTCCCCCAGCCACTCGCTGACTTTTTCCGCGAGCCGGATCGCAGGCACATGGCTCTGCGTCAGCGGAAAATAGGCGAGCTG
Organism: Brevibacillus sp. FSL K6-0770; assembly: GCF_038000275.1. Lineage (NCBI taxonomy): Bacteria > Bacillati > Bacillota > Bacilli > Caryophanales > Paenibacillaceae > Brevibacillus > Brevibacillus sp. FSL K6-0770. Next base: position 3,291,561 of record NZ_JBBOBQ010000001.1, read on the forward strand.
CTTCAACTGCTCGTAGGCGGCGTCTGCCAGCTCCTTGCGCCCGTAGCCGACGTTGACACACCACAGGCCCGACATGCCATCCAGGTAGCGATTGCCGTCAATATCGGTGATCCAGGAGCCTTGGGCGCCTGTCACGATCATCGGGTTCGGATTGTAGGGCGACATGTGGTGCCACATGTGCTCGCGGTCTGACGCAAGCAGGCTGTCCTTGTCGTACTCTTGCAACTGTTGATCTTGCTCCATCGCGAAAGCCCCCTTTATTTGACGAACACTTTTTGCGAGCCGATGCTTGTATCGCCATCTTCAAACCATCTGGAGGTGACCGTCTTTTTCTTGGTGAAGAACATGACGCCGTCCTTGCCGTTTGCGTGGAGATCTCCGTAAAACGATTCTTTCCAGCCCGAGAAGGCGAAAAAGCCCATAGGCGCGGGCACGCCGACATTGACGCCGACCATCCCTGCTTCCACCCGCTGCACAAATTCTCTGCCCCATTTTCCGTTGTTCGTGTAAATCGTCGCCCCGTTGCCGAAGCGGGAACGGCTGATCGTCGCCAATCCTTCTTCAAAGTTGCTCACGCGCATGACACTGAGCACAGGCGCAAAAATTTCGTCGCGCACGATGACCATTTCCGCATCCGCCTGGTCAAAAATGGTCGGGCCGAGGAAATAGCCGCTCCCTTGTTGTTTCGCATCCTCCCGTCCGTCTCGCACCAACGCTGCCCCGGATTCCACTCCCTTTTCGATGTAGCTGTGGACTTTGGACAAATGCGCGTCACGGATGACCGGACCGAGATCGACGCCTGCCTCAAGACCGTTGCCCATCTTCAGTGCATTGGATTCTTCGATCAGATGCGCCACCAGTTCGTCGGCGATTTCCTCCACAGCAACCACGGCACTCGCCGCCATGCATCGCTCGCCAGCGCAACCGAACGCCGAGCTGACGATCGTTTTCGCCGCCCGCTTCAAGTCGGTATCCGGCATGACCAAATGGTGATTTTTCGCGCCCGCCAGCGCCTGCACGCGTTTGCCGTGAGCGGCCGCCGTTTTGTACACGTACTCCGCTACCGGCTGCGAGCCGACGAAGGAGATGGCCTTCACATCAGGATGCTCCAACAAGCCGTTGACGACATCGTGAGCGCCGTGAACGACGTTGAATACGCCGTCCGGCAAGCCTGCTTCTTTCAGCAATTCGGCAATGCGGATACAGGACAGCGGAGTACGCTCCGACGGTTTGAGAACGAACGTATTGCCCGCCGTAATCGCGATTGGATACATCCACATCGGAACCATCACCGGGAAGTTGAACGGTGTAATCCCGCCGACGACACCGAGCGGGAAGCGGATCGACTGGCTGTCAATGTTGGCCGCGATGTTCGGCAGCGTCTCGCCCATCAGCAAGGTCGGCATCCCGCAGGCAAACTCGACCATTTCCAGCCCGCGCAACAGCTCTGCCTGCGCCTCCGGCAAATTTTTGCCGTTCTCCAGCGTGATCATCCGTGCCAGCTCGTCCTCGTGCTTCATCAACAGGCTGTGAAAGCGGAACATGATCCTCGCCCGATCGACTACAGGAGTTGCGCTCCAGCCTACGAAAGCTTCCTTCGCAGCGGCAACGGCCTTGTCCACGTCTTCCTTCGTCGACAGCGGTACGCGGGAAAGCAGTTCACCTGTCGCCGGATTGGGCACATCCTCGAAACGGGTTGCCTGCGACTCCACCCATTGCCCCCCTACGTAGTTTTTCAATGGATTTCCAACAGTGGCTGTGTTCATCCTTTCAACTCCTTACGCTCATTTGTTTGACAATTCCATTTTATCCAAAAATAAAGCTTGTCATCACTAGACAAAACGCTAAGCATTCGGTAGCATTCATCATACATAGTGTCAATTGTCCGTTTGGAAAAAGGCTCTCTTCACGTAGACGGGCAGGAAAAGGAGAAGCACATGAGCAATGACTGGCGCTTGACGATCACAGAAGCAATCAAACGCCCGCTGTTCCAGCACGCAGAAGTGGTCGCGGGCCACCGCGGACTGGCTCGTCCGGTTCGCTGGGTGCATGTCCTGGAAACAGCAGATACGGGACAGTTTCTCAATGGCGGCGAACTCATCCTCTCGACAGGGCTTGGTTTTGGCGGGGCAAAAGAGAAGCGGCTTGCCTATTTGGCTGAATTGATTCGGCGCAAAGCATCCGGGCTGTGCATCGAGCTTGGCGAATACATCCCGGCGATTCCGGCTGACATGCTGGAAATGGCGGATCATCACGAGTTTCCGCTGATCATCTTCCATCAGCCCGTGCGCTTTGTCGATATTACCCAAGACTTGCACGAGCATTTGATCAATCGCCAGATGCAGGCTTTGCGTGATCTGGAGGCGTATTCCCGAGGCTTGCAGCAGCTCAGCCTCCAGGCGGCAAGCATCCCCAAGCTGCTCCAGCATTTTCAGGCGGCCGTGCAAACCCAGGTGTTGTTTTACTCGCCGGATGTCGCGGCCCAGTACGTTCCCGTTTTGCCCCACGCCGTCCAGGTAGAGATGAACGAGCTGATGGCATCGCTTTTTGCCGAAGAGGACACCCGTGATGCCAGCGTCCGCTTCCACCCGTTATCCATGACCAAGCAGCTCGTCTACCAGCCGGTTATGGCAATGGGGCATTTGCTCGCCTATGTAGGCGTCATTTTGTACGAGCGGGATGCGGACGAGTACATGCTGCTTGCGCTCGACAACACCGTCTCCGCCATGGCCCAGTTTTTTATGCGAAAAATGTTTGCCGAAGAACAAGCCCGGGTGATGGAAAACCGACTGTTCGACGATCTGATCGCCGATCGGCCGATGACAGAAGATCATATGCGTACACTCCTTGGGTTGTCGGGAAGCGTGAAAACAGTGAGCTACCATACGTTGATCGTCTCCTGCGAAAAATCGGAACCAGCCGCAGAAGGCGCCCTCCCGCCGCACGAATTGACCGCGATATACCGTTCGCTGTTGACGCGCCAAGGCTTTTTGCCGTTCATCCGCTGTATGGGCCACCGCTTTTATTTTTTGCTGATCGAACCGAAGCCGCGGGCAGATTCCCGGCGCGCATTGGAAAAGGCGTGGACTGACTTGAAGCGGATCGCCTTGCAAATGCTCGGAGCAGACACCCAAATTCGCTGCGGGATCGGGCGCGTGGGCAAGCGTTTGTCCGATGCGGGACGACATCTGGCGGAAGCGGAGCAGGCGCTCACCTTCCAGCGCGACTCTAGCAGCCCGTTTTTTTCCGATCTGGGGTTGTTTCGCCTGCTGTTTCACATTCCGGCCGAGCCTGTCCTGGACCATTTCATCACCGATTACCTCGGCCCGCTGCTTGCGCACGACGAAAAGCATGGATCAGCACTGACCCAGACGCTGCACGTCTATTTGAATGCCAATCTGTCCAAGCAGGCGGCCGCCGAGCAATTGTTCATCCATCGGCAAACGCTGTATCATCGCCTGGAAAAAATCGCGGAGTTGATCGGAGACGATTTCGCTTCGCCTGAGCGCCGTCTCTGTCTGGAAATCGCCCTGCACGCACAGCAATGGCTGCAAAAAGAAGACAAAGCTCTGCCTCGGTACTAGCGCAGAGCTTTGTCCTTTTCTGTTCCTTTTCCTGATCGCTGGGCTAACCTACCGCTTCTTCTTTTTTCCTGGATAGCTGATGTTCATCTGAAACTTCGCTTCTTTGCCGTCCGCAAGCTCGACGCGAATCTTGAACAAGCCGGACTTTGGCAACGACACCGTCAGCTTTTCCGGGTTATCCGTTCCTGTTGCAGCGGCCAATTCCTCCCGCGTGTTGTTGTCGTACACGTACACATTCACATCGGCTTCCTCATCCCATTGCGCAGACACGTCCAGTTCGCCCGCGTTATAGGTGCGAATCGTAAATTCCTTGTAGGGCGTTTTCTTGCCGAGTGTCCCTTTTTTCAGTTCGCTCTTGACTTCGTAGTTATCGCCATTCCCTGTCTCGCCATCATCGTCGCCGCCGTCATTGTCAGCTTTTGCCCATTTTCCCGTCGTCGCCAGAGCGTATGGCTGCGGGCCTTTCGGAATGTTGTAGCCTTCCACGGTCACCGTGTACGTCCCTTTTTCCGGTTCCACAATCCACACTTGTTCCACGTTGTTGAGGTTGTCGACCTGATCGTCATAAGGCGCTTCGAAAAAGTCGTTCCCGTTCAGGCGCTCGCCGCTTGGCGTAGTGACCTTGAGGTTCAAATCGTTGACAAGCGTGCGCCGGGCGGCAAAAGATGCGGGATAGTCTGTCCAGGCAAGCGTGATGGCAAGCGGCTTGGAGCTGTCCGTCACCTTGATCGCATACTCGGCTTTTTCTCTCGTTCGCAGCCCGTCTTGTACATCCTTGTAATTCGTCTGGATCGCTTCTTGCAGATTGGCACGGCCAAAGCCTTGCAAGCGCATGTCTTCTCCCAAATCATCTGCGCTGGCCAACAGTATGGCCTTGAGCAACGCTCCGCTTGGCTCTTTTTCCCCCTGCTCGTCCAGGTACTGGCGAATTTGCGCGACACCGCCCGCCAAAATCGGGGTCGCCATGCTCGTCCCGCTCATGTAGGCATAATAATCGTTGAAGCGCTTGTCAAAATTTTTGCTCGGAGCAAGCGAAGACCTGGTCGACAAGATGGATGTCCCTGGCGCTACGATATCTGGCTTCAAGCGTCCGTCTGCTGTCAGGCCGCGACTGCTTTCTTCCCACACTTCGTCTTGATTGTCGGAATGCTCGCCCAAGCTGGGACGAACACTCTCGCTCGCCCCGACTGCAATGACGTTTTTCGCCGTGGCAGGACTGCCGATCGTTTGATAGCCTGCCAGCCCCTTGTTTCCGGCAGCGATCAATGCCGTCATGTCGGGATGCTCCCACAAGAAGCGATCGAACAGAAACGAGCTTAAACTGTAATCCCCGTTGTCATTCGCTCCCCATGAGTCGGAGTGAATCCGCGCTCCGTCGACATACGCCTCCTGCAAAATCGTTTCCACGTCCGTCACCAGGTTGCCGCTGCGATCCTGAATCGAATGAAAGACAAGCTTGGCTCCGGGAGCCATCCCTTTATATTGCTGATCCGAAGCTTCTCCCGTTCCGAGCAGCGCGCCAGCTACGTGCGTCCCATGCCCGTGCCGATCGCTCGCATCGTCTGGTCGTCCAAGCGCGTACAAGCTTTTCACCTGGCCGGAAAAATCCGGATGCATGGAGCTGAGCTTGCCTGTATCAAGCCCGGTATCCGCTACGCCGACGATCTGCCCTTTTCCTGTATATCCTGTCGAGTACAGCTCATCCGCATGAATGATGCTGGCCGCGATGTCGTTGTGCAGCTCGTTTTGCGGCACCGGAACGATCGCGATCACATCCTCTGACTCGATGACCTGCCCAATCGCGTCCTCGTTCATCGTAGCGATCGAAATATGCGGTGCGTCCTCTGGCGTGGCAAGCCCTGCCATATCGGCGTCATCGGCTAAACGGCTTACTGTTCGCACCATGTCGACGTTTTGGTCAAAGCCGATCACCGCCACCTCTACCGCCTTGTCTTTTTCCAGCGAGGAACGCAGCTGCGGTGCCAGTTTGGCTTTCGGCTGAAACGGAACCACTTTTTTCACGAAGGAAAGCTGCTCGATTTCTTCTTGCTGCTCTTCGTCTGCAAGCTTTGCCAGGAAAGCGTAGTCCGGTATGTAATCGCCCAAAGTCGCTCCCATATCTGTCAGCTTCTCTTTCCACTCTTCACGGACAGGGCCTGACAGCTGGATGATGACGAGTTCGGACGCGCTCTTTTTGGTTGACGTTTTCTCGATCGCCAGCCCCTCTGTGGCTTCGATCTCAATATTGCCCCGTCTCTCCCCTTCTTGTCTGGCCGCCGCTGGCAAACTGGTTAGCAGCATCGTTACGGCGATGGTAGTAGATAGTGTAGCATGCCATTTCTTTTGCAACGAAAAAACACCCTTCCCCTCATGGCTTGTATTACCATTATACGGGATCGGGTGAATTGTCAAAAGAGTAGGAAGACAGATGTGTGGGACAAAACCTAGTCTTTTGTCCCGGTTTCTTCTGATTGCAAGGTCAGAAGCGGTTCGAAGTCGCTCCACGACAGCGTCGCGAGCAACTTTTCATCCCAGGCTTCCCGCGGAATACTCGTGAGTCGCATCGCCTGGTTTTGGATCGCTTCCTGCAAAAGATTGTAGCTCAACCGTCCGTTTCCTTGCAGCATCTGCTTCTGCTCGGCTGTTTCCAGACTTTGCGCAATCGCTGCAACGGCGCTCGCCTCGATCACATAGCCTGCCTGCTGTGCCGCCTGTTGCAAGATGCAGACCAGCTCCGCCACCGAGTAGTCGGCAAAGTGAATGTACTTTTTAAAGCGGGACACAAGCCCGGGATTGCTCAGCAGAAGGCCGCTCATCTCTTGCGGATAGCCCGCCAGCACTACGACGAGGTTTTCCGCGTGCCGCGTCATTTCTTCCACGAGCGTGTGAATCGCTTCCTGACCGAAGTCTTGCTGGCTGCTCCCGAGCAAGGCGTACGCCTCGTCGATAAACAGGACACCGCCCAATGCCTCCCGCACTTTTCTGCGAGTGAGAGCGGCGGTCTGGCCGACGAATCCCGCGACCAAATCGGCTCGGCTCACGGTGACCAGGTGGCCGCGCTTCAAATACCCGACCTCTTGCAAAATTTGCGCGTACAACTGGGCGACGGTCGTTTTGCCCGTACCCGGATTGCCCGTAAATACAGCGTGCAGTTCGATCGCGCTCTTGGGCAAGCCTCTTGCCGAGCGCTCCTGCTGCACCGCGACGTACGCCGCAATTTTTTTCAGCTCGGATTTCACCTGATCGAGTCCGATCAACGCCTGAAGCTTTGCCTCCGCAGGCTTTTCCGCCTGGGGCGCAGCCAGCTCGCGGACATCTTCCGGGCGCAAAATCGTGAAATCGTCCCATTGCAAAGCTTTGCCCGCCGTGGCTCGTCCTTTGGCAAAAATCGCATCCAGGACGAGACTGGTGACCGTTCTGGCGTTGCCGAATGTGTCGTCCACTTGCGCTTTCTCGATTCGCTCGCGCAAGGCCAGCTTGGCGGCATCCGTCAAGGTAAAATCGTTGCGCGCCGCCACCGCATCGGCAATTTGCACCAGCTCGTCCGCCGAGTAATCCGGCAAAACGAAGTGGCCTGTCTGGGGAAAACGGCTGTACAAACCGGGATTGGCGTACAAAAAGTGCCGCATTTCTTCCGGGTAGCCAGCGAGCATGACGACAAAGCGCCCGGCGTACTCCCCACTCGTCATGGCGGCTACCAGCGTGTCGATCGCATTTTGCCCGTAGTCGCTGCCCGAGCTGTCCGGCCGCTTCAAGCTGTATGCTTCATCAATAAACAGGACGCCGCCGTCTGCCTGCTTGATCGCATCCATCACCCGCTGTTCCGTCTGGCCGACATAGCCGCCGACCAGATGGGAGCGATCTACTTCAATCAACTGTCCCTTGGCCAAAAGCCCCAACTCGTGGTACAGGCGGGCAATCAAGCGCGCCAATGTCGTCTTTCCAGTGCCAGGATTGCCCATGAGCACGAGATGCAACGGGAGCTGGTCGTGCATGTGCCAGCCTTTTTGCTCGCGAAGCTGGCGATATTGCAAAAACTGGGCCAACTGGCGCACGCGCTGTTTGATCTCGTCCAGACCGATCAAACTCTCCAACTGCTCCAATGCCGTCCGTTTGTCCTGGTCCTCGCTGGTCGGCCCGTCATGCGCCAGCTCGCTATCTTCCTCTGGCAGCAACTGCTCTTTTTCCTGCGCTTGCTGGTTGAGGGCGCGAATCGTCTCTTGCAGTTGCGTAAGCAGCTCGGCGGAAAAAAAGACGCCGGAAAGCGAGGCTCCATAAGCTTGCACGCGCGCAAGCAGCTCTTCCAGCAGCACCTGTCGCCTGTCGTACAGGGCGACCATCGCTTCCGCCAAAGCCGTCGTCTGCTCGTCTGCGAGCATGTTGGCTACGCGAAGCGCTGCTTTGGCCATCGCCTGCCAGTTGCCGATGTCGTCTTGGGCCTGGAGCGCCTTGTCTACGAGCACTTCCACCGCCCGCCTTTTGGCGACTACATTGTCCGTCTCCCGCAAGGTCGGAAACGCTGTCTCCAGTTCATGACTGCGCAACTGCAGCAAGAAAAGCCGCAGCTGCGCACCGAGCGCATACGGATCGTTCGGTTGCAACGCCAAAGCCCGGTCCAGCCACTCCTGCGCCATGGCTGTTCCGCCTTTTTTCATCATGCGCAAGATTGACAGTCTGGCAAGAACAGCGGCTTCTGCCTGATCGAGCTGCTCTTCGGAATGAATGGTGCGACTTTCTTCTATTTTTTGCAAAAGGGCCAGGCATTCGCCCTCGGTAAACGTTTGAATGCATACAGGGTTGTCAAACGCGCGCTCCCTGTTAGGTTGCCGCTCTCGCTCATGTTGTTGCTGCATGTTTTGGTTCCTCCCGCTCTTCTGTGTCAATCTTTGTTGTAGCACATTTACTGGAGGAAGAAAAGGATATCGCCAAAACTCGCTTTTACACGCTTCGGTTTGCCGCTGCTGCGCCGATCTGCTTTTTCGCAAGCAAAGTCGCCAGCACGAGCAAAATGCCTGCACCGCCAAATTCGAGGAAAGCACCGCCTGCGCCGTACAAGGCTGCTCCAGCAATCGGCCCAACGGCCATTCCCAGGTAGCGGATCAAATTGTAGACGCCGATTGCCGTTGCCCGTTCCTGTTCATACACTTCCGAAAGCAGAGTCGTATGCACAGGCATCCCGATCCCGAGCGCAAAGGCAAACAACGCGCTGCTTGCCACGAGCAACGGCAGGGACACGTTCGCTGTCACCATGAGGAAAAAGGTAGCCATAGCGTGCATTCCCGCCGTCCAGAGGAGCGCTTTTCGCGATCCCCACCTCTTCTGCAAGCGAATCGCCTGTTTGCTGCTGATCATGAAGACGACAGAGGCGAGCAAATAAAGCAAGCCGATTTTGTCGGCAGACAAGTGATAGTAGCTTGTCAACTGCACAGGGATAAACAACAAGAAGCAGTAGTACGTAAACATCTGTGAAAAGCCGAGCAAGATCACGGACAAACCAGTTGGTTGCCGGCATACAGCGAGATAGCCGCTCAGTTGAAACCGTCTGGAGCTAGACTGACTGCTTTTCGTTTCCGGCAGCAAAAGTCCGTTTCCAGCGAGCAGCAGCACGGCCGTAGCCGCTAAAAATGCAAACACCGCCGTATGTCCGCCTGCTCCGCCAATCCAGCCGCCGAGCAGTGGCCCGATTGCTGGACCGATTGCCAGCATCATTTGATACGTTCCCATGGCACTCGCTCTGTCGCTGCCCTCAAACAGGTCGCCAATCATCGTCGCCGCGACAATCGGAATCGCTGCGAAACCGATCCCTTGCAGCGCCCGAAAGACGAGCAACATATCAATCGAATCTGCCAGATAGCAACCGATGGAAGCGAGCGCGTACAACACGAGCGCCGGAATCAAGATTTTTTTCCGGCCATACTGATCCACGAGCGGGCCATAGACAATTTGCATAACAGCCAGCATGACCGTAAACAGCGAAATCGTCAGGTTGACGAGAAACGCGCTCGTCTGAAACTCTTGCTGCATCGCTGGCAGGATCGGCATGAACAAATTTTGCGCGAATGTACCGAACAAGATGGTGATCCCGAGCAGCATTAATACTTTTTTAGCGTTCATCTTTCAGCTTCACCTCATCATTTTTGTGTCCAAGGAAACAATCTTCCGAAATAATAAGGGAGATGCTCTCTCCCTCGCTAGTCCTCTGTCCAGTTCTTTTGCAGTTGCTCCGTCGCCTCGCCAATAAACCGGGAGACAAAAGCCAACTCTTCCTTGCTGTACCGATCCAAAAAGCGAATCATGTCGTTCTCCAGCTTCGCGTGAAAGCTGTCGTGTATCGAGTTGACCAATTCGCCTACTTTTGTCAGCCGGAAAAAAACTTCTTTTTGGTTGTCCTCCAACTGATAGCGCTCCAGCAAGCCTTTTTTCAACAGCTTCACCGTGATTTTGGATATGGCGCTTTTGGTCACCCCGATTTTTTGGGCAATCGTCGTCACGTTCACCCGTGCGTTGCTGCCGATTTCGGAAATGACGTGCAGTTCGGTTATCGATAGGCTGTCCAAATGCTGGTAATCAGGGATGCTGCTGCGGATTTTCGCAAGCAGTAAGGACTCGCGCCGTTTGCTGCGATCCTCCTGTTTATGTAGCAGAGTCAGCCACTGATTCCAAATTTTCGTTTTCTGATCCAATTCAGCGGTCAGCTCCTTTGTCATGCATTTGGTTTCCAAGGAAACAATATTACTGTATCACGTTCTGCGGCGGCTGACAAGAAAAAACCGCAGTCCGCTGAATAGGCGGCTGCGTTTTGCCCGGTTTTACCCTTTTACATTGCCCAGCTCCACGTCTGCGGCAAAATGCGCCTGGGCAGACTCCAGCACTTCGCCTTCCGAACCTGCCGAGATTTTATAGTTTGCGACTACATTTTTGCCATTGCGCACTTGAACGTTGTACTGGGAATCCCCATCATATGTGCATTCGCACTGATAATGCTTGCCATTGACCTGAATGTTTCCTTCCATGTGATCACACCTCCCCTTCTAGTGTGACCAGCCATGTGTGCTCTCATTCCCTGTCACGTCTCCAAGCGGACACTTCTCCCCGTGGCAGCCGACTCCATCGCCGCCTCGACAATGCGCAGCGCAGCCAATCCGTCCTCGCCTGTGGCGATCGGCGCTTGTCCCGTGCGGATGGCTTCGACAAAAGCATCGATCACGCCGCTCGCCGTCTGGTTGTCGTTCGTTTGCATCGCCCCGAGCTGATAGAGCACTCGCTGTCCATCCGCCTTGATGATCTCCAGGTCTTTTTCAGGCTCGGCAAAAATTTTCATGATACCCCGCTCGCCGTACAAGATCGTGCTGTTGTCTTCATCGCCATAATAGCTCCAGCTAAAAGATGCCGTCCCGATCGCACCCGATTTGGTTCTGAGCAGGCACGACATATGATCGCAAACCTCGATCGGCTGTCCGTGTTCATCCTTTTTGTCCAAAACGCCGGAAAAAGCGCTAATCTCCGCAATCTCGTCCTGGAGCAAATACCGGAGCAGATCGACTTTATGGATGCCCAAATCACCTGCAACGCCAAACGCGGAGCGGGCTTTTTTGAAAAACCACGTTCCGTTTGTCCCGTTGGCGCTCCAATGTTCAGGGCCTTGATGACCAAAGCTTGTTTTGAACGACAAAATGTTTCCCAACTCCCCGGCTTCAATCAGCTGCCGCGCTTTGGCATGCGCACTGACCAGACGCTGGTTGTGGTCAATCATCAACACTTTGCCCGACTTGTTCGCTGCTGCGAGTATTTGCTTCGCCCCTGCGATTGTCGTCGCAATCGGCTTTTCACACAGCACATGCTTGCCCGCCAAAAGCGCCTGTGTCGTAATCAGATGGTGCATTTCGTTGGTTGAACAATCACTGATCGCGTCGATTTCAGGATGTCGTACGACTTCTTCCCAGCTCCCCGCTACTTGCCCGCCGTATTTGTCTGCCAGCTTCCTCGCCCGGTCTGGATTCGGATCGTAGACAAGCAAAATGTCCGTGTAAGGATTTTGCCGATATTCGGGAGCATGGCGGTGATTGGCAATAGAACCGCAACCGATAATGCCGACTTTTAAGGTCAATGCTTATTCTCCCTTCATATTTATCTTAATATTCTCATTATACAGACGATCACAAGCAAAGAAAAGACGGCCCCTGGTCTTGTCCCTGACAGGTATGCCGTCTCTTTTTCTTGACTACTCGACCGAGTACACCTTGCGACTCGGCAGCTCCAGGCAATGCAAGCGCCCGCCAAAAACAGCGCCGCCATCAATCCCGATGATGTTGTTGTCCCCGAAGTAAACATCGTGTTTTCCGTGCAAATTTTCCGTCGGGGTATGCCCGAATACAACCGTCTTTTCCCCGCGATAGCCTTTGTGGAACTCATCGCGAATCCACATCAGCTTGTACGGGTCTGTTTCCGCCACCGGAGTCTCGGGATGCACGCCTCCGTGGACGAAAATATAATCGTCTGTCTCAAAAAAGCAGCGCAGTCCTCCGAGAAAATCGAGGTGCTCCTGCACTTCTGGCGTCACTTCCAACGCTTCTGGTGCGCCAGACTCAGTAGCAGCGCCTGCGTGACCGTAGCTCGCCAGCGTAGCTTGAGCGCCATTGCGGAACCAACGTTCGATAAAAACAGGGTCTTGCTCAAACGATTTCACCATCATATGGTCATGGTTGCCCATCAGGACAACTGCTCCTTGTTCGTGAAGCTGTTTCACTTTTGCGACCACTTCTCGCGATTTGGGGCCGCGATCCACGTAATCCCCGAGCAAAATCAGCTGATCGTTTTGCGCATCGTAATTCACAAGCTCCATCAGCGACTCCAGCTTGTCCAGTTCCCCATGTATATCGCTGATTGCCAAAATCCGTTTCATGCTAACCCTTCTTTCTTCTGTCTGTAAGGTTGTTGCTCGTCCTGTTTCATTGTACGCCCCCTCCTGCCCGATTTCTACCCCGACAGGAAGATTGCCTGATCAAAAAACAAACAGTCACGGTTCATAGACCAGTGACTGTCGTACCACACACTTGCTTATTTACTTGGCATCTCATTCCAGAACGTAATGGCATCTACGTCTAGCCGGGTAGTCGGATGTCCAGGCTGTGCCGCTTTTCCTACGGCGATCAGCATGACCGTTTCGTAGCGATCCGAGATTTGGAACGCCTCTTTGAACAATTCGTCGTTGTATCCACCCATCGGAACGGTGTCATACCCGCGAGCTTTGGCAACGAGCATGAATTGCATCGCGACCAGTCCGCCATCTACAAGCGCAATTTCTTTCAGCACGCTGCGCTCGCGGTTTTCGTAACGGCGGTTGATGTTGGCGATCATGGTTGCTTTCGCTTCTTCTGTCATGTAGCCGGCGTCGATTGCTTTCTGGTAAATTTGCTCCGCCTGCTTGTAGCCCTCGTAGTCGCCAAGTACGGCGATCACTGCGGCAGCTTCGACAACCTGCTTTTGATTGAAGGCAATCGGGAGCAGCTTTTCTTTCAGCTCCTGCTCGTCGATGATCAGAAAACGCCAAGGTTGAAGATTCGAGCTGGATGGCGCCAATGTCGCTTCGGCCAGCATCTCTTTCAACTCGTCGCGGGAAATTTTGACGGATGCGTCGTAATGACGTACTGATCTGCGTTCGCGAATGACATCCGCAAAAGCTTTTTGGTTCATCGTTTGTTCCATCTGCTTGCTCCTCCAATCAGTAAGTAACTAACATTTTGAAACAAAAAGAAACGTGCTCAAACTGTACCATACATGCCAAGTTTTTGGCAATCCTTGCAACTGTAAAAAAACGCTTTGGCACTGCCCTTCCCCTGCACGGGTGCATGAGCATGTGCCAAAGCGTCCTTTAAAGCCATCCTGATTCGGTTAAACCGGAGAAAACGCGGACAAAACCGCAGGCTGCTTCACGGTTTCGCCAGTAGGCAATTCAACGATAAGAGCTCCAGCGTCCGCATCCTCGCCCGCTTCCCAGCGGAGAGCAAACGGCTTGCGCGAAAAAGCATCGTCCTCATCCAAACTCGCCAGCATCTGCCGCAGTGTATCTGCCGTAACGGGCACTGGCACGCTCGGCCCTTCCTCTTGCGGAAGGGAAAGCAGCTTGGGCGCTTCTTCAAAATACTGAACCGTGTCGAGCAGAAGAGAGACTTGCTGCCAGCTCAACGGTGATACAAACGCTTCAAACGGAGTTGCCATTTTCCATCATTCCTTCTCTTCGCCAAGATCGAACAAACTGACAGGAGCACCTGTCGCCTTTTGCTGCGAGCTTGCGGATTCTCCCTCTCCAGAGCCTTTTGCGGTCGGCTCCTCTTTTGGTTCATCAGTTGGCAAAACGGTTTCAAAGACAACCGCTTTGACGCCGCCTTCCACGACGACGCGGCCAATTCCGCCCTGCTCGTTCACGATCACCTGGCTCGCGTCCACTGACACCCACTCGTTTTGCGCCGTCCAGGCGTACACGGTTTCCTCCAGGTAAATCGCCGTCAGCTGGTGCGGATGGTTTTTGCGCTTGCGAATCAACTGCACGCCTTTGCCAGCGCGTCCTTGCAGCGGCATGGCGGCAATCGCTGTGCGCTTCACTACGCCTTCCTCTGTCAACAGCGTAAACGCTCGGCTGTCTTCCAGCTCAGTCGGCAGCATCGTCACGACTTCATCTCCCGCTGCGAGTGTAATCGCTTTTACGCCGCTGGAAGCGCGACCTGTCGCCCCGACTTCTGCCTGCATAAAGCGGATTCCCATCCCGTCGCGGGTTGCCCCCAAAATCCCGCCAGCTTCCGCCGTTACGAATACATGGACAAATTCGTCATCTTCTGATTTCAGCTTGGCAGCCACGAGTGCGCTCGAACGATTGGTTTCATATTCGGACAGCGCGGTCTTTTTGATCAAGCCGTTTTTGCTGACATGGTACACAAACAACGGCTGCTTGAAGTTCTCGACGATGGTGAATCCGACGATCCGCTGATTTTTTTCCAGCGGGATGACGTTGACCAGCGCAGAGCCGATATCTTTCCACTTGTCGTCCGGGAAAGCATTGACGAGTGTGGCGAAATACTTGCCGTCCTGCGTGAAAAACAGGGCCGTATGGGACGTGTTCGTCTCCACGAAGTAGCGAACCTTATCCCCGTCCTTCACTCCGCACGTCTCCAGGGTTCCCCCGACCGACTTGAAGGAACGCGGGCTTGTCCGCTTGATGTACCCTTCGTTCGTGAGGGTGACGATGCAATCTTCTGCATTGATCTGCATGGCGATATCGATTTTGATTTCCTCGATTTCGCCCTGGATTTCCGTCAGGCGCTCTTCCGCGTACTTTTTCTTGATCTCGTTCAACTCGCCTGTAATAACCTGAATCAGCCTTTTCTCGCTGGCAAGAATCGCTTTCAGCTCCTCGATTTCTTTCGCCAGGGTCGCCAGCTCTTTTTCCAGCTTGACGATATCGAGGCGGGTCAAGGAAGCGAGCTGGATGCTCAGGATCGCGTCTGCCTGCTCATCCGAGAAGCCGTACTTCTCCATGATGTTTTTCTTGGCGTCGGCACGGTCTTCGGAATCCATGATCGTGTCGACGATCTCGCGCAAAATCGACTTGGCGCGAATCAGCCCTTGCACGATATGCTCGCGCTTCGACTTGCGCTCCAAATCGTACTCGCAGCGCTTTGTCACGACTTCCTTCTGGTGATCGACGTACGCCTTGAGCAGTCCTTTGAGTCCCATCTGGTGGATGGTTCCCTCGTGAATCACGTTCATGTTGTAGTTGTAGTAAATTTGCAGGTCGGTATTTTTGTACAAGTAATTCAAAATCGCCTGCTCGTCTGCTTCCTTGCGAATGTCGACGACGATGCGGACTTTGTTCATCTCCGCTTCTTTGCGCCCCGTCTCATCGCGGACAGCCAGCGCGCCCTCGATTTTGCGGTCCATGACCAGCTCGTCAATTTGCCCGACCAGCTTGGACTTGACCACCTCGTAAGGAATTTCCGAGACGACGATTTTCTTCACCTTGCCGCCTTTTGGCTCCTCCACATGCGTCTTGGCGCGGATGATGAATTGGCCGCGGCCTGTTTCAAACGCCTTGCGGATTCCCGACAGACCTTGCACGATGCCTCCCGTCGGAAAATCCGGCCCTTTGACGTGCTTCATCAGCTCGTCGAGCGAGATGTCCGGATTTTTCATCTGGGCAATCGCCGCGTCGATCACTTCCCCCAGATTGTGGGTCGGAATGTCCGTGGCAAAGCCGACAGCAATCCCGGAAGCGCCGTTGACCAAAAGGTTGGGAAAACGCGAAGGCAATACAGCCGGCTGCTGTGCCGAGTTGTCGTAGTTCGGGATGAAGGTGACAGTATCTTTTTCAATATCGCGCAAAAGCTCGTTGGCGAGTGCGGACAAGCGGGACTCCGTGTAACGCATCGCTGCAGGCGGATCGGCGTCCAGACTGCCGAAGTTCCCGTGTCCCTGAATGAGCACCTGACGCATTTTCCACCATTGGGCCATGCGCACCATCGTCTCGTAAATCGCCGAGTCGCCGTGCGGGTGATATGTACCCATCACGTACCCGACTGTTTTCGCCGATTTCCGGTACGGCTTGTCATTCGTATTGCCCTCTTGGTACATCGCGTACAAAATCCGGCGCTGTACGGGCTTCAGACCGTCGCGGGCGTCCGGGATCGCGCGGGAGAGAATGACCAGGTTGGCATAGTCTCCGAACCGCTTCCCCATGATCTCCGCGAAGCTCTGGTTAATGATCTGATTGGACAACATGTTTATTCATCCTCTCCCACTTCAAAGGTAACGTGGTTCTCGATCCACTCGCGACGAGGCGGAACTTTGTCTCCCATCAGCACCGTCACGAGTTTTTCACAGTGAGCGAGGTCTTCAAGCTCGACTTTGATGAGTTTGCGCGTTTCCGGGTCCATTGTCGTTTCCCACAGCTGATCGGCGTTCATCTCACCCAAGCCTTTGTATCGTTGTACTTCTGCACCTCGTCCTACCCGCTTGAGCGCCTGCTCCAGCTCCTGATCGCTCCAACAGTAGATCGCTTCCGTCTGCTTGCCTTTCACCTGTTTTTTCACCTGGTAAAGCGGCGGCTGGGCGATGTACAAGTGGCCTGCTGCGATCATCGGACGCATGTAGCGGAAAAAGAAGGTGAGGAGCAGCGTCTGGATGTGGGAGCCGTCGACGTCCGCGTCTGACATGATGATGACTTTGTCAAAAGCGCAGTTTTCGATGTCAAACTCTTCCCCGATATCCGTCTCCAGTACCTCCAAAATCGTCCGAAATTCCTCGTTTGCCAACACTTCGGACAGCTTGGCCTTTTCCGTGTTCAACGGTTTTCCTCGCAAGGAGAACAGCGCCTGAAACTCGGAATTGCGCGCTTGCTTGGCCGAGCCGCCTGCGGAGTCACCCTCGACGAGGAACAGCTCGTTGCGTTTGGAATCGCGGTATTGCGGAGGGGTAAATTTTTCCGAGATCGATTTGCGTTTTTTCGCCGTCTTGCCTTTCTTGTCTCCGCGCAAAGCTTCGCGCTGTTTGCGCAGCTCCTCGCGAATTTCGGCAGACCGCACTGCCTTGTCGATCAAAAGCTTGCCTATTTCCGGATTTTCCTCGAGGAAGAAGCCCAGCTTTTCTGAGACAATTTGTTCGACGATTGCCCGCGCTTCTTCGTTCCCCAGCTTGTCCTTGGTTTGGGACTCGAACTGGACATCAGCCATTTGCAATGACAGCACTCCGAGGAAACCTTCCCGCAAATCGTTTCCCGTCAGATTGGGATCTTTGTCCTTCAAGTACCCTTTTTTCCGCGCAAATTCGTTGAAAATCCGGGTCGTTCCGTTGCGGAAGCCCGTTACGTGCGTACCGCCGTCTGTCGTGACAATCGAGTTGACGTACGATACGAGCGTCTCTGCATAACCGTCGTTGTATTGAAACGCCAGCTCGACGTAGACGTTGTCTTTTTCTCCCTCGAAATAAACGATGGGGTGCAGCGTGTTTTTGCCCTCATTCAAATAAGAGACGTACGATTTCAAGCCATCCTCGAAGTAAAACTCTTCGCGTTTTTTCTCCGGTCCGCGCTCGTCGATCAAGACCATGCGCAGCTTTTTCAACAGAAAGGCGGTCTCCCGGAAACGGTCGCGAATCGTCTCGTAATCAAAACGCGCGCTGCCAAATACGGCTTCGTCCGGCAAAAAGCGCACAGTCGTTCCCGTTCTTCTCGTCGTACCTGTCACTTCCAGATCGGTAACCGGCTTGCCGACATGCTCGACGCCTTTTTCATCGACCACGTAAGCGAAGCGTTGCTTGTGCACTTTGCCTTCCCGGTGGATTTCCACCTCAAGCCATTTGGACAAGGCGACCACGACGCTGGAGCCTACCCCGTGCAAGCCGCCGCTTTTTTTATATCCGCCGCCGCCGAATTTCCCTCCGGCGTGGAGTGTCGTAAAAATGACTTCGGGAACAGGCCGTCCCGTTTTATGCATCCCGGTCGGAATCCCCCGGCCGTGGTCTTCTACGCTGACACTGCCGTCCTTGTACAAAGTAACGATGATCGTATCATTGACGCCAGCCAACGCCTCGTCCTTGGCATTGTCGACGATTTCCCACAGGAGATGGTGCAAACCTCTGCTTCCGGTAGAGCCTATGTACATCCCAGGACGTTTACGGACGGCGATCAGGCCCTCCAGTACCTGGATATCTTCCTCGGTATAGGTCAGTGTATGTAGTGTGTCTGTTTCCTTCAATCGCGCTCTCCCCTCTACTAATTCGAAAAGCGTCCAAAACTTGCTGGCGTTTTGGTAACCGCGCAGGTCATCGCCTGTTTTTCGCAAAAACCCCTTGCGATCCACCTAGGGAATTTTTCACAGAAAAAAGCGAACACTTAATCGCTATTGTACCGTATGCTTCCCATAGTATTCAACGCCAGTCACAAAATGGGGCAAAAAAACCACCCCGCCCTAGCGAGATGGCCGATCACGCACCGCATTCACTCCAGCATATGACGCTTCTTCATTAGTGTAGCATTTGCAACAAAGCAAGGTCAAAGCGAAGCAACCTCGCTTGCTCTTACTTATTTTCTTGGTTGTTTTGGAAAAACCCTTCTCTTCTGCCGGAAATTATTCCCGCTGTGCTTTTTTTCGCATCAAGTGTGGCCTGCGGCGAACTATTTTCCATTCATCGTGAACGCTCCAGCGGGCATCCTAGTAAGGCATCGATTCCTGAGCCGACATAGGGGGGAACAACTTTGATCAGTGCTACCAAGCCGTTTGTGAAGTTTCATCGCTACGATCAGGAGCTGGTTTCAGATATCCAGGCGCTGAATTCGTCCGGCTATCATAAGGATGACATCTGGGTGCTGAAATGGAATCCCGATAAAAACCACTCGAACCAGCGCAACAATTTTTATAAATACAGCACCCACTTCGAGAGTGCCGTAGGAGACATCGACAGCAAAGCCCACTTTTTTGACAATGGCGGCGAGGAACTGCGCACCCGTCTGGAAAAGCTCGGGCTGACCAAAGACGAATGCTCCGCGCTGGTCAGAGAACTGCAAGAAACGGATTACACCTGCCTGTTGGTCGTGCGCGATCTCAAAGACAATATTATTCAAATGAAAAACTGAGACGTCAAAAAGCCACTGCTTGGTCATTGACACCAGCAGTGGCTTCTTCATGCGTACGAGTGCCGCTTGCTTCCTGGGGGCAACCCGATTATTCGCCTTTGTCGATCAGTTCAATGCCTTCCAGAACCTCGTTCAGCTTCGCGTAAACAACGCCTTCCTCGTCTTCTTCCAGCGGAACCATTTCGCCGCCGTCAACTTGGAATACGAAGATGTCTACTTCTTCATCGAGGTCTTCTTCTGCCTCTTCATCTTCGATTGCTTCCGTCAAGGCAATATATTCTTTACCGTTCAGGTCAAACATCGCGATTACTTCAAAATCACCCAACGGTTCACCGTTTTCATCGTCCAGCGTAATGATATCGCCCAATTCGAGGTCTTTGTTATCTTCTGTCAATGCGTTCACGTCCTTATGCTGATATTGGTTCTCTACACCATCATACCGTTTTTTTCCGGCAGAAGCAAACGGGCAAATGGCGCTATCCGATCGGCAATCTGATTTCAAAGGTCGTGCCTGTCCCTTCACCGCTACGCACGCTAATCGTCCCGCCGTGATTGGCGATAATTTTGTAGCTGACCATCGAGCCGAGGCCCGTCCCGTTCGGCTTCGTCGTGAAAAATGGCTCGCCGAGCTTCGCCAGTTGTTCCTGGGAAATCCCGCAGCCCTGATCGGAAAAGGCGATGACCATCGTCTCCCCTTCCACAGCCGCCGTCACCTTCACTTCCCCGCCGTTCGGCATCGCTTCCACCGCATTTTTCAGCAGATTGAGAAAAACTTGCTTCAGCTGGTTTTCCTCGCAGACAATCGACGGCAGGTTTTCAGCGTAGCTTGTGATGATTTGGACATTGTGCATAATCGCATGTGTGTCCGCGATCATGACGATCTGCTCCAGAAGCGGGCGCATTTCCCGCTTGCGCTGGAGGATAACCTGCGGCTTGGCCAGCACGAGAAACTCGCTGATAATAAACTCGATCCGATCCAGTTCGGACAGCATGATGCCAAAATATTCGTCCTTGCCCTCCGGGTACGCTCGCAGCAGTTGGACAAACCCTTTCAAAGACGTCAGAGGATTGCGAATTTCGTGAGCAACGCCTGCCGCCATCTGGCCGATCACCGACAACAATTCCGATTTGCGCACAAGCTCCTCCGCTTGCTTGCGCTGGGTTATATCCTGCAAAATGCCGATGACCGCCGGTTTGCCTCTGTACATGCTCGTTTTTTGCAAAACTTCGACATCGATCCTGCTGCCGTTTTTACATAGCCCGCGAAACTGATAGTGGATATTGGAACGATCGCCGTTCAATCTTCGCTCCTGATGTCCGTGAATGATCCCGCGCTCTTCCTCGATGACCAGATCAGAGGCGGTCATTCTCACAAGCTCTTCCTGGCTGTATCCAAAAATGTCCCCCAACCGCGGATTGACGTAAACAAACCCTGGCTCCTCGACATATGCGATGTAAACGCCGATCAAAGTGTCCTCGACCAGACTGCGGTACAGCTCCTCTGCCTCTTGCATCTGCTGTTTCATCAGCTTGTATTCAGTAATATCCGTAGCTGAACCGATGATTTCCGTAACGACGCCGTCATGGCTGATCGGGGTTAATACCGAGGCAAAATACCGTTCGCCCAGAACGAGTTCATACTCTACAGTCTGCCCGGCAACGGCTACCTGGTAGTAAGGCAGGATATACTCTACATCGGTTTTGCGAAAAATATCCTCCATGCGCATGCCTTTCAATGCATCCGTGTGAATCCCGTACTCATGCGCAAGCTTCCCTTCCGACAGCTCCAAGATAAACTCGTCCTGTTCATTCCGAATGAATTTGAAAATATGGTTATGTACGTTTTGGATAATATGGAGCCATTCATTTTTAGGTGAAGCAGCTCCAGCTTCGACGCCTTGTGCACGCAACGAGCATTCACCTCTTCGGTCGTAAGGATATGGACAAATTCACCACAGAAGTCGCATTTCCTCTTTTTTCCGTCTAACCATCCATAAGCATTCGCGTATACGCCATGAAGCACTGACCGCATCTGCCTTTTCCATGCATACGTCTTTTGACAAAAAAACAACCTACCGAAAAGGGCAGGTTGTCCGTTTTTACTCGCTATACTCTTGCAGCACGCCTTTTTCCAGCAGAAACGCTTCTTCTGCTTGCAAAATCGTGATGATCGCTTCCCGCTGCACGTACATGCCGGCAGATGCGAGACGACTTTCAATCGATCTGAGCATTTCTTCAAAATCGATGATTTGCACTTCTTCCTGTTTGCTCACAAAACATACCTCCTTTTCCAACACATCCATCTCATTTTACACGACCAGACGCTTTCTTCCAACTCCACCATCTGCGGCGGATCGGTTTCAGCAAATAAGCGCTCCAAACTACGAGGAGCAAGCCTAGCACCACATACGTGCAGGAGAAAAACAGCCACGGTGAAAACGCCAGCTGCTCGGAATGATCCAACGACTCTCCCAAAATGCCGAACAGGACAATCACTGGGTTCATCCCCGCCAGCACTTGCAGCTCGGGCAAATTCCAGACTCCTTGGTCCGGGTACATGTCCGGATAGCTTTGCTGCAGCCATTCCCCGATGAAAAAGAACAACAGCCCGGTTCCGACGACGAAAAAGAACGCGATTCCGTACGCTGTAATGGTGCTGATCGAGGTGCGCTTGATCCAGGTAGAGCAAAACAGTCCAAGCGAGCCCAAAAAGAAAATATTCACGGCCAAAAACAGAATCAGCTGGGCCAGTTGTTCCGGCGACACGCTGCCGTACAGCATGACGATACTGTATAGCGGCATCGACGCGACGATCAGCAGTGTCGAAAACGCAAGCGATGTGATCAGCTTGCTCCAGACGATCGTAGTCGGCGACAACTGTGTCGTCAGCAAAATGTGCAGCGTCTGCCGTTCACGCTCCCCGCTGATGGCGCCTGCGGTCAATGCCGGAGCCACAAAGCAGACCATCGCATAATGAATCGCTGCGGAAATAAGAAACAGATTGCGGTTCTCGCCCAACGCCTCGGCCTTCAGCGTATCCGTCAGCAAAAAACCGAGCGGAATGCCGCCCATGATCAGCAAATAAATGGCAAGGATGCACACCGTTTTGCGCGAGCGAAATCGCTCTCTCATCTCTTTGACGAGAATCGGATTGAAAAGGAAGCCGTTCATTCCATACCGACTCCTTCCGTAATCGCCAAGAAAACATCTTCCAAATTTTTCTTCGCGTCCCCATAGTAGACGACAGCCACTTGCTCATCCATCAGCTCTTGCAGCAACTCTGCTTTTTCTTGCTCGGTTCCTTGAAAATAAAAGCGGAAACCGCCCATGTATTCCTCTAGATGGTTGACGAGCGGCGAGCTTTCGAGCAGCAGCGCTGCCTTGTCCAGATTGCGCAGCGCCCGCAGCTGCATGACGCTGCCACCTGTCTCGCGATTGCTCACTTCGTGGACGGAGCCGCAGGCGATTAGCTTGCCGTGTTCGATCACTCCGATATCATCGCACAGCTCAGCCAGCTCCGGCAGGATGTGCGAGCTGATCAAAATCGTCTTGCCCATCTCCCGCAGCTGCTTGATGATTTCCCGCAGCTCGATGCGTGCGCGCGGGTCCAGACCGGAAGCAGGCTCATCCAGAATCAGGACAGCCGGATCGTGCACGAGACACCTCGCCAGACCGAGCCTTTGCTGCATTCCGCGCGACAAAGAATCGACAAAAGCATCCGCTTTCGGCGACAGGTTGACCAGTTCCAGCAAATCGGCGACCAGGGATCGCCTGTTTCGGGCAGGAATTTTAAAAGCGCCTGCGTAAAACTCCAAATACTCGACTGCCGTCAAATTGTCGTACACGCCAAAGAAATCGGGCATGTATCCTATCGACTGGCGGACGCTGGCCGGATCTTTGCGGACGTTGTAGCCGCACACATACGCCTCCCCTTCGCTCTGTTCAAGCAAAGTAGACAAAATCATCATCGTTGTCGATTTGCCAGCGCCATTCGGACCGATGAATCCGAATACTTTTCCCGGTTCGATAGCCAAATTCAAGTCTGACAAGGCTTGCAGGGTTCCGTAGCGCTTCCCAAGATGCACGGTTTCAATTACCATTTTCTCACCCCTTCAACCTGGAAGAATGGCACAGGCAGCGACAAGCGCGACGGTCCGTCATTGGAAAAGCGCAGCAGCAGCGTATGATTCACGGTCAACGCATCCTGAAGCTCCCGATCCAGCACGAGCTTTGTTCCCCGGTCAACCAGGCGCCATTTCCCGCTTTTCTGCTGGAAATACTCCACCCGGAACGGACGGTAGGAACTGTGATCAAGCGGAACAAGCAAACGCTTCAGGTCCAAATTCGTCATGTCGGTGCGCAGTTCAAAAGTGATGCTGCCTTTTCCAAGCTGCCACAAATAGCCATTGATTGAATCGTAGTCTCCCGTCGTTTCCAGCAGATCGACGTTCAAAAGCCCGTAAGGCATTACCACATTCCCGTTTTCTTGCGGCTTTAGCTGTACCGTCTGGTTGACGACATTCCAGTAGTACGACTGATGCGGCTCCTGCATTTTCATCAGCGGAATCGGGTCTGTCGTGATCCCGATCAAGCGAACCTGACCGCCCTGTCCATACCCGATGACGTTCTCTTGCATCTCTTTTCGTCTCTTTTCAGGCGAATCCGCTTCTTCTTGAAGTTGATCGCGCGGCATAAACAAGGCTTCCACCGCTCCGTCAATCTGTTTTTCTTCGCCTTTTTTCAATGCTCCGATCGGAATCCGCTGCAAGCCGACTTCGATGTACGCCTGCTCGTAGGAGTAAAGCGTATTGTTCTTCACTTGCCCGACAATCCGGTTCTCCTCCACATGCACGTTCACGTCAAAAGCTCCGATCTCTCGCAGCACCCCAAACCCGGTCGCCTGTTTAGGAGTCAGGTAAGGAAGGTTGCGGTAAGACAACAGGCGCGAGCCATCTGTCAGCCCTTCCGGCTCGTAATCCCTGCGGCCCTGAGTCAAAGGCACAGCCACGATGGAAGGCTCCACAATCACATCGTAGCCATCCTTGTCGACGGACAAAAAGGTTGCGGCCGTTCGGGCCCTGGCCAAATGTTCGTCCAAAATGTTGATTTCCGAAACCGTATAGCTGGCATTCGTTTTCACCACCAACGGTTTTCCAAACGCGAAAATACCGATAGTCAACAAGACGGCAACCCCTGGGATGATTCCCCACGCCCACTCCCGTCTGCCGATTCTTTTCAGCACGATGTAAGCCAAGGGGGCAACCAGCAGCACGTATCCGCCCCACAGGACGACCATCCAAACAGGCGTCGGAGTCTGTACATCGGGGATTTTCTTGCTCAACTCCAAAAAAGGCCGCGACATTTGATCCAGGTAGCGCTTGTTTTCCAAAATGGTCGTCGCGCCCTGCTGCACCATAACATTTTGCCAGAGCGGCAAGTTGTGCTGCCAGGAAGCAAGCGGCTCCAAAGTCACATCGTAGTTGACGAACAACAGCAGTCCTTTTCCGCTGGGCTTGGCAACAAACAGCGGAAAATCTTTGTTGTAAACAGGGATATTCCCGGGTGGAGCAGGCTTGTCGTCCATGTATACCCGCAGCGCATCCGCTATGTTCACGCTTCCCTTGTTCCCCGGCGGGATCGGCAAAATGTCTGCGAACCTTTGCACCAGCCCATCCTGCTCGGGACCTGCGGACAAGATGACGACACCGCCGAGCTTGATCCATTCCTTGATCGCGTTCAGCTGTGTATCGTTAATCGGCGTCTCCTGCTTCCCGCCGATCGCCAGCACATCAAGGCTCTCCAACATCCACGACTGATCAGGCAGCATGTCGGGAGATACCGTTTGGACGGAGATCGACCGATTTTGTTTCGTCTGGGAAGCATTTACCGCCAGAAAATGAAACGCGTTGCCTCCCTCGTTCACGACGCCGATCGTCTGGCCGTCCTTTGGGTAGGGGAGGCGCAATTTCTCTGATTTGATCACCTGTCCATTTTGTGTCACCTGGATGTACCAGTCATCGAGCAACAGTTGCACAGGCAAATCAAAAAACAGAGTAGTGCTTTTGCCTTTTTCCAACTTCACAGGCTGGCGCAAGTTCGTTTGACGCTGATTTTTTGCCAAAGGGTTTCTCGACAGTTCCACGAAGCCCGCAACATCTTTTTCCTGACTGGAAATCGTCACGCCGACCCGCGCCCATGATTCATACTTGATCAAGCCGCTCATCGGCATGTTTATTTCTATATCCACGTTGTTCTCTGCCGACGCTGGCTGTCCCAAAAAACAGACCCATGCCACGACAAAGGCCAACATCCAGCTCCTTCTCATGCTTGTTCCTCCGCTCGTTATCGTGACGCTAGTGAGACAACCAGCTCAACAGGCTGACTTTCCCGCGAAATGAGCAAGAGTTGCTTGCCTTTCGCTGCCCAATTGCCGCGAACAAATTCAGCAGCAGACTGGTTGCGCAAATGCAGCTCTCTGTTCACGAAAGACTCGTCTCCCAGTTCGGCCTCCATCAACTGGCCATCCGCTTTGGTATAAGTAAGCTCGTGCTCTGAACGCCAGGAAGCCCACTGCCCCTGCCCCAGTATCGTGATCAGCCCCGTCCTCATTTCCATGACAGCGATCTCTCCATCTTTGTGCAGTGACAGGAAACGGCCATCAGGCGACCATTCCGGCTGAGATCCTTCGGCGAGCTTCCATTCCTGAAACGAGATGGTGCTGCTGACCCAAATTTCATCCATGCCGTTTTTCGAGCGCGTATACGCAAGGGAGTCGTCGTGCTGCGACCAACTCGGAGAGCTGAAAGCTACCCCTTCCTCTTCCTTGAGCAGACGGCTGCTGCCCACATTGTATGTCGTTGGCAAATCGACGAGCCAAATCCGGGACGTCTGCTCGACTTGCTCGACAACGGCGATCTGCTTGCCCAAATTGGACCACGCCACTGCCACATACTTGCCTTTCGTTGGCGGCAATTTGAAAGTGACAGGCTTAGTTTCGCTGTCAATCGGGATGGTCCGCAACTCGGACGACTGGACAATGTAAGCGATTTGCGTGGCAGATTTATCAATATCCACCTGCTCTACAGTCGCCTCGGCTGGAAGTGTGAGCACCTCTTGTTTGTTTATCGTCACCGAGCTGTCGCCCCACCATAACAAATAAGCGCCGATGAGCACTACGGCTGCCAGGACAGTACCACCGGACCAGACCCACTTTCGCTTCATCCACGGTCGCTCCGGTTGTGGCTGAACCTTTTTCGCTTCCAACTCTTTCATTCGTTCCAGCAACTGCTTTTTCAAATCAGCCTTCAACTGATAATTGACGGGAACAGAACGGCGCATGCGTTTTAAATGGGTCAGGAGTTGAGCTACAGTCTGATCATCGGTATGACCTTGGGGGTATTTCTCCTCTTCTCTCACTCGGAGTCCCCCCTTTCGTACATCTTCTGAAGTTTTTGCAAGCCCCGATAGGAGATCATTTTGATGCTTGATTCTGTCTTACCCAGCACCTCAGCAACCTGGCTGATTTTCAAATCGGCAAAATAACGCAGCATGAGAACGTCCTTCTGATCCTGCGACAACAAGTCGAGCCGGTCGCGAAGCAGGCGAATTTCCTCGTTGGTCAACGCCTGCCGCTCCGGCTGCCAGGTATCATCCGGCTCAGCTCCCAAAAAATCTTCCTGATCGACGGGAAGCTCTCTGTTTTTTCGCATGAAATCCACGTATGTATTGTGCGCAATGCGAAAAATCCAAGAGGCAAACGGACTTGTTCTGCTATATTGTTCAAATTTTTCCAGCGCTTTCAAAAAGACCACGGTGGTCAAATCGTCGGCATCCCACGTACTCTGGACACGGCATCGCAAATAACGATTCACGCGATCAAAATACTCGTCGTACAGTTCTGTAAATGGACGAGATTCGTAATAGTCTCCAGATGCTTGGTCCGATGATTGCGCGGGACGCTGTATCGCCATTCCCATTGCGGTTTTCCTCGGTTTCTCCCATTTTGTTGCATCGAGTCAAGATACATAAGCCTCGTTCATCCTGACTCCATCCTACCTAATTTATACGATCAGCCCGCCAAGAAGTTACAAGGTTCCCTGCTTTTTTCAATTAATTCCTTAAAGCACGGGAAAGCTCGCTGACAATGTCGTCGACCGCTTCGATCCCTACAGACATGCGCACCAGTCCCATCGTAATTCCGGTCGCCAGTCTCTGCTCCTCGGTGAATGCCCGATGCGAAGTCGTAACCGGATGGGACACGCTCGTCTCTACCCCAGCCAGAGATGGCGCGAATTGAATCCAATCCAGTGCGCGGTAAAAGTCGTAAATCTTGCTCTCTTCCTTGAGCGTGAAGGAAACCATCGCCCCTTGCTTTTGCCTTGTGAAAAAGGAAGTCGCTTCGTCGCTCGGATAGTAGACGCGGCTAACAGCAGGATGGCTTTGCAAGAAACGGGCCACTTCCTTTGCATTGTCGCACTGCCGTTCCATTCGCACTGCCAATGTTTTCAGACCGCGCGCCGTCAACCAAGCTTCGAACGGACTGAGGGACGCACCGTAATTGACGACGATTTCGGCTGCGCGTTTCACCAGGGCACGGTTCCCGACCAGAACACCGCACGTAACGTCACTGTGTCCACCGATGTACTTGGTTCCGCTGTGAACAACGAGATCGGCGCCAAACGCGATTGGCTGCACCAAATAAGGCGTGGCAAACGTATTGTCGACCATGACAGTCAGACCGAGTTCTTTCGCCTGACGAATCCACTGCGGCAAGTCGACAACCGTGAGCAACGGATTCGTAATCGTCTCCAGGAAAAACAGCTTCGTCGCCGGGCGGACATGATCGCTCAGCCTGGTGCCCTGATCCAGTACAATGCACTCCAGCTCGATGCCGAACCGCGACAATTCCTTATGCAAAAGAGCGTAAGTGCCCCCGTATATTTCATGCGATGCGAGTACGTGATCGCCAGGGGAAAGAATCGAAAGCAGGCCAGCCATGATCGCTCCCATGCCGGAAGCCGCACTGACTCCGGCCTCCGCCTGTTCGAGCCGGGCGATGGCATCAGCCAGTTCTACCTGATTGGGATTGCCGTTTCGCGTATACAAATATTCGCCTTCACCAGCGTAATATTTTTCTACTTCCTCCAAGCCGTCGAAGGCAAAAACAGATGTCTGATAGATCGGCGTAGACTTGCTTGTTACCTGTTTCAAAGGTGAATGCCCAATATGTACCGTAGCTGTTTCGAACCGTTCTCCCACATCAATCACCCTTTTCCTCCCATCATACCACGCCACAAGCGGGACAGACTACCCGATTGGCATTTGCCTGTCCATTTATGCTATAATTCGAAACCGAACCACCCTAATGGCAAGAAACAAAGGAAGGTGCACAAGATGAAAAAGTTTTTCATGACCCTGTTCACATGTCTGATGGCAATCGCCTTGGTCGCGGGTTGTTCCAGTGCCAAAAACGAAACCGCTCCGACACAACCGACTGCGCCAACTGAAAAACCTGGCTCCAATGAGCCTTCCCAACCTGCTGGCCCTACCGGGGAAAAGAAGTACGAGAAAGCCCCTGACATGCAGATCGACAAAAACAAGTCCTACCAAGCGAAAATCTCTACAACGATGGGCGACATCACGATTGATTTGTTCGCCAAAGACGCGCCTGTCACTGTCAACAACTTCGTCTTTTTGGCTAAGGACAAGTTTTATGACGGCGTTATTTTCCACCGCGTCATCCAAAATTTCATGATTCAGACCGGCGATCCGCTGGGCAATGGAACAGGCGGCCCGGGCTACACGTTCCAGGATGAGTTGAAAAACGGCCACAAGTACGAGCCTGGCGTTGTTGCGATGGCAAACGCTGGACCAAACACAAACGGCAGCCAATTTTTCATCGGGTCGGGAAAAGATGTAGAAGGTTTGGAAAACGCGCCAAATTACACGATTTTCGGAAAAGTCGTGGGCGGCATGGACGTCGTGCAAAAAATCGCAGCCACAAAAGTGAAACCGAACCCGCAAACAAATGAACCCAGCTCTCCAGAGCAAACGATCAAAATCAATACGATTACGATTACGGAAAAGTAAGCCTTTGTGACTAGCTCACACCAAACACCACTGTCTATGCGCAGTGGTGTTTTTCCTTGCAAAAACAAGATTTTTTCCGCTCCCCTCGTCTTCTTCTCCCCTGTATTCATCCATCTCTTCCAGACAGTAAATAGTCCTATGGAACCAATTTCCTCTTGCACTTCGCATACATTGTCGCTAGACTTGCAAAAGACCCGATTCGCTTCCGCACACAAAAGCAAAAAGCGAAAAGGAGTGGTTCTTACCATGAAGACACGAGAAGCGCGAACGCGCTTTTTCTTCTTTCTCAACAGTTTTGCCTTGCTTCTTCTCTGCCTGTTCGTCACGCCGACGAGCGCAATGGCACCTCATTCAAAGGGAACGCCGTCCGCGTCCGCTCCGGCAGCTGTAGCCAAAACAGCAACAGCACCTGTGCCGACAGCCAAGAAGCAAACAAAAATGTCTATCCCTCAAACGCAAGCAAAACGCGATCATATCCAAGTCAGTCGAGATGATCGCCGCAAAGTGATTCGCCATGGAAACGTAAAAATTTCAGATAGGGATATGGAACTGCTTGCCCGGTTGGTATATGCGGAAGGCCGGGGTGAACCGTATGAAGGACAAGTAGCGATTGCTGCTGTCGTATTGAATCGGGTAGCTTCATCACAATTTCCAAATACGGTGCGGGAGGTTATTTTTGCTCCCAACGCATTCTCGCCTGTCCAAAACGGCAGACTCTCGTCGAGAACGAACGAGAGCGTCAGAAAGGCTGTCGCGGATGCAGTGAACGGAAAGGATCCGACAAACGGTTCCCTTTATTTTTTCAATCCTGATACCGCAACATCCAAATGGATTTGGTCCAGGCCCCAAACGGTCGTGATCGGAAATCACCGCTTCGCCCGATAACGCCGAAAAATTTAATAATGATTTATTTTTATTTTATTGCGACTTTACTTTTGTCTGTTATCTTTTCATTGTAAGCACTTTTTCAACGCATTGAGAAAAAGTTCGATGTTCTTCCTAGAATGACTTCTTTAACGTAAGCATGGGTAGATCGATTTTTCCATCTAAATATGCCTACGCTAACAGTAGCTGGCTATTGACTGTGTTGGGTGAGAGCAATCCGGTCATGTGCGCCAATCGTTCATTTTCTCAATCGCCCCCAATAATTAGGCATTCCCACGCCGGGAATGCCCCTTTTTTTGCTATTTGCCTACTTGTTTGCGCATATGCGCGGTCGGAATGCCGGACGTGCCTTCCCGCTGCACGATTTCTTCCCGTGTGAGGACGAAGCCTTCCGATTGGTACAGCCGCATGTTTCCTTCCATCTCCATTCTCACCCGACAGGTCAACGCCAGCGTCTTCGGCATTCGCCTTGCGAATATTCATGCTGGTTCTCTCCTTTTCGCGCTAGAAGCCGTAGACCGACATTCCGCCATCGACCGCAATCGTTTGCCCCGATATGTAACTGGCCGCATCCGAAGCGAGAAAAATCGCAGGACCAACCAAATCTTCGACATCGCCAATTCTTCCGCTCGGCGTCCGCTGCAGCACTTCTTGCAAAAAAGCTTCATCGTCGAGCAGCGCTTCCGTCAGCGGCGTGCGGAAATACCAAGGTGCGATCGCGTTGACATTCACGCCGAATTTGCTCCATTCCAGCGCAAGCACTCTCGTCATCTGGATGACACCCGCTTTGCTCGCCCCATAAGCGACTCCCGTGCGCAGCGCAACAAGTCCAGCCACGGATGCGATATTCACAATCCGCCCGTAGCGCTGTTCACACATGACTTTTCCAGCCGCCTGACTGAGAAAAAACGCTCCCTTCAAATTCAGATCGACAACCCGATCCCATTCTTCCTCGTTGACCTCATGCGCTTTTTTGCGAATGTTCATCCCGGCGTTATTGACCAAAATATGCAGGCCGCCCAGTGTCTCCAGCGTCTCGGCCACTACTTTTTCTGCTGCACCTGCCTCGGTCAAATCGGCTGTAATCGGCATAGCTGCTCCCCCGCTTGCCTGAATCTCCTGGACCACTTCCTGCAAGTCCGCTTCTGTGCGCGCGACAACGGCAACCTCTGCCCCCGCCTCGGCCAAGCCGATCGCCAATGCTTTTCCGATGCCTCGTCCAGCGCCTGTTACGATCGCTTTTTTGCCTGTCAAATCAAATCTCGTCATGATGTTCCCTCCATTCGTTCTCTCGTACTTCTCCATCCATCGCCTTTTCCCCTGTCTTTTGTTACAATATACCTGTAGGGAAAGGAGGCAGTCCGTTGCGCTTGTACAGTCAAATGACACTCGCTGAGCTGCAGGAAGAGATGGAACGCCTGCACGTGGAAGCCAAGGAGAAAAAGAAACTGGGTGACGAGTCCCAGCTTGCCATCATTACGCAAAAGTATTTCATGGCCAAGTCGTATTATTTGGGGACGAAAGAATTTCGCATTGGCGGAAAATACAGCGTTGCCGAATACGACCAGCCATTTACGATTGATTATTTCAACGGTGTATTCGCCTGGGGACGCTTCCCTGATTCGGATGAGCAGACAGGCTTTCCGGTAGGGATGCTGGAACTTTGGTTCGACTAAGCAAAAAGAGATCCGTGCATGCTGCTGCCATGCCTGATCTCTTTTTTCGTATGCGGCAACACAAGCCGTGCCCCATCTGGATATACTACTGGCAAAAACGAAAGCGGGCACAACCAGCATGGATGTCATTAACCTCACTCTGCTCCTCTTGCTTGCGCTCGGCATCGTCGGCAACAACGCGACCGTCTCGATCGCCGTAGCCATCCTGCTTTTGATGCGGCTGTTTTCGCTCGAACGCTATTTTCCGCTGCTTGAGCAGCATGGCTTGCAAGTAGGCATTATCATCTTGACCATCGGCATTCTCGCGCCGCTCGCAAGCGGAAAAGTCAATCCGGCTTCCGTGCTTGCCCTGTTCACCCATTGGCATACGATTCTGGCGATCATCATGGGGGTGTTTGTCGCCTACCTGGCGGGAAAAGGAACCGATCTGATGTCCGGCAATCCGCTCATTGTCACGGGCTTGTTGCTGGGAACGATCATCGGCGTCACCTTTTTCCGCGGAGTCGCCGTCGGCCCGCTGATCGCCGCCGGAATGCTCGCTTTTCTCCTGCAATTTTTGCCCAAGTAAAACGGAAAGCGAACGGGTCAACCCCAGCGCTCTTTCAACGTAAGGCCGTACGCCAAAATTTGCTGCGGGGTCACGAGCCGAAACCCTTGCTGTGCCCGATAATCGATCGTCAAGGAATCCGAGTCGATGTAGCCGATCGTCTCCGCATCAATCAGCAAAGTCATCGCTTCGACCTGCATCACCTGGTCATTTGGAGTTGCTTCATCCAGCCAAAGCGAATATTCCACGGTCATTCCGCAGCCGCCTACCAGTTCACCGCTAATGCGAACAGGCCGCGTCGCTTTTTGCAATTGGTCTACCGCTTCTTTCGTCAGCTTGATTCTCACCGTGTTCACGCTCCTGCATTGTTTTTCCAGCACTTTTGTATGCATCAACTCTCTCATGATAGCATACAATGCTTGAAAGGCAGCGGAAAGGACGATCTTCTATGAACATTTACGAACAGGACGGCATGTTTGTCGCGGAAGCCCAGTTCCAGTCGGAGCATGTAGTCATCTTCGCCAAGTCGTGGGAAGAAGCCAAGGAAAAACTGATGGTGCGGCTTCTTGTTCTCGAAATGATTGGCTGAACCAAAAGCGGGTCGTTTTTTGATGACCTGCTTTTTTTAACCGCAGAGAGGCCCCCTCCCCCTGTATTCGGACAAACGGCAAGGAGCTATCCCATTCATGACGACTACCACGATTTCTTCCTTGGACAAACAAGAACTGGTCGCGCAAATCAGATGGCAAACAGCGAGAGCCAATCGCAACAATGTCACGCGGACACAAGCGTACCTTGATTTTTACCGCGAGCATCCCGAGATTCACTGGGCCTTGCTTGCCCACCTCGTCTCGCGAAATGGCGGTTGGAATATGACGGATCTAAAAGGCGAATGGCTTCCTGCGATCATGGATGCGCAAGAAATCAAGCCTTTTTTCTGGTTGTTGGAGAGAAGCAACTGGCTCATTTTTCACGATGCTTACCCGCAACTCCTCTTGTATGCCCAGATGAAACAGCGGCAGGAAGACTTGAGCGCCCTGTTGAAACCTCTTGGCGTATCTGTGTTCATGCATTCGTATTGGCAAGAGTTTCTCGCTTCACGGGAAAGCTCGCGTCTCACTCGCGCATTGATCGTCAACGAGCAGCAATATATCGAACAGCGCGTCGTACATAAGCCGCTTGCGACGAACCGCGTTTTTTCGACGTATGTATTTTTCACGCAATCGCTGTTTTCGCTCAATCAAATTCTCTTTCCTTACAAAGCACATCCGACCGACAAAAGGTTGAACATCGTCGGCCTGAACGTGCAGCATTTTTCCGAACTCACCCAGCGGATCGCGATTGGAAAAACGCTCTACCGCCTCTTGTTCGACGATCCGTACCGGCTGGACAAGATTGTGACGTTTTGCACACGCATTCCCCATACGGGCTCGCGCGCGGACTACTGGCCGCACTTGTTTACCCCGCGTCACCTGCCGCAAGCAAAGACAAAAACCGGATATGAGCTGCGGCTGGAAGGCGACAACCTGATTTCTGGCAAACCGAAGCTGTACAGCCCTGCGCTGCAAACCGCCTGGGCAGATGTCGAGCACGCTCCTGCCGATGGCGTCGACTGGTTTCGCGATGAGAAATGGCGATTGGAAGTGGAAAAGCAAGCCGAACTGCCTCTGATCGACACGGACGCGTACATACGGGCTTTGCACTGGACCGAATACGGCGTAAAATTGGTGACAGCAATCACGTAGAAAAGGGAGGGCATGCCGCCATGCTCGATGAGCCCCGCAACGCTCTGCTTGCCCACCAGCGAGATTACCTCCTGTCCTGCCAGCTTCCGAGCGGAGCTTTTCGCCTTGGTCCTGACCGGGATCAGATCAATCCGTATTTTACCAACCTCGCCCTTATTTCGCTGGTCCGGCTACAGGAACGGGAAGCGGTGCGCCGCTATTTGGACTGGTATTTGCAGCATCTGAGCCAAAATGGCTACATCAACGACTTTCGTCTCGATTCCGGGCAAGAGATCGACACGGGAGCCGCCGACAGCGAAGACAGCTACCATGCGACTTACTTCAGTCTCGTCAGCGAATGGGTGGAAAGTTGTGGCGACACTTCCTGGCTGTACGCCAATCAGGAGCAGCTTGCTTACTTGTTCCGGGGCATCGCCCGGTTGCAGCAAAAGGATGGGCTGACCTGGGCCAAACATTCTTTTCGCGTCAAATATTTGATGGACAACTGCGAGGTTGCCAAAGGGCTGGATGACGCCAGCTATTTGTTTGCGTTGCTCGGCAAGGAAGCACTCGCCCGGGAAGCGTCTGTGCGCGCCGTTGCCTGCAAGACGGGAATTGCCAACATGTACAGCCGTCTTCGCCGCTCGTTCGCCATGTACGACCGTTCGCATCCCGGCTGGAGAAAATGGTACCCGGACGTGACCTCGCAGGCGTTTCCCATCGTGTACGGCTTATGTGAGCCGGACATCGGCGCCATGCTGTATCAGCGGATGACGAAAGCATTCCCCCGCTTCGACACGTTTGACACTGGCGATATGTACCCGTGGATGGTCATGGGCGTTTGCGCCCGCATGATTGGCGATGAGCAGCGCGTCCGCACGATGCTCGATGCCGCAACAAACCTGTACATACACGGTCCACGTTTGCCGTATTGGCTGATTCACGAAGCAGGAAGATTCATCGAGTTGCTGCTGGACGATCAGGAGCCGGGCAGCAGTTGATTCACCCACGCGTAGCAGATGTTCAACTGCTCGTCGTCAATCAAGTCTGAGCGGTGTTCAAACATAATTTTGACATCCGGATTTTCGTCCCGCACGATGCGCAAATAGTCTGCGATCGGCGCCCAGCCCTGCTCGGCTGTGCACTCCGGCAAGGCGGGAAAATGATTGTAGGCAAAAGTATCCGTCGCTTTCATCGTCCAAAGATGCAGACTCCAGGCATATTTCGCATAGCTCTGAATGACCCGCTTCGCGTCGAAGTACGGGTCGATTTTTTGTTGGACGAACAATCGGCCCGTATCGAGGCACAGCTTGATTTTCGGGTACTTGTTCAGCAAAACTTCCAACACATCGGTTTCGTATACGTAACGATTGAGCGCGTCAAACTCCAGCACAGGCACAAACGCATATTTCTCGCCCATTTCCGTAAGCCAGGCAAACAATTGCTCGCTTCTTTCCAAAAACGCGGCGAGCGGATACTGCGATTCGAAAACATAGTCGCTCGGATCGGCGAACCGCCAATTTTGCCAGTCCACACGGTCGTCCAAAATGACAGGCTTCGGGTAGTGGAACAGGACGTAGGCGGGCTTGATTTCGCGCATGTAGTCCAGCTCGTCGACAATCCGGGCAAATGCTTCTGCGCGAACCTTTTCGTCTGGGTGCATAAACAGCGCGTCCCTCAGCTTCGCTTGCCCCGCCCGCAACGGAAAATGGACGCCAATCTGAAAACCGTTGGCCTCTGCTTCGCGCTGCAAGCAGCGAAGATCTTCTTCCGCAGGCAGCAGGCATGCTTCGATTCCATAAAATCCTTTGCGGAAGTCTCGCTCGTACTTTTTCCGATCGAAATGCCCGTATTGCCCGATCATGAAGTTTTTCATGGATACGCTCCTTTCCCTGATTGTTCCAACAAAATCGCTCGTTTTATGAAGCGTTGTTTACGAAAAGCGCAACGAGTGAAGAGGCGTACCACGAAATATTCCGTAGCTTGGAGGTATGGTGGACCAGTCTCATTGGCGGGTTTTCCCTGGAGCGCTCGATTTCATCCCTTGGCAGAGAGCTTTACGGTCATGTAGTCGACTACGTTACACAAAACGCCATCGCGCCAACAAAGATGGACGTACCCTTCCCGAAATAGCAAAAGAGAGTTGCACCACACCAGGGTCAACTCTCTTATTGCGTTTCTATCCTATGTGTTTCCCTTCGTATCCGCATCATGCGACACGACCAAAAACGGTGTCAGCTCGCCGTTTTCCCAGAAAAACGGCAGTACGGCGATCGGCACTTGCCCTTTTGAGGCAAAGTCGTAAGTGAGACGGGCCAGCAAGTTCGCCCCGACCTCGCCATTCATGTCCGCGATAATGAGTACGTCCTGATGCGGGATGGCAACGCCAAGCGAATCTCCTTGTTTTTCCTGGTCAAACTGGCGGAGCAGCGAATCGAGCAACACCCTGCTCGCCGCATAGCCGTCTGGCGGGCTGATAAAATGAATCCGGTTGCCCGCTACCTCCTGTGTTTTCACGGTATACGGCAGCTTTTGCAAGTTGTCCATCGCGTACGCATGAAGCTGTTCAGCCGTCCATTCTGCCGCAACCAGCATGTCAGGCGTAATCAAGCCGTAGCCCTCTCCCTGATCGAGCGCATACAGCACGCGTGTATCTGCCGTGTGCTCTTTGACTACCCAGCGGTCCGGGTATTTTTTGACCATAGAAGCATGGCGCAAGACAGGGTATACGTTTTGCTCCTGCCCTTTTAAAGTGAGTTTTTTGTCCGTCATGCTCGCTCCTCCTATTCCCAAGGCGGCGTATCGTCCGGCTCCCCTGGCATTGCTGCCATTGGCGGAGAATAGCTGCTGCGCGATTCGATTTCTTGAACGATCTCCGCAAGTGATTTCGGTTTGGCAAATTCAACAGGAGATACCCCTCGCTCAAACTGAAGCTGCTCCCCTTCCAAAATGACGACATAACGACCGTTGACTTTGGCAATATGCAAAGTAGAGCCGTAATCCGCGAGCAAGGTGCGAATTTGCATGTGATCGAGCTTGAACTTCAGTTCGACCTCCGGCTGGCGGTCGGTGATGATCTGCATCGCTTCCATCACCGTCTCGTGCTCCCACTTCTCGGACAGCTCCCGCTTGGGGCTGGCGGCAATCAGCTCAATTGCCTCTACTTCCCGCACGCGCTCCTCGGATTCCTCCGGATAGGTGTACTCGATATGCTGGCGGGCGAGAGAAATGACCTCATCGGAGACGATTTGCGTCACCGTTTGCGGATATTCAATAAAGCGCAAAAATTCCTCGAAGTAACGCGCATGGGAAAACTGATGAATCTTGACGTGGTACGGATCATTCATCCCGGATTCGATCATGTACGGATACATCAGCGACTTCATGTTTTTCGCATTGATCGCCATCCGCACGTTGGAAATCAGGCTCTTTTCATCCGTAATGACGGCTGTTTTTTGTTCAAAATCGCATTTCAAAATAAAGACGTAGCGCTCATCGAGCAGCTCCAGACGCGTGCGCACCACAATCAGCACGCCGCCCCTTACTTGCGACGTCCGCAAATAAGACTGGATCAGCTCCTGGCAAGGCTCTCTGCTTTCGCTTGGCGTCTCGGCTGCAAGCAAACGGTTGAGCAAGGCATAGTTCGGATTGGAATCGAGCGGATGCCCCGGCTCCAGGACAAATTGTCCGAGCTTCGTCGGCGTCCCGTCCGTCTTCGGATTCATTTCCACCTTGCGCTTGGCGATACGTGCGAACTCGCCATCCAAAAAGTCGCGCAACTCGCTTCGCTGATATTCATCATGCCCCAAATAGCGGGTCATGCGCACCTGCTTGATGCCGTCTTCTTCCTCAGGTTGTTCAATCAAATAAAAGGATAACCAGTCAATGATAAAATTCATACCCGTCGCTCCTGTCTACATGTAACGAACTGATTATAGCAAACCTGCATGAAAAAAGGTCAGGCTTTTTCCATTCATGGTAAGATGGCTACAGGAGGGAACGGTTATGTGGACGGAAGTAAAAGAATGGTGGACGAACAATGTCCGGGACAAGCCCTATCGCGCAGGAACGGTGGCAGGCGCCTATCAGATCAAGCAAGTGCTCGGGATGGGCAGCTACGGCATCGCCTACCTGGCTATCCATCGCGCAACAGGTGAGAAAGTCGTGCTCAAGCAGGTCAAACCAAGCTTGCGTCATACGCCAAAAGGCGAAGCCATGCAGGAGTACGAGCGCAAAGTGCTGTCCTCGCTGTCGCACCCGCAATTTCCGCGGTGTCTGGACGCTTTTCGGTTTCGCAACGATTCCTTTCTCGTCATGACGTATTTGACGGGGCCTACGCTTGAAGAGATGCTGTTCGAACGCGGCATTGTCGTGACGGAGCGGCAATGCGCCCTCTATATGAAGCAAATTGGCGAGCTTGTCGCTTACTTGCACGACCGCGGACTGATCCATCGCGATGTCCGCATCCCAAACGTCATCTGGCAGGAAGGAAATCCGTACTTGATTGACTTTGGGCTGGCGCGGTTCGTCGGTGACAAGCCGACTTACACGGAAGAGACACTCAGCGCCTATCCGTCTGAAAAGCAGCTCAAGCGGGAAGTAGCGCCTTCGAGCGACCTGTATGCGCTCGGGCACTTTTTTCTGTTTCTGCTCTATTCCGGCTACTCTGCGGATGAGAATGCGCCGGAACGAAGCTGGGAGGAAGAGCTTTCCTTATCGCCAGAGATTCGTCTGATGATCCGAAAGCTGTTCCAGTTGGACACGCCCTACTCAACCGTCCGCGAGTGGCTCGCAGATCTGGATGCGTACTTGCAAACTGGCGAGTGCCCTGCCAGCGAATACGAACAGGCATAAGCCATACACAAAGCAGGGCGCCGGAAACAAGCGGCTGCCCTGCTTTTTTCCGAGAAAGAGACGGATAATTCCCCGCGAACAAAAAGGGAATATTTGTACATGTTGGATAAAAATCGGTTTCGTTTTTATGACACCCGGTCGAATAGATTATCTGTCCCAAATCAACTATCATATTTGTAACCTGAATATTAGGAATTTTCATTCACGGTAAAAAAGGGGGCATCAAGTTTGAATCATACTCCACTACCCACTAGAGAAAACAAACAGACGGGAAAAGAGCAGTATGAGTTGAAAAGAGGTTTGCGCGCAAGGCACATGTCGATGATTGCCATCGGCGGATCGATCGGGACAGGCTTGTTTCTGGCGAGCGGCTCGACCATTCAATCCGCAGGGCCAGGGGGCGCGCTTGCCGCTTACGGTTTGATCTGTATCATGATTTACTTTTTGATGACGAGTTTGGGCGAGATGGCTACCTTCCTCCCCGTATCAGGCTCGTTCAGCTCGTACGCTTCGCGCTTTGTCGACCCGGCACTTGGCTTCGCCCTGGGCTGGAACTACTGGTACAACTGGGCCGTGACGATTGCGGTGGAGATTTCGGCTGCCGCCTTGATCATGAAGTTCTGGCTGCCGGAAAGCTCCTCGCTGTTATGGAGCGGTCTGTTTCTCGCCTTGTTGTTCGTGTTGAATTTTCTCTCCGTCAAAGCATTCGGTGAAGGTGAATATTGGTTTGCACTCATCAAAGTCATTGCTATCATCTGTTTCATCGCGATCGGCCTGATGATGATCGTCGGGATTATGGGCGGCGAAGCAGTCGGATTTAAAAACTTCACTGTCGGCGACGCTCCGTTCCACGGCGGGTTCATGGCGATGATCGGCGTGTTCATGGTGGCCGGATTTTCCTTTCAAGGTACGGAACTGGTCGGCGTAGCAGCAGGCGAGAGCGAAAATCCGCGAGTCAATGTGCCGCGGGCCATCAAGCAAGTTTTCTGGCGCATCCTTCTGTTCTACATTTTGTCCATCGCCGTCATTGGCCTTTTGATCCCGTATACAGATCCCAACCTGATGAGCGGTGATGTGGACAACATTTCTGTAAGCCCTTTCACTTTAGTTTACGAAAGAGCAGGACTGGCGTTTGCGGCATCGGTTATGAATGCAGTCATTCTCTCATCCGTTTTGTCTTGCGGAAACTCGGGCATGTACGCCTCCGCTCGCATGCTGTGGATTTTGGCAATGGAAGGCAAGGCACCGAAGTTTTTGAAAAAGATCAACTCGCGCGGCATTCCGACACGCGCTCTGTACGCGACGACAGCGGTAGGCATGCTCGCTTTTCTCGCTTCTTTGTTTGGCGACGGCGTCGTGTACATGTGGCTGCTTAATGCGAGCGGCATGTCCGGCTTTATTGCCTGGGTCGGCATCGCCATCTGTCATTACCGCTTCCGCAAAGCGTACCTTGCCCAAGGACGCAGCCTCAGCGATTTAACTTACCGGGCCAAATGGTATCCGTTCGGACCTGTGTTCGCCTTCGTCCTTTGCTCCTTCATTATTATCGGGCAAAACTACAGCGCATTCACTGGCGACACCATCGACTGGAACGGCATTCTCGTCTCCTACATCGGCTTGCCCATGTTCATCCTGCTGTGGCTTGGCTACAAGTTCGTGAAAAAGACCAAAGTCATTCCGCTGCAACAATGTCAGCTTACAAAAGACGAGTAATCGATCAAAATAAGCAGGGTGCCGCATTGGTCGGCAGCCCTGCTCTTTTTTACTGTTACAGTGGGGTTACTCAGAAATTGGCTCCTGTTTGGCCGCTTCCATCTTTTCTTTCAGTTCGCCCGCTTCGCGGCGAAGCGTTTGCCGCTCTTGCTTGCCCAACACTTCTCCCCCAACCGCGCCATTCACCAGCAAGTCCTCTTCATACAAACGATCTTTGCGCATGGAACCCTCCTTAGAACAAGACGTGTGCTTCTTGTCCTACTTTGTTCCAAAGCCGCCCTTCTTATGTACGCGCTTTGCCGAGGAAGACTCTTTGCCTGCATTCATTGGTGGTTTGCCGCCACCAGCTTTGCGGTCTTGCGGTTTTCCTTTTCCGGCTGGCTTGGCTGTTGGTTTGGCCGCTGGCTTTCGCTCCGGTCTTGGATCTTCCAAAGCGCCGTACGCCATCGTTTTTTCGGCAATCGCCAGTTCCGTCTGCTTGGCGAACTTTTGGATAATAAACCGCTCCTGCGGACTGAGAATCGAGAACACAAGTCCGGCACGGCCCATCCGTCCCGTCCGTCCGCTGCGGTGAATGTACGTACCCGCATCTGGGGCCGGATCGTAATGAACGATACACTCGACTTCCGGGATATCGATTCCGCGGGCCGAGACATCCGTCGTAATCAATACCGGGAACGCGCCGTCGCGGAATTTTTGCAGCGTACGCGCCCGATCTTCCTTGGATGCATCGCGATGCAACAGGCGGCATTCCAAATGGTGGTAGTTCAGTTTGGACACGATCTCATCCACTTTTTCGATCTGATTGACAAAAACGATCGAGGAGCGAACATTGACGAGCCGAAGCAACCGTCTGAGCGTGTCCACTTTTTTTCGCGGATCAGAGACGAGATACAGATGCGCGACTCCTGCTGCGCCTTCTGGTGCTTGCGCCCGGACAAGCGCAGCCTCTTTTGTGAACGCTTTGGCTGCCGCGACGATCTGGTCTGAAATCGTTGCGGAAAACAGCAGGCGCTGGGTATCCCGCAATGTTTTTTTCATGACCTCCTGGACCGGCTTGCCAAAGCCTGCATCGAGCATTCTGTCGGCTTCATCGACGACGACAGTCTTTACTTCGTGCACCTTCAATTTTCTTTGATCGATCAGCTCCAGCAGACGACCAGGCGTAGCGACGACGAGCACTGGCTTCTTCTTCAAGCGCTCCACCTGGCGCTTGACGTCCACCCCACCGATGATCGGCAAAACCGCATGATCGGCTCCCGGCAAAAGCTTTTCGGCTTCTTTGGCGATCTGCACGACCAGTTCGTGCGTCGGTGCCAGCACAAGAACCTGCACATCTTTTTTATCCATATCGATTTTCGTTAGCAGCGGCAGTAAGTAGGCAAACGTTTTGCCTGTTCCCGTAGGCGATTCGATCAAGGCGTCCCGTCCGGCTAATATCAATGGGATCGCTTCCACCTGCACGGGTGTCGGCGTCTCCATTTTTTGGTCGCGCAAAATCGCTACAAGCGGCGCGTTAATTTGTAAATCTGCAAACGTGGTGCTCACAAGAACCCTCCTGGCGTAAAAAAGTACATTGGGTAAGCTTACCACACTTTGCCCATGTATAACAGAGGGCCTGCGCTTGAATCGTTCCAGCGAAAGCCCGATTGCCCAGAGTGGAAAAAGGGCGAAATCCAAAGTGGACTCCGCCCGTCAACCATTTTACCCGTTATTCGAGTCAATTCGGGTCTCCTGCTTCTCGCCCTGGTCTTGGCGATCCCGACTGGTCGTCTGGTTTCGCGTCCCTTTCGGACTGTCCTGATACTCCTCTACTTCCTTTTGAAATGCTTCATCATAGCCGCGCACGGCCCTCACCTCCTGTCCCTATTTTTCCCCTGGTGATCGTTTATTATTTTCCTGAAACTTTTTACCCATTTATCCGTCCTTACCATATAGCAACAGTCAATTTTAACACCAGATGGATGTGGAGAAATCATGCAAACTTTATCACGTGCCCGCACACGCAAACGCACAACTCGCAAAAGACCTTGGCGCTGGGTCAAGCGCCTGATGCTCGTGTCAGCTTTGACTTGCACGACGCTCGCTTTGTTAAGTATCATCTTTTTGTTTGGGACGAAAAACGGAGAAGAGCTGCGCGAGTGGGCGGCAGGCACCTTGCTGACCACGCAGCACGACTACTGGGCGCCGTATACATTTTTGCCGGAAGAAAAATTGAATGCATTAAAGCAGCAAATTCGCAATCCGGAAGTGATCAATTCAGAGCCTGACGGCACGACCAAGCCGGAAGAAACGCCTACCACAGAACAGCCTGTAACCGTCACGCTGCCGGAAAAGCCGAAAGAGTTGGTCGAAATCGAAGACATCGACGTGACCAAAGAGACGTACTATTTCAAAGGGAAAATCATGTACATCCACGACCCGAAACGGGTACAGCTCGTCGTAACAAACCGCAAAGACCGCGGCGATCTGCTCGACGAATTTGTCAAAAAAACCAATGCAATCGGCATCGTCAACGCAAGCGGCTTCTCCGATCCTGACGGCTACGGAAAAGGAGCCAAGGCGTACGGAGTGGTCATCCACGACGGAAAAATTTTGCAAGGCTATAATCCCAAAAGCGGCGAGACAGCCTTGGGCATCACTTACGAAGGCAAGCTGATTACAGGCAACTACACGGCCGAACAATTGGTCAACATGGGCGTTCGCGATGCGATGAGCTTCCGTCCGCAACTGATTGTAAACGGGAAAAACATGTTCAAAGACAAGCCGGCCAAAAGCTGGGGCATCCAGCCACGGACCGCGATCGGGCAAAAAGCGGACGGCACGATTGTATTCGTCGTCATCGACGGCCGCCAGCCGG
This sequence comes from Brevibacillus sp. FSL K6-0770, assembly GCF_038000275.1. Lineage (NCBI taxonomy): Bacteria > Bacillati > Bacillota > Bacilli > Caryophanales > Paenibacillaceae > Brevibacillus > Brevibacillus sp. FSL K6-0770. Next base: position 3,335,115 of record NZ_JBBOBQ010000001.1, read on the forward strand.
GGCATTCCATCGGGGCGAGCATGAATGACCTGGCGGAACTGCTGGAAGAGCATGGGGTTGTAACTGCCATGGCGATGGACGGCGGCTCCAGCTCGATGATGCTCCATAACGGCGAAGCGATTACGAAAACATCGTGTCCATACTACCGGGGCCGATACCTTCCAAATGCCTGGGCAGTCATTTAGGTTGTCTTTCCTCCATTTTGCCTACGGAAAGGAATTTGCTTACATGCATACGGTGTTTCATTACAGTGAAGACTCTGCCATTGCCGATTTTCAGCCGCGGCTGCATCCTAGCCACCCAAGCCTGCCTCCCCTCGTCTGGGCGATTGACGCGGCTCGTGCACCGATGTATTACTTCCCGCGCGACTGTCCGCGCATTGCTTTTTATGCGAAGCCAGATTCGTCTTCGGCAGACAAGGAACGTTTTCTCGGGCTGACTAGCGCCAAAATGGTCATTGCGATCGAAAGCCGCTGGTATCCGATCCTTGCGCAGACGACGCTTTACCAGTACACGTTTGCGGCCGACTCCTTTTCGTGCCTCGACGAAGGGGCGGGCTACTTCGTCTCCAAAGATCCTGTCCAACCGTTGCAGGTCACAGCCATGGGCGATTTGCTCGCCCGTCTTGGCGAGGCGGACATTGAGCTGCGAATCACACCGTCGCTGACGCCGCTCAAAGAAGCTCTGCTCGACAGCAGCCTGCACTTCTCGATGATTCGCATGCGCAACGCCCGCTGACGAAGCTCACGACTTTTTGGCCAAAAGAAAACAGGCAGTCCCACTGAATGTGGCTGCCTGTTTTTTTATTACAGCTTGATTGGTGTTTTTGCCTGCTCCAGACTCCATTTCTCAACATCCCACGTCTGTGTCACCCAATCCTCGTAGAAGTCAGGTTCGTGGCATACGAGCAGGACAGTCCCTTTAAATTCTTTTAATGCACGCTTCAATTCTTCCTTCGCAACGACATCCAAGTGGTTGGTCGGCTCGTCAAATACAAGCCAGTTGCTTTCCCGTTGCAAAAGCTTACAGAGACGCACTTTTGCCTGCTCGCCCCCGGACAGTGCGTTCAGGTTGCGATTGATATGCTCGTTTTTCAAACCGCAGCGCGCCAAAGCTCCGCGCACTTCGTGGTTGTTCATGGCCGGAAACTCGTTCCAGACGTCATCCAGTGCCGTGATCGGCTTGGCTTTCACTTCTTGTTCGAAGTACGCAGGGTGCAGGAAGTCGCCCTGCTCCAGCTTGCCGCCAAGTGGCGGGATGATGCCGAGCAGCGTCTTCAACAGTGTCGATTTCCCCACACCGTTCATTCCGACAATCGCTACTTTTTCGCCGCGCTCCAGCTTCACGCTGAGTTTAGGCAGCAGCGGGTGCGAATAACCGATCTCCAGGTTCTCTGCCTCAATCACGAAGCGGCTGCTCGCGCGTGCTTCTTTGAAAATGAACGAAGGCTTCGCTGCCGTTTCCGGCTTGTCAAGGCGATCCATTTTATCCAGTTGCTTCTGACGGCTTTTCGCGCGCCCTGTAGTGGATGCACGCGCTTTGTTGCGGGCGATAAAGTCTTCCATGCGGGCGATTTCTTCCTGCTGCTTTTCAAAAGCGTCGAAGTGCTGGCTGCGCTTCATCTCGGACTGTGCAAGGAACGACTCGTAGTTGCCTGTATAGCGGTTCAGCTTGGTAAACTCCAGATGGTAGATCACGTTGACGACTTCGTTCATGAACGCGGTATCGTGGGAGATCAGCATGAACGCATACGGATATTCGCGCAAGTAGTTTTTCAGCCACACAATGTGCTCTTCGTCCAAATAGTTCGTCGGCTCATCCAAAAGCAGAACAGTCGGCTGCTCCAGCAGCAATTTTGCCAGAAGAACCTTCGTCCGCTGACCCCCGGACAAGGAAGCAACGTCGCGCTCCAGACCGATAGCGCTCAAACCGAGAGCGTTCGCGATCTCATCGACTTTGGCATCGATCAAATAAAAACCGCTCGTCTCCAGCTTATCCTGAATTTCGCCCATGCGCTCCAGCAGCTCTTCCAGTTCCTCAGGCGTTGCTTCGGCCATTTTTTCCCCGATCGCCATCAGTTCCTGTTCTTGCTCCAAAAGGGGCAGAAAGGCATCTTTCAGCACGTCACGGATGGTTTTGCCTGCTTGCAGCTTCGTGTGCTGATCGAGATATCCGTATTGAATTTTCGGCATCCACTCGATACGGCCGTGATCTGCGATGTTTTGGCCCGTCAAAATGCCCATCATCGTGGACTTTCCTGTACCATTAGCTCCAACAAGTCCTACGCGGTCATTCGGCTGCAAACGGAACGACACGTCGCGGAACAAAATCCGATCCCCAAACCCATGGGACAAATCTTCTACAATCAAAACACTCATGCTTGCTTCTTCCTCCTGTTTCCTCTGTGAGGTCTACAAAATGATTCTTTCAAAATAAGCCGGCTCGTACCGTTCTTCATAGGTCTCGCCAGACAATATTAACTCATCCAAGCGCACGCGCATGTCTTGCAGATTGATGCCTTGCATAGCCGTATTCAAAATCGTCGCTCTCGCCATCAATCTGAGCGTATTCACTTCATCGGTCAGTTTATCGCCGAATACTTTTCCGCTGTGCGCGATCTCTGAACGATGATTGTACGATTTTTTGACGAATTGGGCAATCTTTTGCCGCTGGGCATACGAGTCTCCGAAGTAGTACGCCATCCGTACCCGCAGTTTGTAGGTGATTTCTCCCTTTTTACCGTCGGGGGCAAACAGCGATTCCAGCGCGATCCACAAATCGAGCAGCTGGTCTTCGTTGCTTTTTTTCTCAAGAGACAGCACATAGCGGCGAAAAGCGAGGGATGGCAGCTGATGTTCCAAAATCCGCAGAAACGTGTTCTGCGTCGACTGGTCAAATGCCAGCTTGTTTCCGTCGATAGAGCGCTTCAAGTACGTGATCCCGCACATATTTCCGCTAACCGTCAGCACGTATGGAATGGAGCATGTCCCGTCAAACGCAGACAAGTTCAGCTTGTTCTCGATCTCTTCAATCCAGGGGCGGTCGTCCGTTACTTTCATCTCGGCATGCTCTGCAACCAAAAACAGACTGGTGCGACTCACGCGCTGATCAAAAATGCGCTTGTTCTCGTCCATTTCGTTGCGCAAATAGCGCGAGGCTATCTCGTACGGCCGCTCTGCTCCCGAGACCAAGTAGTACGAATTGGGCAGCTCGATCCGAATGGGTTGTTCTGTCGTCGAATTAAACACGGGTGCAATCAACAGTGGCATGAGCTGCTCCTTTCCGATCCATCAAAGCCTGGTTTTTTGTTTACATAATAAACATGCTGTTATGCTTTCAGTATCGTGCTTTTTGGCTCTTTTGACAACCTATCCATTGCTACCAATCGCGGGCACGCTTCCTTATAGAATACCAGCATTTCCTATGGTTCGTCACCATCTGATTGATACAAACTACGGAAAGAAGGAGCTGATTTTATGGAAAAGGATCATATTTTGGATGAGAACCCTCATCAAACTTACAATAATGTCGCAAAACCGCAAGAACAGACTGGCGAGCCTCTTTCCGGCTCCAAAAAAGTAAAGCAAAAAAACCATTCTCGTTCCATCAAGACCAGGGAAGGCTGAAAGCAATTTTCCCTACGCAAGAACGGCATTGTGCAGAAGCCCGGACGGTTTAGACCGTGCGGGTTTTCCTTTTTCTTACAATAAAAAAGATTGAATTGTCCCACAGGGATGATCTATGATGGATGCAGTATCCATGATGGAGGTTTAGCCCACTATGATCACTATTCCACTTCCGGGCAACAGCCCGCTTTCGAACGCGATCAGCTACAGTGTTTCTCCCTTGTACGAGCTGGCTGCCAGCCTGCATACCCTTGCCCAGCCAACTCCTCCTGAGCGCTTCATTTCATGGTCGGAAGACAAGCTTGAACAATTTGAATCTGTTCGTCTGAAAAGAGAATGGGACTATCTGCTGCCGCTGTTTCGTTACGGCATCCCCGATTCGTTCGATCCTGTACATACCAAAGGGGTCATGGCTGTCGACGATCAGTACGAATACTTCGTCACCCTGCCAACCGAAGAGTTTGTGCGAAGCGTGAGCCCGATGCTGGACCGATGGCTAGAGCAGCACAGCATCCCACAAGTGCTTCTCGATATACGGGAAGACTCCGATTATGTAAAAGGCCGCTTCAGCCTGTTTGTATCGTCTTATTGGCAAATGGTTTTCGAGGAGAACTGGGAGGTCATCGCCCCGCAGTTTGTAAAAGAAGCTGAGCGCATCTACTATGCCGTGCAAGATATTCCTGCCATGCTTGCCTACTTGCACACCATTTCCCCTGCGTTCGCTTTTGATGAAGCGGCTCGTCATTTGACGCACCCGAGCGATGAGCCAAACCATGACGCGCAGCAGCTTATTTTGTACCCCAGCTATTATTATGCCCAAGAGCCTTGTTTACGAAAAATGGGGTCTAACGCCCACCTGCTGTATTCCTTCTCCTAATTTTGCCCACTAAAAACGCCCTTACGAAGGGCGTTTTTCATGCAACATATGCGCGACGATCAGCTTATCCAACTGCTGACTTATTTTTACGATCTCGGGGTCAAGAAAATTGTAGCCTGCTTCTTTGGCTGCGCGTTCCAGCTTTTGGCGCAAGTCATCAATCATCTTATTTGTAATCTCCATGCTGCCAAGCCTCCACCCACGTCAGTCTCCCACTATTTTACATTATATAAGTACAGGTGGAAAGGGTAAGATGTGGAAGAAAAAAGCCCTGTAACCGTAAAGGTACAAGGCTTTTTTCGTAAAAGCTGCTGTTATTTCATCACGTGAATCGGACGACCCAGTGCCAGTTCAGCCGCTTCCATCGTCACTTCCCCAAGAGTCGGGTGAGCGTGGATGGTCAATTCGATATCTTCAAGGGTTGCGCCCATTTCAATCGCCAGTCCCACTTCTGCAATGATGTTCGAAGCTTCTGGACCAACGATTTGCGCACCGAGGACGAGATTCGTTTCTTTTTCGGCAATCAACTTCACGTAGCCCTCACCTGCATTGACAGAGAGCGCACGGCCGTTTGCTGCGAATGGGAAGCGTCCCACCACATAATCGATGCCTTGTTCTTTTGCTTCTCTTTCGTTGATACCGACGCTTGCAATTTCCGGATCGCAGAAAACAACTGCCGGGATCGCTTTGTAGTCGACTTCAGCCGGATGTCCTGCAATCGCTTCAGCGGCCACTTTTCCTTCGTAGGAAGCTTTGTGCGCCAAAGCTGGTCCTGCCACGATATCCCCGATCGCATACACGTTAGGAATGTTCGTACGGCCTTGCTTGTCGACGACGATCAGGCCGCGATCAGTCAGGTTCATGCCGATATCGCGAACGCCAAGCTCATCCGTGTTCGGACGGCGCCCAACTGTAACGAGGACGTATTCCGCCTCGATTTGCTGCGCTTCGCCTTTTACTTCTGCCTTGACAATTACACCGTTCTCGGTTTCTTCCATTCCTTGCGCCAGCGCTTTGGTATGGATGGTCACGCCCAGCTTTTTCAGCTTGCGCTCAACGAGACGAGGCATATCTGGCTCGAAGCCAGGCAAAATTTGATCGGAGCCTTCCAGAATGGTTACTTTGGTGCCGAATTTCGCGAATACGGTACCCAGCTCGATGCCGATGTAACCGCCGCCGATTACAACCATGCTCTTAGGCAGTTCGGTCAAAGCCAATGCTTCTGTCGAGGACAGAACGCGTTTGCCGAACGGGAAAGCAGGGAGTTCGATCGGACGAGATCCGGTCGCGATGATGCAATGCTGGAAGCGATAGCGGTTCACGTCATAGCCGTGGAAGACGCGCACTTCGTTTTCGCTGACAAACAGTGCTTCACCTGGAATCACCTGGATTTTGTTGCCTTTGAACAAGGAGCTTACGCCACCTGTCAATTGCTTCACAATCCCGCTTTTCCACTCTTGAACCTTGGCAAAATCCACTTTGACGTTTTCCATGGTGATTCCCATGGATTCGGTATGTTGAGCGTGCTCATACGTATGTGCAGCATGGATCATCGCTTTGGAAGGAATGCAACCTACGTTCAGGCACACGCCGCCGACTTCCGCTTTTTCTACTACTGCTACGGTTTTTCCCATTTGCGCGGCGCGAATCGCTGCCACGTATCCGCCTGGGCCCGCACCGATGACGAGCACGTCTACTTCTGTCGTAAATTCACCTACTACCATTGTCTCTTATCCCTCCATGACGAGCAGCGTTGGGTTTTCCAGAAGCTGCTTCACGTAGTTGACGAAACGTTGTGCAGGTTCACCATCAACCAAGCGGTGGTCAAAGCTCAAGGACAGGTGCAGCATTTGGCCAACCACGATTTCGCCGTTTTTCACCACTGGTTTTTCGCTGATACGACCTACGCCCAGGATCGCAACCTCAGGGTAGTTGATGATCGGCGTGAAGAACATGCCGCCAGCAGAGCCGATGTTGGTGATGCTGAAAGTCGAACCTTTCAGCTCGTCAGCACTCGCTTTGCGATCGCGAGATTTTTTCGCCAGCTCACTGATTTCGCCCGCGATGTGGAAGATCGACTTGCTGTCAGCCGCTTTGACAACCGGTACGAGCAAACCGTCTTCTGTCGAAGTCGCGATGCCGATGTTGTAGTATTTTTTGTAAATGATTTCTTGTTTTTCTTCGTCGATAGAAGCATTCAGTTCTGGGAACTTTTTCAGACCAGCAACGACTGCTTTGACGATCATTGGCAAGTAAGTCAGCTTCACGCCGCGCTCTTCTGCGAGTGGTTTCGCGTCTTTGCGCATCGCTACCAGCGCCGTTACGTCCACTTCATCGAAAATAGTAACGTGTGGTGCTGTGTAAGCGGATTTGACCATTGCTTTGGCGATCGCTTTGCGGATTCCTTTCAAAGGAACGCGCTCTTCCAGCTCGCCTGCTTGCGCACTGTAGTGAACAGTTGGCGCAGAAGCAGCTTGTGCTACGCCTGTTGGAGCCGTAGCTGCCGGTGCTTCTGTTGCTGCTGGAGCAGCCGCTTCCACTGCTTGTGCAGAAGGAGCGACAGCGCCACCCGATACGAAGCGATCTACGTCTTCGCGAGTGATGCGACCCAGCTTGCCAGTTCCAGGAACCAGTGTCAGCTGAACGCCTTTTTCACGCGCATATTTACGCACGGAAGGGGTAGCCAATACGTGTTTGCGATCGATTGGAGCCGCTACTGCTGTCGCAGTTGCTTGCGCCATTGGTGTTTCCAGCGCTTGGTTCGCATTCGCGCTCACTTGGGAACCGATATCGCAACCTGGCTCCATTTTGTCAGCAGCAGGTGCTGGCGCCGCTTCAGCAGCAGGTGCGCTGCCATGACCGTGGTCTGGCAGGTTTGGAATTTCGCCCTCAACCTCGAACTCAATCAAAGGATCGCCGACAACAGAAACCGTTCCTTCTGTTACTTTCAGCTCGATAACTTTTCCTTTTACAGGCGATGGCACTTCTACTACCGCCTTGTCATTTTGCACTTCCATAATGACTTGGTCTTCTTCTACGGAATCTCCGGGCTGAACGTGCCATTTGACGATTTCGCCTTCATGGATACCCTCACCGAGCTCCGGGAGTCTGAATGTAAAACGACTCACAGTATCTCCTCCTTAGTAAACACTACGCCGTATTCACAGCCTGTAAATTTCGGAAAGAAGGCGGAAAGCTTTCAACTTTTCCGCCATTATGTCTGTTACCGATTAAAAATCGAGCACTTGAGTCAATCCGTCTACCACGCGTTTCACGTCAGGCAGCCAGATGTCTTCTGCTTGTGCAAACGGATAAACGGTATCCGGTGCCGTGATACGCAGCACTGGTGCTTCGAGGTGGAGAATAGCGCGCTCGTTGATTTGCGTAATGATTTCCGCAGCAACGCCGGAAGTTTTTTGCGCTTCCTGCACGACGATCGCACGGTTTGTTTTCTTCACGGATGCTACGATGGTGTCGATATCGAGCGGGCTGATGGTGCGCAGGTCGATGACTTCCACTTTGGCGCCACGAGCTTTTTCGATTTCTTCAGCCGCTTTCAGGCTGGTATGCACCATAGCACCATAGGTGATGATGGTAACATCACTGCCTTCTTTTACTACGTTCGCTTTTCCGAGCGGAATGGTGTACTCGCCCTCTGGTACTTCTTGACGGAAAGAGCGATACAGCTTCATGTGCTCCAGGAACACAACCGGATCGTTGTCGCGAATCGCCGAGATCAACAGACCTTTTGCATCGTAAGGGTTGGAAGGGATAACCACTTTCAGACCCGGCGTTTGCATCATCAAGCCTTCCAGAGAGTCAGCATGCAGCTCAGGAGTTTTCACGCCGCCACCGAATGGGGAACGGAAAGTTACCGGGCTGCTAAAACGACCGCCGGAACGGTAACGCATACGAGTCGCTTGGGAAGCGATCGCATCGAACGTTTCAAATACGAAGCCAAAGAACTGGATTTCCGCTACAGGGCGGAAGCCGTTAATGGACAAGCCTACTGCCAGTCCACCAATTCCGGACTCAGCGAGCGGCGTATCGAATACGCGCTGCTCGCCAAATTCAGCTTGCAAACCTTCTGTCGCACGGAATACCCCGCCGTTTTTCCCTACGTCTTCCCCGAAGACAAGTACGGTTTCATCGCGCTTCAATTCTACGCGCATTGCATCCGTAATGGCTTGAACCATTGTCATTTGTGCCATGGCTTATTTCGACTCCTTCGCCAGGAATTCTGCCTTTTGCTCTTCGAGTGCAGGCGGCAGTGTCTCAAACATTACATCGATCAGTTCAGTCACTTTCATTTTCGGAGTTTCGTCCGCTTTTTTGATTGCGTCTGCAACTGCTGCTTTCGCTTCTTCAATGACAGCTTCTTCGTCTTTTTCGCTCCAAAGACCTTTGCTCTCCAGGAATTTGCGGAAGCGGATCAATGGGTCGCGCAGTTCCCACTCGCTTTGCTCTTCACCAGTACGGTAGCGAGTTGGGTCGTCACCAGCCATGGTGTGCGGACCATAACGGTATGTCAGCGCCTCGATCAAAGTCGCGCCTTCGCCGTTAACACCGCGCTCTTTCGCTTTTTGAACTGCGTAGTAAACAGCGAGGATGTCCATGCCGTCGATACGCTCGCTTGCGATACCGGCAGAAACTGCTTTGACTGCGATATTTTCAGAAGCCGTTTGTTTTTCGAACGGCAGGGAGATCGCATAACCGTTGTTTTGCGAGAAGAAGATCACAGGCAGTTTGTAAACACCTGCGTAGTTCATACCTTCGTAGAAATCACCTTGGGAGGTTGCCCCGTCACCAAAGTAGTTGATCGCAACGCGCTTTTCGCCGCGCAGCTTGTAGCCCATTGCCACGCCTGTCGCTTGTGTACATTGTGCTGCGATGATGATTTGTGGCATCAATACATTTACGCCTTCAGGGATTCGTCCACCCTCGATGTGTCCGCGGGAGTAGAGGAACGCTTTGTGCATAGGGAAACCGTGCCAGACCATTTGCGGAATGTCACGGTAGCTTGGCAGGATGAAGTCTTCTTTGGACAGTGCCGCCTCGGAACCGATCATGCTTGCTTCTTGACCAGCTACAGGCGCGTAAAAGCCCAGACGACCTTGGCGGTTCAAGCTGATAGCGCGTTGGTCCCACACACGGGTAAAGACCATTTTACGCATCAGTTCACGCAGTTCATCATCGGAGAGCTTAGGCATCAAGTCAGGACGAACAACCGTACCGTCCGGAGCAAGAATTTGCAGCGGGGCGTTGTTCTCTGTTTGTTCAACAGCAGTGGTTACGCTCATCACATTCACCTCGTCACTAGAATAAGGGGCTTCCTTGCTTGCTTCGCCATGTCCCACGCAACTGAGCCAGTGCTCAATCGACAAGGAAGACGAAACGTGTCGGAAGTGTCCCCTGATAAAAAGCAGAAGAAAGTTTGTGTGTGCAAGAAAGGGCTTACAGCGCCGTCCGCACAACCCTGTTATATTGCAGACAAAATGTCTGTTTAACGTGTTATAGTATTGATATTACAGGGTTTATTTCCTCTCTGTTATCATTTACTATATAAGCTGTATCAGTTTTTTTCAAGGCTTAGTTTTACATTTGAGCAAACAGGAGTGTAAATCGATGTCTGATTATGTAAAACGAACAATCATAAAAGAAGAAGTCCCAAGCGTCCACGTAGACACTCCCCGCTCGGTCAAAGTGTACCTCCCGCCGGGCTATAATGAACTGCTTTCTTACCCTGTCGTCTATTGTCAGGACGGAAACGATTTCTTTACGATGGGGCGGATTGCCACCATCGCCAACCAGTTGATTCTCGAAGAAGGCATCGAACCGTTCCTCGTCGTCGGCGTCTCGGTGGATCGCAGCAAACGGACGAGTGAATATTCGCCTGTAGGCGCAAAAAATGCAGCGTACAAACGCTTTTTTTGCGAGGAGCTGCTGCCGTACATCGAGGAGCGCTATCCCGTAAGACGCGACAAAGCTTCCCGCGTGCTCGCGGGCGATTCGCTCGGAGGGACGGTTTCCTTGCACCTCGCACTGGACCACCCCGAACTGTTTTCCCAAGTGCTTGCCCTGTCAGGAGCCTTTTTCCAGCCGACACAAGCGGCCATCCAAAACAGCGGAGACCTTTCCTGGCTGCGGCTCTGGATGGTTGTCGGACTGGATGAAACCGCTGTAGAAACGCATATCGGAACGTTCGACTTCGTCCAATGGAACCGGGAAGCAAAAACACTGCTCACCAACAGCAACGCCAGCCTGTCCTATTCGGAAAAACCGGGCAACCACGTCTGGGGCTTGTGGCAAAAAGAACTCCCCGATGCTTTGCGTCACTTTTTTCCGCCGCCGCTGATTTAGGCGGACACGCACATCCGCTGTTTAGAGTGAACCGTTAATTTCCTTGATGTCTTCATATCCGTAGTAACGGCCATCTACCATGAAAATTCCTTGGTGGGTGGCTTTTTCAATCTCCCCTGCCACTTGGCGGGCATCCTGGAGCACAATGTTGACAATCTTGCTCTCATCGCGTTTCATCTGGTTCTGCAGTCTCTCACGCTCTTTGGCCGATATCATGTCTATCCCTCATTTCCTTCCATAGTCAATGGCTATAGTATTTCTTTGGGTGTGCGGAATTACACGCGCTGAACAGAGAAAACCCCCTTCATGCCGCCAGTCTGATCGTTGGCACAAAGGGGGTTCTTGCCTTTTTCGTTTACTTTTCTACGGTAGTGTATTTAAAGTCTCTGCCGCCGAACGGATTCAGAAGCAGACCTTTGACCTTGTCGTTTTGAATGTACGGGCGCACGCCATAGTAAATCGGGGCAATCGGCATCTCGTCCATCAAAATTTGCTCGGCTTGCTGCATGATCGCATTGCGCTTCGCTGTATCCAGTTCCAGATAGCTGTCCACGATCAGTTTGCGGTACTGTTCATTTTCCCAGGCGGCGTCATTCGTTCCGACTGTCTTGTCTTTGAAAATCTCCAGGAAGTTGATCGGGTCGTTGAAGTCCGCTCCCCAGTTCCGATAGGCAAACTGATAATTTTTGGAGCGCTTGTTTTGCAGGAACACCTTTTCTTCCAGCCCGCTGATCTTCACCTCTACGCCGAGGTTTTTCTTCCACTGATCCTGAAGCGCTTCCGCCAGTTTCTTTTGCCTGTCATCCCCTGTTCCATAGGAGAAAGTAAATTCCGGCATCGCTGTCAGCCCCAGCTCCTTCAAGCCTTCCGCCAAAAGCTGCTTGGCTTTCGCCGAATCTTCTTGGAAATAATCATTGCCGCTGAGCTTCATCGACGGCGGAACCCAGGCATACGCAGCGGGCACACCCGGCATGACGATGCCGTCCACCAGCGGCTGACGCTCAATTGCATACGAGAACGCCTGACGAACTTTTTTGTTCGTAAAAGGTGGCTTTGTGGTGTTGAATGTCACGGCTACTGTGTTTGGATACGGATCGAGGACAATTTTGCCTTCGTCATGCAAGCTTTGCAGCAAATCTACAGGGAGCGTATACGTCGGATGGCCTCCCCAATCCAGATCGCCCGAATCGAACAGAGCTTGCGCTGTGTTGGTATCGGTAATCATGCTCCAGACGATCTTGTCCAGCTTCACTGCACCTTTGTCGTGATAGTTGTCGTTTTTGACCAGAACCAGCTTGTTTTTGTGTTCCCACGTTTCCATTTTAAACGGCCCGTTTCCGATGTAATTTTCCGGAGATGCCGCCCAGGCCGGGTTAGTTTCCACTGTTTTTTTGTGCAGCGGGAACAGCGTCGGGAAAGCTGTCAGCTCGTAAAAGAACGGCGCTGGCGAGTTCAGCTTGACTTCCAGGGTATGATCGTCGATCGCTTTCACCCCGACATCATCCTTGCTGCCTTTGCCTGTATTAAATTCTTCCGCTCCTTTGATGAAATAAAGCATGTAGGCGTATTCCGATCCTGTTTGCGGGTCGAGATTGCGTTTCCAGGCAAACTCAAAATCGTGTGCCGTTACCGGATCTCCATTCGACCAAAGCGCGTCTTTTTTCAGTTGGAACGTATACGTCAGCATATCTGGCGAAACCGAATACGTTTCAGCCATCGCGCCCGCAATTTTCCCGTCCGTCCCATAGCGTGTCAGACCCTCGAAACAGGCCGTAATGACGTCAAAAGAAGTTCCATCTGAAGCAAGTCCCGGGTCGGCCGTAGGCGGTTCTCCCCCATCTGCGTTCCAGTTCAGGACCATTTCTTTCGCTTTGGCTGTGTCTGTTTTGGGTGCTTCGGTTCCCTTGTTGTCTGTAGCTGTTGGCTGCGCTGTGCTACATCCAGTTACTAATTGAAAAATCAGAAAACTAGCCAAAAGTGCGCCCATTCGCTTTTTCAAATCTGGCATCCCCCTCGTCTGTATCGAGTTCGCGATGATGACTGAAAGATAGGCTCCAACTCATCATTATGCTATCGCATTACAGTGAGAAAGGAACTGGACGACTTGGTTAAAAATATTCTCTTTATTCCGAAAATTTTTGTACAATTTGTCGAAAGTCGGCTGGAAGTGAACGGCGCAATCAGAACAAGCCAATCCGCTCCCCGATTCAAGCAGACTGGCTTTGCCCATGATTGGTGCCCGCAACAATTATCCCGAAACCTTCGCCGTGCCAATGAGCTCTTCCACGATTTCCAGCACCCTGTTTGCTTGCTGCTCATCAATGTGGCGATGAGTGGTAAAGCGGATCACGTATTCATCGAAGTCGACTGCCAAGACTCCTTTGTCTGCAAGACGCTGCAAAAAGGCAACTGCCGTCTCCCGGATCGAATCCGTCTTCACCAGCACGATGTTCGTCTCGACAGGCTCCACTTCGAGCGACAGCTTGCGGAACCCTTCAGCCAGTTGCTGCGCACGCGCGTGGTCTTCCGTCAACCGCTCCGTCATCTGTGTCAAAGCCACGATTCCCGGCGCTGCCAAATACCCTGCCTGACGCAAGCCTCCGCCTAGTTTTTTTCTCCACCATCTCGCTTCTTCGATAAAGGCCCGATCCCCCGCCAAAAGAGAGCCTACAGGCGCGCTCAAGCCTTTGGACAGACAGACTTGGACGGTATCGGTATGCTGGCTAAGCGCAGACACAGGCACGCCCAGAGCTGCCGCCGCATTGAACAGTCGTGCGCCATCCAAGTGAACGGGGATGTTGTGCTGTTGCGCTACCTCATGCACGCCCTTCATTTGCTCGATCGTAACGACCGCGCCGCCCGCCCGGTTATGTGTATTTTCGATACAAATCAGCTTCGTGCGCGGAAAATGAATGTTGTTGCCGCGAATCGCCTTTTCCACATCTTCTGGACGCAGGGCGCCCCGTTCTCCCGCCAGCGTCCGTGTCTGCACACCAGCCAAAGCCGACATCGCGCCGCCTTCGTAATAAAAAATATGAGAATCCGCTTCCGCAATGACCTCATCGCCGTTCACACAGTGCGTCAACACGGCAACCTGATTGCCTTGCGTGCCGCTTGTGACAAACAAAGCCGCTTCTTTCCCCAGCAGCTCGGCTGCAATCTGTTCGAGTCGGTTAACGGTCGGGTCTTCCCGGTAAACGTCATCGCCCACCTCGGCATCTGCCATGGCCCTAAGCATCGCTTCAGTCGGTTTTGTGACGGTATCGCTGCGCAAATCAATCTTCATGAAAGCGTCCCCTTTTCGCAAGTTTGTCTAGCAACTCTATCACCCAGAACACTTTCCACATTGCATCTGCATTTCCCTCTTTGCTAAGATGGAGAAGAAACTCACATACATACAGTTAGGAGACTTGACCTATGAAGGTAAAGATTACCAAAAATGCAGCGAAGCAGCTCGGCACAATCATGGAACAAGAAGCAGACAAAGACCTGAAGCTGCGTGCCTATATCACTCACGCGCACGGTGACCATGCGCACTACGGTCTTGCTCTGGACAAGCCAACCGAAGAAGATGTAGTTGTTTCCACCGACAAGGAAATTGACGTCATCGTGAAAAAAGACGAGCCATTGCTCGATGGCATCATCATCGACTACTTGTTCCTGCCACAGGAAGGCTTCGTCATCACCAATCCGTCCAAAGGAAATACAGGCGACCATTAATCGGTTCAGCCAGCAAAAATCCCCTCTGCTGTTATTCAGTCAGAGGGGATTTTTCCTGTTCACGCCTGCGTATACAGTTCTTGTGCGAGGTTAGCTAAAAGCGGCGCTTCTTCGCCTGCCATCTGCGTCATCACCAGCCGGTGGACAGGTCTTGTCATCGCCACGTACAACAGCTTCGCGTCCCACTCGTTGTTTTGATAAGATGCAACATCGAGCAAAATCACGGCGTCAAACTGCAAGCCTTTTGTCAAATAAGCTGGCATTACCGTTACGCCGCCCGGAAACTGGTTGTCCTTGCTGCCGAGAAGCGTCAGATCGGCGATGCTTTCGGCAAGAGCCTTGTGCGCCTTTTTGCTCGCCAAAATCGTTTTGGTGACAATCGCAATCGTTTGAAAGCCTTCCTGTTGCAAGGCGGCGACTCGCGAACGAATATCGTCCCACAGCTCGGCTCTTGAATGGGCATGAACCATCACCGGCTTTTCCCCATGGCGCAAAACCGGCTTGGCGAGAACCGTCTCCGGCAGATCAATCTGTCGCAGCACCTCATTGGCGCATTGCATGATTTCGATCGTCGAACGATAGCTTTGTGCCAGCGTATAGTAGGCGGGACGAAGCTGCTCAAAAATGCCTTGCGTCAGCTCTTCCCACGCGTGAATGCCGCGATAGCTGTGGATGCCTTGGGCAATGTCGCCAACGATGGTCATGGAATTTCGCTTGGTCGCAAGCCCGATGACCGCAACCTCCAATGCGCTCAAATCTTGCGCTTCATCGACAACCGTATGATCAAAATGCTCCGCTTTGTTCATGCCCTCGATAATATGCTGCAAGTACAGTAGCGGCGCGATGTCTTCCGGCTCCAGGCGCTCCTGTTCCAGCAGTGCGGCAGAAGAGGTGCTGACATCACGGATCACCTCGTCCGGGATCGCAGCCGGAGCAAGCTTGCGCAGCAATTCCTCCTCTGCAATCAACTCCCGATACGCCGCAAAAATATCCAGACGTGGAAAGCTGACCAGGTATGTATCCAAAATCTGTTCCAGCATTTTTTCAAATTTGGCCAGCCCTTGCTTGTCGAGATCGACTTTTCGTTCACGCAAATGCGAAAACAGCTGCTTGTTCATTTCCTGCTTCAAATGTTTGCGCAGCGCGTCTACCCTGCGCTGGTACGGCAACGCCCCGAACTGCTCCAGGAAAAATTGCCGGATCGTCTCTCCCGGAATGGAGAAGACTTGCTTTGTTTTGTTGTATAGAAAACTCAGTTTCTTGAAAGGGATTCTCGTCTCAATCACGTAGCGAATGTATTGCTCCATCGCTTCCTTGCACGCCAGTGAGCCTTTGAAACGCAGCCTGTTACGAGTAATCTCCTGTTCACGCTGATCCTGACCTTCCTCAAAAAATAGCTGCAACGGCTTGTCGGGACTGACGATCCGCCAGCCTTTTGGCATGAGCGGTTTGACGAGCCGCGCCGCCCAATCCACAAATGTCGACTGCTGGACATCGTCGACGCCGAGTTCAGGCAGCACTTCTGATATGTACGTAAGAAACATCCGGTTTGGCGCGAACACCATGAATTTTTTTGACATCATCGTATCCTGATAGTTGTAGATCAAGTACGACAGCCGATGCAGGGCGATAGTCGTCTTTCCGCTACCTGCCACCCCTTGCACGACGATCGGCCGATCTTTTTCCGCCCGGATGATCTCATTTTGCTCTGACTGGATCGTCGCCACGATATCTTTCAAGCGACTGTCATTGGCCATATTCAAATTCGCGTTCAAAAACTCGTCGATGAAACCTTCCTGCAAAAACTCGTCCGGATGCCCCATTTCCCGATTGATCGTCTCTTTCACCGCTCCATCGTAAATCCCGACAATCTCTCCGTCCTCAATCGCAAAGTTGCGCTTCAACCGCACCTCTCCACGGACAATCTCGCGCCCCATCCGGTAAAACGCATCCTTGCTCTCTCCGGAGTAATAGAGACTGGCAATGGGCGCTCGCCAATCCACGACAATCGAATCGAACGTATCACTGCGGACAATTCCGCGTTTTCCGATATACACCTGATCCAGCTCGTAAATCTCGTCTTTGAGAAAATCCACACGTCCGAAATACGGTTTGTCTCGCCCGTGATCTTCCAGATACCGCAAATCTTTGGCCTTGTTGTAGTTCACGACCTGTTTCACATAGTCATCGGTTGCTTCGTTAATTTCCTCACGCAGTTGAACAATCTCGTCGTCAATGAGCGCAATCGTCTCTTTCAGCTTGTTTTGTTCTGCTTCGTAATCGCGGTGCTGGGTACTCACACCCATCCCCCCTCTCAGCTTTATCCATTATTTTTTATTATTGCATTTGCCGGGCAAGCCAAATCCCTACGGCGCATGAGGACAGCCCGACCACGATACTCGCGAGTGCATACAGCGTCCCGCGCAGCCATTGCCCGTCGCCCCAAAAAGAAACAACCTCCAGAGAAAAGGTGGAAAACGTCGTGAAGCCACCCATAACCCCTGTGGTAAACAAAATATACACTTCGGGAGAAATGCCTCCCCGCTCTTTGCCGATCACAAACAACACGCCGATCAAAAATGAGCCGATGATGTTGGCTAACCAGGTGCCGATTGGCCACCCCGGCTGATTCGCCGCCAAAGACAACCAATAGCGAAACAATGAACCGACAGCACCGCCTACCGCTACAGCCACCCACGCCATCTGTTTTCCTCCTCTGTCGAATACCTGATAGTCATAAGGAACAAAAAGACACCCGAGCGTCAAGCAAGGATGTCTGCCTTATCAATACAAGTGAGCTTAATGTTTGGGACGATTCTCTTCAAGATCTTCCACATAACGGATGGAATCGAGATTCGCTTTCAGCGATGCCTTGACCGCATCAATGTACTTTTGTCGCAGAGCTTGCTGCTCTTGCTTTTCCTCATCGGTCAAACCAACCTCGCGCGATTTTTTGACCAGTTCGTTGATTCGTTTGATTTCCGCGTCAGATACCACGTACGGTTCCTCCCACCCAGTAGTAATGCCGTTTAATTATATCACATCAGGGCGAACTCGCAAGATGGAGACGAACCGGCAAGTGCTTTCTATCATTTCGGATCGGGAATGAGCAAGGTCTGTCCCGGATAAATCAGATTGCTCTGCAGATCGTTCGCCTCTTTAATATCCTGGATCAGATCGCGTACATCGACCGTCTCCGTTTGATGGCGGACTGCAATGGTCCACAAGCTGTCACCGTCGCGAACCGTCACTTCTGTTCCTTTTAGCGGTTCAGCGTGCGAAGAAGCAAACACCAGTTCGGTCAACAAGTAAAAAAAGAGAGAAAACGTAATCAGGAACAACAGGGCTTGGCCTCTGGTAATACCAAAACGGACGCGACGGGACGATTCTTTTTCAAAACGGTTAGGAATAGACATGACATTCATGGGATAACCTCCTGCAAACATACGTTCTATAAGTTCGTATTCCAATCATAAATGAGAACATATGTTCATGTCAATACGAAAACCTGCCCCTTTGCAAAATTCACGCAGGTGACGGCAAGATGGCCAATTCCCCTTTTGGTATGGGACAATCCGCGAACAGCCATGCTTCTGGCTCGCACCAACCATTCGACAAGAAACGTTCTTTCGGGCAAAAATTCCTGTTCGCCTTTTTATCGAACTTATGTTTGTCGAACGCAAGCTCCCATGGTATAATATAGGAAAATATGTTCGAGAAATCAGGGGTGTCTTTTTATGTCAAAATTATCTAGCAGACAACAAGCCATCATCGAATTCATTCGGAAGGAAGTTCGCGACAAAGGTTATCCTCCATCTGTGCGCGAAATCGGCGAAGCTGTCGGACTGGCTTCCAGCTCTACCGTACACGGCCACTTGGCCCGCCTGGAAAAGAAAGGCCTGATTCGCCGCGACCCGACCAAACCGCGCGCGATCGAGCTGTTGTCTGAAGAAGATCGCTTCCAGGACAACTTCGAAGACTCCGTTGTCCGCGTTCCTGTCATCGGGAAAGTAACCGCCGGGCAACCGATCACGGCGATTGAGGACGTAGAGGAATACTTCCCGCTTCCAGAAAATATCGTGACTTCAGACAAGGTGTACATGCTGCGCGTGTCCGGAAACAGTATGATCGACGCCGGAATCCTCGACGGAGACTACGTCATCGTGCGCCAGCAGCATGTAGCAAACAACGGAGATATCGTTGTCGCCATGACCGAAGAAGACGAAGCAACCGTCAAGCGCTTTTTCAAAGAAAAAAACCACTTCCGTCTCCAGCCTGAGAACGCCACGATGGAACCGATCATTTTGGACGCCGTTTCCATTCTCGGCAAAGTCATCGGCGTCTACCGCCTCATTCACTAATTTCGCGGCATACAAAAAGGACAGCCATCGCTGTCCTTTTTTCTCTCTATCTGGCGAGGAAAAACCAGATAATCATGGTCACCTGCAACACTACTTTGACTACTGCGCTTCCCAAAAAGCCGATCAGGGAGCCAAAGCCCGCTTTGACCGCCCGCTCGAAAGGCTGGTTCTGCACCAACAGCTCCACCAGCACGACGAAGACAAACGGCAAAATGATCATCCCAAATGGCGGGAACACGAAAATCCCGAGAAAAATCCCTGCGGCAGCCGCCACCGACGACCATTTGGAGCCGCCGTATTTTTTCACGAAATACATGTTGGTCAACAAGTCAGCGCCGTACAGCAATATACTGAATACCACCATTCCCCACCAGAAGGACGCTGGCAACCCCGCTCCCGGATCTGCTATGAAAAAGTGGTAGAGCAAAAAGCCTGCCCACAGCAAAATCGTATCGGGTAACACAGGCAAAAATATACCTGCAATACTGAGCGCGAATAGCACCAAAACAACGATCCAGAGTAAAATATCCATCTGCATGCACTCCCCTCACATAGGTAATACGAGCAAAAGCGATTTTTGTTGCACACTTGTTTTCGCGAATCTATCATACTTGTTGCGACAAACATCTGCAAATACCGAAGGAAACAGGAGTTTTCTATGACGAGAAACTGGCGTGATCTCACCTATTTGCAAAACGGTACAGCAAAACAGCAAACAGCCGCACGAGCCATCGAACAAAGCGCGGTCTTGCAACGCCTGCAAGCTTTTGATCCGGTGCTCGCCGGAACGATTCCGCTCGACATCGATCTTGGCGACAGTGATTTGGACATCGTCTGCGAATGCTACGATCTTGAGCTGTTCGCCGAGATCGCCCGCAGCTTTTACGCAGACTGCGAAGGATACCAGGAAGCCCGCATGCCGGTACAAGCTGTGCCCACATGTCTTGTCTCCTTTTTTGCCCACGGCTTCTGGTTCGAGCTTTTTGCCCAACCGCGCCCCGTCGAACAACAAAACGCGTATCGGCACATGATCATCGAACATCGCTTGCTGCAACTGGCAGGACCGAAAGCGCGACAGCACATCCGCCAGCTCAAGCAAAACGGCTTGAAGACAGAGCCAGCTTTTGCCTCCTATTTTCACATCCCAGGAGCTGACCCGTACCAAGCGTTGCTTGCGCTGGAGCCATGGACAGATGATCAGTTGCTTGACCTGATCGTCGGCCGATAAGCCGCAAAGATCGTGTTTTTTGAGTAACGTGGCAAAGCGCTCGCAAACATCTGCGCATGAAAATCGCTGCAAGATGATCTATAATGGAAGGAACTGCGCAGAGTTTGCGTACTGCACAGGAAGGTATGAATCGTGATCGAGGGGGTGTATGGTTGGTGAATGGATTCAGTTTGCCAGATACTGCAGCGTCTCATGCAAAGCCTGGAAATAGAAAGGCGATACTTTGCATGAGGTGGACAGTCGTTTAGACAATACATCGCCTACCGTTATGTATCTCATTTTTTATTTTCCGGCTTTGCCCCTTATTTGAATGCCAAAATAAGGAGCGAGCGAAAATGAAATATGCGAATGCAGCCAATATGCTGCCAGAAAGCCTGATTGCAGAAATCCAGAAGTATGTGCAAGGGGAAACCATCTATATCCCGAAGTCAAAAACCACGCATTATAAATGGGGAACCCGCTCTGGCGGAAGAAAACAGCTGGATGAAAGGAACAACCTGATCCGCAACGCTTTTCGCGAAGGTGTGTCCATTCCACAGCTGGCCGAACAGTATTTTCTCTCGATCGAAACGATCAAAAAAATCGTATATGTCAAATAGACTCAGGCACTGATCTGTCCCCAAGACGATCAGTGCTTTTTCTATGCCGAGTTTTGTTTAGAATCGTTCTCTCCCTATCAAGCGCAGCCGTTTGCTTTTAAAGTAAAAGAGACAAAACTGCTGCGTTCTTCCACCAGCGCAGCGGACACATACAGGAGGTACACGATCACATGCAACCGTTTATTTTTCCCCACCACTACAACTTTATCAAATGGCAGGTGCAAAACTTGTTGAATGCGTATACGGGCAGCACGGATTTGAACGTCATCCGGGCACGAAAAGACATTGCGCAGGAAGCGGTTTTTCAGCTGTTCGCTGATCTTTCTGACGAACAAAGACAACTGCTTGCGCCAATCCGTTCGCTGAAAGAAAAGAACGAAGCCAAACAGTTTCTGCTGTCTTTGTCGCCTTATGTTGTTCCGTTTCCCGCCGTTACCGAGCAAGCGATCAAAAAAATGTACCCGAAGATCAAGAAGCTCAAGCCACCAGTAGCCGCCGAGCTTCCGTATGCCGAGTTGTCGTACATCAGTTGGTTCGACAACGGTTCTGATAAAAAATTTATCATCGCCAACTACCCCGACAAGCTGATCGGTATCCACGGCACTTTTACGCCCATGGCGAAGAAAGGCATCTGTGCCATCTGCAACAAAGTTTCCGACATCGGCATGTTCGTCCTGGAAGCACGCGGTTCAAGTGACGGCACGTATTTGAAAAAAGGAAACTATTTATGCCAAGACAGCACAACCTGCAATCAAAACATCCGCTCTTTGGATAAACTGCACGAGTTTTTAGCTCTCATGATCAAATGAGGGACCAACAGCAACTTTCTGGGCAAAAACGATGACAGCTCCTTGTTCTCATTCATGAACAAGGAGCTGTTTTGGCAAAAAAATGAACCCCTCGTGCAGCTCAAGGGGTTGTTGATGGCAAGCGGGCGAGAGGTTGTATCTGATTCTCTCAAATGGAATCCATTATAAGCCCGCTTCCTGTGTGGAAGGTGCACGGAGAGATGGTTCCTTCCACACAGGATACGCCACGAGGAGGGCGATTTTCATCGAAGATGGCGTCCATCAACTAAAGCGAGGATGTTCCTTTCGGGTACTTTTACTATACTTTGCCTGCTTCTCTGCCGTCTCCTATCGAAAGTTAGGTAGGAGTTAATTTTTTTATCTCTTCATCACTCATAAGCAGACAGCCTCATAAATAACCGGAAAGCGAACCGCGTTTAGTCATGAAAAAGGGGCCGGAATTTTCACTAACACATAGTCACCCGTCCACTTTTGGGTAGTTACAATCAAATTTTCTCCTTGTTTTTCAAAGAAGAGGCCACTACCTTCTTTTTGTCGGAACGTCCATCCTTTTTGACTGACCATTTTCTTAATCAACTCATCAGCTGCGGATGCATCTCGTTCGCGTATGATATACCATTGTTGACCGTTTTCGTTCGATAATGTAACGATTGGTTTGTCAGAGTCATTCAGCTTTTCTATCACCGCTTTTTTGCTCATACTTTCTATTGGGAGTGCCGGATAGTAAAGTTTGTTGTCGAATACGAAAGCGCAAGCAAAGACAAGGATCAATCCGCTTACTACTAACCGCTTTTTCATCAGACCCCCCCATTTCAAATCTTTCCGGACCTGTTCTCCATCTTGTGAACCGAGATTGCCTGGGTCTATATGTATTACGACTCCTGTGTCTTAATGGATACTTTTCCCCAAACTTTTGGTGATTGCTTGCTTTTTGGGGTGAAATGGAAAGAAAAGGTGTAAATTTTGACATAGGCGGTGTACGATGATAGTGCCCGTTGTTCCTTTTCCTCCATTCTTATCCGTTGATGGAACGCCGTGTGCGATGAAAGTCGCCTGCACGGTGTAGGCTCGAACGAAATCCCTCCAAAACAGCAGGGAAGAAGTCGAGAATAGCAATCAAGCCCCGGTTGTTGTAGGCTCGGGAATACCTGATCTCGCTATCCCTCCTGCCGGAACCCATGAGGCTGTTTCCCTTACCGATTATTTTGCTGATCCCGATGAAGATAGCCTGACCTTTACCATTCAATTTGAACGGGGATCGGGCTTTGTTTACACTTTCAACGATGTCGTTACTAGCCCTAACTATGGAAAAATTGTATTCCATACCATTTCGGGTCATTCAGATTACGCTATCGTGAAAGTCACCGCTCATGACGGAAAAGGTGGGACTGTCTCAGATTGCTTCGAAATAAGCGTTTCCTAACTCCCCTCCATCAACGGGTCATTGGATTTACACCCCAGAAGTGGGGTCTTTTTTTTCGAGTCTATGATTTCCACCGCAATGTCTTCCCGTCATGCAAAAAAACAGCAAAGCTGATCACCTGGAGTCAGCTCCCAGGATCACCCTTGCTGTTTTCCTTTTCCAGACCGATTTACAGCTTCACTGGCTCGCCTGCGAATACTTCCACTTCCATCGGTGCCGAAACAAAAGCTGGTGCCTGCTTGATGAACGCCTGAAAATGAGCGCTTGCATTGTGCGCCGCTACTGCCGCAGCATCCGCCCACTTCTCAACCATCGTATAGCAATGCTCTTGCTCCGTGCTTTTCATCAGAACGTATCCGAGATTGCCTGCTTCCGCCTGGCTGGCAGCAACCAGCCCTTTGACCGCTTGCAAAAATGCTTCTTCCTGTGCAGGAATTACTTGCAGATGCGCATGAATGATCAGCATGTTTTTTCTCCCTTTCGAAAACGTAGTTGGATTATTTCCAGGTGGTCACTGTCTCCACCGGCAATCGATAAGACGAGTGCCCTTCCTTCGCCGCTTTGCCGATGCTGATTAACATGATCGGCAAATAGCGTTCCTTGTCCAGATCAAATGCCTCTGCGATTTGCTCTTTTTCATAGCCGCCAATCGGATTGGTGTCATAGCCAAAAGCACGGGCAACGAGCATCAGTTGCATCGATACGAGTCCCGCATCAATAAAATTGACGTCCCGCAGATCAGCAACCGACAGATTCGCGTAGTACGGTTTCACCGCTTGCAACTGCATATCTTTCACTTCTTGCGGCATGTAACCAAGCTCGACCGCTTTTCCGAAAATCTCATCCATGTATGCGGCATTGTTCATGTCAACGAATACGGCAATGACCGCAGACGAAGTGAGCACTTGCGTCTTGTTGAAACGAGCCAGCTCGGCCAGCTTTTCTTTCCCTTCCTTGCTTTCGATCACGACGAAACGCCATGGCTGCATATTGACCGAAGATGGGGCACGCGTCGCTCCGGCTAAAATCTCGGTCATCTCTTCCCTGCTGATTTTGACTTCCGGGTCATACAGTTTGACAGAGCGACGGCCAAATGTAATTTCCCGAAAATCGTTTGTCTTTTGCAATGTGCGCACCATAGTAACAGACTCCTTTTCTGATCGATCAAATGTTGTTTTGCATCCGTTTGAGAAAATCAGCCAGAACCCGCGTCTCTTCCTCGCTGAATCCCGCCAAAATCTGCTGGATAAAAATCCGTTTCTCGCTTTTGTACCCTTCAATCCGCTCGATCCCTTCGTCGGACAAGCGCACGAACGTTTCGCGGTTATCATTTGGATTTTTGTAGCGAATCACCATGCCATCCGCTTCCAGTTGCTTCAAGTGCCGTGTAATGGCCGCACCGTCGATGTCGATGTGCTTTTGCAGCTGGGACTGATTGATTTCGCTTCGCTCGCACAACATTTGCAAGATCGCGAGACGAGTCGAACTGATTCCGGTACAGCGCTCGAATTTCGGGCTGATTTTATTGGTTAAACCAATGAGCAAGCTGAGAATTTGTTCTTCTTCAAACTCCTTGTATGTCATGAAAATGCCTCCCGGGGGCTGGTAAATCGATACGGATCATGCGTGTGGATGAGCAAATTCAGCAGCATGCAGTTAGTGGCTGACAATTACTTGACCCATCAATAATTGATACCTCAATTAATATACCATCATGCACTCGCCATTGCAACGTTTAGCCTGGCGCAAATATGCTTCGCGTTGTTTTTTGACATTGCCTAACGCAAAAACCCCGCCGAAGCGAGGTCGATTGAGAGTTCTGACAAGCTTTTCTTTTATGCAGGACGCAGCCGCATGTTTGTCTATCTCGGTTGAAAAACATCCTGATTCCACGTCTTTAACACTTAGTTTCAAATGGCCATTTCCCTGTTATGGATGTCCAATACTTCCAGCTTCACCGTACCGCCAAGATGGCGGGAGACGAGATCAGACAATTCTTTTCGCGCTCTATGAAACTCATCGCTTCTCGTTTCATCGACTAATTCCATACAGAGGAAAGCATTTTTCGTCTTTTCGGTTAGCATCGTCCGCTGCGCCTCGCGCCAAACCAAAATGACCGGATTACTGCTCAATTCCTCCAGCTTGAGGAATTGCTGCGCTTCTTTCCCTGCTTCCTGTAGCAGCTTCTCGTAAACTTCAACGTTTTTGATAGAGTTATCAATCCCCTGACAAATAACGACGCCTATTTTGGCCTGGAGAAATAGCGACCAAAAGTCATCTTCCGCGATAAATCTAGGCATCCTTGATCTCTCCCTTTCATTTTTGGCAGAAACGTCATTTGTTGCGTCACAACACGATCATGCTCTTATGTTTTGGCAGGACTGGCAAAGGCGGAAATGATCCCTAGAACCATATAAAAATAGCCGGTTATCCGCTTCACTAACCTGGAACTCGCTGTTCTGCCCACAATCCGCTTGCGAATACTTGCTGCGAGAACCGCATACAGCCCATCGCTAATCAAAGCCAGGATCAAAAATATCGCTCCCAAAAGCAAAAACTGTACGGTAACAGAACCAGCAGAAGGTGAGATGAACTGCGGAAAGAAGGCTAGAAAAAAGAGCGCTGTCTTCGGATTCATGACTTCCACGATGGCGGATTCGCAAAAAATCTTCCCTAACTGTTTGCGAGGGGCTTTTGGTATCTCTGCGTCTGTTCGATCCGCTTTGGAAAACAAAGTCTTGCACCCGAGATAGACCAGATAGGCAGCTCCCACGTATTTCACGATATGAAAGGCTGTTGCTGACGTCATCAGGATCGCAGAAACTCCGATTGCTCCCGCGATCACATGGACAGAACCACCAAAAGATACACCGAGAACCGATACCAAGCCCGCTTTTTTGCCTTGATCTATACTTCTTGCCATAATGTAGAACACAGCAGGTCCAGGTATGATTAACAAGGTAGCGGCAGCGATTACAAACAGCCAAACCGTTGAAAATTCCATGACTTGCAACACTCCTTGCTGTATTTTTGTACACGATCTGCTTGGGCTTGCGTGAAGCACTTTCAGGCCAATTATTTAAATAACTCTTTCCGTTGCTCACGCAGCCATTCGGCAACGAGATTTTCCTCTTGATCATTTGACTTTTCAAGCTCTCCCACAATCGATTTGTAATCGGTGTTGTTGCGATTTTGACTCATTTTGGCTGCCCCTTGAATGTCGGTGTGTGGTCCTTGGAAAATCAGCAAGACATCACGATTGTTTTTCAACGTTTTTTTCTGCGTATTGCCGTATGCGATGTGCCCCGTGGCATAAATTTTCCCTTCCTCTTCGCGAATCTCCACCGGAATGTGCGTAGCCAACGGGCGCTGTTGCTCCACCGTAATCAGCAAGGCAAACGGGGAAGTCTTCATCATTTGAACCGCCTCATCATGATTCATGCGATATTGCTTCGGAGTGTACACCATGCTCATCCTTTCTGTATGCAAAATAACTGGCCGATGAACAAACAATAAAATACAAACTGACATAAAAAAAGATACAATACGGAGTAAATGTACATGTCAGAAGGGATATAGATGAAAAATACCATTTTTACCTTCCAGGATCACTCTCCTAAATACAAACAAATCTACGAAAAATTTAAAGCATTTATTGAGCAAGGCGACATAAAGGCGGGTGAGCCTTTGCCCTCCATCCGCCAGCTTGCCGATTCTTTGCATGTCAGCCGCAATACGACCTTGCTGGCCTATGAACAGCTTGTTGCCGAAGGGTACGTACGTGGCGAAGGCCGAAAAGGGTATTTTGTCAATGAGTTAGAACCCCTTTTATTTCAAGCAACTCACAGCACGCCTCATCACAGGCAAGCAGAGCCGATACCAGCTGCTCGCATTGATTTCCGCGCAGATGTCGTCGATCAGACGCACTTCCCTGTAAAAGCGTGGAGAAGAATTTCGAATCAAATCTTAACGGCAAAAGACACCTATCGCTACGGAGAACCTTTTGGCGAACGGTGTTTGCGCGAACAAATCGCAGCTTACTTGCTCCAGTCTCGCGGGGTACGCACAGATCCGAATGCCATTATCATCGGAAGCAGTACCCAACAAATGCTGCTGTATTTAAGTCTTGTCCTGAAACGTGATTTCTCAAGCATCATTGTGGAAGACCCTGGCTATGATGGCGCTCGGGAAGCTTTTCAATTAAATCGTTTTACGCTGGAAACGTTACCCGTTTATGAGACAGGCGCTGATTTTTCCCAATTGGCACATACGAAATCAAAATTAATTTATGTGGCTCCGTCCCACCACAGTCCATACGGAGTAAGCATGACCATTCAGCAAAGGCATGCGCTGATCCATTGGGCAAACAAGCGGCAAGGGTACATTATTGAAGATGATTACGATAGTGAATTTCGCTATACCCAACAGCCATTCCCCGCTCTCGCTTCCATCGATTCCGCGAGAGTTGTTTACCTTGGCAATTTTTCCAAGTGCTTTCTGCCAGGCATACGTTTAAGTTACATGGTGTTGCCGCAGCCACTGCTAGACAGCTATAAAAAGCACTTCGCACATTTCGAGAGCACGACGTCGCTGCTGAGCCAGTTCGCTATGGCAAAATTTATGGAAGAAGGCGAATGGAATCGCCACATTAAACGAATGCGGCTTGTTTATAAGCGCAAAATGCAGCACTTCGTTTCTGAATTACGGAATCATTTCCAGCACAACATCACTGTCATTGGCGAGCAGTCTGGCTTGTACGTCTTGGTCAAAGTGCACTTGGAGCGTTCAGAGGAATGGCTCATTCAGCAAGCTTCCCTTCTGGGAGTGAAAGTCTATCCTACTTCCCTCTATTTTTTGAAAAACAAGACCGCAGAGCCTATCATTAGACTTGGGTTCAGCAACTTGTCATGCGATGAAGTCAAGCTTGGCGTGGAGTTGTTAAAACGGGCTTGGTTATAGCACAAATCACTGGGGTGCCATTTTTGCAAACGCCCTCCTTTGCCCCGTGACACCATCGGTCATTCGAATTGTTGATGAAAACGCAAATGACCCGCAGGAGGAGCACTTTTTGCAAGCGCTGCCTCTTCCGGGTCACCTTTTTGAGTTCAAGTTTTCGTACGCTACTGCTAATGCCGTGAACAAATGTTTGGTAGCGCAGCTTCGTTAAGCGTTTTTTCTGGTTTTGATCCTGTTATTGCTGCTGGTTCTGGCAAAATGTCATTTCGCTTCTCCCGCGATATCTCCCAACCTCATGTGCGGAGCTTGCTATTTTTTGCTCGATGTTTCATTTTTGCGCTCAATCAGTTGCAATACTTTTGGCTCAATCGCTTTCAGCATCTGTTCTTTGGAATGGCTGCCTGCTCCGCTGTTCTCCCCTTGCATTTGCACCTCAACCTGCGTTGTTGCAATGACATCTATTACTTGTTGCTTGGAGATATTTTTAGCGGCTGCGATCTCCACGACCGATTTTCCTTTTGCCAGTTCCTGTTTTAAGTCGGCTGCGCTCATTTTTAGCAAAGACAACAGCTTTTCATCATTGAAAAAAGCATCGGCAGTATAATCAGGCTGGCCATTCATCGTGAAAAAGCCTTCTACTTTCGCGGCGGAAGGTGTCGTTTCCCCTCCAATTAGCGACGCGCTGATCGTATTGCCCTGAACAAATACTTGGTAGAACGGGGTTTTCGCTCCCTTTTTGCTGTAATTGAGCATAAGCGTTTTTTGCTCCGCGTTCTCCATTTGCTCCATAGCAAACTCGTACTCGCTGATGCTGCCGTACATTTTATTCAGCAGATCGTCTACTTTCGCCTTGATTTCCTGCTCGGTGGAAGCAATCAGCGGCTTTTCCTCAGATCCCCCGTCATTTTCCTGGATGATGTGTTCAATCGTACCCGTACGGCTGTTTGTATGAAGAGTAAACTTTTTGCCGCTCCCGCTTTTGTCCTGCAAAGTGATGCTTGTTTGGACACCTTGAACGTTGCTGGCGTCGATAATCGCAAACGATTTTGTCTCTGGAAAAGCACGGTACAGCTTTTCAAGTGTTGCTTTGCCGACTTCATCTACTTGGACTTGTTCGGCAGTCATCGGTGTTCGGGTCAAAATTTCAATCAAGGCTGGGGCTGCAAATGCTGCCGTTGGAATCAAAATCGCTGCGGCTGCGATACCGCTTATCAATCGTTTTTTCATAGTTATTCCGCTCCTTTTTTGTTGCAAATAGTGAGAATAGGATTGTTCGATTCGTCTGGAAATGGCCGGCGGGCACTCCATCGTTTCTGCTTTTTGCTGGAGATGTTCACGAATTTTGCGTTCCATAAGCATTGAGCTGTTCCATCCTTTCCGGGGGGAGATTCCGTACGTATTTTCGCAGCGCCTCAAGACCCGCATGGTATCTGGACTTGACTGTACCCGGCGGAATTTGCAGCAAGACCGCGATTTCCTCCAGCGTATAGTCGTGAAAAAAGCGGAGGATAATCACCGTTCGCTGTTTGTCCGTCAGCTTTTGGATGGCCTGCTCTATCATTTGATTCGTTCCATCCATCAGCACAGTCGGTTGGTCCCAGTGATTTTCGTCCCGAAAGAAAACGCGGACGCGCTCAAAAATTCGGAATCTCCGCCAACGCTTGACCCGAAATCGCTGTACTTGGCGGACGACCAAGCCATGCAGCCAAAAGTGGAAAGGCCGGTTCGTATCGTAGTTCGCGAGCGAGGTCCACATTTGCATGTAAATCTCGTTCATGACATCTTCCCGATCTTGCGGATGATCCACGAGAAAGGAGACTGTCCGGTACACATCCTGATAAGTTGCGTCATAAAACGAATGAAACGCCTGTCGATTCCCTTCTTTCATTTTCGCGAGCAATTCGTACATGTATTCCCTTTGCATTCAGAGGGCCCTCCTGAGTAAGCAGCTTACACCCTATATTGTCTCGTTTGCCCAAAAAGGTTCGGTCCGTTTGGCATTTTGCAAAAGAAAAGCGCCAGATCACACCTTTTGTGCTGGTGCGAATCTGACGCCCTCCCGTTTCGCCTATTAGACGAATGCTTGCATGATGCCTTGCTTACGATGCCATGATCTGGCTGGCAAGCGTTCGCTATTCCTTTTTCCCGATCAGCAATTCCACTTCTGCGATTTCCTTCGGGATCTGCGCTGAGAGCACCTCATAGCCATCTGCGGTGACTAGCACATCATCTTCAATCCGAATGCCAATCGCTTCTTCCTCTATGTACAGGCCAGGTTCAATCGTGATCACCATACCAGGCTGCATGACAGCACTGTAGTCCGAAACATCGTGCGTATCCAGGCCAAGGTGATGTGACACGGCATGGTAGTAGTATTTGGACAGTTCGCTGCTGTCTTGGATAAGACCGAGATGCAACAGGCCATCCGCCAATACTTGTTTCGTGACCTCGTTTAATTGTTGAAGCGTGACACCCGGTTTCACGGCTTCGATGGTCTTGATTTCGGCTTCGAGCACGAGCTGATAAATCGCTTTTTGACGTTCTGTAAAGCGACCATTCACGGGAAATGTACGCGAAATATCAGCCGCATAGTAGTTCGATGCCGCACCAAGGTCGAGCAGGACCAGGTCACCATCTTCCGCGCGCTGATTATTCGCCTCATAGTGCAAAACAGTAGCATTGATGCCGCTCGCAATAATCGGCAAATACGGCAGCTCGCGCACCCCATTCGACTTCAACGCAAAATCATAGTGCGCCTCCAGCTCATATTCCATGATCCCAGGACGTGCATGCGCCCACATACGCCGGATGGCTTCATCTGTGATCGCAATCGCACGCTTGATTTCTTCGATCTCTGCCGGACTCTTTACCATGCGCAGTTCTTTCAGCCACGGGCCTGCATCCTGCATTTGCAAAGTCTTGTATTTCTTTTGCGCGTCTTCAGCAAACGCCTCTGCAAGGGTCTGCTCATCGCTCCACTGGTAACGATACAAGTCAAGATAGAGCGAGCACTGGCCTTCGCAACGCCGCACAAAAGTCGCAAAAGCCTCCAGCCACTCATCGAGATAGTCGAAGTGTTCGATACCAGACAACTCTTTTGCCTCTTGATCCGCCAAGACGGCGCCTGTCCATTTCGCCTCCAGTTCATTTGGGCGCTGGAGAAATAACGTTTCGCTCACGCTGCCCGCGCGTTTCGTGATCATGAGAATGAGGTTGCTGCGCGCGATGCCGGTGAGATAGTAGAAGTTGCGGTTCGGTGAAAACGGATATTTATCATCTTGGCTGCGCGTCTTGGCAACCCCAGAGAATAGGACCAGTACGCTATGCTCAGGCATTTTTTCCGCGAGTTTTTGACGGCGATTGACGAACTCTTTTGAATCCATGGTTGTTGTCATTTGTTTCCCTCTTTTCGCTTGTTCGCTTGTGAGTTTCTGCATGGTCTGATTTAGTTGTGTAAAAGGGTTCTTGATCAATTATCAATATTTTAGGATATTTTTAGTATTTGGGAAACGAATTTCGCAATAAAGCTTTTTTGAGGTGCCAACCTGTTACCTCACCCGTGCTTCCAGTCGCGGATGCCTGTGCGGAACATGCTTTCGGTTTTCAATCCGTCCCTCGCAAAAGCACCTTTGGAACAAGCCGAATGTATACTAGCTCCCCGATAAGTTCTACAACCGTTTGCGTTACGATGACAGCAGACACCACCCCGTTTAGTGGTTCTGGTAGCGCCAGTGCAAAGGGAAGAACGACAAGCGAGTTACGAGTTGCTGCGCTAAAAATAAGAGCTCGCCCCGCTCCGATATCTAAACGGAACAGACGAGAAACGATACGAGCAACAATCGGCGTAATGACCATATATGCTGCATAGACGGGAACCACTTGGACAATAGACTCAAAAGAGGTATATAGTTTAGCGATTTGTGATGCAACGACAACAAAAAGAGTCAGAGCCATAAAAGGTACTGGAAGCCATGCAGTCGCATCAAGGAAACGTTCTCCCTTTGGCTGCCGCCGTGCCCACCATTGTGTAAGCAGAGCAAGTAGCAGCGGAGCAACGATAAGTCCTAAAAATGCTTCGAAAAAAGGCCCGACACTCACGATTTCAGCCGCTGTCTTGCCCATAAACAGCCATAGGTAAACAGGCAATAAGAGCATTTGGGTGACAAAAAGGATCGGAGTTGAAACCAGAACAAGCTTTTCGTTCCCGCGCCCAAGATGTGTAAAAACGATCACGTAGTCAATGCAGGGCGTGAGCAAAACAAGAAGCACACCTAACAGGATCGCTGGATCGGCTGAAAGAAACCGGATTAACCCCCACACCAGAACAGGTACGGCTATGTAATTCGTAATAAGTAGTGCATAGATGAACTTTCGATTTGTTAACGCCGCTTTTAAACGAAAAAAAGGAATTTGCGCAAACATGCCATACATTAAAATGGCGAGTACAATCGAAATCATCTGATCGAAACTTTTGCTCGATTCCGGCCACAACAAGCCAAATCCGGCAGCAATCATTAATACAGCAGCATATAGCCATATTTGATGCTTTTCTAATTGCTCTCTGGAAATCACTTCTCGCACTGCCCCTTTCTAACACGCCCCCGTATTGTTTATCTTCTGCAAACATTCATCATAGCGGCGCTGACCGTTTTTTCGCTCAGGCGCTGGCAGCAATCCAACAGATTCATAATAACGAAGTGTCGATGCGCTCAATTCTGCTTTTGCAGCCAATTGACCAATGCTAAGCCCTGACATAACGGCCATCCTTGACTTAAAGTGAACTTTACGTTTTATGATTCCATTATATCTCGTTAAGGCAAAGGATGTAGACAAAATGAGCAAAGAGTGGAGCACAAAAAACCCCTCGCACCATGAGGCACAAGGGGTTTCCCCGTCACCAAGTCAAGGTGACGGGATTGTAGCTGCTTGCTTCAATGCGTGAAAAGTATGCATCAGAGCACGATTGCCCAAATTTCGAATAGGCCAAAGTCGATTAAAGGTGGATTCAACCAAATGGCGTACTGTTCTGATGCCAACTCTTCTCAGTGCATTTATAGCTCGTGTAGAAAGGCGACCAGTGTCATACTCAAAGATCGTTTCGATAGGCTGATCTAAAGGTAGTACGATATCCTTTAATAAATTGATGATTGGCTCATCAGGTGAATCTGCAGCAACATGATACAGACTCTCTTTCTTCCGAATGTCCTCGATCAGTTGCAAGGTTGCTTCTGATTGCTCACGAAGTATAGCCCATGTGTCGTCAATTGGTGCAGCGACGATTTTACCGCTCTTGCATAGTTCTCTGATCGTGTCATTGCTAAGCTCCCAGGCTTCGGATGCCTCGTTAACACCCATAATATAAACCAGCACTTTTTTCATTAAATAGCCCCACCTTGTTCACTTTACTCTAGTTTACTATGTCCGGCAGGGTAAGGCTATGAACGGACAGACATGGTAGCATCTATCGATATCCACTGCCAGTCCTCATCGTTTACCAGCTTGATCCGGCCAGTACAAATCGACTGGCTGCAAACACGTTATCTTTTCTAGAGACACGCGTCTCTTTCACTCATAGTGCCCCCCGATCTTGCGCGCGTTCTTTCGCCTGACCAGCCTCCGTGACAGAGGCTGCCCGCAAAATCGCGTCCGTACCAAACCGCGTACGAATCTCATCGATCGTCCGGGCGAGCGAACGGCGTTTGTGGTTGTCTGTGAACAAATTCAGCTGCACGGCATGATCGGAAACGAGTTGTTCCAGGTTGATCCCGATACTGCAAACAACCGGCAGGCTGCCTCATACAGCTCCATGGCATCATTCGTCGCTTCCGCCAGCTTCATCTGTCGGCCAAAGCCTTCTCCTGCCGATAAGTTCGCCCCAAACAAGAACGTTAGTTCTCATTCGAACAACTGGGAAACTTGCAAATAAAAAACGCCCGGTTTCCCGAGTGGCGATAGCCTGACTTGTACGATTTCGCCCCGACATGGTAGCCCATTTCAATTTCCGGCAAGCACCGGACGATCTGCCAGTCATCCACGATGTAGTGAGCGCTGGCTTCTGTCGTCGGCTTGTTGAAGTAGTTCCGGTTTGCTACCGCATCGGCGCCTTTTTTCTCGTTGGCTGTCCAGTGGATGACCAGTCCTTTCGGGACAATCTTTGTACCTGGTCTGGCTGTTGAGTTTGTGAGTAGCATTTCTGTGATTTGCATGTTATTTCCCTTCCCCTCTCCCTTTTAGTACCTCTACTACTCGCTTAATTAATTCGGGAACGGGCAGGCCAATGCGTCCCGCGTTCTCGATAATGCTTAGCAGCTCATTTGCCAGGTAAAAAAAGATCGTCGCGGATGAAATTTTGGTCACCAAGCGACATGTCGATCAGATGCACCATCGCAACCATGCAAAAGATGAACAACTTCCGCGCAATGCCGATCATACCGACCTTGCTTTTTAACTTTCCTTCCATTCCGGCTGCAATCAGGCCAGTGACAAAATCAAAAATGACGAATGCGAGTAGCACACTGAGCAATGCTGACCAGCCGCCAAAAAGAAACGAGGCTGCTGCGCCTCCGATAGCAATTCCTGTTTTGATAAAGTTGTCCATTCGCTCTTCTTCCTCTCTCCCCTCGGTGCAGTAAAAATTGCCCCGGTCGGCTCGGGGCTGGCTCATGGTCTAGTTGATAAAAAATACCCCCGGGATTTCCCGAGGGCCATTGATGGAAGCAAAGATATTAATTAAACTTAAAAACCCAAGAGTGCGTGCGGGTGACGCCGGTGATGTCAGTGTAATCAAATGATACCGTTGTTTCCCCTACCCCAACCTTATCTACGATCAACGATACATTCATCGCACCATGCTGGATTCTAGGGTTTCCTACAGCAGGATCACTGCTTCTCGCGTTCGAAAATGTAACCGTACCAGGGCCATTCGCTTGATCCAGGAAGATTGCACTGAGATTGTGATTGTATGGTAATTCCTGTGGACCAAATGCTGCTCCATCTTCAAACATTGTTCCAAGATTAAATATTGGTGTGCTATTCTCGACTTATTCCCTTCTCTTTACGAGGGTTTTCGTTCGAGCCTACACCGTGCAGGCGACTTTCATCGCACACGGCGTTCCATCAACGGATAAGAAAGAAAATTCACAATGGGCGTTTTTATTGTACACCAATTATGTCTGCATTGACACAAATTGTTTTCGACAAATATATAGGGAGCCACATTAGCCGCCCCCATAAAAAACACCCCTTTCAACGAATGGAGCATTACACCAAAGGCTTACCTTCAGTGCCTAGCCCCAATGCTTCCGGGTCTTCTTTTACGGCTGGTTTCAAGCCAACCGACACACTGTTGTATATGCGGCGGCCAGCGACGATCAGAGCAACGTAGATCGCTACCAAAATGTCCTCACCTCCCCCCCAAAGATACGAACCAGATGCCAAGATTAATTAGCGCTGATTTCAGCATCAAGCATCGCCTGCACTTCCTCTCGAAGATGCGCGGGAACTTGTTCCATCTCCCGCCTGCCTGCCTTGATCAAACTGTAGTAAATTGCTGCCACTCTGCCGTCCCTCCTGGCATCTGCTCTTTCAACATCAGCAACTCCTCATACAGTTGAGCAGTTGCCTCCATGATTGTGAACTTGTCATTTTTTTCGGCGACCAGCTCCGCCTCCAGCCTGACAATCTTTTGTTCCGGCGTTTCCTGCTGCTTTTTGCGAATTTCCGTGATGGACTCTTGATTGCTGAACTTCATCAGTCAAAAGCACCCCCATATCCATAGACGTGGACGCGTTGCATGGCATCAGTCCATCCTTACTGATCCCGTCCTGACCCGGCCAATCCACCCCAACGCAATGCCTGTAAGTCCAGACACAACTGTAATAACTGTGATCATGCCGTCAAAATTCATGTTCCTATCCCCCCTCATCCGGGAACAAAAATTTCCCCGATCTGTTCGGGGCTGGCTCTCAGTCTTGTTGTCATGTAAAGCTACGCGACTCTTTGCAGCAGGCTTGACCGTGCCAAATCAGCAGGCGAAACCTTGCCGATATCGCCGCTCCTCAGCCTGATGCCCGCTGCCTCAAACATCTTGTCCACCGTCCCGATGTGCGCCTGGATAAATTCGGTCATTGTGGCAACCTGCGCCGCTGTCAGCTCGCCGCGATATCGGTACACGTCACATTGCCACGGTGGATAATTATTGTGGTGCCGCTGCAATGGAAACCGCCAATCCATCTCCGCAATGTGCATGTCATCCAGCACGATAGCAAGGTGACTGTATGGTGAGTCAGTAAACCACTGTATAGCCCCCGCCAAAGGCGAGCGACCAGATACAAAAAGAAGGTCCAAGCGCTTCAAGTCCATGCGCTCGACCTCCTACCAGTTGACAGATTTCACTTGTTTTTTGTTTCAGCAGCTTCGACCTGAGCTTTCAGGTCCAGTACCTAGCGATTTGCTCCTGCTTATGCTGCCCTGCCTCCAGCACCACCTCAATGAACTGTTCCCGCGTCAGGCTGACGATGCCCGCGTCTTCCGTTTTCCATTGCGTCTCGGCAAGATCAGGTTTCAACAGAAATAGCGTGCTCTGCTGGTTGAAGTTTGCCTGGTCTTCCTCGTTGAAACGGAACTGGCGTCCGGTCGACGCAGAGGTAAAGCCTGTGTAAATCGCCTTGAAGCACTCCGGGTTCGGCCCTTCACGAGAAAATTTGAAGACCATATGCAGAAGATTTATGAGTGATTTGTGGGTGATTTGTAGGTGCGCTTGTGGATGAGGCGATTTTTACACCCGCACCCACCAAAACAAAAAAACCCCTCGCACCATAAGGTACAAGGGGTTTGGACTTCTTAGTAAGCAGCCATGTACTGCTCGCGCTCCCAGTCGTGAACGCGTGTGCGGAACATGTCCCACTCGATTTCTTTTGCTTCGATGAAGTGCATCAGTGCATGCTCGCCCAGCGCTTCGCAGATCACTGGATCGGCTTTCAGGCACTCGATTGCTTCTTTCAGTGTTGCTGGCAAGTTTTCGATGCCGTTTGCTTCGCGATCTTGCTCAGTCATCACGTAGATGTTGCGATCGATGGCTGGCGGCACAGTCACTTTGTTTTTGATACCATCCAAGCCTGCTTTCAGCATGACAGCCAAAGCGAGGTATGGGTTTGTTGCCGGGTCTGGGCTGCGCACCTCGATGCGAGTTCCCATGCCGCGGGAGGCAGGGATACGGATCAAAGGAGAGCGGTTCTTCGCGGACCATGCCACGTAGCAAGGCGCTTCATAGCCAGGCACCAGACGTTTGTAGGAGTTCACCAACGGGTTGGTGATCGCTGTGAAACCGCGAGCATGCTGCAAAATACCTGCGAGGTAATGCTTCGCTGTTTGGCTCAAGCCCATTTCGTCTGTCTCGTCATAAAAAGCATTTTCATTGCCGCGGAACAAGGATTGGTTCGCGTGCATACCGGAACCCGCTACGCCGTACAGCGGTTTTGGCATGAATGTCGCATGCAAGCCGTGTTTTTGCGCAATCGTTTTGACAACCAGCTTGAACGTCAAGATTTGGTCAGCTGCTTGCAAAGCATTTGCGTATTTGAAGTCGATCTCGTGTTGACCTGGAGCCACTTCGTGGTGAGAAGCTTCGATTTCAAAGCCCATTTTTTCCAGCGTCAAAACGATGTCGCGACGGCAGTTTTCGCCGAGGTCGAGTGGAGCAAAGTCAAAATAGCCACCCTGATCGTTCAGGTCAAGCGTAGGTTCGCCTTTGTCGTTGAGCTTGAACAGGAAGAACTCAGGTTCTGGTCCCACGTTAAACGCGGAGAAGCCCATTTCTTCTGCTTCTTTCAGCGCGCGTTTCAAAATGTAGCGAGGGTCACCCTCGAATGGAGAGCCATCTGGCATATAGATGTCACAGATCAGACGTGCAACTTTCCCATGCTCGTTACCCCACGGGAATACAACCCAAGTATCCAAATCCGGTACCAGGTACATATCCGATTCCTCAATACGAACAAAACCTTCGATAGAAGAACCGTCAAACATCATTTTGTTGTCCAATGCTTTCGGCAGTTGGGAAGAAGGAATCTCCACGTTTTTGATAATCCCCAGCAGGTCGGTAAACTGCAGACGGATGTATCTCACGTCCTCTTCTTGGGCCAATCGCATAATGTCTTCTCTTGTGTACTTGCTCACATTTCTCTCCTCCTGTCTCTCTCACAACTTTATATCAGTGGAAGAAGCGGGAAAGCTCTCCACGAATCAATGCGTCCTCGCCTGGGCGGGCTGCATTGCGATACATGATTTGTTGCCTTAGCAGCTGATGCAGTTCCTTGTCAGACATGTCCTTGCGCTTCACTTCGGACGTTGTAGAAATTTCCGTCGGTTCCATGACAGGCTCTTGCAATTTCAACACTTGCTTGATCCCTGCAATGTTGAGTCCTTTTTCAATCAGTTCCTTGATCTCCAACAGTCGGTCTACATCATTGAAGGAGAAAAGCCGCTGCTTTCCTTCCGTGCGAGCCGGTTGAATCAGGTCATTTTGCTCATAGTAGCGTATCTGTCTCGCAGTGAGATCAGTCAGCTTCATGACGATCCCAATTGGAAAGAGGGCCATATTCCGGCGAAGGTCATCACTCATGACTTGTCCCTCCTCTATCGTTTTCCTTATGCTTTATTTTATGCAAAAGCACAAACACTGTCAACGGATGTTAGAAAATATTACGCAAGAAAGTGACCTCTTTTGAAAAAATCCACGTTATCCCCGTATTGATCTCACGACATGCCTGCCTCAATGGTTGTTTCTCGCAGTACCGTCCGCGCACAGTCGAATAGCAAAAAGACGGCTTCTCCCATCCGAGAGAATGCCGTCTTTCCTTTTGTAAAAACCGTTTACGCCTCAGGCAATTCGAGCAATCCTTTGTCCAGCAAGCCGTTTAACGCCGTCAAAATCCCTACTTTGACATGCGAGTACGTCAAACCGCCTTGCACAAAGCCCAAGTATGGCGGGCGAATCGGACCGTCTGCGGAAAACTCGATGCTCGCTCCTTGAATGAACGTTCCCGCCGCCATGATAACCGGGTCTGCATACCCTGGCATTTCGCTCGGGTACGGCGTGACGTGCGAATCGACGGGAGCTGCTTTTTGAATCCCTTGGCAAAAAGTAATCAGCCGTTCCGCGCTGCCAAAAGCGACAGACTGAATGAGGTCCGTGCGCGGTTCATGCCAGAGCGGATTGGTCTGAAAGCCAAGACGTTCCAGCAGCGCAGAGGAGAACACCGCGCCTTTCAGCGCTTCTCCCACGACGTGCGGCGCCAGGAAAAAGCCTTGAAACATTTCCAACAGCGAGTACAGCGACGCCCCGCCCTCTGC
Organism: Brevibacillus sp. FSL K6-0770; assembly: GCF_038000275.1. Lineage (NCBI taxonomy): Bacteria > Bacillati > Bacillota > Bacilli > Caryophanales > Paenibacillaceae > Brevibacillus > Brevibacillus sp. FSL K6-0770. The sequence continues at coordinate 3,374,426 of NZ_JBBOBQ010000001.1, forward strand.
GCCAATCCCTGGTGCTGCCATCCGGAACGAAGCGAGACGCACAAGGTCTTCCCGCCCGACGATGTATCCGCCAGTCTTGACCAGACCGCCGCCCGGGTTTTTGATGAGCGAACCAGCCATAATGTCTGCGCCGACATGCAGCGGCTCCAGCTCTTCCGTAAATTCACCGTAGCAGTTGTCTACAAACACGATCAGCGCCGGATTAATTTCCTTGACCATGCGGATCATCTCGCGGATTTTGGCGATCGTAAAGGACGGACGATCCGCATAACCGCGCGAGCGCTGAATGCCAATCACTTTTGTCTTGGGCGTAATCGCCTGCGCCACCGCGACAAAATCGATTTCGCCCTCCGGTGTCAAAGGCACATAGCTGTACCCGATCCCGTATTCTTTCAGCGAACCTTGGCCTTCGCCGCGCACACCTACGACCTCTTCCAACGTGTCATACGGCTTGCCCGTGATGTAGAGCAAATCGTCGCCAGGACGCAAAATCCCAAACAGCGAGATGGCAATCGCATGCGTTCCGGAAATGATGTGCGGTCTAACCAGCGCCGCCTCTCCGCCAAAAACGTCTGCGTAGATCGATTCCAGCGTAGCCCGGCCAGAGTCGTCGTATCCGTATCCGGTCGATGGCGAAAAGTGAAATTCGTTTACCTCATGCTTTTGAAAAGAGCGCAGCACCTTCAATTGATTGGTGTCCACCAGCGCGGAAATTTGACGATGTCTTTCGGAGATCATCGCTTCTACCTCCAGGACGAGAGGACGAAGCTTTTCCCCGTGAGAAAAATATTGAAACATAGGTGATCTTACCAACTCTCTTCAACAGTCTCTGGTTTATCCAGGAGAAAAGGAGCAATCCGCCCATAGATCGGATGGTCCCGGTTCACGCGTACAGTGACCAGGTATGACTCCTCTTCTTCATTAAATTGCTGTTCCATTTCAACCCCTTCACGATGCAAAAGGGACAAAATATCTCCGCGCTCCACCGGAACACGCAGCTTCAGTTCATGGAAGGAAGCGAGCGCAAAGGCTTCCAGTCTCGTCAGCAACTTTTGCTGATCCTCCTTGCGCATGGCCGAAATGAGGATTGAATCCTCCGCATGCGGCAAGTAAGACCGTTCTGTCAAAAGGTCCGCTTTGTTGAATACGACGAGTTGCGGAATTTCTTCCGCTTTCAACTCGCGCAAAATTTTATCGACAACCTCCATGTGCACCCGAAAATCAGGATGGTGGCTATCGACCACATGCAAAATCAAATCTGCTTCCTTTACCCCTTCCAGCGTAGAGCGGAACGCAGCGACCAAGCTCGTCGGCAAGTCCTGAATGAATCCAACGGTATCTGTCAGGAGCACTTCCAGGCCGCTTGGCAACTCCAGCTGTCTTGTCGTCGGGTCCAAAGTGGCAAACAGCTTATCTTCTTGCAGCGTATTGGCTTGCGTCAACTGATTGAGAATGGTCGATTTTCCCGCGTTTGTATACCCGACCAGCGCAATCTGGAACACTTTGTTTTTCTTGCGGCGCTCCCGATGCAGCTGTCTCGTGCGGACGGTGTCTTCCAACTGCTGTTTCAGCTCGCTGATCCGTTTGCGGATATGGCGTCGGTCGCTTTCCAGCTTGGTTTCACCGGGACCGCGCGTACCGATTCCCCCGCCAAGCCGGGAAAGCTGCTTCCCTTGCCCTGCGAGACGTGGCAGCAAATAATTGTACTGGGCAAGCTCGACTTGAATTTTCCCTTCGCGGGACTGCGCCCGTCCAGCAAATATATCCAGAATGAGCTGCGTCCGGTCGATGACCTTGCAATCGAATATCCTGTCGAGATTGCGCGTCTGACTCGGCGACAGCTCGTCGTTGAAAATGACCACATCAATGTCCAGCTCATGGGCCTTTTCGGCAATTTCATCAATTTTGCCCGTCCCGAGATACCAGGCCGAGTCGATTCGATCCCGGTTCTGTGTCACGACATCGAGCACCTCAACGCCAGCAGTGGCAGCCAACTCATGCAATTCTTCCATGGAGAGACGTGTTCGCTCTGCATCGCGGTTATCCAAAAAGCAACCGACCAAGATCGCCGTTTCTTTCGTTTTGATCAGATCGTTCACCGATTCACGCCCTTTCTTCTCTTATCATACCACATTTTGCCCATTTCGTTACGGGTGTGATGTGTGGTATGGACCGCCTTGTCCTTTCAAAGTGCGCTACAGAAACAGACAGCCCCTCACCAAGGAGGGGCAGCGCGTGTGCTTGCCAGAACTGTGGGGTTTGAAGAGTGCCGCTCCATTCACAGTGATTTTTTTCGCTGTCTTTCGGAATGGCTTCATTATTGGCTCCACTCCTTCGTAATGAACCATTCTTTAAACTTCTCTGCCAATTTACTTGCTAATCGCTGATCAAACATGGATATCCGATTGTACAAGGGAGCTTGCGCAAAATGAAGCAAATCTTGCTCGACCTTGTTTAGCTGTGCGATAAGGTTTTTTCGGCCATATTCAATAAAATGCAGTTCATTGCGCTTATGATTTTTGGATTCCTTTTCCAAACAATCATCTGACCACACTCTTACTTTCCCCTCACTAAACGTCATGCAAGGCGATGGATCATGCCCCATCCATGGACTCGTTTGCTCAATAACCCCTTGCAAAACATCTCTCCATGCTTCTAAACCTGAACAGCAACTGGGCAAAATCTGCTTTGTTTCGTCTGCAAATAAAATGCCCCCACCTATTATGACATCCGTCTCCTTGATCAAATTTTCAATGACCTCTTGAGGCTTTCCCTCGATACGTACACCGTTGTATCCGAGCAGCGTGGCGATAAACATATCGACTTCATCGTTGGTTGCTTCACCAGACAAAACAACATAGTCAGTAATGGAAAGTTTGGTATTTAACCATTTTGGGACTTCATAGTAAGGTTCTTTAATTACGGCTTTTACTAGTGGATGTTGCACGGTTTCTTCAGCCTCTTGCTTTTATTGTTCATTTTACTCCAAATAAATCGCTAAAATCTTATGCATGTTAATTATTTTTACTGATAAAGTTTCTTTATCATTTACAACTTCCCATTTTTATTACCTAACGAAATTTGGCAGGTTTTCCCCTGACCTTGAGTATACTTTTTGTATGATGGTCAAGGCAGGTGACACGGGTGAAGCAAGCAGGAGCGAGTTCAGCAGCAGATGTACATGAATCGTCCAGCAGTTCCAATCGTATTCAGGTCGTTTTCAACCGACCGTTGCGTATTAAACAACCGAATACTTTGGCTGAAATTGTTCGTGCTTCAGCAAGTGCCAATTTGGCTTCTGTCTTTGATGAGTTGGAAAACCTGATTGGCTTGCATGAAGCCAAAAAGACGATTTACGAAATTTATGCGCTCATCAAAATGAATAAAGAACGGGAAAAGCATGGACTGAAAATCGAAAAGCAAGTATTCCACATGGTGTTCAAAGGAAATCCTGGCACAGGAAAAACAACGATCGCCCGACTGTTCGGCAAAATCTTTAAAGAAATGGGGGTATTGTCAAAAGGCCACTTGATTGAGGTCGAGCGCGCAGATCTTGTGGGGGAATTTATCGGGCATACGGCCCAGAAAACAAGAGATTTGGTCAAAAAAGCGCTTGGCGGCATCTTGTTCATCGATGAAGCTTATTCGTTGGCGCGCGGCGGCGAAAAAGATTTTGGAAAAGAAGCCATCGACTGCCTGACGAAATCACTTGAAGATTACGGCAATGAGTTTGTTTGTATCATCGCCGGGTACAACGAGGAGATGGACTCTTTTCTTGAACTCAATCCAGGAATGCCCTCCCGCTTTCCGGTTCACATCAAGTTTACTGACTACGATGCAGATGAATTAATGGAAATTGCTCATCTAATGTCAAAGAACAAGGAATACGAACTGAGCAAGGACGCCAGTGAGAAATTGAGACGGCGAGTAACGGCAGCTCTTAACGATCCTTTCGTCGAGAACTTCAGCAATGCGCGGTTTGTTCGAAATAACATCGAAAAAGCAATCCGGGTGCAAGCTGTGCGCTTGTTGAAGGTGTATGAGCCAACGAAAGAAGATTTACTGACACTAAAATCCGAGGATTTCACCATATAGGGCTGCCGCGTCTCCCCATCCATACAATGAAATCCCTCTCAAGAAGGAGGGATTTTTTCGTTGCCAGCATTCTTTTCTAAGCCTTATTTTTCAAGCCGAACCAGCTCACCACTGGAGCGAAAAGGCACACCCCGAGCAACGCCCCCGAGATGAACGGAACGACATGCTGCAGCGGATGCAAGACGGGCGAAACGCCTTTGACAAAAAGCGCATCCCAACAAGCTACAACCATGCCCATGGCCGCTACGCCGATCCAAAACAGCCCTTTCACATGCGCTGCCGCCTGCTCGACTTGGATACTTCTCTCCCTCCGCTCACGCCCGCAACGCCAGATGACGTACACAATGGCCAGTCCGCCCAACAGCGTGCTCCCGTGCTGGAGCAGCTTGTAGACGGGAACCTCCCAAGCAGCAAGCGAAATGCGTTGTTGCAGCAAGGCAAATCGTTCCACCATGCTTCCCCGGTCATGGGTAAAAGAATCCCAGAGGACGTGACTGAAGCTTCCCAGCAAAGCGGAATAAGCGAAAATCACAAACGATAAAAAGAAGCTTCGCCCTCGCCCGCGATTCGCCTGGTCCCAGCCCTTGTCGCCAGCCAAGCCCTTTGCCACCCACAGGGGCACAACCGCCAGCAAGCCTTTCTCCACGACAAACCGATACAGCAAATAAAGCAGCATGACGAGCGGCAAGTCAAAGGTAAACAGTCCGAGTGTCGTATGGCTGTAGACGCTGTAAGGCGCCAACCGCAAAAAATACTCAAAGTCCGGAGCCATGCTGCCAAGCACAAGCGCCGGGAACGATACCCAGGCAAACTTTCTTAGCGGCAGCACAATCGCCGGATGCGAAAAAGTAAATGGCATGAAATCACTCGCTTTGTTTATTTGGGGAGCAGGACGGCAACAACTTGTTTGCCGCTCACTTGAATCCCTTTATCTTGTTTTCCGCAATGCGCCAGCTCTTTGACCAGCCCCTCGACAAGCTTTTTCGCTTCCTGGCTCTCTTTTTTCTCCAGGCGCACGGTCAATTGCACGGCGTCGCCTGCCGCCAATATTTTTTCGGCTTGTCGCTTTTTCGTCTCGTAATCGTGATCTTCGATAAAAGCGCTCAGGCGCAGCTCTTTTACTTTCATGCCTTTTTCTGCCTTGCGCTGCTTGGCCTTTTCGCGATTGAGCTGTTCTTTATGATTCGTGCGGTTTACGAGTTGGCACGGAGGCGGACTTGTCGCCAGCGAGAGGCACACCAGGTCGACGCCTTGCTCTTTTGCCATTTGCAACGCGACTTTGGTAGCGACAATCCCGAGGTCTTCTCCGTCCACTCCAGTGAGGCTGACTTCTGCCGCTTTTATTTGTTCGTTCACAATCATCTTTGCTCACCCTGTCCTTTCATTTCCAAATAACTTACATTCTACAGCTTGCTGGTCCTCTCCTTCCTTTTGTTCGCAACATTCTTGGTCAACCTCATGACGAGCGCGCTTTGTTTTTGTATAATAGATCAGTATTGACAGTGGATTGAGAATCATTTACATTTACATTCTGTTAGCCAGCTAACAAACGGGGGTACTCTGGTGGAATTTGATTATTCTACTGCTTTGACGCATGCAATGGGCCATGTGATGAAGCTTCACAAGAAGAACGTTGAATACTTGATTCAAAACTATGACGTCTATCCGGGACAGCCCATCCTCCTCATGCGTCTTGCCCACACAGACGGCTTGATTCAGAAAGAGCTGGCCAGACGAATCCAGGTCAAACCGGCTACTCTTACCGTCATGATCAATCGCATGGAAAAATGCGGTCTGGTCGAACGTCGTGCTGACGAACGCGACCAGCGAATCTCGCGGGTTTTTCTCACAGACAAAGGTCGTTTGGCGACAAAAGCTGTCAAGGAAGCACTGCGCGTTCTTGAACTAAAATGCTTTGAAGATTTTACTGATGAAGAAAAAATCGTTCTGCAAGGCATGCTGGATAGAATGCACGGCAACTTGATGACCTTTTATATGGAAAACACCCAACCATCTGAAGAAGCCAAAGAGTAGCGGGGGCGTTTGCTTTTCATTCCACAACAGAAAGGTTGGAACATCCCTTTGAACCATGTAGCAAAAGAACTGGACTCATCGGCGCTTGCCGAAAACAAGACGCGCCGCCTGTGGATCGCCACCATTTTAGGCTCGCTTTCAGCGTTTGGCCCTTTGTCGCTGGACATGTATTTGCCTGCTTTGCCGCTTCTGGCTGACGATCTTTCCACCAGTACGTCGATGGCGCAGCTCAGTTTGACCGCCTGCCTCATTGGACTGTCTGTCGGTCAGCTTTTCGCGGGACCGATCAGCGACGTACGCGGACGCAGAATGCCACTTTTGATCGGACTTATTTTATACGCCTTGTCTTCTTTTTTGTGCGCGGTTGCTCCTTCGATCTATACGTTCATCTTCCTCCGTTTTGTGCAGGGACTTGCTGGCTCTGCCGGGATCGTCATCGCTCGCGCTACTGTACGCGATTTGTATTCGGGCACAGAGCTGACGAAGTTTTTTGCCCTGCTGATGCTGATTAACGGGATTGCGCCGATTGCCGCGCCTATCGTCGGCGGTCAGCTGCTGGAGTTCACCTCCTGGCACGGCGTGTTTGTCGCACTCGGTCTGATCGGCGCCGTCATGCTGCTCGTCGTCATGCTCGGATTGCCGGAGACGTTGCCTGTCAATCGCCGTTCCAAAGCCGGAATCGGCAATACGCTCGCCACTTTTGGCGGGCTGGTGAAAGATCGGGTTTTCATGGGCTACGCCTTGTCGCAAGGTCTGGTCACGGCCGCGATGTTCGCTTATATCGCCGGATCGCCCTTTGTGTTCCAGAAAATTTTTGGTGTCTCTCCGCAAGGCTTCAGCATGATTTTTGCCATGAATGGGGTAGGAATTATCATCGCCAGCCAAATTACCGGACGACTTGCCGGAAAAGTCAAAGAGACAAAACTGTTTGTCACTGGCATTTTGCTGGCTGGACTTGGCGGAATCACGCTGCTCGCCATGATCGTGCTTGACGCTGGGCTGGTTGCCGTGCTCGTGCCTTTGTTCTTCGTCGTTTCCAGCGTCGGTATCGTCGGGGCGACAGGCTTCTCGCTCGCCATGCAAAATCAGAGCAAAGCAGCAGGCAGTGCGTCTGCCTTGCAAGGTCTGCTCTCCTTCATCAGCGGCGGTATTGTCGCTCCGCTGGTCGGAATCGGAGGGGAAGGCACTGCTGTGCCGATGGGCATTGTCATGGCGCTTGCCACCATCGGCTCGATTGTCTGCTATCTGTTCATGATTCGTCGAAAAGCCGCGTAACTTTTCAGATGCGGCGTAGACGCAACAAAACGAGGATTCGCGTATGCGGCCTCGTTTTTTTTTTGACACTATTGCGAACGTATGTTCTTTTGTGGTATCATTTGCTTATGGATGACATTGGAAGCCAGAATACCTGTCTGCTCTCCTGTCGTCAGCCATGCCTAGACCACTATTCGAAGGAGCTGATTCCTCCATGTCTTTGCGTCTGATCCCTTATCTTGTCCTGAACGGAAATGCAAGCGAAGCCATCTCGTTTTACGAAAAAGTGTTGGGTGCGCAAGTGCTTTACAAGCAGACGTTTGGCGAAATGCCGGAAGACCCTGAGTACCCGCTCCCGCCAGAAGCCAAAAATCTTGTGGGTCATGCTACACTGCAAATTGGCGACAGCGAATTGATGTTTTCTGACGCGTTTCCTGGACAACCTTATCAGTTAGGCGATCAAGTGACCATTTGCATTTCGTTGGAGGATAAAGCCGAGGCAGAACGCATTTTCGCAGCGCTTCAAGAGGACGGGCAGGTACATCTGCCTTTGCAGGAAACATTCTTCAGCCCTGCCTACGGCAACGTGCGCGACAAGTTCGGTATCACCTTCCAGATTTTCACTAAAGGCGAACAATAATCATCTAAGACCGTTCTGTTTCTTTGTCTGTAGATCATGACATGCCAGCCGTCAGAGCGAGTCGAAACGCGAGAATAACGTGTTTCGGCTCGCTCTCGTTTGTTTGCAATCCATACAGCTTTGCATTCCCTCCACTAGACCCACGCCTATTTCTTTTTCTCCTGATGATAGCCACGTTCTCCATACGGCTGAAGCTTGTCGAGCCATTTTTGTTCCAGTTTCTCCAGCTCATCCTTTTCATCAAAATATCCGTCTTCCTTCTTTTTCAAAACCTCCAACACTTCCGCAACGAACGCCTCTTCTCCGTACTCATCCCACTCGCTTTGCAGTTGCTTGTTCATATGCGAGCCGAGTTTGAGCGTGAACAGTTTTCCGTTCATCGTTTTAAGATTGCGGGTACTGCAAATCCACACTTTTTGATTAAGGGTGTTTTTGATTTGATACACGCCCGCCTCTGTCTTCGCTTCCTTAAACGTCTGTTTCAGTTCGTCTTTGCGATTCATCTTGGTTTCTCCTCACTTTTCACGAGCTACACCTGACCTGCAGCCTGTAATAGTCTTCCATCCGTTTTTCTGCCTGTATACTTTCCTCAAGCTCCCTCTCTTCCAAAGAGGGGCGCGGATGGCTCGATAAAAAAACAAACAAATTAATATTAAGTTTATATAATAATAAACATAAAAACGAAATGTTTGTCAATCATAACAAAAAAGTATTGCTTCTCGCGAAAAACTCAGATAGACTTTGCAGTAATTTCGAAAAGGAAAGAGGAAAAGAACATGAAAATCTCCGCTACGTCCGAACACAAGCCTGTCGTGGTATCAGAAAACTACGATCAAGTGGACGGCCGTCATGCCAGAAACACGGATGTCCAAGCGCTCTCGCTCGGCTTGACTCGGGAAAGTGACCATAAAAAAGCCGCTATCACGGCCAAAGTGTGGAAAAGCGCGGGAGAAAACGGGGCAAGTCAACCGGAGGAACTCCCGCTCCATCGCGTTCTTGATCTGTCGCTGCTGCTTTGCCGGTCGTTGGCTCATTTTCACGATGCATACAGATATGAGCATTTTTACGATCCGCAAAAGCCCGTTATCGACAGGATTGCCCTGCAAGGCGATGCGCTGAACGTCGCAATCTGCACAGACAACGAAAGTCTCCATGAAGACATCAAGCAGTTCAGCCAAATTTTAAGCGACGACGGGGAACTGATCGGCGAGCGTCTGCGCTCATTGGCAAAAGTTTTAAGAGACATGGGCTATTAGCTTTGTTTAGCCGCAGTTACCCCTGTTTTCATCGGAAGGCTGGTCAACGGGACATTCGTACCCGGCTAGTCGAAGACACGTTTTCCCTCGAAGAAGCGGTACACGCCGCGAGTGAAGCATGGATGATCGGCGATGCCACTTGCCTGCTCCCGCTTGTCGCTGTTGAAAAAAGGCACAAAGCAGAGCAGCACGCCGCATGACGACAATTTGGAGGAACATGGAATGACAGAAAACAGACACGATTATTTATCACCTGATAGACAGTTGACTGATGAAGAAAAAGCACTCGTGTGGAAAAAGCCACCTACCCATCAAGTCAGCGAAGAAGAGCGGCGCATTAGTGACGAAGTCAGGCGCAACTGGCATCGCGGGGAAATGAAGATCGCCAACATTTTGCTGGAGGGCGATGCGGGTTCTGGCAAGACTCAACTGGCAAAAGCTTTATCGGCGAATTTCGGGCTTCCGTACACGAAAGTCACTTGTTTTGCCGATATGGATAAATCAGATATTATTGGAGCTATTTTGCCGGTGATTTCTTCTGAGCGCCTAAACAATTTGCAGCCTGCGCAACAAACCGCCTTAACAGCTCTCTATGAAAACGAAGGATTGGCAAGCGGCACGGAAATTTTGATGAAGGCATTGGGGATTTCCGGGGAGCAAGCCGCCAAAATGATGAAGCAATTAGGGAAGCTTGCCGCGGAAAAGAGCGATGGGGAAGCGATTGAATACCGATTTTACCCTTCTGAAATCGTCAGAGCCTATCAAAAGGGCTATCTTTTGGAAATCCAGGAACCGAACGTGATTCGCGATGCTGCGGTGTTAATGGCGCTAAACTCTGCCCTGGAGCTGGATGGGAGCATCAACCTTCCCACGGAAATCATCCGCAGGCATCCGGACTTCATCGCCGTGATCACGACAAACCGCAGCTATGCCGGAACCAGACCGTTAAACGAGGCACTGCGCGACAGGGTCCAGCATACGGAAAAGATGGATTTGCCGACAAAAGAGGTCATGATCGGGCGCGTCAAGGCCAAAACGGGCTTCCAAGATGAAGAAATGCTGTCTCTCTTAGCGGATGTCATTTTGCTATTGGACAAAACGGCACGAGCCAATGCGATCAAGGGTGTGGCGGGAATGCGTTCGTTCTTTTACTGGGCAGATGCGATTGCCAACGGCATTTCTGCAAAAGCATCGCTTTACCACAAGGTCATCTACAAAATCACGACCGATCCGGAAGAAATTCAGCTTTTGGAAGAAGCACTTGCCCAGCATGAATTGTTTGCCCGTCTGGAGGCAGCCTCTTCTGGTGAGCTAAAAAAAAACGAAACTGGGACGATGCCATAGAAATCAAGACATCCGGGGAGATTGACGACGCTGCTTTTGACACAGACCAGCCATGGGAGCAAACAGGAATCGCCTTGAAAAAATCGGCTGACAGTGACAACAACTCTTCGCAAGTCTCCGACGATCCTGCTCAAATCGAGCGCTCCACTCCGGGGGAAGACGGCACCCCTCGCTATCATCAGGCAAACCCCGAGTCTGCCTCAGAGGAAGCGAAGCAACAGGAGCGCGATTTCCGCAAAAAGCTGAATCAGGCCGCACGAGAGGTCATTTCCGATTCGATTCATCGAAAAGTGAAGCTCATCGTGCACCGCCCTGACTACGATCAGGAAAACCAGCAGGAGTACGTCCGCCTGAGCAAAGGACTCATGCCCATCGTACAACAGCTTGCCAGAAAGACACTTCCCTACTTGGAGCATGAGGTCACTTCCGACTTTGCGCGGAATCGTTACTACGGCAGCAAATTTCAAGCGGACAGCGTTGCCTACAAAGACTACAAATATTTTGCCAAGAAACGCCCGCCAACGGAATCGCCGTCGCTTGTCGTGGGCCTGCGGGTGGACGAATCCGCGTCGATGTCAGCCTTCGGGAGATTGGAGGCGGCCAAACGGGCGGTCATCGCCGTCTATGAATTTTGTCAGCTTTGCCACATTCCTGTGTTGATCTACGGGGATACGGCGGATGTGTCCCGCTTGGAGCAAATGTCCGTCTTCGCCTATGTCGACCTGGACAAAACGGACGCCACTGACCGCTTCCGGTTGATGCGGATTCAAGCCAGAAGCAACAATCGCGACGGGATGGCACTGCGCATTATGGCGGAACGGCTAGTCGTCTGCCCGCAACAGACCAAATTGTTGATCAGCATCAGCGACGGACAACCGAAAGCGCTGGACGACTATACCGGAAGTCATGCGGTTGCCGATATGCAGCAAACGATCCAGGAGTACGAACGAAAAGGAGTCGCCTTCCTTGCAGCGGCCATCGGCCAAGACAAGGAGGTCATTAGTGAAATTTACGGAAAGGAACGCTTTTTGGATATGACAAATTTACACGAGTTTCCTGCAAAGCTGGTTCGAATGATTGCCCGGTATTTGTAACTTGCCTGAAAACTCAGCTGACAAAGGCTTTCCGCGTATAAGCGGGGAGCCTTTGTTTGTGTTGCGCTTTTGCAAAGAAAAGCTTGGCAAAAAGAAAAAACCAGAACCTCTAGGGTCCTGGCTGGTGGGCAGAGCATTTCACGACTTATTGCTGGTTGTTGTCTTGAGACATCAGTGAAACTGGGCGTTGCGGAGTGAAAGTGGAGATCGCATGCTTGTATACTAATTGTTGCTTGCCTTCGCTATCAATCACAATCGTGAAATTATCGAACGCTTTAATATACCCGCGCAATTGAAATCCGTTCACAAGGTAAATGGTAACCGCGATGTTTTCTTTCCGCAAATGATTCAAGAACGTATCTTGAATGTTGATCGTCTGTTTCATGTACACTACCCCCTAAAAGGACTTGTATGTTATATATTCGGCAATTGTTGAAACTTTCCTGCCAATATCTGCTTGATAGTTTCCACTGAGTTCGCTTGACAAGCCGGATCGGTCATGTCAAACCACTGGATTTCCGGCATACGGCGGAACCACGACAGCTGTCGTTTGGCAAAATGGCGCGTCCGCTGCTTGATGTCATTGATCGCCTTTTCCAACGTAATTTCACCGTACAGATAAGGAATCAATTCTTTGTAGCCCAAGCCTTGCATCGACACCAGCGAGGCGTCGTAGCCTTTGTCCAGAAGTCCGCGCACTTCCTCGATCAGCCCCGCTTCGATCATCAGCTCGACGCGACGATTGATCCGCTCATACAAAATGGCGCGATCCATCGTGAGTCCGATCATCACCAGTTCGTATGGGGAGTGCTGTGCTCGAAGCTGAAAGTCGGACATTTTGTAGCCCGTACTCTCATAAATCTCCAAAGCGCGAATCACCCGCTTTACATCGTTCGGATGCAAACGCTCAGCCGTTACAGGATCGACGTCGGCCAATCTCGCGTGCAGCGCATCCACGCCTTCTGTATCCGCCAAACGCTGCAACCTTTCCCGCAGCTCTGGATCTTGCGTGGCTTGTGAAAATTGAAAACGATGGGTAACCGATTCTATGTAGAGACCCGTACCGCCTACGATAAACGGAAGGCCGCCTCGCCCATTGATCGAGCTGATCAGTTGGGTAGCGCTTTCCTGAAACATCGCGACAGAATATTCTTCGTCCGGATTTTTGATATCGATGAGATGATGCGGCACCAGTGCCAATTCGGCTGGCTCCGCCTTCGCCGTCCCGATGTCCATGCCGCGATACACTTGCATGGAATCCCCGGAAATAATCTCGCCGTTGAACTGCTGGGCCAATTCCAGACTGAGTTGGGTCTTGCCGACGGCTGTCGGTCCAACAATGACGACTAGCTTTTCTCTCTCTTGCAAAGTCACTCCCCTCCACCTGTCTCTTTGTAACTGTACACGACCTGCTGGCCGCGAGAGCGAAATGGCGTGAAACCAAAGCGCTCGTGGATTTTGCCTGTTTTCCCTTCCTTCATCACCACGCGTCTTCTTGCTACGCGAAGTGCTTCTGCAATCGCTTCTTCTGTCAATGGCTGCGGGTTGGCAAACTCCCGTACCCCAGCGATGCCTGCCGAGCTTTCCACCGTCATTTCAAACATCGGATCGAAATAAACGACATCGAAAGAGCGGCTTGGCAATCCCTGCATGACTTCCAAATGGTTCCCGCACCGCACTTCAATGCGACGCATGGCTGTCTCCAGCTGTTCCGAGTCAGATGTCCAGTGCTTGAGCCCGTCTTCGACCATGATGGCCAGCACCCGTTCCGATTCGATACCGACTACTTTCCCGTTAGCTCCTGTCGCATGGGAAAACACAATCGCGTCAGCACCCAATCCAAGCGTAGCATCCAACACTTCATCACCTGGCTGAATTTGGCAAGCAACAAGCATAGTATCAGTATCGCCGCGCAACAGCCGCTTTATACGAAAAGCGGAAGTGTTCGGGTGAAAAAAGAAAGGCTTTTTCCCCGGTACCTCCAGGCGCGCTCCTTGCGCTGAAACAACCAGTACCTCGTCGTCGCCATGCCGTTTTCGCAGCTGACTGAGAGAAAGGTCGCCTCGTCTGACTGTCTGTACGCCGAATGTCTCAGCCAAATGTACAGCGTGTCGCAAGGTTTCCTCGGCAGGCTCAAGTCCCGTCGTCACAATCACGTATCTGTTTCCTTTCCGTACGTCTACGCCTCTTCAGGACGGAAACTCTTTTATTGTAAGCAGGATTAATTTGGCGGTCAAATAGAATCTGAGCCAAACTCCCTCTCTTTTCTTATCATATCATGTTTTCCTTCGTCCGTTGCGAGCTTGTGAATTTTTTTACAAAGAATGAATGTACGTAAGCCAAACAGGCCCATAGCGGATTGGGCCTGTTTGGTGGCGATCGCCTTTTCAACGATTGGCGAGCTGGTGATTTTAGTTGTACACGAGACTTCCCGTAATCGCTTCTTCGTTTTCGTTTCCGGCTTCATCGGCGAAAATGCCTGCTGTGAGTTTGATTCGGATGTTCGATCCTTTCGGCACAATATCCAGCGTAATGTCGAGGTGCTCCTCCGATACGACAACACGATCCTCTTCGCCAAAAGCCTGGTAAGCTCCCCCATCAATCGAGTAGGAGAGATTTTGCAAAACGTCCTGTCGGTCGACCTGCAAACGGGCAGCTTCGCTGAACAGCAGCCGGATTTGCAACTGTGGCTGGTAGAACAAGGTGGCTTTTTCGCTTTTCGATGTTTGACCTCCTGCAAGCAGCACCCGTCCATCCGGCAAAAGCGCTCCCATCGCCTCGAAGATTTTTTTCGGCAATGACGCTGTTTCTGCCCACGAGTCCTTTTCCGGATCGTACACCAGGGCAGATACTGTGCCCCAGCCGCCTGCTACCAATACTCTGCCATCCGCAAGCGCAACGGCAAACGGTTTGAAGCGCTCGATGCTCATCGGCTCGCCAGGCTCCCACGAGTCCGAGTCCGGGTCGTAAATGGTGGTTGTTTTCCATATCTTATCCGGATTGCCGGCAGGATCTCCGCCAACCACAAGGACTCTGCCGTCTGGCAAAATCGCTGCGCCCGGACCCATAGCGAACCTCGTCCATCTGGGCAAGACTCGACCATTCATCGTTTTTCACATCGTACCGCTCGCCTGTCGCCACCATTCCGCCGCCAATCACGACTACATCTCCATCCGCCAGGACAGCCGACGCCCCGCCGAATCGGTCGTCGTTCATCGGCGTTCATCCGAGGGGCGGTATTAGCAAAATGCGTGTTCGCACTACATGACGCGCTTGAACATTTTCTCCAAATCATAGCCAGTAAAGTGAATTACAATCGGCCTGCCGTGCGGACACGTAAACGGGCTGCTCGTCTCGCGCAGCTGATTCAGCAGGCTCTCCATTTCGGCGTGGGTCAAAAAGCGATTGGCTTTGATCGATGCTTTGCACGACATCATGATCGCAGCCTTTTCCCGCATTTGCACAGGATGGGCCTGCCCTTGCTCTCCCGCCTCCAGTACGAACTGAATCAGCTCTTCGATAACTTCCAGCTCGGCTCCTTCCGGGAACCAATGCGGGTGCGCCCTGACGATGAACGTGCGCCCGCCAAAAGCTTCTACTTCCAAGCCGAACGATTGCAGAAGCGACAGCCGTTTTTCCAGTCTGGCCGCCTCCGCGGTCGTGAACTCGACCGTGTGCGGAAACAGCATCATCTGGCTGGCCACACCTTCTTCTGCCAGCTTGGCCATGAAATACTCGTAGAAGATGCGCTCCTGGGCGGCGTGCTGGTCGATCAAGTACATCCCTTCATCGTTTTGGGCGACGATGTACGTTCCATGCACCTGTCCGACCGGATACATGACCGGAACAGCCGACTGCACGCGCTCCTCCGCTACAGGTGCGGCGTTCTGCTCTGGCTCGCTCGCTTGCTCTGCATCAGGTTGAGCAAGTGGAGCAGCCATGCCTTCAAGTGGGGCGGCAGAACCAGTCGTCCCTTCAAGCGAAGCAGAAGGACTAGCAGAATCACTCGTTCCTTCAAGGAAAGCAGAAGGAGCGGTGGCAACGGATACGGGCGCGACCTTTTCGAACACGCTCCCTGAAGCGGCGGCCTGCTCTTGTTGTGACCACTCTCGTCCCGTTTTCTCTGCTTCTGGAGCAGAACTCGCCAGCCCTTGCTCTTGCTCTGCACGCGGATAAGCTTCGGAAGCTTCCTGAACCTTCCTGCTTTGGGCAACCGGCAAAAGCTCGCTTGCCGCTTCTTTTTGCAACGGCAACGGCTGGCTTTGCTCCTGCCGCGCCATCCACTCTTGCAGGCGCGGGCTGGCTTCCACAAGTGAACGCGTCTGCGTCTCCGCGGCTGGCTTGGCAAACGTCAAGTCAAACTGCGGCTGGACGACTTGCGTGGTGATTTTCGCCTTTTGCGGTGTCTCCATCGGACGAACGATGCCCAAACCTTGCCGGAGCGTCGTTTTGACGGATTGCTCGATTGCCGTACACAGCTCGTCCTCTTTGCTGAACCGCGCCTCCAGCTTGGCAGGATGGACATTGACATCGACAAGCGTCGGGTCCATCTCGATTTGCAGCGCGACGATCGGGAAGCGGCCGATCGGCAAAAGCGTGTGATAGCCGCGCATGATCGCATTGTTGAGCGAATAGCTGCGAACGTAGCGACCGTTGACCAGTGTAGAAAGGTAGGAGCGGTTTGCTCGCGTTACCTCCGTCTTGGACAAAAATCCGTTCCAGCGGAAATCGAGCGTTTCCCCCGAAATCGGAATGAGAAGCTTGGCAATCTGTACACCGTAAATCGCCGCCATGACGTGCAGCAGCTTGCCGTCCCCCGTCGTTTGCAGCAAATTTTTCCCGTTGTGCGTCAAAAGAAAGGAAATCGACGGGTGAGTCAAAGCGAGCCGATTGACGTAATCCGAGATATGCCCAACTTCTGTGGCAATCGACTTCATGTATTTCAACCGGGCAGGTGTATTGAAAAACAGGCTGCGGACACATATTTCCGTCCCTTGCACTGCTGCCGCGTCTGCCACTTCGCTGACTGCGCCGCCTTCGACCAGCAGCCGCGTACCGATCTCGCGGCTCGATCGGTTGCTCGTCAGCTCCATCCGAGACACAGCGGCAATACTCGGCAAAGCTTCGCCGCGAAAGCCGAGTGTGCGAATCCGGAACAAGTCGCGCTGGGTGCTGATCTTGCTCGTCGCATGGCGTTCCAATGCCAGCAAGCAATCGTCCCGATCCATGCCGTGTCCGTTGTCGACAATGCGGATCAGCTCCAGACCGCCTTCCTCCACATGAATCTCAATCGAAGTGGCTTTGGCGTCAATCGCGTTCTCGACCAGCTCTTTGACGACAGATGCCGGACGTTCCACCACTTCACCCGCCGCGATCATATTGGCGAGCTGCTCATCAAGCACTCGAATCGTTCCCATGCGATCCTCCCCTCCCCCCGAAGCTTATTTTTTCTTCAACTGTTGTTTCCACGCGAACAGCTTCATCATCGCATCCATCGGTGTCGTCTGATTCAGGTCGATCTCACGCAAATCGCGCAAAATCTCTTCTTCCTCCGACGACAAAAGCGACACAGGCTCCTCGCGCACAGCGGCAACTGGCGCGGACCAGAGCGACTCTAGCGACATCTGCATGTCGGAAGCAGCCGAACTTGTTGCTTCCAGTCCTGCCAAAATGCTGCGTGCCCGCTCGATGACCCATCCAGGCATTTCCGCCAGCTCCGCCACGTGAATCCCGTAGCTTTTATCTGCCCGGCCTTCTTCGATCTTGTGCAGGAACAACAGCTTGCCGTCTCGCTCCTCGCAGCGGGCGTTCACGTTGACGACGCCTTTCATCGTCTCCGCAAGGCCCGTCAGCTCGTGATAGTGCGTGGAAAACAGCGTCTTGGCACCGATCCGCTGGCAAATGTACTCGATGACCGCCTGTGCCAGCGCCATGCCATCGTACGTAGAAGTCCCGCGACCGATCTCATCGAGCAAGATCAAGCTTTTTGCTGTCGCCTTTTGCAAGGCATGTCTCGTCTCCAGCATCTCGACCATGAACGTACTGTGACCGCCGACGAGGTCGTCAGCCGCTCCGATCCGGGTAAAAATCTGATCGACAATCGACAGCTTCGCTTCTTTTGCCGGGACGAAACAACCGATTTGCGCCATGACCGTAATGAGGGCGATTTGGCGCATATACGTGCTTTTACCAGCCATGTTCGGTCCCGTGATCAGCAGCACTTGACGCTCGTCCTGGTTCATCCTCACGTCGTTCGCCACGTATTTCTCCCGCTCCAATACGGCTTCCACAACGGGATGGCGGCCGTCCACGATCACGTATTCCCCGTCATCGACAAGCTGCGGGCGCACGAATCCGCGCTCGTCACTGACCGTA
This sequence comes from Brevibacillus sp. FSL K6-0770, assembly GCF_038000275.1. Classification (NCBI taxonomy): domain Bacteria; kingdom Bacillati; phylum Bacillota; class Bacilli; order Caryophanales; family Paenibacillaceae; genus Brevibacillus; species Brevibacillus sp. FSL K6-0770. The sequence goes on from NZ_JBBOBQ010000001.1 coordinate 3,392,518, forward strand.
GCGAAAGCCTGGAGAACGTCTACAGAGGCAATCCGTTCGGCAAGGCTTTGCAATCTCGGAATGTGCTTGGCGATTTCGCTGCGGACGGCGGCAAACAGCTGGTACTCCAGCTCAATCATTTTTTCCTCTGCTTCGAGAATGAGCGCTTCCCGCTCTTTCAACTCGGGGGTTATGTAGCGCTCTGCGTTGGCGAGCGTTTGCTTGCGCTCGTAACGGCCCGCTGGCACGTTGGCAATGTTGGACTTGGATACCTCGATGTAATAGCCGAACACTTTGTTGAATCCGACTTTCAGCGAGCGAATCCCTGTCGCTTCCCGTTCGCTTTGCTCCAATTGGGCAATCCACGTTTTTCCGTCGCGGCTCGCCGAGTGCAGCTTGTCCAAATATTCATCGTAGCCTGTGCGAATCATTCCGCCTTCCCGCACGGAGATCGGCGGATCGTCGACGAGCGCCGACTGCAAAAAGCTGACGAGGTCTGCGCACTCATCCATGCCGCGGGAAAGCTCCTGCAACACGGGCGCTTTTGTCTGCTCCAAGTACGCTTTCAGCTCAGGAACTGCCGTGAGTGACAATCGCAGCTGAATCAGGTCGCGGGCATTGGCGTTCCCATAGGAAATCCGCCCAGCCAGCCGCTCCAGATCGTACACGTTGTCCAGGCAAGTCCGCAAATCGGAGCGCAGCAACAAATCGGCTTTCAGCGCCTCTACCGCTTCCAGTCTGGCATCCAGCTCCGCGCGTCCGAGCAGCGGCCGCTCGATCCATCTGCGCAAAAGCCGTCCGCCCATCGCGGTTTGCGTCCGGTCCAACAGCCACAAGAGAGAACCTTTTTTCGTCTTGTCGCGGATCGTTTCGGTCAGCTCCAGATTTCTTCGGGAAAAGCCGTCCATTTGCAAATATTGCTTGCTGTCGTAGCGCTTCAAGAGCCGCATGTGGGCGAGACTGCGCTTCTGCGTCGTGCCGATGTAGTAGAGCAGCGCGTTGACGGCCGAGCGCATGGAGACATCCAGCTCTTTCCCTGTTTCGGGATACTGGTTGTCCACCGCAAAAGCATCCAGCTGGTGACTCTCTACAACCGTCGTCGGCAAAGCTGTCTTGGGCAAAGCTTCGACACCGCAGAACACCAGTTCTTTCGGACGGTATTGCAGAGCCTCATCCAGGGCCGCCTCCATCTGGCCGAGCACGGATGTGACGTACATTTCTCCTGTACTCATGTCGCATGCAGCAATTCCGACGCGGCCGTCCAGCGCTGCCAAGGCAGCCATGTAGTTGTTTTCCTTGTCGGTAAGCCATTTGCCCTCCATCATCGTGCCGGGCGTAATGACACGGGTCACTTCGCGGCGAACGACCCCTTTGGCTTCTTTCGGGTCTTCCACCTGTTCGCATACCGCTACCTTGTGACCTTTTTTCAACAGTTCCGCTATGTACCCATCCGCAGAATGATGCGGCACGCCACACATCGGAATCCGTTCATCGCCACCACCCTCGCGTCCGGTGAGCGTAATTTCCAGCTCGCGGGACGCGAGAATAGCATCGTCAAAAAACAGTTCGTAAAAGTCGCCTAAGCGAAAAAATAAGAAAGTATCCGGATAGTCTTTTTTGATAGCCAGATACTGCTGAATCATCGGGGTATATTGCGCCATTTTTTTCTTCTCCTAGCCTTCCAATCTCGACGCTATTATACCATGTTCCTCCCATGATGTTGATGCTCGATTCGCGGCAAAAAATTCACAGAAGATTCCAGGCACTTCTCAGGTCGAAATCGCAAAGCCATGTCTCGCCTCGCAGCAACAAGTCAAAATATTGCTCCAAGTGTATTCGCGAAAGCGCGTAGCCAGGCAACTCTCGCAATTCTTCGCGGATTTGCTTGACGTACGGCTCCAACGTTTCTTTGTCGCCGCGATAGTAAGCCTTGACCAGCGGCAACTGCAAATGCGGGGTCGCTTTCAGCTCGGCATGGCTCATCATGACCAGTTTGGCCAGATGCAAAACTCCACGCGCGACGACCGGGTGCACCAGCCAGCTTGGCAGCGTCCGGTATTCGAAGCCGTACGACTTTTCCCGCACATCGCCCAAAAAGCCGTAGCGATGCCTGCGCTCGATGCAACCCGGATCTTCAATCAGCACGAGCGGCAACGCCAAGTACGCATCGAGCTTGCGCCGCAAAGAAAACGTAGGCGTCATCCCGCCGAAGTGAATGTGTCCGCCAATCGGATAACCGGAAAAAGGCATCCCGCCCGCCAGCCACTCCACATCTTTGTGCGGGATTTTTTTCCCTGCGAGCCGCAACGCTTCGTAAATATGCAGAAACAGCTCGTCAGGGTCTTCCGTTGGGGCCGGACGCAATTCGGCTACAGGATGCTGATGCAGAGCCAAATCTTCCCGGTAGCGGGTCGTGTCGCACCCAACCGTCCCGTTGATTTTCAAAAAATCAGAGGCGAGCGCCATCTCGCCTGTCGCCCGGCGCAAGGAAAACTCCGGGTCCGCTCCCATTTTGTTCAGCTCTTGCGGCTGCTTGCTCATCCGCTCCCGCCACCACTCTCGCGCACGCTGCATGTAAGCATCTGCCTTTTGCGCAGGCCAATCCGGTTCCACGCGAACGACCTTCGCCCGATGAGAAGACGCTGCCATGACGGTCACTTGCCCCGCTTCGGCACCGACCGCATACAAGCTGCGCACGGCCAGCGCTTTTACGACTTGCACCTCCGGATCGGAAGAGGGAAACGGAACTGGCTCAAAGTCCGGCTCTTCCAGGCGATAAAGCAGCCATTGCGGGTGTTCCAGGCTCCGCGCGACATCGAGCACCAGGTCCTGGTACAGGCAAAGCTTGTAGGTCCGCCATCCAGGCGGTGTCGTGCGCCCGGAAGCCACAGGCAGACCACTCGTTTTCAACAGCCAGCGCCCGATCTCGGGACGGTGCAAAAAGGCGACAGCCTCTTTGGCGTTTGCCGTCATTGGCTGCGAAACAACGCTCTCCTGCAGTCCCTCCCATGCCCTTCCTCGCGTGCGTACCATGCTTTCCACTCTCCCATGCTGTATTCTTCGTTATCATATGATCGCGCCCAGAGAAGAGTGAGAGCCTAGCCTATACCGCTTTTTCCCGATAAAAAAAGAAAAAGAGGAGATATCTCTCCTCTTTAGTCAAGCTCATCGAGCATGCTGGCTGAATCAAAGTCGTCGAATTCATCACTGTTTTCTTCATAGTCGCCAATCAGCGTGAAGTCCTTGTCATCGCAGTTATTGCATACCACTACGCAGACTTTGGTTTCTCCAATGATTTCAACGGCAAATTCGCTTTCAACCCTGACTGTGATGGTACCTCCAGCACTCAACTCGGCTTTTACGCACTTCGGCTGTTCCACGGCGCGAGCGACAATTTCCAGATCGCCTCTGCAGTTTTTGTCGAAGAACGTAAGCGGAACGAGTACGGAGAACTTGACAGTTTCCCGCTTGACTTCGGTTTGCGTGTTATTGGCAAACGAGAACCACAGGTTGACGTCATACGTACCAGATACTTCAACCGCGTCTCCGACTTTCTCTGCCTGGAAGTTCGTGTTTATAATCCAGCATCCGAGGATCGTCGAAGGAGTTTGCGACGGTATGATGGTGTGGGTGGTAGTAGAGAATTTATGGCCTTTACCGCAGACAGCTTTCGCGATGAGTTCCCGGCACTGTAGATCTTTGTCTGTACCCGACATTTCGTTACCTCCTCCATACAACGTTTCTGTACATTTGTATGCAGGGCATTCGGCTAGGGTGCAAACACCCACCTGAAATTGGGTGCCTCGTTTGGGAACTCACGCGTAGCAACGTTTTGCGCGTTGGATGCTACCTTACGAGCAGCAACCGCCACTATGTTTCTTTTCCGGTCCGCCGCCAGTTTCGCCTGTCAGCGGATTTCCGCCTGTATCCAAAATAATACGCTCGGAAACGGTGTTCGTGATGACATTCGTCACCATTTGCAACAGATCGTTCACATCGACCTGCGATTGCTTAAATTCGGTGACGAGCGGAATCGCATCCAGCTCTTCTTGCAGCTGGTTGTATTCGGCTTCTACCTTTTCCACCAGTTCCTTTTTATTGATCGATTCGAACATGACCATCTGCTTTTGTTTTTGCTTCAGCTTGTCGATCAAGTCCTGCACGCGTTCATTGTGCTTGATTTGCAGCTCGGCACGCTTGAAGAAATCGACTTCATTCGTGCGGGAGATCATGGCAGCCAGTTCGCGCGCTTTGTCCAAAATTTCTTTTTGTGTGTACAGGTTTGTTTGTTCCATCTTCTACACCTCGACTTTGGTTACGAGTTCGCCATGAAGCGTCCACGTTTTCGCATCTGTAATTTTGACATGCACATATTGACCAATCAAAGACTTGTCTGCCGTGAAGTGCACGAGCTTGTTCGTGCGCGTGCGGCCAGCCAATACGTTCGGGTTGTTTTTCGACTCGCCTTCTACCAGCACTTCCAGAACCTGATCCTGCAGCTTTTTGTTCTCTTCCAGGCCGATCCGAGCCAGCACTTCGTTCAGACGGTAGAGGCGCGCTTTTTTCACTTCCATCGGCACGTTGTCTTCCATGACAGCAGCCGGAGTGCCCTCGCGCGGGGAATAGATGAAGGTATAGGCAAATTCATACCGGACTTCTTCGACCATCGAGATCGTCTCTTCGAACTGCTCGTCGGTCTCGCCCGGGAAACCTACAATAATATCTGAAGAAAGGGATACATTCGGAATCGCAGCCTTGATTTTGCGTACAAGCTCCAAATAGTGCTCCCGCGTGTATTTGCGAGCCATGCGCTTCAAAATCTCCGACGAACCGGATTGGACTGGCAAATGAATTTGCTCCACCAAGTTTCCGCCTTTTGCCAACACTTCAATCAGGTGATCGTCAAAATCGCGGGGATGGCTCGTCGTGAAACGAATGCGCGGAATGTCGATTTTGCGAATCTCGTCCAAAAGATCGCCGAAGCCATACTCGATGTCTTCAAAGTCTTTTCCGTAGGCGTTGACGTTTTGGCCGAGCAGCATAATTTCCTTGAAGCCTTGGCGGGCGAGGTCACGGACTTCCGCGATGACGTCTTCCGGACGGCGGCTCCGCTCTTTTCCTCGCGTATACGGCACGATGCAGTACGTACAGAACTTGTCACAGCCGTACATGATGTTGACCCATGCCTTGGTGTTTCCTTCCCGCTGCTTCGGCATGTTTTCGACGATGTCGCCTTCCTTGGACCATACCTCGATCACCATTTCCTTGCTGAACATGGCATCGCGCATCAGCTGCGGCAAGCGGTGAATGTTATGCGTCCCAAAGATCAAATCGACTTGCTGGTAGCTTTTCAAGATTTTGTTGACGACCTTCTCTTCCTGGGACATACAGCCGCAAACGCCGAGGATCAGGTTCGGGTTGTTATGCTTGAGCCGTTTCATATGTCCCAGCTCGCCAAACACTTTATCCTCCGCATTTTCGCGGATCGCACAGGTATTGAACAAGATGACATCCGCCGCTTCCACATCGTCTGTGGAAGTGTAGCCCATCTGCTGCAAAATGCCGGAGATCGTCTCGGAGTCATGCTCGTTCATCTGACAGCCGTATGTGCGAACGTGATAACGCTTTCCTTTTCCGATTCCTTGCATGTCTTCCGGGATCGCGAAATCGTAAAGCACCTGGATTTCTTCTTTTCCCCGCTTTTTCGCATCTTTCAAGGACGGGGGCTGAAAGTATTTCGCAAAGTCCGCCGTTGTTTTCGGTGACTTGGCGGATTTTAAGTCCGGAGTCGCCACTTTCGATTCCGTCATCATGTATCACCTCAGCTAGTATTTTCTTTATAAGTAACCAATAAAGAATTATAGCATTTTGGTGCATACAAAAGCCAATGCATAATGAGGCAAAATATGTACGAAACGAACGGAATCGTTTCGAAAAGGACGCTTTTCAACAGCAGCTTTTCGATGATTAAACATGCAAGTTTGCCGGGCATTCGCTATTCGCGAAACGAAAAGCTGCTCACTGTATAAAAGCCAAAATGGTGCAAGCTGCCTTCTGCCTATTCGACAGTAATGACCCAGCCTTTTTGCCTGACGATTCCCTGACCTTTTCCCTAAGAAGCTTCCCCGCGCTCCTGCCGTTTCCGCGGACGGCCTCCGTCTTTTTTCCTAATTTTCCCGAATTGACTTTGTCCCTTGCAACATTCCCCGCCCAGACGTCGTCGAAGAAGGCAGCTACCAAAAAACACGAGCAAAATTGAGGAGGTCAGCATGAAACGAGCATTCGCCTTACTTCTGTCGGTGTTGATGTTCCTGACTGCCATCCCTTTTGTCGGTGCCGCTTCGACTTCATTCTCGGACGTTCCCCGCAGTCACTGGGCGTACAAGGAAATCACCGAAATGGCAGCAAAAGGGATCATCAAAGGATATGACGACCGGACTTTCCGTCCCAACAATCAGGTAACCCGCGCAGAGTTTGCCAAAATCATGATTGCGGCAGCTGATGTCAACATCCAGAAAAACTCCGTCAGTCCAACGTTTAAAGATGTTCCCCGTTCCCACTGGGCGTTTTATTACGTCGAGTACGCAAAGCCTTACTTGACTGGCTACAAATCCGGTTCCACCTACACGTACAAACCGGATCAATCCGCCGTCCGCGAAGATATTGCGGTCGCTCTCGTTCGACTGCTTGGCTATGACAAAAAATACAAGGCGGACCTGGATCAGTTGAAGAACTTCCGGGATCAAAACGAAATTTCTTCCGCCCTGCGTCCGTACATCGCCATCGCCCTGCAAACTGATTTGATGAAAGGCTACAACAGCTACTTCCGCCCGCAAGACCCGATCACTCGCGCAGAAGCTGCTTCCTTGCTGTACCGGGCCATCCTGGACCGCGACGACGAAACAAAAGTCGTCTTCCCGAACCCGGAACCGCCAAAGCCTGAACCGATCAACATCAGCGACTCTTTTTCCAGCACAGAACTGAAAAACTGGGATACGAAAAAGGCTACCGGAAGCTGGGGCGTCATCAGCAAGCAAGCTACGGCTGTTTCCGACGATGACGACGTCGACCACTACTTCCTGCCGCTCAGCTGGAATGAATCCGCCAAACCGGAAAATTACGAGCTAAGCATCGATGTAAATGTATCGGGTACGAATGGATTGGCCGGACTTTTCTTCAACGGAAAAGACGGAAAAGCCAATGTCGTGTTCGTCCAAAAAGATCGCGTCGTTCTCGGCAAAGTGTCAGACGCCAACAAAGACGACATCGATGTCATCGCATCCGGTTCCTACAAGTTGAAATCGTCCAACCGCCTGAAGGTAGCTGTCAAAGGCAACACGGTTTCGATTTATGCGAACGATCAGTATTTGTTCGGACAGCAACAAATCAAGCAAGAAGGAACACAGCTTGGTCTGTACATGCAAGAGGATGCGGCAGAAGAAGCTCCTCGCAAAATGACTTACCTGGACAATTTCCAACTGAAAGAAGTGAAGTAACCCCCATACACCCGACACGCGCCTCTCTGCTTGTCGGGTGTTGTTTTTCTCAGGCTTGTCTGCAAGCTTTTCCCATCCAGAAAAAAGGGGGGCGAAAACCTAGAAATGTACACGGTTCAGTTGTATAATGATAGCTATTCTTGTCCTGTGAGGAGCCTTTTTCATGTCATTTTCTGTCAATCAGCCTTTCCACTGGATGGATTCAGGAATTTATCAAGGGCAACCGCTTGAACCGTTGTATCGCGACGAGGCTTTGGCGGCTGGTATGCAACGGGAATCTGCTGTACCGATCATCCACCTTTGGGTATACGATCAGGCTTTGTATCTGGGGCGCAGAGACGCCAGACTCCCCCATCTGGAGCAAGCTCTGCACCAGTTCGGTCAGGATGGCTTCGGCTGTGTGCTGCGATCTTCCGGCGGCGCCTGTGTACCGCTGGATGCTGGTGTGCTCAACATCGCCTGGCTCTTGCCCGATACGGCAATCTCTATCGATGCTTTCTTTGCTTTTGTAGCCGACATGCTTCAAGTTGGGCTGCGCGACTACGGCGAGCTGGAATTTGGCGAGGTCGTCGGATCTTACTGTGCCGGAGAGTACGATTTTTCCTTGCACGGGAAAAAAATCGGGGGAATGGCGCAGCGCCGTACCCGCTACGGATCGATTTTGCAGATTTGCATTAATATAGAGGAAAGACCTCGCGGGGAATGGATGGAGCGTTTTTATGCGCTGGCCGGACTGGATGAGATGGAAGCGCACAAGCCGATTCCTGGCATCGTTGGCTCGACGGTAGGCAGCATTGCGGGACTGACCGGGAAGCCGACTACTGTCGACGATGTAAAAGCGCGTTTGTTCGCTGCGATTCGTTCCCAGTGGCCTGTCATCTCTGTTCCTTTTTCCGTAGAGGAGTCGTTGCTGGCCGAATCAGAGCATCATCTGTCCCAGCGCTTGCAGCTTTTCTCCTTTACCGCAAAAGAACTGGCTATACCCCAATGGCGTTTGCCTAAATAAGCTTTTCCATCTGGAAAATCAGGTGGTGTAGCCGGTGAGACTTTGGGAGGATTTATGAATAGCGATCGAAAGGGGACGTTTCAGGATCTGAATGCCCTTTTTGTTTTTGGAGCACTCTCTGTACTTGCGATTCACATTCTCGGTTTTTTTGTGGAAAACCAGCAAGACTATCCTTGGAATGGCGAAATCGAAACCGTTCTGCTCATTTTGTTGCGCTTCGGGCGCTCTCTGTTTATTTTTGCGACGGGCATGCTGCTGTTTTACTGGTATCAGCAACGGGAGATGAACTGGGCTGTCTTCTGGAAAAAGCGTTTTCGGGTCATCATTGTGCCGTACGTGATCTGGACGGCGATCTTCACCTGTTTCAAGCTCCAGACGGTTGATCCGAGCGTGTTGGCTGTTCCGTTTTTGGACAGCCTTTTTACCGGCAGCGCCTTTTACCATCTGTACTACATCCCGCTTTACTTGCAACTGTGTCTGCTGTTTTGCCTGATCAAGCCATGGTTTGAGCGATTTTTGCGCTTTCGCACGCTCGTTGTGCTTTTTGTTGGACAAATCGGCTTGTACGGGATTTACAACTACTTGTTCATCCACCCGCTCTGGGAAATCGACTGGGCAGCTTCACCGCTTTTGACTTTTTTCCAGCATACGTATGTGGCTGGACAAAACTACGTGCATATGTACATCTTCACGTTCGCCCTCGGTGCGTACGCTGGCCTGAATCTGGAGAAATGGCGAGCCTGGACATGGCGTTTGCAAGTGCCTGCCTGTATCGTCACGCTGATCACCGCGCTCTGGATTGCAAACGATTTCGTGAGCGGCTCGAAGTCGTATTACGAGAGCCTGAACATCTTCAATCCGCTCTATTTGCTCTATACGACAAGCTTTCTGATCAGCTTTTACTCGCTTTCCCGCTATCTCGGAAAGCTGCCCAAGTTCGGGCAATGGCTATCGGACATGGCCCGGCAAAACATGGCGATCTATCTCGTCCATCCGCTGATCTTGTTTTTGCTTGAGAGCTATGTCATTTTCCGGCTGGATTGGTCCACGCCCTGGATTATGCTGGCGATGTTCGTCGTGACGCCGCCGCTCTGTATTTTCCTGTACGAGCATACCCTCGTCTCGCACTGGATGCGGGGAAAAGGCAAGGCGACATCCAAGCCGCTTTACAAGACGGAAGTTTACAAAGCATAGCGCCCCGCGTTTGCTTTCCTCCAAACTCCTAATGTAATCAAAGGCTCCTTCTTGCATACTAGAATCAGGGACAATTGTTCCACACCTCGATTCTTTGCCTGGCAAACTGCCGGGCTTTTTTTGTGTAGATCTACCGCTGGCACCGCACTTACGGTATCATAGAAGAGGATCACTGGCAGCGCATTGGCTGCCGTAGACGACAGAAAAGGTGGTCGATCTGATGAATCAGGAAATTCCATTGTTACATACTCCCATTAAAGAGCTTATTATCGCTTCCACTAAGGTCGCTCATGTGCAATTGGGGAACTCACTTGAGCACGCCCTGCTCGTCCTCATCAAATCCGGTTACTCGGCTGTTCCGGTACTGGATCACCAATACCGTTTGCACGGTTTGATCAGCACAAACATGATTATCAACAAATCGCTTGGACTCGAACGCTTCGAGCTTGAAAAAATCTCCGAGCATACCGTCGATGATGTCATGGACACGAAAGTGCCGCGTCTGAATGATACGGATGAATTTTTAAAGGCTTTGGAAGTCTCGATTAATCACCCGTTTGTCTGTATTGAAGACAAGGAGCATTACTTCCAAGGAATTTTAACGCGCAAATCGATTTTGGCTCTGGTTTATCGCCATTTCCGCAACTTGCCGTACCCATTGGCCGAACAGCAGTCGGCACAAGAGAAAGCTTGACGTTGCATGCAAAAAGACGGGGGCCAGCGCCGCCGTCCTTTTCGTTCTCCATCAGCTTTTCCCGTCATTCCTGTTTGCGGTGATCGTGCTTCAGGTCCTTCTCTTCCCATCCCCGCTTTTTCCCTTCGTCTGTGAGCACATAACCGTACTGCATCACATCGTTGTGAGCGAAATAGATGTAGGTCACTTCCGGCTCGTCCGCAAAGACGACTTCCGCTAAAAAGCTCGGCAGCTTCTTGCTCCATACCCCTGTTACCGACTTGATCTGCTCTGGCTTGTAATGCGCTTCCTCTACCAAATATGTTTTCACGCGCTCGGCGTAGGCGTACTTGTTGTATTCGACATAAACAAAAGGCGTCAGCACGAGCAAGAGCACAACGACCAGCACAATCCACCACACGTAGCGTTTCATTCACAGCTTCTCGCTTTCTCTTTTTCCCAAGATTATACATAGCTGCTCTCTTTCGTCAATACGTGTCTTGCTTTTCCCGCCAAAATGAAAAAGCAGACGTTGCTCTCGCAATGGTCTGCTTTCCAGCGTCAACCGTGCAGCCGCAAGTATTGGGCCGCATGTTTTTTTCTGAGCTTTTGCTCCTCGATCAATGTCAATGCATACTCCATCGGATGACGATACGTCTGCTTGAACATCGCTTTTTCCCCTGCTTTGAAAAAGGAATAGCGCTGATCGCGCACATTGACCTCGATCAAATACGGATTGCCTTTCTCGTCGATCCCCATGTCCATGCCAAGGTCGGCCAGAGAAGGAAAATGACGCCCGTACTGTTTCGCGATCGCTACTGCCGCGTCATTGATTCGCTGGACCGTCTGCGCTTGTTGTTCAGGCGTGAACAGGGTCGACACAGCCTCCGAAAAAGGAACCGCTCTTCCGCCCCGTGAAAGGTTGCTCAGCTTGTTTTTGCTGTTGGCCACTTTGGCAACCATACCGCTCACTGTCCAGTCCCGCTCCCTGTTTTTTTGCACCGATACACGGATGTCAAACGTTTTTCCTCCGTAACGCGCCAGCGGAATCCCGCGCTGGATGAGAAAGCGCTTGTTGCCGACCCAACGGCGGACAGCCGCCAACAGTTCGGGGCGTGACATCACTTTGCGTTTTTTCGAAGCGATAAAGTGGTAGTCGCTGCCGTGTCGCTCGATTCTGGCTACTCCGATGCCGACAGAGCCAATCGACGGCTTGACGTAGACAACTTGGTATTTATCGAGAAACTGGCGAAGCTGTTCTCCTGAATAGGGAACCGTGTTAGGCAAGTATGGACGAATCTGCTCATTTTTCCAAAGCATCTGGTGGACCTTGCGCTTGTCGCGGACAACGAGGCCGTTAAAGACCGTCTTTTTCCTGCTCAGTCTGGAGATGACGGCACGGGCCTTTTGATCCCCTGTCAGGACGCGATTATGGATCACTTTCGGTATATGGACCAATCGGGAAACGAGTCTGTGTCCGTTCCAAAAATAGCCCTGCACCCGTTCATCGCCTGCAAGGACATGCCTGGGGTGAAAAAAGACAGGCTCCAATCCGAGCTCTTTGCCGATTTCTACATAGTACGGCAGACGCTCGTAAGACTTGTCTCCTTTGATCCCTTTCTGCATAATGCCCCAATCCAACATAATGCCGATTCTGTTCACAAAAGATCCCCCTTGCTCCATTCCTCACCATAAGGTATGTGTGAAAAACGGCAGGGGCGTGCCTATTTTGCGAACAGCAAGCCTATTCCAGCTCCAGACAAATTTCTCGTACCCGTTCCGTAATCTGTCGGAATATGCGCTTGCCCGGGAAAGGGAAATGAACTCATTGCCCCCGGCGTTCGATCGCCAGCAAAAAGGGAGCCTGGTTTTGCTGGTTGACGTACTGGTATTTCAGCACGAGAAACTCAAGCTGGCTGAGTTCCTGGCAAAAAGACTCGACGGCTTCCTTCTCGACTTCGCCTGCTGTGTGGCCCCAGTAGATCATGACGGTCATGACTCCCCCTGGTCGAAGCACTTGCAGACCAGACTGGATCGCTCGAATCGTGCTCGTCGCTTGCGTCGTAATTTCTTTGTCGCCGCCTGGCAAATAGCCGAGATTGAACATGATCGCACCTGCTTGCCCGTCCAGTCGGTCGATCTCCTCGTGACTGGCAAGCTTCAGCTCGACGCGCTCTGCCAAGCCTTCGCGCTCCAATCGCTCTTTCGTTTTGGCAATCGCCTGTGGCTGAATATCAAAAGCGATAACTTTCCCGGTCTCCTGGACGAGCTGCGCCAGAAACATGGTGTCATTTCCGTTGCCCATCGTGGCGTCAATCACCGTTTCTCCCGGTTGTACTCGCTCGCGAATCAGTTTTCGTGCTACCTCTAATACATTTGGAAACACTGCCCTCTCTCCTCTCTTTGTGTCGCACACATCGCTTATAGTTCGATTTTCAATCCAATCCGGGCCGCATAGACGGGACCTGCCACAAACGCCTCTGCCTGCGCCAGTACGTCGCTCTCCGGATACCCGTGAAACAGATGGGTGATCAGCAAAGAACGACAGTGGTGCGCTTGCGCCAACTCCGCTGCCTGGCGAACGGACAAATGCCCGTTTGGCCTGGAAGGCAGGTTATGATCCAAATAAGTCCCTTCGCAAATGAACAGGTCTGCCCCATCGACAAAACCGCTCCAGTTGGTGCCAGGCCCGCTGTCTGCGCCATACACCAGCGTCTTGCCGTTTGCCACAAGGCGCATCGCATAGCAAGGGTCGCCGTCTCCATGGTCGGTACGCAAAAAGGAGATGTGCGCATCTCCAATGGACAGGCTGGTCTCCGCGTGAACCGGAAAAAAGCGGGTTGCGTCCCGGTACGTCAACGTTTTTGTCTGTCCCTCTGGCTTGTCTGGAGCGTAGATGGGGAGCGGCTTGTCAGCAGGCCGCTGTCCGAACAGTTGATGAACCATCAAGCCGTACTGCAACACACCGACATCTGCCACATGGTCGTGATGATAGTGAGACAATAGCAAGGCATCCACTTCGTAAACAGGCAAATGAACGCCTAACTGGGAAAGCACCCCGCTTCCGCAATCCAGGAGCAGCTTCACTTCCTCTGTTTCGATCAAATAGCCTGGAGTGGCACCCTGAGGGCCTGGGTAAGGAGATTGGTAGCCAAGTACGGTTACGCGCATATTCGGTTCACTCCCATTCATAGGATGGAATAAGGTGGGACAGGAGGTCTGAGATGCAAGGAACATGGAGAGCCTCATGGCAAATCGCTTTTACGTATATCGGTACCGTCGTAGGGGCTGGTTTTGCTTCTGGCAAAGAAATTGTCGAGTTCTTTGTTCAATACGGAACGCAAGGCTTGATCGGCATTGTCATCGCCACAAGTTTATTTGTATGGGCCGGAATCCGTGTCATGCTGATTTCCTATCGCATCCAGGCCGATTCCTATCAAGAAGTCAGCACGTATTTGTTTGGGCACCCTTTTGGCACGGTTTTCAACACGTTGCTATTGACGGTGTTGCTAGGAACTACATCCGTCATGTTAGCGGCTACTGGCGCTATTTTCTGGGAGTCGTTTCGCTTGTCTCCGCAAATCGGCATTTGGCTTAGCATGATCTTGATTTTCTTCGTGACCCGCAAAGGGTTGTTTGCCATCCATCAAGTAAACAGCATCTTTGTACCGATGCTGATTTTGTTTACGCTGCTCGTGTTTCTCTATTCGAAGCCGTGGCTGTTTACAGGCGTCACGGTAGAAGCCGTACGCCCCTTGGCCTGGATCAGCTCTCCTCTCTATTATGTTGCCTTAAATGTCACGCTTACACAAGCAGTTCTTGTGCCAATCGGCAGACATAGTACGAGCGAAAAGCCACTGATCGCCGGCGGAATCATCGGTGGACTGGGAATCGGCCTGCTCCTATTGCTCGCCTATTGCTCGCTGTCGGTAAAAATGCCGGGTATCCAGGAGGCGGAAATGCCGATGATTGCCTTGCTAAAAGGACTGGGCAAAGGAATCCCCTTTTTGTTCTCGCTGCTGGTCTACGCGGAAATTTTCTCGACTCTCGTAGCCAACGTCTTCGGCCTGGCCCAGCAAATCCGCCAAGTTACCCGGTTGCGTGGCCCGACAATTCTTCTCGGGATTTTACTGATTTGCTACCTGGTCAGCTTTATCGGTTTCAGCTCGCTGCTGCGCTTTTTGTACCCGCTGTTTGGGCAGCTTGTCCTGTTTTTCCTGGTGATGCTCGTCTACAGACAATGGCGGGATCGCGCCTGGTAATAACGCAAAAAAACCTCTCCGTTTTTCGGAGAGGTTTTTTCATCGAAACCTTATGCAAATTCTGCAACCAGTTTATCGAAGTCTTCTTGGGAAAGACGAATGTCTTGGTTTGCCAAGCCTTCTTCTTTGAAGCCTTTTACGAGAGCTTCGTAAGGTTTTTGCTCGGTGTTTTGGTAGATCAGACCAGTGATCAGACCTTTGTATTGCATGGAAGTAGACATAGCCTTGATGCGGTCATGAGGATCGTAGCCTTCGATTGTGTCTACAGGCACGATGTTCTCTTTGAACCAGTCATAGGTGTTTACTTTGTTATAGGTTACACAAGGGCTGAATACGTTGATCAGGGAGAAGCCTTCGTGTTGGATACCTTTTTCAATCAGATCAGTCAAACCTTTCAGGTCGCTGGAGAAAGATTGAGCAACGAAAGTCGCACCAACAGACAGCGCCAGTTCAACTGGAGTGATGGAAGACTCGATAGAGCCTTGCGGTGTAGACTTGGTCACGAAACCAGTCGCGGAACGCGGGGAGGTTTGACCTTTTGTCAGACCGTAAATTTGGTTGTCCATTACGATGTACGTAACGTTCATGTTACGACGGATCGCGTGTACAGTGTGGCCCATACCGATTGCAAATCCATCCCCGTCACCACCGGCTGCGATAACAGTCAGCTCGCGGTTTGCCATTTTCACACCTTGTGCGATTGGCAGGGAACGTCCGTGAATACCGTGGAAACCATAGCAGTTGATGTAACCGGAAATGCGCCCGGAACACCCGATACCAGAAATAACCGCCAGATTTTCAGGTTCCAGACCTACGTTTGCTGCGGCGCGTTGAATAGCCGCCTGGATGGAGAAGTCTCCACAGCCTGGGCACCAGTTAGGCTTTACGTTATTTCGAAACTCTTTCATAGTCGCCATGTTTTACCAGCTCCTTCACTTCAGCATAGATTTCCTTCGGCAGGAATGGGTTACCGTCATATTTGAGCACAGATTGGATTTTTTCCGCGTTTCCAACGTGTTGTTTGAGCAGGTTTGTAACTTGCGCTTGGATGTTGTGCTCAACAACAACGACTTTCTTCGCTTTGTCCACAAGTGCTTTGATTTGTTCAGTTGGGAATGGGTGCAGCAAACGGATTTGCGCGTGGTTTACTTTCACTCCCTCTTTTTCCAGACGGCCTTTTGCTTCTTGAATCGTACCGATGGTAGAGTTGATACCTACTACCAGAACATCCGCTTCAGCGTGAGGTGCATCGACAGTTACAGGGTTTTTGAAAGTTTTCAGTACGCCTTCCAGCTTGCGCATACGTTTATCCATTTGTTGAACACGGTTAGCAGCATTCTCGGACGGACGACCCGTTTGATCATGCTCAACACCTGTTACGTGGTGCAGACCGTATTTTTGACCAGGAATTACGCGTGGAGAAACGCCGTCTTCGGTTACTTCATAACGTTTGAACAGGTCGTTTTGCTCTTTTTCTGGCAATTCTTGTCCAGCAAGCAGTTTTCCGCGGCGGATTTCTACTTGGCTGTAGTCAAATGGAGTAACAGTTTGTTTGCCCAAGGAAAGAGTCAGGTCAGTCATCAAAATAACTGGCAACTGATATTCTTCGGCAATGTTGAAAGCTTCAACGGCATCGTAGAAACACTCTTCTACTGTGCTTGGCGTGATAACGACTTTTGGAATGTCACCGTGAGTACCATAAATCATCGCATTCACGTCGGATTGCTCGATTTTGGTAGGCATACCTGTAGATGGGCCACCACGTTGCGTGTTCACGATCACAACTGGTGTTTCTGTGATACCAGCCAGACCGATTGCTTCCATCATCAGAGCCAGACCAGGACCTGCAGAAGCAGTCAAGGAACGGGCACCACCGTAGTTAGCACCGATTGCCATTGTAATCGCAGCGATCTCGTCTTCCGTTTGGATAACGGTTCCGCCCAATTTTGGCAGCTTTTTGATCAAGTATTCCATTACTTCGGAAGCAGGTGTGATCGGGTAAGCTGGCATGAAGCGGCAGCCTGCTGCTACAGCACCCAGAGCGATCGCATCGTTACCGATCAGGAACAGTTGTTTTTGCGGATCTGCTTTTTCCATTTGGAATTCAGGCAGTTGACCGCCAGTCAGTTCATTTACGAAATCAAATCCGCGACGAATGGCATCCATGTTCTTTTCAACCACTTTTTCGCCTTTGCGGAGGAACATATCTTCAACGATAACACGGTAACTTTCCACTGGAATGCCGAGGATTGCACTGGACGCACCAATCGACACCATGTTTTTCATCAGGGAAGTTCCCAGTTCATCAGCAATCTCAGTTAGTGGTACAGTGAAGAAGCGAACTGGCTTCAACCCGTCCGGCAACTTTGGATTGAATTTAGCATCCGCGATAATGATGCCGCCTTCGCGCAGCTCATGCGCATTGAAATCGATCGTCTCCTGGTCAAACGCTACGAGAATGTCCAGATCGTCAGAGATCGCACGCATTGGTGTTGTGCTCACGCGAATTTTGTTGTTCGTGTGTCCACCCTTAATACGGGAAGAGAAGTGACGGTAGCTGTACAGATGGTAACCCATCCGGTTCATCGCCATCGAGAAAATCTCACCAGTACTCTCGATACCCTCCCCTTGCTGTCCTCCAACTTTCCAGGAAAGTTGACTAATCATTCAGATTCCACCCTTTCAGTGACTGTGAGAAAGCTGCCCATCTTACCCGAAAAGATTGATAAGATGTGACAATTCTGTGCATAGACAGTAACAATTGTAGTCCTGTCCCTGTCAAATTGCAAGTGCTTTTACTCAACTTACTTTTGACCTGAATTTTAATGTTGAACTTGGTACATTAATATCCTCATGTATTATTGTAGCACGTTTCCGAAAACACGCAACCAATTTCCTCGCACAAATTTCAATACTTCCGCCTCTTTGTAACGTCTAAGCAGAGCTTCTAGTAATTGGGAATACGCTGCTGAGGAAGACAGGTCGCCAAAGGTGTTCGTGATGCCGTCAAAGTCGGAACCAAACGCAACATGATCGACTCCGCCCAGCCCGCATACGTGATCCAAATGGCGCAGCAAGTCATCAATCCATGCCGTCCGCTTCTCTTCCACCGTGAAAAAGTCGACAAACGTCAGCCCCATGACTCCATCCTTGGCAATCAAGGCGCGAATCTGCTCGTCCGTCAAGTTGCGCGGATGGCGGCAAATTTGTCGCGCATTGGAGTGGGAAGCGATGACAGGTGCTTTGGAAATCTCCATCACGTCCCAAAACCCCGGATCGGCCAAGTGGGAAACGTCGACGATCATCCCGAGCCGATTCATTTCTTCTATTACTTGTCGACCAAATGCGGTGAGTCCACCCGGGTTCGGTTCCCCGCTGCCATCTGCCACACAGTTGCCGTGGTTCCAGGTCAATGTCATTCCGCGAACACCAAGGCGATACCATGTGCGAAGCTGTACGAGGCTTTCCTCCAGGGCGTGTGCTCCTTCTACAAACAGAATAGCCCCTTTCTCCCCCTTTAATACGCGCTCGTCCAAATCAGCTTTCGTGTAAATCGGGCGGAATTGTTCACTCGCCACCTTTTCATAAAATATATCGATCATTTCTAGTATCGTATGAAAACGGCGGCCATAAGGCACATGAGTAGGAACAAAACAGGCAAGCACCTGTATATCTACATTCCCTTTCACGAGAGCGGGAAAACCAGCCTGCAAAAAATCGTCTTCTTTATAGAAGTCACGCTCCGGCTCTTTCCACAGCTTGCACAATACATCGCAATGCGCATCGAATACGTTCATGATTCTCTCTCCTTCTATGTAACCGCATATTTGCACACGAAAAAACCTGTTCATTCTTCGAACAAACAGGCAGGCGATACGTTTGCAGTTTTATTATCTGGGTTCTACGATTAGTTTGATTGCAGTACGCTCTTCTCCATCAATCACGATGTCGGTAAAGGCTGGAATACATATGAGGTCAACTCCACTCGGCGCTACGAACCCTCGTGCGATTGCTACGGCCTTCACAGCTTGATTAAGCGCCCCAGCGCCAATGGCTTGGATTTCAGCTGCACCGCGTTCTCTAAGAACGCCGGCAAGGGCACCAGCAACGGAATTGGGGTTAGACTTTGCTGAAACTTTTAATACTTCCATCCTTTTTGAACCTCCCGTCTGATAGGAATCCTGTCATCATTAGAATGATATTCGCATAACCCCTAAAAATTCCTGCTAACTCGCTAGAAAGATTCAAAAAATTCTAATCTTATGTTTATTATTCCATAAACGGGTGGTCTACGTCAATTCTGATTCGCTGCAATTTCTTCGCGTGGCCAGTGGCTTTATCCAGCGTAATCAGGACAGCGTTCAACTGCGCCGGATCAGGCGCCACTTCGAAACGGACAGGCAGCTGGGTCAAAAATTTCTTGATCACGGCTTCCCGCTCCATCCCGAGAATGCCGTTGCTTGGGCCGCACATGCCGACGTCGCACAAAAAGCCTGTTCCTTGCGGCAAAACCCGTTCGTCAGCCGTCTGCACGTGCGTATGCGTACCTACAACCGCGCTAACCCGCCCGTCGAGATACCAGGACATAGCTTGCTTCTCCGATGTCGCCTCGGCGTGAAAATCGACAAAAATCAATTTGGTGCGTTTGCGCGCTTGCTCAACCAGTTTGTCTGCCATCTGAAACGGGCAATCGAGCGGAGGAAGGAACGTCCTGCCCATCAAATTGATTACCGCCAGCTCTCCTTCTGGCTGCTTGATGTATGTAATGCCTTTTCCAGGCGTTCCTGCCGGAAAATTCGCCGGACGAATCATTCGCGGCTCATCATCGATAAAGTCAAAAATTTCTCGTTGATCCCACGTATGGTTTCCGAGCGTAATCGCCTGGACTCCCCATTCGAACAGCTCTTTCGTAATTTTTTCTGTAATCCCGCGACCGTGTGCCGCATTTTCGCCATTGGCGACGATAAAGGTTGGTCCGTATTTTCTTTTCAAAAGCGGCAGGTACGTTTTCACGATTTCTCTGCCGGGCGATCCCATAATATCTCCGATAAACAACAGCTTCATCTGACATTCACCTCATTGCTAGTATACACAACTGCAAGCGTTTAGAAAAAAAGTAAAGTGGCCATTAGCCACTTTACTTTGCATACTCGACTGCCCGTGTTTCACGGATGACCGTTACTTTGATATGTCCCGGGTAGTCCAGTTCATTTTCAATTCGTTTTGTGATCTCCCGTGCCAGACGGGTAGCTTCCGCATCATCAATCTTGTCAGGTTGAACCATTACGCGAATTTCGCGTCCCGCTTGAATCGCATAAGACTTTTCTACGCCATCGAACGACTCAGAGATTTCTTCGAGTTTCTCCAAACGTCTGATATAAGTTTCCAATGTCTCACGGCGTGCGCCTGGACGTGCAGCAGACAGAGCATCTGCCGCTCCCACGAGCATGGCAATGACGGAAGTTGGTTCGGTATCACCGTGATGAGAAGCAATACTGTTGACAACAACATGATGCTCGTTGTACTTCTTGGCCAGCTCCACACCGATTTCCACGTGTGAGCCTTCCACTTCATGGTCAATCGCTTTTCCGATATCGTGCAGAAGACCTGCACGTTTGGCCAGCTTCACGTCTTCTTTCAGTTCTGCTGCCATCAAGCCAGCGAGATGAGCCACTTCCATCGAGTGCTTCAGCACGTTCTGACCATAGCTGGTACGATAACGCAGTCGTCCCAAAATCTTGATCAGATCCGGATGCAGGCCATGTACGCCAGTTTCAAATGTTGCTTGTTCTCCGTATTCACGGATACGCTCGTCTACTTCGCGGCGCGCTTTTTCCACCATTTCCTCAATGCGGGCCGGGTGGATGCGTCCGTCTGCAACGAGCTTGTCGAGCGCCGTCTTGGCGATTTCCCGACGGATCGGATCAAAGCCAGACAGGATGACTGCTTCCGGAGTGTCGTCGATAATCAGATCGATTCCCGTCAACGTCTCCAAAGCACGGATGTTTCGTCCTTCCCGTCCGATAATCCGCCCCTTCATCTCATCGTTTGGCAACGTCACCACAGAAACGGTTGTCTCTGCTACGTGATCAGCTGCACAGCGCTGAATGGAGGTGGTAATAATTTCGCGAGCACGCTTGTCCGCCTCTTCTTTGGCCTGCGTCTCTATCTCTTTGATCATCACGGCCATTTCGTGGCGAACGGTATTTTCCACGTCAGTCAGAATGATATTTTTCGCCTCATCCTGCGTCAATCCGGAAATGCGTTCCAACTCGGAAACTTGTTCTTTATATAAGTGCTCTACCTTGCTTTGCAGTTCTGCGATGGCGCGGTCGCGCTCAGCCAATTCTTCCTCTTTGCGCTCCAACTGTTCCATCTTGCGGTCCAGCGTTTCTTCTTTTTGAAGAATGCGCCGTTCCTGACGCTGGATCTCGTTGCGTCTTTCGCGCAACTCGGTTTCTGCTTCGGAACGAAGTTTGAACACTTCATCCTTGGCTTCCAGCACCTTTTCCTTTTTAACGGCTTCGGCGTCCCGTTTCGCTTCCTCGACGATCTGGCGTGCAGCTTCCTCCGCACTGGAGATCTTTGCTTCCGCAATCGATTTTCGAATGAAGTAGCCAGCACCCAAGCCGATGAGCAGGGCGACGAGCACGATGACAACTGTTAGTATAGGCTCCATAGACTTTTTCGTTTCACCTCCTTATTGTAAGATCTCCCCGCTTTCCAAGCATTCGTTTTTCATGGAGTGCCGCTTTCGTTTTGCTCTCACATAGAGCATTCGCTAAAAAACAAGACCGATTTTACTCGGTCCGCTGAATCCGTACTGCTATCGCACGGTTGTTCAGTTGTTTCACAGGCAACGAGTGAGCAAAGCGTCAAAAGTTATGATACACCAAGTAAATACAAACCTATTTTATTATTTGTGAACAAGAATTGTCAAGATCATGCAAATAGAGTCAGCGCTCTTCGTCCCTTCTCTGACGCAATTCTGTGCGAACTTGCTGGATGATGGAATGCGAGAAGCCCTTGCGCATCAGCATGGCGAGTAGTTTTCGCTCCTCGTCAGGATTCGGCGCTCCTGTGATCCGCCGCGCTTTCTTCTCTATCAAAGCGCGGGCAGCTTCCAGTTCAGCCTCTCTTGAAACGCCTTGCACGGCATCTTCGGCAATCGCCTTGTCTACCCCGCGCTGCGCCAGTTCCATGCGCAGCATGTAGGAGCTTCGCGGCTTCAGGCGCAGCCGTTCTTCCACCCACTGCTTGGCAAATGCTTCATCGTCTATGTATCCGTGATCTTCGCAACGCTGGCAAATCTCATCGGCAACTTTTGCATCAAAGCCTTTGTCCAGCAAATACGCTTGCAACTGACTGCGGGTGCGCGGGCGCATCCCCAAGTATTTCAGGGCGCCCAAATACGCCTTGTGTCGCTCTTCCGCCACCAGCACTTCACAATAAAACGACTCGTCCACATCGGTGCCTTTAAATAGGTTGTACTTTACCAGTATGTCTTCATGTACCGTAAACGCATACTCCCCATCCAAATCAATGTGATACCGCTGTTTTTGCTTGTTGTCGCGGTGAACGGCAGTGATTTGGCCGCTCTTCATTTTGGCCCACTCCTTTCTTCGGCTTTGTTGTTCAATCTAATAGAACATAGAAAAGCCTCGGGACGTCTGTCACAGAAAACAGCCTGTCTCATCGACAGGCTGTTCACTTATGCTCCATTACTCAAGGTCAAATGCTGGCTCTTCGTCTTGCTCAGGATCGACGACTGGTTCTGCTTCAGGAACAGAGCCTGGATTGAGGCTGAAATACTCGCGAACCTTTGTCTCGATTTGGGAAGCAATATGCGGGTTTTCTTTGAGGAAGACTTTCGAGTTTTCCCGTCCTTGGCCGAGGCGCTCCTCGTTGAAGGAGTACCAAGCACCACTTTTTTGTACCACATCGATTTCGGAACCGATATCGAGGATGCTGCCCTCTTTGGAGATCCCTTCCCCGTACATGATGTCCACTTCAGCGACTTTGAACGGTGGCGCTACTTTGTTTTTCACGACCTTGATCTTGGTCTTGCTGCCAAGGATATCGTTACCGACTTTGATCGATTCTGCTTTACGAACATCCAGACGCACGCTGGCGTAGAATTTCAGAGCGCGTCCACCTGGAGTTGTCTCTGGGTTACCGAACATCACGCCTACTTTTTCACGCAACTGGTTGATGAAGATCGCGATTGTCTTGGACTTGTTGATCGCACCGGACAGTTTGCGCAAAGCTTGCGACATCAAGCGGGCTTGCAAACCTACGTGGGAATCTCCCATCTCGCCTTCAATCTCTGCTTTTGGAACCAGTGCTGCTACAGAGTCCACTACGATGATATCTACTGCACCGGAGCGCACCAGCGCTTCGGCAATTTCCAATGCTTGCTCCCCTGTATCCGGCTGGGAAAGCAGCAACTCATCGATGTTCACGCCCAGCTTGGCTGCATAGACAGGGTCCAGTGCATGCTCGGCGTCGATGAAAGCCGCTTGTCCACCTTGACGTTGTACTTCTGCGATCGCATGGAGCGCTACGGTTGTTTTACCGGAAGACTCAGGACCATAAATCTCGACGATACGGCCACGTGGGAATCCACCTACACCCAATGCGATATCCAACGCTAACGCACCACTGGAAACGGTCGAAATCTGAACGTTGGACACCTCTCCCAACTTCATGATGGAACCTTTTCCGAACTGCTTTTCTATTTGACGCAATGCACTCTCCAAAGCTGCGCGACGATCTGACAAATGGTACACACCCTTTCACTTTTCGCATCTCTTTTGCTTGTCTTCATCATACATCGAGATAGAACCGTTTGCCAAGTGTTTTTTGCGAACAAATATTCGCATCGTAAAAAACAGCCATTTTCTGGATAGTTCCAGAGAAATGGCTGTCTGTTTTTCACCTGAGCAATTAGGAGCGTTTTGCACCGCGCGGCTTTGCCGGCTCCAGGTTGATGCGTTTGCCGTTGATGCGGGTTTGGCGCAGCGACTCGTAAACGAATGCCGCCACTTCTTCCGGCACTTCCACGAACGTGAAGTTCTCGAAAATGTCGATGCGGCCAACCGATTTGCCAGGAATGCCTACCGACTCGGAAATCTCGCGCACCAAATCTTGCGGCTTCATGTTCGCATTGCGGCCTACGTTCAGGAAGAAGCGAACCATGCCTTTTGCAGCACCCGTCTCTCCGAAGTTGTACGCTTCTGCCTCCTGCATTTGGCCTGCTTCGGAATGGAAAGCCAGATGCAGCGCAGCAGCCGCGACTTTCTCGGCCGGGTATTGGGCGACGAGCGATTCCGCAACCTTTTGGTACATATCCGCGATCGCATCGCTCTCCAAAAGGCTTGTCAGCTGCTCGCGAAGCTGTTCTTGCTTGCGCTCCGCCACTTCCTCAAGCGACGGTACGTTGCGGGACAGCACTTGCGCTTTTGTCTGCTTCTGGATGAACATCATCTGTCTGACTTCGCGCGGCGTCACCAATGTCATGGCGATTCCTTTGCGTCCTGCACGACCTGTACGGCCGATCCGGTGCACGTAGCTTTCGGAGTCTTGCGGAATGTCGTAGTTGATTACGTGCGAGACGTTGCCTACGTCGATCCCGCGCGCTGCTACGTCTGTTGCGATCAAAAATTCAATCGAGCCTTCACGGAAAGAGTTCATCACTTTGTCGCGCTGTGCCTGGGACAGGTCACCGTGCAAGCCATCTGCCAAGTATCCGCGGGATTGCAGCACTTCGGACAGCTCATCTACGCCGCGTTTGGTACGGCAAAAGATGATGCCAAGCTCTACATCTTCGCTGTCGAGAATGCGACACAGGCTCTCCACTTTGTTTCGGTCGAACACTTTGTAGTACACTTGCTCGATCAACGGCGCTGTCACTTCTTCGCGGCTGACAGCGATCGTTTGCGGCTGTTTCATGTAACGGGTAGCCAAACGCTTGATTTCAGGCGGCATCGTTGCAGAGAAGAGCAACGTCTGGCGCTCTTCCGGCATATGATTGATGATTGTTTCGATATCTTCGATGAAGCCCATGTCCAGCATTTCGTCCGCTTCATCGAGAATGAGCGTATGTACATTCTCCAGCTTCAGCGTTTTGCGACGCAAATGGTCCATGACGCGTCCAGGGGTTCCCACCACGATCTGTACGCCTTGGCGCAGAGCGCGAATCTGGTGACCGATGGACTGTCCGCCGTAGATTGGCAGTGTGCGCACTTTGTTGTACTTGGAGATGCGCAAAAGCTCTCCGGCAACCTGGATGGCCAACTCGCGAGTCGGGGTCAACACAATCGCTTGTACGCGATTGGCTGGTGTAATTTTTTCTACAAGCGGAATCCCGAAAGCCGCTGTTTTTCCCGTTCCGGTCTGTGCTTGACCGATCAAGTCTCCTCCGTCCAGCACTTTCGGAATGCAGGCTGCCTGAATCGGCGATGGCTCTTCGAAGCCCATATCGTGGATCGCCTGCAAAATGGATTTATGTAAAGGAAAATCAGAAAACATCGTCATGAAAACGTCACCTTTCTTTTTGCATTTGCAGCGCATAAAATAGCGCAAATTTGGCGGCACGCCCAACAATCGCCTTTCTTCTGCCTGCAAGGCGAAGCTCTTTGACTACTGTTGGCATCCCTTCACCCGCAATCCCTACGTAGACAAGACCTACAGGCTTGCCTTCCGATGGATCGGGACCAGCCACACCCGTCACGGAAACTCCGTATGTGGCTCCCAGCTTGGCTCGTACATTCTCCGCAAGCAGCTGCGCTGTCTGGCGGCTGACTGCGCCGTCTGTGGACAACACTTCTTCAGGCACGTCGAGCAGCTGGTTTTTCACATCGTTTGTATAGCAAACGATGCCTCCTTGGAAAACAGACGAACTGCCAGGAACGGAAGTAATGAGCGAAGCGATCGTGCCGCCTGTACAGCTCTCTGCACACGCGATGGTCTCGTTTCGCTTTTTCAGTTCGCTTACCAATACATCGTGCAGGGAAGAATCCTCACCCATCCCGTACACGTACTCGCCAACGCGCTTGCGAATCTCCTCCTCGACCGGCAAAATCAAGGCTTCTCCTTCTTCTGCCGTTGAGGCCCTCGCCGTAATCCGCAGCGTTACTTCAAATTCTTTTGCATACGGAGCAATCGTCGGGTTGTCCTGTTTTTCAATCAGATCCAGCAACCGCTCCTCCAGAGCAGACTCACCGATCCCGTAGAAGCGCAGCACATGAGAATGAAATACTCGCTTCTCCGGCAACAGATCCGTCAAGTACGGCATGACGTAATGCTCCACCATCGGGTACAGCTCGCTAGGCGGTCCAGGGAGAAGCACGAACGTGCAACTGTCATGACGGATCGCCATCCCAGGCGCCATCCCGAAGTCATTGGGGAAGACATGGCTGCCTGAGAGAAACAGCGCCTGCTTCCGATTGTTTTCCGTCATGACAATCCCACGTTGCAAAAAGAATTGTTCAATTCTTTCCATGGCTTCCGGATTTGTCTCCAGTCCGACGCCCACGTGCCCTGCCACTGTTTCTTTTGTCAGGTCATCCTGAGTCGGTCCAAGCCCACCCGTAAAAATGACAAGATCGGAACGGTCGGCTGCGAGGGCGATCACCTGCTGCAACCGCTGCGTGTTATCGCCGACAACGGAATGAAAATACACTCCGACACCAATTTCCGCCAGTTTTTGCGAGAGAAACTGAGCATTGGTGTTGGCAATCTGGCCTAGCAAAAGCTCGGTACCTACTGCGATAATCTCCGCTCTCATTTTCCTCATCCATTCTCTTTGAGAGTAGAAAAGCCTCTAACCAAACAGTTTATCACCGATAGTGGCGCAAGAGAAGAGTCTTGTGAAAAAAGAGACCAATACCCGTAACTACGAGTATTGGATGACGTTGCGATTTTTCGCAAAGTAGTCGTACCCGGAATAAAGCGTAATCACAACCATGGCCCAAGTGGCTACCTCATCGAAGGGAATCCCGAAAAAGCCGAATGGGAAATTGCGGATCATGACGGCTGTAATCGCCACGATCTGCACCCATGTTTTCAGTTTACCCAAAGCACTGGCAGCAATTACCTGTCCTTCAGCCGCAGCAACAAGGCGCAAACCCGTTACAGCAAACTCCCTGCTGATAATCACAATCGCAATCCACGCCTCCAGCCGCTGCATCTCCACCAAGGAAATCAAGGCAGCAGAGATGAGCAGCTTGTCGGCAAGCGGGTCCAAAAATTTTCCGAGATTGGTCACGATCTTGCGTTTGCGTGCAATGTAACCGTCGAGTCCGTCCGTACTGGCTGCTAGGATAAACACCAAAGCCGCAATCAGCTCGTTATACGTCATCGTCAGGCTGCCAATGGAAAATGTCCCGATGTTGTAACGCACCAGCAGAAAAAACATAACTACCGGCACCAGGAAAATCCTGGCGAGGGTGATGCGGTTGGCGAGATTCACCTAGACTACCTCCCCGGCCAAATCGTATTCATAGGAGTGTGTGATCTTTACCTTTACGATTGAGCCTAATTTGCCTTTGAATCCGGTTACGAATACTTCCCCGTCAATTTCCGGGGCATCGTATTGCGTCCGGCCTACATAAATGTCGTTGCGCCCTTCGTAACGCTCAATCAGGACGTCCAGCTCCTGGCCGACAAAGCGGCCATTGCGCTCGCTTGCAATCTCACGCTGAATTTCCATCAGCATGTTCGCCCGCTTTTCCTTGACCTCTTCGTCCACATGATCAGGCAGACGGGAAGCCGGGGTGTCCTCTTCATTCGAATAAGTGAACACACCCAAACGGTCAAAACGGATGTCTTTCACGAAGTCGGACAACTTGGCAAAGTCCTCTTCGTTTTCGCCAGGGAAGCCTACAATCAAGGAAGTTCGCAGGGCAACATCCGGTACTTGCGCGCGGATTTTACCGACAAGCTCGCGAATATCCGTTTGGCGACCCGGACGACGCATTCTTTTCAGAATGTGGTCTTCTGAATGCTGCAATGGCATGTCGATGTATTTGCATACCTTTGGATTCGTAGCAAACGTTTGAATCAATTCGTCTGTAAAAAAGCCCGGGTATGCGTAATGCAGACGAATCCACTCGATTCCCTCCACTTCGGCGAGCCGGTTGAGCAGCTCGGGAAGCATCAACTTGCCATCGTAAATATCTGTACCGTAGTTCGTGGAGTCCTGGGCAATCAAGCTGATCTCCACAATCCCCTGCTGCGCCAGATGGCGGGCTTCCTCCAGAATGGACTCGATCGTCCGGCTGCGGAATCCGCCACGCATCAGGGGGATACTACAGAAGGTACAGGCATTGTCGCATCCCTCGGCAATTTTAATGTATGCCGAATACGTGCCTTCTTTCACTTTTCGCTTGACGACATCTTCGTACGCAAAGATTGGGTTGCCCACAAAAATCGGACGCTTGCCTTCCAGCGATTCTTCAATGATCCCTGTAATCGACATAAAATCGCCTGTTCCGACAATGCCGTCCACTTCAGGGATCTCGTTCAAGATATCCTCTTTGTAGCGTTGTGTGAGACAGCCTGCCACCACAAGCGATTTCAGCTTGCCGGCTTCCTTCAGCTCGCCCATCTCCAGAATCTTGTTCACAGATTCTTCCTTGGCGGCATCAATGAAGCCACAGGTATTGACGATGACCACGGTTGCTTCTTCCGGATTGTCAACCAGTTCATAGCCTTTTTCATCTATCAGATGGGCCATCATGTCGGAATCGACCAAATTCTTCTCACAGCCCAGCGTAACAATCGCTACTTTTTCACGCGTGCCTACCTTCTCTGCCATCTTTTTTCCTCTTTCCTCCAATTGGTCATACCAGCCCATATTACACCTATCCAGTATAATATAAGCCTAAAGGAAGTGTCAAAAGAGACGAAAGTACGAAAGGCAAGCATAATGCTTGCCTACTGTGCTGTTGCCTCTTTCATTTTGATGGTAAGGTTCGACGGCATGAACTTCATTTTGGATGTATCGACCGCAGCTCCGTTCACGGTCAGCTCCAAGGCCGTCGGCTTTCCGAGGCGGACATACGCCGATTTCTTCAATTCAATCGTGATCTCTTCCTTGGCGCCTTTTCGCAGTTCGCCTTCCTCCACATACTTCTTGCCTTTTCCTTCCGATACACCGAACCAGCTTCTGTCTTCCTTCACTTTCAAATGAACCGTAATTTTCTCTCCGCCTTGCAAAGAGTAATTGTACATGGAGCCTTGCTGCGACTCGAATGTGATTGTCGCTGAAGAGGCTACCTCTCCCGGCTCCGGCGTTGTCGTTCCCGGATCAGGAGTAGGTGTGACAGTAGATGGCGGTTGCGGCTGCTGCGCAATCGGAGAAGTAGTAGCCCCTCCACCATTGCCCGGAGTGACGATTTCCGCTCCAGGATTGACCGTTCCGCTTGGTACAGGCTGGGTGATTGTATTGCCGTTGTTATTTACCGCTGCGATGTAAATAACGCCAATAATCAAGGCAATGAAAAGCACCAGCAACGTCTTGGTAACCCATCTTCCTGCCTGTAGCGGGTTGTTCGCGGAAGCAACTCTCCTGCGACGCAGTCTTTCCACTTGCTCCGTAGGTGGCTGGGCTGGCAAATCGGCCTGAAAATGCGTCAGGATGTGATTCGGGTCGAGACCAACGGCTTCCGCATAACTCTTAATGAACGCACGCGCGTAAAAGTGGCCGGGAAGTACATGAAAATGACCTCTTTCAATGGCTTCCAAATATCGCCGCTGTATCTTGGTGATTCGTTGGATGTCGTCGAGCGTGATTCCTTTTTCTTCGCGGGCCCTTTGCAGGACTTGACCTAGCTCAGACACAGCTGCCCCTCCTTAATTCATGTCAAAATTATCGAAGCCGCGATTGTTGATCAGCTCGTATGTAATTTCCTCATCCGGATAGTGACGAAGCTCGATAATGTAATGAAAATCAGATATTTCGTACTCTGATTCTCTTACAAAAATGTCCGGATGCTCGATGATCTTCGCGGCAGGAAAGTTCATAATCTCCCGAAGCAAGGTGTAATGCTTCTCTGTCGATCGCAGCGTTGAAACAATTCCATCTATCAAATATACATGATCAGTAGACAATTCATCAATGGCTAAGGAATTGCGCACTGTCTGCCGCAGCAAAGTAGATGAAATAAACGTCCAGCGCTTGTTCGCAGACACGCTGGCTGCAATCATCGATTCTGTCTTCCCGACACGAGGCATTCCCCGGATTCCAATTAGTTGATGGCCCTCTTTTTTCAAAATCTCAGCCATGAAGTCTACCAACAGCCCCAGCTCGTCACGGACGAAGCGGAACGTTTTTTTGTCCTCGCTGTCACGCTCGATGTAGCGTCCATGGCGAACAGCGAGACGATCCAGCATGGTAGGGGGACGTAACCTCGTTATGGTTATGTTGTCCATTTTTTGCACAACGTTGCGCAAAACCTCCATTTTTTCATCGTCATCTGTCAAAAGCAACATGCCGCGGCGCATCGTATCGACACCGTTGATCGTGACGATATTAATGTTCAACATCCCCAGAATAGAAGACACGTCACCCAACAAACCAGGACGGTTACGGGCAATTTCGTACTCCATGTACCATTCTTTTTTCGCTTCCATATAGAATCCTCTCCGCCAAGACAGAATAATCTTCCTCTGTAGTATATCACGTTCGTATCGTTCGACAAACAAACGCGAAAAGAAAAATCCCCGTGAATAGGGGATTTAAAAGACTAATTGCCTTTGTTCAGGCTATCTGGATTTTGCACGAGCTTCACCATGAGGGAAGCCAGCGCTTGTTGTTGCTGTTGATCGCCCGCGTCCCAAAGCTGTTTCAGCAAGCGCTCCTGATCATTTTTCGGATCAACCTGCTCGGCGAGATAGCCTCCAATCTGATACGCTACGTTTTCCAGCGTCTGGCTTTCCATCCCAGCCTGTCTGGCCTGTTCTACTCGGTCTCCGAGAAATTCTTTCCAGTCGCGAAAGTTGTCCAGAATCGACATAAGGAAATTCCCTCCTTTTTTCGTTGGGGCAATAGAGTCTTCTGCTGCCCACACAGGAGGTAGATTTCCACTATTTCTCGGAAATTATGCACGCCCAAGCTTATGTATACCAGCCGCCGTTCGGGCTAATGATCTGCCCCGTCACATAGCTGGCATCTGCCGATAACAGAAACCGCACAACAGCCGCCACCTCGCGCGGATCGCCAAGCCGGTTCGCCGGAATTTCCTCTGCGATCATCTCCACTTCGTCAGGGGAAAAACGCGCCATCATCCCGCCAGCAATCGCGCCGGGGGCTACGGCGTTCACCGTGATGCCATTGGGCGCCATTTCCTTGGCCAACGCTTTGGTAAACGTGTTGATCGCGCCCTTCGTCAACGAATACAGCACTTCGCAGGAACCGCCCGTAAGCCCCCAGATCGAAGAAACATTGACGATCCGTCCATATCGCTCACGGAGCATGGCCGGCAACGCAGCCTGGCAGACCAAAAAAGCAGAGCGAACATTCATCGCCACCAGCTCGTCAAACATCTCGACCGACACGTCGGTAAACAGTCCGACGTGATCGGCCGAAGCGTTGTTGACAATCAACAGCGGCGGTGACGGCATCTGGGCAAACATCGCGGCAATTTGCGCCGGGTCCCGCAAATCCGCCTGTAGCTTGCAAA
The DNA here is from genome assembly GCF_038000275.1 of Brevibacillus sp. FSL K6-0770. Classification (NCBI taxonomy): domain Bacteria; kingdom Bacillati; phylum Bacillota; class Bacilli; order Caryophanales; family Paenibacillaceae; genus Brevibacillus; species Brevibacillus sp. FSL K6-0770. The sequence continues at coordinate 3,423,813 of NZ_JBBOBQ010000001.1, forward strand.
AAGGTACATTTCTTTCCTGGCACAGCTGCACCAAACGATCCAGCTTGCTTTCCGAACGGTTGTAATGCAGGTAAAGCGGAACCCCTGCCTCAGCCAGATAGGTGCCGATCGCCTGGCCGATTTCTCCAGAGGCTCCCGAAATAAACGCCCATGGCGTCTTTTCCATCATGCCCACTCCTTACTCTTGCGGCGAAGCGGAACGCACGATAGAAACTGCCATCTGTTCCTCCAGAAAATGCTCGTTCAGACGTTGACCCACTTCTTCCAATGTAATCGACTCCAGCGTCGGCACGACGGAGAACAAATCGTTGCCGTTGAACTTGAAGCTTGTAAACTGGTTCGCGATAAACTCCACGGAATTGAGCGAGCGCAGGAAATTTCCGATCTTTTTCCGCTTGGCCCGCTCGAACTCTTCCTGGTTGATGCCTGTTTGCTTGAGTTGTGCAATTTCTGCTTTAATAGTCGCCACCAAACGGTCCGGGTCTGGCGTATCTCCCCCGATAATCGTATAGGCGTAGTCTTTTTCGCTGCTGTAGTCAAAATCAAAGCTCTCCGTAATCAGTTCGCTTTCGTACAGCCGCTCGTAGATGGCGGAGCTGGTTCCAAACGCGATGTCCAAAATGAGCTTTGTCGTCAAGTCCCGTTTCAGCAGCGCTTCCTTCGACAGTCCCGTTTCTTTTTCCTTGATGCCGATCATGCACTTCGGAAGACCGACCGTGAGAAACGCTTCGACTTTGGCCTGCGCCACAGCGGCAGGCTCATCCGGGAACACGCGGGTAATCTGCGGAGCAGGAGGAAACTCCTTCTTCGTCTGGTTCTCGCGGATCAGCTTCATGATCGACTCCGGTTCGAACGAGCCCACCACCAAAAGCAGCATGTTCGACGGATGGTAAAACGTCTCGTAGCACTGGTAAAGGTACTCTTTTGTGATATGCGAGATCGTCTCGATCGTGCCGGCAATCTCGATGTTGATCGGATATTTTTGGTACATGGCTTTGAGCAGGTTCATGTAGACTTTCCAGTCCGGATTGTCGTCGTACATCGTAATTTCCTGGCCGATGATTCCTTTTTCTTTCTCCACGCTGGCATCTGTAAAGTACGGGTCTTGCACGTAGTCCAGCAGCAGATTCAGGTTGTCATCCAGCTTGTCTGTGCACGAAAACAGATAAGCTGTGCGGTTAAAGCTCGTGAAGGCGTTGCACGATGCCCCGTTCTTGCTGAACTCGTGCATGACATCCCGGTCTTTTTTCTCAAACATTTTGTGTTCGAGAAAATGGGCGATCCCGTCCGGCACATTGATTTCTTCCCCGCTGCGCGTTTTGAAATGGCTGTCGATCGAGCCGTAACGCGTAGTAAAAACGGCGTACGTCTTGCTGAACCCTTGCTTGGGAACAAGGTAGACTTGCAGCCCATTGTCCAATGTTTCGTGGTAGACGGTTTCATTTACTTGGTCAAAAACGGTCGTCTGCATGATTACGCCTCTCCCTTCTTGTCGCGCAGCAAGTAGATCGTATCGATCGCTACCTTGTTCGCCACCCGTTTGATATCTTCGATGCTGGCCTGTTCAATCCCGGCGAGCAATTCGTCCAGCTTCCGCTTGCGGCCGCTGATGACGCCATTGTAGGTAAAATCGATCATGCCGCGGGCACTGTCCAGCAGCTCACGGAACTGGTTGGACAACGTGGCTCTCGTCTGCGACAGTTCTTCCTCGGAGATGTTGCCTGCGCGCATCTGCTCCAGCTGTTCCTTGATGATTTCCACCGCGCGCGAGTATTTGCCCACCTCGATGCCGGACATGATCATCATGATGCCTCTGTGGCTTTCCAGACGCGATACAGCGTAGTAAGCGAGGCTCTCTTTTTCCCGCACATTGACAAACAGCTTGGAGTGCGGGAATCCGCCCAAAATGCCGTTGTACAAGAGCAGCGCCGGATAATCGTCATCCTTGTACGTGACTTGTGTCCGGCAGCCGATATTCAGCTTGGCCTGATTCACGTCGAGTCGATCCACGACTTCTTTTTCCTCCGAAACCGTCTTGGCTGCGCCACCAATTTGCAGCTCGCCAACTTCTTTGCGCTCCAGCGGGATATGGGTGCGGATCGCTGCGGCCACTGCGTCTGGCTCCACGTCCCCCACTACGAACACGTTGATCGGGTTGGACGTTGTGATTTCTTTAAAATAGCGGTACAGCTCTTGTCCCGTGATGGCAGACAAGTCTTGCACCCGTCCTTGAACCAACAGGGCAAAAGGCTCGCCTTTGCACATCTCTTCCGTTACCCGCTGGTTGGCGTACTTCATCTTGTCATCAATCAGGCTTTCGACCCGTTTTTTCAATGTTTCTTTTTCCTGCGACACATACTTCTGCGCAAAAGCATTGTCTTGTACATAAGGGCGCACCAGCATGTCGCCTACGAACTGAATCGCCTGTTCCAGAAGGGCATCGCCTTCGGACAGGTACTTTTCATTCGGCACCTCCATGTAGATTTGCAGGATTTGCCGTTCGCCCTTTTTCATGACATCCACATCAAAAATGGCGCCATACAAAAAATCGAGGTGCGCGCGCAGGAGCTTCGTTTCCGGAAAACGCTCGCTTGCCCGCTTCATGACCATGGCCAAAAGCGCCGTCTTGGTCACGTGTTCCTCCGACAAAGCCTGCTCAATCATCGTCACAATTGTCGTTGTTTTGAATTTGGCGGTCGGAAGGATATGTACGTTCATCCCGTTAATTTGGGAGCTTTGAAACGCGATATCAGACGTCTGTGCTTTCATTGCAACTTCTCCCTTCTCCATCTGCGTATACTTCTCTATTGTAACCAATTGGCAGGCCATCTTTCATCAGAATCTTCCATTATAATTGCCCCGTCTTCCATCGTATGCTCCCCTGGCTTTCCGTACGACTCTCTTCCTCGCCGTCTTGTGCTTTGTTTTCTCCCTGTTTACAAGCAAAAAGAGCAAGCCGCCCTTTTCCGGCGCACTCGCTCTTTTTGCTACAAATCCATATAATCCCAGTCGCGGGTGTTATCTGAAACAGCGTCTTCCTCCACGAACCGGCCGCAATCGGAAGAAAGGCAAAGCACCCCGTCCAACTGCTCGTCGTGAAAAGGCAAACCGTGATTTCCGCCACAGTACGGACAAATCCACATACGAAGTCCTCCTTTTCATTGATCAGGATTCCCTATCGTATAGTCTGTCCCATTAAGCAAACAAGCTTACTACTTTCTTTTGCTCCCAGAAACGCAAATAGTCATACGGATCGACAGCCCGTCCGTTGTCGTTGCGATACAGCCCAAAGTGCAGATGCGGAGCGAACATCCCCACGGTGCCCGTTCCTCCGTAGCCCGTATCCCCGACAAAGCCGATCAACTGTCCTGCCTTGACCTCGCCGCCGATTCGCAATCCCGGTGCGTAGGCGCTCAAGTGAGCGTAATACATGCGAAACTGCCCATTTTTATCCGTAATATTGACTCGCCAGCCACCGTAAGTGTTCCAGCCCACCCGATTAATCGTCCCATCGGAAACCGAGTAGACAGGCGTTCCTTTCGGGGCCATGATATCGATGCCTTCGTGCCTGCGGACACTTCCGCTATTGCTTTCCGTCCATTCTCGATCCGATCCGAAGCTGTCGCCGTAAGGCTCGTACCAGCTCGCATCGTCAAAAGGAAACGAATAGCCTTTTCCTAGCAGACGCTGATCTCCCACTTTGCTCGACAGCGGGTGCTCCGCTTTTTTCGCAGCGTGCGGCAAAAACAAAATTTGCCCTACTATCAACTGATCGCCTGACAAGTAGTTGTTTTGCTTGATCGCACTCATCGTCGTCCCGTGCCGAAGCGCAATCGCTCCCAGCGTATCCTTTTGCTGAACCACGTACGGATTCCCCGCTTCCAGTACGCTTGCGGCGCGATCTTCGACAGGCTTTGTTTGCACATGGGCCACGGAAGCGAGTGCATCCCATTCGACCTGATAGCCGAGCGCCTCGCTGACAAACCGGAGCGGCACCAGCGTCCGCTTGTTGACAATGATCGGCGCCGTCTCCAGCGTGACGCGCTTCCCGTTCACATAGGCGAGTCGACTGTTTATATCCAAAGACACGTGTTCGCCTTTTTGATTAAACGCTACTCTTCGGTTGGTGGCATCATATGTAACCTGCGCGCCAGTCGCTTCCCCGATCACGCGAATCGGCACCAGCATCCGTCCGTTCTGCTTCAGCGGCAGCACATCCGAGTCCACTCCCCGTCCGTCCACCACAATCGATATCACCGGACCTGGCTCTGTTGCTTGCGCTGTACCGATTGCCACGAAACAAAGACAAACAAAAAATGCGCCCAGAATCCCGGCAGAACGTAAACGGCTGTGCTTTTGTAGCCAGCGGTTCATTCTATTCCCTCCCCGTGCAATCTCACATCAAAAATTATCGCACAGGGGATGGAACCGGTTCCAGACGCAAATTATGTCAACTTTTACTTAACGAGAGCCTGTATCGTACGGCTTGCCCAAGGCAGCTGGAGCGCTGGAGCGTCCAACCAGACCGGCCATGACCAAGATGGTCAGCACGTACGGAAGCATGAAAATAAATTCAGTCGGAATGTACTTGGTCAAACCGAAAATCTGCACCAAAGACTTGATCGCCTGGGCAACCCCGAAGAACAAAGCTGCTCCCATGGCTCCAGCCGGATGCCATTTTCCGAAAATCAGCGCCGCAATGGCGATAAACCCTTGTCCCGATACGGTATTATGGGAAAAGTTGCTCGTCGTGGTCAAAGAGATCGTCGCACCGCCCAATGCAGCCAGCGCGCCACTGATCATGACAGCTGTGTAACGCATTTTTTTCACGTTGATCCCCACTGTATCAGCAGCGCGTGGATGCTCACCAACTGCGCGCAGACGCAGACCGAATGGCGTCTTGAAGATCAAATACCAGGTAAAGAACACGGCAATAAACGCAAGGAAGCTGGTTGGGTACGCCTCAAAGATGGCATGTCCCAAATACGGAATGTCATGGAGAACCGGAATGCTCCATTTTGTAAAGACGCTCGACAAGGTCGTTGTCTGGCCTGCGCCGTTGAAAATAATTTTCGTCAAGTAGACAGACAAGCCCGCCGCCAAAAAGTTCAGGGCCACGCCGCTGACCGTTTGATCCGCTTTAAAGGTGACAGAAGCCACCGCATGCGGAAGCGCGAAAATCGCTCCGGCAACCCCGGCCAAGATAAAGCCAATCCAAGGAGCCAAAGGCCCCAGCGAATCCTGAAACGCGTAGGTCAGCACGGCACCTGTAAAAGCACCGATGATCATCATGCCTTCCAGGGCAATATTCACGACACCAGAGCGCTCCGAGTAGAGCCCGCCCAAAGAGGCAAAAATCAAGGCAGTGGAAAACACGATGGTATCATGAACGAGGTTGCTAATAATTAATCCCCAATCCATCAGTGCCCACCTTCCTTTTTCTTCTGCAAGATTGGTTTAACAAAAATCTTCACGATGCCGTGTGCCGCCACGAAGAAAATAACGGAGGCGATTACGACACGGATCAACTCAACAGGAACGCCCGCGCCGAATTTCATTCCAGCCGCCCCAAACGTGAGGATACCGAACAAAATCGCGGCAAGCACGACACCCAATGGCGTATTTCCGCCGATCAGGGCAACCGCAATTCCATCAAAACCATAGCCAGGCTGCGCCGTCATGATCGCTTGATAATGGAAGACTCCCAAAATCTCGCAAGCTCCACCGATTCCCGCAAACATTCCACCAATGAACATCGCTTTTACGACATTGCGGTTGACGTTCATCCCGGCGTATTCGGATGCGTGCGGATTCAGACCTACTGCGCGCAATTCATAGCCCGACTTTGTTTTCCAAAGAATGACGTAGAAGAAAATAGCGGCAAGGACAGCAATCAGTGTTCCCCAGTGCAGACGGGCACTGTCAAACATTTGCGAAAGCCATGTGATCGTGATCATCGATGATTCCTTGATCATTTCCGAACGTTGTTGGCCAGTTGGAATGAAGAAAGCATTCATCACCCAGTTAGCCAAATACAGAGCAACCCAGTTCAACATGATGCTCGTGATTACTTCGTTCACGCCGCGAGCGGCTTTCAAGTAACCGGCAATGGAACCCCACAAGCCACCTGCTACCGCACCCGCAATAACAGCGAGCGGAGCGTGGATGTAGGCAGGCAGGTCAAAAGAAACCCCAACGCTTGTAGCAGCGATCATCCCTACGATGAACTGCCCCTCAGCCCCGATGTTGAAAAGGCCTGTCCGAAAGGCAAACGCCACTGCAAGACCCGTAAAAATCAGCGGCGTAATTTGGCGAATCGTTTCCCCGAAGTTGTACGCGCTTCCGAATACTTTTTCAATCAGGGCCATGTAAGCCTGAATCGGGTTGAAGCCCCCTGCCAGCATCGCAATCGCACCCGTCAACAAGCCGAGAATGATTGCCACTACAGGGACGAGGAACGATTCTTTTGTAAAGACGGCTATCACTTTATTCATCGTTTCCTCCTCCAGGCATTCGTTTTCCACCGGACATCATCAAGCCCAGCTCTTGTTCACTTGTCGCTTTGGCATCGACGATTCCTACAATGCTGCCTTCGTAAATAACGGCAATCCGGTCGGATACGTTAATGATTTCATCCAACTCAAGCGAGAGCAGGAGAACCGCTTTTCCGTTGTCGCGCTGTTCAATCAGACGTCGATGGATGAACTCGATCGCCCCGACGTCCAAACCGCGAGTAGGCTGCGCCGCAATCAACAGATCAGGGTTCTTGTCCACTTCGCGGGCAATAATCGCCTTCTGCTGGTTACCACCGGACAAAGCGCGCGCTGGCGTGTAGATCGAAGGCGTGCGCACGTCAAATTCTTCGATAAGTTTGGCCGCATGCTTGTCAATCGCGCCATAATCGAGAAAACCGTTTTTGTTAAACGTTGGATGGAAATACGTTTCCAATACCATATTCTCGCTCATGGTGAAATCGAGAACCAATCCGCGCTTGTGACGGTCTTCCGGAATGTGGGACAAGCCCGATTCGGAAATGCTGCGCGGAGATTCGTTGGTGATTTCTTTACCATTGAGAAGGACACGGCCGCTGGTCGCTTTGCGCAACCCGGTCAATACTTCAATCAGTTCGCTCTGTCCGTTGCCGTCTACGCCTGCAATCCCGAGAATTTCGCCTGCGCGAACTTCGAGGCTGAGATTGTTCAGTGCGTTGACACCCCGGTTGCCCATCGCTGTCACGTTTTCGACAGCAAGGATCGTTTCCTTCGGTTTTGCTGCTATCTTGTCCACGTGGAAGCTGACTTCACGTCCGACCATTTTCGCAGCAAGCTCATCCGGATTGGTATCCTTAATCAATACAGAGTCAATCACTTTTCCGCGTCGGATGATGGTGCAGGCATTACATACCGCCATAATCTCTTTCAGCTTGTGGGTAATCAAAATAATGGTCTTGCCCTCTTTGACCAAGTTATGCATGATTTCAATGAGTTCATGAATTTCTTGAGGGGTCAGAACAGCAGTCGGCTCGTCGAAAATCAGGATGTCGGCCCCGCGATAAAGCGTTTTCAAGATCTCTACGCGTTGTTGCATACCTACGGAGATATCCTGAATCTTTGCTCTAGGATCAACCTTTAGTCCGTATTGATTCGAAAGCTTTTCCACCGCTTTTTCCGCGCTCTGGATATCTATTTGCAACCCGTTTTTCGGTTCGTTTCCCAATACAATGTTTTCTGTTACCGTAAACGTCTCCACAAGCATAAAGTGCTGGTGTACCATCCCGATGCCAAGTTCGTTGGCAACGTTCGGACTTGTAATTTTCACTGCTTTTTCGTTGATGAGGATTTCGCCCTCATCCGGTTGATACAGGCCAAACAAAATGTTCATTAACGTCGACTTGCCTGCGCCATTCTCGCCGAGAAGCGCATGAATTTCGCCTTGCTTGACAGAAAGCGTGATGTTATCGTTTGCCACAATCCCTGGGAACCGCTTGGTAATCCCTCGCATCTCAACTACTTTTTTTACCGAACTCAACCATGCTCACCCCATTTTTTTGGGTTAATGTGAAGGTAAAGAACAAGGCCAGTTCCTCGAACCAGCCTTGTCCCTTTGCCGCTTCATCGTTTTACTTGTCTGGCACTTGGATTTCGCCTTTAACGATTTTTTGCTTGTACTCATCAACCAGCTTCAGTACGTCTTCTGGAACGTTCTTCGTGGATGTGGAAGCCAAGCCTACACCGTCTTCAGCAAGACCGAGCCATTTGATTTTGCCGCCCTCGAATTTACCTTCGGACAGGTCTTTGGATACACGATATACAGCTTCGTCAACGCGTTTTACCATGGAAGTGAGAGTGATCTCATCGCCGAAAGTCAGGGATTGGTCTTTGTCTACACCGATTACCCAAACGTTTTCGCCTTTAGCTTTGCGGTCTTTTGCTTCGTTAAATACGCCATCACCTGTACCGCCGGAAGCGTGGAAGATGATGTCAGCGCCTTGACCGTACATTTGGGAAGCAGTGGATTTGCCAAGGTCAGGCTTGTCAAATGCACCTGTGTATACTTTGATTACTTTTACGCTAGGATCAGCAGCTTTCACACCTGCTTCGAAACCAACTTCGAAGCGTTTGATAACTGGAATTTCAACGCCGCCCACGAAACCAACTGTTTTCGTTTTGGACATTTTCGCTGCAACTACCCCAGCGAGGAAAGAACCTTCGTGCTCTTTGAAGAGTACGGATTCTACGTTTGGCGCGTCTACTTCAGCATCGATGATCGCCAGTTTTGCATCTTTGTTTTCGTCAGCAACTTTTTTCAGGTGGTCGCCCATCAGGAAACCGATACCCCAAGTCAGATCCCATTTGTCTTTTACAAATTGAGTCAGGTTAGGTACATACTCAGCATCACTTGTAGATTGCAGGTAGTTAACGCTGTCTTTCGGCAGATTCATGTCGGCTTGGAATTTTTGCAGACCTTCCCAAGCACTTTGGTTGAAGGAGTTGTCGTTTACGCCGCCAACGTCAGTAACCATACCAATTTTGACAGCTGTTTTGGCACCGCCTTCAGCGCCTCCAGTTTGACCTTGAGGTTGTGCTTCTGGTTTGCTTCCGCATCCGGCAAGAACCAGCGACAGGCTGAGTGTTGCCACAGAAAGCACGGATAGAACTTTCTTCATCTGAGATTACCCCCTGTTTTTAGTTGATGAAAATTGTTGAGTGAGGTTTCCCTCACGGTTACAACCGTCTCCGCACGACGTGAAAGTGAATTTTGTCAGCTCTGAAGTAGTTATGGGAGTATAAAACAGGCTTTTCACTTTCGTCGTAATGAATCTGCTTGAGCAAGAGCAGCGGTGTGGATTTGTCGCAATGCAGCAGATTGGAAACCTTTTCATTGTAGCCCATGGGTACAATGTGAGCCACCGCATAAGCGATCCGCACCCCAGTAGCGCTCTCCAGCCATTTGAAAATGGACTCTCCGCCAGCCGTATAGCCTTCTGGCACCAAGCGCGCGGGAATACGGTCTATGCAATAGACCACAGGTTCGCCGTCAGCTGTCCGAATGCGTTCTACCATCAGCACGCCTTCGCCTGGATTCAAGGCCAAGCTCTTACGCTCGTCTTCCCCAGATTCGCCAAAGGATGTCTTCAGGATCATCGTTCCTGCCGTGTACCCTTGACGCTCAATTGCATCCGTCACACTAAAGAGTTCCCCAATTCCCCCTGAAAAAACAGGTTTTGAATTGATAAAAGTACCGACTCCGTGCCTACGAATGACAATTTTCTCTTCTTCCAGAAGACGAAGCGCCTCGCGAAGTGTTGCCCTGCTTACACCTAACTGTTTGGATAGTTCGGCTTCGGACGGGAGGCGTTCACCAGCACGCAGCTGTCCGCTTTCAATATCGCTCTTGATTTTATCCATAACCAAGAGGAAAAGTGATCGAACGTTTCCTTTAATGCTCATCGTCAATTCACTCCTGTTGTCCTTCGAGCCATCCCAACAGGTAGGACGTCAGACCTCTGATTCTCATGAGACGTGATAGCAACAATTTCCCTCAATCTGTTAAAAATTTTACATGAGGGGCGTGTATCATGCAAGTCAAATCTTTTTGAACAACGGGTGGAAACGAAAAAAAATATCCCTCTCGTCAGCGAAAAAAAGACTTTGCTGGCTATGTTTTTCCAGCAAAGTCCATCCCTAGGATATATTGGATTCGATAGAAGGACGCGGAACGCGAACCTCTCGCGGTTTGGAGCCTTCATACGGCCCTACGATCCCTTGCGCTTCCATCATGTCGATCAACCGTGCGGCTCTCGTATAACCGACACGCAAACGGCGCTGCAACAGCGATGCGGAAGCAGTCTGTGCTTCGGACACGATCTGTACAGCCTGATCGTACAGATCGTCATCCACGACAGCCTGCTGTTCCTCTTGCACTTCGCCAGGAATCATTTCTTCGTTATAGCGAACTTCCTGCTGCTCTTTGACAAAGCGGACGACTTCCTCCACCTCTTTGTCCGATACAAAAGCGCCCTGAACGCGAATCGGCTTAGATGCTCCCATCGGCAACGACAGCATATCTCCTCGGCCGAGCAGCTTCTCGGCTCCTCCCATATCCAAAATCGTGCGGGAGTCCGCCATGGAAGACACGCCGAAGGCAATGCGGGAAGGGATGTTCGCCTTGATGACACCCGTGATGACATCGACAGACGGGCGCTGTGTGGCAATGATCAAGTGAATCCCCGATGCACGCGCCATCTGCGCCAAGCGGCAGATGGCGTCCTCCACTTCACCAGGAGCTACCATCATCAGGTCGGCAAGCTCGTCGACGATGACGACGATGTACGGCAAAGGTGTGCCTTGCACCTGGGCGTTGTACATTTCGATGTTGCGGCTGCCCGTTTTCGCAAACAGGTTGTAGCGCCGCTCCATTTCGGCCACGACTTTTTTCAGGGCGACAGACGCCCGTTTCGGGTCGGTCACTACCGGAGCCAGCAAATGCGGGATTCCGTTGTAAATGTTCAGCTCGACCATTTTCGGGTCGACCATCATCAGCTTGACTTCGTCCGGTCTTGCCTTGAACAAAATGCTCATGATCAAGCCGTTGATGCAGACAGACTTCCCGCTTCCCGTGGCTCCGGCCACAAGCAAGTGCGGCATTTTCGTCAGGTCAGCGACAATCGGCTCGCCAGAAATATCACGGCCCAAAGCTACGGTGAGCTTGCCAGGCGCATCCTGGTATTGCGGCGCTTCCAGCACTTCTCTCAGCGATACGACCGCTACCTCGGAGTTCGGTACCTCAATCCCGATTGCCGACTTCCCTGGAATTGGAGCCTCGATGCGAATGTCTTTGGCAGCCAGAGCCAAGGCCAAATCGTCTGTCAAACTGACAATTCTGCTCACTTTTACCCCGGTGGCAGGCTGAACCTCGTACCGGGTGACTGCTGGCCCGCGGTGCACTTCGGAAACCGTCGCGCTGACGCCGAAGCTTTTCAACGTCTGCACAAGCTTGGCCGCATTTGAGGTGTGATCGACGTCTTTGGCTGTACCTGCTTGGCGCGGTCTGGCGAGCATCTGCAAGCTCGGCAGCTCATAAGGTGCGGCTGGCTGTTCTTCTGCTGTCTCCAGCGTCCCGAAAATCTCTTCGTCTCCCTCCAGGGCAAACGTAATTTCCTGTGTCGCTTGCGCTGTGGCAGTCTTCGCCGGACGTGCTGCTGCGGCTGGCTCTACAGTCTCTTCATCCTCCAGAGCAATCCGGTCGGCAAAGTCGCGAATCACCGGGATGACGAGCTGTTCATTTGCCTGCTCATCGTGCGCTGTCCTGATCTCTCTAACAGGCAGCGGAGTCGCCTCTTGATCGGCGGTCTCTGCCAGCTTTTGCTTGCGTTGTTCGTCGGCTTCCTTCGTCGCTTGTTTTCTGCGCTCGCTCTCTTCCTGCAAAAGCTGCACGGAGTCTTTGACGGTCTCCTTTGCTTTTCCGTAAAAAAGCGCCATTTTGTCGCGGAGAAACATCACAATGTTCACATAAGACAGATTGAACAGAAACATGAGGCCGACGAGGAACAAGAAGACGATCATCAAGCCCGTCCCGATCGTCCCGACCAGACCGTTCGTGACGGCAAAGAACAGAGCGCCTACCATGCCTCCGCCTACTCCGGTTGTGGATACTTTTTGACTGTGATCCAGCCAGACCCGGTCCCAGGTCACGCGGATGATGCTCTGCTCCGCGAACTTGCCGTCTGCCGTGATCTGCTTGTACAAAATCATGTGGTCCCACGTCAAAATCGCCACCATGATCAGCACGATGCCAAGCACGCGATACGTCAAGCGCGGTGCCTGGCGGGTAAACATCATGAACACAGCCATGACAATCATCAGCACCGGGAGCAAGAAATCCCAGGAGCCCGCAATAAAGCGGAACAGAAAAGCCAGAACGTTTTTGCCCAGCCACCCGCTTTCGAGCAGTCCGATTAAGGACAGCACAATAATGAGCAGTCCCAGCAGCTCTATTTTGACAACTGAGGCCAATGCCGCTTGCGACCGCTCTTTTTTTCTTCTACTCAATGGCACGCCTCCTTCTTGTGCTTTTTCCAGATATGTACAAAATGGTAAAAAGGCAGCCGTATTTTGTTCGGCTGCTGTTCGTACACAATTAGTATAACACAGGAAATTCATAGAAATACAGGACTTCTTAGACGAGCCATTCGGGGCGAAATTGAACTTTTTGTCCAGGGGCATAGTGCGGTTTCAAATAATCTTGCGGGTCTGGACTGATCAAACGGACAATTCTTCCTTCATACGGTCCGGTGCGCTCTACCAGCATCGTCGCGTGACCGTTCGTAATTTCTTCCAGCTCCTGCTTTTCGACCTGCTCCATATTGGCAAATACCGTTTCCGTCGGGATAATCGAGTACAAAATCATTGGAGAACGCGCTCCTCCCCGCTGCGTGCTTTCTCGATCAGCTCATTCAGCTTTTTCAACGCCTTGCCCAAGCCTCCGACCTCATCGATTAAGCCATACTTGACGGCATCGACACCGATGACGTTTGTTCCGATGTCGCGAGTCAACTCGCCTGTGCGCGTCATCAACTCGCGAAACTTTTCTTCGGAGATGTTGGAGTGGCGAGCGATAAAGCTGACGACGCGATCCTGCATTTTGTCCAGGTATTCAAACGTTTGCGGCACGCCGATCACAAGGCCAGTCAAGCGGATCGGATGAATCGTCATCGTGGCTGTCTCCGCGATAAAAGAATACGAGCCGGCAACTGCAATCGGCACGCCAATGCTGTGTCCGCCGCCAAGAACGAGCGTCACGACCGGCTTGGACATCGACGACACCATCTCGGCGATCGCCAGCCCTGCTTCAACGTCTCCCCCGACCGTGTTCAAAATGACGAGTACGCCTTCGATTTTGTTGTTCTGCTCGGCTGCCACGAGCTGCGGAATGAGGTGTTCGTACTTGGTCGTCTTGTTTTGCGGAGGCAGCTGAATATGCCCTTCTACTTGCCCGATAATGGTCATACAATAAATATTGCTTTCCAGTTGCGGAACATTCGTTTGCCCCAGCTGGGTGATGGAGTCCAAGAGCTTTTTCTTCGGATCTTCCTGCGCAGGCGCTTCAGGCGGAGCAACGGCAGGCTCCTGCTCTTCCGGAGGTGAGCTTTGTGGCGCTGGGCCTTTGTTATTGTTCAGTGCTGTGCTTGCAAATGGGGGCTTATTTAAAAATTGGTTGTATGGTTGCTTCGACATGGATGATACTCCCTCCCTTTCCTCTGTAGTATGGATAGCAGGTGGGAAAATCATGCGCCCGGGCAAGCCAAAAAAAGCCAGGAACCCCTGTGGTTACAGAGGATTCCTGACTCTTTGCTTGCTTACACTTCCATGATAATCGGCAAGATCATCGGACGGCGACGAGTTTGTTCGTACAGGTAACGTCCCAACGATTCTTTTACATTGTTTTTGAGGGATGACCATTCATTTACGTTTTCTTCCATGCACTTGACAAGTGTTTGGGTCACTATGCGATTCGCTTCATCCAGCAATTCCTCGGATTCACGCACATAGACGAAACCGCGAGAGATGATGTCTGGACCAGAAAGAATCGTGCCATTTTGTTTGCTGAGTGTAACGACAACTACCAGTATGCCATCTTGTGACAGTAATTTGCGATCTCTAAGTACGATGTTTCCTACATCGCCGACACCGAGGCCGTCGATCAGGACATTGCCCGCGTGGACTTTCGGGCCGTAACGCGCCCGTCCACCGGAGATTTCCACCGTGTCGCCGTTATCCAGCAAAAAGATGTTCTCCTCCGGGATGCCAACCTGTTCAGCGAGGAGCGAGTGCGTTTTGAGCATCCGGTATTCGCCGTGAACAGGAATAAAGTACTTAGGCTTCATTAAATTCAACATCAGGCGCAACTCTTCCTGGCTGCCATGACCGGAGACGTGGACGGTTCCGTTTGGTCCATGGCCGCCATAAATGACGTCAGCGCCAATTCTCGAAAGCTGGTCAATCGTGCGTGCAACATACTTTTCATTCCCCGGAATCGGGGTCGCTGCGATGATGACCGTATCTCCTGGAAGGATGTCAATTTTCCGATGGGCGGATCGGGCCATGCGTGTGAGCGCAGACATTGGCTCTCCTTGGCTTCCAGTAGATAAAATAACGACTTGCTCAGCAGGCAGCTTGTTGATTTCGTCGCTCTCGACAATCAAGCCGTCCGGAACGAACAAATAACCCAGCTCTCTGCTGATATTCATGACATTTTGCATGCTTCGGCCAACAACCGTCAGCTTGCGGTTGAACTGCACCGCTGCATCCACAACCTGCTGAATGCGGTGAACGTTGGATGCGAAGGTAGAAACGACGATGCGTCCCGTCGCCTTGCTGAAAACATCCTTGATCGCGATGCCAACAGAGCGCTCCGATCCGGTAAATCCTGGACGTTCTGCATTGGTACTGTCCGACAACAGGCACAGCACTCCACGATCGCCAATCATCGCCATTTTGGCCAAGTCGGCTGCCTGGTTATTGATTGGTGTTTGATCGAACTTGAAGTCCCCGGTGTGGACGACGTAGCCTTCCGGTGTGTCCAGGCATACTCCCACGCAATCCGGGATACTGTGATTCACCCGGAAAAAGGTCGCTTTCATTTTCCCGAGGACAACCTCTGAATCACTGTTGATCAATACTCGTTTCGTTTCGTTTAGAATACCCGCTTCTTTCAATTTTGCATCAATCAGACCGAGGGTAAGTTTTGTCGCATAAACCGGGACTTTCAAATGCTTCAGCACGTAGCTGAGGCCGCCGATGTGGTCTTCGTGTCCATGCGTAATAATAATACCCCGAACTTTATCACGGTTCTCTTCCAAGTAGGTGATATCCGGAATCACCATGTCAATTCCCAGCATTTCCTCTTCCGGGAATTTCAATCCGGCATCAATCACTACGATGTCGTCCCCGCTTTGTACCACGTACATATTCTTCCCAATTTCGCCGACTCCGCCCAGGGCGAAAATGAGAACAGAGTGATTCGACTTTGCCAAACGTGTAACCTCCTATATTTAGTTGTCATGTCCACTCAAAAAAACCGCCCCAAATCACTTGTTTTCATTATACCCGAAGTGAAAACCTGAACACAAGGAAAAAGAGCCATCCCGTTTATGGAATGGCTCTTGGTCTTCTTGTTATTGGGCTTCTTAGGCGAACAAGGAGTGGACAAACGCTTTTTCCTGTTCGTTCAGCTCGACCAATGGCAGACGAACTCCACCAGTGGCTACTCCCAGTTTTTCCAGAGCGACTTTTGTCGGCCCAGGACTTGGATAAGCGAACAGTCCGTCGAACACAGGCACGAGCTTGCGATGAATGCTCGCCGCTTCCGCATGGTTGCCCTGGAAAAAAGCGTCCATCATCTCCGTCATTTGCCGGCCGACAACGTGACTGGCTACACTGACAATCCCCACTCCGCCAATGGACAAAATCGGCAAAGTCAGTCCGTCATCACCGCTGTACAGCTCAAAGCCTTCCGGAGCATGCTCGATAATTTGCGCCATTTGGCTCAAATTGCCGGATGCTTCTTTGATGCAGACCACATTGGGCAGCTGGGCCAAGCGCAAGGTCGTCTCCGCAGTCATATTCACGACAGAACGGCCCGGCACGTTGTACAGCATGACCGGAAGCTCTGTGGACTCTGCCAGCGCTTTGAAATGAGCGTACAGGCCCTCCTGAGACGGCTTGCTGTAGTAAGGAGCGACGACCATCACGGCATCTACGCCAATCGATTGAACAGCCTCGGTGAACTCGATGCTCGCTGCGGTGTCATTGCTGCCTGTTCCAGCGATAATATGGCACTTCCCTTTTGCATAAGCGACTGCGTGGCGAAACAGCTCCAGCTTCTCCGCACGGGAGAGCGTCGGCGATTCGCCAGTTGTGCCGCTCAGCACGATCCCTGTCGTTCCGTTTGCGATCAGGTGATCGATCAGGCGTTCCGTTTTATCGAAATCGATCTGTAATTGTTCATTAAAAGGCGTTACCATCGCGGTAACAAGCCGACCAAAACGTGCCACTAGCTTTCCAACTCCTCTTGTTGTGATCAGTAGGCATCAAAAATGAAGATAAGATCGCTCACATATGGTGGGCATGGAGATTGAACTGCTGATGCAAGGCGCGTACGGCCCGCACCATATCCATCTCATGCACCAAAACCCAGATGGTCGTATGGGAGTCAGCTGACTGAAGAATCTGGATGTCTTCCTGCGTCAATGCCTCTACGATTTGTGCCATGACGCCCGGCACTCCCGTCATTCCTGCCCCGATTACCGACACTTTCGCGCAATGCGGCAAGAGCTGCGGCTCATATCCCATGTCCGTCAGCAGCTCGGCTGCTTTGGCTCCCATCTCATCGTGAACCGTGTAAGCAACCCCTAACGGATTCACGTTGATGAAATCGACACTGATATTATTGGTTGCCATGGTTTTGAAAACTTGCAGCTGTGTATCGTAGTACCCTTCCTTGTTGGCTACCTTGATCTGCGTAATATTCGGCACGTGGGCGATCCCCATGACGACTCTGTCCTGAACCGAGTAGCCTTTTTTGCCGATCTCCAGCATGGTCGTCACAAGTGTGCCAGGGTCGTCCGAAAACGTAGAGCGGACACGAATCGGCACGTTGGCCTGCATCGCGATTTCTACCGCTCGTGGATGGATGACTTTTGCTCCGAGGTGAGCCATGTTGCAAATTTCCGTGTAAGTCACCATTTCCAGCGGCTGCGCTTCTTCGACGATCCGCGGGTCCGCTGTCATGATGCCTTCCACATCGGTAAAAATGTCCACCATTTCCGCTTGCAGGGCAACGCCGAGCGCTGTTGCTGTCGTGTCGCTGCCCCCGCGGCCGAGCGTCGTAATTTCCCAATCGACCGTCCTTCCCTGAAACCCGGGAACGATCACCACTTGACCCGCTTGCAAGTCTTGCAAAATGCGGCTCGGGTCAATGGTCGTAATTTGCGCGTTGGTAAAATCGTCGCTGGTCACGATGTTGGCCTGACCGCCTGTCAAAATCGTCGCTTTGATTCCACGCGCGTTCAACATGCTGCACATGACTGTAGCGGAGATGATTTCCCCCGTATGCATCAGCATATCCATTTCACGACGAGGCAGTTGGTTCCCATTGGAGCGAACCAACTGCAAAAGAGTATCGGTTGCATATGGGTCACCCTTGCGCCCCATGGCCGATACGACAACGACGAGGGCATAGCCTTCGTCGATCGCCTTTTCTATATGGTAGATTGCCCGCATCCGGCAATCTTCCGTCGTCAAGGAAGAACCACCGAACTTCTGGACGAGAATCTTCACAAACCTCTCCCCTATGCTCTTGCTTTGATGAGTTCTTCAGCGATTTGTACTGTATTCCATGCTGCACCTTTGAGAAGGTTGTCAGATACGATCCACATATGCAGTCCTCGAGGGTGATGGAGATCACGACGCAAGCGGCCGACAAAAATATCCAGCTTGCCAGTAGCATCCGTAGCCAGAGGATACTGCTGTTCTTGCGGCGCGTCTACCACCACTACGCCAGGGGCGTTTTCCAAGAGTGCTTTTACTTCGTTCAGGTCGTAATCCTGTTTCAATTCGACGTATACCGACTCACTGTGTCCGTAAACGACCGGAATGCGTACGCATGTGGCAGAAACCAGCACCGTGTCATCACCGAAGATTTTTTTGGTTTCATTCACCATTTTCATCTCTTCGTAAGTAAAACCGTTGTCGGTAAACACATCAATTTGCGGAATCGCGTTAAAGGCAATTTGATGGTGAACAGGCAGCTTGCCAACAGGCAGAACCTGACATTGTGCCTCTTTGCCGTCAAGCACGTCGCGGCTCTGTTCGTGCAACTCATTGATTGCCGATTGGCCTGCGCCAGAAACTGCCTGGTAAGTAGAAACGATAATGCGGTCTATTCCAAAACGATCATACAAGGGTTTCAGAGCGGCTACCATCTGAATGGTGGAGCAGTTCGGATTCGCAATGATTCCATTATGGGCGAGAGCGGCATCCATGTTTACTTCAGGCACCACCAGAGGAACATCCGGGTCCATCCGGAACGCGCTGGTATTGTCAATGACGACAGCACCGTGGCGCACTGCATGATGAGCCAGTTCCTTGCTCACGGAGCCACCCGCGCTAAACAAGGCAAAATCGATTCCCGCAAAGCTATCAGGAGTTGCTTCTTCCAGGACAACTTCTTGTCCCTTGAACGTGACCGTCTTGCCGGCAGAACGTCCAGAAGCAAGCAGCTTGAGCTGTTTAATGGGGAAGTTGCGCTCTTCCAGCAAGCGAATCATTTGTTGTCCGACTGCGCCAGTCGCACCGACTACTGCTACATTGTAAGTCAGTTGGTTAGCCATCTCTTACTCTCCTCCTAATCGCAAAAAAGCAGGTAAATTGTTTTTTCTGTCGTTTTGTTTAGTAGTTGAACCTTTCGATGAGCAAGGGTTGCAATTGCCTACCTTCCAATGCTGCCTCGCATGTTTCCAGTAACAGATCCATGCGGGCTACGAGCGAGTTTGGCTTTTTATCCGGAGCATCCTGCCCGAATGGCACGAAATAGATATTCTTCGCCGCCAACAGCTTGGCAATATTGGCAGCATTTAATCCCAAACCATCGTTCGTGGAGATTGCGATGACAAGCGGTCGCAAATTGCGCATGGTCGCTTTGGCCGCCATGAGGACGGCGCTGTCGGTAATCGCGTTTGCCAGGCGGCTGGTCGAGCTGCCTGTGCATGGTGCAATCAACATAACGTCCAACAATTTTGAAGGGCCCAAAGGTTCTGCCTGGGGAATCGTTGAAATCAGTTCCTCCCCTGTCAAATCCTTGATTTGCTGCTGCCAGCTTTGCGAGGTGCCAAAACGCGTATCCGTCGTCATGATTGTATTCGAAACAATCGGGATGACTCTTGCTCCAGCATCCACAAATCGCTTGATCTGCGGCATCGTCTCTTCAAACGTGCAATGCGATCCAGACAATCCGAAACCAATGGTCTTCCCCTGCAGACTGCTCATGATGATGACTCCCCCCTGGTTATCCTCTGCTCCGCAATGAGACGAGACAAAGTCTGGGCCAAAATCTGCCCTGCGGTTTTCGGTGCAACGATTCCAGGCAATCCGGGAGCGAGAAGCGCTTTAATGCCTCTTCTTTCGGCGTATCGAAAATCTGTCCCTCCCGGTTTGGAGGCAAGATCGAGAATAAACGCCGACTGCGGCATTTGAGCGATTACCTCTGCCGTGAGTAGTAGCTGCGGGATGGTATTAAAAATGAAATCAGCATTCGTGACTTGTTGCTTTAGCTCACTGATCGGGAAGGGAGTCAATCCCATCTCATAGATGCGTGCCAAGTGTTCCTGACGCCTAGCCCCCACTCTTACACGGGCTCCCAGTGCATGCAGGGCCCGGGCCATAGACAAACCTGTTCGTCCCAATCCCAAAACAATTGACGAAGATCCATGAATCGTGATATCCGTATTTTGAATCGCCATCATCAGCGCTCCCTCCACAGTAGGGATGGAGTTGTATATGGCTACGTCATCTCGATCCAGCAGTTCCACAAGCGGAACTTGCTTGGATGCCAACAGTTTTTTCAGGTAAGGTTTAGCCATTCCCGTATATACCACACAATGCTTAGGCAAGCTCTCCACGTGTTGATCCAGAAGCTGCATTTGTTTGGAGCAAAAAATGCTTTCCACAAAGCCTTGGTCATCGGTTCCTACGATGGGCAGGATGAGGGCGTCCACGTCTTTCAACACATCGCATGTTAATGGTCTCTTCGTTGCCCCTGTAAAATTGCTTTCCAGGTTGTCGAAGCCAACTAACGTGACACTGGCGTCCAGCTGAATGCATCGCTTGATGACTTCCAGCTGGCGAGCGTCTCCGCCAATGAAGGCAACATGTATGCCCGTTAGCATGCTGCGTTCCCCTTTCCACACATTTTACTGCATTAAATGATCGGAACGCAAAGGTTTTCCTTTTGAAAAAGTTGTCGGAAGTCCGTGCGCTCTACCCC
Organism: Brevibacillus sp. FSL K6-0770; assembly: GCF_038000275.1. Taxonomy (NCBI): domain Bacteria; kingdom Bacillati; phylum Bacillota; class Bacilli; order Caryophanales; family Paenibacillaceae; genus Brevibacillus; species Brevibacillus sp. FSL K6-0770. The sequence goes on from NZ_JBBOBQ010000001.1 coordinate 3,444,357, forward strand.
CATCCTATTCGGCTTGCGCTACTTCGGTGACAGCAGAGCCTACTTTTGCGAAGCCTGTGTCTCTTCTTGTCCGAGCGAGACGATGACCATGTCCGGACCGATTTTCACGATGGAGCTCCACGGGATCACCAGGTCTTCGCGTTTTTTGCCGAAGCCAAAAAAGCTGCTGCCTGGCAAAATGATCGACTGAATCGCGCCGTTTTCCGGCTGGATGACGAGGTCGGAGTCGCTGATCACCCCCATTTTTTCCCCGTTGTCCAAGCCGATGATTTCTTTGCCGCCCAGTTCGCTAAGCCGCATTGGCCAAGCCCCCCTTTGTCCTTGTTTGCGTTACTGTTGATATACGCAAAAAAATCCGGGCTATGCCGGATTTTTCGCAAAGGGAAAAGCTATAGCAAAATGTCGTTTTTCACGTTGGCAGGGTATCCCTCAAGCGGGCTTACCATCGCCATCGCCAGCTTCGAGCGGAACAGCTCCTGCGCGACAGCCAGGACAGATTCGTGCGAGACGCGGTCGATTTTGGCGATGATCTCGTCCAGATTGAGGTGGCGTTCCAGGAGCAGCTCGTTTTTGCCAAGGCGGCTCATCCGGCTGTTGGTGCTTTCCAGGCTGAGCATCAGGCTGCCTTTCAGCTGCTCTTTTCCTTTGTTCAGCTCTTTGTCGGAGATGCCGCGGTCAGCCACATCGCGCAGGACGTTTGTCACGATATCGAACACTTGACCCACGTGCTCAGGCGCTGTGCCCGTATACACAGTGAAAGTTCCCGCTTCCTTGTAGGAAGAATGGTACGAATAGACCGAGTATGCCAATCCCCGCTCTTCGCGAATTTCCTGGAAGAGACGCGAGCTCATGCTGCCTCCCAATACGTTGTTCAGCAAAATGAGCGAGTACACATCCGGGTGACCGACTTTAAACCCTGGCAGGGACAGGCACAAGTGCGCCTGCTCAGTCGCTTTGTTGTGGGCGATTACATTCGCAGCAAACTCGGGTTCTGACAGAGGCGCCAGCTTGCCTTGGCGCGAAAAGCCGCTGAAGCGCTTCTTGATCTCTTCAATGAGGTTGTCATCAAAGTTCCCCGCTACCGTCACCACTGTATTGGACGGAAGGTAGTGGGCGTCGATGTAGCTCAGCAAATCGTCGCGTTTCAGACTGCGCAGGACGTCTTCCGTACCCAAAATCGAGTAGCCGAGCGGGTGTTTGCTGTAAGTAGCCCTGGCAATCAAATCGTGCACAAGATCGTCAGGCGTATCCTCGTACATGCTGATTTCTTCAATGACGACATTTTTTTCTTTTTCCAGTTCCTCTGCGTCGAAGACAGAGTGGAAATACATATCGGAAAGCACGTCTAACGCGATCGGTGCGTGCTGGTCGAGCACTCGCGCATAATAGCAGGTGTACTCTTTCGATGTGAATGCGTTTACGTTTCCGCCGATCTCATCAAAAGTCTCCGCGATTTCTTTCGCAGACCGGGTACTTGTACCTTTAAAAAACATATGCTCAAGAAAATGGGAAATCCCGTTGTTTTTCTCCTGTTCATATTTCGAACCGGTCCCCACCCAGATGCCCAAAGCAACAGAGCGAACGGACGGAATTTTTTCCGTCACAATTCGAAGACCGTTTTCACATGTATGACGTTGTATCACGCAAATCCTCCTCGGTTGATCATCTCTCTATCCGCAACTTCCGGGAAATGGCTGTAAACACGTCTAACTATAGCAAACTTCTTTTGTCTCCACAATAAATGAGCTTGTTTTCCCATCACGGGAGTCGGCGGCTGGACAAAACTTCCGAGACGGTGACGGGCTGAAACCCCTTTTTCTTGGCGATTGTCAGCAACTGGTCGAGACTCGCCTGTGACGCGGCTGTCGGGTGCATCAGCACCAATGTTCCGTTGCTCATCAAACCGCTGATCTTTTTAATCACGAAGCTGGGAGAAGGCTTTTTCCAGTCTACCGTATCCGCCGTCCACATAATCGTCTTCATCTGGTACGAGGAGTGGGCAATTTGAACCACCTGCTTGTTGAATGCACCCGAAGGAGGGGCGAACAAGATGGGCTTGATCCCCAGCGTCTTGCTGATGATCTCCTGTGTCCGACTGATCTCTTGATGAATGCGCTGCGTGCCCAGGGTGCTCATGTCAGGATGCGAGTAGGCATGGTTGCCAATCTCGTGTCCACGCTCTGCAATTTTTTTCGCCTCTTCCGGATAGCGTTTGACCCACGAGCCATCCAGAAAAAACGTCGTCTTCACTTGATGCTTATCCAACGTATCCAGCATGGAGTCCAAGTATTCGTTGCCCCAGGCCACATTTATCATGAAGGAGATCGTCGGCTTTTTCGGATTTCCGCGATAGATCGGCTGTGCGCCAAGCTGGTCAAGTGAAATCGCGGGAGGTACTTCTTTATATACCAACATTTCCGGTCCTGCTACTCCCGTTGCCAACATTTTCTCGACGGAAGCGTCCACATCGACGATTCGCCCGTTGTAGCCGGGAATGGCTTTCCATGTCGGATCAATGACCGCGTCGATCGGCGCTTCATCCCGCTCGGCTTTCCACTTCTCCACCTGGGCGCGCAACCGTTCTTTTTCATCCAAAATTTTTTCCGCCGTTACGGTCTGTTCCTTTTTCACAAAGCTGATATATTCGTGAATTGGCTGGTATTGCAGCAGCATGATCATTCCGACTGCGACAAAGACCGTAACCCAAAGCCTGCTCTTTCTTTCCGCCATCGTGGAGCCAGCCCTCCTTATGTACGTACAAGTCTCTCTTTGTCCAATGTATGAGCATACCGAGTGACTTAGACATTTTTGGCCAAAAGAAAAAAGCTTCCGTACACGAATTTCTTCGAGTGACGAAGCCTTTTGTTTGTTGATTATTCTGCTTGGGTCGGAGCATTTTCGGCCTGAGCCGCAGCTTGCTCTTTGAGTACAGCTTTGCGGGACAGATTGATGCGACCTTGATCGTCAATCTCTGTCACCTTCACTTGCACCTTGTCGCCAACAGCAACTACGTCTTCCGTCTTGGCTACGCGTTCTTCTGCCAATTGGGAGATGTGGCACAAGCCTTCTTTGCCTGCAAACAGTTCGATGAACGCTCCGTACTTCTCTACGCGCTTGACGGTTCCCAGATAAATCTGGCCGACAGCAACCTCGCGAACCAGGTCCTCGATGATTTGTTTCGCACGCAGATTCGCTTCGTGATTGATCGAAGCGATGAAAACTCGTCCATCTTGCTCGATGTCGATTTTCACGCCGGTTTCTTCGATAATCTTGTTGATGACGCGACCTTGTGGGCCGATGACATCGCGGATTTTCTCCGGATTGATCGACATGGTCAATATCTTAGGCGCATAAGGAGACAGCTCTTCACGCGGTTTGGAAATGGTGCTCATCATATGCTTCAGGATGTGCAAACGACCTTCACGCGCTTGCTCCAAAGCTTGCTCCAAGATTTCGCGGTTGATCCCGGAAATTTTGATATCCATCTGGATCGCGGTTACACCCGCTTCGGTACCAGCCACTTTGAAGTCCATATCGCCCAAGTGGTCTTCCATGCCTTGGATGTCTGTCAAGATCGAGAAAGACTGTTCGTCCTTGCTCATGATCAAGCCCATTGCGATACCTGCTACAGGTGCTTTAATCGGTACCCCTGCATCCATCAGAGCCAATACGCTCGCGCAAATGGAAGCTTGCGACGTCGAACCGTTGGACTCGATGACTTCGGAAACCAGTCGGATCGTGTACGGGAACTCGTGTTCAGATGGAATGATCGGCTCAATCGCGCGCTCACCCAACGCTCCATGCCCGATTTCACGACGGCCTGGAGGACGCAGTGGACGAGCTTCACCTACGCTGTATGGCGGGAAGTTGTAGTGGTGCATGAATCGCTTCGACTCTTCCAGACCGAGTCCGTCCAGGATTTGCACATCACCCAGCGCCCCAAGCGTGCACACGCTCAAAGCTTGTGTTTGACCACGGGTGAACATCGCGGAACCGTGCGTACGGGACAAGATGCTTGTCTCGCTGGAAAGCGGGCGAATTTCGCCAAGAGCCCGTCCATCCGGACGAACTTTTTCTTCGGTAATGAGGCGGCGAACTTCGTCTTTGACGATGTTGCCCAACACTTCGCCAATCATCTTTTCCTGCTCCGGATAGTTTTCCGGATCTTTGGCAGCGAAATGCTCTTTCGTCTCGTCCTTGATCGCGTCAATCGCGTCGTAACGAGCCTGCTTTTCTTCAATCCGAACCGCTTCTTTCAGACGTGCTTCTGCAAAAGCGCGCACAGCCTGATCGATTTCCGGATCGACTTCATGCAGGATGACTTCCATTTTTTCTTTGCCGATTTCTGCCACGATCTGGTTTTGGAACTCAACCAGCTTCTTGATAACCTCGTGACCTGTCATGATTGCTTCGAGCATGACAGACTCCGGCACTTGATTTGCGGCAGCCTCGACCATGTTGATCGCTTTGTGTGTACCTGCGACTACGAGGTGAATATCGCTTTTTTCTGCCTGCTCCACAGTCGGGTTGATGATGAACTCGCCATCAATGCGCCCAACGATGACACCGGCAATCGGACCTTCAAACGGAATTTCGGAAACGCAAAGAGCGGCAGACGTACCGATCATAGCGGCGATTTCCGGTGAGCAGTCCTGATCAACCGACAGAACAGTATTGACAATTTGTACGTCGTTACGGAATCCTTCTGCGAAAAGGGGACGAATTGGGCGGTCAATCAAGCGGCTTGCCAAAATCGCTTTTTCGCTTGGACGACCTTCTCTTTTAATAAAGCCGCCGGGAATTTTTCCGACTGCATAGAGACGTTCCTCATAGTTAACAGTCAACGGGAAAAAATCAAGAGCTTTTGGCTCTTTCGAGACTGTAACTGCAGACAGGATTGCCGTATCGCCGTACCGAACCAGAACCGATCCGTGAGCCTGTTTGGCCATTTTGCCAAATTCCAGGGTCAGCTTGCGGCCTGCCAGTTCAAAATCGTATGTACGGTATTGTTGCTCCATGATGCTAGCAGTCCTCCTTCACGACAATGTGCATATCTACACTTTGTTTTCTACCTGTATGTATTATTTCCTGCCACCATGAAAATTAAATGGTGAGCTTTGGCAGTCATTTTGGATAATAAAAAAAGCTTCTTTTGAAGCCATTTTCATCACGCTTGAATCACTTTATTTGTATCGTTTCAGAGAGCCTGACAACAGATGTGCCAAGCTCCCCTACACGATAGAAAAAGCGGGAAGAACCCGCTTTTTGCAAAACGCTGACTAGCGGCGCAGACCCAGACGGTCTACAACCGAACGATAGCGTTGAACATCTGCTTCACGCAAGTATGTCAACAGGTTACGGCGTTGACCTACCATTTTCAACAGACCACGACGGCTGTGGTGATCTTTTTTGTGCGTACGCAAGTGTCCGTTCAGGTTGTTAATGTTTTCGGTCAAGATAGCGATTTGAACTTCCGGAGAACCGGTGTCGTTGTCATGAGTACGGAACTCTTGAATCAGTTGAGTTTTACGCTCTTGAGACAATGCCATCATGACTCACCTCCTTTTTTTATATCCCGTTAGCCGAGTCTGCCGTCGGTGAGCATCGGACAGCCAAGCTGCGGTTATCTGTACAACGTTTTGAATTATAACATACCATTTTTGAAAAAGCAAAGAGATTCGTTTTACGAGACTCCGCTCGCAAACTTTTGCTTGGCCGCGTCTACATCCCGGCCAATTTGCGCAATCAGAGCTTCCACACCAGCGAATTTTTGCTCTTCGCGGATATAGAAGAGGAACTCTACTTCAACCTCTTTGTCGTAAATCTCACCAGAGAACTCGAAAATGTGTACTTCTAGCGATTTTTCTTTCTTCTCCAGTTCAAACGTAGGCTTGATCCCCACATTCATGACCCCGTAGTAGCTTTTCGCATCGACTGTAAACCGCACTCCGTACACGCCGTTTTTGCCGATCAAATACGGAGCGTTGACCCGAACGTTTGCTGTAGGGAAGCCGATTGTGCGCCCGCGCTTGTCGCCGTGCACGACCTTGCCGCGAACCTTGTACGGACGGCCAAGCAGGTGACGCACTTGCTCTACGTTGCCGTGGTGGAGATACTCGCGAATGATCGTGCTGCTCACTTTTTCGCCCAAGCGGTTAACCGGGCTGATGATGTCGAGGCCATAGCGGCCTTTGCTCATCTCCTGCAGCGTGTGGGCCGTTCCCATTCCTCTGTATCCAAAAGTGTAATCAAATCCGACCACAACATGCTGGCAAGCGAGCGGGAGCATGCACTCGGTAATGAAGTCCTCCGGGTAAACCGCAGCAAACCCGATATCGAACTTCATGACATACGTCGTGTCTACCCCCATCTTCTCGAATTGTTCCAGTTTGTCCGACAGAGGAGTCAGGTAGCTCGTATAGCCGCTCTGCCCAAGAACCTCTCGCGGATGAGGGTCAAAAGTCAGAACGGTACTTTCCCATCCGTTCGCTTTTGCTGTATCAATCGCCTTTTGAATGACTCGGCGATGTCCAATATGTACACCATCGAAGTAGCCAAGTGCAATTGCGCACGGCTTCGCTTGCAATTCATTCGGTAGTGGATAGGTCAGGGAGATCGTTTTCACGGTTTACACCTCGGCTGGAAAGACTTTTTCTGCTTTGGCGAAAAGACCTTTGTCCCCACGGCACACGCGATGAATGCCAAGCAGCTCTTCCCCTGCAAACAGGCAGATCAAGCTGCCAACCTCGGCCGTTACACCCGGCAGTGCAGTCGCCAGTCCGTTGCGTACCGCGCGGGTTCGCTCCGGCTTGACCTGATAAGACGGCAAAAATGAAATCGCCTGTGGGATGGAGACAAGATAACGGGAGAGATCCTCCCCATTGGCAGCCCGCTCCTCCAGTTCCTGAAGAGGAATCGCCTCCCCTTCCATGAACGGACCGCTCTTGATTCGCCGAAGCAGCTTCATATGGGCAGGATACCCCAGAGAGCGTCCGAGGTCAACACATAAGGTGCGCATGTATGTACCTTTCGAGCACGTGCAGGAGAAAGAGATGTCGACATAGTCTTGGTCTGTCTTGATCTCGTGAAGCGTCAACTCGTAAAGCGTAACTTTGCGCGCCTGTCTCTCAATCACAGTGCCTTCTCGCGCCAAGTCGTAAAGACGCTTTCCGTTTACTTTGACGGCTGAAAACATCGGCGGCACTTGTTCGATTTCACCCAAAAAGGAGGCAAACAAGCTTTCGATGCGCTCCTGCGTAATGGACGCAGCGTCTACTTGCGCCTGTTCCAGCACCTCTCCGGAAGCGTCCTCCGTCGTAGTCGCGGAGCCGAGGCGCATGACCACCGAATAGCGCTTGGGCAGTTCTTGCAAATACTCCACCAGCCGGGTAGCGTTCCCGACACATATCGGGAGCACTCCGGTCACATCCGGATCGAGTGTTCCCGTATGCCCGACTTTTTTTGTACCATACAGCCGACGGATACGCGCCACGCAGTCGTGGGAGGTCATACCCGCCGGCTTGTCGATTACCAGCACGCCATGGTTGCTACTCATCGTGTTTCACTCCTAATGCTGGTTCCAATACGTCCCATACCTTTTGCTTCGCTTCTGCAATCGTTCCCTTGACCGTGCAGCCGGATGCTTTGGCATGCCCTCCGCCGCCAAGCTGCTTGGCGATGGCAGACACGTCGACGCGATCGCGGGCGCGCATACTCACCTTGACGACTCCCGGCTCTGCCTCGACAAAAGAAACGCCTACCTCGACGCCCTCGATATTGCGGCAGTAGTTCACCAGACCACCCGCATCCTCGCGTTGGGCATTTGCTTCCGAAAAATCGCCGGCAGATACGGCAATCGAAGCGACGAGACTTCCATGAGACAGCTCCAGCGTCTGCAGCGCACGCCGCAGCACTTTGACATGAGCGAACGTGATCTCTTCCAGGCAGCGCTCCGCAACCTCGCCCGGCTTCACGCCATAGCTGAGCAAGCGTGCGGCAATTTCCATGACGCGCGGCGTCGTGTTGGAATAGCGAAAACCGCCTGTGTCCGTCAAAAGCCCTGTGTAGATGCACAGAGCGAGTTCTTCGTTAAAAACAATCCCCGCCTGCTCTGCCACATCGAACAAAATCTCCGCCGTAGCTGCCGCTTCCGGACGAACGAGATTGACGGTTCCGAAATCGTCATTTGTCGGATGATGATCAATATTCAACAAAGCGGCTCCGGAAGCAAATAAAGACCGTACATCGCCCATCCGTGACTCATCGGCACAGTCTACGGCGATTACGGCCTCAAATGTTTCAGCAAGCGGTTGTTTGCGAAGGTCCCGCAAGCGGTCAAAACGCGGCAAAAAGTTGAACTTGAGCGGCGTTTCCCCTTCGTTTACCACCACGTATTCTTTTCCCAGCTGCTCTAGCATGAGCACGACTCCCAGTGCGGAGCCGGTAGCATCGCCATCTGGACTGATATGGGAAAGAACCAGGAAGCGGTTATGCTCCCGCAAAAAACGGGCCGCTTCCTCTACTGTTGCTTGATTACGATTCATCCTGTTTCTCTCCTTCTGTGGAGATTTCCCGCAGGATCGACTCAATTTTGGTACCGTAGTCAATCGACTCGTCCAGCTTGAAGACGAAATCAGGGATATGGCGCAGCTTCACGCGTTTGCCAATTTCGGTACGCAGGTAGCCTTTTGCTTTTGTCAGTCCTGCCAGAGAGGCTTTGCGCTCTTCCTCAGACCCAAAAATGCTGACGAATACTTTGGCAAGCTGAAGATCGCTGCTTACTTCTACATCCGTTACTGTGACAAAGCCGACGCGAGGATCTTTCAATCCACGCTGCAAAACGAGGCTCAGTTCTTTTTTGATTTCTTCACCGACGCGGCTAATCCGTGTTTTGTTCATTTACTCTCACCTCCGCTGGCTGTCCTATTCGTGTATTCCGTATCGACCCGAATCAACTCGGCATCGGGATGGTTTTCCACAAATCGCACCACAGCCTGCATTTCTTGTTGTAAAAATGACATTTCATTAGCAACGGCAGCGATACCCAACACGGTACGCTGCCACTGCTCGTAATAAGCCACCTCAGCTGCGGAGACATTGAAACGGCTTCGCAGCTTGGCAATCAGACTTTTGACGATGGCCCGTTTTTCTTTCAAGTTTTGGCAAGCGGGCAGAAACAGTTCGATCTGCACCCCCGCTATCATTATTGCTTCACTTCAACCATGACGAAAGCTTCGACAACGTCGCCAACTTTCAGGTCTTGGAAGCGTTCCAAGGTCAGACCGCACTCGTAACCTGCGTTTACGTCTTTAGCGTCATCCTTGAAGCGTTTCAAGGTGTCCAGCTTGCCTTCGTAAATGACGATGCCTTCGCGAATCAGACGGGCACCTGCATCACGGCTCAGCTTGCCTTCGGTTACATAGCAACCAGCGATGTTTCCGACTTTGGATACTTTGAATACTTCGCGGATTTCTGCCTGACCGATGATGTTTTCTTTGTAAACAGGGTCCAGCATGCCTTTCAGGGCTTGCTCGATCTCTTCGATGACGGTGTAGATAACGCGGTGCAGGCGAATGTCGATCTTCTCTTGTTCAGCCATGCTGCGAGCGTTTGGCTCAGGACGCACGTTGAAACCGATGATAATGGCATTCGATGCGTTCGCCAAGGTTACGTCGGACTCGGTAATCGCTCCGACACCAGTGTGAATGATCTTCACGCGGGTACCGTTGACGTCGATCTTTTCCAGGGAGCCGCGCAGAGCTTCTACAGAACCTTGCACGTCGCCTTTTACGATCAGGTTCAGCTCTTTGATATCGCCTTCCTGAATGTGTTGGAACAGATCGTCCAGCGATACGCGAGAGCTTTCGCGGCGCTCGGATTCGCGCTGTTTGACTGCGCGGGCTTCCCCGATCGCACGAGCTTTTTTCTCGTCTTCAAATACGCGGAACTGGTCGCCAGCTTGCGGCACATCGTTCAAACCTGTGATTTCCACTGGTGTAGATGGGCCTGCTTCTTTCAGACGACGGCCTTTGTCGTTCACCATCGCACGAACACGGCCATAAGCAGAACCAACTACGATCGGATCGCCGACACGCAGTGTTCCTTGCTGTACCAGGATGGTCGCTACAGGACCGCGGCCTTTGTCCAGCTCGGCTTCTACTACCGTACCACGCGCGCGCTTGTCAGGGTTTGCTTTCAGCTCCTGAACTTCTGCGACGAGCAAAATGTACTCCAGCAATTCTTCGATACCTGTACGCTGTTTGGCAGACAGAGGAGAGAAAATGGTTTCGCCGCCCCATTCTTCTGCAACCAGTTCATACTCGGTCAGTTCTTGCTTGATCCGGTCGATGTTGGCTTCCGGTTTGTCGACCTTGTTCACAGCTACGATGATCGGAACGTTCGCTGCTTTCGCATGGCTGATCGCTTCAACGGTTTGTGGCATGACACCGTCATCGGCTGCAACCACGAGAATCGTGATGTCCGTAATTTGCGCACCGCGTGCACGCATCGTTGTGAACGCCGCGTGACCAGGCGTATCGAGGAACGTGATCTTCTTGCCTTTGATCTCTACCTGGTAAGCACCGATGTGCTGGGTGATACCGCCTGCTTCGCCTGCTACTACGTTGGTAGAGCGGATGGCGTCGAGCAAAGTGGTTTTTCCGTGGTCAACGTGACCCATGATGGTAACAACCGGAGGACGCTCCAAAAGGGTTTCTGGCGCATCTACTTCTTCCAGCGTTTCGAAGTTTGTCTCGTCGATGATGATTTTTTCTTCCACTTCTACGCCGTAGTCAGCGCAGATCAACTCAATCGCTTCGCGTTCCAAATATTGGTTGATCGTTGCCATGATCCCCAAATTAAACAACTTTTTGATGATTTCCGCCGGTTCTCTGCGCAGTTTCACAGCCAACTCGTTCACTGTCAAGGAATCGGTAAAAGTGATTTTTGTTGGTGGTTCAATCACAGGGCGCTGCGCTTTTTGGGCACCGCGCTGGTTGTGATTGCCGCCACGACGGTTGTTTTGGTTGTTGCGGTTATTGCCGCCACGGAAAGGCTGGCTCTTTTTATTGTCTTCAAACGTCTTTTGCGTTTGCGGCGCTTTTTTGATTTTCTCTCGCTTTTCCATACCGACGTTGGATGGGAGTTTTACTTTGTCTTCAAACTCATCACCCGTGCGCGTCTCGGTTTGGCTGGTCGCAGCAGCCTGTTGCGGAGGACGCTGTTGGTTTTGCGGTCTTTGCTGTTGGTTCTGTGGTCTTTGTTGGCCTTGGCCTTGTGGTCGTTGTTGGTTTTGCGGTTTGCGGTCACTCGGTTTCGCAGGTTGACTTCTCATATGGTTTGGTCTTCTCTCCTGATTCTTCCCCTGATTTTTTCCATGTTGAGGACTTTGCTGATCGGGCTGTTTTCCACTTGCTGTGGTGTTGACTGGACGATTGTTGCTGGTAGCAAAACCGCCGCGATCGTTTTGTCTATCGCTTTTGGCAGCTTGTGACTGCTGACCTTGCCCCGGCTGTTGCTGGGATGGGGTCTGCTGTCCTCTGGATTCGTTGGGGCGTCGTTGTTCGTCCATTGGCCTTGGTCTTGCATCACTTGGCGTATTGCGTCCTTCCGGCTTGGAACCGGCGCGCAATTTGGCCATGTGATCCTCGATCCGCTTAATCGTCCCTTCTTCCATGATACTCATATGATTTGCTACTTCTATGTTCAATCGCTTTAGCAAATTGAGGATTTCCTTACTGCTCATGTTGTGCTGTTTGGCATATTCATACACACGTGTCTTCAAATAAACTTCACCCTTTCTAAGTTAGGTGAGCAGACGCTGAATGCTTTCAGCCAACTTCCCATCGGTCACCGCCACGGTAACGCGCCCATCTTTTCCGATTGCGTGTCCCAATGAATGTCGGTCGCCTGTGGTTATACATGAGACCCCGTAATAGGAACATTTATCCTTGACTTTTTTGGCGGTATTGTCTGATGCATCTGATGCGAGCAAAACCAGACGAGCCTGGCCATTGCGGATAGACGTAATGACCAATTCCTCTCCTGTCACGATTTTTCTCGCGCGCATCGCAATTCCGAGCAGCTGAGCTGCCTTCGGGATCATCGTCCCATCATCTCCAGCCACTTCTCGCGAAAAGCGTCATACTTTTCTTCCGCGATGGACATGTTGAGGGCACGTTCCAGCACTTTTTTCCATTTTCCCGATGCGAACGCATCCGGCTTCAGACAGCTTTCCTGCCGACACACATAGGTACCGCGTCCTGCCGCCTTTCCCGTCAGATCGATGACGATCTCTTCAGCCGGCGTTCGGACCACACGGATCAATTCCTTTTTCGGAAACATTCCTTGGCAAACAATGCATTTACGCAAAGGGATCTTTTTTTGCTTCATGACTATTCGTTGTCGACTCCTTCATCGCCCTCTACTTCTTTCGGGTAGACGATGCCTTCTTGATCTGCCTGGGATTCGCTCTTGATGTCGATCTTCCAGCCAGTCAGCTTGGCAGCGAGACGAGCGTTTTGTCCACGTTTACCGATCGCAAGCGACAATTGGTAATCCGGCACGATGACACGGGTTACTTTTTCCGCGAGGTTGACTTCAACGTGAAGCACTTTCGCCGGGCTGAGCGCGTTGGCTACGTACTCGGCCGGATCTTCAGACCAGCGGACGATGTCGATTTTCTCGCCCTTCAGCTCGGTGACGATCGTCTGTACGCGCATGCCTTTTGGACCAACACATGCCCCTACAGGATCTACATCCGGGTTGATGGAATGAACAGCGATTTTGGAACGGTCGCCTGCTTCGCGAGCAACGGACTTGATTTCAACCACACCATCGTAAATCTCTGGCACTTCCAATTCAAAGAGGCGCTTCAAAAGTCCCGGATGAGTACGGGAAACGACGATTTGCGGACCCTTGGTGGTTTTTTCTACTTTAATGATGTATGCCTTCACGCGATCTTGCGACTTGAAATCTTCGGACGGCATTTTCTCGGTGATCGGCATAACAGCTTCCGCTTTGCCAAGATCGATGTAATAATTGCGGGCGTCCATGCGTTGGACAACCCCTGTAACGATATCGTCTTCGCGCTCGATAAACTCGCTGTAAATGAGGCCGCGCTCCGCTTCGCGAATGCGCTGTGTCACCACTTGCTTCGCGGTTTGTGCAGCAATTCGTCCGAAGTCACGAGGCGTAACCTCGATTTCCACGATATCTTCCAGTCTAAAATTCGGATCGATTTCTTGGGCAGCTTCCTGGGAAATCTCCAGGCGCGGGTCAAAAACTTCTTCCACCACTTCTTTGCGTGCATACACGCGAACCATACCTGAATGACGATTTACATCCACCCGTACATTTTGGGCCGAGTTGAAGTTACGTTTGTATCCAGAGATAAGAGCCGCTTCGATGGCCTCGATCAGCACGTCTTTGGTGATGCCTTTCTCTCTCTCAATGGCTTCTAGAGCCTCGATAAAATCGCCGTTCATGACTTTCGTTGCCTCCTCCTTTACTTACCCACCGGCCACCAGCAATCTAGAAAACGATTGCCATTCGTGCCGTGTCAATTTGCTCTTGGGAAATCACGTACGTTTTTTTCGCTTCTTTAACAGTCAGTTTGCCGTCCTCGTACGATATCAGTTCGCCCTCGAACTGGCTTGCTCCTTCTATCGGCTCTTTGGTTGTAATGTGCACATGCCTGCCGACAGCTTTGGTAAAATCCTTATCCTTGCGCAACGGACGCTCAGCACCCGGCGAAGATACTTCCAAAAAATATGCAGTCGGAATCGGATCTACTTCGTCAAGTTTTTGACTCAGCTTCTCGCTGACAAGGCTGCAGTCATCGATGTCGATGTTGCCAGTTTCATTGTCGATAAACACGCGCAGAAACCAGTTGCTGCCTTCCTTTTTGTACTCGATGTCAACCAGTTCCAAACCCAATTCGTCAACAATGGGCGTGACCAGTTCGGTGACGATGCCCGTTACCTTGCTCAAGCAAGTACCTCCTTTACGTTTGAACCATGAGGTGTAACCAGAAAGAAAGAGTGGGTTTCCCCACTCTCGATCTGCCATGCGTATAAAACCAGTATTTCCAAAAAAATTATAGCATAACAGCCCTTCGCTGACAACCTTTGGATACGCGGGCCCGCTAGGCCGGACTAGAACAGCGACAGCTGGTTCGATTCCGGCAGTCCTTTCAGAGCGCCTTGTTCCTCCAGATACTCCAAAATCGTCTTGGAGATGCGGGAACGGGACAGCAGGTCTTCCTTCGACAAAAACTCTCCTTGTTCTCTCGCCTCCACGATGCTGATCGCAGCGTTCGTGCCCAAGCCTGGCAAAGCGTTGAACGGAGCAATCAGCGAGTCGCCTTTGATCAGGAAGCGTGTCGCGTCCGATTCATACAGGTCGACGTTGGCAAACCGGAAGCCGCGCTCCACCATCTCCAGCGCCATCTCCAGCACGGTCAACAGCGCTTTCTCTTTCGGCTGCGCGTCGTGGCCCTTGCCTTCGATTTCGTCGATTTTTTGCCGGATGGCAGCGGAGCCTTTGACCATCAACGGGATATCGAAGTCATCTGCCCGCACAGTGAAGTAAGTCGCGTAAAATTCAAGCGGACGATGCACCTTGAAGTAGGCAATCCGCACAGCCATCATCACGTAAGCCGTGGCGTGGGCTTTCGGGAACATGTACTTGATGCGCTGGCAAGACTGGATGTACCAATCCGGTACGTTGTTTTTGCGCATTTCTTCCTGATCCTCTTCCGGCACGCCTTTCCCTTTCCGCACAGACTCCATGATTTTGAATGCGCGGGACGGTTCCAAACCTTTATAGATCAAATAAACCATGATGTCGTCACGACAACCGATAACTTCAGGCAGTTTGCATATGCCGTTGCGGATCAAATCCTGGGCGTTGTTCAACCATACATCCGTACCGTGAGACAACCCGGAAATCTGGACAAGCTCGGCGAATGTCGTCGGCTTCGTATCCTCAAGCATCTGGCGAACGAACTTGGTTCCAAACTCGGGGATTCCAAGCGTTCCCATATTCGTCCCAATCTGCTCCGGTGTCACACCCAATGCTTCTGTCGAGCTGAAAATGGACATCGTCTTCTTGTCGTCGAGCGGGATCGTTTTCGGGTCCATGCCTGTCAAGTCTTGCAGCATGCGAATGACGGTCGGGTCGTCGTGTCCGAGAATATCGAGTTTCAGCAAGTTGTCATGGATCGAGTGGAAGTCGAAATGAGTCGTGCGCCACTCGGATTCATTATCATCTGCCGGGAACTGGATCGGACAAAAATCTTCAATTTCCATGTAGTCAGGAACAACAATAATTCCGCCCGGGTGCTGCCCAGTCGTCCGTTTGACGCCCGTGCATCCGTTCACGATCCGGGATATCTCTGCATTGCGCAAAGTCATGCCCCGCTCATCAGCGTACTTTCTCACATAGCCGTACGCTGTCTTCTCCGCGACAGTACCGATCGTTCCTGCGCGATATACGTAGTCTGCGCCGAAAAGCTCCTGCGTGTATTTATGGGCTCGCGGCTGATAGTCACCCGAGAAGTTCAAGTCAATATCGGGAACTTTGTCTCCCTTGAAGCCAAGGAACGTCTCGAACGGAATGTCCTGTCCGTCTTTTGCAAAGCTGGTTCCGCACTGCGGGCACTCTTTGTCAGGCAAGTCGAAACCGGAAGCGATGGAACCGTCCGTAATAAATTCGCTATGCTTGCAATTCGGGCAGCGATAGTGCGGCGGCAGCGGATTTACCTCGGTAATTTCCGACATCGTCGCCACGAAGGACGACCCGACCGATCCACGCGATCCGACCAAGTAACCATCCTGAAGCGACTTGGTCACCAGACGCTGCGAAATCAAGTAAATAACCCCGAAGCCGTGCGTGATGATACTGTTCAGTTCCTTTTCCAAACGCTTTTCCACCAGCTCCGGCAATGGATCGCCGTAGAGCAGCTTCGCCTTGTTGTAGCACATTTCCCGCAGTTCATCATCTGCTCCCTCGATAATCGGGGTGTACAGCTTGTCTGGAATCGGGCTGACGTCCTCGATCATGTCGGCTATGGCATTGGTGTTCGTCACGACGATTTCTTTGGCCAGCTCTTCGCCGAGGTAGGAAAAGGACTCCAGCATTTCATCTGTCGTGTGCAAATACAAAGGCGGTTGATTCCCTGCTGTCGGATCGCCTTTTGACAACAGGAACACATCGCGGAAAATTTCATCCTGTGGATTGAGAAAATGAACGTCGCCTGTCGCAGCGACCAGCTTGCCCATCTCTTTTCCCATGTCCACGATCATTTTGTGATAGTTTTTCATCGTCTCCAGCGAAGGAATCTCTTCGTTGCGGAGCAGCGGCGAGTAATGAGCGATAGGCTGAATCTCCAGGAAATCGTAAAAAGCAGCGACTTCCTTCAATTCTTCGGGCGACTTCCCGCGCAAAATCGACTGCATCAGCTCTCCGTCTTTGCACGCCGTCCCGATCAGCAAGCCTTCGCGGTATTTGCTCAGCTGGCTGCGCTGGATGCGAGGCCAACGGAAGAACGTCTCCACGTGGGAGCGGCTGACGAGCTTGTACAAGTTTTTGAGACCTTCCTTGTTTTTCACCAAAATCGTGGCATGGAAAGGACGTCCGCTCTTGTAATCGGCTTCTTCGTTGCTTTTTTCGTTCAGCTCGGCGAGCGACTTGATCTGCGCTTCCTTGATATCTTTAAGCATTTGCTGGAAGACGTGTGCGAGTGCGACTGTATCGTCCAACGCCCGGTGAGCGTTGATCAGCTCGACATTAAACTTCTTGGCGAGTGAACCGAGACGGTAGTTGCGCATGCCTTTGTACATCATCCGCGCCAGGGGCAATGTATCCAAAAACGGGTTGTTCCACGGCTCCATCCCGATGCGCTTGGCACACGCGTTAATAAACGCCTTGTCAAACTCGGCGTTATGCGCAACCAGCACGGCATCGCCGGTAAAATCCTTGAACTTGCGAAGCACGACGTCGAGCGTGTCTTGACCGCGCAGCATCTCGTTCGTAATCCCCGTGATCTCCGTCGTCTTTGGCCCGATCTCCAGTTGCGGATCGATCAGCTCTGTCCATTGATCGACAATTTCCGACCCTTTCATTTTTACCGCAGCGATCTCGATAATCGTGTGCTCGGCAGCATTCAGCCCCGTCGTCTCCGTATCGAACACGACGTATTCTGTCGTCTCGTCGATTGGCAAGTTGTTGTCTGCATTCAAGTTGTAGACGATGTCGATGCCATCTTCCACCACGTAGGCTTCCATGCCGAGAATGCACTTGATGTTGTTTTTCTTCGCGATCGAATACGCCTCCGGGAACGCCTGCACAACCCCGTGGTCGGTAATCGCGATCGCCTTATGACCCCATTTGGCCGCTGTGGAAACAAGCGACTTGACGGAAGCTACTGCGTCCAGCGCGCTCATCGGCGTGTGGCAATGCAGCTCCACCCGCTTTTCTTCCGCCTGGTCGCGGCGAATGACCTGCTCGATCTGGTTCAAGTCATTGGCATTCATCACCAGCTCGCGGATAAAGGTGTCATGCTGAACGCTCCCGCGCACCTTGACCCACATGCCGTCTTTGAGTGCTTCCAGCATCTTGACGTCTTCTTTGTCACGCGAAAACATTTTGACCGTCAATGAATCCGTATAGTCTGACACGTTGAACGTCAGCAAGTGACGGCCGCTGCGCAGCTCTTTTACTTCCACGTTGAACACGGCACCCTGAATCACGATTCGGCGCTCTTCCTCCTGAATCTCGCAGATCGGGATCGGAGCGTCTTTGATCTCGTAGCCCATCATCAATGTCGTGATGGCTTCTGTTTTGTCGGAGCCTTTGCTTTCCTGGGCTGCCGCCGTCATGACGACTTCAACCAGTGCCCGCTCTTCTTCATTCCGCTGCTCGACAAAAGCCTGGTACGCTTCATCGCTCTCCTCACCATGAAAGGAAAACCGCATGGAAGTATCCGTCGCTTTTTGGAAAGCGGCAAGCAATTCGTTGTCAGCGCGCTTTCGCTTGGCTACTTCGACTGTCATCTCGGTCGGCAAATACACTTTTACTTCTTGCTGTTCCACCTGTTTTCTCGCGGTACGCAACGTTGCAGCCAAGGAATTGAGCGTCGGCTCCAGTCCCCCGACGAGCAAGTCCCAATACTGCTCCACGACAAAATCAAGCGCAGGCTTCTGCCTGTAGCAAAACCTGGCATCGACTTTCGCCAGATGGGAGAAGGACTGCGTCAATCGCTTCGTGAAAGCTGCATAAGCTTCGACGGGCAAAAGCTTGGGCAATGTAAAATGGAAAACCCACTCTTTGTTTTGTTTGTACAGCTCCAGCTTGTCGATCTGCCCGTCAAGAAAATAGCGGTTGACCCATTCTTCAGGTACTTCCATTTGCTTGAGTAACAGAGAGAAACGCTGTTTTTGCTCTTGTATACGGTCCACGGTATTCCACCCTCCCAAAAACAAGAAAAAGAGGTACTCCCATTGTGACTAGGGGAGTACCCCGTAAAATTCGACAAAATCTTCCTTCAATCCTGCAAGCTACTCGATGCCAAACAGGGCGGCTCCCGTATGATCCACGCGAGCAAGCATCGCTTTCACTTCGGATACGAGGTCTTCCAGCTTCACGTTTACGGTTTCTCCATTTTTGCGGACGCGTACTTCGATCGTGCCTTCCTGCGCCGCTTTGTCCGATACGGTAATGCGCAGCGGCAGTCCGATCAGGTCTGCATCCTTGAACTTCACGCCAGCACGCTCAGGGCGGTCATCGAACAATACTTCCACGCCTGCTTTTTGCAGGGCTTCCGTAACTTGTTCGCTGATTTGGCGCTGCTCCTCTACTTTAACATTGACCGGGATCACATGTACATGGAAAGGCGCGACAGCTACCGGCCAAATAATCCCATTCTCATCGTTGTTTTGCTCGATGACCGCTGCAATCGTCCGCGATACGCCGATACCGTAGCAGCCCATGATCATCGGCTGGCTGCGGCCGTTCTCATCCAGGAAGGTAGCGCCCATAGCCGTAGAGTATTTCGTTCCGAGCTTGAACACGTGTCCAACCTCTACGCCGCGCGCAAACTTGATCGCGCCACCCGTACGCGGGCATTCATCGCCTTCTGTGATGTTGCGCAAATCAGCATAGCGGGAAACGGCAAAATCGCGGCCTGGGACGACGTGCAACAGATGGTAGTCCGTCTCGTTGGCGCCGACGATGCCATCGTGCACGTCCTGCACGAAGTTGTCCGCAACGATTTCCACTTTTTCGGCATCGATACCGACAGGGCCGACAAATCCGGCAGGTACTCCCGTCACGGAAACGATGTCCGCTTCTGTTGCCAATCCAACGAAGGTTGCATCGTACATGTTTTTCAGCTTCACTTCATTCAGCTCATGATCGCCGCGAACGAGCACCATCACCAGCTTGTCGTCTACGCGGTAGATGAGGCTCTTGATGATTTGCTTCGCTTCGACTTGCAAAGCTTGTACGAGTTGATCAATCGTTTTGCTGCCTGGCGTGTGCACTTTTTCTTTTGCTGCCGCTTCTGCAGCTGGTTTTGTTGCTGGCTTGTACACGACTTCTGCTTTTTCCAGGTTGGCGGCAAAGTCGCCTTCTTCGGAATAAGCAATCGTATCTTCCCCGATGTCGCACAGTGCCATGAACTCATACGTGCCTTTTCCGCCGATCGCGCCTGCATCCGCTTCTACTGCACGGAAATTCAGGCCAACGCGGGTGAAAATGTTCGTATAGGCGTCGTACATCGCCTGGAAGTTGCGATCCAGTCCTTCTTGGGTCGTATCAAAGGAATACGCATCCTTCATGATAAACTCGCGGCAACGAATCAAACCGAAGCGCGGACGCACTTCATCGCGGAACTTCGTCTGAATTTGATACAGGTTGATCGGGAGTTTTTTGTAAGAGTTAATCTCGTCACGAACCAGACTGGTAATGACTTCTTCATGCGTCGGTCCGAGCGCAAAGGAGCGGTCGTGGCGATCGCGCAGACGTACGAGTTCCGGCCCGTACACGTCCCAACGGCCTGTCTGATGCCACAGCTCAGCCGGCTGCATCGCTGGCATCAACAGCTCCT
This sequence comes from Brevibacillus sp. FSL K6-0770, assembly GCF_038000275.1. NCBI lineage: Bacteria > Bacillati > Bacillota > Bacilli > Caryophanales > Paenibacillaceae > Brevibacillus > Brevibacillus sp. FSL K6-0770. Next base: position 3,464,464 of record NZ_JBBOBQ010000001.1, read on the forward strand.
GGGCACCTGCGTTGTTCATCTCTTCACGCACAATGGCCTGGATTTTATGCAGGGTCCGAAGCGCCAATGGCAGGTATGTATAAATACCGGAAGCCAGTTGGCGGGCCATACCGGCGCGGAGAAGCAGCTTATGGCTGGCAATCTCCGCATCCGCAGGCACTTCCCGCAAGGTAGGAATCAACATTTGACTTTGCTTCAACACGTGCGTGTCCTCCTTATGCCTCGTCAGCAATCAACAATGATCAGCCTACTTCAGTCGGCTTTTTCTCGTTGACCATTTCGTTAATTTCTTTCATCAACTCTTCGAACAATTCATCTTCTTTCACTTTGCGCACAATTCTACCATTGCGGAAAATCAGACCTTCACCGTTTCCGCCCGCAACGCCGACATCCGCTTCGCGCGCTTCCCCCGGCCCGTTTACAGCACATCCCATGACGGCTACTTTCAACGGCACTTTCAAAGTGGAAATCGCATCCTCGACCTTTGTAGCCAAGCCGATCAGATCGATCGCACAACGGCCGCAAGACGGGCAGGCAATCACGACAGGATCGTTGTTCACGATATCGAGGCTGCGCAAAATCTGCTTGGCAACCTTGATTTCTTCTACCGGATCAGCCGTCAAGGATACGCGGATCGTGTCGCCGATTCCCATCGACAGAACTGTACCGATGCCGACGGAAGACTTGACCGTGCCGGAGAACTGTGTTCCTGCTTCTGTCACCCCAACGTGCAGCGGATAGTTGCGTTTTTGCGCCATCAGCGAATACGTCTGGATCATCGTCGGCACATCGGACGACTTCAAGGAAATGACGATATTGTCGTAGTTCAGGTCTTCCAAAATTTCCACGTGGTCAAGCGCACTTTCAACAATCGCTTCTGGCGAAGGATATCCGTACTTCTCCAGCAGTCGTCTCTCGACCGAACCGGAGTTTACCCCGATGCGGATCGGAACGTTCCGCTCGCGGCAAGCCTCCACAACGCGCTTTGTTCTTTCAATGGACCCGATATTTCCCGGATTGATCCGGATTTTGTCGATGCCGCTTTCCAGCGCTGTCAACGCCAGCCTATAGTCAAAATGGATGTCAGCAACAAGCGGCAGCGGGGAACGCTCCTTGATTTTTTTGATGGCGAGCGCTGCGTCTTGATTGATGACGGCTAGGCGGACAATTTGGCAACCAGCATCGTGAAGTCTTTGAATCTCGGCCAGTGTTTTTTCTACATCACGCGTGTCTGCTGTCGTCATCGATTGAATTACTACGCTTTTTTGGCCACCGATTTGCACGCCTCCCACAAAAACCGGTTTCGTCTCCTCGCGCTTGTACATTTTGCACCATCCTTTAAATTTGTCTGTATTCTACTCATCATGATAGTACGTTATTGGAAGAACAACCGTTGCAGATCGTTCCAGGTTACAACAAGAATCAGCAACATCAAGAAAGCAAAGCCCAGAAAATGAACCATTCCTTCTTTATGCGGATCAACCGGACGTCCACGCAGCGCTTCTACCGCGAGGAAGGCGAGTCTTCCTCCGTCCAGTGCCGGAAGCGGCAACAGATTGAACAGTCCGAGGTTGATGGAGAGCACGGCTGCCCATTTCATCAAAATGGCCATGCCTTGCTGAGCAAACTCTCCGGTCATCTTGAAGATGCCTACTGGCCCGCTCAGATCGTTAAGCCCGACTGAACCCGTAAAGAGCATCCCTAAACTTTTCAAAATCATCGCCGTGAACTCGTAAGTCGAGGACGCGCCGTACTTCAACACTTCTCCCGGGGCGTACGTCAACGGGTTCGTCACCATGATTTTGCCCACGTTATTTTCGTCTTTTCCGACCTTGACCAAAACCGAGTTGCGCTGTCCATTGCGCTCGTACTCAAACTTCATTTCCTTGCCCGGCGACGTACTGATAATCTGGACGATTTCTTTCCAGGAAGCCACAGGCTGTCCCTGAATCGAAATAATTTTGTCTCCTTGCATCAAGCCAGCTTCAGCCGCTGGTCCATTTGCCCTGACTTCGCCCAGATACGGGATGTCTTTCGGCACGCCGTACAGCAGACCGATAGCGATGAACAACAGAAACGCCAGCAAGAAGTTGGCAAAAGGCCCGGCGAAAATCGCCCAGAAGCGCTGCGAGATCGTCTTTCCTTTAAACTGTCTGTTCAATGGCGCGATCTGCACCTCTTGTCCATCCTTGACCAACTGCGCCTGCGGATGAATGGAAAACTGGCGCTCTTCTCCTGCCACATCCACTACGATATGCAAATCGTTTTCCAAGTCAAAACGAACCACTGTCCCCGTGATCGCACGAGGGGAAGCAGTACCCGGTCCGTCCAGCAAAATATGGGTTACCTTTCCTAACGCATCCCGCTCCAAACTTACTTCCATGTGCGGTTTCAACATATCCATTTCGGGGTCTTCGCCCGCCATGCGGACCATACCTCCAATGGGGAGGAGGCGAAGCGTGTATTCCGTTTCTCCCCGCTTCACGCGAAAGATTTTCGGCCCCATTCCCAGCGCAAATTCGCGGCACAGAATCCCGGCTCTTTTAGCCAAGAGAAAGTGCCCCAGCTCATGCACGAAAACGAGCGCACCAAAAACGACGACAATCGCGAGAATTGATTCAACGGAATCCATGTTGGGAAAAGGCAAGTGAACAGCCACCTTTCGTTGGAGTGTCTAGATCCAGTCTCTTAAACGGACGCAAGCGCATGAGCGCGCGCCCACTGATCAGCCGCAAAAATCTCGTCCAGCTCGGGATTATGTACTCCCTCATGGGCCTCACACGTCTGTCTGACAACCTTTTCGATGTCGAGGAACGCAATGGCGCCTTTCAGGAAAAGGTCGACAGCGACTTCATTGGCTGCATTCAGGACAGCGGTATGCGTACCCCCCGCTCTCCCGCATTCATACGCCAATTGTAGCAGAGGATAGCGTTCAAAATCCATGGCAGCAAAATGAAGCGAGCCGATTTTGACCAGATCAAGAGGTTCTGTACTCAAATTTTTTCTGCCGGGATACCCCATGGCGTACTGGATTGGCACCTTCATGTCAGGTGTGCCCAACTGCGCCATAACGGCCCGGTCTTTGTATTCTACCATAGAGTGAACGATACTTTCATAATGCAGCACACAGTCAATGTGCTCGTACGGCATATCAAACAGCCAATGGGCCTCGATTACTTCGAAGCCTTTGTTCATCATGGTAGCCGAATCAATGGTGATTTTTGCGCCCATACTCCAGTTCGGGTGCGCCAGTGCTTGCTCTACCGTCACCTGTTGCAGCTCCTCTCGGCTCAAATGGCGGAACGAGCCTCCGGAAGCAGTCAAGATGATACGGGCTACATCTTCTGCTCTTTCTCCTTGCAGACATTGAAAGACAGCAGAGTGCTCGCTGTCGACAGGGATGATGGAAACCCCTTTTTCTTTCGCCCGCTTCATCACAACGGGACCTGCGCTCACCAGCGTTTCCTTGTTTGCTAGTCCAATCGTCTTGCCCGCTTCGATAGCGGCAAGGGTAGGCGCCACGCCTACGCTGCCGACCACCGCTGTCATGACAAAGCTGGCGGCATCGTGGCAGGCAACCAGTTCAAGCCCCGCTGATCCGAAAACAATCTCGGGTTTATGTCCGCTTCCCAACTGTTCGCGAAGCTGGACAGCCGCTTGCTCGCTCCCCACCGAAACAAGCTCAGGCCGAAACTTTTCGACCTGCTTGGCAAACAGCTCCACATTCGTCCCTGCTGCCATGGCGACGACAGCAAAATCTTCCGGGTGCTGTTCAACCACTTCCAAGGTGCTTGTTCCAATCGAGCCAGTCGAACCCAAGAGCGCTATTTTTTTCACTGATTTCACCCTCTATATCTCTTCTATATGCACCAGGTTTCAGACGATACCTAGTAGATGCAAAACCGGAAAGACAAGCAGAAAACTATCAAAGCGATCCAGCACGCCACCGTGTCCGGGAATGAGCTGTCCTGAATCTTTTACCTGAAAATGACGTTTGAATGCCGATTCTACCAGGTCGCCCATTTGTCCAATGATGCCGGCAACCAGGGCAATCGTTAGTGCCTTGTCAAATGCTATGCTGCCGAAGCAAGCATTGATGACGATCACGATCAGAACGGCCGCTGCCAGCCCGCCAAGCGCGCCCTCGACCGTTTTGTTCGGACTGATCTCGGGCCAGAGCTTTCGCTTTCCGATTGCTTTCCCGACAAAATAGGCCCCCGAATCTGTGGACCAGATCGCAGCAATCACAAGCGCAGTGAGCATCAATCCGTCTGGAAGATTGCGGGCTGCGGCCATGTATGTAAAACCGAAGCCTATGTATAACGCCCCCACCAGTGTAAGGGCGACGTGTTCAATGTGAAACTGATTTTTCCGCAGAACGGAGTAAATCAACAAAAGCAAAAGGACAGGCAGCATCAGATCCGGCATGCTGATGCGAAGCCAGTCAGAAAACGCGAGCGATGGCCACAGCAAACTGGCCATGAGCACGTATCCGAGTATCCCTGCCACATTGAATGGCTGAATGCCAGCCATCCGCATAAATTCAAAATGGCCTATGACGGCCAGTAATAACACCAAAAGTGAGTACCAGGCTCCACCTTGGTAGATAAAAAACAGAAATGCCGCTCCACCAATCAAGCCTGTTATGATTCGTTGCTTCAACTGATTCCACCTCTCGGCTATACCGCCCCGTAGCGACGAGCTCGGCCTTGGTATTCCACAATCGCTTGATAAAAGTGTTCACGGGTAAAATCAGGCCAGAGCACATCCGTAAACCACAATTCTGTGTAAGCCAATTGCCAAAGCATAAAATTACTCAAGCGAATTTCTCCACTGGTGCGGATCAAAAGATCAGGGTCTGGAATATCGCTTGTATACAGATAGCGGGAAATCGCCTCTTCATCCAGGTCTTGTGGATCGAGTTCGCCCGCTTTTACTTTCGAAGCCAATACGGAAACAGCTTTGACGATTTCGTCGCGGCCACCGTAATTCATGGCAAAGCACAATTGAAGCCCTTGATTGTTTTGCGTACGTGCTTCTGCTTCCAAGAGAGCATCTAGTGTATGCGACGGCAGCTCGTCTTTGCTGCCGAGCATGCGGATACGCACGTCCCGTTCGATCAATTCATCCAATTCTGTCGACAAAAATTCCTGCGGAAGCTTCATGAGAAAATCCACTTCGTCCCGCGGTCGCTTCCAGTTTTCAGTAGAAAAAGCGTACATGGTCATGTAGCGCACGCCGATCTCGTCAGCAGCTTTTACGACTTCCTTGACCGTTTTCATGCCTGCTCGATGCCCGGCGACCCGGGGTAAATTGCGCATTTTGGCCCAACGACCGTTGCCGTCCATAATCACCGCAACATGCTGCGGGATTTTCCCGGAACGATCCAACTCGGCTGGTACCGTTTGTTTTTCCTTGCGGCTCCATTTGCGCGCCAGATGTTCTAACATAAAGTGTTCCCCCGTAATGAGAGATATAGACGTGCATCCCCCTCAAATGAGGGGGATCGCCCTAAAATTTATACTTCCAAGATGTCTTTTTCTTTGTCTTTTACGATCTTGTCGACTTCAGCGATGAACTTATCTGTCGTTTTTTGGATCGTTTCTTGATGACGATGGGATTCATCCTCGGAAATGGTCGCAGCCTTTTCCAGCTTTTTGATGTCATCGTTCGCATCACGACGGATGTTGCGGATGGCAACTTTCGCTTCTTCTCCGCCTTTTCCAGCCAGCTTCACCAATTCTTTGCGGCGTTCTTCTGTAAGCGGAGGAATGATCAGGCGAATGATTACCCCGTCGTTGGATGGAGAAATGCCCAAATCGGACTGTTGCAGCGCGCGGTCAATTTCTTTCAGCGCTGTTTTGTCCCAAGGCTGGATGGTCAGCATGCGCGGCTCCGGAACGCTGATGTTAGCCAATTGGCTGATTGGCGTTGGCGAACCGTAGTAGTCAACCATGACGCGGTCCAGCATCGCAGGGTTAGCACGGCCAGCGCGGAGGCTGGACAAGTCTTTTTTCAAAGCGAGGATCGCTTTGCTCATACGATCTTCCATGTCTTTTAGCACTGTTTGTGGCATCGTTTATTCCCCCTTCACTAGAGTACCGATTTTATCGCCCATTACTGCCCGACGAATATTACCTTCTTCGGAAATGTTAAATACGATGAGTGGGATGCTGTTATCCATGCACAAGCTCGATGCGGTCGAATCCATCACTCCCAATCCTTTGTTGAGGACCTCCAGGAATGTCAGCTTATCGTACTTCTCTGCATTTGGGTCCAGGCTTGGGTCAGCGGAGTAGACCCCATCGACCTTGTTTTTCGCCATCAAAATGACCTCTGCTTCGATTTCAGCAGCGCGCAGGGCAGCCGTTGTATCTGTAGAAAAGTAAGGATTACCCGTTCCCGCAGCGAAAATGACCACGCGCATTTTCTCCAGATGGCGAATGGCGCGTCGGCGTATGTATGGCTCGGCTACCTGTCTCATCTCAATCGAGGTTTGAACACGAGTCGGGACGTTCACTTTTTCCAACCCATCCTGCAAGGCGAGTGAGTTCATAATCGTGGCCAACATCCCCATATAGTCGGCAGTAGCCCGATCCATTCCTTTTGAGCTTCCGGAAAGTCCGCGCCAGATGTTACCTCCTCCGACGACTACGGCGACTTGTACTCCCAATTCTACGATTTCCTTGATCTGGTTCGCTACGGAGAGAATCACCTTCGGGTCGATTCCGTACCCGAGGTCTCCCGCCAGTGCTTCCCCACTCAACTTTAACACAACCCGTTTATAGGCAGGAAGTGGCATGTGAAACGGCCTCCATTCATGAATCATTCTCTGTGCGCCTCCTGCATTCCTTCTGCAAGCTGCGGCACACATTGCTTTTTACGTGCAGGAGAGTTTCACATGAAGTGAAACTCTCGCTTTGAAAATAGGGAACACGAAGGTGTTCCCTATACCTTTATTACTGCTTATTCACTTGAGCCATTACTTCAGCTGCGAAGTCTTCTTGTTTCTTCTCGATACCTTCGCCTACTTGGAAGCGAGCGAAGCCTTTCAAGGTAGCTCCTGCTTCTTTCAACAGAGCAGCTACTTTCTTGTCTGGATCTTTTACGAATGGTTGCTCAACCAGTACGTATTCTTCGAAGAATTTGGAGAGGCGGCCTTCCACCATTTTCTCAACGATGTTAGCAGGCTTGCCTTCAGCCAGCGCTTGGTTTTTCAGAACTTCGCGCTCGCGTTCGATCTCGTCTTGGGAAACTTCTTCGCGGTTAGCGAAACGTGGGTTGGACGCTGCTGCGTGCATGCCCAGGTCTTTAGCCAGCGCTTCGTCTTGTGTACCTTCCAAAGTGACCAGAACGCCGATTCGTCCACCCATGTGCAGGTAAGTACCGAATACGCCGCTATCGGATTTCTCGGACAGAGCGAAACGACGGAAGGAGATGTTTTCTCCGATAGTCGCGATTTTTTCGTTGATGACGTGAGCCAAAGACTCGCCAGCACCTTTGAACGGTTGCTCCAGAGCTGCTTCAACGGATGCAGGGCGTTGGGATACAACGTGTTCTGCGATGTCTTTCACGAGTGCTTGGAACTCAGGGTTTTTCGCTACGAAGTCTGTTTCGCAGTTTACTTCTACAACTGCTGCTACGTTACCAGCAACTGCTGTAGCTGTCAAACCTTCTGCTGCGATACGGCCGGATTTTTTCGCCGCTTTCGCGATACCGCGCTCACGGAGCAAGTCAATTGCTTTTTCCATGTCGCCTGCTGTTTCTTCCAGCGCGCGTTTGCAATCCATCATACCTGCGCCTGTACGCTCGCGCAGTTCTTTAACCGCTTGTGCACTAATTGCCATTGAGTGAAACCTCCTTGGAAAGTTACGATCCTAGTATAGGGGAAATGCAAGTCAACTGTTACAAATGCTTGCTAAGAAAAAAAGGGTGGCCGGGGGCTCTGACACCCTCAGTCCACCCTTTTACACACTTGCTTACGCAGTTGTTGTGGCTTGTTGCTCTGTGCCTTGGTTGCCTTCCAGCAGAGCGTCTGCCATTTTTGCAGTGAGCAGTTTAACAGCGCGAATTGCGTCGTCGTTACCTGGGATCACGTAGTCGATCTCATCTGGATCGCAGTTAGTATCTACGATAGCAACGATTGGGATACCCAATTTGCGAGCTTCTGCTACAGCGATGCGCTCTTTACGAGGATCGATGACAAACAGTGCGTCTGGCAATTTATCCATGTGAGCGATACCGCCGAGGAATTTCTCCAGGCGATCCATTTCTTTGCGCAGTACGATAACTTCTTTCTTAGGCAATACTGCGAAAGTGCCATCGTTTTCCATACGTTTCAGCTCAGCAAGGCGAGCAGTACGTTTTTTGATGGTAGTGAAGTTAGTCAAGGTACCACCCAACCAACGTTGGTTGATGAAGTAGTGACCTGTGCGCTCAGCTTCTTCTTTTACGGATTCTTGTGCTTGTTTCTTCGTACCAACGAAGAGCACTTTTCCGCCGTCTTGAGCGAGTTCACGCACGAAGTTGTACGCTTCCTCTACTTTTTTAACGGTTTTTTGCAGGTCGATAATGTAGATTCCGTTACGTTCGGTGAAGATATAGCGAGCCATTTTCGGGTTCCAACGGCGAGTTTGGTGACCGAAGTGTACACCAGCCTCGAGCAATTGTTTCATCGAAATTACTGCCATATTTCACACCTCCTTCAAAAATGGTTTTTGTGATGCCTACCTCCGCCTCACCGCATGTTCCAAGCAATTCTGCCAGTGGCAGCACCGTTGCCGGAATTGGTGGACGTGCGATTTCAACACCGTAAATGAATATATCATATGGGTCTTTCAATTGCAACAAACGAATCCCATTATTTTTGCAAAAAAATACCGCCCTATTTTTTCGGCGGCGTAGTAATCAGCTTGACGATCTCTTCCTCAGAAGCGGGCAGGGAAACCTGATACGTCCCTACGCGAATCCGATTCAGCTTGTCCATCGTACGCAGCTGGTCGACAAAATGATTGTTTGCAGGCAAAATACCTTCCTTGACGAGCGTAGCCGCAACACCCTCTGCCGTCGCCTTGTACGGCACGGTAAAGGAAGCGGTCTTTTTCACGACGGGAGTCTCGACCGCAGGTGCTTGTGGCGTCTCTGTCTGTGCCGGAGCTGCAACAGACTGTACCTTGCTCTCAGCGGCTGACGACGTCTCCTGGACGCTATTCACGCTTGGCGGTGTCCCTTCATTAACTCCAGGAGTTTGGGGCTTGGCAGCCGCAGGTGTCTTCGTCTGCTCGACGTTTGGTGCCGCCGGAGCTTTTGGCGCGTTTGGAGCAGGCTGCACGTTCACTTTCTTTTCTTCCTGCCACTGTTTGTATTCTTCAGGCGTAAGCACGACCATTTGCAGCTCGGTGGCAGCCTGCTTGATTTCAGCCTCGGTTAGCGCAGGACTGGGCGCCCCGCTTTTCGAAGCCATCAGCCCGAGAGCCGAAGCAGCCACGATCAAGCCCGCGCCGAATCCAAATAACAATTCGCGTTTACGCATCGGCAAAACCTCGCTCGTTTCTTTGCGCCAATGAGAAAATCAGGTCGATTTCTCCCCGGCCCGCCCCCAGCCGTTTCGCAATCTCGTCTGGAGTGAGCCCTTCCTTGCTTAGCTCAAAGACGCGCCGATAGCGTTCCCGCAAGGCAAGCATGTCGACTTGCTCCTCTACAGGCTCTGCGCTTTTGACTGGCGGAGCCTCTACAGCAGCGGCGGTTTCGCGAACGACTACTCTTTCATCCAACTGTTGTTCCAGTTGCTCCACGCGCTTTTGCAAAAATTCGATTTCACGAAGCAAATCAGCCCTTGTTTCTTGCCATTCGGCAGAAAGAAGGGCGGTCTCCTGCTTGAACTGCTTGTTCAAGCGTTGCAGGTTTTTTTCAATATCTGCCTTGTCAGTTGATCGTGATGTCTGGATGGCGGCAGTATGATCAGCAGGCGACTTTCTTTGGATGAACAAAGCAAGCAGCATGGTGATGATTCCTGCGCCAATCAGGATGATGTACACTTGATCCATGTTGGCCACCTTTACTTCTGGCTTGTCAATTTCTGTTCCTTTTATAAGGAAATATCAATGAAGCGTCCGCGCATCGGATCTCTCATGGAGACCGAGGAAGGGGCATTTTGGTCTTTTGCTGCGGCATTCTTCTGTCCTGCGGAAGAGCTGTCACCTGACTCATCATGCTCTCGCTGTTGCCCCTGCTCCCTATCGCGAATCTGATTTTTTTGCGTTTCATCAATATCCGTCGCACGATGGCGCATGTGCGCGTCCAGTTCTTTGCGCTGATCGATCATCGATTGCGTTTCATGCATGGACCGTTGCATCTGGTGCTCTTGGATTCGGCCGACTTCCAAGGTGCGTGGCAATGCCACCTGCAATTCCACTGCTTTCAAGCTCATGCAGCCCAGCCCCTTCCTCGCCTCTCGAAATCACATTCGGCTATTAGATGAGTGTTGCTGTACTGATCTCCCCATCGAGAACGATAAATCGCGTACGTGCATACTCGTGTTTGATAAAATGCACAAGCTTGCCGAATGTCATTTTGATCCCGGGGTACATGACGTGGTACGCTTCGACTGCCGCAGGGCCTTCCCCTTTCAGCTCGCTCTCCAAATCTTTTCTGCGCGCTTCCAACTGCTTGCACTCTTTTTCGAGAACAAGCCGCGTGTTGGTCAGCTTGATTTGCATGATTCTTTTCTCGGTGGTAAGCTCCTTGCCTGTTTGCAAAATTTGATTGAGCACACCCAGGCCTTGATCCGTTTTGCGTAAATTTTCATACACATTTTGCAAATCTTTCTGGATGTTCGAAAGTTCCTGACGCAGTTCTGGCTTCACGCCTACTTCCAAGAGTGTAGGTGTAGCACTGGTGTTGCCGAAAACTCTCGCAGCAATTTTCTCTCCCGCTTGCAGGACGCCCCCGATGATAATTCCTTTCGGGCCTTTGCAAATAATTTGCTTCCCTGCACGCACATTGGAAAACATGATGCTTTGAGACACAATCACCTGATTGCCAGCGGTGACGTTCGCGTTTTGAATAAAGGATGTACGAATGTCCTTGCCGGCAACAATCGCTCCTTTATCTTGGGCAACAATGCCACTTTTGATCTCGATAGAGCCCTCCGCGTACAACTCGGCGCCTTCCACGCTTCCCAGTACACGGATGTCACCAGACGCCTTCACCCGAAAACCGTTTAGTACGTTCCCGCGAATGACCACCGTTCCCACAAAATCGATGTTGCCTACACCAAAATCGACATCCCCTTTTACTTCAAAGACGGGAAAAACATTCAGCTTGTCGTGGTCGGTAAAGGAAACCTGTCCATCAATAGCGGCGTAAAGCATCGTGCGCTCCTGATTGTGCACGACATTTTTGCCTGGCTTGAGGTTGATTTCCTTGCCTGCTTTGGGAGCGATGGGCTCTCCGGTAACTGCTGTCCCTGGAGTTCCAGAGCTAGCTGGAGTCTTGCGGGCCAAAAGCTGTCCTTTGGCGACATTCGGAATACTGGTTATGTTGTAATAATCGACGCGGCCGTCTTCCAGCTCTTTCGGCCCTTCATTGTCTGAAACAGTCGCCAAGTACGGGTACTCGATGATGGCGTCTGCGCCTGGGACTGGAGCCACTCCGCGTGCAATGGTAACCTTGGCATTGGCATACTTCGCCGGAAAAGTACATAGCCCCTGCACGACGTCTTCCAAAATGCCAGCCTTCACTTTTTGCTGTTGCAATGCGTTGTAAATATCCGATTCCACGACGACAATGTTGTCGATGTCTTCTTCATCTACGCGCAAAATGATATCTGCTTCTAATTTGTCTGCGGATAACTTGACCTCTAGTCTATAATTCCCGATCCCTTCCATACATTCTACCCCTCTCAAGCTTGGGTAAATTTCTGTTTACAGTAATTGCGACTTCCATCTTGACAATGCGGAACGAAGTCGGAAAAGCGCCTTTGAATGAAGCTGGGAAATGCGTGAAGGCGACAAGCTCATGATCTCAGCAATTTCCGACAGCGTCAGCTCCTCGAAATAAAACAGGGAGACGACGAGTCTTTCTTTTTCAGGAAGCTTGTCAATCACACCGACCAACACTTCTTTCAGGCTGCTGACTTCTGCTACCGATTCCGGGCGAGGAGTCAGCTCGTCCACGATGTAGGAATGTCTTGCGGTTTTTTGCTCGTCCTCTTCCCCTACTGCCTCGTCAATGGAGACCATGCTAGCCAAAGAGGTTTCCAAAAACACCTGCTGCAGATCTTTTTCGCTTATTCCGAGATATTCGGACACTTCCTGATCGGTTGGCATTCGCAGCATCTGCTGTTCCAAAGTGGTGTACGCTTCTTCGATTTTTTTGGCTTTGTCTCGAACGGTGCGAGGAATCCAGTCATTTTCGCGCAGGCCATCAATCATGGCTCCACGAATGCGCCACATGGCATACGTCTCGAATTGCAGTCCCCGCGTATGATCGAATTTGGCCAAAGCATCCAACAGCCCAAATCGTCCGTAGCTAATCAAGTCGTCCTTGTCCACATTCGCTGGCAAATTGATCGCCAGACGATTCGCCACTTTGTCCACCAGCGGCAAAAATTTAGTGATCAGGTCAACTTCCGCCTCGCGACTGCCCTCTTGCTTCCACATGACCCATTTATCGAACTCTTTTGCTTTTTCTTGACTGGTTAGCCGTGCCACGAATAGTCACCAACCTTTACTCATCTGTTAAGCGCCTAACGACCTCTGCAACGGTGGCTGGGTCCTCTGACGGATGGATCGTTTCCAGCTTGGTGAAGGACAGCGGAGAAAATGCTTCTGCTGCCGCTTGCTCTCCCGTTTGACCTGGCGGATTCGCCTCATCCCCGCCATCGGCCAGAGGAGCATTCAACTCCTCTTGGCCGCCTGCTTCTGCAGACTGGGCTGGTGTTTGCGTGACGAGCGCCAGCACAAAGCGAATCGGGAAAGCGGCAAGGAAGAATATCACCAGAGCAATGCCGGCTCGCTCCAAGGAGACCAACCAGACATTACTCGCAAGCGCCGTGCACAATGTAATGACAAAAGCGAGCAACCCCATGCCTGTATTTATCCAAATGGTTCCCAACATTCTTATACTTCCTTCACACCTTGATTTACCGTACGGATTTGAAGAACTCCATTTGTGGCATCCATCTCTATCGTCCGACCGCAGTTTCCCCCTGTATCTTCTGCCACGATTTTAATGTGTGCGTCCTTCAAAGCCTGCTTGCAAGCCTCGACGTTTCTCGGCCCAATCCGCATCGTATCACTGTTTCCCAAGAAAGCGAACATTTGTGCTCCACCCGCGATTTTGGCAACGATGTTTCGGGTTTGCGCCCCTGCCTTTTCCATCAGATTGATCAGATGGGGAATAGCTGTATCTGCGTACTTTCCAATCGTCAGTTCTCCGCTTTTGGCCAGCGAAGACTCTGGAAGCATAACATGTGCCATTCCTGCAATTTTATGGGTCTGGTCGTAGAGGACAACCCCTACGCAAGAACCTAGACCAGTAGTTCGTAATTTACTCGGCGGCTTTGCCACACCGAGGTCGGCCATACCTATCTTAATAATCTCCATCGAACGGAACCCCTAATGAACGAAATAGAATAGGAAGCGATTCAGGATCAGGTATAAGGAAAAAAATTCCCTTTGACTTTCTCGTTGCCTTCAAAAAATGCTGTGTCAATCGTGAGGGCAAAGTCACCCGCTTGACCCAACGCTATCAGTCCGTAGCTAAGAATAGCTCCAGCCATATCCACAGCGAGTGCAGGCACGGAAGGCTGCAAATTAAGCTGTGTAAAATCCGCCAGCGAGGAGAGATAGGAACCTGTCAAAATATTGCCGATCTCGTGAAGCGCAGAAATCTCTAGCTCTTCCCATTCATAGACATCCTTGCTGATTCCCGTAATTTGTTCAAGCAGGTATCTCGCGGAATCCAGATCGAGAATGAAGAACATGTTTCCCGGACAATCGCCTTCCACACGAAAAAATACGGCAAGGACAACTGCTTCGGCTCCGCCGACACAATCTGCCACTTTGTCAAACGGGATGATGTTGACCTGGGGCACTTTCATGTCGATCTCTTTTTGCATCAGCTTGGAGAGCGCCGTTGCAGCATGTCCTGCACCGATATTCCCGATTTCCCGCAGCACGTCAAATTGGAAATCTCCAAACTTTGTGAAATAGGCCATCTTTCTTACCCCTCAATTGAGTCCAGCTGTTTAATTTCCTCTGTGCTCAATACTTTATCGAGATTCAACAAAATCAAAAGCCGCTTGTCCAGTTTTGCTACTCCTCGCAAGTAAGCCGCTTCCACGCCGCCTACAACCTCAGGCGGCGGCTCGATCGCGTTGACCGGAATATCGATAACGTCGTTGGCTGCATCGACGATCAGCCCGACTTCCAGCTCGCCTACCGCTACGATGATGATGCGCGTCGATTCGGAATAGAGGCTTTCTTCCAATCCGAAGCGATTGCGCAGATCGATGATCGGCGTCACCACTCCACGCAGGTTGATTACGCCTTTGACAAATGGAGGCGTGCGTGGAACGCGAGTGATGTGCTCCAATTTTTCGATGGATTTCACCTGGTTGACTTCTACTCCGTACTCTTCATCTTTCAAACGGAACACAATCACTTTGACTTCGCTTACGATTTCTTTTTGATCGAGCATGTGACTGCCCCTCCCTCTACTTAATCAGTGCATTGCAATCAATGATGAGTGCGACCTGTCCGTCACCCAGGATCGTAGCGCCTGAGATCGCGAAGACGTTGACCATGTACTTGCCAAGCGATTTGAGGACGATCTCTTGTTGCCCGATGAAGGAGTCAACGACCAGTCCGGCCATCTTCTCGCCTTTGCGCACAATGACAACCGCCACTTCATCTTCTTTATCCGCTCCGTTGTCCGGCACTTGGAAAATGTCTTGCAACGAAACGAGTGGAACGACACGTCCCCGGAAGTCGATTACTTTTTGACGGTGGGCCATCATGATCTGATCTTTCTTGAACACGGCTGTTTCAATAATAGAGGAAAGCGGCACCGCATATTTCTCGTCTTTGACTTGTACGAGCATGGCGGAAATAATCGAGAGCGTCAGCGGCAACTGAATCAGGAAGGTCGTGCCTTGTCCGCGAACGGATTCAACACCTACGCTTCCGCCAAGCGATTCGATTTTCGATTTGACGACATCCAGACCAACACCGCGGCCAGAAATATCCGAAACCACTTCAGCGGTACTGAAGCCTGCTGCGAACAGCAGTTCATGAATCTGCTTGTCCGACATGCTGTCAGCGTTCGCCGGATTGACGATGCCGCGCTCAAGCGCTTTTTTCAGCACCTTTTCCTTGTTGATGCCTGCGCCGTCGTCTTTGACTTCGATAAAGACGTGGTTGCCGCTGTGGAACGCACGCAGTACGATAGTTCCTTCCTCCGGCTTCCCTGCTTTTTTCCGATCAGCAGGCGATTCGATTCCGTGGTCGAGCGAGTTGCGCAGCAAGTGGTTGAGCGGGTCGCCGATTTCATCGATAACGGTGCGATCCAGCTCGGTTTCCGCCCCGATGATTTCCAGATTCACTTTTTTATGTAGATCTTTTTGCAAATCGCGAATCATACGCGGGAAGCGGTTAAACACTTGCTCGACCGGAACCATGCGCATGGTCAGAATGATGTTTTGCAAATCGCCGCTGATGCGACTCATATGCTCCACAGTCTCTTGCAGCTCGCTTTTTCCGATCTCGCGTGCAAGCTGTTCCAGACGACCACGATCGATGACCAGCTCACTGAACAGGTTCATCAAAATGTCCAGGCGATCAATGTCGACGCGAATTGTTTTTCCGCCAGCCGTCGCTTTCTTCGCAGCAGCTGTCTGGGCGTTGTCTGCCGGCTTTTTCTCTACAGGCGCGGCAACTTCTGTGACTACCGGAGCAGGTGGCGCTTCACTTTTCAATTGAATCGGTTCAATGACAACATCCTGGATTTCCGAAATGTTGAGAATCGTGCTGCGCACTTTTTCGACCGACTGCATGGTGACGTAGGCGATCTCAAAAGATTGCTCGAAACGCTCGTTCTCGATATCCTCTACCGATGGCTTCGTCTTGATCACTTCACCCATGGATTCGAGCTGGTCGAACACCATGTAGGAGCGCGCCGCTTTCAGCAGGCAGTTCTCATTGAGCGTCACCGTGATCCACATCAGGTTGTTGCCCAGCTCCTTGGACTGCTTGAGCACCATCAAAGCGTAATCGTCCAGCTCGTGATCCTCGGCTGGCGTTCCTTCCTCTTCGGCAGCTTCCACTGCTTCTGCCTCGGCTACCGCTGTCGCCGCCGCTACTTCCTGGTCAGCCGTATAGTCGCCAGCCACAATCGCTCTCAGTTTTTTCACCGGAGCGGATACGTCAGCGGAACCATCTCCGCCCTCCGTAATGTCGATTACCATGCTCTCAATCAAATCCACGCTATGAAAGATCACATCCATAATGTCACTGGTAATCGTCAGTTTTTGGTTGCGGATCAGATCGAGCACATTTTCCGCTTCGTGCGTCAGGCTGGCCATGTCTTCAAAACCCATGGTCGCCGACATTCCCTTCAACGTGTGCGCCGAACGAAAAATCTCCTTCACGTGCCCAATGTTTCCCGGATCACTTTCCAGCAGCAACAAGTTGGCGTTGATTGCTTGCAGGTGTTCTTTTGATTCCTCAATAAACATGTCCAAATACTGATTCATATCCATCGGTGATCCACCTCCCAAAATCAGTGCAAGAGCTTGCACAACAGCTCTGGAATTTTTTCTAATGGGGCCACATGATCTGCCAGTCCTGCCTGGATCGCCGCTCGTGGCATCCCGAATACGACACAACTCGACTCGTCTTCGATAATACTGGTAACAGGTCCAAACTCCTTCATTTGCTTCAGACCTTTGGTCCCATCATTTCCCATGCCTGTCATGATAATTGCCCATTTGTCTACATTTGTCAATCGACTCACAGATTCAAAAAGGACATCTACGGAAGGACGATGGCCTCCTCGTGGCTCTTGCTGGTGCAGGAGCGCTTGCAGCTTTCCACTCACCTGCTGTACCTCAAAGTGATATCCGCCCGGTGCAATATAGGCAGTGCCCGGCTCCAGCCATTCCCCGTCGGTTACCTCTGTCACCCGAATCTGGCACAGAGAGTCGAGCCTTTGCGCCAGCGACTTCGTAAACCCGGCCGGCATGTGCTGGACAATCGCGATCGGTGCAGGGAACCCGGCCGGAATTGCCGTCAGCACATTTTGCAGCGCTTTCGGTCCGCCTGTCGATGTTCCCAGTACGACCAACCTTGCTTTCCCGTTGTTTTGGATGCGAGGCAAAGCATTGATCACCGGCTGCGCAGGGCGCAACGGAGCGGGGGCAGGAATTGGACTTTGGCGCGTTGGTTCCGGCGCGGCAGGTCGACTCGGTCTGAGCGTCCTGCGCATGCGGCCTTTTACAGCAGCTGCCGCTTTGACTCTTTCGATCAGCCGATCCGCCACTTTGTGGATATCGAGTGAGATCGGTCCGGAAGGTTTGGTAATAAAGTCAAATGCTCCAAGCTCCAGAGCCTGAATCGTCGCCTCAGCTCCCTCGCGTGTCAGGCTGCTCAGCATGACCACTGGAACCGGACAGTCAACCATGAGCTTTTCCAACGCTTCCAAGCCGTTCATTACCGGCATCTCGATGTCCAGGGTGAGGACATCCGGACTGAGTTGCTTGCATTTCTCCACGCATTCGAGTCCGTTCTTTGCTCGATCAATCACTTCAATTTCAGGATCACCTGATAAAATGTCGCTAATAACTTTACGCATGAATGCAGAATCATCTGTGACCAGAACTCGAATTTTGCTCAATCGAATGTCACTCCCTTCCTACCTATGTGTCTCAACGTATGAAGTGTTTCAGCCTCGCAAGAAAGCCTTTCAGTCCATTTGTTTTCGCATCCTGTCCGGTCGGGCTGTCCAAGTATCGGTCAACCAGGTTCCGAATGCTCTTTGCGGCTTGCGATTGCGGATATGTAAGTAGAAAAGGACGCTGCTGCTTGACAGCTTTTGATACGTGCGGGTCGTCTGAAACATATCCGAGCGACTGGATGTCCATATCCAGAAAACGTTTGGCAACCATCGCAAGCTTGTCCGCTGTCATTCTGCCTTCTCTTTCCGAGGAAGCCCGGTTAATGACCAGACGAATCACAATCGCAGGGTTTCGCGCGTGAAGCATCTTAATGACGGCATAGGCATCCGTAATCGCTGGCGGTTCTGGCGTCGTCACCAGAATGACTTCGTCAGACGAGAGCATGAAGCGCAACGATTCTTTGGAAAAGCCTGCTCCCGTATCAAAGATGATCGTATCCGCATAGCCCTGCAACGGCTCAAGCCTAGTAAACAGGCGATCCAGCTTGGCTTCGTCCAGCTGCATGATCTGGGTGAAGCCCGAACCTCCGGCAATAAATTCCAGTCCGCCTGGCCCATGCTCGATGATCTCCCACACATCCGTGTCCGGCTCAAGCAAGTGAAACAAGTGCTTTTTCGGGGTAATCCCCATCAATACATCGAGGTTGGCAAGCCCGAGATCGACGTCGAACAATACGGCTTTATGGCCCCGTTCGAGCAATCCAAGTCCAAAATTCAAACTGAAATTGGATTTGCCGACCCCGCCTTTTCCACTCGTTACGGTCACCAGCCGCGTCGTTTTTTCTTTCGCACCTGACTGCTGCATGCGCATCCGAAGTTGTTCTGCTTGGTCTCTCATCCAGTCAATCTCCCATAATCATCGTTGCTACCAGCTCTGGTGTAGCCACTACGATATCATCTGGGACGTTTTGTCCCGTCGTGAAGTAGGAGAGTGCAAGCTTGCTCTCGTGACAAATGTTCAAAACGGAACCGTAGCTGTTTGTCTCATCTGCCTTGGTAAAAATGACTTGCTTGTCAGGCACCTCTGCAAAGTTTTCCACGATCGTCTTCATATCGTTGTACTTCGAGCTGAGGCTCAGCACGAGGTAATTCATGCTGTTCTTCCCATGCTCCACCAGTTCCCGGATGCCTTGCACGTACTCATCGTTGCGGAAGTTACGGCCTGCGGTGTCGACAAAAATCAGGTCGCAGTCGCTTAAACGCTCCATGGCCGGAACCATTTCCTTCGGGGAAAACACCACTTCGAGCGGCACATTCAAGATGTTCGCGTACGTCTTCAGTTGTTCCACCGCAGCCATCCGGTACGTGTCCGCGGTGATAAAGCCGATTTTGCGCTTTTCCTTCAACATGCTGCTCGCTGCCAGTTTGGCGATCGTCGTTGTTTTGCCAACGCCTGTAGGGCCGAAAAAGAAAGCGTACTGCACATCCCTGCGAATCCCTGATGTTTTTGGCGCATACGAGGCAACGATGGAAGAAATGATGCTTCGCGCCTCGCCAAAAGCCGTCTCCTGATCCCACGTTTCCTCAGGCTTCTTCGCTTCCAGCAGCTTGCGGATGATTTCCGCGGTAACCTCTTCCCCTACTTCCTGGCTCACCAGCCGGCTGCGCACTTCTTGAACAGCAGGCGGGAGCTGTTGGCTCAGGT
Organism: Brevibacillus sp. FSL K6-0770; assembly: GCF_038000275.1. Taxonomy (NCBI): domain Bacteria; kingdom Bacillati; phylum Bacillota; class Bacilli; order Caryophanales; family Paenibacillaceae; genus Brevibacillus; species Brevibacillus sp. FSL K6-0770. The sequence continues at coordinate 3,484,064 of NZ_JBBOBQ010000001.1, forward strand.
CATTGACCAAAAGCTTTTGGAACATTTGCCGCATATCGCGCACTTCATTGGCAAGGGCGTCATTTGCCGCTTTGTTTCCGACAGCACCTGTTGGTTCCGATGATACATGGGGCACTTGCGCCGGAATTTCCGCCTGTTGCACCGATGACTGTTCTCTCGCTTCCGTTCGAGGAGCTACCATCGGTGGAGCTGCTTTCGAAGCAGCTTCTGCTCTTTGCTCATTGGGCAAAGTCGCGGTCTTCTCGGCAGGCTCCTTAGCCAGATTCGCCTTCCGGTAAGCCTGTTGAGCCGTGTAGGTGCCGGCCTGTCCTTTGGAGGAGAAAACGTCCTTCGACCGATGTTCATCCGCGACCAAGGTGTTCCCGCGCTCGGGCACCTTTTCATCGACGGCAGCGATCACTTCGATTTTTTGTTTGCCAAACATACCGAACAATCCGCCCGTCTTGATCGATTTGGAGTTCAGGATGACTGCGTCTATCCCCAGATCGAGTCTGATTTTTTCCATCGCTTCTGGCATCGAATCGACAATGTAACGTTTTACTCTCACGAAATGTTCACCATCCCTACGCTTTGCACTTCAACATGTGGCTCAAGCTCGCTGTATGACAATACAGGAACGTCGGGCATCATTCGATCAACCAGCTGACGCAGATACATGCGGATCGCCGGAGAACAAAGGAGAATCGGCTGTTGACCGGAGTTGATCATTTTGCTCACTTCTGCCGACATACCCTGGAAGATTCGTTGCGATGTATCAGGGTCCATCGCCAGATAACTTCCTTGCTCCGACTGCTCCACCCGCTCGGAGATTGCTTTTTCCAGACCAGCGCCTGCTGTCACTACCCGCAAAGGCTGCCCTGGCTCTGTAAACTGTAACGTAATCTGCCTGGACATCGCCTGTCTCACGTACTCGGTGAGCACATCCGGGTCTTTGGTAAACAAGGCATGATCCGCCAAAGCTTCGAGAATGACTTGAAGATTGCGCACGGACACTTTCTCCCGCAAAAGCTTCTGGAGCACCTTCTGCACATCGCCAATCGACAGCAGTCCCGGAATGAGCTCGTCCACCAAAACCGGCGCCACTTCTCGAACGTTGTCGATAAGCGCTCGCGTTTCTTGGCGGCCAAGCAGCTCATGCGCATGGCGCTTGACGATTTCGGTAAGGTGTGTCGCCACCACAGACGGCGGATCGACTACCGTGTAGCCGGAAAGCTCTGCAATCTCCTTATTTTCTTCTGTTACCCATAATGCGGGCAATCCAAACGCAGGTTCTACTGTTTCGATCCCGACAATGGAATCATCTTCTATTCCCGGACTCATGGCAAGGTAGTGATCGAGTAAAATTTCCCCTTTTGCCACCTGGTTGCCCTTGATCTTGATCATGTATTCATTAGGCCGCAACTGAATGTTGTCGCGAATGCGGATGACGGGAACGACAATCCCCATCTCCAACGCAATCTGCCTGCGGATCATGATCACGCGATCCAGCAAGTCTCCCCCCTGTTTCACATCTGCCAGCGGAATCAGACCGTAGCCGAACTCGAACTCGATCGGGTCGACTTGCAACAGGTTGACCACGCTTTCCGGGCTGCGCACTTCTTCGATTTGTTGCTCCTCCACCTTGTCCGCCGATTCCTGAATCTCGATTTTTTGCTTTTTGTCCATGCGCCATGCGGCAAATCCCATAATCCCCGACACGGGCAAAACTGGCAGAAGACCGATTGGCGTGAAAAGGCCGAGCAAGAGCATGCAGCCTCCCACGATGTACAACAGACGCGGGAAGGAGAACATTTGCCGAGCGATGTCCTCTCCCAGACCTTCTCCGGAAGTAGAGCGAGTGACAATAATACCTGCAGCAGTCGAGATAAGCAAGGCAGGAATCTGGCTGACCAGCGCGTCCCCGACCGACATGGTAGTGAAACGGGAAGCGGATTCTTGGAAGCTGAAGCCATGCACGAGCATCCCGATAATAAAGCCGCCGATGATGTTTACAATAAAAATGATAATTCCCGCGATTGCATCCCCTTTTACGAATTTACTCGCACCATCCATGGCTCCGTAAAAGTCTGCTTCGTTTTCGATCTTTTTTCTCCGCACTCGCGCTTCTGCTTCCGTAATCATCCCGGCATTCAAATCTGCGTCGATACTCATTTGCTTACCTGGCATCGCATCCAGCGTAAAACGTGCAGCTACCTCTGCGACACGCTCTGAACCTTTTGTAATGACGATGAACTGAATGATGATCAGAATCAGAAACACGACAAATCCGACGACCTGGTTGCCTCCGACAACAAAGCTTCCGAAGGTTTCAATGACTTGTCCGCCTTCCCCGTGCGACAAGATGTTCCGTGTAGTGGATACGTTCAGGGCGAGACGAAACAACGTCGTAATCAGCAGAACTGTCGGAAAGATGGAAAACTCCAGTGTTTCTTTTGTGTACATCGACACAAGCAAGATCGTCAACGCAAGGGAGATGTTCAATATCAGCAACAGATCAAGCAGCCCAGAAGGGAGTGGGATTACCATCATGACAACAATGCTTATTACAAATAAAATCGTACCTACTTCCTTGATTCGAAATCCCACTGTTCATCCTCCTTCCTCGTTATTTCACTTTCCCTTGCAGCTTGTAGACGTACGCGAGAACTTCCGCGACCGCTTTAAACATCTCTTCGGGAATTTGTTGTCCAATTTCAACTTGACTATAGAGAGCCCGGGCCAGGGGCTTGTTTTCCATCGTAACAATCCGGTGCTTCTTGGCCACTTCTCTGATTTTCAGCGCCATGTAATCCTGGCCTTTGGCCAATACAGTAGGCGCGCTCATTGCACTGGCATCGTAGCGGATTGCGACGGCAAAGTGGGTCGGGTTCGTGATGATCACGTCTGCCTTGGGCAGTTCCTGCATCATCCGGCGAAGCGCCATGCTCCTTTGCCTTTCACGAATTTTCCCTTTGATTAACGGGTCCCCTTCCGCCTGCTTGTGCTCGTCTTTAATATCCTGTTTGGACATCCGCAAATTCTTTTCATGTTCATATTTCTGGTAGGCGTAATCCATAATCGCCAGGATGAACAGCAGCAAACCGATGTAAATCCCGAGCTTGGCTACTTCGTTTGCCGTAAACGACAGGACGCTCCCCAGTGAGAGCAAAGAAAGCTGGGTTACTTGTTCCTTTGAATTCCACAAAATAACATAAGCGACGTACATACAAGCACTGATTTTTAACAGCGACTTCAGAAGCTCAACGACTGATCGCATGGAAAAAATGCGTTTGGCTCCTTTGATCGGGTCCAACTTCTCCAGTTTCATCTGGAGCGGCTCTGTACTGATCATCCATCCCACCTGCATGTAGTTGACAGCAAAGGCAAGCAAAAAAGACAGCCCCAGGACAGGTCCCACAATTTTTATCGCCTCGAAGGTCATTGTCATGACGATCACTTTGAGATTCTCTTCGTTCAACTGCCAGCTCGTGAAAGTAATCAGCGCTTCCCGCATGAGGTTCTGAAACGTACCGAGCATGGATGAACCGAGCATCATCAGCAAAAAAAAGAATCCTGTTAGCGCGATGGAGGGCGACAGATCCTGGCTTTTGGCCACCTGCCCCTTTTTTCGTGCATCTTCTTTTTTCTTGGGAGTCGCCTTCTCCGTTTTTTCTCCGCTAAAAAATTGCAGGTCTACGGGTAAAAGGAACCTCTTCTGCGTCATGGTGATCCTCCGAGCGATTTCATCATTTCCGCGAGTGCCCGGAACATGTGGTCGAACAATCCGCTTAGCGTCAATAAAAAGGCGGGCATGACGACAATCAGGAGCAGGAAGCCTGCAAGCAGTTTGATGGGCAATCCGACAACAAAGATATTAAACTGCGGGACGGATTTGGCGATAATACCAAGAGAGAGGTCTACGAGAAACAGTGCGACCACGATGGGTGCCGCCATCATAAAGGCGCTCAGAAACATGTTCTGAAACACTTTTACCGCCGTCATCATCACAGCCTCGCTGCCAAAAGCAGCCCACATCTTATCAACCGGGATTACCTGATAGCTGCTCATGATGCCGCGCAGCAGCATGTGATGTCCGTTGATACTGAAAAAATACAAGACAGCGAGCATGTTTTTGAAGTTACCCGTAATCGGGACATACGCGCCTGTTTTCGGGTCGATCACGTTTGCCATGGCCAGGCCCATCTGCATGTCCATCAGTCCTCCGGCAACTTGGATGGCGATGAACATCAACTCACAAATGTAACCGAGTATGACGCCAATCAGCGCTTCCTTCATCACATACAGCACAAACGTCAGGTCCAGAGGAATTTGTCCTTGTACAGGCAACGTTTGAAAGCTGATCAGGGCAACGATGAATGCCAAGCCAATTTTAAAGTGGGCTGGCACACCCTTGATCGAGAAAAAGGGAGCTGCGACGAAAAAGGCACTCATCCTGACAAACACGAGCAAGAAAACGGGCAAATATACGAGATAAAGATTCATAAGCTATCCGACAAAACGATGAAGGTTGCCAAAAATCCCCATCGTAAAATCAAGCATGACGCGAAGCATCCACGGTCCCACTGCCAAGATGGTAATGAACACGGCAACAATTTTAGGGATGAATGCAAGGGTCTGCTCCTGGATTTGTGTCGTTGCCTGAAAAACACTGACCATCAATCCGACCAGCAAGGCAATCCCGAGTGCGGGTGCGGATATCAGCAGGATGGTATAAACAGCGTTTTGGGCAATTTGCATCAATAATTCCTGTGTCATGTCTACCCTCCTGGTCCCTTCGGAATGCCGCTAAAAACTGGTCAAGAGCGACTTCACAACTAAATACCAGCCGTCCACCATAATGAATAGCAAAATTTTGAACGGCAATGAAATCATGACGGGCGGCAGCATCATCATCCCCATCCCCATCAAAATACTGGATATGATCATGTCGATCACGAGGAATGGAATGAAGATCATAAACCCGATCTGAAAAGCTGTCTTCAATTCACTGATCGCATAAGCAGGTACGAGAGCAGTCAGCGGAATATCTTGAATCGTCTTCGGTCTCTCCGCTTTGGTAAATTCCAAAAACAGCGCCAAATCTTTCTCGCGTGTTTGCTTGGCCATAAATTCTTTAAAAGGAATGACAGCCGCGTTGAATGCCTGTTCCTGTGTCAGCTTGCCCTGCATAAACGGTTGTACAGCCGTTTCGTTCACCTTCCCGAAGGTCGGTGCCATGATAAAAAACGTCAGGAACAGCGCGAGTGCCACCAGTACCTGGTTGGGCGGCATTTGCTGTGTCGCCAAGGCATTTCGCACAAAAGACAAGACAATGACGATTCGGGTAAAGCTTGTCATCAAGAGCAATATAGCTGGCGCAACAGAGAGCACCGTCAAAATTAGCAAAATCTGGATCGCTGAAGATGTCTCCTGTGGTGTCCCATTGCCGCCGCCAATTTGCAAATCAATGCTCGGAATAAGCGGTGATCCCGCTGGCGCAGCAAGCGCTATCTCTGGTACCAGGAGCATCACAGCGACAAGCACGAGCACCTGCAAAAAATGTTTCATTTTCGGTCCCCTCTGTCGGAAGCTTCCTCTTTGTCCCACGATTCGGAGTGGAGTGGCCGTTTTTTCACGTTGTCCCATTGGCCTTTCAGCAGGTCTTGAAACGTTTTTCCATCCACATCGGATGAGAACAGCAACTCTTCGTCAGCCTGCTTTTTTTTGCCAAAGGGCAGCCAGCTTAGCGAAAGCGGATTTTTTATGGGCCCGATCTCGGCATCAGACAAGATCAGATCCACTTCTTCACCCGGTTCGATTCGTCTAAGCAACTGGACGTTATCACCCACACCTACAATGTACAAGGACTCTCCGATCATGACGACTTGCAGCGTCTTCCCGTTGCCGAGAGCGGCTGCGCTGATGATCTTGATCGGCCCTTGACTTTGTCCGACTTGACGCCGTCCGAGGAAACGGAGCAGGAAAAAGATCAGAACAGCGATAAAGCCTAGTGAAAAAACGACTTGAACCAGATAGCCGATCATACTTCCTGTTCCGCTGCCCGGAATGGCCGCCGGCTGTTCGCCGCCGGCGGGCGCATTGCTCTGTTCTGTGTTCTTCTGGTTGTACGCATCGGCAACAGTACCTTCCGCATGGACGGCAATGGGCAGGGCTAAGACAGACAGCAACAGGATCAGACAGAAGACCCAGGATAGTCTCATCCCTGCATTCCGGATCTTCATCATTAGCTCAAAGTCTTTTTGATCGCTTCCAATACGCGATCCGCTTGGAATGGCTTCACGATGAAGTCTTTTGCCCCCGCCTGAATGGCGTCAATAACCATTGCCTGTTGTCCCATCGCAGAGCACATGATCACACGTGCGTTTGGATCGAGTTTTTTGATTTCCTTCAGAGCGGAAATTCCGTCCATTTCCGGCATGGTAATATCCATCGTAACCAAATCCGGACCCAATTCTTTGTATTTTTCTACTGCTTGTGCGCCATCACTAGCTTCCCCTACGACGCTGTATCCGTTTTTGGACAAAATCTCCTTGATCATCATACGCATGAATGCTGCATCATCAACGATTAATACTTTGTTCGACATGGATAGATCCTCCCCAATACTTGACTCTTGATTTGTTTTTATTGCAATTTTTGAACACGATCAAACTGGCTGATGATATCTGTTACGCGAACCCCGAAATTCTCGTCGATAACGACAACCTCGCCCCTGGCAATCAGCTTGTTGTTTACCAAGATATCCACGTGTTCACCTGCCAGCTTGTCCAACTGTATGATGGAACCAGCAGACAAGTCAAGAATTTCTCTGATCAGCTTCTTGGTCCGTCCCAATTCAACGGTTACTTGCAGCGGAATGTCATGCAAAAGGTTCAAGTTTTGATTGTCTCCTGCATACATAGGCGTTGTTCCAAGCGGCGCAAACTGTGCAGGAACGACGTTTGCCTGGTTAACCGCAGGACTGCCAAAATGCTGAGGCGGTGGCGGTGCCATTGGCGGTTGCTGATAAGCACCTGGATACGGCGCATAGCCCGGTGGCATCGCATACTGCGCATAAGGATCTGGATACATCGGTTGGCCTGGGTATGCAGGCGGTTGTTGCTGCACCTGTGGCGGTTGCTGCACAGGAGGCGGCGCTACAGGCGGTACGTGGCTCTGTACAGGCTCCTGATGCACAGGTTGGGCTGGTGGAGCCGACTGGGTAATTGCCGGTATAGAAGGCATTTCTGTCTCCGCTACAAGCGCTGCTGCTGCTTCGCCTTCTGATCCGCCAACCAGTCGATCGATCATCTTCTTCGCGAACGAAAGCGGCAAAAGCTGCATGATATTGGAGTCAATCAATTCTCCCTGTTCCCCGACCTTCAGACGGAAGGAGACTTTGACCAACGGACTGTCATCGTCCGAGAAGCTGTCTCCGCCCTTGCCTTGGGCCAAATCCATGACGTCGATGCCTGGAGGCGTAATATTGATGAACTGGTTAAAAATCGTCGACATGGACGTCGCCGCAGAACCCATCATCTGATTCATCGCTTCCTGTACCGCACTGATGTGCAGCTCGGACATTTCTGTATTGGCAGGTCTGCCGTCGCCGCCCATCATCAAGTCTGCGATGACAGCCGCATCTTCCATCCGAATAACAAGCAGGTTAATCCCTTTGAAACCGTCGGTGTACTCAACGTGGACCGCTACATGGGGAATCGGAAACTCACTTTCCAATTCATCCACATTGACAACGGAAACCGTCGGCGTGGTGATATCTACTTTTTGGCTTAACAAAGTCGATAACGCAGTCGCTGCACTACCGAAGGAGATATTTCCGATTTCGCCAAGCGCATCCTGTTCAAATGGGGAAAGAAAATCGGCCACATCCTGACTCTCCATGGGTCCTGCTTCCTCTTCGTCCTCAACCAAGTTGTTCGCGCGAAGCAGCGCGTCAATCTCGTCTTGAGAAAGCATATCTCTACTCATTTTGTTCCTCCCCCTCCTCTATGACTTCATCAATCTGCACAGCCATTCTGCCTTTGAGTGTCCCTGGTTGTCCCAGGAATTTCAGCTGATCGCCAATCTTGATTTTCAGCTTGGTATCAAGCGACTGATCCAATTGAATGACGTCTCCTTTTTGCAGTTGCAAGAAATCGCCGACTGTAATTGTAGCGGTTCCCATTTCTGCAATAATCGGCAGTTTGGCAACCTTGACTCGCTCTTCGACCCGCAGGCGCTCATCCTCATCCCGCGTCTTTTTCTGCTTGGAGAACCAGTATTGCCCGGAGAGCTTGGTCATGATTGGCTCCAGTACAACGTGAGGCAGACAGAGGTTGATCATTCCTGTCGTATCTCCAATTTTGGTACTGAACGAGATTACGACGACAATCTCGTTTGGCGAGACAATCTGCATGAACTGGGGATTCATCTCCAGTCCTTCCTGGTACGGATCAAGCTCAATAATTTGCTTCCATGCCTCGTGGAAAGTATCCAGCGCTTTGCCGAATACTCGCTCCATCACCGTTGTTTCAATTTCCGTAAGTGCACCCATTTTTTCCGGGATTGCACCCTGGCCACCAAGAAGCCGATCCAGCATGGTATAGGCGATGTTTGGATTGACTTCCAAGACCATTCGTCCTTCCAAAGGTGGAGCTTCGAAGATGTTCAAGATGGTCATCTTGGGAATGGAGCGGATAAATTCGTCATACGGCAATTGATCGACGGAGGCAACCGTAATTTGCACGAAGGTACGGAGCTGAGCTGAAAAATAAGTAGTCAACAGCCTCGCATAGTTCTCGTGGATTCGCGTCAAGCCACGGATCTGATCTTTGGAGAACCGCAACGCGCGTTTGAAATCATACACTTTGACTTTGCGCTCAGTCTCTTCTTTTTTCAGCTCGTTGGCATCCATCTCGCCAGATGATAGAGCGGCCAACAACGCATCAATCTCACTTTGTGAGAGAACCTCGGCCATATGTCGTCACCTCCTTGCTATGTATCCGTGTGATCGCTTCCTTTATGACAAGACGCGCTTGGTCGTCACAACTTGCACGATCTTGCCCTCTTGCATCAGGGAGCTGATTTCATTCATAATTTTTGCTTCCAGCTTGTTTACGCCTTCTGTTCCTTTTATGTCTTCTGGCGTCAGGCCAGCCAACGTTTTGATAATGACCTGATTGACCTGGGGCAAACGTTGCTCCAGCTCCGCTTTCGCATCCGAGCTGTCCGCTGTGATGCTAAAGCGCACGATCATGTAGTTGTTCGTCAGCAGATTGGTCGTAATTTCGCCTGTGTCAACGGAGTACTCTTTCATTTCCTTCGCGGACAAAGGCTTCATTTCTGTTTGTTCCGTGCTGGCCGTCTGAGCGGCCGGAGAGAGGTATGTTTGCCAAAGGACAAACGAGATTACTCCCAGTAGCGAAATCGCGATGATGATAATTAGAGCCATGTTAAACAAACGATTTTGAAACATCGCAATGCCTCCCGCTATTCATTTAAGTCGTCCGGCAGCTTGGGTGCAGTCGCTATCGGATGAGCATTTTGATAAAAAGCCTGAACACGTTCAGCGATCGATTCGATAGAATCCTTCACGATGTACTTCCTGTCGTTGAACAACGTAATCACAGTGTCTGGTGTCGCTTCAACAGTTTCAATGTGAGTAATGTTCAGATAAAAAGCAGTGCCGTTAAAACGGGTCAGTTTGATCATCGTGTGCTCCTCCTGGGATCAAGCAGGGGAAGGAGTCAATCGCTTCCCCTCCCTAACCCACTGCAAGAAGTTATCGTTTCAGGTTCACCAATTCTTCGAGAACGGAATCGGAAGTGGTAATGATCCGCGAGTTGGCCTGGAAGCCGCGCTGCGCGACGATCATTTCCGTAAACTCTTCGGAAAGATCAACGTTGGACATTTCCAGTTGTCCGGCAATGACGCTCACTTTTGCTGTACCTGGGGTAACAGGTGTCATTGGATCTTCATCGCGCGCTCCCGCGTTCACTGTGTTCTCATACAGGGAGTTGCCGACCTTTTTCAAACCGCCTGGGTTGTTGAAGGTCATGACACCGACCGTATTGTCGGAAGCGAGCGTTCCGGCTTCATCTACGGTAGTGATTACGCCGTCCTTGCCGATCGAGTAAGAGACAATCCCGTCAGCCTGGTTGATTTGAATCGGAGCAGCGTCCGAGTTCAACAGCTTGAGTCCTTGCGGGTTTACCAGGAACCCTTGGGAATCGCGGGTGAAGTTACCAGCGCGTGTATAGTAGATCGTTGCGCCATCATCCGGAGTCACCATGAAGAAGGCGTCACCCTCGATGGAAAGGTCCGTTGGCAAGTTGGTCGTCATCGGGCTTCCCGCAGAAAACACGGTATCAATCGATGCAATCGATGAACCAAGACCGATTTGAGTCGGGTTGGTACCACCTTTTCCTCCGTCAGTAGGAGCACCGGCGCCTTGCACGTTTTGGCTCAAAATGTCTTGGAACATCACGCGGCCCTTTTTGAAGCCCACTGTGTTTACGTTCGCAATGTTGTTACCAATGACATCGAGCTTTGTTTGAAAGCCACGCATACCTGAGATACCTGAATACATGGAACGAAGCATGATCTGTTTCCTCCTCTGCTTTCTCGCTTGTCTAGATTACCTCTGTCGTTCGGTAACCATCAGGCTTCCTCCTGGGAGGTCCAGCCCGTACAGGCCATTTATACGAAGATGGCGCTGTCTATGTTTGTAAATACGTTGTCTTTCATGCTGCCATCGTCCACAGCGGTAATGATCTTCCGATTTACGATACTCACGACATAAGCCACGTTATCCATGATGATAAGAGATTCTCTGGCGCCTTTGGAGGCTGCCTTTTGAACCGCTGACTCCAAACGCTCCATCTGCTGTCCGCCAAGGGCAATTCCACGCTGCTGCAAGCGGCTAATAGCGTGCTGACTGAACGATAGTGGCTGTGTCTTGGCAGTTGGCGATGTCGCTTCCGTCAAATACTGTTGAAACGATTTGCCAGTCCCCTGAGCTGTTTGGGCAGCCGTTTTGGTGACGTGATTCGTTTTCGGAGGGAAATAGGGCTGCGCGACACGAAATTGGTTCATGCTGCTTCCTCCTTCATTCCAATCCTAGACGAGATCGTTCACTCCGCGGGCCGATTCCCGCAGGCGATTCCAGAGCGACTCGCTCGTTTCACTGCTGTCTACGAGTGCGTCCAGAGCAAACTCTTGCTCTTCCTCTTTCTGTTGCTGCTGGTTTTCTCGTTGTTGTCCAGCTTGCTCACGCTGCTGCTGGAAGTTGAATGCGGTGTCCTGCTGCTGGTTGACTTCCAGTCGATCCACCTGCAAGCCTTGCTGCGTCAATGCCATCCGCAATTGCGGAAGCTGATTGTCGAGCAAATCTTTGCCTGCCTGCGTTTCAGCGTGGAACTGAGCAGTGATCACGCCATTGTGCGACGTAATTGTCACGTCTACTTGTCCAAGTGATTGCGGGTTCAAGATCAGCTTAGCTTCATGCACACCGTTTTGCCCGCCAAGTTGCAACTTCGAGACAAACAGCTGTGTGAGCTGCTGCGGCAATTGGTTCGCATTCACATGATGCGGCTGTGCTTGTGACTGTTGGAAGGAAGCGTTTTGCGTTTGCGTCGTTTGCTGGGCGACAACCGGGTTTTGGTTGGCCATCGTCAAGCCGCCGTCTTCCTGATTTCCTTCTTGGTTCAACAGGCTGCCGGAAAGTGCAGGTTGAACCGTTTGCGTGCCTACTCCCGCCTCCAGCTTGTAGGCAGCCAAGCCCTGATTCATTCGCAAAGGCGAAATTGTCTTGAACCCTTCTTGCTGCGAAGCATTCAGAACGGGAACCGCTTCGGAACGCAGTTGCAAAACCCCGTTCTTTTGCTTGTTTTCATTGCCTTTCTGGTTCTTCAGGGACTCGAGAAGTGCGGCCAACTTGTTCAGTTCCTCGGAAGAAGTCTCGCTTTGCGAAAGCTTGGACAAAAGCTGTTTCAGATCCATTCCAGACTGTGCCTGAAGTTCCTGGCTAAGCCCAGACGCTTTTCCCAAAAGCTGTTCAACGGCTGCTGCTTTCTCTTCTACTTGTCCATTCAATTCCTGATTGCCTTGTTGACTGGCGGCAAGCAGTTGAGCGATCAGCGCCATCAGTTCATCCAGCAATTTCTGGTCGTCTTCTGACAAGCCTTCTGGAGCCGCAACGGCGCCTTTGGAATCGAGCATCGCTTCAAAAGATTGCAGCATTTGCAACGAAAACAGTTGTCCCAAGCCAGCTTCTCCATTGCCCGCAGTACCAGTGGCAGATGTTACACTACCAGCCGAGCCTACCGGCGGAGTCAGATTGGCTACATTCATCTCGTCACCTCCTTATGGTTGATTTGTTGCTTATTTTAACGATAACGAGAAGCGAAGCTTTTGTTATCGAAGCAACTCTTCCGTAATGCGAGCCGCCAAATTGTCTTTTTCTTTCTTGTCCTCTTTGGCGATCGCTGAGAGAGTTTGCGCCCGTTTGTCCGCAGGCATTTCTTTGATCAGTGACAAGGCTCTGCTCTTGTTCGTCGCCATCAGCGAGCGAATGACCGCCGCGGAATCTTCCGCAGGCATCTGAGCAAACGTGTCACTCAACACTTGATCGTTAGCGCTCGCGGAAGTACCGCTGCGCGTTTCGCTGAGTGCTTTCGTCAACACTTGAACGCGCTCCTGGAGAGCAGCGATGTCATCATCTTTGTTGACCACAGAGTCTTTTAGCAGAATGGAAATGTCAGCCGCTTTTTTCGGGTCCATTTTGGCCAAAATGTCAGCGCGCTGGTTTGGCTTCATTTTGGTCATGACCGTGACAGACTCATCCAGGCTAAGATTTTCGATGATGGCTGCTGCATTTTTCGCTGACATGGTCGTGTACACCTTGGCGAGATCAGCAAACTGCTTTTGACGCTCATCCTCGGTGGCCCTGCGATCTTCCATAAGCTTGTTCAAGTCTTGCACTTGCTTTTCCAACGCTTGGATCGTTGCATCCTTTTTGGCTGCTTCTTCTTTCAGCACGGAAATTTGCTGCTGGTTTTTCGCCTGATCCTGCTGCAAAGTCGCAACCTGTTTCTCGGTGTCGGGTTTCTTTTCTTCACCGGGTGTAGCCGCGTATTCGTCCGGGACGAGCTTTTCCACGTACGGTATGGAGTTAGCCCAGTGGAGAACATTCCCTAGCACGTTTACTCCCAGCAAGCTCAGGAGTACGCCGCCAAGGAGGCTGGCAAACAGTGCAGGAATGACAATCATGTAGAAAAACCATTCCCACCTGCCGTATTCCCGTTCTTCTTGGATTTCTTCCATCTGGTACCTCCCTTAGTTGCTGCGGCGAAGATAGAGCTGAGTGCCGATTTCATCCAATTCTTTTTGTTCGCGCTGACGCTGTTCGTCGAGAAATTGGTAGAGAGATTTTTCACGCAATCGATGCCATAGCTTTGATTCCTTCATTCTCTCCGTCAAATGGGACTGACATCGTTCCACATCCTGCTCACATCCGCGCAACGTTCGCTGCTGTCTCGTTATCGATCTGGCAACCGACTGTTGATACTGCGTGATTGAAATCAGTTGGGCGGCACTGCATGTCTGCATTTGCGTTTCCTCAAGCATATGGGTCATCTCATCATGCTGCACTGTCAATTGCGCGAGCTTCCACTCTTCTTCGTTCTTGCGTTGAACCGATTTCCCAAATGCCCACTCTGCCTGCTCTTTCTCTTTTTCCTTCAGATCGAGAACTTTTTGGAGATGAAACTGAAACACTTTCACATTAGTTCACTCCTCCGAAATGGGCTAACAGCGCCTTGACCGCGCTTTGTAATGTCGAGGGCTCATGTGTCCCTTGAGCCGTAAACTCGGTAATGATGTCTTTGTAGCGGACGGCAGCATCAATATCGCGGTTCGAGCCAGGCTTGTACGCTCCGATATTGATCAAATCTTCCGCCTCGCGAAAAGTGGCCAAATGTTTTTTCAACTGTCTTGCCGCTTCCTTGTGATCGTCTGTAACGATCTCTGACATGACACGGCTGACGCTCGCCATCACATCAATGGCAGGAAAGTGGCCTTTTTGCGCGATTTTCCGGTCGAGCACAATATGTCCGTCCAAAATTCCTCGCGCCGCATCTGCAATCGGGTCATTCATGTCGTCGGAGTCGACGAGCACCGTGTAAAACGCCGTAATGCTGCCTTTGTCGGCTGTCCCTGCCCGCTCCATCAGCTTGGGCATCAGCGCGAACACAGACGGTGTATAGCCGCGTGTTGCCGGCGGTTCTCCGATAGCAAGTCCTACTTCCCGCTGCGCCATGGCAAAACGGGTTACCGAGTCCATCATGAGCATCACATTCAACCCGCGGTCACGGAAGTATTCGGCGATCGATGTGGCAATCAAGGCTCCCTTGATGCGGATCATCGCAGGCTGGTCGGAAGTCGCAACGACTACGACAGACCTCTTTAGACCTTCTTCCCCCAGATCGCGCTCGATAAACTCCATGACCTCGCGGCCGCGCTCCCCGATCAGTCCGATGACGTTGATGTCCGCCGTAGTATTGCGGGCAATCATTCCCATCAAGGTACTTTTCCCTACCCCTGATCCGGCAAAAATTCCGACCCGCTGTCCTTTTCCGACAGTCAACAATCCATCGATGGCACGTACACCCACGCTTAGCGGCTCTTTAATGCGCGGCCGCAAAATCGGATTGGGCGGCAGGTTGTTCGTCGGATAGGAACTCAAGCCAAACGGCAACGCTCCTTGATACGGTCTACCGAGGCCGTCGAGGACAGATCCCAAAATTTCCGGGCCTACCTTCACTTCCAGCGATCGCCCCGTAGCCACTACATCACAGCCCGGTCCGATTGCTGTCAGCTCGCCCAGCGGCATGAGCAGCACTTTATTTTCGCGAAAGCCAACTACTTCAGCGATAATCGGCTCTTTGCTGTTTGCCGGATACAGATGGCAAATTTCGCCGAGCTTTACTTCTGGTCCCTGGGACTCGATGGTGAGCCCCACAACTTGCGTCACTTTTCCATTCACGCGCATCGGATCAATCTCACCCAGCGCCTGCTTGTACTTCGTTATGTCTAGGAAACTCATCGGGACTCACTTCCTCCGGCAATCGCAAGCAATGCTTGTTTGATCTCTTCCAGCTGTGTATCCACTCTTGCATCCACACTTCCGAGCGGCGTCCGAATCACACACCCGCCATCGGAAATCGTGTAGTCAGGATAGACGGAAAGCTCCGCCTGACCGTCCAGCAGGGCAAGCAATTGGGCTCGGTGGTCAGAAACGTAATCAAAGTAGTTGTGATTGACGCATATCGTTATCTCCCCGTGAACCCGGGAGCGTCGCAGCGCTTTTTTGGCAATCTCCATGACTTGTTCCGGATTTTGCTGCAATTCCTGCCCAATAATTTTTTTGGCAACATCAAGGGCAAGTTCCACTAAAAAAGGTTCCCCTTCGGCTATAATCTGCTGCTTGCTGCTGTACGCCTGCTCCAGAATTGCGCGCGCGTCAGAGAGTGCTTTTATCTCCTCTTCATACGCTTGGCGCTTCCCTTCCTCGAAACCTTTTTCCTGTCCTTCAACAACCGCTTGCTCCTGCACAGAGCTGAACAATTCGGAAGCTTCCTGCTGCTTTTGTTCCCACCATTGCTGGATCTCCAGGAGTGCTTCCTGCTTCAGTTGCTCAGCCTGCTCGGATGCTTGTTGAAGGATGTTTTGCGCGGTTTCTTCGGCATCTGCGAGGATCGTTTTGGCCTCAATTTCAGCTTGTTGTAAAATTTGTAGATTTTCTTGCAACCTTTCGGGATCATTTTCCGTCTTTAGTGGTACAGGCGTCACCGAGAGGAGAACAGCGTCCTCCGAAGGCCGATAATTAGCCACTTTGATAATCCTAGACAATGATATCATCTCCTCCACCGCGGGCGATGATGATCTCACCAGCCTCCTCTAAGCGACGGATAATGGCAACGATACGAGATTGTGCTTCTTCTACGTCGCGCAGACGAACTGGTCCCATAAATTCCATTTCTTCTTTGAAAGTGTCCGCCATCCGTTTGGACATATTGCGGAAAATAACTTCCCGAACTTCTTCGCTGGACACTTTGAGAGAAAGTTGCAGATCCGCATTTTCTACATCGCGGATTACGCGCTGAATCGAACGGTTGTCCAGTGTAGCGATATCTTCGAATACAAACATGCGTTTCTTGATTTCTTCGGCCAATTCGGGGTCCTGAATTTCGAGAGAATCGAGAATCGTGCGCTCCGTCCCACGATCGACACCATTGAGTACAGCCACGATTGCTTCGATCCCTCCTGCTTGCGTATAATCCTGCGTGACAGTGGCCGAGAGCTTCTGTTCGAGGACTTGTTCTACCTGTGCAATTACTTCCGGAGAAGTGCTGTCCATCATGGCAATCCGCTTCGCTACCTCAGCTTGCCGCTCTTGCGGAAGCGCGGACAAAATCATCGCTGCTTGCTGCGGTTCGAGATAAGAAAGAACCAGGGCAATCGTTTGCGGGTGCTCGTTTTGGATAAAGTTCAAAATCTGGCCTGGATCAGCCTTCCGGGCAAAATCGAATGGCCGTACTTGCAGGTTGGCAGTCAAGCGATTGATAATATCCATCGCTTTCGTCTCGCCCAAAGCTTTTTGCAAGATTTCTTTCGCGTAGGTGATCCCGCCTTGCGAGATTACTTCTTTTGCTACGGCGATTTGATGAAATTCGGCCAAGATTTTATCTTTTTCTTCTGTATCGACTTTTCGAACGTTGGCAATTTCCAACGTCAGTTGCTCGATCTCATCCTCACGCAAGTGCTTGAACACCTGGGCAGAGATTTCCGGCCCTAGTGAGATGAGGAGGATAGCCGCCTTCTGTCGTCCAGACAACTCTTTAGCGCCGCGAGCCATATCTTTCACTCCTTAATCTTCTGCTAACCAAGTACGAAGCAGAACAACAAATTCATCCGGCTTGCTTCGCGCCAATTTTTCAAGCTGTTTTCTGACCACAACCTGATCTCCGTCTTCCTGATAAATCAGATCCGGAATTTCGGTAGGTTGACCAGGTGCCAGCAAATCGGACATTTCTTCTTCCTGCTCCAGCTTCGCTTGATTGCGGCGGCGGATGATGAGGAAGGCAACAGCGGCGAGTGCCAAAACGGCAATACCACCAACGGTCCACAATACAGCTGGACTGAGTGCGCTGGATTCTTCGACAGCCACTTTTCCAGAGAACTGACGCGGAAGAACGGAAATATGCTTGTCCAGTTCTTCTTCGCTCAAATCGACAGCCTTGTCGCTTAACGTTACACGCACAACATTGCGCAGCACTTGCTTGATGCTTTCAAGTGTAGCCGCATCCAATTCTGTGCCATTCGGAGGCTCAACCCCGACGTTGATCGTCAAGTCTTCGATTTTGTACGGGCTCAACGTAATATTCCGAGTAAACCGATTGACTTCGCGATTGATTGTATCATTCAACTCTTCATACTGGCTGTTGCTTCCTTGAGGATTGTTCCCCGGGTAGTTTGGAACGGCATTCGCGCCTGTACCTGCGATGCCCCCTGGCGGTTGGCCTTGACCCGAGAAAGCTTTTGATAATTTTTGAGAAGAGATGATAAGTCCTTCGTTGTTCTCTTTGTCAGGCGCTTCCACGAGATTTTCCACGCGAGTTTCTTTATCAAAGTTCATTTTGATAAAAGCGTGAACAATCACTTTATCGCGACCCATGATTGTACCAAGCAGGTTGTACAGATTTTGTTGAATCTTCTTTTCAACCTCGGACTTGATCGCTTCTTGTTGTTTAAAGCTGCTCAAGCTTCCTTCTGCTTCTTCGCCTTCTGCGCGCTCCAGCGGATTCGAATATTGGTCCGTAATGGCAATCGCATCGATCGGCAACTTCGGAACGCTTCGGGAAACGAGCAGGTAGAGCGAGTTAATCTGCTTTTGCTCCAGGGTCGTGCCTGGTTCTACATCGACGATGACGGAAGCAGTTGCCGTATCCGGTGTCTCTGTTACCCAAACGCTTTCCTGTGGCAGTGTAATCATTACCTGTGCCGAGCGAACGCCTTTTACTCTTTCAAGCATCTTGCGCAGCTCTTGTTGCAAGGCTTCTTTTTTCATCACATCGAACTGTCTGTCCGTAACACCCAACGTATTGGAAAAAACTTCGGAGTTGATGCCTGCTTGGCTGGGGATTCCTTGTGCGGCAAGATCGACAATGACGTCTTGGGCCATTTTTTCCGGTACTTCAATGCTTGTCCCATTTCCAGTAATCCTGTATGGAATTTGCTGACCTTCCAACTCTTTCTTGATCGCGCCGATTTCCTGTTCACTAAGTCTCTGATCGTAGAGTGGCTTGTAGACCGGCTGAGAAGCGATGTATATGTATAAGCCCAGCGAAATTAACAGAAAAAGCGAGATTCCGACAATCATCCATTTTTGCTTTTTGGAAAACTGGTTCCATTTAGACGTAAGCTGATTTCTGTATAAAGCTAAACGTTCGTTCATGTTTCACCTCTCACTGGATAAAACGACAATCAAATCGGCATGCGCATGATTTCTTGGTAAGACTCAATCACTTTATTCCGGACTTGCATCGTCATTTGCAGCATCACGGAAGCTTTTTGGCCTGCAACAGTCAGTTGGTGCAGATCCGTAATTTCGCCAGCCGCGAATTTGTCTGCCAGATTGGCCGACTCTACCTGCGCCTGATTCACCTGATTCATGGCGTCTGTCAAAAAAGCGCCAAATTCTTTTGTGACTTCCGCGGTGGTTGGCATTTTGTTTGCGACAGGCATCTTGACCGGAACCGCTTGTGAAAGTGCGTTTATGTCCATCTTTTACTGTTCACCCGCTTTATTTGATTTCCAATGCCTTCAACATCATCGCTTTCGTTGCGTTTAAAGCAGTGACGTTCGCCTCGTAGGATCGCGAAGCGGAAATCAGGTCCACCATTTCCTTCATCGGATCAACGTTTGGCATGAGCACGTAGCCGTCTTGATCTGCATCCGGATGGGAAGGATCGTATACGCGCTTGAACGGAGTGTTGTCTTCTTGAATCGCTGTGACCCGCACCCCTTGTTCTCCTCCTCTGCCAGACACCGTTCCAACCGCCGCTTGCAGAAAGCTGTCGAATGACTCGCTTGAGCGCGGTGACATTTCGATCATTTTTCGACGGTACGGTTGCCACTTGCCATCGACAAAAGTTGCGCGCGTCGTTTCTGCATTCGCAATATTCGACGCAATCGTATCCAGGCGCAACCGATTTGCAGTCAAGGCTGAAGCACTTGTATTAATTCCTTGAAACAAGCTCATCGTTATTTCCCTCCACCCTCAATGACACTGCGCAGTTTCTGGAAATGGCCCGCAGTCAGCTGCGTCAGGCCGCTATACCAGATTTGGTTTTTCGCCAGCTCCGTTGTCTCCGACTCCAAGTCCACATCATTCCCGCTGTTTTGAACGTAGCTATTCGGATTGGAAACGACCTGTGGCATCGCGAACCCGCCAGCGTTGCTAAATGGAATGTGGCGTTCATTGGTTCGATAGGCCGCAAGCTTTCCAGTTCCTATTTTCCCATTTAGTTCCTCTTGCAGATAGCCCTCAAAAATTACCTCTTGACTTTTGAATTGAGGGGTATCGATATTGGCAAGATTGTTTGTGATCGTCCGATGGCGCAGAGTAGCGGCGTTCATCGATCTCTCAAGGACCTGCAGATGATAACTATCCAGCATGTAGCCTTCTCCCCCAATATGTGTCAATTCGTTTTCGCAAATCTGCCTATAATTCCTGTATTTTCGACAGCCAAGATACGATTCAATCATAGCAAAATCGTAATAGTGAAAAAAGCCCCTATTGATGGCGATTTTCAAAATGATTCAATGGCACTAAATCCCTGAACTTTCCTGTTTTTTTACTTGTTTTTACATGCAAACCATATTCAATGCGCTGTGATTGCACTTATCCCGAAAAATCAATGCATAATTTCTGGTAAAAGATTGTCGGACAGTGTTGCAACTAGGTATAATTACCCATGAAAAAAGGTACAGCAACGGCTGTTGCTATACCTTGAAGTTCACTTTGGCTAAACTTTTATTCTAGAAAATCTTACGAGGTTTTCAGCTTTTCCAGTTCAGGAAGCAGCTTTTCATTCAATACTTTAATGAATGTTCCTTTCATCCCCAGGGAGCGGGATTCGATTACGCCCGCACTCTCCAGCTTGCGCAGCGCGTTCACGATAACGGAGCGGGTAATGCCGACACGATCCGCAATTTTTGACGCTACGAGCAAGCCTTCCTTGCCTTCCAGCTCTTCAAAGATGTGCTCGACAGCTTCCAATTCACTGTAGGACAGGGAACCGATCGCCATTTGAACGACAGCCTTGCTGCGCGCTTCTTCTTCAATCGCTTCAGAACGCTCGCGCAAAATCTCCATTCCTACTACGGTTGCGCCCACTTCTGCCAGGATCAGGTCATCGTCCACGAATTGATCGTTGATGCGGCCGAGAATCAGCGTACCGAGGCGATCGCCACCACCCATGATCGGAACGAGAGTCGTCCAACCGGAGCGGAATACATCTTTCATTTCCACAGGGAAAATGGTGTATGGGCTTTCTACGTCCAAGTTAGCGGACGTTTCTTCCACTTTCAAAAGGCCTTGGCTATACTCTTCCGGAAAACGGCGCTCTTCCAGCATTTTGCGCATACGTCCGTTATCCATCTCTTGGTGGATCGCAAAGCCAAGCAGCTTCCCTTTGCGGCTTACGACAAACGTATTTGCTTCAATCACATCGCTCAATACTTGCGCCATTTCATTAAAATTAACGGCATGACCCGCAGATTTTTGCAACATGCGGTTAATTCTTCTAGTTTTCGACAGTAGATCCATCTGTATTTCCTCCCAATGTATGTTACTACCTATCCAATGCTTACAAAATGTATTGACTCAAGTCTTTGTTCCCCGCGATTGTTCCCAGCTTTTGACGGACGTAATCCGGGGTGATCTGTACAACTTCCAGATGAATTTCCGGGGCTTCAAACGAGAGATCCTCCAGCAGCTTTTCCAGTATGGTGTGCAAGCGTCTCGCGCCGATATTGTCTGTACTCTGGTTCACTTCAGCAGCCATTTTGGCGATCTCCTGGATGGCTTCCGGCGTAAATTCCACTTGAACTCCCTCTGTTTCCAACAGGGCGACGTACTGTTTGAGCAGCGCATTTTTCGGTTCTGTCAAAATTCGCACAAAATCTTCGATGCGCAAGCTCGTCAGCTCGACCCGAATCGGAAAACGTCCCTGAAGCTCAGGAATCAGGTCGGACGGTTTGGCCATATGGAATGCTCCGGCTGCGATGAACAGGACGTAATCTGTTTTCACAGGTCCGTACTTCGTCATGACCGTAGAGCCTTCCACAATCGGCAAAATATCCCGTTGCACGCCTTCGCGGGATACGTCCGGACCACGTCCGTCCTTGCCCGCAATCTTGTCGATTTCGTCGATAAAGATAATGCCATGCTGTTCAGCCCGACGAATCGACTCCTGCGTAACTTCGTCCATATCCACCAGTTTTTGCGCTTCCTGCTGAATTAATACCTTTCGGGCATCTTTAATTCGCAATTTTCGCTTCTTCGTCCGTTTAGGCATCAGGCTGCCGAGCATATCCTGCATTTGCATCCCCATTTGTTCTGTACCCGGAACTTGGAACATGTCAAACATGTTTGGCGACTGATCTTCTACATCTATCTCGATCATTTGTTCTTCCAGCTGTCCATTCGCCAGTTGCCAAGCCACCTGTCTGCGCTGTTGCAGGACGGAAGCCTCTTCCTGGTCATGCGACTCTTGTTGTTGCTGCTGTTGTCCGCCGAACAGCATCTCCAGCGGATTTTTGAACGAGCTTTGCGGTTTGCGGGATGGAACCAGCACATTGACGATCGCTTCATTCGCGAGCTTTTCTGCTTTTTCTTTCACTGACTCCATTTTTTCCTGCTTCACAGTTCGGATGGAGGCTTCCACCAGATCTCGCACCATCGACTCTACATCGCGTCCTACGTAGCCAACTTCAGTAAACTTGGTCGCCTCTACCTTGATGAACGGCGCGCCGGTTAATTTGGCAATGCGGCGGGCAATCTCGGTTTTACCCACCCCAGTTGGCCCGATCATCAAAATATTTTTGGGAACAACCTCGTCAATCATCTGCTCCGGCAAAAGGCTACGCCGGTAACGGTTACGCAGGGCTACAGCAATCGCTTTTTTGGCTTGTGCCTGCCCGACGATGTATTTGTCCAGATGCTCTACGATCTTACGCGGAGTTAATTGCTCAAGATTCAGCACAGAAGTTCCTCCCTTTCGCTCAATTCAACTCATCCACCACAAGATTGTTGTTCGTGAACACGCAAATCTCGGCAGCAGTTCGAAGTGATGCTTCTGCAATTTCTCGGGCACCAAGATGCGGCGCATATGTTTTCAGCGCGCGCCCGGCAGCAAGGGCAAAGCTGCCGCCAGAGCCAATCGCGAGAATGCCGTCATCCGGTTCGATGATTTCCCCGTTCCCGGAGATGAGCAAAAGATGCTCTCTGTTGCCCACAATCATCATGGCTTCCAGGCGGTGCAACACTTTATCCAGCCGCCACTCCTTCGCCAGCTCGACAGCCGCTCGCTGAAGGTTGCCGTGGTATTCCTCAAGCTTGCCTTCAAACTTTTCAAACAGCGTGATTGCGTCAGCAACTGAGCCAGCAAAACCTGCTAAAACTTCTCCACGATAGAGCCTTCTTACTTTTTTAGCACCATTTTTCATGACCATGCTGTTTCCAAAGGTAACCTGACCGTCTCCGGCCATTGCGATTGCCCCATTGTGCGAAATAGCGAATATGGTTGTTGCGTGAAACTGTTCCATTACTGATTCCTCCCGTTATGTCCGTTTGGCGGAACCTGTACTATTCGGGTTAGCCCGCGGGTGAGCGGTGTCATATACATGGCGAAGTCGCTCCTTGGTCACATGCGTGTATACCTGTGTCGTGGAGACATTGACATGTCCCAGCAGTTCTTGGACCGTACGGAGGTCAGCCCCTCCATTTAACATATGGGTCGCAAACGTATGACGAAAGGTGTGCGGTGAGACACGCAAATGAGAAGCGCACATATCTACGTATTTGTCTACAATCCGGCGAACACTGCGGTCAGACAGCGGTTCTCCGCGATAATTGACCAGCAGGTTGCCGTGATCTACTCTTCCGGCCAACAGTTTTTCTCTTCCATACTCTAGGTATTGCCTAAGAACATCGCAGGCATAACTTCCCACAGGCACATACCGCTCTTTTGCCCCTTTTCCATATACAAGCGCGACGCCCATGCTCGGATTGATGTCGTCAACTGACAAGGTCACCAGTTCCGAAACGCGCATGCCGCTCGCGTACAACAGTTCAAATATCAGCCGATCACGTATTCCTAAAGGCGTTGATGTATCTGGCAGATCAAAAAACTCTTGAACCTCTTGCGGATACAAAAAGGAGGGGAGTTTCTTCTCCATTTTCGGAGTGGAGACGAGTTGAAATGGATTTTGTTCCAGCTGACCCTCACGCAACAAAAATCGATACAAGCTTCGCAAGCTGGAGAGCTTACGCGCAACACTTCGCCGGGATAACCCCCTGCCCGCCAAGTGTGCGAGAAAGGATCGACCATGCAAATAAGAAACAGCAGCAAATACGGAGATTTGGTGCTGTTCCATAAAGGAGACAAATTCGCTGATATCTGCCATATACTGCTTTACCGTATGAGGAGAGGCGTTTTTTTCTACTCGCAAATAACGGGTAAACATCGCAAGATCCGCAGAAATTTGTTGCGAAATGTCCATATGGGATGCACCCTCCTCGAAGCACCTATATAGTAACACAGACGAAATTCGGATATCAACGTTAATTGTGTCGTTATTGTGTAAAATTCTGAATTGTATCTAGCGCCCGCTCAGCGAGCTTTTCGTTTTTCTCACGCTTGTTTCGGATGCGTTCTGGCCACTCTGGAACCAGTCCGAAATTCGCATTCATCGGCTGGAAATGTTTCGGATCAGCCGTCGTAATATACCGCGCCATGCTGCCCATTACCGTTTCAGGCGGGAGGACGATCAACTCTTCCCCTTTTGCCAGTCGCGCAGCGTTGATGCCTGCGAGCAGTCCGGATGCAGCCGATTCCACATAGCCTTCCACTCCGGTCATTTGCCCTGCAAAGAACAATGTATCGCGTTCCTTGTACTGATAGGTCGGACGAAGCAGCTTGGGAGAATTGATAAAGGTGTTGCGGTGCATGACGCCGTAGCGCACGATTTCGCAGTTTTCCAGTCCCGGGATGAGCGAGAAGACGCGCTTTTGCTCAGGCCACTTCAAATGGGTTTGGAAGCCGACGATGTTGTACAAAGTAGCCGCTCCGTTGTCCTGGCGAAGCTGAACGACTGCATACGGCTTTCTGCCTGTGCGGGGATCGGTCAAACCGACTGGCTTCATCGGTCCGAAAACCATCGTTTGGCGTCCGCGCTTTGCCATTACTTCGATCGGCATGCAGCCCTCGAAGAAAATTTCTTTTTCAAATTCCTTCAGCGGAACAGCTTCGGCTGCGATCAGCTCATCGTAGAAGCGATTAAATTCTTCCTCTGTCATCGGGCAGTTCAGGTAGGCAGCCTCCCCTTTATCGTAACGGGAAGCGACAAACACTTTGTTCATGTCGATCGAGTCTTTTTCGATAATTGGGGCTGCAGCATCATAGAAATATAGGTATTCTTCCCCAGTCAGCTCTTTCAGCTTTTGGGACAAGGCTGGCGATGTCAGCGGGCCAGTCGCAATGACGACAATCCCGTCAGCCGGGATGTCCGTGATCTCGTCGGTGATCACTTCAATCAGCGGATGATTTTTCACCGCATCGGTAACGTAGCCGGCAAACTCATGTCGGTCTACCGCGAGTGCTCCACCCGCCGGAACGGCGCAACGGTCAGCAGCCTGGATGATGACCGAGTCCAGACGACGCATTTCTTCTTTTAATACGCCGACTGCATTGGTCAAAGTATTCGCTCGCAAGGAGTTGCTGCAAACCAGTTCCGCGAATTTGTCTGTATGATGGGCAGGCGTTTGGGTTTTCGGCCGCATTTCGTACAGCTTGACAGGAATCCCTGCCTTGGCGATTTGCCAGGCAGCCTCACTTCCTGCCAACCCTGCGCCTACGACTGTGATAGTTGGTGTTGTCATGCTGTTTTTCCTCCAAGCTACAAATTGTACCTCGTCCAATCAGGAGTCTGCTTCTTCCTGGTAATCGCATTTGGTGCAGACGACGCTGACCCCTTGCTTCTTGCGCTTTTTCTCTACCATCAGGCTTGAGCATTTCGGGCAAGGACGGGCAATCGGTTTGTCCCACGATACAAAATCGCATTCCGGGTATTGGTTGCAACCGTAAAAAATACGGCTCTTTTTAGATTTACGTTCAATAATGTGTCCGGTTTCACATTGTGGGCATTTTACTCCCGTTTCTTTGACGATCGGTTTCGTATTCCGGCAATCCGGGAAGCCGGAACAAGCGAGGAACTTGCCAAAACGTCCGAGCTTGTAGACCATCACGCGACCACAAAGCTCGCAGGTTTCATCAGACTCTTCGTCTTTCAGCTCGACTTCCTTCATCTCTTCCTCGGCTACGGCTACCCGCTTGGCAAAGCCTCCGTAAAACGCATCGAGAATGTTGACCCAGTTGGCAGTACCTTCCTCGATCTCATCCAGATCAGACTCCATGTGAGCCGTAAATTCCGCATTGAGAATCTCCGGGAAAAACTCCTCAATCAAAGTAATGACGATCTCACCCAACTCCGTCGGAATAAAGCGTTTTTCCTCCAAAGCGACGTAGCCGCGCTTTTGGATTGTTTCCAAGGTAGGCGCATAAGTGGAAGGCCGTCCGATGCCGCCTTCTTCCAGCGTCTTGATAAGACGTGCCTCGGAGTATCGCGGCGGCGGTTGCGTAAAGTGCTGAGCCGGGGTGATTTCTTGATGTTCAAGGGTCTGCCCTTCATCAATCGGCGGCAGGAAGCTTTCTTCTTCTGTCCCGTCATCGTTTCCTTCTATATAAACCTTCATAAATCCAGGGAATTTCACTTTCGAGCCAGTCGCCCGGAACATGATGCCCCCTGCATCTATATCCACACTCATCGTATCGAGTACAGCCGAAGACATTTGGCTGGCGAGAAACCGTTCCCATATCAGGCGATACAAACGCAACTGATCCCGCGACAAAAATTCTTTGATTTCATCCGGTGTGCGAGACACAGACGTAGGACGAATCGCTTCGTGCGCATCCTGAGCGTTTTCCTTTTTGGCCTGGACGCGAGGTTCAGCCGGTATGTAATCAGCGCCGAATTTTTCCTGTATGTACTCTTTCGCTTCATTTTGTGCGGTTTCCGATAAGCGTGTCGAGTCTGTACGCATATACGTAATCAAACCGACTGCGCCTTCCTTGTTGCCAACATCGATCCCCTCGTACAGCTCCTGGGCGATGCGCATGGTCTTGGCCGTGCGGAAATTCAGTTTGCGGGCTGCTTCCTGTTGCAAGGAGCTGGTGATGAACGGCGGAGCCGGATTGCGTTTGCGTTCGCGCTTGGTCACCTTTTGCACGACAAACGGCTGGTCCTTCATTCTGTCCAACACTTGTTTGACATCTTCTTCGGATTTCAGCTCTACCTTTTCGTCCCCATAGCCGTAAAACTTCGCTTCAAACTCTTTGCCATTGCTTACGAGCTTGGTGGCAATCGTCCAATACTCTTCAGGAATGAACGACTGAATTTCGCGTTCCCGATCCATGATTAGCTTGACCGTAACTGATTGAACGCGCCCTGCACTCAAGCCTTTGCGCACTTTTTTCCACAAAATCGGACTGATGTTGTAACCGACAAGCCGATCCAGAATGCGGCGGGCTTGCTGGGCGTTGACCAAATCCATGTTGATGTGTCGCGGATGCTTGAACGCTTCTTTGATCGCGTCTTTCGTGATTTCGTTGAACACAACCCGAAGCGGCTGGTTCAAATCCAGATTCAGATACTGCGCCAGATGCCAAGCAATTGCTTCCCCTTCGCGATCCGGGTCGGCAGCCAGATAAACTTTTTTCACTTTTTTGGCGGCATCCTTCAAGCTCTTGAGTACATCGCCCTTGCCGCGAATCGTTATGTATTTGGGTTCAAAGTCATGATTGACATCTACCCCCATCTGGCTTTTCGGGAGGTCGCGCACATGACCCATGGACGCTTTCACGATATATTTGCTTCCCAGATATTTTCCAATGGTTTTCGCTTTCGCAGGGGATTCTACGATTACGAGCGTATCAGCCATTTTTTTCCTCCCCTTTTAGTAAGGAATCTTCCCTATTATTAAATATGCTTATCCGATTTGTCAAACACTTGCAAGGGGTAGGGAGTTCGCAGCACATGTGACACAAGCCTCAACGCCGTGCAAAATACCCCCCTGGCAGGGCAGTCAGCACCCCTTTTGCCTCCAGTCTGAGCATCAACTGATGGATGCTTTTGCGTCGATCCGGTTCCAATTGCTGAACAATCTCGTCTACATGAACGCCATCGTACGTTATCGATTCTACGATTGCCTTTTCTTCTGGAGACAGCTCGCTGTCATGGCTCTTTTTGGCATCTGCTGTTCCAGACGGCACATCTGGTGGCAAGACAATCGGCAATTCCTCCAAAATGTCGCTCGCACTTGTTACTAGCTTTGCACCTTGTTTGATCAAGTTATGCGGGCCAGCGCTCAACGATGAAAAAATAGGTCCGGGAACGGCAAAAACGTCGCGCCCTTGCTCCAAAGCACAGTCAGCCGTAATCAGCGATCCGCTTTTCTCTGCCGCTTCTACAACCAAAACACCCAAACTAAGTCCGCTAATCATTCGGTTTCTTTCCGGAAACAACCCGGGAAAAGGAGGCGTATGCGGCGGATACTCAGACAAAAGTAGTCCGAAAGATTCAATTTTTTGATAGAGCGCTTGATGTCTCGGCGGATAAACATGATCGAGTCCACATCCGAGCACGGCAATCGTTTTTCCTCCTGCCGCAAGAGCAGCCTGATGCGCTTCCCCATCGATCCCGTGCGCCAAGCCGGAGACAACGGCAAGACCTGCACGCACCAGCTCCTTCACCAAAAACGCACTGCTGGCCCGCCCGTATGGCGTAGGCTTCCGCGAGCCCACAACGCCGATAGACGGCACTTCAAGCAGCTTGCTATCCCCACGGTAAAACAAGGTCAATGGCTGATCAGGAATATGGCGGAGCGAAGCAGGATACGCTTCGTCCCACACGCACAAGAAACCGACTTTTTTCGCTTCCCGTTCGCCAAGCATCCGCTCGACTACAGCTGGATTGGTTTGCGCATCAACTTGTTGAATTAGCTCGATCGACAGCCGCAATTTTTCTCCGACCAAACGCCATTCATCGACAGCATTCTGCAAAGAGCCTGCCAGCTCAAGAATTTGTCTAATTTTTTTGCGACCCAGGCCAGAGATCATCGTCAGGATGAACAACCAGTCTCGCTCACTGATTTTCGGTTTACGCATGCAAAACTCCCTCCCGCGGAACGCCGTTTGGTGTAACGGTTTCGAGAGTCATTGTACCGAAAGACAGCGGCCTCCTTCAAAAAAAGAAAAAGCGGACAAGCCTGTGCCTGTCCACTTCTGCTATCTTCGTTCTTATTTGTTGAGAACTTTGTCGAGCATACCGCGCTCTGTCAATAGTTCTACCAGTGTTTCACCGATAACTGCTGGCGTTTTCGCTACGCGAACACCGCACTCTTCGAGCTTGGCGATTTTCTCAGCCGCAGTACCTTTACCGCCGGAAATGATCGCACCAGCGTGGCCCATGCGTTTTCCTGGAGGCGCAGTTTGTCCGCCAATGAAACCTACAACTGGTTTTTTCATGTTCGCAGCGATCCATTCAGCTGCTTCTTCTTCCGCAGTACCACCGATTTCACCAATCATGATTACTGCTTCTGTGTCTGGATCTTCGTTGAACATTTTCAGTACATCGATAAATTCCATACCTTTTACAGGGTCTCCACCGATACCAACAGCAGTGGATTGACCAATGCCGCGAGTAGATGTTTGGTGAACCGCTTCATACGTCAAGGTACCGGAGCGGGATACGATACCCACTTTACCAGGAGTATGGATGTAGCCAGGCATGATACCGATTTTGCACTCGCCTGGAGTGATAACGCCAGGGCAGTTAGGTCCGATCAGCTTGGTTTTCTTGCCTTCCATGTAACGTTTTACTTTTACCATGTCGAGGACAGGAATACCTTCGGTGATGCAGATTACGAGATCCAGCTCAGCGTCAACCGCTTCCATGATCGCGTCAGCAGCGAATGGAGGAGCAACGTAAATAACGGATGCGTTTGCACCAGTTTTTTCTACTGCTTCTGCTACTGTGTTGAAAATTGGAATACCGTCAACTTCAGTGCCGCCTTTACCAGGTGTTACACCGCCAACCATTTGTGTACCGTACTCAACGGCTCCGCGAGTGTGGAACAAACCTGTTGCACCGGTAATCCCTTGTGTAATTACTTTTGTATTTTTGTTAACGAGAATACTCATCGCGTATTTTTCCCACCTTTTTTAACGTATCTACTCGCAATTGCTTACTTTACCAAGGATACGATTTTCTCAGCGCCATCAGCCATGGATTCAGCTGCAACGATGTTCAGACCGGACTCATTGAGGATTTTCTTACCGAGATCCACGTTGGTACCTTCGAGGCGCACAACGAGCGGTTTGTCCAGTTGAATTTGTTTTGCTGCATTTACTACGCCGTTTGCAATGACATCACATTTCATGATGCCACCGAAAATGTTAACGAAAATACCTTTAACTTTTTCATCGCGCAGAATGATTTTGAACGCTTCGGTTACTTTCTCTTCTGTAGCACCGCCGCCTACATCGAGGAAGTTGGCAGGGTCTCCACCGTAAAATTTCACGATGTCCATCGTTGCCATTGCCAGACCTGCACCGTTTACCATGCAACCGATGTTACCATCGAGAGCGATGTAGGACAGATCGAATTTGGACGCTTCGATTTCTTTCTCGTCTTCTTCATCCAGATCGCGCAGAGCTACGATGTCAGCATGACGATAGAGAGCGTTGCTGTCGAAGTTCAGTTTGGCATCGAGTGCCATTACTTCACCGTCGCCAGTAACAACGAGCGGGTTGATTTCAGCGATAGAGCAATCTTTGTCAACAAATGCTTGGTACAAGCTCAGCATGAACTTCGCTGCTTTGTTGATCAGTTCTTTTGGAATGTTGATTGCGTAAGCCAGGCGACGTGCTTGGAACGCATTCAGACCTGTTACCGGATCGATTACTTCTTTGAAGATTTTTTCTGGAGAGTGAGCAGCTACTTCCTCGATCTCCGTACCGCCCTCTTCGGAAGCCATCATAACAACGCTGCCAGTCGCACGGTCAACAACGACACCAACGTAGTATTCTTTTTTGATATCGCAGCCTTGCTCGATCAAAAGGCGTTTTACTTCTTTGCCTTCTGGTCCTGTTTGATGAGTTACCAACACTTTGCCAAGAATTTCGTTGGCATATGTACGAACTTCATCCAGGTTTTTCGCCACTTTTACACCGCCAGCTTTACCGCGGCCACCAGCGTGGATTTGCGCTTTTACCACAACTACTTGGGTGCCCAGTTCTTTCGCTGCTTCAACAGCTTCATCCACTGTGAACGCTACGCGACCTTCAGGAACTTTTACACCGTACTGCTTAAGTATCTCTTTACCTTGATACTCATGAATGTTCATTCTCCATCCTCCTATGGCAGATAAAGATCGGCAAGCTTTTAGACCGGCTAAAGACATCTGCGTCTTCCTCCGGTCGAAGCCTCCACTATCAGTGCAACGTAACTATTCTACGACAAAAAATGCAAAAGTGGTAGTAATATGTTGTCCTTATCGTGACCATAACTTCGAAACTTCATGAGGAACAACCATCATTTTCTAAGACTTTGAAACAATTTCCACTGATTTTCCGCGATTTCACTGTGAATATACCATTTTGCGTCCAGTTGAAAATAATTGGCGTACAAGACGACTTCGCGCTCTTTTCCATTCACAAAAAAGGAGAGGCGATACTGTTCGTGCCCCGGATCTTTCGGTGCTTCTTTTAACAAATCGGCTGCTTGTAAAAGCCGCACGGCCTGGTGTGCGATCCCTTGCTCCACTGTCGTTTTTCTTACTTCCACTTCGATGTTTTCCGAAGCGGCAGCACCCGTAGCCGAAATTCGGATTTGGCTGGCCTTGAACAGCTGCTCAAACGTTTTGTCGCCTGTATCCGCGGGAGGAATCCACTCCGTCAGCTTGGAGAAAAGTCCTCCATCCACGCGAAACGTATGGGTTTCTTTTCCAAAAGGCACACTGATCAATGTCGGCGTGAGCACCGTCACTTCGAGCGGCCTGTCTGTTGCGTTGATTCGCATCTGGTAATTCGGATAGAGCGCGTATTGCTTGTTCGCTGCCCCCGGCTCAGGCGTGGCCGTTGCCAGCACCTTGCGGATCAGGTCCGCTTCTGCTTCGCCAAGCGCCCTCGTCTTGCCCAAATCGTCAGCCGAGAGCAACACGGTATCAATTTTTTGCGACAGCAAGCCTTTTCCTGTCAGCTTCTGAATCCATTGATAAAAAGCGACAGCGCCTGCTCCCCGATATGTATTTTCGCCAAACTGGCTGGCTCCTTCTCCTACCGCCACCACTAGCGGAGCTAACTGCTTCCGGTACAATACAAGCGTAAAACGCACGTCTTCCTGCTTCAAAGCTTCTTCTGAGAGCTGCAAATCCTTGCCTTGATTAGACAGTTCTTTCATGAAGGTAGGCAAATCCAGCATGACTTCCTGGCCGTCTGTGGACATGACTGTCGCCTTTTCTACGGCGCCTAGCTCCGTCTCGATGCGATCGTTCATGTCAGCTGGAACTTTGTCAGACTGCGCACAACCGGAAACAAACATGCTTGCAACCATCACGACTAACAAATAAGCACGCAAAGACGATACCATCAGCAACCTCCTTCGAGTATCAGCCCTGCCCGATGAATCTAGAGAAGTCCCAGTCGTCGGCTGATCTCACTGCCAAGTTTTCGTTTGACGTAAATTTCGCCAATCTGATGCGGGTCTTTTACCACAACCGAGCGATTGTTCGTGCGGATCACAACGTATTTCTCGCTGTTTTTGTCCAGCCCGCAAATCAGCTCGGAGGAAACCTCCACAAAAATAGCGACAACATGCTTTCCGTCGACTTTTTTCAGGGAGATTTTAGGGAAAGGTGTTAAAAATGGCGACGTCTTGTCCTGAATGTACTGAGTAATGGCCAAAAGGTATTTATCCGGGTCTCCGTATTGCTCAATCTCGTGATCAATGCCGCAAATGCTGCCTTCATCGGTAATTCCCAAAAAAAGATTGCCGTTGTTCGAATTGGCAAAGGCCACAACTGTTTTAATAATTCCGCCTTTGGACAGCAAAAAGTCGCGCTTGAACTCGATCATGTCGTTTTCGCCAAGAGAAGTTGCTACAACCGGATCATCGATGCGTCCAAGATAACGAAATCGGCTGATCGCTCCCAAACGGTATACGTATTCTTCGAAGATATCAGCAGGCAAAGACAGGTCTTCCAGACTCGCATCTGTATTCTGCCATAATTTATACGTCTGGGGAGCGAAGCACATGTCAAACAATACATTTCCACCCAAAGATCGTATGTTCATTCCGATGGAAGCAGGCTTTGTCACGCCGGGCTGGTAAGGAGGATCGTTCTCGACCTCCAGCACACCGGAGTGAAACAAATAGTCGAAATAGTGCCGAGGGAGCTTGGCATGCTGTCTGAGCAGCTCTCGTTCGGTTGTCCCTCTTCTCATCTCCTGATACAAGTCAAAACGCACAGATTGTCCATCCAGTCCGTGTACGATTGCAATTAAGGAACAAATATGGCGCATGGTTTCCCTCGTTCTTTTCTTTGGAATACTTGTCATTGTTTGGTCATATTTTAACGCAACTATTCGGAATTTGACCAGTTTTTTTCCGTGACTGACTTGTGACGGGCGGCTAACAGCACCGCCGGATCGGTTGTCTGTTCACTCGTTTCCTGCTCTTAGAGAGGATGTCTGGTAGCTGTACAGCAAAGTCTGCAGCTTTAAAGACAGCCCCATGTCCCCTTTGATTTTCAATTTGCCCGTGACGAGGGCCGCAGCCGGATTAAGCGTTCCCTGTACCAGCTTGATGAAATTTTCGTCGGACAACTCCAGCGTGCAGCCTGCCTGCTCAGTAATCCCTAGCCGATAGGTCGCTTCATCGTTGCCGAATTTGATTTCATACGTCCCGTTCTCTTCCCCGCCAAGCACAAAATGATACACGGCGAAAAAGCCGCGAATCGGTTTGGGATTCGCCTTGATTTTTTGCGCAAGCTCGACCAGTATCGCTTCTACAGACACATTTATCACCTCAGTCTCTTAGTCCAGCTTACCTCATCTCTGCCATTTTAAACAGTCCGTAGCATGGCTCAGGCCAGCAGCTTCTGCCTTTTTACCACATACAACGCAAAAAAAGAAAGCCGGGCATCTGCCGGCTTATTTTACACGTACTGCTGTTCCGGTCGCTATGACCATCATCATGCCTTCACGGAGTGTTTCAAAATCGAGATCGACGCCTACTACTGCGTTTGCGCCCAGTGCGCGAGCTTTGTCCTTCATTTCTTTCAAAGCCATTTCCCGGCCTTCCGCCAGCTTGCTCTCGTACGATCCGCTTCTGCCACCGATGATGTCCGTAATCCCTGCCAAAAAGTCGCGGACTACGTTCGCTCCCATAATGACCTCTCCGCTGACAATGTCCAGATACGCTTCGATTTCTCTTCCTTGCACAGTGTTGGTTGTAGTAACAATCATGTAAATAGCCTCCCCTGACCGAACTCGTCTCGTTATGTCATTAAGAAATACGAATAAAAACAGAGTTGGTTTCACCAAGTGTATGCACAATCCTGTTCTCTTATCCGGCGCTTCTGTTACGAAGGAAGCGCCGAAGCAGTCTTCTGTGCTTTGATAGCAGAAGACTCAAGGCTTGCCTGGGCGATCAGTTCTCTCCAGGATCGTTTGAAAAAATCAGGATCTTCACATCCATTCACATGCCCAACGGCTGCGGAAACCGTGATGTCCAGCACGTTTGTCGGCCGGGAGATCAAATCGATATACTGCTCGATCAGCGCGATTGGTGCAGTGGAGATCAGGACAAATTCATCCCCTGCGTAACGGCACAAATGATCTCCCTGATCCTCGGCAATCGAGGAAAGCACAGCGGAATAGGTCCGGATGACATCATCACCGAACGGATGACCGTATTGCTTATTGATTCTGCCAAAGTCGTTCAAATCGATAAACAGCAAATGAAACGGAATCTGCTTACGCAAATAACTTTCCCCGATAAACTGGATATAAGGTGCCCGATACAAGCCAGAGAGCGGGTCCTTGTATTCCGCTATTTTCATTTCTACTGTTTCCTTGGTAATCATCCCGCTTACCTGCTCTTCGTCGAGGACAATCGCCAATTTGACATTTTCATTGAGAAAATAATGATGGGCTTCCCAAATATTTTGGTCTGCCAGCAAATAATGCATTTGATTACACATAGCATCAGCGACAATTCGATTCGGATGAGCAGTGAGGACATCTCTGGAAGTCACTAATCCTACGAGCTCTCCATGGTCAATGACGACGAGCGAATCCATCTGGTACTGGCTCATAAGCCTTGCTGCGTGGGAGACGGATTTGTCAGAAGAAATGGAATGAATCGTTGGAATCATGATCTCTGAGATGTTCATAGCAAATCCACCTCGCGTTGTACCGACAATGCAATTTTCAGCTCAGATCGCAAAACCATGGATTCACTGATCATCCGCTCTGATTCTTCCAAAATAATTTTCATTAGCAATTTTTCGTCCATCATTTGCAAGAGCGAGTTTCTCAACAAGACAGCTTCGATCTTGGGATGATCGATCTTCAGCAAAGTAAACTGCTCCGGCGACAAGGCTTCTGCCATTCTCCGCACTGCTTCCGGCCCGATTGGCGCTTTCCTCCCTATAATCAGCAAATCCTGCATGGGAGGGACTTCAAATTCAGATATTTTTAAGGAAAGGGTCGCTTTCCTCGAATATACACTACTATCACCAAACATTAGTAATTCCTCCAATTCTGCTCCCCCCTCTTAATCCTCCTGCAAACGGCCGGGCTTGCCAAAAAGGTATCCCTGACCCATTGCAATTCCCAATGAAGAGGCGCAAGCAAAATCTTCTTCTTCTTCAACTCCTTCGAGAATGAGTTGAGGTTCATGCTTGCAAAATTCGACAAACAGCTTTACGACTTTTTGTTTTTCTTGCGAAGTCGAAAGCTCCTTGGAATAAAAGCGATCGATTTTGATGAAATCCGGCGAAAGATCGGTAATCTTGTGAAAAATATTTGCTGCATCGCCTACATCATCCAAAGCGATCAAAAAACCCATTGCTTTCAATTCACTGATGCGCCGCGTAAAAACAGGTTCGTGCCAGCATTCTCCCTCCATGATGGACTCGTTGATCTCCAGCACGATTCGCGTCAAATACGGAAAAAAAGCTTGTCTGATCTCCTCGATGAACGCTGGAAACGAGTCCTCCACAATTGTGGTGGGAAAAATGTTCACAAACAGAAGTTCATGATTGTGTTCCATGGAAGAACGAAAAAAAGTCGAGAGCGCATGCCGAAATGATTGGGTGTCCAATTCCGGCAGCTTTCTTTTTTCCTTTGCCGTGGAAAACAACAACTCCGGGTTCTGCCCCGCTTTGCTGCGCAAGAGCACTTCATACCCTATCCGGTTTTTTTCCGGAAATTGGCATATCGGTTGAAAGGCGTGGTAATACTCTCTTTTCTCAAATAGTTCCGCAATGCTCTCCATCAATTTTCCTTTCCCTTTCCTAGCAAATATGTACACAGAGAAAAGCTTTCCAAGTGTGAGGTGCATAGGATGTACGCCCAAACTATTTGGAAGTGCTGGGAAGTTCAACAAACAGTCTGGACCGTAAAAATGCCTCTCGACACTCTGGAAATCCTTTGACGAAAAAACCAGGCAAAAGAGATTACAAAATCCCTAAAACATTCGACATTATGTGTCTTTATTCCTATACATTCGCCATTATTTTGCAAATCCCTTTCCAAATCATACTAATTCGGCCGAAAAAAATGTGCTCCGGTATGACGTGTTCCTTTTTTCACAATGCTTTCCTTCGTTTTTTTCTATATGTATCAATTATTTTTCACTCATACTATGCTTTGCACATGTGGGCATTTGCTTCCTTTTTACATACAGTATCAGGAGACTTTTTCTTCCGGAAAGGACGATGGATCATGGCATTAAGCTCTACCTTCACTTTGCAAGTCCAAAGTGGGCATGTGTTTCCCATAGCACTTGAGGCGAATCCTACGACTGGTTACCAGTGGACGCTATCCAATCCTGTAGACGAGCGTTTTCTCGTTTTCCAATCCACTGAATTTGTCCCTCCTGCCCAAGCGGCACGAATCGGGCAAGGCGGTCATCAACGCTTTGCGTTTCGGGCAATCAACCGCGGCGTGACTACTCTTTCCTTTAAATATTGCCGGCCTTGGGATCAGTCAGATTGCGCGAGCTTTGTCTTTTATATCGTAACGATTGTTTAGAGTGTCTGGGGCTGGGGCTAGGGCTGGGCACTGGGGCCGAAACTGACACTTGATAAACACGCACGCGCGTTCTATAGGACTGGTGTTATTAGCATGTTGAATAGTCTCGCTTCCTGCTTCCTGCGTTACAGTTAGAGTTAGGGTTACAGTTTCAGCTTCGGTTTCTGCTCTTGCCTCTTTTTTTAAAAGCAGCCATGCCAGCCAAACAACCCGCTCTAGCAGGTTAAAGCGGCACTCCCCTGTCCAGCGCCCTGTACCGGATCGCCTCCGCGACATGCGCTGCATCAATGTGTGAGGAACCATCCAGGTCAGCGATCGTTCGCGCTACTTTGACGATTCTGTCGTAGGCTCTCGCACTTAATCCCAATGTCTCAAAAGCGAGCTGCAACATCTCTTGGCCTTCTTTGTCCAGCCTGGCAAAATTCCGCAGTTCTTCCGCATTCATCATGCTGTTAAAAGGATTTCCCGGTCGGTGCCGATACCTTTCGCACTGAATGGCGCGCGCCTGTTCAACTCTGGCCCGAATATCTTTCGACGTTTCTTCGGCTTTTCGATTGTGCAGCAGTTGAACAGGTACACGCGGCACCTCTATGTGCAAATCAATCCGGTCGAGCAACGGCCCTGACAGCTTGGAACGGTACTTGTGTATTTGCTGGGGCGAACAAGAGCATACTTGTTTTTCCCTGACAGCAAAAAATCCGCATGGACAAGGATTGCATGAGCCGATCAACAAAAATTGGGCCGGAAACGTAAACACCTGCTTGGCTCGTCCAATCGTAACCTTGCCCGCTTCCAATGGCTGGCGCAGCACTTCGAGGACATGCCGGGAGAACTCCGGCATTTCATCCAGAAACAAGATTCCGCCGTGAGACAGGCTGCATTCACCGGGTCGGGGGATTTGCGCCCCGCCGCCAATCAAAGCTGTTGCGGTAATCGTATGGTGGGGAGCGCGAAACGGCCGTTCTTCAATCAGTCCGCCCTCGCGCGTAAGATGGCCTGCGATACTGTATATTTTCGTCACCTCGTACGATTCATCCATCGTCATCTTGGGCATGATGCCCGGCAAGCAGTTGGCCAGCAGTGTCTTGCCACAGCCAGGTGGACCGACCAAAATCACGTTATGAAAGCCTGCTGCCGCAATTTCCAAGCCGCGTTTGACGAATTGCTGACCATAAACATGGGATAAATCGGGAGCGTGATTGGAATGGGAAATGTTGCGGAAGGTTGCTGGTTGTTCTGCTGTTTCTTGCCGATTTTGCGGCTGGAGTCCTTCTTTCCAGTAATGGACGGCTTCCGTTAAATTGCCAGCTGGCAAGACGATCATATCGACAAGCCGTGCTTCTGCTGCGTTGGTCTGCGGCAGGATGACGTGGGTAAAGCCTGTCTTTTTCGCTTCCAGCAGGATAGGAAGAACGCCGGAGACAGAGCGCAAAGAGCCGTCGAGTGCCAGCTCTCCGAGGACGAGAATACGTTCTGGTCTGGATGCGAGTTGTTTCGATGCAAGCAAAATTCCCAGCGCAATGGCAAGATCGAAGCCTGAGCCTTCCTTGCGCTGATCCGCTGGTGCCAGATTGACGGTAATTCGCTGCATCGGATACTCATAGCCTGCATTTCGCAAAGCAGCGCGCACACGATCGCGCGCTTCCTTAACCGCTGATCCGCCAAGCCCGACCAGATCGAACTGCGGCAATCCGTTGGCGATATCCGTTTCTACCGTTACCACCATTCCATCAATTCCGAAAACCGTTCCAGAATAACTGCATGCGTACATGTTTCTCTCCCCCTTCCCTTTTAAGAGTAGGAAAAGAAAGTGGGGGTGGGCAAGTTTATTGGAAGTGTGAACGTCAAATAGACCCCACCTAGTAGTCAGATGGGAGCCAGAGCATGATAGATGAAGATTAAGGAACACGGCAGGTATCCGGCAACGAAGTTGATCACGGCATCCTGCTCCTTCACCTCATGAATATCCGAAAGCTGCGGCAATTGTTCGAACAGGTACTGAAGGTATCGGAACAGATGCAGTCCATTTTCTTTCGCCGTCTCGATTACACTGTAAATAGTAGCGCTTGCCACTGCTCCCCGTGGAGTATTCGCAAACAGCCAGTTTTTGCGCCCGATCACAAATGGCTCGATCGAACGTTCACTGCGGTTGTTGTCTAATTCCAGACGTCCGTCCTTCAAAAAAG
Source organism: Brevibacillus sp. FSL K6-0770 (assembly GCF_038000275.1). Taxonomy (NCBI): domain Bacteria; kingdom Bacillati; phylum Bacillota; class Bacilli; order Caryophanales; family Paenibacillaceae; genus Brevibacillus; species Brevibacillus sp. FSL K6-0770. Next base: position 3,522,951 of record NZ_JBBOBQ010000001.1, read on the forward strand.
CCGTTAGTTTTTCTCACTGGTTCAGGCTATAGGCGATTGCCTAACCAATCAGACTTTTGGGCATGGTCCGGACCCTCTGCTGGTACAGCCATGCGTGGTAAGCATCTAACACGGGATTGCTATCTACAGCCTTACGTACCCGGACATTGTGCAGGCAATCTAGGATGCAAAAAAACGAGACGTAGCTGTTCGAGTGAGTCATGTTATCCGATGAAAAGATAGCAAAGGCATTTGCGGAGCAGTTCGATAATATGTGGAAGGATACAAAGGGATTTCAGAAATACGAATGAAAACAGCCCTCCTGACGGATCATTAATCCGGGGAGGGCCTATTTTTATTTACTATACTGTTTCACTTCGAAGGACTGAATTTTACTGAAGGCAATGTATTCCTTTATGCTTGTGAATGGACCCATATTGAAATTCTTTGTAAAAATGTATGCTCTGTTTCCGTTTCTATCAGCCTGATCCTCAAACCAACTAATGAAATCATTTACTTGGTTGATAGTGAGGTCATATTCCTTGATGTTGCCATCTAACATGGTAATGACGAGGAGAGCTCGGTCACCTGTTGGATGTGGGTCTGTTCCATCTTTCGGTGTCAGAGCTACTTCATTTGAATTTCCACTTTCTCCGTCTTTGTTGACTAAGGTCACTACATAATAATAAGTGGTTCCGTTTGTAACTGCTGTATCTGTATAATCTTTCGAGGTTAGATTGTTGGCAATGGTCGTATAGGGACCACCTGGAGTTGTAGAGCGTTTGAGATTATAGCTGTCTGCTCCGCTAACAGAAGACCAGGAAAGATTGTTTTTAAGATTTCCGGCAGTTCCTGTCAAAGTTGGAGTATCCGGAAGAACAATGTCTTCTTGTGGCGTTAATGCAACCTCATTAGAGTTGCCACTTTCACCATCTCCATTCACAGCAGATACCACATAGTAGTAGGTAGTTCCATTTGTAACTCCTGTATCCGTATATGTTGTATCCGTGAGATTAGTGCTTATCGTATTGTAAGGTCCTCCGGCTGTCGTTGCACGTTTCAGATTGTAGATCGTTGCTCCGTTGGCTGCATTCCAAGATACGATGTTTTTAGCATTGCCTGCTGTACCAGTTAAATTACTCGGTGTGCCTGGAAGAGTAGGAGTGGAGATTTTCGCCATCATTTCTATATTCATAATATCTACAAATGTCTTATTCAGAAAAGTTTCCGTAATATACAATCTATATTTTTTATATTCATTGTCATTAGAAAATGCAAATGATTGTTTTGTAAGGTTTGAACTCCAATCATCTGTGCTTTTTGAAACAGAATCTAAATCTACCCAATTTTGTCCATCCCATCCTTGGAAAATCCAACTTTTAGGTCTCCCTACAGTATAACGTAATTGAATGGTGTACGTACTAATTTTTTTAGGTGTTGTAAATTCGTATGAAATCCATTGTGGCATAGGTTGACCATTAACACTTTGCCACCCACTACTTAATTCTCTATCAAATGCATAAAAGCCATGAGCAGTTACAGCACCATTATCTCTACTATAGGTTGAACTTACCTCTACTTTTCCTTCTGGTGTAGATTCGGAAGTCATTTTAGGAATTAAATTGTCCGTATATTGATCTTCAGCGAATGCAAGATTCTGCCCAGTAAAGAATAGGGCAAAAGCAAAAACAAAAGTTAGAAACTTAGTAACCAATTTCATAAGTCCCTCCAAAATTATAAAAAGAGTAAGTACATAGGCCCAAATACTAATAGTTACTATAACGGAGAAAAAAGGAAAAAACAAAACAAATAATGCATAATGTAGGATATATTGGTAATATCCACTAAAAAATTTGTGAAATTCTTGTAAAACTTGCAGCTGATTAACAAAAGACTCCCATTTTATGGAGGAATGTCTTGTTTGTTGCATGTTCTCCACTGCTCGGCACACCAAGCTTTCATGATCAGACACGGTTCGTTTGACCCATATTTGCTGTAGGGTTTCTTCCATGCTGAATCGATCCTCTCCTGAATGATGATTAATTCATTGTGACAGACTCTGTTTTTCAGGAACAGGTGGGGTAGATTTGACGCTTACTTGGAAGGCACGAGGAGCCGTGCTCACGTGAGGAAACTTGAAACAGACCAAAAAAAGACCTGCCCCTGATCGGCAAGTCTTTTTGGCTAACCCATAATTGCAAATTCGATTCATTATCGTTGGAACGCATTGCGTTGTGAGAGTTGACCGCGCCTCTCAGGAAAGCTCTTTTTTCATGTTGGCAATCAGCTTGTCCGCGTTGTTCTCGTCGTTGTCAAACATCACGAGATCGTGCAGCACGATGCCGTCCACGTTTTGAATCGCTTGCGACATCGAGTCGGCAAGCTGTTGCATATCGATTTTTTCCGCTTTCTCCACGTCCAATACAAGTACAAGCTTTTTCTTCATGTGAAAATCCTCACTTTACGATAAAAATGATAGTAGCGCCAAGAACGTATATACAACGGCATTATACCAAATAAATGGCGGAGTATCGACAGCGACAATGGATGGAACGTGCTTCTCCCCTGACGTCATTGGACGTTCTCACTACGTGTGCCAAGCTGTTTGCAAATAGCGCCGAAACACACTATCGAGCACAGGCGTACAGTCTTGCTGACGGTCTGTAAACTCCTTGGCATCTTTCGTCAGTCTCTCCAAGCTGCCCTCAATATACTCGTGAATGACGTCGATTCGCGGTTCCATCCGAAGCTCATCTCCCGCCATTTTTCTGCGCAATAACTCATCGATTTCCCGCTTCAAGGCCGAATCGCTCACCATCTCGGATACCAACTGTTGAAACAGGAGCGGCGGATTCGTTTTGTTTTGTTTGATCCATTCGCAAGCGAGGAGCGGACGCAGCACATAAAAATATTTTTTACTTTTTACATGATCTCCTTGCAAATCTTTTCGGTAATTCCCGCTTGCCATGCTCAAGTAATGGTGCATGGCTGTCTTCGGTGAAAACAAATCGCTGCTCAGACGAATAAGCTCATCACGGAAACCGAGGTCATCCTGATAAACGATTTCGGAAGCGAGCCATTCTTGCAGCGCCGGATTCGATTTGCGAAACAGCTTGAGCGCTTTTCGAATGTCCCAGCCGTTTATATCCAAGACTTCATCAATCGGCAGCTCCAGAACATCTCGCTTGTCGTCGATCGATAAATACCACTCCGGCCTGTGAATATAGACAAAGCGCACGTCATAGTCGCTATCCTGCGACGGGAAACCCCAGGCCCGGCTCCCGGACTCGACAGCAAACAATATTTTCAGCGCATGTTCTCTTTCCATCTCCGCCAGCTTTTGCTGGATGACTTCCTTCATCGTCCTTCCCCCCTACTGCTCTTCATTTAGATATGATGATGCAAAAAGCCCGCTGAATCGTCAAGCTTTGATCCAGCGAGCTTTTTTTGGCTGTTATTTTACAGTTACTTTAATTTCAACTTCTTCGCCTTTGTACGAAGCAGTAATCGTTGCTGTTCCTTTTGCTTTCGCTGTTACTTTTCCGCTATTGGATACAGTAGCTACCGAAGACTTGGAAGTACTCCAGCTAGCTTTCGAACCAACGAGCTTTTTGCCGTCATATTTCAGCGTAATCGTTTCTTTGTCGCCTTTTTTCAGGCTCAAGCTGGTGTCGTCTGCCTCCAGCAAATCGCTGCCGCTTTTTGTGCCAACAGTAACCTCGATTTTCACTTCTTCGCCTTTGTAGCTCGCAGTGATAGTCGCTGTTCCTTTGTTTTTAGCAGTGATCGTGCCATCATCATCAACAGAAGCTACAGAGGATTTGGAAGATTTCCACTCAGCTTTGTTTCCTTTGATTTTTTCGCCGTCATAGCGGAGAGTAATGGTTTCCTCTTCGCCTTTTTTCATTTTGAGCTTGGTTTCGCTAGCTTCCAGGTCGCCAGACTCGTCACCACTGTCAACTTTTACTTCAATCTCGATTTTATAGCCCTTGTATTCTGCTGTAACCGTTGCTGTTCCTTTGCCTTTGGCTGTGATTACGCCATCGTCGTCAACCGTAGCTACAGAGGTCTTGGAAGACTTCCATTCCGCTTTGGAGCCAGCCAGCTTTTCATCCTCATAAGTAAGCTTGATCGATTGACGCTCGCCTTTTTTCAATGAAATTTTGGACTCGCTGGCTTCCAGCTTGCCAGATTGATTCGCCGTTACTTTTACGCTAATGTCGACGCTTTTTCCTTTATAGGTGGCAGTGATGACTGTCGTTCCGCTTGCTTTTGCGGTAACAACGCCTCTTTTTACGGTTGCCACAGATTCGTTGGAAGAAGACCAGCTTGCATCGATTCCGTCAATGGTTTTGTTGTTGTATTTTAAAGTGATGGTTTGTTGTTGTCCTTTTCGAATGCTGACAGATGAGCTGGAAGCATCCAATGTTGGCTCTTTGGATACCGACGCACGGATACGAATGGATTCGCCATTGTATCGTCCTGTAATGATAACCGTTCCTTCTTTGTAGCCGGACACGATGCCATTATGGACTGTCGCAAGCTTGCTGTTCGAAGTTGTCCAAGCAACAAGCGCTCCGTCCAGTGGTTGTCCATTGTAAGTCAGCTTCAGCTTGTATGGTTGACCGATAGTCACTTCTGCATAATACGAGCTTGCCTCAAAGCCTTTTTCCGATGCTTTTGCCACATAGCTGCTGTTCACAGCTTGCGGAGCCGATACTTGTGCGGAAGCGATGCCTGTCACAGACAGCTGAACCGTAAAAATGGTCGCTACAGCGAGAGAAATGTTTTTCATTGTTTTCATTTTCATCTTTTTACCCTCCACTTTGTTTCCTTCATCAAATAAGACGCACGAGTTGGAAAAATGTCACATCAAAATCATACGTTTTTTAGAAAAACATTTGTTTTTCAAAAAAACTTTTATTTGACGAGGGGTCTGTGGAGAAGTCGTTGCTCCCTATATGTATCGGCACATTTTCGATGAGCCATTTGCCCGCGAAAAGAAAAAATGCCTTCCAGCCTATGCCTGGAAGGCGAATGATGATGCTTGGAGGAGTTTCATCGCGTCGAGTACAGTACATAGTACGCTGGCAATGCAACGGTTGCTGTAGACATATCCCCATAAAACAGGGTGGCCCGGAGCCCGTTTTTTAAAAGGCATTCATAAAATGCTCAATTACTGGCTCTGACGGCTCGCTTCGGTCGTTGCCGCCAGGGTGAAAAATCGCGACGACATCAAAGCGGAAAGAAGCGATCGGCTGCTGCTGGGCCTGTATGTACGCCATCGCCAGCTGTCGCAGCTTTTGCTTCTTTTTCCACGTCACGGACTCAGCCGCAGTTCCAAAGGCCCAGCTGCTCCGCGTGCGCACCTCTACAAAGACGAGCGTCTTGTCGTCTTGGACAATCAGGTCGATCTCGCCTTGTTTCGTCCGGGTATTTTGCTCGACGATCCGATACCCTTTTTGCGCCAGATAACGCATCGCCAGCTGCTCGCCTTTTTGTCCGAGAAGCCTGCGGCGATCGCTCATCCTTTTGCGCCTCCCTTGTCAAGCCGATACACAAAGGCTAGAATCTCCGCTACAACCTGATACAGCTCGGGAGGGATTTGCTGATCGAGATCAAGCTTTCCCAGCACTTCTACCAAGGAAGGGTCCTCCTGGATCGGGATATCGTTCTCTTTGGCTGTTTTCAGGATGTTTTCGGCAACGAAGCCCTTTCCTTTTGCCACTACTTTAGGCGCTTCCATTACACCTGCCTGGTATTTGAGAGCGACAGCCTGTTTCCGCTTGTTTTCATGGTTGGGGGATTGGTTCATACGCGCACATCCATCCCTCTGTAGTCGGCAAATAGGGCCCCTTTCGCCTGACTGCTTCCTGCTGGCTTGCTTTGCCTGTCAGGAACAGGCTGGATTCGCATGGCGGACAGATGATAGCCTACATCGTTCAACTGTTGGGCAAACCGATCCTTTGTGCCTTGAGCCAGTGCCTCCAGCCAAGGGGAGTCATTGAAGATTTGCAGGTTCACAATCCGATTGACGATCCCGACGTCAATCATCGTCGTTCCCATGCCTTTCAGCTCCAGGTGGAAAAACAGTCGGCAATTTTCCGGGTCCAGCTTTCCACTTCCCTGCTTCTTCGATTCGATTTGGACAAAAGCGGTCTCTTCCCCTTCTGCCTGGCGAATCGGAATTTGCAGCACGATCTGGGACAGTGCCTGGTTGCTTGGCTGAACCATCATCAGTTGTTGTCCGGTTACTTGTTGCAACAATTGATCAGCTGCCTCGCGAAGCGCAGCGGGCACTGACTGTGCGGGAGCCTGGTTGATCTGCAAAAGCAACGATTTCACTGTCTCGATCTGCTTGTGCGTCCCTGCATCTGTCTGCTGTTGGCCCAGTGCCTGACCCATCAGCCCGCGTTCGTGGTTAATCCCGAGGTGTCGGAACAGTTCCACGAGCGGATTGGAGGATGCTGCACCGGATACATTTGCCGCCACGGCTGGCTGGACAAGCGCAGAGGTCGACTGACCGCTTGCCGTCGCAACGGCTTGCTTGTCAATAGGAGAAAGTCCGGCCGTTTGTCCCGGATTCGCCGCTTGTACATGTGGCACACCAGACATCTGACTGTTGCCAGTCGCTCCAGCCAGTGCCGTGCCTCCATTGTTCGGCGTTCCCGGCTGTACGGATGGGGCTACAGCAGCAGTCGTTTGTCGAACAGCAGGAGAACCGTCGGGAGCAACCGTCTTCTCCCTTGCCACGAGAGCTTGCGTAGCGCCGGGCAAATTGGTTTGGGCAACGGCACGATCAGCCCCTTGCCCTGTCAAAGCTTGTCCTGTCGCTGTATTCAGTGCGCCTGCAGCTGGAGCAGAGCCGCCAGTGGGCGCTTTTGTCTGCGGATTCGCGATAATGGTCTGTGGCGCATTTTGACTGGCATTGCTTCCGGCAGCCTGCTGTCCCCCTGGGCTCGCTACTCCACCCTCCGTCACTGGTTTGGAGCCAGCCCCAGCCTCTCCGTTCTCTCCAGCCGCTACCAGCAAAGGCAGCGCCGTCAGCTTTTCCTTCAACTGGCTGACCACTTGACGAATATCCGCACTCGTCACTCCTGCTGATTGAGCCTGCCCCATAGGAGCCGTCTGGCCCGGCAGTTTGTGCTCGCCACTTGCCTCCTCGCCCAAAAACATCGCGGCTTGCTGCAAGAAATTTTGGATCGTCTGCCCCAGCGGTTTGCCGGACATAAAAGCCTTCAAACCCGCAACCGAATCTGGTGTGAGCGGCAAATTTCGTTTCATTGCCAAAAGAAACGCATCTACTGTACTGTCATCCATCCCGATGCGCTGCGTCACTTGCGAAAATGCCTGAACGACTTCCTTGGTGACAGGCAAATTGGCATTTACCAGCGCTTGGACAATCGCTTTGCTCTCTTTTGTCTCCGTAATCCCGAGCGACCGCATCAAGTTCTCCAGAGAAGCTTCCTTGCCAGGTGCCTCGACAGGCGTATCCAGTACCTTCAAGGTTACGACTCCTGTCGAAGGCTGTACTTGCAGCCATGCCTTTTGACCCGCTTCGAGATTCGCTTCCAGCTTTGCCTGGACCTGCATTCCACCGATCTGAACCAGCGCCATTTGATCGGGATAATGCTTGACGACGGTTCCTTTGAATACTTGTCCTGGCGTCAGCTCCACCGGCTTGACTGTGGCGGAAGGAGTCTTTTGCACAAGGGATGATATAAGTTGCGACGGGGAAAACATACACTTCTCCTCCTCTGGAAAGCGCTCGGTAGTCGTTAGGCGTGCTCTTTCACCCCGGTAAATGTCACGCGGTGAAGAGGGGTTGGCCCGTATGTAGCAATCGCAGCCAAATGCTCCGCTGTGCCGTAGCCGGCATTTTTGTCGAAGCCATACTGCGGATACTGTTTGGCGTATTCCGCCATCATTCTGTCTCTGGTCACTTTCGCCACGATGGAGGCTGCTGCAATCGAGACGCTTTTCGCATCTCCGCCAATGATCGGAATTTGCTTGCACGCGACATCATTCAGTTGTACAGCATCGATCAACAGCACGTCAGCAGGTACTCCGGCATCCTCGATTGCGGCCTTCATCGCTTCCTTCGTAGCGGCCAAAATATTGATGGCATCAATGCGGGCGGCATCGACAATACCGATTCCGACCGCAACGGCATCCCGCATGATCACTTCGTAAAAAGCTTCGCGCGCAGCTACCGGAACTTTTTTGGAATCGTTCAAGCCTGGCAAATAAAAATCGGGCGGCAAGCAAACGCAGCTTGCGACTACAGGTCCTGCCAGCGGCCCTCTGCCCACCTCATCCACTCCAAACACGTGTGAATATCCTTTTTCGTGCAGCGCACGCTCGTATGCCGTCATCTCTGTCCACATTTGCGCGAGCTTGGCCCGACGCGCCATCGCCGCTTCTGCCTGCTTGGCCAGCGCCTGAACACCTGCCCGTTTATCTGCTTGTAAACATTGTAAAAAATCATTGGATATCTCGTCCAACTTTTCGATCGCCATTCGTATTTCTTTTATCGACATATCTGCCAGGTTCATTGACTCATTTCTCCTTCTTACGAAAAAAACCGTCTATCATCTATGGATAGACAGGTTTTCGTGTACGTCAATCGTGATCCGTCAGTGACAGCGGCTTTCCGATCGGCTCGTCCATCTCCCAATCGATCGGACGTTCCACGGAAATCGGGCCGAGCTTCCCTGAGCGCAGCTCTCGCAAAAAGATTTCGGCTGCTTTATCGTAGTCGATGTTGCCGCCAGAGATAAGGCAACCGCGTTTTTTTCCGACTTCCTCCAGCATGGAGACGCGGTCTTCCGGCAGTTCCTTCAGCTTGAAGCGCTCAAGCAAACGCTCTGGATAATAATGCATCATATAGGCGATGACGAACAGAGCCACTTCTGTGAAGTCGATCAGTTCATCCTTGATCGCGCCACTTGCTGCCAACCGCAGTCCGACCATCTGATCTTCGAACTTGGGCCACAAAATTCCCGGTGTATCGAGAAGTTCCAGCGTGTCGCCCATCTTCACCCACTGCTGCGCCTTCGTGACAGCCGGACGATCGCCGGTCGCCGCTACAGAACGCTTGGACAGTCGGTTGATCAACGAAGATTTTCCTACGTTGGGGATTCCTAAAATCATGATGCGAATCGCGCGTCCCTGCATGCCGCGTTCACTGCGCTTCGCCAGCATCTCGGCCGCCAGCTCCTTGCACAGCTCTGGCAGCTTGTTCACGCCTTTTCCGCTCAAAGCGTCGATCGGCAACGTGCGGATGCCTTGCTTGCGGAAGTAAGAAATCCATTCGTCTGTAGCTTTTTCATCCGCCAAATCGGCCTTGTTCAGCAAAATCAATCGCGGCTTGTCACTGACAATCTCATCAATCATCGGATTCCGACTGGAAAGAGGCAGCCGCGCATCCAGAAGCTCGATAACCACATCAATCAATTTCAGCTTTTCCGTAACTTGCCGGCGAGCCTTCGCCATATGCCCGGGAAACCATTGGATCGTCATGTTGTCTCACCTACCTTGAAGCTATGCTTTTATCTCGTCATGCGAATACTTGCGAACGGCCAAAACGTAAACTCCGCTCTGCCCACTACCGTGCTGACAGCGACAGGACCAATCGCCCTGCTGTCATGGCTGTTGAGCCGATTGTCGCCCATCACAAAAATGTGACCCGCAGGTATCGCTACAGGGGAAAAATCGTTTGTGAAAAACGGCTCGCCCTGTTGTTTCGCTTGTTCTTTATGTTGTGCAAGATATGGTTCTTCAACCAATTTGCCGTTTATGTACAGCTGATCGCCTTTCACTTCGACGGTATCGCCCGCTACAGCGATGACGCGTTTGATGTAATCGCGCGTCTTCTCTGCATGAAACACGATAATATCTCCCGGCTTCGGCTCTTGCAAATAGTAGATGGCCTTGTTTACGACCAGTTTCTCGCTGTTATGTAACGTCGTTTCCATGGACTCGCCCTCGACAATAAACGGAGCGAACAAAAAGGTACGAATGAGAAAGGCGAGAATCAAGGCAATCCCGAGCGCCTTCGTCCATTCCCATAGCTCATTTTTCTTCGTGCGACTGGAGGCTACTTCTTCGCTCATCACTTACGCCCTCCCAAGATAGCTCGTCCAACCCTGTAAATGGAAAAAAGAGGCCTGGCAAGCAGACCAGTCCCCTTTTTAAGCGTTTCGCTTATCGACGAATTTCTTTAATACGAGCTGCTTTACCTACGCGATCGCGCAGATAGTACAGTTTCGCACGACGTACTTTACCATGACGCACGATTTCGATCTTGTCGATCTTAGGCGTGTGTACTGGGAACGTACGCTCAACACCTACGCCGTAAGAAATCTTACGAGCAGTAAATGTTTCGCTGACACCTGTACCGCGACGGCGAATAACTACGCCTTCGAACAGCTGAATACGCTCACGCTGACCCTCGATAACCTTAACGTGTACACGAACAGTGTCACCAGGTCGGAACGCAGGAATATCCTGTTTCAATTGCTCTTTTTCCAATTCACGGATAACTTGGTTCATTTAAATTCCCTCCTTCCGATAGACGTTCTTACTCGTCTTGCCAAATGGTCTCGGTCATCCAGTGGAGCCGAGTCACGAGTAGCGGACCGCCTTAGTCAGCGGGCAAAATTGCCACAAGAAGTATATTAACACAGTAGGCGCTAAACTACAAGGCCCGTTCTAACTTTTTTCCTCTGCGCTTTTCTCCTGCCCCTGTTCCCGCTCCAGCTCGGCTAAAAGCTTTTTCATTTCACCAGTCAGCTCAAGCTTCGAAAGCAAGTCGGGTCGGCGCGCCTTCGTTCTGCGCAGTGATTCCTTCAAGCGCCAGCGCTCGATGTTGGCGTGATGACCGGACAGCAATATATCTGGCACCTTCCAGCCGCGAAACTCGGCTGGCCGCGTGTAGTGCGGATATTCGAGCAGCCCGGTGGAAAACGAATCCTCGACAGCAGACGTCTGGTTGCCGAGAGCGCCCGGCTGCAAGCGAACGACACTGTCGATCACCACCATTGCTGCCAGCTCGCCGCCTGTCAGCACATAATCGCCAATCGAAATCTCATCCGTGACCAGATGCTCGCGAATGCGTTCATCATATCCTTCGTAATGACCGCAAATGAACACAAGATGCTCCTCCTGCGCCAGCTCCTCAGCGAGGCTCTGGTTGTACGTCACACCTTGCGGGCACATGAGGATGACGCGCGGCTTCTTGCCCCCTGGCAGAGCCTCTACCGCCCGAAACAACGGCTCAGGCTTGAGCACCATTCCCCCGCCGCCGCCGTACGGCGTATCGTCGACTGTACCGTGCTTGCTCTCGGAAAAATCGCGAAAGTTGGTGACCTGAAAGTCAACCAGTTCCTTCTCGCGAGCTTTTCCCAAAATGCTGCTGGACAAGACGCCCGCAAACATTTCGGGAAACAGCGTAAAAATGTCGATCCGCATCCGAAGTACCTCCTACAACAAGCCTTCCATCAGATGGCAGACCACGCGTTTGTTTGCAATGTCCACTTCTTTGATGCACTCATCGATAAACGGCAGCAAAATCTCGCCACGCTGCCCTTTTACGACCCACACATCGTTGGCTCCCGGCTGCATCACATCGACGATTTTGCCGAGCGCTTCCTCTTCGTCCGTGACAACCTCGCAACCGATCAGCTGATGGATGTAAAACTCGTCATCTTCCAGCTCCATCAAAGCTTCTTCCGGGATTTTCAGCTCTCCGCCCTTGTATTTTTCGATATCGTTAATGTGGGAGTAGCCTTGGAAACTCAAAATCTCAAAGTCTTTATGGGCGCGACGGGTCTCGATTTTCAGTTTCAACGGCGCAGAGAGAGAGGCATGGAACAAAAACAGCTCGTTTCCTTTGCGAAACCGTTGATCAGGGAAATCAGTTGTTGAGGTGACACGTACTTCTCCCTTGAGCCCGTGCGTATTGACCAGCTTGCCCACCGTATAAAACTTTTGGTTGCTCACCGTATCCACTCCTTCTATTCTTCAGCCCGATGGCCTGGCGTCCGCCGAATTTCATGCACACGTCCGTCTTTTATCATGATTTCCGTTCCTGCCATGATTTCATCCCAAATATCGCCTTCCTGAATGGTAACAGGACTTTCCACGGTCTGATAGTCCATCTCGCTTCCCTCGGGAAGGCTCTCGGCCTGTTGCAGGGAAAAAGAGATTTGGGCGATTTTTTCCTTGCGTCGCCGCTCTTCCTGGGCGATCTTTTGTTGCGCGAGCGCATATGTATCCGCAGACTTTTTCTTCGCCTCGGCCAATATTTTTTTCGATTGAAATTGCCATTGCTCCCATTCGTCTCGCTGCTTGCGCAGTTGTCTGCTGTACTTGTCGATCAGCACAGCGCGGGAAGCTTCTGTCATAATGAGTTTGACTTGTACCGACCGAAAAATCGTGAGCATGCCCTGCCACTCCTTTCGACGTATCAGTCCACCATATCGATTCAAACATCTCGCTATTCTTATTCAACCAAAAAAGACTGGGAAAGCTCCCAGCCTTTTTCTCAGACAATCTCAACCGTGACACGCTTGTCCGTTTCTACGGATGCCGCCATCACGACAGTGCGCAGGGCTTTGGCGATCCGTCCTTGCTTGCCGATAATCTTCCCCATATCATCCGGGTGCACCGACAATTCAAAGACGAGAGTGCGCTCTTTGTCCACTGCATTCACACGAACCTCATTCGGATGATCGACGAGAGCTTTAGCGATCGTTTCGACCAGCGCTTTCATCATCAGACCTCCAGATGACCGACTTATTTGCCGTATTTGGTTTCGTGTACTTTTGCGAGCACGCCTTCTTTGGAGAGAAGGTTACGAACGGTATCAGTTGGAGCTGCACCATTCAGGATCCATTGTACCGCTTTTTCGGTATCAATTTTCACCACTGCCGGTTGAGCAACCGGGTTGTAGTAACCGATTTCTTCAATGAAACGGCCATCGCGAGGGGAACGGGAGTCAGCTACTACTACACGGTAGAAAGGAGCTTTCTTGGAACCCATGCGTTTCAGACGAATTTTAACTGCCATGTTGTGTCACCTCCTGTATGGATCAACGCAAGATGAACATCTGCGTTGGTGCTACTATATCTGAACCATCGCGCTGTCTGACAAGTCAGCGGCGCGAAGAGATCATGCAATGCTTACTTGAACGGTGGTTTGAAATTGAAGGGGAAGTTCATGCCGCCTTGGTTGTTTCCTCCGCCCTTGCCCATGAACGGTAGTCCGAAGCCGCCTTTTTTCTTCGACTTCTTGACCATTTTGTCTGCGGCACCAGAGAATTGCTTCATCATCTTCTTCATTTCCTCGAATTGTTTGATGAACCGATTCACTTCCTGAATGCTTGTGCCGCTGCCGTTTGCAATGCGCTTGCGGCGGTTGGCGTTCAACAGATCAGGATTGGCGCGCTCCGCTTTGGTCATGGATTTGGCGATTGCCTCCACGCGGGCAATCTGCTTCTCGTCCACGTTCATTTTGCCTTTCATCTTGTTCATTCCTGGCAACATGCCGAGAATGTCTTCGAAAGGCCCCAAGTTGCGCAACTGCTGCATGGAATCCAAGAACATGTCGAAGGTAAATTCCCCTTGACGCATCTGGCGCTCCATGTCGCGCGCTTTCTCTTCATCCACAGATGCTTGCGCCTTTTCGATCAGGCTGAGCACATCTCCCATTCCCAAAATGCGGGAAGCCATGCGATCCGGATGGAACGGTTCGAGCGCATCCAGCTTTTCACCCATCGCCGCAAACTTGATCGGCTTTCCAGTGACAGCTTTGACGGACAGTGCCGCACCGCCTCGGGTATCACCGTCGAGCTTGGTGAGAACCACGCCAGTCAGTTCGAGCTGGCTGTTGAAGCTCTCCGCTACATTGACGGCATCTTGACCTGTCATCGAGTCCACGACGAGCAAAATCTCATCGGGCTTGGCAACTTCGCGAATTTGCTTCAACTCATCCATCAGCGCTTCATCGATGTGCAGGCGACCTGCCGTATCGAGAATCACGACATCCAGATGGTTTGTTTTCGCATGTTCAATCGCTTGCCGGGCGATATCAACAGGACTGACTTGATCTCCGAGAGAGAAGACGGGAACATTCAACTGCTCCCCCAAAACTTGCAGCTGCTTGATCGCAGCCGGACGGTAAATGTCCGCTGCCACCAGAAGCGGCTTCTTGTTTTGCTTTTGCAAATACTTGGCCAGCTTACCAGTTGTGGTCGTTTTCCCTGCCCCTTGCAAACCTGCCATCATGATGACAGTCGGCGGGCGGTGCGCCATCGTCAATTGAGCGACGTTGCCACCCATCAGGGCGACCAGCTCTTCATTCACGATTTTGATAACCATTTGACCTGGTGTCAGGCTTTTCATGACTTCCTGGCCGACTGCGCGCTCTTTGACGCGAGCGACGAAGTCTTTTACTACTTTGAAGTTAACATCTGCTTCCAGCAGGGCAAGGCGAACTTCCCGCATTGCTTCGTTGACGACTGTTTCGTCAATTTTTCCTCTGCCGCGCAGTTTGTCAAATGCGTTTTGCAGCCGATTGGCCAAGCTTTCAAACGCCATGCGAGCCCTCCTAATCCATCTCTGACAGTTGGTGGAGCAAAGTATTCAGCTCGTCTCTTGTCTCGCTCTCTGCAAGCCCATTTACAAGCTCATTCATTCGTGCCAGCACTTCCATCCGCTTCTCGTGGCGATGTGCCAGATTAAGCTTCTGGTCGTATTCGAACAACTGCTTTTCCGCCCGCTTGATGTGGTCGTAAACAGCTTGTCGACTGACCTCGTGCATTTCCGCGATTTCTCCGAGCGACAAGTCATCCAGATAATACAGCTCCAGATATTCTCGCTGCTTGCCTTTGAGTAACGGTGCATAAAAGTCAAACAAGAGATTGACTTGATTGGTCTTTTCTAACATGAAACCAATCCTTTGCTGTGAGGTACTCGTTTCGAAACTGTAAAGGCTTTTTCTTTACAGCACGTAGATTATAGTACCTAATTCCACACCTAGTGTCAAGCATTTTTGTTGACATCTTTTTTTGACGTTCCAGACATTATGATATTACGCGTTTTCTTGCTCTTCGGCTTCATCTTTTTGAATCAATCCGGCAAACAAGGCGTGTACAAACTGTTCCGGATCGAATGCTTGCAAGTCATCCATCTTCTCGCCCAGACCGACGTATTTGACCGGGATGTTCAGCTCGTTGCGGATCGCGATGACGATACCGCCCTTCGCCGTTCCGTCAAGCTTGGTCAGAACGAGTCCGGTCACTCCGGCAGACTGCCCGAATGTTTTCGCCTGGGACAGCGCGTTTTGGCCTGTCGTCGCGTCGAGGACGAGCAAGACTTCGTGCGGAGCGCCTGGCAGTTCGCGCTGCAAAACGCGGTGCACCTTCGCCAGTTCTTCCATAAGATTGACTTTGTTTTGCAGACGTCCAGCCGTATCGCACAAAAGCACATCGACTTTGCGCGATTTGGCAGCCTGGATCGCATCGTAGATGACGGCAGCCGGATCGGAGCCTTGCTGTTGCTTGATGACGTCGACACCGACGCGCTCTCCCCATACTTCCAGCTGCTCGATCGCTGCCGCCCGGAACGTATCGCCTGCTGCGAGCAGCACGTTTTTCCCTTGCTGCTTGAACATGTGCGCCATTTTTCCGATGGTCGTGGTTTTGCCCACGCCGTTAACGCCGACAAACAGCACAACGTTCAGACGTCCGTCCTCGATGTTGAGAGAGCTGTCTGCTGCTTCGTCGTTTTTCAACAAGTTGACGAGCTTCTCGGAAAGGATCGGTTGCAGGTCCAGGGCGTTTTCGATTTTTTGTTTACGCACTTCCGACCGCAAATCGTCGATCAGCTCCATTACGGTGTTGACCCCGACATCGGACGTGATCAAGATTTCTTCCAGTTCATCAAAGAAGTCGTCGTCGATTTTTTTGTAGCGGCGGACGAGGTCCTCCACTTTTTCCACCAGCAAATCTCTCGTTTTCGCCAATCCGTCGGTAAACTTTTGCGTTACCTCTTCGGATTTTTGCACGATCGCGTCACGAAGGCGCTTGAAAAAACTCATGATCATCTTCCTTTGCGGCTATTGTTTTCTCATCCATATTGCGCTTGGGCGCAAGAAATGTCACGCCCCGTTACGAGGCCGACTCCACGAATTTGTCGCTGTCCTCCAGCTTGACGGAAACCAGCTTGGACACGCCGCCTTCCTGCATCGTGATTCCGTACAGGACGTCAGCGCTCTCCATCGTGCCTTTGCGGTGTGTCACGCAAATAAACTGCGTCTGGCGGCTGAAATGCTGCATGTACTCGGCAAATCGGTTGACATTGGCTTCATCCAGCGCGGCTTCCACCTCGTCCAGTACGCAAAATGGCACAGGTTTGACACGCAGGATGGCAAACAACAGAGCCATCGCCGTCAGCGCGCGCTCGCCCCCGGAGAGCAGAGCCAGATTTTGCAGCTTTTTGCCCGGCGGCTGCGCTACGATGTCGATCCCCGTTTCGAGCAGGTTGTCCGGGTTGGACAGAAGCAAGTCGGCGCGACCTCCGCCGAACAATTGCACGAACACATCGCGGAACTGCTCGGAAATCGCTTCAAACGTCTCCTTGAAGCGGCGCGACATCTCCGCGTCCATCTCCTGAATCACCTGGTAGAGCATATCTTTTGCTTCATTCAAATCGGCTTCCTGGGCGCTCAAAAACTGCTGGCGCTCCGAGAGACGCTCGTACTCCTCGATGGCTCCGAGGTTTACGGTGCCGAGCGCAGCGATTTGCTTTTTGATTTTGGCGACGATTTGCGTTTCCTCTTGCAAGTCTCCGCGTGGCGGGTATTTCTGCTTCGCCAGATCGTAGCTCATTTCGTATTCTTCGGAGAGTTTATTCAACAGATGGTCGAGTTCCACCTCACCCCGGTTGACTTTCACTTCTTCCTGGTGAAGCTTCTCTTCCAGACTTTTGACTTCTCTGCGAATTTCTTTTACATGTACTTCAACCTGCTCTTGTTTGTGGAAAAGGGTCGCCCGCTCGTTGCGCCGCTCGGAAATCAGCCCGGCTACCCGCTCTTTGTCCTGGCGCAACTCCGCGATGCGCTGGTCCAGTTCCAGTCCTGACGATTCATTCGTCTGTTCCAGCTCGTCGAGAGCAGCCAGATTCGCATTTTGCTCCTCCCACTCGCGCTGAAGCAAGCTTTTTTGTTCCAACAAGCGCTCCGTTTGCTCCAGTCGGGATTGATGCTCCTGCTTCACCTGGGCGTTCAATACTTTGAGGCTGGTAATTTTCTGATTCATCTCTTCTTTTGATTCCAGCTGCTCCTGACGCTTGGCTTCCGCCTCGGCAATCAGCGCATTCAGCTGCTGTTCCTCTTGTTCCAGCACAACGAGGGAGGCTTGCAATTGTTCCTGCTTCTCGGAAGCTTCTTCTCTTTCCCGCTGGTAAGCGGCGATGTCCTGCTCAACCAGCTTGGCCCGCTCGCCCAGCGAACGCCCTTCTGCTTCCGCCTGCTGCAACAGACCTTTGACTTCCTGCTCCTTCAACCGCAAGGCTTCCCCTTCCGAGCGAAGCGTTTCTTGCTCTTCTTCCATACGGCCAAGCTCACTGGTCAGTTGCTCCATTAGCGTAGTATGTCCAGAAATTGCCTCTTCGATTTCACGCATCTGCGCTTCCAGCTCATCTGCCTGCCGATTGCGGCCGAGAAGGTTGGTGCTGTTTTTCTTCAGCGCTCCCCCTGTCATCGAACCGCCTGCGTTGACAATATCCCCTTCGAGCGTAACGACGCGATACCGATAGCCGAGTGTGCGAGCGACACGGTTGGCCTGCTCCAATTTTTCCGTAATGATGACATTGCCGAGCATGCTCTCCAAAATCGGGCGGTACGTTTCCTCAAACGAAACAAGCTCGCTGGCGATCCCGACAACGCCGCCTTCTTTTGCCAGCTGCTGCTTGTCTTGTGCCTGCAAGGTGCGCGGCCGAATGACATCCAGCGGCAAAAAGGTAGCGCGGCCTGCATTGTGCTGCTTCAAATAAGCAATCGCTGCGCGCCCGGCTGCCTCGTCGTCCACGACGACATTTTGCAATGCCCCGCCGAGCGCAACTTCAATGGCTGTCTCGTATTGCTGCGGCACGACGACCAGCTCGGCTACCGCACCGTGGATTCCTTTGAAGCCTCGCTCACGGGCTTTGAGAATTTCTTTTACCCCTTGCTGGAATCCGGCAAATTCGGACTGCATTTCCTTGATCAGATCGAGTCGCGACTTGGCCGCTTCCCTGCGCTGTTCGGACTGGCGAAGCTCCCGGCGAACCTGCTCCATCCGGGCTTGTCCGTCGCGCAGACCGTCCAGCAATTGCTTGTACCTCGCCACCGTATCTTGTATCGTTTGCTCGATTTTGGCCAACCGCTCTTGCAGTTCGGCGATTTTGACCTGACGCTGCACTTCTTCGAGATCCAACTGCTCTTTTCCAGACAGCTGACGGTCGACACGCGCCTGGGAAGTTTGCACCAATTGCTGCTGGTGGCGAATTTCGTTGCGCAGGTTCGCCATTTCGTTGAGCTTTTCAAAATAGTCGCCTTTCAAGCGCTCCACGTCATCCGTCAACGATTGCACCATGGCGAAAAACTGGCCTTCGGCTTCCTGCAAGGAGGCATGGGCCTCTGTCATTCGCTGCTCCGCTTCCTGCACGCGCTGCTTTTCTTCTGCAAGCTCTGCTTCGAGCGCATGCTGCTTTTCCGTCAGCTTGTGCATTTGCTCCATCGTCTGCTGGCGATTGGCACTCAAGTTGCGCATCCGCTCGCGCAATACTTCGCGCTGGCCTTCTACTTTTTCGGTTTCCTCGCTCACGGTCAAAAGAACTTGCTGCAACTCCTCAATCGACTGGTCGATTTGCGTGACAGAAAAGCGGGCTTGCTCCAAATCCGCTTCGTGCTTGCTCGCTTCCGTCGTTTGCGTAATCAGTTGCTCGCGCAGTTCCTGCACACGCTGCGAGGCAGCCTCCCACTTCGTATGGGCCGCCTCGATTTGTTGCACGTACAGAGCCACTTCATGCTCGACCAGCTTGCGGTGCAGCTCCTTGTAGGTTTTCGCCGTCTCGGCCTGCTCCTGCAACGGTCCAATCTGCTCCGTGATCTCGCTGACGATATCGTGGATGCGAATCAGGTTTTGCTCCGTGTCGTCCAGCTTCTTCTCGGCCTCTCGCTTGCGGGTCTTGTACTTGACGATTCCCGCTGCCTCTTCAAAAATTCCCCGGCGATCTTCCGATTTGGTACTGAGGATTTCTTCGATTTTTCCCTGACCGATAATGGAATACGCTTCTTTTCCCAGACCCGTATCCATAAACAGCTCCATAATATCTTTCAAGCGGCACGATCGGTTGTTTATGTAATACTCACTGTCGCCAGAGCGGTACACTCTGCGCGTAACGGAAACCTCCGAATATTCCACATCAAGCGAGCGATCGGTATTATCCAAGGTTAATGTCACTTCAGCAAAATTCACTGGCTTGCGCTTGTCGCTGCCCGCGAAAATGATATCTTCCATCTTCGCCCCGCGCAGCGATTTGGCGCTTTGTTCCCCGAGCACCCAGCGAATCGAGTCGGAAACGTTGCTTTTGCCGCTTCCGTTCGGGCCGACTACTGCTGTCACTCCCGGTACGAACTCCAATTCCGTCCTGTCGGCAAAAGATTTGAATCCTGCCAGCTCCAGACGTTTCAAATACATACGTACGATCCTCCTTACCAAACCCCACCCTGTTTGCTCGCCACCTGCTGTTATCCGCCGAATCCGGCAAAACACGCGGCCCAGATTGGATGGGTACCCGAAAAGAGCTCCTGCATGAGACAGGAGCTACTCCACTGCGAGGTTTCTTGGGTCTTTCCCCGTTAAGTGTATCATAGAAAGCCGTCATCACGCAGTATTTTCCCAGCTTTTCCAAGTCGGAACAAAGAAAGCTACACCACCTGCCTTTCGCAGATGATGCAGCTCCCTTTTCCGAGCTTTTATTTATCCCCCAGCTTTACCAATGCCCGCGCGGCGGCCTGCTGTTCCGCTTCCTTTTTGGAGCGGCCCGAGCCGATGCCAAGCGAACGATTGTTCAAAAGCACCTCAGATACGAACTCTCGATTGTGAGCTGGTCCTTTTTCTTCTACAATGCGATACTGGATGTCTCCCAGATTGTCCTGTTGAACAAATTCCTGCAACTGGCTCTTGAAGTCTGTAACCTGGGCAAACTCTCCCTTGTCGATTCTCGGATAAACGTATTTTTCCATAAAAGAAAACACGGCATCCAGGCCCTGATCCAAATAGAGGGCGCCAACAAAAGCTTCAAATACGTCCGCTAGCAAGGCAGGTCGCTGACGGCCGCCCGTCAGCTCTTCCCCTTTTCCCAGCAAAACGAGATCGCCAAAATTCAGTAGCTCAGCAAATTTAACCAGAGAAGGCTCACAGACAATCGCTGCCCGCAGTTTTGTCATCTCTCCCTCGCTCATCTTGGGAAAAGTTTTGTACAAAAACTGGGAAACCGTCAATTCGAGCACCGCATCTCCCAAAAATTCCAGCCGTTCATTGTCTGATATCCGTTTGCCGCGTTGCTCGTTCACGTAGGAAGAATGGGTGAATGCCTGCCGCAGAACGCTTTCATCATGAAAGCGAAAGCCGATCTTCTCTTGCAGCTGCGCAAAATTCATCACCCTCACCACCATTCCAGGAGACTGCCTACTTTTTCTCTCAGTAGGGCTCATTTATGCTTCGTATCGCTTCAGGATCACCGTAGCATTATGACCGCCGAATCCAAATGTATTGGACACAGCCACATGGACGGTCGCCTTGCGCGCATGGTTAGGAACATAGTCGAGATCACATTCCGGATCAGGATTTTCCAGGTTGATGGTAGGAGGAAGCACCTGATCGCGCAGAGCGAAAGCAGTCGCGATCGCTTCAATACCGCCTGTGGCGCCGAGCAAATGGCCTGTCATCGACTTGGTGGAGCTGACAGCCAGCTTGTAAGCGTGTTCGCCAAAGACGTCTTTAATCGCCTGCGTTTCTGCGATATCCCCTTGGTCAGTGGAAGTTCCGTGTGCGTTGATATAGCCTACTTCTGTCGGGTCGATTCCCGCGTCACGCAGGGCGTTTTTCATGCAGCGCGCAGCCCCTTCTCCCCCTGGAGATGGAGAAGTGATGTGATGGGCGTCAGCACTCATGCCATAGCCGATCACTTCGGCGATGATGTTCGCGCCGCGCTTTTTCGCATGCTCGAGTTCTTCCAGGATCAGGACGCCTGCCCCTTCTCCCATGACAAAACCATCGCGATCCTTGTCAAAAGGACGGGATGCTTTTTGCGGCTCGTCGTTGCGCGTGGACATCGCTTTGGCGGAACAAAAGCCGGCAAACGCCATCGGGCGAACGGTCGCTTCCGCTCCACCTGCGATCATCACGTCGGCATGATCAAACTGGATCAAACGCAGAGCGTCGCCGATTGCGTTCGTCCCCGTTGCACATGCGGTAATCGCACTGGATGTTGGCCCTTTTGCACCGTATTGGATCGATACTGCTCCAGACGCCATGTTCGCAATCAGCATCGGAATAAAGAACGGACTCACGCGGCGCGGTCCTTTTTCCAACAGCACGGAATGCTGCTCTTCCCATGTAGACAGCCCGCCAATACCGGACCCGATGTATACACCCACTCGTTCCGCATTTTCTGGCGTGATTTCCAGTTTCGCATCCTCTACCGCCATTTTGGCAGCAGCCAATCCAAACTGAACGAATCGGTCTGTACGTCGTATTTCTTTTTTGTCCATATACAGCTCGGGATTGAAGTCTTTTACTTCTCCCGCAATCTGTGTCGGATAATCAGTAGCGTCAAAAGCAGTCAGGCGGTCAATGCCTGATTTTCCTTCCAGCAAACTGTTCCAGAAGGTCTGCGCGTCATTTCCCACCGGAGAAATAACACCGACGCCCGTAATCACCACTCTTCGTTTCATTACGATCACCTCTATATGAAAGTCAGCAGTCAGCCTGTTACTTACACTTCATGCCCAACATAGCTTCCCCGTATGTATTCTCTGCAATTGAAGGAGAAGTCCCGTATGGTACGGGACTTCCAACTGATGGATCTACTTGTGAGATTCTATGTATTTAACAACCTCACCAACAGAAGTGATCTTTTCAGCATCTTCGTCAGAAATCTCTAAATCAAACTCGTCTTCGAGTTCCATTACGAGTTCCACTACATCCAGGGAGTCAGCGCCCAGGTCTTCTTTGAAAGAAGCTTCCAAAGTAATCTTGGACTCATCTACACCCAGACGATCGACGATGATTTTCTTCACGCGTTCCAATGTATCTGCCATCTTGCTTCACCCCCTCTCCCGTATTATAGTGGATGAGCTTTCAAAAAACCAGTTTACATATACATGCCGCCGTCTACATGCAAGGTTTGGCCTGTCATGTAGTTGGCTGCATCAGAAGCAAGGAACAAAACAACAGACGCGATGTCTTCGGTTTGACCGAGACGGGCGAGCGGAATCTGGCTGATCAGGCCCGCTTTGATGTCTTCCGGCAGGACGTCTGTCATTTCTGTAGCGATGAAACCTGGCGCTACCGCGTTCACGGTGATGCCACGGCTCGCCAGCTCGCGTGCAGCAGTCTTGGTCAGACCGATGACGCCTGCTTTGGCCGCTACGTAGTTTGCTTGTCCTGCATTGCCGAGTACACCTACAACGGACGTGATGTTGATGATTTTTCCCGAACGCTGCTTCATCATCGGACGAGTAGCTGCTTTCAGGCAGTTGAACACGCCTTTGAGATTCGTGGCGATGACGTCATCCCACTCTTCTTCTTTCATGCGCATCAACAAGTTGTCGCGGGTAATCCCTGCGTTGTTGACGAGAATGTCGATGGTCCCGAAGTGGTCGAGCGCCGCTTTGAACATGTCGCCCACTTCTTCTGTCGAGGACACATTGGCGCGAACCATGATGGCGTCGCGGCCGAGCTCCTTGATCATCGCGACTGTTTCACTGGCTGCCGCTTCGCTTCCTGCGTAGTTAACGACCACATTCGCTCCTGCTGCGGCCAGCTTGAGTGCGATCGCGCGGCCGATTCCGCGGGAAGCGCCTGTGACGAGTGCTGTTTTTCCTGTTAGCATAATACCCCTCCGTTCAAAAGCTCAGTCAAGGACTCCATATCCTGTACAGAAATAATCGTCGTGTCTGCCGGAGCGATTTTTTTGATCAGTCCAGCAAGCACTTTTCCTGGCCCGATCTCCACAAAAGTGGTCACGCCCGCTTCCACCATCCACTGTACGGAATCCTCCCACAGAACTGGAGCCGATACTTGCGAAACCAGTTGTTCCACAATCGCCGCCGCTTCGGTAACAGGTCGCGCCGTTACGTTTGCCACGACCGGAACGGTTGCTTCCCGGACAGATACGCCTGCAAGCACGGCCTGCAATTTATCCGCAGCAGGCTGCATGAGGCTGGAGTGGAACGGTCCGCTTACGTTCAGCGGCAGAACACGCTTCGCCCCCGCTGCCTTCGCCTGCTCGCCAGCCAGTTTGACACCTTCGGCGGAACCGGAGATGACAATTTGGCCCGGACAGTTCATGTTCGCCGGTTGTACCGGGTGTCCGGAAGCAGTCACGTCTTCGCAAATCGCTTGCAAAGCGGAGCGCTCCATGTTCAGGACAGCTGCCATCGCGCCCTGCCCTGCCGGAACCGCTTCTTCCATGAATTGACCGCGTGCACGGACCGTTTTTACCGCGTCAGCAAAAGACAACGCTCCTGCTGCAACCAGTGCCGAATATTCGCCCAGACTGTGTCCAGCCACGAATGCCGGAGTGAAGTCAGGACGCTGTTCTTGCAAAGCTGCCAATACCGCGACGCTCGCCGTCAAAATCGCCGGCTGCGTGTTAGCCGTCAGCTTCAGTTCTTCTTCCGGGCCGTTGAAGCACAAGCCGGACAGCGAAAAGCCGAGCGCTTCATCTGCCTGCTGAAAAATGTGGCGGGCTGCCTCCGACTGTTCACTGAGCGCCTGGCCCATTCCTACGAATTGCGAGCCCTGCCCCGGAAAAACAAATGCTACTTTCCCCACTACTGTCCGCTCCCTTCTGCTGGCGTGGTCGACCATTTCAAGAGTGTCGCTCCCCAAGTCAATCCGCCGCCAAAGCCTACGAGAATCACATTGTCGCCTTCTTTGATGCGTCCAGCTTCGACCGCTTCATCGAGTGCAACCGGAATCGATGCAGAAGACATGTTGCCGTAACGGTCGAGGTTGATCGCCACTTTTTCTTCGGACAAGCCGAAGCGTTGCACAGCCGAATCGATAATTCGCTTGTTCGCCTGGTGCGGCACGAGCAGGTCGATGTTTTCGCGGTCTACGCCCGCTTTGGCAAGAACCGCTTCTGTGGCAGAGTTCATCACGCGCACAGCGAATTTGAACACCTCTCCGCCCGCCATGGCCAAGTAGTGCAGATCGTTTTCCACCGATTCGCTGGAAGCAGGGATGCGCGAGCCGCCCGCTGGCAGACACAGCAAAGGTCCGCCCGATCCGTCTGCACCCAATTCAAACGACTGGAAGCCGAAGCCTTCTTTCACTTCGCCGATGACAGCAGCACCCGCGCCGTCGCCAAACAGCACGCAAGTATTGCGGTCTTTATAGTTCGTAATTTTGGACAGCGTTTCAACCCCTACCACCAAAATGTGCTTGTAAAACCCATTGGCGATGAACTGGGTCGCTGTCGTAATGCCGTACAAAAAGCCGGTGCAGGCAGCAGACAAATCTACCGCAGCCGCACGCTTTGCTCCCAGCTTTTCCTGCAAAATGCAGGCAGTGGATGGGAACATCGTGTCCGGCGTCACCGTAGCGACGATAATCATGTCCAGTTGCTCTGCGCTGATGTTGGCTTTTGCCAACGCTTTTTTCGCAGCTTCGTAAGCGAGATCAGAAGATGCTTGCTCAGTCGAGCAGATCCGGCGTTCCCGGATTCCAGTACGGGAAACAATCCACTCATCAGATGTTTCCACCATTTTTTCCAGATCGAAGTTGCTAAGCACCCTGTCAGGGGTGTAAGAACCTGTAGCCAAAATGCCTACTGAACGCTTTTTATCCATCTGCCTCACTCGCTTTCTCCCGTTATATTTTTCTGTAGTGCCTGCGCAATGACTTCATTGACATCTTGCCGCACAAAGCGAGCTGCGCTGGCAATCGCGTTTTTCATCGCTCTCTCGTCAGAGGAGCCATGAGCCTTGATCACAGGGCTTTTCAAGCCCAATAACGGCGCTCCCCCGTATTCCGCGTAGTCCATTTTCTTCTTGAAGCGCATGAGTCCCGGCTTTAAGATGGCCGCTCCTACTTTATTAATCAGACTCGAAGTAAACTCCTGCTTCAACTGCGAAAAGATTGTGGAAGCAGCGCCCTCTACCGCTTTCAGCAGCACGTTGCCGACGAAGCCGTCACAAACCAGCACGTCACATGCCCCTTCCATGACGTCGCGCGCTTCCACATTGCCGACGAAATTCAGGTCTGCCTGGGACAGCAGCGGGAACACCGCTTTGGTCAGCTCATTCCCTTTGCCTTCTTCTGTCCCTACGTTGAGCAGTCCTACTTTTGGATTTTCGAATCCAAGCACTTTTTCTGCGTACAGGCTGCCCATCACCGCGTATTGCAGCAGGTGATGCGGCTTCGCATCCATGTTGGCCCCCACATCAAGTGTGAGTGTTACGCGGCCTTTTTTATTCGGGATATAAGCGGCCAGCGCCGGGCGCTCGATGCCTTCCATGCGGCCTGCGTACAGCAGACCTGCCGTCATGAGCGCGCCCGTGTTTCCCGCCGAAATCGCTGCATCCACGATCTTTTCACGTGCCATCTCAACTGCAACAACCAGCGAGGAATTTTTCTTGCGACGTACAGCTCGAACCGGCTCATCATCTGGCAAAATCACTTCTGTCGTAGGAACAATCTCGATGTTTGCCGGCGCGTCTTGCGGCAAGTGGTTCCGAATGGCTTGTTCATCTCCCACCAGTACAACCGTAATGGCCGGGTTTTCCTTGATGGCAGCAAGTGCTCCTAATACTGTACTTTTTGGTGCGTTGTCGCCGCCCATCGCATCAACTGCAATTCGCAACCGTGTCTCCTCCTTACCTCTCATTCATGCCGATTTTGTGCGACAGTCATTTCCACAACCCGGAATGTCGCTGTAAAGACCAATTCACCTTGAACTTTCGTCTCCACGCGCACTTTGCACTCGTCGCCGTCTCGGCTGCGTACTACTGCCTTCGCGACCAGCTTTTCGCCAATGCGCACGGGGCGCACAAAGCGAATCCGGGCTGTAGCTGTCAGCGCCACATCGGCATTAATGACTGCTACTGCCAAAGAGTTAGCCTGGGCAAAAATATAATGGCCCCGGGCAATTTGTGTTTTGGAAAAAACGTGCTCTTCTTTTATTTCCAATACGGAAATAGCTTGGGAATCGAGCTGCAAGTCGATGATCTCCCCGATTACTTCCTCAATCCCTAACGACTTCACGGGATCAAGGCTTTTCTCCGCAACCGATTTGATCCGCTCCCGAAGCTCCGGAATCCCAAGCTCCAATCGATCTAGTCGTATTGTTTGAATGCTGACATGAAATAACTCAGCCAGATCTTCGTCCGTCGCAAATGGATTATCCGCCAGCGACTGCACCAAGCGGGTCTGGCGGTCTTTTTTTGGCAAGCGGGCGATGCGAAACACCCCCTAGCAAGATTCTTGTTTCGGATATGTATGATTGCGAGCTGTTTTTAATACCAGGTACCAAAACAGTATAAGGGAGAACGTTGGCAATTACAAGTAAAGTTCTTGAAAATGGGTAGCTCTCCCTAGCGGTACATTAGCCGAATGATCTCCTCAATCCCGGGTTCTTTCATCTGGATGTCCAAAGGCTCACCCCAGCCAGCCACTTCTGCCAGGATGCGCGGCGAAGAAATTTTTCCTTTGTCAAAATGAACGGACAAAACATTGCCGGACAACTCCAGCCGTTCAATCCCTGCCAACTCGGCACCCAGGCTTGGCGGCTGGCGATATTCAACCTGAATCAGACTGGGCAAACCGATTTGGCGGCGCATGTCATCCAATGTCGTGTCCATCATCTTTTTGCCGTGATTGATGACGATAATCCGCTTGCACAATTGCTCGATATCGTCCATGTCATGCGTCGTCAGCAAGATCGTCTTTTTCTGCGTCTCGTTCACTTCTTTTAAAAAGGCGCGGATGCGCGTCTTGGCGACCACATCCAGCCCGATTGTCGGCTCATCCAAAAACAGCACAGGCGGATCGTGCAAAAGCGCTGCCGCCAAATCCGCTCTCATCCGCTGTCCGAGCGACAGTTTGCGCACAGGTGTATCCAGAAATTCGCGCATATCCAGAAGCTCCTGGTAAAGCTCCATCGAGCGCCGATACGTGCGCGAATCGATTTTGTACATCGCCTGCAAAATCTCGAATGAGTCTTTGACGGGCAAGTCCCACCACAACTGCGTTCGCTGCCCGAAGACGACGCCGATGCGCGAAGCGACCTGTATCCGGTCTTTTTGCGGACTGTAGCCGCCAATGCGGATTTCTCCCCGACTGGGGTGCAAAATGCCGGACAGCATCTTGATCGTGGTCGATTTCCCCGCTCCGTTCGGGCCGATGTAGCCGACGAACTCCCCTTCCCCGACGGAAAAGGAGATGTCGTCTACAGCCTTGACCTCACGCTGCTCCCGGGAAAACAAGGTGCGCACCGAGGCGAAGCGGCCTTTTTTCTCCGGAGACAAATAGAACGACTTGCCGATATGTACAGCTTCTATCATGATGAAAACCTCCTCAGCTTCCCGTAGAGTGATAATGTCGTATGCCTACCTTCCAAAAGGTGAGTGCCAAAAACAATGCGGTCGCCGCCGCAACAGGCGCCAGCAGCGGGTAGTACCAGCCTCCCCCTTTTCCGAGCAAGGCCAGCATCGGCAAGTAATTCATGTACGCGATCGGCAAGGCGGTAAAGAACAGCCATTTCAGCCAGCCTGGATAGAGCGAAATCGGATAGTTGGAGGCATTCGCCGGCGCGTAGATCGTAAAAGTCAGGATGTCTCTCATTTGATGCGTCCAAAAAGAGAGAGCCGCCGAAGACAACGCCATGGAAAAATAAATGACCCCGCCCGAAAGAATCGCGATCGGAGAAAAGACGATCAACCAGAGCAAATCTGCCCCTTCCCGGGCAAGTCCCGCAAGCGAGAGCACCAGCACTGCCACGCCTTGCACGATGCCGCCAATCCGCGAAAGGTCGAGATTGCGCGTAAGCAAAAGCAAGAGCGGCGATACCGGGCGAATCAGCATCTGGTCAAATTCTCCGTGCACGACATACTTCTCAAAATCGTTCACTTCCGGAGCAAACAGCCGATACAAGGAGACAGATGCCGAAGAAATGCCGTAAAGCATGCCGACCTCGTAAATATTCCAGCCAGCCACATCGTTGAAGCGGTGCAAAATGGCGGAAAGAATCACAAAATCGAGAACCATAATCATGCCGGTCGTAGCCGCGCTCGTAATGAAATTCATTTTGTACTGCATTTGCGAGCGGAGACTGGCTGCGATCAGCTTTCGATAAAGCATGAGCACGTCGCTACCCCCCTTGTATTTCCAGCTTTCTTCTTGCTTGCTTCGTCACAGCGAGAGCGACTGCTGTCAAAATGACAGCCCACAGCAGCTGAACCCCGATGCTGTAGGCCGGAGCAAGCTCCAGCCAGTTCATGACCGGATAGTAAATCATGGCGGCAAAAGGCAAAAACGGAGCCAGCTGCCCGAGTACCCCCGGCATCAGATCGACAGGGATCATCTGCCCGCCAAAGCCGAAAACTAGCGAGAGCAAAATGAGGTGCAGCCAGCGCACCTCGGTCGTCCAGAAAGAAGAAATGCCGACCAAATAAAAAAGGAGCATGCCTACGTAGGCAGCCAGCAGAAGCGAGAGCAAAAACAAGAGGTACGCAAGCGGATCGGAGGGGAAAGAAAAGCCTACCGCAAGCCCAAGCAAAAGGCCGATCGGCAGACTGCGGTAACAGGCGTTATAGAGCAGGCGGCCAAACTCCTGGCTCAAGGTGTACCACAAGTAATGGACAGGCTTGATCATGTCGAGGCTGACCGCTCCGCTGCGCACCCCGACCTGCACATTCAGCCCCGGTGACATGAACGTCGTCACCCAAAGCACGCTTTGGCAAATCGCGATGTAGCAAGCCATCGTTTCCGCGTCGTACGGGCCGTGAACGGCTTTGCCTCGCAGGACTCCCATCCAAATGGCAATAAAAACAAGCCCAAAAATCGAGCTCGCCACATTGTTGATCAGATGAGAGAGACGATACTGAAGATTGCGTCGATAGCTTTTGCGGATAATCCGCCAGTAAACCATAAGAACCTCCTCGTGGAAAAGTCAGGAATAACAGGATAGCAGGGCTCCTATATGATTGCAAGCAAAAAAAAGAGAAGGCTCTTCAAAAAGAAGAACCTTCTCTGATAAATCCATCTGCTGTCACGCGGGGTCTCCCTTCACGCCAGCCAGATGAAATCTACCCGCTATTTCATGCGTCTTTGCCGTTTTCAGCGGCTACCAATACGTCTACCTCGCTCTTGTCGAGGGCTTCGGCCATTTCCCGCCCTGGTGCGCGGTCCGTCACGATCAAGTCGATCTGATCCAGACTGGCTACCCGGTACAACATGCTTTTTCCGAATTTGGAGTGGTCAGCGAGAATAATCACCTGATCCGCCCGCTTCATCATCTCCCTGATCACATAGCCGTGATCTTCATCCGGGGAAACAAGTCCGCCCGTCGTCAGCCCGCAAGCTCCGACCAGCAACTTGTCGACGTGGTAATTCGCCAGATTTTCTACGGTTCGGGTGCCGTGCACACATTGATCTTGCGGGTTCACATCCCCGCCGAGCATTTTCACAAGCACGCCTTCCTTGCGCGAAACACTGGCTGCTGTAGCCAAGGAGTTTGTAATGATGACATGGTCTTTTGTCTGCAACGATTCTACCGTCAGTTGAACCGTCGTAGATGCGTCAAGCAGCAAATAGTCGCCGTGTTTGATCAAACGCGCGGCAGCCTGCGCAATCCGCCGCTTCCCTGTCAAATCGAGCTGCATGCGCTCCTGATGAGAAAAGCTTTTTTTGCTCAAGCTAGGCAAAATCGCTCCACCGCGAGTCCGCAAGATTTCTCCCTGCTCCTCCAGCTTGACGATATCTCGCCGGGCCGTATCACGGGAGACGCCGAATTGCTCCACGACTTCCTGTACACTGATTCGGTGGTGCTGCTGCAAATATTGCAGGATCGCGGTCAATCGCTCTTCCTGGTACATCACGGTTTCACTCCATCCTTGCCTTTCTTCCTCATTGTAAGTCATTTACGCACTTTAAGCAATATCATTTAAGCATTCATAAGCATTAATAAGTAAAATGAAGGCACAAAAAAAGCAAGGTGATTGCTCACCTCACTTTTTACGCAGCAAAGCTTACTTTGCTACTTTCACACCTTTGTAGTGACCGCAGCTTGGGCAAACACGATGCGCAAGCTTGTATTCGCTGCAATTATCGCATTTGATCATGCCTGGAATCTCTAATTTGAAGTGCGTACGACGCATTCTTTTACGGGTTTTGGAAGTTCTCCGTTGAGGTACTGCCATCTTCCTTACACCTCCTTCAACTGACAAATGCTAAGATGCTCTATTGGGTGGACAGTATAGGCCAAAAGCTTATGCCGTCCTTCAAAAATGAGACGCTGCATCCGAAGATCGGCGCCTCACCTTGAAAACAAGAGAATACTACTTGCTGTCCTTGAAAAAGTCAGCCAACCCGGCCAAGCGCGGGTCAATCCGCTCATTCTTGCAGCTGCATGCCACTTCGTTGCGGTTTACGCCACAACTCGGGCACAATCCTTTGCAATCTTCCTCGCACAGCGGGAAGGTTGGCATCGCGAGCAAAAAGTCCTCTTGCAACAGCGCAGTAAGCTCGATCTCGTCTCCTTCCAGTGGAAGGATGTCGCTGTCTTCGTCCTCGCTTATGATAGGATCATCTGCCAAAGCAAAGGTCTCGGAGAAGTCTATTGCCGCGTGATGGGTAAAAGGATTCAAGCATCGGGCGCAGACGAAATCGACATCGGCCTTCATGCTGCCTTTTACATAGTAGAGGTTACCGAGCTGTACAGCTTCGCCCTCGGCATTCACAGGAGTGATCCCGCGAATCTCGTTATGGCGACCTTTCAGTTCTGCTGCATCGAGCGTCAACTGAAACGGCAGTGCCTCTCCTTTTCGGTGTTCCAACTCTGCTAACTTAATGTTCATAGCACTTCACCTCATGCACAACAAGGATGATTATAGCCCGTGCAAAAAGCTTTGTCAACCATTTTTCCTTGACAGCTTGTTTGCTCAGGAAGATTTCGGTTTTTGTCCATCCAGATACGCAATCGCATCCTTTACTGTCTTGATGGGAACGATCTGCATGGAAGTTCCAATCCGTTTTGCGGTAGCCAGCGCTTCCTGATAATTGGAGGTTGCATCAGGCGTATCCTCGGGTGCAAAGAAAATTTCCGCCCCTGCTTTGTCAGCCGCGATGACCTTGTGGTTGATCCCGCCGATCCGGCCGACTGTCCCATCCAGTGAAATCGTGCCTGTACCGGCGATTTTATAGCCTTTTGTCAAATCCTTCGCCACATCGAGCTGATCCAAAATCTCCAGCGTCATCATCAGCCCGGCAGATGGTCCACCGATCCCTTGCGACGCGATCGTTACTTTTTTCGGAATCACGATCTCTTGCTTGTTGTCCGGACGCACCCCGATGCCGACGGACTTCGACTCTGGCAGTGGTTCCAAGGTTACCATCGTTTTCCCTTCTTGTCCATCTCTTGTATATGTAATCTCGACCTGATCGCCTGCCTTTTTGCTGGCGAGAGCTTGCAGCAAATCTTTGGCTTCGGCGGTGCGCACTCCATCGACGGCGGTGATGACGTCGCCGATTTTCAGCACTTTTTTGGCGGGAAGTCCTTCGATTGTGCCCATGACCCAGACGCCTTCTTTTTCGATCTTGACATCGTAGCCAGCCAGGCGAAAAGCGACCGCTTCGGCGATCTTTTGCGAATTGTCCATCACGGCTTGCTCGCGGCGGACGAAGTCTTCGTTGTCCTCCCCTTTGCTGACCACCAGCTCTTTCGGCATCAGTTCGGCATCAGGCGACATGTTCGCGTAGACGTACCAAGCGAGATTCGCCTCACCCATGCGCACAGTCGTAAGCATGAACGCGCCTGTTTCGTCCTTTTTGCCGCCTTCTACGTCGATCATCGGGCCTAGCGCGATAGCCGAGCCTGGCCTTGTCACATAGTAATTGGTCGGGATAAAAAAAGACAGTCCAGCCACAATCACAATCAAGGCCAAAACCCAGCTAAAGCCTCTGGCTCCTCGCGATCTGCGCGTTTGTCTATAAAGTTGGTCCTCGTTCATCCGTTTTCCTCCCAGTTCGCAATCAGTTGCTGGATGCGCTCTGCTTGTGCTGCACCCTCGCGTTCCCCGAGTTCGATGATTTCCTCCACGCCAGAGTAGGCAATACTGCTATAATGTCCAACATCCGGGCGGATTACGATATCCGCAGCAATGATCCTGTGGCGGAGAATTTCCCGTTCCATCACATCAATCGTCTGGGCAATGACGTCGAAGATGCTGTTCACCTTCATTGGCGTATCGACCTGGGCCACATCGACTGCAATGACGATATCCGCTCCCATGTCTTTCAGCACCGTCACAGGCACGCGGTCAATGACACCGCCATCGACCAGCAGACGCCCGCCAACCTTTTCCGGGACAAATATGCCTGGAATGGAAATGCTCGCCCTGACTGCCTGATCAATCGGCCCATCGCGGAATACAACCCGTTCGCCGGATTCGATGTCAGTCGCCACAATCGCCAAAGGCTTGCCCAGTTCTTCCATCCGCTTCCCGTGAGTGAGCAGCTTGATCAACTGCTTGATTTTCTCTCCCGCGACAAACCCCATGCTCGGTACGGTCAGATCAAGCCAGTGCTTGCGCTTCAGATTGAGCGCGAGCTTCGCCATCATGTGCGGCTCGATTCCGTTTGCATACACCGCCGCAATCAAACTCCCCATACTGCTGCCCGCAAGCATGTCGATCTCGATTCCTTGCGCCTCGAATGCTTTCAAGACACCAATATGCGCAAAACCGCGGGCCCCGCCTGAGCCTAGCGCTACCCCCACGGTTGGCTTTCGCTTCGCCGTCATGCAAACACCTCCTGTAAACAGCCTATGTGACCATTCCCTGTTCCTTTCACACTTGAAAGATACAAGCCTCACGCATAGATCATCAGCCTGTCACGTAGACATGTACTATGATCTTTTCGTCGACACAGGAGGATTCCATGTCACGCCACTCACCGTTTTTCACCTTGTTGCTTGCCCTCTCGACAGTCGCGCTCGTCTTGACCCTTGTCATTTACTCGCAAATTTCTTTTGAAGCCGCCGTCCGTGGACTCAAAATCTGGTGGGAGGTCGTATTCCCGTCCACGCTCCCGTTTATCGTCCTCTCGGAAATATTGATGGGACTCGGAGTCGTTCACTTTGTTGGCGTGCTGTTGGAACCGTTGATGCGCCCTTTGTTCAATGTTCCGGGAACAGGCGGATTTGTGCTCGCCATGGGCTTTTCATCGGGATATCCGGTGGCAGCCAAGCTGACTACCCGCTTGCGCCAGCAGAGCAATATCTCCAAAGCGGAAGGGGAACGGCTCGTATCTTTTACGACGACGGGAGATCCGCTGTTTGTCATGGGCGCGGTGGCAATCGGCTTTTTCCACAGCGAGCAAATGGGAGTCGTCCTCGCCTTGACCCACTATTTGTCGGCAGTCATCATGGGGCTGATTTACCGTTTCCACGCGCCGTTTGCTGCCATAACCAAGCCTTTGGAAAAAACGAATTTGCCCCTCCCGCTCCGCGCGCTGCAAGCCATGCACCGGGCGCGAATCCGCGACGGTCGGCCGTTTGGCAAACTCATGGGGGATGCCGTGCAGTCAGCGCTCAACACCTTGCTCATGATCGGTGGCTTTATCATCGTGTTCTCTGTGTTGATTCAGTTGTTTCAAGCGATTCACCTGACCCAATTGATCAGTACGTTTCTCGCTATTTTCCTCGGTCCCTTTGGCTTTCCTCCCGCCTTTTCCAAAGCCATCGTCGCCGGGCTGTTTGAAGTCACGTTGGGCGCGCAGGCAGCCAGTGTCGTTCCCGATGCCGTATCCATGGTCTGGAAAGCTGCGATCGCCAGCGCCATACTGTCCTGGGGCGGACTGAGCGTCCATGCGCAAGTCGCCAGCATTCTCAGCGAAACAGACATCCGGGTAGCGCCTTATTTGATTGCGCGTGCTCTCCACGCTTTATTGGCTGCCATTTTGACCTTTGTTTTCTGGCAGCCGCTGGTCAAAGCGAGCAACTGGTTTTTGGAAAAAAGCGTTCCCGTCTTCGTGCCGACCACTTCCGGAATCCCCGTTACAAGCTGGTGGGAGACGATCGCTTTTTCTGGCACGCTCGCGGCAGGGGTGGCTGTTCTGCTTTTCGGCATCAGCTTGCTCACCCGTTACTTTCGCAGCAGCAAGCCGAGGTAAACTCGGTTACTCGCTGGCCAATTTGCGCTTGAGCGCTTCTTCAATCGCTGGCGGCACCAGATCGGCGACACTTGCCTTGTACCTTGCCACTTCTTTTACGATGCTGGAGCTGAGATACGAATACTGATTGTTGGTCATCATGAAAAAGGTCTCGATCTGATCGTCGAGCTTTTTGTTGATGGAAGCAACCTGCATTTCGTACTCGAAGTCGGACACAGCGCGAAGACCGCGAATGATCACTTTGGCTCCGCGCTTGTTCATGTAATCGATCAGCAAGCCGTCAAAAGAGTCGATCTCCACATTGCTCATGTCCGCTGTCGCCTGACGAAGCATCTCGACGCGCTCCTCTACGCTGAACAGGGAATTTTTTTTGGAGTTGATCAGAACTGCCACGATGACTTTGTCAAACACTTTTGCCCCCCGACTGATAATGTCGAGGTGTCCATATGTAACCGGATCAAAGCTTCCCGAGCAAACGGCAATCGCCATGTTGCCTCCCCCTTTTTTCTGTGAAAAACGTCTCGACGTTTTTCATGAAATGGAATGCGACCGCAAAAAGCGAGGCGTTCCTATGCTTCTTGCTGCGGCTCGTAATAGTACAAAGTGACCGCTGTCTCGCCGTACGTAGCCTCGCGATCTTTGACGCAATCGCCGATGGCAGCGGGAAACGAGTCCTTGCTGTCGTGTTCGGCGACGATCCAGGCACCTGCTGCGAGCAGACCAAGCTGTTGTAGCTGAGTGATTTCTTCCACGATGTTTTGCTTCGCATACGGCGGGTCCAAAAAAACGAGATCAAACGGCTGCTCCCGCTTTGCCAATTGCCGGATGGCTCGATCCGCATCCATGCGGTACATTTCTGCGTATGCATCAAGGCGGCAGGCGCTGACATTTTGCTTGACGACAGAAAACGCTTTGGCATCGCGCTCGACGAAGACAGCTTTGTCCGCTCCCCTGCTTAACGCCTCAATGCCCAAGCTGCCTGTGCCGGCATACAAATCCAATGCCCAGCCCCCATCAAAGTACGGGCCGATCATGTTGAAAATCGATTCTTTCACTTTGTCGGTCGTCGGACGCGTTCCGCTTCCAGGGACGGCCGCAAGTTTTCTACCTCTGTGTTCTCCTGCGATGACGCGCATAATTGTTCACCTGTTCAAAGAAGTTTGTAGAAGATAAATGCCGCCTGTACCAAGGCCGTTCTGCCTTCAGGCTGATATCATACTATCACAACTGCCTACCCCCGTAAAATTGGCAACTGGAAAATTTATGCCGGCTTCAGGTATACGAGACGCAAAGTTTGGAAAACATGATGGATAGCGACGCAACGGTGTCGCTGACAACCGCGGAGAAGACTTACGTTTCCCCATAAGCTCTTCCTCCGGTTTCTCCTCTCCCATAATTGAAAGGCAGTTCACTTAGGCGCGCGGCGTGTCTGATAGGAGCATTCCGTGCCATCGCTCCCTTCGCGGGAGGAGTTGAACAGCTGCCCCATCGTCATTTGACGAGGGGGTATTTTTTTGTTCCCGGCATGCGCATACTACTTGCACATGTTCCAAAAGGGGGAATTGACATGGCAGCAAAACAACCGTCCGAGCAAAAGCTGAAAGCAGCCAAAGCCCAGTCCATCGCGGATCGTACAGGCATTGGCAGCGAAGCGGCACGCGAAATGCAATCGCGGGCGGACCAGTCCGACATCGTCAAACACGGGCAGTAAAATCGGGCAAAAAGAACGCAACCAGCCGTCCCATGCGATCGGCTGGTTTTTTCATGGAATGGAAAGCAAGCTCGTCTGTGTCAATGTTTCCCGCCTGCATTTCCCTCGCGGCTTCGTCTGGCTGCCTACAAACAATAAGCAAAACGGCCGCACCCATCTCATCACTTACCTCGTAGCAGCATCCAGCCCCAGCCTTATGCCACTACCGAATCGGGAGGAATCGTATGCACACCGTCTGGAAAGGATCAATCAGCTTCGGCCTGGTCAACATCCCGGTTCGCATGTTTACGGCGACAGAAGAACGGGATATTCGCTTCCGCCAGCTGCACAAGGAATGCAACACCCCCATCAAATACACGAAAATGTGCCCGCATTGTCAGCGGGAAGTGGACGCCAGCGAGATCGTTCGCGGCTACGAGTATGAAAAAGGCCACTTCGTCATGATCAACGACGAGGACCTGGAGGCGATCACCCCCGAAACCCGCCGAGCTATTGAGATTCTCGATTTTGTGGACTTGTCGGAGATCGATCCGGTTTACTTTGACAAAAGCTACTTTCTGTCTCCTCAGGACACAGGAGAAAAAGCGTACGCCCTGCTTCGCGCCGCGATGGGCCAAACCGGAAAAATCGCGATTGCCCAGGTGACGATGCGCAATCGGCAAAGTCTCGCCGTCATTCGGCTGTATGAGCATTGCATGATGCTGGAAACGATTTTTTATCCTGACGAAGTACGGCCAGTCAATCAAGTGCCTGCCTTGCCAGAGGCGACCATCCCCTTGGCGGAAAACGAGCTGAAAATGGCAACCGAGCTGATCGGCAATATGACCGTTCCGTTTGACCCAGCCAAATACACCGATGAATACCGCAGCGAGCTGCAAAAAATGATCGAGAAAAAGCTGGAAGGCCAGGAGATTGCCACGGCACCGACCGTCGCTCGGACGAATGTCATCGACCTGATGCAAGCGTTGAAGGAAAGTCTCGCTTCTACCGCAGGCACTTCGCCTGGTCCGGTAAAAATCGAGCCTGAGCCTACGCCAGCAGCAGCGAAACCGAAGCCAAGCCGCAAGCGCGCAACTCCCGCAGAGCCGACCGCAGCAGCTCCCAAGCAAATGCCAGCGCAAAGCGAGGCGATGACCACAACCAAAAAGCTGCGTCGCAAAAAAGCGACTCCCGTGTAACGCCATGCAAAAAAACCTGCCCGATACGGACAGGTTTTTTGCTTATTTTTCGACCAGTTGCTGCTCTGGCTCGATATGAATATGAACGGTATTGATTTTGTGCACACGTCTCATGCGTTCTTCGATGTGTTCGGTGATGGTGTGGCTTTCTACCACATTAAGGTGCGGCTCCACATGGATCACGACGTCAACCAGCACGCTGCTGCCGTGGTAACGCGCTTTAATATCGCTAATATCTTTTACTCCGGCGATGGACGAGATCGTCTCTTTCAGTTCCCCCAACTCTTCTACGTCAAAGCCGTCAGTCAAGCGATGGGTCGCTTCCCGGAAAATATCCCACGCTGTTTTCAGGATGATGACTCCGACTACCAACGCAGCCAGCGGGTCAAGCCAGTAAAGCTGGAACTGCGCCCCCGCAACGCCCACAAACGTCCCGATGCTGACGAAGGCGTCCGAGCGATTGTCTGCGGCCGCAGCCAGCAACGCCTGACTGTTTGTTCGCAAAGCGAGCTGACGGTTGTAGCGGTACACGCCCAGCATGATCGCTGCTGTCGCCAATGCCGTCCAGCCTGCGAGCAAATCCGGTGCCGTCGTTTTTTGATCAAACAGCGAAGGAACCGCTTCCGTCACGACTTGCAAGCCGACAAACAGCATGATGAATGACGCGACCAAGGCCGAAATCGTCTCCGCGCGAAAATGGCCGTACGGGTGATCGTGGTCAGGCGGCTTGCGGGCAATGCGCAGGCCGATCAGGACCGCAATCGATGCCACCACGTC
Source organism: Brevibacillus sp. FSL K6-0770 (assembly GCF_038000275.1). Taxonomy (NCBI): domain Bacteria; kingdom Bacillati; phylum Bacillota; class Bacilli; order Caryophanales; family Paenibacillaceae; genus Brevibacillus; species Brevibacillus sp. FSL K6-0770. The sequence goes on from NZ_JBBOBQ010000001.1 coordinate 3,561,262, forward strand.
TGTCGAGTTGTTCAAGCCATCTGCCATCAACGCTTCCGATCCCGTCAGCACAGCAACTCCTATTTTTAACGCCGAGCAAAAGATATAGGCAATAATACTGACCCACGCGCCCCGTTCCCCTTGCTTCAGATCCGAATATACATCCACACCCCATCACCTCAAAAATCTCAATCACTCCGTTCGCTCAAAAGACAAGAACGAAGCGTCATAAAGCAGTTTCTTTTTGATCGAATTACATCGTAACAGACGCGATTCGTGTGGGTCTACAGAAACAGTTTTAGTCCGATTCATGAGTATAGAGGGGGGGAAAATGTGTTGCCCTGTGGCAATTTTTGTTGGAAACTTTTTCTTGCCAACGATGGGCGTTCTCCGGTATCCTAATCTTGCAATCACAACTACAAACAAGCACGGGAGCTTGGAAATCACCAGGCTGAGAGGATGGTACTGTGCCATCGACCGTTGAACCTGAACTGGGTAATGCCAGCGGAGGAATGTCCATATGACACGACAAGTGACGTGTATCTTTTTGCAAAATACCCGTTGCTTCTCTACTCTCGCGTCTGGCGTCGCATGCTCCCATGCGGCGTTTTTTTCGCGACGGGCCTCTTTCGCCTCCCTACAAGGTTCGCGCTTCGTGCAACCACGCCAAGGAGGTTTTTTCATGTCATCCATTTCATCTTTTCCCGGAAGCCGCAAAGTATACGAGGTCGGCAGTCGCCCTGACATCCGCGTGCCGATGCGCGAAATCACCCTTCAAGCAAGCGAAGGGTTGTTCGGCCCTACCCCCAATCCGCCTTTGCGCGTCTACGACACGAGCGGCGAATACACCGCTGACGGATATGTCGCGGACATCGAAAAAGGCTTGCCGCTAGTGCGCAAAGCGTGGATCGAGGAACGCGGCGATACGGAAAGCTATGTCGGCCGGGAGCCACAACTTGTCGACGACGGAATCAGAAGCAGCGAAAAAGCGGTGACGATGCCAGCTTTTCCGCGCGAAGGCTATCGGCCCAAACGCGCTTTGCCAGGAAAAAATGTCACCCAGCTTCACTACGCCCGCCAGCAGATCATTACGCCAGAGATGGAATACATCGCGATTCGCGAAGGAGTGACCCCCGAATTTGTCAGAGCCGAAGTAGCTGCCGGGCGCGCGATTATTCCGGCCAACATCAATCACCCGGAAGCGGAGCCGATGATTATCGGGCGGAATTTTCACGTCAAAGTCAACGCCAATATCGGCACGTCGGCCGTAAGCTCCTCGATGGAAGAAGAAGTGGAGAAAATGATTTGGTCCGTGCGCTGGGGCGCCGATACGATCATGGATTTGTCGACCGGAAAGCACATTCATACGACCCGTGAATGGATCATCCGCAACAGCCCCGTGCCAATCGGTACCGTACCGATTTACCAGGCGCTGGAAAAGGTCAATGGCAAAGCGGAAGATCTGACCTGGGAAGTGTATCGGGATACATTGATCGAACAGGCGGAACAAGGAGTCGATTACTTCACCATCCACGCTGGCGTTCTGCTGCGCTACATTCCTTTGACGGCAAAACGCGTTACCGGGATCGTCTCGCGTGGCGGCTCCATTTTGGCGGCTTGGTGTCTCGCCCACCATGAAGAAAACTTTTTGTACACCCACTTTGAAGAAATTTGCCACATTCTCAAAGCGTACGACATCAGCGTCTCGCTTGGAGACGGTCTGCGCCCCGGCTCGATTGCGGATGCCAATGACGAAGCGCAGTTTGCCGAGCTGGAAACACTCGGGGAGCTGACGAAAATCGCCTGGAAGCACGACGTGCAGGTGATGATTGAAGGGCCTGGTCACGTTCCGATGCACCTGATTCGCGAGAACATGGACAAACAGCTGGAGATGTGCCACGAAGCTCCTTTTTACACGCTCGGGCCATTGACCACTGATATCGCTCCCGGTTACGACCACATTACCTCTGCGATTGGCGCAGCGATGATTGGCTGGTTCGGGACAGCGATGCTCTGCTACGTGACGCCCAAAGAGCACCTGGGACTGCCGAACAAGGAAGATGTGCGCAACGGCCTGATCGCCTACAAAATCGCCGCTCATGCAGCCGACCTGGCCAAGGGACATCCGCGAGCCAAACAGCGTGACGACGCGCTGTCCAAAGCCCGCTTTGAATTTCGCTGGAACGATCAATTCAACCTGTCTCTCGATCCTGAGCGCGCCCGCGAATATCACGATGAGACACTGCCTGCGGAAGCAGCCAAGTCTGCGCACTTTTGCTCGATGTGCGGCCCGAAATTTTGCAGCATGAAAATCTCGCACGACATCCGTCAGCAAGCGCAGGAGCAGGAACAAAACGAGCCTGCGGCTATCGCGGCAGGCATGCAGGAAAAAGCCCGCGAGTTCCGCGAGCAAGGAAGCCAGTTGTACCAATAAACGCCTGGAGGTGGCAAGACATTGAATGAAGCCTTGCGTTTGCGCGCTGAAATCGCTCGCCTGGAGGTGGATTTGGAAAGTCTGAGACGCCAGCTGTTCCATTTGCAAAAAGAATGCGCGCACGAGTTCGTCGAAACGTCGCTGGCGCGCACCTGCTCCAAATGCTTGCAAACAGAAAGCCTCTATTATTAGAGCACGTATGACATAAAAAAGGTCGGAATCCCTCGTCATGGGATTTCGACCTTTTTTGCCTGCCGGATTCAGCGGGAAGCCTTGACCTGTAGCGGCAACCCTTCCTTATAGTACAGCTCTGGCGACAGCAGGATAAAAAAGAGGTGGACGTTCTCGAAGCCTTGCTTCTGCAAGATGCGATTCATCGTGCTGGCAATCTCATCGTGCTTGTTCTGTTCTCGCGGGAACATCATGATTTCCAGAGACAACGGGCTGTTCGTCAACTGCTCGACCAGCAGAAGCTCCAGCTTGACTTTTTCCTCGCTCACTTCAGCGATGCGGGCAAACTCTTCTATAATAAGGGGCGCAACCGATTGCAGCTTTGCTTTTTCAAAACCTTTAAACCGAAGAAATGGCAAGTCAATTCCTTCTTTCCGTAAACATGCGGCTCGCCAGCTTCCAGCAAGCAAGTCCAGGCTGTTCCTCAAAATCATTACCATAGTAATTATAAACTACAGTCTATTTCTAGATCAATGAAAAAAAGGGCTATATCCAAAGAACGACTCTCCCCTTACGCACTGTGGTGGACGTACCACGATTAGGAGGTTTCAAGCCATCCGGCGGATATAGCCCATCCATACTTGTTCATGCTCTCTTCATATGAACGTCGATTCATATGAAATTTTCTCTAGTATACCTTATATTCAATACTTAATCAACTAAGAAGTTTCGTAAAATTCGATCACAACTGCTGTTCAAGACTCTTTGCATAGACCGCAAACAATCGTGGGACTGTACGAATACGAGCGACCGCTCCAGCGGAACTTCAAGCAAAGCAATTACGGAGGCCCTATGCCACTTGAACCGATCACCCCTTTTGAACCGATCCAAACCGAAACGATACCAGCCGGAAGCAACTGGATTGCCCAGGTGAAGTGGGACGGGGTCAGAATGCTCACCTACCACGACGGCAACAAGACACAGCTCATCAATCGCAAAAAGAATGATCGCACGAGGCAATACCCCGAATTTGCCCGGCTCGAACGCTACTGTTCCGCCTCATCTGTCATTCTCGACGGAGAGATGATCGCTTTTGACAGCCAAAAACCGTCTTTCCACGAAATCATGAAAAGAGACAGCCTGCGCAAGGAACTGAGCATCCAGCTCGCCATCGAGCAAACTCCCGTCACCTACATGGTGTTTGACGTCCTGTATTGGAATGGCAGCTGGGTAACCGACAAACCGCTCGGCGAGAGACAAGAGATTCTAGCGCAGATCATGCTTCCCGAGCCAAATGTGCAGATCGTACAAAATGTCAGTGACCCGCACAGCTTGTACGATGTGATGAAGCAACATCACATGGAAGGAATCGTCTGCAAAGACATGACGAGCACCTACCTCCCGAGCGGAAAAGATGCGCGTTGGCAAAAACTCAAGATTTTTCACGATCTGTATGCCGCAATCGGCGGTGTCACGCTGCGCGATGGCGTCGTGAATGCCGTCCTGCTTGGCTTGTTTGACGACGCCGGAAGACTTGTGTACATCGGTCATGCAGGCACCGGGAAGCTGACCCAGCGCGATTGGCGCGACCTGACCGAACGGATCAAACCGCTGCTCCTAGACAGCATGCCTTTTGCCAATCAACCGGAACGAAAAAAAGACACTCTCTGGCTAAAACCGGAGCTGATCGCCAAAGTCCAGTTCATGGAATGGACCTCCGGATTGACGATGCGCCAGCCGAGTATTCAGGCGTTTGTCGATGGCAGTTTGGCTGACTGTACGTGGAAACAAATCAATTGATCGCCGACTCCCCGCCTGCTACTGCCGAAAGTTTCCTTGTTGTTTGGGACGGCCCAGCCTTTGTTTCCCGTGATTAAGGGCCTGCATTTCTCCGTAACTGGCAAGGAGCGCAATGACCATGAAAATAATGTAGGCGATCGCGGTGGCAATTCCGGCTGCGGGAGATTTGTCGCTGAGCATGTCTCCAAGCAAGATCGTCAAAATACAGCCTGCGAAGCTGATCGCTCCTCCCCACACCATCATGCGGTAAAACCGATGCAGCTTCGTTCCTCTGGGGATCAAGGTCTGGCCTTCCTCCCGCTTTTTCCTCCGGGCGACGATAAACAAAAACAGAAGCAGCGGCACCTGAAACAAGATGACGATGAAAGGAAAGCTGTAGCTGATAAACTGGTCGATATCAGCGACCTTCGGAAAAGCAAGCAAGGTTGACACAACCAGAAAACAGCCGCACGGCGCATTGTACGTATTGTAATGCAGCTGTCCGCCAAACGATCCAACCCCTACGAGAAAAGCCAAATACGCGACGATTACTTTAATGCTGAACGCCGGGAACCACAGGCTGAACAAAATCATTTCCACCCGGTCAAGAAAATCGGTCAGATGAATTTGCTGGACGAGAATATAGATCGGAAAATTAAGCCTGCTCGCGATGACGTATCCCATCACTCCAAGCAAAATCAAGATCATGATCGTCGTCGTGAAGCACACAATCATGATCCCGTGCTTCATCGCCGCAAACAGAAGCCTTGGCTCGCTGCTGGCGTGCAAGAACGCCCCGAATAGCAATATATCCCCATAGACGCCGAGCGGGAGCAGATTGCTCACTGCAATCCGTTCGAGAGTCGTACTGAGGATCGGTTCCAGCCGCTCGATGCTGTACTCGTTCATTAAGAGAAAGTACAGCATCAGGCACATGATAAAGTAGGCGGGAAAGTAAATCTCGTTTACCCGCGCTGCCACTTCCAGACTCGTCTTGCCGTAATACATCAACAGCAAAACGAACACGAGCAGAATGATTTCCAAAGGCGTCTGCGGCAGCAGGGAGACGTGCAAAAAGTCCGCGGCGCCTTTTATATCGAGAGCGAGAATGATCCAAATGTAAAAGAGGATCAACAGATTGATGAATCCACCGATCCATTTGCCGCAGATGATGAACACTATCTCAAACAAATTTTTGCCGGGGTAGGCGCGCACCAGCTCCGACAAGACATACGCTACCAACAAAGCGTAGCAGGCTGGGAGAATTTGCGAGAACCATGCATCCATTTTGGCGACCTGCACGACTGTCCGCAAAAAGCTGATCATCATCCCTGTCATCAACAAACTGCCGACCAACCAGGCAATTTGCCGGTGATTGACGACTTGCTTATGTATCATGCTCTCCCTCCTCTACAACATATGTTCGATCCATGTTTTCACCTGAGGCGTGAAGATGTTCAGAAAAAATCCGGTCGAGAGCATTTTGTCGTGCTGATATTGCACAGCGTATATCCCGATGACGGAAAGCGCGTAGAGGGAGTAGATGACGATTTGCTGTTTTCTCTCCATATGCTTGCGCTTCAGTATAAAATCCCAAAAGGAAAAAACTAGCATCAGCCCAAACAAAAGCAGGAATAGTCTATTCACGTCCGCCTTCTTCCTTCGTTATGTTTTTGGTCGTTTGCCCAACGTCTTGCACGACGACTTTGCTGTGAATTTGGAACGTTATGTCCGGCAGGTGATCATTCCAGTTTTTTCGATACGTATCCCGCCATTCTTTCGGGAACTGTCTGGCTAAAATGATCCCGAGTCCGATCGTGTCCGTCCGATACTTTTGCATCAAATTCAGCGTGTCCTTGACGCTGACCTCGACTTCTTTTTTGAGCTTGTTCTCGATTAAGGCAATATTTTTTTTCTGATCCAGATCAAGACTCGTCATGTTTTCAACTACGACACTCGTCGCAAAAACCGTAATATCGTAATGAATGCGCCCTTTTTTAATGACAGGCTTCAAGTCCGCTTTCCCTTTGGAAAAGTAGACCGTCAGCCGCTCTTTGTCATTCAGGGAAACGACCACCGAAAAAGGGGTGAACGTTCGTTGGAACCAGCGAAGACCTTTGATCGCCTGAGATTTTGCCATGTAAACAAGCTTGTCCCCGCGAAACAAGCCAATCCCCATAAATTCCACTTCTTTTGACTTGCCCTTCGGATGAGAATCAACAGCATCAATGATGGGCAGAAAGGCATCGACCCCCGGTGTCGTCAGCATCTGGGCTACATCCTTGAGCGATACGGCAATCGCCTCCATCTTGACCAGTTCACGCATCGCCTCTCCCGAAAAGCGCTCAAACTGCGGCTGGGCGTTCAACAGCTCAATCCCTTTTCCTTTGGTCATGACCAAATAGGCCGTTAAACGATTCTCGGGAAATCGCGCTACGATATCCAATACGTCGCTCATTCCCTCCTTGGCGAGCTGTTCTCCGATGACAATCATGCGATGGTGGGAGTAGTACAGTTGACGCGACATCCGCGACTGAATAATATTGTTCGCTTCCCGGATCGTCTTGCCCACAGCGGAATCAACATAGTAAGACTTGTCACCGCTCGTCCCGCCGCCTCCCCCCGACGTCGAGCCGAGACTGCTGACAAGCGGCACCTGGACGGACAAGCGGTATTGCCCGTTTGGCTCCTTGTCCATAGCCATCGCAATCACGAGTGCCATGTCGTTGACTTCACGCCGATCCCAGCAGCCTGCCACAGGCAAGAGACATAAAAGCAACACGACTATCGGAGTAAGACGTCTCACGCTTTTCCCTCCCCGTCAGATTTCCCGCCGCTCGTAGTCCCTGCCTGCCCTCCTCTTTGCTGGACTTTATTGGAAAAACCCGCGTTCATCTTTCGCGCATTTTGGATTCCTAGAAAGCTGGGGCGTTTTTCCATGAATGACCAGGGCACTCGTACCAGGACGTCTTTCATGTCTCCAATCGACATAGGCGCAAGCGGAGACAAATAAGGCACTCCAAACGAACGCAGGTTGGCCATATGACCCAAAATCAGCAAGACACCCACCAAAATCCCGTAGATGCCGAGAATCGAGGCTGCGATCATCAGCGGAAACCGAAGCATGCGCAGCGAAATCGCTACATTGAAATGCGGAATCGTAAAAGACGCGATCCCCGTAAGCGAAACGACAATCACCATCGGCGCCGAAACAATCCCCGCCTGTACGGCAGCTTGCCCAACTACCAGCGCGCCCAAAATACTCACGGCCTGCCCGACCGTTTTCGGGAGGCGAATCCCCGCTTCGCGCAATGCTTCGAAAGCGATCTCCATGATGAGCGCCTCGACAATCGCCGGAAAAGGAATCGCTTCGCGCGCAGCGGCTACGCTAAGCAAGAGCGTGGTCGGCAGCATTTGCTGGTGGTAGGTCGTAATCGCCACGTACAAGGCAGGAGTCACGAGCGCAATCACCATAAACAAATAGCGCAGCCAGCGAAGCAGCGTCGTCATCTGGAAGCGCTCGAAGTAATCCTCGCTCGCTTGCAGCATCATCCAGAACGTAGCCGGGGCGAGCAAGACCATCGGCGTGCCGTCCACAAAAATCGCGACCCGTCCCTCCAGCAGCGAAGCCGCTACCGTATCCGGCCGCTCCGAGTACATCAGCTGCGGAAAAGGCGAGTACACGTTGTCCTGGATCAGCTCCTCGATATAGCCACTCTCCAAAACCGCATCTATGTCGATATTGCTGATTCGCCGGGAAACTTCATCCACGACTTGCGGGTCTGCGATTCCTTCCAAAAAAGCCACCACGATGTTCGTGTTTGTCTCGCGGCCCACTACCAACGATTTCATTTTCAATCTGGGCGTGCGCAACTTGCGGCGAAGCATCGACGTATTTGTGCGGATGTTTTCAATAAAGCCCTCGCGAGGTCCACGGACGACCGCTTCCCCCTCCGGCTCGTTGACCGATCGCTTTTCTGCCCCGCGGATGCCGAGCGTGAGCGCTTCCACATTTCCATCGACCAAAATTCCTGTATCTCCAGACAGTACCGCCTGCAAAAGCTCTTTGTAGTCGCTGACCCTGTCAATTTGTGAAACAGGCAGTAGCCGTTCCTCGATAACGCGAATATCCTCATCCCCGTCTTCGAGCACCATCAGAGATTGCAGCGCCTGGTTCACTTCTTTGGTGTCAATCAGTCCGTCAACAAAGATCGCTGCCGCGCGCTCGCTGTTCCTTTGCCGGAACTCCCGTATGACAAAGTCCGAGCAGTCGGAAAAAAGCTTTTCCAGCACTTCGATGTTGTCGTCAAGGCTTGGAAAAAGCGGAATGCCTTCCAGCTCAAGCAAGCTGCAAGTGTCAATCGTCTCCAACAATTCTTTTGTCTTGCTCTTTTTCTTGAACTCCATCTCATCACCAGCCACTGGAAAGCTAACCGTATTATGGGTGATTTGCTGGAAAGATATGCAGTGCGCCTGCTGCTTGCATAGCCGATCGACCATCAGGAGAAAGTAGGAGCACATCTGCCGTCCAAAGGAAGGTGCCGCCGTGGCTTATGCAACCAAAGAATACGAGCTGACCATCGCCGAACGTACAATCAGCATCAGCAACCCTGAAAAACCGCTCTGGCCGGAAGCAAACGTGACCAAGCTCGATTACTTGCGTTACTTGCTGACCGTTGCTCCCTACATGCTCCGCTACGCCCATGATCGGCTGCTCACCGTGATCCGCTACCCGCACGGGATTCACGACAAGCATTTTTATCAAAAAAACATCCCGGACTATGCGCCTGACTGGATCAAGACTCATACGTGGGAAAACGTTCGCTATGTGTTGTGCAACGATGAAGCCACGCTGCTCTGGATGGCGAATCAGGCCGCTTTGGAGTGGCATGTTTCCTTTCACCTGGCTGCCGACGAAACACCGACAGAGCTGGTGTTTGATCTCGATCCATCCACAGACGACTTCTCGGTGGTGATTGAGTCAGCTCTTCTATTAAAAGAACTGCTCGATGAGCTGAAGCTGCCCGCTTACGTCAAGACGTCCGGTGCAAGCGGCCTGCAAGTGTACGTTCCGATTGAACGCCGCTATGCGTTTGAACAAACGAGACAGGTCGGGCACTTTATCGCTTCCTATCTCGTCAGCAAGCATCCCGCTTTTTTGACTATCGAGCGCATGGTCAAAAACCGCGGCACCAAGCTGTACATCGACTACCTCCAGCATTGGCGGGGCAAGACACTTCCTGCGCCTTATTCCACACGGGCAAAAAAACTTGCGACCGTCTCTGCTCCGCTGCGCTGGGAAGAGCTGCCGCAGGCTCATCCCTCCGCTTACACCGTGCACACCGTCCCGGAGCGGCTACGCGAGCTGGGAGATCTCTTTTCCGCCGTCTCCCAACCGGACAAGCCAGCATCCCTCGATCCCATCCTTGACTTTTTGCACGCTCGCTAGTCTTCTAGTTGGAATCATGCCGCCCAGATGTGCTATACTGTGCACAGACGTTTTCAGGCAAGGAGGCATTTTCATGATTGATCCGATCGCAATATCGCTCGGACCCCTTAAAATTCACTGGTATGGCATTATTATGGGATTGGCTTTCTTTCTCGGGACATACCTCGCGAGGCACAATTCCAAACGTTCCGGCATCGATCCTGACCACGTCCTGAACATGGTCGTTCTGATCATCCCGGCAGCGATTGTGTGCGCCCGTCTGTATTATGTTGTATTTGAGTGGGCGCAGTACAAAGACAACCTGATGGATATTTTCGCCGTCTGGAAAGGCGGACTCGCCATCCATGGCGGGCTGATCGGGGGAGTTCTGGCGGGGACGTACTACATTCGCAAGCACAATCTGCCCTTCCTTCGCCTGGCTGATATTTTCATGCCCAGTGTCATTCTGGGGCAAGCTATCGGCCGCTGGGGAAATTTCATCAACCAGGAAGCACACGGAGAGACGGTCTCTGCTGAGTTCATGGCGAAATTTCCGGCATTTATCCGCGATCAGATGTTTATCGGCGGACAGTATTATCACCCGACCTTTTTGTATGAATCGCTGTGGAATCTGGTCGTCTTCGGCATTTTGATGCTGTTGCTCTACCGTTTGAAAAAATTCGATGGTCAAGTGCTGTTCAGCTACATGATCCTTTATTCAATCGGACGCTTCTTCATTGAAGGAATGCGCACAGACAGCCTGCTGATTGCCGACACGCTCCGGGTCGCCCAGCTGGTCAGTCTGAGCCTGATCGCTCTCGGCGCCATCCTGATGCTGGTCTTCGCTCGCAAAAGCAAGCAGTCCAGACCTTCTCAAAATTCAATGGAATAGCAATCAAACCAATTGTAAAAACCACTCTCGCCTCGCTGGCAGAGTGGTTTTTTTCGTCTCCCTCGTCTGAATTGTCGCAATGCAGGAAATAACTAAGAGAACAGGAGGGGTTTTCAGATGGATGACAATCTATTGGAAGAGTATTTGGATCGGCCCGTCCGCATCCATTTTTCACCGGACAAGGTTGGACCCGGGCTTGCCTCGTATGTGGACGGAAAGCTGTACGATTACAGCGTGAACGGCATCTTGATCGAGGAAAGGGACGGCTCGCTCGACTACATCCCTTTTTCGGCTGTGCGGCTCGTGCAAATCAAGCCGAAAGCCAGCTTGTGGGAGCGGTTGACCGGGTCTGGATAAGCAAAAAGACACCTCGCTACGAAATGGCATCGTAGGAAAGGTGTCTTTTTTGACATGTATCGTTCCCTTTACAGGAAAACGTCCAAGACAACGTAACAGGCAGCTGCGAGAAGACCCGTCACCGGAAGCGTAATGATCCAGGTAACGATGATTCGGCCAGCCAAGCCCCATTTCACTGCGTTCAGCTTTTGTGACGCCCCTACCCCCAAAATGGAGGAAGTGATTACGTGCGTCGTACTGACAGGCAGTTTCAAAGTAGTAAAGATTGTGATAATCAAGGCAGAAGACAGGTCGGCGGAAAAGCCACTGATTGGCTTGATTTTCATAATCTTACCACCCATCGTCTTGATGATCCGCCAGCCGCCAAAAGATGTTCCCAAAGCCATGGCAAGCGCAGCAGACAGCTTCACCCACAACGGAATGGTAAACTCGCCCGGCTCCTGCACGAGGAAGCCGCCAGAAAGCAATGCCAGTGTAATGACACCCATTGTTTTCTGGGCATCGTTGGCTCCGTGGCTGAATGACTGCCAGGAAGCGGACAAGACTTGCAGCATTCGGAAGCTGCGATTTGTTTTATGATAGGCCGTATTTGCCACGAGAGCAGATACGATTTTGATCACAATAAAACCGATAACAAAAGCGACGATTGGCGAAATGATCAATGCTTTGACGATCTCAATGAAGCCTTCCATGTTGATGGAGCCAAAGCCGGATGCGCCAACCGCAGCACCAGCAACGCCACCGATGATGGCATGCGAGGACGAGCTTGGGATACCGAACCACCAAGTGATCAGATTCCACAAGATCGCTGCTGTCAAAGCGGCCAAAACGACAACCAGTCCATTTTCCAGCTTGAACGGGTCCGTAATTTTTCCCCCGATCGTCTTCGCTACACCCGTATACGTCAAGGCGCCGAGCAGGTTGAATAGCGAGGCGATCACAATCGCTGTACGCGGACTCAAAGCTCGGGTCGATACAGAGGTTGCAATAGCGTTGGCCGTGTCGTGAAAACCGTTGATGAAGTCAAAGCTAAGCGCCATGATGACGACAAGAACGAGAATGATCACCTCTGGCGAAAGATCAAGCATTCTTTAACACGATCCCTTCCACCAGGTTCGAAACGTCCTCGGCAAAATCGGCACAGTCTTCCAGCTTGTCGTAAATTTCCTTGAGCTTGATTGCTTCGATCGGATTCGCATCTGGCGAGTTCAGCAGATCGGACACCATTTTGCGGTAATTCGAGTCGGATTCGTGCTCCAGGTCTTTGATTTCTCTAGCAATTTTCGAGACGACTTGATGATCGAGCTTGCGCAAGGTGCGGATGAGTTCGATCAGCTTCGCGGAGCATTTCACCAAGATGTTTGCTTGCGCCAAAACGCGAGGCTCCGGCTGGCGAACCTGATAGAGGTACATGCGATCGGCAACCCCGTCAATGTAATCGATCATCGAGTCCATTGTATGAGCGAGCTGGTGAATGTCTTCCCGCTCAAGTGGAGTGATAAAGGTAGAATTCAACTCGTTCATGATTCGGCGAACGATTTCATCCCCTTCTTTTTCAACAGCTTTGATTGCCTTAACCTTGGCTTCTACATCCTGATAGTTGCCTATCATTTCATAAAAAAGATGAGTCCCTTTGTGCACCGTGGCAATCTGCTGTTCAAACAGATCAAAGAAGATATACTTGTTAGATTTCAACATACGGTCCTTCTTCACTCCTTTGGATAAATCACACCTAAACGATTATATCGAAAGTTATTGTTGACGTAAATTTAAATTCAAGGGCAAGTGTGTAGATTTTTCTTTAAAATAATATTAAGTTTTTGTAAACCTCCTTTACAATTGCTCATAAAAACACCTGTCTCCCCAAAAAGGATACAGGTGTTAGTCTTGCCATCTATTGTTTTTTTATCTTTAATGAGTGGCCACGATCATGCAATCTTTCTGTTTTTTGGCCTCGTACATCAACGTGTCTGCCTTGTGTGTCAACTCCTCAGCTGTTGCAGCATGATGCGGGTAGGAAGCGACGCCGATGCTTGCCGTTACGCCGGACAGCGATTGTCTGACCTGGTTTTGAATCCGCTCGCCGATTGCCAGCGCTTGCTGTGTATCCGCATGCTTCAGCAATACGACAAACTCTTCGCCGCCCCAGCGCCCGACCGTGTCCTGGCTGCGGACACTCGCTTGCAAAATCGCAGCGAACTGGCAGAGCAACCGATCCCCTTCCATATGACCATGGCAATCATTGAATTTTTTAAAGTTATCCAAATCGATGAATAAGAGCGTAACGGGATATTGCTGGATTTTCGCCAGCTTGATCTCGCGGATCAACTTGTCCAAAAACCTGCGATTGACCAACACGCCTGTAAGCGAGTCGTGATAGGCCATTTGGCGCAGACGATTTACGTATGTTCCCAACCTGTACCCAGCTGCGATCTGGATCATAGCGGCCAAGGCGACGAATGACACCGTCGACAGTTCGGTAGGCAACCCACATACAAAGAGCCAAATCATGATAATCAGACAGGACACACCCATGCCAATCCAGCGTGAGTCCAAGGCACACTCCACCTCCGGTCCATCCAATGTAGCAATACATTACATAAGACCCACCTAAACAATCAGAAATGGGTCCTTTGTCCTTATTGTTAGGAATATTTTACCTATGTTTATGTCACTGTTCAAGAACCAATCTGCTAAATCTCATGTTCATCTATCTGAATTAAGTGAATTATGCTTGTTTTGTCGGAATTTTCCCGTTTATCTCAACCCTCTTTTTTTTCGCTTAACGGGTACGCTATACTTACAAAATAAACTTGATCGATCAGGGGGAATGAATTGCATGGCCTGGTTTCATCACATTCTTGCCCGCTACGACACCACCATCTGGATTCGTGTCATCGGGACCATTCTTACGACTTTTGCAGGCTTTATGCTTCGCCCATTCCTCGCCTTCTATCTGTATGACAAGATGGACGGGAATCTGCTCGTGGCTGCTATGGTCACCAGTCTGCAGCCGTTGACGAGCATCGTCTCCGGTTATTTCGCCGGGAGTCTCTCCGACCGCTACGGCCGAAAGCCGCTGATGATCGCCGCTTTGCTGATCGAAGCGATCTCGATGGCTGGATACATCTGGGCCGAGTCGATTTTTACGTTTGCCGCCCTGACCGTCCTGAACGGAGTCGGCGCTTCGCTGTTTTGGCCTGCTGCCAGCGCGCAAATTACGGATGTCGTCCCTGAGGAAAAGCGCAGCGAAGTTTTCGCCCTTTTGCACACAGCCCTCAATCTCGGCGCTGCGGCTGGCCCGCTCATCGGCGTCGCCATTTACAAAATCAATCCGGCCATCGCCTTTGGCCTCTGTTCCTGTACGCTGTTCGTCTACAGTCTGCTCATCTTCTTGAAGATTCCTGAGACACTGCCAGATCACATCAGAGCGCAGGCGAAACAGTCCGCCAAAACCGCTCAAGGCCCTCGCCTCAAGCTTTCCGAGCATCCGACGCTCTTCTGGATGACGCTTGCCGCCATCCCTGTCTCGCTTCTGTACTCTCAGGTAGAAATCATTTTGCCTCAGCATTTGCGGACACAGTACACGGACTTTCTCAATGTCTTTGCCACCCTGATGACGATCAATGGCGTGCTGGTCGTCTGTTGCCAAATCGCGATTGCCAAGTTCGCGGAGCGCTTCCCTGCGCATCGGGTCATTCTCGTGGCTTACCTGTTTTTGGCCTGTGTCGGGTTTGGCTATGGCTGGGCACCTGGCTTCCTCATCCTCGTGCTCGCGGAAATTTTGTTCACCATCGGCGAGATGCTGTACGGGCCGCAAATTCAGAAAGCGATTTCCGTGATGGCCCCCGAGGAGTACCGCGGCCGTTACTTCGCCATCTTCGGGGCAAACTGGGGGATTACCGGAACGATCGGCCCTTCTGTCGGAGCCGTCGCTTTCAGAGGAATCGGCGGTGCGTTCTGGTTCTCGATTCTCGGGCTGCTCCTGTTCATCGGCGGACTTTTTCAATACCGTTTTGTCAAAAAAGCGACGCTTGCCGAGCATGCGGAAAGCGGGCAGTCGCTATCCCAATAACATCGAATCTGATTACGCAAAAAGCCAGATGCGAAAGGCGGGGTGCCACTCGTCAGCATGCTGGCTTTTTCCTTTGCCCAGTTGTGTGTTCAGGTGAATTATGATTGCGAAAACAGACCAGCGTTCCTCGTTTCGTTTCTGGCAAATGCTATCGGCTGCATCGTTTCGAAAACGATGAATTGGGATCAATTGGAAGGGGAAGCCTATTTGTATTGCCACAAACTGACAAACGGGAGTGAGAAAAGCGTATGCCCCGTATCGATGCGGTTTCGACAGCCGTTCCCCCTCATGAGATTACCCAGGAAGATTCCATGCAGCTGGCCCGGCATTTTTTCCAGGATGCTTTTCCTGATATCGATCGGCTGCTTCACGTATTTGCCCATAGCAACATCCAGAAACGGCATTTTTGCATGCCGATGGATTGGTTTTCCGACGATCGGCCTTTCGCGGAAAAAAATCAGCTGTACATCCAGCATGCAGAAGCTTTGTCGCTTGAAGCAGCACGAAAATGCTTGCAAAAGGCCGGGCTGGAACCGACCGATATCGATTGCCTCGTATTCGTATCGAGCACAGGGATTTCTACGCCCAGCATCGATTCGCGCTTGGTCAACAGTCTGGGGCTGCGCTCCGACATTACCAGGATTCCGCTGTGGGGGTTGGGCTGTGCCGGAGGAGCGATGGGCTTGTCCCGTTCCTGCGAATACACAGGCGCCTATCCTCGGCGCAGAGTGCTGCTCATCAGCGTGGAGCTGTGCGGGCTGACCTTTATCCGGCAAGATTTGTCCAAAAGCAACCTGGTTGCCACTTGCCTGTTCGGTGATGGAGCAGCCGCTGTCGTGATTAGCGGCGACAGCGTCCCTGTCTCAAAAGACGCTTCTGCACCGAGCATACAGTTTTGCGACGCTCGCACGACAACGTGGCCCGACACCCTTGACGTCATGGGCTGGGAGTTGACCGAGCCGGGACTGAAGGTGATCTTTTCCCGCGACATTCCCACGCTGATTCAGACGTACATGCGCGAAAATGTCGACCGTTTCCTGACGCCGCATCAAACGACAGTGGAGCACTTGCGCCATTTTATTTTTCACCCAGGCGGTGCAAAAGTGATCGACGCCTATCAATCCTCCCTTGGCATCGACGCTGCTGCAACCCGCCACTCCGAGGAGGTGCTGAGCCATTTTGGCAACATGTCATCCCCGACTGTGCTGTTTGTTCTGGAAAAAAGCATGGAGCAGCCGTGGAACCGCGGCGATCGCGGCTTGGTAGCCGCGCTTGGGCCTGGGTTCAGCTCCGAACTGCTCCTGCTGGAAGCGAGGTAGATGAGATGCTGTTCTTTTGGTTGGTGATCGCTGCTGTCGGTCTGCAACGCATGGGCGAACTGCTGCTCGCCGCGCGCAACGCCCGCTACGTTCGCTCCATCGGCGGCGTGGAGATTGGAGCCGGACATTACAAGTACATCGTGCTTTTCCATGTGCTGTTTTTCGCAAGTCTCATAGCCGAAGTCGCCTCCACGAATCCGGCCGCTGCCCTTCCCGCTTGGTGGGCGTATAGTTTCGGCTTGTTCTTGGCCGCTCAGCTGCTGCGCTACTGGTGCATACGCAGTCTGGGCAAACGCTGGAACACGCGAATCCTCGTCATACCGGGTGAACAGCCGATCCGGCGAGGCCCTTACCGTGTCATGCGCCATCCGAACTACCTCGTAGTCGCAGTTGAGCTGATCACCCTGCCGCTGACGTTTTCTGCCGTGACCACAGCCATTGTCTTCACGATATTAAACGCCTGGCTGCTGTTGCGCGTAAGAATACCGCTGGAAGAAAAGGTCGTTTATGAAAGCGAAAAATAACCATGCAGATATTCGAAAAGAGGGATAAGCGGAATTACCATGTGTAAAATTCCGCAAATGGTGAGTATGCGAACAAAATCAAGCCGCACAACACTCTGTTCGTATGCCGATTATGCCAGCTACGCTGGCACTGGGGCTAAATAGACACCATGACGTAAGAATGTATATTTCAAAGATTAAAGGAGGATCATTGAACTTATGTTCATCGGTAAAGTGTTGACCCTTATTTTAAGTCTAAGCATTCTTCAGCCCATTGCTCCGAAAGACCCATTAGACGTTGATCCCAATAAACCATTAGGAAATGTTGCTCCGCTTAAAGTATCTGTATCGCAATTTGAAAAAGCTTATCACAAAGACATTTTACTCCCTCAGTACATTCCTTTTACCCCCACGCATACAGGTGGTCGTTTTAATGAACTTCTTCAGCGATTAACGGTTGATTACTACAACACTCAAACAAATGAGCTACTCTCTATATCCATTTATGTACAAAGCAATAATCCTCTAAAAATCCAACCGGAAATGATCACCTTGGTGGATGGTACCAAAGCTGAGTATCTTCATGCAGATAATTACATGGCTGATTTTATTCGTTTCAAGAAAAATAATTTATTTTACGAAATAGGAATTGCAAAAAATGGTAAGAGCGAAAAAATGGATGATTTATTAAAAGTAGCAAATTCTCTTGAGTAGCAAAAAAGGCGCTCGAGTCATGTTTAACCCGAGTGCCTTTTTTTAAAGTTCATATCGAATAAATCCTGACCCTTTACATCCAGTTTGTCCTTCGCCACCGCAGTTTGCTTTTAAAAAGTAATTACCCGTATAAGGTGCTGTGAAAGAATCCCAAGCACCACCGTTACCAGATCCAGCAGTTTTATTTGCTATCAGTGTGCTAGATTGACCATCAAAGTAATAAACTCCAAAACCTACACCATGCGTACCCCCACTATTTTTCCATTCATAGTAAACGCTATCACATTTAAAAATAAACACAAAATCTCCAATGACAGAATGTTCAGTCGGAGGCATAGTAAGCTTATAATCTTTCGCCGAAGCTATTACAGAACCAATCGTCAGCATTAATGAAAGGGCAAACATGAAAACGATGCGAACTTTGTGATTATTTAGCTTTTGGACCAACACAATCCCTCCACCTTTCGATTAAATCCATAATTTACCATATACAACTTCATATGTATACTGAAAATAAAGTCTATTTATGTCGAATGCTAGATTTTGTTCCTTGCCTTCATTGAAATCACTTTTTCGCCTTTTGTAGGTGATACTCGCCAAAAACAAATGGTTACATTCATACAAAATGTTGTCCAGTGGGTAAGTAAAATGAATAAAGAGCAGAGAGGTTTCCCTTCTGCTCTTTCTGTTATATTGTGCAAGGAATGAGTTGAGCCGCAGTTCCGCTATTTCGTCCACTCGCTTAACAAGACTCTTTCTCAAACCTGCCCGTTAGTTTACTTGGCCCCATCAATCAGTCAAACATTTTGTGTGTGATTACTTATTTTTATTGGTTATAATGAACTTTCTATTTTTCAATTCTACAGACTTTTTTCCTATTTTCATGTTTACTTATGGGCAAATCGAGGAATAGAAAAGAAAAACGTTACCCATACCCGAGAGGTGGAGCCATCGTGAATCGTACTAATATAGTGGAGCCTCTGGACACAAAACGAATGATTGTTCGCGACTTCTGTACCTTGATTGAGACTTTGCCCAATCAGGATGACGCTGCCAGCATCCAAAAGTTTCTCCGTTACTTGCAGAGCCTGCTCCGAATCAAGCAAGTCATCCCGCCCATGGTGGAGATCATGACGATTATCAAATCGCTAAAGCCTACTCTCTATCATTCGGCCCGGCGCACGATCATGCCTACCAGCAATCTGCACATGCTCTTCCAGCTTGAGATGGACATGCAGTTGGCGCAAGAGAGATTGCGCCAATATGACAAGTAAAAGATAGCGTCCAGGCTTACTTCAAGTTCTCCGGATTGAGGCACTCCAGTTCAGGGATGACGAATCGGCCATCTTTGCGGATCAGGACGCCATCAAACCAGATTTCTCCCCCGCCCCATTCCGGGCGTTGGATGGAAACCATGTCCCAGTGTACGGAAGACTTGTTTCCGTTGTACGCCTCGTCGTAACATTGCCCTGGCGTGAAGTGGAAGCTTCCGTCGATTTTTTCGTCAAACAGGATGTCTTTCATCGGATTGCGAATGAAAGGATTGACCCCGATGGCAAACTCGCCGATATAACGAGCGCCTTCGTCTGTATCGAGAATTTCGTTCAGTCTTTGGCTGTCGTTTGCGGTTGCTTCCACGATTTTGCCATCCCGGAAGGTCAGGCGAACATTTTCAAAAGTGAAGCCGTGGTACGGTGTAGGCGCATTGTGGGTAATGGTTCCGTTCACCGAGTTTTTCACCGGAGCCGTATACACTTCGCCGTCAGGAATGTTGCGCAGTCCTGCACATTTGACCGCAGGGATGTCTTTGATGGAGAAAGTCAGGTCTGTTTCCGGTCCTACCAGACGAACTTCGTCTGTCCGGTTCATCAAGTCAACGAGGCTGTCCATCGCCTTGTCCATTTTTGCGTAGTCCAGATTGCACACCTGGAAGTAAAAGTCTTCAAATGCAGCCGTAGACATGTTCGCCAATTGGGCCATAGACGGGTTCGGATAGCGAAGCACGACCCATTTTGTCTTTGGTACGCGAACGTTCATCACCGGCAGCTCGTACAGGCGGGAGTACATGCCCAGCTTGTCGCCCGGCACATCTGCCATTTCGTTGATGTTGTCGGCTGCGCGGATGCCGATGTAGCCTTGCATTTTCTCCATCAGGGCTACTTCGTGTGCCGCCATTGCTTTTAATTGCTCTTCGTTGCAATTCATGGCGATCTCACGGCTGACAGCCGGATCGATCAGCTGAACGTGCGGGCTGCCTCCTGCCTTGTAAATCTCACGAACCAGGGCCGCTACCAGTTCAGGCGTTTTTCCTTTGGCATTGATCAGGACATTTTCTCCTGGTTGTACACGAACGGAATAGTTAACCAAGTTGTAAGCCAATTGCTCCAAGCGAGAGTCTCTCATGCGTGACACACCCTTTTTAAATTTTCTGATTCCAATTGTATTTTTGCTGATAAATCTCGACAAGTCAATAAAATTTATTTTATCAAATACACACAACAACAAGCCAGCCTTCGTCTACCGAGCATGCTGGCTTGTTGCTGTCATCACTCTTCTTTATTATTGCGCTGTGCCTCTGTCCTCGATCGTCCCCATTTTGTAAATGTCGCTCAGCAATTCTTGCGTAGTCGCCAATCCCCCTGCGTCCTCTTCGTCCACCTGATACAACGTTGCGTCCATGTTCCCTGCCTGCGTGATTTGCCCGCTCGGTGCTTGCTTGCGTTCTTCTCTCATCTTTCATCTGCTCCTTCCGCTTTTTTCATCGGTATAGTGTGCGCGAGCCCCGCCTGATTTAGCCATCGCGGGAAAAAGATGAGAAAAGACGCCTTGCCCAAGTAGGCGAAGCGTCTTTTTATCGAGTGATTTACTTGTCGCTGTCAGATGCAGGAACCATTGGGCTCCAGCCAGTTCTGTTTGTGATATCTTGTGTTGCGTTGCGTCCGATTGTAACACTCTCATCTTCTTTGGGAGCAGCAGCCCAGCCAGCTGAAGGAGAGAATACTGGTGTTTTGTCACCGAGAATGACGAATTGATCTTCATTCGGCAGCGCAGCCCAGCCGGAGTTTGGTGCTTGCACGACTTGGAAGCTGTTTTTTGTAACGAACTGGTCTTCTACTGGCATGAAAGCCCAGCCGCTGTTAGGCGCTTGCACGATTTGGTAATTGTTTGTCGCAACAAATTGATCTTCGTTCGGCATGAGTACCCAGCCGGATGCGGAGTTTGCCGAAGGAACGAATGTTCCGCTCACAAATACATACTCGTCTTCACCTGGAAGCTTAACCCATGCGCCTTGAACAGGTGCTCCTGCTTGCGTCTGGTTAACCACTGGTGCTGTCGTAGTTGGTGCCGCTGTTGTTTCAGCTGCTGGTGCCGCAGTCGTAGTAGAAGCTTCTGTTGTATTCACGGAAGCTTCCTCGGCACAAGCTCCTTGTGCAAACAATGCTGCTCCCAAAACCAAAGTACCCATCATCAGTGTGCTGCTTTTTCTCATATGTGTACACTCCATTCTCCTAGTACACACATTGTCTCCCGAAATGCCCCTGACCTGCTACCCGCTTGACAGTGCTACATGCATTGCTTCATTTTGCGCAAGAAGTACGTGAATTGCTCGACTTCTTCATCGCTCAGGTTTTCTAGCAGTTTCGCAACCAGTGCCCTTCTCTGGCACAAAAGTCCTTCCAGCATCGGAATCGCTTTTTGCGACAGCGTCACCCAGACGACTCTTCGATCCAGCTCGTCACGAACCCGATCGATGTAACCGACTTTCACCAGCCGATTGAGAGCAATCGTGGTTGCACTGTTGGACTGCTTGAGTATGGTCGCCAGTTCAGAAACCGTACTTCGCCCTTTTTGATGAAGCACGCGTAGCAAGATAAACTGCTTGGGACTAATCAACCCTTCCTCTTCCAGCCAATGGCTGATAAAGAAGCGGGCCATCTCGACAAATGCTCGATCCAGTTCCTCGATTTTACTGGCGCGGGACATGTCGCTCACAACATCACCTATTTTCAGAAAGTAAATAATATAAGTACTTTTACTATAAAACTATATAGGCAAAGTACATGAAGATCAATAGACCTTCCAAAATTATTTCTTTCCGCGAAAGATATGTATGAGCCGAGACAAAGTGTTTACTATTTAATATTTTTACTGTAAAACTTATCTGCAACATCATCTTACCTCAAACAGGAAAAACTGACAATAGGCGAAGATGGCAAAATCGTGACAGCAACTTTTCTCCTGGCAAGCAGGCATTTATTTCCTTGAATCTTATTTCGTATCCATTCGTATTGCATGTATAATAAAGGAGCAGTCTCGTCTACTGGACGCCCTTTTGTCCACGGCAATCCGTTGCCAAGAAACCATGTACATAGGAGATCAAGTCGATGGAACAAGCCAAAAGCTCAGCGAAATGGAAAACAGAATTGCTCGACTGGTTAAAATCGTTTGCCTTGATTGGTGGTTTGACTGCCTTCATCTACGTGTTTGTCATGGCTCCCTACGTCGTTCAAGGACGCTCGATGGAGAGCACACTGCACGACCGTGAACGTGTCATCGTCAACAAGGCGATCTATTATCTCAAGGAGCCTAAGCCAGGCGATATCGTCATCATCCATCCGGATGCGAGCGGCGATAACTGGATCAAACGTGTCATTGCCGTAGCCGGAGATACCGTCGAGGCCAAAAACGATCAGGTGTACATCAACGGGCAACCGCTCAGCGAAGAGTATTTGACCAACAACAAGCTGCAAGCATCAGCTGCCGGAGTGGTGTTGACGGAAGACTTCGCTCCGATTACGATCCCGGAAGGTAGTGTGTTCGTGATGGGAGACAATCGCAACAACAGCATGGACAGCCGCGTCATCGGCCCCGTCAAGCTTGACCACGTAGTAGGTCGTGCAGAGGCCGTCTATTGGCCGCTGACGGATATCCGCCTGCCGAAATAACGACCTGCTGTCTCACAAGCATATGCAGGAATAGGAAAAGCCGCTCCTTGTAGAGCGGCTTTTTTCTGTGAAAGCGGCGAGACATTTTCGCTGAAAGGGGGGTGGTTACTTTTGAGCCGTTGCCTTTGCAGACAAGTAATCTTCCAGCGTCAGGCCCGCTGCCATGATGTCTTTTGCCATGTCTTTTCCTACATAGCGCAAATGCCATGGCTCATAGGCGTATCCTGTCGTGTCTTCCTTGCCTTTTAAATAGCGGATGACGAAGCCGTACTCACCACAATGCTCGGCCAGCCATTTCCCTTCCGGCATTTCTCCAAACGATTCCTCCAGCCTCGTTTTCACATCGGCGCCAGAGACGTCCATCGCAAGCCCTGTCTGATGCTCGCTTTTTCCTGGCACAGCGCTGTACGCCGCGGCGTGCTCCGCTCCTTGTGTCTGTACATACGTCTCGTACAACGATTTTTGCGTCTTGTACGAACGATAGCCGGAAACCGCGTACAGCTCGATGCCATCCTGCTTGGCAGCTGCAAACAGTTCCTCCAGCGCCTGGGCGGCTTCTTGGCGCATCATGCGTTTTTCCACTTTTTCATCAAAAGGAAACGGGACGTTCGGCTCCACCAGATCAGGTGGAATATAGTCAGCAGGCAAGGCCCGCTTCTTGTTTACGACAACGGCGAGATCAGTCGGGTTCGTAACCGTCGGGACTCCATTGACGTCCTGGATTGTCTCCGCCAGTGATGCCCATTTGCTGCGAGAGGAATCTCCCGCGGTTGGCTCCGCTGTGTTTGTTTGTGTACCATCTGCCGTTGTCGCTGTATTCCCTGCTGGCTGGGACGGATTGTTTGTCGAGAGCAATCCATCCAGCGATGGTGCCTCACATCCACTGAGCAGCGCTACGGATAATGCGGCGACGATGGCAAGACCATTGGTGCGATTCTTGTTCATGACCTGTCCTCCTGGTTCCATACAGACACATATGTTCTGCTTTACCTTACCATGGAGTTAGACGAAAAAAAAGGACGGATTGTCACGCTTTTGCATGCATTGTTTCTTTTGCAATCGTCTGAATAAGCGCTGGCAGCCAAGATTCGAGGGTCAAAAAGGCAAATCCTGCGGCAGCTGCCTTGCTGTTGTCCATGAAAAAGGAATGGGGAAATCCAAAAGGCGACTGGTCGGAAGGAGCGGTTTCTGGCTGAATGCGCGCCGGTTTCCCCACGGCTTGCGCAATGTTGTCGAGCAAAGCTTGCAACGTCACCGTGCCGTGCGAGTTGGCATTGACTGGCCCTGTCACAGAGCCCGTTCCCGCCCATTGCAAAAATCTCGCGGCTTCGCCAGCGTGAATAAAGCACATGGTCGCTTGCGGATTTTCCAGCCCGATCGGCTGTTCCTCGTGGACATGTTCAACGTGAAAATGCAGTCGGCGCGTGTAGTCCTCTTCCGCAAGCACGATCGGAAAACGCACGGCGACAACAGGAAAGGCATCCGTCTGGAAAAATACCGCTTCGGCCTGGCGCTTGCCTTCCTGATAGCTGACGCCCTCGCGAGTTCCCGGGCGCAGCGGATACGTATACGGATCAAACTCCTCCTCTTTCAGCGCCTGCTCCGCATAATCATAGACGGACAAGGTAGAGGTCAACACGTATTTGCCGACCTTGCCGCGAAAAACTTCACATGCGTCCAGCGCATTTTGATAGGAATAACAAATGTTGTCGTACACGATATCCCACTGCTCTTCCCCCGCGATTGCCAGCGAAGCTTTATCGTCGCGGTCAACTACAAGCCGCTTCACCTGCGGCGGCAAGTCTACCTCGGTCAAGCCTCTCGTCGCCACAGTCACATCTGCTCCCGATTCAATCAGCAGATGCACAAGACGCTTGCCAAAAAAGCGGGTTCCCCCGAGTACCAATACTTTTTTCAATGTCGCTTCCACCTTTCGCTCATGCGAATTTATTTGTTCAAGGCGATCACTCGCGCGCGCTCATCCCAGCTAACGGCATATCCGAGCTTTTCCGCGACTTTTTTGACCGGGAGATACTCCGTGCCGTTTACGGTGAGGGCGTCTGAACGGAAGTCTTCTGAGCCCGCGCCCAAACCGAGCAGCAATTTGTCCGCTTGCACATACGCGATGCCTTTTGCGACCAGCTTTTGCTCGGCCAAAAAAGGGTACGTCTGCCCATTTACCGAGATGGCAAACGGCTCTCCCGCTTCATACGAAACTTCCGGCGGTTCAGCGGCTGTATAGGCGATGGCGTCGACGCCCAGCACAGTCCCTTCTCGCGTATTGTCCGCTCCCCCGTACATTTTGCCTGTCTCAAAATCGTAGACGATCGCCTGCACATTGCCGATATCCGTCGGCTCCTCGGCAAAGACATGACCTTTTGCCATCAACTGCAAAATGGCGTCCTGATCAATCCCCGCTTCCCAGGAGACATGCGGATATTCGCTGGAAAAAAGGCGTGGCGCACGGATCGCCTCCTCAATACTCATGCCGTGGTCAATCACATTCAGAATCGTCTGCGACACGGAAGCGATAATCGTCGATCCGCCTGGCGAACCGATAGCGAGGAACGGCTTCCCGTCTTTCAGCACGATCGTCGGTGTCATGCTGGAGCGCGGGCGCTTGCCAGGCTCCACCTGATTGACACCTCCAGGTACCGCGTCAAAGTCGGTCAGCTCATTGTTGAGCATAAAGCCGTAGCCTGGCACCATCACACCGCTGCCAAAGACGTCCTCAATCGTTGTCGTGTACGAGACGAGATTGCCCCATTTGTCCATAACGGAAAAATGAGTCGTCTGCTTGACTGGCGAATTGTCGATCAGCTTGAAGGCAACCTCAGGCTTGCGACCAGAATCGAATCGCCACGGATCGCCAGCCGTTACTTGCGAATTGGCTTTTTCTTCTCCAATCAGCTTGCGCCGTTCTTTTATGTAATCGTCGTGGAGCAGTCCCTGCTTGGGCACGGGATACACATCCTCGTCTGCCATGTACGCCGCCCGGTCAGCGTATGCGAGGTGGTTCGCTTCTATCAGATGATGCAAATAAGTCACGGACCCGAAGCCGTCCTGCTGGTTGTTGTACCCTTCCATCAGCTTCAAAATCTGGATCATGGTCAAGCCACCCGAGCTGGGCGGAGCCATGGAGATCACCTCATAGCCGCGAAACATGCCGCGGATCGGCTCCCGTTCCTTGACCTGGTAAGCCTTGAGATCATCCATCGTCATCGTGCCGCCTGTGCGCTGCACTTCCTGGACAAGCGCTTGCCCAATTTCCCCTGCGTACAGGGCGTCCGGTCCTTTGTCGCGAATCAGTTTCAACGTTTTTGCCAGATCGGGCTGCACGAGAATTTGCCCTTCCGCAAGCGGTTGTCCTTGTGGAAGGAACACCTTCGCCGCAGTCGCATACTTTTCGAGCTTGTCGCGCGACTTGGCGATGTAGTCTGCCGTCACCCAGTTGACGCGCACGCCTTTTTCCGCCAGCTCGATGGCAGGTGCAAGCACTTGCGGCAAATCCCACGTACCGTAATCGTCCAGCGCTTCTGCCACGCCAAGCAAAGTCCCGGGCACACCGACTGCCTTGCCGCTAGTATGCCGCTGTTCAAACGGGATCGGCTTTCCGTCCGCTTGCAGAAACATGTCAGCGGTCACCTTGGCCGGAGCGACTTCGCGGCTGTCGATGATCGTAATTTTATTCTGATCCTTCAAGTAAATCAGCATAAAACCACCGCCGCCGATTCCTGACATGTACGGCTCTGCCACGTTGAGCGCCAGCTGGATTCCGGCAGCGGCATCAATGGCATTTCCGCCCTTGGCCAAAATGTCGCGGCCAACCTGTGCGGCCGCAGGGTGGGAGACCGCTACGATTCCTTTTGTGGCGCCATCTACGCCTTCCGGAACGCCGGGAACTTTGGCAATGGCAAACTGCGCAAGCGAACAAACGACAACGAACGAGAGGGCTAGCACTGTCCTTTTTTTCATACGATCCCCCCTGGTTATTGCTTCCTTTTGCTATTATTATAATTTTCAGCATTTTTTCCGGTCAACCCGTCCGCTCTCTTGCCAAGAAAAAAACACTCTCCCGAACGCGAGCGCTGTGCCTCGTCGGAAGAGTGTGCATCATTCCAATCGTTTTTTGATTTACGGCATGATCACCAGATTGCTGACAACAGGCCGTTCCTTCCCGCCAGAAGGCTTGTTCAACAGTTTGCCGTTGTAATAAAACGCGCTGGAGCCGCCGCCATCGAGATTGTATGCATCGACAACGTGAAATTCTTGCAATTTGCGCTGTGCTTCTTCGAGCGTAACCCCATTGCTCCAGCCTTCTCTTCTGCCGTCGATCACGATGACGAGCAAGTCGCCGTTATCGAAGTGACCGATGAGCGTGCGCGGCTGGCGAGCATTCGCCCAGGCGCGGGGAATCGGCAAGCGTTTCCCGTCCTGGAGCAGCCTTGGCAAGAAGCTCGCCCCTTGCAAAATGCCCTGCTGGGTAATTTGCGCCTGGGTCTTGATGTTCGCTCCCACCAGGTGGCCTTTGTTGTTGAAGCCGACGAAGCTCAGATTCGAATTGTTGGAAAACGTGCGAATCTTGCCGTCAACAACGGTAATGCCGAGCGGCTGGAGATAGCCTTTGCTGTCGCTCATGAAGCCTCCGGCGTTGATCGCCAGAACAGCTCCCGTGCGCTTGCCGGCGTGGCTTGTCGTCTCGCCTTTGCTTTTGACCGAGTTGTTCGCCAGGACCATCTTCAAGGCGCTCGGGTCCTGGAGGCGAACTTTCGCCATATATCCGCGATAGCCCGCTTCTTGCAGCGAATATACTTTGACGGTCGACTTTTTCCCGAAAGACTGCCCGATTGGATTGCCGAGCATGTTCGACAAAATCGTGTCCAGCACATCCGCCGACTTTTGTGTCTGCGATCTGCTCGTCACAAGCAAGTTGTTGATGTGCTTGTTTTGCTCTTCGTAATCTTTTTGCTCCGCCTTGGCGCGATCGCGAATATCTTCCACGACAATCTCGACGTTGCGCAGCTTTGTCTTCGTGTCATCCAATTGCTGCCCCAAGTCATCCGCCAGCTTTTTCGATTCGTGTGCCGAGAGCGCCAAACCTTCTGCCTGCAACGTTTCCGCAGGCTGGATCGTGGAAAAGGCAACGAGGAAGCCGAGAGCTGGTGCCAGCAGGAACAGGAAAAAGCGGTTGACTTTACCAAGCACGAGCGGCATCCTCCAGTTTTTTCAGCGACGCCTTCAAATCAACCAGTTGCTTGTTCAGCTGGTCAATCCGATCCTGCAAGGCTTCTTTTGTTTTGTTCGTTCCGCCGATTGTTTCGCCTGTCAATTGCAGGTCTTCCTCCAGATTGCCAAGACCAGCCTGCACCGCTTTCATCTCGTCCTGCACCGTCACCAGCTGCTCTCCCAAAGCTTGCATCTGCTTCTGGTTCTCTTCTTGTATCTGATTGATCCGCAGGTTCACAAATTGCTGCTGCTTGTCCAGCGTATGGGCAGCAAAGGCGTAACCTGCATAAGCAAGTCCTACCCAAACCAGTACAGCGAGTGCGATTGGCAGCAGTGGTCGCTTGCCTTCTGTTCTGGAGGGAAACAATGCCTGCAGCAGGCTGCCTCGTTTGCGTCTTCCCGCCTGCTTCCCGTTCGCCGGGAGTGGCAACGTAGTTGACGAAGTCGATGAAGTTCCCATGTATTTGTCGTTCATCGGCCCCCTCCTCCTTTCTGTGACATAGAATGAGGTTTTATTATAACATAGATTATTTTTCGACAAACCGTTTGCGAAAAAAGTGGAATTTTTGGTCAAAAAAAGCAGATACCATCGCGATTCGTTGCGACGATATCTGCTCTTTTCGGTTGCAAGTCTCTCCACGTATTCATCAAAGTGGGTGGGCCCGCCTGGTTATGGCTATTTTCCCAGAGTCCACTCTCTTTCCAGCGTACGGTACAGCTGCTGCAAAAACAGGAGCGGCTCCCCGGAAACGGCATGCTCTTCCTTGTAGTCCAGCTTCTTTTGCAGCATGCTTGCGAGCTGTCTTCCCAGCTCCAGCTTCTTGTCTTCTGACAGTGTCGCTTGTCTCGTCATAAAGGTAGAAAGGAGCACCCAGTCCTCCCGTGTGAACGACTGTTTTTGGCTTTCAGTCAGAAGTAGCGGCTCTTGGAACGACGCCAGGCTCTCCGCTTTTTTGCGCTTGTTTTTTTGGAAAAGGCCAGTGCGTCCGCCACCCTCTACCACGACGATCGTACCTGCGACCAGATCGCCGATGCGCTTGTCTCGCGGATGAAAAAACGAGACCAGCGCCCCGAGAAAATAGCCGGATGGGAGGCCGTCAATGATGCGGAACAGATTGCGAATCGTCGAAGACAAAAACGTCGCTGGCTGGCCGTTGTCGCGGATGACGCGAATCCCCATCCATCTTTTCCCCACGGTTTGTCCCGACCAGAGCGCCTCCAGAAACAAGAAATAGCCGAAGTTTAGGACAAAAATCAGGAAGAGCCCGATCGCGAATGCATAGTTGTCCGCATCCAGGAAAAAATTATCTTTCCTCCCAAAAATGACTATACCGATCACAATAAATACAGTAAGATTAACCAGGAACAAAATGACGGTGTCGATGAGCTGAGCGGCGGCACGACTGCCCAATCCCGCTGTCTGGAATCGCAGCATGACATGCTCAGGTGTGACAACAGACGCTTCTCGGCTCGCCTGGTTCATGGATGGATTTTCATTCATGCCGGTTCGCTTCTCCCTCTCATTTTACTAGATAAGGAGGCCATATCCATGGATATTACCTCGTTTTGGCACAAGCATAAAGCAGCTTGGGCCGAACTGGAACAACTGGTCGAACGATTCACCCGCAAGCAACGGCACATCACAGCCGCAGACATAGATCGTCTGACCCATTTGTACAAAAAAGCTTCCGCTCATCTGGCGCTGGTTCGCTCGTATCATCCAGCAGACGAAATCACGCTTTACCTCAATCAGCTCGTCTCCCGCGCCCACAACTTGACGTACAAGCAGCAGTCCGGGAGCTGGCAGCAGCTCAGACATTTTTTCGGCGTCCATCTGATTGCGCTGATGCACACTCGGATCAGCTTCATCGGGATGGCCGCCCTGCTTTTTGTGATCGGCGGCGTATCGGGATTCGTCGCGGTGCTGGCTGATCCGCTCAACCTGTACTACGTGCTGCCGCAGGGAATGGCCGAGCAGATCGATCCGTCCAGACTCGGCGAGGGGCACGACGCCATCAACAGTCCCGTTATTTCTACGATGATCATGACCAATAACATGAAAGTCGCCATTCTCGCTTTTGTGAGCGGGATTACGTTCGGACTCGTTCCGATCTATTTGCTGCTGTTCAACGGACTGTTGGTCGGAGCATTGGCTGCCGTCTATTTTCAAGCCGACAGCAGCTACGCTTTCTGGGCGTACATCTTGCCGCACGGCGTCATCGAGCTGACTGCGATCTTCATCGCCGGAGGAGCAGGCTTGCACATGGGTTATCGTCTGCTTGTGCCAGGCCGCTACGACCGCAAACATCAGTTTTTGGAGGCAGCCAAGGAATCAGCCCAGCTGTTGCTCGCCACTTTGCCGCTGCTGTTTGTGGCGGGGATCATTGAAGGCTATATCACACCTTCCTCGCTGTCCCTGGAGGTCAAATACCTCGTCGCGGCTGCCACCATGCTGCTGCTCGCCCTCTGGTATTTTTTCGGGCGAAGACGCCAGGCTCACAATGCCTCGCGCGCTTTTATATCCAAATAAGCATTGATCACCGCGAGCGTCAACTGATCGGCCGGAACATCGAGTACCTGGATGCCCGCGCCGGTCATTTTTTGTTGAAAAGCTTTGCGGTCGAGCTGAAAACGCTGTGCGACTGCCTTGACGTACGCCAATCGGCTGTTTTCCACCGGGACGCGACTCCACTCGTGCAGCACCGGATCGGCTTGCGAGAGCAGCAAAAACAAGTGCGATCG
The DNA here is from genome assembly GCF_038000275.1 of Brevibacillus sp. FSL K6-0770. NCBI lineage: Bacteria > Bacillati > Bacillota > Bacilli > Caryophanales > Paenibacillaceae > Brevibacillus > Brevibacillus sp. FSL K6-0770. The sequence continues at coordinate 3,591,827 of NZ_JBBOBQ010000001.1, forward strand.
GCGCATTTTCCACAAATAGCCGACGAGCAAATCTTCCACCAGGTAATTTTCCATGTCGGAAAAAAGCACCATCAAGCTGCGCCGCTTTTGCTGGCGATGCATAAACTCCAGCGCCTTGGCCGGGTCTGCCTCGACAAAATCGTGGGACAAGTCGTAGCTCGCTTCCAAAATCGTGTGCAAATGCCCCATGCCTCGCCCTGGCGGTATGTACTTCTTGATCTCATGCGAGTAAGCCAGAAACGCTACCTGATCTCCCTGACGCAGTGCGACAGCGGCGAGCGTGATTGCCGCTTCCAGCGACTGGTCAAGCCTGCTCTGGTTGTTCAGCTCCACTCCCATCAGCCTGCCACAGTCGACGAGAATCGTAATGACTTTCCCGTGCTCCGGCCGATACTGGTTCGTCATCAGACGCCTGGAGCGCGCAGACGCCGACCAGTTGATCGTGCGCGGATCATCGTCCGGCACGTATTCGCGGATCGCATGAAATTCAGAGCCCGCCCTCGCCCGCCGCACAATTTTTTTGCCGTCGACAATCAAGCTTTCCTGCAACGAGTTCAAATAGCCGCGAACTTGTGACAAGTCCGGGTAAATTTTGATCGCCTGGGGAGCAGCAAAACGGCTTTGCCGATGCCACAACCCGATCTTTCCGCTCCAGCGCAAGTACAGCCAGCGAAAATCATAACGCCCCCGCTCCGTGCCACGCGTCTGGTAGCTGATACGCGATTCGCCGCTTTCCATGATGCCATGGATCGGCCCTGTTTCCGCAAAAGACAGCGGCAGGTCATCCTGGAGAACAAAGGACACGGACTGACCGCTTTTGTTTGCCAGCTCCACCTCGACCATGAACGACTGTCCCATATCACTCTGCTCAGGAAGCACGCGGCGAAGCTCCAGGTCCTTGCGCTTGGGCAGCGTCAGCCAATCAAACAGGCTCGCCAGCAAGATCAAGGCGTTGTACAGCCAAAATGCCGTAAAGCCCGCCTGAAGCACAAAGCCGACGATAGCAATCGGCGCGCCGAGCAGCAACAGCACGAGCAGCCGCTTCGTCGGCAAAACGAAGCGGTCTGCCAACAAATCAGCGAGGAACCGGGATAGCGGCCAACGTTTCTTCGATGATGTGGTCACTGGTACCCCCCTCCAATTCTACCTGGGGTGACAGGATGAGACGGTGCCTCAAGGCAGGCCGGGCAACCATCTTCACATCATCCGGCGTCACATACTCTCTGCCGTCCAGAAGCGCCCAAGCCTTGCTGGCCATCAAAACGGCAATCCCCGCGCGCGAGCTGGCTCCGAGCAGCAGCCGCTTCGTTTCTCGCGTCTTGCGAATCAAGGTGGTAATGTACTCGAAAATCGAATCGTCGACCACAACGTCTTGCAGCTTGCGGCGCTGTGCCAAAATATCGTCCAGACTGTAGACTGGCGCTTGTTTTTCTTCTTGCTTTCGCGTAAACGGCGCGTGTTGAATCAGGATTTGCTTCTCGCTTTCGTGCGACGGATACTGCATCGTCAGCTTGAACAAAAAGCGGTCGAGCTGCGCCTCTGGCAGCACGTAAGTTCCTTCGTACTCCACCGGGTTTTGTGTCGCGACGACGAAAAACGGATCGGGCAAAGGGTACGTGACGCCGTGAATCGTCACTTGTCCTTCTTCCATCGCTTCCAGCAAAGCTGCCTGGGTTTTCGGTGGCGTGCGGTTAATCTCGTCTGCCAGGAGCAAATTGGCAAAGACAGGACCTTTGATCGTCTCGAAGCGATTGTCCTGCATGTTGAATACGACATGGCCGATGATGTCAGAAGGCATCATGTCCGGCGTAAACTGGATTCGTCTGCTCTCCCCGCCGATCAGTCCCGACAAAGCACGAACCATTTTCGTCTTTCCGATTCCCGGCACTCCTTCCAGCAAAACATGGCCGCCAGCGAGCAAGGCGGTCACGAGCAGCCGGATGTTTTGGCGTTGTCCAACCAATTCTTTTTCCATCTGTTGCAACAATGGCTCCACGATGTATACGTCACTCCTTCATTAATTCCGTAATCATTTCATCCAGCAAAAGACTGTCTGCCAAAAGCTGCTTCGCCGAGTATTTCTCCTGGCTGCGCACTCGTTCCAGACGCTCCAGCACATCAGCGAGCTTCTGGACGCGCGGTTCGCTCCACCGCTGCTTGGCACTGTGCAAAATTTGTGCGCGGTCCGCTTTTTGGTGAATCCCCCAGCGGTCGTGCAGCAGCTGGCGCAAGTACGCCTCCCTGTGCGCGAGCGCATCACGCGCAAGGCTTCGCCGCTCATACCAGCTCGCCACGGCGAGAAGCGTTTCGTCCCCGCGTCGCACCGTCCATTCGCGCAAAGTGTAGACAGGGCCAAACCGTTTCCCTTTCCACCAGACGAACAACAGCAACACAAGCGACAGCTGAATGATGGTCGCGACCAGCCAGCCGGGATAAATCGCCAGCAAACCCGGCGTCTCCTGCAACCCGTGGTGATATTCGTCCACCCAGATCACCGACCAGTTTTCTTGCAAATGCGGCCATACCGCCTCAAAATGGGACAATTCGTTTATTTTGCGATTCGTCAACCAATCCGGGACGAGAAAATACGAGACGCTTCCAGCCCCCAGCTCGACTCTGCCTGCAAGAATCCCTTGCTCGTCATAAAACAGCGGCTCCAGCCCATCTGCTTCCTGCCATCTGACAAGCGTCCTGGCTTTTCCGCTCTGTCCTTCTGGCAGTCCCTGGCCTTGAATATTGCGTTCTTTGCTTGCACCTTCGCTGAATTTCGGCTCAAAGGGCACATCTTCCCAATCGATTGGATGCTCGGAAAACAGAAGCAGGTCGTTTCCGCTCTCGACCCACTCAAGCAAGGACTCCTGTTCCTTGTCCGTCAAGCTTTGCGGCTCCACGACCAGGAGCGCCTGTCCAGACGCTGTCGGCAGCATGTGAGTGGGCTGCCGCCATTCCTTGACCCGTCCGCCTTTCTCTTCCAGCAAAAGCAGTACAGCCTTGATTCCGTCCGGCTGAGCGGAAGACGCCAGGTAAGGCGGCAAGTGGGTCGCTGCCGGCTTGACCACAAACCAGCCGACGACGATGAGCAGCACGATCGCCACGATGATGCCGATCCGATACGTTCTCAGGCTATTCATGCTGTCCCTCCTTGCCAAAAATCTGCTCCAGCTCGCGAATCCGCTCTGCATAGCCGGATTGATCTACTTCTACTTGCCCGTACCAAGCCTGCTCGAAGGCGCGCGCAAAACGGCGAAACTGCCCTTCTGCCTGCGGCTGGTTGAGTTCGATTTCCGCTGCGTATTCCCAGTTCGTCTTCCATTGCTCGATCCGAATCCACGACTGCTTTTGCATGTAGACAAGCAGCGCCAAAAACAGCGAGCGCTCCCCTGCACGCCAATCACCGCGGGCAGCGCATTCTTTTGCTTCCCGCAAGTAATCGGCGTGCGTGCGAATTTTTTCACCGTGAACGAACAGGGGCGACTGCCGCTTTTGTTCCCATACCATTCTGCGGAACAGCCAAAAAATGACCGCGATCAGCAAGCATGCTCCGACGATCAGGACAACGGTGGATGCCGTCGTGGCAGCCCCCGCCGGAACTTCTGACCACGAAAAAAGTTTGGAAATCAAGTCGATCAAAAAATCGATCACTCTCTCCCAGAGGCTTGGCCCGTTGTCCTGAAGAGCGTGAAATTCGTCCCTTTGCAAAATTTCCTGCAAATGCTCCTTGTCCGCTGTCCAAGGGTTTGCGTTACTCATGGGTAGCTCCTGATTCTTTTGCCAAAAGGCGGTCGATATCTTGATCCAGTTGTTTGCTCATGAGGGCTTCCAGGTCCGTGCCGTCTTTGCGGACTCGCAAATCGAAGTAGGCGAGCGCATAAACAATCGCCATCCACGGCATCAGCAGGCAACTGAGCACGACCATGATGATTTGGGAGATGACAGACGTTCCCATAATGCCCATGACAGCCACCTGGATGCCGCCGGAAAAGATCGAATACAGAATGCTGAGCACGAGGTAGATCGCAAACAATCGCCAAAAATTTCCTTTTGTCAAATTCCAGCTTTTGTCGATCCCGATGCCGTTTCTTTCAAACAGGACGAGCGGCAGGTAAAAGCTCCATCTGAGCAGGAAATAACCCGGGACGAGAACGATTCCGGCCAAAAACAAGATGTAGCCGAACAAAAAGACAACGATAAAAATAAACGGACTCAACGTGCTGTCGGAATCGAAGAACGTTTCGATCGAATTTCCGGTAGCCAGCACCAGCAAGAAGCCGATGAGCATAAAGACGAGCAGAAAACCGATCGTCAAGGCGACCGCCAGCAAGCCGTAAACAATCGTGCTCCCCACAAGCGGCCAAAATCTGCCCAATGCTTGCTTCAATCCCGCCTTCAAATCAACAGGCTGTTCCTCCAACGCAGACTTCGTCATGAACGTGGCACCCGCGATCAATTGCGGATAGGCAACAACCATCGTCAACGGCGCAACGACGAACGCATACAGAAGCATCATGGCTACGTTTTGGGTGAGCAAATCTTCTTGACCACCAAACTTTTCACCCATTGCTTCCCAAAATTCCAGCCCTTCCGTATCCTGCATGAGCAGCGGAATGCTGCTGACATCGATCAGGAGCAACTGCTGCACCAGCAGAAAAGGGCCAAACCAAATAAGAGCCAGGAGAAAGAACGCTCCGAAGTGCTGACGGTAAACGTTAAAGCTTTTGTCCAATAATTTCCCCACTCCCATTGGGGTCATTGGCATTTGATTCATGGTAAATCCTCCATCTCTCTTTTTGAGATTACCTGAATAGTATACACGATTTTCCATTTGATTTTAAAAATTTCCGCTAAATTTACCGATGTTTTCCTGCCTGATTTTCGTTCTCTGCGGGTATTTGTCCATTTCGGTCCGTTTTTGTGCTGAATAGGATAAAGCAAGACAGTAGGAGGTGTATTCTCTTGAAATCAGCCAAAAAGAAGGCCAGAGCGAAGTCAGCCGCGAGCAGCAGGCGCCGTCAGCCCGGTAGCCGGACTGCCAACCGCTTGCTAGACAGGCTGCACCGAATCGTCCGCCTCCACGTGCGCGCACCCCAGGTGAAAGTGACGACGCCTGCTCCTCATGTATCCGTCACCAGCGCCACCCCGACCGTTCAGGTAGAAGCGCCAATCGTCCAGTTCGAAGCGCCCAAGCCGTTGGTCATTCCCGCTCCGATTGTCAAAGTGGACGTAGAAGCAGAGGATACTCCCGAGCAGGAAAGCGTGGCTGGACTGCGCAAGGAACTGCAAAAATGCATGCGGCAAAACCGGACCATCGAAGTGATCCTTACTTCCGACTGGGGGCCGGACAGCCGCCCTTATCGGGTCGGACAACTAAAGAGAGTAGACGATGGAATCATCGAGCTTGCGCTGGACGCCAACCACGGAACTTGTATTCTCATCCCGCTGAACCGCATTGCCGCGATCATCCCGGATGCTCCACCTCCGGCCGAGGCATTTGCCACGCACGAAGAAGACGAGGCTGAACCCGTCGTATTGAAAGTGATCGAAGGATCGGCAAAAGCTTTGTAAGGTACGCGCCTTCCCCCGTTCTCCCACTCCTTTGCCTCATGCGACGTCCTCTTTATGCAAAAACACCCCAGGAGTGGGAGCTGCTTTTTGCAGCGACAGCTTTTGTTGTTTTGGACAAGCTCTCGAAGGCTTGAATAAGCAACCGTAGGCTTGTCTTTTCTGCGGGAAAAAAACGAGCCATAGCCCACTTCTCCGATCCCGTCTCGTGAAAGTGGGCATTTGTCTCCCGTCAGTTTTCAAACGACAAGCTCCTCCATACATCCAGCACTTCCTCGGCCACCCGATTCCACGTAAAGCGTTGCTCTGCCAGTTTTCTGCCGCTGTTGCCCATTTTGCGCTGCAACTCACGACTGGCGAGCAACTGTTTCAACTGGGTGGCAAACGACTGCGGATTCTCCGGTTCTTCCACCAAAAGCCCGTTTCCTCCGATGATGACTTCTGCGTTTCCACCGCGCTTCGTCGTCACAAACGGCAACCCTGCGGCCATCGCTTCGTAATGGACGCGAGCAAGCGGCTCCTCCCACTGCGAAGGACAGACGAAAATATCTCCCGCCCAAAACCAGTGGTGAATGTTTTCTGCTGCCACATATCCAGTCGTAATGACCGGAATCGGCAAACGGTCGGCGAGCGCGCGTACATACGCTACGTAATCGCTGATCTTGTCGACGCTGTACCACGAACCGCCTACGAGCACCAGCGCCAGATTGTCATGATGGGCACCAAGCTCATTCATCGCCCGCACCAGAATGTCCGCCCCTTTTTTCGGGGTGAGCCTGCCGACGAACAAAATGACTTGCTTGTTTCCCAAATTGTGCGCAATCCGCAGCTCCTGACGAATTTTTCGCGCGGTCTGCGAGCTTTCCCACGGTACGAACGTCTGCAAATCGACGCCTGAATAGATCGTGCGCAGCTTGCCTTGGGCTTGCGGGTAGAGCGACGCGATGACGCGGCCGACATAATCGCTGATCGTGATGATTTTTGATGTGCTGGCAATGGCTTGCGCCGCGTCCTCCGGAGAGATTTTGGCGGCATCAAACATGTCGTTGTGCATGCTCAACACGATTCGCGCATTCGGGCACACTTCCCGAATCATCGGCACGAGCCGCGGCCGATTGAACACGTGGATGACATCGTACGCATTCGCCCGCAAAAACGCGAGCACTTCCTGCGCGTAGATTTCGAACACGCCGAGTCCGTGCACACGCGCATAACGGACGTTCCGCACCCTTTCGTCCATGGCGAGAGTCGGGTCAGACGTCCCGAGAATGGTCAAATCATGGTGCTGTCCCAGCGTGTCCGCGATTCCCGCTATATACGTCTGGATCGCACCGCCCCGCACCGGAGGAACGGGCAGTTTTTCCGTACAGATCATGACTACCTTCATCCGAATTCTCCTTTCCTATTGCGACTCACAGCATGTTTCTGCCTGTTTTTTGCGCTTTTGCCGAACGCGGCTTTTTTGCTTGGCTGCTGGCTGATTTCCGGCTTGGAGCTGCCGTTTTTTTGTATGGATGCGTGACGGCTGCATGCTGAGTTTTCCGGGGAGAACCGGACTTTGCTACCACTTGGTTCCCTGCTTTTGCTTTTTCGCTCGTTTTGGGAGACTTGTTGAGCGGTTTTTTTGCTTGCAGCTTTGTAATTGCTTTTTTGGCAACCGCTTTTTTGTTCGTTGCGCTTTGTTTGCTTCCCTGACTGGACGCTTTCTTCTTGACTGGCTTATCTCCCGTCCTTGCACGTTTTGCGGGTGCTACTTTTGCTTTCAGGCGCGGGCCTTGTTTCTTGGCAGGCTCCGCTTTTTCAACGGGTGTAACAATTGGGGCCTTGATGAACCAGCCTGACGGAGGAGTGGTTGTTTGGACAGCAACCGGAGTGCGTTCTTTTTCTTGCTTGACCGGCCCTTTGCGCGTTTCCGGCCGCGCCTTTTCTCGCTCCTTCGGCTCCTGCGGCTTCTTCACTGTAGCGGCGCGGATCGGCTCAGGCTCAGGAATGCGCAGCGCCTTTTTCGCCTTGACTTCGTCTGGCTTGTTCTCGACCTTCGCTTTTGGTCGGCGGGCGTCTGCTGCCAGTACCGCTTTTTCTTCCGCGACAGGCACAAGCACTTGACTTTGCTCTGGAACTTGACTTTGAGCAGGAAGCTGCATTTGGTCAGCAAGCTGCCAGTTTGCCTGATTCTCTGTACTCGCAAGCGATTGCCGTTCCGGTGAACGCGGTACAACCACTTGCGTGTAATCGCCCGGCTGGTATTGACCGCTGTCTTTGGCCAACTCCGCAAGCGCCTGGTCTTTTGTCTGATCGGTTGCCACGACCCGCTGCAAAATACCCTCTGCCTCGGTGTTCAGGAAGGTGACCGGATCGTAAAACATTTCTTTTAAATGCTTGTAAAATTCGTTTGGCACGGACATATCGAGCAACAGGATTTCGAAGGACTCACGATCGAGCGGGTTCGCCCGGTGATACGCTTCGATCATCCCTCTCATCCATGTCACGTCCCAGACACCCATGTCGTCCATCGTGCTGGTAATCAGCTTCCGCAGGTCGCGAAACGGCAAGTCGTACGCCACGCCGTCCAGGTCGATAACCCACAGTCCGCCAGGTCCGTTCTGTCCATTGGACCAGCCGTAGTCCTGGTGAACCAATCCCCAGTGCGGCTCGCCCATTTGCACCATTTTCGGATAGGAAGATGCTTTCAGCCGCTCCAGTGCTGCGATTGCTTGCTGTTCGTATTTGTCGACGACCGCCAAGATCGGACCGCTTGCCGCCGTTTCCCGATACGCTTTGGCCATTTCACGCATCCAGCCGATTTTTTTGGCGATCTTTTGATAGTAGTTGGGCCAGCGATACAGACGGGAAGAGTTTTTGGCCCCTGCTGGCGGCACGTACCCTTTGGTGTGCCGATGAAATTCGCCCAAGCCGTAGCACAGCTCCTGCGCCCCTGTCAGGTCGACTTTGGCCGCTGGTTCAAGGGAAATCCAGTCGGTGACAATCCACAGCTTTCCGCCCTTCTCCACAAACAGCTTCCCGTCCCTGGCCGGAATCAGCGCTGGCACCCTTGCTCCCTGCCTGACTACGTATTCCTGCAAACCTACGCTGTAGAGGCTTCTCTCTGGCGTCCGGTGGAGCACTTTCAAACTGCGCGGACCTTTGTTCGTCTCGATTCGCCAGATGGCACCGCCTTTGTCAGGCTTCGAGGTAATCAATGTCCTGTTGTGAACGGTCATATCGTATTCCTTTATGACAAGCTCAGCGACTGCATCTACTTCCGGAGGTACTTGCATATCCCAATCGACAGGAGTGGGCTCGCTTCCATCTCTAGTGTCCCATGGTTTGATCACATACTGTTCCATTCCATTCCCCCCGTGTTCCTAATTCAAGCGCTCACCTTCTTCATAAAATATTCGTGTATACAGGTTGACGAAACGGACAAATATCCTTGGCAGTTTGCCAATTCCTCCAACGAAAAAGCGACCCGTTCTGCGCAACTTGGCAGACTGGCCGCTTTTTGGTCATATCATCAAAATTTCCCGCAGGTCTTCTTCGCTCATCGTCGAAATCGCTGCTTCTCCGGGGGCGATGACTTCCTCGATCAAATGCTTTTTCTTTTGCTGCAACTCGTACATCTTTTCTTCGACCGTCCCTTGAGCCACCAGTCTGATGACCTGGACGACCCTTTTCTGGCCGATCCGGTGCGCCCGGTCTGCTGCCTGCTCCTCAACAGCCGGATTCCACCACAGATCGTACAAAATGACCGTGTCCGCTCCCGTCAAATTCAGACCCGTCCCCCCTGCCTTCAACGACATGAGGAACAAGTCGCATTCTCCGTCGTTGAATCGGTTGCACAGTTCAATCCGTTCGGCGGCTGGCGTGTTGCCATCCAGGTAAAAAAACGGAATGCCGTGATCGCCAAGCTCCCGACCAATGATGGCGAGCATCTCCGTGAACTGCGAAAAGAGCAGGACGCGCTTGCCTGCGCCGAGACATTCTTCCAACACCTCAAGCAATTGCTCGAATTTGGCGGAGCTGCCTTCGTAGCCCTCGACAAACAGGGCTGGATGACAGCACAGCTGGCGAAGTCTGGTCAAGCCCGCCAAAATCTTGATCCGGTTTTTGTCAAAAGTTTGCTCGTTCAAGTGCTTCACGGCGTCTTGTTGCAGCTTGGCCAAATAGGCGATGTACAGCTTTTGCTGCTCCGGCAGAAGCGCCGTCGCTTGCAAGGTTTCGATTTTTTCCGGCAGCTCCTGCAAGACCTCTGATTTCAGCCTGCGCAGCAAAAACGGTCTGGCCCGCTTGGCGATGACTTCTCTTGGCAAGTCCTGAAAAGCTTTGCGCTGGGGAAATAGCTCGGGAAACACAACGTCGTAGATCGACCACAGTTCCTCCAGCCTGTTTTCGATCGGCGTTCCGGTCAAGGCAAAGCGCTGCCCGGCCTGAATGCTCTTCACAGCCTGCGCCGTCTGGGTAGTATGGTTTTTAAACGCCTGCGCCTCATCCAAAAACAGCGTGTGAAACGTGCGCTCGGCATATTCGGCGTAATCCCTGCGCAAAAGCGGGTAAGACGTGATCAGCACATCCACCGCTTCCTCGCGCGCCGTATTCCGTTCCTGCCGACTCCCGTCCACGATGCGGACTACAAGCTCCGGAGCGAACTTGTTCAACTCGTTGCGCCAGTTGTACAGAAGCGAGGCAGGCGAAACGATCAGGATCGGTTGTTTGCGGCTGCGAATGTCGGGGAGCTTGGCTACCATGTACGCGATGCTTTGCACCGTTTTGCCAAGCCCCATATCGTCCGCCAAAATGCCGCCAAAACCGTAATGGGCGAGCGTCATGAGCCATTGGAAGCCGAACTTCTGGTAGTCGCGCAAAACTGGTTCCATCCTGTCCGGTACGCGGAAGTCGAGGTTGTCCGGGTTGCGCATATTTTCCAGAAAACTGCGCAACGTTTTCCCGAACTGCACCGTCTTGTCCTGCGGCGTGTCCAGCAAGCGCAAGCCGTGCAGCATCGGCAGCGAAAAGCCGCTGGCGATCCAGTTGGCGTGGCGCACTCCGATTTCGTCGACAAGCTGGTTGATCCGCTCAAATTCTTTCGTCTCCAAAGGCAAGAGCGCCCCTGTTGGCAGGCGGTAATATTTGCGCTTTTCTTCCAAAGCGAGCAGCAATTGCTTGATTTCAGTAGGCGGGAAGCCTTCCACGTCAAAGCGGACTTCCAGCCAATTCGTCCGCTCATTGATCTCTACCTTGACCTTTGGCGGAACGTGCATGGAAGCCAGCCTCAGCTTGACCGCCGTGGTCGCGTACACTTTGCACCATTTTTCCAGCTCGGGCACGACCGTGTGCAAAAATTCGTATTCGGCTTCCTCGTCATCGAGAAAATAGCCCGCTTCCGTCTGGACGAAGGCGCTTTGTTCCATCAGCTCCAAAATCCGCTGCTCCTTCTCTCCGTCGCGCATCAAGATCAGATCGTTGTCTCTGTTCTGTCCATTCGTGTCTGTGACAAGCGGATTGATGACGATATCGCCGTACTGAAATTCCAGTCCGGCCAGCAGCCGATCGCGTATCCGGTCGAGATAGAGCCTCGCCTTCAACTGGGTCTGCACGATCCGGTCGGCAACAGGCTGGGCAATGCGGACGCTGCCAAGCTTCATCAAGCCCGGAACGACCTTGGTCATGAATGGCTCCATTTGCTCCTTGGGGACGACGATGTCCTGTCTTTGATGCGCTTCCAGCATCTGTTTCAACTGCTGCAGGTTGTTGCAGGCATCTGTTGACTGCTTCATCCACACGCCGTCATGCAAAATACATCCGTATTCACGAAGCACGGTCAAACCGGACAAGCCCTCGACTGTCAAACGGTATTCGGCTTCGCTGTCACCCGCATCGAATGCAAACTGCAACGGCACCTTCCCGGTTTGCGCCTGAAACGTTTCATACGTCTGCTCGCCCTGTACGACGCGCACGCCAGGAGCTTTGAGCAGGTGAGCAAACAAGCTGTCCCAGGCAAAAGGCGGGACAATCAGCGTTCGCTCCGAGCCTGCCGCTTTTGCCTCCTGATAGCTGTATCCTGCTGTCTCGCGGTACAGCTTTTCATGATGATAGACGTGAACAAGCTCTTCCATGATCGGTTCATGCGCCTGCAAAAAGCGATGACACTTCGGATCGTAAGTAAAATGGGCGGAAAAGGCGTACGGCTCCCCTTTTTCCATTTTCGCCAGGAAGTCCCGAATGTTTTTGACGACGTACAGCCGTTTTGGCCCCAGCTTCAGCTCGATTCCGATCACCGCTTTGCGATAGCCGTACGGCACGATTTTGCAAATGATTTCCGCTTCCAGTACCGCCCGCTCGTCAAGCAGTACCTTCCTCATGCTTGTCCCCTGCCGTCTTGCTCCGCCAAACAAGTCGAGGATGCCCTGTGTCAATTGATCGTCCCGGTCTGCCGTCGCGCTTTCCCTGGAAGCTGGCGTGTTCACGCGGTTCCCTTTTGGCGAAAACTCATCCTGCGGCAGATCACGCACAGTCAACAGCACAGCCGCAATATGCTGGCAATACTGTTCATAGGAACGCAGCGCAGGACAGCTGCACGTCGCCACGATCCCTGCCTCATCCCCTTCCATATGTACCTGGTAGTCGTGTTTGCCTGCCTGAACGGTTGCCCGAACGATCATCGGCTCAGGCTGAAACGTATCGACGCTCACCTTTTGCGAGCGATAAAAGGCTTTGCCCCGCTCGTAGGAGAGGCGACCGCACCATTCTTTGATTTTTTGATGGCTGATTGAAAAGCTCATGGCCTGTACCTGCTTCCTAAAATATGTTTCATGATAGCAGATTTCGAAAGAAAAAAGATACGCCTTGGCGAGCGTATCTTTTTTCGCTATATCGAATGATTAATCTTCGTCCTCGTCATCTTCGTCGTCGTTGTCTTCCAAGACCGGATCTTGATTCCGCGAGAAGATCCATTTTTTCTTCGTGCCATCTTCGTATTCCACTTTTACTTCGATTTCTTCAATGTCCTCGTCCTCACCAACGGCGTCACGCAAATACCGCAACCAATCCATGACTACACCTCCTGGTACCGGATGATTTCATACAGCCTCGTCAGCGGCTTTCCCGTCGACATTGATACTATATGACGGCTGCCGCTTGCATGTATGGTTGATTGTCCCTTTTGTGCGCGTAGATTTTTACACATCTTGCCACCTCGCTCTGGCTGATCGATGTCGCCATGCGCTTCGCAGCTGTTACATATTTGCAGGTGGACTGGACAAACTTTGGATGGAAACGTCTGCGAGACCGTCATGACGATATGGACAAAGAAGGGAGTATCGCATCATGAAAGCACACTGCACAAGGCTCCTCAGAACGGGTGTCATTCTCATGCTTGCGTTGGCGTTCACCTTGCCGCTTTCCGCGGCGGTCGCCTATCAGGATCACCCGTACCATTTCGGCTTCAAAAAGAGCAAAAATGGACAGCTTCCTTCTATTAACGAGGAAGGCTTTAAAGGAATCGTGGATCGGCACGGCGCGGTTTTTTTGGGCGACACCAGCAAAAAAGAGCTGTACTTGACGTTTGACAACGGATATGAAAACGGCTTTACCCCGGCCATTCTTGACACGCTTCAGGCGAAAAAGGTCCCTGCGATCTTTTTCGTGACCGGACATTACGTGAAGGAGCAGCCTGAGCTGTTGAAACGGATGACAAAGGAAGGGCACCTGATTGGCAATCACTCCTGGAGTCACCCTGACATGACCACCGTACCGAACGAAAAGATCAAGGAAGAGCTGAATCGGGTCAAAGAAGCCGTCAGCCAAGTGACCGGACAGGCGACCATGCGCTATCTCCGCCCCCCGCGGGGAATTTTTAGCGACCGGACTCTCGCGGTCAGCAAAGAACTCGGCTACACCAACGTCTTTTGGTCAGTTGCCTACAAGGACTGGGATACAAAAGTACAGCGCGGTTCCCGCTTCGCCTTCGACAGCGTAATGGGACAGCTGCATCCGGGAGCGGTGATTCTTTTGCACTCCGTCTCCAAGGACAATGCCGACGCGCTCGGCTCGATCATTGATGAAGCTCGCAAGCGCGGCTACGAGTTCAAAAGTCTCGACCAACTGCCGCAACATCAGCAAAGCTCCCCATAAAAAGCTTTGGACGAGATCAACAGGCTGCACCGCTCGCATGCGCGATAGCCTGTTGCTTCTGTCGGCAACAAAAAACTCCCGCTGCCTCGTTTTGCACAAGGGCGGGAGTTTTCTTGCGTTTGCTGCTTCTACTGGCGATCCAACAGGGAAGCGCCGGCGATGCCCGGGTGGGTCATCTCGAACGGGTCCAAAATGAGATCGAGTTCTTCTTCTGTCAGGACGTTGTACTGCAAGCACAGCTCGCGCACCGATTTTCCGGTGAGGATCGCTTCGCGCGCGATGCGGGCAGCCGTTTCATAGCCCAGATGCGGGTTGACAGCTGTGATGACGCCTACGCTTTTTTCTACGTATTCTTTCATGCGCTCGCGGTTTGCTTCGATGCCTTCCAGGCAGTAGCGGGTGAACGCGCGGAACGCGTTGTCCATGATGCTGATCGATTGCAGCAGGTTGAAGACAAGCACTGGCTCCATCACGTTCAGTTCCAGTTGGCCCGCTTCGGAAGCCAAGCAGATGGTGTGGTCGTTTCCGATTACTTGGAAGGCTACTTGATTGAGCACCTCGGCCATAACCGGATTGACTTTGCCTGGCATGATAGAAGATCCTGGCTGACGTGCTGGCAGCGAGATTTCGCCCAGTCCGGCACGCGGTCCGGATGCCATCAGACGCAAGTCGTTGGCGATTTTTGACATGTTCATCATGCAAACTTTCAATGCAGCAGACACTTCTGTGTACGCGTCTGTGTTTTGCGTCGCATCTACCAGGTGCTCCGCCCCTACGAGCGGGAAGCCGCTGATGGTTGCCAAATGCTCGACAACGGTTGTAATGTAGCGCGGATCGGCATTCAAGCCTGTCCCTACAGCGGTCGCGCCCATGTTCACTTCGTACAAATGCTGGCGAGATTGCTTGATCCGCTTGATGTCGCGTTCCAGCACGCGGCGATACGCTTCAAATTCCTGGCCGAGACGGATCGGAACCGCGTCTTGCAAGTGCGTGCGCCCCATTTTGATGACGTCGTCAAACTCTTTTGCTTTCTGGCCAAATGCATCGTGCATGGACTCCATCGTTACGAGCAGTTTTTCCAGCAAGTCGAGCGTCGCGATATGAATCGCAGTCGGGAATGCGTCGTTGGTCGACTGCGACATGTTGACATGTGTATTTGGACTGAGATGGAAGTAATCTCCTTTTTTCTCTCCGATAAGCTCAAGACCGCGGTTGGCGATCACTTCATTGGCGTTCATGTTAATAGATGTTCCCGCACCACCCTGGATCGGGTCCACGATAAATTGATCGTGCCATTTCCCTTCAATGATCTCCTGCGCGGCAGTCACAATCGCATTGCCCAGTCGCGGATTCAGACGGGAAACCTCCATATTCGCAAGGGCTGCTGCTTTTTTTACCATAGCCATTGCGATGATCAGGGAAGAATGAAGACGGTATCCGGTAATCGGGAAGTTCTCTGTTGCCCGCATGGTTTGGACACCATAATAGGCATCTACAGGAATTTCTTTTTCACCAAGAAAGTCTTTTTCCGTGCGAAATGTTTGTTGTACCATTCTTATCAGACCAGCTTTCTAGGAATAGTGGTTAATGCTACCTCCCCATTCTAGCACAGAATCGGAGTGGTATGACCAGTAGTTTGAAACACAATTTGGCTTTTTTACGTCATACTAAGAGCAAGACTCGCCATATCTCTACAGAATCGAGGGGTACGTTTATGAAAAAACTTCTTTTTGTCTTGTTGACCGTCGGCCTGTTGCAAGGCTGCACCAGCTCTCCCCCTGCCCCGGAAACTCCGCCTGCAACCACGCAGCCCGAGACTCCGGCACAGCCTGAGACGCCTGCTCCCTCTAACCCGCAAACTCCGGCTGAAAAACCGCCTGCCGAGCAGCCTGAAACAAAAGAAACGGTATATGCCAATGATATTTTTCGCAATGTCACCGTGAAAAAAACGGGGGAAGACACGTTTGAAGTCAAAGGGCAGGCGCAAGTGTTTGAAGCAGTCGTCAATTACGTCGTGGAGGATGGGCACAATGAGTTGACCCAAGGCTTTTTCCAAACCTCCTCCGGCGCTCCCGAATGGGGCGACTTCACCCAGACGGTCAAGGTGAAAAAAGCCGAGCCGAACAGCACGCTCATGCTCATCCTG
This sequence comes from Brevibacillus sp. FSL K6-0770, assembly GCF_038000275.1. Classification (NCBI taxonomy): domain Bacteria; kingdom Bacillati; phylum Bacillota; class Bacilli; order Caryophanales; family Paenibacillaceae; genus Brevibacillus; species Brevibacillus sp. FSL K6-0770. Next base: position 3,607,662 of record NZ_JBBOBQ010000001.1, read on the forward strand.
TTCGAAGCGAGCGCCAAGGACGGCAGCCGCCGGAGTGAACTGATCATTCCTCTGCCGGAAAAGTAGTTCGCTCGGCGTGATTTCGTTCTCCCCTTGTCCTGCCATCTGGATTATAATGGGAGAGATTCATGATATGTGGGGAGGATGACTGTCGGATGAAAAAGACTGCCTTGCTCGTTGTCGATGTGCAAAACCTGCTCGTGGAATACTGTCACCAAGGCGAGGAAATCGTTGAACGGATCAAACATTGATCGCCGAGGCGCGAACTCGCGAGCTTCCTGTTCTCTACGTGCAACATAATACCGGAGAAACGGATGAACTGGCTCTCGGATCGCCAGGGTGGGAAATTCCCACTTCCATCAAGCCGGAAGAAACCGATCCGGTGTTTCATAAAATGGCGCCCGACTCGTTTTATGAAACAGGCTTGCATGAAAAGTTGCAGTCACTCGCCATTGAAAAGTTGATCATTGCCGGGTTCCAGACAAACTATTGTATCGATACAACGAGCAGAAGTGCCATCTCTCACGACTATGACGTGATTCTCGTCGGAGATTGCCACTCTACCACTGACACTTCCGTCCTCAAGGCATCAGACATCGTCGCCCACCACAACAATACATTGAGTGGCTTTGGCAGCCCTAAACATGCCATCACAGTCAAACAATCAGCCTCGCTTTGGGAAGCCTAGTTTGCTTGCACGCCCACGCCAAAAACCATTGGACGCCATGCGCCAATGGTTTTTTCCATATTTTCCAATTCGCTCGAATGTGTGGTATCCTTTTTTATGAAGTTTCCCCCGAAATTCAAAAACCCCCCCGCTTGGAGAGGGCCTTGACTGTCAGACATCTATTTATTCGTGTGGCAACATGCTGACTTGCGTCGTGCTGCTACTTTTGCTCGCTTTGTTCTTCTTTGTAGCACTCCATGCAGAGGGCACCATTGTTCTCGATTTCGTACTCTGTCAAGCGAGCCTGGCAGGATTTGCATTGTTTTTCTGTGAGCACCAAGTTCAAGACTATATCTCCTCTCAATGATGTACGTTAGTCTATTTAGATTATAACCGAAGATTGATATGGAATAAGCAGCTTTGTGTTAAAATTTCGTGAATTCTTTCAATTACAAAGGGAAAAGCTTGCACTCGCCTTGCAACTGGCTTGCCCAGCTTTTCCTTTTACATTAACAGATAAACAGACACCGCCTGGGAGGCTTTCATGAACTCGCCTTACTTTTCGCTCTTCATCTCCGGTGCGCCTTTTCAACTCTTTTCGCTGTCGCACCTCATCGCCTTGCTTGCCACTTTTGGCACAGCGCTCCTGCTTTACTTGCTTCGTCACCGCCTGCAAGCACCTGCTGCCAAGCGGACGATCCGCTTTTCGCTGTCTGGGCTGTTGCTGCTGACGGAAGTGGGCTTTCAGCTCTGGCATGTCTATACGGGAAGCTGGTCGGCTGCCTACACTTTGCCGTTGCAGTTGTGCAGCGTCACTTTGTTGCTTGCGATCGTCATGCTGCTTTCGAGAAGCTACAGCTTGTTTGAAGTCACATTTTTTGCGGGCATTGGCGGTGCAGCGCAGGCATTGATTACGCCAGAACTGTTTTACCCGTTCCCGCACTTCCGCTTTTGGCATTTTTTTCTCGCTCACGCAGGGATCGTTCTCGCCTGCCTGTACATGACGTGGGTCGAAGGCTATCGCCCGACTTACCGCTCCGTCTGGAAGACGATGGGCTTGCTGAACGGGCTGTTGGTCGCGGCACTCGCCGTGAACAGCTGGACAGGGGGCAATTACTTGTTTGTCTCGCACAAACCTGAAAATCCCAGCCTGATCGACTTCCTTGGCCCGTATCCGTGGTACATTCTCTCGCTTGAAGGAGTTGCCTTCGCGATTTTTTCGCTCATGTACTTGCCGTTTCTGCGAAAAAAACAAGCGGCGGTGCCCGCCACGCGCGATTTGCCGTCGTAATGCCAACTTATCCTTGTTCGCGCACCCACTCGGTTACGACCTGCAAAAAGCGCTTCGCTGCGGGCGACTGCTTCTCAAACGATGTCGCTGCCACGCCGAGAGAACGATAATGCTCCCCTTCCAGCGGAATCATGCGGATGTTGGGCGGGAGGCGAAACAGGATCATCTCCGGGAGAATGCTGATTCCCAGGCCGTTTTGCACCATGGCGATAATGGCGTGGTCGTCGCCCACTTCGTACTTCACGCGCGGCTGTAGCTTATACATGGCGAGCAGCCTCTGAATATCGTTGTCGCAGCCTGCTTTTGGCATGATAAACGTTTCTTCCGCCAGACGGCTGACGTGCACCCGCTCTTCCTCGTAGAGCGGGTGCTCCTTCGTTACGAGCAAGTACAGCTGGTCCTTTTTCAACGGGATGGATTCCAATTCCTCAGTCGTCGGCAACGAGACGAAGCCCATGTCGACCTCCCCCGCCTGAATCCAGCTTTCGATCCCGTCGTAATAGCCTTCCAGCAGCTTGACTTCGATGGCGGGATACTGGTCCTGAAACCGTTTCAAAATGCCCGGCAGCCATTGGGTGGACACGCTAGTGAACGTCCCGATTCTGACTGTCCCCACTTCCATGCCGTTGATCGCATGAACTTCTTGCTTCATCCGCTCTTGGGCGCGCAGCATCTCGCGCATATAAGGGAGCAGCCGCTCGCCGTTGCTCGTCAGACTGATGCCGGAACGACCTCGCGTCAAAATGGAAAACCCAAATTCCCGCTCCAGACTTGCCAGGGCGTGACTGATCGCGGATTGCGTCAAGCCGAGAATTTCGCCCGCCCTGGTCAAACTCCCCGATTCGATCACGGTGACAAACACTTCGTACTTGCTCAGGCTCATCTTGCTCTCCCACCTTTTGCATTAAAACTTTTCATGAAAAGCATGATAAACATTCATTTTTCTTATTCAAACATTACTCGTATACTGAGTATTGCGCAATACGAATACTTCATGGTCGCGCCTGGTCAACCGGGCAAGGAGGCACAAATGAAACCGCAAGTAAAAGCCGATCTGGCAATGCTGCTGGTTACCCTGTTTTGGGGATCGTCTTATTTGTTTATGCAAATGGGCTTGCAAGATTTGGAGACGTTTAACCTGATCGCCATCCGCTTTGGCATTGCTTTTGTTTTGGCGGCAGCGATTTTTCACAAGCGGTTGCGCAGCACCAGCCGTAAAACATTGCTGCACGCCTCGATTCTCGGCACGCTCCTGTTTGGCGTGTTTGCCACGATTACAAACGGGGTCAAATCGACGACGGCTTCCCAAGCCGGGTTTTTGGTCAGCCTGACGGTCATTTTCGTCCCGCTGCTGTCGATTTTGTTTCGCCACCGCCCGGAAAAGCGCGTGTTTGTCGGGGCGGGACTCGCCATGGTCGGCATCGGTCTAATGACGCTCAACACCGAACTGCGGATCAGCCAAGGCGATCTGCTGTGTATCGCCGGAGCGCTCTGTTACGCCATGCACATTACCGTGACAGGCAGATTTGCCTCCTTTTCGGACACGATTCAACTCGGCATTTATCAGCTTGGCTTCACCGCCTTGCTCGGTTTCGTTTTTTCCTGTTTGTTCGAATCGCCTGTGTTGCCGCATTCGACAGAAGGCTGGGTCGCTGTGCTCGCTCTCAGTATTTTGTGCAGTGCCATCGGCTTTGTCGTCCAGACGGTGGCTCAAAAATATACGACTGCGACTCATACCGGACTGATTTTTTCGCTGGAGCCTGTATTCGCTGCCCTGTTTGCCTTTTTGTTCGCTGGCGAGATTTTGACCACGCGCGGGTATATTGGCGCAGCACTTGTACTTGCCAGCGTGCTGATTGCGGAAATCGATCTGGGCAAATGGCTGCGCAGCAAGCGGCAAACCCGTTTGTCAGCCTGACGAGGTTGTTCGTTGTTCGCGAATTTGCCCATACAAAAACCGGCTCCTTGTGTGCCCTGCCCCCAAGTGTTGTTACGTACAACCGGGAGGTGCAGCGCATTTTCGAAGAGCCGGTTTTTCGTTGATGCTTCCTGAGCATCTGAGCTTTTCGTTAGCTGCTATAGCAAACTTTTCCGCCAATGACCGTCATGACGGCTTTCGTCGTGAGCAATTCATCCGGATCGATCGTGAACAAGTCCTTGGAATAAACCGTCATATCCGCATATTTTCCGCGAGACAGCGTTCCTTTTACTTGCTCCTCGTTTGTCACCTGCGCGCCTCCCAGTGTAAACAAATGGAGCGCTTCTTCCATCGTCAATTTTTCCTCCGGGAGGTAGCCGCCGTGTGTTTCGCCCGGAGCCTTGCGCGTCACGGCCGCGTGAATGCCCAGCAACGGATCGATCGGTTCCACTGGCGTATCTGATCCTGCCGCGCAAATAATTCCCTTGTTCATCATCGTCTTCCAAATGTACGAGTACTGGATGCGCTCTTCTCCCACACGGTCGATCACCCACGGGAAGTCGCCTGCGAGGAAGCGCGGCTGAATGTCGGCAATCCGGCTTGGCTGATTCAGCCTCTCCAGCAAATCCGGGCGCAAAATTTGCGTATGGATCAATCTGTCCCGATACGCGACGGTCGGAAACTGATCCAGACTGTCGAGCACCATTTCCAGGGCCTTGTCGCCAATCGTATGCACCGCAATCGGCATGCCGAGCTGACGCGCCTGCCGGACAAGCTCGGTCAGCTCTTCCTGTTCGTGTACCGGGTACCCGCTCGTCGATGGATCGTCTGCGTACGGTGCGGACAAGTAAGCGGTTCTGCGCCCCAAAGCCCCGTCTGCGAAAATTTTCACCGCGCCAATCTGTACGTGGCTGTTTCCATAGCCGGCGGTCATGTTCAGGTCGCGCAGTTCATGCATGTGCGGGTAGTAAACGAGCAGATGGGAGCGCAGCGCAAGCTCTTCCCCGTTAATCAGCTCGTCGTAAAGGCGATACGTCTGCGCCAGTCCGTTCAGTTCGCGCAAGTCTTCTGTATGCGCTCCGGTCAAGCCGTGCTGCATCGCGTAGCGGATGGAGCTGCGCAAGCTTTTTTTTAATGTATCGTAATCAGGGCGCGGAATATGTTTGGTGATCAGATTGGAAGCCGTTTCGAGGAGCATCCCTGTCGGCTTTCCGGTGAGCGAATCGCGCACGATCACTCCGCCAGCGGGCACCTCGATGTCAGGATGATATCCGGCAAGCTCCAGCGCTTTTGTATTGACCAGATTCGCATGTCCGCAAATGCGCGGCAAAAAGATCGGGCAGTGCGGCGCAGCGGCGTCAAGCTCCTCGATGCTCGGGATTCCTCCGCCGTCGACAAACAGATTCTCGTCCCAGCCAAAGCCTTGTATCCATTCATTCGCTTTTGTCTCATTCGCCTTTTGTCGGATGAGGTACAGCATTTCATCCTTCGATTTCGCCTCGCGCAAGTCGAGCTGCAAAAAGGTCAGCCCCAGCCAGCCCAAGTGCAGATGACTGTCGATCAGCCCCGGTGTTGCCGTGCAGCCTTGCAAATCGATCACTTGCGCATCGCTGCGTCCGTATTGCAGCAGCATATCCGCATCGCTGCCCAAATCGTGGACGATCCCGTCACGAACAACGAGAGCCTCCACAAACAAATGCCGCGAATCCCCTGTATAGATGCGTCCGTTTTTGAAAATGGTCGTCGCCATGTATGCTCCTCCTCGTGGATGTACGATCCGTATTCTTGCTCGCCTTCCCCTCTCCTTATTTGTTTGCCGCTCACCTTTTTCCTTCCTATTCTGAAAAAAACTTCGCCGATGACGGAAACGCAAGGAAAAAAACGGTACTTTCGCCGATTCCTGTTGAAAGCCCGCCAGGAAGGGTACGTTATGTTCAACTCTTATTTTTGAAGCGGGGTGATCGTATGCAGCAAAAAACGAAGAACCGCCTTCCTGCCTTTTTTCCGGCGATGAACAGCACCTCTTCAAAAGCGCCTGGCTCCGCTGCTCCTAAATCTCCCAAGCCCGGCGAACTGGACAACCAGGCTCGGCTTTTGCTGTTGGTGAATGGATTGTTCATCGCTGCCGGCGCTCTCTCCGGTACGTTCGTGAACGTTTATTTGTGGAAGGTGAAAAGTCAGTTTGCGCCCATCGCCTGGTTTACATTTGCTACCCATTTGGCTGGCGCCCTGACCTTTTGGCTCGCTGGCGCGTACGTCAAGCAGTTCAACAAAATGAACATCCTGCGCGCGGGGATGGCCGGGTCGGCGCTTTTTTACTTGCTTGTGCTCCTCGCTGGCCCGCAGGCTGTGTCGTACGCCGTCTGGCTCGGGCTGGTTCAGGGGATGGCGGTCGGCTTTTTTTGGCTTGCGTTCAACGTCGTTTACTTTGAAATTACCGGGCCAGACAACCGCGACCGCTTCAATGGCTGGGCAGGACTGTTGGCTTCCGTAGGCGGCATGCTCGCTCCCTGGCTGTCAGGCTGGCTGATCTCCCGTCTCCCCGGAAACAATGGCTACAGACTGATCTTCGCCCTCTCGCTCGCTCTGTTCGTCGTCGGCGGCATCATCAGCTTTTTTCTGAAAAAGCGCCAGTCGGAAGGAACGTACTCCTGGGGCTTTTCCTTCCGCTGTCTGCGCGAGGAACCCAAGTGGCGTCTCGCTGCCGCCGCTCTCGCCGCACAAGGCATGCGCGAAGGCGTATTCGGCTTCATCATCGGGCTGTTTGTCTACATCGCCACGAAAAGCGAAATGACGCTGGGGAATTTCTGGCTGATTACCTCGGCAGTCGGGCTGCTCAGCTACTATGTGGCGGCCAAATGGTACGCCCCGCGCTACCGCAAATGGGGCATGCTCACTGGCGCGGTCATGATGTCCGGCATCTTGCTCCTGTTTTTCTGGCAGGTCAGCTATACGACACTGCTCGCTTTCGGGATCGTCGTCTCGCTCGCCTATCCGCTTTTTTCGATGCCGATGATCTCGACTGTTTTTGATTTGATCGGCACGAATGAACAGAGCGCGAAAAACCGGGTGGAGTACGTCGTTTTGCGCGAATTTGCCCTGGATGTCGGTCGGCTGGTCGGCATTTCGCTGTTCCTGCTCGTCACCGCGATCAGCGTCTCGGCCTCGACGTTAAACTGGCTGGTGTTCGCGATTGGAACCGGGCCTGTGCTCGCCTGGCTGTGCATGAAAAGCCTGTTTCCCTGGCCGGGCACAGGCGATGCCAAACAAAGCCGAACTTAGCAGGCCGTGGCGGGGCCAGCCGGACAACAGAGAAGTACGCAGCGGCATTTTCGCAAAAGTTTTTCCTTAGCACGCTTGTCCTAGATTGGTATAATGAACCAAAGGGCAGTTGATCTCCGCGGTTATCGCCCGTGGATGAACTGCCCTTTTCCCATGCGGCGAACCAGCGATTGTCGCAAAAACGGACCAAGGAGAGCAACGTGCGAATCAAACGAATTTTATTCACCCTCGCTGTTTTGATCGGGATCGGATTGTTCAGTCTGTTAACCGAGCAACAGAACAGCCAGACCACAAACACGTCTGTGCAAGCCGATGTCGTTCTGACCTTTCCCCGCGAGCGCTATCCCGAGACGGCAGAGCACATTCGCTCTGCCATCGAAAAAGGCCAGTCTGCTGTCTGCACCATCGACCGCAAATCGGCGGACAAGCACCGCGAAGATTCCTTGCGCGGCATCCCGACCAAACGCGGCTACGATCGCGACGAATGGCCGATGGCAATGTGCAAGGAAGGCGGCAAGGGAGCAGATATCGCTTATATTTCCCCTTCCGACAACCGCGGGGCAGGTTCGTGGATCGCCAACCAGCTCGAAAAGTACCCGGATGGCACGCGCGTGCAAATCGTCATCGGCGATCAGCCTGCCCGCTAGAAAAAACCCCGCTTGGCGCATCGGCCAGACGGGGTTTTTCGTCACAACGCGTTACGAGGAAATGTGCCAGCCGCTTGTTTGCTGCTGCAATCCCCACAGCTTCGCATACAGTCCGTGGCGGGCAATCAGCTCGTCGTGCTTGCCTGCTTCCACGACACGGCCTTGATCCAGCACATAAATCTGGTCAGCGTGGCGGATCGTTTTCAAGCGATGGGCAATTGCGATGACCGTCCGGCCTTGAATCAGCCTGTCGATCGCTTGCTGAATGTGCGCTTCGTTTTCCGGATCGAGGGAAGCGGTCGCCTCATCCAAAAGGACGATCGGCGCATTTTTCAGCATGGCCCGGGCGATGGATATGCGCTGCTTCTCCCCGCCGGACAACGTGCTTCCTCCCTCTCCCACCATCGTCTCGTAGCCGTTTGGCAGCTGCATGATAAACTCGTGGCAGCACGCCTGCCTGGCTGCCGCTTCGATTTCTTTTTGTGTCGCGTCCCTTTTGCCGAAGCGAATGTTGTTGGCGATCGTGTCCTGGAACAGATACACATCTTGAAAGACCATCGAGATGCGGGACAACAACGCTTCCGGGTCCATTTTTGCAAGCGGCTGTTGTCCGAGCAGCACTTGCCCGCTGGTCGGGTCGTAAAATCTGGCAATCAGGCGGAGCACGGTGCTTTTTCCGCTGCCGGACGGCCCGACCAAAGCGGTGAACGATCCTGTCGGCATGTGCATGCTGACGTTGTCGAGCGCCAGCTTTTCGTTGTATCCGAATGATACGTGATCGAGCGTCACATCGTTTTCGTCCGGCGGATGCAGTTCGCCCAGCATCGTCGGTTCAGCCAGCAAATCGACGATCCGCTCGCCGGCCTGCTCGTGATAACGAAATTCTGCGTAATTGACGAGCGCCGTGGTCAGCGGATCGAAAATTCTTGTTCCTACCAAAAGAAACATGACAAACGTGATCAAATCGAGGTTGCCCCCAGCCAGCAAATACGTGCCAGCGATTACCATGAGCGTCAGACCCGCCCGAATGCAGGCGATGGCCGCCAGCACGATCGGCCCGAGCAAGCCTTCGATGCGGATGCTCTGTCTCATGAACTCGCGAAAAGACTTCTCCAGCCGCACGAAACGCTCGCCTGTCAAATTGTACGCTTTGATGACGCGAATGCCGTTCAAATATTCCTGCAAGCGGTTCGCGGCATCAATTTTGGCCCGCATATGCTGGGCGCCGAGCTTGCGCTGAATGCCAGACGTGAGCAAAACGAGCATGATCGCGACAGGAAATGCGGCAAACAAGGCGAGCGCCATCCGCCAATCGATGAAAGACAGCCCGACGATGGCAATGACCGGCATGATCAGCGCCCCGATCATTTGCGGGACGAGGTGGGATATCCCGTGCTCGACCATCGCAAAATCGCCCATCATCATATTCGCCAAGTCGCCGGGGTCCCGCTTGTTCAAATAGCCGAGCGACAGCTTGCGCAAATGCTCCGCAAGTCTGGCCCGCCCTTCTGCTGCCACGCTGTATGCGCCGCCGAACTGCGCCCGGTAGGCGGGCATTTCCGTCAGAAACAGCAGCACCAGAGACGCGATCAGCCATGCGCATATCCACCATAAACGCCCTGTGTTCAGCGGTGCGTCCGGGTGCACAAACGGTTCAAAAATCAAGCGCGCCGCCTCTACCAGCAAGACAAACGGCACAATGCTGGCAAGGTTCGCAATCGTCGTGTAAAAGACAGGCTTTAGCAATGCGCGGGGTTTACCGGCTGTTATATTGCTTAACGTGCTCATCGGCAGCCAACCTCCCTCTCTCTTTTCCGATCTGCCAGTTTTGCGCATCGGTGTACGCCGACCACATCCGGGCGTACAAGCCGTTTTGCTGTAGCAGCGCCTCGTGTTTTCCCTGCTCGACCAATTTGCCGCCTTGCATGACGAGAATCTGGTCGGCTTCCCGGATCGTGGACAGGCGATGGGCAATGACGATCACGGTCTTGCCTTTCACCAGTTCGGCCAAGGCCAGCTGCATTTCGTATTCATTCTCGGGATCGGCAAAAGCTGTCGCTTCATCGAGGACGAGAATCGGAGCATTTTTCAAAATCGCCCGCGCCACGGCCACGCGCTGCTCCTCTCCCCCTGACAAATAGACCCCGCCTTCGCCGATCAGCGTATCGTAGCCTTGCGGAAGGTTTAGAATAAACTGGTGGCACTGCGCGGCCTTCGCTGCCGCATAGACCGCTTCGGGCGCAGCATCGGGCAATCCTACCGCGATGTTGTTGTACACCGTGTCATAGAACAAAAACGTCTCCTGGAACACAAACGCCACTGTGTTCATCAAATCGGTGCTGGACAGATCGCGAATGTCCACGTCGCCAATGCGAATGGCGCCTTCCTGCACATCCCAGAAGCGGGGAATGAGATTGGCTACCGTCGACTTGCCTGCTCCCGACGGGCCGACGAGTGCGGTCACCTGCCCGTGCCGCGCCAGGAAAGACACATGCGAAAGGGCTTCTTTTCCTTGCTGTGCCTGTGCGCCCTCTGTGCCTTCTGTTGCAGTTGCGCTCGCATAGGCGAACGAAACGTCGTCAAACGCGACGTCAAAATGCTGCGGCTGTTTGGAAGCGAGCGGCTCGGCAACAGGCTGTTCGGCAAAAATCCGATCCATCCGCTCTACCCCTTCTCCAATGTCGCGCAGCGTCGAAGTCAAAAACATAATTTTGAACATCGGGGCGGACACCCCCGGCGCCATCACGAGGAAAAACAGCAGGACAGACGCGAACGCCACATTGTGCGGATCGCTGCTCAACAGAAAAACCCCCACAGGGAGGATGAAAGCGACGAACGAGCCTAAAATGACCTTGAACGTCAAATATCCGTTTTGAAAATCACGCGTATGCTTGACACAATAATCGCGGTACGAAATCATGTCCGCGTAAAACTGGCGAAAAGAGTGGACGGTTTGCCCAAATACTTTGATCGCGGGCATGCCGCGTACGTACTGCACGGCGGAACCGTTCATCCGCTCCAGCGAGTCGTAATATTTTTTGATGTTTTCTTTTGTCCGCGTCCCTTGAAACGACAGCACCTGCACCAAAAGAGCCAGCACGATCGGCACTACGCAGGCGAGCGCCAGCCACACATTCAAGTAAAACATGACGCCGACCATGACGACAATCGTCACGACCACCTGAACCAGATCGGGCAATTGGTGGGCGATGAACGTCTCGACTTTTTCCACGTTTTGCTCCAGCGTTTTCTTGACTGCCCCCGTCGACGTGCCACTCAGCCAGCCAAGCGGCAAACGGCCGATATGGGAAGCCAGCTTCACACGCAAGCCGTACAAAATCCGAAAAGCGGCAATGTGCGATACCATCCCTCCCGCGTACATCAGAATGAGGCTTCCCACCAGTCCGAACAGGGCAATCACGCCCCAGCGAATCATGTACGCCCCGTCTGCATCGGCCACAGACGAGGCATGCAGCAGCAGCTCCTGCAAAATAAAATAGACAGATGCGTAAGGCACAAGCATGCAGATGGCGCTCAACGACGACAAAATGGCCGAAACGATCAGCAAGCTCCGCTTCTCATCCGCAATCTCCAGCAGTCGAAGCACGCCTTTTTTCTCGCTCATTCCTCTTCCCTCCCTTTCCATGCTTTCTAGACCACCAAGCGTTAGGCAAACATTTTGAGAAACGAGATTTCCCCAAGCAGACCAGCAAAAGCCAAGCCTGCAACCAACAGCCCCGACAAAAGCCAGAACAGCAGGACAAACTGCCAGTCTTCCCGCTGGAACACGCTTGCCCGATAGTAAGTGCGCCGCGGATGGACTGCAAACCCGCGCGCATCCATGGACAAAGCCATTCGCTCTGCCTGCCGGATCGCCGTGACCAACAGCGGAAGCGTCGTCCCTCTCACTCTCTCCCCGTAAGACAACCGACTTTTTCTCGCTTTTTCATTCAAACCTCTCACTTGACGCGCCCAGCGAATCGTCCGATGCTGCCGCTGCATATCCGGCACAAACCGCAAAATCGCCAGCACGGCGTATCCGATCCGGTCATTCACTCGCCAATTTTGCACCAGCGCCCGCACGAAATCAGGCGTCTCGGTCGTCAGTGCAAACAACAGCATGACTGCATACAGCGAAAGCAGCCGAAGTCCCGTAGTCAATCCGAGCAACAAGCCTGCCTGCGAGCCTGGCTGGTTGCCCCCGGCTGCGCTGTCGATCATGAATGGATACGTGAGGAGAAAACCGATCAGAAACGGGAGCAGCACGACGATTTTTTTCATGTAGGAAAACAGCTGGACGCGCCCGAGCCAAACCGTCAGCAAGGCGCTTGCCACGATAAAGGCGACGGGCGTCCACACATTTGTCACCAGCGTTAAAAAAACAGTCACAGGCAGCGTCGCTACCAGCTTGGACAGTGGATTGAGACGATGCAAATACGAAGCGGAAGCTCCCGGGACACACTGATTCTCGCTCATCTTTTACGCCTCCACCCCCGTCCGCTCGCCCAGCAATCGCAGGCAGCCTGCTCGCACATTTTCGTAAGTCGCAATCCCGGCCAAGCTCGGATCGTACACGGACAGCTTTTGCGCCATTTCTGCTGCTGGTGGCAGACGCAAGCTCGCCTGTTTCAAAAGCTCCGGCTGCGAAAACAAACGGTCTGCCGTGCCGTGGAAGACGAGCTTCCCTTTTGCCAGCACAGCTACCCGATCGGCATACTCCGCAAGCAGCCAGAGCGCGTGCGTGATCAAGACAATCGCCACTCCTTCGCGTTGCAGGCTTTGCAGCATCTGCATGATCTCTCTGGCATTTTTTTGATCCTGGCCAAAAGTCGGCTCATCGAGGATCAGCACTTTGCGCTCCTCTGTCAGCATCGTCGCAACACTGAGCCGCCGCTTCTCTCCCTGGCTCAACTGGTACGGACTGCGCCCGGCAGCAGAAGCAAGACCAAACCGCTGCAACAGAGACTGGGCCTGCACACGGGCTTGCTCTTCATCCCGTTCCGGCATGCCGACGACAAGCTCCCTTTCTGCTGTCTCCGCCACAAACTGATGCTCGGGGTTTTGAAAAACAAACCCGATGTTTCGCACCAGTTCGGCCATCGATAGCCCTGTCATGTCTTTGCCGGACAAAAAGAGCGCTCCTTTGTGGGCGGGCAACAGCCCCATCAAGTGCAAAGCCAACGTCGTCTTCCCGGCGCCGTTTGCTCCCGCGATGGCCAACAGCTCGCCACTGGAGATGGTCAGCGCTCCCACTGATTTTTGCAGCACGCCCGAAGCGGCGAGGGACAGCATTCCTTCCCTGATCGCAAGCAGCGGGACGCCTGCTTCGTCTTCGGGCGATGCGGAGCGTCCAGCGTCTGCCGTTTGCTCAGCGCACGCAGCGGGCCGAGCGCCCTCCGACCAGCTTTTCTCTTGGATCAGGCTGCCAAAAGCAAAGCCGTTGCCCAGCCTTTTTCCGATCTGTTCCGCCACTTCATCCGCACAGAGCGCGACGGGCGACAGCCCCAACTCTTTGCTGAGCCGCACCGTCTCCGGCAAAAAGACGCCCTCTTCGCAGAGCCGCTCATAGCTTTCGGAAAAGACGCGTCGCGCTTCCCCTTCGGCGCTTACCTCTCCTGTCTTGCCGAGCACAAGCACACGATCGGCCAATCCGATGCATTCGTCCAGATGGTGCTCCACGAGAACGAGCGCCTGTCGCCCGCCTTGCTTCAATCGCTCAATGACGGCGAACACTTCTGCGCGGCCTGCCGGATCGAGCAGCGCTGTCGGTTCATCCAGCACGATCACTTGCGGCTGCATCGCCAGCACAGAGGCAATCGCGAGCCGCTGCTTTTGCCCGCCGGACAGGTGCTCCACTGCCTTTTTGCGCTGATCAGAAAGTCCTACTTCTGCCAGCGATTGCGTGATGCGCCGCTCCATCTCTTCGCGGTCCAGACAAAGATTTTCCAGACCGAAAGCGACCTCATCCTCCACCGTAAAAGCAACCAGTTGCGCTTCCGGGTCTTGAAACACCATCCCGACATGCATCGCCAGTTCCCCTACGGTTGCCTCGCTCGTGCTTCGCCCTGCTATCCGCACATCGCCCTCATAGCTCCCCTGGACGGCGTGCGGGATTAATCCGTTCAAGGTGAGGGCGAGCGTGCTTTTGCCCGCCCCTGATGCCCCCATGATGAGCAGCAGCTCGCCTGTTTGTACACGGAATGTCACGTTAGTCAGGACAGGCTGTTCGGCGGCATCGTAGCCGAAACAGACATTCCGCACATCCAAAACACCGTTATCCATCAGCTATCGCCCTGCTTTGTTCGCGAGGCTCGCACGATAGTCCGTCAGCAAGCCTGCCTGCATCAGCGAATGGCACAAAGCGCGGGAGAGCCATGCAACCAAGGCGCAACTGACAGCCGTCACCGCGAACAAGCCGACCTGTGATCCAAATGACAGGTTCGCATAGCCTGTCAGCGGGTACTCGCTCAGGACTGCCAGCGCGCCTGTTACGGCGGCGGCTGTCAACATAAACCGTCCGCTGTACGTCCGATAGCGTGCAACGGCATAAGGCAGCTCGCAATACAATCCGTTGATCGCTTGCCCGATCAGCATCATCCAGCCGTAGGAGGTGAACGGAATCATTACCAGACCCGTTACCAGTTCAGCCAGCACGCCTGCTCCCGGTTTGCGGATAAGATAGAGCGCCATAAAGCCCGGCATCATGTAAAAACCGATAAGGACACGGGAATAAATCGGACCCGTAAGCGAAGTGGCCAGCATATACACGTAATTGACCCCGATAATGACGATGGCAAAAACCACTCCCAAAAGCCCGGCCATCAGCAAGTCTTTCGTTCTCCAAGCCCGTTGTACTCGGCCAGCGTTCTCCAAGCCTGCTTTCATTTTTTCACCTCTCCTGTGTCTGCTTCTCTCTTTTGCTGTTCCTTCTTTATCATAGAGCGAGGGGCAGCCTCTTTACCGCCATTTCGCGGAGAGAGACTGCCCCTAGAGGGAGAAAATGCCCGCAACAAAAAAAGACGCTCGCGATTGAACGTCTTTTTTGCGATGAAAAATGTCTCGCCGTTTTTCATGAAATGGGATGTGGCCGCTTGCGGTCAACAAAACGGTTGTGACTGTTTTGTTGCTTTTACGGTTTTTCCAGCCGCTTGCCGTACAAGCTAGGATTCACCCCGTACGTTTTGCGGAACAGCGAGGCAAAGTGGCTGAAGTTGCTGTAGCCTACGAGCAATGCCGCCTCGCTGACGCTAACCCGCTCTCTCTCCAGCAAAAGCTTGGCTTTTTCCAGCCGCTGCTGCCGCACGAAGCCGAACACCGTCGTTCCGAACACTTCCTTGAACCCGATTTTCAGCTTGTAGTCGTTGATCCCGACTTTTCTCGCCAGATGTATCAGGCTTGGCGGATGATCCAGCGTCTTTAGCAGGATGTTTTTCGCTTCGTGGATGCTTTTGACGTCATCTGCCTTCAGCGAAATCCGCTGTTCCTTTTCCAGCTCCGCCTCCTGCAGAAACAGCGCCAACAGCTCCATGGCCTTGCCTTCTATAAACAGCTTCTTGATCGTTCCCCGATACGGATTGCTGATCACCTGCTCGATAATGTGCGTCATCCCAGGGGTGATCGTCGTTTCCAGCCTCGCAAACGACTGCTCGGGGCACGCGTTCATCGCTTCCAGCAGTTGGCTCCACAGCCTGTAGTCAAAGCTCAGCTCCAGATGGGAAATTCGCTCATGCTTCGGCATCTGGGCATGGCACGTCAGATCGTTCATGTAAATCAGCTGAGCGCTTCCTGTCTGTGAGCAAAACTCCTGCTGCCCGCCATTCACGGTCCAGTTCGCTCCGCTCTCGATATTGAAAGCCAGCTCCAGATGAGGGTACTTCATTTTCGTCTCCATCGAAAAAGTTTGGTGCAAATACATGTTGCTGTAATCGAGCCTCAGTCCCTCGCGCACCGCCACATGCCGATGGTACCCTTCCCCATAGTGCGGCGGCAGATCGTGCAACCGCTCCATCCCGTCGATTTCCTCTGAGCGGGCCCATTCCAGCTGGTCCGTGATCACTTGATTGTACTCGGTAAACTCGGAAAACTCCGCTTGAATATGCATGTTCCTCATCCCTTTTTGCCCCTCTTCTATGTCAAACGATTGGTACGCATTGCCTGCCACATTTTTCTTTATTATATTGATTTTGATTTTCATTATCAATTGATAATCACACAAAAAAACCTTTTCTGCCTCTTGTTTCCAAGGCTGAAAAGGTTTTGTCCGTTCGATTGCGCTTAGGCAGTGGTTGCTTTTTCTTTTGGTTTCGTCACGATGTGGTGACCGAGCGGCAGACCGCGTTGCTCCAGCTCTTCTGCTGTCACAATGTGGAGCGTCTCGCTCTTGCAGGGCATGGGCATCAATCCGCCCAAAGGGCTCATTACTCGTCCGATCGTGTCCGTCTCGATGAGCACATACAAGCCTTTTTCCTCCAATTGCTGAATAAATTCCCCCCAACGCTTGGAAGTAATTTGATCGGCGTGCTTGGTGAACATGACACCCATTTCTTGTGCTAGCATGTAAAATCTCCTTTGTTCTATCCAGCAGTTATCTGCTTCAAATGATATCCTAACAATACAGGGAAACATCCTGTTCTGGCAAAAAGCGTTTAAGCCAAAAAAAGACGAAAAACGGTTGTTTTTGACCGCTTTTCGTTTCAGGAATCTCACTGCTTCTTTACACACATCGTTTCAGCGCGGCACGCTGTTTTTTGCCACTTGCTTTGCAAAAAGGGGCCTATTTTTGTCCATTTTCTGAATCCTCGTGCCCCTGTTCTTCCTGCATTTCCCGCTCAAAAACCCGAAGCCAGTTCTACTTGCAGCAAACACGCAAAAGACAACCAGTGAAACCCGTCGCCTGTCTTGAGCTTCAATCGCCGGGCCGCCTGATCGATATGTATGACGTGGGCAGACAAGTGCCGCGGCTCGCGTCCGTCAAAGTATGTCAGCTTCAAGAGGTTGTTCGCCTGAAATCCTTGCCAGATCAGCTCGCTCATCGCTCCCAGCTGCTCCTGGTCAAGCTCGGGCGGCACGTACTTCTGCTCCTCTTCCTTGGCGCGCAAATACATTTCCCGATGTTCCGGGAGGACAAATCGGCTGGCTACAAACACATTCTCTTTTTTGGATACGCGCTTTTCTCTCATGCTCTCTTCTCTCCTCGCTGCTGATTTCGCATCCACCAATCGATCAGCTCCTGACACTCTGCCTGCAAAATTTCAATGGTGTACCGGGCTTCCCGTACATATCCGCGCTGCTGGTAGTGCACCATGTACACGTGCCCCTCGCGCCTGGCGCGGACTACTGTGCAGTCGCGCTGCTGCAAAAGGCGGCGCATTTGCTGCTGCTGCCGCTCAGCCCAGCGCGACAGCTCCTGAAAAGTCCCATCGATCATGGCCTGGTAAGAGAGCTTTAACGGCACAAGCTGCAACCGGCTCCAATCGACCATGACAGCCTGAAACAAAATGCCGAACAAAATGTACTGCCGGACAAGCTCGTACTCTTCTTCTGTTGCCAGCGGAGTCGTCACTTGTAGTGCCCCCCGATCTTGCGCGCGCGTTCTTTCGCCTGACCAGCCTCCGTGACAGAGGCTGCCCGCAAAATCGCATCTGGGCCAAACCGTGTCCGAATCTCGTCGATCGTCCGGGCGAGCGAACGGCGTTTGTGGTTGTCTGTGAACAAATTTAGCTGCACGGCATGATCGGAAATCAGCTGCTCCAGGTTGATCCCGATACTGCGCACAGGCGTCTGCTGCCAATGGCGATCAAACAACCGGCAGGCTGCCTCGTACAGCTCCATGGCATCATTCGTCGCTTCTGCCAGCTTCATCTGTCGGCCAAAGCCTTCTCCTGCCGACAAGTTCGCCCCGCGGCAGCCAACCGACACGACGGAACCCATCAGCTCCTTTTTGCGGGCTCGCCTGCATACTTCTTCGCACAACTCCAGCAGCACGACCTTGATGTCTTTGGCCGTATGATAATCGCGCGGCAGCGTCATATGATGGCCGATCCCTTTTTGCGTGCCGTACACATCGAGGGAGACAGGCGAATCGTCGAGGCCATGCGCCGTACGCCACAGCACTTCGCCGTTCACTCCCCAGTGGCGGGTAAGCACATCTGGCGAGAGCTTCGCGAGCTGACCGATCTGGTAAATGCCCATCCGGTGAAAATGCCGCTTCATCCGCGAGCCTACGCCGAACATTTTCTCTACCGGAAGCTTCCAGAGCGTTTCTTCCAGCTCCTCGCGTTTCAGCCAAAAAATGCCGTCCTTCCGCTTTTTGGCGAAGTTGTCACAGGCCATTTTCGCGAGTACCTTGTTCTCCCCGATTCCTACCCGGCAGCGGATGCCCGTATCCGCCCAGACCCGTTTTTGAATCTGCGCTGCCAGCTGCAACGGGTCGCCGAACAAGTGAAGGCTCCCGGTCACATCGAGAAACTGCTCATCAACCGAATACGGCTCCACCTTGTCGGTAAACGATTCGAATATCGCGGTAATGTGCATGGAAATCTGGAGGTACATCTCCATGCGCGGACGCACGACTACGAGCTTGCGGCATTTTTGCTGCGCCTGCCACAGTGCTTCTGCCGTAATCACGCCGTACGACTTCGCAATCGGACAGGCTGCCAGCACTACTCCGCTTCGCCGCTGCGGATCTCCTGCGACCACAATCGGCTGATTGCGCAAGGCCGGATTGGCCCCTTTTTCAATACTGGCGTAAAAGCTCTCCATGTCGATCAAGAAGACGCACCGTTTGTTCGCATTGGGCATCACCATCATCCCCTAAACAAGAACTTATGTTCTTATTATAGCAAACGTATGTTCGTTTTTATACCTGACCCGCCGAAAAAAACATTGGTAATTATTTCTGCAAAAGAAACGCACACGCCAGCAGGTGTTTCGGCAAGCGTGTGCGAATCTGATACGAGGATGTTATTTTTTGACAACAGGAATCCAAATCTCGCTGCGAAATGTCGGCGAAGTCGTATCCTTGTCGGCATTCCACAGCAGTTCGGGACCTTCCGCCAGCTCGTAGCCGGAAGAGAGAAACCACTCGGCATAAATGCGGCCCCAGACGTCTTGCAGCGTATCGGGAAAAGGTCCTACGGCTTCAAATACCGCCCAGGTAGAGGCCGCCACTTCGAGCTTCGCGAAGTGCTCTGGACATTCCTTTGTCGTGGCCACGCCGATGTAATGATCCAGCTCTCCGTGCTCGCCCTGATTCAACCGCTTTTCGGAAAAATTCGTGGATGCGCTCAACAATCCTACAGGCTCGGCATTGGACAAAGATTTGAGCTGCTCGATTTTTTCAGCATCCAGCGAGGCCCACATCGCAGCAATCTCGGGATTCACCCCGTTGTACATCAACGGAACCCGTTTCTGCAAGCCGACGATGCGAAATCCCGCTTTCTCTTCTATACGATAGTTCATGACACTGCCTCCTTTGATAGACAGATGGAAGGTCATGCGCGGATAAGCTTTCAGCGACTGGCCGCTGGCTCTCGCTTCGGTGGGCGTTACCCCGTGCATGTGCACGAAGGCCCGGGCAAACGAATCCGGCGAGCTGTACCCGTACTTGATGGCGACATCAATGACTCTCACCCGCTCGTCTTTCAGCTCGAAAGCAGCCAGTGTGATGCGCCTGCGCCGGATGTACTCGGAAAGCGGAATGCCAGCCAGAGAGGAGAACATCCTTTTGAAGTGGTATTCCGAGCAGCAAGCCACGCGTGCGGCCTGCTTGACATCAATCTCGCCAGCCAGATTTTCCTCGATGTAGTCCAGAGCTTCGTTCCATTTTTGCAGCATATCCATCAACATGACCTCCCTCTCCACCAAAGAGTAACAGACATACCGCGAAGCGATCCGACATTTCGTGCCCGATGATGCAGGGTGGCTTCGCTACATGTAGCATCCCGATTCCCATACCGTACCGAAAGGAAGCGAATCATGCCCATGACCACTTCTCCTTCTCCGTTGCACTCCGAGATCGGAGCCATTTTCATCGCCGTCAGCGATATTGAGCGTGCGCGCGACTGGTACTGCCAGCTGTTGGGACTGCCGAAAGACGGCGAGATTTCGTTTGGACACCTCTATTGCATCCCGATGAACAACGGCTCCAACCTGGTGCTGGACAGCAAAATTTTTCCCAAACGCACCCCTGATGATGCTCCGCTCTTTCACTTCAACACGACGGACATCGAAGCCTCCTATCGTTACCTGGAAGAGTTGGGGGTGGAGCTGGTCGGCCCGATCCAGCACGGACACTGGTTCACGTTCAAAGACCCGGATGGCAATCTGCTGATGGCAGCCAAATGCTGACAAAGAAAGGGGAAACCGACTGTGACGATCCGCCTGCGCCTTACCGTGCCAACAGACCTCCCGTTCGTTTGCGATGTGGAGCAAGCACCCGAAAACGCCCCTTTTCTCGTCGTCTGGAGCGAAGAACGGCATCGGGAAGCTCTTGACGATCCCGATGTTTTGCACATGATCGCTGAAAAAGCAGAAACAGGCCACCCCGTAGGCTACGTCATCATCGCCGGGCTGGCCAATCCGCATGATTCAATTGAGCTGAAACGCATTACGATCGCAGTCAAAGGTCAAGGCTACGGCCGCAGCATCTTGCGCCAAATCAAGCAATGGGCTTTTCAGGAACGAAAAGCCCACCGCCTTTGGCTGGACGTCAAGGAAACAAACGACGTCGCCCGCACGCTCTACCTTTCCGAAGGCTTTCGCGTGGAAGGAACGTTGCGCGACTGCCTGAAGACCGGAGATACGTACGAATCTTTGCTTGTCCTGTCCATGCTTGCCGACGAATACGAATCGTGATGATCGCGATTTAAGGAGCAAGCGTTCGGTCCGTCATCACGTACAACCATTTGCCATCCGCGCTTGCTCCCAGGATGGAAAGACCCGCAGGAAGGCCCGACACGAGCACGGACTGTGCTTTTGTATCGGCGTCAAACAAGTACAGCGATTGCTTCAAGTCGGTTTCCTGCGCGGCTTTTTCCCATTCCGTAAACAAAAAACGGTGCGTGCCCGGCAGCCAGAGACCATCGCCGCGCATGTCCATCAGCGGCACGTTGCCTTTGAACAGACCTGCGTTCCAGTACATTTGATACGCGCCATCCGTCGACTGCACATACCCGGACCAGGAATCGGCCGGAACAGGCGGTGTCCATGCGATGACCTTGCCGCTCTTCCACTCATAGCGCAGACGTATTTCCTCAAAGCCTGATTCTTCGCTTCTCATCGCGAACGTGGCGTAGCGGCCATCGTCCTGGAAGGCGACAGGCAAAATCTCCCCGTTGGACTCGCTCGTAGGCACCCATCCCTTGATCGCTCCAGGAATGCGCTTTTCCGTTCCCTTTTCCAGATCAAACACAACGAGATCGAGGTCTTTTTTCTGCTCGGCTTTCCCCACTGCCATCAGCAATTGTTTCTGATCGTAGCTGAAGCTCGCACCATGCACGTACCCTTGTACCTGAACGCGAACGGCGCTGTCGCTTGGCGGAACAGTGATTCCTTTATCCGGCTGTGCATAGAAGAAGCCCCGGCGATCGGCGATGAAATCGCCCGCTCCACGATAGTTGTCCGCAAGCTCCACTGGGTAAAGGGTCCGTTCCTTTGTTTTTGTATCGTAAATCGAATAGAGCATCGGATACCGGGCGTCGCACTCGCAATATTTCGTGAAACGGCTCTGCAGCACGTACCGTTGCTCGCGGTCCAAAAACTTCATATTGGTCATGACGGAAAAGTCAGTCAGCTTCTCGCGCACTTTGCCATCGACAGAGATTCGCCAAATTTGCGAAGGCGCAAGCACAACAGCGTGAAAGGCATTCGCTGCACCAATCACCGTGCCTTTTGTCGATTTGGCTCCCCCGGCACTCAGAACGTATTCCGTCCAATCCCGCTCTTTTCCGGCGGTAGCAGGAAGAGTTACCAGCACTTGCAACTGACGGTTGTTCAACCATTGAAAAGCAAACGTCGGTTCAATGAACCCCAAACCTTCTCTCGCCGCCTCTTCTTTCGCGTGCTTGCGAATCGTCGTCTCCACGCTTCCCCGGTCCATCTCCTCCCGGAAAAAGAGCGTGTACGACTGCGGAGTCGGTCCGACTACCGTGCGCAGCGGCGACTGCAACCGCGTGTCCTCATCTAATTGAATAACCACATCTGCTTTCATGCTTGCATAATCGTAAGGGCGCTCCTTTTGCTTCCAGTCATCCGCTGCCTTCGGTGTCGTGCCCGATGGTGCGGCTTTGCCGGACGAAGCGCCTGTTGCTGGATTTGTGCCCGTTTGTTTTTGTGCCGAAGAGGCTGCGGCCATGCTGCAACCCGTCATGATGATCAAAGAGAAGCCCAGCGCGATGCTCATTCCCCGAAGATTTCGCAAAAACACAAAATTCGCCTCTCTCCCCAGTAAATTTTTATCCGTGAAGATAAGACGTTTATCCTTGCCATTTCGTCACATTTTTTTCCTGAAAAAAATCGTTTTATCACTAAAAAAGAGCCTCCCCCGCACACAAACGTGCAAAAGAAGACTCTTGCTTTCCATTTTTAATCAAAGACGATGCCATCCAGCACGCCTTCACGCTGCAAGTAATCGCGCAGCCACTGATGAGCTGGCTCCCGCCAAAAAGCGTCCTCGGCCACGAGTCTCGCGGTTTCCTGTCTGGCGACTTCCAAAGCTTTGTAGTCGGCAAGCAAATCCGCGACCTTAAATTCCGGCAATCCGCTCTGCTTCGTGCCGAAAAAGTCACCCGGTCCGCGCAATTCCAAATCGCGCTGCGACAGCTCAAAGCCGTCCGTCGTCTCGCACATGACGCGCATCCGCTCTTTGCCGATCTCGGATTTCGGATCGGCGATCAAGACGCAGTACGATTGCTCCGAACCGCGACCGACCCGACCGCGCAACTGGTGCAGCTGGGCAAGCCCGAACCGCTCGGCATCGTAAATGACCATGTACGTCGCATTCGGCACGTTGACTCCGACCTCGACGACAGTGGTAGAAACCAAAACGGCGTGCTCCGCTGCGAGAAAAGCTTGCATCACCGCGTCCTTTTCCTTGGCAGGCAAGCGACCGTGCATCAGCCCGACGCCAAATTCTGGGAAAACATGGGTGAGCTGGGCGTGGACGTCGATTGCATTTTGCACATCGAGCTTTTCCGACTCTTCAATGAGCGGACAAATGACGTACGCCTGGCGTCCTTTTCGCAATTCATCGCGCATCTGCTCCAGGACGGCCGGAAACTGGTCGTGCTTTTTCCACGTTGTCTCAATCGGCTTGCGGCCTGCCGGCATCTGGTCGATCGTCGAAACGTCCATATCGCCAAACGCCGTAATCGCCAACGTCCGGGGAATCGGCGTAGCCGTCATGAACAAGACGTCGGGAGTCAGTCCTTTGTTGCGCAAAATGCGCCGCTGCTCTACGCCGAAGCGGTGCTGCTCGTCCGTAATGACCAGGCCGAGGCGCGAGAAAAACACGTCCTCCTGGATGAGCGCATGCGTCCCGACGACGACATCGATCAGCCCCATTTGCAGCGAGCCGATGACTTCGCGTCTGCGCTTGGCTGTCAACGATCCCGACAGCAGTGCCACCTCGATGCCGAAGTCTGACAACAGCTTCGTCAGCGACTGCACATGCTGCTCGGCAAGAATCTCGGTCGGCACCATCAAGGCGCCCTGATAGCCAGCTTTCACGGCAGCGAACAGCGCGATGGCCGCCACTACCGTTTTCCCCGAGCCTACGTCACCTTGCAACAGCCGGTTCATCGCGTGAGGCGCAAGCATGTCGTCCAATATTTCTTTGACAACCCGCTTTTGCGCGTCTGTCAACGGAAAAGGCAGCCCTTTGACAAACTGCCGCACTTCGTCCATCGGAATGGAAAGAGCCACACCTTCCGACTGCTGCCGATTGATGCGGCGAAGCGTCTGTATTTTCAACTGGAACAAAAACAGCTCTTCAAACATGATCCGGCGGCGCGCCTGACGTCCCACTTCCGCATTTTCCGGAAAGTGGATCGAGTGAAACGCTTCGACGCGCGGCATCAGCCGATAGCGTTCCACGATGTCTGGCGGCAAAATTTCCGGGATTTCCTTGCCGTATTGCCGCAGCGCCTGCTGGATCGATTTGCGCAGCAGCGTCGTAGTCATATCTCCGCCGAGCGGATAGACCGGAGACAGCTCGCCTCGTTTCGCCGCTCGCTCCGAGTCTACCTCTGTCATCTCGCTGACCGTAATCTGGAGCTTGTGCTTGTCCCATTTGCCCGTCACGAGAATTTCCTTCCCGGGCGACAGTCTCGTTTTGACAAACGTCTGGTTGAACCAGACAGCCGTCACGACCACCCGATCCATCACCAGCTTGACAGAGAGGCGCGATTTTCTTTTTCCATAAAAACGAACAGAGGGTTCGCCGTACACCGTACCTGCCAGCGTGACCCTCTCTCCGTCTTTTACTTCTGTCAAATCGCGCACGCGGTAATCTTCGTAGCGGGAAGGGAAATACTCCAGCAAATCGCCGATGCTGTGAATCCCGAGTCCCGCAAATGCCTTCGCCCGTTCCTCCCCTACCCCGTGCAAAAGGGAGACGGGTGACTGATAAGCCCCAGCCATTTTACTTCTCCATCCGTACGCCGAACACTTTCGCTTCGATCATACGGCCTGTCTGGGTTGCTGCCAATCCGCCCTGCGCG
Source organism: Brevibacillus sp. FSL K6-0770 (assembly GCF_038000275.1). NCBI lineage: Bacteria > Bacillati > Bacillota > Bacilli > Caryophanales > Paenibacillaceae > Brevibacillus > Brevibacillus sp. FSL K6-0770. Next base: position 3,632,185 of record NZ_JBBOBQ010000001.1, read on the forward strand.
GTTTCCTTCAAGGCAGTCGGCATGGAGCAGCCGATCCGGTACATCGCATCAATGACTTCATCTGTCGGAATCACGCTCTTGATTCCCGCCATCGCCATGTCCGCTGCGACTGTCGCAATCGCCGCTCCCATCGCATTTCGTTTGACACACGGCACTTCTACCAGTCCGGCTACGGGGTCACAAACCAGACCGAGCATATTTTTCAAGGCAATCGCCACTGCCTGCGCCGATTCTTCCGGGGTGCCGCCTGCCATCTCCACAATCGCAGCCGCTGCCATCGCGGTCGCCGAGCCTACTTCTGCCTGACAGCCGCCCGCCGCACCGGAAATAAACGCATTGTTGGCGATGCAATAGCCGATCGCTCCAGCCGTGAACAAGTAGTTGACCATCTGCTCGCGGGTTGGTTGCAGCTTGTCTGAGACGGCAAACAGTGTTCCCGGCACAATCCCACAGGCACCCGCTGTCGGTGTCGCTACGATCGTTCCCATCGCTGCGTTCACCTCGTTGACCGCTACCGACATCGACACGGCGTTGAGCAGAGTCGGGCCGGACAAGAAAGGCTTGTTCTTCATATATTCTTGCAGTTTTTTCGCATCGCCGCCCGTGAGTCCGCTATGGGAGCGGATATCTTCCGTAAGGCCGCGGCGCACTGCTTTTTCCATCACATCGAGATTGGCGTACATGTCTTGCATGATCGCCTCTTTTGTACGCTGGGAAACTTCCATTTCCGCTTCGATCATCACCTGGGAGATCGGTTTCCCTTGCGATTCGGCCAATTCTACCAGTTCAGCTACATTACGAAACATCTGGTTGATTTCACTCCTCTGATCCTGCTATTCGTGCTTTGGCTCGGATGTTGGCTAGAGCGAGAGCAGGGAAACATCAAAAATATGGGGAATCTGACGAATTTCCTCCAGCACTTCTGCGGAAACCGTCGAGTCTGTCTCAATCGCCATCAAGGCGCGGGAGCCGCGTTCGTGTCGGGACACTTCCATGAATCCGACATTGATCCGGTGCTGCGTGAGCACTTTCGCTACAGCGGCAATCATGCCGAAGCGGTCTTCGTGCAAAACGAGCAACGTCGGCGTGTCGAAACCGAGCTGAAACGAAAAGCCGTTCAGTTCCAGCACCTCGATTTTTCCGCCGCCAATCGATACGCCTACCAGTTCAACCTGGTGCTGATCGTCAGACAGCTTGATCCGCGCCGTGTTCGGGTGCTCCGTCAAAACGTCGGAGGTAGTCAGCGCGACTTCCATCCCGGCTTTTTCTGCAAGCAGGAGCGAATTTTTCAAGCGCAGATCGGATGTATCGAAGTCGAGAATCCCTGCAACGGTCGCCACATCGGACCCGTGTCCCTGATAGGTTTTCGCGAATGAGCCGTAAAAAGTAATGTCTGCCCGCTGTGGCTGACGTCCGAACAGCTTGCGAGCCACCCGGCCAATCCGGGCCGCGCCAGCTGTATGGGAACTCGATGGTCCAACCATGATGGGGCCGATGATATCAAATACGCTTTTATACTTCAACCGGTTCTCCTCCTGAATGACAAGGGGTTCAACAAGATTCACTCTCATTGTATCCTACAGGCTGTCAAAGCGCCACATGGGAAAGTGTAGCGTGTGCTGTCATCGCCCTCGCCGCTTCACTCGCGTAAAAAGCCTCCCATCCACCGGGAGGCTTTCTCTCATCTGATTCACTTTGACTTTTTATTGCTTGACCATCACGACGCCCAGAAGCCCTGGGCCTGTATGTGTGCCGATTACCGGGCCGATTTGCTCCAGGTGTGACTCGCTTACCTGGAACTCGTTTTTCACCCGCTCCAACAGCTCGCTTGCTTGCTCGTGGGCACTGCTGTGGAGAATCGCGACTCTTACAGGCTGGCCCTGCGCATACTCTTGCAAGGCTTCCAGCACGCGGTTGAGCGCTTTTTTCGTGCCGCGCACTTTGTCAAAAGCAGCCACGTAGCCTGCCGGGTCGAGCGTCAAAATCGGTTTGATATTGAGCAAAGAGCCGATGACAGCCGAAGCTCGGCCAATCCGGCCGCCTTTTTGCAAAAACTCCAGCGTATCTACGATAAAGTACACTTGCACGGAATCGAGATAGCGGTCGATCGCATCGAGGATTTGTTCCTTGCCTTTTCCCGCTTTCGCATCCTTGGCCGCTTCCACGCAAATCATTCCGTGCACGAACGACGCTTTGCGCGAATCGATTACGGTAATATCGATGTTTTCGTCGAGCATGGACTTCGCGATCATCGCGGACTGATACGTGCCGGACAAGGAACCGGACAGAAGAATGGCAATGATTTGTACATCGCTTCCGTACTCTTCCCGGATGGCTTTGTACGCCTCGGCAAACTCAAGCGGCGATGGCTGCGAAGTAGTCGGCAAAGCATGAGACTGCTTCAGCTTTTCAAAAAACTCGGATGAAGAGATCGTCACTCCGTCCAAATACGTCTCCGAGCCAAACATGACCTTCAACGGAACGGTCACGATACCGAGCGACTGCCTTACAGACGCGTCGATGTCGGACGCGCTGTCAGTAAGAATCACAACTGGCATTCTGGCGTGCTCCTCTCCTCGTTACTCCACGGAAAAAATGAAGGGATACAGCGGCTGTCCGCCAGGCTGAATCTCCACTTCCGCATCCGGGTATGCGTCTGCCACAGCTTCCTGCAACGCTTCGGCATGCTCTTCTGTCGCTCCTTCTCCCAGGAACACGGTGACGATTTCCGTCTCTTCGTCCACCATCCCCAGAAGCAGCGTCTTGGCGCACTCCAAAAGCTCTGGCCCAGCCGTGACGATTTCTTTTTCTTCCAAGCCGATGAAGTCGCCTTCCTTGATCGTGACTTCACCCATTTGCGTATCGCGAACCGCATGTGTCACCATTCCCGTCTTTACCTGGGAGATGGCTTTTTCCATCGCGGATGCGTTCACAGACGGCTCGGCGTCTGCGTGGAAAGCGAGCGCCGCCGCCAAACCTTGCGGAACGCTCTTCGTCGGCACGACAGTAACCGGAACCTCTGCGAGTGCAGCAGCCTGTTGTGCCGCCATAATAATGTTGCTGTTGTTTGGCAATATGATGATGTGCTGGGCAGACAGTCCTGCGACAGCTTTCATGAAATCTTCTGTGCTCGGGTTCATCGTCTGGCCGCCCTCGACCACGACATGCACACCCATGCTGCGCAAAATTTTGGCGATGCCTTCGCCCGCAGCGACTGCAATCAATCCGTAAGGGAGCTGTTCACTCGCAGGCTGGACAGTTGGCTCTGCCGCCTTCGCCTCGCTTTTGCCCTCTTCCGCTTTGAGTATGTTCGCATGCTGCTCGCGCATGTTTTCGATTTTGATCCGGTGCAGGCTTCCGAACTGTTGCGCGTATTGCAACACTTGGCCCGGATGCTCTGCATGAATATGTACTTTGACGATTTCGTCGTCGGAAACTACCAGGAGCGAGTCGCCCATCGTATCCAGATGACCGCGGAACAACAGCTCGGAAAACGGCTTTTTGTTCGGCTCTGTGCTATGTGTGACATGAACCATAAATTCCGTGCAGTAACCGTGCTTGATGTCCTCCGTTTTCAGATGGACTTGCGCATTGTGCTGTTCGGAAATCAGCTTGTCCAGCTCTTCCGGGCGCACGGACGGCTTGGCTTGTTCTCCGCGCTCGGCAAATTCCTCGCCGCGCAAGGCGCGCAAGAACCCTTCATAAATAAACAGAAGGCCCTGTCCGCCTGAATCGACGACGCCCACTTCTTTGAGTACAGGCAGCATTTCTGGCGTGCGCAAGAGCGTAGCTTGCGCCTGCTCGTACGTTTTTTCCATTACAGAGACAATATCATCTGACGTGCGCGCTGCACGCACAGCCATCTCCGCCGCTTCGCGGGCAACAGTCAAAATCGTGCCTTCCACAGGCTTCATCACTGCTTGGTACGCAGCGTCCACACCTGCTTTCAAGGCATCGGCAAATTGACGGGCGTTCACCTCGTCTTTTCCATTGACTGATTTGCTCAGGCCACGGAAAAGCTGCGATAAAATGACACCGGAGTTCCCCCGCGCTCCCATCAAAAGACCTTTTGCCAGAGCAGCAGCACTGTCCGAGATGCGGGGAGATTCCTTGCGTCTCAGCTCATCCACACCGGATGTGAAAGTCAAATTCATGTTTGTCCCCGTATCGCCATCCGGCACCGGAAAAACGTTCAAGCCATCTACTACTCTGACGTTGTCGGATAATAGGTTCGCCCCCAGGTAAACCATCCGGCTAAACAGCACGCCATCTAGATGCGTATGTACCAACTGATGTTCCTCCTTACGAATCTCTGTCTGTACGAACTCCCTGCACGAAGATGTTTACGGCAGTGACGTCGATGCCTACCGTTTGCTCCAAGGTATATCTCACGCGGCGTTGCACGTTGCCTGCCACCTCGGAAATTTTCACGCCATAGCTGACGATAATATGCATGTCCAAAACCACTTCGCCGTTCGTATTGTGCACGACGACACCTTTGCTCAGGTTGTCGCGGCCAAGAAGCTCGGCAATTCCATCTTTCAACGCCTTGCGGGAAGCCATGCCCACCAGCCCGAAAACTTCCATGGCTGCGCCTCCGGCAATTCGTGCAATTACGTCCTCTGTAACATCAATTTTTCCTAATGATGTGCTCATTTCCACTGTCATTGAAGGACTCCTCCTCTGTTAAACAGCTTGCCTCATAGGTAAGCGTACCCATGCTTCCCTCAATTCTACACTAACGGATGTGAGAAATGAAGCGTTTTGTCGATCCTACCAACCCTATGAGAAAGAGCTGGCAAATCATCTTGTCAAGTATTGCAATTGACAGCAATCATGTGCTAATATAATCGAGTATTTGTATTTCCCATCAAGGAAATCCCGTTTAGATGCAACAAGGGAGGTGGATTGTAATGGCACGTCGTTGTTTTGTAACAGGTAAATCTGCAAAAGCTGGAAACGCTCGCTCCCACTCCATGCGCGCAACTCGCCGCACTTGGGGTGTCAACGTACAAAAAGTGCGCATTCTCGTTAACGGTAAACCGAAGCGCGTTTATGTAAGCACTCGAGCACTGAAATCCGGTCTCGTAACTCGCGTATAGTTTTTCTAAACGACGCGAAAAAAAGCACCCTCGAGGTGCTTTTTTGCATTTCTCCGACGTTCCTTTTCCATCTTTTCATGAAGGAGGCCGCGTCTTCATTTTTTCTTGTTGAATGCCTCGATGATGCCGCGAATCATGCCACCCAGGAACTTCGGCAACTTGATGGTGTAAAACCGCATGCTACCCCTCCTCACCGAAATTACTTCCCACGATACAAAAACCAGCCTGCCCCCATGAGTGCCGCCGCCAACAGGCTATACCAAACCCACGGAGGTGCCATGTACAGGAAAATGGTGATTCCCCCGACAGCCAACGCAACCCCGAGAACACGTCGCAAGGCGCCCCCCTGTCGCAGGCGATAGGAGCGCAATCCCATTTCATTGTGCACCTCCTTTAGGTGTTCTCCCAAACGTGCATATTACATCATATTCTGCTGTCGGATAAACATGTATCCTGCCACGCGAAAATGTCGATGTCCACCAAAAACTCCCGTGGAATCGCGCCACGACAAAATGAAAAATCAGGCAACATGATTGCTGCCTGATTACATTATGAATCCGCTGTGCCATTTATGCAGGTCCAACTAAGCTACTCTGTCTCGCGCAGGGAACAACAGTTGGGAAGCGCTGCCCAGCACGACTGACAAGACCACTCCCGCGATGATCATTTCGGGAATGAGGTAAGTGATGTTGTAAACAAACGAGTACAGCGCCACATTCATGCCTTCAGGCGCGTACTGCCCAAACCAGATGACGCCGGAAGTAAAATGGCAAGCCAGGCGGCCGAGCACGCCGATGAGCAAGCCGCCCCAGAGCACGGCAACCCGTTGCTGTTTCTTTTCATAGCGGGACAAGCGAACCAGTCCCGTCAACCCCAGGAAGGCGAATGCCAGCGGATAATCCAGCAGCACCTGCACAGGGTTCACCAGCGTGCTTCCCAGCATGAGCTGCAGCAATCCGACGAGCGTGCCCGTCACGACGCCTGCGGTCAAACCGCGGCGGACAGCGATCAGCGCAATCGGCACCATGACCAGCGAGACAGAACCGCCCTGCGGCATTTCAAAAACTTTAATCTGGCTAAACACGAAAGCGAGCGCAGCCATCATCGCCATTTCCAGCAAGATGATCAAGCGTTGTCGATCCAACTATCTTCACTCCTTATAACCTAATGAACATTCCAAATCAACCTGATTCTAGCCCAAGTGCATGCCTCTGTCAAAGAGAAAAGCCGCGGCCCCAAAGCGGCACCGCGACTTTTTTCCACTAGCGAACTTTCTCCAGAAACTGCTTGGCCCGTTCGCTTTTCGGATTTTGAAAAAACTCTTTCGGCGGCGTCTCTTCCAAGAGTCGACCATCATCGATGAACAGAATGCGATCAGAAACTTCTTCGGCAAAACGCATCTCGTGCGTCACAATCGCCATCGTCATCCCGGTATGAGCCAGCCCTTTCATAACTTCCAGCACCTCTTTGACCATTTCCGGGTCGAGCGCGGAAGTCGGCTCGTCAAACAGCATGATTTGCGGCTCCATGACGAGCGAGCGGGCAATCGCCACCCGCTGCTTTTGTCCACCGGACAAGCGGGACGGGAACACGTCGGCTTTGTCAGCCAGACCGACACGCGCCAAAAGCTCTCTTGCCTTCTTCTCTGCTTCGCTTTTTGCCATGCCCTTCACCTTCATCGGCGCATACGTCAGGTTGCTGAGCACCGTCATGTGCGGGAACAGGTGAAAATGCTGGAACACCATCCCGATCTGCTGGCGAATCGCCATCACATTCGCTTTTGGATCGGTAATGTCTTGACCGTTGATCGCGATTTTGCCGCTGGTTGGCACCTCCAGCAGATTCATGCAGCGCAAAAGCGTGGATTTTCCCGAGCCGGACGGCCCGATGATCGCCACGACTTCCCCTTTGCCGATCTCAGTGGAGATGCCCTTGAGTACGTTTAGTTGCCCGAAAGACTTGGTAATGTTCTCGATCTTAATCACTGCGTCTCATCCTCCGTTCCACAACGCGCGCCACCCATGTCAACATCATGACCATGACATAGTACAAGGTGCCGGCGATAATGTATGGCTCAAAGTAGCGGAAGATGGCCCCTTTTACCACGTTTGCATTTTGCATGATGTCGGACAAGCCAATCGTGGAGACCAGCGCCGATTCCTTCAGCAGCGCGATCGTCTCATTCACCAGCGCAGGCAGGATGTTCTTGATGCCCTGTGGCAAAATGATGTCGAGCATCATCCGGCGGTACGGAATGCCGAGCGCTTTGGCCGCTTCCCACTGGCCTTTGTCGACCGCCATGATTCCGCCGCGAATCGTCTCTGATATGTACGCGCCCGAGTTCAGCGTAAACGTCAGGACAGCCGCTTCCAGCTGCGAAATATTGTAGCCGGTAAGCTGCGGGGTCGCAAAGTAAACAAAGGTCAGCTGCAAAATCAGCGGCGTGCCGCGAAAAACGGACGTATACGCGATAGCGAGCCAGTTCAGCGGTCCGAATTTAGAAATTTTGATGAGTGCGAGGATCGAACCCCAGACGAAACCCAGTACGACGGAAATCAATGTAACAAGCAGCGTGCCCTTTATCCCCTGCAAAATGAAAGGGATATAGGGCACGATTTGCGCAAAATCCAAATTCATGCCCGTTCTCACCTCTTGCTACGTTGCGTAGTAGTTACTTCGTTGTGACCAGAGATTATTGAGCGAACCATTTTTGGATCAGCTTGTCCATTTCTCCGTTTTCCTTCATTTTCTTGATGACTTCGTTAAACTTCGCTACGTGCGGAGAGCCTTTTGGAAAAGCGATGGCGGAGCCGTTTGTTTCGTCTGTTTCGAGCGTCGTGAATTGCAGGCCAGGATTGCTCTCGACGAAGCTTTTTGCCACATGGTCCTCGATGATTGCCGCATCGACACGACCTGTTTTCACTTCTTCCACGATCTCACCCAGCTTGTTGAGGGAAGTGACTTGCAAGCCTTGTACCGTTTTGCTCATCTCTTTGGCTGCTTCTTCCTGGATGGAACCGAGCTGAACCGCGATTTTTTTGCCAGCCAATTGCTCCGGCTTTGTAATGTTGCTTTCTTTTTTGGAGACAAGCGTGTTTTTCGCATCGTAGTAAATATCGGAGAACTCCGCGTTTTTCTGGCGCTCCGGTGTCGGCGTCATGCCTGCCATAACGAAGTCTGCGCGATTGGTTTGCAGCGCCGGAACCAGTCCGTCGAAGTTCATGTCTGTCACTTGCACTTCGTAGCCAAGCTCATTTGCGATGTATTTGGCAATGTCGATGTCGAAGCCGACAATTTCGTCTTTTCCGCTTGTCAGGTCGTGGTATTCATACGGTTTGTAGTCAGCAGACGTCGCCATGATCAGCGTCTTTTTCTCTCCTGCTTGTCCTTGGCCAGCCGGTTGCCCCTGTCCTGCGCCCGTCTGAGGCTGATTTCCCGTACCGCATCCTGCGATCATAGCCGCTGCCAAAAGAGAAGTTACTGCAAGAGAAAGAATTGAAGTCCGTTTTTTCATTGTGTACCCCCGGTAAAATGATTTACTGCAAAAGCAGCCATGCTTGACTTGAATATTTTGCACAACAACTTATATTTATGCAGGATAATGACTATTTTAATCATTTACTAAACAATTTCAATCATTTTTTCACCATCTGCTAATTATGCAAAATACAGAATTTTACACACAAATCACTCTCCCCCTTTTTCTCACGGTGCTTGCTGCTTCGCCTAGTATGCCCAACCTCGGCAAATATCGTGACGGCTTCGCGGATTTTTCTCTGGCGAAAACAGGAGAGAAGATTTATAGTGCAGTATGAAAAGCTCGTACATAAAGGAGGAAATAAGATGAGTACGAATTGGACGTCCTACTTTCGCGAGCAGCTCCCGGACATGGTCGACGAGCTGCGCACCTACGTGGAAATGGAGACACCGACTCACAACAAGGAAGCTGTTGATCGACTGGGCCTGTATATCGCAGAGCGTTTCCGCGAGCTTGGCTGCCGCGTCGAGCGCCTGCCGCAACAAACGTACGGCGATCAGCTCCGCATCGAATACGGCGAAGGCGAGGAGCAAGTGCTCATACTCGGTCATTTCGATACTGTGAAAGAGATCGGCACGTTGCAAAAAGAGCCTTTGCGCGAGGAAAACGGGCGTCTGTACGGGCCTGGCACGTACGATATGAAGTCGGGGATCGTCTTCGCCTACTTCGCTCTGCGCGCGATTATCTCGCATGGGCTGCCGCTGTCCAAAAAGCTCGTCTTTTTCTGGAACACGGACGAAGAGATCGGCAGCGTCTCCTCCGAACAGTTGATCAGAGCGGAAGCCAAGCGAAGCAAATACACGCTGGTTCTGGAGCCAGCGGCAGGAGACGGTTCCTTGAAGACAAGCCGCAAAGGCGGCGGGGAATTTTTCCTGACGGCAACAGGACGAGCCGCTCATTCGGGCAACGACCACGCTATCGGGGTAAATGCTATCGAAGAACTGGCGCATCACGTCCTGGCGATTCAGTCGTTTACCGATTATGCGGCTGGCACTACGTTGTCTGTTGGCACGATCAAAGGAGGCAGCGTCTCCAACGTCGTACCCGACTGGGCGATGGCAGAAATCGACGTTCGCATCGAGAGCCGTGCGGAAGCAGAGCGGATTACCCGATTGATGAATCAGCTTGCACCTGTTCTGCCCGGCGCGGAGCTGAAACTCGAAGGCGGGATTGCCAAGCCTCCGATGGAGCGAAGCGCTGGCACCGAGAAACTGTTTTTACTGGCTCAGGAGCAAGCGCGTCTGGAAGGCTTCGAGCTGACAGAGCAGGGCGTAGGCGGAACCAGCGACGGCAATTTTGCCGCAGACGCCGGATGCCCGACACTCGATGGGCTTGGCCCTGTCGGGGATGGCGCACACGCTTCGCACGAGCACATCGTCCTCGATGCGATTCCGGGACGGGTTGCGGTCTTGCTTCGCCTGCTTACGGCCCTGTAAAGCCGCTCCCCTGCCTACTCAGGCGCCGGAGAATCGGCAGGCTTGTTTCGTGAAATACTTTCAAGAGATCAGACATATATATTCCCTAGCCTACAATGAAAGGAAGGGTACATATGGAAAACGTTGCACCAGTGCCAAGCAATCCCGTCGGTTTTTGGCGGCGTCTCGGAGCATCCTTGCTGGACGGCCTGATTATTGGCGTGCCTCTTGCTCTCATCAGCTACCTCATTACTGGGGATACAGAAGGCAACATCGTGACCAATCTGATCTCGACTTTATACAGCCTGCTCGTTCCGGTGTTCTGGTACGGCTACACGGTCGGCAAAAGAATTGTCGGCGTGCGCATCGCCCGCGTAGACGGGGAACGCGTCGGAATCGGCACGATGCTTTTGCGCGTGCTGGTCGGCATGATGCTCATTTACGGCATCACATTTGGCATCGCTGCGCTTGTCAGTCTGGTCATGGTCTGTGTGCGAAAAGACAAGCGAGCCATTCACGACCTGGTTGCTGGCACGTACGTAACTTCTGATCAGCCCTGACGCTCGCTTCCCACGAAAAAAGCCGACTGCTCGAAAAATGGCAGTCGGCTTTTTGCTATGCTTTTTATCCGCGAATGGCAGAAATCGCTTTCGCCCGGTCTTGCTGGTTGAATACGGCACTTCCGGCGACGAGCACAGTTGCCCCCGCTTCTTCGCACAGGCGAGCCGTTTCCACGTTGACCCCGCCGTCGATTTCGATCTCGACATGGCCCAGTCCGCGTTCATTCAGCAACTGGCGCAGCTCCTTGATTTTCGGAACGACGCTGTGAATGAATTTCTGGCCGCCAAAACCCGGATTGACTGTCATCAGCAAGACCATGTCCAAGTCAGCAAGCACAGGCTCAATCGTCGAAACCGGAGTGGCCGGGTTCAGGACTACACCCGCTTTTACGCCCTGCTCTTTGATCAGGTAGAGCGATCTGTGCAGGTGGCGGCACGCTTCCTGATGAACCGTGATCCAGTCTGCTCCGCTTTTGGCAAACTGCGGGATGTAGCGGTCCGGTTCTTCAATCATCAAATGAACATCCAGCGGCAGCTTGGTCACAGGGCGAATCGCCTCGACGATCAATGGCCCGATCGTAATGTTCGGCACAAAATGTCCGTCCATGACATCGACGTGAATCCAGTCTGCTCCCCCGCGCTCGACATCGAGAATCTCCTCGCCCAGACGGGCAAAATCCGCTGACAGGATAGAAGGTGCGATTTTTACCATGGTTTGTTCCTCCGTTGATATTCTTTCAGCTCTTCACGGAACTGTTTGTAGTGGGCATAGCGCTCTTCGCACAGCTCGCCCGCAGCCAGCGCCTCCTGTACGGCGCAAGACGGCTCGCTCACGTGGAGACAGCCGCGGAACTTGCAATCCGCACTAAGCTCGGCGAAATCGCGGAACGACTCTGCCAGATCCAGCTCGGTAAAATCGATGAACTCGAGCGAGCTGAAGCCTGGCGTATCGGCTACATATCCGCCCCCGTCCAGCGGAATCAGCTCCACATGGCGGGTCGTATGCTTTCCTCGGCCCAGCTTTTCGCTGACGTCTCCGGTCTGGAGACTGACACCGGGAAACAGCGTATTGATCAGCGATGATTTGCCTACCCCTGACTGCCCGGCGAAAACGGTAATCCGGTCGTGCAAAATCTCGCGAACCTCGTGCAGCCCGCGTTCGTCCACGGTCGAGGTCGGGATCACGCGATAGCCGATCTTCTCGTATTTTTGCACAATCGCGTCCACTTCTTCCTGCGGCACCTGATCAGCCTTGGACAGCACGATGACGGACTCAATCCCGACATGCTCCGTATGAGCCAAAAACTTGTCCAAAAGAAGCGGACTGAACATCGGCTTGTACATGGAAAAGACGAGGACGGCCTGATCTACATTGGAAATGGGCGGGCGGACCAGTTCATTGGTCCTTTCGCCCACCTCCATCACATAGCCTTCTTCTTCGTTGATCGCATCGTAGACGACCCAGTCGCCTACAAGCGGGTTGACCTTGGCATCTTTTTTCTTGAACAGCCCTCTTGCACGGCAACTGTAGATGCGCCCTTCATCGGCTACATAGTAAAAGCCGCTCAGCGCTTTCACAATCCGTCCCTCTGGCATTCATGTCCCTCCACTTGTTTTACGGCAGGCTGTTGTACGAGATCGGAATCGTTTGATATTCCTTAAATTCGGTTTCGTTCTGCCTTTTGACCGTTGCTTTGACCAGCGCGTCTTTTTGTGGCGATACGACTACCGGAACGTCGTATTCCTTGTTCTCGGCAATCGCCTCCTGGTAGAGCACTTTTGCATCGCCGCGCGCGTCTGTCACTTCAATCTTCACTTCCAGCGTCTCGCCAGGCACGACTTCGACGTACACAGGCGCGACGGCGGACTTGGCGTCCTGCGGATACTGTCCGTTGCTGACGGTCAGCGGGACAGCCACCCCTTTTTGCACTTGCATGCCCGGGTCATAAGGATGGGTGCTCAGCACTTCCCCCTCTTTGTCGGTCGAGTACGTAGGCACTTTCTTGATTTCCCCGACGTTGAGCTCTTTCTTGAACAGCTCCACTTGCGCCGCTTCGACCGATTTGCCGCGTACATCCGGCATGGTCACGAACGCTTTTCCTTTGCTGATCGTCACCGTCACGCTTGTTTTTCCTGCATACACCTTCTCATTTGCTTCCGGCGACTGCTTGATGACGGTTCCCACCTCGGCCTTGTCGTCCTCTTCTTCGACGAACTTGACCGATTCCAGCTTGAAGCCGTTCTTTTTCAACGTCTCTTCCGCCGTTGCCCGCGGCAAGGTGATCAGGTTCGGCATGTCGATCAGCTCTTGGCCTTTGCTGACGTACAAGGTGACGACGGCCTTTTCCTTCAGTCTCATCGGCGGAGCCGGGTCTTGCCTGATGACCATTCCTTTTTCCATCGTATCGTTCGCTTCCTCGACAATTTGCGGAACGAGATTCGCTTCCTGAATCTTTTTCTCAGCCAAGGACACCTCGGTTCCTTCCACATAAGGGACGGGCACCTCCGGGACAGATGGCACGACGTTCAACAGGAAGTTGAATCCGAAGAACGCCAGCACGAAAAACAGTCCGATTCCGCCGACCCAGAGCAGCGCCTTCACCCACCATTTTTTCTGGGGTCTTTGCTCCTCGTCGTCTCCGTTCGGCTCCTGGCGGCTGCGCTGTCCGCCTCCGGTCCGTCCGTGAGTGTGCCCTTCCATCATTTCCGGCGTAATAATCGGGACGACACGCGTCATCTCTTCATCAATCGGAAACGTCAGCTTTTCTTCGTTCAACCGTTCCGGAAACAGGCACGTCTCCAAATCTTCAAGCATTTCGCGGGCCGAGGCGTACCGCAAAAACGGGTCCTTGACCAATGCTTTCAAAATCACGTTTTCCACGCTCTGCGGGATGTTCGGATTCACCTGGCGCGGTTCAGGCAGCGGTTCCTGCAAATGCTTGAGCGCCACGGAAATCGGGGAATCCCCGGAAAACGGCAGCTCTCCCGTCACCATTTCGTACAAGACAATCCCCAACGAATAAATATCCGACTTTTCCCCTGTAATCCCGCCACGCGCCTGCTCTGGCGAAAAATAATGGACAGAGCCAAGCATGGCGTTGGTGTGGGTTATGGTAGCAGAAGTGACTGCTCGCGCAATTCCGAAGTCCGTTACCTTCACCCGACCGTTTTTGCCGATCATGATATTGTGCGGCTTGATGTCTCTATGAATAATCTGGTTCTGGTGCGCATGATCGAGTGCATCGCAAATTTGTTCGGCGATGCGCACGGCCTCTTCCACCGGCAATGCCCCACGCTGGATAATCACTTCTTTCAGCGTGTAGCCTTCTATGTACTCCATCACCATGTAATGCGTGTCGCCTTCCTGGCCTACGTCGTAAACCCCGACCACATTGGGGTGAGACAAGCTTGCTACTGCCTGAGCTTCACGCCGGAACCGGTTCACAAAGTCTTCATCTGTACCAAACTGCGAACGCAGCACCTTAACGGCCACTGGACGATTCAGTATCAGATCTCTCGCTTTGTATACGATCGCCATACCGCCTCCGCCGACGCGGGATTCCAATTGGTACCGTCCTCCCAGTCGTTGACCTTCCATCTCTCTCACCCCTCTTTCTGACCGACGTCAAGCTTTTTTTGGACAGCGACCAGCGTAATGTTGTCTTCCCCACCGGCTTCCAGCGCTTCTTGCACCAGACCGTCCACTTTCGCTTGCAACGATATCTGTTTCTGCAACCAATTTTCCAAAGAGGCATGGGCTACCTTGTTGCTGAGGCCGTCTGAGCAAATGAGGACGATATCGCCCTTCGCCCATTCAAAGTGCCCCAGATCAATCAACACATCCGGCTCGGTGCCGAGCGAACGCATAATGACGTTTCGGTGTGGATGGACAGAAGCTTCCTCTTCCGTGATTTGTCCGCTTTTCAAAAGCTCGTTCACAAGAGAGTGGTCCTCTGTTTTCATGACCAGTCCGTCTGCGTTGTACACGTACAGGCGGCTGTCGCCAATATGGGCCGTAATGACAGATGTTTCGCCAAGCAGCGCGGCCACTACTGTCGTTCCCATCCCGCTGCACTCCGGATGATTCAAAGCGTAATCGTACACTTCTTTATTCGCGGCCAGGACAGCATTCATCAACTGCTCGCGCGCATCTTCCGCGTCAAGCTGTCCATCCAGGTGCCGCAGTTCTTTTACTATTCGCTCAACGGCAAGGCGGCTGGCAATGTCTCCAGCCTGATGCCCGCCCATACCGTCTGCAACAATGGCCAGCACGCGTCCGTTCAGATCGGCAACACAGGCATAGTAGTCCTCATTTACCTGGCGGACGCGGCCGACATGGGATTTCATCGCGATTTCCATGGCTTCACCCCACGGTTTCTTTAGCGTGTTGTGCCCTCAGCTGACCGCAGGCAGCGGCGATATCGCTGCCTTGCTCGCGTCTGATGGTCACATTGATTCCCTTTTCATCCAAGATGCGTTTGAACTGAAAAATTTCGTTGCGCGGCGTGCGCACGTAGTCGCGCTCCGGCACGTAGTTGACCGGAATCAGGTTGACGTGGCACAGCATGTCTCCAATCAGCTCCGCCAGCTCTTCGGCGTGTTCAGGCTGATCGTTTTTGCCTCCGAACAGACCGTACTCGAAGCTGATCCGGCGGCCCGTTTTGTTGATGTAATGACGGCACGCCTCCATCAGCTTGTCAAGCGGGAAGCCGCGGTTGATCGGCATCAGCTTGCTTCTCAGCTCTGTATTCGGAGCGTGCAGGGAAATAGCGAGATTGACTTGTCCGCCGCGTTCGGCAAACTCGTAAATCTTCGGCACGATCCCACTGGTAGAAACGGTAATGTGACGAGCGCCGATGTTCAGCCCGCGGTTGTCGTTGATGATGGACAGAAAAGCCATCAAGCTCTCGAAGTTCTCGAACGGTTCGCCAATCCCCATCACTACGACGTGGCTGACGCGTTCCCCATCGGCATCCAGTCTGCGCTGGGCCATCAGCACCTGGGAAACGATCTCGCCTGCATCCAAGTTGCGCTTCAATCCGCCGAGCGTGGAGGCGCAGAACGTGCAGCCGATCCGGCATCCGACCTGCGTCGTCACACAGATGCTGTTTCCGTAGCTGTGGCGCATGATGACCGTTTCGATTGCGTGCCCGTCAACGAGCTGGAACAAAAACTTGATTGTGCCATCCGTTGATTGCTGGTGCGTAATTTCTGTCAAAGAGTCCAGACGGAATGTCTCAGCAAGCTTCTGCCGCAAGTCTTTGGACAGGTTGCTCATCTCATCAAAGGAAGTCACACGCTTTACGTACAGCCAGTCAAAAATTTGCTGGGCGCGAAAAGCCTTGTCACCTACGCTGATGAGCCACTCTTTCATTTCGTCTTGGGTCAAGCTGTAAATAAGCGGCTTAGCGCTTGTAAATGTCGTGAATGGCATTTCTTTTCCACATCCTCAAAATCATTGCTTGCACAAATTATCATTCTATCATTGTACCTCGCCACGCGTCACGCTTCAAACGGTTTTGGCATCCATTTCAGAAATGCGTCCCTTTTCCTAGTGTAAACCAATCCGCACATGCGCAAACAAAGGCAAAGGAGTGGCATTTTCCGCAATTGGCACGCCACCCCTCCCTTGCTATCCTTTTCGTTTCAATCGCGCGATAAAGAAGCCGTCACTGTCAAAATGCTGAGGCAAAATCTGCACGCAGGCACCAGACTCGTCCACTTGATTGCGAACGGCGTCAGGCAAGTCTTGCCCAAGCGTATCATCCAAAACAAACTCCGGGTGCTCTTTGACGAAGCGCTGGACAATTTCCTGGTTTTCCTTTGGCTCAATCGTGCACGTACTGTAGACGAACACACCTTCTGGCGCAAGCATCGGAGCCAATGCCTTGAGCAGCTCGTACTGGAGCTGGGCAATCGCCCGCACGTCCTCGGGTGTTTTGTTCCACTTCAAGTCGGGCTTGCGCCGGATGACGCCAAAACCGGAGCACGGTGCATCCAGCAAAATCCGGTCAAATGTCCCGAGTCCTCTGTCTGGCAAATCGAGCGCGTCGCTTGTAATCGGCTCGATAATCGTGATTCCCAGCCGCTTGGCGGTTTGGGCAATCAGCTCGCGCTTGTGCGGATGCAAATCGCTGGCGATAATTTGTCCGTGATTTTCCATCATCTCCGCTATATGCGTCGTCTTGCCGCCCGGAGCCGCACATGCATCGAGCACGCGCATGCCTGGCTTGGCAGCGAGTGCAGGGGCGACCAGCATCGAGCTTTCATCTTGGATCGTAAAAAACCCTTCCCGGAACAAACGCGATCCGGCCACGTGTCCGCCAGCCACCACGATCGCTTGCGGGCTCAGGGCAGACGGCTGCGCTACCGCTTCCTCTTGCGCAAGCTTGTCCAGCAGTTCACTGACCGTTGTTTTCAGCGAGTTGCTGCGGATCGAGCTGTGCGGCGTGCGGTTGTTGGCTTCGCAAATCGCGATCGTCGCTTCTTCGCCGTACACTTTCAGCCACTCGCGGACGAGCCATTCCGGATGGGAATGCGCAACGGAAATTTGTGCGGCGCGGTCGCCTTTTGGCAAACGCTCCCACACATCCGGCTGGCGCAGTACATTGCGCAAAACCCCGTTCACCATCGAGGCAATCCCTTGATGTCCGCGACGCTTGGCCATTTCTACAGCCTCGTGAACAGCGGCGCGCTCTGGAATGCGGTCGAGGAAACGAATTTGGTACAAACTCAGACGAAGCAAGTTGCGCACCCACATCTGCAGCTTTTTGTTCCCGACAAAATGGGACAAAACATGATCGAGTGTCAGCTTGCGCTGGATCGTCCCGTATACCAGCTCGGTCACCAATCCCGTATCCGCCGCACTGAGCTGCGCGCGATCCAGAACGCCTCTCAGCTCCAGATTGCTGTACGACTTATGCTCCTCTACCCGATTCAAAACGTCTAGCGCAATATCTCGTGCTCCCTTTTTTGCCACGGACTATTCTCCTACCTTTGTGCCGATTTCAATGCTGCTGCCCGCTCCGCGCAAAAAGTCGAGAGCACTCATCCGTTTTTTGCCTTCTGGCTGCAACTCGGTTACTTTTACCGCACCGCTTCCGCAGGCGATGACCAATCCGTCCTCTTCGCGGGCGATAATCGTGCCCGGCTCGTATCCGCCGCCAGCCTCCAGCCTTTTTTCCACCCACCACAGCTTCCACACTTTGCCTTCGCAAGTCGTGAAGGCGACAGGCCACGGGTTCAAGCCGCGCACCTGGTTGTAGATTTGCGTAGCGGTTTTCGTCCAGTCGATTTTTTCATCCGTCCGCTTGATGTTCGGGGCAAATGTCGCTGCCGAATGGTCTTGCGCTTCCGGCTGAATCTCTCCGGCCAGCAAACGAGGCACCGTCTCCAGCAAAAGCCGGGCACCCGCTACCGCCAGCTTGTCATGCAACAGCCCGACCGTATCCCGCTCCTCGATCGGCACTACGACCTTGGACAGCATATCTCCCGCATCGAGCGCTTCTACCATGTACATGATCGTCACGCCGGACTCGGCTTCGCCGTCGACGATTGATTTGTGAATCGGCGCGCCACCGCGATATTTCGGCAAAAGCGAAGCGTGCACGTTGATGCAGCCAAAGCGCGGAGCATCCAGCAAGCGCTTCGGCAAAATTTGCCCGTATGCCGCCGTGACAATCAGATCAAAAGACAGCGCGAGCACTTCTTCCAAAGCTTCTTCCGCCTTGATTTTTTCCGGCTGCAACACAGCAAGTCCATGACGCAAAGCCGCCTCCTTGACGGGGGGCGGCGTCAGCACTTGCTTGCGTCCTACGGGACGATCCGGTTGCGTAACAACTCCAATCACGTTATAGCCTGCTTCGATGAGCGCATTCAGGCTCGACACCGCGAAGTCAGGCGTACCCATAAACAGGATGCGAGCATCTTTCAAATCGGTTATTCCCCTTCCTCTTCCGGGTTCACCTGATACACCTTGTCGGCTACATCGATGAACAGGACGCCGTTCAAGTGGTCGATCTCATGCTGGGCGCAACGGGACAAAAGATCGTCTGCCTCCAGCTCGATCTCGTTTCCGAAGCGGTCTTGCCCGTGCAGCTTGATCCATTTGTGGCGGCGAACGTCTCCGCGCAGTCCCGGGATGCTCAGGCAGCCTTCCGGATAGTCAAACTGCTCGCCTTTGTGCTCGACGATTTCCGGGTTGACGATTTCGATCAGTCCGTCTCCGCAGTCCATCACAATCACGCGCTTGGAAATCCCTACTTGCGGTGCAGCCAGACCTACGCCGTCTGCATCGTACATCGTGTCAGCCATATCGTCCAAAAGCTTGTGCAGGTTCGAATTGAACTTGGTCACTTTGATCGCTTTTTCACGCAAAATCGGATCTGGATGTTTTACAATTGTGCGAATCGCCATGTGAATCATATCCTCCCTAAAGCAATACGTATGGATCGACGTCAATCGTCATCAATACTTTCTGCTGTTTGTTCCATTCTTCAAATGCCGCTGTCGCCTGAGCAAGCAAGTCAGACAGTTGCGGTTCATCCCGATATTTTAGCATGATCTGAAAGCGAAATCTATCCTTCACGCGCGCGATGGGCGAAGCGACAGGCCCAAGCAAGATCGTCGTTTGGGCAAGCCGCGGGCGCAAAAAGTCTGCCAAGGTGTGGGCGCCGCGTATTACGACAGGCACTTCCTCATGGCTGAACGTGATCAGCACCAGCCGGAAATACGGAGGGTATCCCGTGCGTCTGCGCTGCAACATTTCATCGTGATAAAAAGCCGGATAGTCGTGCCGGGTGGCGTGGACGATGCTGTAATGCTCCGGCGTGTACGTCTGGATGACGACATCGCCTTCCAGTTCGTGCCGACCGGCGCGTCCGCCTACCTGGGTCAGCAGTTGGAACGTCTTTTCCGCCGCGCGAAAATCAGGCAAATGCAGCGAGCTGTCCGCCGCGATAATGCCTGCCAGCGTCACCCGCGGAAAATCGAGTCCTTTGGCGATCATTTGCGTTCCCAGCAGCACATCGCCCTGTCCGTTGCGGAATTTGTTCAACAGCTCCTCATGTGCGCCTTTTCGCGAGGTCGTGTCCACATCCATGCGAATGACGCGAATGCCTGGAAACAGCTTGGCAAGCTCGGCTTCGACTTTTTGCGTTCCCGTCCCGAAAAAGCGGATATGCTCGCTCTGGCATTCCGGGCAATGGGTGGGCTGGGCGATCGTGTAGCCGCAGTAGTGGCAGCGCGCCGTATGGTTCGTTTTATGGTAGGTAAGCGAGATGTCGCAATGAATGCAGCGCATCGTATAGCCGCACGAACGGCACATGACGAACGTGGAAAAGCCGCGGCGATTGAGGAAAATGACCATCTGCTCCTCTTTTTGCAGACGATCCGCAATCATCGCATGCAGCTTCCGGCTGAACATCGAGCGATTCTCGGCTTGCAGCTCTTCGCGCATATCGACGACGTGCACCTGCGGCATCGGGCGATTTCCGACGCGGTCTGGCATTTGCAACAGGCCGTAGCGGCCACGCGTAGCCAGCGCATACGTCTCCAAAGCCGGAGTCGCGCTTCCCATAATCAGGACAGCATCGTTTCTTTTCGCCCGCCAGAGCGCAACCTCCCGCGCGTGGTAACGAGGTGTCTCCTCTTGCTTGTAGGAGCTTTCATGCTCTTCGTCGATCACGATCAGGCCGACATTGCGAAAAGGAGCGAAAATAGCGGAGCGTGCGCCCACCACGACTTTTACTTGATTGCGAATGATTTTGCGCCACTCGTCGTACCGCTCCCCTTGGGACAAGGCACTGTGCAGGACGGCAACATCGGCCCCGAAGCGCGCTTTGAACCGCTCCACCATCTGCGGCGTCAAAGAGATTTCCGGAACGAGAAAAATCGCCTCGCGCCCTTTTGCCAGCGTCTGTTCAATCGCCTCCAAGTACACTTCTGTCTTGCCGCTGCCCGTAACCCCGTGCAGCAAGTACGAGGAGTAAATCCCCATTTTTATAGATTGCAAAATCGGTGCCAAAACCTGCTGCTGGAGCGGGGTAAATTCCGGCTTCGGCTTCTCGGAAAAGCGCCGATTGGCGTATGGATCGCGGTACACTTCCACCTGCTCAATGACGAGAATGCCTTTTGCCTCCAAACTCTTCAAGGACGCGCGGCTAATGCCGTACTCCGCTTGCAGCATCTGGGTCGAAAACGCTTGCCCCTCATGCATGCGAAACAGTTCGAGCGCTCGGCGCATCTGCTCGGCACGCGCTGGCAAGGAGCGGATCGCTTCTTCCAGGCCGGATGCATCCAGCAAACTGCGCACAAAAGATTGCTGCTTGCGGGTAATCCGATCCGTCACCTGGTATTCCGTCGCCAAAAGTCCGCTGGAAATCCAGCCCGGAACGAGCAAATACTCCTCCGGAAACTGTTTTTCCACCTCTGCCAGCGGAAGTTGCCGTTTTCGCGACAGTTCCCATAAAAGCCCCGACTGTCCGCATGCGTCAGCATCCAACGCCTCTGTCGCGACCAGCCATTTCTCCGACTTTCCTTTCAGGACAGCCGGAATCATCGCCTGAACAGCAGTCACCCACGGGCACAAATACTGTTTGGACATCCATTCGCCCAGCTCCAGCAGTTCCGGGCTAAGCGGAGGCGTATCGTCGAGCACTTGCTCCACATCTTTCAAACGGGACGACGCGATTTCTCCGTCCGCTAGTTCCACAATTCCGGTCACATACCCTTGCAGCTTGCGCGGGCCAAACGGGACGATTACCCTGCTGCCCACACGGATGAGCGGACTAAGCCAAGACGGTACCTTGTAGTCAAAAGGCCGATTCGTTCGATTGACAGGCACGTCTACAATCACTTGAGCGATCATGACAGCTCCGACAGCGGCTTATGCTGCAGCTTCAACAGCACGGCATCAAACAGTTTGTCAGCTACCGCCCGCTTGCTCAGTTTATCCAGCGCCACTTGCTCGCCTTCCCGCGTCAAAAGGGTGACGATATTCGTGTCGCTTCCCATTCCTGCCCCTTCCAGCAGGACATTGTTGGCCACGATCATGTCGAGATTTTTGCGTTCGAGTTTGGACTGCGCATGCAGCAGGACATCTTGCGTCTCGGCAGCAAACCCGACCACGAACTGCTTCGTTTTGCGTTCGCCGATCGTCTTCAAAATATCCGGCGCTTTGTCCAGCTCCAAGACAAACGGACCGTCGCCCTTTTTCATTTTATGCTCCTGCACCGTTTTCGGACGGTAATCGGATACAGCCGCCGACTTCACGACGATATCGCTTTGCGGCAGATGCTCCATGACCGCGTCGAACATCTCCTGTACCGATTCTACCGCTACGAACTCGACACCAGCGGGACGGGCAAGCGAAGTCGGCCCGCTGATCAGCGTCACTTTCGCTCCCCGGTCGCGCGCAGCTTCGGCAATGGCATAGCCCATTTTCCCGGAGGCGTGGTTGGTAATGTAGCGAACCGGATCGATTTTTTCCCGGGTTGGCCCTGCTGTCACCAGTACGTGCTTGTCCAGCAAGTCCTGCTTGATCGCCGCTCCTGCTTGATCGTCCGCTTGGGCAAAAAAGCGTTGAACCGCTTCGACGATTTCCTCCGGTTCAGCGAGACGCCCTTTGCCGATCCAGCCGCACGCCAGCAAGCCTACCCCCGGCTCCACGAACCGATAGCCGAAAGACGCGAGCTTTTCCATATTCGCCGCGACCGCCGGATGGTGATACATATTGACATTCATCGCGGGTGCGACCATCACCGGGGCCTTGGTTGCAAGCAAGGTCGTCGTCAGCATGTCATCTGCGATTCCGTTCGCGATTTTGCCGATCACATTGGCCGTGGCAGGAGCGATCAGCACGAGGTCAGCCTTGTCCGCCAGCTCAATGTGGCTGATGACGTGCGGGTCTGGCTCCGTAAACGTATCGGTGTAGACCGGCAGATGCGACAAAGCTTGAAATGTCAGCGGCTGAACGAATTTCAAGGCGTTTTCCGTCAAAATGACATGCACTTGTGCCCCTGCCTGTGTCAGCTTGCTTGTCAGCGCCGCCGCCTTGTAAGCCGCAATGCCGCCACAGACTCCGAGCACGATTCGTTTTCCCGAGAGCGTATTCATCATCTGCAACTCCCCCTCTTCTTCCCTATCCGAAAAAAACAACCTGCTTGGAGGTTGTTTTTAAAGGTAAGCTCTTATTTACGTCCGTCCAAAAACTCGTGCACCAGTTCGTCGGAGATAAACTCTTCGAGAGCCACGCCTACAAACTTTTTGGATTTTGGTCTGACTACCTGCATTTCGCTGTTTTCGCGCAATTGGCGCGCGCGTTTGGAAGCGACAGTCACCAAAATGTACTTGCTTTCTGCTTTCGCAGTCAATTCGTCAATAGATGGATACAACATGATCTATTCAACCTCCTTTAACCATTTGCGATATTTGTGAACCTGGCGATCTTTTTTCAGATGCTCGGCTGTAATAATAGCCTGAATGCGATCGCAGGCAGACTCGATAACATCATTGACCACGACGTAATCGTAATGATCCATCAGCTCGATTTCCGCGCGGGCTACTTCCATCCGCTTGCGGATAACATCCTCTGTCTCCGTGCCCCGTCCTACGATCCGGTTTTCCAGCTCGTGCAAATCAGGCGGAGCGAGGAACAGGAACGTCCCTTGCGGAAAGCTTTCCTTCACTTGCAGCGCGCCCTGGACTTCGATCTCCAGAATGACATCGCGTCCTTCGTCCAGCATCTCATCCACGAATTGGCGGGGCGTGCCGTAGAAGTTCCCTACGTATTCTGCCCACTCCAGAAGAGCGTCTTGCTCAATCATTTGCTTGAACTCTTCCTGTGTCTTGAAAAAGTAATTGACTCCTTCCACCTCGCCCGGGCGCGGAGAACGTGTGGTAGCCGAGACGGAATACACCAGCTCGGGCATTCTTTCCCGAAGCGCCTTGCATACCGTGCCTTTGCCCACTCCCGCAGGTCCGGAGAGAATCAAAAGGAGACCGCGATCAACCATGCTCATTGTGTACACTCCTACTTTATTCGTCCGATTCGTCATCCTTCGTCGTCAGTCGCTGCGCCACCGTTTCCGGCTGCACCGCCGACAAAATGACGTGATCGCTATCCGTAATAATCACAGCGCGCGTCCGGCGCCCATACGTTGCATCCACCAGCATATTGCGATCACGCGCTTCCTGGATGATCCGTTTGATTGGGGCAGATTCCGGACTTACAATGGAAATGATACGGTTGGCATTCACAATATTGCCAAACCCGATATTGATTAGCTTGATTGCCATAACGGCCCAGCCCATCCTTTCATGCTACTCGACATTCTGTACTTGCTCTCTCATTTTCTCCAGCTCGGTCTTGATCTCGACAGCGAGGTGCGCGATTGGCAAGTAATTCGCCTTGGAAGCAATCGTATTCGCTTCCCGGTTCATTTCCTGGAGCAAAAAATCAAGCTTTCGCCCGATCGCTTCGCTTGCCGTCAATTGCTTTGCAAACTGGAGACAATGACTTTCCAGGCGGGTAATCTCCTCGCTGATATCACTCTTGTCAGCGAAAAAGGCCACCTCTTGAGCCACACGCGCAAGGTCCAGTTCAAACGGAACCTGGCTGGCCCACTCCCCCAGACGCTGCTGCAGGCGGGTTCGATGTTCCTCGATCCCCATAGGAGCCAACTGTTGAAGCTCCGCCACCCACGCTTGAATCTGTGCGAGCCGACTGGATAAATCAGCGTACAGTTGCTTGCCTTCCGCCTCTTTCATGGAAAGCAAGTCGATCGCCGCAGTTCGTACCTGATCCAGCAGCCATTCGGCTACTTCGTCATGGTCGTCTGCCGTTTCTTTTGTATGTATCACGCCAGGGAAGAGCAAAAGCTCCTTGACGCCAAGCGGACTTTCCAGTGAAAAGCGCTCAGCCATCGTGCGCGACAACGAAACAAGCTGTTCGGCCATCTGCCAGTCAATATCGATAGCAGAAGCCGCCTGACTTTTTCCGTCGATCGCGATGGTCACATCGACACGGCCTCTTCGGACGTACTGGCTCACCAGCTTGCGCACCTGATCCTCCAGCATGCTCCAAGCTTTTGGCAGTCGTACCTGTATCTCGGAATACCGATGATTGACGGCGCGAATCTCCACAGTCAAACGCACAGTTCCCCTGCTATCCTCTTGCCGTCCATAACCTGTCATGCTTCTAACCATCATTTTCACTTCCACAGACGCAAAATCGTTAATTTATTATAGGAGACAACTCTTGGCAGTGTCAACCGAAGGCGCAAGGCGACAACAAGATTCCTCCCTCTCCCGCTTTATGCTACACTGTGACTGGCAAACATTTTCTCCATTCGTTTTTCCTTCTCGGCATTTTTTAGGATAGAGGTGAGCTATAGTGGCATTTGACGGCGTAGTGACCCGTGCCTTGACACGGGAATTACATAAATGTATCGGCGGACGCATTTCCAAAATTCATCAACCGCATCATAGCGATATTGTCATGCAGGTGCGGACACCTGGGGAAACGGTCAAGCTCCTGCTCTCGGCAAACCCGACGTACCCGCGGATTCACATTACGACAGAAGAATTTACAAATCCGCTGGAAGCCCCGATGTTTTGCATGCTGCTGCGGAAGCATTGCGAAGGCGGCGTAATCGAGTCCATCGAGCAGATCGGCATGGAACGGATCATCCACATCGACGTCCGCACCCGCGACGAGCTGGGAGATACGGCGACCCGCCGCATTATCATGGAAATCATGGGCAAGCACAGCAACATCATTCTCATCGATTCGGCTACCGGGACGATTCTGGACAGCGCGATGCACGTCACCTTGGCGATCAGCCAGTACAGGCAGGTCACACCCGGCAGGACGTACGTCTCCCCACCGAGCCAAGACAAGCGCAACCCGTTGGCTGCGACCGAGCAAGAGTTCATTTCCTCCATCGATTGGAACAGCGGACGCCTGGACAAGCAGATCGTCGACGGCTATACGGGAATCAGCCCGCTTTTGGCAAAAGAGATCGTGCACAGAGCGAAGCTGGCAAATCGGGAAACGCTGTGGGAAGCTTTTTCTGCGGTCATGGAAGCAGTCAAGGCGCACGCATACGCTCCTTCCATCGTGGAACACGCTGGCAAAGCCTACTTCCACGTAATCGAGCTGACGCACCTCGCCGCGGGCACGACAACGCCGTACCCATCCGTGCAGACGTGCTTGCAGGCGTACTACGAAGGCAAAGCTCTGCGCGATACGGTCAAGCAGCGCGCCCACGACTTGATTCGCTTCGTGACTGGTGAACGCAACAAAAATGAAAAGAAAATCGAAAAGCTGGAGCAAACGTTACAGGAGGCGCACGACGCTGACCAATTCCGCCTGTTCGGCGAGCTGATTACCGCCAACATGCACCAAATGAAGCGCGGCGACACCGAGCTGGTCACGGTCAACTGGTACGACGAAGCGGGCGGAACCATCACGATTCCGCTCGATCCGCTGAAGACGCCGTCCGAAAATCTGCAAGCGTACTACAAGCGCTACAACAAGGCAAAAAACAGCCTGCAAATCGTCAGTGAGCAAATCGAGCAAGCCAAAGCGGAAATTCTTTACCTGGACGGCCTTTTGGTTCAGCTTGGGCACGCCAGCCTAAAGGAAGCCGAAGAAATTCGCGACGAGCTTGTCGAGCAAGGCTACATGCGCGATCGGAAAAAGCGCGGGCCGCGCAAGAAAAAAGATACGCGCCCTGAGCTGGAAACGTACGTGTCCACAGACGGAACGGAAATTTTGGTCGGAAAAAACAACAAGCAAAACGAATTTTTGACGAACAAACTGGCCGCTTCGCATGAGACATGGCTGCATACGAAGGACATTCCCGGCTCTCACGTCGTCATCCGCTCCCGGGAATACTCCGAGCAAACGTTGCTGGAAGCGGCAAATCTGGCCGCCTATTTCAGTCGCGCCAAAGAAGGCAGCCAAATTCCTGTCGACTACACCTTGATCAAGCACGTCAAAAAACCGAGCGGCGCCAAGCCGGGCTTTGTCATTTACGAGCAACAGCGCACCTTGTACGTCACACCGGACGAAGCCCTCGTCCGCCAGTTGAAAGCGAACGCTTCCTCCACGCATAGCGAAACCCGCTAAGCTCATACTAAGAGCAAAGAAGCATATCTTCGTGGTTTCAACTTTGGAAGGAGGATCAGGATGAACGTCATTGGCATCATCCAGACTGATCTAAACGAATTCAGCGTATTGTTTGAGCAGCAAAACGGTGGACAAGGCGGCAGCGGCGGTGGTGGCGGACAAAACGGTGGCGGCGACCAGCATTCGCAAAGCGGCGGTGGACAGGATTTTCAAGACAGCGACTCCATGTTCCTCAGCTTTCTGGACGAACAGCCCAGCTCCGGGGAAGGAAGCTCCACTAGCGGCCAGGGCGGGCAAAGCCAGGGGCAGGGGCAAGGGCAAGGGCAGCAAGGCGGGCCACAGGAACTGACCGTGCGCATTAAAGGCATACCCGAAGGCCAGAAAGCAAACTTCCTGCAAATGTACCAAATCCTTCAGGACGCTCAAGATTCTCAATCCCTGGAGCAAAGCTTGACGATTGTCAATAACAACGATCAGCAAGACGGACAAGATTCGTCGAGCCGCAGACAAAACCAAGGCCAGGGACACGGTTCCGGCAAACAAAACAGAACGACTCATTGATCGCCATGCTGCGAAAATCGTTTCGTCGACAACAGAAGACATAGAAAAACCACCTGGAAATCTCCAAGTGGTTTTTTCATGCTATCGGCAAATCTTTGCTTTTACATGCTTTCAAGTCCCCGCTTTGCCGTTGACCTCATGTTTCTATAACCTGCGCTCACACAGGTGGGTGACTGGTCTGCCCTTCAGCCTTCCCATGCATCCCCAAAAGGGAGGTGGGCCTGACATCCATCACAAATTTTCGTCTCCCGAAAAACACGTATAAGGTTAGAAACATTTACGGCCTTACGTACATCGCAGGATCTTGATACAACTACTTTACCACAGAATCATTCCACGCTCAACGGATTTTCTTTCCTTTCGTTTCCCATTCTTTTCCCACACCTTTTTGTAAGCTTGGACCCATCAGGCGAAAAGGAGTGAGGATTGTGTATGGATGAGAATGTGAAGCGGCTGTACGACAAAGCCGGATTTGGCAGCTACACGGGCGGAGCCGGCCTGCAAGCGGCGATCAAACAGCTCGTGACTGCTGATCCGGCTCCCCGCAGCTTCGAATCGCTCACCTCCCTTGTCGAGTTGCTGCTTGCTCATCCCCGTACGGCCGTTTTTGTGACGGAAAAAGTATTGCGCGCCTTTTACAAGCCTGCGCCAAGTGCCGACGAAATCGAATACTTCGCCCGGATTTATCGCCATTTTCGCAGCATTTATGCAAGCGTGATCGACGGCTATCTGGGCGGCGCTCATAAAAACGTCCTGGGACAAACATACGAAACTTTGCCGATTTTTCGGACAGGCTCCTAGCAAGCGAAAAAAGCTTTGGCCTTTGACAGCCAAAGCTTTTTCCTTTGGGACCGTTGCTTTTCCAGAATAAAACACCTGGCAGGTCGCCATCTTAAAAACGACACATACTTCTGGAAAAGGAAGGGATATCATGCGTTTTCCCCAAAAGCTTCTCGTCTTGTCCTTGCTGGCTGCCGCGTCCGTCGGTATGACCGCCTCCCCGCTGTTTGCGTCTGCGACTGCCCTGGAGCAACCTGCTGGCGAATCAGGCGGCAAATACGAGAACGAGTCCTTTCGCAACATATCGGTGACGAAAACGGGAGCGGGCCAATACACAGTAAAAGGCGAAGCACGCGTATTCGAGGCGACCGTCCGCTTTGTCGTGACGGATGGAAACGCCACATTGGCCGACAGTTTTGTTACAGCCAGTCAGGGTGGGCCAGCATGGGGTACGTTCAGCATCAACCTGAACCTCGACGCCTCCAAGCTGAAGGAGCCTGTCCTCGTCCTGTTTGAAGAAAGCGCCGAATCAGGGCAGCGCATTCACGAATTGAAAATCCCGTTGCCAAAATAAAGCTTACGTCCGCTTCCTTTTGGCACGAACGAGCGACTGAAACTCGGGATGGGCAATCAAGGACGGCTGCTGCTGTTTTTCCCAGGCAAGCGCGTACTCCAGGCCGTTAAACTGGCACCGTCCCAGCCCTTCCTTCGTAACTGCGTAAGCCTGGCTTGGCAAGCGGCGCACCATGGACACCAGTGCTTCCACTTCCTGCTCGATCCGGGCAGGCTCCACAGCTCGATAAATCAGACCGATTTGTTCGGCTGTTTGCCCGGAAATTTTTTCGCCAAGCAACGCAAGACGTTTCGCCCAAGCTGTTCCGACGAGCCGTGGCAACAAATAGGTGCCGCCGAAGTCCGTCGTCAGTCCGATCTGTACAAACGGTTCTTGCAAGACCGCATCTGTCGCCGCGATGACAAAATCCGCGTGCAGCGCCAAGTTCAGCCCCGCTCCGACTGCTACCCCTTCCACGACCGCAATGACTGGCTTGGGAATCTGATTCAACCGGGTAATGAAATCGTTGATCACCGAAAGCGCGTCATCTGCCTCGCTTTTCTCGCTCAGCGATGTCAATACGGTCAAATCGGCTCCCGAGCAAAAATGACCGCCCGCTCCCCGCAGAATGAGCACTTCCACCTCCGAATCATCCGCCGCCTCTGCAATCGCCTGTTGCAGCAAGGAAAACATCTCCACTGTCAGCGCATTCAGCACATGCGGGCGATTGAGCGTAATCGTGCAAACTCCCGCTTCTTTTTTTACCAAAAGGCTTTCTGCCTGTCCTGTGTGTTCCATTCTTCTCACTTCTCCTTTCTATTGGGACGCTTCCGGAATAACGCCTTGACGCTGTAGCTTGCGCAATCCTTCCTCTGTCCGCAAATTGAGCGAAATGCTCTTGTGGTGCGAACGCAAGGAAAACGCTCCGCTTGCTTTCTCCCCTATTTTCGCGATGAATGGTCATTCACCCTGCCTTTTTTGCGAGAAAATTACGAAAAAACCGCCCCTCAACGGAACGGTTCCCTCGTTTTGCTTTTCATTTCACAAAGCGCAGCGTCAGCGGATAGCGGTACGATTTGCCCTCGTTTGCCCGGATGGCGGCGATGACAACGAAGACGATCCAGAAAATGAACAAGGCGGTCAATAAGATCGCGCCGATAAAGACAATCAGCAACAAGCCGGAAATCGCGGCATAAATCGTAATCGAGATGCCAAAATTGAGCGCTTCCTTCCCATGCTCTTGAAAAAACTCGCCCTCTTCCCGCTTGACCAGCCAAATGACCAGCGGCCCCAGCACATTGCCAAAAGGGATCAGAAAGCCTGCCAGAGCAGACAGATGCACAATCATGGCCCACATTCGCTCGTCTTTTCCGCTCAAATGATTCATCGTTCACTCCCCCATTCCATTCCCGTTACTGTAAGTGTACGATATCTTCGCTTGAAACTTGCGAAAAAACGAAAAAAGCGCCCAAAAGGCGCTTCCCTCGCTATTAATATTTGCCACCGTGACTGTGTCCACCCCAAGAGGACCCAAAATCGCCGCCATGTCCACAGCTTTCACCGTGGTGGTGATGGTGACCGCAGCCACCGCGACCTGTTTTACATTCCATTTTGTAGTAAGGCTTGTAGTAGCAATGTTTTTTGTAGTATTTCTTCTTGCAGCACTTCTTGTAGTAGCACTTGCAATGAGACTTTCTGCATCCGCAACCCATGAACCTCACCCCCTCCTGATCGTTACATCTACAAGGTATGTAGGTGAAGGTGCATTGGCATGGTACACTTGTCTATTGTTGAGCCAAAATCAGCGGGTGTCCTGCCTGGCACAACAAAGCCGACAGAGCATCTGCCGGCGGGGTTTTGTCTATGTGTATGAAGAAAAAAGCTCTGGCAGGCGGCCAGTGAATAAGTGCGGGGATGAATCGATCATTGCGTGACAATTTTTCGCAGCTCGTTGATTCCGTGATGATCGGGAATTTCCTGGTATTCCTTCACTTTTGGCAAAGTCAGCAAATGCGGCCTGACCATATAGCCAGGCTTCGAAATATACACGACATCGCAGTTTGTAATCAGCTCGAACACATCGGGATGATTCGCTTCGATCGTGCGAATGTCCAGATGGGTAATGCCCGCGTTGTACAAATCATTGATCATTCCTGCCGCCCCGCGAATGGTAGCACAGACCAGTCCCACTTTTGTATGCCGGGGGTAAGCTTCCATGGCGGGAATTACCGTTGTCGGGTCGGGTATAAAGTCGAGACTGACGACTGGCGGGGCTTCGCGCGGCAGCCGATGCTTCGCGCGCAAATTCACGGAAGGATGCGTCACAATCGCTTTGTATTGTTGCAAAAAGCTCGGGTCCTGCTCGACTCGCTGGGAAAAATCCTCGAAGGTTCGCCCTTCCAGCATGACACTCGGAAGATGGTATTGCACCAGACGCAAATATTCGGCAAGCTCCAGCTCGGTGAAGCGCAGAAACAAAACGGGAAACTGGTTGATTTCCTGCATCACACAAGAGAGGACGCGGGTAAACTCATCCATCGAGTACCCCATCGCCTTTACTTTGTGCAATGTCTCTTTGGCCAGCAAGGCGAGATGCGCCGGATTGCGGGTCAATAGTGGATCGTTGACGATGTTGCTGACGATGGTCCCTCGCCCCTGTCGCGAGTCCACCATACCTTCCTGCTGCAAGCGGAGATAAACGCTGCGGACCGTGTTGTAATTGACCTTCAGCTGCGCAGCAAGCTCCCTTACTGTCGGCAACTGTTCATTCGGCGGAAGTTCTCCGCTGCGAATCGAGGAGGCAATTTGTTGGTAGATCTGTTCGTGGTACGAAACATTCGAATCCTTTTGCAGGGTCAGGCGTAGCATGAATTCACCTCTTCATCCATCATTGAAAACATCGTATATGAATTGCGAATCGAACGTCAATAGAAGCCGTCGGCATGATCCGTTCCTTCGCGGCAATACTAAGGCTGATCACACATCACGAGAAAGAAGGTGCCCTGATGGGAGAACAAAGCCGTTTTCGTGAAGGCGACAAATCGCCGAAAAATGGCGTGTACATGGAAATCGGGGAGACTGGCGCCAGCGTACAAGACCCGATGATCATCGAGCTGGACAGAGGACAAAAGTTTCCCGCTACACGCAACAAAAACCGGGTATGGACCCAAAAGTAGGCGCTAGTCCCACGCTCACGATCAAAAAACCAACCTTGCTGACACAGCCAGGTTGGTTCCTTTTTAGTTCTCGTCGTCTTCGTCCGCTTCGTCCTCGTCCTCATCTTCTTCATCGCCACTCAAATAGATGATGGTGACCCCGAGGCTTTCCAGAAGACTGATCACTTCTTTGTTCAGCTCCTGATCCATCAACAGTCCCAGGCTTTCCACCAATTCCAGCTCTTCCAGATCGCCTTGCTCGGCATCCTCAATCAATTCGATAATTTCCGTCATCCGCTTTTTTTCCAGGACGGCCATGAGTTCATCTCTTGTCATAAAATGTTTCACACCTCGATTTCTCTTCTCTATGCATTATAATAGTACATAACGAAACGGTTGAAAACAAAACGCTCTTGATCGTTTGACTGACCGCAAGCGGCGCACCCGCTTTCGCGAAAAAACATCGAGACGTTTTTCCCAAAAAAGAGCGAGGTGAAGTCCACCATGTATCCTGAGCCGTATCTGGACTACCTGGTTCAGTTTCATGTCGAACGCGACTACTTCGAGTGTCACGAGATTCTCGAAGAATATTGGAAGAGTGCTCCAGCAGAAAAGCGCCAGCCTGTGTGGGTCGGCCTGATCCAAATTGCCGTGGGCCTGTATCATCACAGACGCGGCAACCTGAATGGCGCTGGCAAGATGCTCACAAGCGCCCACGCGTTGGTCAAAGAACACCATGAAGAGATCGAGCGCCTTGGCTTGGACAGCATGGCCCTGCAGCGATTGCTGGCAGAGCGCCTGGATGAGATTCAAAAAGGCATGCCATACCGCAGCCTCACCTTGCCGATGCAAGCCGCAGAGCTGATATCCGCGTACAAAGCGGCTTGTGCCCGGCAAAATCAGCCTGAGCACCGCGACAGCGACATGAGCGATCCGTTTTTGCTGAACAAGCATACGTTGCGCGACCGCAGCGACGTGCTCGCAGAACGAGAGCGGCAACTGCAACTGCGCCAAGGAAAGCAGATCAATCCGGCGGACTAATACGCTTCTTCTGTTACAAAAGCGGCTGGAATCGCATCGCTGTACAAAAATGCTCCGCTCCCTTTGAAAAATCGGATGCCGGTTGCCCTCGCCTCTGCCGCCTGCACGGTCAGCACAGAGAGCGTGTCTTCCGGCATCCCGATCTCTTCGATCGTGAGCGCAAGCTGCACAAAGTCACTCGCGATGGGCAAAAGTCCGCTCGTGAGCACTTGCCGAACAAGCTTTTCGTGCGTGCCGTAGTACAGAAGCGCTGGAGGCTCCACCTCTGCGAGTCGGCCTGCTGCCTGGACTGGGCTTGAAGCAAAGCCGTAGGTGGCGCGAAGCAAAACGCCGCCATCCCAGTCAATTTGCCGCTGCGGGTCATTGTCCACGACTTGCCACAGATCGGAGCGGCGAATATTTTCCCACCCTTTGATCGAGCGCAAATAAGCGAGCAATGGTCCTGTTGGCGTGAATCCATATGTATTGAAGTAAAGCTGGACGTGCTCATTCTTTTGCCGCAGGATGCCCAGCAGATGCTTGCGCAGCTGGACTTCTTCGTGTGGCGCCAGCATGGCTTTCTCTCCTTTCCCTTATCTTCCCGCTAGTAAATCCACAAAACAACCGCCAAAGCCAACCCCAAATCTGCGAGCAAATGACTGAACCAGGTAGGATATATCGATGGGAACAGCCCTTTCAGCCAGCCCCAAATAACCCCGGCCACATATACTGCGCTGGTCAGCAGCAAGCCTCGCCACAAGCCAAACAAGGCTGTCGTGACAATCAGATGATAGAGCGTATAAAAAAAGCTGGTCAAAAGCACGGAGACGGCACGGGAAAGCGAACGCAGCATCCGCTGCAGAACAAAGCCTCGCCAAAACAATTCTTCCAGCAACGAGTTCACGAACACGAGGTATACGGCAAACCAGCCGATCCATTTGCGGCTCAACCCCCACGATTCCAAACCCGCCCGCACAGCAGCAGGCAAGCCCTCCGCTTGCAAAAGCAACCACAATCCAGCCTGAATCCCCGTAAAAAACAGCACGCCCAGCGCGATTCCAAACAGCGCTCCCCGCTTTTCGAACCGGCCCCACGCCAACTGCCAATTTTCCTGCAAACTTTTCTCCCACCAGCCGTGCAGCAGCGGGATTCCCACGCATACGACCAGATGGAAGGCAACAAACGTAACAAACAAGCTGTGCCGCTCTACCAGTCCGTAAAAGATGGCAAGCGTGGCAGCAAATCCATACCCGATCAACAGAAGCAGCGTACGTTTTCGCGCCATGCCGATTAGCTCCTTTTTTGCGTAATCGCCGCTCATTGTTCCAGTAATTTGCCCGTTATTGCTAGGAAGCATACATACAGCGTCAATAAATATACAAATATTTGGGCAGATGCTATACTGGGTTTTACCGTTTTGAAAAACTCGATCGGTTCATTTTTTTGTCAAAAACCAAAAAGATATGGAGTGGCTCTCATGTTGTGGCGCAACCGAACCTTTCTTTTGCTGATGACAGGGGAGATTGTCGCAGGTGCAGGCATGTGGATTTCCATCATTGCCAATCTGGCGTTCATGCAGAGCCTGATCCCTTCCGAAACCGTGAAGGGTCTGATTTTGATGAGCGGTCTGATCGCAAGCATCCTGTTGGCTCCGAAAGCGGGCGTCGTCATCGATATGTACGACAAGGGAAAAGTGATGCTCTTTGCCAGCATGGCCCGGACTTTAAGCCCTGTGTTCATGTTTCCCGCTCTCGCGTACGATTCCATTCTCTGGATGATCGTCTCCCTGATCGTCATGCAAGTGTCTGCGGCGTTTTACTTCCCGACCGTGCAAGCCTCCTTGCCTGCCATCTTGAGCAAAGATGAGCTTTTGAAAGCGAACAGTGCGTACTTGAATATTTCCACCCTGTCGCGCATTGGCGGAACGGCTCTCGGGGGTGTGCTCGTCGTCTCCATGGAATTGCCCATGCTGTACATTTGCTCGATCATTGCCTACGCGATTTTGGCTGTCGTCACCTTGTTTTTGCGGATTCCGCCCGTTACCTCGCGGAATATGAAGGAAAAAGTGGAGTTCCGCGAAGTGCTGATGATTGCCCGCAAAGACCCTGCCTTGTTTGTCGGATTGATCAACAACGGTTTGATTACGTTGTTTTTGGGCGGACTCAATCTGATGATCCTCAACCTAAGCGAGATGCA
The DNA here is from genome assembly GCF_038000275.1 of Brevibacillus sp. FSL K6-0770. Classification (NCBI taxonomy): domain Bacteria; kingdom Bacillati; phylum Bacillota; class Bacilli; order Caryophanales; family Paenibacillaceae; genus Brevibacillus; species Brevibacillus sp. FSL K6-0770. The sequence continues at coordinate 3,667,197 of NZ_JBBOBQ010000001.1, forward strand.
AAACGAGCCGCAGCTCATGGGCTGGATTTACGCGGTCGAGGGCACGAGCATTTTGATCGGCGGACTGCTCGCCAAACGGTGGATCGGCGGCAAAAATCTGGTCGCTGCCTCTACGCTCATGCTGTTTTTCTTCGCGCTTTCCCAATTCGGAATGTCCATGGCAGACAACAAAGCGATGGTGCTGTCTTCCTTTTCCGTGTTTGGCTTGGTCGTCGCCTTCTTTTTTCCGGTCATTGCGACGATCTTTCAGAAGCGCTTGCCAGCCCACCAGCAAGGACGTTTTTTTTCCTTCAAAAGCATGCTCGACCGCGGCTGTTTTCTGCTCGCGCTGGGGATTACCGGGGTCGGTCTCGACCTGCTCGGCATCACCGGCTACCTGCTGTTTATCGGCTCGCTGACGCTCTTGTCCGGCCTCTTGACGCTCCTCTACAGCAAAAAACACAAGCTCGATGTCCGGGCCAGCGACGAAGCGGCGGCTTAGCAAAAATGCCGCTTCGCTGTCTGCGGCTTCCCCATACGTCTCAATTTGGTGTAAACTAGACAAGACAACATTGAAAATTTGTTGAAAGTCTATGGAGGCGTTTTTTCCATGCAGATACTCACTTCTTCATCCTTTGGCATTTTGGTGCCGCTGGTGATGGCAACCGCGGTCATCTTTTTGCGCATGCGCCGGCAAAAAAAGCCTGTGTCTGCAAAAAGCATTATCCTGCCGCCGTTCTTCATGGCTACTGGCTTTGCCATGTTTTTCTTTCCGGAAGCGGCGCTGCCACCGATGTACGATCTGGCGGCTTTTGTAACCGGATTGATTTTCTCCATTCCCTTGATTATGACTTCGCGCTTTGAGATCATCGGTCAAGACGTTTACCTCAAACGTTCCCGTGCGTTCTTCTTTATTTTGGCAGGGCTTCTGATCATCCGGCTGATTATCAAGCTGGTGATCAACGACAGCTTCACCCCGATCCAGACAGGCGGCTTGTTCTTCCTGCTGGCGTTCGGCATGCTGGTTCCGTGGCGCATTGCCATGCTGTACATGTACCGCCAATTGACGAAAAAGACGTTCGGAACGCATTGATCGCCGGCGATGTTGATGTCGCAGAAAAGAAAGAGCAACCTGATTCCTTTTTTCGCAAAGGGAACGGGTTGCTCTTTTTTCTATGATTCAGTTATTCAGTCAAGTGCGTTTGGAAAAACTCAACGATGTGGCTAATCAGTTGCAAAAAGCTCTAAGGCCCGCCGTGAATGAGCAAACACACTCACTTTTTTCTCAAAACAAAAAAGCCGTCCCTGTTCGGACAGCTTTTTGCCTGCTGATTGATTTCGCCCGCTCTTTTCACTACGACCTACACTTGCCCGTTTGCCCTAAAACTCCACGTAAAACGGATGCTTTTCCTCCTGCAAACATAAAGAGATGCGCTGTCTGAAATTGCTCCAGGTCACCTTTTGCAAAGCTTCCTCGATCGGAAAGAAGCCCGACTCCAGACACTCAGGCGTTGTGATTAGTTTTCCGCCGATCGGTCTGGCGAGAAACAGGGCGTTGCAGATCGACTTGCTGACATTTTGAAACACGCCGCAAAATTTCGTCACTTCAATGTCCAAGCCGCATTCTTCCTTCGTTTCCCTGATCGCTGCTTCGCGGATGGACTCCCCTTGCTCCACCTTTCCGCCGGGCATTTCCCAGCCCCGTCTCGGCCCTTTGATCAGCAGCACTTCGTTGCGATCATTGACGATAATCGCCGCAGCGGACAAAGAATGCTTGGGTGATGTCACAAGCTCGCCTCCTTTGCGCCATTTTCTTGCTTTGCCCCTCGTTACTTTCTAGCAAATTCAAATCAGGTACGTCCCGCCACAAATGGAGTGCGATTCGTGAAGCGCTTTTGCCGCGCCTACTCTTGCAAAAAAAGGACGCTCTCCGCGCGATTGCAGCATCCGCTTGGCCGATCCATCCTGCTGCGGTTCACACAGCACGATATTTCCGCCAGGTAAAGCAAGCGTCAGGCAACGAGCGCCCATTTGCTCATCGTCGAACACTGCTTGGCTCGGCAAGCCGAACCACCGCGTCCAATCCGCTGCTGCCGCTTCCAGATCGGAAACAGCATAACCAACCGCTTGCAGCTCCGTCGCGCCATTTGGATGCGGAGCGATGATGCCGCGCTGTGTCAAATCGGCTTTGCGCTCCTCGTCTGTCTCGCTCCATTCAATCAGAAACGGCATTTGTCTCGCACTGTGCGGGTCTTCGGCAAACAGCATGCGCCACTGCAAAATCTTCCCGTCGTCTCGCGTGCGGCTGCCCGCTACCGGCCCTGTCACTTTGAGACCAAGTGACTGAAATCGCTCTACCCACGCGTCCATTTGCCGAGTGCGCAGGGCAATTTGCCCAAGTCCCTCACCGCGATTCGCCTCCCAGACCAGTTGCCGGATGAGCGGATTGTCGGATTGCTTGGCGACAGCTGCCTCCTCCACCGCCAAAAACTCCACATAAGATAGTCCCAAGTAGCTGAGACTGTTCCATGTTCCCCAATGGGTATGACGTCCGCCCGCGACAGCGTGAAAGCCTGCTTCCTGAAAAAGCCGGGCAGCCTCTCCAGGGGGACGGTGCACGAAATGAACCAGATGATCGAAGGAAAGCTGCATCTTTTTTCGCCCCTTTTCGTATTAGCTCTATAATAACAAATTCACCCATTTTTCGTTACCGTTGAAAGGAGCATAATGAATCAGACGCAGCAAAACCTAAAGCACATCCGGCGAAAACAACGACAAAAGAAGGGGCAAAGGATGGCGAAGCAAACGCTCTTGTTCAGTCTGCTCGTCATCCTTTGCTCAGGGATTTACTTCGCTTTCGACAAGCTGGGAAGCCATTCCGCCTCCCCTGAACACGATTCCGCACCACCTCCGGCTGTTGCCCACGAGCCGACTGTCCGGCTGACCTTCGTCGGAGATGTGATGATGTCCGGAAATGTGGAAAAAACGTTGCTCGAAAAAGGCTACGACTACCCGTTCACGCACGTCCGTTCCCTGTTTTTGCAGGATGACTTTACCATAGCCAATCTGGAGACGCCACTTACCACAAAAGGCACGCCTGCCGACAACAAACAATACGTTTACAAGTCCTCTCCTTTGGCTGCGCCTGCGATGAAAGCAGCAGGGATCGATGCGGTCAACCTGGCAAACAACCATTCGATGGATCAGGGCGTGGCCGGATTGCTCGACACGTTTGACGCGCTTGCCAAAAACGGGATCGCTTACCTCGGCGGCGGCAAAGACTCTGTGGAAGCCTTCACTCCCGTCGTGGTGGAGCGAAACGGCATCAAGCTCGCCTTGCTCGGATTCAGCCGGGTCATTCCCGAAGTCAGCTGGTTCGCCACGGAGAAACAGCCTGGACTGGCTGGCTCCTATGATTCCGCCAAAGCCGTCCAAGCGATTCAACAAGCAAAGGCACACGCTGATCTCGTCGTCGTGATCGCCCATTGGGGCAAGGAACGGGAAGACTTTCCCGTCGATCACCAAAAAGAATTGGCCAAAGCTTACATTGACGCAGGAGCAGACTTGATCGTCGGTGGTCATCCTCACGTCCTGCAAGGCTTTGAACGCTACAACGGCAAGTGGATTGCCTACAGTTTGGGCAATTTCATTTTCACCCGCTCGACGGAGCCAAAAACGTGGCAGACGATGGTACTGCAAGCAAGCTGCACAAAAGACGCTTCCTGTGAACTGACGATGCTCCCGTTCCATGCCGAGCTGGGACGAGCGGTACCGATGAATGACACGGATGGGGCAGCGCTTCTGCAACGAATCGAATCACTGTCGGAAAACGTTCAGATTGAAGCCGATGGTCACGTACAGGCACGCTCATGATAAATGAGGCGTGCCCGTTGCCTTTTTTGGCGAAACTTTTCCATATTGCTTTCGTAGACCATAGTAGAACCACTTTTTCCAGCGAAAAGGAGGCGGCACATATGACCGGATTGATTATCACCGTATCGGCGATCGGCCTTATTATACTCTGCAGTTATTTCATGACCAAATGGGAAAAAGTCGTCTTCCCCGGCAATCAGAAAAACGGGCCTTCAGATACCGATCAACAGCTCTCGGATAAAAAAAGCAAGTAGAAAGGATCAGCGCTGATCTAGACAGACTGCGAGCTATGCCGATTCGATCAGCGGGAAGCAGCGCACGGAAAGTCCGAAGTCACTTTTCAGCACTTGCTCATGCTCTGCGCGAATACCTGTAACGATCAAGCCCGCGCGCAGCACACCGCCCAAGTCGAATTGCACCTTCAATTTCGTCACGTTCACGCCAGCCTCCCGCAAGAAATGCAGCACGCGATCAGGTGTGGCGGCGATACACGAGCCTTCCAAATAACACAGCACCCGTTCGTCTTGCCCTTGCTCCAACTGAGCCGCGGCATTTTTTTCTGTCCAAACAGGATGCGGCGTAAATGGCTGGGTCAACAAGTAAGCCAAATCTTCAACGACAGCGCTTGCGGTCGGCAGTTCGCCTGCACCCCGGCCCGTAAACAACAGGTCGCCCACGATGTTCCCGGAGAGCTGCACCGCATTGAACGCATCCTGGATTTGCGCCAACGGATGGGCAATGGGCAGCACAGTCGGCTGAACCGAGAGGCGGATGCCTTGCTCGGCTTTTTGTGCCTGGGCAATCAGCTTGATCCGGTAACCCAGCTCGCTTGCGATCCGGATGTGTCCGGCAGACAAATCGGCGATTCCTTTACGCACGACATCCGCAAGCGGCAACGACTCCCCGTACACAAGCTGCGCGAGAATGTACAATTTGTACATGGCATCGAAACCTTCCACATCCGAACGCGGATCAGCTTCCGCATAGCCCAGCTCCTGCGCCTGCTTCAGCACTTCCTGATAAGAGAGCTGTTCCGCCTCCATTTTCGTCAAGATGAAGTTCGTCGTCCCGTTGAGAATACCGCGAACTCCTTGGATGTCATTTGTGCGCAAAAACTGCCGCAGCACACTCAAAATCGGAATCCCGCCAGCTACGCTCGCTTCATAAGCCAGATGCACCTGATGCTGGTTAGCCAGATCGACAAGCTCAGGGCCGCGTTTGGCGAGCAGCTCTTTGTTCGCCGTTACCACATGGCAGCCTTTTTCAATCAGGGCACGCACGTAATCATACGTAGGCTCGACACCGCCCATTACCTCCACGACAATGTCCACATCGCTTTTTAGCACATCCTCAAAATCGGTAGTCAAAAGCGCAGGATCAACCTGAACCGCCCGTTCTTTTTCCGAATCGCGAACCAATGCTTTGACAATCTCGATCCGTTTGCCCAACCGCTGCGCCAGCTTCTCCTGTTGCGAGCGAATCGTTTTGATGACGCCGCCCCCTACTGTTCCCAATCCCAGCAATCCTACTTTGATTACACCTGCGCTCATTATTACCACCTCATGTCATGTTTTGGAAAAATAAGAAAAACCTTCTTGCTAAGAAGAAGGTTTGGCATCAAGGTCCTTCTCCTTATCTCCCAGAACGATTTTCGTCCTGCAGGAATTGGCACCTTGTCACAAACTGCGTAACGGTTGCCGGGCTTCATCGGGCCAGTCCCTCCACCTCTCTAGATAAAGAAAACTATGAATTTTTGTTCTTTGCTAGATGTCAGTTCTCTCTTGTCTTTGAAATTGGGCAAATGTTTGCCTCGTTCCCACTTTTTCATACATCAAAAAACCTTCTCCGCTAAGAAGAAGGTTCGTCTTGACTGCTACGAGGCACCCGCTTCTTATCTATCGAGACGAAACGTCCCGCAGGAATTGGCACCTTGTCGCAAAAGCAACGGTTGCCGGGCTTCATCGGGCCAGACCCTCCACCTCTCTGGATAAGAACTATGATTTGCTATTGAGCCTATTCTAAGAAATTCCAATGCATTCGTCAACACAATTCTTTTTGTTTGCTGACAAGACTCGCAAGCAGGAAGACAGAACGGCAACCCCCTCAGCAAAGCAGCCGTTTCCACGCGCAAACACACTTTCCACTTCTGCCATGTTGCAGCAAGCGCACGTAACGATTCCTGCTTCGCTTTCCTCTGGCACTTCTTTTTCTTCAACATAGCCGCACCATGGACATATGAAAAGCTGAACCACGCCACTCCCTCCTTTTTCACGGCGACAATCTGGCAACGATATCCTTAAAAAGGCTCCGGTTCGCAAGCTTGCGATCCCTCACATTCGTACAAGATCTAGTCAAGTTGAATTTAATCGCGAGTCATCGTAGCCTCTTTGACAGGTAGATCAACCGCGAGACGCCCTGGTCCATTCGACGAACCGCTGCAAGCGAGAGGCAGCTTCAGCTCAGCTCTTTCGATTTTAGCCGCTTCTATCGCGAAGCTACTCCAGCGCCTCGATTAATCGCATCAATTTCGAGACAAGTTACCCCCTTCGACAGACCACACCAATCCCCCAAACAAAAAAAGCATTTTCCGACGACCGATACGATCGTTAGAAAATGCGCAAGCAAAGAGAAACGTATTCGTCCCCCTGCTGTCATGGCGAGTCCTCTAACACCTCCCTATCTCCCGTAGGTCCATCAGTGTCGTCGAAACAGGCAGGTCTCCTGACTTTGGGATCATCGTCTGGCGCTGCCTTCCCCATCCAAGTCTGGACAAGTGGCCTGTATGCGCAAAACTCCCCTCTTACAGTGGCGGGACCGTGTCGGATTTGCACCGAGCTTCCCTATTATCCTTGCGGCGATATACCTCAAGGAACCTGTTCCCACATATGAAATTGGAAAAATCACTACTGTTATTGTACCCTACCATTGCCGAGATAGGGAGGGCGAGTTGCGAGCGGCAGCGAAAAGATAGCGAGGAACACGCAGCGACAGCTGGAAAGCGAAAAACGAGAAACGAAAAGCGAGTAACAAAAAACGAGAAACGAAAAACGAGTAACAGAAAATGAGCGACGGAAAGCAAGCAGCAGAAAACAAGCAACGGAAAACGAGTAACGCAAAACGAGTAACGCAAAACAAGTAACGCAAAACGAGTAACGCAAAACGAGTAACGCAAAACGAGTAACGCAAAACGAGTAACGAAAAGCGAGTAACGAAAAGCGAGTAACGAAAAGCGACACACAGAAAGCGAAACAGCGGGCTTCTCCCGGCTTACAGCGAATACCGTTCCCGCAAAATTCTACAGTGGTGCGCCTCGTGTCCGGCGATAATATAGGCCAATGTGCGTGCCGACGAGAGCGTAAAAAGTTTTGTGTAAATGGTTAAACTTCCCATTAAGGAGATGATCATTTATGCAAGACAAGAGAGACATGACCATCAAGGAGTTAGCGAAGGATTGCCGAACCATCGAGGACGTGCACATCATGCTAAAAGATTTGTTCCGTGACACCATCCAGCAGTTGTTTGAAGCAGAAATGGATGACCATTTGGGCTATGCCAAACATAGTGCCGATGGTGATCATTCAGGAAATAGTCGGAATGGGTATAGCAAAAAGACGCTGAAAACAAAGTTCGGCAATACAGAAATTCGTGTCCCCCGTGATCGCAACGGCGAATTTGAACCTCACATTGTGAAGAAGCATGAAACAACCACAAATGGCTTGGAGGAGCAAATCATCGCACTCTACGCCAAAGGTATGTCTACTCGCGATATTGAAGAACACATGAAGGATCTGTATGGGATCGACGTGTCTCCTACGATGGTCAGTAAAGTAACCGACAAGATTATGCCGATGGTGGCAGAATGGCAATGTAGACCACTTGATCGAGTCTATCCGATCGTGTTTCTTGATGCCATTCACTTCAAAGTTCGGCAAGAGAATCGTATCGTTAACAAAGCAGCATACAGCGTTCTTGGCATTACTATGTCTGGTCATAAGGACATTTTGGGCATTTGGATCGGCGAGCACGAAAGTGCAAGCTTCTGGCTCAATGTGTGTACAGAGCTGAAAAGCCGTGGTGTAGAAGACATTCTCATCGCCTGCAAGGACGGTCTTTCAGGGTTTTCTGAGGCGATCCATGCTGCTTTTCCGAAAACCCAAATTCAACTGTGCGTCATCCACCAGATTCGTAACTCTATGAAATATGTTCCGTTCAAAGAAGAAAAGTTAGTCTTGGCAGATTTAAAGAAAGTCTATCAAGCCCTTACGTTAGAAGAAGCTGAGACTGCTTTTTCTACGTTCAAAGACAAGTGGGGAAAGAAGTACCCCATCATTATTCGCTCCTGGGAAAACAACTGGCTCGAACTGACCGCCTATTTCAGCTATCCCCCAGAGATACGCAAGATGATTTATACGACGAATATCATCGAGGGCTATCATCGGCAACTCCGTAAGGTCACAAAGACAAAAACGGCTTATCCATCCGACGATGCTCTACGGAAAATCATCTATCTGGCTACCGTTGAGGCATCGAAGAAATGGACTATGCCGCTTCGGAGTTGGAAAGAATGTATATCGCAACTTGCCATCCATTTTGGAGATCGATTGCAAGGGGAACTGTCCGCATAATCAACTGTTGAGTCGGCTTGACATGGAGCCTCTGCGGGCATGATTTCTTGCGATTGGGCGATGCCAGTAAAATATGCATCGCATGGCAAGCGAGCCTATCATGCCCGCCACTCCATGTAAAGCCGTTGACGTAACTGTCCACCCGTTAAAAACCCATTTACACAAAAAAATTTACATTCCCGTGCCGACAGCTTATTGCCATTTGCTGTGCCCGTTCTCGTCCACGCCTCGGCAGCAATCCCCCGCAGTTGGGCCAGCGTCGACTGTCGCACAGCGTTGTATTCTGCGAGCAAATCCGTCAGACTGCGCTCCTGATAGAAGCCTTCTGCTACATACGTATTTTCATCGAACCCCGCCAGCTCAGTCTGATCCCCTCTGGCGATTCTCAGCAAGCGATAGCTCATGATTCGCTCGGTATCGATGATATGGCCCAGCACTTCTTTTACCGTCCATTTGCCCGGAGCGTAGCGATAATCGATTTGTTCCCCTGTCAATCCGGCGAACATCTCCCCTGTCTGTGCTGCCTGTTGTTCGAGAATCGTCAGCAGATCACCTTCTGGCACTTGACTGACGTAGGTAGCAAAATAATCTTGGTACTCCTCCCGGTTTGGGCGGATCAGCATGCTCATGTCCTCCTCGGCTTCTCTCTATTTATCCTTCTTGCCAGCCTTCAAACAGCAGCACCCGCGCAGGAGCCGCATCTGTTCCTACAAGCTTCAGCGGAGCAGCCACCATAAAGTAGAGGCCCGGTGGCACATCGCGCAGACGCAGCCCTTCGATCACGACGATACCTGCGGCAAACAGCGTTTTATGCGTCGGATGCCCCTCTTGGCTCCGTTCAATCCCCAAAGCATCCGTGCCAATTCCCCGTACGCCTTTTTCAGCCAAATAAGCAGCGCCATCGTGCGCCAAATAAACAAATTCAAACGAAAAGGCGTCGTCTTGCGAATTTTTCGTTTGAAACAGGAGAAACTCTCCCGGGGCGATATCAAACTTTTCCAGCTCAGCCCGGCCAATCTGGTCCTCAACGTGCGTCAAGTCAAGCACACGGCAGTTCCCGACCAGTTTTTCCAGCGAGATGCTCTCAAATGTCTCTCCATCGTTCACCATGTGCAGCGGCGCATCTACGTGGGTGCCAGAGTGCACATCCATATCGATTCTGGACTCGGTTACGTACCCATTCGTAACCGTCTGTATTTTCGGTTGCTTTTCCGGCTTGTTCTTGTACACCGTCATGCCTTCAAAGATTGGTGCCGTCACATCGAACATTCTCATCGCGTTTTCGCCCCCCCTTGTCTTCCTGCTTTTTTATGATTTAGCTGTTCCCTTCCTTCAACGCGGCAAATCAGCAGGGTACACAACACCGATTTGTCTTCGCGCTTCGTCCATGACCTCCATGGTCCAGCGGGAAGCTGTATGTGAATTTGTCTCTGACTCTCTCAAGCCTGCCTCAGCCAAGCGAATGAACTCTCTGATCTCATAATGCATCGTTTTGGGCGTCTGGGGCCTGGTCACATCCTCGACCCTCCCGTCGCGGTAGCGAATCTCGATACGCGTGAGATGGTTGATTTTATCGATCACCATCGTCGCGTCCTCCCCCTGAATCTCCGCAGGCTGGTACGAAGTCGTGATCTTGGAAAAGCTGATGACGGCATCCATATTTTCGTACTTCAACAGCATGCTGCCCTCGCCATCTACCCCTGATTGCAGTAGAACGCCTTCCGCCTTGACCTGTTTTGGCTTGCCAAACAGCACAATCGCAGGATAGAGACAGTAAATCCCGATGTCCAGCAACGCTCCGTTGGAATAGGCGGGATCAAAAGCTCGCATAACCTGGCCCTGTCGGTAGGCATCGTAGCGCGAGGAATACTGGCAGTTGCTTGCGATATATCGGCGAATGGTGCCGAGCTTGGGCAAATGATCCTGGACTGTAGAAAAATTGGGTACGAGGGTTGATTTGACGGCTTCCATGAGCAGCACATCATTTCTTTTCGCTGCCGCAAGCATAGCTTCGACTTCTGCCGCGTTAGAGGCAAACGGCTTTTCGCACAACACATGCAGCCCCATGTCCATGCACAGGATCGCCTGTTCCGCATGAAAGCAATTGGGGCTTGCGATGTAGATGGCATCGATGGTTTCGCTCGATGCCATCTCTTTTATATCCGTGTATACAAAAGGGGCTTGGTATTTTTCAGCAAATTCCTGGGCGCGTTCGCTCGTCCGCGAGTAGACCGCCTGAAGAGAAAAGCCTTCGACGGTCAAACCTGCCTGGATGAACTCATCTGTAATCCAGTTGGTGCCGATTACGCCAAAACGCATGAATCGCTTCCCCCTTCTTTTTCACTTGACTCACCCCTGGCTTGAGCCAGTCTCAACCCGAAATGAGCAAGACACTCGCATAAGCCGAGGTGTACAGTCAGCCATTACCGATGCACCGGCTCTGGCTCCCTCTCTTCTACTTCATCCAACCACCAGGAAAATCCTTCCGCTTGCAGCAATTGTTTCGCTGCATCCGGCCCGTATGTTCCCGCTTCATACGAGACAAGCGGTACGAGATTGCGCTCAAAAGCCGTCAAGATTGGCTCTACCCATTTCCACGACAGGCGCACTTCATTCCAATGGGCAAAATAGGTCGAGTCTCCACGCAGCGCATCGAACAAGAGGCGTTCATAAGCCTCTGGGACGTCCTTCTGCCCGGAACTGAAATCAACGGTCACAGGCTCAATCTTTCCGCTATTGGCCGGATTCTTACTATTCAGCTGCAAAGCGATTCCTTCCTGTGGATTCACATGAATGATCAACAAATTCGGCGCTGTCTTTTCCTGTTGCTCCCGATACAGCTGCTCCAGCGGGTTTTTGAACTCAATGACGATTCGCGTCGACTTTTCCTTCATCCGTTTCCCTGTGCGAATGTAAAAGGGCACTCCGCTCCAAAACGGGTCGTCAATCCAGACTCTGGCTGCGATATACGTCTCCGTCATCGAGGTCGGCGATACTCCCGGCTCTTCCCGGTAGCCTGCCACCGGAACTTCCCCCATGCTTCCTGCGCGATACTGCCCCCGCACGATGTTTTTCGCCACTTCTTCAAGCGCCAGCGGCCGCACTGCTTCCATTACTTTACGTTTCTGCGCGCGAATGTCTTGCGCCGTAATCCGCTTGGGAATGTGCATGGCAACCATCATCAGCATTTGCAGCATATGATTTTGCAACATGTCACGCAGCGCCCCAGCCTGTTCGTAAAAACCAGCCCGCTCTTCTACCCCGACCGTTTCGCTCGCTGTGATCTGTACGTTTGCAATGTGACGATTGTTCCAGAGAGCGGCGAAAACGGGATTGGCAAACTCCAACGCCTCCAAATTTTGCACCATCGCTTTGCCCAAATAATGGTCGATCCGGTAAATTTCTTCTTCAGAAAAAGCTTTGGCCAGCTTCTCATTCAAGTCTTCCGCCGATTGCAGATCGCGTCCGAACGGCTTTTCGATGATCAGGCGCTTCCAGCCGTCAACAGAGCCGAGTCCGCTCGTCTGGATATTGGCAGCAATCACCTCGAAATACTCAGGGGCAACCGACAAATAAAACATCCGATTTTGCGGAAGCTTGTATTCGTCCTCGCGCTGCTTGATCCGTTCCAGCAGTGGCGTGTAAGCTTCTGCTTTCGTCACATCGACAGCTGCATAGGAAAAAGCTGCCAAAAATCGTTCAAGCTGTGCCTGATCAATCGCATCTCGCCGGGAAAACTCCCGGATCGACTGCTCCACGCTGCAAACAAACTCCTGACCAGACCAAGCTCGCCTGCCCACACCGACAATAGAAAAGCTGCCGGGAAGCTTGTCATCTACGTATAAATTAAACAAGGCCGGATAAATTTTGCGTTTTGCCAAGTCTCCTGTCGCGCCAAAAAGAACAAAGCTCATCGGTTCCATTTGTGTTTCCATCCTTCCGTACACTCACGATGCGGAATGCTTCGTTGGTTTACACCGTTATTATTAGAGAAATTCGCTTTATTATCAAGACAACTCTGCTTGACGAGTGCACCTCGACTTTTTCATGAAAGTGGATACAACCGCTTGCGGTCAACACTTTTCGCAACCCGCAGAGAGGAAAAACCGAGTCGTAGCTGTTTGCTGGAAAGACAAGTCCCATCCCCGAAAAAGAATTGCGCTTCGATATTCACTGTCGCGCATGGGACGTGAGGAATGCTTCATATACATGTACTATTCACCTTGCTTTTTCAATCGTTTGGTGAACAATCAAAACGAAAAAGGAGGTTTCTCATGGTGCTTTCCTTGCGTCCCCGCGAGCCGATCGATGATGCCCTGGCGGGAGTCCGCCGTTCATCGTCCATTTCGTTATTTTTGCAAAAATGGCTGTTTCGAATGCGAAGATAGCAGATTTGTCACCAGGGAGGAGGACTCTATGCGAGTCGCAATCTTAGGAGTAGGTGGAGTCGGACAAGTAAGCGCGTGCGAGTTGATCAAATCCCGTTTTGTCACCAAGCTTGTCCTGGCCGATATAGCCATCGGCCCAGCAGAAGAACTGGCCCAGGAGCTGCGCCGGGAGACGAATGTGGAAATCCAGGTAAAATGCGTGGATGCCCGCGACGTGTCCAGCGTCCAATCCATTTTGGGCGACATCGACCTTTTGCTGCACATCGGCTTGCCAGAAAACAACCTGGCGGTGATGCAGGCTTGCCTTCACACACGAACTCATTATATTGATACGGCTTCTTGCGGTCCGCAATGGCTGCAGCAGCAACTGTCCTGGAACGACCGTTTTCGGAAAGCAGGTATTTTGGGAATCATGGGACTCGGGTGCGACCCCGGTTTTTCGAACATCGCCGCACGATACGCTGTAGATTCGCTCGATGAAGTAGACGCCATTCTCATCCGGGATGGAGATAATTCGGTAGTGGATTACGACGGCTTCTGCTCCTATTTCAGCCCGCAGACGGCCATACAGGAATGTCTGGCAAAACCCAACTTCTGGACTGCGGCAAAAGGCGAACAGTATTTCCCGACACCTTTTGCCAACAAAGAAGAATTTGAATTTCCGGAGCCGATCGGCTGGCTGGACTGCTACAACGTGGAGCATGAAGAAGCCACTACGCTCGGCGAGACGATTGGACGGGCAAAAGGCTGCAAATACGTCGACTTCAAATACGCCCTGCACCCCGATTTCGTCAACACCTTGAAAGTGTTGCGCTATCTTGGGCTGGACAGCGATGAAGAGATTGAAGTAAAAGGAGTGCGCGTTGCCCCGCGCGACGTGGTCGTAACGACGATGCCCAAACCAGTAGACCTGGCAGGCAAAATCCACGGCTACTCCAGCGTCGGCGCGCTCGTCAAGGGCAGAAAAGATAACAAGCGAAAAGAAGTTTACGTCTACACGATCGCCAATCATGACGAGGTTTTCCAAAAAACCGAATTTCAGGCAACGATTTGGCAAACCGGCATCCCGCCTGTCGTTGCCGTTGACATGATGGCAGAGGGACTGCTTTCGATGACAGGCTGCATACCTCCAGAGCTGATCGATCCGATCCCGTTTCTCGCCAGACTGAAAGCGCGCGGCATGAATTGGGACGTCATTGAGAAAACTTCCCCCCTCTTGCAAATCACGTAGAGCGTAAGTTGAAATAAAGTTAGGAAAAAACCGTTCATGCCGCTCTAAGGTATGAGCGGTTTTTCATCGCTACAGCCTATCGGCGCAGGACAGCCCGCACAGGACTTCCATCAGCACCAGACAAGGCGAGCGGCAGTGCGATCAATTCATAGTCGCCAGGCTCGATGGCATCTAGCCATAACCCTTCCAAAATATAAATGCCATGCTGGTGCAGCCCGTGGTGGGCAGGCAGCTCTTTGCTCTCTAGCGGATCGACGGAAGGCACGTCCAGGCCAAGCAGCCTGATTCCTTTTTCCGCCAGAAACGGCGGCAGATCAGGACGAAGGTAGCAAATCTCAGCAGGAAACGTCTCGGGTTCGGACCACGACATGGTTTTGAGCAACAATCGGGTTACCCCTGACAAGTCGATTCCCGCCAGATCATCCGCTCCGATGCTTGCACGCCCCGACACATCGACTACTCTGGCTGCGCCTACGTACAGATCAAGCGGCAATTCCAGCGTCGTTTTCCCGTGATCATCAAAATGAAACGGCGCGTCCACATGCGTTCCCGTGTGAATGCTCATCACGAGCTTCCCGACATTGACGGAGCCGCTTTCTGATTTGGGCCAGTTCACGGTGTACTGAAAAGCTGTGTCCCCCGGCCACGTCGGCGTAGCTTTTGTGAGTGGTCGAGATATGTCATACAGCTTCATGTCGATTCCTCCCATTCCTTGCTGAATCAGCTCGATTACCCTCAGATTATAGAAAGACAGTCGTTGCGTCAATATTCTTTCTATTTCAGGAAAAACGGCAGGACCCCCTCACGTTTTTCAAGTGAGTCCGGTCCTGCCAGTCAAATGCGCCGATGCATGTCCAAATATTGTGCGACAGCCGCATAATGTCCGTCTCGGTTGATTTCTTGCAAATGTTCTTTGACCGTCCGCAGCCACTCGATCGTCGTCGGCCGAGTGGCTGCGATCGATTCGCGCAAATCGCTCATCTGAATGGGCCTTTCCACCCCTTTGGTCAAAAAATCGTGCAAGACTTGCTCGGTAGCAAGCTCAACTACGTACTCAATATCCGCTCCTGAATAAAATTCCGTCCAGCCTGCCAGTTGCGCGTAATCAATCGGCTCGGCGGGCCTGCCTCTCAGCTTCAACCGGAAAATTTCTGCCCGCGCTGCCCGATCCGGCGGACTGACAAACAGCATTTGCGCAAAGCCGATTTCCCGCAACCATGCGATGTCCAGCTCCCAGGGAACGGTAGTCGCTCCCATAAGGAACAGCCCTCGCTCAGCCTGCTGCCACTCGCCCAGTTTCGCAAGCCATGCAAATTCCGTATCCACCTGCTTCTGATAGGCGATCTGTTGCCCTTGTCGCCCGTCCAGCTCGTCCCAAAAGACAAGCAGCGGCTTATTTTGATAGCTGTCTGCCTCCGCAACAGCAGAAAAGGAAGACTCAGCGAGATAGGACATAACGTCGCTTCCTGCCGATTGCGCTATCGGAAAAAACGGAACGCGGCACTCCTCTGCCGTCGCTTTAGCGAGCAATGATTTGCCACAACCGGATGGGCCGTAAAGCAAAATCCCTCCTCGCTCTCCCCTTTCATGTACCACGCCTTGCTGTGTCAGGGCAGCGAATGTGTTTACGATCACTTCTTTTTCAGCTTGCAACCCGCCAACCGAATGATAGCCGGTCGTAAAGTCGGGCAACGCGCAACCATGCTCAACTGCTTTTCCTTTGCCCCCCTCTATCACCTGGATTCGTCGCGAGGGCCTCCAGCCAAAAAGAGAAGCCTCCCAAGAAGCGCTTCCTTTTTTGCTTTTGGAAAACGGCATTTCCCTTTGCAGCTTGTTCAATTCCACTGCAACTTTATCTTTTATTTCCCCATCTCCGAGTGAGAGAGCTTGCGTAAAAGCTTGCAATGCTTCCGTGCGATCCCCCAGTTCCGCATGCTCCATTCCCAAAAGAAACCATGCATGGGCATTTCCCCGATCATTGCTCAGCATGCTTTTTATGATCTCTATTTTCGCCATGTGATTCATCCTCTGCCATCAATATCCTGTGTCGTTATGTATGTCAGCTTTTGTTTTGCATGACTTCCATGCTAGGGAAAAAGTCTTCCACCCCATCCGAAAAAGGAGCGCGGACGTCTTTATTATAATGCAAACGTCCTGCAAGCAGAATATGGAAAGTCGGGATTGCGAACATTGGCGGACGAAGGACAAAATGACGTTGCAAACCGTTGCTTCGCCTGTCTAAACGAAAACGCTTCGTCTCTTTGGGAGAAACGAAGCGTTTTTGCCAGGTAACGGTTTTTTAGTCTTTGCCGTTTCCTTCGTTGTCCTCGGCATTTTGACCATTGTCTTTGCCAGATCCATTGCCATTGCCGGAACCGTTGCCTGTACCGCCGCCGCTGCCGTTTCCTTTGCCGCCGCCTTCTCCGGTTCCACCGCCGCTGCCGTTTCCTTTGCCGCCGCCTTCTCCGGTTCCGCCGCCGTTACCAGTTCCTTTGCCGCCGCCTTCTCCGGTTCCGCCGCCGTTGCCGTTTCCTTTGCCGCCGCCTTCTCCGGTTCCGCCGCCGTTGCCGTTTCCTTTGCCGCCGCCTTCTCCGGTTCCGCCGCCGTTGCCAGTTCCTTTGCCGCCGCCTTCTCCGGTTCCGCCGCCGTTGCCAGTTCCTTTGCCGCCTTCTTCACCAGTTCCGCCGCCTTGGCCTGTTCCACCACCGATGCCTTTCCCGCCACCTTGGCCTGTTCCACCACCGATGCCTTTCCCGCCACCTTGGCCTGTTCCGCCGCCTTGGCCTGCTCCACCGCCTTGGCCTGCTCCACCGCCTTGGCCTGCTCCGCCACCGATGCCTTCACCGCCACCTTGGCCTGCTCCACCACCGATGCCTTTGCCGCCACCTTGGCCTGCTCCGCCACCTTGGCCTGCTCCGCCACCTTGGCCTGCTCCGCCGCCGATGCCTTTACCGCCACCTTGGCCTGCTCCGCCGCCGATGCCTTTACCGCCGCCTTGACCTGCTCCGCCGCCAAAGCCTTTACCGCCACCTTGACCTGCTCCGCCACCGATGCCTTTGCCGCCGCCTTGACCTGCTCCGCCGCCAAAGCCTTTGCCGCCACCTTGGCCTGCTCCGCCGCCAAAGCCTTTGCCGCCACCTTGGCCTGCTCCGCCTCCGATGCCTTTGCCGCTACCTTGACCTGCTCCGCCGCGGTGTGGATTGGAAACGACTCGATCATAAGAGTAAACCATGCGATTAAGCGTGCGCTTGTCCACAGAGCCTGTCGCAGGCAAGCCGTGTTTTTTCTGGAAATGCTTGACGCCGCGCACCGTGACATCGTCGTAGTATCCGTTGATTTGTCCAGAATAGCTACCTAATGATTTCAACATCCCTTGAATCACATATACGTCTGGTCCCTGCGCGCCTTTGCCTACCGCGAGACCTGTGCTCGGGATGAAAAAGAGCAACGCCAGCGCCAGAAAGCAAGAGCCGAATACCTTTCTGATTTTCCCTACTGCTTCGCGGGAGACTGCGCTCCCCGTCCATTCCTTCATGACATAAGCACCTTCCTTCAACTTATTTGTAACCCCTCTTACTATTCCCTGATTTGCTTTTCCATTACATGAATCACAGCGAGAGCCGTTGCGGAAAAACCTTTGCAAATCAGCCGTTTTGAAGGTTGCAAAAAAAAGGAAGGAGGATTATAATACGTTCAAATGATTAAGTTTATTAACGGAGTGTAGCTATGAATCATCCAACCTGTAACGAAAAAGCGATCCACCTTTTTATGCAGCTGAGTCCTTATTTCCAAGGGCTAGGTGATCCCGTGCGCCAGCAAATCGTCGCCCTGTTGATTGACAAAGAAAGCTTGAACGTCACGCAAATTGCCGAGCATATCCCGATGTCCAGGCCGACCGTTTCCCATCATTTGAAAATATTGCGGCAAGCCGGATTGCTCCACTCCGAGAAAAAAGGAACAGAAATTTACTACCGCTTGGAAATTACAGAGGCGATGCTTCTGTTTAAACAACTCGTCACATTTGTCGAAGAAGAATGTTCATAACGAGCAACTGGCAAGGGACAGCGCGTCCCTTTTCTTCTCTACTTTATGTTGATAAACTTAAACAAATAAACATACAAACGGAGGAGTTTTCTTTGGCTGAGAAAAAAGGATTAATCGTCGGCGGGTATGGGACTGTCGGCAGCCAAATTGCCCGCATTTTACACGAGCAAAATCACGACTTGCAATTGCTGCTCGGGGGCAGAAATCCGGGGAAGCCGCTTCCTTTCGCCTCTCCCCGAGTTCATTCGCTTTTCGTGGACAATACGGCAGCAGACCCGCTTATTAATGCGCCAAAAGACCTGTCTCTCATTATTAATGCCGTCAACGATCCTGATGACAGGCTGCTGCTCGCAAGCGCTCGGCGGCAAATTCCGCTCGTGGACGTCACCCGCTGGACAGAGCGATTCTCGGGAGCCATCGACCGACTGCGAAGCGTTGATCTTCGTGCGCCAATCGTCCTCGCCTCTGGGTGGATGGGAGGAACGCCCGCCCTTTTCGGCAAAATGTACGCCGACGGCTTGCAGGAAGCGTCTGTCAATATATACGCCCTTTACTCTTTGCAGGATAAAGCAGGGCCGGATTCTACCGCGTACATGAACAGGATGACGATTCCTTTTCACGTTTTCGAAGGCAGCCAAACGCGAACCGTTCTGCCTATGACAGAGCCGCGTCCGGTTACTTTTCCGAACGGCTTTCGGGCCAAATGCTATCGGCTGGATACGCCCGATCATGTGACATTGGTACAAAATTCGTCTGTCCATTCAGCAAATTTCCGTATCGCTTTCGATCAAACATGGTCCACGTCCGCACTCGTTTTCCTCGTGCGGAGCGGAGTGTGGAAGCTGCTCGGGCAAAAGGCGCGGCAAAGCATTTTGTACAACCCGGGCACAGGCGCTGCGCACCATGTCACCGTCCAGATTGAAGGACGCGACCAGCACGGTGTGCTCACGCGCAGACAGGTGGAGATCACAGACCCGCAGGGACAAACTCACCTGACCGCTACAGGAGCTGCCATCCAGGCGCAAAGAATCTTGATGGAAGGCAACAATCTGGCTACTGCTGGCGGCATCTTTTTCCCTGAACAACTGGCTGATCTGCGTGAAGATCAGACGTGGATCACCCGCTTTTTCGAAGCAGAAGGTGTTCAAATTCGCGTCCGAAATCAAGTCTGACGGGCGTTTCCACTGCTACGCAGAACAGGCAGGCAAAAAGGATGGCCCCTGGATCGGGCACTCTTCTGCGCTCTCCAGTTGCGTTTGCAACGAACCATTCGGATGTCTTGCTTTTCCATCTGGCGACTTTTTTCCCCGAAGCGTAAACTCTCGCCCAGTCCGCCACTTTGTGCGTGCCAAGACAATCCTTGTTGGTCGTTTCCAAAAAACAAAAAGAGTGGAGCCGTTACTTCAACGGTGTCCACTCTTTTCCGAAGCCAAATCAGTTTTTATGCAAAAAACGTCCGTGGAGATTTGCGCCATTCGCCCAGCACGCTCTCCTGTTCCGCTGTGATTACGCCTTGTTCTTTTGCCGCCTCAAGCAGTGCCGTGTAGTGGGAAATCGTCGTGCAAGGAACGCCTGCTTCGGCAAACAAGCTTTCCGCATCCGGGAACTGGTAGCTGAAGATCGCTACGACGCCCAGCACCTCGCCGCCCTCTGCCTGAACGGCTTGCGCTGCTTTCAGGGAGCTGCCGCCTGTAGAAATCAGGTCTTCGATGACCACTACTTTTTGTCCGGCGGAAAGTGCGCCTTCGATCTGGTTTTGGCGGCCGTGTCCTTTTGCCTTGTCGCGCACGTAAATCATTGGCAAATCAAGAACTTCTGCCACCCATGCCGCGTGCGGAATGCCAGCCGTAGCCGTTCCCGCCACAACTTCGGCGTCTGGATACTTTTCTTTGATCAGCTCGGCAAATGCCTGGGCAATCGCCCGGCGTACGTGCGGGTAAGACATGGTGATGCGGTTGTCGCAATAAATCGGCGACTTGATTCCCGATGTCCAGGTAAAAGGTTGTTCCGGGCGCAGGTGAACCGCTCCGATCTCCAGGAGGTTCGCTGCAATTTGTTTGGCTGTTGTGTTTGTCGTCATTTCTCTTCATCCCTTCCGGCGTGAATGCTTACGCGCGATCTGCTTCTACCGCTGCCACGATGCTTTGCCAGACGCCTGCGGGATCTTTTGCCCCTGTGATGGCACGTCCGATCACGAGATAGTCGCTGCCCAGGCGGAAAGCCTGTTCCGGTGTCGTAATCCGCGTCTGATCTCCTTGATCTGTTCCCAAAGGACGGATGCCTGGCGTCACGGTTACGAAAGACTCGCCCGCTGCCTGTTTGATCATCGGCACTTCCAGTGGAGAAGCGACAACCCCGTCCAATCCGGCTTGCTTCGTCATCATGGCGTAATGCACGACGACATCTTCGACGGAGCCTGGGATCGCAAGCTCCTGGTTCATCGTCTGCATTCCTGTCGAAGTAAGCATCGTTACGCCGATCAGGAGAGGACGAGCAGCACCTGCCGCTGTCCCCAGCTCCAATCCTTCCCTCGCCGCTGCCATCATTGCCACGCCCCCGGCCGCATGCACGTTCACCATGTCAGCGCCAAGACGCGCGAGGCTTTTCATCGCCCCTTTGGCTGTGTTCGGGATGTCGTGCACTTTCAGGTCGACGAACACTTTCAATCCTTGTTCTTTCAAGTACGTAACGATGGCTGGGCCTTCAGCGTACGCCAGCTCCATCCCCACTTTTACGTAGCGGATGTGCCCGGAGAGCGGCTCCAGGCACTTCTTCACTTCATCCATGGTGGAAAAGTCGAGCGCAACAATCATGCGCTCCCGAACATCTGTCAATTGCTGTTGCACACTGCTCTCCCCTTTTCTCGTCCAGTCTGGTCTGCTACCCTTGACCCTCGTCTAGGATACGGTTGCTGCCACTTTCGCACCTGCGCGTTGGGCAGGCATTGCTTCTGTCGAGAACGTGATCGTTTCCAGCACATGCAGAAGGGCAGAAGCTGTGTCCAGCGAAGTCAAGCATACCGCGCCGTTCTCTACTGCTTCGCGGCGGATGCGGAAGCCGTCGCGCTGTGGCGTTTTGCCTTTTGTCAGCGTGTTGAGCACGATGTTCGCTTCGCCTGTATGGATCACGTCGAGCAGATTTGGCGTGCCTTCGGACAGTTTGTTCACGCGTGTAACCGACAAGCCTGCTTGCTCCAGATAATCAGCCGTTCCTGCCGTCGCCATCAGCTTGAAGCCGAGGTGGCGGAAACGTTTTACGATGTCGAGCGCTTCTTCCTTGTCTTTATCTGCTACTGTTACGAGCAAGGTTCCTTGTGTCGGGATGTTCATGCCAGCAGCGACCAAGCCTTTGTACAGCGCTTTTGCCAGCGTGCTCTCCCGGCCCATGACTTCCCCGGTCGACTTCATTTCCGGGCCGAGCGTAATGTCTACGCGACGCAGCTTGGCGAAGGAGAAGACCGGAACTTTGACCGATACAACCGATTCTTCCGGATGGTAGCCCGGTGTGAAGCCTTGCTCGACGATCGAGTGGCCGAGAATCGCTTTCGTTGCGATGTTCGCCATCGGAATGCCTGTCACTTTGGAAAGGAATGGCACCGTACGGGAAGAGCGCGGATTCACCTCGATGACGTATGGGCGATCTTTGTAGATGACGAACTGGATGTTGAGCAAACCTTTGACTTGCAGCGCACGCGCCAGCTTCGTCGTCATGTCGATCAGTTCATCCTTGATCGCCTGGGACAGCGATTGCGGCGGGTAAACCGCGATAGAGTCGCCGGAGTGAACCCCTGCGCGCTCGATGTGCTCCATGATGCCTGGGATCAGCACATTTTCGCCATCGCAGATCGCATCGACTTCTGCCTCTACCCCGACCATGTAACGGTCGACCAATACCGGGTGATCCGGGTTGACCTTCACTGCTTTTTCCATATACTCACGAAGCTCGGCTTCGTTGTAGACGATCTCCATTGCCCGTCCGCCCAAGACGTAGGATGGACGAACCAGTACCGGGAAGCCGAGAGATTCCGCTGCGACTACCGCTTGCTCGACAGATGTTACCGTCTTGCCAGGCGGCTGCGCGATATCCAGGCTGCGCAGGAGCGCTTCGAACTTCTCGCGGTTTTCTGCCGCATCGATGTTTTCCAGGCTCGTGCCCAAAATTTTGATGCCGCGCTCGGCCAGCTTGTCAGCCAGGTTGATCGCTGTTTGTCCGCCGAACTGCACGATCACGCCTTCCGGTTTCTCAACATCGAGAATGTTCATGACGTCTTCGATGTACAGCGGCTCGAAGTACAGGCGGTCGGATGTATTGAAGTCTGTCGAAACCGTCTCCGGGTTGTTGTTGATGATGACCGCTTCATAGCCCGCTTCGCGCAAAGCCCAGACAGCATGCACGGTTGCGTAGTCAAACTCGATCCCTTGACCGATCCGGATCGGGCCGGAGCCAAGTACGACCACGCGCTTTTTGCCTGTTTCGATGCGCTCATCTTCTACCTCGTAGCTGGAGTAGTAGTAAGGCGTTTGCGCTTCAAATTCGGCTGCGCACGTATCTACCATTTTGTATACCGGAACGAAGCCTTTTTCCATGCGAAGCGCACGTACTGCTTCTTCGGTTTCGCCGCACAGCTCGGCGATTTTCCGGTCGGTGAAGCCCATCCGTTTTGCTTCGAACAGTTTGTCAGCTGTCAGTCCGTTTGCCAGCTCTTGTTCAAAAGCGATCATTTTGTGGAACTTGTGCAGGAAGAACAGGTCGATCTTCGTCAAGCTGTGCAGTTGGTCGATGGTCCAGCCGCGGCGCAGTGCTTCCGCCAGCAGGAACAGTCGCTCATCGTCGGCCTGAATCAGACGGGCTGTCAGTTCCTCTTCGGAAATCTCTCCCGCCCCTTTGATCTCGATGTGGTAGGAACCGATTTCCAGGGAGCGGATCGCCTTCATGATCGATTCTTCGAAAGTGCGTCCGATCGCCATGACTTCGCCTGTCGCTTTCATTTGCGTGCCGAGCTTGCGGTTGGCAGACTGGAACTTGTCAAACGGCCAGCGCGGGATTTTGCTCACGATGTAGTCCAGTGTCGGCTCAAAGCAAGCGTACGTCTGTCCTGTCACCGGGTTTTTCAGTTCATCCAACGTATAGCCGATGGCGATTTTCGCTGCCATTTTCGCAATCGGGTAGCCAGTCGCTTTGGAAGCCAGCGCAGAGGAACGGCTTACGCGCGGGTTTACCTCGATGACGTAATATTGGAAGCTGTGCGGATCAAGCGCGTACTGCACGTTGCAGCCGCCTTCGATGCCGAGTGCGCGAATGATGTTCAGCGCGGAAGAGCGCAGCATTTGGTACTCGCGGTCAGCGAGCGTCTGGCTGGGCGCTACGACGATCGAGTCACCTGTGTGAACTCCTACCGGGTCGATGTTTTCCATGTTGCAGACCACGATGCAGTTGTCGTTGGCATCGCGCATGACTTCGTACTCGATTTCCTTCATTCCGGCAATGCTTTTCTCGATCAGGCACTGGGTAATCGGCGAGTATTTCAGACCGCTTGCGACGATCTCGCGGAGGCTTTCTTCGTCGTCGCAAATTCCGCCGCCTGTTCCACCCAGGGTGTAGGCTGGGCGCACGATGATCGGATAACCGATTTCGTTGGCGAAATTGACCGCTTCTTCGACTGTGCTGACGATCACCGATTCAGGAACCGGCTCGCCCAGCTCGTTCATGAGTGCGCGGAACAGCTCGCGGTCTTCCGCCTGCTTGATCGATTCCAGCTTGGTGCCGAGCAGCTTCACGTTTTCTTGCTCCAAAATGCCTGCTTCTGCGAGGGCAACCGCCATGTTCAGGCCGGTTTGACCGCCAAGGGTAGGCAAAAGTCCGTCCGGCTTCTCCTGGCGGATCACGCGCGCTACAAATTCAGGCGTGATTGGCTCAATGTACACTTTGTCAGCCATGTTGGTATCGGTCATGATAGTCGCCGGGTTGGAGTTGATCAGGACAACTTCCATGCCCTCTTCTTTCAATGCTTCGCAAGCTTGCGTACCAGCGTAGTCAAATTCCGCAGCTTGCCCGATGACGATGGGACCCGATCCGATCACGAGGATTTTTTTCAAATTAGCGTGTTTTGGCATGAGTTTTTTCCTCCTTAGCGGTTTCCATCATCGCAAGAAACTGGTCGAACAAGTAGCCGGAGTCGTACGGCCCTGGAGCCGCTTCCGGGTGATACTGAACGGAGAAGGCGTTCTTCGCTTGGTTGCGCAGTCCTTCAATCGTCCCGTCATTCAGAGCGATATGGGTAACTTCCAGCTCGGTTCCCGCGAGCGAATCTTCTTTTACAGCGTAGCTGTGGTTTTGGGAAGTGATGTATGTGCGTCCCGTCGGCAGCTCTTTCACCGGATGGTTGCCGCCGCGGTGGCCGAATTTCATTTTCATCGTGTCTGCGCCAGAAGCGAGGGCGAACAGCTGATGTCCGAGACAGATGCCGAACAGCGGGTATTCTCCCAAAATGCTGCGGATCATCTCGCTCGCTTGCGGTACATCTTTCGGGTCGCCAGGGCCATTGGACAAAAGGATGCCGTCTGGCTGGATGCGGCGAATTTCTTCTGCCGTCACGTCGTACGGCACGACGACCACATCGCAGTTGCGCTTGGTCAGTTCGCGCAAGATGCCGTGCTTGGAGCCAAAGTCAACGAGTGCGACGCGATGTCCCGTCCCCGGGCAGCTGAACACGCTTTTTGTAGAGACGCGGGAAACTTGATCCGTCATCAAGGTCGTGCTGTTGAGCGCTGCCACGAGCTCGTCAAGCGGGGCTTCACTGGTCGTAATCATGCCTTTCATCGTGCCGTGGTAGCGGATTTTTCTCGTCAGCATCCGCGTGTCTACTCCGGCGATCCCCGGGATGTCGTATGTTTTCAGCAGCTCATCCAGCGTGTTGGTGTTGCGCCAGTTGCTCGGCATATCGCAATGCTCGCGGACGACGAAGCCGTGAATGTACGGACGAACAGCTTCAAAGTCGTCGCGGTTGATCCCGTAGTTCCCGATCAGCGGGTATGTCATGGTTACGATCTGCCCGCAGTAGGACGGGTCAGACAGAACTTCCTGGTATCCTGTCAGTCCTGTATTGAAAACCACTTCCCCGTAGGATTCCTTCGTCGCTCCGAACGCTGTTCCGATAAATTCTGTTCCGTCTTCCAAAATCAATCTTGCACGCATCTATGCTCCTCCTTCATTTTCGTGTAAAAGCTGCCGTCTCTCCCGTAGGTGCCCGCTCGCTTGCTAGTTGACAGGCTGAGTCGTTTTACACGCCTTGATGTACGATCTTGCCGTCTACCAGTGTTAGGATCGGCCAGCCTTTGCACGCCCATCCCGTAAACGGTGTATTGATTCCTTTGCTGGCAAAGGTTGTCGGATCAATTTTCTTTTCTGTCTCCAGGTCGATGACAGTCAAGTCTGCCACCGCGCCTACTTCCAAACGTCCGGCCGACAGTCCGAAAGCTTTCGCTGGCTGTACAGTCAACAGCTCAACCAGTCTTTGCAGCGTCAGCTCGCCTGTTTGCACCAGGTTGGTGTAAAGCAGCGGGAAAGCTGTTTCCAGACCGACGATGCCGAATGGCGCGCGAGCCATGCCGTTTGCTTTTTCTTCCTGCGTATGTGGAGCGTGGTCTGTCGCGATCATGTCGATCGTGCCGTCTTTCAGCCCGGCGATCAGCGCTGCGCGATCCTCGCGGGAGCGCAGCGGCGGATTCATTTTCCAGTTCGTATCCAGATTGTCCGGGATGTCCTCGTCACACAGCAGCAAGTGGTGTGGCGTTACTTCGCAAGTGACGTTCACACCTGCACGCTTGCCGTCGCGCACGAGTCTTACAGATTCTTTTGCGCTGATGTGGCATACGTGGTAGTGCACACCTGTCTGTTCCGCGAGCAAAATGTCGCGTCCGACGTGGATGGACTCGGATTCGGACGGAATGCCAGGCAGTCCGTGGCGCGCTGCGACCACGCCGTCGTGCAAGGCTGCTCCCGGAATCAGCAGGTCTTCGTCCTCGCAGTGGGCGACAATCGAAATTCCCAGCTCGGCTGCTGCTGTCATCGCTTTTTTCATCATCGCCGTGGACTGCACGCCGACACCGTCATCTGTCAGGGCAAAAATTCCCGCTTCCTTCAAGCCTGCGAAGTCTGTCAGTTCTTTTCCCAGCTGGCGTACGGTGATCGCGCCGTAAGGAATCACGCGGGCCTTTCCGGCTGCACGCGCTTTGTCCAGGATCGAGGTCACGGTTTCCACACTGTCAATGGAAGGACGGGTATTCGGCATGCAGCAGATCGTCGTGAAGCCGCCACGCACGGCTGCTGTCGCTCCTGTCTCGATTGTTTCTTTATGTTCAAAACCCGGCTCGCGCAGGTGGACGTGGACATCAATCAATCCCGCACTGATCATTCCGCCTTTGCAATCTACCCAGTCATGACCTTCGCGCGGCAGGCTTTCTCCCATCGCGGCGATTCGTCCCTCTTCCACCAATATTTCTACCGGGATCAGTTCTCCCGCCTGATTTAGTACGTTGCCGTTGCCAAGGATGGTTCCCATTTTGCATCGCTCCCTTTCAGCAGAGTTTCCAGTACAGCCATTCTCGCTGCGACTCCATTAGTTACTTGTTTTTGGATCAAGGATGTTTCGCATTCTACCAGGTCGGTGTGAATCTCGACTCCGCGATTGACAGGAGCCGGATGCATGATGACCGCGCCTTGCTTCATCATGGTCGCCCGCTCCAGCGTCAGCCCGAATGCTTTGTGGTACTCTTCCTTGGAAGTGTAGAGCGATTCAGTGTGGCGCTCCAGCTGGACGCGGAGCATCATGACTACATCTGAAGTTTGGATCGCTTCTTCCATGCTCACTACTTTGACGCCTTGCGGGATGTCCGCTGGCATCATCGCAGGCGGACCAGCCAGCAGCAGATTGATTCCCAGCTTAGGCATGGCGTGCAGGTGCGAACCGAGCACGCGGCTATGGCGCAAGTCGCCGATGATCGCCACCGTCAAGCCCTCCAGCATGCCGAACTGCTGTTTCATCGTCAGCAGGTCGAGCAGGCATTGGGTCGGATGCTCGTTTGTCCCGTCTCCGGCGTTGACCAGCTTCATGTCTACCGTCTGCGCCAGCTCCTGCAACAGCCCTTCCTTTTTCGTGCGGATCACCGCAGCCTCCACGCCCATCGCTTCCAGCGTGCGGATCGTGTCATACACCGTCTCGCCTTTTACTGTAGAGGAGGTTTCCGGGATGAAGTTCAACACATGTGCGCCGAGTCTCTTTTGAGCTACTTCGAAAGAGAAGCGGGTTCTGGTGCTGGCTTCAAAGAACAGATTCGCCACGAAGCGACCGCGCAAGATGTCTGCTTGCTCACTGGGTCTAGCTGCCCAGTATTGCGCGCGGTCCAAAAGCTGGACCAACTGTTGTTTGGACAAGTCTTTCAAGCCAATCAGGTGCGCTAGGTTGTTCATCGAAAATCCCTCCGGTTAATCTGATTTATCGAAAGAAAAAGCTTCTTGACTCACGTTACCTATGGAGAGGTAGCAGAGACAAGAAGCCGGACGGATGCCGATTTTGGGCAGCCAAAACAGCGTTCTATGCCTTGCCAGCCTCTCGGGACTGGATTTAAAGGAATGGGGAACGTTTACGCGATTTGTTTTTCGTCTTCGCGGGATGCTTCCCCCATCGCCGACTCTTTGCCAGGCAGGATGAGGTGCAGGAAGATTCCCAGGAAGGTAGAGAATGCGATATTGTCAATGGTCAGGTCGCTGAAAAGACCTCCACCTGCAAAGCTGATCTTGTATCCGCCGATCCCGGTGACGAGAATCGCAGCGGCGACAATCATGTTGCGTTTATTGGCAAAGTCTACTTTGTGTTCGACGTACATCCGCAAACCTTGTGCCGCGATAATCCCGAACAGGATAATCGACACACCGCCAAGCACCGGAGTCGGAATCGTCATCAACAGCGCGCTGATTTTGCCGATGAAGGCGAACAGGATGGCGAAGACGGCTGCCAGACCGATGACTACTTTGCTGTACACCCGAGTGATGGCCAATACCCCGATGTTTTCGCCGTACGTTGTCGCTGGCGGCCCACCGATGAACGCGGCCAGCGAAGTGGCAATCCCGTCACCGAGCAAGCTGCGGTGCAGACCTGGTTTTTTCATCAGGTCACGATCCATGACTTTGCTTGTTACCAACAAGTGGCCCAGATGCTCTGCCAGTGTGACGAATGCGACTGGCGCGATAACCAGTGCGGCGATCCAGGCAGATCCGTTGCCGATCACACCCATCACTTCACCGAACTTGAACGGTGGCGCAACGAACCAGTCGGCTGTAACAACCTTTTGAAAGTCGATCAGTTCCGGGTGACGAATCAGCGTGTATACATACCCTGTGATAATTCCGATCAGGATCGGGATGAGTCCGAGGAAGCCGCGCAGCATAACCGCTGCCAAAATGGTGATCAGCATCGTCACCAGAGAAATTTCGATGGAGGTCAGAGACATTTGCGACTGTCCATCTACCGTTACTTTCGTTGCCATGTCTACCGCTACACCAGCCAGGCTCAGTCCGATGACGACGATGACCGAGGCGATCACAACCGGAGGCAGCACTTTGTCAAGCCACTTGACGCCTGCCTTTTTCACAATGCCCGCGACGATGATGTACACGATCCCGGACAAGAAGCAGCCGAGCAGTGCAGTGCCTACTCCGTGCGAGGCCGTTACGGCGATGATCGGGCCGATGAAGGCGAATGATGATCCGAGATAGTTCGGAATTTTTCCTTTTGTAATCCAGAGGAACAAAAGCGTGCCGATTCCGCTGGTGAACAGCGCCGTCGCTACATCGAGCCCGGTCAGGATCGGCACCAGTACCGTAGAGCCGAACATCGCGAACAAGTGTTGAATGGATAGCGGCAGCAGCTTGGAAATCTGTGGTGTTTCGTCTACATCAACATAGTGTTTTTGGCTCATGGCCTTATTTTCCCCCTGTGTTTCATTTTCTTCCCTCGTTCATACAAAAAGCCTCTTTGTGCGGACACAAAGAGGCTAACTTCACCATACACATGGGAAGTTTCTTGCCTCTTGTCGACCTCACGGGATCGCTGTTAAAGAGGATTCATTCAGTTAGATCAGCTGTCGGATGGACACGATGTCCATCACGTCTACTTCAGCCAGTTGCACGTCGACGATTTCCGTCCGCGCAGTCGGCAAGTTTTTCCCGACAAAGTCAGGGCGAATCGGCAGTTCGCGATGACCGCGGTCAACGAGCACAGCCAGTTGGATCATCCGCGGGCGGCCGCTGTCAATCAGAGCATCCAGCGCGGCGCGTACCGTTCTTCCGGTATAAAGCACGTCATCCACCAGAATGACTGTTTTTCCTGTAATTTGATCGGGGAGCTGCGAGCCTTGCAAAACCGCATCCTCCGATTTGTGTTGCAGATCGTCGCGATAAAAGGTAATGTCCAGCTCGCCGACTGGCACTTTTACGTTCTCGATCATCTCGATTCTTTCGACCAGACGCTTTGCGAGGTAAATTCCTCTGGTCTTGATGCCTACGATGATGCAGTCCTCGACACCCTTGTTTCGCTCGATAATTTCGTGGGCAATGCGAGTAAGCGCGCGGCGGATTGCCGCTTCATCCATGATGACACTTTTGTTGATCATCTCGATATCCCCTCCTCGACGGGAACAGTGGCTTTACGAAAAAAGGCTCCTTGTCAGGAGACAAGAAACCCTCGGACAAGGAAGCCAGCTTGCGCTAGACCTCGCTTGTCATTCCGTGCCCTTGCCAGCCTCACGGGACTGGATTTAAAGGTTCCATTCGTCAAATAGGATTATGTCACGAAACAAGCCGGGTGTCAATGGAATGGCAAGAAATCTAACTATTCCAATAGACGGCGATCCACTCCGGCAAGTAATTGGCGTAATAGCCGATGTCGCCCGTGATCCCTCTGACTAGCTCGGTTTCTTTTCCGTCTGCTTGCAGGAACAAGGAGCCGTCCTCGGCGGAAGCGAGGCGCAAGAACAGGAGCTGCTTGCCGTCAGGAGATGGGGATGGATAGTAATCAGCCGTCTGCAGCGAGCCTTTCGTCAACGGCTGCTCTGCCCCGTTTGCTTCTCGCGTCCAGATACGCTGGCCGGGCACCATCACCTTTTTCGGGTCAAAAGCGTACGGCGTCGCTTTTCCTCTGGAGAAAAACAACGTGTACGGCGGCTTTTGCATCCAGACGGGATACGTGTCGACACTGTCTGCCGGGCTCGCCGAAACGACTTTTCCAT
Source organism: Brevibacillus sp. FSL K6-0770 (assembly GCF_038000275.1). Lineage (NCBI taxonomy): Bacteria > Bacillati > Bacillota > Bacilli > Caryophanales > Paenibacillaceae > Brevibacillus > Brevibacillus sp. FSL K6-0770. The sequence continues at coordinate 3,697,621 of NZ_JBBOBQ010000001.1, forward strand.
CGCGGCTGGACAGCTTCAAGTGTTTGTTTTCCGTCGCCATCCGGTCGTTTCCGTCAATAAAAGCGAGTTGCTGGCTGTTCGCCGTCCACGCCAGCCACTGGGAGTAGGCCAAGCCTGAGCCTAGTTCGAGCGGCTTTTTCGCAGGCTGCTTCAGATTGAACAATTGGATCGGCACGCCGTCCGCAGACAAGGAAGCGGCGTTGTAGCGCACGTAATAGGCGACGAGCTGACCGTCAGGCGATACTTTCATGTTCGTCGCCGCCAGGGCGTAAATCCCATCTTCGACATTCGGCGCCTCTGCGATCGGATACGCAGCGACAGGTTTGCCCGCCAGATTTTGCAGCACCAGCTTCATCGGGCGATTTTTTCCTGCTTCCCACGAGGTCAGGATCGTTTCGCCGTCCGGCATCCAGGTGAAGTCGAAAAACGCAGCAGATGTCTCGCTCGTTGCGAGCACCTCTCCGGTTTCCCGCACTTCCTTGATGCTGAACAAAGTGCGCGGCTGTTCGGCTGTACCGACATTGACTGTGTAGGCCACCTGATTTTTCAGCGGCGACCATTTCGGCTTTCCGGTAATCGCTCTGTCATCGATTTGCACCACTTTGCTGCCATCCGCGCGAACCGCCCACAAATAGCCCGGTTCCGTATAGTTGTCGTTTCCTTTGTATTTCACAAACAACAGCCATTTGCCGTCAGCGGACCAGCCTGCGATTTCGGCAAGCCCGTCTTTGGTGATTTGCTTCGGCGCTTTGCTTTTGTCCTGCCCGTCCAGCAAAAACAGATGCTGGTTGCTCGTAAAAGCTACGTGCGCCGGAACGCTCACTTCCTTGTTCACTCGTTCCGGAAGCTTCACCTGTTCTTGCGCCATCGCCTGCCCGCCTGCTGCCGACAGCATGCCAAGCATCGTCAAAACAGCAGCCGCCTTACGCCACTTCCCTCTCATCTTATCCCCTCCTCGACATCGTTTGCGTCAAAAAAAACGCCAGAAGAAAGCCGTTGCGTTGCTCTCTACTAGCGTTTTCGAATCATACAGCGTTTATGTACAATCACAAGCTGGCGGGTGAAAGCAGCAAGAAGCGATTGCCGTACAAATCCTCGAAAATCGCCTCCATGCCATAAATCACTTCGACAGGCTCGCTGACGAACTTCACGCCGCGCCCGCGCAATGTTTCGTAGGTAGTGGAAAAATCGTCTGTCTCCCAGACCCACATCGGATTTTTGCCGACCGCAGCGAGCATCTCGCGGGCAATTTCCTCGCGGTGCCAGTGCGTCGGATCATGCAGGACGATTTCCACTTCCTGGCCCGGCAATCCGACCGTAAGCCAGCGCGAGCCATCGTCCATGCGCGAATCCATCCGTTTTTCAAAACCGAGCTTTTCCGTATAAAAGACGAGAGCTTCCTCGCAATCGCGAACGTACAGTGTCACATGCGCCAATCTTTTCAGCACTTGCCTTCCCCTGCCTTTTACGCTTGTCTGAGAAAATTCACGATATCGGTCAAGTCCGCAGGCATGTCCGCCTCAAACTCCAGCCGTTCCTGCGTACGCGGGTGTGTGAAGCCGAGCGTCTTGGCATGCAGTGCCTGTCCATCGATCTCCAGCGTGTTTTTCGGACCGTATTTCGGATCGCCCGCCAGCGGGTATCCGATGTATTTCATATGAACGCGAATTTGATGCGTTCGGCCTGTTTCCAGCTTCAACTCCACCAATGTGTACTCCTTGAAGCGCTCCAGCACGATAAAATGCGTAATGGCCGGCTTGCTGTTCTCAAAGACGACCGCCATCTGTTGGCGGTTTTTCGGATCGCGCCCGATCGGTGCGTCAATCGTGCCCATCTCGTGCGGAATGACACCGTGGACAATCGCGACGTACGTGCGATTCACCGTGTGCTCCTTCAATTGCTCCGCCAATCCCATATGCGCCTTGTCGTTTTTGGCGACCATCAACAGTCCTGACGTGTCCTTGTCGATCCGGTGCACAATACCGGGGCGAAGCACGCCGTTAATGCCTGACAAGTCCTTGCAGTGGGCCAAAAGTCCATTCACGAGCGTCCCGCTGTAATGGCCGGGAGCAGGGTGAACCACCAGTCCGCGCGGCTTGTTGACTACCACGACATCGCTGTCTTCATACACGATTTCCAGCGGCATCGGCTCCGGCTGGATCGCCATTTCTTTTGGCGGCGGCACGCGCAGTGTGACCTCGTCCTCCACCTGAAGCTTGTAGTTGCTCTTGATCGGCTCGCCGTTCACGGTGACGCGGCCTTCCTTGATCCATGCCTGCACCTGCGAGCGGGACCAATCTTCATTTTGCAGCGTGATGTATTTATCAATCCGCTCGGTCGCATCCTCGGGTTCAACGTTCCAATCATACCGTTCAAACAATTGCGTGTCGTTCATGTTTGTCTCCTCACAAAGTTACTTCGATCCAGGTGGTTACCGTCCGCTTTTTCTGCCTTCGAGAAAGACATCCAGCAGCAAAATACCGACACCGATCGTAATCGCCATATCAGCGACATTGAAAATCGGGAAGTTGATCAGGGTGAAATCGAGAAAATCGACGACTTGTCCGGTTGTGGCCCGATCGATGAAATTCCCGATCGCTCCGCCCAATACCATCGACAGCGCCAAAGAAGCTCGCGGCTGTTTTTTCCCGAGGCGAATCAGGGAATACACAATGCCAACTACTACAGCAATCGTAATGACAATAAAGAGCCAGCGCTGATTTTGCAGGATGCCAAAAGCCGCCCCCATGTTGCGATGCGAGGTGAGATGAAACACATCCGCGATCAACGGGATGGAATCTCCCCTCTCCATATTATTTACTACAAGGTGCTTGGTCCATTGATCAAGCGCGATAATACCTGCTGCAATCAGAAAATACAACAATGGAATGTCCTCCTTCACCTGCTTCGAGCAGCCATGCAAACACAATGTCAAATGATCATTTTACCAGAGTGCGCTCACCTGAACAAGCGCCTTGCCTTTTTGTACAGCCGATACCCTTTGCGGATTCCGTTCAGCACCCACAGGGGGACTTTCCAGCCGCGGTCTTTCATAAAAGGAAGGTAAATCTTGTAGTACGCCTTGCGCAAGTCCCGCCACTTGCTGTCCGGAACGTTCTTGTAGTAGTCCGAGACGTCAATGAGGTACCCCCGCCCTTGATCCATCAGCACATTTTTGCCGTGGACATCGTGTGGGAACAGCCCTTTTTCGCGCGCTTCGTCCAGCGCATCCTCCACATCCTCGATCACCTGTGGCAGAATGGGAATCCCAAAACGGACGCAGTCGAACAAGGAAATGCCGTTGATTCGTTTGATCACCAGATAGCCTTTGCCATAATCGTACAAGACCGGGAACGAACGAGTCTCGCCCAGCTTCTTGTACACTGCGATTTCATTCTCCCAGCCTGGCCTGCCAGGGGCATACAGCTTGATCACCACACGCGGGTAATCGGGATGGGCAAAAACCGCGGCATAATTTCCTGTCCCAACCAGCTCCCACGGATAGGGCGTGTGGACAACGACGACAGGATCATCCGGCGACTGGCTTTCTACTTTTACTTCATGCAAAAAAGCTTCCAACACTTCTTGGTCAATGCGCATAGGTCCCCATCTTTCATCTAATACCGACTTCTATAAGATGATTCTAGCAAAATGAATTTTTTTAAAAAACCCCGTACGAAAAAAAACTCGAAACAGAGTGAAAATACAAAAGAAAGAACGGCGCTGTTGGGCGTCCGTTCTTCCGCTCTTTTCTTGCTCTTTTTTATACATTAATTTCCGAAAACCAGTCGCGGATCGCTTCCTGAAGCTTGGCAAGCGCTGTCGCATTCGTCGCCTCGCAGTATATCCGCACCAGCGGCTCCGTGCCCGAAGGACGAATCAGTACCCAGTGCCCTTCCTCAAGCAGCAGCTTGATTCCGTCCATCCGGTTGATGCCTTGCACCGCGTATGGCCCGATCCGCTGCGGTGGCGTGGTGACCATCTGCTGAATCCACTTTTCTTTTTCCGCCAGGCGCATGTCGAGGCGCGTATGGAACAGCTCCCCGAACTCATCGTACACATCGCGCAAAATCTGGTCGATTTCCTTGTTTTCAAAAGCGACCATCTCGGTGAGCAACAGATTGATCAGGACGCCATCTTTTTCCGGGATATGGCCGAGGATGCTGGCTCCCCCGCTTTCTTCTCCCCCGATCAGGACGTCGCCTTGGCGCATTTGCTCTCCGATGTATTTAAAGCCGACAGGAGTCTCTACCAGCTCCAGCCCGTAGTGCTCGGCCATGTGATCCAACAGGTGCGTGGTCGCAACTGTTCGCACGATCCGCCCGGTCAGCTTCCTGTTCTTCACCAGATGATGGGTCAAAAGAACAAGCACATCGTTAGGCGGTATGTAGGTGCCAAAACGGTCGACGACTCCGAAGCGGTCAGCGTCACCGTCATTCGCCAGCCCGAGTGACGCTTTGCGCTCCAGCACTTCTTTTTTCAACAGGCCAAGGTGCTTGTCGTTTGGCTCCGGCAAATCTCCGCCAAAAGCGGCGTCCGGCGTTTCCCGGATTCCCACCGTTTTGACTCCGGCTTCCGCAAGCAGCGAGCTGACGTAGCCCATTCCTGCGCCGTGCATCGCGTCCACGACGACATGCAGGGCGGAGTTGCGCAACACATCCATGTTGACCATGCGCCGCAGATGAGCCTCGTAGTGAGGACGCAGCACAATTACTTGCAGCAGCCTGTCGCGTGCGGCATCCGACAAAGCGACTGTCTGCACTGGTTGACCGGAAGACGCGATCTCGCTGATCCACGCTTCCAGCCTCGCCGTGATCTCCGGTGTGGCTGGACCGGCGTATTCGGGAATGTATTTGATCCCGTTGTACTCGGGCGGGTTGTGGCTGGCGGTGACCATGATCGCCCCGCTGGCCGCAAAATGCTTGACTCCGAAGGCGACCGCTGGCGTAGGAGCCGCCTCGTTCACCAAATAAGAACGAATCCGGTTCGCTGCGAGCACACTGGCGATCTCCTCCGCAAACCGTCTCCCGAGAAAGCGCGTGTCATATCCGATCAAAATCGGCTGCTCCTGCTGGCCGACTTCTTTTGTGTAGCTGGCGATTGCTTGTGCGACGATGCGGACATTAGCCATCGTAAAGCCGTCCGCCACGATGTCGCGCCAGCCGTCTGTACCGAAACGGATTGCCGTCATCTCCATCTCTCCCCTCGTTAGCGCAACTCATTCACTTTTTCCAAATAGCGCAGAACAGTAGCTACGAACGTAGCGTGCGACCAGGTCAAAGGCGCAACCGATACGGGGGCACCCGAATACGGGTCAAGCTGCTCGGACAGCACGCCGCTTTGCAGCGCGTGACGCACGACCCAGGCGAGCCTGTTTTTCGGTTCCTGCAATTCGTCGAGCGATTTTGCCTTGGCGATCTCCCAGTCAGCTACCCATAGCGTGCAGATGATCCACGGATTGCCCGGCACTTTGGCAACATCGTGCGACTTTTTGAAATAGTAGTCTCCCTGATAGCGGGCGAAGCCGCCTACCTCTGTATCGACCCGCAGACTCTTTTTCACAGCTTCCATCGTGCGCTGCACGCGCGGATCGTCTACAGGGAATACATCGAGGGCAAACAGGGCGTGCAAGCTGCTCTCCACGGTGAAATCTTTTTCCACGCCACCGTCGGGCCGCACGTAAATTCCCCGCAAAAACCGTCCGATTCCCGGATCGTACAAATGCTTTTCCATCGCAGCGCGGATGCTTTTCGCCCCGTCCTCGTAACGCTTGTGTCGGCGGTCATCTCCGAACAGTTGGGCAAACCGCGCCGCCGCCATCAGCCCGGCGTACACCGTGGCACTGGTGAACGTGAAGATGCCGCGGCGCTCCTCCCACAAATCATAGCTTGGCTTGGGCAACTGCAACGCAGGATGGACGTACTCCAGCAAAAAGCGGGCAGCGGGACGAACCAGCGTCGGATACAGCGCCTGGCAGTCTTCAATCTGCTTGCCGCTCTTGTACTGCTCCCAGAGCGCGTACAGAACGAGAGCTGTTTCATCCTCCTGAATCGGCAACTGGATTTCCCCGTCGACCACGTATGGATGCCAACTGGAGCCGACAGAGCCATCCGGGTTGTACTTGTGCTGCAAGTACCCTTCCTCATTGAGTGCCTCGGCGCAAAAGCGGAAAAACGGAGCGACTGCTCCCGTATACCCCGCTTTCGCCATCGCGCTGGCAATCAGGGCACCGTCTCGCGGCCACATGTAGCTGTAGTGGTCGCGATTGAACTGGAGGATGTCGGAATCATTTGCCGCCAAAATCGCTCCGTTCTGGTCGATCTGCGTCCGCACCAGAAGCAAGCTGGTCTTGTACAGATGGACGATCTCCTGGGGCAGGTCGGCGAAGTCGCGCTCCTCCTTGTTGACCCAGCGCCTCCAGTAGACGGCGACGCGACCAAGCAGCCGGTCCGGGTCATTGTCCAGCACGTACTGATTCAGTGTCCGCACCGCGTCGTACGATTCGCCGACGCACAGCCAGTAGTACATCGTTTTTTCCTCGTGCGGCTGCAACACCATCCGAAACGAGATCGTGCTGTCCACAGAGCCTTGCGCAATCGGATTTCCCGCGAGCAGGCCGTCTTCTGCGTCTCGCCATGTTCCTTCTGCGTAGTTGAACCGCTTGATCCCGACGCTGTACTGGTTGATTCCGCCTTCCGGGGTGACCCCGTTTGCCATCATGTACACATTGCGTTTGTAGTGATACACAGTGCCGAGGCGGGGATCATACACCGCGGTGTCCCCTACCTCCGTCTCGTTCAGGCTGAAATCGTGATTGAAAAACAGCCGGAACTCGCGCACTTCATTGGCATGATTGCGAACGCACACTTTTTTCAAATAAATCGGATCGCGCTGGTGCACCCCGTCTGCGATCTGCAAGGAAACCGCCAGATGCTCATGATGAGCGTGAACATCTGTGACGAGCGATTCCCGGTCGTAGCCCAGCTTTCGTGTCCAGCCGTCTTCATCGAGCCAGGAAAAGCGCCCCTGCACCCATATTCCCAGCTTGCTGAAGTGTCCGCCGACGTGATTTAATTGGCCCACATACGGATAGTACAGATCGCGCATGTGCAGCTTGTCGTCAAAATTGATCAAAAGTCTTCCGTTCCCGACGACGAGCGGTCTCGGCATGCCTTCACATCCTTCCCGTACTCAGGCTGTCGATTCCCTTTATCCTCACTGATACTCCGCAATTCGTCTCGCATAGGACGAGGCGAGTGTTGCCGCTGTCTCTGCTGTCGCTCCCTGCGAAATGACTTTGACATGCGAATCCTCGGAGTCGGGCAAAATCAGTACCCAGCCATTCGTGTCATACACTTTGATTCCGTCCACAAGCTCCAGCAGCTTGCCTTTGTTCTCTTCCAGCACTTTTCGCATCACTTTGCCTTTCGCACCCCACGGGCAAAACACCGTTTTCCGCTCCATGTGGCACGCAGGCAACAGCTCAAGCAGCAGGCTAAGCGGCTTTTCCTCCTGGGCGAGATAGGACAGGATGCTCATGAGACTATACACGGCATCGAACAAAGGATGGAAGTGATCCTCCGCCGCCACTTCCATCATGGAGCGCGGCGTCACCTTCGTTCGGATGACCTCGATCTGCAAAAGCTGCGCCAGATGTTCCAGCTCCATCGGGGCACTGACAGGAAGACCGATGCGTTGATGTCGGCCGCTGCATGCCAAAAGCTGCAACGCCAGAAGCTGTTCAGCGGAGAGCTTCGCGCCTTCCTCTGTGAACAGAGCCAGCGCTTCGCCGTTCTTATCCAGCCGAATCCCCAGATCGGCTTTCTTTTTGCTGATGCCATCCTGAATCGCGCCATACGTCACCGTCACTCCCAGCTCGTGGAACAGCGGGGCGAGGAACGTGGGGAAAAAGCGGGTTTCGCTGTCGATCAGCAAGTGAAAACGCTGGCGCTGGATCGCCGTCATATCCAGCTGCTGGGCCATAGTCAGCAAGTACGCCTCCTGGACTTGATGCTCGACATGCAGCTCGCCCAAATGATGCAAGTTGCGCACGTACGTCTCCTGCCAGTAGGCATTTTCAATTTTCCGCTCCATATCACGGGTGATCGGCAATCCTGTCTGGTCGATGAACTGGATGACGATCTCTTTTTCGTCTAAGGCTTCGTTCATGAACACGTGGATGCCGCCGACGCAACCGAGGGAGCGCACACCATAGCGAATGAGCGGGGAGTTGCCGACGCCAAAATCCACCGTATCAATGCCGGAGGAGCACAAGCTCGTCATGATGCTGTGCTTGAGCAGCTGCGCAAAAGGATGCGAGCACGCGGAAAGGGCAATTTTGCTGCCGGACTTTTGCAAATAGGCGTACGCCGCAGCCAGCCGGGTGACAAACTCCGGCGTGATGTCCACGTTGGCGAGCCCTTTGATCCCGTTGTTTCCGAACAAGTTTTTCGTCTGTTTCATGCCGTAAATGAGCGAGGTCGTGACCGTTGCGCTTTCCCCCACTTCTCTGTCCGGCCAAATTTTGACGCCTGCCTTCACGACTGATTTCGCTCCGATCTGGCAATTGTCTCCGATGACGGCTCCCTCGCCTGCTTGCACGCAATCGGCGAGTCTGACATTTTTGCAAAGCGTGGTTCCGGTAATTTCCGTCTTTTTCCCGATCACGCTATTTTCCCAGAAGATCGCGCGGGAAAGCTTGCTGCCGGAAGAAACGACCGTGTTGCTGCCCAGGACCGTATAAGGCCCCACAGCTACTCCCGCTTGCAAGTGTACATTTTCACTTATATAAACCGGCCCTTCCAGACGTACCGAAGAGTCGACGCGAACGTGATTTTCCAGGTAGATGCGCGGGGCGATTTCCTGGGCTTTGATTTCCAGATTCACACGGCCATCCAGCAGATCAAACTGTGCCTGGCGGTATACTTCAAGCGAGCCGATATCCGACCAGTAGCCGCTCGCCTCATAGCCGTACAGCGGTTTTTGTTCCTGGAGGAAAAAGGGGAAAATTTCTTTGCTGAAGTCGACTTCTTTGTCTTCTTCTATATAAGAAAGCACTTCCGGTTCGCAGACGTACATCCCTGTGTTGACGGTATCGCTGAACACTTCTGCCCAGCTTGGTTTTTCCAGAAAACGATTGATCCGGCCCTGTTCATCCGTCATGACCACGCCAAATTCCAGCGGCGTCTCCACCCGGGTCAAGATGAGCGTAGCCAACGCTTCTTTTTGCTCATGAAAACGGATCGCTGCTGACAGATCCATATCGGTCAACGTATCTCCGCTGATGACGATGAACCGTTCGTCGAGAAAATCGGCGCAGTTTTTCACACTGCCCGCTGTTCCGAGCGGCGTCGTTTCTTCAAAGTACACGAGAGAAACACCGTAGCGCGAACCATCACCAAACGTATCGCGGATGACATCAGGCAAGTATTGGAGCGTGACGGCAATCTCTGTAATTCCGTGCTTCTTCAACAGATCGATCGTGTACTCCATGCAAGGCCGGTTCAAGAGTGGCACCATTGGTTTTGGAATTTGGGACGTTAACGGACGTAGACGCGTACCTTTACCACCAGCCATAATTACTGCCTTCATCTTTTTTCCTTCCTCCTTCATCATCGTTGCGATCATGCGCTGTCAGTGTCTATTTCTCCGATAAGGCCAGGTAAGCAACGCCGAGCAATCGGTATTCCTCCATCGTCTGGATCGCCAAAGACGTCCAGTTGTAATGTTGCAAAACGTCATGTTGCGCCGTCTGCGCCATCTGCCGCCGCTTTTTCGGATCTTGCAGCAGCCAGCGCAGCTGATCGGTGAGCGATTCCGGATTTCCGGCGTACATCGTCGCTCCGTTCTCCCCATGTCTGACGATTTCACGCAGTCCGCCCGTGTCCGCTGCCAAAATCGGCACGCCCAAAGCCATCGCTTCCAGGGCCACAATGCCAAATGGCTCATACAAACTGGGAAAGACCGCGATATCAGCAAGCAAAAACAACTGATCTCGACGTGCATCATCGACAAAGCCCAGGAACTTCACGCGCTCAGCAATCCCCATCTCTTCCGCCCGCTGTTGCCACTGCCCCTGCATCGGCCCTTTGCCCGCGATGAGCAGCGTCACATGACCAAAGTCGTAGCGCAACCTGGCCATCGCTTCCAGCAAAAGGTGAACCCCTTTTTCCTGGACCAGACGCCCGACAAAAAACAGGATCGGCCCGTCGCCAATCGACAGCTCTTCGCGCAATCGATTTTGATCGAATGCTGGCGGCTGCGCCAAATCGACGCCGTTGTGAATCACCCGCAGTTTGGCTCGCGGAATGTCGAACAAACGCTGCACTTCATTCGCCATGTAGTGGCTGCAAACAATGACTCGATCCGAAGCGTGCGCAAGAGTGCGCTCGCTATTGTGAATCCGCTCTTGCAAAGGCGTATGAATCCCTTGATGCCGCCCGTGCTCCAAAGCATGGATCGTACTGACCAGCGGCAGCGAATAGCGTTCCTTGATTTCCATGGCGGCCCAGCCGACCAGCCAGTCATGAGCGTGAATCACGTCCGGTCTGACGCCGTTTTTCCACAGCTGTTCCGTCGCGTCTGACATCGCCAGATTGAGTTGGAACACCCATGACAGGAAATCTTCCTGCTCTGCCGGAATGTACGTAGGCAAACGGTGTACATGGACACCATCCATGACTTCCTCCGCCACGCTCCAATCCGATGCCCGGGTCAGGACGTGCACGGCAACACCTTGGCGAACCAGATGACGGGCGAGATCGTAGACGGCACGACCCAGTCCGCCTACCACGTTCGGCGGAAATTCCCAGGCGAGCATCAGGACAACTCCCGCAGGTTCCGCGCCTTTGCTGGCCGCTACCAGTTGATGCGATACGTTCACTCTATGCGCCTCTTTTGGCAAATAGTACGTCTCATCTATGTGGGGAAAGATCGGGAAGGCAGTCTCCAGCTGTGTCAATCTCTCTGTATCCATTCGGTCTTCGCGCACCATCGCAAGCAGCTCCCGCATGTTGACGAGGTGATCATGGGTGCGACGCACAGCGTATTCGACAACGGTTTGACCATCCATGATAAACGCCCAGTCGCTGCTTTGCGCAAGCATCAGCTCTCGGCCCGCCTGTTTCAAGGCGCGGCTCGCAAGCTGGTCACGCTCTTGCTCCTGGCCCTTATGCTCGTAAAAAGCCGTCACGACCTCGATCAAATCGCGCTCCGCCTGATGCAGATGCCGATACAGCCAGCCGTTTTTTTCATTCAGCCAGACTTCTCCGTAGCCGTTGCGTCCCCAGGTCGACATCGGCAAATGCCCCAGGTCTTGTTCCTGATATTCGTCCAAGTATTCGGACGGGGTGATCAGCTTCACAATCTGGGAATCGCATGCCGTCTTGCGCAGCAAGTAGTCGAGAAATTGCGGACCCTCGTACCACCAGTGTCCAAACAGTTCAGCATCATACGTTGCGACAACGAGCGGCTTGCGGTCCATCCAGGCAACTGCCTCTTCGATTTGCCGTTCGCGGTGATAGAGGAAATGCCCCGCGTGAGAGGCTGCCTTTTCCCGTGCCCAGTCAGGTTCGTACAGCTGCTTTTCCACGTCTCGTCCGGTAATCCGGTGGTATTTCAACCCGGTATGTATACGGATTCCGGCGGGATGAATGTACGGCTCGATATAGTCCATGTCCCGGTCAAACCCGATATCCCGATAATATTCCCGGTAATCATAATCGCCCGGATAGCCGTCAAAAGTGCTCCACACCTGCTGGGATGCGACATCGTCTCTGGCGAAAGCCACCACCCCGTGCATCGTGCCGAGCGGAGCAAGCAAGCCTCTGCGCGGCTGTGGTGTCGCGTGTTCGATCGTATGGGAATCGACAAAAAAGTATTGCAGCCCCACCTCTCGGAGCAACCGATCTACCCCTGGCGTATAGCCGCATTCCGGCAGCCAAATTCCTCGCGGTCGCCTGCCCAAAATGCGTTCGTGCGTATCCATGCCCGTACGCAGCTGTGCCAAAATCGCTTCCTCTGTCTCCACATATGGCAGAAAAGCGTGTGTCGCCGCGCATGTGATCAGCTCCAGGCAGCCGCTGTCTGCCAGACGTTTAAAGCCTTCGATCAGCCGATAATCGAGCTTGCTGCAAAATAAAGCGATAGTACGAAACTTTTCCAGGTACATCTTGGCGATACGCTGTTCAGCCGGGTTGTTTGCCGTATGTTTTACTTCTTTGCCTGCAAGCTCTACTATTTTGGCGAGATAGGCGCGAAACCGTGTCGCGATCAGCTCGTCATCCAGCATGGACAGCAAAGTCGGGGACAGCACCATTGTCATGCGAAAGTCGATTTTGTCCGAGAGGAGCTTGTCGAAGACCATGAGCAACGGGATGTAGCATTCCAGCATCGCTTCGTACATCCAGCGCTCTTCCAGGCGATCGTCCCGGTCCCCGTGTCGTACATAAGGCATATGAGCGTGCAACACAAGGGAGAGATAACCGTTGTGCACAGTTGACACCTCACTTATTTGGATGTTTTGGAGTAGAGTGAATACGAGGAAAAGTTTTCGAACCACGCAGGCGCAGAGCGATCAGACGCTGGCTCCACCAATGGTTCGCCCCAGGCAGCTTTTGTATTTCGAGGAGTCACGACCACATCCGAGCGCAGTATCGGACAAAAGCGGCCATGCTCAAATAGACCGAAGTCGATTAAGTACGTGCGCCCTGGCAGCACATCGTTCACATACCAGGAATGCGCGTCCTCGCAGACGTAAATATCCCGGACAGAATGGGCATTTTGACCATCAAACAGCCGCTCTGTCACGTCGTACAAGCGCAGCCCTTTTTGAATCTGCCGGAAGTCTGCCTGTAGATACGATGCCACCATCCTCATCCTCGGCCATGTAATTTCCCAGTACACAAACAGCACGGTCGGACTTTGCGCCATCACCTTGACGATATCGCGTCCGTAAAAAGCTGGCAGTTGCCAATTTTCTTCTCGTCGGGATGCCAGCGATGACATCTGTCGATTCTCTGCCGATACACTCTCCACCTTCGCTCTGTCTTTTTGCAAACGATATTTCACCTGGCCTATGGTTAAGCCGCATTCTTGGGCAATTTGTGCGATGGATTTGGATTGTGCACGCAATTCAAGAATTTTTTCCAGCATCGTGATGCGCTCCTTTCCGCCAAGTTTCCCTTCCGCTATCCACTTGTCTGTCGTCTTTGTATATGTACAATGTCATCATAGCGAATGCCGCTAACAAAGACTGTCGAATGATGCATGCACATCCCTTCTTCTTTTGTCGATAAACAATCATATTTTCGTCATTGCCAAACAAAAGTCGAGAAAGCCGCTTTGGTAATCGCTTTCATCAGTCGAATGTTGCTCCGCTTTTCTCCCGCTGTTTTTCGCGTACTTTACATCTTACAAATGACAAAGGGCTTCCATACTTTGCTTTATGAAAAATTCATTACAAAACGGAACCGGGCGTGACCGTTTTGTCGATCGCAAACAGCGCGTCTCCCGCAAACTTCGCTGTCCGCTGAGCCAAACATAAAAAAACCCGCCATCTCAGCGGGTTTTGGGTGACGATTATCTGCGTTTGGTAATGCGCCCCGAGCTTCCTGCTTTTGTTCGCGGCGGTGATTTGCTTTTCGGCTTGGAAAAAATCGAGGAGCTCTTCGAGGAAACAGACGAGCCGTCGGAGGAGCGGGTAATTTTGCCTTTGCTTCCGCTAGAGGATGAGTCCTGCTTTTTAAACAGGTTGCCATCCTGACCGACTGAACTGTCACTTTTCTTTTTGCTGTCGCTGCGCTTGAAGATGCTGCCCGTTCCTTCTTTGGTAATCGGCGGGGCAACCTTTTTCTCCGCCTCGCTCGGGACGTGATAGCTGCCGGAGGGCTTGTAAATCTCTTTGCTTGAGTAGCCCCGGTAGCTGCCTTTGTAGCTTTTCTTGTGTCCATCGAACAAATCGTCGAGAACACTCGCCAAAATGTATCCTTGCAAAAAGGATGAATCGTAGTTTTCCCGAACGTACTCCTTCGTATCGACCTCAATCAGCGTATCGGACGGCTTCGCCTGATCTTGCTGCACATGATACAGCTCATCCGGATAGACGAGAAACATGTGTTGGTCGTCTTCTTTGGAAATCTCGTCCGGCTGCTTTTGGTCAGCAAGCTCCTGCGCTACTTCGGGCACCGTCTTGTTTTCGGCGCGATAAATGCGCGATGTCTGCCCTTTGTCCTTCGTGGAGACGGATTCAAGCGGGTAGCTCTCGCCAATTCCGGGGCTTCCGCAGCCAGCCAGCAAAAGCAGGAGCACCGCCGGAATCAGCAGGAGCTTGATCGATTTCATCCAACGGTTCGGCATGCTCACTCCTCCTTACGTTCCGCGAAGTACCTGGACATCCGCAGGTAAAACCGACTCTCCCTCGTACAGCATGAATCTGCCGTCCTGCCATTCGATCCGCAAAAGCTCGCGGCCGTCGGATTGGAACTGCCAGATGTACTGATCACCGGAAGCATGGAACGGAGCTTTTCCGACGACGAGCACTCTGCCGTTGTACTGTTCTTCCAGATGATAGGTCACATCGTCCATTTCGATTGTCGTAGGCACCTCATCTACGGAATCCAGTCTGCCGTCGATGACCGTGTACAGCTGGTAAACCGTTTTTTCGCGCTCTTCGATGTATAAATAGCGGATGGTCGTTCCATCCTGCAAAGTCAGCATCGTCGCATTGCGGCTCGCATTGGTCGACTTTCCCGTTACCTGGTAGGTGACGAGCGAAACTTCCACCACGTCGCCAGGCCCTACCGTCAAAATGCTCTTTTCCGGGGCAGGCGGTTCATGCTTGGCAAATATATTTTGAATGCGCTTGAACAAACTCATCTGGTCCTACTCCTTCCTTGCCCGGTTTAGACCAGTGCGCCCAGAATCAAGGCGCCGACCAGGTGGAATGACCCCGCCACCATGGCGTGTGCGACTTTTCCTTGCTGGGTTCCACGCTCCAGATCAAGTCCGGCAAAGCTTTTCAACAAAATTTCCGCGATTTTCTGCAACAAGAGCAAAATAATAAATGAGACCACAGATGCCAACAGGGCGTTCCACAATTCATTCGAGTTCATGATCGATTGCGATAAAATATAACCTTGCGCAAACAGCTTCATGACAAACCGGGTCGTCACGGCCACGTTCCCGTTTTTGATTTCAGCCATATCCTTGTACTTCGTAAAAAGCGTGTCAATCCACATCAATACAAACAGCAAAATACCGCCTGCTCCGGTCCACACGAGCATTCCGAGCAATTGTGTCCACGACACGTCTATCCCCCCGCAGCAACTAAGATAGTAGAAAGTGCGGCTTCGCCAGCTTTTTTCGTGGCGAAGCCTGTGCTTTCTCATTCAACCTTTCAAGGAAAAAGGGGCCCCGCCGAAGCGGTTTACCCCTCGTATTTTTTCATGAGCGCTGCCAGTTCGTCTTCCACCTGCTGGTCTTTGGAGAGTTTCGCGATTTCGTCGTCGAGCGAGCTTTGTTTTTTGTACAGCTCGCCGCTTGCTTCCGCTTCCGCCTCCATCTGCAACGCTTTTTCTTCCATCCGTTTCAGCCCTGCCATCGCAGAGTTGCTGTCGAATCCAGCCATCGTCTGGTTGATCGTTTTTTGCGCTTTGGCAGCATTGACGCGAGCCACGAGTGTTTCGCGCTTGTTTTTCAGATCGGTAATCTGTTTCTTCATTTCAGCCAGCTTGTCGCGCAGCCCGTCCGCAGCCAGCTTGTTTTTCTCGTAAGCCTCTTTGTACTCAGCCATTTTTTGCTCGGCGGCTTTCTTTTCTTCGAGAGCGCGGCGGGCCAGATCGATGTTTTTCGCCTGAGCGGCCACGTGCGCTTGCTCTTCGCGCTTTTTCACCAGCGCTTCCTGCTCTTCGTACAGCACCTTGAACTTTTTCTCCAGAGCGATTTGGGCAGCAACCGCTTTTTCCGCTTCACTCAAATCCTCTTGCATATCGCGCAAATATTGATCGGTCATTTTAATTGGATCTTCCGCTTTTTCAATCAAGGCATAAAGATTGGACATAGTCAGATCGCGAAGTCTTTTAAAAATGGACATGTGATTTCCTCCCTCAATACGTGCTGGGTAATTCGGCCCACATTTGCCGAACCCTCTATACATGTATCTACGTTACTTACGCAAGCAAGTTTCAAAATGATGTCTTTTTCTTCTATGCATTTTTTTCCGCCAAGGCTGGCATGCTGACTTTCGCCTTTTTGTCCGCTTCATCCCACTGCAAGTATGCGTCGAAGCGCTCTTTCCCTTTGACAAAGCCTTTGATCAGATTGGTCTTGCCTGTTTCCATCAGCTTTTTGGCCGCAGCCGGGGTGATTTTTTTCCCCATGATCGTCTTGGAAATAGTGACGGTACACTGGGACTTTTTATAGTTGGCGCACCCGTAAAACTCTCCCTTGTCTACGAGATCGCCGCCACACGCCCGGCAAGCAGCCACTTTCGAGCCGATGGAAAACTTGGACGCCTGCTTGGATGTGGGCAATGCTTCGACGTCGTACGCTTCCAGCTTCCATTCGCGGGACTGCTCGACGGCATCCTCGACGATCTTGTGCGAGAGCTTGCGCACCTGTTCCATGAAAACTTGCGCGGAAGCATCGCCTTGCCCGATTTCCTGAAGGCGCTGCTCCCATCTGGCTGTCATTTCCGGGGAAGCGAGAATCTTGTCGCCGATGACGTCGATGAGCAGCGTCCCTTTTTGCGTTGCGAACACCTGGTTTTTGCGGACTTCAATATACTTGCGTTCCTTGAGCATGTTGATGATCCCAGCTCTGGTCGCCTCTGTCCCCAAGCCTTCTGTCTTCATCAGCACCTTTTCCAGCTCCTGATTGTCGAGGTGCTTTCCGGCTGTCTTCATCAGCGTGATCAGTTGGCCTTCCGTGTAGCGTTTGGGCGGCTGGGTCTTGCTTTCTTTGGCTTCTACTTTGTGCACTTTTCCTGTCTCGCCTTTGGCAAGCGGCGGCAGCACAGCTTCCTTGTCATCCTTTTCCTCATCAAACAACACTTCGCGCCAGCCAGCCCTGATTTGCACCTTGCCTTTGCTGATGAAAACGGCGCGGCCGTCGACCAGCGTGTTCACCGTCGTATAGTCAAACAAGGCGCTTTCCTGATGCGCGGCAATGAGGCGTCTTGCCACCAGGTCGTAAATTTTTCGCTCCTCGTCGCTCAGCCTGGACACAGTCGGCACTTGCTCGGTTGGGATGATCGCATAGTGATCGGTCACCTTTTTTTGGTTGACGTACCGTTTGTCCGAGGCGATGGATGCTTTCGCCAAAGGAAAGTGTGGCTGGTACTCCGGCTGCTTCGACAGTTTGTTCAAAATGTCGGGAAACGTCTTCGCCTCCTCCTGGGTGACAAAAGACGAGTCGGAGCGCGGATAGGATAAAAGCCCCTTCACGTACAGCTTTTGCGCAATCTCCAACGTTTTTTGCGGCGAATACTTGAACATTTTATTCGCCGTCGCCTGTAACGAGGACAGATTGAACAAATAAGGCGGCAAAAATTCTTTGCGCTCGGTTTCCACCTCGCTAACCTCGCTTGGCTTGTCCCGGCAAAAAGCGGCAATCCGCTCTGCCAACTGCGGATCGAGGATGCGCGACTCCCCGTCTTCTTTGTGCCAGACGCCTTCGTAGCGCTTCTTGCCGATGGCAAACGTCGCCTTGACTTCCCAGAAAGGCTCCGGCTTGAACGCCGCGATTTCTTTTTCCCGCTTGACCACCAGTGCGAGCGTTGGCGTCTGAACCCGTCCCGCCGAAAACACGTCCTTGATCCCTCTTTGCTGCAACAACAACGTATAGACGCGCGATGCATTCATGCCTACCAGCCAATCCGCACAAGAGCGGCTGTACGCCTCGTGGTACAGATTGCGCGTCTCTGTCTCCTCAAGCAAGGCCGCGAAGCCTGCGGTTACGGCTTTCTCCGTCAGGGAGGAAATCCACAGCCGCTTCATCGGTTTGCGCACTTTGCACATCTCGACAATCGTGCGGACAATCAGCTCCCCTTCGCGCCCGGCGTCGCCCGCATGGATGATTTCGGTCACGTCTGAACGCTTCAACAGCTGTTTGATGATGCCAAACTGCTTCGCTTTTGACTTCATCACCTGGTGCTGAAACGATTGCGGCACTAAAGGCAGTGTGGCAAGCGACCACTTTTTCCACGCCGGGTTGTAGGCTTCCGGCGGCACCAGTTCACAAATATGCCCGACCGCCCAAGTAAAAAAGGCTCCTTTCGGAAACATCCGATTCGGGTGCACTTCAACGAAGCCTTGTTGTTTTCTATGGGCAAAAGGACTGGCAAGCTTCATGGCCTGGTCCGGTTTTTCTGCTATGACGACTTTCATGCATGCTCTTCTCCCTGTGTTCAATCTGTCTCTATTCTACTACATCGGGCCAAAGATTTTCCCTTTTGCCAGCACAGCCAGCTCGATTTTTTCAATCGCCTGGCAATAGACGCCTTCTGCATCGGCCAAAACAGGCGGTGTATCTGCTGCGGCGAATGCCAGTTGCCGCATGACGCCTTTGCTGCCTTCGTACCAGTCTATGTCCTTTGGCGCTTCGTGCTGTACCCGTTGCCATGCTTGGCGCAGCGCAGGAGAGTAGAGTCGCTTGGCGCCAGGCAAAAGCGCGCACCCGCGCACCGTTTTTTGATACGGCTTCCCTGGCACCGTCTCGCGCAAATCGTGGAACAGGTGCGGCCAAAAATCTTTGCGGGAGCCGGAATGTGGCTTCTGCTCTGCCCACTTCTCTACTCCCTCCCTGGTTTTCGTGTCGCGATACAAAAGGCTGTACAGTCGTTTGCCCAACTCGATCCGTTCAACCAGCGAGGCAAACTGAAGCACTTGATCACCGAGCAGCCGCAACGGAGCGTTTGACCGTCCCTCCGCTTCGTACGGAAACAAGATCAAGTTGAGCCGAAGCACTTCCTGCAAGGCAAAAGGCCACGTTTTGACCACGCTATGGTGGTACGTCGCATCCCCCATCATCTGCGTCTCCAAATAGTTTTGCTCGTTCACAATCAGCCCAATGGTGAGCAGCTTGCTGTCGCCTTTCTCCCAAAAGTGGTTCCAGAGCGCTTGCATGAAGCGGGAGACGCCGAATTGGGGCAGGAGGTGAAAAAGATTGGTCTGGCGCTTGACGCTCTCCTCATACAGTAATAATTGAGGGTAGGCATCTTGAAAAATAAGCCAGTTGCCCCGCTCCAAAAAAGAAAAGTAATCGTGCTGTTCTTTTTTGGAAAGCAGCCTGGGCAGCAGTTCGCCGCGCAAATCTGTCATGCTCCATCCGGCATTGCGCGAAACGAGATGCGCCAAAAGTGCCCAATGAACTTCGGGATGCCGGCGAAAAAAAGCCAAATAGGCGCTCGTCCTGTCCAGATTGTCGCCGTTGCTTTCCTTTGTTTTGTTGCGAATGTCCGTGACCGTGTCCTGGTCTTTTTTTATGAGGGGATCGGCAGCCTGACTCGCTCGCTTTCCTTTTCCAAGCTCGCGTGCAAGCGGCCACAGAGTCGCGTACGTTTGCCATGCCCAGCCCATCATTCGTCCCTCCCCTCTGGCAAAAGCATGTGTGATGGAGGTGTTTGTCATTGCTGCAAGTACGGCAAGAAATCAACCGCATTCAGTCTCTGCTCCTCAGCCAGCAAAAACAGGATGGCTCCTGGCGCTTTTGTCTGGAAAGCTCCCCGACGACTGACGCTCACATGATCATCCTATTGCGCACGCTCGGAATTGATGATGAGCGATTGATCGATGGACTTGCGACCCGCATTGCCGCTCTCCAGCAGGAAAATGGCGCCTGGAAGCTGTATCCGGACGAAGCGGAAGGGAATTTGTCGACGACGCTGGACTGTTACTACGCCCTGCTGTTCTCGCGCCGCTACCAAAAAAATGATCCTCGCCTGGTTCCCGCTCGCGAGTTCATTCGCGCCAAAGGCGGACTGACGGAAGCCAATTTGCTGACCAAATTTGCCGCTGCCCTGACCGGACAGTACAAGTGGCCCGCTCATTTTCTCGTGCCTGTAGAAATTGCCTTGCTGCCCCCTTCCTCGCCTGTCAGCTTTTACGATTTTGTCGGATATGCCCGCGTGCATCTCGCCCCGATGATGATTGTTGCCGACCGCAAGTTTGCCAAAGGAACGGCGGACACGCCCGATTTGTCTGATTTGTACGTGACGTCTCCGATCTCTCCCGGCCTTTATCCGCACCGCTTGCTGGATCGTTTTGCCCGTGGCGGCCAGCCTTTCCTTGCTTCGATCCACGAGCATGTCATGCGCCTGCCTTTGCTGCCCGGCTTGCTGCACGAGCTATCGCTGCGCAGACTGGAGCAGTTTATGTTGGCTCGCGTGGAAGCCGACGGAACGCTGTACAACTACTCCACCTCCACCTTTTTCATGGTCTTTGCCCTGCTTGCCCGCGGCTATTCTCCCCGCGATCCGCACATCGCGAAAGCGGTCGTCGGGCTGCGCGACAGCGTATGCGAAACGCCGGAAGGCTCTCACCTGCAACTGGCGACTTCCGCCGTCTGGGATACTTCCCTCCTGGCACACGCTCTCCAGCAAAGCGGCCTGTCCGCCAATCACCCTGCTATCGCGTCAGCCAACCGCTACTTGCTTGCGAAACAGCAGCATACGTACGGCGACTGGAAAATTCGCAATCCGGCAGGACACCCGGGAGGCTGGGGTTTTTCCGACTTCAACACGCTGAACCCCGACATCGACGATACGACAGCCGCTTTGCGGGCATTACGCGCCCAATCGCGGCTGGACAAAACGACAGCCGCCGCCTGGAAGCGCGGACTCGACTGGATTTTGTCCATGCAAAACGACGATGGCGGCTGGCCTGCCTTTGAGAAAAATACAGACTCCGCCCTGATCCGCAACTTGCCGATTGAGGGTTCAGATACGGTCAGCACTGATCCTTCCTCTGCTGATTTGACCGGAAGAACATTGGAGTTTCTCGGTCGATACGCCGGGTACAAGGAAAGCGACGCCCCTGTGCAAAAAGCCGTTCGCTGGCTGCTCACCCACCAGGAAGCGGACGGGTCGTGGTACGGTCGCTGGGGGATTGCCTATGTGTACGGAACATGGGCGGCGATTACCGGACTTGCCGCAGTCGGTGTAACCTCCACTCACCCCGCGGTCCAAAAGGCTGTCGCCTGGCTGCTCGGCACGCAAAACGCCGACGGGGGCTGGGGCGAATCATGCCACAGCGACGAGAAAAAAACATACGTCGCTCTCGGCGCAAGCACGCCTTCCCAAACAGCCTGGGCGCTCGATGCTCTCATCGCCGTCTCCCCTGAGCCTACGCCCCCGATTTTGCGAGGGATCGACTTTTTATCCCGGCAAAGTCAGGCGACGGGCTGGTCTGTCTCGTATCCGACAGGAGGCGGACGGCCTGGCGGCACGTATTTTGCCTATCACAGCTATCGCTTCATCTGGCCGTTGCTCGCTCTTGGCCACTTCGAGCACAAATATGGTTCATCCCGTTAGGCGAGGCTGTCATTGGCCTCGTCTTGTTGGTGCTGGTGGTGTCGTCGGTCGAATCGGTACCTCTTTGCTGTAGATGAGCGAGTCTTTTGGCGTGTCAAAAACCGATGTGCAACTGATCACGTCCGCATCTCCGATCAAAACAAGCGATGACTGCTGCACGCCCCCTACTTTGATGTCTCCAAGCGCAATCTTTTTATTGTGGACTTTCATGTTCATTCTGCTCGTTCTCCTTTTCCTTCATCGCACTTTTGTTCTATGCGGGATTTTGTATTGTATGCCTGCACTGCCCAGCGCGGACCGCGAACCCAAAAACAGGTATGAACACCCAGTGCCCTCCCACATACAATACAGAAAGGCTCTTTCGTAAAAAGGATGTGTCGAAGATGCCAGCCATTGTTGGGGTCATCAATGTAAACAGCATAAGCGGCGTCTTCAATGTCGGAGACGTCCGGAGAATTTCTCCTGTCAGCTACTCCAAAACCTTTGCAGGAGGAGGCTCGTTCAACTCTGGCACCAATCTTTCGTTCAAGATTCCGCGCAGCGTAGTCTACGTGAACGAAACGACCAGCAACGAACTTCCCATCTTCGTGGAGGATACGAGCGATTCTGCGGCAGAGGGACGGGATTTTCCATGAATTTTTTTATTCATCAAAACATCGTCATCCACAATTTGAAGATTGATGGCATAACCAACTCATCGGTTTGTCAAATCGGCAGTGCCGGCATCATCAAGCCGCTATCCCAGCTTTACAACACAGGCGGATTCACGGAGCCGGCCCCCGCAGCCGGACCGATGCCCGAGACTTCTTCGGCAGAATTTATTCCGCTTGTCCCATTGGTTGAGCCTTCACGCTGACCAGCTTTATGTTTGATGAAGAAGGATGATCGTCATGTACATCGGTTCCGAAGTGATGCAGTATTTGCAACAGTTACATGACTATATACAAACACAGAACAAAAAAATCGAGAAAATGAAGCAAATGATAGAAGAATTGCAGCAAGATATCAAAGACTTGAAAGAGAAACAGGTTCCTTCTGTAATCAAAAACGAGTACAAGTTTGATCTGTTGAAGGTGGAACGGCTAGAAGGAACGCTCAATATCGGTCTCAACCCGAAAGGCAACGATTCGGGAATCGGCGAGCTTTCCATCAATCAGACGATGAATGTGCCGTCTGGCGAGCAAAAAAACTCGCCGCTGTTTGACCGCGTGCAAAAAGAAATATACCGCTACCTGGAGTCGGACGCCTATCACGTGCTGGAACGAATCGAAGAAGAGTGCGGATACCCGCTCAATGACGACTACCGGGCTTTTATATTGGACGATATCAAAAAGCAAATTGATCAGCGCATCCGCTATTACGTCAATCAGCTTCCCGCCGATGACCTGGAGCCGGAACAAATCGACGCCTTGGTGCCAAAAATAGTCCAGAAGGTCAAGCGGGATATCGAAAAAACGTGTGAGAGCTTCGTCAAAAATCTGCCTCGCGAGGTGAACGAACCCTGATATGATCTACCAGGTGATAAATGGTGCCGTCTGCGTCGGCAAGCTTTCGATTGATGCCTTGTCATCCTCTGCATCCTTGTTCATTGGAGATACAACAACGGTCAAACTGCTGTCCATTTATGAAACTCCGCCAGAATCGATGATCATTGGAGCGGTCCCGGTTGATACCGCGCTCACTCCGCCATAAGGAGGCGACAGCTGTTGTACCGAAGAACAAGCCACGTCAAAAAGTTGAGCAGCATCTCCATCGATTCTTCCTCTGTTTTGCAACTTGGCGATTCCAGGCAGGTGCATACCCAGGCCAATATTTTGGCGATTCAACGGGAAAAAGCGATTTTTTTCAAAAATGAACTGCCTTTTGCCGATTACGATGTGTTCAGCGTTCCGTTAGCAGCTCCTTGCCCCGAGGAGCCGATATGCATCGATACGTTTCACGACTGCACACATCTGCGCGTGCGAAAAGTCGACGTGCCGTTCGCTGCGGCATCTTCCGTGATCCATATCGGTTCCACCGAATGCCTGACCCTGGAAACACGCGTGAAAAATATCCGGCATTTGCTTCGCGACGAACCAAAGCCGAAGAGAGGGGATTAACCAGTGCCTTCCGTGGTGGGAGCTGTCAATATCAACAGCAACTCGGGAACTGTCAACTTCGGGGATACCTTGAACATCTCCCCGAAAAGCGCGACGAAAACTTTTTCCGGCTCTGGGGGCGGCAATACGGGCAATGTCGTCAATACGATCAACGGCGCCAATGCAACCAATACGCTTGATCCGAGCATTGTCGATCAGCCGCTGGTAGGGAATATATGAACGAACAGTGTTAATGGCTTTCATTAGCACTGTTTTTGCCCGCAGGCGGACATGCCTCCTTTTCGCCTCGGGAAACCGCAAAAAAGAGGAGGTACGTGAAGTCCTCCCCTACAGCTTCGCCTTGAATGTCGTTTTTCGCTCCCGATAGTCCGCATCACGGTGCAAAATGATTTCCAGCAAGCCATCCTGGTACTGTGCTTTCATTCCTTTTGCGACCACCGGAGCTGGCAGCTCGATATTCCGTTGAAAAGAGCCGTAGCTCCTCTCTGTTTTCACGCACGCGCCGTTGTAATTCGGCTCTTTGACTTCCCCTTTGATTTCGAGCAGCTTTTGCTCGACCAGTGCCAACTCCAGGCTGTCGCGCGCGAAGCCCGGCAATTCGCAGCAGACGATTACCGCTTGCTCCGACAAGAACACATCCGTGACAGGATAATCAGTCGTTTCTTCCTCCTGCACGACCCGCACTGGCTTGCCTTTGGGCTGTTTCGCGCTCTTTTGGCTGGTCTGCACGACCTTCGTCGTCTTCGTGGTAGAGGTCGTTGTCTGATTCGGCGTTTGTTTGCTGAGTGCCGCTACATTTTCCCAAAAACTCGCGTCCATGATTTGATTCATCTGGCGCAAAGCACCCCACGGATGCTCTTTGTCCAGATTTAATTTTCCCAGGCTTTGCGAAGCCTTTTGCAACTGCTTCAACGTCTCTTGCCAATTTTTCAAGGACGTGGCCTCCTTCCCGCAAGCTGACATACGCCCGTTTTTGGCAGTATATGTGGCTCGCTTTGGGAAGGGTGCACAAAAATCATTATGTCTGCCCATTGTCACTGACATCTGGCGCGGGTGCTGGCGGCGCGATAATGTCAGGAGGCGGCATGTCGCTCGGGTACGTCTCGCCGGACTGCCCGTTTCCTCCATCCGGTACGGGAGTTGGCTCTGGCGTCGTTTCCGGTTTTGCTGCCGGAGTTGTCGGTTTCTCCGATTTTGGCTTCGCTTCTTTGGTTGGGGATGAAGTGGACGGCTTTGTCGTCGTCGGCCTTGTCTCTGTTTTCATCTCGATCTTGGCAACTTCCGCAACCGACGCGTTGCTCAGTTGGTTCGTTGATTCGGCTACGCCCAGTTCCTTTTGCAGCGTACTGCGGACCGCCTGCATGTTCTCCCGCGGCCACAAGGAATACGGCGAGCTCCAGATCGCCCCGTTTTCCAGCGAGACGATATTATCCGAAGAAATCGTGCCGAAATCCATGGCCATGCCTTTGATTTGATCCTTCGACAAATCTGTTTTAATATGCTGTCCAACCGTTTCCATCACCGATGTCAGACGGGTAACTCCGTCCATCGAGATCATTTTGTCCGCTACTGCGCGAATCACTTGCTGTTGACGGCGGTTGCGGTCAAAGTCGCTCGAATTGTAAGCACTGCCGCGCCTGTCGATCCGGTGTCTGACAAAGCCCAAAGCCTGTTCGCCATTCAGCACCTGGGTTCCCTTTTTCAAATTTCGGTAGACGCCTTGCTTGGGAAGCTCATAGACGAGATCGCGATCCACATCTACCTTGACGCCGCCAAGCTTGTCAACCGCTGCCGTAAAGCCCTCGAAGTCGAGCTGGACGTAATGGCCGACAGAGATTCCAAACATATGCTCCAGCGTTTTCTTGAGCATCGTCATGCCGTTTTCCGTCACAGGTTTGCCTTTGCTTTCTGCCAGCTTTTTCTGACCTTCGCCAAGTGCAAAAACTTCATTGATCTTGTGATAACCTGGGTATCCGGGAATCTCGACCCGCGTGTCGCGCGGCAAGGATACCATCGTCACTTTTTTCGTCACAGGATTCGCGACCGCGACAACCAGCACGTCTGTGTTCAGCATCCCGATGTTTTTCCGCGTGTCCACCCCGACAATGACGAACGCAATCGATTTCTTATCCTCATACGGCTGCTCGACGACGGGCTGATCGGGAAGCTTGTACGGATCTTCCGTCACGACTTCCAGTGTCTGGTCGACCTTGTTGAGCGCGTATCCCGCCCCGACCGCCAGCAAGCAGAGAAACAGGCACGCAGCCAAGAGCAGATACATCCGCTTGCTTCGCTGTCCGCGTTTTTTGCGTGTACGCGGCTGTTTCACAGGGGCCCTTTGTTTTTCGTTCTTGGCCTGCACGCAGGTTCACTCCTTTTCACATGCATGGTGTCACAATTCTATTCATTTTTTTATTATTCTGGAAAAGCATGTCCTATTTTACCACATTCTGCTGTCAGATTGTAGCTGATGCCCGAGGGATCGCACCTGTTTTGTCGTTTTAGCGGCGAGTCCTTGCACTCCTTAAACGAAACAGGTAGTCTAAAACTATTGGGAAAACCGGAAAAAGAAAAGATCGGGGGACTGGAGAGTGGAACACGTACAGGTGCTGATCGCAGGCGGCGGCATCGCGGGGTTGTCTGCCGCTATTTGGTGCCAACGATTGGGGTTGTCTTGTTTGCTGGTAGAAAAAACAGATCGGCTCGGCGGCCAGTTGCATCAAATCCACAATGAAATTTGGGATTTTCCTCCGCGTGTGTATGCGCAAGGGGCTTCTTTGCTGGAAGATTTGTCCCGGCATCCTTCCGTGCAAAAACTGGCTGTCCGCTTTGAAGAAGAACTGGTAGCCATCGATCGGGTCGCCAAAACCGTGACGACTTCCAAAGCGCTCTATCGCGTAGACTATTTGCTCGTTGCCACTGGTGTTGCCCCTAACCAAATTCCGGCTCTGGACGGCTGCCCCCGCGTCTTGCCACCCTCCTTCTCCACGACGGCGGAGGCTACGTCGGTAGCTGGACTGGACTTGGCTGTGATTGGCGGCGGAGATCGCGCTGTCGAGAGTGCCGTGAACCTCACCAAGCATGCTCGCCACGTCACCTTGCTGATCCGCAGCAACCATCTGCGTGCCCGACCCGATTGGCTGCGCAAAATGGCCGCACTCCCCAATTTGACCGTTCTGTGGGAGACGGAAGTGAGCGGCTTTTTGCACCGCGAAGACCGGCTATGGTTGACATTGGCTTCGCGGCGGCCGGAAAATCCGCAACAATTGCTGGTCGACTTGATTTTGCCGCGCATTGGAGTCCATGGCAATTGCGCCGGGTTGGATGGATTGACCATGTTTGGAGACGGCTATTTGAAGACAGACGATTTTCAACGATCCGACGATGCGTGGATATACGGCTTGGGTGACGTCACCAACGGCGCTGCCTATGCCAGCCTGTCACTGGCTGTCGGGCAGGCTATGAAAGCCGTCAAGCATATTTCCATGCACGGCCGCTCGTCTACTCCGTTTTGAGCTTAGAAAGGAGCGCTGTTCTTGTACGTTTTTTCAGATGATTTCGGTTTGCCTGTGCAGCTTACCTTCGATCCGGACGAGTATCGCTCTCACCCGGCTGGACACGTGCTCATCGTTCCCTTTTATCAAGGCAAGCTGCTGTTTACCCGCCATCGCAGCCGCGGTGTGGAGCTGCCCGGCGGAAAAGTCGAGCCTGGCGAAAGCAGTCTGGCGGCCGCCGTACGGGAAGTGTATGAAGAGACAGGTGCTGTCCTCGAAGGCATTGAGCGTATCGGGCAGTACACGCTGAGCGGCGGGCAACGAAAAGATATTTACATCGCAAAAGTGCTTACATACGAAAAGAACCCTCCCGGTGCTGACGTCCAGGAGACGGTCATGTTCGCGGATATTCCCCGGGACATCAAGAACGACGAGCAGTTTAGCCGGATTTTGCGCGACGACGTGTATCCGTTGACATTGGAGCGCGCCCTGCGGCATCCGTTTGCGGCCCACTCCGGCCAGTGAGCAAGCTTTTCCTTCAAGCGTCAGGCGAGCAAAAAACAGGCGTTCCTTACCGCAAGCCCTCCCTTTCTGGTGAGAGACTGCGGCAGGACTGCCTGTTTTAATTTTTTTCTTTTTCCTTTTTCCCGGACAACAGGCGTGCAAACAGATCGTTCACATCAAGGCCGTACTTTTTGAGCGCATTCGCACGCCGCTTTTCCTGCTCGGTCTCCGGTTCGATTCCGAGCACCTCGGAGATTTGCCGCCATGCTTTCGTCTCTTGCTCTTTGGCAGCATCCTGCTCCGTGCTCTGCCCGGTCTGCTCAGCTTGCTTGGGCTTCAACAGGAAAATCGCCACTACCCCGAACACGAGCGACAGACCGGCGATGGAAAAGAACATGACGTTTCGCGAAATCCCGAGCAGCCACGTAAACACGGGCGGCCCGACCGCTACCCCCATAAACCGCACGCCGCTGTACAGAGATGTAATCATCCCCCGCTCGGCTTTCTGCACCGCTCCGACAATCATCGAATTGAGGCACGGCAAGATCATTCCCGTCCCGATGCTCCCAATGATGAGAATCCCGATCAGCACATAGGCGCCTTTGACAAAGCTGGCCAGTATATACGATGCCGACAGCAAAAACATCCCGATGATCACAAACAGGCGCATGAGGCCGAGCTTTTTGCGAATAATGACTCCCGTCAAGTAGGCAGCAATACTCATGACCAAAAGCGGGATCGCCAAAAATCCGCCTTTGATGACACCGTCGATCTTGTACTTTTCTTCCAGCAGATCGGACAGGTAGAACAGCACGCCGAACAGCGTGAACAAACAAATGCTGCCGATAAAAAACGCGGGGATCAGCCATTTTCCGTGCTGCTTGAACACTTCTCCGATCCTGTGCAAATATTGCTTGATGACAAGCGGCTTGCGTTCTTGCTTCTTTTCTTTTGTCAAAAACAGAAACAGTACAAGAACCGCCCCGCAAATAATCGGAAACGCGAGGAAGACCATGTACCAGGAAATCAAGGCGAGCAAGGAGCCAAAAATCGGACTCAACACTTTGCCCAATCCGTTCGAAGTCTCCATCAAGCCGAGCGCTTTGCTCTCCGAAGCTCCCTCAAACAGATCGCCCACCAGTGCCATGGCAATCGGCGCCGTCCCTGCTGCCCCAATCCCCTGCAAAACCCGTCCTCCCATGATCAGCATGTACGGCTGATCCAGCCACATCGCCGCGAGTCCTGCCAACAGCCCCCCTACCCCGTACAGAGCCAGCGAAAACAAAATGACGATCTTCCGGCCAAAACGGTCAGACAAGTATCCTGCCAGCGGAATCACAATCCCCGCGGCAATCGAAAAGGCTGTAATGAGCAGACTGGTTTGCAGGGAGGTCAGGTGCATTTTGTTTTTCATCGTGGGCAAGACGGGAATGAGCATCGAGTTGCCCAACACCATCACCAGCGGGATTCCCGTCAGCCCTATCAGGTTTTTCGCATTTTGTGCCATACGAAACTCCTCATCTCACGCATAGACGCTGCCATCCCAGCGCATCGCGTTGATAATTTCCCAGTTCGGTGCAAGTCCGATTCCCGGTCCATCCGGGATGGTCACTTCGCCGTTGACTGGATAAAGGGGAAAGAGAGCTGTGAACGGATTTTCCATCACATCCCACTCGATCGGCTCAATCGGCTCGCTGTCCATTTTGCTCCAGGCGGGAAGACAAGCTTGCGCAAACAGCGTATACAATCGCGCCAAGCCGCCGTCAAAAGTATGGGGCGATACCCGGTAGCCAAACTGCCGCGCTGCTTGCAGCATGATCCGGTAGCTCTCGATTCCTTCCGTATGCAATACGTCCGGCTGCGCGATGTCAATCGCTCCCTGCCTGAACAAAGCCAAATAGTGCGTGCAGCGAATCAAATTTTCGCCCCCCGCAAGCGGAATCGGCAGAGCGGCCCGCAGCTTGGCGTATTCGTCGACATGCTCCATCGGCATCGGCTCTTCCAGCCACATCCAGTTGGCATAGCGATTCAAAAGCCGCGTCCACTGTCTCGTCGTTGCCAAGTCGTAGCTTTGATTGGCGTCAAGCGCTACCTGAATCTCCTCTGGCAGCATATCCATCATCCGGGCAATGTGTCGCTGATCTTCCTGAACCGAGCGTCCGCCGATTTTTACTTTGACTTTGGAAAAGCCCGCTTCTGTCGCCGCTGCCACTTGGCTGAGCGAATGCTCGATCCAGTCTTCACGCTCGGAGTAAGACTGAAAAGAGGCGTAAACAGGGATGGTGCGATGAATCGCCCCGCCCCATAGCTGACAGACAGACATGTTCGCCGCTTTGGCGGCAATCTCGCTCAAAGCCATGCTGACGCCTGAAGCCGATCGCTGATGCCATTTGCTGATCACATCCGCGATCATCAGTCGGCCAGAAGCGTCCTTGCCTAGCAAAAACGGGATGATCCGTTCCCGAAACCCTCTGTCCAATGTCGGCAACCAATCGACGATTTCCCCCCACCCATCGATGCCAGCTCGTGTGATGATGCGGACGAGAAACGTGCTGCGATAGCGCTTGTACCCATTGGCGTCACCGTATGCTTGCGGCAAGCGATACAGGAGTGGATAAGTTTCGACGCGCTCGATCAGGAAACGCCGATCAAACGAGGTCATCGCGTCCCTCGCGCTGCTCGATTTGCTCTTCGTACTCGTCGTAGGAAAGGAAATTCCCTTTTCCTTCGCCTTTTCGCATGTAATCCTCGTATGTTTCGCTGCGCATGAAGTGAACACTGTCCGGCCCGTGGTAGCCGTCCATGTCGGTGTAGCCGATTTCTTCTACCGCTTCGACATACCCGTCCGGCTCGTCGCTTTCGATGTACATCTCGCCATAATCGGCTTTGTCGCCTTCCTGGAAGGAGAACGGGGTGCTGGACGTGCCCCACGACTCGACGATTTGCCAGGCGTCTTCTCCATCAAAGCCGTTCTGCCCCTCTTTTTCATCGAGCGATGTGCGACCAAAAGGCGGCTGCAAAAACTCTTCCTCGATCGGTCGGGACTCGTTCACATGCGGGGCAGGAGCGTGTTCCTTGCACGTTTGCGCCTGGGGCAATGCTTCCAGCCTCTCGTGCGGAATGGGCTCGCCACAGACCGTGCAGAGGCCGTATGTCCCTTCTTCCATCCGGGTCAGCGCCTGGTCGATTTCTTTCAGCGTCTCCCGGTCAAGGCTGTCGAGAGCCAAATCTTTTTCGCGTTCAAACATTTCACTGCCTATATCTGCCGGATGGTTATCGTACATGGAAAATTCCTGCAAGGAGGTAGTCATCGGTTCTCGCATGCCGTAGTGATCTTGCACGCGATCTTCGAGTTCTTTTTTCTGCTCCAGCAGTTTTTCCCTGAAGCTGGCCAGCATTCTGTGATCCAAATCGGGCACCACCTTTGTTTGGTTTCCTCAACAGGTAGTATGGCTCAGCAGTTGGGAAATAACCATCGCATGCAAGCACAAAAAACCTGCCACCCCGATTGGAATGGCAGGTTTGAAATCATTACGATTCGCTTACATGTGCGTAGTGTTGTTCCACGATGTCTGCGCAGCGCACGCAGAGCGATGGATGCGCTTCGCGTGTACCCACGTCTTGCTTCACGACGCGGCAACGCTCGCATTTTTCACCGTCAGCCGCCGAGACGACAACTGCGATGCCTTCGAGTTGTGCTGCCTCTGCCGGAACTGCTTCGCCCTGGGCGTGCAGATCGACGTGAGCGACGATGAACAGGTCAGCCAGATCGTCCATGGCAGCCAATGCTTTCGCTGCTTCTTCCGTTTGCGGATACAGCGCCAGCTTGGCATCCACGGAATTTCCGAATACTTTGTTGCGGCGCGCTTCTTCCATGGCTTTGAGCACTTCATCGCGTACAGCGAGGAAAGCGTCCCACTTGCTTTCTGCCTCTGCGGAGAAGCTCAGGTGCTGCTCGTCGCCTTCCGGCATGTCTGTCAGCTGCACGCTTTGTTCGGACACTCCCGGAATGAACGCCCACACTTCGTCAGCGGTATGCGGCAAGAGCGGCGCTACCAGCTTCACCAGGCTGAGCAGGCAATCGTACATGACGGTTTGTGCTGCGCGGCGTTTTACACTGTCAGGTGCTTCTACATACAGACGGTCTTTGCAGATGTCCAGGTAGAAAGCAGACAAGTCGATGACGCAGAAGTTGTGCACCGCATGGAAAACGGTGTGGAACTGGTATTCGTCGTATGCCTTGCGGGAACGCTTCACGACTTTCGCCGCTTTTGCCAGCACATAACGGTCCAGCTCGCCTAGCTGCTCATAAGCTACGCGGTCTTTTGCCGGGTCGAATCCGTCCAGGTTGCCGAGCAGGAAGCGGAACGTGTTGCGGATTTTGCGGTACACTTCGGCAATCTGATTCAGGATCGCGTCAGAAATGCGCACGTCTGCCTGATAATCAACAGAGGCTACCCACAGGCGCAAAATATCGGCGCCCAGCTTGTCGATTACTTGTTGCGGCACTACTGTGTTGCCAAGCGACTTGGACATTTTGCGGCCTTCCCCGTCGAGAGCAAAACCGTGGCTCAGGACAGCCTTGTACGGAGCCGTGCCATAAACCGCAACTCCCGTAGACAGAGAGGAGTTGAACCAGCCGCGGTACTGGTCGGAACCTTCCAGGTACATGTCAGCCGGCCAAGCGATGCCGCGCTCGCGCAGAACAGCCTGGTGGGAAGAGCCGGAGTCGAACCATACGTCCATGATGTCTGTCTCTTTGCGGAAATCTTTGCAGTCGCATTTGCTGCAAGCAAGACCTTCCGGAACCAGCTCGTTTGCTTCGCGGGCAAACCAGGCAGAAGAACCTTCTTTGCGGAACAACTCGGCGATATGGTTGATCGTCGCGTCGTTGATGATTGGCTCATTGCAAGATTTGCAGTAGAAAATCGGGATCGGAACACCCCATACGCGTTGACGGGAAATGCACCAGTCGCCACGATCTGCAATCATGTTCGCCAGGCGGGTTTCTCCCCAATGCGGAATCCACTTCACGTTTTTGATCGCTTCCAGCATTTGTGCGCGGAAGCCGTCGATGGAAGCAAACCATTGTTCTGTCGCACGGTAGATAACCGGCTTTTTCGTGCGCCAGTCATGCGGGTAGGAGTGCGTGAAGAAGCTCAGCTTTAAGAGCGCTCCATTTTCTTTCAGCTTTTCGGTGATGACCTTGTTCGCATCCTCGTAGAAAAGACCTTCGAAACCCGGTGCTTCACTGGTCATTTTTCCTTCGTGGTCGACCGGGCAGAGTACACCCAGATTATATTTTTGTCCGACGGCAAAGTCGTCTTCCCCGTGTCCAGGAGCGGTATGCACGCAACCCGTACCTGCATCGAGCGTCACGTGTTCTCCGAGGATCAATGGGGATGTGCGGTCGTAGATCGGGTGCTTGGTCAATACGCCTTCCAGCTCTTGACCTTTGAAGCTGGCGACAATTTCCACGCCTTCCCAGCCGATTTCCTTGCTTGCCGCCTCGATCAGTCCGTTGGCAACGAGGAATTTGCGGCCGTCTGCTTTTACGACGTTGTACTCCAGTTCAGGATGGAGCGAGATCGCCAGGTTGGCCGGGATCGTCCAAGGTGTCGTCGTCCAGATGACAACGCCTGTCTCTGTATCCAGCTTGCCTTTGCCATCTGCTACCTGGAAGCTGACGTAAATGGACGGAGAACGCTTGTCCTTGTACTCGATTTCAGCATCCGCCAGTGCGGTCTCAGAAGACGGGGACCAGTATACACAACGCAGCCCTTTGTAGATGTAGCCTTTTTTCGCCATCTCGCCAAAAACGCGAATTTGGTTGGCTTCATACTCAGGGAGAAGCGTCACATACGGATTTTCCCAATCGCCGCGAACACCCAGACGCTTGAACTGGTCGCGCTGCTTGTCAATGTAAGACCAGGCATACTCTTCGCAACGCTTGCGGAAGTCGTTTACCTCGATGCTGCGGCGATCCAGACCTTGTGCGTTGACAATCGCCTGCTCGATCGGCAATCCATGCGTATCCCAGCCCGGAATATACGGCGCGTAGAAGCCGGCCATGGACTTGTAGCGAACGATGAAGTCTTTGAGAATTTTGTTCAGTGCGTGCCCGATATGAATATCTCCGTTGGCATACGGAGGTCCGTCATGCAGAACGAACGAAGGACGGCCTTCGGTACGCGCAAGCACTTGTTGGTAAATGTTTTGCTCTTCCCATTTCTCCTGCATTTGCGGCTCACGGCTTGGCAAGTTTCCGCGCATCGGGAAATCGGTTTTTGGTAGCGATAAGGTTTTGCTGTAGTCCATAGCCTGATTCACTCCTAGAAAATAAATAAAAGCCTTCTCCCATCCCCAAAAAGGGACGAGAGAAAGCTCCCGTGTTACCACCCTGATTGAACCAAATCGCTGCTCATACAAAGCAGGCGTGATTGATTCCACTCGTTCATTCGTAACGGGAATGACTCGCTCACTTACTCGCCGATGCCGTCGCAAACTCGCGGCATAAGCTTTCGGATATTGAACTCCCGGGTGATTTTCGGCGGGGCAACTGGTCGGGTTTTCACCTGGTCCCGACTCTCTTTGGCAGTGCTGTTCCGCGTACTCTTCCCGTTCATCGTCTCATGTTTATATGGGCTGATTTTTTTGACAAAGTTGTTTTACATTATAGTACCAATATCGGCACATCGTCAATGTTTTATTCAACAGCGACCGCAGAATCAGCCTGCTCGATATCATCCCAGGCGCCCTGCTCCAGCATTTCCAGCTGTGCTTCCAAAAGAGTGCGGAAGCGCATGCGGTACACGGACGCGCGTTTTTTCAATTCTTCGATTTCGATGGCAATCTTCCGGGATTTGGCCAACGCTTCGTTGACAATCCGATCCGCGTTTTTCTCTGCTTCCTTCAAAATCAGCTGTGCTTCCTTGCGGGCATTGGACTTGACGTCCTCCGCTGTCTCCTGGGCGACCAGAATCGATTTGCTCAAGTTTTCTTCCAAGCTCTTATAATGGTCCACACGCTCATTGAGAATAGCGATTCGTTCTTCCAGTTCCTTTTTCTCTTTAATGAGAAGTTCGAAGTCCTTGATCACCTGATCGAGAAATTCGTTTACTTCGTCGACGTTGTACCCGCGAAAGCCTGTGCTAAATTCTTTATTGTGTATATCCAATGGCGTTAATGGCACATGAACCCCCCACTTTTCCCGATAATTCGTACTTATGGTTTCGACAGAATCGGCTTTGTTTCCTGCCTTATTTTACATTTTTTTGCGGCCTGCTTCATTTTATGTAACCAGTCCGACAATCATGCGAAGTCTTCCACTGCGGGTTGTTCCTGTTACCTCGATGATTTTGAACCGTCCGAAGCCGGCAAGTGACACCATGTCGCCTTCTGCAAGCTGAGTCGACGGATCTTCGGTCACTTTCCAGTTGACCTTGACTTTGCCTGCGCGAATCGGGACCAGTGCTTTTGCCCGGGACATGTTGTGCACTTCTCCGATCACCGCATCCATTCGCGGCGAAGGAACGGTAATTGTCTTTTCGACCAGGCGGGCAGCAGGCGGCGTGAACGACTCCCACGCCACGCGTTCAACCTGCACGGAAGTACGGTGAATCTGCGTGACTTGCAGGCAAACGAAGTCAACCACTTCCTCCGCCGCAATGACATAGCAAGTCCCGGCGTCCGTCAGCATGTCGCCGAATTTTTCCCGCTTCATCCCGGCACTCAGGACAGCTCCCATCACATCGCGATGCTCCAGCGTGTGAAAGCGTTGATCTGCCTGAATCGCCAAAAGGGCGAGGCGGTAGTCGTCCTGCTCGACCTCCATGTACTCCGGGTGGATGATCACACGCACGCGTTCCGCGCCTTCATAGCCTCCGCTGGCGGATATTTTCACATCGCGAACTTGCGAGCACAAGCTTTTTAAAATCAGCAATTGTCTGGGGTCCACAAAATCAGTAAGGCGCATGGCCTGCTTCCGCTCTACCAGCGTCAGCATTTCCAGCGCCCGTTCCGCAAAGGGACGTTCTTCTTTTGCAAAATGATCAAACACGCTCATCCGTTATCCACACACCTTACGCCAGCTTTGCCAAGATGCTAACCAGCCCGAAATAGGCAAAACGCAAAGCGATCAAAGCGACGATCGGAGAAATATCGATAAAACCGAGCGTCGGGATAAAACGGCGAAACGGAGCAAGATAAGGCTCTACCAGCCTCTCCAGTAATTGCCCGATGCCTGTCGCTCTCATCTGCGGCACCCATGACATCAAGATGTAGGCGATAATCATGTATTGGTACACAACGAAAGCATAATCTAGAATGGTCAACAAGTAATTCATTCGCTCACCCTTTTTAATCGTGGTAGGTCCGTTACTCTTCCAGTACGCTGGAGATCGTTCCTTGAATGTCTACATGGTCAGGCGTGCATACAAAAATCGTATCGCCAACCTTTTGAATGTCGCCATTCAGCGCGTAGACGGTTCCGCTCAAAAAGTCGATAATTCGCTTCGCCTGATCTTTTTCCACACGATGCAGATTGACTACAACGGGTCTGCGATGACGGAGATTATCGGCAATGTCTTGCGCATCGCTATAATGACGGGGTTCGCAGAGAATCAAACGGATTCCCTCCTTTTCCCGCGCCTGGAACGGCACCACGTTATTCGCCCTGCTGACAGGCTGATGCTTTTTATTGCTGGAATCGTATTCATCCCGTTCCTCTTCGACTGTGGTTTCTTCGATGTATTCCTCGTTTTCCAAACCCAGAAACCCCATCAGCTTGTTCATTACACCCATATACTGCCTCCTCTCCTGCTCGTTGTCGTGTCTGACGGTTCTTTTCCCTATTCCGGCTTGACCAAAACAGAGCCCAGACGAATATATGTAGCTCCCTCTTCAATCGCCACTTCAAAATCACTGGACATGCCCATCGACAATTCTTCGATATGAGCATGGGGGAATGCGCACTCATTAATTCGTGCCTTCCACTCGTAGAGGCCGCGAAATACTTGTCTCGCTTCCTCCTGGTCATCGACAACAGGCGCCATCGTCATCAATCCGACGATCTTTATATGTTTCATATTACTGGTTTCACGCAAAAAAGCCAATACATCGTTGGGACTAAGCCCAAATTTTGTCTCTTCACCGGATATATTGACTTGCAAAAAGCAATTTACGACCTGATCAATCGCCTCGGCGCGTCGATTCAGCTCTTGTGCGAGCGAAAGGCGATCCAGCGAGTGGATGTACGGGAAACGCCCGACGACCTCTTTGGCCTTATTGGTTTGCAAATGTCCGATAAAATGCCACGTGCCGCGCTCCTTGTGCAACTCGTATTTGGGCAGGGCGTCCTGCACGCGATTTTCCCCGATATGCTCGATTCCGACATCCAGCAAATCACCGATTGCCTGCTCATCGACGTATTTCGTTACGGCAATGATTTTGACGTCCTCGCGCTTGCGGTTTGCTCTGTCGCACGCCGCCTGAATCCGCGCTTCGATCGCTTCCATTCTTGCTTTCAACAATTCCTGTTCCTTGATTCCCACGACTTTTTATCTCCCTTCTGTCTCTTTCCATCCGATGTAAGAAGCCATTCGCCCTGTCGTCCCGGCCGTTCCGGCTTCTTTTCGATGCGAGAAGAACAAGTCTGTACGGCAGCTTGTACACCAGTCTGTTACGAGCAAATGCTGCTTGGCAATCCCCGCTTCCAGCAAAATCTCCGTGTTCAGCTGGCGAAGATCCAGCATGTACTTCTCTGCTGCGGCAGAAGCCGTTACCGCGGTCTCCCAGTTTTGCGCGCTCGTCCGCACTTGCGTCATGATCCGTTCATCCACTTCGTAGCAGCAGCCCCCGATGGACGGCCCGATGGCTACGCGAATGTCCGCTGGCTGCGCCCCGCAATGCGTTTGCAGCGACTTGACCATTTCCTCGGCAATACGTCCCACTGTGCCCTTCCAGCCTGCGTGAGCCAGACCAATCGCCCCTGTTGCCGGGTCCAGAAAAAAGAGCGGTACGCAATCAGCGTAAAACGAGGTGAGCAAAACGCCCTTTTCCCGGGTAAACAAGCCGTCTGTGGCGGCAATGACATCGTCCAGACTCTCCTTGCCCGCTCCGCCAGCACTCACCTGGCAAACGCGGTTGCCGTGAACCTGATCCGCGCACGTCCAAGCATCAAAAGGCATCCCGACCTGCTCGGCCAGCTTTTTCCGATTTGCGACAACGCGGCTTGCCTCGTCTCCCACATGCAAGCCCATATTAAACGAGCCGTACGGTTGTTCACTTTCCCCGCCAAGGCGAACGGTAAACCCCGCCACCAGGCCCGGAAAATGCTTTTCCCAATCCGTCAGCGTCAACACAGATTTATCCTCTTCCAAGCCAAACGGTTCTCTCATCCTGTCACCTTCCTCATATGGCTTATCATACCATAGCCGAAAAGAAAAGAAAGGCTAACTGACGCCTTTCCCCCTCTACTCCCTGTATTCATCTGCGCCAGAAGTTCTGGCTTCTACCTTCAGTGCTTCCTCCATCCGGACCAGCACCACATCTTTTCCGATCTTCACAATATTGCGCCACGGGATAACATAATCATTCCCGGAGGAAAAAAATCCGAGGAATTTGCCCGGCCCCGGCACGACAATGGCTTCCACACGTCCGTGACGCAGATCGATCTCCAAATCGGATATCGTTCCCAGCCGCTTCCCATCCAGGATATTGACCACTTCTTTTGTCTGGAAGTCAGAGATTTTCACCATTCTCCTCACCCACTTTTCTCCGTTACTCTCAGTATATGAACCCGCCGGAGAATATGTCCTTCTTCGCCGGAAAAAACAAAAGGCAGCCACGAATCGCCAGCCATAAAAAAACCCAACGGCACGAAGACCGTCGGGACCTATGTAGCTTCTCATTACGATTGCACGTGCTTTTGCATATGAGCGATCGCCGCTTTTTCCAACCGGGAGACCTGTGCCTGCGAAATTCCGATTTCTTCTGCTACTTCCATCTGGGTTTTTCCCTCGTAAAAGCGCATGGATAAAATCATTTTTTCCCGATCACCCAGACGTTGCATTCCTTCGCGGAGCGCGATTTCTTCTACCCATGTGACATCCTTGTTCTTCTCGTCGCTGATTTGATCCATGACGTAGATCGGATCTCCGCCATCCTGATAGATCGGCTCGAAAAGCGATACCGGGTCCTGAATGGCATCCAGCGCGAACACGACGTCTTCCTTGGCAACGTTCAATTCTTGAGAAATCTCGGTAATGGTGGGCTCTCGCGAATGCTTGTTGGTCAGATTGTCTCGCACCTGAAGGGCTTTGTAGGCGATGTCCCGCAACGAGCGGGAAACGCGAATCGGGTTGTTGTCGCGCAAATAGCGCCTGATCTCCCCGATGATCATCGGTACCGCGTACGTGGAAAATTTAACGTTTTGCCCGAGATCAAAGTTGTCGATCGCTTTCATCAATCCGATGCAGCCTACCTGAAACAGGTCGTCGACGAACTCTCCGCGGTTGTTGAATCTTTGGATGACACTCAGCACCAGACGCAGGTTGCCGTTGACCAGTTTCTCGCGGGCAGCCAGCTCTCCGCTTTGCAGGCGCTCAAACAAATCCCGCATTTCCTTGTTTGTCAGCACCGGCAGTTTGGAGGTATCTACCCCGCATATCTCTACCTTATTGCGCGTCACGTCTTTCCCTCCTCGAAGCAAGAAAAAAGTCCCTAACCCGGTTGTCTTGAAAGGCCGCGTACTGACGCGTAGCCGCCAAGAAGGTGGCAAAAACCACCATCTGTTACGGTTTAGGAACAGTATCCCCTGAGGCTGGGAAAATATGCGTTAGACCATTTTGTTGAACTCTTTTCGCAACCGTTTTATAATTCGCTTTTCCAAACGGGAAATATACGACTGGGAGATCCCGAGCAAGTCCGCGACGTCTTTTTGCGTCTTCTCCTCTTCCCCAGCGAGGCCGAAGCGCAGCTCCATGATGATTCGCTCCCGCTCGGACAGCTTATCCAGCGCTTTTTTCAGCAGCTTGCGGTCTACCTGGTCTTCGATATTTTTATAGATCGTGTCATTTTCTGTACCGAGCACATCGGACAAAAGCAGTTCGTTGCCATCCCAGTCGATATTGAGCGGTTCGTCAAAAGACACCTCGGAGCGAATCTTGTTGTTGCGGCGCAAATACATCAAAATCTCGTTTTCGATACAGCGGGAGGCGTATGTCGCCAGTTTGATGTTTTTCTCCGGGTCAAACGTGTTGACCGCTTTAATCAAACCGATCGTCCCGATGCTGACCAAATCCTCGATGTTGATCCCGGTATTTTCGAATTTGCGGGCGATGTAGACGACCAGCCGCAAGTTGCGCTCGATCAGCATGCCGCGCACGGCTGGATCGCCCGAAGGCAGGCGGCCCAGAAGCAGTTCCTCTTCTTCTCTCGTCAACGGTGGAGGCAATGCTTCACTCCCGCCAATGTAATAGACTTCTTCAGCGCGTGCACCAATCCACAGCAGGAAACGGTACCAGGTCAACTGGAGTTGTAGGCGAAGTTTTACATACATGATTAGCCCTCCTGTTTGAGAATAAAGGTAGGTTCTTGCGTATATGCTTCCATCATGGCAGGATGTACGATCGCCTGGTACTTGCCGTCTGCCGAAAGCGGAATCGGGTTAAGCCCGATCAGCACTTTTTCCGTTTCATAGCGAAGTCCTTCCTGTACAACCATCACATGATCCGGCTTGATCGCAAGCAAAAAATCCATTCCCCGCGACACGCTCCGGTACGGGATGAGCCGTACCCGAGCTTGCCATTCCAGCGGCAGGTCATCCCAGGATCCGTCCAGCTTCTCCCACACTCCACCGTTTTCATCGGTTTGTCGGAGAAGCGACGGCGGAAGCAGATGAGCCAGCATGCGGCTTTCGATAATCATCACCGGCAGACGCGTGATCGGCTCGTGCAGCTGATTGCCTGTATCCACGAGACCGCGGCAAATGACTTTTTCTTTTGCGACAGTCACCACGACATCGACGAGGAACGTCTCCATTCTTCGCGGCTCCTGAATCGCTTTGTAGCTCTTTTTCCCGAGGAAAAAGACGAGCAGAAACCCGATGACCACAATCGCGAGGGTAGGCTTGAAGCCCACTCCAAAACCGTCGTTGTGCGTCACAATCAATCCGTTGACAATTTCGTTTCGCGGCGCCAAAAAGTATTGAAGCCCGAATACTCCTCCGCCAAAAACAAAAGCGACAAAATAAAAAATGATCAAGTTTTGCGCAAAGGACAACAACCTCCTGTTCCCGAATGCGATCCACAGCATGAGAATGGAAAACAACAGCTTGACTGACCATTGATACATAGGCGAAAACGCAGGGAAAAAGAAAAAGACCAAATACGAACAACCGAACAATGAGGCCGCGATCATTCTCCACCACACCACGCGCTCTTTGCGAAAATACGCGGTAAACCAGAGCAACAAGGTATCAATAGCCAGGTTGAGGAGTAGAATGATATCAAGATACACAACCACTTGCCCTCACCTCCGATCTGTTTTCGCCTGGGCGAAAATCCGAGAGCTGCAAGAGTTGCCGTATGTGTAGCGCCAGGACGCCGCTTTTATAGCGCTGGCTCTATCAGTAAAAGCAGTATATATCAATGTG
The DNA here is from genome assembly GCF_038000275.1 of Brevibacillus sp. FSL K6-0770. Lineage (NCBI taxonomy): Bacteria > Bacillati > Bacillota > Bacilli > Caryophanales > Paenibacillaceae > Brevibacillus > Brevibacillus sp. FSL K6-0770. Next base: position 3,738,898 of record NZ_JBBOBQ010000001.1, read on the forward strand.
TATGTAAAGTCTGTCAATTCTTGACGGTGTTTTTTTGGATTTTTTGTCTAACGTTTTTGGTTCTATTTCAAGCAAATGCACAGCGTCGAGACGTTTTTCACAGAAAAAAGCCTTGTCTCCGAAAAGAGAACAAGGCTTTTCCACTTTTGTGGCCTATTTTTTGTTGCGACGACGATTTCGCAGGAATGCTGGAATATCGAGGTTGTCGAGATTGCTCATGGAGAAGAAGGACTTGTCATCCTCTTCTTCTTTGGCACGGCCCGTATTCGTGTTGGAAATCGGTGTCGGACGGTTGCCAGCAGTATTGATCGGTTGTTGCTGGCGGCGCGGTGCTTCCGGTACGCGCTGGGAATGCTCGAATCCCGTTGCAATGACCGTAACTACCAGTTCATTTTTCAAATCTTCGTTGATGACCGCACCGAAGATCATGTTTACATCTGGGTCTGCTGCCGAAGAAACGATATCTGCTGCTTCGTTTACTTCGTACAAGCTCAAGTTGGTGCCGCCTGTGATGTTCATCAGAACGCCGCGAGCACCGTCAATCGATGTTTCCAAGAGCGGGCTGGAAATGGCACGGCGAGCTGCTTCAGCCGCACGGTTTTCCCCGCTGCCTACGCCGATCCCCATCAAAGCGGAGCCGCGCTCGGTCATGATCGTCTTCACGTCTGCAAAGTCCAAGTTGATCAGACCCGGTACAGCGATCAGGTCGGAAATCCCTTGAACCCCTTGGCGCAAAATGTTGTCCGCTTCACGGAACGCTTCGAGCATAGGTGTGTTTTTATCTACGATTTCCAGCAAACGATCGTTAGGAATGACGATCAGCGTATCCACTTTTTCCTTGAGTGCCGCGATACCAGCCTCACCGTGCTGGGAACGCTTGCGCCCCTCGAAAGAGAAAGGACGAGTCACGACACCCACCGTAAGAGCGCCCATCTCCTTGGCGATCTCAGCGACAACAGGGGCTGCACCAGTACCGGTTCCTCCGCCCATTCCCGCCGTAACGAATACCATATCTGCACCGCGCAGAGCATTTTCAATCAAATCGCGGCTCTCTTCCGCCGCCTTTTTGCCGATTTCCGGATTCGCACCTGCTCCGAGACCGCGTGTCAGCTTTTCCCCGATTTGCAGTTTAATCTCGGCACTGGACAATTGGAGCGCCTGTGCATCGGTGTTCAGGGTGATAAATTCTACCCCTTTCACGCCGCCTGCAATCATGCGGTTTACGGCATTGCTGCCGCCGCCGCCGCACCCAATTACTTTAATTCGTGCAAAGGATTCCATGTCCATATCAAATTCCAGCATATTGCTAGTCCTCCCCAATTCAACATAAAAACTTGTGGCCCAAGAAGCCGATTGACAAACGAATGGGACATCCCGTTATTCTCTTCCATGATTTCAAAAGAACGAAACGTTCCAATTTTCGCCATTGTGCTAACTACGGCAAAGCGACTAAATAAATTCGCTAAACCAGTTTTTCACTTTTTCCATCAAACCGCCGCCTTCTTTTGGCTGCTTGGCAACGGTTTGCTTCTGAGTGCCCTTGAATGAGGGGGTGACGCGTACGCTGCGGCGCTCCATCAACTGCAAGGCATATTGAATCAAACCTACCCCTGTGGTGTAGGCAGGATCCCGCACTCCGATGTAATCAGGAATTGCGATGCGAACAGGTGCGTCCAATTCTTCTTTTGCCAATTCCAGCATGCCAGGCATTGCTACTGTACCGCCAGTCAGGACGTAGCCGCCTGCAATCTCGTCGCGGAAGCCCATCTTGTAGACAGCATCCTCGACTAATTGGAATATTTCTGCAGCGCGCGGCTCAATGATATTGGCCAAGTCTACTTGGGTAAACTGCTTTTCTACTTCACTGCCAATCCGGTTCACCTTGAATTTCACATCTTCAGAAGCTTCATCGATCAACGCACAACCGTTTTTTATTTTCACGCGGTCTGCCACATCCGTATGGGTACGCAATCCTAGTGAAATGTCGCTTGTGATATGGTCGCCACCGATGCCGATCACGGTGGTAGCGGCCAGCTTACCTTGCTCGAATACACCGATCGTGGTAGAACCCGCACCGATGTCGACAAGAACGACACCCATATTTTTGTCATCTTTGGATAGGGCAACCGTGCTAGCCGCAAGCGGTTGCAAGAAAATTCCAGCTACACGCAGATTGGTTCGTTGAGCACAGCGAACGATGTTATGTACAACCGTTTTCAATCCGGTTACAATGGTCCCTTCCATTTCCAGTCGGACACCAATCATCCCGCGAGGGTCTTTGATACTACCCTGCCCATCTACGATATACTCCTTTGGAACTACCTCGATGATTTCACGGTCCGGCGGAATCGCTACAACCTTCGCTGCCTGAATGACGCGTTGGATATCTTCTTCTCGTATCTCACGGTCTTCGCTGGATACAGCGACAACCCCTTGGGTTTCATGCAACTCGATATGGTTTCCAGTGATCCCCACATACACTTCTTCGATAGAAACGCCAACCATGCGTTCAGCATGATCGACTGCTTCCCGGATGGCATGCACGGTTTGGTCGATGTCAACAATCACGCCCTTCTTGATGCCTTCTGAGTGTGATTGTCCGACGCCGATGATGTTGATGGAACCGTTGTTGATCTCGCCGATCATGACGCGTACTTTGGATGTTCCAATGTCTAGGCTGACGATGAGTTCATTACTTACCAAACCTGTGACACCTCCCCTGCTACGTCTTTTGTCTTGCTAAAATGAGAACACCTGCATAAATTATTCCACACAGGACAACCATTCCCTTTTTTTCATCTAGAATTTTTGTAAAAAAATGACCATCTTCCCATTTGTTCGGGCTATTCTTGCTGATTGATCCAACGGGATAGAACTATTCTCCTAATCACAGCCAGGTTATTGAAGAGACGCACCCCGAAAGCCACGATGGCTGCCAGGTACAGATCAATCCCGAGGAAACCTCCGATGAAGGCCAGCCCAGCTGCAAAGAGCGTATTGAAAAAGAATCCGGACATGAAGATCCGAACGTTGAAGGTGCGTTCCAAGAAGGAGCGAATCCCCCCAAAGATCGTATCCAATCCAGCCAACAGAGCTATGGAAAGATAGCTGCTATACTCCTGGGGCACGCGCCAATCCAGAAGGAAGCCGACAGCGAGACCGACAATCAGTCCGATAAGCGGGAGCCACATGGTTACGAATCTCCTTTTTCTTTAACAGGTTTCATAAATTGGATGACACGTGTTTCTTTGTTTGCGGAAATCAACAGCTTGTCCCGTTTTTCGGCCAACACTTTTTTGTTCGCCAGCTGAAAGTTCTCTTCGACACCCTCCAGCTTCATCGCGGACAAAAGCACGTCAGGCTCTCCCAATGCTTTTATTTCATATGGAGGCTGTATCGTCCTCGTATCAATCTGGATGACAGCCCCTACATTGCGGATCGCGGAAGTGGCAATCAACCGATGATCGTTAATGGACACCGCTTGCGCTCCGTTCGCAAACAGGATATTGACCAGCCAACGCAAATCTTCATCGTCAATCGTGTATTCACCTACAACAGGCACCTGCATGTGTTCGTCCAGAATCGGCTCTGTAGGCGTGTGGGCATCGACAACTTCCAGCACGATGCCTTCCCCCTCGACCTCTACCATTCCAGCCATTCGACGGTTTCGCTCCAGCTCTTCCTTCATGACCGAAATGCTCTCGTCTTCACTTAATGCGGTTTCGTATTGGTAGTACAGCTGATTGTACTTGGAAATATCTGCAAGCAGGTTTTTGTGTTTCTCCAGCTCTTTTTGCAGCGTGGTCCGGAGTTCCGCAATGCTGCGAGACTCCTTATGTACCGGATGGAGGCTGCTGCGCAATTGCACAGCCAACATCACACCTATGATAGCACTAATAATGGCAAGAATAAACGTGATTTTACGGCTTTTTTGTAACATAGGGCAAACGCATCCTTTTACCTTTTAGGAGTGTTTCGTTTTGGCGTCACCAACGAAGGCCGGGAGCTGCACCTTCTCTTTTTTCGCCAAGTCGATTTGAACAAAGTCTTGCAGAGATTGCAATACTCCTCCTGGCAAATGGAGGGCACTCTCCATCGTCTCCGGATTGCCGATTGCCGAGATGACAAAAGGAGCGGCAGACTTGATTCCGTTGACGATGATCGTCGGACCGACACAGCGGATGGAAGAGTTGCTTACCAGTCTCTGGCCGTTGATGCTGATCGCCTCGGCTCCCGCTGCGCGCAGTTCATTGACGACCAGACGCACATCTTGCTCATGCACGATGTAATTGGCGATGTCCGAGCTGCTTGCTGCCGATTGGCTGTCCTGCATCGTGATGACAAGACCAGGGCCTTCTACAGCGACCACGCCGGAGAGCATACGCGCAGCCTCCAGCTGGGCGAGTGTGTCGGCTGCCTCAGATTTTTGCTGAGCCATCGCTTCCTCGACTTTGCCTACCTGGCGCTGCAAATCAATCAGCTGGTTTTCCAAATGCCTGTTTTGTTCTTTTTCGGATAAAATCCGGTCATTCAATTGCGTTTCCTGCTGGAACAGCTGATCATTCAACCGCTCTTTGCGCGTGAGCTTGGTAGTCTCAAACGAGGTTGCTACCAGAAAGCCTGTACAAAGCGTCACGACGGTTAAATAAAGATGAAATTTGCGGCGACGACTCATTGTCTGCTACCCCTTTTTTCTTTACTGCGGCTTTTCTGTCTGCTCCTGGCTGCCTGCTATCGGAATGGCATCACTTCCCGCACCGTACGGAACAAACCACGGCTGCTCGAACATGGAGAGCACCCCTTTTGTTCCTGCCGGCAGCTCTGCCACGATCGCCGGATACCAGTTCAGCATTTTATCCAGCTTGTAGACCACGCTGCGCACTTCGTTTCCGTCGCGCATGTACAAGGTTACCCGCTGCTTATCGTACACCGTTGGCGTCAGAGTTATGTCCGAAATTTCGGCGAGCACATTCGGTGTGAGGCGAGACAACGCTTTGGCGAGATTGGGGAGCAGCTCAGGCGCTGCCCAGGAGCTGATCAAGGGCCTGTCCACCACGCGATCGGCAAAATTCACCTGCTTCAGCACCTTGCCGTTTTCGAGCAGCGGATAGCGGCTGCCGTCTTGTCCATTCCAGAAGGCGACGCGCTTTTGCTCCGTTACGTGCAGCCGGATCACTCCCGGAAAAGAACGGCTGACCGTCACGTTCTTGACGCCCTCAAGCGGCGCCAGATTGCTTTGCACGCTGCTCTCCCACACATTGAGAAATTGCATGTCGCGTTGCAGACCCGATTGCTGGACGATTTGCTCTGTGGTGTAAATGTCGTTTCCGATAACCTGGATTTCCTGCACCTTGCTGTACGGTGAGCGAATAAAAACAATGATAAGTACAGTAAGAAAAAACAGCACGAGCCAAAATACCAGTTTACGGTTTCCTTTTCGTCTGGGACGTTGCTGCTTGACTTGCGGAATGCGTTCCTCAATTACCGCCATGGCCGAATCCTTCCTCATGCATTCTAGGCTCATCGCCCGCAAGATAATTCATTCAAAAGGGAATAAATGGATTTCTTCCAAATAAATGTAACTATACAAAACAGGGAAAGCGGCATAGCACTATGCCGCTTGACTTCCCTCGATCATATCGAAACCCTCGTGATGTCGGCTCCCAGCCTGCGCAATTGCTCTTCCAGGCGATCGTATCCACGATCGATATGATGAATCTGATTCACCGTCGTAATGCCTTCTGCCGCAAGCCCTGCCAATACGAGAGCAGCGCCTGCTCGCAGATCTGTCGCTTCCACATTCGTGGCGGTCAGCTTCCCGACGCCGCGAATGATAGCAGAGCCGAGATCTACGTATATAGAGGCGCCCATTCGCGCCAATTCATTCACATGTTTGAATCTTCCTTCAAAAATCGTTTCCTTGATGACGCTGGTTCCCCTCGCCTGTGACAGAAACACCATCAGCTGCGCCTGCAGGTCAGTCGGAAACCCTGGATACGGCGAGGTGATGATCCGGTCGTAAGCACGAGGACGGGAGTTGCTTTTGATTTCCATTATATCATGGCGGGTCTTGATTTCAACACCACAGCTACGGGCAACCTCAATCAATGCCGTGAGTTGCTCAGGCAATGTATTGGTCAGCTCCACATGCCCTTGGGCAATGCCGACCGCCAGCACATACGTCCCCGTCACAATTCTGTCGGGAATGATCCGGTAGCTGACGGAGCGAAGCCGCGGTACGCCGCTGATTTCAATCGTATCGGTTCCTGCCCCTCTTATTCGCGCACCCATGGCGTTCAGGAAGTTTTGCAGGTCGATAATCTCCGGCTCCCGAGCCGCATTACAGATGCGTGTCGTCCCTTTTGCCAAGACTGCCGCCATCATGATATTTTCCGTCGCGCCCACGCTGGGGAAGGAAAGAAAGATGTTGGTCCCGCGCAATTGCTTTGCCCGAAAAGTAATGTAGCCTTCGGATTCTTCTATTTTAGCCCCGAGTGCCGTAAGACCAGACAAATGCAGGTCAATTCGGCGTTCACCAATGTCGCAGCCACCGGGACGCGATATGGTGACTTCACCCAACCTGGCCAGAAGCGGCCCGGCGAGAAAAATAGAAGATCGCATCTGGCTCATTAAATCATCTGGCACATGCGGGACGGAGACAGACGTTGTATCCAGATCGACGCAACCGTCCACGTGCTTCGTGTTGGCCCCCAGTGCCGTCATTATCTCCAGCATGACTTTGATATCTTTCAAATGGGGGACATCGTAGATATAGAATTGCCCTTCCGCAAGAACAGCAGCGGCAAGGATGGGAAGAGCAGCGTTCTTAGCTCCTTGGATCCGAAGCGAACCGGACAGAGGTCTTCCGCCTTCGATCGCAAAAGTCTCCAAACTTTCACCTCCGTGTTACCCCTCGCCCACCACCAGAACTTCCGGATGCAGATCAATTCCGTATTTCGCAAGAATTGTGCTCCGAACATGCTCAATCAAGGTGAGGACGTCGGTAGCCGTGGCTCCCCCGCAATTCACGATGAAATTCGAGTGTTTTTCTGAAACCTGAGCTCCACCGATTTGATAGCCTTTCAGCCCCGCTGCTTCTATCAGACGCCCTGCGTGATCGTTCGGCGGGTTGCGGAACACACTGCCCGCACACGGCATTTGCAACGGCTGTGTCTGGCGTCGCCGATCCTTGTTGGTCGCAAGTGTCGCGGCAATCTGCTTGCGATCGCCTGTACGCAGTTGAAAACGGGCTTCCAGCACAATCCCTTTTTCTTTTTGCAAAAGAGAAGTCCGATAGCTAAAGCTCAGTTCGTCGTTACTCAACACCTTACATTCGCCGTTTGCGAAAAGAATCTCGGCTTCAATAAGAATACGTGAAAGATCAGATCCGTGTGCCCCTGCATTCATATAGACGGCTCCGCCTACCGTACCAGGAATCCCTCCTGCGAATTCCATCCCTGTTAATCCCATCTTGCCTGTCTCCACCGCCAGGCGGATCATGGAATATCCGGCACCCACACACACCTCTTCACCCCTGAACTCGCAGTGGCTCAAGCCCTCAGCCACTTTGAACACGGCTCCGCGAATCCCTCCGTCCCTCACCAGAAGGTTGGAGCCGCGCCCGATAACACTCCAAGGAATTTCATGACGATGGATGATCTGCAAGGCTTTTAGCAAGGATTCTTTGTCCTTGGGCTGGATTAACAAATCAGCAGGACCGCCAACCCGCCATGTCGTATGATTGGCGAGAGGCTCATTGGTCCACACTTTTCCGATCCCTGCTTGCTTCAGCTCATCTGCAATATTTATCATTTGTGAACCTCCTGATACGTTTGCTAGGTCGGACCTGTAAGTCTTCTCACGTGTTTGCTCCATACTATGCGATCGCCCAGATCGGCGTGACAATCGCCCATCTGATCATTTTTTTGCGGAGACTTCCTGCAAGGTGCGCACGATTTCCGTGGCTGCTTTCGGCATTCCCAGCGACAGGGCGTTCTCTTTCATTTGCTTCCACAACTCATCGCTGTGCAGCAAGCTTTCCACTTCCTGAAGCAGGCGCTCTCCTGTCAGCTCCTTCTCCACAATGACTCGCGCTGCACCTGCACGTTCAAGGCCGCGCGCATTTTTCTCCTGATGGTTGTTTGTCACATACGGAGACGGAATCAAAATCGACGGAACGCCGAGAGCCGTCACTTCGGCCAAGGTAGATGCACCTGCACGTCCGACCAGTATATGTGTCGCCGCCAAAACGTCCGGCATGTTATGGACGAATGGAAGCACGGAAATGTTCTCGGGAAGCTTCCCTTTTGCGGCAAGCTCGCTGGAGATTTTATCAAAGTGAACATCTCCGGTTACGTATACAAAATGAGTATCGGCATATTTGCCCAACTCGGTAACAACAGAAAGCACCGCTTCATTGATCGCCCTCGCTCCCCGGCTGCCGCCAAAGATCAGGACGATTTTTTTGCCTGCGTCTACCCCCAGAAAGCCACGGCCCGCCTCCGCGTTGCCATGCATCACTTCTGTCGCCCGCGGATTGCCGGTAAACACGGTTTTCCCCTCTGGAAAGTACGCGAGAGACTCTGCAAAAGATACGGCCACCCGAGTAGCCGAGCGCGACAAAAATTTGTTGGTCAGACCAGGAACGACGTTTTGTTCGTGGATCAAGGTCGGGATGCCCAAGCGCGAGGCTGCGTAGACGACTGGCCCGCAGACGTATCCCCCCGTGCCCACGACGACATCCGGTTGAAAATCGCGCAGCATTTTTTTCGCATCCGACACGGCCCGGACGAATTTCCACAAGGTCTTCAGGTTGTCCAGCGACAGCTTCCGCTTCAACCCGCTGATCTCGACGGACTGAAAAGGAATTTCTGTTCGCGGTACGAGCTGGGCTTCCAACCCTTTTTTACTGCCGATATACAAAAAGGCAGCCTGCGGAGTTTGGCGAGAAACTTCCCTCGCCACCGCAAGCGCCGGATAAATATGTCCACCTGTGCCACCGCCTGTAAGGACGACGCGCATACTCTCACACCCTTTTTATGCAGAGAAAACAGATTGCCCACGTGCGAAGCATCGCACCTTTTTCCTGCTGTTCATTCATGATCGAGAAAACCGAGATATGTTCAGGAGAACGCCGACACCTGTGAGCATCAGTGTCAGGGATGATCCTCCATAGCTTAAAAACGGCAGCGTGATCCCCGTCACCGGAAACATGCCTGTCACGACCCCGATGTTGATGACGACCTGAATCGCAATCATTCCGATGATCCCGAGCGCCAAAAGGCTGCCGAACAGATCGGGGGCCGTGATCGCTGTGCGCATCCCTCTCCACAAAAGCAGCAGGAACAACAGCAAGATGAGCGTACCGCCGATGAAGCCGAGTTCTTCCGCCACAATGGAGAAAATGAAGTCATTGTATGGTTCCGGCAAGTACAGATGCTTTTGCCTGCTTTGTCCCAAACCGAGGCCGAGCAAACCGCCCGGACCGATCGCATACAGCGATTGAATGATTTGGTAGCCTGTATTGAGCGGGTCAGACCAAGGATCGAGAAAAGAAGTAATCCGCTTGATGCGGTAAGGAGCTGACAGTACCAGTCCGATGAAGCCAACCACCCCGATCATGCCCAAGCCGACAAAGTGGCTGATTCGCGCTCCTGCCGCGAAAATCATCACAATCGCCGTGCCTGTCAATACCGTGCCTGTACCCAGGTCGGGCTGAAGCATGATCAGGCCGAAACAAACCATCGGAATCGCCAGAGCGGGCATCAATCCTTTGCGGAACTGCACAATTTGCTTCTGGTTGTCGGACAGCCACCGCGCCAAAAACGCGACGACGCCGAGCTTGGCAAACTCGCCAGGCTGGATTCCGAAAGCCCCGAAGCCAAGCCAGCTTTTCGAGCCGTTCACTTCAATCCCGACGATAAGCACCAGAATCAACAGCCCGATACTGGCGTAAAAGCCCGGCTTGGCCCATTGTTTCCATACCCAATAGTCGATGTTCATCGTGATGTACATCGATGTGATGCCGAGCAAGGCAAAAATCAGCTGCCGCTTGGCAAAAAAGTACGGATCGGAAAAGGGTGGCTTCTGGGCGACGATCGCACTGGCGCTGTACACCATCACGATGCCAATTCCCAATAAAAAAAGTGTTGCAAAAATAATTACGAAGTCGGGGGCAGAGCGTACCTTGCTCATAGTGCCAGGTCATCCTTTCTCATGCCGTCCCGTTTCACGCTGTATTCATGAAGCTTTTGTGGGACGTTATGCTAGGCTTGTTTTAAGTCTATGCACGCCGTCCTTAAACATGCTCCCCCGTGCTTCAAACGAAGGGAACATATCCCAACTCGCACACGCCGGGCTGAGCAGCACCACGTCACCTGATTGCGCCAACCGGGAAGCAGCAAGAACGGCTTTCTCCACAGTATCGACATGGATTCGCTCGTTAATCCCTGCTTCTTCCGCCCGCGCAAGCAAAATCGGTGCGGTCTGGCCCAATGCGATGACCGCTTTTACCCTGCCCTTGATGACAGGCAAAAGCTCCTTGAAATCAACACCGCGATCCAACCCGCCGCAAATCCAGACGACAGGCTCCTGGCACGCCTGCAAGGCACGGGAAGCCGCCTCCGGATTGGTCGCTTTGGAATCGTTGAAATACTTCACTCCGGCGATGGAATCCACGTATTCCATGCGATGTTCTACCCCGGCAAAAGTCGAAAGCACCTGCACGATCGCACGCGTATCAGCGCCAGTCAGCTTCGCTACCAGAATCGCGGCGAGCGCATTGTCCAAATGCGGGACCGTGATCTCGTCGACAGCGATAATCGCCTCTGTCCCGCCCTGTCCATCGGCGAACAAAATGACGCCATCCTGGACGAATGCCCCGCGCGGAACTTGCTGCGTTTTGCTGAAATAGTACGTCTGTGCGGGAAGCTCGCCGCATTTCGCGAGAATGTCCGGCTGGTCAAACGGCAAAATCGCCATATCGTCTGCGGTCTGATTGGCGAACATTTTCAGCTTGGCGTCGAGATACTCTTCCAGCGTATGGTGGTAGTCGAGATGAGCAGGGTACAGATTGAGCAAAACACCGATGTGCGGACGAAATTCTCGCGTTCCCATGAGCTGAAAGCTGCTCAGCTCTGCGACCAGCCACTGGTCTGGCCCAGCTTCCTCCGCAAGACCGCAAAGGACGGTTCCGATGTTGCCGCCAACGAGCACATCAAGACCCGCTTCCTTGAGAATTTGTCCAACGAGCGTCGTCGTGGTTGTCTTTCCGTTGGAGCCCGTGATGCCGATGATCGGTGCCTTGGCAATCTGGGAGGCAAGCTCTACCTCCGTCACGACAGGAATACCGAGAGCAAGCGCCTGCTTCACTGGCGGCGCTTCATAAGGGATTCCCGGATTTTTCACAACGAGAGACACCCCCGGATGAATCAAATCTTCCGGATGGTGCCCGCAAATGACGGTAATTCCGAGCGCTTCCAGCTCCTCGATCCCGCTCGCTTCTTCCCGCGGCTTTTTATCGTTAACCACGACATGAGCGCCAAAGCGGTGCAGCAGTTTTGCCACTGCTACACCGCTTTTCGCCATTCCTAAAACGACTACGTGCTGATTATGATAACGCATCATCTGATTGTCACCACCTCAAGGTATACACCCAATCCGGCAAAGAACATGCCGACCAGCCAGAAGGTGACGACGACACGCCACTCGGACCAGCCTGTCAATTCAAAATGATGGTGAAGCGGGCTCATGCGAAAAATTCGTTTGCCCCGTGTCTTGAAAGAAACGACCTGCAAGATGACAGACAGTGTCTCCACGACAAACACCCCACCGACAATCGCCAAAAGCAGCTCTGTTTTCGTCATGATCGCAATTCCGGCGAGTGCTCCCCCCAAACCGAGCGAGCCTGTGTCCCCCATGAACACGCGGGCCGGATGGGCATTGAACACGAGGAAGCCGAGAACCGCACCGACGACGGCTGCACTGAAAATCGCCGTGTCGTAATCTTGCCCGAACCAGGCAATGATGGCGTACGCCCCGAAAGCGATCGCTCCCGTACCAGCCAAAAGGCCGTCCAGACCGTCCGTAATGTTTACGGCGTTGGTCGTGCCGACGAGCAAGAACAAGAGGAACGGGAAGTAGAAATAGCCCAGCTCCAGCTTCCATGGCGTGCCTGGCAAATGCAGCGACGTGTCATGCCCCATCATCAGCAGCAAAATATACGCGCCGATAGCCAGCACAATCTGACCGGCAAACTTTTGTCTGGCGGTCAAGCCGAGGTTGCGCTTCTTCCTGATCTTGATAAAGTCATCCAAAAATCCGATCAAACCGTAGCCGAGTGTCACCAGTAACAGGAAGTAAATTTCCATTGTAGCATTGGCAAACTTCAACACGGTAAATATAAGTGCCAGCAGAATGATGGTGCCCCCCATCGTAGGGGTACCAGCCTTCTTGAAGTGGGATTGCGGTCCTTCCTCCCGAATTGCCTGCCCAAATTTCAGGCGGCGAAGGAAGGGAATAAACAGTGGGCCAATCAGTACGGCAATGAGAAACGCGGCGACGATCGTGACGATTAGGACGTTGTCAGCGAACATGCCCGAGCCTCCTTTCTTTCGATGCCAATGTGTCGCATCTGTCTCTATTCTTGGTTGTACCGGGCAATCGCTTCCCGCGCAACTTCACGGTCGTCGAAGGGCAGTACTTGATCTTTGATGATTTGATACGTCTCATGGCCTTTTCCGGCGATCAAAATGACATCGTCCGGCTTCGCCAAGGAAACGGCATAATGAATCGCTTCACGGCGGTCCGTCACTGCCGTGTAACGCGCAGCAGACACATCGCGCACGCCTGCGAGCATGTCGGCAAGGATCGCCTGCGGCTCCTCGGAGCGAGGATTATCTGATGTTAAGACGGTCATATCCGCATATTTCGTTGCGATTTGCGCCATAATCGGGCGCTTCGTGCGGTCGCGGTCTCCCCCGCAGCCCACGATGCAGAACACGTTGCCTTTGGCAAATTCCTTGACGGTCATCAAGGCGTTTTCCAGACTGTCCGGCGTATGCGAGTAATCGACGAGAACAGCGAACGGCTGACCCGCATCTACGGCTTCAAAACGTCCGTTGACACCAGCTACTGCTTCCAAGCTCGCCTTGATGTCTTCGAGGCTCACGCCTTCTGCAAGTGTAACCGCCATGGCTGCCAATGCGTTATACACATTGAATTTCCCCATCAGCTTCAGGTTGAGGTCAATCGTACCCGCAAAGGTTTCCGCCGTAAACGAGGTTCCTTTGCTCGTAATCTCGATGTTTTTAGCCTGGACGTCTGCCGGCTGGTCGATGCCGTACGTCACGACGCGCGCAGGTGTCACGGTTGCATACAGCTTCGATGCCTCGTCATCTGCGTTCAGCACGGCTGTCTTCAGGCAATTCGGATCGTAGTGGTTCCCGAGCTGGGAAAACAGCAAAGACTTGGCGTAGCGATAGTTTTCCATCGTTTTATGATAGTCGAGATGATCTTGCGTCAAATTGGTAAAGACCGCGGTATGGATGTCGCAGCCGCGCACCCGTCCCAACTCAAGCGCATGAGAGGACACCTCGATGATCGCATAGTCTGTGTTCACATCGCACATGCGACGGAAGCTTCTTTGCAGATCCACGGCATCGGGAGTCGTATTTTTCACTTCTTCGATAACATCCCCGATTCGCATGTGGATCGTGCCAATCAAGCCTGTTTGCTTGCGCCGATCGCGCAGGATCTTGTCGATCAGATGAGTGGTGGTCGTCTTCCCGTTTGTCCCCGTAACCCCAATCACCTTTAACTCTCTTGTGGGAGATCCGAAAATACGATCAGCCAGCATAGCCATTGCCCGCCGGGTATCCGGCACCCTGACAATAGTCGCTGGCACGTCCAGATCTTGTTCGGATAACACGGCAACGGCGCCATTTTTCACCGCCTGGGCCGCGAACGTATGACCATCCACGGTATACCCTGTCAGACATACAAACAAGTAGCCCGGTTTAACCTGGCGCGAGTCTGCTGTCAAACCCGTAATCTCCATACTGTCATCCCCCGAAACCTTCACTGGCAACAAAGGCATGAGCAGATCCCGTAGAAACATGAAACAGGCACCCCATTCTCCAACTTAGTATAGACAGAAATTTGCCCTTTTTTACCGAAATGACACGAATCCGTTTTGGTGACGAACAAAGGCAGAGCGATTGTAGACAAGCCTACTTCCCTCCGCCTTCGAAATCTCATTTTATAGCTAATTGCTCAATTTGTCACCAAGATGTATGCGAATTTTTCCGCCCTCTTCAATTTTTACTCCCGGTGCTGGCGACTGCGCAATCACATAGGTGCCTTTGCCCGAAACGACCAGCGGAAGCGTCTCGTACGTCTGGACGACATCTTTCATCGTCTGCCCGACCATATTCGGTACTTCGATCGGTTCCCGCTCGCCCAAAGCTTTGTTGATTTCCTTGGCAATCCCGTCTTTGCGCTTGGGCACATTCAGGTGCTGCAAGGAAGATTCAATGATGCTCTTGACGCTGGGCGCGGCAATCAGTCCGCCAAAAGCCAGTGCTTTCGGATTGTCGACTGCAAAATAAACGACAATTTGCGGATCGTCTGCCGGAGCAAAGCCGATGAAGGATACGATGTACTCCCCGTCCATGTATCGTCCGTTCTTGACCTTTTGCGCGGTTCCTGTCTTCCCGCCGACACGGTAGCCTTCGATGTACGCCTTGTTCCCTGTCCCTTGGGCGACGACACTCTCCAGGGCGTACCGGACTTTTGCGGAAGTCTCTGCCGAGATGACCTGCCGCACTTCCGTCGGCAGCGTCCGCGCTACGATATCGTGTGTGACACTATCGCGCCATTCCTTGGCGACGAACGGCTTCATCAGCTTCCCGCCGTTGATCGCTGCCGAAACAGCCGCCATTTGCTGGATGGGCGTAACGGAAACGCCTTGCCCGAACGAGGTCGTGCCCAGCTCAACCGGACCGACGCGGTTCAGATTGAACAACAGTCCGTTCTCTTCTCCGATCAAATCGATTCCTGTTTTTTGTCCGAAGCCAAATTTTTTGATGTATTCAAACAGGCGTTCTTTTTGCAGCCGCTGGCCCATCGTCACGAAACCCGGGTTGCACGAGTTCTCCACGACTTCCAGCATCGTCTCCTGGCCGTGTCCTTGCCGTTTCCAGCAGCGCAGCCGCTTTCCCGCGACCGTAATGAAGCCGGGGTCGTAGAAGCCTTCATCGAGCGATACGACGCCCTCGTTCAACGCCGCAGCGAGCGTGACAATCTTGAATGTCGAACCTGGCTCATACGTTTTCCAGATGGGCAAATTCCGGTTGTACACTTCCGTCGGGTAGTTCTGATATTCGTCCGGCTGGAACGTCGGACGGCTGCCCATCCCCAAAATTTCCCCCGTCTTTGGATTCATCGCGATCGCCAGAACATCATCGGGCTGATAGGCGACCACAGCCTGATCCAGCTCCCGTTCGATGAACGACTGGATCGCACTGTCGATGGTCAGATACATGTCCATTCCGCTTACCGGAGCTACGTAATCTTCGGAGCCGCCGGGCATCACGCGTCCTTTGGCGTCAGAGGGAAACGAAATGTGTCCGTCCGTTCCTTTTAAAAATGGATCGTAAATCTTTTCCAGTCCGGTCAACCCTTGATTGTCGATCCCGGTAAAGCCCAAAATATGCGCGGCCATGGAGCCATTCGGATAAAAGCGCTTGGAATCCCCGGCCAAGTAAATCCCCGGCAGGTTCAGCTCCTGGATTTTTCGCGCTTTTTCGATCGGCAGCTTTTTCCCGCCCGGAATCTTGTCATTGCTCATTTGTTTCTTCGTGATCGCCTGGTACACATCTTCTTCTTTTTGCTCCAAAATGATCGCGAGTTGCCGGGCTGTCTCCTTCGCATCCTTGATTTGTGCAGGAACGGCGACAACGGTTGGCACTGTCATGTTGGAGACCAGCTCATTGCCGTTCCGATCGAGAATCCGGCCGCGATTCGGCTTGAAGTCGATTTCCCGATTCAACAGCTGGTCAGCCATTTGCGCCAGCTTCGGCCCTTCTACCAGTTGCACATACCCGAGTCGGGTGATGAGCGCCGTATACAGGACAATGCCGATGACAAGCGATATAAAAATGCGACGGCGTACAGTAGCATTGGATACCCGCAAAGCGAGTCCCCCCTCGAATAGGTTGTCTCTTCCTTACCTTATTCGTCGGGGGGACGTGATAGAACTATGGAGTTGGACTTGTCTGACCTGCTTGTGTGCCAGCTGGAGGAGCTTGCTGGTTGGACCCGGTGCTTCCCTGCTGTCCGCCCTGCTGACCCGCAGGCTGCTCTCCTGTCGGATTCGTCGGCGCAGTCGTTCCAGTTCCAGACGCTGGCGGCGGCGTAGCGCCATCAGGTGACGCTGTGCCTGCTGGCGCTGTGCCTTCCTGCGGTTGTGGCGCGGGCGGCGGCTGCGACTCTGATTGCAGCGTAATCAGCAGCTTCTCTTTGCCTGTGAGCGCCGTGCCCGGAGCGATGCTCTGCTGTACGACAAAGCCTGTTCCTGCGGCTTGCACGTCGATATTCAAAAGCGAAGTAAATTCCATGACTTCGCGCAGCGACTTCCCTTTGAAATCAGGCATCTTCGCCCCATCCAGACGATCCGTCACCAAAATGATTTGCTTGCCAGGCACCGTTTGCTCGTAAGCGGCAGGATATTGCTCCACGATTTTCGTGCCTGTTCCGAGCACCGTCACCGTCAGATTGTCCTGCTTCGCGCGCAGTTGCGCCGCCGTCGTCGACATCCCTTCAAACTTGGGCAAAGTCTGACTCGCTACAGGCTGAGCCGCCAATACTTGTGCTTGTGATTTCTTGTCGTTTTTCCCGTTTCCTTTATCCGATTCCACCCGCGAGAAATCCGGCTGCTGTTGCAAATATTGCAAACTGCGCTCCATGATCGTCTTGAACGTGGGCGCAATCATCGTTTTTCCCCAGTATATATACGAATCACTCGTTTCCGGGTCATCAATGACAACGTACACGAGCAGACGCGGGTTGTCTTTTGGCGCAAAACCGATAAAGGAAGCGATGTAGTGGCCATCCATGATTTTGCCTGTGTTCGGGTCGTACTTTTGCGCCGTTCCCGTCTTCCCTGCGACGTGGTAGCCGTCGATCGCGTACAGCTTCCCTGTTCCGTGCTCGCCTGTCACGACCGTTTCCAAAATATCGCGGGTTTTCTTCGCGGTCGCTTCTGAAACGACCCGTCTCTGCACTTCGCGTTCACTGCGCTTCACAACCGCTCCGGTGTGCGGGTCGCGCAATTCTTTGACGATATGCGGCTTCAACAGCTCGCCGCCATTGGCAATCGCCCCGACTGCGGCGATCTGCTGAATAGCTGTAACTGTCACCCCTTGTCCGAAAGTCGACGCTGCCCAGTCACGCGGAGAGCGCGGCTTCTCCAGGTTGATCAGGTTTCCTTCTTTCTCGTAAGGCAGTTCGATTTCGGTCAAAGAACCTATCCCGAACTTTTTAAAGTACGCCCTGAGCTTTTCCAGCTTGAGGCGTTCGTAGCCGAGCTTCGCGAACATTACGTTACTGGAACGCTGAACCCCTTCCAGAAACGTGATTCTTCCCCATCCCACCCCGTTGTTGTGGTCGCGGATCGGAACTTGTCCCTTGATCGTGTACTTACCAGAGTCGTACGTCTCATTTGGATTGAACAGCCCTTCTTCAATTGCGGCTGCAAGCGTAATGATCTTGAACGTGGAACCAGGCTCGAACATGGAAGTGATCGCATGGTTTGTATAGTTGGTAATCCCGTTATAGTATGTATTGGGATTAAATTGCGAGCGATTGCCCATCGCGAGAATCTCGCCCGTCTGCGGATCGGAGACGATGACCGTCATGCCTTTTGGCTTGTACTGGCGATCGACGACATCCAGCGCCTGCTCGACGTAATCCTGGATTTGCCTGTCGAGGGTGAGGTAGACGTCGTAGCCGTCTTTTGCCGGGACGTATTGGCCCTGGCTGTCCGGAAGCTGATAGCCTGCCCCGTCTCTTTTATACTCCATCTGCCCTTGTTCTCCGGCCAGTTCCTTGTTGAGCTGAAGCTCGATTCCCATTTTCGGCTGGTCGTACAGGTCCAAGTACCCGATTACGTGTGAAGCAAAGCTGTTGTTCGGGTACACACGTCTGGTCGTTTCATTTAAAAAGATCCCCGGAAGCTGGTTTTCTTCCACTTGCTGCCCACTGGGAAGCTTGGGAAATTGCAGCGCCAAAATCCGGTTTTTTTGTTCCTCGCTAATTTTTCTGCCATAGCGGCCCAGCTCGACTACCGTGTTCGGCTTGGTCAGCATTTTCACAAGCTCAGGAACCGGAGCGTTGAGGATCGGGGCAAGAGCATTCGCTGTATAGTAAGGGTCCTTGACGAAATCCTTGTCCTTGTCATCGCGCCCCTTCAACCTGGCGTTCACCGTGTACGCCTTGCCATCGAAAGCGAGAATTTCGCCGTTTCGATCCTTGATCGCTCCGCGCATCGGTTGCAGCGTCCGGGCCCGATCCCATTGTTCCGTAGCCTTATCCATAATTTTGCTTGCTTCCACCGTCTGAATCCAGTAAATCCTCAGACTCAAGGTGGAAAAAATCAAGATCAGGCACAACGCACAAATAAGGATGCGCCAGTTCACCAGTCGTTTCGTATCCATTTCCACTCACTCCATCACGTCATTGATCGGGGGTAAGAAAAAAATGTTACCGCACAATAGACGCAGTAACATTGATTTAAGGCTGGTTTGGCTTTTGTTGAAGCGAACTCGCCTTTCCGTTCTCCTGACCAATCGTATGTACGGCATTCGCATTGTACACCATGCCTTGTCGCTCGGCTTCTCTCTGGATGCGATCGCGGTTGCTGAGTTGCTCGATTTGCAGTTTCAGAGTGGCGTTGTTTTCGGCTATCAGGCGATTCTCTTTTTTGGTGCTCTGGATTTCATAGTTCATTTGGGAAATTTGCGAGTATCTTACCCCGACCATTCCCAGACCGGTCACTGTCAGCGAGATAAACAAGAGATAGAGCAACTTTTCGCCTGTCGGAATGGTAGGCTTGATTCGGACTGTTCGTTTTGTTGTTTTGGTGACGGAGCGGGATTCCTTTTCCAGTTCCATTGCCAGATTGCCTTGGTAGTAATAGCTCAACGTTTTCTCACCCCTTCTTCCTCGTCGCTTTTGCTCACTCTAGACCTTTTCCGCTACCCGCAGCTTCGCGGAGCGTGCGCGCGGATTGACTTGCAGTTCTTCTTCTGACGGCAAGATCGGCTTGCGCGTGATGATTTTGACGATCGCTTCGTTTCCGCATGTGCAAATCGGGAACGCTGGCGGGCATGTGCAGCCTTTGGCATAATCCTGGTACACTTGCTTGCAAATGCGATCTTCCAGCGAGTGGAACGTGATGACACTCACGCGGCCAGCCGGATTCAAAAGCTCGATCGCATCGATGACGGCTTCTTTGAACGAGTCCAGCTCGTCGTTGACGGCAATGCGGATCGCCTGAAACGTTCGCTTCGCAGGATGTCCGCCTGTGCGTCGCGCCGCTGCCGGAATCCCTTCCTTGATCAGCTCGACCAGTTCGCCTGTTGTTTGAATCGGCTGCTTTTTGCGCTGTTGCACGATTTGCCGGGCAATTCGCCGGGAAAATTTCTCTTCTCCGTACAGCCAGATGATCTTGGCAATCTCTTCTTCGTCCCATTCGTTGATGATGTCATAAGCGGACAAGGGCGCTTGCTGATCCATTCGCATGTCGAGCGGCGCATCGGCGTTGTAGCTGAAACCGCGCTCCCCCTCGTCAAGCTGTGGCGAAGACACTCCCAAATCGAACAGGATGCCGTCTACACCTGTAAGCCCCAAATCTTTGACAATCTCCTTCAGATGGCGAAAATTGCTTTTGACCAATGTTACCTTATCCATATAGGGAGCCAGGCGTTCCCGGGCATTTTCATGCGCCCAGTCGTCCTGATCAATGGCAATCAAACGACCGCCATCGGTCAAACGGGAAGCAATCAGGCTGCTGTGACCAGCTCCGCCAAGTGTGCAATCCACATAGATGCCTCCAGGCCGAATGTTCAGGCCGTCTACAGCCTCATCCCTCAATACTGTTACATGATGAAACGACAATGTCGTCACTCCTGTTCTTCTCGCTGCTACAAATTAAAATCAACCAGTTTCTCAGCAATTTCTCCAAAAGAGCCTTCCGACTGGGCGAAATAATCTTCCCAACGTTCTTTGCTCCACACCTCTACGCGGTTGGACACACCGATGATCACACATTCTTTTTGCATGCCCGCATGCTCGCGGAGATTGGGCGGTATGTTTACCCTTCCCTGCTTGTCCCACTCGCATTCGGTTGCACCGGAAAAGAAAAACCGTGTAAAAGCGCGTGCATCTGCTTTGGTGAAAGGAAGCGTCTTGAGCTTTTCCTCCAGCTGCTTCCACTCTTCCAGCGGATAAGCGAACAAGCATTGGTCAAGTCCGCGGGTAATGACAAAGGAAGCTCCGAGTCCTTCACGGAATTTCGCAGGGATGGTCAGGCGGCCTTTTTCGTCGATGCTATGCTGGTATTCCCCCATGAACACGCCCTGGTCCCCCACTTTCTTGTCCTGTGGCTCCACTTTCCCCCACTTTTCCCCACCTTGTCGCCTACTTGCTATTATAAAAAAAAATCCTGCGTTTGTAAGCAGGATTTTTTCGCTGATTTTTTTGCCGGGAAAGGACGGGTTTCGCGTCTTATTCGACCCAGCTATCGAGATACGATTTTTGCTCATCGGTCAATTTGTCGATACCGATGTTCAATGCTTCCAATTTGTACTGAGCAACCATGGCATCCAGCTCGTAAGGCACGTTCAGTACCTTCTTGCCGATTTGCTCGTACTGTTCATTGACGTGCGCCAAGGAAACAGCTTGCAGCGCGAATGTCATGTCCATGATTTCAGCTGGGTGACCGTCGCCTGCTGCCAGGTTTACGAGGCGGCCTTCTGCCAGAAGGTACAGTTTTCGACCGTCTGCCATGACAAATTCTTCGATGTCTTTGCGCACGATTCGTTTCGATGTCGACAAAGCGCCAAGCTCGACTTTGTTCACTTCGACATCGAAGTGGCCAGCGTTGGACAAGATAGCGCCATCTTTCATCACTTCAAAATGCTCTTTGCGGATCACATCGCGGTTTCCGGTTACGGTCACGAAGTAGTCGCCGTGTTTTGCAGCTTCGCTCATCGGCATCACTTCGAAGCCATCCATGTACGCTTCTACCGCTTTGATCGCGTCGATCTCGGTTACGATTACTTTCGCGCCAAGACCTTTCGCGCGCATAGCTACCCCTTTGCCGCACCAGCCGTAGCCAGCAACAACGACCGTTTTGCCTGCTACTACGAGGTTTGTCGTGCGGTTGATACCATCCCATACGGATTGGCCTGTACCGTAGCGGTTGTCAAACAAATATTTGCAGAAAGCGTCGTTCACCGCTACCATCGGGAACTCCAACTTTCCTTCTTTTTCCAGTGCTTTCAGGCGCAGGATACCTGTTGTCGTTTCTTCTGCCCCACCGCGCACTTGAGCCAGCAGATCGCGGCGCTCGCTGTGCAGGATGGTCACCAGGTCGCCACCGTCGTCAATGATCAGGTCAGGGCGAGTTTCCAGCGTTTTGATCAGATGCTCTTTGTATTCAGCAGGGTCTGGATTGTACTTCGCAAAAACGCGAATGCCGTCTTCAACCAGAGCCGCGCAAATGTCGTCTTGGGTAGACAATGGGTTGGAGCCAGTGATGGTCACTTCTGCGCCACCAGCTTGCACCACTTTTGCCAGGTAAGCTGTTTTTGCTTCCAGGTGCAAGGAGATTGCCACTTTCAGTCCCGCAAACGGCTGCTCTTTTTCGAAGCGCTCGCGAATGCGGTTAAGAACTGGCATATGCTCTTTTACCCAGTCAATTTTCAAATGGCCGCTATGGGCAAGCGACATGTCTTTTACAATGCTTTCTGAAACCGTGTTCATGTATGGGTAACCTCCTTTATCTCATAACACAACCTTGTCTATCATATCATACGCAAGTACAACCATCATCTGTTTTTCCTATTCCCGCCAATTTTGTCGCACATCGCTTGTAAGCGCATCGTCTCGCCGCTTCCCTAGCGCGCAGCGGGCAAGTCGCTTTTTCCTGGCAGCGGCTGCGGCGGAGCACTCGCCGTCAACAGTTCGAGGAAGCGCAGCAAAGCTTGCGGCATCCATTTTTTCTTATGGTAAACCAACTGTCGGTAAACGCGGACATCCGGGTGGGAAAAAGGCAGGATGACAAGCGTTCCGTTTTTCACCTCTTCGCCAACCGCGATAGCAGGGATGAGCGCAATCCCTAAATCATATGCGACGCATTGCTTGATCGCCTCCAGACTCCCGAACTCGGAGGAAGACTCGATCGCAGCCCCGGCATCGCGCAAAACCGATTCCATGATCGAGCGATAGCTGCAACCTGCTTCGGTAAAAATCCAGTTGGCTCCGATAAAATCGCGCGCTTCGATCTTTTCTACCTGTGCCAGCGGATGGTTGGGCGCGGCGATGACGACCAGCTTTTCTTCCCCCAGATTCACGTTGACCAGCTCGGGATGGTCTTGCAGCCAATCCAGCACAAAGGCAAAGTCGTGATGCCCTTCCTTGACGCCTTGCCGCAAGTCGTGACAAATTCCCGGCTTCAGCAAAATCCGCATGCGCGGGTGTTCTTGGCGAAATTTTTGCAAGAAAGGAGGCAGAAAAAACGCCGCAAGCGATTCAACCGTTCCGATGCGCAGCGTGCCAGCCAACTGAGCCTGCTCGGACAAGTTGGCCCTCGCTTCATCGAGAACGGCCAACAGCTGTTCACTGTACGCAAGCAGCGCTTCTCCGGCGTGGGTCAGCCTGATTTTCCGCCCCCACCGCTCAAACAGCGTCACTCCAAAATCCCCCTCCAGGTTCTGAATCTGCGTCGTGACGCTTGATTGCGCGTAGCCCAGCACCTCTGCGGCACGGGTAAAACTTTGGCATTTTGCCACCTCGCGGAACGTCAGCAAGTAGCGCGTATCCATGAACGGCTCCCTCCTTTTTCATCGAAAAATCCGATTTCAATTATCTAATATTATAGATAACTCCGATGATAATGTCTATGCTACACTACCTCTACAAACAACCGAACATAAAGAGAGGGAACATTCATGGAAAAAGCAACTGTGCAAACTGCGGGCTTGGCCAAAACGTTGCGGCTGCCGCAAATCGTCGCCCTGTACATCGGCGCTGTCATCGGGTCCGGGGTCTTGCTGATTCCCGGATTGGCAGCGGAAAAAGCGGGTCCAGCCTCGATTCTCGCCTGGCTGGTCATGTCGATTCTCGTTTTGCCGATGGCGATTACGATGGGACTGCTATCCGCCCGCTATCCAAGCTCCGGCGGCGTCTCCACTTTTGTCCGCACGGCTTACGGCGATCGTTTCGGCAATATCGTCGGCTGGTTCTTTCTATTATCTGTGCCCATCGGCGCCCCGATCCTCGGCGTGACCGGAGCGAACTACCTTGCCCTGTTGCTCGGCTGGGGCGACACGCAAATTTACACCGCTGCGGCACTGATTTTGACCGCAGTCGTGATCATGAATATTCTCGGAATGCACGTAGCGGCACGCGTCCAGACCATCGTCGTCTCCCTGATTATCGCCATCCTGATTTTGGCCGTAGTCGCTGCCCTGCCCCACGCTTCCGTCAGCAACTTCACCCCTTTCGTTCCCAACGGCTGGCTGAGCGTCATCCAGGCGGCAGGTCTGTTATTCTGGTGCTTTATCGGCTGGGAGGCGGTTACGCATTTGTCGGAAGAATTTGTCGATCCGGCGAAAAATGCCATTCGCGGTGTGCTGTGGAGCGCCGGAATCGTCGCCTTGCTGTACTTTTCCGTAGCGTTCATGACCGTAGCCACCCACAGTTACGGGGCAGGCATCTCGGCTGCTGCGCTCTCTGTCATGGTTCAGCTCACACTCGGCCCTTTAGGCGGCTGGATCGTTGCCGTGACGGCTTTGTTCATCTGTATTGCCACGACCAACGCCTACATCGGCGCAGCGTCGCGCATCGCCTATTCTCTGGCGCAGGAAAAGATCGCTCCGCGCTGGTTCGGGCTGCTGCACGCCAAATACCGGACACCGCTCGGCGGGCTTTTGTTTCTCTCCCTCTGCTTTGTTGTCGTACTGACGGTTTTGTACCTCGGACTGATTGATTTGGCACGACTGATCGAACTGCCCAACGCGACTTTTTTCGCCACTTACATCGGCGGCTGTCTCGCTGGTGTGCGGCTTTTGCGCGATCATCGCTTCGGGCGGCTGGCTGCCTGGACGTCGCTTGTTTTCACCGTCGGCCTGTACCCGTTTCTCGGCTGGTCTGCGCTGTACCCGCTCGTCATCGCTGCCGTCTTGCTCGTCTGGCAAAAACAAAAGCAAAAAGCTTGATGATCAAAAAACATGACTTTCGCAACAGCATCGACAGGCTGCCTCTTCCGCTCCGGGAGAAGCGCCTGTCTTTTTTTCGCTTTAAACAGTTTCCTAGCTTATGAATCTTGTGCACCTGCTTTCTCCGTGCTACAATGACGACATTCCCAATCATCGGATGTTTGGAGGTTTCGTTCATGACATTGCAAAAACCCGTTCGTTCCTCGCTCGTCAAGCAAATCGCGGAGCAGCTCGTCGAACGAATCGAGTCTGGCAGATGGAAGGTCGGGGAACGCATCCCGCCTGAGCCTGAATTGGTCGAACAGCTAGGCATCAGCCGCAATACGCTTCGCGAAGCGGTACAGGCGCTGATTCACACTGGCATGCTCGAAGCGCGGCAAGGGGACGGCACGTACGTCCGCGCAGCGAGCGAGTTTGGCGCGGCGATGCAGCGTCGGCTCAAGCGCTCGACTTTACTGGAAATTTTGGAGGTGCGCTACGGACTGGAGCGCGAGATCGCCAGACTGGCGGCAAGCCGCAGGACAGAGGCCGATTTGCAGACGATCCGGCAAAAGCTGGACACGTCCCTCTCGCTCAGACACGACCCCCAGGGCTATATCTCGGCGGATGTCGCGTTCCACATCGCGGTTGCCCGCGCGACCCGCAACAGCGTGATGATCGATCTGTACGAGCAAATGACCGAGTCGCTGCACATGTCCGTAGGCGGTACGGTCGATGTAAAAGAGTTGATGGATGAACAGGCACATACACACACGGCACTGGTTCAGGCGATTGCGGAGCAAAATGCAGACGCAGCCGAGGAAGCGGCAAGGAGCCTGATTCAAGCAAGCAAGACCGCTCTTTTGGAACGGATACAGAAAGGAAGTCTTGACTTATGAGTCCGACAGCATTGGCAACTGCGAAAAGCAACGCGCAGCCAGCCACCCCCAAACCGTTTCTGATCATCGCCGGAATCATTCTGATTACGTTCGCCATGCGCTCACCGTTGACTGCCGTCGGGCCGTTGGTCGGCTCCATTCAAGGCGATCTCGGACTGTCCAACAGCATGTCCGGGTTGTTGACGACGGTTCCTTTGCTCGCCTTTGCGCTGCTCTCCCCTCTGGCTCCGGGGATCGGGCATCGGCTCGGCGCAGAGCGAACACTTTTTGCCGGACTGCTTGTCGTTCTCATCGGTCTGATTTTGCGCTCGTCCGGCTACGTCTTCACCTTGTTTGCCGGAACCGCGTTGGTGGGAGCTGGCATCGCGATTTGCAACGTGCTGCTGCCGGGGCTGGTCAAACAGCGTTTCCCGCAAAAAGCCGGCTTGATGACCAGTGTGTACACGACGACGATGTCCATGTGCGCCGCTCTTGCTTCGGGCATCAGTATTCCGCTCGCCAGTACAGGGAATTGGGGCTGGCAAGGCTCGCTCTTTTCCTGGGCGCTTCCCGTCCTGTTCGCCATCGCTGTCTGGCTTCCGCAGCTGCGCTCTGCCGGAAGTGCTTCTGTCAAACACGCCGGGCAAAAAAAGCAGCCAGGGCTGTGGCGTTCCCTGCTCGCTTGGCAAATCACGCTGTTCATGGGGCTGCAATCCTTTTTGTTTTATTGCACGATCGCCTGGCTGCCCGCTATTTTGCAGCAGCACGGCATTAGCCAAGCCAGCTCCGGGTGGATGCTCTCGCTTGTTCAGGCCATCAGCTTACCCGCGAGCTTTTTCACCCCGGTGATCGCTTCCCGATTGTCCAATCAGCGTCTGCTGGCTGCCGTCATCGGGCTTTGCTCTCTCTTCGGATTCGCCGGGCTTTTGATCGGAAACAGCACGGTCTTGCTGTATGCCTGCCTGCTCTTGCTCGGCGTCTCGCAAGGCGCAGCAATCAGTCTCGCCCTCACGTTTATCGTCATTCGTGCACAAGACGTACGCCAGGCCGCCCGCTTGTCCGGCATGGCCCAGTCCATCGGTTACTTGCTGGCCGCGGTAGGACCGATTGTCGTCGGACTCGTCTACGACTGGCAGCAATCGTGGACATTGCCCCTCACCATCCTCTGCTTCGTCAGCCTGTTCGTAATCCTGAGCGGAATCGGTGCCGGGCGTAATCAGACGGTGTAAAAACAAGCTTCAAAAAAGCGTGCAAGAGCCCTTCGAAGGCTTGCACGCTTTTTTGTTCGGGGAGCAGAGTATCGACCCGCCCTGCCCGCATGGTAAAATATAGAAAACGATCCTTGCGAGGAAGGAGCCTGGAAAATGAAACGTCTGCTGCTATGTACCGCGATGACTCTGTCGCTTCTGGTCGGCTGTGCCGAACCGCAATCAAACACGCTTCCCTCGGCTATCGAAAAGCAGATGGAGGAGCAAATCGGTATGGATATCGCTGTTCCTTCAAACGACAAGCTGGTCGTCAAGTATGCAGAAATTCGCTATCCGCCCATCGTAAACGGGCAACAAATCGCTGGCCCCTCTATCGCAACCATCGTGTATACCGATGAAAAGGGAGAACTTTTGCCAATCACGGACGAGCAAAAAGCGGAAATGCGCAACAGGCAGCAGCGTGAAATCTTTTATGGCGAGTACGCGGGCAGGCCAATCATCATCATGGAAATCAGCACGATGAAAAACTCCTTACATGACGCCAAGACAGCCGAAATAGAAGGAATCACAGTCGAATACGGGCAAAAAGAAGCCGCCTCCGGAACGTATGCGTTTTATTCCTTTCACCATCAAAACGCCTCTTATATGACTACCTTCCTGCTCAATGACACGACTACGACTGATGACGCCGTTGCCTTCAACCGGAAACTCATTCGTCAGCTTCAAGGAAAACAGTAGCCCCTTTTGCAGGCAACAGCAACAGCGCTGGCAGCAAAAAAAGCAGGGAAGGCCCCCTGCTTTTTCGCTTTTCCACACCCGCTATTCATCTTTCCCAATCAATCGGAACGTCTTCCCATCCTGGGAGGACAGGTAAAAGGTCTTGTCGACGCTTCCGCCAAGCTCTCCGGCATAGTATTGCACGGTCAGCCTGTATTTGTTCGTGCCGATTTTAGCATAGTACATCAATTCATTAAATCGCGGGAACCGCACGTAATCGTAGACTTCGTACTTCATAAAAGAGAAGTGCTCGCGCAAAAACGGTTCGCTGACATTCAGCTTGTTCTCTTTGACGTAAGCTTGCAGATCAGCATAGCGTCTGATCTTTTTTTGCTCCATTACTTCGCGGACAAACGCCGATACCGCATCGCTCATCCCTTTTTTCTCGCTCGCCGTCACTTCGCCCGGGAACAGCTCTTCGATTTTGCTGTCCAGACGCGTCAGCATCACGACCGCCTGTGCCCGACTGATCGCACTATTGGGACGGAAAGAGCCGTCCGGGTATCCGGCGAGCAAGCCCATCTTGTACGCAGGGGACACGGTCATGACTTCCTGTTCGTTGGCGGTAGACAAATCAGAGAAAAAGCGCGTGGTCGTTCCCCGATACTTCTCCCCTTCGGATTGATGTCCGAGCGCCGCCAAAAGAATGCGGGCCGCCTCCAGTCTGGTCATCCCGTCTGTCGGTTTGCCTGTCGACATAATGCCTGCTGCCGCCAAATGACGGTACGTCTGCTCTGACCAGCGACCTACGGAAGGAGCCAAATACGTCTCTTTGACAAAAGCGTCAGGCTCAAATCCGCTATAGGATGGCAGCACACGCTCCACCAAGGCAAGAAATTGCTCTTGCGTAACGGTTTTTTCCGGCTGAAAAGTGCCGTCCGGAAAGCCTTGGATCAACCCGCTTTTCGCTGCCAATTCAATCTCTTTTCCTGCCCAGTGTCCTTTTGTGTCGAGGAAAGAGCCTGCGGAAGCTACGGGCTTTTCCTCCCTGGCCTGTGCCCGATTCCACTCACCAAAAGCCGCGCCCGCCCATGCGATTGACCAGGCAAGCGCCAAAACAGTGGCTTTTTTCCCGACTTGTCGCAACTTGTTCTGCATCTCGAGTACCACCTTTCCTCACAGGAATTGCCTTATTCGTAGGACGCAAAATTTGTCGGAAAAGTTTCGGTCTATTCGTTAGAAATTTTTCCCACAAGCGGTGCAACAACCAAAATGGTCATGTCCGTTTTGTTGACCGCAAGCCAAGCGGGCACATCCCATTTCCTGAAAAACATCGAGACGTTTTTCATAGAAAAAAGCCGACGTTTCGTCCAGGACGAGCAGTCGGCTTTGGCGATTTCTAGACAAAAAACAGTTGATGAGTCCCGTCATGGGTGAATGGCGCTTCGACCATGCGATCGATTAATTCCAATCCGTACTTGTTTGCAAAAGGGAAAAAGCACAGCTTGCGTTCTTGCAGACCGCCCTCCGGCAACAGCGTCGTCTCGATTCGCTTGATCCGGTTGTAGGCCACGTCTTCTTTTTGCTGCAAGGAACGAATCAGCCGCTCCTCCAAAAAGGAGACTTGTTCGAGCAAGAGCGTGCTGTTTTTCTCCGACAGCCCGCGCATTCCCGGGTCCAGCCGGATCACTTCGTCCACGAGCGGACGGTAGAGCTGCTCAATCGATTGGCGCACTTGGGCGAATTGTTCGTGCAGCGGATGCGGGCCTTGTTTCTTCTCCCAGTCAGCTTTCCATTCGGTGAAGCCGGTCAAAACCTGCTCGACAGACAGCTCCAGACCCTCCAGCAAGCGCAAATGCGCCCCTTCCACCAAAGTGATCGACATCCGCGGCAAAACGATCGGCATCTGCATCCCGAACAACGCAAAAACTTCGCGGTAATACGCCCAGTAGGCGATTTCACCGGGTCCGCCAATGAACGCAAGCGTCGGAAACAGTTGCTCCTGCATCAGACCGCGCGTGACCACATTGGCACTGAACCGCTCCGGCTGTTCCCGGACAAGCGCAAGCAGCTCGTCGCGGCTGTACGACTGCCGTCTGTTGACAAAGCGATCCAGATGACGGGAAAGCAAAAGGCGATCCTCGCCTTCATAAATAAACAAGTTGGCCTGATGTTCGTCGACTTCAAGCTGCAACGGGTAGCCCGCTGTGGCAAGCCGCTCGGAAGCCTGCACCAGCAACTGGGCCATTTGCTCGTTTTTCTCGATCACCTGCTGAAATACGGGACGTTCCAACTCCCGGACAAAAGGCAGCGATGACTCGACAAGGATCAGGCCATGCTTGCCAAACAACTGCGCCAATAGACGCGCAAACCACTCCACTACCGTGGATGAGCTTTTCGCCGTTTGCGTCAGCAATTCCCGTACGTTTTTCGTTTCCGCCGTCTCGGTTTGTTCCTGGAAAAACGTTTCCAGGAACTGCATACACACTTCCTCTTCCAAAGGAAGCTTGCTTGCAGACGCACGACCTTTCTTTTTCAGCGACAGCCGCTCTTTGTGCAGACGCGTATCGCCATCCGTCGTCCAGTACACGTGGTCGATCTCATCGATGTCGTGATCTTCGCCCGCGATCCAAAAGACCGGGACGACGTTTACTTGCAGCTCGGCAGAGAGCTTTTTGGCCGCCTGAATCAAATGGACGGCCTTGTTGATCGTATACAGCGGGCCTGTCAGGACGCCTGCCTGCTGACCGCCGATGACGACATATGTATCCTGCTGCTTCAACAACTCGATTTTGTCCAGCGCTTCGGGGTGGTTTCCGATCGCCTGATTAAAGTTATGTAAGCCTTCCGCCAGTTGGAGCCGATTGAAGGTTTGGGTGGACAGCCACTCCAGCCGCTCCCGGTATGCCTGATCTCGGTAGGGATTATGGGCAAAAAATGACAGGGCAGACTCGTTTTGCTGCTGGTACTCTCGCGCCAGCCGATTTGCCAATGGAAGCGCAACGCGTTCAACATTCATGCTAGCTCACCTTTCTTAGGGCGATGGTCACTGCAAATTATACCACGCCAGGCATTCACAAAAAACAAGACAACCCGCTTAAATGGGTTGTCAAAGTGTAGAGCTGGCATCTTTTTAAAATTGCGGCGGAGTAACAGACCAGATCAGGACAGCTTCCACCTCGCCGCTGTTTTCAATCGTGTGCGACTTGCTGCTGTCAAACGAGATGCTGTCTCCCGCCTCCAACACGTGCTCTTCATCATTGAACCTCGCTGTCACGCTACCCGATATGACGGTAAAGCACTCCTCGCCTTCGGACTGGACGAATTTGTCTGTGACCATTTCCTTCGGCATCAGACGCACTTCCAGCATGCCCAGCTTGGCGCTTCCTCCCATCGAGAGCAACGAATACGTGCCGGTCGATTCGGGAAAAACCAGCTGTCTGCGCTTTTGCAGACGTGTCACGTGTACTTGCTTTTGGTCGATGTCTTCGAAGAAATGAATGATCGGAGACTCCAGGGCCTTTGTAATTTTCCAGAGAGAATCCAGTGACGGTTGGGATATCCCCCGTTCCACCTGGCTGAGCAGCCCTTTGCTGAGCCCTGTTTTGCCTGCCATGATCTCCAAAGTAAATCCACGTTCTTTTCGAATCATCCGAATCTTATGTCCGATGCTCTCGATGGGAAGTCGCATAGTTCCAACCTTCTTTCTTATCGGAATAAATACGATATGTATCAGTCAGTGCGTTACACGACACCCATCGTCTTGATTATGCCGGTCGTAAACAGCACTATATAGACAAGTCCAAACCAGAGAAACGACAACCGCCAGGCGGAAAACCCGACCTTTTTCAGAGATAGCTTTCCTTTCAGCTTGACCTGGAGCCATCCCAAAAGCACAATGGCGCCGAGGAAAAAGCAGCTCACCCACCACCAGGCCGACATCGCCTCAGGCCAGATGAGTTCGTATGCGGAAACAGCGGAGCGAATCACCAAAAAATTCGTGATATTCACCGCCCAGCGACCGGCCAATCTCTTGTTCCGCTTCCACATGTACACGATCAAGTAAACAAGCGGAAACCCCAAGAAAGGCACTACGGTCAGCGTACCCCAAAAATAGGACCAGAAAGTTGTCCACACGGCCATCTACTGTCGCCTCCCCTCCTTCCCTATTCCCATGCTTGTCTTGAGAAGAATGACGCGAAGCAAGGTTTCGTGCAACGGAGTAGGAATCCCGGCTTCTTTTCCCCGCTTCACGAGGTAGCCGTTGATTGCTTGCACTTCCGTCGGTTTTTGCCGCTTCACATCCTGAAGCATGGAGGAAAGATTACGGGAAGTATTTCGGCAAATGGCGACAATTTCCTGCCATTCGGGATCGCCGATTTTCTGTCCGGAAAAAGCAGCTACCTCCACAGCTTCATTAAATAAATCACGCATCAGTCCTTGCGTATATGAACTGTCGAGGAGGGCGCCATTCGGAATCTCAAACAATGCCGTGAGCGGATTGATCAAGGCATTGGCCAACAGCTTTCTCCACGCATGCGGTTCGATTGCTTTTTCATAAAGCGCTGTGATGCCTGCCTCGACTGCCCATGTGACGAATGCATCAATCAAAGCATCGCGGTCTGCCTTTTCCTGCCAGGGACCAACGCGAAGCGTCCCTGTTCCGGTATGCTCCACTTCCGTAGCAGAATGCCTTCTGGCTCCTTCTGTATGAATGGCGAAGTAGCATTGCGCATCCTCCAGTACAGATGCGAGCAATTCCTGGTGTCCCATGCCGTTTTGCAAGGCAATGACACGCGCGTACGGAGGGATTTCGGCAAGAGCCGGGAGTAGCGAGGGCAAATCGGGCTGTTTGACAGTGAGCAAATACAAGTTCCCTTCCGGCAATCCATCTGCAATCGGTTGGGCTTGTACGTTTACTCTGTTTTTTTGGCCGTCCAGACTGTGGAGCCACAGTCCTTGCTCCATGAGTTGATTCGCCTGTAGTGAACTGCGCGTTACGACGGTCACGGACTGACCAGCGAGCGCAAGCCTTGCTGCATACAGCAAACCAACGGAACCTCCGCCAACGACAACCACTTGCAAAGCGCTTGTATCGGGTTGCATTTGTTCACCTACATTAATCAATACTTATTTTATAAGAATAGCAGAGTTTAGGAGATTGTTCAATTGATTGGAACAAAAAAGATCAAAATTATCGAAAAATTTCTATCAGCCACGTTCCTTTGTTTTTCAAGCGGTCAACTGCTCGCCGTTTTCAATCTGCTCAAAAAAGACTGCCGCGGGATAGCGACAGTCTCAACGAATATTTATACAGGATAAACGGGATGCTTACGGTCAGAGAAAACTTGCCGTTTCCCCTTGTAAATCTCGTAGCGCGAAATCAGATCATGGCGCAAACCGCTCGGCGGCACAATCGCGTCGACGATCAGGTTGGAAGCCAGCAAATACAAGTCGATGTCCTCCTGGTATTCCTTGCGCTTCTCCTGAATGAACGCCTGACGTTCTGCCGGGTCCTCGATCGCCTGAATTTTGTTGCTGTACACAGCGTTTACGGCAGCTTCCGGGCCCATGACCGCGATTTGCGCTCCAGGCAGGGCAATGCACGCGTCCGGTTCAAACGCCGAGCTGGCCATGGCGTACAGTCCGGCTCCATACGCCTTGCGCACAATCACGGAAATTTTCGGTACGGTCGCCTCGGCCATAGCGGAAATCATTTTCGCCCCGTGACGGATGATGCCCGCCCGCTCTACTGCGGTGCCGATCATGAAGCCTGGGACGTCGGCCAAAAACAGCAGCGGGATTCCGAACGCATCGCACAAAGTAATGAAGCGCGCCGCTTTGTCGGCGGAATCGACGAACAGGACGCCGCCTTTTACCCGTGGCTGGTTGGCGATGATCCCGACCGGCTTGCCATCCAGACGGGCAAGACCCGTAATCAGCTCCTGGGCGAACAGCTTCTTGATCTCGAAAAATGAATCCGCATCAACGAGCGATTGAATGAGATCGTGCATGTTGAACGCGGCATTTTGGTTTTCCGGTACGATAGTAGTGATGTCTTTGGCCGTCTCGATCGGCGCTTTTGCCGCCTGGAGCGGAGGCTGCTCGCTGTAGTTCGCCGGGAAAAAGCTCAAGTAGGTGCGCGCAGACTGAATCGCTTCCTCTTCGTTTGCTGCCAGCACATCGCCGCAGCCGCTCACCGAGCAATGCATCCGGGCGCCGCCCAGCTCTTCCAGACTCACCTTTTCCCCGATCACCATCTCCGCCATGCGCGGCGAGCCGAGGTACATGCTCGCGTTTTTGTCGACCATGATCACAATGTCGCAAAAAGCCGGGATGTACGCGCCGCCCGCAGCAGATGGGCCGAACAAAATGCAGACTTGCGGAATTTTGCCGGACAGCTTCACTTGATTGTAAAAAATGCGTCCCGCTCCCCGTCTGCCGGGGAACATTTCCAACTGGTCGGTAATGCGAGCGCCTGCCGAGTCCACGAGGTAAATCAGCGGTACGCGCATTTTTTCCGCCGTTTCCTGGATGCGAATGATTTTTTCTACCGTCCGCGAGCCCCAGGAGCCTGCTTTGACCGTAGAGTCATTGGCCATGACGCATACCGTCTGGCCGTTTACTTTTCCAATCGCAGTCACGACGCCATCCGCAGGCAAATCTCCCGCCATGACATTGGCGAACAGCCCGTCCTCGACCATGAACTCATCGTCGAACAACAGCTTCAGCCGATCGCGGACGAACAGCTTGTTCTGCTCCTTGAGCTTTTCGTGGTATTTGGCATCGCCACCTTGCTTGATATGCGCGATCTTCTCCTGCAACGTCTCTTCCAAATGCTTGGTCATCGGCTACTCCCCCTCGTCACTCTCCGCGATAGATCGGTTTTCGTTTTTCCGCAAAAGCTGCCAGTCCTTCCAAACGGTCCTTGGTCGGAACGAGCAGCTGGTACGCATTGCTCTCCATCATCAATCCGGTTGCCAGCTCTACTTCGCTGCCGCAGTCGATGGCAAACTTGGCCTGGGCCAGCGCCAGCGGAGCATTGCTCGCAATCTGCGCTGCCAGCTCCATGGACACATTCATCAGTTGCTCGTGCGGCACGACGCGGTTGACAAGCCCGATCGCCAAAGCTTCCGCCGGGAAAACGCGCCGCGCTGTAAAAATCAGTTCTTTGGCGATGCCCTTGCCGACTAGCCGCGGCAGCCGTTGCGTGCCGCCCGCTCCCGGGATAATGCCGAGAGAGGTTTCCGTCAAGCCCATTTGCGCCTGCTCGCTCATGATTCGCAAATCGCAGGCGAGCGCCAGCTCCGTACCGCCGCCAAGTGCCAAACCGTTGAGGGCAGCAATGACCGGCTTTTGCAGTTTTTCAAGCTCACTGAACGTGTCGCGAATCGTCCGAATGTACACTTCCACCTGTTCGGGCGACATGCCTCGCCGTTCCTTCAAATCCGCGCCGGAGCAAAATGCCTTGTCTCCCGCCCCGGTGACGATGACGACACGCGTGCTGCGATCGCAGGCAAGTTCGGCGATAAGCTTGCGCAGTTCCGTCAAAGTCTCCAGGTTCAAACAGTTGAACACATCCGGCCGATCAAGCGTCACGACACCGACCAGCCCGTCTTTTCGATAGGAAATCGTCATGTGGCCCTTCCTCTCTACGTATGCTCCTCCTGCTTTTGCTTTGCCAGGTTAGCTTTCAAAACTTTGGAAGTCAGCTCCCTGCCCAGCTGTTCCTGGATGTAGGCACCTGCCTCTGTCAGCCGATTCAGGTCAACTCCGGTTTCATAGCCCATTCCGTGCAGCATGTAGACCAAGTCTTCCGTCGAAATGTTGCCTGCCGCCCCCGGTGCGTACGGGCATCCGCCCAAGCCGCCGATGGAGCTGTCAAAAATCCGGATGCCTTCCGCCAACGCTGCCGCGACATTCGCCAGCCCGGTTCCTCGCGTGTCGTGAAAGTGCCCGGCTAAGCGCTCGGTCGTAACATCTTTCACAAGCTCCTGAAAAACCTCGTGCACTTGCTTGGGGGTTGCCACGCCGATCGTATCCCCGAGCGAAACTTCGGACACGCCCATCTCGACGAGCGCATGGGTCACTCTTCTCGTGTTGTCAACAGGGACGGCTCCCTCATACGGACAACCAAACACGGTGGAAACGTACCCGCGCACGCGCATGCCGAGAGCGAGCGCTTCCTTCGCCGCTTCCGCCAGCACAGGAAATGTTTCCGTGATGCTTTTGTTAATATTTTTGCGGTTATGGCTCTCCGAGGCAGACATGAACAGGGCAACTTCGCTCACGCCGCACTGGCGCGCCCGCTCCAGCCCGCGAACGTTTGGCACCAGCGCACTGATGCGCACGTCCTTTTTGCTGGCTGGAAGTATTCCTTGCAAAACTTCCTCGGCGTCCGCCAATTGCGGAATCCAGCGCGGATTGACAAACGAGCTGGCCTCGATCCGCACAAGCCCGGCGTCGATCAGCTTCTTAATCAACTCGATTTTTGCTTCTGCGGGTACGATGACGCTCTCATTTTGCAGCCCATCGCGTGGGCCAACCTCTACGATTTGCACGTTCACAATCTTCCCGCCCCTTTCCTAGCGACCGCTCAGTTTGGAAAGAAAAAAATTATTCGAGAACGACGATAATGTCGCCATCGTTGACAAAATCACCGATATTCGCTTTCACTTCCACGACTTTTCCCGCTTCCATCGACTGGACAGGCACTTCCATTTTCATCGATTCCAATACGATGACATCTTGCCCCTCGCTGATCGTGTCACCTGGCTGCACCAAAACAGAAATGACGGTTCCTGCCATATTCGCTGCTACTTGTTTCATCCAAGACCCTCTCCTTACTTGTGGTTGGTTTTCGTTGTCCGCTCCGTAATAAACCAGGTGGTGTAGTCTCCGCCCCGGAACTGTTCATCCGCCAATACTTCCTGCAAAAATGGAATATTCGTTTTAATACCAGTAATCAGAAAATGGTGCATAGCTTCCTGCGCCCGCTCCACAGCTTCTTCCCTTGTCTCGCCGGAAATGATCACTTTGGCAATCATCGGGTCGTAAAAAGGCGTAACCTGTGTTCCCGACTCTACCCCGTCATCGATCCGCACATGCTCCATGGCAGGCGGCTGATACAGGCTGATCGTGCCTGGCGACGGCAAAAACGTCACCGGGTCTTCCGCGTACACACGCAGTTCAATCGCGTGCCGCTTCGCCTGAACATCGCGCTGTTCGACTGGCAGCGGCTGTCCATCGGCAATCGCCAGCTGCATAGCGACCAAATCGTATCCGGTCATCTCTTCGGTCACGGCGTGCTCCACTTGCAAGCGCGTGTTCATTTCCAAAAAGTAAAAATTTTTGTTTTCATCTACGATAAACTCGACCGTTCCCAGCCCTGTGTAGCCGACAGCCTTCGCTGCCTTGACGGCTGCCTCGCACAGTTGTTCTCTCGTGGCAGGATCAAGAAAAGGCGACGGGCTTTCTTCCAGCACTTTTTGATGACGGCGCTGAATGGAACACTCCCGCTCCAGCAGATGAATGACATTGCCAGCGTTGTCGGCTGCAATCTGCACCTCGATATGCCGCGGGCGCTCCACATATTTTTCCACGTACATCGCATCGTTGCCGAAATACGCTTTGGCGCGACCCTTTGCCGACTGATAGGCTTGCAACAGCTGCGACTCTTCACGGCATATTTGCATGCCGATCCCGCCCCCGCCAGCACTGGCCTTCAACATGACCGGATAGCCGATTTGAGCGGCCTGCGCTGTCGCTTCTTCCACTGTCGCAAGCGAATCTTCGCAGCCTGGCACGACAGGCACGCCTGCCTCCTGCATGATTCTGCGGGCCGTCAGCTTGTCGCCCATTTGCCCGATGACCTTTGGCGAAGGTCCAATGAATACAAGCCCTTCTTCTAGAACGCGCCTCGCGAACGCTTCGTTTTCCGAAAGCAGTCCGTAGCCGGGATGAATGGCATCGGCATTCGTGCTTTTCGCCGCCGCGATGATAGCCTCTACGTTCAAGTAGCTGTGCGGCACTGGCGGCGGGCCGATATGGACGGCTTCATCCGCTTCACGGACAAACGGCAGGTCGCGGTCGGCATCCGAGTAGACGGCTACGGTTGCGACTCCTTTTTCGCGGCAGGTGCGCATAATTCTTCTGGCAATCTCACCACGGTTTGCGATCAATACCTTACGCATGGCAACGCTCCCCTCTTTGACAAACCGACTCCAATCGAAAGCGTTTCCAAATTGTTTGCTCGGTTTGTTTCATGTGATGCTTACTTCTATTTTGCCATGAGAATGAACATAGTTCTAGAAAGAATTTTTAAATTTTTTCCATGAACCTTTTTTCGCTTTCTGACAATTCCGCAACGCGGCAAAGAAAACGCTTCGGAAAATCCGATCATGGTGTATAATAAAGGGGAGTGGCCTAAGCCGGCCAAGGCAAAGAGCTGTGAGAGGAGTGGCTGACCATGTTTGAAGTAAGACGTTTACAGATCAACTACAAGACACTGGAGGAATTTCAAAAGTTTCGCGAATTTGGCCTGGAGGAGCTTTCGATGAAGGAAGACCTGGAGGCGAACATCGTGGAGAACGATTCGGAATCTCCTTTTTACGGTATTTATGACAACGATCTTCTGGTAGCACGCATGAGCCTCTATAAAATCGACGGGAAATACGACCGTTATTTCCAACCAGCCCAAGATTACTACGAGCTGTGGAAGCTTGAAGTCCTGCCTGATTACCGCAGCAAAGACTACGGCACGGCTTTGGTTAACCACGCAAAAAGCTTTGGCGCTCCTATTAAAACAAACTCCCGCTGTCGTGCGGACGAATTTTGGCTGAAAATGGGCTTTACCCCTGTCAAATACAATCCGATGCGCGATCGCGGCGAAAACCCTTACGTCTGGTTGCCAGAGAATGTGGAGCTGCAAGACTAGCTCTTCCTTTGGACAGGACAGAAAAAAGAAGCGGAATGTAACCGCTTCTTTTTTTGTTTGCTGCGCAGCATTTATTTTTCCACTCGCTCCAGGTTGCCGTTCTCATCCATTTTGAAAATAGCTTTGGAGGACTCCTCTTCCTGCAAAAAGGCCAGCTTGCGCGCGCGATCCATGATCTGAACAAGCGCGCGGTAATCGTCATTTACTCCCTGCACCTGCTCCAGTTCTTTTTTGGCTCGCTCATGCGCATCCTTCAATTCTTTTAACTCCAAATCTTTGCCTTCCAACTCTTGTTCCAGTTGTCGCAAGCGCCTCGCCATTTCCTTCTGGTTGACGAGCATGCGAATAACCGATTCGATTTGCTCTTCTTCCACTGATTCCAGTTCAGAAGCCTGCATCTCGGCAACAGCAGGCGGCAATTGCCTTTGCGGCAACAAAACAGCCTCTGTCTCCACAATGGTAGCTGGCGTTTGAATCCTGCCCATCTTCTTCAATTGCTGTCTCTGACTTTTGGCTATCGAGATTGCCGCATCGTAACGTTTGCGCACGCAACTATTCCAGCGAAATCCGCACGCAGCTGCTGTCCTGCCCAACCTTTGACCCACTTCTTCAAATGCGGCAAGTTGTGTACCGCCTTCGCGTATGTGGCGCAAGGTGACTTCCGCCAACACGAGATCGTCATCTTCGGTCCATGCGTCTTGTCTGGAAGCTACCATATGAGTCCCTCCCGTTACCTTTAAAAAGGATGATGTAGTTCATCCTATGCTTTTCCCTACTCTTGTAGAATCGCTTTCTACTAGAAAAAGTATGTCCAAGCAAATAAATGTTTAAACGAGAAGAACCATCTGGCGGGCGGTTACTGCTTGTTCAGAAATTTTTCCACGACGGCGACATGCGCCGGACTTCCCCATAGTTTTGCGCATTGATCCACCTCGCGCTCGATGCGCTCGGCCCGCACGATTCCTTCCCGCTTCCAGCGGACGAGCTGCATGTACGCTTCGATCCCTTCCAACGGCTGCGCGGCGATTTTTTTCGCGAACGCGTGCACAGCCGCTTGCAGCTGATCGTGCGGGTAGATTTCGTCCACGAAGCCGTACGACTTGGCCTCTTGCGCCGTCAGCCTTTCTCCCGCCAGCAAAAGAGCCAACGCTTTCGACTCCGGGAGCATGTCGAGAAGCCGGCTTCCCCCGCCCCAGCCTGTCGTAATATGCATGCCGATCTGCACAAAGCCGAACCGCGCCTGCTCGCTGGCGAAGCGAAAATGGCAAGCGCCTGCAAATTCGCATCCGCCTCCGACAGCAGCGCCGTTGATCATGGCAATGACAGGCTTGGTGAACGTGTCGATGGCAGACAACAGTCCCGCCACCTTGCTCAGCAGCGGATACGCCTGATCATGTCCGCGCGCCGCGATAAACTGGTTCAAGTCTCCCCCGGAGACAAAACTTTTGCCTGTACCTGTAATGATGAGCACCTTCACCTGCGAATCTGCCTGGCAGTCCGCCAAAACATGGTGCAGCTCGTCGACCAGCTCCATGCTGACCGCGTTATGTACGTGCGGCCGATTCAGCGTAATCGTGGCAATGCCCGCTTCTTTTTGCAGCAGTACGGTATCCATGAGCGCAATCTCATCCTTTGCTTCGATTTTGTTTGCTTTATTTTACTGGTTTGCGCGACAAAATCATATCGGATGCGGGCAAAAAAAGAAAAGAGAAGGCAGTATGCCTCCTCCTTTTCAGGACAACAAGTTTTTCATCGCGGAAGAATTGAAGCCGACAATCAAATTCTCGCCATCTGTCAAAATCGGGCGTTTCAGAAGCTGCGGCTCTTCGCTCAGCATCTCCAGCAACTCTTTGACAGACATGTCATTAATATCGACGTCCAAGTTTTTGAAGCGTTGGCTTCTCGTGGACAAAATCTCGTCCAGTCCGTTTGTCGTCATTTTGATGATGTCGAGCAGCTCTTCGGCTGTCGGCGGGTTTTTAAACAGGTGACGCTCTTCGTAATTGACGCCATTCTCTGCCAGCCATGCTTTGGCTTTGCGACAGGATGTGCAGCTCGGATACGTGAAAAACGTTAATTTTTGTGTTTGAGTACGTTCAGCAACTGCCATCGGTTACCCCTCCATCTCATCTATACCCATTTGGTTTCGTGTATTCTTGGTGTTTCCATGTGCTCTTTTGCCAATTGCCGGATGCAATTGCTTTGAGCTATTAACTCACAAAAAGTAAGCTAATAAAAATTCTTTCCTTACTTTGGATTATAAATCTACAATAAACACTATGTCAATAGTAGTTAATCTAAAAACTAGGCAGAAAATTTGGGGGATGTGTTGTTATAGCACACTGCCACCTTAACAAGCCAAACAAAATCGGATACACTTATGTGGATGTGAAATTTTTTCAAACAAATATGGAACACGGTTTGTCACTTGAGAAAGGGGTATCCGGCATGGACCACGACGCGCATAAGTTAACCAGTGCTTTGGCAGACCCCACCCGCTTCTCCATTTACCAATTTGTCGCGTACAGCAAAGATCCAATCACTGTCCAGGATGTCGCAGACCACTTTTCCATCCATCCGAATGTGGCCCGCCTGCATCTGACAAAGCTGGAGGACGTGAATTTGCTCACAGCCGTCTCGGACAAAAGTGGCAAAGGTGGACGTCCCAGTCGATTGTATTCCCTGTCTGAACAGGTGGTGAGCCTCCAGTTCCCACCTCGCGACTATCAGCTTCTGGCCGATATCGCAATCGAAAGCCTGCTGTCGCTCGGCGAGGCGGGCGAAGCCGCTCTGATCAATATGGGGCATCGCATTGGTACAGAGATGGCGAAACGGGCGGTTGTCCAAAGCGGATTGAATCTGCAAACGGCTACTTTGGAAGAGAAATTGAACCTGATCCATCGACTCGTCGTTGCTCAGGGATTGAAACCCGATATTGAAAAGCTGGACGAAGGCACCCTTCGTTTTCGTGTAAACAACTGCACGTTTTCCGACACGGCCAAAAAATATCCGCGCGCGGTTTGCGAGATGCATAACGCTCTGCTCATGGGAATATTCGAAACGTACTTAGGGAAGATTGAATTACGTGAGGATGGCTCGATGATCAGGGGCTGCAAATCGTGCAACTATACGGTTATCCATTATTGAGAATGATCCTCACCCGGACGGTGATTTGAAGCGTTTTCCTTCGCCCCAAATCCGTCATACCTTTATCGTTTACACGTCTTCGCCTGTCCTTTATAATGGGGTAGGAATCTTGTAAATCTTACCGATCTAGGCAAAAAGGGGGGACAACAAATGGATCGTATGTATCGCGTGCTTGGTTTCTGGACCATCGTTATCGCGCTGATGGCGTTCTGGGGCGGTCTGTACCCAATGTCGCTCATCTTCTTCGGTCTTACAGCATTCTTCGTAGCGTTGAGCTACATGAGCCTGACTGAGCGAGTGTATCTGAACATTTTTTTCGGCTTCATGTTCCTGTCTTTTGTAGGGTTCACGTACTACACGTTCTTCGTAATGCCTGTAGGCCCGCAAGAACACGCTTTCATGCAACTGATGATGTAAGAAAAAAAGATGCTCATCTGCGAGCATCTTTTTTTATGCAAACGACCTGAAAAAGCTTGCCGTATCCAGGCTGTTCTCCACGCCTTTTTGCTGGAGCATGACTCGAAACCGTCCGCCCAGCCCGGCAGGATCAATCAACTGGAGCAACGCCCGGTTGCGTTTCATCGCGACACTCGTAAACGGGTCTGTATCGTGATGGACGACCGCTTTGGTCAAAAGGCCGCTCTGGAGCAAAAATTTATCCTGGCGCATATACAAAACCTCTCGCAACCCCGCCGCTTCGCCAAAACGGCTCCATGCGGAAAAATTGACGTGCGCCGTTATATCTTGTTCGCCGACGTGAATGTACGGATTATCGTGGGCTTGATGGCGGTAGTAGCACATCAGTGTCCCGTTTTTCCGGCTGGCATGGTACAACTCCTCTTGTCTGTCGCCGTAATCGATCGTCATCACGTAGCCTTTGGCAAGCAGGCGTCCGACCTGCTGCGCCGCCTGTTCCAACCCGAGATTCACCTCGATGCGCATCCCGTTTGGCATCGCGGTAGCAGCCTCGATATCTGTCAGGCTGTTCAAAAGCGTGGCTCCCGGCTCTTGCAGCACCTCCGTGAACTGCCCCTCCTCGCATGTCACCGCTACTTCCTTCCAACCCGTTTTCGTCTTTTGCGCCAAGTGGACGGGAAAGGCATCCAGCCATTCATTGGACACGATCACTCCTTCTAGCCCGCCTGCTTTCGCTGCTTCTTCCAGTGACGAATACCATATTTTGCGCATCTCGTGCTCGCAAAGGGCCTCTTGCTGTTTTTGGCGATGATACGGGCTTGCTTCTATCAACACAACCGTAAGCTTGGCGTACACATCTGGCGCTGCTTCCTGTATGCGGGCAAGCATGCTTTTGCACAAGGAGCCAGTCCCGCCTCCGATTTCAACGAGCACAGGCTGCTCAATCGCCGCGGTGCTCCACAGCTTTATCACGGCATCCGCCAATGTTTCCCCGAAGACAGCGTGTACGGTCGCGCTGGTAAAAAAATCGCCATCTTTGCCTACCTTGGGCAAGTCCGACATATAATAGCCGTAGGAGTCGTGGTAGAGGGCCAGCTCCATAAAGCGTGCGAATGGGATCGCGCCTCCCTCCTGGCTTTCCATTTCACGGCGAATCATAGCGTTTATATCCATGGGCTCTTCTCCTGCTATCCAAATTCAACCTGATAAGGCTATAATACGAAAAAGAAGTCATACAATGTGGAAAGGCAAGCGACTTCCATCATGAAAGCAAAAGGTGAAAACATGCGTAAATTTTTGCTCGTCTTGTTCCTGCTTGTATGTCCGCTGACTGTGTTCGCCCAGGAAGAGACTGCAATTCCGCTGGAGCAGTTGATCTTGCAGCAGCATTTTACCCAAAAAGAACTGGAGCGAACTCTCACCTTGCTCAAGGATGAAGAGACGCGAACCTATCGGGATATCGCTCAAATCGATCTGGACCTGCAACGCCAAAAGCTGGTGATTGAAGCGATGCAGCGCCATGCCGGCGAGGTGGCACGGGCTTATTACATGGGTGAACGCGCCAATCTTCTCACGCTTTTACTCAATGCGGAAAATTTCAATGAGTTTTTATTGATGTTCGATTTCTACCAGCTCGTGTACGAGTATGATATGAATCGGCTCCAGACGTACCACGCCGAGCGAGTGAAGCTTGCCACGATGCAGACAGACAAGCAAGCACGACTCACTCTGCTCCAGGACCTCCGCAAAAAATACGAGCTGCAACTGGCGGAGATGATCGCCATTCAGGCGGAAAAAGAAAAAAACGTGCAAAAGCTTGACGATCCTACCACCGTGGAAGCGCTGATGGATCATCTGATCAATGATTGGGAAAAACGCGGCTTGCCCGCTTTCCAGACGTTTTTTGGCATGCTGGCCAAAGTGATGGTGCAAGTACCGGAGTTGGCCACGCCTGACCGGATTCAGTCCGACGGCTTTTTCTCGCACACGTTGACGATCAAGCAGAGCGATTTCAACCAGTTTTTGATGCAAAAAGACGAATTGTTCAAGCAATCCCGTTTTTCTTTTGAAAACGACAAGCTGACCGTCGAGGGCACGTATGACCACATGGAGCTTCGGCTGGTCGGCAACTACGAGCTTGTCTCTCCTACCCAGTTGAAGTTCCACATCACGGAGCTTTATTTCGACGGGTTCGCCTTGCCGCAAGCAACTGTCGACGAAATGGAAAAGACGTACGACCTCGGCTTCTACCCCGAGCTGATCTCCCCGAATATTCAGGTGCAAGGAATCAGCCTGCAAAACGAAGAGCTGAAGCTTCAACTGAAATTGAATCTCCCCTTCGGCTTCGGAAAGAAATAAGGCCAGCTAACGGTTAGCTGGCTTTTTTCTTGGAAACAGCCATATTCATGTGAACAGGCATCTCCTTTTGCAAGCGGGTCATGTACTGGATCGCTTCTTTCGTGAGGCCCGGATACTTCTCCCCGCGCTG
Source organism: Brevibacillus sp. FSL K6-0770 (assembly GCF_038000275.1). Taxonomy (NCBI): domain Bacteria; kingdom Bacillati; phylum Bacillota; class Bacilli; order Caryophanales; family Paenibacillaceae; genus Brevibacillus; species Brevibacillus sp. FSL K6-0770. The sequence goes on from NZ_JBBOBQ010000001.1 coordinate 3,783,168, forward strand.
CAATCCCTCCAATGTCTCCGCCACGGGATAAACGACATAATTGCGCTTGTTGTTTTTGCGGAAAAAATGAACGTAGGTCGGCAGCATTTCCGCCTGTTCGATACTCGCCTTTCCAGACTCGTCCTTGTGCAGCGTAAGCTTGAGAATCGCGCCGACATCTTTGTAATCCCATCTCTGGGCAGAGACGAAGTTCCCCAGCGAATACGTAATCAAGCCTTTGTGTTGTGTGCCGTCCTCCCGCGTAACGGTTTTCCATTCGTACGGCTGAACCACGTGCGGATGCGCCCCCAAAATCAAGTCGGCTCCGTACGTCAAGCACAGCTCGGCTGTCTTGATCTGCTCCGCATTCGGCAACCGCTGATACTCGACCCCAAAGTGCAGGGCGACGGCAACGAGATCGGCTCCCTTTTCTTTCGCACGGGCAATGTCCTGTTTCATCAACTCAGGCGAAATCAGGTTGACGAGGTATGGCTTGTCCTTGGGGATGGCGATTCCGTTCGTCCCGTACGTATAGGAAAGCAGAGCGAGCGTAAATCCGTCCTTGGTCAAAAGCAGCGGCTCGTCGCGCTCTTTGGCACTGGCAAACGTCCCTGTGTGCAAAATTCCCGCCTGATCGAGGTACTTGAGCGTTTGCAGCACGCCTTGCTCTTTGCGATCCATCGAGTGGTTGTTCGCAGTCGTTACCGCAGTGAAACCGACTTCCTTCAATGTCTGCCCCAAAGATTCCGGGGAATTGAACATCGGATATCCCGAGTAGCGGGCCTGACTGCCGCTCATCGTCGTTTCCAGATTGCCGATTACCCAGTCAGCCTGCTGAAACAGCGGCGTGACGTAAGGAAAAAACTTGTGGAAGTCATACGTTTTGGTCGCCGGGTTCCAGACGGCATCCATTTGCTCCTGGTGAACCATGATATCCCCGACCGCGAGAAGCGAAATCCGCTGTTCCGGAAAACGGGATGGCGGCGCTTCCCCAGTTGGGGGGACTGTATCGGATGGCGAGTCAGTAGTCGGTTCCTCTGCTGTCTGCGGCGTGGCATTGTCGGACGGACTCACTTGCAGGACAGGAGCCTTGGAAGCGTGGCTATCAGGGGCTGCTGGCGGGACACATCCGGCCAGACTCATACAGCCTAATGCTGTGATGATGACCCACTTGTTCCATGTTTGCTTCATGACAATAGCTCCTTTGGCGATAATGTAACCCACTTCCTTTTCGCCGTCTGCAAGCCATTTCCTCTTCTTTTGCCTCATAAACAATCGTGAAGTCTTTTAGCGCAGCATGCCTGTCACGAACGGATTGTACGTTTTTTCGTAGTCAATCGTCGTCTTGGGACCGTGTCCAGGGTAGACGATGGTGTCATCTTCCAGCTCAAACAGCTTGTCTTGAATGCTGATCATCAGCGTCTCGTAGTCGCCTCCGAACAGATCGGTACGGCCGATGCTTTGCTGGAACAGGACGTCCCCGCCAAAGCAATGCTTTCCGATCACAAAGGAACAGCTTCCCGGAGAGTGCCCGGGCGTATGCAGCACCTGGATGTAGAAACCAGCCAGAGCAAGCGTTTGACCATCGGCAAGCTCATGCTCTGCCCGCTCGCAAACAATCGGCTCAGGCAGTCCCCAACGGCTCGACCCGTTCAGATCAGGATTGGTCAGCCACTCTTGTTCCAGCGGGTGAATGTACACCGGAGCTTTGGTCAGCGCTCTTACTTGATTCAGCCCTCCGATATGGTCGAGATGCGCATGGGTCAACAAGATCGCTACGACGTTTTTACCGGCAATTTCCTGGAGCAGCCGCTCTGGCTGCATACCTGGATCAATGACAATCGTTTCGTTTGTTTCTTTGTTGGTCAAGACGTAGGCATTCGTTTGAAAGCCTCCCAAGGCAAAAGATTGGACGGCGAGATGTTGGTCGCTCATAAGAATAGGAACCTCCCTGATTTTTTGATACGATAAAAAGAAAGCTTGCGAAAAGGATGAAGGATATGCGACATATGTACGGAATCGAGCTTGCGATCCCCGCCGGGAAGCTGCCCGGGTTCTATGCTCAAGTCATACATAAAATCGGAGACCATGTCAATGTCTTTGCTCGGGACAAACTGCTTTTTATTGTCGAGAGCGAAGAAGAGCGGGACAAGCTTGCGGCGATCTTGCAAAAATCCAACATGCTTGGGGAGGAGTTCTCCTTGCTGCTGCTTCCTCCTCAAGCCGTAATAGACGAGGGGGCTGACATCGGCTTCGTCACGGAAAATGGCCATACGTTTGTTTATGCAGATCAAGTCGCGCTGTTTACGGCAGATAAAAACTCCGGCTCGCCCGACGATCGCTGGGCAGCGGCCGAGCAATGGAAAGAGCATGTCAAGGGCACGATCCCCCAGGCGGATCAAGCGGATACCATCTACCTCATCGACAGCAATCTGGCGGAGCTTGCCGCAGGGATCGCCAAGGCATACAAGGTCAAGCTGGACTTTCTGGCTTTGTCGTAACGTGCCTTCGCGCCGCGCATAAAAAAGCAGGCGGGCTCCCTTTTGGAGAACCCGCCTGCTTTTTTGCCAAGACGACTACTTGCTGTCAAAGCGGAACCAGACTACCTGACCGCCCGAGACACCGAAATTGGCCGTATATTTGCTGCCTTCGTACACAACCTCGGTTTCTCCGGACCCTTCGCCGTACAATTTTTTCAGTTGTTCCTTGCTGTCGTACATGGACAGCCCGCGGAGCGTCTGAAAGCGTGCCGCATCTTCTTTTGCCACGCCGCCGAGCATGATCGAGATCAGTTCGCCTTTTCTGACCTTGACGAGCAGCTGTGTGCGATCGATCAAAAGCATGCCCATGACCGCCTCGCCCTCGCCTTTTGCCATTCTCTCCACCGTATAGCTTTCGCGGGAGATCATGTCCATAAAATCGGCTTTGGTCGGCTTTAGCAAGTCCATCGCTTCCTTGATGTTTTGGCCGAGGTAAACCCCGCTGACGCCATATTCCTGCTGATTTTCCGGATCAAACGCCCCGGCTGGCCCTGCTTGCGACGAACAGGCTGCCAGCATACAAGCAAGCAGTACAAACAGTCCAAGCATTCGGAATGAATTTTGCCATTTCATCGTGCCCACCTACTTTGCGGTATGTACTTTTGCTATCTTACCGCACGCTGCAAGCATGATTCAACCAGGTTGTGCTCACTCCCGCGGACCGCTTACCTTTTGCCGCGGGCGATTGGGTGGCTGATTGTGATTGACCGATTGCTTGAAGCCTTCCAAAATTTTCAGGACGGAAGCGAAAAATGGCGAGCCGAACACCGCGACGATGCCCCACAGCCACGTTCCTACCTGCCACGGGTCTTCGACATACGCCGTCTGTGCGCCTGTCAAGATCAGGGCGGGGTCCAGACCGAGCATGCCAAAAATGACGCCGGCCGCCAAAACAGAGATGAGCAGGTTGAAAAATCGCTTGTAATTCATCAGCCGCGCCGCATGGTTTTGATCCTCCCAGCAATCTTCCTTCGGCTCATAGTCCGTCGACAAGAACGGAATAATCGATTTGAACGCTTCCGTCACACCTGCCGCCGCACTGGAAACAGCCGTCACATACACAAAAAAGGCGATGGATGAGTCCAACGTGACCATATGCGCTCCCTCCTTTTTACATGTGTATGAAGGCAGCGGGACAACCTTGCAAAAAATAGCGGGAGCTTGTTTTCTGAATCGTCTTTTTACGGTAACATGGAGAAGAATGGAAATGGATGAAAGGTGGTTTTGTCATGCAGGATTACTCATTTGTATGGAATCAGTATGATATGATTCGCGGCATGTTTCTTGAAGGCTTGTCCAAAACATCCGAGCAAGAGGCAGAGATTGTTCCGGCAGGATTCAAAAACAACATTCACTGGAATATCGGCCACATCTTGCTCACGCAGGATTACTTGTTGTTCGGACCAGCCGAAATGAAATGTCCTCCGTCGTATGCCGCTTTGTTCAGCCCCGGCACAAAGCCCGCAGACTGGCAAGGCGATGTGCCATCCATCGAGGAGCTGGCGGCACAATTGAAGGAGCAGCACGCCCGGGTAAAAGAGCAGTTGCAAACGAAACTGAATGACCCGCTGCCCAAGCCGTTCCAGTTGGGTGACAAAGGTGTCATGAACACGTATGGCGAGATGATGGTCTTCACCCTGTTCCATGAGGGCATGCACATCGGCACCATTTCCGCTTTGCGCAAAGCAATCGCCCATTCCAACGCTTAACTTTTTGACTCATTCGCCAACAAAGCAAAACGCGGAACCATTCCCACGGTTTTTCGCGTTTTTTTATGACCCTCTCGCCGAGCAAAAATGAAACCGCCCCCAGATTGGGAGCGGTTCTTTGTCGAGCCCGATTGCTTATGGGGTTTTACCGGTTATTCTCTTTGGCACTTCAACCTCCCTGAAGAGATTAGGTTACCCAAGAACTCGGCTTATTTCCATTCGACTTTCGTCGATTGCTAATTCATGATTATCCACGGATCTTCGCCTCCTGCAAGGCATTTCGCCGTTTGCTACATGAATCTGACGGGCTCGACAACTATAGTATGGTCCGCAAAACGATTTTCATACACGCTTTTTACAACAAATCGGCCGCGAGTTGTGCAAGCACGCTCCGCTCGCCTTTTTCCAGGCGGATATGCCCGGCCAGCTTCTGGTCTTTGAATACTTCCACTACATAAGTCAGACCGTTGTTGCTTTCGTCCAAATACGGATGGTCGATCTGCTCCGGGTCGCCCATCAAAACGATTTTCGAGCCGTCGCCTACCCTGGTCAAAATCGTTTTTACCTCGTGCTTGGTCAGGTTTTGCGCTTCGTCAATAATGATGAACTGTCCCGGAATCGAGCGGCCGCGAATGTAGGTCAACGCTTCTACTTGCAAGCTGCCCATTCCCGCCAAAATTTTGTCGAGATCGCCTGGGCGCTTTGTGTTGAACAAATATTCCAAATTATCATAAATCGGTTGCATCCACGGCCGCAATTTCTCTTCTTTCTCGCCGGGCAAATAACCGATGTCTTTTCCTAAAGGAACGATAGGTCTTGCTACCAACAGCTTTTTGTACTTTTGCTGATCTTCAATCTGCAGCAGCCCCGCAGCCAAAGCCAGCAACGTCTTGCCTGTTCCCGCCTTCCCCGTCATGGTCACGAGCGGAATATCATCTCGCAGCAACAGCTCTGTCGCCATTCTTTGCTGCACATTTCGGGCCCGGATGCCCCAAATCGGATCGTCATCTGATACAAGCATTTCCAAAGTTTTGCCGTCAGGGTCTACTTTTCCAATCGCGGAAATGGACGGGTTGCACTCGTCCTTCAATACGAGAAACTGGTGCGGATAAAAGCGATAGCGAGGGAAACAGGTAGCCAGATGAAGCTTGCGCGTCGCGTAGTAAGACTTGATGATCTCCGAGGCTACCATCATCTTTTGATAGCCGGTGTAAATGCTGGAAAATTCACCTACGACGCGATCCGAAAGAAAATCTTCCGCTGAAATGTTCAAGGCATCTGCCTTCACACGCATGAGCGCATCCTTGCTCACCAAAATGACGGGTCTGGGCTGTGGGGATTGGTTCTCCTCCTCCTGCAAATTGAGTGCGACCGCCAAAATGCGGTTGTCGTTCGTCATTTCCGTAAATTGCTTTTGCAACTGATGGAGCGAAGAATGGTTCAGCTCCACCCGAAAGAGCCCGCCTGTCTCCAGGGTAATGCCTTTGTGCAAATGACCCAGCTCACGAAAACTGTCAAAGAGCCGCGATACGTACCGTGCGTTGCGGCCAATTTCATCCATGTACCGCTTTTTGGAATCGATTTCTTCCAACACCACTGCGGGTATGACAATTTCGTTGTCAGCGAAAGAGAACATCGCCCGTGGATCTTGCAGGAGTACGTTGGTGTCCAGTACGTAGATTTTCTTCAAAATCTCGCCTCCTATTACCCTTCTTATATACGGTATGCAATTTTTGGAGGGATGCTCAATTGTGGCGACGTGATGTACTACAGTCTATGTTCGGTCGAACAGAGATAGACGACCCTTGGCAGAATGAAATGGGGCGGAGGGGAACAAAATACAGGTAACCTGCCCTCCTGATCGGAGGCACTACGGGGAAAGGGAGTATGCGTGTGAAACGGATCATCATTGGTTGCCTGGGTGCGAGCCTTGTTTTGTCAGGGTGCATGGCGGGCAACAAAGCGAACCAGGCTGCGCCACAACCCAACCAACAGCAAGCGCCCCATACCCAGCGCGTTCAGCAAACGGCACCGGAACCAGCTTACAACCAATCTTCGCAGGCGACCGCCGACCGTCTCGTCCAGTTGGCTACTCGCGTGAAAAAAGTCAATGGCGCCACAGCCGTGGTGATTGGCAAATACGCCGTCGTCGGGATCGATGTAGACGCCCAATTGGATCGGCCGGAAGTCGGCGTCATCAAGTACACCGTAGCAGAAGCGCTGAAAGAAGACCCGCAGGGGGCCAATGCCGTCGTAACAGCCGACCCGGACATCGTTCAGCGGCTGAAAGAAATGGCGGCAGACATTCGCAGAGGCCACCCGATCTCCGGCTTCGCAGAGGAATTGGCCGACATCGTCGGACGGATCATTCCGCAACTGCCGCGAGATGTCAGAAAGCGCGAAGAAACACCGGCGCAGGAAAATCAGCAACAACAGATCAACAACGATGGGCGTACCCCGCAAGGAAAAATCAACGTAAATCGCACTGGCACTCCATAAGAAAAAGAGGCATAGCCCCCGGTTCGTTACACCCGGGAGTATGCCTCTTTTTTGCTTGGAATCGCGGATGGCAAAGGCGGCAGTGCTTCCAAAGCCTGTTTCAAGTCTGCCAGCAAATCGTCCGCGTCTTCCAGACCTGCGGACAACCGGATCAAACCGTCTGTAATGCCGCGTGCTTGCCGCTCCTCTGCCGGCATAGCCGCATGCGACATCATGACCGGATACGAGAGAATCGTCTCCACCGCGCCAAGACTGACCGCTACAATCGGCAGCTTTACGCGGTCAAACAACGCTTTTGCCCGCTCGCGGCTCCCGACGTCAAAAGACAATACGGCGCCGTGGCCGCTCGCCTGTTTTTGCTGAACGAGATGTCCCGGATGCTCAGCCAAGCCTGTATAGTAGACGCGGCTCACTTCGGGGTGGCAAGAAAGCCATTCCGCCAAAACTCCGGCAGACTTCGTGCTGACATCCAGACGCGCTTTGAGCGTCTTCAGCCCTCTCATGACCAGCCAGCAATCCTGAACGCCGAGAACGGCTCCCATGCCGTTTTGGATGAGGTACAGCTGTTCGCCGAGCGCTTCATCGCGGGTTACCGCCAGACCTGCAACAACGTCGCTGTGGCCGCCGATAAACTTGGTTGCACTGTGGATGACGATATCCGCCCCCAGCTCCAATGGCCGCTGATAGTACGGCGTCAGGAACGTATTGTCCACGATGACGAGCAGGTCATGCTCTTTCGCAATGGCGGAAACGGCAGCGATATCGGTCACTTTCAACGTCGGATTGGACGGAGTTTCCAGATAGACCCCTCTGGTAGCCGGAGTGATCGCCGCGCGCACCGCTTCCGTCTGTGTCGCATCCACAAACGTGACAGAGATTCCCATTCTCGACAGCACTCTCGTCAGAAAACGGAAAGTGCCGCCGTACACATCTTCCGCGACCACGATATGATCGCCCGCCGAAAAGAGCATGAACACACTGGAAATGGCCGCCATGCCGGAAGAAAAGGCGAACCCGCGCGCTCCGCCTTCGAGTGCGGCGATCGCTTCTTCCAGCGCATGTCTCGTCGGGTTCCCCGAGCGGGCGTAATCGTATGTGCCCGGCTGATCGATATCAAACTGATGAAAAGTGGAAGCCTGGTAAATCGGAACCGACGACGCACCTGTAAACGGATCGATGCCTGTGGAGCCATGCAAAACTTTTGTCGCGAAATTCATCGAACAGCCCCCCCAACGACGAGACTTGCATCCAGCGCTTGAAACAAATCAGCGATCAAATCATCCGGATGTTCAATCCCCACCGAAAGCCTCAGCAATCGATCGCACACGCCGACATACGCCCGCACTTCCTCGGGGATGTCTGCGTGAGTCTGTGTCGCCGGGTACGTACACAACGACTCTACCCCGCCAAGACTTTCCGCAAAGGAGACGACGCGCAAATTTTGCAGAAACAAGCCCACCTGCTCCTGGGAGCGTACCCGGAACGAAACCATGCCGCTGTATCCGCTCGCCTGGCTCGCCTGAATCTCATGCCCGGGATGCTCTTCCAGTCCGGGGTAAAACACTTCGGCAACGGCTGGATGTTCTTTCAGCTTTTTCGCTACCGCGAGCGCATTCGACTGGTGTCTGTCCATGCGCAGCGCCAACGTTTTCATGCCGCGCACCAGAAGCCAGCTATCCTGCGGCCCCAGCACCGCGCCGATCGAATTGTGCAAAAACCGGATTTTTTCCGACAACTCCTCGCCCTTTGTAACGATCAACCCTGCCAGCACATCGTTGTGTCCGCCCAAATACTTCGTTGCGCTGTGCAAAATCACATCAGCCCCAAGCTCTAGCGGGCGTTGACAATACGGAGTCATGAACGTGTTGTCTACAATCGTCAGAAGCCCGTGTTGCTTGGCCAAGCTGGTTATTTCACGAATATTTGTAATCTGCATGAGCGGATTGGTCGGCGTCTCGACGAAAATCGCTTTCGTCTCTGCGCGCAGCGCCTTTTTCACCGCTTCCAGATCGCGCAAATCTACGTAAGTAAAAGCAAGCCCGTAACGGGAAAGCACTTGTTCAAACAAGCGATACGTCCCGCCGTACAAATCGAGCGATACGATGAGGTGATCGCCTTGGGAAAACAACCCCATTACCGTATGGACTGCCGCCATCCCGGACGCGCAGGCAAAGCCGGCATCGCCTCCCTCTGCCTCAGCGATTGTCTCTTCCAAAACAGAACGGGTAGGATTCGCCGTCCGCGTATAGTCAAAACCTGTGCTCTGTCCCAGCGCCGGATGGCGATAAGCGGTAGCGTAGTAGACGGGGAAGCTCACCGCACCCATTTTCTCATCTTTGCCTACGCCTGCCTGAATCAATTTTGTTTCCAGTCTCATACCGTAATTCTCTCCCTCCAATGATGTCGAGGGGCATGAAAAAAGCCCCCTTTCCTCTGAAAGAAGGCTTTGTTTACGTCGCCGTAAGCAAGACCTTCTCATCTTTCAGAGTTAAAAAACTCTGCAGGAATTAGCACCATTATCTCCCCGTATGAACGAACATACAGGTGATTGGTTGCCGGGCATCATCGGGCCAGTCCCTCCGCCTCTCTGGATAAGAAGTTTGCTATTCAATTTGAATGACCTAATACTAAAGGATAGCGCTGTTTCTTGTCAACAAGATTTTCCACAAGAGTGTGACAACCGCGCCTACGCTTTTTTCAAGGCGTCCATGACCTGATTGTCCAGCTTCGCTGCGGCATTTTTGTCGTATGTCTTTTCGTACTGAGGCTCTACGGATATGCGCGAACCGTAAAACATCACGTCTCTGACAGAGTCAATCGCAATCTCCGCCATCGCAAGCTTCAGGGGAACCCCTTCCAGCCGTTCTGCCTTCAGCTCGGCGCGCCCGTTGATCGCAAAAGAAGAGCCTGCCCCGATCAAATGCAGCACGACCTGCGGTTCTTTGGCGATATTGGCGAGAATGCGGGAGCGGCTGTCTACAGCAAAACGGATGAGTCCGCTGTTCACAGCAAAAGTCCAGGACAAGGAACTGACGGATGGCGCACCTGTCTCGTGATCGACTGTGGCCAACGTCACAAAGCGCTCTTTTTGCAGGAGCGCGAACAGTTCTTCCGATAAGGTTTGGGATACGGTTTCAGCCATTCGGATGCCTCCTCGTATACTTTTGTACGTCTATTGTACCCCTCCCGCAAGCCGGAGGCAAACCTTTCCTCCCCGCCTTGATTCTGGTCGGCTTTTTCCCTAAACTGGTAGAAAACAATGCTTCCAGGAACAAGGAGGTTGAAACAAGTGGCTCCTACGCCTACAGATCGGCTCATGCACAAAATAGATCAAGTCCTCCACGAGCTTCAGGAAGTGCGGAAAATGAACGAGCGCATGGATAAGATCGCCATGTTTTTGGAGGATATCCGGCTTGCTGATGTCATCCAAAATTACACAGCCCCGCGCAAGCTGCTCTGGATCAATTTCCTCGCAGGTCTTGCCCGGGGTCTTGGTTTGACGATTGGGACTGCTATCGTTCTCGCACTGCTCGGTTCGCTACTGACACAATTTCTCTCGATCCCGATCCTCGGCGACTACATCCGCGAACTGGTCGATTACGTCCAGACTTACAAACAGCCGTAACAGCAGCTACTTGTCTTTCTTTTTGTCACGATCGTCGTCATCTTCGTCACGATCGCGGTCATCGTCGTCCCGATCGTCATCGTCCCATTTGCCATCGTGTTTCTTCCAGAAGCCGTACGCTTTGCCATTCGGATGCTTGTGCTTCTTCTCATCCTCATCATGCTTAGGCGGCGCGACGATGACCTTCGTGCTCAGGACGATGTCTGCTTGCTTGACCAGCTTGTCTTTTACATACAGTTCAAGCTGAATCGCTTTGGCCGTGTACGAGCGATCTTTGTACGTCAATTCCAGCGTGTACTCGCCCTTGTCATTGGGCTTGATCTCTTTTTTCTTGCCGTCTGGTTTAATCGCGAAAAGCTTCGCCTTTTGCTTTTTGTCCCAGCCCTTGACGGTACCTTTCAGTTCGATCTGCTTTTTCTTTATGTCGTGCACAGCTGTGCCCGCAATGCTGTAGTCTACTGCCGGATTGTTGTCCGGTGTCTTATTCGGCTCAATCGCAATCGAGTCCTCGTCCACCTTTTTCCCGGCCTCATACACTTCGATCACAGCCTTGCTGCTCTTGGCATCCGTCGTCGGATTCTCGAAAGTCACACTGAAGCTGTCAACGTTATCGAGCAGCTTTTTCAGGCTGGCCTCTTTTCGCACGCCGTTATACGTGACGACAACCCGCTCCGCCCCGTGCTTGACAATCCCTTTGACTTGCCACTCTGCTTTTTTCGCGTCATAAACCGTGAACATATGGAGCAGCCTGTTTTTGTCCTCTTCCGTTTGCGCTACGAGCTTTACTTTCTCCGTGTCGGCAAGCACGCTTCCCGCAAAAGCCTGAACAGTCACATACTGCTCGGCGGACGTACCGACGGCAGGGAAGCTGACGGTAAACGAGTGCTCGCTGGTCGGCACCGTCTCGATGATATCACCGTTCGGCTTGGTCACGACCACCTTGGTCACGTCCGGTGTCACAAGACCTTTGATGTACACCTTGTCGCTTTTCGTCTGGGCGCTCACGCTGACCAGTTGCTCATCCGCTTTCGGGCTGCGCACTTCCAGCCAGATGTCGTTGTAGTAGTCGCGATAAATCCGCTCCCATTCCGCCTTGTTCGTTTCCATATACGATTGCAACTTTACGTTCAAATTAATTTTATCGACGATAATGTACAGATGGTCTGCCTGTGTTTTCAGGAGCGTGTTCAGCGTAGCCGGATCGCTTTGGACAAGCTCCTTGAGCTGATATCGGGTCGCTTTCTGTCCTTGCTCATTCATGACTACCTTAGATGTTTCGGCTGCTCCTGTCGAGCTTGCGTCCGCCAGAAGCGGTGTCAGGCAACCGATGAGTCCCGCCGCTGTTACGACAGCCAAAACGGGCCTGGTCATGATTTTTTTCATTGTTGTTCCCCCTCTATTCTGCCAGTCATTCCCTCTGTGCCCAGGGCAACCATACAGACGGCGCATTTTTTTCAAAAGTTGCATCCGGAAGAAAACCACTCCTAATGGCCCATTTTCCGCTTGCAGAACCAGTTTGTTTTGAGGCTAATCACCCGCACCTGGATTAAAAAAGACTCCCGCAAGCCTCGGATTCGTCCCCAAGGCTTCGGGAGTCTTTTTGTTTCGCTCATCAACAGTTGAATTTCGGCTCGTTTTCAATCGCAGCCAGCAGGCTCTCCACCGCTTCCGCGGGATAGCGGTTATCTACCGCACCCGCTTCCTGCTTGCCCGACAAATGATACCAGCCGTTTTCCACCCGGTACGAAAGCTCGCTGATGGCATGATCCTCCAGCAACAGCTGGGCAAAAAACGCGGCAGTGTCGAGCGCAGACTGATCGTCGGGGCGGGCTTCTGCCACAACCTGAATTTGCAGCCAGTTAAAAAGGGCATCTTCACGCTTCATGAGAAATCCTCACTTTCGCTCTGTTTGCTCCGGCTTGATGCGCAATTTCACAACGACCAAAATCGCAATGGCAACCAGCATCGCGCTCTTCACCGGCAGTTGGACATCCAGAATGGCAAAAATAAGCGCACCTGCGAACAGCAAAATGTACAAAAGCAATGTTTTCAAAATCGGCATGCGAATGCGGGTTGCAAATCCAAGGTAGTACACGATAATCAATTGCACAAACAAGATCCAAGCCCGGTTATGGTCTGCCCACAGGCGGAAGCTGTCAAACGCCGTGAGCTGATCCGGGTTGGCGGGTACGTAAGTTGAAGCAAGCTGTATCCAGTCCATCCTGATCTCTCCTGTAACGCAAAAGGATTTCTCGTTTCACATGCGGGAATCGACTGTTTCTTTTGCATCCTCTTATTCTGTTTCCACATTTTTATGTATCCTTTTTACTTTATCAGGTAACCGTTTCATTTGTCAAAATAGATCGGCACACACTTTGGCGCGCGCCAGTTACTGCCTATTTTTGGGCGAACATGCTATGATGGACAAGTCAAGTATGCCAAAAAGGTGGGAATCCAATGAGCTTGTACGATATTGCCGTCCAAACGATTTCCGGAGAAGAGACGACGCTTGCCGCTTACAAAGGACAAGTGCTTCTGATCGTCAACACGGCCAGCCAGTGCGGTTTGACTCCGCAGTACAAAGGACTTCAGGAACTGTACACAAAATACAAGGACAAAGGCTTTGCCGTGCTCGGCTTTCCTTGCAACCAGTTTGCGGGTCAAGAACCAGGCAGCGAAGCAGAGATCGCTTCCTTTTGCGAAAGTCACTACGGCGTGACCTTCCCGTTGTTTGCCAAGCTCGAGGTCAATGGCCCTGGCACCCATCCTTTGTACCAGCACCTGAAAGCACACGCACCGGAAGGCGAAAGCGAAGATATCGAATGGAACTTCGCAAAATTTCTCGTCGACAAGGACGGACAGGTGGTCAAGCGCATCGGCGCCCGCGTGCAACCGGAAGAGCTTGCAGCCGACATCGAAAGTCTTTTGTAGATCAACCAAAGTCAAAAAAGCCGCTTCGTCCCGGTCAGGGCAAAGCGGCTTTCTTGTTATTCACGCTTAGGCTTGCGGTTGTGCTTCCCAGCGTCTTTGTTTTTCATAGCGCTCACGATCCGATTTGTTCAGATACTTTTTGCGCAGGCGAACGGAATGCGGAGTTACCTCGCACAGCTCGTCGTCATTCAAGTATTCCAAAGCTTCTTCGAGCGTCAGCAGACGTGGCGTCTTCATTTTTACCGTCTCGTCTTTCGTTGCGGAACGCACGTTTGTCGCATGCTTTTCCTTGCAGACGTTCACAGTCAGGTCATTGTCGCGGTTGTGCTCGCCCACGATCATGCCTTCGTATACTTCCGTACCAGGCTGGATGAACATGATTCCGCGATCCTCTACAGACATCAGTCCGTACGTGGTCGCTGTGCCTGTCTCATGGGAAATGAGCACCCCGGCATGGCGTCCACCTACCGCGCCTTGCACCAGCGGACGATAGCTGTCGAAGGAGTGGTTGAGGATGCCGTAGCCGCGAGTAATCGTCAAGAACTCTGTCCGGTAGCCGATCAAACCGCGGGATGGAATGATAAATTCCAGGCGAACTTGACCGAAGCCGTTGTTGATCATGTTGACCATCTCAGCCTTGCGTTGGCCAAGCGTCTCCATGACTGGCCCGGTGTACTCTTCCGGTACGTCGATCACGAGAAACTCTGCCGGCTCCATTTTTTGTCCATCGACCATACGCACGATAACTTCCGGCTTGGATACGCCCAGCTCGAAGCCTTCGCGACGCATGTTTTCGACCAGGATGGACAGATGCAATTCGCCGCGCCCAGATACGATGAAAGCATCTGGAGAATCTGTTTCCTCGACACGAAGAGATACATCTGTCTCCAATTCCGCCATCAGGCGATCACGCAGCTTGCGGGATGTTACGTGCTTGCCTTCGCGACCTGCAAACGGGCTGTTGTTCACCAGGAAAGTCATTTGCAGCGTTGGCTCGTCAATTTTCAGCAATGGCAATGCGTCTGGATGGTCTGCATGGCACACCGTTTCCCCGACGTTGATATCGTCAATCCCTGCGATCGCTACGATATCGCCCGCTCTTGCTGTTTTTTGTTCCACGCGCTGCAAGCCGGAGAAGCCAAACAGCTTTTGAATCCGCGCTTTTTTCACTTCGCCTTCGCGTGTGGTAACAGATACCATTTCATTTACGTTCATCGTTCCGCGATAAATGCGGCCGATCCCGATACGACCCAAAAAGTCGTTGTAATCCAGCATGGTTACTTGCATTTGGAGTGGAGCCGCTTCGTCGGCATCAGGTGCAGGCATATGCTCAACAATGGTGTCGAAGAGTGGACGAAGGTCGCCTTCCAGCTTATCTGGCTCCATGCCTGCGATACCTTGCAGACCGGAAGCGTAAACGATCGGAAATTCCAGCTGATCTTCCGTCGCGTCGAGATCGATAAACAGGTCGTACACTTCGTTGATGACTTCTTGAGGGCGTGCATTGTCGCGGTCTACCTTGTTCACGACAACGATTGGGGTAACTTTTGCTTCGAGCGCTTTTTTCAATACGAAACGCGTTTGTGGCATACAGCCTTCAAATGCGTCAACAATCAAAAGAACGCCGTCCACCATGCTCATGATCCGCTCTACCTCGCCACCGAAGTCGGCGTGGCCCGGGGTATCCAAAATGTTGATGGTGAACTCATTGTATTTCACGGATGTCGTTTTCGCCAGGATCGTAATCCCGCGCTCCCGCTCCAGGTCGTTGGAGTCCATCATTCTCTCCTCTACCTGCTGATTGCTGCGGAATGTGCCCGATTGAATCAAAAGCTTGTCAACCAAAGTAGTTTTCCCGTGGTCAACGTGGGCAATAATCGCGATGTTGCGTATGTCAAGACGCTTCATGTGAACCTCCTCTGTTATGCATACCTTCCATATTAACAGGTCGTGAAACCCGGCACAATGGGCATTTTTTGACGGAAAGCACTTCCTGATTAGCATGTGCCACAAGCGCCATACTATAGACAGGAGGTGGTCTGCCATGAGGAAAAAAGGGCCGAGCTATCTAGCAGGCTTATGTTTGATTGCAGCAGCGCTGGTCGGGTGCGCAACTTCCAAAGCAGGTCCCGACACAGGAGCGCAGACGCAAAGCAGCTCGTATTCAAAGACACCGCTGACGCGATCCAGCATCGCGCACGATCATAACGCTTATACACAAGGAATCAACGCGCAAAACTACCTGAAAGGCTACACCTCAAACGGCTTCAATCAAAACCTCGCTGAACAGCTGACGAAAGCGGCAGACGACGTTCCCGGCGTAGATCGGGCCACAGTGGTCGTCAGCGGCAACGACGCCGTCATAGGCGTCAAAGTGCGCGACAACCTCGCCCAGCCCCAGGCAGAAGTGATTGAGCAACAGGTGCACTCGGCTTGCCGCGCAGTTTCCCCTGCCTTGCAGCTGCAAGTATCATCCGAGCCATCCGTATTTGATCGGGTACGCGCGATCAATGCGCAAATTTACCAGGAAGCCACCAATCGCACCAACGATCTTTTGCACGAAGGCGGTACGGCCGGACAAAAAGTGATGAACACCTCGACGGAGTTCACCAGACTCCTGCACGATATGGGCGCGACCGTCAAACAGCCGTAATGATGTCGCTCACTCACGTAAAAGAGGTGCGGAATGTGGTTCCGCACCTCTTGAATACTCTTCCGTTTGTTACTTGCTCACAACTTCAGCCACTTTGATTTCTGGCTCAATCACTTGCAGTTCACCAATTCCGCGAACGAGTTTCTTCGCGTAGGTTTTCTCCGGCTTCAGCACGGATACCAAGTAGTCGATAGCAACTTGCGGATCGACTGTCTCGCCACAAGTGTAGCAATCCAGAGCAGCAAAACCGCGCTCAGGATAAGTATGAATGGACAGGTGGCTTTCCGAGAGAAGAACCAGTACGGTAGCACCCTGAGGAGAAAACTGCTTTGCTTGCACGCTAAGCACCGTAGCTCCGCATGCCTCAGCAGCTTCAATCATTTCCTTTTTCAAAAATTCTGCGTCGTTCAACAAGTCAAACTGAACTCCCCATGTGTCAACAGCAACGTGTCTTCCGAAAGTCGAGTATTCCATCTTTCGGTTCCCCCTTCCTAACGAGTGTAATGTTAAACATCGCTAGGACCTGCGTCATTCACTAACGGGGGCGGTTTCCCTCTTGTTATCCACCCTTTGAAGTGAATCCTGGTTCCTAATCCTGTTTCCAACGAAAACAACAATACCATGTATTTGCCTACTTTGACAATACCCTTTTCAAGAAAAAGTCCAAGAAAAAAACGGGCACCATCTGGCACCCGTTTTCGTCGAACGTTCCTACACTTCTAATTCAAACAGCCGCTGCGACAATGACACTAAGCGTGCATCGATTGCTGGAAGCTTCTCAGGCGCAGCTCCCTTTGCCCAATTTCGCAAATCCAGCCAGCGGTCCGTCTCCTGACGCAAGGACTCGATCTCTCTTTCGCTGCCTTCTTGCTGGAACAACGACTCCAGCTCGCTCGCCGCGTTCAGAGAGGTATTTTCAAAGATGGACGTCTCCTCATCCCCAGACAATTCCTGAATGCTTACAACAGAACCTTGGTCGTAATGGTAGACCATGGTGAAGCCTTCGTAAATTCTGTGGACGATTCCGTAGCCCCGAAACGTTTTCATCGCTTTTCGCATCGCGTTTGCCAGCTGTCTGTCCCGAATGAGATAGGAGCTATCGCAGGAATAGCGGTTGCCCGCACGGCAAAAACTCAGTTGAATTTCGCCGTTATGGTCAGTCAGAATCACGTCGCGGTCGCCGTTGTCGCATACTTTGACATCGACTGAAATGTGTTCATTGGTGAAGAGCGAGACGAATTGGTTCAGCTCCTCTTCATTCACCGTAAAATAGGCCTTGGCGTAGTTGGTTGCTAAACGCTGTGCCATAAATATCTCCTCAATTCTTTTGGTTTCCGTGGGCCGATTACGACCAAACTGTGTCCAAATGTAGAGGAGATACGCTAAGTGTCAACGAAGGAACGCTGTAGAACCTGGCCTTGCCCCGCGAATCGAAAATCGATTTGGGTAATGAAGGCGGATCACCTACTTTTTGTTTTTCCGAAAAAAAGCCATCCTTGACACCTTTATTATACAACAGGCGCCCTCAAAAGTCTTGATGAAAAAGCAGATGAATTTGCGCAAAAATAACGAATATCTGCAATATAGCGCAGGGAGACGAAAGGATCTCCCTGAATCATTCATATGCTTGCGGTTTCAAAAGAATTCGCTAGGAGTTACAATCCAGGATTGGCAGTCATCGCCTTTTTGATTGCGGCCTGTTCTTCTTCGGACAAATGGTAAGTGGATGCGCCCGCTTCAATCGGCTTGGCATACACGCGCGATTCTTCCCGGCCGAAAATACTGGTGATCACCACGCCGTTTTGGGCATCGTCCAAAATCGCCATGGAAAAGCTGAGATCGCTTCCGACATCTCCAAAAGCGTTGTAGCGAATAATCGCTACTTTGCCACATTGGGCTGCAATGCGCTGCGACAGGCGATTGATCGTAAACTGCTGATCACTTTGCAGCTTTTTCACTTCATCCACCTGATCAAGCAATCTGTGCAGTCCTTCCTCCAGGTTGGCTCCTCCGGTACCTGTCATCAGCCTGTTGATCGATTTGCGCATCCGGTTGATGCGAACGGATTGCAGGATGATGACGAGCAGCAAAATCAGGGTCAGCGCGATGACCGCCAAGAGCAAAATCGCTACATTGGAAGTCTGGGATAGGAATGGTTCCAAAACATTTTCTTCCTTTCTGATACGTGCGTGCGTATAAGCAGTCAAAACCTCCTCTATTGTACCTCCGCATTGCCTGGCGTTCAAACAAAGTCTTGGGCAAAACAAGAATTACTAAAATTTGCGCAACCAAAAAAAGCGACACTCTCCATTGTGAGATGTCGCTTTTTTTAATTCGCGCGCCTATGTGTCAAACTCATCGTCCTATGGTTATCCTCCAGTCTACCTACGCTTCCAGCAGCAGCATTTCCCGACGAAGCTGTTTTAGTATTTCCATGGATTTGCCAATTTGCGTCTGATCTTCTGCCTGTATCGCATCAAACAACGTCGCCAATTCGTAATCAAGCTCCAGGCGCAAGACAGGAATCCGTTCTTCTGAGTCGCGTCGTTTCAAAGCAGCAATCACCTGGTCCATCGTCACGTTGCAAAATTTTTCGTAGATCATTGTTTTCTCAGCTCCTTTAATTTCCACTATTCTGACGACTTCGCCGTACTGGACGTGCTTCACCAAGATGCAGTCTTCAAACGTGACCTTGATGATGGCGTGCCCCTTGGCCTGCTCCACGAAGCGGTATAGCACCAGCGCCACGCGGGAGTCATGCACCGGAACACCTGCCACTTGCAGCTTGTAAGACCCGTTTAATCGCTGCATTTTCCAGTCGGAAAGGCCGTCTGTGGTATTCACGAGGAGGTGAAACTGCTCGGGAGATTCCTTCCACGTGACGCTCACCCCCGCTTCCACCAGGGCCTGCACCATCGCGTGCAATGTTTTGCGATCAAACCAAACCGCGAGATTGTAATACTCCAACTCCATGCCGAGATTCATCCAGGCCCCTCCCGTTGACAGAATACTCAGATTTCACTTTCGCTGTAAGGGAGTGAGTGGTATATCATATTATTCACGCTTCGGTTTTGCTATTCATATCCCGGCAAGTATTTTTTTCCTGCGTGGTATGATATCATATGGAGGTTTCCAAGCTCCCTTGACAAGGACGTTCGCCCTTTTCTTTTGCATGGCGATCGATCATGGATAAATTGAGGTGTTTGTTTCATGACTGCTTTTTCCGGCTTTCACCAGGAAGACTTTGACGTTTTTGCCATTGATGGACTCGACCAGCGAATGGACGCCATCAAAACGATTGTTCGTCCCAAGCTTGAAGCGCTTGGCCATCATTTCGCGCCTGTCTTGTCGCTTAAAACCGGGGACGAGATGTTTTTTCATGTAGCCAAGCACGCTCGCCGTACCGTCAACCCGCCAAAAGATACGTGGGTTGCCTGGGCCAATGACAAACGCGGGTACAAAAAGCATCCCCACTTTCAAATCGGGCTATGGCAGACTCACCTGTTTGTCTGGTATGCCGTGATTTACGAAGCGCCGGCGAAAACCGAGATCAGCCAGTCGCTCCAGTCCAAACTCGACGAGGTCATGACGCTCGTGCCGGATACGTTCCACTGGTCGCCTGACCACACGGAGCCAACGAGCCATTCTCAGGCAGAGCTGGGCAGAGACGGCGTGAAAAAGCTGGTGGACAGGCTGGCTCAAGTAAAAAAGGCGGAGCTGCTCTGCGGCATTACGATTGATCGCCATGATCCCGTGCTCGCCGATCCGGAAGCCTTGCTGGAACGCCTCGAAAACACGTTTACCGTCCTCGGCAAGCTGTATACAATCGGTCGTTAACCTTTCATCTATCGCCTCCCTGGCATTTGGTTAAGGTATATGCAAAAGAACAGGTCCGCTTTCTTTTGAAAAGCGCTTGCCTGTTCTTTTGTTTTTGGCACACCCTGACGGCACAATAACGGGCATTCTAAAATAGGCTCGCTTACCTGCCTATCTGCCCTGAAGACTGTTCAATCGCCCAAGTCCGCCTTCCACCTCTTGCAGCATCCGCTCGAACAGCTGCTGCACGGTCGGGATGTCGTCGATCAGGCCGATGACTTGACCAGCCCAGCCAAAGCCGTTGTCACAGTCGCCTTCGTAAATAAAGGTGCGGTTATTTTCGCCGCTGATGAAGCTTTTCAGCTCTTCATAGCCGGCTCCTGCTTTTTCCATTTGCAAAATGCGGTCCGATCCTGGCGTGCGCACGACCCTCGCCGGGGCTCCCAGCGTCCTTTTGATGACGGCGGTATCTTGCTCGGTTCCGTTCAATAGAGCCTGCTTGTACGCCTCATGGGCATGCACGCATTCCTGTGTGGCGATGAAGCGTGTTCCCATCTCCACCCCTTCGGCACCGAGAGCGAGCGCGGCGAGAAGCCCGCGACCGTCACCGATTCCGCCGCTTGCCAGCACCGGAATGTTTACAGAGTCCACGACGCGCGGAATCAGCACGAACGTACCGATATCATCGCGTCCAAGGTGGCCGCCGCCTTCCTGTCCGACCGCCATGACCGCGTCTGCCCCGATCGCTTCCGCTTTTTGCGCTTGCCGCACGGAAGCGACCAGCACGAGCTTTTTGATCGGATGACCGTCCAGCCTGCGCAA
Source organism: Brevibacillus sp. FSL K6-0770 (assembly GCF_038000275.1). Taxonomy (NCBI): domain Bacteria; kingdom Bacillati; phylum Bacillota; class Bacilli; order Caryophanales; family Paenibacillaceae; genus Brevibacillus; species Brevibacillus sp. FSL K6-0770. Next base: position 3,803,742 of record NZ_JBBOBQ010000001.1, read on the forward strand.
AAGAGGTTCGGGATTGCCTCCCGTCACGGAGATGGCTGCTACGCCCTCCTCGATGGCAACCTCCAGCGCCTCCTCATAAGGGCGGTTGTATTGGCCAATCGCGAAGTTGACGCCAAAAGGTTTGTCCGTCAACTGCCGCACCTTGCGAATTTCTTCGCGCAGCGCTTCTGCCGAGGGCAGCGACATCGCGGTGACCTGTCCCAATCCTCCCGCATTTGACACAGCTGCTGCCAATTCTGCGTATGCTAGATAGGCCAATCCGCCCTGAACTACCGGATGGTCGATTTTCAGCAGTTCCGTTACTCTTGTTTTCATCCCCATCCCCCCATTTTTGTTATGCTTCTCGGCTACCAGAGGAAACTCCTGCTGCCACACGCGAATATGAATAAAAATTCGCTTGCTTTCCCCCCCTATTTTGCTATACTCAATTTGTTTGTTTTATCCCCTTTATTCTTGATTCGTAAAGCGAGGCGATCGTAGTGAGACAAATGAAAACTCCTTTGTTCAGCGGGTTGTTGGAGCACGCCAACCGGAACCCGATTCAATTTCACATTCCGGGCCATAAGAAAGGTATGGGCATGCATCCGGCATTTCGCGAGTTCATCGGGGAGAACGCTCTCTCGATAGACCTCATCAACATTGCCCCGCTGGATGACTTGCACCATCCGAAAGCAATGATTAAAGAAGCGCAAGAACTGGCTGCCGAAGCATTCGGCGCTGACCATACATTTTTCTCTGTTCAAGGGACGAGCGGCGCGATTATGGCGATGATTATGGCGACGTGCAGCCCTGGAGACAAAATTATTGTGCCGAGAAACGTGCATAAATCCGTCATGTCGGCGATTATTTTTGCCGGAGCGGTACCGATTTTCATTCATCCAGCGATGGACGAGCGTTTGGGGATTTCCCACGGGATTACAGTGAAAGCCGTGCAAAAAGCGCTGGAAGCCCACCCTGACGCGGCTGCCCTGCTGGTCATCAACCCTACTTATTTCGGGATTGCCGGAGACTTGCGCGAAATCGTGCGCACGGCCCACAACTACGAAATTCCGGTGTTGGTGGATGAAGCACACGGCGTGCATATCCACTTCCACTCTGATTTGCCGATTTCAGCGATGCAAGCCGGGGCTGACATGGCGGCAACGAGCGTTCACAAGCTGGGCGGATCGCTTACGCAAACGTCCATTCTCAACGTCCGCGAGGGACTGGTCGATGTCGACCGCGTCAAGACAGTGCTGAGCATGCTCACGACGACGTCTACCTCGTACATTTTTCTGGCCTCGCTCGATATGGCCCGTCAGCACTTGGCGCTCAACGGCAAAATGCTGGCTGACCAGGCCATGCAGCTGGCGAACAAAGCGCGCGACATGATCAATGAGATTCCGCGCATCTACTGTGTCGGCAAAGAAATTCTCGGGAAGCCTGCCACCTACGCCATGGACCCGACCAAGCTGTTGATTCACGTCCGCGATCTTGGCATTACGGGCTGGGAAGTGGAAAACTGGCTGCGCGACAAGTATAACATCGAAGTGGAAATGAGCGACTTGTACAACGTGCTCTGTTTTGTTACCGCCGGGGATACGGAAGACTCCGTTCAAGCGCTGGTCAACGCTCTGCGTGAGTTGTCAGTGGAGTTTTCCCACGTGCAGGCAGAAGAAAAGCCAACGATCTCCCTGCCGAACATCCCGGTGCTGTCCACGACACCACGCGATGCGTTCTATGCCGAAACCGAAACCATTCCGCTGGTGGAAGCGGCAGGCCGCGTAACTACCGAGTTTATCATGGTCTACCCGCCAGGCATTCCGATTTTCTTGCCGGGAGAAGTCATCACCGAAGAAAACATCGCCTACATCCAGGAAAACATTCGTGTCGGACTTCCTGTACAAGGCCCGGAAGACGAATCGCTGAAAACGATCAAAGTCATCAAACGCCAAACCGCCATTTCGGGATAAGCTCGCCGAACTTGCATCCCAAGCCGTTGCCTCTGCGGAGACAACGGCTTTTTGCTTTTTTGGGCATGTATCGCCTGAACCTTTTGAGATAAGATAGAAATGGGAAAAATCAGGAAGGTGTTGATCCTTTTGCCAGACTGGTCCTATCAAACGTTGTTTCGGCCCTTGCTTTTTCTGCTGCCAGCCGAACGCGCCAGAAGCCTGACCCTCACCGCCATCGGCACGCTGGCAAAGCTGCCTGGCGGCTCGTCCATCATCGAGCTGATGGGCCATATGCATCCGCCTGCAACTTTATCCAAAACAGTCGGCGCACTGACCTTCCCTGCTCCGGTTGGCCTGGGAGCTGGTCTAGACCCGGCTGGAACAGCGCTTGGAGCATTGTCGCGCTTCGGTTTTGGCTACATCGAGCTGGGGCCAGTTACGCTTGCGCCGCTTGCCGATTCCGGGCAGACGGCTCGGAACGTGGGCACTTCCGCCATTACGTACAGGACACCGCTTGAAAATCCGGGAATCGAAGCCGTAGAAAGCCGTTTGCGCCAATCCACTTCCACGCCGTCAGCGATCCCGCTCGGAGCCAGATTGGGGTTTCGTCCGGGGGCAACATTAGAGGAAGCGACAACGGAGAGAGAACAGCTGATGGCCCGTTTGCAGCCGTACTGCGCCTTTTTTTCGTTGGACTGCCGCGCCATGGAGGGAGACAACCCGTGGAGTGACGCCGAGTGGCAGCATCATCTGGCCTGTTTGCGGCAAGCTACCGAGCTGCCCGTCCTGCTGGCGCTCCCGCCTGACCTGGAGGAAAACCAGTGGCTTCGTCTGCTCCGCCTGGCCCGGCAAGCAGGGCTGAACGGCGTGATCGTATGCGGGGGCGTCAGAGGCGTAGGCGTACAGCAGCGGGAGCGGGATGCGGAAAATGTGCATACTGCTGCATACGTCACAGGCGAGCCGTCACACACAGCTTCTCTCCAAGCTGTTTCCCGCACCAGAGCGGCCTGGCCTGAATGCCTTTTGATCGGCTCTGGCGGCATCCTGGAACCGGCAGACGCTCTTGCTTTTTTTGACGCTGGCGCTGACTTTGTCCAGTTGCACAGCGGTTTGGTCTACTCCGGTCCTGGCCTGCCGAAGCGAATCAACGAAGCGATTTTGCAATCCCGTTTCGGCGCATGCGCTTCGCTGGACTGTCCGCTCCCGGACATGGACAAGGAAGCAGCGGCAGTGTCTGAAACGACCACGACTACGAAAAAGCCACAGGAACGATCTGCCTTGTGGCTTCCTTCCTGGCTTTGCGGGCTGCTTTTGGGCATCGGGATGATCATCGGCGGCGCACTGGCGTGGCTGGTTGCCGTTGCCAGCGTCATCCTCCCGTACGACGAACGTTTTTTGCAAATGAGCGCGGAACAACTTGCTTTGATCAGCCCGCAGCTGCTTTCGTTTATGGCTCACGACCGGATCAGCCTGGCGGGAACGATGATCTCGATCGGCATCATGTATGCGCAGCTATCGTATCACGGCTTGCGCAACGACATTCATTGGACGCGCGCCGTGCTGCTCGCTTCCGGAGCGGTCGGATTCTCCAGCTTTTTCCTGTTTATTGGCTACGGCTATTTTGACTACATGCACGCGATTCTGGCGCTGCTTTTGCTCCCGCTGTTCTTGCTTGCTCTGCGTACGCGAGCCAACAGACATATGCCTGCCCTTCCGCCAGACGTACATAACGACCGGACGTGGAAAATGGCTTTGTGGGGGCAGCTGCTTTTTGTCATCATCGGCTTTAGCCTGACGGGAGCTGGACTGATCATTTCCCTGATCGGGATTACTGGCGTCTTCGTTCCATCCGATTTGGTCTTTCTTTGCGTATCCGCAGAAATGCTGAACGCCTTTAACGAAAAGCTGATTCCGCTGATCGCTCACGACAGGGCAGGTTTTGGCGGTGCACTTGTATCGGACGGTCTCGCTGTCCTCTTGATCAGCTTGTGGGGCTTCCGCCGCGGGGAAGCATGGGTGTGGTGGACACTGTTCCTCGCTGGCATACCGGGGTTCGCTGCGGGCATCGGGATTCACTTTGCCGTCGGCTACGTCGACTTCTGGCATTTGTTCCCCGCTTATGTGGCCGTCCTTTTGTTTCTGGCCGGATTACTGCTGACAAAGCCGTATTTATGCCAAATTCCAGCAACTCCCCCTGCTTAGAAAACCTGGCTGCGCCAAGCCTTTGGCGCAGTCTTGGTTGCACCTATACTGGATAAGCATCTGATCAATTCTTATCTGTGCAAAGAAGCGCTCGCGCAGTGCAAAACGGTTTGCACGCAAAAAAGCAGACAGCTGGAAAATGTCCACTGTCTGCTTTTTGCTTGCGCATTCCTTCTAGTAGGTGACGCGCACCACGACTTCGTCCACGTCGCTTTGCTTCATGTAATCGTCAAAACGTCTCTTGTCGTTTACGACCTCGCGCATGGTCATGGTAACTTCCTCGTCCGTTCCTGCAAAGAACACATACACAAAATTGTTGTAGCCGACTTCTTTGAGCAGTTTGCCCAAAGTGTTGTTATTGAGCAAGTCGACATACTTGAACTCTTTTACTTCACCAGGCTCCGGCTTTTCTTCCCCTGGCTCCTCTTCCTCATCGCTATCTTGCGGTTTCGCAAATGCCATCGTGTACACAACCGGATCTCCATCGCGCTCATCGATCCAAACAACGCGGTTGCCGCCGATTCGCGCACTGGACATTTCCGCTTTTTCGTTCCATTCGACGTCGCTGAACGAACCGTCTTCTGCATCATACAGCTCATAGTAGAAATCATTGTCTTTCTTCGTCAGGCGGTTGTCTTCAAACAACACCATATTGCGGGAAGCTTGCGGATTTTTTTGATCGCGATCGTTGAAACGCATCAGCAAATCGGTCCGTTGGCGATCCATGTTGTAGCGGTACAAATCCCAGCCAGTCTTAGACTTGTCGCTTGTTTCGCTCCAAACGACAAAATCGTCACCGATTTGCGCCGATTGCACGTTAACATTTTTGCGGATTTCTGTCGTGTCTTGTTCATCGATTTCGTACAAATAAACGCTCGCCGTTTTCTTGCCAGTCTCTGCCACCCAGGCAGCGTAGTTTCCGTAAATATCGATGGAGAGCGGCTCACTCTTCAAGCTCTCGATCTCTGTTGTTTTTTCTGTCGCCAAATCGGTAATCATCAGATCAGCCCGGCGATTGATGTTCACCCAGAAAAGGTTGTCGCCATCGACTTCGTACAGCTTGTCGCTCGGCTCCTGATCTTCATCTTCGTCCGTAATCTGTTTGGTTGTCCCTTTGCGAATATCGTAGGCAACCAGCGCGTCTTCCTTCTGGTCATACCAGACGACGTAGCGTCCACTTACAACGGCTCTTTCCGGATCGGAGTCCTCGCTGCTGATCGTTTTGCTTGTACCTTTTTCTGTATCATACAGAATGACAGCATTGCCCTTTTTGGCTTCTGCCACGTACACGACATAACGGTCGGAAGCGTCTGGCTGAATCGGCTTGCCGGAAGTGGTCCCGAGCGGAATGACTTCTTGTTCGTCCAGGTCGTACAGACTCAAGCGCAGTTTTTTGTTGTTGTCCTTCTTGGCATACAGCACGTAGTCTTCGTAAAGGCGAGGACCGACCTCGTCAAAAATGTTGCTGACGATTTCTTTGCCAAACGTTTTGTTTAATTGGTGGTAAACCAAATCGTCATCTTCCAAATAGACGACTCTGTCTTTGAAAATATGTACGAATCCCTTGCTGTCCGAACTATCTGTAAGCTGTTTGTTTTTACCGCCGCTGATCGAATATTGGTAAATTTGTTGGCTCGTACTGTTCTCGTACACGATCTTGTCGCTGTAAATGCTTGGCTCGATCTGATCGCCTTTTCCGGAGACTGCCGCTTTTTCTACTCCGCGCTCGATGTCGTAGTAGTAGATGTCGTAGTTGCCTTCTCTCTTGTCTGCCCAAGCTACATAGCTGTCGCCCACGGTTGGAGACTCGGCTTTCCCGCTTGTGGACACGCGTGTCGTATCACCTGTCGAGATGTTGTACAAATAAATGTCTGTGCCTTCATCGCTCTTGTCTGCCCAGGCGACTTGCTTGCCTGTGATTTCCAGACCGCTTACCGAAGCGTCTTTTGTCAAACGGATCTCTTCGTCTTTGGCGATATCGTACAGGTATACATCGGAGCCTCCGTTGCGAGAGTCGATCCAGACGACGTATTTCCCGTCCACTCTCGGGCTTGTTTTGTCGGACTTTTTATCACCGATTTTCAATTCTGTCTGTTTGCTGAGGTTGTACAGGGTGAGTGTTTTCTCGCCTTCCACTTTCCATACGGCATAATCTTTGGAAATGTCGAAACCATCCTCAGAAATTTCAGGTTGACTAGCGTCTATTTTGATTTCCTCTCCGACACTGTTAGCGAACGCTGGCGTCCCGGTCCACAAGGAGCTGACCAGTAGCGCTGCGGCCATCAGTCCTTGCATGGGCTTTCGTTTCATGAAACAATTCCTCCTTTTGCAACGATTATCACACTTCCCCATTATCCTTCAATATGAAAAGGTTGTCAAAAAAAACAGGCCCCGAACTGAGTGGCCTGCGCGTTTTATCCTATTCTTTTTCCTGTCTCTGATCAGGTCGGCACTCGCAGTTGCAAGCCGCATAAAGCGTTTTCACTGAGTTGCTCTCAAAATGCTCGATGATGGTCCCGCAAGTCTGACATACGATAGTTCCCATCTGTGTCCCCTCCGCATTGGATTCCTCATGAAATGTGATAACACATATCCTTCAATTCAACGTACTCTCATCTTAATATGCCACGCCATTAGGAGTCAATACGGTAATTGCACACAAATTGAATTTAATTAGTATGTCATATTCGTTTTGGCGATTTCATCCAGCCAGTTGCCGATTTGCCGGAGTACATCCTCGCGCTCCGGCTCGTTCAGCACCTCGTGGCGCAAGCCTGGCAAACGCCGAAACGTTTTGTTTCCCTGTATGCCTTCGGCGAAGCGCTCGACAGCATCGGCATCGACGAGAGAGTCGTCACCTGCCTGGAGCACCAGCACAGGCACCGCAAGCTGTCCGCTTTGCGCAAAAGCCATGTTCATCGCTTTGTGCAATTCCTGAAACCACCGTACACTGACCTTTGGATAGTTGAGTGGATCGCTTTTGTAAGCAGCCTGAACCGCCACATCCCGCGAAACCATGTCAGGGGTGATCCCGTTGGCGATGGCAAGCGTCGGCCAAACGCGGTCGAGCAGACTCGCCACCCGCGCCTTCCACGCCGGAACCGCCAGCTTCAGCGCAAGGCACGGAGAAGTCAGGATCAGTCCCGTCAGCTCACGAGCGAGCTTCTCTTCCTGCACGAAGCGAGTCGCAATTAATCCGCCCAAGCTGTGCCCGAGCAAAAAGACGGGACGCTTTCCGGCGCTGTCTTGCAGGGCAAACGCCGTCCACTCCCGCACCCTTTGCAAATAATCGTCAAACGAGTCGATATGCCCCCTGATTCCCGGAGAGCGCCCCCAGCCTGGCAAATCTCCTGCATACACATCCCAGCCTTGCTGATTCAAAAAAGCGGCGACATGCTCATACCGCCCGTGGTGTTCTCCTGTTCCATGCACCAGCACGATTGCTCCTCTCGGCTCGCTGGCCGCCCATTTATGTACGTTCATCGATCTGGCCTCCTGTTCCTTATCCCGATTGTAAGCCGGGTCGCCCGCCTTCGTAAACAGGGTACTCCGCTTGCTTTCGAGACAGCCACGGCGCTCTAGCAAAAAAGACGGGCAGAAGATAAACTTCTGCCCGCCTGCTAGTACTGATTCTCTTCAAATGAAATGGTCGGTAGGTACTGTTGGAAAAATTCAGCGAGCGCCTGGGCTTCGCTTTCCGAGTCCAGTCGGAAAACTTTTTGCAAATATCCCGGCTTTACCGCATCCTCTGAACAGAGAAGGGTTGATTGCCCCGTTTGCATACAGACCACCAACGGCTTTCCATAAAACTTGTGTGTAAATACAATCCCAAAGTCGTGTCTGGTTCCCTCAGAAACAAATCCGAGAAAACGGACATTCGCGTTCTCAGAAACGTCGTATAAGTGTTCGTAGTGCTCCATCAGCAATCCCTCCTCATCTTGGTTTTCACTCCGGAAATATTTCAAAAATATTCGGAGTATTTAACAGTATACACGAAAATCGGCTTTTTTGCCACCCTCTGCTCCTTAACTAATCAGATGAGTAGGATTCATCACGCGATCTTCGCCCTCCTGAATCCATCTCACCTTCTCCGCTCCGTGCAGCGATTGGGCGACAAAGGAGAGGCATTCGAAGAACAATTCGACTACTGCTGTACTGTATCGTTCCTCCATTTTCTCCAGGGCATACGTCAATCTGAAAATTGATGGGACATTTCTTCTGCTTTCTTCCAAAACTTCTTTGCCTCGCTGGGTTGGGTACACATGGACGACCCGTCCGTCCAGCTCAGACTTTTCAATCGTCACCATCCCTTTCTCCATCAACTTTTTGATGTGAATGACGATCGAAGACGGGTGCCAGAAAGTCCAATCGGCAATTTGGGTGACACGCACTCCTTCATAACAGTAAATGATCCAGAGAATGTTTAACTGCACGGAGGAATCCAATTCGGCTTCCTTCGCCGCCCGCTCCCAGTCTTCCTTGTTTACCACATCAATGGCGCGCATCGTGTTCAATGCTTCAAATACGTGTCTAATCGAGGCCTCCTGCATGGGCTTACTCCTCCATGATCCTTTATCGTTCACTTATCGACTATATAAATAGTATTTATATTTTACACTTTTCAGAAAAGACGCGCAATTGTTTTCGTTTCGCAACTGTCTCATTGCCAAAGAGTGGAAGCAATGCTACACTAAACGCAGATATTCCCGGTACTAGGAGGGTGCAATCGTGAAACTTCAATCGGCCTACATCTATTTTGTGAATGGCTCTACCGCCCAATCTGCAACTATTGAAGACGTGAAAGCCAAGTTTACGCGATATATGGACATGACCGCTAAAACAGGGCAGCAACTCGGCTGGTCCTATCAAGAGGCAGCGTTTCCATACACCATAGAAGAACGTCCGGAAGGCAAGGAATCGTGGTTCCTCCTCAAGGGAAAAGACCCGAGCATGTACAAATCGATCGTGGTCGGAGTTGGCAGCGCCAACGAAGATGGCACCGAGAAGCATTACATCCAGATTTCGCTCCCGGAAGCTGCCACGAACGGAGACATGAACAAAGCCAACGAATACTGTCGTTACTTGGCCCGCGACTACAAGGCGGAGCTGCATTTGTTCAACAAACGCGTCCAATATTTTCAACCTCGCAAACCGTAACCATGAAGCAGCAGGCTCTGACCTGCTGTTTTTTTACGTCTGCATGCGTGCGCTGCTTTCCTCGCGGAGCTTTTTTCGCTGCGCCCGGCATAACATGGGTACAGATAGCCGAATTTGCCAGTACCCACCGCCAGAGGTCAGCGACGACGAAAGAGGTGAAAAGCGTATGGAGCCGCAAGCATTCATCGAGCTGGTGGCAGGCTCCGCCAGGCAGTCTTACTTGAATTATCACATTTTCCCTTCCATCACGATTGCGCAAGCCATTTTGGAATCAGGCTGGGGGCAAAAAGTGCCTGTTGATTCGACGACAGGCCGCTCCTCCTACAATTTGTTTGGCATCAAAGGCACAGGCCCCGCCGGATCGGTCACCACCGTCAGCAAGGAAGTCGTAAACGGGGAAACCGTGTCCCACCCATCCGAGTTCAAAGCTTACTACAACTATCAACAATCCATCGACGATCACGCCCAGTTTCTGCTCAAGCCCGCATACAAAAAAGTGCTGATGGCCCAGACGCCGCAGGAAGCTGCCCAGGCGCTGTCAAAAGCCGGGTATGCCACTGATCCGCAGTACGCCGACAAGCTGATTCGTTTGATTCAAAATTACAATTTGAGCGCCTACGATCAATTTACGCCTGAAGAGCCATCCCCTTATCCCCCCTGGAAGCTCGATCTCGGCAAACGGGCATTGCGCGAAGGTTTGATTACGTCGCCGGAATGGCTCGGCAAGCTGGATGAGCCGCTGCCTGCCTGGGCGGTCTTCGCTATCGCGCTTCGTCTGCTGGACAAACAGCGCCAAGTGCCATAAGCCATCCGCCGCAAAAATAAAAGCCCCGTTCCAGCCACACGAAAACGTGGGCCAGCGGGGCTTTTTCCTTATAAGAAAACGGGTACTACTTCCTATGCGGCTTCCTTGGATCACACATCCAAACAGCCAAATCAAACGAGCACGTTGATCAAATCATTTGAGATCTTGACAGCGAATAGAACCTTCCATCCACCATCCGAATGCCGAGATCGACGCAATATTCCAATCCTTGCGTGACTCCGTACAAAATCCATTCGGAAGAGCGGTGATTAATATCAAAATCAGTGTAAAGGTCTGTGCCATCGTTACGGATCTCTTTGCGCTCAGTCACGTCAAAAAGGCGCAGGACAAACGGCAGTTCGGCAAAAGGTATCGCAAATTTCTTCTCCACTTCCTGCTCGAACTCCTTCGTCATACTCCACTCTGCCTGAATCGAATGCTCATCTTTCCAGGCAATGTGTATACTCGGGCCTTCTACATCCGTGGACGATCGCGGGGGATTTGTCTCCATCTGCTCCCATCGTTCCTTTCTTTCATGTACTTGCTTTCAACATGTATATTGGTTTATTCAGTCTATTATACCATGTGACCAAGCCAAGTGGGAACGTTTCCAAGCCATTTAATTTATCGCCCTACCGTAAAAGTGTTTTCGCCTACTACGACATACGTAGGGAACTTCTCCGACTTCATTTGGACTTGCACCTTGTAATTGCCGTAGTCCTCCAGCTTGGTCGAAACAAACGGCTCGGCGAAATAGAAGCTGTTCGCGTTTTGCGTCGAATACTTCAGCTCTTTTCCTCTGCTTACTTCTTTGCCATCCGGTCCGATCAGAACCAGTTGTATACGCAAGTCTTTGGCGACGGGAGCTTCGTCCACTTCGACAAAGACGTTGAAGGTGCGCGGAACATTTTTGTCACTGTAGCCTTTGATCGGGTTGCTGAACACGATTGTTTTGTTGCGTGTCTGCTGAATCCCTTCCAGGACAATGATGTTTACATTGGGCTTGACTACTTGCAGCTTTCCTGTTTTCTGATCGTAATCGACGAATCCGCCAAGCTTATTGACCAACGATTCAATCGAATCAGCTTTGGAAGCCGGCATGTCACTCGCAATCGTTTCTGAGCCGACAAATACGCGCAACGCACCTTCTCCCAAAGCAGCGGTAGTCCCGACTCCCGCTACAGTCAGCGCCAACAAGGCCGATAACCATGCTTTTTTCATGTCATAATCCTCCTGTATGTGTGCGCGGCAGCGCTTGTTCTTCCGGAATTTCTTCTCTCTAGTTTATACGTGAAAAACGGCAAATAGTTGTGGTGCAAAGACAAGTTTTTTCAACAATATCCACAGAATCCACAAGCAACGGCCGCACAGGAAGAAAGACTTGTTCACCATTTTGTGAATAACCACTCCGGACTCTTGACAATGCGGGCATATGGCCGTCCGCACACTATTGGTATTGGCCGATAAAAAAAGAACGGCCAGCACAGCCGCTCTTCTTTTGCCGTCGCACGCTAGTCTTGCTGCGAAAGCCAGGTAAAATACCGGGAGACGAGACGAATCGCGACTTCGATCGCTTCCTCGCTCGGCTCGATTTTGGCATGATGCAAGCCGTAGGGGGTATGAACGCCCAGCCAGAACAAAAAGCCGGGAATCTCTTGCAGGAAGTAGCCGAAGTCTTCTCCGGTCATCGCTTCCTTGCAGGCGATCAGCGTCACATCCTCCCCATGCTCGCGCACCCAGTCCATGAACGCTGTCGTGAGCTTTTCTTCGTTGTACACCTGGCAGTAGCCCACGCCGTAGTCAATGGATGCTGTACAGTCAAAACCGGCCTCGATCCCTTTTACTAGCGATTCAATCCTCTCCTTGACCAGAGCCATGGACTCTGTCGAGAACGTGCGAATCGTCCCTTCCAGCCGCGCCTTCTCGGCGATGATGTTTTGCTTGGTTCCGCCCTCCAGCTTGCCGATGGTCACGACAGCGGAATCGAGCGGGTCGATGTTGCGCGAAATGATGGACTGTAGCTGCGTCACCAGATGGCTCCCGGCAACTACCATGTCATTTGCTTTGTGCGGGAACGCCGCATGTCCGCCTTTTCCGACCAAATCGATGTACAATTCGGACGTGTTCGCAAACAAAATGCCCGGCTTTGTAGCAATATGCCCCACAGGGTACTCGGGAGCGATATGCAGGGCAAAAATGCAGTCGGGCCGCCAGAGCGCAAACTCTTCGCTCTCCATCATCGGCAGGGCGCCGCCTGGCCCTTCTTCCGCCGGCTGAAACAGGAACAGCAGGTGATCTGCGATCGGCTGCTGCACAAAATGCGTCAGCAGCCCGAGAGCAATCGCCATGTGCATGTCGTGTCCGCACGCATGCATATACCCTTCATGCAACGAGCGAAACGGATAGGACGTCTCCTCTGCAATCGGCAAGCCGTCCATGTCAGTCCGCCAGGCAATCGTCCGCTTCGGATTGGTTCCGGCAACCTTGACCAAAATCCCGGTGCGCCATGTCTTGATCTCCAGCCGATCTTGCGGAAGCTTCTCCAGGTAATCGAGCAAATACTTTTGCGTTTTTACCTCTTGAAAGCCCGGCTCGGGAATTTGGTGCAGATCGCGGCGAATTTGGGTAAACAAAGATGTCGTCATCGCTTACACCTCCCCTTTTGCCCCTTGAAGCTCAGCCAGTTCCGCTGCAAAGCTTTCCAGGAAACGGTCTACGTCTTCCTTGGTCAAAGTGAGCGGCGGCAGCAAGCGAACAATCGTTTTTTGCGTCACATCCACGAGAACTCCCCGATCCAGCATGGCTTGCTGCAAGCGGCTGACCTCTTCGGGAGCAGCACTGAGCGGGATTCCCACCATCATGCCTTTGCCGCGCAGCGCCTGAAGCTGTTCCGGGAGGCGCTCACGCAGTGCTTCCAGTCCAGCCCACAGGTAGGCAATCACTTCGTCTACGCTCGCTGCAAATGCGGGATCGAGCAGTTCGTCCAGCACGACATTGCCCAAAGCAGCCGAAAGCGGAGACGGCGCAAAAGTCGTGCCGTGATCTCCCGGCTTGAACTGGTTCATCAGCTTCGTCCCGGCAATGACGCCACCGAGCGGAAGTCCGCCGCCTACTCCTTTGGCAAACAGGATCAAATCTGGCGTCACGCCTGCGTGCTCGTAGGCAAACAGTTTTCCCGTCCGTCCCATGCCTGTCTGGATTTCATCCATGGCAAACAGCATGCCTTCCTCTTGGCAAATGGTCGCCACCTCGCGCAAAAAGTCTACAGACAAAGGCACGACACCCCCGGAGCCAAGAACAGGCTCCATCAGGACGGCTGCTGGCTTTGCCTCGCGACAGATGGCGCGCAATCCGGCTGTGTCCTCCGGATCAAGCTCGTACACGGGAAAATCCGGCTGCGGAAAATCTTGATAGACGTGCGCTTGCCTGGTCAGCCGAACGGCGCCCAGCGTCCTGCCGTGAAAACTGTTGCGCAAGACGACGATCCCTTCGCGTCCGGCTCCGTCGGTCTTCGTCCATTTGTGAATCATTTTGATCGCGGACTCGGTCGCCTCTGCGCCGGAATTGGTGAAGAACACTTTTCCCGGGATCGTCTGCTCGACCAGCCGCTTGGCCAACAGGATCGCCGGCTGGTTCAAAAATACGTTGGAAATGTGCAGGAAACGTTCTCCCTGATCGCGCAGCGCCTGAACAATCCGCGGGTGGGAGTGGCCCAGCACATTGACTGCCAGGCCCGTAAACAGGTCCAAATACTTGTTGCCCGCTGTATCGTACAGGTAGTTTCCTTCCCCTTTGGCGATCGCGATAGGCAAACGTTTATAAGAAGAGACGATGTATTGTTCGTCGAGCGTACGCCAGTCCATGTGAGCTCTCTCCCCTACAGCTGACGTAGCTCCTGCTTGATCTCCGTCTTGGAGCGAGTTTTGTCGTCGATTTGTTTGATGACACGAGCAGGTGTGCCCGCAACAACCACGTATGGCGGCACATCCTCAATCACGACCGCGCCTGCTGCTACGACCGCGCCTTTTCCTACGCGAACGCCTTCGAGGATAACCGCATTGGCACCGATCACGACATCGTCTTCGACAACAACCGGCTGTGCGGAAGGCGGCTCAATAACGCCTGCAATGACAGAACCAGCGCCGATGTGGCAATTTTTCCCGATTGTACCGCGTCCACCTACAACCACGTTCATGTCGATCATCGTGCCTTCGCCAATTACCGCGCCAATATTGATCGAAGCTCCCATCATGATCACCGCGTTGTTTCCGATGGTAACCTGGTCACGGATGATCGCGCCCGGCTCGATGCGAGCCTGGATGCCTTTTGTATCGAGCAATGGAATCGCGGAATTGCGGCGGTCGCTTTCTACCACGTAGTCCTCGATTTTGTCGGCGTTTGCAGCCAAAACAGGCTCGATCTCTTTCCACTCGCCAAAGACGACGCCAGTAGAGCCAGTGATGAACGTTTTTGCGCTGGCACCGAAGTCAATGCCCTCCAGATTGCCTTTCACGTATACTTTCACAGGTGTTTTCTTTTCGCTTTTTTGAATAAACGCGATAATTTCATTTGCATCCATCATGTTCACAGGTAAATCCTCCTTTTTGGTCAAAACCTTGCCTTGTTTAAATTGACTAAAAAAAGCAATGAGTGCATTCGCTATCTCATTGCTTTCCAAACTGCCCAAGCAAATCGTAAATAGCGCTCCACAAGAAGACAATCGTCTTTTGTGACAGGATGTTCATTGTTCATGAGCCACCCCAGCCGCTGCTGTTCGAGGGGAACAACAACCGCTTCGGCGCTTTAGCCTTTCCTCCTTTTCCCGCCCCCCGGCAGATGACGAAAAGATGTACTATTCTTCGGCGCACCTCTATTTAGACTTCCAATATTATAATTTCATTTAACTCTACCAAAATCATTCCCATGTGGCAACAGCTTTATAGAAAGAAAAAAAATCATTGACAACGAGAATCATTTTCATTATCTTATTTTTGTGAGAATGATTTTCATTATCTTATTTGGAGGGTTTCAACCTTATGAGCCGCATTTTGATGGTTTACGCAAGCATGACTGGAAACACACAAGAGATTGCTGAAGCGATTGCTGAGGGTATTCGATCCACAGGAAAAGAGCTGGAGATAAAAGAAGTGATGGACGCAACAGCCAAGGAACTTGAGGACTACGATGGCATCCTGCTCGGCGCTTACACTTGGGGCGACGGCGATCTTCCGGACGAGTGCCTGGACTTCTACGAAGAGATGGACGACATCGATCTGACTGGCAAAAAAGTAGTCGCATTCGGTTCCTGCGATTCCGCTTACGAGCACGTTGGCGCTGCCGTAGATACTCTCTTGAAAAAAGCGAGCGAGCGCGGTGCGGAAACACCACTTGAAGGCTTGAAAATCGAGCTGTCCCCTACAGCGAAAGAAGTGGAAACCTGCAAGGCGTTTGGCGTTTCTTTCTCCGAATTGCTGGGCTAAGACCAGAAGGCCGCTGAAAAGAAAAAGCCTTTCCACTTAAATCAAGTCATGGTACAATGTCGATCCGACTTTTTCCAGGGAGGATTGATATCATGACGCTACATACAGAAACGGTCTATCTGCGACCTCTGGGCATGGACGACGCAGCCGAGCTTCTTGAGCTTCGGCTGCGTAATCATGCTTTTTTGCAACCTTTTGAACCGATTCGGTCGTCTTCCTTTTTGACGCTCACGGGCCAACAGGAACAAATCGCCCAGGCGGAAAAAGACTTTGCCGCTGGCACAGGCTACGCTTTTGGCGTCTTTCTGCGCGAAACGGACGACATGATCGGCCGTGTTGCCCTGTCAAACGTCGTACGCGGCGCCTGGCAAAACGCAACCATCGGTTACTTCATGGATCAAAGCTGCAACCAAAAAGGCTACACGACAGCCGCCGTCAGGCTCGCTCTCGCTTTCGCCTTTCAAGAAGCCGGTTTGCACCGCGTGCAAGCCGCTGTCATGCCTCGCAATACGGCCTCTATTCGCGTTTTGGAGAAAAACGGTTTTCGCAAGGAAGGGTTGTCCTTGCACTACTTGCAGATCAACGGCGTGTGGGAAGATCATCTGATTTTCGCGCTGACAGCCGAAGACCTGGCTTAATCACGCTGCGCTGTTTCTTGTGCCCGCAATCGCTCCAGGATTCGCCGCTTGCGGTAAAGCATTCTCCCCGCTTCGGCGACATCCTGTACGGTTGAACGATTCAAGTACGCTCCGAACAAAATACCCGCAATCGGTACCAGCTGAAACAGCTTTTTCCACCCGAAATTTTCGGTGTACGTCACGACGACCTCCCGCCAGCCTTGCAATTGCGCGATGACGTCTTTCTGCGCAGCTGGCTCGTCAAACCGGGAAAGCTCAGCCAAAATCGCTTTTTTCCCGACAATATCCGAGGAAGCAAATTGAAGACACTTGACCACGAACAGGCGCTCTCGCTTTTCTTCTGGCCGATATCCGTAGCAGAGGGCCATTTCTTGCAACACTTTCAACGAAGTGCCCAAAAGCAACGGAATGTCGATAGCCAATGTAAAAATTCCGCCGATCCCCGTCGTCGCACCTTGCACCGTGGCAAAAGTCGCCCGCGACTCTTTCAGATTAAGAGCCACTTCATCCATGAGCACAAGCGGCGCTCCTGCGACCTCTTCTGCTCGCGGCTGCCTCGAACCGGATTGCTCCTGCTCAAGCCGCTGAGCGAACTTGCTGTAAATCGCCGCATCCGAAACGAGATACGTCCCTCCCGTTTCAAGAAATGCCGCCATCTCGTCTACTGCCGTTCCCAGCTTATCCCTGACGAAATTCGGCGTTATTTTATCCAGCCAGACGAAAGGAAGCCTGCCCAGCTTTTCCCAAAACCACAAGTCGTTTTGATCTTTCTCCCATGCTTCTACCTCTGCCAGCTCCTGCTGCAAATATGCTCTCGACTCCATCTGTCCCAATCCCTCCCACACCTTTCCGCTCTTCCGTTTCTATTGCTCGCCGCGCTTTTGCTTCCATAAGCACTGATTGCGAAGCAGCTGTTTGATATGCTCCCGCAACTGCTCAGGCGTGGAAAAGCGTGCAAATTCCTTACTGTCTGTTACGATTCCCAGCTTCAAATGTTTCACTTGCTCCCCTTCGATGCAAAAACCGAACTGTTTCAGAATGGCGATCTGTTCACTGGTCATCTCGCTTGCCCTCCCCTTCGAGCACTTTTCCCAACAAAAACCCCCCTGCCAACTGCAAGGGGGACGTTTGCTTATTTCACTTCTACTTTCAGAGACATGGTTTCATTTCGTTCCTGGACGTTCAAGTCTTTCACGTATTTTTTGTCTTTTAGCACAAGCGAGCAAGTCTTGTACGTAAGATGGTTGGTCACCTTGATTGTGTAGACGCCTGCTTTTCCGTCGTTGTCCTCGATAATTTGCCGCAAATCGAGGGATGACATTCCCTCATCTTCGTATTCATCATCCGGGTCTGACTCGAAAAGCGCGATTTCCTGTCCTTCATAAAACACTTGAACCGTGTTGTCGGATGAAATCGTCGCTCCAACAGTCGTCTGATTGGAGCCAACTGGCGTCTCTCCGTACGTCCAGACGAGGTTCGGCATGTAGTAAGCCGTGCCGTTGCGCCCCGTTCCATCCCGAAGCTTTTTGTTTCCGCTGCGTTTTGCGTACGTAGCTTTTAGCCGCAGCTCTCTGTCATTGTCCAGCTCTGCCAAGGAATTGACTGAAATGGTCTGCCCGTCGCGATATTCCTTGCCGCGATTGTTGATCAACAGCAGCGGCGATTGGGTAGGAGCCAAGCCTGATTCATCCTTGTCGCAGGCGGGGACAGCCGGGATTGGCCGGACATCTTCAATTACTTGAATATAGCCGCACCACGACTGGCGAGGCTCCCGCTTGCTGTAATAGTTCACCTTGAGTCGGCCTGGCTTGTAGCTGGACAGCAGGAGCGCTGTATGATCCCAGTTCAGCTTCGATTCATCCACCACCACGTTGTCAACGGCCCAGAAGCCCGGCCCTTCGTCGTCTGACGCTTCACTGCCATGCTCCACATGCTCCGCCGCTGTCGCCAGCCAGATCACATGTACAGGTCTTTGGTAAAGCTTCACGGTAATATCGGACGAGGACAAATTTTCCCGCTCGACCATCATCGAGGATTGCGCATTTTGCTGCATCAGCACATCCATCGTCGCAGTTGCACTCGCTGAATCACACGAGTTGGGCGCACCGGGAACCTGAATTTTTACTTCCGTTGCTGAGCTGCCCCAGATGTTGTCAGGATTGGTTGTCTGATTCGGCTCAAAAGTGACCGTCATCGTCATTCCCGCCATCATTTCCGGAATCGCCACCTCGAAATGCTGGGAGTCGGTCAAAGTCTGTCCTGTCCCATTCGCCGACCAGCGTCCGGCAACGGGAGAATACAGCGGAACCACTCCCGGAGCCGCAGGGGCAGAGATTTGCTGGCCTTGCGAGAGCTTTTGACCATTGGCGTCCGTTCCCATGTACAGTTCCGCCATGCCGACGCGAATATTTGTCGTCCAGATGCTCATGCTCATGTCATCGGGAGTGAACACGAGATCGTATTCTCCATTTGCCAGCGTTCCCGTCGCAAAAACGGTTCCCGGTACCGCTTTTAGCTCGGCACCTGTTGCTTTGTTGGTCATTTTCCACGTTCCCGGAACCGTGCTGGCAAAATTCGTAGAGCCCATCATGCCGAAAATAACTGTCTGACGGCCGGCTGGAACTTCCTCGCCCTCAGCCTTCTCCCCTTCAAAAACGCTCGGGTAGTTTTGCGCTTCTACTTGAAAGCGCACATGCACGGTGCTTTTCTGCCCTTTGGCATCTGATACGACAAACGTGAGTGTATGCAGGCCAGCCGTCAATTTGGCAGCCGGAATGGAAAAGCGGGGAACTTGCCAACGGAACGTGCTTTGCGAAGACTGCTGTTCGGCCTGGTACTCCGGCATGGCAACACCGTCAAGCATCACCTCGCTTTTATTGAGGTTCGTGCCGCTACCATACGTCGTTTGCAGCAGGTCGATATCGAGAGGAGTATCTGGCGGAAGGATAAATTCGTCATTTTTTACCCAGTTCCACCCTCCTGAATCCTGGCCAGCCACTTGATAGTCGTTAAAGATAATCATATTGTGAACAGGCTGCGAAACGGGCTTTGCTACTTGGCTGTTTTTCTTCATAGATGTTGCAGCCCCTGCTCCCATGGCTGGCGGAGCCGATACTCCCGACAAAAAGGTGCCAGTAGCCAGACACACAAGAAGTGCTTTTACAACCCATTTTTTCACGGAATATTCTCTACCTTTCTTTGCATTCGCTGTAGTGTTTCCACTCGTCTTTCTTCGACAAAATGAGCCTGATTTCCTGTGCCGTTTGAAAAAATTCCGCGCCATGCACATAGGTAAAAACTATTCGTTTGATCATTTTTATAGATTTGATTTATACCTATAAAACTGGTAAAACAAGAGAAAAGGAGGGAGACAGATGAGTCTCACGAATCAATGGAATGCCAAGCTCTACGATGACAAGATGGGTTTTGTGTCCGCTTATGGCAAAGGACTTTTGGAGTGGCTTTCCCCCGTGCCCGGCGAAAACATTCTCGATGTAGGCTGCGGCACCGGGGATTTGAGCGCGCAACTGGTAGAGGCTGGCGCCAAGGTGACAGGCATCGACTTTTCTGCAAGTATGATCGAGACAGCCAAACAAAAATATCCACAGATTGCCTTTTCCGTAGCCGACGCCCACTCCTATCAATCAAACGAACTGTATGACGCTGTTTTTTCCAATGCGGCGCTGCACTGGATGAAAAAGCCGCAGGAAGTGATTCAGTCTGTCTGGCAACTGCTCGTTCCCGGCGGACGCTTCGTTGCCGAGCTTGGCGGAAAAGGCAACTGCGAATACATCCTCCAAGCTTTGCGGATCGCATTGAGTCGGCACAATATTTCGGCAGATGAGCGCTCTCCCTGGTATTTTCCAAGCATCGGCGAGTACACTGCCCTTTTGGAAAAGCAAGGCTTTCGCGTCACACTGGCCTCCCACTTCAACAGACCAACCACCCTGCCAGATGGCGATCAGGGGTTACAGCATTGGCTGGATTCCTTTTGCAGCCCTTTTTTCGCGGGACTGTCCGCGCAAGCGAGGACGGACATCCGCGAAGAGGTGACGGAGCTGCTGCGCCCGGCGCTTTTCCACGCTGGCAGCTGGGTCATGGACTACAAGCGACTGCGCTTCATCGCCCGCAAGGAAGCCACGCCAACCTCTTTGCAGCCGGATGCCAGCCGATGAAGCGAATTGCCTGCTTGCACGCGCACCATTCGAATATTGCGCTTTTAGCCGATGCCTTCGCCGCGCTCGACGTCGAACTTGTTCATTTCGTCGATCCGGGCATTCTTTTGCAAAGCACAGGAGCTGTTGTCCTTGCGATCGAGCAGGCGCACGCGAAACTGCGCGACCATTTGCAGTGGATGAGTCGATGTTCGGCAGACGCCGTGATCATCACCTGCACCCAGTACGCTTCTTACCTAACCCCAGAAGACGAGGCCAGTTTCGCGGTTCCCATTTTCACCATAGACGGCCCGCTTCTTCAGGAACTGTCGCTTGATCCCGGTGCGAAGCTGCTTTTGTTCAGCAACCCGGCCACAGTCGAACCGACCATGAACCGCTTGCGGAGCTACGCGCAAGCAGCCGGGAGCGATCCCGCAATCGAGCTTCACATCATCGAAAATTCGTTTGACCTGCTGATGGCAAACAGACAAGAAGCATACTGCGCCAAAATAAAGGAAGCGCTCCATCACCTTCAACTTGCCCGTCCTGGCATAGCCTTGGCAGCGGCGCAGCTGTCCATGGGTCCGGCAGTTGAGCAGTTCAGCCGCGAGACTGGCCAGCTGGTGGCTCATCCTTTGAAAAGCTTGACCTCAAACGTCTGCGAGAGACTTTCATTGACCCGCTATCGCTAAAAAAGACAACAGCCAACGCGATCCGTTTGCAAGACGGGTACACAAGGCTGTTGTCTTTTCTCGTTGCATGCTCGTGCTGTAATCCTTACATGCCTTCCGGATTCATCATCAATACTTCTTCGCCTTCATTCAGGCCATTGACAATCTCTACAAAGTCCGCGCCTTCCAGTCCGATCTCAATTTCTTTCGGTGTCGGCTCTCCAGACGACGGGTCTTTGACCATGACGGTTGCATGTCCTGCTTCCATGACCTCAACGGCATTCAGCGGCAATCGCTTCACGTTGTCTTTTTGCCCGACGTAAATATCGCAGTCACCCGTCATGCCGTGCTTCATATCGGCAGCCTCGCTCAACTCCACCTTGACGGCGAAGCGAACAGACTTGTCCTCTTTTGTCCCTTCTTTCGGAAGCTCGGTGACTTTCCCTTTGAACGGCTTGTTGCCAAAAGCATTCAAGTAAACATCTACGCTTTGGCCGAGCTTGATCGCTGGAATATCCATCTCATCTACCGCAGCTACAAAGTAAACAGAGGAAGTATCCATAATAACGGCAACTGGCTCAGAACCAGGGGTTTCGCCTTCTTTGACATTCAGCTTCGTGATGACCCCGCTGATCGGCGCTTCCACTTGCTTTTTGGCGATTTCCCGCTTTTTCTGCTCCAGGTTCAGCAGCGCTTCTTTCAAGGAAAGCTCTTTGTCTTTCAGTTCCAGCTCGGAATCGGTCAAATCCATTTTGAACAAAAGCTGTCCGCTTTTGACTTCGTCTTCCTTGTCAATCTCCACTTTTCCGATCTTGCCATGCGTTCCGGCCAAAATCTCCATTTCATCCGACAATTCAAACGGAGTGGCTTGCTGACTCATGTACAGCACCCCTTTAGGGTCTGTGTACTGAACTTGCCCGATATCTCCTGCGTAGAGTGCACCCGGCTTCTTGACCAGCACTTCGACGTCGTGAACGCCACCCACGCCTTTTTCCTTTTTCCCGATCTTGTCGACCTTCGTCACCACTCCATCCACATAATAGAGAGAGGCGGTGACAAACACCTTCACAGGCTGGCCGACGCGGAACTGATCCGCTTCAAACGCCGTAAACTTCCCGACAATTTTCAAATTGTCGGTGTTGACCAGCTTCGCTACAACCGTGTCAGGAGTAACCGAGTCTCCTTCTTTCACGAGCAGCTCTTTCACCTTCCCGGCTTTGTTGGAGACAATCCGGTCTTTCTTGTTTTTCAGCTCACTCAACTCTTTTTGCGAACGGGTGATCCCCAGCTCCAGCTTTTGCAATTCGAGCTGGGCGTCCATGCTGTCTACGGTAAACAGCACGTCGCCTTTTTTCACCGCTTGTCCTTCTTTCACGAGCAGTTTCTGCACCTTGCCGCTGCTCTCGGACCGGACTTCCTCACGCGCTTTTGCTTCCACGGTCCCGGAAGAGAAAATCGTTTTCTTCACTTCCCCTACATCTACGACAGCCGTCGGGAAGGAAGGCTCTTCTGCCGGCGGTTCTTCTGCCACCGTGTTTTGCGACTGGTAGTATGCGTAGCCACCGTAGCCGCCCCCTCCCAGAACGACCACGATTGCTGCCAGTATGATCCATTTTTTCTTGTTCATCTTCGTTCCCCACATTTCTTATTCTGATCGAATCGCTTGAAGTGCGCTTAAACGGGAAGCCCGAATAGCCGGGAAAATCCCTGCGAGCAAACCGATAACAAAGGAGAAGCCGATGGCAAACAGTGCCAGCCAGGCTGGAATGACTGCCAATTTGCTCGGTTCGCCTTCCGGTCCGCCTCCGCCATACCCCATGTTCAAACTGTCCATAATGCCGCCCGAAGCTCCGAAATAATTCACCAGTTCTACAGCGCCCCAGGCCATGCCAAGCCCAGCCAATCCACCGATCAGACCGATAAAGCCCGACTCCATCAGGAACAGCCAGCGAATGTTGAATACCGTTGCGCCAATCACTTTCATGATGCCGATTTCTTTCGTTCGCTCCAAAATCGACATGATCATCGTATTGACGATCCCGATCGTGGCTACCAGCAAGGAGATCGCCGCGATACCGCCCAAGACCATCTGAATCACGAAGAAAAATTTGTTGATCGTTTCCAGCTCGCGCGCTGGCGACCAGACTTCGTAGCCTTTTTCTTTCAAGGCTTTGACGACGCTCTCTACCTGCTCGCGCGATTCCACCTTGACGGTCATCTGGTCAAATTCGAACGTGTCTTTCTTCGCTTGCTCGCGCGTACGGCGCGGTGAGCCTTCATCGCTCTCGTTGCCCCGGCTGCGGTTGACCCAATCGTTCAGCTCTTTGACGACACTGAGCGGCACGTACACAGCGCTGGAGTATCGGAAGTTTTCCGATTTGCGCAGCTGTCCGACGACTCTCACCCGCAGTTCTTTTTTCTCAAACTTCGGTTCGTCGTCGATGCGGTATTCCCGCGTCAAAACGAGTGTGGCCGCTTTGTCGACGATGTTGAAGGCTGCTCCCTCGCCACCGCCGCCCATCATATCCGGCGGCATGTCGGACTGCCTGCCGCCTCCGGAATTTCGTCTGCGCGCCTCGCGTTTTTCTTTTTCCACATCGCGCATTTCTCTTGGAACATCGTATGCCACAACAACTTCCTGCGGAGAGCCTGTCAAATAGTTCCCTTTTTCCACATCGTTTTTCCGGTAGGCAGCCGATTCATTCACGTCTACCCCTACCAGCTCCACGTAGCCCTCGCGCCTGCCTACTTTGAGCTTCGCCTGCTCGTTCAGCCGCTTGACGGGCATGACGCTGGCGATTCCCGGGATCTTTTTCAGTTCTTGCACGGCTTCCATGTTCAGCCTCTTGCGCTGGTCATCCGGGATCGGCTCGTCCTTTTCCTGATTGTAATACATCGGCTCGACGTCCATTTCCGTCAGGTTCCCGAAGTTTTCCAAGCTTTTCACAGCGCTTTCCTTCAGGCCCAGACTGAGCGCCATCATGGCGACAATGGCCGCCGTTCCGATCATTACACCGACGGACGTCAGAGCCGTCCGCAGCTTCATTCGCCACAGATTTCTCCAGACGATGCGAAACGAATCTATTACCTTCACAATATGTTCACCTCATACCCTCGCCTACGCTGGTCTCGTCCTTTTTTGTACAACCCGGCCGTCTTGCAAGTAAATCACGCGGTCGGACTGTTCTGCTACTTCCTGCTCATGGGTAACGATGATGAACGTAGTCCCATTTTCCTTGTTCATTTCCCTCATAAGATGAAGGATTTCTTGCTCCGTCTTCGAATCGAGGTTCCCCGTCGGTTCGTCAGCCAAAATGATATCCGGCTGGTTGACCAGCGCTCTCGCAATACTGACACGCTGCTGCTGACCACCGCTCAGCTCGTTTGGACGGTGATGAATCCGCCCATCCAGCCCGACGCGATTCAAAATCTCCGTCGCTTTCGCCCGACGCTTCTTGACGCTTTCGCCCGCGAAGATCAGCGGAAGCTCCACGTTTTCCAGCGCAGTCAGGTTGGGCAGCAAATTGTACGACTGGAAAATGAAGCCCATGTTTTTGCGCCGAAACAGACATAACTGGTTTTCGCTAAACTTGGAGATCTCCTCTCCGCTTACCGTCACGCTTCCTTCTTCCGGCTTGGTCAGGCCCGCGAGCAGATTCAGCAGTGTGGACTTCCCTGAACCGGACGAACCGCACAGAGCCACAAACTCGCCGCGATTGATGTGCAGGTTAATATCAAACAGTACGGGCACCCTGAGTTTCCCTGTTCCGTAGCTGTGATTGACCCCGGTTACTGTCAGCTCTCCTTTTGTGTTGGCCATCTTTTACAGCACCTCATTCGTTCATTTCTCATACTAAAGACGCAAAAACGTTCAAAACGTAACGGCTTTTTGAAAAACAATTTTTCCCTTGTTTTGTTACAAAAAAGATGCAAGATCTTCAAAATCATGTAACAAACGCGTAACCAACTGCTGCCAAATCCGTACTACAATAAGAGAGTGAAGAAAACACGGAGGGTCGATGACCGATGACAATCTACCGCTTTTTATTTGAAACCGCAACGCGCAGATGGGTGGAAATCATCAAGGCACCAAGCATGTTTGAAGCAGCGAAGCAAGCCAAACAGCTCGCTACCAAGCGCTCCCGCACTCTGTCCACGCCAATCAGCTTTTCCTTCCACCACGCTGCTTCCAATTAATTGCATACACACATCTGCAACCGCTCCTCATCTCGGGGAAGCGGTTTTTTATTTGTGGAGATATTATTGACATCGCCGTTTTTTTCCTCTTAATATAGAGGGAGACATTACAGTGCATGACAGTAAAGATCTGCATTCACTTCGCTGCTGCACATAAGGGAGATAATCAAAATGACCATGAAAAAAGCACTCACGATTGCAGGCTCCGATACCAGCGGCGGAGCTGGACAACAAGCAGACCTCAAAACGTTTCAGGAGCTTGGCGTATTCGGATTGACAGCGCTTACTGTCATCGTGGCCCAAGACCCGCACAACAACTGGAACCATGAAGTGTTTCCGATCGATGTGGCCATCCTCGAAAAGCAGATCGAGACGGTACTGGCCGGAATCGGCGTAGACGCAGCAAAAACGGGCATGCTCGGTACAACCGAACTGGTAGAGCTTGCTAGCCGCAAAATAGAACAATACCAATTGAAAAACGTTGTCGTTGACCCGGTGATGATCTGTAAAGGCGCTGAAGCGCTCCACCCGGAAATCGCCATCAGCTTGCGTGAAGTTCTGCTTCCGCGTGCGACTGTGGCAACCCCGAACTTGTTCGAGGCGGGCATCCTCAGTGAGATGGGCGCGCTGAAAAGCGTTGATGATATGAAAGAAGCGGCAAAACGCATTCATGACTTCGGCACCGCTTACGTTGTCGTAAAAGGCGGCACCAAGCTGGAAGGCGGCCATGCCGTCGACGTTTTCTATGACGGCCAATCCGTTGAAGTGCTTGAGTCCGAGCGCATTGACACTACGTTTACACACGGAGCAGGCTGCACATTCTCGGCTGCGATTTGTGCCGAGCTGGCAAAAGGCAACTCCGTGCGCGGAGCCGTTGCTGTCGCGAAAGATTTCATTACAGAAGCGATTCGCCACTCCTTTGCCCTCAATCAGTACGTCGGTCCAACCGACCATGGCGCGTATCGCCGCAAACAGCAAGCCTAAGCTTTTGCGCAAACAAAAAACTCCTGACCAGACGAAGCATATGCCTCGGAACTGGTCAGGAGTTTTTTCGTTCACGTTCACGCCTGCTTTTTGATCGCCACTCCCTGTTTGATCGGAGCAGCGGCCGTTTTTTTGCGCATCGAGCTTGCGGTAAAAATGATCAGCGCAGACCAGATGCAGGCAAAACTGATCAAATGCGTGGTTGTAAACGGTTCTTTATAAAGGAAGACGGCCGTGAGCAAAGAAATCGTCGGAGACAAATACTGGATGAAACCGACAATTGACAGCGGCAAGCGCACGGCAGCCTGTGCAAACCAGTACAGCGGCATCGCAGTCGCAACTCCTGCGAGCGCAAGCAGCAACATTTGCCACCAGGCGAGAGTCGCGATCGTCTCCGTTCCGTTCGCCTGGAGCATAAGCAAATAGCCGAGAGCGATTGGAGCGACAAACAAAGTCTCCCAGGCAAGCCCGATCATCGCTTCTTGCTTTACGAGCTTTTTCGCCAGACCGTAAAATGCGAACGTCACGGCTAAAGAGAGCGCGATCCACGGAACTTCGCCGTATTGAAAGGTGACAAACAGGACGCCACAGGCTGCCAGAATGAGCGCAACCCACTGCCCTGCGTGCATTTTTTCTTTTAAAAAGATGACGCCGAGCAACACGGTAAACAACGGGTTCATGTAATAGCCGAGGCTTGTTTGCATGATCTGGTTGTTATTGACCGCCCAAATGTAAATCAGCCAGTTCGCACTGATCAGAAGCGAACAAATGGCAAGAGCCGCGAACATCTTCCCCCCGGTTACCGAGCCCCACATCGTCTTCCAGCGTTTCGTTACCTGAATAATGATTGCGACAAAAAGAACGGACCAGACGATGCGGTGAGCGAGGATTTCCCATGCACCCATTGACTGAAACAGCTTCCAGTACAGAGGGAGCAAACCCCATGCAAAATACGCCGCAACCGCATAAAAGATCCCCTGTTTCATTTTTCTGCCTCCACCGAGTTTGCCATGTGCCACACATATAGAGTAGTGTACCGGAATTGCCGCCAAACGGCTATGTATTCATGCTCAATATAAGCGTTTCAGACACTTTCTTTCGCTACCATAGTAGTGAGTTACCTAGATAGTTGATTACCTCAGTAACACAATAAAGCGAAGCTAAATTTTTCATTGTACCATTTTTCCTACTGGTGTACAATAGGCATTATTCAACCGAGTTTAGTCATAAGAAAGGAATTTTTACCTATGACATACTGGCGTTCTGTTCTGTTCGTTTTGTTTGGCGCATGCAGCTATGGCGTGTTGTCGCTGTTCATGAAACACGCATTTGCCCTGGGCTTCACTCCCTATGAAATGAGCGGAAGTCAACTGGTTTTCGGCGGCTTGATCATGATTGTGGCGGCCTTGTTCTTCTCGCGGGAACGATTCCAGTTCAAATACTTGCTGATCCTCGCGCCTGTCAGTCTGATGATGGCTTCTACCAGCATTTTTTACCATCAGGCTGTCAGCCGCGTGTCTGCTTCGCTCGCGATCGTCCTGTTGTTCCAATTCACCTGGATCGGGGTTTTGCTCGAATCCGTGGTCGATCGCAAGTGGCCGTCAGCTGCCAAATGGGTTTCGCTGCTCATGCTGGGAGGCGGAACGGTGCTCGCCAGCGGGCTTAGCGAAGGCGGCTTGCAAAACGTGAGCGTCACTGGCCTGATCTACGGACTGCTGTCTGGCGCTACCTTTGCCCTGGTCATTTTCTTCAGCGGCCGCGTCCTGCCCGGCATGAATCCTTACTTGCGCAGCGCGATTACGATCAGCATGGCTGCCGTCATGTTGTCCATCGTCTACCCGCCAACGTTTTTGCTCAACGGACGCCTGCTGGAAGGTCTGCTGCCGCTCGGCTTGCTGGTCGCTGTATTCGGCTCCGTCATCCCGATCTTTTGTCTGGCTGTAGGCGTACCCCGGATCGGCAACGGGCTTGCGACGATTTTGAGCGCAGTCGAATTGCCGACGGTCGTTCTCTTGTCCAGCTTCGTGTTGCATGAAACAGTTACTCTCTCCCAGTGGAGCGGCGTTCTGATGATCCTGGCTGCCATCTGCGTGCCGCAAATCAAATGGCGCAAACTGTTTGCTCCGTCACATGTCCTGGAGAAAAAAGGAATGTAACCGAAAAAGCGTGTCAGTCCACCAGGGACTCGGCACGCTTTTTTCTGTGAAACACGTCTCGACGTTTTGCATGAACGGGGATGTGAGCGCTTGCGGTTAACAGTTCTCTCTCTTTTCTAGCTGATAGGAAATCGGGGTGGTCGCATGGAATGGTATGAAGAGATTGCGATTCCTACATGAAGGAGGCTTGTGAAAAGATGACGCTTGCCGTTATGCCGATTTTTCGCATTTTTGACGAAGCAAAAGCGAAGGAATTTTACGTCGACTTTCTCGGATTTCAGGTCGATTGGGAGCATCGCTATGAGGACAATTTTCCGCTGTACATGCAAGTCTCCTCGCCTGACTGCGTGCTGCATCTGACTGAGCATCACGGAGATGCGTGCCCGGGTGCAGCGATCCGCGTGCAGGTCGAGGACATCGAGCTGCTTCACCAGACACTGGCTGGCAAGTCGTACAAATACGCCCGGCCGGGTTTGGAAAAGACGTCATGGGGAACGCATGAAGTGTCTGTGACAGACCCTTTTGGCAACCGGATTCACTTTTTCCAGCCGCATCCTTTTCCGTAAGCTGGAAGAAGCTGTTTCCCGCGAAAAGACGAGAACACAAAAAAGCCCAGCCAGGCTCGTGCAAGAACCTGCTGGGCTTTTCCCTTTTGCTGTATGGGGCGATCGATGGGACTTGAACCCACGAGTGCCGGAGCCACAATCCGGTGCGTTAACCCCTTCGCCACGACCGCCATGGACACAATCAGATCAGGTAGCGGCGGAGGGAATCGAACCCCCGACCTTTCGGGTATGAACCGAACGCTCTAACCAGCTGAGCTACACCGCCAAACGCTATGGAGCGGGTGATGGGAATCGAACCCACGCGACCAGCTTGGAAGGCTGGAGTTCTACCATTGAACTACACCCGCAAAACAAAGGCACGTCCACTCGCACGCTTCTGCGACCTACTCGCCAGCGCAAGTGGCTTTGCGAACTTCTGGCTCATCTTGCGCCCAGAGGTTCTTTTCTGCATTTTATTGTAACACACGTGAAATTAAAGTCAAGAATAGCGAAAATAGACCCGCAAGACCCGTAACCCGTAGCCAAGCCCGCTTTTGTTACGAGTCCTGTGGAGCAACAGCGCACAGCAAGCTGTGCCGAAACATTCAGACAGAATCGGCCTGAGGAACGATCCGGTACACACAGCGATTATGCCCAGCCAAAATATGTTCGTCCCGCGTTATCGTCAAGCCAGCGCCGAGCACGGCCTGAAACATCTCCAGTTCCTTGTTGCACAAGCCGGAACAGGCTCTTGCCGCCTCGCAGATCGGACAGTGCTTCTCGACAAAATAAAACGAGCCGTCTTCGTTGGCAATGATCTCTGCCATATAGCCTTCATCCGTCCGCGATTTGGCCAAAGCAAGCAATTTTTCCTGCAGCGGCAAGCTAAGCGGCGCCTTGCTCTGATAGTCCAGCACTTGCTTGCGGTTGCGAATTTCAATCAGCTTCTCCAAGCCTTCCTCGCCGAAAGCTTCCTTCATCGATTCGATCAAGCTGACAGTCAAATCGGCATAGCCGTCCGGAAACAGGCGGTTTGCCTCAGAGGTCAAAGCCCACATTTTGGCCGGTCGGCCCATTGAGCGCGGTTCCTCGAAAAAAGTGACGAGCCTTTGCTCTTGCAGGTCGTATAAATGCTGCCGCACCGCCATGGCGGTCACCCCCAGCTCGCTCGCCAGCTGATTGGCGTCCATGGCGCCGTTTTGCTTGAGCAGATTGATGATCGACCGCCTCGTTCTTTCTGCCCCGTCTTTTGCATTTGTGTTCGACTTTTTCAATCCCATCACCTTCAAAATTCGGACTGTCTAGATTATAAAGAAAAATATTGACAAAGTCAAAACGCAGGTATAATTTGTTAATTAAAGAAATTTCTTTACAAAGTATCCGGATACTTGGCCGCTCTGTTTACAATCCGCGAAGGAAGGTGACCAGCTTGTCTGCACAAAGCATTTTTGGCCCGCGTTATCTTGCTTTATCGATTGGGATCATTTTGTCAGCGATGGCGATCGGTTTCGAAGGATTGGCCGTCACAACAGTCGCTCCGGTCATTGCTGGCGATTTGCAAGGGATTCATTTGTTCGGCTGGATATTCAGCGCTTATTTGCTGGCGCAAATTGTCGGTACGCTCGTGGTCGGCCGTCAGATTGACCGAAAAGGGCCTGCCCTGCTTTTCACCATCGCTGTCGCTTTGTTCGCGCTCGGACTCGTCGCAGCCGCCATCGCTTCCAACATGTACGTCATGATCGGTTCGCGCGTCTTGCAAGGCTTCGGTGCGGGAGCCATGTACACTTGCATGTACACGGCCATCTCGCTGAGTTATCCCGATGAACTTCGCGCCAAAATATTGGGTTCACTAGGCACTGCTTACGTGCTCCCTTCCATGCTCGGGCCCTATGTAGCGGGATTGATTGCCGAACACTTTTCGTGGCGATTCGTCTTTTGGGGCGTGCTGCCTTTCATGCTTCTTGCCGTGCTTCTCACGCTGCCTGCCTTTCGCAAGCTGACGATCCCCGCTGCTCCAGCGAAAGACGAATCCGGCGTGGTCGGCCTGTCTGTGCTGCTCGCGGTCGGAACCGGGCTGTTTTTGAGCGGACTTGGCATGCTGCCGCAAGCATGGGGAGTCGCGCTCATCATCGTGGGCCTCGCTTTGATGGTTCAACCTCTCCGCAAGCTGCTGCCCTCAGGAACCTTTACTTTTCAAACTGGCTTGTCGGCTCTGCTCGCTTCCCGCGGACTCTTTTTCGCCGCCTATGTCTGCACGCAAAATTTTCTCGTGCTCGCTTTGACAAAAACGAAAGGGCTTGCTCCGGACAAAGCGGGGCTGATCGTGGCAAGCGCGGCGTTCAGCTGGTGCATCGTGGCGATTTTGCAGGCTCGCTGGGACGCAGCCGATCAAGGTCGCGGACGCTCGAAGCGAATCACGCTCGGGATTTTGCTGATGCTTGTCGGGATCGGCGTCATGCTGTGGGTGCCATCCCTGACGATTGCGATGGCGGTGATCGGGGAAGTCATCATCGGGATCGGCATCGGATTGGCGCATACCGTAAGCGGAACAGTCGCCTTCACTCTGGTCAGGGAAGGGGAAGCTGGTCAAGTATCTGGCAACCTGCAATTCGCGGACTCCTTTACCCCCGGCGTGGCGGTCGGGATCGGCGGAGCCGTAGTCGCCATGAGCCAAACCGCCGGAATGTCCATGGCCGCAGGAGTTACAATCGCCATGGCCTTTAACCTCGCGCTGATTTTGCTCAGTTTGGTGGCGAATGCGCGAACCAGGCAAAGTCAACCAAGCAAACAGACATCTGCCTAGCCTTTTTCCACAAAAAAATCCCCGCTTTCCTGCGTCTGGCAAAAGCTTGCCGTTCGCAAGGAAACGGGGTTTTTCATGTCCACATGGCGGGAAACTGCTCCAGTGTCAAGACGCCGGTGAATGCATCGTCCAAGTTCCAAAAGCCGAAGCCATGCTCCACTCGGGCTGGCAGCATGGCTTCGGCTTGCTTGACCTGGACTGGCATCAGCAAGAGCAGTCCGGCGGAGAATCGGCTTGGCAAAAAGACAGCACGGCATTTCCGGTCACATCGGCGAAATACGCTTCCACGACGCGGCGAAAATGTTGCGCAGCACGGGAAATATACCGACTTTTGTGCCATAGCAACGTAATCTCTCGTGCCAGCCGCTGATCCTCGATTCGCAAATAGTGGACTTGTTCGTGCAGGCTCCTCCCTGTGCACGGAATAAAAGCAATGCCGATCCCTGCTTCCACGAAAGTGACGAGCCTCGCAGGTTCATCGCCCTCGTACACATAGGCAGGCTCAAATCCGGCTTCGTGGCAAACCGCATCCACCAAGTCGCGTGTGGCATACCCCCGTTTGACTCCGACAAACCACTCGCCTTGCAGCTCAGCCAAAGCGACACTTCGCCGTCCAGCCAGTCGGTGGTTTTTGGGCACAGCGACGAGAATCGGATCGAGAAACAATGTCTGGCATTGGATTTCGTCGTCCTGTACCGGAAAAGACGACAGGCAAAAGTCCGCCTCCCCGCGCCTGAGCGCCGCCAGCATCTCTTGCGTAGTCACCATTTGGACGTGAAAGTGAATCATCGGCCATTGTTTCCGAAATTCACTCAAAATCCCGGGCAGCGTGCTCGCATTGGTTACCGCCAACTTGAGTGTTCCGTACTCAGCCTGGGTCCAATCGCGAATTTCCCGTTTGCCTTCTTCCAGTTCCAGCAAAGCCCGCTCAGCCCGGAGTAAAAATCGGCTGCCGTGCTCGTTTAAACGCAGCCTTCTGCCCACTCTATCGAATAGTGGAGCCCCCAAGTCCTCTTCCAGCCGCTGAATCGTTTTGCTTAATGACGATTGCGTCACATGCAGGCTTCGGGCAGCCTCGGTCACATGCTCCAGCCTGGCTACCGTGAGAAAATATTGCAACTGCAAAAGTTCCATGCCGCCATCCCCCTTCCATTCATTCCTTTTAATCAATGAAAGTATAGCATCAAATGCGTTGGAATAAATGAAGGGTTTCCCGTACGATGACAGCAATAACGTATGGGAGGAACAAACATGGAGATTCGTCAAAAGTGGCTGATGGTCGCCGTCGGACTGGGCATCTTGCTGAATCCGCTAAATTCATCGATGATCGCCGTTGCCATTGCCAGACTGCAACAAGTGTATGCTTTGGACTTTGCTACCGTTTCCTGGATTCTGTTTTCGTTCTACATAACGAGCGCAATCGCGCAGCCCGTGATGGGCAAGGCCAGCGATATGTTTGGGCGAAAACGCATTTTTCTCGTCGGGCTGGTCATCGCCGGGATCGCTTCGTTGCTTGCCCCCTTCTCCGCCACGTTTGGCTGGCTTCTTGTTTGTCGCATCGGGCAGTCGATTGGCACGAGCATGGTCGTGGCAGTCGGAATCGCCATCGTGCGGCATCATGTTACGGAAAAGCAAGGGACGGCGCTTGGCGTGTTATCCTTGTTCCAGTCCACGGCGGCTGCCATCGGCCCTTTTATTGGCGGAGTGCTCATTCATTGGTGGGATTGGCCTTCTATCTTCTTCGTCAACCTTCCGTTCGCTTTGGCGAGTTTTTTGCTCGTGTGGAAAATGATTCCGCGCGACGAGCCGTCCACGTCCGTATCCCGGCAGCTCTCCTTGCGCCAATGGATTGCGCTGTTGGACATTCCGGGAATTGCCTTGTTCACAGCGGGGCTCGTCGCCTTGCTCATCGGCTTTTTCCAGGCGAAGTCGGCCGGGCCTCTCGCTTATGGCAACGTCATTCTCGGCGGAATCGGCCTGGTGATCTTGGCGGTCTTCATTCGTCACGAGCTGCGGGTATCGTCACCGTTTCTGCCTTTGCGCGCATTCGCCAAATACCGTGCCATGACATGGGTTCATAGCGAATTTGTCCTCGTCAACGTCGTGTTTTACGCGATATTTTTCGGCCTGCCGGTTTATTTGCAAACCGTTCGTCACGTCTCCGAGCTGCATACCGGACTCTTGATGTTAAGCCTTGGCTTGGGGTCGTTGATCGCGTCGCCATTAGCCGGACGCTGGATCGACAAGTCTGGACCCCGCCCTGCTTTGCTCGTCTCTGCTGTCTTGATGCTCTTCGGCGCTGTCTGGCTCGCGATGTTGAATCCTGCCTCCCCGGTGATCAGCGTCTGTGTGGCATTGGCAGCGTTTGGCGTAAGCAACGGGCTGAACAGCGTAGGCATGCAGGCCGCCTTGTTCCGCTCCACGCCAAAAGAGATCATTGGCGTCGCCACCGGATTGTTCATGACAGCCCGCTACGCCGGGACGATCCTCGCCTCGCTACTGGTCGGCCTCATTCTTCAGGCAAAAGGGGTTGTGCTTTTTGCAGCCGTCCTCTTCCTGCTCGCCTTGTCTCTCTTGTTCATCAACGGGCGACGCAAAAGCTTGGGACAACCAGGGGAATCATAAACATGCGAAAACGGACCGAAACAAAGCTGCTTCGGTCCACTTCTCATTCCATCTCGCTTGCAAGGCTTTCTTTTCCGGTGGCTGTTTCGCCTATTTCCCCGCCAGCTTGGAAAAGTTGTCGGCAGCCAGGCGGATCGCCAGCACGCTGCCTGTATTCAACGAGTTATCAAACAGTAAAACTTGGTTGTTTTTGACTGCCTTCAACGAGTTCCATACAGCCGATCCTTGCTTGTCCTGGATGGCTGCTTGGGCAGCGTCAAGCTTGTGCTGAATGATGATGTAGTCGGGATTCATTTCCGCAAGGGCTTCCAGGGAAAGCTCGCCCCCCTCTTCCGGGTACTGATCTGGCTTTTTCAGGCCAAATCCTTCTGTCTCGTTGTAGTAAACCGTATTTTTCGTCCCTTGGGCGGTAAAACCGTTTTTGCTGCTCACCCGCAGCAAGGCAAACGTTTTTGTTTTCAGATCGCCCAGCTGCTCTTTTGTTTTGGCGATCTTCTCTTTCGTATCTTTGACGAGCTGTTCGCCCAATTGTTCTTTTCCGATCGCCTGTGCGCACAGCATGGTGGCGTTTTCCCATTTGTCACTGTAGTCAATTTGAATGAAGGGCGCGATTTTCGACAGATCGTCGTACTGGGCATCGCCATGGCCTTTGAAGCTGACAATCAGGTCAGGCTTTGCCGCAATGATCGCTTCCATGTTCAAATCTTTGCCGCTGCCCAGATCGATAATCTCCGCCTTGCCCACATACGGCTGCAAGGTCGCGTATTCTTTCAACGCACTCTCTGCACTGCCCGAGGCAATCGGCGGCACGTCCAATGCGAAAAAGTAGTCAAGGAACAGAGGATGCAGCACAGCAATGCGCTTCGGCTGCTCCTTGATCGTCACTTGATGACCCGCACCGTCGGTAATCGTCCTTGGCCATTCGCCTTTTGACGAAGAACTCGCGGAAGGCGTCTGCTCCGTTCCCCCTCCAGCGCAGCCAGCCAGCACTCCCATCAGCAAAACTAGCGAAAAAATGATTCCTGTCCATCTATTCATGTCGGTTCCTCCAGCATCGTTTCATTCCTGTATTGAAAACCTGGCCTTGCGCTTTCCGTTTGCTCCCCTGCTGCCGATCATCCCTTTCTTTTGCCATGGCTGCCCGCCTTGTCTTCCTCAAAGCAGCAGCACTTTCATGACGAGTCCAATTGATAATCATTCTCGACAATTAGTGTAGCAAGGGCGCTCGCAATTGGAAATACACAGAAACCTAAAGGAACATGCACAATTCTCCAAAAACGCCGCTGTTCTGGCGCGACAGACGCGGATCGCCCTTCCGGAAACAGCGGCACTCATCAGGGAGCAAACACTTCGGAATAGCCAAATCGGCCCGTCCTTTTGGAAAAAGGCACGAGCCGATTGGCGAGCTATGATGCGGTTGTGTGAATACGGGTTGCGCTTATAATTTGTGCTTGCCCTCCACGAGCATATCGGCAATCAGATTGATTTGCGCTTGGACAGCAATCGGGTCGTACGGCCAAAAATAATCGGTGTCCATCTGGTAGACATGCCCTTTTTTGACGACGTCCAGCGTATTCCAGATCGGACTCTCCGGGTCAAGTCCCGCCTGCTTGCCAGACTCGACAAACAGGTAGTCGCCCGAAAACTCTTTGACCTGCTCCAGCGAAATCGTCATGTTCTCCTTGCCCTCATCGACGAATTTTTGCACCTGTGGCGGCCGTTTCAGTCCGAGGTGCCTGTACATCGCTTCCGCTCCTCGCCACAGACCTTGCCCGTAAACGACCAGCTGCTTTTCAAACCCGCCCATGATCGCCACGGTCGCATTTTCGTCGACGACTCCCTTGATTCTTTGTTTGGCTTTGGCAACGGTGTCGTTGAAGGAGGCAATCCACGCCTCGGCTTCTTTTTCCTTGCCCAAAATCTCGCCAAACGTCCGAATTTGATCGCGTGAGTCTTTGAAGGTCGTATGGACGAAGACGATCGTCGGCGCGATTTTGCTCAACTGCTCATACAGCTTGGGATCATCGCTCAACGTAACGATCAGATCGGGATTGAGCGACAAAATTTTCTCGACGCTGCCGGCGTCAATCGTTCCGATATCCTCGATGCCAGCCGTCTGTGATTTGATGTGCGGCGAATCGATATCCCAAAACGGCGCTCCGACAGGCTTGACGCCAAGCGCCAGGAACGTAGCCAAATATCCTTGGGCGACAATCCGCTTCGGCTCAGCGGGAATTTCGATTTCTCCGTTGACGGTCTGTATTTTTCGGGTGGCTGGCTTGCTCTGTTCGTCAGACGCAGCAGCCGTGTCTTTTTGCCCCTCCGGTTGCGGATTTGTTCCTGCGGTACCGCCGCATGCAGCCAGCAACACCGTCATGACCAGCAGCCACATGGCCAATTTCATCAGCGGCCGGGATACTCGCTCGCTTGTTCTGTTCATCCTGCACAGCTCCTTCTTGCTTCATAATGAGAAAAGATCAAAGCAATAACGATAATCATTATCATTAAAATCCGTACTCATCATAGCAAGCTTTTCCACAGGCCGTCTATTTCATAATGTTGCCGCTTTTTATGGATAAATGTTCACTCCGACTCACCAGCGATCAGGCAATTCGTCTGGATGCGCAGTTGCCGCTCCAATGCCAGGCCGCCGCTGCTCCAAAATTCGTTCAAGGACAAACGGTACACCCGTCCCTTTCCATGCATGCTCGCCAATACATGCTCTCCCTCGTCACTCTGGTCGTCGCGGGCATCGATCACAAACATATGGTCTGCCATGTAGTCGGGCAGCCTGTCTTCCGTTATCCAAAGATGCTTTCCTGGCACGAGTACATCGCGGCGCACAGTATCAGGCGGGCGGATGCCAAGAGCTTCGTACAAGTTAAACGCTCCGCGGGCTGTTTTGTCCCAAATGAAGATGCCGTCGCTACGCCATTCATAGACGGCTGCCGTCTCCCCTCTGTCAATCAATGCGCGCAGACTTTGTCTCGCTTCGTCAACTTGTGCCTGATATTTTGTCAGCCATTGCTGTGCTTCCGATTCTCTGCCAATCAGCTTGCCGATCAGCTGCATTTCCGCCAGAGGGTCCAGCTTGGCCCATTCCAGAGCGAGGACAGGCGCGATCTTCTCCAATTGCTTCATCCGGCCAGGCGTATGGTAAAAGTATGTAGGCGCCAAAATGAGATCCGGCTTCAGCTTGCCGAGCTGTTCGTCATCGTACGCTCCCTTTATGATCGGAACATCGCGCAATTCCTCCTGCAACAGGAGCGAGCCGCGCACCAATTCGGCTTCTGTGGCTACAGGCGTGACACCGAGCGCCAGCAAGGCCCCTGCGAATTGAAA
This sequence comes from Brevibacillus sp. FSL K6-0770, assembly GCF_038000275.1. Lineage (NCBI taxonomy): Bacteria > Bacillati > Bacillota > Bacilli > Caryophanales > Paenibacillaceae > Brevibacillus > Brevibacillus sp. FSL K6-0770. The sequence continues at coordinate 3,841,435 of NZ_JBBOBQ010000001.1, forward strand.
GGCCGCGATTTTTTTCGGGGCCGGACGACTGCGAAACTCGCCGGGAGACATGCCTGTCAGCTGCTTGAATTTTCGGCTCAAATATTCGCCGTTGCTGTAGCCGACCTCAAGGGCAATCTCGTTGATCGTCATGGTCGACGCCAGCAAGTGCTCTTTAGCCCGGTCAATCCGTACGCGATTCAAATATTCGGAATAGCCCCACCCCAGCTTTTTGGCAAACATCGTGGAAAAATAGCTCGTATGAAACCCGGCCAGACGCGCCAGTTCGGAACGGGTAATCGGGCTTCGGTAGTTCTCGTCGATATACGTGATCGCCCTGTGGATGGAAGGCTCCCAATCCAGCTCAGGTGTCGTCTCATAGTGCAAAACGAGCTGCATCAGCTCTTTGAAAAGGTGGTGGTGCCGCTCCGCTTTTGCCGTATGCCCAGACGGATTGGCCTGCAAACGCACGAGTTCGTTCACGAGCACAGTTGCCCGATACGGCAGTTTGTTGGTGATCCAGCCGCTCGCAGGCAAACCGCTGCGATCATTGCGGTACATAATGGCGTCGTCATCGTGCTGGGCCAACCGATAGCTTTCGAAGCAAATGCGGCAGACAGCCGGAAGTTCCGCCCCGTCCCGGACCAACGTGACCGAGTCGCCCGGACGCAAAAACAGCATCCTCATCGACTCCAGCTTTAGCGTTTTCTTGCCATCGTTCACGCGAATCCGGCCCGTCATGGGAGTGAGGATCGTAGGCGCAAAGCACGTAATCTCGATGGACGGCTGCGTGCTTTCCCACTGCATGATGCCGCCTTCTTTCCAAACGTGAAGGGTTGCTTCCATAAAAGGAATGTCACCTCTTTCGCTGCCAGTTCTTCTTTTCTAGTTATACCACAACTCCCGAGCGGCACAAGACGTACGCCAGCAGGAGCAGCTTGAGGCTCCAACTGTAAAAAGCCGATCTTCCTGTTGGGGAAAGTCGGCTATGTTTCTTCTATAGCCTTGCCGTGTTGCCAAAGCAAAGATTGTCGTGCTAGTATACCAATTATTGGATTGACACTTTTCAACAATAAACCAGCATCTCGTGCAATCCATATTAACAGTACAAACACGCGAAGGTGAACAAATGCTAAAAGTAAACCGCGATGACGCCCGGCCCATCTGGCAGCAACTTTTGGATCAGGCGATTCATAACATTACAACCGGAAAATGGCCGCCAGGCGAGCTGCTGCTCCCGTCCCGCGAGCTTGCTCCATTGATTGGCGTTTCCCGTTCAACCATACAGATCGTTTACGAGGAGCTGTACAGCCGGGGTTACACGGTAACCTCTCGCCGCGGCGGAACGAGAGTGAGCGAATGGATTTATGCAGCTCGTCCGGCAGAGGAGGCTTCGCCCCCGGAGCTTTTTCCGCCCGAGTTGCCTTTATTAAACGATGCGGTCGGCCAGTTGCACAGTTGGTTCGGCGCTAAAGACAATCCAAAAATAGCGATCGATTTCACTCCCCACGAGCCGTATTTGGATGAGCATTTTCAAAGAAATTGGCGGCAATCCTTTTTGCAGGCTACCACAGAAACAAGCCTGGACAGTTGGGCTTACGGCGATCCTTATGGATTTTTGCCGCTGCGGGAGCAAATTCAACGCTATTTGTCGCTCGAACGGGGCGTTCATGTGGATAGCGACCAAATCCTGTTAACCTCTGGCGCACAGCACAGTCTCGATTTGATCGCGCAAGCGCTTTTGCAAGAAGGAGAGACGGTTTCGGTAGAAGATCCCGGCTTCCCTGCTGCCTGGATGGCGATGAAGTATCGGCGTATGCAAGTTGTTCCCGTTCCGGTTGACGAGTACGGACTTTGCGTCGACCATGTTCCCCCTGCGTCCAAGCTTGTGTTTGTTACGCCGTCGCACCAGTGTGCGGTTGGCGTCATTTTGTCGGAACCTCGCAGGCAACAATTGTTGCGCATGGCTGCCGAGCGGCGGTTCTGGATTGTCGAAGATGATTACGACAGTGAATTTCGCTATCGCGGTGATCCGCTTCCAACTTTGTTCAGTCAACGACCTCAAAACACGCTGTACATGATGAGTTTTTCCAAAATGGTCGCTCCCGGCATTCGCCTGTCGGCCATCGTTGGTCCCAAAGCGGCCATTCGCCAGCTCGCTCGCGTTCAGGAATTAACCTACCGCCATCTTCCGATCATGGAGCAATTGACGCTTGCTCATTTTATCGAACACGGTCATTTCATGCGCCATATGCGGCGAGTTCGCAATGTGTATCGGCGCAGGCACGAGGCTATGACAAAAGCGATTCTCTCGACGGGGCTTGGCGAACAGTTCACACTGAGCGGCGTGGAAACGGGCTTGCACATGCTTCTTGAAGCCGAGCAATCGTTTGCCGAAGAAGCCGCGACGAACCTGGCGCTCGAACAAGGAATCCGGGTTTATCCGCTCAGCAACTATTGTTTGGAAAGCGACCGGAAAGGTTTTGTCCTCGGTTTTGCCAAAGTAGACGAACGAGCCATTGCAGCAGGCATAAAACGTCTAGCGGGGATGCTTTTATGACGCAAGCATCCCCGCCTGTTTTCCCCTAGTCGTCCTGACGCGCATGTTCATTCCAGTAATAACTGTCCGGCAAGTAACGTTGGCCGAACACTTTCGTTCCTACGCGAATGATCGTAGCCCCTTCTTCAATCGCTACCGTGAAATCGCCGGACATTCCCATCGACAGGATGTCCATTTCGACTCGCGGCAGCTTTTTCTCCCTGATCTCTGTCTGAATCCTTTTTAATAGTCGGAAACAGTGGCGGGTCTCGTCGTTTGTCGCATTCAGCTTTCCGATGGTCATTAAGCCTTTTATGTTTAGCGTTTCAAACTGCGCCAATTGCTCGACCAGTTCCAGTGCTGCTTCCGGCGGCGCACCAAATTTGCTTTCTTCGTAGGACGTGTTGATTTGCACCAGTATGTTCATCGTCTTGTTCTCTTTAAGGAGCTGCTGGTGCAAAGCTTGCCCCAGTTTCAAACGGTCCACAGAATGAATGAGCGTCACATATTTGACGACGTCCTTCACTTTATTCGTCTGCAAATGCCCGATAAAATGCCATTCCACCTGCTTGTACTGCTCCATAAGCGGAAATTTGCCGCGCAGCTCCTGCGCTTTGTTTTCCCCAAACAGCGTTTCCCCCGCCTGCATGGCTAATTGCAATTTTTCCAGCGGGACGGTTTTGGTCGCCAACAACAGCTTCACGTCCTCAAGCTTGCGCCCCGAGGCTTGGCAAGCCGTTTTCATCTGCTGCCGTACGGTTTGCAGATTCTCCGCAACGAGATTTTCCATCTTCCCTGCCTTCTTTCTGATGAAGATTCGGATGAGGCGTTCCCCCACGCCGGGCAGAGTAGCCTCTGTCTCCTACTTTTCCGAGATTGCCGCGATCAATTGAACGACAAATCGCTGGATTTTCATACCAGTCACACCGTTAGTCCCGGTTTGAACATTTTTTCTTCCTCTATTGGATTTTCTTTGGCGGTGATGTGCTGTGGATCAATTCGATACACCTGCACCGGGCCACCGAATACGGCTGAACGGTATTTGTCTACATGCTGCTTGGGCAACGGCCGTTTATAGTAACCAGGCACGTATTTATGAATCATTTCTTGCAGCATGTGTGTCGCTTCATCCAGATCGGCGACGGGTTCTGCCTTGCCAAAAACGATGACACTCATATACGCTGTGTCCGTCTTGGCTGGCACCGGATCGGTAATCGTTCCGTATTCCTCGCAAACCGTAAAACAGACCTCCGCATTCGCGCTCATCACCTGATTGCGTCTCCCGCCAGTGGCTCCATGGAAGTAAAGCTTCCCATTTGTCCAAACAAAATTGAGCGGAACCACATACGGCAACTGTCCGTCGACCATGCCAAGATGCCCGATTCGCGCTTGCTGCAAAAATGCCTCAATCTTGCTCTTGTCCAACACTTCTCTTACCTTGTAACGCACTCCATCCATTTTCTTCACTCCTCATGAATTGAATTGATGTATGATGTAGGCAAGTTTAGCAAGTATTGGAGTGAAGAGAAACGTCCATATGCGTTGAGTTTGAGCAATCCATAATACACATTGATCATTAATTCACTAAATCAATTAGATTTATATAATGGAAATATGAAAAATGTGTTTATACCAAACACATAAAAAAACAAAAAACTCCTGAGTTTCCTTATAAGGAAACCCAAGAGCTTGTTCATCACTGGACTTGAATCTCCACAATGTTACCACTACTAGAATCTGAACGTTCTACACCATCATAACATGAGCGGGACTCATTTAAATTTGCCTCCGTTAAAATTCTTGTAAAATCAAGGTTTATGATCTTTTTTATTCATTTCGAGACCTAGACAATTATTCAAAAAGAGACAATAATCCAAGCGAATTGAGCTATTTGTGAGAATTTATACGAACTGAACCTGCTCTCTATTAATTTAATTGTAAGAGGCAATACACGATACATAGCCGAGATGATGGACGTGCTGGTGTTGTGACAACTGCAATGAATCTAGTTTGTTGATTCTTTAGATTGCGTGAATATTTTTCTGCTCCATCCAATTAGTCAGAACAGATAATGCGTCCTCAGAAAGTTCTTGTGTGAACAGTATTGCCAGTCGTTTCATTGGTCGAGAAATGGCAACATAGAATAGATTTCTATTCCTCTCATAAAAATCCACTTTATTGTTAGGTATAGTTTCTGGAGCCTTTGAAAGTTCAAGAAACTGGTTGAAATTATATAGATCCCATCCACGCCCAATAACTACAAGTACATTCTCAAATTCAGCCCCTTTTACTCCATGCTTTGTTGAAAACGGGGTCTTTTCCTTAATGTAATGAGTTAAAGCAATGACTTCACGGTAAGGTATGCTCCTTAACATTCCAAGACGTTCCATTGACTCATTCTGCTCATTTGAGCTATTTAATTTATATTCATTATATTTTTGTTCTCTCTCCTCCACCTTCCCTGATAAACGTGGTCGTTTAACATTTGTAATATAAGCTAATACTTCGCCAATTGTCCCATTGAGCCGTAATTGAATCAGAGTCTCCATGTCATTAACCCATTTTGTTTTATCACTAAGTGAGGTTATATTTGGTGTACGTCTATCGAGTACTTCAAACATTGTTCCATACTGCTTACTCTCAAAAGCAGAACATAACGGTTCTAGAGTATTCACAAAAAAATCAATGTGTGGGTCTTCCTGCCTTACATAATCATCATTTCTTCCTTGAAATACCTTCGCAATACCAGAATACCCTTGTTCATTGGCCAAAAGATTGTTAGTCAGCATAAGTATTTTAGTTTTTTCAGGTTCGAACCCCCATCCTTCTTTCATTAAGATGTCTCTTGTCATCTCAAGCTTTTCGTGAGCAATGTCTGCAGGCAAATCGCCTTTCCATGGCCTCTTAGTCAATCTTTCACCCGACCACTCATTAGTGTGAAATACCCTCACTGCACCATTTGATTGAGGATCTTTCACAGCTTGTTTTAAATCTGGTCTCACAAGGTTCAATACATTAACGATAGCTTTTTCGGAACGAAAATTAGCTTGTTTATATATATAGTGCAAGTTCTCATTCTTAATTGCACCACATCCATCGCTATAAATTTTTTGCCAACCATCACCGTAAAATCCGATTAAACATCTCGACTCTTTATTGTCTACGAAATGATTAAGGATAGCCTCTGTAAAATCTTTATTTGTGTCTTGGTACTCATCGATAAATAGTATAGGGTATCGCGAACTTAGTATATTTCTAAACTTATTGTTTTTCATTAATAATGCTGTAAGTAAAATGACATCATTGTGCCCTAGTGAAATTTTTTCACTTTCTACTTGTGGATAACCAAAATCGTACTCAATTTTTCTAGGATTTCTCACGCTATCGTTCTCAAAGCGTTCAATCCATTTTGGTAAATTACAAAGTTCATGCCATAGTTGTGACTGAAAATCCTTAATCAAAGACCAACAAAATGCATGAATCGTCGATGCTAAAACTGCTGGATGTCCATCCACTCTATTTTTAATTTCATCGCATGCAACATTCGTATATGTAATACATGCAATTTGCTGACTTCTTTGGAGTAAAACGTTTCCTTGCTTATTAACTATATATTTAAGAGCTTGAATTAAAGAGTACGTTTTACCTGCACCAGCACCTGCCTCAAGTAAAAATGACTTATTCTGATCCAAACATCTATAAATTTCTGCAATAGCTCTTTCTGCAGCTTCTTCTGCTGGATTTTTATTACCAACCTCAATCATGAGATTCCTCCTTTGCAACAGCAACTTCAGCCATATTGAATGGAATAGGAATATTCGAGGGTACATCCGTATCGTCAATTTTGTTAGCCCCTAGCCATAATAAACCTTCCTTTATATATCTTGGAATGTTCCATTCTGTCTTCTCTAAAGCATATTCTAATGCAAACTGTACCTTTTTCACCTTTCGAGCGATATCCCATGCTTGATTTTCAGCTTGATCTACGTGGGTTTCATTGATTCCAAATAACTGTAAATTAGCCAGAATAAATGCTTCCTCGAAACTACGCCCACAAGGCATATCGTCTTGTTCAAATTCCGGTACTTGATATGCAATTCTGTAAACCCCGCTAATTTTTTCTTTGACGGTTTTCTTAATAAGTTCGTTTGGTGTTATTTCAGGTGCCTGAAACCATGTCTTTATGCAAGCATTGCTTGTCCTGTTCCCTGCCGATACTTTGCAAGCACTATTATTTTGGGTGCTATCAACTGTGTCTAAATCAGTAATGATTAAGGTTTTAAGCTCTAGGAAGTCCAATAATTTAAAAAAGTTATGTGCGTAGGCTCCTCCTACTTCCATTACAGTTATATATTGACTACCAAGATTAATCTCTCCGTTATCTTTATCTAGTTTCTCGATCATTTTTGGAAGAAGCAATCTTTCCGTAGAACCTTCTATCAAAATTGCCTTATCTGCAAACAGTAAATCGCATCGTGTCAAGGTCATATATTGTTGTAAGAATGCTACTTCATTACCTAAAGTGCCTGCTACACCTGCTTTAAAATCCTTAACTTTCGTAGTATAAAAATCGCTTGTATTATGGTTATTTGTCGTCATAAAATAGCGCATGGACGAGAATTCTGCTTTATTCGCCATGTGAGACGAATGGGTCGTGACTACAAACTGCACAGGCCATGGTTCCCCATTATTGTATTGCTTAGAAAAAATCGAGGATAATTCGTTGAGTTTTGAAATGAACACTTCTTGCATTTGCGGATGAAGATGCGCTTCTGGCTCTTCAATAAATATCAGATGTACCATTGGTCTTGGTTTTTTTGCAATAAACTCTTTGTAAAATTCCAGCATTCTCAACAAAATAAAGATTAAATTTCTAGCGCCAAGACCATTATAAGATTCGGGCAAGTGTACACCATTGAGACCTGAATAACGTATCTTAGTATAGTTCTTCAATAATGTATCTATATTAAGAAGCGTTTCAGTGATCAAGTTAGGATCACGCAATCCAGGATAACCGAACAACGAAATTGCAGGTAGTAAATTCTTTAGTTGATTATTAAAATCAATGTCAAGTTCTCCTTGAATTTTTTGAATTGTTATATTTATGTTTTCAGTCACTTTTCGGTCATCTAAACTTGCCGATTCTGACTTTGCCGAGTTAAAAAGTCCTTCAAGAATTTTACCAAGTACATCCTTTTCTTTGTTCGTCATATCTCCTAATTCTCTTTGTGCATTAACAAAACTACCTCGTACTAAATCCTGTATCTTTTTCCAATCCAACTTTTTTTGATTGGTAACGTCATTAGGATCTACTGCCATAAGAAACATTTTGTAAAATCGAGGCACTCTTTCTTTTATAACTCTGAAAAAAATTCGTTTCTGTTCTGATTCCGAAAGTGTGGAGTCAATCCTAATATCATCAAAAAAGGCAGTCATCTTTCCTTCTTCTAGCTGATAACACATCTTTATATGCGCCACAGTACAATTAGGGTTTAAATCAATAATAAAATCGCTAAGCACGCCATAGCTCGAATCATTCTTATAATCAACACTAATTTCCATTTCGATACTAGGAAGTGTCTTTCGAGCGCGCTCCTCATCTTTATGATTCTGCTGTAAAATGTTATACGCTTCCCAAAACTGAATATGCTTGCTCATTGTAAAGTCTTCTAATTTAAAATTCGGCGAACTTTCGGTTGATATTCTACGAAAAAGTTCAGCAAATGATGTCTTACCACTATTATTACGACCAACTATGACTGTCGCCTTCTCATCAAGAGAAATTTCAATATCTTCAAGCAGCCGAAAATTCTTAATATGAATTTTTTCTATATGCATGGCATTAACAGCCCCTTCCGTTCATTTAGTTGCCCGCAATATCCGAAATACTATTCAACTTATATAAGCATCTTTTACAAAGTGATCTGGCGGCGCTCTCTGTTCCCCCTGCAGTGCAATGTGCACCATCACCACTAACAGAGGATTCCAACTTGTATTTGTTTAATGTGGTAGTAGCAATTTAAATATTTCTTAAGTATTGTTCTAGATTATCCTTTCCTTTCACCGAAATCGCCTCAAAGAGTTTCATTCCACCAAAAGGACTTTAGACCCACTTGAAAGGTCCCTATCTAGAGTACATCTCCCTTTCAATCAAACTTCTATACCATTTCATATTTAGACGAAACCCAGAAAATACCTGCACATCCAGTTATAAAAATAACTTGATCAAATGTCTTATTTCTCACTTCCCAATCAGACTTTATACCCAAATGGCACAACTATAGCGTTTTATTATGCTCACCTCTCCATGTAAAACCCAATAAAATTCCATGTATCAAAACGGTTGCCAAACTCTACATTTTTATTTTTGGCAGGAGTTCGATCTCCTGTTTGATAGCGTAAAAGGCTGCTGCGCTAAATCGCCTCACTAACAAGCCAGGATAGCCAGGCGACTTATCATCTAGCAAAGGACGATAACGCTCATCTAACACCAAAAGCGGCTTGACACGATAAAGGCGATTGTCCCCCTCTCTGCCAAGCCGCGGTTACAAACAAAACAGCGGGCACTGCTTGCTTTTTCTTCTATCTGACAATCAGGATTTATTTTCCAAAAGACAGGCAAAAATTACTTCCGAGCAACCGGCAGTTCCAACAGTGCGTTTACAAAAGTATCGTACAAGCATTCCCCAATCACTTCCAGCGAAATCGGCGAATAGTAGCCTTCCGATTTTGGATTCTCTCGGTTGAAAAACTCTTTTTCAACCATGGCCGGAGCTTTCATCCCCAGATCTTCATAGATGATTCCTCGCGTTTTGTCTCATACTGTGCGATAAATTCCTTCGCTTGCTCAGGCATTCCGAATACTTCCCCGAACAAAGTCATCCGCTCTTCCAACGTAGACATTTCATTGACGGTCCCTATCTTTTTTCTCCTTTTATAAGAATAGTCGTTGTAATTGAGAATTATTATCAAATATAATGAGTAGCAACGAGCATTATGGACTTGAGCTTGGAGTTGGAAGGGGCTAGGCGAAACGAATGAAACTGGACGATCATCTGTTGCTATGGAATCAGGCTTCCGTCAAAGTGATGGATATACGGCATAGAAGCATGGAAAGCGGCGAAGAGCTGCTCGCCTATCGGCTGCCAGCCAACGCTTTTTTGTATGCGACCCGCGGAAGCGCGCAAGTAAGGCTCGACGGAGTGCCGTACGATGCGCAGCGGTTTCATCTTTTTCACGGGGGCAAGGGCGTTTGCCTCGATATTGCCGCCAAGCAATCATTCGAATATTACATGATTTTGTACAAGGCATCGGCCTCCCTTCCTAGCCGCAAAGAATTGATGCGGCAAGCGGAGCTGGACGATCCGTTTCGCATGCAGTACGGATTTGCGCCGCAATATCCGGTTTTTTTGCTCGATATCGCCGAGCGAATGGCGAAGGAATGGATCGCAGCTGGTCTTATCGACAAATTGCATGTGAAGTCGTTATTTTATCAATTCGTCTACGAAGTCATGCGACAGCTCGACCAGCAAGGAATCGAGCCGATCAAGCCGGACCCGGTCACCCAGGCGGTGCTGTTCATGAACCAGCATTACGCCCGGCCGATTACGCTCGAATCGCTTGTGGAGATGCTCGACTGCAATCCGCGCCAATTTTTGCGCTGGTTCAAGCGACGCTACGAGACGAGCCCGATCGATTACTTAATCCAGCTTCGCATGACGAAAGCGAAAGAACTGCTACTTGGGACAGATTGCACGCTTAAAGAAATTGCCGAAAGCGTCGGTTACCCGGACAGCTACTATTTCAGCCGCCAGTTCAAAAAAAACGAGGGCGTTTCGCCGACCGCTTTTAAAGAAAAGGCGCTGAAACAGGAGCAACGTCTAAAAAATCCATCCTTCCTGTCCACATCTCCCATTGTTGCGCGAGAGCTTCAACGGTATAGTGTTCATGTAATTGATAATCGTTATCAACATGAGAGAGAGGGACATTTATCGATGCGCAGAAGGACCAGAACATCTTTAGCCGTTACACTGCTCTTTTGCTTCGCTTTGCTGCTAAGCGCATGCTCCGGAGGTACGACAAATCCGGGTACGGGGGCCAGCGGGACGGCAGGACAACAGCAAAATACAGAGGCGACAGCCCCGGCGTCCCAGACTTCGTCGGATAAAGAAGCGCCCCGCGTCATCAAGCACGCAATGGGCGAAACGACAGTGAACGGCACGCCGAAGAGAGTCGTCATTTTGACAAACGAAGGTACGGAAGCGCTGCTTGCTGTAGGCGTGAAGCCGATCGGCGCCGTCCAATCGTGGGTCGGCTCGCCGTGGTACAACCATATCAAGGACGAGATGCAAGACGTCACGGTCGTCGGCGACGAGTTGCAGCCGAATATCGAGATGATCGCAAGCTTGAAGCCGGATCTCATTATCGGAAACAAAGTCCGGCAGGAGAAAATATACGAGCAGTTGAACCAGATTGCGCCGACCATATTCGCGGCTGACCTGGCTGGCGACTGGCAAATCAATTTCAAGCTGTACATGGAAGCGATCAACAAGAAGGACGAAGGCGAAAAAGCGATGGCGGACTTCAACAAGCGCGTTGCCGACGTGAAGGCGAAGCTGGGCAGCAAAGCGGCAACAAAAGTGTCGGTCGTCCGCTTCTCCGCGTCGCAGGTGCGGATTTACCAGAAGCAGACATTCTCCGGGGTGCTGCTCGATCAACTCGGCATCGCTCGCCCGCCCGCTCAGGACAAAGATTCGTTTATCGAAGTGATGACGAAGGAAACGATCCCGAGCATGGACGGAGATGTCATGTTTTACTTCGTGTCGGAGCAAGCCGGGAAAAACGATGCGGCGAAGGTTGTGGAGGAATGGAAAAACGACCCGCTGTTCAAAAACTTGAACGTTGCCAAAGCGAACAAGGTGATCCAGGTAGACGAGGCGATCTGGAACTCGGCAGGCGGCTACAAGGCGGCGAACTTGCTGCTCGATGAGCTGGCCGCTTATTTCGAAGTGAAGTAACATAAACGCTGGCTGGCGTCGGCTTGAAGCTGACGCCGGTTTTTTTCTTGTTCAGAACACGAAAAGAGGTGAAGGACAATGGGATAGTGATGCAAAGTCGCAAGCGGAAATGGATCGGGCTTGCCGTCGGGTGTGCGATCCTTCTGCTCGGGATGCTGGCCAGCGTCCTGTTCGGGCTGCAACAATTCGGCCTTCGCGACATCTGGCTCGCCTATACACAGTTTGACGGCTCCAACGAGCATCTGATCGTGACGACTACGCGTGTTCCCCGGGCGCTGATCGCCGCCGCCGTCGGAGCGAGCTTGGCCGTTGCCGGAGCGATCATGCAGGTGCTGACGAAAAACCCGATAGCCTCGCCTTCTCTGCTCGGGATCAATTCCGGTGCCGTTCTGTTTATCGTTATCGGACTTGCCTTAACCGGATCGTCCCTGCCGATGAGCAGCATGATCTGGATCGCGCTCGGCGGAGCGGCGATAACTTCCTTGTTCGTATACACGCTGAGCATGCAGGGGGGCGGCGGTTTCGAGCCGATCAAGCTGACGCTGGCCGGGGCGGCTGTTGCTGCCTTCGCGTCCTCGGTCACCTCAGGGATTATGCTCATTCACAAGCATTCGCTGGAAACGGCGCTGCTCTGGATGATCGGCTCTGTATCGGGTCGAGAGCTGGGCCATCTGCTGTTCGTCCTGCCGTACTTGTGCGTCGGCTGGCTCCTCGCAATGCTGATCGCAGGCTCCCTCAATGTGCTGGCGCTAGGCGACGACAACGCCAAGTCGCTCGGTCAGCGGCTGACACTGATCCGGGCCGCCTCCGCGCTCGCAGTCGTCCTTCTGGCTGGCAGCTCCGTAGCGGCGGCGGGACCGATCGCCTTCGTCGGACTCATCGTGCCGCATCTGTGCCGATACGCGGTAGGCAGCGATCACCGCTGGCTGCTTCCTTACAGCGCCTTGACCGGAGCGATTTTGCTGGTAGCGGCTGACCTCGCCTCGCGCTTCGTCCTTATGCCGAAAGAAGTCCCGGTCGGCGTGGCGACGGCGCTGATCGGCGTTCCGTTCCTGATCTTCGTGGCGAGAAGGAGGAAGTCATGAAGAGACGTCCGACATGGAAAAATGCGACGATCGTAAGCTCGCTTGCCGTTGCGGCTTTGATCCTCGCCGTCTTCTGTCTGTCGCTCGGCAGTGTGTCCATTCCGATTCGGGACGTGGTCCTGTCGCTTGTCGGCATGAACGGCGAAGGAAGCGATCTGATTATTACACAGTTTCGTTTGCCACGCATCGTAGCGGCGCTCCTGATCGGCGCGGCATTGGCTGTTTCCGGCAGCCTGCTGCAAGGAGTGATCCGCAATCCGCTCGCTTCTCCGGACCTGCTCGGCGTTACGGGCGGCGCTTCGGTAGCGGTGGTCGCTTTTATGACCGCCTTTACCAGCTACAGTATTCATTACGTGCCGATCATCGCGATCGCAGGGGCATTCGCCGCTGCTTCGGTCAACTACTCGTTCGCCTGGAAAAAGGGAGTCACTCCGTCCCGGCTCGTGCTAATCGGTATCGGCATCTCGACGGCGATGAGCGCCTTGACGATGTTTTTGTTGCTGAGCGGTCCCGCCTATCTCGCCGCCCAGGTGCTGAACTGGATGACGGGCAGCTTGTATGGGACGAACTGGAGCTATATCAAGGCCATCTGGCCGTGGATCGTCGCTTTGATCCCGCTGTCGCTCTTGTATGCCAAAGAGCTGGACATTCAGGCGCTCGGCGAAGAAACAGCGATCGGTCTCGGCAGCAGACTTCAGATGAGCCGAATGGTCGCGATGCTACTCAGCGTCGCCCTCGCCGGGGTAGCGGTCGGCATCGCCGGAACGATCTCCTTCATCGGCCTGCTTGCCCCGCATATGGCGAGAAAGCTCGTCGGCAATCGCTACGGAATCGTCATCCCGACGGCAGCGCTCATCGGCGCAATCGTGCTGCTGCTTGCCGATCTGGCGGGACGAATGCTGTTTTTGCCGCTCGATATTCCTGCGGGCGTATTTACCGCCGGAGTGGGCGCTCCGTTTTTCCTGTATCTCTTGTTCAGGCGCAAACGGCCAGGGTCATAATCGGCAGAAGCGAAAAGGAGTCGGAGGCTGACCCCCGGCTCCTTTTTCTGTATGGATGGGATTTTTGTTTTGCAAGGCCAAATGCTTGTGCATGATTTGGAAATAGCAAAAAGGCTCCTGCTCTGCCAGAAACAGCAGAACAAGAACCTTTCATTGATAAAGCGATGCGGTCGAGAGGACTTGAACCTCCACGGTGTTGCCACCACTAGAACCTGAATCTAGCGCGTCTGCCAATTCCGCCACGACCGCGTATGAAAATGGTGGAGGCTGACGGGATCGAACCGCCGACCCTCTGCTTGTAAGGCAGATGCTCTCCCAGCTGAGCTAAGCCTCCACAATACCCCGACTTTTGCCGGGGCCCCAACAAGTTGTTGGGCTTCTAAGTGACCCGTAGGGGATTCGAACCCCTGTATGACAGCGTGAAAGGCTGCTGTGTTAAACCGCTTCACCAACGGGCCAAGATGGCGGATGGAGTGGGATTTGAACCCACGAGACGGGTCGACCCCGCCTACACGATTTCCAATCGTGCTCCTTCGGCCGCTCGGACATCCATCCATCTGTATCACTTGCCGAGCTGTACAGCTCAGGCAAGAATTAATCTATCATATCTAGCAAACGATTACAAGATATATTTTAAAATTTGTGGGAATTGCCTAAAGCAAGTTTCTCCCTCCGCCAATATGCTACCAGTAATCATCTATGTTGCGGAGTGATGACAGGTGGGCAGAAGACGACGGCGGGCAAGACGTATCCCTTGTTTGTACGGAAATTGGTGCGGGCCAGGCTGCTCTGGACCAGGCGCACCTATCGACGATATCGACCGTTGCTGCAAAAAACATGACTACTGCTACCAGAAGCGCGGCTACTTTTCGTGCAGCTGCGATCAGGAGCTGCTGCGCTGTTTGCAGGACAAGATCGATATGAGCACGGAAAAAGGCAGGATGGCTGCGATGATTTCCGCCTATTTTTCCCGATCGAAGTGTATTCCTGACGACATGAAGTAGCCTTTTTACGAATTGTCATTCTTATCATTCTTTATACAAAAAACGGTAACTACTTGGACATAATTCCGCCATATTTCCCGTGATTTTCCTTGGCTTTTTTTGGTACTCTATTGAATGTCCAAGGAGGTTACACGCCGTGGAAGTACACATATGCACCGACGCCCGTGCTGCACTGTCGCTTAAAAGAGAAGTGATCTGCCATGGGATTTCCTGCTTTTACGTCCGCAAGTTTGAAAATGATCAAGTAGAATTTGTATTCCTAGCGCTCTCGGAGCACCAAAAGAAGCTCTTATGCTATACGCTGCGAAATTACAGCTACGCCCTAACTTATCTAGCCTAATCATAGCCATACAGTCGCGATCATTTTCGTCCCCTGGAAAACAGGGGATTTTTTCATGCCCAAAAAGCACATGCCCAAGCGATGAGACGGGAAGAAGCTGCTCTTCCCGCCCCACCCAAGGCAACTTGCTGCCAAAATCCGGCTTCTCGGCTTCCGAACAGCGACGAGTCTGCTTTCGGTTCTTACAGCTTATGCTGTTCGATCTTGCCCAGCCGATGGATATCGTCGGCCGATACGGAGGACAGCGCATCCAAAAACTGAATCTGGAAGCTGCCCGGACCGTCTGCCGCCGATTTTTCCGCTGCTTTTTGCGCAGCCACACCGTATGCGACGAGCGCAGCAGCCCCAGCCGCCAACGTGTTTTCGGCAACAGCGGCAAAAGCCCCCATGACGGAAGTCAACAGGCAGCCTGTTCCCGTCACTTTGGTCAAGATCGGATGGCCGTTGTCGATGGCGTACACCGTACTGCCATCTGAAATGACATCCACCTTGCCCGTGATCGCCACTACCGTCTCCAGCTTCTCGGCAGCTGCTTTGGCAAGCGAAGCGACATCTCCGCCTGCCTCGCCTGCGTCCACGCCTTTAATCTCCCACGATTCCCCGATGACGTTGGCAATCTCCGCCGCATTTCCGCGAACCAGGGCGATATCTAGCTCGCGCACGATTTTTTGTGCCGTTTCGGTTCGATACGGGGTTGCTCCTGCGCCTACCGGATCGAACAAGACCGGAACGTGGTGCTGATTGGCCGATTTGCCCGCAATCAGCATCGCCTTTACTTCCCGCTCGCTCAAGGTGCCCATGTTCAGGACGAGTGATCCCGCGATTTTCGCCATGTCCGCCACTTCTTGCTTCGCATAGGCCATGACGGGAGATGCTCCGAGCGCGAGCAAGCCATTGGCTGTAAAGTTGGTCACGACAACGTTGGTGATGTTGTGCACAAGCGGATTGCGCTCCCGTACTTTTTCAAGCAGTTCACTGATCGCTTCAAGCTTCACGTTCGCCTTCCCTCTCTTTCCTATCTACAGAGCGGGGAACCATCTTGAACACTTCCACGATTTTCCCCAGCTCCGGATGATCCTGTCTTACTCCTATGATGATATAGGAATGATGCAAGACAGGCAATTCAGGCGAGCTGGCAACCACCTTCCAGAGCGTGTCCGTATCGTCCCGCACCTTTGCCAAAAAAGAAATGCGCCCCGCCCGCTGCTGCAAAATTTCAAAGTCCTCCAGCGTACCGCAAATCTTCAAACGTTCATCCGGATGCGCGATCCGGTTTTCCTCTACCCATTTTTCCTTCAATTCCTCGACTTTGAGCGATTTCCACCGATCAAGAAACTCCCAATCTTTGGAATGCGGGAAAATATGCTTCGTCTCTTCCAGGAAGGTGTTGTATTCTCCATGCAACTGATCGACGTATTCGTCCACATCTTCCGAGATGACGCGGATGGAATCCTCCCCGCAAGTGCGGATGTGATGGGCCAGAAACTTGAAGGACTCGATCATGTCAAAGTTCCCCCACCCCCAAGGCTGTTCGCCGAAAACTCCCCCCCGGGTTCGGCACTTTTGGCAGGTGAAGTAATAGTATGTAGCCATATTTGTTCCCCTATCTCCCCTATAATGTCTCCTTTTTGATATCGGTTGCACAAGCCATGCAATTTATGTTACATTCGAACCTATTTTGGAAAAATCAAAAGATGGCCCCCGCGCGACACCGGGAACCACCTCTTCTTATACCCCTTTGATTGCGATCAGCGGCTTGCATTTGGCTACGACAGACGCCAATTTTGCCCCGACGACGGAATCGATAATTTGATCCACGTCTTTGTAAGCTTGCGGGCATTCATCCAAAATCGCTGCGAGCGAGCGGTGATTGACCATGATTTCGTCATCCTGGCCCACCCGCAAGGCGCGCTCGAACTGATCAATCGTCACGATTTCTTTCGTAGCCTTGCGGGAGCGCACGCGTCCTGCGCCATGGCAGATCGAGTAAAAGTTTTTCGCTCCGCTGTCTGCCCCTACCATAATGTAGGAAGATGTTCCCATCGAGCCTGGGATCAGCGCCGGATGCCCGGTCTTTTTGTACGCCTTCGGATTTTGGAAGTGGCCTGCCGGAAGCGCCTTGGTCGCCCCTTTGCGGTGGATCAGCATCGGCGTGTTGCGGTGATACTCCTGAAGGGCGTAGTTGTGCATCAAATCATACAGCACCGGGGTCGAAAAATCTTTTCCCAGCACATCCTGAAAAGCCCGTTCCACGGAGTAGCCGATCAGATGGCGGTTCGTAACGGCGTAGTTCAACGCCGAGTACATCAGGTTCAAGTATCTTTGCCCTTCCGCCGTCTCGATTGGCGCGTAAACCAGATTCGGCTCCGGGTTCTCGATCCCCCATTTGAACATCGCTTCCTTGAAGCTTTTCGTGTAATCTCTTCCCAGCGTCGCTCCCCAGGCGCGGGAGCCGGAGTGGATCATGATCACGACTTGCCCGTCGAACAAGCCCCATTCTGTGGCGATCTCCCGGTTTTCTTCCGCGATTTCGATCGCCTGGATTTCAATGAAGTGATTTCCTCCCCCCAATGTTCCGAGCTGACCCCACGCCCGCTGCCACGACTTGGCCGGAATGTGTGCCAACGCCGCATGATCGAAGGCAAATGTATGCTTTTCCACGTGTGTAAGCGATCGGCTCACTTCTCCCGGCTCGCCTGTCGGCTTCGCCAAATAAGCAGCCGGCAGTCCGTTCAGTCCATGCTTTACGACTTCCTCGATCGAAATGTCTGTAAAGTCCGTTTGTCCGCGCTCAGAGGTCGGCACGTACGCTTCTATCGCCTCGATCAGCTTCCGCTTCAAATTTTTGTCCTGCAAGTCGTCCCGGTGCAGCGGCGTCATATGCACACGCATGCCGCAGCCGATATCCGAACCGACAATCGACGGTGACACAAATCCGTCGTGCATATTCCAGACCGCAGTCGTCCCAATGCATGTTCCAATTCCGACATGGGCATCCGGCGTGTAAGAAAAATACACATTGCGCGGGATGCGCAGATTGTGCTCTGCCATCTCGTATACGCGTTCCCCAAAGCTGGCAAACACTTCATCGTTGGCAAACACATGCACGGAGCCAGAGCCGAGCTGAACCTCCCGATGGTGCTGTCCGTGGTTTATCGTCTTCATAATCGTGTTCTCCTCTCTTCCTTCCAGCGGGCAAGCTTTGCGTGCCCTTCCTTCTCTCTGTCGTTATCTTCGCTCATTTTTGCATGGATGAACATGGCAAAAGTATTACGACTTGACTTTGGCTCTTGCTCTTTCGTAATATGAGGACTAATTTGGAAAAAATGGCACGGATAAGGATGAATGTAAATGGCTAGAGAAGGCTTTGACAAAGAAATGCAGCTGCTCAGGCTGATGTTTTTGACCGCAGGCGCCTACAATCGGCAACAGTTGGCGCAAAGACTGGGCATCTCCGTACACACGCTGGATAAAACGGTGAAAAAGCTCAAGGAAATCCAGTCCACGATCTACCAGTACGTGACGGATGAGGAGAAGAAAGGTTACTACACACAGTTGCGCTACAACCACTTCGCTGTCACCGACAATTTCCTGATGTTTCTCTATCACGCCAAATCGTTGAAAGAGTCGGAAGTGGAGCGGCTTTCCCGCCTCTTGGAGCAACTCAGCCAACAGCCGTGCTCTACAAAAGAGCTGCTGGATTGTTTTCTCTCCACGCCAACTGGCGAAGTTCCGGATGAAAAAACATTGCGGCAAGATTTGAAATACTTGGAAGAACTCGGCGTCATCCAAAAAAGCGGGGAAGCCCGTCCGTTCGTCTATTCCTTCGCGCAAGACCTGTGGAACTGCCTGACAGAAGACGAGCTATTGGACTTGCACGACTTCATCGACATCATGGCAAACACGCAACTGCCTGCTGTGCCCGGCTACTTTTTGCGCCACAAGACACAACGCTTCCTGGACAGACGCCTGCAACGCGAGGATTGGCAAGCCTTTTTGTTCAAATATCACTTCGTTTCCCGCATTCTTGACGAGCAGCAGGCGCTGATTCTCGCCGCTGCGATCACCAAGCAGCAAATGGTTGAATTTTGCTATTTCACGCCCAAGCGCAGCAAATTTTACGATTCGCAAAATACGAATCCGGCCTTCCAGCGCGATTCGTCAGGAAAGCCGCAAAACGTGTACCCGTTGCGGGTCATTTTTGACCATCAGTACGGGCGCTGGTATTTGCTCGCGCAGGAAAGCGAAAATGGCCCGCTGAAAAAATACCGCGTGGAAGGAATGACCCAGCTCGCTCTCGGCAAACAAGCCCATCCTGACGCTTTTGCCCGCATGCGGGAGCGCGTAGACAAGCAAATCCAGACGAGTTGGCTCATCGACACAGGAGATCCCGTGACGATCAGGCTGCGCTTCTTCCACCCCAAGCACACGCCGCATTCTTTCATCAAGGAAAGAGTCGAGGCGCAAGGTCAGTGGGGCAGCATCACGGAAGAAACCAGGGACAACTTCGTGTACGAGATCACAGTCAACGGCACGCAGGAGATCACGCCCTGGATTCGCAGCTTCGGTTCCAGTTGCGAAGTGCTTGCACCAGCTTTTTTGCGCAGGCAGTTTCAAAAAGAATGGGAGGAGCTGCTCGCTTACTATGAATCTGTTTGATAAAATACACAACTACCAGCTTGTTGCGCGGCTGGACGAAGCGGGCCTGTATCCGGTGACGTCGCACGAGAAAGCGTGGCTTGCCATGATGCTTGCCCACCCGGCCGCCGCCCACTTTTTTGCAGCCGATACTTTGCAAAAGCTCCAGCAACTGACCGCCACGCACGAACGATCGGCCGATCAAGCATCGTTTGTGGAAAAAGCGGGCGCGTCCACCAAGCAAGTCTGGCATCCGCTCATCCGCAAGCTGCGCCGCATCATTCTCGGCAAAAATCACATTTTGGTTCATAGCGCTACCCGAAAAGGCCCGGCTTTCCGCAAGCAGCGCGGCGTCCCGTACAAGCTGGAGTATTCCCTGGTCAAAAAAGACTGGTATCTGATCTGGTTGACAGTCGATTCCAATCAACTGCTTACCACGCCACTCTCGCTCATCCAGTCCATCAAGGAAATCTACATCGAGGACGAGTGGTACGACAGCTTTTTGCCTGTCATTGCCGGAAAACTGGCGGCGCGCAAAAAATCGGCGAAAATCTTGGTCGTGCGCCGCTACAATAACGAGCTGCAACGCATCTTGTACGCCTTTTCCTGCTTTGACAAAGACGTCGCCTACGACCCGGACACACATGAATACACGATCACCTTGCGCTTTTTGCAGGACGAGCAAGAATTTATTTTGTCCCGGCTGCGCTTTCTCGGCTTGCGGGTCAAAGTGGTCGAGAACGATCAGCTGAAAAAGCGCATGGCTGAGTCAGCCGCGAACGCTTTGGCGCGATACGTTCCTCCCCTCCACTAATTTCCTAAGCAAAATCAGGAAAAAATGCCCTACTGGCAGGTTGCTTTTCCCTTTATCATTGTCCAAAGAGCAACTGACAATCGATGACCAGAGGTAGACATCATGAAACGAACAAGCAAAACAGCGTCCCTGCTCGGCGCGCTGACTGTATGTTTCGCTGTGGCCGCTTTCACGGAGCCGGCACAAGCAGCGCAAGCAAAAGTCGTTGCGACCTCCCTGAACGTCCGCAGCGAACCAGCTTTGCAGTCGTCCGTCGTTGCGACGCTGAAGTACGGTACATCCGTGACCATCTCGGACGAATCGCATGGCTGGGTGAAAATCAACTACCAGGGCACGAGCGGCTGGGTTGCCGGCTATTACTTGCAAAAAGGCGCGGCTGGCACCGCCTCCTCCCCTGCGAAAAGCTCAGGCACATCCGTGCAAGCCCCAGCAACTTCTGGCAGCAAAAAAACAGGCTTCGTGACAGCCGATGCGCTGCGCATGCGCAAAGGTCCCGGACTTACGCATGACATTTTGCACGTGCTGTCCGCAGGCACGCAAGTAGAGATCGTCAACAGGCAAGCAGACTGGCTCCAGGCCAGAACCGCCGATGGCAAAACAGGCTGGGTATCGTCGAGTTACATCCAGGAAGGAAAAAGCAGTCCAGCCACTAGCAAGAGCAACAAGTCAGGCGGACTGCGGGGCAAAGTCATCGTGCTTGATCCGGGGCACGGCGGAAGCGATGTAGGAACGCTCGGAACGAAGTGGAACACCGAAGAGAAGACGCTGAACCAGAAAACTACGGCGCTGTTGGCGAGCAAGCTGCGGCAGCGCGGGGCGCAGGTCATTTTGACGCGGACGAGCGATGCGGAAAAGCCTTCGCTCTCGCAGCGGGTGGCGATCAGCGAGGCGCGGGGAGCAGACGCCTTCGTCAGCATCCACTACAATTCTTCGACCAAGCCAAACAGCGGCACCTTGACCTTTTTTTATGCGCAAAACAAAGACTACGACCTCGCCCGCAGCATCGAATCGCGCCTGGCAAGCGGCATAGGCTTGAAAAGCAACGGCATCTCCTACGGCGACTACCACGTCCTGCGGGAAAACGACAGGCCGTCCGTGCTCGTGGAGCTGGGCTTTTTATCGAATCCAAAAGACGAAGCGCTCGTTCGCACGTCCTCGTACCAGGAAAAAGCCGCGCAAGCCATCGCGGATGGACTCGCCGACTACTTCGGAGGTTGAGCATAAGGCTGTATGTTGTAGGAGAACAGCTTCCGCTCGAATTTGCCTTTGGCGCCGATCAGCTGGTACCACGTTTCCCCGATCAACAGATCCGTGGCGAAATCTTTTTCCAGAAGCTGCGTAATCCGGTTAATCGCTGCTTGCTCGTGATCGGCGGCCGACTTGCAAGATAACGCCAGCACAAAATACGGCTGGTCGTCCTCCATCTCCAGCATTTGCAAGTAGGCCGTGCCGTCGTGCTTGAGGTTAAACGCATCGATGACACGAGCCAAGCCTTGCCGCGGCTGAACCTTGAACTTCCCGGCTTCCTTCCAGCACGTAATCAGCGAATCGTACAAGGAAAACGTCAGGATGAAATGGCGGCTGTAGTCACTAGGATCAAACGCTTTTGGCCCCGCTCCCTTTTCTTTTGCCGGGATGACCACGAACGCTTTGTAGTTGCCAAAAAAACGATCGCTCATTGCTCCCCCGTCCTTTCCGTCAAAACTCTCGTAAGGGTTAGTATCCACTACTTCGCCATATAGTTATGTACGTAGAAATGGCAAAAGGCCAAGTCGACAGCTAACCCGACTTGGCCTTTTGCGCGCATGTGTATAGGCATGTTTTTCAACTGGATTACTCATTTTCATTGGTGCGTCACAGAGACGTTGCCATGAGCGTGCGCCTCTTCCTCTACGGCGATTCCTGTTCCGGATTTGACCGTCCAGGTAATCACTTGGCTGGAAATGACTACAGCTAAAATGGTGTACAGCATCTCTTTCATCGGCACATACCAGAACGACAGGCACAAAACCATCACGTCCAGCAACAAGAAAATCGTACCGATGGACAATCCCGTATACTTGCTGAGCAACAGGGACAAAATGTCGTCGCCGCCCGTCGCTGCTCCGTAGCGCAAAACCAGTCCCGTGCCGAGTCCGGTCAATACGCCTGACAGTACAGAAGCCAGGGGCATCATTCTGCTCATGTCCATGACAATCGGGGAATACTGCTCAAACAGCTCGTAAAACCCGGTAAAAGCCAAAGAGGCAAAAATCGTATCCCAGATGAATTGTCGCCCTCTCACTAACCAGGCAACCAAAAACAGCGGGATATCCAACAGCAGCACCATTAACGCTGGCGACAGGTCAAAGACGTATTTGGCCAACAGGCCCAAACCAACAAAGCCACCTTCAGACAAATGGTTCTGAAAGTTAATGTGATAATACGCAAATGCCAGCAAACAAGCTCCAAACAAAATCATACCGTAACGTTGAACAAATTGCAGCGCTCTCCTCATCATCGATTCCTCGCATTTTTGTCGGTTTTGGCACAGACGACCAACCGACTACGGAGGAACATCGCAAGTATAAGTCGCTACTCATACAAAGGGCCTCGCTTTCGTAGTAGATTGGTCGTCCAAGTGACGATCGACTACTACGAAGCTAGATGTAGGAGAGGTCAAAACGTTTCCAGATCGTCCTATGGGGACGCATGGTATCCTGATCCCTTCCATTGCTTTTCTTATATTATAGCATAAAAAAGGGAAAAAGACGACTCGAACCGTCTTTTCCCCTTCCTAAAAGCGAAACGCCTTGCTTTTGATCTCCAGCGGAATGCCTGCCGTGAGCAGGAAAACCTGATCGGCTGCCGCCGCCATGCGCTGGTTCATCAGGCCCGCCAAATCGCGGAACATGCGTCCCAGCGGATACTCCGGAACCAGCCCGTCTCCGACTTCATTCGTAACGAACAAAATCGTTCCGGGAAAATGTTGCAGCGCTGCAATCAGCTCATCTACCTGTGCAAGCGTGCGTTCCACTGCCTGCTCCTGTTCGTGGCGGATCAGCCAGTTGGACAGCCAGACGATCAGGCAATCAACCAGCACGACTGCCTGATTTTGCTTGAACTCGTCTCGCTGCTGCAACGAGCGAATCACGTCAGTGAGTGCATAAGGCTCCTCGACTGTCTCCCACAGAAAGCCGCTTTGCTGTCTTCGCGCGCGATGCCTTGCGATCCGCTCGCGCATCTCCTCGTCAAAAGCTTGCGCGGTGGCGATATAGACGCCTGCTTTTCCCAGATGAGCCGCATATTTTTCCGCAAACGTGCTCTTGCCGCTGCGCGCACCGCCTGTCACAAGTACGATCATTCCAACGTCTCCTTACGCCCGGGATTGCAGCATGATTTGCGGCAAATGATGGACAGGGTGCTCCATGACGATCGGTCTTGTCCCGTACACCGCTTCAATCTTGTCCGTTTGCAGCATGTCTTGCGGCGTTCCTACCCCAATCTGCACTCCTTTGTGCAGCATCAGGATGCGGTCGCAGTAGAGCGACGCCAGATTCAAGTCGTGCAGAACTGCCACGACGGTCACTTGCGTCGTCTTTTGCCACTTGCGGACAATATCCATCAGTTGAATCTGGTAACCGATATCGAGGTACGTAGTCGGTTCGTCCAGCAGCAGCAGTTGCGGTTTTTGCACGAGCGCCTTGCCCAAAGCCACGCGCTGCTTCTCCCCGCCGCTCAGCTGATCCAGCGTGCGCTCCGCCAGCGGCACAAGCCCCAGCAGCTGCATGATTTCCTCGATCAGCGGCGTGACGTCATCCTTTTCCTCACCGAGCCAGTTTTGATAAGGGAAGCGTCCCATCTCCAGCACTTCGCGGACACGGAAACCGACAGGAGGCAGCCCTTCCTGTTCCAGTACGGCGAGAACACGAGCCAGCTCTTTGCGCGTATAGCGGGCAAGCGGCTTGTCAGCGAGCGTAATCTCTCCCGCATCAGGGGCAATGACGCTGGAGATCATTTTCAGCAGCGTCGATTTGCCGCTGCCATTCGGACCGATGATGCCGAAAAACTCGCCCCGCTTCACGTCAAAATCGATTTCTGTTAAAACCGATACATCCTGGTAAGCTTTTTGCAAACCTCGTACGTGGATCATCGTAGCTACCTCCTTCCGGTTCGTTTGTTTTGCTTCAACAAATAGGCGAAAAACGGCGCTCCCAAAAACGCGGTCACGACGCCGAGCGGGATTTCCGTAGGAACGAGCAGCATCCGCGCCAGCGTATCCGCCCACAGGACGTAGATGCCGCCGCCAATCGCCGACATCGGCAGCAGGATGCGATGATCCGGCCCGACCAGCATCCGCACCAGATGCGGTACGACGAGGCCAACGAAGCCGATGATCCCTGAGATCGAAACCGCTGCCGCCGTCAACAAAGTCGATACGAGCAAAATAATGAGCTTCGTCTTGTCGACATTGACGCCCAGATGCGCCGCCTGACGCTCACCCAGGGCAAACAGGTTCAAGGAGCGGGCATAGCCAACCAGCACGATTACGCCGATCAGCACATACGGAATCAGCACATACGTAAAAGCCCAGCCGCGAAACGACAAGCTGCCCATCAGCCAAAAGACGATTTCGTTCACCGTCTGGTTCGACAAGGACACCATAAAAGAGACGAGCGAACCGAGAAACGCCTGAATGACGACCCCGGATAAAATGAGCGTCTCTGTTTGCAGCTTGCCCTGCGTCTTCGCCAGCGACAGTACAATCCACAGACTGCACAGCCCCGTCAAAAAGGCGACCACAGGCGTGCTCCATTCCCCGAGAAAAGCGAATTGCAAGCCAAACAGGATCAGAAAAGCGGCACCGACAGCAGCTCCGGATGCCACTCCCATCGTAAACGGGTCTGCGAGCGGATTGCGCAGCACCCCTTGAAATCCGGCGCCCGCAAGCGACAGGCAAGCCCCTACCAGAATCGCCAGGATGACGCGGGGAAAGCGCACTTTCATCACGATTTGCTCGGACGAATCCGGCCATGTCACGGCAACCAAGTCCGACATGCCGGGGAGCTGATGCAACAAGATCAGCCATACTTGCGAAAGCGGAAGCGATGCCGCTCCCATCGAAATGCTGACTACCGCCGATGCCAGCAGAATCAGACTGCTGGCTCCTCCCCATAAAAGCAACTGCTTCTTCATTTTATTTCACCAGATCAGGGTAAATCGCTTTGGCTACCTCGATCAAACCTTGGGTAATCCGCGGTCCCGGGCGCGAAAGCAAATTTTGCTCCATCCCGAAAATCTGCTTGTCGCGGATCGCCTTCATCTTGTCCCAACCGTTGCGGTTCGCAATGATGTCCTCCAGCTTTTTCCCTGTCTTGTCGTCCGTAATGCCTTTTGCATACAAAATGACGTCAGGATCGCTTTTTAAAATCTTTTCTTCGCTGATCGGGTTCCACCCTTGGGTATCAGCGGCAATGTTTGTCGCGCCTGCCAGTGAGATCAGCTCATCCAGAAATTCCCCTTTGCCTACCGTCCAGCCCGGCGAAAATTCCAGGTACACTTTTTTCTTGTCTTCCGGCTTCACCGCTTTGACCGCTTCCTGCACGCGCGCGATGTCCTGCTTCATGCTTGCGACTACTTTTTCCGCCTGCTCCTGTCTGTTTGTAATGACACCCATCGCCAAAATGTTGTCAAATATCTCATCCATTTTTTGCGGGTGAGTCACGTAAACAGGCATGCCTAACGTTTTCAGCTTCGCAGCGACAGGCTCATCCATCGAGATTCCGCCGATGACCAGATCAGGCGACTGGGCGAGAATCGCCTCTTCGCTCGGCTTGACGACACCGCCCACTTTCGGCTTCGTGGCAGCTTCTGCCGGATAATCGTCGTAGTCGGACACCCCGACGATCCGGTCGTTCAGGCCGAGTGCGAACAAAATCTCCGTTTCACCTGGAGAGGTGGAGACAATCCGCTGCGGCTCTTTTTGCAAGGTCACTTCTTTTCCCGTCGAATCTTTGACCGTCAGCGGGTAGACAGTGGCTTTGGCCGTTGTTTCCTGTGGTGTTGTCTGTGGCGCCTCTGTCTTTGGAGCAGGGGCTGTTTGCGTGTTGCCATTGCCTGTGCAGCCGACCAAGCTTGCAGCAATGACCAGGGGCATGAGCAGTTTCCACGAACGTTTCATATGTATAACTTCCTTTCTGGGCAACTGGTTGATTCTTAGCATAGAAAAACCCCTTCGCTTCCAGCGGGAAACAAAAGGGTCGACTTGCCAGGACGATCTGGTCACGCCAAAAAGTCCTGAACGGGCCGAACCTTTCCGCGAAGGCGCAGGCACATCATGCAAACAGGCAGGTCTCCTGGCTTGCGGCTTGCGACAGCCGCTTTACAGTGGCGGGACCGCGCCGGATTTGCACCGGCTTCCCTTTTCACCTCGCCCATGACAGACGAGGCACCTGCTTGCTGTATTCAGTTGTTTGTACCTGCAAGCTAAGACTCACCCACCATCATAGCATTCCTTGGCCAAAAAAAGAATGCGTCATTTTGCAGCAAAACGCAGGTCCAGGCTACCCGTCAACCTGCAGCAGCCACTAGCCTTTTGCCTAACCGACGAAAATTACTGCTTGCGCTTGTGCAAGTAATCGATAATTCCCATCGCGCACACCTGCAAATCCAGTCGCAGGACGTTCATCACTTCATGCTGCTCGGCAATGCCGCGCGCTTGCAGATGCTGGCTGACAAGAGCGAACAGCCTGTCCCCCAATTGCTCCGTGCCAAGCCCGGCGGAAACGGCCGCCTCGCCTTCTGCCACGAATACGGGAAGCCACTCTGCCACTTGCCGATAGACGTCCTCCACTTCTTCCGTCATGCCAAAATGCCCGAAGTAGATACGCTGGAGTTCGCGCTTGCGAAAACGCTCGATAGACGCAAGCATCGCCTGCGGATCGAACTGGTTTGGAGACGTGGACGGCAAAACGAAATGCAATCCGTCTTTTTGGAGTTGCGGATAAAAAACGCCCGCTGTATCACCTGTGAACATGCCGCGGCTAACCGGATCGTAAATGCTGAAATGATGGTTCGCATGGCCGGGCGAATCCAAAAATTCAAGGACACAGTTCGGCCCGATCGGCAAGGTGTCTCCGTCTTTTCGCACCAAGATTCGCTCCTCGGGAATCGCCACAATCGGATCGAACAGGCGGTTGAAATCGTCCTGGTAAACGGCTTTCGCTCCCGCAATCAAGCGACTCGGGTCCACCAGATGGCGCGCTCCTTTTGGATGCACCACGATTTTGGCCTGCGGGCATTCGCGCAAAAACAAGCCTGCCCCACCCGCGTGATCCAGATGAATGTGCGTCACGATGATGTATTTGACTTGCTCCGGCGAAAAGCCGAGCTTGTGCAATCCTGCCACAATGTACGGTACGGACGGGCTTGGCCCTGTCTCGACAAGCGTCAATTGTTCCTCTGCTATTACATACGTTCCCGTCCGCTCCGCCCAGCCCATGTCAAAGCCGTCAATCAGATGGATGCGGTGCCCCAAGGAAATCGGTTCAGTAGGTTGCATCGATTTTTCTCCCCCTGCCAACTTGATATCGTGTGAATATTTCCACTTTACCATTGATCGTGCCCGGATTCGAGAGGGCTTTGCCGTTTCTTGGCTGGTTACGGGCGGGAAGCGATGCGCGCTACTTCGCCATTCGTCATTTGTACCAGTTGCTTTGGCGTCAGCGAAAAAACAGCGTTCGGATGCCCGGCAGCCGCCCAGATGACTTCGAAGCGAAGCAAATCCTCATCAATCCACGTCTCAATCGGTTCCAGATGTCCGACGGGCGAGACACCGCCGATGACAAATCCGGTTTTTTCGCGCACAAAATCGGCATCTGCTTTTCCCGGCTTCTCCTGCATCCATTGCGCGAGCAGCTTTTCGTCAATCCGGTTTGTGCCGCTTGCCACGACCAGAACAGGCTTGTCCGTCGTCTTCCGGCGAAAAATGATCGACTTGGCAATTTGCGCGACCTCGCATCCGATCGCTTGCGCTGCCTCCGCTGCTGTGCGGGTGCTGTCCGGCAGTTCGACCACCTGATTGTCATACCCCAATTGTTGCAATCTCGCTTGCACTTTCTGCGCGCTTTCTTTTAATCGCTGCATTAGTTTTGCTCCTTTCCTTTTACACGTTTTCGTTAAATGAACGACAGGTATGGTTATAGCTAAGGCTCTGCGTAATACATCACGACCTGAATGACGGCTTGCTTTTCGCCTTCATTGCTGTACTGATGGGGAACGTTTCCGGCAAAACGGATGCCGTCACCTTCCGACATGCGAAACAGCTCGTCCTTGATTTTCAGGCAAAACTCGCCCGCGCTGACGGTAATGTACTCGTAGACGCCTTCATTGTGTGGAGCCGACGAGTAGCTTGCCCCCGGGTCAAGCTCGATGCGAAACATTTCCAGCTTGGTCATCGGATCAAAAGGAAACTGCAAATACGCCCGGCACAAGCCGTTGTCTTCGATGATGGGCGACACGTCTGCGATTGACACAAAAGAAACGGCACTGTCCGGCGCCTTCAACAGCGATGAGAACGACACTTGCAGACCTGTTGCCATTTTCCACAAGGTCGTCACCGTCGGCTGGGAATCGCCGCGCTCAATCTGGTGCAACATGCCTTTGCTTACGCCTGTCAGCTCCGCTACTTTATCGAGGCTCAAGCCCCGCTTTTTGCGAATCGTCTCCAAGTTTGCTCCAATGATCGTCTGTATTGATTCCACCAGAGTGCTCCTCTCTTTGCATTTTGTATCAGATAATGAACAATTATATAACATAACAAACACAAAGAAAAATAGCGCCCAAACAAAAAACTCCCCCGAACCGCCAAAAGCATGCGCGGTTCAGGGGAAGTTTTTCGCTAGTCATTAGGCTTGTGTGTAAATGACGACAGCGTCGCGCAGGAATGCTGCCAGGCCAGGCTGCTCCTTGTCGTAGTAAGCCGTAAATCTCGGATCATCGACATACATCTGAGCCACGCCTGCGTGCGCCTCCTTGCTGTAGCTGTCCCAGTAAAAGCTGAGCCACTGGCGATGCAAATCGGCTGCCTGCTGGGCCAGCTCGCTGCCCGGATCGCCGCTGGCAAACGCTTGCTTCAGCGTCGCGTGCAGCTTTTCGTTCAATTGCTCGACTTGCGCATACTCTTCCTCGCTCATCTCTTTGATTTTCCGATTGGCACGCTCTACTCGCTCGTCGCCGTACTTGGCCCGGATTTCTTCGCCGTACTGCTGCTCGTTGTCGTGAATCAACTGCTGTTTGAAGCCTTCGAATTTCTGTTTGTCTGTCATTGTTTTCGTCCCCTCTCGCTGCGCCAAAGTCAGATCGACATTCGCAATCAGCCGATCCAGCTGCGCCCGTTTTTCCAACAGCTTCTCCCGGTGCTCCCGCAGTGCCCGCTCCGCATCAAAGGTGGGAGAACTCATGATTTCCTTGATCTCCTCCAGGCTGACACCAAGCTCGCGGTAAAACAAAATTTGCTGCAACCGATCCACTTCTGCCTGCCCGTAAATACGATACCCGGATGAATTGATTCTCGCCGGCTTGAGAAGGTCAATCTCATCGTAGTAACGCAATGTCCGGGTGCTGACACCTGCCAGGAGACCCAGCTTTTGCACGGTATATTCCATCTTGTATCCCTCCTGACAAATTCATCGTACACATTTACGCACCGGCAAAGTCAACAGTAGTAGCAGCAGGAAAATAATGTTATTGTAAAAGCAAGCCATTGTGAAAAGGGGGAATGTCTTTTGCTCTATTTTCTCATCGCAGTAGCAGCCACCTTCATCGCGGCCTTCTTTTTTACAGGGTCTGTCAGCTTGCGGGCCAGAGACAAGCACGCCGTCCACCACTACAGCGACGACGCCTATGCTCACCAGACGATGCATCATTTGCAACAGCACAACAACAATCCGTTTTGAATGCATGAAAAAAGCTGCCCAGACCAATGTGTCCGGGCAGCTTGCTTTTTTCTAACAATTACAGAGCTTGAAACGTATCTGTCAGTACAGGAACGATTTGCTTCTTGCGGGATACAACGCCTTTGAGCACCGCTTTGTTGTCTGCGAGCGTAACGTTGTACGCTTTTTCTACTGCCTCGGTTGCTTTGCCGAGCGCCAGCGCAACGGAATCGTTGTTCAAGATGTCTGTCACCACGAAGACGAACAGGTCCAGACCTTTTTCCGCAATGATCGCGGAGATCGCTGCTTCCAGCTCGCTTTGGCGGGCCAGTACATCGTTGACGTCCACGGCGTTTACTTGGGCGATTTCCACTTTCGCGCTACCCATTTGAAATTCTTTTGCATCCAAAGAGAGCAGTTGAGCGATTGTTTTGTCGCTCAGGTCAGCGCCTGCTTTCAGCATTTCCAGGCCGTATGCTTGCAAGTCCACGCCTGCGATCTCAGCCAGTTCGTGAGCTGCCGCAACATCTTGCGCGGTGCAGGTAGGGGATTTCAGCAGCAACGTGTCGGAAATGATCGCAGACAGCATCAGGCCCGCGATTTCTTTCGGGATGTCCACGCCGTTTTCCTTGTACATTTTTTTCAAAATCGTAGTCGTGCAACCGACAGGCTCTGCACGGAAGTACAGCGGGTTGCTCGTTTCGAAGTTCGCAATGCGATGATGGTCAATTACCTCGACTACTTGCACCTGCTCGATGTCGTTTGCGCTTTGTTGACGTTCATTGTGGTCGACGAGAATGACTTCGTTGACTTCATTTCCTACTGTTTCCACGAGACGCGGCTCTTTTACCTGGAAGTAGTTCAAGACGAACGCTGTCTCGCTGCTGATGACACCGAGGCGAACCGGCTCTACATTGTCGCCGAGCTTGGTTTTCAGATCAGCGTAAACGAGCGCCGAGCAAATGGAATCCGTATCTGGATTTTTATGACCGAAGATTAGCTTTTTTTCCATCATCCATACTCCTTAGTCGTATATTGGCGTCAAAATTATACCATGGAATAGCGGATATTCCCAAGGAAAATTCCAGAAGCCGACCTTTGTTTGCAAACAAAGATCGGCTTCCGGCGCCGCAACAAACTTAGTCGTCCCACTCCATGCTCAATATGTCGCCTGTGGTGGCCGATATTTCCAGCTCCGCTTCCTGGCGGTTAGAGGTACGGACTTCCACCTCGTACACGTACTGTCCATCGTCTTCATCCAGCTTGATTTTCTTGATGCTTCCGTTCACTTTGGACAAGGCGATCTTTTGAGCTGTCTCTGCGGTGATCTTCACCAGCTGCTGCTTGCGGGCCGGATCATGCTCGCGCCACGCCTGCCCGGTTACGGCATCGACGTACACATCGGTCTCCTTCCAGTTTTGGACGATTTCCGCTTTGTACACGAGCGCCGTTCCCGCGCGATCCAGCTTCCACTCCTTGATCACTCCGGGTTGGACGCCGAGCGCGATTTTTTGTGCCTGCTCGGAAGTAAGGCGTACTTGCTTCGCCCAGTCTGCCGGGACATCTTCATCTACTTCCAAAAAGACGGGCATAGCCTGCTGATTCGGCTGAGGAACGTGCTGATGCGTCTTCGCCAAGGCTGTGACGCTAAAACTTCCTACGAGCATGATACCTGCTGCTAACATGACGATTTTTTTCATGGAAATTCTCTCCTTTTTCTCTGCTGTCTTCATGCTACAAGACGCAGATGAGCGAACAGAGAGAAGAAGATTAAAATTTGCTGAGAACGGACTTAATCCTCCCACATGATCGACAAAACCTGTCCCGTCAGCGGATCGATGCTTACTTTCACTTCCCGGCTTTCGGCGGTTTTGATCTCTACCTCGTAGACGGTTGCGCCGTTTTTATGCTCTACTTCGATGCTGTCAAACGTCCCGGCCACTTGTTGCAGCGCGATTTGTTTGGCCCGATCGAGTGAGATTCCGCTTTTGGCAAGCTCGTTGTTCGCAGGTGGTGCAGGAGGGGTTTCCTTGCTTTCGTCCACGGGCTGCACGGTCTTGTCCGGGGGTGTCTGCTTTTTCGCCAGAGGGGTAATCCGTATCACCCGTCCCGTCTCGGCGTCCGCGACAACCTGGTACGTTCCCGTTTCATTTTCCACTGTCCCGACATATACCTCTCTGCCTGCCTCCCCGGTCTTCTCCAAAGCGGAAATGACTTTGCCGTAGCGAGCGGATAGAGACTCCTCCACTTCCCCGATCGTGCGCCCTGCTTCCGGCTCTCCTCCAGCAATCCGGGAGAGGGCGAAAACAGCTGCCGCTGCGAAGAGCAGGGCCAAGAGCCACCACACACGTCTTTGTTTCAAGCGTTCTCCCCCGCTTTCTCTTGGGCTGCTTTGGGCAACGTCACCGTAAAACGGCTGCCTGCCCCGACTTCACTCTGGACATCCAGCCCGCCGTTGTGCACATCGATAATGCGCTTGGCAATGGACAGACCCAGTCCTGTGCCGCCTGTATCTCTTGCCCGCGCTTTGTCCACGCGGTAAAAGCGGTCGAAAATATGGACAAGGTCTTCTTCCGGTATGCCCACTCCCTGGTCGATCACAGACAAGCTCACCGTGTCCCGCTGTTCGGCGATCTCGATTCGAATAGCCTTTTGGCTGTAGGTCAGCGCATTGTCGAGCAAAATCACCAGCAGCTGCTTGAGCCTTGACTCGTCAGCGAGCGCGTACACCGCTGCGCTTTGCGCCTCGACGCGGATTTCCTGCTCGTAGGTGCGCCTCATCCATTTGCTCGTCTCTTCGCATAGCTCGACCACGTCTACTGCCCGCATATCCAGATTGGCTTCCTCGTCCGGGTTCGCCAGCATCAGCATTTGCCGCGTCAGCTTTTTCATCCGCACCGCTTCGGAATAGATCGCCTCGACAGACTCTTCCAACAGCTCCGGCTTGTTCATCCCCCATCGTTTCAGCATGGTCGCATATCCTTCGATCACGGTGAGCGGGGTCTTCAACTCGTGGGACGCATCGAGGACGAACTGCTGCTGCTTCGTGAAATGCAGCTGGAGAATGTCCATCATTTTGTTGAACGTATCCCCCATCTGGTACAGCTCGTCGTTGGATTTGACTGGCAGCTCCAGCTTTTTGAACTGGCCTTTTTTCTGGATTTCTTCCATCGTGCGAATCAGGGAGCGGATCGGCTCCACGATGAGTTTTGCGAGCATCCGGCCGGCAAGAAACGACGGCAGCAAGACGACGAGCGAAGCGACCAGCAGCACGATGAGCAATGTTTGCATCGTTTCCTGTACGTGCGACAAGCCCGTGGTTACTTCCAGAGACATGACGCTGCCGTCACCCGCAATCATCGGCACCTGGCCGACAGCATGCAGCACGCCAGCCTTTTCCACAACCTGGTACGTTTCTTGCGCACTGTATACAGGTCGCCAGTTGGCATAGTCCACATCTTTCGTCGCTGTCACTACCGGATGCGACTGTTGATTCACGATACGGATCATCTCAATCGGCGCCAAATACGCTTGCAAAAGCTCAGTCGCATCTGCCTGACTGCCTGCTTCATGCAGCCGCTGCGCGATTTTTTCGCTCTGCAGTTGAAGCCGCTCCAATTCCAGCCCGGTCATTTGCTTGTAAAAAAGCCAGTAGATCGAGGTGTTGATAATACACAGCACGAGCACGAGCCACACGGTTGAAAACAGATGAATTTTGCTGCGAATCGTCATCCCTTCTACTCCTTCAGCGAATACCCGATTCCCCGCACCGTCGAGATGAGCGGAGGATGAGCAGGATCGTCCAGCTTTTTGCGCAAATAACGGATGTACACATCGACGATATTCGTATCGCCGTAGTAGTCGTAGCCCCACACTTCGTTCAAAATTTGCTCCCGGCCGAGTACCTGGTTGACATGCCGCACCAGATAGACGAGCAGATCGAACTCTCGCGGCGTCAGCTCCACTGGCGATTCGCCGCGCATGACGAGCC
This sequence comes from Brevibacillus sp. FSL K6-0770, assembly GCF_038000275.1. NCBI lineage: Bacteria > Bacillati > Bacillota > Bacilli > Caryophanales > Paenibacillaceae > Brevibacillus > Brevibacillus sp. FSL K6-0770. The sequence continues at coordinate 3,875,757 of NZ_JBBOBQ010000001.1, forward strand.
GTTTCTTCTCGTCGACAAACAAATCGCCCACGCGCAGCGGCGCCTCTTCCTCTTCTTTTTTTCGCGCCCCAGCCATGCGCAAGCACGCGCGAATCCGGGCAAGCAGCTCCTCGATGGCAAACGGCTTCGTGATGTAATCATTCGCCCCCAAATCCAGTCCGCTGACTTTGTCGGGCAGCGAGTCTCTGGCGGTCACCAAAATGACCGGAGTCAAGGTGTCTGACGTGCGAATCCGCCGCAGCACCTCCATCCCGCTCAGTCGCGGGATCATCACGTCCAAAAGGACCAAATCCCACGCTGCGCTTTTGAAACAGTCCAATCCGGCTGCTCCATCCTCTGCGACCGTCACTTCATATCCTTCGTATTCCAGCTCCAGCTTCAGCAGGCGGGCAATTTTCTTTTCATCTTCAATCAGCAAAATGTTGGCCTGACTCATGCTAACGACTTCCTTTCGCTGCCGCGGGACACGGCATGCCATACGCAATCTGATACCGTAGATTAAACCATAAAAGCCTCGCGCAGTGCGGGTTTTTTTCCAGAGATTTTTCGAACATGACGTGCGGGCGATTGCCAGCGAGTGCGAGCTACATACAACACGAGCGCGAAAAGTGGCTTGCCCGCCATGCCCTTTCCCGCCGGAAAATCGCCCAAAATGCGGAAATGGCGACTTTGCCTGCCGTTCTGCGCGAATCGTATAATAGAGCCATCGAGAACAAGAAGGAGAAACGATTTTCGTTGGAATTACCCAATTGGAAAGCCATCTTTTTTTGAACGTACCTGATCGTGACCATGCAAGCGGTCGTCACATCGATGATTACGCTGGAAGTGACCAACCCAGCGCGTGTGCAAGTAGCCGCACCGCTGAACCAAGCGTCCGGATCGGCGCCTAGCGAATGGTCGCCTAATCGGAAATAAACGCGATAAACGAATAAAAAGGCCCGGACCTTTGGCACATCCAGAAAGTCCGGGCCTTTTTCTGTCACGAACGAAAATAACCTCGCCGCCGAAACGAATGAGTCTGTCGTGCGAAAAATCGAAGTACATCCTTATGACCCGCGTTGGGCTGCACAATTTGCCAAGGAGGCCGAACTGCTGCGGAATGTGTTTCAAGACAATCTCGTCACCATCCACCATATCGGCAGCACAGCTGTTCCTGGTCTGAAAGCCAAACCGATTATCGACATGCTGCACCCCGCAGGCTACGTCAAAGGAAAACATGATCTGGCACTGTCCTTGGAACCAAAAGCAATGGCCTCAGAAAGAGCGCAGCCAAACATCAAAAGAACACCTCGCCCAAAGCAGGAGCGAAGGTGTTCTTTTGTAAGTGCCTCTCGTGCATACATGATGCGTTTGCCGAGTGGCTGGCGTCTACACGCAAATCAGCGAGGCCAGGTCGCGCGGATAGTACGTCAGCATCTCGATGCCGTCTGCCGTAACGGCCACTGTGTCCGAATGGCGGAATCCGCCCAGGCCGCGCACGTATATTCCCGGCTCTACGGTCAACACCATGCCTGGCTGAATGATCGTATGGTCGCCCAGGTCAAAAAACGGCGCTTCATGACCGAGCAGCCCGATCGCATGTCCTGTATGGTGTGCGGTCAGATGCTGAATATTTTTTTCTTTAAAATAGGCTTGCACAGCTTCTTCCACCTGCGACATCGGAATACCCGGCTTGATGTGTTGAAAAGCGACGTCCTGGGCTTCCAGCATGTATTGAAAATACGTTTCCTGCTCTTTGCTCGCTTCCTGGACAAACATCGTCCGCTCCAGCTCGCTGTGGTAGCCCCACACTTCTCCTGCCGCTCCCGTGACGAGCGTATCGCCTTTTTTCAGAACGAGATTTTGCGTCACGGCGTGCGGGAAAGCCGACATCGCGCCTACCTGTCCGCGGAAAATCGCGTAAGCCGTGTTGCCGTGCGGCTTGTAATCCGGTCCCAACGTCTCGATCATCGCCATCGTCGCCTCGGAGCTGGCGCGAGTCGTAATCTCGATCTCGCTTAATCCCGGCTTCGAATACTTTTGCAGCAAGCGGTGGGCGAGGTTGCCCCAGCGGCACGATTCCTTGATCAGCTCGATTTCCGCTGGCGATTTGACCACGCGCATTTCTTCCACGACACCGTATATCGACGCAAACGACTCTGCTTCCAAAAACTGACTCACCTTCGGCCCGCGATACCCCATCGAAGAGCCGTAACCATCTGCGTCAAACCCTACGCGTTTTCCCGCAAATCCAGCTTCTACGAGCGCGTCCTTGAAATACTCCATCGGGTGGCGCAGTCCGGGGTATTCCGGATACGAGTGCACCTTGTCGACGCAGGCAAACTCTTCTGCGTGCTCATGCTCCAGGGCAGGAACGAACAGATGGGTTTCCTGATTCGGTGCGATGAAAAAGCCGATCGGCCGTTCTGTCGGGTGGAAATGAAAGCCCGTCAAATAAAAAATATCGGTGACTCCAAACAAGATCGCGCAGTCGAGCTGCTTCTCCTGGACTTTGGCAAAAAACGTTTGCTGGCGCTGCAAAATTTCGGCTTTGGAAATCGCGAGTAACATGAACATCTCCTCTTTTCTGGCAAAATGGGATTTACGCGTACAGGTGGCAGGCGACGATGTGCTCGCCCAGATCGACGACGGGCGGCTTTTCCGTCCGGCAAACCTCCATGCACGCGGGACAGCGCGGGTGAAACGTGCAGCCTTGCGGCGGATCGAGCGGGCTTGGCACATCGCCGCTGAGGATGATCCGCTCTCTCGTATCGTCTGGATGCGTGATCGGAACGGCAGACAAAAGCGCCTGTGTGTACGGATGCTTCGGTTCTTGGAACAGCTTTTCCGTCTGCGCCTGTTCTACCAGCTTGCCAAGGTACATGACTCCGACCCGGTCCGTGATGTGGCGAACCACACCCAGATCGTGGGAAATAAAAATGTAGGTCAAATGAAACTCGCGCTGCAATTGCAGCAGCAGATTGATCACCTGCGACTGGATCGATACATCCAGCGCAGATACTGGCTCATCCGCCACAATCAGGTCAGGCTGGAGGATGACCGCCTTGGCGATCCCGATTCGCTGGCGCTGTCCGCCGGAAAATTCGTGCGGATACGAATGCAGATGATAGTCAGACAAGCCGACAATTCTTAAAATCTCGCTCGCCTTTTTCACGCGTTCGTCCGGGCTGTACAGGCCGTGCACCCGCAGCGGCTCGGTTAAAATTTGCAAGATCGTTTTCTTCGGGTTGAGCGAAGCGTACGGGTCCTGGAAGACCATCTGCATCCTCCGGCGGAGGCGGCGCATCCTTTCATACGGCAATCGCGCGACATTTTCCCCGGCAAACCAGATTTCGCCCGCATTCGCCTCTTGCAGCCGCAAAATCGCCCGGCCCGTCGTCGATTTGCCGCATCCGCTCTCCCCTACCAGCCCGTACGTCTCGCCGCGATACACTGTGAACGAGACGTCATCGACCGCTTTCACCTGCTGCTTGGGCGAAAACCAGCCCTTTTTCAACTCATAATATTTTTTCAGATGCTTGACTTCCAAAAGCGGCTCAGGTCGCATGGGCCACCTCCTCCAATGCAGTCTCCTCCTCGCCCGCATACAGCCAGCAGCGACATGACTGCCTCGGCAAAGCCACAAGTGGCGGCCTGTCATGACGGCACCGTTCCATCGCCTGCGAGCAGCGCGGCGCGAAGGTGCAGCCTTGCCCGACCTCATCTGGGCGCGGGACGCTTCCCGGGATCGATTTCAGCTCCCCCTTGCGCTCGTTGGCATTTGGCATCGAGGCCAGCAAGCCTTGTGTGTACGGGTGGCGCGGCTGGTCAAAAATCGTCCGCACCTCCGCACTCTCTACCACCTGCCCGCCGTACATGACGACAACCCGGTCGCACATCTCCGCGACGACGCCGAGGTCATGCGTGATGAGCAGCATCGCCATTTGCTGCTTTTGCTTGATCTCCTTCATCAGCTGCAAAATTTGCGCCTGAATCGTCACATCCAGAGCAGTCGTCGGCTCGTCGGCGATCAAAAGCTTGGGCTGGCACAGCATCGCCAGCGAAATCATGACGCGCTGACGCATCCCGCCCGACAACTGATGCGGATACTCGTCGATGATTTGCCCGGCGCGGGGAATCCCTACCGATTGCAGCATTTCCACCATTTTTTCGCGGATTTGCCGTTTCGTCAGACTTGTGTGCTGCCTGAGCGGTTCCGCCATCTGCTGTCCGATCGTAAACACCGGATTGAGCGAAGTCATCGGCTCCTGAAAAATCATCGACATCTCATTTCCGCGCAGCTTGCGCATCTGCTTTTCGGGGAGATGGGTAATATCGCGCCCGGCAAAATGGATCGTGCCCCCCACAATCGCCGCGGCCGGCTTGGGGAGCAGCCCCATCACCGACAGCGATGTAACGCTCTTGCCGCAGCCTGATTCGCCGACAAGCCCCACCGTTTCCCCTGCATATACGGTCAAATCCACGCCGTTCACCGCTTTGACGACGCCATGGCCGCTGCGAAAATGGGTTTGAAGCTGTCGCACCTCCAAAATCGGGGAACGATTGCCCATGCTGCTCACCTCCTTCAATGTCCTTTCAGTTCCGGATCGAGCACATCGCGCAGCCAATCCCCGAACAGATTGACACCCAAAGCCGTCATGACAATCGCGACGCCAGGAAACGTAATCAGCCACCACGCGCTGAAAATGTAGTCTTTGCCTTCGCTGAGCATATTGCCCCAGGCTGGCTGCGGCGGCTGGACGCCAAAGCCGAGAAAGCTGATCGACGCCTCGGCAATGATGTAGGTAGCGATCTGCAACGACGACAGGACGATGATCGGCGTAAACAAATTCGGGACGATATGCTTGACGATGATTTCCCAGCGCGGGACGCCTGTCGCCACACAGGACAAAATAAATTCCTTTTCGCGCAACGCCAGCACTTCGCTGCGCACGACACGCGCATAGACGATCCAGCCTGCGAACACGAGCGAGATAATGATATTTTGCAGTCCCGCTCCGATCACGGCATTGATGACCAGTACAAGCAAAATGAACGGGAAGCTCAGCTTGACGTCGACAATGCGCATGATGATGATGTCTGCCCAGCCGCGAAAGTATCCGGCAACGACTCCGAGAATCGTCCCGATCAGTCCGGCGAAAAGGACCGTGCAGCTCCCGATGATAAGCGACACGCTCGTGCCATGAATCAGCCGGGAAAAGATGTCTCGTCCCAACTGATCCGTCCCGAGCAGGTGACCATCCGTCAGCGGCGGCAGCAGCTTTTTGGCAAATTCAGCCTGGTTCGGATCGTAAGGAGCAAGCCACGGGCCGAATATGCCGAGGATGACCACTACGAAAATGATGAGAAAGCCAGCCAGCCCTGTCGGACTTTTGACCAGCCGCCGCATGTAGGTTCGCCACGCTGGCTCCCTTTTTCGGGAAAGTGAGGCAGGGCGTGGATTCGCAGCGGCTTCTGTCAGCGTCGATTGATTCATGCGGCACCCCCTATTTGAAGCGAATTTGCGGGTTGACGTAAGCGTAGAGCAGATCCACGACAAAATTGATGACGGCGTAAATAAAGGCGATCAAAAAGACCCCGGCCATGACGACAGGAAAATCGCGGTTCAACAAAGACTGCATCAATAACCGCCCCATTCCCGGCCAGGAAAAGACGACCTCGACAATCACCGCCCCGCCGAGCAACACGCCCAAATCGAGTGCAACGAGTGTAATAATCGGGATGAGCGTGTTTTTCAGCGCGTACACCGAGAGAATTTTGTAGGTCGGCACACCGGACGCCTTGGCTGTACGGATGTAGTCTTTGCGCAATACATCGAGCATCGTGGAGCGTGTAAACCGGGCAAACCTCGCCACGCTGTACGCCGCCAAAGTCAGCGCCGGGAGAATCAAATGAACCAGGGAGCCGCCCCCGCCTGTCGGCAGCCATTGCAGTTGGACCGCAAACAAGTAAATCAGAATCAGTCCGAGCCAAAAGCTTGGCAGCGCTTGACCGAGCACGGTCGCGGCCACTCCAGCCTGATCGAACCACGTATTGCGCCTGTAAGCGGACTGGATGCCGATCGGGATCGCGATCAAAAGCGACAGCCCGAGCGAGGTAAAGGCAAGCTGAAACGTCGCCGGAATCCGGTTGATCACCATTTGCAGCGCATCCTCGCGCGTCCGCAACGACGTTCCGAAATCGCCCTGGACTGCTTTGGTCATAAACTCGGTGTACTGCACATGCAAAGGCCGATCGAATCCGAGCTGCTTGCGAAACTGTTCCAGCTGCTCGCGCGGGGCATCAGGCGGCAGGAAGAGCGCCGTAGGATCGCCTGACAGCCGAATGATGAAAAAGACAGCAGTCAGTGCCAGGAACAAGACGACTACGACTTGACCCGTTCGTTTGATGACATAATCGAGCATCGTATCCCCCCTTCCATGAGACGGCTTTCGCTTACTGCCCCCACTTCATTTCAAACACGAGGAACTTCTCGTCCGGTCTTGGCGCAAACTGCAAGTTTTTGGCCACCGCGTACAGGTCGCCCTGCTGCCAGAGCGGCACCCAAGCCGCTTCTTCCACCAGACGATGCTGCAGCTCGTCAAACGCCTTCTTGCGCTCTGCCGGATCGAAAATCGGCAACGCTTTTTGAATCATCGCTTCCACGTCTTTGTCGTAAAAGCCGCTGTACGGTGCTTTTTCCGTAAACAAGTTCTCAATCGTTCCCTGCGCGTCAAAAGCAGGTCCCCAGCCGAGAATGAACATGTCCTTCATTTCATGCTGGCGAATTTTCGCGAGATGGTTCCCCCACTCGTTCGCCTGCACGGTTACTTGAATCCCAATCCGTTGCAATTGCGAAGCGATGGCTTGCGCGACGTGCGTATCCATCGGATAGCGGCCGTTCGGCGTATCAAGAGTCAGCTTCAACGTCTTCGGATCGATGCCCGCTTCTTTGAGCAGAGCAACCGCCTTGTCCGGATCGTAGCCGTAATCTTTCGTCTCCGTATAGTCGGCATTGACTTTGGAGAGCGGGCCTGTCATCTTCGTCCCGTTTCCGTTCAGCACGGATTTCAGCAGTTCGTCCACATCAATCGCGTAGTTCAGCGCCTGACGCACACGCTTGTCTTTCAGCGGCCCCTCATAAAAAGTGTTCAGCGCCAAATAGTTGATTCGCGAAGATCCGACCAGCTCGATCTTGCCGTTTTCGCTGCTTTTTACGCGCTCGACCGAGTCGACCGGCACGTTTTTGAACAAGTGAATTTCCCCGCCGAGAAAAGCGGACAGCCGCGCGCTAAACTCGGGAATAATCCGGAAGGTTACCCGCTTGATCGACGGCGCTCCTTGCCAGTATTCTTCATTGGCGACCAGCTTGAGCGAATCGTCCCGCGTCCATTTGTCAAATTTGTAAGCGCCTGTGCCAACCGGGTCGGTAGCCGCTTTTTCCAGGCCGACTTCCTTTGTATGCTTCGGGGCCATGATCAACAAATCATCGGCGACCCTGAGCAAAAGCGTCGGGAATGGCTGCGATGTAATCACTTGAACAGTCTGGTCGTCGATGACTTTGACTTCCTTGACGTCCTTCCATCTGGAGCGGTAAAACGAATTGTTTTTTTCATCCAAAATGTAGTCGATATTGAATTTGACCGCCTCGGCATTGAACGGCTCGCCGTTCGTAAATTTCACCCCTTGGCGCAGCTTGAACTCCCATGTGAGCGGGTCGATGTTTTTCCATTCCGTTGCAAGGACCGGAATCAACGCGCCTTTTGCATCTCGGTCGATGAGCGGATCGTATATGTTGCGAATTTGAATATCTGTCACGTAGTTCACGTCCGTATTCGCCAGCATCGTGGCAGCATCTGCCTCGAAGCCGATCACCAGCTCTTCGGGAACGGAAGCGGGGGCTGCGGTGTTTTCGGTTCCGCCTGCAGGCTGTGGAGTGGCTGGCGCAGTAGGCGTGGTGCCCGCCGTCTCCGGTGTGCAGGCGGCGAGCAAAACGGTAAAACAGATGAACAAGAGCAGAAACAAATGATTTTTTCGTAACATTTTCATCCCCCTCGTCTTGTATTTCGGAGTGATATAACGAAAAATTCCGAATTAACTTACATTTTAACAAAGTGACTGTTTCTTGCTACGTATGTTTCTATGAATTTCGCGAGGAAAACTTGTAAGTTTTAACGAAAAAAGCGAGACCGCCATAGTCATTGCCCCCGGGATTTTCTATAATGAAAGTTGGATGAAGCTTCCATAAGCGATTATCAAAATTTTGCAAACAAAAGGGTGGCCCTATGAAACGAGAGCTGAGTCACAGACAGTTGCAAATGCTGATTCAAGTGTCCAACGCGATCAACTCTACCCTGAATCTCGATATGGTCTTCAACACGATTATGCGGGAGACGCTGGCCGTCATCGAAGCTGCGGATGAAGGCTATTTGTTTTTGTACGATCCAGAGGAAGACATGCTCGTCGCCAAAAGCATTTTCTTGCGCAGCAACGACATTCTCTCCGTCGTCCGCCTCAAGCCGGGAGAATCGATGACCGGCATCACTTTTTTGAACAAGGCTTGCACGCATTTCCCTGACCGGGACAGTGTCTATCAGGCTACGCGCACCATGTCACCGGGCAACCAGGCCAGGCTCACGGCAGCCGATCCGATTTTTCCGTACTCAGCTGCCTGTGCCCCGATCATGACCAACGGCGAGTGCATCGGAGTCATCACGCTGGACTGCTTCCACCCGCACAAATCGTTTCAGCCGGAAGATTTGCAGCTTTTGGAGGCGATCTCCCATCAAGCCGCTGTCGCGCTGGAAAAAGCCAATCTGTACCGGGCGCAAGAAAACTCGATTTCCTTGCTGGAAGAACTGAACGTGCAAATGAATCGGCAAAACCAGCTGCTGAACCGCTCGCTGGAAATTCATCAGCACTTGGCGCGACTTGTGTTGCACGGAGAAGGCTTGCAGGCGATCTTTACGTATTTGCATCAGTTGCTGGGAAAAACGTGCCTGTTGCTGGATCAGACGGGTGAACTGATTGTCGCTTCGGTCGAGCCGCTTCCAGCAGCTACGCAAAATCAGCTTGCCAACCTCCGCGCTTTTCTCCACCCGCTGCTCGTCAAGGCGACCTCGCTCCCGCTGCCGGAAGCGCCCCATACCTTGATCGATTGCGTCCTGTTCCCGATCGGGGCGAAAGCGAATTTTCTCGGCTATCTCGTCATCGTCACCACGGAAGCGCTGGAAGAAGTCGATCGCGCAGCTTTGGAGCATGCCAGCACCGTCATTTCCTTTGAGCTGGTGAAGAAACAGGCGATTTTTGAAACCGAGCAAAACTTGAAAGGGCAGTTTATCGAGGAATTGTTTGCGGGCAGGATGAGCGAGCAGCTGACTGAGCAGGCGAAGCATTTGCAGCTGGATGCGAGTCGGCTCTATCAGGTACTGACGATTCATTTCGAAGCAGACAAGCTCGACTTTGCCGAGCTGTACTCTTTGATTTTGACGGTACGCAGACACTTGACACAGCTGGCGGCAGACTTGTTCCTGAAGCGCTTCCCGCACGGCTTGATCGTAGCCAGACACGATCACCTCATTTTGCTGCTGTCCTATCCGCAATCGGTTGCCGAAGCAGAGGCTCAACGCTACTTGAAGGAACAGTGCCAAATGTTTGCCGACTACGTGGCGAACAAAAAGTGGGGGCTGCGTGCAGCCTTTGGAATCGGCAGCGTCAAGCGCGGGCTTTCCGAGGTGTACAAATCGTCGGAAGAAGCGGTCAAGTGCCTGCAATTTTTGAAAAATTACAAAACAGGCTCGTCCTACATCAGCTACAGCGAGCTGGGAGGCAAGCGCCTGCTCTTGCAAAACAGTGCGGACGAGCTGACCGACTACGTGCTGGAAGTATTGGGGCCGCTCCTCTCCTATGAAAAATCGCGCAAACGGGAATTTTTGCAAACGCTTGCTGCCTATGTAGCCAACAGCCTGAAAATGAAAGAAACGGCGCAAAGCTTGAACATCCATCTGAACACTCTTATTTACCGGATCAGGCGCATCGAGGAAATACTCGGTATCTCGCTGGCTGTCAACAAGCACTTCATGGACGTCTGTCTCGCGATCGAAGTGTACGGGCTGCTGGAGGTGCAAGTCGAGCAGCGGATGAGTCAGTTGCTTTCGCCTGCCCGTTAGTGTGGTTGGTGTGCCTGTCATGGTTGATTTGCTATGAAAAAAAGCGAGAGTCTCGCTTCTGAGCTGCCCTCTGTAAAATAGACAGGAAATAAAAAACACGTTAAGTAACCTGAGTCTGTCCGTCTGTATGAATCACGAACTCAGGTTACTTCATTTTTTCTAGAAACGCTTACGGTTGTAGGTTCAAGGGGGAAATAAAGGTGAACAAACTATTATCAGCCCTATTTACTGCTATTTTTTATTGTGCCTTGTTGGCTTTTATAGAATACACTCCAATGAATATGCGCGAAGCAAATACATATTACTTTTCATACTTTAGTTTACTGCTTATATATCTCACATACTCGGTTCCGTTTTTGATAATCGTCGGGATACCTTTCTCCATCTTCATTGAGAAAATGGAAAGTAGAATAGCATTTACCTCTCTTGTCAAAAGGTATTGGTTTAATGTCGGTCTATATATCCTATCGGGGATTATGGTAGCCTTATTTTTCTCTTTGCTCTCGAAAGGAAACATCCTGTTGAGATTACTCGATTTTGAAGGATTCTTTATTTATATCATTCCCTCAATTCTTTACTACCACTTTTTACTACTTAACAGTCTATGGATCAAAAATTAATTTGTCAGGAAGACAGGAAATAAAAATTCATGAAGCAACCTGAGCTCAGCATTCGTCGAACTCAGGTTGCTTCATGTTTACAGATACAATCATCCATCGCAAGCTTCAAGTCATACTTTTTTACAAATGCGTCACTTGTCGAACTGACGAACTAATGCCCCACCATCCAAGGCCGCTTGCTCCCGTGCTGGCGAGCAGGTGCGTGCTGCCCGTGGGCATGTCCGTGGCTGCATCCCGCTCCGTGATGTCCATGCGACTCTTTTTGCACCACTTTCGGTTCCACGCCGCGCTCGATTCTTTGCCGCAGTGCTTGTGGCGTAAAAATCAGTCCCGGAGCGGAATACAGCCGCTTTGACTGCTTTTGGCATTCCGGGCAGTCGACGCAATCAGTCACTTCGCTTATTTTCAACCATTGGATAAACGGGCCGCATTGTTCGCACAAATAGTCGTATCTCGGCATCGTCTCTGCTCCTTTTTCGGCAATTTTTCCGCTCGGTGGTCGCCTTTTACCTCGGCAAAATATCGCGGTCGAAGATGCTGGTCGGGATCGAAATCGTGCAGCAAGTGTTCGGAATGTCGACGATTCCGGCGATCCGTCCCTCCACTGGCGCGGTTCCCAGCAGCATGTACGCCTGCTCGCCCGTAAAGCCCATCACGGTTTTCAAATACTCAATCGCGTTCAGGCAAGCGTTGCGATAGGCGACATGCGCGTCCATGTACAATTGCTGTCCGGTCGTCTCGTGTACGGAAATTCCTTCAAACACGAGGTATTCCGTAAAGTGCGGCTCTACCGGGCCTGGCTTGAACACCGGATTGTTGATGATGTTGTACTTCGCCATGCCCCCCTTGATCACGTCGACATGCAAGTCGAGCCAGCCCGCCATCTCGATGCCGCCGCAAAACGTAATTTCTCCATCCCCTTGCGAAAAGTGCAGGTCGCCCATGGACAGCTTCGCGCCTTCCACATAGACAGGGAAGTAAATTCTCGTCCCTTTGGACAAGTTCTTGATATCGCAGTTGCCGCCGTGCTCGCGGGGAGGCACGGTACGAGCCGCTTCCCGCGCAATTCGCTCAAACTCGGCTCCCTTCAAGCTGCCCAAAACAGCACTGTGCGGGGTGGGCAGATTCGCCAACGGCGGCACGCGCTCCGGATCGGTCAAGACCAGATCGCGTTCTCTGCGGTTCCAGCGATCCAGCAGCTGATGAGACGGCGCCGTTCCAATCAGGCCGGGATGGAGAATCCCCGGAAATTTGACTCCCGGCAAGTGGCGGGAAGAGGTGTAGATGCCATGAAAATCCCAGATTGATTTCGCGGCTGTCGGGTAGTGATCGACGAGGAAGCTGCCGCCATTCTCCCTGGCGAAAATGCCGTTGAAGCCCCATTCCGATTGCGGCAACGCTCCAATATCCAAAATATCGACGACCAAAAGATCGCCAGGCTGTGCTCCGTTGACCCAAATCGGCCCACTCAGCACGTGCACGCGATTGAGATTGACGTCGCGTATATCTGACGGATCGTCGTTGTTGCTGATTTGTCCATCCGTCCAGTCTTTGCATTCGATGCGGAAAACCGCTCCGGGATTGACGGATACTGTCGCGGGAATGTCAGGATGCCATCGATTGTGTCCGGGTGTATCCTGTTCCTCCATCGGTTTGTTCAAGTCGACGCGAAATAATACTTCTGGCATGCTGCATCCTCCTTTATCTGCTGTAGAATGAGTGCTGCTCAGTGAAGGATGGAAGCAACATGCATGCCAATGACAGAAAATTCTTAAAAATTAACCATTCGCGATTCTTTTGCCTATATTTTCCTGTATACTAAGTGGAGAGCCTGTCGCAAAACAGGTCAGCTTGCGACTGCCCATGCTTGTTTTCCCCTGTTTTCTTTTCGTACACTTGTCCCACAATCGGACAGCCACAATCAACCATTTTACCAAGAAGGGATGCGAGTACCATTACTGAAGCCGGCGTGCTACTCTCGTTAATCGGAGCTTCATCCGTCATCGGGCGTTCGCATCATCGCGCTGTCTCTCACGCACTCTATCACCCTCCTGATTCCTTTTACCAGCACAGATTGCACCACCATTCACACGTGCAAACGATTCTTTTGTCATGCACGGCTCCTGCCTGCTCTTCCTCCGCCATGCCAGACAGCCTTTGCCCTATACACCGCTTACAGCGAATGGAAGAATGGCACAACCCTGCTTGCTCCAAAACACCGCTGCCGTTCTTGTTCACACCAGGTTCAAGCTTTTGTCCGACCTCTCGTCCCAACACACCTTCTCAAGCAAGCAATCTGTCCGAGTCAGCTACTAGCTTGCATGTCGCGCAGCACACTGACACTGCCTCAAGCTTGTCCATCCATCCGCAGCCCGATTGGCGCCGTTTGCTCTTTTTATGGGGAGAAAAAAGCCGCGAGCCGATCCTTGCGCTGGATGCAGCCCGCACGGTCGTGTTCGCCTCCCGCACGGCTCGTGAGCAATGCGGTCTTCACACCGGAATGACGTTGGAAGAACAATGGTGGACTTCCTTGGAAAAAGACTGGAGCATCGAAGAACAGTCCTTGGAGGATGCTGCCGGGACGCGGCTTTATTTGTTGCGCACGCGAACCGCTCCCTTGCCTGCCCGCACAGAACCGCATGTTTTCCCGGCGATCGCCACGAACAGTCCGCTATACCGCAAGCAGTTGCAAACAGCGCGGATTGCCGCGGCTTCGCTTTCCCATACGCTGTTATTGGGCGAAACAGGTTGCGGCAAAGAAGTGTTAGCCAAAGCGATCCACGATTCCAGCCCACGCAAAGACGGACCGTTCATCGCGGTCAATATCGCTTCGCTCCCCAAAGATTTGCTGGCGAGCGAGCTGTTCGGCTATGCAGATGGCGCATTTACGGGGGCAAAAAAGGGCGGGCAAATCGGAAAATTCGAAGCGGCAAACCACGGCACCTTGTTTCTCGATGAAATCGGAGAAATGACGCTTGAACATCAGGTGCTGCTGTTGCGCGTGCTGGAAGAGAAAAAAGTCACGCGGCTTGGCTCCCATACGGAAAAAGAGCTGGATGTGCGGATCATCGCCGCGACCAATCGACTTTTGGAGGAGGATGTGCGAAACGGGTTGTTCCGCGCTGACCTGTTCTATCGGTTAAACGTCCTGCCGATTCGCATCCCGCCGCTGCGCGAGCGAAAGGAAGACATCGCCGCTTTGGCAAAGGAGTTTCTCGGGCAACTGCACGAACAATACAAAGGCGGGCCAAACGCCCTTTGCGAAACGGTCCTGCTCGCCCTGCATCAGCACTCCTGGCCGGGCAATATCCGCGAGTTGCGTAATGTGATGGAACGCGCCTTTTTGCACGCCTTTTCCGAAGCAAGGATTTCCGTCCAACACCTGCCGCCAGAGTGGGCTTGGACGACCAGCACTGAGCAAGCACCGCAGGCAGACGATCCGTCTCCGTTGCTGCGGACGTTGGAGAAGCAAACCATTCTCCAGGCGATTCAGGATGCTCCTTCCATGAGCGCCGCAGCGAAAAAACTCGGCATCGCCCGCAGCACCCTGTATCGAAAAATGGGCGAGCTGGGGATCGGACAGCTGAGCGATAGCCGAGCCTGAAAACGTCTTTTCCATACATGGCGCGCCCGCAAGCCTTAGCAAGATTCGGCCAGGGCGCGCTTGATTATGTCCCTCGCCTCTTGTGCCACCCGTGTATCGCCCGTGTCTTTTGCCTGCCTGTAAATCAACATCGGAATGTACACAGCCATCAGACGAGCCAACAGCTTCGTTTCCTCGTCCACTTCGCCGTATTCACGGAAAAAATCATCCCGCGCCTCTGGCGGCAAAAAGCTGTAGGCGATGTTCAGATCACAGCCGGGATGTCCGATGCACATGTCTCCCCAATCAACGATTCCTGCGATCTGCCCGTTTGGAGTCACCAGCATATTTTTGAAGTGCAGATCGCCATGCATGAACACTTCCTTCGGCTGCAGACGTTTCGCATTCAGGTCGTGCAAGTAATCCATAAGGAGCGATCGGTCGCTTTCCTCGAAAGGCAAGTGCGGATCAGCCAGCAGCTGGACCATTTTTGCTTTTCGAGCCGCAACATCCAGCAAGGCCCGGTGATCAGCAAGCACGCCGTTCTCTTTGGCAATTGCTACGGGGAAGGCATGCAGCCGCTTTAAAAATCGCGCCAGGAGCGGCCCGGATGACGCCCGTTGCTCGTCAGTCAGCCCTACTGGAAACTCTCCCTGCACATACACGTACCCCAAAAACGGCACGGGATACTCGGGCGTCCCTTCCCCGTAAAAAAGCGGCTTTGCATACGGGAGTGTTACGTACGGAGCAAGCTTGGGCAAAAGTCGGCCTTCTCGTCCGATCAGCTCCACGGCGAGTTTTCTGCGCGGGAAGCGAAAGACGTATTTTGCTCCAACCAGATAAACCGTATTGTCCCATCCGTCTCCCAGCCGCTTTACCCGCATGGACGAAAGCGCGGGAAACTGGCTGTAGATCAATGCTTGCGCCAGCTCCTGCGTGACGTCCCACTCCGCTTTCCACGGATTTGCCTGTGTCATTTTTCTCACCTCTTTTTTGGTTGAATAAACTGGCAACATGGCATCCCGCAGGCAAAATAGTCTCACTTGCTGCTAATAGCCACGTGCCAAAGCTTTTCCATTATACGTCAGATGCGAGCGGCATTTGAGTTGTTTTTCCTGTAGATCGCCAGCGGGCTTCTCTCCGGCTGAAGGCAGGTGGAGCGATGGAACGGCGCGCGCGTTTTTGCTCCACCTTGTCTTTGGTTCAGCCTGGTTTTATGGACGATCTACGGGAGAGTGTGACTGTCGTTCTGACCCGCCTATTCCTCCCGGTTCTTTCAAACCATCATCGGGGGCTACACCTTTCGCCTTGACCGCTCTTTCCTCCCGATTCTTTCAAACACCCTTCGGTGGCTACGCCTTTCCGTCTTGACCTCCGATTCAGTCTCTCTCCCAGTTATTTCAAACAACCTTTTAAAGCTATCCCTATCGCTTTGAGCGCTTATTCTTCCCGCTTCGTTTCGATAGAAAGTCCGTCCACATGCTTGCGCGCCATCAGTTTGCGTTTTTTGCGGTTTTCTTTTGTTTCAAACACGATGTCCATGTCGTAATCGTCCGGGTACAGCTCCTTGCCCTCAATGTGCAGGGTGAGACGCTTTTGGTTGATTTTGAATTTCTGATTTTGAATCAGCACGCCCACGTTCCCTTTGCCATCCTCCACCGTGCACACGATACCCGTCCGGCCTAACGAAGACACGAAGACGCAATCCCCGATGGCAAAACGCTTTCTGCCGCTGGGCGCGGGGGGAGGGGAGTCTGCGTGCGACTCTGGCTTTGCTAGTTCTGTGCTGGCTGATCGAGCTGTGCTATCAGACCTTTTTTCGCTACTTGACCGTTCTCCGCTACCCAACCGTTCTATACTACCCAGCCACTCCGATCTACCCAACCATTCTCCACTCCCAAACCGTCCCTCGCTACCCAACAACTCCGATTCTACCGCAACCACCTGTTCGGCAGAACCCATCTGCTCCACCAAAGCTCCCCCAAAGAAGCCTTGCCCTTGCCCTGCCTCCCTCTCCGCTTCCTTCTCCTCGACCCGACGAACAAAATCCTCCCCTCCTGCTTGCCCCACCTCGGAAGCCATCCCCGCTTGCGTCCGGGCAAAACCATGCTGGTTAATCTCTTGCGAACGCTCGATCATGGCTCGCGGAATCCCCAGCTTCATCGCGATTAAAAAGGCATAGCTGTGGCCCGCCTCGCCAATCCGCAAGCGATAGAGCGGCTGCAACGTCTCTTCGTCAAACTCCATGCGCGCATTTTGGAAGCCTGCGGTCGCACTTGCAAAATTTTTGATCTCGTTAAAATGAGTCGTCGCGATCACCGTTGCGCCCCGCTTGTGCAGCTCCTCCAAAATAGCAATCGACAAAGCCACCCCTTCCCCCGGATCGGTGCCGGAAGCCATCTCGTCAATCAGCACGAGAGTCGAATGATCGGTGACCTGCAAAATTTCGATGACGTTGCGAATGTGCGCGGAAAACGTACTCAACGCATGCTCGATGCTCTGCCCGTCGCCAATATCGACGACGATGTTGCGGAAAATGGCAAACTGGCTGCCTTCCTTCACAGGCACCAGCAAGCCCGATTGCACCATCGCGGTCAAAAGGCCGACCGTTTTGAGCGTCAACGTTTTTCCGCCCGTATTCGGCCCGGTAATGACCAGCGTCTGAAAGCTTTTGCCAATCTGAACATCGAGCGGAACCATCTGCCGCCCCATTAACGGATGACGCGCTTCCTTGACGTCAATCCGTCCCTGTTCATTCAACTCCACATTCACTGCGCCCAACGCCAAGGCGTACTTCGCTTTGGCGAACAAAAAGTCGTACATCCCGACTGTGTCCACGTTCACATGCAGCTCTTGCGAAAACTCTTCGGCCACTGCCGACAACTGCATCAGCACTTTCGTCACTTCCCGCGCCTCTTCTGCTTTCAGCGCGGACAGCTCGAACTGCACCGCTCCGATCTCCGCGGGCTCCATATAGACCGTTTGCCCGCTCGCCGATTCGTCCAGCACACTGCCTGCCACTTGTCGGCGATGCTCTTTTTTAATCGGCAGCACGTATCTTCCGTTGCGCATGCTGATCATGTTTTCTTGCAAAATCGAACGGTATTTGTTCATCAGCGTATCGAGCTGCCGTTTGAGCCGCTCTTCGAAGACGACGATTCGCTTGCGTGTTTTCAGCAAATCTTTGCTCGCCGTATCCACCACCTGACCGTGCCGGATGCACTGCTCGATTTCCGTCTTCAACCGACTCAGCGTGTACATCGTCGTCGCGTAAGAGCTGACACGCGGCGCCGCCTCCGCTTTGCTCGCCATGTACTTGGAAAGCTGGGCGCAGCTCACGAGAAACTGATGCAGATGAGAAAAGTCTTGTTCCGTGAACACATACCCCGTTCCCAGCAGGGACAAAATCATCTCCATTCCTTCCAGCGAAGGAACAGGAACGCTCGCCCCTTGCTGCAACAGCGCTTTGGCCTCGGCGGTTTCGTCCAGTTTTTTGCGCAGCACTTTGGCTGAATCGAGCGGCTGCAGCTGTTCGACGTGCTGCCTCCCGGCGTACGATACGGCGTACTCCATCAATGTTGCTTTGATTTTGTCGTATTCCAGTCGTTGCAATGCTTTTTCGTTCAAAGTAACTCGCTCCTTTTGCTTTTATCGTGTATGCCCCTCAACGAAAAAAAGGGCGGAGAATGAACAAACGTCATTCTCCGCCCTCTTTTTGGGTCCATCCCTACCGATGCGCACGCAAACCGTACCCTAACAAGACCGCCAGCCGCTTGATCAAAAAGCAGGCAAACGATCCAAAAAGGGAATAAAAAAACCGCGCTGAACACAGCACGGATTTGGGCGCAATGATAGGTTGAAAACCTGGAGCAGTGATGATATCCGTTGTTCTTAACTAATTCCAAGGCAGGAAATGGGCCAACGCAAATAAACTTTGCAAACAGCGCAAAATTTTGGTGGGATTACTCCTTGCCTTCGATATGGAATTGATCTAGTTAAGAACTACCGCCGACATCAACATCTCTCCCTTGATAAGGTTAGTTTCACTATAGCGCACCGTTCCGGCAGCCGTCAAGAATGACAGCGACCCATCGCTCTTGACTGGCTGTTTCGCTTCGCACTAGGAGCGCAGCCGCAAAAGCTTCGCGGCTTCCTCGTAGCGCTTCTGCCTTTCCCGGTCTTGCTCGGTAGGCACTGCAATCCGCGACAAGTCGAGATTGTCCTCGATGTCGCCCAGCTTCACCACTCGGGCAATCGGGTCTTCGCTGGCCCGCCTGATAAAGTCTGGATAGCTTTCGCCTTCGCGTCTGGTCAGGGCAATCACGGCTGAAACAATCGCTTGGGAAAAACCTGCCGCCCGCAAATCTTCCTCCGTGATCGCCGTGTCTTCCAAAACGTCGTGCAAAACCGCCGCGATTCGCGTCTCGTCCGTCGGCATTTTCAGCATGACCCGCAACGGATGCAGGATGTACGGGTGATTGCCTTTGTCGGTTTGGCCCGCATGCGCTTGAGCCGCAAGTGCAATTGCTTTTTCCACCGTTCCCATCTTCCTCGCCTCCTTGACACTAATAAGCCCTTGTCCTTCTATGAGCAGCGCTCCACCTCAGACCGCCTTTTTCTTCTGAGGGCAAACAGACACAGTCCGTACAGCACAGAAGCTGCCACGCCCATGTAATACATAGGCGAACCTGCGCTAAAAAATACCCCGCCGACCTTCCAGAACAACAAGACGGTCACGCCTATTCCGGCTGCACCGTAAAGAGCCAGCTCCACGAAAACCGCTCCGGCACTCCTGTTCAGACGCAGCAATCGCATCAACCGATCGATCACGAGGGAAGCAGGGATGCCACACGCAAAAACCAGCGGAAAGGTAATCATGGCTGTAGGCAACATCATGAAGCGATCGTGAAAAAAGACGAGTGCGGCACCGAGCGTAAACAGGAAGCTGGTCATCACAGCGGCTATAAAACGGTCTGCCATGACGAAACATCCCCCCCTTCCTACGCCTTGCCTGCTTCCGCCACTGCCAGATTTTCGCGCACAAACAAGTCCGGATACGCCAGCACAAGCCCCTGCTCATCGACCGTGATGTTTTCCACAAATGAACCCGCCCGATACTCAAAGACAGACGAACCCGCATCAGCCGAAAGCAGCGTATATTGCTGCCTCACTCGCCGCCAGGTCAACTCGTAAGCCGAAAAGTACACGACGTCAATCTCCTGCGGCACATGCGGGGCAAATGACAGCCTTCTGATCGGCAGCGTATTCGTAAACGGCGTGCAGGAAATGTCAATATCCACACAGCCCGCCAGTTCGGGGATTGGCTCACCTTCCGCATTTGTCCACTCCCCCTGCCCATCTGACAAAAGGCACAGTCCGTCTGTTTTTCCCAGGTGACGAATCGTTACTTTTCTCGTCGCCCACTTGCTATCCAGTTCAATGACATAGTGGGTTCTCACCCATTCGCCCTGTTCGTTCATCCCCATTACAAGGCTGTCAAAAATCAACCGCTCATTGCTCTCGCTAATTTCCAGATGCTCGAAGCCCGATCCGCTATGCGGCTTCCAAATCACATTAGCAGGCAGCATGCCTATACCCCCGATCACACGTTCTCATTTCTTTCCATCCCCAGTTTACCACGCATTGGATGGAATTGGAATCTAGCAAACACAATTGCGCCCAGCGCAGAATACGCTATTTTCACAAGCAGAAAAAGGAGAAGCCGCATGGAAAAGACTTCATCACCCTTGAGCGAAGCGCAGATGCTATCGATCATCCGCGATGGCCTGGCTCGGACAACACAACCGAAAAAGGTTTTGATCGCAGGTGCTGGCATCGCCGGTCTGGTAGCCGGCTCGCTGCTGAAACAAGCCGGGCATCATGTCACGATCGTGGAAGCCTCGGAACGAGTAGGAGGGAGAGTGCTTACGCTGCGCGCCCCTTTTACAGACGGGCACTACGTGGAAGCAGGAGCGATGCGCATTCCGAACACTCACTTGTTGACGATGGCGTATATAGCCAAATTCGGCCTGCCACTCAACGAGTTCATCAACAGTACGCCGAACGATCTCATTTACGTAAACGGGATCAAAACACGCCGCCGTCTGTACGAGCAAAATCCTGATCTGTTGCACTTTCCCGTCGCTCCGCACGAAAAAGGCAAGTCAGCCGATGCCCTTGCCCTCATGGCCATCCGGCCGCTTATCGATTTCATCAAAAAACATCCCGCCAAGCATTGGCCCATCGTCATCAAGGAATACGACCGCTACTCGATGGAATACTTTTTGCGCCACAATCCGATCAGCACGTCGCTCTCAGCCGCTGCCGTCGACAAAATCAAAGTGATGAGCGGCTTCGAAGGATTCCCGGAGCTGTCTTTTCTGGAGATTTTCCGCGATTTCATCCTGTTCGATACGCCCACCCGCTTTTATGAGATCACGGGTGGATTCGACTTGCTTCCCCAATCGTTTGCCCCCTCCCTGAACGAACGTATCCGCTTCCATCACAAAGTGGACCGAATCAGCCAAAAAGGGCAGCAAATCGCCTTTTCCGGGGTGGACACCGCCACACGAACGCCGTTTGAGCTTACAGGCGACATCGCGATTATTACGATTCCGTTTCCGGTCCTGCAATTTATCGACGTCGAGCCGTCGAACCTGTTTTCTTTTGGCAAATGGAAAGCCATCCACCAGTTGCACTACGTCTCGTCGACGAAGATCGCCTTGCAATTTTCCCGCCGCTTTTGGGAAGAGGCTGGTCTGTACGGCGGGCAAGCGATCTCAGACCTGCCTTTGCGCTTTTCCTACTTTCCAAGCCATGGATTTGACCAGTCTGGCGGAGTCGTTCTGGCGAGCTACACGTGGGAAGACGATGCGCTCCCCTGGCTTTGCCTGTCCCATGACGAAAAAATTTGGCAAGCGCTGCGCCAGCTTGCGGTCCTGTTCGGCGAGCAAGTCTACAAGACGTTTGTGACCGGAGTTACCCATCATTGGCTGCTGCAACCTTACGCGGGTGGCGGCTTCGCCCTGTTCAAGCCGTTTCAGGAGACGGAGCTGTCGGCAGCCTTGACCTCGATGGAAGGACCAGTCATTTTCGCCGGAGAGCATACTTCGCCCGCTTATCACGGCTGGATTCAAGGCGCGATCGAGTCGGGAGTGCGCGCGGCTGTGCAGGGACATCACTCGCGCATCGGCGATTTCTAAATGTCTGAGACGGAAAGCTCGATCAGACCATTTCCTTCTGCCGTTCATCCACCTGCACTCGCACACTGCCCGTCAAAAGCTTTTGCATCAGCTCTTTTTTGATCGCGATGAGCTGTGTTTGTTTGGCCTTTTCCATCGCAAGCTTTGCGAGCACGCTTTTGATCCCGGCCACGATTTTGTGCTGTTCGGTGAGGCTCGGCAAAGGAATCAGGAGCGTCTCCACCCGTTTCAAACCGAGCTTGGGCACTCCCGTCACGCCTTTTAACGCGGCAATCTGTTTCTGGCAAAGCTCCGAGCCAAGGGCAAACATCAAAAAATCAAGGTCGATCCGGTCGGAGGTCGGGGTGATCTTGGCCGCATTTTCTGTCAAAAGAGCGCCGTCCAGACAGTCGGGAACACGGCCCGCCACTCCGAGGTAAATGCCCGCGATCGACAAGTACATATCTTGCTTGGAGATCGTGTAGCGCTTGATTTTGCCGTAAATTTCTTCGCTCACGTATTTGAGCTGTTTTTGGCTCACGGTATAATCGCGAAAATCGGACACGCGGATGTACGGATACGGAGTCTGCTCTTCCAGCAAGCTGTAGCCTTTGGGCACTCTTTTCCCGCCCTTGACTCTGGCAATCTCCTGGAGCTTGACCAGCGTCCAGCTCGCCGGAATCGTTCCCAACTCGGTTTGCCGGAAAGAAGTGTGACCGATTCCACGCGTAAACAGCTGCTGCATCAGCCCTCTTTTCACGACCTCGACTTGTTCGATCATCGCTTCTGTCTTCTCGATCACCCCATCTACTGCGGCGAGAATGGAGGCGATTTTTTGCTGTTCAGCCAACGGCGGATACCAAACCGGAATGGATTCAAGCTGCTTCGTGCTGATATTGAGCTGGGCCACGCCAGCCGCCATCGTCCACACTTGATCGCGAAACCACTTGGAGGTCACCACGTATTTCAAATATTCGCTGTGCAGCAACGAGCTGTCTTTTATTTGCAACCTGCCCACCCGCTGGTTCAATAGCGCGGGGAGGTCGGTCGCTTTGACCTCGGCAAAGTTTTCGATACTGCCTGACATGCCGAGCAGCAGATCACCCGGTTTCAGCAAATACGCCGAGTGCCCAGCCAGAGCAGTCTCGTCCATACATTTGGCCTGTGTCAAGTCCAGGCGGCCGTTCTTCATGTTGCTCATCCGCACGACGGGAACCCCTTCGTCCACGAACGCAGCGGAGGGGAAAGGATAACCGCCCTGGACATGCACAGCCCAGCCGAGCGGCCCTTTTTTCCACTCAGGCATCATATCCCAACTCCTTTAAAAAGCCGAGCATTCTGCCCTCGATCTCGCTGCGTTCTTCCTCCAACCTGCGCAGCTTGACAAGCGCTGCCCCCACATCAATCTGCGCCTCCTGCTCGGACGAGTCGATGTAGCGTGCCAAATTCAAATTATAGTCATTTGCCTGAATTTCGCTGTCGTGGACCAGCCTGCAATACTTCTCGATGTCCACCCCGCGTTCGTAGGCAGACACGATGCTCTCCACGTCGGAATCGCGCAAAAAGTTTTGGTTTTTTCCTTCGTGATAGCCCCCGGTGGCATTCAGGAAAAAGACATGCTGCCTTTTCGCCGCTTCTTTGTTTTTGTTCAACAGCAAAATGCAAGCCGGGATTC
Organism: Brevibacillus sp. FSL K6-0770; assembly: GCF_038000275.1. Classification (NCBI taxonomy): domain Bacteria; kingdom Bacillati; phylum Bacillota; class Bacilli; order Caryophanales; family Paenibacillaceae; genus Brevibacillus; species Brevibacillus sp. FSL K6-0770. Next base: position 3,898,964 of record NZ_JBBOBQ010000001.1, read on the forward strand.
CCGTGCCGTAAAACAAATTCGGCGGAAGGGCGATCACCGCTTCCACCAGGTCTTCTGCCAAAAGTCCTTTGCGGATGGCCGCTTCTGCACCGCTGCGAAACAACACCCCGTTTGGCACCACGACGCCTGCCTTGCCGTTTGGGTTGAGCGTTGCGACCATGTGCTGGACGAAGGCGAGATCGCCTTTGTCTTTGGGCGGAATCCCGAAGCGAAAGCGGGACAGTTTATCTGCCTTCGCTTCTTCCTGCCCCCAGTTGCTCAGGCTAAACGGCGGGTTGGCGATCACCCGGTCGTATAAAATCAGCTCTCCGTCTGCAAGCAGCTTCGGCTCGCGAATCGTATCGCCTTTTTCAATCCGGTGGTCGCACAGGCCGTGCAACAGCAAATTCATCTTGCCAATCGCCCACGTCTTCAGATTGCGCTCTTGTCCATGCAGCGCGATACGGCGCGGATTGCCGCCTTTTGCCCGGATGTAGTCGGCCGTTTGAATCAGCATCCCGCCAGACCCTGCCGTCGGGTCACACACGCGCATGCCTTCCTCCGGTTTGATCAGCTTGACGATCAACTCTACCACTTTGCTCGGCGTGTAAAACTCCCCGCCCTTTTTTCCCGCATCGTCTGCAAACTGTCTGATCAAATATTCGTACGCCCGTCCCAGCATATCCGGCTCGGTCAGACTGGCGTTTCCTAAAGAAATCGCAGAAAAGTGCTTGATCAGCTGCTGCAACAGCCGGTCGGGCAAACGTTCGGAATCGTTGTAATCGATCGTCGCCAGCACCCCGGAAAGCGTGGCGTTTTCCTGTTCCAATGCCGCCAGCGCTTCGTTGATTGCCTCGCCGATCCCTTCCGTCACGCTCTGGATTCGCTGCCAGCGAGAGCTTGCCGGAACGACAAACTGGTGAGCGTCATGCTCTGCCTGCCGCGCCTCCTCGCCTGTTGTTGGCGCAATATGCACCTGGCTTTCCTCAAACACATCGTTCAGGCGTTTCAGAAAAAGCAGTCCGAAAATATAGTTTTTATAGTCAGCGGAGTCGATGCTTCCGCGCAAAATATTGGCTGACTCCCACAGGTGAGACTCCAGTTGCGATAGCGTTAGTTTGGACATGCTGACCTCCCGATTTACCATAAAGAACCACTATTCATTCATAGTGGTTCCCTGTCCTCGCATGAGCATAAAAGGGATGAGTTCTGTTGCTCGATTTTCACTTTAGCCGATTTTCCCCATGTTTACTAGCGAACACATTTTGAAAACAGGATCTCAGAAGAGCTTCGTACCGAGCACTACATAGCCTCCTGCCAAAAACCAGAGAACGTTGACGATTTCCATGATCCCGACTGTTTTGACAGGCAGTTTGACTTTTTTCGCCGCGATCGCCATTTTGACGATGCCTGGAACAAAAATCAGGCTGAAAAGCGCAGGAACTGGCAACACCAAGGGCAGTGCGAGCAAAAGCAGATGATAGACGATGCCGACGCTTTGAAACATCCGGTTGTTCTTTTCGCGGAACACGGCTTTCACGAAAAAGACGCTCCCTGTGAAATACGCCACGTTCAACGCCATCGCTGTGAGCAGTTCCTGCGTGGGAGCGCCTCCGCCAAGCGCAGCGGAGACAGGCAGCAGCATCGTCAATCCGACGATTCCGAGCAAATCGTTGAGAAAATGCCGCTCCTGCTTGCTGCGGATAAACCAGATGCTGCCCGCGGCGCAGATTCCCATCACGACGAGCGGCCAAAAGGCCAGCGCGTTATGCAGCAGCGGATAGGCCAAACATATGGCGGCCACTCCTCCGAATACGAGCAAGGTGCGCAACACTTGACGCGCGAGCTTTGGCTGCCGCATCAAGACCAGTGCCGCGTTGACCGCGATAAAGCCGCAGAGCAAGCCCGGTCCGGCCAGCAAATGCAAAACATTGTTTTCCACCAGAAATACGCCGAACAAGTACGGCACGACAAACATGGCCCAGACACCGTGTTCGCGGGGCATTACCAGGGAAGCCCCGCCTCTTTTTCCGTTCGCCACCTTTGTTACACCCCTCTTCCTGTTTCTTTCACAGCTTCCATGATCGCCGCTTTTTTCGCCTGATCCAGCACATGCTCTGCCATCGGAAACAGCAGCTTTTCTTCTTTATGAAAATGATCGTGCAAAAGTCGGTACAGCGTCGTCGTGACTTCGCGCAGTCTCGTCGTTTCGCGCCCGGCACATTGGCAACATACGGTTTCTTCGCGCAATTTGCTCAACTGGCTGACAAGCTGGCGGTGCTCCTCCATCATCATCTGGACAGGCTGCGCCGTGTACCCCAGCGACTCCGTCAAGGCGACAAACAATAGCTCCTCTTCCCGTCTGTGATGCTCCTGCAAGCTGTCCACCAGCTGTGCGATTGTCAGCCGAAACTCTTCCACCGTTTGCGCGCTCATGATTCGGCTTTGATAGACGAGCTGTTTCAGCTTTTCCATCGATTGCTCCAAGCTTGCGTGCTCCGAAGAAAACAAATGACCAAGCCGCTCTTCTCCATCCGTTTGTTGACCGTTCATACGGGTCCCTCCCCCGCCGCTTTCTCAAAGACCTCTTTTAAGTGCCTTACAAGCTGTGAACACCCTTACAATTGGAGTATAAGACGCTAGGAAAAAAAAGCCAACCTATCTTGCAACGGTTGACTTCATTTGGCAAAAGCGATCGTGTACTTGAGTTTTCCCCTGCGATCAAGTGCGGTGAGCACGATCGCGTCCTTTTCCAGCGCGAATCCAACTTCTTCTTGAACCGGAACAGCGAGAAACTGGCAATGGTTAAAATACAGGCGAACATGCTCACCTTCTTCTGTAAACTCCCATTTCGCCAAATGTCTCTCGATGATCGGGGCTGGTTGAAGCTCTGCATCTTCCGCCAAGTCTGTAATGCCGATTCGCATGCGCGCGTTTGTCAGCTGTGACAGCTGCTGGTCGAGCATCAACTTATTCATGGCTGCGCCCCTCTTTTCGATAAAGAAATACCGCCAGCGGAAACAGCAGCAGATTGACGACGGAAAGCCCAATCACTTCTTCATATCGCGCAAAGTAAAACAGGTTGACGGTATATTGGGTGCAGATCAGGTTGGCAAACAGCACGAGACAAAGCAGCAGTACCCCGCGATAGCTACGCTTCATACGGCTTCACCCCAATCGCGTATATCACGCCATGTTCAACCGCCAGCTCGATTTCCGGAAGCGGTCGGCGCGGCGGGCCCGCCAGCGGATTTCCTGTCTCGACATCAAATTTGCCATGATGGCACGGGCAGAGCAGCTCATGATTTTCCTTGCTCCAGAACACCGGGCATTTCAGATGGGGGCAAGCGTTTTGATAAGCTTTGTACTCGCCTTCCCGAACACAGACGAGAAGGGCGCTGTCATGCGTTCCCGGATAGGCAAATTCCTTGGCATCCCCTGCTCGCAATGCAGCCACTTCCGCAATTTTTTGCCTCGGCTGCTCACCTGCTTCCCCATGCAGCAGCTTCTGGGCCGCCATCGCTCCCCACGGGAGAGTGGAGACGGCGAACAATCCGGCAGCACCGACCAGCGTTTTCATAAAGCCCCGCCGATCGAGACTCCGCTCGTTCGACTTGACGATGTTGTGGGTATACGTATCATTCCGATCGGATCGTGGTTGTTTCTCTTCGTTCATGCTGCAGACCTCCTTCGACTAGAAAAGCTTCTGCACCCCTTGCAAAATACCGGGCAGACTGATTTTTACGTTCGTCTCGCTCTCCAGCGGCTCCAGGCTTTGACTGGCGATCCATTTGCCGCCTGCGAGCCGGTGCGCGGATTGTTTCTCGGCAAGCTCACTCTCCGTTAGCCACTGGAGCGTGTTGGTCGGACAAACCGAAGCGCACATCGGCGGGATTCCATCTTTGGTCCGGTCGTAGCACAGATCGCATTTGTACATCAGGTTTTGCTCCTGATCAAACTTGGGAATCCCGTACGGGCAAGCAATCGTGCAGTTTTGACAGCCAATGCACTTCTCTACGAGCGCCGAGAGCACTGCACCAGTGTCGGCGATTTGGATCGCTTGCGCCGGACAGCTTCGCGCACAAGCGGGATTGACACAGTGCAGGCACATCAGCGGGATCGTCTGACGCGTTTGCATCGGATCGACATCCATGACGTAGTTGCGATTTCGGCTGTCGTGTCCGCCGCATTGCGTGCAGGCAGCCAGGCAACTGCGACAGCCGATGCAGTTGTCCATTTCGATGTAGAGCAGTTGTTTAGCCATGCTGCCGTTCCTCCTCTTCGAGCTTGACGATCTCGGCTGCGCACGCCTTAAATTCCGGCATTTTGCTGTACGGATCAAGGGCAGGGTTCGTGAGCAAATTGATCGATTCATGCTTGCCCCAATGGTACGGGACAAACACTGTATCCGGCCGGATCGCCGCGATGACTTTTACCTGGTATACCGCTTCGCCCCGTCTTGTTTTCAGCAAAACCTTTTCTCCGTGGGCGATTCCGTATTTTTGCGCTGTATCAGGATGCACTTCCAACAGCGGGTCCGGGTACATGTCACGCAAAAACGGGATTCGCCTTGTCTGATTCCCTGACAGGTAGTGATAGACGACGCGGCCTGTCGTCAGGCGCAGCGGATACTCTTCATCCGGTTCTTCGGCTGGCGGACGATAAGGCAGCGCACAAATTTTTGCCTTGCCATCCGGATGGTAAAACGTTTTGTCGAGAAACAAATGCGGCTGTCCCGGGTCTTCTTCATCTCTGCACGGCCAGAACACGCCTTGCCGCTCTTCGATTTTCTCGTAAGTAATTCCGTAGTAGTCAGCGGTGCCGCCTTGGGAAACGCGGCGCAGCTCATCGAAAATTTCACGCGGCCCGCTCAGATGCTCGAAATATTGACCGCGGCCCATCCGCTTGGCAATTTCAATCTGTATCCACCAATCCGGCCTGGACTCGGCATACCAGCTTTGGGCCTGGCGATGGCGGATGACGCGCCCTTCCAGATTCGTCGTGGTGCCATCGTCCTCCGCCCAGCTCGTCGTCGGCAGCACGACATCCGCATATTCCGCTGATTCCGACAGGTAAAAGTCCGAACAGACCATAAAATCGAGGCTTTTCAGAGCTTCCCGGACATAGTTCAGATTGGGGGCACTGACCGCCGGGTTGGAACAGAGCAAGTACATCCCGCGAATCGTCTTGTTGTGCATCAGTTCAAACATTTCGTAGGCAGATACGCCTTTTTGCGGCATCTCCGCCACGGGAATCCCCCAGGCGCAAGCCACTTCCTGCACGTGCTGCGGATTATCCATTTTCCGATAGCCAGGCAACTGATCTGCCTTTTGACCGTGTTCCCGTCCTCCCTGGCCGTTGCCCTGCCCGGTAAAGGTCGCCACGCCTGATTTCGGACGGCCGATCTTGCCCGTCGCAAGCGCCAAATTTGTATAGGCCGATACGTTATCCGTTCCTTTGGATTGCTGTTCGACACCCCGACAAAACATCACGATTGCCTCAGGTGCCTTGCCGTAAATCTCGGCTGCGCGAATGATTTTTTCCTGCGCAATGCCTGTAATCTCGCTGACGACCTCAGGTGTATACATTTCGACCAACGCTTTTGTTTCGGCAAAGCCATTGGTGTGATTGTGAATAAATTCCTCGTCGATGGCGCCATTTTCGATCAAAAGGTGCAGCAGTCCGTTCGCCAATGCGAGGTCTGTCCCTGGCCGCAAATCGAGGTGGACGTCAGCGCGGCGGGCAAGCGGTGTCTCACGCGGGTCCACTACAATCAAGTAGCCGCCGCGATTTTGCACTTCCCAAATCCGAAACATGCTGGTCGGATGGCATTCCGCCGCATTGGAACCGGCAATCAGCAAACAATCGGTTTGGTGAATATCTGTCCACGGGACGGTTGAGCCACGGTCGATGCCAAAGCTGCGGTTAAACCCGGCAGCTGCTGACGACATGCAAAACCGCCCGTTGTAATCGATATATCGCGTTTGCAGCCCCACGCGGGCGAATTTGCCTGTCAAGTAACACTTTTCGTTCGTCATCGAAACTCCGGAGTAGACAGACAGCGTATCTTTGCCGTATGCTTCCTGCAATTCCGTGAATCGGCTTGCAATGAAAGTGAGCGCTTCATCCCAGGACACCTCTTCGAAGCCTTCCGCCGTTCCTTTCCATGCCGGATTGCGGCGGATGAGCGGCCTTTTGATCCTGTCAGGATGGTTGACCTGCTGATAAGCGGTAACCCCTTTTGGGCACATTTTGCCTAAATTGACCGGGAAGTCGTAACGCGGCTCTACCCCGATAATCGTATTCGTTCTCGTATCGACACGCAGGTTCATCCCGCACTGCATGCCGCAATAGCTGCAATGCGTGCTGACCAGCTTTTCTCCCGGATGGAGCTTGTTTTGGATCTCCTTGAAAAATTTATCCTTTTGCATGCTGGTTCGCCTCTTTCTCCGATCGGTGATGGGTAGGAATGCCGGTAAAACGGAAGATGCGATATTTTCTGCGACAAGGCAGGCACAACTCCGCAAGATGGAAGCCTTCTGCCGTTTCGAAGCGAATCTGGTTTTCCTGCAAGACATCGATCACGTCACCAGACTGCTCGGCGGACACAAACCGCTCTCCGCACACCTGGCAATGCTTCATTTCCTGCTCGGCATAATGCTCGCGATAATTGCGGGCGAAGACGCTCATCGGCCGGAACGGAATGTGCGCCAGCTTGCCAAAGGGCAAATAAATCAAGGTGACGATGACGGAAAACTGATGGATCATGCTCATCACCGGATGGCCGAAGCCGTGGAGAAACAGGTTGCTCACCGTCAAAAGCAAGCCGGTGATGCTGATGAACAGAAGCAGATAGAGCGGCAAGAAATCGTACAGAAAACTTTGCTCCGCACGGGCCTGCCAGTTTTTCAAGCGGCGGTACAGCGCCATGCACACTCCTGCGATCACCATGAACGCCGTAATGTTAAGCGCGTTGTAGAACAAAAAGGCAATCCAGCCATCCGCTTTGACTTGCAAAAGATCAATGCCCATCCCGACGACGGTGTAGGTGCCGTTATCCCCCATGGTGAAGTACATCCAGCCGAAGACGAGCGGAAATGTCACCAGTGCCGAGAGAATGCAGCCCCAGCCAAGCAGGATGTGCTGGGTCCAGCGATACCAGCCGCGATTCCAGATAAAGCGGTAGGTCGCCAGATGATCCACTGCCGTTTGCGGTGTGCTTTTGCGCAGCAACAGCCGCAACCCTTTTTTCAGGATAATGTTCGTTGGCGGTCGGTCAGCCCAAGCCGAGAACCGATAAAGAAACCCGCCGATGAACACGACTGTTCCCACCATGTAACCGTACAAGGCAAAATCCATGTGGGTAAAAAAACGAGAACCTAGGTACGAAGCCAAAAACAACACACAGACTGTATAGAAAGCCCTTCTGGCCACTTTGGACGCAAATGCCCGCTCCATGCGAACAACCTCCTCTGGTACAAAGCTTTGTCGATCGTTGGCTTTATTGTAACAAGGCCGCTGGCGCTCCAAAGTGACATACCTCACACCTGCATGCGATCGCCCAGAAGATGACACGCCTTTGTCAAAATCTCCGTGCTATAATGGGGCAGCAGGTTATGCGAGAGCAGAGCGGCAAGGAAAGCAGAGGTGCAACGATTCATGAAAAGTCTCACGTTTATTGAGCAGGTTTCTCCTGCTTTTGTTCATCAATTGGCACAAATCGGCACGAAGAAAAAAATGTCCCCTACAGAGTCCGTCCTGTTTATCGATGGGGAAGTTGCAGATAAGTTGTACTTGCTGGAATCAGGACAAATCAAGCTGACCAAAGCGACAGCCGACGGCAAGGAACTGACCTTGCAAGTATTTGGGCCAGGCGAGCTGGTCGGAATGGTCGGGCTTTTTGAGTCAGGCGTTACTTATACGTCTACAGCGACCATGCACGAGCCGGGCGAGGTCAACGTCATCCAGCGGAGCGCACTGGAGAAGCTGCTCTTGGAAAACGGTGAGTTTTGCGTCGACTTTTTGCGCTGGATGGCCATCATGAACCGGAGAATCCAATCCAAGTTCCGCGACTTGCTGTTGAACGGCAAAATCGGAGCCTTTTACTCCACGCTGATCCGCATGAGCAATACGTACGGAGAAGAACGAGAGGACGGCATTCTCATCAAGCTTTCTCTCACCAATCGCGATCTTGCCCAATTCATCGGCCTCACCCGCGAAAGCGTCAACCGGATGCTCGCCGATTTGAAAAAGCTGGATGTCATCGAGATCATGCCGCACGGATACCTGTTGATCAAAGATGTGGAGTATTTGAAAGAAGCAATCTGTTGTGACGATTGCCCGCCGGAAATTTGCCAAATGTAACAACGAACGCTGCACCTTTTGTCTCCTCCAAGCAGGAGAGCGGGTGCAGCGTTTTTTGTATAAAAAAGACAGCCACGCGAACATGGCTGCCTTTTTTTCTAGCTGGACGCAGGAACTGCCGGATTGCCTGGTTGAAGCTGCTGTGGTGTCAACTCGGTAAACATGCCTGCGTAATACTGGACGTCTCCCGCTTCATCCCGGATCGAGCTGATCGTCAGCCATTGGCGATAAACCTCGCCGCTCTTGCGCCTGTTCCAGATTTCGCCCTGCCAAAAGCCTGTGGCGGCAATCTGCTGCCACATCTGCTGGTAGAAGCCCGGTTCCTGCATCCCGGATTTTAACAGCTTCGGATTTTTGCCGACCACTTCGTGACGCTCGTAGCCCGTCACCGCAGAAAAAGCGGGATTTACATCGCGGATGATCCCTTTCGTATCGGTGATGACGATGGCTTCTCCCGTGTTGTCGACGATCGTTTTGGCCAACTGCATTTTTTCCTGATAGTACATCCAGAAGACGAGGATCAGACTGGCTAACGCTACCTCGGACAAGGCCATGAACCCGATAGCGTAGTGACCTGTAAGGCTAAATAATAGCGAGAGAATCAATGGCGGGAAAAATCCGCCAAGCCCGCCCATCGCGGAAACGATCCCGTTGACGATCCCGGCTTGCTTGGAAAAGTAGTACGGAACCATTTTGAAAATCGTCCCGTTCCCGATTCCCGCGCAGACAGCAATCGCCAGGCATCCGATCGAATACAGCTGCAACGACGGCGAGAACGACAGAACGACCCCGAACAAGCTCAGTCCGGCAAAGACCACCATTAACACCTTCAAAGCATTGAAGCGATCTCCGAGCCAGCCTCCCAGCGGCCGGGCGATGGTAGCCAGCGCAATGAATCCCGCTGTCCGCATGCCCGCGTCTATTTTATCCAACCCGAAGCTGCTGACGAGAAAGTTTGGCAAATAGACGGTAAAAGCGACGAACGAGCCAAACGTAATAAAGTAAAACAGGCTGAGAAACCACAGCTTTTCATTTCGGTAAACCCCTTTGATCTGCTCCATCACGGGAGTCTTAACCCGCGTTTCTTTACGGTCGCCCCAGACGAAGTTAAGGAGTGCAAACAGCACGAGCAACCCCAGATAAAGCTTCACAGTGCCCGACCAGCCAATCTGCTTCGCCACGATGGGCGCGAAAAACGTGGAGAGCGCGGTCCCGGCATTGCCTACTCCGTAAATGCCGTTGACGAAGCCGTGCTTTTCCTTCGGATAATATTTGGGCAAGGAAGTCACGCCTACCGAGAAGATCGCGCCGCCAATCCCCAGAAAAAACCCTCCGATCATCAAATCCGCCGCCGAACGTGCTTCACTTATGTAGTACACAGGCACGAGCAGCAGAAGAAAGCTGACGGTAAACAGCAGTCTCGCCCCGAAGCGATTCGTATAATAGCCAATCGGAATACGCAACAAGGAGCCCAGCAAGACAGGTATCGCCGTAATCCAGGCGATTTGTCCTGCTGACAATTGCAATTCCTCTTTCATAAACGGCATCAAAGAAGACAAGATGACCCAGACCATGAATCCAGCAACGAGGCTGAATGTTTGCAAGGGTAGCTGAATTTTGCGAACCATCTATCACCACTCCTTTTCTTTAGGAAAAAAACGGAGTCGGCCAGACGAGGATGTTTCTGTGTCAGGCCGAACTCCCAATGCTCATCCCCCTTTTTACCTTATCCTCATCCTCGACGCTTCGTTGTGAGGAAAATCACAATCGCGCTCATTCACAAAATCGTTTGGAACCGTGTGATCGTACGCACAGTCAATTCAGCTCGTCTTGACCTATGCTTGGGGCACGACTGAGTTCGAGGTGACATGAGATGATGACAATTGCCGATATACAAGATGTCTTTTTTCTATGCGGCTTTCCCTATTACAAGCAGCTGTCGATCCAGGGACAGCAGGCAGACTGTACGTTTTACAGCATCCATTCCGACTATCGGAAAAAGGTGGTTCTCCAGCTGACAAGCAAGGCGGAGCTTCAACACCAGATTGCCCTGGAAGTCATCAAGTTTTGGGCGCACGATCTGAAAGCGCTTGAAGAGCAATTCATCGAGCACAGCCTGGTTGACTAGAGGGCTTGCCTTCGCTGTGCTCACAAGCGCTCTGGGTGTTGCGGCGCGATTTTTTCCAGAAGCTCCTGCTTTTCCTCTTCATTCAGCAGCTGTTGGGCCATGGGAAACAGCACTTGCTCTTCTTTTTGAAAATGCTGGAGCAAAACCTCGACAGCGCTTTGCAAATAGTCAGGGAAGCCATCCTCCAAAAAGCGGTTCAGAAAGCGTTTCGCCTGTTCGTGCTCGTATTCCATCACGGCAATAGGCCCCGCCTCCCTCCCGACATACTTGGCCATCATCGTAAACAATACGTCCTCTTCCTTCGCGGAGTGAGGCTCAAGCTCGGCAATAAAGGCGTTTGCGTTCGTTTGCAGTTCCGTTAGCAATTCTTCTTTGCGAATCGCGTCGGCAGCCACAAACTGTGTGGCAAGTCGCTGAAGTTCCACCATTTTTTCCACGAGCGGACCGTGTTCTGTTTTCAGTTGGGTTAAAGCGGCACAAAGAGCGTTTTCTTCCGGAGTCATTCCCATGGAACATCCAAACGGCATCATGCTTCCCCTCCCTTTTCTTTTCACAAATCTACTGTAATGGAAAAGAGGGGGAGACGCTGTTAAGTACGTCACACCTTCCCCCTTGCGCCCCCTCCTTTTTTCGGCAAACAAAGAAAAATGACCGCCCCACAAGGGACAGCCATCTTTTCCTGCCATTAATGCACGCCGAGCATTTCTTTCATGTCTTCTTGGGCATCGCCAATCAATTTGATCCGGAACAAATCTTGAAGCACGGTGAGCACGCCTGGCTGGATAAACTCCGGCAGCTTGGGACCAATTCGGATATCTTGAATGCCCAGGCTGAACAATCCGAGCAAAATTGCGACGGCCTTTTGCTCAAACCAGGAGAGGACGATGCTCACAGGCAATTCATTGACCCCGCAGCCAAACGCTTCCGCCAGCGCTGTCGCGATCTTGACTGTAGAACCGGAATTGTTGCACTGCCCCAGATCGATGTAGCGCGGAATATTGGTGCCCGGAACGACGCCGTAATCCACATCGTTGAAGCGGAACTTGCCACAGGAAGTTGTCAGGATGACGGTTTCTGGCGGCAAGGAAGTAGCCAATTCCCGATAGTAGTCGCCGCCTTTGCCTGGTGCATCACATCCGGCGATGACGAAAAAGCGTTTGATCTGCCCCGCCTTGACGGCATCGATGATTTCCGGCGCGATTCCCAATACCGTCTCGTGATGAAATCCGGTCGTCAGCGTCTGCTCCGATTCGATATGGGCTTTTGGCAAGGCAAGCGCCCGTTCGATGAGTGGCGTAAAATCGTCGTGTTCAATTTTGGTCACGCCCTCAAGCCCCGTAATATCGTAGGAGAAGAAGCGGTCCGCATAAGTGCCTTTGATCGGCATCACACAGTTGGTCGTCGCCAGGATCGCCCCCGGAAACTCTTCAAACAATCTCCGTTGGTCAAACCACGCTTTGCCGATATTGCCTTTCAGATGCGGGTACTTCTTCAGTTCGGGATAACCGTGCGCTGGCAGCATCTCCGAGTGGGTGTATATATTGATGCCTTTGCCTGCGGTCTGCTCCAACAGTTCCCGCAACGCAAACAGATTGTGCCCGGTCACAACGATGCAGTGTCCCTCGATTTTGTTCTGGGAGACGGTAATCGGCTCTGGAATGCCAAAGCGATCTGTGTGCGCCTTGTCCAGCAATTCCATCACTTTGATGGCTGCGCCCCCGACTTTCATTGCCATTTGCAAGTGTTCCTCTAAGTTAAAGTTAACGTTTGTCAGCGTGAAATATAAAGCTTCCTGCGTGATCCCATCCACTTCCGGATCGATGTACCCCAATTGTCTCGCATGTGTCGCATAGGCGGCGATCCCTTTCAGGGCAAAAATGATCGTGTCCTGGATGCTCGCCAATTCCTCGTTTTTGCCACATACGCCGATTACCTTGCAGCCGCCCGTCGGTGTTTGCTCACATTGATAACAAAACATCTTTATTTCCTCCTCTGTGTTGGCTGATCTTCCTCTTGATCATACGGCGGCTGCGACTTGGGCGTGGTGATAAACATCACACTTTCGGACGCTTTGAAAAAATCAGCTTCTTCACGGCAAAAAACCCGCCAAATCGCTTGGCGGGCTTGTCTTTTCCACGTGAATGGAACCGTGTTACTCCACTGTATCGAGAATCGTCTGAATCTCGCGCAAGCTCACGATTTCGTGCACAGGGGTGATATCCCCCGCCAAAGTCGCGCCGTGCCGATTGATCCACATGTTGCGCATACCGACTGCATTCGAGCCTTGAATATCCGTCGTCAGCTTGTCGCCGATCATGACGCCCTCTTCCGCTGTAATGCCCAGCAGACTCATCGCATGTTCAAAAATTTCCGCCGCGGGCTTTCCTCGTCCGAAATCGCCGGAGATGACGATATGGTCGAAATAAGCGGCGAGGTTTGGCACGCCAGCCAGCTTTTCCTTTTGCAAGTCAGGCGAACCGTTTGTGAGCAGCAACAGCTTGTACTTCGCTTTCAACTGGTCCAGCACTTCGAACGTTTCTTCATAGACGATCGGGCGGCTTCTCCGCTCAGCGACGAACAGTTCTCCCAGCTTGTGTCCAAGCGCCTCGTCTTCTATGCCAAGCGCACGCAAGCCGCGCGTCCAGGCTTCCTTCCGATACGTCGGAACGAACGATTGCAGCTGGCGAAATTCCTGCTGCTTGCCTTCTGCAAATTGCGCCCACAGCCCTTCGAACGGGTTAATGCCAATCATTTTCGTAAAAGGAAATGCTTCAAACGCTTCGTACATCGCCCGTGCTTCCTGGCGCACGGCCGCTTCCAGACGTTCCCCGTCCAGCTCGTAATGCTTGGCAGCTTCCGCGCAAGTCGCCTGAAACGCCTCTTTTACACTGCGCTCATCCCACAGTAACGTATCGTCCAGATCAAATAAAACCGCTTTGATTGCCATTTCTCTCGGTCCCCTTCTCCTGCTCGTCATCTGTCTCTCCCTCTATGATTACGGAAATCGGCTGTTTTATCAACAGACTTCTGCGAAAAATCAGCCGAAGCTTCCTACAAGCTGTCAGGCTGTTCCTGCTCCTCCGCCGCAATCGGCAAGACGGTCGAAGATTTGATCTCTCGCAGCGACAGGTTCGTCTGCAACCGGGAAATGCCCAGTCGGTTGAGCTTGCGGATGAAGCTGTCCAACCCTTTGCGATCCTTGATGGCGACCTTGAGCAAGTAATCGTACTCCCCGGTTAAACAGTGGCATTCCAGCACCTCCGGCATGGAACGCAGGGCGCTCTCCAGCGTCTCCAGCTCCTTTTCCTGGTGAATGTTCGTGCTGATAAACACGAAGCACAAAAGGTCGAAGCCGAGCTTCTCCTGATCCAAAATCGCCACTTGCCGATTGATATAGCCTTCCGCTTCCAGACGCTTCACCCGGGTATGCGTCGCGGGAGGCGACAAACTCACTCTCCGCGCCAGTTCGGCATTGCTGATCGTCGCATCTTTTTGCAGCACATCCAGGATGTGAATGTCGACCTGATCCAGCACCCTGCTTACAAATGCTTCCATGCGGTTACCACCCTCTTTTCATTCTTCCAAAAACGCCAAAGATTCCTTGTCTGTAACGAATGAAATTTCCTGTACAGATACTTTACGTGAGTTTTATTTCGAATTTTCCTTATTATACAGAATCTTATTTTGAATGTTCAACAAAAATGTTATGTTCATTAACAAGCTGATTCCTAACGACACCGTTCATGAAAAAGGGGCTATTTGCTATGCCAAATCGTTATGTACTGTTGCTATTGCTCACCAGCCTGTTGTGGGGCGGAAACTTCGTCCTGGGAAAATCGCTCGTCGGGCACGCTTCCCCGCTTACGTTGACCAGCCTGCGCTGGCTGATTGCGATCGTGTGTCTGTTGCCAATGGTCTGGTGGAAAGAAAAAAAGCTTTTGCCGCCAAAAGCAGCCGTGCTGCCGCTCGTACTGATGGGCGTTACAGGTGTCGTCCTCTTCAATCTGTTTCAATTTCTTGCGCTGGAGAGGACAACTGCGACGAATGTCGGACTGATTTCGACGTTAAACATGATCTCGATTGCGCTGTTTTCTTTTCTCTTTCTGAAGGAACGAATCAACATGTTCCAAATCGGCTGCATGGTTTTCTTGCTCGCAGGCGTGCTGCTCGTCTTGTCCAAAGGCAATGCCGACTACTTGCTCTCCCTGCGGTTCAACTCGGGTGATTTGTGGATGCTGGCCGCTGTTGGCGTCTGGGGCGTGTACTCGATTTGCAGCAAATGGGCCATGACGAAGACGACTCCGATGATGTCGATTCTTTACTCGGCTGTTTTCGGCCTGGTGATCCTCCTGCCTTTTAACCTGGCTGACTTCGCCGTATCTGATTGGAATGGCTCGTTTGTCGGCTCGCTTCTGTATACCGGGGTCATCTCCACGGTCGTGTGCATGGTGCTGTGGAACATCGGAGTGCAAAAGCTGGGCGCGACTACTTCCGGCCTTTTCCTCAATTTCAACCCGATCTTCACTTCAATCTTGGCGTTCCTGTTTCTCGGCGAGCAGATGACGTGGATTCAAGGAGTGGGCAGCAGCATCGTGATTGCGGGATGCTTTCTGTTTTCATATGGCAAAACGAAAGCAAAAGCAGTGGCGACCAGCCAGTTGACCGCCCGGCAAACGTAAACACGAAAAAACCGACCCAGTTTTAACGGCAGGTCGGTTTTTATGCTTTTGCCTTCCCCCAAAGCTCCTGGCCGCAACGACTCGTTTACGTCCGCGACCAGACATCTTTGGCGTATCGGCCTTCCGCTTGCAGCTGCTCAAGCCACGCTTGCGCCTCCGCCGGGTCCGCGCCACGGACGCGCTGGTAAATCCGCAACACAGTCGCTTCCACATCCGGCGCCATATGCGTACCATCCCCGCACACATATAAGCGCCCTCTGTTATCGAGCAAGTCGACCAAGTACACGTCATCTTGTTCGAGCAGGTGCTGGACGTACGTTTTGACCATGCCGGAAGAGCGGGAAAAAGCCGTATGCAAGGTGACGATGCCGTCTCTTTGGTATTGCTCCAGCTCCTCGCGGTACAAAAAGTCCAGTTCGTTTCGGCAGCCAAAATAAAGGTGGGCTTCGCCAAGCGGCACTCCTTGTTCTTTCAAAGCAGCTCTCGCTTGCAAAAACCCGCGGAACGGTGCGATCCCGGTTCCCGGCCCGACCATGACGATCGGCAGCAGCGGATTTTCTGGCAGCTGGAAGCCCGACTCGGGAGTACGGACGAACATCCATATTTTTTCTCCGGCGCTGCGCTCTGCCAAAAAGGTAGAAGCTACTCCGTGGTATTGCCCCTGGCCGCTCCAAGCTGGCCCGTTCACTACTGCCACTGTCAAGCTGGCCTGATCTTCCCAGTGCATCGGAGAGCTGGAGATCGAGTAATATCTGGGCCTTAGCGGCGGCAGCAAATCCAGGAACTTGGCAAAAGGCAATTCGCAAGCCTCGTACTTTTCGAGCAATTCGAGCATCGTGAGCCGTTTTTTCAACACTTGCTCGGCGTAGACCGTCTCGTCCAGCAGCGTTTCCAGCTCCCGCTTGTGCGGAGGGCAAACCGTGCAGGCGGCCAGCGCTCGCAACTGGGCGCGGGTAGCTGCTTCCTGCACCTCGACGCTCGTCGACAGCAGATCGCGCAAGCTGACGGGACGATCCAAAGGGAGATGGACGGCGCTTCGCCCGTGAACGCGCAAAATCAACTGCTCCGTGCCCTGCAAACGGAATCGGCGCAAAATCCGCTCGACGATCTCCGGACGATTGTTCGGCAAGATGCCGATGTGGTCGCCCTCCTGATAGATGACTCCCGCTGGCAAGGCAAGCTCGATGTGCCGCGTGCTGCGACCGCTGCCTGGCTGTTGCAGTTCGCGGTTCGCCAGCACAGTCGCCTGGACGCAATCATACGCTTCCGCCAGCGGAACGGTTGGATGTCCTGCCACAAACTGGACTTGCAGCTCCGTCTGCTCGCCTTCTGCCTGCTCTTCCCGATGCAGGCCAAAAGCGTCCGTCAAGTCGTTCCACATCGTCTCGCGCCAGTCGTCCACCTGTTTTTCAAAATCTCCGCCCGCATCGGCTTCCCCGCGCCCGGACAGTCGCGTGCCGCCCTTTTTCGCGAGCTGCTCGTCAATGAACACAGGGACACTTTGATACGTATTCGACCAGTTCCGATCCCCGCATCCGAGCACAGCGAACTGCACGCCCGCAAGCTCCCCCGGCTGCACCTGCTCCAGCCATTTGACGAAGCCGGCCGCATTTCGCGGAGGTCTGCCGTTGTAGGACGCGGTTACGATCAGAACAGCTCCTTTTGTCGGCAGCTTTCCCGCCCAGTCGTTGAGAACGCCTACTTCACTGGCAAAACCGTACTGGCGCGCCGCATCCGCCAGCTCACGCGCTTTGCCTTCGGCCGTTCCGAGATTCGATCCGTACAGGACGAGCAGCGGAATGGCCGTGGCACCTACTGGCGTTTTCGCTGCTTGCGGCTTCACGGGAGCTTGTGCGTTTCCTTTTGCCTGCTCGCGGTGCTTGTCGGCAGGTACGCTCACTGCGCTTCTGTCTGTGCGCTGCCGGACGCGAATCGTAAAGCCATCCGGCTTGATCGTGAGCGTCTGCGCTACTTTCAACTGGTAGTTGGCGTAGTCGACCAACCGGAAATTTTGCAAAATCATCCCGAGCACGAGCGTCGCCTCATACAGCGCAAACTGCATGCCGATGCACGCACGCTCGCCGTTTCCAAACGGCTTGTAGGCATGATGCGGCACTTTTGCCGGATCGCTGAACCGCTCGGGACGAAACTCTTCCGCATCCTCGCCCCACGCATCCTTGTCCCGATGAAGCTGCGGCAAAATGACGCTGACCGTCTCACCTTTTTTGACCGGATACATCCCGCCGATTACCGTATCTTCCCTGGCGAACAAATCGAATCCGGGCGCGGTCGGCCACAGGCGCAAAGCTTCGTTCAGCACCAGCCGGATGTATTTGAGCTTTTGCACTTGCTCGTATTGCGGGATCGGCGTCGTCATCACCCGATCCACTTCCTCGTATGCCTTTTGCAGCACGCTCTCGTTTTTCAGCAAGTAGTACAGCGCAAAGGAAAGCAGTCCGCTCGTCGTCTCGTGTCCGGCGATCAAAAACGTAATGATCTGGTAACGAATATTCTCGTCGTCCAGCCCTTCGCCTGTCTCCGGATCTTTGCCATGGAGCATGCGTGCCAGCAAATCGGCTTCACCGCGATCTCCGTTCCGCTTTCTTTCCTCGATGATTTTGTCGACCAAGGAAAACATCGTCTGGATATCTTCCTGGAACTGCTGGCGCGTCTTCACCATCAACATATTCTGGATCGCGAGCCGCGAGCTTTTGTGCATCGCTTCGTTCAGCGCGCGCACCATGCTCTCGATAAACGGGCTGTGCTTTTCTTTGTAAAAACTGTTGAAGCGGTAGTTAAAGCCGCATATCCCGATCGTGTCGAGGGTGAGCCGGGTCATGTCGTCGGCCACGTCAATCGTCTCGTTTGGATTGAGTCGCGCCCACTTTTGCACCAGTTGCGAAGCGATATCGACCATCATGTCGTGGTAGCCCTTCATCGCTTGCTGGCTGAACGTCGGCAGCAAAATGTTGTGTGCCTTTCGCCAGTTCGGCTCGGTTGTCCGGCTCGTAAACAAGCCATCCCCTGCAAATACGCGCACATTTTCCAGCACTCCGCTGACTTCCTTGTCAAAGCGGGTAATGTCACATACTTCTGCCACCAGCTTGTGCCCTGTGACGATCAAAGTAGTGAAACCGGGAAGCGTAAGACGGTAGATCGGGCCGTATTCCTTCGCCAGATCGCCCATGGACAAAATCGGTTGACTTTGGTCGATAGACGGCAAATTGCCAAGTGGACCGTACGTTTTCGGTTGCGGAATCATGACTGCTTCGCTCACATGCAACATCCTCTCGCAATGAAATGGCCTTGCTTCCTGCCGGACGGCGATGACTTCGTTACCTGGCGCTTACCCCGTGAAACAATGTATCCGTGACCAGTTGCGCTGCCGGCCTTTTGGCGAGACGCCCATCCTGCACCTGCTGCCACGCAATGAAAACAAGCATGTACAGCGCATTCCAGACCCAATCCACGCTCATATCCTGGCGCACGATCCCTTTTTCCTGCAACAGGCGGATCGCGTAGCAAACCGGCTCTTTGAGCTTGTGCTCGGCCGCGATAATTTCCTCGCTGTAATAAAGCGTCGCGTCGTGCGTCAGGAAGTAAATTTTGTCGCCAAGCGGAATCAGCGCCTCGATCAGCGCCGGGATGTAGTCCTCCAGCTTTTCCTCATCGAGCGGGATTTGTCGCATGCTCTCCCCCACAACTTGAAGGGCACGCAGCCCCAACTGAAGCATCAGCTGCTCCCTGCTCTCGATGTACCGATGCAGCGTAGCGATGCCAATCCCCGCATATTCGGCGATTTCGTTCAGCGACGCTGTCGGCTTTTGAATCAACAACTCGGTAGCGGCATCCAAAATGGCGCGAAGCCGCGCTTCTTTTATGGCAGATCGGGGATGGTTCACTCGGCAGCCCTACTTTCTCATGCTCATGGTCGCACATTCATGCTTGTTTTTGATAGTTTTATCTATCATTCGATACAAATGTATATCAACTTCCAATTTCTTTCAACACAAGAACCGCATTGGTCACGGATTGTTCAAGAATCGGCTGGCTTGCAAACCGAACTGCTTCTTTGGAACTATTTGAGAAAAAAAGGATGAATTGTATACTGTTTCAAAACGAATCGAGGGGGGATTGTTCGTGAAATTCACGGATGCTCCAAAATGTTTTTCCTGCAATCAAGCCATCAAAATAAACGTGCACATTCGCCCGGTCGGAAACTCATCTACGTTCGGCACAATCGCTGAGGTGAGGCTTTTGAACAAAGTGGAGGGGGGAGAGGAAAAGCAGCTGTACCTGAGCGCCCGAGCTCAGTGCTACAATTACGCATGCCGAGCCGTCAACCTCTTTTACTACGTCGTCGGCGAGCAAAGCATGCGCTACCAACGGGTATTTCCCGCTTTCACAAGCGCAAACGGTTGATGCTGCTGCAATAAGCAAGCCCCACGTAAAAATCCCTGTCCGCGGATCACACCATGGACAGGGATTTTTACGTCTTACTTCAACAAGTTTATCGTCGTAATAATAATCGGCATCGCAAACACGTCGATCAGGAAGGCCCCGACAATCGGCACGACCAGATAAGCTTTTCGCGATGGGCCGAAGCGCTCTGTCACTGCCGCCATATTCGCCATCGCATTCGGCGTGGCACCGAGGCCATGACCCGTAAAGCCCGCCACCATCACAGCCGCATCGTAGTTTTTGCCGAGCAAACGGAACAAAACGAAGATGCCGAACAAGACGATGAAGACCACTTGCACGAACACGATCACCAGCATCGGAAGCGCCAGGGCAGCTACTTCCCACAGCTTGATGCTCATCAGCGCCATGGACAAAAAGATTCCGAGTGTCACATCGCTGATCAGGTTGATGCTTTTCATATCAATCGCATCCGGTTTGAATTTGTCAACGACATTGCGAACGATGACAGCAACGAACATCGCTCCCACATAACCAGGCAAAACAAATCCCGTCGCCGTGGAAAACAGTCCGCCCAAGTATGTGCCCACCGCCATACAAAACGTGATCAGCAATACTTGCGTGAAAAAAGCGTTCGTGGCGATAGGCTGCGCCGCCTCTTCCACGTTTTTCGCTGTGTCCTCCACTTCCGTCGGCTTCAGATTGTGCTTCGCAATCAAATACTTCACGGTCGGCCCGCCGACCAATCCCCCGGCTACAAGACCGAACGTAGCGGCAGCAATCCCGATCGCGAGTGCAGATGGAATCCCCAAATCTTCCACCGTTTGACCAAAAGCCGTCGCAGCACCGTGACCGCCTTCCATGGAAACGGCGCCAGCCATCATGCCGATGAGCGGGTGAATACCGAACAGCGAGGCCAGCGAAACACCGATCACATTTTGCGCCAAAGCCAAAAAGCCACAGGCAATCCAGTAAATGACGAGCAGCTTCCCGCCCAGCTTGATCAGCTTGAAACTCGCTCCCAGTCCCACCGTAGTGAAAAACGTGAGCATGAACAAGCTTTGCAAAGACGTGTCCAGGGAAATCTCCACTGCCCCGCTCGCTTTCAACACTGTAGCGACAATCGCAAACAACAGCCCGCCGACCACGGGCGCCGGAATGCAAAATCGTTGCAGCAAGCTTGCTTTTTTCACCAGAAAGCTTCCCAAAACGAGCAAAGCGACAGACAGAAAAATGGTACTGACCTGATTAAGTGCGAGTGTCATTGTTGTCTCCTCCTAAAAATCCCGCGATGGCCTCGTTCGTCAAATAAGCACCTAGCTTCACCGTTTTCCCGTTTTCATCCAACAGCGGATTCACTTCACAAATATCGAAAGAAAGCGTTTTCTTATGAGCGGCAACGGTACGAATTAGACTGCGGACGATCAAAGGCGTCAAGCCAAAAGGCGATGGGGCACTCACTCCGGGAGCGCTTGCTGCACTCAGCACATCCGTGCACAGTGTGAGCATGATCGCATCGCGTTCTTCCATAAAAGCGTTAAGCTGGGACACGATGTCCGCCATCCCCGCTTCCGTCATCTCTTCTTCCAAAATATAGCGAACGCCCAGCTCGTCCGCTTTGTCGAACAGTTCCTGCGTATTGCCAAACCGCTGGATTCCGAGCACAAAGTAGTCGCTGTTCGGGTCTTGCTCCAAAATTTGCCGAAACATCGTCCCGGATGAAGGCTGCCTATCGTAGGCCCGCAAGTCAAAATGAGCGTCGATATTGATGATGCCAAGCGATGCTTCTGTTCCAATATGGCTACGGACACCTGCATAATGTCCGTACAAAGTCTCATGTCCTCCGCCCAAAATGATCGGTGTTGCTGATTTTGCCAGTATCGCCGCTACCGCTTGCCCCAATTCCTGCTGCGCCTCTTCCAGTCGTTCATGCGGGCAAGCGACATTTCCCACATCCAGAAGACGGCTGCTTTCGCTTTGCCTCCACGGCAGGCTTGCAAGCGCTTGCCGAATCGCGTTTGGCGCTTTTGCCGCCCCGACTCGCCCTTGGTTGCGGCGTACGCCTTCATCGCATTCAAAGCCGACAATCGCGCAAGCCCTGCCTGGCGTTGCCTGCAAGTGCGTTAGTTCGATCTGTTCCACCACTTGATGGTAGCGAAAATGGCTTCTTTGCGTAGGATGGTCTGTCCGCCCGGTCCATATCGTCGCTGAAACATGCTCTCTCAAGATGTTCATCCTTTCTGAACCTTCTGAAGTAGATTTTGTTTATTGATTATATAATGGCGAACTTATTATGACTAATATATAATTTTAATAAATTAATAGCTTGAAGCTATAAATCTAAAGGAGCGACTCAGGTGGACATCAAGCAATTGCATTACTTCGTCACGGTTTCCGATCTGTTGAGCTACTCCAAAGCCGCACAAAAGCTGCACATTTCCCAGCCTTCGCTAAGCAACGCGATCAAAAATCTGGAACAAGAGGTGGGCTCGCCCCTGCTGGAAAGAAACACGCGGAAAATCGAGCTGACGGACGCTGGAAACATTTTGTACCGAAAGGCGATCCTGCTTCTCTCCCAGATGGCCACGCTGAAAAAGGAAATGGAGGAAGTCAAGGAAACCGGGAGCGGCCAGCTCATCATCGGCATCATCGAGTCGGCCAAGCATTGGGTGCCCAAAGTCATTCGCAACTATCAGGAACACTTCCCGTCCATGAATATCAAGCTGATCGAAGTGCTGAGCGGACAGGCTGTCAAAGATTCCTTGCGCAAATACCACACCCATCTGCTCATTACGAACCAGTCTATCCAGGAAGACGATCTCGAAACAATTCCGCTCTACATCGAGAATTTGGTGCTTGTCCTGCACAGGAGCCATCCGTTAGCGCAGCAAGAGTCCGTCTCGCTGAAAGAAGTGGTGGCTGAACCTTTTATCATCAGCACAGAAGGCTTCCAGACTCGGGAAAACATCTTGTCGGCTTTTGCCATGGAAGATGTGGAGCCGCGCATCAAATTCGAGATCGAACGCTTCGAAACCGCGCTGTCGCTCATCCGGGAAAATCTGGGGATCACGATCATTCCCGAAAACTATTTGGCTGGCGTAAGCGACCCGTCCATTGTGCGGAAGAAAATTGATTCATCATTTTTGCAAAGAACCGTTTTTTTAGCTTACTTAAAAAATCGTTACTTGACTCCGGCGGTTCGGGCATTTTTGGCAGGGATACAAGAGGAGTTTGGTTGTGGGAGACGAGAGTAGTTTTTGTCAGGAAAGGCAGGGAACGTTTGACTTTTGCTGCGGGTGCGTTCAATCTGGTCAGCTTTTTCATCCGCCTGCTCGAATGATTGATTCGCCACGCTTTGGTTGTAAGAATGCTCTTGCTAATTTTCTTCTTCATTTCCTTGCTATTTCTTTGCTGTTTCCTTCCTATTTCCTTGCCGATGCACGTAACTAACGGTCCTCACTCGCTTGCGTTACGGGAACTTCCCATTCCCAGCCGCAAGCGGGCCGTTCTCATCCGTTTCCCAGTTTGTGGTATAATGGAACAGACAAAAAGGAGGGAACATTTTGACGATTATTCGAAAAAACCCCGAAACGGTTGCACCACCTGTAGGCTCCTACACGCATTTGACGATCTTGCCAAGAGATGCCGAGCTGCTCGTGCTGAGCGGACAGGTTGGCATGGACCCGTCTGGCAACCTCCCCGATGAAGTCGAACAACAATTGCGTCACGCTTTACAAAATGTGGCCCTCATCCTGCAAAGCGAGGGAGTCTCGCTGGACGGAATTGTCAAAATCAACATCTGGATGACCGAGAAACTGGAGCGCACCAGCTTCCAGGCAATCTGGAACGAATTTCACGGCGGCAATCCGCCTTCGACCACAGTGGCCTACGTCTCTGCCCTGGCCCAGCCAGCATTGAAAGTAGAAGTGGAAGCGTGGGCAGCGCGATAAGCATGAGGAGGTGCCAAGGTGCTTAAAAAAATCCAGGAATCCGTGTACATGGTTGTCGTCTCGCTTTCAGTCATTGTGGAATGGTTCGCATAAAAAAGTGGTCTTGTCTTTCCAGGATGTGCCCGGCATGATGATGTCTCGGGCTTTTTTTACGAGGTGGTTCGCTTGTGCAGGTGCATCCGCACCTTGCTCGGGCTGGCTTCCTTTTGCAGGTGCATCCACACCTTGCACTCGCTGGCTCCCTTGTGCAGGCGCATCTACCTTGCACGGGCTGGCTTCCTTTTATAGCCGCATCCACCATCCACTTTCTAATGCAAACAAGCCAAATTTCCCAACCAGCACACATGCAGCCGGAGTGCCACATACTTTCATTTTCAAGAGGTGCAAGCTATGTTTTCCCCCATTATCAGTATCTTAATGAGCATCTGACTGTACAGAGAAGCAAAGCTTCGCAACGAGCCGCGAGCGCTTTGGGCGATTTCCGGGCTGTTCTTCTCTTTTTTGGCGATGGGTGTGTTTCACTTGAAATACGGGAATCGCACGCAAGGCATTGTCGCTTTGTTCTTCGGGATTGTTGTTTATTCTTTTTGGCTTGCGGATTTTGTGCGTGCATAACGCTTCTAATGCCAGTGGAGCAGCTCCCTGGTTTTTTCTTTTGTCTGTTTGTCTTTGGTCTATTTGTTTCTGGCCTGTCCCAGCTTTTTCCCCCTGTCCAATCGCACTTTGCCCACTCTCTGCTCCGCTCCCCTCGCCTGCCATTTCTGCCATGGCCGACTCGCTCTTTCTGTCCTCATGAAATGAACCAAGTCCCGCATACCTGAAAAAACCCCCGGATATCCCGGAGGCTGTTGACGGATGTAC
The DNA here is from genome assembly GCF_038000275.1 of Brevibacillus sp. FSL K6-0770. Classification (NCBI taxonomy): domain Bacteria; kingdom Bacillati; phylum Bacillota; class Bacilli; order Caryophanales; family Paenibacillaceae; genus Brevibacillus; species Brevibacillus sp. FSL K6-0770. Next base: position 3,923,344 of record NZ_JBBOBQ010000001.1, read on the forward strand.
TGAAAAACGGCTGCGAAATGGTGTATTTACCAATCCGGCTTCTTTAATAGAGAACTTCCAAAACAAATTCATTCGATCGAAACAGCATTTCCAACGACTTTTCCTCAATCCTGACCCTGGCAATGAGTTCTTGCGGGTTGGCAAAGCATGCGGCATCCTCCGCGCCATATTGGCAAAAACAGCGGCCCTTTGGAGTATTCGTGATGGAGTAGCGCTTTTCTTTATACGTAAATTCCACTTCTCTGCCTTGGAACAAATCAAGCATAAATTGATCGTATGTATAAGCCATAAGCGCCTCCGCGAAGATTAGTGCCTTTTCATGTGGATGCTTGTTTTGTCATAAAAACAGCTTTTCGCTGCCGATTAAACTTGCTCTCGCGTCTCTTGCCCGCTTCGCCTGGTTGTTCACCTGCCGCTGCCTGTAACCAATCTCATCCAAACACGTACTTCATGGCGAAAGGAGCGCTCGGTATGTATGACTTTTTCTCTGCCGTGTTTGTCGTCATCTTTCTCCTTGCCTGGGGTATAATCGTACAGGTCAGGTCGCTGCCGGGAAAATGGCTGTGTCTCGTTGTCATGCTCCTGTTTTTGTGGGGGCTGGCCGAGTTGCTGGACTATATGCATCCTTCGGCGCCGCACTACGAGTAGGCATCTTGTCTTATCAACTTGTTACGCGGTTACGCCCTCTGATCCATCCCCTCGACATGCTGGCCGTTTTTTAGGCTTGAAGACGGCATCACCTTTATTCCTTGTTCTTAGCAAAATACCCTTTTTCAAATACACACACGGTTTCAACGGGAAGACTTGTGTTCTCGAAGGCAAATTCGGCATAAACACCAAAGCCCAACGCTAATGAAATAAAACCCGCTCCGTTCGTTTGGATGTCAGGATCATATTGCCTGACAAACGTTTCTGCTTCCTCGTAAGGAATATTCATGAGGTTTTTTCCATGAAACATGACCGAAATCCGCTCCGAATAAAACTCCATAAAATGACATTTATTGGTATCATTTTTAAAATACACAAAACAACAACGGTAATCATCCATTTTGTCATATGTATCCGTACCATAATGGAACCTGCGCCCCGCACGAGGTTGAAAATTCAGCGCGGCCTGCACTTCGTCGGGAGTCATGCCAAGCAACAGCTCTCCCGCCCCTTTGTATGGGTCTATATGAAACTCTGTAGTTGCCGGATATTCTGTCCTATTTCTCGGAGGTGGGAGTCGTTGCTCCGAGTTGAATGGCGTTGGTTCCTCCAGATTGTATTTCTTTTTCAACCGTTCTTTTACATCATCGGGAATCATCTGCACTCTCCCTGCTCTGGTTAATGTTCCCCCAATCGCTCCAGCCACTTTGCGAGTTGTTTCTTGGAGAACTGCACATCGTGGGCAGCGTGTGCTCCTTCTTGGCTTACCCACTTTTCCGCAATCTCCATGACGATGTCTATGGTCAATTCGTCTGTCTGCTGAAACAAGTCATCCTCATCTGCTCTCCAGCGCGACCAAAAAAGCCAGCACCATTCCGCCAGTTCCGCCGCGGTGTGCGAGTTTGCTTGGGTGCATGATTGCTTTAGCAAGTGGAGCAGGCTTTCTTTCGTGTGCCGGTAGTCTTTCAAGGGGATCATCGTATGTTCACTTCCGTTTGTAAAATTGGGGGAGTTTGTTTGTTGAGCGCTCATAAATTGGTATAATTTACAATAAACGAAATCAATTCGATTTTCAATTTCAAGCAAAAGGCGGGCATTTATTTGTACTACTGGCGAAATCAGTGGGGCTACTTTTTGGCGCTGGTGTTGATGTTATCGCTTTACTTCACGGTTCAAATCGTCTGTTCATACAAAGGCATCTTTATTGACCAACATTTCGAGCTTTTTTTAACACTACTCGCAACAATACTTTTGATTCGTCTCATCTTTTCCCCAAAAAGATAACATTCTTTGGCTTGATACACGTTCTTACAGTCCATGAAAAAGCGCTTTTCTCTGATTGGGGGCGCACTCTGCCAACAAAAAAGAGGCGCAATCGCAGCCGCCTCGTTCGCTAATTCACTATCGGATTTTTGACGCTCAGTAACAGCTTATCTTCTTTTCCAAAAACATCGATCGTCTGCACGTGCCCCTGGAGCACGGCTCCGTTTTCATTGACCATGCCCAAAAACGGATGCGTCAGCTGATCAGCGATTTTCTTGCTTTCTTCTGATTCCGTCAATCCGGTGTAAAGGCCAAGCTTGTAAAAACCTTGCTCGCCCTTCGCGATCGCCAGTTTCAGCTCTTTTTGGTACCACGATGTCATCGAGAAGTTTTCGTGATAGTCCTTTAGCATCACTTTTTCAAGCTCGGCCAATTTTTCAGCCGGAAGGACCGCGGACTCCTCCGCCCCCTTGGCCGGAACTGCCTTTTCCGTCGATTCATTCTGTCCACTCGGAGCAAAAAGCCCCAGCGCGATGGAAACAAATCCTACAGCCGCAATGATGTTCATTCTCTTAAAAATTCGTTTGGCTTCATTCTTTTGCTTCTGCGCGTCCTTCCTCATCCCGACAAAAGCCATGACAATGGCAACAACCACCGCGATAAACCCAATTGGCAAAAATAATACAAAAGACACGCTGTTCCCCCGTTTCCTCGTCGTTTTCCGGCGTCTTCTTCTATCGCTATCTGCATTGATTGTACCATTAACCTCTTGGTAATGAAATTCAGTCCTGACATATACTCTGGGGAAAACTGAGTTGGCTGCGGGCATACAGTCAACGATAAAACGGCTTGAAACACATCGGGCGCTGATTGTGGATTCTCCTTGTGTAGACTACTGGCTGCTGTGGTTGTGGTGACTCCATCCTTACCCGAATCCAGAGTTGAGCCGCCCCATAAAAAATCCCCCCAAGTAGACAGAGGTAAGTGTTTGATTTTTCTGGCGCTATGAGAGGATCGTATTAGCATGTGGGCGAGAGTTCTCCTGTTATGGCCGCTCTCCGCTTTGATATGTCACGATCGGAGCTTTAGGAGCAACTGGTCGCTCTCCGCTCTGGGCAAAAGCACTGCCAACCGAGCCGAATAAAAGGCACAACATCAGCCCGAGACTGATTTTTCTCATTTTAAACACCCCCTTCAGATGCCGCTTCGCAATCGGATCAGCTACGCTCAAAATCACCACTTAAACGAATTGGCGTCTTATTGCCGATCGCTCCGTTTGGATGACCACTTTCTTTTTTTTTCACGATCCTTTTTTATAAAAAGAACTTTCCTCTAGTCTGGCACTTCAATGTACTCGGACACTCTGGACTTGAGTATCTCGATCAGTTCTTCATCCATGAATCCATAATCATCGGGTATACTGAGACAAATGACTTTCTTGCCTGCGAGCCTTGCTCCAAACTTATCTGTCAGCCTTCTAACATGCTTTTTCTCCATGGCAAAAATCAAATCAGCCCAGCCAATATGACCAGCAGTGACTTTGATCCGCGCATTTTCCTCTGTTCCCGCAGATCTCACATCATAGTGATTGTATCCGTGAAAAATGTTCTCTGCTGTTAAGCTGCGCCATTTATTTCTGCTGCAAATGAACAAGATTTTGATGCTCGCCGCCTCCATTTTCCTTTCGCTCTGAACCTCGACACTCACCATCTCGTGTGCAATGGCTATTTGTTCAGCGGTTATTCCGTGTCGTTCGACTCAATACTCCTGCTGCAAGACATCCCGCCCTCCAAAAAGCAAACTCACCACAATAGTACCATTTTCATATTTTTATGGAGATATTTTCATACGAAACAAAAAAAGACGAAGTTACCTTGTTTCTAATGAATAAAGAGATACGCCTCTACTCTTATGGTAAAATCCCCTAGACTTGCCAACAAAACAAACAGGGAGAGCATGCCATGATCCTTACCTTTTTCAAATGGCTATTCGCTACCATTCTCATTGTTGAAATACCAGTAATGATCTATGTTCATTTTGTGTACGGTATTAGTCTTCGATTGGGAGGCATCGGGCTCTTGCTAATCATTACGTATCTCTTATTTGCTTGGGATGCGAAGCGCACAGCAAGAAGGCTTGGCCATCGTTAACAGTTCTTTTGGGGCTTCTTTTCTTTTTCAGCACTTCCATGCAAAAGCAAGTCGTAGACGCACCCAAATGTTATACTATTCACAATTCAACGAACAAAAGAAGCGCCACAAACCGCAAAAGGATGATTGGATTGAAAAAACTGCTGCTGTTCCTCTACGACTCATTCGCAGAATTTGAAGTAATTACATTAGTCACGGCACTCAAGAGAACCGACTACACGCTTGTTACTTTTTCGACCAAGCCGAAAGGAGAGGCTATTACAGCCTTATCTACGCTGTGTTACCTTCCTGCCCGATCCGTTCAAGATATCGATGTTGACGAATTTGCAGCCCTGGTTATTCCGGGCGGCGCCCCCCATCCGTTTCTGCACGACCAAAAATTGATACAAGTTATTCGGTCATTTTACGAACAAAACAAATTAATCGCAGCGATTTGTGGTGGGCCTTCCTTGCTCGGCGCAGCCGGCATTCTCAATGAAATTGCCTATACTGCCTCTATTGAACCGAGCGATCTGGAATACGAGCACGTGATGAATTGGGAAAACAAGCGAAATGAACGGCTTGTCATCGATAAGAACGTGATTACAGCTACAGGTTCCAATTATCTTGATTTTGCGGAGGAAGTGTTGCGAAGGCTTGGCGGTGTAGAGCCGGATGATGAGAATCCTTTGGCATACTTTAGAGAGCCGTCGATGTCGTAGGTGCAAGTTGCTATCGATACTGCAATCGGTCAAGGAACCACTCATCATAGAAGCACTCTCAACCTCTTCTACTTTTCATTGTAGTTTAGGGGTTGAGAACACAGCGGGTCGTTTTTGTAGCCTTCAATCTTGGAACATCACCAACGAGTAGTTTTGGTTCCAATAACACAGGTATATATAGATTGGTTAAATCGCCGAACAGATTTCCTTGTTTGTTTGAAATGAAGAACCGTCTTATCTGACGGAAACCATAGTTGCCTTGCAAAAGGATAATATCTTCTGCTTAGCTTATCAGTTAAAGCATCTCAAACCAACCAATAACTAAATATTAACAATTTTGGTTTTTTCTCCGATACTCCTAATATATTCTGAATAATGATATAGGAGTGAGGCATTTATGGCAAAAAATATATCTATTCGTGATTACACACCTAGCAAAAGTAACACTTCGCAAACTACAAAAGTTACAGTTCCAACTAAACCAGCCTCTCCGCCTAAAGAAGTAGCCGTAACAACCACAAATCCAAAAAGTGACTCCGTTCAAATTAGTCCAGCAGCACAACAAGCTTATAAGAGCAGTCAAGTCACACCAGCCCTGTCCACTCCCCAAAATGAAAAAAATCCGACTGTCCAACCGAAATCAACAGTAATCGCCAAATCCATTCCAGAAGGCACTCATAGCGGGAACTCAGGCTCAATAACCACCGATAATAAATCCTCAAAACAAGAGCCTGTTGTAAAAGAACGTATTGACAAAGATAAAGAAGCACATGGTGTTGTTGTGAAAGACCATAGAGATAAGGATAAAGATTTACATGGTTATACCAATACTAAACCGAAATCTAACAAAGACACCTATGACCCCTATGCCATACTTAAGCTGAAAGCACAGACTACGCTCCCCAATAAGAATCTAATCAAAATACTTAGCAATCAACCTTCTCAGCCTTCTATAACAAATTCTAAGTCTGAATACATAAAACAAGAGAAAAAGGTCTCAACAAATACTTTTGAAGGTCCTGTTGGAGAAATTGATTATATTTCATTTGGTGGAAGTGCAATTGCAGGCGGTGGTGGTGGTGCCGCAATCACAATTGACAAAAACGGAAAGGTATACATAGGAGGAAATATCGGGATTGGCTTTGACGTCGGATTCAGTGGTAAAGCTGGTTACATACCTGATGATATTAAACCAGAAGATTTCATCTCAGGAACTGCAATAAATGAAAGCATACAACTTGGACCAATTTCAGGAGGGCTCACTAAACCTTACAGTTCTACAGGTAGTTCTCCAACGGGACTCGAAGTTGGTGTAGCAGGAAAAGTACCAATTGGTGGCAGTATTACTTACGGAGGAACTAAAGAAATTCTCGATATTAAAAGGGACATTGTAGAGCCTGTTAAAGACATTGTTGAGGACGTAAAGGACCTATTTAGAGAAAAAAGATCAAGAGACCGAGAAGAAAAGGAGAGTAACGATAGAAATATTGTCGAAAGAGTAATTCGATCTATTTTTGGTTAATCAAATTAAATCATCAATAGTAGGAGTGTATATTTCTTGAATGACTCGCCTTGGATATTAATCGCACTTTTAATCCTTTCCACTATAGGTTTTTTCACTGCGTTCAGAACCAAGGACGTCCAAAAATTACGTTCTAGAATAATTGGATCAGCAAGCGATCCTCATAGCCAATATGATTATTGGTTATTTAAAATCATTGGATTCTTGATGTTTGCTATTGGAGCACTCGTAATAATAGCGAGAATATTAAACCTACTTATTTAGTGTCCCCCCTCTTCTGCTTGTATAGCAAATGCAAAGCATGTAGCTAGAAGATGAGGGCATCGTTAGAAGTCCCTTTGGGGCTTCTTTTCTCTTAATTACTGCTAAGTGGGTTACTTGCTAGATCAGTGAATCCGCTCAGCATTTCTCATCTTGTGACGATGATGCAATAAGGCCCTATTCAGTTGCCTGATCCGCCCCTGACTTTGATTGTAATCGTCCGTCCATAAAATCATCTCGGCAACAATGTTGCTTAGACTTAACTAAGAAAAACTCTCTACCTTAGGCTCAAAAAATTTCCATATTTTGTTTTGCAAAAACTAACTCAGTGCTCTATATTTTTATTGGTTCCTATTATCTTTTTTTGAAAAATAAGGAGGGTTCTTGTGCGTCTTGCAAAAGGGTATAACTCAATTTTAGTAAGTCTTGTACTGGCATTTTCTATCTTATTTTCGGGACAAAACATTGCTTTAGCAGAAGATCAACAGCCTACTAAAGATCTTGTTCCAGCAATGACTGACTTCGATAAACCTGCTCCCATCGTCATTAGTGAAAGCGCCCATTATGGGTCTGGTGGACGTAATGATTATGGATGGAAAGCATTTGATGATTCTGTTGATTTTAATCACTTAGATTTTTGGTACGTTTATGCAACAACACCGCCTGAAGGCGGCCATTTTTTAAAAGTTGATTTCGGTTCAACTGAAAAAAAGAAGGTTAATCAGATTACTATAACCCCTTTGTTCCACAATGACTCCGTAAAGTCACTTATCAAGGACTGGAAATTATATGGGTCAAATGATAATACAACATGGTCCCTTGTTACCGAAGGGAAGTTAGAAAATGATAGAACTCTAGTAACAGTAGAAACGAATAATAAGAAATACTTTAGATACTATCGTATCAACGTTTTAAATAGTTATTATGATCCGACTGGGAGTTCTGTAGGAATTATGGAATTGGAAATGATCGGAGACACACTCATAAACACTGATCCTGATCCAACTCCCGATCCTACGCCAGCTGGAGAGCGTGCATTACTTGTTATTAAAATGATTAGTGGTCTTGAAAAAGAATTTGATTTATCTTCAACTGAAGTAGAAAGTTTCATTAATTGGTATAATAATCGTGCAGATGGACGCGGCAACGAAACATACATATTTGAAAAGAACTTTAATAAGGGGCCGTTTACATCACGAAAAGATTACGTAGCCTTCAACAAAATCCAATCCTTTGAAGTCATGGAATATAGCAAATAACATAAACGGCACCCTCCATGAGGGCGCCGTTTATGTACTTACGCCTTACAGCTATTATATGATTCATGGATATTCACTAGATTTCCTCATCATTTAACAGTTGAAGTTCCTATCGATTCGATCAATTCACTCAACATTGCACAAAGTTTTAGCGGCTGATCATGAATTATTCCGCAGACGATGTAGGATGTTAACCATAGATAAACAAGTGCGACTTCGGGGAATATTTCCCACGCAGCAGCCTCACGACTATGATAAAACAGATAAAAACGAAGACTCCCCCAACCTTGGAGGAGCCTACAACTAGCTAAATTGGCGCTACTCGAAACATTCCTGTTAAAGCAGGGTACTGCTGAAAGCCGTATTTTTCATACAGTTTCTTGCCTTCGTTAGACGAAAAGAGACCGATAAAAGCTTGGTCGGGAGCACTCTCTTTTAGATAGAGCATGAGATTGTCCCTATCCCCATTTTTTGAAACTCCGGACGCACAACAATATCTTGCACATAAAAATAAACGTACCCCAGCTCCGAGTCTCAAACCTTTTTTCGCCCAAAGCGATCAGCGTCACCCATGGCTGGTGAATGGTAATTGTTTTCATGCCGAACTGCCCCCCCATTGATCGCAGCTATCTACGTTCCTCGTCGTCTTCAGCCGCAATGCCACACACAACAATCATATGTTTTGACACGTATGTACCGATGGCTGCTCGCTTGCATTCACGTTCCTTGAATCAGCTTGGCACTTTCGCTGTCTGCCCCTCCCGATTATCCGATCGTCCATTATCGTAAAACGACGGGCAGAGATATCGGTGAGAGATCCTTCATGATTTTTTCCACTTCCTGAGCACAAAGCGGTTTGATTTGACTGAAATACTTCTGTTTTGCAAGCGACATGACAGTTGTGCAAATATGCGTATTAGTCACCGCTGGAACTAATACTACATTAGGATCAACAGAGTAAAAGCCTTTTGAAGCAACCTCGCTTTCAAAGTCCTGGGTTAGCCGCACAATATCATAAATTTTAATACTGAATAACTCATCGCTGAACTTAACGTAGACATCAAATCGGCAACCTCTGCTTTCCGCCTCAAACTCAAGACACTCAGAATTATCTGTAACGTAAATTTGGATTTGGTCCATGCTCGCCTCGCTTGATTTTTTTGTGATGCAATCATGATGCCCCCTGAACGAACGGGTAGCTATATTCATTCTCTCATGGAGAGTAAGAAACAGGGAGGATTTAATTACTTTATTGGTGAGAATTTCGAAAATTAAAAACTCCATCCCATGCCCTTTTGGCAAAGCTGAAAAAGAGAGTCCCTGATGTTACAAATCATCCATGCGGCAAAAATAAACACTCGCCCAGTCCACTCACCTACAGCGGTACATACGTATAGCAATAAGGCACCTCGTTTACGGAAGGAGTGATTCGATGCCCATCGCGAATGACAACAGGCAGCAGGTTTTGCAGACATTCGGAAAAAGTCGTCCTTTTTTTGTCCCGAATGTCGGCCAGGCGGATTCCCGACTTCATTATTACGTAAAAGGAGCCGATTATGAAGCGTACTTCATGCCGGGAGAAGTTCTCCTGACGTTTCAAGAGAAGCCTGCCGGAGATTTTTCGCCCACAGCAGCCCTCGGCTCTATTTTTCCTCAATCCGCGGAGAAATGGAACAAGCAGGTACGCGGAGTCCGGCTGTCTTTGGCGTTTTTGGACTCCAACCCGGCAGCAAAGCCGACAGGCCGCAAGCTCGCTACAAGGACAGTCAACTATTTGAAGGGCAACGATTCTTCCAAATGGCATACAAATATTCCTACGTATGAGCACGTCGTCTATCCGAAGCTGTGGCCGGGAATTGACCTCGTGTTTCACGGTGATAACGGCCGGATCAAATACGAATTTGTCGTTCAGCCCGGTGCGAAGGTGGCAGACATCCGTTTTGCCTATCGCGGAGCAAAATCGTTGTCTCTGGATGAGCAAGGGAATCTCCTCATACACACCGAAATCGGGGAGCTTCGCGAAGCACGTCCGTTCAGTTACCAGCAGATCGGCGGGCGGAAGGCAAGCGTCGGCAGTTCCTTTTTGCTCGAACAGCAACTAGATGGCGCACCCGTCATCCGCTTTCAGATCGGAGCTGACTACGATCCGCATTACCCGCTCGTCATCGATCCTGAGCTGGAGTACTCCACGTATTTGGGCGGAGGGAATTTCGAGATCGGCTTTGCGATCGCGGTCGATGCAGCGGGGAACGCCTACGTGACAGGCTCTACAAACACTCCCGAAACGGCTGCCGTTCCTTTTCCCGTCACTCCCGGGGCCTTTCAAACAACATTTGGCGGGACATCGGATGCATTCGTCGCGAAACTGAATCCCGCCGGAAACACTTTCCTGTACTCCACTTACCTTGGTGGAGGGGGGATCGACCAAGGTTCGGCGATCGCCGTCGACTCCTTGGGAAACGCCTACATCACAGGCAACACGAACAGCTCTCAAACGAATCCGGTTCCGTTTCCCATCACTCCGGGGGCCTTTCAAACGACTTTTGGCGGAGCGCTGGATGCATTCGTTACCAAACTGAACCCTGCGGGCAACGCCCTCGTTTACTCCACCTACCTTGGCGGGGATTCCATCGATTTCGGCTCGGGTATTACCGTCGACGCCGCCGGAAACGCCTATATCGTCGGCACTACGGCAACTTCTCAATTGGATTTCACACCTTTCCCCATTACTCCCGGCGCGTTTCAAACGTCGTTTGGAGGGAACACAGATGTGTTTGTCACCCAATTGAATGCCGCGGGCAACGCGCTCATCTACTCTACCTATCTGGGCGGAGGATCGTTCGATTCCGGGGCCGCCATCGCGGTCGATTCCTTGGGAAACGCGTACGTCACGGGAAGTACCTCTACTCCCGAGACCGATCCCGTTCCCTTCCCGATCACCTCGGGTTCCTTCCAAACGCTTTACGGGGGAGGCAGCTCTGACGCGTTTATTGCCAAACTGAACGCCACTGGCAGCACGCTTGTCTACTCTACCTATCTGGGCGGCGGGCAAAACGATGCAGGAGCTGCCATCGCGATGGATACGGCAGGCAACGCATACGTGGCCGGAAGCACCGCTACCCTCCAGACCGATCCCGTCCCTTTTCCAATCACCCCGGGCGCCTTCCAGACGGTCCACGGAGGGGGGCTCTTAGATGCATTTGTCACCAAGCTGAACCCGACAGGCAGCGCGCTTGTGTTTTCTACCTATCTGGGCGGCAGTCAGGACGATCAGGCTTTCGGGATCGCACTTGATTCCTTGCCAAACGTCTACGTGGCGGGTATCACCAACACACCGCAAACAGCACCCGTCCCTTTTCCAATCACACTGAATGCCTTTCAACGCAACTACGGGGGCGGCAGCCACGATGCATTCGTGACCAGCCTGAACACCGCAGGCAACGCTCTCCGCTATTCCACCTACTTGGGAGGCGGGCAAGACGACCAAGCTTTCGGCATCTCCGTAGATGGATCGGGAAACGCCTACGTGACAGGCATTACTTCCACTCCTGAAACAGATCCGGTTCCGTTTCCCATTACTCCAGGGGCAGCGCAGACTTTATTTGGAGGGAATCTGGACGCATTTATCGTCAAAATCATCGTGCCAGCTCCGCCGATCCCTATCAACGTCCTCGAAGTCTGCATCCGCGTCCCCAAAATATACGACTGGGTCTACACTGCGCTCTCGGGCCGAAACGAAGTCCGGATTCCAGACGAGTGCCGCCCGCTGGTGGAAGCCGCAATCCTGGCCGGTCAGCGTATCGATATCCAATGTGCAACGCCGCTTGTTCCACCATCATCCGGACACGTCCAGCCACCGTGCTGTTCAGACGCTGCTTGCTCGATTATCAGCATCCGCCGCGACACCAGTCTCGTTTACGGAAACGCAGTGCGAATGGGCATCGTCCACTTTCTGCTTCGCTCCACGCAGTTGATCCGCGTATTTGCCGACAGCGCGCTGCTGTGCGAATTTTCGGCTCCTGCCCAGCTCGACAGCGAAATCGCGCTTTGTTTGCCCGAGCCTCTGAATGCCTCCAACATCCGCTACCACATCGTCGCCAGCGAGTGTACGCCGAGCAGCCATGTACTGTTGGACGGCAGGGTCGCCATGGACATCGTCATCTGCATGCAGATCCAGGTGGAAACGGATGTGAAGCTGGAAGTGCTCGCCAAACTTTGCGCACCTCGTCCGAACTCGTTCCCGGTTCCCGTCCCGACCCCATCGTTCCGTTGCCCGCCCATTGCTTTCCCGCCGCAATGCCCGAGCCTGTTCCCGCAATGAGCAACGATCGTCAAGCCGGGAGACGTGCGTTTTTTGCAAAAAGGCAGCTGGCGCTTCGGACTTTTCATTCTCGTTCCAAGCTCGGCTGCCTTCTGTTTGCTGTCCGGATAGTCCCATTTTAGTCAGTGATCGCCGCGCTCAAAATTTTGTATCGCAAGAAGCGCGAAATGGAAAACATCAATATTCCATATTATGGTATAATTTTCGGTTAGCAGGAGTAGTCTGGGATTACTCCCGACCTTCGCAACTGTTCAAGTTGTCCGCAACTCCATCGCACGCAAAAATCAAATTGGTAATGGGTGACCGCTCAATGATAAAACAGCTCGCAGTTAAAATGCCTTTAGTCTACAAACTCAGAATCCTTCAGCTTCGTTTAAAGAGAACGACTCGCAATCTGTTTGTGAATTTTGCCAATGAGCGAATGGTTGATCGCTTCCCCCATGTAGTCAAACGACATCAATCGCTTTTAAGGAGAAAATTGGGTACATCCGATCCGATGTTACAGGAAAATAAAATTACCAATCTACGCATTGCCCTAAAATCCATGGACGGGATTGTTTTGAAGCCAGGTGAAACCTTTTCGTTTTGGCATTTAATTGGGAAACCGAAAGCGAGCAAAGGGTATATTGACGGATTGCTGTTATCGCAAGGTGAAGTGAAAACAGGTGTTGGGGGAGGGGTGTGTCAGTTAGCGAACTTGCTTTTTTGGCTTGCCTTGCATACACCGTTAGAAATCACGGAGAGACATCATCATAGTTTTGATCCGTTTCCAGACGAGCATAGGGTCTTGCCTTTTGGGAGTGGGGCAAGCGTATTTTTTAATTACGTGGATTTGCGTTTCTTTAATCCCACCAATGATCAATTTCAATTTCACGTTTGGCTAACCGACCAACATCTAAAAGGAATTGTCTTTTGTGAAAACGAGTTGCCCTTTTCCTACCATTTGGAAGAAAGAAATCATCAATTCCATCATATAGACGGGAAAAATTTTAGAGAGAACGAAATATGGAGGAGAGTCATTGATAAACGAACCGGGAATCTTCTGCATGAAGAATTGATGATTCACAATTATTCTGAAGTCAAATATGAAATAACTCGGTAGGGGCATCAAGAACCTATCTTGATTTGCCGTAATGCAAAAGTTGTTGAGTGGTCAACACCCGCTGTTCCGTTCTGCCAAAACATTTGCTATCTTGCCTGCCCTGTTTCCTGCCCCCTTTTTTGCGGTACGAATGTAAAGATTCTTTAGCCAACATGTCTTTACCCGTTAGCTGACACTCGATTAGACGTTCAGCCACTTCAGGCTGTTCAATCTGCATGTTTGGCACGACCGAAATCGTTGCGAGCCATAAGCCATAAAGGAAGGAAGTCCAGCTCGATTGTGCCTCTCTCTGACTTGCTCCTCTGGTGATTAGGGCAGTTATTGGCAAATGTCCTCATTACCTTTATTCATCTTCCTTGTCAAAAAAGCCGCTCGGTTGACCGACTCTTCCGCACTTTACTCAAGCTTTTCCAAGAAAAAACCCCAGATAAATCCTAAGGATCAGCCGCCAACGACTAATTTGTTTGGATCAACAAACGACATGACCGTTTTGTTGACCGCAAGCAGTCACATCCCGTTTGCTGAAAAAAGTATCGACGTTTTTCACAGAGAAAACCCTGCTCCTTGGATACTTGAAATATTACCCGCCGAATCCTCCGATACTAAATAAAGTGTCCAATATCCTGGCTCGGTAATAGTAAATCCATCCAAAAGCACCTGTTTCCGTTGATCGGCTGTTACATTCAATTGTCCAGATCGTACGATTCTCGGATCATTCCCGGCCATAATCAAACTTTTATTAGGCATAACGTTAAAATCCGCGTCCCTAACGAAGATATAGTAAATAGTCCCGGGCTCATCTGACCAAATCTCAAAATCTGCCGTGGTCGATGTGTGATTTCCAAGCATTGCATTCACGTTTGGAGTAATTGTATCATCGTGCGGTGTAACGATATGCAGTTCGCCTTGGGCGATATTGACATTATTCTTGTAAAAATGAAGCGTGATGTCATAGCTTGTATCCGCACGTAATGTTTTAATAGCACCAAATCCATAAGTCTCTCCGTAATTGAAGACCCTGTATTCCTGCCCATTTACATAAGCCACCATGTAATCGGCATAGTCGCTATCTGACCACCTCCATCTAAATTGGACTTGCTCCGCACTTAGTGCTGTCTGTTCGATTGTTACTGATAAGCTATTTCCGGGTCACCCTGGACCTACACCGTGCGAGCGACTTTCATCGCACACGGCGTTCCATCAACAAATAAGAAGATAACGATTTACAACGGGCAGATTTAGGGTAAAGGGAGCAAGCTTATCTTGCAGCTAACTAAAGTTATCGTTTCAACCCGCGCGATTTGATGAATGGCGGGATAATTGAATCTCCAGCCCCATGCCAGAAGATCAGTTAAACCAATGGATGATCATTTCAATTGCCATAACGACGGGCCCAATTCAGAAATTTTTTCATCATCACAATCTCCTCCTTAGTTTAGCGCTTAATAGCGCCTTCGCTAAGTAAGGACATCGGGAGAAAGATTTTAATAAACGACGAGAGGTAACCGGTAACAGGCATGAAGAAGCGTGAGCGGAAAATTTTTTCAAAATCGCAGCGCGAAACATTCTCAGCGGCGATGTTACACAGCTGGAACTAATCCACTTTCAAAGCATCACAAAAATGTCCAGCCGTTACATAGATAAGAAGTACATCACAGAGATGCGCCCGCGGTGGAACGACCAGGTCGAGATCCGAAAAAATAGAACCTTGCTGACGCGAAATACCCCACTTAAAGGAGGCATTTTACCAGTTTCTCGTCTTTCTTCAGCTGAAGGACCCCTTCTCGTTGCTTCGGCAGAACAAATCGGATCGAGAACGGATTGTCTATCTGGAATGCTATCTCAACACACCAACCCTTCCATATGTTACAAGAGATCAGACAGCATGGCGGTTCGCCACTGACTGTACCGCAAGGATGTTGTCGATTACAAAGACACGCGGCGCTTTTCTCGTGAGGCAGTACGCTTTTAGTCGGTCGTCTGAAATTTCGATGGGACGCAAAGTTCGCTGTGTAGTGCGGCCGTCACTGCCAAGGTAAATAATCCGGATGTACTGATGCTGTTGTATGGCTCTTTGCAGTTGCCTTTTCATGCTGTTCGCCTCCATATAGGAACGTTTGTTTGTATTATATGCGAACATAATACGAATATGCAAATAAAAAAAGCTCCACACTTGTGGAGCTTTGCAGAAGCGTCGAACTGCCCTATAGCTACCCGGTTAAAATTTTTCAGGGAATTGCTTGACGATGCCTTCTGTCAAAATGTCCGCCAAATGAATCATATGGATCTCGTTTTTGTCCGTTGCTGCAATATCCGCTTTCCAATCTCCTTTGAGACAGTTCAGAACTATTTCCGTAATCAATTGAAGGTGCGCATAAAGCATATCTTGCAGCGTTTTAAACTGCCAGTTCGGATTCGCTGCACTTAAAAATTTCGAAATATCGTCAGCGTTTCTATGCCAATCCGCCTCCAGCTTTTTCACATCCGCCTGATTGCCCGCTTTGGCAGCCGCTACAATTTTCCCAGCGATCAAAATATGCTCTCGGAGAAGATCAGCCAGCTTATTTCCGGCGGCTTCCCCATAATAAGGCTTGATCAGATTCCCGATATCCTGCTGGTTCTGCAAAAGTCGGTCCAAAACGTCCTGCTGGTCTGGACGATTCGATATGGCACTGACAATGTAGCTTCTCGTCCATATTGTATGGTCGATCCAGACTTTCTGCATATCTGTCTTCAACTGCACCATTTTGGGACTTAGGCAAACTGAATCAGCGGCCTTCCCCTCTTTGGCTTGCACGGATACTACTGCCTGCATCATGCTAAAAACGAGTGCCAAGGTCAACAGTAACGCAAGCATCCGTTTGATTTTCATATTCATCTGCTCCTCTGTTCATAGGAAATAAGTCTTTTCAGGCTGTTTTATTATGGTTGAGATACCTGATTTTATACATTGCACTTGCCACTTTGAGGTTATTTAGGGTTGGTTTTCAATGGTTGCCAAGAGATAGATGAAATGCTCATGGAGTTGTTTAAACAGGCAACAGCCCTCCCCGGTTATCCTCCGGACGGAGGGCCGTGCTTTTGTCGCGTTGTTTTTTCTGTCATCCGGTCAGGCATCGTAAACATAAGCCAGGGCAACTCGCTCAGTCCGCCTGCTGGATCGTTGGTCAATCGCTTTTTCCAGGCGTTCGAGTTGTTCAGTAGTCTTTTGGCAGTCAAACACTGTCAATTGCCTTCAAGCCGGCTTCACGTTTCCAGCTCTCCAGCTTGAAGGCCGTAGACGTTTCTTTATCGATAAAATTGTCAGGCTTATCAACATCATACTTATCTGGCCTATCCGTCTCAATCAACTTGATCAAATTATGCGGGTACGCTGGGTCAGCAACGTCACCCGTCTTCCATATCTTCTGGAAAACGCTTCTGCTGAGTGATCCAAGTGACACAATTCTACTAGCACTTAGCGGAATCAATGCATAAGTTGTTGAAGCGTCATGTCCTGCTGCCATTACTGGCCCGTCTGGTGAGAATGTGACAGGTGCACTGTCTGATCCAAGACTTTACTCGTATTTTGCACCCAACTTCCAAGTGATTCTAGAACAACCGTGTTCCTTCCCCCTTTCCAAAAGAAAAAGCCGCTCGGTTGAGCGACTTCGAAAGTAATGACTGATGGAGCGCTGTCTAATCTGCAGTACCAGTATAGAAAGGCAAACCGATAGGCGAAGAAGCATTGTGAGCTGCATCTTCAGCTGTTACATAAAGAGTGTAGTTGGTATGACCAGGAGTCAATCCACTTAGATGGACATTATTTGGGCTACTAAAACTCGCTGCGATATAACCACTATCTACTGCAAGGTTCCCTTGTCCGTCAGTTCCTGCCTTAATCTGAGAGCTGTTCGGTGCGGAAGCATTGCTAGGAACTACAACAAAATAGAGGGTTCCATCCTCATTCACATTGAACTTCAGATCAGCATCTGTGGCTCCAATCCGATAATCGTGATTCACAAATGTGAATGTTGGTGGTGTCGTATCGCTATTCTCGCCTTATCCCTTTTCTATTTCTCGGTTTATAACGAGCCTACACCGTACAGGCGACTTTCATCGCACACGGCGTTCCATCAACGGATAACAAAGGAGATTTACAACGGGCCAATTAAGCGTAAATATTTACAGGATTTGAATGCAACATTTGAATCCACGTAGCAAGTGATAACAAAACAGCCGATTGGATAAATCGGGGAGCCACTCGACAATCAGCTTCATCAAGGAACAGTCAAAAGAAGTTTTCACTGGGTTCGAACCAGCGCCCCACACCTCTTACTTACTTTTACTTACTTTGTATAAAAAAAGACTTTTAATAAAAGTCTCGTGGATTTGAATCACATTCTATTTTTAAAGGCATAAACCAATTTCTCAGGAATTTTCGTGTATCTGAAACTGTTATCGGAACATCGCCTTTTTGAATATCGAGGTACAGGCTATAGCCTCCATCAGATTTAGACTCAATTGGAATCAAGTCAATAAATTCGTTAAAATCTTTTACTGCTTCGCTGGCGCTATCTATTTGTGGTTTGGTTACATCACTTACAATCATCAAAAATTGTCTCTTCAACAATACACCCCATTGTTTTTATTTTCATTATATCACAGTAATGAAAAGCAGGTGGGAAACGAACAGTTGGCGACTTATCGATCTTATCAGAAAATGGTGGCTAACCGCCGCCCTTTGTATTGAGGTTTTGGGTGGGTCATTTGTACCTCTGGTGGCACTTCACTATCCCTACGCAAGTTGAATAGGTCTTTTGGCATCCTCACTCAGAAGACAGCTTTGCGGAAAATTCGATTCCATGATATCCGTCATCCTCATGCAAGCTTGCTATTGAAACAAGGAGTAAATTCGAAAAGGTTGTATTAGAAATGCTAGATCAGGCCAATGTCCGTATTACATTAGATACATATAGAAACCTTTGCCTAATCTCCAGAGAGACACCCGGGATGGATTTGGTAATATATTCTACAAAACCTAAAAGTAGCCTAAGTTCGTATCAAAACCAATGAAACAACCGAATGACAACAATAAGAAAAACCCCTTGATTACCAAGAGGTTTCAGCATTCATTATATGGTGATCCGGACTGGGTTCGAACCAGCGACCCCCACCCTGTCAACAAGAAGTCCTACATTTCCGTTCTTTTCAGAATGATGCATAATGCTTCTTTCTGCGCGGTTTCTTCAACAATATTTATGCGTAATGCTTCTTTTCATTTCCGCCTTTTGCAATCAATGCGTTTGCAGTTTTGTTTGCAAATAGTATTTAGGAAACATCTGTCGTTACCAGAAGTTATTAATATATTGTTACTGGTGATCTTTGAGTTATCCGAAGCGGATCAACTTGCTTGTTACTATTAAAACCTTGATCAATCCATTGGAATACAATTTCGGCAACAGTAGACTTTGGAATTTCAAAACCACACGCTTCGATTATTGCTTTAACTTGTTCTTGTTTTAATATTGGTTTTTTATGATTAAAAATTGGATCAAGCCATAGCTCTCTATCCGACTCGTCTTTAATGATGACCCGGTAACCTTTATCACTATAATCCCTTAAACCTTTGTATGAATATCCGTGTTCCCTAGCTTGGTCATCAGAATTAAAGATAGTTATTTGGACGGGTTTTGGAATAAAAGACCTGCTACGTTCTATAATTTTGAGCTCAAGGTCGTCATCATAATTATAGGGAAATTTTTCATGTATCAGTGCAAGATGATCATCGTGATAATAAAGCATTAATTGGCCTTCATCAAGTCCCCAAAAATGGTATTTACTCCGATCATGAGTAAAAACATCAGTTTTATCATTTTCTCTAACCATGGTTACAATATGATTTGAAAATACATGGTCAATATCTTCTTGAGAAAAACCAAGTTTTTTCAAAACTCTTTCCGTACCGTGGGGCCCTTCGCCACCGTAGCCGCAATTGCAACCGCCCAACCATAATTCTTGGCCAATTTCATCTATCAGTACTAATCCAGGGGTATTAACACTGAGTAAATTTCCACTCCTAAAATGTTCTGATGGAACAAAAAAACCGTAGACCGCAGCATCAATGTCTTCAAAGAATGCATGTATCTTAACAATGTTTCTTAGCTTATTAATATTTTGCTCAAAAAAGTCGATGCTGTTTCTAGTAACACCACTATTATCGAATAGCAGAGGAGCCGAGGATTTAATTTTCCGTTGAATTCCTAGTTTTTTATTCCTCGCATAACTATCCACATCACTTGCTAGAAATAAACTTACATTTTGTGTTTGCTTTATCGGGGATAATTCGCCACTCTTAACTATGGCATTTAACCGTTGTCGAGTAACGCCTAACATTTCTGCTGCTTCTGAGGTAGTGAGGATGTTTGTTTTCAAAAAGTCTAATAGCTTTAACTTCGAATTCATTTCCATATTCGCTCAGCCCTCCATCAACCAAGGAATAATTTCCCTAAACCTATTATACAATTCTATTGACGATCGTCAATCAATAAAATTACAACAGTAAACAATCTGTGTTTACGATTATAAAAAAACCCCAGTTATAAACTGAGGAAATAATTTATACTGCTTTTGTATTTCTACATTTTGGATAACTGGAGCATCCGTAAAACTCACCTTTCGCGCCTTTACGCAAAACCATTTTTCCTCCACATCTTTCACAATGCAACTCCTTCTGAGGTAATTGTGCCATTACTTGTTTGGGATTTGGCTTAGATTTGGGATTCATTTGAAGAATCATCTCTATGAGCATTTCACGGTTTATTAGTCGAACACTATTTGATGATGCAAGATTACGAGCAGCATCAGTATAATCTCGATTACTTACTACCCATGCCTCGTGAGCTTTATAGTGAGCAATTGATGCTTGTGCTTGTTGTACCGCTTCGATACCAACATTCTTACTATATCGCTTTGCTTGAACAACTATCCTTTTCCCTTCTTTATGAATGACCAGATCAGCTCCATAATCACCGGCGGCCCTTGTCACTTCTACCTTATATCCCTGCGACTTGAAGAGTAATCCTAAATAGTGCTCAAATTGGCGTCCGTCCATCTTGTCAATATCAGATATTCCTGATTTCATGAGTCGTTCTTCCCGCTTTATCTTCACAGCTAATACAATACCTAATGCGATAGCTCCAAATATTCCAAAAGCTACTGCACCAGTTACAAATGAGTTGGTGTAGTAATATGAGGTTAAAAAAATCAATAATGTGACACCTGAAAGTAATTCTCCTAATGGATCTTTAGATCTCCTTCTACGTTTTGCCATTAAATTAGTATCTCCTTCTGATGATTTTCAATTTCAGGATAGTAAAGAATTTCAGTGACAACAAGCCAAAAGAATTGACACATTTCGACAAAAATACACCCTTTCCTTTTGAAAGGGTGCAGGTACTTTAGTGCAGGTACTTACTGTCAACATGTATATCTTTCGGTACCAACCATAAGAAAATGCCTTCCGGAAGCTCTTCACGATGCTTATCTAATATTAATATTTGTTCTTCATCTAAATTCTTAACAGTCATTCTTCCAGTTGGCTTTCCTTTTGATATATATACTTCTAGATTCATGTTTTCCTCTAAGATGAAGTCAAACTGACTTGACCAAATTTCACAGCTATGTTTTACTTTCCCAATTAATTCAAGCTGCTGTTCATAAGTCAATCTTCTTTTTCTTTCCCTGTGAAATACAGTGATTCCTAATAAGATAAGTGTTGTCGCTGGAATAATAATTAAGCAAATTAGTGGAGCAATAAATGTTTCTTTGGTATACATGGACAAAAAGTAGTAAATGCCATAGACAAGTGATGAAGCTAACCATATGATCGGTACGATCATCGAGAAGGTCACCAACAACATTGAGGCTCCGTTAAGGGGAGGCCCAGCTGTCCACAGTTTTACTCGATAATAAAAAATACCAATGATTATCCAAAGCAACAACAGACTTATCTGTACAATTAACCAGGTAGGCATAACCCTCACCTTCTAAAAGTTATTGATTGTTCTCCCCCTTTAAGATCAACGGTATTTCCCTTAGAGGGGGATTAGAATTCCTTGAGTCTGTTATTACTAATTTATGTCGGAATTTCAGGAACGTGTCATCTACTTTAAATCTACCATAAAATACGCCTTCATTTACTGTTAAATCGATTTGTTTGTGAGGTAAATTTTTTGCACCAATCCCCATTGGACGAAGAATTGCTTTGGGATCGGAATTAACTATATGTTCTTTAGACCTCTCTGTAAGTAATTCAAATGAAAAAGTATATACTTGTCCAACTTCCAATACCTCCGTTGGGGGACCACTGAAGTACAAAGAATACTTTTCAGAGTACATTACCTCAATTACCAAATCACTAAATACGAATTTAACTCCCTTTACATCATCAGGGATAATCGAATTCATCTCTGTTTCGGTTAATCCTTTTGAGTGTAAATAAACCATTGGTTCCTGCATTTCATCAATAGCATTGCCAAATAAATTTTTAGCTATAATCCTTGGAGTTAATGTAGTCACATTTTCGCTCCACATTGCCTCAGGTATTCTACCCAAACTAAATGTAATTAATTTCAGAACCTCTTTTATTTTGAATTCATTTTCGCTATAGTAAGCTAATGTTACTTTTGAACTAGGTTTTGTTCGGAGCGCATTTAGTTCTGGAATTATTATTTGTTTATTTTCAACTGCATCGTTCCATTTTTCCTCCTCTGAATTCCCTTCCTTCATTACACTATAAAAAGTGGATACTTTTGATCCGCTACTAACAGGATTAAACATGACAGAGACAGCTTCAGGATCAATTTTTATATACAATTTTGTAGTAGGTTCAACATTATCTATTGTTACAATTACTTCGGATGTATCCGTCGGCCGTTTATATATGTCCTTCGCAAATACTTTGATCACGTTGTCCCCAGTTTCAAGAGGCAATATAATTTCTTCTTCATAGGGATGCGGACTTTGATTATTAACAGAATAAAAAATCTCATCAATAATGTCTTTGTTATCTACAGACACCTTAAGTTTTACTGGACCAGAGAAAATTTTCCTTCCTCTTCTGGAAGATTTTTTAACCTCTGCATCACCTTCTGAAACAGAAATACTTATCTTAGGTATAGGAGGCAAGCCGGTTGAGACTGGTTTTTTCACCTTACGAACTTTCTTTTTTTGCTCCCTACCCTCTACTGTCAAATTAGATTTCTCAGCTTCGTTTGATAAGTTTAATTTCAAGATTGCTGTAGTATCTTGACTTACCGGTAATGGCTCAAATGCAATTTCTGTTGTTTCTTCTTCATCTAGTAACTGAATTGAAACATCTGCTACCCCTGTTTTATATGCGTTAATTTCAAAAGACAAATCGATGTCTAAATCTTCTTCAATAAACATATATTTTGATTCACCCAAAGTGAATAACTCAACGGACTGATCTTTTAAAATGGGACTAACACCTGGCACACTTGGATCGAACACACCCGCGACATACAACCCATTTGAATCAAGAATAGTCGCTTCAACAGGGCACATAATTTTTGCTAGCTTTCCATTTTTCAGTTTTGAAGTAATGTTGTTATTTCTCTCAATTCCTGTTGGAATTGGCTGTATTTTTTCGGACGCTGACCATTTTACAAAATCGATAACTTCATTGTAACAACATAACTTGGAGTGCTTTCCTGAAAAAAAGTATCGATTAGCTACATGTGGTGGCTCTGCACTTCTAATTGGTACAACTCCATCCCCGTTATTAAAGATCGCCTCTTCCTTAAACATGAAAGCATTCCTTAGCCTGTTATCAGGAACCTTATATAAAGTTGCGTATCCATAACCAATCAAACAATCGTGCTCAATTTCCTCTGGTAGAGATTTTGCCATGGCTTGTTGTAATGGCTGCATATAATTTTTCCAAACATCAATAGTTGGCTGATCAGGCGTCTCCTTGTATTCTTCATTGAAAAAGCCTTGCACGTTCATAATGACATTTATATAGTCAGCAGTATCGAAAAACTTACCATCAACTGCATTAAAATATGCATCATGAGGCAATAATTGGTATACCGACGGGAATAACCTAGACATCGATCGGGTTCTCTCTTCACTATAAATAGGAAAGATGTGACCTAACCCCTCAAACAATCCAGGTTCTCCATAGGTCAATACCTTATAAGCGTCAGGTGCTCCCAACCATGGTGTTCCAATGGTAATCAATTTTTTAACCAGCTTACTTCTTTTTTGAGAAGCTAACTCCAAAATTGCTAATTTGGCTAACAGCCCACCCATACTGTGTGCTACAAGGATTACACCATCATTTACAGCAAGCTCAGCTATTTTATTCACTAAATTTTCTACATGATCGAACAAAGAACGGCGCCAATCATATGGAAAAAAGGACATTTCTTTAGGTGAAAAAGCTTGAATAAAATCGGAATACACCTTAAATTCGAATAAAGTATAAGCACTTACTGAAGATAGCAAGCTTTTTGCTTCAATATTTTGATTAGCGATATTCATAATCTTGAGATCATCGATTGTCTGAGGAAACCACACTTTATGACTTCCTGCAAACAATTCACTACCCTTAATACCTGGAATAAAAAGCATTTGAGTCACTGCTAATCCTCCTTGTAATGTCTGCTATAGTTTGTAAAATTATTAGGTAATTTATCACATTTTGTCACTTCATTATAGCTCGTTATCTTTATTACAAAAAGAGGAAATCAAAATAGCCACTAATACTCCACTTATATCCAATCAAAAAACGGCCTAATCTTGGCCGTTTATCTTATATGTCTTTTCCAGTGATTCGATAGCTTGTCCAATCCTTTCGATTGCATACCGGATAGCCTGCTCGGTCTGCGGAACAGCAGACTGTTCATATACTTTAACCGAAGTAGGTTGTAGTGCTTCTTTCTCTATATCGTGTTGCTCCCATTCTCTAACACGGTGCCAGTTGGCTTCCAATTCCCAAACGTAACTCCTTGCATCAAGAATAGTACGATTAATAATGCTGAACAATCTTCGATCCTCTTCATGAATCCCTATCAAGACCCCTGCCTTTACCACCTCATTCCAAGCACCGATTTGTAGGCCCGAAATAATGGACTTTGCAGTACTCCATCTATTCATAATATTTGGTCCCCTGCCAATAAAGGTTAACGATCGATGAAGCACTTTCTGATTAAATCTAAGCTCTTCGTACAGGTATTCTAAGAATGTTAGCTTTTTCAATTGGAACTCTATTTTGGCATCTTTTTGTCTTTCCTTAGCCTGTTTTGATAATTGCCAATTCGCTACAAAAAAACCTCCGACTGCACCTATGAAAGCACCCACAATGGATGATGCGAAAGCAATAGTAGCGTTTGCTAGAAACTCAGGAGAGTATAAAAATTGTTCAAACGTCATCCCAATCATCCTTTAGATATTTTTAAGTTAATACGCTCATTTTTGAAATGACATGATCAAGTATCAATTGCAGACACATCCTTTCGATAATTTCACAGTTTTGGTCGTCCCGTCCCATTCCACCTGCAGACCGAGAGCCTCAGCAAGTTCACGGGCCGGGGCATAAGAGACGCCAGATTCTATTGCCTCCGTCAAATCGTGGCAGTTGACCGTCACCTGTTTGGTGGCAGCGTCGTATACCGGCCCCACGCCCAGCGCTTCTGCCACCACTCTGACCGGGAGCATGGAAACCCCGCCCTTCAGGTATCCATCGGCTTTTAAGTGGACTCCGTTTATCTCAATGGAAACCTTATCCACAGGTTTTGGGGTTGGTTTTGGGGTTGGTTGTGGATTTGGTGTGAGTAAATACTGCACATCTGCTTTAAACTTTCCCCACGCCTGCGCCGCTGTCAGGCAGGTAAATCGGCGGGCGAAGTCGTCAGAAACGAAATAGGCTGGGCAGTTTTTTCCAGTGATATCGAAATGCCTCCACAGGCGATCCACTCCCCAGCCAAACCGCTTCAGGATATCGGCAGACAACTCCACCGTTCGCTTATACATCGATTTAAAGTCTCCATCACAGTTGACGCACATCTCGATCCCGATCGTACAATTGTTTGGATAGGAACTGAGCATCTTGAGTGCTTCAGGCTTGTACGACTTGGCACCTACGTGGTAGCCCATCTCTGTTTCCGGAAGGCAGCGGACAATTTGCTTGTCATCAACAATATAGTGGGCGCTGGCCTCGGTAGTAGGTTTGTTGAAGTAGTTGCGGTTGGCAACGGCGTTGGCTCCTTTTCCTTCGTTGGCTGTCCAGTGTATAACAAGGCCCCGGGGTGAAATATTCGTCCCGGGGCGCGCGTTTTTGTTTGTCAAAAGCATGTCTGTGATCTGCACTACTGTTCACTCTCCCTTTTCTCTGTTGTCTGCTTCCAAAGCTGATGTGTAAGGCTCGCCACACCTGCTGCCAGGATGCCTTGCACAACGCTCTCGACCGTGACCGCCTGCAGGATACCGCAAGCCAACACGATGCCCGCCAGCATGAGCAGCCACGGAATGCTCCAGTCCTGCACACGCGGCGTTCGCTTGAGAAAGTATCCCAGCACCAGGAGCACGACGACCACGATCAGCGCCTTGTCTGCCATGTACTGCTGTGCCAATGCCAAAAGTTCCGTTTGATTCATTTACCTACACCGCCTTTGACAAGATTCCAGATGAGAGCCGCGGCACCAAGTAGCGTGCCAACGATCCACTTCTTATCATCTTTGTTTTGTTTTTTGTCTTCTTCGATCTTTTTTTCCAGTTCATCAAGCTGCTTACTCAGCTCATCCAGCCGCTTATGAGCTGCCTTCGTGCTCTGCAATGCCTCGATAGCCAACTTCTCCGTCTGTTCCCATTTGCCCGCCATGTTGGACAACTGCTTGATCTCTGTTTCGATCTTGCCGATGGCAACTAAAATCTCAGTAATCCCCTTTTGCAAGTCTTTGATTTCGTCCAATGTTCTTTCGCCTCCTCACCCCCTTGGGGCAAAAAAATAGCCCCGATCGGTTCGGGGCAGGCTATCAGTCGTGATGATGAGGGGCGAGCTCCCCCTATGCAACCTTGAACAGCTTCTCTGATGATGCCAGCAGACCAGGCGGTAGGAAATTCTTTGGTCTCTCTGGAAGCAGATCGATCCACGCGTTCTGAAACATTTTGTAAGCCGTCTCGCAGCAGTTCATCTTGTTTGCAGCATCCAAAGCATGAATTCTACCTTGCGAAAGAATAAACAAGCCATTACTGAGCGATTGTCTCAGATCATAGGGCGTCCGCAAATGCTCATTAATAAATTGCTGCATCCGATGTTTTTGCAAATTAGACAAGGTCTCCTTGAGACGGAATACATCGTATTCCTCTGGCCGGTATTCCAAATGACGAATCTGAAAAGGATATCGCCAATCGGTCTCCGCGAGGTGGAGCTCGTCCAGGACGATAGCAACATGAGAATAAGGGGAGTCCGTGACCCCCCTGATGATCCTTCCTATCCATGAATCCCCCTTGTAAAAAAGGAGGTCGAAGCGTCTGAGTCGCACACGCCTCGCCTCCTACCAGGTGCCGGTTACAGTCATTTTCGCGTTGTAGTAGTCCTGCCGGTTTTGCTGTGTCTTTTCGAATTGCTGGTGGAAATATTGATAGCGCCAATCGTTCGTATCATTGATCGGCATGTCGTTAAGGTTAATGGTCGTGAGCATCGCGTCCAGATATTGCTGTTCTTCAGCAGAAAGCTTTGTGCGATCGATTGCCTTGCCCAGCAATTTAAAAAGCACCACCAAACCAAATTCGACGGCTGACAGTGCTTTCGGAATTTCCTCTTTTGCTGGGGAGTAGTCTTTAAACAGGACCAGCGTTACCAGATCCTGCTCTTCTGCTGTAAGGGAAGAAAAAGTGGATGCTTTGATCTCACCTGTAGCAATGCGCTCACGGATGTCCTGCTCTCTCTGAGCCAAAGCCACATCCACTTTTGTTTCCTTTTGGAGTAATTCAAGTTGCTCATCTGGAGTTAATGGTCTATCGAAAAACTCAAAATCAAAAGTGTTTGTTACAGGATAGTAATATCGACGGAAACCCTTACCTGCAGGGATGTTCTCCGGCATCGGCAGCTCTGATCCATCATACTTTACGCATCTATCCAATGCTTCTTTGGGCGGATCAATGTTATAAACTGTTTCAATTTCTGCTTTGTTCGCGTCAATCATTCGATAAGTGAAATGAATCATAATTTATTTCCTCCTTGTACGATCACAGAATTTTAACTGCCACGACTGCGGATGAAACTCCTGTATTGTAGCTGCCATATGAATCATTGACATACCCCAGAAGCCCCAACTTTTCGTTCAACTTGCAAAGCGCCATTCTTCGATATGTCGCCCCATACACGCTGTATTTCTTAGTTGCCCTGGTTGAATCAAATTTTTCTATGATGGTACCAGGGTTACCGCCTGTATCAAGGGAGAAGAAGTACAGATCGCCCTTCTTATCTTGGATAGCAGCATGTGCATATGCATATGGCCATGTCTCCGCGATGGTTAAGTTAGCCTGGTTGATCTTCAGGACTTGTGCTGAGGTTGTTCCATACCAATCCCCATATAGGAGGTAATTTCCATCTGGTGTGAGGTTCACGCCATGTCTCCCGTTTGGACTGTTCCCATCATTAGAGACTTTGAGAGTGTGTGTAATCACGCCAGCCGAACTAACCCGCCACATTGTCTGCTCGCCGCCGCTAACGCCCCTACCCGAGACAAAAACAGCACTTTTGTCCCCGTTGAGGGTAATCTGCTGTTCCCAGTAGCCGTTGCTCCATTGAGAGATATTCGTTGCCCACAATGCTGCGCAATCCGATAATCTGAATTTGCGCAAATATGTGTCGCCATTATAGATGGTGTAGAAGCAGTTGTTCGCTTCATCTACGACCAACCCCACCCATTGCACTGTTGCACTCTGGTTGATGTTTGGTGCGCCTGAAATATTCGGCAATACAGTCGTTGTCGGTGCTACCGACAAATCAAGAGTAAATTTATATAGATACCCCTGAAAGCAGAAATAGATGGTTGTTGCGGTCATAGCAAAGTTAAAAGGTTTTGCTGCTGAGTTTCCTGTACTTAATTGCCATGAGGTGCTTTCTGTGCCATCCGGTAAAAATTTCGTCAGATAAATATACAGGTTGTTGCTGTTGAATCTCAAAACGTACATATTGCCATCTGCGTCCCAATCATAACCCAATACTTGAAATTGAGAAGATGCTGGTGTAACGAATTTAACTGCTGGCTTTCCTACGCTTGTTTTCTCTACTGGGATCACAGAACCCTTACTGAATCCAGCCCCTACATGTCCTCCGCGTTGAGCCGCATCAGCAGCTAATGACATTGCATTAAACATGCTCATTCCCCTCCCTTCTCTTACGCCTCGCTGGTCATCACACCATTAGCATCGAACGTGCGGTCCACTCGCTCTGTTCCCAAGGCTGTCACTCCGTCGGGTCCATAGTACGTTGTTACGACGGTTAGGTAGTTTCCGTTTGCGTCCGGGTTAGAATGCACTACTCTTGCATACAAGGAACCATCTGTTCTCTTGTAATCGATGGTAGCGTATTTGCCATTGGCGTCAGCCGCTCCGTTTGTATAGTAACGCAATTTGTTTGTACCGATTGGCTTCCAAAACGACCATCCTGCTGCTGTCGTTCCTGTCCGATGCCATATTAGGCAAGTGGAATCGTCTGAAAAACACATTTGATGAACCGGTCCGCCGCTATCGTCCGTCCAAGGCTTATACGTTGCGACCAATCCGTACTGTGTCCCAGTCTTAATTCCGAGGTCGACCAATCTTGTGAATTCCAGCGTAATGCCCTGGGCATATGCGCCTGGAAGTTTTGTTGTATTCCGGGTGTCGGCAGGTGTCTTTGGAACGTAATTTGCCAAATCGGTATCTAGGGCATATTGCGGATGTGGGTCGCCAGTGTTGTTGTGGTTTCCGCTGTGGAGAATCGTGTTGTTCAGGTATTTTAGCACCGCATTTGAAACTGCAAAGAGCGATGTAGCTCCTGTCTCGTCCGTTACGGTAAGTGACCCCTCTGCTGCATTAATTACGGTTCCGGTTGCCTGGTCCTTTAGTTGTCCGCCGGCCGCCAAAACAACCCCTTCCAGGAGGTCCTGGAATGTGATGCTTCCGGTCATGGTTCCGCCGCTTTTAAGCAAATAAACAGCGTGTGGGTTTGCTGCTGCGGCGTGTGTCGTTAGGTCGGCTGCTACCTTATCCGCTGCAGCTTTGATAAACGCGTCATTGTTCAACAATCGCTCGAACAGTGGGTTGAGCGTATCTGCATGAACAGGGTCTGTGGTAAGAAGCTGACGCAAAACTTCACTATAGTCTTTAGGATTATGGATAGGATGATCTGCCATTCGCTACTTCCCCCTTTCTTAAAACTGTTCGTCCCAATCGATTTCAAGGGTTGTTTCTGCATCCATCCCCTTTGGCTTAAATGTTTTCCAAGCAACCAGATCGCCGGCCGCATCGTACAAGCCGCAGCAGCTGATTTCCACACTCCCCGTTTCAGCAAAGGTAGCGCTGACGGCTAATCTTAGGGTAGTGCTGACCGGAAAACTATGGCCGTCGATGTTTTTTCGGACTACCTCGCCCGGAATCACATTCACACTCCCATCAGGAGCAATTGGTTCCCGGGTCGCTGGATCGTGGCCGCCAGTCCCCCATCCTACCTGGGTGACTTTCGGCAACGGCGCGTCACCAGCGTGTGCCTTCGCAAATTTCTCGCGCGCCTTAGTCGTCGTTACGCTATTTGCCATCCTCTTTCTCCTCCTCTACTACCACGCCATTTTTTATGACTCGCATGGTTGTCGTATATTTGGGCTCCATCTTGCTGTCGGCTTCTTTGGTCATATGTTTACCACCTCCGTCACCACACCATTTTTCTTCACTCGAAGAGTTGCTGGCTGCTTGTAAAAGGTTTGCTCAAACGTGGTTTCCCCATTAAATGTCTGATTGCCATTAAAAATAGCTGCACCTGTTTGAGCTTTAATTTTCACCCTATTAGCGACCTGGTGAAGCAGGGGAATATCACTTGCAGCCTTAATCATTGCTCGCGTTATTCCCCCGTGCTTGACTGGAATCGCTAATGGCTGCGGAACGCTGTTGAATGTCAGCTGACCATTGAAAGAGTTCCGGCCATCGAATGTAGGGCTTGAAAATTCGGTGAACACACCGAAAGCATGAACCACATTTTGATATAAACGCACTTTAACCTCATGTCCGGGGCCATCATTGCTGTCATAACCAGTGAAAAAATAGTTGCCATCAAACCGGATACTGCCATCAAAATATAACGGCCTGCCTGATCTCC
The DNA here is from genome assembly GCF_038000275.1 of Brevibacillus sp. FSL K6-0770. Taxonomy (NCBI): domain Bacteria; kingdom Bacillati; phylum Bacillota; class Bacilli; order Caryophanales; family Paenibacillaceae; genus Brevibacillus; species Brevibacillus sp. FSL K6-0770. The sequence continues at coordinate 3,953,939 of NZ_JBBOBQ010000001.1, forward strand.
CTCCCGAAAGAGCCCACGGTCGTGTGGTGATCGTCATATGGATGCGCGAGGCAATCACGTGATCGATGGGCAGCATCTCATGCCCAACACCGAGGCGCGCCTCAAAGGAAAGGTGCTTCGGCCTCATTACCCTTACCTCTTCAACCATTTGATGAAAATCAAGTAATTCATCAATGTCGACCTGGATGACAAAGCGTTTCTCACGCCCATATTCAATTACCTTCGCGCTTCCGCTTGTCGTAAATCCTGCCACGATCCTCTCCATTTCTCTCGGAGTGATAAGCGGAGGGATATTGAGTCGTGACAGAACCCTTGCACGCCGTGTCTCCACCGCTGTCCCTTCAGGTACTGGTGGGAGTTTTAACTGTCTTTCCCATTCCGAAAGCCCCCATGTGGCAAGGATGGGATTCCCTTGCTGAATGACGTCCAGCGCAAATTCAACACGTCTATCCGATTCACTCTCGATTGCACCCAAAATGCCATTGGTAATTTTCGACTTCCTGTAATAAGGCGGTATGAGGAAAATAAGCCACTGACTCATGCCATCACCTCAAGCGTAACGGAACCAAGAACAGGCACTTCGTCGGGTCCGAAAGTGCTGTTTCCTGCCACTCCATTGATGGTCAACCCGCCGTAGTCATCGACACCCTTAATCCCCAAGAGGAGAGCGCCCGCCTTCGTCCATACGACCGGACGAATCGTTTCTTCGGCATCTGTCGACTCCAGAAGGTCCAACAGGTATTCGGCCAATGAAGCCTCATAAGCTGTTGTCACGGTGGCAAGTTCGAAGTTCTTTGCCAGCTTGGCCTTGGCGTAGAAATTGAATGTTTTGGGCGTTGCAGCAACCACGAAGATTCCATCATCACCGGGACCAAGCGGACGATTCGCTTGGATATGTGCCCGAGCTGCTTCCACAATCGTCTCGTCCGGAGAGGTACCATTCTGGCCGAGCAGCACCACTCGAACGGTGTTTGGGCCATCCAGGTTTTCAAAAACCCGCGCGCCAGCAACTCCCGGGACCTCCAAAGCCCATTCAATGTAGTGAGCGGCATTCCCGGATGTCGCTCGGCGCCGCACCTTTTGCCAGTATCGGTTCCGAAGGTCTGGATCGGACTCTTCATCAGTGCCGCCTTCCAAATCTGCCAGGAGCTCAACCGATTGCAATCCGTTAATGGTTTGGACAGGCAAGAGTTTCGTTCCAGCCTTCAAATTACCTTTCAGGCCTGTTTCCTCTGCCTGCAGCAATCCCATTCCAACGCCCGAACCATCCAGATTTATATCCTCCAGGACAACAAAAAACAGAGGGGCCGCTCCCTCTGTCATGAAACGAAATCCGGAAGAAATCTTATCTCCGGGAATCCCCGTCAGTTTTAATTGTGGTGTAGGGAGCCTAGCCTTTGTTGCCAGCTTACGTGTAATCCCCTGAGTGCTTACCGCAAGGTCAAGGTTCTCGCCCTCTGCATATTCCACCCAAAGCGCGTAATACAGAGCCAAAATAAATCGATATCCTTCGGCGTGTTCCATGGCGTCTACTTTTAGGAAGTCATACGGGATACTCCCTTCCTCCACATTCATGGGCCCAGCGATAGACAGGTACTTTGCCACAAGCCTGTTAAAAATTTCGTCTTCGGTTGGAATTGTCATCATTCGATTATCACCTCCTGCGGGATCAGCCCCTGATCTGTGACCAGCAAATAGCCTATTTTCAGGCCTGCTCCAATCCATTCAAATGAGAAGCCCTCACATCGATCGATACCATACAGAAACTCCACAGCTTCCCTGACGAGGCGCTTTGCTTCTGCCTGTTTCCATTCCCGAGTACCTTCTCCCCGGATCAGCTCCTTTAATTCATGGCCGTAAGCGGATGTATAAATAGGGTAGATGTAGCGATCCGTGCTCAGCGCCTTCTGTGCATTCTGCTGGAGAGCCTCTATCCCATCGATAATGATTGGTTTACCGTTCGGGTGTAAGAGAAATTCTCCCTGCTCAATGTCAAAGGCGTAAGTACGTAGAGAGGGTTGTTGCTGCTCTTCTGTTACTTGCGGTTTTTCAACCTGTTCAATAATTTCAGGGAAAATGCTCATGGCCGCACCACCCTATCGATGATGTAATAACGCGAACCAACTGAAGCAACAAGGACCCTGTCCCCTTTTTTCAGCACATCCTCAAACTTCATCTCCACAAAGTTGTAAGTGAATTTTGTGAGCTCTGGTGAAGGTGAATCGTCATCGGTATCTAGTAAATCCTTTTCCGTCTTGTCCCCCAGATTACGCTCTTTCTGCTCTTCATGAATGATTGTGACGATCCGCGAATGCCTTGTAAGGTGCTCAGCAATCATAAGAAAATCCTTACCAAATGGTTTGTTTATGCCATCGATAAGGATTGATAGGTTGGGGGGCGGTGTCTGAATGGTAGCCAGTTCAAGGCGCATTTCTTTCGGGATAGCATTTGCTTCTGACTTATTCGGCCCTCCAAGCACATGGGCAAGTTTTTGAAACCCATTCACGTACCGCTCACCTCCATTTGCAGCTGTAACTTCATTTCATGATAGCCTGGACGAATCGTATGGCTATCGCCCCAAACAGTATAAATCCCGTTCAGCTCCGTGATTTCCTCATACACCTCGATCTTTGTACCGGCAATGATGTCATCGATGCCCAGCGAGCTAACGGAGGCTTCGTCCTTTACCTTGTTCAGGTTGCTCAGTTCCTGCTTTGCAAGAGACGATGCTGTCCCCTTTTTCTCATCCTGAACTTCGATCACTTTGACCATTTTGCCGTACCGCTTGGCGTTGGTCTGATCCACCTGCTCATACAGAATCGCGCTGCTCTCATTGTCGCTGCCTACCACCCTGACCGCCGTCCTCATTTCACTGATGGAGCGTTTGCGGCTTGCATCGAGTAGGCTGATGCCCTGATTGATCTTCCACTGCTTTGTCTGGCCCCTTTGGGTTCCCACAAACACTTTACCTTGCTCAAGCCAGCACCAGTAGCGAATTCCGCTGCTGCGATACACCTGATTTAAGATGTCCACCACCGCATCCCAAAGGCTTTTTCGGATGACCTGTTTCTCAACGTATGGCATCGGGCCGATTTGACCGATTGGGATGCCCACTTGCTGGAACATCCTTGTCAGCAGCGCATCGGATCTTTCTCCAGTTGTGACCTCCACCACGTCGTTATTCAGAAGGTAGAAGCCGAGATCATACGCGACGGGATTGATATCACCCATTGATGTTTTCCGGAGATCTACAATCATGCCAGTAAAAAGTGAACGAGGCGCGCCAGTAAAATAGGAGATCAGTTCCATCAAGTCGCCTTCTTCAACATCTATCTTTGGCCAGAACCTATCCCGTCCCCTGTTTGTTTTCACCGTCAACGTCCGCTTTGCTTCTTGCCGACTTCCCGACCATGTCGCTTCGGTGAAAGGAATCCGTTGAGCCGTTTTACCAGGCTTTTGAATGCGAATCTCGTATCGATAATTGGGCTGCATGGCGGACACCTCACTTCTTCAGCTTTGGCTTCCCTCGGGAAAGGTATTGGTCGACCAAGCTCTCTTTTTCTTGTTCCTTTGTAGACGATACCTTGGCTGAGCGAGTATCCGGACGTATTTTCCCGCCGTTCACCGTCTGAAAAGCAATGTTCACGTTGGTGCTCTCCAGCGTAATAAAGCGGTATTCCTTCAAAGTCAGGCTGAATTCTATGTCAAATCCATCCCACTCGTGAGAAAAGTCTCGTATGGTGGCCGGAGTGTTAATAGAGCTGCCGGTAACTGTAAAGCGGATCGGATAGCCTGAGTTCTTCCAGCGCTTGATCGTTTCACCGAACTCTTCTGGGGAAGGGAATCCATCATAATCGCAAATACCCGAGTCGTATTGTTCTGGCCAGACAGATGAGAAGGAGTATTCTTCGAGTGAAGGATCTCCGATGATGGTGGCCTCACCAATCCCGACTAAATTGATATCTGTGTACTGATGCCCCACCTTCACGGAGATTTTCGGCGGCAGGATCGGCAGCCGTAGCTTTTCGGCATTATTATTCCACGTCAACCAAAACTCAAGGTGCTTGTACTTCATATCACCGACCTCCAAAAAGAAAAGACGCTCTACTTTTATAGAGCGCCTCGTATTCACTTGAATTTTACTGCGGTTCCGTATGCGATATGCACTGCTCCACTTAAGTGATATCTGAAACAAATCACTGCATCTGCACCTTGCTCTTTAGCCTTTTCAGCGAGCATATTAATAAAAACGTCCAAGTCGCTTGAAATTTTCGCAGATGCGACTGACACTGTTCCTATTGGCTCATAGTCCCGATTAAGCTTGTCAGAGGTTATAACGAGCATATCGGTTTTTGACTCTGAATCCTTTTTTGCTGCAAAGATCCCCATATGAAAGCCCCCCATTTGAAAAACTTTTTGTAATGGGAATATTTTACCTGTTATTCAAGGACAGTGACACCAGTACCTGAGAATATATGACCAGTTTTTTCAGCAACAATTTCTGCAATTTTTTCTGCCATCCTTTCTAACTCGTCTGGATCACTGACGTTACTTCCCTGAACGATTACTTGAACAGTCTGTTGGAGCTCAACGTAAGTATCACCTGCTGATTGTCCGTCTGTGAAAGATTGTGTTGCTAGAGTATTCGCCAGAGATGGTGTATAGCTTGGGACGTAGCTAAATGCTCCATTCATCGCATCAGCAAGTACATTTTCCGATGCAGCCACTCCCATAGCCATCGTTTCTGGAATTGCCATACCACTGTCAGTAAGGCGAGAAAATGGACCCATTTGTGCATCCGAATGTGGTAAAAACTGATCAGCCCATTCAAATACACTGGATAGAGCATCTGCAACTTTGTCCTTTACTGACAATATTCCATCTACAATGGTACTGATGATTTTTTGACCGCTGTCGAATAGACCGCTTATCCATCCGTCAAACCAGCCATCAATAGTAGTAAAAGCATTAAAGAATGTCTCCTTAATGGTATCCCATGCCCCTGACCAATCCCCAGTAATAAATTGGGTAAACGCTGTGAAGAGCCCTTTCCAAAATTCAAGTAACATTCCAAAGTATGCAGAAATTCCATCCCACACTGCTATTCCAGCATCCTTCACCCATTCCCATCCAGCTACTAAATAGGCACTTACCAAATCCCAATTCTCGTATAACCACCATCCGACTGCGATTAACGCAATTACAGCAGCGACGATAAGAAGAATAGGCCAAAGTGCTGTTAGTGACGAAATCCCAAAGCCCATCATAGCTACCTGTGCAGTTCTCAATCCAATGGTTATCGGCCCCCAAAGTCCAGCTAATAGCACTAATGGACCGACCGCCATTGCAAGAGCTGCAACCACCATCAAAAACGAAACAGCTACTTTCGTGATAAATGGATGCTCCTTTGTGAAGTTGCCAATCCCTTTTATCATAGCACCTAAGAAGCCAGCTACCGGCTTAACTACCTCCAAAACCGATTCACCGACAGGTTCAAAAGCCAGTTTCATTTCGTTTGCCATTGCCTGCCACTCGTTGGTTACCTGATCCACGATTTCGCTTGTTTTCCCGGCGAATCCTTCAAGAGGTCCAGCATCTAGCATTGCAAGCAACGCTTCTCTGCCCACGTCCTCATATTGAGTGCCGAAAACGCTACCCAAAACATCATCTTGCAGCCCTTGATCTTGAATGGCTGCTATACCAGCTGTAATGGTCATTATTGCTTGCTCAGCTTCCTTGCCTCCAGCCTTTATCTGGTCAAGCATTTTAAACAGCTTATCTTCTCCAAAGATACCTTCAAGGGCTCCGAGTGCATTTTCATCCAGTGCCTTGTTTAGACGAATACCGAACGACTCTTTGAAAGCATCACCAAGCTTATCAAAGTTGAACGCCTTGTCTGCTCCGGCGACAAACATTCCCATCATCTGTTCGGCGCTTAACCCGGCCTCTTTAAATTGACCGGAATACTCCCAAACCGTATCAAGTAAATCGTCAGCTTTATCACCAACACGCTGGTAAGCAGTTGCAATCATATCCAACCCTTTAATGGGGTCAGTCGCCCATTGTCCCTGCATCATATCTAAGGCTTTGGCTATTCCAGCTTGATCAAGGTTCCCAAAAGACGCCTTTTCAAGCGCCAGAGCTCCTTCTGCGACTTTCCCTATCTGATCGTCTGTACCTTCAAGCAATTGGCGAAGTCGGCCATATGCTTCTGCAGCTTCCAAGGGAGTTTCCACGAGCCCAGTAGAGAACAGTTCTTTTACTGTCTCCGACATGCCGATCATTTCTTGATCCGTGGCACCCACATTTGCTTGAAGGATACCAAGCGCCTGATCCATTCCATGTGCAGAAACTGCAGCAGCAGTCAAACCAGCTGTAATTACGGCTCCACCTGCTGTTGCCATCCCCCCAATTACCTCTAAGTGACCTGCTACTTCATCAACATGATCCAAAGACTCAGATACCTCGTCTCCAGCCCTCGCGGCGTCACGTAAGGCTCGTTCTAATCGTGAAATTTCCTGAGTGTCAATTTCACCCTCAGCACGATCCACCTCATCCATTTCCCTTCTGAGTCGTTCGGCCTCCCGTTCAGCATCACTGAGCGCATCATCCAAATCTTCGATTGGTCCAAGATCAAAGTCATCAAATAAATCATCAAGAGCATCCTCTACATCACCGGCTACGTCTTCTACATCATCTAAGCCATTCAACAGCCCTCGGATACTACGAAGGAGATTGGTTAATTGGCGAGTCATTTTATCTTGAAACTCTAAGGTGGTCGTCAAAGCCATTCACTATCCCCTCCTTCCCTTTCCGCGCCGCCGTTTTGCTTGTTCCACCTTCTTGGCCTGCTCAGCCCTTTTCTCAATTTCCAAAACGGTGGAAACGAGAACAAATTGTCTCTCTCGTTCCGGTAGGTTTAGGATTTCAGACGGCACCATGCCTTTTTCCTGCCAAATATAAGAATAGAGAGCCAGCTCAGGGCTCTCTTTTATGAGTTTTTTACTTCTTCCTCCGCCTCCTCGTCTTCCGCGAAGTCGCTAATTTCTGCGATAGCCTCATACAACGAATCAATCTCATTTGGTCGGAACATGCAAGGAACTACATCAACAGCAGCCAGCTTATTAAATTTTGCTAGAACTTGCTGTGAATCAATTCGGAAATTAGTGCGATCCGTATCAATTCCAGCGATGATAATCTCTGCTTTATAGCGAAGATCATCGAAATCCACTTTGCGCTCTGCCTTGCTCTTTTTTCCAGTAACAGATACTTTAATTGCATTCTTACGCGACCTGTAATACACATCCCCTGGAACAGATCGAATAGGGAGTTTAACGTTGTTACGTTTCCACTCCCATTCCCCTTTCTCTTCTGTTTGAGTATTCATACCAAGAAACTCTTCCATCGTGAGAAAATCACTCATGTATATCCCTCCGTAGGGGGAATATATCCCCATTAATTTTAAATGAATTCGTAATCGTCAACCGTACCTTCTAAGCTCGTGTCCTCATCTAACTCACCATGGGACCATTTTGCGAGTGCTAAAGAATCGGGCAAGAACCCTTTTACAGCAACCCGATATTTGCCCGCGACTGGATCATCCAGTTCCCCAATGAAATTGATCTTCTTTTCTGGATTGTTCGCGATGGCCTGAATGATCTTTTGCACATTGGAAGTTCGCTCAAATGTTGCCGTCATGCTTACGGAAGAAGCAACAATGCGATGCCCCTTGCGAAGACGTCCAGCTCTTTTACTTTCAGCCTTATCAAATTCTTCGTTGAGTTCGAATCCAATGCACTCGTTCAGTTCATTTCCGTTCTGGTCATAAAAATGACCATGAACACCAGAAAAGGTTTGTGCATCCTTATTCATTCGATGTCACCTCACTTCGCTTTGTTATAGGTGTAAATTTTCTCGAGTGCATCCTGATGTCTGAAGCCCGCAATGAAGTGACCTGCGTTTCTTGCCGGCGTATAAATCGGGTCTGGACCGTGATACTCCGGATCCTCGATGTATTCGTAATCCGCAGCAATAACTTCAATAGCTGCCAACGGTCTTAGCACAGAGTCCTTTATCATTTGACAGAAGGCTGCACGTCTCGCTGGACTGTTGCTGTTCGGTTGCTGTCGAATCCACTCCTTGCCAGCCTCTTCTTCCGCATACATGATCGAATGGAAGGTATCTACCACACGGATTTTCCCGAAGTCTTTGGATTGATCGGGACCCGGGGTTGTAAGCGTATTTACCGGCTCTTGAATAATGACCTTGCCATTATCCATGTTGAGCATCAGCGTGCCGGATTGCACTAGTTCGATCAGCTCGGTTTCATCCCATTCTTTGGTGAGTGCTTCAAACTTGGTCACGTAGAGGGCCATCGTATAGTTCAAGGGCATAGCAGCCATAAGCGAGCCAATAAACACCGCTGTTTTTGCGCTTGGATAGGTTTTGCCCTTCCACTTGAAGCCGTTGCCGACATTCACCACAACCATGTTGTTTGCATCGGTAGACGCCTTTTTGATCGCCGCTTTGTCCTGATCACGTGTGGAGTCTCCACCGAATACAAATTTGATGTAATTCCCGAGGACGTTTTGCTGATCCGCCCAATCCTGAGCGGCTGCATTCAATGCCGGATCGGCAATCCCCAATGTGAAAACGCCAAACTTTCCTTTTTGGGTAGCCAGATCGTTTTGATAGGCGGTATATTTAGTGGCTTCCACACTCTTTCCGCTGTCTCCACCGGTTAAATTCGTCCCCGCGGTTGAATCGGGCAGCTGATCTGCCAGTTTGGTCAAAACGACGTAATCGCTGAAAGCAAATGCAGCGACCAGCTCATCCACTGTGCCACCTGTCTGACTGTTAACCAGTTCAGCGTCTTTATAGACCAGCAAATCCCGTTTGGTGTTATCCATTAGGTTGGGTTGAACAACGACTTTCAGGCTGTTGCCAAGCGCGCCTTTATACTTCGCCTCTATTTTCAGGACGTCAGTCGCACCGTTTTTCAACGTCGCACTCGCACCCTTCGCGCTTTCTCCCGCCACACGATAAAGCAGCACCTCAGTTGGTTGCGGGTCCGCTGCCCATACTAAGTCGAAGTCATCAACCTGGCCGAATATCTTTTCTGCGGCCGATTTATTGCGAACCGTGATAAACTCTCCGACCGGCCCCCAATCAGCAACGATCGGCAGCGCGAATTTTCCACGTAACCCGGCTGTAGTCTGTTCTTCAATAAAAGATTTGAGGAAAGAGTAGGCACCGGAAAGCACCTTCTCTTCCCCCGGTTGGTATTTACCAGACATTTATTCCACCGTCCTTTCCTTGAACTTCTTTACGAACTCTTCCGCCTCTTCGACGGTTAATTCGTCAGGGGCATCAAAAAAGGCAGCGATTGCTTCCGTCCGATTCAAGCCGAACTTCTGCTCTGCCACCTTCATGATTTGTTCCTTCGCGTATTTCACAGCTTGTTGTTCGCCATCTTGGTCAGCGCCTGTTCTACGTGCCACTTGGTTTCCCTCCTTTCTTCAAGGTAGGATCATATCGGATATGAATCACTTCCAACGGGTCGTAGTCGATCGGTGTGTACGGAATATAAACGGTATATTTCATTTCCATCGAGCAATCCAGCCCATCCGGCCTACTCAATGTAAGTCGGCATTCTCGAAGGTACCCAACAAGCGTTCTGGAAGAGTTGTAAAGAGGCAACGTCCAACGCCTGTCAGCGAGATCCTGTCTGATTTGTTCTGATACGTGGGCCAGTTGAGTTTGTTCTTTGGCTAGAAGAACAAAGTTCATCGTCCCTCTCTCTCGGTAAAAATCAGCACGACGGGGTTCGGGGATGCGCTGCGGTTCCTCCACAAACCACATGGGGCGGGAGAAATCTTTCGGCTTTCGAAGCACTTCCGTCTCTATATGGGTCAATGAATACAGCCAATGACGCACAGAGAGAACGTCATCACCCATCAGGGAACAACCTCCTTGCCAACTCGTCGAGTTCTTCTTTCACCAGTGCATCCATAATGGACTCAACCTCTGCCTCAGAACGAGCCATATATCGTACCCCCGGAATACGTTTGCCTTTCAGCACCATACCGGAAGAATATCCGGGAACATAAACAAATTTCTCATCGTCCCAATAACCCGGTACAAATTGTCCGGCACGTTGCGTAAATCCTTCCTCCACGTACCTTGCATATTCAAGATGTGTCCCAACAGTAATTTCCACTTTTGTCCCACGAAGATACATGTCGAAAATGTTGTCTGGATTCCCGATCATGAGCGATGCTCGAAGGACGCCATCCCGAACGGGAACGCGATCTTGCGCACCTCTCAGAACTTGAAAACCTGCCTTTCTGGCTACCCGATCCATTGCGGCTTCGACTTCCCGTTTGCTTTGCTTTTTCAGTCGTCGATACTGGCGCTCCAAGTCCTTTTTGTTGACGGTAGCCATTAGATTTCAGGCTCCTCTCCGGTTGCCGCATCGATTAGGCTGATCACAACCTCGTAGTGATGCAATCCAGCAGCTCCGTAAACGGGATAAGGCAGTCCAACTTGATAGACAAGCCCGGAGAACTCAGGCTGTTCAAGTTGAATACGCATCCCAGCTTTCATCCCGCCATGAAGGGTATGCAGAAGGAAGTCCTGAGACGTTGCCTGCCGTCCTGTAAGCTGCTGAATGCGACCGGGGGAACCAGAAACCCGGCAAGGCACGTTCTGGGCTACTGTGCGCCATTCTGAGCGGTCTTTTCCTCCGGTGAAGGGGTCAATCTCCCCCTCGACATCCAAAAGGGTAAATGAGTGGCACAGAAGCCGTTTGTATTCGGTCAAATCATCCACAGCTTCTGCCCCCTTTTCTTGCTGTATTTCAAGAGAATATCCTGCACCTTCGGATCGTTTGACGAGTAGGAGATTGACTCCTGATAGTCCCCTTGCTTTACGCTGGTTACACGCTTTTCCTGCGCCATATCCTTCGCAACCATGGCCGTAGCCAATCGCAATTCTTCAGGCACTGGGTCAGGTAGATTCACCTGACCCAGTACATAGATGTTTGCATTCAGGACAACGGAGCTCAGCTTGTCCTGCGGTAAAGAAACCAATTCAGGAAAATGAGCCAGCAGCTGCTCGTTACTGAGGATTGTCATCGGTCGTCACAGCCTGACTGCCGCCTTCGTCATCCCCGGATGGGTCATCCACAATCTTGTATTCATGCTGGGAGTATATGACCTCATATGCCTTGCGACTGACTTTCAGTTTTTCTTTGCCCTTGCTGATCACAAGGATGTCATTTGGCTTTTTCATTGTGGGGCAACTCCTTTCTCACTGAATTGATTAACCTACAAAGCCGGCAGGACGCAGCACACCAAACGCGGCTTCTTTGACTACCAGGAATGCCACTTGGAACGTTGCTTTCAGTGCAACCATGTCCTGCTCAGCAAGAGAAAGAGGCTTACCATCTGCAGCATTTACGCTTTGCAAGGTAGCCTCTTTCAGGATTTCATATTCGATTTGTTGCAGAATCCCGACCTTGGACTTTTTGTAGTCACCCGCAATAAGATCCGCTTTTGTTTTGTCCCATGCACCATTGCGGCAGTATTCAATCGGCAGAGCGTACAGAGAATCTTCGGCAACCCCTTCACGGACGGAAGTCAGATAGAGCGGATCGCCCTGGCTGTTTTTCAGACCGCGTAGAGAAGATTTCAGGCCAAAGTGGGCAGCGAATGCACGCGGCTCTTGGTCATCAGCTTCAATCAAGGCCATAACGCTGTTCACGTCATCCGCGAGATTTTGCCCTGCTACCGATCCGCGGGTAAAGGTGTTGCCGGAGTTGACCGCAGCAGTCAGGATGTTTGTTGCAAACGGCGACTCCGTACCGATGAATGCAGCGGCATCCAACTTGGTGTAGAATGCTTCCGCGATGTAGGGCTTCAGTTCCTCGAAAACGTCAATACGCGGGCGGTTGAGTGCTTCCTTCGACATCGGAATGATGACACCCAGTTTTTTCGCCTGCAGCGTTACCTGTGCCCAGGTTGCCTTTGATGTTTTGATACGCTCTCCCTCACCGACCCAGTAGGCACCCGGGCCATCGAGCAAGACGGGAATCTTCTTTGTGGCCGTGGTCATCGGTTCCAAATCGGCAAGCTTCATGATCGCTGAGCCGCGAACCACGTCCTTGACGATATCCGTTGCGGTTTCATCAGGAATCAAGCCGGTCAGTTCCGTGCTGAGGGTAGCACCTTCGGCAAATTTTTGAATGTCAAACGAAAAGGCTGCGGTCATAGCTATTACCGGCATTACGCTCATTTGCTTTTTCATCATGGATAGGTTCCTCCTTAGATACGCTGCATTTTTCGCAGGTCAGTAATATTTGGAATCGTTGATTTTTGTTGTGTTGACGGCTTGGCATGTGGTGTGGTGCCCCGGGGTGTACCATCTGATTTGAGCCAAGGCTTTGACGTGATCAACTCGGACACATGTTTGTCGATGTTCTTGATCTTTCCGCTGTCAGTTACTTCGACTTTGGTCAGTTCAGCCAATCGGATCGCATCAGCCAGTTTATCAGGATCAACGCCTTGTTTAATGGCTTCCACGATAAAGGCATTTTCAATGCGCAGGGATTGAATGGTCCCATTGGCGGTCTTCAGGTCGGTTTCTCGCTCTGCCAGCTTTTGCTCCGCCGTTTTTTGCGCTTCCTGCTGCTGTTTATGGGCATCAACAATCCCTTTCAGATCGTCCACTTTCTCAATGCCCAAGCCTTTGAGGAAGTCGCTGACTGCTCCTTGTAACGCGGAATCATATTCCTCTTTTGAGGTAAAAGCTACCGCAGGTTTACTGCCGTCCCCTCCCTTATCGCCTCCTGCAGCTGTTTGATCGCCTCCTCCATTGGAACCAGCAGCTGCTCCGGTACCACCACCATTGTTCCCGACCTGTCCACCTTGACCACTTCCATTCCCGCTGTCACCGCCGGCAGCACCACCTCCTTCGTTGAATCTTTGAAATTTAAAGCTCCATTGCATCTTTTTCATGTTCACTTTCTCCTTCCTCAGATTGAATTTCCAAAGAAACGTATTCGGGATATTGCTGTGCAACAGCTTGGATACCCAACAATGCTGTCTGCATGATGGTGGAGATTGCAGCGCAGACAATGTCCTTCCCATGCTCGGCATAATTCGCATGACCAACTGCTTCGATTTTCATTTCCCCATTATCCAAAAACGCCTTGATTCTGATCACATCGACCTCGCCTCCTTTCAGGCAATAAAAAAACACCACGATTCCGTGATGCTACTCCGGCAAACCTTTTGCTTTTGCCCATTCTTTGTATGTTCGAGCTGATGTGTATCCTCGCTCGTTCCCGATCCGATAAGAACGCTCACGTTCCAATTTCTCCAAGACTCTCGACTTCATGACAGGTCGCCAATAGGACCGGCAGTTTGGATGATTCGGGATGCGTTCCCCTTCGCGCCCTGGGTTGTCCGCAGTATCGTAGTCCAATGGATACCTCTTACCATCCAACTTGCGACATTGTGAAGAAGTCCTCTTGTCCAAGGTGGCGCTAAACTCTTTCTCACTAACAATATCCGAGTTAGCCTGGTACGCTGTTGTCTGTCCCTGAGCTGCTGCACGATTTAATTCAGTGCGAGCTAAACGCAAAGCATTAGACCAACTTTCTGACGTTCGGAAGGTGATTTCCTTTGCTGTACGGGTAACGCCCCACCCTTGAACGGCACCCTGCGTAATGACATCCTCCATCGCTGCAGCCAGTAGATCAGTTCGCATACGAATCCGTTTGGAGAAATGTCTGCCTTGCCATGGACGTTCTACTGCAGCAAGCACCATACTTGAATTGACCTGTGGGAGTCTTACTCCTACCTGTAGCTCCTGTTCAAGAAAATACAGGTGGTGGTAAACGCTTCGCTTGTATTCTTCGCCCCACACGATGCGCAGCTGCTGCTCCTCTTCTACACGTAGAGCATGTAGGATAGTTTTGACGCTAGCCATTATCTGATCTAGTCGAGACGCATTGTAAACCAGCGACACCAAATCTTCGCCACTTTCTGCATAACGAGCATATAGGTCGCTGATCTCTTGCACGATATTCTTATTGGCTTTGGTAAACAATTTCCTCAGCTTGACGCCGTGTTTATGGATCCGGGCTTCTAACTCCTCTTGGTAGCGTTCCTCTTTGCTCATGCAGCATCACCCTGCGGGTCATTCCCGCCATCATCATTTCCGACTCCGTCTCCGCCAGGATCATCCCCTTCATCTACAGCCATAGGATCAAGCAACGCCATACGGCGCTTGGACTCGTCTTCCTGTTCGGCCAGAACCTTGTCGCGGGAAGCTTTCGGATCATCAATGAATGGCAGGAGTGCCAACCGCTCTTCATGCGATACCTGGCCGACAAGCTTGGTCACGATATCGACCATCTCTACCAGGTTGACAGGCATGTTTTTGCTGAACCGGATATCGATATTTTGATAGTCCCATTGCTTTTTGTACTTGGCATTCAGCATGCCCGTCAGGATACGGATACGGTTTCTGAATCCTTTCCCATATTGACGCATTTTCAAGCCAGCTTTGATGTCAGCATGGTAGAAGATGATTTTCAAGGCAATGCCAGAAGGCGCGGAGCCCACTTGATCAGGCCGAAGATGCGGTGTTCCAGATTGATCGAGAAGGGATTCAATCAGCCGGTTGATGGTATTTTCCTCGTGTGTATCTTGAAGGTCCCACGTGATAGGCACCGCCTTACCTCCGATGAGGATTTGAGAGGTTGCCCACATTTTCGCAAGATATTGCTTTTTCCTCTCCATGTCGGTGATCAGATTTCCCTCTTCGTCATAAAGCAGTAACTCGTCCAAATCGAGGTCTTCAAACAGCACCTTCGGATTTTTGAAGTATTCCTGGACGTTTACCTTTCCGGTTATCGCTTTGTTCATCGCATCCATGAGGTTCTTCAGATCGGAAAGATCCCCCATGCCTTCAATCAATCCATCGTCACGGTATTGCTGATGTTTACGCCGACGGTTCACGTAATGTGTCCAAGGAACAATGGGTTTCTGCTGGAGCTTCCCATCTTGGTCCTTGGCTAATACAGTCACCTGATGGGCGACCGGATTGACCTCTCTACTTGTATCCAGAACGAGCGCGGCGCCCTCCTGCTGCAAGTAGGAAATCTCGTTTTCGTCATACACCTCGACAATCAGCCTTTTTTCATTTCGCTGCATGTCGGTCAGATAATAATGCCGGATGACTGCGATCAGCTTTGCCTTCACTGTTGTGTCATAAACAGCAATGCACTCATCCGCTTTGAACTCTGTCATGCAAATCTGACCATCTTCGTCAAAATAGTAGTATTCAAAAACCTCTCCATCGATAGAGCCGTCCTCTATCAATTCGTAGGACAAACTCTCTTCATCATTGTCTACTAGAACCGCCTGCAGCTTTTCCGCAAATTCATTCATACCCTTTTTTTCGACGTTGGCGGTATAACGGATTGGATTGCTCGCGATGTAAGCAGTCCCAAAGTCGATTATTTTGCGAGCGAAGTTTACCACGATTCGGTTATTTGGCTTGCCCTTTTCCTCCGGTTGCTTCAGTATGTCGTGGTCACCATCGACGTACTTGCGCATCAGGGAATAATCCTTTTGCTTGTGTTTGGAAATCAGATCGGTTACCCAACGCCAGGTGTTGTTGGCTTTATTCTCCTCGTAAAACTCCTCAAGCAGCGTTGTTTGCACGCTTTTTCACCCCCTTTACGCCGCATCGTCGGCAACTTTCCACGGAATCACTTTGAACCTGGCTATCAGTAACTGGTGGAACGTCTTGCTGTTCCATACAAGGTACCGCAGCGCGTCCATAGAGTGGTCGTTTTCCTTGAGCGGAATCTCCGCTTTTTCCCCGGAAGCTCCTTCCGGATACCGGTAGTTTGTCAGTTCCTGAATCACATCTTTCAGGTGATCGCTGATGAAGATGTTTGGCCGTCCGTTGTCCGTTTTCACCGTAAACAGCGATGAAACGGCACGGATACCAGGCTTTAGATGCTTCTTGGCCGCTTTTGCCGGCAGGCCGTTCGTCTGATAGGTCTTGATGTTACTCGGGTCCTCCTCGTCGCACCAAAACAATCTGATCTTCCACTTTTTCATCAGCTCTTTATCCTGAGCCACCCAGCAATTCGGATCACCCGGGATGAGGATTTCCATCTGGCGTTTATAGATGGCATCGACGATCCATAGTTCTCCGTTGGCTGTCATTGCACCAACCAAAGTGACACCGGGATTAGTAAAGCCCCAGTCCTTCCCCGCCTCAACCAGTACAAAATCGCCGTTTTCAAACTTCTGTCGGCAGAGGGATTGCGGGATAACGTGAACAGAGCGGTCAAACTCTTCATACACCTGCCCAAAAAACACATCGAACCGGGCAAAAATCTCCCGGTCAACATATCGCTTCGGCATGGTCTCGATCATGCGCTGTATATTCCGCTGCAGCTCAGGCAGTGGATTGTCCTTGCTGGTCCAGTAGAAATTGCGCCACTCCGGGTCGTTCCGGTACTCTTCCAAATGCCCTCCAGCTGGCGTGTGTTGACCGTTCAAGACGATTTCATGATAGAACCAGTTCATTCCTTCAGGCGTGGTCGTCCAAACGCTCCAGCCGCCTTTATCAGCGAGAGCATAGGAGAGATAACCACTCCAAGTATCGGCCTTCATTTTCGATGCCTCATCCAGCCACACCCCACTCAAACCTTTACCAACGAGCGTTTTCGGCCTGTCAGCGGACTTGAACTGAATGAGAATGTACCCTTTCAGCCAGATACGGTTTTTTGATGCGTCCCAGTTCTCAATCATCTCTTCCGGGATTACCGCTGCCAGCTCTTCCTGCTGAATTTCAGACATGGAGTAGGTCGGCGATACACACCAATATTCCAACCGCGGCTTCGGCTTTTTCATGACTTTCAGGTTGCGTGGCGGCTTATACGGCAGTCCCTTTCCTGCTTCAATGTCGGCCAGGATGTTGTCGAAGAATTTGCGGGCACCTACGTTGGTTTTGCCACCACGACGACCGCAGTTCATGACCACATTTCGAGCGTCGCACTCCATGACCTCAATCTGTTTTGCATGAGGAGTCCAATCCGTGAAAGGATCAAGCGTTAGGCTTGTCACGTGACCACCTCCGCACGATGATTTCCTTCTCAGGACTGCCACCATTGTTGACCAGCTGCGCCTTCAATTGAATGGCCTTTAATTTTTTGTCCTGGACGCGGGTCAGAGCTTCTTCCAAAGCGAGAATATCCTCAATTGCTCGGTACTCGGTCTCCTCAATCTCTGTTGTAACCAACTCGTCGCGGGAACGGATAAAGGTTTTCGTTTCCCCTGATTTCTCGTTATGAACTTGCACCGGCTCTTTGATGGTCAGCCTCTCCTGAAGGACACGCCGTTGCTTCTCGGTTAACCCTTCTGTCAATTTGCGAATGCGCATCATCATTTCGCGTTCACGCCAGGATAGCAAACGAATTTCATCATCGGCTTGGCTGACAGGGTCGAGATCGATGCGATCAAGCACTTGCGCCTGCTCAGGAGTCAGAGCATCCATCCAGATAGACTGGTATTCGCCTGTTTTGACAGCGTTGATGTTGCGAGGTGGGGCACCACCGCCAGCCCCGTGGAATCGGCACACGTCCCAGCCGGGTTTTGCCCAGTTTTTGCATTGTTCGCCTTGTTGTTTACTCCTTGCTTTGCACCTCTTTTTTTCTGGGTTTCGTGCCATCTACATTTACACCACCTACCACTCCATGGGGTTGTTTTTGGAAAATAAAAAAGATGCACCCTTTTAAGTGCACCATCGCTTATCTTTCTTCAGCATTTAACATTTCTCGTATTACTCTTAAAAAATGTTTACTCAAATATCCAAAAGTCCAGATCGTTCCCAAAAAAGCCACCACGTTTGCTATAGCAAGCGTTTTTGAAAATGACCACATGTACATCCACAAATTCATGACTATAAAGTAAACAAACGCCTTTATCATTCCGTAAAGGTCATCTTTATGCTGTGCAAATTTTCCTGCATGTTTTAACGCTGCTGCGATACCAGCAACCAAAGCAGCATACCCCAACGCTAAAGTTACATTGATCTGAGCAAGGTTCTTCGTAAGATCACTCCATTTACTTAGACCGTTTGCATCTTCAATTATGGTATAAATCATTCCTATAACCATCATTATGGCTAAAAAAGGCATAACGAGAGCATGGATGAATCTTCTCATTATTCGTATCCCTCCTGAGTTACAGAAGTTCAACAAAAGAACAACTATTCCTTTTCTTCTACTCACACACCACCCGATGAAAAGAAAACAGGCGCCTATTTAAGACGCTCTCTGATTTGAATATTTATCATATTCTTTTATTAGCTTTTCAACCTCATCATTAAACGTGTTTAGGCATTCTTCCATCCTATTGTAAAAATACATAAATTTATCTACTGAGGTGTCTATCTGCACATTCTCAAATTGCCCATGGATAGTATATTTCGACCAACTTCCAGCAAACCCAAGACAACTGTAAATAGCATCATGGGCTTCTATACTTATTTCACCAGCTCTGTCCATTAATTCGTAACACTCGCTTAAAAGGATATTTAGACAATCAGCGATACATTGGTGTTCTAGTTTAGAGCTCTTACAGCTATTAAGATCATTTAAAACGTCTCTAATTCTTATTTGTACATACCTTGCCTTGCTAAATCGAGATCTGAACGAATTAAGAAATTCCCTTCGATGCTGAGCATTATCAGTAATCTTTACCCCTAAAAGAGTAAACGATCCCCCAATAATTGCACCTAAAAATCCAATCAATGCACTTGAATCTATACCCGGTTTTGGTATTTTAAAAGCAATTCCGATTACAAGCAGCACCACTATTGTAAAAACACCTATAAGCCCAATAATCTTTCCACCTTTAACTTTATCCAAGCTAATCCCTCCCATCTACATGTTTCGACAGGAGTAAAAATTTTCCCTTTCCTCATAGCTCGTCCTTTTGCAGCTTTATATCTAGCTCTATAAGCTTCTTCAGGTCATCCACCGTTTTAATTTCGATGTGACCGGATTGGAAGTCTTTGACCCATTTGCCGATGGCAGCTTTGACGACTTTCCTGTACTGTGCCTTTGATTCCAAAATGCCTTCCAATACTTCAATTTCATGCTTCAGCAGAAGATCGTCAGAAACAGACAAAGAACACTTGTTTGTATTTTTCATTGAGACACCCTCGGCTTTCCTGTAAAATGGAAAACGAGATAGCGAGTGATGATGACAACTGCGGCCGCAGATTTCGCTATCTCAGCCGGGGTGACCCGGGTGCTTAGGGGGACGTTCGCGCGTCCTCCTTTTGCTTTTTAAGCTGCTTCTCCCTGACGACTGACCAATACTGGCTCTATGCCTGTCACCTCGTAGAAGCGTTTCTTTATGACATCGCAAAATTTCGGATCAAGCTCCATGGTTCTGCAACTGCGTCCCATCTGCTCGCAGGTCATGAGTGTAGAGCCGCTGCCGCCGAAGAGATCCACAACGATGTCGTCCTTTTGACTACTATTACCGATCGGAATTGCCAAAAGGTCGAGTGGTTTTTGTGTTGGATGGACATACTTACTGACGTCCCCGCGGGATACCTCCCATACTGTCTCTGGTTCCTGCTGTTCATCAGGTAATCCAGCCCGCCAAACAGTGGTTTGCTTTCGATCACCGTACCAAGCAGGTGCCTTGCCCTTCAAATGAGCATAAAATACAGGTTCATGCTTGTATTTGTACTGAGCAAACCCGAAGGTTGCCGCATTTTTCACCCACACACATTGCGTTCTAACGACGATGTCGGCTTTATTCATTGCATTTTCAAATTCACGCTGATACAGCGACGGATGGAAAACATAGATCGCAGCCTTTGGGTCCATAACAGATGAATAGTTCAGGAAAACTTTATCCAGGAATTCAATGAATCGCTCCATAGGCATATCATCGTTCATGATGCTCTCTCTGCCATCCGCAGCCAGTTCCGCAGATTCACTCTTGAATGCCACGTTATACGGAGGGTCGGTCACAACCAGTGCGGCTTTAACTCCGCCCATGAGCGTTTCCACATCCTGCTGACTTGTTGAATCACCACACATCAGCAAATGTCTCCCCAGACGCCAGATATCTCCTTGTTTCGTTTCGGGCTCGTGGATCTCATCCAACGCCTGCTGAACGTCGAAATCATCATCAACGACTGGATCCTCCACTTGAATGTCCATGTACTCACTGAGCATTTCCGTGACTTCCTCATCGTTAAAACCAGACAGAGTGATGTCCAATTCGCTTTCCTGCAGTTCAGCCAGTACCTGGGCCAGTTTCTCTTCATCCCAACCTCCGCTGATTTTGTTCAACGCCAGATTGAGTGCCTTTTCGTGGGTGTCATCCAGATTAACAACTGAGACCTCAACCTCTGCAGCACGCTGTTCATTGGTGAGGATTTTGAACCGCTGGTGTCCACCAACAAGGTTTCCGGTTCGCTCGTTCCAGACAAGAGGCTCAACGTAACCAAACTCCTCGAGGGAACGCTTTAGCTTTTCATATTCGGGATCACCTGGTTGCAGATCGATCCGTGGATTATACTCAGCAGCCTTGATCATTGAGACTGGAATCTTTCGTATGTCCATGCTGCTCAGCTCCTTCGTGGCAATAAAGTAAGAATAAAGAATATTGCCAGCCCCAAAACGGCTGTAATTCCTGCTGCTGTAGGGTTGGCGGTACTTTTTTGAGTAATACGAAACGACTACTATTCAGGTGGAAAAGTATACGTTTTGTATCACTTTGAAAAATGGCGATAACACTTAGAGGCTCAAGACTTTGGAGGCTGTTGCATTCTGGCGACCCCCTATTCGGGATTCGGGTCTTCCCCAGCCTCCGTGATCTCCTGTCTGAATAGCTGCAAGAGAGATGTTTCCGCTGCCTTCCCGTTAAGTGAGAACAACGGGTTGATTGCCAGTGCCGTCCTACCGGCGGTCTCAACGCGCCGGAGAATCCGCTGCTCAATGAATGACTTGACGGTCTTTCTGGCCTGCGGATAAGAGCAATCGGCAACTCTGGCGAGGTCCTTGACGGTGAGCGGTATGCCTTTCTGGCCGCGCTCATTGTCTCCCTCGAGAAGGTTAGTCCCCTCGCTGGCATAAGGGATGACCTTCAACAAAAAACCAGCCTCAGCGAGTGACAGCTTCCTGAGCCGTCGCTTTGCCTTCTGGCTGGCTTTGATCTTTACGAATTTTGCGCTACGCCCTGATGGACGGAAAACTTTGACGATCTCATCAGGACGCCGGAGAATTTGCTCTTTATAGAATACTTCGCCTGTATCAGGGTCAACAAATTGTCTCATTACATCTCACCCACCTCCCATGAAAAAAGCACCACTTGGGTGCCTACAATTTCCCTATTACATTGTCGAGTGCAAGACGACAAGCATCTATTTGATCTGGATTTACTTGTGTCCTTGTTCCATAAATGAAGTAATGTCCTGGATTTAATCTAAAAAGCGGTGTTCCATAATTGGCAGCTACTACTCCAGCTGAGTTAAAGTCTCTTAAATCAACACAATACTCATTTGAAAAATCACTCGATGTTAATATTGGTGTTGTTGATGGGGTAAAATTATTTGGATCGCTCTGATAATTAGTCCATGCCGTTTGTTGAATTATATTTGCTAATCCAGCAAAAGCTCGTGCAGTACCTTGAAACTGTGTAAATCTGTTTCCCACAAACAAATGAATCAGGGGCAGATTTATTCCAGATTGCCTTGCGAGAGTTGAAAAATTATAATTTTGATATACAGGGTGTGGAATGTTTAAGCCATAAATTAATCCAAAGAGGGCTCCAACCCCAGCCCTTGATGAATCATCTGCATTGAATGGGACAATTACCTGATCTGATGCTACTATAGCTTGCTGGGTATACAGTGCAAAACTAGGATTTGTATCAATAAAAACAACAATGTTTCCTTCGATACTTTCAGCAATCACATCGCATAAATCCCTAGCCCACATCAAAACATTTCGCCAAGCGTTCGTAATAGCTAGAGCTTGTGCTTGAGGATTCGCATAGTAGGATACAGAGGACAGCATTAATTCAAGATTTCCATCACCAGGTATTAAGTATAGATTACTTGGAACATTATTGTTATACTGTGAAACTTGTTTAACATAATTAAAGACATTAATCTGACCTTGGCGCTGTGTAGCCCCCATTTGCTGCAGTTGATGCATAAAATACCCTACTATTGTTTCTGGATTCGCTCGTTGTTGCATCTGTATTAAATGATTTTCTCCTGTCGTTCCTCCTCCCAAATATGTCATCGTAGCATTAGCTTGGGGGCATAAATCGAGCACAAGAACCTTTTCATCTGGGTTATTTTCTGCATACAAGGAACCTAAATGAAACGCTAAAGTACTCTTTCCGACCCCACCTTTATTATTCCATAGCACATACCTTTTGGTTATTTCCCCCATTCTACATCCCCTCCTCCTCTCTGCATTCGACATTAAGGACTATTTTCCTACACTATTTATATCCATATTAAACGACAATAAACGACAAATATATTTCTGTTCTCTTCGATATTATTTTGTTTGCTGTGCTACTACCGATAGACAATACTATGCCTGCTGCGGTCACAGACTGTAGGAGGTGGTGCAACTGGGCCTGCAAGCCCGAACCAGCGAGTTTTCCCCTTACTTGCCGACAATGACACGTCCACTGCACTCTTGAGGAGGATCGGCGTATCGGATATGAGAGGTACTGGACAGGGATCGAGGAGCGCGGCGGCCTACCCTCGCAACAATACTCCCTGTCCACTACATCCCCCTAATTATTAGCACTCAACGATCACCCAGGCAGACGGGAGTCGATGTGATTCGCGAGCGCGACAGACACAAAAACGCAGAACAAAAGATACATAAAAACTGCATCCTCCGTAGCGCCCGCCGCACCTTACACCCTTTTGGAGTGTGCATGCTCTTGTCGTCATGCGCGCATATAGGACTCCTGTTGCTCTGCCTGTTTGACTGCAACACTCATCGCCCCTACGTTTCGCCCCGAGTACCGTTTTGATAAGGGAGCGATACGGTATCTCCCAAGAGCAAAACTCTTATCTCAAGGGTACCGATCCGGCCAAATAAAAACGTCCAGCATTTTGTCCTCGTTTTTTTCCATATTTTTCTCCGGTTTTTGTCCTACTTTTTGTCGAAGTTCTTACAATTCTATCAAAGATAGAAGCTTAACAAAGGAATACCTATGAAACAAAACAAACCAAAGGTTTTATAACTATTTACAAAGTAACTAGATGTCGTTATAATCTGATTACAAAGTAAACAGTTTGGAGTGAAGTTTATGGCTCAGTATATTGATTTGGATCAGCTAATTTCAGGGATTAATGGTGAGAAGTTACTAGAGCTAATCGTGGAACAACATCTGATGACTTCGAGTGAAGTAATGGAACGACTAGAAATCTCTAAACAGCGGCTTTTTAGTTTAAAAAAACAAGGTCTTCTACACGAAATTAAAAAGGGCATTTTTTCAAGAAAAGAGGTGGAAACAATGCGGATAGCCCAAGCACAAGAGGAAAGGTTGAAAAAATATAACAAAAAAGCAGCTTATGAATTAATGCCTGCTTATAAAAATATTGATAAACACACACTTATTATTAATAAACTGCGTTTTTTTGACTGCCTAACTATGGTAAAGCACGAAGTTACAAATGGAATTTATAATAACCATCTTGCAGGTGCCTTAAAGGCTGTTCGGAACACCTTCGAAGAAAACGGATTTGTGTGCCTGTTAGAACACGAAGGGTTCGATTATGTAGAAAATCTCACTGATTTGCAATCAGTTGACATTATTAAGACATATACAAAAAACGAATATGTTAAATTCATGGAGTCTATTGAAGCTCAAATTTTAGGGTTGCCGAAAGTTAATGGCTACTCAGATATAATTGCCTCATTAAAAACGAAATAGCGCCTTAATGGGTACCAGTAAGTGTACCAAGATATATTCCGCTAGATATAATGCGTAACAATAGCAAAAAAATAAGATAACAGTCTGATATTTGAAAATAAATAACGGCACTCAAATGATCCTGAGTGCCGTCGCGAGCTGGAATATCGCCTCGCGCTTTTTGATATAGTATTGGTCTTTCGTCAGTCCCAAATCCAGGTACACGTTGATGTCGTTTACTCTTGCCGGGCTGAGGTACTTCTCCTCAATGATCTTCCTTTCTATTTCATCCAGTGAATATTGGAGTGCCCGCTCGATCTGTCTCGCTTTCAGGTCATTTTTTGTCTCTGACTGATGCAACCTTGGAAAAAGCTGATCAATCCCCTTCTCGGCCTGCTCTTGTTTGTTTTGTACGGCGACACGGAGGGCTTTGTATGCCTTCAGCTCTTTTACAACAGCCTTACGGACCTCTCTTTCGTTCACTGGTTGCAGAAAGGATAATTGCTCTGGAGCGCTCATCTTCCATTCCCCCTTGTCCGGTTCCAATGGTATAATTTTCTTGGCAGAATACATTGGGCTCCCGGAAAAGGGGGCTTTTGTTTTTCTCCGCGGATAGCAACTCTCTACTTACTTAAGGCCGTATATAGTTCTTAACTCTAGAAGACTTACATCTATTCCAACCTTGAGTAAATCCTCACGACGTTGCTCGTAAAGGACATCAACCATCCGCTGTTTATCTTCATCACAACCGAGATGAATAAGTCGGTGACATACCGGGCATAGAGGGACAATGTTTGCGATTTTATCCAGCTTTACCCTAAAGCGATCCTGTTTTCCAAGCGGAACTAGATGGTGAGCCTCAACGTATGGCTTGCCCGTCAAAGCAGAAATAAAGGTAGTGTGAGATCCATCGTACGAACATTTAAATTTTGCCATTTTTATAGCTTTGGCAGCTTTCTTTGCATCCCTAGGCCACTTATGTGAACCTGAGGAATCTTTAATAGGATGTGGTGCCTCTTCTGGATTATCGTCGTTCTCCTCAAGAATAATCTCTCTGGCATCGTCTTCACCAATAACATGTTCAATTGTTGTTTGATACGCTTCCTCATCCTCCGATTGCTCAAAATAGAGATTATCCTCATGAAGAAGCATGGCCTCATTGAACTCTTCAACCTTCCGACCGGCTATCAAAAAGCGAACGTGCTCGTACAGTTTCAACATCGTTTTCAGGTCGTTAATTAGTTCAATTGATGAAGGAAGTGATTCGGCAGGGTAATACTTCCCTGTAATATGACCAAGCATATATCCTACCGCCAATCTACCTCGTCCCTTTAAATCGATCTCCTCAAGCGAAAGGTCGTTTGGTGTAAACGGCTTTAGCTTAGCTCTTAGATTATCAGAGATAACTTTAATCTTCTTTCGACCGAGCTTACCTTTATATTTCTCCTCAAAGAAAGTCCAACCTTGATTGAGGGATAGATAAAATCCAGAACAATCTGCTTTAAACAAATAAACAACGTAAACACCACGTTGGGCAGATTCAGTAATCTGTCGATGACATAACACAATCCACGGAACCTCAGCCCAATTTCCCTGTCCAACAGATCCAATTACTTTTATCTCAGAGGTGTCTAAATTCAGTTGTTTCTTTAAGATGTCTACCATATTATTTCTTACGAAATTCCCCAACTCGTGCCCCTTTAGATCTTCCATAGAAGCAACAGGATATTCTTTCAAGATTCGTTCAAACCCTGTTTGCAAGTTGAAATTGTCCAAATTGATTGGTGTCGCTGCACTTGGCTGAAAATCTAACAGCTGATCGATTGAAGTCCCAAAGTATGTAGCGAGCGAAATCAATTCTTCACTAGTTACAGGTGAACTGTTGTTTTCAATTCTAGAGAGCTTCGGTAGGTTTACACCTGTTTTCAAGCTAACATCCGTTAAAGTAGCACCTATTTTCAGTCTCATTTCTTTAATTTTTCCGCCTAAAGAATGATTCACGAGTCATTCACTCCTTTTATCTTTGCCATTATGACTTTAAAATACAACATGATTTTATCAATATTAAAACACGCATTTTTCATTTTTGCAATATACATTTTATTCACCACCTTCTTAGTGAGTTATCCTCTTTTACTATTTTTGTCCCAACTTCCTATGCTATCTTTCATGCAAAGGAGCGTGAATCTATGAGCAAGTCTTTCTATTACCTCATTCCCTGGAGCCGTCAAAAGGCTATCAAGCATGAGCTCGTAAAACTGATGGTGCCCTTCACATTTGAAACTACTGGCGGAGAGTGTGTCGTTGTCTTTCCGGATCTCCCCGTCAGGCAATATGCTAAAGTCAGACAGTTATTCAGTGGAGATGGGAAAGCTTATCCCAAATAAGATTTACTTCCTCCCATTCCAAGGCTGCATGCCGCCACCAATTTTATAGTTATTCACCCAAGGGTGGGTGCCTGATTTCTTGATAAATTCATTCACATCCCGCGTGAGAATACAGGATCTTCTCCAGGGATGGTTGGGGTTCGGTTTTACCACTGGCATACATTTACCCACCTTTCAGAAGGGAGCAGCATTACGCTGCCCCTTGTTCCCCGCCGTTGTTGGATTTTGCCATATGCTCAGCGACAAGCTTCTTGTATTTGGACCAGGCACTTTGCATTTTGGTTGATGATGTACCGAGCGAGTTCGCAATTTGCATCCATGTTTCTCCGGACAACTTACGTTTTAACAGTTCAGGGAAGTCGTATGGGATATCTTCAAATATGGGAGCTTGTCCGCTCAAAATAAATTGCTCTAGTGCCTCTTTATCAACGGAGGCAGCCGGACCATCGGAATCATCTGATTCCCCTCTGCTTTGTGGATCATTATCTTGTTCAGAATCGACGTCGTTTTCTACATTCTTTGCATCGGATTGAGGATTGTCGTCAGTAGCCTCGGATTTTCCACTTTGAGTTTCTGCTTTGTCTTTCCCTTGTCTCCACTCGTTCCATTTCATTGCAAGTGGGGCAACACGCTTTCGGTACTCATCGACCAGCTCGACGATCTTACCGCTAGAGATACCCAACTCACTTGCCATCTTCATGTAGGTTTCACCCTCGTATTTACGCTTGATGATGCTTTGGAAGTCATAAGGCAGATCATCATAGCTAGGTGACATACCGCTGGTGATAAACTCATCGATCACTTCCAATTCGGCCTGCTCAGTTTGTTCTTTGATAGGTACCTTTTCTGGGGGAAGTCCCAGATCTGCTTCAATTTGTTCCCCTTGGGGCTTCACTTCTGAGACAACGCCTTTGTCGTCAACCTTGTAAGTTTTCAAGGGCTCATTTGTTTTCGCGTTGATCGTGACGTTGTAGTTGACAATCAGGGATTCCATCGACACGTCTACCTTGCAATCGATCATCTCGGATAAACTGTCAAGTTTTCCGTCCAATCCGTTATCTGAAACCTCCAACACAATTTCCTTCTTGCCACCTGGTTTCAGATTCACTTTCTTGACAACAGATTTGAAATCAATGTACGGCATTCTATATTCCTCCCTAATTTGAAATGGTGAGGGGGACAGCTCATCTTCCACACCCTCCCTTGGGTTTTACAAATCCAAAACCATCTGATTTCTGGTTGTTTTTTTCCGCTTAGGCTTGTCCTTAATGATCGGGCTGCCAATTACCGGCTCAATCTCGATGCGCGGGTTGGCCCGGTCAATTTCAAAATCCTGATACTGGATCAGAGCCTGACTATCGTCATCGTAGATGATGCCTTCGAGAGCATCAGCCCACGCTTTATCAGTGTTGTGGCAGTCCTTGTCTTTCCCGTCGTTCCAGTAAATCCATGTCCGGAGAATAACTTTCCTGCCTTCAACCGATACCCAGTCATTATCCATAGCCCATTCCAGTGCTGCATCGGCTACCCGCTGTTTGTACAGCTCCCCCCACTTTCCGAGTGTTGGACGGTTTTTGACGATGATGTACAGATGGTTCCATGTTGGAACGACCCATATGTTCTCCATCTTTTGCGTGGTCGGATTCCGCCGACGTTTTTCCATCAGTAAGGGGATCACGAGTCGAGGTGATAACATCATCCGTCTCCCTAAGGCGTTTGCTTTGGATTGCGCTGCATTTCATAACGATGCCATTCGTCTTGCAATTCATCGAGTGATGCTTCTTCAACAGGTTTGCCGCACGCCTCTGTAATGCCGTGTTTGATCAGATTGGCAAGCAGCACTTCACGTAGTAATTTCATGCGTCATTTCTCCCCTATCTCCATGTTCTGTCCTTTTCATCATCATCTGCCGGCTTGTCCGCAGGTGATTGCCTTTCGAACCGGTGATCGATGCTGACGAACTTGTTATGCTCTTTCAGGAATGCGAGCTCGACTGTACCGGTCGGACCGTTCCGTTGCTTAGCAATGATGACCTCGACGACGTTCTTGTTGGCAGATTCCTTGTCGTAATAGTCGTCACGATACAGAAAGGCAACGATATCGGCGTCCTGCTCAATAGATCCGGATTCACGGATATCGGACATCATCGGGCGTTTGTCTTGACGCTGCTCGACCGAGCGACTGAGCTGTGAAAGTGCAATCACCGGTACGTCCATTTCTCGGGCGATCGCTTTAAGCATGCGGGAGACCTCGGAGACTTGCTCTTGTCTGTTCCCCTTAGAAACGCAGTGAACCAGTTGCAGGTAATCGATCAAGATCATGCCGAGTCCATGCTGCTGTTTGAGCTTTCTCGCCTTTCTCCGAATCTCCTGAACCGTCAGACCAGGGGAGTCATCGATGAAAATCTTCGCTTTCGCCAAGTTTCCGATTGCTCTGGTCATTCGCTCCCAATCGTCGCCCTCAAAGCCGCCATTCCGCATCTTGGAAGCATCGATATTTCCTTCCGCACAAATCATCCGCTTGACCAGCTGCAGTGTGCTCATCTCAAGTGAAAAGATGGCGACCGTTTCCCCTGTCTTGATGCCGATGTTTTGGGCGATATTCAATGCAAAGGCGGTTTTCCCAACGGAAGGCCGCGCAGCCAGGATGATCAAATCTGATCGCTGGAACCCTCCGGTCATTGCGTCCAAATCTGAATAGCCAGAAGGTACACCAGTGATCTCCGTCTTGCGAGTACTGAGGCGGTCAATCTCCTCATAGGCATCCATCATGGCATCCTTGATGGGAACGAAATCGGAGCTGCTTTTCCGTTTCTCCCCCAAATCCATGGCAATGCGTTCTTGCTCGGCAATCAGTTCATCAACGGTTTCACTCTCATAGGCTTGGTTGATAGCTTTTGTGTTGGCCTCAATCACACGCCGACGGTACGCTTTTTCCGCCACGATCTCCGCGTAATATCCCACGTTCGCTGCGGTTGGCACCGAGCTGGCCAAATTGGTCAGGTAAGCGATCCCTCCGACTTCTTCAAGCAGCTTTTTGTCTTGCAGCTCGGCAGTCACGGTAACCAGGTCGATAGGCTTGTCCGCATCGTAGAGCTCCAGCATGACGCTGAATATTCGCTGATGATTGGCCGGATAGAAATCCTCGGCAGTCAGCCGTTCAGATGCCGTTTCTATCGCTTGCTTGCTGAGGAAGATGGCGCCCAGGACGGACTGCTCTGCCTCAAGGTTCTGCGGTGGTAATCGATCGAACATGGCTCCTATGCCCTCCCTTCCAAGCGATAGTTCAAACCTTCGCCGCGCAGGGTCACGTTGTAGTCTCTGGTCATCTCGTAAATCCGAGAGCCAATTGCATCATCGATATCCGATATCTCGTCAATGTCTCGCTCCGAGGAAACGAGCAGCGGCAGATTGTTCAAGTACCGGAAATTGACGATTGCGAATAGTTGCTCGAGCTGGAACGCTGTAGGAGTCGTTCGGCCTTTGAATAGGTCATCGATGTAGAGCACATCGACATGTTGCAGCTTCGTCACCTTCTCATCCAGCCTGTCCAGGTCATCCTTGATGTTGTTGAATCCTTCCACCCACGGGAAGTACATCACCGGGATTCGCTGCTTGATGAGGTTGTTTGCGATCGCCATCAGCAAATGTGTTTTTCCGCTGCCGACAGCCCCCAGAAGTGCGATGCTGTTTTGTCTTGTCTTCCGGATCTCGTGAAATGCCTTGTAATAATCCGTCGCTGCCACGTAAGCATCCAGTACCACTTGTGGCCGATCCAAATCAAAGTTTTTGAATCCCATATGCTGAAAGCCGGGAGTGATTTGGCTTGCGCGGAACAATCGCTCAATTTTCGCTTGCTCCTGGCACTCGCAAACCCGCCACACCTCATGGCCGTCAGATGACGTCGTCAGGAAGCCACCCTTGTCCATGCACTTGGAGCATGCGCTCGTTGTAGTTGTCCGGCTTGTTGAGGCGTCCTGCTTCGCCTTTTGTGATAGGTTTTGGAACATCTGTATGAGCTCTTCTGCGCTGATTGACTGCACCAGCGTCCCCCCCTCTAATTGGCGTTACCTTTGCCATTTTGGCTTGTTCATGATCGGCTTTCTTTTGGCGCATTTCCTCCAGAGTCTTAACATTCTCCTGCAGGCAGCGCCGAAGAACCCGGTCAATGTAAGCCCACGATCTCTTCTCATGGATGGCAGCCTCCTTTATGGCCTCGACGAGAATCGATTTAGGCTCTTCAAAATAGCCACCATCGAGCCAATCAATCATGTTGTCCTTGATTGTCTCCGTGAACTTACCGATTTCTTGCTGATAGATCAGAAATGGATCATCATCACTTCGCGCATGCGTAGCAGGTAGAAGATTAATTGGTTTAGTATTGTTTTGTTTAAATAATGCGGAAGCATTGCCGGAAACACTGTCGGAAGAACTGTCGGAAAGATTGTAGGAAAAACTGTCGGCATTTATTGCCGACAAACTGATCATTTTGTACATTGCTGATTTGTTGCCTTTACGCGACTGGAAGTCGATAAAACCTTTTTGTTTCAACTCATGCCTTGCGTTGGTGATGGTTCGCTCAGAGAGGCCGGTCTTAATGCTTAACACAGATACAGCTACAGCAAACGTATCTATCCATCCAGCTTTATTGTTTATGTGCATTAACGCATGCCATAAAGCAATTGCAGATGTCGATAGTGGGCTTGTTTCGAGCCGATCGTAGAAGGCATTAAGCTCACGTATGTAGTTCAACCATCATCACCTCCGCTTTTTTCGATTTTGTTTTGATTAAGACACTTTCCGTGTTTTCTCCATCAATGTGAGGAACGTCATTGGAACTTCCCATGGCTTTTTCCTCTTGGTTAGGCACTTTAACCTTGCCCATTGTTCCCCGTTGCGCCAGAAGGTTTTGGCAACCTCCCAGCGCATAAAACGAAACTCATAAACGTCTCCGACCATCGCGACCTCCTCATTGTTAAGAGGCTCTTAATTCAACGACCTTTACCTTGCCTGACTCTTTATGCTCCAAATGCCAAGCTGTTGGATGCTTCTTAATAATCAACCAGTTGTCCGGTTGCAATTTCGGTTCGAGTTGTTTCAACAGAATCTTTTCTTTCAGCTGCAAGCTACGCCGTTTCACAGTCCCACCTCCTCCACAGCAGGCATGAGACCCATTTCCCTAATGAACTGGCTGGGACCAGGTTGGAAGAACTTTTTGCCGTATAAAGCGATCTCACGTGGCCGGGTGAGAATGAGCCTTCTCTTTGCCCGCGTAACGGCCACATACATCAGGCGCCGTTCCTCCTCCATGTCGACTGTCCTCTTTGATGGAAATGTGCCCTGATTCATCCCGACCAGGATCACCGTGTCGAATTCAAGACCTTTGGAACCGTGGACGGTGAGGAGTTGAACCGCGTCCTCGTCTTTGCGGAAGTAATCCTGTATGTCTCGGATTCGCATCCATTTCAGAAAGGCTTCGATGTTATTCCGCTCACCGGCCGCCTCTTGCTGGAGGCACCAACGCTTCACGTATCGTAGAGCTGCCAGCATATCGTCGATACGGTTCTGCAGGCCCTTCTCTTCGTAATAGGCTTTTAATCCGATAGCATACCCAGCTTGTCTCATCGCCTCGTAAGCATCGATGTCAAAAAACTGGATCTCATCAAAGTTTCGTAATGTGTCAACGATTCTGGCGAAATCCTGCACCTTTGGGCTTCCTTCTGCCCGTAATACATCCAAGGGCCGCTCACTTGACCAGTTTGGTTTGGAGAGCAAGGTTGCCCTTTCAAGGTCCGTCATCCGGTTGGCAGGGAAGTTAATGCAGGACCAGAGCGCCTTTTCATCCTTTGGATTGACCACCAGGGACATGAAGCTGATTAGTTTTTTGATGTCCGTCCGTTTAAGCGGATCAGCGTGCTTGTTCACGACCACCGCTGCCATCTTTGCCTCGGCAAGCTTCTCCTTTATAATTTCAAGCTGTCCATTCGTCCGCGCCAGCACTGCGATATCCGAGAGCTTCCCTCCTTTCTGGACATGGAAGTAAGCTGTTGCCACCACATAATGGGCCTCTTCCTCCACCGTAAGCGGAGCTTCAACCAGCTCGATCGGTTGGCCGTCTCGTTCGTTCACAAGCCTTTTATCCGTTCGGTTCTCGTTATGTTTAATCAGAGTGTTGGCGGCTTCCACGATTGGAGCCGTTGATCGATAATTCCGTTCCAGCTTGATCACTTCACAATTGGGATACTGTTTTGGGAAGTCCAGGATGTTCTGCACATTCGCCCCGCGAAACCCGTAAATCGCTTGATAATCGTCCCCTACAACGAACAGATTCTCTGGAGCCATTGCCCGGATAATGTCCATCTGCACATTGTCGGTGTCCTGAAACTCGTCCACATATACGTACTTGTACTGATTTCGATAGTATGTAGCGATGTCGTCTTGTCTCATCAGTTCCAAGGTTTTGGTAAGCAAATCATCCAAGCTGATGGCATTGCTCTGTTTTAACCGAAAGAGATATTCCCGTGCTGCTTGCTCCGATTCGTAAGAGCGGAATTTCCCTTCTCCACCACGAACCAGCAGGGCAATATCGTCCAATACTTGCCGCACCTTCGCATCGTATCTGAACTCATCGAGGATGGCCGCAATGATGGCCTCTTGGTCCTCCTGGTCATAAATCGAGAAGTTGGGTTCCAGTCCAACCCGATGGCCCCATTCACGCAGCACGCTGACGCAGAAGGAGTGAAAGGTATTGCAGAATAGTTTCATTGCCTCTTCTTCACCGATGAGGTGAGCGATCCGCTCCTTCATTTCCAGTCCTGCCAGGCGAGTGAAGGTGAGTGCCAGCATATTGCTGGTCCCCACCCTCTTTTCCTCATACAGATAGGAAATGCGCGTCGTGAGCGTCTTTGTCTTACCAGTACCGGCACCAGCCAAACATAGAATGACCGGCTCCTTCGATGTGGCAGCGGCTGACTGTTCTTCGTTTAATCCCTGAAGAAGGTTAAGCGACATCTTCTGCTACCTCCTTCAAGCCGATGGGATGCACCGACCACCCGGCTGGGATAATATCATGGGGGTCAACCACGCCAGCAATCAGAATGTTGTCGAGTTTGTCAGAGAGCTTGTCCAAACCGTACAGGACGTTTCGCAGGTTCGTTTCATCGAGGTTCTCGATGTTATCCAACGCAAGCACCTTGATCGGAGGTTTCGCCCGATCCAACACAGCCACCAGGAAAGCGATCAGGAAGATCATCTGCTGACCAGTAGACAGCGCATCAAAGTTGCGACGCTGGCTGCTGTCCTCCCAGCCAAACTGGAAGATTTCCTGCCCTGTGTCCGATTCCGTTTGGAAGAAAACAGGGTAATTGATCCCCAACACTCGCAGATTGGCCTCAATATCTTCCCTCATGGGCTCCAGCATTGTCTTGACGATCTCTCCCTGAATCCCTTTTGCTCCAAGCGCTTGATCCAGCATTTTGAAAGCCTCTGATTTGAATTCCGCCTCTTTGTTCGCCAGCATGGAGGTGCGGAGAGTAGCCATCTGATTCCGTACCTTTTCTTGCTCCTCAACCTTTGCCTGCAGTTGAGTGATTTGGTCACGCAGACCGTTCCGACGGGTCCCCAACAAATCAAGGGGAGCAATGGCTTCGACTGGCTCATTTTGCAGCTTGTCCCGTTCTTCCTGGGCACGCTTCAGGTCATCAAGTCGCTTTTGCTCCGCGCCTAGTATGGCCGATTTCTGTGCCTGCAGGTTTTTGATTGATTTGGCTCGTTCCGCATTTTCCTGCTGATTTCGGTTTGTCTGCTGCATAATGACTGACAACCGTTGCTCAATCTCCATAATCCGTTCCTGCCGCTGTTGAATGGATTTCTCAGCGGTTTTCAAGTATTCGTGATGCCTGTTTATCGCTTCGTCTTTTTGTGCAATCTCCGAAGCAGCGTATTCGATATATGCTGAAAAATCCTTGTTGCAAGCGATCTGGCTCTGAATTACGCAGACCCCTTTTGTTTTGTTGATGGTATCCAATGTTTGCTGAATGGAGGCTTTTTCCGCGGTAAGGCGGGCAACGTCCTGATTCAATTGAGTGATTTCGTGTTGCTGAATATTGTTGACTTCTTTTTGCAGGTTGGCTCTTTCTATGGAAAGGGCATCGAATTCGGTAGTGTCGGCAACATGTATCATCTGAGCTTCCAACGCATCGATTTGCTGATCAATCCAGTCTGTAGATTCTGGCGTCTGAGAAGATAGGCGTTCAATCACCGTTGCCAGTTCTTGCAGTCTGGAGATCCTGCGATCAATGGCTTTTTTCTTCTCTGTATCCCTTGCCAACTGAGCTTCCACTTGTACCAGCTGTTCACGAATCTCGGCCAGCTCCTGCTTGTTTGCCTCAATGTTCCGATCCGTTTCCGCCATCTTATTTTTTTGCTCAGCCAGCTGCTTAATGGCGCCTTCTGCATTCTTGGCCTTCTCTTTCCACGTGGACCATTCTCGGGAGACATACCCGCGCATTGCGAGCAGCCCTTCATCGATCGACATGCCGTCCTTGTATTCGAACAAGACTGCGGCAATGGTCTCCGTTAATGCCTGATGCAGATCGGGAGAATTGACCTCAATCTCCATCGTCAGCAGCCGTTCCTCAAGATACTGGGCGACTCGTTCTTTGTTCCATCCCCCTTGGATGCCGGCGCTCAGGCCATAGATGAAATCACGGCGTTTGGAATCGGAAAGAGTGAGAAATTCGTTGAAATCCAACATCACCGGGAAGTTTCCTACCTCTGCGGCAACACGCGCCTTCCGGTCGGTTTCGGTCCGTTCCCCGCGTGCCGGAGAAACTGTAATTGATTCGGAGATGGTTACATTCGGTATGCCCTTTGTAAGCTTCGTGGTCCGTTCAAATGTGCGGGTGAACTTGAATCCCTCGAGCTCCAGCCCTACGCTCATCACGTTTTCATCAGAAGAGAATTTGTAATTGTCCAATGCTCTCTTTCCGTTCCCTGGCACATAACCGAGCATGGACATTTGCAACGCTTGGAGGCGGGTGGTCTTACCCGATCCGTTCCGGCCAATGAAGATGTCTTTTCCGGTCAGAGGCTGCTTGGCCGTCGTTCCTTTCAGATTCTGCATGGTGATCGCTTGGATTTTGCTCATCAGAACTTCACCTCGCCTTCACCAGCGGAAGCAGCGCGGCTGAACAGATCGCCCTGATGCCCAGAGGATACGGAAAACTCATCTTCTTCCTGATCGATGATCATATCTTCGGTAGTGGCTTCGGCAGTAGTTTCGATGATCTCAGCACGTTGGCCGTTCACCTTGATTTCTTCTCCGCGCTCAGCCTGGGTGGATATTTCCAAAAGCTGTTTACGGTCAAACTCGTTCACATAGCCGACCACGGTAACAGCTGCCACACGATTTTTTTCAGGGCCACTTACTTCCACGTATGGATAAGCCAATGCAGGATGCTTGGACATCACCAAGCGCTCGCAAATGGTTTGAGCATTCCGCTCAGCAAACTGCTTTTTATTGATGAAGGTATCTACTGCTTTGAGAATTTCTTTGTGGGTGAAATCCACGTATACACCAAGAGGGCCTTGGATTTTGTAGAATCCGCCACTTCTCTTTTCTTCTTCTGTCAGCATGGCCTCCATGCAAACCCGACCAGCGTCTTTGTTATATTTGACCTTGTTGGTCAGGTCTTGAATGAAATACATGTTCACATCGTAGAGAAGTGTTGCAGATGTAATCACGAGGTTCCCAATAGGGCTGAAGCCGATCGCAAGTTTTTTGACCCAGACCTTGCTGATCGTTCCACTCTCGGGATCAATGATCGGATAAGGATTGACCACCGTGTGCCCTTCAGGAAGCGTTAGTTTTTCGGGGGTTACAATGGAAAGGCCGGCAATCTGATTCAGTTTGTTAAACCCCTTTGCCGTTACCATCCCTTTGTCTTGAATCACTGCGATTTCGCCTTGCTTTTCGGAAAGGGCCATTCTTCCTTTTACGGAGCGAATTTGCCCTCCATCCGTTTTCTTGACAAAAACATTGCCATCACCGAGGCTTGTGATTACCGCCAGCTCATTACTCATTTACGTACCTCCCACTTGTTTTTTGGAGGCGAACACGCTAGGCTAGAAATAACCGAATTCTAACAGCGTTTCACCTAATGGCTCAGCGTTGCAGCGCTGGGTCTTTTATTTTTGCTGAGACAGGCATTTGTCGCACACTGCTTTTCCTACTGTTTGTCCAGGAACATCAACACTTGATAACACTGTCTGTTCTTTGCTTTTGCAATCAGCGCAACCGCCATGTTTTACTTCTGACATTTTCACTCCCCCCTTTCTTAGCCACGAGGTCGCCAGCAGCCCAACCTCTCTGCCAGCCGTCACAGCTCCGATGACTGCTCCCGTTGTGACCTCGCTTATGTATGACCAGTCTCATCAGGCAGGGAATGGTCATTCCCCTGCGACTGAGGCGGCAAGCCCCAGTTTCGACTCTTTAACCGGCGAGAAAATCCCGCTGACTTAATCCGTGGTACCCGAGAGGATTTTTCCGATATGCAGCGGAATCCTGATACATCTCACGAACCGTTTCCTCGGCTACGGTAAAAACGGAACGGTCCAGCTTTTCCCACACGTAATCGCGGATGTATTCGCGGCTGTAGACCTGATCGTGATATTCAAAGAGGTCTAACAATTCCTCTGTCTCTTGGGCAAAGAGATCGTCCTGTTGCAAATCAATCGTCCCATCCTCTTCAACGAACCGCTCAGGATTGCTGCTGTACACGTTTTCCAAGCGATCTCTGACCAGCTTTGCCATAATGCTTACCAGTTCCAGAATGTTGTCGCCTATGGACATGTCCAAATGGTTCACCTTGTTTTGCACATCGATTTGCTTCTTGGCCAGTTGCTCCAACTGCTGCTCCGTATCTTTTAAGGCTTGCTTTTCTTCATTGAGAAGCGCCGACAGGTTAGTGGTCTCCGTAATCAACGAGCGAGCTCTTGTGATGTTGCTCAGCGTGCTGCTTTTCATATGGGTTGCCCTCCCTTTAAGGAATGTGTTATTCTTCCGGTATCGAATATTTTCGTTAGGCCGTCTGTTGCGAGCAGGCGGTTTTTTCTTTGTCTTGGATTTGTTCGGTCAATTCCCGTGTTATTTGCTTATAGACTTCATGAGCAACTAAGTCTCCAGCCGTTTTAGCAATGATCATCATCCGTTGATAAAAGTGGAGCTGCATCCGCAGTGTTTGGATATTCACGCTGTTCCCTCCCTCTCTTCAACTTGTTTCCGAAATTCGTTCAACCGTTCAGCATACAGCTGATTTTGCCTTTCCCCCTCTTGTACAAAGAGAGCCATCTGCTTTGCGTCATATGGATAGGTTTGCTCCAACACTTCCAGCACCCGGCTATTCCAATCCTGAGCCTTCGTCATTTCACCCCACCTCCCCCGGTCACTATTTTTAGAAATCCTCGTTTGGCCAGTTTGGCTTTATGGTGTGTCCATTGATACACCCAGGAAAGCTTGACTTCCCTACAAATTACAGCGGCCATGTTGGTGGTTGAGGTGATCACGTCGAGGGTTTCCTGTATCAACTTCTCTAGCTGCTGACGTTCTTGCGTCGTAAGGCTCTTCGGCGGCTTAATTAAAATTGCTTGGGCCTTCTTGATCGCATCCAGGAGCTCTTCGACTTCCTCGACTGTCTTGGCAACGGCTGTGTGCCGGTTTAGATCTACGTTATCGCCGTCAAGGATCACCGGGCTTGTCCCTGCGGTAGATTCGTGAGCTGCAGCCATTGCCAGAAACGCGTTATCAGTAAGAAGAATCGATTTTGATTTCACATCCGGTGGAGCTACAGCTCGTCCATTTTTGTAAGCAGATACCGCTTCTCTGCTTACATGTGCTTCGAATCCAAATGTCATTTGCGTCATGTTAGCTTCCATTAGCGCATTTCCTAACTGGTGGCCGAATTCATTTGCGCTCATCCGTTCGTTCACTCCTTACCTTCGCTTTGTAGTTTTATGAGATACAATGAATTTGCTCATCTTCCAGACTCTCCCTCGGCTCCCACCGAGGGGGTTCCTTTAGAGGCGATCATGCGGATACCTCTTTCGGTGGGGTTTCTTGATCCAGCCAACGGAAGAAAGCATCCCTTGGTACACGGATCGATTTACCTACAACGATCTTTGGAAAAGTTGGGTTCTGAGCCAACTCATATGCACGGCGCAGGGCAATGTCCATTACGTTGGCTACATCACGCATTTTCATCATCAAGGGCAGTTGATCAACGTCCGTAATTCTTTGCTTTGTCATTACATTCACTCCCTAGGCTGGCTTTGAACTAGACATCTCTCTTATAACGGAATCCGTTAGTTCATCATCAAAAAAAACAGCTGGCTCAACACCTAATACGAATGCAATTACACCTAATCTCTCAACATCTAATCGAACATTACCAGAAGTAATATGTCTGTACCCTTGTAAGGAAAGATTAAGTTTTTGAGCTAAATGGGTTTTTGTAACACCTTTTGCTTTCCTAATACGTTCTACATTCAAATGTACCATTCAAGATCACCTCTTCTTTCAATTAACCAATTTCGTTAGTTTGATTATACTAACGGATTTCGTTAATGTCAACATGACTTTTCAATAATTTCTCATTTTTCGTTAGTTCACTACCGAATTACGTTAGTTGTTGATAATATTAATATATGGAGGTGATTTGTGCTGGAAACGGTCGGCCAGAGAATAAAGAGACTTAGAAAAACTAAGAACTGGACTCAAGAACAATTCGCTGTTCGAGTTAATGTTTCTTCACAAAAAGTCTCTAATTGGGAACGTGATTACACTCCTCCAAGTGTTGAAGATGTTGCTAAAATTGCGGAGATCTGTGATACAACCTCTGATTTCATACTAACAGGGCGCACTGAAGATCAATCTTCTACTGAAAAGAAAACCGCGAACGAGGGTACGAGTTCTTCAATATCTGAACTAGCTAAGACAATTAGTAGAGCTTTCCATGACTTTGACTCATTGCCGGATGACGAAAAGGAATTTTTGCTCGAGGAGCTACCTGAAACAGCAAAGTGGAAACTAGAAGAGTTTAGGAAGCACAAAGCGAGGGTTCTGGAGCAGAATAAAAAATCTGGAAAATAAATGACCCTGGACAAGCCAGGGTTTTTATTTCTACTATATAACCGAACGTACGTTTGCTTTTTTGAGGAGGTTATTATGTTTAACTTTTACGAACCAACAGTCTTGGAAGAATGGGTCGAGAATTTTTACATCGAGCATGACATCAGAACCCCCTTTGATTTAACCATTGATAACATTTCAGCAACTTTAGGAATTGGTGTTACATTCGCTCCAGGTATACATGACGAAGCAATATTTGACGAAGACTATACCCACGTGTTTATTAACTCACTCCACTCTCCGCAACGACAGTGGGAAATTTTCTGCCATGAGTTATGCCATTCACTTCGACATATCGGAAATCAATTGATGATGCCTAATACATTCCGCGAACTCCAAGAAACTCAGGCAAACAGTTTTCAGCTTTACGCTGCGCTCCCCTTCTTTATGATTAGGGAGATGAACTTACCTGCCACGCAAAACGAAATTATCGATCATCTCTCTAAAGAATTCGGAGTAACGCATCAATTGGCAAACAGGCGATGGGATCAAATACTTCGAAGAGTCACACGCGGCCGATCACATTATGAATTTGTTACCACACTTGCAAATCAGTATAAAAGAGCTGATCCAGCCAACTGGTCACATGAAACAAAAAAGCTTTTCCATCTGGCAATACAAAGAAAACTTCGAAAGGGAGAAGGAGTTGTATCTCGGTGAAAATCACGGTTTATTATGACTATCTAGAAGAAAAACTAGCACCTATCTGGTATGTCGTTGTTTTCCCTAAGGGGGAGCTTGATTGGTCAAAAAATACACTATACCTCCCTATTGAAGCCCCGTTTCAAAGACAAAATTCGGATGATTTTCATTCCGAGGCATTGAGTATTTCTGTTACACTTGGCGACTTAACTCTTAACCATGAAAAGCCAGGAAAGTTCGGTATTTTTCTTCCATTCTTACTACAAAGGGCTGCCGCAGCTAATGTAGACTTTAGAGACATCAAGCAATTAATCATACAAGTTTCCGACATAGAAGAAGTGTTATCGGCCAGAATATTTAGCAATTAAAACCAATTTCGTGATAAAATAACTGCAACCTCATCTGAAAGGACTTATTCGTTATGAAGGATTTACTTGACCAACATAAAATTCTAAAGATTTCATTGGTTGTAAGTATTGTAGTTTCAGTTATATTAATTTTAATACAGATAGTAAGTCTAATAGTTGGACATACCTTAACAAACTTAGAAGCAATGCTAATAAATATTCTTGTTTTTGTATTTTCGATTGTATTCTCTGGTATTTTTACCTATTTAGGCGCAAAATACAGTTTTAAACAAAGCCAAAAAGAATTTGCATCGAGTGCTTACCGTCGAATAAAAGAAATTGAAGCTGCATCCGATTCTCTAGCGGAAGAAATAATTAAAATAGACC
Source organism: Brevibacillus sp. FSL K6-0770 (assembly GCF_038000275.1). Classification (NCBI taxonomy): domain Bacteria; kingdom Bacillati; phylum Bacillota; class Bacilli; order Caryophanales; family Paenibacillaceae; genus Brevibacillus; species Brevibacillus sp. FSL K6-0770. The sequence continues at coordinate 3,994,889 of NZ_JBBOBQ010000001.1, forward strand.
AAGGTGAAGACTTAAACACTAACTCATTAAAAGTAATCAATTCTTTTTTAAACAGAGCAATTAGTTCATCAATCGAAGATTGGTATCAAATAATTGGAAAAGAAATTGAAACTATAAAGGACATTGAAGATAAGAATGCTCACGTGATGCAACTTGAAATAATGAAGGATTTAATATTGTCTGAAAAGGAATCGGAAGTATCAAAAATCAAGGAAATAAATACTGAAATAAATGCCCTTAAAACTGAAATTAAATCGTTGAAATCAGAATTACCTCAAAGTTTAAGAAGTAGTAATATACTTACCGATGAGCAAATTCAACGACTAAGGAAACGATTTTCTGGTCATTTTGCCTTCTCCCCAGAAATAGCCGAAAGAAATGAAAACGACTTTAGGTTAAGGCTACAACAAGATGAAATTGTTTTACAAATAGGTGTAACATCTTCATTTTTTGAGGAATTTGTAGGAATTAATCCACCTACATATGAACCTAACGAACTTTTAATAATTAAAAAAGATAAGCGATTTTATTACTTAGAAAACGATCGCGGACAAAAGACTCGTTTTATCAAAACTGGCATTGGAGCAAAATCCAGAAAGATTTTCGATGAGTTTTTAGAAGAGAACATGCTCGATCTAAATGACATTCATTTTAAGGTAGTTAACTGGTTACCAACCGAAATGACAGGAGAAGCAATACTTATCAAATCACCCATCCCATCTGTATCTAATGAGATTAATGCTAGTTAAGTCCATCTTGGACTTTTTCTTTTTACCACATTTAAGAACACATGTTTCTATTTAATTTACATTACTTTCTCGCTCCGTACCGTAACATTATTTTGATGTGGATTAATACGAGGAGGATGAACATATGAAAGGACATGTTAGAAAACGAGGTTCCAAGTGGTGTTTCGTGCTTGATCTTGGTAAAGATGAAACCACCGGTAAACGACAGCAGAAATGGTTCTCCGGTTTCGCAACTAAAAAAGAAGCTGAGAAGGCTATGGCTGAAAAGATAACTGAAATTAACCAGGGGACTTATATAGAGCCGTCTAAAGAAATGTTTTCTTCGTTTCTTACGTCCTGGTTAGATAACAAAAGGATGAGTGTGCGGAGTTCTACTTATCGCAACTACGAATGGCTCGTCAATATTCACATCCTCCCTCATCTTGGGAAATATGAATTATCAAAGTTGAATCCTATGCACATTGAAGCTTTTTATAGAATGCTTAAAAGAGACGATTCACCTCTATCGGATGAGGTCATAACTAAAATCCATACAATCATTAATGCTGTCCTGACACGCGCTCATGAACGAGGATTCGTTGCAAAAAATGTTGCTAAATTGGTTGATAAACCACGATTTAGTAAAAAGAAAATGGAAGTTTGGAGTGAAAAGGAAGTATTGCAGTTTTTGGATGTGGCAAGGGAGGATCGACTTTACATTGCTTTTTTCCTTGCAATTACCACCGGGATGAGACGCGGGGAAATTCTTGGCCTCCGGTGGAAAGATATTGATTTCGAAAATGGGGAGATATCGGTTCAGCAAACACTTTCAAATAAAGGTGATGAATTGCAGGAACCGAAAACAAAAAGCGCCCAAAGGTCAATAGCACTACCAGAACAAACAGTAGCTGAACTAAAAAAACATAAAAGGAGAATTGCTCAGGAAAAATTGATGGCACGATCGGTCTACCAAGACAACGATTTAGTTGTTTGTACATCAGTTGGGACGAAGGTTTTACCACGAAATTTGATTCGTACCTACTACCGCTTGTTGAAAAAGGCTGACGTTCCAAAAATACGGTTCCATGACCTTAGACATTCTCATGCTACTTTACTTCTTAAAAAAGGAGTTCATCCGAAGATTGCCCAGGAACGCCTCGGACATGCCAACATACGTATTACACTGGACACCTATTCTCATGTTCTTCCTAACATGCAAAGTGAAGCAGCCAAGCAATTTGGTGACTCACTTTTTAATAAGGATGAGGACAAAGAAAACGGCAAAAAAGCGCTTTAGTAAGGTAAAGGTTTGCAATTTGTTTGCAAACCTCTTTTTTTAATGCAAAAAGCGCGGCCTCTCATTTCGAGAAACCGCGCCGTTATCAGCTTTTTTATGGTGATCCGGACTGGGTTCGAACCAGCGACCCCCACCCTGTCAAGATGGTGCTCTCCCAACTGAGCTACCGGATCATGGGATATGTATGTGACCTTGTGAAACGTATGTACTCACTTAATGGTGGGCCCTGTAGGACTCGAACCTACGACCAATCGGTTATGAGCCGACCGCTCTGACCAACTGAGCTAAGGGCCCCAATCGCACCGGACGTCGATCACATTTATTACTATACAGCATCCTAAATTGGATTTCAAGAGGAAATGAATAATTTCTTGTAATTTTTTTCACTCTGACCAAAAGAACTTGAAAAACCCGCTTAAAACCTACTTTATGGCGTATTCACCACCTGTAAAACTCAAGCTGTCTCCCCTTTCTGCTGAAAAATAACCGATAAATTTTTCCTCGCCCTCCACTCCTCAACTTTTCCAAGTTGTTACTGACTGCCCCCCTTTTCTAAGTACACTCCTAAATCATTGCTACATCCATCAATTCTGGGGCTTGGGGAATGAAAAGTGGGGGTCGGGAGGGAGTGCCGTCGCCTTGCTCTTGTCCTTGCTCTTTATCCCTCTTCTTCCCCTACTCCAACACTTTAACTTCCCCCTCCCCCTACTCTCACCCCCGAACCCCAAAAAGCCATCCCCCCCGCCGCTCCTCTCCCCACCCTTCCTGCCACTCGCTCCTGCAAGCGGCAGCCCAAATGGGAACAGCACCAACGAAAAAATGGCTCTTGATTACTTTATACAATTTACTATTTTTGGATCTTCACTAGATTTTTACAACGCTCTATCTTTTTACCATCTACTACCTTTTCAAGACCGACAGGCTTTTCACAATCCCGCCAACAAAATTCCGCTTCCTTGTTCTTCCTTGCTTTCCCCCTACCTCCCTAATCCCTGCCCAAAACAACCACACAAAGATAGGTAGGTAACAATCCAAGCCACCTAAATCCTCTCAACCATCAAAACCGCCAACCTACGCAGCAACGCATTTACCCCGCCTGCTCGGTTCCCCCGGCCTTTTCCTCCACGCGCAGCTTGGCTTCCCCGCGCTTGAGGGCTTCGGCTTCCAAGCGGGCTTGTTCTGCTTCCTGTTCGTCCCGCATGCGGTGAGCCATGCGGCTGGAGGCGTTTGCGGCCACGGAGGCTACGAGGTCGTCGAGGAAGGTGTGGACGCGGCCCTCCTCCGATTTGGTGTCCAGTCTTTTGATGACGCCCACTTTATGTTTGTCCAAGTGACCAAAAGTGGTAACTGCGATGCTGCCGTATCCGAAGACGGAGCCTAGTGCCAATGTCTCGTCGCATCCGAACAGGCCTTCGTCCGTTGCGATGATCGATTGGAGCGGCTCGGACAACAGTCCTTTTTCCGCCAGCGTATCCAACTCAACGCCTACCAAAATGGCGTGCTGCATTTCCCTTTTTTCCAAGACGGCTTTTACGCTCTCGATGCACGGTTCTATCGTCAGGCCAGGGTGATAGGGAGCCTGCATGAGATAGACAATCTCAGCGATATCCTCCACCGTGACGCCACGTTCTGCCAGACGGTTGAGAGCAGCGTTTCTGACTTCGATGCTGTGTACTTGCTTCTTCATATAAGAGACAACCCCTTCCACAAATCGAGTGAAGTCGTTTCCTACCATAGTATCACATGGTGACAAAATTGCGACAATCTTTCGCCCAAATAATTGGTAATTCGCCCTTCCGCCGAGCCACAGCAAAATGCTTGAAGGGCAAACTAGCTCGCGACGATGCGCGGGAGCACACGAAAGCATTGGGCAGGTTATGTGCTCTCCTGTATAATAAATTTTGCGAAGAACACCCAGAAGGAGGACACTGCTGTGGCCCTTGAGGAAATCGTCTTGGACAGCCGGCTGCTCGGAACGCCGGAAAAATTGATTGTCTATACCCCGAAACGTTACTCGCCGCTTTACTCCTATCCGGTTCTTTACGTGCAGGATGGCGACGATTACTTGGCAATGGGCAGAATGGCGACCTTGCTGGATCAGATGATTGCGGACAAAGAAATCCCTGATCTGCTCGCCGTTTTTCTTCCCGTCGACAAAGCCAAACGCTTCGACCGCTACCATCCGGATGGGAAAGAGCATCTTGCCTATTCCCGTTTTCTCGCGGATGAAGTGGTCAGCTTCATTGATTCGCATTACTCCACGCATCCATTGGGCAACGGACGCACGTTGCTGGGTGAATCGCTTGGCGGCGTCGTTTCGCTGTTCACCGCGCTTGCTTACCCGCATACGTTTGGACAAGTTGCCAGCCAGTCAGGTGCTGTGGACGAGCAGTTGAACCGCCGGATCGCCCAAGCTGATCTCACCGTGTCCCAAACGTTCTACCTGGAGATTGGGACAGAAGAAACAGCCGTGAACTCTTCTCGCGGCGTCTTGAACCTGTACGCAGCCAACGAGGAGCTGCGGGCGATTTTGCAAACGAAAAAAGCCACCCTCTATTACGAAACATTCGAGGGTGACCATACATGGGGCCACTGGCAGAAAAATTTACCGCGCATGTTACGGACGCTTTACGGGTAAACTTACCGTGGCTGTTCTTCCTTAGGACCTTCATCTTTTAAAGGCGAGACGAGTGCTTCTTCGAACTCTCCTTTGCGGATCGCTGTCAAAATGGTGAAGGTCAGGACGGACAACAAAAGCAGGACGAGAAAAATGAATGTAATCATCATGGCCGTGTACATGCAGCGCGGCACCTCCTTGCACTACACAGTGTTTCCTGACGCGGCTGGAATATACGGATCGGCGCATAACATTACACAAATGAAGAATTTTCTGTTAAAATAGTTTCTTGTAGAGCATGATAGATAGTAAGGAGGAGTGGTTCTTATGTTGTACAGTATCGTAGTCTTTCCATCCAGCAAGGTGCAGGAAGTAGCCAACTCTTACCGGAAGCGTTATGACCCGGCATACGCATTGGTCCCTCCATATATCCGCTTGAAAGAAGCTTTTGACCTCGATGAAGCCAAGCTGCCAGAACTGGTGAGCCATCTGGAGCAGGTTGCCTTTTCTTCGGAGAGCTTTACAGCGCACTTCCATCGGGTATCTTCTTTCCATCCTACAACAAACGTGATCTACCTGGCTGTGCAAAACAAAGAGCCTTTTACCGCACTGCACGAGCAAATCGTGAACAAGTGTGTTTCGGAAAAGGAAACGTATGCGTACGTTCCGCATCTGACCATCGGGCGCGATCTGTCCGACGATGAGCTGCGTGATGTAACCGGACAATTGAGCATGGCCAAAATCGATTTGACCAGCGAGATCGATCGCTTCCACCTGATTTATCAACTGGAAGACGGAATCTGGAGCGTTTACCAGACATTCCTCTTGAACAAATAAAGCATTTCTCTTCCCCTCCTCGCGAGCCTGACTTGCCGGGAGGGATCTTTTTACTGCCACCAGAAAAGGACGTGTCCCCACAGTGAAACAACAATCTTATGCGATTCAAAAAGTAAGCTCGGAAAAAGAAATGCAAGATGCGCTCACGGTGCGCAAAGCAGTGTTCATCGACGAGCAACAGGTTCCTGCCGAGCTGGAAATCGATGAGCATGACGAGCAGGGCAGCGGCACGGTGCACTTCGTCGCTTACAACGAACAGGAACCAGTCGGAGCGAGCCGCTTGCGTCCGTACGCGCCTGGCGTTGGAAAAGTCGAGCGCGTCGCTGTGCTGCAAAGCGAACGCGGAACCGGACTTGGCCGCCAGATCATGCTCGTGATGGAAGACGCGGCAAAAGAACTCGGCTTCGACAGCCTCAAACTAAACGCCCAGACACACGCGCAGCGTTTTTACGAAAAGCTCGGTTACGAGCCGCACGGAGACGTTTTTGATGAAGCAGGCATTGAGCATATCGCGATGGTCAAAGCTTTGCGATAGATGCGTTGCCCCAGGCATCATAGACGTTCCTTGCGCTACATAAACCACTGGCAGGTCGCCTTCTTAGCAACCTGAGCTTTTCTTTTGCCCTCCCCTCTTTGTCAAAGCAGGCGGAGGGCGTTTTGCTCTTGACGACTTTTGCCATCTGAATTAGGATGGAAGCAAAACATACGCAACCGTATCTTTAGAGGTGAAGCATGCAATATACGCGAGAAGATTGGGTTCGCGCAGGGCTGAATACGTTGGCGGAGGCGGGAGTGGAAGCTGTGCGCGTGGAAGCCATTGCGCGGAAGTTGTCCATTAGCAAGGGGAGTTTCTACCACCATTTTGCCGACCGCCAAGATTTGCTGAACGCCATGATCGACTACTGGGAGCTGCACGCCACGGAGCGGATCATTTCTGCGCCGGAAGCCGAGCAGGCTACGTTGGAGCAGCTCTTGTCGTTCGTGTTTGCAACCGAGCGCAAGACGGAAGCAGCGATGTACGCCTGGGCCAAGCAAAACCCGGAGCTGGGCAAGCGCGTTGCCGGGATTGAAAAACGCAGAATCGGCTACGTAGCTGCCTTGTATGCCAAAAAAGGACTCTCCCCGGGCGAAGCAAATGCCCGCGCTCACCTCGCTTACCTCGTCTACATCGGTTGGCTGGTGCGCGGGGAGCTGGACGAGCCGTTTGACATCGCTGCGCCGTTGCAGCATTTTTTGAAATGGACAACGTGAAGCTTGCCTTGCTGTGGAGACTTCGTAGAGGTAGGGCTGTGCATGATGATGAGCCATATGGTCTCCATCCGGCAACATGAAAGCATTTCTTTCTGAGTGAGCTTCCTCATGCTGGGCACGATGATGTACCGTACAGCTCCATCTGACAACATGAAAGCATCCTTTCTTTCTGCGGAACTTCCTCGATCTAGGCACGATGATGACCATATGGCTCCATCTGACGACCTGAGAAAGTCCCTATCTGCGGCGAACTTCCTCATGCTGGGCACGGTGATGTACCGTACAGCTTCATCTGACACATGAAAGCCTCCTTTCTGCGGAACTTCCTCGATCTAGGCACGATGATGACCATATGACTCCATCTGACAACATGAAAACATCCTTGCTGCGCGAACTTCTTCATGCCGGGTACGATGATGTATCATATGGCTCTATCCGACGACCTGAGAACGTCCCTTTCTGCCCCCTCCCTGCACTGGGGGATTCTCGCGCCCGAAACATACGCTTGCGTATCTTTTGCAAAAAAACGCCCACGAAGCTTTAACCAAGGAGGCACTCGCATGACCACATTCGTCGTCTTATCTACTGCGACTATCCTGGCCGTTCTGTCATTGTTGCATGTGTACTGGGCATTCGGCGGCCGTTGGGGAAGCACTGCGGCCATCCCCGTTACTGCGCACGATTCCCGCCCGCTATTTCGTCCCGGAAAGATCGGGACGCTCATAGTCGCTGGCCTGCTGCTTTTCGCCGACTATTTGCTGCTCGCGCAAAGCGGTTATTTAGCGCCGCTGATGGCGCCCGCCTTGATTCAATGGGGCTGCATCTTCGGTACTGCCGTTTTTTTCTTGCGTGCTGTCGGCGACTTTCGTTACGTGGGCTTCTTTAAAAAAGTCCGGCACACCGTCTTCGGCCGCCAAGACACCAGATTGTTCACTCCGCTCTGCCTGTGGCTCGGAATGGCGTTTTTGCTGACGGTTCTGTAATCCGCCAGTCACGGTAGTTGCCGACATTTCCCAGGCACAAGGCAATATGTAATTTGCCAGACAAAAAAGCCCCTTCATCCGGTTCAGCCAATCGTCTGACGGATAAGGGGCTACTTTTCTACTTTTCTGTTCCAACAGGCAGGGGAGGCTACTGCGTTATTGCTTTTTGCTCCAACAGACAAGACAAGCCCCTGCGTTCTTACTTTTCGCTCCAACAGACAAGCCAAGCCCCTGCGTTCTTACTTTTCGCTCCAACAGACAAGCCAAGCCCCTGCGTTCTTACTTTTCGCTCCAACAGACAAGCCAAGCCCCTGCGTTCTTACTTTTCGCTCCAACAGACAGGCTAAGCCCCTGCGTTCTTACTTTTTACCCCAACAGACAGGCTAAGCCCCTGCGTTATTACTTTTTGCTCCAACAGACAGGCTAAGCCCCTGCGTTATTACTTTTTGCTCCAACAGACAGGCTAAGCCACTACGTTATTACTTTTTACCCCACCAGCACAGGCTAGACTGCTGCGTTCTTACTTTCTACTCCAACAAGCAGACCAAGCCCTTGCATTATTACTTTTTACTCCGACAGACAGGCCAAGCCCCTGCGTTACTACCTTTCACTCCAACAGGCAGACTAAACTACTGCGTTATTACCTTTCACTCCAACATATAAACCCATCTGCTCCAATTACCCCTTCCGCCTCCGAGCAATCTCACGCAACTGCTCTACCGCCTCTGTCGGCGCCGTGTGCGAGCCGAGCATGGCGTGAAAAGGCTCCTCGCCGCGCCAGCCATGAAAGTCGGAACCGCCTGTCACGACGAGGCCGTGCTCTTGTGCCCACTTGCTGTAGCGCAGCTTTTGCAGCTCATCGTTGTCCGGATGGTTGACTTCGATGCCGTCCAGCCCGAAGACGATCAGCTCGCGCACAAGCTCGTCATCGTCATACAAACCTGGATGCGCCAGCACGGCCGCGCCGCCCGCCTCCTTGATCAGCGTGATCGCCTCCTGAGGCGAGATGCGCGGAGGATTGACGTAAGCCGCTCCCCCTTTGCCCAAATACTTGTCAAACGCCTCTTCGATTGTGGCCACGACGCCCAGCTCGATCAGCTCTTCGGCAATATGCGGGCGACCGATGTTTTTATCTGTGCCTTGCTTGCGGCGGTAGACGTTTTCCAGCGTAATCGAAATACCCAGCTCCTGCAGGCGGGCAATCAGCAACTCGTTGCGCTGGTGGCGCGTTTCTCGCAAGCCCACAAGTCGCTCTTGAAACGCCTGATCCTCATATGGAACAAAATAGCCTAACACGTGAATGTCTTGCCCGTTTCCTACCGAGCTTACTTCCACGCCCGGAATGATTTCCACCCCGAGCCTCGCTCCCGCTTCGATCGCTTCTGCCACGCCCGCCACTGTATCGTGGTCGGTAATCGCCAGAGCGGCAAGTCCCGCTTCTTTCGCCAGGCGCACGTTTTCCGCAGGTTCGCAGGTCCCGTCCGACGCCTTCGTATGTGTATGTAAGTCTGCTTGCAACAGCATATTTTCTCCACTCCTTCTTTTCTTTTTCTTCAAGTCTGAAATCTGCCCACCGCACATAGGATGGTAGCAAACCCGAATTTCTCACAGGTTGAGCCGAGGAGGATGTCCATGCGGTTAAAAAACAAGACCCTGACCGGTGTCGTGCAGCCACTCTCCTATGTCGACAAAATGCTCAGACAGCAGGGGTTTCACCGATCAGGCGGGGACGGCATGCCCACGTACGATGTCGTCATGTACGATTCTGCCAGCAGCAGCACGTATTTCCTGCGCATTCCCACCAATTTTACCACCTCGTCCACTGGAAAAGGCGAGATGACAGTCAAGCTGGGCCATCCGTATCTGGAAGCAAAATTTTATATGAACACCTCTGAAGAGATTTTTTTCATCCCCAAATCCGTTCGGGAAGCAGCCGAGCATAAATTGGCCGAAATTGCCGATTATCTCTCTTCTTCGTCTGGTCCATCCTGAACCGTGCTCCACAACCATCTGTTGGCACAAAACCGATAGGTCACTCTCTTTTCTTTTACCAGTCCGACGAGATAGCCCATGAAAGCCGTCCGAAACAAGGCGTAGCTTCCGGCGTTTTCTATGGAAATGTGCAAGCGTTCACACAGGAGGGCGAGAGCGTCTTCTACTCCGCGCTCCTCTCTTAAAATGTCTTCGATGACAGCGTAAATCCGTTCATGCCATTCCATATTTTTGTGCACCGCACCTTGAGAGGAGGTGGTGTACGCTCCGTGACCTGGCAAATATCCTGTGCATGTGGTCGCGAGGAGCTTGTGCAAACTGTTCATCGTCTCATGCGCATCCACAAGAAACGGCAATTTGTGCTTTTCCAATACTTCTTCACCCAAATAGCTGTCGGCTGCAAAGCATATGTCGTCGCAGATCAGACCGACCTGCTGATAGCTGTGCCCCGGCAGAGAAAGGATCGTAAAAGGCACACCGTCGATTGCAATCGTTCCTTCTAATGGAAGAAGGTGGTCCACCCGGGAAGCTTGCGCCAGCAAAAACTTGTTTTTCAAATCGGCAAGAGGTTCTGCTCCCATGTTCAAGTAGATGGGTTCCAGAATCGGATAGCGAATGATCGCTTCTTCCAGCGGTGGTGCGTATACTTTGGCTTCGGGCCAGCATCCGAGCAGGTAGGCGTTTCCTCCGAAGTGGTCGGCATGAGCGTGTGTTTGAATGATCGCGCACAAGGGCTGGGCTATCGCGTCCAGCCCTTTTTTGATTTTCTTCGCCGTTTGCGCCTCCAGCCCGGAATCAATCAGGATGGCCCCGCTCTCCCCTATCACCAACCCGATGTTTACGTGACCGGGAAAATAGCCGACCCGCTCCGTAATCATTTGCGGTGTATGTGTAGACACAATGTTCGCCCCTCATTTCATCCTTTTCCTATTTATTTTCTCCAAAAACTTTGCTTCCCCTGCCCTGGTTCTTCCGGTTTGTTTTGCGCGTACAGATGCGAGCTGTTGTCTTTTCCTGTAAAAAACCGGCAAGACAGGAAAGGCTCGCAACCGTTCTTTGCTCCGCTCTGCGCGCAAAGTGTGCAGCGGGCCAACGATGGTATAGGGCGGGTGCGGACGCCCGATCCCGCTGAACATGTGTGTCGTGGCTGCGACGGCGACGATTGTCAGCAGCGAAAAGGCGGTGCGCACAAGTCCGATCGTATGCAGCGAGCAGGCCACGATCAGACCGTCAATCACCAGGATCAGCAAAGCCACAGGCAGACGAAAGCGCCGGGCCAAAAATTGCGCTACCAGATCCGTTCCTCCGGTATTCGTTTCGAAGGCGAGCATCAAGCCTACTCCCATGCCGATCAGCAAGCCCCCCGTTACAGACGAAATCGCCATAGACCAACTGTTGAAATCGCGCAAATCGGACAGGACATCGATCAAAAAGGCTGAGATCAGCATCCCGTGAAAACTGTGAAAAAACAGCCGACGATCGTAAAAAAACACGATGACATACACCGGAATACTGACGACAATCATGATTATCCCGGGCGGCCACTGCATGTAATACGTCGCCAACAGCCCGATCCCGATCATCCCTCCGTCCATGAGGCGGTGCGGCACCAAAAACAGATTGACGCCAATGGCAACCAGTACGCTCCCCATGACGATCGCCACGCTTTTTTGCAGCCAGTACACACGCCTCCCCTCCCTCGGACAACTGCTCGTTTATGTGTATGAATCGAGGGATTCCCGTATGTCCGGACAATGTGCAAAATGCGCCCGGGCAAATCGGAACGTTTTGACTCTTCGGTTGACCTATTGGTATACTTACCTGTAACAAGGAAGTTACGAATGTTTATTCCTTTTGGTTCGTACATTTAAAATACAATTAGCGTAACGGAGGTGAATTCTCCACCTTTCGCACCGCGGAAGGCTGGAGGTGCGCTTGGAGAGTCCGATAGGGGAGATTACGCTGAATCTGCTGCTCGTGGTGTTTTTGGTCCTTTTGAACGGCTTCTTCGTCGCAGCAGAATTCTCGCTGGTTAAAGTTCGCCAAACTCGTTTGGCCCAGCTCGTCAGTGAAGGCAACAACAAGCGTGCCCACTACGCGCAAAAGGTCACCCGGGAGCTCGACGCCTATTTGTCTGCCTGCCAGCTCGGCATCACGCTGGCATCGCTTGGATTAGGCTGGGTTGGTGAGCCTGCAATCGCCCATTACGTCGAACCCATGATGGCATACTTTCAATTCCCGCCGTATATGGTAGGCCCTGTTTCTCTTGCCATCGCGTTTGCTATCATTACGTTTTTGCACATCGTTTTCGGAGAGCTTGCTCCCAAATCGCTCGCGATTCAAAAAGCGGAAGCGACTTCGCTCTGGACAGCTGCTCCGCTCATGTTTTTCTACAAGCTCAGCTACCCGCTCATCTGGTTTTTGAACGGAGCGGCCAACCTCTTCATCCGCCGCTTGGGCATCGAGCCTGCTACGGAGAGCGACCCGGCCCACACGGAGGAAGAAATACGCTTGCTGGTCAATCAGAGCCATAAGAGCGGCCACATCGACCAGACAGAAATGGCCCTGGTGGACAACGTCTTTGATTTTTCCGAACGACTTGCCCGGGAAATTATGATCCCGCGCATCGACATGATTTGCTTGTACGATGACAACACGTTTGACGAAAATTTGCAAATCATCCGGGAATCCCGCCACTCACGCTTCCCTGTCGCCCATGAAGACAAAGACAGGCTGATTGGCTTCGTGCACACTTCCGACTTTTTCCTGTCGGCGCTGACAACCGGGAAAGCCGAGTTAAACGATTTCCTTCGTCCCCTGCTTACGGTGCCAGAGTCCATGGAAATCAGCCATGTGCTGCGGCTCATGCAAAAGCGCCGCTCGCAAATCGCGATCGTCATCGACGAGTATGGCGGCACAGCAGGGATTTTGACCATGGAAGACATCCTGGAGGAAATTGTCGGCGACATTCAGGATGAATTTGACGAAAATGAACGGCCTGAAATTGAAGAAAGTGCGAGCAATGCCCTCTCGGTTTCTGGAAAAACACTCTTGAGCGAGTTGAACGATTTTCTGACGATCGAGATCGTCTCCGATGAGGTCGATACGATTGCCGGCTGGCTCTACAGCCAACTGAACGAAGAAGTGGCATCAGGCAAAGCCGTCATGTACGAAGGCTATCTGTTTACAATTAGCGAGTTGGAAAATCACCGGATCACACGCGTGGCGATCACCCATCTGGATGAGGAAGAATCGGCCGCACTTCCGGAGGACACGATTTTGCTGCACGCCCAGTCATAGCGAACAACATTTGGCAAGTGTCCCCTTCAAGCCAGGGGGCACTTCTTGTTTCCACAGTCAGACCGTTGACAAAGAAGCTGTTTTTTCGAGGTGCCTACATGAACTATGCGTTACTAGACAACAAACCCATCCTGTTGCAGCCTGACACTTACAACCGCATACCGTTTTGGCGCATGGCAGCCCGACAGGACAAGGTTCGCTGTCCGGCCTGCGGCTCCCCGTTGCGCCTGGTTGCGGGCATCAGCTTTGAGCCTTATTTCGCGCATTCGCTGGAAACGGACTGTCCGCTTTTGCCGCAAAACAGTCCTGCCACTTTTGAGTGGCTGCAAGCGTTGGACGAGACGGCAGCGGCGGCGCTCCACCCTATCGTCACTGGCACCGCTGCTGTCGCCAGCACTGACGCAGCTGTAGAGCATACGCCAGCGGATGCAGATGGTACAAGCTCTGCAACTGGCGCACCAGCTGACAATTCGCTCGGCCGCGCGACGGAAAAAGCATCCTGCGAAGACGATCGCACGGAAACGGAAACGGAAACGGAAACCGACACCACAACGATCGGTTCCTTTCGCCTCCCGAAAAAACGGACGATTGGCAGCAGCGTCACACCAGCTCCGCCTCCGCCAAAGCCCCCGGTCTTTCGCAAGCGCTTCATGCCGAAAAAGACGATCGCGCACTTGGCGGAGCAACAGCTTGACCAACCGCTCCACCCTACGCAGCAGCAGGCTGTGCATGCGACAGATGGGCCGCTTTTGATTCTCGCCGGAGCCGGCAGCGGCAAGACCCGCGTGATGACAGCGCGCACCGCCCACCTGATCAAAGATCTCGGTGTGGAGCCAAACCGGATCATGGTCGTGACCTTTACCACGAAAGCCGCGGAAGAAATCCGTCTGCGCATTGCCAGACAGCTTCCGTCCGGTCAGGCCCGCGAGCTGATTGCCGGAACGTTTCACAGTATTTTTTACCGCATGCTCTTGCACCATCAGCCGAACAATTGGGATCAGCAGCGGCTTTTGAAAAAAGACTGGCAAAAGTGGCGGCTCCTGCGCGAAACCGGGTCGCTGCTCGGACACGACGAGCTGGCTGCCTTAAAAGAAACTGACATCACCGAAGCGCTCGGCATCGTCAGCCGCTGGAAAAACGAATACATCCTCCCGCGTGAGGTTGCCTACCGCGAACTGGCGACCGATGCGGAAAAGCGGGCGGCACAGTTGTATCCGCTCTACGAGGAAGCGAAGAAAAAGCACCAATGGTTTGATTTCGACGACATGCTGCTCGGCTGCTACGAGCTTTTGCGCGACAATCAAAACTTGCTGCAGCGCTACCAGGAGCGGATTACCCACGTCATGATCGACGAGTTTCAAGATATTAACCGCATCCAGTACGAGACGGTCAAGCTGCTGTGCGCACCGCAAAACAACCTGTGCGTCATTGGCGATGACGATCAGTCGATCTACGGCTTTCGCGGCAGTGATCCCCAGTACATATTGGGCTTCACCAAAGATTTTCCCCAAGCCTCTACGATTACACTGGAAGTGAACTACCGCTCTCACTCTTCCATCGTCAGTCTCGGCTATTCGCTCATCGGCCACAATCGCGCCCGCTGGGACAAGGCGTGCCGTTCGTTCCACCGCGAGGAAGGCGACACGTTTTTGTTTGAACCGGACGACGAAGAAGAGCAGGCATCCCGGATCGTGGATGAAATCATCCATCGGCGCGAGCAAGGAACGGCTTTAGGCGAATGCGCCATCCTCTACCGGACAAACGAGTCGACGCGCCCGCTTTTGGAGCGGTTGAGCGAGGCGGGCATCCCGTTTCACTACACCCAGGAGGAAGAGTCGTTTTACCAGCGTCAGACGGTTCGCTGGACTTTGCACTACTTGCGGCTGGCGCTCAATCCGGACGACACGGATGCGCTCAGGGAAATCTTGCCGACGCTGTACATTTCCGGCGAGACATGGAATGCCGTGCGCAGCCAGTCCATTTTGGAGGACAAGCCCGTTTTGCATATCCTCCCGCACCTGACACAGCTCAAACCGTACCAGCGCAAGCATATGCAAGTGATCAACGACATTCTCGCCGCCTGCAAGGATTGCCCCCCTGCCCAGGCGCTGGAACTGATTTACGAAGACGGAAAGCTGCGCGACTACTTGAAAAAGCGGGCCCGTGACCGGGAAGATGGCCGGGAACGCTGGAGCGACGAGCTGCAGCAAATTCTCGCCGCCGCCAAGCGGCACGCCACGATCGGCGACTTTTTGGCTTACATCGAGCAGATGACGCGACAAGAAAAAGAGTGGCGCAATATGCGGCCACTCCCGGACGAAGCTGTTCACGTATTAAGCATTCATCGGGCAAAAGGGCTGGAGTACGACCATGTCTTCCTGCCAGACCTGGTGGAAGGCGCTCTCCCTCACGAGTACACGCTGGATGAACTGCGCAAAGGGCAGACGACCGCCATCGAAGAAGAACGCCGTCTCCTATACGTTGCGATTACCCGTGCCCGGCGCAGTTTGTGTATCGGTATCCCCCGGGAGCGCTTCGGCCGGAAGACCCGCCCCTCCCGCTTCGTCTCCGAAATGGGCAGGTAAATACTGAAAGCCGCCGCCCATGTAAATCAAAAATTCTTCCATGTTTGTAATCAACGGAAACATAAAAAGGCTCCCTTCGTCGCATTTTTGTATAGTATGCGAGCGGAGGGAGCCTGTTATTCGTTTAGCCGCCGATGATGCTGTAGCCAGCGTCTACGTGCAAAATTTCGCCGGTGATGCCGCGGGAGAGATTGCTGAACAAGAAGAGGGCCGTGTCGCCTACCTCTGTCTGGTCAATCGTGCGACGCAGCGGAGCTTTTTCTTCGATTTCTTTCAGGACCGCATTGAAATTGCGGATGCCTTTTGCCGCCAGCGTACGGATCGGGCCAGCAGAAATCGCGTTCACGCGGATGTTCTCTTTGCCGAGGTCGTTCGCGAGGTAGCGTACAGATGCGTCCAGCGCCGCTTTTGCCACGCCCATGACGTTGTAGTTTTGCACCACGCGCTCGCCACCCAGGTAAGTCATGGTCACGATGCTTCCGCCTTCTGTCATCAGCGGACGAGCAGCACGCGCTACCGCTACCAGCGAGAACGCGCTGATATCCTGTGCCAATGCGTATCCGTCACGGGAAGTGTTGACGAATTCGCCTTCCAGCTCCTCTGTTTTGGCAAACGCGATGCAGTGTGCCAAGCCGTGAATGACGCCCACTTTTTCCCGGATCGTCGCGAATGCTGCTTCCACTTCTTCATCCTTGGTCACGTCGCAGTTCACCAGCAAAGATTCCTTGCCCAATTTGGCAGACAGCTCTGCTACGTTTTCGCGCAGGCGATCTCCCTGATAGGTGAAAATCAGGTTCGCTCCCGCGTTGTGCAAAGATTGGGCAATGCCCCAAGCGATGCTGCGGTGGTTCGCTACACCCATGATTACGATATTTTTGCCTTGCAACAGTGTATTCATTATGTATTCGCCCCTTCCCAAGCTATTCCCCGCCATTATAACCGATCTTGTCCTTCGTTACGAGAGGGGCGCGTGAAAAGAGCAGGAAACGCTTCGTTTCGACATCGGCTTCATCGGCTTAGGCGAACTACTCGGTCGCCGCCGAAGACTCGCTCGGGGTGGGAACGAACGTCCCCCACGCTTCGTCAAAAGGATTCAGGGAAGTTCCCATGACCGGGAACTCGCTCGCCGCCTGCGCGGTTTCGTCGACTTGATTACGATTTTGTTCATTCATGCTCACCAAGGCTCCTTTGCGTCAATCTGTCATGCCATTCTGTTCATTAGGCTGGCAAGGAGCGCCCTGGTTTATGCATG
Organism: Brevibacillus sp. FSL K6-0770; assembly: GCF_038000275.1. Classification (NCBI taxonomy): domain Bacteria; kingdom Bacillati; phylum Bacillota; class Bacilli; order Caryophanales; family Paenibacillaceae; genus Brevibacillus; species Brevibacillus sp. FSL K6-0770. Next base: position 4,011,731 of record NZ_JBBOBQ010000001.1, read on the forward strand.
AAGATGATTCGCGTGCAAGTAAGCAGACAACACCATATAGACCAGGACGGAACCAAAAAAGTAGACACCGTATTCCGCTCGCCTCGCCTGCACAATGTATGGCACCAGATGACTGGCCGACACGTACAGGAAAATTCCCGTGGTCATCGCAAGCATCACATCCGACCAGTTCGGCGGAAAAATACGCTCGGCAACTCCGAAGCTGCAAGCTCCGACAATCGTGGCAATCCCCAGGGAGGTCGCGGCCCAGAGCGCTTTTTTCCGCGAGTTTGTAGCCGCGAGCATCAAGGAAGCGACCGTGACCCCGTCCGGTATTTTGTGCAGCAGCATAGCCAAAAGGACGGACATGCCTACCTCCGAATCCACCGTCAAGCTTGCCACAAGCGACACACCTTCGACAAAGGCGTGCAGCAAAAATCCGCCTACGACACCGATGATGCTTGTCGAACCGATTTCTCCTCCGGCTTTCCCGAGCAATTCCAGGGCAAACATCGCCGCAAAACCGACGAGCACAAACGGCATCATCCGCATATTCGCGCCCTGGAGCACATGCGGCATCAAGTCCAGAAACGTAATCGCCAAAAGCAGGCCCGCTCCGGCGCTGATCATGGCGAACAATGCCTTTTGCGACCAGACGCGCAGACAAAGCAACAGTCCGCCCACGCAGCTTGCCAGCGCGGCCGCAAGCAAAACTACCCAAAAGACAGGTTGCATCATCCAGTCCTCTCCTCATCCCGCATGAGTATGGGACGTGTATTCCCTCCATATGTACGCGCCTGTCCGGGCCATTATGAGTGGAAGCAGCCATTTCGTCCTGCTCGCGACTCTGTGACAAAAAACAACGGTCTGTCCAAATCAGACGAAATGCCACTACTTTTTAGAACCTTTGTCGATTCTCTCTTACCCGGAAAAAAATGGTGCTATAATGAGTCCACCGGGAATACCCAGGGGAAAAAGGAGTGATTCGGGATGGATGTACAAGTTTGGATGGCTTCGAAAGAGGTAGCTGATCGCCTTGACGTGCACGTTCGTACGCTGCGCAACTGGCTGGACTTGTTCGTACCTGTCAAGGAACGTCTGAAAAATCCGCAGGGTCACTATTTGATCAGTGAAGCAGGCTTCGCCCTGCTGCGAGAAGTAAAAGAGCGCAAAGATAGCGGAAACAGCTCCCTGAAAGAAATTCAGCGACAGCTCATAGATGAAGGCCGTTTGTCGGAAGAAATGCTGGCAGTCGAGGAGTGCGCCAGCGCGGAAGAAACGGCTGTAGCTTTCAGTGCGGGCACCCAGGTGGAGTCCGGCATGCGGGAAATGGAGCTTGCCGTCCACGAGACGCTGGTGAAGTTTCAGCAGGAACTGACGCAACTGTCGTCTTTGAACAGCATGCAATCGACCATTTTGCAAAAGATCGCGGATATCGAGGAAATGCAGGAATCATTGCGCCTGGAGATGCGCCGCGTCACATTTGAAATGGATTTGATGCAGCAGCGCCTGACTCGTCGCAAGGAGCGCTACGCCCGTCACGAGCCGCGCTGGTCGTTGAATCCGTTCCGCTGGTTTACCCGCTCCGACCGCGCCGCCGAGCAGTAACAAGTGGAAAAAAACGACAATTTGGCGAAGTGACAGGAAGCGGTAGTGTCCCGGTCTTTCCATATGATAGAATTAGACTATACGATGTGACTGAAAATCAGGACTATTTACATTCTATCGACAAAGGACTGGGGCTTTCGTTGTGAGAAAATTGCATATTACTTCAGTAAAGCCGGGAGATATCATTGCCAAAAGCATTTTTCAGGAAAACGGAAACGTCCTCTTAGGTCTGGGTGTACAACTGACTGAACGCTACATTGAACGTCTCAAACAATTGGGGATTGATACGCTCTACATTCAGGACAAGCGCACCGAAGACATCATACCCGAAGACACGATCCGCGACGAGACGCGCAAAGAAGCCGTCGATACCGTCTACAAAACAATGACGACGCTGATGGATCAGCCGCAGATCAAGCGCCGCACATCCCTTCCTGATTTCGGGAGCACCTTTCAAAAGGTGTTCCGGGAAATTATGCAGGACTTGAGCAGCCGCAAAGACGTTTTGGTCAATTTGTCCAATCTTCATGTCATGGACGGCTATTTTTTTCACCACGCCGTCAACGTTGCTGTGCTCGCAGGAGTCGTCGGTCTGGCCAAAGGCTACAACCAGCAGCAAATGATGGAGCTGGGGATTGGCGCTCTGCTGTTCGACATCGGAATGACGCAGGTGCCAAAGGAACTGTGGAGCTTGCGCAAGGAACTGACCGTCGAAGAACGGCAGCGCCTGCAATACCACACGGAAGACGGCTTCAACATTTTGCGCAGCCAGCACAATATTTCTGTCGTATCCGCGCACTGTGCGCTGCAACACCACGAGCGCTACAACGGGACAGGCTACCCCCGTCAGCTCTGTGAAAAAAACATCCACGAATACGCGCGGATTGTCGCGATCGCGGATGTGTACGATGCGCTGATCTCCCCGCGTCCTTTTCGCAAAAGCTACTCGCCGAGCGATGCGACCGAGTATTTGTTTGCTTCGGGGAACACGTATTTTGACCTCGACCTGCTCAAATTGTTCTTGCAGCATGTCGCGATTTTTCCGATCTCCTCTACCGTCTTGCTCAGTTCCGGGCATACAGGGGTCGTCTCGCGGGTCAATCCGCTCGCGGTCAATCGGCCGATCATTCGCATCCTGACCAACGAGGACGGCTCAGAGGTCGCTTCTCCTTTTGAGATCAACCTGTACGACAAAGACTGGATGAGCGTGACCATCGTCAAAACGCTATAGATACGTTGTTATAAAAAAGCAGCCTCTTCGCTGGAAGAAGGCTGCTCTTTTCTTTTATATGGGCAACTATTCGTTCAACAGACGGAACACTTGCTCGACGTCTTTGTCGCCTCGACCCGAGAGATTGACGATCAAAATCTGCTCCCGCGAAAGCGTCGGGGCGAGCTTGAGGGCATGGGCAATTGCATGGGCGCTCTCCAGCGCTGGGATGATGCCTTCCGCCTTGGACAGCTCCTGAAAAGCTGCCAGCACCTCTTCGTTCGTCACTGTGTAGTATTCGGCTCGTCCGCTCGTTTTGAGCTGACTGTGCTCCGGGCCGATTCCCGGGTAATCCAGACCGGCTGCAATCGAGTACGTCTTCTTCGGTTCCCCTTGTTCATCGAGCAGCACCAGACATTTGAACCCGTGCAGCACTGCCGGAACCCCTTCGTTCAAAGTCGGTGCCTGATCAGGCTCGACGCCGATCAAGCGCACGGAAGGCTCGTCGATGTAATGCGCGAACGCACCGATTGCGTTGCTTCCGCCACCTACCGCAGCGATCACGGCATCAGGCAGGCGACCTTCCTTCTCCAAAATTTGGCGCTTGGATTCCTCGCTGATGATCGCCTGGAAGTGCTTGACCATCGTCGGGAATGGATGCGGCCCTACAGCGGAGCCCAACAAGTAAAACGTATTTTCGTAGTTTTCCACGAGGTCGTTCAGCGCTTCATCGACGGCGTCCTTCAGTCGGCCTTGTCCTTTGGACACCCCGATGACTTTTGCCCCCAAAAGCTCCATCCGAAACACGTTCAAGGACTGGCGCTTCATGTCCTCTGCACCCATGTAAATGATGCATTCCATGCCGAACATCGCGCAAGCTGTGGCGGTAGCTACACCGTGCTGCCCCGCGCCAGTCTCCGCGATAATGCGATGCGCGCCCATGCGCTTTGCCAACAGGATTTGCCCGATGACGTTGTTGATTTTATGTGCACCTGTATGGTTCAAATCTTCGCGTTTCAAGTAGATTTTCGCGCCGCCGAGCTTTTCTGTCAGCTGACGGGCGTAGGTCAGCGGATTTTCCCTCCCCACGTATTCTTTCAGGTAATACTTGAACTCTTCGTTAAATTCGGGATCGTCCTTGTACTTCTCAAACTGCTCCGCCAAATAATCCAGCACTTCCTGAAGCTGCGGCGGCACAAAGCTTCCGCCAAATTCGCCAAAGTATCCTTTTTTCGTCTGTTCTGTCAATGACATGCTCATCTCTCCTCAGCTAAAACTAGACTCTTCTAATTTTTTCAATCATATAAGATAGAAAGCGGATTTGTCAATGAATGTAAAGTTTATTCTGAAACTTCCTTTTCACAAAAAACGGGGAGCACAAACGCGCTGCTTCCCGCTTCATTCCTCCCGCTTGTCAACTCGCTTTTCCTTTTGAGCGCTGCCTGTACCCTAACAGCAATACCGCCAAAACCAACACCGCTTTGACCAAAAAAGCCAGCCCCGGATACGGATCGACCCAGGCCCGAACCGTTTCCTCCGTCAAAATCATATTGGCCGCGGCGAGTGCGAGCACACCCGAGCCGAAGTAGACGAGCCAAGCAAACCGCTCCATCACGCGAAGGATCAGCTGGCTGCCAAAGACCATCAGAGGGACGCTGATGAGTAGCCCGATGACAATCAGCAAAATGTTTCCCTGGGCTGCGCCCGCGATCGCAAGCACGTTGTCCAGCCCCATCATGATATCCGCGACCACGATTGTTTTCACGGCAGAAACCAGATCCTCGCTGGCATCAATGTCGTCCTGATCGTCTCCCTCGCGCAACAAATTGTAGCTGATCCACAATAAAATCGTCCCGCCAATCAAATACAAATAAGGAATTTTCAACAGGTACACAGCGAGAATCGTCGCAATTACCCGCACGATGACAGCCAACGTCGTTCCCCAAACGATCGCCTTTTTCTGCTGCTCGGCAGGCAGCCTGCGGCAAGCAATCGCGATGACGACTGCGTTGTCTCCGCTGAGGACGATGTTGATGGTGATAATCAGCAAGAGCGAAGAAAAGAAGTCAGGATCAACCAAGGATAGTTCCTCCGTTTCGGTTTACTCGGTTCTGCTACTGCCATGAACAGCTTGTCCGGGCTTGTTGTCACTCCGCGATTTCAGTATGATGGTAACGAGGAGGGTTGTCGAAATGTCGAAACAATTCGTTATTGAAGCGATTATGTTGGCTATCTACGGGGAGTTGATGGTCCCATCGCAACCGGTAGAATATCTGATACCCGCGTCGACAATCTATGAATTGGACGAATTTATCCAGAGTCCTGAGCCAATCATGCCCTACTCCGGTGACGATCAGTATGTGCGCCGGATCATGCAGGAAATGAGCCAGTTTTTTGCCGATCCATTCAATCGCAAACGACTGGAAAAAGGACTGATTGCCCCTTGGTCGAAAGTTCCTTTTGCCTTTCCGAACGGCGTTACGCTGACCGTCATCAAGGTAGAGGACAATGCCATGTGGGGAGAAATATTTGATCCTGTCGAGACGCAGCTTTTGCTGACGTCCGTACGCTTTGAAGTCCCGCTGCTCACAGACCAGCCCGATTTTCAGGATCGGATTTTGGAATATATCGTGCCTGTTCAATTTTACGATGTGGATGATTTTGATTTCGCCCTGGAGCAAGGCATTTCGCTCAACGACTTGCGCGAGCCGTAATGCGCCAAAAAACAGACGAACAGACTGACGAGCCTTTTCGCTTGTTGGTCTGTTCGTTTTCTATTATGGCTGTTTCTCCTAAGAAAAATTGCTCGCTTGGCAAACCGGGCACGAAGATGGAAAAAATGCCGCCCAACAGGTTTGTCCATGGTACAATATGGGTAAAGACATAGGAAAGTGGTCCGGGGAGGAATTGTATAGATGGAACTGACAAAGCGAAACAGCGGCACAGATTGGGAGGGGGAAGCTGCAACGGCCCAATCGATCTTGTTTAAAATGGGAAGTGAGTATTACGGGCTGTCCATCGCGCTGGTGCGCGAAATCATCAAGCCATTGCCGATCACCCGTTTCCCCAAATCGCCTGAGTATGTAGAAGGCGTCATTGACCTGCGCGGACGAATTTTGCCGATCGTCAACCTGCGCAAAATGTTTGGCCTGGAGCCGCTGGAACAAACAGACGACACCCGCTTTGTCGACTTGCAGCTGGAAGGGCTGAACATCGGGATCATCGTCGATGCGGTATCCGAAGTCATGAACATTCCGCAGCACCTGATCGAACCGGCTCCCCCTATCGTGGCGGGTGTCGAGGGCAAGTATTTGCAAGGCATTGCCCGTCTAGATGACAAGCTGATCATGCTGCTGAATATCGATGAAATTTTTGGTCAGTGGAAAAAATAAGCAGACATTTATGGCTGAAGGAAACCAGTACACGTCGTTGGTACTGGTTTTTTGCTGACTCTGTTCCTTTTTGCCGAGGATGTCACGCCAGGAAACTTGAGCGCGACCTGGTTCGTACTAGCTGTTGAGATTTTTTGCATACGGAGCGTGATTTTCGATGCTTGCTCACCCGCTTTTCCCGCTGGCTCGTGCCATCCCGCTTGCTTTGAGCAGCGGACAATACTCGGCGCTGTATGACATGTGCAGCAGCGCTTTTCGGGACGAGGTTAGCAGGGAAGAATTTATTTCCTTCGCCGCCGATTTTCATCGCGATCTGGAATGCTACGAGGAACAGCCACTGTCTGTCGTGCCGCTGAATGCGATGACGCGCTTCGTCTGGACGGCTTGCGACGGACAAAAGGGCTTGTCTGCCGCCATCGATGCAGACGGGATCATTCACGGGCTGCGCCTTTCCCACCTGACGTCTCATCCCGACACAGACCAGGCTTGCAGCCGCCATCTGTACCGCCTGCCTTTTCAGGGAACGTGGTTTACTTTTTGGGGCGGGAAAAACGAACTGATCAACTATCACTACGCCTACGACAACCAGCGTTACGCCTACGACTTTTTGATCATGAAAGAAGGGCGCTCCTGTCACGGCGATCCTGCTGTCAACGAGAGCTATTACGCTTTTGATCAGCCCATCGTGGCTCCGTGCGTCGGAAAAGTGGTCAAGGTCGCAAGCGATGTGCCGGACAACGCGCCAGTCGGCGTGATGAACGAGGAACAGCCTGCGGGAAACTTCGTCGAGATCGATCACGGGCAGGGCGAGTTCAGCCTGCTCGCCCATCTGAAGCAGCATTCCATCACGGTCAAGCCCGGCGACATCGTGTCGGCAGGAGAAATCATCGGACGTTGCGGCAACTCTGGCAACTCCAGCGAGCCTCACTTGCATTTTCAAGTGTCGAATGCCGTGAACTTGTACACGGCGATTTCCATCCCGATTCGCTTTTCGGAAAAGGAACCGATCATCCAGGGCATGTTCGTCGGCAGCTGAATCGCCCCGCTCCTTCGCCCCTAGCATCGCTCAACCGACCGCTCAAACAAAAGCAGGACGGGAGCCATCTGCCCCCGTCCTTTTCTGTCGTTACTCCCTGCCTCCGCTTGCCAAGTACGCATAATTGACCCATACCATTTCCTCAATCCCTAAAATCTCTTTGAAAAGATCGACTGAGTCGTACAATAGTGAAGCCCCGGTCTCATCGTCTACGTCTGTCAGCAGTTGCAAGTCGAACAGCGAGCGCAGCTGCTGCACCTGTTTGGGGCCCGCGATCCGGTTGAAGGATTGCGGTTTGATGCGGGTAATTCCCTTCCCTACCTCTCGCCGATACAACTCCGAACGCACAACCCGGTCCAGTATGTCTTCATACTTTTGCCGAACGTCCTCGCTGTCTGTAATTCTTTCCTGCAGGTCAATCTCCGGATAAAGTCTGCCGAACTCCGCCTCTGCCATCTCCACATCCAGTGAATAGCTGATCGTCGCCGAAGAGACCTCGAAGCCAGCATCGAACAGACGAAACCCCCAGCCATTGTCTTCTGCATCATGAAACCAAAGCAGCGGCACGAATTGCTTCGACAGTGTAAGCAAAAAATCAAGCGTCGAGGAGGTTTCAATCCATTCATCCTGCAGGAAAAATGCGTTCCAGTCGCCATTGATGTTTCTGTGGAAGTACGGTTGCGAAGACTTGGACAAGGCAATCAGCACTTTCGGTTCGTATTTGCGTGGATAAAGAATGCCGGTCGTGAACTCACCCATCCGTTTTCCACCGCTTTCTGGAAAGCTTTCCCCTGGTCCTTTTCTTAGTCTATTCAGGTACCGCTCGTTTTTTGCTGTGATCTTTATCAAACGTGCTCGTATGAATCACGGTATGCACGGCTCCTTCTGGCAAAAGCTCCGAACGGTACAGATAGACATGCCGTACTTTCCAGCGCGGCGAATCGGGAGCCAAAAACCGCTCGTTCCAGTCCATGAGCGGCAGTCCTTCGCTTCCTGCCTGCGGCCCGCGGGCAAGCGTGATGTGCGGCCGATAGCGCTTGCGGTCATACGCCACGCCCTCATGCAGCTCAAAACGTCTGGCGAGCAAGAGATGCAACTGCTTCAGCGGATTCGTTTGCCCGCGCAGTCCGAGCCACAAGACGCGAGGATGCTGGGCGTGCGGGAATGCGCCAAAGCCGCCGATGCGCAAGGTGAACGGCTCGATAATCGCGCTGACGATGTCCATGTCCTCGCAAACAGCCGGGACAAGCCGCTCGTCCACCTCTCCGAGAAAATGCAGAGTCAGGTGCAGATTGTGCAGCGGCTGCCATCTGTCTGCCATCACTTCCGGCTTGAGCCGTTCTTGGACAGCGGAAATATATTGAACCGCTTCTTCTGGAATATCCAATGCCACGAACAAACGCATAGACGTCTTTTCGTCCTCCTTTTGACTGCCTTCTTGCCTCAACGAAAAATAGCCCTCCTGTGACGGAGAGCCATTTTACCATCTACGCCGCTTTAGGCAGCCATCATCTTTCCGGTTACGATGCCCAAAACGCTGCGCACATATTCGCCCAGTCGTCCAGAGCCAGGTTGATAGGTGAAGCGAAGTGTCAGCTCGACGTGCCCGACATGCCCCGCCGGAGGTATGTTCCAGAACAGGTCAGCTTCGCCGTACAAAATTTCCTCAATCCGCAGTTTCTTGCCCTCGATGTCCAGTTCCGGATCATGAGACAGCGAGAATTTCATCATGATGGAAAATGAATCTTTTTTTACTCCGCCCCGCAAGTTTAGTTTGCCGTGGATCGCGACGAGTCCCGCTTCCCCCCACAAGTTGTACTCCAGCAAAGCCTGGCATTGAGGCTGCACCTGCAATTCAAGCGCAGGCAGACCTCCCTCAATCGTTAGTGCATGACGCTTTGCCAATTGTTCGATCTCCCCTTGAAAACGGTGAGCGCAATCGGAAACAGCCTGGAACAAATCGGGCTCTACAGCGTACATCGTCGTCACCTCTCCCCAACGGATTATCTGCTTTATTACTTCGTACTTCCCCTTGTCGTATCCTTTGTTGAAAAATGACTTATTTACCCTTATTTCATCGAAGGGCAAAAGATTCCTATGAAAATGCTATTTCACAATGTTGCAACATTTACTGATACGGAACAGGCATGCCCGGAAACGCTTTCACGAACAGGGTTTGCAGATGCGCCTGTACATTTTCGTCCAGCTCCAAATGATAGAGTACGCCATTTTCATAGCGCAAAAGCGGATACGCGCCCAGACCGAGCGCAGAAACTTCTTTTGTCTCCACATATTCCGGCAGCGTCAACAGGAAGCGGGAAAACGGATTGGCGTCCTCCTCTGCCATGTGGATGACCTCAAACAAGTGCCCAAGCCCTGGGGTGACAATCAGATCGAGCAGTTCGCCGCGCTCCGCCACCCATACGGTAAACGCGGACTCCCGCACCTCGCTGCGCGCGTGTCTGCGCATCACCCAGACAGCCTGGCGAACGGTGCTCATCAGCAGGTGCTGGGCGCCTTCTTCGCCATGTACGGCCTGCATCCGTCTGTAGTCGAGGACAAAAGCCAGCCCTTCTTCCGTGAAAACCGTGTCGGGAAAAGACAGTGCCGCGATGCTTCGCATTTCTTCCTCGCGCACCTGCGCTTCCTGCGGGATCGTCTCGACTTTCCCATCAAAAAGGGAACGAATCATTTCCCGGGTGCGCTCGACTTCTCCTGCGGAAAAAAAGATGGACTCGGAGTAAATATGCGTCAGCTCGCCTTCCCCGTAAGCCAAATAGTGCAGGAGCGTACAAGGCTGTTCCAGCATTCGCAACGCCATTCCCCGCTGCTCCGCCAATTGGATGTCAAAAGTGAGCGGAAAGCCGAGCGGCTGGAGCGGATCAGACAGCGTCCAGATCACGCCCAAAAGCTTGCCTTGATACGTCTTGAACTCAACAGAGACAGCATCCCGCGTCTGCTCGACAAAAGCGTCCACCGATTCAAACACCAGGTACAGCTCGACCTCTCCTGTTCCGTTCATGCGGGCAAAATAAGGCAGCCCCGCTTCGCTGGCGAGCTGGTACAAGTCGAAAAAATCGTGCTTATCGAGAACCTCGCCCTGCGTCTCCTTGACGGGAGAGCGCAGAGCCGGGTCCGGGGCAAGCACGGGATTGAACTCCTCATTCATCTGGCTGCTCCCCCTGCTTTTCCCATGGCTGCATCAGCGGCCAGCCGTCCATCTGCTTGAGCAGCGAACGATCCGTGGCATCGATATGGACAGGCGTGACGGCGATGTAATCATGCTTCACCAGGTCGTAGTCATACGGCTCTGCAATCGGCATCACCTGCGGGTACTCCCGCATCAAAAAATATCCTTCTGCTGCTTCGCTGTACTTGTCCTCATAATGATGCAGCGAAAGCGTCGCCGGAACAATCCCTTTGACTTGCGCAAGCGGGACGTGCGGAATGTTGATATTCCAGAAAACTTCTGGCGCCAATTCACCTTTTCCGGCTCGCTCCGCAAAATCTTTCACGAGCGGCGCGATCATCTGTACGACGTCGCCGTAATTTTCCTGGTCGTACCAGTTGTCATAGGACAGGGCAACGCCGGGAACTCCCAAAATAACCGCTTCTCTGGCCCCGCTGCATGTGCCGGAGTAATATATGTCGCGCCCCAAATTCGTCCCTACGTTGATTCCCGAGAACACGATATCGGGCTTTTCTTCTGCCGCAAACAGCAAATGATAGGCGGCTTTCACGCAGTCGGCGGGATTGCCGTTCACCGCCCACGCTTTGACGGGAAGACCGTAAAAGTCGCGTTTTTCCGTTGCCAGTGGCGTGCGATAGGTCACCCCGTGGCCAACGCCGCTTTTTTCCTCATCGGGAGCCACCACAAAGATTTCTGCCTGGTCCAGTACGAGCAGCGCTTCCACCAGCCGCTTGATGCCCAATGCCTCGATGCCGTCATCATTCGTAACTAAAATTCGCAACATAAGATCTCCTCCTTCATCGTGGCGCCTAGTCGCATTTGCTTCACACTTCCTTTTATTGTACTTTAGAAAGCTTTGCCAAGCCAAGCTTCCCGCCCGCAACTTGCGACACATCTGGACAATAAAAAAGACCCCAATGCGATTGGGGTCGTAATTAGTCGCCGACGATCTCTTTCCAGCGATCGCGCCAGGCGATCCCTTCGCGAATCCATTCTTCCACTTGCGCCTGCTTCTCCTGGGAAATGCCGATCAGGCAAGCGATGCGCGCGATTTCCTTCGTCTCCAGCGGCGACAGCTTCCGGTCAATCAGCGCCATATGGTACAGCTTGCGCATCATGACGAGCTTCTCGCTCTGGCTCAGGTCGACCATGTCTTCTACGATCACCTCGGGACGTTTGGGGTAATCGATGTCGTCCATGAGGATTTGCCGCTCTTTTAGCGTAAAATGTTCCGAATTGACAATGTCATGAATGCGGTCAACTTCCCGGGAACCTATATAACCGTCGGCATGCCCGACGCAAATCATCAAGCGCAAGGATGCAAACAAAATATGTTTGTCTTTTTCCGTTTTGGTATACAACGTGTCGTTCCTCCTCCGAACAAGTAATAAACAAACGATGATATATACATCTAATAATACGATAAAAAAGGAAAGCGGTTTCATATGAATGTGTGACAAATTTTTGCTTCTCTTTGGCTGGGAGGCGCGATTTCGCCACATTTTCGGGCGAAGTCGGCCATTCCCTATATGAACAAAGGCAGAGAATGCGATTATCGCCCAAAGACCGTCCGAAAATCGATCCAGCCGTACGCGTCCAGGCTGATTCCCGACAGACGAGGGTGTGCTTTCATCTCGACGCGATTGGCGTACAGGGGCACAAAAATATGATCAGCCATCAGCTTTTCCATCATCGTGCGCACAATCGTCTGACGCTCCTCTGTCAGCGTAGTTTGCCCCAAGCTGCGAATCAGCCGTTCCAGCTCCGCTTTGCCGTGTGCAGTCAGATGGTGCGTGATGCTCAAGGCTTCTGCCAGCAAAAACTCGACGAGCGACAGCTCCGTTCGCTCGTCCACATTGGCGCTGTCGACGACGAGATCAGCGTGTTGCAGCAAGGCAGGTAAAGCCAGTTCTTCCGGAGTGGCGTACTGAATCTCGATCGGAATGCCGTACGCTTTGGCCTTGTCCCGAATCCATTCGGCATCCTCGATGTGATCCGCGTCTGGATAAGTGTACAGGCTGAGCGTCTCTTTGCCGTAGCCTCTGGCATCTACCAGGCAGGCGATTTCCGCTGGATCGTCTGGAGTGGAGCCTGCCGTCTGCCGATATCCTCCCCATACCTCCGCCTGCTCCCTGCCGCCCTGCAACTCCTCCCTGAGCGCAGGGCCAGCCAAAAGCTCCGCAAGCAAGCTGCGAAAGGAAGCGTCCGCCAAAGGGCCTTTTTTGGCTGCATTCAAACTGACGTACTGAAAGCATTTCTCCTGACGGGCGACTTCGTTCCACGCAAGCTCTGCCTCCGCTTCCTGGAGCGAACTCGCTTTCGCCACAGTCAGCACGCTCTCATCTGCCCAGTCCGCTTGCCCCATGCCAGGGACGCACCAGATTTCAATTTTGTCCAAAAACGGCCGCCCGGCAAAATACGGCGCGAACGCCTCAAGGACAAGCATGGAATCGTCGTGGCGCACAACGCGAAACGGCCCTGTCCCTACCGGCAACCGCGAGAACTGCTCTCCCATCTGCTCGGTGTAGTCACGCGGGACAATCGACAGTTGTTCTTTGCTCAACGCTTGCAAGAACAGCTCATCCCGCTCTTTCAACTCAATCGTCACGACATAGTCATCACAGACGTTTACCGACTCGATAGAACGAGCCAGCCAGCGATGCTTGAACGATTGCTCCATCAGGCGCAGCAAGGAAAAACGGACGTCGTCAGCAGTCAGCAGGCGGCCATGGTGAAACAGCACGCCTTTTCGCAAGTAAAACGTCCAGCGCTTTCCGCTCTCGTCCGTCTCCCAATGAAAGGCCAACTGCGGCTCTATTCGCTTCGTGAGCGGATCAAACCGGACAAGCGTATCGAACAGATGCTTGACCAAATGCGTTTGCGAACGCAGCAAAACATGAATCGGGTCCAGTGCTTCAAACGGGCGATCGAGCAGCAAGCGCAATGTATCGACTCGGCTATTACTACCCTTTTCCCGCGTCACCCGCGCTCCAAACTGACTTTTCATCCAGAGTGAAAAATTTTGCGAAAAAGTCGGCCACGCCTCCCCGTATTGCTGCATCAGTTCCTGGGACGCGCGAATTTCCCCTGTTTGGGCAAGCTCCTTGGCTACAGACAGCAGCAAATCTGCCGGTTCCAAAAGGAGGGTCAGAACGGAATGATTCCCCCTGCCTCGTCCCGGCTGCCAGCCGAGCCAGCCGCGGGCTTGCATTTTTTTCAATGTCAATGTGGCATTGCGCAGCGTACAGCACAAAATCGCCGCGACTTCTGCCAGCGTGATCTCCAGCGGACGACCGACCGAAACGGTTGGCCTCAGCGCACATAAACGAAGATATTGTTCAACCAGTTGCATCTCATTTCACCGCCAATAAAAAACATGAAAAAATGATTCCCCTAATCGTACGCTTTTTCTGTGTCGTCCGCCAGCTTACAATTCGAAGAACCAACCACCAAGCCGGAACCTCCGGAGAAAGGACACACGTCTATGCATCTGCTCCCCGCTTCCTTCCGCAACTTTATCGCGGAATACCCTGCCTTGCTGTGGGTTCGTCTGTTCGGGGAAACGCTCACTTCCCTGTCCAGCACGATGATCGCGCCTTTTCTCGTCCTGTACTTGAGCGAAAACATCAGCGGCTCCGTCACACTCACCATGCTGGTGATCGGCTTGCAGCCGTTTTCCGAGATTTTGCTGACCTTGTTCGCGGGCGGATTGACTGACCGGATTCGGCGCAAAACGATGCTGCTCGTTGCCTTGCTGATTCAAGGCTTCGCCATGCTCGGGATGGCTTTTGCCGATTCTATCGCCGCTTTTGCCGTCCTGTACGTGCTCAACGGCGCTGGCCGCTCCCTGTTCATCCCGGCAAGCCGCGCCCATCTGGCCGATACGATCCCGCCTGGGCAAATGGCAAGTGCTTTTGCTCTGTTGAATACGTCCTCAAGCATTGGGGCGGCAATCGGGCCACTCCTTGGCGTGATTCTCTACAAGTACAATCCGGCGATGGCTTTTCTGTTTACCGCGATCTCGCTTTTCGTTTACGCGGCGGCGGTCTTGTGGAAAATCCCGCAAACGCCGTTGCCGGAATGGGCGGAAGCAGCTCACGAGAAAGCGCCACGCTTCAGTAGAGGAGCATGGAAGGCATACCGCCCGGCATTGGCGATCATGACGCTTTCACTGCCGATCAGTCTGTTCTATGCGCAAACCGAAACAAATTTGCAGCTGCACATGAAAAATACGCTGCCCGACTATTTGCAAGCTCTCGCCTTGCTCATCGCTGTGAAGGGGATTTTGCTCATCATGTTTGAATTTCTGCTCGTCAAGTGGACACAGCACATGCCCGCTCGCTGGCTCATCACCGCATCATACGGCTGCTTCTTCCTCGTCGCTCTCGGTTATGCCTACATCGATTCCTTGCCGCTTCTGCTCGCCATGCAAGTGCTGCTCGTCATCGGCGAAAGCGTCGGCTTGACCCAACTGCTCGCTTTTGTCACGCGGATTGCGCCATCCTCGATGCGCGGCCGATATTTTGCCATCACCGGGACACACTGGGATATTTCCCGCATGTGCGGCCCGTATTTGGGCAGTCTGGTCTTGCTGCACTACGGCGGCACGCTGCTGTTCACGATCGTCGCTGGCATCCTGGTCATTGGAGCGTTCGCCATGCACCGCTATTTGACCGCCAAAGAAAAAACCTTCCCGCTCGCGCAGGAAGGCTGATGAAAAGCGTTAGGTCAACAAGAATCGGTCTTCGCTGAAGCTCTCTCCGCCACGGGCTGCCTCGAAGGCGCGCAGCAAGTCTTGCGGCTTCATGGTTCGTTTTTTCTCATCCGGAATGTCGAGAATGATCCCGCCGTCGTGCAGCATCAACAGGCGATTCCCCATGTTCAGCGCTTGCTCCATGTTGTGCGTGACCATGATCGTCGTCAGCTTGTGGCGAGCGACAATCTTGTCGGTCAGCTCGACAATGAGCTGCGCCCTTTTCGGGTCCAACGCTGCCGTATGCTCATCCAGCAGCAAAATTTTCGGTTCCGTAAATGTAGCCATCAACAGGCTGAGCGCCTGACGCTGACCGCCGGAAAGGAATCCCACCTTTGTTTTCAAACGGTTTTCCAGTCCTTGGTCAAGCTGCTTCAACTGCTCGCGGAACAACTCGCGCTTGTGGTTGTTCACTCCGAAGCCTAGCGTGCGGCGGCGTCCACGCCCGAGCGCGATCGCCAAATTTTCTTCAATCGTCATGTTCGGCGCAGTACCTGCCATCGGGTCCTGGAACACCCGGCCGATCAATTCGGCCCGCTGGTGCTCGCCCAGGCGCGTGACATCCTTGCCGTCAATCGTGATCGTTCCGCTGTCCGGGAACAGCCCGCCGGAGATCATGTTCATCATCGTCGACTTTCCGGCTCCGTTACTGCCGATTACGGTGATGAACTCTCCGCGCTTGACGTGCAAGTTTACATTGCGCAACGCGATTTTTTCATTGACGGTGCCCGCATTGAACACTTTGTTGACATAGGAAATTTTAAGCATTGCTGTTTCCTCCCCTTACCGAGCGTACCGCTTGTTTTTTCCAGATTCCTTTGGCAACGGTCGGAACAGTCAATGCGACAATCACGATCAAGGCGGTAATCAGCTTCATGTCGGACGGATTCAATCCCGCCTGCAAAGCCAGGGCAATCACCAAACGGTACACAATCGAACCGAGAATGACAGCGAGTGTGACGCGGAAAATGGAGGAGCTGCCGAACAGCACTTCCCCGACAATAACAGAAGCAAGACCAATCACAATCATCCCGATCCCCATGCCGACATCGGCAAAGCCCTGGAACTGGGCAACCCAAGCGCCAGACACAGCTACCAGACCGTTGGACAGCGCCAGACCGATAATCGTGGTCGTGTCCGTATTCACTCCGAAGCTGCGAATCATTTTTGGATTGTCCCCTGTCGCCCGCAGATCGAGGCCGAGGTCGGTGTGCAGGAACCAGTCAATTACCAGCTTGAGCACGAGAACTCCGACGAAAAATACGATGGATACGCCAGTCAGCAAAGTGACGCCGCCTACCGTCAAGTCGGGAATGCTCAAATCTTTTACATAGGTGAACAACGTATCTTCACGCAGCAAAGGCAAATTCGCCTTTCCCATAATCCGCAGGTTGATCGAGTACAGCGCGATCATGGTCAAAATCCCTGCCAGCAGTGCGTTGACCTTTCCTTTTGTATGCAAAACGCCGGTAAATGCCCCTGCCAATCCCCCGACGATGAACGCCAGGAGAGTAGCCAGGTACGGGTTGGTTCCATCGATGATAAACTTGGCTGCGATCGCTCCGCCCAAGGCGAAGCTGCCATCTACCGTCAAGTCAGGTACGTTTAGAATGCGAAAGGTCAAATACACGCCCAGAGCTAAAATTCCGAATAGCAAGCCCTGCTCGATGGCTCCCATTATTGCCAAATTCATAGAAGAAATCCTCCTGTTGCTGCGATTATTACTCGATCACTTCGCCAGCGCGGTCGAGCATGGATTGCGGAATGGTCACTCCCATTTTCTCCGCTGCTTTTTTGTTCAATACGAGCTTCATGTCTGCCTGCATCTCGACAGCCATGTCTGCCGGCTTCGCTTCGCCCTTCAAGATTTTTGCTGCCATGTCTGCTGTTTGTTCGCCGAGCTTGGTGTAGTCGATTCCGTAAGTAGCAATCGCACCGCTCTTCACGGAGTTTTCTTCCCCTGCGATGACCGGAATTTTTTGCGCTTCGGCAACGCTCAGGACTGCTGCAATCGACGATACGACCATGTTGTCTGTCGGCACGTAGAACGCGTCTACTTTGCCTACCATCGACTCAGCCGCTTGCTTCACCTCTGTTGCGCTGGTGATCGCTGCTTCCTGAATGGACAGGCCCAGCTTGTCCGCTACTGCTTTCGCCGCATCTACCTGCACTTTGGAGTTCACTTCGCCGGAGCTGTAGATAACTCCAACTGATTTCGCATCTGGCTTCAATTCTTTGATCAGCTTCAATTGCTCTTCCACCGGGTTCATGTCGGAAGTACCTGTCACGTTTGCTCCCGGTTTATCCATCGCTTTTACCAGACCTGCCTCTACCGGATCGGTTACTGCCGTAAACAAGATCGGAATGTCTTTGCTTGTTTGGGCAGCAGCCTGAGCGGTCGGCGTCGCGATCGCCAGTACGAGGTCTACTTTGTCAGACTCGAATTTTTGCGCGATGGAGATTGCTGTATCCATGCTCGCTTGCGCTGATTTGACGTCGATTTTCACTTGTTTGCCGTCTTCGTATCCGTTTTTGGCAAGCTGCGCCACAAAGCCTTCGCGTGCTGCATCCAATGCCGGGTGCTCTACGAACTGAGAAATCCCGATTTTAAACTGTTTGGTTTCAGCAGCTGGCGCCGGCTGGTTCGAAGCAGGTGGAGTCTGCTCGTTGCTCGCCGGGGTAGCGCTTTGCTGTCCACATGCGGTAACAGACAAAAGCAGCAAAGGAAATAAAAAACTCTGAATTTTTCTGATAGTCTTTTTCTGTTTGAACATGTGATAAATGCCCCCTTGAAAAATTTTTTCTAATTTTAACACGGATAAAACAGTTTTAAAAGAATAAAAAGAGAGCTTGACGCTCTCTTTTTACTTGGTGATTTCTTTCGCCTGCTGTTTGAGTGCCTCTGAAATCGTGAGACCAAACTTCCCGGCTGCTGTTTCATTGATGTACAGGTCGGCCTGCTTTGAAATTTCGACAGGAGTGTCTGCAACCGCTTGTCCTTTGAGGACACGGGCAGCCATTTCGCCTGTTTGCTTGCCAATCTGGTAGTAGTCGATGCCGTACGTGGCTACTGCGCCGCGTTTTACGGTGTCTGTGTCGGAAGCAAAAACAGGAATCTTGTTCGCTTCCGCTGCTCCCAGTACAGCCTCAAAAGAGGACACGACGGTATTGTCAATCGGAATGAACATGGCGTCGGCTTTTCCAGCAAGTCCCTGAGCTGCCAATTGCACCTCGGAAAGCTGCGAAATGCCCGCCTTGATGATTTCTACGCCTTCTTTGCTCGCTGCCTCTTCCAGCTCTTTTACCTGTACCTCAGAGTTGACCTCGGAGGTGGTGTAGATCACGCCCAGCTTTTTCAACTGGGGCAGGAAGGTTTTGATCAGCTTCAATTGTTGTTCCATCGATACTTTGTCGCTCGTTCCAGTCACGTTCTTGTCCGGTTTTTCCAGACTGCTGACCAGCTGAGCCGAGATCGGATCTGTTACGGAACTGAACAAAACAGGTTTGTCGGTAATCGCCTTGGCTGCAGCCTGAGCGGATGGAGTCGCAATCGCTACGACCAAATCCTTCTTGTCTCCGGCGTACTTCTGCGCAATCGATACCGTGTTGTTCATATCGCCATGGGCGTTCTGGTAGTCAACCTCCAGATTTTTGCCCTCTTCGTAGCCGGATTGTTTCAAGCCATCCAAGATTCCTTGATGAATCGCATCCAAAGCGGGATGCTCTACGAATTGCGTCAAGCCCAGCTTCACCGTTTGGCCTTGGCCGGAACTGGTCGCTGTTGCTTCATTTTGTCCACCTGTTTGATTGCCACATGCTGCCAAAGAAATGGCCAGCAAAGTGGTCAGTGCCATACTGACTGCTCGTCTCATCTGTACTTCCTCCTCTAAGCTCTGCTCTCTGTGCCTGATCACCCTCTGGTAACAAGGCATCTTGCATTTGTGCAACTTGTGTCCCATTATAGCATATTATTGCGTCCTGAAAAGCTTTTTTCATCAATCTTCCGTTCCGGTTTCTTCCTCTGCATTTGGCATTTTTTTCACGAGAACCCTGGTAATCCGGTAGTGATCGACTTCCCCCACCACAAACTCGAACTTGCCCTCCCGCACCCGGTCGCCTACGCGGGGCGGATGGTCGATTTGCATGTAAATCCACCCGGCCAGCGTATCGACCTCGCTGGATTCCAAATCGAGGTCCAGGTAGTCGCCCACTTCCTCCAAAAGCATTCTGCCGTCAAGCGACAGCATGCCGTCGTTCTTTTCTACTTCCGGACGCTCGTCGTCAAATTCATCCTGGATATCGCCGACGATTTCTTCCATAATATCTTCAAGCGTCACCAAGCCAGCCGTGCCCCCGTACTCATCGATGATGATCGCCATTTGCCCGCGCTGTTTTTGCAGCATCGTCAGCAGACGGCTGATCGAGATCGTCTCGGGAACCGTCAAAACGGGGCGCATCAACGTTTTCAGATCGCTGTGCTCGCCTTCCAAAAGCCCTGTCAGCATGTCTTTGATGTGCAAACTCCCCACGACGTGATCCTTGTCGCCATCGACGACCGGATAGCGGGTGAACCGGCCGTTTTGCACGAGGCGGACATTTTCGTCAAACGGATCGCGCACGTTGAGCACAACCATATCGGTTCGCGGAACCATAATCTCCCGCGCCATCGTCTCGGAAAAATCAAAAATGTTGTCTACCAGCATCAGCTCTGTCTGGTCGATCAGGCCGCTTTTGTGACTTTCGTTGACCAGAATGCGGATTTCTTCTTCTGTATGCGCCTCCTGATGTGGCTCCATGGAAATGTGGAACAAGGCGAGGATGCGGCTTGCCGACCAGTTCAGCAAAGCTATAAACGGATACATGACTTTGTGAAACAGCTGGATCGGCCGACTGACAGCGAGCACGACCATTTCGGTGCGCTGAATCGCAAGTGTCTTCGGAGCCAGTTCGCCCAGCACGATATGCAAAAAAGTGATCACGGAAAACGCAATAATAAAGGAAATGCTGCTCACCAGCGTCTCGTTCAGCTGGAAGTAGCGAAATACCGGATGCAGCAAGTGAGCCACAGCAGGCTCGCCAAGCCAGCCGAGTCCGAGCGAAGCGAGAGTGATGCCCAATTGGCAGGCAGACAAATAAGCATCCAAATTGTGGATGACTTGCTCCACGTTCTCCGCCCGTTTGTTGCCTTCTGCCACGAGCTGGGCAATGCGCGACTCCCTCACTTTCACCACGGCAAACTCGGTTGCAACGAAGAAGCCGTTGAGGAAAACGAGGATCAAGACCAAACCCAAGTTAAACAAGCTTCCCCACATTCCCATTCTCCCCGCCTCCCTTTCCGACCATTGCTTTGGGATATTGTTTCCCATCCTATCGCAAATGTTACCTGTCTGTTTTTCTTTCTTTTCCGGATTGTGATACCATAGTGCTGATTCATATGCCGTTTGTAACGAGGTGAATCTTTTGTCTTATCGTCCAGACTTGCCGATGATCGTCCAAAGCGATCGCACTGTATTATTGGAAACACAACATCCGTTGTTTGCGGAGGCAAGACAGGCCATCAGCGGTTTTTGCGAATTGCTGAAAAGTCCGGAGTACATCCATACATACCGGATTACCCCGTTGTCGCTGTGGAATGCGGCAGCCAGCGGACTTTCCCCGAATGAAGTAACAGGAGTGCTTGGCGCATACAGCAAATACGGCGTGCCGCCAACGCTCGTCAAAGAAATAGAAGAAACGATGCGCAAATACGGGCTGATTCGGTTGGAACGTCACGGGGATGATCTCGTATTAAATAGTGACGATCCTCTTGTTCTCACAGAGCTGACCGGATACAAATCGATCGCGGCCTTGTTCGAAGAAGGCTATACACTCAAAAGCTACGCACGCGGGCTGATCAAGCAGGAGCTGATCAAGCTTGGACTGCCTGTGCAGGATTTGGCGGGGTATTCGCAAGGGGAAGCCTGTCCGGTCAGCTTGCGGCAGACCAGTGCGTCGGGCAAGCCGTTTGCTTTGCGCTCCTATCAAAAAGACGCTGTCGATGCTTTTCACTTGGGCGGCGCGGTTACGGGTGGCAGCGGCGTGCTCGTCCTGCCCTGTGGAGCCGGGAAAACGGTCATAGGCATTGGCGCGATTGCGCAATTGCAGACCGCTACCCTTATTTTGACGACGAATACGACCTCCGTGCGCCAGTGGATTTCCGAGCTGCTGGACAAAACGGAACTGGACCCCGATCTTGTTGGCGAATACACCGGAGATCACAAGGAAGTAAAGCCGATAACTGTGGCAACTTATCAAATTCTCACATACCGCCCCACCTCTCTGGATGAATTTCCTCATATGAAACTCTTTTCAGAGCGTGACTGGGGGCTTATTATTTACGATGAGGTGCATTTGCTGCCTGCACCTGTCTTTCGTGTTACTTCCGGCATCCAGGCTACACGCCGACTCGGGTTGACCGCCACGCTCGTCAGGGAAGACGGCCGGGAAGAAGACGTCTTTACGTTGATCGGCCCGAAAAAGTACGAGGTTCCCTGGAAAGCGATGGAGGAAGCTGGCTGGATTGCGGAAGCGCGTTGCCGCGAAATCAGGCTGCCTTTTGAGCCAAAATGGCGGGAAGCGTACGCACATGCAACCGCCCGGCAAAAGTTCCGGATCGCTGCCGAAAACCCGAAAAAGCTCGAAGTGGTCCGCAAGCTGCTCGACCGCCACGAGGGCGACAGAGTGTTGATCATCGGCCAGTACGTCGATCAACTGGAGCAAATGGCAACCGCCTTGCAGCTTCCGCTAATTACGGGCAAAGTCCCGGAAAAAGAGCGCGAGACGCTGTACGAACAATTTAAAAAAGGGGAAATCACACGCCTGATCGTCTCCAAGGTAGCCAATTTTGCCGTCGATTTGCCGGACGCCAATGTCGCGATTCAAATTTCCGGCACGTTCGGCTCCCGTCAGGAAGAAGCACAGCGCCTGGGACGCATCTTGCGACCGAAAACGGACAACAACACTGCCCACTTTTATACACTCGTTACACGCGATACGAGAGAGCAGGAGTTTTCGCTCCATCGTCAGCTTTTTCTCGTAGAACAAGGCTATCCATACGAAATTATAGAAAACGAGATGCTGGTCTGAAACGTTTCGACAGAAGCCAGCGTCACATAGAGGGAAGGGAGGCCGGAGATTCAATGCAATCCGACGCCGAAATCATTCAGCGGATTCTTCAGGGCGAAATTGAAGGGTATCGCGACCTCATCCAGCGATATCAGCATATGATCTACGTTTTTATCTACAAAATGGTGAACAATCGCGCTGATGCAGAAGATCTTACTCAGGAAGTGTTCGTCAAGGCGTATGAAAAACTGTCTACGTTTCGAGGCGACTCGCAGTTTTCATCCTGGTTACATACGCTTGCCCGCAACAAGAGTATCGATTTTTTGCGCCGCCGAAAGTTTCACGACTCTGACGAGCAATTGGCGTACGTGCCGTCCAATACACGAGACGAATCTCCGCAGGATTCGCTCATGAACAAGGAGCAGCGCAGGGAAATCCAGGAAGCATTCGCCTTGCTGTCGGATACTTACCGGGAAGTAATCGTTCTGCGTTGCACGCATGAGTATCCGTTTGAAAAAATTGCAACTCTTCTCGGCATCGCCGAGTCTACAGCACGCGTCCGCTACTTGCGCGCTCGCCAAGAACTCGCAAAATTGTTAACCCGCAAGGAAGGGGGACTCGTACATGAACTGCCAGGCATTTAGAAAAGCATGGCTAGATGACACAGACAGCGATATTTTCTCTCATATAGAAACTTGTGAGGAGTGTATCGCATGGATTGAAACGCAAATGACAACAGAAGAGGAGGTGCAGTTCTTGAAGGAGGTTCCACTGCCCCAAGCGAATCTGGAAGAGCGGATTATGCAAGCCATCTACCAGAACGCAGGACAAGGTGTGCCCCCTCATGCCGCCACCGCAACCGTCGCTGTGCTTCCACAGCAAGCGGCAGCACCAGCAACCAGCAAGCGTCGGCCCAAAGGCTTCCCTTCATTCGCCTGGGTCAGCGCCGCAGCAGTCCTCCTGGCAGTGGGCTTCCTGAGCTATCAGCAGCTTCAGGACGATCAGATGATGCAGACAGCCGCCCAACCGGAAGCCAATCAGGCAAGTGCAAGCAATCAAATCGTGGCGTACAGCGGCACTGCGACGCAAGCGCAAGAGACAGCTCCAGCCGCTCCTCCTGCACCACCCCAGGCGACAACAGGTGCAACAGGCGGCAGTCAGCCAATGGCGAAGCAAAACGAAGCGGCTACTCCGTCCACAGGAGCGGCAGCAGCAGTTAATCCGAACGGTGATGCCGCGCCAGCTGCCGCCAATGCCCTTGTTGCGCTGGACGACACGCAGCAAAGCAAAGCGGCGCCGCCGCAAGCGCGCACCGCTCAGCCGGAAAACCAGGGGGCTGCGGCTGCCCGAAGTCAACCGACTGCCAAAGTACCTGCGGTGAATGCCAAAGAAAACGCGGCAAGCGAAGAAAACGTCGCCGAGAACGCCCTGATGGCTGCGAAAAAAGGCGGGGCACCCGCGATCACGGCCGATCAGCCTATGGGAATGACAGCCGTGCCCGAGCAAGAGAACAGCGAAAACGGACTCGTCGGCCCGTCGTTGGCCATGGCAGCCAAACAGCCGATCACGCTGTCGACCTTTACGGATACAGATACAGCCGTACAAGCGTCCGATATGCCCGTTCCCGTGCTGGCCCAAAACCCGAACAGCTTTTCGTTAAGCTCGATTTCCGTGCAATACGAATCAGAAACGAGCCAAAAAGTAACGCATCTGGCCGCTGATTACAAGCGCAACAACGACTGGATTCGGATCGACGTAGTACGGAACACACAAGGCAAACGCAGCTTGTCGATTCCCGGAACGTTTTCCGCCACTCAGCTGTTTGCAGTCAATGGCGAGCAAGCTATTGCCGTCTCGTTTGACAACAAGGACGCGAAAAATGCGGTCGCGGAGCACGCGGTCCATTTCAACGCCCAGTCCAATAATCAGTCCCTGTACGTAGTGATAACCGCCCACGGTGTTTCGCTGGACGAATTGATTGAAGCTTCCAAGCAACTGACCTGGAAGCCTTAACGAAAACACGATTTTCCAAAGACACGACCTGTTCCATCAGGCTCGTGTCTTTTTTTATTTGCCAAGCCTGGCTTCGAGCGGCCGGGTCGGGGATGGAAAAGTTTTAGTACGGTATTGATCACTTTAAACTAACGTGTATAATGTTTGTTATAACATAAACAAAAACAATTTTTGTTTATTAAAAAGGAGTGCACCCACATGTCTAATGCTTCACCTCCCCGCTCGTCCCTGTTTCAAAATACGTATTTTCGCACCATCCTGTTGTCAGGAGCGCTTTTGCAAATCGGCGTCTGGGTTCGCAACTTCGCGATTCTTTTGTTTGTCATGGATCAGACGAACAACGACCCTTACGCCGTTTCCCTGATTTCCGTCGCGCAGTTTGGCCCGATCTTTCTGTTTTCGATCATCGGCGGGACATTTGCGGACCGCTGGCGCCCGAGAAAAACGATGATCATCTGCGACTTGCTTAGTGCGCTCTCTGTTGGCGCTGTGTTGCTCACCCTCGTGCTCGGCACATGGAAGGCAGTCTTTTTCGCCACCTTGATCTCGGCGACGCTCTCCCAGTTCTCGCAGCCTTCTGGCATGAAACTGTTGAAGCTTCACGTTCCCGGACACGAATTGCAGCCTGCCATGGCGATGTTTCAGACGATGATGGCAGTGTTCATGGTAATCGGTCCGGCTCTCGGCACTCTCCTCTACCAATCTTTCGGGATCTCGTCCGCCATTGGCGTGATGGGCGTCTCTTTTGTCCTCTCCGCTGTCGTTTTGTTCCAGCTCCCGCGCGACGAGGACGGGCAAAAAAATCACACTGGCGAAAGCTTCTGGACCGAGTTTGCAGCCGGGTTCCGCTATGTGTGGTCAAAACCTTCCTTGCGCGCGCTCGGCGCGATCTTCACTTGCATCGGGCTGGCATCTGGCTTGATTCAGCCGCTGTTTGTCTTTTTGGTCGTCGAACGCCTCGGGCTCCCCAAGGAACATTTGCAATGGCTGATGATGGTCAACGGAGCCGCGATGCTGATCGGTGGCGGTGCCGTCATGAATATTGCGAAAAAAGTCTCGCCGCAAATGCTGATTGCTGCCGGTCTGCTCATAAGCGCCATCGGGACTTTCGGGAACAGCCTGTCTACCGCATTGTGGGCAGTCATGTTTTTCCAGTTTATCAACGGTCTGTTCTTCCCGTGCATTCACGTCGGAATCAACACGCTTCTGCTGAAAACGAGCGATGCAGCGTATATCGGCCGGGTAAACGGCGTCCTGACTCCCCTGTTTATGGGAACGATGGTCGTCTCCATGAGCATCGCGGGATGGCTGAAAAGCCTGTATTCCCTTCCCTTGCTTTTCGGTGGTGCGGGCCTGTTGTTTGCCGTCAGCATTTTGTTTGTCCTGCCTATGCTGAGACGTAAAGAGGTGCTGGCTGCTCCTTCGCAAAAAGCTTGAACGACTAGACAAACAGCTTTCGCGTCTTCTCCTTTTGCCCTGTTCGCTTCTGGCTGTCTGCTATAATCAAGAGGGTTGCCCTTTCAGAAACAGGAAAAGGAGAAAAGATATGCAAACTTTTCATATCGGCTTCGGCGATTCTGCGTGTGGGACGTTGCGCGTATTTCTGCGTGCAGCCAGACTGCCAGGCTCGATCATTTGCCTTCGCGATGACTTCTCGATCGGCCCGATTGCCCATTTGACTACCGAGGATGGAATGGAGCAACGCTGGCAATGGTTCAAAAACTTGCTCGTCGCAACAGAACCTGACTTTCAGGAGGATTTGGAGCTGTTCGCCCAACAATTTCAGCAAGACCGGACGTTCGCTGCCGACATCCCCGCAGACAGCACGGTTGTTTTGTGGCATGGCGGACGGTGCACTTCCGATCAGCTCGGGATACGTTACGTCGTCTCCATGCTCCAATCCAAATCAATCCGCTTCGAAGCCGTGGATGTGTCCGCCTATAGTCAGCGCATCCACTACACCGTCACAGATGAAGAGAACAACACCATTCCGTATGTGATCAGAAGTGTCGGCGAGATTTATTCGGAACGTCTCCATGGTGCATGGGAGACAAAAGCAAGCTTGTCTAGCGCTCAAATCGAGGAATGGGTGCATGACTGGGAAGCTCATTGGCTGCACTCCACCAGCCGCCTGCGCATAATCGAAAACGGGCTGGTTCAAGCGGTGCCGGAAGATTACTACGATGCGGCACTGCTTCAGTGCTCCACCCGTTCGTTCCAGAAAGCCGGCCGCGTCATTGGCGAGGTGATGGGCCGCAGCGAGCAGTGCATCGGTGACATGTATTTGCTGCAACGGATTCAGGAGTTAATCCGAGCAGGAAAACTGAGCTATCGGGGCGAGCTTGCTCCTATGCGATACTTGGAGATTCGGTTAGCCGACGCCGCTCTGACGGAATAAGGTTTTTGCACACCAAAAAACGCCGCCTTTTGCCATGAAGCACAAAAGGCGGCGTTTCTTCTTTTATTAATGGGTTTGATTTTTAGCCTGGTTCCACTGCTTGATTTGCTCGATAATCTCTCTGATCTGATTGCGGGCATCCTGATGCTCCGGCTCGCTGCCCCAATGCTGGATGAGCGGCGGCATTGCTTTTGCCATCGTCGTATACAAACACCATACTTTCACCATCTCGATCCGCTCCGGCGTCGCTTCGCCTGTCAACAACTCGGTAAACTTGTGCAGCAACTCCTCCAGTTCAGGCACCAGCACTTCCTTTTTCTCACTCATGAATGATCCCCCGCTTTCCTATGTTTTCCTTATTCATCTATTGATCTTCGTATGCAAAATTTCCACTGGCCAAAAGCAGCGGTTGCCTTCGTGGGCCTCTACAGTGTGAGGAACGTAAGCAAGCCGTACGCAACGGCTACAGTCAGGATGATGCTCCATAAAACAATGCCGATCGACATCCACCACATCAGCTTGCCGACTGGTGCGCCGAGCGAAATCCCGATCGCAGCACCGAGCGGAGCGCCAGTTAACAGTGGCGAGGCCAGTCCAAGTCCGATGACGCCGTACTTCTCCCAAATGCGTCCCATTCGTCCTTGGTTTTTCCCCTTTTTCTCCACCCGTTTCATCAGCCAGCTTCGCAGGGAGCCGCCCAAAAAGATGACGATACCCGCGCTTGCTATTGCACCAATGGCACTGAACAGCCCCGTCAAAAACGGCGGCAACTGCAATAAAAATCCAACGGGAATCGCTCCCCACAATTCAAGCATGCTTGTCAAAGCGACTGTCCCGCATTTCCATAATACGTCCATACTCTCTCGTCAATCTCCTCTCGTTGCCATTCCTGATCCTCTCAGTAAATACGAACGAGAAGGAAAAAGGTAGCGCTTTTTTCCAAATTAGGAAGTGACGTCCCGGCGGATAAAGACGGTGTAGGCTACGATCAGAGCAGCTACGGCCCATATACTCAGCACAGTCAAGGAAAACGGAAGCGTCATTCCTTTGATCGGAGGCAGTGTGCCGTTCAAATAATCGGTCAACTGCAAATTGACGACGAACAAGTATTTGGACGACTCCCAGGAGGAGGCCATCTGGGTCAGAATCATGCCGCTGATCAAAGCCGCCATCATGACTCCCATCCCGGCGGCGGCGCTGCGGATCAGCACGGAAACCATGAACGTGATCGTTCCGACTACGAGGCACACGAACCAGCCCAGTCCGTACTGCATGAGCAAAAACTGCCACTGCGGCAACATGAACGCCCCTGCTGTCTGCAACTCTCCGCCTGCCACTTCGAAGCCGGTGAGCACAGGCAAGTCCCATCCGGAATAGCCAAAGACGAAGCCTGACAGCGAATAAGCCATAAACAGCGTCATCACCACGGTCAAGGACGTAAACAGCAGCAAAGTGATGTACTTGCTGGTCAACACCTTCCAGCGCCGAACGGGTCTGGTCAACAACAGCTTGATCGTCCCTTCGCTCAATTCCGCCGAGACGATATCGACTGCCAAAATGACGATGATCATCGGCAAAAACATGGAGATCGTCTGATCCATAAAACCGCGGGCAAAAGTCGGACCTCCGGGCGCCATCGGGTTGATATCGTGGTCGAGATAATATTGCTGTTGCTGAATGCGGATTTTAATGATGTCGCGCCATTCGTCCGGGAGGCGGCTGGAGGCAAGCCTGTTTTGCATATCGACGATTTGCTGGGTCAAAAGCGGACGCCAGTCAGTCGTGCCCATGCGCTCCTGGGTGGTGATCACGGAACGATACTGCGCGTATGTAAAAATCGGGATGAGGATCGCCAGAATCAGCACGACGACGAGGAAGCGGCGGCGGCGCAGCAGTTTGACCGTTTCATTTTGGACGAGGCCCAGCATGCTTGGATTCATTTTTCTCCCCCTCCTGTCAACGTCAGGAACAAGTCTTCGAGCGTCACCGTTTTCGTGGCAATTCCCACGACCGGAACGCCTGCCTGAACCAGCGCCTGGTTGACTTCTCCTACCCGTTCCATATCCATGTGCGTTTTCAATCGGTCTTCTCCGACCGCGGCAATCTCCGTCACAGCCTTATGCCTACGCAGCACGTCCATTGCCTTTTGCATATGCGCAGCGGAGATGGTCCATTCCACCTGATCGGCAAACTGCTCCATCAGCTCAGTCACCAGCCCAACAGAAATAACCTTCCCCTGGCTAATAATCGCTACCCGATCGCACATCATCTCGATCTCGCTGAGCAGATGGCTGGAAATGAACACAGCAAGTCCCTCTTCCTCTGCAAGCCGCCGGATAAACTGGCGCATTTCGCGGATGCCAGCCGGGTCCAGTCCGTTTGTCGGCTCGTCGAGAATCAAGATTTTCGGTCGGTGCAACAGCGCCTGCGCGATTCCCAGCCGCTGTCTCATCCCGAGCGAGTACGTCTTGACCTTGTCGTCAATCGCCCGTTCCAGATCGACGAAGCGCACGATCTCCTCTATCCGCTCCGGCGCAATCCCGCCGCTCATGCGGGCAAATTGCTCCAGGTTTTCTCTTCCCGTCAAAAATTTGTACAGCTCGGGATTTTCCACGATGCAGCCAACTTGCGCGATCGCTTCCGGGAAATTGTCGCGCAGCGATACTCCCCCGATGCGAATGTCTCCGCCATCTGCTTTTGCCAGACCGACCAGCATGCGGATCGTCGTCGTCTTGCCCGCTCCGTTTGGCCCGAGAAAACCAAACACTTCTCCGGCGAGCACTTCAAAAGTAATATCGTGAATAATCTGCTTTTTGCCGATTGTTTTTTGCAATCCTGATACTGCGAGGACCGTATCGCCCAATGTGCGCCCTCCTGTCTTTGTTTGCGCTGCCCGCGACTGACGCAAGCTCTGCGTTTATGGTACACTGGCATAAGATGTCCAATCACATTATACCATGTCTGTTCACTTCACATCGAATAGGAGGATAGCCGATGCGCACATCCGGCAAACTTCTCTGGCGGACCGCAGGGTTGCTGTCATTTCTGTCCTTTTTGCTCTTGGCTACAGGCTTTGTCCTGGCGATGAACCCGCAGCAGCTGGCACCGGCTACAGGAACATCCCCTGCCGAATCCGCGAAAACGCCAGCGCCTTTGCCTGCTGAAGGCGTCCGCAAAATCGTCGCGCTCGGTGACTCGCTCACACGCGGTGCCGGCGATGCAAACGGTCAAGGATACGTCGGGCTCGTCCGGCAAGCGTTGGAAAAAAAGGCGGGCCACTCGATCATGTTTACCAACCTCGCGATTAACGGACAAGAGTCGACCGACCTGCTCAAGCAAATGTCCGAAGCACAGGTCAAAACGCTGATTGCCGATGCCGACCTGATCTTGTTCACCATCGGCGGCAACGACTTGTTCAGGCAAACCGGAGGACTTTACACGATTGAACAAGAAAAAGTGGCCGCAGCCATTCCCCGCTCAGCCAGCACGCGGGCTGCTTCCAATCCGGCAGGGCCAGCGCCCACGACCGCGACCTTTTTGCGGACAGTTGCCTGTGCCAACGCCCACTCCACCTCTCTGCCGACCATCGGGTTGACCAGACAGGATGCGACCTTGCCATCGAAAATATGATCGAGGCAAGCTTGGTTACAGGCGATGCACGTATTGACTTCATCAAAACGTCCCTGAACGCTTTTCGCGACGATTTGCGGGTCAGCCAAAAACGGACGGGCCAGCGAAACGAGATCGCAGCGGCCAGCCTGCAAAATTTCTTCTGCGTGACGGATGTCGTTGATCCGGTTGCTGGCGATGACCGGGATGTGGACAGCCTCTTTGACTTGCTGGGCGACCCACACATACGCTCCGCGCGGCACCATCATGGAGATCGTCGGCACTTTCGATTCATGCCAGCCAATCCCGATATTGAGCGCGTCAACCCCGGCCTCCTCCAGCATCCGGGCGAATTGCAGCGTTTCTTCGATCGTGGTGCTGTCCGGAATCAGATCAAGCCCGGACATTCGGAACAACACAGGAAAATCACGGCCAACTGCTTCCCGCACGCGCTTCGCTACTTCCACCCCAAAGCGTGTCCGCCGCCCAAAGTCTCCTCCCCATTCATCCTGCCGCTGGTTGGTCACAGGAGAGAGAAACTGATTGATCAAATACCCTTCCGACCCCATGATTTCGACAGCGTCAAAACCAGCTTTCTGCGCCCGCACCGCACCACTGGCAAAAGCGGCAATCGTCCGTTCAATGCCAGCCTCGTCCAGCTCCCGCGGCTGTGTGCGATTGATCGGCGCCTGCAACGGCGAGGGAGCTACCGGATCGAGTCCTGTCACCTCTTTGTACGCGTAGCGGCCCGCATGGAACAGTTGCAACGCGATTTTGCCCTTTTGCTGGTGCACTTTTTCTGTAATGATCCTGAGCTGTTCGATATGTTCATCGAGAAACACGTTGCAGTAGACCTCACCCATGCCACCCTCCGGCAGCACAGCCGCTCCTCCCGTCACGATCAATCCTGCTCCCCCGCTGGCTCGCTCCGCATAAAAATCTGCGAGGCGCTCTACGCCGTTCGGCAGCTTCTCCAGCCCGACGTGCATCGAGCCCATGATGATCCGATTCGGCAGTGTCATCGCTCCGAGCCGGATCGGCTGTTGGACATTTGCAAGCTTCATGATAGGACCCCCTCAAACAAGAATGAATGCTCATTCATTTTCTGTTTAATCGATTCTGCATCTCTGCCCGCAAATCCTGCCCGCTGTTTCCGCAAAACAAACAAAACATGGGGAGCGCCTGCCGCCTTTGCAGCAAACCGCTTGCCTTTCTTTCTAGACCGGGAAGCAAAAAAAGCCGAGAGGTGTCCCTCCCGGCCTGTGCTTCGCTTTGCTCGTCCCGGCTTATCCCAGCTTGACCAGCTCTCCCAAATCCGCTGCAAACCGCTCCAGCGTCTCGTTCAGCGCGGTCTCTTGCTCTGCACGCTCTGGCGTCTGCACGACAAAGTGGTAGTCCACCTGTACAGATGCCTCCACCAGCTTGCCTGGCTCGGTATAGCGGCGTTTCTCGGTAACCGAGCATTCTGCTACCCGCCCTCTCGCCTGCTCCCACAAGTCCTGAACCTGTTTTTCCTGGAGTTTGCCCGGATATTGAATCTCTACCTCAACTTCGCAGCTCTGCTCGTCTTCCAGCAAAAAAAGATGAATCGTTGCCGTCGGCTGTTCCTCTTCAAAAGAGCTTGCGAAGGTGATCATGACCTCGCGCATTTCTTCGTCTTCCAGCAAGGAGCGATCCGAACGCAAAACGACATCCGTAATCATCCCTCGTGTAGACAGCAGTTGATTTAGTTTTTCTACCAATAATTGCAGCACGGTAAATGGTTCCTCCTGTAAATGCGTTATTCCCTATCCAGCTAGAAGTATAGCACGATTGCCCGGTGCGCGAAAAACCCCTTCGCTCAGGAAGGGGTCGGTGTATTGTTCATATTTTTTTGATTCATAAATTCAGAGAGCCAGGCGCGTCTTACTTCTTTGTTTGGGCAATAGCCTAAAATGTAGCTTTCCCCGCGCATATATTTTTCCTTGATCCACTCTTTATGCTTGCGGAAAAAGGCGTGTTGGAAATCGATCGGCATTTGCTGATATTCTTCCAGCGCTGAGGGGTTCTGGAGGAAAAAATCTTCATCGTACACAAGCTCTTCATTTTGTTGGCGGCTGATCAGGTACACAAAGGCAATCACCAGAAACAGGTTCACCAAGAAAATCGTCATCCAAATCCCTCCAGTCAGGTAAGTATTTTTCTGATTAATCTGTCTTATCAGCATATTATTATTGTACCACGAATTTGGTGTTTTCTAAACCTTTCGTTTCATTTTTTATAAAAAAAGTTCTATTGAAAACAGAAAAGGCTTGGCAACGTTTTGCCAGCCTCATTAAAAAGCACCCGCTCTTTTTCAAGAAACGGGTGCTTTGCCTGCTTGCTATGATGGAGTCGTTGTCGGGTTCGATGCTGGTGCTCCGCCGTCCTGTCCGGTTGCAGGCGGAGAAACGATATCGGGAGGTGGTGCCGTAGTCCCGCTATTTCCTGCTGGAACGGCAGGAGGCTGCTGGATGACAGTCCCATTCGGAACTGTCGTCTGCGACTCAGGTGTAGTCGTCTGGCCCGGCTGTTCCGGATTCGCTACATCTGGCGGTGGAGTCGTTCCATCCGTCACGCTTTCCTCGCCCTCTGCGACTTCCTGTTCCGTCGACTTTTTCGTCTCTTCGCTTGCTTTCGGCTTGGCCGAAGCTGCCGACTCCGTCGTTTTCTTTTTGGTCGATCGGTTGCTGCTCGATGCCGACACAGTTGATTCCCCTGATCCCAATGTCGGGGAGTTGTTCAGCTTTGCTACTACATTGCCGGACACGCCCATTTCCGCTTGCAAGGAATCGCGAATCAGATCGAGCTTCTCTTTTTCCAGGAACGTATAGCCGCCTTGCCAATAAGCGCCGTTGTCCAGCGTCGTCAGCGTCGAAGCGCTAAATCCTTTGAAGTCGTAAGCGAGTCCCTTGATTTGTTCTTTGGACAGGTCCGTATGTATATGCTTTTTCCCTACGTCCATGATGTTGAAAACTTTGGTCAATCCATCCAGGGAGCCTACCTTGTCAACGACGGCACGAATCACTTCCTGCTGGCGTCGATTGCGGTCGAAATCGCTGGAGTAATACTTGGTTCCCCGATTGTCGTGGCGGTGGCGCACATAGCCAAGCGCCTGCTCGCCATTCAGCTTCTGCAGTCCAGGATTGAGGTTGATGTGCGTATCGTCAGTCGGATCGTCGTAAACGAGCTTGCGGTCGACATTGACCTCGACACCGCCCAGCTCGTCGATCACAGCTTTGAAGCCATCAAAATCGACCGCTACGTAATGTTCGATGGGAATCCCCAAAATTTCGTTCAATGTTTTCTTCGTGAGCGAAATTCCGTCCTCTGTCGGCGTCTGCTTGTTTCGCTCGGCCTGTCTGCGCTCAGCCTCGCCGTTGGCGTAAACCGAGTTGATTTTGTGATAATCGCGATATCCCGGAATTTTCACACGCGTATCGCGCGGGATGGAGACCATCGTCACTTTTTTCGTCTCCGGGTTGGCTACCGCGACAATCATCACGTCCGTGTTCATCGAGCCTGTCTCTGGCCGTGAATCGGAGCCGAGCAAGACGAAGGACATCGGCTTGTCAGAATGATAGACCGGGTCCACATTTTTGGATACTTCAGAGGTAAAACCATTTTCTACAGGGCTCGTTACTTCGTCCAGAGTGTCTTCAATTTTCCAATAAATTGCTCCAGCGACACCGCCGACCAGCAACAGAACCGTCAAGGCGAAGATCGTCAGGAATCTGCGCAGCTTCCGGCTACGGGTTGGCTGCTGCTTCTTCTTGCGCGGAGCAGAAGCGCGTGTTTTTGCAACAGTTTCTGGCATATGTATCAATCTCCTTGTTCGCGCACGCTTTTTGACAAAAGAAAAGGGAGGCACAATTGGGAACAGTGCCACTTAACCAGATGAACTAATATTTTCTTCTGTTGGTAATCATCTGATTCAGGTATTGTACCATAGGATTGTCTGCATTTGTAGAAAAATGTTCCTTTCACGCAAAACTCCCCTACCGTTTTTGTCGATAGAGGAGTTTTTTTCTGTGAAAAACGTCCCGGCATTTTTTGCCGAAAAAAGAGGTGACCGCTTGCGTTGGGCAAAGCGGTCACAATCGGTTTGCTGTTTATTGCAGACCTTTTGGCGCCTGGCTAAAACCTTGCACTGGCCCATCTGGCTGCTTTTGCTTGGAGCGGTGCGAATCGCCGCCTTGACGCACGTGGCTTTCTTGCTTGCCGTTCACATCGTTGGACTTCTTTTCCATGTACACTCCTCCTCGGGACAAAATACCCAATTAGTGTACGCCGTTCTATGTACCCTCATTCCCGCTCGAAAATTTGCATCTCTTTTCCAGTAAAAGACTGTTTTCGCTGCATGAGCAGTTCCAGATTGTAAGGGCGATGTTTGTCGCGGCTCATTTCCGCAAGCGCCATTCCGTAGGCCGCTTGTTCCCGCAGCAGGGGCGTCCGATGCTGCGCAAAAAGAATGCCCGCGGCAAAAGCGTCGCATGCCGCTTCGCGAATCGGCGCAGGAGGAGCGGCGATCCAGATCGATTCGGCTTCCCGGCACAAATACAGGCCCGCTTCGCCGCAGTTGATCATCAACTGGCGCACGCCTTGTTCGAGCAATCGTTTCGCGCATACTTCCACATCGTTAAAGGAATGCAGCGATTGGCCGGACAATATTTCTATCTCATCAATGCTCGCAATCAGCACATGCACCCCATGCAAAAAGGGCCGCCATTTTTCCGCCTTTTTCACGGAGACAGGATCGACAGCAACGATTTTTCCCAGCCTGTTTGCCTCTTCCAAAAAGGCGTGCATGACCGGCACGGGCAAGTTTGCATCCATAAACAGGCCAGCAGCTTGCGGCAGGCGCTCCATAGCCTGACGGACAAGCTCCTCTGTCCACGCCTCGTTGACTTCCATGTCTGCCACTGCTGTGTACAGCTCTCCGTCGAGATCGCGAATCGCCAAATACCTGCCAGTCGATTTACCAGCAATCCGCAACATCCCGTGGGTCGATACTCCGCTTTTGGCCGTCACTTGCCGCAGCCATTCCCCGTCAGCATCCTCTCCCACAAGAGCAAAAAGCTGTACTTCTTCCCCAAGCCATCCCAGATTTTCTGCCACATTACGAGCTACTCCGCCTGCCACTTGCTGAACATGCCCCGGATTGCTCGTTCCAGGCAGCAATCTGGCAGAAGTGACTCCTTGCACGTCCACATTGGCTCCACCCACGCATAGCCAGTATTCGGTAATCCCTTTCAGCACTTCGGCACTCCTCCCAGCCTTTTGCTCATGGTCTCGTCCTTCATCTTTTCGACAACGCATTTGCATTTACCTACCGATCCCAAAACTTCATCGTGGAAGACGAAGCGTATATCTCGTCGGCATATTCCATCCAGACAGTGATGACGCCTCCAGCCCATCCGTGCTACAGTGAGAAAAAGTCAACGGTAACTTCTCACTGAACAAGAAGCTGCACGATTTTCCCACTCTGAATAATGGAGATGAACTGACATGAGTGCCACATCGACACCGCTGCAAGCGTCTGGGGCAACAACAGCAGCACCTACCGTGTATCGCATGCTGTTTGCCATCAGTCTCGTTCATTTGCTGAACGACAGCTTGCAAGCGGTCATTCCGGCCTTGCTTCCCATCGTGGAAAAAAATCTGGCGTTGACCTTCACACAAGTCGGCTTCATTCTTTTGGTCATGAACTTGACTGCATCCGTCTTGCAGCCTGTTGTCGGTTACTTCTCCGATCGCAAGTCACAGCCGTTTCTGCCTCCGCTTGCCTTGCTCGTCTCCGGGCTCGGGATGCTCGCTCTCGCTTTTGCAGGCAGCTACTCCTTCGTTCTCGTCGCTGTTGCCTGTGTCGGTATCGGCTCCGCTGTCTTTCACCCGGAGGCGTCCCGTTTTGCGCATCAGGCATCCGGCCCGCGCCGCGGCTTGGGGCAATCGATTTTTCAGGTCGGCGGAAACGCAGGCCAAGCGCTTGCTCCGCTCATGACGATTCTCGTCTTCGCCAATCTCGGCCAGCCGGGAGCGGCCTGGTTTTTGCTTCCGGCGGTTTTGGCAAGCGGCGTTCTGCTTTACGTGGCGCTGTGGTATCGCGGTCAACAAAGGCTGAAAAAAGCCGCTGCCGCGGTCGTGACGTACACGAACCGAAAGCAGCGGCTCGTCGCCTTGTGGCTGCTCATCCTGATCGTCAGCGTCCGCTCCTGGATGAATGCGGGCTATCAGAGCTTTTATCAATTTTACTTGATGTACGTCAAACATATGGATTATTCCAGCGCCCAGCTAGTTGTGTTCGGCTTCCTGCTCGCCGGAGCCATCGGCACCTTTTTTGGCGGCCCTCTGTCGGATCGGTTCGGAAAACGCAATCTGCTGATTCTCTCGACACTCGGCGCGTTGCCGTTGACCTTGCTGACGCCTTACGTCTCCGGCTTCTGGTCTTTTCCCCTTCTGCTCGTAAGCGGCTTCATCATGCTGTCCAGCTTTTCGGTCACCGTTGTTTATGCCCAGGAGCTTTTGCCAGGCAAAATCGGCACCGTGTCCGGCTTGATTATTGGCTTGGCTTTCGGCATGGGCGGCATGGGTGCTCTCGCTTTTGGCTACCTGGCAGATATGTTCGACCTTGGCTTCGTCATCACCCTCTGCTCGGTGCTCCCGTTAATTGGTCTGGTCGGATTTTTGCTGCCGAAAGACAAAACCTTGCAATCGTGGGTGCAATAACAGCACGCTTTTGCGTCAAAAGAAAAAACCCGAGGAGCGATTCCTCGGGTTTTGTTTTTATACCAAGACGCCAGTCGGCACACCCAGCAAATGGGCAATCGCTGGCGGATACAGCTCAGGCGTGCTGTACAGACGCCAGTTGCCATCCTCGCCTTTGCCAAACACGCCGGAAATCATCCAGTCAGGCGCCAGCACGTCTTTTCCGTCAGCAGCGATAGCCAACGTGATTTTTTCACCATCAGGACGTTTGGCAACCCAGCCGTTTGCGGCTGTATCCAGCAAGAGCAGCGTTTCCTCTGCTACTTCTTTCGGAGCGGAAGTGTTGCCGTACAAGTTCTGATTGGCTTCCTTTTCCAGTACGCCACGCAAACGGTATGCTTCTGGCAGCGTCTCTTTCAGCTCTGCCAGCAAAGACTGCATGTTCGCGTACAAGGCACTGGCTCCTTGCTTGTCCAGCCACTTGAAGAATGCGGTCAGAACAGACAGCAGGTTTGTTGCCAACGTTTTCGTCGCAGCATCTGCACGGGTAAAAATGTCATGAACGAGGAAATAAGCAAGCTCCTCCTTGCGCAGCTGCTCCCAGGTAAACGCAGGGCCAAACGCGCCTCTGACAAAAGAGCGGAAGTTGTTCATAACCTCATCATATTTTTTGACCGTAGCTTCCGACTTGCCTTCTGTCATCTCTTGCACGAAGCGATTGATGTCAGCGAGTCGGTCAGGATGCACGGTGTACACACTTTCTGGCAAGCCTTCGATCAATGGTCGGTTGAGCAGGTTGTTCACGTGCAGGCTGGCATTGGACAGGCTCAGGCGCGGACGGAGCATGTCCATCCGAATGAAACGGGCAATGCCTTGTCCTACTTTGTGATCCTGTTCCATTTGCACCAGGAGGCTTTCCAGCTTGGCGTGAAGCTCTTTGCTGTCTGACGCCGCCACCAAAACAGGAGGCAGGTCGTCGAGCGCATCCTGCGGGTTCACCAGCCATTTTTCCGCAAAATACGTCTGCACAGCCCATTGCAATACTTTTGGCGGCAATGTCGGCTGGCTCGTAATGAACAAGGTTCCTTTGGACAGTCTGGAACCAGTCGAGGTCAGGACGCGAATCTCTTCCTCTTTTTCGTAAGCGAGCAGCAAAAGCAGCTGCGCCACTTCCTCCAGCTCCGAAGCGTATCCTTCCAGATACAGCTTGTCGCCTTCCAAAATTGCCTCTGCCTGCACTTCATACAGTTCAAGCAACGCATCTTTCAGCGCCGGGAACAGATGCTCTTCCTTGCGTGTCGCATATACCCAGATTTCCTTGGCGCCATCGGACTTTTTCAGCTCGAAAGCTGGATTGGCCTCGATCGCTTTGGAAAGCTGATCGCGATTGGGCAACACATACGTGCGGCGCAGCAAGGTGCCTTGACCAGATGCTGGCTGTTCGCTGCCTGTTTCTGTCCCGCCGAACTGAACGATGAAACGGTACAGCTCCGTCGTATACACTCTTTTGCCCGCGTCTTCTGCCGCATGCTCCACTTCCGGATGCTGATTCAGCCATTCCAGCAAGCTTTCTTTGACATGCGGCTGCAAAATGATGCTGCCGGAAAAGAGCATGTTGCGCAAGCCGAGGTTCAACAGGCGACCGACGATCATCTGGCCTGGCATGACATTCAGGCTGTTGGAACGCAAAATGTAATGCTTTTCCAAAGTGAGCGGATGTTGAACCGTCATGACATCGCGGTCTACTTCCGTGATCTCGTATACGTTCAGATGCAAGCCTGCAAAAGCACGACGGAGGTCAGGCTCCATCCGGCGGCCGTGCTGCTTGATGTAGTTCTCCAGCAGCGTGCTTCCGCCTGTTCTCACATCCAGGACACACCAGTTGAAGAAATGCGCAGCCCACTCCGGACGCGTGACTTCTTCTTCGGTCAAGCCCACTTCTGCTGCAAAACGGCTGCGCGCTTCGGAAATGGTCTCGCTGGTGACATTGCCACCTACGAAATGGTTCAGACGCTCGACCCAGCCTGCATATTCTTTCTGCAATTTTTGTTCATGACGGCTGCGCAACTCGGTAATCGGTGTAACGACTCCGCAGCACTTCTTGTATTTTTTTCCGCTCCCGCACGGGCACAGTTCGTTTCTTCCTACTGACATAGAGGGTTTGGATCTCCTTTCCATCCCACGCGGCATGCGCGGGGAATCCTACACAATCCCCCTATATTACCGCATTTTCCATCATGTGTTCAAGTGTTCTCGTTTTGGCTCATGTGCGATTCCCACATCGCCGTTGCCTTCCCACTGGGAAATAAACAGCTCCAGACGGTTCATCAAGCGGACGATGCGCTGCTTTTCGCTCATGCATGTAGATATAGCAGAGAGCTGGTTGGCGGCAAAAAGTTCCACCACTTCCCGCTCCATGTCTTGAAGGCGAATCCGATAACTCGCGATGATGTCGCGCAGCAAATCAAATCGCTGTTCCAACCGGATCATGGCCTCAAGTTTACTCATTGTTGCTCACTGGTTGCCAGTACTTGCTGAATGCCAAGTACGATTTGCTCATGCTTATGTTTCTCTTTCATCAGCACTTCTATAGCTTGCATATTGCTTTGTTGGAAATGCGCGACGACTTCCTGGGACATCTCCTGATTGCGGCCTTCCAGGCGGCTGATTGCTTCTTGCAGCAATTGTTGTACTTCCTCCAGCACTCGTACATTCGTAGCGTTTGTCATGTTCGTTTCCTCCTTGGTAAAAATTGTTTCTTCTTGTTTCGGTTCCTGATGCAACGGGCTTGCTGTTTCGGGTGCAACTTCCTCTGTTTCATTCTCGATGACGGCTATCGATTCAGAAGAGTCCGCCGCTGCGATTTCTTCCGCAGCCAGCTCCTCATCGGTTTCCTCACTGCGAACAATGATATACAGCGTTTCTCCCTCGACCCGGAATCGGTCATCCAGCAGGGGCAGAAAAGCGGCATCCCCAGCGATCCCCACCTCTTGCTCCAGAAAATGGACAAGCGAGCGGGCAGCTACGTGCGTGATGCCGTTATCCCGGCAAAAATCGTAGACTTGGTCGTTTGCCTGCGTCCACTCTGCCAGGAACCATCGGTCGTCGCCTTGATACTGAACAAAGCGAGGGTCGCGTTCCAATTGCAACATGCGAAGGATCTGATTCCAGCCAAACTGCGTCTGACGGCGCAACTCAGCGACGATCTGTTCCAGCTTTTTAGGCGTTTGGGTATCGCGCAAAAAGCGGTGCGCCAAATCGTACACCTGATGCGGCTGGTAAGTGATCTCCACGATCGCCTCCGAGCTGGCAATCCGTACAGGCGACTGCTCCATCTTCAACACTTTATCAAGTAGTGTCGCGCTATCCAGATCCAAAAAAGCCGTCAGCTCATTCACTTCCATCCGGGAGCAAATCTCCGTACGTGGGAGGGAGCGCTCGCCGGACCGGAACACCTTTTTGACAATACTTGGTAGGGTATAGGTTGGCCGTTTCATGCACTTTCTCCTTCTCGTGATCGGCATTTTTGCCAAATCAAATGGGAATCAAGAAGATATTCTACAAAAAGCAAAAAAATCCTACTAGCTATGAAGTGTTTGTCTATTTTGAAAAGAAAGGCATGGGACAATCCATGCAAACAACCCGGCAGCACACAGCCACGCCGGGTCGTTGCCTGTTTTGGTTACTCGGTCAGCTCACGCCAGCTGTCCGCTACTTCGCCTGTTTTGGCTTCCACCTGCAACGCTTCCGTATCCGCCGTCGGCACATACG
This sequence comes from Brevibacillus sp. FSL K6-0770, assembly GCF_038000275.1. Lineage (NCBI taxonomy): Bacteria > Bacillati > Bacillota > Bacilli > Caryophanales > Paenibacillaceae > Brevibacillus > Brevibacillus sp. FSL K6-0770. Next base: position 4,052,517 of record NZ_JBBOBQ010000001.1, read on the forward strand.
CGAGCTGCGGAGTGGCAGCTGTCTGCCCGCCGATCTGCGGATAGAAGTACGCAAGGAGCAAAGCAGCATGCTTCAACAACAGCTCTTTGGCTCGCTCCTGACCGATGACCCCTTGTTTGTCCAACGCGGCTGGCATCGCGGCTGTTTCGTTCACCTTTGCTTTGACGACGTTCCCTTTTTTCGCGTCTACTTCGATGGTAAACAGCGGAGTAGACGCGCGGATTCCAGTGGCCTCGGGATAAAAATCGTACTGGTAGAGCGGCCGCACCACATTTTGATCGGCCCATCCGGGCAAGTAGTCAACCGGGCGGGTTTGTTTGACCACAAAGCTCTGTTCCCTGGACAACAAATTCGTTTCTGCAAAACGGAGGGCCAACGCTTTTGCTTCATCTTCACTCAGCGGTTTTTCCCGTTCGCTTTGGGCCGAACCATCCAGGGAAAAGGCAAGCAATGACTTCGATTTCCGCTCTACCAGCACGGAGGCACTCTGGTACATTCTCGCGTTCCACTCGTACAGATCGGTGTCGCGTTTCTTTTGTTTCACGGATGGGGCCTCGAATGTCAGGCTGCTCATTTTCAGCGCGAAGTTCTTCGCAAGCCACTCTTCCATTTTAGTGCGATCGCCCCAGCTTGAGTTGCCAGCGGTTCCTTTCAGCTTGACGGTTTCCGTTGCCGTGACAGTGACTTCCGGGACGATTTCTCCGGTCAGGGCATCCACAACCGGGAGCTTGACCGGCTCGTATACGAGCTTGCCCGCAGCGGTATCGTAAACAAGCTGCACGTCCAGGTCATTGCCCCACGCGCTCGCCGCCTTTTCCAGAGCGATCGCTTTTTTCGGGTCAGTCACCTCTGCCACCAGTGGAAGCTTCTTTTTCTCTTGCCAAAAGTGCACAATCTGTCCCGAAGCATCGATATAGGCGCGACCCATCTCCTTTTTCACCCAGACGCCGTTGAGCACCGGATAAAACGGCACGACTGCCAAGCGGTCGAGTCCCGCTTTCCGATCTGTAGAGAGCCTGGGCTGTGTCGCTATGACGATATGATCAGGCACGTTCTCGCGAATAAAATCCGTCAGCTTTTTGTAGGTTGCTTGTTTGTCCCACTTTTGCTGATCACGGTCAGCGCCATTCAGTTTTAAGGAAGTAATGTTTCCATCTGCATCGACGACGAGATCGAGAAAAATATTTGCGGTAATCACGCTTTTTCGGTCGGACAGAGCAAGGATCGTCTCGGACTTGCTGCCTTTTCCGATCGCATCGACGTGCAGGTCGGACAAAAGCGGCACGTAATCTTCCTTCAAATCGACCAAAAGCTTGCGTATATCGTCAGGCAGCGGAATGACTTCGAGATCAGATTTGCCGTCGTAGGCATAGACAGGTGCCGCTGTTCCAATCGCAGCTCCCGGCACGGCGAGAACTGTCGCCACCAGCATTACTTCAATTATTTTGCTGCTTTTTTTCATAGCAAACTCCTCCTTTGCAAGCCAATCTTGTAGTAAGACGGTACAGGAAGGAAAAGGTTTCAGAAAATTTGTTCGGCACAAAAAAGCCAACTGCCTGATTCGAGCAGTTGGCTTTCTGGTTTTGGTGCTTTTCCTTTTTCATGCTGCCAGATGACGATTAGTAGCCTCGCCAAACTTTTCGTCTGAGCACACCTGCGTACGCCCACTCGTCTTCCTCGCCCATGTCGGCGAGTGTTTGCCCGAGTGCGTTCATTTTGCTGTCGATCTGGTCCAGGTAATGGAACAAGACAGCCGTCGGAGTCTTGCCGGATACGGCGCTTCCCCAGCCGTTCTCCACTTCCCCATGATGACTCAAAATGCAATGTTTGAGATGAAGCACTTCGGCGTCTCCGAGCGGAATGTCCAGCTTGCGGCAAATGCCGCTGACCATCTCGACGCCCATCACCAGATGGCCGATCAGCTGGCCTGGCGTGGTGTAGTCCGGCGCAATCGGGTCTGACAGCTCGTACAGCTTCCCGATATCGTGCAGGATGCAAGTGGCGTAGAGGACATCTCTATCGACCTGCGGATAGAGCGGAAGCAAGCTTTGCGCCGCTGACAGCAAGGAAACGATATGTTCCAGCAGTCCGTGGTAGTAATTGTGGTGCATTTTTACCCCTGCCGGGTACTGCCTCAGCCGCTCGCTGATTTCCTCCGTGGCCAACGCCTCGCGGATAATCGCTCGCAGCGTGTCGCTTTTCAAGCTGTCTACCGTCTGCATGAGCTTCGTCCACAGCTCGTCCACCGGAACCGGGGATACAGGGATCAGCGACTCCATCAACACTTCATCCGATGCGGCTGCCGGGCGAATGCGCTGGATCACCAGCTGCTTTTTCCCGCGGTACATCTGGACGGCGGCGTCGATTTTCACCACAGATTTTACGGCGATCCACTCTTTCATTTCAGGGCTGACATCCCACAGCTTGGCCATGAGCGTGCCGGAGCGATCTCCCAGCTCCAGGTTCAAATACTCGCTCTGGTTGCTCGCCACGCCAGCCTCTTTGCTTTTCACCAGGCAAAAGGCGACGACTCTCTCTCCCTCTTGATAATCCAGCAAATATTTTGTCATTCGTGTCCCATCCTGTTTATTTTTTTCGGAACAGTGTCTCTTCCAGCTTTTTCACGATTTTTTTGCCAACGAGGTCATCTGCCGACTTCACGACCTTCGTAATGACACCGAGCAAGTCTTCCTTGCCATTCCAATGCTCGCGCACGATTTTTTCATCCACGTCCACCAAAATTCGCCGCAGCGCGTAAACTGCCAAAACGACGTCGTCCAAAAGCCCGACGCCGCCGACGAGCGCTTCCGGGATAAAATCGATCGGCGTGATGAAATAAGCGACCGCCACCCCGGCAATCGCCTTGGACTGAACGCCTACCCGCTTGTCCAGAAGCAGACGGGCGAGCAGCACGAACAGATCCGGCGCCAACAAAATATAGTTCGCTGCCGTGTCATTGACGCCCTTGTCTTTGATGAAAGCTTCGATTTTGGCCCGCAGTTTGTCGTAGAAACGCTGATGCACCTCGGGTAATTCTAGCGGAACCAACTGCTCAGGCTCGCGAATCACTGGCAGGTTATTGTCTTGCCGATTCTCTTCACTCATTGCATTCCCCTCCGTTTTTGTTTCTTCAGACTTGCCCGATGCCGCAAATAAGACCAGCCGGCAATGATTGCAAACAATGCGATAAAGAATATAGCCAGATTGCGCGAGATGAGATCGAACAGTTCATCCCAGCGCTCTCCCAACTGCCAGCCCAAGGTGACGAACAACAGGCTCCAAAACAGGCCGCCCGTATACGTGTACAGCAGAAATGTCGGAAACGGAAGTCTCGTAATTCCCGCGAAGTAGGCGGTAAACTGTCGCACCCCAGGGATAAAATAGCCGAGCGGCAGCGCCCATTTTCCTACCCGATTGAACCATTCTTCCGTTTTTTTGTAGACGGTGTACCCCATGCCGAGCCGCTTCCCGTACTTCTCTAAAAAAGGGAAGCCCAGCTTTCGCCCGATCCAGTAGGCCGTCGTCATCGCTGATATCGAGCCGAGAAAGCAGACGAGAAAAGTAGGCCAATAAGCCAGTTGACCTGTCGAAACCAGAAAACCGGAAAAAACGAGCAGCGTTTCTTCTGGCAGCGGCATCCCCAAAATTCCCAGAAAAAACAAGCCAAACAAGGCTCCGTATCCGTATTGCGCAATGTAGTCGCCAAATGTAGTCATCACTTCTGCCATAACTTCCACCACTTTTCTTGCGGGTCTGCCCTCTCCATTATGCCAAAAGATAGCAGCATTCACAAATGAACGCTCCTCTCGGTCGGCGTGGACAAAGGGGTATCAATTTTTGCCAGGAGAACTGGACATACTTGTGTTAATTGGCTTCCCCCAAGCGAAGCCTTTTTTGGGAAAAACAGAACATGAGTTCAGACAAAAGAGAGGCAACTATGTGGAACAAACTGTACCGCAAACTGAAATTCGAATACTACAAGCTGATCAGAATGAAAGGGGCGCCTTCTTTTGTCGCCCGCGGCTTTTCCGTCGGGATTTTTGTCGAGTTCATTACCCTGCCCACCTTCGGCCTCGCTTTTTTGCTGCTCTTTCCGCTGGTCAGGCTGTTTCGCGCCAGCCTGCCTGCGGGTTTGATCGCGTTTGTCATCGGAAAACTCGTGCTGCCTATCTTCATGGTCGTGAACTACAATATTGGGTACGCTTTTGTCGGAAAACCGTTACAGTCTCCCCCCGCCCCTCCGCACGAAGCGTGGCCGCAATGGCTTGTCTGGATGAAAGAAAAAGGGTTGGCCTACTTCACAGGAAGCGCGATTATGGGCCTGGTCGTCGCAGTCGCCAGCTATTTTTTGGTACATGGCGCTCTTCTGATGTATCGCCGGAAAAAACTGCGCCGCTCCGTGACCCACGGCCGCACCTCTCCTTGAAAAAGTCGGCGGCTCCACCGCTTCGCACTAGAAAACTTGGCTGCGCCAAGCCTGCGGCGCAGCCTTAGTTGCACTTATACTGGATAAGAATCTTATATCTGTATAAAAAAGACCGGAACTGACAATTTCTTGTCCGTCCGGTCTTTTTTATGTACGCAATCTTGCGTTACGCCAAGTAGCCTTTATCCCGCAGTTGCTCGATGATTTCTGCAACAGTAGCGTCTTGTTTCAACAGTTCCATCGTAACTTCCACTTGTTCCGGGGACAGGCCGTTCGCTCCGAGGCTTTCTTTTACCAACACGTCGTTAGGACGGCGGAAATACGTTTGCAACGTACGTTTCACGCGGCCTTCGAGGCTCGTTCTCAGCATCAATTCAGTCGTCGACATCTGTTCCACCTCTTTCCTAGAAAGTTTTGTGCGTAACTTCTATTATCGTACAAAACTGCCTAATAATCAACCTGTCAGTGAAACAGCTTCCTTCATCAGCACGATGCGGTTTTGCTCGTGGGAATCTTGCAAATACTGGCCGATCGGCGCACCGTCGTAAGAGATTTGCCGAAAGCTCTCAGCCAGCGCTTCCTCGCCCATCCCCGCCGCTACGCCTTCGAAAATCAGCTTCCGGGCAGCAAGCAAATACTCTTGGTCCCGTCTGATCCGGCGCAAAATTGACTCGCGCCCTTTTGCCGGGACGCCGTGCCCCGGAATGAGCTCTTCAACCTCGCCGTCCACGACCAGCTTTTCAATCGCTTGCAAGCTCGACAAGTACGCGCTGCTGTCGTCCACAAACGGAAATTCCAGGTTGGAAAGCATGTCGCCGACGACCAGCAGTTTTTGCTCGCAAAAGAGCGTCGCCAGCTGATCAACCGTATGGCCGGGAACCGGGATAAACCGCACTTCTTCCCATGCTTCCACCTGCTCGATCAGCTTGTCAAACGCGGGAGGATTCAGCTCGTACGGACGATTCACATAATACGAGCCGTCAAACTTCCTCGCCTTCTGCAGCTTTTTGGCAAGCCGCTCAGGGTCGGTAATTTTTTTGTACCCAATCAGCTTGGCATCGGCAAATCGGGGATAGCCCACAATATGGTCCCAGTCGCCATGCGTCAAGACGAGAACAAGCTCCCGTCCGTTTCGCGCACTTTGCACATACTCGGCAATCGCCTCGATCTCGTGCGGAAAATAGGCCGGGTCAAACAAATACAGTCGGTCAGGCGTCGAAACGACCGCACTCGTCGTCTGCCACAGGCAGCTCGTAAACAGCTTGTAATCGCTCATCTTAAATACCTGGCATCAGGTTGCGTTTGTGTTCGGAGATGCGGTGCAAGTAATCGATGCGCTCTTTTGCTTCCGGTCTGGTTTCTCCGGTAATCAGCAGGCGGTCGAGGTCTTCGTACGTAAAGCCCATTTCCTGCTCATCCGTTTGGCCTTCCCACAAATCGGCGGAAGGAGCTTTCGTAATGATCGCATCCGGCACGCCAAGTGCAGCGGCGAGAATGCGCATTTCGTGCTTGGTCAGGCTCGCTACCGGGTTGAAGTCAGCCAGACCGTCTCCGCCTTTTGTCATGTAGCCGACATGAATCTCGCTGCGGTTGCACGTATCGGCAACCAGATAGCCTTTCTGGTTAGCTACGGCGTACAGCACGGTCATGCGCAGGCGCGCTTTTGTATTTCCTTTTGTCTTGTCGTCGAGCGCGAGCACTCCTTCAATAGCTGGAACAAGCGCATCGTACGCAGCTCCGACATCGACTGTATGCAAATTCATTCCGATCGCTTCAGCCAAACGCTGTGAATCTTCGGCGTGAACGTTTTGCGAATACGCTGGCAGCCAGATGCCAACGACTCGTTCGCGGCCCAGGGCACGCACGCACAAAGCCGCTGTTACGGCGCTGTCGATCCCGCCGGAAATGCCTACGACTACGCCGCCCAGCCCGTTTCCGTCAATCTGCTCGCGAATAAATGCGACGCGTTTTTCGATATCGTCCTTTACATGAATCTGGTAGTTCGCCAGATGTTCTTGAAACTTGTCCACGCTACCTACCCCCAGGTTGTTTAGTTCTTCCTCATCCTACCATGCCGTTTTCACTGTGGCAATTAGCCCCAAACAGGTCTACACTGTATACTGTATAGAGAGCATTTGAACTTACGCGAGGACAAGGAGAGAGTCGATGATTATCCTCAAGACACCCGAAGAAATCGAACTGATGCACGCAGCAGGCAAGATTTTGGCTGCCTGCCATCGCGAGATTGCGAAGATGATTCGTCCTGGGCTAACCACTTGGGAAATTGAACAATTTGTAGAAGAGTTTTTGGCGAGCCACGGCGCAACACCGGAGCAAAAAGGCTTCCACGGCTACCCGTACGCCACCTGCGCTTCCGTTAACGACGTGATTTGCCACGGCTTCCCGAAAAAGGAACCGCTGCGCGATGGAGATATCGTCACGATCGACATGGTTGTGCGCAAAAACGGCTGGCTGGCGGATTCGGCCTGGTCGTACGAAGTGGGCACCGTCTCACCGGAAGCGAAAAAGCTGCTGGAAGTCACGGAAAAATCACTGTACCTGGGCATTGAACAAGCGGTTGTCGGCAACCGGATCGGCGACATTTCCCACGCGATTCAAACGTACGCCCAAGCACAAGGCTACTCGGTTGTGCGCGACTTTACCGGCCACGGAATCGGACAGGAAATGCACGAGGAGCCGTTCGTTCCGCATTTCGGTCCTCCAGGACGGGGTCAGCGCCTGAAAGAAGGCATGGTCATCACGATCGAGCCGATGCTCAATATCGGCACCTACCACGCCACTGTCGATGCCGACGGTTGGACGGCCAGAACCCGCGACGGCAAGCTGTCTGCCCAGTACGAGCACACGATTGCTATTACGGCGAACGGGCCGGTTATTTTGACGAAGCAATAAGTACAGGACTCAGTTGCATTGCTCAATCCATCTGCCAACGAGTCAAGGGTTTGCCTCACCTCACTCCCTTGACTCCGCTGGCTATGGTAAATCTACATTCTCGCCATTTTCATATGGCCCTCCCCATTTCGCCATCAGCAACAGCTCTTTGTCTCCCCATTCCCGTTCTCGGATTCAGGCGTGCAGCAAACTGCTGCAATCTCCCGATGAGTATCTGCATCTGCTTTCGTGTAAAAGAACTCCCACTCGTTTCCATCCGGGTCGTGTACCCAGAATTTATCCTGGGTTGCATAACAGCAGGTAATGTTCCTTTCATCTTTATTCGAAAAAAGATTGCGCTTCTCCAAACGTGTTTTATGGATGAGGACGTCCTCTGTCGAAGCGACTTGAAATCCAAAGTGGCTCACTTGATTCCCGGTCACTTCACGGCTTACATTCAGCGTAAAATTCAAAGCTGGAGAAGACAGAAGAAACTTCGCGTAATCAGGCTTTACTTTGACAGGTTCAGCGTCAAACAGCTTAGAGTAAAACGCGATCGACTTCTCCAGATTTGTTACGTTAATCCCAATATGAGCATACAACATGACTGTTCCTCCTCAATATCAAAAAAATTTGATGTTTTGAATAAAAAAATTTTAGCAACAAGTGTTGCTAGACCGGAACACACAACAAAGCTCTTCGGAAAGAAGGTGATTGATCTGAGTTTCGTTTAGCTGATAGTAGTTCCATGTTCCATCCGTTTCTTTTTGGATGAGATTGGCATCGAGAAGGATCTTGAGATGATAGGACAGTTTGGACTGTGCCATATCCATCACTTCTGCCAAATCACATACACAAACCTTGCCGCGCTGCGTCAGTTCGTACATGATTTGCAGTCGCTTCCGATCCGCAAGAGCTTTAAATTTGGCTTCATATTGTTCAAATGTCCCGCTTATATCTCCTTGCTTCATCCTGTCTCACCTGCATCAACTTTTTTTGATGTATTAACTGTATCACCAAAATCTTGCAAAAGCAACGGATTACATCAATTTTTTTTGATATTGGAAAATGCCCCCGCTTACCTATCCGAGAACCGGGGGCATTTCATGTTATTTTCCTGCTTCCACGAACTGGACGACACGCTTCCTGATGGCATCACGAACGGTTCGGAACTGCTCCTTTACTTCCTCCTCTGTCCCTGTTGCCTTGGCTGGGTCATCGAACCCCCAATGCAGCTTGATTGCGTTTTCGTTCGGGATCAAAGGGCAATTCTCATCTGCATGCCCGCATAACGTAATGACGTAATCCGCTTTTTTCAAAATGACAGGATCAATCTTGTCGGAAGTGTGATGGCTGATATCTACTCCTGCTTCTTTCATCACATCTACAGCCCGGGGATTCAGCCCATGCGCTTCTAGCCCCGCACTCATCACCTCGTACTTTCCCCCGCCAAGCGCTTGTAAAAAACCGTGGGCCATTTGGCTCCTGCAAGAGTTGCCCGTGCAAAGAAAATAGACGAATGCTTTGTTAACCATGTTGGACTCTCCTTTACTTTTGGCCTGGATGAAAATACTTCTTCTGAAACCAAAGTGCCAAATTCACGAGTGCAATCATCACGGGCACCTCTACCAGTGGGCCGATCACCGCAGCAAACGCAGCCCCGGAGTGGAGCCCAAAGACGCCCACGGCAACAGCGATGGCCAATTCGAAATTGTTGCTTGCAGCGGTGAACGCCAGCGTAGAGGTTACTGGATAAGGAGCTCCTGCCTTTTTCCCCATGAAAAACGACACCAAAAACATAATGACAAAGTAAATCAACAGTGGAATCGCAATCCGCACAACATCCAGCGGAAGCGCGACGATGACGTCCCCTTTGATCGAGAACATGACAATGATCGTAAACAGCAGAGCGTTCAACGTGATCGGACTGATTTTTGGGACAAACACGCTCTCGTACCAGGTACGCCCTTTTCGGTGGACCAACGTATAGCGTGTGATCATCCCTGCAAGAAACGGCACCCCCAAATAAATAAAGACGCTTTTGGCTACTTCAGCGATAGTTATGTCAACCACCATCCCCTGCAAACCGAACCACTCTGGCAAAACTGTAATGAAAATGTACGTATAAACGGAATAGAACAAGACCTGAAAGATTGAATTGAAGGCAACCAGTCCCGCCGCGTATTCAGTGTCTCCCTTACAAAGATCGTTCCATACAATGACCATTGCAATGCAGCGAGCGAGCCCAATCATCATGAGACCTACCATGTACTCGGGATAGCCTTGCAAGAAAACAATCGCTAGCACAAACATTAAAATCGGACCAATCACCCAGTTCTGTACAAGGGATAACCCCAGCACTTTCCCGTCGCGAAACACCCGCCCCAATTCTTCATAGCGCACCTTTGCAAGCGGCGGATACATCATCAAAATGAGCCCGATTGCGATCGGAATAGATGTAGTTCCGACCTGAAATTGATTCAGGATGGCAACCGTATCAGGAATGAAAACGCCGACTCCAATTCCGAATGCCATGGCAAGAAATATCCACACGGTCAAATAGCGATCTAGGAAAGACAAACGCTTTCCTGTGTGTTCACCCACTTTTGCCCCTCCTTTCTTACTCGCACGTCACTAGCAAACCTTGCTTACCAAGTTCCTCGATCTCGGCAGAAAGGTCGGGCAATTGACTCAATCCGTATCCTACTTCTGCCAATCTGCTTCGATTCAAGGAATAAATCACCCACTGGCCTTTTCGAGTTTCCGTGACAAATCCAGCAGCCTTGAGCCGCCCGACATGCTTAGATACCGCTGGCTGAGAAATTTTGAAGATCGGAACCAATTCACAAACACAAAAGTCCCGGAGCTTCAATAAAGCAATCATCTTCAGCCTCGTGGGATCGCCCAGCGCTTTTAGACTGTCTGCCAACTCCAAAATGTCCATGCTCCATATCCCTCCTCTCTTCACAAAGAGTATAATATAACTATAAGGTTATGAATTGTTTTTACGGGTTTCTTTACAAATCCTTTACACTGGAACCAGATCGCAAATGTGCTGCCACAGCCGATCGAAACATTGACAGCAGCCTCCCCTCCCCGTAAGATGCAAGTACGTTTGTTACTAACCAGTAACATTCTGACACCCCAAAAGGAGGGTTCCCTTTCCATGGCAAAAACATTGCGCGATATTCCGCTGTCTGTGCTGGATCTCGCTCCTATTGTAGAAGGCAGTACAGCTGCCCAGTCGTTCCAAAACAGCCTTGACCTCGCCCAAAAAGTCGAGAAGTGGGGCTTTCACCGTTACTGGCTCGCGGAGCACCACGCCATGCCCAGCGTCGCCAGCTCTGCTACCTCTGTCCTGATCGGCCACATCGCGGGAGGGACATCGACAATGCGCGTTGGCTCCGGCGGGATTATGCTGCCCAATCACGCCCCACTCGTCATCGCGGAGCAGTTCGGCACTCTCGAATCGCTCTATCCGGGGCGGATTGATCTCGGGTTGGGCCGCGCTCCCGGAGCAGATCAGCGGACGGCGCGTGCGTTGCGACGCGACCTGCGGATTGGCGGGGATGACTTTCCTGAGCTTTTGGAAGAACTGCGCGAGTATTTGCGTCCGCGTACGAGCGATGCTCCCGGTGCCTTGCGCGCCATTCCCGGCGAAGGCTTGAACATTCCGATCTGGCTGCTCGGCTCCAGCGATTTTTCCGCGCGTCTCGCTGGGCTGCTCGGGCTTCCCTTCGCTTTTGCCGGACACTTTTCCCCCAACTACACATTGCCTGCCTTGCAGACATACCGCCACGCCTTCCGCCCTTCCGAGGTATTGTCCGAGCCTTACGCGATGGTGGGCGTCAATGTGATGGCGGCTGATACAAACGAGCTTGCCGAACGATTGGCCACCTCGCACTACCAGGCGTTTCTCAACCTCGTGCGCGGCGACTTGAAACCGATCCAGCCGCCCGTGGACAATATGGATGAGCTGTGGAGCGAGTTTGAGAAACTTTCGGTGCAGGCCCAACTCCGCTCCTCAATCGTGGGCGCCCCGGATACCGTGAAAAGCAAACTGTCTGAGCTTTTGGAAGCGACCCAGGCGGACGAGCTGATGATTACGACGCAAATGTACCGCCACGCCGATCGGGTGCGTTCTTTCGAGATCGTCGCGGATATTTGGAAATCGTAACAGAGAGCAGGACGCTGCCATGACCACAAGCAAACGAACCAGGGTGCCCCGCGCCAAAGCGCAAGAAATCATTTTGAACGCAGCCGAAGAACTGTTTTACCAGGAAGGCATCCATGCCGTCAGTGTAGACGCTATCGTGGAACGTGCCGGACTGAACAAAATGAGCGTCTACCGCCAGTTTTCCTCGAAGTCAGACTTGATTTTGGCCTACATGCAAAAGAAGCAGACCGTTTTCTGGCAAGAGTGGGAGCAAAGCATGGCCAAGCATCCCGACCAGCCTCGGGAGCAATTGATCCAGTTTTTTGCCGACCTGGCTGCCAAGGCGTCTTCCCCGGAATTTCGCGGCTGCTGCTTCATCAACGTCTCGATCGAGTTTCCCGACACCGCCCATCCGGTTCGCGAACTGGTTTGCACGCATCAGAAACGGATTTCGGATGCCTTCCTGGAACGCACAACGGCGCTTGGTGCCGCGAATCCATGTGAGTTGGCCTACACACTGATGCTGTTGATGGAAGGAACGTACGCCGACAGTCAGACGTACGGAACAGACAGCGCCGCCATCCGGATGGTGCCGACGATTGTGGAAAAGCTGCTCGACGCCTCGCCTCGCGAATAAAAGACAGGACGCAAAAAAGTGGCTGACTGCCGTTTGGGCGGTCGCCACTTTCTCTGTTTTCACAAGCCCGCATCCTTTTTTACGCGCATCCTTAATGCTGGCCGCTTGTTGCGTACTTCTCTTTGTTGGTCATTTCTTCCAAGGCTTTTACGTCTTTCTCCAGCTCTTGGATGTCTTCTTCAATCAGCTTTTTCAGGTGCTGCTTTTCCCGCAAAACTTTGCGAGTCTGCTCCAGACGCTGATTCAAATCGAACACGCCGAGATACACTGCCGTTCCCTCCCTATGTACATTCTCCACCTTACATGTTATGCACCGGGATGCCGAAGTTGACTGGATTTCCGCCAATAATTTTCCTCAGCCAGTTGCGCCCGAACAGCTTGCCTTTTCGCCAAAAGAAAAAGGCTCCCCGTGCCAAGTGGACAAGGAACCCTTTTTGCTGCTTACAAGCCTCTGTATTTGCTCAGTTCTTCCCGCAAACGATGCACTTCCTGCACCAGCGCCTGTTTCTCCAGACGGTCAATTTCCGAATCGAGATCGTTCATCCGCGAATGTCCAGCCTTCGGAGTGTCGTACAAGCCAAATCCGTCACCGGCAAATGCCCAGCTCGGTTCTTTTGGCATGATCATCGCCATGAGCAGATAGATCAGGATCGGAAATCCTGTACAAACAGTCAAAATGACAACGCCTACACGTACAAGCGTCGAATCAACCCGCAAAAACTGGGCAATGCCTCCACAAACCCCAAACAGTCGCTTGTCTTGCGAAGAGCGGTATAAACGTCTTTCCATGGGAACCAATCCTTCCTCTACAATATCCGCTTGCCTTATATGTATTAAGGATACCCTAGTGCGTAGCGCGGCAAAATGGCCCATAGAGGGATTTGTCCTCAGCCCCTAGACGGATATCGGCTTTTCGCGTATGAAAACCGCGCAGAATAGTCACGCTACTAACGAGGTGAAGCATGATGCGGTTTCTTCTGTTCCTCTTCACAGGCTTGCTCCTTGGCGGCTGTACGGCTGATGGGCAGGAACGCTCCTACATCCAAAGCGATCGGAATTTGTACTACCAGCAAAGCGTCGTTCACCCGCTGGGCCAGGAGCCGAACGCCACTCCTTATGGCACGCCTGCCAATGCCGGGACTTCCTCCGATTACGACAGCTGGATCAGACCCGATGCCATTTCCCGTTATCCCGGTCTGAACTAGCGAACAAGAGAACGCCAAAAACCGTTCCAGCTGCCTGCCGGAACGGTTTTTCTCTGTCTACAAGCGCGATTACTTGGATGCAGGGTCAGGCTCGTAGACGGGACGCGGGCGGTCAAACAAATCTCCCAAAGTGGCATACGTATGCCCTGCCAGCCTGCTTACGGGTGCGAAGGCATGGGCGTCAATTCGCCCGGCGTGATACAGCTCGTCGGCTACATGTACGTGCACAACTTCCCCGATGATCAGGTCGGATGTAGTCGGACTTCCCAACTCGACGACCTGGTGCAGCTTGCATTCAAAATGAATCCGCGATGCCAAAAGTCTTGGAACCGCAACAACCGACGAAGGAGCAACGGCAAGGCCGAGTGCGTCGACCTCGCTCACTTGTGGCGGATAGTCGGCAGATGTCTGGTTGACGGCGTCCACATTGTGAACATCCACCATGTTGACGACAAACTCGCCCGTCTCCACGATGTTTTGCGCCGTATCTTTGCGGACGCTGCCCGGCTTGCGCATGACAGCGACAGACACCATCATCGGCTCGATGCTCGCCACATTGAAATAGCTGAAAGGAGCGGCGTTGATGACACCGTTGCCATCCTGCGAAGTCACCCAGGCGATAGGCCGGGGAATGATGCAGCCGATCAACAGTTTGTACTTCTCCTGCCTTTGTAACTCGTCAATCCTGATTTCCATCGTGATCCCGCCTTTTTTACGCGAAAAACGTCTCGACGTTATTTATGGTAAGTGATGCGACCACTTGCGATCAACCGTAACGCTCACGGCCGCTTTTGTGTTCACTCGGACGGCAGCCAGCTCGACATGTACGCTTCGTCCTCCACTGCCAACGCTTCTTTTGTGACGTAAAGCGGCTGGAACGTATCCAGCATGACCGCCAGCTCCATCGTTTCCTTTTTGCCGATGCTCGCCTCGATTTTGCCCGGGTGCGGCCCGTGCGGAATGCCCATCGGGTGCAGTGTGATCGATCCTTCGTATACGCCTTTTCGGCTCATGAAGTTGCCATCCACATAGTATAACACCTCGTCGCTCTCCACATTACTGTGGTAGTACGGAGCGGGGATCGCCTGCGGATGGTAGTCGTACATCCGCGGCACGAACGAGCAGATGACAAAATTTTGTCCGGCAAACGTCTGATGCACCGGAGGCGGCTGATGGATGCGCCCGGTAATCGGCTCAAAATCGTGAACACTCAGCGCGTACGGATACAAGTAGCCATCCCAGCCTACGACGTCAAACGGATGGAAGTCGAAAAAGTAGCTGTAGACAACGGATTGGCGCTTGACGCGCACTTCGAACTGGCCGCTCTCTACGTGTGTCACCAGCTTTTCCGGTACGCGAATGTCCCGTTCGCAAAAAGGGGAATGTTCCAACAATTGACCGTGCTCGTTGCGATAGCGCTTCGGAGGGACGATTTCGTTTTGCGATTCAATCACCAAAAAGCGGCTCTGCACACTGGGCACGATCCGATACGTCGTGCCGATCGGAATGACCAAATAATCTCCGGGACGGTAGGTAATCGTGCCGAAGATCGTTTGCAGCTCGCCCTCTCCCTCGTGCACAAACACGACTTCGTCGCCGTCTGCATTGCGGTAAAAGTAATCCATCGGCTCTGTCGGCGAACAAACGCCCATGACTACATCGCTGTTCCCCAGCAAGTAGCGGCGGCCAAAAACCGGATCGCCTCCTTGTGCCAGGTCAAACGTTTTGAAATGCTGGTGCTTCAAATCCGCCTGCTCTACAAATTCCAAGCGCACATCCGCATATTTGCGCGTCTCGCGCACTTGCGTCGGCGGGTTGTGATGGTACAAAATCGACTGGATGCCAGAGAACCCTTTCGTTCCCATTACTTGCTCGCGGTACAGCTGGCCGTCCGGTTTGTAAAAAGTCGTGTGCCGTTTTTGCGGCAATTCTCCCATGCGGTGATAAAAAGCCATCCTGCTTCCCCCTCTATTATCGTGATTCGCTGATCGTATTTCTGAGCACGCCCAGGCGCTCTACTTCAAGCTCTACCACGTCGCCCGGCTTGAGCCATCCGTATTGCTCCGGCCCCAGCTCCAGAATGCAGCCAGTGCCCACTGTCCCGGAACCGATGACATCGCCCGGATACAGCATGCAATCTTGCGAGGCCCTGGCGATCATTTCCGCAAACGTATAGTGGATGTCGAGCAAATTGCCGCGGGAATACTCCACGCCGTTCACCCGCGCCACCATCGTCAGATCGTAGCGCTCGCCTTTTGCTCCCGCTACTCGTACATCCTCCAGCTCTTCCGGCGTAACGAGCCACGGCCCCATCGAAGTAGCGAAGTCTTTGCCTTTTGCTGGCCCAAGCCCGACCTTGACCTCTTCACGCTGAATGTCGCGGGCACTCCAATCGTTGAGGATGCAAAAGCCTGCTATATGCTCGTGGGCACGCTCTGGCGGAATATCTGCCCCTGCCTTGCCAATCACGCACGCGACTTCCAGTTCATAGTCGAGCCATTCTGTCGCTTTTGGCTGCTGGATGCTCGCGTCCGGCCCCAAAAAGGCTGCTGCATTGGAAAAGTAAAAGACCGGGAACCGATACCACTCGGGAATCATATCCAGTCCGCGCCGTGCCCGGGCTGTCTTCACATGCGCTTCAAAGGCGTAAAAATCGCGAAAGCTCGCCGGGCGCGGCAATGGCGAGCCGAGGAACACGTCCTCTGTGGCCAGACCCGTTGCTTGCACGTCTGCGCTTTGCGCAAGCGTCAGCAAACGCCCTTTCCATTCCTCCCACTGTTCCAACAATCCCAGCAGCGTATCGGGTGCGCCCGGCAGCGCCTGCGCGATGTCTGTGATTTTGCCTTCCGCAAGCAGTCCGGCGCGCCACGCTCCCCTGTCGATTTGTCGATAGGAAACCAGTTTCATGCGCTTCCCTCCTTCCTTTTGTTGCACAAAAAAACCCAGCTCGCCCCCGTTCGCTCAAATCGGTGCATGACAAAGGAAAGGGGTGTCCCTGTATCTTGTCAAAAGCTCCGAAACGTGCGTCAGGCGCAAGCTGGGTCTGTCTGCTACCGAAAAAAATCTTGCGGGATTTTTCCCCGCAGACAACCAGCTGTTTCCACAGCTTATTTGTTTGTTTCTTCTATCATATCGAAAACGCTTTCTGCTTTCCACAGAAATTTGCCGAATTTTTTTGCGACTTCTTTCTAGCTGCCCGCAGGCCGTTCCGGGAAAAACGTTCGCAGCAATTGCTGCATATCCGCTGGCAATGGCTCGGCAAATTCCATAGGCTCGTTGCTGCGCGGGTGAACAAAAGACAGTCTTGCCGCGTGAAGCGCCTGTCTTCCGATATGCTCCCGTCCGCCCAGGTAAAGGTCGTCGCCTGCAAGCGGATGACCGACGCTTTGCATATGTACCCGAATCTGATGCGTACGGCCTGTCTCCAGCTTCAGCTCCAGCAACGTCATGCCCTCACCGCGAGCCAGTACCCGATAATGCGTAACAGCCGATTGACCGTCTGGCCGGATTTGCCTCGTGATAAACGAATTTTCCGCAAGCCCGATTGGCGAATCAATCGTGCCTGCATCGTTCGCAACGATCCCTTCGGCAATCGCCTGATAAAAGCGCTGGAGCGTCCGCTCTTGCTGCATGCGGCTGAACTGCTCGTGCGCCCACTGGTTTTTGGCGACAATCATCAAGCCTGACGTATCTTTGTCCAGGCGGTTGACTGCGCGAAACCGCCGCGCTTCGCCCCGCTTTTTCCAATAGGCAATCACCCCGTTGGCAAGCGTACCTGACGGATGGTTGCCTGTCGGGTGCACGACCAGTCCAGCCGGCTTGGCGATGACCAGCAAATCGTCGTCCTCATAACGAATGCAGAGCGGCATTTCCTCAGGAGCTACCGTCTCTTCTGTTTCTTCTTCGACCATGACAGCCACTTCGTCTCCGGCTTGCAGCTTTTCATTCACGAACACGAGGACTCCGTTGCGCGTAATCGTTCCTTTGAATTTGGCACGGATCAGCAAGCGGCGCGACACACCGTAACGCTTTTGCAGCACATCCCGCACCGTTTGTCCTGCATCTATCTCATCCGCTGTAAAGCGTATCAATTCTTCCTGCATGTTGTCTCTCCTTTGGGATTTTCCCTGTTGTCCAGTATAGCAAAAAGTCCCGGTGAGTAGACAACCTTTGCGAGGTTAAAGCGGGCGATTTTCCCTGACCTCAATCACAAAAGCATGTCCCGCATCGCCTTGGCTCCACTGCCCGCGAACGTCAAACAAATACCAGCCCGGCTGCTCGGGAGCCTTCCATTGGTTTCCGTTTTCAAGGAGCTGTTCGATCCGCTTCGAGCCGATCCATTGCGCGACCGTAAGAGACTCCGTCGTGGGCGGCGGCGAATATGTAACGGTTAGCATGGCGCCGGGATTCACTTGCAACGGCTTGGGCTTTTGTTCCCCAATCACTTCCGGCGGAGCGGCCATATCCATGCAGACACCCTCGTTTTCGTAGTTCCAGCAGTATGAGGTCGGAACCGTCACGGCTGTTTTGCCTTTCCACGCGATGACAGGCGCGGGCGGTTGGGCCAGCTCTTGAAAAGACGACTGATTGAGCATGCCAAGCTGACAGCCTGTCAGCAGCAAGACAGCTGCCATGTACAGCGGGGCTATCTTTTCTACCTTTTTCATCCAATCACCTCTATTATGAGACGCGAAAAAGAGCGGTTCGTTTCAACCGCTCCTGGCAATTTGTGCTATCGCTTTATCGAACACGTACAGTGGAAGGAAACCAACTATCGCAGCGTCTTGATGAGCAAACAGCTGACGCCCTCATAAAGCCCGGCTTCCTACTGCCACACACTCGCCGGGATGGAAAAGGCACGGGACATTTCCGCCAGGTACGCATCGAGCTGCTCGGCGGGATTGTGTACCGCCTGGCCGTGACATACTTCCAGCCGAAGCGGGTTCAACTCTCGCACGATTCGGCTGCTTTTCACCGCTTCTGTCATGTCGGCCGTAAACATCGGCATCGGGCGGTGCAGTTTTCCCCGCTTGGAGGTAAACAGATCACCTGCCAGCAGGACGCGATCTTGCTCGTGGTAGTAGACGACGTGACCAGGTGAATGCCCTGGCGTGAGGTACGGCTTGAGTCCAGCGATCGCAGCCAGTCCTCCGTCCTCTGTTTCCGCGAGCGGCTTCGCCAGGCCCGGCTGAACGTTCTTTTCCAGCTTTTTGCGGCGCGGATACAGCTCTCTGCCTTCCATGTACGGAATCTCGATCCGATGGGCATACACCGGAACGGGCATCGTTTCCACCAGCCGCTTGACGGCTCCTACGTGATCGGAATGGCCGTGCGTCAACAAAATTTGCTTCAATGGCCCTACTCCCTGTTTTTGCAGAAACGCCGCAATGCCTTTTGCCATGAACGGCATCCCCGCATCAACCAGCGTCACGCCGTCCTCTTCTACCACCGCCCAGACACGAACCGGAATCAACATCCAGCTGCGAATGCACCAGATGTGCTTGGAGATTTGCTCGATCTTCATTTTTCACCACTCCTTGTCATCGTTTGTTTGCTGCCCGCGAGGATGACGTCCACAGCCAGATCGAACGTCGGCGCCAATCTGCCTAGCAACTCTTCCAGCGATTCCTCCGAATGGGTATACGTCCCGACGATGCCGTGCAACGTATAAAAATAAATCCGTGCATACGCCAAAGCTTCCTCTTCCCCGACCTCAGGCGGCAAGCAGAGCAACACGGCTTTTCTCAACAGCCCGAACAAGTGCGTGCGCAGCGCTTGAAGCTCTTGTTCCGGCTCTTCTTCGTCTATGCGCGATGCTTTGATCATGAAAAACAGCGTGTACATGTTGCGATTCCCCAGGCAAAAGCGGATGAACTGGCGACTGATTTCACGCAGTTTTTCCTCGGATGACCGCTTTTCATCCGCAAGCGCAGCTTCCATTTCCTGTGCCAACGTTTGCAGCGGCCCTTTGGAAAGCTGATGCAGAAGCGCTTCCTTGTCTTTGAAATAAATGTAGAGCGTCGTATGTGAACAGCCTGCCGCCTTGGCGATTTCCCGAATCGAGACGGCCTCGAAGCCCCGCTCCGCGAAAAGTTGTGTCGCGGCCGCGAGAATCGCCCGCTTCGTTTCCTCTGATCGCACTTCCTGTCTGCTTGCCATGCAAGACTCCACTCCTGACTTCCACCGAACAAAATAACCAGTGGTTAGTAACCATTGGTTATAATATAACCATTGGTTACTAAAATCGTCAACACATTTTTGCAGCTCCCCAAAAAACAGGCGCCGCCTGGACAAAACAATCCAAAACAAAAACCCCCTCCTCGTCTCCATAGACGAAAAGGGGGTCTGACTCTCAGCAGATTGCTTGCGAAAAAGCTTACTTCGCAGCTTTTGCAGCAGCGATTGCCGCTTCGTAGTTTGGATGCTCACCAGCAGCAGCCACATACTCCGCATGAACCACTTTGTCATTTGCATCGATTACGAATACAGCGCGGGACAGCAGACGAAATTCCTTGATCGCTACGCCGTAAGCTGTACCGAAGGACAGGTCTTTGTGGTCGGATACAGTTTTCACTTTGTCGATGCCAGCAGCACCGCACCAGCGGTTTTGCGCGAATGGCAGGTCAACGGAAACAGTCAGAACTGTTACGCCTTCCAGACCGGCAGCCTCTTCGTTGAAACGACGAGTTTGCGCGTCGCAAACACCTGTGTCGATGGATGGGATTACGGAGATGATGCGAACGGTTCCTTTGGAATCGTCCAGAGTTACAGGGGACAGGTCGCCGCCTACTACGGTGAAGTTAGGAGCAGTATCTCCCACTTTGATTTCCGGACCGAGCAGGGTAACAGGACCCCCTTTGAAAACAAATGCGCCTTGACGCTCAACAGCAGTTGTCATGATTTCTTCCTCCTCACCAATACTTTCATATGTACCTCATTTATCATACCCTATCATTCACTTTTTTTCACTATGCCAATAGTAGAAATTACAGATTCACTTGCACTTTCCCGGAAGCTTTGGCATCCACCTTGACGATGCGCTTCACTTCGTGCTCATACTCCCAGTCTGTTTTCGCGTTCAGCTCGTGGCAACGCATCAGCGCATGGTAAAGCGCGAAGCCAAAATCGACATGCTTCATCTCGTAGCGCGTAGCGTGTGCCTTTGGCAGTGCCGTATTGAAAATCTCGATCTGATACGTAGCCTTTTCCCGCTTCTCCCTGACCGGGACGATGTAGCCCATCTGCTTCAGGACAAATCCGTAGTCAAACTCGCCCTCGTCGTCAAAGTCAATCGTATCGTCGGACGTCGCCAGACATTCCAGCAGCGTGCCCATATCCAGCATGTCAAAGCAGGCCGGCTTGGGCAGCGCCAATACCGAGCCATCCTGATTCACGAAGTAAATATGGTCGCGATAGTGAAAGATCAGCTCATCCTCGGGAACTTCCTCCGTGAACATCCAAAAGCTTTGCGGAATAAGCAAGCGCCAGATTTGCGCAGGTTTCGCGTTCATCAATTCCATGGCAGGGTCCCTCCTTTTCCCTACCAGTTTTGGCAAAACGCGCCTCTGCTATTCAGCCCGCTCCATGAAGGCGCGCCAGTCTCCGTGCTCCACTCTGGTCCCGACCCGCTTCACATAGGCTTCATCCAAATAGCGGTAAACGTACACCTCTACCTCTTGCCCAGTCTCTCGGACACAGGCTGTTACGGGAATCCGCTCGTACTCGTTTCGCGAGTCTCCCTCGCCGTAGTAGGTTTCCAGCTCGTCGAGACCAGCCAGCGCCTTTTCGTACACCTCAGGGGCAAAATCGACGATCTCGCCTGCCACTTCTCCCGCGTCTGTCATGAGCAAGCCGGGGTAGCCTTCTGGCAAATGATAGATTTCCCCCTTGATCGTCGCCCTTGTTTTGGTATGCGAAAACGGTTTGATATAACCGCTGTCATTATGAAAGCCGGACAATAATGTGCCATAGACGAAAACAGGCAGTTGCTTTGGCAAAACGATTCACTCCAGTCAGTTGGCTTATGTTGTAAAAGAAAAAAGGGTGTCTTGTATCACGAAAATTTTGTATATTTATGCTATATATAATTTTTTCATGTCTCTCAAAGAGACAAAGGGGGAGAGAAATTTGGAAAAGAGAAAGATTAATCGGCTGCTGGTAGCAAACCGCGGAGAAATTGCGATTCGCATTTTCCGTGCGGCTACCGAGCTGGGCATCCGTACTGTAGCGATTTACTCTGAGCAAGACAACGTCTCGATTCATCGTTTCAAAGCGGACGAGTCCTATTTGGTCGGTGCCGGAAAAGGCCCGATCGAAGCTTACCTGGACATCGACAGCATCATCGAGATCGCCAAGCGCAACGATATCGATGCGATCCACCCCGGCTATGGATTCCTCGCCGAAAACGCCGATTTCGCCAAACGCTGCCAGGAGGAAGGAATTATTTTCATCGGTCCTTCTTCCGAGTTGATCGAGAAATTCGGAGACAAGGTCGAAGCGAGAAAGCTTGCCATCGAAGCACAAATCCCGGTCATTCCAGGCACGCCGGAGCCGATTGAGACTTTGCAGGAGGCCCTGCTGTTCGCCAAGGAATACGGCTATCCGATCATCATCAAAGGCGTCTCCGGCGGTGGCGGTCGCGGGATGCGCATCGTCCGCAGCCAGGACGAGCTGCAAGACTCGCTTGATCGCGCCCGTTCAGAAGCGCGTTCCTCCTTCGGCAACGCCAAAGTATACCTGGAGCGCTATCTGGAGCAGCCAAAGCATATCGAAGTGCAAATTCTCGGCGACAACCACGGAAACATCGTGCACTTGTTCGAACGCGATTGCTCGGTGCAACGACGCCATCAAAAAGTGGTCGAAGTGGCGCCAAGCCTTTCTCTCGACGATAGCCTGCGCGAAGAAATTTGCCAGGCAGCTCTCACCCTGATGAAAAAAGCTGGCTATTCCAACGCAGGGACGGTCGAGTTTTTGCTCACGCCGGACAAGCGCTTTTATTTTATTGAAGTCAATCCGCGGATTCAAGTGGAACATACGATCACCGAGCTGATTACCGGCATCGATATCGTGCAGTCGCAAATTCGCGTCGCGGAAGGACACGCCCTCTCCGATCCGGAAATCGGGATCGCCTCGCAGTCCCAGATTCAAATGAGCGGCTATGCGATCCAGTGTCGCGTAACGACAGAAGATGCAGAAAACAACTTCCTGCCAGACGCGGGCCGTCTGTCAGCCTGGCGTTCCGGCGGCGGCTTCGGCGTCCGGCTCGACGGCGGAAACGGCTACCCTGGCGCGATTATTACACCGTTCTACGACTCCTTGCTGGTGAAAATCTCCACGTACGGAACCAGCTTTGATCAAGCTGCGCGCAAAATGCTGCGTACGCTGCGGGAGTTCCGCATCCGCGGTGTGAAAACCAACTTGCCTTTCCTGGAGAATGTCGTCACACACCCTGATTTCCTCAGCGGCAACTACGACACCTCCTTCATTGATACAAAACCGGAACTGTTCGTGTTCCCCGGCCGTCAGGACAGGGGTTCCAAATTACTATCGTACATCGGCAATACGATTGTCAACGGCTATCCGGGCATGGCAAAGCCGGACAAAAAGCCGCACTTTGACTCGCCGCGCATTCCGCGCACACCGTTTACCCAACCGTACCCGGATGGAACAAAGCAAATTTTGGACAAAGACGGAGCGGATGGCCTGGTTCGCTGGATTCAGGAGCAAAAGCAGGTGCTCGTAACCGATACGACATTCCGCGATGCCCACCAGTCGCTGTTTGCCACGCGCGTGCGCACGTACGACCTCGCGTCGATTGCCGAAGCGACGGGCAAGCTTGGCTCGGGACTGTTCTCTTTGGAAATGTGGGGCGGCGCTACGTTTGACACCTCCATGCGCTTTTTGCAGGAATCGCCTTGGGAGCGGCTGCAGATTTTGCGCCAGCGCATCCCGAATGTGCTGTTCCAGATGCTTTTGCGCGGGGCAAACGGGGTTGGCTACACGAACTACCCGGACAACGTCATCCATGCGTTCGTCAAGGCTTCGGCGGAAAACGGCATTGATGTCTTCCGCATCTTCGACAGCCTGAACTGGCTGCCAGGCATGCAGACGGCCATCGACGCCGTGCGCGAAACAGGCAAGGTGGCGGAAGCGGCGATTTGCTACACAGGCGACATCCTCGACCCGAGCAAAACGAAATACACGCTGTCCTACTACGTCAACCTGGCGAAAGAACTGGAAAAAGCAGGCGCGCACATTTTGGCGATCAAGGATATGGCCGGATTGCTGAAGCCTTACGCCGCTTACGAGCTGGTTCGCGCCTTGAAACAGGAAATCGGCATTCCGATTCACCTGCACACGCACGATACGTCTGGCAACGGTGCGGCCATGCTGCTCAAAGCCGTCGAAGCAGGAGTCGATATCGTCGACGCGTGCGTCAGCTCCATGTCGGGCTTGACCTCGCAGCCAAGCCTCAACGGATTGATCGCGAGCCTCGCCCATACCGAACGCGAGACGGGTTTGTCGCTTGATTCGTTCAACAAGCTGTCCGATTACTGGGAAGATGTCAGACCGTACTACCAAGGCTTTGAAAGCGGCATGAAAGCGAGCAATACCGAAGTATACGTGCATGAAATGCCAGGCGGTCAGTACACCAATCTGGAGCAGCAGGCAAAAGCTGTCGGCTTGGAAGGCCGTTGGGACGAAGTCAAGCACATGTACGCCGTCGTCAACCAAATGTGCGGGGATATCGTCAAAGTCACTCCGTCTTCGAAAGTCGTCGGCGATCTGGCCTTGTTCATGGTGCAAAACAACCTGAACGAAGAAAATATTTGGGAGAAAGGCGAACGCCTCGACTTCCCTGATTCCGTCATTCAGTTTTTCCAAGGCTATCTGGGTCAACCGCCAGGCGGCTTCCCGAAAAAGCTGCAAGAACTCGTGCTGAAAGGCCGCGATGCCTTTACAGCTCGTCCTGGAGAGTTGCTTGCGCCGATCGACTTCGCCCAGGTGACATCGGAGCTGGCAGAAAAAATCGGCCGCGAGCCGAGCGAGTTGGATGTGCTCTCGTACATCATGTATCCGCAGGTTTACTTGCAATTTGACCAGCGCCTGAAAGAATACGGCGATCTGTCTGTCCTGAACACGTCGACGTTCTTCTACGGCCTACGTCCCGGCGAGGAAACAGCCATCACGATTGAGCGTGGAAAAACGTTGATCATCAAGCTGGTTGCTGTCGGCGAGCTTCATCCGGATGGCCGCCGCATCATTTACTTCGAGCTGAACGGTCAGCCGCGGGAAATCTTCGTCCGCGATCAGTCGGCAAAAGTCTCGGAGACGATCCGCAGAAAAGCAGACTCGCAAAATTCCGCTCACCTCGGTGCTTCCATGCCAGGCAAAGTATTGAAGGTACTCGTGGCGGAGGGCGACAAAGTCCGCAAAGGCGAACACCTTCTCGTCAGCGAAGCGATGAAAATGGAGACGACCATCCAGGCACCGCAGGACGGAAAAGTCAAAGCCGTTTACGTAAAAGCGGGCGAAGCGATCGAAACTGGCGATCTGCTCATTGAAATGGAGTAGTCATCGTCTATAATGGAGAGTAACAGACGATGGTTTCCATCGAAATCCAATTGTTCGTGGTGAGGTGATCGACTTGAAATTGGACCGAGTCAGCCAAATTCCTTACAGCTCCCGAGTCGGCCGCTATCATTTTCAAATGGTTCAGGCGAAGCTCAGCTCTCCTGTCGAGCCGATTTTCGGATATAGTCTGCAGCCTTACTATACCCGGCAGCAACAGTGGAAGGCTGATCTCTCCGATTCCTTGTCCCGCCTGTACCGCTGTTTTGCTGACCTGGATCAAGCTGCCCAAGAGTTTGACCCCGCGCGACCGGAAAGTGCCATCAATCAGCGCGCTGTCGTCTCCTCTCAACCGGAGGCGGCAGCTGTCAAACCCGGTCCGCGAGCAACGAACGGCACGCACCGTCTGTCCATCGGCTCCTTGGCGCGTGGACAGACCAACACAGGCACAGCATTGCCGGATGACTTCCCGACGCTTGTCACAGAAGGCCCGCAGCAGTTTAGCCTGCGGCAGGGGGAGCAAGAGGAGTTCTTTTCCTATTATTCGCATGGCAATGACACTCACGCAGACAGCCTGCGTTCCGCTGCGGAAGCACTGCGCAACAGCTCGCTTCCTGTAGATGTCCGCCAGAAATACGAAGGGCAGTATGTAGCGTTGAGCGTTTCTTCGCGCAAAACAGGAGCCGGCGAGTCTTTTGCCTTGCAGGATGTGAGCGGAAATACGATCCGTGTGCTCGGCCTTGACCGCGCGACGACAAGCGCCGCTGACGCTGTGTTTGTGTGGAATGGAAGGCGGGATTCAAGCCCCTCCAACCACGTTTGGCTCACGAACGATGCCGTACAAGTCTCCATGCTTCAAACAACAGCTACAGACATTGTCATCGAGATTGCGCCTGACTACGATCGGCTTTTGCAAAAGACGCACGCGTTCGTCAACCGCTACAACCAGTTGCACGACTTTTTGACAGAGCAGGCATCTGCCTTGTCATCGCAAAAGCTTGATCCGTTCGCACACGTAACCCGAGCGTCCAGAGGAACACTCGACCGTTACGGGCTTGGCTTTCGCAAAGATGGATTGTTGTCCTTCGATGAGCAAGTTTGGCGTGAAGCCACTTCTGCGCATGTTTCCGGCTTTGTCGACGAAATGACTCGCCTCTCCCGCGCGATTCGCGAAGAGGTCGTCAAGGTGCAGAGCAAGCCGTTTGGCTCGTTCTCCCAAGCCTACGCAGCCGCAACCTCGGCCAATCCGTACTACAACACTTCCGCTTCGGGAATGAACTACCGCTACGTGGCGCAAACAGGCTTGTTCCTCAACCAATTGTGGTAGAGAAGTGTGCTGATGAAAGCAAAAAACAGGTATGCCCCGTAATAGGCGCATACCTGTTTTCATTTTTTAACCCCGGTCCATCAACTCTTCCAAGTCGTGATCGTCTACCCTCTTCCTTCCCGGATGGGACTGAACAGGCATCTCGTCGTGCTTTTTAAAAAGCGACTGCATCTTGTCCACAAACTGCGGAACGGAGTCGAGAATCCGATCGTACAGATGCGTCGTATTTTCTAGCGGTATGGAGCGTATTCCTTGTTTTCCGACGACCAAAAAGGCCACGGGTGTAATCGAGACACCGCCCCCGCTACCGCCGCCAAACGGATGTCCATCGATTCCCTGGTGATGCTGGTCGTAGTGAAATTCGCTACCCCCAGCAGCAAAGCCGAATCCCACTTTGGAGATAGGGAGAATCACACTGCCATCCGGCGTCTCGACAGGATCGCCAATAATCGTGTTCACGTCCACCATTTGCTTGAGATTTTCCATCGCTGTTCTCATGAGGCCCTGAATCGGGTGGTCTGCCATAGTAAGCTGCTCCTCCTTCCTGCATGTCTCATCTATTAACATTCCCCCAACAATTTCAGAGCATGTACAGGAACGCGGCTACATGACGGAAAGCGTCACGTTTTTTTGTGCTGGTTCATGCTTGCGATGGGCTTGTATGCCATTTGCGCTGGCCTGTTTTCCTGATCCGCCAGGCAATTTTCAGCAGCGAAAACAGAAAGTGCCCCAAGTAAAAGCGAAAGACACAGCGAAACGTTGTCTGGATCACCGCATCATTCCACACGGGCTGGACGCTCATCGCAGGCATCGTCCGCAGCGAGATCGAGTGTGACAACACCCCGACAATCAAGCTTTTCACGCCCCAGATCACTCCGGTGATGGCTCCTGTTTCCGCAGCCTGCCCTGTGCCGAGCAACGTATGCCATTCCAGCTTGGTGCAGTGAATCTGCTTGCACAAGTCGCGGATCAGCGGCAGCAAATCCCGTACGCGATCGACCAGCTCCCGATAGTTGTGATACCATCTTTTTACTTGGCGGCGGGTAAAGTCTTTGATTTTTTCCTGCACCTTGCTTCCTTGCTCGATCGTCTCCACCTTTGCCACCAGCTCCGGGCCTGCCGGGGACACTTTGAACAGCAAAATCGGCAACTCGTATTTTCGGGAAAAAAGGCCATGCCACGCCTCAAGCTCCACTTCCAGTTGATCGTCTTCCTCTTTTCGATGATAATAGCAACTGATTTTTACTGGGGTCATCACAAGCAGCAGCAATAAGACAAGCAATCCGAGAAATACCCAGGCCCACAAAAAAATCCCACCCTTTCCACGTTAGTATGAGTGGAAAGAGCAGGAAATATGTCCGTGACGATATGTTAATCCAGCACGTATACTTTGACGCCCTGCTTCATGCCGTAGTTTTCGGCTTCCTGCAAGGTCGGCAAATACAAGTCGACGTGACGCTGCTTAACGGCACCGCCAATGTCTGCGGCAACTGCGTAGCCGTAACCATCGATGTACAGATGGCTGCCGAGCGGAATGACGGACGGATCGACAGCGACGACACCTTCACGGAGCGGATACTCCAAATACGACAGGATCGGCTGGTTCGGGTTGCTGTAGGCGGTCGTCTGCACGGTCAGCGCCTGCTTGTAGGCCGTCCCGTTGAACAGCTGCTGCCCGCTTTTGGAAGCTTGGCCGCTGACGAGGTGCACGGCCGCATACGTGGCTGCTTCCGCTCTCGTCATCCGGTTTTTCGGCTTCAGCGTACCGTCGCCATAGGCGCCCATCAAGCCTTTTTCCAAGGCGTACACGAGCGGACGCTGGTAACCTTCATCCACGCTGCGCCCATCCGGGTATTTGGCCAACGTCTGAACCGTCGTCGACCATTTGAGCTGATTGACGACACCGCTATCGCCCATCGTTCGAATCAAAATCGAAGCAAGCTCCTCTCTCGTAACAAGCTCCTCCGGTTTCAAAAATACTTGGCTTCCTTGTTTGGTGCCATGGACGATTCCAAGGCGATAGGCAGTTTCCGCATATGGTGCCATCCAACTGTCTGACGGAATGTCAGCAAACGGCGACTGGCTCGCTGTGCCTGGCTCTATCCCTTTTGCCTTGACAAACATCGTTACCAGTTCCCCGCGCGTAATCGGATCATCTGGCCGAAACGACTCGGTATCGCCAATGACTCCCGCTATGTATAATGTTTCAATTTCCTTTTTGGCCCAATGCTCTGCAATGTCTGTGTACGGTGTACTGCTCGTCTCGTTTGTCTTTGCCTCTGCAACCGGCGCGCCAATGACCAGCAAGGCTGCCAGCGAGGCCAGGATCATCTGTTTCCTCATCATCATCCTCCAGAAAAAAGATTCGAAGCCGTTTCGTTTCATTTTATCGAAACATTTCGTGAAAACAAGGGACAATTCTTCCCAGTTTCCTGTCCCTTCCCGCCAGGCGCGAACGACGCGCATTGGGGCTTTTCAGGAAAAAAGACTCTTGCTTTCCGCTGGCTGTCGCGGAAAAACAAGAGTCTGTTACGTCGCTTCTCTTCGTCACTTGGCAAAAATGTGCTTGCCGATTTGCACCACTTGCGGACGCGACCAAATCCATTTGGACGTGGCGGTCGCCGGGTTGAAGTAATAGAGGGCACCATTGGTTGGGTCCCAGCCCCGCACTGCTTCCCACGCTGCCCGGTAAGCCGTCTTGTTGGGGCTCAACCAGTACTGTCCATCATCGACTGCGGTAAAAGCGTACGGCTCGAAAATGACGCCCTTGAGCGTATTCGGGAAGTCTTTGGACTGAAGACGATTCAGGGCGACGGCCGCAACCGCTACTTGCCCCTTGAAGCTTTCGCCCCGCGCTTCCGAATAGACGAGCTGAGCGAGCATTTGCATCTCGTTCTGATTGACCGACACTTTTTTCAGTGAACGCCATGTATTTTCACCAGCGATCCCATCGGCTGGCAGACCGTATGCTTTTTGAAACTGGCGCACCGCCTGAGCCGTGTTCGCCCCAAAACTGCCATCCAGCTTGTCCTGATAGTACCCCAATATTTGCAGGCGATACTGCAAGTCCCACACATCCCCGCTCTCGCTGCCGCGCTTTACAAGCGATGCCGCGTAAGATTCGGCAGGGAAGACAAACGCGACGGCAAGCATCGCCGCGAGCAGGGTCGTCAATGTTTTTTTCTGCCATGACATGAACATCCCCTCCTAACGCCACCATTCTACCCGCTGGCGAAAGTAGGTTCAATTCAAGCATTTTGGCAGCAGAGGTAACATCTGACTCGCTTTTGCCGACTTTATCCTTTGGGCCGGAAGATAAGCGCCATCAAAAAGCCAAACACAATGGCAGCGGATATCCCTGCACTGGTCACCTCAAAAATGCCGGTCACAACGCCGATCACCCCATGCTGCTCCGCTTCGGCCATCGCCCCGTGAACGAGCGCGTTGCCAAAGCTCGTAATCGGGACGGTCGCACCTGCTCCCGCGAACTGAACCAGCGGCTCATACAGCCCGAAGCCATCCAGGACGGCACCTGCGACAACGAGGGACGACATCGTATGAGCGGGGGTCAGCTTGACCACATCCATGAGGAATTGCCCGATGACACAGATGATCCCGCCTACGAGAAATGCCCATAAAAACGTCATGCTATCACTCTCCAGGTTACTCGGACTCTATGGCTACTGCGTGCGCGATACACGGGATGCTCTCTCCTTGCTGGTACGAAATAGGCGATAACAGCGCACCTGTGGCAACCAGCAGCATCCGCTTCCATTCGCCTGCCTTCATTCTCCGCAGCAAATGTCCGTAGGTGACCGTCGCAATGCAGCCACATCCGCTCCCGCCCGACCAGACGTTCGGATTGTCGCCGTAGATCAGCTTCCCGCAATCGACGTAGCGTTGCAGCGGAACCATGACATTATGCTTCGGCAGCAATTCCGACAAAATCGCGTGGCCGACTTTTCCCAAGTCACCCGTCACGACCAGATCGTAATAGTCGTGTGGCAACTGAAAGTCACGAAAATGCGATTCGATCGTCGTCAGCGCTGCCGGAGCCATGGCTGCCCCCATGTTGAACGGGTCAGTCATCCCCATGTCTACAACCCGTCCAATCGTCGCCCCTGCAATGTGCAGCCCCTGGCCTTGCTTGCCGACGACTGCTGCTCCCGCTCCGGTAACGGTCCACTGTGCCGTAGGCGGCTTCTGCGAGCCGTACTCTGTCGGGTACCGATACTGCTTCTCCGCCGCTCCATTATGGCTGGAGGTTGCCGCAAGCACGCAATCCGCAGATTGGCTGTCTACCAATTGCGCAGCGAGCGCCAAGCCTTCCATCGCTGTCGAGCAAGCCCCGAAAATCCCGAGAAACGGAATCGCCAACGTCCTTGCGGAAAAGCTTGCCGAGATGATCTGGTTCATCAGATCGCCCGCCAGTAAAAAGTTGATCTGCTCCTTCGTCAGATTCGCCTTTTCGATCGCTTTGGAGCACGCCTCTTCCAGCAGCACTTTCTCCGCCTTCTCCCAGCTCTCCTGTCCTATCATCAAGTCTCCGTGCAGCGTATCAAAATCCTCGGCCAACGGCCCCTGAGCCTCAAATGGCCCGCCGATGGCAGCGTGGCCGAGAATGACCGGCCTGGAAGGAAACACCCACGACTGATGACCCTGGCGCATGTGTCACCCTCCCATCGTAATCAATGTTTTAATCAAGCCGATGACAAATGCGGCAGCAACACCAAACACAATCACAGAACCTGCGAGCTTGAACATGTTTCCCCCTACCCCAAGCACCAATCCTTCGCTGCGGTGCTCAATGGCGGCTGAGGTAATCGAGTTGGCAAATCCGGTCACCGGAACACTGGTGCCCGCCCCGGCCCATTGGGCGATCCGGTCGTACACGCCCAGTCCCGTCAAAAGCGCCGAGAGCAGAATCAGAACCGCGACAGTCGGGTTTCCCGCCGTTTTCTCGGTAAAGTCAAAGTAGCGGATGAACAGCTCGGTAATCCCCTGACCAATCAGGCAGATGACGCCGCCCACGATAAAGGCGCGGAAAAAATTGCGCACGAGAGGTCGCTTCGGCTCATGTCGCATCGCCAACTGCTGATACTCCTGCTGCACGGGGGTTAAATTCTTCTTTTTTTGATCGGCCATTCTTCTCTCACTCCTTTTTACCGTATTAAAAATGGCTTGACCTGGTCGATGATCGTCTGCAATTGTTCGGCGTCGCGCTGATACGTCTGTTTGGCTGTCTCGTTTTTTGTCCCGAGAGCAAACAGCTCCAGATCAGCCTGGCATTTTTTCAGAGTCGCAAAAGTCAGCTTCGTTGCCTGCGGAGCCGGAACCTGTATCTTGTCGTCATACAGATCGAGGTACAGCTCGCCTCCTTTGTCTACCTGGGCGAGAAACACATTTTCCAGCGCCACACCCGCTTTTTGCAGCTGCGTGCGTACCCATCTGCGGTTGTAGCCCGCCGTTGCCAACGGCTCGTCCATGATCACCCCATCCATGATGACGACCTGGCCTTCTTCTGCTGGCGGCACCGTCAGCTCCAACTGTTGAGCCGTCAGAGGCTGGTTTTCCGACTTCAGCAGTACACTCAGTTCCCCGTTTGTCTCCATGAGCGCAAATTCGACGTCTGCCACCCGAAACACGTTTTTGATTCGAAGCTGCTCCATTAAATCTTCTGCCGTCAGCCGCTCCCTTTTCAGGTTGTCCTCCATGATTTTCCCTTCTTTGATCAGCACGGTTGACTTGCCTTCGAACAAGTCGCGCATCACCTTGCTTTTCAGCGATACCCATTCCATCAAAACGGGGAAAATCGCAAACACACCCATGGAAATCAAACTGTGAAAAACAGGCCCGTCCATCTCCGTTGCCATGAAGGCTGCAATCGAGCCAATCGTAATCCCGACGATGTATTCAATGAACGTAAGCTGCTTGATTTGCCGCTTGCCAATAATTTTGGTAAGAAGGAACAAGTACGCCAACGCTCCTATGGAACGCAGCAAAATATTTAACCAGTCAGGCATGCTCCACCTCCATCAACCGTTGACCCTTGAAGAAAAGCCAAGAGAGAGAGCGTCTCTCCCTCTTGTTTTGCAGCATGGCTAGAAGCCTTTGTACTGTGGCTCTTCGTTCTCCAACTCGGTAACACGCTGTTGCAAGTTGTCCACAATCGTTTGCGTCTGCGCAGCTGCATCCGTGTACAATTGCTTTGCTTGCTTGTTCTGCGTGCTAAGAGCGAACGACTCCAAATCTGCCTGTGCCCCTTTCAGGCTGGCAAGAGCCTGTTTTACCTGTGCTCCAACTGTCATAGCCAATCACCTCCCAACACATATAGAATCAGCCAGTACCGCGGAAATATGCGGTTAAGTTTGGTTTGTCGGCTGTAACGTTTTTCCATTTCATCGACTTTTTCCCCATAAAAAAAGGAAAGACACCCGCAGGTGCCTCTCCTCATCCACTTATGCAATTAGCCACGGCCAGCCAATTGTTGTTCAGCGAAAGCAACGAGACGTTTTGTGATCTCGCCACCAACTGAACCGTTTTGACGGGAAGTGGTGTCCGGACCAAGCTGAACGCCGAATTCAGAAGCGATTTCGTACTTCATTTGGTCCAGCGCTTGGTTAGCTTGAGGAACCACCAGATTGTTGCTGGATCTGTTGTTAGCCATCTGTAATCACCTCCTCGTCGTTGGTAGGTTTAATATGCGTGAAGTTTTCCTTGTTCATTCGCGATTTTTGTTTCCAATTTTAGACTCCAGCGAAAAAAGGACGTGTGCGATCTCAACTGCTGCCTCCGGGCGCCGCAGCTTGTCCATGTGCGCGGCAAGCTCTCCCATGCGCCCAGAGCCGCACAAGCCCCGAATGACTTCGCGAATCTCCTGCGGAGAGCGAGCGAGAATCGCCGCTTGCTGCTCTGTAAGAAACGCACTGTTGTACTGCTCCTGCCCTGGCAACGGCTGATGCAAAATGAGCGGCGTCCGCAAAGCGAGCGCCTCCGCACAAGTGATTCCTCCCGGCTTGGTCACATACGCATCTGCCGCCCCGATCCATTGCCACATGCGCTCCTCGTAGCCTTTCACGACAAAACGGTGCCGCTCGCTCCACGGCGAAACCACGGTCTCCAGCCGCTTTTGCAAACTTGCATTTTTGCCCGTGATGACGACAATCTGTAACGGCTCCTCTTCCTCTGCCAATGTGCGAATCACTTCTTCCATCTGGCCGTATCCGCCCTCGCCGCCGCCAATCAGCACCGTAAATCGATCGACGGCAATGCCGAGCTGACTTTTCCAATCCGACTTGGTCTTACTCGCAGCATAATGGAAAGCACGGCGAATCGGGATGCCGCAAACATGCACTTTTTCAGCGGAAATGCGATAGCGATGCGTCAGCCTTTCCGCCATCTGCTCATGCGCTACCATATAAGCGTCAATTTGCGGGTGTATCCAGAAGCGGTTGACATGAAAGTCAGTAGGGACGCTCACCAGTTGAAAAGGCTTGTCCGCCTTTTGCTTGGCATAGGCGAGCGCCGACAGGCAGTAAGCATGTGTCGCCACCACGACGTCCGGCTGCTCCGCACGCAAAACACGCTGGAGCAGCCTTGTCGAGAGCCACCAGCCGAGCGGCTTGGATAACGATCTTCCCCACATCTCATCTTGCTCGTACATTTTGTGCCAAACCGGCTTCGCATACCGCAGCATGTTCAGATAAAAAAAACGGGACAGCACCCGCAATCCCGGGCTGGCCGTCTGTAAGCCTCCGATCACCCGCGCAGATTGTGCGCCGTCCATGTTTTGCAATACTTCCTGGATCGCCTCTGCCGCTACTCGATGTCCGCTGCCTGCCCATTCCTCCGTGACCAGCAAAAAGCGCTTGGCCATCAGAAGGCATCCCCTGTCGTCGGCTTGCTCTGGCCGTAACGCTCCAAGAGCAATTCCTTGGACATGTAGACGCGCTTCAACGGCATATCTTGCTTCCACGTCTGCACGCGCTTTTTCCCGTTCGGGTGGACGATTCTGAGCATGAGTCGCAAATACCAGCGCTTGTAGCGGAAAAACCAGCTCATCGGTACGTCGGAAATGGAAAAGCCCAAAGGAGCCACGCCTTTGTGCAGCATGGTTGTGCCGACGATTCCCTTGATTTGCTCCCGTTCCTCCATCGCTTCCAGAAAAGCCGCCAGCCTCGGCAAGGATTGCAAAATATGCCTGCGCAATAACAAGGCTACTTTCAGTTCGTCTTTGACGCCCCTGCAAAGAGTGGCAAAGTAGTAGTTGTGAATATGTATTTTCAAAATCAGATCGCCGTCATGAATGATCCGCTCGTCTGACGTACGCAAAGACTCACCCCGATAACGCAAGGGAACGACCCGAAAAATATTGTTCCCTTTTTCAATATAGGTAAGTCTGGTGCACCGTTGGTAGATTTCATCCCAGTATCCCCATAGCATCAAGAGATTTGTGTTCATATGCAACGGTTCCTTTCCAGCGATGTTTACTTTGTAGTATTCCCCACTACCGCTTCCTTTCATTACCTGGTCAGGCCCTTTTCATCCGCCCCCACAGCATGATCAATGCGGCAGCAATCACGGGAAGCCACATGTGATTCAACATCAGCGGATTGAGCCATTTCCACACGTACGGGTCTTCCAGACACATGTCCACAGCCGTAAACGCCAACACGCCGCCACCGATGATGACCAAACCTGGGAAACGGTTCATCAGCCGCGCGACCCAGACGCTTCCCCACATCAGCAGCGGGATGCTCATCCCCAGTCCAAGCAAAACCAGCCATATATCGCCATGTGCGGCTCCGCCAACCGCCAAAACATTGTCCAAACTCATTACAAAATCTGCTAATATAATCGTTCTGACCGCTTGGCCGATTGTCTGATTGTGCGCAACCTCTGTCGTCTCGTCGTGGCTGCTCAGCATCAGCTTGCAGGCAATCCAGAGCAGCAGCAACCCTCCGATCGCCTTTACAAGCGGAATGTCCAGCATCCACGTCATCACGCCTGTCAAGCCAATTCGCAATACAACAGCCCCAATCGTTCCATACATGATTGCACGGCTTCGCTCCCGTAAAGGCAAGCCCCGACAGGCCATTCCTATGATGACAGCATTGTCGCTGCTCAGTACCAGATCAATCATGAAAATATGCACCAGACCCAGCCAAAAATGCTCTCCCATCCCTGCCTCCCTGGTCCATGAAATGTTTGTCCATTCTACTTTATGCGACTAGAATCGGACCTATGATTGAATATTTTTCCGAAAAAAGGCGGTTTTCAGCGGATTTTGTCAACAAAAAAATTCCACAAAAAAACATTTTATCGCGAAATCGGGATATTTATACCTTGTCTAATCTTACCTTTTTCCCTTACGATTCTAGTGGGGTGGATAATGAGATGGTGGAGACTGTGACGCTTAACTTATTGCACGTTTCACGGAAAATTTTAGACTTGGCTCCAAGAATTACTACGATATGGATGCAGGAAATTGTTCGCAGTATGGAAATCCCTGTAACAATTCCTCGTGATTTTGCGGAGAAACGAACGGTTCTCTTAGCCCGTTATCTGGTGGAAGACGTAGACCAGGACATGCAGAACTGGGCACTGGATATGGGAGAGTGGCTGCGTTCGCAGGAGTTCCCCTTCTCCTCCATTTTGCGCACGTATCAGTTGTATCGAAACGTATTCTGGCGTGTGCTTCAGCCTGAACTGCAACATTGGTCCCTCTCTCCCCAGGACATGCACTATCTGGAAAAGCAACTGGGCAAAGCGATGGACGAGAGTGTCTTTTGGGCTGTCTATCATTTTGAGCAAATGATCAACAAAGAGCTCGTTCAAAAGGAAGAAACGATTTCTTACCTGCACAACGACAAGCTGACCATGCTGGGGAAAATCGCGGCCAACATGGCTCACGAGCTGCGCAATCCGCTCTGTGCCATTGAAGGCTTTCTCAAACTGATCAGTGAGTCGACGCAGGAGCAGGCACAATTGCAAACGTACATTCAGGTCGTCATGCATGAATTTGAAAACTTGCATCGGCAAATTACCGGCTTTCTCAGCTTTTCCAAAAAACCGATTCTCGATGAAATTTTCAAAACTGTCCAAGTTGAGCAACTGCTCGCTGAAGTAGAAACGCTGATTACTCCGAGACTTTTGGGAGAAAACATACGATTCGAAAAACAAATCCACCCCTGCTCTCTGGCTTGTTATGAGGAAGGCTTGAAACAGGTTGTCGTCAACTTGCTGAACAATGCGATTGACGCCGTGCAAAACCGAACGGACAAGTACGTCCACATTATCGCTACTGCTTCGGATGGCTGGCTTTATTTAAGTGTGGAAAACAACGGTGAAATGATTCCTCCCGACATTGTGGAGGTTCTGTTCCAACCGTTCTTTACAACCAAACAAAACGGGACGGGCATTGGCTTGTCCATCTGTAAAAATATTATTGAGAAGCACAACGGCACCATCCATTGCGACTCCAACGAGAAGCGCACCCGTTTCGTCGTATCGCTTCCGATCGTAACAGTAGAAGAAGCTGTAGAGCCTGTGGAAGCGACCAACTGAATCCTGGTGGGTTAGTATAATAGTCAAGTCAATCGCGCTTCTGTGAACACAAAAAAGCCTCCTGGTCATCAGGAGGCAATGCAAGAGATCCGTTACCTATACGTTCGGTAAGCGACCTTAGCCTTACTGTACACGAAAACATATGTTTCTACCACTGAAACCGTCAGACAGCTTTCGACATCGTTTTTCTGAAGCTTTTACGTTCATAAGCACTAAACCTGCTGCTTCGTTCATTCGTCTCTCGTCGGATGAAAGAAACCCGGACTGATTCTGTTTCTTTTTGTTTTTTATACTTACGCGAATAAAAGACCTCTGGCACGCTGGACTGACGCAGCCACACGAGGTCTTTTTCTGTTGGATCGGTTGCTTGCGGATAGAGATGATGGGAGAATAACGAAAAAAGCAGAGAGCCGTTTAGCTCTCTGCTTTTACATATGGAGCGGGTGATGGGAATCGAACCCACGCGACCAGCTTGGAAGGCTGGAGTTCTACCATTGAACTACACCCGCATCGAACGAACTTGGTGCCGAGGACCGGACTTGAACCGGTACGGGAGAAACTCCCGACAGATTTTAAGTCTGTTGCGTCTGCCCATTCCGCCACCCCGGCAGCTTTTCACGAATCGTTAGGCAAATCATGGTCGGGAAGACAGGATTCGAACCTGCGACCCCTTGGTCCCAAGCCAAGTACTCTACCAAGCTGAGCTACTTCCCGACTTTGCTATTTCTCTTCCCTTTTAAGGTAAAGAGGCGTGCCCTGAGAGATTCGAACTCCCGACCTTTTGATTCGTAGTCAAACGCTCTATCCAGCTGAGCTAAGGGCACATGATATGAAGCGGACGACGGGTCTCGCTTCTACTGGCGCTGCTTCGTCGATTTCCTGCCCGACAAGCCAGATCTGAAGTGCCCGTGACACTCTTCATTGATGCTCTTCAAGGGTAAACCCGGAACGGGTGAGAGACCCGAGAACATCTATGGAGCGGACGACGGGTCTCGAACCCGCGACCTTCGCCTTGGCAAGGCGACGCTCTACCAATTGAGCTACGTCCGCATGCTTGATAAGAAAATATGGTGCGGTCGAGAGGACTTGAACCTCCACGGTGTTGCCACCACTAGAACCTGAATCTAGCGCGTCTGCCAATTCCGCCACGACCGCCTATCCATTTTGTAAAAACTGGTGAGCCATGAAGGACTCGAACCTTCGACCCTCTGATTAAAAGTCAGATGCTCTACCAACTGAGCTAATGGCTCAAATACTGGTGGGGAGAGACGGATTCGAACCGCCGAACCCGGAGGGAACAGATTTACAGTCTGCCGCGTTTAGCCACTTCGCTATCTCCCCAGTAAATGGTGCCGGCAATAGGACTTGAACCCACAACCCCCTGATTACAAGTCAGGTGCTCTACCAATTGAGCTATACCGGCATACTATTTGATTATAGCATATCTTTCATAAAATGATCAATGTTTTTTAGTTTGATTAAAATATATTGTCATTTCATGAAAACGGCCACCTTGTAAAGATGGCGGAGCTGACGGGACTCGAACCCGCGACCTCCGGTGTGACAGACCGGCGTGAACTCCAACTTCACCACAGCTCCATGTTGTTATATCTAAACCCAGTAAGGCGTGCGAATGTTGATCGCTTGGGCAAAGAGAAAATTTGGTTGCGGGAGCAGGATTTGAACCTGCGACCTTCGGGTTATGAGCCCGACGAGCTACCGAGCTGCTCCATCCCGCGACGATTAGGACAACCAAGTGTCAGTGTCACCACAAAATGCGAGGGTTTCAACTGACCGTCCTGCTGATTTATAAATGGTGGAGGCTGACGGGATCGAACCGCCGACCCTCTGCTTGTAAGGCAGATGCTCTCCCAGCTGAGCTAAGCCTCCGTACTCCCCCACAAAGTGAAGAGATTGCGTTGTAGCAACACCAAGTACTTTGCGAGAGCCCCAACAAATAGTTGGGTGTATAGGTGACCCGTAGGGGATTCGAACCCCTGTATGACAGCGTGAAAGGCTGCTGTGTTAAACCGCTTCACCAACGGGCCATGATTGTTAGGATGACTTCTGGTGCTCCCGACAGGAATCGAACCTGCGACCTCTTCCTTACCATGGAAACGCTCTACCGACTGAGCTACAGGAGCATCATATGGCTCCTCGGGACGGACTCGAACCGCCGACCGATCGGTTAACAGCCGATTGCTCTACCAACTGAGCTACCGAGGAACGTTGAAGGATTTATTCCTTCAAAACTGAATACGCATGATTGCTAAGCATGTGTGGATAAGTCCTCGACCGATTAGTATTCGTCAGCTCCACGCGTTACCGCGCTTCCACATCGAACCTATCAACCTCATCGTCTATGAGGGGTCTTACCAGCTTGCGCTGTGGGAAGTCTCATCTTGGAGGGGGCTTCACGCTTAGATGCTTTCAGCGCTTATCCCGTCCGCACATAGCTACCCAGCTGTGCCACTGGCGTGACAACTGGTGCACCAGCGGTGCGTCCATCCCGGTCCTCTCGTACTAAGGACAGCTCTCCTCAAACTTCCTACGCCCGCGACAGATAGGGACCGAACTGTCTCACGACGTTCTGAACCCAGCTCGCGTACCGCTTTAATGGGCGAACAGCCCAACCCTTGGGACCTACTTCAGCCCCAGGATGCGATGAGCCGACATCGAGGTGCCAAACCTCCCCGTCGATGTGGACTCTTGGGGGAGATAAGCCTGTTATCCCCAGGGTAGCTTTTATCCGTTGAGCGATGGCCCTTCCATGCGGAACCACCGGATCACTAAGCCCGACTTTCGTCCCTGCTCGACTTGTAGGTCTCGCAGTCAAGCTCCCTTCTGCCTTTACACTCTACGAATGATTTCCGACCATTCTGAGGGAACCTTTGGGCGCCTCCGTTACCTTTTAGGAGGCGACCGCCCCAGTCAAACTGCCCACCTGGCATGGTCCTCTCGCCCGATGAGGGCGACGAGTTAGAAACTCCGTACATCAAGGGTGGTATCCCACCGACAGCTCCACAGAGGCTGGCGCCCCTGCTTCTCAGCTTCCCACCTATCCTGTACATGATGCACAAAGTTCCAATACCAGGCTACAGTAAAGCTCCATGGGGTCTTTCCGTCTTGTCGCGGGTAACCTGCATCTTCACAGGTATTATGATTTCACCGGGTCTCTTGCCGAGACAGCGCCCAAGTCGTTAC
>NZ_JBBOBQ010000001.1:4097500-4575000 GCF_038000275.1 Brevibacillus sp. FSL K6-0770
GCGGGCAAAACGTATCAAAGCCTTTGGCGCGTGTCCACTGCCCGTCGCTCCATTGCAAATCGCGGGCAGTCACATCAATGGCGCACGTAAAACCGAGGATGTACTCATCCGCATCGGCAGCCTTCACCTTTTTTGCTTCCTTTTTGATGACAATGGCCAGTTCGCCTTCGTAATGCAGATTTTCGGTCAGCTTCGGATAAACAATCGGCTCGCCCGGACCCACGACAGCAGACGAAGGCTTCAGGAACATCAACGGCTCTTTTGGCAGATCAATCCCCATCTCTGCCGCGTGGTCGCGATAATTCAAGCCGATGCACACCACTTTGCTCGGATCGCACGGCGCTTTCAGGCTGATTTCGTCCAGCGGCAGCTCCAGTCCCGTCATGATCGGTTTGGCTGTTTGGATTTTATAAATATCCCCTTCGATCACCCGGACCTTCTGATCTTCTGCTACCATCCACCCATGCTTGACTTTGCCGTTTCGCTCATAGCGGATAATCATGACTCTTCTCCCCCGTCACGCATTTTTCTCTATCGGCTAAAACAAATCCGTCGTCGTTTCTTTCGGCTTGGTTGTGATTTCTTCGATGACAGTGCCTGCTACTGCCTTTTCCACTAGAGCGTCCACATCCAGCACTTCTTCAAATTTGGCAGCCAGATACGGTTTCGGTCTGGTTACCGGATTTTTCGGGGTAAACACCGTGCAGCAGTCTTCATACGGCAAAATGGACAGCTCATACGTATCGATTTTACGCGAGAGATCGGTAATGTCGACCTTGTCCATCCCGATGAGCGGACGAAGCATGGGAATGGAAATCACCTTGTTGATCGTGTCCATGCTCTCCAATGTTTGCGAAGCTACCTGTCCGAGACTTTCGCCTGTCGCCAGAGCCTTTGCTTTCGTGTTTTCCGCCACACGCTCGGAAATGCGCATCATGAAGCGGCGCATGATCGTGATCAAATAATCTTCCGGACACTTTTCGCGGATCGCAGTTTGAATCTCGGTAAAAGGAACAACGTGCAGCTTGACGGTTCCGCCCCACTTGGTCAGTTTTTGGGCCAAGTCACGCACCTTTTGCAAAGCGCGCTCGCTGGTGAACGGATAGCTGTGGAAGTGGATCGCTTCCAGCGTAACTCCGCGCTTCAGCATCATCCAGCCAGCTACAGGGCTGTCGATTCCCCCCGACAAAAGCAGCAGCACTTTTCCACTCACGCCTACTGGCAAGCCGCCTGGCCCCGGAATCGTTTCGCAGCTTAAATACGTACCTTCTGCGCGAATTTCCACATTGACGATCGTTTCAGGCTCGTGCACATCTACCTTGATCGCAGGCAGCGCCCGCAAAATGTGGGTACCGACGATTCGGTTCACTTCCATGGAAGGAATCGGGTAGCGCTTGTCCGCACGACGAGTGACCACGCGGAACGTGCGCGGTTCCGGCTGCAATTGACGGACCATTTCCAGCGCTTTTTCCTTGATCGTCTCGATATCCGGGTCCACCTGAACGGTCGGACTAAAGGAAGAGATGCCGAAAACGCGCTTCAACCGTTCCATGACCGCATAAGCATCCTCGCCATGCAGCTCGACATACATGCGCCCGTAGTTGCGTCTCACCTTTACTTTGAAAAAGGAGCGCAGCACGCTTTTCACACTTCTGACCAGCGCTTCTTCAAACTGGTCGCGGTTTTTGCCTTTAAGAGCAAGCTCGCCGTAGCGAATCAAAATAACATCGTAGTTCATGATAATCTCCTTTGAATGGGTTCTCTTCTCTTATTTTCTGCGATCCGGGACCGTTTGCGGCTTGATAAACGAGCGCAAGGTTTCTACGCACGCTTCCAGCGCGGTCAGGAACTGCTCGATCTCCTCACGCGTATTTTCCCTGCCCAGGCTGATGCGCAAAGATGACAGGGCACAATCCCGTTCAATCCCGACAGCCGTCAACACCCTGCTTGGCTCATTCGCTTTAGACGAGCAGGCTGACTTGGTCGAGACGAGAAAGCCTCTCTCTTCCAAAGCGTGCAGCAACACTTCCGCTTTTACTCCCGGTACGGACAAGTTCATAATGTGCGGAGCTGCCCCTTGCTGCGGCGTGTTAACGATACAGCCTGCAATTCGCTCAATGCCTTCGCGCAGCCGTTGGTTCAGGCTTTGCAGTCTCCCGGCTTCGTCCTTGCCCAGCTCCTCCAAAACCCGAATGGCTTTGGCCATGCCAGCGATCGCCGGAAGGTTTTCCGTTCCCGAGCGCACCCCAGCTTCTTGTCCGCCGCCCATCATCAACGGGTGGATAATCAATCCTTCGCGTTTATACAGGATGCCCACTCCCCGCGGGCCATAGAACTTGTGGGCGGACACACTCAACAGATCGATGCCGGAGTCGTGCAGAGACAGCGGCACTTTGCCGATCCCCTGGACGGCATCCACATGGAACAAAACCTTCGGATACTGCTTTAGCCACTGTCCGATTTCTTCCACGGGCTGAATCGTCCCCAGTTCGTTGTTCACATGCATGACAGACACGAGAATCGTGTCCGGACGGAGCGCACGCTTTACATCCTCGACAGACACGCGCCCTTCGCGATCCACAGGCAGATAGGTCACGGCAAACCCGATCCCCTCCAGCTGCTTGCACACATCGTAGACAGCCGGATGCTCGACTTGTGTGGTAACAATATGCTTCCCTCTGTTCTGATATTGAAAGGCAATGCCCTTGATTGCCGTATTATTGCTTTCTGTGCCTCCGGAGGTAAAAATGATTTCCCCTTCTTTGCAGCCCAGGTACTGTGCAGCAACCTTCCGCGCCTGCTTGAGTACGTTTTCGGCTTCCACCCCTTTTTGATGCAAAGAGGACGGATTTCCATAATAGTTCTCCATCGCCCGTTTTACTGTCTCAATGACCCCTGGATGAGGCCGGGTTGTCGCACTGTTGTCTAAGTAAATCACCAGTCCACACCTTCCTGAGGGCGAGCTGCCCTAAGTCTACCCTTCATCATAACACGACTGTCCATGTGGAACATACTACCCGAGTGTACTTCCTGATTATTTTCCCCTGCTTTTTGCAGGCAACCAGTCGTTTTTAGCCAAGCCTGAGCAAGCGTTCACATTCTTTTCACAACTAAAGCGCTTACATCCAAATTTAAGCTATTTACAATGCGATAGGCTTTCGTTAGAATTGTCAATAAATTTAGAAAAAAAGATACCTACACGGGAACAAGGAGAGAGCAGCGATGACAACACAAGCAATGCAAGAAAAAATCAACAAGATGGAAGCTGAACTGAAAAGATTGCAGGCTGAACTGGCCAAAATGAACAAAAGTACCCCTCAATACGACCAAAATGATGTCGCATATCTAAATGAGGTGTACAACGGGTGACTTTTCGCTTATTTTATTTGCGATAGCGTGGGTGCGGGCAAGACGATTTGGCCGCTTCCACGCTATTTTTA
The DNA here is from genome assembly GCF_038000275.1 of Brevibacillus sp. FSL K6-0770. NCBI lineage: Bacteria > Bacillati > Bacillota > Bacilli > Caryophanales > Paenibacillaceae > Brevibacillus > Brevibacillus sp. FSL K6-0770. The sequence continues at coordinate 4,100,941 of NZ_JBBOBQ010000001.1, forward strand.
TGTCTATAAGCACAATTTTCGGTTAATTTTTCATTTGGAAAAGGAGGAGTTTTCACCTCTGCTGGGAGAGGCGACCAATCGAGGGTAGATTTACCTGATGAAAGCAACGGTTTCCACTGCGTACAATCAAGATGAACCACTACACCACGCTACGGCATCGAGGAGGCTTTCATGTTCAAAACAACGCGCTGGAAACGTCTCGCCCTGCAAGCTACTCTGGTTGCTGGCTTGCTCCCTGCTACATCTGCCTTTGCCCAAACGATTCAGGTCGTCCCTGGAGACACACTCGGCAATATCGCGTACAAAAACCAGATCACGGTCGAACAGCTCAAACTGGCTAACCAGTTGCAATCGGACATGATCATGGTCGGACAAACGCTGTACATACCTCCGCGTTCCACCGTTTATACGGTCAAAGCAGGCGACGTCCTGTGGAAAATCGCCTACAACTACGGCGCAAGCATTCAAACTATTGTGAATACAAACAAACTGCAAACGACGGAAATTCTCATCGGGCAAAAGCTGCTGATCCCCAAGCAAGAGCCGGCCGCCGAGACACCTGCGCCTGCGCCCGCCCCCAAGCCTGAGCCGGACAAGCCTTGGGTAGAGAACACTCACTATCAGGTTGCCAAAGGAGATACGCCTTGGACGATTTCGATTGCCCACGGCATCCCGTTTACCGAGTTTTTGCAAGCCAACAAGCTGAGCGAATCCGATTACTTGCAGATCGGTCAAATCGTAACTGTTCCTGTGCACCACATTCCAAAAACCGAGACAGCAGGAGCCAAGTACGGTGAGTATCTGGACTGGTTTGAAGCGGCCCAGTATTTGTTCCCGATCAATGCGACTGCAAAAGTGACCGATTTTGCTACGGGCAAAAGCTTCATGGTCAAACGCACGATCGGCGCTTCCCATTCTGACACGGAACCGTTGACTTCAGCGGACAGTGCTACCATCAAAAGCATTTGGGGCGGCAATTTTTCCTGGAGCATCCGGCCTGTCATCGTGGAAGTCGATGGTCGTCGTCTAGCCGCCTCCATGTCCTCCATGCCGCACAGCATCGAGTATATAACGGACAATGCATTTGACGGGCATTTTGATATTCACTTCCCTGGCAGCCTGCGCCACAAAGACAACCTGATTGACCCCGACCACCAAGCCGCGATTCGGATTGCGGCAGGAAAATAGGCAACTGACAGGCGAAAAGCCGTTCCATCGTCATGACTGGAACGGCTTTTTCCTGTTTGCTTATTTATAAGGAATAGGCCCGCTGTACACACCTTGGAACACTTCTGTGGCTGGCCCTGTCATGTAGACGCGATTGTCTTCTTCCCGCCAATCGATAAACAGGTCTCCTCCTGCCAAATGCACGGTAACCGCTCTGTCGACCTTGCCAGCGAGCGCCGCTGCGACGGCCGCTGCACAAGCTCCGGTTCCGCACGCGAGGGTCACGCCAGATCCCCGCTCCCAGACGCGGAACAAGATCTCTTCCCGATTCAATATTTGGATAAATTCAACGTTGGTGCGTTCCGGGAACCATTCGTGGAACTCGATCTTCGGTCCGTACGTGCGCACATCTTCGTCGCGCACTTCGTCCATGAAAATAATCGCGTGCGGATTGCCCATGGATACAGCCGTCATCGTAAACACAGCCCCGTCCACTTCCAGCACCTCTTCGTGCGCCTGCTCTTCCGGTATGCCTGTCATCGGAATCGCCGAGCGTTCAAAACGCGGCTCTCCCATATCAATCGTGACTTGCTCCACTTTGCCGTCAGCCCCGACAGAGACAACCGGCTTCATCATGCCGCCCCATGTTTCTACCGTAAACGTGGTTTGCGCAGTCAAGCCGTGATCGTACACGTATTTGCTCACACAGCGCAGGCCGTTGCCGCAGTTTTTTGCCTCGCTTCCGTCGTTGTTGAATACGCGCATGCGAAAATCGGCGCGCTCTGACGGAAGAATCAAAATCAGGCCGTCTCCGCCAATGCCGAAATTGCGATCGCTTACCCGTCTTGCCAGTTCGGGAAGATCCACTCCCGCCAACGTTTCCTCGAAACAGTTGACGTACACATAGTCGTTGCCCAAGCCATGCAATTTGGTAAATTTCATCTGCCACTCCCCGTTTTCTCTGTAATTTCTGACTCTCTTTATATATGGACTTATCTTAACACAACAACTTCCGTTTGGGGGAAGTGGTATACTACCAGTAATCAAGAGCAACCGCTAACTGTCGAGGTGACATTTGATCCAATGAATGACGCAACATTACGCTATGTGCTCGGCACGAAAAACGAAGCAAAGCGGCTGGCCGTACAAAAAGCCACGGGCATCGACCCGATTTGTCTCGCCGTTCCTTCGGGAGTGCCTGCCCAGCCCATGAGCGAACAAGAAACGATTACCGGAGCCATCAATCGGGCAAAAGCGGCTCTCGCCCTTGCTCCGGAGGCGCAAATCGGGCTTGGTCTGGAAGGCGGCCTGATGTATGACGAAGCGTTTACCGGACAATGGTATTTGATCTCGGTGTGCGCAGCCTGGGACGGAAAGCAGCTGTTTTTGGGCAAAGGTCTGGCTTTTCCCATGCCCAAACAGGCGATTGAGCGCATTGTGGCAGAAAAGACGGAACTGAGCGTGATTATGGACGAGTGGGGCCAAACGAGCGGAAGCAACCATCGCGGCGGAGCTTACGCGCTTTTGACCAACGACCGCCTCAACCGCTCCGATGTTTTTTGCGAAGCCGTCATCGCTGCGATCACACCGTATCAATCCCGTTTTTACACCAGCTGATCGAGGGCGACGTCAAAACAAAAAGCCTCTTCGGCTGTTGCAGCGCGAAGGAGGCTTTTTGCTTTTTGCGGTCTGCTGCTGGTTACTACCGGGCCGTGTAGTACGGGTAGATGACCAAAGCTCCCAAAATGGAGATCGCACCTACAATCATCGCCCACGCCCCCAGCGTTCTCGAATCGCGTCGATACGCCAAATAGCCAAGCACCATCCCGATTGGCGCCACGAGATACGGCATCAGGAACAGGGACAGGATCGATAGCCCCAGACCTGTCATGCCGATACCGCTGGCCCCGCTTTCCCGGCTATCTTCGTCATCGCTGATCTCACGCACAGAACGACGCGAAGGAATCGGTTCGGCGATTTCCGCCGCTGCCTCGATGTCGTCGTCTCTTCTCACGGTGACCGGCGCGCGGTCTTCCCTCGTCAGTACAACGCCATCCAATCGCTCCGAAAAGTCGTTCTCCACCCTGTCCTCTTCGCCGGAATAACGCTCTGTCAAAGAGTGAGGATCGTAGTGAATCCTTCGCCTTGAGCGTTCCTCATCTTCGTCGAAAGCGGCCTGGGTCCAGGTGTCTACTGCAAACTCCCTGTCGTGCTGATCTACCGTGTCGGAAAAGCCGGTATCTTCCTTCCGCTTCGCATTCATGCGTTCGTGTCGATCCAACATACCATGCTCAGCCCCTTTTTTGGTAAAGGATTTGTTAGTGAAGGAAGTAGCCTTATTGTCTGCCTGCGGTGTACAATTTAAACTGGAGGCGAGAGGATGAAACCAGAGAAGTTCCTAACCATTGGCATTGATATTGACGGAACGGTCACTTCACCCAGCAGTATTGTGCCGTTGATGAATGAAAGCTTTGGCAGAGATTTACGATATGAAGACTGTCTGGAGTACAATTTGGCCAACGTGTATCAGATTACAGACGAGGAGTTTGACAACTGGCTCGCCCAAAATGGTGAACGCCTGTACGACGAAGCGCCTGTTCACGGCATTGCCGATCAGGTGTTGCGCAACTGGTATCCGTTGCACAAGCTGATTTACATCAGCGCCAGGGAAGCGCACCATCACGATGTGACGCTGAACTGGTTTGCCCGTTATCAAATCCCTTACCATGAAGTGGATTTGGTCGGCTCCCACGACAAGCTTGCCGCTGCCCAAAAGTGGGGCGTGGATCTGTTCCTGGAAGATCGGCTGGAAAATGCCCTGCAACTGTCGGAAGCCTTGCAAATTCCCGTGTTTTTGTTCGATACACCGTACAATCAGGCCCGCCTCCCTGAGCTTGTGCACCGCGTGACCTCCTGGGAGGAAGTCGACCACAAAATCAAGACATTGTCGCTTGGACAAGCCCGTGTCTAAGTGTATGCAGCAAAAAGACGTATCTCCTGGTCGGGATACGTCTTTTTGGACGTCCAAGCCTTACTTTGCCGATTTCTTCGGCTTGAACGTCAGACAACAGGTTTCAGACGAAGTGGTTGCTTGATCTTTATGGTCATTTTGACCATACTCACCCGCAAACTCTTCCTTCAGGTTGGCGTTCGCGTGGGCGTCGATCTCCACCATGATTTCGTCGGCGCTGCAAATATTGCCTTGCGCCCAATACTCACAGTTTGCTACGCTGCATTTTACTTGTGGCATTTGGATTCACCTCCTAGAGGCTATCCTTCACCATTCGTCTAAGGGATATACTTGTGAAAAACAAACAACCACAAACGATACAGAAAAGAGGGGGAGCCATGCATACACCCCGCGTAGTCGTCATCACCGGAGCGTCTGGCGGTCTAGGTCAGGCGCTGACCCGCTTGCATCTGGAAAAAGGCGATCTGGTCATCGCAGCATCGCGCAAACCCGTAAATCATGAGTCGCTGTCCATTTCTTCCGCCAATCGGGAGCGATTGTTTTCCTATGCGCTCCACGTCGGAAACAACGAGGACGTCCGGCGCTTTGCAGCCTGGGTGCATGTGCGCTTCGGAGCGTGCGACCTTTTGTACAACAATGCGGGCGTCGCTGTGTTCGAGCCGCTCGTAGACATGACGATCGACGAACTGGAAGAGACGTTGCGAACGAACATTGCCGGCGTCATGTACACCACTCGCGCTTTTTTGCCGATGATGCTCGATCATCAGCAGGGACATATCGTCAACGTCGCCTCGCTCGCAGGTCAGGTCGCTACCGCCAAAGCATCCGTATACGCCGCGAGCAAAGCCGCCGTGATCCGGTTCAGCGAAGGCTTGCAGCATGAGCTTGCAGGAAGCGGCGTCCATGTGACCTGTGCCCTTCCCGGCCCGATCGATACGCCTTTTTTGGAAAAAGCGGACCGGACAGGAGCGTATCGCAGCAAAGTAGCCCGTTACTTGCTCTCTCCCGACGACACGGCCCGCCTGATTTACAAGGCGGTAGAGAAAAAGCGCTCGGAAGTAGCCATGCCTTTTCGCCTGAAGATGCTATCCGTGCTTTACAGCCTGCTGCCGCAACGTTTGAAACAGCTAGTTTCCCCGCTCCTCAATCGCAAGTGACTGATTTTTGAGGTCCCGCAGCATTCCGAAGGCGAACAAGCCGCACACCACGCACATGACCGCCCCTGCCCCGAACAATCCTTGTACCCCGAGAAAAGGAATCAACACCCCCGAGACTGCCGCCCCAGCCGGCATTCCCGTTCCCGTAACCGTCCGGATGCTCGTCATCACTCTTCCCAGCAAAGCATCCGGGACCTGCCTTTGCAAATAACTTCTGTACATGATGTTGTAAGGAGAATAACTGAACCCTGCCAAAGCCATCGCGACCATCGCCACCTCCAGCCGGGAAAAGAAAGCGAGCGGCATCGTGGTCAGCCCCCACAAGACCATGATTCCCGCAAGCGTGCCCCCGAGCGGGAATTTCCACGTAATCGTCGAGAAGAACAACGACCCGAGCAGCGCTCCGATGGCAAGCGACGACCAGAGCATCCCCAGCGCAATCGAGCCACCCTCCAAGTTTTGATTGGCATAAAGCGGCAACGCCACCTCAATCGGCCCGTAAGACATATTGAACAAAAACGTGAAGAACACGAGAGCGACCATTTGCTTGTTTCCGAACAAGTAGCGGTAGCCTGTTTGCATATCGACCAACAGCGAGCGCAAAAACTTGCCCGCCTGCATGTTTTGCGGAACGCCGGGGTTTGCGCTTTTCGTCAGTTCTTTTGGCAGGCGCGAGAAACAGAGGGCGCAAACAAAAAAGCTGGCGGCATCAATCAGCAGTACGTAAGCTTCCCCAATCAATCCGATCAGCACCCCAGCCAGCGCCGGGCCGAACATGTAGATGATTTGCCACTGACTCTCCATGACGCCATTCGCTTTGACCAGATGATTTTTATCCGCCACCAGCCTCGGCAACAGCGTCTGGGCACCCGCTGTACTGAGCGGAGACAGCGTTCCGGCAATGACAATCAATATGTAAATCACGAAAAGCGGAACGTGGTCGACCTGCAGCAAAGCCACCAGAGCGATAAAAATCACCCCGCGGGCTATATTGTCCACCATAATCAACTTACGGCGATCAAACCGATCCAGCAATACCCCCGCGACCAAACCCGCAAATACGGCTGGCAGCATGTACGCCAGGACAACTCCCCCCATCGCAGCGGGAGATCCGGTCTTGTTCATCACAAACCAGGTAAGCCCCATCCAGCCGAACTGGTCACCCAATCCCGATAAAAACATGCCGAGCCAATACCAGCGAAATCCGCGCTGTCTCCATAATTCTTTCATCCTGCATCTTCCTTTATCTCTGTTTCCATTCATTGTATACACAATTTCATACATTTTCAATATTTATGTTTATTAAATGATAAAGTAAGCAAAAACACAAAAAGCCCTCTGCCCATTCGGGAACGGGCAAAGGGGAAACTCATTCCGGATGAACCGACGATTCCTGCTCCTCCAGACGATGCAATTGTTTGCGGCTCCAGAGCCAAAAGACACCTGCTACAACACCGAACAAGCCAAGCCACACCGAAACAGCAGCGCTCCCGACCTGTTCTGCGCAAAAGCCGAGTACGAGACAGCTCGCTGAAAAGGCTCCCATCGTCGCCATTTCCCTGATCGAGAAAACACGGGCCAAAAAGGCAGGGTCCGCCAGCTTTTGCAGCTTGGTAACGGACAAAATCGAAGAACTGAACGACGCGAATGAACAAAACAGGATGGCGACAGCAAGCCCAAGCAACGGCTTGATATGAAACACCGCGACAATCGACAGTCCCATCGCGATCAGCGCCCAGCCCTGGAAACGAGATATGCCCTGTTCATTCAATCTCTCCGCCAGTCGGCCAGCGGCGATTCCGGCGATCACGCCGCCCAGCCCCAGCGGAATGTCGAGCAAACCGAATACGTACAGCCCTTCGCCCCGCTCCTGAAGCACGTAAAACATCAGCATGATGTAATAAGCGGCGCAGACCCTCTCTGCCATCTGGTACAAAATAACCTGCCCGATTCTTCTGTTGCCGCCGATATAGCGGAAGCCTTCCTGTAGCCGAGCGAAAAAATGCGTGCCTGCCTTGTGCACCACAGCTTCAGCGATCGGAGGAAGCCGCAGCAGAATAAACAGGGACAGCAAATAACAGGCGGCATCAAGCAAAAAGTTGTAGCGATAGGAAAAAAGATAAACGAGTACAGCGGCGATTCCCTGGCAAACAATAATCAAAAACGAAGTCGTCCCTTGCAAAAGCGAGTTGGCTGCCAGCCGGTCCCGCTCTTCAACAGAGCTGACGATGGCTACCTGCATCGCAGGCTGAAAAAAGGCGCTGCAAATATTGACGAGAATCAACAGCAAAAAAGCGATCCACAAATAAGTCACAGACGTGATCAAGAAAAACAGACTGACAAGAATCCCCCTAAGCAGGTTGACGATCAGCATGACTCTGCGCTTGTCCCAGTTCTCCACCAGCGCTCCGGAAAACAGGCTTGTCAGTACATACGGCACCATCCGAAATACCGTGCCTGCGGCAAAGGACAAACCGGAACCGCTCAAATCGTGCAAAAGCCCTACAACCGCAATAAACGTAAACTCATTCCCTATAATATGAACAATATGGGCCGCATACAGACGGCGAAAAATCGGGTGCTGTAGCAAGGTCATCATCGCGCATCCTTTCCAAAAAGCTTACCCAGTCAACTTTCTCCCCATTGTAGCACTTGCCTGAAAATAGCGGCAAATTGTTCTTGTCAATGAGTCGGCTTTAAGTTATTATACGTTCAAAATAAATTGAACGTTTTTATATTTCGTTACGTTCATGATTATTAAAATGAGGCAGGTGCGCCATGAAACGTTTTTTAGTCATCGAAACTTTGGATCAACTGAAAGTCGTCAGCGATGCTTTGCGGATGGAAATCATCACCTTGCTTGTAAAGGAAGCGTATACGGGCAAGCAGCTCGCTACCTTGCTCTCCCTCTCTGCTTCCAAGGTGCACTATCATCTCAAGGAATTGGAAAGCCAGGGCTTTGTCCAGGTCGTCCGTACCGAAGAGAAAAACGGGATTGTGCAAAAATTTTACCGGGCGGTCGCCTACGATTTCAAAGTCAGTGAAGAACTGCTCCCTTCCCTCAGCGAAAACAGCATGCTGCTCCAGGAAGCGATGGTCAACCATTTGCGCTCAAGCCTCACCCGCCTGTACAACGCTCCCGACGAATCGTTCATGCAATTCGCGGACAAAAGCAAACGCGCCCCTGCCATCGCTTTCAACGCAGAAATAAAAGCTCCGCGTCACGAAATCCAGCAGTGGCTTGACAAATACCATGCCCTGATTGACGAGCTGGGCGATATGGAAGCACGCCACTTGCAGCGAATCGCCGCCGGAGAAGCGGAGGACACAGCGGAAAACTTTTATATCGTAACAGTCGGCTTTATGACAGACGAACGCATTTACGTATCGGAAGATGAATCTTTGCCGGATAACTACGAGCACTTGCCGAGCGACTACAAGCATATATCGAGCAAATTCGTGGTCAAAAAGAAGCAGGAGGCGCAACAGGATGACGACGATTCCAACTAATGCCTTGTGGAAAAATCGCTCGTTTCTTTTGCTCTGGTGTGCGACGATCTTGTCGGCCATGGCCGATGGCGCATTCTTTTTGCTGTTGTCCTGGTTTATCGTCGATCAGACGGGATCGGAAACGATGCTCGGAACCGCGCTTATTTGCATGTCGATTCCCCGCCTGCTGTTCATGCTTGCGGGGGGAGTGGCCGCAGATCGCTGGAATCGGAAGTGGATCATGTTCGCTTCGCTTTTGGCTCGCTGCATCATCCTGCTCGGTTTTGGGCTGGTTCTCCAAGGCGAGACGCTGGAATGGCTGTTCCTGCTCATCTACGGGATCGCCGCCCTTTTCGGCACTGTCGACGCTTTCTTCTGGCCAGCTCGCAGCTCGATCCTGCCCTCCCTTGTCTCTCGGGAACAACTCGCTCCTGCCAACAGCATGATGGAAATTTCCCAGCAGATCAGCATGGTCGGCGGTCCTGTCGTCTCCGCGCTGTTGATCCGCACCCACAACTATTCGCTCATGTTCGTCATATTGGCGCTCGCCTTTTTCACAGGGGCACTGGTTTTGCTCGCTTTGCGCCTGCATGCTTCCTCACGCGACGAGACTCGCGCAACCGCTTCGCCGTCTTCTGGCGCAGGATCGTATTTTCAGGATATATGGGGCGGGATTCGCTTTACATACGGGATTCCGATCCTGACTATGCTGCTCGTCACCTCGCTCGTGATCAACATGATGTTTTCCGGGCCGATCAACATGGGGATACCGCTGCACGTCAAAGACCTCGGCTGGGATGGAAGCGCGTACAGCACACTTAGCACCTCGCTTGGCGTCGGCACGATCGTCGGAGGGATTTTGACCGGACTGTGCAAAGGCTTTCGCGGAAAATTTATTCTGCTCCCCTTTTTCCTCGGCGGCATGGGGGTCGCGATGAGCTCGCTCTTTTTCATGCAGCAGCTTTTGTTCGGATTGCTCCCGATGTTCTGCATCGGCATGATGCTCAGCATGACGAACATCCCGATCATCACTTACATCCAGACCATCGTCCCTTCTGCCATGCTCGGCCGCGTCATGTCGCTGCTCTCCCTGATGTCGCTTGGCTTCGGTCCGGTCAGCTACGCTCTCTGCTCGTTCCTTTTGGCCTCGAAAACGGCCACTTCCGGCGTTCTTCTGCTCGCTGGCGGAATCATTTTCAGCCTGTCATCGCTTTGCCTGCTTTTGTTCCGCACCTTCCGCAACATGGAGCAGCACCCTGACTGGCAGCGCTCCGCAGCGGGAGAAGCGATTCATTCCCATGCCTCGTCTACATAGGGGGAACGTTCGCGCTTAGCGGCATGGCAGCATAGACCGTAAGATCATAACAGTGCAGTGCCAGCACCTGAAAAAATCACGCGCCCCTGGCAAGCAACTTCCATGCTTGTCAAGGACGCGTGTTTGGTCTTTACACGGTCTGCTCTTTTCCTACCGACACTTTGGGCAACTGCCGGAAGCCGAAGCCCATCCGGCTGATCTCGCCCGCTTCATCCCGGAAAAACCGGATGTACGAATCTGTCTCGCCCCGTTTGAACACGAAGCCGTCCTCTCCTACCGCCCGCAGCGGAAGCTTGCCCCCCATCGCTTTGAGCACCAAACCGTTTTCTTCGATCTCGACGGTTACGTTGGCCCCTTCCGAGGAACGATACTCCCCGACATACGTAGCCAGTCGCTCGACAGGCAGTTCGTAGTCTGCGTAAGGGAACGGAGGAGTTGCAGCAGGTTGGCCGCGATACTCGTTCAACAAGCCATGCATCAGGTCAGTGGCAGGCCCGCCGTCCACGTTCATGAGAATCGCCCCTGTCGTGTCGCTTTCCGGAATCGTAAAAATTTGCGCGCTGACCCCTTTGATCGCCCCGCCATGCTCGATGAGTGTACCGCCGTGGCCATCTTTGCCGATCATCAGCCCGTACCCGTAGCCTTGAAAAGGAGTGAGCGGAGCGTAAGGAGTTGTCATGTCCTTGACACTGTCCGCCGAAAGCAACCGCTTGTCGCCTACCAGACCACCCGTGCGGAACAACTCCGTGTAGCGCAACAAATCGCGAATGGTCGATTTCAAAAAGCCTCCCGAACGCATGGCCGGAGCGTCCCACCAAGCTGGCGAGCGAAACACCGCCCCGCCTTCCTCAGGACTTTTGCGGGTGAAAAGAGTTGCCACCTGCGCATCTGCTGGCAGCTCCTCGATGAGAAAAGCGCTGTTCGTCATGCCGGCAGGCTCCAGAATATGCTCGCGGACAAATTGTTCGTACGCGATTCCGCTCACCCGCCCGACAATAATTCCGAGCAAGGCGTAGCTGTCGTTGGAGTAGCTGAAATGTTCGCCAGGAGCGCCGAGCAGCTCATATTCGAGCTTTGCCATGTAGGCAAGCAACTCGTCGTAAGTCTCGATCGCTTCCGCTTTGTCCAGGTCCCATTGCAACCCGGAGCTGAACGTGCGGTTGGCCGTATCTTCGAGCATGCTGTTTTTCATCGCTCCGACGAGTGAATCCAACGGAGGGAAGCCTGCGGTGTGGGTCATCAGATGATGAATCGTCATCGCGCGAGTATAGTCTTCGTTTGGTGTGGACAGCTCAGGGATGTATTTGCGAACCGGATCGTGGACATGCAGCTTGCCTTGCTCCTGAAGCTGCATGATGGCAACGCAAGTAAATGATTTCGTGACAGAGCCGATGCCAAATACCGTGTCCGGCGTCAACTCCAGCGCGTCTTCTGTATCGTCCGCAAGCCCGAAGCCGCGGAAGTAGTCCATCTGTCCTTGCTTGGCCAAACCAACTGCCGCACCTGTAATTTTTGCCTGGGAAAGCAACTTTTGCGCATACTCCTCAAACGATTCCACCCACACCGCCATCTTTACTTCTCCCCTTTTTTCCCTTTATTTAGAAAAATCGTGAAGCAAGCCTAGCTACGGCCGGAAATTTTGCGAACGCAGGACGTAGTTCCCGACCGCTCGCTTGTTCAGTGCATAGCCGATGCCAGGTCCTTCCGGTACCGCCAATTGCCCTGGAGCAATCAGTTCTACCCCGTTCTCCACGATGTCTTCTTCCCAGTAACGGCTCGATGCCGCTGTATCGCCCGGAATTGTGAAGTTCGGCAGAGTCGTAATGGCGATATTGTGAGCGCGGCCCACTCCGGACTCGATCATTCCCCCGCACCAGACCGGAATGCCGTGTACCTGGCACAAATCGTGAATCCGCTTCGACTCGGTCAAACCGCCCACGCGACCGACTTTAATATTGATAATGCCGCAGCTGCCCAACTCGATTGCTTTTCGCGCATCTTCCACACTATGAATGCTCTCGTCCAGACAAATCGGCGTGGACAGCTCCCGCTGCAGCTTGGCATGGTCGATGATGTCATCGTGAGCCAACGGCTGTTCAATCATCATCAATCCGTAGTGATCCAGCTCTTTCATGATATCGACGTGCTCCATCGTGTAAGCGGAATTGGCGTCGGCCATCAGCGGCACATCGTCACCGAACTGCTTGCGGATCGCGCGAATCAGCTCCACATCGAAACCCGGCTTGATCTTTACCTTGATTTTTTTGTAGCCTTCCGCCAAGTGCCGTTCCACTTTCGCCAACACTTGATCGACCGTCGGCTCAATTCCGATGCTGATGCCGACGTCGATCACCGCTTTGTCGCCGCCGAGCGCCCTGGCCAAAGAAATTCCTTTTTGCTTGCTGTACAAATCCCAAATCGCGCCTTCCAACGCTGATTTAGCCATGTAGTTGCGGCGAACGGGGGCAAACAGCCGATCTACGTCTTCCGGCGTCTCGATCGGGTTGGCAAACAGCTTGGGGATGAGAAAACGCTCCATCATGTGCCAAGCAGTCTCGGTCGTTTCTTCATTATAGTAAGGATCAGGCATCGCCACGCTTTCCGCGTAGCCAACCTCGCCCTCACCGTAGACGCTGACCAGAATCAACTCTTTGACAAGCGTATAGCCAAAGCTCGTTTCAAAACGGAAGCGAAGTGGAATATGGAGTTGCTGCAACTCAATGCGCTCGATTTTCAATGATCTTCATCCCTTCTGTTTCATATAGGTGGCATGCGACAAAATGACGGGGCTGTACCTGGCTGGGAACGGGACGAATCGTACGGCAAACTTCCGTGCTGTGCGGACAGCGGGTGTGAAAAGAGCATCCTGCCGGAACCCGCGAAGGACTGGGCACATCGCCCGTCAGTACAATCCTTTCTTTGCGGCGAAACGGATTGGCTTTCGGCACAGCCGACATCAATGCCTGTGTATACGGATGAAGCGGGCCCGCAAACAAATCTTTCTTGTCGGCGATCTCCACAATTCGCCCGAGATACATGACGGCGATTCTGTCACTGATATGCCGAACGACTCCCAGGTCGTGGGAAATAAACAAGTAGCCAAGTCCAAGCCGTTCCTGCAAATCTTGCAGCAGATTGACAATTTGCGCCTGAATGGAGACATCCAAGGCCGACACAGGCTCATCGGCAACGACCAGCGAAGGCTGCACCGCCAAAGCCCGGGCAATGCCGATCCGTTGCCGTTGCCCGCCGCTGAACTCGTGCGGATAACGGGCAGCGAACTGCGGATTCAGCCCGACCAGTTGCAGCAGTTCCTTCACCTGCTCCCTGCGCTCGGCAGACGACATTTTCGGCTCCTTTACCCCCAGCGCTTCCTCCAAAGCCCCCTGCACGGTCATGCGCGGATTCAAGGAAGCGTACGGGTCCTGAAACACGATTTGCATTTTTTTGCGAAACGCGCGAAACCGACTCTCTGGCATGGCGGTTATTTCTTGATCCTCAAAATGAATCGTCCCGCCTGTCGGCTCAATCAAGCGCATGATGCTTCTGCCTGTCGTCGATTTGCCGCAGCCGCTTTCCCCGACCAGCCCCAGCGTCTCCCCTTTTTTCAACTGGAAGGAAACTCCATCGACTGCCTTGACCACTTCGCCGCTCTGACCGAACAGTCCTTTCTTGATCGGAAAATACGTCTTCAAATCGTTTACGGACAACAAAACTTCGCTCATACCGCCATCTCCTCTTTCGCGTACAGCCAGCAGCGGACGGCTTGCGTTCCTTTGCCTGACAGCGGCGGTTTTTCCAGATGACAGCGTTCTTCTGCCAAAGGACAGCGAAAGCGGAACGCACACCCTTGCGTCACTTCTCCGAGCAAAGGGACGCTGCCTTCGATCGGGTCGAGGCGTCTTTTCTCTGCTTCATCCAAGTCCGGGATACAGCGCAAAAGTCCGGCGGTATACGGATGAAGCGGCTGCGAGAACAGGCTGGCGACATCTGCTTCCTCCACAATCTCTCCGTAGTACATGACCAGGACGCGGTTCGCCATCTCCGCGACGACGCCGAGATCGTGTGTAATCAGGAGCAGTGACGTGTCGGCCTTTTCCTTCAAGTCGTTCATCAGCTCCAAAATTTGCGCCTGGATCGTCACGTCCAGCGCTGTCGTCGGTTCATCCGCGATCAGCAAATGCGGGTTGCAGGCCATCGCCATGGCAATCATCACCCGCTGCTTCATGCCCCCCGACAACTGGTGCGGATATTCCCGCATAATTTCCTCGGCACGCGGAACTCCGACCTTTTTCAGCATCTCGATTGCCTTGTTCTGCCGCTCTTTTTTCGGCAAATCGGTGTGCAACCGATACACTTCCTCCAATTGCCTGCCGATCGTGTGCACCGGATTGAGGGAAGTCATCGGCTCCTGAAAAATCATGGCGATCTCTTTGCCCCTGATCTCTCGCATCTCCTTTGGCCCAAGCTGGCCAAGCTCCTTGTTCCGAAAGCGGATGTTCCCTTTCATTTGCGCAGACGAGCTGGCCAACAGCCCCATGATCGCAAGCGAGGTGACGCTTTTTCCGCAGCCGGATTCTCCTACCAAGGCTACTGTCTCGCCTTTTTTGATCTGAAAAGAAATGCCTTGCAAGGCGGGCAGCACACCGTTTTCCGTGCGAAACTGCACCCGCAAGTCATCGACTTCCAAGAGAGAGTCTTTCATCTGTCCATCCTCCCTTACCTCGTTTTCGGGTCCAGGGCGTCGCGCAATCCATCCCCAAGCAGATTGAAGCCCAGAACCACCAGCATGATCGCCATTCCAGGGAAAATCGACATCCACCAAGCCTGACTCAAAAACGACTTGCCGACAAAAACCATCGCCCCCCATTCAGGCATCGGCGGCTGTGCGCCCAAACCGAGAAAGCTCAAAGCCGCAGCAGCCAAAATACTGACGCCAAACTGGATCGTCGACAACACGATGATCGGCGACATGATGTTCGGCAAAATGTGCTTCAAAAGAATTTGCCAATCCCGGATGCCCAAAGCGCGGACGGCTTCGATGTACTCTTTTTCCCGAATGGACAACACCGCGGAACGCACGACCCGCACGTAGGACGGGATGACCGCGATCACGACGGCAATCATCGCATTGGCCAATCCTGGCCCGAGCACGGCAATGACTGCGATCGCCAAAAGCAAGGCGGGCAGCGACATGAGAATATCCATCCCCTGCATGATAAACAAATCAAGACGCCTGTAATATCCGGCAATAATTCCGAGCGTGACCCCAATCGTGGTCGACAACACTACCGTTATCAACCCCATCAAAAGCGAGATGCGACCGCCATGCAACAAGCGGGAAAAAATGTCCCGGCCAAAATCGTCCGTTCCCAAGAGATGGGTAGAACTGGGAGCAGCCAGACGTTGATCAAAGTTCATCTGTTCGACGGGATGCGGGGCGATCACGGGAGCGAGCAGCGAGCCGAGTGTAAAAACAAGCAGGATGATCGCTCCGGCCATAGCTGTTTTATTGCGCTGCAATCGCTTTCTGATCCCTGACCAGTAAGACATGTGACGACTGTTATTCACGATAATCCTGCTCCTCCCCTAATCGAAGTGGATGCGCGGATCAATCCGGCTGTAAATCAGATCCACGATCAAGTTGGTCAGTGCAAAAATCAGCGCCATGAAAAATACCATCCCTTGCACTGTCGGCATGTCTCGCTTGCTGATCGCTTCAATCGCCAGACTGCCGATGCCTTGCAAGGAAAATACCGTCTCCACGACTACAGCGCCTGCCATCAGCGAGCCAAATTGCAAGCCGATCATCGTCACGACCGGGATAATTGCATTGGGCAAGCCGTGGCTGAAAATGAGTGAAACGAGCGAAGCCCCTTTTGCTTCGGCTGTCCGCATGTAGTCCTGTTTGATCACTTCCAGCATGCTTGCCCGGGTCATTCGGGCGATCATCCCCGCTTCCGCCATGCCCAAAGTGATGGCTGGCAGCAGCAAGGAATGAACGCCCTCATAGCCGGAAATCGGAAACAGCGCGAGCTTGTAAGCAAAAATCCAGATCAGGAACAGGGCGATCCAGAAGCCTGGCGCGGAAATCCCGACCAGCGAGAGCAGGACGACGAATCTGTCCACCAGCGTATTTTGTTTCACAGCGGCAATCGTCCCGAGTAAAATACCGAATATTGCGGCAATCAAAACACTGAAAATAGCAAGCTGCAACGTGATCGGGAAGCGCGTGACAATCTGCTCCCACACACTCTCTCCCGTAAAGAGAGACGTACCCAGATCCCCCGTCAAAAGTCTGCCCAGAAAGCCGACATACTGCTGCCATAGCGGCTGATCCAGTCCGAGCGCCGTGCGCATCTGGCTGATGGCTTCCGGCGTGGCAAACTGTCCCAATATTTGCGTCGCAGGATCGCCGGGAATCAGGTGCACCATGAGAAATATCAGGACAGATACGCCCAGGAGCGTGCCCAATAGAGAAATCAGCCTTTTCACCACATAGCGGCGCATACCATCACCCCTGTTTCTCTATTTATCGAGAGTGACATCATTCAAAATGAAGTATTGCGTGTAGGAATTGAGCCCAAAGCCTTTGATGCCTCTCGTTGCCGTCACGACTTCGTTCACCCAGAGCGGCACCCATGGCGAATCGTTCAGCAAAATTTCCTGTGCCTGTTCGTAAATGCGAATGCGTTCCTCTTCGCTGGAAGCTTCCCGCCCTTTGTTCAGCAGATCGTCCAGCTCGGGCCGCGTATAGTGCATGCGGCTTTCGGCGTTGCTCTTTTCAAAAATGAGAAACAGAATGTCGGCATCGTACCAGCCGTAGTACATCAGTGCCATGTCGTACGACTTTTTGCTGATCCGGTCTTTGATTGTCGTCATTTCCTGAACGGTAATTTTGAGATCGATTCCCGCTTCTCTCAGCTGGCTTTGGAGAATTTGCGCGGCTCTGGTAAACGCTGGCTGCTGTGACACCAAAATCTCCACCGACAACGGTTTGCCGTCCTTGTCCACGATGCCGTCGTTGTTGGTGTCCGTCCATCCGGCATCTGCCAGCAACTGCTTGGACTCCGCTACATTGCGGGTGTACATTTGCTTCGCCTTGTTCTCGATCGCCTCGCTGTAGCCGAAAATCGTCGGTGCCAACGGTCCGTATATCGGTTTGCCGAAACCGTTCAACGCTACTTGTACCAGCGGATCGCGGTCGACGGAGAGAGCTACCGCCTTGCGCAGGCGAACGTCACTGAACAGTGGATGCTTGTTGTTAAAAGCGATGTACTTGATGCCGATGTCCATCGTTTTCTGAATGTCGACGCCAGGCAATGACTGCAATTCAGCGACAGAGTTTGCCGGAACATCGTGCAGCACGTGAATCGTCCCTTTTTTGAACTCCATCATGCGCGTATCGTCGTCTTTCAAAAAGCGGAACAAAACGTTGTCGATATGAAGCGGGCCTTTGTTTGCGACGTACTCCGGCCCCCAGTTGTACTCGGGATTTTTCTTGAACAGAAGCGATGCGCCCCGCTCCCGCTTCTCAAACTGGATCGGCCCCGTTCCCGATGGCTTGTCGCCAAAACCGTCGCCCAGCTCTTTTGCCGCCTTCGTGTCTACAGGAGAAACCATTCCGCTAATGACGACGTTGATAAAAGGAGAAAATGGCTTGCTGAAATGAACTTTCAGCGTCTGCTCGTCTGTTGCCTCCACTTTTTCGATCGGCCCGACGATCCCTTTGACAGGGGAGATTTCCAGCATCCGGTCAAACGACTCCTTCACAGCGGCTGCCGTCACAGGATTGCCGGTGTGGAAGCGGATATTTTTGCGTATGGTGAACGTCCACGTTTTGCCGTCCGGCGAAATCTCGTATTTTTCCGCAAGGCCGGGGATGATTTTTCCCGAAGTGTCCCGGCTCAGCAGCGGTTCGTACAAAAGGCCGTTCTCGTTGCCGAGCCAGGTTGTTTTGTGCAGATCGAGCGTGTCCGGGTCAATCAGCGATGAGACAACGAGCGTGTTGCTCGTCTTGCCCGCCTCATCGGTTTTCGGCTGCGTCGTCTGGTTGGCTGTCTGCGATGAACAGCCTGCGATGACTGCCGTTGCCAGCAGTACGCTTAGTGGCCCTGTTTTCCACCAGCTTTTTTTCATACCCTCATCCCCTTTTTTCTCTCAGCGTCACATGTCGGTTTCCCCCACGAAGGGATAGATTTGGCGACTCGTGTTTTCGTAGTTTAGCAGCCGTTCCTTCACCTGCTCGCCATCGGCCTGTACCACACCGCTGACCAGTACGCTCAGCATGGAAAAGATCGCGGTCATTCCTTTCAGCGCGGTAGGAGCAGGTGCATGAACTTTCAAGACTTGATCGGCAATCGGCCCGACCGGAGAAAGCTCGTCGTCGGTAATCCCCAAAACGACAGCCCCTCTCTCCTTTGCCGCCTTGGTGAACAAAATCGTTTCACTGACATAGCGGGGAAAGGACAAGGTAATGACCAACCAGTCCGAATTGATCTGGGTCAGCAAATAGTTCGCATCGTCGACAGGTCCTCTGTACAGGTGCGCATTTCCTTTTACGACATTCAGTGAAAAAGCGAGCCAATTGGCAGGGGCATACGAGCTGCGGAAGCCGACGACGAGAATGTGCTTGGCGGCCATGATGCTTGCTACCGCCTGCTCCAGTTGTTCCTTTTTCAGTCCGCCGAGCGTTTGCCGAATGTAGGCGACGTCCTGCTCCATGTTGAAGGAGATCAGATCGTCCTGATCGCGCAAATCTTCCGCTGCTGCCCGCAGGCTGTCAATGGCATTTTCTTTTTGCACTTTATCCAGCAAGGAGCTGCGAATTTCTTGCTGCAACTCGCTATACCCGGAGTAACCGAGCGCGTAGGAGAGGCGAATGACTGTCGTTTCACTCGTGCCGCTCAGCGCCCCGACCACCTTTGCTGGTTTTTGGGCTACGACTTTTGTTTCGGCGAGAATGTATTTGGCGGCCAACTTTTGCTGGTTTGTCAATTCCGGATAATGTTTGCGAATGCGCTCCTGTACGTTTTCCATCTTCTTCTACTTCCTTGTCAGTTGTGGTAGGGTCGGATCTGTGATCGGGTCTAGCGGATAAAGTGGGCGATTTGCCCGTTTGTATTGGAAAAACCGGAAGTTCAGCGTCGTCAGGCCGGGTGAATCAACGGTGATGACTTTGGCGCTGATCGGTTCAAAGGCGGCCCGGAAGTGCGTACTCGACTTGAGGGCAACGATCTTGTAGCGCGTGACATCAATGCCGTGCAGCTGAAAAATTTGTTCATCGAGCACCTGCGATTTGACCGAGCAGACGAGCACATCGACACCGCCGATTTGCAAGCGGACAGATTTGCCGTAGTCGATACGCGCTCCTTGGCCCATCGGCGTCGTGGCGACAAACTTGCCATCGGTCAACGCTTTCACATACGCGGTTACTTCAAGCGGCTCGCCGTGCAGATGATCGGTTTTCCCGCCCAGGCTAATCTCCAGCGTGGCCCCGACTCCCGCTGCAAATGCTTGTTGCACCACTTCTGGATCGTACATGTAGCCGAAGCAGGCGTTGGTCAACTGCGCGTCGAGCATGGCCCGCAACAGATGCGTCCCGTCGCCGGGAGTTCCTCCGCCCGGGTTGTCCGATGTCTCGTTGATGACAATCGGCATTCCTTCTGTAGCGAGTGCTTGCGCGATTCCTTCCGCAGGAGTCGGCATGATCAGCTCGAAGTCATCCCTGTGTTGCCAAACGAGCTTCGCTACATCCTCGCTCACTTTGCGGGCAAGCTCGCTGTCGTTGTTCGTGACCGTCAAAACCGCCACTCCCAGCTCCGGAATGTCCGTGTACGGGAAACCGTGAAAAAAGGCGCAGTCGATCACGTTCTCTTCCTTTTCCCAAGCCCAGCATGCCTCGTTGATTTCGTTCGCCGGAAAATGGTGGGTAGCAGAGGTAGGGATCAAAAGCGGCAATCGGGTGAGATGCATCGTCGGCTTCCACTCGCCTGCGACCATTTTGCTGGCGACGTCAATCGCCTCCAGGCCGCGCTCATAGCAGTCAACGTGCGGATACAGGTGAACGCCGAGCAGCGCGTCCGCCTCCTCAACCATCTTCGGAGTCATGTTGGCATGCAAGTCGAGCGTCACGACCAGCGGAATGTCGTAGCCGACCACGCCGCGAACGGCCGCGAGCAGATCGCCTTCCAGATCGTCGACGCCTTCTGCAACGCCCGCTCCGTGAAGCGCGAGACAGATCGCATCCGCATCCTTCGCCAGCCGCAGCCCTTCCAGCAGCTCGTTTTTCATCCGCTCGTACGTCTCATGCGTGATCGTGCCAGCCGGGTAGGCGAACGTGGAGAAAGTCGGCAAAAGTTCAATCCCCAGCTCCTCCGCCCGGTCGACCATTCCGCCGAGGAAGTTTCGGACTTTGCGGTTGCGTGAAAGGATGACCTCTCCGTGATCCCACTCCCAGCTTTGAAACAGGTCTAGCGTAGAAGGAACGTTGGAAAATGTGTTCGTTTCGTGCACGACGCCACCAATTGCCACTTTCAATCCGATCTCCTCCTCAGTCATTTTCCATTTTGAAGTTTAAACTTTAAATTTAGAATTTTTTGAAGTTATTCCTTTTCGCAAATTATATCGGCAAAAAAATCACGAATCAATGATTAATTCATGAAATTTTGTCAAGCTGGATTGTACTCGTTGAACTGCAAAACAAACGCCAAAAGACCCTCCTGCAAAAAGGAGAGCCTTTTGTCTGCACCGATTGAATTACGATGTTTTCCACTTGGCCAATTCAGACGGGAACTTGTCATTCAGCACTTTGATGTATGTCCCTTTCATGCCGAGCGAGCGGGATTCGAGCACGCCAGCGCTGGCCAGCTTGCGCAGCGCGTTGACGATGACAGAGCGCGTAAGCCCCGCCTGATCCGCCAGCTGGCTTGCTACGAGCAAGCCTTCGCGCGCGTCGAGCTGCTCCATGATTTTCTCGATGGCAATCTGTTCACTGTAGGAAAGGGAGGACAATGCAATTTTGGCAAACGTTTTGTCCCGCACTTCATTTTCAATCTGCTCCGTGCGCTGACGGACAATTTTCATCCCGATAACCGTGGCGCCGATCTCGCCCAAAATCAAATCTTCTGTCTCGAACTCGCCGTAAGCGCGGAGCAACACGAGTGTGCCCAGTCGGCTTCCGCCCGCGTTAATCGGGACGATCGTCGTCATCATTTGCGGGAACAAGCTGCCCAGCTCTTTTGGCACAAAGCTGTACGGGCTTTGAATCGACTCGTTCGCCAACGTTTGCGTCACTTCCAGCAGCTTCTGGTGTACTCCGCTTTGCAGGTGGGTCTGCCCTTCTTCATTCAGGGAAATTTCCTGATTCATTCCGCTGCCGAGAATCGAGCCGTCAGCCGTAATGATGTACACATTGGCCGAGATGACTTCGGACAAAAGCTTGGCGAGGTCTTGAAAGCCGACACCGCTGCCTCCCATTGTTTTTTGCAGCATGACATTGATTTTTCTCGTTTTTTCCAACAAATTCATAATAATATCCTCCTTGGATTTCTTCATGCTCACAGTATTGTCAGAAAAATCCAGCCCCATACATGCAAATCAAAAAATTAGAAAGACACCTCATGCAATCGGTTTTTCGCCCGAAAAATGGGTGTTTGCCTGAACACGTTTGCCCCTGTCGGCGACTATTCTATATAGGGAACAAACATCACGTCACGGATTACGGGAGGATTTCAAATGGGGCTGTTTAACGGAGGCTTTAACGGGTTGTCTTTGATTCTTGTGTTGTTCGTCCTGTTGACGATCGTCGGCGCAGACGACTAATTTGCTCGCTTTTTCGCCCATACAAAAAGGCTGCCTGGTTTTCTCCCAGACAGCCTTCTTTTCTTTTTCGCACTCGCTTGGCTCTTAACTCTTAGCGCAGCTGTTTTTTGATCAGTTGCTCGATCGCATCCGCAATCACGTGTGTCGGTCTGTTCAAATCTTCGTCATGCAGTCGGAAGCGCACGTAGCGCTCGTCGAGGTTAAACGCTTCTTCAAAAGCGCCCAGGAAACCGCGCGCACGCTTGTCTAGCTCCAGCAACACTTCCAGCTCTCCCTCGCGCAAGTAGAAGATTGCCTCCAACTCTTCCAGACGGCTGCGGTACGGCCCGGTCGGACGAAACTCGAACTCTTGCACAAACGGATACGATTTGCCCAGATGGCGATTGTACTCGCAATCTACTTTGTACAGTTGGAAGCCAAGGGAAGAAACAGCATCCAGCACTTTTGTCATCAACGGATGCGGACGCACTTCGATGAAATCGGAATCGCCAGGATCAATCGCATTTTTGATATCCAGTCCGGTTCGCAAATAAACAGGCTGGCGCCCCATTGTCAGCGGGGTTTCATAAGGAAGCGGGAAAGCAAAAGGAAGGACTTTGCTCTCTTTTGGCTGCAGGTACACGCGCTCGGTCAAACGGTATTTGACCAGGGTGCATTCTTCTTTCACCTTGTTGTCGTTCACTTCTCGTTCATAGTGGGTAACAACGTACATGTAGATTTCGTCGATTTCCTGTGCTACATCTCCTCCTGTAAGATGCACCTCGCCTTTTACGAGATCCCCGGGAACGAGCGACTCCTCCTCCAAACGGGTATCTACTTTCGCAGCTCCAATTCCAACACTCGCCAGCAACTTCTTGAACATGGACATGTACTCGCCTCTCCTTTGCGTTGACCCCAGACCTTGATCGATCTGCCTTCAGGTATCTATGTAGAAATATACGAGGGAAGAAAAAGAAAGTTTCGCGCAACCTTTTGCCAAACATCATCCGATATGACCTCTGCCGTGACGAAGACTTGCAGCGTCCGCGCGATGAAGACCGTCTTGATTCGCACTTCGACCATCGTGCGATCCGACAGGACGTACTCCCTGCGGCGCAGCATCTCATGCAGAACCTGGTGAACTTCTGCGACCTGCTCCGCTTTTTTGCCTTTGAGCGAAGCGAAGTCTTTTTCCACCATATCGACGACTTGTACAACAATCGTGGCATGCAAAGGCTGCTTCTGATCAGCCGTCAGCACAAAAGCGCGAACCTCCTCGATCACCTGATCCTGGTTTTTGCGGTAGACGCGCTGGTTTTGCTTCAGCTCCTGGTTTTCTTCGTACAGCTTTTTGTTTTGCAGCTCCAGGCTTTTGCGCACCAGCATCATTTGTTCCATCTCGCGCCCGTACACGAACAAAATCACGGTGCCGCCCAAAAGACAGCCGATGAGCAGAAGCGCGAGGTAGCGTTTCCAGAAGATGACCATCATGAGCGCACCTGCACGAGCCAGTGCACGCAAATCGTTCCGATATGAGCGCCCAAAAAAGCCACGACGATCATGACAAGCTGCTTGAATACGGGCGAGAAGTTGCCCATCAATATTTTTTCAATTTGCAAAAAGGAGTCGAAGGTGCCGCCCAAAGCGCCGACCAGCCCCCATATTTTCAGTTGGTCTGCCAGTTGTACCATCGAAAACAACGGAGGCTTTTCTGTCAAAAACGCACCCAATCCTCCGCACAAGGCTCCTCCCACGACAATGCCATAGGCTACAAAAAACGTCAAAATGACTTGTGCCATGCTGATCCCCCATCCTCCCGACTGCATGACGTATGCTTATCCCTACGCGGCTTGTCTGGTTTTTATGATCGAAAAGCCTTCCCGCCCCTGTCATCTGTTCTCTTGCCACGGCATGCCCTCTGCCAAACGCCAAAAAAAGAAGGCATGCTTATGTCGGCAGCATGCCACTGGTACTCATGGCTTGTTCCTGCCCCATCTGCGCAGACGTTTTTGGATGCGCGGGGAGTTCATCACCATAAGATCCATGAACAAATTGACCATATTCGGATTGCTTAACACTTGTTTGAACACTTCCGGATTTTCTTTGAACCATTGCTCATTGGCCTTGATCCATGCTTTGAAGCCTTGATTGGAGCGGTAGTGATTGTTCAGGCGGCGAACTGGCCGATATGCGCTCATCTCAATCTATCCCTTCGTCAAAGAATATGGAGAGGAGAAAGATGATCACGATAATCCAGATCACCACTTCAAAGCCATCTTGGTTAAAAAAACCAAAACCTTTCATGCGAGATCCCCCCTTCACACTAGCTCGAACCATTGCACCTGGCATACCGCCCATGGCACCTTTTCTCTATAGGTATATGTATCGGGATGAATGTTGGATTGGACACCCGCCTGCCTCGCGTGCACATTTGTACGCTCGCCCATTTTTGTTGCATAGAGACAAACCTTTTCCACTCATACTAGAAAGGATGTTGAACAACTAGAGGAGGCGATTATGACAGCCTCACAGGGAGCACTCTGGCGCAACAAGCCTTATTTGATCTTGCTGCTGCTCGTTTTTTTCATGCACATGGCTTCGTATTTGGTCATCCCGGTGTTTCCGATTTTTTTGCAAAAGGTGCGGCTCTTACATCTGGCTCAGGTGGGCTTCATTCTCGGGGCAGGCAGCATCGCCTATCAAATCGGCAGCCTGATCGGGGGGCCGATGTCGGATCGGTGGGGGAGACGGGCGATCATCGCGTTGGGAGCCTTGCTTCAGGGCAGTGCCATGCTCGGCTACCATTACAGTGCGAATTACGGGTTTTTCCTGTTGTTTTCGACGGTGAACGGGCTGGGGCTCGGACTGTTGGCCCCCACGATCAAAGCGATGATTGCCGATGAAGTGGCGGAAGCGCAGCGGACGACAGCCTTTTCCTGGCGGGGCATTCTCGCCCACAGCGGGATTATCGTAGCAGGTCTGGTGATTACGTGGATGACGGCGATTCATCAGCAGCCGTTTATCGTCTCCGCCATCGTTTTTGGCCTGCTCGCTGTTTTGACGTTCTTTTCCTTGCCGGATGACCGCTGTGTCGGCCCTGACTGTCGTCGCACGCCGATCTCGGAATATTGGCATATTTTGAAGCACCGCAGCTTCCTGCTGTTCTCGGGAATTACCTTGCTGATGTGGGCGCTGTACGCGCAGTTCACCATGATCCTGCCTTTGCGCGGCGAGCATGTACTGCATTCCGCAACGCTCATCGGCCTTGTCTGGACGATCAACTCGCTCTGTGTCGTTTTGCTGCAAGGCTTTATCTCGCGCTTTATTCTGCAGCGGATCAATCCGTATATCGCACTCGCCATCGGAACGACCTTGCTCGGGGCCGGACTGACCGCGATGGGCTGGGCCAATCACTTTGCCACGCTCAGTGCCGCGGCCGTCCTGTTTATCCTCGGTGAAATGCTGTTCATGCCTGTCCAGGATTCGCTCGTTACCCATTTTGCCAAAGAAGAGTGGCTGGGAGCGTACTTCGGCTTCTCCAACTTTGTCTCCGGAGTGGGAACCGCCATCGGGACAAGCCTTGGCGGCGCCATGGTCGAAAAACTCGGCGGAGTGGCGAGCCGAAGTCCGTGGATAGCTTACGGCATCGTCACCTTGTTTCTGGCGGCACTGCTCGGGTTGTTTGCCGTCTATGCCATCCCGCGCTACAAAAATCCGGCGCAGACCAACGAGTCCAGCACGAAAAGAAAGGAAGGTGCGACGTAAAATGACTCAGTCAAAAAATCAGCAGCAGCAGCAAAACGGGCAAGATGCGGAACGCAACCGTCAGCCCAAATCAGTGCAAAACGATGCCCCTGGCTACGGAGACAAAAAGCTGGAAGGGCCGAATCGCCCTTCTACTTGAGAGCTTCCCGCTTTGTTTCTGCACGAAAAAGCCATTTCCCCGATGCAGAGGAAATGGCTTTTTTCATGAAATCGGATGTAACCGCTTGCGTCAACAAAACAGTCATGACCGTTTTGTTTGGCTCGTCACCGTCTCGTTCAACTGATGGGCACGAGCTTGTATGGCAGAGAGAACTCCGCGAGCTTTTGCAAAAAGCTTTGGCTTGCCTGTTCGTCAGGGGCAATCAGCTGCAAATAGCGTGTGAAGTAAAACACGATTCGGTCTTCGTCGCCTTCCTTCAGGCGGTAATGCGATAGTTGGGCGATGTCTGTCAGTTCGTAAAAATACGCGTAGCGCTCGGGAGTCATCGGCGCTTGAAAAGAACGGCTGACGACGATTCCGTTGCTGAGATGTTCCTTGCTGTTCTCTCTCGTCGCCCCGAGGAAGCGCAAAGTTTCCCCCGCCCGCTTCGCTCCCAGCTTTTCTGCCAGCATGCTGTCGTTGTACTCCACTTCCAAATCGGTCAGTCGGTCGCGGACGGACTCCAGCATGGACATCAGCACTTTGCGGACAGCGAGATTTTCCGTTGCGAACTGGTTGTCAAAAACATTAAATTCGTAAGACGTCGCCTGACCTTGGCGCTTCGTATACAAAATAATTGCGTTCAAAAGCGCCACCTCCCCTCGTTATCTCGGCAAAATCGCTTCAAAGGTCGCCCGATCCAGCTTGCGCACGATCGCGAACAAGAGGCGCTTGGCCGCTTCGTAGTCTTCCCGATCGATGATCGAAGCATGGCTGTGAATGTAGCGGGAAGGGATTCCGATGACGGCGGACGGCACTCCTTTTCCGTGGTGCTGCACGACCCCTGCGTCTGTATAACCTTTGGCAATGTAAATCTGGTACGGGATGTTTTCCTGCTCGCATGTAGAAATCAACAGTTCCCGCAAGCCGAGCGGCATCATGTACATCGGATCGTAAATCCGCATCAGCAAACCGCCGCCCAGTTTTCCGCCTTCGTCTTTCACGCCGGGAATATCGGTCGCCGGGCTGGCATCCAATGCGAGGAACAAATCCGGCTCGATAACGGCTGCTGCGGTTTTCGCTCCGCGCCCGCCAGACAGCTCTTCCTGAACAGTTGCTCCCACATACACCACGTTCGGATGTCCGGGGCGCTCATGCAGTTCTTTTGCCAGCTCAACAGCCAAGCTGCACCCGTAGCGATTGTCCCACGCTTTCGCCATGACGCGGCGCGGGTTGGTCATGACCTGGAGCGGGCAAACCGGAACGATCTGCTGACCCGGACGCACGCCTGCCTGCTCGGCTTCTTCCCGCGTATCGACTCCGATATCGATGTACATATTGCGAATGTCCATCGGGCGATTGCGCTGATCTTCACTGAGCACGTGCGGAGGAATCGAGCTGATTACGCCTTCCACCGCGCCTTTTTCCGTAATAATATGCACGCGCTGGGCGAGCAGGACTTGTCCCCACCAGCCTCCCAACGTCTGAAACGAAATAAAGCCTTTTTCCGAAATGCGCGTCACCATGAACCCTACTTCATCCATATGTCCGGCCACCATGATTTTCGGACCGTTTTCATCCCCGCGCATCACGCCGAGCATACTGCCGAGGTTGTCGTATACGAACTCGTTTGTATATGTACCCAAGTATTCCCGCATGATATCGCGAACCGGACCTTCGAAGCCGGGTGCTCCCGGCGCTTGGGTCAGCCGTTTCCACAGCTCCAGTTGAAAGTCGTTTTCCATTGTGGTCAAGCCTCCTGTCATCCCTTGTCGGATGTTTGTCTATCTCTCCTATTATCCGTGAGGCTGATTTTGGATGCAACCGTTCACAAGCAGGAATGTGCCGCCTTCTGTCCGAATGAAGTAAAAATACGAATTGGATAGGGGGAAAAAAGAAATGGCGATCACGTTGCGAAGATTGACGGAAACGAGCGAAATTGAGCAGTTGGAAGCGATGGAAGGGAAAATATGGGACCCTGCTTCTGCCATTCCGTACCACATGACGCTGACCATGCACAAATTTGGCGGACTGTTTCTCGGGGCGTTTGACGGAGATGAAATGATCGGGTTTTTATACAGCTTCCCAGGCTACACCAACGGGGAGACGCATCTCTGTTCGCACATGCTGGGCTTTTTGCCCGAATACCGCAAGCAGGGACTTGGCGTGCAGATGAAGTGGCTGCAAAAGGACGAAGCAAAAGCGATGGGCCATTCCAAGATTACCTGGACGTACGATCCGCTGGAAACAGTGAATGGCGTGCTGAACATCGTCAAGCTCGGCGGGATCGTCCGCACGTACTTGCCCAATTGCTACGGCGACCTCGATGACGACTTCAACCGCGGCTTGCCGACCGACCGTTTTCTCGTGGAATGGTTCATCGACAGCGGACGGGTAGAAGCCCGCCAAGCAAACGGAGCACCGCGACTGTCTTATGACGGCGCTCCAAATATTTTGCACTATGAGATCACGGATGGCATCCCGACCCCTGTTGCTCTGGCGACCGATCGGGAAGAGTCTGTCCTGCTCTTGCCCGTCCCTGCCTTCTTCCAGCAGGTGAAGCAGGCAGACATGAGTGTAGCCGCTCTTTGGCGCAAACAAACCGGCGAGTTGCTCACGACGTATTTTGCCAAAGGATACATGGTGACGGATATCGTCCGCGATGAGACAATCGTCCGCTACGTGCTTACGAAAAAGCCGCTCGCAGACATTCTCGCCTGACGCACAGGCATCCCCCTTTTACGCCCGCGGTTCCCTTCGCTCTCTTTTGGGCGAGAGAGCAGGTGTTGTGGTAAAATGGGGGATGCCTCACCCTACACCATAACTAAGGACGAAAACGAAATGAATCGATCACAGTACGATTTTGATGTCATCATTATCGGCGGCGGGCCTTCCGGGCTGATGTCCGCTGTTGCGGCTTCGAGTCAGGGAGCGCGTGTCTGCCTGGTAGAAAAAGGCGGGAAGCTCGGGCGCAAGCTGATCATTTCTGGCGGCGGCCGCTGCAATGTCACCAACGCCAAGGAACAGGACGAGCTGATCAAGCAAATGCCAGGCAATGGCCGTTTTATGTATAGCGCTCTGACGCAATTCGGCAATCGGGAAATCATGCAATTTTTCGAGGGCTTGGGAGTCGCCCTGAAGGAAGAAGATCGCGGGCGAATGTTTCCTGTGACGGACAAGGCGGTTACTGTAGCGCAGGCGCTCATTGACCTTTTAAAGCGGCAAAATGTCACCATCCGGCTGAACTCTCCCGTCCAGGAAGTGCTCTATGAAAACGGCAGAACGACTGGCATCTTGCTGCAAACGGGCGAAAAGCTCTCAGCCCCTTGCGTCATTATCGCGGTAGGCGGCTGCTCGGTTCCCCAGACAGGCTCGACGGGAGACGGATACGCCTGGGCCAAGGCTGCCGGACATACGGTGACGGACTTGTATCCTACAGAAGTGCCGCTGACCGCAAACGATTCGTTCATTCGCGACAAAACGCTTCAAGGACTGTCTCTGCGCGATGTGACGATGACGTTGTAC
This sequence comes from Brevibacillus sp. FSL K6-0770, assembly GCF_038000275.1. Classification (NCBI taxonomy): domain Bacteria; kingdom Bacillati; phylum Bacillota; class Bacilli; order Caryophanales; family Paenibacillaceae; genus Brevibacillus; species Brevibacillus sp. FSL K6-0770. The sequence continues at coordinate 4,130,271 of NZ_JBBOBQ010000001.1, forward strand.
GCCCCGAACGGCAAAAAGATCAACACGCAGGAAGGCGACATGATTTTTACCCATTTCGGGCTGTCTGGACCAGCCTCGCTGCGGATGGGACACTATGTTTCTACCAGCCAACGCAAATTCGGCGCGATCCCGCTGTCGCTCACGCTCGATCTGATGCCAGCGAAAAGCAAAGACGAGATCAACTCGGAAAGCTGGCAGCTTTTGGAGGAGCAACCGAAAAAAGCGGTCAAAAACGTGCTGAAAGGCTACTTGCCTGAACGGATTATCCCCTTGCTGCTGTCGCTTGCCGACATCTCGGAAGACACGACGTACAGCCATATGAAAAAGCAAGATTGGGCAAGCTTTGCCGGCATCATCAAAGCATTTCCACTGACAATCACAGGCACGCTTTCCTTAGAAGAAGCTTTCATTACGGGTGGCGGAGTCAGCGTCAAGGAAATCGACCCGCGGACGATGCGTTCGAAGCTGATGGATGGCTTGTACTTCGCTGGTGAAGTCATGGATGTTCACGCCCATACCGGAGGCTACAACATTACTATCGCCTTTTCATCGGGACATTCCGCAGGTACGCACAGTGCGGAAGAAGCTTTGGAATTTTTTTGCGAGAATAACGTTTAGGGGAAGACAAATCGGGGAAACTAGCAAGCAGGTACTCTTTTTTGCGAAAGAGTGATCAGCACCTTACTCCCCCCTAGTTGTAAGGTGCTGGTTATCAGACCTTTACTCCCTTTATCTTCCCTAGATGGAGCATCGCCCTCGTGAGCGATGCTTCTTTTTTTTTGCACAAAAAAACACCTGTCGCGTACGGAGCGCATTCCGCCTGCGATCAGGTGTTTTTTATAGAAAATGCTAGGTTAGGCTGCCATCCGGAACAAGTAGGCAAAGCCTGCTAAAACAAAGGCCAGGCCGAGCAAAAAGAATGTGTTCGCCCTTTGCTTCACCCGCTTTTCATTGCCCCGGAAATAGTGGTTCATCCGACTTTGCCATCTTTTCGTTCGGGGCTGAAGCATGACAAGCACCCCTGCGGCCATCAGGAAAAAGGGAAGGAGCTTCATCGGTGGCTCACCCCTTTTTCTTTCTGCGCAAAAGCCAGCGATTGTCTTCCTCGGCTGGAGCGCCTTCGATGACAAGACGCGCTTCCTCCGCCAGTTGGTATGCTTCCGCGAAAGCGAGCTGTCGGAATGATTGCTCCGCTTTTGTCAGCAGTTCGTTGACATGCCTGTTTTGGCGGCGGTAGCGGTTGGTGTACTGGATAGCTCCTTCCGCCAACTGGCAAGTCGAAATAATTTGCTCCGCCATTCGCTCTGTCTCCACGACCAGCTCGTGCGCATCCTGAACCAAAATCGCCACTTCCTCCAAATCGTAACGATACTGCTCCATGATCATCTTGATCCGTCCCAAAGTTTGCACGACTTCTTCAAACATGTACTTCAAATGATCGGGAATGCCAGGCAGGTAGCTTCGCTTGATTTGCTGGCGTACACGAACTAATGTACTCGAAATCCGCTCCAGCTCGTCGAGAGCATCGTCCTCTGTCTCGATCAGCAAATAAGCTTGCTCCTGGACTTCCTCTTCATAGACTGGCTGCGGCTCAGCCTGGGTTTTCGGGATCACCAGCTCGTACTCCGTCTCTTCCTCGACGTCACGGCTCGGCTTGGTCGGCGGAGCATGAACCGAAGTCGCTTTTTCCGAGTTGGCAGGCTTCTTGAGTGCTTGCAGCAGCACAGCCCGTTCCGCTTCGCTCAACTGATCGCGTGTTGCAGTTGCAATCATCGGCGCCGCTTCCGCAAAAGTCTCGTCAGCTTGCTCCTGATCGTATACTGCCGCTTTTGGCGCTTCATGCACGAACTCTTTTGGCTCTGGCTTGTGGATCACAGGCGCATGCTCGTCTTTGCTCGCCTGATTCCATACTTGTGCAGCCTGCTCGATGATCGCTGCCACTTCTGCATCGCTGACTTCGCGTTCTTTGTCAGTCGCAGGGGCATGCTCTCTTCCGGCTGCTTCTTCCTCGCTCTCGCTCCACTCATCTGCAAGCGGCTGCTCCAGAACCTGTGCGGAAGCGGAAGCCGCCGCAGCCTCGTGCTTGGCCATTACTCCTTCTTCAATTCCTTGATAAGTAGCGTCCAGCAACACATCAAAAGCTTTGGAGTGAGTCAAGACCATCTCCAAATTGCCTTCTTCCAGTGCGCTTTTCGCGGATGAAAGCAATTGCTTTGCCTGCAGCAGCGCCTTATCCAGCGCGTCCTGCTTCAAGTCAAAGCCGTCGCGCGTCGCTTGGCTGATTCCGTCCTCCAGCTGCTTGAACTCCTCCGGCATCGCCTTTTTCACGCGATGCACCAACGTCGGGAGTTGCTCCATCGTCTGCCCTACGCGTTCCAGCAGCTGCTGTGCCTTGATCGTCGTATCGTAGGCAGCGATATCGTCGCCTGCCGCCCGCGCCGTTTTCACCAGGCTTCGCATCGTCTCGACCTCATCCAGCGATGCTTTCAGCTCGTGAAACGACAGGCCGTATTCCAAACGCAAATCGGACAAGCGGCGCTCCATCTGCTCCACTTGCTTGCCGATTTCCGGGATGACAACTTTGTTCTCCTGTTTGGTAATCGCGACTTTTGAGGTGTCTTCCTTCAGCTCGTTCAGTTCATCCTCGATCTGGTTCAGCGTCTCGCGCGCTTCATCGAGCATGCCGAGCGCCAGCGAAAACCGGAAGCGGTCGCACGCTTCTTCCGCATCGAGAATCATCATCTCCACATCGGGAATGCGGATGCGCAGCAAGTTTTCCTTTTTGTCTGCCAGGTGGTGATAGCGCACCTCTGTCATGCCGCTGGAGCGGCGCAGCGGCTTTTCCACTTCGATGACATTGATTTTCTCTATCAGCTCATCCTTCCAATCTTCTACGTCGTCGACTAATTTAAAGATCGAGCGGCGACGAATCATGGCGTAGACCAGTCCGATTGACAAAGCCGCAAAGACAGCTCCGATCGCGTAAATCCACCACGGGATGCCGCCAAGTCCGTCTTTTTCCTCCGTCTGTTCCTGTGCTTTCGCATCGGTTGCACCCGCAGGAGCGGCAGCCTGCTTGTCCGAGATGCGGCTCAGTTCCCGGTTTACTTCCCCGATCAAAGTCTGGATGCCGTTCAAATACTGCTTCTGATTGCGGAATGGTTCGTAGTACGACGTCATTTTTTCATGCAGCATTTCCATCGATGCGCCTTTGGCCTGCAAAGCTGGCCCTGCATACATCCCGAGCTGCTCGGTGTTGTAGTCCAGGACGACCATCATCGCGTCATCAGCCAAATTGTAATTGTCAAACAGCTTCTGCGCGTACATGTCAGGGGATTCTGCTTCCGGTGCTGTGCTTTCCACTACGACAACTTTGTAGCTGCCAGGCAGATTTTGCATCGACTTCGCAAAGTTCGCCTTCTCTTCTTTTTTTAAGTAGTTGTCGGCGTCCTGCACAACTTCCTCTTTTTTGTCAGGAAAAGGCGTGGCGTAAGCCGGATTCGTATATAGCAACATGCCTGCCAGACAGAGCAGGAACAGTTTTCGTTTCACTTGTCAAACATCCCCTTAAAAAGTAAATTCATGGGAGAGGGCGCACCTTATGCCGGCAGCAAAATCCCATGCAAAAAACGCATGATGGAATCTTGCAGCCACCTGGCGAACTCCTCGGAAAACGGCTCCAGGTCATAAACCTGCCGAACCATCTGCGGTTGTAAAAACGGATATATCATCTGGCTGCTTACGGCCAGCACTATACGATCAATGGATACGGGCAAAAAATCACCCGCTGCGACTCCGCCTTCCAGCACCCTCGAAAGGCCGTGCTTCCAGCGGCTCATGTAAAGTGTCATCACTTCACGGGCAAGCATCGACTCGACACTCAGTTCCCGATGAATCAGCCTCGTGATCGGCGCGTGTTCCATCTGAAAACGCAAATACAGCTGAATCACCTGTTCAAGTCGTTGAATGGCAGAGACGTGCTCCTGCATCGTTTCCTGCTCCTCCAATAAACGAAACAGCGTCTCGAAGTAGGAAGCGATCAAGGTCTCCAGCACTCCCTGCTTGCCCTGGAAGTGATAAGAAATCAACGCGGAATTTACTTGTGCCTCGGCAGCGATTTGTCTAACGGATGTCCCTTTGTAGCCATACGTGTCAAACAGTTTGGCGGCTGCGGACAAAATACGCATTTTCGTCTGATCCATCGCTGGATTTCATCCCCTTTACACCCCGGCTGTGGCAAAACCGGAAAGCGACCATAGCCAAAAGAGTAGCGGTCGCAGTAGACACTCGATTTTCAACGGACATCTTTTCTATTGTACGGATGATTCGACGCAAAAAGATAGACCTGTTGTAAGTTCGACAAAGTTTTCCACTATTCCTCCTAGGAATAAAGACCGTCTGCGAAAAAAGCAGGGAACAATCCGGCCAGGCTCCTCGCAAACAATAAAGACGGACAACAGCCCGAAAGCGTTACTTCTCCGATTGGAAAATTGCACCGTGTACCAGACGGAGGCAACAGGCTTTATTCAAACAGTCAAAAGCAGCCGCAAACACCTCGCTTTTGCAGACGTGCGGGCATTTCTGGAAAAAGCTGCCTCACGACTCACAGAAAAAAAGACGCTCCCTTGCCCGCAGACATGGAAGGTGAGCGTCTCTTTCTTCTGCTGCTTATTTGCCGCCTTCTGCCGCAGTTGGCACCGGCTTGGCCCGACCGTAATTTTGCAAATACGTTTCTACCTGGGAGTGCTCTTTTACCCGCTGGTCGTTCAAATCGTATGCGGAGCGAATCGACATCGTCATGTTGGTAGGCAGCATCGTCTTCTTGTTGTAGTAAATCGTGTACTCCGCTTCCACATCCATCTGATCGACCATCGCCTTCACGTCCTGCGCCTGTGCTTGTTTCGCCTGAATCGAGACACCAGCCCCAGGCGCAGCCGCTCTCGTCCAGTTTCCGTCTGACAGCTGCATCGCCAGCTTGACCCTTGGCTTGTGGGAGGCGAAAGGGCCCGCTGCGGACTGAATCCGCGAGCCAGCCCCGGCTTGTTCCTGCATTTGCGCAGCCAGCCATTCTTTCAATTTGAGCGAATCCAGCGTCACACCGATTGCTTCGAGATCGTCCTGCGGATTTTCATCGGGCAGCTGGCGGACGCTTTTTTTCAGCTCGTCCATTTGCTGAAAGCAAAATGGCGGACTCCAGTTGTTCATCTCCTGCCGCAAAGCAACTCCTTCGCCCGGGACAGGCTTCCATTTTTCTTCCTGGCCTTGTTTGGCGTACAGCTCGCTTCCTTCGGAGAGCAACGACAAAGTCTCCACTCGCTGCTGTTCTGGAACGGAAAACTTCACGTTCATATACACCGCTTCCCCGTCTTTTCGCCCGGAGAAGTTCACCATGTTGGCATTGGCGCTGTTCGCTGTCAAAAGCTTTGTCCTTCCGTAAAACGCGTACGAGTTCTGCGCCGCAAACTGATCGCGCACCTGTTCAAAAGCTGAATGGGGGTCTTGCTTGACGCCCATTTGATTACAGCCTGTCAAAGCGGTGCACGCGATGGTCAAAAGGCACATGGTCCAATACTTGCGCATCTGGTTCCTCCCTCGGCTACCCCGGATTATGCCACTTCCAGGTGGTTGCAGGGTAATTGTCCCTTTTATCGTTTCCGGGGAGGAATAGGCTTATTCTGCTTGTTTCGCCAATGCCAGGAATCCGTCAGGCTACAGGTGATAGTACAAGACCCCGTCTTGTTCGCGCACCTCGATCTGATGCAAGATCATCAGCAAATCGATATGCCCGAGCGTCTCGGAAAGCGTCAGCGGCAGCTCTTTTTCATAAATAGCCGGAAACAGCAGCGTCGTCAGTTCATACGCTGTCAATTCCTTGTCAGCAAGCAGGCTGCGCAATGTGTCGGTCCGGCTCCAGTTTTTTTGCAGGCGAGAGGAAATCAGCTCGCGGTGGTTCCGGACGATCTCGCCATGACCCGCCAGCACCTGCTCGATCTCCATGTCTGCGCACATCTGCAAAGCCGTCCGGTACTGAACGAGTGTCAGCGGACGCGCACCCGAACGATCCCGCGGTGGCTCAATAAAGGCATTGGACGAAATATGTCCGATAATGTGATCTCCGCCGATCATCGTGCGATCCCGCTCCCGGTACAAGGACAGATGGCTCTGGCTGTGCCCCGGCGTGTAGAGAACCTGCCATTCCGGAAGATGCGGCACTTGTTGTTCATGCTTGAGCTTCAAGTCAATCTGGCTTGGCTCGGAAAAAGTCGTCATCAATTTGTGGAACTTCTCGATGATGATCAGCTTGTCGCTTGGCACGCCGCTTTTTTTGTACAGCTGCAAAAAGAACTGATCGTGAAAATCCATGAACTCCGCATCCAGCTCGACGTACGGCGCTGCCTGCGGATGCGCCAGTGTCAACGCCCCTGACTTTTGCCTCACTTTTTCCAATTGGCCGCAATGGTCAACGTGATGATGGGTCAGCACGATCTGCTCAATCTCTTCCACAGAGACGCCAGCCGCTTGCAGCCCTTCTGTGAGCGCCTGCCATGCCTCGTCTGTCTTCGGCCCCACATCGATCAAGGTCAGCTTCTCGCCTTTTATCAGATAGACGTTGACCGCTCCGACATTGAAGGGAGTCGGGATTTCCAGACAGTAAATATCCGGCGTGATTTGTGTCGCCTTGGTGTGCCATTCACGCATGTCCATTGCCAATTCCTCCATCTGCCTCTCAAGTTTGTCCGATTTTTTTCCGAAAAAGAGAAAAGAGCCATTTATTTGGCTCTAGGCGAGAACAACTTGGTTTCGACCAGAATTTTTCGCTTCGTACAACGCGATATCTGCTTGATGGAATAAGGCTTCGACGCTCAGATTCACATCCAGCTCCCGGTTCCATTTGGCCAGACCGCACGAGATGGTCACGCGCGGAGAAGTTTCCTGCTCCACACATTCCCTGATGCGCTCGGCAACAGAGTGGGCGGTCGCTTTGTCAACGCGCGGCAGGTAAACCGCAAGCTCCTCCCCGCCCCAACGCGCAGCGATATCGCTGTCTCTGATGCTGTGGCGAATGAGGTCGGACACCTGGATCAGCACTTCGTCGCCTACCTGGTGACCAAACGTATCGTTAACCGTCTTAAAATAGTCGATATCAATCAAAATCAACGAGCCGTAGCTGTCTTTTTCAAGCGAAGCCCTGACTCGCTCATTCAAATACCGTCTGGTGAAAAGTCCCGTCAAGTTGTCGGTAATGACCATCCGTTCCATCTCATTGTGCAAAACGGCATTGGTCATGGCAAGACTTGCGTGTTGGCCAAAAATTTCGAGCAGCTTGTAGTCGTCAAAACTAAAAAAATGATAGCGGGAATCTGCGACTAAAAGCACTCCGCTAATCTCACCCTCAACGACGAGCGGAACTCCCATGAGCGAGCAGCAGGAAAACAGCGAAAATGGCAGCGGACCTGTCCCTGGCTGAGCCAAAAGCAGCGTTTGCTTGCTCTGCATGATTTGCTGAAACGGCTTTTCCAATGCGTTGACGACTGTGCCGTTAAAGGCGGGAACAGATGAAGAGAGGACATCGAATTTGTCTTCCCCTGGCTGTTTGCGGAGAATCGCACAAAACTCCGCATCAAAGGTCGCCTGCATCATTTCTGTGACAAAATCTAGAATTTCCTTTAAATCAAGACTTTTATTAAGCTGTCGCGCCATTTCATTAATGAGGCGCAGTTCACGAATGAGATTGCGCGATTGCTGGTACAGTTGGGCGTTCTCGAACGCAGTGCCCGCTGTATCTGCCAAAATGGAAATGTAGTCCTTCTCGTGCTGGCTCAACGAAATCGGCTGTTCCGAAGTCACCTGCAAAACGCCGTAGATGCCTTGCTTGCCGAGGAGCGGAGCGGCAATGACAGTCACCCGCTGATCGCCTTCTCCCACTTCTTCCGCGATCAAGCGCCCTTCCAGGTACGCTTTTGTGCTGGTGGACGGCTCCACTTCCTGGAATGACAGCTGCTTGACGGGCGTAGTGGCATTCGGCTCTACCGTCAGGAACAGCTCGACGGAGAAATACGGGTACAAGCTGGGAATGCTGGTGACGATTTCGTGCAAAACGTCATTGACATCAATCGACGCCTGGATTTTGGACATGAGCTGGTACAACAAATCTTTTTTGCTGGCTTCACGGCGCAAATCGTCGGACATGATCGCCCGCCAGAGAGCGCAGCTCGACTTTTCCGCCACCTCCTGCAAAAAGGCGATATCCCGCACATCGTAGACGCAATCCTTTTCCTCGGGCGGCAGGTGCATAAACAGCGCATAGAGCGGGATGTCATTGAGGCTCACCGGAACGACGATTACCCGGTGATCGTCGAGAACCGAAGACGTCACAGGCGTATTGCCTACCCGCGAGACCAGCTGGTGGATGTGAGCCTGCCCGGGTTCAGCTTCTTGCGTGGTGACGATCTCCTGGGGAATCAGCACCCCGTCCTCGGACAGCTTCACTGCCGAGCAATGACCCTTGGAAATGATGTGACTGATTTGTCTCGTCAAGCTGCCGAGCAAATCCCGCGCGGTGTCATGCAGGGTCAAATCCGTGACAATCTGGCCGGTGGCGTGCTGGATGTACGCATCGTATCCCATGCGGATGAGCGGCTCCAGTCCGCGCATGTAAGCACGCAGATCGAAATCGATCTCTCGCTGTGGAATGAGCATGCCAATGACAGCCCGCACGCTCCCGTCCAGCTCCTTCAGCGGAAAAGCTCCGCAGACCAGCGTGTTCTCTCTCTTCGTCTTGACGACAATCTCTTTCGTGCTCAACGCTTCCGATACATAATCGCAGACTTCTTGTGTCTGCATGTAATGGCGTGCAGCGTCGGACAGAGAGCTTCCAGATTGACTATCATGCATGTCCATGAAGTTGATTATGCGGCCCCCGGAATCTGTCAAGAAAAGGATGCCTGGGCGCTTTTCCGGCCAAGATTGTAAGATAAAATGGGCCGTGTAGGAAAAGACCGTCTCTAACTTCCCCAACATTTTACTTGACACGAGAAACTCCCTCTCTCAGCATTTTCTCAAGCTTCCAAATGGTCAGTATCATTTACCTGGAGCACTTCCCACCTGCGATCGACGTAGCGGAAAACGGATATCCCGGTGTTGTCGATCCGCGTGATGCCAGTTCCTTGCTCCCCTGCTGTTACGTAATGCAAAAAGCTGTTGATCAGGCCGCCATGAGAAACCACGACAATCGCTTCATTCGGATGCTTCGCTGCCAGCTCGCTGAGAGCAGCAACCGCGCGCCGCTGCATGTCTTCGAAAGTTTCAATTCCACACGAAGCCTCATCCTGACTCTCAAAACGCTCGCGGATTTCCTCGTAGGTGAGCCCCTCCCATTGTCCGTAGCAGCGCTCCCGCAAAGTCGGATGCGCCCCGACGGAAAACGAGAAGTTTTCCGCTATTTTTGCTGCCGTGTCACGTGCCCGGCTTAAATCACTGGAATAAACTGCGTGAATCGTCTCGCTTCGGAACCTTCCGGCTACCAGCTCGGCCTGCCGCATGCCCAGCTCGTTCAAAGCGATGTCGCTGTGTCCTTGAATACGCCGAATCTGATTCCACTTTGTCTCTCCATGACGAACGAGGTACATGATGGTTTCCAAAACGCAATAGCCCCTTTTCTGTGGAAACCGCCCTGCATCGCCTGCCAAGCACAAAACAGAGCGGGGTTATTTTCAAAACATGCAGATGACCCGTTGCGGTCATTGGAACAGTCGAAACTGTCTTTTTCAATTGTAGGATGGATAGTACTACTTATTATATAAGATGGTTGTTCACAATTCTAGTTTCATCCGTTAACATTTGGTACAAAATTCCTATGTTTCTTGCTTTTTCGCAAATGCGCTCTCTTTTTTCTCGTTTCCAGATGAAACGATTCCACTCTTCCTCTCGTCAGAGGTTGTAAAGCAAATGATATTAACATCGTGGGGGGAATTTTCATGAAGCCTTGGATAATTCGATCCAGCTCATTCGTATTGACAGCAAGCCTGCTGCTTCCCGCAGCACAAGCATATGCCCAAACACCTGCAGCCGCTACAGGCAAAATAGTCGCTGCCAATCCAGCTGACAGCACTCTGCTGGCGGCGGCAAGCAAAGTAAAGCTGTCCAAAGAAGCGGCGCTTACTCTTGCGGCAAAAGTGGTTCCGACCAGCGGACTTACACTGACAAACGTGTCGTTTCGCTCCTCTGACAGCTGGCGCGCCTTCCCGGAGTGGTCGTTCAGCTGGACAAAAAAGGACTCGAAAAATGAGCAAACGCTTCTGTCGTACAGCGTCAGCATCCATGCCAACACTGGCGAGTTGACCTCTTACTCCTATTACGATCAAAGCAGCAGCAACCTGCCTTACGCCAAAAGAGTGTCCTATGAAGATGCCCGCACTGCCGCCGAGCAGTTTTTGAAAAAGCACAATCCGGGCAAAGCTGCCGAAACTCGCCTCTACCTGCGCGAGACGCCGAAGCAAAAAACGCCGCTCAATGCCGATGCTTCCTATACATTCCGCTTTGTCCGCGTGGTGGATGATGTTCTGTTCCCGGATAACGGAGCAGACATCACAGTAAACGGCTCAGGGGTCGTCAATCAATTCTCCTTGTCGTGGAACGAGGTGAAATTCGAAAAGCCTGACCAGGCGATTTATTTGGAGGAAGCGGAAAAGCTTTTCCAGGAACAGGCAGACCCGCAGCTTGCTTACCTTTTGCCCTGGAATCGTTCCGGTTCTGAAAAAAACAGCGTCTCACTCGCTTATAACAATCCGTTTGCTTTCTACATCGACGCCAAAAGCGGCAAAGCATTGAACACTTCATCCCTCACTCCCCGCAGCGAGTTGAAGGAGCCTGTCGCCGTCAGCAGCAAACCGCTCTCTCCGCGACGCTCCGGCGGGGTACTGAGCCAGGACGAAGCGGTCAAGTGGGCGGAAAAGACGTTTGACCTCGCCAATTACGAGCTTCGTTCCGCCAACTACAACGAAAGAGATTACCAGGCCAACCGCGCGATCTGGAATCTTGAATACGCCCAAAAAGGCAAGGAAGGCGACGGCTACGTATTTGTCTCATTCGACGCCGTAACAGGAGACATTTATTCGTACAGCAAAGATCGGCCTGTGCGAAAAGACGGGGAAAAATCCGGCAAGACTGCCGATGCGAAAAAGCTGACGGAAGCGGCGATGGAAACCGTGCGCAAGTGGACGCCGACTTCAGCACACCAGTTGTTTTTGCTTGATCGTGGCGAGAGTGAAGCAGAAGTAGAACCGTATAAATCCGACCGCTTCCGCATCTCGTTTGAACGCTACATCGACGGTGTCGCCGCAGCCAGCGGTTCTGCCTACCTTACGTACGACTCGGAAACAGGAGAACTTTTGTCCTACAACGCTGATTTCGGCGGCGAAACTTATCCAACGAAAGTACCAAAGCACTTGTCTGCGGCAGAAGCTGTCCAGTCTTGGTGGAAAGAATCGGAGGCAGAAGCGGTTTATGCCCTTGAACCGCTCAGCGAGGAAGACAACAAGAAAGTGCAGAATCAGCCGTCCTACATTCCGAAACGAACTGCGAAGCTTGTTTATCGCGTGACTGCAACGCCGTTCGAGCAGCCTTACTACCTCGATGCGACGTCAGGCGAGTGGCACTCGACTGCATCTGGAAAAGCGATCAACCTGCATCGCCAGGCACCGCTTGATCTCAAAGATCATCCCGCTGAAAAGGAACTGCTTTTGATGTACGAATACGACGCCCTCTCTCTGGAAGATGGCAAAATTTTGCCGCAAAAACCGATCACTCGCGGCGAAATGATCGAGATGCTCATGATCAGCCTGAACCAGGGCCAGCAATACCCGGTGTACTCCGCCGAAAGAAAGGCGACTTACAGCGACGTGGCAAACGGCTCCCGCTTCTTCTCCGCTGTCGAAGGTGCTGTAGACCGCGGCCTTTTGGACAAAAACGCGTCTGCACTGAATCCTGATCAAGCGATTACGCGCGATGAATTGGCCGACATGATCGTTCGGGCGCTTGGCTACAACAAGCTGACCGACTACCCTGGCATGTTCCAGTCGTCGTTCACGGATATCGCAAACGCCAAGCACCGTGCTTCGATTATTATCGCGACGGCCATGGGCATCGTGCCTGCGGAAAAGACGACGTTTGCGCCACAAGCAGCCGTATCTCGTGCGGATGCGGCCATTACGTTCACGCGCTTTTTGGAAAAACGCGGAACCCCGGAGTCTCTGTCAGCTGCCCTCCGCGACTAATAAGACTTTTGCGCCATCGCTCTTATAGGATGGCGCATGTCTTTTCGCTTGACTTCCCCACACTTCGCCTAGTATGATTAAGTGTATGTGTACAGGGTAGCATTGATTGTAGGTAAAAACGGAAGGATACACCTTCTTAGTTCCCTCCCTTTACAGACTGCGGCTGAATATCTGTGAGGAGCACGATGCGGAAACGCTACCGTCCGAAGTTCGTGTAGATAAAGTAGGAACTAACCTGCCGGAAGTAAACACCTACGAATCCAATTTAAAGGAGACTGAATACATGTCACGTTACACAGGACCTCGCCACAAACTGGCTCGTCGTCTGGGCATCTCCCTCGACGGTACAGGAAAAGACATCAAGCGCAACTTCCCTCCGGGCCAACACGGTCACAACAACCGTCGTAAACTGTCCGAGTACGGAATCCAGTTGCAAGAAAAGCAAAAACTGCGCCACATGTTTGGCCTTAACGAAAAACAATTCCGCCGCACTTTCGACCAAGCTAGCAAAATGGCTGGCGTAGTCGGTGAAAACTTCATGAAATTGCTGGAATCCCGCCTGGACAACCTGGTATACCGCATGGGCTTCGCTCCAACTCGCCCTGCTGCTCGTCAGCTGGTAAACCATGGCCACTTCCTGGTAAACGGCAAAAAAGTGAACATCCCATCTTACCGTGTTCAACCGGGTGATGTGATTTCCATCCGCGAAAAGTCCCGTGGTCTGCAACTGATCAAGGACTCTTTGGAAGCTCGCAACTTCCTGCCAAACTACGTAACATTCAACGATGCTGCTGCTGAAGGTACTTACACTCGTCTCCCAGACCGTGAAGAAATGCCTTCCGAAATCAACGAAGTTCTGATCGTTGAGTTCTACAGCCGTTAATCGTCTGGACATAAAAAGAGCAGTGCCGCCCGTCGGCCTGCTCTTTTTTCTATGATCAGCCCTCTTTCGCTCCTCGTCCATCCGTTGCAGAAAATCACCCCGAATAGTAGATGGCCATGCTCACGCGGACCAGCTCCGCTCCCTCGTTGCGATAGCTGTGCGGCCTGTCTGCCTTGAAGCGAAGCGAATCGCCAGCCCGCAACGTATACGTCTCTCCTTTGATCTCGACTGCCAGCTCCCCGGAAAAAACCGTCAAAAACTCTTCCGTTCCCTCCTGATGAGCACCAGAGCCTAACGAGCCTCCCCCTTCGATTTCAACAGCCCCTCTTTCAATCTGCCCGATCATCGTCTTGCTGACGCCGCTCAACTCCGCTCGTTTCTCCAGAGAAACGAGCGCGGCTTTCACATCACCATGGCTGTGCTCCTGGTGGCAAGCTCGATCCTGCTTCTCGTATAAACCTAAACCGCGTTCGGCCATAAACAGGCAAAACGCAACACTTTTTGACAGATTCAGACGATGCACGGAACTTCTCTGTAGACGCTATCATCGCTTCTACCCTCATGGTTCCTCGTATGGTATAATTAGGGGGTATGCTAGGGGGTCGTAGACTATGTCGAATAACCACACATCTTCCTCTGAACCGTCGAAAAAAAAGCGACGCCGTAGCCGTGGCAGAATAATATGGATCATCGTACAGATGGTGTTTCTGCTTGGGCTTATGGGGGCAGCTGTCGCCGGAGGAATCGTGACAGGTTATGTTGCCGCACTCGTGAAAGACGAGCCAGTGCGCAGCAAGGAGGAACTGGAGGACAAAATTTTCACCAATTATCTGACTGGATTCGCCTACTACAACGACGGCTCTCTCATCGGCCAATTGCGGGCTGAAGAAGGCGATCGGCGCTTGGTGAAAAAGGCAGACGTTTCTCCTTATTTGATCAATGCCATCATCGCAACAGAAGACAAAACCTACTACCAACATTCCGGCGTTTCCCTTCAATCCACAATGCGTGGAGCGATCCAGGAATTCACCAACCAACCTGTCGTGACAGGCGGTAGTACGATTACGCAGCAGCTCGTAAAAAATACGATCCTCTCCGCTGAAGTGAGCCACACCCGAAAAGCGCGGGAAATCTTCAGTGCCATCCGGATCGAGCGCATGTTTTCCAAAGATCAGATTTTGGAAGCCTACATGAACGAAATTTACTTCGGGAAAAACGCCAACGGCTCCAACGTCTACGGTGTACAGGCTGCCGCCAAAGGGATTTTTGGCAAAGATGTGAAGGAACTGAATCTCAGCGAAGGCTCTTATCTCGCTGGCATGATTCAAAATCCTGGCGCGTACTCTCCATTTCGCGCCGAAAGCTATCAACGCGGCAAGGAGCGCCAGAAAATGGTGCTGGACCGCATGATGGAAAATGGCTACATTACCCAGGCCCAGTACGATGGTGCGCTCAAGGCCGACCTGAAAGCGCAGCTGGCCAAGCCTGCCCAGCAAGCGTACCGCGAAGTTCCGTTCCTGATGATGGAGATCGAGGATCGGGCCGCCCGTCAGCTGGTCGATGCTGATCTCGCGGAAAAAGGGCGCGACAAGTCCACCATCGGACGCAACGAATACCGTCAACTGGTCGAGGACAAGCGCCGCGACATTTTGCGCAAAGGCTACAAGGTCCACACCACGATTGACAAAAATGTCTACAATATTATGCAAGCTGTTGCGACCGATCCGAAAAACTTCGGAAAAAACCGCACCTACACGATTCGCCGCTCCAATGGCAAGACGGAGAAAATCGAGAACGCGCTGGAAGAAGTCGGAGCCATGCTCATCCATAATAAAACGGGCGCGATTCTCGGGATGATCGGCGGACGCGATTTTAAAGTGGAGCAGACAAACCACGCGACTGTGCCGCGCCAGCCTGGTTCGGCGATGAAGCCGCTGGCAGCCTACGCTCCTGCCTTTGAACTGGGGCTTTTGCAGCCAGCTTCGCCAATCGATGACGCACCCGTGCTGCTCGCAGACGGCCAAAACGGCTCTCACCTGCCGAAAAACTGGAACAACAAATGGCAAGGAATCATGAGTGCACGTGAAGCGCTGCGAATGTCCTGGAATATTCCCGCGATCAAGACGTACTTGAAGGTCGGGATTCCTACCGCACTCGAATACGTCAAAAAAATGGGGATCACCACGCTGGTCGATGCAGACAACCACGCTGCAACAGGCGTAATCGGCGGACTTACATACGGGACGACGGCGGAGGAAATGACCAATGCCTACGCGACGTTCGCTAACCACGGCTCCTTTGTGGATGCATACCTCATCGACAGAATCGAAGACAGTCAGGGCAAGGTAGTCTATCGTCACGAGGCTCAGCCTGTTCAAGTCTACAGCGAGCAAACCGCTTACCTGATCACAGACATGATGCGTTCGGTCGTAAACGCCGGAACAGGTACCCACATTCGCAAATTTGTACCGCGCAAAGTCGATGTGGCAGGCAAAACCGGGACAACCAACAACAGCAACGACCTCTGGTTCGTCGGCTACACGCCGGAGTTGTCCATGGGTGTCTGGGTCGGATTTGACGAGCCGTACCCGATGCCGGATGCGGACAAATACGTGCCAATGGTTGTCTGGGGCAAGGTCATGAAAGAAATCATGGACAAGCACCCGAACTTGTCTCCCCCTGACGCAACCTTTAAAAAGCCGGCAGGGATTGTCAGCGCAACAGTCGATTCCAAATCCGGATTGCTGCCAAGCGAGCTGTCCAAGCAGGCAGGACATGTGATTACCGACTTGTTCAACCGCCGCTTCGTTCCGACGAAGGTGGACGATTCCCACCAAAAGGCTAGATTGATCACGTACAACGGGGAACGTTATCTGGCGAAGGAAGGCACTCCGGACGATTTTGTCACCGAAGGCATTTTCTACCGCTCGCCTGATCCGCTTCCTTCCAAGGAACAGATTCAAGCCAAAAACAGCAAAGTGGCAAGTCAGCCGCCTGACTGGGAGCAGCGTCTCCCGGACAAGGAAGACCCGCGCACAGAGGTCGGCGGAGCGCCGTCAGCGCCAAGCGGAGTGACCGCAAGCGGCTCTGGCAAACAGATTTCGCTCTCCTGGCAGTCTGGCAAGGAAGCCGATCTCGTCGGATACCGCATCTACCGCGCCGATCCGCAAAACGGCTTTGTCAAAGTCGCAACAGTGAAAGATCCGGCCGAACTGACCTTCGCCGATTCGGCATCAGGCAGCGGTGATCTGGGCTACTATGTCACAGCAGTCGATATCGCCGGAAACGAGTCCTCCCCTTCTGCTATCGCTTCTGTCGGCTCGTCCTCCCATACGTGGGAGCTGCCGGGCACAGACACGGGAACGCAGCCGGGTGACACGACAACTCCACCGACGGATAACGGCAGCGGCAATAACAGCGGCAACAATCAAACGAATCCAGGCGAGCAAGGGTCGGGAGACGACACAAACGGCAATTCGAATCCAAACCCGAATACGCCTTCCGCTTCACCTCCTTCCGCTCCGAAATCGCTGTCGCTCAAGGCAAGCGGCAACAACGTGAAGCTGTCCTGGAAAGGCAACAGTTCCACAGAGCAGGTCATTGCCTACAACGTGTATTTCAGCCCGGATGCGGCAAGCGGCTATTTGCTGCTCGACACCGTATCGGCAACGAGCTACACGCACGCAACAAACGTTCCGAACGGCAGTTACTACATCACCGCCGTCAACAGTTACGGAGAATCGCCACATTCAAACAACGTAACGGCAACCACCACAGAATAGACTAGGAAGAAGAATCAGCAGAGATGGTCGCAATCGCCATCTCTCTTTTTCTACAAGCAAAGGGGGGGAACTGATGGAACACGTCAAACGCTATCATTCTGCGAGCATGATCGTGAACGGAAAAGAGCTTCTCATCGAGGGACCGGTTACGGGGAGGCATTTGGCTGACCTGCGCTTTGATGAAGGGCTAAAGGCATTCCGCATCCCGGAGCAGCAACACGAAGCTCTGATCGAAATTGCCGATCTGCCGGAAGGACGCATTATTTTGGCGCGGGAAGGCGACCTCGTTCTCGGCTATGTCACCTTCCTCCATCCCGATCCGCTGGAGCGCTGGTCCATGGCCAAGCTGCCCGACCTGCTTGAGCTTGGCGCCATCGAGATCAGTGACAAAGTTCGCGCGGGCGGCGTAGCCAAGAAGCTCCTTGAAGTATCTTTTGCGGACGATGCGATGGAAGACTACGTGATTATCACGACCGAGTACTACTGGCATTGGGATCTGAAAGGTACAGGGCTTGATGTCTGGCAGTACAGAAAGGTCATGGAAAAAGTAATGGGCAGCGTCGGACTTACCTGGATGGCGACAGACGATCCGGAAATATGCTCTCATCCCGCCAACTGTCTGATGGCCAAAATCGGAAAACGAGTTCCTGCTGAAACGGTTGTCGCTTTTGATGCCATGCGTTTTCAGAATCGCTTTCTTTATTAGTCTGGACATCTTTTTCAAAGGATGCAAGGAGGCCATCACTCATGCGCGTAGAAGATATCATGCGAAAAAACGTCGTTACCACCCAACCAGCTACCACGATCGGAGAAGCCCTCTTGCTGCTTCGAGCCAACCGAATCAGGCACTTGCCTGTTCTCGATGACGATAAGCTGGTGGGCATCGTCTCGGACCGCGATCTGCGCGATGCCCTCCCCTCCCGCTTGCTTACCCACGACGATGACGATACCGTGCTGCACAAGCCTGTTGCCGATATCATGCAAAAACAGGTCATCACTGCTCACCCGCTTGATTTCATCGAAGATGCCGCCCTCCAGATTTATGAGCACAAGATCGGTTCCTTGCCGATTGTGGAAGGAAACCGCCTCGTCGGGATGATTACGGAATCCGATCTGTTTTCCAGCCTGATCGAGCTGTTCGGGGTCAACAAGCCCAGCTCGCACATCGAAGTAGAAGTGGATGATCGCGTCGGGATGCTGGCTGAGGTCAGCCAGATTTTCCGCGAAGCACAAGTGAATGTCACCAGTGTCATCGTGTTTCCAGGAAAAAATCCCGGCAAAAAGAATCTGGTCTTCCGCGTCCAGACGATTGACCCGCGCGTCGTGACACAATTGCTGCTCCAAAGAGGATTTTCTGTCGTCGGACCGACGGATGGGGGGGTAATTTTGTGAGCCGGAACGCTCGTCTGATCTACTCCCCCGACTACACCACGTATTACTTTAACGATGACCACCCTTTTAACCAACGCCGTCTGCTCCTCATGCACGATCTGATGAGCAGCTACGGCCTACTCGCTGAGTCAGACATCATTGCCCCGCGCATGGCAACCGACGAAGAGCTTGCTCTCGTTCATGACGCACGCTACATCCAGTTCGTCCGCGATCAGGGCCATAGCGCAAAAGAGCTGCCCCAGGCAGCGAGCTACGGTCTTGGCACGGAGGACGTCCCCTGTTTTCAGAACATGCACGAATCGGCTGCCCTCATTGTCGGAGGGACGTTGAACGCCGTCGATGCTGTCATGAAGGGACAAGCAGAGCACGCCTTCAATCCTGCTGGCGGCCTGCATCACGCGTTTCGCGGGAGAGCCTCGGGCTTTTGCATTTACAACGATTGCTCCGTCGCCATCGCCTATTTGCGCAAACATTGGAACGCACGCGTCATGTACATCGACACCGACGCGCATCATGGAGATGGCGTACAATGGGCGTTTTACGATGACCCGAACGTCTTGACTGTCTCTATTCACGAGACGGGAAAATACTTGTTTCCGGGAACGGGGAATCTCTCGGAACGCGGGGATGGAAGCGGTTACGGATTTTCGGTCAATGTGCCGCTCGATGCGTTCACAGAGGACGACTCCTTTCTGGAAGTGTACGGCGAGCTAGTGTCCAAGCTGGCAAGAGGCTTCAAGCCGGACGTGATTTTGACCCAAAACGGCTGTGATGCCCATACGTTTGATCCACTCACGCACCTTTCCTGCTCGATGCGCATTTATCAGGATATCCCAAGGCTCGCCCACCGCCTCGCTCACGAGCTGTGCGATGGCCGCTGGATCGCTGTCGGGGGCGGCGGCTACGACATTTGGCGAGTGGTGCCGCGGGCATGGACGCTTGTGTGGAGCGAGATGAGCGATCAGCCGCTGGAAGATGGCGACCTGCCTTCTGACTGGCTCAAGCGCTGGCAGCCGCAGACAGACTTGCCGCTGCCAACCCGTCTGTTTGACGAACCGTTTCCCGCTATCCCCCGCCGGGCAGAGATTACGGAAAAAAACCGGATCACGCTGGAGCGCGCCATGATGTACGCGCCTACGGAAGCAAGCAAATAGCAGATGACATTTGCGAAAAAACATACGAAAAAGCGGGGAGATCGCGCACCGAAACGATGCTGATCTCCCCGCTTTTGTGTGATTTTATGATTGCTTCACCAGTTCTTCCAGCTCGGCTGGCGCAAAGCCTTTGACCGCTTTGTCGCCCACAACGGTTACCGGAACGCCCATGAAGCCAAAACGCTCGACATCCTCTTGGTAGGCGCGGCTGGTCATGACATCGCGCACTTCGAACGAAATCCCTTTTGCCGTCAACCACTGCTTGACCATGTCGCAATCGACGCAGTTTTTCGTCGAGTAGACGATCACGCCTGGCTCGGACGAACCGGCATCGGACAGCAGCATGTTGCGGACAATCGCATACGAACGCTGCGAAGCAAGCTTGGTAAACTCGACGAAGTTGACATGCGCAGAGCCGTCTGCCTTATCGGACATCGATCGCACGACGACAAACGGCACGCCGTTCATCGCACACACTTGTCCGACTGCCGCTCCTTCCATCTCCGTGCAATGAGCCTGGAACTGCTCGTACAGCCATTGTACCTTTTCCCGGCTGGCGACAAACTGGTCACCGGACAAAATGCGGCCGCTCACTACCTGAACACCCGCTTCCAATCCTTTTCCAGCCTCGATCGCTTGCTGCATCAGCTCCTGGTCGGCTTGCCATGTCCATTGCTCCGTAAACGGAATTTGCCCCGGGGCAAAGCCGAGCGGCGTCACGTCGATATCATGCTGCAAGCAGTCTGTCGACACGACAATATCGCCAATGTTCAATTCCGGGTGAACGGCACCAGCTACGCCTGTAAAAATGACGCGCTCCACCTGAAACTGATCGAGCAAAATTTGCGTCGTGACCGCTGCATTCACCTTGCCGACACCTGACTTGCAAAGCACGACTTCTTTGCCTTCCATCTTCCCGCTATAGTAAGCCACTCCGGCTTTGACCGTCGTCGTGGCTTGTTGCATCGCTTCCAAATACAGCGCAATTTCTTCGTCCATTGCGCCGATAATTCCGTACCGCATCCACTTATCCTCCTCTTGCTGGCAATCTGTTGCGGGCGATGCGATCAAGCCTGCTGCGGCTTGGTGCTTTCCCGATACTCGATCCGGTGCGGCAACAGCACAACGTGCTCTTCCACGTTTTCGTTGTTCATGTACTTGGTCAGCAGGCGCATCGCGACCGCACCAATATCGTACATCGGCTGAACTACGGAAGTCAGGCGCGGGCGCACCATTTCCACGAGGCGAATGTTGTCGTGGCCGATGACCTCGATATCGCCCGGCACGTTCAGACCGGAATCCTGGATGGCATGGATCGCTCCAATCGCCATTTCATCGTTGGCAGCAAAAATCGCTGTCGGCGGCTCAGCCAGCGCGAGGAATGCCTTCGTTGTCGAAAGCCCTGACTCGTAAAAGTAGTTGCCTGTCGCAACCAGCTCCTCGTCCAGCTCGATTCCGTTGTCCTTCAACGCCTTTTTGTAGCCTTCGTAACGCATCAGGCCGTTGAGCGGATCGTTCGGCGGGCCTGAGATCATCGCAATCCGCTTGTGTCCGCGCGAAGCCAAAGCTTCCGTCGCATCGTAAGCGGCCTGGAAATGGTCGATGCTCACAGAAGGCAGCACATTGTCCGCATCGCGGGTAGCCGCGAGAACGGTCGGCACCGAAGTGCTGGTCAGCGCCTGAAGGTGGTCTTCCTTAATTTCTGCCCCCAGGAACAGCAGCCCGTCCACTTGCTTTTCCAACAGCGTGTTGATCAACTGCAATTCTTTTTCCATCCGCTGGTCAGAGTTGCAGAGGATGATGTTGTATTTGTACATCGTTGCAATGTCTTCGATTCCACGGGCCAATTCGGAAAAAAACAAACTGGAGATATCCGGGATGATGACACCGACGGTTGTTGTTTTTTTGCTGGCGAGACCGCGAGCAACGGCATTTGGTCGATACCCCAGACGTTCAATCGCAGCCAGTACCTTTTTTCGGGTCAAAGGCTTTACGTTGGGATTCCCGTTGACTACACGGGAGACAGTCGCCATCGAAACCCCCGCTTCTCTTGCCACGTCGTAGATTGTAACCGGCATCACACACCCTCACTTTCCCTATATTTTGGTTTTCATAGTTATTTTCATAAATATATGCACCTATGATACGACAAGCCGTATGCGGTTGCAATCGTTTTTACGGGCTTTGGCGCCGCTATTTCATTAGTTTGTTCATCGTTTTCAAAAGCTCATCAATTACTTCGCTATCCCCTTGCTGAATGCGCTCGATGACACAAGATTTCATATGTCCTTCCAGCAGCATTTTGCCCACGGCATTCAAGGCGGACTGCACAGCAGCGATCTGGTTGAGGATGTCGTCACAGTATACGTCTTTTTCCACCATTCCGCGGATTCCGCGAATTTGTCCCTCTACGCGGTTGAGCCGCGAGACAAGGTTGGACTTGATTTTATCAGGCCGCACGGTGGCGCGATCAGACGAGCAGCAGTGATCTTGATCATTCATCTGGCATAGCCTCCTTCGCCGTTATCAGCACTTAAATCCTAGCTTACTTGGTCGACCTCGGGTTCGTCAAATCAAAAGGTCCTCCCCGCGCGCAGGAAGGACCAGCAAACTCACAGCAAACTGTTTCGTTATCCTCTGGTTGCTACCACTTCGCCTTTGTACAGGCCGGAAGCAAGCAATTCGTCCACAAATTCGTTGAACTGAGGAATGTTGAGCTGTTGCTTTGCATCAGACAGAGCAACATCCGGGTCCGGGTGAACTTCTACCATCACACCGTCGGAACCGATTGCGAATCCTGCTTTCGCGCAAGGCAGCAGCAGGTCGCGACGACCAGTAGAGTGGGTCACATCGACGAAGACAGGCAAGTGCGTTTCTTGTTTGAGCAACGGTACAGCAGAGATATCAAGGGTGTTGCGAGTCGCTTTTTCGTACGTGCGGATACCGCGCTCGCACAGCATGACTTGCGTGTTGCCCTCAGATACGATGTACTCGGCTGCGTAGATAAATTCTTCGATCGTGGCGGACAGGCCGCGCTTCAGCAGGATAGGCTTGTTTACACGGCCTGCTGCTTTCAGAAGCTCGAAGTTTTGCATGTTGCGCGCACCGATTTGGATGACATCGATGTATTTCGTCGCCATTTCCAGATCGGCTGGCGTGACGATTTCGCTGATCGTTACGAGGTTGAACTCGTCACCGATACGCTTCAAGATTTGCAAGCCTTCTTCTCCGAGACCTTGGAAATCGTATGGGGAAGTGCGAGGCTTGTATGCGCCGCCGCGGATCGTTCTCAAGCCGCGTTTGGCATGGTTTTCCGCTACCGCTCTCACTTGCTCGTAACTTTCTACGGAGCAAGGTCCTGCGATCAGGATCGGGCTTTTGCCGCCGAACTCGACGCCTTTTACTGTAATGACCGTGTCTTCCGCTTTCTTCTTGCGGCTGACCAACAGAACTTTTTTCTTGTCTTCGTTTTGCAAGTCCAAGGATACTTGGAAAATTTGCTTGAACAGATGGCGAACCGTGCTGTCGTTGAACGGACCTTTGTTATTTTCTACGAGCAGGTTGAGCATTTGGCGCTCGCGCTCTGGATCAAAGCGGTTGCTGCCCAGCTTTTCTTTTTCTTTGCCGAGCTCTTGCACCAAAGTCGCCCGCTGGTTGATCAATTCCAAAATTTGCAGGTTGATTTCGTCTATCTGTTTGCGCATGGTCTCAATTTGATCGTGTGCCATTGTTTCTCTCCACTCTCCTCTTTTTATATAGGTCTGCTAGGTGGTTGCCGATAAATTAGGGTTATTATAATCGATTCAAACTCCCTTGTCAGCAGTTTAGCGCCAAAAAGCGCGAAAGTAAATTATTTATGTTTTTTTACCTTTGCAAATTCTTCGCCAAAAAAGGGATAATTCCTTGTTTCGACAGGATTCTTGATAGCTGTGGTCGAATCCATTGGATATATGTTCTAACGAAAGCCTTCATTTATTTCTACTGATCGACACGAAAACGAGGGAGTGACTTACCTTTGTCAGCCTATAACGAAACAGGCTCCCCTGAGCTGATTTTTTCACTAGATATTGGAACACGCAGTGTGGTCGGACTGATTGTGGAAACGACCGGAGATCAGTTTCGCGTGCTCGACTGCGCCATTCGCGAGCACGATGAACGCTCCATGCTCGATGGACAGATTCACGATGTGGTTGCCGTTGCCAAAGTGATCAAGCAAATCAAGGACGAATTGGAAGCAAAGCACGGGCAGCTGCATCAAGTAGCTGTGGCAGCAGCCGGCCGTTCGTTGCGCACCCGCCGCGTACGTGTGGATATGCCGCTGTCGAGACACGCCTTTATCACGCGGGAAGATGTGGTCGCACTGGAGTTTGCCGCCGTGCAGGAAGCCCAGGCAGACTTGGCAAAAGAACTGCGCGAGCTGGATGCGACCCGCTATTACTGTGTCGGCTACAGCGTCGTCAACTACTACCTGGACCAGGAACTGATCGGCAGCCTGATCGATCAGCGCGGGGACACAGCCAGCGCAGACGTGATTGCCACATTTTTGCCGCGGGTAGTCGTCGACTCGCTGATTGCCGCCTTGAAGCGGTGCGACCTGGAGATGCAGGCGCTCACGCTGGAGCCGATTGCCGCGATCAACGTACTCATCCCCGTAACTATGCGCAGAATCAACATCGCGCTCGTCGATATCGGCGCAGGCACATCTGACGTCGCCTTGACCGAAGAAGGTGCGATTACCGCCTACGGCATGGTGCCTGTAGCCGGAGACGAGATCACGGACGCGCTGATGAATGCCTTTTTGCTCGATTTTCCGATGGCAGAAGAGGTCAAACGCCTGCTCACCACCCATGAATCGGTGACGTTCACGGACATTCTCGGCATGGAACACACGATGAGCGCAGCGGAAGTAACCAGCGCCATTGAAGGAGACGTTTCCCAGCTGGCAGAAAAAATCGCGACGAAAATCATAGAGCTGAACGGCAAGGCACCACAAGCTGTCATGCTGATTGGCGGAGGCAGCCTGACGCCGGGCTTGACCGGAAAAGTCGCCCAGTTCCTGAACATGCCTGCCGCTCGCGTCGCTGTGCGTGGTGGCGATGCGATCAAGCAATTCGTGGGAGACAATCCGCTGCTTAGCGGGCCAGAATTTGTCACGCCAGTGGGAATCGCGGTAGCAGCACGCCGCCACCCGCTCCGCTACGTGACTGTTACCGTCAACGATGTGCCGCTGCGCATTTTTGACTTGCGGAAAATGTCCCTTGGCGATTCTTTGATCGCTGCCGGACTGGACATTCGCCGCCTTTACGGAAGACCGGGTCTGGCGATGAGCGTCACGGTAAACGGCCGGATGAAAATGATTCCTGGCGGTCACGGCACGCCTCCTGTCATCATGAATAACGGAGAAGCCGCCAGCCTTGATTCACCGATTGCCGATGGAGACACCATCACGGTTGTCGCGGGAAAAAACGGCGAGGACGCCCATGTTTTCGTGCGCGAGCTGCTCGATCAGCTGGACACGCTGGATATCGTCTGCAACGATCGCCCGCTGTCGCTGGGGCCAGTGATCCACGTCAACGGCACGCCTGCGCAGCTCGACGACTCGCTGGCCGATCGCGCGGAAGTAGAAATCCGCCTGCCCCGCACCGTTTCCGAAGTGCTGGCGGCAGCTGGTCTTTTGGCGCCTGATGAACAGCCAGCGCCATCCGGGCTGCACTTCAGCGTGAACGGGCAGTCTTACACACTCCCAGCGCACAACCCGATTCTGCTCTTAAACGGCAAAACCGCCACTTTCAGCGATGTCGTCCGCCAGGGAGACAAGCTTTCCTATCGCCTGGAGGAAATCGCACCGCCAGCCATCCGCGACGTCATCCCGCTGGAAGAATGGGTGCAAGAAACGATGACCGTCTCCTTCAACGGCGAGCGAGTGATGCTGCCCGTCGCACAGGTGACGATCACGTTGGACGGCAAAGTGGCATCCGCAGACGAGCTTGTGCCTGATGGGGCCGTCATTACGGTCAAATCTGCCCCATCCGCCCCTCCGGTATTCAGCGATGTGTTCCGGTTCGTCAACTTCTCTCTGGAGAAGCCGGACAATGAGAGCATCTCCGGCTTCGTCATGCTGGTAAACGGACAGCAAGCCAGCTTCCAGACCGAGCTGAAAAGCGGAGATAAACTGGAGCTGTTTTGGGAGTAAACACAAAAAAGAGCTGCGCTAAAAGCGACAGCTCTTTTTTCGTAACAAGCTTTTTCGATGAGGGGACTAGGCGCCGACTGCCTGCTTGATGGCATCCTTGGTAATTTTCCAGTGAGAAGTATGCCATTTCACTTCCCCGTTTTCCAGCAGGAAAATTTGCGGAGACTCGTGCTTGATCGCAAAACGCTCCGCTACTGCGTTCGATACCGGACGATCTTCGCGCACGAGAATCACGGCCGCTTCTACGGAATGATCCAGCAGATACGCCTGGAACTCTTCATAAGCGGATGTGCTGATCGGGCAAATCGTGCTATGCTTGAACAAAAGCTGCTTCCCTTTTTGCGCAACGAACTGATCCAGTTCCTCGATCGAGTGGAGTTGTTTTTGGGCCACCATTCATCTCTCCTTTTGTCGCTTCCTATGCGCCTTTCAGTATACCGAAATCTGGATGGCAAAGTCTACGCTTGCGGTGCACGGGGGCAAAAAGGGGCAGAAGCTGACGTCTCGACTGCGCCAACAAAAAGGAGCCGCCTGTTCCAGCGCCTCCTCTTTCGTGTTTATACCATGATTTTGGTCAATCGCTCCCGCAGTTCCAGCATCCATCTCTCATCGCCTAGGGACTGCGCCAACAAAAACAGATCCAGAAGCTCGTTGACCCTCTCGCCCAGCACTTCACGAACCGAAGAATCTGCCTTTTCGTTAGCAATCAATACCAATAAGTTGGATAACTCTGACATTTCTTCAAATTCGATCGCCTGGCGCTGCGGATGTTGGCCCAGTTCCTCCATGAGTGATTTCAAATCTTCTTTGATGACATCTACCACCTGGGAATGCGCGCAGCAATCGTCGACGCAAACGTGTACCGGGACGTTCATGATTTTGACCCGCTTTTTATACACGACATTGCGCAGCACGATCTCCATGTCATTCCCGCAGCGGCTGCATTTCTTTTGCACAAAGTTCACCCCTAACTCTATCTACATATGTATACCTCTCATACTATTCGAGGCTCCTCCCTTCAATCCTGCTAAAACGCAGGTGGTACATGGTGGATGCAGTGGCAAATATCGTCCATCCATGAAGGACGTGTCAAAGCAAAAAGCGATGCCCGCTTGAGCATCGCTTTTCGTGTATGTGCCACTGTCTCGCCGCTTACGCGTAAATGGCGTTTACTTTTTCACAGTGCGGGCAAACCGCTACCTTGCCGGAATGCCCCGCCTCATCTTCCACCCGGTATCCTGTAATCTGCTCCGAGAAGCAAAACAGGCATTCCGTATTGAAATCCATATCGTACTGGGCTTTCCACACAATGGACTTGAAATCCTCGCCTACATTAATCGTAATGGGAACCAACTCGTGCTGAAGACTCGACAATGATCTTTGCATCGCCATAACATCCTTTCGTTTTTTGCAAAGTCTTTTCGTATCCTCTAGCTTTTCCTGATTTTCAGAATAATAAACATGCGCAGGCAAGCAGATGGCATGGAAAGAATCTTCGCAAAAATGGGCGGATGCCCGTATCGGGACTGTGCATAAACCCATATGTTATGGATGTAAGCACAAGAGGCTTAACACACAACAAGGAGGATGTTCATCCTATGAGTAGCATTTTCAATGGAGACCTCGATGATTTCACCTTAGTGTTGATTCTTTTTATCCTGTTGGTCATCATCGGCTGCGGCTGCGATTGACATAGCCATATTGGCGCAGGACCCTGCATATACATGAAGAACCGAATCCTGTAAACGCGTTTCCTCCGCACGCTACCCTGGTATGGGTAGCTTTTTTCTATGCGATTTGTGTACAATACATACTGATATGATATGGAAAGCGAGGGATCCCCTTCCTATGAAAGATCCACGTATTGAGCAATTAGCTGACGTCCTCGTCAACTACTCCACCAAAGTACAAAAAGGTGAAAACGTTTTAATCTACTCCATCGGCGATGTGACTGACTTGACGAAAGCCGTAATTGCCAAAGTTTACGCAGCGGGAGGCAATCCTTACGTTCAACTGATTGACCAAAGCATTCAGCGCGAACTGCTTCTCGGTGTCAACGAAGACCAGCTCGGCATCATGCGTGAAGCTGACGTCTCCTTTATGAAGCAAATGGATTGCTACATCGGTATCCGTGGCGGCGACAACATCAGCGAGCTGGCTGACGTGCCGGGTGACAAAATGCAAATGTACTCCAAGCTGTTCGCCCGCCCTGTGCTGGACGTGCGCGTGCCTGAAACCAGATGGGTCGTGCTTCGCTACCCGAACGCTTCCATGGCTCAACTGGCCAACATGAGTACAGCCGCTTTTGAAGATTTCTACTTCCAAGTGTGCACGCTCGACTACGGCAAAATGGACAAGGCGATGGACAGCCTCGTCGAGCTGATGGAAAAAACCGACAAGGTGCGCATCACAGGACCTGGCACCGACCTGTCCTTCTCGATCAAAGGCATTCCTGCCATCAAATGCGCCGGAGAAGCCAACATCCCGGACGGGGAAGTATTTACAGCCCCAGTGCGCGATTCCGTCAACGGCACGATCTCGTACAACACGCCATCCCCATACCAAGGCTTCACTTATGACAACATCAAGCTGACCTTCAAGGATGGCAAAATTATCGAAGCGACTGCCAACGACACGACGAAAATCAACGAAGTGTTCGACACAGACGAAGGCGCCCGCTACGTCGGCGAATTTGCGATCGGGGTCAATCCTTACATCCAAAACCCGATGAAAGACATTTTGTTCGATGAGAAAATCGACGGCAGCTTCCACTTCACGCCTGGACAAGCCTATGACGATGCGTTCAACGGCAACAAGTCGTCCATCCACTGGGATCTCGTCATGATTCAACGCCCTGAGTGGGGCGGAGGGGAAATCTGGTTTGACGACCGCCTGATCCGCAAAGACGGACGTTTTGTCGTGCCAGAGCTGGAGTGCCTCAACCCGGAAAACCTGAAGTAAACAAAAAGAAGGCTTCGCCACTTTATTGCGGCGAAGCCTTCTTGCATGCGTGTTCAACCCAATTGGTCAAATCCCTGCTCAGATGGAAGCAGACAATGCTGGTTGTTTGGCTAGCGAGGGCATTTTGTGCTCCAAAAAGGAAATCGTCGACTCCAGATGATGGATCGTATATTCCCAGCAAAAGCGCTGATATTCGTCAAAATGCAGCTCCAGCTTCTTGAATGAGGCTCGGCTTTGTTGAAGCATTTGGCGCTGAAGGTTCAAACAGCTCTCCAGCATGTCCTTTTGCTCCTCGGGGGAACGGCTCTTGCCAAAGAAAATTTTCACCAGCATGTCAGAGCGCAGCACAGGAGGCAAAATCGGCGTCTGGATTTCTTGACGGAACGTGTCCTTGCCCTGCTCTGTAATCTGATACAAAATTTTGTTCGGCTTTCCAGACTGGATGACCTCTTGCTTGGTGACCAGTCCTTCCTCTTCCAGCTTGCGCAGTGCGGGGTAGATCGCGCCAAAGCTGGCATCGTAGAAAAAGCCGATGCTGTTGGAAAACGCCTGCTTGATATCGTACCCACTCATTTCTCCATAGCTCAAAAAGCCGAGTATGATCGTTTTAACATCCATCTCTTCGCATCCTCCATTATCTTTCTTTTTCTCTCTCTAGCGACAAAGCAGACAATTGCCTTTTTTCAGACAGAAGTGAATATCCATCTGCTAAGCCTTTATGTTCAAAATATTCTCTAACTACATGTATTATAATTCGATTCTAATAATTATACCAATGCTATTTCTTTATTATATCAATCAAAAATAATGATATAACAAACGCCGCGCTCAAATTGGGCGTCCCTTCCCTTTCGCCCCTCCATAAGATGATATATACCTAACTGCTGTAGGGGGAGAGATTGGTGAAAAGTAAAAAATGGTCCCAATATACGCGAGTAAAGTACCCTGTGAGCAGCAGCAGTCTGCACCCGTTCAATTTTTTTGTCCCTATTGTAGAGCGCGTACAGGAGGGAGTCGTTTCCATCGTCACGGAAGACGCTCCCCTAGCTAAAGACGTCGATTCTCTGATTCGCAGTCTCATCGACCAGGATGATAATACTTCGTCACCGCCTACCGAGCGCAGTTTCGGCTCCGGTTTTATCTTCCACCCGAGAGGCTATATTTTGACCAGCGAGCACGTCATCGGCAAATCGAAAAACATTTTTGTCAAGCTGTACAACGGCAAAGTATTTGAAGCCAAACGCATCATTGCCGATCGAGTCAGGGACTATGCTGTTATCAAAATCGACGCGGACTGCAAGCTCTATCCTTTGGCACTCGGAAACTCTTCACACACCAAGGTTGGTGAATGGGTCATCAGTGTCGGTTCCCCGCTTGCTTCCAAAGGAACAAAAACCAAGCTTCTTTCAGACCCTGACACGTTGTTCCCTCTGCCCTACATCCCCGGTCTGTCTCTTGCGGGCGAGATGGAGAGCGAATTGCACAGGCCGCTCGATCGCCTTGGCGTACGTGACCATATCCCCCATTTGGCGAAATACTTCCCGCCCCGGTTTCGGATTGACCTCGATCAGCCAGACGCTCCCGTCTACAGCGACACCGATATCCAGCCCGAACTCCATCATTCGTCCAAAGTAATCCTCCAGCGTCTTCGCCACCTCATGGGCAAGCGAGTGACACTCCTTCGTGATCAGCTGTGCTTGTCTCTTGCCGAATCGCTGCTCGATCAACCCTTCAAAGGAAACAGCGCGCCCTCCGCCGTGCAAATTGGAGGTCGAACTGCCAGCCTCCCCGATCCGTACCCCGGAGCCAGTCACCCTCCACTCCCCTGCCTGATCCTTTTGGATGAGCACGCGCACATCTGCCACATGATTCGGAATCAATCCGAGATCGATCCCTTGCTGCACGAGAAAATTGCCATCTGCAATCTGCTGCTCGACTACCCAGCGGCCAACCCAGTTCTCCACAGCACTGACGCTGTCCAGCTTGGCAGTGTGCGTCTGATATTGCTTGTCGCGCCCGGAGAGGCTAAATTCTTTGCCCTTGGCCGATATCCGCAAAATGCTTTTCCCCCCGGAGCCGTTCCCCGGTTTGACGTACACGAGTGGATATTTGCTCAGCATGGTTGCAACTCGCTTTTTTTCGTACAAGTGTGTTTCCGGAATCCAGTGCATCACCCGCCTGTCCTTGGCCAAAAGCTGGGTGACCCGCCACTTTTTGCTGAACGGGCTGTTGGCAAAGAAAAGCAGGTCGCTGTTTCGCAGCCGGATGTACTCGGGGACACGCCGCCGATAGCGGTCGATGACGACCTGCGGCCACGGAAACCATCTGCTGCTCCAGCCGCCGCCTGCTTTGGGAAGAAAGCCTTTGATCTTTTTTTCCTTCATGTTTACGTCCTGATGCGAAAACAGGTAAATTTCCGCCCCCAGCTTCTGCCCTGCCAGCACCAGCTTGCGCAAGTAGTCCGGCTCGCCAAAGCGCTGCCCCTGGCGCCAGGTCAAAATCCCGATCACCGGTTTTGGAAGCATCCTAACACCCTCTTCTTCTCGTATCGTTCGCCACAGTCTATGTGCATGTGCCTGCCTGTGAAACGATTTTTGCCGGAAACGGGCTTGGCTCGTGCGGACAATCCTATTTCCAGCATAACCCCGCCCCGGTATGGCAAACATAGATAAGCACATGCCAAACACTTCGTTACTTACTTTTTTCAAGTTTATCTGCTACAATAAGCGTTAACATAACCATGCTGTATAGAGGTGACACCAACATGAGTCAAGAATTTGCTGGCGAGCACATGTGTCCCAAGTACGAATGCGCCATCAATGTCCTCGGCAAGCGCTGGACAGGTTTGATCATCCACGTTTTGCTTCGCGGCGCTGTTCGCTTCAAAGATATTCGCGAGATGGTTCCGCACATGAGCGACAAAATGCTTTCGGAGCGACTGAAGGAACTGGAGGAGCTGGGAATTTTGGAACGAAAAGTATACCCGGAAATTCCTGTGCGCATCGAGTATGAATTGACAGAAAAAGGAAGAGATCTGCGTCCGGTCATTGAATCCATTCACGAATGGGGACAAAAATGGATGTAGCGCAGCCCCACTTGTCCAATCAGGATAAGCGGGGTTTTTTTGTGCGCAAAAAATCCAAGTTTTCCAATCTGTCCAGGCATACAAAGCGCTGTTTTGCTGTAGACTCTAGCAACCTCAGTTGATGGGAGGAAATCCGATGCGAACGGCTGTCTACATGCGCGTCAGCACCGAAGACCAGGCACGTGAAGGATTTTCAATCCCGGCCCAGCGGGAAAAACTGTTGGCTTACGTCCACTCACAAGGGTGGGAGGTTGCCGCCATCTACGCGGAAGAAGGCGTGAGCGCCAAAGATACGAACCGCCCTGAACTGAAACGGCTGCTGAAAGATATCCGCGAAGGGAAGACCGATGTCGTCCTCGTCTATCGTCTCGATCGCCTCACCCGCTCTGTGCTGGATCTGTACCGGCTTCTCCAGGAGTTTGAAAAGTATGACGTGCGCTTCAAAAGCTGCACAGAGGTGTACGATACGACTACCGCCATCGGCCGACTGTTCATTACGCTGGTGGCGGCGCTCGCCCAGTGGGAGCGGGAAAATTTGGCGGAGCGAGTCAAGCTCGGCATGGAGCAGATGGCGAAGGAACGAAAACGGCCAGGCGGCCCCCCGCCTTTTGGCTACGAGCTGGTGGACGGGGCGTTGACCATTCAGCATGCGGAGGCGGCTGGCGTCCGCGAAATGTTTGAGCGCTATGAGAAAGGCGAGTCGCCGCGGCAGATTGCGGAGTGGGCAAATCGCCAAGGACTTCGCGGGAAAAACGGCGCGAGCTGGGGGGCAAGTTCTGTCCTGCGCCTGCTGAAAAATCCGGTGTATCACGGGGCGCTGCGCTGGAATTACACCGACGGGCTTCAGCGCCAAAACTCGCCTGATCAATGGATCGTGGAAGAGGCCGCCCATCCGGCGATTATCGACAAAGACCTTTTCATGCGCATTCAGCAAAAAATGGCTGCGCGCAGCTCGCTCCACCCGCGTGTCCTTGGCTCCACCTTTTGCTTTTCCGGTTTGCTCTACTGCTCCCTGTGCCACTCCCCCATGCGCGGCAAGACAGCCAACACCAAGAGCGCGGGAAAACGTTACGTCCATCGTTATTATGTATGCAAAAACAAGCAGGCTGGCCGCTGCGACGCCCCCGCCATCCGGGAAGACCGTCTGGAGCAGGCCATCCTCTCCGAGCTGATGAGCTATTCGCACGAAGCGCGTGCTGCTTTGGAAGAAGTCCGGGCCTCGCTTTCTTCTGTGGTCCCTTTTGCAGATGCAGAAGCGCGAGAACAGAGGCGAGCGCTCAAATTGCGGCGCTGGGAAGCAGCTTACGAGGAAGGACTGCTCACCCTCGAAGCATTTCGGCTGAAAATCGCTGCCCTCGCCAAAGAAGCTGACGCTCTGTTCCCTGATCCACCTCCGTCTTTTGCCAGAGCTGCCTTCCCGCCCTACAGTCAGCTGACCAATTGGCCGCTCCTCTGGTCACATGCCAGCGATGAAGAGCGCCGCATGCTCATGACGGCACTCGTCAAACGCGTGGAAGCAGCCGAAGCTCCCGGCAGGAACGCACACGGCCGGACGATTCATCTGCAGCAACTGGTCTTTTTGTAGTTTTTGTCGCTATGTACACAGGCGGTTCCCCGCTTGGGTTGGAAAACTCTGTAACGGCCGGAATTATCAGCGCCAAAAACCGTCGCCTCCAGGTGGCAAAACGAATGTATGAAGAGATTTTCCAAACCGATGCCGCCATCAACCCCGGCAACAGTGGTGGGCCACTTATCAATCTGAATGGCGAGGTCGTGGGGCTGAACGCCTTTATCATCCAGTCCAGCCAATGCCTGGGCTTTGCCATCGGGATTGACGCACTGAAAACGCAGCTTGAGCAGTATGTTTTCAAATAAGCGGAGAAGCAGATATTGGGAAAATAAAAAAACCCCGTCTACGATGACGGGGATTGCTTCTCAAATGCGATCAGGTACACATTCTCGCCTTCTGAATTGAGTTGTTCCTCTGCCTGTTTCAACTGTTGCAGCTGCACGGCCGTCAGCTGCGCAATAGGCAGTTCGCTTAAACGATTTTGCTCCATGCGCCATTCCTCCGTTGGTATCAGACTCATGCGTTAGTCTGTCCACCTGAACGGGTATGTATTTACGCCGTCAAATCGAAAGCTTTGGCAATCGCCGAACACGAGCGCTTGCAGAATACGATTGGCAGCTCACGATCCTTCGCCTGGTTTTTCACGGTTTTCGCGAGGTTGTGATTGACGAAGTCGGTCAAAACGAGAATCATATGAATGCCCGCAGGAATTTTCACGCCTGTTTGGGAGCTTTTGCGCCCCGTTACGTGATGAATATCTTTAAACCCTTGTCCGTGCAGCAAATCTACGATATTACCAAGGCGATCTCCGCCAATGACTAAAATGGATGACATAATGTTTTCCTCCTTAAAATGGGTGAGTGTCGATGTATGTTCTGGTTCTCTGTTTTCTAATTGATAATGAATATCACTCTTATTGATAAATATTATCATTCCCAATTAGCTTTGACAATACTCTCCATGATAACTTTTTTGTAAAAATCCAAAACTAAACGTATCCACCTCAGTCGTGGCGTGGCTTGAGGCGATGTGCTCCCGGCAAAACGTGCCATTTATTAACAGAAAACGCCGAAAATCTACATATGTATTGCCCGGTTCATTTTTCCAACTGTATAATGAACAAATAGATCGTGAATGAGGAGGTGGCGGAGGGTGCAAGAAATTACACAGCTGCACGCCATTTTTGATCGCACCAGAGGTTACATCAATCGTTTCATGGGCATCATCCAGCCGATTATCGACGCTGCACAGGACGAGCACACCCGCTTGTACTACCATCACATTTTGGAAGAAGAAGAACAGCGCATGGGACGTCTCCAGGAACTGGTTCCTTACCTGGAAAACGTATCCGGAAAAGAATCGCTTGCCCAGCTGAGCGACCGCGAGCTTTCTCAGTTGCTGTCGGATGTGAACCTGGAGCGGTTTGGCCTGCACAATTTCCGCGAGCATCTGGAGCTTTCCCTGTACGAGTTTCAAGATGACGAAACCCGCACGACATTGGACGGCATGCGCGAAAAAACTCACGCCGACTACTTGCAAGTAAAAGAAATCATGGCTTCGCTCAGCGGACGGTTCTCTGACGGATCCCATCCTGACCTGACCGACCACGATGAAGGCCACGATATTCATCAGGTGGATCACCTGAAAGCTTCTGCAACGGCTGCTCACGGTGTTGCTTCCGTCATCAAACACGCGGCTCCTGCCAAGACTGCCGCTCCTGGCAAAAAGGGGCTTACTGTTGGAAGTTTGAAAGGACATTAAGGAAACACCGATCTTATATGACCTGGAGGTTACGCTATGGACAAGCTTCGCAAATACCCAGACTCTCCATTAACCAATGAAGAATGGAGCCAACTGGACGCTACTGTAGTCGACATGGCCCGCCGTCAACTCGTGGGACGTCGCTTTATCGATATTTACGGTCCGCTTGGTGAAGGTATCCAGACGATCACCAATGACGTATACGATGAATCGCGCTTCGGCGGTCTGTCCTTGCGCGGCGAATCGCTGGAAATGACACAGCCTAGCCGCCGCGTAAGCATGACAATCCCGATTCTTTACAAAGATTTCATGCTTTACTGGCGCGATGTCGCGCAAGCTCGCACACTGGGCATGCCGCTTGACATGAGTGCCGCTGCAAACGCCGCTGCTGGCGGTGCGCTGATGGAAGACGACCTGATCTTCAACGGAGCGGCTGAGTTTGATCTGCCTGGTCTGATGAATGTAAAAGGCCGCCTCACGCACCTGAAGAGCGACTGGATGGAATCCGGCAATGCGTTCGCTGACATCGTGGAAGCGCGCAACAAGCTCTTGAAAATGGGTCACAGCGGTCCTTATGCGCTGGTCGTGTCCCCCGAGCTGTACTCCCTCCTGCACCGCGTACACAAAGGCACCAACGTGCTGGAGATCGAGCATGTGCGCAACCTGGTGACAGACGGCGTATACCAATCGCCTACGATCAAGGGACGCTCCGGCGTGCTGGTGGCTACAGGCCGCCACAACCTCGATCTGGCGATTGCCGAAGACTTCGACTCCGCTTTCCTCGGAGACGAGCAAATGAACAGCCTGTTCCGTGTATACGAGTGCGTAGTGCTGCGCATCAAGCGCCCTAGCGCCATCTGCACATTGGAAGAAACAGAAGAATAAACAGCCTCGGATGGCGCAAACAAACCATCCCGGCCAACACGAAAAACGTATCCATTCGATCTGATCGCTTGGATACGTTTTTTTATGGCTTTTTGCTCCATATTTTTCTATTTCCCTCTTGCTTTTTCCAGATCTTAGATTAAAATAAGAACAAACGTTCCTTTTTTAGTTATGGAACGCAAAATCGGCGGGAGAGGTGTTAGCCAGTATGATTCAGTCACTGCACAACATTGACTTTTTTCAAGAACAAATCGGTTCCGGCGTTCCGATTGTCATGCTTCACGGTTTTTCGCTCGATCATCACGTCATGAAAGGCTGCATGGAGCCTGTTTTTGCTGAGCGCGAAGGTTTTCGCCGACTCTATATCGACCTGCCCGGTATGGGAAAGACGAAAAATTACGACAGCGTGCAAAATACGGACGACATGCTAGAGGCTGTTCTGCACTGGATTGATCGTGAACTGCCAGGCGAACCGTTCCTCCTCGCTGCGGAGTCGTACGGAGGTTATTTGGCGCGTGGAGTCATCGAAAAGCGCAGAGAGCAAGTCAAAGGCGCCCTGTTCATCTGCCCGAGTGTTTTCCCCAAAATGAGCCAGCGCACGCTGCCAGACAAAGTCATTTTGGTAGAAGAGCAAAGCCTGTGGGACAAGCTGACAGAGTCGGAGCGCGCCGAGTTCGAAGCCATGGCTGTGGTCGCCACAGAAGAGACATGGGACCGCTACAAAACAGAGATTATAAGCGGGTACAGCATCGCGGACTTCCCCTTTTTAGAACGACTGAAAACATCGTACGGCTTCTCTTTCCCGCTTGATACGCAGCTTTTTCCCCATCCTGGATTGTTCGTCGTAGGCAAGCAGGATCATGTCGTCGGCTACCAGGACGCATGGAGCTTGCTTCCTCACTATCCACGCAGTTCTTTTGCCGCGCTCGATTGCGCTGGACACAATCTGCAAATCGAACAGCCCACGCTGTTCACAGAGCTTGTCCATGAGTGGCTGAACCGGGTCGAAAGAGAGCTTTCTTTGTCCTTGTCCTAACAATAAAAAAGACAATCAGCTTTTCAGCAGCATGATTGTCTTTTTGCATCCTTTTGCTTTTCACTTACACGCCCCGGACGCTATTGCGTCACGAGACTTTTGCTGTACTCTGTAAACGCTTTGCCGAGTCTTGCGATGGCGAGCTGCGTATCTTCGCGGTTCAACAGTGTGTAGTTCAAGCGCATTGTGTTGTGCTGCGGCTCGGCGGCGTAAAACGGCTTGCCTGGCACGAATGCCACGCCTTCTTGTACAGAGCGGGCCAACAGCTTCTCTGCGTCCACATCGGCTGGCAAGTTGACCCACAGGAACATGCCTCCGCGCGGCTTTTCCCACTGCACGCCATCCCAGCTTTGTGCGAGCAAAAGCTCGTTCATCCATTCCATGCGCTCTTTGTAGGAAGCGCGGATTTTTTCGATGTGGCTTTCCAGATCGAAGCGGGAGAGCAACTCGTGCAGCGCGATCTGGTCAATGGTGCTGGACTGGAGGTCGACGGCTTGCTTCGCTTTTACCATCATCGAAATGACGCGCTGGTCGCCGATTGCCCATCCGGTGCGCAGACCAGGAGCAACGATCTTGGAAAACGTGCTGGTATAGACGACACAGGAATTGGTCGGATGTTCGTCGAGCGAGAAAATCGAGCGGTACGAAGCTTCGCCGTCAAACTGGATTTCGCCGTACGGATCGTCCTCCAGAATGAGAATGTTGTTTGCCTTGCACTGGGCGAGCAAGCCCTGGCGGCGTTCGAGGCTCCATACTTTTCCCGTAGGATTCGCAAAAGTCGGAATGACGTAGACCATTTTCGGACGATACTGCGCGATCTTTTTCGCCAGATCCTCCAGGTCCATCCCTTCCGAATCACCTTCCACCGGAATGGCGCGAATCCCCCGGAACTGGAACAATTGGACTGCAGCCAGATACGTTGGATTTTCTACCAGCACGACGTCGCCTTCATCCAAATAGACTCGACACAGTAAGTCGACGGCCTGCTGGGAGCCGGTGGTCAACAGCATATTGTCCAAGCCTACGTTCATATGTTTTTGCTTCATTCGTGAGGCTACCCACTCCCGAAGCGGGATATATCCGTCTGTCAAACCGTATTGCAACGATTTCGCGCCCAGATCGAATGCCCGATTAAACGCTTCGCGCATTTCCTGGATGGGAAAAGAATCCTCGGCTGGCAGGCCACCTGCGAGCGAGAGCACTTGATTGCCTTGGGTCAGCTTCAAGATTTCCCGGACAGCCGAGGAGGATAATGCATCTACTGATTTCGAAAATGTGTACTCCATGTTCCGTTCCCCCTTGATTTTGCTTATTCTTGTTTTATCACTGTCGATAGGCAAAGTCCAATCCCCGCTGGCTATGAGCGGATAGGTTTTGGCTATGTCGAGCGATTGTTCAATCGACTGCTTCCTCGGCTAAGGTGATCAGGATGCCGCTAACTGCTGCCTAGTGTGCCGTGCCGTTGCAGGCTGTTTTCCCATGTAAAAAAGCCACTGCCCGCTTTTCGCGCAGGCAATGACCCTACTTTTCGATGCACCAGTCCGCTGTGCGAAAATCTGTGTACACCCCTTTTGTCTCGGTCGAGCAGGAATAGCTTTTGTGGTGAGTGAGATCGAGCAGCGTCAATCTGACGCCGTGCTTCGCCCCGGTATCAATGCCGATCCGGTCAGCTTCTGCCCAGATGTCTCCCGGCGCAACCCCCATGCGATAGGTGGGAGTGTGACCAAAGACGACGATCCACTCGTAGCGAGACGGGCTGTTCCAAAACTCCTCGCGAATGGAAAGCAGATCGACCTGCTGCTGGGCAGCGAGCGCGATTCCCGGGCGAATGCCCGCATGGACGAACAAGTATGGCCCGTACTCGATGTACAATGGCAATCCGGCGACAAAGGCAACGGCTTGCTTGATCGACTCTGGCTGCTCTCCTGCCGCATGCTGGTCGAGAAACCATTGCTCCAGATTGCCCCGCACAGCTGCCGCCCCTTCTTGCAGCAGCCCTTGCACAAAAGAGAGCGTCTCCCACGTCTCCGGGCTTTTGTCGATATAGTCGCCGAGCAGAAACAGCCGATCGACTTTCGGATCGTACTGGGCCAGCTCCAGAAGCTGCTTTGCCCCTGCACCGTGCCCGTGAATGTCTGAAATGGCAAGGATACGTGACATGACTTCGCTCACCTTTCGTCCAGATGAGGAAACAAGTAAGCGGCTGATGGCTTCAGGCAGACGTATCCCCGTTCCGTATTTTCCAGTCGCTCCGCGTGAAAAAAGGCCAAAGTCTGTCCTCCGCCGATTTCACCGAGGATGCGCCAGCGATTGCCCTCGTATGTGCTGTGCACGACGCGAACAGGCAAGCTGTTTGCCTCCGGCTGCTGCGCCCACTCTGCTTCTTCGGGACGAAACAAAAGGTCAATCTGCTCGCCGTCTGCAAGCGCTGACTGGACATGAGCGCGATCCCCGCTTCCTTTTGCGGCGGGTATTGTACCCTCGACGAGCGCTTCTCCGATGAGCGCGATGTCGCGGCCAGCTGCCTTGCGCAACGTGCCCGTCAGCTGATTGCCAGCCCCCAGCAAAGACGCGGCAGAGCGTGTCGCTGGCTGCTCGTAGCAATCTTGCGGCGCTCCCATCTGATCGATCGCCCCCGCTCTCATGATGACCAGCCGATCTGCCATGGCAAACGCTTCATCCGGATCGTGTGTCACATGAAAGACGGTTGTTCCCAGACGGCGGAACAAGTAAGCCATTTCCGTGCGCATGCGGATGCGCAGCCGCATGTCGAGATTGGATAGCGGCTCATCCAGCAAAAGCAAATCCGGCTCTGTGGCAAGCGCGCGAGCAATCGCCACACGCTGCTGTTGGCCTCCTGAAAGCTGCGGCGGCAGGCGTTGCTCCAGTCCTTCGAGACGCAGCAAGCTGACAAGCTCGGCAATCTTGGCCTTTATGTAATCCGCTTTCGCTTTTTTGCGCTGCAATCCATAAGCGATGTTCTCGTAGACCGTCATGTGCGGCCACAGGGCGTAGTCTTGAAACACCATGTTGATATTGCGCTTTTCCGGGGGCACCAGTCGCGTAGGCGAAGCGACCTGCGCACCTCGCAGCTGCACTTCTCCCGCATCTGGCTGCGTCAGCCCGGCAATGACTTGCAACAAAGTCGACTTCCCGCAGCCGGATGGCCCCAGGACGCTGATGATTTCTCCCTTTTGGACGGACAAATCAATTCCGCGCAGGGCAGCATAGTTGCCAAACGATTTGTGTACTCCGCGAACTTCCAGTATCGGATTCAAGCATGATCTCTCCCAGCTTTCCATTTTTTCGGCTGAAACAACAGCTCGACAATGACGATGATCAAGACGACCAAACCGCCGCCCATCAAGGTCGAAGCCGCCGCATAAGCGAATTTCAGATCTTCAAACGCCTTGTTAATAAAGACGGGCAAGGTCATAAAATCAGGCGGGAACAAAATCGAAGTCGCCGCCAAATCAAACACACTGCTGCCAAAAGCGGACAAACCTGCTGCGACGAGCGCCCCGCGGATCAACGGCAGCAAAATCCACCTCACGCGCTGGACGAAGCTTGCTCCCTGCATTTGCGCAGCTGCCAGCAGCTGCCCCGGCACTTTTGCCATCGCGCCGACAATGACCCGCGTAATGATCGGGATGGCACCTGCCACACTTGCCAGCGCGAGAATCCACGGCGTTCCGTACAGCAACAAGCCGATCGGTTCGAGCCAACGCTGATTCCAGACAAAAATATAGCCAATGCCGAGAACAACGCCAGGTACAGCCAGCGAGACCAGCGAGATAACGTCGACAGCCCTGCGGTATTTGAACGGCGAATACGTCAGCACGTAGGCGACGAAAAATCCGACGATCAGTCCGATAATGCCTGCGGTAGCGGCGATGCCAAGCGAATGCAGCAAGCCGTCCAGCAAGGCTTCTCCATCGGCAAACAGCTCTTCGTAATGACGCAGAGTCAATCCTTGCAAGCCCTGATCCATGCTCGATGTATCCGAGATGGACATGAGCAGGTTCGCCCCGAACGGAATGCCGATGACGACCAGCAAAAAGCTGATGCAGCCGATATTCAGCCACAGGCTGCCCCGCTTTGTTGT
Organism: Brevibacillus sp. FSL K6-0770; assembly: GCF_038000275.1. Classification (NCBI taxonomy): domain Bacteria; kingdom Bacillati; phylum Bacillota; class Bacilli; order Caryophanales; family Paenibacillaceae; genus Brevibacillus; species Brevibacillus sp. FSL K6-0770. The sequence continues at coordinate 4,171,353 of NZ_JBBOBQ010000001.1, forward strand.
CTTGCGCTCCTGTCTGGTCGCCCGGGAGGACAGTACATCAAACCGCGCCTTGCGCATCACATAAAACTGAATGCTCATCGCAGTGACAATCAGCAGCACGAGGTAAAACGACAGCACTCCCGCCATGTCAAAGCGGATGGGCGACGTGTACAGAGCCGAATAAATCGAATACGGCAGCGTCGGAAAACGGAAGACAGCAGCAATTGAAGCTGGCAAGCCGAAGTCGCCGATCGTATCCATGAACACGAGCAGCGCCCCGGAACAAATCGCAGGCAGCAATAGCGGCAGCTCCACCGTGCGCCAGACCGTCCAGAGCGAGCCGCCGCACAATCTGGCTGCCTCTCCCAATCGGTCCACCTTCCATTCCAGCGCACTCGCAATCGCCAAGTAAGCGAGCGGGAATTTGCTGAGCGACATCACCACAACCAGACCTTCTGGCGAAAAGACGAGACTTGTGATCCAGGTCCAGCCCAGCCAGGCGTTCGCCAGACCATCTGCCGCAGCAAACATCACCCAGCCTTGCGCCAAAATGAACGATGGCGTAATCAGCAACACCCAGACCGCCAGATCGAGCAGCCTTGCCGTTTGAAACGACCAGCGCGAACGGACGATAGCCAGTGCGCAGCCGAGCGCTGTCGCAAATACCGTCGTTCCTACGCCAAGGTATAAGGAATTTTTCAAGGAAGCCAGCCAGAGCGGCCGAGTGAACACGTCCAGCAGCAGCGATAAATCCCCGATGTTCCACTGCCCGAAAAACACACCGGGCAACAACACTTGAATGATGACAGCAGCAAGCGGCAATAAAATCAGGAAAAAGAGAATGGCCAGCACGAGCCAGCCCATTCGGTTTCCATATGTCCCTAGCAATCTCATCGCTTTACTTTACCGCTTTGTCGGCAAACCATTGCTTGATTTCCGCTTCATGCTCGGAAGCCCACTCTGGATCGGCGACGACCAGCTTGGCATTGGCAGCCCGGTCTTTTTTGGCAACGGCTCCTTTTGCGGACGGCTCGAAGTAGCTTTCTTCTCCCTGATCGATCAATTGCTGCTGGACCTTCGGATCGAGAATGAAGTCGATAAACGCTTTCGCTGCTTCCACGTTTTTCGTATCCTTCTGAATCCCGGCTACGCGCACAGATGCAGGCGCTCCTTCTTCTGGCCAGATGATTTCAACAGGCTCTTTTTTGTTTTTCAGCGTGTAGGCATTGCTTTCTTGCAGGGCTGCCAGTTTGATCTCGCCCCCTGTCAAAGCTTTTGCCACATTCGGATTTTTCGGGTAGACGCGAGCGCCGTTTTGCAGCAGCAGATCGAAGTAAGCTTTGCCTTTGTCCATGCCCTCCTGCTGGAAAAACCAGGCGACAAACGGATAGGCCGGAGCAGCTACCGCCGGGTCCGCCATGCCGACCATATTTTGAAACTCCGGCTTGACCAGATCGTTCCACGATTTCGGAGCTTTGTCTGCCGGGAGTTGTTTCGTATTGGCAATGATGACACCCGCTGCATGCGCACCTGTCGGGTAGTACGTTTTGTTCGCTGGAACGAGCTTCGCCGCAAAGTCTGTCAAGCCCGCAGCGTTATTCGGCGTCCAGCCTTCGAGCAGTTGTCCGTCTTTGCCCAGCTTGTGAATCGACGGCATCGCGTCCATCCAGACGACATCCCAGTGCGGATTGCCTTTTTCCGCTTCGATCCGCGACATGATTTCTGCTCCGTTGCCAGAGACGAGTTTGACTTTGTAGCCTGTCTCTTTTTCAAACATCGGGCCGATGATCTCATCGAAGTCATTGAGATAGACGACGAGCGGCTCTCCCTTCGACTTGTCTTCTTTTGTTGGCGCGCTCCCGGTTGTTGTGGATGCTGCCGGCTGATTGCCCGCTTTGTCTGTACCTGATGCTGCCGGAGTGGTGGAGCCTTGTCCACATCCTGCAAAAAGCAAAGACGTTGAGACGAGCAGCGTCAATACGGACCATTTTGGCTTGCGATTTTTCTTGTTCATTCCGTTTCCCTCCCATTTCTTTTCCTACCGACAACTTTACGCGATTAGTGTGAGCGGAAAGTAAATGAGATGCTAAGCTTGTGTTAAATAACGTCTATGTTTATTGATGGAACGATAGAGAGTATCTATACTGGTGGCGGAGGGATCGACTCGATGAATATTCAGCAATTGCGCGTATTTGCCGTTTCCGCTCAATGCAAGTCGCTGACCGAAGCCGCCGAAGCTTTGCATATCAAGCAGCCAACCGTCAGCTTTCACCTGAAAAAACTGGAGAGCGACCTCGGCGTGGAGCTGTATTACAAGCAGCCGCGGCACTTTCGCCTGACGGAAGCAGGAGCGGCGCTCTTGCCTTATGCCCGCAGAGTGTCCACTTTGCTCACAGAGGCCGGACAAGTCATGGAGGAGTTTCGCCACGGCGGCAGAGGAACGCTGAAAATCGGGGCGAGCTATACGCCTGCCACCTACTATCTTCCCCCTTATCTGGCTTCATTTCAGGCGGAGCATCCGCACGTCCTGCCGATTTTGACCGTAAAAAAAGCGCGGCCGCTCATGGAGCTGCTGCGCGATTTTGAGATCGATTTGGCGATTGTCTCGTTGTCCATGCAGCCCCAGGACGGTCTGCATGTCATTCCGCTGCTTGCCGACGAGCTGCGCCTCGTTCTCGCTCCGCAAAATCCGCTTGCCCAAAAAAACGTGATCGAGCTGACTGATTTGCAATCCGAGCCGTTTCTCATTCACGAAGCAGGCTCCACCTCACGCGAGCTTGCTGAACTTTGGGCCCAGGAAAACCAGCTGCGCTGGCAAGTGCGCATGGAGCTGGGGGCGATCGAGACGATCAAGGAAGCGACCAAACACAACATGGGCGTCAGTGTCCTGCCGTATCGCAGCGTCGTGCGCGAAAGCGAGACTGGTGAACTGATCGTTCGCGAACTGCCCGGCTACGTCAATCGCCGGCACATTTGCCTCGTCTATCGCCAGGACGACATCATGCCTTATCCGGTCCAGAGCTTCATCCGGTTTTTGCAGCATCAACGCCCGCACGCAAAAAGCCCCTCTCCGCTGTAAAAGGGAAAGGGGCGATTATGTAAATCAAATAGCTATTCTACGCGATGCGAACAACACGAGCCTTTTCTGCTTGCGGCAAGAAAGACAAGTCTACGTGTCCGCGTGCTTCATCCAGTCCGATGTCCTCTGCCAAAAGCAGCGCTTCTTCCTGGAAAGTCGGCGTACAGCTTCCTTCGTTCAGCTCACAGAGACGCTTCAAACGCTTCAAGCGATCCGCGCATTTCTCTGCACGCATGCATTCATTGGTCAGCTCACATACATTTACATGGCGCGCATCTGCGATCATGCTGATATCATCTACGTGCACAATCAGCCGCTTGCCTTCTTCTGTGACGAATCCGATCGAGCAAAAATGCGCACCTGACATTTCCAAACGAGTGAGAACCGCATTGGCAAAAATCTCTCCCGTGCGCAGTCGAACCTGAGCTGCTTCAATGGCTCCACCGATCTTCCGCTCGTTGGCGATCACCGTATACATGTCCGTGTAACCGTTAATCTGATAGCGCATAGTACCCTCCCGCTCTTGCTGAGATCAATTATCATTACCATCCTATAATGAAAATCATTATCTGTCAACGGTGAGAATGATTTTTATTCGCCTTGCCTGTCTTGGTTTCCAAAAACGCATGGCCCTTACATTTTACCCAGAAAATCTCCTGCTATCCCCTGATTTCCAAACAAAAACCGCACTTTCTCATGCAGGAAAGTGCGGTCCGTTCTCATCCTATTTGGTATTGGCAAACAGTCCTAATTTCTCAATGCGCTGTACCGCTTCGGCCAGACGTTCTTCACTCGACAACAGCGCGGCGCGAACGTATCCTTCCCCGGTAGGGCCGAAGCCGTCACCGGGAGCAACGACGACATGCGCTTTTTCCAAGAGCAAATCGGAAAACTCGATGGAAGTGAATCCGGCTGGAACCGGGAGCCAGGCAAAAAACGAGCCTTGGGACGGCGGCGCTTGCCAGCCGATGCGGTGCAGATTGGAGAACAAGGCGTTGCGTCTGCTTTCGTAGACAGCCACCAAATCCCGAACGCATTGCTGCGATTCGGTCATCGCGGTTACCGCTGCCATTTGCACAGCACCGAACAGGCTGACGAAATAATGATCCTGAATCAGATTGATCAGTCTCACCAGCTCGCGGTTGCCGACCATCGCACCTACGCGCCAGCCAGCCATGTTGTACGTTTTGGACAAAGTGTAAAACTCGACACCGACCTCTTTTGCCCCTGGCACCTGCATGAAGCTGACCGGCTTTTTGCCGTCGTAGCTGATCGCGCCGTAGGCAAAGTCGTGGCAGACGACGATCTCATGCTTGCGGGCAAATTGAATCGTTTCCTCGTAAAATTCAAACGGCGCATTCACCGCTGTCGGGTTATTCGGATAGTTCAAAAACATCAGCTTGGCCCGATCCAAATCGGCTTGCGGAATTTTGCTGTAGTCCGGCAAAAACTGATTTTCTGCTGTCAGCGGCATCATCGACATCCGACCATTGACGACCGCCACACCCGACCAGTAATCCGGATAGCCCGGGTCCGGTACGAGCGCGACGTCGCCTGCGTTCATCAGCACCTGGCAAATTTCCACCAGTCCTGTTTTGCTGCCGAACAAAACCGCTACTTCTTCTTCCGGATCAAGGTCTACGTCAAATTGTTGTTTATACCAGTGCGCAACAGCCTGCTTCAGTTCCAGTCGGCCGGAAAAAGGCGGGTACTTGTGGTGAAGCGGGTTGGCTGTATGTGCTTGCAGCGCTTCTACGATGTGGGGAGGAGTCGGCAAGTCCGGGTTTCCCTGCCCCAGGTTGATCACATCGTGCCCGTTGGCGATGACTTTATTTACTTTCGCTACCAGCGTCGCGAAAAATTGGGTTGGCAGTCGGTCAATCATGTCGGAAGGTTGGATACGCATTTCTCTTCAGTTCCTTTCTTTTCGCCCATACAGCAAAAACCCCTTTTTTCCGTACAGAAAAAGGGGGAGATCAGCTTGGTCACGTCCTTATCTGTCAGGAATACTCCTGCTGGAATTGGCACAGCATCTGCATCGCTACACGCGCAGATCCGCTGCCGGGCTTCATAGGGCCAGTCCCTCCGCCTCTCTTCATAAGTAAATCACACGGAATATACTGTTTTTAATCTTCTTCATACTACATTGCCTGCTCTCGACGTGTCAAGATGCTTCCCCGCAGGCGCTCGCCTTTTTTCGCTACATCTTTTCTGCGGTTGGCACAGCCACCTTTTGACGGCGATTCAAAAACGTTGTGTGGAAGGCGAAAAACGCCACGGACAAGAGCGCAAGCCCTGCCATGATGTACAAAAGCCCTTGCGCCTGAAAGTGCTGGAAAATGATCGCGCCGAGCAACGGTCCGAGCATCCGCCCTGCCGAGCCTGTTCCCGCGATCAGCCCTTGAATAAAGCCTTCCCGTCCTGCTGGCGTAATTTGTGCGGCTACGGCAGGAACGGCTGGCCAGACGAGCATTTCGCCCAACGTCATGATAAACATTGCGGCGACGAAGCCCGCATAGGAGGTCGACTGCGACAAAATCAGCATCGACAAGGCAAAGACGTAGGAGCCGAGCAGCATTTGCGCTTTCAGCGTGCGAGCAAAGCGGCGAATGACCCAGGCGATCAGCGGTTGACCAAACAGGATCAAGCCGCCATTCAGCGTCCACAGCAAGCTGTACTGGCGCAAGGAGATGCCCAAAGATTGCATGTAAGTCGACAACACCGTCGTCCATTGCACGTACACAATCCAGCTGATCAGCAAGCCGCTGCACAAAAACAGCAAGGCTCCCCAAACCACTTTTCGCGTTGGCTGAAGCTCTCCTGCGCCATGTGCGCCAAGCTGTCCGTCAGCATCGGTCTTGCTCGTGTCCGACTCGCCCGCTGGCGAAGCAGGCAGTGGCCGATTCTCCGCCGCTTTCAGATGGCGCGGCAAAAAGATCACGAAGATGGCGAGAACGATCATTTGCGTGAGTGCGTTCCCGAAAAAGGTCCAGGAAAACGATACGCTCGCCAAAAGTCCGCCCAGCGCCGAGCCTGCCGCCACTCCCGCATTCAACGCGACGTAAATCATGTTGATTCCTTTGCGCCCGCCTTCCGGCCACAAAACGACCGCCAGCGCGTTCATGACAGGAGACAGCGTTCCGTAGAACAGCCCGTTTAACAGCAGCAGGATCGTATACACGGTAAAATCGTGCGTAAGTCCAAGACCGATTGTAATCAAAATAATGCCGACAGAGCCGATTATGATCGTCCGCATTCTTCCCCAGCGGTCAAACAGCATGCCACCCGTGATGCTTCCGATCAAAAACGCGCCCTGGTTCAATAACAGCAAAAAACCCGCTACAGGCAGCGGCTTCCCCAAGTAATCGTGAATGTAAATCGTGACGAGCGGCCATATACATGCCATACCCGTAGAAAAAATGATGGCAGCAACCGCCAGAAGACGAATGCTGCTCGGATAGGATTCCCATTTCTGTCTCATAATCTAGTTCTCTCCCCGACGAAAATCGCCGTTCTTTCCGCCTGATTTGCTCAACAGACAGGTCGGCCCGATGACCATGCCTTTGTCCATCGCCTTGCACATGTCGTACACCGTAAGAGCAGCAACGCTTACCGCTGTCAAAGCTTCCATCTCGACGCCTGTTTTTCCGGTCGTCCGCACGCTTGCTTCCAGGCCCAGCGTCGTCTCGTTTTCAAAAGTGAAGCGAATATCAATCCCGGTCAAGGAAAGCGGATGACACATCGGAATGATGTCCCACGTCTTTTTCGCAGCCATGACTCCCGCTACTTGCGCGACTGCCAGCACATCCCCCTTCTCTACCCGCCCTTCGCGAATACGCTGAAGCGTCTCGGGCTTCATGACGATTTTGCTTTCCGCTACGGCCTCCCGCTTGGTGATGTCTTTTTCCGAAACATCCACCATGCGTGCACGGTTTTGTTCATTAAAATGCGTCAGTTGATCACTCATGTTCCTGTTCGTCCTCCATTTGTACGATCCCGTAACCCGCTTACAACTTTGCTTCTTCTACCTTACTCCCGCCGCTTGCGAAAAGCAATGGGAACACCGCGAGATTTGTCTTTGGCAAATCATGTCGCACCGCTTTCACTATCTTGCTGATTTATTGCCGAAAACGTACGGAATCGCGAAAACAAAGGTATACTGTGCGTACATTGGCAACTGTTAAGGAGGCGCAAACAAAATGAACAAAAATCAGCACATATACTGGGCAAAAGTAGAGCATGGCGAGTGGAGTCTGTACATCGCAGCAACAGAGAAGGGACTTGCTTTCGTCGGCTCCAATCACCACCCGATTGACGAATTGGCACAATGGGCAGCGCGGCGCAAACCCCGATACGCTCTCGTCCAGGATGCGGCTCGGCTGGCTCCGTACGCCAAAGAGATCATCGAGTATTTGCAGGGAGAACGCCAGCAGTTTTCAGTCGCCCACGATCTGTCGGGCACTCCTTTTCAACAAGCGGTTTGGCAGGCGTTGCAGCAAATTCCGTACGGACAGACGGCCTCTTACTCCGACGTTGCTGCCCACATCAACAACAGCGCGGCTGTCCGGGCAGTGGGCGCAGCGATTGGCGCCAATCCGTTGTTGTTGACGATTCCGTGCCATCGGGTGGTCGGAAAAGACGGGAAGCTTACAGGCTATCGCGGCGGCCTCCCCATGAAAACAGAGCTGCTCAAGCTGGAGAAAACGAGCGTGAAACGGAGCGCTGTCCATGTCTGACACGTTGGCGAATCGAATCGACGCGCAAAGCTGGGAGCAGATCGTTCATGAGTTGGATGCACAAGGCTACGCCACTCTCCCGCGCCTATTAAAGGAAGAAGAATGTCAGGAGTTGATCGCGGGCTACTCCGCTGACTCGCTTTTTCGCAAAACAATCCCGATGGAGCGCTACCGCTTTGGCAGCGGCGAATATCGCTACTATCAGGCTCCGCTGCCGCCGCTCGTCCAACAGCTCAGGGCAAGCTTGTATCCCCGGCTGGCTCCAGTAGCCAATCATTGGGGGCAACTGCTCGGACATACGGCTGCTTTCCCTGCGGCTCTGACTGATTTTCTCGATCATTGTCACCAGCACGGACAGACCAGGCCGACGCCGCTGATTTTAAAATACGAAGCAGGCGGCTACAATTGTCTGCATCAGGATATGTACGGAGAGCTGTTTTTTCCGTTTCAGGTTGTGTTTGTCTTAAATCAGCAGGAAAAAGACTTTTCCGGCGGGGAATTTCTCCTGACAGAGCAACGGCCACGCGCGCAAAGCAGAGGTCATGTGATAACCTTGGAACAAGGGGCGGGATTGATTTTCCCCACCTCCTACCGCCCTGTAGCCGGGACACGCGGCTACTACAAAACGACGATGCGTCACGGAGTCAGCACGATCACGACAGGCACGCGGTACAGCCTGGGCATCATTTTCCACGACGCTACGTAAAAGAAGGGATTAGCTTGAAAAGCACGCTCTTTTACAAACAACCGAAGTCGCTCCTGAATAAAGGCAGCGGCTTTCTCGCGGATTACACGCATTCGCTCAACCCGTACACAGGCTGTTCGTTCGCCTGTTCTTACTGTTACGTGCGGCAAATGCCTGTCTCGCTGTTTCGCGGTTTGGACTGGGGCACGTGGGTCGACGTCAAAACCGAAGCAGCCACGCTGCTTGTCAAAGAGCTGAGCAAAGCAAAGGCAAAAGGCAAGGTCACGATTTTCATGTCGTCGAGCACAGACCCTTATCAGCCTGCGGAGTACCAGGAAAAAGTGACGCGCTCGCTGTTGGAAGTCATGGCGGACAATCCACCCGACTTTTTGCTCGTTCAGACGCGCAGCCCGCTGGTCACGCGCGATATCGATTTGCTCGTTCAACTCGGAGAGCGTGTACGGGTCAGCATGACGGTGGAAACCGACCGGGAGGATATGCGCAAGCTGTTTTCGCCGCAGGCCCCGCCGATTGCGGCTCGGCTGAAAGCGTTGGAGCGACTGGCTGCCGCTGGCGTCCCGACCCAGGCGACGATCGCTCCGGCCTTGCCGAGCACGGAAGCGTTTCCCGACTTGCTGCGGCCGCTGGTCACGCGCGTCTGTTTGGACGACTTTTATATGGGAGACGGCAGCGGCGGCAAACGGACGAGCAAAAACGGCATCCCCGCCCTGTTCAGCGAAGCGGGACTAGAGGAATGGGCGGGACCTTCCGCGTATCGGATCGTCTACAAGCGGCTGTTGCGCGTCTTCGCCCCTGACGAAGTCAAAATCAGCCAGGAGGGATTCGCCCCCTAGCCCTTTTAGCGTGCACCTTGCAGCCCTTCGCTCATTGGCATCTCTCTCCGATTGTGATATCGTCAAGCCATAGAGAACTGTCATTTACAAGCGGAAGTGAGGAATTGCCTTGACGATTACCGTATTGTTGTTTGCCGGACTGGCCGAACGCGCCAATGCCCGCGACATCCAATTGACTTTGCCAGAAAACGCTACTGTACACGATCTGCTGCAAGCAATCCGGGAAGAGTACCCTGTCCTCGCCCCGCTGCTCGGCAGCAGTTTTGTTTCCATTAATCACGAATACGCCCAGCCTGATCGCGTCATTTCCGCTCAGGATGAGATCGCTCTTTTGCCTCCAGTCAGCGGCGGCGAAGAAGTGCCCTTTTTTGCCGTTACCCGGGAAAAGCTCTCGGCGGACAAGCTGGTCAGCCTCGTGAGCAACCCGCACGCAGGCGCGATTCTCACCTTTGTCGGGACGGTGCGCGAATTTACGCACGGACAGCGCACGGTCTACCTGTCCTATGAAGCGTACGAACCGATGGCAGTGGAAAAAATGAAGCAGGTCGCGGACGAGATCAAGGAACGCTGGCCTGGCGCGACCGTCGCGATGCATCATCGCATCGGAGACTTGGCTGTAGAGGAAATCGCAGTCGTCGTCGCCGTCGCTACTGCGCACCGCAACGAGTCTTTTGAAGCAGGGCGCTACGCCATCGAACGACTGAAGCAAATCGTTCCGATCTGGAAAAAAGAAATGTGGGAAGACGGCAGCGAATGGAAAGGCCACCAGCAAGGCCCGTGGAATCCGCTTGCCTCCGAGTACGGAAAGGAGGAGTAGTCGCTTTGGATACACGCTATTCCCGTCAAATCCTGTTTCATCCGATCGGACGCAGCGGGCAGGAGAAGCTCGGACAAAGCCGTGTGGCGATCGTCGGCATGGGGGCGCTTGGCACCGTGCTGTCGAATCATCTGGTTCGCGCCGGAGTAGGCTTTGTCCGCCTGATCGACCGCGACTTCGTGGAGCCGAGCAACTTGCAGCGGCAGATGCTCTACGACGAGACAGATGCCGCCGAGCATTTGCCAAAAGCGATTGCAGCCCACGCCAAGCTGTCGAACATCAATTCATCCGTCGTCATCGAACCGATTGTCGCCGATCTGTCCGCCTATAACGCCGAGGAACTGCTTTCTGACGTCGATCTGGTGCTGGATGCGACAGACAACTTCCAGGTTCGCTATCTGGTCAACGACGTCTGCGTCAAGCACGGCATTCCGTGGGTGTACGGCGGTGCTGTCAGTGCGACGGGCACGTTTACCACGATCCGTCCCGGCATCACGCCATGTTTGCGCTGTTTGTTCCCGGAAGCTCCCAACCCGGGCGAAATGCCCACTTGCGATACAGCGGGCGTCATCGGCCCGATCATTCATATCGTAGCTTCGTATCAAGCTACCGAAGCGTTCAAGCTGTTGGTCGGCGCAACAGACGACCTCAACTTGAATCTGGAGCATTTTGAAATCTGGCAAAACCGCCACCAGCAAATCAAAGTGGCGAATGCCCGCCGCAGCGATTGCCCAACCTGCGGCAAGCACGAATACACCTTTTTGCAGCCCGAATCCCAAGACGGACAAGCAGTCTCTCTCTGTGGCCGAGACACGGTGCAAATCTCGCCGGGCGCTGCTGTCTCGCTCGATTTGGACGCTCTCGCAGCACGGCTCGCTCCACTGGGCCGAATTGAGCAAAACAAATTCCTGCTCCGCTTCCACGTCGATGCTTACACCCTCGTCGCCTTCCCGGACGGGCGCGTACTCGTGCAAGGAACGGATGAGGTCAGCGTAGCAAGATCGCTGCACGCCAAATACATCGGGGCGTAATGCCACGAAAAAAGACCTTGAGATTGTATGGCTCTCAAGGTCTTTTTCTTTTTCGATGCTGTTCCTCGGCGCCAGGCTGCCCATCTGGTTGAGCGTCCGCCTGCTCGCTCGGCCATGCTACTGTAAAAGTCGTTCCTTTTCCCGGCTCGCTCTCCACGGAAATGGTCGCCTCGTGCATCTCCACAATTTTTTTGACGATGGACAGTCCAAGACCGCTTCCGCCTGCTGTGCGATTGCGCGACTTGTCTTCCTTAAAAAACCGCTCAAAAATGCGTTCGAGATTTTCTTTGGCGATGCCGATCCCCGTATCGGAAATGCGCACCTGTACAGCGCCCTGCTGCTCGTGCAGTGCGACGCGAATCTGCCCGCCCGGCTCGGTGAACTTGATGCTGTTGGCAAGCAGATTGTTCCACACCTGGCTCATCATGTCCTCGTCAGCCACGATGTGCACCTTTTCCAGATCAAGCTCCATCTCAATCTCTTTGTCCAGCCATTGCGGTTCGCACGCCAAAATGATTTGTTGCAACTGCTGATCGAGACGATAGCGCTTGCGTTCAAACGGGTGATGCTTGCCCTCCAGCGAGGTCAGCTTCAACAAGTTGTCGCTGATTTTGGACAAGCGGTTGCTTTCCGTTTCGATGATTTCCAAGTAATGTTGACGCTCTTCGGCGCTCAGGCTGTCGTTTTGCAGGGCGCGGGCGAAGCCGCGAATCGAAGTCAGCGGCGACTGGATTTCATGCGAGACATTGGAAATGAACTCTTGGCGCATGTTCTCCATTTCCTGCAATTGCTCCGCCATGTGATTGATGCCCGCCACGAGCTGCCCCCACTCCCGCTCCACTTTGAAATCCAGATTCACGTTGAAATCTCCTTTGGCAATCCGTCTTAACGCATCGATCAGCAATTGAAACAGCTCCAGATGTCGCGGACGGACAAAGCGAGAAATCACAGACGCTATGAGAATAAACAAAACGAAGCTGAGGAAAGAGCTGACTACTGCCCGAATAAATTCGCTCTGCGTAAGTCCGGCATAGTGGAAAACGAAACCAGTCGCCCAATACGCCCCAGCCCCGCAGGCGATGAGCAAAGCCACCAGCCCGACCAGAAACAGCAGTTTCAGAACGATAAACTTGCGACTGGAATGGGACAAATGGTTCGGCATTTGTTTTGGCTGTTTCATTTGTCCAGCTCCAGTCGATAACCGAGGCCGCGGACGGTGCGGATGCGAAAGCCGTACTCCCCTTCCGGAAAACGCTCGCGCAGCCGATTGATGTGCACGTCGACGGTGCGTTCGTTGCCTTCAAAATCGTAGCCCCAGATTTGCTCGATCAACTGCTCGCGCGGAATCGTCTGCCCCGGATAGCTCGCCAGCTTGAACAACAGTTCAAACTCTTTCAACGGAATCGTCCACGCCTTGTCCTGACACGCAATCTCGAACGTCTTGCGATCCAACTGCAAAAGCCCTGCCTGTACTTTGTGGGAGGCGGCGATTTTGTAGCGCTTGAGCAGCGCTTTTACCCGCACAGCCAGTTCTGCCGGCTCAAACGGCTTGACGAGATAATCGTCCGTTCCGAGTTCGAAGCCTTTGACTTTTTGTGCCGTCTCTCCTTTGGCCGTCAGCATGAGCAGCGGGGTATCGTAATGCTCACGCAATTGTCGGCACAGCTCCCAGCCGTCCATCTGCGGCATCATAATATCGAGGATGACCAGATCGGCACCGGGCGATTCCATTTTTTTCAGCGCCTCGACGCCATTTTCCGCTTCCACGACCTCGAAGCCCTCGTTGCGCAAAAAGACGCGGACAAGCTCACGAATGTGCGGATCATCGTCCACTACCATAATTTTCGTCATGTCGCCTGCACCTTCTCCTTCATCAGCAATTGCTGGCTAGCCAGCTCCTTGTACATGTCATGCGATTCAAACAGTTGTTCGTGCGTTCCCATTCCGGTTATTTTGCCTTTTTCCAGGAAGATGATCTGATCCGCGTCCACCACGGTAGACAGTCGGTGGGCAATCACGAGAGTCGTGCGCCCCTTCATCAAGTTTTGCAACGCTTGCTGAACGATGATTTCCGACTTGCTGTCGAGGCTTGAGGTCGCTTCATCCAGCATCAAAATTTGCGGATCGCGCAGCAGGGCGCGGGCAATCCCGATGCGTTGGCGCTGTCCTCCCGACAGCTTGACGCCTCGCTCTCCTACTTGAGTGTCGTAGCCATCAGGCAATTCGTCAATAAACTGGTCCGCGTACGCCATCGCCGCCGCTTGTTTCAGTTCTGCTTCGCTAATCGGGCGGGAAATGCCGTAGCAAATATTTTCCCGGATCGTGCCTGCAATCAAAGGGCTTTCCTGGGAGACGTAGCCGATCTTGCTGCGCCATGATGCCAGCGAAAACGTATCGATCGGATCATGTCCCAAGCGAATTTCGCCTTCTGCTGGCTGATAAAACCGTTCCAGCAAGGCGAACAGCGTCGTTTTGCCGCTTCCGCTCGGCCCGACAATCGCCGTCACTTTTCCCGCCGGAATCGTGAAGCTGACCTGATCGAGAATGCGCTCCCCGTTTTCGTAGGCAAAGCCCACTTTGTCCAGTTGGATCGGCAGCGCTGCATTTTCCAGTGTGCGACCTGTCTCGTGATCTTCCTCCGGTTCCTCCAATGTAGCTATGATTCGCTCTGTTGCGCCCATTGCCTTTTGCAGTTGGGTAAAAAATTGGGTAAACTGCCCCAGCGGCATGATGATCTGAACGAGGTACAAAATAAACGCGACAAGTTCGCCAGCGCTCAGAGCGCCAGTCGCAACGCGCATCCCGCCGTAGCCCATGATCACGACGAGCAACACCATCAAAACGAACGAGATCAACGGCCCGATCATCGCCTGCACGCGGCCTTCTTTCAGCCCGTAACGGAACAGGTTGCCAATCCCCCGGCTTCCGGCTGCGTACTCATGCGGCTCGGCGTTTTGCGCCTTGACCAGCCGCACCTCGGACAAGACTTGATTCATGACCGTGGTAAAGCTCGCTGTCTCATCTTGCAGCCCTTTGGAGATTTTGTACATTTGCCGGCCTAACGGGACGAGAATCGCGATGGACAGCGGGACGGCGATCAGCATCGTCAGCGTCATTTGCCAATCGAGGTACAACAGCGTTGCCACCGAGCCGATGATGGCGATAATTCCGGTAAAAAAGTTGGCGAGGTGCTCGCTGATCAGTCCTTTGACAACCCCGGTGTCGTTCGTCATCCGGCTGATCGTTTCTCCCGTGCGATGGTTGTCATAATAAGCGACGGGCAGGACGAGCAGCTTTTTCCACAAGCGCTCACGCAGAGCAGCCACAATGCTTTGGCCGACGTGATTCAACAAGTAAATGGACAAGCCGCTGGCAATGGCTTGCGCGACGAAAGCAATCATCAACAGCGCAATTTGCCCCTGGCTGATCGTCGAAAGGGTGAAGCTGTCGACGAGGTCTTTCGTAAACATCGGAATGACCAGACTGACCACAGTCGTCGCGATGCTCATAAACAAGGCGATGCCGAGCTTCATTTTGGACGGCTTCGTTGCCTTGATGAGTTGATAAAAAGGTCGCCAATTTCCCAATCCGGGTCGTTGGTTGGTCGTTTGTTCTTTCATATAGCTGACTCCTCTGCTTGTTTTTCGTGACAAGTGATACGATAACGGATGAATGTAAACGAAATATAAACGGGATAATACATGAAGTCTGGATATTTTTCCTTCATTAAATACAACGGGAAACATACCGGTTTGTTTTTTCTCCCATCATTTTTGTATATAAATGATGAATTTGGGGTAGAAGCCGGGAAACAAATCGAGTATAATAAGTTCGTAATAAGGAAACGAAACTGCGTTTCACCAGATGAAACCCCAAGTTACAATAGGGAGGTTGTATACATTGGCTAAACAAGATGCTTACAAAGTGAAATCTTCCCTGCAAGTAGGCGACAAGTCTTTCGCGTACTATCGCCTGCAAGGATTGGAAGAACAAGGACTCGGCGATGTTTCCAAACTGCCGTTCTCCATTAAAGTTTTGCTTGAGGCTGCTGTACGTCAGTTCGATGGCCGTGCGATCACCAAAGAACACGTACAACAACTGGCGACCTGGACAAAAGGCCGCGACGAAAACCAAGAAGTACCACTCATGCCAGCTCGTATCGTCCTGCAAGACTTCACAGGCGTACCTGCTGTCGTTGACTTGGCAGCGATGCGTATCGCGATGAAGCGCGCTGGTGGAGATCCAAAACGAATCAACCCGCTCGTGCCTGTTGATCTCGTAATCGACCACTCCGTAATGGTTGACGATTTCGGTAATGCAGCAGCTCTGGACAACAACATGAAGCTCGAATTTGAACGCAACCAAGAGCGCTACCGTTTCCTGCGTTGGGCGCAAACAGCGTTTGACAACTTCCGTGCTGTTCCTCCAGCTACTGGTATCGTTCACCAAGTAAACTTGGAGTACTTGGCAACTGTTATCGCTACTCGCGAAGTAGATGGCGAACTCGTTGCTTTCCCTGACTCTCTGGTAGGTACTGACTCCCACACCACCATGATCAACGGTCTTGGTGTTCTTGGCTGGGGTGTCGGTGGTATCGAGGCAGAAGCAGGAATGCTCGGTCAACCTCTGTACTTCGTAACACCAGAAGTTGTCGGCTTCAAACTGACTGGCACCCTGAATGCTGGTGCAACGGCAACTGACCTCGCCCTGACTGTTACGCAAATGCTGCGTAAAAAAGGTGTGGTAGGTAAATTCGTGGAGTTCTACGGCCCTGGCCTGTCCAACATCTCGCTGGCTGACCGCGCTACCGTAGCAAACATGGCTCCTGAGTACGGCGCTACAATGGGCTTCTTCCCTGTAGATGCGGAGACACTCAACTACATGCGTCAAACTGGTCGTGAAGAAGACCTGATCTCTCTGGTAGAAACTTACACCAAAGCACAAGGTCTGTTCCGTACCGACGACACTCCAGACCCAGTCTTCTCCGAAACATTGGAACTGGATTTGTCCACTGTCGTACCAAGCTTGGCTGGTCCAAAACGCCCGCAAGACCGCGTAGAGCTGACTGCTATGAAGGAATCCTTCAACAACAGCCTCCGTACGCCAATCGACAAAGGCGGATTTGGTCTTTCCGAAGAGAAAATCGCAGCAAGCGCACCAGTTGCTTATCCAAACGGTGAAACCGCTACGCTGAAAACAGGTGCTGTCGTGATCGCAGCGATTACTTCCTGTACCAATACATCAAATCCTAGCGTAATGCTGGGTGCAGGTATCCTGGCGAAAAAAGCAGTGGAAAAAGGTTTGAAAAAGCCTCCTTTCGTGAAAAGCTCCCTGGCTCCAGGTTCCCGCGTCGTAACGCAATACCTGACTGACGCTGGTCTGATTGATTCTCTGGATGCGATCGGATTCAACGTAGTCGGCTACGGTTGCACCACTTGCATCGGTAACTCCGGTCCATTGCCGGAAGAAACCAGCAAAGCAATCGCTGACGAAGACCTGACAGTAGCAGCTGTTCTGTCCGGTAACCGTAACTTCGAAGGACGTATCCATGCACAGGTAAAAGCGAACTACCTCGCTTCTCCTCCATTGGTTATCGCCTACGCACTGGCTGGTACTGTAGACATCGACCTGACTACAGAACCAATCGGTACTGGCAAAGACGGAGAGCCTGTTTACCTGAAAGACATCTGGCCAACTCCACAAGAAATCTCGGAAGCAATGGGCAAAGCAATGAACCCAGACCTGTTCCGTGCCGAGTACGGCCAAGTGTTCACACAAAACGAAGCTTGGAACAAAATCGACGTTCCAACTGGCGATCTGTACGAGTGGGACGAAAAATCCACCTACATCCAAGAACCGCCATTCTTCAAAGACCTTGCTGGCGAAATCGCAGCGATCGCAGACATCAAAGCAGCGAACACCATCGCTCTGTTCGGTGACTCTGTGACAACTGACCACATCTCCCCAGCTGGTAACATCTCGCCAACCAGCCCTGCAGGTATTTATCTGCAAGCAAATGGCGTAGAGCGCAAAGACTTCAACTCCTACGGCGCTCGTCGTGGTAGCCACGATGTCATGATGCGCGGTACGTTTGCCAACATCCGTATCCGCAACCAGGTGGCTCCTGGCACTGAGGGCGGCGTAACGAAATACTTGCCATCCGGCGAAGTTATGTCCATCTACGATGCTTCCATGAAGTATCAAGCAGACGGCACTCCACTCGTTGTACTGGCTGGTAAAGAGTACGGTACTGGTTCTTCCCGTGACTGGGCAGCAAAAGGTACTTTCCTCTTGGGCATCAAAGCGGTTATCGCTGAGAGCTTCGAGCGTATCCACCGTGCGAACCTCGTAGGTATGGGCGTTCTGCCTCTGCAATTCGCTGACGGCCAAAGCTGGAAGTCCCTGGGCATCGACGGCACTGAGTCCTTCAGCATCCTGGGTCTCTCCGACGAAGTTCAGCCAGGCCAACGCGTAAAAGTAGAAGCAACCAAACAAGACGGCAGCAAGTTCGAGTTCGAAGTAATCGTTCGTCTCGACTCCATGGTAGACGTAGACTACTACCGCAACGGTGGTATTCTGCAAACCGTTCTTCGCCAGCTGCTGGACGAAGGCAAACCAGTAAACGCGTAAGTTTTCGCGACACAAATAAGTTCGTAACAGCACCCACCCAAAAAAGCAGGCCCCGGAATTTTCGGCGGCCTGCTTTTTCGTGTTCTGGAACACGTACAAAAACCACCACAAAAAGTCTGTGGTGGTTACCGATTTACTACTCTACTGGCGTTTGGTTTGGAAAAAAAGCAGTTCAAGTGTCATGAAGCTTTGCCAGCGGAGGCTGGGAAGAATCCCGCACTTTTATTAGCTTACTTGCGTCTCGCTGTCTTGCGAAAACTGGCTGTTGTACAAATCGGCGTAGAAACCGCCCTGCGCCAGCAGTTCTGCGTGATTCCCCTGCTCGATCACCGTGCCCTTGTTCATGACGAGAATCATATCGGCATCGCGGATCGTCGACAGGCGATGGGCGATCACAAAGCTCGTTCGTCCTTCCATCAGACCAGCCATCGCTTTTTGAATCAACAGCTCTGTCCGGGTATCGACGCTGCTCGTCGCCTCATCGAGAATCAAAATCGCCGGATCGGCGAGGAACGCCCTGGCAATCGTCAAAAGCTGCTTTTGTCCTTGCGAGATATTCGAGGCTTCCTCATTCAGCATCGTCTCGTATCCTTCCGGCAGTGTCCGCACAAAATGGTCGGCATGTGCTGCTTTCGCCGCCTCGATGATCTCGGCGTCGCTTGCCCCCGCCCGTCCGTAGGCGATATTTTCCTTGATCGTTCCGTTAAACAGCCACGTGTCCTGCAGCACCATGCCAAACTGGCTCCGCAGCTCGCCCCGCGGCAAATCGCGGATGTCGTGTCCGTCAATCGTAATGCGTCCGCCATCAAGCTCGTAGAAGCGCATGAGCAAATTGACCAAAGTAGTCTTGCCAGCCCCGGTCGGTCCGACGATCGCCACCGTCATGCCTGGCTGTACATCGATGTTCATATCCGTAATCAGCGGTTCCGCTTCCTTGTAGCCAAACGACACGTGTTCGAACTGCACATGCCCCTGCGAACGGACAGCGACAGCTTCGGAGCGCTCATCTGCCGACTCCTCTTCTGCGTCCAGCACTTCAAAAACACGCTCGGCAGCGACAAGCGTTGACTGGATGATGTTCGCAATGTTGGCCGTTTGGGTAATCGGCTGGGAAAACTGCTGGGCGTACTGGATGAACGCCTGCACATCCCCGATCGTAATACTGCCGCGAGTCACGAGCACGCCTCCGACTACACAGACAAGCACAAATCCGATATTGCCGACAAACATCATCAAAGGCATCATGATCCCGGCAAGAAACTGCGCCTTCCAGCCTGATTGATACAGCTTTTCGTTAATCGCATCGAACTTCTCGATCGCGCTTTTTTCCCGGCCAAACGCTTTGACGATTTTATGCCCCGTGTACATTTCTTCCACGTGTCCGTTCAGTTCGCCGAGCGCTTGCTGTTGTCCTTTGAAATGCGGCATCGAGCGGGAAGCCACCAGTTTGATCACAACGACGCTAAGCGGCAAGGTCAGCATCAAAATCACCGTCATCAGCGGACTGATCGTCAGCATCATGACGACTACCCCCACCAGCGTGATGATCGACGTGATCGTCTGCGTCAAGCTTTGCTGCAACGTCCCGCTGATCGTATCCACATCGTTAACGACCCGGCTCATGATCTCGCCATGCGTGCGCTCGTCAAAGTATTTCAGCGGCAGCCGCGCCAGCTTTTCATTTACTTCTTTGCGCAAAGCATACACGGTCTTTTGCGCGACAGAAGCCATCACGTATTGCTGAATATAGGCAAACAGAGACGAAAACAAATACAGCCCGATCAGCGTCACGATAATTTGCCAGATCGCAGAAAAATCGAACGTCGCCCCAGGTACTCCCTTCACCTTGCCCATGAACCCTTCGAAAATCGTAGTCGTTGCATTCCCCAGCAGCTTCGGACTGAGAATGCCGAAAATCGTACTGAGTGCAGCGGTCAAAAAGACGATGAATAGCTGGAAGCGATACGGCTTCAAATAGCCGAGCAAGCGGCGCAGCGTCCCTTTGAAATCTTTTGCCTTCTGACCAGGCATTGTCAGCATTCCAGGCCCGCCGAAGCCCATCGGCCTTTGCCCGCCTGGCCCTTGGGGAGGTCGTTGTTGATTTTCCTTCATGCGAGTTCCTCCTCTGTCAGTTGGGATGTAACAATCTCCTGGTAGATGCTACAGGTGGCAAGCAGCTCGTGGTGTGTGCCGATCCCCGCCACTCTGCCTTCCTCCAGCACGATGATTTGGTCAGCGTCCATCACCGTGTTGACCCGCTGTGCCACGATGATGACCGTCGCCTCCTGCGTTTCGTTTTTCAAGGCAGCTCTCAGCTTGGCATCTGTTTTGAAATCAAGCGCCGAAAAGCTGTCGTCAAAAATGTAGACGCCCGGCTGGCGAACGAGCGCCCGGGCAATCGAAAGCCGCTGCTTTTGCCCACCCGACAAATTGGCTCCGCCCTGCGAGAGCACCGTATCCAATCCGTCCGGCATGTTCTCGATAAAGTCTGTGGCTTGGGCAATGTCCAGTGCGTGCCGGATTTCCTCTGTTGTCGCCTCTTCTTTTCCGTAACGAATATTGTCCGCAATCGTCCCGGTGAACAGCAGAGCCTTTTGCGGCACGAAGCCAATGTTTGTCCGCAGCTCGCTTTGCGGCCAGTCGCGCACATCCGTGCCGCCTACTTGAACACACCCGCTCTCGACATCGTAAAAGCGCGGGATCAGGCTGGCGAGCGTGCTTTTCCCCGAGCCGGTTCCTCCGATCACGGCCGTCACCTGTCCACGCCGGGCCACGAAAGAAATGTCGGAGAGGGCGGGCTTTTCTGCGCCTGGATAGCGGAACGTCACTTGGTCAAAAACGACGTCTCCCCCTGTGCTTGCTTTCCCTACACTTGCCTGCTCGCGGTCGACGATGACCGGCTCAGTCGAGAGCACGTCGTGAATCCGCGCCGCTGAAGCGGAAGCTCTCGGCACCATGCTGAACATCATCGACGCCATCATCAAGGAAAACAAAATTTGCATCGCATACTGCAAAAAGGCCATCAAATCGCCTACTTGCATATGGCCCGTGCTAATCCGCAATCCGCCAAACCAGATGATCGCAATCGAAGTGGCATTCATCATCAGCATCATGACAGGCATCATCCCAGCCATGATCTGGTTGGCTCTGATCGCTGTCGCAGTCAAATCTTCGTTCGCGCGATTGAAGCGTCCCCGCTCGTGCTCAATCCGATTGAAAGCCCGCACGACGCGGATGCCTGTCAACGACTCGCGCAGCACGAGATTGAGCTTGTCGATTTTGCCTTGCATGGCTTGGAAATACGGAATCCCTTTCGAACCGATCCCGAAAATCGCCAGGACCAAAATCGGAATCGCCACAATGATCACGATGGACAGCTCCGCGTCTTTGGACAAAGCCATGATGATCCCGCCGATACACATCATCGGAGCCATGACCATCATCCGCAACATCATGTTCAGCACCTGCTGGACTTGGGCAATGTCATTGGTCGTTCTCGTGATCAGCGAAGCGGTCCCGTGCTTGTCGAACTCCTCCAGCGAGAACCGTTCAATATGACTGAACACGCTGCTGCGTATCCGCATCCCGAAACCGGAAGCAGAACGGGATGCCATGTAGCTGGCCGCGACAGACAAAACTGCAGCGCCTGCCGAGACAAGCAGCATGAAGCCGCCCGTTGTCCATATATAAGCCGTATTTTCCTTCACGATCCCTTCGTTGACGATATGTGACATCAACGTCGGGAGATACAAGTTCGCAATCGACTGAAGCAACATAAACAACATCGTCAGAAAGACCATCTGACGGTATGGCCGTAAATAACGCAATAATTTCAGCAAAAAAATCCTCCTTTTGTCCTTCAGCTACATGCGCGGTTAAGGCCGGAGCATGGAGACGCACGATTCAGTTGCCGCTTCAATCTCATCCGTGAGCAACGCCTTGATTTGTTCCATATCATGTCCGTCCGCACGCAAGCTCTTCTTTTTCCGGTGCAAATAACCCATCGCGTGCATCATCGCTCCCCAAAACTGCTCCGCGAGCAGCTCCGGCGACATTTGACGCACATCGCCTGCCTCCATCCCTTGGCGGAGCGCATCTACCATGACTTGCAAATTGTTGTCGCGCCACATCAGCCCACGCAGTTCTTCCCCCGTAAACAGCTCACGCAAATCATGGCGCATGCGAAAAAAGAACATGACATGCAAAGAGCGTTCAAACAAATTGTGGAACATGACGAGGGCAAACTGTTTGCACAGTTCTACCGCTGTCCCTTCCTGCGAAAAATGATAGCGGGTATGCTTGTTGGAGAGCTGAAACATATGCGCAAACAAATCGCGAAACAACGAGCGCTTGTCTTTGTAGTAGTAATACACCAATCCTCTGGCTACTCCGGCATGCTCAGCCACATCCTTGATATCTGCGGCTGCATAGCCCTTTTCCACATAAACAGCAAGAGCGCCCTGCATGATCGCTTCCTTTCGCTGGGCGCGAATTTCTTCGTTCTGCTCCTTTGAGCGAGGCACGAGCTGCTCC
The DNA here is from genome assembly GCF_038000275.1 of Brevibacillus sp. FSL K6-0770. NCBI lineage: Bacteria > Bacillati > Bacillota > Bacilli > Caryophanales > Paenibacillaceae > Brevibacillus > Brevibacillus sp. FSL K6-0770. The sequence continues at coordinate 4,193,697 of NZ_JBBOBQ010000001.1, forward strand.
CCCCTTTTTTCATTGACTTTCGTGTCAGTCAAAATATAATCCTGTTAGCAGCGACTGTCAATAGGTGAAAATCGTCGCTGTAAAACGAATGCATGTTCTCTTCCCGCTTGAGCCACCCTTATAGGGAAGGAGGGATACGATCATGAGCGAGCAAAACTTCGAACAAATTTATGCGGAATACAAAGCGGCAGGCGAGCAACAGGCTTTGCGCGAAAGCGACCAGGGCTACCTCCCGTCTGCTGCGGGCAAAGAGCAAATTGTTGCCGTGCGCAAAAATGACGATGGCGATTTGATCGCCTTCAAAACAAACTCGGGAAGGGAGCTGGATTACCTCACCGCTTTGCAGGAGGCCAAGGCGGGGAACCTGGCGCATGTAGACGTGTTTCACAAGTACGGACGGGATATTTTGCGCAGCGAGCCTGACGGCATCAAGGAAAACAACCTGGACAACCTCCCTGCTTTTTAAGTCGCCACACCCTGTACAGGCCATTGATCCGATGGCCTGCTTTTATTTGCTTCGCGAAAAGCAGGCCACGCCTAAGCAGCAGGGGCAGCGAATATTTATGGAAAAAGCAGGATTTCTCATTTCACCAAATGGGGAGGAACATACTGTGAAACAGTTGTTTCGAGAAACGTGGATCGAAGTCAATCTCGATGCGATCAAGAAAAATATTCGGGCGTTCCGTCGCTATATTCCCAAGCAGACGAAAATCATGGCGGTGGTCAAGGCGAACGCTTACGGACATGGTTCGGTAGGCGTTGCCCGCCACGCTCTGCAGTACGGAGCAACCTCTCTTGCTGTCGCGATCATCGAGGAAGGCATTGTCCTGCGCCAGGCGGGAATCACCGCCCCGATCCTTGTGCTTGGATTCACCCCGCTCTCACGCGTCAAGGAAGCACTCGCCTGGAATATCGAGCTATCCGCCTTCCAGGTAGACTGGATCAAAGAAGCGCAAAAAATCGTCCGCGCATCCGATTTCAGCGGCCGCCTGAACATTCACGTCAATATGGACACAGGGATGGGACGTCTTGGCGTACGGACAAAGAAAAATCTGCTCTCCGTCGTAAAAGCATTGGAGGCCAGCCCGGACTTGCACTGGAATGGCATTTTCACCCATTTTTCCACCGCCGATGAAGCCGACCACACCTTGACCAAGCTACAACACGAGCTATTCGTCAATGGCCTGCGCTATTTGGAGCAACACGGGTTCAAGCTCCCGACCGTACACATGTGCAACACAGCCGCCGCCATCGCCTATCCGGATTACAGCGCAGATATGATTCGCCTCGGCATCGGCATGTACGGACTGTATCCGTCCGCTTACATTCGCAGCCTGAATCGCATCAGGCTCGTGCCCGCGCTCAGTTTGAAGTCGCGTTTTTCGTATGTGAAAACGATGCTGTCGGAACCGTACACGATCAGCTATGGAGCGACGTACATAGCGAAAAAAGGCGAAGTCATCGGAACGATTCCCATCGGTTATGCCGACGGCTACTCGCGCGCTTTGTCGAACCGCGGGTTTGTGTTGTACAAAGGCAAGCGCATGCCCATTGCCGGGCGCGTGACGATGGATCAGCTGATGGTCAGTCTCGGTGAGCGAAAAGCGAAGCAAGGCGAGGAAATCGTCCTGTACGGCAAGCAAGAAGGCGGAGAAATTACCGTGGATGAAATCGCGGAAATGCTCGGAACGATCAACTACGAAGTCGTGGCTACTTTAAGCAACCGCATCCCGCGCTTGTTTTTGGTCAAAGGAGAAGTCGTGGAAATCACGCATTTGCTGCCAAAAGGATAACCGCTTGCCCACTCCCCTGTACGAACAGCACCCGCTGTCAGCAGGGGAGTTTTTTCGCATAGATTAGCCGCCAGCAACAAAACATAAGAGAATCTTGCCATGGAAAGGATTGGATTGAACCCATGAAGTCACGATGGACCTGCGCCATTCTTGCCTTTTTGCTGCTCAGCCTGCCCCTTTTCGGCTGCAAGGCTGGTGAACCATTTCAGCTCCAGGAGAAAAAGGGGCCAGCCCCGCTTTCTGACGACGGCTCGGTTCAGGCGCATAAGCCAGTCGTGGTCATCCTGATCGATTCGTTAATGGACAAGCCCCTGCAAGAAGCCATCCGCCAAGGCCGCGCTCCTGCCCTGGCTTTTTTGCAGGCAAAAGGACACTATTTCCCGCGCATCGTCAGTTCTTTTCCCACGATGTCTGTCACCATCGACAGCACGCTGCTCACAGGAAGCTACGCCGATCGCCACCACATCCCCGGACTTTCCTGGTACAGCGAAGCGGAAAACCGGATGATTTACTACGGATACGGCCCGAAAGAAGCGCTGAAAATCGACCAGCCGCAAGTGCTGCTCGATGCCATTCAGCAATTGAACCAAACCCAGTTGAGCAAAGACACAAAAACGATCCACGAAGAACTCGCGGACCTGGGCAAAGACTCTGCTTCCATCAATGCGATTGTCTGGCGCGGAAAAACAGCCCATACCTTGAAAATCCCCCATCTGATCGAGGTGGCCGCTCAACTTCCCGGCGAGCTTTCGGTTACGGGACCGACATTCATGTCCTACGCCGCCTTTGCCCAACTCGATCCGAATCAAAAGCGGCACACGCGAATCTGGCGCAAATACGGCATGAACGATGAGTTCTCTGCGCAGGAAACCGCCTTTTTGATCGATCATAGCCGACTGCCTCCGCTGACCATTGCCTACTTGCCGGAAAATGACGCAGAGGTCCACAAAAAGGGGCCAGCGACGATAGACGGGATTGAAAATGCGGACAAGGCGCTGCAAAGTCTGCTTGATACTTTTGGATCGTGGGACCAGGCGGTCGAGGAAGTGCGTTGGATCGTCATGGGAGACAGCGCACAAAGCGCGGTAAAAGCGGATCGGCAAGCCGCTATTATCGACCTGCGCAGCTTGCTCGCGCCTTTTCTCATCCCCCCGATCAGCCGTCCTCCGCAAGCGAATGACCAGGTCGTCATCGCCGCCAATGAACGGATGGCGTATGTGTACGCCCTTGATCCAAAGCTCTCCCTCTCTGCGCTCGTCACTCAGCTTCAGCGCGAGCCGAGGCTCGATATCATCGCGCGCAAAGAAGGATCGTCCACCGTCGTCTCCGCTGGCGGAAGCGATGGCAAACGCCGGGTGGCGTACAAGCCAGGCGGGCCTTTTCAAGATGAGTACGGGCAGTCGTGGAGCTTGCAGGGTGACGCGAGCGTGCTCGATATCAAGCGGGCAAAAAAGCGCATCACGTACGGAAAATACCCCGATGTGCTTGCCAGGCTGAACGGTGCCTTGAACTCCCATCCTGGGCGCTACGTGGTTGTCACCGCCCAGCCTGGCTACGAGCTGGTGACAGAAAGCTCTCCTGCCCATCTGGGAGGTGCTGCACACGGCTCGCTGCATGAAGTCGATTCACTCGTCCCGCTCTTGGTCACCGGGACGGACAGCCGACCGAAAACGAACCGCATCGTCGATCTCAAAGAATGGTTGCTTCGTCTCGTAAACGAATAGGCTTGCCGACGCGCTTATTCTTTGTTGATTCGCTGTCGGGCTGATTCCCGCTTGCCTGTGGCGGGAACCAGCTCTCCCACTTCTCCCAGGCCAAAAGCAGGCATATTGACGTACACGCACTCGTAGTTCCCTGCTTCCACCAGATACGTCTCGTGATAAATCCCTACCGAGCCATCCGTCCCTACCGCCTGATTGAATTTTCGCCACGCTGTCAGGTGAAGGGGCGCATGCCGCGCATACTTTTCCAAATGCTCAAACGACCGCCAATATTGAATCTGCGTAATCGTCCGCATGTTGACGCTGGAGCGGCTGCCCAAAAACCCGAGTTCGGGATTTTGATACAGCTCCTGCATCATCCCGCCCATCGCCTTCGCCACCGGAACCCATTTGTGCACAGCCAGCAGCTGGTTGATTCGCATACCGATAATGAACACCACATAAGACCCATCCACTTTTGCCGTATACCGCCCTGGCATTACGTTTGCCATCTGCAATCCCCTACCTTGTCAACGTTTTGAGATGAAGCTCATAGTAAGCCATGAAATCATCAGAATGAAACAAATGCGCCGACAAATACGCTCCGTAAAACATCGAGAATAACAAAACGACTGCCTCTTCGTTGCTGACATGAGCAACCAACTGTCCGTCTTCGCGCGCTTCCTGCACACACTGCTCAAAAATCTGGTGCATGTTCTTGCCGCCGATTTCAGCTCGCTGCGCCGCTTCGACATCGGGGAACAGCAAGGACAGTTCCGCCTTCGACAGTGCCGGAACGCACGGATGCATCTTTTGCTCGGCGAGAAAGCTGATCAGGCTGAGCATGATTCCAGGCTGCTTTTCCGCATATTCCGCTACCATGGAAAAAGCGTGGCGCACGGCGGCAAAGCCTCGCTTCCCGTTGTCTGCCAGCTCTTTGTAACACCGCACCTGCCAAATGCTCATAAAATAAATCAGCAGCTCTTCTTTTTGCGGGAAAAATTTGAAAAAGGTCACCTTGGAGACTTCTGCCTGCGCGCATATGTCATCCACAAGCACGCTGCGGAATGTGCCTTCGTTGATCAGCGCAAGCGCTGCCTCCAGCAAGGCGAGCTTCGTCTTCGCTTTCTTTTTCTCACGCAACGAAATCGTTTCAGCCATTGTTTCCTTCCCTTCCAGTTACACCCAAGACTAGGATAGCACTTAAGTTAACTTTAGTAAAGTTTTATATTAGAGTAAACAAAACTCAAAATCGCTTGCTGATTTCTCCTCCCCCAGTAGCCAATGGCCCAAAAACCCATACGATAGGGAAAGAGCCTTGTTGAAGGAGAGAATCCCCCGTGAGAATTTGTTTTTCCTGCAATCTCATCGAGTTCAAGCCAAAGGGGAACGTCCTGCAATTTTTTATTTTGCTGCGCTCCCTCGACCGCAAAGTGGCGAAGCTTGGGGCAAACGAACGCAAGCGGTACGTGCTCGACTGCGTCCTCCCCTTTCAGTTTCGCAACGGGATGGGCGGCTTTACGTTTGAACACGTCCGCTTTTACAAATCCGACCAGCTCGTCGACGACCTCATTGCCCGCGACCAAAAGCACAACTACGACTTTTTGTTTATCCGCGGCCGCAACGAAGCGTTTCATCTGGTGGAAAAAAAGCCGTCCCTCGGCAAAAAGCTGCTGTATTTGGCCGTCCAGTACAACTTGCGCGATCCGTACATCATGGGCAGGCTGGATCACATCTTTCAGCATTCCCGCGTCGTTTTTTTCCAGACCGAGCCGAATGCCGAGCGCTATCGCCGCTACCAGTTAAGCAAAGCCAAATACGCGGAAAAGGAACTGAACCGCAAAATCCAGGTGCTGCCCCAGTTTGTCGAGCATCAGGAAGACGGGGCGCTCATCCGTCAGCCGGGAGATCCGCTGCACCTGATCTGGGCAGGCGTCATCCGACCACGCTATGGACTTGCTGTAGCCACCAAAGCGATCCGCCTGATCCGCAAATCGGTTCCGCAGGCGAAGCTGCGCGTCCTTTACCCGTCCATCGTCGGGAGCTATCAAAAGAAAGCGCGGCTTCTGCTGCGCACGCCCGGAGTAGCCGACCACGGGCAAAAATCGATGTGGGCGACGAAAAAAATGATCGTCCAGAGCGGGATCGGCATTGCGCTGCTCTACGACAACACTCCGGACCAAAACCCGTCCCACTCCTACTTGTCGCGGATCATCGAATGCATGGCGCTCGGCGTACCCGTGCTGACGACCCGGACGATCGGCAATCTCGCTCTGCTCGGAGAAGCGTATCCCCTTTTCGTGCAAGATGCCCACGACATCGCTTTTCATTACGAAAAGCTGCGCAACCCGGCCTATTACGCGGACATGAGCGCGTACGTGCGGTCGCGCGGGGAGCGCTTTCTCGCCGACAACGCCGTCCAGTCTTTCTGGCGCGTCCTGCAAACGGAATTTAGCTACCGCAAATAGCCAAAAGCCAACACGCTCCTTGAGCAGAAGCTGTGTTGGCTTTTGGCGTTATTTCATCATTTTTCCCATGCGATAGGCTGCTTCCATAATGTACGGCGCGTACTGGCTCATTTTTTCCGGTGTCAGACGATTGGACGGGCCAGAAGCCGCAATCGATGCGACAAGCTGCCCGTTGCGGTTGAAGATCGGAACCGCGACCGCCGCTGTCCCAAGCTCCCGTTCCTCCACACTGGTGGCAAATCCTTGTCTTCTGATCTGGTCGAGCTGCTCGATGTACGCTTCCTGATTCACGAAGTCGGGCCAGTTCGGATCGTTCAAGACTTGCTCCAGCACATACGGATCGGCATAAGCCACCAACACCTTGCTGGACGCTCCCACAGCCAGTGGCATGCGCGCCCCGATCGGAGCGACCCGGCGAATCGGTTGTCTGCTCTGCACAGCCTGAATACGTATCCGCTCGTTTCCATCCCGCACATACAGGCTGATTGTTTCTTCGACCAAATCCCGCAATCTCTCCATCTCAGGCAAGAGAAGCGTAGCCGGATCATCGTTATGCGTCAAATTGGCCGAAAGCTCCCAGATTCGAAAGCCCAGCCGGTATTTCTCCGTCTGAACATCACGGATGAGAAAGCCCTTGTTCTCCAGCGTCGCCAGCAGACGATGCACGGTGCTTTTATGCAAGGAAAGGCGACTCGATATCTCACTAAGCCCAAGGTCTGTGGCGTCCGTAAAACAGAGCAGGATATCCAAAGCACGTTCGACAGAGCGAACGTTTGCTTTTTGTTCATCCATTGTTTCTTACCCCTTCTTCCTACTTGGTTCCGTTCGTTTCATCTGATGAAACAAATATGCTACTTTTCAGTATACAAAAATTAAAGGCATAGTAAAGAGCGAATCTTCGCCCTCCCCGCCATATCCTACCTATTTTTTGACAGCAAGGACATTCCCACAAGCGCTGAAACAAGCTGCACATACATTATGAAGAAGCAAAAGACGTTTCATATTTCGATTGGGGGAATGACCTCTTTGGGCAAAAAAAGCGAGTCCAAGCTTACCAAATACTACGTCTTGCGCGCAAGCTCCACCCTGTCCGGCGCATTGCCGCGCACGCGTCCCTTTTCCAAACGCGCCTTGTACGATTTCCTCGATCGCTACAGCAAAGTGATCGCCAAGCCAGCCGCAGGCAGCGGCGGAGCCGGAGTCATTCTCGTAACCGGACTGGGCCGCAGCAAATACCGCATCCAGCGCGGTGCCAAACGCAAGACCAAGCACAGCAAAAAATCGACCTACAAGTATTTGCGCAAAAAAATTAACAGCCGCTATCTCGTGCAGCGAGGCATCTCTTTGGCTCGCGTCAGCGGATCTTTGTTTGACGTCAGAGTCATGGTGCAGCGAAAAAGCGGTCAGCCGTGGGTCGTGACCGGAATGCTTGCCAAAGTGGCCGGACGCGGCTATATCATTACCAACATCAAGCGCAGCGGCGGCAAAGTGCTCCCGCTCTCCACAGCCCTCCACCGCTCGAACATTCGCGGCGCTTCTCCTGCTGCCGTCATCGCCCGCATGCGGCAGGTTGCTCTGCTCGCTGCCCAGCGTCTGTCCCGCTACTATACAAGTCAGCGCGTTTTCGGCCTGGACATGGGCGTCGATGCAAAAGGACGGGTGTGGATCATTGAAGCAAACTTGCGTCCTGACATCTCTCTATTTTTGAAGCTCGCGGACAAAAGCATGTACAGAACGATCGTTGCCTATCGCAGGCGCAGATAAACCGGGCATAAGCTCCTGATCGGGACGAAATCGTCCGGCGGGGGCTTTGCCTTTTTTGAGCACGCCTTGCCTTGATCTTGTTCGACCAGGAAAAGGCAAAAGAAAAGGGGCACATCCCCTTCGTCTGCGCGAGACGTTCGGGACAGCCCCCTGCTATTATCACCGTGATTTTAGAAATCGAAGTTGTCCGGGTCTGGCCCAAAGCGCTTGTTCTCGTTCAACGCACTGATTTTGTCCACGTCTTCCGCGCTCAACGCAAAATCAAAGACGTCGGCATTTTGCTCAATCCGAGCAGGCGTGATCGATTTCGGGATTGTGACGACCCCGTTTTGCAAATCCCAACGAATGACGATTTGCGCAGGCGATTTGCCGTATTTTTGTCCCAGTTCCACCAGCAGCGGATGATCGAGGTTTCCTTGCATCAGCGGACTCCACGCCTCCAGCTGGATAGCGCAATCCTTGCAGTACGCATGCAGCTCCTTTTGCGTGAGCAGCGGATGGTATTCGACCTGGTTGACAACTGGCGTAATTTCGCTGTGCTTGCGCAGCTCCTCCAGATGGTGAATGTGGAAATTGCTCACGCCGATTGCGCGCACGTAGCCGTCCCGATACAGCTTTTCCAAGGCTTTCCACGTGTCCACGAACTTGTCTTTTACCGGCCAGTGGACCAGGTACAAATCAAGCGTGTCGAGCTTCAGCTTTTTCATGCTCACGTCAAAAGCTTTGAGCGTCGACTCATAGCCCTGATCCGCATTCCAAACCTTTGTCGTGATGAACAGCTGATCGCGATCGATTCCCGCCTGACGGATACCTTCTGCTACGCCTTCTTCGTTGCCGTAGACAGCTGCCGTGTCCACACTGCGGTAACCCGCCTCAATAGCCGAGCGGACTGCCACTGTTTCGTTGCCTTCCTTTGCTTTCCAGACACCCAGGCCCAACCAAGGCATTTCCACTCCGTTGTTCAAAACGGAACGATCCGTGATTTTTGTTGCCATCCGATCTCCTCCCGACTAACGCTGTTTATGTACTTACATTAAGAAAGTATATCACAGGTTGGTCGATCGGAAAACTTGTCTCATACAAGCTGGCAAAAAGCCCACCTTTTAGTACAAGCGATTTTTATAGCTATCCTGCAATCCCTCAGCCACTTCTTTCGCCCCTAAACCGGGCAGCTTCACATGATCCGCGATCATTTTGGCGATATCCGGGGTCGTTCCAGCCTCAGGCCACGTATCCGGCTTCCACAGCCCGGAGCGCATGAACGCCTTGGCGCAATGGGCGTAACATTCTTCTACTTGCACGCCGATTCCATGCGTCGGCACCTTGCCTTTGACCGCCATTTTCTCCAAAATATCCTGATCCTGGATGATGCACGCCCGACCGTTGATCCGCAGCGTTTCTTCCAAGGTCGGAATCAAAAAAATCAGGCCGATGTGCGGATTCACGAGGATGTTGGTGATCGAATCCATCCGCTTGTTGCCCGGGCGCTCCGGGATAACCAGATGGTGGTCGTCGACGATGTGCACGAAGCCTGGAGCATCGCCGCGCGGGGATGCGTCACAGTTTCCTTTTTCGTCGGCAGTCGAGATAATCAAAAAAGGCGACTGGGCTATATAATTGCGGCAATGGTCGTCCAGTTGGGTAATCACCTTGTTTTGCACCAGACGGCTCGGCTCTCCGAAAATTTCCCGCAATTGGGTTTCCGATGTGATTACTTCACGAAATATTCCGAATCCTGACATGATAGCACCTCTTTTTCCTTTTGTGGAAAAGCTCTCCCCTTCATCATACCATAACGATCGGCGGACAAGTCCGGGGATTTGCTTTGCTCACTGCCGGAAGCCTTCGACGAATTGCTGAATGTACTGCACCGACTGGACATTCAAGAAGCGATCTTCAATCAGCAGCGGCAAAAAACGCGCCTGCCTTTTCAAATAAGCACCGACGATGCTGGTGCAGACAATCAGCTCGGGCTTGGCCGCCAGCACTTCATCCAGGGATGAGGGGTACTCCATCGTGCCGACCAAAAGCTCCAGATGAGTCATCCCGGCATTCATAATCGACTGGCGGAAATTGTGCGCGCCCTCCCAGGTCGTGCCCCCGATTCCGACCAGGCTTCCGGGCGGCAATTGCTGAAGCTCGCGGATCGACTGGAGATTGGAATCCAACAGGCAGCCGATGACGATCGGCACATTGTCTCCTTCCAGACGATCCAGCCATTTTTGCACTTCTTCTATATGCAAAAACGTCGTGACGACGAGATCGTAGTAGCCGTTCACGATGCTTGTGGCAAACTGGTCCAAGTCTTTGATCAGGCATGGCTTCACCGTGTAGCCTGTCGCTTTTTCCAGCTCGACTGCGTACTCCTGCACTTGCACGACATTGCACTCGGCAAACAGGATCGCTGGCTTCGTCCTTTCCTCCCGCTTGAAGCTGGCCGGATGTCCCGGCTTTCCTGAAACGGGCGGTGAAACAGCGGCATCCTTCTGCTGCTCTCGCGAAGAAATGCCACTCGCAGCGGGCATTCCGCTTTTTCTCGGGAGCGGGTCCGCAACCACTGCTTCGCCATCGTTTCCAATCGTGACGTAGCCCTCTGCTTTCAGCGCCTCGTACGCCTTTTGCACGGTATCCTGATTCAGCCGCAAAAAGCCGGATAGCGCACGGACTGCTGGCAATGTTTCGCGTGGCTGATAAATTCGTTGTTCCATCAAACTTTTTAGTTGCTCTTTCAATTGAACAGAGACAGAGATCGAGGATGAATCATGGACAGGCATCTGCATCAAATCACCCCAAGGAAACGGTATCGCAGTAATATTCTGTCATCTTACAATAGGTCAATCGGACAAAGCAAGTGCCAGATGCAGGGCAGCTTCGCATCTGGCACTTCTTTTTGAGATCAGGCTTTTGTTACGGCTTTTGTGGAAATTCGCCTTCCAGACAAATGATATAGTGAACACCCAAAAACGGCTGTCGATTGTTGTGCGGCATTCCTTCACCCGCAACTGAAATCGCGGCTTGGCTGAAAGGAGTCTGCTCCGAAGCGTTCGGCGCTCCATAGGCAAAGACACGTCCTCTGCCTTCCGTGTTCGCCCAGATCATCCCGTCCGGATTGTTCGTCGTCGGCTTCTCCGCTGCATTGGGAATGTGCGTATGCGCAGGCATCTCCTGAATCGTCAGTCCGACCTCGCTGCTCCCGCCCTGCTCGCCAATCGTTCGCGGCGTCAAATCCGGCGCTGCTCCATGGTGCATAGGTGCCGCCCCTTGCAAATTGGGCAGAGCAAAGGTGTTTATGCCATCTCCGCCAAATCTGGTGCCCAGGATGGCGTACAGAGCGGTATTCTGCCGAATTTGCATTAAGGCTCCATCGCAAAAAGCCCAGCCTCTTGGAGCGAACTTTCCTGTAAAAATGCGAATTTCCCCGTAATAGGCTTCCATTCGTTTTCCTCCTCTATCAATCGCGGCTCGGATATACTCCTTGGATGGCAATGCAGTAATTGAACACCTGATACGGCTGCATGTTATAGTGCGGCTGGCCCCCGCCCGTTGTGAGCAGAGCATCCTGGCGCATCGTCGCATTAGGCTGGGCAGCAAATGCCTGATAATCCGTCTTGGCCCATACGTTCGCAACTGCTTTTTCCGTTACGCCCGTTGTCACAAGAGGCTTGGCCACGTGCTGATGCTGCGGCATTTCGCGAACCGTCAGAGCATGGACCTCCTCACCGCCAGCTTGTCCATACCCCACGCCATTTCCGACATGCACAGGCACTCTGCCCCGCAAATCCGGCAAGGCAAACGTCGTTTTTCCGTCCCCTCCGTAGGTTGTTCCGATAATGGAGTACAGCGCCTGATTTTGGTTGATCGGCAAAATCTGCCCATCGCACAGCGCCCATCCTCTCATCGGAAAAGGAAAAGCAAAGGCGCGAATTTCGCCGACATACGGTTCTGACATGATCGTCAACCTCCAGTGGTTAATAGTTTCCTTATGATTGCGGTGGATAATAGCCTTGCGTGGCAATAATGAAGCTGATTACGGTAAACGGCATCATGTTGGAATGCGGCTGGTTTCCGCCCTCAAATGTTACAGAGCCTGGGCTCATCTGAATTGCGGCGGGATTTTGCGAGAATTGCACGATTCGTTTTGCCCATACGTGCTGGCCCGGCTCGATTTCTGTACCTTCTGCTGACGACACGTTGACCGTGTGGGTGTGGATCGGCAATTGGTTTGTCTGCAGGTGTACCGTCTCTGTTCCCCCTTTTGCCCCGATGGAAAAGGTTGTTTGCGTACGCGGATTTTTTCCCTGATGGACGGGAACCCGCCCACGCAAATCAGGAAGGCCAAACGTAGTCATGCCATCGCCGCCATAGGTCGTCCCAATCAGGTTGAACAATGCATCATTTTCCGCGATGCTGAGCAATTGACCGTTGCAAAAGGCCCAGCCTACTGGCGCAAATTCTCCGGCAAACATTCTGATTTCTCCCAAAATTGATTCCATCTTTGTCGCTGCCTCCTTGATTGCTTGTGGCGGATCAGAAAAAGCGCACATCCTATTGCGAAAGGGCCAGCTGAATCGTCCAGCTGGCACCTCTCTCCTGTTGCTTGCTACTGCCTGACCTCTACTGTGATTTTGGCTGTCTTGCCTTTGTAGGTGACCGTAATCGCAGTTTTTCCGGCTTGTTTGGCGACCACATTTCCGTCGACTACTTCCGCAATCTCGGGGTCCTCGACCGCCCATTCCACTTCTTCTGCAATGAGATCTGTATAGCTTTTGCTGTATGTTCCGATCAAGGTAATCGGCTTTTCCTGACCTTCTTTCAGACGTACATACGAAGGAGCAGCCTCCAAGCGAACCGGGATTTTCTCGTCTACAACCATGAGGCGAACCCGGAATTTGCTCTTGTCCACTTTTCCGGAAATTACCGCGGTACCAGTCGCTTTGGCGATCAGCTTGCCTTCTTCTGTTACCTCCACAACTTCAGGATCGGAGGATATCCAGTTTGCCTGCTCGGTAATATCTTCGGTCTCGTCACCGTCCAGCACGACAAGCTCCAGCTGCCGCTCCTCGTCTACTTCCAGCACGCCTTCGCTGCGAGTCAGCAGCTTGATTCTGGCGTCTGTACCGCTTGTAATCGTAACGGGGATGTGCAGCTCTTGCCCTTCATACGAAACCGTGATTATGTCTTTGCCCGTTTTGCTGCCTGCCTGAATCTCGCCCGCTGTCACCGTGACAAGATCGTTTTCGGTGGAATACTCTACCGCTTCATCCGTGGTGATGTCGACCTTTTTAGCGCCATCCACCTTGAAGATTTGGAAGCTTTGCCGCTCTTTGGGCTTCAGGCGAAATGCTTTTTGTGATGCCTGCAAAACGTCAGAAACAGTTGCCTTGACGGTTACGTCCGCCGTTGCGGTATAGCCGCCGTCTGCCGTTGTGACGGTGATGCGCGCGGTACCAGGTGCTACGGCCACGACCTTGCCTTGCTCATTCACTTCCGCTACGGCACGATCGCTGCTCTCCCACTTGACTCGCTTGTCAGTCGCATTTTCCGGCTGAATCACGGCCTTCAGTTCGTGCGTCTCGCCTGCTTTTAGCACCAACTGGCGAACGTCCAGCTCTACACCCGTTACCTTGACCGCGCTTGGCGGCTGATAGACAGACAGCCTGATCTGCGCTTCCAGCTCGGTCGTGTTATGCGCTTCGTCGCGCAGTTGCAGCAGCACCTTTTTCATGCCATTGCCATACGCGAGCCGCCAAGACGTGCTTGCAGCGACCTGTTGCCAATCGCTCCAGCCCTCGTTTTCATTGGCAAAACGCATTTCTACCGTTCCTAGCGAGTCCGTGGCGGTTACATTCAGCGTCACGTAGACGGAGCTGGATGTTTGCGCGCCGCTGTTGATGGCAAACGTGCCTTGCGGAGCAGTCTTGTCAATCGTAAAGGCAATGCGTGTGACATGGCTCGCGGCATCCGTGACGACAAGCTCATGCTCGCCTTCACTGCTTACGGTCGTTCCGCTGGTAAACGGCTGACCGTCGAGGGTTGCCGTCCCTTCGTTGAACGTAATCTGCACATCGTCTTTGTAGCTTTTGCCGTTCTCCACGCCCGAAACGACAGGCGCTTCCATATCAAGCTCGATGTTGGCGGAGACGTCGGCTACATTGCCCGCCTTGTCACGCATCTGCATGTGGACGGTTTTTTGCCCGTCGTTAGCAGAAAGCATCCACGTCTGTGTCGGAACCGCATCGTTCCAGGCGCTCCATGCATTACTTTCGTTGGCGAAGCGAACCTGGACAGGTCCATTGGCATCAGTAGCGGTGACAGTCAGATTGACCGTTTGATCCTGCGTCACGCTGGCCCCTCCATTAATGCTGAGCGACCCTGACGGCAAGGTTGTGTCCAACGTAATTTCATCTTGCATGTTCGCGATGTAACCCGATTTGTGCAGCAATTTCACATAGACGGTTTTGACACCGTCACCGACTGGCAATTGCCACGCTTTTGTTAGTGCAAAAGGTTCTGGCACGCTCCAGGTAGTACCGTCCATCGAGAAAGACATGCTTGTGTCAGCTGCACTTTTGCTTGTTGTCACGTGCAAGGTCACGTCTCGCGAGGTGGTGAACGGCGCATCTTCATTGATCGAGAAAGCGCCAAACAGCGGCGTCTTGTCGATGGAGAAGACGACGGTCGTCTTGTTTCCGGCTTCGTCTGTCACGACAAGCGTGTAGTTTCCTTGCTCCGTGACAGTCGCGCCGCTCGCGAATGGCGCGCCGTTCAGCGTAGCTGTTCCTTCCGAGAAAGTAATCAGCCTGTCTGAGTTGTACACGCCCTCATCGTCAACGCCTGTTACGACAGGAGCAGTCGCATCGAGAGTAATTGACTTTTGCAGGTCAAGCACGTTGCCAGCACGATCGCGTATTTGCAAAAATACCGTCTTCGCGCCATCCCCGTCTGACAAAGTCCACGATTTTGTCTCCTGTACCGCTTCCCATCCAGACCAATCGCCGCTGCCTGTCGGAGAAAAGCGCATTTGCAACTGATCGTCGGCATCGGCGTATTGCAGCTTCAGTGCCACCTGCTTCGCGTTTGTCGCACTCGCGCCGTCATTGATCGTGAAGCTTCCGGTCGGAGCCGTCTGGTCGACGATGACGGTCGCTTCCAATGTTGCGGTATTCCCTGCTGCATCCGTTATGTTTGCCGTGACTCGCTTCTCTCCGTCTCCGGGAGCAAGCGTCCATGTCTTCGTGCTTGCGTACGGCTCTGGCAAACTCCAGTTGGCCCCGTCATTGGAGTAGACAGTGGTCATGGAAGTCAAATCCGTCACGTTCAACTGCAAGCTGACTTGCGATTGATTCGTGTGAGTGTCGCCATTGCCGATCGTCATCGTTCCTTGCGGCTTCGTCTGATCCACGGTAAAAGACAGCGTTGTGACATTGCCCGCCTCGTCTGTGACGACAAGCGTGTAAGCCCCGTCTTGGGAGATCGTATCCCCGCCGCTGAAAGGCTGGCCGTTCAGCAAAGCTGTTCCTTCCGAAAACTGAACCGTAACAGCCTGCTTGGAAATCTGGTTCGCCGCAACTCCTGTCACGACTGGCGGAACCGTGTCCAGCAAAATGCTCGCTGATTTGCTCGTTTCATGCCCGGCCTGATCGCGGAATTTGGCGTAGACGGTTTTGGTGCCGTCGCCATTCGTGAGCGTCCAGGACATTTCCGGTTGCACCGGCTGCCAGCCGTCCGCGAACACGCCGTCAGTGTTGGACAGGCTCACCTCTACCGGCCCGTTAGCGTCTGTCGCTTCGAGCAACAGCTTCACTGCTGCCGTGGAAGTCGCCGTATTGCCCGCATTCGTGCCTTTAATGGACATGGTGGCTACCGGAGGAACCGTATCCAGCATGATGCTGTCAGAATATTGCTGCTCATGCCCTTCGCCATCCTTGAGCTTCATGTACACGGTCTTGTTTCCGTCTCCAGCAGCCAGTTGCCAAGCTTTGGTGGCGGCAAGCTGCTCCCAAGTAGACCAAGTCGTTCCGTCATTGGAAAAGCTCATCTGGATTTGTCCACTTCCCGCGCCGTCTGTACCCGTGATCGTCAGTGCAACGTCCCGTGTCGTCGTGAACGTCTTGCCGTTTTCGATCACAAGCGTTCCGGTCGGAGGAGTTGTGTCCAGAAAAAAGCGAATGGTCGTCGTATTGCCGGCCATATCTGTCACGACCAATGTATGGTCGCCATCTGCCGTTACCGTTCCGCCGCCGACAAATACAGCGCCGTCCAATGTCGCTGTTCCTTCGTTGAATGTGATTGTCACTGCTTGCGAGTAGGAGCCGTTATTGCTCACTCCAGATACCACAGGAGGTGTCGTATCCAGCGTGATATTGGCGCTCGCGGAAATTTGGTTGTGAGCCTCGTCGCGCGCCTGCATATAGACGGTCTTCGCTCCGTCGCCCGCAGTCAGCGCCCAGTTATAGGAGGTAGCCGCACTGTAAGGCTTCCAGTCCTCCGTCCACTGATCGGACGCATTGGAAAAACGCACCTCTAACGGCTTGCCCGTATCGGGGTCGACAACGGTTGCCTGCAGATTAACCTGACTGGAACCGGTGGCCAGCATTCCGCCATTGATTTTCAGCTCGGCAGAGGTAGGCGGCTCCTGCACATCCTCGATTTGAATGGTAAAAGCTTTGGTGAATGAGCCTCCCGACGGATCGCTTACCTTGATCGAGACGGAATAGCTGCTTTTCGCTTCGTAGTCAAACGATTGCGTTGTGTACAAATTGTTGTCAACCAGCTTGAAGGCGCTTTGATCGCCCCCTGCGAGCTCGAAGGTCAAATTCCCTTGGTCTTCGCTGTCAGGGTCTGTCGCGCTCAATGTTCCGACCAGCGTGTTCGGTGGCAGATTTTCTTTTACGGATTGTTTGCTGAGTGAAATGTCTGTCGGTGGGGAGTTATCGACATACTTGATTTCGAGTCTGGGAAGCAAAGGTGAGTTGTTGGAAGCTTTGTCGTAAAAAAGGACTTGTACTTGCGCATTTGGGATAGGCGGAGCGGTTTGAGCACCCTTTAGCACAAAGCTCGCCACTTTGTCGTTCGATTGGAGCTTGATGTAATCAGTCACATCAAAAGACACCCAGCTGTCCTTTTGCAAACTCGAGCCGGACGCGGGAGCTTTTCCAAGGGCAGTGCCGGTAGCAGGCAAGGTCATGTCCAACTGCGACCAGGAGTCATTGTCCACTCCATACAGGTCGAGAAAAGGCTCGCCCCCTGTCCTGTCCACTTTGGTCAGGTAAAGCTTCAATTGGGCAGATTCGATCTTTCGGCCAAAGTCCACCTTGTCTGGCCCCAAATGAAACTTCATTGCAGCATTCGCAGGTCCAAAAGCAGCGTCATACCCGACAAATACACGATTGTTTCCTCCTAGGCCATCTGCTTCCCCGTACGGATACGCACCCATAGGATCTACAAAAAAATCTTCATCGACAACGATTTGAAACGGATCTTCTACCTTGGCTACGGCAACACGCTCAGGCAACACCATCGGCTGCACCAGCGAAAAAACCAACAACATGGACAACAGCCTTGAAAGCATCTTTTTCATATCGGCCTCTCCATTCCTCCTTTCGCAAATAGTAAAAATGGCTCATTCCCTCGTCTTCTGCTGACTTTCTTCCGTCATGGATAACCCAAGAAATGGCAAGTAAATTCTACCAAAATTTGCTTGAAAAAGAACCTTACTAAAGTTAGCTTTTTTTCGACAAAAAACCGCTGTCCCTCTGTCAGCAGCAGAGAAACAACGGTTCGCCAAGCAAAAAAACTTTTGCAGGAGCAGATTTGACGCCAAAAATTACTTTCGCTGCCGATATCCCGTCAAAAAGGACAGCATCACATGAACGGCTGTTTTGACTGTCGCCTCCGTCCGGTCTTTGTACGGGTCGAGACATACGATGTCCATGGCTTTGACCTTCGGGTGCAAGCCTGCCTCATAGACGGCGTCAAACAGCTCGTCGCTCCGCATACCCCCGGGAGTAGAAGCAGGGACGCCCGGCCCGTAGCCGATGTCGAGCACATCCATATCGACGGTCAAATAAATCGTATCGACTTGTGCCGCCAGCCGTTCGAGCGCTTCCTGCACGGTTTGGGCAACGCCTTTTTGCCGCGCCTGGCGCAGCGTCGTATAGCGCACGCCTGCCTCATCCGCGTAAGCCTTGAGCGACCGGGCATTGAAAAAGCCGTGCAAACCGATGTTGTGAACGTCCTCGGCCTGGATCGTCTTGCTTTCGATCAAATTGCGAATCGGCGTGCCGTTCGAAGGTCCGTTATCCGTCAGGTCGCGCAAGTCAAAATGGGTGTCCAGCTGCAAAATGCCTACCCGCTCGTCCGTGTGAACGTCCTTGTAGCCTTTGATCAGCATGGCCGTAATCGAGTGATCGCCGCCCATCATCATGGGCAAAAGCTGAGGATGGTTCGTGCGCATGTGCGCCATGGCTTCGCGAATGTTGCGGTGGCACTGGGCGATGTCGGTAACATGCTGCCTGACGTCGCCCAGATCGACCACGCGAAGCGATTGCAGGTCGACATCGTAATCGAGATTGTACGTCGTAAAATATTTCCACGCCCGCCGCATCGCATCTGGATTTTCGCTGGCGGCCGAGGCCGAGATGGACGAACGGGAAAGCGGCACTCCGAGCAGCGCTACGTCGTAGTCGCTCCAATCAGTGCTGCCCGCCGTTGCCACCTCTAGCGTCTTGATCCATTCGCTCACTTTTGGCTCGGCTGGCGCGGCACTCCTGTCCCAGGCAAAGCTGGGCGGTTTAAGCAGCGGGTACGGGTATGCCGTCATACGAGCCGCCCTCCCGCCACGACTACTGCTCCGTTTTTGATTACCGTATCCACATGGTTCACACCGTAACGGTATTGCAGCGTCATGAAGTCAGGCACAGCAAAAATGGTAACATCGGCTTTTTTTCCGGCCTCGATGCTGCCGACCTCGTGGGCGCAACGGATCGCGTGTGCCGCATTGATCGTCGCCGCCGTCAGCACTTCTGCCGGGGTCATGCCCATTTTCAGGCAGCCGAGGTTCATGATGAGCGGCATCGAGACAGTAGGCGAGGAGCCGGGATTGCAGTCGGTCGAGATCGCGACTGCCACGCCACGGTCAATCATTTTGCGGCCGTTTGCGGACTCCGCCATGAGGAAAAAGGCCGTTCCCGGCAGCAGTACCGCGATGACGCCTGCTTCCGCCATTCGCTCGATGCCCGCATCTGACGCCCGCAGCAAATGATCGGCGGACACCGCTCCCAGAGACGCCGCCAATTCGGCTCCCTCGTACGGCTCGATCTCATCGGCGTGAATTTTCGGCAAAAGGCCGTGCTCCCGGCCCGCTTCGAGAATGCGCCGCGACTGCTCGGGAGTGAACACGCCACGCTCGCAAAACACATCGTTGAAGACGGCCAGCTTGCGGCGCGCTACTTCGGGAATCATCTGCTCGATGACGAGATCGACAAACGCATCCGGCGTTTCCTTGTACTCGCGCGGTACCGCATGTGCGCCCATGAAGGTGCTCACGAGATCGATCGGGTGGGTTTCATGCAGCTTTTGCGCTACTTCCAACTGCTTGATCTCGTCTTCCAAAGTAAGGCCGTAGCCGCTTTTCGCTTCGACCGTCGTCACTCCGTGCAGCAAAAACTGGTCGAGCCGCCGCTTGCTCTGCTCATACAGATCGTCATGCGTCGCCTGTCGCGTCGCAGCCGTCGTGGCGTGGATTCCGCCGCCGTTGTTCATGATTTCCATATAAGTAGCGCCAGAGAGCCGCATGTTGAACTCGTTTTGCCGCGTGCCTGCGTGTACCAGATGTGTGTGTGGATCAATCAGGCCAGGCGTAACCAGTTTGCCTGTGGCGTCAATGACATCCGCTTCGTGGGCGCGTTCGCGGAACCACTCAGCCAGTTCTTCATCCGTGCCGACGCGTTCGATTACACCGTTTTCCAGCCAGACGCTGCCATTTTCGATGATGGACAGCTCGTTCATTCTGGCACCTGTCACCGGAGAGTGAGAGCCGCCAGCCAGCGTGGCAAGCTGGCTGGCATGGCGAATCCATACTGGTTTGTTCATCGCTTTTACTCCTTCAACATCGGGATGTGGACGCCTTTTTCCTTGGCGGTCTGAATCGCCAGCTCGTAGCCTGCATCCGCATGGCGGACGATGCCCATTCCCGGGTCGCTGGTCAGGACGCGCTCCAGGCGCCGCGCCGCTTCCGGCGTGCCGTCTGCCACGATGACCATACCTGCGTGCAAGGAGTACCCCATCCCGACGCCGCCGCCGTGATGCACCGACACCCAGCTTGCGCCGCCTACCGCATTGATCATCGCGTTCAGGATCGGCCAGTCGGAAACAGCGTCACTGCCGTCTTTCATCGCTTCTGTCTCGCGGTTTGGCGAAGCGACAGAGCCAGAGTCGAGGTGATCGCGGCCAATGACGATCGGCGCTTTCAGCTCGCCGCGCGCCACCATCTCGTTAATGATTTGGCCAAAACGCGCCCGCTCGCCATACCCCAGCCAGCAAATGCGGGAGGGAAGTCCCTGGAACTGAATCCGCTCCTGCGCCATGCGAATCCAGTTGCACAGATGCGTATTATAGGAAAACTCGCGCAGAATGACTTCGTCCGTCTTGTAAATATCTTCAGGATCGCCGGACAGCGCTACCCAGCGGAACGGGCCTTTGCCCTCGCAAAATTGCGGGCGGATGTAAGCCGGCACAAAGCCAGGGAAGCGGAATGCGTCCTCGACACCCTCGTTTTTCGCTACTTGTCTGATGTTGTTGCCGTAGTCAAACGTAACGGCACCCTTCTCCTGCAAAGCCAGCATGGCGCGGACGTGGTTGGCGATGCTCGCTTTGGAACGTCGCTCGTATTCTTTCGGATCGCGCGTGCGCAGCTCTGCGGCCGCTTCCAGGCTCATGCCCTCCGGAATGTAGCCGTTGAGCGGGTCATGCGAAGAAGTCTGGTCCGTCAAAACGTCCGGTATAAAGCCGCGGTCAAGCATCGCATTCAGCACTTCCGGCGCATTGCCCAAAAGTCCGATCGAAATGCCTTTTTTCTCCCGCTTGGCTTCCTCCGCCATTTTGATCGCTTCATCGAGGCTGTCTGTCATCACATCCAGGTAGCGTGTATCCAGTCTGCGCTGGATGCGTGTCGGGTCGACCTCGATGTTGATGCTCACGCCGCCATTGAGCGATACGGCCAGAGGTTGTGCGCCGCCCATGCCGCCGAGGCCAGCAGTAACCGTGATCGTGCCAGCTAGTGTACCTGCAAAATGCTGGCGAGCCAGCTCCGCAAACGTCTCGTACGTTCCCTGGACGATCCCCTGGCTGCCGATGTAAATCCAGCTGCCTGCCGTCATCTGTCCGTACATCATCAAGCCCTTTTTGTCCAGCTCGTGGAAGTGCTCCCAGTTGGCCCAGGCCGGAACGAGGTTGGAGTTTGCCAAAAGCACGCGCGGCGCGTCCGTGTGGGACTTGAACACCGCCACTGGCTTCCCGGACTGGATCAGCAGTGTCTCGTCACTCTCCAACGTTTGCAATGTTTTGACAATAGCATCGAAACATTCCCAGTTGCGCGCCGCTTTTCCGATCCCGCCATACACGACCAAATCTTCCGTACGCTCCGCCACGTCGGGATTCAAATTGTTCAAAAGCATGCGCAGCGCCGCTTCCTGAATCCACCCTTTTGTATGCAGTTCAGTGCCCGAGTAAGCCTGAATCAATTGCTCAATGGATTGTGTCGTTGTCATCCTGCTTCCACCTGCTTTTCCTTAGAGTGTGTATCTCTTAGCTATATTGTAAAAGCCGGAAAACAGACAAAAAAGGCACCATGCTTTCGATTTGGTGCCTCTTCTTTCGATTGAATCAAGGGAAGCAGATTGAATTTTCTAAAAAACTCTCTTTTCTTTCGATTTCTATCTTTTCTTTTGATTTCGTAACAAACGTGGGGTTGTACCCGTCTTTTCCTTAAAAATTTTACTAAAGTAATTGGCATTGACGAACCCGCTGCGCTCGGCCACCTCCTGGACGGACAACGCCGTTTCCAGCAGCAGGCGCTGCGCTTCCTTCACCCGCATCGCCGTGAGAATTTGCCGGAAGGAGCTGCCTTGCTTCTGCGCAAACAACGTGCTGAAATAAGCCGGGCTGCGGTCGACATGCCGGGCCACATCTTCCAGGCGCAAAGCCGGATCGGTGTAACGCCCCTCCATGTAGCGCAGCGCTTGCTCGATCACATCCGCTTTGATCTCGTCGCCCCTGTTGTTGAAAGTATCGAGCAGTTCGTTGATAAAAAGCAGCAGCTCCGTCACGATCCGGTACAAGATCGGGGCGTACAAAATCGTCTCAAACACACGATGGTACGCTTCTTCGAGTAAAGCGCTGTCCAGCCCGTGCGACTTCATGTAGCGCCTGACCTGCGCGAGAATGCTGGTCAGACGAATGCGCAACAGCCCCGGCTCGGGGTACGGCTCGTCCTTGTAAAAAAAATGCGCATACAGCCACTGCTTCAGCTGCTCGCGATTGCCGCTGTGCAGCATGTCGATCCACGTTCGCTGCTCGCCTGGCGTCAGGAACGGGTCGATCATCAGCCAGTTTACGCTGCCTTCCACCATGCTCACTTGCCGATAGCCCTTGAAAAAACGCAAGTGCAGCGCCTGGCTCGCCTGCTCGTATTTTTGCTGCAAGCTCTGCTCGGAATCTTCGGCATCGTGGATGACGAGAAAAAGCGGAGCATCGCTCGACGCCTCCCAGTCCATCAGCAAGCGCTTGCCGAATTGGTGCCACTGGGACCAGGACAAGGTAGCGTCTGCCGGAAAAACAGCGGCAATCGCGTCTTTGGTCGGCAACAGCACAGGCTTGTCGCGAAACGGGTAGCCGGAAAAAAAGTCGAGCAGCTCCGAATGTCTGCGGGCATCCTCCAATTGGGCGAGCATGACTTTTTGCTGACCAACTGGCGACGATCCGGGCAAAAACAAGTCGAGATACGAGATTTCCTTGCGCAGCCCCTGGACGCTCCCCGCTCCTGGCTCCAGCCGTTCGTCTCCTGAGCGTTCCTGACAGCAGCGCGTCAAAACGCGGCGGATGTATTCAGGTGTTTGCGGCTTCAGCCACAAGTCCCGCGCGGAAAGCTCGATTCCTTGCATCGCCCGCTCAAAGGTCGCTTCCGAAGTCGTGACCAGCACGATCGGCCGATATTGGGCGACCAAAAGTTTGAAGCGCTCCCAGTGCGCCTTGTCAATCATATCCAGTTCCATGCAGACGACTTGCGGCAGGTGTGCTTCCATCACCTGAAACACTTCCGCCATCGTCCCGGCCGTATGTACTTGGTCATACGGGATGGCGCAGCTTGCGACGAGCCAGCTGATCCCGGCCCGCTCTGTCGCGTCCCTGTCTGCAATCAGTATGCCGGGCATCGTCAGCCCTCCTTTTGCGGCTTGCCAGAAAAATGCGAGAACTTCTCTTGTTGCAAACAAAGGTTGCCCGTGAATGGACAACCTTTGCTCCTGCTATTTCTCTTCGTTTGTAAACGGATTTTGGATCATCGTGCCCATGATGTGATCAAGTGGAATAAAGCCGATCTCACGGGAATCCGTGCTATGGTTGCGGTTATCCCCCATGACGAAAATATGGTTGGCTGGCACTGTCACTTTTCCATCGGATACGTACTCCATCGTTTCCTTGATGTACGGTTCGTTGAGCACCGTGCCGTTGCGATACACCTGATTGTCTTTGAACTCCAGCACATCGCCAGGCTTGCCAATCACTCGCTTGACGTACATCGAGTGGTCGTCGTCCGCTTTCCCTGTCACCAGCGCCACCAATGGGTGACTGACGACGTCGTCCACAAGGGACCTTTTGCGTTCCACGCGACTGTCGATGACGACGATATCGCCATAGTCCGGCAAATACGAAAACGTATGCGATAGCTTGGACACGTAAATGCGTTGCTGGTCTTGCAAGGTAGGGTCCATCGAATGACCATCAACCTTGTACGGCTGGAACACGAAGATTCCGAGAACCAGAGCGAAGACGATTGCAAAGGCAATCGAACGGACCCATCCCATCAGCTCTTTCATTATGCTATGCCACTCCTCTCATACAACTTCGTTCCCCTATCCTCTACCCTCTATCATATCACAAAAATGACGCAAACCCAAAAAGCCGGTCCCATAGGCTCCCCGGCTCTTTTCGCTCTTCATCCACGTCAGCACGCGAGAGTCACAACAGTCCGTACTCGCGCATTTTCCGAAACAGCGTCGCCCGGCTGATCCCGAGCAGCGCGGCTGCTTCTTCCTTTTTGCCCTTGCGCATCCGCACTTCATTCAAAGCTTGCGCCACAGCAGACTTTTCCAGCTCTTTGAGCGTCGCGATCGGCTTTGGCGCTTCGCTGCTATCTGTGCGTCCCGTTCTTTCCGCAGGCTTTTGCAGCCGGAATGTGTGTCCAGGCAGGCTTGCCACTTGTATCCAGTCGGAGTTTTCCAGATTGGCCGCGTATTCAACCGTATTCGCCAGCTCGCGGACGTTGCCAGGCCAGTCATGGCAAAACAGCACGGACTGCGCCTCCTGGGAAAAGCCGCGAATCGTTTTCCCCAGCGTTTTTGTATACGCAGCCAGAAATTCATGGGCGAGCAAAAGAATGTCTTCCCTGCGCTCCCGCAAAGCAGGCAGTTGAATCGGAATGACGTGCAGGCGGTAATACAAATCGAGGCGAAACTGGCCTTGCGCGACCCGCTCCTGCAAATCGAGGTGGGTCGCGGCGATAATCCGCGCTTCGACGGGTAGCGTTTTTCCGCTGCTGCCCAGCCGCTGGAACTCTTTTTCCTGCAACACCCGCAGCAGCTTGCCTTGCAAGTGCATCGGCAAATCCCCGATTTCGTCGAGAAACAACGTCCCTTTGCCAGCCGCCTCAAACACGCCTGCCTTTCCGCCTTTTCGCGCGCCGGTAAACGTGCCGTCTTCATAGCCAAACAGCTCGCTTTCCATCAGATGCTCGGGAATCGCCGCGCAATTGATCGAAATTAGCGGCTGTTGCCGCCGCGGACTGGCCTGATGGATCGCTTTGGCGAACAGCTCTTTTCCCGTGCCGCTCTCTCCCTGGAGCAAAATCGTCGATTCGCTGCCCGCCACTGTCCGCGCGATCGTTTTGGCCTGGAGCAGCGCAGGGCTGTTGCCGGAAATCGCCGCAAAAGCATCCCCTGCATCTGTGGCCGTGACCCGGCGCGCCATCTCGACGACTTCCTGCGCATCGTCGAGCGTAATGACCCACTCCTTGATCTCGTCGCCAAGCTGAACAGGGCGGATGGCAAACAAAAACGTTTTGGCTTTTCCGCCAACCGAAAGCACCACTTGCTTGGGCGTGGGCTGCGAGCCATCGGCCAAGCGAATGGCGGCAATCCATTCTGCGGCCTGACTGTCGTCTGCATCGAGTTGCAAATATTGCCGCGCCCGCTGATTCGCTTCGACGATGCAGTTTTTTTGATCGATCAAAAGCATTGCCTTGTCCATTTCATCCATGACGACACGCAGCTTTTCGGCAATGAGCTGTTGCCTGGTGTACATGATGTGCTCTTTGAGCTTGACCGCAATCAGCTCGGCCATTTTTTGCAAAAAGCCGAGAATCGCCTCGACATCGGCGAACAACCGCTCCCTTTGTTCGTCGTCAAAAGCGAGCAGCCCGATCACGCCTACGCTTTGCCCATCCAGCCGGATCGGACAGCATATTTCCCCCGTCTCCGCACAGCTTCCATAATGCGTGCAAGGGCGGCATTTTTCATCCTGCCCCGGTCGGGTAATCACGACAGGCTCGCCATTGACAAGCGACGCCCGGTAAATATGATCTTCGCCTGCCATCGTGCGCAACACGCCGGATTCGGTTTTGCCCGTCCCTGCAATTCGCAAAAAATCGCTGTCGGCAATCTCTACTTCCACTCGCAGCACGGCGGCGACTGCCTGGGCGATTTTTTGCACGCTCTCCTGAATCTCCCGCAAGGACATCGGCTTGTTCCTCCTCTGCTTGTCTTTTTCTCATTATAACGCGGCGACAGGAGGAACCGCCTGTCTACTCCTGGCAAAACTCGCAAATGGTTTGGGCCAAAATATAGCTCATGTCCACGAGGCTATCCACCTCGACGTATTCCACTGCCGAATGCAGTCCCGCTCCCACCGGGCCGAACAGGACGGTCGGAATCCCCGCTCCTTGCAGCAGCGCGGCGTCTGTCCAGCCGGAAAAGCCGCAAATGCCGGGCGCTGCCCCCAGCCGCTTTTCGCAAGCCGCTTGCAGGGCGAGAAAAATCGGCTCGGCCAGTGCCACCTCAAACGGCTCGCGCCAAAACGTCAGCTCGGCACTCGCGCGGAATGCCGCGTCCTCTGCCCGCAGCTTCGCAAGCAACGATTCGATTTCCAGAGCCACTTGTTCTTGCGTCTCGTTCGGCACCGTTCTGCGCTCCCAGTCGATCCGGCAATAGTCGGGATACGTAGACAGTTCTGTTCCGCCTTGAATCAGCGACGCGTGAACAGATGGCGTCCCGAGAATCGGGTGCGGCGGCTCTTGCGCCAGCTTTTCCGACAAGCTTTCCAGCTCGCGCAGCACCCTGCCCGCGTGAACGATCGCATCGATTCCTTCTTGTGGCCTGCTGCCGTGCGCCGCCTTGCCGAACACCTCGCACTTGACCCAGACAAAGCCTCTGTGCACAACGCCGATTTGCAAATCAGACGGCTCGCAGCAGATCGCGGCATCTGCGGAATAGTCTTGCACCAATGCTTCCGTCCCGATGCTCTTGTACTCCTCGTCGGCGACAAACGCCAGGATCACATCGCCCGCAAGCGGAACTTTCGCCTGGGCAACCGCTTCGACTGCCGCCAGCATCGCCCCGAGACTGCCTTTCATATCCTGGCTGCCTCTGCCGAAAATTTTGCCGTCGGTTACAGTCGGTTCAAAAGGCGGGATCGACATGCGCTTGGCGCTCACCGTGTCCATGTGCCCGTTCAGCATGAGCGACTTGCCGTTTCCACTCCCGCGCAAAATCCCGATGACGTTGCACGCCGTCTCGTTGATCGGAATGACGGCTACCTCAAGCCCGATTGACTTGAGCTTTTCAGCAATAAACGCAGCAATCCCGGCTTCTCCTGCTCCATCCGCGTCCAGGTACGGATTGACCGAATCGATGCGAATCAACTCTTGCACAAGTTGAACGAGTCTTTCCCGGTCGATCGTGACATTCATCGTCGCTTCCTCCTTTTTACTTGTCGTCAGACGAACACGCGCCCTCCCAAACAATGCGCCGATAAGAATCCTGGTCCGTATCTCCTTCGGTGCTGAAGCACAAGACGACCGACTCTTCGTTTAGCCCCAGTTGCTTGGCAAGTCCTCTATACTCCGGCTTGTTCATTAGCGCAGCCAACAGCCCTACTCCAACAGCACCGCTTTCGCCACTGATGACTTGCGGGTCGCCTGCTTTTGGCGCAGCCAGCATCCTCATCCCGTTTGCCGCGATGAAATCAGGGCAGCTGACAAAGAAGTCGGCATGGTCGCGCAAAATTTCCCAGGCAACCGGATTCGGCTCGCCACAAGCGAGTCCGGCCATAATCGTCGCCAGCTCCCCGTGCGCCACTTGCGGCTCTCCGTCCGCTGCTTCGGCAGACAAGACCATGCAATTCGCCGCATGCGGCTCGACGATGACGCTGACCAGCTCCTCCCCGCCAGCTTCTGCGACGAAGTGTCCCAGCACAGCCGCCGCCATCGAGCCAACGCCCGCCTGCAAAAACAAGTGCGTCGGCTTTTTGTCCGGCAAAAGGGCCGCCAGCTGCTCGCGCGCTTCTGCCGCCATCGTCGCATAGCCTTGCATGATCCAGCCCGGAATCGTCGTGTAGCCTTCCCAGGCCGTGTCTTGCACCACCTGCCAGCCGCGCTCCCTGGCTACTTTTTCCGAAAGGCGGACAGCCTCGTCGTAGTTGCCATTGATGACATGCGCCTGTGCCCCCAGCGAGCGGATCGCTTCCACCCGTTCTGCTGTCGAGCCTTTTGGCAAATAGACAACCGCGCGTTGCCCCAGCTCCCGTGCCGCCCAGGCAACTGCCCGGCCGTGATTGCCGTCGGTCGCGGTGACAAAGGTCACTTCTCCGATCTGTCTTCTCGCCTCTTCCTCGCCGAGAGCAGCGAAGCTCATCCCCTCGGGCGTGTGCCCCAGCTTTGCATACAAATACCGGGCCATCGCATAAGACGCGCCCAACACTTTGAAAGCGTTCAGCCCAAAGCGCAGCGATTCGTCCTTCACCAGCAAATGCCCAACTCCCAGCTCGCGGGCGAGTTGCGGCAGCGGGACGAGCGGCGTCGGAGCATAGACGGGACAAGACGCGTGAAAGTCGCGCGCAGGCTGTGTTTCCTCTGCGGACAAAAAGACAGGGATTGCCTGGCGCTCGGCTTGCGAGCCGCGCTGCTTTTTCGTGTTTGCCACTGTTCGTATCGTTTTTTCTGCTGACATCGGCAGTTTCCTCCTTTTGCTGGCTTTTGCCACTCTGGTTGACTATTTGAATTGCAAGGAATGTGCCAAGGCGGTTGAAGGCATGAGGATAGGCAGCCCGGCGATTTGCTCATCCCGTTCCGTTCCTTCTGGACAGAATATCCATATCAAAATGAGATGACAGAAGGATCATTTTGAGACTTTTTGTATCAAATTGAGACTATCGCATAAAAAACTTGGCTGCGCCAATGGTTGTGACAGAACCTTTCGCTGGCTGATATCCGCCCTTTGCATTTGCGCGATACGAATTTCCATCCCGGTTTCTTTAGCAAAAAAACGCCGCCCGCACCTTCACTCCCAAAGGAATGAAACGGCACAGGCGGCGCTCTCCGTCATTCTGTTTTGCCTAAAAAGGCGCGCTACTGCTGCAAGCTATCCGCGGCGCGCGCGGCCCCCTCACTCATTTTCTTCCAACAAGAACCGTAAACTCGCCGGAAATCTCTCCGCCCTCCAGCTCATGCGCCTGTGCCAACTGCTGCGGTGCGGCCCCCCACGTCAGCGGCGTCATCTGGACCAGCGCGGCCAGGCTCGGCTGGTCCAGCCGAAACGAATACGCCACCCGCTCGCAGTCGATCAGCGAAAAGCTGGCGGCGAAGCGCTGGATCGTCGCTGCATTGGAATACACCTGCTTTACAGGCTGGGCATAAAGGCGCTCGCGCAGTTCCAGCAAATATCGCTCGCCCGGCACGACCTTGATGACGAACCCGTCTTTTTTCAGCATTCGCGCAAACTCCCGCGTATTGGACGGCGACAGCACGTTGAGGATGGCCGCAAAGCGATTGTCGGCAAACGGAGCATTCGCCAGATCGCCGACGCACCAGATCAGCTCGGGGTGCGCCTTGGCTGCGAGGGCGATGCCCGCTTTGGACAGATCGACACCCGCGCCGACGACATCGACTGACTGTCGCGCTATCACCTCTTCGCGAATGCGGGCCAGGTGCGAACCTTCGCCGCACCCGGCATCCAGCACGTACAGCGGCTCGCCGCTGGTCGCTGCGTACTCCGCCAGCTTTTGACTGACAGCAGCGTGCAGCGGAGAAAAAAAGCCTTGCTCGCAAATCGTTCTTCTCGCCAAAAACATTTCTTGCTCGTACTTCGATCGGTAGCCCGCATTCGCCAGGTGCACATAGCCGTGTCTCGACACATCAAAGCAATGGCGGTTGGCGCATACAAGGCTGGCTGTATGGATGAGCGTCAGCGTCCCGTGGCAAACCGGGCATCTAAGCATCCCGCTATGCCGGGCCAGCAGTTCGGCCTGCCGCTCTTTTTTGGTTGGAAGCATAAAAAAGCACCCCATTCATTCGAAATCGGTGAATGAAAAAAGGCACAGTCAAATAAACCCCGGCTCTCCTTTTGAAAAAACGAGCGGGATCAGGCTAGACTGTACCTTTTCTTACCGATAACGCATGAATTGGGGACTCATAGTCATAGCGGACGACACTCCTGTCAAAATGCTCACGGGGGGCATTTCTCCCCCGTACCTTGCATTGTACAACAGATCGCCCAAGACCGCCGCGCTTTTTTACATCTCCTCCCCCGCCAGCCGACTGCTGTGGACGAGCATGACCTGATCGTATTTCAGCATGATCGTCCCTGCTTCGTAGTCGCCTACATTCGGCTTGCTCGCCTCTTTGCGCAAATTGCGGAACAGAGCAGCGACGGCGTTCACGCCGCTTTCGTGTGCATGAGGATAGCCGCCGCCAAACCGCGGATTGATCTCGGAGATCACGTACTGGTCCCCGAGCAAAAAGCAGTCGATGTCGAACGGTCCGCGAAGCGGCAAGACAGAGACGAGCGACGCGGCCAGCGACGTCAGCCGCTCGTCCCGGATCGCCAGCGAGCGGTCTGTCTCGCCAGCACGCATGCGAATTTTTTTGCGCGTAAAAAGCGTCGTCAGTTCACCCGTGACGAGATCGGCGTAGCCGTCCACGCCGTATTCCTCCGCCTGCAAAAACGGCTGGACAATCAGCTCCTCTGTCTTTTGCGCGAGTGCGGCAAGCTCCGCCCCGCTCTCGATACGGACCAGGCCCAGGCTGGCGCTGCCTTTGCGCGGCTTCGCCAATAGCGGATAGGCAAGCTCTCCGCAGGCAAGCGCCGCTCGCGCCTCTTCCAGCGTGTAAGTAGGAACGCACGGCAGCCCGTGGTCGCGCAAAAAATCGCAGGTCGCCTTTTTATCGAGGCACAAGTCCACCACGTCCGTCCGAGAGACGACGGCCTGCACGCCAAGCCGCGAAAATTGCTCGGCATGGGCGGCGAGCACGCCAAGCTCGGGATCGATCAAGGAAAGCACCGCCCTGATGTCATAGCGCAGGCAAATTTGCTCCAATGCCTGTACGTAATCCGGGTCGTCGATGCGCGGGACGATCTGCCTGTGATGGGCGGCGAACAGCGCGGGAGCCGTAGGATCGCAGTCCACCGCGATAATTTTGCCGGCACTGCCCCACTCTTGGACGAAATACTCGATCAGCTTGACCCTGCGGCCTACGCTCGTCATGAGCACATTCATTGGGCGTATCCTCCTGTTTTGCCAGCCTGACCAGCCGGAAATTCATAGAGCGACTCCGGGAAAAACTCCGCCAGCGTCTCTTTGCGCCTGGCGACGACGACATCGCCGCCTGCGATAGCCAGGACAGGCGGCCGCTCGCGAATAAACGGCGGATTGAACACGAGCGTGTACGCCCCCGTGTGCCCGAACACGAGAAAATCTCCCGGTTCCGGCACTTTGCCGCGAAAGCCTTGCAGCAAATAGTCTTTTTCCATGCACGTATAGCCTACGACATGGTACGTCCCTTCCCTTGCCTCGTTGCTCTGTGTCACGACGGTGGCGGGAAGCCGATGTGCGTGCATGGTCGGCTTGATATTGTGGACACTGCCGTCTACAAGCACAAAGCGATCGTTGCGGTTCACCTTGACATCCACGACCTGGCAGACGAACTCGACCGCATCGGCCACAAGCGAGATGCCCGGTTCCAGAATCAACTGCGGCAAGCGTGCCGCCTCCGCCAGTTCGTCCTTGAGTACAGAAGTGATCGCCGCAGCGTAATCGTCAAAGCTCGGAACGCCGACCATCCCGAACGTGGCGGGCAGCTCGCCGTAAAATCCGCCCCCGATGTCGATAAATTCAAGCCGCTCTCCGAGATGCGCTTTGCCCAGTCGGCACAGCTCGCGGGCAATTTGCCGATACACCCCCACGCTGCGGTTCGTGGAAAAATGCCCGTGCAAGCCCGTGACCCGCACATTCGGCACAGCAGACAACAGCGCCAGCGCTTGGGCAAAGCTGCCGTTTTCCACGCAAAAGCCAAAGCGGCTCACTTCATAGCCGTTTTGCAGCGGACTGACGCCGCCGCGCGTCAAATCGAAATTGACGCGCAAGCCGACGCGGACCGTCTGTTCAGGGTGCTGTCTTGCGTAGGTGAGCACAGGGGCAATCTCCGAAAACGAATCCAGATTGACCAGGCTGCCCAGCTCCAAAGCCAGCTGAATATCTTCTGCCGTTTTCAGCGGGCCGTTGAAAACGATGGCAGCAGGCTCGACACCAAGCTTCCGGGCGAGATCGTACTCCAGCCTGGACACGACCTCCGCCTGCGCCCCGAGCTGGTGCAAAGATTGGCAGACATACGGCACGTAGTTCGTCTTGTACGAGTAGGCAACGCTCACCTGCTCATAGCGACTGGCAAACGCTTCGTAAAACCGTCGGTAGTTGTCGCGGAGCCTGGCCGTATCCAGCAGGAAAAACGAAGATTGACAAAGCTTTCGCCACTCGGCAAGCTGCTCATAAGTGTACATGACCGACCTCCTTCGCGCGTCCCGACAGGCAACTCCTGATCACGGAAATGACCCGCTCCTGCTGTTCGTCGCCCAGACTGGAGCCGGAAGGAAGGCAGATGCCACGCGCGTACAGCTCGTCAGACACGCTGTACCCCAGCTCGTGCGGGTAGTAGCGGCACCCTGCAAACAGCGGCTGGCGGTGCATCGGCTTCCACACGGGCCGCGCCTCGATGTTTGCCTTTTCCAATGCATCAATCAGTTGCGTTGCGGTAATTCCGGCCTGCTCGGGGTCAACCGTCAGCGCCGTCAGCCAGCGCGTCGCTCTCCCTGTCGGAGATTCCGGCATGAAGGTGATGCCAGCATACGGCTGAAGCGCCGCTGCATAGCGTTGATAGATTCGCCTTCTCGCCGCCACCCGCTCCTCCAGCACGCGCAATTGCCCTCTGCCGACAGCCGCCAGCAAATTGCTCAACCGATAGTTGTAGCCCATCTGCACATGTTCATAATGGCGTTCCCGCTCGCGGGCCTGCATCGCCCAAAACCGCGCTCGCTCCAAAGCTTCGAGATCGTCCGAGACGAGCATGCCCCCGCCGGAGGTCGTAATGATTTTGTTGCCGTTGAACGAAAAAATGCCGAAATGCCCCAAGGAGCCGCTCATTCTCCCTTTGTAGTCGGCGCCGAGCGACTCTGCCGCGTCTTCCACGACCGCGACCTTGTATTGCTCGCACAGCGCAATGAGCGGCCCCATGTCGGCGCTTTGCCCGTACAAGTGAACGATGACGACAGCCTTGGGCAATTGCCCTAGCTCGTTTGCTTCTCGCAGCGCTCTCGCAAGCGCCGCCTCCGACATGTTCCAGGTCGCTTCATCGGAATCGATAAAGACGGGAGTGGCTCCCAAGTACAAGATCGGATTGGCGCTCGCCACAAAAGTCAAACTGGAGCAAAACACGAGATCGCCCGGCCCGACCCCGGCCAAGCGCAGCCCCAGATGGATAGCCGCCGTGCCTGACGAGACGGCAAGCGCTCCTTTTGTCCCGACATACCGGGCGACTTCGTGCTCAAACGCATCGACATGCTCCCCGAGCGGCGCAATCCAGTTGGAGGCGAAGGCGTGGGCAACAAGCTCCTGTTCCTCTGTTCCCATGTGCGGCGGCGACAAAAAAATGCGCGATTGTTCCCCCATATTCATTTCCCCCATGCGCGGTAGGCGGGAAAAAAAGTCGAACTTCCCGCGTCATCCGCCCGATTTTGTTCGCATAGCACCTGGTACACCTCTTCGTCGTGCACACGCTTGCCCATCCAGTAAGGATAAGGCGCATCTTTTGTAAACGATGCCTTGAAGCGAAACAGACCGTCTTGCTCCTGATTTCCTCCCCCGAGCAGCAAGTAATCCAGTCCGTCCTCCTTCGCCAGCGAAATCATCGCATCGAACAGCAAATGATTGATCCCGAGCGGCATGTCCTCCGTGTGCGATGCTCCCAGATGGAAATGGGCATAACGGCTGCCGCACAGCATGATCGCGCCCGCTACCGCGATGTCATCGTGAATCGCCAGCAACAGTCGCGGCTTGCACAGCGCCGTTTCCTGCAACAGTCCGGCAAAAAACGGATTGTCATAATAATAGGAAGCGCCAGCGTGATTGCGCTCCATCGTCTCGCGATACAACGAAATGAAAGCCGCGAGGTCATGATTGCTTTTTCCTTCCACTATTCTCACCGCATGGTCTTTGGCCTTTTTCATATTGCGCCTGACATTTTGACTGTACTGCGCCTGAATCTGGGCGAGCGAGGGCCGCACATCGACAGCAATCGTTTCGCGCACGAGATCAAGCTGCATCTGATCGCGAAACAGTTCGGCGTTGTTCAAAAGCGGGTGAAAACGCACCGTTTCTGTTACGTACTTTTTGCTCTGGCAATAGGCGTGAAACTGCGCGGAAAACGACTGGACCACGCTTTGCTTGGAACACAGCGACGGGCCGCCGTACCCGATCGATACGATATCCGAATAGCCCGGGAGGAACGAGTCGAGGGAGCGCACCACATACGGATAAAAAATCCGCTCCTCTCCCGCGGAGAAGAACACCGCTTCCGGCACTCCCCCTTCTCGCTCGGCATACAGGCTTACGTACTCTTTTGTGTAGGAAATGTCCAAATGCGCCACCTCGCGCATACAGCACGTCCAGTCATCCTGATTCGTAAGCACGATCAAACTCACGCAAGTCCCTCCTAGCCTGCTCTGCCTGTTTGCTTCCCGTGAATTTTTCCATCGTGACGCAGCCTTCGTGACTGATTCCGGTTTTTTGCAAGACCCGCTTGACGGTCAACAGCAATATTTTCATGTCGAGGAGAAAGCTGCGATTTTCCACGTACCAGACATCCAGTTCGAATTTTTGCTCCCATGTAATCGCGTTTCGTCCGTTGACTTGCGCCCATCCGGTAATGCCCGGCAGCACATCGTGCCGTTTCATTTGCCGGGGGGTATACAGCGGGAGATACTCCATGAGCAGCGGCCTCGGCCCGACGAGACTCAGCTCGCCCTTCAACACATTCCACAACTGCGGCAGCTCATCCAAGCTGTATTTCCTGAGCATCATGCCGAATGGCGTCAGCCTCTGGGCGTCTGATAGCAACTCGCCGGACGTGTCCCGCTGGTCGGTCATCGTGCGAAATTTATAGATGAAAAAGGGCTTTCCGTAGCGGCCCGGGCGCTCCTGGACGAAAAAGACCGGGGCACCGAGCTTGCAGCGAATCAACACGGACAACACGAGCAGCAGAGGCGAAACCGCGATTAACAGCGACAAAGCGACCAGCCGATCAAACAAAAGCTTCATGCCGCCCCTCCTTTTGCTTGTTCCAGCCCGCTGCCGCCTCCTCCATGCTGAGACTCTGCATCCCGTACTGGCGGCGCAAATCGGCAAAATAAGCGAGAAGCCGCTCCAGAAAACGCACATTTTCCGCCGGATAGCTGCCGAAGTTTTCCGGGTGCCACCACAAGTGATACAGTCGCTGATGTTTCGCGGCAAACAGCAAGTCGCGCCTGAGCCGTGCATACCGAAGCTCTTCCAGCCAGCGAAGCTTGGGCGAATAAGGCCGCAAAAAACGGCTGGAAGGGACGTTGACAAGCCCTTCCCGACTCGTGAACAGCTTGTCGTAAGCGTGATGTCCGCTCAAATTGACGTACGAGTCGGCAAGCCGCAAAGCCCGTTTGAACAGCGAGTCTTCCGCTCCCGGCCCGGCGCGGTACATCCACGCTGGCTCGTTTCCGCGGTACGAAGTGAAGCCGTGCTTTTTGCAGAGCGCCAAATAGGCAGGCTGGAGCTGATTGCGCGGAAAAACGATGCTCGTCGGGGAATGTCCTTTCTTGCGCGCCACTTTTTTGCAGGCGGCCAAATCTGCTGCAAACGTCTGGGCGGTCTGTCCCGGCTCCAGGCAATAGTAGTGGGAGTGCGTGTGGCTGCCGATAAACTGGTGCGGGTAGGAGGAGATCAGTCGAATGAGGGACGGAGCGTAGTGATACGGATCGGCCTGCTCGCGTTCTCCCACTGTTCCCGACTGCAAGTAACGGTAGGGCGACAAGTTGGCGTCTGCATAGTCTGGCAACAGTCCGGGAAGCGTGCTCATCAGTTCCTCGCGCGACTCGCAGAACAAAAAGCCGACCGTCGCCCAGGTAGCGTGAATCTCGTATTTTTGAAAAAGCTCCAAAATGGCGGGAATGACCTGGCGAGTTCCGTGCAAATTTTCCTGGCAGGAAGACAGCGCTCTTTTGTCGCGCACGCCCCAGTACAGTTCAAAATCAAGGGATATGACCAACGCTCCTGTTGTGCCCAATCCGTTCGTCAACCTCCTTTTCCGTGCGCGGCGGCTTTGTTTTGACGGCGATCAAGTCGGCGAACAGGCGGGCTTGCCTGTCGAGGACATGTCGCTCGTTGAAATGCTCCTCCGCAAGGTAGCGGCTGTTTTGTCCGTACGCTTCGCGAAGCCTGGCGTCCAAAGCGAGCTTTTTCAAAGCCTTGTACAAATATTCGCTATGCTTCGGCTCTACCAAAAGTCCATTCACGCCGTCCGTCACTTCTTCCCGGCAGCCGCGAATGTTCGTGGCGACGATCGGCTTGCCCATCGCCATCGCTTCGATGATCGACCGGGGCAAGCCTTCGCGGTGGGAAGGCAGGACGAAGATGTCGCTTGCCGCAAGCAACTGCGGGATGTCCGAGCGAAATCCGGTCAGGACGATTTGCGGATGCGACAGGCAAAGCTGCTGCAAATCTTGTCCGCGCTGGTCCCGCTCGCTCGCCAATACTTCCCCCACCAGCAAAAGACGCACGCGCGACGATTCTCTCGCCAGCCTGTGAAACGCCTCCAGCAGCTCGAATATCCCTTTTTCGCTCACCATCCGGCCCACGTACGCGATGACCAGCTCTTCCTGGCCGATGCCGAGAGCAGCGCGCACTTGCGCAGCCTCCTCGCTCGTGACTGCCTGCGGATGGAAGCGGCGTTCCACATCCACCCCGTTTCCGAGGTGCACGATCCGCTCCGGAGGGGCAAAACCTTCCTGCACGCTCAATTCGTAATCCTCCCTGCTTTGCAAGAGCAAGTAGTCTGTCAGGTGCTTGGCGAACCACTTTTCCAGCCCGTAGTAAAACTGGTACTCGCCCCTGCTCATTCCGTCGTGGAAGTAATAGCCGTGCGCCGTATAAATGACCGGACGGACGCCCGCGAGCTTCGCTGCCACCCGCCCGAGAACCGCGGCTATCGGCGTGTGAACGTGCACCGCATCGTACTGCTCCTGCTTCATCAGCCGGTACAGGGCGTGGATGGAACGGCAATTGGAGACGGGGGCGATTTTACGTTTGATCGGGATATGCCAAAGGACGTGGCCCATAGCCCGCAGCGACGCGAACCGTCCGGTATCCGTGCAAGCGGTATGCACTTCGTGGCCTTCGTCCGTCAGCTTTTCGATCAGCGGCAGCAGCAAGCTTTCCACTGATCGGTCAATTGCGCAAATTTGCAAGATTTTTCCCATGCAGGTCACCGCCATTTTTGATTGAGCCAAGACTCAGTCCGGCTGTCACACAATAGAGCGCCAGCAAGATCCAGAAAAACGTTTCGCGGATGCCGTTGTGCGTCAAGCCGTACACAATTTGAAAAAAGAGCGGATACCAGGAGTACAGCCGATGCCCTCTCACGCCAGCGTACAAAAGCAGCAAAAACAGCAGCGTGCCCACAATGCCGTACGAAAAGAACAGATTGGCAATCGTCGAGTGCAGTTCGAGCGTAATCGTGCTCTCAAACCGCTCATACTGCCCTTCTCCGGCACCGAAAAACACGTACTGCGGATGATTGGCGATCCTGTCGTAGCCTCTGGATGCCAAATTGTCGTCCGAGTCCTCCCCCAATGTTTCCATCCGCTCTTTTACTTGTGTGTAAATGGTCGCATCGTGCAATACGTTTTCATTCGTGTACAGCGATACGCAAAACAGCAGAAAAAAGAGAGCGAGCACACACACCACGTTTTGCCAAAAAAGCCCTGTCCGCTCTTTTGACGAGACGAACAGAAACACAAGGTACATCAGCACGGCACTCAAGATCGCTGCTTTGGACAACGAGGCGGCAATCACGCTCAGCGAGCAGCCGATGACGAGAAACAGGTAGAGCGATTTGACAGGAAAAAAGCGGGCGCAAAACAGGCAAATCCCGAGACAAAGCAAGCCGTAGTAGCCGAGCTGATTCGGGTTGTTGAAAAACAGCGCCTGACGGAAGTCGTGCTCCCCCGGGGCAAGTCCAAAGAGCAGCGCAAGTGTCTGCACAGCAAGCGAACAGGCGACGGCCCAAAACAGCCATTTCGCATAGCCGCGGGGATCACGCTGGCCCAGCACGATGATGGTCAGCATGACCGCTCCGTTGTACAAATACCATTTCGTCGACTCAAACACTTCCATGACGCCGCCCAAAGCGATCGCCCAAATCCCGTTCACCAGCAAAATATCGTATAAAAATAACAGCGTAATCACGACGAAAAAACGGTATTTGCGTTCCAGCCATTTCAGCTGAAACAAAAACGTATACGCGATGAGAAGCA
This sequence comes from Brevibacillus sp. FSL K6-0770, assembly GCF_038000275.1. Classification (NCBI taxonomy): domain Bacteria; kingdom Bacillati; phylum Bacillota; class Bacilli; order Caryophanales; family Paenibacillaceae; genus Brevibacillus; species Brevibacillus sp. FSL K6-0770. The sequence continues at coordinate 4,231,802 of NZ_JBBOBQ010000001.1, forward strand.
TCATGACAAAATCGGCAATTTGCGGATTTCCGCTCGGGAAGAAGTAGAAGGGCTTCAGCAGTACGTAGAGAAACAGCAGAACTTTGTCCAGCGAGAGCTTTGCTTTAGCCATCGCCTACATATGCGCCAAATGATTCGTAAAATGAAGAATCCGCTTGTAGTCCTCCCATGTATCTACCTCTGCCCAGAACAGCCCCGGCGGTATTTGCGCCACATGCACGTCTCTTTCTCCCAAAAACGAATACAGAACATTTTCCCACCACAAATCGTGCTGCCGCTGCAAAATCAGACTTTGCAGCCGCTCCTGAAAGATCGGGACAAACTCGCGGTGCAGCCGGGCAATTCCGACGTATTCCCCTGTCGTCTCCTCCAGGGGGAGTTCTTTGCCGTGCTTTTGCAAAAGGCCGTTTTCGTAGCCGAATTTGTAATCGCCTTCCGCCCTGCGAAAAGGGTCGGCGAACATGACCGGACTCCTCGTCTCCTGGAGCACGACATCCAATACTTGCTCTTCAAAATACACATCCGCGTTGAGCAAGAGGCAGTCGCTGTCCGTCAGAAAATCGCGGGCAAACCACATGGAGGCGATGCTGTTGGTGCGATCGTAAAACGGGTTGTGAAAAAAGCGGATGTTTTCGCCGCCAAGCAGACTGGTAATCACGTGAGCACGGTATCCGACGACCATGGCAATCTCGTGAATCCCTTTTCGCTTCAACTCCAAAATCGTATTTTCGATCAACGCCTGGTTGCCGATATCGATCGTGCATTTCGGGCTGCCGTCAATTTGCCCGCTGATCCTTGATCCGAGTCCTGCCGCCATGAGCAGAGCCTTCATGTGCTTCCCCTCCCTCTTGTCTCGATGAAGTGACATACTTGATGTTCAGTTTCAGCTTGTATAGCGCTCTGAGGAGTCCCACCAGCAGATGATACCCCGTCCATAAATCGAGAAACTGATGCTGTCCGCTAAATGCCCACATGAGCGCGGCGATCAGCACGCCACTCTGGAAGCCTGTCTGGGTCAGGAACAGAAACACTCCGGCATCGAGCCATCTGCTGCGCTTGCGCATGGATACGGTTTCGTGCGAGATTTTCCCTTGACCAAAAGCGAGATCCGAACCGTTCGTCGCCAATATTTCCGTAAAAATCGTAAACAGGATCAGGTAGATCAAGTACGGCCCGAGCGTCGGCTGGCTGCTGGCGACGCCGTAGATGACGCTGAACGAGACGAGGTACAGCGAGTAGTTCAATCCGATATCGAGCCAGACGCCCCCTGCGCTGTTCTGGTTTTTGATCCGGGCGACTTCTCCGTCGACGCAGTCCGCGAGGTAGCACATTTGGTAGAAAAAACACCCGATCAAAAAGGCTGCGGCCGATCCGTACATGAAAGCTGCGGCGGCGATCAGCCCGGCAGCGATTCCCGCGATCGTGATGGCATTCGGAGAAACCCCTTTTCTTTTTGCCAAAAACAGACTCAAGTAAATCGAGATGCGCCTGGAGAAATAGTACGACCAAAACTCCTCGCGAACCCATGGCTTTTGCACCTGAATCCGGCAATCTCGAATCTTCTCGCTGTCCCAAAACATGTTCGGATACAAGTCTTCCTTCACCGTAAGCCACCTTCTTCATTACCTCGTCTTCGTATCAAGACGGAATTTTTTTCAGAGAAGAACGGGATATACCACGTGCGGAAACCGAAATATCGGTATGCCCAATACGAAGCACAGATATCTCGACAGCTCAGGCTGATAGCGGTGGCGATTGCTGCTCCTGTAATGCCAAGCCAGGGAATCAACAGGCAGTTGCCGCAAATGTTGAGCAAGGCTGAAAAAACCAGGATGTTGCGCGACGTTTTCTGGCGGCCCGTCATCGTCAAAAGCGGAATGACGCTGCCGGAAGAAAAGTTGATGAACTGCCCCAGACAAAGAATGACGAGGACGAGACTGCTGCCAGCGAACTCTTCGCCGAACAAGGTAAGCAACGGGGCGGCAAAAATGGCGACCAGCAAATTGATCGGAGCAGATGCGAAGAAAATGAGCCGATTGGCAAACGCAATCATTTTTCTCAGCCCGTCCATATCCCCACGGGCGTACATCTCGGAAAATTTCGGGGAGAGAATCGTGTTGATGGAGATGAGCGCAAAGCTGGTCACCATCGAGAGACGAATGACGACGCTGTACACTCCGACTGTTTCCGCGTCTGTAAAAATCCCCAGCATGATCGTGTCTGTCCAGCTCATGATCAGCTCCATCGAGGCGCTCAGGTACATCGGAATCGCCATGGCGCAAAGCGTGCGAAAGCCGATGGCCTGGCCTTCCTCCATCTCGCGCGGCTGAATGCCCGCGTTCATGCTTCGCGACACAACATGCCACTTCCCCATGCCGATCAGCGTGTTCAAAATGACAGCGACTGCGAGCAAGCCGATCAACAGATTGGGGGTCGGAGCAAGCAAGGGCAGCGCGATCACGAGAAACAGCAGATGGAGGAAGCGCATGCCCACCGTATCGACGATCACGGACGCCGTCACGCGATGCAAGGCGCGGAAAGCCGAAGCGTACAGTCTGGCAAGCGAGACAAACGGCAGCATCCAGGCCATCACCCGCAGCGTTTGCGCAGGCAGCTCGTTGGCAAACACATAGCTGGAGATCGGCTCGGCAAACAAATAGAACAGTCCCGAAAGCAAGAGAGAGGGCACGAATGTCCAGACCGCAACCTTGTTGAACAACTGCCGAATCCGCTGGGACGCCCCCTGCGCCCGATACTCGGCCAGCAAGCGGATGATCGCCGTGTCGGTGCCAAACAGCGCCAGCACCATCCCGATGTTGAGCAGCGTGATCGTCAGCGAGTAAATGCCCAGATTGCCTGCCCCGTACTCCCTGGCTATAAACAACTGCAACGAATAGAGCAGAACAAACCCGAAAAGCCGGAACAGAAACGTAATCGCTGAACCGTGCAATACTTCATGAACGTCCCGATTGTTGCGGACTTTGGCCAACTGCTGCTGCCAAACAAGTTTGAGGGCATTCATCCATTACTCGCCCCCGCTTCTGACTTGACTATTCCATATACCCATAACCGTAATAGCCTTCTCTCTTCCCGAGCTTTTTGTTGTTGAGAACAACCCCGAGCAGGTTGGCCCCGGCCGTCTTCAGCTGCTCGACAGCGCGAACGGCCGAATCCCGCTTTGTTTTGCTCGCGTCCACGACGAGAATGCACCCGTCCGTCTCTCTCGCCAGCACCATCGCATCGCTCACAATGAGCGGAGGACTGTCCACGACGATCATGTCAAAGTTGTTGCGCAGCTGCTCCAGCAATTCCCCCAGTCGCGGCGTTCCCAACAGTTCAGCCGGATTGTGGGGAATCGGCCCCGCTGTCACGATCGACAAATTCGGAACGCCCGCATCCTGAATGATGTCGGAAAACTGGCACATCCCGGTCATATAAGAACTGATCCCGTACAAATTCGGCATCTCAAACGTGAAATGAATGCGCGGATTGCGCAAGTCGAAATCGATCAGCACCGTCTTGCGCCGATCTTTTGCCATCATCAGCGACAAGTTGGCTGCCGTAATCGTCTTGCCCTCCGACGGCCCCGGGCTGCTCACCAAAACCGTCTGCAACCTTTGTCCCTGTGTGGAAAACGAAATGTTCAGCTTCAAGGTGCGGTAGCCTTCCACCAGGGGAGACAGTGGCTCCCAATGGGCGATCAGCTTCTGGTAACGATCGTCAGGCTTCTGCCTTCTCATACTCGCTTCTTACCTCCTCCGCCCTTTTTTGCCGCAAGTGCTTCTTTGTCTTTTTGTCGATGACGGCGATGGTGGCGAGCACAGGCAGGCCCAAATATTCCTCCACTTCCTTTTCCGATCTCAGCCGTGTATCGAGATGCTCCATGAAAAACACAACGCCTACAGAAGTAGCCAGCCCAAGCACAAAGCCGATAATCGAGTTGAGCAGCGGCTTCGGACTGACAGGCTTGGCTGCCGGGTTATCGCGCGCTTCCGCCAAAATGTGCACGTTGTTCATGCTCAACATTTTGACCACTTCTTCCTGGAAGGTCGTGGCAATCGTGTTGGCAATCAGCACGGCTCGCTTTTGATCAGGGTCTTCCACTGTAATAGAAATGACTTGCGAATCTTTGACCGGCTCTACTTTCGTATGCAGCAACAGCTCATCCATGCTCGCTTCCGGCCCGAGTGTCTGCACGACTCTCTCCATGATTCGCGGACTCTCGATAATGACCCGGTACGTCTCGATCAGCTTGAGATTGGAGTCAATCTCGGCAACCGACAGCACTCCCTCCAGATTCGAGTCCAGCGAGCGATTCACCAAAATTTCCGTTTTTGCCTGATAGATCGGCGTCAATGCAAAAAAACTGATGAGTGCCGTTCCTATCGTAAAAATGGAAGTAATGGCGAGAATTACGCCCCAGCGTTTGGACAAAACCAGCAATATTTCCCGGAGATTCACGGTTTCATTCATTTTGCTCCCCCCTTCGCCCCTCCATGCTGTCACTCGCTTGATTCGGCAGTGGCTTGGCCTCACCGGCTTTCTCTGCGCCTTTCTCGACGACTTGCTCGCGAAAGGCAGACAGCCGACGGATCAACTTTTCCCGCTCCCCCTGGCTTACGATGTAGTAGTAAATCCCGTTGATCAGCTGGCCGTTTCCTTCCATCCGAATCGTCTCCACGCTTGATACGGCCGTACCGTAGCTTTGAACAAGCATTTTCATGTCGTCAAAGGTCATGTTCGTCTTCACGTATTTCCCCATGGTATCGAGGACTCCGTTCAAGGTAGAGGGAGACGCCAAAGCCCCCTTTTTTTGCATCAGCGCTTTGATAAGCAGTTGCTGTCGCTCGTTTCTCCCCAAATCTCCCCGCGGGTCTTCATAGCGCATGCGCGCATACACGAGCGCCTGCTTTCCATCCAGGTGAATCGGCCCCAACGGAAAGTGATAATCGGCGTAGGTAAAAGCGAGCTTGTTCTCGACATCCACACCGCCCAACGTGTCGATGATCCCGGCGAAGCCTTCCATGTTGGCGGCCACCACGTAATCGACAGGCGCGGAAATAAATTGCTCGACGGTGTCAACGGCTTGTTGCAGTCCGCCAAATGCGTAGGCGTGGTTAATTTTATCCAGCGTTTTCGAATGGGCCAGCTGCGTGCGCGTGTCCCGTGGAATGCTGACTAACAGCGCCGATTTTGTCTGCGGATTGACCGTCAACACGAGGATCACATCCGAGCGCCCCTTGTCGTTTTCCCGCTCATCGATCCCGAGCAAGAGCAAGGTGACGGGTTCGTGCACTTCTGCTTTCTCCGGCTGCACAGCAGGTTGTGCAGGCTGGGCTTGCTTTTCTGCTCGCTCTTGCTGCCTCACGGTTGGCGCAGGAAGGGAAGACGCCTTGGTCTTCTCCGTCCGCAGCGGGACGTACATGCTGTTTACGGTCTGTTTGATCGAAAAATAGACGTAAGTCGCATACCCTCCCAGTCCAACCAGACAGGCAATCCCCCCTGCCAGCAGGATGCGCGCCCACTTTTGCCTCGCTGTCCGCGCGATTCGCTCTTTCCTCGTCGTCTCTTTCATCCTGTGGCTACCGAGAAAGGAACTGGCTTGGCATCGTCGACAGGCTGGGAGGCAGACTGATAGCTCGGAATGATCGCCTGCAAGATTTCAATCATTTTTGAGTGATCCTCGATCAGTCCGCCCTTTTTGGCCAACTGCTCCAAACGGGAAATTGCAGACAACAGCTCGCTCCAGGAAAAGTCGAGCGGCTTTCCGATGAAAATGCGGTCGTGGCACGTCGAAGTCAGCCCTTCTTCCGCCGTCAAAAGTTCCTCGTACAGCTTTTCACCCGAACGGATGCCTGTGTAGACGACCGGGATATCTTTTTCCGGCTCCAGGCCCGCCAAGCGGATCAGGTCCTTCGCCATATCGACGATTTTGACGGGTTTGCCCATGTCGAGCACGAAAATCTCGCCACCGTGCGCCAGCGCGCCAGCCTGAATGACCAGTTGGGCCGCTTCGGGAATAGTCATGAAATACCGTTCCATCTCCGGATGCGTGATCGTCACCGGACCGCCCGCCCGAATTTGATCGAGAAAAATCGGCACGACGCTGCCTCTGCTTCCGAGAACATTGCCAAAGCGAACCGCCGCAAAACGAGTGTGACCAAAGCGGTTATATCCCTGGATCAAAAGCTCGGCAATGCGCTTCGTGGCGCCCATCACGCTCGTCGGATTGACGGCCTTGTCGGTGGAAATCAGGATGAAGTGCTCGGCTTGCGCTTCCAGAGCGCATTCGGCCACATTTTTCGTTCCCAAAATGTTGTTTTTCAACGCTTCACTCGGGTTTTGTTCCATGAGGGGCACATGCTTGTGGGCGGCGGCGTGAAAGATGACGGCAGGACGATACTCGCTCATGATCGCAGCAATCCGCTGCCGATCGCGTATATCTGCGATGAGGCTTGCTGTAGACAATTCAGGAAATGCTCGCTTCAGCTCCAGACTGATCTCGAAAATGCCGTTTTCCTCATTTCCAAGCAAAAGCAGTTTCCCTGGGCCAAATCTAGCGATCTGACGGCAAAGCTCCGAACCGATAGACCCTCCGGCTCCGGTAACAAGCACGACTTGCTGGCGCAAATAACCCGTGATTTCTTCCAGATTCATTTCCACCGTCTCGCGCCCTAGCAAGTCCTCCAGCTTGACGTTGCGGATCATGCCCATGCTGATTTTCCCGCTGAGAATATCCGAGACGTGCGGCAAAATTTTGACGCTTGCCTTCGTCGTCTTGCAAATATCAAAAATGTCGCGGATCGTTTGGCGCGACGCAGACGGCATGGCGATCACAATATCGGAAATCGCGTGCCGCTGTACGATGCGCGGGATGTCTTCCCTGCTCCCGATTACGGGCAAGCCGTACACGCGCAAATTTTGCTTGCTCGGCTCGTCGTCAATGAAAGCGATCGGCCGTTGCTCGGACAGCGGCGACCGCCGCATCTCCCTGGCAACGAGCACGCCTGCGCTGCCTGCCCCGACAATCAAGGTGCGCCTGCGATCCAGGCTCCTTTTGTCGCGTTCCTCATACCACCATTTCCACAGAAAACGCGAGCCTGTGATCCCGGCAAGCACGAACGTCCAGGCAATCAAAAACAAAGATATCGGAAACCGGATCGGCATCCACAGCCAGTGCCCCAGCGTGTTCAGGAAAAAAGCGAGAATCAGGATGGACAAACTCGTCGCCTTGACAATCGAGACAAGCTCGCCCGCACTGACGTAACGGTAGACGGGTCGGTACAACTCGGCGAGATGCATCCCCGCCAAAACGAACAGCACATGTCCAATGATCAAATAAAGAGGGCGATGCTCGTATATTTCGGCAAAAGAAAAATCAAATCGAACCAGGCAGGCCAGCCAAACAGCCAAACTGATAATTCCTGCGTCCGATAAGCTTAACCAGAATCTTCTCTTCCGGTAGCTCATATTCATCCGCTCCAGGCAGTCTAGATTCGCAATCGTGGCTGCATCTACAAGCGCCAGACAACGATATCAGACGGGCATGTTTTTTGATTCAACACGCTTTTCACATCTGCAATCACTCCGCAGTTTTGGTGCAGCAAAGACGACAGCTCAGCCCAGCTCAGCTGGACGTATTTCGCGTGCGGCACAGCCAGAACCAGCGCATCGGCAGGCTGCAATTCGTGCCATTCCCTCAGCTTGATGCCGTACTCTGTCCATGTCTTCTCCGGGTCTGCCAAATCGTCTGTCACCTGAACTTCCACGCCAAATTCCCGCAGCTCATGGACGATGTCGATCACTCTGCTGTTGCGAATATCCGACACATTTTCCTTGAACGTCATCCCCAAAATCGTGACGCGTGAGCCTTGAATCGGAATATGACGCCAGATCATCTGCTTGACCAGGGAGGTCGCGACGAATTTTCCAATCCCGTCGTTGATGCGCCGTCCCGCCAAAATCACTTGCGGATGGTAGCCTACGCGCTCCGCCTGATAGGTCAAATAGTAAGGGTCTACTCCAATGCAATGACCGCCGACCAGTCCTGGCGAAAACGGCAGGAAATTCCATTTTGTTCCAGCCGCCTCCAGCACGTCGGCTGTTTCGATTCCCAGTCGGTCAAAGATGATCGCCAATTCGTTGATCAACGCAATATTCAGGTCGCGCTGCGTATTTTCAATCACCTTGGCTGCCTCTGCCACCTGAATCGAGGACGCTTTATGAATCCCTGCTTCGACTACCAGCCCGTACATTTGCGCGATCTCGTTACACGTCGCCTGATCCTGCCCGGAGACGACCTTGACGATCTGGGCGAGTCTGCGCTCCTTGTCCCCCGGATTGATCCGCTCGGGCGAATAGCCGACAAAAAAATCGGCACCTGCCCGCATCCCGGATGAGCGCTCCAGCACCGGAATGCACGTTTCCTCCGTGGCGCCAGGGTATACGGTCGATTCATAGACGACAATCGCTCCTGGCTGCAAATGCTTTCCTACTGTCTCGGAGGCGAGCAGCAACGCCTTCAAGTCAGGGCGCTTGGCGTCATCCACAGGCGTAGGCACAGTCACGATGATAAAGTCGCATTCCGCGAGCAGTCCGGGATCATCCGTATACGTGATGCTGGAACGCGCCAGCTCGTCAGCCGTCAGCTCTCCCGTCTCATCCCGCCCTGTCTGTAGCGCGGCAATGCGCGCAGCGTCCACGTCGTAGCCGATCACCGGAACCTTTTGCCCAAAAGCAGCCGCAACAGGCAAGCCCACATACCCGAGTCCTACGACTCCTACTTTTTTACGCATGGGCATCACCGTAATAATCAAGATACCAATCGACAAAACGGGAAATTCCTACCTCGACCGGAGTATCTGGCCGAAAGCCCGTTTCTGCGAACAGCGCATCGACCGAGGCGAAAGTAGCAGGCACGTCTCCTGGCTGAATCGGCATGTACTGGCGGTTGGCTGGCCGTTTCAGCTTCTGTTCCAGCAATTCGAGGAACGAAAGCAGCTCCACAGGCCGATGATTCCCGATATTCAAGACTTTGTGCGGCGCCTTTCCGTCTTTTGGTCCAGGCAAACGATCCATGAGTCGCAAGATGCCCTCGACCACATCATCAATGTAAGTAAAGTCCCGGATCATTTTTCCGTAGTTGAAAATGCTCACTGGCTGCCCTGCCAAAATCGCCTTGGTGAACGCATAGAGCGCCATGTCCGGGCGGCCCCACGGCCCGTAGACGGTAAAAAACCGCAGCCCGGTCGCCGGAATGTTGTACAGATGGCTGTACGTGTACGCCATCAGCTCGTTCGCTTTTTTCGTGGCGGCGTACAGGCTGTTCGGCTCATCGACCCGGTCGCCCTCGGAAAAGGGGAGTTTCTTGTTCCCGCCGTAGACGGAGCTGGAAGAAGCGTAGAGCAGGTGCTTGACCCCTGTGTGCCGGCAGCCTTCCAATATATGCAAAAATCCCGTGATGTTGGAGGACGTGTATACGTGAGGGTTTTCCAGGCTATACCTGACTCCAGCCTGCGCCGCCAGATGGATGACCCGCTCCGGTTGCATTTTGCGGAACAACTCGTCCATTGTCGTCTGATCGGCTATATCTGCTTGATAGAAGTGGAACTGTTCGAACTCTTGCAGCATCGACAGTCTTTTTGCCTTCAAGCGGGGATCGTAATACTCGTTGCAATTATCCACCCCCCATACGACTTCCCCTCCTTCCAAAAGTCTTTTCGCTACGTGAAATCCAATGAATCCAGCAGTTCCTGTCACCAAAATCGACATACATTCCACCTCTTTGCTTATTCATACGGAGGTTCTAGGACAAATATGCCAGTAGGATGAGGACGGCCAGGAACGGTTCAGGAAGACTAGGACACTTTTGCCAGGCAAACAAGCTCTTGCCTGTTTTGCAAAATGGTTGTCAACTTTTTTCGTTTTTTGAATGAAATGAAAGAAGACAATCTAATCTTGTCTGACTATTTTTTCAAAGTGGAGGAGATTGATGCATGATGCTTGATGTAAAGTCCTACGGGGCGCGAGGAGATGGGGTGACAGATGATACGCAGGCGATATCCGCCGCGCTGGCAGCCGCGGTCAACCAGCAAATTCCGCTGTATTTTCCCCCGGGAACCTATATCATTGAACCGAAAAGACTGGCTGTCACACTAGGGAAAGGCAAAAGCCTGGTGCTGCAGGGTGCCGGTCCTTTTTCCGTTTTGAAACGAAAAGCCAATTCTACCGCCGAGGACTGGAGGTGGCTGTTTTCGATCACCTCAGTGGGTGGAGACGCTGATTCGTTTGTCGTGTCCAATCTGAAAATCGACTCCAATGCGCGCGAAAATCCCGTTCCGCCAGAACCATATGCCTATGAGCACTCCGCCGACTTCTACATTCGCGGCGACGGGCCTGGAAGCTATATCAACTACGTGCTGCTGAGTCACATATGGTGTACCGATGCCGTAGCCGATCATTTTTACTTCGCCGGGGAAGCGAACTGCTACGTCCGCTCCGTGTCGATCAGCGACTTTACGAGCGACAACCGGACACGCACCCGCTCCGACATCACGGTCACCGGAGGCTTGGAGCGTCTGAACGCTGTCAATGTTTCCTGCGACCGCTTTGAAGTAGAGCTGAATGAAGCATACGACGGCAAGCTCCCGATGATCGCCAATCTGAGCAATATCCACTGCCGCCAACAGCTCGATCTGGAAGGGATTGCGACAGCGCCGATTCGCGTCCAGGGAAGCCACCTCGTCTCGCTTGCCAGCTTCAGCCTGAGCTGCTTGACTGGCACGATCAGCGCCTCTACCTTTTATACCGCTACCGCGCAGAAAAACCGGGTCAACTTCATGCGGAACATGACTTTCCACCAGTGCAACTGGGTTCTGCATACAACCTCGCAAGGCGCAGCCAAAACAATCGGCAGCGGCCTGACTATCGACTACAACAACGTCGGTCTTGTGTTTGACGGCTGCTGCTTCGAGGCCGCCGATAGCGCTGCTGTGATCGATGGCTACGCGCTCAGCTTTGATCCATGGGATGTCCCGGCGCAACGAATCGTGACGGTCCGCAACTGCGCGTTCGACCCCCGCCTCAAGCAAAACCTGTACCTGAACCGCTGCGGCAATGTGTATCTGGAAAACAACCGCTACTCCGGCAGCGATCATGTGATTGCGCTGTACGGCTCCGGTTCATACCCGCTTTTTCTCACCGTGGACGGCGGAGATTTCAGCCAGGTCACCGGAAAAATGTTTTATCATAAAGCGGCTGACAAAGTCACACTTTCCATGAAAAACGTGCCCGTACCCGTCAGCCTGACGAGCGGCTACAACTCTGACAACTCTTCCTACCTCCCCAACGTGGCGATTAACGAGCGAATCGTCTACGTCAGCACTCCTCCCAGCTCGTCGGTTAAATACGGAGGGATCAAAGGCGACACGCTCCGGCTGATCACGCCTGTCAACGGGCAGCCGTGCGAGTGGATCGCTACCACGACAAACAAGACCGCCTGCACGTGGCTGGCGACCAAAACCGCAAAAAGCTAACTTTCCAGCACAAAAAAACATCCCTCCTCCCCGGTGAACTTGCCCGGGCGAGAAGAGATGTTTTTTATTAGGCAATCCGCTCCAGATCCGGATTGTATCGCTTCACATAGTCATAGATTTCGTCACCGATGAGACGCACGTGGTTCAGATCGCTTGTCTTTTCGGACAGGTGTTGAACCAATTGTTCGGTGCCTTGCTCAATCCGTCTTTTGGCTGCTTCTGGCAAGGTGAGGACGTGCGGGACGAGCAGTTGCAGGTACCAGTTCCCTTTGTCCTCCTCGGATACATCGATTTCCAGCTCCATATCTTTGCTGTCGAAATCGTAGAGGTGATTGAACAGCGCTTCTCTGATTTCCAGCGTCAGCGCGGAAATATCGATTTTTGCCACACCCAGATAATACTCCTCGTTGAACAACACGATCTTCTCGTCAATTTGCTGATACTTTTTTGCAAGCGGATTCATTGTCTCGTTCCCCTTCCAGCTATCGCCACAATCTATCCTATAGCATACTATCTCCCCGAATCATTCGGCAACAAATTCGTCGGAAAATGTTGAATAGACAAAAAAGTTGCATGTTCAAGCGGCCTTTCCCTTATGTTTGTTTCAACGCCTGATTTTCCGCAGGCGCAGGCACCTCTCGCTGAATCAGCAACGAAGCCAGCAGACCTATGCCGAGGAGCAGCGCCAGTAACGCAAAAGTCAGCAAGTAGCTGCCGCTTTCCATCAAACGGATAGAGATAATAGGGCCGAGACTTGTTCCCGCAAATAGAACAAACGTGTAGACCGAAACGGCAATTCCGCGCGCCTTGCCTGCCAATTGGCCGACGAGAGAGACGAGCGCTGGAACGGAGAGCGCAATGCCCGCCACAAAAATGACACTCATCACAATCAGCAAAGGCAAGCTGGCAATCAGCCCCAACGAAGCCAAGCCTGCCATCGCCAGCAGCAATCCGCCTCGCAGAACCGCGCGAACCCCAAAGCGCATCGCTACTTTTCCGGACAAAGGAGAAATCAGCATGCCCAAAACACCGACAGAGCGAACATAAAGAACTTCTGCTTTATTCAGGCCAAAATCGGGACCGCTCAAGTAATTGCCCAAAACCGTGTACATGCTGACAAAAGACATGAGCAGCACCAATGCCACCACATAGCACAGAACAAGGTTTTTTTGCGAAAATACTTTACCGATTTGCTTCAAAGGTTCCCATATAGTCGCGTGTGGCTGTTGAATCTCTCCTTTTGGCAAGAAGCGCAGAATCAGAACCGCTGTTAAGGCATACACCCCTGCCAAGAGATAAAATACGGCGTTCCATCCGTGCTGTTCACTGATGAGGCTACTGACAACCTGCCCGACGATGCCTGCGACCAAAAACCCGGTGCTGATAAATCCGATCGTCGTCACCCGTTTGTCTGCCGGGAACATTTCTACCGCATAAGCAAGGGCAACTGGCGAAAACGTGGCTGCCGCAAAGCCTTGCAACCCTCTCAGCACAATCATCCAGGAGAAGCTTTCGACCATGCCAAGCAGCAAAGAGATGGCCGCAAGCGCAACAAGTCCAATCAAAATGACTTGCTTGCGTCCGTATTTATCCGATAATGCGCCATAAATCAGGCAGCCAATCGCAAAGCCGACCGAAAAAACACTTCCTGTAGCCGCTGCCTGCGTAGGCGTAATGCGATAAAGCTCGGCAAACAAGGAGATTAAAGGGATCGTTACATACAAACTGGACATGACGACCATCCCAGACCAGCATAAAATCGCCGCCATGAGCGAAAAGTTTCTTTTCGTTACCGCTGAACTCGCTGCTTGTGACATAAGGCACCTCTTTTCATAAATGTTGGAGCGTAAATGGACTAAGCTAGAAGCGTCTCCTTCGCTTTGATCATTTGCGGAAACTGCTTATCGTATAACGTTTTGTATCGACCGGAAAGGGTCAGCAGTCCTTCGTGCGTGCCCGCTTCGACAATCCTGCCTTTTTCCAAAACTACGATGTGATCGGCGCTTTGAATCGTGGAGAGACGATGGGCAATCACCAGGCAGGTTCGCCCGGGAAGCAGAGTGGAGAGCGCGCTTTGGATCAGTTGTTCCGATTCTGTATCCAACGCCGCTGTCGCTTCATCCAATATGATCAGGCGCGGATTTTTCAACAACGCCCTCGCGATCGACAGCCGCTGTTTTTGACCGCCAGACAGCTTGACGCCCCTTTCTCCGACCAACGTATCGTACCCTTGCGGAAAAGCTTCAATAAACTCCAGAGCATTCGCAGCTCTCGCCGCTGCCTCAATCTCTTCGCGAGTGGCCTGTGGCTTTCCGTAGGCAATATTGTCCCGAATCGTTCCGTTAAGCAAGATGACATCCTGTGATACAATCCCGATTTGCGTGCGGAGCGATTCAAGCGTGACATCTGTTAGTGGATACCCATCGATGAAAATCGCTCCTTTTTGCACATCGTACAGACGGGCAATCAAGTGCGCGATGGTCGACTTCCCGGAACCAGACGAGCCAACCAATGCGGTAACTTGTTGAGGCTCTATTTGCAAATAAAAATTTTCCAAGACTGGCACGCCTTTTTCATAAGCGAAATCCACGTTGTCAAACAGAATCTCTCCTTGAATGGGTGGTAAAGTGATCGCTCTCTCTTTGTTCCGCACTGCTGGCACCGTCACCAGCACTTCATGGATTCGTTCATAGGCAGCCGAAGCTTGTTGAATTTTACTAACCATTCGGCTGAAGGAACGAACAGGTCCTTGCAGCAGACGCAAGTAAGCCAAATAGGCGACAATGTCTCCTACAGTAATGTGGTTGTGCATCGCCTGCCACGCACCAAAAAGCAGTACGAGTGTCATTCCGATGTAATTCAGCCACTCGATAATCGGCGGGAAGGACGCGGACAGCCGGGAAGCTTTCACGATTGAGGCCCGATTGATCTCGGTCAGTCCAGCGAATCGATCGATTTCATCGTTCTCGCTCGCAAATGATTTAATCACGCGAATCCCTGACAACGTATCCTGCAAATGATTGCTCAATTCGGCAGAGGATTGTCGTACCGTTCGATAGACCGACTTGATTCGTCCGCTGAAAAACCGCGACGTGTAGAACAGAAAAGGAAACGTGCTCATCAGCAAGAGCGCCAGTTGCCAGTCGACATACAGCAAATAACCGCATATGGCGATAAACGTGAAGAAATCGGCCACAATGGATAATGTGTCGGCCGAAACCAGTTCCTGCAACTGGTTGACATCACTCGTCAATCTGGACATGAGATCGCCGGTGCGATTGCGATCGAAAAAGTTCAAATCCAGGTTCACGGTATGTCGGTACAGCTTGTTCCGCAGTTGTGAAATCGCTCCTTGGCTGACAATCGTCATCACGAAGCTGCTAACAAACCGAAACACTCCCAACAGCAGCGCAGCTCCAACGATCGCGGCTCCCAGTTCAAACAAGGCAGCAATTTGTTGCTGGGGGATGACCTGATCAATGACGACTTTCGTCCACTGCGGAATGATAAATTCAAGGACGGAAATCGCCAGGATAGACGAAGCGGCTACCAAAACAAACTTCCATTGCCCTTTTGCTTGAAAAAACACCTCCCGGAGCATTTCTGAAAACAATCGATAACGGTGGGAACGGGATTTCATCGCATCACCTGAATTTCTCTTTAAAATAGTAAGATTATCTAACTATATGCACAAAAAAATTATCTGCCCACCCCTAACCTTTTTTCTATACTTCCATTCAATTTAACCAAAATTTTCTCAAACAGCTTGCGTTCCTCCGCATCCAAGTCGTCGAGCAAGGAAGCGCAAGTCGCCCAAAAGGTCGGCAGCACATTGTCAATCAAGTCCACTCCTTCTTCGGTAATACGGACATGAATCATGCGGCGATCTTTGGCGCTTTGCTCGCGGGCAATCCATTTTCTTTTTTCCAGCCAGTCGAGCAGAGCTGTTACAGAAGCCCGGCGAATCCCCAGCCGATCTGCGATGGCCGAAGGAGTGACCAGTTCTCTTTCCTCATGCAGCAGAAGCAAAAGCAACAAATCCAGCTTGCTCTCGGTAATTCCGAACGCAGACAAATCCTCGTCGATCACATCCAGGACATTGTCACTGAGCCACAACATCAGCAATCCCATCTGGGCCGATTTGCGATCCGTTCCCTTTGCCATCGTGTTGTTCATCAGTTGCAAATAAGGAGCGATCCCTAATTTGGGCAACTGTTGATCCACTGTGCTTTCTTTTGCCATGACATCACCTCTGTAATTCAATTAGATTATCTAACTAAAATCAGTTATATCTTATTTTGCCTGATCTTGCAAGCAGGAAACTTCTCGGTGAAGCCAACGGACACCTCCCTAACGAAATGAGGTTGCGCGGGTTTGGCACGACGGGAGCGTCCTTCTCTGGGCGCGGTGCCTTTTTATATATTCTGCTGTCTGTTTTGCAAAAAAGCTGCCACAGCAGCGTGTTTACACGCATCTGCCTACCTGCCTCGGTTAGCAAAAAGAGCCTGCCACCTTGGGCAAGCTCCTCTGCTTTTGCAACATTCTTTTACAACAAAGTCGAGCCGTCCGCTACAGCCTGGGCGTCCTCGCGGGTGATGAGAACAGCTCGCGCCTTGCCTCCGCTCTGTCCAGCGACGTAGCCGTCCGCCTCCATCATCTCGATCAGGCGGGCAGCGCGGTTGTAGCCGACCCGGAAGCGGCGTTGCAGCCCGGATGCCGAAGCCTGACCCTGGTCTGCCACGAACAGCAGCGCCTCCATATACAGCGGATCATCCCCTGCATCAAAAGATTGCACCTGCTGCTCCAAATCTTCCTTGCTGAACAGGTACGACGGCTTGCGCTGCTTCTTGATCGCCTGCGTAATGCGCTCGATCTCATCGTCAGAGACGAAGTTGCCCTGCAAACGCACCGGGGTGGTGCCGCTCTCCAGGAACAGCATGTCGCCTCGTCCCAGCAACCGTTCCGCCCCCGACTGGTCGAGGATCGTGCGGGAATCCACCTGGGAGAATACGGCAAACGCCAAACGCGTCGGCACGTTTGCCTTGATGTTGCCCGTAATGACGTCCACCGAAGGCCGCTGGGTCGCGAGCAGCAAATGAATGCCGCAGGCGCGCGCTTTTTGCGCAATCCGGATGATGCAATCCTCCACATCCTGCGGGGAGACCATCATCAAGTCTGCCAACTCGTCAATGACAATCACGATATACGGCAGCTGATCGTCTGTCGTCTGGTTGTAGCGATCAATATCCCGCACACCTGCGTCGACAAACAGGGCATAGCGCTTTTCCATTTCCTCGACCGCCCATTTCAGCGAGGCTGTCGCCTGCTTCGCGTCGGTCACAACAGGTGTGACGAGGTGCGGCAAATGGTTGTACGGTGCCAGCTCGACCATTTTCGGATCGATCAGCAAAAGCCGTACTTGTTCTGGCGTCGCTTTGTAAAGCAGGCTGACGATGATCGAGTTGATGCAGACGCTTTTCCCTGATCCGGTCGAGCCTGCGATCAGGCCGTGCGGCATTTTTTTGATATCCGCAATAATCGGCTCGCCGCCGATGTCCATGCCGAGGGCTACAGCCAATGGCGACGAATGCTGCTGGAACTTTTCCGATCCGATGATCTTCTCGATCAGTACAGGCTGGCTCGCCAAATTCGGAACCTCGATCCCGATCGCGTTTCGTCCCGGGATCGGCGCTTCGATCCGAATGTCTTTGGCCGCCAGATTCAGCTTGATGTCGTCGACCAAGCCGGTAATTTTGTTTACCTTCACGCCAGGAGCAGGCTGCAGCTCAAAGCGCGTGACGGAAGGGCCTTTGACGATCCCGACGACTGTTGCGCTCACGTTGAAGTTGGACAACGTTTCTTCCAAAAGCAGCTTTTGCAGTTGCGTATGCTCATCGTCGTCATCGCTTGGCGGCGGGCTCGGATTCAACAGCGCAAGCGTCGGCAAGCAGTACGGAGGTTCCGCGATTTCCGCTTCGCTTGGCTCGGATGGTGTGCTTGATTGCGCCGTACTTGCAGGTGGATTCGCGCTCGGACCCGGTGTTGCCACCCCGGCGGCTGGCGATGTCTGGAAGCCAGTCTGTTGTCCAGCGTTTGGCAGCTGGATCACGGGTGCTTGCTGTGCTGGTTGGGCGTTCTCTGTAGCAGCATCCGCCGCTAAAGCCGGGGATGCTTCGGCTGTTTCTGGCTTCGCTTCTGCCACGGTCAAGGTTGCTTCGGCCGATTCCAGCTTCGCTTCTGCTACGGTCAAAGTTGGCTCGTCCGATTCCGGCTTCACTCCTGCCACGGGCAAGCTTTCTTCGCCCATTTCCGGCTTCGCTCCCAACATGGTCAAAGTCGCTTCATCCGACTCCAGCTTCGCTCCTACCACAGTCGACGTTGCTTCATCCGACCCTGACTTCGCTCCCGCCACGGTCATTGTCGCTTCATCCGACTCTGGCTTCACTTCCGCCACGGTCAGCGTTGCTTCATCCGACTCTGACTTCACTCCCGCCACAGTCAGCGTTGCTTCATCCGACTCTGGCTTCACTCCTGCCACAGCCATCGTCACTTCACCCGACTCTGACTTCGCTCCCGCCACAGTCATCGCTGCTTCATCCGACTCTGACTTCGCTCCCACCACGGTCAGCGTTGCTTCATCCGACTCTGACTTCACTCCCGCCACGGTCAGCGTTGCTTCATCCGACCCCGACTTCACTCCCGACACGGTCATCGCTGCTTCATCCGACCCTGACTTCGCTCCCGCCACGGTCAGCGTTGCTTCATTCGACTCTGGCTTCACTCCTGTCACGGTCAACGTTGCTTCATCAGACTCCAGCCGCTTCACGCTCGCCACAGACGAAGCTTCACCGCCCGACTCCGGCATCGCACGCGCCAAAAGACGGTTGACATCCGCATCAAAATGATTGTTGCTTCCCGTAACAGCAGGCTTGGCGCTATCGACTACTTGCCCTTGTCCGTGAACAGCCGCGAAGCCCTCCTCGATTCCTGTGCGCACGGCGTCGCCTAGCGCTGCGATCAGCTTTTGCTGCGCCTGCGCTTCGCTCTCGTCGGTCACCGAACGCCCCTGCGCTGTTAACGTCGACTCCGCTACTTCCGCGCTTTCGACCGCTTCACCTGCACCCGCTTGTTCTCGCACGACCACAAGCTCCACGTCAGGCTGTGCCTGTCCCTCCGCGATCTCCGCAGTTGCCGCGGCCTCGTGAAGTTCTCCCTCTGTCTCGGCTTGTCCCGCTGCAAACGCTGACTCTCGCTCCACTCCTGCGCTTGCGCCGCCACGTTCCGCATCCGCCAACTCGCCATCTGCTTCGGTTGTCGTCGCATGGTCGGTCGAGAGCACAACCGCTTGCGCCTCGCCTTCCTGATGAACCGCGCCGCTCGCTGCCCTTTGCTGCCATTCTTGCATGTTTTCTGGACCTGGACCTGACTCATACGCCCCGTCCAGCTGCTCTGTCTGCCCTGGTTCAGTCGTCCGTTCAGTTAGCTGCCCAACTTCTGTCTTCTCGCCGTCTCCGTGTTCACCGCCAACCATTTCTGGCGGCTCCACAACAATACGTCCAGGCTCCGAAACCGCTGCTTCCGCCTGCAAAGCCACAAAGGCCGCTGCTGCTGCCTGGTCCTGTGCATCCGCGGTTTCCTCTGCTGCTTGCTCAAGCGGAACAGCTTTTTCCCCACCTTGCTCGCTGACCCGGCTGTCCGCCTTCGTCGCGCTTGCGGCATCAATGGTTAAATCGCTCGCAAAACCGTTTGCGGGGTCGCTTGCTGAACCCGCATCGCTCGCTGAATGCACATGCTCCCACGTCTCATCCGGGAAATAACGCTCGCTAATTTCCTGTTCCCACTGCTTGAGCTGCTGGAGATGCTCCTCCTGCTCCAGACGCGGGTACACGATACCGCCTGTCGTATGGATGCGATGCTCAGCCTCACGGGTAGCCGGGGTGATTTTGCCATACACGGGCGACACGATCTCCGAAGGCTGGTACGCCTTCTTCCCTTCCGCAATCGAAGGCGCGCGCCCTGCGCTGTCCGGCTGTTTGACAGGCTCCCTTCTCGGTGTCTCGCGTTTGTACTCGGTGGTAGCAGACGGCTTTTTGTCTGCGCCCGTCTCTATAGGCTTGTCCGGTATGTATTCTTCGCGTGCGGCACGAAAAGACTCGCGGGAAGACTCCCTGACGCTTGGCTCCCGCCGTTCACGCACGGGCGGCTGAACTCGCTGGGCCTCTTCTGTCGCCTGCTGCTTCATTCTCTCTTTTCGCTTGTTCTCCAAATAATCGTCTGGCACGACAGGAAAACGAAACTGACGATCCCTGCGTGGACGCGCATCCTCTATATTCCGGCTACTTACCCGCTCTTTCGGGTAAATGCTTTTCGTCTTCGCTTGGGGCTGGCGGGGAGCCGGGCTTGCAGGAGGAGGACTCGCTGCCGGACGCCCTTCCACTACTTCATCTTGCTCCTCTTCGCCCTGAAAAAATTTCATCAGCTTTTGAAGCCACAACCACATGCTGCAACGTCCTTTCTTTGCTAACCATCTATTCCCTTTCATCTTACCATGAAATCGGCGCCGAATTAGACCGATTGTGATTTTTTTCCGTATTTGCGAAACCTTTTCTTTACTAAAACGTAATACATAGAGGAACAAAAATACAAATACATAGGGGAGGAACACAGCATGTGGAAAAAAGGAAGTGCCCTACTGCTCGCAGGTATGCTGGTACTCACTGGATGTGCTGGTGAGGCTTCACTGGTGCGCGATTCGATCGTGGCATCCATCGATAAACCAAACTACGACTTCCAAGGCACTGTGAAATTGACCGGAGACGTAGACAAATTGCCTCAGGCATTTGGGGAAACCAATCCTGACAAAGAAGGACAAGCCATTTTGTCCGCTTTGAAAGCAGGGGTAACAGTAAAAGGCTCCCAGCTTGACTTGAAAAACGCAAAAGTTCAACTGGAAGTAAACGACGACAAACTGCTGCGCGACAACAAGCTCTGGACTGGCGACAAAAAAGCGTCTGTTGAGCTGCTCGTAAGCGACGACAAAGTATTCGTGAAATCTCCGCTCGACAACAAATACTTGGCTGTGGATGCAAACACTTCCGGCGCTTTCACTGGCGTAAGCGGAAACGACAAGGCAAACCCGGCGAAACTCAAAGAATACCAAGACAAAATGAACAAGCTGACGCTTGACTTCATCAAAAAATACGTAGGCAAATACGGCTACAAACTGGCTGATGCGAAAAACCTCGGCACAGAAACCGTAACCTTGCCAAACGGCGAAAAAGTGGAAGCGACTCACGTAAACGTGAAGATCGATGCCAAAGAACTGGTAAAAATGTTCTTCTTCACTGCTAACGATGCGGTAGCAAGCCAAGACGTCAAAACGTTCGCAATCGACATGCTGGTGCTGACCAATTCCCTGACAGAAGAAATGTATCCGGAAATGGGCAAAACGACAGAGGCAGAAAAACGCGCCAATGCCGAAGCTACCATCAACGAAGGCTTGAAAGAAGCAAAACAATGGCTGGAAGAGACAGGCAAAACATACACACCTGAAAAAATCGTAGAAGAAATGAAAAAAGAAGGCTTCCACAAGCTGGCTTGGAACCTCGACTTCTACGTAGACAAAAACAAAATGCCTGTTCACCAAAAGAGCGACCTGAGCGTAACGTTCCAGGCGCCAGAAATGAAAGAGCCTTTGACAGTCGGTCTGTTTGCTGATCAATACGCGTTCAACTTCGGAAAAGCAACCAAGTTCGAAATTCCTGCAAAAGACGCTTACCTGACAGCGGAAGACCTTTACAAAGACGAAAAAGCGATCAACAACTTCAGCGACAAAGGCTTCATGCGCCACTTTGCACAAAGCCTGGTGGACGATCTGAAATGGCAAAAAGAACTGGAAGCGGAGTGGGCTGAAGAAGTAACTCCGGCTACTCCTTAACAGCAGCCTTAGCTGCACTTGTACAAAAAAAGCACGGCGCATTTACGCGTCGTGCTTTTTTTCGTAGGTGAGGATGCCCGCCTGCTCCAGATAGGCCAGGACCGCAGCAACCGACTCCTCAATCGACTGCTCGCTGCTGGCGACGACAAGCTCTGGCTGATCCGGCTCCTCGTAGGGCGCAGAAATTCCGGTGAACTGGCCGATCTCCCCGCGCCGCGCCTTTTGATATAGCCCTTTCACGTCTCGCCGTTCGCATTCTTCCAGCGGACATTGGACGTAGACTTCGATAAATTCCCCTGCCGCTACCAAACTGCGTGCCAGCTCGCGATCCGAGCGATACGGCGAAATAAACGCGGTCAGGACAATCACGCCTGCATCCACAAACAATTTGGCAACCTCGCCGATGCGGCGAATGTTCTCTTTTCGGTCCTCTTCCCCGAATCCCAGTCCCTTGTTCAAGCCGTGACGGATATTGTCGCCATCCAGCACATAGCTCGCCAAGCCGCGCTGATTCAGCTCGTACTCGACCGCGTTGGCCAATGTCGACTTGCCCGCCCCGGACAAGCCCGTGAACCAGAGAACAGCGCTTTTATGTCCAGCGCGCTGCTGCCGCTGTTCTTTCGTCACCGTTGTCGGGTGCCACACAATATTCGCAGCACTGTCGTTCGCCATAGTCGTTCCCCTTTCTTCCCTTCCTTGCCAAAAAGCTGCTTGCCTGGTTATACGGAGATCGGCCGCAACCCCTCGATCAACACTTGCGCCACTTCCGGACGGCTAAATTCCGCTGGCGGAGCTTCGCCGCGAGACAGCATTTCCCGCACCTTTGTTCCCGACAAGGCGACATGGTGTTCAGCGCTGTGCGGGCACGTCTTCGCAGATGCCATATTGCCGCATGTCTTGCAGTAGAAGCTGTTCTCGAAAAACAGAGGCGTGATGCCCAGTTCCTCAGGCTGGAACTGGCGGAAAATATGCTGGGCGTCATATGTACCGTAGTAGTTGCCGACACCCGCATGGTCCCTGCCTACGATAAAATGAGTGCAGCCGTAGTTTTTGCGCACCAGCGCGTGGAAAATGGCTTCGCGCGGCCCGGCGTAGCGCATCGCGGCAGGAAACACGGCCAGTTCGACCCGCTCAGCCGGGTAGTATTTGTCCAGGAGCACCCGATAGCTTTTCATCCGCACTTCGGCCGGAATATCATCGGATTTCGTCTCGCCCACGAGCGGATTGAGAAACAGGCCATCGACGGTTTCCAATGCCGATTTCTGGATGTACTCATGCGCCCGATGCACAGGGTTGCGCGTCTGGAAGCCGACGACCGTTTTCCAGCCTTTGGCGGCAAACGCCGCTCTCGTTTCCGCCGGGTCGAAATGGTGAGCGGCAAACGCCCCTTTATCAGCTCGCCGCACCAACGTAATCGGCCCGCCGAGATACACATCAGGACGTTCCAGCAGCTTTTTCACGCCGGGATGGTTCTCGTCGTCCGTGCCGTATACGAGGCGCGCTTCCTGCCGCTTATCCGGGGAATAAATGTCGGAAATTTCCAACAGGCCGTACACCTCGCCCTGATAGACCAGGCGCACCGCGTCTCCTGCTTGCAGACTTCCTGCCACAGCTTCTGAAACGGGAAGCGTGATCGGAATGCTCCAGACCGATCCATCGGCCAGCCTCATGCGTTCCACGACAGATGTATAGTCGTGCCGATCCAAAAATCCGGCAATCGGACTGTATCCTCCGATCGCGATCAGCTCCAAATCTGACAGGGCAAAAGCATCCAGTTCGACCTCTGCTGTCGCACGGGACAGGTCAGCGGTCGGATCAAAACGGTTTACCAGTACGTTGCCATGCGGAATGCTACCACTCACTTTCAAGCCCTCCTCATCCATATCCGTTTTCTCTATCTTCACACTCACTTGGCGAGATGCAGCCCGCACTCTGTCTTGCCCAGATGCGACCAGCGACCAGCCCGTTCGTCTTCGCCCGCTCTGACCGGACGCGTGCATGGCGCGCAGCCGATGCTCGGATAGCTTTGGTCGTGCAAAGCATTGTACGGCAGCTCGAACACGCGGATGTACTGCCACACCTCTTCTGCCTTCCAGTGAATCAGCGGGCAAATTTTCAGCGACTGAAACTTCTCGTCGCGATTGACAAACTGGACGTCTGCTCTTGTCGCAGACTGTTCGCGGCGCAGTCCTGACATCCAGGCCACAGTGCCCTTCAACACGCTTTCCATCGGCAACACCTTGCGCAAGTGGCAACACAGATCCGGCTTCGCGATCCACAATTCGTCGCCGTGCTCTGCTGCCTGCTGGGCAAGCGACAGCTGCGGCTCCTTGATCGTCAATTGCAGCGCAGGATAGCGGGCACGCACTTTTTCAATCAGCTCATACGTCTGGGCAAAGTGCAGATGGGTATCCAAAAACGTGACGCGGGCGTCTTTTTTCACATCGCTGATCATATCGATGAGCACCATGGCTTCTGCCCCGAAGCTGCATGAATAGATCAGATCATCGCCAAACGTCTCGTAGGCCCACTTGATGACATCGACGGTATCTCCCTTTGCCAGCGTTTTGTTGATCGCGGCAAGCTGCTCGGCTGTTGCCGTGTCGTAATGTAAACGGCTCATATGCCCCCTCCTTGATCGTTGATGGAACTGTTTTCCCTGCGAATCAGCCGGATCAGTCCTACGAAGCCCAATGTCGCTACGAATACGCTCACGAGCACGACGAGCGTGTACAAATCCGAGCGCAAAAAGAGATGGACAAACGCGAAGGAAACGACCAGCGAGGAAACAGGCGAGACAATCCAGACCATGAGAATTTGCTTGATAATCCCTTTTTGCCACAAAACAAAACCTCGCTCAGACGTCCCGACACCCAAAATCGCGCAAGTAGTCGCCTGCGTCAGAGGCACGGGAATCCCGAACAAAGACGCGACAATCACCAATGTCCCACCCGTTGCCGATACGGCACTCCCTTGTAAAAGCGACAGCGACGTAATTTTCTTGCCGTTCGTTTCCAGCACTTTTCCGCCCAGCAACAGGCACCCGGCAGCGACGGCCAAACCGCCGAGCCACACGCCGGAGTCGGTCGACATCAAGCCTGCTCCCACTAACGGGCCAACCGCATTCGCTACGTTGTTCATTCCGGCTGAAAACGCTTCGTATACCCCACACAAAACGAGCAAGATCGTCAGCCAGCGCTCTCCTTTGGAGCCTGGTTTTTGCAAGTCTGGCCAGCGCCGCTCCACACGGGAAATGACCCTCCCGGCGACGTAGGCTCCGATAAAAGCCGCGATTGGCACCACGATCCAAAAGAACAGAATGACGAGAATGTGCCCCACAAACAGCGACTGATAAGCAAGCCCTACCCCGACGATCGATCCGACTGTCACTTCGCTGGTCGAGAGCGGAATCCCGAGCAGGTTTGCGCCAAAAAGCGTCAGTGTGGCGGAAGCAAGGATGATCACGACGACCTCGATGCTGAGCAAATTCGTCGGAATAATTCCTCCGCTAATCGTCTTGACGACCTCGCCGCCGCCAAGCACAGCTCCAAGCAGAGCCGCGATGGCGACGAGAATCATCGCAAGCAGCTTGCTTTTAACCGCTCCGCTGCCGTATGCTGCACCCATCGAAGCAGCAGTCCCGCTTGCGCCGATATTCATTGCAAAAAACAAAGCGATGGCGATGGCGACGTAACTCCAATCCACGAGCAGCCCTACCTCCTGTCATGCCAATCTGTTTTTCCAAAAAAGCAGGGGCGCCGGATTCGTTACACTGGCGATTTGCTCATGCGGATGGATTCCTTGGGCAAAGCTTTCCAGGCTATCGTCGATGACGATGCGCCACCCCATTTTTTTCGCCACCTGCTGTGTACGCTGGTTGGCGCAAAAGAGTGGCACATTCTCCCAGCCAGCCCCTGCAAAATCCGCCAAGGCAGGCAAAACCTCGCCGTCATCGGCTGCAAACCAGTCAAACGGCCGCTTTTTTATCCAGGAAACAATCGGATGCGTCTCCTCCCACTCCAGGACTCCCCCTGCTGTGAGATGGATGACATCTGCCGCCGGATGGGCAAGCGCTGCCACGCCTTTTGAGCGCAGATGCAAAACCCGCTGTTCCCCGTTCTTTTGCACAAGCTCCTCGATCAAAGCCGACGAAGCGAGCGACTCGGCAAAGACCCGCTCCGGATACAATCCTCTGTCCGCCAGAAACAGTGCTGTACGCTCCCCGCGCGCGGCGAGCTTGCACGTCAGCTTTCGCAGGTCAAAGCGGCGCCTGCCAAGCTCCGCGAGAAACGCCCTCGCTTGCCGCTCGTCGTCGAGCAGCACCCAGCTGTATGCCGCCATGTCTTTTGGCACGCCCAAGCATTCCGCTGCCAGCAAGGGCCGCTCCGCAAGCGGCAGGGGGACCACTTCTGCCCCTAGCTGCTCCAGGCGGTTCGCCAGCAGTTGGCTGCCTGATCCTGCCCGGGTTGCCACGGCCACCCGCTGTCCGAACAGGGGCCGAGACTCGTACCAGTTCAATTGCTCGCGAAGCTGCACCACTTCGCCGACAATGATGATCGCAGGTGCCGCAAAACCTGCTTTGGCTACATCCTGATCGATCGTCGCAAGCCTGCCGACCAATGTTTGCTGCTCGCCAACCGTGCCCCATCTGACCAGGGCGACTGGGGTATTTCCCGCTTTTCCGCACGCAAGCAGTTGCTCTTGAATGTGCGGCAAATTTTTCACGCCCATGTAAATCACGAGCGTCTCCACTCGGGACAATGCCTGCCAATCCACTTGCTTGTCGGCATTTTGCTCGCAGAGATGTCCGGTGACAAAAGCAACGGAGGAGCTGAACTGGCGATGGGTCAACGGAATGCCCGCATAGAGCGGCGCAGCCATGCCGGAAGTAATCCCCGGCACGATCTCATACGCCACGCCATGCTCCACGCACATTTGCGCCTCTTCGCCGACCCGGCCGAACATGCTCGGGTCCCCGCCTTTCAGGCGCACGACGTTATTCCCCTGTTTGGCTTCTCGTATCAGCAGGAGGTTGATCTCTTCCTGCGGCAGCGTATGGCTGTCTCTTTCCTTGCCGCAGTAAATGAGTCTGGCTTCCCTTTTGACATGGGAGAGGAGCAACGGACTAGCCAGACGGTCGTAGACGACGACATCCGCATTTTGCAGCGCCTCCATCCCGCGGATGGTAAGCAGTTTCGGATCGCCGGGGCCTGCCCCTACAAAGACGACTCTGCCAGCATTCATTGTTGATCACTCCTCCTTGACGCCTTCCTAGCATGAAAAGCAAAGCTGCCTGTTTCACATCCGGTTAGCTGAACCGGGATGTCTCCACGACGTAGCCGACTCCCTGACGGCCGAGCGGCTTTTTCTCGACCAGGCTCAGCTCCTTGACCTTCGGCGGGACAATCGTGTGCCGAAGCAGGTTGTTTTCCGCAGTGGAAAAGGCACGCTCATCCGATTTCGCAATCACGACCACGGTCAGCAACTGGCCTTCTTCCAGCACAGCCTCCAATTTGTACAAATAGCTCTCGGCTTGTTCCTCTGCCATGGTACTCCCTCATTTCCTCAGATTGCGTTTTTCGCTCGGCTTGGTTATGCGGTTTGCAAAATGCTGTCGACTTGCTCCTGAATCCGGGCAAGCCCGACCCGTTCGACGTAGCGCCAGTATTCCTCGCCCTCCAGCCGATCTTCCTTGTAAAGCGCGATCAGCTGCGCCAGGAAAGCCCCCAGCCTGTCTACGGTGACGCGCGCGTTCAGCTTGCGGTTGAATTGCGGCTCTTCCAGCGTTCCGCCTACGTGGACATCAAAAGCTTCGACCATCCCGGCTGGCGTCTTCACCAGCGCGCCTTGCAGACCGATGTCGGCAATCTGGCGTTGTCCGCACGAGTTCGGGCAGCCGATCATGTGAATGCGCAGCGGTGTGTCGAGCGAAACCGCATCATCCAAATATTGCGCCAGCCCGCGCATTCTTTCTTTTGTCTCGACGATAGCCAGATTGCAATACTCGATGCCTGTGCAAGAGACGGCATATCCGACAAACGTATTCGGCTTTAGTTTGAAACGGTTGACAATCAGCGGTTCTTGGCGGAACGCCGCCACTTTTTCTTTGGCGATGTTACGGATCAGGATATTTTGCGTGTTGCAGGCTCCGATCGTGCCATCCCCGTATTCGTCCGCCAGACGAGCCAGTTCGATCAGCTCCTCCGCGTTCATCCGCCCGACGGGAACAGACAGCCCTGCGTAGTACAATCCTGGCTGGCGCTGCTCGTGCAGACCGTAGAAGTAACCGCCGTTCCAGCCTTTCGTCAAATCCTCTCCGCCAGCTTCCAGCTCGCCTACCAGTTGGACAAGCTCTTCCTTGAACTTCTCCGGTCCCCAGTCCGCCACCAAAAATTTCAGGCGGGCATGCGTGCGCTTCTGCCGATAGCCGAAGTCGCGGAACAGCGTCGTGACGCCTGCCGCCACTTTGACGACCTCTTCCGGACGGACGAAAATATCGAGCTTTTTCGCCAAATACGGCTTTGCCGACAAGCCTCCGCCCACCCAGACGTGAAAGCCGATGACTTCTTCGCCAGCGATGACTTTTTTTGCCGGAGTAAAGGCGAGATCGTTGATTTGCGCATGGGCAGCGTTGTAAATGTTCGCAGATACGGACATTTTGTATTTGCGCGGCAGGTTGGAGAAGTCGCGGTTAAGCAGGAAAAACTGCTCCAGCTCGGCTACGATCGGGCGCGTATCCAGCACTTCATGCGGATCGATTCCTGCGAGCGGATTGCCCATGATCTGCCGCGGACAGTCTCCGCAAGCTTCGAAGGACGACATGCCAGCCGCACCGAGCCGATCAAAAATGTCTGCGAGCGACTCTACGGTCAACCAGTGAAACTGGACAGCCTGACGCGTCGTTACGTCGACCAGATCGCGGCCGTAATCCTGGGCGATTTTGGCAAGCACTCTCGCTTGCTCGCTGCTCATGATCCCGCCAGGTATGCGCACACGCATCATGAAGTGGCCGTCTTTCGGGCGTTGCTGATAGACACCGGCCCACTTGAAGCGGTCCATATCAGAAGATTCGATCGATTCGAAGCCTTCTTTGGAATAAGTGTTGACGATTGTCTCGATGACATCCAGTCCGTCCTTTTCCAGCTTGGTAAATTCCATTTTGTTCAGGGACGGATCATCTGCCCACTTCCACTGTTTTCTCTCTGCCATGCTCATACACGCTCCTTTGCGTAAAAAGGTCTGTTACAAGTGCCATGCGAATCGATTGGGCAATCCAATCAGCAATCAGCGGATGGGGCAAATACGCGCTGCCGTTATACCGATACGACAACTCTGCCAGCCGTGCCGGAATCGCCTTGCGGGTGAAATACCCTTGACTGACAAACAGAGGGAGCACGATGACCTCTCCTTTTTCCGAGAGCGCCACGACTTGTTCCCGCAGCGTGTCTGGCCGAAGCGTCGCATATCCGGCTGCAGCAAAGGCATAGCGGTTTTGCAGGCGAAACGTCATGCGGCGCAGCAGCTTTTCCCACCGCTCCTGGCATCCCGGCCAGTCGCTGCCGTGACCGACGAGCAACAACGCTTCCTTGCGAGGATCTTTTGCCAGCTCCATGGCGCGCTGTCCGACGATCTGCTCCACCAGCGAATGATCTTCCAACGGCGGACACCATAAAATCCTCGCCCGAACAGGAATGCGCACCTGCTCCGTCTCCCAGGTGGGCCAAGGCGTAAGCCCCAGCATCGCCCGTATCTCTGTCACATGATTGCTGCCCGCCGAGGCAAACAGAGGAACCACGACAATCCGCTTCGCTCCGGATGCCTCCAGACGCTTCCACTCGTCGCTGATGCTGCGCCCCTCTACTCCCCCCAGATAGGCGACCCGGGTCGGCAGCTCGCTCTGGCACTGCCTGACTGCTGATTCAACCAGATTCAGCCAGTCGGGATCGGGAGAACCGTGAGCGATTACCAAAGCCGCAGTTTTTGCCATCGGATATACCCCTCATCCAAACTTATTTAGTAAATCATATGTGTTTACTCGGAATTATAAATGGGTTGCTTTTCCGCGTCAACAATCAATTCGTATTTCTTCGGTATAATCTTCACGAAAATAGCTTCTTTTCTGTATTTTCCCCCGAAAAGTCATGAAAAAAAGCTGCCGGCGCACCGACAGCTCACTCTTCTTCGTGTTTCTTTCTCGTTCGACGATACAATAAGTCCAGACTTTCTTTTAACGTCTCGTACTCTTCTTCCCGCAAGCTCTCGATTTGCTGGATGTAGGAAATCGTCTGCTTCCGGATTTCTTCTGTCAGTCGGTCGGTTTCGGAGTCGCTTTTGGCATCGTGCGTCTCCGTCCAATGGGTCGCAAAGTTGGCTGTCAGCGCACCGATCATGCCAATCCCTGTCACCATCAAAATCGTCGCCATGATCCGCCCGCCTGACGTCACAGGGGAAATATCCCCGTACCCTACCGTCGTCGTCGTCACGATCGACCACCAAAGCGCATCGGTGAAGCTCTTGATATTTTCGTTCACGCCGTATTCCAGCAAATAAATCGCTGTCGAGCTCCAGAGCATGATAATCGTAACGACCCCGAGAACTTGCCGCATAGGGCCGGAGCGGATGACGCCAAGCAAAAACGGAGAAGCCCGCACAATGCGCACCAAACGCAGGACACGCATGAACCGGGCCAAATACAAATACTGGTCCAAGGGAATCATCGCCACCAGATCGAACCAGTTGGAGATGACAAACTGCCGCTTGTTTTTTGCCTTCCACAAGCGAACCATATATTCTGCGATGAGCATGACGATAAGCCCGTTGTCGACCCAATGCATCAATTCGTCTGTCAGCAGCGGGTGGTTCGAGAAATCAGCAAAAAGCAAAATTGCATACGTAATTACTAGCATGATGACGAATATCTCATACATGACGCGCCAAAACACGAAGGACTCCTCCCGAGGACCGATCCCGCTTTTCTATATCTTAGTAGCTGATGAGAGCCGCCATCAGCAAGCCTGCCGCAATGCTCAGCCGGGAGGCGAAAATGCCGACAGAAACGTTGCCGTTCGGGATTTCCGACACCACTTTGAACGGCGTGATCCACTCGAACAAATAAAAAATAACGACTTGAAACACCATGCCAACCAATCCCCACACGACCAGATCCAACAGGTTGACGGAGTGATAGACAGCGGATGCAAGCACGATCGCCAGACCGATAATTTTTCCGCCCAAATCGTGTGCCGCTGCTTTCGCCGCCGCCATTTTTTTCGGGTCGTCTGTCTGTGCCCCGTCTTTGATCAACGCAAATTCCTTATACGGAGTCGTAAACGTAAAAACGAAAATGCCGACTGCCAATATCGGAATAGTCACGGCCAAATAGGCCAAAAAATTGAGTATGTAACTCCATTGTGTAATCATGCCGCACTCCTCTCCTTTTCGTTACCCTTTCATGCCGACCGGCAAGTAATAGGACAAGTTGTTGGTGATCGGGCCGCCGACACGGGCCACGACCGCAGACGCTTCTCCGCCAATCCAGAAGGAGCCCCACAACAGCCTGCCTTGATACGGGCCTGACAGCGTCTGTACCGTAATCTCGGGCAATTCCACCCGCTTTTGATAAATCATCGGCTGCTCCCAGTAAAATTCCTCCTGATCTTTTTCGACCAGTGTCCCATCGGCTGCAAACAGCGCGACACCGCCACCCTCTCTGCCGAAAATCGGCTTGGTGACATAGTCATTCGCTCCTGCAAACCGATTTTCGAAGTACGTTGGAAGCATGTACGTCTCGATGATCGCGTGTTCTTCTTCCTGGAAAAATTCGCCTGCCTCGTGCAAGTTCCAGATCAGCGCCTGGAGCGCTTTCGTCTGGATCAAAAACGCAGACGGCGGATTGATAATCGCCAGTTTTTTCGCAGCGATCAGGGAAAGCACGTGCTCCCCTGTGGGATAGCCGTCTTCGTCCCGCTCTTCGGCCAGCTTTTCCAAAGCGTGCAGCCGATACAGCACATCGACGGGAAGCAAGCTGCCCTCTGCTTCGACGTACAGTCCGTCTTCCCAGACGCGAAGCTTTTCCAGCGGCGCAAATCGGGCGTCGATTCCCGACTTTTCCATCAGATACAAGGTCGTTCCCTTGTCTTCCTCGTGCCAGTCCAGCGAGCTGAACCAGACGTGCTCAACCGGATAGCCCTTGTCTTTGTAAGCTTGCATCAGCCTGGCAAAAGCGCGTTGCAGCTGCGCGTCCATCCCGGCATTCGGGTTTTTCACCCCGAAGTAGCGACACGCGTGTTCGTTGACGTGAAAAGCTTCCACAATCCCTGTCGGGGTATCGCTGTTGCATTCCAGCATCTTCAGCCCTTCGCTCGTGCTGGCGAAGTCAAAGCGGCCGATCGCTGTAGGCAAATCTTGCAGGACAGCGGTTCGCACGGTTTGCAACGCTCGCGCCGGAACGCCCAACTCAAGCAAAAGCGCATCGTCCGCGCGTTGCAAGACAGGCATCACTTTCGTAAAAATGCGGCCGAGCTTTGCCGTTGCTGTCGCAAGCTC
Source organism: Brevibacillus sp. FSL K6-0770 (assembly GCF_038000275.1). Classification (NCBI taxonomy): domain Bacteria; kingdom Bacillati; phylum Bacillota; class Bacilli; order Caryophanales; family Paenibacillaceae; genus Brevibacillus; species Brevibacillus sp. FSL K6-0770. The sequence goes on from NZ_JBBOBQ010000001.1 coordinate 4,263,818, forward strand.
CTCCCGAAACGATTCGGAGATGAGGTGGATATCCGCCAGCGCGTACTCTTCCCCGTACATCCAATCCCACAGGAAAATTCCTTCCTCGCGCAAAGGGCCGTACAGCGCTTCTCTTCGGTTCTTGTTATCCACTTCCATCACCCCGAGCTGGACACACCCGAGCTGCCGATTCCGCCTTTGGAGCTGCTGGGGCTAATGCCGCTGGATACTCCTGACGACTTGCTTTTGGACGAACTGCCGCCGTAGTAGCCGGACGATCCGCGCGAACTGCTCCCGCCGTCGTCGCAATACCCGTCATTGTCATCGTCGTAGCAATCGTCATCATAATCAGACGAGCATCCGCTGATAGCCAGCGTTGCCGCCACAAACAGACCGACCACCTTTGCCGATTTTGTCAGTGCCATGCTTTTTCCCTCCTACCCTGCCGGCTGTGCGTAGTAAATGTACACCTGACGATCCTCATCCACCTCAGCCGAGGTTTTTTCCCATTCGCGGCCATTCAGATACAAATAGTCGCTTTGCAAATGCAGGAGAGCATCGTCGTCATCTTTGAACGAAAACGTGTGCACGAGTGGGTAGAGACGTGTGTTCTCCCTGTATTCGCGCATCTCGATCTGGATGCTCCCCCAGCGCACGGACGGTCTTTCGGCATAGTCCACCGCCGTCTCCTCGGACGAGTGGCGGACGTAGATCACATATGTCCCGCCCTCGATGGCGCAAGAAGTCTTCTCGTAGACGACATGCCCCTTCACCAAATAGTCGCAGGCAAAGCGCAGCGACACCTCGTCCTTGTCGATGCGATCGTAATAAAACAGGACAGGGTACCCGTTCGTCTCGTCCAGCAGACGATATTCCAGTCTAGCCATGCTGTCACCCCATTTCTCAGTAAAATGATGCCCTTTTCAAGATAGCACCAATTTATACGCATCACGGAACAAATGGTTGCCGAAAAAACACGAAATTCGGCTAAAAAGGGAAAAGCTGGTGCAAGAGTCCCGTCTCCTGCCCCAGCCTTGGCCATTTTTGTGAAGGCTCTTTTCGCAAATTTTGTTGCTATTGCTGTTGTGGAAACGTGTGTTCTATAATGAAAATCAGGAAGTCTATAGGATTTCCATTTACCGTGAATGCACGCTTCGCTTGGTACTATAAATATCAAGCAACTCACGGCTTTTCTAAAAGCAACAATTTCTTAGAAAAGAGCGTTTGTGAAAATGGTCGCGCTGTTTGTATGTGGCTTCCAAGCCTACCGCTGCACATTCGCCACGTGCTGCTCCACTGTCATCGCGCGGATCGTATCGTGCAGCTGACCGTTTGTCGCTACGAGCGAACGCGTCTGATCCTGGAAAAACGGCTCGTGTCGGTAAGGCTCACCTTGCCAATCGGTTATGGTAGCGCCCGCTTCACTCGCGATCACGATTCCGGCAGCCACGTCCATGATCCCCGAACGCTGCATGACGATGTAGTCGAGCCAGCCATTGGCGAGCAGGCACCAATCGAGTGCCGGAGCCACGTTGCGCAACAGACGCTTCGTCTGGAGCATGAACGGCTCTGTAACAGCAAGCTCCTCCTGCCTGGTCACGGTTTCGCGTCCGCGAATGTACGTCCCTGCTGCCCGCGTCAAGTCTGTCCGGTTGTTGATCGAGATGCGTTTGCCGTTCAGGAACGCTCCTTGCCCTTTTTCCGCCCAGAACATTTGACCTGCTACCGGATTGTACACGACGCCAAGGGCGAGTTCGCCTTTGTGCTGCAAGGCAATCGATATACTAAAATACGGATGGCCGATAAAATAATTGTTCGTGCCGTCCAGCGGATCGACAATCCACAAATACTCCTCGTCGCGGCTGACCATCCCGATCTCTTCGGAAAAAATCGTATGCGTCGGGAAGTGACGGTGCAGCACTTCAATGATGCGCTGCTCGCTGCCTTTGTCCTCCGGCAGTTTCACATCGTTATGCAGCTCCTCGTCAGGGGTGAGCTGCTCCAGAAAACGCTCCTTCAAAAAGGCTCCTGCCACACTTGCTGCTTCCTTGGCAATTTCCAGCATCGGCTTTTCGCTCCTTCATTGGGTCGTTTGTCCATTGTTTTCCCTTGCATTCCTCATGCGCACATCACTATGATAGAATGACACCCATCGCGAAAAAGACAAAAGACGCAGCGCAGGCGAGCGGGCGCAAAGCCAGGCTTTGGCGCATACAGCCCGACGCTTTTTAGGAGGGGAAAAACATGAACAGCGACTTCATTCGTCTGAAAAATATGGAGGGTGAGCTGAAATTCACCCAGATGAACAATAGCTACGGCTTTACGGTCACGACAAAAGAACTCGTGTTTTTCAAGCCGCACCTGACCTACCACCTGTTTTTGCACGATATCGTCAGCATGGTGCCGCATACGCTCGATACGGCGCCGATGTCGTTTCGGCTGAACAGAGAAACCGTCCACACGACCTTTGGCTCCCAATACTACAAAATCGGCGTCAAATGGGCGCGGATCGTCTCTCGTTCCGGCATCGTGGAGAAAGAAAACATGGAATTTATCGTGCCCCTCTCCGGCAAGATGCTGACCTATATTTCACAATACAGCGGACTTGTTGTGATCCGGTGAAGTTCAGGTAAAAAATTTTCGATTTAAAACGATAAACGAACCCGTGCCGTGCGCGATCCGATGGTTACGCTCGTCGTAAACGCTGCCTTCCATAACGACCAGCGTCTGTCCCCGATGCAAAAATGTCGCTTCAGCGCGCAGCCGTTCCCCTATTCCCGGACGCAAGTAGTTGAGCTTCAACTCGGTCGTGACCGCGTACTGCTCCGGGGGCAGGGAACGGTTGATCAACGAGCCCATGGCCGAGTCGATCAGCGTGGCGAGAATCCCTCCATGTACCGCGCCTCCCGAATTGTGCATGAACACCGTGAGCGGCAGTTCGAAGCGATACGACTGCTTCTTTTCGTCGATAAACTCTCCCTTCAAGCCGAGAAAGCCTGAAAGATAGGCACTTTTGCGCTCGCGCTTTTGCCGGATAGCCTGCATCGCCAACTCCAGTATTTTGCGCTCCTCATCGCTGCCTTCCTCGCAAATACTTTTCAATTCCTCTATCATTTTGTTCACTCCAACAAAATTAAAATTCGTTCTCTTATTGTAGCTGATAAAGCTTGTTTTCGCCATGCTGCAAGCGGCATGGCAAGCTGCCTGCAAGCGTCAGACTGAGCAAATGTTCAGACTTTTACGGTTGTTTCTACTAATAAAAATTGATAAGATAGTGCAAAACATAAGACAGGTCATTTTCAAGCAGGAAGGGAGAGCTATACATTGGCTAGACAACGCAGTGACATGATTAAAAAAGGTTTCGACCGCGCACCGCACCGCAGCTTGCTCCGGGCGGCAGGCGTAAAAGACGAGGATTTCGACAAACCGTTTATCGCCATCTGCAACTCTTACATTGATATTATCCCAGGCCATGTGCACTTGCAGGAGTTTGGCAAGCTGGTCAAAGAAGCTGTTCGCGCCGCAGGCATGGTTCCATTTGAGTTTAATACCATCGGGGTTGATGACGGGATCGCCATGGGCCATATCGGGATGCGCTATTCCCTCCCAAGCCGCGAGATCATCGCAGACAGCCTGGAAACGGTCGTAGCCGCGCACTGGTTCGACGGCATGATTTGCATCCCGAACTGTGACAAGATCACTCCGGGAATGATCATGGGCGCTCTGCGCGTCAACATTCCGACTGTCTTCGTGACAGGCGGACCGATGAAAGCAGGCAAGACAAGCGACGGCCGCTCTATCTCGCTTTCCTCCGTATTCGAAGGAGTCGGGGCGTACCAGGCAGGTCTGATCGACAACAAGCAGCTGGAAGAGCTGGAGCAATACGGATGTCCGACTTGCGGTTCCTGTTCCGGTATGTTTACCGCCAACTCGATGAACTGTCTGCTCGAAGCGATCGGTCTGGCGCTGCCAGGCAACGGCACCGTTCTCGCCGTCTCTCCGGAGCGCCGCGAACTGGTACAAGCCTCTGCAGAAAAACTGAAAAATTTGATCGAGCGTGATATCAAACCGCGCGATATCGTTACCCTCGAAGCGATCGACGACGCCTTCGCGCTCGATATGGCGATGGGCGGCTCGACGAATACCGTTTTGCACACATTGGCAATCGCTCAGGAGGCAGGCATCGAGTATCCAATCGAGCGCATCAACGAAGTGGCGAAGCGCATTCCGCACATTTGCAAACTGGCGCCATCGTCCGACTACCACATCGAGGATTGCCACGAAGCAGGCGGCGTCTCCGCTGTTCTCAAGGAAATTGCGCGAAAAGAAGGCGCGATCCATCCGAACCGCATCACCGTGACAGGCAAAACGCTCGCGGAAAACATCGCGGAAGCGGAAATCAAAAACGACCAGGTGATCCGCCGTCTGGAGAACCCGTACAGTGCCTCCGGCGGTCTGGCCGTCCTGTTCGGCAACCTCGCCGAGCAAGGCTCGATCATCAAAACGGGCGGTGTCGATCCTTCTATTAAAAAGCACGAAGGACCAGCGATCTGCTTCGACTCCCAGGAAGAAGCGCTGGCGGGCATCGCGGCAGGCAAAATCAAGTCCGGTCACGTCGTCATCATCCGTTACGAGGGACCAAAAGGCGGCCCGGGCATGCCAGAAATGCTGGCTCCTACTTCGCAAATCGTCGGGATGGGACTCGGCAAGGAAGTGGCTCTCGTCACAGACGGCCGTTTCTCCGGCGCTTCCCGCGGCATCAGCATCGGGCACGTCTCCCCGGAAGCGGCTGAAGGCGGCCTTATCGCGTTCGTCCAAGACGGCGACATCATCTCGATCGATCTCGAAGAGCGCACGATTCACCTGAACGTTGACGAGGCTGAACTGGCCCGCCGTCGCGAAGGCTGGAAAGAATTTGAGCCAAAAGTGAAAACAGGCTACCTGGCACGTTACTCCAAGATGGTAACAAATGCGAGCATGGGCGGCATCCTGAAAATCTAGTATGCGCACGACCTAATAGAAAAGAGAAAAGCCCCCTTCCCTCTGGCCTAGAAGTAATGGCCGCAAAGGAAGGGGGCTTCTTCTTATTCATTCATGAACGAAACACTTGCCGGACTCAAATCACCCAGGCGCCACAAAGCGAGCTTGTGGTAGCCTTCACTGGCAATGACTTGCGACCAGGTTTGCAATGTCGTCTCGTCGGCATACCAAACCGTGTGCTTCTGTTTTTGCTCGTCTACGTACTGGAAATAAAGGCTGCCACTCGCCTCGTCACGCTGCGGTTGCGCCATATTGACTTTCGCCAAATACACGGCTTGCTGCTCCGTTACCTGGACCGCCTTGCCCGAAGCTGTCCAGTCAAACCCGCCAGACGCAATAGCGATTACCTTTTCTCCCGGCACGACCTTCATGCGGGTTGCCAGTTCTTTGATGAACGCCCGGTCCGCTTTCGGTCCTGGCCCGGTCGAGGTTCCGTACAGGTTGTATGCCATCATCACATAGACGGGGCCTTTGGGCAGCGCGAGTGTTTCAATCGGCGTCCGCGGCTCCAGCACCACCCGGAGGGTCTTTTCTTTTGCCTGAAGGCGCTTATGCAGTTCCTGGATAAACAGCAGCATGTTCTGCCAGTCTTTGTCCGCAACCCGTTCGTAGTCGATCTCCACCCCATGGAACTGGTACGTCGTTACCGCCTCCATGATCTGGTCGATGTGCTTCGTCCGGCTTTGCGGCGTCGCCATCAGCCGCGTTACGATCGCCGGGTCCTTTTGGCTGTCCGTGCCATTCTTGCGCTTCTGATCGTTCACGATCGTCAAATCCACATGGACGAGACTGCTTTTTCGCGAGATTTCCTGGACTTTGGGCAACCCCTCTTTGAACATATCGGTAAACAGCAGTTGATCCGCTTCGTCAAAATAGGCAGCAAACATCTGCACACTGGTCAAACCGTTCGTCATGCCTTGCAAATCCGCGGAGCCGTCCATCCATTGCCAGTCCGTGACCCAGGCTGTCTTCTCCATCGGCTGTTCTGCCGCCTCCACACTTTTCCACGAATCGGAAGTGCTTCCCAAGATATCGCAGCCTCCGAGTAACGTCCCAATAGCACTGAGGCATACTGCGAGAACAATCGTCTGTTTTTTGAACCGCTTCTTCATCGTCACCTGACCTGGTTCCCCTTTTCCTTCTATGTTAGAACGTTTCGATGACCCAGTCGATGGCAGCATGGAACGCTTTCTCCGATACGTGCACCACTTCATCCCAGCCCGAATACGAATTTTTGAACAGGATAGCATCGCTCGCCTCGCCATTGGTCGGAACAAACACGCTCATGTCCGTAAAAATCGCATCGTAAATGTCATCTTTTTTGTTTTGCTTGCTGTACTGGGCTTCCAGTGCCAAGCCGCCTTTCTCCATGGTAGCATCTATTTGCTGTTTGTCTATCAGCAGCTGTTTGTCCACAGCCACAGATAACTGATTGTCCCGGAGAGTGATGTCAAGCAGCCTAGATTGTTGAATATTGATCGGGTATCCCTCGTCTTCCTTGGGAGCACCCGCTTCCGTCTGGGCCTTGCTGTAGACGGTCGCCTTGTCGTACGCCAAATCTTCCGGCTTCCATTGTACCTCGCCGAGCTTGGTCTTGGACAGCTCTTTTACAGCGCCGCCAGGCTTTTTCTCTTCGAGCTTGAGTTCATTGTTTTCCAAAGTCAGGCGAATGAACGCGTTTTTCTTGCGGTCATAGCGCAAATAAATCGCTTGCTTGCCGACGACGTTGCCTTCGAGCTTTGCTGTAAAGCCCACATCTTTGTAGTTTTCGCTGTCGCGCAAATAAATCTGGCCGTTCTCGCTCGGCGGGGAAGTCAAAATCAGTCGGTTGTCCTTAAATTCCTCCGCCCCGCTCATGCGCTCCCATTGTTTCGCCTGGTTCTCGTCTCCCAGCACGAATTTCATCTTTTGCTGCGTATCCTTCTGAATTTTCATCAGCAAATGATTGGTCGACCAATAAGGGGCAGGCTGCACGCGAGTCAAGTTGTACAAGCTCTCGTCACGCGAATTGTACACGTTGCCTTCCCGGTTGAAATGCATCGCGAACAGCTTGCGGATGTTCGCATCATTGACATCGGAAACGAGCCGATTCATCCCTTGATAGAGCGTATTGGCGTGCATGATCATGTACACGCGCGGGACAGACCCGAGCTGCTCGGTGTAAATATCTTTCATCAACTGATAGTCGTGGGTAATCCGTTCTTCCATCTGCGTCCGATTCTCCACCGGAATCATGTCCTGATCGCGGATGAAGTCCATCAAAAAATGGTTGTAATACTCCACGTGGTTTTTCGTAGGCAACTGGTTTTCGTCTCTCACGCCGATAAACGTGCCGTCCCGGTCAAAAATATTGATGTAGGTCAGCCGATAACCGTTTGTGCCCATTTCCCAGAAGCCTTTTTCCTGCATGCGCAGCAAATCTTTGGGCTGGAGAAACTTGTTGTCGCTGTTGCCCATCTTGTTGGCGTACGTCAGCGCAGTTGCCTTGTAGTTGTACTTTTCCAGAAGCGGCTGAGCAAACAAATGAGAGTCGTTTCGCCCATCTTCAAAAGCGAGAAACAAAGCTTTGTCTGGCAGCGGCTTGTTTTTTTGGTAAAAATCCAGAACATCTTGTTGCGAAATCGTCACGTAGCCTTGCTTGCGGAGCGCCTTCAGATGTTCATCCAGCAGCTCTTTGGCAATCAGCTTCGGTGTGCCGTTGCGCCCGACGCCAAAGTAGGAAAGGGCAATGAATCCTTTTTGATTTTGCCACTGTGTCGTATCTGCCTGCACGTATTGTTTCGTATCGAAAACAGCTTGATAGACAATCATGCCGACAAGCAGCAAAATCGCAAATTGCCAGACAGTGCGAATCTTTTTTCGGCGATCCTTCTTTTTGTAATCCAGGGCGGCACTACGCTTTCCTCTCATCTCATCCCCCCCTTGCTCTCGAAATCTCCCACGCAGCAACTGTGTTTAAAACGGCAAGCTGAATCCTTTTTTGCCTTTTTGTTTTCGGGCTTCTTTTTTCAATTTCGCCTCAATGTCTTGCGGTGTCTCCCGTGTGCCCCAGGTCGATTTCCAGAACGTCACCCAGGCGACAGGCATTTGCCAAAGCAAGACAAATTCGTAGAACACGCAAAAAACAAACCCGAACACCCACAGCTTGCTCCTGCGGAACAGCAAATGAGCCAGACTCATCAGCATCGCCATCAGCAAAAGCCCCATCAAAAACGTTCCGGGGAACACGTGATGGACGAGCGGAACGTATCCGAGGTTGTACAACACGATGACAGGTGCTGCAATCGGAACAATCAGGCCAATGTAAAAGAACAGCGCCATGAACGGCTCTTTTTTCCAGATGAACATGCTGGCCCGCAGCGATTCACGCAGCCACGAACGCTTCCAGCGCATTTGCTGCTTCAAGAACACGCTCATCTTCGACGGCACAATCGTCGAACAGATGGCCGAATCCTGGTAAGAGGTTCGATGTGTCTGCAAAATGTAGTTGGTCATGCTTCGGTCGTCGCCAAAAGTCGCAGGCTGACCGAGAAACTTCTGACTCAGCCAGGCATCGGAATGCTTGGTGATCAAATCTTTGCGATAGCACGACAGCGGCCCGGACAAGCACGTCACGCTGTCGAACCAGGCTTCTGCCGCTTTCATGATGCGAAAAGCGATATAGTACCGAACCGTTTGCAGCTTCGTAATCGAGTTCGTGTATTTGTTCTCCACGTCTGTCCGCCCGGCTACGCCGCCCATTTTCGGGTCCTGAAAAGGCTGAACCAGATGGCGGATCGCGGTCGGCTCCAGGAAGCTGTCCGAGTCCACAAACACGACCAGATCGTGCTTCGCCATCTCCACGCCTTTAACCAGAGCGACGCGCTTCCCGCCATTTTCGGGCAGGACATGCATGCGCACCCTTTCTCTCGTCATGAAGCGGTCGGCCTCGTTATGGATCATCTCGATGACTTTCTCGATCTGCTCCACCGAGCGGTCCGTCGAGCGATCATCGACCACGATTACTTCCAGTTTGTCGATCGGGTAGTTTTGATTGACACAACTCAAAATCGTGCGGTGAATCCATTCCTCTTCGTTAAAGCACGGGATGATGATCGAAACTCCCGGCGTAAAGTCCGGATTGATCGGCACATCCCGGTACAGGGCGCCAAAAAAGTAGCGGGTCAGCAAAAAAGCCGCCGCGATCAAGCTGTACATGTACAAAAGAATGTTGTACTGGAAGTAAATCACGCTCTCCGCGCGCATGAGCATGATGAAAATCGTCGAGAACAACAGCATGGCGCTGGAGCCGTAAATGGCGTAGCCCCATCGTTTTCTTTGCAGATATTCTGTCAGCGGCTTGGCAAATTCAAACGCCACCATCAGCTTCTCCTGCTCATCCTCGGTCTTCGTAAAGTTTCGGACGACCTTCGCCTCTAACTTGACGGATGATTCAAATCCTTCCGGCATCGTGCCTGGAGGAATATCGCAATGAATCGAAACCGTTTTTCCCACAAACAGCCGCTCTTGGGCAGCTGGCCCAAATTCGCACAAAAGACCTGTTGTGGAAATATCGACTGCGCGCCCCTTGAACGCGCTTTTTTTCTGTTTCTTGCGCGTGTAGACCACGACATCAAAATTGGCCATGTAACGCAGGCTCAGCATCCGCAACCTGTCCAGGTAAGCTGGATCATCCTGAGCCACATCCGCAGCCTGTCCTCTTCGATCTGCCTGTGTCCGAATATTTTCTGGGTCTGGAACATTGGAGAGGAGTCGCCGATCCGCTCGAGAAACCGTCAGCACTTCATCTGTATTTTTCTTTTTCTTTTTGAATATCACTGTCGCTTCTCCACTCCCTCTTACAAGCTCCAGTAATGGTAACCCTTATTCACAAAATCGGCTTTTTGATAAACTCCTTTGATATCGAAAATCATTTTTGTCTGACCGCTTCCGTACATGGCATCGAAGTCGTCCACGCTCATGCTGGCAAAAAAGGCGTGCGGAACCGCTACGATCACCACGTCCAATTCTTTCAGCGCATCCGGGTGGGAAAGCTCGATCCGGTATTCCTCGTACGCCAGTCTGGGATCAGCCAGCGGATCGACGACAAGCGGCACAATCCCGTACTCGTGAAGCTCGGAAACAATGTCCACTACTTTCGAGTTGCGAATATCCGGGCAGTTTTCCTTGTAGGCCAAGCCCATGATGCCGATTTTCACGTTTTTGACGTCCAGCTTCATCCGTACAACCGACTTGATGATTTGTTCCGCGATGTATTTGCCCATCCCGTCATTGATGTGGCGACCCGCCAAAATGATTTTGGAATGGTACCCGCTGTCTTCTGCCTTGTAGGTCAAGTAATACGGATCGATGCCGATACAGTGCCCTCCTACCAGACCGGGTGTGAACGGCAAAAAGTTCCACTTCGTCCGGGCAGCCTGCAGCACAGCCTTCGTATCGATGCCCATCTGATGAAACAGCATCGCAAGCTCATTCATGAACGCAATATTGATGTCGCGCTGGGCATTTTCAATGACCTTGGCTGCTTCGGCGACCTTGATGCTCTCCGCCCGATACACGCCCGCCTCCACAACCAGCCCGTACACCCGCGCCACCGTATCCAATGTTTGTTCGTCCATGCCTGATACAATCTTCACGATCGATTCAAAACGGTGCACGTCATCGCCCGGATTGATGCGCTCCGGCGAATAGCCGACTGTGAAATCCTCTCCACAGCGCATGTTCGATTCGCTTTCCAGTATCGGGATGCATATTTCCTCGGTCACTCCCGGATACACGGTCGATTCGAAGACGACAACCGATCCTTTTGGCATATGTTTCGCTACCGTCCGCGTCGCCGCCTGTACGTAGTGCAGATCTGGCACATTGCCGCTCTTGATCGGCGTCGGCACGGCGACGATGAAAAACCGCGCTTCCGACAGTCTTGTTTCATCTGACGTAAAGTCAATCGTACTGGCTCGCAGCCGCTCCTCGTCCATGCTTCCATCCGGGCATAGCCCGTTTTGGTAATTGTCCACTTTGACGCGATTGACATCAAAACCGATTACAGACACTTTTTCTGCCAACGCAACTGCTACTGGTAACCCTACATATCCGAGTCCGACGACAGCAATTTTTTCCCGGCGCTCTACAATTGCGTCAAACAGATCCATGATGTTTCTTCCTCTCTCATTGTCGATTACGAACCAAACATTTCTGACATTTTCACAAACGTATAGCCTTTCTCTTGCAGCTTCTCAATGATGGTTGGCAACGCGTCTACGGTTTTTATGTCATCGAGCATGTGCAGCAGGATCACACTGCCATTTTTTGTTTTCTCGATGACGATGTTTGCAATTTCGTCCGCCGTCTTTGTTTTCATGTAATCGGAAGGATCTACATCAAAGTTCGTAATGGTATGGTAACCAGTCGCTGAAATAGCTTTTAATGTATTGTCATTAATGGCTCCGGTCGGTGGTCGGAAGTACATGGTCGGCTTTTGCTGAATCGCGCCTGTAATGATCTGATGCGCTTTGACGATTTCTTCCTGCATCTGAGCCACTGTGATTTTGGTCAAAACGGGATGAGAGTACGTGTGGTTCGCCACATCGTGTCCTGCTTCATATATCGCTCTGGCGAGGTTCGGATTTTTTGCCACCCCGTCGGCCCGCAAGAAGAACGAAGCTTTAATCTGGTACTTGTCCAATGTGTCCAAAATTTTTGTGACAGTAGCATCGCTTCCCCAGTCGTCAAAAGACAGGGCGATCTGCGGCTTGTCTGACTCGTCTCTTTGTACATATCGATAAGTAACATTTTGAACATCCAAATTGATTTTCGCAGCGTCATAGCCTTCAATTTGCTCAGCTGGCTTTCTCTCTTGGCTGCCTGCAATCAAGTCTTTCAAAGGAACAAAGCGATATCCGGCATCGTTTGCTGCCCGCGCCAAAAGAGCAACATTCTCGGCGAGTTGCTTGCTCTCAACGGTGTCCATGGTTATGATCCCGCCACGATTGATGTATTTTCTGACGTAGCGCATTTTTTGTTCTTCTGTCTCTTTTTCCCAGTTATGCAAAAACAGGCTGGTGGAGATAACAGCTTCATGGCCTGCGCCCGCTGCGGCCAACAAAATGTCATCGGTATAGGTCGCCGATTTTGTTCGCACGTAACGTGTTTTAATCCCTGCCTTCTTCTCAATGACATCTTTGGCCAGCTTGATCTCGGAGCTGATCTTGTCATAGGGAAGCTTGCTCAGATCGAGCAGATTCAGTGTATTGTTCTCGACCTCATGGCCGCGGGCAGCGATTTCTTTTGCCAGATTCGGCTCCTCGGCTACACGCATGCCAGGCAAAAAGAAAGTCGCCTTGATCTGCTGCTTGTCCAGTGCATCGAGCAGTTGTTTCATCTTCTTGCTGTCAGCCATCCCGTTAAAGGTAAGAGCCAGTTCTCGCTTGGTCGTATAGACGAAAGGAATGCCCTTGCTTTTTTCTCCTGTATAGCGAATGATCTTTTGAGTCGTTTTGGTTTTTTGCGCAGCGTAGCCAAATGGCTGGCCCCGATCGTGCAGCGGAGCGCATCCTGCTAACACGGCAATCGCAAGCATCGCCATGGCTATGGAAAACAAGAATGATTTTTGGTTTCTTCCTATCTTTTTGGGCATGTCTTTTCTCCTTTTCTCCCGATATACGCAAAGAAAATTCCTCGACTACAGTCCTTCATACTACTCCTTATGAAAGAAAACAGCTATAGTCAATTCCAGGCAGTTTTCCCGCGTTTTACTTTGGAACCATGTCAGCCATTTTGACGAATTTGAAGCCTTTCTGTTTCAGCTTTTCCAAGGCAACAGGCAGCGCTTCAACTGTATGTATGTTGTCGAGCATATGAAGCAAAATGACGCTGCCGTTTTTCGTCTTGGTCATGATTCCGTTGACGATATCATCGGCGCTGTGTCTGGCATCCCAGTCCAGCATCGTCACGTCGTACATCGCGATGTTTTTGTATCCGACTGCCGAGATCAATCGGGCTGTCTCGTCGTTAACGACTCCTGTCGGTGGACGAAACAGCATCACAGGCTGCTGCTGAATCGCATCTGTAATGACACGGTGCGCTTTCACCAAGTCTTCTTGCAACTCCTGCGGCGAAATCGTCGTGACGACCGGATGGCTGTAACTGTGGTTCGCCACGTCGTGCCCGCCTTCCACCATCGCCCGCGCCAGGTTGGGGTTGTCCTCTACCCCTTTTGCCCGCAGGAAAAAGGTCGCGACGACATCGTGCTCTTCCAAAATATCGAGAATCTTCGTAACCGTCTTGTCGCTGCCCCAGTCGTCAAAAGTCAGGGCAATTTTCGGTTCGTTCGTCTCCATCTGATAGATGAGGTGATAGGTGGCATTTTTCGTGTCGGGATTAATTTTTGCCGCATCATAGCCAGGAATTTGTTCCAGCGGCTTGCGCTCTCCTCCGTTTTTCACAAGCTCCCCCAGCGGAACGAGCTTGTAGCCGATGTCATTGGCCGCTTTCGCAATATAGGAGATGGCGGGAATCACTTCGGGATTGATGTCTGTATTCATCGTAATAATCCCGCCCCTGGTCATGAACCTCTCCACGTACTCGCCAATCGCCTTTGCATCCTTTTTCATGTCCCGGTCTTTCGGATTGATGCTGTAGCTGACTACGCCTTTCATTCCCAACGCAGCCGCAGCCAGACGGACATTATCGGTAACATCCCCCGATTTGGTGCGCACATAGCTTGGAGTGACTCCGGTCTGCTTTTTGATTACGTCGTTGCCAAGCTGAATCTCTTTGTAGATTTGCTCATAGCTGAGTTGGGCATCGTCCAAGTGATTCAGCGTGTTGTTCTCGATTTCATGCCCTCGCTTGAGGATTTCCTTGGCGATCTCCGGCTCTTCCGCAACCCGCATCCCCGGGAGAAAAAAGGTCGCTTTGATCTGGTACTTGTCCAGCTCGTCCAGCAGCTTCTTCATGGTTGCGTCATCCCCCATCCCGTTGAAGGTCAGGGTCAGTTCTTTCTTTGCTGTATATACAAAAGGAATGACTTTGCTCTTCTCACCGTTGCTCGCGGGAATCGTTTGAGTCGTATTCGCTTTCGGAACGTTGTTTGCTTCTTCAACCCCAAACTGGCAGCCGACAAGCAAAGAGCTTGCAATCATCCATGCACTCCACGGCAGAACCCGCCGTTTGCGTGGCGTACGCGTAGTAACCATCAAGTTTCCTTTCCCCTTGTCATAAAATATGTACAAGAATGACAATATAGGTAATTTTACCTATGAAAAAAGTTCCAGAAAAGCAGTTTTCTTTCTAATTTCGCACTATACACTACTTTTAAAGAGGTAGTAAAGCCCTAAATTCCACACTTTCCCTGCGTATGCCTGTGTTCATTTTACATAAACGGCTTATGAATGAACAACATACATATTGTAGTTTACCATAAACATTATCAGTCACTTTTCTACCATTTTCGCACGTATACAAAAAGAACGATCCACAAAGGATCGTTCCGAGAAGCATTGCGGCTTGTTCTTTTCCAAAATTTGCTTGCGCTTTTCTCGCAACAATCTGCGCTGCGAGACGTATTACTAAGTAAGAGAACAAAGAATCAGCTACAGAACACGTCGCGCAGAAACGAAGCGCTTCTCCCAGGACGTTCCTTTAAATGCGGTAAAGGTCACACCCGGTTGCCCGTAGGTATGTAGAATCTTGTTGTTTCCCGCATAAATAGCAACGTGAGTAATCCGCTTGGACTTCGTCGTCGTGCTCGCCTTGAAAAATACCAAATCCCCTTTTTTCAGGTTGGCCTTGGACACACTCACGCCTTTTTTCGCCTGGTCACGCGAGGTACGTGGCAAGCTTTTGCCTACTGCTACACGGAATACGCGCTGCGTGAAAGAAGAGCAGTCAAAAACAGCTGTTGTCGAGCTCTTTGCACCAAATTTATAGGGGGTCCCCAGATATTTTTTACCTGTGCTGATGACTTTGTCTGCCTTCGCTTGCGTCCAGGCTGCGTGAGCTACATTTTGCTCTCCTGGCATTGGCAGTGCAATCGCTGTTACTCCTAAAGTCAATCCCATTACGATTCCGATGAGGGTTTTTCGCAATTTCATGTTGTTCATCCTCCCTTTTGACAGAACGCGCTTCTACGAGATGGTTTCGGTAGAAGCTTTATTTATGCAAAGTTTGGGTGACCTCTCACTTGTTCTCTACTTTACCAAAGCTGTCGCGCTGTGAAATTACCAAAAACTTGGCAGAAACCGATTGAACAAATGGATGTGATTTCCGCTTGACGCCCTCAAGCCCGCTGTAACAGGCATTCCTTAAATTTTCAGTTTATTTTCATGCCAAAATGTTCCTCCGGTTTTGTCCAATTGTATCCAGTGCGATTCGCCGATTGTCCGCATCATATGCGACTTATGACCTATACCCACTTGCAAAAAATCCCTTTTCGCGCTATTTTCACGCGGGCAAAAATGGTTTCTTCCTTCTCTCTCTTCTCTATGCTTGCAACCTGTTGAGAGTCATCGTAAAGTAGATAGGAGTTCGTTTTGAAGGAGGAACATATGCGACTGCGTAACATCCCAGGCGCCGAAGCGGCCCTGCGTGAATATCCGACATTTGTAGACAGCCCGCTTTCCTATAAAGGAAGATGGAAGGAACGCTTCGGAAATGACCATCCGATCCACGTGGAGATCGGCTGTGGAAAGGGACGCTTCATTAATACACTGGCAAAGCGTCACCCTGATACGAATTTCATTGCGGTTGAACTGAAAGCAGAGGTTGTTTTGCGGGCCTTGCAGCGAACCGAGTACGAGACGATTCCGAATCTGGCATTTATCCAGTTCGACGCCTCCAAGATCAGTGAACTGTTCGCCGATCATGAAATTGCCCGGATTTATTTGAATTTCAGCGATCCGTGGCCAAAAGCGCGCCATGCCAAGCGCCGCCTCACCTACGCCAGCTTCCTGAACAACTATCGCCAGGTGCTCACCCAAGACGGCGAAATTCATATGAAGACCGACAACGAAAAGCTGTTTGAGTTCTCCCTCAATCAATTCGCTGCCGAGCGCTTTCAGATGAAGAACATCACCTTTGATCTTCACCAATCGAAACTCGCAGAAGAAAACGTGATGACCGAGTACGAAGAGCGCTTTTCTTCCAGAGGACAGCGGATCTACCGGGTAGAAGCCAGCTGCTTGATAAAGTAAGCGAAGCGCAACGCTTTTACAAGTAAATGACTCCCACGCGAACACGCTATGGATACAGCTCGTGCTTGCGTGGGGTTTTTTCGATCTTTCAAGCAAAGGATTGGGAGAAAAGCATATGAATCGCTACGATGATGCCTTTCACGAATGGAATAACAGCCTTTTGTTCGCGCGGTTACGGATGACCTCGATATTCTTGCTTTTGTGCTATCCCGTCTTTCTGTACGTCGATCTCGTCCTGCTTAAAGACGTCGGCAATCCGCTGTTTCTTTACACGCTTACTTCTATACATACATCAGGCTTTATCGCCTCCTTGATTCTCGTCTTCATCTATCAAAAGTTTCAGAAGAGCGAAAGCTTCATGCGCTCCTCCTGGCCGCACTCTCTGATCATTTTGTTCGTGGCGGGCTACGTCCTAGCAAGCGCTCTGTCGTCTTTGAACAGCCACAGACTCTCGGGAAATATTGACGCCTACGTCGTCGTGCTCATCGGGGTTGCAGCCGTCTTTCCGCTGCGCCCGCGGTACTTCGCCTATATTCTTGTGCCTTGTCACTTGCTGTTTCTGTATGTGTTGGCGCAAATTCCCCAGGATGATTTCTCGCTTCACGCCAAACAGATCAATACGAGCATGACGGTGTGCATCTCCTTTTTCATCGTGCTTGCTTTCCATTCTTATAGAAAAAAAGAGTTCAACTACAAACGTGAGCAAAAGGAATCAGCGGAAAATTTGCGCAAATTGTTTGACATCAATCCGTACCCGCTGCTTCTCTCCCGTCTCTCTGACGGGCGCATTTTGCTGATGAACGAGCGCGCCCAAAAAGAATGGCCCTGCACAGCAGGTGACGAAGAACGTTACGACACGAGCTATGTTTTTCAGGACGCAGCAGATCGCCAGGAAGTCGTCGAGCAACTGCGCAAAACAGGCAGCATCAAAAACCACGTGCTCCAGCAAAAAAGCGCGCCGGGCTTTACCCGTTGGGCCATGGTTCACTATGAAGTGATCGAGTACGACAATATCCCGTGCATTTTATCCGGGATGACAGACATCACCGAGTTGAAAAAAGTAGAAAGCGAGCTGGCAAAGCACGCTTCGATCGACTTGCTGACTGGTCAGTTGAATCGCCGGAGCGGGATCGAAGCCCTGCAACAGCTCGTCGCTGAATCCCGCAGCTCCTGGATTTCATGCACGATTTGCTTCGTCGACATCAACAATCTCAAGCAAGTAAACGACCAGTACGGACACCGGGAGGGCGACGCGCTGATCACGACGGTGTGCGATGTGATCAGAGGCGTCATCTGCGCTGACGACATTTTGTTTCGCTACGGCGGTGACGAGTTCATCATCCTCTTTACCGGCAAGTCGCAAGAAGCAGTCGATGCGCTTTGGGACGTCATCTGGCAGCAGTTTTTGGCGATCAATGCCGCCCAGAAAAAGCCGTATCTCATTACGGCGAGCCACGGACTGTTTTATTTCTGCTCTGGTATGGATGTAACGATCGAGGACATGATCGAGCAAGCTGATGCAGCCATGTACAAAGAAAAAACCAGACGGAAAAAGGAGCTGTCCGACATGGTCGGCGGCGCTCATCCGCTGGTTTAATCCTGAAAAGCCGCTAGTTGTTCAGTTGCCGTCTTTTCGCCTGCTCACCATTCTGTACACACGTTCTGGCCGTCCAACCACGCCGTAGGAAAGGTCAGCGACGGCTTCGCCAATAGCAACCAGATACTCCAAATAGCGACGGGCCGTTGAACGGCTGATGCCCGTTTCTTTGCTGACCAGCTCGGTAGTAGCTTCTTGTGTTTGCATCAGATAACCGGATATTTTGTCCAGTGTAATCTGATCAATCCCTTTGACGGCTCTTCCTTCCGCTGGT
This sequence comes from Brevibacillus sp. FSL K6-0770, assembly GCF_038000275.1. Classification (NCBI taxonomy): domain Bacteria; kingdom Bacillati; phylum Bacillota; class Bacilli; order Caryophanales; family Paenibacillaceae; genus Brevibacillus; species Brevibacillus sp. FSL K6-0770. The sequence goes on from NZ_JBBOBQ010000001.1 coordinate 4,281,900, forward strand.
TTTTTGCTGCTTGTCCGGGAAATCAGCTCATCAATCTGGGCCTGGCTGATTTGTTCCCTGTCCTGTTTCCACTCCCGCACTTTTTGCCTGAACTCCTGGTAGCTCTGCAAAGTCTGTTGCAGGCGGGCAAAAATCAGCGGCTTGGTGATGAAATCAAAGACGCCGTAGCGTATCGCTTCTACGACGGTATCCACCTCTTTGGCTGCTGTTAGCATGATGCAGTCGCACGCGGGAAACTGCTCCTTGATCACAGACAAGAAATCCAGTCCGTCCATGTCCGGAAAATAAATGTCCAACAGCACCAAATCGGGCTGAAGCAGCTCCAGCTGATCCCTGGCTTCCTGGGCATTGGTCGCAATGCCGACAACCTCGTACCCTTCCACCTTTTCCACAAAGCGACGATTTACTTCGGCAATCCTCAAATCGTCCTCTACAATCAAAACCCGTATTGCGCTTTTTCCCGCCATGCTCTTCAATACAGCTCTCCCTCCTTCATCTGCGACGTTCAAACCTCTTTCGGCAGCGTCACCGTAAAAATAGTTCCGCCCGCCGGATTACCTGTATGCGTAATATTGCCATGCAGCTTGGAAACCGCTTGTTGCACCAGATGCAGGCCGTACCCGTGATTCGGCTGCTGCTTGGTAGAAAAGCCAAGCTCGAATACCCGCTCGGCATGTTCCCGCGAGATGCCTGGGCCGCGATCTTCTACTTCGATCAACAGCACCTCTTCCATATCGAGCAAAAAGATCGTGATCTCCTGGGCAAAAGCGCCCGGTGCCCAGACGGCATCCATCGCATTATCGAGCAAATTTCCCAAAATGACAATCAGTTGGGCGCGATCAATAGCCGCTGGAATTTCGCGGAAGTTGCTTTCCGGATCGATTTTCAGCTCAATTTTGCGCTCATTGGCCTGATTCAGCTTGCCGAGCAAAAGTCCGGCGATCAGCGGGTCTGGCACCTCTTGCAAAATGAATCGCGTATGGCTGACGTGTGCATCCAGCTCGGACGAGATAAACTGGATCGCTTCCTGATACGACTCCAGCTGGATCAAACCGGAGATCAGGTGCAGCTTGTTGGAATACTCGTGCGTTTGCGAGCGGAGCACTTCAGCATATTCCTTTACCCTGGACAGCTCCTGTGTCACCTCGAACAATTCCGAACGGTTGCGGAAGCTGGCGACAGCGCCCGTGATCTGGTTGTTCGCATCCTTGATCGGCACGCGGTTGACAATCAGCACCTGCTCGTTCACCAGCGCTTCGCGGTCAAACTCGGCTTCCCCCGTCTCGATTACCTCCGTGAGACCAAGCGCGTGCACCAGGTCGTCCTGCTTCTCTGTCAAACAATCGCGCTCCTTTTCCTGCTTTTGGCCGAGCAGTCGTTGCGCCGTCTGATTGGCAAGCGTGATCGCCCCTGTCTCGTTGACCGCCACAATGCCTTCGCGAATCGATTCAAGCACAGCCTGGTTCTCCTGATACAACCGTCCGATGCTCGCTGGCTCCAAGCCGAAAATCGCTTTTTTGACATTCCGGGCAAGCAGCATCGTGCACACGACGCCCAAAAGCAGCGTGATGATCCCGACAAGCACAATCCGGTCGCGGTACGCTTCAATCGTCTCATTAATATCCGCAAACAAAAATCCGACAGATACGACTCCTATCACTTGCCCTGCTTCATTATAGATCGGCGTTTTTCCCCTGAGGCCAGGCCCCAGCGATCCGACCGTTTCCGAGATGATCGAGTTTCCTTCGAACACCGTTTCGTTATCGCCCCCGACCATCGGCTTGCCGATTTCATCCGGGTCTGGATGGGAGTAGCGAATCCCTTGCAAATTGCCAACTGTAATAAAAGCGGCGTTCGTGCTTACCCGGATTTTTTCCGCAATCGGATTGATGATTTTGGCCGGGTCCTCTGTGTAAAACGCCTGCTTGATTTCCTCCATTTGCGCCACGGTTTTCGCCGTGTCCAACGCCCGTCTGCCAATCTCTTTTTCCAGGGCATCCGCGAGCATCAGCTCAAACGTAATCCCCAAAATCACGATGACACCTAGCAGGAGCGAACAGATGATCAACATCAGCTTGCTGTGAAAACGCACGTTCCTCCCCCCTTCTTCTCATTGTAACCCAATTTTGCGTCCAACTGAAAAAGAGGCCCTTCGCCCGGCCTCTTTTTCCCGCAAGTTCGCAAGTTCTCTGCTACAACGTGAGCACTCCCGTAAGCAACGCGACAACGATCATGACAAGCGAAGTGCCGAATGCCCATTTCATGATAAAGCGCTGCGTCTGCGCGTAGTCCACGCCAACCATCCCCAGCAGCAAATATTGAGCGGCAAACAGCGGACTCAAAACGTGCAAGGGCTGGCCGAGAATCGACGCCCGCCCGATCTCTGCCGGATCGACTCCATACGCTGCTGCCGCATTTGCCAAAATCGGCACCACGCCGAAATAATAGGCGTCGTTGGACATGAAATACGTAAAAGGCATGCTGGTCAAAGCGACCAATACAGGCATGTGCGAGCCAAGCGAGTCCGGCAGCCAGGAGACAACCGTATTCGACATGGCGTCAATCATTTTTGTCTCGGTCAAAATGCCTGTAAAAATTCCGGCAGCGAAGACCATCGAGACAGTCGCGAGAGCGTTGCCCGCGTGCGCTGCGATCCGCTCCTTCTGGTCTTCCATTTTGGGATAGTTGATCAACAGCGCGATGGCAAACGCGATCATGAACAAGATGGGCAAAGGCAAAAAGCTGGTGATAAGTCCGAGCATCAGCGCAACGGTCAGCAGCAGATTAAACCAGAGCAGCTGTGGACGCTTGCTCGCAGTTGCTTCATGAGCCGCCGCCAACTCGGCTTGTGCTGGCGACGATGCGCGAGATGCACCGCCAAGCTCGATAATCCCCAGCCGTTTCCGTTCTGCTTTGCCCAATATACAGGCGACGAAAATGACCCAAGCGATCCCGGCAGCCATGGCAGGAATGAGCGGGGTAAACAGCTCGGATGCGTCCAGTCCCAACACACTCATCGCTCTCGCAGTCGGACCGCCCCACGGCGCCATGTTCATGACGCCCAGCGCAAGCATCGGAATGACCGCCAAAATCATCGGTTTGATCCCCATTCGTTGATACAGCGGCAACATGGCCGTGACCGTAATCATGTAAGTCGTCGTACCGTCTCCGTCCAATGCGACCAGACTGGCCAGAATCGCCGTACCGACGACGATTTTCAGCGGATCGCCCTTGACGATCTGCAATATTTTCGCAATCAGCGGATCAAACAAGCCAGCATCCATCATGATTCCGAAGTACAGGATGGCAAACAGCAGCATGATTCCCGTAGGCGCAATCTGCTTGATACCGGCAAGCATCATCGTGCCAAGCTGATCCGCAAAGCCGCCAAGCAAAGCAAACACAACAGGAACCATAATAAGTGCAACCAAAGCCGAAAGTCGCTTCGACATGATCAAATACATGAAAACGGCTACCATTAAAAAGCCAAGCCATGACAGCATACCTTTTTCCTCCTTGGGAGAATGCGCTTACAACAACGTGTACGAATGCGCTTTCATTTGCTGCTGTCATTATAGCAATGTTCGTAAAAATCCGAATACAATTCGCGCATAAACAGTTTTACCCGCATTTTTGTCATAAACGTCATAAAATTCACGATACGCCTGTCTGCTTATTCGTTTAAATGGTACAATAGTTGACAACCTATATTTTTCCAAGCGGAGGTTTGCATGCTCGATTTCGGAATCGCATCCATCCCACTGTTCATCATGCTTTTGTTTTACGGCCTGATCATTTATTTGCTCATTAGCCTGATCCGGTTCATGAACAACAAAATTGCCCTCGACCAAGAACGAAATGAAAAGCTGGACCAATTGATCCAGCTTCTACAAAAAAGCGAACAAAAAGAACCAGCCGTTCCCCCGCAGTCCGACCAACCCTAACATACGCTAACCAAACGGTCATGACCGTCCTGTTGACGGCAAGCAACCACATCCCATTTCATGAAAAAAGCCCGAGTCCGTCTCTTCACGGCTCGGGCTGCTATTATTTTCATCTTTGTGCGATCTACACATCCCGCTTTCCAAACAACCGGACAGCCAGCGCCAGCGTCGCCGCGCCGTAAAACAGCGTGTAGAAAAACATCAACTGGCTTGGCGGAGACGTGGTGCCAAATATCCCCTGGGAAGCAAACGAAATCGGGTCCTCCGCTGCCTCGAAAAGCGCGACCGTCGATTGTCTGAACAGCGAATCGGTAGGAAACAACAAGCTGGATATAATCCCGATGTTGATCAGTGCGTTCTCCCCCAAAATCGACCCGATCTGCTCGACAAACCCGCCGATGAAGCTGATTCCGTACAAAATGATCAGGATGATGCCGCCTGTTACCGTCGTCGTGATGCTGCTGAGCAGCAAGGAGACACAGACGAGAATCACTGGCATCAGGATAAAATACCCGAGCGAAGTCCCTATTTGCTGCGCACTCACGTCAACCGCCAGCATGCCTCCGCCAACCCATTGATTGATCCCGAGAATGCCGAGAAACATCAGGAGCGCATAGAGGACAAGCATGCTCGTCAATCCGCCGAACTTCCCCAGGACGTATCGGTGGCGCGGCAACGCCCGGGCCAGCCACGTATCAATCTGATGGCTCTCGACTTCGTGGGCAATACTGCCGACACTGCTCAGGATCGCGAGCAGCGCCGTAATGAACGAACCAAAGTACAGGCCCATGCCGAGCAGTTGCGTGGAGAAAAAGTTTTTTTGCAGCAGCATGTCACTTGCCCTGCCACCCCATGACTCGTTCATTTCCCGCGCCGCATACCAGGTCGCTACGCCAAACAGCAACAGGAAAGCCAGCGACATCAATATCGTAATCGTAAAAATCCGCTTGGAGATCATCTCCCTATACGTGATTTTCATGATCGGCCACATGTGCTTCCCCCTCCTTCTTTTGCACCCAGTACAAAAATACTTCCTCCAGCGATTGCTGCTTTTGCACAACCTCATGTACCGCCGCGCCTCGGCCAACCAGCGCCTGCAAAAGAGCCGGAACCCGGTTGTCCTGATCCAGAGTCAAAAGCCACGTGGCACGAGAAGCAGCTTCCCTGAGCAATCTGCTCTCTGTCACGAATGCCGGAAGCTCCTCCCCCGCCGAAAAACTCGCCGCTTCCACCGTAAGCTCCACCTGCGGGGCAACGCTGCTCAGCTTGCGCCAATCTCCATGCACGACCAGCTCGCTGCGGTGAATAATCCCTACATAGTTGCAGACGCTCTCCATCTCGCTCAGCAAATGGCTGTTGAGAAAAATCGTTTTTCCTTGATCGCGGAGCCTGGTAATCAACTCGCGCACTTCTTTTCGTCCAATCGGGTCCAGCGCCGAGGTCGGCTCATCCAAAAAAATCAGCTCGGGATCGGACAAGAGCGCACAAGCGATTCCGATGCGCTGCTGCATACCTTTGGAATAGCCGCGAATGCGCTCGCGCTCACGCCCTGCCATCCCTACCTGCTCCAGTACATCCCGGATGACCGCTCTGCCCTGGGAACGGGACAATCCGCACAGCTGGGCGTGGTGCTCCAGGAGCTGTTGGCCCGTCAGCCAATCGGGGTAGCGAAACAGCTCCGGCAAATACCCGACCTTTTGCCGCGATTCCACCGTGCCGATCGGATGCCCAAGCATGACGGCCTTGCCCGCTGTCGGGTGCAGCAGACCGAGCATCGTTCTGACAAACGTGCTTTTCCCCGCGCCATTTTGCCCGAGAAATCCAAACACACTGCCACGCGGCACTTGCAAAGTGATGTTTTTGCAGCCCGCCTTGCCGTTGTACTGCTTGGACAAATCCCAGGTCTCGATTACGTAATTGGACATCTCATGCCTCCTAAAACTTGAAACTTGAAACTTTAGCGGAAAACGGGACAAAGCAGAGCCTCCCCTACAGGAAAACTCTGCCATTCCGCTTTATATTTCGCTTTATGCTGCTTCTTTAGTTCAGCTGTTTTGCCAAAGCCAGAAGTTCTTCTCCACGCTTTTCGCTGCCATCCAAAATGTGGATTTTCCCGTCTTTTTGCCAAACGAGATGCGTATTGTACTCGCTTGTGAGCAGCATGCCCTCTTCGCCGTTCACTTTGACTTCTTTCATGTCGCTTTTGCCGTCCGCCATGTACGGAACAGGAATCGTATGTTTCCAGTCTTTGATGTCAAGCATTTGCTTTTTCACTTGCTCCGGGATGAACGGCAGAGCCAGCATCGTCTCGCGCAGCTTTTCCAGATCTACGCCATCGGGAGCTTTCAGCTCAGGCGCGTCCACAATCGTGTAGGAATAGCTCTCTTTTCCGGTGCCGATATATGTTGTTTGCATTTTCGGCACTTCCAGCGAGATGCGCTTGCCATTCAGCTCGTCGTCGAAGCGAGCATCGATTTGCAGTTGGGCAAGCAGCTTGTTTGCCCGCTCGGTGTCGATTTCGAGATGCATGCGATACGGCGAGGTAACTTCTACCCCTTCCACAGCCATGTCGGCAGGCACTGACGGCAGCTTGACTCCCGCTTTTTCCGCAGCTTCCCGGTTGTTGTAGTAGTGGTTACGGCTTTCCTGTTTGTTGTCATCCATTCCGTCGATTTCGATCTTTCCGATTCCTTTCAGATCGATCTCCCCGGCTTTGCCGCTTGCCATCCAGTTTTCCACTTCTTGCAAGTCTTCTTGCGTCACTTTGACAAATTCGACTTTGCTCATGCGAAACATGGACAAAAAGTCATTAGCCGCCGCCTGTACTTGCGGAAAAGACAGAGACACGGCGACCACAGCTGCTGCCGATGCCGCTGTTACCCAGCGTTTCGTCGATTTGTTCATTTCGTTCCAGCTCCTTTTTGCTTTGCGCTCTTTGTGGTGATTCCACTCACGCAACTGATTGCTCTTGTTTGCCTTTCCTACTGTTTGCGAAAACCGCTGCCAAGCTGCGTCCGTGTTCACTTTCGCCTGATCGGCACGGGCGAATACGTCTGCTTCGATCTGTTCCCGCGACCAGACGTCCAAAGCCATCAGCTCATCCAGGCGAGCGCGGCATTGCTCGCACTCCGTCAGGTGACTGCGGAACTGCTCGCTCTCCCGGGCTTCGCACTCTCCATCCAGAAAAGCCTGGATAAAGCCCGTATCTGCACATTTCATCCCTCTTCCCCCCTGATCCGCTCGTATAGCCTGCGAAATTTGTTTTTCGCTCGCGCCAAAATCGTTCCGACAGATTGAACCGGAGTTCCAGTCGCTTTTGCCAGCTCGGCGTAGGGAAAGCCGGAGTATTTCATGACCAGCAAAGTACGCTCACGCTCATCCAGCTCGTCCAGCACCTCTTGCACGTGGCTGATCGCTTCTTTTTCCAGCCATGCTTCCTCGGATGACGGCGTGGTGTGCGCCTGATCCGCAGTAGTGCGCTCCTGCCTATCCTGCCTGCGCTTCTCTGATCGCAAATAGTTGCAGGCTGCATAGAGTGCCGCTTTGGATAGCCAAGCCGGGATATTCTCTACAGTGGAGCGATCTGTATCGTAAAAGGAGAGAAACACTTCCTGAGCGACATCTTCTGCTGCTTGCTGCTCGCGGACAATCCGCATCGCCTGCCGGACAACGAACGGGTAGTAAGCGGTAAACAGATCGTGAAACGAGTCTGCATCGTCTTGCACCCGCGTCTGGTTCATCGCCAGTTTTGCCTGCACCTCCATCACGTCTCCTCCTTCCTGCAAAGGCCGCTGACTCAGCTTCTATCGCGTTCTACACCTTATAGAAACCGCCGGGACCTTTTTTGTGACAGGATATTTTTAAAAAAATCGTTATTCGTCTAAAAAAGCAGCCGGCTTCTCCAAAAACCGCCGGGTCAGTTGGTAGTGCTCCGTCTCCTGATACCGCACTTCCTGCACAGGCGATTCGTCAAAGCTGAAGATTTTCGCTCCGGGAAAGCCCATCAAAATCGGGGAATGAGTCGCGATCACAAACTGCGCGCCCTCTGCCACCAGTTCGCGCATCAAAAACAAGAAGGCCAGTTGACGTTTGGGCGACAGGGCCGCCTCAGGTTCGTCCAGCAAGTAAATGCCTTTGCTGTTGAAGCGGTTGGTGAACAGCGACATGAACGCTTCCCCGTGCGATTGCGCGTGCAGCGACCTCCCGCCGTAACTGCCGCTGCCGCCGATCGAGTCGATGTGGCTGGCAAACTGGTAAAAGCTCTCGGCCCGCAAGAAAAAACCGTTCGTCTGCTTCGGAAGCCAGGAAAGCCGGATATAGTCGCCCAGACTCGCTTCGGACTTGTGGACGTCATAATAATTGTTGCGCGATCCGCCAGCCGTATGAAAGCCGCACTGATACGCGACGGCTTCGAGCATCGTCGACTTGCCCGAACCGTTTTCCCCGACCAAAAAAGTCACGCTCGTGTCCAGCTCGATCGCCTCCAAATTTCGCAGCGACGGCAGGTCAAACGGATACCGCCCCGCCTCGGGAAACTTCTCGCGTAACAGCTTGATCGTCCGTAAATAAACCATTATTTTCCCCTCCACACTCACTTTTTTGCCGAGCCACGCCGATACAACCATATAGGGGGGAGTATCGGTGGACAAGGTTTCCTTTCTTCAGGAAAAAAGCGCCTTTCATATGAAATATCCAGAGCAAAGCGACCTCTCCTTCTACCGGTGGTTTACCCAGCAACACCCGGATGAAGCGATTGGCTGGTACCATCTTGGCCAAGCAAAAGAAGCGCAAGGCGACACGCAGCAGGCGCTCGCCGCTTACAGACAAAGTCTTTTTGCCAAACAAGGCCCTTATTTTAACGAGGCGCGAGACGCCTATCAAAAATTGCTTCGCGAGCAAAAACGCCAGAACTGGCGCAACCAGGCACGCTTGCTTCTGGCGGCACTCGCCTTTTTGTACGCCCAGTTTGTGTTCTCACCCGGGCCTTTGCAAGATGCCGCTCCTGCTGCCCGCACACAGACAGCGGAAAAGCCTGTCGGCACTCCTGCTGGATCGCAGCCTCATGTCGAGGTGATTGCGGTTCCTGCGGCACTTGACCCGAAACAATTGCAGAGCCAGGTTCGCCGTTATGTAGAGGGGCGTCGTCCGGCGCTGACACAGCCGTATACAGTCATCGTCGTTCCGGAAGTGCCCGGATCGCCGCTGTTTACGCCACTGTTGTTTTATCAGCCCAAACAGGTAAAAGGGATTGTGCAATACAATCCCGCCAGCCGGAGTGTCATCAGCCAGCGCTGGTTTGCAGCACCAGCCAGCTTCGCTCAGGAGGCGGCGCTTGCAACAGCGCGCACAGACCTCGCAACCGAGCAGCAAACACTCCAGCACGTGCTGACATTGCGCAATGCCCTCTATCGCTACTATCAGCAAAAAGGGACCCTTCCAACCAGGCTGGCGGATTTGGCAGCAAGCTACCCCGGCAACTATTTGCCGCAAATCCCTGTTCCGCCAAAACGTCTCTTGCTGGAAAGCTATCCGTATCACCCCGCTGCTTTTCAGAGCGGAGCGGCATGGGCAAGCTTGCGCGATGTCCTGCCGCTTCCCGGCTATCCTGAGCCGCTGTCGCCTTTGGAACCGCTGCAAGTTCGCCTTGCACAAAAGTCGCACACGCTCCAGCTTTTGAGCGGCACGCATCTCGTGCGCAGCTATCCGGCGGGCATCGGCAAAAACGACTCGACGCCAGAGGGGTACTATACGATCTTGCAAAAAATCAACAAACCGCGCGGCCATGACAACATATACGGCACACGAGGGATGGTTTTTCAAGGAAACGGCTATGCGATCCACGGCACCAACCATCCGGAGAGCATCGGAACCTCCGTGTCTCTCGGCTGTGTGCGCTTGCTCAATGCCGCTGTGGAGGAACTGTACTCCTTCGTCTCACTGGGCACCGAATTTATCATCTCGGATGCCCCTGCTCCCGCAAGCCCGTGGAGCAATCCGCCTTTGTTCGTCCTTCCGGCGGGACCGGAAGAAGAAACGCCACAAGTCATTTACACCTGGCTGCATTAATGTGCAGCCTTTTTCCTTTGAAAAGACGAATCAGCCCTTCGTCTGGTTACGTGGAGATTCCATCCAAGCCAGTCGCCGCCCCCGCATCCGCTGACGAAAAAAGCGCGCTCCCCAAGCGGGAACGCGCTACTTGTATTTGGTCTTATTTTTCTTCTTCCAACTGACTGATCGTTTCTTCCTGTTCTTCTTCCGGATTCCAGTAGTCGAGCACTTTGCCTTGCAGAACCTTGCCTTTGATAAACTCCACCTGCTGCTCACTGAAATCTTCTGTCCATTCGACGCCTAATTCCTCCGCCAACCGCACGACAGTCAACAGCTCTGACCAAGCGACGTAGCGTTTGTACCAGAAAAACTGTGGCTGCTCGTTCATATATGGGTACAGGTCGTCAAAATCGGTATGTTTACAGTCGAGAGCTCGCTCAAAATTCACTTTGGCTCGGCTAAGTTGTTCCTTGAAAAAAGTGGGCAAATCTCTTTGTGCGAAGTCAGACATGGACTGTCCCCCCTGTCTCCCGATTTACTGGTATTGTACCACGCGAAAGAAGATGTGCAAATAGCTGAATCTGTCGAGTTGTCTATCCTATGCCGCTCAGCCGCCGTTTGTTCCATTTGCTGGCGGCTGCTGTTGGCCGCCGTCTACAGGCTGTACTGGCTGCTGGCTGCCGTCAGAAACTCCCCCCGGCTGGTTTGCTCCCGGATTGGCGATATCAGGCGGAATCTCTCCAGGATTTCCCGGGTTGCCCGTATTGCCCTGGCCCGGATTCGGATTCTGACCGTTCGGCTGTCCGCCGTTGTTGCCGTTGTTGCCGTTGTTGCTGTTGTTGCCCTGGTTGTCGCCGCCGCCGAAATTCGGCGGAATCGTCACAGAGCCGTCGCCGTCGCCGTTATTGTTTTCATCCGGATTTTGTCCCTGATTGTTGCCGTCCTCGTGGTGCTCTTCTCCGTCGTTAATCAGGTTCTCCAGATTTTGCATGTTAATCTTGGTGATCGGGGAAGGAGTCTGCTCCTCGCCCTGGGCGTTGCGCGGAACCACCACATAGCGATACTGGTTCGGATCATCCAGCACATCGACATAAGTCGTATCCTTCAAGCCGGAAGCGATCAGCACGCGCTCGTCATTTTGCTTGACGCGGTAGACGTCATACGTGTAATCAGGAGAACCGCCAATCCAGCTCAAGACTACTTTCATCTGGTTGTTTTCCATAGTCAGGTCTGCTGCCAGTTGCAGCGGCTGCACTGTCTCTTCTTCCGGCTGTTCTTCGACGGCACCTGCTGGCGGTTGGAAATCTGTCGCCTTCACGCCCTTCAGACCTGCTGCGAGCACTTTGGAAAACATTTGCGCCGTCAAGCTGCTTCCCTGACGCATCAGATGCTGTTTGTCCTCGGGATCGAAGCCCATCCAGACCGCTCCGACGTATTCTGGCGTATAGCCGACAAACCAGGCGTCTTTGTTCACACCGCTGTCTCCGGCAATCGATTGGGTCGTCCCGGTTTTTCCGGCTACATGACGGCCAGAGATTCGGGCAGCTTTCCCCGTCCCTTCCTGAACCGCCCGCTCCAGCATCGTGTGAACCGTCCACGCCGCCTGCGGCTTAAGCACTTGCGTTTGCTTGTCTTCGTATTCACGAACGACGCCTTCGCTCTTGTTCTCGATTTTGGCAATCGTGTGCGCTTCCGACATAACCCCGCCGTTGACAAAAGTCGTGTACGCCTGCGCCATTTTCAACGGAGACGTCCCTTGGCTAAGACCGCCGAGGGCGATGGCCAGGTTGCGGTCCTCCGGCGCCAGGTCGACGCCGAATTTTTTCAGGTAATCCAGCCCGTTATTGACTCCGATTTCATTTAACAGCCAAACAGCAGGCACGTTGAGCGAGTCGATCAGGGCGCGGTTCATGCTCACCGTTTCGCTGTATTTGTTGTTGTAGTTGCGCGGCTCATAGCCGTTGAAGCTTTGCTTTTTGTTGCTGAGGGAAGAGTTCGGCCCCCATTTTCTGCCGTCCATATCAACCGCAGGCGCGTACACCGCCAGCGGCTTGAAGCTGGAACCTGGCTGACGCTTCATGTCGGTCGCGTAGTTAAAGCCTTTTGCGGCGTAGTTGCGGCCGCCCATCATTCCGGCAATCCCGCCGTTTTTCGCATCCACGACAATCATCGCGGACTCGACGCCGCGTTTTGCGCCGTCTTTCGGGAAGTTTTTCGCGTTGGCGTACTCCGCGATCATCGCATCCTGTACTTTCGGATCGAAGGTCGTATAGACGTGCCAGCCGCCACGGTACAACTCTTCCTCCGTCACGCCGTAATTTGCTTCCGCTTCGTCCACCATATGGTCGAAGAAAGCGCGGTAGCCTTTTTTCAGGCTCGCTCCAGCCGTCTCTGTCGGCTCGGTAGGCAATGCCTCCGCCTGCGCTTCATTTTTTTGTGCCTCGGTAATAATGCCTTGCTCGTACATCAGGCGAATGACCGTATCGCGCCGCAGCTTCGCCTTCTCTGGGTTGTTGAACGGCGAGTACGTCGTCGGCGCTTTCGGAATTGCTGCGAGCATCGCTGCTTTGGCAACCGTAAATTTATCAGAGCTGACGGACATTCCGAAGTAGTAGTTCGAAGCGTCCTCGATCCCGAACTCCCCTTCACCCAAGTACACGCGGTTGAGATACATTTCCAAAATCTGATCCTTGGAATAACGGCGCTCCAGTCCGATCGCAATGCTCATCTCTTTGGTCTTGCGCCAAAACGTTTGGTCCAGGTTGAGGAAAACGTTTCTGGCAAGCTGCTGGGTGATCGTGCTTCCCCCTTCAGCCAATGAACCTTTTTTAATGTCATTGATGATAGCTCCGCCGATCCGTACCATATCGACGCCTTTGTGCTCGTAAAACCGTTTGTCCTCGACAGCAAGGAATGCGTCAATCAACACTTTGGGCACTTCGTTGATCGGTTTGTATTCACGGTTTTTTTGACGAATCAGACTCGTCATCTCTTCACCGTTTTTGTCATATATGACCGTTGGTTCTGCTTTCAAGTCTTTCAGCTTCTGTTCGTTTTCCGCAATCATCCGGTCTCCCGCGTACAACAGGGAAAAGTATCCCCCGATGACGCTCAAGATGAGAAAGACGGCGAATCCTACGGCAATCATCAGCAAGTTGTTCTTTTTCTTCCTGACTTTCTTCTTGGCCTTTGTTGCCATTTCTTACCTCCTGGTTTTCTCTCTCCCCCGCATCTTATATAGACGGATGCTTTTGAAAAAAGTTTCTCCCTTTTGGCACGTGTCTATCATTCCACACTGTTTCGGTTTTGTCACTGGAAAAGCCTATCTCCTTGTGAGAGATAGGCTTTTCTTATGAAGCAAAGGCAATTTATTTGAGCAGCCCTTCTGCTGTAGCCACTACATTTTCTACGGTGAAGCCGTATTCGCGCATGATGCGGTCGCCAGGTGCGGAGGCGCCGAACTGGTTGATCGCGATCACTTTTCCGCCATCTCCAGCATAACGTTCCCAGCCCATAGGAGAGCCCATCTCTACTGCTACACGCGCTTTTACTGTCGGAGGAATGACCGCATCGCGGTACTCTTGCGGCTGACGCTCGAACAGGTTCCAGCTTGGCATGGACACGACGCGTGCCTCGATTCCGCGGGAGAGCAGCTCTTCACGCGCTTGCATCACCAAGGATACTTCGGAGCCGGTAGCGAGCAAGATCAGTTGCGGATTGCCGCTTGGAGCGTCTGCGAGCACATATGCCCCTTTGCTCACGCCTGCTTCCGCTTTCTCGATGGTCTCTGGCAAGACTGGCAAGTTTTGGCGAGTCAAAACAAGTACGACTGGCTCGTCTGTGCGGGAAACAGCGTATTTCCAAGCTTCGTTTGTCTCTACGGCATCAGCCGGACGCATAATGGTCAGTCCTGGCATCGCGCGCAAGGACGCCAATTGTTCGATCGGCTCGTGAGTCGGGCCGTCTTCCCCTACAGCGATGGAGTCGTGCGTGAACACGTACACAACCGGCTGTTTCATCAGAGCAGACAGGCGGATAGCCGGACGCACGTAGTCAGAGAAGACGAAGAACGTACCGCCGTATACTTTTACCCCACCGTGCAGAGCCATACCGTTGAGTGCTGCCCCCATGGCGAACTCGCGAACACCAAACCAGATGTTGCGGCCATCGTAGGAGCCTGGCAGGAAGTTGCCCGCTTCTTTGATCACCGTGTTGTTGGAGTGAGCCAGGTCTGCGGAACCGCCGAGGAAAAACGGCACGGATGTTGCCAGTGCATTGATTGCGTTTCCGGAAGCGACGCGGGTTGCCAGCTTCGCCCCTGCTTCGTATACCGGCATGTTGGCATCCCAGCCTGCTGGCAGGTGGCCTTCCTGTGCTGTCGTGAATTGCGCAGCCAGGTCTGGATATGCTTTGGCGTACTCGGCAAACAGGTCACGCCATGCCGCTTCCGCTTTTTCGCCCGCTTCTGCCAGTCCTGCGTAGAAGTCAGCCACTTCCGCAGGAACGTGGAACTCTTGGTCATGCGACCACTCGTAGTTTGCTTTTGTCAGCTTCACTTCATCTTTGCCGAGCGGTGCGCCGTGGGAAGCGCTGGAGCCGCCTTTGTTCGGGCTGCCGTAGCCGATGACGGTTTTGACTTCGATCAGCGTAGGACGATCCAGATCTTTTTTCGCTTCAGCGATAGCGGCATCAATCGCTGCCAGATCGTTTCCGTCTTCTACGCGCAAATATTGCCAGCCGTACGCTTGGTAGCGTCCTGCCACATTTTCCGAGAACGACCGGGACAGTTCGCCGTCCAGCGAGATATCGTTCGAATCGTACAGCACGATCATTTTGCCCAGTTTCAGGTGAGCAGCCAGGGAAGAAGCCTCGCTGGATACGCCCTCCATCAGGTCGCCGTCGCCGCAGATGACATACGTGTAGTGGTTCACGATGTCAAACTTGTCGCGGTTGTAGACAGCTGCCATATGTTTTTCCGCCATGGCCATACCGACCGCCATCGCGATCCCTTGTCCCAGCGGTCCAGTCGTTGCGTCAACACCAGCCGTATGTCCGAACTCCGGATGGCCAGGCGTTTTGCTGCCCCACTGGCGGAAGTTATGTAGGTCTTCCAGAGAAACATCGTATTTCATCAAATGCAACATCGAGTATAATAGCATAGAGCCATGTCCCGCAGACAAGACAAAACGGTCGCGGTCGATCCATTGCGGATTGCTTGGATTTACTTTCATGAAACGGCTCCACAGAACATGAGCCATTGGGGCAGCGCCCATCGGCATTCCCGGGTGGCCGGAATTTGCTTTTTCGATGGCATCAATAGCCAGCGTGCGGATGGTGTTAATGGATAGCTGATCGACAGACGTATGCTGAGTCATCTCGCGAAATCCTCCCTGTGCTTTTCTATAAAATCATACCTAGTATCGGGTAAAACACACTGTGCCATTATAGCACAGTTCAAAGTCAGATTCATGCTTGCTTTCATAGAATAAGGAGGTCTTTTTCGAATGTCTTCTACGCTCTACCTCATCATTGGAATTGTTTTGGCCATCGCCGGTTTCGGCATGCTGTTCGCAGCGATGAGCAGTTCCCCTGCCCTGAAGAAAAACCGGGAAAAACTGCGCAGAAAAGCGGCCGAAAATCATCGTCCCGAAGAGCATTGAGAAAGGAACCTCGTCATGCGAAACTACTTTACGATGCCAGTTGCCGTGCACCTGTTTTTGCTGCGCGGACAGGAAATTTTATTGCTTCGCCGTTACAATACCGGATATGAAGACGGAAACTACAGCGTTCCGGCCGGACATCTGGACGGCAATGAAGAAGTCAAGGCAGCAGCCATTCGCGAGGCCAAGGAAGAGTGCGGGATCGACCTCGCACCAGCGGACCTTTCGCTTGCAGGAGTCATGCACAGACGGTCTTTTGACGAGCGCATCGACTTTTTCGTCGCCGCGCGTAACTGGCAGGGCGAGATCGTCAACGCCGAGCCTGACAAGTGCGACGAACTGATTTGGGTCGACCTCGACAAGCTGCCCGACAATATGATTCCCTATGTGAGACAAGCCATCTCCAATTACAGAAGGAATGAGTGGTTTGACAGCTTCGGCTGGGAAGCTTCCTCTGCACACGCCGCCAATTGAAAAAGGAGCCAACTGTACCTGCAAGCTCTTCGCTCAGGCAGTCGGCTCCTTTTTCAATTGTTGAGAGCAATCCCCGCTTTCCTGCGAGTCGGCAGGAAGCATAAAGCAACGCAGTCGTATGTACTGGCGAATCACCATGTAGACAGCGGCTGCCAGCGCTACCGTCGTCAACGTAATTTTGCTGTAGGAAGACACGCCTGCAAGCATCACATCCAGCTCAGCGGCAAACCAGTAGCCCATGAGAAAATAATGCAGCGTCCAGACAAACGTGCTCGGTAAAAAGAAAGCTACAAACTGTCTGAGCGGCATCCGATACAAGCCCGCGACGATTGGCACGATATGGCGAATCACCGGAATAAACATGCTGATTGCCAGCACCCAGCCCATGTATTCTTGCTCCCAGTCCATGAGCCTGACGTGCTTGTGCCAACGCTTGCCTGCCCATTTTGCCAATACGGGCGCTCCCAGCCAGGCACTCACCAGATAGCCAGCCCCCACTCCCGCGCTCACAGCCGCAAACACCGCTGCATACACAACCAAAAACCCGGTGTCCACATGCGCCATTCGTGCGCCAAAGCCGATCACTGACATCTCATCGGGTAAAAGCTGCCAAAAAAATTGTTTCCATAACGAATGAAACATGATTGCAAAACTCGCCTGCTCCACAGCCGCTCCCCCTCTCCGATTCCCTGCTTCTATCGTAGCGGGTAAACCTTTCTAAAAGAGAGAGAATGCCTTAAGTTTTCTAAAAGGAATCCTGAAGAATTTCTTAAGAGAGCGGCACGGGTGTGAACAGGCGCACAAAACAAAAAACGCGCTTATCATCGCCGCGTCGCAAAACGGCAGATAAACACGCCTGTCCCTGGTTTATCGGGCTTCCATCGCTTTGCGCTTGCTGTGCACAGCTGACATGGCCTCCATAAACTCTTCTTTTTCAATCACATTCAGTTCGTACAACTCGCGAATTTCGTCTTCTATCAGCAACAGATCCCCCACCGGGTCCCCCGTGTAGATGAACAAGCCGAAGCGGTGCAGAAACGCCTTTAAATCGAAATCATTGGGGTTGGCTTTCAATAGGCTCCCTCCAGATCGATTTCCATCCTCGCGAGGACGGCATCGTAGTCAAACTCGACAGCAAAGCCGGTAATAACGATGATCTTCGCATACGGATACGCCTCTTTCCACGCCTCCTCCTCATCCGGTTTCAATCCGACAAGATAGAGCGGATCTTTGGAAAGCTCCGGGTGCTCCTGGCACAGACGCAAAAATTCGCGGCATCTGTCCTGCTCCTGTGCCGCATTCAGAACGAGTACCGCGCGTTCCACTTCCTTTGACTCCCGTTGTCCGGCAATCAGTTCAAACGTTTTTGCAGTAGGCACCATCGCGTTCACTTCCGGAAAACGGTCGAGAACCTCATCCAGCCAATCATCTTCATGCCAGGCCAGGTAGTACAGCATTGCAG
The DNA here is from genome assembly GCF_038000275.1 of Brevibacillus sp. FSL K6-0770. NCBI lineage: Bacteria > Bacillati > Bacillota > Bacilli > Caryophanales > Paenibacillaceae > Brevibacillus > Brevibacillus sp. FSL K6-0770. The sequence continues at coordinate 4,299,488 of NZ_JBBOBQ010000001.1, forward strand.
TAGACATGATCACAAACACCTCATGGATATATACTAGACAACTTGCCAAACGATTCTTCTTTCTTTTCCATTATAGCACGAGAAGTGCACGGCTGCCCACGCCGCTCGCTTGACTTCGACAGTTCGTTCACGTAAGGTGGAAAATGCAAGCAACTGATAGTGATGATTTTTGTGTGAAACGAGGTAATTTGTTGTGAAGAAGAAGCATCTTGCCCTCTTGTTCTTCGTCGCATTTTTGACCATGCTCGGATTCGGTATTATCATTCCCATCCTTCCCTTTTTTGCAGAAAAACTGGGTGCGACCTCTTTTCAGATCGGCGTTCTGTTCGCCAGCTACAATATTATGCAGCTGTTGTTTGCACCCGTTTGGGGAACTCTGTCGGACCGGATCGGGCGCAAGCCGCTCGTTTCTTTCGGGCTACTCGGCTTTGCCGTGACGTTTATCCTGTTCGGAATGGCGGAAAGCTATACGGAAATGCTCGTTTACCGCATTCTGGGCGGAATCGTCTCTGCTGCCGCGTTGCCGACTGTAACGGCGATGGTTGCCGATTTGCTCCCAACCGAAGAGCGAGCAAAAGGGATGGGGGTCGTCGGCGCGGGCATCGGGCTCAGCTTTGTATTCGGCCCTGTCATAGGCGGCCTGCTCAGCGGCTACGGCTTTGCCGTTCCGTTTTACGCTTCGGGGCTTGTCGCGCTGCTGACGTTTTTCTTCATTCTTTATGCGTTGCCGGAAAGCTTGCCGAAGGAAAAGCGGACGAGCCTGCGAAAAGAAGCCAGTCAAAACCCGCTGGTCTCGCTCTTTGGCTCCCTGTCTCTTTTGTACGGCATTTTGTTCGTCGTGTCGTTTGCCTTTTCCGGTCTGGAAACGACTTTTGCCCTGTACATCCATGACTTGTACGGCTTCACATCCAAAGACCTCGGCTACATGTTCCTCGTCATGGGCATCATTGCAGCCTGTGTGCAGGGCGGCTTGATCGGCCGCCTGGTCAAGCAGTTCGGGGAAGCGGCCATTCTCACCGTGGGGATGATTTTTTACGGGATCGGCTTTTTCGCCATTCCGCTGTCGGGAAACTTTTGGGTACTCGCTTTGATTCTGTCTTTGTTCGGCGCGGGCCAAGGCATGATTCGCGCAACTGCCACCGCGATGATTACGCAGCGAACAACGGAAGGCCAGGGGATCACAAGCGGAGCGATCAGCTCGATGGACAGCCTTGGTCGCATTCTCGGCCCGCTGGCTGGCGGCGCCGTCTACACCTTTTCGCACAGCGGCCCGTTTTTCCTCGGCGGCGTCCTGATGGTGCTGATTCTGCTCTGGTTCCAGTTGAGCCATCGGCGGTTGCCGGACCCGGAGCCGACGGTGCAAGCTTAGAGCCATAGGCAAGAGCTGGAACAGCAGCCGAAAGTTCGATCTTGAGGCGTCGGTGAGGACTGCTGAACCCGGAGCCAATCATTCAAGCCTAGTCACATCGCCAGGCAAAAAGCGAGGCAGCAACAGTCTTATTGACGACTGTTGCTGCCTTTTTTATGAACATAGTCTCTAACCTTTTCCAAATCGACGCACTTGCCGCCTGCCTTACACTTCCTGCATGCTCACCCAGGCGACGTAGCAGTCATCGATTTCTTGCTGGACGTGCTCGATTTCTGTTTGCCAAGCAGCCAGTTGCTGATAGTCCGTCTCTGCTTGGGAAAGCAGCCCGGTCAAGCTCGCCTTTTTCTCTTCCAGCTTGGCAATTCGCTGTTCCAGCTCAGACAGCTTGTAAGTGTTCGGGCGTTTTGGCGCTGCTTCTGTGGCTACCACTTCCCGCTTAGGCTCTGGCGGCTTTGGCTTTGGCTTTGGCTTTGGCTTTGGCTTTGGCTTTGCTGCTGGCTTGGCTTTTGCTTCCCCCGCAAGTCTGTCCGCCCTCTTCTGCGAACGTTCCTTTTGCTTGGTTCTCGCCTCTTCATACGTGCCTACGTCATGCACGATCCGCTTGTCTTCCACCCAGAAAACGCCGTCTACCATTTTTTGCAGGAAATAGCGGTCGTGGGAAACAATGAACAGCGAGCCGTGGAAATCGGCGAGCGCTTCCTCCAGCGTTTCCCGCGCTTCAATATCGAGATGGTTCGTCGGTTCGTCGAGAATGAGCAGGTTGATGTCCTGATGCATCAACTGGGCCAGGCGCAAACGCATTCGCTCGCCACCGCTCAGCTGGCTGACCTTTTTGAACACATGCTCGCCGTAAAACAGAAACTTCGCCAGCAAATGTCTCGCCTCTGCTTCCGTCACTTTCGCGACATCGCGGAACGCTTCGATCAGCCGCTGGTTTTGATCTCCTTCCAACGCTTGCTGCGAGAGATATCCGACTTTGACGCTGCTGCCGATTGCGAGCCTGCCTGCATCCGGCTCTGTCTCTCCCAAAAGCATGCGGATCAACGTGGACTTCCCGCAGCCGTTTGGCCCGAGCAGTGCTTTGCGCTCCCCGAAACGAAGCAGCAAGCTGGCGTCTGCAAACAGCTGCTTTCCGCCGTACGTCTTGTGCACGTCTGTTACGATCAGCACGTCCTGGCCGCTGCGGTCTGTCTTTTTGAATTGCAGCCCCATCCGGTCCGCTTCCATTTTTGGCCGCTCGATGCGTTCGATCCGGGCCAGCGCTTTTTCCATGCTTTTCGCCCGACGGTGAAACGCCTCGTTTGGCGGGTTGGAGCGATTGCCCCACTCTTTTAGCCGCTTGATCGTCTCTTTCATTTTTTTGATCTTTTTCTGCTGCTCCTGGTAGGCGGCAAACTGCCGCAGCAAACGCTCCTCCCGCTCGGTGGCAAAGGCGCTGTAGTTTCCGATGTAAAACTCCGCTTCCCCGCCGTCCACATGGTAGACAGAAGTAACGACTGCATCCAGGAAATAGCGGTCGTGGGAAATAATCAGCACCGTTCCCGAATAGCTCTGCAAAAATTGCTCCAGCCACTCCATCGACTCCACGTCCAGATGGTTCGTCGGCTCATCCAGCAGCAGAACATCGCTCTTTTGGCACAAAAGCTTGGCAAGCCCCGCCTTCGTTTTCTCCCCTCCGCTCAGTTGGGCAAACGGCGTAGCGAGCAGCTCTTCGCTTACTCCCAATCCTTGCACGACCTGAGTCATACGCGTCTCCCACTGGTAGCCATCCTGCTGCTCAAATTCGTCTTGCAACTTCTGGTAACGCTGCATCAGCCGATTCAACGCCGCTTCGTCCTCGTAGAGCAGCGCCATCTGGCTTTCCAGCTCGCGCATCTGCTCCTGAATGTGGCGAACTTCAGCAAAAGCGCTCGCCACCACATCTCGCCCCGTCCACTCCTGCGGATACTGCGGGGATTGCGGCAAATACGCCCACACCGTTCCTTTTGCCCGGTACAGCTCGCCTGAGTCCGGACTTTCGATGCCTGCCAGCAGTTTGAACAAGGTCGTCTTGCCCGCACCGTTTGGGCCGACGATTCCTACCCGCTCGCCCGCTTTTATTTCCAACGTAATATCTTGCAAAACCGGATCGGCTCCGTACGATTTTTGTAATTGGGTAGTTGCGACGATAATCATGATTTTTTCCTCCCTGGTATGTGGTACGGTTCAACATAATGGTCTTTCCTGGCCGGCCCCGGCGATTTTTGCCCCCATATGCCATCTGTCTGCCAAAAGGCAAAAATGGACGCAAAAAAGCCGCAGGCCATTACCTGCGGCATCGCGAGGGGAAGATATCGTCAGCCAAAAATGCTGCCCGAATCAGTCACCCATTATTGACAAGAACAAACCGTCCCTGGTCGATGCATGGTACGCCTATGGAAACTTCGTTCAGTTGTATGCGCAAAAATGGGCAGACTGGTCCCGTTGAAAGAAAAATCATGCGTCATACTGGAAGTTTCTACCACAAACCACGCCTGAACGGTTCCGAACACGTACACACACCTCCATTCCCAAGGATTAGGTAAATCTTATCCACCATCATAGTACAGCTGCGAGCGAAAAACAAGGGGCAGTCAGCAAAAGAAACGGCTGCTTATTGGTTGCTTTGCGTCCCTTCAAACAATGGTTTGTTCGTATCGGCATCGATGAACACAATCGTGTTGTACGGCGGGAGCTTCACTTTTGCCGTCAAGTACGGATAGGTGATCACTTGCGGATACATCATCCCTGGAACTGGCTCTGTCAATTTCACGTAGACCAAAAGCTGCTCCCAGCTCTGCTGCACCTTCGTGACTTGCAGGCCGTAACCGGGGTGAGGAGATTGGCCGCGCGCGATCACGTACAAGTCTCCCTGTTGGTGAATGCCTTGCTTGCCTTTGACGGACTCGACGAACTCCTGCTCTGCTTCGGTCAACTGCTTTTCATCCACGAGGACGAACGAATCATTTTGTCCGGATGACACAATCTCCACCGCCCTTTTCTCGGCATTCCAGGCAATCTTTTGGCCTGCCTGCTCCACTAGCCACCTCAGCGGCACATACACGTCTTTGCCGCGAAGCAGCGCTGCTTCGCCACCTTGAACCGCCTTGCCGTCAACCGTCACCGCTCCGGAATCCAGCTGGTAGGCGATCGTATGGTTGCCGACTTTCATCTGCCCTGTTTGTCCTTGCAGCGTCCACTTCGCTTTCAGGATGCTCGCTGCATCTTGGGCCAGTACGTACGTTTTTTGCTGATGCAAAACGGCCTGTTTTTGCAAAGCCGCCGCTTTTCCATCTACGGAAATCGTTGCCGTCTGTGCCTGGCTCCCGCTTGTCGCTGCCGCCACCGAGTAGACGGACACAAGCTGGAGGCTGAGGGCTGCAATCAGCCATGCTTTTTTGTTCATCTTCGTTCCTCCATTCCTTTTTGCCGGGATTCATTCTATCTTCTATCTTGTTAGACTTACCTCAGGTCTTATTCGTTTCAGTGCTCTTGCCACGAAAAGAACAACCGGCCTGACCAGGAAGCAGACCGGTTGTCCATGGAAAAAACAAATTAGTGCAACAGCCAGTTGCTCATCAGCACAACAGCCGGAATCGTCAAAAGCGCCAGCAACGTCGAAAAGACGGTCGTCATCGCGCCCATTTCCTCATCTGCCTTGTAGCGTCCAAACAAAATCGAGGCGAGCGTCAAAGTCGGCATGGCCACCTGTACCAATGTCACACTGACGATATCGCTGTCCAGCGAAAACACGGAGAGCAGCAGCGCCGTCAAAAGCGGAAAGACAAACAGCTTGAAAGCAAGCGGCATGCCAAGCAGCGGCAATGATACTTGCGGCTTGCTGCGCAAAAACAGCGGGAGCAGCATCCCGATATACATCATGGCGAGCGGCGAAGCCAGTTTGGCCAGCGTGCCAAACAGGTGCTTGACTGGCTCAGGCGGGGCAAAGCCGATCAGCGCGGAACCAAGCCCGAACACGATGGCAATCATCGGGATGTTGATCAGCGTTTTCAGCCCTTTGAGCGAAAACGAGCCTTTTTCCTGGAGCATCATGACCCCGACTGTCCACAGCACGACGTCGACGCCAGCGTCAAAAATGGCAGCCAGGAGCGCACCTTTTGGCCCGAACAGCGCTGCGCACAGCGGCAGACCGATAAAGCCCGTGTTGCCGAGGCCAGACAAGATCGCGATTTCCCTGCGCTTTTTGGCAGGCAACGGCAATGTCCTCGCTCCTGCCCAGCCGAGCAGGATGCCCAAACAGTTCAACACAATCGAAATGACGAATATTGCAAAAATTTGCACCAAAAGCTGGTTATCGATCTGGGTTTGAAAAATCCCGTCCAAAATGATGCAGGGCATCGCCACGTTGATAATGATCGTAATGACGAGCTGCCGCGAATCGGCCGTCAACGGCTGTCGGTAACCGATCAGGCTACCAATGCCGATGATGACGGCCATGATGAGTACGGATTGCTGCAACGTCTGAAATTCCATCGCACCGTCCCCCGCTTACATTTCGATCGGGAGCCATTGCAAATTTGCCGGCTCGCCTTTATCGCATGTCCGCAAAACATCCCCGCAAAGCGGAACAGCTTGTTCGAGCGGAACGCACCAGGAGAGCGGGAACACCGCTTCGCTGCCTTCAATCACGAGCGATGCCATCACCGCGTTCTGCTCGCCATTCGTCAGCACAAAATGCTGCTCGCCTAGCTCGTGCTCTTTCCACTGGACAAGCACTTTGCCGTTGTTGCCGCCAGCCACCACCAAATCCACGTGGTCACCGTATGCGGCATGCACCAGCGTGCGATTCTCGCCATTCAACTGCGCGATTTCCTTCAATACTTCGTGCCAGGCTACATGCTTCTGCTCCGTTCCACTGCCATCGGTATACATACGCCAGTCGTTTAACATGCTGATTGACTCCTTTTATCCATTCATGGTTGTCTTTGTCCCAAAGCATCAAGATGTTTCGTCCGAAAAAATGGGCAAACGCCCAAGGTCGTACTTATTGTACGCTATCTGCCCCCACAACCTCAACCACTACTTGCAAGCCCTCTGACGCTCCTGCACATAGCGATAGGGCAATTGGAGAATCCTGAGAAAGGAACCGTTTGCAGACCAAGAAATTCATAGTAAACAAATCGGAATAAATATTTTTATGATTGACAAAGATCGATGAGGCTACTACTATGAATCCATGAAATTCGATCAGCATAAAGGGGATTTAATCATCATGAAAAAAGTCGTTTTCTCTACTTTGCTCTCTTGTCTGTTGGTAGGAATCGTTGGTTGCAGCAGCTCTGGCGCCCCTTCCCAAACCGATAGCGCTACACCGCCAGCTGCTTCGCAAAGCTTGCTGGAAAAAGTAAAAGCGGAGAAAAAGCTCGTCATCGGGACAGAAGGCACTTACTCGCCGTTTACATACCACGATCAGTCCGGCAAACTGACCGGATACGACGTGGAGGTCGTAAGCGAGGTTGCCAAACGGCTCGGTGTAGAGCCTGTTTTCCAGGAAACGCAATGGGACGCCATGTTTGCGGGTCTGGATTCCAAGCGCTTTGACGTGGTTGCCAACCAGGTAGGGATACGCCCTGACCGTCAGGAAAAATACGATTTTTCCCAGCCGTACACGATCTCGCGCGCTGTTCTCGTCGCGCACAAAGACAATACGACGCTAAAAAGTTTTGCAGACATCAAAGGCTTGAAAGCCGGGCAGTCCATGACCAGCAACTACGCAGACCTCGCCCGCTCGAACGGGGCAGAGATCGTCGCTGTCGACAACTTTAACCAGGCGATTGACCTGATCGCGCAAAAACGCGTCGATGTCGCTATCAACGACAACTTGTCCGTGCTCGACTTTTTGAAGCAAAAACCGGATACGCCAATCCAAATCGTCACTAAAAACGACAAAGGCCAGCCAACCGCCTTCCTGTTCCGCAAAGGCAGCACAGAACTGGTCGCCGAGATTGACAAGGTGCTGGATGAGATGAAAAAAGACGGCACGTTGAAGGCGATTTCGGAAAAATGGTTCAGCGAAGATATCACGAAGTAAACATTCATTGACAAAATTGTCTGTCCCTTTTAGTATGTTCCTAACAAAAATCATATCGGTTTAGTGGGGGTTTCATTTATGAAAAAACTATTGTTTTCCGTTCTCACATCTGCTTTGCTGGTCGCCTTGGCCGGTTGCGGCTCCTCTTCCTCTCAGGCGCCACAAAACAACGCTTCGCCTGCTCCAGCTGCCAGCGAAGAGAAAAAAGAGCAAAACTTGCTGGAAAAAGTCAAAGCGGACGGAAAAATTTTGATTGGTACCGAGGGTACTTACTCCCCCTTCACCTTTCACGATCAATCCGGCAAGCTGACCGGATATGACGTCGAAGTCGTAACCGAAGTCGCCAAGCGCCTTGGCGTTGAGCCAGTGTTCCAGGAGACACAGTGGGACGCCATGTTCGCGGGACTGGATTCCAAGCGCTTTGACGTCGTAGCGAATCAGGTCGGAATCCGCCCTGACCGCCAGGAAAAATACGACTTCTCCAATCCGTATACCGTATCGACAGCAGTGCTCGTCACTCACAAGGACAACACGACGGTAAAAGGCTTTGAAGATATTAAAGGCTTGAAAGCAGCGCAAACGCTGACGAGCAACCTCACCGACATCGCGAAGAAAAACGGAGCGGAAATCGTCGGAGTAGAGGGTTTCAACCAGGCGATCGACCTTTTGACTTCCAAGCGCGTCGACATTACGATCAACGACGGTCTTTCCTTGCTGGACTTCCTGAAGCAAAAGCCTGATACGCCAATCAAGATCGTCGCCAAAGATCCGAATGTAGCGACAAACGGGTTCCTCTTCCGCAAAGGCAGCACAGAGCTGGTTGAAGCGTTCAACAAAGCGCTGGATGACATGACGAAAGACGGTACACTCGCAAAAATTTCCGAGAAATGGTTTGGTGCAGATGTTTCTAAGTAACTTCTTTGACAACCCGGAACGCCTGAACCGATGGATCGATATCGCGCAAAGCTCCTTTCTGCCTCTGCTGAAAGGAGCCTTGCTCTATTCTTTGACGCTTGCCATCGTTTCCTTTTTCTTTGGCCTGATTATCGCTGTTTTGACCGCATTGGCCCGCCTGTCCGGCATCAAGCCGCTGGTTGGCCTTGCCCGTTTTTATGTATCGCTCATCCGTGGAACGCCGCTGTTGGTGCAGCTTTTCATCATTTTCTTCGGTTTGCCGAGCGTAGGAATCATGATCGATCCGTTTCCTTCGGCCGTCATCGGCTTCTCGCTCAGCGTCGGCGCCTATTCCTCCGAGGTCGTGCGCGCCGCGATTCTGTCCATTCACAAAGGACAGTGGGAAGCCGCCTACTCTCTCGGGATGACGTACTGGCAAGCGTTGCGCCGGGTCGTGTTGCCGCAGGCAGCGCGCGTTTCGGTTCCCCCTCTGTCCAATTCGTTTATCAGTCTGGTCAAGGATACGTCGCTCGCCGCGGCCATTCTCGTTCCCGAGATGTTTCGCAAAGCACAGGAAATCGTCGCCTCGACCTATGAGCCGTTGCTTGTCTACTCGGAAGCCGCGCTCATCTACTGGATGATTTGCTTTGTCCTTTCCTTTATTCAAGACCGGATCGAAAACAAGCTGGACCGCTACGTCTAAAAAGCAGGTGAACGCAGATGATTACCATCACGGATTTGCATAAACAGTTTCACAACTTGCAAGTGTTAAAAGGAATTTCGCTGACGGTGGAAAAAGGCAAGGTCGTCGTCATCATCGGCCCTTCCGGCTCCGGGAAAACGACGCTGCTGCGCTGCCTGAACGCACTGGAAGTACCGACCAGCGGCAGCGTGCAAATCGGCGAAGTCAAGCTCGACTTTTCGCAAAAGGTTGATCGTTCAAGCATCCCGCGACTGCGCAAACAGACAGGCATGGTGTTTCAAAGCTACAATTTGTTCCCGCATATGACCGCGCTGGAAAACGTCATGGAAGGTCCCGTGACTGTCAAAAAGGCAGACAAGGACAGCGCGCGGGCGAAAGCAGCCAAGCTGTTGTCCAAAGTAGGTCTCGGAGACAAGCTGGATCATTACCCGGCGCAGCTCTCCGGCGGCCAGCAGCAGCGCGTGGGAATCGCCCGCGCCCTGGCGATGGACCCGCAAGTCATGCTGTTCGACGAGCCGACTTCCGCCCTCGATCCCGAGCTGGTCGGCGAAGTATTGAAGGTCATGAAGGAGCTGGCCCAGGAAGGCATGACGATGGTCGTCGTCACGCATGAGATGGGATTTGCCCGCGAGGTGGCGGACGAAGTCATTTTCATGGATCAGGGCGTAATCGTGGAGCGCGACACTCCTGCCAAGCTGTTCGCCCAGCCGCGCGAGGAGCGCACTCGCCAGTTTTTGCAGCACCTGAAAGCGTAAAGCAAAAGACTCTGCCGACGCAGTAAAGCGGGCAGAGTCTTTTTTGCTAACGTCTATCCGTGCTTAGTCATCCCAGAAAGAAGTGACCAGAAGAATGATGAGGATGATCCAAAAAAACCCGCCACCTCCGAAGCCGAAACCACCACCGCGCCTGCATCCCATGGCTTTTCTCTCCTCTCTTCTCACGTCATCAAGCAAAACTGACCTCGTAAACTCGCAAAGAAGCCAGCGCTTCCTTTCAGCTTATGACAACCTAACTCTGTCCGCATGGATGCCTGTCTAGTTGACTCGCAAAATAAAAAAAACGGGTGCTTGCCCTTCTCGCCCGCTTTTCGCCTAAAATTAACAAATGCTTCATGCTGGCTCTACTCTCCCTTAACATGTCCGGTCTATGATGGTATTGTCAGACCCTACGATGGACATTACGTCCTCCATTACCGCCCGAATAGCCCCCTTCTAGATCGGGCGGGCTTTTTTTCGTGGCTTTTTCGCGGGCTGGTGCCCCTTTCCCAAATCCGCTACAATACATAATAGTTGAACAATTCCCTGAATTTTGTTGTGGAGGTCATTTTCGCCATGGGTTATCAAAAAGCGCTTGAACAGTACATCGCCGCTACGAACACACACGACTTTTCCCAGGTGGAAAAAGTCTTGCACCCACATGCCGTCTACTGGTTCTCGGACAAGACCTGCACATCGCTTGAAGAAATCGGCCGTTACTTCGAGAATGCCTGGAATGTGATCAAGGAAGAAGTGTATTCCGCTGTCGATGTGCAATGGATCGCGGTAGACCAGCATTGTGCGACCTGTCTGTACACGTACCAGTACGAGGGCTACTACAACGGCCAGTTCGTCACCGGAAGCGGCCGCGCCACCAACGTGTTTACGAAGACAGCAGACGGCGACTGGAAGCTGATTCACGAGCATCTGAGCAATCAGCCTAAATAAAAGACCGGAGAGAGGAACTGCCAGGAGCAGGATGGTTTATGACAACACATCCGGTTCGTACAGTTCCTTTCCTTGTTTTTCGATCAGTCTGCACAAAAGCGCAATGCCTTCCTCCAGCTTGTCGTCCGGGACCGAGCCGAAGCCGATCCGGATATGCCCGCCTCCTGACAAATCGGTAAAACAGGCTGCCCCCGGCAAAAAAGACAGACCGTGCGGCTTGGCGAGAAGCGACAGCGCCTCTGTATTCGCACTCGTTTGCAGCCAAAAATTAGGGCCAGCCTGCGGCGCTTCCCATGTGAGCGAGGCTCCGCCATGCTGCCGCAAAAGCTTGTCCACCCGCTCTTTTTTTCGCTTCATCTTGGCGCGAACCGACTCGAAGTAACGCTCGTCTGATACAGTTTGCAACAAATGATAGAAGCTGCGCTGATTGAACAGCGGCGTCGCCAAATCCGCGATCGCTTTGACATTAGCCAGCCGCAAAAAGACAGACCCTCTGGCAACCAGACAGCCGATGCGCAAGCCAGGCGCAATCACTTTGCTGTAGCCTTTCAAATAGATGACATGCCCGTTTTGATCCATGCTGCAAATGCTTGGCGGTATGGTTGCCGTGTTATGCAGCTCTGACCACGGATCATCCTCGACGATCAGGCAGTGAAAACTTTCAGCCAGCGCAAGCAAACTTCTCCGCGTCTGCTCGCTCATGATTTTTCCGGTTGGATTTTGCCCGGTCGGAATCACGTAGATCAGCTTGGGCGGCCGCTGGTCGAACATCCGTGTCAGCAGATCGATGCGGATTCCGCTGCTGTCGCAAGGAATCGGCAAAATCGTCGCCCCGCGCGAGCGAAACGCATCCAAAGCAGCAGGGTACGTCGGAGATTCCACCATGACGATGTCGCCCGGCCCTGCGAAGGTGCGAGCCACGAGGTCAATCCCTTGCTGGCAGCCCGTCGTCACCATCAGCTCGCTTTCCGTAACGCGTATGCCTCTTTGCTGAAAAGCATGCGCCAAATGCTCGCGCAGCGGCAGATCGCAGAGTGGAGAGGAATATTCGGCAAAAGTATGCGGATCACGCGCTGCCAAAGCGGTTGCCTTTTGCAGCGCTTCGAGCGGAAGGTGCTCTTCTTTTGACAAGGTCGCAGAGTGAAAAGGAAAAAGCAGACGGCTCCCGCGCGGCGTCTGCTGCCCGAAAATCGACCTTCCCACGTAATCGTAATACGACTCTTGCCACTCGTAGTCGTGACTGGCAGCGGGTGGAGCCGCTTTTTCCAGCCGCCTGACGTATGTTCCCTTGCCATGCAGCGTCACGGCATAGCCTTTTTCCTCGACGATTTTATAGGCGCGAATGACCGTCAACACGCTGACCCCGATTTCTTTTGCCAGCTTGCGCACAGACGGCAACAGCTCGCCCGCCTCGTACATCCCAGAGCTGATCCGTTCGATCACGGCTTGGGCGATTTGGACGGTCAACGATTCTTTCCCGGTTTTGTCCAATGAAATATGCATCCGTTCCCCCTCTTTCTTACCAACTGTTTTACCACAAGCTGTACTGTTATAACAACGGTTTGCTTTACTGGAAGAAAAGATGAGGGAGTGGATGGCAATGGTCAGCAAAATGCAAGCAGATCAGCAGGATTTGGCGGCCCTTTTGAATCGGGTGGTGCAGGAATCGCTCCAGTTTTTTGCCGGACTGGAAGAGCGGCCAGTCGCTGCGCAAGCGAAAACGGAAGCGGTGGAGTCGTTGCCGTCAGATGGCCGCGGGGGCTTGCAGGCATTGGAACGGTTTCAGCAGCTGTATGCGAAAAAGTTGAGCGCAAGCGCCGGGCCGCGTTACCTCGGATTCGTCACAGGCGGGGCGACCCCGGCTTCCATCGCGGGCGACTGGCTCGTCAGCGTTTACGACCAGAACCTGTCCGGGATTTCCGATTCGATCGCAGGTTACGTGGAGCTGGAGACGATCGCCATGCTCAGAGAGCTGTTCCTGCTCCCGGACGATTTCAGCGGAGCATTTGTCAGCGGCGCGACGATGGCGAATTTCGTTGGTCTGGCCCAAGCCAGGCAGTGGGCTGCCCGCAAGCAAGGGGTGGACGTGGCAAACGATGGCCTGTACCAGTTGCCTCCGCTCAAAATCGCCAGTGGCGCTCCGCATTCCAGCATCTATAAATCTCTCTCCATGCTCGGCATCGGCAGAAAAAGCATGCACTTGATCCCGTGCCAGCCGAACCGGGAAGCAATCGACATCGCTGCGCTGCGCGCTTTTTTGGAGGAACATCGCAACGAGCCGTGCGTGGTCGTAGCCAATGCCGGAACCGTCAACACGGTCGACTACGACGATCTTGCGGCCATCGCCCGGCTGAAAAGCGACTATGCTTTCTGGCTGCATGTCGACGCTGCTTTTGGCGGGTTCGCGGCATGCTCCCCTCGCTTCAGCCATCTCGTAAACGGCTTGGAGCACGCTGACTCCATCACCATCGACGCGCACAAATGGCTCAATGTCCCGTACGACTCCGCCATGCAGTTCACGCGGCACAAGTCGCTCCAGGTAGACGTTTTCCAAAATAACGCCGCGTATTTGGGCAGCGCAATCGCCCAACCCGAATTTGCTCATCTCACTCCGGAAAACTCCCGACGTTTCCGCGCCCTCCCCGCCTGGTTCAGCTTGCAGGCTTACGGACGCGCTGGGTACAAAGAAATCGTGGAATCAAACGCCGAGGTAGCCCGGCTGTTGGGCGAAAAAATCGCGGGCAGCGACAGCTTCGAACTGCTCGCGCCCGTCAGGCTGAATGTCGTGTGCTTTTCGTTGAAAAGGAAAACGCGTGCGGAAGAACCACTGACTATGAATGACATCACTCGGTTTCTCGACCAGCTCAGTCGGGATGGGCGTGTGTTCATGACCCCGACGAACTATCAAGGAAGCCCGGCAATTCGAGCCGCCTTCAGCAACTGGCGAACAGTGGGCCAAGATGTGGACGTGATCTGGCAAGCGTTGTGCGATAGTTTTGCCGGATATTCGCGGGAAGGGTGACTGCTTCGTCAGCATGCAAAAAAGCGAGACCCTGTGTGGGCCTCGCTTTGCACGTCTTTTGCTGAACAGGAAGATAGCTGCTGCTATTCAAATCTTGTAAACTTTTCTTCTGCTCTCGTCCGCGGACGAGCTTCCGGCACGTCTTCCTGGTCGAAAAAGCCCAGGTGCAAAAAGCCGACGATTTTCTCGCCTGGCGCAACGCCCAGCAGCTGGTGAGCCTTCGGGTCCCAGTTGTGCGCGTTCGTTTTCCAGACAACGCCCAAATCGCGCTCCCAGGCCAACAGCTGAAAGTTTTGAATCAACGCGCAAACGGCGCTGAAATCTTCCTCCCACTGTTTTTGGCGCGGGTCTTCCTTCATAATGACGATCAGGTAAGCAGCCGGCTGGTTGTACATTTCTCTGCGCGCCTCGTGCGATTCGGCCGGATAGGCTGTAATCAGTTTCTCTACAAAAGCGGCCTTGTTCTCCGTCGGCACAAACAAGAAGCGCCATGGCTCGCGCAAACCGTGATTCGGTGCGTACACAGCATCATTCAACAGTTCCAGTACGAGTTGTTCGGGTACGGCATCCGGTTTATAAGCCTTTTTAATCGAGCGGCGCTCGCGAATGACTTTGGCAATGGACACATCGTTCACCTTCTTTGGACGGACATAATTATATCCTGATAATGGTTATCAGTATCATATGTTATCGTTTGGCTGGGAGAAAAGCAAGGGGAAAAGCATGTTGGCTGCACTTTGCTTCTGCATAAAAAAGGATGGCCTCCTCAGCCATCCCGCTTTCCGCCATCACTTCGGCCGCCGCTCCTCCAGCCAATGCCCTCCGGCGATTTTGCCGACGGACGCCATCAATACGGACAAATGCTCCTTGCCATCGATTCCCAAAAATTCGTTCATATCGTGATCCATCCAGTGGCCGACCGTGCTGACTCCAAGTCCCAAAGCGTTTGCTGCCAGATGCAGGTTCTGCGCGGTGTGGCCGGAGTCCCACCAAATGTAGCGGTAAGCCCGTTCGTTGTATTTATGCCGCACCCGATCCACTTTGGCCGTCCAGACAAAATTGACGGCTGCGCGCCGCGTCATCTCCTGCTCCTCTGTAAGCTGATAGGCTACTTCAGACACGTCTTGTTTTTTCAGGCCTTCCAGGCACCATTTTTCCACGTCGAGATGATACAAGCCTTTTTCCAAACCTTCGACATGGTTGATCAGCAAAAACGTCTCGATCGGATACAAAGCGCCTGCCGAAGGAGTCGTGCGCAGCTGGTAGTCTCCCATGTCTGCCGTGATGCCTTGCGTGCCCCAGAGCAGCAAGTTCAGCTCGTTCAGGCTGAGCGGCTGGGGCAAAAAGTTGCGTTTGGAGCGGCGATTTTGCAGAAGCTCCCACAAATCAGCCGAATCACCGGAGCTTGGAAAGTCGGGCTCGCCCAAAGGAATGCGCACAAACGCCTCTTCATACTGTAAATAGGTCGGCGGCCGTTTGGAAAAGTCGTAGCGGGCAGCCCAGCCCTTTTCCAGATCACCCAGCCGATACGATGTAGCCTGGATAAATTCATTCGCAATTCGTTGCCATTCAGGATGCATGCCAAAATCCTCCCCGTTTTTCAAATCGTTGTTGGTCTTGCTACGTCTTTTACTATACGGGGAGGTTTTCTATCAGTAAAACAATGCTTTATAATACATTCCATAAGATTTTACTAATGGAAAAGGAATGAGCCATGATGACGCTCACTCAGCTTCAGGTACTGGTCGCCGCAGCCAAGGCAGGCAGCTTTACTCGCGCTGCGGAAGAAATCGGTTTTACGCAATCGGCTGTGTCGCAAATGATTCAGGCGTTGGAAAAAGAACTCGGCGTCTGCCTGTTTCTGCGCAGTCGCAGCGGCATCACTCCGACGAGCATCGGCGAACGGATGCTGCAGCATGCCCGCGACATTTTGACGATTACCGCTTGCATGACGGAAGAGGCCAATCTGGCGAGGGGGCTTGCGTCCGGTACTTTGCGCATCGCCTCAATTCCGAGCGTCGCTTCGCGCTTTTTGCCGGGACTTCTCGGGAGCTTTCGCAAACGGTTCCCGGCGGTGGAGATCATGCTGCTCGAAGGCGACAGCGACGAGATCGACAAATGGATGAGCAGCTCGGTGGTGGACATCGCTTTTACCGCGATTCCGGGCCGCGAGCTGCAAACGATGCCGCTGCTGTTGGACGAAATGATGGTGATTTTGCCTGATACGCATCCGCTGAAAGATCGGGCGACTTTGCGCTTCGACGAGATTGCCGATCGCTGTTTTATCATGCCAAAAGACGGGTGTATCAAAAAGATGTTGCAGGAAAACGCGATTACGCCCGCGATTACGTTTGAAGTCCGGGAAGTGTACACGATTTTGACCATGGTTCAGGAGTACATCGGCGTCACGATCATGCCGGAGCTGTATATGCCCGCTGTTCTGCCCAAGGTCGTCGCCATTCCGCTCGACCCGCCGATCCGGCGCGAGGTCGTTCTCGCGGTGCGCGACTGGCAGACGATCTCCCCCTTGACCGCCGAATTTGCCGTGCACAGTCAAAAGTACGTGCAGGCAATGGAGCCGTTTTTGCCTGACCGCAAAGCTGTTGGGGAGGTTTAGTTCGTTGTCGTCAGGGGGCGGCGAATCTGGTGCCGCCATTACAGGAACAAGAGCGGCTTCTGTTTGACTGCAAAGCTGCTGGCGGGGCTTAGAGGCGTGGGCAGGCTTGCGACAGCAAAATTGATTGCCGACGTTACAGGCAATCGAGCTGTTACTGTCTGACCGCAAAGCTGCTGGCGAGGCATGGGAACGTGGGCAGGCTTGCGAATTAATTGCCAGCGTTACAAGCAATGGAGCCGCTTTTCCCTGATCGAAAAGCTGTTGGGGAGGTTTAGTGACGTGGGCAGGTTAGCAGATTAATGACACCGTTACAAACAATGGAACCTTTTCTCCCTGCACAAAAAGCTGCTGGCGCGACATTATAGCCACTGGCAGGCGAGCAAACCAGCGCCGCTGTTACAAGCAATGAAGCCGCTTCTCCTTGACCACAAACCTGCCAACGAGACACAGCCCGTTGTCACCAAGCCAAGCGAGCGAACCCGTTTCCGCCGTTACCGGAACAGGAGCTACTCTACTCCCCCGCCCCGCTCGCCCTCCTTTATTTCTGCAAAAGCGCAGCGACAATCTTGCCGAGACGCTCGATCCCGGTGTGCAGCTCTGCCACCGAAGCGTAGGCATAGGACAGGCGCACGTACCCTCCTTGCGTCTCGCCGTATATATAGCCCGGATTAATCAGCAACCCTTGGCGCTGCGCTGCGGTAAACAGCTCTGTCATGGACAGCTTGCCATTGATTTTCAGCCAGATAAAAAAGCCGCCCGCGGGCACTTCCCAGCTTGCCAGCCCGTTCATGTGCATGTTCAGCGCGTGGACGGCTGCCTCCTGGCGCATGAGCAGCTGCCAGCGAACCTCGTTCATCTGCTGCTCGTACATGCCGCTTGCCAGCCACTCCGCTGCCACCCGTTGCGACAGCGAGCTTGCCCCGTAATCTGTCTGCATTTTCAGATCGGCGAGCCTGGCAATCACAGGCTCCGGGCCAACTACCCAACCGATGCGCAAACCAGGCGTCAGCGACTTGGACAGGCTGCCGAGGTACAGGACGTGTCCGTGGCGATCGCTGGCCTTGAGCGGCGGTGGCGGCGGTTCTGTCGTCCACAGCTCGCGGTATATATCATCCTCGATGACTGGCAACCGTTCTTGCTCGCACACCCGCAGCAACTCGCGGCGGCGGCGTTCTGTCATCAGGATGCCTGTCGGGTTGTGAAAGCACGGATTCGTGTAGAGAATCGCCCCGCTCCCTTGCCTATTCCCCGGTGCAAGCCCGTCTGGAACAAGCCCTTCATGATCCAGTGGCAGACCGGACAGCTTCATGCCCGCCGATTGAAACACGTGCAAAGAGTTCAAATAGGAAGGCTGCTCCAGATAGACCGTCGAGCCGCGATGCAACAACCCGACAGATATTAACTGGAGCGCCTGCAAAGCTCCCGAGACGATCAAAATAGACGAGGCGGACGCCTGGATGCCCAACCTTTTCACGTATTCGCTCACCGCTTCGCGCAGCGGCAAATACCCTCTCGGCTCCTCGTAGCCAAAGCGTGACAGCCGCTGCGTCACCCGCTCCATCACCTGCTTCATCCCTTCCAGCGGGAAAATCTCCGGCGACAGCTCCCCTTTGCTGAGTTGAATCAGTTCGCTGTTAAATTCATCCTCGTTGATCTGATGCACAGCGGTCTGGCTCGGCTTGTGCAAGCCCGCCTTGACGTACTGATCCCAATCCGGCGGAGGCGTCGTGGCGAGCAGTGTCCACGTATTGTTGACGACCACCGTTCCCATCCCCAGCCTGCCCTCGATCAAGCCGTCCGCAGCAAGCTCCTCCAGCGCCGTGATGACCGT
Source organism: Brevibacillus sp. FSL K6-0770 (assembly GCF_038000275.1). Lineage (NCBI taxonomy): Bacteria > Bacillati > Bacillota > Bacilli > Caryophanales > Paenibacillaceae > Brevibacillus > Brevibacillus sp. FSL K6-0770. Next base: position 4,317,697 of record NZ_JBBOBQ010000001.1, read on the forward strand.
GCTGCGATTGACCCCAAAAGTAGCTGCCAGGACGCGCTGGCTGGGAATTTTGCTGCCGATGGGCCATTCCCCTGACGAGATTTTGCTTTTGATGTAAGCGATAATCTGCTTGTATTTTGGCGTTGCCTTGGCGCCGTTTGGCCCTTCGCTGCTCACTTGTCCCGCTCCCCTCGCCTTTTTCTTTTTGAGCAAAAGTGGTTGGTTTTTTTGTTGCCCGAGTGGTTGCAGCTATTTTACCACTTCTTGATTACCATGGAAAAAGCAACTCAACTGGTTGGGTTCATTTTATAGCGAGGGGATGTTGTACACGTGTCGGCTTATTCCAATTCCAAAGGACGAGTGTTGGCCGCTCACGGCGTCAGCCTGGTGCTGTGGGCATCTGCTTTTGCAGGCATTCGCGTCGGATTGCAAGGGTATTCGCCGGAGCATCTGTCGTTGCTGCGGTTTTTGATCGGTTCTGCGTTTTTGCTGGTGCTTGCTCCTTTCCTTCGCCTGCCGCTTCCCGCGAAAAAAGACATTCCCGCTTTCTTTCTGCTCGGAGGGCTTGGCTTTTCCGTTTACCATACGGCACTCAATATCGGCGAGTTGACGGTCAGCGCCGGAGTTGCCAGCCTGTTTGTGACGACTACCCCGATTTTTTCTGCCCTGTTTGCCTTTCTGTTCTTCCGGGAACGCTGTGGGGCGCGAGGCTGGATTGGGGCGCTGATCGCTTTTACGGGAGTCGTTGTTTGTTCGCTAGGAACCGACAGCTCCTTGTCTTTTAATAACGGAATATTCTTGATTTTGTTGGCAGCAGTGAGTGAGAGCATCTACTTTGCCTTTCAGCGAAACTATGTAGAAAAATACGGCGTCTTCGCGTTTACCGCCTATACGCTCTGGGCAGGCACGCTGTTCATGCTCGTTTTTTTGCCGGGGCTTGGGAGCGCTATTTTGTCCGCCCCGTGGGCTGTCACGCAAAGTGTCCTGTACTTGGGCATCTTTCCGAGCGTCGTCGCCTATTTGGCTCTGGCTTACGTCACTTCGGCTGTCGGCACGAAGGAAGCGACCAGCTCCCTTTACTTGACGCCTGCCCTGTCCTTTTTGATCGCCTGGGGCTGGTTGGGCGAGGTTCCTTCCTGGCTGTCCATCGCGGGCGGTGTTGTGACACTTGCAGGCGTGCTGCTTGCCGTGAACAAAAAGCATCCTCAACAGCAAATAAAAGCGGATGCTCCATTGTAACTTTCTACCAGTCAAGTGCGTATAATGAACGGGCTTGTCCCCTTTTCCACTAACGCTTGCAAACAGCAAAGGAAGTGACTGAAAAATGAAACCTTATTTGCTGGCAATCATGGCTGTCTTGTTTGCCACGCTGTCCGTTTTGCCTGCCAGGGCGGCAACTTTTACCGACGTGCCTGAACAACACTGGGCCAAAGATACGATTGCACGCGCCGTCGAGCAAGGCATTGTGCAAGGCTATCCGGGAAATCGCTTTGCCCCGTAGGAGCACGTTACCGTCGCCGCTTTTTTCACCATGCTGGCCCGGACTTATCGCATCCAGATTCCGCCAAGCCAAAAGCAAGCCCTCCACTGGGCCGATCCCATTTATGACGCTTTGGCGCCTTATCACTACCCTTACTCAACTTTGCAGCAACAATACTTGTCCCGCTTCGAGCGCAACCAGTATTTGTACCGGGATCGACCGATTACCCGATACGAGGTAGCCGAAATCATCGCAGGTGCCGATGGCGAGAACTATCATGGCGATTTTGCCGTTCACTACCTGCTTGCCAAAGGCTATGCCAGCGGAAAAGCAGCGGGGCAGGCCAGCATCCAGTCTTACCAGGGCCAAAGCTATTTGACACGGGCAGAAGCCGTCGCCTTTTTGGAGAAGCTCAAAAGCAGTGGCTTGAAACAATTAAAGGTTCGTCCCCAACAACCTAGCGATCCGCAAAAATTGCCTGCGCTCTCTGGCCAGCAATTCGCCGATCCAAAAGAAGAGAAACTGTACACGGTGCTTTTTCAACACCCGGGCTATTTTGTGGAACGATACCAGCCGGGAGTAAACAGCATGTTCCGAACCATTCAACGCGAAATCACGCCAACCGAACAGGATGGAGACGACACGCAGGCCGTCCTCTATGTTCATTTTGACGATACTTCCGAATTGGGCCCCGATTTCCACGGCTTCAAAAACGAACAAGACCAGCGTCTGGCCGGGCTGACCAAAATTGACATTAACGACGTCCAAAACCAGACTGCGGTGCAAATCGCCATGGATGTGCTCCGCCAGTTCGGAATCGAGCCTCCTCCCCAGCTTCCGGCTACCATCAGCGAGATGAAGCAAGGCCCGGAGGACAAGGTGCTTTCTCACAACAAGGTGCGCTTTGTCATCACGTACAGACAACACAACTCGCTGTCGATTGCCTGGCAAAAAGAATAAAGCAAGCCTCCGCAAACAAAACGCGGCCTCCCGCCCAGGAGTGCCGCGTTTTACGTTCCAGACTCAAGCAGGCCAAGCTCAGCAGCAAGAACGAGAAACATCGCGTGCGACCACAACAGGGGAACCGCAGGCTGACCAGCCCTCTCTATCCATGCCGCATACTGCTCAGGCGCCAGCAAATGCTCCTGCACCTGTTCAGGCAGTCCCTCCGCTGCTTGCTTGGCGACAATCCAGTCCAAAATCTCTTGTGCCCTGTCCGTTTTGCCTGCACGCACATAGTACCAGCCAAGCCAGGCAGACAAAAGCGGCCACTGTCCTCCTCCGTAGTACGTATCCGCCGCATACCGATGCACGCCGCAGCCGAACAGCAACTCTTGCTCGATCGCCTCTACCGTTTTCACCATGAACGGGTCTGTCACCTCGACCAGGCCGTACGGCAATGCCAACCACAAAAGACTGGCGTCTACCGCGTGATTGCCGACAGATTTGAGGAATTTTCCGTTTGCCGTCCCATGCTCAAGCACGTACTGACGAATCCGGTCCGCCAAAAGCGCAAGCTCGGATGCGCGCTCGGGCAGATGCCGCTCCATCGCTTTGACTCCGGCAAAAACGGCTGCGAGTGTGACAGGGTGAATCCGTTCGCCCCATTCCTCCCAGCAGTCGAAATTGGGCAGTAGCCAGCAGGCAGACAAGTAGTCCAAAGTCAGCTCAATCGCCGGGGCGAGCCTGTCGATGATCGCTTGCTCCCCGCTCATCCGGACATGCTCGGACACCCCCCACAGCCATGTCCCATAGCCATCGAGTTGAAAGCTGCCCCACTCGCCCGCCACTTCTTTGCCATCCACGGTGTAGCGCGTGTGCAAAAACAGCTCGTTGCCTGCTTTGCCATCCCACTTGCCTGACTGTACGGCCAAAATGGCTGCTCTGGCCTTTTGTTCATGCCTGACGATGACATCTCCGCACCATTCATAAAAGCGGGAAGCGCTGTCATGTTGCCCTGCGCGATTCATCGCATACGCCGTGAACGTCCCGTCGCGCAGCCAGGCGTATTGATAGTGGAGAAAGCCAGGTGACGCGAGATACGCTCCACTCGCCGCTTGGTGCTGCAAGATCAACCGTACACTGTCAGCCATCAAGGTTTTGGCAGCCACACTCTTTCCCCCTTTTATGAGACAAGCCTTCTCCATGGAAAGCCTGACGATTTGTGCTCTCTTGTGCTCTGCTCGCTTTTTTGTAGCATATGCATCAAGCCCCGCGAAAGGCACCTTTTGCGGCGCTCGCCTAGACAAAACCCACTGGCAGCCTGTGTCCAGTGGGTTTTGTCCGATGTGTTGCTCCCCTAATCGGTTTGCGTATTTTCTGCCACATGCAGGTATTGCTGCAATTCTTCGTAAAAAGTCGGGTTGCAGGCCATTACGCTGCTTTTTTCGTTGTAAGGAAGCGGCGTGCCCGTCATTGTCGTGACCCGGCCTCCTGCCTCTTCCACCAGGATTCGCCCCGCGCCAAAATCCCAGGCATTGAGCGAAAGGCTCACATAGCCGTCCAGCCTGCCTGCCGCCACGTAAGCCATCTCCAGGGCCGCGCTGCCGAGCAGGCGCATCCCGCGCACTTTTCCCGCGAGCTTTTTGACGATCAAGTCAATGCCCATCTGTTCGGCGCGCTTGTTCCAGAACACGCTCGTGCACAAAAGCGCCTCTTCCAGACTGACGATGCGGTCCAAATGAAGCGGACGGTCGTTCAAGTACGCCCCTTCACCCTTCACCGCGTAAAACAGCTCGTCGCGGGAAGGATCGTAAACCACTCCAACCAGGCCCTCTCCCTTATGATAAACGGCAATGGAAACGGAAAAATTGATTTGCTGGTGCACGTAATTGGTCGTTCCATCAATGGGATCGATGACCCAAAGTGTCTCGAACTTTGCGGGGTCTTGCGCAAAAGTGCTCTCTTCCCCCAAAATCCCGTGATCGGGAAAGCGTTTCAAAATCATGCTGATGACATGCTTCTCCACTTCTTTATCTACTGCTGTGACAAGATCGGAGGCAGACGTCTTATATTCGACGGTAAAAGGCTCTTTCATTCGCTTCAGACTCAGCTCACCCGCTGAACGGGCGCATTGCAGAGCCAGCTCTTTTAGCGCCGCCAGAGTTGATGCTTGCACGCATATCGCCACCTAAAACTTGACTTTCTTTTTAGTGTACCATACTTTACCTGTTGATACACCACACGCAAAATCTGCGCTCACACTTGAATTTGCGTCTTGTTCACCGCGTACAAAAGGTGCCCACCCGCCATCTGCTGATGACAGGGGCACCTTTTGTTACAGACGTTGCAAATTAGCAGCAGCGCGTTACCCCGCCTTTTTCAAAGCGCTCTTGCAGGGCGTACATGTAGTATTCTCGCTCGGTCATCGGGAAAATGCCCGGCGCGCCGTGCGTCTCGTACCAATGCTTGAGGTAGCGGTCGTAGTCCGGCATGCCGAAAATCGTTTTGATCGCAGAGCTGACCCGCCGCAATGCCTTGCGCATCTCCCTCCACTTTCGCCTCATGCGACATGATGTCCTTTGCCGTCAATCACAACGCCTTTGGACTCGATGTACGGCGACTCGTGCAGCGGATACTTCTTGCCGCGCAGGATGTTGATCCACACCCGCGCTCCATCGAGAATAATCCCCGCGGTGATGACCATGAAAATCGCGCACACCGCTGCGTCGATATGGTCGTTCATGATCATTTTTTGCGCGGCCTCGATCGTCTTTACCCCGTTTGGCAGCGTTCCGGAATCCAACGCCTTCTGGAAAGCGTCTGCGTGAGCGAGGAAGCCGATTTTCGGATCGGCATGGAACAGCTTTTGCCAGCCTGCGGTCAAGGTAGCAGTCGTCAACCACGCCATAGGCACAAGCGTGACCCACGAATAAGCGGCCTTGCCCATTTTGAAAATCAGCGTCGTGCCGACTGTAAAGGCGATCGCGGCGAGCATCTGGTTGGCGATACCGAACAGCGGCCACAGCGTGTAGATGCCACCGAGCGGGTCCATGACGCCCTGGAGCAGGAAGTAGCCCCAGCCGAATGTAATGATCGCCGAGCCGATCAGGTTCCCCGGCAGCCAGTTGACTTGCTTCATTTTCGGGATCACGTTGCCGAGCATATCCTGAACCATGAAGCGGCCCACCCGGGTTCCCGCATCAATCGTCGTCAAAATGAACACCGCTTCAAACAAAATCGCGAAGTGGTACCAAAACGCCATCAGTGCTTTTCCGCCCAAAATGCCGGAGAAGATCGTCGCCATGCCGATAGCCAGAGACGGTGCTCCGCCTGTCCGGGACAAAATGGTTTTTTCCTGAATGTCGTTGGCAAGCGTCGTCAAATGGTCGGGCGACACGGTAAAGCCCCAACCTGTAATCGTCTGCGCGGCGGCCGCAGCATCGACGCCGATGACGGCAGCAGGCGAGTTGATGGCGAAGTAAACGCCGGGAGTCAAGACGCAAGCGGCAATCATCGCCATGATCGCCACGCCGGATTCCATCAGCATGCCGCCGTAGCCAATCAGCGGAGCATGCGATTCTTTGGCGATCATCTTCGGTGTCGTACCGGATGAGACCAAGGCGTGGAACCCGGACACCGCCCCGCACGCAATCGTAATGAACAAGAACGGGAACAGATTGCCTGCAAAAACCGGGCCCGTTCCATCGATAAACTTGGTGAGAGCTGGCATGTGCAGCGGCGGCAGCGTCAACACGATGCCTACCGCGAGCACAGCGATGGTGCCGACCTTCAAAAACGAGCTGAGGTAATCACGCGGCGCCAACAGCAGCCAGACTGGCAAGACGGAAGCGATAAAGCCGTAAATGATGATCATCCAGGCGAGCTGGACTTTGCTGAACGTAAAAGCTGGCCCCCACGTTGGCGATGCAGCGACAAGCTGGCCCAGCCAGAGGGAGAAAAACAGCAGCGCCAAACCGATGAGCGAGCCTTCCATGACTCGTCCGGGGCGAATGTAGCGCATGTACAGGCCCATCAAAATCGCGATAGGCAATGTCATGAAAATCGTGAAAGTAGCCCACGGAGATTCCGCGAGAGCGTTTACAACAACCATCGCCAAAACGGCAATCAAAATGACCATAATTGCAATAATTCCTACCAAGGCGAGGACGCCGCCGACCGGACCGATCTCCTCCTTGGCAATCTGCCCCAACGTTTTCCCGTTGCGACGCATGGAACCGAATAAAATGACAAAGTCTTGTACTGCCCCGCCGATGACGACCCCGACAATGATCCAGATCGTCCCTGGCAAATACCCCATCTGTGCCGCCAAAGTCGGACCTACCAGCGGCCCGGCTCCGGCAATCGCGGCGAAGTGGTGCCCAAACAAGATCCACTTGTTCGTCGGCACAAAATCTTTGCCGTCGTTGTTCACCTCGGCAGGTGTCGCCCGCTTGTCGTCCAGCCCCATGATTTTTCGCGCAATAAATCGGCTGTAAAAGCGATAAGCAACCGCGTACGTACAAAATGCAGCGGTCAGCAACCAGAAGGAATTGACTGATTCTCCACGGCTGAGCGCGATAATCCCGAAGCCAACCGCACCCAAAGCGGCAATCCCGCCCCAAATCAGGAGAGAGAGAAGCCATTTTTTCATTCGAGTCGCCCCTTTCCATTTATCCAAAATTCAGGCAATTCACCTTGGTACAAGGTATCACGAAGGGGTTTCCTCACAGAACAAAAAATGGCTGAACCGTACAAAACCATGCACGAGATGCAACATATCCGTTTGAGCGAAAACGCATACATTTTCTTTCCCATACCGAAACCTTTTCCCGCCTCGTTCGTAAACGTAAGGAATTGGATGATGCAAAAACGGAGGTACCCCATGCTGGCGCATTCTTCCGCTCTGGTCCGCACATGGCTGGCAGCTCTTTTGCTTGCCTGCGTGTGCCTGTTGCCCACGGGCTCGCTGACAACCGAATGGACATCCGCAGATGACTCTGCTACATATACCCCCGCCCATCAGGGGATTTTTCATTGGGCTGGCTACCGTCCGCCTGCACCGATCGCTTCCTGCGACCTCAGACTCTCTCGGGCGATCCTGGTTGAACCGCCAGCGACGGTTCTGTTTTTGCTAGTTTTCCTGCTCGAACTGTTGCTGTTCCTCGTGCAAAAAAGACTGCACTGGCTCAAGCTGATGCCGCTCAAATTCGGGTCGCGTTTTTTGGACAACGCTCTTTTTCGGACCATGTAACTATCCGGAAAAGGAGCGTCGTCTAACTATGAAATATAGCAAAAAAGAAATGGAAATGATTCAGGGCACGGTCAAGAGCATCAAGATTTTTGCCGTCAGCCTGATCTTTGTCGTGATCGGTCTGTTTGCGTTGAAGTATTATATCGGATAAATCGATTCAGAACTGGCAGCCTCTCTCGCAATCTCCGGCGAAAGAGGCTGCTGCAGTCTGAGACACCCTCCGTCCCAAGGCCGATCCACGCTCCCGCCAATCGTGTTACACTTAGACATAATTGCCATTCCCACCCAAAAGGAGAACACGTTCATGCGACAAATCGGAGGCTATTTGCTGATTGGAATCGGCGCCATTTTTGTACTGACGACCTACCTCGGCATCCCCCTGGCCATTGACAAGCTGTGGCCTGCCTTTCTGCTCATCCCTGCTATCGGCTTTCATCTGTTTTTCTTCATGGACCCCAAGCCTCATCGTGCCGGGCTGCTCGTTCCCGGCGGCATTTTGCTCGTCTATGCCCCGCTGTTCTTTTTCAGCGCGGTGTTTGCGGACGGAGACATGAGCCATACGTGGCCTTTCTTCTTGCTCGGGCCGGCGCTGGGACTGTTCGAGCTGTACGTGTTTGGCGGCCGCAGGGCAGCGCTGCTCATTCCCATCGCCATCCTGACGATTGTTGCGATCGTGTTTTTGATGGCCAACTTCCTGTCGACGCAAATCGGAGGAACTATCGGACTTTTGCTGATTCTCGTCGGCGGCTTCCTGCTGACGAAAAAGAAGCAGGATCAACAACCGTTCTAAACAAGCATTTCCGCTTGCCAAAAAGCCCCTTCTGCCCGACACGTTTTTCCGTGCGGGAGAGGGGGCTTTTTTTGCAAGCTCCGGCTGTCACTTCGCCCGAACGACAGTCCAGGCGCCAGCCGACTTGAGCAGTATACGGACGATTGTCGCCAGTTCCTCGCGTCTTGCGATGGAGTGCTTTGTGGCACGTACCTGACGACAGGTAGATAGCGGCACCATCTTGCGCTCACCCGATTGTATGGCGCATGATCGCTACGCCCTCTGCTCGCCGCGTCAAAACCCCAACCGCTTCTTCAACTCCTTCACGACATTGCGGCTGACGGGCACCTCTGTTTTGCGGCTGTCCTGCATGACCAGATGAATCGAGCCTTTGAACCACGGAACCAGCTCGGCCGTCTTGGCCAAATTGACGATGAACGCCCGATGCGTCCGAAAAAACTGCTGGCGCGACAGCCTGCTCTCCAATTCTTGCAAAGTAAAGCTGGTGGCGTATTGCTCGCAATGGGTGTAAATGCTCGCATACCTGCCTTCCAGTGTGGCAAAGACGATCTCGTTCGGATCGATCAGCATGATTTTCCCGTTCTTCTCGACGGGAACACGGCGGGGCTGCTGATCAGCCAGCACGGTTTGCAGCAGGCTTTGCAATTGCTCCTCGGAAAAGCGGACCGCCTCGGCAGGCGCTTCCATCGTCCGCAGCATTTTCCGGACGCGGTTCACCGTCTTTTCCAATCTCGCCTCGCTGAACGGCTTGACGATGTAATCGACCGCTTCTGTTTCAAACGCGCGAACGGCATGAATCTCGTACGCACTGGCAAAAATGATCACGGGCGGCCTCACCATCGACTCCAACAGCTCCTGTCCTACGTCGACGCCATCGCGATCCTGCAAGTGAATGTCCAAAAAGACGGCATCCGGTTCCAGCTGCATGACTGACTCGATCGCTTCCTCGCCGCTGGCAGCCTCGCCAATCACCGACACCTCAAAAAATTGCTCCAGCAAATAGCGCAACTCTTCTCGCGCAGGTGCCTCGTCATCCACGATGAACACTTTTAGCACTACTACTCACTCCTATTGGCAATTGTATCGTACACGTCGTCCCGCTCCCTGCACTGCTCTGGATGACGATTCCGTATGGCTCGCCGTATATGGAGGCAAGCCGGCTTTTCACATTCGCCAAACCGATTCCCGACAGACGCCGCCGCTCCCTGTTTGGCGTCTTCGCCTGTAAAAACGGGTCGGTATCCATCCCTACTCCGTCATCCGCCACCGTCAGTTCGAGCGTATCCGGCTGAATTTTTCGCGCCCGGATTTGAACGGTCCCGCCCTCGCGCTTGGGCAGCAGCCCGTGCTTAACCGCATTTTCCACCAGCGGCTGCAAAATCAGTCCGGGCACTGTATAGCGTTCCACCCCGTCCTCGATGTCGTATTCGACGTGCAGCTTTTCGCCAAAGCGCGCCCGTTCAATCGCCAAGTACGCTTCAATATGCTCCAGCTCCCCCGCAAGGCTGACATAGCCGCTGGAATCGTGCAGGTTGCGGCGAAAATACTCGCCGAGATGGATCAGCAGCTCGCGAGCCTGCTCGGGCCGGAAGCGGATAAACGAGACAATCGTGTTGAGCGCATTGAACAAAAAGTGCGGGTTGATTTGCGCGTGCAGCGCTTTGATCTCGGCGTCTGCCAGCAGCCGCGACTGCTTTTCCAGCTCGGCCAGCTCCAGCTGGGTAGAAATCAGGTTGCCCAGTCCGCGCACCAGCTCCAAATCGACTGCCGACAGCATGCGAGAGCGATCCTGATACAGCTTGAGCACGCCCGCAACCTCCTGTCTGCGCATCAACGGGACGATAATCGCATAGCGCAGCGAACAGTTCGACTCCTTGCAACCGATCTCTTCTTTTGTCCGGGCGATCATCAGCATTTTTCTTTCCAGCACTTCCTTGGTCGCCTTCGTCGTGATGCCTTCTCCCACCACATGATGCGACGAGCCTGCCCCTACATGGGCAAGCACGCAGCGTGTATCGGTGATCGCGACAGCGGCCACTCTCGTCGTGCGCAAAATTTCCTCTGCTACTTTTCGCGCGGATTCGTAGGTCAATCCTTCCCGCAAATAGGAAAGCGTCTTGTCCGCTACCCGCATCGTTCTTTGCGCTTGAAGCGCCCCGATCCGGTCTTCTTCTTTTTTCGCCAGGTCAATAATGATGATCAAAATGGCGATGCCGAACGAGTTGACCACAGACATCGGAACACTGATCGACTGCACGAGGGCAAGCGCATCCCCGTACGGCTTGGCGACGAGCAAAATGATGCCCATCTGCATCCACTCCGCCAAAAACCCGACGACGAGCGCCGTTGTCCAGCCGATCTCCTGATTGCGGTTGCGCCGAAACTGATAAATCCATCCGGCCATTACGCCTTCGCTGATCGTCGAAATCGTGCAGGCCAAATCCGTAAAGCCTCCCAGCGAGTAGCGGTGAATGCCGGCAACCAGCCCTGTCATCAGCCCTACCCCTGGCCCTGCCAGCAGTCCGGCTACCACCGTGCCGATCACGCGGGAATTGGCGATCGCGTCCTGATACCAGATCCCGTTGTACGTCCCGAGAATCGAGATCGCGGAAAAAATCACGACCATCACGGCTTTTTCCCGCCAGGTCGCCTGCTGGTTCAAAATGCTGCGGAAAGCCCGCACGCGCGTAAACAACAAAGCGACTACGATCAGAACTGCTGTACGCTCCGCCAGTGGAATCATCAAAAATACATCCATCTGCTCACCCTCTTCGCTCGCGTCAGGACGGGGCCACCTCCGGCTCGTCCGCCTTTGCTCCATTATCTACAGCGGGCAAAGATGCGGTCAAGACAATTGTCAGAGTAGGCTGATTAAGCAGAATAAAAGAACGAGACACAAACAAAGCCATCCATCGTGCTTTTGGGCACAACAGATGGCTTTTCTTGGGCGATGGAACGTATTACAGGTTGCCCCTGCGCTCTTGCTCGCGCTCCAATGCCTCGAACAGCGCCTTGAAGTTGCCGTTGCCGAAGCCGCGCGCTCCTTTGCGCTGAATCACTTCGATAAACAAAGTCGGGCGGTCGACGATTGGCTTGCTGAACAGTTGCAGCAGGTAGCCTTCATCGTCTCTGTCCACCAGGACGCCCAGTTTTTTCAGCGCCTCGATATCTTCGTCGATCTCGCCTACACGCTCCTTCAAATCCTCGTAGTACGTGTCTGGCACGGTGAGGAAGTCTACGCCATTATCGCGCAGCTTGGAGACGGTTTCGATGATATCGTTGGTCAACACGGCAATGTGCTGTACGCCTGGTCCTTGGTAGAACTCAAGAAATTCCTGGATTTGCGATTTGCGGCGTCCTTCTGCCGGCTCGTTAATCGGGAACTTGATTCGTCCCGTACCGCTTTGCATCACTTTGGACATCAAAGCCGAATACTCGGTGGAAATGTCGTCCTCGCTGAAATTTTGCACAGCGGTGAATCCCATGACCCGCTGATAATAGCCAACCCACTCGTCCATCACTTCCACGTTTCCGACGATGTGGTCGATTCCGATCAGCCCGGTGCTTTCTCCTGTGACCGGAGCCTGATAAGCGACATAGCCCGGCAGGAATGGACCGTTGTAATTTTTCCGTTCAATAAAAGAGTGCACGTTTTCGCCGTATGTTCCGATTACCGCTTTTTTCACCGTACCAAATTCATCGGTGTACTCGGTTGGCTCCATGATCGGGATCGCACCGCGCGAGACGGCTTCGCGGTAGGCTTGCTCACAGTCGTCCACCCGGAGGGCAACGTCTTTGACGCCGTCTCCATGCTTTTTCGCAAAATCGGCGATGGGGCTGTCAGGCGTCAGAGCGCCACTGATGACAAAAGTCATGTGCTTTTGCTTGAGTACATAGGAAACTTTTTCGCGCGAGCCTGTTTCCAGCCCGGCGTACGCTACTGCTTCAAAGCCGAACGCTTTTATAAAATAATGCATGGCCTGCTTAGCGTTCCCTACATAAAATTCCAAATAGTCCCAGTCCTGAATCGGGAAAAAATCGGTATTGCTCATTGCCTACCCCTCCGCTTTCCTTCTTTTTCAATAATTATTACTTTTTGGTTTATTGGGATTATTTTGTCGTTATATTGAGATTACATTGGAAGCGCTTCCTCGTGCAAGAACACGGAACAACGCGAAAACGCTCAAACGCTTTCACCAATTAAAGTACGCAATTGAGCGCCCGCTTGGTACAATAAAGCCAGTTCACACTTTCATTAGGAGGTGGAAGAGTTGTCAGGTCAATGGAGCAAAGAAGCTGCCAGACAATGGGATGAGTTTGCCGCCGACTGGCACAAAAGAAGCGAGCAGATGTGGGAAAAAGGAAGCCGCAGCACGATTCTCCCGTTTTTACAGCGACATGTGTCGGCAGAACAAGGGCCGATTCTGGATGCAGGCTGCGGAGATGGCTACGCAAGCTGCAAGCTGGCCGAGTACGGATATCAGGTCCAAGGGGTCGACATTGCCGGGGAAATGATTCGTCTCGCCCAAAGCAGGCAAACCGCTTTCCCGGAAAATGTCCGCTTCCAGACAGCAGATATCAGCAAGCTTCCCTTTGCAGACGGCACGTTTGCAGCAGTCATGTCCATCAATGTCGTCGAATTTGCGCCCGCTCCCTTGCAAGCTTTGCTGGAGCTGCATCGCGTCCTCGCTCCAGGCGGGATTCTCATCCTCGGTATTTTAGGCCCGACAGCAGGCCCGCGCGCCCATAGCTATCGGCGGCTGTACGAAGAAAATACGATTCAAAATACGATGATGCCGTGGGAAGCCAAGCAGCTTGCGGCCGAAAACGGCTTTGTGCTGCTTGCGGAGGAGCCTGTGTACAAGGAAGGCATTACTCCGGATATCGTCGGGCGCTTGAGCGTGGAGCTGCGAGAAGCTGTCAGTTTTCTGACTTTGTTTGCCCTTCAGAAGCAATAGGCAGGATTCCATAGCAAAAGGCTGCGGGAGCTAACTCTCCTACAGCCTTTTTTTGCCGTGTCTTACTGGGAATACGCGATGTTGTTTTTTTGCATCCATACTTGCTTGCTCGCGATCAGCTGAGCGATGGTTGGTTCCTCCATGCCATGAAGCTGTTGATACAAGCGCTGGGTTTCTACCAAGTCGTTGTAAGTCAAAGTCGGATAGTCCCTCCTTCCGAAAGTTCCGTTCGGGAAGTAGGCATAGTGCAAGTCGCCGTTGGGAAGAATCCATTTGCTTCCCAGGTTAATGACCCCTGTCAGCATGACATCAGCCAAATCTTTGTCTGTCGGATTGCCGAATTGCTGGTAGCTGCTGTACAAGTAATTGATTTCCGCCAGCTGATGGTTGAGCGACACATGTGTCTGAATGCCAGGCTTGGCCGGATGGGCATAATCGGCCACGAGCCAGCCTTCCGTTACGCCTGCTGCGGAATAATGATGTTCAGCCGCGTATTTATGGAAATACGCGCTATATTTTTGCGCCGCCTGGCAAAATTGTTCTTCGTTGTATTTCTGGCAGCCCCGCAGCATCAATTCGGCTGCCCCTGTGTTAAACCGCGTGTCAAAAAAGCCTTCGGGAATCCCGTAATCGTCGCTCAGCCATTGGGAAAGAGGCAGCGTCTTCCAATCTCCCTCCGGCTCCTGCTGCAGCATGCTCGCCTTCAACATGACGTATGCCATGTTTTCTCCCGCTCTGGCACCGCCCGTGTACAAAAAGGAGCGCAATACATAATTTTCTGGAATCCGCCAATAAGAAGTATCCGAAGTCGGTACATAGGTGGACGGACTTTTATAGTAATAGCCGTCCTGCAACCATTTCGCATTTTGCGAAACATCGAGTGCGAGCCAAATTTTGTCATAATGTTTCTCGCCCCACGGCACGAGCGGTTCCCTGGAGTCAAGCGCCCACATCTCGCTTGTATACCCCGCCCTGATCGGCAGCTTGATTTCCAGCTCGACCCCTTTTGCCTTCTGTTTGACTTCAACTGGCAGGGCAAGCTCGATATGTTCCTGTATCGTGCCCTGGCCTAAGTGGGCATATACTGTCGGCATTCCCAGCCAAATATACCGCCCTTCTGTTTCCACGAATCCGGCAGCCAATGGCAGCTCTTTTACCTGATCGAGCGAAACGGATTGCCAATATGGCTGTTTATCCTCCGTGTAGGCTCGATAGCGAAACAGCATGTTCTGGCTGTTGCCCTGGATCGGAACGGTAATCACGTGCGGCTGCTTATCTTGCTTGCCCGTGATCTGCTGGCTCCAATACACTTCGCCCTCGCCGAAGACAAACTCCCGCGTGGAAAGAGTACCGCCATTTACTTTGCTCGTTGTTGCTTTTTCAGCAGGCTTTTGCCAAAACTGCGCCGTAGCCGAACCGTAAAGAAACGAAGATACGGCAATCGTCACCATCAATAGAGTCAAGAAGCTCAATTTTTTAACCATCTCATCCTCCTGTTTGAAAAAAACTCCTCCATTTCATACTTGCGAATCAAACATTTCTTGTATCAGCTTGAAAATGATACCATCTAACGCGAAAGCACTCCCACGATGTCGCGTCGCACAGACTCAACAACAGCCGTCCTGAGCAACTCGATCAAGTTTCGACTGGCGCTTACCCCATTCCCGCAAGCCAGCGCCCAACCATATCCGCCTATCACGAATGGCTGCCAAGCTGGATCGGCTCGGCGTACACTGCCAGGTGTTTTTTTCCATAAAAAAAATCCCTCACCTTTAAAGACTGTGGTGAGGGACTTTTCGTTTCTAAAAAAATGAATTAGGACAATACTTTTTTGAGTTCCTTCAAACTTGCCTGCAAAAGATGATCGACCACACCCGCTTCTTTGACGTGCCCGATCAAATCGTCGTTCAAGCCGTCCAGCAAGTCCCGCGCTTCATTGACCTGGCCGGAAACCTCATCGGCAAAGCGTTTTTGCTGCTGGATGATCTGCATCACGCCTGCCACTTCGCCGTTGACTTCGTGGAAAGCACGCGCGATGCCCTCCATTTTCTCCGATGCTTCCTTGCTGATGGACAGTCCGCTTTTGATCGCGTTGCCGCTCTTCTCGCTGTTGGCGAGCGCTTCCTTCGTCTCTTCCTGGATTTTGCCAATCAAATCAGCGATCGTCTTGGTCGAATTGGCCGTCATTTCCGCCAGCTTGCGCACCTCGTCCGCTACTACGGCAAAGCCGCGGCCTTGTTCACCCGCACGCGCCGCCTCGATGGCTGCGTTGAGCGCGAGCAAATTCGTCTGGTTGGCGATGTCGCTAATCACTTTAACGATGCTGGTAATTTCCGAAGAACGTTCTTCGAGACGGCTCATGGAGCGGGATGTGTTCGTCGATTCCTTTTCCAGCTGGCTCATGACATCTACGACTTCTGTCATCGCCTTTTTGCCCGCATCGGAACGCTCTACGGACTCTTTGCAGATAGCCGTCAACCGCTCGCCACGAATGGAGAGCTGGTTGGCGGATTCATCGTCTTTTTCGTTGATGGCCTGAATTTTTTCTACGACGTTTTTCATTTGTGTCGCCAGACGGGCAAGCCCATCATGCTGAGCATTTACTTCATTGTGCTGCGAAATGATGGCGCCCATCTGCTCGTATAACCCGCGAAGTTCCTTTTTCCACGTGTCTGCCTGGTGTGCTGCGCTCTCTTTTGTCACGGTTGTCACTGCTGCCGCTGCTGCTGTTTCTTTTTCCGCAAGTCCTTTGTCCTTTTTCCAAAACATCCGCTTTCCCTCTCCTTTTTCGCTTTACATGTCTTTTCGCCGAGAGTACGCGCGGGATTCGGTGATCCCGGGGTGCTGCTTGGCGAGACTCAGCAAATTCTCCAAGAAATAGTAATGTCCCTCCAACAACTCCACGTCTTTGCGCTCAAATTGCTTGACCTGCAAATACTGTTGCATTTCCAGGGCATAGCGCTCCAATCTATCGTGAAAATCGTTGGCTCGAAGCATCTGATCCACTTCTGGATATTCTGTTTTTAACCGGCTGATTTCGCTGTACACTTTGCCGCCCTCCAAAATCATCTGGTAGGCCGTGCGCTCCAGCGAAGCAGCCGTAGCTGCCTCCTGCTCCTCACGCTCCTCGCGCAAAGCGGACAAGTACGTGATAAAATGGTAGACAGTCAAAAACAAAGGCCCTAAAAATAGAATGATCCCTGCCTTGTACACATGCTGATTGGACAAGTTGCTGATGAGCAGGAACAGGTGAAACAAGATCGCCCCCAACCATACATAGATGATGATCTGGTGATTGATCTTCCCTGCCTTTTGATGGCGGGAAAAGGCAAAGGTAAGCCCGAGCAGGTAAAAGGCGAGCAAAGTAAAGCTGGCCGAAAACAAAGCCATCTCCATATCCACAAGCCAATCTGCATCGGCGGGAATTTCGATGAAGAATTCAAAAGCGAGCACCAGCAGTGAGAAAAGCAACCCCATGATCCAAAACCGGCTGACTTCCGAGTCGTTCCTCCGCCGGGAGCGGTAGCGTTCTGCACGGGATCCCTTCATAAAAGCTCTCACCTCATTTTCTATGATTCGCCATGATTCTAGCTTTTCCTTTTACTTGCGGCCAAAATCTGACAACGGAGGCATTTATGACACAAAATCTACCCGGACTCTTCACAGAACGTATGAAAAGCCTGCTGAACCAGGAGTTCGCAGCGTTCCTCGCATCCTACGACCAACCTGTTACGCACGGATTGCGGGTCAATCCGCTCAAAGTCGCGCGCGAGCAGTTTCTGTCCCGCTCGCCTTTTGCTTTGGAGCCGGTATCCTGGTGTGTGAACGGGTTTCGCTACCAAGACCAGGAGCGTCCCGGAAAACATCCGTATCACGCCGCTGGGTTGTATTACTTGCAAGAGCCAAGCGCGATGTCTGCGGCCGAAGCGCTGGACGCCCAGCCAGGGGAGCGCATTCTCGACCTGTGCGCCGCTCCGGGAGGCAAGTCGACGCAGCTCGCTGCGGGCCTGAACGGTCAGGGCTTGCTCGTTGCCAACGAAATCCATCCGGTTCGCGTCAAGGCTTTGGCGGAAAACCTGGAGCGCTGCGGCGTCAAAAATGCGGTTGTGACCAACGAGACACCGGAAAAATTGCAAGAGCGCTTCCCGCAGTTTTTCGACAAGATTCTCGTGGACGCACCGTGCTCGGGCGAAGGCATGTTCCGCAAGCTGCCGGAAGCCATCGAAGACTGGTCGCCCGACAAAGTGACAGAATGCCACCTCATGCAGCAAGACATTCTCGACGCTGCCAGTGCCATGCTCAAGCCCGGGGGAACGCTGGTCTACTCGACGTGCACGTTCGCGCCGCTGGAAAATGAGCAGTCTCTCGTCGATTTCCTGACCCGTCACCCGGAATTTACGGTCGTGGAGCTGCCTGAGCCAGGATGGTTTGCACCGGGGCAACCCGACTGGGCCAATCCTCGCTGCGAGCCGCTCGGCAAGACAGCGCGCTTGTGGCCGCACCTTTTGCAAGGGGAAGGTCATTACCTCGCCAAGCTGCAAAAAAGCCGCGATGCCGACTCCAGCGAGCTACCAGAAAAGCGCAAGGACAAACGCGCGGCAAAAGCCAAAACCGCTCCCGCCGGACGCAAGGAAGCGCTCTTGGCCTGGCGCGCCTTTGCCGAGGAAGCGATGCCCGAGCTTCTCGCCGAGTTTGCGGACGAGTCCGCATTTCTTTTGTTTGGCGAACAGCTTTACTACTCGCCGCTGCCTGGCTTTGATTGGGACAAGCTGAAGGTCGCACGCGTCGGACTCCACCTCGGCACCGTGAAAAAAAATCGGCTGGAGCCAGCCCATGCGCTCGCGCTCGCCAGCACACCCGCACAGGCAGCCCGCGTAGCCTCCTACGCTTCGGACGATCCGCAAGTCGTGCGCTATTTGAAAGGCGAAGCCCTCGCAAGAGACGGAGCAAACGGCTGGACACTTGTCACCGTCGACGGCTTTTCGCTCGGCTGGGGCAAACAGTCCGAGGGGCAGTTGAAAAATCATTATCCGAAAGGACTGCGGTGGCTGTAGCCAGCACTGTCATCATTACACTGGCACAATCAAGTCTGAATCTTGATTACACAAAAAATGACCACCCTTATGCATGCAGAGCACGGGCAGTCATTTGCTGCAACCTATTGAACCGAACCTTTCGGAAACGACCGTCTTCATGTACTGAGGCCAAGCTGCGTGCACAGCTCTGGCCTCTTTTTAATTTGTCCACACACCGTCTTTGTACTGCGAAAGAGTGCGTAAACACGCTGGAGGATCTTTTTAAATAGTAATGGGCTGGATAACAACCGTTTCGATTTGCTTTTCGTGTGTATCCAGCGATTTCCTATATGTGTTGCAGAAAGCATCGACATTTGCTATTACTCCATGCTTATCGTAAATAAAGAAGTAAATGTACTTTTCTTGATAATGAAAAGCATCCGATCCGATTTGCTCGGTTAGCTCACGTTCTTGCATCGATGGCCGGGAGCATTTGACTTCGATAACCGTTTCGTATGCATCAAAAAAAATATCATAGCGATAACTTTTATATCCACCATCCCCGTAGATTTCAACTCTTGCATCAGGGAAAATCGGGCGGATTAATGAATAAAGCATACGTTGCACATCGTACTCATTCCCGAGAACAATCTTCTGTAAGTCCGCTTTTGTCAATGTCCCTCTGCCATGCACAGGCTTTTGATACATTTCCTGAATATGCTTATAAAAATTGGCAAGGATTCTCCGAATAATGATGTGAAAATGCTCCACGTCAATTTCATCTCGGGTTCCATTAGGTTCGAATAAACCTTTATTTATATCACGAATCAAGCTTTCAAGATAAGATACTCCAAGTAGATGGGAATCCCTCTTCATTGACCCAAAGACGCTTATTGCAAAAGACTGTCCGATTGTCTGATCAGAAAATAAGCGTTCTAAACCTCTGGCGGTGGTCGTTTTCCAAGAAGAAAATTGTTCCTCCAGAGTTAATTTCCGCCCTTCGTCTATCAGCTCTTGTATTGCTCTAATGGCATCAGCTTTACTTTGAATTAACTTAGTCAAGATGATCCCCCTCTTGAATAAACCTGTGCTTGCTACGTTCAGTTAAGCCTTCCCCAGCGCAAATAGAAAAGGAAAAGAGGCTCTAGTATATAAACCTCGTCGTCTTTATATTCAAATACTTGATACATTGGTTCACTGGTTTGCATGATTGACTGTACTTGACCAATTGTCGTTTTGATTTTTAATCGATCCGGTTTATCTGTATCACTTACCAATGCATCCATTCTTCTTTTCATTTCATCGATAAAAAAACTTACCTTCGGCGGATCAACACTTAATGCCTTTAAAAGCAATTCGTAAATATCAACTTGATTACCACTGTTAATGGTGTACGTTTTCCGCTTTTGTCCTCTCGGATTGGGGCCATTTTTGAGCTTTCTAGCAACTTCTCTGTAAGAAAGAAGGTTCAAAGAAGTCATCTCATATGCTTTTTTCAGCATGGATGAATCGAGTTTGGGGTTATCTTTGTTGTCTATATCAAGTAACAGGGAGAGATTTAGGCAAATGGATTGCATGAGCTGTGGTGAAGACAAACTTTCTTGCGCCATGTTATTCGCTAAAGCAGAATTTATATTTAGCCCAAGTTTACCAAATCCAGTTACGGCGATTTCTCGCAATTCCTTCGTATTCCAAGGTTCAATATTGATCAAATTCAATCTACCGCTCAAATCTGAGTTTTTTCTAATCGCGTCATCAGATCGATGGGGTAAGGAAATGACCACTGTCTTAAAATATTTGCGTATGGCGTCTTTTAGCTGATAAGCTATTTCCATTTGCATATTTGGGGAAGCGTAATGAAAATCATCTAAAACCAGCACCCAATCATTTTCGAGAAAATATTGAATGACTTTGTCTTTATTTGAATGATACTTTTCTGTTATTGAAGATGCTACACCCTCTCTAGTACCAGCGATCCCCTGTCCTTGTATCGTCCTTTGCTCAGTTTGGTCACTCTCAAGTGGCAATCCAACTCTTTTTGCAATTGTTACCCAAAAGTCTTCGGATTCCTTGAAATCACTTCCTGAAAAATCCTTCATTTTATCAATACCTATTACTTTTTCACACAATACGGTTTTACCCGTCTTCGAAGGACCGACAATTGAGGTAAGAAAGCCAACTGTGTTTAAAGATTGGTTTAATCGAAATTCATAGGAAATATCAAATTCGGACGATTGCCGAGAAATATACGTATATTTAGGGAAAGCACCCGGAATAAATACTTCATTTGCTTTTAATTTCATGTAATCACCCCTGAATTATCTAAAATATTCCATTATATGAGTGTAAATTATTCCCTCCTCCTAATTATAAACCTTAAACTTTGTTAATTAAACACAAATGACATCCTTTTCAAGCAAATACCCCTAAAAGTAACTAAAAGTCATCTTAAACCATATGAAATTATACCGTATGTAACCTGAGCAAAATAAAAAACAGCCCATTTCCGAGGGCATGTGGAGGCAAGCACGATTGACATTCATATGAGATACTTACTGGCATGCTCTTACAAGCTGCTGGACACCATTTGCTTTCAGCACAATAAAGCCCGCACGCTCACATGCTTTTACGCATGTTGCCGCGTGCGGGCTTTTCGCCCATCTCCGGTTCAGTCAAAACGCCGTCCTCTGCGCGACTGATTGTCCACGACGGTCAGGGAGCCATTTTTGATGTAGCGCAATATTTTTGAGACGGAGATGCCCGTCGCGTTGGCAATTTGCATCGCATTCGAATTGGGATAACTCCGCACGTAATTGCGAATCATCCGATAGTCTTCCATTTCGTTTTGACCACAGACGTGACAGCTATATTCGTTCGGATTCATTTTGCTTCCGCATTTGAAACACGTATCCATCATCACTCGTTCTCCTCACGCCCTCTACGATCCATTGCTTTCTCGCACACGGTTCTATCTACCTATATATTACCCTCATTCTACTAGGAGGAAAACACTATTTCACAACATTGCCTTATCTCTGCTTGTCTGTTCCATAGGAAAAAGGAGCCTCCCTGACTTGAGAGGCTCCCCTTGTTTTCTTGCGTGTCCCGGGCCAGCGGGCACGATTTATTCGGCTACCTTTTTCGCCTGGCGGAAATCCGGCTCCCGCGTTACGCTGTACTGGATTCCTTCGATTTTTTTGCTGTTCAAGTAGTTTTGTGTATAGAAGTAGACCGGAATGATCGGCAATTCTGCCATCAATACATCTTCTGCTTCATGCAAAAGCTTGTTGCGTTTTTCCTGATCCTGCTCCACTCTCGCCTGTTCGATCAGCTGGTCGTACTTCGCATTTTCCCATTTGGTGAAGTTGCTGGAGCTTTTGCTTGTGTACAGTTCCAGCACAGCCAGCGGGTCCAGATACGATCCGGTCCAGCCCATGCGCGCGATCTGGAAGTTCATTTGTTTGTACGTATCGATGTAGGTCTTCCACTCCTGATGCTCCAGCTTGATTTCTACGCCCAGGTTTTTGCGGAACATTTCTTGCAGAGCTTCTGCTACTTTTTTATGCGTCTCTCCTGTGCTGTATTTCAACGTAACGGCAGGGAGCGTCGACCAGCCTTGCTCCTTCATGCCTTCTTCCAGCAGCTTTTTCGCTTCGGCTGGATCGTTGCTGTAATAAGGCGCTACTTCATCGCGGAAGTCTTTGCCGGATGGCGTGGTCACGCCGTAAGCGACGTAGCCGTAGGCCGCTTTCTGATCGCCTTTGGTGATGTTATTGGTGATCGCCTCGCGGTCAATTGCCATTGTGAATGCCCGTCTGATTTTCGCGTTGTTGAACGGCTCTGCGGAAGTGTTGAACGTGTATGTATACACGCCAAAGTCAGCGACTGCCTTGTACTCATCCTTGCCTTTTTCCTGTTCGATCACATCGGTTGGCAACGTATCGATCAGATCAAGCTTGCCTGTCTTGTACATTTGATAAGCGGTCGTGGCATCGTTGACCATTTTAAAATGCACGGTTTCCATCGTCACGGCATCTTTTTCCCAATACTGGTCGTTTTTCGCCAGCGTCAGTTCGTTGTTGTGCTCCCAGGCGCCAACTTTGTATGCGCCGTTTGTCACGATGCTTTTCGCTTCTCCTGCCCAGTTTTTGTCCGCTTGCACGACTTTCGGGTTCACAGGCAAGTACGGGCGGCCAATCGCCACTTTCGGGAAGAAACTTGCCGGATTTTTCAGGCCGACGACGAGCGTATATTCATCCGGCGTCGAGATTTTCACCTTGTCCAGCGGGCCTTTTCCTGTGTTGTACTCCTCGGCGCCTTCGATGTAGTACAGGGCAGAAGGCTCATATGCCGCTGTTTGCGGGTCCAGTACCCGCTTCCAGGCAAATTCGAAATCTTTGGCGGTCAACGCATCGCCGTTGGACCATTTCAAGCCTTTGCGAATGTGAAAAGTGTACGTCTTTCCGTCCGGGGAAATCTCGATTTTTTCGGCTGCGCCTTCCACCAGTTCTCCCTTGTCGTTATAGCGATACAGCCCTTCGTACAGATGGTCGATCACCCAGTACGAAGTCGAGTCGGAAGCGAACGCCGGGTCGAGCGTGTACGGCTCTCCTTTGAGGTTGGCGGTCACTTCTTGCTTGATGGCGGCCGCTTGCGTAGTCGTTTGGCCTGTCTTTGTATCCGAAGCTGCTGGCGTGTCCTTACTGCACGCGGCCAACCCTGGAACAACCAGCATCAGCAAAGCAGCAGCGGTAAGTAGTTTCTTTTTCATGTCTCTCTCCTCCGTATGTTTCTCTCTCAATTACTCGTATAAAAAGCAGGCTACCCAGTGCTTGGCCTCCACCTCCCTCCAGGTTGGCGCGATTTGTTTGCAAATGCCCATAGCCTGCGGGCATCTCGTCTGAAACGGGCAGCCTGTTGGCGGATTGATCGGGCTTGGCGGTTCGCCGATGACAATGCGTTCGCGTTCTGCACGATGCTTCGGATGAGATACCGGCATCGTAGACAGCAGCACTTGCGTATACGGATGCAGCGGCTTGGCAAAAAGGTCATCGCTTTCAGCCAGCTCCATCATGCGGCCCAAATACATCACGCCGATCCGGTCGCTGATGTATTTGACCATAGCCAGATCGTGGGCGATGAACAAATACGTCAGTTGGCTTTCCGCTTGCAAATCGGCCAGCAAATTCACCACTTGCGCCTGAATCGAGACGTCCAGGGCGGAAATCGGCTCATCCGCCACGATGAAGCTGGGCTGCACAGCGAGCGCCCGGGCAATTCCGATCCGCTGCCGCTGTCCGCCGCTAAATTCGTGCGGATACCGCTTCGCATGGTCCGGGTGCAAGCCGACTTTTTCCAGCAACTGGTGCACCCGCTCCGCTTTCTCGCGGCCTTTTGCCAAGCCGTGGGCCTCGATTCCTTCCGCGATGATCTCGCCTACTCGCAAGCGCGGATTGAGCGAAGATTGCGGGTCTTGAAAAATGAGCTGCATCTGGCGATTGATCTCGCGCTTTTGCCTGCCGCGTGCCGTAGCCAGATCGGTTCCCGCAAAGCTGACCGAGCCGCTCGTCGGCGGGTACAGGCCGACTATGGTCCGGCCGAGCGTCGACTTGCCGCTGCCGCTCTCGCCGACCAGTCCGAGCGTCTCCCCTTTGCGGATCGAAAACGAGATGTCGTCTACGGACTTGACCTGTCTGCCGTTGCCGATCGAATAATATTTGCGCAGTTCGTTTACCTGTACCAATATGTCAGACATGCTGCTCCCTCCCTGCACTCACCAGTTCCTCCACGCGGTGCGCACGCCGATCGTGCAGCCAGCATTTGGCCTGATGCTGCGCTGAAAACGCCGTGCTTTTCGGCATGTACTGCGCGCACACTTCCATCGCGTGATCGCATCTGGCGGCAAACGGGCAGCCCGCAGGCGGCGCAAACAGATCGGGCGGTGCGCCCTGGATCGGAATGAGCCGTTCCTCGCTCGGCTGATCCAGGCGCGGCACCGATTGCAGCAGCCCTTTTGTGTACGGATGCTGCGGGTTGTCGAATATTTCCTCTACTGGCCCTTGCTCGACGATGATCCCGGCGTACATGACCGCCATCTGATCGGCCACTTCCGCCACTACGCCCAAGTCGTGCGTGATCATGATGATCGACGTGCCTTTTGTGCGTTGCAAATCATTCAATAGAGCCAAAATCTGCGCCTGGATCGTCACGTCCAGAGCGGTCGTCGGCTCATCCGCAATGATCA
Source organism: Brevibacillus sp. FSL K6-0770 (assembly GCF_038000275.1). Lineage (NCBI taxonomy): Bacteria > Bacillati > Bacillota > Bacilli > Caryophanales > Paenibacillaceae > Brevibacillus > Brevibacillus sp. FSL K6-0770. The sequence goes on from NZ_JBBOBQ010000001.1 coordinate 4,342,356, forward strand.
GCTCAGGGTCGCAGGCCAAGGCTATGGCGATCACGATCCGCTGTCTCATCCCCCCGCTGCATTCGTGAGGATACTGCTCGTACCGTCGGGCAGGCTCCGGGATGCCGACCGCCGCCAGCAGCTCGATCGCCTTTTCGCGCGCCTGCTTTTTGGCCAGCTTTTGATGCTTGATCAGCACTTCCGCGATTTGCGTCCCGATCTTCATCGTCGGATTCAGCGAAGTCATCGGGTCTTGAAAAATCATGCCAATTTGTGCTCCGCGCACTTGTTGCAACTCTTTTTTCCCGAGACAGGACAGCTCTCTGCCCTGCAAACGGACGCTCCCTTTCTTCACGCGGCCCCGCGGCGCTTTCACCATGCCCAAAATCGCCCGCGCCGTCACACTTTTGCCGCAGCCGCTCTCCCCGACAATCGCCAGTGTCTCGCCTGGCCGCACGGCGAAGCTCACGCCGCGAACCGCCTGGATTTCCCCGCCATAAGCTCGGAAGGAGACATGCAAATCTTCCACTTCCAGCACATTCGTCATCTGTCGTTCCTCCTTCAAGCTTTGCCGCCCCTCGGGTTGAAGGCGTCCTGCAATCCGTCTCCGATCGCGTTAAAAGCAAACATCGTCAAGGAAATCATGACCCCCGGAAAAAACAGCCTCCACCATTGCCCGCTCAAAATCACGGCTAACCCATCGTTTGCCATCGTGCCCCAGCTCGCGGTCGGAGCCTGCACGCCCAAGCCGAGAAAGCTGAGGAATGATTCGGCAAAAATGGCCTGCGGGATCGTAAAGGTCAAGTTGACGATAATAATCCCGGCGACGTTCGGAATCAGGTGCCGCCAAATGATTTTCGCGTGCGGCGTTCCCAGCTTTTCCGCCGCCAGCACGTACTCCTGGCCTTTTACCTGCAAAATTTGCCCGCGTACCAGCCGAGCCATCCCGACCCAGCCCGTGATCGACAACGCCGTAATAATCGTGGCCAGTCCAGGCTCCATAATGACCATCAGCAAAATCACGACCAACAGATACGGGATTCCGTACAAGATCTCGACCAGCCTCATCAGGAAATTGTCAATGCGATCGCCCCATTTGCCGCGACCCGCCATGTAACCCGACAACCCGCCGACCACTACGCCGATAACCAAGTCGATCAGGGCGGCAACGACTCCGATGAACAGGGAGATTCGCCCTCCCTCCCAGGTGCGCACCCACATGTCGCGGCCGAGGTCGTCCGTTCCAAACCAATGCTCGGCTGACAGCGGCAAATTGCCCGAGACGAGAGATTGCTCGCTGGCGGAGTAAGGAAGCATGCCCGGCCCAAAAGCGGACAAGATCACGATTGCCCCGAGCAAACAAAAGCCCAGAACCGCCAGCTTGTTGCGAAAAATTTTCCGGATGCTTTCCAGGCCGTAGCTCGCACTCGGCCGCATGGCGTTGTGACTGTCGAACCGGCTGCGATCAAGCGGGCGAAAAAGTTCATCTGGCACATGTGATACTTCTGCCATCGCGCTATTCCCCTCCATTGGCTAATTTGATTCGCGGATCGACGAATCGGTACAAAATATCGGTGACAAACAAGGTCAAAATCAGGACGGCACTGTAAAAGACAGAAGTTCCGAGAATAACCGGATAATCGCGATTGAAAATACTTTCCACGAAATATTTGCCGATGCCCGGGATCGCGAAAATCTTTTCGACGACAAATGTGCCCGTAATCAGGTTGGCAAACAGCGGGCCGATAAACGTAATGACCGGAAGAATCGCATTGCGGATACCGTGGCGGAACACGATGTGAAAAGTCGAAAGCCCTTTTGCCTCCGCCGTGCTCATGTAGTCCTGGTCAAACACCTCGATCATGCTGGTGCGGACAAAGCGGGCAATAATCGCCAGCGGCCCGATCGCCAGCGCAACGGAAGGGAGCACGGAGTATTCCCAGCCATCCCAGGACGCTACCGGAAGCAGCTCCCACTTCACCGCAAAATACTTGATGAGTAAAGGAGCCAGGATGAAGCTCGGAACCGAGATGCCGAGGATGGCAAAAAACATCGCCGCATAATCCATCAGGCGGTTGTGAAACAGAGCTGCAACGACTCCGAGCGCGATGCCCCCGGTCAGGGCGATCACCAGCGACTGCAAACCGAGTACGGCTGACGCTGGAAAGCCGCTTTGAATCAACGTCGTGACGTCCTGCGACTTTTGTTGAATCGAAGGGCCGAGATCGAGATGAATCAGTCCATTCATATACTGGACATACTGCTCAATCAGCGGTTTATCGAGGTGGTATCGCTCCCGCATGTTCTGCACCACCTCTTCCGGCAGCATGCGCGCTTCCGTCGCGAACGGATCACCGGGAATCAGGTGCATGATGACAAACGTCAATGTGGCGATGAGCCATAACGTTATGACCATCGACAGCGACCGCTTGAGCATGTATTTCCACATAATCGCTTCCTCCCCACTACAACTAATCAGATAAAAATAATATGATTTAAATTGCGAACTTAGGTTAGAGTCTAATCGATAAAAAGATTTTATTCAACATTATTCCGATATGTTTTATCAGAATTAATATTTTTGCACTTTTGTTTTATGGTTCAAATAATTCCAACAATAACTCGCCATCGGACACACGCGAAAAAGGCCCAGCTCGCACGAAGCGAATCTGGACCTTTTCTTATGCTTGCATTACCCTCTGGACTTGCCCGAATCTTGACGGAACGGTCTTGCCCCTTTGGCAGAGCGGTTTGCTCCGCCTTTTCCCGCTTTTTTGGCATCTGCCGGCTTTGCCGATTTCCCTGCTTTTCTGGCAGCAATCGCTTCTGCCTTTTTGCGGTTTTTCTCATACTGCGTCTGAAGCTCGCCCAGCTCGCGCGCCAGCTTTTTCTTGTAGCCTGGCTTTACTTTCGCTTTTTTCTTCAAAGCTTCGCGCACTGGAGCGAACTCTTTGTCTTTTTCCTTTTGCTGTTCTTTCGCCTGTTGGGCGCGCAGCTCGATGAAGTGGGCCTCACGCTCCTGCGCACGTTCGCGACGGCCTGCATCCAGATGGCGGCCTGGCTCCAGAATGCGCTCTTCAATCGACGCCTTCGTCGCTTTGGCAAAGCGGCCCATCAAGTTTTTCTGGCGCGGGGAAATGAGCGAGATCGCTTTTCCGCTCTGTCCCGCACGTCCTGTACGGCCTACGCGGTGAATGTAGCTGTCGACGTCGTTGGGCAAATCGTAGTTGATGACATGCGTGATGCCTTCGACGTCCAGCCCGCGCGCCGCGATATCGGTGGCAACCAGGTACTGGAAGCGCATCTCGCGGAACTGTCTCATCAGCTGCTCGCGCTTGCTTTGCGACAAATCTCCGTACAGCGCTTGCGCGGACAGTCCGTTTTCCTGCAAACGAGCCGTGAGTTGCTGCACGCGGACTTGCGTGTTCGCGAACACAATCGTCAAAAACGGCTGTTCCTGCTCCACGACATCGACGAGCGCATCTGTTTTGTCACTTTGGTTGACGACGTAGTAAAATTGCTCGATTTTCTCTACGGTCTTTTGCTTGCCCTCGATTTTAAGATGCGGCGGCTGCTTCATGAAGCGATGAGCGAGCCGCTTGACCAAATCGGGCATGGTTGCGGAGAAGAGCAGCACTTGACGCTGCGATGGCGTGTGGACGATCACTTGCTCGACATCCTCCAAAAAGCCCATCTCCATCATCTTGTCCGCTTCGTCCAAGACAAGCGTGGAAATCCGTCCGAAATGCAGCGAACCGCGCTTCATGTGATCGAGTACGCGGCCTGGCGTCCCGACGACCACATGTACCGTCGCTTTCAGCTTGCTCAGCTGTTTGTCAATATCCGCTCCGCCGTGCAAAGACAGTACATTCACATCGAGGTGCTTGCCCAGCTTCTCTACTTCTTTGGCGATCTGAATGGACAGCTCGCGCGTCGGGGTCAAAATCAGCGCTTGAATGTCGCGCTTTCCTTCCTCCAGACGGTTCAGGATCGGCAGCATGAACGCTGCTGTTTTTCCGGTTCCGGTCTGCGCTTGTCCAATCACATCTTTCCCTTCCAGAATCAGCGGAATCGCTTCCTCCTGGATCGGCGTCGGTTCTTTATAATACAGGTCTTGAATCCCTTGCATCAGCTCCGGTCGAAAGCCAAAAGACGCAAACGATTTTGCCATCATATCCACTTCCTTTCACATCACACGCGGTCCCGTTCTGTACACCCTTGGCTGCATGGACAGCGGGTGTGAATCATCCCAGGCAGGTTGTACCCTTGCGAAATCCTATCCTACCTATACTATAGGAGTCGCTTGAAAAATACAACCAAACCATTCGACACGCCTTCGCTTTTTGCCGTGGTCAGGAAGGTGATTTCTGCTGGAAATTAGTCGATCAATCGCGCTACCGTATCATGATCGAGCTTTTTGATCACCGCCGTCAACAGCTCGGCAGCCTGTTCAAAATCTTTTTTGGACATGATCGAATTATGGCTGTGGATGTACCTGGTGGCAAAACCGACGACCAAGGACGGGCAGCCGACACCGCTCGTATGGAACTTGTCGGCGTCCGTTCCCCCGCCTGCCATCGCATCGACTTGCACGTGGATTCCCAGCTCCTCCGCCGTATCCATGACGAGATCGCGCAGTCCGGTATGCGGAATCATCGTCGCGTCGTAGAGGAAAATCAGCGGGCCGTCGCCCATATTGCACGTGAACGGATGCGACTCGCTTCCCGGCGTATCGTAGGCGACCCCTACATCCAGGGCAAAGGCAATGTCTGGCTGCACCAAATGGGCGACCGTACCTGCTCCGCGAGAGCCGACCTCTTCCTGCACGGTTGCCCCGGCGTATACGACATTGGGGTGTTCCTCTGTTTGCAAACGCTTGAGAACCTCAATCGCGAGCGCGCACCCTGCCCGATTGTCCAGCGCTTTGGCTACCCACAACTCTCCGTCGCGCATCGTCGTAAACTCGCTTGCCGGAACAGCCCAATCGCCGGGGCGGACGCCCATCGCTTTCGCCTCTTCCTCGTTTTTAGCCCCGATGTCGATGTACAAATCTTTGAGCTTCATCACTTTTTCCCGCTCCTCTTTTTCCAGAGAGTGCGGCGGTTTCGAGCCGATGATCCCCACGTATTCGCCTTTTCGCGTCTTGACCTTCACTCGCTGCGAGAGCAAATTGTGCGGCCACCAGCCGCCAAGCTGCATGAAGCGCAAGTAGCCTTTTGGCGTAATCTGCGTAATCATGAAGCCGATTTCGTCGAGGTGTCCCGCCAGCAAAATTTTCGGGCCGCCCGCATCCCCCGTTTTCGCACCGAGAACTCCGCCCAGCCGATCTTTTACGAGCTGCTCGCTAAGCGGCGCCAAATGCTCCTCCATCTTTTTTCTCACTTCGCGCTCGTGTCCGGGAACGCCGTCCACCTCTGTCAGTTCCTTGATCAATTTGGTGATGTCATCCATCAGAAAAATTCCTCCTATTGGAAAATCAATTTTTTCTTTATTCTTTTTCGCGACAGCCCAGCTAATTCCCTTGAACGCTAGACAGAGAGAAAGCAAGCTCAGGCTCCGGTCTGGATCGGGGCGGCAGAAGTCTCGGGTTCTTGCGCAAGCCGTTTGGTGATAACTGCGAACATGCCCACGCTGACAGCTCCCATGCAGGCAAATCCGGCACTGAGAAGCAGCGGCGGCACCCAGGCGCTGATGAGAATAAACACGCCGGCGCTGCTGACTCCCACGATGTTGAGCAAGGAATAAACCGCCATGTACGTGCTTCGCGCATCATCTGGCACCATGTTCGCCAGCATCGTTTGCTTTGTAGGGATGTGCATCAACTCGCCGATCGTCGCTACGAGCATCGCAAACAGCAACAGCCATGGCGAGGCGCTGTAGCTGATCACGGTGTAGCCGCTGAAAAAAAGCACGAGACCCCACAGCAAGCTGGCGCGCTCCTTGACCTTTTTCATCAGCAGGGAGACGAGTCCGGTCAGGCATACAACCAGGAGCGTATTCTCCGATCTCAGTATCCCCAGCATGTTCATTCCGTCTACCTGAAAGGCGAGAAACGGCAGGAGCGCTTGCGGTTCCGCCAGCTCCTTCACCAGGCGAATCCCGATGGCGTTCGTCAATTGTTCTTCCACCGAGATGATCAGCAAGCTTGCCAGAGCGAACCTCATGAACCATTTTTGGCGAAAAACGCTCGCGTACGCCGTCAGCATCCGACTGAACTTCCGCCCTTCGCCGCCTCTTGTCTGCGCTTCCTTTTTGCCGGGCTGGCTTTGGCTTTTCGGCACATACGTCTCGCCAATGTACAAAATCGTGATGAGCAAAGAAATAGCCGTGCTGCAAGCGACTCCGGCAAACAGCCAAAAGTGATGCTCCTTGAACAAAAAAGCTCCGATCATGCCGCCAGCCGCACCCGCGAGATTGTTGAGCCAGTACAAAGCCGTAAAGATCGCGCGCCGATTGTCGGGACGGCTGACATCGATAATCAACGCCTGGTAAACAGGTCCCGCCGCGCCTGTGCACAGTTGAATGAACACAAACAAGCCAAACGTCACATACGGCAGCTGATACCCCGGCGCATTTACCCAGGCAACCGCACTAAAACCTGCAAAAATAACCGCTTCACATGTGACGATCACTTTTTTCCGGCCGATCCGGTCCGCTGCATATCCCCCGGCAAACGTCCCGAGAATGCTCGCCGCCATGACCCCGATGAACATCATTCCGGTGACGGCTGTGCCCAGTTGGCTGGAGAAAAAGACGATCAAGTACGGCACAACAGACATCACCGCCAGATTCGTCCAAAATTGCAGGACCATCCGAATGCGAATCGTTCGGTCAAACGCGAAAATGCCCACGCGCGATTCCTCCTTTTTACGATTGATCAATCAATCATTTATTGGTCATAAAAAGAGCGAACACGGTTAGTCGGTCTTCGCTCCAAAAAGCTGCATGGCAAACGGCACAAATTGTTCCCACATCTGGCTGTCTGGCGAGTCGATGAGATTCACCCGCAGGCCGATCAAAAAGCTGGTGTAGGCAGTCGCAGCGTACTTGGCATCCTGGATTTGCAGCTCGCCCCGCTCCTGGCCGTTTTTCACAAGCTCGCCGATTTTCGCCCGAAACGTATTGTGAAAAGCGTCCAGCTCGGCAAACGCTTCGGCAAAGCGGTTGTGATAGCCGATGACCTGCACGACCAGCCGCAAGTACGGGCCGAAGCTCGAAAAGATTTTGATATGCTTTGCCACCATGTTCCAAAGCTCTTGCGTCGGCTGCTTGGCGTTCGGATCAAAGTCGAGCAGCTTAGGTGCGTACACTTGCAACGGCTCCACGACTGCCGCGAAAAAGAGCTGGTCTTTGTTTTCAAAATACGTAAACACACTGCCAAAGCTGACGCCTGACGCCTTCGCTACTTTCGCAATCGTCGTATCGTTATAGCCGTGCTCGGCAAACATCAGAGTGGCTTGCTCCAATATCGTCTCGCGCTTCTGTTTCATTTTTTGGACTTGCGAATCGGACAGGGCCATGCAAACACGTCTCCTCATGGATGATTACTCAATCAATCGTACTTCCAAAGTATAAACCGCGCTCCCACAAATTGTAAAGGGGATGCAGCCAATCGCCGCATCCCCGGATTATCCTGTCGATTATTTTGCCAGCTCGTAAATCGCCTGAGCGTAGATCGCTGTCGCCTTGACCAGATCGTCGACCAAAATGTACTCATCGCGCTGATGGGCACTGTCCGGGCGTCCCGGGAACAGCGGGCCAAACGCTACGCCCACATCCAGGGAGCGGCCGTAAGTGGCACCTCCAATGGCGATAATGCCTGCCTCTTCCCCTGTCTGTTCCGTGTACACCTTTTGCAGGGTAGTGACCAGCGGGTGATTCGGGTCGACGCGGTGCGGAGTCAGGTGCTCCACGACTTGCAAGTCAAAAGCAGCCGCAGCGAATCGGTCTGCGAGAGTCGTCGACCACTTCTCGAACGAGATCGAGTGCGGATAGCGAATGTTCAAGCGGAACAGCGCGTCTCCTTCCGCTTCATACTCCAGCACGCCCGTGTTCAATGTGAGCGCGCCCATCTCCTCGTCGTCATGGGCGATGCCGATCGCTTGTCCGTCATGCTGCTTGTGCAAGTAGCAATCTGCTGCGGCAACGTACACAGCCGCACGCGCGTCCAATGTCAGTGTGTGCAGGAAGTGGAGCAGCTCGGTACCTGCGTTGACCCCTTTTTTCGGGTCCATGCCGTGGACAGAGACGCCTTCCATATGCAGCACGACCAAGCTGTCTTTTGCTTCCGCCTGCCCCTTCAAACCTGTTTGCTCCAAGTGCTTCTCGTAACGCTCCACAATCGCCTGACTGTCCAGTCCCTGTGGCGCCAGCTTCGCTGTTCCTTTGTCCGGCACCATGTTCATGCGCAGGCCGGATTGGAAGGACACGAGCTTGGCGTCTGCCTGCTCGACAGCCGAAGCGCCGAGCTTTTGGAACGCTTCATACGATTGGGACAGCGTCAAGTCAGTCAAACCTTTTTCGGCATAGATCAGCGGAAAATCGGCGTCAGGCGTGAAGCCCATCGTCGGCATTTCTTCCGTTTCAAAATACGTTTTCACGCATTGCCAGCTGGACTCTTCGTCCGTCCCGAAAATGAAGCGGACGCGCTTGGAAAGAGGCAGTCCCAGTCCGAGCACCACTTTGGCTGCAAAAATCGCCGCCATGGTCGGCCCCTTGTCGTCAATCGCTCCGCGCGCGACCAGCTTCCCGTCTACGATTTCGGCGGCGTATGGCGGAGTGCTCCAGCCATCCCCTTCCGGTACGACATCGACGTGGCTCAAAATGCCGACCAGCTCTTCCCCTTGCCCGAACTCGGCGTGAGCGGCATACCCGCGAACATCCTTGGTCGTCATTCCGGCTTGCTTGCATACGTCCAGGGCAAAATCCAGCGCTTCGCGAATGCCTTTGCCAAAAGGCGCTCCTTCGCCAGCCGTAGCAGGGTCGAGCACGCTTTTGATCCGCAAAAAGTCCTGCGTCGTCGCGATCAGCTCATCCTTGAGTTTATTCGTTTCTTCCAGCCAATTAATGGTCGTCATTTTCGTTTTCTTTCCTTTCGTGTGCGCTGCTTTCCATCATTCCAGCGTCAATGTCCAGGTCCAGCTCCACCAGCGAGAGCAGCGATTCCATCGGCACTTCCTTTTTCGTGAACTCGGCCTGTGCTTCCTTGATCTCGTCGCGGATGTTGTTCATCTCGCTGTCCAGCTTGTACGAAGCTTTGGCGGCCTCAAACAGCCGCTGGCGAATGTTCGACGGAATGATTCCTTCGTATTTGTAATTCAGCGAGTGTTCAATCGTCGCCCAAAAGTTCATTCCGAGTGTACGAATTTGGATTTCCACCGGGATCGTCACTTGTCCGCCCGCCATCATGATCGGGTATTCGACCGCCAGGTGATAGCCGCGATAACCGCTTTCTTTTGGCGTGGACACGTAGTCTTTTTCCAAATAGACGCGCATGTCGCCGCGCTTGCGGATCATCTCCACCACCGCGGGAATGTCGTCGATAAACTGACAGATGACGCGCACGCCCGCGATGTCCCTGATCTCCCAGCATATATTTTCATCAATCGGAAATTGCAGGCGGTTTGCTTTGTTGTAGATGCTCGGAATCGATTTGACCCGGCCCACGGCGAACTCGATAGGCGAATGCTCCTTGCGCTTGCGCAGCTCGTTGCGGATATTTTTAATTTTGACTTTGATCTCTTCTACAGCTTGCTCGAACGGCAGCAAATAAAGTTCCCAATCTAGTTTGTGCACGCTTACGTCCCTCCGGCCCGAAACTCTCCATCGTCCTTATCATTCAACATTTTGTGTGAGATATCCTTCCAAAATGCAAAAAGAGCCGGGAAAACGAACATTTCCCGGCAACGTTATGCGATTTTCCCCGCCTGGTTACTTGAGGACAAATGCGGCCAGCGAGCCGCGCAAATCGTCGGCCAGCTTCGCCAGCTGATCGGCAGATTGGGCGATCAGTTCCATCGCTGCGCTTTGCTCCTCCACCGCAGCAGAGATGCTTTGCACGCCTGCCGTAGCTTGTACGGAAGCAGCCGAAACTTCTTTGGCGACGACGACGACTTGCTGCGCATCCGGGGCCATCCGCGCGAAGGCGTCGCTGACCCGCCGGATTTCCTCCGACACGCGCAAAATGTTTTGCTCGATATGCTGGAACATTTCCCCCGACTGGCGGGCAGTTTTCATGCCGTGCGCCGTCGTCTCTGCTCCCTCGGCCATTTTTGCCACCGCGATCGCCGTGTCGTTTTGTACGTCATTGATCATGCGCACGATTTGCTGCGCAGCCTCGTTCGTGCCCTCGGACAGCTTGCGGACTTCTCCGGCGACGACTGCAAAGCCTTTGCCGTGCTCTCCGGCACGCGCTGCCTCGATCGCCGCATTCAAAGCCAGCAAGTTCGTCTGTCTGGCAATTTCCGTAATGACCGCAATGATCCGCGATATATCTTGCGAGCGCTGCTCCAGGACGTGGATCACAGAAGTGGCAGCTTCTACCGAGCGGTTGATTTCCTCCATGCTGAGAATGACCGCAGTCACTGCTTCCCTGCCTTCCTCTGCGTGCTGCTTCATCTCGGTCGAGGACAGCGTGACTTGCTGCACATTTTGCGTGACCCCCGCTACGTCATTCGTCAAGTCCACGGCCAGATTCAGCGTTTGCCCCATTTTCTCCATCTGGTTCTCACTCGAAGCTGCCACCTGATCGACCACCTGCACAATTTGCTGGCTCGATGCGGCAATCTCGTTCGTGTTCCCGTGAATTTCCCGCACGGCGTGTGCCACAGATGCTGCCGCTTGTCCGACTTGCAAAAGAATGCCTTGCAGTTGCTTCTGCATCGCCGACAGCGAACGGGCAAGCTCGCCCAGCTCGTCTTTGCGCTTCAAAAGTTTGCTTGGAAACGAGGTCGTGAAGTCGCCTTTTCCGATCCGTTCTGCGGCCAGGAGCATTCCGCTGAAAGAACGGCGCAGCCAGCCTGCCGTGTAGAGCGAAATCGCCACGATGAGCAAGAGCACCGCCCCGTTGAAAACGACCATCGCCGTTTGAATCCGGCTTGGCCCCGCCAAAATTTCCGTCATGTCCATCTCGGCGAGAATGACCCATGTATGCTTCGCTACTTTGATCTGGTCATAGGAAACGAGAACGGGCTGTCCGCGATAATCGACACTCTCCTGCGTCCCTGAAAACCCTTCGGACTGGAAAGCCTGCCCGATGATCGGCGTGTCTACGACCTGCTTGAGAATCGTCTCCTCGCCGCTTCCCAACTGCGAACGCATCAGCTTGTCCGGCCCGACGAGATAAATTTTTCCGGTTTCGCCCAAGCCCTCTCTCTGGTTCAAGAGGCGGGAGATGTAATCGAGCGGCACTTCGACCGCGAGCTGCCCCATCATATAGCCTTTTTCGTAAATCGGAGCCGCAATGTAGACACCTGGCACATTGCCTGACGGTTCATACCTGCCCAGATCAGACACCTCGGCGCTCTGTCCCTTCACGACCTGCTGAACAGTCTTGCCCAATACGGAGCTTGCATGCGGGCCTGTCAGCAAATTGGTGCCAAAATCCGCTTGCGGCTTTGTCTCGTACACGATCTCGCCTGTTTCACTGAGCAAAAAGGCGTTGGAAAACCCGTAGCGCGCGACTTCCATCTTCAACTCTTTGGCGTAGGACAGCTCTGCCTCTTTGTAGGCGGCAGACTCCCTGCCTCCTTGCCACAACTCGGAAAAGACAGAAACGGCAGAGATTACTGTTCCGGAGGCCGCCAGCGTATCGACGTTTTTCGTGCGCTCCCGCAAGTAATTCTCCACCTGCTCCTTGTTGCTGATTCGCAACGCTTCCAGCTTGGCTGCACTGCCATTCAGCAATTCCTGTTTCGTCTCTTGGTAAGCAAACACTCCTGCCGCGGTCAATGGTACGATACTCGCGACCAGGAGCACGATCAGTACGCGCGCGCCCAGCTTCATGGAAAGCCCCCCAATTCGAACATCTTTTCTGATTCAATATTCTCTATATTTTTATTATTGTTACGAATATAGTACCAGAAAAGAAAAAAGGAAGGCTATACCAAATGTATCAGGCAGTCTCGAAAATCATTGCGATTTCGTCGCACATGGGCAGCTTGGAACAGTTAATGCAGTCTTTCCACACTTTTTGCGGCAACGTTTCCTTCGCTACGATCCAAAATCCGCACTTTTCAAAGAACACTTTTTGATAGGTTAGCGCAAGCACACGGTTAATGCCCAGGTTGCGGCACTGGTCTACGAGATGAAGGACGAGATGCTTGCCCACGCCCATCCCTTTTGCTTTTTCCGATATCGCCAGGGAGCGGATTTCCGCCAGGTCCTCCCATAAAATATGCAGTCCGGCAACGCCAACCACTGTATCTCCATCATGAGCGACGATAAATGACTGCAAATTTTCACAGACAGAAAGTTTCGTTCGCGGCAACATCAATCCCTGTTGTGCATATTCATTAATGATTTTCAACATGGCATCGACGTCCTTCATCATTGCCTGACGTACTGTCAGCGCTTTTGCAACGCTCATTTTACTCTCCTCCACCCCATGCTCTAACAGCTCGGTATGATTAAATATTTATTCATTATAGTATATAAATATACATTCGACTCGCACAGAAGTCTATCCCTTTTTTTGCCCTTTTGCTCCTGAAATGTACGGAAAATTCTTTTGTAAGTAAGTGTTATGTTATAATCATACAAACGAGCAGAGGAGGTACTACCTTTTTGACGACGAGACGGGAGAGAAAAAAGCGGGAAACACGCGAAAAAATCTTCAACGCTGCCATCAAGCTGTTCAAGCAGCACGGCTTTGAAGCAACGACCATCGACATGATCTCGGAAGAAGCAGATGTCGCTCGCGGCACCATTTTTCTGCATTTCACGTCAAAGGAAGCAATCCTCGCCAACTGGGGATATGAACGGCTTCACGAAATCGAAGAACGCCGTGCGGAGTGGGACTACGGGGACGATTGCAAATCCAAGGTTCTGCGGATTTACAAAATCATGAACGAAGTGACGATCACCAATTTTGATTTCATCAAAGTCGTCGTGGAATCGTCGATGAAGCATCGCAAAGTGCTGGAGAACGAAAAGAACATGTACTTTGAGCTGCGCCAGCTTTTTGCAGACCTGATCGAAGAAGCGCAGGATCGGCAACAGCTGAAGGCCAAGTTCAATCCGCTCGTGGCGGCAAACATGTTGGAAAACATCTACTACAACGCGCTGTATGACTGGGTGCGCAGCGAAGGCGCCTGGGCGCTGGAAGAAATAATGGAAGAGAAGGTCTCGATTGTATTCGAAGGGCTGGTCGTGGATTAATCCAAGCGACCAGCCCTTCACATTTTTGTTAGGAACGATTATTCAAAATAGGCCCATTTGTACTGCGCATTGCCCAGCCCGGAAATGACGACATCTTTCAAGTTCGGATTTTTCGCGTAAACTGTGGATTTGAAGTAGAACGGAATTACTGGCATTTCATCCACCAGCAGCTTTTCTGCATCCTGCAAGATCGCCTTGCGTTTGGCAGCATCCTTTTCCTTGGAAGACTTGGCGAGCAGCTCGGCGTATGCCTTGCTTTCCCATCCGGTGTGGTTGTTGCCTTCTTTCGTGCGGAAAATTTCCAGGAAGTTGATCGGATCGTTGAAATCGCCTGTCCAACCCATGCGGGCTACCTGGAACTTGCCATTTTTCACGTTTTCGTAGTACACGTTCCACTCTTGGTTCTCCAGCTTCACTTGTACTCCGAGATTTTTTTGCCACATGTCTTGCACGGCTTGCGCGATTTTGGTCTGCGCTTCTTCTGTGTTGTAGGAGAGCGTGATTGGCGGCAGCTTGTCGGCGCTCGCGTATCCTTCTTCCTTCATGCCTTCTGCCAGAAGCTGTTTCGCTTTTTCCACATCGTTGTCCTTGAACAAGCCTTGCGTGTTTTCTGCAAACATGGTCGGAGGCACTACGGCTGTCGCAACCAGTTCGCCGCCTTGCGTCACGTTGTCGACGATGTCTTGGCGGCTGATCGCCAGTGCGAACGCTTGGCGAATTTTTTTGTTATTGAACGGTTTTTGTTGCGTATTGAACTCGTACCAGTACGTTCCTGCTTTCGGCGTAATCTCCAGAAGACCTTTTTCCTTCAGCGTCTGCATCGCGTCGAGCGGCAAGTTTCCGGTAGGCGCTCCTGCCCAGTCCAGATCGCCGTTCTCCAGCATGGACAACTCGGTATTGGCGTCATTGATGATGTTCATTTCGATTTTCGTCAGCTTGACTGTGCCAGCATCCCAGTAGTTCTCGTTTTTCTCCAGCACCAGCTTGTTTTTGTGATCCCAGGAAGTCAGCTTGAACGGTCCGTTCGAAGTGTAGTTCGGACCTGCGTCCTTCGCCCAATCCGGGTGCTCTTTCGCTACTTTTGTGTTAACCGGGAAGTAGCTGTAGAAAGCGGTCAGCTCCAGGAAAAACGGCGTCGGGTTTTCCAACTGGACGACCAGTGTCTTGTCATCCGTCGCTTTTACCCCGATCTCTTCCGGCTTTGCTTTTCCGCTGAATGCCGCTTCTGCATTTTTCACATAAAAGAGCTGGTAGGCGTATTCGGAACCGTTTTTCGCGTCCAATACCCATTTCCAGGCGTTCTCGAAGTCGTGTGCCGTTACCGGATCACCGTTTGACCATTTGGCATTGTCCCGCAGTGTAAAGGTATAGGTGAGCAGATCGTCGGACGCTTTGATTTCTTGGGCAATCGCCGGTTGTGGCACGCCGTCTTTGTCGATTCGTGTCAGTCCCTCAAACGTCTGGAAAATGACATTGGAAGACCATACATCTGTAATCATTCCCGGATGCAGAGAAAGCGGCTCCGTAAAGTTGTTCAGTCGGAGCACCTGCTCAGGCTGTTTGGTTTCCTTCGCTGGTGCCGGCTGAGTTGTCGCCTGTTGCGATGGCTGGGCTGGTTTTGCGGCTTCCGGTGCCTGTCCGCACGCCGCCAGAGATACGGTCAAGCCTGTCGCGAGTACCGCTTTGACCGTTTTATTCCACCAGTTGCTGTTCTTGTTTGCTGTCATCATCGTTTATTCCCCTTTTTTAGGGAGCCGTTGTTGTCCATTCTGCTGTTGCCATTCTTTCAGCTCGTCTTTGATTTGGTATAGTTCTGCCCGGGTTTCAAGCTTAAACGCTTTTAACTCGCTTTTGATGCAGGCAAGCTCATGAAACAGCTTGTCCCACATTTCCTGGTCCTGTGCCATGTTCGCCTCCTTTCTGCGCTGCTGTTGCCAGTTGTCATTCGGCTAGATCACGAGCCGAGCTATAAGCTGTGCAAACGATGGCTATAATGGTGGGGAAGCTTGTTGCTCAAAAAAATCCACGAATTTTGTCGATTTGGCTGATCATTCCATTGTGGAATCTTTTGATTTTTCTTACAGAATACCATCAAACTCACACTTACTGGAAGCGACAATTTTCAACATTTGGAGAAGTGGAGGTTTTTGTTGCGGGAGCAAGGACATTTCCCTATGATGAAGAAGAGCTTTTTTTAAAGACCTTGGAGGTAATGACATACACATGCGAAACAACATAAAGCGTGAAGATATTGAGCTGTTGGCCCCCGCAGGCAACTGGGACTGTTTGAAAGCCGCCGTCGCGAATGGTGCCAACGCCATCTTTTTCGGTGTAGAAAAGTTCAACGCACGCGCACGCGCGGAGAACTTTCAAATGGCTGAGCTGCCTGAGATTATGGCTTACTTGCATATGTACGGTGTAAAAGGTTTTCTTACCTTTAATATTCTCGTATTCGAAAACGAGCTGGAGGATGCCCGCGAGCTGATTGACGCCTGTATTCACGCCGGGGTGGACGCGGTTATCGTCCAGGACCTCGGTCTGGTGAAGCTGATTCGCGAAATCTCCCCTGACTTCCCGATCCACGGCTCCACGCAGATGACGATCACTTCCCCGGAAGCTGTCGAATTTACGAAACCATTCGACATGGAACGCGTCGTTTTGGGCCGGGAAAATTCCTTGAAGGAAATCAAGAAGATCGGCGAAAAAGCGAAGCTGCCGATGGAAGTTTTTGTCCACGGCGCTTTGTGCGTCTCCTACTCCGGTCAGTGTCTGACTTCGGAAATGTGGGGCGGCCGCTCTGCCAACCGCGGCGAGTGCGCCCAGGCTTGCCGACTGCCGTACGATTTGATCGTGGACGGCGTGCAAAAGGATATGGGCAACATCGCCTACGTCCTCTCGCCAAAAGATCTGGCTGCCGTCGACCTGGTTCCCGAGCTGATCGAGGCAGGCGTCACTTCTTTTAAAATCGAAGGGCGTCTGAAATCTCCGGAGTACGTAGCCAACGTGGTCAGCAAATACAACGCGGCAATCGAGCGCTATTTTGCCGGACAAGACACAGGCCCGTCGGAAATAGAAATTCGCGAGTTGCAGCAAAGCTTTTCCCGTGGTTTCACCCACGGATTTTTGGAAGGAACGAACAACAAGCAGCTCATAGATGGATCGTTCCCGAAAAGCCGCGGCGTCTTTTTAGGCACAGTGAAAAAATTGTTGGGCACAAGCGTGCTCGTGGAAATTGCTGCTCCTGTCAAACGCGGTGACGGCATCGTGTTCGACGCGGGCGACCCGACGCAAAAAGAAGAAGGCGGACGCGTCTACGATATTTTGTCCCGCGGCAAAAAGATCGAGGGCGAAGTGGAAAAAGGCGTGTACGAGATCGTGATGGGCCGAAACGACGTCAACCTGAAACGACTCCACGTAGGCGACCGCGTCTGGAAAACAAGCGATCCCGAGCTTGACCGCCGCCTGCGCAAAACGTTTGAAACGGAAAAGCCGTACCGCACGTTCCCACTGTCGGTGCATGTCAGCGGCAAGCTGGGCGATAAACTCTGCATCACCTGGGTGGACAAACAGGCGAACCACGCTGTCACCGTTCCGTCGGAGAAGCTGCTGGAATCTGCCGTGAAGCGACCGCTGACGCACGAGCTTTTGCATGATCAGCTCAGCCGTCTGGGCGGAACGGTTTACCATCTGGACGCTCACGATTTGACGGTTGACCTTGCCGGAGACTTGATCGTTCCGGTCAGCGAGCTGAACCGGATGCGCCGTGAAGCGGTAGAGCAGCTTGTGTACTTGCGTTCCAAGCCGCCTGTCTACCAGCATCGCGATGTGAATGTGTATGCGGACGTGCCTCGCTCGCAGCCGGTGGAAAAGCCGCTGTTGACAGCTTTGTGCCGCTCGCTGGAACAACTGGAAGCTGCGGCGCAAACGGACGTCGATTTCCTTTACGCGGACTTCGAATTTGTCAAACAGTATCCAGAAGGCGTCAAGCTGGCGCACAAATACGGCAAGAAAATCGGGATTGCCACGATGCGCATCCACATGCCGGATGAAAACGGCGTGCTCGCCCTGATTGCCAAAAGCAAGCCGGACGCGATTTTGGTGCGCAATACAGGGGCACTCTACTACTACCTGTCCCGCAAGGATGAGATCGACATCCCGCTGATCGGCGATTTCTCCCTGAACGTGGCCAACCATAAAGCGGTGGAGCTGTTCCTCGAAGCTGGCCTGACACGGGTCACACCTTCGTATGATCTGAACATCCAGCAAATGGTGGACTTGCTCAGCCGCTCCAACGCAGCAAACATGGAGCTGGTCATCCATCAGCATATGCCGATGTTCCATACCGAGCACTGCGTATACTGCACGTTCATGAGTGAGGGAACCGACCATACCAACTGCGGAACCCCATGCGAAACCTCTCGCATCTCGCTCAAGGATCGCGTCGGCTTCTCGCATCCGGTGCGGGTAGATACCGGCTGCCGCAACACGGTGTACAACGCCATCGACCAGTCTGGCGCGGAGTATTTGAAAGAGTTCCGCTCCCTGAATGTAGGCAGCTACCGCATCGAGTTTCTGGAAGAAGAACCGGAGCGCGTGCGTGAAGTCATCAGCCTGTATCGTAAGGCTCTGCGCGGAGAAGTTAGCGGCACACACGTATGGCGCACGCTGAAAGCGACCAACCAGCTCGGCGTCACGCGTGGACAGCTGACCAAATAACAAGCAGCGTTTTTGGAGAGGAGACCAAGCAATGGCAGATTTGAAAGAGGCAACCCAGGAAAATTTGGCGGTTCTGATCGAGGGCATCAAAGCCAAGCTCAACATGGCGAACACAGCGGTTATGCGCCCGGAAGATTTTGACCTCGCCCACTACGAAGACCTTTTGTACCTGTACAACATGGTGCAGAAAAAAACGGCGTTTGGCATCAATGAGATGACGGCGATCGTCGAAGAATTAGGGGCTATGAGAAAACAAGGCTAGTACGCAGCACGCGTCAAAAAGCGGCGCCTCCCTTTTGCGGAAGCGGCGCTTTTTTTTATGTTATGGTTTTTGGTTTTTTTATGGCTTTTGGCGGACTCCGCTTGCTTACGACGGCTGGGGTACTCTTTTTTGTGCGGCAGCCTCTTGTCTTCGCGGCGTTTTGTTGCCGAGGAACAGCGCCAAAACGAGCGCGATGACGGTAAACAGCGTGGCGATCATAAAGGCATCGTTTGTGCCCATGGCAATTCCTTGCTTCGTCGCCAGCTGCATCTGGGCGAGGTCAGCCGGGTTGAGGTGCTGGCTTCGGACGATATCCGCCGTGTGGGCTGCGCTTTTCGTCGTCATGATCGTGACGAACAACGCTGTGCCGAGCGCTCCCCCTATCGCGTTGATCGTGTTGGACATCGCCGTCCCGTGCGGATTGAGCTGCAATGGCAGGGCGTTCAAGCCTGACGTCATGACGGGCATCATCAGCATCGACAGTCCGAACATGCGCACGGTGTAAAGCGTCACCAAGTAGCTGTAGCTTGTCGAGAGGCTCAGCTTCGTGAAGCCGTAAGTCGTGACGATCGTGATAATGAGTCCGATCAGGGCGAGCCATTTTGCGCCAAACTTGTCAAACAGCTTGCCTGTGATCGGAGACATGATGCCCATGATGATGCTCCCCGGCAAAAGCAGCAAGCCTGATTGCACAGGTGTGAAGTGCAGGATGTTTTGCACGTAGACAGGCAGGAGAATCATCCCCGAGTAGAGCGACATGTTGACCATCAGGCTGATCAGGACGGCCAACGTGTAGGCCGGAGTTTGAAAGATGCGAAACTCCAGCATCGCATGGTCAATCGACAGCTGCCGCCAGACAAACGCCCCCAAGCTGATACAGCCCACGAGCAACATGCCGATGACTTCTGCACTCCTCCAACCCGCCGCGCCTGCGGAGCTGAAGCCGTAGAGCAGCCCGCCGAAGCCGATCGTCGACAAGACGACTCCCCATGAGTCCAGCTTCGGATTTTGCGTCTCGGTCACATTTTTCAGGACGAAAAAGGACGTGACCAGCACGATCAGCGCAATCGGCAGGACGACGAAAAACAGCAAGCGCCACGAGTAATGCTCGACAATCCACCCGGACAAGGTCGGCCCGATCGCCGGGGCAAAGACCATGGCAATCCCGACGATGCCCATCGCGGAACCGCGCCGATCAGCGGGGAACATGTTGAAAATGACATTGGTCATGAGCGGCATGAGAATCCCTGCCCCCGCTGCTTGCACCACGCGTCCGATCAACATGATCGAGAAGCTGGGGGCAATGCCGCAGATGAGCGTTCCTGCGGCAAAAAGGCTCATTGCGGAAATAAACAGCTGTCTGGTCGTATATTTTTCCATCAGAAAAGCCGTCGTCGGGATCAGGACGCCGTTGACCAGCATGTAAATGGTGATGACCCATTGGGCTGTGGAGGTAGTGATGTGGAATTGCTCCATCAGCTTGGGGAGGGCTACGTTGAGGAGTGTCTGGTTCAGCAGGGCCGCTATCGCTCCGGCAATAATGACGCCGAGAATCGGTGCCCGCTGGATGTTTGTTTCTGTCGCTCCCTGCTCGTTCGTCATGAATGATTCCCCTTTTTTGGTTCTGGTTTTTGTTAGTATGCTGCCTTTTTCCTAGGGGCATTCTTGGAGTTGGCGGGGGGTTCTAGGCGGAATGGTGAATGACTGAAAGATTGCTTGGGATCGTGCTTTGGAGTCTGCTTTATTTCGAAACTTCGGAGATCGCGAAGAAAAGGATGAAGGATTGAAAGATTGGTTTGGGGGGGCGCTTCGTAGTCTGCTTCGTCGGTACTTTTGGCGTGGCGAGGAAAGAGACGAATCGCTGTAGCTTCTTGGGATACCCCCTGTGGGCTTAGACTGCACGGCTCCGGGGAAAAAGCGAAACCGCGTCAAAAGCAGTTGCTCACTGAAGTCGAGGCACGTTGACGCTTAAAACCGTGTTTCGCTTTTTCCTCGGAACCTCGGTCGGTATCCCAAAGAGCTTTCGCCGATTTCGTCTCTTTCCTCGTCAGGGGCGGATGAGTTCGACGGAGGTTTTAAAGAAAGGATGAATGATTGAAAGCTTTGTTTGAGATGGCGCTTCGTAGTCTGCTTCGTCGGTACTTTAGGCGTGGCGAGGAAAGAGACGAATCGCTGTAGCTTCTTGGGATACCCCCTGTTGACTTCACTGCACGGCTCCGGGGAAAAGCGAAACCACGCCAAAAAAGAGATTTCTCATCCCTGATCAACTTTCAAAAAGCACTATCCAACCAAAGCTACACGTCGGCCGAGGAAACAGGGGAAACAAGCGAAAGGGCTTTGGGACTCTTACCGAGACGCAGGCGAAAAAGGAAAACACGCTTTCAGGCGGCAACGTGCGTCCGCTTCCCTGATCTCTAATCAAGCAAAAAAAAAGAGCCTCCCCAAACACCACGGAAGACTCCCTCACTCTAACTTTCTGACTTCCTTACCCCTCGTACTTCCGCAGCACAATCACCGCATTGTGACCACCAAAGCCAAAGGAATTGGACATCCCCACGTTCAGCGCCATGCGCCGGGCTGTATTTGGCACATAGTCCAGGTCACAGACAGGATCGCGCTCGTCCTGGTTGATCGTCGGCGGTACGACTCCCTCCTGAAGGCTCTTGATCAGCGCAATCGCCTCCGCGCCGCCTGCCGCCCCGAACATATGCCCTGTCATCGACTTGTTGGCCGTGATCGGGATGCGCCCGGCGTGGTCGCCCAACAGACGTTTGATCGCCAGCGTCTCCGAACGGTCACCGACTTCCGTACCTGTAGCGTGAGCGCTGATCACATCCAGCTCCGCAGGCTCGATTCCCGCTTCCTCCAGCGCCCATTTCATCGCCCGGTATGGGCCAAGCCCTTCCGGATGGGTAGCAACCATATGGTAGGCGTCGGAGCTTGCTCCGTAGCCGATTACTTCCGCGTAAATCCGAGCGTCACGCTTCCTTGCATGCGAGTAAGACTCCACAATCAGGATACCCGCTCCCTCCGCCATGACAAACCCGTCACGCTTGGCATCAAAAGGGCGGCTCGCCGCAGCCGGATCGTCGTTTCGCGTGGACAAGGCAGTCGCATTGCTGAAGCTCGCCAGCGATACCTCGTTAATCGCGGCTTCCGTTCCTCCGGCAATCACTACGTCAGCTTTGCCCGATTGGATCAGCCGATACGCTTCGCCGATCGAAGTATTGCCAATCGAGCAGGCCGTGACAGGCGACATCGTCGGGCCGTATATGCCGTATTTGATGCTGATCATTGCTGCTGCTATATTGGAGATCAGCATCGGCACCAGCGTAGGGCTGACCCGCTCCGGCCCGCGGCTTCTCAGCGTGTCGTACTGGTCCAATAACGTCTGCACGCCGCCAATTCCAGAGCCGACATAGACGCCTATCCGTTCGCGATCGCAATCGTCGAGCCGGAGTCCTGCATCTGCCAGCGCTTCGTCCGCCGCTGCAATCGCAAACTGGCAAAAGCGGTCCATTCTTCTCGCCTCTTTGCGCCCGAATCGCGCCTCCGGGTCAAAATCCCGGACAAGACCCGCGATTTTCGTTTTAAACCGGGATGTATCAAATATGTCAATGTGGGAGATGCCTGGCTTTCCTTCAACCAGGCTGCTCCAAAATTGCTCGACATTGCTTCCGATAGGGGAAATGACGCCCATCCCCGTAACCACTACTTTCTCCATCATTATCCTCCTTTACAAGCCCTTATGGAAACCATCTTGTCACATGATTTATCCTATTACAAGTTGTTGTTTATCCTAGTATAATAAGTAACAGTTTTACCCATTTTCGACTTGGAAAGGAAGTCCGCATGAACAATCAGACACGCCTGCAAGCACTCTCGTCCTTTTTAAAAGCGCAGCGAGCAAAAATTTTGCCTCAGTCCGTCGGGCTTGCTCCTGGCACAAGGCGGCGGACGCCTGGCCTGCGCCGGGAAGAAGTGGCACAATTGGCAGGGGTAAGCTCCACCTGGTACACGTGGCTGGAACAAGGCCGGGATATCAAAGTATCCCCCTCCGTTCTCGATGCCGTATCCAAAGCACTGCAACTGACTGTCGACGAGCGCAAGTATTTGTACGCGCTCGCCTTGGAAAGCGGCACAACTGTCGGCACCACGCTGCACAAAGACGAGTCGCCCCAGATCAGTCCAGCCCTGGAGCGAATTGTGAACGAGCTGCACTCCTGTCCTGCCATCATCTCGGACAGACGACTCCACATCGTCGGTTGGAACAAAGCGGCGGCGCACGTCTTTCTCGATTTCGAGCAAATACCAGTGGAAGAGCGCAATCTGATCCGACTGTTGTTCACGCGAAAAGAGCTGCGGCGGCTCGCCGTCAACTGGGAGCACTTCGTCAGTGGCTTTCTCGCGATTTTTCGCGCGTACTACGGACAGTACGTGGAAGACGAATGGTACGAGCACTTTTTGCGCGAAATGAGAGACGTCCACCCCGACTTTCATCGGCTGTGGGAACAGAGCGACGTCAGCACGGCTCCTGAGGTGCTGCTGGAGTTTCGCCATGCCAAAGCCGGAAAAATGCAGTTTCACCTCACCTCCCTGCAAGTACAGGGCAGCGCTGACTTGCGTTGCAGCATTTATACCCCGGACCCCCAATCGTCGACCGAAACAAAGCTGCGCCAGCTGATGGACCGCCCCGCTGCGGAGACGCCAGACTGAGCTGGCACGCGCAACGCAAAAAAGACCAGCCCACGCTCATTCGGACAGCCTCTCCTGTTCGCTCTGTCTCACAACAGGAGGGCCAATTCGCTGAACTGTAGCTGGTCATTTTTAAGCGTGCGTGTGTGCAAACATGCCACGCTTCCTTGCATTTTTGTTCCCTTTACATGGGGTGTTTCCAACTAATGATTGACGATTCCGACCCGCGCCTCTGCTGCGGACAAATGTCCCGCTTCCTCGCAGCCTTCCCGCCACAACAAGTAGCGAATACTGTCTGCGAGCGCCTCCCAGCTTGCTTCGATTACGTTGGTAGACACCCCGACCGTGCTCCACTTCTCCCCGTTGCTTGCCGACTCGATCAGCACACGGACTTTTGCCGCTGTCGCTCCGTTTTCATCCAGAACACGCACCTTGTAGTCGGCCAGATGCATGTTGGCGATACAGGGGTAGTAGCTCTCCAGCGCTTTGCGCATGGCGTTGTCCAGCGCGTTGACAGGGCCGTTGCCATCCGCGGCTGTATGTACGCTCTCCCCGTTTACCCGCAGCTTGACTGTCGCCTCGGACGTGATCGACTGAATGGCCGCCTTTTCCATCAAAATCTTGAAAGAATCGAGCGTGAACAAATTTTTCAGCTTGCCGGCAGCCTCAAGCAGCATGAGCGTGAGCGAAGCTTCCGCGCCCTCGTACTGGTAGCCCTGGAACTCGCGCTCTTTGATGCGCGTGATAATCTCGCGGGTCTTTTCCCGATCCAGCGACAGATCGATCTCCAGCTCTTCCATTTTGGCGAGCAGATTGCTCTGTCCGGCCAGCTCGGAGACGAGCACGCGGCGCTTGTTGCCGATGTTTTCCGGCTCGATGTGCTCGTACGTTTTCGGATCGCGCAATACGGCGCTGACGTGGATTCCGCCTTTGTGGGCAAAAGCGCTGTGTCCGACAAAAGGCTGGTTGTTCGGCAGCGTCATGTTGGCGATCTCCGCCACGTAGCGCGAAAGCTGCGTCAGCTCTTGCAACTGCTCGCTGCTCACGCACTCGTAGCCGAGCTTGAGCTGCAAATTGGGCACAACAGAAATAAGGTTGACGTTGCCGCAGCGCTCCCCGATCCCGTTGATCGTTCCTTGCACTTGCTTGGCTCCCGCCTGAATCGCGGCCAAAGCGTTCGCCACAGCTACGCCGCTGTCGTTGTGCGGATGAATCCCCAGCGGCGTACGAAGTTGTCCGGCAGCCGCCTTGACGATCTCGTATACTTCGTGTGGCAGACTTCCTCCGTTTGTATCGCAAAGGACAATCCAGTCGGCCCCCGCCTCTTCGGCAGCCGCAAGCACCCGCAGGGCATACAGCGGGTTTGCTTTGTAGCCATCGAAGAAATGCTCCGCCAAAAAGAGTGTCGTCAAACCGTTCTGTTTCAAAAAGGCCACCGAATCAGCGACCATGCGCACGTTTTCTTCCAAAGTCGTCTTCAAGGCGTCCGTCACGTGCAAGTCCCATGACTTCCCGAAAATCGCCGCAGCTTCGGCACCGCTGGCGATCAGCGCCAGCAAGTTGTCGTCTGCTGCTACTGCCACATTCGGACGACAGGTGCTGCCAAAAGCCGTCACTTTGGCGTGCTGTAGCGGAATCTCGCGGATGCGCTCAAAAAACGCCATATCCTTTGGATTGCTTCCAGGCCAACCGCCCTCGATAAAATCAATTCCGAACTGATCCAGCCGCAGTGCGATCTTTATCTTGTCTTCCACCGACAGGCTGATCCCCTCTCCCTGCGTACCATCTCGCAGGGTGGTATCGTACAGATACACCTTGCTGTTCATGTTTCTTCTCCACCTATCTCTGGTATTTTCTGAATAGTCACATCATTTGAATCTTTTGACGTTACCCAGTATACCATAGCCCAAATGGATTGAAAACGCAGGAAAATCCAGGCTTTTTCTATGTCCGCGGGGTACGGACAAAAGCCGCCGTTTGCTCAATGACCGCTTCCAGTTGCGGAGAAGTTCCTGCAAACGGATGACGCGTGTTCCACGTATGGTCGCCGCCTTCTATCCAGTGCAGTTCGCTGTGCTTCGCCGCCTGATGAATCCGTTTGGCACCCTCTACCAGACGGACAAAATCTTTTTCTCCGCTCAAGATGCACAAAGGTGTTTCCATCGAAGACACTTTCGCCAAAATGTCATACGCTTCCCGGTTTTGATCCACATCCTCGATCACCGTCCGCGTAATCGGCATATCTTGCCCAGTGCGCGCATTGGCGATATAGCCGACGCCCGTTTCCGCGATTTGCTTGCGCAGTCCCGCATCAAACAAATTGACATCGGCAATTCCATTCCAGGTCACGATTCCCGCCACGCGCGGATTGCCCGCTCCGAACAGGATGGCATCCCCGCCGCCTTTGCTGTGTCCAAGCACGTACAGTCTGGATTTGTCCACATAGTCTGGCCAGACAAACTCACCGGAATCGATCCATTCGACCAGCGCTTGCAGGTCGGCAAGCTCACGCGCGTACGTGTTGCGGCCGAACTTTTCCAGCTCGTCAAATTCGGTCAAGCTCTCGCCCACACCGTTGCAGCTAAAATTAAAGCGGATCGTCGTCACGCCTCGCTTCGCCAGCTCGTCTGCCACATAGGGGAAGCTGCCCCAATCCTTGAAGCCTTTGAACCCGTGGCAAAACAGCAACAGCGGCTGGTCGGCACCCGCTGCCTCGTCTGTATGTACATTCCCCCGAAGCGTCAAGCCTTCGCCCAACTCAATCGAAAAAGCTTCCTGTCTCATGCTCATCTCCTCCATTCCTTTGTTTGTGAACCTTGCACGCCGTCAAGGAGCACGCATCCACCTGGCTATTATTATGCCGCATGCCTTGCGCAAAAGAAATGAAAAAGACCCTCCAAGCTGTGGAGAGCCTTTTCACCCGAGTCCGAATCGCTGGTCTTTCATCCGCTCATTTTTTTCGATCAAATACAAGGCGTATTCCAACGGCCTGCGCACGGCCTGCCGATAGCGCCGATGCTCCCCGAGCTGCCGGAATATTTCCCTGCCAGGCTTCGGATTGATCTCGATAATCCACACATGGCCGTGCACATCGATGCCTAAGTCAAACCCGAACTCCATCATCTGCCCGAAGTGCTGCTCGATTCTGCCGATAGTCAGCATGACAAGCTCTTTGCATTCGAGCACGATTCTTTTGGCGGCTTCTTGCCCGAAGCGGCTCGCCAAAAAAGGAATGGCCGGCATCGCCGTCCCGCCGCCGTGCAAATTGGACGTCGAAGAGCGCGTCGAGCCGATGCGTATGCCCATGCCTGTCAGCCGCCAGATGCCTTCTCCGTCTTTTTGCGCAAGCACCCTGGCATCGACGGTTCGCCCAGGCACCAGAGCCAATTGCAAACCTTGCTGGAGAAAAAACTGCTCTTTTCCGTTCTTTTCTTTTTCCATCCACGCTTCGAGCCGCTCGCATACTTTGCTGATCGAGGACAGCTTTTCCCTGCTTTTCGCCTGCTGTTTGGTTCTGCCATGCAGCAAATAGCCCTCTTCTGTTTTTTCCACGCGCAAAATGCTTCGCCCGCCCGAGCCGTTTGTCGGCTTGAGATACACCTGGCGATGGCGTTTCAGCATCGAAACCAGCGTGCTTCTTGCGTAAGCGAACGTCTCGGGCAGCCATTTCGTCAAAAACGGGTCTTCCAGCAAAATTTGATGGAGATTGAATTTATTCGTAAAACGGCTGTTGGCATAGCGGAACAAGTTTTGCTTGCGAAACGGCGGATAGTGGCTATGCTTCGCCAACGGATAATACCGATAGCGGTCTATGACAATGTCCGGCCACTCAAACCATTCGCTCTTCCAGCCTTTTTCGGCAGGGATGAAGCCTTTGATTTTCCGCTCGGACACATGCACATCCTGCGGCCCGAAAACAAAGACGTCGGCGCCCAGCTCTCTCCCTTCCTTGACCAGACGGCGAAAAAATCCCGGTTCGATAAAGCCGGATTCTCCCCGGTAGGTCAGTATGCCGATCCGTTTTCTCACTGGAGGCAGCCCCCTCCTTTGCTCATCTGATTGCCGTGTGCGGTATGCGATGCCTCATTTCAACAGTTTATGGCAAGACGCCAAAAAAGCGCCATTGCCACTGCTAGGCAAAAGCGCATCTTTGCAAGGGAAAGGTTTATACTACCCCTCTTTTTTCTCCAGATAGAGCAAAGCTGTTCGTCCGAGCAGCTCTCCGGCGATGAGCATGGAGTCTTCGTCGATGTCAAAATGCGGGTGGTGGTGCGGATACTTCGCCAGCTTCTCCGGGTTGCCGGCCCCGACAAACAAATACGCCCCAGGCACCTTTTCCAAATAGTAAGAGAAGTCTTCTCCTCCCATGAGCGGCTTCATCGGTTCCACGCGCTCCGGACCAAAGGCAGCCAGCGCCGCTTCACGGGCGATTTGCGCTTCCGCTTCATGATTGATCACCGCAGGATAGCCGCGCTCGTACGACACTTTCGCCTCTGCGCCCATCATGGCAGCCGTGCCGACAGCGATTTCCGTGAGGCGAAGCTCAGCGCGATCACGCACGTCCGGCAGGAACGAACGCACCGTTCCCGTCAGGCGACAGCTGTCTGCGATGATGTTGTTGTTGTCACCGCCGTTGAACGTCCCGACCGTCACGACGACGCTTTCCAACGGACTGACGTTGCGGCTGGCGATCGTCTGCAAATTTCCTACGATTTGCGAGCCGACCACGATCGAATCGACTGTCTCCTCAGGAACAGCGCCATGACCGCCGCGGCCCTTGATTTCGATCACAAAGTCATCTGTATTCGCCATGATCGGGCCACCGCTGATGAACACTTTGCCTACTGGCAGCATGGACCAGAGATGGACGCCAAATACAGCGTCTACGCCGTCGACTGCGCCGTCCGCTGTCATCTGGATCGCTCCGCCTGGCGATTCTTCTTCCGCGTGCTGGAACAAAAAACGGATTTCCCCGGCAAACTGGTCGCGATGCGCCGCCAGCACACTCGCCAAGCCCAACAGTTCGGAGGTATGCGCATCGTGGCCGCAGGCGTGCATGACACCAGGAACCGTCGATTTGTACGGAACATCTTTTTGATCCTGAATCGGCAACGCGTCGAAATCAGCCCGCAAAGCGACGACTTTGCCCGGACGGCTGCCCTTGAGCACTCCGATGACCCCGCGGCCGCCCACTCCTGTTTTTACTTCGTCAAACTCCAGGCCACGCAAAATTTCCGCGATCATCGCCGGAGTTTTTTCCTCTTGAAAGGACAGTTCCGGATATTGGTGAAGATGGCGGCGCCACGCGATCATTTGCGGCTCCACCTCTTTGAGCAACGATTTCAAACGTTCCTGCAACGACATGCTGTGTTCTCCTCCCGCTGGATGCATATTTATACGCTTGTCTCTATCATAGCAAAAAAGCGCACCTAGCGGGGAAGTCTGCTATTCAATCTCCATCAGGCTCCTTTTTCTGTCAGCAAAAACGGCTAAGCTGGCATATCCTGCGCGCCTCAGCTGCATTCGCGCTTCTGCGAGATGCTGCCCGACCTGATCAGGAGCTGTCGCATGGGAGGACAGCGTAATCGGCACTTCATGCTGCGCCAATATTTGCAAAAAGCGATAGCTCGGCGAAAACTCCCGCTGCGTCTGTCCGCGCACGCACGCTGTGTTCAGTTCGGTTGCCGTATCCATCCGCCGCAATGCCCGGGCGATCCGCTGATAGTACGGCAACAGCGTCATTTCATCCGCTTTCGGGTCAAACGCCCTGACCCCGTCCAGATGCGTCAAAACATCGAACAGGCCACTGTCAATCGCCTGCTCCACCACATCAAAATAACGCACGAACCATCCGGGTGATGCATGCACTTCCAGCTGCTCCTGGAGATTGCGAACGAGATAGCCTTTTCCGCCAGGGAAATGGACGGCTCCCATGCATACGTCCCACGGATATTTTTCGATCACCTCGCGCAGCTCGCCTTCCCCGCCCGGAAAATAATCCAGCTCGATCCCGATGCGAAGCGCCACCCCATCTTCCGCCCACCGCTCGCGCTCCTCTGCAAGAAACGCCACATAAGCTGGCAAAGAGTCGTTCGCCATCTGTCCAAGCCACTGCCGCTGCGCTTTGCCTAAACGGTCGTGCCCCACGTGAATAAATTGCTCATAATAAGGACGAAAATCGGCAAAGCGATACAAATGCTCGACGACGCACACTTGCGAGATGCCAGCTTGTTTCGCCCGCGCCCGGTACAAATCCAGCCACTCCCTGGAGTAAGGCCCTCTTTGGAGCCTGTGGGCAAGCCCCTTGACCAGCTCGTGTGCCCAGCCCCTGCTTCCGCTCTCTTGCTTTTCGTCCAGAAGCGGCCGCAGTGCGCACGCTTGCCCGACCAACCAGTCCAGCGAATACGGTCCCTCTTCCAGATGCACATGAAAGTCGACTTTCATCCCATCCCCCCTGCGGTTTGTCCAACCGTTTTCTACTGTTTGTATGCGCGAAACCGCCGGGATATGTATGAAGGCTCTGTGTCGTTCCTCCCAGGCTGCGAGCCGCTTGTCCGGGACTTTTCGATCTGGATACAACAAGACGGTCACATCCAATTTCATGAAAAACGCCGAGACGTTTTGCACAAAAAAACCCCCTGATGTTCAGGAGGCAGTTTGCCCGGTTTCAACGGGAAGGGCTAACCATTTTTGCGTTCATACACGTAAAACGTATGCGGGTAGGCATTCTTTTCATCGACAACACCTTCGCGCTTGTCCACAAGCACAAACGCGTCTTTGTCCCACGCAGGGAAAAACGTGTCGCCCTCTGTTTCCAGCTCGATTTCGGTAATGTACATGCGATCTACCACGTCCAGGAACTGCCCGTAAATGTTGGCGCCGCCAAAAATGATGACGTCGCCCAGAGCGAGCACTTCTTCCTTCGTATGGACGACATCGACACCTTCCGGATGAAAGTCGCGGCTTCTCGTCAGCACGACATTTCGTCTGTTCGGCAGCGGTCTGCCGATCGATTCGAACGTCTTGCGGCCCATCACAATCGTGTTCCCTGTCGTGATTTCCTTGACGTTTTTCAAATCGGCGGGCAGGCTCCACGGCATGTCGCCATCTTTGCCGATCACCTGATTTTTCGCGTAGGCCACAATCAGACTGATCATACAGCCACCTCGCCTTTGATGTGCGGATGGGCCTCGTAATCGACGATTTCAATGTCGTCATACGTGAAGTCAAAAATGGACGTCACTTCTGGATTAAGCTTCAGCTTAGGCAACGGCTTCGGCTCGCGAGTGAGTTGCAGCTTCACTTGTTCGATATGGTTTGTATACAAGTGCGCGTCTCCCAGCGTGTGAACGAAGTCGCCCACCTCAAGTCCGGTCACATGGGCAACCATATGCGTCAAAAGCGCATAGGAAGCGATGTTGAACGGCACCCCCAAAAACGTGTCGGCACTGCGCTGGTACAACTGACACGACAGCTTGCCGTCTGCCACATAAAACTGGAACAGCAAATGACACGGCGGCAAGGCCATCTCCGCGAGATCAGCCGGATTCCACGCACTGACGATCAGGCGTCTTGAGTCGGGATTTTTTTTGATTTCGTCGATCACCCACTGGATTTGGTCGACCGTCTTGCCGTCGCGCCCGACAAAAGAACGCCACTGCTTTCCGTAGACGGGTCCCAAGTCGCCGTTTTCATCCGCCCACTCATTCCAAATCCGCACCCCATTTTCCTGCAGGTAGCGCACATTCGTGTCTCCGGCCAAAAACCACAGCAACTCGTGAATGATCGATTTCATATGTAGTTTTTTCGTCGTGACCAGCGGGAAGCCCTCGCTCAGGTCAAAACGCATCTGGTGTCCAAAAATGCTAATCGTTCCTGTGCCTGTCCGATCCTCTTTCGTCACGCCTTCTGTCAAAATGCGCTGGCACAAGTCTAAATATTGTTTCATCCCCACCACTCCTTCCGTTCTCTATACTAAACAAAGCTGGTCGAAAAGGAAAGCCTTCCATTGCGTGGTATAATAGGCTGGATGATTTTGGTTTTGGAACCGTTTTGGAACCGTTTTGAAACCTTTTGAAAACCGGAAACGACCACGTACAGAAAGCAGGATTGGCATGGATGACAAGACAGCAGGGCCAAAAAACAAGCCTTTATATAAACAAATTGCCGAACAGATCGAGCAGCGCATCAGCAGCGGCGAGTTCGGCCCGGGCAGCAGTCTGCCCTCGGAGCGCTCACTGGCAAAAGAACTCGGGGTCAACCGTTCGACGATCGTCGCCGTCTATGATGAATTGCAGGCCGCCGGGATCGTAGAGCGCAAGCAAGGGAGTGGAACACTCGTCAGTCAGGACATCTGGGGGCTGGCTCGCACGCGTGTGCCGAACTGGCGGCATTTGACGGAAACCGGGTCGTTCAGGCCCAATTTGCCGCTGATCCGCAAAATCCGCAGGGAGACGCAGGAAAATGAACTGATCGATCTGGCGAGCGGCGAGCTTTCGCCTGACCTCGTTCCCCGCCACACGCTGTCGCACTTGATCAGCCCGGACGATTTTCCCGATCACCTCGGCTATGAGCATCCGCAGGGCAACTGGTCGCTGCGCGAAACGCTCGGCAAACACATGAAAGAATGGCGAAACATCGAAGCGCCTGCCACGTCGATCATGATTACATCGGGAGCGCAGCAAGCCCTCCACCTCGTCGTGCAATGCCTGCTCAAGCCAGGTGACGCCGTGGCGATCGAGGCGCCATCGTATTGTCACTCCCTGCCGTTGTTTCATTCAGCAGGACTGCGCACCTTTTCGCTGCCCGTAGAGCAAAACGGCATCGATCCGAACCATTTGGCTGAACTGCATCGCAAGCACCGGATCAAAATGGTGTTTCTCAACCCGAACTTTCAAAATCCGACAGGCACTTTGCTGTCGCTGGCCCGGCGGCAACAGCTGCTCGCTTTTTCCGCCGAAAACGGCATCCCGATCATCGAGGACGATCCGTACAGCTTGACTTCGTTTTCCAAAGAGCCGATCCCTACCCTCAAATCGTTGGATAAACACGGCACGGTTTTGTATATCAGCTCGCTGACCAAAATCGTCGCTTCCGGCTTGCGCATCGGCTGGATCGTCGGGCCGCAGACGGTTATCGAGCGGCTGGCGGATGCGAAGCAGCAGTTTGATTTTGGACACAGCATTTTCCCGCAGTGGCTGGCGGACCGTTTTTTGGCTTCGCCTGACTTTGCCCAGCACGTCGATCGGTTGCGCACCCAACTGGCTTTGCGCCACGATCAGCTGCTGTTTTCCCTAGAGGACAAGTTCGGCGAGCAAGTCGCCATGGCAGGTGCACAAGGCGGCATTCATCTGTGGTGCCGCTTTGCCGGAACATGGAGTGAGCAGCAGCTTTTGACGGAAGCGGTCAAGCGCGGCGTGGTCTTCGTACCCGGCCACTTGTTCGGAGCAGAGCCGGGCCACGTACGCTTTACTTTTGGCAGAGCTTCCCTTGCGCAAATTCCTGCTGCTGTGGAACGGTTTGCGGAAGCTTTTGCCGCAAGTGGATGAGCAAAAAAACAGCCAAGTGGATGGCCCCTTTTTTTGACGGACGGTATATGATCAAAGCAGAGTGATACAGAAAGGACGATTGACCGTCATGAGTATTTATCCCTTTATTATTGCCGTCATCATCCTCGTGGTCATCGCTTTTGTCGCCACGTTCCTGATCGGCTTGAAACCGACGGAAGGCAAGCAACTGAGCTTCAAGCAACGTTCGCGCAACCTTTTGCTCATATACGGATGTATTACGTCGATGCTTGTCATTGCTTTGGCTGTATTTCTATACAATGTATAAGTCTGACAACGCCAATCTGTTGCGAATGGAATCGAATCGATGATCAACAAAGACGCCGTCTGCCCTGGCTGGGTATGACGGCGTCCAGAATGGAAAGATGACGGCTTAGGTCATCTGCTGTTTGTAAGTGACTGAAAAAGTTGTGCCCTAGCTTTTGCGCGCTACGTTGGCTGCTTGCAATCCTCGCTGCCCATTCACAATCTCGAAGACAACCTGCTCGCCTTCCTCCAAATTCCGGTAGCCTGTGCCGGTGATCGCTGAATAGTGCACGAACACGTCAGGTCCTCCATCCCGCTCAATGAAACCGTATCCTTTTTCCTTGCTGAACCATTTCACTTTCCCTTGAATCATTGCGTTTCCTCCCTGTAATCAGTGCAGCTCTTACGCTTACCTCATCATATGCGGATGCGCCGAAAGTGGATATACAGTAAAATAAATAAAGTACGCTATAAGAGCGCGTGAAAGGAGTGGAGCAACACTATATGAAAAAAGCATGGATCATTGGCTGCGCCCTGATGCTTACAGCATGCTCGGAAATTTCCGAAGGGGTGCAGACGGCACAGCAGGCAGTAGAGACAGGCAAGCAAGCGATTGAAGTCGGCAAACAAGCCGTGGAAGCAGGGAAGCAACTGGCAGAATCGGAAGTTGCCCAGCAATTGCAAACGTACCTCCAGCAAAAGTACGAATCGTCTGAGTCGCTGCGCAATGCGATGTTCAGCGGCGACGGTCAGTTGCTTGTCGACGAGTTGCAAAAGACCGAACTCGCTACCTTCAGCTTTTACAAATCCGACACGTTCGGAGTGGAATACACAGGCAAGCTTGCCGCAAACGGATCGTTTCAGGTGCTGAAGCACGACCTGAACAATCCAAGTGCAGAGCCTACCGTCGTGAAAGAGTTTAAAGTCAGTCTCGACAGCAATGGACAAATTCAAGTCCAATAAAAAAGTAAATAATTAGCAAACGAACCTGCGATAGCGATATCGCGGGTTTTTTAGTTCAATTAAAAACTTTTTATTGCTTCTCTACACAATTTTCTGTGTTTTGTTCTAGATTTTCATATCTGGGCATGATAATGTGTAAGACGTTACTATAATTTTTATAAATATACAACACAACAAGAGGTGCTATCCATGAATATGCTGCTCGCGTCCATTATTGTGTACATGCTAGGCATGCTGCTCATCGGCTACTATGCCTACAAGCGTACCTCCAATCTGACTGACTACATGCTCGGCGGTCGGTCACTCGGCCCAACCGTCACCGCCCTGA
The DNA here is from genome assembly GCF_038000275.1 of Brevibacillus sp. FSL K6-0770. NCBI lineage: Bacteria > Bacillati > Bacillota > Bacilli > Caryophanales > Paenibacillaceae > Brevibacillus > Brevibacillus sp. FSL K6-0770. Next base: position 4,376,488 of record NZ_JBBOBQ010000001.1, read on the forward strand.
GCGCGGGAGCCTCCGACATGAGCGGCTGGCTGATGATGGGCTTGCCCGGTGCGATGTTCGCCTCTGGTTTAAGCGCATCGTGGATTGCCATCGGACTGACTCTCGGTGCGTATGCAAACTGGCTGTATGTAGCGCCGCGCCTGCGAACGTACACAGAGGTAGCCAACAACTCCATCACGATTCCGGCCTACCTGGAAAACCGCTTCGGGGATAGCTCCCGCATGCTGCGTCTCGTCTCTGCTCTCGTCATCATGGTCTTTTTTACGTTTTACGTCTCGTCCGGTCTCGTTTCTGGCGGCGTCCTGTTTGAAAATACGTTCCACATGGACTACCACACTGGTTTGTGGATTGTCGGCCTCGTTACCATCGCGTACACGCTGTTTGGCGGCTTCCTCGCCGTAAGCTGGACCGATGCCGTGCAAGGACTGATCATGGTCATCGCGCTCATCCTCGTTCCGCTGGTGACGATTTTGACCGTTGGCGGTGTGGGTGAAACTTTTACAACGATCCAGGCGGTGGACCCGTCCCTGCTTGATATTTTCAAAGGGACAAGCTTGCTCGGCATCATCTCCCTGTTCGCCTGGGGGCTTGGTTACTTCGGGCAGCCGCACATCATCGTCCGCTTTATGGCGATTACTTCTACAAAAGAAATCAAGAAAGCGCGTTCAATCGGAATGGGCTGGATGATCTTCTCGGTTGCCGGAGCCATGCTGACGGGTCTGATCGGTATCGCCCTGTACTCGAAACAAGGCTGGACGATTGCCGACCCTGAGACGATCTTCATTCAGCTCGGCACCGTGTTGTTCCACCCGATTATCACCGGATTCTTGCTCGCTGCGATTTTGGCTGCGATCATGAGTACGATTTCGTCCCAGTTGCTCGTGACGTCCAGCTCACTGACAGAAGACATTTTCAAGACGTTTCTCAAACGCTCTGCAAGCGACAAGGAGCTTGTGACCGTTGGCCGCCTCTCCGTCCTGCTCGTCGCTGTCATCGCCTTTTTGCTCGCATTGGACAAAAATGACACGATTCTCGATCTCGTCGGTTACGCTTGGGCCGGATTCGGCGCTTCGTTCGGCCCTGTAATCCTGCTCTCCCTGTACTGGAAACGGATGAACAAGTGGGGCGCACTCTCCGGCATGATCGCCGGCGCCTTGACCGTGATCATCTGGACGCGTTTCGATGTGCTGAAAGACTTCCTGTACGAAATGGTTCCAGGCTTTGCGATGAGCCTGCTTGCCATCGTGATCGTCAGCAAGCTGACCAGCTCTCCATCCAAAGCAGTAACGGATCAGTTCGATCAGTACAAAAAAGTAACGGAATAAGCTGGACGAGTGAATGAAAGAAACGCCCGAGCCTTGCCGATTGTGCAAGTGCTTGGGCGTTTTGCTGTCGCGAGCGCAGCCTGTGCTTGCTTTTCCTCTTCCCATCGTGATGATTCCTGATTCTCCGGGCACAATCGCCCGCTACGCGTCCGACCACGCTTTTGCCAGCAGGCGAATCCCTTCCCGTATATCGTCCTCCTCCATCCCGCCAAAGCCGACGATGATGCGCGGCAGCTCCATGTCCGGGGCCGTCATCCAGTTGCGCCCGCTCGAATACACGCGGATTCCCGCTTCCCAAGCCGCTGCGATCAGCTCTGCCTCGCACTGCTTCGTATGTACCGCAAGCAAAATGTGCAGCCCGGCAGAATGGCCGAGCACCGTGACGGTAGGTGGCATATAGTCGCGGATCGCTTGCAGCAGGATCGCATGCTTGCGCTGATAGATCGTGCGCATTTTCCGCACATGCTTCTCCCAGTGCCCTTTTTGCATGAACAGCTGCATCGTCCGTTGCAGGTGGCGCGACACCACAGCGGGATAGGCTTGAAACGATTGCAAATAGCGCTCAAGCAGTTCCGCTGGCAGCACCATATAGTCCATTCGCAGAGCCGGGGAGAACGCTTTGGAAAAATTGCCGACATAAACGACGCGCCCCTCCCGATCCAGTCCTTGCAAAGAGGGCGTCGGCTGCACATTATAGCGAAATTCTCCATCGTAGTCGTTTTCGATGATGATCCCGTTTGTGCGCTCCGCCCATTGCAACAGCCGCTGCCGCTGCGCAATCGGCATGACCATTCCGTACGGATACTGGTGCGAAGGTGTCGTATAGACAACCGTTGCCCCGCTCTGCGCAAGGCATTGGATAGATAGCCCGTCAGCGTCCAGCGGAATCGGAACCACTTCATACCCGTGCTGCGAAAACACAATCCGCGCATCGGCATAGCCGGGTTCTTCCACCGCGATCACGCGATGCCGATCCGCAAGCAACAGGCACAAGAAGCTGAGCGATTGCTGCAGTCCCGTTCCGATCCATATTTGCTCAGGCGTACAAGCGAGCGTGCGCGCCCTGCGCAAATAGCTCGCCAGCTGTTCCCGCAGCTCCCACTCCCCCTGATCGTCTCCGTAAAAAGCGAAATCGTCCGGATAGCGGTCCAGTGCTTCCAGCATGCACGACCGCCAGGCTGCATACGGAAAATGCTTCGTATCCACGACGGAGCCGTGAAAATTAAAGCGGCAGCTCAAATGATCGCCCTTTTTCTTTTTCAGGCTCCATGCTTTTTGCCGAATGTCCGCCCCTCCCTGCTCCGGCTCCCCCCACACCTCCACCTGTGCGGCAAAAAAACCGCTGCGCTCCCGGCTCGTCAAATAACCTTCGGCAAGCAGCTGCTGATAGGCGGCTTCTACCGTATTTTTCGCTACACCGCTCGCCTCTGCCATCTGGCGGATCGATGGCATCCGCGTGCCCGCCGCAATCTCGCCCGACACGATTTGCTTGCTGATTTGCCTGTACAACTGCCGATAGAGCGGCTCACTGGCATCGTTATGTAAAGTGGGCGTAAACTCCATGTGCTTCGCCTCCTTTTTGTCCCTATTAAAAACACGCACTCTGTCCCTATGTATGCAGAACATTTTCCCGTACAGTAATGGTAACAGATTGTTCAAGCAGAGAGGAGAAAAATCATGCACGTCCATTTGCAAGGAAAAAAAGTTTTGTTGCGCGACATCCGCCATGAGGATATCGATACGCTCTACTACTGGAACTACGAAGCGAAAGACCGGGAGCATCTCAACTGGAACGGCCCGTACAAGCCGCTCGATCCAATGACGCTGGACGAGTACCGCACCCTGCCTCGCCACGCGGAATCACTCGCGCTGGCCGGCACAGATGCTCCACGCACACAGCTGATCATCGAGATCGACGGAGAGCTGCGCGGCAGTGTCGGCCGATATTGGGTATCCCAGGAGACGAACTGGTTTGAAATCGGCATTGTCATTTACGATTCGCGCTACTGGTCAAATGGCTACGGGCAGGAAGCGTTCGCGATGTGGATGGATTACCTGTTCACCCATATGGATACGGTGCGGCTGGGAATCGGCACCTGGTCGGGCAATGAGCGCATGATCAAGCTCGCCGCTCGACTCGGCATGCAGGAAGAAGCCAGAGTGCGAAAAGCGCGGATCGTTCGCGGCGAATACTACGATGCGATCAAGATGGGCATTTTGCGCGAGGAATGGGAGCAGCTTGCGCGGAAACAATAGCCACATCGCCAAAAGAAAGCAGGCTGCGCCCCCCATGCTCAGGCACAGCCAACAACAAAAGGCAGTCACGCCCGTCATTTGCCTGACGAGAGCGCGAACTGCCTTTTGTCTTTTGCCTTATCCTTTTGACTTGATGAGATGTTAGGAAAGCTCTGCCGCTACGCGGTCTACTTTCGCTCCCAGCTCGTCCAGATCGACCGTCATATCCAGCGCGGCGAACAATCCTGTGAAGTATTCGTTGATTTGCTCGACTACCCGGTTGCGCTCCGTGGTGACAAGCTCGTTGAACAAAGCCGTAAACTGCTGATTCAGCTGTTCGCTTCCGGTCGCCACGTAAGCCGTTACAGGCTCCTGCATGCGCTTTTCCAGTTCTTCGCGCAGCTTCAGCTTGCCGTCCAGTTCGAAAAAGTCTTTCGTGTTTTTGAACAGTCCGAGCGCTGGCTGGAAAGCCCCTTCCGCTACAGGCAATTCCTCGGCAAAATTCAACGTCTCTACCTGGCGCTGCTGGTACGGCGCCAGTGTCAAGCCTGCCGCGAAAGCATGCACATCTTTTTGCCAAGCGGAAACGAGCGCTGTTCCCTGCTTGCTCAAAAACTTCTCCAGGCGCAGCGTGGTCGCACGCAGCTCCTGCGCCAGGTCGTAGCTGATCGAGCGCAACAGATCGGTCATGCAGCCTTGGAGGGCTTGCTTCATGTTGCGTCCGTCTTCTTTCAGGACAGCCGGGTTGAACGCCACATTGAACAACTCGTTAAAACGGAAGAACAGCCGTTGCTTGACGTAGTAGAGCAGCTCTTCCCGTTCTTTTGCCAAGTCGCGCTCGTACGAAGCAGTCGCCAGCGCGGAAACAGCAGCCAGTGCCCCGGATTGGGCCTTGCTCGCCGCTTCTTTGCGCGCGAGGCGCTCGTCTTCGCCAGATTGAGCCATGCGCATGAACTCGTTCAGCGTGTCGAAAGCGCGGCGAATTTCGCCTGTCGCTGCGTTCACGGCAATTTGCGTCAGTTCCTCGATAGTGAAACGCAAGAACTCTTTTTCAAACGAAGCCATGCCGGACAGCTTGAACGCTTCGTCTGCTGCCATGAGCGGCTCGCCTTCTGCTGTTTGCGTGCGTTGACGGTATACTTTTTCCGCCGAGGCAGCCAGCTTGCCTTTTTCGTGCATGCGCGCCAACAGCGCAGTCTGGCTGGATACCGGATAAATGCGCGGCAAACGGATGCCACAAGTGAGCAAGTTTTTCTCTACGTGCGTAATCACGCCCTGCAACTCTTCCTGGGAAGCGGCGAGATCGGCTGCATTGACGATGAAGAACATCTTGTCCATCTCGAAGGTGTCCTTGACCCGGCCCATTTGCAGCAAAAATTCGCGGTCTGCCTGGGAAAACGCATGGTTGTAATAAGTGACGAACAGAACAGCGTCCGCGTTTTTCATGTATTCAAACGCCACGCCCGTATGGCGGGCATTGATCGAATCCGCCCCAGGCGTATCGACCAGCACGATGCCCTGGTCAGTCAGCGGGCAGGAATAAAACAGCTCGATGTATTCGGCGAAGCAAGCTTTTTCTTCTTTGGCAACAAAGCCTTTGAACGCCTGCATGTCGACAATCAGCTCTCCGCCCAGGTGAGCATTCATCTCGCCCAGCCCTTTTGTGACGGCTTTCAGGAACGTATAGTGCGGCTTCGCTGTCGGCGGAATTTGCGCCACATCGATCTTGTCCAGCTCGGCCAAAGCGCTTTCCAGACTGGAAGCGTGGAATCCGAAAACAGCGAGCGAGCGCAGCACATCCTGCTCGATCGCTTCCCTGCTTTTCAGCACCACGCGGACTGTGCCGTGCGGATGCTCCTCACTCGGCGGCATGATTTTGTTGATCGCTGCCGTAGTCGGATTCGGGGATACAGGCAGGACGAGATCGCCCATCAAGGCATTGGCAAAAGAAGATTTACCCGCGCTGAACGCGCCGAACAGCGCAACAGTGAAGCGGTTCGCTGTCAGACGGTCTGCGCGATCCAGCATCGCCTGCGCCTGTGCTTGCATCCCTGGTACGGAAACGATTTCGTGACTCGCGCGCCGCAGACGTTCTGCTGCCGCAACTAATTTGTCTCGTAGCTGATTCATGATTCTTGTTCTCCTTCACGCATGATTGCCTGCAATCGCTCTCTTGTGTTTTCCTCGCTTGCAGTAAAGCTGGCCAACTGCCCGTGCACCGCGGCCATCTCGCGCAGCACGTCGAGACGCTCCTGCTGCGAAGCGCTCTCCGCCTGCATGTTGGTCGCAAGGCGCGCGGTGACTTCCTCGATGAACGCAAGGCCAGCGCGTCTGTACTCCAGTTTGATCGCGCTTGCGACATCTGTACAGTAGTTCATCACATATTCGCGGGAAGCCGCTCCATCCTTGATGTGCTTGGCAAGAAACTCGCCCGTAATCACAATCTCGGTCGCATGGACGCGTGCGTGGTAATCTTCGTCGCGCAGCTCGTACGCTTGCAATTGTTTGCTCATCAATTCCTTGAAATGGAAGTCGAGATTGCCCGCCACCTTTTCGCGGAACTCAGCCAGAAGTGCTTCCTCGCGGCGCTGACGCTCTTCCTCCGTCTTTTTCCCTGCGAACAAAAAGCCCATTTTGAAGCCTGGCTTGCGGCTTTCCAGGTAGCTTGCCGCTGCTTCGCTCGTGCTGTAGTAAGTCAAGCGGGCGTTGTCGAGCAAAACACCCAACTCTTTTTCCATCTGGGCACGCGCTTCTGCCGTACGGTTGCCAAGCGACTGCATGATCGCCTGCGCCTGTTCAAGCGCAGCGGCGACAGCATGTGCGTCGCGGCTGTCTACATCCGCCACATTCAGGCTGTCCAGCTTGTTCTCAAGCTCCTGGCGCGTTTGCGCATGGCTTGCCTTCACTGCCTGCACGTGCTCCTCGATCAGATGCTCGGCGGCACTGCGCACGCTTTTTGCTACCAGTTCTTCGCGTCCGGCAATCAGCGAGAGCAGCTTTTGCTTCAGCTCCACGTACTGATTTTCTGGGTGGTCAGGCTCAGCCAGGGACGTGTAAAAAATGCCGTCCGGATGAATGTTCCAGGTCGCAAACGCTTCCTCCACACTTTCCTTGTAGCTCTCGAAATCAAGCTCAAAGTCAATGTGCTTGTCGATCATGTTCACGACCAGATACACTGGTTTGCCGCGGTCTTTCAACGTTTTCGTAAAATTGAAGTTCTCTTCTGCCTGGACGTGGTTGTAATCCATCATGTAAATGACCACATCTGCAAGGTGCAGCGCGGATTCCGTAGCGATTTTGTGCGCGGCGTCCGTCGAGTCGATCCCCGGGGTATCGAGCAGGCTGGAGTGTTCGTCGAGCAGCGTTCCGGGATAGGAAACTTCCACCGATTCAACGGTATCCCCATCGACCGCAAACTGCTTGAGCTTCTCCATCTCCGTATCCGGATCAAACGTCACGACATCGCCGTTCATTGTATAGACGCGAGCGGCTTTTTCGCCCCCGCGGATCTTCACTACATTGGCGCTGGTCGGTATGGGATTGGACGGCAGCAGGCTGACGCCCAGAAGCGTATTGATCATCGTGGACTTTCCTGCGGAGAAGTGTCCGCAAAAAGCGATGTTCAACTCTGCTCTCCTTGTTTTTTCAGCCAGCTGTCTCAGTTTGGCAGGGGTTGTCGCATCTCCCTGCTCCCCCATCAACTGCGCAAGCTGCTCCCATGTAAGCGCGAGTCTTGAAAAGTCTGTATCCCGAACCAAAACTTGACTGTCAAGCACTACTATTCCACCCTTCTCCGTCATTCCTACTCTCTCTACTACTCTCTATTCTACCATGCCGAATGTATCATACCTCATAGGGTTGTTCAATTCTTTGTGCGAAAGTTTGTCGTGGAACTTTCATCCGCATAATTTCCCTCTGTTCTGGAAAAAATCGCACTAACATGCTATTCGCATTTTGAACGGGAGGGAATTCCATGATGCGAAAATTTTTCGCCCAGCGACGCAAAAAGAAAACCTCTCCCTTTTCCCAGCACATGCAACAGCGGCAAACGCCTGAATTAACGCTCTCTCCCAACCTTGCGGATAACTTGGAGCTGTTCCGTACTTTATTGGGCAACCCCCACGATTTGCTGATCCGCACGTTTCTCATCGGCAATACAAACCATACGTGCGCGGTCATTGCCCTTGACGGATTAGCGGATTCGGATATGCTGCATAACCAAGTCCTGGGGCACATCCAGTTGATGATCTCCACCTCGGAAAAATCGGTTCCCCCTGAACCTGACGAGATCATCCAGCTCCTTTTTGAAGAAGTATTGTCCGTTGTCGAGATCAAAAAAGAAACATCGCTTACCGCAGCCCTCGACTGTATTTTGTCCGGAGACACAGCCCTGTTTGTCGATGGTTCCAGCGAGCTGATCCTCATCGACAGCAAAGGCTGGAAAACCCGCGGCATCGAAGAGCCAGTCTCCGAGGGACTCGTTCGCGGCCCACGGGACGGCTTCACGGAAAGCATCCGCGATAATACCGTGCGCATCCGCAGACGGGTAAAAGACCCCAATCTGCGCTTTGAAAGTTCATGGGTAGGGACACGCAGCAAAACCGAGCTGATCATCGCCTATATAGATGACATCGTCGATCACGAAATGCTGGACGAGGTCAGACGGCGGATTGCCACGATTGACATTGACGAAGTCGAGGAATCCGGTTTTATCGAACAGTGGATCGAGGACGATTTTCTCTCGCCCTTCCCGCAGGCTCACAACACCGAACGGCCGGACAAGGTCAGCGCTTCGCTGTTTCAAGGACGCGTAGCGATCCTGCTCGACGGTACGCCGATGGTGTTGATCCTCCCTGTCACAATTGGCCTGCTTCTGCACTCGCCGGAGGATTACTACGAACGCTGGATCGTCGGTACACTGACACGGCTTTTACGCTATCTGGCCGCTTTTTTCGCGGTGTTTTCCCCATCGTTGTATATCGCACTTGTGACGTTTCACCCGGGCTTGATCCCGTCCGATCTCGCCTTCTCGATTGCCGCCACGCGAGACGGTGTTCCGTTTCCCGCCTTCATTGAATCGCTCATGATGATCACGACCATGGAGTTGCTTCAGGAAGCCGGGCTGCGCCTGCCCAAGCCGATCGGACAAACCGTCGGGATCGTCGGCGGTTTGGTCATCGGAGATGCAGCCGTATCCGCCGGGATTGTAAGCCCGGTCATGGTCATCGTCGTCGCGCTAACAGCCATCTCCTCTTTTGCGATCCCGTCCTTTCAGTTGGCGATCGCTTTTCGCATGATCCGGTTTTTCGCCATGTTTGGCGCGGCCATCTTCGGAATATACGGGGTCATTTTGAGCTTGATCGCCATCATGATCCACCTGTCGAATTTGACGAGCATCGGCTATCCGTACCTGGCTCCGCTTGCGCCGCAAATGCCCAGGGACTGGAAAGATTTGATCTTGCGCGCACCTGTGACCTTCTTGAAAGAGCGGCCGCAAGCCCTGCATCCAGAAGATGAAATTCGCATGAGAACAGGGGATTCCAAATGAGTGCACAAACCTTGTCGGAAAAAATGATTAGCAAAAATCATATGGGCATCAACATCGCCTCGGTTACAGTCGGGGTGGGCATCCTCACTTTTCCCCGCGCCCTGGCAAAAGCAACGAGCGGGTTCGACGGCTGGATTTCTGTCGTGATCAGCGGGCTTGTCGCTTTATTGATCGGGTGGTTGCTGGCGAAGCTGGCGGCACGCTTTCCCCGGCAAACGTTTTTTGACTACACCGCTATCATCGCGAGCAAACCTGTCGCCTATGCGCTGACCTTGCTCGTCTGTCTGTACACGATGCTGTTTGTGTCGTTTGAAATCCGCGCGATCGGAAATATCGCCAAGCAGTATTTGTTTTACAGTACGCCCGTCGAGATGATTACCCTCAGCTTTTTGTTGATCGTACAATACGCCGTGGCTGGATCGCGTATCGCCATGCTGCGGCTGAACCTGCTTTTTCTGCCCGTTGTCCTCGTCGTGATCTTTTTCGTTCTGGTGTTCACCACGCAACTGTTGGAAATCGAAAACATCCGGCCTTATTTTTCTTCAAGCTGGAAATCACTTCTGGAAGGCTCCAAAGCGGTCGGGCTTTCTTACTCCGGCTTTGAAATCATCCTGTTCTATACGATGTTGATGAGAAATCCAGAGGAAGGACCTAAAGCAATGCTTCTGGGGCTGTTCATCCCCGTCTCCCTTTACGTCACCATCTACATTTTTGTCATCGGGGTCTTTTCCGCCGAGGTCGCCAAAAATCTGACCTATCCGACCATTGACCTCGCGAAGGAAGTAGAAATTCCCGGCGGTTTTTTTGAACGGGTAGAGTCCATGTTTTTCACGATCTGGATCATGACCATTTTCAACACGTGCGTCATGTGGCTCGACATCACCATTCTCAATCTGACCTCCATGTTTCGCAAAGTGAAAAAGATGGTCTGGATTTTGGCCCTGTCGCCGATCATTTACTTCGTGGCGATGTTGCCGCAAAACCTGGTCGACTTCTTCGCTTTTGCGGACGCCATCACGTATTTCGGCATGATCATCGTCTATTTATGTCCGATCTGTCTGCTCCTGATCGCCATCATGCGCGGGGTGAAGGGGCATGAATAAGCGCTTTGCCTTGCCGACCATCCTCGTCATCGTCTCGGCTCTGCTCGCCGGGTGCTGGGATCAGGTGCAAATCGAGGAGCGCGGCTTTGTCGTCGGAATTGCGATTGATGCGCCCCGGACAAAAGAAGTGGAAAAACGGGCGGCCAAAGAGGCACCGCGAAAACCGAAAGTGAAGCAACGCTTTCTCGTCACCCATCAGCTCGTCATCCCCGGAGGATTGATCGCGGGTAGCCAGGGAGGCGGCGGCGGGCAAAACACGACGAACGAAGCGTTTTTGAACCTCACCTCAGAGGGTGACTCGCTCTTCGAAGTGTCCCGCGAGCTGGCTACGCGTACGAGCCGCGCTCCTTTTTACCAGCATCTGAAAGTGCTCGTCATCTCCGAAGAAGTGGCGCGTACTCCCAACGGCTTCGCCAACGCCATGGACTTTCTGCTGCGCGACCCGGATTCCAGACGGAGCGGCAAAGTGTTTATTGCCAACGGGTTAGCCAAAAGCATCATCGAGGTCAAGCCGAAAACAGAAAAGCTGCCCTCGCTCTACATCAATTCGATTGGCGAAAATATCGAAAAAAACGCGCGCATGCTCCCCGAGGTACGCATCGGCGATATTCATGAAGAATTGCTTAATCCGTTCAGCTTCGTCATCCCCCGAGTACGGGCGGAAAAAAATGAAATCAAGATGGCAGGAAGCGCCGTATTTTCCCTCTACAATCAGATGGTCGGCTTTCTCGGCGAGGAAGAGACGGAAGGCTTGAACTTTCTCACCGGGAGCATTGATGGAGGACTGTTGAAAGCCAAGGTAAAAGGCGATCTCGTCGTATTGAACATTCAAGGAACGAAGCATGAAATCGTGCAAGACTTGCGAGACAAGCAAAATTTCAAGTTCACCATCAAAATCGAATGCGAGGGCATTTTGGCGGAAGCCTACGCGCTCATGGATTTTCTCAGCAAAGAAGAGACGAAAAAGCTGGAACGCGCCTTCGCCAAGGAAATCGAGCGGATGTGTCTGGACACGCTGCAAAAGGTGCATAAGGAAATGAAAGTGGATGTCATCAAGCTGGGCAGCAATATCCGGCAAAAAGAATACTCGCTCTGGAAACAAATCCAGAAAGATTGGGAGAGCGGACAGCGCCTGTACGAAAAGAGCACGATCAAGGTCGAAGCAAAGGTGTATTTGCGCAATGTCGGCTCCATCAACCGTTCAGAGTTAGAGGAAGGAAGGTGACAGTTATGTTCAAATACTTCGGTTCTCTGCCTCCGTTTCTCACTTTCGGCGGAGCCTTGCTCGCTTTTTTGATTCCGTACCTGTTTTATGTCGCAAGCAACAAGCTGCACGAATGGGGCGATCCGCCCTGGAAAAAAGACAGAAAAACCAACTCGTGAAGAGCAAGCTGACGGACATAGAAAAGGCACACCCGCTTGATCGCTGCGGGTGTGCCTTTTCGTTCCACTCGTATATTCGGATTGCCTGCTTGCTACTGTGCGAGCAAATCGGCGAAAGCTTTGGCGTACGCTGGCAAATCTGGCGGACGACGGGAACCGACGATGTGTCCATCGACCACGACCTCTTCATCGATCCAAATCGCACCAGCGTTTTCCATGTCATCCTTGATGCCTGGCGTCGACGTTGTTTTCACTCCATGCAAAATTTTTGCCGAAGCGAGCACCCAACCTGCATGGCAGATGTGACCGATCGGCTTTTTCGCCTCGTGCATGGCACGGACAAACGCGAGCACCTCCGGATAACGCCGCAGCTTGTCCGGCGCCCAGCCGCCCGGAACGAGCACGCCGTCGTACTGCGAAGGATCAATCTCGCTCATCGCCTTGTCCGCTTCGCATGGCACACCGTATTTTCCGATGTAGACATGTCCCGCTTTCGGTCCAACCAGATGAACAGCCGCCCCTTCCTCGCGCAGCCGGAGCACCGGGTACCACAGTTCCAGATCTTCAAATTCGCTTTCCACAAAGCAGACTACTTGTTTTCCCGCAAGTCTCACGCGATCCGCCTCCTTTTCCTCTTTATTGTACGCTCTTTTCTAAGAAATTGTTGCTTTTAGAAAAGCCGTGAGTTGCTTGATATTTATAGTACCAAGCGAAGCGTGCATTCACGGTAAATGGAAATCCTATAGACTTCCTGATTTTCATTATAGAACACACGTTTCCACAACAGCAATAGCAACAAAATTTGCGAAAAGAGCCTTATTGTAAACAAACGAAAGAGCAATTGGAAAGGCTGCGAGCTGCAACGTCCCTTTTTCGGACAAAATGAAAAAGTGAGAAACAGGTCTACTCACTGTTTCCCACCTTATAACGAAAACCATATGTATAGATTGCTGGTGCCGGTAGAGGGACTTGAACCCCCACGGTTTCCCTCACGATTTTGAGTCGCGCGCGTCTGCCAATTCCGCCATACCGGCCTGTTCGTGTGTAAAATGGTCGGGAAGACAGGATTCGAACCTGCGACCCCTTGGTCCCAAGCCAAGTACTCTACCAAGCTGAGCTACTTCCCGATTTCCCACACGTTATTGCTCCTTCTATTCGACAAAATCCGATAGGAGTCGCAACACTTAGATATTTTACAGGCAAGTCGTCCCAAAATCAATACCGTTTTTTAAAATGATCTGCCTGCCCGCTCCTTGTCCGTTTTTTGGCGCTAGATCGCTTCCGGTTCATATAGGCGCAAGGACGTGCTGAACAAGCAGCGCAAGTTTTCCCGCCTGCTTTTTTCGGATGTTTTTTGCGCAGCCAGTCCATATACAAATGCCGCGCCGCTTTGCAGCCCCACGCCTGAGCCTGCCGGGCAGCTTGAATCGAGAGGGAGAGCATGGCACGGTGACAAGTCTCCTGCAATAACTCTTCGGCAATTTCGCGCAACCCGCACACCCGGTACAAATAACGATACAGTGGGTGCTGGTGCTCAGCGATCCATTCGCTCCATAATTGTGCCTTCATCTCCCACCTCCCTTTCATCCAAACGGAGTCAGTACGAAAATGTCACCACTTCTTTCCTGAAAATTTGCGATCGCTTCTCAGGCGCAGCATGCGCTCCTGCGTTTTGTTAGCGCCGCCCTCGCCCCAGGCCGCACCTTGCCCCTCACCCGCCGCCTGCATCCGCGCACACACGGCTTGCAGCAACCCGGCACGATTCTGAACAGTTGGTTTGGCAAATTGAATGGATAGTCCAAAGGATGACGCCCGACTACAATCCAGCGGCCGTCCGGCAGCTTTTTCAACTGATACACGCGAAAAAAGCGGTCGCTCGGGTCAAACTGAAACCAGACTGCGATGGTCACGCACCTCGCACTCTTTTTCAACACCTGCGATTTGACGATTGGAGTCGCTCCGATCCCGTCTCCAACCGGAACGGCAAGCTGGCCGTTGATCCTTCTCAGATCGAGATTGCCGATCACGCGGTTTGCGAGGCAAGGCGTCATGAATCTCGTCAAGAACCGGCGAATTTTGCTGACGGAATTAAAGCGTTTGGGCAAAATGACGCCTCGATTGCCTACACGCTTGTGTGCTGAAAACACGATCGTCCAAAAAGCCTGCTCCGCTTGCCGGACAACCCCAACCCACTTTTTCTTCATCTCGCATTCCTCCCCTCCTACAAGGGTATGCAACCACCAGCGCAAACGGTTGGGCACATCCCCCATACATAATTGCGGGCAAACAGGAGAAAGTAGTACGGTGTGCCACATCAACCATCTGTTCAAGGAGGAACAAACATGCCAAGCCAAATCAACACAGACTCTCTGAAAAAAGCCGAAGTGGCGACCACTCTCGCGAAAAATATGATTACGCAAGCCATCGAGCAATCCGCTGCCAACCCGCAACTGGCCGAGGAAGCATTGAAGCAAGCTTCCCAGGAGATTGCCCAGGCGCAAACGATGGTGTCGCAAGTCCAATCCACGCTGCAAACACAAGCCCAGTCGCAACAGAGCCAATCCTAGCCCTGGTGCTTGAACAGGCAAAACAGGCAGCCGCATGGTGCGGGATGCCTGTTTTTGCCGCTCGCTATTCGCCTGTCCTGTCCAGTTGTCCGATTGATCGTCGTTGGCACCCCGCTCCTTGTTACCGTAAAATAAAGGCAACTTGTGTGCAAAGGAGAAAGAGGCGATGGCTATGCAACCACTGGGCGGAATCAACCATTTTCTGTTTTCGGTAGCCGATTTGGAACGCTCCTTTTGCTTTTACCGTGACGTGCTCGGCGCCAAGCCGCTCGTCCGCGGCAGAAAGCTGGCTTATTTTGACTGGAACGGCTACTGGCTCGCTTTGAACGAAGAACCCGACATCCCCCGCAACGAGATTTCCTTGTCCTACACGCATCTGGCCTTTTCGCTTTCCGAAGCCGCTTTTGACGACTGGAAACGTCATCTGCAACAGCACGGCGTCCCCATTTTGCCGGGCCGGGAACGCGATGAACGGGACAAGCGCTCGCTTTATTTCACCGACCCCGACGGGCATAAGTTCGAGCTGCACACTGGAACGTTGCAGGATCGGCTCGCCTACTACCGCGAAGCTATGCCACACATGACTTTTTTCGATTGAAGCAGCCTGACTTACATAAACATTTCACAAATTCACAGTAGTTCCACAGTATCATTTCTTCCTCGAATGGTATAATCAGGTAGGTAGTGAGAACTATTTTGGATGACGGTGGCTGACCTATTCCGTGGCATGGATAGGTCAGTTTTTGATAAAAAAGCGGAGGGATTCTATGTTTGGCAAGCGTTGGGCGCGATCACAAACGGCCCCGATCCAGGAAAGCGATATCGCGATGACAGAGCAATTGCGGGCAAAAGTAAACTTTTTGCAGATGAACAATGACGATCTCAGGCGGCTCGCGCAAATCGAACCGCTCATAACCGAGCATATCGACACGATTACCGAGCGGCATTATCAGATGCTTGGCCACTATGCGAATTTGATGAATATCATTGAAGTCCATACTACTGTAGGACGCCTCTCCGGTTCCTTTCGCCACTATTTGCAATCGCTTTCCAACGCACAACTCAACGATGCCTACGTCGCGGGACGGGAAAAAATCGGGGAAGTCCACAGTAAAATCGGACTCGCCCCAGAGTGGTACACCGGCTCTTACATGCGGCTGTACGAATGCTTTATTCCCGCCATCGTCCATACTTACAGCAAAAAGCCGGACGAACTGTCTTCCATCTTGCTTGCCTTGATCAAGCTGCTCACGCTCGACTCCCAGATCGTGCTGGAAGCTTATCAAGAGGATCACGACTACAAAACGATCGACCGCCTGGGCAATGTCCTGGAGCTGGTCATGCAAATCGATAAAATCAAGCATGTACTCGATACCATCGACACGACAAGCGTGGAAACCGGCACGGTCAGACATGCAGCCGAGCAACTGTCCGAATCGGTGCAAAAGGTAGCCGCCTCCGCCGTGCACGTGGCGGAAAATGCTGCGACGACCATGGAGCAGGCCACAGCCGGGCAAAAAATCATCCAGATGTCATTGACAAGCTTCCTGTCCATGGCGGAAGAATTTAACGAGATGCAGGCCAAAATCTCGTCGCTGACGACTTCCATCGAAGCTGTCTCCCAAGTCGTGCAAGTGATCAAAAGCGTCGCGGATCAGACGAATTTGCTCGCCTTGAACGCCTCTATCGAAGCTGCCCGGGCGGGTGAGCATGGGCGCGGCTTTTCCATCGTCGCCGAGGAAGTGCGCAAGCTCGCGGAACAAACCAAACATTCCGTACAAAGCATCACCAGCACGATGGATACCGTCCGCCATGAAGCGAGCCTGGTCAAAGAAACGGCGGCTCTGCTTGGCACTCATTTCAACGACAATGCCACTCAGACACGCGAAGCGATCGAGTTGTTAGGCGAGATTGTGCAAAATATCGAACAAGTAGGCCATGCGACGGGACACATCGCTTCGTTGACAGAAGAACAGTCAGCTTCAACCGAAGATATTTCCATGCGAATTTCCCAGGTGGAGAACAATATGGAACAAATTTTCACCCACGTCTCCCACGCAGGCAAAAACGTCTACGAAATCGGGGCTGGCATCAACGCCCTGCACAAAAACAGCATCAGTCAAATTACACGCCTGAAAGCCAAACACAGCTTGCGCATCGTCAAAACCGACCATCTGCTCTGGAAATGGTGGGTGTACAACTTCTTGCTCGGTTATCATTCCATCACGGAAAAAGACCTCATCGATCACCACAATTGCCGTCTCGGGCTTTGGTATGACGAGGCGAAACAAAACCAGGCGATCAGCTCCCTCCCCGCTTTCAAACGGCTGGCAGAGCCGCACAGAGGGTTTCACGACGCGATTCGCCATATTTTCACGCTGGCTTCTACGGGCAAACAAAAAGAGGCCGAGATGGCATTTGCCATCCTGGAAGCACGCTCTGCGGAGGTGCTTGCCTGTCTGGACGATCTCGCTTCCGAAATGAACCAGATTACTTCCTAACCTTTTTCCTGCGGCGAACAGCGCGTTTTCTGGACGAAAGCGCGGAAGCAGGCTGGGCCACCCGCAAGCCAAGCGCGCGCATCGCCCGGTGAATCGGAAAAGCGATCGACAGCCTGCCGTCTGCTGAACCTGCGAAGTTGACGGCAGCGGCGTAATTGTTTGCGGTCAACCAGACAGAGCCGGAATCACCTGGCAGCGAAATCGGCGCTGCGCTGCGGATCACGGTCTGGTTGCGGAAGCGAATCGTTCCCAGTCCGCCGTAATCTCCGTAATCGACGTTAATATCGGTGTGAGTCGACTCTACGACTCCATGGACGAAGCCCGTGGTCCGGCCTACCTTTTTCAAACGGCTGCCGATCGCATAAGAGCGGACATATCCGGGAATCGTGCCGACTTTCGCATAGCGCGGAGCAAGCAGGTTATTGGAAGTCGGAATGCTGATCGCCACATCCATATCGTTGACGGCATTTTTTCGCAGCCGGACAAAACGGTACAGTTGTCCAATCCGGTCGCGTCCGGAACGCCCGCCATCCGATCCTCCCGGCTGGATCGTCTCCGTGTAGCCTCCGGTATTGTTGCGGTTCAAAACGTGGTTGTTGCTCAGCAAAAAGCGTTGTGCCCGTCTGAGCGCTCCGGTCACGATCAGGCCCGCCGTCCCGGACGCTCCCGGATATCCTACGCTGACGCCTGCTATCACCGGACGAATCCTCCGGCGATAGCTCGACGTTGCCCGCCATTTTTGATGGCTGCTGCATCTCCCCGATGTCACTGTTCGCACAGGGACAGCCACATGGGAAGTAATCTTTGGCCGCTTTCCGCCTTTTTTCCGTTTGACCGCCACGCAGCTCGGGCAGCCTTTTTTCACGGCGGCACTAGCGTCCAGCGTATACAGTACGACACAAGCGCCCTTTTGGTTGTTCCTGCCGTTTACATATCCGACGCCAATGCCCATGACACCGGGCATTCGCTTCCATTTTTTCACGAGATGGTTCTTCGCTTTCAGCGCCTCCCGAAAGGTAGCCATGCACTCATCTTTCCTTCCCTGTTGATTTCGTACATAGCCATCGTATGTCTGACTTGGCCAAGGCCATTAGACGCTTGCCAACCTCGGGAGAGCCTTTTTTATCGCCAAAAAAACCGCCATCCTCTGCACACAGCTAGAGAATGGCGGTTTTCATCTTTTTAATAGACTGACGATTGCCTGACAAGCCTCAGGAAGCTTCTGAGATCGTACTCGGCACAGGAGCCTGTTGCACTTTTTTATTCGTATGAACGAGCAAAATGTTCAAAATCACAGCAGTCAGCGAGCCTGTCACGATGCCGTTTTGCAGCATCATTTTCGCCAAAGTCGGCAGTTGGTCAAACATCGTTGGAACAGCCGCGGAGCCAAGACCGACTGCGATACTGCAAGCGGCAATCAGCAAGTTTTCGTTTTGGCGAAGATCCACCTGCGACAAAATGTTGATGCCGGACGCTACCACCATGCCGAACATCGCGATCATGGCGCCGCCCAGCACGGCATTCGGCACAACGGTCGTCAGGGCAGCCAGCTTCGGCAAAAGGCCGAGGACAACCAGCAGGCCGCCGGCTCCGATCATCACATCGCGCGTTTTGATGCCTGTCAAAGAAACCAGACCAACGTTTTGCGAAAAGGCTGTGTACGGGAAGGCATTGAAAACACCGCCCAAAACGATCGCGATTCCTTCCCCGCGCAAACCTTTGACTACGTCTTTGTCCGTAACCTTCGTATCGGTTACTTTTCCAAGCGCAAAATAAACGCCAGTCGACTCAGCCATACTGATAATGTTGACCAGAATCATCGTCACAATCGCCACGATGGAAAATTGCGGGGTGCCGAAGTAGAACGGCTCGACCACGCTGAACCAGGACGCCTCCGCCACATTGGCGAAGCTGACCATGCCCATCGTGTACGCCACGACCGTACCGATCACAAGGCCGAGCAGGACAGAAATCGCCCGAATAAATCCGGTAAAGAAACGGTTAATAACCAAAATGATAACCAATGTCCCCAAAGCGAGGAGCAAGTTTCGCGGGGAACCGAAGTCAGGCATGCCCTGGCCGCCAGCCGCGTTGTTCATCGCCACAGGAATGAGCGACAAGCCGATGATCGTCACGACGGAACCTTGCACCACCGTCGGGAAAAACCGCAGCAGCTTGCCAAACAGGGGAGCTGCCAATACTACAAACAAACCGGAAACGATAATGGCCCCGTAGGCCGTCGCCAAATTGCTCGTCGAGGCAATCGCAATAATCGGCCCTACCGCTGTAAACGTACAGCCGAGCACGACCGGAAGACGAATCCCGGTGTAACGCGTGCCGATCACCTGCAACAGGGTGGCGATCCCACACGTAAACAAGTCAGCGGCAATCAAATAGGCAATCTGGGCGGGAGTCAGGTTCAAAGCCCCGCCAATAATGAGCGGCACGACAACAGCACCGGCATACATCGCCAAAACGTGCTGCAAACCTAAAGTAACTATCTTTTGTTTGGATAGCATGAAGTAATCTTCTCTCCTCTTGATCGATCGGTTTTAGACGCGAACAGATTCCGGTTGAATAAAGTGAATGCCTTCTGGCGACATGGACTCGATACGGGCCAACGATTCAATGCGCACACCCGCTTGCTCCAGCAGTCCGCGACCTTCCTGGAAGCTTTTCTCGATCACGGCTCCGATGCCGACCAGATGAGCATTCGCATCTTTGATGATTTGGGTCAACCCAATCAAGGCTGCTCCTGTCGCAAGGAAGTCGTCGACGATCAGCACGCGGTCATCGGCAGACAGGTACTGCTTGGACACACTGATCTGATACGTTTCCTGGCGGGTAAACGAGTGCACAGGAGCCGAGTACACGTCTTCTGTCAGCGTCACGGCCTTTTTCTTTTTCGCGTATACAAAAGGCACACCGAGGGCAAACGACGTCGCCAGCGCAAAATGAATCCCGCTTGCCTCAATCGTCAATACTTTCGTAATCTTTTCACCTGCGAAAAGCTCGGCGAAGCGCTCCCCGATTTTCATCGTCAACTGCGGGTCTACCTGATGGTTCAAAAACGCATCCACCTTCAACACGGATGCGGACAACACTTTGCCGTCCTGGACAATGCGCTCTTGCAATTCTTTCATCTGTTCTTCCTCCTCCATCAACACTCGGACGTTGCCTGCCAACGCCACTCGCTCAAACCTGGTGAAAAAAATAAAAGCCCCGAACGGACAGTTCACAAGCAGGCTCAGGTAATAAAACCAACGCCAAGTGAAACTGTCCTTCGGGGCATTTTTCCCTTTAGGTGCAGCACGCCAACAAATGCGTGTCAGCATCGTTCGGATCGGGATAAAACCACTCCTTTTGTTGCGAAGAACAAAGGAACGGCAGCCGCGATGCCAAACAGACGCTATTTCACTCGTAGTCAGGCGATTTACGGTCACCCGGTAGAAACTGTTGGGCCTTATTCCCAAAATTATACGAGCACTTCTTCTGCCTATTACCCAGCCTGTTTGCTGGGTCTTGACCAAATCTATCACAACTGGCTTGCTGTGATCAAGGGTAAATTTCTGAAAGTCTACCAAGCTGTTTTTGCTTGCTGAAAAACGGAAAAAACCCCCGAAGCTTCGAGGGTCTTTTCGTTTATCGCTTAGGCTTTTTGCTGCGATGCTGCATCGTCATTTTCTTCCATTTGTCTTTCTCGGCCGCTGCCAGCCTGGCGTCTTCCTTGCGCGCCAGATGAGCCAGTTCCCGTTGCAGTTTCAAATAGCTGTCGAAGCGAGCCTGCTCCAATGTGCCATCCGCAATCGCTTCCCGGACGGCACAGCCCGGCTCCCGCCCGTGCTGGCAATCGCTGAATCGGCAGTCTTCCGCCAGCTTCTCGACATCGTCAAAAGCGCCACGGAATCCTTCATCGGCTTCCCACAGCTGCAATTCTCTCATTCCCGGCGTGTCGATCATGAGAGCGCCGCCTGGCAACTGGAACAGCTCACGGTGCGTCGTCGTATGCCGCCCGCGATCATCTCCGTCGCGAACGCCGCTTACTTTTTGACGCTCTGCTCCGCTCAGCTTGTTGATCAGCGTCGATTTGCCGACCCCCGACGAGCCCATGAGCGCCACCGTCTGTCCGCTGCCCAGGTAAGGTGCGAGCTGTTCCAGCCCTTCTCCCTGCTCTGCACTGACTACGTGCACGGGCACGCCGATCGCGACGGTTTCCACTTCAGCCATGCACTTTTCCAGATCGTCGCACAAATCAGCCTTGGACAGCACGATCACCGGATTGGCTCCGCTTTCCCAGGCGAGGATGAGATAACGCTCCATCCTGCGTATATTAAAGTCGTTGTTCAAGGCAGTCACCAAAAAGACCGTATCGACGTTGGCTGCCACGATTTGTTCTTCGACCGTTTCCCCGGCCACTTTTCGCGAAAACTTGCTCTTGCGCGGGAGCAGCGCATGAATCGAGGCTTTCTTTTCCTCGGGACGCGCCTTGATGACTACCCAGTCTCCTACCGCCGGATAATCCTCGCGACCCGTCGCCTCATAGCGCAGCTTGCCCGTGACTTCGCCCAAAAGCTCGCCATGCTCGCTCATCAGACGGTAAATGCGTTTATGTTCCAGCGAGATTCTTCCCACGCTGAAGCCTTCTTCGGCATAAGGGGCAAACAGATTGGCAAAATGCTCATTCCAGCCCAAAGATTGCAATGTTGATTGATTGGTTGCTTGATTCACTACGGATTCCCCCTGCAAATGGTTAATGATTGGCCGTACGCCAACACCAGTCGCAGTCGAATCCTCATTTTGTGAACGGTGTTATTTTCCGCTTGAAAGGAGGATTCCTGCGACGAAACTTCCTACACTCTGAGCGTTTTTCATGTTTGACATAAAACATCTCTCCTTTTCAAGACCGCACCATTTATGGTTTGGAATCATTTTCCCAATCATTGTAACATACAACGCGGCGTGGCAAAAGCGTCAGTCTCCACCGCCGCCTCCGCCGCTGTCTCCGCCTCCGCTATCACTGCCGCTGCTGCTGTAGTCACTGCCGCTGTCGCTGCTTCTCCAATCTCCATCTGTATCACGGTCACGATGGTGATGGCTGCTGTCGGCGTAGAAGGAGCTGCTGCTATCGGTAGAATTTGAGTACGAGCGTCTGCTTGTGCCAGTTTTGGCTTTGTTTGCAAAGACAATGACTAAGATTACAAATACGACGACGATGAGAATAAAAACTTCCATCTGTATCCACTCCCTCTCCATCCTACAAGAAAAAATGTTTATTACCTAAGTATACCACAAGCTTGCTCCCACTTTTGGAATCAGTTGGAACGGTCAGCCTGCCCACATGCGCATCAAAAAGGCATGCAGCCTATCGGACACATGCCAAAAGTTTCATTACCGAACATGGTAAAAGTATTACAATACGTTATTTTCAAAGCACAACACAGAATGACCTCCGATAGAGTTATTGAAGCCACTAACCATCCGGTGCGTAGGTTATAATGCTGAGATGTATTTTTAATGTCATCCTTATAACATTGAAATCATATAAAACACTAATTTTACAATAATAAGAGAAAAGTCCCTTTATTTACAAAAGAACATGATGTATTTATAAATATGTAAAATAATTACAAGTAAGGGGGATTCTTGTGAAACTTCGCAAGTCTTTAGTAGTTTTTACACTGCTACTTACGTTATCCGTATTGTCGTCAATTTCCGCTTTCGCCGCGACATCTTACGTCTATAATGGGGATATTTCCTCAGGGTGGTGGTCGTCAGGGGTAATGAATAGTACGAGTAGCTGCGGTTATGATGGTAAAAGCTACTGGTATTATGGTAGCAGTAGTCCAACTTCTACGGGAGAGTGGGCCAAAGAACTTAATGGACGTACTGAATACGCGGTTTACATTCCGAGTTGTAATTCTACTGGTTCCGTCAAATATCATGTTTGGTATGAAGATGGGCAAAGGGTAGATCTTAATGTAAATCAACTCAACTATTCTAATGAATGGGTTATTCTAGGAACATATTATGGAGATAGCTACTCATCAATAGGTATGTCAAATAATTTGGCTTCTTCGTCATCCAAAGTTGTTTGGGACGAAGTTCGATTTAAGAACTAAATTTGTCAGGGGGGAGCACTATCATGAGCAATTCAAAAAAGATCATAGGCAGTATTGTTGCAGGTGCCACTTTAGGAGTCGGTATATATGGATATATGCACCTTAGTAAACCGGAAATAACGGAGGCTAATTCGAAATCACAATACGTCAATTCAGTAGCAGAGTTAAAAGAAGAACCAATCATTGGTGCAAAAATGTTTAAAGCCAACGATAATTACGGTTCCCTTTCAGGGACTATCGTCAAAACGGGTGAAGTAGAAAATTCTATAACCGAGGTAGTTATAGCGCAGCCTGATCGTTATTACGTAAAGTTTATTCCTAATTCAAATGATAAGGACGTTTATTTTGAAGCAGTTAACGATGGAAAATCAGTACAAATCAAGGAAGACAAAGGTCAAATTGTTGAGTCTAATCCATTTCCAACACAAAGTATAAGGGAATCACAAAATTTAAAGGAAAATAAGAAAGATGATAACGAAGTTAAGCTTAACTTAAACGGTACTTTCCTTCCAATTGGGAACGTCAATGAGATGCTTCACCCCGAAATGTATGTACAAAGTGTTTTTAGAAGAGGCGACATGAATGTTCTTGGTGAGGAAAAATATTTGGAAAGAGATGTAACCGTGATTGAAATCTCGAATGCACAACTTAAAATTGGGGACAGGCAGAAATTCTGGATAGACAACAAAACTGGGATAGTTTTAAAAACAGTACTGTATGATGATGATGATGAAGTACAAAGTCAGTATTTTGAAAGCATCGAATTTAATAATAAGAAAAACACGGGAACGTTTAAGTTGTTTAAGTAAAGTAAAATATTAATATCAAATATAAAATGCAAAGAGAACCCCAACTAGCTGGTTCTCTTTGCATTTTTCCTTGTTATGAAAGAAAAGGGAAGTAGCTGCGTTTGTTCATTCAAGCTAAATCTTTGCGAGGGGATAGCAGAATCGGGAATGCAGGGTGTTATTATTTACTGGGATATAGCTGATCCCCTAGACGGCACTGAAGTGGCAGCGATGTGGCAACTACTGGCTACAAAGGACATTGATGAAGGTCTTGAAGTTGTAAGTGAAAGGATTTTATAAACAGTACTTAAAAACCGTATGAAAGAATTAACAGGGTCCGCGTTAAGTCGATGCCTACCTCTTCCTATTAAGTCAGGTGCGAGCAAAACGACGAGTATAGAATTACTCTATCGAAATTGGATCAGTTACTTTTCAAATCCGCGGAGATCGTTTCTTCCTTCATTTATGCACCGTCTAACGTTTACGCAGCACTCGACCGAACACAGCGAGAATCGGAATCAGCAGCAAGCCTGCCGTAATCAAGGAAGCGCGAATCGACAGCCGATGCCCGATCCAGCCGACTACAGGTCCCCCCATCGTCTGTCCAAGTGCGTTGGACTGGCTCATCATCGACAAAACCGTCGCCCGCACACTGCTCTCGATATTCAAATTCAGCCACGTCTCGTACAAGGGACTGGTGAGCGAATCGATCACGCCGATCATAAGCAAGGCAACCAGCGCCCAGCCAAAATCGGGGGCGGTAGCAAAAGCGATGACCGCAGCGATTTTCAAAGCCGTCAACACGAACATGCCGACGACGACGATCCGCTCGTTGTTGACATCCAGCCGCTTCTCGGCAAAGCTGACAGCGAACAGCCCAAGCAAGCTGGACAGCGCAGCGATGATTCCGAACCACATCGCCATGGAAATCCCGGCAACCTGCGGGAAGCCGATCTCGGAAATCAAATGCGCTTCATGCAAGCGGTCATACCCTTCGGAAGCTGCTCCTGTGAACAGCGTCACGAGCAAAATCAACAGCAAAATCGGCTCTTTGCGAATGACGCGCGCTCCCGACAGCCACGTCTCGCTCATCTCTTTCCACTGGGACGTGCCTTTTTCCCTCTCTCTTGGGGTAAAGCCCGTTTCCTTCATAAAGAAGATCAGAAAAACGCCCAGTGCCAGGTAGATCAACCCGCCAAACAAATACGGCAAGTTCGGGGCCAGCGTAGACAGCCACACACTCAGCCCGATTCCGAGCATATTCGCCAAAAGCGAGTAACGCTTCGCGCGCATAAAGATGCTGCCCAGCTTTTCCTCGCCCACTTCATCCACAATCCACGCTGTGTCGGCTCCACTGACGAACGTATCGCCCACGCCAAAAAACAGTTGGGCAATCAAGACCCAAACAAACGCAGAGACAAAAGGCAGCCAGCCATCGAGCACAGGAAGAATCCCTTGCAGCGCAAAGCCGATCCCCAACAGAAACATCCCGATGATGATGGACAGACGGCGGCTGTACGTATCGGCCACCACGCCTGTCACGCCCTCAAACAGCAGGACGGACAGCTCCAGCACCATACCGACCAGCAAAAGCTCGAACGGGTTCAGGCCCAATGTCGCGATGTAAAAGATCGCGTAAGTCGTAAACATCGTCGTGTTGGCGAGTGACGCCATAAAACGTTTGACCATATATACAGTCGTTGCATTCATAACCATGGAAGCAGTCTCCACCTATTCTGGCAGAGGACACGTTCCGTCATTTTTCAGCCGTGAACAGGCTACTTCAATCGTTCCTTATCGCGAAGAAAAACCGCACGTGCCGCACTGCCGATTGTATTGTTTTCCTACCTGTTTACTTGCTTGCTCCAATTTGATGACTGACATCATTTAACACCTCCGAAAGTAATTAGTCATAATTATAAGGAGATTCCGCCCAAAAAGGTAGGGGAAAATAAGAAACCGCGCAGCATGTTGCTCGCTGCACGGTTTTTCCCGCCGTGTTTCTTCTCCGCTACTCTCTCTTATGCTTTCTTTCTGAACAGCCCCACGATGGAGAGCAAGAGCGCCAGTCCGGAAAGCACCAGAGGCAACGTGTTGCTTGTGCCTGCGCTTGCTGCTGCTTGACCGGTCGCAGGAGCCGGAGTTGTCGCTTCTGCTGCACCATGGCCATGATCGTGTCCAGCCTCGCCAACACCTTCTTTGACAGTCGTCACGGACGCTGGAGTCTTGGCGTCCTTGTCGCCTGTCCACTCCACTACCTCGCCGTCCGCATACGTTTGGTACGCTTTCCACGCCAGCGTGCCTTCTTCTTTCGGATTCGCCCCGACAAAAGCGAACTCCATGAACTCGTGCGCTTTGATCCCGCCGTTTGTCGCTGTCCAGACAAGTGCTGTGTTCACGCCGTCCTTGTCTTTTTCAAATTCATAGCTCCAGCCAGGAACAGGCTGAACGGTGTTTACTTTTACGCCAGCCGGAAATTCCAGCTTTACCTTCACTGTGTTGACGTCTTTTTCTACAGGAACGCGAACGGTGTATTTTTCATACGATCCGGTAGTCGTTTCTTTCGGATAGACGTTGACGTGCGCCTGTGCTGCTGTCGCGAGCGTCAGGACAGCTCCTGCCACCAATACACTGCTCATCCATTTTTTCATGTTCATCGAGAAAACCCTCCTAGTTTGTCGCTGCTTGCATAAGCGGCTTGTGTGTTTGTCGTGTCTGTTTTGTTTGTCGCGTCGGTCGGGTAGTTGGTTTGACTCATCCACAGCCCTGCCAACACAGCGACGATGCCAAAAACGATTTCCCAGCGCAGCCACTTCCTCTGCAACTGGTTGCTTCCCCGCCAGCGCTTTGTCTGTCCGTAGGCGAGCGCCAGCATGATGACGACGCTGACGATTTTTCCGTACAGCAGGTAGTTCCAGGCAAGCGAGCTTGCGAGAATGCTCGTCACGTCCGTTTGTACGAGCAGCATGAATACTCCCGTCACAACAGCAAGCACAGCCGCTGTCGCAACCAGGCGCAAAAAGAACCGCTTGAACGGCTCATTGCCCCGCTCCGCCTCTTTGGACACCAAGAGCAGGTAGACGAGCGCCCCCAGCCAGAGTGCCACTGTGAGCACATGCAGCAGCCGCAGCACGATCGACAGCCAGACGGGAGCAATTCCCCAAGCATGACCGCCAAAAGCTTGCGCGCTGATCAACAACACCCATATGCCCGCATACCAGCCAGACACCATGCCCGGTATCGCCAAAAGCAGCAAGAGAATAAAGGAGACGATCAGCATGACGGCAAAGGGAGACTGCATCAGCAAGTTGCTGTCCACATGCAGCAAGGCGTCGGTCAAAGAAACAGCCTTCAGCGATTCGTCGTACAAGAACCAGAGAAAAATAAGTCCCACGATCGCAAGCGCCCAGCCGATCTGTCTGCCGATTCCGATCAGTGCCGCGAGCTTCGGCAAGCCGTAGCGCTGTCCCCACGCTGCGATCAAATACAGTCCGCCGCCCAGCAAAATGATCCCTTGGGCGAGGTAGCGATACACAATCAAGTAATTCGTGTCGGTCTTGTTTTCACCCGGCGGCACGACTACCGCGCTCTTTTGCCCGATCGAAAAGGTCAGGCGCTCCTCTACCGGATGGCCGTCCTCGGACACGACCGAGACGATGACGGAATACGTGCCTTCCGCCAAATCGGCCGGAAGCTGCGCATTGGCCTGCGAAGCGTCTCCCGGCTGAAGAGTCGGGCGTTGCATTTGTATTTCTTTCCCGTCCCAATCAAACAAACGTATGGTGACAAGGTCAGGCTCCAGTGTTTCGGTAAACCTCATGGAGATTTGCCCCGGATTCGTCTGTAGCAGCTCGCCGTCTTGCGGACTGCTGCCCATCATGCCGGCATGGGCGTAAGCCAAATTCGTTCCAATCGCAAGCACCAGAAAAAAGGCCAGCGAAAGCACGGTCCATAGTCGCTTTATGCTGTGCATCAGCATATCACCTACTTCCTTCGCCTTTTCGTCCTTAATCCTATCAAAATCGTCTACTTTTCTGTATGGCTCCATCGGGCTATCTGCTGTGACGATTTTTTGAAGCAAAAACTGGCGTTCCCGCCCTTCTTTCCCTGGTGCAGGTAATTTTTCCATAATCGTCCTGACCCCATCCGTGCCCAAAACAAAAACCGAGACAGGATGCTTCATTCATCCCATCTCGGTTCTTCTGCTTGTGGCAATTCGGTTTATCGGCCGCTCTTCATCTCAGTCCAGTAGCGGTCGTATTCTTGCAACGTATCTCCGACATCAACCAGCCACTCGGCGCGGGCGATGTCCGCTTTGTCCAGGAAGATCATTTTGTTCGCGCGATATTCTTCGCTGTGCAGTGGATATGCCTGTTCGTTCGGGTTGCTGTAGCCGATCGACTCGTAGTTTTTCACGCTGACTTCCGGCTCCATCAAGTAGTTGATGAATTTCTCCGCCAAATCTTTGTGCTTGGCTCCTTTTGGAATCGCCAGCGTGTCTGCCCAGATCGTCGCGCCCTCTTTTGGAATGACGTACTCCACATCCGGGTTTTGTCCGTTAATAATCGCAGCGTCGCCAGACCAGACCGTACCGATCCACGCTTCTTCCGCGATCATTTTTTGCTTGATGTTGTCCGTATCAAAAGCCATGACGCTCGGCAGCACTTTTTTCAGATCAGCGAACGACTTTGCCAGCTCGTCCTTGTTTGTTGTGCTGTTGGAGAAGCCGTTTTTGATCAGAGCCATCCCCATCACTTCGCGCGGGTCGTTCAGCATGATGACGCGACCTTTGTACGCTTCGTTCCACAGATCGTTCCAGCTTGTCGGCGTTTCTTTGACATACTTTTTGTTGTAGGCAATCCCGGTGATTCCCCACGTGTACACGAGCGAGTATTTGTTTTCCTTGTCAAAAGGAGGCGTCTTGAACGTAGACACGATGTTTTTCATGTTCGGAATGTTTTCTTTGTTCAACTCTTCGAGAAGGCCGAGCTGAATCATCGTTGCCACCATGTAATCGGACGGCTGAATCAAATCGTAGCCCGATGCACCAGCCTGGATTTTTGCCAGCATTTCCTCGTTGCTGCCGTACACGTCGTAGTTGACTTTGACATTGTACTTTTGCTCGAAATCTTTGATGACATCCAGGTCAAAATTGTCTGCCCAACTGTAGATGTTCAATACTTGCTGCTCGGGTTCGGACGACGAGGAGCAGCCGACAGCTGTCACTGCGAGTACGGCGCTCAAAGCGCCGATCATCATGGATTTGAAACGTTTCATTTTTTCTTCTCAACCTCCAAATCGGTATGGGATACGTCTGGTCAATTAAAAGTGAATCTGACCGTTTTTAGAATCTTTGCGGCGGAAAAGCTCGGCAATAATCACCAGCAGCACCGTGCTTGCGATCAACAGCGTCGAAAGCGCATTGACTTCCGGGGATACGCCGCGTTTTACCAGGCCGTAAATGTACAATGGCAGCGTGGTCGAATTAGGACCTGCCACGAAGAACGAAATAATGAAATCATCGAGCGACAAAGTAAACGACATCAAAAAGCCAGCGACGATTCCGGGCATGATCAATGGCAGCGTCACATGACGCAATGTTCCCCACGGGGTAGCGCCCAAATCTTGCGCCGCCTCCTCCAGCTCTTTGCCCATATCGGCCAGGCGGGCAGAGACGATCACCATCACATACGGCATGGAAAACGTCACGTGGGCCATGATGAGTGTCCACTTGCCCAGCTCCATGTGCACCTGGCTGAACAAGACGAGAAGGGCAAGTCCCATCATGATCTCGGGAATCACAATCGGCAAGTAGATCAGCCCGTTGACGACATTGCGCCAGCGCAAGGAGTAATGCTTGATGGCGAGCGATGCAGCCGTGCCCAAAACCGTTGCCAGCACGCTGCTGATCACCCCGATGGACAGGCTGTTCATGAGCGCCTGCATGACTTGTCTGTTGTCAAACAAGGAGACGTACCACTTCCATGTAAACCCGTTCCACGTCGCGTTGATCCGCGAGTCATTGAACGAATATAGAACGAGAATCGCAATCGGCAAGTACAAGAAGACCAGCATCAGCCAAGAGTAGCCGGAAAGCGTATGTCTGCGCCACGTTTTCATGCTGCCCCCTCCTTTGCCTCGCCCGCTTTGACAGCGCGGAAGTACAGAAGAATCAGGAGCATCGACAACAGCATCAACACGATCGACAATGCCGAGCCAAACGGCCAGTCACGCGCCGAAAGGAACTGGTTCTGAATCACGTTTCCGATCAGGGCCGATTTCGCCCCGCCCATCACGTCCGGCACGACGAACATCCCGATCGAGGAGACAAAGACGAGAATCGATCCGGTGACGACGCCTGTTTTGGTCATCGGCAGCGTAACGTGCCAGAAAGCTCTCCACGGAGTCGCTCCCAGATCGTACGCCGCTTCCAGCTTGCGGCGATCCATCTGCTCCAGGGACACGTAAATCGGCAGCACCATGAACGGCAGCAGCGTGTACACCATCCCCAAAAGCACCGAACCGGAATTGTACAAAAGCGGCAATGGCTCCGTAATAATCCCTAATGATTGCAAAATCGTATTGACGACCCCCTGGGAGCGCAGGATGATCACCCAGGCGTAGGAACGGACCAGAAAGTTGATCCAGAACGGAATCATCACAAGCAACAGCCAAATTTGCTGGGACGACTTTTCCAGGCGGGAAATGTAATACGCAAGCGGATAGCCGCACACGATCGACAACACCGTTGTCAAAATGGCAACTACCAGCGTGTCCGCAAAAATTTGCCCGTACAGCGGGTCCCAAATGCGCACGTAATTGTTCAGCGTAAATTCATAGACAACTTGCCCGTATGTGCCTCTTTTGAGGAAGGACATCAGCGCAATCATAAGCATGGGCAGGACGAAAAGCACACCCATCCACAAAAGGGCGGGTGCTGCGAGCAGTTTTACCGGCTTTTTGTTCAACAAGTCAGGATCACCTCGTCCGTCTGCGCCCAACCAATGGCTACCCGATCTCCCACCTTCCAGTCCAGACCGTCTCCTGCGTACTGATGGGCCATGACTGTCATGTCTTGACCGTCGAGGCGGATGAACACTTTGCGCAGGTTGCCGAGGAATACCGCGTCAGCAATCGTTCCCAGCTTTTTGTGCTTGTCCTTGTCTGCTTCTGGCTGGTACAGCTTGATCTTTTCCGGGCGGACAGCTGTATTCGTCCCATTGTCGCGGAAAATGTTGTTTTCCCCGATGAAAGTAGCGACGAACAGCGTCTGCGGATGGTTGTAAATCTCGGCAGGAGAAGCGATCTGTTCGATCCGTCCTTTGTTCATGACGGCGATCCGGTCCGACATGGCCATTGCTTCTTCCTGGTCATGGGTTACGTAAATAAACGTGATCCCGAGATTCTTTTGCAGATTTTTCAGTTCCAGCTGCAAGCTTTTGCGCAGTTGGTAGTCCAGTGCGCCAAGCGGCTCGTCCAGCAAAAGGACGCGCGGATTGTTGATGATCGCCCGGGCAATCGCCACACGCTGCTGCTGGCCGCCGGACAGTTGCTTTGGCGTACGTTTTCTCAGCTCGGTCAGCTGCACGTACTGCAAAACTTCCTCCAGGCGCTGTTTTTGCTCTGCTGCACTTACTTTTTTCATTTTCAAACCGAACAAAATGTTTTGTTCGACAGTCATATGCGGAAACAGGGCGTACTGCTGGAACACCATGTTCATATCCCGCTGATAAGGCGGCACATGGGTGAGCGGCTTCTCGTCGAGGAAAATATCCCCGGAAGTCGGCTCCTCAAACCCTGCAATCATCCGCAAAAGCGTCGTCTTGCCGCAGCCGCTGGGGCCGAGCAACGTCAAAAACTCCCCTTCTTCAATGGAGAGAGAAAAAGAGGGGACGACGACAGTACCGTGAAAGCTTTTTTCAATTGAATCCAGATGAATAATCGTTTTCATTCCGTCATCTCACCATATGTCATTATACTCATAGCAACAATCTAGGTAACTATATCGTGTATGTCGACTTTTGTAAACAGTTTCACCCGCATTGGTCCTGATTTTTTTGCGGCTGGTCCCTCCTGTCAGCGGACAAAAACAAACGGAGCAGCCCAACAGTCTCTGCTCCGTTTTTCCTGTGCGTTTGTTCTTACAAAGATTGCGATTTGAGCTTCTCGTTGGTGTCTACCGCGGTTCCTTTTTTCTTTCCCAGGAAATTCGTCCCGATGACACCGAGAATGATCATGAGCGCGCCAAGCAGATGGTAGTAGGCGATCTGCTCCCCGAGAAGCACCACACCCCCGGCAATCGTCACGAGCGTTGACAAGTTGTTGAAAACACTCATCTTCGACGCTTCCATTTTCGACAAGGCAAAATTCGTCATGAAAGATGTCACCAAAGAAGACAGCACACCCAAATAGAGCACCGAGATAATAAACGACGAATGCGTGAGCGGC
The DNA here is from genome assembly GCF_038000275.1 of Brevibacillus sp. FSL K6-0770. Taxonomy (NCBI): domain Bacteria; kingdom Bacillati; phylum Bacillota; class Bacilli; order Caryophanales; family Paenibacillaceae; genus Brevibacillus; species Brevibacillus sp. FSL K6-0770. The sequence goes on from NZ_JBBOBQ010000001.1 coordinate 4,408,505, forward strand.
AGGAAAAACTCCGACAGCGTGCCGTTTGCGCCATGCTGGATCAAGGCCAGCGCGTTGAAGGCCAAAAAGCCGATTACGGAAACCATATACGTGACGTCTATATAATGGAAGGCTTTCGTCATCTTCTTCGCCAACACGCTATACCCCGCGAGCGACAAGGCCGAGAGCAAGATCAAAATGGTGCCGAGGCTGCTGCCCATCCCTACCCCTGCGCCCTTCATCGCGAAAATGAACACGACACCTGCTACAGACAGCAGCGTACAAAACTTTTGCAGCCACGTAGATGTCTCGCCGAGAAAAAAAGCGGCCATGACCATCGTGAAAATCGGAACGGTGGCGACAATGATCCCGGCTTCCGACGCGGTCGTGTACACCAGTCCAAACGTTTGCAGCCCGAAAAACAGCGCCGGATAGAGCAAAGCCAATGGCAAAATGACCAAAATGTCGCGCGGCTTGATCGACAGCCGGACCCATCCGAACAAAACGGGAATCGTCGCGGCGACAAAAGCGATCGTAAAGCGGTGCGCCATCGCGTCCATCGGAGTGGCTGACGTCAGCGCCATTTTTACGAAAATAAACGACAAGCCGACGATCATGGCATTCAAAAGTGCGGCCCCTATAGCTTTATGTTGATCCTTCAAGCTGATCTCTCCCCAATCGTTGCCTATGCAGCAATTATTTCCTGCTTTCATAGTAATGGGGCGGCAATCATGCTACAATGCAAAAAAAGACGATCTGTACCGATACAAAGTCCATGCGCCAGGAAGGGATTTCATGCATAAATATTTGCAATTGCAGAACGAGTTGGAGACGCTGATCGAGGGCAACACCTACCAGGATGGCGACAAGCTGCCGTCCATCCGCGAGTTGGCAACCCAATATCAATGCAGCAACAGCACGGTGATCCAGGCGCTGAACGAGTTGGAGAAACGTCATCTGATCTACTCGGTAGACCGCAGCGGCTTTTACGTCGTCAAAAAGCAGCGAGACAGCGAGCCAAACAACTGTAACAGCATCGACTTCGCCACCTCTGCCCCTGATCCTGACGTGTTTCCGTACCTTGACTTTCAACACTGTATCAACAAAGCGATTGAGACATACCGCAACGACCTGTTCCTGTACGGCACCGCCAAAGGGCTGCCTACGCTAATCCCCGTGATCGCCAAGCATTTGGCCAACCATCAGGTTTTTGCCAAGCCAGCGAACATCTTCATCACATCCGGCGTTCAGCAGGCGCTGTCGCTTTTGTGTACGATTCCGTTCCCCAACGGGCGGGAAACCGTCCTGATCGAGCAGCCGAGCTACCATCTGTTTATCGATTACTTGCAGATGCACAACATTCCGGTGACTGGGATCATGCGAACGGCGCAAGGAATTGATCTGGACGAGCTGGAGCGCATTTTCCGGACAGAAAAGATCAAATTTTTTTACACGATGCCGCGCTTTCACAGCCCGCTCGGAACGTCGTATACGCGCAAGGAAAAACAGCGCATTGCCGAACTGGCCCACCGCTACAACGTTTACATCGTGGAAGACGACCATATGGCAGATTTGGAGCATGACAGCAAGGCAGACCCGCTGTTCTCCTACGATCGTTTCGAGCGGACGATTTACATGAAAAGCTATTCCAAAATCATTTTTCCCGGGCTGCGCCTCGGTGTCGCCGTCATTCCCGATGCGCTGTGCGAGTCGTTTTTGCAGTTCAAACGGCTGCGGGACATCGATAGCTCCATGCTGTCCCAAGCCGCGCTGGAAATTTATTTGAAAAGCGGCATGTTTGAACGGCACAGGCAAAAAATCCGCCAATCGTATCAGCTCCGATCGAAGCTTCTGACAGAAGCGCTGCTCGCCCATGCAGCCCGCGCTGACGCTCTGTTTGCGTTTCGCCCTCTGCCTTATCCGGGGATTCACACGCATCTTGTGCTGGACCCGCGAGTTGACGCATCCCGTCTGATCCAGCTGGCTAAAAAACGCTCGATCTTGTTGGAAGCGGCAGACAGGCATTATTTGCCCCTGTTTCCCCGGGAAAATATTTTGAAGCTGAATGTATCCAACGCCAAGGCCGAATCGGTGGAAAAAGGAATTGACGAGTTGATGGCAGTATTGCATGCGATGCGGTTATAATGAAAGAAAAAAGTTTTTGCAAAAGCAGCAACCGTAACCATATTTCGGGAATATCCGTCTTAATTTGTATACAACATCGTTACGCCACACGACTCTACCCATTTTTATCCGTCGCAGCAGGCGGATCGCATGAGATGGACAAAGGAGAATGAAATGGTTCAGAACGTTTTAGATTTTTTGATGGAATACGGCATTTGGGGAGTCGTCATCCATTCTTTCGCAGACGCCGTCATCTTCCCCATTCCTGTATTCTTTCTGCAAGTTTCATTAAGCCTGATTGATCCATCCGCTGCTTTATGGATTGCAACCGCAGGATATATCGCGTGTCTGGTTGGTACACCCGTGGGCTACTTTCTCGGCAAACTGCTCGGCCACTCTGTCCTGTACAAACTGCTCAAAAAAGAGTGGATTGACTCGGCAACCGAGATGTTTCAAAAAAGAGGCGAAGTCGCCATTTTTGTCGGCTCCTTCACCCCGATTCCGTTCAAAGTATTCACGATCTTGTCCGGATGTCTGAATTATCCGCTCTGGAAGCTGATCGGTTATGCCGCAATCGGCAGAGCTGTGAAATTTTACCTCGTCGGTTTCCTGTTTTACTTTTACGGGCGGATGGCGGAAAATATGGTCGGTCACGCCTCCCTGTACGTGTTCTTGCTGATGATCCCGATTTTGCTGATCGGACTTTTGGTGCGAAAAATGCGGGCCAAAAAACAGCTGATGCAAACTGCCAACAAGCAAGCAGGGGAATGATCAGCTTGTAGCCTGGCTTGAATCATTATTCAGAAAGGAGCTGCAATATGAGCCAAACATATAAAGTCATGATTCAGCACCGAATAAACTACCCTACCCCCATTGAATTGACTCAAGGTCAAACCGTCATACTCGGTCGAGTCGACGATGATCCCGACGGTTGGAGGAACTGGAGGTACTGCTATACGCTTGACCATAGCATGGAAGGCTGGGTGCCTGAACAGATTATTCAAGCAAAGGACAAGGACGGCATCATTACGGAAAATTACTCCGCAAAAGAGCTAGATGTAAATGAAGGAGATACGGTTGAGTTGCTCCAAGAGCTGAATGGCTGGGGATGGTGTATGTCCACCAACCGGGAATACGGATGGGTTCCGATGCGAAATCTTCAGCTTGCAAGCCAATAGCAATCTCTTTTTGTGCAAACGCTCGCTTCTATCTCTATATAGGAAAGAAAGAGTCCCTGTCTAGCCGACAGGGACTCTTTTTGGGACAAACCCTTATGCTTTTTTCACGCGAATCGCTTCTTCCTCAACTTCCACTACGATCTTGCGCACATCCGCTTCCTCCATCAACAGATCGGCGATGCCATCTTCGACCTGCTGGGCGATCACGCGACGCAGCGGGCGTGCCCCGAAAGCGGGATTGTAGCCCAGCTCAGCCAACATTTCTTTGGCAGCGTCTGTCACTTCAAGCTCGATTCCTTGCTCGCCGAGATTCAGCACGACTTCCTGGAGCAGCAGCTCCACGATTTGCACCAAGTCTTGCTTTTCCAGATGAGCGAAAGAAATAATCGAGTCGAAGCGGTTCAAAAATTCCGGTTTGAAGTACGCTCCCAGCGAATCAAGCACAGTGCCAGGCTGCTGTTCCTCGGCGCCGAAGCCTAACGCTTTTTTGCGCTCAGCCACTCCGGCATTGCTCGTTGCGATAATGACCGTTTCCTTGAAGCTCACGGTGCGGCCCTGGCTGTCTGTCAGGCGGCCATCCTCCAAAATTTGCAGGAACATGTGCATGACGTCCGGGTGCGCTTTTTCGATCTCATCCAGCAAAATGATGCTGTACGGATTGCGGCGCACTCGCTCGGTCAACTGTCCCGCTTCCTCGTGGCCTACATAGCCTGGAGGCGAACCGATCAGCTTGGAGACGGAATGCTTCTCCATGTATTCGCTCATGTCGAGGCGAATCATCGAATCTCTCGTGCCGAACAGCTCCTCGGCGAGCGCTTTGGACAGCTCTGTCTTCCCTACGCCAGTCGGTCCGACGAACAGGAAGGAGGCAATTGGCCGATTTTTCGGCTTCAACCCGGCGCGGCTGCGGCGAATCGCCTTGGCGACCTGTGCGACAGCTTCCGATTGCCCGATGACTTTGGCTTCCAGGTGCGCAGCCAAATTTCTCATCCGCTCCTGCTCGTCGCTTTGCAGCTTGCGGACAGGGATGCCTGTTTTTTGCTCGATCATCTCCTGAATATCTGATACTTCCACTTTCGTGCGATTAGCGGCCCCATCAAGCTGATCCAGCTTGCCGAGAATTTCCGCTTCTTCATCGCGCAGGCGGGCAGCTTGCTCGTAATTTTCTTGCTCGGTCGCTGCTTTTTTCTCCTGGTTAATTTGCGCCAGGCGCTCATGCAGTTCGCTCGTATCTGCCGCAGAAGAGCGGAGATTCAGCCGCGATCCGGCTTCATCCATCAGGTCGATCGCCTTGTCAGGCAGGAAGCGATCCTGGATGTAACGATGCGAGTATTCGACGCAGGCGCGGAGCACGTCATCGGAGTAAGCGACCTGGTGGAAAGCTTCGTATTTCGGACGCAGTCCTTGCAAAATCTCGATAGCGGCCTCCACTGTCGGCTCTTTGACCATCACAGGCTGCAAGCGGCGCTCCAGCGCGGCATCCTTTTCAATGACGCGGTACTCTTTTAAGGTAGTGGCCCCAACCAGTTGCAGCTCGCCGCGCGCCAGGGCAGGCTTGAGAATGTTTCCGGCGTCCATCGAGCCTTCCGCAGAGCCTGCTCCCACCAGCAAATGAATTTCATCCACGAACAGGATGACGTTTTTGCGCGATTGCAGCTCGGCAATCACTTGCTTCATCTTTTCCTCGAATTGTCCGCGAATCCCCGTGCCTGCGACCAGAGAAGCCACGTCCAGCACGTACACTTGCTTGTTTTTCAGCTTGGCAGGCACTTGACCTTCCGTAATGCGCAAGGCCAGACCTTCGGCAATTGCCGTCTTCCCTACACCCGGCTCCCCGATGAGCACCGGGTTGTTTTTGTTGCGGCGGTTCAAAATCTCGATCACACGCTCGATTTCCTGGTCGCGTCCGATGACCGGATCAATCAGCCCTGCGCGGGCCGCATCGTTCAGATTGCGCCCCAGTTCGTCCAGAAGGCCGCCTCGGTCCGCAGTTGTCGCCTGTCCCTTCATGTTCGGCTGTTGACCGCCTTTTGCATGGGCCTGCGCTTGTGCGAAGCCTTGCAGGAAGTCGTCCAGACCGGAGAAGGAAGAGAACGGGCTGAAGCCCATCCCTACTCCCATTTTGCTGCCGAGCTTGGCATTGCACTCCCGGCACAGGTTGTAGGCTTGCTGCTTGTCTTGCACGCGTATATGGACGGACACAGTTGCTTGTCGTTGTTTGCAGATTTCACATTGCATGTTTCATACCCCCAAAATCATGCTTTTGGATTTTTTCTTATTTGTGTGTTCGACAGGTCAATGGTTGTTTGACCATTTCTGACCTTCGATGACTTTATTATAGTTTGACCTTCTTTGACTTTCAAGAGGGTAACTTTGGATTTTCTGCTTTCGCTTGGGAGAAGCTATACAGGACGCAGGTTCTCTCTTGCTTCGCCAGAAAACCCTTCCTATAATGAGGTTGATATTCGCTAAAGTCAGGGGGCTTTTCACTTTGAACACACTCGCGTATGGACTCCTCGGGCTGGTTGCCCGCACACCAAGCTCCGGCTATGATTTGATGCTCCAGCTGCAACCATTTTGGCAGGCCAAGCACAGCCAAATTTACCCGCTGCTGGCGAAGCTGGAACAGGAGGGCTATCTGGAGTTCACTCGCATCCACCAGACGGATCGTCCTGATAAAAAAGTGTATTCCATTACAGAAAAAGGACAGATTGCACTAAAAGTCTGGCTTAGCGAGCCGGCAGCAGAGCCTGTTTTGCGTGACGAGCTGGTGCTGAAAACGTACTGCCTCGGATTGGCGGACGAAAAAGCGGCCTCTACGATGTTTGTCGAGCGCATCCAGCAATGTCGCGAGCATTTGGACATGTACGAGCACTACTTAAAGGAGTACGAGAGTGATTCTGCCGAACATTCGTATCCGCCCGACCATCCGAACCATCCGGAATTTGGGGATTATTTGCTGCTTTCATGGGGATCACGGCGCATGAAAGAAGATATCGCCTGGTGCGAGTGGGTGTTGGAGCTGTTGCAGAAGCGTTCCTAAAAACAAAAAGCAAACGCGTCTTTGGAACATTGCGCTCCAAAACACGTTTGCTTTTTCTTTCGTTTTCGTCCATGACATGACAGGAGGGTACAGACGCTCGCTAAAAGGAGTGCGCCTCTACTTCTGCCAGCGTGGGCAGCGATGGCTGCGCCCCGCGTCTGGTCACGACGATCGCAGCCACTTTGCTGGCAAATCCGGCTGCTTCCACATCCGACATCCCTTTTGCCATGCCCACGGCAAAAGCTGCGGTAAACGAATCGCCTGCCGCAGTCGTATCCACTGGCTCGACCCGACAAGCAGGCACATGCACGGTTTTCTCCTCCGTGACCAAAAGCGCGCCTTTTTCGCCCAGGGTGACAATGATCCGTCTCGGACCGCTTGCCAAAAGCTTTCTCGCCGCTTCCCCGGCTTCTTCCGGCGTCGTGACGGGCAGACCGCTCAAAATGGCCAGCTCTGTTTCATTCGGCGTCAAGGTGTGCACATGCTGTAACAGTTCCTGCGAGAGTGCCCTTGCCGGAGCCGGATTCAAAATGACCAGCTTGCCGAGCACAGTTGCCTTTTTCACGACGTATTCCACGACGTGGAGCGGGGTTTCCAGCTGCAACAGCACGACGTCGCTCTGCTCGATAATCGACAGGTTCTCATCGATGTGCTCTATGCTCACTTGTGCATTGGCTCCGGGAACCAGCACAATGTTGTTTTCCCCGTCATCGCTGACATTGATGAAGGCCATGCCAGTCGTACCCTCGCGCTTGATTCCTTCGACATGAACCTGCGCCTCTGTCATGCCCGCAAGCATGATGGTGCCATTTTCATCCTCGCCCACCATTCCGATCATGGATACGTGCGCGCCCAGACGTGCGGCAGCAACTGCCTGATTCGCCCCTTTTCCGCCTGGAATCAGCATAAAGTCATGGCTTGCAATCGTTTCTCCTGCCTTGGGCAGATGGTGGACGTGGGAGACGAGATCCATATTGATGCTTCCTACTACTGCGATTTTCACAACGTGCTACCTCCCCCAGCCGCTTTTTACAGCATGGTCTCTACAAATTCTTCGATCGTCAAAATTTGCTTTGGCAAGCCGAGCGTATGGCTCAATCTGCTAATGTGCGGCTGCTTCAGCATGCTTTCTTCCAAAATCGCGTGATTCCAGAAAATGTCCCGCTTGTTCGTATCCGCTACTACATTTTTGTGGGCCATGACGATGACACGCTCAAAATTTTGCACGACAAACTCCATGTCATGCGTGATCGTAATGACGGTTTTGCCTTCGCTTTTCAAGGCGGCGATCAGGGAAGAGATGCGTTGCATCCCTTGCATGTCTTGGCCTGCGGTCGGCTCATCGAGAATGATCACATCGCAATCCATCGCCACTACTGCCGCCATGGTCACGAACTTGCGCATGGAATACGGCAAATTGTACGGGTTTTCCTGCAAGTACGGCTCGATCCCAGCCAGCTTCGCCGCTTTCATGACATTTTCCTTCGTTTGCTCTACAGACAAGCCGAGGTTTTTTGGCCCGAACTCGACTTCGCTGTAGACATCGCTATGGAAGATCTGGTCATCCGGATTTTGGAACACGTAGCCTACCTTGCGCGAAATTTGCGCGGTCGTATGCTCTTTTGTATTCCAATCATCAATAATAACATCGCCTTTGGTCGGCTTCAACAAGCCATTCATCAGCTTTACCGCCGTCGTTTTGCCCGCGCCATTTTGGCCGACGATGGCGACCGTCTCGCCTTTGCCAATCTCCATGGAGACGTTTTCTACCGCTGTATGTCCGTTCGGATAAGCGAAAGTGATATTTTTCAAGGAAATGAAGCTCATATGCGAACTCCCCTTTCTGCCATCCACCAGTTCATTTCTTCGACGGCCTGCTCTTCGGTAATCGGGATTTTGCGCAGCGGCACTCCGCGTTTTTTCAGCTCCAGTCCCAGCATGGCGTACTGCGGAAGCATGACATCGTAGGAGAGCGCCTTTTCATCGGAGAGGACGTCTTGCGTTGTGCCCTCCATGACGATTTCGCCATCGTGCAGCAAAATGACGCGATCCGCAAATTCGGCAATCAGTTCGATTTTGTGCTCGACCAGAATGATCGTCTTGCCTTTTTCCTTCATGATCTGGATGATCTCGAAAACTTCTTCCGTACCTTGCGGGTCTAGCTGCGAGGTCGGTTCGTCGATGACCAAAATGTCCGGCTCCATCACGATGATCGAGGCCAAAGCGACGCGCTGGCGCTGACCGCCGGACAGTTCAAACGGATTTTTGTCACGCAGATGCTCGATCTTGACCAGCTTCAAAATCGCTTCTACTCGCGTTCGAATCTCGTCAGGATGCACCCCGAGGTTTTCCAGTCCGTAGGCGACTTCCTCGAACACCGTTTCTTTGACGCCACTGATTTGAATGAACGGATTTTGGAAGACAAAGCCGACAGACAACGACAACTCGCCCAATGTGCTCTCGACGATGTTTTTCCCGTTGACGAGCACTTCGCCGCGCAAGTCCCCCCGATAAAAATGCGGAATGAACCCGCGCAGGACGTTGCAAAACGTGGTTTTCCCTCCGCCGTTGGGGCCAACCACAGCGTACAGCAGTCCTTTTTCGATCTCGATGTTGATGTTTTTCAGGACGTCGACCTTGCCCGTCGGGTATTTGTAGCTCATGTTGGATATTTTGATTACGCTGTTCATAACAAAATCCTCCCCGCAATCAGAATCAGCAAGGCAACGAGCATTCCGATCCGCACGACCGTGTCATGCTTGGTTTTATATATTTCGTACAGGTGTGTTTTCTTGACTGGCGCAGAAAAAGCGCGCGATTCCAATGTAATCGCTCTTTCCTCCGTGCTTGCCAGCGAAGAGAGGATCAGCGGACTGATTGTCGGGAGAAACGCTTTTGCCCGCACCATCATCGTCCCTTCCGTTTCCACACCTCTCGTTTTTTGCGCATCCATAATGACACTCGTCTGCTTTTTCATTTCCGGAATGATTTGCAGTGTCGCCAGTACGACATAAGCCCCTTTTGGAGGCAGACCCAGCTTTTCAAGCGAATACACGAAGTCTTTGACAGAAGTAATGCGGAAAAACAGGATGAACGCCGAACCGATCGCCAAAATCCGCGAAGTCATATTCAAGCCGTACAAAATGCCTTCCTGGGTGATTTTCAAAATGCCTGCTTGCCACAAAATTTGCGCGCCCGGATAGAAAAAGGCTTGCATCAGGAAGATAAACACGAGCAGAATCAACAGCCCGTTGCGAACGAGTGTGATAAATTCCTTGCCCTGCCCCGCCGCAATGGCGATGATCAGGCACACTGGCAGCATCGCATAAGCGTACCAGTAGGTTGGGACGATGAAGACGGAGAGCGCGATGAACAAAGTAAACAACAGCTTCGTTGTGGGATACAAGTTAAGGATGTAGTTGGTCTTGGCAGCTTGCGACATAATCCTTACCTCCTCTTCCATGGGGTAAAATGAATCGCTGCCTGGCCTCCTCGAACAGATGCCCAAAGAACCAGACAGCGATGAATCACGTTTAGTCTTTCATGTAAATTTGTCCGTAGTTAAGCTTGGACAAATAGCGGTCAGACATGTTGCGAACGATCAGGAAGCAAATGAATGCCGACAGCAGCTTGTCGCCGATTTCCTGAATGAACTGTGTGGAGAACACAGCCGTCCAGATTTGTTGGCCGGATGCCAGCAAGACAGCGGTAATCGCTCCGCCAGTCGAACCGGTAACGCCGCCAAACAAAATGACAGTGATCGGAGCCGCAATAATAGTAGAGACGAATGCCAGGATAATGCCCGCGATAATTACTTTCCAAACCTTCTTGAACATCCCTTTCATGGAAAGGAAGCCTGCTGCCAAGCCTACTGCCATGGAAACGAGGGAGAAGGGAAGATAAACCGGGTTGAAGATCGAGTTGATCAGGTTGGTAATCAAGCCTGCCACGAGCGCTACCCACGGACCTGCTACCATGGCGATGACCAGCGTGCCGATGCTGTCCAAGAAGATAGGCAGACGAAGCAGTTGAGCAATTTGGAAGCCGACCATGTTGATGGCGACGCAAACAGGAATCAGCAGGATTGCCATGAGAGTGAAGTCATTCTTGATGCCGGTTTTCATACCAGAATCCTCCTTTTGCTGAAAAATTTTTATACAAACTGCTTGATGGCAGCGTGTAGCATATCTGCAAAACGTGCTCTGTCAATCTCGAACAGCACTTTGGCGTTCGCCGGTTTGCCCGTCACGCGGTTGTAGTCCACGACGGTGCAGCCTGTGGTCAAACGGCCGGATGTTTCAATCTCGACGTAGCAATCCAGTCCGCGGAACAGCGTCGGGTCAAGCAAGTACGCGACTGCGCAAGGATCGTGCATGTGCAAGCCCTCCACATGTCCCGGCTCTGCCAGAAAATGCGGCGTGTTGGAAAGATTGAAAAAGTCGAGCAAGCCTGCCATGACTTGGCCTGTCTTGTTGCCGATGTGGCGAATGCGGTCGATATCTTCCTGGAACAGCTGCGCTTTCAGCGTCACATCAAGGCCGCTCATGATGATCGGAACTCCGGAGCGGAAGACGATATCGGCTGCCTCCGGGTCAACGTAAATGTTAAACTCGGCTGCTGGCGTGATGTTACCGCCAAAGCAGGCCCCGCCCATCAGCGAGATGCACTCGATCTTTTCTTTCACTTCCGGGTAGGCGTTCAACAGGATCGCCACGTTGGTCAGCGGCCCGGTCGCCACAATGGTAACGCTTTCTTTTGTATTCAATAAAACATCACGCATCGCATCCAACGCGCTTCTGTTGCTCGCGGCAAACTTCGCCTCGCCCAAGTCCGCGCCGTCAATGCCTGTCTCTCCGTGAATATCTTCGGCAATAATCAGGTCGCGTACCAACGGCTTGGGAGCGCCTCCTGCCACTTCGATATCGGTTACCCCGATAAAGCTGAGCAGCTTCAACGTGTTGTTCAACGTTTTGTCCGGCGTCTGATTGCCGGCACTTGTCGTAATGAGCTTCACATCCAGCTTGTCCGATGCGAGCGCCAGCAAGATTGCCAGCGCGTCATCATGTCCGGGATCGCAGTCCATGATAATCGGTCTTTTCATCGCTTCCCTCTCCCTTTTTTGGTGGCTTGGTGACGATTACAGTTTGGTTGTGCTCTGGCGGATCATCAGCTCCGGCTCCCAATACACGACCTTTTGCTTGATCCCCTTTTTCTTGATGCTTTGAATCAAGATTTTCGCCGCTTCCTTGCCCATCTGGTAGGCGGGCTGGCGAATCGTTGTGAGCTTGGGCATCAGGGTGGAAATCAGCCGGATGTCGTCAAACCCTACGACCGATACATCGCGCGGAATGCTTTTGCCAAGCTCCTGCGCGGCTTCGTAGACGCCGATTGCCATCAAGTCGTTGCAGGCGAAAATCGCTGTGACCTCTCCGTCAGCCAGCATTTTTTTCGCGACCTCATAGCCGCCGTCGATCCGATAGCCGCCAGAGACGATCCATGATTCCTGAACGGAAATCCCTGCTTCGGCCAACGCTCGCTTGTAGCCTTCGACACGATCCTGGGAGTTCTGCACGCTTGGCGGCCCGCTGATGCAGCCGATCCGCGTGTGGTTTTGCTCCAGCAAATGCTTCGTCGCCATGTAAGCGCCTTCTTCATTTTTCATGTAAACACCGCTGTAAGCGTCTCCGGATTCTCCCCGGTCAATCAGGACGACTGGAATGTCGGCCGCGATCAGCTCGTCATACAAATCCTTGGAATACTTCGCCGTGCTGGAGAAGATGATGCCGTCCACTTTTTTCTCTGTCATCAACTGGACGTATTTCTTTTCTTTTTTCGCATTGTCATCAGAATTGCCTAGGAATACGCTGTAGCCTGCCTTGTTTGCGGCATCCTCAATCCCGCGCACCAAATCCGGAAAAAACGGGTTGGTGATATCGGGAAGAATCAGCCCGATCGTGCTTGTCTTGCGTGTGATCAACCCGCGAGCCAATGCATTTGGCTGATAATTCAGCTCCTTGATGATCGACTGGATGTACTCCCGCGTCTGCGGCGAGATGCCTTCCGATTTGTTGTTGATCACCCGTGAAACCGTTGCGGTTGATACGTTTGCTCTCTTGGCAATGTCCTTAATCGTAATCGCCATGCCCTCACCCTTTTTAGGTAAACGTTTACGTAATCGTTTACTTAACAAAATAGTCCTTTTCACACAGGTTGTCAACGTATTGTTTTTGCAGTTTTCCGAAAAAAAATACTCCTTGCTTCACCCTAGTCCCCGATTTATGATGGGACTACTATGGAGCTTTTCTTGGACAAACCTCCTTGCTAAGTGCCTCACCCTCACCCTTTTTCTGGTGCAGGACTTTCTTGACAGGAGAGGGGAAAACTCCATGAATACCGCACACTCCAGCTTCAAGCCCGTCTTGGCTGGCATCGTCTCGTCACTCATTTTCGGCTTTTCGTTTCTGTTTTCCAAAGTGGCTTTGGATGAACTGCAAAACAATACGATCCAGATGATCGCCTATCGCTTCGGCATCGCTGCGGTTGTGCTCGGCCTGTTGAAGCTTGCTGGCGTCATCAAAATATCGTATCGGAACAAGAGCATTGCCCCGTTGCTTTGGCTCTCGTTTTTTTATCCGTTTCTGTACTTTATTTTTGAAGCGCAAGGCATCCGCTACACCTCTTCCTCCGAAGCGGGTACGATGATCGCGCTGATTCCGATTGCCGTCACCATCATGGCGACGATCTTCCTCAAGGAAAAAACGACGCTTTTGCAATGGCTGTTTATTGTATTGTCCGTCGGCGGCGTGCTGTTTATCAATTTGATGAAATTCGAGGCGCAATCCAGCCTGACAGGCATCTTGTACCTGTTGGCGGCCATTGTCACTTCCGGCGTCTACAACATTTTGTCGCGCAAGTCCTCAGCGCAATTCAGTCCGCTGGAAATCACCTACGTCATGATGTGGACAGGCGCGCTTATTTTTAATGCGATCGCGCTCGGGCAGCATGCCGTGAATGGCACGGTCGACCAGTATGTCGCACCGCTCGCCAATCCGGCTCTCTTGCAGGCGATTTTGTACCTCGGCGTTCTCTCGTCTGTGGTCGCCTTCTTTTTGATGAATTACATGCTGGCCAAGCTGGAAGCCTCCAAGGCAGCCTCCTACTGGAATCTCAGTACGGGTGTCTCCATCATCGGCGGCGTGCTGATCTTGCACGAATCGTTTTACTGGTACCAGGCGGCAGGGATTGTCTTCATTCTCATCGGCGTATGGGGTGCGAACCGTTTTGGACAAAAGCAAAAACCGCAGCCAAGCCAGGCCAAAGCTCATTAACGGCAATTGACATCCAAAAAAGCCAGCCCTCCGAGTGCGGGGCTGGCTTGATTTATCGTTGGGCTGTAAACTACTGGTAGTTCTTTTTTGCGAGATCACTTCAGTCAGGAGGTCACAAAATGCAACCCGTCATCCATCATCCGTGGACTCTCACGGAGCAGGAAGCCATTTCTCTGCAAAAGCAACTGGCCCTGCAAGTCAAAACAGAAGATCAAGTAAAAGAAGTGCAGCATATCGCCGGAGTCGATGTCGCCTACCATGTAGCGGAAGATGTGCTCGTCGCCGGAATCGTCGTTCTGGATGCGGCAAGTTTGCAAGTCGTGGAATCTGTCGTCGTTTCGGATTCGGTAGCTTTTCCGTATATTCCGGGTCTGTTCTCGTTCCGGGAGCTTCCCCCGCTGATGAAAGCATTCGAAAAGCTGCAAACCGTGCCGCAACTGATCGTTTGCGATGGGCAAGGCATCGCTCACCCGCGCAGATTCGGACTTGCCAGCCACGTCGGACTTTTGTACGACATTCCTGCTATCGGCTGCGGCAAAACGCGTCTGCTTGGCGAATACGCACAGCCCGATTCACACAGAGGAGCCTGCTCTCCCTTGCTGGACGAGGGCGAGATCGTCGGCGCTGTTTTGCGCACGCAAGCGGACACAAAGCCTGTATTCGTCTCCGTCGGGCATGGCATTTCCTTGCCGACTGCCTGCGAGTGGATCACGCGGCTTGCTCCCAAGTACCGTCTGCCGGAGACGACAAGACAAGTCGATCAGTTGGTGAACAAAGCATTGGCTGGCTTGGGCAACTAAGCGCTTTGCTCTGTTTTTTTGCTTTGCCGCGCTGCGCGGACAGCTTTTGCCTGGACCGGACAAGGACAAGTCAAACCCTCGCAGCGACGTGCTTTAATGCAAGGTCGGCCAGACGTTTTCGTCATGCTCGTCAAGCACCGCTTCCAGTTGCTCGCCATCGAAAACAGCGAGATAACCGGGCGGCAGCGCCAGCACCTGCAAGACAGACGGGCGGTGTTTCAACAGTTGGAAAATGTAGTACGATTGCAAATCATCGCTGTCCACTTCCCCTTCCACTGGCCCGAGATACCAGCCTGAATCGCCGTCGCCTGCATGGTCGCCACGCTGCAAATAAATCCGTTTTTGCTCCAAGGCGCCTTTGGCGACGACGATCTTGTCCTGGAACAAGGCGGCTTCACCCGCGATCTGCAACGTTTGCAGGCAATGGTTTTGCGCCAGCTGCACATAGAGCGACACGGACAAGTCCGGATTGGTGTCCGTGAACGGATTGGTATCGTAGTCTGGTGCCACGACTTCCATCTGCCCATCGCGTTCGTTCACGATGAAAATAGTCCAGCCCACTTGAATCTTCGCGCCATTTTGAATCGGCCCGCTCTCGTTTTCCACATCCGCCAGCAATTCGAGCAAAAAGTCGGCCTGCTTCGCGAAAAACTCCCGGCAAGTCACCACGAAGGTCCTGTTGCCGATTTGCCGGGAGCGTTGACAGAAAGCAGACGACTGATTGTCGGGAAACGGTTTGTTGCTCATCGTTACCATCCTTTCTCCATCGGTATATCGATATGTATGTTTGTACGAAAATAGTTCACTCACAGGCAAAACATGCACGTTCATTGTCAATAGGGTAACACGATTCCAACAGCAGCGCAGCATTTTCCCGTTGAAATGGCGACGCGCGAAAAGACGCGTTTGGACGGGTAAACCGTCGCTGGGTCGCTAGGTCGTTGCTTCGTTCGTGCAAAAGAAGCAGGAAGAGGGATGCCCCCTTTCGCTCTGCCCGAGGCAGGTTCACGGAGCGATCCCTCCCTTGTTCTTTATTTTTGTGTGAACGGCGCTTCCAGCAATTGCGCCAGCCTGCTTACATTCGGCTCCATCATGCAACTGAAATGGTTGCCCTCAATCGTAATGACGTCCAACTCGCCAAGGCATACATCCTGCCAGAAGGACAGCGTCGTGTCATCTGTGCGCGGCAGGAACAAGAACGGTTCGCTCGCCAAAAGGAAGCGGATGTCGCCCATGTACGGCAACGGCGTGTAGCGGGCGGCTTTGAAGCTTTGGCGGAACACCTGGCACAAGCCCTCAGCCATCTCGATCGGCATTTGTTCTCCGGTTGTTCTGGACTTCGCTTCGACATAAGCCTGGAAGCGCTCCGCTTTGCTGACCGCAGCCATTTGGCCAAACAGCTCTCCTACCTGATCCAGCCCGGCATCTCCGCCAATCGTCACGGCAGCGCCTTGCGGAATGCACTCTCCGTGCCGCTCCACGAGCTGCATGACGCCACGAGCCAAATCTTGCTCATCCACCTTGCCAAAGCCTGCCTGCTCCAGCGAAACATTCAGGTTCGGGATAAAGAGTGTTTCGACGAGCAAATCGTCATCCACTTCGGTGAAGATCGGCGGAATGTCGATCAATACAAGATCCGCGACCTGCACGCCCCGCTCCATCAACCGCCTTGCCACTTCGACGGCGATCAGGCCGCCCAGGGAATACCCGATCAGTTGCAGTTCGCTGTGCCCTGTTGCCATCAGGCATTCGGCGTAATCGTCTGCAACTGTCTCGATCAGTTCTGCCGGGTCAAGCGAGCAGTAGCGTTCCATGTCAGCAATCGCCACACCTACAATGCTGCCGATCCCTTGCGCTTTGAGGTGCTCAAGCAGCGGACGGAAAATGTCCATCGTCCCGAGCACAGCGTGGAACACGACGCGCAGCGGCCCTTCCTGCGCCGTTCCATACGGAATCAGCACAGCGTTGCTTGCACTGTTTTGCTGGTGGATCGTCCATGCTTCCTCGGTATGCGGCTGCTCCTCTTGTTCACGGGAGCGAATAAACTCAGCCAAGTCGGCTACCGTTGGATAGTTCAGCATTTGCCGCAGCAGAGCGTCGAACGGGATGGCTGGTTGCACCGGGTCTTCCGCCAGCTTGTCGCGCAGTCTTCCCGCCACCTGCGCCATGATGAGCGAATCCGCGCCATGCTCGTAAAAGCTTTGCGACCGACCGATGGAAGCCAGCCCGAGCGATTCCGCCCACAGCTTAGCCAGTATGCTTTCCAGCTCATCCAGCTTCTCCTCGCTCGCAGCGACCATCTCTTGTGTTCCGTTTGCAGCGGGACGCCATTTTGCCAACGTGCGCCGATCGACCTTGCCATTTCCGGTCAGCGGCAGTGCATCGACTACTTGCACATGTTGCGGCAGCATGTACGCAGGCACATGACCTTTCAAAAATGCTTCCAGTTCTTGCGGACGAACCGCCAGTCGCTCCTGCTTCATCCGTTTGGCGAACAAATGGAACCCGAGGGCAGTCAGCTTGTCGTCTTCTTGCGGCAGCAGCAAAATCGGCTCGCCTTCCTCTTCTTGCAGCTGGGCAAGCCAGTCATGGCGATCCAGATAGGACGACTCCAGGCGCAATTCGTCTCCTGGCTCCATCATCATGAATGCTTGCGAAGCCAAAATCCACAAATGCTCAATCGTCGGCTCCGTGAAAACAAGCCAGCCGTCCGGGCGAATCAGCTCCCGCAGCCTGCTCATGCTGGCTGGTATGTCACGGGCATTTTCCAGTACCCCTGCCGCCAGCACGACGTCGAAGCTGTTCGGAGACAACCCTTGTGCCCGGTAGTCTTGGTCAACATCGAACACGCCGAAGCTCACGTGCGGATACTTGGCGAAGCGCTGCTTGGCTCCGGGAATGAAAAACGGCGCGACATCGGTAAAGACGTACTCGATCGGATAGCCTTCCAGCGCTTGCAAAACGTTCCCCGTCGTCGCTCCTGTTCCGGCCCCGACCTCCAAAATGCGCAGCGGCTTGCCTTCGTGTCTTTGGGCGATTTGCTGCAAAAGCAGGCACATGCAACGGTTGAGATAACTCGCCATGATATGCTCAATATACAGCGTATGGACGTGATCCCATTTCCCCTCGGGGAACAGCAACGCGACCGGGTCCTCTTCGCCAGTCAAAAGCTCTGCCAGCTTTTCTGCGTTTTTGCGAACGTAAGCGGTAAAGCCGTCCGTTCCCAACATTTTCGTCCAAATGCCCTCCGCGGACGCCCAGCACTCGCCGACGAGCTGCTCACTGACAGTCTGTTCGCTGCGATACTGCTCAGCAGAAAGCGCGGTCAGCAGCCCTGCCTGCTCCAGCCTTGCAACCCAGCGGCGTACCAGCCAGTGATATTTCGGCAAAATTTTCTCTGGATGCAAAACCGCTGCCAACGGCTCGACCTGATTCGCTGCAAAAAACCCGAGCTTTTGCAACGCATGAAGCATGGAATAGAGCACAGCCTGATCCAGGCTGGTCATCGCCGCTTCGATTTCCTGCACGCTGATGTGCGCCGCGATCTCCCCTGCCGTATCCCCGATGCCGCTGACTATTTGGGCAAATTCGGCCGCTTCCGCGCTGCGGTCGCGTTCCGGTTTGCGAGCTGGCTCCACGATTGCAAGCAGCGTCGGCTCGTCGCTCGCTTCATCCAGGACCACTCCGGCGGCGGCGACAGCAGGATGCTTGAGCAGAGCAGATTCGATTTCTCCCAGCTCGATGCGATGCCCGCGAATTTTCACTTGGTTATCTTCACGGCCAAGGAACTCAATCTCGCCGCCCGGCCGATAACGTCCCAAATCTCCGGTGCGATAAAGTCGCTGCCCATCTTCGGGGTGCAGGAAGAAGCGTTCCTGGGAAAGTCGCTCGTCACCCGCGTAGCCTTGGGCCAGGCCATCTCCGGTAATGTACAGCTCGCCTGTGACCCACACCGGGCAATCGCGCATGTGCGCATCGAGCACCCGGAAGCCCTGGTTAGCGAGCGGCTGTCCGTACGGAATGCTGCGCCAGTCGAGCAACAGTCCTTTGTACACATGATAAATCGACCAAATCGCCGCTTCCGTGGCTCCCCCCAGGCTGACTGTCTGCGCGAACGGCAGGCGCTTCGTCATCTGATCCGGCAGCGACAGGGGAATCCAATCGCCTGAGAGCATAGCCAGCCGCAGCTTGGACAAGCATACTTCCGGCGTGCCTTCCAAATAGGTGACGAGCATCTGCATCATGGCGGGAACAGAATCCCACACGGTGACTTCGTGCGCAAGAATCAGCTCTACCCAATGCGACGGGTCTGTTTGCCTGTCCGGTTGCGGCAGGACGAGCGCGCCCCCTACCGACAACGGGCCAAATATGTCGTAGACGGACAAGTCAAAATTGAGCTGAGCCAGTCCGAGCACCTTGTCATTCTCGTTGACCGCAAAGCGGCGATTGATGTCGACAATCGTGTTCGCCGCAGCGCGGTGGCTGACGACGACGCCTTTTGGCTGCCCGGTAGAGCCTGACGTGTAAATGATGTAAGCTGGCAAGTCAGGATTCGTGTCAGGCAAAATGAGCGGCGTCTGCTGCTCCGCCACCTGGTCGACGTCCACGCGTTGAAGCGCCTGCGGCCACTCTGCATCTGATTCGGAGGCAGTCAGCACAAAACGAATGTCGGCTTGTTCGGTCATCGCCTGCCTTCGCAACAGCGGTTGCTTGGCATCAATCGGCACGTACACGCCCCCGGCAAACAGCGTGCCCAGCACGGCGGCTACCTGATCGACGCCTTTTTCCAGCGCAATCGCCACGCGGTCCTGCTCGCGGCAACCAAGCTCTTTCAGCTTTCCGGCGATCGCCGCAGCACGTCTGACCAGCTCTGCATAAGTCAGTTGACCATTTGCGTCAATCACCGCCGGGCGGTCCGGCGTCGCCATCGCTTGCGCCACGATCGGCTGGTGCAGCGCGTAGTCAGGCAGCGGAGCCTGTGTGGCGTTGATCTTTTGCCGCTCTGCTTGCTGCCATTGCGGCAGGGCAAGCTCGCCGCCCTCCTCCCAGCGCTGTTCCGATTCAACCAACGCTTGCAGCAAATCGGCGAATGCCGCAAACATGTCGTCTACCATCTTTTCCGGAAACACGCCTTCCCGCACGTCCCAGTTGACTTGCAACCCTTCGGCGCTGTCCATCGCCTGGCAGTCGATGAACACTTGTGGCGTCTGGCTGATGCCGTATTCGCCGATTTTGCCGGAAAGCCGCTCTCCCTCCGCGATTCCGACAAGTCCGATCGCGCTGGTGAAGACAATCGGCATCAACGCTGCTTCGCGCCCGCGTCTGCGCGCCACCTCGCGCATGACCTCGACGCCGGAATAGAGACGATGATCCAAATCCTCGAACAATTGCTTCTGAATCGCTTTTGCCCGTCCCTGGAAGGAACGCTCCGCTCCCCAGTCTACGGCCAGCAAACTGACCGAAGTGAAATCCCCGACGATATCTTGCACGCGATCATGCAGCGGCTGGCGGTTCAACAGCGTCAAGTTCAGGCTGAACGCCCGATTTCGGCTCCAGCGCTCGATGACGGCGGCATAGGCAGTCATCACAGCGGCAGTCGGAGTCAGTCCCCGCTTTTGCGCCCGCTGCTTGAATACGTCCCATTTGGCCGCATCCAGGCGAATGAACTCCCGGCGAAAACGCGCCTTGCCCGCCTCAACTTCTCCCTTGGCAAGCGGCAAATCCGGGGTCTGCGGCAAATCATCGATGCGCGACAGCCAGTACGCTTTGTCCCGCGAATAAGCTACTGTCTCCCGCAACGTGCGTTCCGTCAGCACGTAATCGCGGAACGTGATCGGCAGCTCGGGCAGCCTTTTTCCCGGCTCCTTGTAGAGCGTCTCAAATTCAGACAGCAACAGCCAAATACTCGCCCAGTCGGCAATGAGAAACTCCATGGAAACATGCAGCACGGCGCGATCTGCCGTTTTGGTCACGGCGATGCCATAGAGCGGCCACTTGTCCGTGTCATAGACGCGATGCCCCATGTTCTCGCGGATCGCTTCCAGTGCACTCTCGGCTTTGGCTTTGTCCAACATGCTTGTGTCTGTATAAGGCACCTTGAAGCGCGGCACTTCTGCCATGACCCGCTGTTGTCCGTCGGAGTCAATCGTCGCACGTAGCATATCGTGACGCGCAATCAGTTGATTCCATACTTCCTCGACCCGTACCGGATCAAGCTGTTCGTAATCAAGCTCCAAATAAATGTGGCACGCCACGCCGCCGTAGCCGAACAGCTCATACCGTCCCAGCAAGTAAGCTGATTGCACATCTGTCAGGGGAAAAGGCGTAAAGCGGGCAGCCGGATCAGGCACAACCTCGACTGGCTGCGCCTCTTTTTGCAAAAGAGCCACGATTTCTGCTTTTTGTTCGCGAAGCATCTGCAAATCTTCGGGGGCCAGGCTGCCTTTTGGCGCCTTGTAACGCAGGTTCCCCGCTTCTTCCCAGATAGACACACCTTCCTCGCGAAGCCGCGTCAAAAGCTCGATACTACTGATCTGGATGTTTTGGGACATTTGCACACACTCCTATTTGGTCAGCTTGGCCATATCGTTGCAGTTGTCGGTGAAAACCAGTTCCCGCTCCGTTTTTTCTGCCTCTTGGCCTTTTTGGATGACAAACAGCTTCTGGCCGAGCAAAGCCAGCGGATGATCCTCGCCGGGCAGCACCGCAAGCTCGCCCACACCAGCGCCATGAAACACATCGCGCCACTGCTGAACAGTCATGAAGGTCGATTGCGTCTGTTTCCGATCATCGACAGGAGGCGTCATCATGAACGCCTGGGAGATCAGCATTTCCGTAAATTCTCTGGTCGGCTCGGTAATGAGCATCCACCCGCCAGGCACCAGACTCTCCATCAAACTGCGAATGATTTGATCCGTGTCGCGGGCATTGTTCAGCATGCCAGCCGCCACGACGATATCTACACTCCCTGGCTCCACACCTTGTTCAAACAAATTTTTGTCAATATCGACCACCGCAAAGCTCATCCACGGGCAATCCTTGAACCGCTGGCGGGCAGCCGCAAGGAAAAAGTGGGACACGTCCGTGTACATGTAGTCGACACGCAAACCTTTGGCAACTAGCGGTCGCAAGCGCGCGACGACGCCGTCCGTCGTGGCTCCTGTCCCTGCGCCTACTTCCAAGATGCGCAGCGAACGTTTGCCGGAAGCGATGCGGCTCGCCGCCTCTGCAACCGATTTGTTCAAATACTTGGCGACGAACGTATCGCGGTAGAGCGCGTTGGCGACATCCATCCGGCCTTCCGGGAAAAGCAGCAAAGCTGCTTGCTGAGTGTCATTCATCAGCGCGGGAAGCTGATCGGCGTTGCTTTTCAGGTAGTCGATGACAAGTGGCGAACCAAGCTTGCCACTCCACGCTTCCTTCGCCATCATCCAGCGGCGTTCCACCTCTTCCCGGCTCATCCGCTGTCCGCACCGAAAAGCATCTTCACGGGCATCTATGTAGTTTTTGTCTTGCAAAACGTGCAGCCAGCGCCAGATGACAGGTTCGTGACGCGGTGCCACTTGAGCGAGCGAAAAAATGTCGGAACTGCTGTATCGCCTATCGGGCTCAGCTAACGCCCCTTGCGATTGCAATGCCAACAGCATGGACGCCAGGGCAGCTTGCTCCAGGCGCTCTACGCCCTCCTTCACCACTTCCGCATCCACGCCTGCCAGTTCGCTTTCCGCCACCGTCGAGCACGTAAACACATCGCGGTTTGCCTCTCCCCCCTGAACTGTCGACTCTTCCGGTTCAGGCAGGTCATCGGAAATCTGCAAAGCCGCTTGCCGCAGCACGTCCAGCGAAATCGGCTGATGCTTCCCGTTTGCGCGCAGCACCGGATAGCCCAATGCCTGCGTCCAGTCCTGCCAGCCGCGAGAGCAAAGCAACTCCTGCTGCGCCCGCATGTCGATCGCCGCCCGATCCACGTTGCCCAAAATCATCTCCCGCATCGCCAGCAAGTCACGCCCGATCGCTTGCGGCCATTGCTTGGTCAAAATATCGCGATAGCTTGCCGTCTCGCACGTCCCGAGCACCTCTGTGCTGCTTTCGAGCATATGGGCAGGCGGAGCGGCCACCAACGTTCCGTGAATATCCGGCAAATCAGGCACATGCAGGCGCGGCTGCCAGACGACCGGACCGTGTGTATCCGTGAGCGACAAGCTCCCTCCTGCTGTACCGATCGTAATTTTGTGCAACAAATGCAAATGATTGTCAGGATCATCAGGGTCGACTTCATTGTGGGCCAAAAGCGTCACCGGAATTTTGCCGAGCTGTCCGATCAGCACCTGAAAAGGCCCTTCGTCTTTGATCACATGGTTGATCTTCCACGGGCGGATCGTCGGCAGCGCCTCTTGCAAAATGTGCATCAGCGGGTACGAAACTTGCGTGGCGCAAGCAGCCTCGATGTACAAGGCAGGCTGTTTGGCGAGCAGTTCTTTGGCGCAAGCGATAAATCGCCGGACCGCAGGAAGATGCACATACAAGTCACCCGTCATGAAATAAACGCCGGATTGCCGCGCTTGCTTCAGGCACGCCGCCAAATCTTTTTGATGAATCGGCTGCTCGGACAGGACGTGAATGCCGCGCTCCAAAAGTTCCAGCGCCAGATTCGTGCCCTGTCCGCCCATCACGGTCGAGCGGAGAACGACGCACGCGAGATCGAGATTGGCCGGAAGCTGTCCCACTTCTGTAAACAAGGGAACACCCAGACGCTCGGCGCACTGTCGCGAACGCTCGCTGCCTTTTGCCAGCAAGCCGACCAGTTCATACTGCTCAGGCAGCGCCCGCACTGCTTCCAGGTAAAACTGTCCAAAACGAGTGCCGCATACGACGACACGCAGCTTGCGATTTGCTTTTTGAGTCATCGGGCACCTCCCGCTGTTCTTTCGCTTCGTTCAAGCGCAAGCTCCACGCCTTGGCGGCAAAGCGCCTGAGTCAAAGCTGCCTGTGATACGCCTTCGGATACGTAGTAGCAGCCCGCTTTTTTGTCCGCTTCTTCCGTCACGAGCTGGGCAACCGTCGCCGCCACGATGCCCGACAAACGGTTCCAGTCACCGCGGTACAATAGCGTCGCTGTCAGCCGAACGGGAGCGCCGTCGCGAAGTCCGTCTGCATGCAGATGGAACATCGTGTAATCGTCTACGTTCGGCTTTTTGGCTGCGAACTGCTGCAACAAAAGCTTGGCAGAGTGCTGCTTTTGCTCCTCGGTTTTGTACTGCTGAAGAGCCTTGATCATGACAAACTGATTCAAGATGCCGCTATGTTGATAGCTGTTGTAAAAGTAAGCCGCCTTGATCTCATGGGCATGGGCCATCCGGCAAAATTCTTCGGTCAGGACGGGATACGTGTCCCGTTTGCCCGCTGGCTGGGGAAGCATGCAGCTTTTATGAAAAGGCCCGTCGATTTTGCGCACCTCTCCGTCACGGCAATAGCTCATCCCGTAGCCCGTGTCTTCCTCGATGCTGCACACGATGTCATAGGCAGCGTTCAGGGAAAAATCGCCTTGACCCGCAAAAAACAGTTCCAGCTGCTCGGTGCTGTCCAGCTCTTCCTCTGCTATGTATGAAGGGAATATCTCTGACAAGCCAGGGTACACTCCCGCTGAGATGACGAAGCGCAGTCCTTTTGCCTCGATCTCCGCTTTTCTCGTCAACAGCAGCCGATACAAATGCTCGTCGCCGGATACATCGACGTAGTGAACCCCTTTTTCCAGGCACGCCACAGCCACTTTATCGAGCACTTGCTTGGCAGGGCCAGCGCAGTTGATCACGATATCGCAGCGGCTGCAAAAATCAGCCAGTCTGGAAGCGTCGAACACGTCCACTTCCCAAAAATCGCCTCTGTCCTCGCATCCCGCCAGCAGTCCCCGAAGCTTCTCGGGATTCCGTCCTCCTAGCAAGACCCGATGCCCGGCAGCTGTGAGAATTGTCGCCAAAGCTGCGCCGCCAACCACTCCGGTCGCGCCGAGAATGCCGATTGTTTTTTTCTCCACGTGTTCTCTCCCTCTCTCGCCTGCTCGCTGCATCGATTCCGGCAAAAAAGCCGGGCTGCGCCCTTTTGCGCCCATGTGCGCAGCCCGTGTTGCCTTTTTTGCTGGTTGAGCTATCCTTCGCTCAATTTGATGCTTGGCAGGCTTTCTTTTCCTAAATGGTTCCCTCGTCGTAGTTCATATCCGGCTGCTCGGCATCGGTTGCATTCGCCTCGATGAACGCGGCAAGCTGTCCGAGCGTCGGTGCTTCAAACAAATGCTGCAAGGACAATTCCACCTGATGCCGTTCCTTCAACAAGTTCAGGCACTGGATGGCGCGCAAGGAGTCGCCGCCGCGCATGAAAAAGTTGTCGTGGATGCCGATATCGGAGCAACCAAGCACTTCTCCCCAGATGTTGGCGATCATTTTCTGCGTGTCGCTTTCCAGGGCAGCAGGCGCTTTGCCTGGCGAACTCGTCTTCTTCTTGCCGAGCTGCGCCAGCGCTTTGCGGTCCACTTTTCCATTGGCGGAAAGCGGCAGCTGGTCAAGCTGTACGAACTCTGCCGGAACCATGTAGTCCGGCAAGTTTTGCCGCACGGCATCCGCCAGTTTCTCCGGCTGGAACAGCTTCACGGCAAGCGGGGCCTGCGCCACGAGCAGATGTCGCTCGAATGTCTCCGCCGTCTGTCCGGCCTGCGGGAACGCTTCGACGCTCGTAAAGCCGTGTTTGTCCAGCAGCTTCTGCCATTGCCCGACGGCGAGCAGCGGGAGCTTGCTTGCTTTTCGCTCATCCTCCAGATGGGAGAAGCCATCTTCGAAAAATCCGACAGTGGTGAGCAGCAAACGGCTGTTGCGGGTGGCCTCGACGAGCAGCAGGATGCCTCCTGGCGCCAGGAGCGCTTTGAGATAGTCCAGTGTCGCGTCGAGGTTGCGGGAACGGTGCAGCGTGTTATCCGCCACGATCACGTCAAAGGAATGCAGCTCATAGCCTTGGGCAAGCGGTGCCTGATTCATGTCAAACTGACCGTATTGAAGCGGTTCCGCCTCGCCAAAAGCTTGCTTCGCCCTGTCTGTAAAGAAGGTCGACTCGTCTGCGTACAAATACTTGCTTCGCTCGGCTGGCAACACCGATACGAGCGCTTGAGTCATGCTGCCAGCCCGCGTGCCGATCTCCATGATGCGCAGCTCGCGCTCTGCGGGGTGGCTGTCTGCGATAGTTCCGAGCACCTGTGCAGCCAGGCCGTGGTAGTAGTCGCGCGTCAAATCAAATTGGCTCAGGCCGGCAGGGGTGAGAAACGCCTCTTCGGCCAGGAACAGCTCCAGCGGGTCAAGCTCTCCGGTCAACAGTCCGATAAAGAGCGGATAATCCCGGCGATAAACGGCTTCCAGCGCCTGGGCAGCCTCGGTGCGGAACGAAATGTCGAGCATCGCGTCACTCAAGGAGCGGACGCAACGATAGACGCCGTCCTCCGTTTTTTCCAGCAGCCCTTCTGTGCGCAGCGCCTCCAGCCAATGTTGCAGCAAGCTTTCGAAACGCGGGTGAATTTGCAAGTGTCGCATCAGCTCAGCCGTAGAGTAGCTCTCCTGCTCGCGGGTGAACACACCCATATGCTCCAATGTTCGGCACATGTACATGGTGCTCACCGCTTCCGCTTCGCCGAGGAACGTCTGCACAATTTCCGCATCCAAGGCAGACGGGATACGGGCGGCCTGCTTTTTCCCCGACTCGCTGATTTCCTGCAAGCGAAGCGAGCACGCAGCCGGATCGGCTTTGGCTGTCACCAGCAGCTCGGTTTCCTGTTGGCCATCGAGGACGACGTAGCCGACGAGACGCTTTTCTTCCCCTGATTCATCCGGTACGGCTGCGATCGCTTCCTTCACGCCGTTCTGGCGCTTGAGAACTGCTTCGATCTCGCCCAGCTCGATCCGGTGCCCTCTGATTTTGACCTGGAAGTCCTCCCGGCCGAGAAACTCCAGATTGCCATCTGGCAAATACCGTCCCAAATCGCCTGTGCGATAGAGGCGCTCGCCTGTCCGCGGGTGGCGGATGAACTTGTCATTCGTTTTTTCTTCATCCCGCCA
Organism: Brevibacillus sp. FSL K6-0770; assembly: GCF_038000275.1. Taxonomy (NCBI): domain Bacteria; kingdom Bacillati; phylum Bacillota; class Bacilli; order Caryophanales; family Paenibacillaceae; genus Brevibacillus; species Brevibacillus sp. FSL K6-0770. Next base: position 4,435,049 of record NZ_JBBOBQ010000001.1, read on the forward strand.
GTAGCCTTTGGCAAGGCCAATCCCGGCAATGTACAGCTGCCCCGGCACCCAAACCGGGCAGTCGCCCATCCATTCGTTCAGCACGTGGAAGCGCTGGTTGAGCATGGGGCGTCCGTACGGGATGCTCTTCCATTCCGGTTCGACCTGCTCGATCGGGTAAAAGTTCGACCAGATCGACGCTTCTGTCGCTCCGCCAAGCCCGATCACTTGCGCATGCGGGAAGTAGGCTTTGATTTTGTCCGGCAAATCGAGCGGAATCCAGTCTCCGCTCAACAAGACGAGACGCAGGCTTGGCGCTACGCTTGCCTTTTGGCCGGAAGCGTACTCGATCAGCATCTGCATCAGCGCCGGAACCGTGTTCCAGACGGTCACCTGCTCTTTTTCCAGCCACTCGATCCAATGCGCAGGGTCTTTTGCTTTGGCGGCATCCGGCAATACAATCGTGCCGCCTGCGGCAAGCAAGCCGAACACGTCGTACACAGACAAGTCGAAGTTCAGGTTGGACAGGGCCAACACTTTATCGGTTGTGCTTACGGCAAACCGTTCGTTTATGTCGAGGATCGTGTTGACCGCGCCGCGATGGTCGATCATGACTCCTTTTGGCGCTCCCGTCGAGCCGGATGTGTAAATGACGTACGCCAAATCTTCCGGTCGTTCAGGGAATGACAGCAAGCTGGAGGCGCTGCCTTCGACCCGATCCACAGCCAGGCACTGGACATCGGCAGGCCAGCCCAATCGCTCCGCAAGCCATGATTGCGTCAGCACGAAGCGGACTTGCCCGTCACGCAACAGCTGGGCGCGTCGCTCTTCCGGATGAGCCGGATCAATCGGCAAGTACGCAGCACCCGCTGCCATAATGCCCAAGGTGGCGGCCACCTGCTCCCAGCCTTTTTCCATCACGATCCCGACCAGCGTGCCAGGCTCTGTTCCATGCTGCTTCAACCATTTGCCGATCACGCTCGCCAGTTGGGACAGCTCCGCATACGTCAGCGTCCGTTCCGCCGAAATGACGGCTGGCTGGTTCGCTTTGGCCGCGACTTGCTTGGCAAACAGTCCGCCAAGCGTCTCGTCAGTGAGCGGCGCGTCGGTGGCATTGGCCGCCCGTCTTGCTTCCAGTCGCGGAATGGCGATCAGGCTTGGCGCTGTCTCTTGCCATGCGGCCTGTTCTTCCGTCAAGCGGTGCAAAAGCTGGCAATAAGCGGCAAACATGTCAGACAGCATGCCTGCGGGGAACAGCCCTTCCACGGCATCCCAAATGAGCAAAAGCTCGCCGTCCTGCTCGACGACTTGATGATCCAGCCAAATTTGCGGGGTCTGGGTAATGTTGTAGACGAGCTTGCCCAGCCATTTTCCGTCCGTCCCGCTGCCGCTCCACTCATCTACGCCAAGCGCGCTCGTAAAGACGACTGGCATGGAAACGCCGTGATGCTCGCCGCTTCGTCTCGCCAGCTCCCGCTGCACGGTCACCCCACCCACGAGCGGATGATCCAGGTCGCGCCATAGCTGCTGCTGCAAATTGCGGCCCCGTTCCAGCAGAGTCGCCCCTTTGGACAGCTCCACAGCCAAAAGCGTCAAGGTGGTGAAGTCTCCGACGAGCGCATGCACCTGCGGATGCAGCGGAAGACGGTTGAACTGCGTCAAGTTGATCGTAAAACGCGAACTTCTGCTCCACGCTCCGAGCGTCTCGGCATACGCCGTCAGCAAAATGCCCGATGGGGTCAGCCCAAACTCGGCTGCGCGCTCCTTCAACTTCCGCCATTTGTGGCGATCCAGCTTCGCTTCCAACCGCTCAAACCGCTGTGCGGTCATCGTGTCGGGATTTTGCGCGAGCGGCAACTGCGGAGCTTGCGGCAAGTCATCCAAGCGCGCTGTCCAGTAGTCCAAGTCGCGTTGGTACAGCGCTGACGACTTCAACTCCTCCAGTGCGAGAACGTAATCGCGGAAGGACAGATCGAGCTTCGCGAGCGGCGCGTCCGGCTCATGGTACAGCCGCGTCCATTCGCTCAGGAGGTGGAACATGCTCCAGCCATCGAAAATCAGGTTGTCGAAGCTGATATGCAAGCGAACCCGCCCGTCATGCAAGCGGGATGCCCGCACGTCAAACAGCGGCCAGACGTCAGGCGCAAGCACCTGGTGCGACATTTCCTCGCGAATCGCCAGCAGTTCTTCCTCCATGATCTCCGTTGGCTGCTCGCGCAAGTCCGTGATCGCAATCTGATAGCGCGGCACCTGCGGCAAAATTTGCTGCTGCAAGCCGTTTGGCAAAACGACTGCCCGCATCATTTCATGGTGGTCGATCAAGCGCTGCCAAGCTGCGTTGATCCGCTCCAGGTCGAGATTTTGCCCGTCGATCTCGAAATAGCAATGCGTCGACACATTCCCCAGAGCGTAAACGCCGCTGCGGCCCAGCCAGTACGCCTGCTGGATGTCCGTCAGCGCAAACGGCTGCTCTCTCTGCTCAGGGGCAGGCACAATTTGCGGCCAGACAGCGGTTGTCTGCGCCTGTTGCCCGTTTTCTTCGAGCACCGCCTGAACGTGCGCCGCCAGTTCGGCAATCGTCGGCTTGTCAAAAATTTTGCCCAGCGAAAGTTCCACGCCGATGCGGCTGCGCACCAACGCAGCAAGCCGCGTCGCCAGAAGCGAATCCCCGCCCAGCTCGAAGTAGTTGTCGGTCATGCCCACTCGCTCGACGCCAAAAAGCTGGCACCAAATCGCGGCCATCTCTGTTTCCAGCGGCGTTTGCGGTGCGGCGAACGCTTTCTCCGCTTTCGTCCGCGTCAAACTGTCCGGCGCAGGCAATGCCTGGCGATCCACTTTTCCGTTTGCCGACAGCGGCAACGCATCCAGCAGGAGGAACGCGGTCGGCACCATGTAATCAGGCAGTTTGTGCTTCAGGAAGTCAGCCAGCCGCAGCGGATTGAAGCGCTGTCCATGCCCGGGGGCTTGCGCCACTATTACGTGCTGTCCAAACACATTCGCCGCGTCGCGCTCGTTCGGAAACGCCGCTACTTGTGCAAACGACTGCTTCAACACGCGCTGCCACGCAGCTTGTGCCAAAAGCGGCTTCTGGTCATGGCGACGCTCGTCTTGCAACCCGGTGAAGCCGTCCTCCAAAAATGCCGTACTGACCTGCTGCAAACGGCTGTCGCGCGTCAGCTCCAGCATGAGCAGCACGCCGCCCGGTGCCAAAAGCGACTGCGCGTGGCTGAGCGCCACTCCGATATCCCGCGCCCGATGCAACGAATCGGCAGCGATGATGACATCGTATTGATGGGCCTCGTACCCTTGAACAAGCGGGTCTTTTTCCATGTCGAGCAACTGGCATTGCACATGAGGCAGCTTGCCGAATCTGCTCTTCGCCTCCTGCATGAAGAAGGTCGACTGGTCTGTGCACGTATACGCGACTACCTCTTCAGGCAGGACCGCCAGGAAAGCCTCGGTCAAATCCGCGCTTCTCGCCCCGATCTCCAAGATGCGCAGCGGCTTTCCGCTGTCGGCAAACGGCGCAGCCAACTGTTTCAGCATCAGCTGCGCCAGGCAATCTCTTTCTTGGGCAAAAGGAAGCGTCTGCAACAGCTCTCGCGGAGCAAGACCTGGCTCCGTGGTGAAGAAATGGGTCAGCGGGTCCACCGCTCCGGTCAACAGTCCGGCATGGGCGCCGTCCAGCTTTTGCAAATACGCAAGCAGTGCTTGTGCGTACGTCTCCCATCCAGCCGGCGCTTCACTCGCCACAGGCGGCTCGAACCATTCTGCGCGAATCTCGCCGACCATGACGTATGTATCCGCTTCGCCTTTTTGGACAAGTCCCTCTTCCGCAAGCGAGTTCAGCCATTGCTGGACAAGGGCGCGATACCGTTCCAAAATGCCGCATTGCTGCATCAGTTCATCGAGGGTAAAGCTGCTGCCAGGAGCAAGCTTTGCGCCTGCTTGCTTCAATGCTTTGCACATATACCGGACAGCCAGTTGTTCCAGATACGCCCAAAAAGCTGCGAAAGCTTCCGGGATCTGGATGTCCGGATCGCCTTGCCACTGCTCGGCCTGATCTTTTGCCGAGTCGAGCAGACTCGTCCACACCGCTTCCTGGAAGGCTGGCTCCGCTTCCATCCGCTCAAACAGCCCGGCATCGGCTGCCCGATCGGCAACGAGATAGCCTACCAGATGACGATTGCCACGCGGATCGCCTACAGCGGAAACGACCGCATCCCGCACGCCCGGATGCTGCTTCAACGCTGTCTCGATTTCGCCCAGCTCGATCCGGTGACCCCTGATTTTCACCTGGAAGTCTTTGCGTCCGAGAAACTCAATCGTTCCGTCCGGCCAGTACCGTCCCAAGTCGCCTGTGCGGTACCAGCGGCCGCCCTGCCCATTTACGAAGCGCTCTGCTGTCAGCTCGGCATCGCCGCGATAGCCGAGCGCCACGCCCGCTCCGCCAATCCACAACTCGCCAGCCACCCAGTCCGGGCAATCCCGGCCTTTTGTGTCCACCACGCGATAAGACTGGCGCGCCAATGGACGTCCATACGGAATCGAGGTCCACTGAGCAGGGAGCGGCAGCTTGACGTCGTGCGCATTCGACCAGATCGACGCTTCTGTCGCACCGCCCATCGCCACCAGCTCGCTCGCTGGCGCTGCTTCTTTCAGCCGCCCTGGCAAATCGAGTCCGATCCAATCGCCTGACAGCATCGCCAGTCGAATCGGCAACGGCCCATGTCCCGCACTTTTCGCTGCAATCAGCAGCATATCGAGTAGCACAGGCACCGAGTTCCAGAGCGTAATCTGGTGCTCTTGGACAAGCTGCGCCCACTTGCTCGCATCCCGTCTGGATTCCTCGTCGATCAAGACGATGGAACCGCCTGCCGCCAAAAGTCCGAACACATCGTAAACAGACAAATCGAAATCGAGCGAAGACACGGCCAGTACACGGTCAGAAGACGTGACCTGATAGCGCCTGTTAATCTCGCAAATCGTATTCCACGCCCCGGCGTGACTGATCTCCACTCCCTTTGGCTCGCCTGTGGAACCGGACGTGAAGATGATGTACGCCAGACTGTCGACCGCTGCCGTTACAGGCTCAGCCAGCGCTTCGGCTTTTTGCGCATCCGCCACCGTCAAGACTTGCGCCCCGGTCGGCCACTCCAGCTTGGCAGCGTGTTCGGCATCGGTCAGGGCGAAGCGAATGCCTGCTTTGGCAAAAATCCGCTCGCGTCTGCTCGCTGGCTGCCCGATCCCTACCGGAACGTAGCATGCGCCAGCCGCCATAATGCCGAGCACGGCCACGATTTGCTCAAACCCGCGCGGCAAGCTGACCGCCACTGGCTCGCCGTTCGCAATGCCCTGCCCGCTCAGAAAAGCCGCGACCTGCAAGGCTCTTTTTGCCAGTTCGCCATACGTCAGGGGCGTTGCGCCGTTCCCGTCAATAAGCGCCGTGCTCTGCGGGTGTTGTCTCGCATTGCGGAAAAAGGCTTCGTGCAAACATTGCGGCGCAAACGGCGCAGCGTGCTCGTCCGCTGGCTCCTGCCTCTGCTTGGCGAGATCAGGCAAACATTGCGGCGCTGCCTGCCAGTCGTTTTCCGGGGCAACCAGCCAATCCATCAGCTTGCCAAAAGCGGCAAACATCTGGTCGATCATGCCAGCAGGGAACAACTCTTCGACCGCGTCCCACGCCAGCAGCAATCCCCCGTTCATTTCGTACGACTGGAAATCGAGCCATACTTGCGGCGTCTGCGAGATCATGTAGGAAAGCTCGCCCAACGTATCGCGGCATTCCTCGTTGATCAGCGGCGTCCCCAAATTGCACGCGAACACTACCGGAGCGAAATCGCGCTCTCCCTGGCGAACGCGGGCAAGCTCACGCTGCAACTGCACGCCTGAATAAGCTGCGTGGGCCACATCCTCGTGGAAGCGCGACTGGATGGCATGCACCCGCTGCAAAAACGACTCCGGCTGCTTCATGTCGACCGCAAGCAGCAGCAAATTGGTGAAGTCAGCGACGACTTCCTCAATCCCCGGCTCACTGGCTTGGCGATCAAACAGCGGAATGTTGATCAAAAATTCCGAGTGCGTGCTCCAGCGATCGAGCACTTCCGCATAGGCTGTCAGCAAAACCATCGCAGGCGTGACTTTGTGCGATTGCGCCCGCTTTTGCAGGCGCATCCAGTCCGTTTCATCCAGTCGATGCGTTCTTCGCACGAAAACAGGCGACTTGACCATTTCCGGCTTCACGGCAAGCGGCAGGCCAGGCGCTCCCGGCAACGTCAGCAGCCTGTCGTGCCAGTAACGGGCAGCCTGTTCCACATCAGCCGCTCTTCGCTCTGACTCTTGCTGCAAATAGCGGGCAAAGCTCCACTCGGCAGGCGCCGCAGGATCAAGCTCGCGCCCGTAGGCCGCTGCCAAATCGCGCAGGATGATGTGCAAGCTTTGGACGTCAGCGACGAGCAGATCGAGGTCAAAGTGCAGACGAGTCCGGTCACCCGTGAGCAGGCTCAGCTCCAATCCGGCCACTTCGCCAAGCTCGACCGCCAGCTTGCGGTGGGAAATCCGCTCGCGAATGCGCATAAGCTCCTGTTCTTGCTCGTGCTCTGCAAGGGCACGCAAATCGTGGACAGGGATTGCCTTTTCGTAAGGCGCATCCAGCACCTCTTGCCGCCCATCTGCCAGAAACCTGGCGCGCAGCATCGGATGGCCGCGCAGCACTTTTTGCCACGCTGCCAAAAGCCGCCCATGCTCTACGCCAGTTCCGTCGATCTCCAGATAGGCGTGGCAGCCCACTCCGCCAAGCGGCTGATCATCCTGGCGGCCAATCCAGTACGCGTACTGCACGTCTGTCAAGGCAAACGGCGCCTTCCCTGCTTCTGCGGTCTGCGGCTTTGCCTGACTCGCTTTGGCATTCGCTGGCTCCGTCGCTCTCTGGCTGCTTTTTTGCAAAAGCGCCCACCAATCTCCCAGGCGCGGGGAGGCGATCAGTTCGGCAAACGTCACCTTCGCCCCTTCCTTGCGCCATTTGTTGACCATCCTCATCATCTGCAAGGAGTTCAGTCCAAGCTCAATCAGGTTTTGTTCGTCAGCAAACTCGACCGCCCCGGGCAGCATGGATTGAATCTGGCGGCGCACCGCGTCATAGCCCAGAGAAGCCGCCACTCCCGCGGAATTGCTGTCATCAAGCACTTGCTTCATCACGGTTTCCTCCTTTCTGTCAAAAGTGCCCCTATTGTTGCTTCACTGCCTCCAGCTCGCGGCTCGCCATGACGAGCTGACGGGAAAAACTGCTCAGCTTCTCGCGCGTCTCTTCCAGTTCGCGCTCAGGCAGCGACATTTCGACTACGCCAGCCCCGGCATGTAGCCACGCTTGGCCGTCTTTTTGGTAGATCGTCCGCAGCACGAGCGCCGCGTCCATCGCTCCGCTCTCGTCATACGTCATGACGCATCCGCTGTACAAATTGCGCGGTACGCTCTCCAGTCTGCCGATCGCTTCGATCGACTCCCGTTTCGGAATCCCTGACGCCGTCACAGCCGGGAACAGCGCCCGGAACGCATGCCAAGAATTGCGGCCTTCCATGAGTTTTCCTTTCAGCCTGGAAGCGATATGCTGCACCGTTCCTCTGCTCGCCACGGTCATGAAATCAGTCAACAAGATCGTCGAAGCGTCGCAGACGCTCCTCATCTCTTCAAAAGCCAGCTTGACCGAAACGGCGTGCTCGGCAATTTCTTTCGGATCGTTGAGCAGCTCTGCTTTCAGCTTGTCGCTCTCCGCTTCGCTGCCCCCTTTGGAACGCGTGCCCGCCAGCGGATAAGTGCTGACCCAGCCTTCGCTGTCCACCTCGACAACCGTTTCCGGACTGAAGCCCGCCGCATTCATCCCTTCCAGACGAACCAGGAACGAACGTGCCGGAGTGTTGACTCTGCGCCCGGCGACGTAGCTCGCAACCATGTCCAGCTCTTCGGACACCGGAATTTTTCTGGACAAAATGACCTTGTGGTATTTGCGCTCGGAAATTTCCCGAACCGCTTCCGCAACTCCCTGCATGTACGTCTCTGCCCCGTGCGTATCTGCCTGCGGAACAGCCAGCTTTTCTTTTCCTGCGCGCTCTGCCAGACTGCTCTGCGGTGCTTTGCCAGCCAACTCCGCGAACACTTCACGCAAAAGCTGCCCCAGTTGCTCGCTGTGCTCTTTTGCAAGCGTCCGCAAAAGCACCTCGCCCTTGTGGAATCGCACCTCTGCTTGCGGAATGAACAGCTTGAGCAGATTCGGGTCTTCGGTAGCAAGCGGCAGTCCGTTGTAGTAACGGGCCATGCCGAAGTTCACGGTGCCGTATGCGCGCCAGTCGGCCAGCGGCACAGCGGCGAAGGCTCGTTCGATCGTCTCGCCGAGCTCTGCGTTTTCGTAGGTTGCCGTCTCGCCGCCGCAAACCATTTTCGTCTGCTGCGCATCTACGGTAGCCAGAGCGTGGATGCCCATTCCGATCGACAGCTCATCCCCGTTTTCGTAGAGTACATAATCTTCAAAAAGTCCACGCTCGACGATTTCTGCCGCCGCCAAATGAACATCTCCTGCAAAAGCAAACGTTTCTTCCCGATAAGTGTTGATCGGCGCAGTTGCCTCCACTTGTTTCGCCATAGCCATCTCCTTGAGCTTGTTTTTATTGACCTTCCCCACACTGGTCAGCGGCCAGCTGTGAGCAAATTCCAACTGGTCAGGCATTTTGTAGCGCGCAACGCCCTTCTCCTGGAAAAAGGCGTGAATATCCGCCAGCGTCAACTCCGGATTGTCCGTGATGACAAATGCGCAGCTTCTCTCCCCCAGCGTGGAATCAGGCAGTGTAATCAGAGCGGCATCCCTGATGTCCGGGTGCAGACGCAAGTACGACTCGACTTCGGCTGGCATGATTTTTTCGCCCGCGCGGTTGATCATTTCCTTGATCCGTCCGCCTACCTGGATATTGCCTTCCGGCGTGAACCGCGCTTTGTCTCCCGAGCGGTAAAATCCGTCTTCCGTGAAGCTTTCGCGGTTTTGTTCCGGTGCCAGGTAGTACCCGCGAATCGTGTACGGCCCGCGGACGATCAGCTCTCCGTATTCGCCTGGTGCCACATCGTCTCCGTTCTCATCGACGATCCGTACCTCGTCTGCTTCGGAAATCGGACGCCCCTGGGTCGTCATGATGACTTCGTCGGAATCGCCCAGCGACGTGCCGCAAATCAAGCCTTCCGCCATTCCGAACACTTGCTGGAGCTTGCACGTCCACTCCCGCATGATGCGGCCAGCCACCTTGTCATCGAGCATCGAACCGCCCACCTGCAACACTTTCAGGCTGGACAAATCGCTCTCCGTATCCCATTCCAGAACTTCCAGCCAGACGTTGACAAGCGCAGGCACCAATGCCGTAATCGTCACTTTTTCTTTTTCAATCAGCGGAAAAGCTTCATCGCAGCTGGTCGTTTGACACAACACAACCTTGCCGCCGACCGAAAACGCGCCGAGAATGCCAGGGCAACACAGCGGAAAATTGTGCGCGATCGGCAGAACAGCAAGATAGACGCTCTCGTCCGTCAGCTCGCAGCGAGCAGCCATTGCTCGCGCATTGTAGGCGTAGTCGGTGTGTGTGCGCGGAATCAGTTTTGGCGTGCCCGTCGTACCGCCCGACAACAGCAGCAATGCCGTATCTGTATAAGCCGGGCCGTCGAACAACATCGGCGGTCCGCTGATCGTCGCCAGATTCGTGCCGATGCCGCTTTCTCCATCGGTCAAAACGAACTGCACGCACGCGTGTTTTTTGACCAAATGTTCCGCCAGCTTTGTATAGTCAAAGCCCAGAAACGTGGTGGGAATAATATAGGCAACGGGCTTAGCGAGCGAAAAAATCCCGTCCAGTTCCGCCTCCCTGTGGGCAGGCAATACGAGAATCGGCACTGCCCCGATGCGAAACAGGGCAAAGCATGTCAGGACAAAAGCAGTCCGGTTCGGAAGCTGGACCGCGACTTTGTCGCCTTTGCGGATGCCCATGCGGTACAGGCCAGAGGCAAGCGCATCTGCCTTCGCATCCAGCTCCTGGTAAGTCAGTCTCGCTTCATCCTCGACCAACGCCACCTTGTCCTGATACTTTTCCGCCCAGCGGCGCAGTTGCTCCCCCAGAGTCAACGGCTCCCAAAACCCGCGTTGTACATACGTTTCTGCTGCTTGCTCAAACCAATCGGTGCTTGCTCTCATTCGTTCCTCCTCCAAGATAGCCGCGGGTGTATGTCCGTACCCCAAGCCGAATGATGCAGGTCATTGCCAAATTCGCTGTCGGTCATGCTGGTTTGTCTACCAACCAAAATATTGATACTGATTCTCATTGTCAATTCCTTATGTAGTCTATTTTTTCTACATTTTGGAAGGAAACGGCGCATTTTCTTCCACTTTCTCCCGTTTCCTTCATTTCTCGGGGATGATTTTACATTTACTTACATAAAAATAAGGACTTTCAAAAACCAAGCAAGTTGATATGTATAATAGAAGTTTCTCGTTTCCACACGTTTTTTCTCAGCGGCTAGACACGCAAAAACACCGGATGTATCTGCTGTTCTCCCTGATCAAAAGCAATCGCCGCGGAATATCCTGCTGCCGCGCTGAAATCCAAAATCGTCCATGTATTCCGAGCTGCTCCCTCTCCATTTACGCGAAAAATCCCCTGCTCGCCATCCTCTGCAATCCAAAAAGAATCGAGAGGGCGTGACAAGCCCTCCCCCGTCGCCTTGACAAACGCTTCCTTGCGCGCCCAGCAGTCGAAAAACATTTGCTGCTGCTTCCCGGCGGCAGCCGCATGCAGCAGCTTCTGCTCGACGGGATGGAATTGCTGCGCCAACTGCGGCCATTCGGGTATGTCCCGAATCCATTCCACGTCAATTCCCACGCTGCGCCCTCTCGCAAAGACAGCCGCAACCAGCTCCCCGGAATGGGACAGGTTAAACGCGAGCTTCCCTGCTCTGCGCTCTGTGCGCAGTTCGGGCTTCCCGCGATGATCCGCCGCAATCTGGACGCGCTCGACAGGCATGTCTTCATAGCGCCCGCACAAGGAACGCACGAGGGCATGGGCGACGGCGAATCGCTCCCGATCCGCCGCAAAATAAAACCGCTCCATCCGCTCGACTTCTTCTTGGGTCAGCGCCTCGCGCAGCGCATGTTCCTTCCCGCGAAAGGCAGGGACGTGCGCCAGCCAAATGTGCAGCTCCGCTTCTGCAAGTTGCAGAGCTGTCCGATCGGCATGACGATCCATTTGCCACTCCGCCACGATCACTTTCGGGCGAGCGTTATCGGCGGTTGACCTCATCTCCGCTCACTTGCTGCTTCGTTCCCTGCCATTTTCAGATGCCCCGCCAAAATCGGGGAGAGCTGCCGCAACAGTTCCTCTCTGTTCGTCGTCAGGAAAAAATGCTCGCCTTCGATGATGCTCATCGTAAAGTCGCCAGCTGTATGTTGCGCCCAGGCCGCCATTTCCTCCTCGCTCGCCTCTCGGTCATGTGTGCCGCAAAAAGCAGAGATCGGACATTCGAGCGGCGGCTCCTCTTTGAACAAATACGTGTCGTCCAGCGTGAAATCTGCGCGCAACAGCGGCATGAACAGCTCCATCAGCTCTTTGCTGCGCAAAATCGCCTCCGGTGTCCCGGCAAACCGCCGCAGCTCCTCGACGAACAGTTCCTGCGGCAAATGGTACAGCGGATTCGGCTCCGGAATATGCGGAGCACGAGCCCCTGACACAATCAAACGGCTTGGCGCAAGCTGCCAGTTTCTGCGGACGGAGCGCGCCAGCTCGAACGCAATTTTTGTGCCCAAGCTATGCCCGAAAAAAAGAAACGGCCGATCCAGGTACGGCTGAATCGCTTGGCTAATCGCCGCAACCAGCGTATCCATCTCGCGGATGGCGGATTCCATCAGCCTGTTTTCTCGGCCAGGAAGCTGAATCGGGTACACCCCTACTCCTGCGGGCAGCTCTTGCGCCCATCCCCTGTAAATCGATGCTCCTCCCCCGGCAAAAGGGAAGCAAAAAAGGCGGATTTGGTCGTGTTGATCAGGCTCGGCAAGCAGCCATCTCTCAGCCGGTTTCACCATGTCCATAGTCATTCCTCCATTCGGTTTTACAGACGGTCAGCTATGTCGTGCGCCATTCGTCCATTGCTTACGTAACAAGCATGATAACGATTATCACCTTTTACAAATTTATACAATGTCCATTTGGCTGCTTTTTCGCCAGATCAGGGCTTGCTTCCTCTCTCGTTCTCGCCTTAGGTCGTTCACAGTCATTTTTTTACAATCGGGAAGGTACACCCATCCCTTTCCATGCCAAACAAACTAGAAATTTTAACTGCGGGCGAGAAAAAAGGCAAAAATAGGAGATTATTGGCGATATTTGAGAAAAAACGTCCCAAAAAATAGAAATTTTAGCTTTCTTTTTACTATGATAACAATTATCATTATCAGTGTCTTGTACTTTTTCATACTTCCGTGACATCGACATACCTTGTGACCATGCTTTGTTGGATGGGGATTTTGGGAAAAGGAGGAGAATAAACTCGCTTGTCTCATCCGTCTGGTCAACTCGCCGACGGACACCATTTTGAAGAAGAGGAAGGATGCTACATGCAAGCTCAAACGCTGGCTGTCCCGAATAGATGGACCATGCGCGACTTTATTACCTTGGCTATTTTCAACGTCATCATGCTCATCATCATGACTTTTTGTCCCGCCGTCTCGGTTATTTCGCCCCTTTTGGTCGGCGGTCTTACCGGCTTGCTCAACGGCCCGTTTTACATGGTCATGTCCAATAAAATCAGAAAACCGGGAGCGCTGTTTCTCACCGCGATCATTACGGGTCTGTACTTCGTCGGTTTCGGCTATGCCAACTACATGCTGACACTCGCTGTCATCGGGCTGATCGGGGAACTGATCCTCTGGAAAAAAGATGTTTCCGTCCATTCCGCTCGCAATGCCATCGCTTACGGAATTTTTTATGTCGGCTATTCCTTGTGCGGAGTCGTTCCGCTTATTTTCTTCCGCGACTCGTACATGGCGATTTTGAAAAAAACGTACTCGGCGGCGGCTATTGAAAACATGCTTTACTATTTCGATACGCCTAAAATGATCTTGCTCATGTGCTCGATCTCTTTGGTCGGCGGACTGCTCGGCGCTTACTTTGGCCATCTGATGCTGAGAAAGCACGTAAAAAAAGCGAAGCTCGTATAACAACGGAGCGAGAAAGCAGCGACAAAAAGAACCTTGGCGGACAACGCCGCTCAAGGTTCTTTTGACATATTATGTGGGCATGCTCGGGCTTGGCAAATTTGCAAAAGCAGCTTTGTTGATGCCCGCCAGATTCATCGTTTTGCGCAGCTCTTGGGCAAACTCCATGTAGAACAGCTTCTGGTTGTTGCCTCCTGCATACTTTCTCAGCTCGTAATCATTGATCAGCAAAGGATACAGATCTGCTAGATCATGCACCAATACTTTTTGCATATCGTGCTTCGTAATCGATGGCTCAAGCCTGCATTCGTCCACTAAAGCCTGCAACGTCTCCGCCAACGCCTGTTCATCGTACGCTGGATGAGCCAGCAAGTAGTTCAAATCGTAGAGGTCTTTAAATCGCGGGCGCACGATCGTCTGATGCAGCTTCCACGCCACCTGGATCGACAGCGGCACCGTGTACGGTACGCAGAAGCTGTCGCCCAGCACAGGCCGGTACTCCAGTGAGACAGGCGCAAGCTGCATGTCGAGGTGAAAGGAAATGTCCAGATACAGCTCGTGATACCGATTGGCTTCGCGCTTTTCTCCCGCAAAATAGTAGGCGATATCGGTATTCACAGTCGGAAAATCGTCCGCCATCGCATAGTCGATCCTTCGCCAAAAGGCGTTCTCGCGGAAACTCCTGAACACGATGCCATCTTGCAAATCCATCTCTGTCGCCCGGATTAATGCGCTTGTAAACGTCTCGTGCGCATGCTCTGCATCGCGAATTTTCCCCGCGTACAAAAAATCGATGTCATCCACGTCCCGCATGTCCGGATTCGCCAAATACTGCCGTGTCAGCAAGCTGCCCTTCAAGACAAACGGCATGTTCACCAAAGCCATTCTTTTTAGCAACGCTTCCAACACGACAAGTTCCCTGGTATCCTCATCCAGGCTGCTCAGGTTTAGATGCAGCTTTTCATTCCCGTTCATAGTGCTATCCCCTTCCTTTCCTGCGCCCTACGAAATCCAGCCGCTGTCCAGTTCCTCTCTGCTGTCGTAAATGCACAACTCGAATTGTTCTTTTACAAGCGCGATTTGCTTTTCCTGCAAAGCAATATGAATCTGCTTGACCCGCTCGTAAAACTGCGCTTCGCTCTCGTACTCCCGAACCGTCACAAACCTGACTTTTCCGTTCGGATTGAGCGAGTTTCGAGAGATATGTCCAGCGGATGGCTTGCACAGTTGTTTCAGTCCGTCGACATCCTCGATCTCCACTTTTCCATGCCATTCAAAATACGGCTTGAATCGCTCTGTAATCGGCGCGTGAAAATAGGCCGTTTCCTTTGGCGAAATCTCTACTTTTTTACGGACAACCGTAAATCCGCCCTCCTGAAACACAGCGGCAATCCTGTCCATCTCGCGCTTGGCTGCCTGAAAGTCCGGGCGCTGGATCACCCCCGTCATCATCGGCTGGTGGATGTAATTCCCTTTGTCGAGGACAATCATCAGCGGTTTTACTTGCTGCTCTTGGCAGATGCCGATAAACGCTGCTTTGTCTTCTATAGCGACGTCGTCAAGTGTGACGTGAAATTCGAACTCCATGGAGTCACTTCCTCTGTTTGCTGATTTTTGCCTTTGTTTTTTCCACTTGGAAAAAGTTGCTTCTCTCTCCTTGTTAACGGCAAATTTGTCTCCAGATTTTAGGAGTTTACGAGAGTCGGGCGCAAAAAACCGCCAGTTCCTTGGTGGGTTGGCGGTTTTTATTGGTTGTTTTTTCGCTTTTGTCATTAACGCTCACGATTTTTGTCAAGTTGGAGCTCTAGCGAATACGGGGCTGCCATGATGAACTCGTCGTTTTTCTCGCCGGATGGGCCATACGTGTAAATTTGGCCTTTTTGGATGGCCGGGAGACGCTTTCACATCTCACTTTCCAAAATGGCCTCGGTTCCTTTGTCTGTTGCTCCATGCTCAATGCTCCATAGATAAAAATATGATCGCCCGCATATTCCGGCAATAACTCCAGCGAGATCGTCAGGAAACCTTCTTTGATCTCCTTCACCTGCTTTGTTGGCGGCAGAGCGAGCATCTCATAAATCGCCGAGCTTCCGCAGTTGCCACCTTCAGCCGCCATGACGTACAGCCCATTGTATCCGCTCTGCACGATTGGCACCGTCTCGCTTTCCTTGACGATTCCCGCTATTTTCGCTTTCGCTTGCTCGACCTTTGCTTCATACTCCTTGATCCACTGCTTGGCCTCCTGCTCCTTGCCGAAAATCGCGCTGACCTTGCGGAATTTCTCCAAAGGCCCTGCCTGTCTTCAGCCCTCCCAGTACGTGGAAAGCACCCTCGTTCCAACCTTTTGGTACTGCTCAATATTTTCATCAATCGAGCCAATGATGAGATCCGGCTCCAAATTAGTCAACTTCTCTAGGTTCATCGGAAATTCGCCCAAATCTTCAATGTTTTGCAAAACGTCTTGAGAGATATTGGATTTGCTGATCCACGCCTCGTTCAGCATATAGCTTCTGACCCCTACCGGCACAATCCCGAGCTTCAACAAGTGACCCATATACTACACCTAGACCAATGCCCTTCGCTGCACGCCAGGGCATTGGGCAATCATGGCTGCCGCATAATGCTCATGAATGTAACACACTTTAACAGCTTGGCGATGCGGTAAGGGTTCGTTCCCTCCACATATTCTCGAAAGATGTACTTTACGGTGCTGGCTTGTTGCTCATCCTGAACCACTTTTCCATTCAGTAATCTGTAGCCGTAAGGGACACCGCCGCCAGCGTATTGATTCTTTCTGGTGGTAGCAATCCGTCCGCTTTTCGTGCGCTCGTTAATAATCTTCCGTTCAAACTCGGCAAAGCCGCCAATCATCTGCAAAAAGATCATACCTTGTGGAGTAGAAGTGTCCATACGTTCAGTGACGCTAATGAAAGCCATTCCGTTTGGCTCCAGTTCTTCCTCGATCAAATCCAGCAGATGGTTCAGACGTCTGCGGATACGGTCTGCCTTGGTGACGGCAATGCCGCTAAATTCATTCTCCGACCCTTGAATGTATCGTAGCATTCTCTGATAGCCTGACCGTTCCTTCGTATTCCCGCTAATACCTTCATCCTTGAAACTTGCTTCTAGCTTGTTGCAATATTTCGACCAACTGCTCTAACGAGCCGTCGCTTTTCTGCTTCTGCATATCCCTGAGCTTGTCGTTCTCCCGAATCAGCGCCGCAACATTCATCTGAACTTTAATGATCGCATCTTCCATCTCTCTAATTTCAGCAGGGTCAGGCTTGTCCTTCTGTTCCTCCTGCTGAATACGCATTAGCATACGCCGTATCCGTAACGCTGAAAGCCGATACTCGCTATCCACCTGTACATTCGGGTCGGTTGGAACCTGATAGTACAACTCTTGCTCTTCCTCCGTTAGCGTATCTAGCCAGATCGTTTCATACAGTCCATGCTTCAAGGCATTTTTGTTGCCTTTTAAACGCTCACTATGCTTCGCCCTGTCCTTCGGACCTGTGGATTTTCCACCATGCAACCTGCAACGTCCATTCTTTAGAGCCGTTTTTTTACAAGCTTCACTGCTTTTCGTCTTTGCTCCGCATTGTTTCTGTTCCATTTTTATATCCCCTAACCTCATTTCATGGGGTATCGTTTCCCCGACCGGGGGGAGGACTTCTTGCCTTCAAGCTGTTTATCCATCTGTTTTCTGCTACGTAAGGATATTCTCTAACCGTGTTTCATTACATGTTCAATATTCTTGTTCATCCGTAAAGCAGGATTCTACTAATACTTTCCTCCTACTATCTTCCCTCTGTTTCTTATGCAACTGAAACTCCTCAAGCTGTTCCGTTTTAGCAATAAACGTAAAGCAGTCAAAGTACATACGTGTTAGTTCTGCCTTCGTTTCGATCTCGTGAAGTAACAGTTCCCATAAGAATTCTTCATGTTTCGTCATTGTGCTATTTCCTCCTGTGACTTTCGTATTTGGTTGCTCTCGTGGTTTCGTGCCTGCTGCGGTAAAATGTCCTTGGTTGTACGTTTGAATAGGTGTGCTGCCTAAGAGAGTCCGGCTGCATGTGTTATTTCTTAGATCGCTTTGCCTTGCGCTCCCAGTATCTGCGCTCGTACTCTTTCACTTTCAGACGATTCTCCGGCTTCTGTCTCCATTTGCGCCAATACTCACGTTCGTATTGTCTTCTGTATTCCCGACGTACTTCCAATGCTTCGGGGCTTAGTTGCGCCATTCGTCTAGTCCTCCATCACCAATTCAATAATATCCTCATCATCTACAATCTCCATAAATCCTTCTTCTTTTGCCGAATCAATAATCTCTTCTAGTGGTTCAAATTCTTTTATCAACTTCCTACTCAACTCTGTTCCCCTCCAATTCTGTCAGCTTTGCTCGTTGTGACTCCAATAGCTGTTCCGTTTCCTGTATTTGTTCCTTTGCTCGTTTTACCATTAGCACAGCTTCTCGTTCTGTCTCTTCCAGTTCCATTTGTTGACGAGCTAATACATTTTCATTGTGCTGGACAGTCTCCCGCAATCCAGATGCTTCTCGTACCAAGCTATCTATACGACGCAGGATTTCCAGTCTTGGGTGTCCGTCCTTCTGATCTGCTAGATGGTTATAGTAATCAGCCTGTTCGAGTAGCTTCCTTACTTCTGTTGCTACATTTGGGTCGGTACTGCCAGAACGTTTTAACTCGTCCACCTGTTGCCGTAACTCCCGTGCTTTCTGGCAGTAACCTCTCACTTCCTCTACGATTGCCTGATACTCTGCTTGGACCTGAGCAATCAAACCCAATGTTTCCACTACTTTTTGTGCTTGTTTCGCCATTTTCCTTTTCCTCCTTTGATTTTGAACATGCAAAAAAAGCTCATTCCTACTCATAAAACAAGTTGGAAAGAGCTTTGAAAGTTTATCAAGTGTTTGAATTATTTAGTGTTTGGTTTGTTGGTTGTATTGTACGATCTTGTTGTTGGAGTTGTAAACGGATTTACACAAAACTTTTGACAGACCCGAATGTTGGTTTAAATCGCCACTAAGCAGCCCACTCAATATTGAAAAAAAGTAACAATAACTTACTCGGCACAACCATTATCTAGCGCATCCAAGGTTTCATCACTAATATCTAGTGGTTCCCTTTCAACTCGATTTGCAAGCGAAAGAAAATCAGTAGCACCAGCTACATTCAAATAACCTGCCCTTATAAAGAAATGGCCACCTCTTTCATATAGCTTTATTGCTGGCTCAAACAAATCTTTATTATCAATAGCAATTTGATTTCCTTCATCAATGAGTGCGTTTAACTCTAAATAACTGGTAGCAATTTCTCTAACATAACTATTGTCAATCTCCTTTAGTATTTGTAATTCATCAACACTCAATTGTGACTTAGTTATCGAATTTGAAATGATAATAAAAGGATACCTACAAGGCCCAGGATAATATTGAAAAAATATTGATGCTCTTCTTAAGTATTCTTTACTCAAATGAACATGTGATCTTGCTTGCTTGTTTCCAATACAACTCCAATCTATTGCGGAAATACGCTTAATTGCCTGATTAAAATTTTCCATCAATTATTTCGCTCCATCTTCTCTATTTTTATTGCCCAAAAACTTTTTTCGAATAATAGTCATATGCACCAGGAAGTTCAAATGAAGGTTGATCAGAAGCTACATCATGTGCACCAGGAGGATCTGAACCAAAATCATCAGTATCTTTTTGATACGAACCAGGATTTTTATATGGGTAGCCTTGTTTCATTTTTTCACTTTCAGTTAATTCATGTTTAGCTAACTCTTGAAACCACTTTTTTTGTTTTGGATCCAGCTCACCTTTTTGTGCTTCTTTCCATATAAACCCAACTTCTAAATCAGGAGTAAAGTGGCCAACTCTATAACTTTGATTATCTAAAGGGATGTTATGTGTATCAAAAAACATGTGTTGTTTCATAGCCCTAATTTCTTCTATTGTCATACCAGTATTTTTTGCAACCTGCTCAATATCAGTCATACCAACACTTCTAATATCATCATAATCCTTTGATGCAGCTTTATATTCTTTTTCTTGAAATTCATCCATAAATGTGGGTGTATAATCATCTACACGCTTGTATTCATTCCAATCAACCTTTTTAAGGGTAGGTATTGATTCAGGAACATTACCCGTCCCCTATGTTGTAAAGCTAAACTATTAAAAAGGAACGGTGGTTGCTAGATGTACTAGCAATACCACCTGTCAGCTTGCTTGTTTTTCTGCTTGTTCAGGGAGACGGAACGCTGTTTTGTGCTTCATCATGCCGTAGATGATGTTGACTAACCGCCGCATGACACATACCAAGGCTTGCGTTGGTGTTTTGCCTTCTTCTTTCTTGCGGTTGAAGTATTCGTAAAAGAGCGGATTGCGTGGCTTTTTGCTCCCTTTTGAAACTTGCACTTGCTGGACAGCTAGGTTGTAAAACAAACCATGCAGTATCCGATTACCTTGTCTGCTTTTTTGATTCGTACCTTTGCCGCCGGAACTGAAATTGACAGGTGCTACCCCTGCAAAACGTGCCAGTTTGTCTGCGCTAGGGAAACGAATTATGTCGCCAATTTCAGCTACTAAAGCAGATGCCGTTACCAAATCAATTCCTGCCATCGTTTCCAGTTGGTAGTCCAGCCGTTTCATCATACCTTGTAGTTCGCCTTCTACAAATTCTATTTCCTTTTTATTGAACTGTATATCCCGCACATGACTCTGAATTAAAAAGTCTCGTTGTTCCTGATAGCTTCTCGTTGTATCACCATCTGCTTGCACGAGTGCCAGTATTTCTTCTGCCTTCCTTGTCAAACACGCATTGTTACTTGATTTCCGTAAAAACTCCGCAAATTCTTCTACCGAAGCACCGTTTAGTAAGTGCGGGGCAGGGTACTTCTCCCAAAATGCCAACGCACATTTGCCGTCGATGTCGCTAAAGAACTTTTTGTAACTGGGGTAATGGTAACTGAGTTGCGTGTGCAATTGGTTTTTAAGGGAGATCAATCCCTTTACCAAGCCATTCCTTCTCGTCACCAGTTGACCAATCGTCCAGTATACGTCTTGCGGGTTTGCCTCGGGCAAGATGTCCAACTTGTTTAACAGGATTCTTGCTACACACTCCGCATCCCAGCTATCGCTTTTTTGTGTGGTCGGGTAACTTTGACGCTCGGCATACGACAGAGCAGAATTGACCTCCTTCACCTGCTGTTTATTCTCTAACAGGTACACCGCTAACGAACGACCATACCCGCCTACATCTTCCAGTCCATACACAGGGGTCATGCCTCGATTCTTGAATTGCTTGACATACGTGATCAGTTCATCAAAAGCGGCGGGCTTGTTCTCAACCGTAATTTCCCCCAGTTTCTCGTCCCAACAGTTGATCACCACCGCCGTATGTGTTTTCTTGTGCAGGTCAACTCCAATGTAAATATGCTTCTGTTTGTAGTGCATGCAAGGCATCACCTCTGTCTATGAAGTACGTTAAAAGGTAAAAAATGTCGGCAACCTCAGCTCAAGCGTTAGTCAACAAGTGACCCGCAACGGGACGCCAGCCAGTCCATTTTCTAATTGTTCAACGTCTCTATACCTACATATATTGAAACTTCAATGGTTTTTAAGTACCTTGCAAAAATATTTTTCGACAATCCTTTACACAACGGGTAAACAGTGATGCGTAGTATATGATAATTTCCAAAATCTGCACAACCCGTATGTTTCCTGTCGTTTCCCTCTGTGGGAAGGTCGTATACTGTATATACGAAATCGTTACACCAATCGCTGTTGAATCTGCGGTTTATGCTGCCCCCAGCAATGCCGTACAAGGTACTTCAACTAGCGATACCCATTGTTCCCTTGCGAGCCTGTTGAAATCAACGTGATACGGGCTTGCAAGGGTTTCTTTTACCCCTTTTCGTATCCGTTGCGTATACATCTCTGCTCCGTCCCTCATGTTACGAATCTGATCCGCCCTTTTTCTAGGGAGTATATCCCAATCCGTTACCACCGCCGCAAAATACTTCTCGTTCTGCTCTGGAGGATACCTGCCCACATCCGACAGCAATAATTTTTGGTCTGGTTTATATACAATCTCAATGCGGCTCAACTCGTGGTCAAGCCTGATCTTCTGATTCTCCCATAGCTCCAGCCTCTTATCGTAAATGCGGCAGTATCCGTTTGTCTTGCGCTGATGGGGCAGTCCGAAATACCTCGTTGTTCCCTCATGAGTCATCTCTCGCCGCATATCGGTAGGGATGACGATGACATTTTCCAATGAAGTCCTCACATCATACGCCACATCACAGCCAACGAAAGTTATCCTGCTTGCCACCTTGCGTATCGGTTCTAGCAACTCATGAAAATGTAAGTAATGTTCGGGGCGAGTCTCTAGCCGCAAGGTATGCAAGTGCCCATCTGTTTCCCTAAAGTTCTTGTAAAATACATGTAAGTAGGCTTCCTTCCCTTTCCGTATATGCAACTCGTAGCAGTAGTCGCCCCAATAGATCGTTGGCTTCGTTTGAAACCCGTTCATAGCCGCGTCTCTCATCAATCTGTAATAAGCCCCAAGCGGCACATCCTTATATTCCATGACAAATTTGTCTATGGATACACTTGCATTCATCACACGCTACACTCCCGTTCTCATACACTTTTTTGCTCCATGCGATTGTAAAATGTAACACTTACTCGACTAATTAAGTAATTATCGGGCGCTGTCCGTTTTAGCCCATTAAACACAAAAAAGCACTTGTCGCCCATTACAGACAATCAAGTGCTCTAAGAGTTGAAGTTTACCAAGTTAGCAGTATCCCCTGAACCACAATCGAATACTGTATGAGGGATTATGACACATGCTTTGTTTGGAGTCAACAAACGTTTAATCCTATGAGATGGTTCGCTCTCGTTTGTATCTCCCCTCATCGGTGTCATTTGTGGTAATCCTACATGAGAACGTCGTCTCGCCCTGTTCTCGTGGGTCTGCTGTGGAGTATGCTCGTATCCTAGTCGAGTACGCCTAACTCACGACGCATTTCAATCTCCAGTTCACGTAACTGCTTTTGCTTGTTAACCAGTTCCTTAAACCATTCCTTGTCCTTCATAGCTAAAGCCATGTCAATCATTTCGTCGTAGTCTTCTGAACACATCATCATTCGCTCTTTGAATTCGCTCATTTGTCCAGCCTCCCAATGTCTACGTAATAATTAGCTGACCTGCCTTGCCTTGTTCCACAACTGGCGGCTAATGATACGAGGGAACACATCTTTCTGCCTAATGCCGTTCTGTTCCTTTTGCCCGTTGTAGGTATTGAAACCTGTGTATGTCTCATTTCTAAGGATGTTCGTCACTTGCACAACCGTCCATGCCTTCCCTGTCTTCGTCAAAATGCCAGCTTTGTTCAGCAGCTTGGCAATGCGGTAGGGGTTCGTTCCCTCTACATATTCTTGAAAGATGTGCTTTACGATACTTGCTTGCTGCTCATCCAGCACCATGTTTCCGTTCAGCAGTCTATACCCATACGGAACACCTCCACCAGCGTATTGATTCTTTCTAGCCGTGGCAATTCGTCCGTTTTTCGTGCGTTCATTGATCGTGGCACGTTCAAACTCAGCAAAACCGCCGAGCATTTGTAAAAATATTTTCCCTTGCGGAGTTGAGGTATCCATTCGCTCCGTCACACTAATGAACGCCATGCCGTTTGGCTCCAGTTCTTCTTCGATCAAGTCCAGCAGATGATTCAATTGACGGTGGATACGGTCTGATTTCGTCACGACAATCCCGCCAACCTCATGTTCGGGCTGCTGAATGTAATACAGCATATCTTGATAACCATCTCGTTCTATTGTGCTGCCGCTAACTCCTTCGTCCTTGAAGATCGCTGCCAGTTGCCAGCCCTGACTCACGCAAAACGCTTCAATCTGCCTTACCTGTTCACTAATGGATGTGTTCTCCATCTGACTGTCCGAGGAGATACGCACATAGCCTACCCATTTCTTGACCTTCGTTTCCTTCATGTAAATGCCTCCTGTTTTTTGTAACACCATACGACCTTACGGAAGGCATTTACAATTCCTTTTATCCTTCCTGCCGTTCTTTTACCGTGATCGTGGTAAAACAAATTTATTTTGAATTTTGCCATCCTACCGCTTCAATCACAAAAAAGGGAACGAACAAGCTTCATCACCTGTTTGTCCCCCCTCTGTTAGCGTTCGTATTCCTTCCTTGCATGATCTTTCCTTGCACGCTCAAGTATTTCATTCAGCCGATCTAATGACCCATCATTTTTACTTTTGTTTATTTCTAACAGCCTGCTACTTTCCCTTACAAGGCTTACCTTGTTCATTCCAATTCTCGTTATTCCTTCTTCAATGGCTCGTATTAGGGCATGATTCGGCTTTTTCTTCTGCTCTTCTTGTTTAATGCGCCGCATCATACGAAGAATGCGTACTTCCGATAACTTTAACTCACTTTCAACTTGTGCCTTCGGGTCAGTTGATACATGGGCTAACAGTTCCCGTTCCTCGTCCGTCAATGTATCCTCCCAGATCGTTTCATACAGTCCATGCTTTAATGCGTTTTTATTACCCTTTAGCTTACTGGGGTCTTTCGGTCCAGTGGATTTTCCCCCATGAAACCTACAACGTCCGTTTACTAAAGCGGCTTTTTTACATAGTCCGCCGGTTCTCGTATTTGCTCCGCACAGCTTTTTTTCCATCCTTTCACCGCCTAACCTCAATTCATGGGGTTCGTTTCCCCGACCGTGGGGAGGTCTACACCCCCCAGCCGCTCAATCCATCAAAGTTTATCAGTTACTTTTCAACTAATCGCATTTCAGTTACTCGCATTTGCTTCTTGCTGTGCCTTTACTTCCCTGAATGCTTCAAACTCTTCACGTAGTCCTGCTGCATTGATGTAGTCTATATAGTCGTCTAGTAGGTAAGCGTTTCGTAACAACATATCGTTTGCCGCACTTAGTTCTTCCCATAGGAACTTTTCATACTCTGTCATTTCGTTCATCTTTGTTATGCCCCTCCTGTAACCGTCAAAATTGGTTTGTCTCGTATTTTCTGTTTCAGGAGCAAGTAAATTACGGTATGAGCCTCCCGCAACGTATACTTGCCCCCGTCTCGTTGGTTTGCACGTATTCTTGCGTTAGCTCCTTTGCCTTACGTTCCCAATATCGTCGCTCGTACTCTTTTTGCTTCTCTTTGTTTTCAGGTTTTTGCCGCCATCTGCGCCGATACTCACGTTCATACTGTCTTCTATATTCCCGATGTGCTTCCAATGCTTCCGAGCTTAATTTCACCATAACGTTCATCCCTCCTTGGGTTACACTTTTCCTGTAGCTCTGTTGAGCGTTTCCTGTACTGCGTCTTGAATGGTAGCTACCAACTCTTCTGTAGAGCCGATTCCTTCGATTTCAATTTCGTCATCCACGATTTCGTCGTCACCAAAGAACTTCTCTGTTGCACTCGTAACAAGTCCTTTAATCTTGGCGAGTTGTAGAGCTTCTGGATTTGCCGGTACCGGAACAGCAGATAGTTCTAGCAGCTCTTGCTTCTTGTACAGGGTGCCGCCGCTTTGTCGTGGTTCAAACTCCTTGCCTAGGAATCCAACCGAAGTCGCTTTCATGAAACCGCCTTTATATAGTTCATAGACGGTATCCGCTAAGGGGTACAGCCCTTTCACCGGAAATTCAATGTCGAATACCAGTTGTTTATTCTCTACTCGCACATCTAGCGCTCGTCCAATCGGGGGAACCGTATAGTCATGCGCCCAGAGGAACACAGGGTTTTTCTTGTAATTTTCAAGTTGCCAGCCAGTAGCACGAATAACGTCCCGATCTCTGTCCTCTGTTTCGGTTGAGCCTATAAACCTAAGAACTCTATTTTCTGTTGGACTCTTTAACTGTTTGACCTGTACACGAATTGAATGTTTCATCTGATTAGCCCTCCAATTCCGCAAGCTTTGCCATCTCGTAAGCTAGAAGCCGTTCTGTTTCCTGTACTCGTTTTTCTGCTCGCTGAACCATTGCCACCGCTTCTTCCTTTGCTTCCTCCAGTACCTTACGCTGACGAGCTAACACGCTTTGGTTGTGCTGTACAGTTCCCCTCAATGCAGATGCTTCACGCTGTAAATCTTCAATGTAACGAATTGCTTCTTGCTTTTCATGACGGTCTTTCTGATCCCCTAACAATTCAAACCGTTTAGCTTGATCTAATAACTGCCGGATCTCGGCTCCTACCTGTGCATCTGTGCGCCCCGACAGTTCCAACTCTGCCGCCTTCTCCCGCAAGTCCCTTGCCCGTTGCCAAGAACCTCGAATCTCATCCATAAGCTGTTCATAGTCCGCTTGTGCCTGAGTGATTGAGCGTACCGTCTCCTCTACGACTTCCTCTACTACCTGTTCACGTTTTGCCATTCGTTTCGTCCTCCTTTGATTTTGGGCATGCAAAAAAAGCTCATTCCTACTCATAAAACAAGTTGGAAAGAGCTTTTGAAAGTTTGTCAAGTGTTTGAGTTGTTTAGTGTTTGGTTTGTTGATTGTATTGTACGATCTTGGTGTTGGGATTGTAAACCCAAGTTTACACAAAACTTTTGCCAGACCCTTTATACTGTCTTTTTTTACTCTTTTTCATCCAGTTTTTGCTTTAAATATTCAGCAATCACCGTTTCTCCTCTCTCAATAGCAAAAGCATAAGCATCCATATCTTTCATGTTGTCACCAGAGTATTTTATAGATATATCTATATTACTCTCAACTAACAATTTAACAATCTCAAATTGACCACCATATATTGCTGCAAACAGAGGATTTCTTTCTGGTTCACTGGTATCAATCTCAATATTGTGGTTGATAAGATATTCTGCAATATCTAAATGTCCTTTTGCACTTGCTCTTTCAAGGGCATTTGTAGAAAACGTTCCACCCTGTGCATTAATATCTATCCCAGCATTAATAAGGTATTCTATTATTTCTAAGTGCCCATGGGCTGATGCTACATGTAACCATGTACCAAAGGGCGTCATCCATTCAAGCATTTCTGGATTTTTTTCAAGCAAAACTCTTAAAATATCCAGTTGATTACTTTTTATAGCACCCCTAATTTCTTTTGCAATTTGATTGTTATCCATTCTAGTTCCCCCATAAAATTCATCTTCTTGAAGCAGCTAATTTTCCAAGATCTTCCAATATTTCAACAAAATCATCATATTCCCCACCTGCAGCATCAACTGCTTTCAATTGTTTTACAACGTTTTCTAAAGCTTCAATGCCATGTTGCCCACTTACTCTATTGGGTGCCCATACTAAATTTTCTCCACCAATTATTGGGTCAATACCATGCTTTCTTAATATATCTTGACCTTCTTGAACAAGTTTTCGTTGAGCTTCACCTAAGCCCTTTTTGAATAAAGTATGGTGCGCATGTGGATCTACCATGTCAACAGGAGGATCACCTTTTAGTCCTCTGAGATACTTACCAAAATCAATTTTTAGTAATACTTCATAATACTCCGAAGCAATACCTAAATCACTCATCTTCTTGCTAATTTGAGAAAGCTCTTCTGGGGTGAATTTATTATTTTGAATAGCATTCTTAAGGTTATTCATCTTAGTATGACTGATATTGCCTGACGCATCAACAATATCATCTAGATACTCGTTTACAAGATTACCCGTCTCCTCAGCCCCTGCCTTCTCCTTCTCATGAGGCTGATTTTTATTAGCATCATTCCCCTTCTTATCAGTAACTGGCTCATCATGATGAGAATGCCCGGAATCTCCGCTTGCCTTTCCTCCTTTTGGCGGCGTTATTTCATGTGGAATGTCCTTATTACGAGGAGCCTCACTGACATGGCCCTTTGACGTCTCAATATGCTGCAGCCCATGTCCATCTTTTTTGTCTTTAAAGAAAGAAATGTTCCAAACCGAAAAGCTTTGCCCAAAAACCGGATCGACCATTACCTCCTCTTTAATTCGGATCTTCTCGAAGATTTGTTTCAGCATGTTATGCTGATACTTTTCCGTTAGCAAATCAAAATCCTTCAACACATCATCAAATAGCTTGGCCTTCGTCTTGAGTTTCCCGTCCTTAAGTGGCGTGCCTTCCAGCAGGTCATCTACACCGGACCTGTGCAAGAGACCGCCTCTCCCTTTTCCGCCGTCCGCATCCATATCTGCATGGGGTTGCTTGCAATGCGGCGCGTCCACATCCAACTTCGCCACCGATTTGCCGCCTTTTAATGCTGCTGTGCCCATTCCACCGCTATACACCGCCAGTACGGCTTCCGCTACGACCATGTCTTTCTTAAATTCGTTTTGCCCTTTTGCGTAGCTTTCTTCGACCGAGCGGGTCCACAGACCGCCGTGCAAATTATCCTGTTTGTACTTCTCGTCTTTTACAAAAGGGTCGATGTAATCGTTGTATAATCCTGTCCCGATCGAGACGGCTGCTTCGCCTGCATCTTGGGCTACGTCCTGCCATGATTTTTTGCCCGAAGCCACGTTCTCTACATATTCGGCTGTGTTCGTGGCGACTTCCACTGCTCCTTTGGCCAGATTGTTCCTCTCGGTCAGCGAACCGACTTCGGAGCCGCTCACAAACTCATACAAGCTTTGGGCGTCATCGCCTCCCAAAACACCTGTCACAACCAGGTCGCCCGCGTCTACCGCCGCCCCCCACAAACCAGCCAACGTATCCCCAAAGGCCGCAAACTTCCCTTCCACCTCTGCGATCTGGTTATCCAAGATGCGTTTCGCCATGACCGCAAGAATCCCGTTGGCCGCTACATCTTGCTCAAACGCACTTAACAGTTGCGGAAAAGAATGCCGGGCACTCGCTTCCAGCTGAATGTTTTCACTGCTCGCATTTGCTTCTTCGATTAACTCTAGGGCATCTCCTGCCGTTTTGACCGTCAATCCTTCTGTGCCGGACAAATGAACAGCCGCACCGCTCAGGCTCACGGCGCCCTTTCCTTGAATCCGCACCTGCGAAGCACTATTGAAACTGACGCCCGCATCCTTATTCATGGAGATATACAACATGCCCTCCTGCGCCGTCATCGTCAGCTCTTTGTCGCCCAGCGTAAACTCTTTGCCTTGGGGATTGCCGAACGATTTGACTCCCGGGTCCTGCATTTTTTTCGCTTGCTTCTGGACGGCTTCGCCTTGCGGGGCGTGGCGCACGGAGTTCATGACCATGCCGTCGTCCTCTTCGGCACCAGGGAAGTACAGCTTGACCTTGGAACCAAGCTCTGGCATGAGGTATAAAATCTGGTTGCCTTCTGCGGCGTACGGGAACCATTGGGCTTTGCTTGCGTCTTGTTTTTGGTCCATATTCAAGTGAATTTTGACCTGGTTGCGGCCAACCTGAATGATTTTGCCGTCGATGGCTGCGCCGATAATCGCGGAGTTGTACAGCTTCGTCTGTTTGACCGATTCAGGCACAGCGCACACGTAAGTCCACTTCAACAGTCCCTGCTCCAGCGTTCCCACAACCTTCGTGATGACAAACGTTCGGCCGTCACGCTGCACTTCATCGCCGATGTGCAGCCACTCGTCGTGAGCGAAGGTGTACGTCGTGTACTGGTATTCGGACAGCGAGGATGCGCCGTTCGCCGCTTTTTTCATATATGGCGCAATCGCCCGGTTGACCTCGTACGGAGCCGCTTCCAGCTTGATCTGTTTGCGTCCCTCGGGCATCCCGATCCAGAAACGCACCTTGTGGTCACTGACATCCGGGACGAGGACGGCTCCCACATGCGAAGCGATGCGCCTGACAAACGTCCAGTCCGTCTCCTCGTACTGCATGATGAACTTGCCCTGCTTTTTTTCGTCAAAAGCTTGGTCGATGAAATCTCCGCCCGGATAGACGGACAAAGCTTCCTCGACGACATCCCGGTACAGGCGGTCTACCTGTTGAAAAGAGCGTGTTTTCGGACTCAAGTCCATCGCGTATGTATGGGAAATCGCTTGAATCGTCACGTAATGAATATCCCGGACGACTTTGATCTCCACATGCTGCAAGCGGCCCATGAAAATCGGCTTTTTCGCCGCGCCCTGTTTCCCGTACAGCCCGATGCCGTCGTGATTGCTGGCCAGATGGATGATTTCCTCTTCTTTGTCTTCCGGGACGATTCCGGTCAGACGCAAAGTCGCATGCGTGCCCGTCTGATGCAAAAATGTCAGGCTGTCCAGCCGGATCGGTCCATACGGCCAGACGACTTGCAAATCGTGATAGGCCATGACGCCATCTGTTGCCTGCATGTCATTTCCCTCCCTTTTTCAGGTCGCAGGTTGACGTCAATCTTGTCCGTCCTTGTCAATGGTGATGATGCCTGAGGCAGTGCAAACCAGCCGCGATTTGCTCAGCAAAGCGGGTTCGTTATCCACCAGCACATCCTCTTTTCCGTCCGTCCACTTTTCCGGCGTCTGCGGCACGCACTGGCTTCCCGTCAGCTTGCAAAATCCGAAGCAGCCAATATTCGCACCCGAAGCGTGATCTGCGACGTTCATGACAGGCTTTCCGCGACTGTACACTCCGTGGCACGTAGGCAAGTTTAGCACCCCGGGGTCTGTTCCTTGCGAGCATTTTGCTGTCGCGCCGCGTACGACATACGAATACTCTTCGCCAAATATTCCTGCACTCAGCGCCCTGAGCAAGTTTTCCAGCATATCCCTCTCTCCTTTCCCACTCATTCACCAAAAGCTTATACGCCCTCGCTTATCTTGAGAGTCCGGATCAATGCGGTCGCAAGCGGCTGCCACACCCACGCTTCACTCGCCGAAAACACCAGGCTGCCAAAAAAAGCTCTCCCGTTTAGCGACGTCGCGAACATGATCTGATAAAAGTTACCGTCTGGCTTCGGAACGACATATTCGTAACTCGCCATTAACCGCCCAGCTTGCTCCCACACATCGTTTTTTACGATCTGCAAACCTGGCGTCTTGCTTTTGATCTGTGCCGTCATCTCACGCAAAAAAATTTCGCTCTCATTCACCGAAAGCGCATGGGTCATATGGTTGAGACCAAGCAAAATCGTGCCTGCTTCGTCCTGAAAAGCCAGCTGCTCATGCTGCTGTGCCGTGCTGCTTTTGCCTACCAGTCCTCTCGGCATAAGCTGGAGCGTGCGCGGCAAAATCATGCTTACCTGTCCGTCGAAGATCACTTTCTCCTCAAACGCGAACGTGCGCCCGTCATGCTCCATGCTTCCAAGCTCCGCAGCCGCCAGACATTCTTCCCAGGTCAACTGTGGTCGCTGCCGACTCATCTCCTCCAGCTGCCGCTTCATTTGCAGCTCATTCCACACATCCAAAATTTTTTCATCCCAATGTTCTGTCATGTCTGTCTCCCCGACTCGATCTCCACTTTTTGCAATACGAAACCAGTCAAGCCTCTACGCAGAAAACTTTCCGCCGCATCCAGACTCACCACGATGTACGGCTCCAAAATGCCTTGCACCGAGAAGAAATGGTGTCGCTTTACCTTTTCGTAGTCCAGCACCATTCTTTTCAACGCTCCATTCTGGTGAAACTCGCTGCCCACGGATAGCGCATCCACCGGGGGAACCTGCATGATCCAATACACATTCCGATCGTTTTGTTGTCGGTCGATCAAATCGACGCGTTTCCAACGAATGCCCAGATTGTACTTGGCGGTAATGGATTTCATCCGGTCGGACAGCATGTACAACGGCCTGTCCAACCAATCCGGATACGTGAGGCTCCCCTCCGACCGGACTTCCAAAACAGTCACGGGCAAAAGCGCCTCGATCCCCTCTTCCAGTGGCAAGCCAGTGGGCTGCACCTTCCGCGAGATACGCCTGTCCTCCGTGAGCAAATAGTAATCCCGCACCGTGATCACCTCCTTCATTCCGTTGCCCAGCAAATCTCTTCCCGTTGTTCGTCCGTCAACGCAAACCGATCCTGATCCCGTTCCAAAAAGATCGCCTGTCGTAAATTTGCTCCGCAGAAGCTTGCCCTGTATAGACGAGAATGGCGAAAATCCGCCCCCTCCAGATTCGCCTGATCAAACCGGATGCCAAGCAAGCCTGGTTGCCTATACCGTTTGTCATTGCTTGTCTGTCCGTCTGTGTAAGTGAAATTGGCCCCACGAAGGTCGCTTTGGCGAAAATCGGCATCGCAAAGCAACGAATGGCGAAAGTCAGCGTTTGTCAGCTTGCTGCCGATCCAGCGCGTACCCATCAGCACGCATTGACGAAACTCGCTGTTAGCCAGATCACTGCTGCTAAAGTCGTTGAATCGCAAATCCAGCCCGTCCGCCTTGATCTCGCGCAACTGCATGTTGGCAAATGTTTCGTGCGTACACTGCGCCCCTTTTGTTTGCTCCAGCAGCTTTCTCGCTTCCTCTTCTTCTCTCGCCTGGATATCTTCCACATAGACCGGCTCGCTCAAATCTTTAAACTCGCCCACCCGGATTTGAAATCGCTGCGCTTTTTCCAATTGCTTGTACTCTGGCAGCTTGACCACTTCTGATAGGGAGAGACGGGCAAGAGCTGTCACGAATTGGGCAAAAAAGTCCAACTCCTTGAGCACCATCCGTTCTACATCCGGTGCATCCAGCACGCCCATGTACCTTTTGCGCCGCTCTTCCAAAAGTCGCAGAAGTCCGGAGATTTCTTGAAAAGCCCAGCCTGCGTCATAGCGGGAAAAGCAAGCCGCCTCATCCCAATACCATTTGTCTGTATAAGCTTCGAGCAAATATTGGTTTGATCCGTCCAACACGGACGTGCGCAACAGCGAAAGGTGAATAAATCCGACAGCTGGCATAACACCTCGTGCCTGCCTTTCTTTAATCTGGATGGCAAACTGCCGCATCGCTTCCACAAAATCCGCTACGAGCCGCTCCCTGTTTTCCAGAAAAAAAGATTCCAAAGCCGCAACACATTCTTCCAGCGCAGGCAAAGCGACCTGCTCGTACAGATGCTGGAGCGCTTCCGCTTTTTTCATGGCTGAACGAGCCTCCTAGTTCATCTTGATTTCCGAGCCCTTCATTTCAATTTTGTCTTCCAACGTAATCGTGTTCCCTTTGCCTGTCAGCTCGATCTTTTGCGCATTAATGTGTATCGTGTTTCCAGACATGTTGATGTCTTGTCCGGCTGTAATGTTCACGTTTTGGTTGCTCACAATCGATATTCCGTGCTTGTCGCTGATCGTAATCGACATCTCCCCCGCGGAAATGACGATTTTATCGGGAGCCAGCACAATTTCTTTTCCGTATTTCGTACGAAACGTCTTGACCGCCGGATCTTTCATCCGATCGTTTCCGCCGCCGCTTCCTCCTGCGGCAGCAGCTCCGCCTCCCGAGCCGCCTGACTTTTTCTTGGCATCCGGTTTGGCGTCTGGAATATCCTTCAGAACCGAGCTGATAGCTATCCCGTCCTCTTCCTTCTTGCTGGGAAAATAAATCCGGATTTGATCGTTGACCTCCGGCATGACGTACCAGCCCGTCTGGTTTTCGGATGTGTAAATCGTCGAGTACGGAAACCAGTAAGCTGTGCTCTGGTCTTGCTGGTCATCCATGTCCAGCTTGGCCCGCACATTGTCATTTTGGATCTGGAGCACGCGTCCCTGGATGGAAGCCCCGATGATCGCATGATTGTACAGCTTCTTGCGGTACATGCCTTTGCGCGGAAACAGCTTGTACGTATGCGTCAAAATGCCGTCCTTGATTTCTGAGACAGCTTCCCCGACCACAAGCGGCCTGTTTTTGAACTGGACTTCGTTGCCTACCTCAAGAACTTGCTCACTCTCTACCTCGTACACCGTATAGTCTTGCTCGTTGATTCCGGGAATCTTATTTTCCGAATCGCTTTGGAACTCGCCCACCCGCTTGTGGACGGTGTAGTGGCCAGCCGTCAATTTGCCCTTGTCCTGGCCGCTTGGCAGTCCAAAGAAAAATTTAGGCAGCGGAAAAGTCGTGGCGGGAACAAGACCGGTATAGAAGCGCGAAGCCATTCTTTTCAGAAACTGCCAGTCTGTCTCCTCGTATTGCATGATAAAGGTGCCAAGCGTTTTGCCTTTGGTAACCGAGTCGATAAAATCGGCTTTACCATACGCTGACAGTACCGTCTTCACCA
Source organism: Brevibacillus sp. FSL K6-0770 (assembly GCF_038000275.1). Lineage (NCBI taxonomy): Bacteria > Bacillati > Bacillota > Bacilli > Caryophanales > Paenibacillaceae > Brevibacillus > Brevibacillus sp. FSL K6-0770. Next base: position 4,468,387 of record NZ_JBBOBQ010000001.1, read on the forward strand.
GATTGGCATACGTCATCGCCGGGTTTTGGAAGGAGCGCTTCTTCGTTTTGACATCGAGCAAATACGTGTACGAAACCGCCTCTACCGACAAGTAATACACGCCCCGACTCGCTTTGACATTGACCCGCAGCACAATCCCCTCAAACCAGGCTGTCGGCTTTCCTTTTCCGTCCGTCAAAACGATTTTGACAGGTGTTTGCGAATTGGTTTGATTCACATAGCTATCCTTCTGCTCCTCGGAAATGATTCCGGTAAACCAAAGCCGCGCGTGCTCGTTCATTTTTTTCACGACTTTCAACGTTTGCAAATGAGTCAGTTCATACGGCATCACTTGGATGTTCTTGTAGGTGAAAAACTGGCTGCTCATCGAATCCCTCCCGTCTGGCTACTGCCTGATTGTTGCCATCCCGCTTCCGCTAATCCACAATCACCCGCTGCCGCCCGGACGCCCGCCACTCTTGTTTGGGCTTGTCGCCGCTCTTCGCCTCTTCCAAAATACGCCCCAAATAGCTGACGATCTGCGGGTTGGAGCTGGCGCGATAGCCGAAGCCCAACCGGGTGCTTATATAATGAAGAATCAGGTCGCGCTCCACTCGCTCGGCGTTGATTCCTTGCGTGGCAAAAGCGAGGTCGAAGGCGTTTGTCGTTTTGGTCTTCAACAGCTCGTGCGAAAAATAACGCAAGATCGCCGGAGCGAGTGTCGGGTATTGCTGGCCTGCATATTCCACATTCGTGAAATTCCACGTGTTGTACTCTGTTGTCAAATCGAGAAAATACGGGTAATCCGAGCGCAGCTTCGCGCCTTCCTTGAGCTTGAAACGGCCCAGCTCGCGCTCATCCGTCCCGATGTCCATGTTCGTATCGAGCACATAGTGCGTCTCGTACGCCAAAAAGTCGGTCAACGTCGTCTGCTCGTCGAAACGTATTTTCAGCATCGTCTCCTTGCCTGTCGCTTCGTACGGGAGCCGTTCCTCGCGATCCAGCAAATAAATCCGGCCTTGATGCTTGATGATGCCGCGGCCGACGACGAGCTGTCCGTCCTCGACCGCAACGTCCATGCCGGAAATAATTCCGTCCGTGTAGGCGAGAAAATGCAGCTCGGCGAGATGTCTCGGATAGTCCCGCAAGTTTTCGAGCATTTCCCGCTTGAGAATCCGCCCCTTGTGAAATTGGGGAGAGAGATGGGAAAACAAGGCTGTTCCCCCCTTCTTGTTCATATGGATTAGGTTGACTCGCTATTTCATCCCGTCGAAAAAGTCCAGCTCGGACAAATCGCTTTCAAAGGCGAAGAACACTTTTTTCCCCAGAAGCAGCTGCTCGTTTTGCCGAGCGACTGGCACCACGTGGAATCCCCATTCGCTGCCGCCTGAAAACACGAAAAACTTGACCTCTCCGTTTTGAATCGAGTCGGTTTCTTCCTGGGGAATGTGGCTTGCGTACTTGGCCTGGATTTCTTCGTAGAGCACAGGCTTGTACGCGCTTCTGTCGTCCGTGTACAAATAGCGCTTGCGCAAAAGTCCGTCGCTTTCCTTGAGGAAAAACTCCACCTCGCTCACTCCGTACGGACGGGAGATGGCCCCATGCACCTGGCTCAGCTTTTCCTGACTGCGAATCAGTATCCGTTCCTGTCTGTTGTGCGTGAACGCCGTCACCGAGTAAGGAACGACAGGCGCGTGATTGGTGATTTGCGCTTCGATGAATCCCGCTTTTTTCGCGCTCTGATAACGAAGTGCGCCGCGCAGGCAGGACAGCTTCAGGTCGGGTACTTTTCCTGCGTCCTCGGACCTCTGGCGAAATTCGATGCTGCGTCCCGGCACGAACTCCTTCAACGCTTCGCGAAACACGTCAATCCGGCACGACTGCCCGGTCAGCTTGATAATGGAAAAGTCCGCGAGCTTTCCTTCCTGATAAAAATCGTCGAGGAACACCCGCAAAATCTCGTAAATGTCCGCCTTGATCAAATGGTTGATTTCTTTGCTGTTGAAGACGACGTCAGGCAAGTCGTACACATCCCGGAAGCGACCATCCTCGCGTATCGACAGCACCCAGCGCTCGACTGCTGTCAGCTTCAAATCCTGCTCCTGACGCTGCTCTCCTTCGGCTGTAAACCGGTTGCGCAAAATGCCCGTCTGACGGAAAAACTCCTTTTTCATATGGTCTGCCAGGTCCCATAAAAAGTGAAAGTTGTTGCGGACGCGCTGATAGTCGTCGCGGCTTTTGTTCTCGTAAGCTTTGTAGCAGGTGGGCAAAAGCGCCTCTGCCTCCCGGTAGCGCCGTTCGAATTGCTCGTAGACAGCATCGACGCCAAACTCATCTACATGCCGGAATATTTCCGAGCCGGGGATGTCGATCAGTTGGTCGATGTCGGTTACGTGGCGGCCTTTGCTGTAGTAGTCGGCAAACACGATTTTCATGAACTGCATGATCCGGTATGTGATGTTGTTGCCGCCAAAGTTCGTATCGCCGTTTTCGTAGGTCGTGCTAATGTCGATGCGATAGGAGATGTGGCCATCCTCGATGCGAAAGCGGCACGATGACAAGTCGGTCGTTCCTCCGCCGCAGTCAATGACCAGCGCTTGGTACGTCTCGCCGTCGAGGAAGCTGTCTTTGTCAATCTGGTCCGCGATCGTGTTGAACAGCACCGCCATCCCTTCATCCAGCGCATCCTGCGATTCGATGCGGTATTCCGGCAAAATGTCCGTAAACATCTCGATGAACTGCGTTTTCAGCTTCACAGGACTGGTGATATGCAAGTGCCGAAACCGACACTTGAACTGATGCTCCGCCGTCTGGATGACATGCAGCAGGTACTGCCGCAAAATGTCACTACGTTTGACCATGGCCGTATTCCCTTGGCTGTCCATCACTTCTTCCAGCTTGTGATAGCTGTTCACCCAGCGCTTCAATCCGAAAAATACGGTCGCATGCGAGCTGTATCCGTTCTTTTTCATCTGGCGCAGCGCTTCGTAGCCGATGTGGTAGCGCACGTCTTGCGCGACGGAGCAGTCTGCTACCTGGACAACGGTCGGCAATACCTCGATCCACTCTTCTGTTTTCTGGGTCGTGTCTGGAAACGCGACGTAATTGATCGCATTCAGCTTGATTCGGCCATTCAGCAAATCGTTGCTGGAAGGGGCGCTGACATACTGGTGGTCCAAAAAAGCGCCAGCGGTCGTGGAAGAAGTGCCGAAATCAATCGCCAGCACAGCATCCGTCTCTTCCAGCTCCCTGATTTCCAGATCCGTTACAGGCACTTTGTAATAGTGCAAGTTGACAGGGGGGAGCGGCTTATCCTCGGTGTATGCTTTGTACAAATAATCCGAGTCTTGCTTGCGAAAAAAGAGCAGGCTGTAGCTCTGATTCACGGTTTTTCGCCACGGGACGTCCTTGTGGGAAAACAGCATGTACCGTCCCTGCTTGTCTGCCTCTTTGCGCAGCTGAAAAATGCCGCACAGCTCCATGTAGTCATTGACGAGCAGGACATTCGACTCGGACAAGCCTTGGGCCGACTCCACCCGATAGCCATCCAGCCTGTCTACAGCCAGCCCGGCATACAAACTCATCTTCGCCGGGATTTTGATGGAGTCCGCCCCAGGCAGCGGCGTATTCAAGTAGGCATGCAAAGCCGCTTCGATCCGTTCAAAGCCGCCTGTTGTATCTGCTTCGATAAACAAGCTCTCCTCCGCGCTGCGAAACCGCAAGATCGTGTTCAGCAATCCTTCCCGATCGAGATTGTTCACAACCGAGCCAACCAGCTTTTCCTTGTAACAAATATTGCGCAGCTGAAAGGTCGTCATCTCCATCAGCTCATCTCGCGTATACGTGGTTTCGTTTCGCGGGACGTCCATGCTGCCTTTTTGAATATGAAGCTTGTACGACATTTTACTCATGAGAACGCTCCTCCCACACCCACATGACTTTCTAGCAAAATCACGTGCCTTCTAGTACATTGCCATGCTGTCGATTTGCATGGTTTCCTCCACATCGAGAATGCCAAAGTGGTTGCGCCAATACACTTCTGTCTGGAAGCGAACAGGCAGGAAAATGTCCTTGATCAGCTCCAGCCTTGCCCGCGCTGCTGCCGTCTCCTCCTGCCCGACATACAGAAGCAGTTCATCCTTCTCCTCGCAGTTTGCGTAGATGGTCGAGCGGGGAAAAATTTTTCGCATCGTGTCCCGCAGCAAATAAACTGCTTCTCCCGTCTCATACAGTCGCAACAAATTGCCCGCAATGATTTCACGTTCTTCCTGGGTGAACAACCGAATGTGATCCGCCGTCCTTTTGCCGAACAGTCCCGCTTCGAGATCGCGCAACACAAAGCGGATGTAGTATTCTCGCTTGTTCATTCCTTGCACCAGATCGATATCGGCCAACAGGTGAATGACGATGTCAAACAAGACGTGACGCAGTTCAGGCTCATCCGTGTAATTGACATCAAACAGCTCGCGGAAAATATCGTCAAAGCGATAGAACGGGTTCACTTCTACCGTCTTCTCCACGGTTTTGGCGTTGATCGCTTCCTGGCTCAGCTCCATGTAAGGCGAGTACACCTTCGCCGCTTGGAACGTAATGTCTCTTTTGGCAACTCCGGCGCGCCTGGCCTTGATGACCAGATCCCAGATGTAGTTCACGCCCATTCTCCTTCGCACTTGTATTCCGGGAAATACATCTGAATCTCGGACACGAGAAAGCTCATCATATCCTCTAAAATAAAGCTGTCGGTTCCGCGCTTGCGAAAGCCGAGATGCATGATTTTTTTATCGTGCTCCACGCGGACATTGTCGCTGATAAACGGATTCATCTCATACGTAGCGGCCGTCCCTTTGCTTTTTTCGCGAATTTCCACATGCACAAGCTCCAGCTGCTCCGCTGCTTCGAAGGAGTGGACGATGCGAATGATCTCTCCCTTGGCCCGGACCGGCATTCCTTGCTTGCGCGCGAAGCTGGTGACAAAGCTGCTCTTGCGGCGGTTGGACACCAGTTCATAGTGCAGGCGGGACGTAGGCGTCTCGACAGGCTGGGTAATTTTGCAGACGTGCCAAATTCCCGACTTTTCCTGGGGAGACACGATGGTCAATTCTTCGGGCGTGCGCTTGATATAGCGGATCAACGCTTCGTCGCCGTCTACCAAATACCCGTGCTGGCTCCCTGTCTTGCGCAGCGACAGCACGTGCTCGAAGTTCACCCGATCGGTAGCAGGCACGGGGAAGCCGATATTTTTCAAGGCCAGCCGTTCGATGTTCCAGAGCGGGATGACATCCAGCTTTTTGTAAGGCTCCCACTCTTCCAGGTGGACGGACACCTCCACGATCTCCTCGTCCTCGCCAAGCTCGCCCTCGCAGGAGACGAGGATGACGTCGAAAAACTTGTTCGCGTACGGATGGTTCACGGTTTTCCACGGCATGCCGTTTTTTTGAAACATGTTGTACAGCTTTTCCAGCTCGTTTACGTACAGCGGGTTTGGCTGCAAGCGCACTTCGATCGGGTACGAATGCTCCGCTGTCGTCAAACGCCCCTGAAAATGCCGCTTGCCATGCGCAAGCGATTGGAGACGGCTGTACTCGCACTCCAGAAAAATCGTCATGAGCACCGCTTCTTCCTGTCGGGCGAGTTGCTCAAACAACTCCTTGCGATCGAACCATGTTTTTTGTTCGTCGCCCGGAATCATCGGGTACAAATAGTCGTGAATCGGATCGAAGTCATCCCGCTGACATAGCGTGACGTAAATGTCGTGCTTCTCTTCCTTGTCCTCAAATTCGGAGAAGACCCGCTGCTCCAGCTTCTTTTGCATGTCCTCCTGATATTCGACCAGATGCAAAAACACGCTGTTCATCATCTGCTTCAGCATCCGGCGCTGTTCCAAATCTTCCATTTTGTTCAAACGGTCCAGTACGATCTCTTTCATCATGGTGCTTTGACAGCCTCCTTTTGCGCCGGATTGGCTGGTGATTCGGCAGCGGACTTGCCCTCGACTGGCCGAGCGGAAGGAGCCGGACTGGCGGATTGACCCGGTTTGGGTGCTTGTTGCTGCACTGCCGGGGGTGGAGTTGCTGCCGGACTCGGGGTGGTGACATGCCCTGCATTGCCCCCTTGCTGCTGTACCGCCGGGGCGGGAGTTGCGACCGGACTCGGGGTGGACGCATGCCCCGCATTACCCCCTTGCTGCTGTACCGCCGGGGGTGGAGTTGCTGCCGAAGTCGAGATGGCCGCTTGACCCGGTTTGGGCGCTTGCTGCTGTACCGCCGGGGGTGGAGTTGTTGCCGAAGTCGGTGGGCTGGCTTGACCCGCATTGCCCGCTTGCTGCTGCGCCGCCGAAGCTGGGGTTGTTGCCGGAGTCGTGTTGCTGACTTGACCCGCATTGCCCCCTTGCTGCTGCGCAGCCGATGGCACAACCTGCGGCGTGCTTTGCTCAGCAGCAACAACAGGCACTGCGGCTGGCGGATTCAGCTTTTCCTCCACCTTGGTCACTTTGCGCTCCATCGCCAAAACCTTTTCCAGCACGCCGATTTCCTGATACATCTCCTGCGCCATCGTGTACGATTCGATGGCCGCCGCAAAATCGCCAGCGGCGTAGCTGTCGTCGCCTTTTTTCTCCAGCTTGTCTGCGGACAGCATTTTCTGCTCTTTGCTGATGCCCGTTTTCTTCGCTTCCACCTCGTCCAGCTTCGCCCGAATCTCTTTTTCCCCCGTGAGGTAGGACGATTCCAGCGCCAGCTTTCTCGCCTTTTGATAAAAGGCGGCAGCCCCTTCGTAGTCTTGCGCCTCGAACAGCATGTCGCCTTCCTTCTTCCACTGCATCACGAGCAAATACGATTCGGTCTTTTCCTTTTTGGCAGCAATCTCCGGCTCGTTGAAATCGTCCCGGTCTTTCATTTCCTTGAGCGCCTTGTCGTATTTTTCCAGCGCTTTCTGATACTGCTCGTCCTTCATCGCCGTATCCCCGTCCACGATGAGCTGGGTGATTCGCTGCTTTTTGTTCAGAAGCGCCGCGTGGATTTTGTCCTTGACGATGTTGGCGGCATTGCGCGCTTCGCTGTATTCCTTGAGCGCTTTCGGATAGTCGCTTTCTTCGATAAACGCATCCCCGTTCTGCTCGTGCTCGAACATGCCTGTCGCAGCATCGGCGATTCTCTCGGCTTCCTTCATCTTGAACAAAAGGGCGCCGCCTCCTGTCAAGGCAAGCAACAGGACGATAATCGCGACCCGCTTGATAATCCGCCACTTTTTCTGCGGATCGGTCTTGAAAATCTTGTTGGCAAAAATCGCCGCAGCCGTATAGTTGTTCACCACACGCTGCTGTTTGCTCAACAAGACATCCTCCACCGTATCGATCAGCGCTTCGGGATCTTTTGCTTCCTCAAGCGCGTCCTGCATCTCGGCTGGACCGACTCCCTCCCACACCCCCGGAGTGGTCAAAAGCAAGACGTCTCCGTCGTACAGCGGCAGCTTTTTGGAAATGTACGGGCGAAATTCATCCGGCGTTCCCAAGTAATTCAACAGATTGTGGCGCTCCTCGTGGCAGTCAAGCACGTCCTCTGCGATTTCTTCTCCATCCGCCATCTGTTGCGACAGACTCTGGTCCTTGCTCCGCAAATGCAGCCGTCCGTTGCGAAACATATACAGTCTCGTGTTCCCGGCCACACCGTAAACGACGCGGGCATAGTCGGTGACGATCAGCGTCAGACTGGCCTTCAGCCGCACCCGATGGCTCTCCTGCCGGAGCACGCGATGCGCTTCCTGCAAGTAGCGGCTGATGCGATAGCGGGAGAGAGACGGCTTTTGCATAAAGTGTCCCAGGACGCTTTTGACCGCAAGCTCGGCGCTCTGCACTTCCTGATCCGTATCCAAGCCGCGGGCGATCACCCAGCAAGCAATATCATCCAGTTCGGTGTAGGCAAAGTAATCCTTGTTGCGCACATGCGTGCCTGACTCGGACAAAAATCCGGTTACAAATTCACTGTTGTCCCTTCTCATCCTTAACTACCCGCTCCTCCTTCTCTTCCGGATGCTGCTGCCCTCGCCCTCACCAACCTTTTTCCAAAATCAGAATGGTCGCGTTGTCCTGGTTGGCTTTTTGCTTGCTCTCGACGGCATCGATGATTTGCTCGGCAGCATCGTGGGAGGAAATGTTCTGAAACAAGATTTTCTCCAGCTCCACTTCTGTCAACGTATCGTAGACGCCGTCGCTGATCAGAATCACCTTGTCGCCCTTCTCCAGCGGAAAAGGTTCGCGGCCAATCTCGATATTATGAAAGCCTTCGTAGCCGAGGTAATTGATCAGCTGCTTTTTCTTTGGATGGCTGATCGCTTCGTCTTTGCTGATTTCCCCCGCGAGAAAACGCTCTTCCAACACCGATTCGTAAATGTCCTTTTGATTGATCGGGATAAATTCTCCCCCGCGAAAAACAGTCAGGACACTATCCCCGACCGCGCCCCAATGCAGCATGCCGTCGTGAATGACTGCCGCAACCAGCGTAGTGCCTCCCCGGCTGCCTTTTAGCGCCTGCAAAATCTCCCCGTTGGCAAGCGTAGCGGCTCGGGAAAAGAAAAGAGAGAGGTGGCGCGGATGGTCCAGCTTGGCGAACTCGCGAATAAACGTCTGGACGGCCAAAGTCGATGCCAGTCTGCCGTTGGCAAGGCCGCTGATGCCGTCTGCCAGCACAGCAATCGTTCCGTGCGAGGTCGTTGTCGTGGCAAAATAGTCATCCTGCTCTGCTCTTCTGCCAATCGTCTGTCCATTGCCAATCTGAATGACCGGATGCTTTTCCTCTCTGATCCAAGCGGCACGAACGCGAAACAACCAAATGATGACAGCTATGACGGCAAACACAACCAGATAAGGAATGATCTCCTGTGCAAACATGCTCATCATTCCTTGCCTTTGCTTGCGTTGTCCCATTCAAAGTGAACCCCGCACAGCGGGATGAAAATAAACGTACTGCCGCCAAGCTGGATGACGTCATAGGCAGTCAGCTCGACTGGCGTGTACACCGCTTCGTTATTGTGGTAAGCCAGACCGGAGGCATCGCCGGGGAGCAGGTAGAAATTGCGCTTTTTCGGATCGTAGACGATGACGGCATGGTTTCTGCGAGAAATTTTGTTATCCCCGATGATGCGGATATGCATATCCTCGGAGCGTCCGATGAAGTTTTTTTCTGCCATGATGCGGTAGTCTTGTCCTTGCTGTGGCCCATCGATGCAGACCAGCCAGCCTGTGACAGGCTCGATGCCTTCTGTCTCCCCCAAGTAAGGCATGGTCTTGTCATCTTCGTCGCCGCCCCTGGCAGGCATTCGGTTCTCCGCCTTTGCCGCAGGCTCTACCACCAGGCTGCAATACGGGCAAGTGCTGCCGTGTTTTCTCGTGCTAAACATGTGTCCATTTGCGCATCTCGTCAAACTCATTCAAGTCTTCCCCCGTTTCGTGTCTCTCCACCTGCTCGTCTACTTCAGCAGCAAGCGTGTATTGGCTATGTAAATGATGTCGCCCGCCTTCACTTTGTGCGGCTGCTCGATTTCCAGCTTGTTCTTGTCGCGGCTGTTCGGCTGTTTGATTCCAGTGCCGTTGCGGGAGTGAACATCCTCGATAAACCAGTTGCCCGAAGCATGGTTGAGCACTGCATGCTGTTTGCTGATCAGAGCAGCGTACTCGGCGTCAGACAAGTCGATGTCGACTTCGTTCTGGTTCGTGTTTTTGCCGATCAAAAGCGAGGTCGCTCCCTGGATAAACCACTCCTTCACGCTCTCGCCGTCCTCGTCCAGCAGCACGAGCTTGGAAATGCCTGTTTCCTTCCTGTCCTCCTTCTCGTCCGGGCTTCCGACCGTGACAATAAACATGCCGAATAAAAAAAGCCCAAAGGCAATTCCCGTAAAAATCTTCAGAGCGTTGCTGTCCGTGTAGCCGAAAACATAAATGAGTTCGCCAAACAAAAGAATTGCAATCAACAGCTCGATCAGCTTTACCCTGACAGATTTTTGATAAGCCTTGCTTTTCTTTGCCATCTTGAGTACCTCCCTTACGAAAAAGTGCCCCAAGCTTTGGGAGAATGGTTTTTGGCTGACATCCATCCAAAGAAAGGAGCAGGTTCGGTGCTTCTATGTCCATAAAAGAGCGGCCATCCGCCTTGTCATCGTTTCGGTCTCTTCGCCTGCTGTCAGGATGTCGCCCGATTTTTCCTTTTTAGGTATGCCGTCTGTTTGGTTAGCTGCTCTGTCTTGGGTGACAGCGTCTTATTTTTTCTTCATGCGAAAAAACTGCTCGAACATATCTGTCGTATCCAGCGGATTTTTTTTGCCGCGGTTCATGCTCTTCTCGTTGACCTCTCCTGTTTTCGGATGAAAGCCGAAAAACTGCTCAAACGTCTTGTGCAAATCTTCCATCGAAGCGCCCGGATTCGCTCGCTGCTGGTTCGCTTTCGCCTGGCCCTGCGCCCTTGCTTGCTCAGCGCCGTTTCTTTCACGGGCTTGTCCTCTTCCCTGGACAAACGCTTCGTAACGCGCGTCGTAGGCTTCCCGCGCAGACTCGTCCTGCAAAGTCTGGTACGCCTCTGTTATATCTTTGAAAAGCTGTTCGGACTCCTTGCTCCCCGCATTCACATCGGGATGGTGCTGCTTCGCCAACTGTCGGTACGCTTTTTTGATGTCGTTTTGGGAGGCCGTCTTCGCAAGCCCCAAAATCTCGTAATAATTTTTCACCACAGCACCCTCTGTCTGGCTTTTTGGAAAACCGTACCTTGAACACGGCTTTCAAGGTACGGCTCGTTTACTCTTTTGAAAGAAAAGAAGCTGTGACCGCTTGCGGTCGATCCGCTGGACGCGACCGTTTGGCCAGTCCTTCGCGGCAAAAGACTAGACAGCGTAGCCGCCTTCGATTTTCGCGAACTCGGTTTTGTCTTTCTTTTGTTTGATGAAGATGCTGAATGTACCAACACCTTCTGTATCGCCGAATGTCTCGTTGTAATCGACGACGAAAGCGTTCGGGAAGTAGATTTTGCGAATGACCTGGTCAGCAGCGATCACTTCCAGTGTCACTTTGCGGTAGCAGTCTGCTTTTTCCGCTGGAACCAAAGACCACAGAGCCAGCTTCATCGTGTCATCGGCGCTGTCGCCGTCCGTTGCTGTAATGATTTTGCCTGTCAGACGCAGTGTTGCCCCTACGTCAGTGGAACGAGCGTTGGAATCATCTGGAGTATCCGTGTCGTACTTGACTGTTTGGATGTTGTCCATTCCCAGCTCGATTGTTTCGGAACCTTCTACTTTGAGTCGAAAACCCATGAAAAAAACCTCCTTGGCGTATATGTGTGCTCTCGAATGACCGGATGGGCTTCGAGGCTTATGTGTAAGGGTGCGCTTTGGAAAGCACACCTCTAGCCACCTGCGTAATGTGTGAATCCATTTCATAAAAAGCTCTCCCGACTGAAATCAGGTACTAAGCTTTGACAGGAGTCGTACCCTTCGTGATCGTGACTTCCAGATTTTTCACATTGCCATTGAAGATCAGATCGATGTGGCACAGATTGCTCTTGTCGTCGATGATATAGCTCATGTCGTCGCCATCCTGAATGATGGAGTTGACAAAGCCGCGTGTGCCGAGCCATTTGCTCTTTTGGCTGCTCGGGTTGTTGCTGAAAAATTTGACGATGTTGTCGTGCTTGAAATCGCCCGTCTGGAAGCGGAGAATCCGCTCGATGTAGGTGCTGACCAGCGTTTTGTAGATGGAATCGAAGCCATCCTCGGCCATCGCCAGGCTGCGCGCCTTGTACACCGTGATTCGCTTGATATCCTTGCCCTGGATTTGCGCATTTTCCGAAGAGAAGACAAAGCCAAAGTTTTTGCGGTTGATCGAATCTTTGATGTTGTTCGTAAAGCCGGAGATTTCCTTGGCCATGGTCGTAATCGCACGCAGACCGTTTTCGCCCGCTTCGATGTCAAAGCGCACGCCTGGATACTCGCGGCTGACCACCTTGAATGCTTCGCGCAAATACTCCGGACACTGATACGCCGCCACAATCCCTGCCGCTACGTAGCTCGCTCCGACGTAAACGCCTTCGATCCACAGCTTCAGGATGTCTTCTTTTTCCTGCGACAGCTTCACGCCGTCTTCGGTTTGCAGCATGCGGCTGTCGATGACCACTCCCGATTTGTCCTTCGGAATAATCGTAAAGTTCGGAACGCACGGGATCGCAAACTCGCTGTACTCCTTGCGCACAAGCACGCCGCACTTGTCGATGTACTTGTCGATGCCGGCAGTCGCCATGCTGTTGAAGGTCGTCTCTTCGCCCGTGCTGAAGCTGAAGAAAATTTGGACCTTGAAGTCTTTGACTACTTGCAGCAGCATCGTCAGCGACTCCATCGTATTGCCGTCCTGTTTGACGACCTTTTCGTTGCCGCGGAAGCGCTCGCGTGTGACTTTCGCTTTGGCGCCAGCTTCCATGTCGATGGAAGGCACGATTCCGAACCAGATCGTATCGGTGAAGTCGTTTTTCGCGTTGACGGTGTTGAGATACGTCTCCAGGCGCGGGATGTTGCTGCTTTTCACCAGCATGTCCAGCTTGGTGTTGGTGATGAGCATCGCAGGCTGCATGCCTTTGTTCTTGGTCACGTACTGATCGAAGAACATTTTCACGCCGAGAATTTTCTCGACCAGCGGCTTGACTGTTTTCACGAAGTCATCCTTCGCGTTTTTATAAAATTCGAGGTACGTGTTGTAGTTTTGCACCTCTGTCTCAATGTCGATCTCGCTATGAACGGCAGGCAGCGGGCAGAACGTGCGCACTACCAAATCTTTGACATAGGAGGACGGCGTTTCGGTAATCGACTCGTAATCATCCTCGAACACGTTCATCAATCCGTTGCCGTTGCCCTCGTCGAGAACCATCAGCTCGCGGCTGTCGCTTTTCGGCGCTTCGATGATTTTCAGCTCACCGTTTTCCCCGATCGTCAGCATCCCGATCTGAATCGCTTCCGACTGGTTCTCCTCTTGCGCCCCGCCGAGAAGCAGACGGGTCTTGATATCTTCAATCGCGAGCGGGAGCATGGCCATGACGTTGTTGTAGTTTTTGCTCGCATCTTCAAACATGATGTTCAGCTTGTCGCCGAGATCGAGCTTCTTCGGATCGCCATCGTCCAGCTTTTCGTAGTGGCTGTACAAGTAGTGAATCTCTTTACGCACCTGACGGATATCGTCCATCACTTTTTTCGGGGAGATCATGTCCAGCAGATTCTCGAATTTAAAGTCGACGTTCGTGATTCCCTGGCTGCGCTTAGTATCGATCAGTGTGAACAGCATTTTCAAAAAGTCATTGCTCTGGTCGATCTTGATCTCGGAAATCGCATCTTCCGCAATGCCATCAGGCTTTTTCAAGGTGTACATAACCTTTTGGTTTACGGCGTTGTAGAACGAATAGACAGTCGGGGAGAACTTGTCCAAAAACTCATCGAAGCTTTTCACAAGCAAATGCTCGTTGATTTCCTTGATCTTGTCGTCGCTCAAACTGTCGATGCCCTTGACGTCGCCTACAATCGTGATGAGGTCGAGTTTCTCCGGGTTGATCTCTTCGAACAGCATGGTTCTGTTGGTCTGGTTAATAATGTCCATAAATGACCCCTTCCTTTTGTCTCTCGTAAATGCGTGGTCCTAACTCAGGAGTGTATGAGTCCTACTTCCACAATCAATTACAGTTGATTACATAAATCCCAATAAAACCAAAAATCTTGCCTCTAAATTAAACTCGCTCGCCATATTTTGTCAACAAACCCTCTATTATGACAATTTTCCTATGTGCACCATTACCGTTTCTGGTATTTAGACCCATTTTATTCCACTCATCTTCCTTTTTCTGGTTGAGCACTTTATGCTGAATCCAGGGAGTCTTCCCGCCTACTTTTCCCGACAAAACCAGCATCACACCTTACTTTGTCCCTACTTCTGCCGCCCTGCCCGCACAGCGCCGGATGCGCCCATAACTCGAAATACTGACAAGAAAGGACAGAATAAACCTTATTTTTACAAAAAAGGCTATTATTTCACTTTATATACCTCGGCAAAATGGTGTCCGCCGTTTAGCCGGAAGTTGATTTATGGGCAAATAGTCCTGTTGCAGCAAAATGTGAACAATTTGCAAACTTTTAAGGAAAAGAGTGAAAACATGTACAAAAAAACTGGACATCCTCCTCCGTTCTCCCTGGCGTTCAAATGGGTGGTTAGCGGTATCCTCCTGCCTTTCCTCCTCCTTTTCTCTCCCCTTCCAAGCGGGGCAACCGGGACGGGTGAAGCAGGAATCGATGCGGTTTTTGTCATTGATACGAGCAATTCGATGAACCAGACAGACCCTGGGAAAACAGCTGCCGAGGTCATGGGCATGTTTATCGACATGAGCGAAGCTAGTCGTACCCGGATCGGCTTTGTCGCCTATAATGATCGAATCGTCCAGACGCAGCCGCTCACCAGCATGGCGGAGAGCAGACAGCGCGAGCAGTTGAAAAGCAAGATTCAAGGGTTGCGTTATTCGGGATATTCCGATATGGGGCTTGGCTTGCGAAAAGGGGAAGAACTGATTGCCAGAGCGAAGGATCAATCGCGAAAGCCGTTTTTGATCCTGCTCTCGGATGGGGGAACCGATCTGCGCCAAAACGCCAATGGCAGAAGCGTCGCGGCATCGAACAAAGATGTGGAGTCGGTTATGGCAAAAGCGAAAGCGGAGGGCTACCCGATCTACACAATCGGGCTGAACAGCGATGGCTCTGTGCAAAAAGAGCAGCTGAAAAAAATCGCGGAGACGACAGGCGGGACTTCTTTTGTCACGCAAAGCACAGATGATTTGCCGGAGATTTTCAATCAAATTTTTGCGAAGCACATCCAGTCGCAGCTTGTGTCGGTAGCAGCCATGACGGCGACGGGAAGCTTGCAAGAGGTCACGGTAAACATCCCGAACGCCAGCATGCAGGAAGCGAACATCGTGCTGTTGTCGAACCATCCGCTGCTGGAGTCACAAGTCTACTACCAGTCGAAAAATGTGCATTTTATCCAATCGAAAAAATACTCTCTGATGAAAATCGAGCAGCCGACAAAGGGGAGCTATCTGGTCAAATTCCGCGGACGGCCGGGCGACCTGGTCAAAGTCAATTTGCTGGGCAACTACAGTCTGAAAGCCGATGTACAGGTTGCACCTGATCCTGTCTCCAAAGGCAATCCGGCGACCTTCACGACTTATTTGACCCAGCTGGAGGGCAATCAGCGCCTGGAAGATCGGGACGTCTACGGTTTGATGCAGGCCGAATTGATCGTCACCGACATCGCGAAAAAGCAAACCGAAAAAATTCCGCTGAAAAACGGGGGAACGGTCTTCACAACCGACTATGTGTTCCCGCACTCCGGGCAGTACCAGTGGAAAATTTTCATGAGCGGCCCGGACTTTTACCGCGAGACGGCAAGCAAAACATTCGAAATCGCCAACATCGCGCCCGTGGCAGTAGCCAAAAACAAGCTGACCATCGAAAAGGAAAACGGCGAGCAGACAATTGACCTCGCTGCTTATTTCACCGATGCCAATCAGGACAAGCTCACCTATGCGATCGTCTCTCCTACTCCCGCCGATCATTTTGGGGCAAGCATCCACGAATCCGGGTTGAAGCTCGTGCCGAGCAAAAGCGGCACTTCCGCGATCACTATCACGGCTACCGATTCCGAAGGGGCAAGCGTGACTGGCTCGCTTGTCATCACGGTTCATTCTGTCTGGGATCGCTACATCACAATCGGACTGATTGTTCTCGCTCTTGCCGCAATTGGCGCAGGCGCCTACTGGTTCATGCGCCCGAAACCGAATTTTAGCGGCCGTTTGGAAGGGTATTTTCTTCACACCGCCAGCGGCAACGACATTCCCGTGAAGTTTTGGCCGCTCGCCGCGTTTGGCAAAAAGCAACGCATCACGCTCCACGAGCTGTTTTCAAGCCTCGACGTCAACGAGCACCTGCCGGAAGCACACAAAATTTACTTCCAGCCAGGGAAAAACCAGACTTTGGTCATGATCAGCCACAGCCAGTGCACACTGCAAAAAGGCAAGGACATTTTGCCTCGCCATAAAAAAGTGGTGCTCCACTACAACGACAAAATTTACGTGACGTTTGAGGATCATGTCACCGAGATTGAACTGCGCTACAAAGAAAGCAAACCCAGCCCCCACCAAGCTGGGAACTGGGAAACGGCATAACGGACTATTTGCTTTTGCTTGCGAGAAAGGGGGTCTGCAAGCGAGACTTGCCCGCTCTCAACAGATGCTCCGCACGGACGGCTGCTGCCAGCACCCGAAGTGAGGGGCATCTTTTTTTCGCCTCGACTGCCATGCCCCACGCAATGACATTCGCGATCAGCCGCGGCACAGTCGGATTCAGCTCGCGAACGGACGGCAGCCGATCCTCGATCACTCGCGTCGCCACATCGGCCGGACGGTGCCTGGTCAGGCAAAAATAGAGAGTAGCCGACAAGCTGTACACATCGGAAAAAACACCTTGTCGGGACTGGCTGGAATAAAATTCGAGCGGAGAGTATCCTTCCGTCGTCACGATCTGGCGGGGGGCGTCGGTTGCAAAGCGAATAGCCGAGCCGAAATCAATCAGCATCGGCTTTCCCTCATCGGTCATCACGATGTTTTGCGGCTTGATATCCCGATGGATGATCCCTTGCTTGTGGATGTAGTCCAAGCTTGCCAGGAGCGGGAGCACGGTTGTCTGCACGAAAGCAGCGACATCCAGCTCCCCTTGCTCTTGCACAAACTGGTCAAGCGTCTTGCCTTTGCAATACTCCACGACCAGATAGCCTGTCCCATTTTCTGCAAAGTGATCGACATAAGGAGCGATATGCTCATGGCGCAGCTCCTGCAAAATCGCCGCTTCCTGCCAAAAGCTCTCCAGCAGCGTCTGAAATCGCGCTTTTGACGATGGCTTCCGGCAGATGACGCTGCGGTTATCCAAGTCGCGCATCGCCAGTGCTCTCGGGAAAAACTCCTTCACAATTCTCGTCTTTTTGGCCTCCATGTGGTAAACGAGATACACATGGGACAGCTCGCTCGTGGAGACGGTCTTTTTGATCCGGTAGGCTCCCCGCAAAATCGTGCCTTTTTTCAGCTCCATCCGTCTTTCGGTTCACTCCTCCCTGGCATCTTTCTCGTTCTCAGGAAACGATACCAAATACCAGGGGCAGGTGGCAATATGTGGAGATTTATCCTTGGCGATTCGCTGCATACAGCAGGGCCGTGTCACGGTCAGCCGCCAGCTTGGAGGCACTCGCTTTTGCAAAATCAGCAACATGGTCGTAAAAGTCATTCCCGATGCTCAGCCGCTTGACTCCCCACTCTGCCAAGCGCTCGGCATTCGTCAGGGTGGGGCGCGACAGGACATTCAGCGGCGCACGCACCTCTTGGGCAATCGCTCTGATTTGCTCCTCCTCGACGATCCCCGGAACGAAAATGCCGCTCGCCCCGCTCTCGACGTAAGCCAGTCCGCGCTCAATCGTTTCCGCGAACGGGTCCTCTCGCCGGAAATACGTGTCGATCCGCGTATTGATGTAAAAATCAGCGAAGCCACGGTTGTCGAGAGCAGCCCTCATCGTCTGCAAAAGTTTCGCCTGATCGGCGATCTCTTTTAACCCCGGCCCTCGTTTGAAAGAGTCCTCGATGTTGATCCCGGCAACCCCCAGGTCAGCCGTTCGCAGCACGTTCTCGACAATTTGCCCGTGAGTCTCTGCATAGCCCGCCTCAATGTCGGCGGAAACCGGAATGTTCACGTGATCCACGATCAGCTTGATGATGGACAAATGCAAGGCAAAGTCAATGTTTTCCCCATCTTTGTATCCGAGAGAAGCCGCAACGCCCCAACTCGTCGTCCCGATGGCCCGAAAGCCGCTCTGCTCCAACGTGCGTGCCGAAAGGACATCCCAGGCATTTCCCAAAAACAACATCTCGTCTGCATGATGAAGCGCTTGAAATTGCTGAATCTGATTCATTCTAATCCCTCTTTTCAAATCGTGATTTGTATAGGTTGTTCACAATCTTGCGTCTTCTGCTGACGCTGTTCCCACAGTCTTTGACCGCGCTGGAAAAACGGCAAGGCCAAAAAGGTCAGCAGCATCAAGATCGCGAAAATAACTGGCCCTTGGTCAAAGCCCAATTGCTGAAGCAGCAAACCGCCGATCCACGCAGTGGCGCTCTGCCCCAGAAAAGCGAAGCCGCTCGCGCCGTAATAGGCGCCTCGCATATGCTCGGGAGCGATTTCTCCGATCAGTACATCACCGATGACAAAGCATAAAATTTCCCCGATGGTAAAGACCACCATCGACACTGACAGCCAGAACAAATTGGTGAAGAGTCCGAACCCGAACAAGCCGAGTCCGAAAAGGAGGCAGCCGACTTTCAGGGCCGTCATGGCAGAATAGCGTTTCATCAGCCTGGCAAGCGGATATTGAAAGACGAGGACAGACAACGTGTTCATCACGAACAGGAAGGAGTAAGCCTCGACCCGGTCGTGACCGATGTACTGGGCAAGCGTCGTATCCAGGTGCGTATAGGCTCCAGCCACAAACAAATTGCCGAGCAACAGATACAAAAACACTTTGTCTGTGAACACGATCCGCGCCATCTGCCCCATCGGAATCGAATCGGAATGCTCCCGCAGTTGTTGCTTGAACAAGATCATGAACACGACCAGGATGACCGCATACAGCGCCATAATCACCGCACTGATCAGAAACGGCAGCATGGAGGACGAACTGCCTGCGCCGAGCTTCAACCCAATCAGCGGCCCGATCGCTCCCCCCAGGTTGATGGCAAAATACCTGGCGTTGAAAGCACCCCTGCGCTGGCTGTCCGGGGTAAAATCAGCGAGCAGGGCACGCGCCGTCGGTTCAAATACATTGCGGCACAAACCGTTCAGCGCACTCAAAAGGAAGAACATCCACGTCTCGCTCGCCAGCGTGAAGCCGACCAGGACAAAGCTCCAAAGCCCCATAGAGGCGATCATGACCGGATAGCGTCCCAACCGATCTGACAACGCTCCCCCAGCGAAGCTGCTGACCGTGCCCACCAAAAGGCTCATCGCCAAAATCGCGCCAACTACGGCCGGGTCGATTCCCTTTCCTTTGCCCAAGTAAATCCCGAGAAAAGGCAGCGTCATGAAAAATCCTGTCCGCGATAAAAAGGTGCCGATGATGACGCCCCATGCCACGGGATGAAAGCGAGGTAACGGAAACCTTTTGCTCATCTTGTTTGCTCTCCCCATTCCTGTTTTTCGTCTGTCGTGTTATCTTCAGTATATTGATCTGAGAAAAGCGAAAAAGGGTAAGGTGTAAGCAAACTCTGTCACCTTTTCCCAAAAACAAAGGGGGGCCTTCATGGTTACCGTTCTCTACTTTTTGGAGCTGCGCCTGTTCTTTCAGCAGGAAGAAACGGCCAAACCGTTCCCCGTCACGATTGAAAAATTGAGCGGACTTTGGCACTGTACCCCCCGAAACGCGAAGCTGATCGTCCGCAAGCTGGCGGAAATGGGCTGGATCGACTGGCAGCCTGGGCTTGGTCGGGGCAATGCCTCCGTCCTGACGTTTTTGGCGGATGCCGATGCCATCTTGCTTGCGGAAGGAAAGCAGCGCATGGAGCAAGGCGATGTCACAGAAGCTATGGAGCTTTTGAATCGCTTCGGCAAGCCCGCTGTCAAAGAGCAGTTCATGGAGTGGCTCTCGGCAGAACTTGGCTATTGCACGCCGAGCGAGTCGAACCATTATCAGGACACGCTGCGCTTCCCGGTCTACCGCAGCATTGTCACGCTGGACCCCGCGCAGGTGTACTATCACTTCGATGCGCATTTGGTCCGCCAGCTTTTCAATACACTCGTTCACTTCGACACGGACAGCCGGACGATCCATCCAAGCATTGCCCACTCGTGGGAAATGAGCGCGGATCACAAGGAGTGGACGTTTTATTTGAAGAAAAATGTCGTGTTTCACCACGGTCGGGAGCTGACCGCGCACGATGTTGTCTTTTCGCTGGATCGGCTGCGCTCGCATCCGGAAAAGTATGAAGCAAGCTGGATGCTTGGCGATATCGCGCAGTTGGAAGCAGTTGATGCCAGAACGGTGCGGATTTTGTTGCAGGAGCCGAACTACTTGTTTCTGCGGATGCTTTCCACTACGCCCACCAGCATCGTCCCGGCAGAGATCGTCCTGGAGACGGCTGGCGAGTTTGGGAAAAACCCGATCGGGACTGGCCCGTTCCAGCTCGTCCGTCTGGATGAAGGCATTTGCATTTTGGAAGCTTTTTCGGGACATTTTCAGGGGAGGCCGCAGCTTGACCGTGTGGAAATCCTCCTGTTCCCCGATCTGGAAACAGGCATTCTCCATGAACCGGACTGGACGTCTGTCATGATGTCCCACGGTGTGGCCACAAAAGCCGAAGCATTAAGGGAAGCAATCATCCGCGACAGCCGCGATTGGTGCGATCTGGAGACGCTGTTTTCCTGCTGCAACCTGCTCGTCTTTAACCAATGGAAAACCGGGCCGCAAAACCATCCGAAATTCCGCCAGGCGCTCGACTTGCTCATCGATCGCGAGCAGATGATTGCCGAGCTTGGAGGAGATCGCGTCTTTCCGGCAAAAGGCTTCCGCCCCTTCTCTCCGCAGCTTGCGACTTGGTCAGCGGAACGAACGCCCCGCCCAAGCGCTGCGCAAATTGCCGCCCTGCTTGCGGAAAGCGGCTATCGGGGAGAGACGCTGCGCATGGTCATGACGTCCTATCACGAGCCGGACGCCTTGTGGATTCAAGCCCGCTGCAAAGACTACGGCATTCACCTGGAAATCGACGTTCGCGAGCCGTTTGAGTTTGCGAATCACGACTTGCTGCCGGAGCACGACTGCCAGCTGTTCGGAAACGTTTTTAGCCATGATGAAATCAGTGAACTGGAAATGTACTTGCAAAAGAACTACTTCCTGCCCAGCTTTGACGCACCGTTAGCCGAAGCGGTTCATCGAGAGACCGCCGCCCTTTTTCGGGAGGCAGACGAATCCGTCCGGCAACAAAAGCTCGCGCACATAGAAGCGCTGATCCAAGAAAACCATGCCGTTTTGTACCTTGTGCAAAAGAAATCGCAAGCTTCTTTTCACAAGTCGGTTCGCGGCGTCACGATCAATCCGTCCGGCTGGCTGGACTTTCAAAAAGTCTGGTTTCACCCGCATGCTTCGCAGCCCGTGCAGCAGTAGGCGGTGCAAAAAACAGTCCAAGTGCATGGTTTCATCCACGCGCCGCCCTGCCCGTGCAGCAGTATACGACAAAAAAAAGCAGCCCCATCGCATCTGGGCTGCTTTTTTACGCTTATGGATTGGATTACTGAGCGCGTTCGTATACGCGTTTTCCGGCAACGAAGGTCATCGCCACTTCAAAATCGTCATCCAACACGATCATGTCGGCATCGTATCCGGCTGCCAGCCGACCTTTTCGCTCCCCGTATCCGAGGATAGCGGCTGGCGTATGCGATGCCATCTCTACCGCTTCTGCCAGTGGTACACCGCTCAGCGTCACCATGTTTGCTACGGCTTTGTTCAAGGTCAAAATGCTGCCAGCCAATGTCCCGTCCGCCAACTGCGCCTGATTGTCGCGGACGCGAACCTCTTGTCCGCCCAAGTCGTAAGTGCCTTCTCCGAGCGCAGCAGCGCGCATGGAGTCGCTGACTAGCGCGAGGCGCTCCGGCGTTTTCACCCGATACAAAATTCGCATGACCGCAGGATGGACGTGGATGCCATCGGCAATCAACTCGGTGCTCAAATGCTCGTGGTACATCGCAGCACCGACTACTCCCGGCTCTCTGTGATGCAATCCGGTCATGGCGTTAAAGCAATGCGTGAAGTGGCGCACGCCCGCATCCACAGCTTCAGCCGCCTGGACAAACGTCGCCCCTGTATGGCCTGCCGAGACGATCACGCCGCGCTCCTTGAGCCAGGCAATCGCTTCGAGCGCTTCCGGCTGCTCGGGAGCAATCGTCACGACCTTGATCAGCCCTTGGGCCAGCTCGTACATTCGCTTCACCGCATCCAGCTTAGGCAGGGAGATGTTTTCTTCCTTTTGCGCCCCTTTGTAACGCGGGTTGATCCACGGTCCTTCCAGGTGAATCCCGATTGCCTCTGCCCCCGGCAAGCCAGCCTGGCTTGCGCGCGCAATGTTTTCCAGCACAGGCTCAAGCTCGGCGTAAGGAGCCGTCATCGTCGTCGCCAAAAAAGAAGTGACGCCATATCGGGCAAGCGCGCCGGAAATGGCCTGCAAAGATTCCGGCGTCCCGTCCATCGTGTCGTGGCCGTCGATCCCGTGCATGTGCATGTCTACCAGTCCTGGGCAAATCCGCCCGGTTTCCACCGTCAGCAGCTGTGCAGGGCATTCGCCCGCATAAGCTTCGGCTTCCCCTGCGTACACGATCTTCCCTGCCGCCACTACGACAAGCCCGTCCCTGATTTCCTGTCCGTCTGCAATGATTGTTCCTCGAAGAGCGTATTCCTGTTCCATCTCCATTCCTCCGTCAACGCACTGCCGTAGTCTGTCCGTAATGATGCCGCACCTGTTTCCTTGCTATTCCTGCACAAGTCCTGCGCATGCACGCTTCGTTTCCTCTACGAGCCGCAAGACCAGTTCGCCTGCGCCAAGCTCCCTGCCAAGCGGTGCCGCCTGTCCCGCCCACATCGACATATACGCGGATTTCTGCTGCTTGCCCGCAGCGGCGCGAATGTCTTTGGTGAGGGCATTTTGCACCGGGTAGGCGGGCAATTCCTGATCCAGTGGCGCCAGCTTTCGCATGAACTCGTTCTCGATGCCTCTCGCCCATTTGCCGGAAAAAGCCCGTGTCATGACGATGCCCTCTTCGCTCGACTCCCGGATGGCTTGCTTGTGCAAAGCATGCGCGCCGCTTTCCGCACACGTTAAAAATGCCGTTCCGAGCTGGGCCGCCTGCGCTCCCAGTGCGAGTGCGGCTGCAATGCCTCGCCCGTCCATCATCCCGCCCGCTGCGATCACCGGAATTTTGACGCGATCCACGATCTGTGGCACCAATGCCATCGTTCCGATCAGATTGCTCGGGGAATCCGGCAAAAACGAACCGCGATGCCCGCCTGCTTCACTGCCCTGCGCTGCGATCATGTCCACGCCGCCCGCTTCCAGCACGACTGCCTCGCGAACCGTCGTCGCAGTCCCGATCACCGTCACGCCTTTTTGCTTGAGCGCTTGCAGTGAACGCGCGTCGAGCATGCCAAACGTAAAGCTGAAAACCGCAGGCACTTCCTCCAGTACGACTTGCAGCTGTTCCGCAAACGACTCCTGAAAGCGCGTGACTTGCGGGCTTTCGGGAATGTCCAGCTCACGGCGCACCTCATTGAGCGCGGAAGCAACCGTGTCTGCGATCGGCTGGGTCGCGTCAAAGTCTTCCGGGATGAACAAATTGACGCCAAAAGGTTTGTCGGTCAAATCGCGGATCGCATGTATCGCTTCACGGATTTGCTGTGGAGTCATATAGGCAGCTCCCAGCGTTCCCAATCCCCCTGCTTCCGAGACGGCCGCGACCAGCGCAGGAGTTGTCGCACCGCCCGCCATCGGTGCCTGGATAATCGGCCATTTGATTTTCAGGCGTGACGTAATCGGATTCGCTTTCCACATGCTTCTTCCACTCCCTTTTGTCTATTTCGTTCCATTCACGCACGAGGGCAGGGTCATGGCTCGTGGCGAATCAATTCAAGAAAATGGGCCAAAACTCGCGCAGTAAGCCCCCAGATGACTCGTCCGTCCAGCTCGTAAAACAGATGCTCGACTGTGCCTGTGCGCCACGGATACTTTTTGCCGCCCGGAATCAGGTGATAAGGGAAATCATCCTCCGGCTCGTTCACAAGCGCTGAAGTGTATGTCGCAGGCTCAGCGGCAGCCAGTCGTTCCAGCGAGATGATAAACACTTCTCCCACTTCATCGGGATTCGGCTTCATCTTCGCTATGTCCTCCACGTAGCCGACAAACGGGTAAATCGCAGAATGGCCCGGACCGATCAACCGATCCAGCTCGCCGACGTAATGAATGCTTGTGAGCGGCACTCCCAGCTCCTCGCTCGTTTCCCTGCGGGCTGTCGCCCAGCGCGATTCGTCGCCCTCTTCCGCCCGTCCACCGGGGAAACAAATTTCATTGGCCTGCCTGCGCATCGTGCTTGCCCGCTTTTCGAACAAAACCCCCAGCTTGCCGTCCTCCATCTTCACCAAAGGAAGCAAAATGCCAAACACACCCGTTTGCTTCGCTCCCATAAACCCCGGCTCGCGCTCGTTCAGCACTTGCAAAATCCGCTGGACGCCCGGCTCTTGCTTAATTGGGTCGGCTGCTTCGCGCGTGTCCACATCGGTCCCTCGCTCGATCGGTTCAGCTTCGCGTGTGCCCACATCCGCCCCTCGCTCAATTGACTCAGCTACGCGTGTGTCCACATCCGTCCCTCGCTCAATTGGCTCAGCTTCGCGTGTGTCCACATATTCCGCCACTTCGATTAAATTCCGGTCGGGGTCGCGCACGTAAACCGAACGGATCAGTCCCGCTGCACCTGTCCTGTGCACTGGCCCTTCCTCGATGTCCACCCCGCAGCTTGCAAACCTGGCGATGACTGCCGCAAGCGGCACAGAAGCGATCAAGCACAAATCAGCAGAGCCTGGCAACGGCTGTCCCGCTTTCGGCTCAAACTCGTGTCCCGCCACATGCAGGTTGATTTTTTGTGCGCCAAAATGCAAAGCTTTTCTGCCATTGCCGAAGGTGACAACCTGCATGCCAAGCGCGCGCTCGTAAAACTGGCAAGTCGCTTCCAGGTCGCGGACGGTCAACACCAGATGGTCCAATCGGTCGATCATGCTTACCATTCCTTCCTGTCCCGCTACATGCTCTTGCTATGTATTATAGCAAACAGGGAGCTTCTATCGTTTGATTCGACTGCAAAACACCCTCCAGCCTGTTCCTCACCAACTGGAGGATACGCTTTTCTTTTCACGAACATGTCTACCCGTACATTATACAATGATTTCCTTGTTTACAGCTGCTTTTTGCCCCGCTTGTACAAGGCGCATAACTTAGCATATAGCACAGCAAAACGAGCGTCCCCCGCCCTCATGCGGAAGAACGCTCGCTTTTTTGTGGAAGAAACGCCACGGACAATCACAGCCGTTTCATCGTCTATGAACTGAACTGCGCTTGATGCAGTCTGCTGTATACGCCTTGCGTTTGTAAAAGCTCGTCGTGGTGTCCTTGCTCGGCGATGCCTTGTTCGGCGACGACAATGATCCGGTCTGCGTTCTTGATCGTCGCCAGGCGGTGGGCGATCACGAGCGTCGTGCGTCCGTGGGACAGCTCTGCAAGCGCCTGCTGAATCGCCGCTTCCGTCTCGGTGTCGAGAGCAGAAGTCGCTTCATCCAAAATGAGGATCGGCGGGTTTTTCAGGAACATCCGGGCGATCGACAACCGCTGCTTTTGACCGCCGGAAAGCTTGACGCCCCGCTCCCCGATCAGCGTATCCAGTCCTTCTGGCAAGGCGCGGATCACGTCTTCCAGTTGTGCCCGTCTGGCTGCGTCCCACAACTCTTCATCGGTCGCGCCAAGCTTCCCGTAGGCAATGTTTTCCCGGATCGATCCGTCAAACAGGAAGACGTCCTGCTGCACGATTCCGATATGCGAACGAAGCGACTCCAGCGTCATGGAACGAATGTCGATGCCGTCAATCATGATCGAGCCGCTGTCCACATCGTAAAAACGGGGAAGCAAGCTGCACAGTGTCGTTTTTCCTGCCCCGGAAGGTCCCACGAGCGCGACCGTCTCGCCAGCGCGAATGGACAGCGACAATCCCTGGAGCACTTTTTCCTTGTTTTCATAGCCAAACGTTACGTTCTCGAAGCGGATGTCGCCGCGAAGATTGCTGACAGGCTTCGCGTCTGGCGCATCGTCGACGTCAGGCTCTGTCTCCAGCAACTCCAGGTAACGCTTGAATCCGGCAACACCTTTTGGAAACGTCTCGATGACGTTGTTGATCTGCTGAATCGGGTTCAAAAAGACGTTCGACAGCATCACGAAAGCGATAAACTCCCCGTACGTCATCTTTCCTTGGATGACGTAATACGTTCCGCACACGAGGACAAACAGCGATACCAGCTTCATCAAAATAAAGCTCAACGACGAGTTCCACGCCATGATGCGGTACGTGAGCAGCTTGGTCAGGCGGAAGCGCCCGTTGTTCTCTGCAAAGCGTGCGATTTCATGCTTTTCGTTAGCAAACGCCTGTACGACGCGAATGCCGCTGATGTTGTTTTCCACGCGCGCATTGTAGTCTGCGACATCGGCAAACATCCGGTCAAAAGCGCGGGACATTTTGCGGCTGAAATACATCGACAAATAAATCATTAAAGGCACGATGATAAAAGTCAGCACCGCCAATTGCCAGTTGATGCTGAGCATGATACCGAAGGCGCCCAGCAATGTCATGACCGCGATGAACAAATCTTCCGGGCCATGGTGAGCGATCTCCCCGATATCCATCAGGTCGTTCGTCATGCGAGATACGAGATGTCCGGTCTTGTTGTTGTCGAAAAAGCGGAACGAGAGCTTTTGCACCCGATCAAACAGCTTTTTGCGCATGTCCGATTCAATATTGATGCCGAGCTTGTGTCCGTAATAGGTAACGACGTAGTGCAAGGCCGCACTGACCACGTAAATGCCCAAAAGCCCAAGGCACGCGTACAGGATCAGCAGCCAGTTTCCGCTCGGAAGCAAATCGTCCACAACCCGGTTGACAGCAAGCGGAAACGCCAGTTCAAGCAGCGCGGCCAAAATCGCGCAAGAAAAATCTGCTATAAACAGCCCCATATACGGCTTGTAGTACGCAAAAAAGCGACGCAGCATACCGAATCCTCCTCCTCTTCACCGCACGATGAAAGCCTTTCTTTTTCTCTACGACTTCGAATGGGCAAGCAAGTACAAGAAGTACGGGGCTCCGATGACAGCAACCACAATGCCTGTTGGAATTTCAGACGGCTGCAAAATCCAGCGTCCGATCGTATCAGCAACAATAACCAGGAGCGCGCCTGCCAAGGCCGATGTCGGCAGCAGCATTTCGTGTTTCGGTCCGACAAGTCTGCGCGCCAAATGCGGGCCAATCAGACCGACGAAGCCGATCCCGCCGCTGACAGCCACGCAAGATGCCGCCAGTCCGACCGATGCGGCCAACAGCTTCAACTGTTCTCTTGCGACCGGAGCACCAAGACCGATGGACAGCTCTTCTCCCAAATTCAGGACGTTCATCACACGCGCTTTGTAAAAGACAAACGGCAGCAGGACGACAATCCACGGGAGCAGCGACAGAACGAATTTCCAGTTGGTTCCCCAAATGCTTCCGGCAAGCCAGGTTGCGACAAACTGGTACTTGTCAGGACTCAGCTTGAGCGTCAGCACGATCATCGCAGCGCTCATCCCCGCTGCGACCGCGATCCCGGTCAGCAGAATGCGAATTGGCGACAAGCCTTTATGTCTCTTGTAAGACAGCACAAAAATCAGGGCTGCGGTCAAGCTTGCTCCGACCAGCGCCAGGACAGGCAGCAGGAAAACAGGAGCGGCAGCTGTCGACGGATAAAAGGAAATGAACAGCATAACCATCAGACCCGCACCTGCGTTGATCCCCAAAATACCGGGGTCAGCCAGCGCATTGCGGGAAATCCCTTGAATGATGCAGCCGGAAACCGCCAAACCTGCGCCGATCAAAAGCGAAATGACGATGCGCGGCAAGCGGAAGTCGAACAAAATCAAGCTTTGCTTCTCGGTGCCAGACCCGAACAAGGTCATGAGCAAATCCATTGGCGACAAGCGAATATATCCTGTGTTCATGCTGATGATGAACGCAATCAAAATGAGCACAGACAAAATCATCATGACGAGGATGCCCCTGCTGCGTTTGCGGGCATCGATTTGCGCAGTAGCTGGTTGCATGATTTACATCTCCCTTCTTTCTTTACGAGCCAAGTAAAGGAAGAACGGAACGCCAATCAGCGCAATCAGGGCGCCCAAAGGTGTTTCGTAAGGCGGATTCACCATTCTGGCTGCCAAATCGGCAAAAACGACGAGCAAGCTGCCCATAATGGCAGAGCAAGGAATAATCCACCGATAGTCGACCCCGACCAAATAACGCGTCAAGTGCGGGATAATCAGTCCGACGAAGCCAACCGCACCGACGACAGCGACAGCCGAACCTGCCAAAATCAGGACGATGACCGTACCCGCCAGTTTGACGAGCGCTGTTCGCTGGCCCAAGCCTTTGGCAATGTCCTCGCCGAGACTGAGCATCGTGATGGAACGCGACAACACAATCGCCCCGAGGATCGCAGCGGCAATCCACGGGAACATCACTTTGAGCTGGAACCATTTTGTCCCGGCTACCCCGCCTGCGTACCAGAAAGCCAAATCCTGTCCAATTTTGAAGTAAAGCGCAATCCCTTCGCTAAGAGCAGACAACAGGGCGCTAAGCGCTGCCCCTGCAAGCACGAGCCGCACCGGAGTAAGCCCGCCTTTTGCCATCGAGCCAATTCCGTAAACAAGTCCTGCGCCTACACCTGCGCCCAAAAACCCGTACAAGATCAAGTACATGAAAGGCAGCCCCGGGAAAAAGGCAAAGCAGAGAGCAATGACAAAGCCTGCTCCCGCATTCAGCCCGAGCAAACCGGAATCGGCAAGCGGGTTGCGAGTCATCCCTTGCATGATCGCCCCTGCCACAGCAAAGCTGGCCCCGACCATCGCTCCACCGAGCAAGCGGGGAAGGCGTATTTCCTGGATGATCTGATGCTGCGTAATATCTGGATTAAAATGAAAAATAGCGTCCCAAACGACAGAAAACTGAATATCTGCTGCCCCGAATGAGACAGACAGAAACATTCCGAGAATCAAGGCAAAAACTCCGCCCGTGAGGATCAGCGTTGCTGCCCATGGCCGCGAGCGAAACTGTTCCTGTTTTGATGTACTCCCCTGCTTCAGGGTGTGTGTCTGTTGACCCATGCTAGCCACCTTTTCCATTCATTATGTACATGCACGAAATGTTGCTTTCCCCTTCCCTTTCGCTAAATTCATGAAATTGATTCTTATTATCATAGTAGGATTTTAGGCGATTGACAAAAAGAGTGTCAATGGACAAAAGAGTGGTCTTTTTTGTATGTTTGCAACAATCGTGGTCCATGCTAGGCCAGCACGTGCAAAATGTGCTCGATTTTTTTCTGGTTGGCGATGATTCCGTGATTCATCCACGTCATGAAATCGACTTCGTACGCCCGCTTGTCACGCACAGCCCGCAGCGATTGCCAGACGGGATGGTGCACCTGGAGCTTTTCCGCATCGGTTCCTTCTCCATGCCATTTGTCAAAAGCGTAAAAAATATGGTCGGCGTCAAGCGCAGAGAGCCATTCCCACGACACCCCGGCTCTTGCCTCCTGCACAGAGAGCGACCTGACCAGCGGATGTGGCTGCATGCCCAAATCGTCGAACATGACAGGGGCCGAGTACGACTTTTCCACGCTGATCATGTCTGCCGATACGCGCAAAAAGGCGACGGTCTGCCCTTTCATGCTGCTTGACAGCTTACTGCGGGCAGCGGCGGCTTTTTTTTCATAATGCTCGATCGCCTTGTCGGCTGTGTCTCGCCGATTCAGCCAATCGCCCAAAATCCGCATCGTCGATCGCCAGTCTGACCCGAGCTCGCGCACCATGCATGTCCGCGCGATCTTGGCACATTGCTCGTAGTGAGCCGATTCCCAGCCTGTGCAGGAACGCAACATGATCACATCCGGGTTGCTGTTGGACAAAGCGTGCACTTCATCCTTCAGCACGTCAAACGTCGGGACGTCTTGCAAGCCGAGATAGTCCTGCTTGCCCCAGTACGAATGCGCCCATTGCACAATCGGCGTAATGCCAAGCGAACACAAGTAGTCTTCCATAAACAAAGAGACGACGCGCAGATCGTCGCGGTGGACATTCCGGTACTTGCCGGGAGCCAGCCCGACCATTTGCTTGAAGCGGCGATTGAAGTAATATTCGCTGTTGAACCCGACATTTTGCGCGATCTCATGCACCCGATCCGCTGTCAGAAGCAACAGCTGTTTGGCCCGGTTGATCCGCAAGCCGTTGATATAATCGAGCGGAATTTGTCCGGTCAGCTCTTTGAACAGCTGCGTATAGCGCCAGCGCGGAACCGCTGCCTCATAAGCAAGCTGCTCGACCGTCAGCGCCTCCTGGTAATGCTGCTTCACATATTCAATCGAGCGCTCCACGGCGCGAAGCGGGTCCTGCATCGGCCCTCCGGTTGCATTTTGCTGGAAAAGGTCAGACAGAACCGTCTCGAAGCGTACGTGACTGCTGTAACGCACCAGCCGATCCGTCTCATCCCGCACGGCGTATATTTCCTCAATGCCCTCGACTAATTTGGAAAAAGGAGTGCAGACCATCTCTCCTGTGCGAAACCAAAGCTCCTCTTCTCCCTGCGGTTGCAATGGCACCATCCGAAAGGTCAAGCGATAGTATTCCAAATCCCGCTCGGCTGTGCAGATGCGCACATGCTGACCAGGCTCCGTGATCCAGCAGCTCTCTCCCCCCAGCCGATAGCTGGTTTGATCGATTTGCAGGACACCTGAACCGTCTGTCGTGACGAACATAGCATAATCATTCTGTTCATGGCTGTCTTGGCAAGCATGCGATGCAAGAACCCCTCGCTCTATCCCCGTCAGCACGTATATGGACGACGGATACAACTGATTCTCTGTCCCGTTTGTATACATATCCTCACCTATTATATGAGAATGATTATCATTGTATATTATACGGGGATAAGCCGGGTTTGCCAAGCAAAAGAGCGGGTCCGAACCTTTTCAAATGTGCGCTTCCCGTGAAAAAAGAAGGTGCCCCGCGCAGCTTCACCTGCCTTTCGGGACACCCTGTCTTTGTTCTGCTCGCCTGTACAGCTCGGTTTATTTGACGAATGTCTTCACCAGATCGTCGGCTTTCATCATATTGGCCAGCATGGCGCCAGACTGCCAATGCGTCCGGTTCATCTGATAGACGTGGCCTTTTTTCACGGCAGGGACGGATTGCCACAGCGGGTCTTGAAGAATTTTCAGCGCCTCTTTGTTTTCCGCAGAATCCCAGCCGCCGTTCGACGGGAAGATGATGATGTGATCGGCATTGATTGTCGGAATCGCCTCTTCGCTCAAGACGACGTGCGTGTCCTGATTTTTCGCCGCTTCATACGGGGCAAGTCCAAGCTCCTTGTAAATGATGCCAGTGTACGCATTGCCTTCTCCGAACAGGGCAAGTGTCGGCTTGTCTCCTACGTTAAGACGGATGACGGCTACGCTTTCCTTGCCGATTGCTTTTTCCAGCTTCGCGCGGGCATCGGACATTTTTGCCTCGTACTTTTTCACAGCCTCATCGGCTTTTTCCGGGATGCCCAATACGTCCGCGATGTTTTTCAGCCGACCAATGGTGTCATTGCGCAGTTCGTCCGGGATTTTATACGTAGGCGCGACTTTGCTGTATTGCTCGTATTTTTGCGCATCCGCGCCCCCGTCTACAATAATCAGATCAGGGTTTGCCGCGATCAAAGCTTCCATGCTGCCTGTAATGTCAAACTGCGGGACGTTCAGGTTGAGGTAATCTTGCTTGCCCCACGCCGGATGGTACCATTGCACGATCGGCGTCACACCGAGCGCGAGCAAGTAGTCTTCCTGGTAGATGGCTGCGACTCTTTGCGGATGGGCCGGGATGGTTACCTCCCCGTACGCATCGCGGACAACTCTTGTTTCTGCCGCTACTGCCTTGTCGTCAGCGGCTGGTTTTTGCTCAGCTGGCTGCTGCTGTGTCGAGCCTGTCGCCTGCGGCTCCGCTGCTTTCTCGCCGCACGCTGCCAGTCCTGCCATCGCGATCAGCAAGATAGCCAACCATGTCATGACGATCTTCCGACTATTTCTCCCCATTTTTTCGACCCTCTCTCTTCTGCTGATGAGCTTATGATGATTATCATTCTCACAACTTTTTTCATCATGATCATATGTGGTTCCATGCCGACAAACAATGCACGTTCTCCAGTTTTTTTTGTCCAAACTCACGATCCGCACGATCAAAATGTTTTTGCCGCTTCTGTTTGGACAAGTCAGGCGCTGCACGCCAAAAAGCCGGATTTCTCGCGCAAAGAAATCCGGCCTGTCTCGCTTGTAATTATTTACAGTTCTTTGGCTACCAGCCAGGTAACGCCTTTGGCTTGCAAATCGTCGCTCCATTCCTCGGGAGCCGCCGTATCGCTGATGACCATGTCGATTTCCTTGAGGTCGGCAACCTTGCACAACGTGCTGATCCCGATTTTGGAATGATCGGCGAGGACGATGTTCTCGTTCGCATTTTCAATGTAATGCTTCGCCAGCTCTGCACGCTCCGGGTCATAACAGGTCAAGCCCTTGTGCAGCAAAAGACCGTCCATGGACAGAAACGCTTTATCCACGTAGAAGGACTTCATCATTTTTTCAGCAAACGGACCGCCCACACGGTAATGCTTCGCGTTCACTCGGCCGCCCAGAAAGTAGACCTCTGCGTTGAGCAAGCCGTTGTTTTGGTACTCGATGAGCAGATTGAGCGCCGTGATCGAGCTGGTCAAGACGGTCAAATCCTTTTTGTTGAGCAAAAAGCTGATCATCTGGAGAGGCGTCGTGCCTTCATCGATCACGATCGTATCGCTGTCCTGCACCAGTTCGGCCGCTACCCGCCCGATTCTCCGCTTTTCTTCTGCCTTCATGACTTCGCGGCTGAGGTGGGATGGTTCTGTGCGATCTACGTTCAGCTTGATTGCTCCTCCATAGACGCGCTTCAGCTTTTTCTCCGCTTCCAGCTCTTCCAGATAGCGGCGAATCGATTCTGAAGATACTTGCAGCTTTTCTACCAGCTCGTTTGTCCTTACCTTGCCATTCGAATTGACCAACTGCAATATGATCTGCTTACGCTCTTCCCCGAACAACGACACCGGTCTTGTCCCCCTATTTACGTACTTGAAGCCAAGATGAGCGGCTGGTCATCGCTGCCGTCCCATTCCTGACGTGAATCTTGCCGTTTGCACCTGCTGTCAATTTGAGAAGGAAACAACAACCATTTTATTCCGTTTTTTCCCCTCTCTTGAATTGTAGTGGTATTTGCCGCGACAATCAAGGATTGTCCTGTTGGATTATTGTTGATTTCGTTGGTTTTCGGGTCAAAAAAAATTGTCTACAGCCAAAATCGGTTTGCTTCCACTGCTGTCAGCAACCGCTCCATATCCGCCGGGTACACTTCGCCGATATTGCCGATGCGAAACGTATTTGCTTGCGATATCTTTCCCGGATAGATGACGAAGCCCGCCTGCTTCAATCGCTCGTACAGCTCTGCAAAAGAGAACGACTCCACCTCCGGATAGTAAAAGGAAGTGATGAACGGAGACTGGGATTCTTTTGGCAACAGAACGCGCAGCCCGAGACGCTCCATGCCCTCTGACAGAATCGCCTGATTTTGCTTGTAGCGCTCGTATCTTTTCGCTACTCCGCCTTCTTGCTCCAGCTCAAGCAACGCCTGGTAAAAGGCCCGGACTACGTGCGTAGGGGAAGTATAGCGCCACTTGCCGTTTTGCTCCTCCATCGTTTTCCACTGGTCGTACAGATCGAGGGACAGCGTGCGGGCCACGCCAGCGCATTTGTGCAGCTCGGACGTCTTCGCGATGACGAAGCCGAAGCCCGGTACGCCTTGAATGCACTTGTTGGCGCTGGAAATCAAAAAGTCGATCGACAGCTCTGCCACGTCGAGCGGAATGCCGCCAAAGCTGCTCATGGCGTCGACGATGTACACCTTGCCGTATTTTTTAACCGCCGCTCCAATCTCGGCAATCGGATTGAGCATGCCTGTCGTCGTCTCCGAGTGAACGACAGCCACATGCGTAATCGCGCCATCTGCTGCCAGCGTCTGTTCGACTGCGCGAGCCTCCACCTGGGCCAGCTCGCCAAAATCGATCACCGTTGTATGAATGCCATGCACTTGCGCCATCTGGACGATCCGGTCGCCGTACGCTCCGTTTGTCAGCACCAGCAGCTTGCCCGCTTTTGGAATCACGCTGCTGATGACCGCCTCGACACAAAAGCTGCCGCTGCCTTGCATAAGTACACTTGTATAATCATCCGTCTGCGTGGTTGCCAATCCGACCAGCTTTTGACGCGTAGACTGCACAAGCTCGTTGTAGTCGCGATCCCATGTGCACCAGTCGCGCATCATCGCTTCCCGCACGGTTCGCGAGGTAGACAATGGCCCTGGCGTCAAAAGCAAATACGGGTTGTCGGTTGTCGTTGTTTGCGTCATGCTTCTCATCCTTTCTGTCTTTCGTGCCTGCTGGAACCTTTTGCCGTTACGGACGCTCTCCCGCCTTCAGGCGCAGCTCGATTTTCGCTAACACGTCATCCAGCCGTCCGATTTCTTCGATTACATAGTGCGCTCCTGCTGCCTGCAATCTGGCGGCAGCGCTTGCAAGCCGCACTTCCAGCTCGTCCGCTGGCATGTTCGCTACTTCCTGCTGCGACAAGCCAAGCTCGCTTCCGCCTTTGAGGACGCCTACTGTCCACATGCCCGCATTTCTGCCTTCCCGCATATCGCTCGTCGTGTCGCCTACTTTGACCATTTCGCCAAACGGATACACATCGAGCTGGATCGCATTTTGATAGCACATCCACGGATACGGCCTGCCTGCGGGCACTTCGCTTGGCGTCACGAGGCAATCCGGCTCGTAGCCTTGCTCTTTCGCCGCTGCGGCGACGACGTTCATCATTTCCCGCGTATAGCCTGTAGTCGAGCCGATCTTGATTCCCCGCTCGCGCAGCCGCGCCACCAGCGCAAGCGCTCCCGGCACAGGAGTCGCGTAATCGTGCAGCGTCGCCATCAGCATCGGCTCGAAATCAGCGTACAAGTCGTCTACATCTGCCTCGTTCGGATAGCGGCCGAACTTTTCTTTCCACAATTCAGCGACCCTCTCCATCCGGCACAGCGCCGCAATATGATCGCGCTTCAGCATCCCCATCGGCTCGCGTGCCTCTGCTGCCGTCAGTTCAATCCCTCTTTTCTCAAACACTTGCAAAAACACTGCCAACGGCGCAAAGCACCCGTAATCCACCATCGTGCCTGCCCAATCGAAAATGACTGCTTTCATTTATGCCACCTGTCCTTTCTCCTGCTCTGTTCTTGCCGTGCGCTTGCGCAGTCTCGCGCTGATCCACTCCGCGCCTGCACGGGCGATGATGTTGAGGACGACAATCAATACCGACATGGCTGCCGCCGGGGCAATATCGCCCGCGTCATCCATATTGACGATGGAGACGGACGCCAGCTTGAAATCCGCTGCGTACAAAAACACGACCGCCGAGATCGTCACCATCGCGTTGATGAAAAAGTACACGAGCATTTCGATGATCGCAGGCAGGCAGACCGGAACGGTCACCCGCCAAAACAGCTTCATTTGCCCGATGCCCATCGACTCGGCTGCCTGCTCGAACTCGGGATCGAGCTTTTTCAGCGCGGTTGTTGCCGTGATGAAGCCTACCGCGAAAAAGTGAATGACGTTGGCCAAAATCAAAATCCAGAGCGAGCCGTACAGACCGTGCAGCGGGTTGGCCGGATTGTTGAAAAAGAAAATGTAGGCCAGGCCGATCACAAGTCCGGGAAGCGCCAAAGGAAGAATCGACAGAAAGTACCCTGCCTGGCGCAGCCCCTTCCACACCTGCGACTTTTCAATCGCATACGCGGCGACAAACGTCACGCATGTGCCGATCACCGCTGTCAATACAGCGACGACAATGCTGTTCCACAACGGCTCGATGCCTTCTCCTGCGACATTGGAAAAATCGTAGTGAACCAAGCTAAAGTCGAGATTGTACGGCCACACCTGAATGAAGGAAGCCAGCACCACTGTCGCCATCAGCAAGAGCAAAAATCCGCTGACGCCCAGGCAAACAACCGTATAAAACAGGTCGCGCCAGCCGTTTGCCTTGATCCGGTACTCTTTGGACTTGGCTGTGACGGCTGCATGCTGCTTGCGCTCCACGATTCTGTCCACGATAAACGCCACGAGCGCCGGGATGATCAGCAGCAGTCCC
Organism: Brevibacillus sp. FSL K6-0770; assembly: GCF_038000275.1. NCBI lineage: Bacteria > Bacillati > Bacillota > Bacilli > Caryophanales > Paenibacillaceae > Brevibacillus > Brevibacillus sp. FSL K6-0770. Next base: position 4,504,586 of record NZ_JBBOBQ010000001.1, read on the forward strand.
ACGGTAGCTCCCATCGTCATGTTTTGCTGCCCGATGACTTGCTTGTAAATATCGGTGGCAAGCACGGAAAACTGTCCACCCACTACTTTTGGCGCCCCGAAATCGGTAAACGAAAGCGTGAAGCAGACGAAGCAGGCGCTGACGATTCCGTATTTGACGCCGGGAAGCGTGACCGTCATCAATTTGCGCACATGTCCGGCGCCGAGCGTATCCGCCGCTTCGTATAGCTGGTAGTCGGCAAAGGCGAGCGAGACAGCCAAAATCAGGTACGCCTGCGGAAACACGTAGACGATTTCCGCCAAAACGATCCCGACTGGCCCGTACAGATCCACGTCCCACTGAAACGGCAGCAAGCCGAAAATCCCCGTCGTCACCAGTCCCTGATTGCCGAACAAATACGTCAAGGCAATCCCGTGCATCATCGTCGGTGCGAACAGCGGAAGCAGCGCGACCGCCCGGTAGAAGCCTTTTCCCCGGATGCCGCTGCGCGTCAGGGCATAGGCGAACAAAAAGGCGAGTGAAACGGCGATTGCCGTAGTCATGGAGGAAATATACAGCGTGTTGTGAAGCGACTGCGACAGCGCTGGAGTGGAAAAGTAGGTGATGAAGTTATCCCAGCCGACGAACAGGCCATTTTTGTCGTAAAACGCTTTGGAAAACAATTGGATGAGCGGCAGCAGCACGCTGGCAGACAGCCCGGCCACGACGAGCACCATCAGCCACTTTTGCCCCGCCTTGCCTTTTGGCGCGGTAACAACTCCGTTCATTGCGCTCACCCCCGTCCTGCGCTGACGTCTGCCTGCTCAAAAGAAAGCAGATTTTCCAGCGGGAACTCCAGCCACACTTTTTGCCCGCGCACAAGCCCCAGCTTGCGGGCCTGGGTCGCCAACAGATCGAGCGTCAGCACGTCAGTCGCGCTCTGACCGCTCTCTTCCCAGGCGAGAAACATCCGGTAAAAGGAACCGCGAAACTCCATCTCGGAAATGATTGCCGGGATGCCGCACTCCGATTCGTCCGGCAAAAGCCGCACATGCTCGGGACGGATGGCGAACAATCGCTGGTTGTCTGCTTGCTTGTGCTCAAAGCGATCGGGAGCAAAAAAGTTGATCGCTCCGATAAAATCGGCGACGAACGGGTTGGCAGGCTTGTTGTACACTTCTTCCGGCGTACCCACCTGCACGACCTCGCCGTGATTCATCACGACGATCTTGTCTGCCATGGTCAGCGCTTCCTCCTGATCGTGCGTGACCATGACCGTAGTCATTCCGTATTGTTCATGCAAACGGCGAATCTCCCGACGCAGCTTTTGCCTTACTTTTGCGTCCAGCGCGGACAACGGCTCGTCCAACAGCAGCACATCAGGCGACAGCGCAATAGCCCGCGCCAAGGCAATCCGCTGTTGTTGGCCGCCCGAGAGCTGTCCGGGATATTTGGCGGCGGCATGAGACAAATCCACCATGTCCAGCGCCTCTTCTACTTTGGCGGCAATCGCTTTTTTGCCCAGCTTTTTTTCCTCTAGCCCAAAGGCGATATTTTGCGCCGCAGTCAAATTGGGAAACAACGCATAAGACTGGAACATCATCGCGATGTTGCGTTTGGCCGGAGGCAGAGAGGTAATCTCCCTGCCGTCCACGATCATCCGGCCTGTTGTCGGTTGCTCCAATCCTGCCAGCATTCTCAGTAATGTCGTTTTGCCGCAGCCGCTGGGGCCGAGCAGACAGACAAATTCATTTTTGTCGATATCGATGGAGATGTGCTCCAGAGCGGCAAACAAACCGAAACGTTTACTGACCCCTTGAATGGATAGATAGGATGGTGTCATGCTGTTCTCCTCGCTGCTTACTTGGGTTCGCTCTTGGTCGCGTAGCGTTTTTCCCACTCAGCCAAAACTTTGTCGCGGTTTTCCGCCGCTTTTTTCAGGTCGAGCTTGACCAGCTGCGAGATCGGGTCTACGGAATATCCTTCCGGCAGTGGCGCGCCGTCCTGCTTCACGCTGACGATGGCATAGTTCTGGTTGTAGGCTTTCATCGCTTCATCCGTGATTGCCCAGTCGAGGAACAGTTTGGCCTCTGGTTTGATTTGCGCTTTTTTGATCAAGCCGTTCGCTTCCACGTCCCAGCCGGAGCCTTCTGTCGGGAAAACGACTTCCACGGGAGCGCCTTTTTTCTTCTCGGTAATGGAACGGTAGCCGAAGGAAATGCCGATCGGATACTCACCCGACGCCGCCATTTTCGCTGGCTTCGAGCCGGAATGCGTGTAAATCGCCATGTTCTCGTGCAGCTTGTCGAGGTAAGCCCAGCCTTCCTGCTCGCCCTTGAGCTGCATGATCCCGTTGACGGTCAAAAGTCCTGTGCCGGACGAAGCCGGGTTCGGCATGACGATCAAGCCTTTGTACTCCGGTTTGATCAAATCTTCATAAGTGCGGGGGATCGGCAAGTTGCGCTTTTCCAGCTCCTTGGTGTTGACGGCAATCGCCGTTTCCCAGGCGTCAATCCCTACCCATCTGGCAGGCTCTTTCGTATCTTTGAACTCAGGGGAGACACGCTCGATTCCTTTTGGCGAATAGCCTTCCAGCATTCCTTGCTGTTCCAGTACCAAAAGGCTTGTCGCCGCTGTACCCCAGACGACGTCTGCTTGCGGATTGTCTTTTTCCGCCAACAGCTTTGCCGTGATGATTCCGGTCGAATCACGCACGATGTTGACCTTCACATCCGGGTACTTCGCTTTGAACGATTCCAGGTACGTCTTGATCTGGTCGTCCTCCAGCGCGGTGTACACTGTAATCGCTCCCGAAGCAGCTTGCTGTTGGCCCGCCTGACTTGCCCCCGCTCCTTGTGTGTTTGCTTGGGACTGTGGAGCTTGTCCGCATCCAGCCAAAAAGGCGATCGACAAAAAGGACGCAAGTAAAGGATAATGCCACTTTCTCATTGAGAATCTCTCCCCTGTGTGGAATATTCATTTCCTGACCTCACGTCCCATCTTACGGGCCTAATATTAAGTGGATGTGAATCCAGCGTAAAGGAATTGTTTTTAAGTGGTTTTTGTTTGTTTTAGTTGTGTAATTCTTTTCCTGCTCTCGCCTGGTTGACGAATGTCTCGCGCAAGTGGCAGGCGAGCTGGATTTTCAACACGTCTTCCGGTCGCTCAAAAGAGAGGTCCCCCTAAAAACGCTGGCTGCAAAATAAATAGCCCCGCTCCTCCATGCCACCAGGCAAAGAGAAACGGAGCCTTCTTTTTTCTGTGAAAAATGTCTCGATGTTTTTCATGACATGGGCTGTGGCCGCTTGCGCTTGCGGTCAATCAAACGGTCATGACCGTTTTGTTTGCACTTACAAGGTGTAGTCGCGCTCTACCTTGCAAATGCGCGTGATGTAATGGCCGTACCACATCTGTCTTCCTTTTTCCTGCGCCACCCGGTGCTCCTCGTTCCGCTTCCATTCGCGAATCGCTTCCAGCGAGGCCCAGTAGGAAACAGTAATCCCGAAGCCGGATTCGTCGCGGACGCTCTCTACCCCCAGGTACCCGGGTTGCTCCGCAGCCAGCTCCACCATCCGGTCCGCCATCTCCCCGTACCCTTGATCTCCCGCTGTTCGCTGGGAGGAAAAGATGACGGCGTAGTAAGGCGGTTTCGGGGTCTGTGCAAAAGGATTCATGCTTACTCTCCCGCTTTCAGCAAAGCCGCTTCTACCGCTGCCTGCGCATGAATGAGCGATGTATCAAAAACGGGAACCTCGCAATCGTTGGCCGTAATCAGCAAGCCGACCTCTGTACAGCCGAGAATGACACCTTCTGCTCCTTCGCTGATGAGACGGTTGATGATTTTCATATACTCGCTCTTTGATTCCTCACGAATGATTCCCCGGCACAGCTCTTGGTAAATGACGTCATGCACGATTTTGCGTTCCTGCTCATCAGGTATGAGCACTTCAATTCCGTGAAGCTCGCGCAGACGATCCGTGTAAAAAGATTCTTCCATCGTAAAACGGGTAGCAAGCAGGGCGACCCGCTTGATTCCTTGCGCGGTTATCGCTTTTCCCGCCGCATCGGCAATGTGCAAAAAGGGCAGCTTCGTCGCGTCCTCGATATAAGACGCCAGCTTGTGCATCGTATTGGTGCACAGAACGATCAGATCGGCACCTGCCGCCTCCAAACTCCGCGCTGCTTCTGCCATCTGCTCTCCCGCCTCGTCCCAGCGACCATCGCTCTGCATGTCTGCGATTTCGGCAAAATCAACGGAATACATGATGCTTTTGGCGGAATGCAGCCCACCCAGTCGTTCTTTTACAGCTTCGTTGATCAGTCGATAGTACACGTGAGAAGACTCCCAGCTCATGCCGCCGATTAATCCGATCTTTTTCATGTTTTTCGCTCCTTTGTCTGCCATCCGTTTTGATCGCTTTTCCGGAAAATTCATTCCAAGTGTGGCAAAAGGTCAGAATCGTTTCGCCAGTGCAAGCGCAGGCGCACATCCTGCCTCTTTTCTAATGCCGTTCTGTTTCCTTTGCCGCGCTGCACGCTGCTTCCCCCACTTGGCGAAAACGCGTGCGCAACAACGCATTTGCCCTGCCTGTGTTCAGCGAGGTATCCAGCGGAATCCCTTTTTCCCTGGCTTCTTCTGCATCCAGGCGATCCTCTGTCACTAGGCGAGAGTCAAGTCCGAGCGCTTTTGCCAGCGTGACAGCAAAAGAATAATAGCTTTCTTTTTGCGCGGGACCGAGGTGCAGCGTCCCGACGAAAGAGCTGTCGGCCAATTCCTTGATCGCTTGAGCGGCATCCTGTACATGCAAAAACGTTTTGAACAAATTGCTCGTACGGGTGATCGGTCGGCCAGCGGCAAGCTCCTGGCGAATCGTCGCCGCTCTTTTGTCCCATTTGCCCAGGGAATTGCAGCCGTAGAGCGGGCCGATGCGAACGATGACATGCTGTTCGCGGCGTTGCCGGACAAGCTCTTCCCCCAGCCATTTTGCCCGCGAGTAACGAGCCAGCGGATTGCGTTCAGAGAGCATCAGCGGCTGGTCTTCCTCCGCAAAAGCACCCGTCCCTTGTCCGAAAATGCCGTCAGAGGAAATGAAAATGACTCGGCTCTTTGGCGGCAGATGCGCCTGCAAAATGTCCAAACCTTCTGTAATCAGAGCATGCTCATCGGTCGCGCTCATCAACGCCCAGATGACGATCTCCGGCGCAAAGTCCGCAAGCAATGCGGCAAACGCTGCGGGATGAGTGACGTCGACCTGCACGAGCTGCTCTCCTGTTGGCGGAGCAGAATAACACGTGCCGACAACCTCGTTATCTGCATCCTGCTGTAGCTCATGGAAAATTTGCGCTCCCAAATATCCACTGGCTCCCAGCAGCAACATACGCCGTTTTTTCATGCCAGCCTCCCCTCTACTCGCGGTTTCCAATATGCTCCAAGTCTACTATAGAAACGCAGTTTGCGGAAATGGGAAAGTCGGCTTTTTCCGAACAAACTGCAAAAGCACCAGTTGCTTGCCCGAAAATGCCGTCAGAGGATATGCAGATGACCCGGCTCTTTTGCGACAGGAGCTTTAGCAAGGTATCCAGGGATTCGCGGTCGAATCGGGGAACCCCCTCCCTGATTTTATAATCCTAAATCTCCCGCATTAAGGGACTCCCAGTGCCGACTGATTTTCAAGGAATCATTTTCCTTTGTTATAGTCACTTGAGCCTCCTACTTCCTTTTTTATCCAAGGCACAAGTATTTTACGTTTTCCCATATAGAAAGGTTGCAAATAAAGAGTGTCCAGACAAACACCAAAAAGCTGTGACCCCGTTTCGGATCACAGCTTTTCTTTTTCGCAACGCAGCCAGCTTATGCCTTCGCGTCTTTTTCTTGCAGTTTGGCCAGCGGTGCGTTTTTGTCCAGCATGTATTTGCCGACAAAAATCGCTGCGACCATCAAGTACGAGTAGACGAACTGCATGGACGAATCTAGGGCAAAGCCGACCGTTGGCGAGTGGATGATGCCAAACAAGGACAGAGCGGCCCCCGCCGCACCAGCGATTGCGCCCCGCAACGGCTTGTCTGTAATCGCAAAGATCGCGATGCACCCCCAGACCATGCTGCTGATCGGCGCCCCGTTGCCAAGATGCATCAAACCGTTGTAGTAAACGCCTTTGTTCGCCATCACGTCCACCCCTACCTTGGCCCCGGTCGTTCCGGCAGCGGACAGCACGTTATTGGTCAAGGTCAACGCCCAGTTGGCAATCCACGGGAACATGCAGATGAAGATGACCGGGACTTCCAGCTTCGGCGTCTCCCGCACGACCTGGTTGGCTGTGACGATCCCGATATAGACGAGAATCGGCACAATCGCCGCAACCGGAATGACCGCAAGCAAGAACGCCCCGATCCCGAACAGCGAGATGATGAACATCGACAGGCCAGTCGCGACGGTATAGCCAATTCCGGCGCCGAGAGATTTCCAGCCGGCATGTCCAACGTACACAGTGACCGGGTACGGATTGCCGCAGAAGCAGCCGATGATCGAAGACAGGCCGTTGGCAAGCATCACTTGTCTTGTTTTGTACTCGTCGCCGGCAGCGTGCGCGCTTTCGATGTTTTCCAGGTCAAAGATGTAGTTGGCCAAGCCCAGAGGCACCGCAGACGCCAAGTAAGGCAGAGCGTGCGGGATGCCTTGGATCAGCGAGTCGACATGCACGGTCGGCGGATTGAAGCCAAACGATTGCATCGATGCAGCAATCGCTGCCGGATCTTGCAAGCCAAATGCCCAGGCGAGAATCGTTCCAGTCGCCAGCAGCAAAAAGCCTGTAGGAATTTTCGCCAAAATCGGCTTTTTCCCGAACCAGTTCAAGAAAATGATGATGAGGACAGCAAACGCGACAACGGGCGTCTCGAACGATTGCAGCATCGGATTCATCGCGAGCAAAAGCAGGCCAAGCCCGGACAAGCAAGAGAGCAGCACCGTTCTCGGAATCATGCGGCGAATCGTATCGCCCAAAAAGGAACCGACGACGAGAATCATCGCTTCAAAAAAGCACCAGACCAGGGCAATCTGAAAGGCAAACTCCGCATTTTTGGTAGATAGATAGACGGGCAAAATTACGAGAAACGTCACGGTAAAAATCGAAGGAGCGCTCGGGCCGGACGGCAGTGCCGTCACATCTTTTCTCCCGGTCGTTTTGGCGAGAAAATAACCGAACACAAAGTAGCAGATGCTGGCGAGAAAGATTCCGAGGCCGAACGCAGGAACGACGCGGCCGTACACGATCTCTTCCGGAAAGCCGACAACAAACAGCAACAAAGCGATCATGGTCAGAAGGTTTGTCAAGTTGTTGGCAAGCAGGCCGAAGTACGCGGCCCAGTCACCCTTTTTCCACAGCAATCCTTGCAATGATTTATCCATGCTGCCTCACCCCAACTGTTTTCTTTGAAATGGCGATTACTTGTGCGTTTTGTTCAACTCGTGGAAGTACGTAAACAGGTGATCGCAATCCTCGCGCTTCTCCACCTTGATCATGTTCAGGACGCTCTTGTCCTTGCCAGTCAAGTAGTCGCGCAAGTGCATATCGGAAAAGCCGTGCTCATGCGCATCGTGAGAAGTCGAGCAATAGTGGACGACCTTGATGCCGGACCAGATGATCGCGCCTACGCACATCGGGCAAGGTTCGCACGTGGCGTAAATCTCGCAACCTTCCAAATTCATCGTGCCAAGCGTTTTGCACGCTTCGCGGATCGCGACCATCTCGGCATGCTGGGACGGGTCCATATCCGCCATCATCCGGTTGCTGCACACCGCGATAATTTCATCGCCGCGCACGACAGCCGCTCCGAACGGCCCGCCGATTTTGTTTTCCATCCCTTCGATAGTTTTCTCTACAGCCAGTTTCATGTAATCCACGATCATGCGTCCTCCTTGCATCGGGTTATTGTTTGACGATGTGCGTGCCTGCTTTGCCGACGATCGCGTCTTTCAAGCTCTCCGGGTTGGTGATGATGACCCGCGACCCGCGATGCTCCAAAAAGCTCAGGCTCGCCTCGATTTTCGGCAGCATGCTGCCTTTGGCAAAATGCTCTTCCTGCACATACTGCTTCGTTTCTTCTATCGTGATTTGCTCAAGCGCCTTTTGCTCCGGCTTGCCAAAATGGATGCACACTTGCGGAACGCCCGTCGTAATAATCAGCGTCTGCGCGTCGATTTGTTCAGCCAGCAGGCTTGTGGCAAAATCTTTGTCGATCACGGCGTCGATGCCGTCGTACGTATTTTCCCCCGTCTTGACGACCGGAATGCCGCCACCGCCAGCCGCGATCACCACGTATCCGGCTTCGATCAGCGAGCGGATCGCTTCTTTTTCCACGATGTCGATGGGCTTCGGCGATGGAACCACTCTTCTGTAGCCGCGCCCGGAGTCCTCGATGAACACCCAGTCCGGATGCTCGGCTTTCATCGCTTCCGCCTGCTCCAGCGTAAAGAAGGAGCCGACTGGCTTCGTCGGATTTTGGAAGTTCGGGTCTTCTTTGCTGACTTCCACCTGCGTAATGATGCTCGCCACTTTTTTGGCAATCCCGCGTTTGGCGAACTCGTTGGTGAGCGCCTGCTGGATTTGGTAGCCGATGCCCCCTTGCGTGTCTGCCACGCAGTTGACGAGCGGAATCGTCGGCATTCCCGACACTTCATGGGCAATCTCGCAGCGTCGCATCGCGAAGCCGACCTGCGGGCCGTTGCCGTGTGTAACGACAACCTGGAAGCCTTGCTCGACCATGTCGGCAATGTTGATCGCGGTTTCGCACACCGCTTCGTATTGATCCGCGATCGAATCGCGACCGTTATCTCTCACCAATGAGTTGCCACCGATAGCAACAATAACGAGTTCTCCCATTGGTAAACCTCCTTTTCTTTTTGCAAAAAGTCATGCTGTTTGCTTGCCAAGGTCGTCCGCTTTCTTTACTGCTTTTTGTAAAAAAGCGTGTAGAGCACGAACGACAAAATCAGCCCGCTGAAGAAAGCAAATTGGTTCAACATGGACAAAATCGCCACCTGGGGCAAGAACGCCCCGGACATCGGGAGCAGGAAGCTGATAGCCATGACCAGGCAAGCCACTTTGTTGTAGCCGCTGGCATGCTCGCCGTTATCTCCCGGCTTCACGTAGATCGTATCCAGGTTGAGCTTGCGCCTGCGCTCGATGTAAAAGCTCGACAGCATGATTCCGGCGATCGGGCCGTACATGGAACCGATAAAGCTGTAAAACAAGTACAAGGTAGCCGTGCTCTCGACGAGCTTCCAGGGCAGGATGAGCGTGCCGATGACTGCCGTCCAGATTCCGGCCGACTTGACGGTAAACCATTTAGGTAAAAGCGCTGTCATTTGCAGACCTGCCGGCAACAAATTTCCAAAAACAACAAAGCCGGTCGCCCCGACGTTCAAAGCCAGGATCAGCACGATGACAGCAAACGGATTGTCAATTTTGCCAATTGCGTCGACGATATTGAAAATAGGTTCTCCAAAGGCAATCTGCGTTCCGACGATCAACCCGATGCACGTAACGGCAAACAGGAGGTAGGAAACGATCATTCCGATCGGCAAGCCATAAAGCGGAGCCTTCGGCGATTTTGCCCGCTGGGTCAGGTCAGAGATGTTGACAATCGGCCCAGCCCAGTTCGATACAAGCGCACTTACGCATGCGATGAAGACTAGCCCATTTTCCATCGGTTGGGCAGGAACGTACTCCATGATCGGACCGATTCCGCCTGCGATCGTAATCGCCCAGATCGCCGCCCCGATAATGAAGATGTAGACGACGGGTGACGAGTATTTGCTGAAAACGCTGAGAATGTTCATTCCGCCCAAAAACAGGGCCACAGTGATGATCCACAAGAAAAGATAGGAGAGCATCGTCGGGAAATTGAGTCCGAACAGATCGAATCCGGCTCCCCACGTCATGTAATCAGGAAAAATTCTCGCAAAAATGACGTTCAACGATTGGGCGCCAACGACCGTTGTCGCACCGAAAAACACAACTCCGGCAATCAGTCCGCGGCACAAGGCAGGAATAATCGAGCCTTTCACGCCAAAGGAGTCGCGGAGCAGCATGGCAAAAGGCACGCCGTACTTCGCTGCCGAATGACCGTTCAGCACATAGCCGGCCGAGACGATCACGGCAGACAGCATGACGGCCCAAAATACTTGCGGAACACTTAGTCCCAGCGCAAAAAATCCGGCGACTGTCATGTACGACATGATGTTGTGAACAGCGCCCATCCAAACGGTAATGTAGTGAAACACGCCCCAATCTCTTTGTTCAGACGTCTTGGGCAAAATATCGTCCGAATACCCGTACGATTTCAGCTGCTCCGGCGAAATCTGCTCTGCGGGTTGTCCCATGACTTTCACCTTCCTCGCACTATAGGAGACTCCCATCCATGGAAGAAAAGAGTCTCACGCGGGAAAGCCTGCTCGCGGCGCTAACTTCTTGCTGTCGCGCCGCGAGCGCAAACCGCCTTCCTGCGCCTTGTTGGTCCAAAACGTTTTTAGCTGATGCTCTCCGTCAAAGCCAGGAGAGCTTTTTCAAAAGCTTCCATCGGCGGATACGTGATACCCGCGCCGATCATGCCGATGCCGGCGTCTTTGTGGGCAATCGCCGTATTGATGACTGGCAGGATGCCTGTTTGGATGACTTGGCGAATGTCGATTCCGGTAGCTACCCCTTGGAAGTCCAGCAGCGGGATCGTCACATTCGGATTTTCCGCTGTCGTGATTTCTTTCATCGTGGTAGAAAAACCGATCGCTTCCTCAACCGTTCCCCCTACGAGCGCTACGATTGCGGGAGCAGCAGCCATGGCGAAGCCGCCGATTCCGTATGTCTCCGTAATCGCGCTGTCTCCGATATCGAGACCGGAGTCTTCCGGCTTGTAGCCTGCGAACATCGGACCGATCACTTTTTGGGCAGGACCAGTAAACCAGGTGTTGCCCGCCATGCCGCTCACGCGAATGCCAAACTCGACACCATTGCGCGCCATTGTCGTGACAATCGTGCTGTTTTCGATTCCGTGCGCCGCATCCAGCGCGCATTTGCACAAAGCCATCCAGGTCGGGCCGGAGAAATAGTCGCTGCTTGCCACAAATTCAAATACTTCGCGTTTTTGCTCGGTCGTGAAGTCAGTCTGCAAAATATGCGGGGTCAGCGCTTGAATCAGCAGGCTTGTCCCGGCGTTGTTGCGGTTGTGGCACTCGTCGCCCATATGGAGAGCCTGTGCCAGCATGAGGCGCAAATCGATTTCGCCTGCGATCTTCATCGCGTCGCGCAGCATCGGCCCGAGTACGTCGCGCATCCAGTTCAGGCGCGTGATGACGCTCTCGTCATTGGCACCCATGCGCAAAATTTTTGCCATTTGCTCGCTCATGTTTGTGTAAGCGACATTGCCGTACGTTTTGTTTTTCACTACGTGCATGAACATCGAAGCAGAAGTGACACCAGCCATGGAGCCTACGCAATTGTGCTCGTGGCAAGGAGAGAAAGTAATTGCGCCGGAAGCGGCTACTTGCTCTGCTTCCTCGATGTCTTTTGCCAAACCTTCGAAAACGATCGCCCCGGTTACGGCACCTTTCATCGCACCGCACATTTTGTCCCAAGTGATCGGAGGTCCTGCGTGCAAAATCGTCGTTTTGGTCATGCCCGGCACGACGTTGATGGCCTGGTCAAACCCGACGAGCATCGGCTGCGAGTTGATAATGCGCTCCACTGCCAGCTTGTTGGCCGCCGCGATTTTGTCTGCCAGCGCCGCGTTCTCCAGTCTGTCGAGCGCACGGATCAGTTCAGGCTTGCCGCCGCCTGGCGGTTTCCACTCCAGGTGCGTGGCATTCGCATTTTGCTTGATGATATCGTCTTTGAAAAATTCGATCCCTACGTTGATCGCATGGATGTTCCCGGCGAACAGCTCGTTGATTTTGCTCATGTTCATGCCCCTTTCACTACAAATTCTCTGGCCAGAAGTCCAGCGTTTGTGCTGCTGCTGGCAATCGTCACGCCTGCGTCCATCAGCTTTTTCACTTGCTCGTCGAAGTTCGGCGTATCCAGGTCGGTTCCCATTACGTAGCCGAGAATCTCCAGATGTCTGCCTGCTTTTGCCGCTTGCGCTTTTGCCTCCACAATCGCTGGCAGCATTACGCCGACAGGGTCTTCGTGCGAGCCGAAGCCGAGAATGAAGTCCATCAGGATGACGCCGACAGACGGATCTTTCGCTTCCTGCAAAAATCTGGCGATGCGCAAGGACGGGTCGATCATCGGGTGCGGCTTGCCGTTTGTGAAGTCGTCATCGCCCATGTCGAGGTACGTGTGCGCTTTGCTTTCATGAATGTTTTTCAGCTTGTAGTCGGGATTTTTCTGGATGTTGCTGTAGACGTCCGCGAACGTTTCCATGGCGAGATACATCGCTTCATCGCAAAGAGTGCCGCCGCAGAACAGGCCGCGAACGTATTTTTGCTCAGGCGCAAGCTTCGCGCGCACTTCTTCGATCAGCGGCCAGTTGAGGGCGCGTTTGTTGATCTCGTCTTCATTGGCCCCGGCAAGCACGACTGCTTTGAGCGCCGCTTCTTTGGTTGTTTTGGCAAAATGGCCGCCTGCCGCCACCACGGCTTCTTCGTCTCCGCCGATGAAGTAGACGACTACTGGCTTCGTGCAGTTTTTCACCTGCGCCAGCACTTTTTCCTGAACTGATGCGGCTGGCGGCTTGGAGATGAGCACAATCACTTTCGTCGCCGCGTCCGCTTCCAGCGCCTTGATGCCGTCGATCATCATGATGCCGCCCACTTGCTCGCTCAGATCGCGACCGCCCGTGCCGATCAGCTGTGTGATCCCGCCGCCGAAATCGTGGATGCGCACGCTCACTTCCTGGCTGCCTGTTCCCGACGCGCCCACGATGCCGATGCTGCCTTTGCGCACCGCGTTTCCAAAGCACAGGGCAACTCCGTTGATGATCGCCGTACCGCAGTCTGGCCCCATCATCAGCAAGCCTTTTTCATGCGCGTATTGCTTCAGGGCAATCTCGTCCTCGATGCTCACGTTGTCGCTGAACAGCATGACGTGCAGATCGTTTTCCAACGCTTTTCTCGCTTCTCTCGCCGCGAAAGCGCCATTGACGGAAATGATGGCGAGATTCGCTTCGGGGATGCTCGCCGCAGCAGAATCGATAGTCGGGTACTTGATCTCGCTCGCGCCTTTGCTGCCGCCTTTTTTCTTGGTAAACAGCTCTTCGATTTGCACATACGCGCTCTCGGCAAGCTCTTCTGTCGCCGCTTTGACGACGATCATCAGGTCGCTGCTTTTCGCCGCTTCCAGCTCCGGCGTGAGCAAGCCGACGTTTTTCAGCACTTCCTTGTTCATCTCCGTACCCATGGCAATCACTGCCTGTTCCACGCCCTCAATCTGATTCGCTTTGGTGGACAAAGACATCAGCGACACGGAATCAAAATACGTGCTTTGCTTGATTACAACTTTGGTAGACATACATTCCCTCCGGCTTCTAGATTTCGTTCCAAACCGCAAATCAGTCCCAGGGCCATATCGGTGCCTGAAGAAGAACCGATGCCCACGACTTTTTCCAAAGCTGGCAGCAGCTCTTCGCGCGAACCTTGCGTCAAGCAGCGAAGCAAGTCGACCAGCGACTCCCTCACTTTTCCGCTCGCTGCCTTTTTTAGCGTGATGGAACTGATTTCATTCGTCAGCTCTCTGGACGACTCGACCACTTTTTCAAAAAAACGGCATGACAAACAGCAGGGAATGTTCTGCATCTTGTATACAATGCACAATCCCACCAAAAAATCGTCTCCCGATGGCGTCAGCCCCGGCCCCAGTCCGACAAGCCGGACAGCCTGCTCGCTGGCTGACTCGCTGTTGCCCTTCGCCAGCTCGATTGACAGCGCCTCGGCACGCTCATTCAGCATGCGGGACGTCTCCCTTTCGAACAAACTGGCAGGGCGGGAAGACATTTTCATGCCTCCCGTTTTTCCCTTCGCGTCCACATACTGCTTCATGAACGCTACATTTTCGCGCAAAACGTCTATGTCACAAGGATAGGAAGGCAAGTGCGCTTCCCACTTTGTTGCTTGCCTTATGCAGATGAAGACGCCCGATCCGACAATCAGCTCGTCGCCTTTCCCGTAAACAGGATCGCCTTCCGCCACCTCCATGCCAGAGAGGGAAGGCAGATCGATCACCAGTGTGTTAGGACCGTTGTCCAGCTTGTTGCAGGCAATCGTGTACAGCTCATTGTCGTCGAGACATTTCAGATTGATCGTTCGCTCAAAAACACTGTGCACGAACCCGTGAAACGAGGAGCTTGCCAGCTTCTTGCAAAAATCCGCATCGCCAGACAATGCCTGAATGCGCATAGCTTGTGTTACTTCGCTCCTGCTGCGAGCAAAATTTGTTCGATTTCGGTGTAGCCTTTTCTTCTGGCAAGCTCAAGCGGTGTGACCCCGTATTTATCCACCATTTGCACGTTGACGCCATGCTCGATCAAGAGCTTGATGATCGTCTGCTGTTTTTCGCCGCCATCGCCCAAAATGATCGCTTCGATGAGCGGTGTCCAGCCGACGAAGTTCGTATGGTTTACATTGATATCTGTCGTGGTAAGCAGCTCGCGCACGATGTCTACATGGCCTTTTTCGCAAGCTGGCGTCAGGCCGACACCGCCAAAACGCGTCAAAAGTTCCAGGTTTGTGCCCGCTTTTACCATCATTTGCACAAGCTCCAGCTTGTTGTGAATGCAAGCGTACAAAAACGGGTTGAAGCATGTTTCATCCTGCAAATCGATATCCGCACCAGCTTCGATCAAAAATGAAACCGCATCCAAATGATCGTGCATCGCAGCCGTCAAAATAGCGGTACGCTTCTGTCTGTTTCGCGCATTGATGTCGACGCCTTGCTCCAGGTGCTGTTTCAGCGCCTCGATGTTTCCCTCTGCGGCAGCTTCGAGAAAAGCCTGCACTACGCTTTGGTCTGTCATGGTCGCCCTCCCATTTTCTCGTGGTGTTCACCGTTTTTTCTCGCAAAAAAATTGGACAAGCCTTCTGTCTTACAGCATTATTTTAGACAGGGGGCATGAAAACGTCATTGTGTATCGAAACTAAAAAAACGCGAAGGTCATTGTGCACATTGCATAAATAGCTTCTGTCCCGACACGAAGGAGTGATCCCGGATGTTGACCATAAAAGATTTGCTCCAGATCAAATCCATCGAAGGCATCAAGATCATTGCCGGAGAACAAAGCATCGACAATGTCATATCCATCGTCAACATCATAGAGAACCCGGATGCCTTCGACTGGCTGTCTTCCAACGAGCTTTTGCTGTCTACCGGGTACATTTTCAAGGACAATCCCGAACTGCAAAACAAAATCATCAAGGAACTGGCAGAAATCAACTGCTCGGGGCTGTGCATCAAAATGCAGCGTTACTTTGATCAAATCCCGCAAAACATGATCGACCTCGCCAACCAATACGGCCTGCCGCTTTTGGCGCTGCCTTTTGAATACACGCTGTCCAAAGTAATCGCCATCATCAACGAGAAAGCATCGGGACGTTACGATTTGCTGAACCGCAAGACGCTGGACATGCACAACGCGCTGTTTCGGATCGCGCTGGAAGGCGGCGGCCTGGACCGCATCTCCTCCGAGCTGTCCGAGACGATCAACAATCCGGTTCTGTTCCTGGATCGGGACTGGCATCTGCTGCAAGCGACAGAAGTCGCCGAGAATCCGATACCGCTCGCCTCCTGCCTTACGCTGAACAAGAACAGGCCCGTTTTTACCCGCGAGTTTACCGATTCTGTCCCGAAAAATATCAGCCAGATCAAAAAATCGATCAAGCGGATTTACCACGCGAAAAACCAGGACGTCAAATGCCGAATCTTGCCTGTCGCCGTCGCCAACTACATTTATGGCTACATCGTTGTCTGGCAAACGGTTCGCGAGCTGAATGAATTTGACTACATCGTGCTGGAGCAAGCTTCTACCATCGTAGCGCTGGAGCGGATCAAGGCGCGGGAAATCGAGGAAGTGAAGCTGAAGATCAGGCAGGACTTTTTCGACGATCTTTTGACGGGCAAAATCACCTCGGCTGAATCGATCCAGACATTGTGCGATCTGCACGGACTCAATTCGGCTTACACGTACTTCTGCATGGTCATCAACATCGAGCCTGTCGAGCTGGAAGAGATGGCCGATATGGTCGATCGCAAATACGAGCTGGACCGGATCGCCAAAAAATGCGTAGATCTGGTCTACGACTACTCAGGCAAAGCGCCTGGAGAGGTCACTTGCTTTTACCGCAACAACCGGATCATTATTTTGCTCGGGCAGCATGAGCATCGCCCGCTGATTTCCGTCAGCGAAGCCAAGCAGTTTGCTGGCGAGCTGTACAGCGCTCTTGCGGAGAAAATCAAGAAGACTTTGTTTTTCATCGGCATCGGCCGATCCTACAAGACGATTGCTTCCTTGCACAAAAGCTTTTCCGAAGCGCACGAAGCGATCCGGCTCATGCAGCGCTTCAACAGCAAAGGCGATGTCTCGCATTTTGAAGACTACTCGGTCTATCATTTTCTCGATTCCAACATCAAGGACAGCGAGCTGGAAGACTTTTTCCTCAAGCGGCTCGGCAAGTTGTACGAGCACGATCAACAGTTCGGCACGAGCTTCATGGTGACGCTGGACCAATACTTTTTGCATAACCAAAATGTCAGCGAAGCGGCAAAAGCGATGTTTATCCATCGCAACACGTTTATCTATCGGATTGAAAAGATTAAGGAACTGCTGAACATGGATTTGAAAAATTCGGAGGAGCTGTTGCAAATTCAGCTTGCTTTGAAAATCGGGAAGCTGCTGCATAAAGACTGAAAAAGGCGCTGTTCGGACGTAGTAGCCGGAAAAGCAACGGGAAAAGGCCATCTCCCCAAGTCAGATTACCTGGAGCAGATAGCCCTATCCTGTCGATTATCGCTTACGGATTAAGCGCCCTTGCCATCGCATTCACATAGTTTTCAACAGCGCGCTGGCTTACTTCTGCCTGCGGGACGAACCCTTCAAACCCTTGCCTTTGTCTTTGTCTTTGTCTTTGCCCTTGCCCTTGCCTTTGCCCTTGTCTTTGCCTTTGCCTTTGCCTTTGCCTTTGCCTTTGCCCTTGCCTTTGCCTTTCTTTGCCTTTGCCTTTGCCTTTGCCTTTGCCTTTGCCCTTGCCTTTGCCCTTGCCTTTGCCTTTGCCCTTGCCTTTGCCCTTGTCTTTGTCTTTGCCTTTGCCTTTGCCCTTGCCTTTGCCTTTGCCTTTGCCCTTGTTCTTACCCTTCCTTATGCCGAAACCCTTTTATCGTCCATTGCCACCCGTCTTGTCGCGGCCCAAAACAGGAGTGCTGCCGCGCTGACAGAAGCCCCCAGCAAGCAGACTCCGGCCCAACCATGATGCGCATACACGTATGTAGAGCTGATCGAGCCAGCGGCGCTTCCGATGGAATAAAAGATCATGTATCCGGCCGTCAGCCGACTGCGCGCCTCTGGGCGGATCGGCAAAATCATGCTTTGATTCGTGACGTGAACGGCCTGCACGGCCAAGTCCAGCAGAACGATGCCAATCACCAACACGATTAGCGACTGCTCGGTATAGCGGATGAAAAACCATGACAGCAACAAGAGACTGAGAGCAACGCCCGTCGTTTTTTGCCCGTAACCCAGATCAGCCAGCTTCCCTGCCCGCGCTGCCGCCAAGGCGCCAGCAACTCCGGCCAGGCCGAACGCCCCGATTGCCGTGTGCGAGAGAGACAACGGCGGCGCACTGAGCGGCAATGCCAGCGGTGTCCATAAAATGCTGAACGCGGCAAAAATCAGCAGGGCCAATATCGCCCGTATCCGCAGGAGCCGCTCTTCAGCAAACAAGACGAACACGGACTTCAACAACTGGGAGTAGGATAGCGGCTTTACCGTTCGCTCGATATTCGGCAGCACCTTCCACAACACGCCAACGACCAGCAGCATCAATGCCGCGAAGACGAGATAAACAGCGCGCCATCCAGCCAAATCTGTAAGTGATCCGGCAACGGTTCTGGCGAGCAAAATGCCAATGACGATTCCGCTTGTGACCACCCCAACGACCCGGCCGCGTTCGGCAGACGACGCCATGGTCGCTGCGAACGCCACGAGCGTTTGCGTCACGACCGCCAACAATCCCACGAGTGCGATACCCGCGTACAGGATCGCGCTGCTGGCAGCCGTTCCTACCAGCACAAGCGCCAAAACAGATAACAGCATCTGTGTAATGATCAATCGCCGCTGGTTCAACAAATCGCCTAACGGCACAAGCAGCAACAATCCCGCTCCGTAACACACTTGCGTGACCGTAATCACGCTCCCGATAACAGAGTAGTCGATGCCAAACTCCCTCGACAGATGATCGAGCAATGGCTGGGCGAAGTAGATCGTAGCTACCGACATCCCGCATGCCACGGCAAACAGCCACGTAACCAGCCTGGAAATGCCAGAGCCTTGAACAGCATCCGAATCGCACAGCGTCGGCTGTACTGGCTGCTCCAGTTGCGCCGGTTGTTCTAGATGCGCTGACTGTTCCAGCTGCGCCGACTGTTCCAGCTGCTCAGACCGACCTAGCTGTTCCGACTGACCTAGCTGTTCCGGCTGCTCTGACTGTTCCGGCTGGCCTAGCTGTTCCGACTGGCCTAGCTGTTCCGACTGTTCCAGCTGTCCCGGCTGCCCTAGCTGCACCGACTGTTCCAGCTGCTCCGACTGTCCCGGCTGCTCCGACTGTTCCAGCTGCTCCGACCGACCTAGCTGTTCCGGCTGTTCCGATTGTACCGACTGACCTAGCTGTTCCGACTGTTCCATCTGTCCCGGCTGCTCCGGCTGTTCCGATTGTTCCAGCTGCACCGACTGTTCCAGCTGCGCCGACTGCTCCAACTGCTCCGACTGTCCTAGCAGTTCCCGCTGCTCCGACTGTTCCACCTGCATCGACTGACTTAGCTGTCCCGACTGTCCAAGCTGCGTCGACTGTCTCAGCTGTTCCGAATGCACCGACCGATCTAGCTGTCCCGATTGTTCCAGCTGTCCCACCTGCACCAACCGACCTGGCTGTTCCACCTTTTCCAACCGCATCGGCTTTTCCAAATCCACCGACTGTCCCAGCTCCACCAAATCCACCGCCCCGTCTACCCGAACCGCCTCACTCTCCATAGCCTCTTTCATTTTGAACTCACCTCGATTCTATGCTTAATAAAAAAGCCAACCACCAACAACAATACAGTACCGATCAGTACGTTATTGTGCCCAGAAAATATATCCCATCTCTTCTTCCCCTGTCAATAAAAACATCCACAAACGCAAAACCCCGCAACAACACCGCTTCTCCCTCGAAGCCAGGATACTCTCATTTGACAACACTAGCCAAAAACCATAAAATATATCATACCGATAAGTAATAAATTCATTCACCCATATCGAGAGGGACAAAAACAAAAATGGCGAGAACACGCGAGTTTGACGAAGAAAAAGTATTGGATGCTGCCATGCAGCTTTTTTGGGAGAAAGGGTACGAAGCGACTTCTTTAAGCGATCTGACAGCCAGGATGGGAATCCAGCGCCCCAGCATCTATTCGGCTTTTGGCGACAAAAAGGAACTGTTTGAAACCGCCTTGCGCAAATACACGATGTCGCACGCAGCCGAAGTGCGGAATCGGCTGCAGAGCAAGCCATCTGTCAAAGAGGCGTTTCGCGCTTTTTTTGAACAAGTGGTGGAAGAGGAGTATGCAGGTGATCTCAGTCGGGGCTGTTTTTGCATCAATACGATGGTCGAGCTTGCTCCGCACGATGAGAAATTCGAGATTTTGACCAGAGAGCATCAGATGTATTTGGCGGTCATCTTTCAGGAAACGATCGAGCGCGGAATCAAATCAGGCGAAATCGACCCCGGAATAGATGCCAAGGCCGTCTCGCAGTCGCTGATCGTCTCGTTGATCGGGCTGACTGTCCTGTTGAAAGCCCGTCCCCAACGCTCCTTCGTGGAAAATACGATTCGCGTCATCCTTCAATCACTTGGTTAACGGAACTAAAAAAAAGAGTGCCATCCATGCCTGAGCAAGCATCCGTAAAACGGCGCTCTTGAAAGCTCTGCATGGGGCACTCCCTCGATCGTTTCTAGTTTTGAATGTACTTTTCAAACACTTTGCCGAAATCTTTGACGGCGAATTTCTCCCTGGCGTCCATGAGCCAGTCGAAAGAGTACTGATTGATCGACCTGAACTGGGACGATACATCTGCCTGATGGCCTGTGACTCTGCTCAGTGTGCTTTGCGCAATGCTCAGACTTTCTTGGGCAATCTGGAGCGCTATTTCGTTCTCGCGCGTGATCGAGGCGATCTTCAGCAGCGCCTTGTACAAATCTTTCAGCTCTTCCAAATGCTTTTTATTCACGTCAATCGAGTAATGCACGTCGCCGATGGAAAATTTGATTTCCACATCCAGGTCGACGGTGCCTGCTGTTTCCAAAGCGACGTTTGCGATTTTGTGCGTGCCGTAAGAAAAGCGGCGCAGCGTGCGCTTTTTGCTGGTTGCACTCGTTCCGTCCAGGTGAATCAGCGCCAGGTTCGTAAAGCAATATTCGTCTGCTTTGGATTTGATCAAAAAGTAGATTTTTTCGTTGTCTTCATGCATGACGTAATCGTCTGCATCGACTTTGTCAAAGTCGGCTGGCTTTACCACTATCCCTACATTGCTCAATCCGAGCGCGTCTGCGGCCAATTTTCCGAACATGCGCAAAACCTCCCTTGTATTTTGGGCTTATGCCTATCCCCCATTATTGTACGTGCCAAACAATCCCAGGTTGTTATTTATTTCAGCCAGTCAGCGTTACAGCCAGGTCGTCTTCTCTTCCGCAGCCACACGGTTTGTCACAGGCGCATCCGCTTCCGGGTAACCGATGAACAGCGTGCCTACAACCTTTTTGTTTTCCGGCGAGCCGAGAAATTCCAGCAAGCGCTCGTCGCGCACCAAGCCGATTCCTCTCGTGCGCCAAACCATGCCAAGTCCAAGCTCCTTCGCCGCGAGCCACATGGAGTGAATCGCGCAGCATACAGCGTATTCGTTGTCTTCCGATGAAGCCTCGTCGCCCGGAATTACATCCGATGTGACGACGATGACCAGCGGTGTTTTTTCCAAAACAGCCAAAGAGTCCTGAACGAGATTCGGCTTGGTCGGAAAACGCTCCAGCAAAAACGCCTTGGCGATTTCCTCAAACCGTTGCTTTGCCTCTCCTCTGATGACGTAAAAATGCCACGGCTGGCGCAAACGGTCATTCGGGGCCAAAACGGCGCAATCGAGCAGCGCCTGGATTTTCTCTGTTTCGACTTCTTTTGGAATATAGTTGCGGACGGCTCTTCTCTCTTTCAATGTTTCGACTACGGACACGACTGTTACCTCCTCGCTTTCTTTCCATTCATAAATTTCCCATTTCATTATATCGAATGGCAAATCGGTTCGTATAGAGCGGCCGGAAGATTACGCTCCGAACCCCGTTTTTTTTCATTTAGAATGAATCGCCATATGCGCCGTGTGCTCGTCTTCTTTTTTCACGTAAATATCGTACTGGGTACGATCCTCGCGCGGAAACATCCCTGCGCTGTCTGCTCCCAAGTGACTCCGACCATATGAGTACGAACGAGTCCGAAACTTCACCCCGTGGGCGGACAACTTGTGGACGATTTGCAAATATCGCTCGTGACCGAACGCCGTATAAACTAGGCACTTGTATTTGGAAAAGAGCGTGAGAAAAAAGTTCATGAACGCACCTCCCTCCCTTTCATCTGGCACATGCCAAACAATGGCTGAATCAAAATTAATAATTGACAGAAAATTATCCACTCGTTACTATGAATTATACAACTAACCATACAACTATACGTGTATTAGTCTTCTTGTTGTATGAACTTTGGAAAAGGAGGTTGCGATGCACAAGCCGTCAACACGTCAAAACGTCAAATCCAAGGAGGACTTATGAACAAGCCAAAATATGTCTCTGCCAACATCCTACTCGCTCTCATTCTGCTTTTTGCGGGCTTCCAGCAAAGTACATTCGCCCAGGACAAGATTTCTGCAAACCAAACAGCTGCGATTACAGCAACAGAAAGTCCCGTCTCCATCGCCAACAAGTCGTACGTCGTTCCCGGAATTTTGACAGTGCCTTCCACAGCAACAAAAGAACATCCAGCTCCTGCTGTGCTGCTCTTGCATGGCACGGGCGGAAACAAAAACGAGCTGGGGGATATTTACAAAAAACTGGCAGCCAAGCTGGCCGCAAACGGGTACGCATCTTTGCGCATCGATTTTGTCGGCGGTGGCGACAGCAAGGTCCCTTATGTCTACAACAACTTTGACGATTCCGTGCTCGATGCCAATCAAGCTATCGCTTTTCTCGCAAACAACCCGCTGGTCGACAAAACAAGAATCGGCGTTCTCGGCTGGAGTCAAGGTGGCCGGATTGCGCAAGTAGTGGCAGCGAGAAACGAATCGGTCAAAGCGCTCGTGACGTGGGCATCTGCTTCTTCCAACGGCGCGACAGACTTCGAAGATATGTTCAAGTATGAGGAGCAGGCAATAAAAAATGGCTACTACGATTTCGTATTGCCATGGGGCAGCAAGCTTCGCCTTGGCAAGCAGTGGTTTGTGGCGATGAAAAATTCAAAAGCAATGGAAGAAATCAAACAGTACACAGGCCCGCTGTTAGCCATTCACGGCTCTTTGGATGTCATTGTGGCTCCTGCCAAGTCACGCGAATTGCTGAAAAACGCAGGCAGCAACGATGCGACTTTGCGCATTTTGGACAAGGCAGATCACGGATTTCTCCTTGTCAAAGGCGACAGCCTCAATCCTGACCAGTCCACACCGGAAGAACTGCTCAAAATAACGGTCGATTGGCTTGCCGAAAAATTATAGCAACCTCTCTCTAACGATAGCGAAAATCCCATCAGCGCACCTTCTGATGGGATTTCTGTCATATGCCGCAAGTATAGGGCAGACAGGCAGGCGAAACACATTCGCTGGCTGCTGTTTACCGCTTTCCTAATACGTGCAGATCGTTAGCTGCGCGTCCTCTTCCGGAACAAAAAATTTATTGTGCATCAGGATGTTCCCCGTCTTATCGTAAATCACTTCCAGAATCAAGACGAACCAATTGTTTTGGGAAGGCATTTTATGCGTTTTAATGAGGTCGTTGCCTTTGACAAACTTGATTTCGAGCTTCGTGCTGTGCGCGTATTCATAGATTTGCTCGTCTACAAACGCCGCGAGCTGCGCTTCTTCGGCGTAGTTGATTGAGTATGCCTCAAAAGTGTCGTAGGGAATCATCGTGAATCCGTAAGCTCTCGCCCGTTTTTCATGTTCATAGAGCCGATCAACGCCCATAACCCAAGGGACGATTTTTCCAAGCGTATTGATCACATAATCATTCGGCACATCGATCCGATAGCTGATCGTTGCCAGCTCAATCTCGTACTGTGAGCACTTATAAACGGGATTCGTCTTTTTTTCCAACCCGGCATGGTTCACGTTAGGTGTCTTGCTGACATAGCTGCCTGAGCCGTGACGCATGACGATAAATCCGTCTTCCTGGAGCAGTAAAAGCGCCTGCCGCAAAGTCATCCGGCTGATCCCGAGCATCTGGGACAAGTCTGTCTCGGATGGAAGTTTGCTATTTTCGGGATACAGACCGCTCTGGATCATGTGCAAAATTTCGTTGTACGCCTTAATATATCTCAGAACTTTGCTATCGTTTTGCCCTTTTTTCGGATTTGTGATAAACACTCACCTCTTCTCTTCCCCTTCCTCTCATTATATGCCCGCCGGAAGCGGTCTATCAAACAGACGATGTATGCACCGTGGCAGACATGGTTGAAAAAAGCGGCTGCTCTCCGCGCAAAAACGCCGGATCGCAGCCGCCACGCCAAATAACAGGCATATTTTCATTGCTACTGAACGGGCCAAAGACACCCTACAACTCCATCACCGGAATCCCTTTCGGCGCTCGCAGCGGCTCAATCGGCTTGCCCGCCGATCGCACCAGCGTGTAGTATTCATAGCAGCCAATCACGGTAAAGTCGCCATCAATGACGCCCGGATAAGCGCGGTTGACGGAATACACCTGGCTCTGGTGGGCGCGCAGCGCTTCGCCTTTTTGTGTCCGGTAGTCTGTGATGTCTACCTTGCCTGTAATCGGAACCGCAGGCTGCGGGCCACTGTCCGGGCAATGGTCGTAGTAATGCGGGATCGACACGTAGTACAAATCCGGATATTCATCCGCCGCAAGCTGCGCTTCTGCTTGCTCGACCGCAAGCGTGGTCGCTTTGCAGGTGACGATATGATCGGGGTGTCCGGTCACGCCGTCTGGCGGAAACGTGATGACGACATCCGGCTTCCACTCCACGATCGCCTCGCGTATTTTGGCTGTCAACTCAGCCAGATCGGCATGCTGCAAAGATCCGTCCGCATAGCGGAACAAATCCAGCCGCTTGATGCCGAGCACTTCCGCGGCTTTTGTCAGCTCCTGCTCCCTGTGGCGAGCCAGCTTTTCCCGGCAATCGATCTCAAATGGTCCGGATCGCCCTTTGCAACCAGATGTGATGCACAAGTAGCAAGTCTCTTTGCCCTCTGCCTTGCATTTGGCCAGGGTGCCGCCGCAAGCGAAGGACTCGTCATCCGGGTGGGGGAATACTACCATCAGTTTTTTCATCTCGGGCACCTCACTTGCCGCCTGACTGCCGCTCCAAATACGCCAGTCCTTTTGCTATGACACCGTAGATCGGGTCGTTTTGCGCCTTCTCGATGACCACCTGGGCAGCATACTGCTGGACACGCTCGACGACGATTGTTCGCACCCGATCGTCGTTTTGCAAGACGCCGCCCTGCATGATCATTTGAAACGGTTTTTCCTTCATATCCAGAGCGTCGATCACGGCACGAACGGCCGCAAACAGCTCTTCTCCGGCAACTTGCAAAATCCGGGTCGCTACCTGATCGCCCGCCAGTGCGGCCTGGCTGACCAGCGGAGACAGCTCCCCAACTTTTTCCACGGAATAAAAGTCGCTGTACGTCCAGTTGAACAGTTCATCGACACGCTCCAGTCCGGCATGCGGAAGCAGCAAATTTTGCAAAAGCGTCGGCTCGCCGCGACCGTCTGCCGCCCGCAGGACAGCCATGATCGCCTGCTTGCCGATCCAGTATCCGCTCCCCTCGTCACCGACCCGATGGCCCCAGCCTCCAGAACGCGCTGTTTCTTGCGCGTCGTTTACTCCGAAGGCGATGGAGCCGGTCCCGGCGATGACGAGAATGCCCGGCTTGCCGCCCGTCGCTCCGAGCAAGGCGGCAAACCCGTCGTTTTCCACGATCAAATGCTGGACGCGGATGCCAAGCTGATACAGCACCTTGCTCACCATCCGCGAGATCACCCGCCGATCATGCTCTGTATCCAGACCTGCAATCCCGATCACGGCGCATTCGATTTCCCATTCCAGCTCGCCCGCTGCCTGTTCCAGGCCAAGCTCTTTCCCTGCTCCACGGCTGACCGCATCGGCCATCGCTTGCCGAATGGCTGCGATCAATTCGCGGGCGGCCGCTTCCTCGCCGATTCCTTGATAGTTGCAAGAGCCGGAACGGCCTTGGCCGACTTCTCTTGCGGCTCGGTCCACGAGCACCGCCAAGCATTTGGTGCCCCCTCCGTCCACTGCCAGAAGAGGTATCCGCACCACTGCCATTACCCCACGCTCCATTCAGCTATCATCTGATCCAGCCTGTTCATGCCAACTGCAATGGCTTGTTGTTTCTTTGCGACCCACGCACTTTCCTGCCCGAGAACAGCCCGGCGCTCGGTGATCATCCGGTTGATTTCTTGCGGATTCGGTCCGCCTGGCAGCTTGCGGATCATGACAAAATGCACAGGATCAAGCGCCAAGCGCAGCTCTTCTTCCGTGATCGACAATTCGCGGCCGATCACTTCGACTGCGGCGCGATTGACCAGCTCCAGACTGATCTGGTTAGCCGCCAGCTCGGCGCTCATCGCTTCTTTTACGACCCGGCTTACGATGTGGTGCGATTTGCGGAACGAGAGGCGATCCGTGCGCACCAGCGTATCGGCAAGCTCTGTTACCGTAGCGAAGCTCGCTTTTGCCCGCTCCAGCAAGACGTCCTTGTTGACATCCATCGTCCCGACGACGCAAGCCATCAGGCGGTACATCTGCTCCAGCACAGCCATGCTCTTCCAAGCGTAAGGCTGCATGTCATCTTCTGTATCGACAATATCACCAAACGGCGTATTGTGCATCATCGTCAAAACAGTCGTGGCATTTCCAGCGCTGCTGGACAAAAGCGAGCGCATGTGTTCGAACGATACCGGATTGCGCTTTTGCGGCATGATCGAGCTGATCTGAACGTAGGGACTGGCGACTTTCAGGGCGCCAAATTCCTGCGTGCACCACAACAGCATATCTTGTACCGTGCGCCCCAAATCGATCGCGGCCAGTTGTACGGCAGTCGCTACCTCGCCCAAATAGTCGGCACCGCAGACGGCGTCGTATGAATTTTCCACCAGTTCGTCAAATCCGAGCAATTCGCGCATCCGCTCCCGGCTGATGCCAAAACCGGATGTAGTCAGAGCTGCTGCTCCCATCGGGGAACGGTTGCACGTCTGATACGCCTGGATGAGTCGCTTGATGTCGCGGCTCAAAAGATCAGCTGCTGCCATCATGTAATGGGCCATCGTCGTTGGCTGCGCCTGCTGGGTATGCGTATAGCCGATCATGACTGTCTCGGCGTGCTCTTGCGCAAAGAGGAGCAATTGCTCTTTCAGATAGAGGGCAGATGCGATCGTCACCAGCAATTTTTCGCGCAGCACCATGCGATAGATGGTGATTCCCATGTCATTGCGGCTGCGTGCCAAGTGCAAATTGCCTGCAACATCTGGCGCCAATTCCAGCAAACGGCTCTCTACCTGAAAGAACAAATCTTCAAACTGCCCGGTGTAAGTAGCGCGGCGCAGCTCTTCCATCTCGATCCCGCAAAGGGCGCGGGCAATCTCTTTGGCTTCGCCGTCCGTAATCAATTCCTGTTCGCGCAGCATGATCAAATGCGCTTTGTTGATTGCCATCATCGGCTTTAGCAGGTGGTGCTTCGCCTCATTAAATGCCGGCTCCAGCACAGCCTCTACGTATGTCTTTCCCGGGAAACTGGCTCCCTCCTGCGAAAATATGCGTTCCCTGTAGTCCATCCTACTCGCATCTCCTTTTTACGCCGAATCGTCAGCTACACATGTTTCAGCGATGGTTTCGTGATTGTTTGCTTCGTTTGTTTTCGTCCAGGCGTTGGCAGAGTCAAAATAACTCCCGGGACAAAGGAGGCGACCCAAACGAACAAAGATCGCCTCGCTTCGCTCCCAGGCAAAACGTGAGCCGTCGCGTCGGGCAAGCCCTGCGCCCTGTCCGGCTTTTCTACTGCTTCAAGCTGACCATGTTGACGAACATTCTGATCGCGCCAGGCACGAGCGCCGGAATTTCCCGGTACCAGACCAGCGAGCTGTACGTGTACGTTCCTTTTCCATACTTGGCGGAGAGGAATGTACCTGTGAACTCTTTTTCACCCGGATCGCCATTGGAAATCAGTGTGGTATACTCTTTGCCCCACTCTGCCGGATTGTAGGCGGAGCGGTCCTGAATCCAGTTGTTCCAGTCTTCCTCGGTAATTTTGTTCGGTGCGTTGAACAGAGGGTGATCCG
Organism: Brevibacillus sp. FSL K6-0770; assembly: GCF_038000275.1. Lineage (NCBI taxonomy): Bacteria > Bacillati > Bacillota > Bacilli > Caryophanales > Paenibacillaceae > Brevibacillus > Brevibacillus sp. FSL K6-0770. The sequence continues at coordinate 4,532,367 of NZ_JBBOBQ010000001.1, forward strand.
GTGCGAGCATGGTCACTTTCGAATCTTCATCGGTGACGCGCCATTGGATCAGCGGCGTGCCGATTTTGATCGGATAAGGAGCCAGCTCGCTCTTCCAGTTATCCTCCGGTTTGTGGTATTGCACGACGAGATTGCCGCCGTTCTCCACGTATTTCAGCAGACGGGCATTGCTTTGGGTAAGCTCTGGCCGGAAACCGTAGGCGCGAATGCCGAGAACAATCGTGTCGTACTGGCCGAGATCGCCCGACTCGATGTCTTTTGCCGTCAGGTTGGTCACATTGACGCCAAGCTGGGTCAAATATTGATCGATGTTGTCAAAGCCGCTGGACACGTAGCCCACCTTCAAACCTTCCGGCACCTTCAGGTCAAACGCCTGGACAGCAAGACTTGCAGGCTGCACGAAATACGTTGTGCCGATGTGCGGATAGCGAATGACTTGCGCGCCATGGCGGCTTTCTTTTCCGTCACCGGACGCCACTGCCGTAATCGTGTACGGTGCAGGCTTGACGGAAGCCGACGCTTTCACCGTAAAGGCTACCGACTTCGTTTCTCCCTTGGCGGCAAAAGCAAGCGGCGCTGCTTTCGGCTCCACCGACCAGCCTTCCGGCACTTGCAAGGACACGTTTGTCTTCGCTGCACCCGGATTGTAGTTTTTCACAGTGACTTTGACAGGAATCGGTTCTTGCGACTTCAGCGTGTTCAACACCGTTGCGCTCGGAGCAAGCGACATCGAGAATGCCGGAAGCACCGCAACAGCATCTGCCGGCGTGACATGGCTGGTTGCTTTTGATCCGGCAAAACTGTAGCTGACGTCAGCCGTGATCGCCGGAGCAGCATACGGTTGGAACAGACTTGCATCAGACGGAACCGTTACTTCAAAAGTAGTCTTGACTGTCTGATTGTAGGACAGGGAAGAGAAGCTCGTCGTGGACAGGGCTTTGGCCTGCCAGCCTTTCGGAACGTTCAGCGCCAGATTCACGCCGCTCACCTTGGCTTGACCGCCGTTGTACGCGCTCACCGTGACCTTCGTCGTTTGGCCTGCGACCAGCTCGTTTGTTTCCGGTTTGACTTTTGTCACCAGAGACAGTGCCTCCGCGCTGGCTTTGTTCAACTGCGCTTGCTTCACATCCAGGCGATGGAGCAAATCGGTTTTGCTTTCTTCGGGAAGCGAAGACGATTGGACGTCTTTTTGCGCTTTCTGCACGTCAGCGAGCATCTCGTGCGCTTCCTTGGCTACAGCGGCAAAGCTCGGATAGGCGGCAACCACTTCTTCCGCATCCTTTTGCAGCTTCTTCAATTCGCTTGCTACTTTTTCGCCGCCAGACTGGCTTGCCGTTTCTTTGGCCAGGTCGTCAAAAGTGAAGGCGATGCCTTCAAAAAAGTCAGCTTCCTTGGCTTTCGTCTGGACGATCGACTGATCGAGCTTGTAGTAGCCAAAGCTCGGCCCTTCGTCATAGTGGCGGCCCATCCCTTGGCTTTTGTGCATGAAGCGGGATTCTTCTCCCAGTTGCACATACGAAGCGCCGTAAATCTCGTCATACGCTCCGACAGGAACACTGACGGAGTAATCTTTTTCCTGGGCAGGCAAATACAGCTTTTTCACCTGCCACGGGGACAGCCCTTCTTTCAACTGCTCGGGGAAAACGTTTGGATCAGCGGCATCCTTGAATGCCCGGACAGTAATGACATTAATAGCGCGATGATGGCCGTGAGTCGAAGGTTCGTTCAAAAATGCGGGAATCACTACATCCGGTCTGATTGTGCGGATTTTGCGGATCAGCCTTTCGTAGGCTATATCCTCGCCCCACTTCTGCAAAGTTTCGTCCGGACTTTTGGAAAAGCCGAAGTCGAAAATGGGGTCATCAATCTTCTGGCTGAGATTCTCCAGATGGATGTTCGTGATCTTGGAAGCCTCCTGCAATTCGCGGGTACGGATAATGCCCAGCGCGTTGCCCAGCTCGCTGCCAATCTCGTTTTGTCCTCCCTCGCCGCGATTGGCAATGACGCTGGACGTGTCTACCCCTCTGCCGAGCGACAAATAGGCGAGCATGGAACTGTGCTCGTCATCCGGATGGGCTCCGGTATTCATCGCGCTGGCAATCGTCGTGAGCGGCTTGATCGCTTTCCACAAATCGACGACTCCCCGATCGGCGTGCGCCGTTTGTGGCGCCAACGGGATGACCAGAGTCGTGGCAAGCGCGGCCGCGGCCGCAATGGTGTAAAGCTTGGCAAGTTTCCCCTTCCTCAATGAACTCTCCTCCATTCGCTTTTACGATTGATGTCTATATCAATCATGGCGCTATGTATGCGAGTGTTTCGTTGCTGCTGCCATGGATCGACCCACGTTAGATCAGAGCTTTTTCAAGTGAATGGTCTTGATCGTTACTGTTTCTGGCTGATCATGTTGACAAACAGGCGGAAGGCCCCGGGCACAAGCTGCGGAATCTCGCGGAACCAGGCGAGCGAGCTGTACGTGTACGTCCCTTTGCCATAACGGGCCGTCAGAAAAATTCCGCGAAACTCCGGCTCCCCCGGATCACTGGTGGCAATCAGCTCGGTATATTCGCTGCCCCAGCGTGAAGGGTTGTAGATCGAGCGCTCCTGCACCCAACCGTCCCAGTCTGCCTGGGTGATCGGGTTAGGCTCGGAAAACATCGGATGCTCGGGTGCGAGCATGCGCACGTCTGACTGCTCATTCGTGACGCGCCAGTCAATCAGCGACTCACCGATGAAGATCGGGTACGGCGCGAGCTGCGGCTTCCACTTGTCCTCCGGTTTGTGGTACTGAACGACGAGATTGCCGCCGTTTTCCACGTATTGCAGCAGACGCTGGTTGCACTCGATCAGCTCTCTGCGGAATCCGTATGCGCGGATGCCGAGCACGATCGTATCGTAGCGGGACAAATCGCCTGACTGGATCTCGTCTGCGTCGAGGTTGAGGCAATGCACGCCTACCGCGCGCAAATATTTGTCCAGGCTGTCAAAGCCGCTGGCGACGTAGCCGATTCGCCGATTTTCGGGAATCGCCAAATCGAATGCCTGAACGGTGAGCTTGGCAGGGCGGATGAAATACGTCCGTCCGACGTGCGGATACTCGATCACCTGCACATCCTGGCCGCTCTCGGCCACTCCATCGGCGCGGGTTACTTGCGCCTTGACCTCGTACTTCCCGTTTTCCACCTGCGGCCCTGTATGCACCGTGAAGGCAATCGTTCTCGTCTCTCCGCGAAAAGCAAACGGCACATCGATAAACGCAGGTTCCGCCGTCCAGCCTTCGGGCACAGCGAGGGACACTCTTGCTGTCGTGCTGCCCGGCCGATATTGCTTCACTGTTACTTTTACCGGGATGGGCTGCTCTGTATGCAGCGTGTTCCGCACAACGGCAGACGGCGTCAAGGTCAATGAATAAGGCGGCAGCACGGCGACGCTGTCATCCGGCACTACCCGGATGGTGCTTGCTATATCAAAGGCGAAGTACAATGCCTCGACTTCCAAAATCGGCGGCCGGTACGGGTGAAAAAAGGCAGCCGCAGCCGGGACGGACACTTCGTATACGGTGCAAACGGTCTGGTTGTAAGGAAGCCGCGGAAAAGTGGTCGGCGTAAGCGGCTTGGCTGTCCAGCCGGGCGGAACTCGCAGGCGCAGCTGCACATGTTCGACCTCGATTGCTCCGCCATTGTAGGCCGTCACCGTGACTGTCGTCGTCTGCCCGGGAACCCACTCGCCCGTCTCCGGCTTGATTTTGACCACAAGCGACAGCGCTTCGGCACTGGCGCGGTTGAGCTGCGCTTCCTTGATCCCCAGACGGAACAGCAAATCGGTCTTCGTCTCCTCGTCGAGCGAAGAGCCGGGCACCGCCAGCTGAACGGCATGCAGCAACGCCTTCATCCGGTGGACGCGGCTTGCCACCTCCGCAAAGCGCGGATACGCCGACAGCACTTCATTCGCCGCATCGTGCATCGTATCGAGGATGCGAGCCAGCTCGGATTCCCCTTTTTGGGCGACGCTTCGGGCCAGATCGGCAAACGTGAACGGCAATCCGGCAAAAAAGTCTCTCTCTTTTTCCGCCGCCGGAACGACGGACGCATCGAGACGATAGTAATTGTAGGTCGGGCCTTCATCGTAGTGGACACCCATCCCTTGGGTCTTGTGCATGAATCTCGATCGCTCGCCAAGCTGGACATAGGAGGAGCCGTAGTTTTGATCGTACTCCCCGACAGGAACAGCCACATGATAGTCTTCGTTGTCCATGACGGGCACATACAGCTTTTTCATCTGCCAGGGCAACAAGCCCTCCTGAATGTGAGCAGGAAACGTCTCAGGGTCTGCCGCACCGTGAAAAGCTCGCTGTGTCAGCAACGTAATCGCCCGATGGTGTCCGTGCGTAGTCGGCTCATTTTCAAAGCAGGCGATGACGACATCCGGGCGAAGCTCCCTGATTTTGCGGACAAGTCGCTCGTAGACGACTTCCTCGCCCCATTTGCGAAATGTTTCCTCCGCGCATTTGGAGAAGCCGAAGTCGTTGATCGGATCGTCCAGCTCTTCACTCAGGATGCCAAGCGTCACATTGCCGAGCGCAGACGCCTCTTCCAGCTCCCGCGTGCGAATGATGCCGAGCGCAATCCCTTGCTCGCAGCCGATTTCATTTTGGCCGCCCTCTCCCCTTGTCGCGATTACGCTGGACGTGTAAACGCCCCGTCCCATCGCCAGGTAGGCGAGCATCGCGCTATGTTCATCGTCGGGATGCGCTCCCGTATTCATCGCGCTGGCGATCGTCGCCAGTGGCTTGATCGCTTTCCACAAATCCAACAGCCCGTGTTCCCCCTGCATCGTCCGCGCAGAGGCGGGGATAGGTGGGCAGGGCAGCCTGGTCGGCTGCACCACCGAAGCACTTTTGTCTATCGATTCACTGCTTTCCACGTGAAGCTCCTCCTTTTGCCAATTCCCGTATGCTGCCGCAGGGCTTGCGCAAAAGCCGTTTTCCGAAGCGATCTAACCGATTGGTCGTCTGCTAGATGGCCGTTCCGGCTTTGTCCTTGGTCAGTTTGCTAGAGATGAACAACACGAGGATGATGACCACGATTTGCAAGACGCCATAGGCGCAAGCAGTTCCAAATTCAAAGCTGTACATGCGCTGGAATACCGCGACAGACAGCGGAGTCGTTCGCGGGGTAAAAATCAGGATGGAAGCGACGAACTCCCCGATACACTGTACAAACGCCAGCAACGTTCCGGCGAGAATCCCGCCAAGCGCCATCGGGAACACCACTCTCCTGAAGCTGTACCACCACGATGCGCCCAGATTGCGCGCGGCTTCCTCCACAGACGGGTCCATTTGCAGCAAGGTTGCCGATGTGGAACGGAAGACGAGCGGAAGGTGGCGCACAAAATACGCGAGCGGGATAATCCAGAATGTTCCGATCAGCACTTGCCCGAAGCTGAACGCCGTCGGCTCGCTGAACGCGGCAATCAGGTTAACCGCCACAACCGTACCAGGCAATGCCCAAGGCAGCATGATCAGCACGTCCAGAAGCGTTTTCCCGCGGAATTTGAGACGCACCATCGCATAGGCCGCCGCTACCCCGAACAGGACAATTCCGACAGAAGCAATCGCCGACAACTGCAAACTGTTCAAAATCGGACGCCATGTTTTGCTGTCCGTAAATAAGTCCATGTAATGATCCAAAGTGTATTGCGGAGGCAATATTTGCACCGTCCAGGTCCCATCCACCGAAAACGAGATGAGCACCAGCACGAGAATAGGCAGCATTAGAATGACCGTGCCGATAAACGACAGCACAATCGTTGTGTAACGGCCTGCTTTGCTCTTGATTTCCGTCCGGTGTACGCTCACGCCTTTGCTCAAGTTCTGATAATTGCGGGCGCCTTGATACCAGCGCATGATCAACAGAAACGCGATCGATACAATGGACAAAATCGTCGACTGCGCCGCCGCCATGTCGAGATCGCCATTCGTGCGGGACAAGTAAATTTGCATCGTCATCGTCCGGTCGATACCGAAGATGAGCGGTGCTGTGTACGACGCCATGGAAATCATGAAAACGAGCAGTGAGGAAGCGACCATCGCTGGCGTAAGCATCGGCAAAATGATGCGCCGCCAGACGGTAAAGCGGTTTGCCCCGAGGCTTGCTGCCGCTTCTTCCAAAGAAGGATCAAGCCCTTTGATCGCGGCTGTCGCCGTCATGAAAAAGTAGGTGTACATCGTAAACGTATGGACGACCACGACGCCCCAGATGCCTTTCAATGAAAACGGCACTTGGGCCAAGCCGAGCAACTCCTTGATCGCCCGCGGAAAAATTCCGCTCTCGCCGTACAGGAACGTAAACGACAGAACGCCGATCAACGGAGGCAAAGCCATCGGCACCAGAGCCAGTACAGAAAGAATTTTGCGGCCCGGAAACTCGTACCGTTCCAACAAAAAGGCCATCGCCACCCCGACGATGCCGCAGGTGATGACACTCAGTACAGAAATATAGACGCTGGTCCACAGCGCTTCCAGATTGGCCGTATGCTCCAGGCTGAAAAAGCGCGTGTAGTTTTTCCACGTAATTTGCTCATCGACGCTGATACTGGCGACGAACGTCTGGAATAACGGATAAATGACATAAGCCAACAAAATCAAAAAGAGTGGCGATACCAGCACATAGACGAAGGCGGGTGAAGCCGTGATGGACTTTCGTCTGGCCGATGTCGGCGCTTGCTGCAATTCTGCTCTCAAAAGCTTTTTCCCCCTTATCCGGCGAAATAGATGCTCTCCTTCGGTATGTGCAGTCCGATGGCGTCGCCGCGTTGCTTGATTGGACGGCCGAGGTTGATGGACATGCTGCGCAAGTTTTCCTGACCTACTTCCGTCACGTAGTTCACGCATGCGCCAGTGAACTCGGACATGACGACCTTGCCTGTGACGATATTCGTTCCTGTTCCTTCGCTCTGCTCCTGGACGGATTCAGGACGGATGGACATGGTCACCTGCTCTCCGACTACCAGCTTGGCGCGAGGCGACGCATTTTTGGCAAAACCGCTGAGCACTTGTCCCGAGGAGATGCGCACTTGCACTTCATCCCGGTCGATGCCGACCACAGTCCCTTCCCACAAATTCGTCTCCCCGATAAACGAAGCGACGAAACGATTCACAGGACGATGGTAAATCTCGTGCGGAGTACCGATCTGCTGCACTTCTCCGCCCTGCATGACCATGATTCTGTCCGACATGGACATCGCTTCAGCCTGGTCATGCGTCACGTATATCGTCGTAATCCCCAACTCCAGCTGAAGCCGTTTGATTTCAAAACGCGTCTCTTCTCTCAACTTGGCGTCCAGATTGGACAGCGGCTCATCCAACAGCAGAATCTGCGGCTCGATGACCAGCGCCCGTGCCAGCGCCACCCGTTGCTGTTGCCCACCGGAAAGCTGGTCGATGCGCCGCTCGCCATAGCCTTCCAGTCGAACCAGCTTCATGATCCGCTCCACGCGCTCTTTCGTTTCTGCCTTGTTCACAGAACGCACCTGCAAGCCGAACGCGATATTTTCAAAAACGGTCATGTGCGGGAAAAGCGCATAGTTTTGGAACACCATGCCTGTATTGCGCTTGTGGGGCGGAACGGAGGTAACCTCCTGGGAACCGAAGCGGATTTGCCCTGCTGTCGGGTAATAAAAGCCGGCAATCATCCGCAAGGTAGTCGTTTTGCCGCAACCACTCGGACCGAGAAACGTAAAAAATTCACCTGATTCGATGTGAATGTGGACGTCTTCTACCCCTTTTGCATTGCCAAACTTTTTGTGGACGTGATCAAGTGTTACGCTGCTCATCAGGTTTTGTTTCCTCCTTCATGGCCATTCCTGGCTGCTTGGCCTAAGACGTTGGCATAAGCGACTAGACGGAAAGGAACACTCCTTCCCGTCTAGTCTGTTGCGAGTTACTTCTTGCCTTTGCCCTTGATGTTTTCATCCCAGTGCTGCATCCATTCTTTCTCTTTGGCAGCCATGACAGCCCAGTCGAGTTCGAGTGGTTTCAGCTCCAGGTTTTTCATGAAGTCTGGCAATTCATCCTTGCTGATATCCGTGCGGGCCGGGAACTGGAAACGCTCCTTCGCCAATTGGGAAGCAATCTCAGGACTCATCAAAAATTCCATAAAGTTTTTCGCTGCATCGAGGTTTTTCGCGCCTTTGACGAGAGCGATACCGTCTACGAGGATCGGCGCTCCGCTCTTTGGATAGATGAAGTCGTACGGATGGTTGTTCTTTTTGCTTTGGAGCAAAACATCTTGCAGGTTCCACAAGGAAATGACGCCCTCTTGACGGTCAAGCTTCAGGTAGAGGTTGGTCGGGTCTTGCGTGTATTCTTTCGTGTTGGCATCCAGCTTTGTCAGCCATTCGTAGCCTTTTTCCGGCGTATCCGCACCTTGGCGGAAAATCATCGCGGAGTAGATCGTCCGCATCGTGCCGGATGGCAAAACGTTGCGGATGACGATTTTGTCCTTGAATTTCGGATCGAGCAGCTCATCCCAGTCTTGCGGAGCTTCTTCCGGCTTGAGCGCCTGCGAGTTGTACATGATGACCTCTGGCAAAAGCATCTCGCCGTACCAGCGATCTTCCTTGTCTTTGTACAGATCAGGAATCTTGTCGGCAAAAGTCGGCTTGTACGGCTCCAGCAATCCTTCGTCGGCCGCTGTGCTCAGAGCAGACTGTGTGCCGCCCCACCAGAAGTCAGCTTGCGGATTCGCTTTTTCCGCGCGTACGCGCTCCAAAATTTGCTGAGCGCCCATTTCGAGCGTTTCCACTTCAATATTCGGATACTTTTCCTTGAACTTTGGCAGCACGATCTCAAAGATGTTTTTATCCCGTCCGGTGTAAATAACCAGCTTTTGCGGTTCACCGGATGGAGCCGGAGTTTGCGCAGCTGGCTGCGAGCCCGTTTGGCCGCCTGCGCCGTTGTCGGCAGGCTTTGCTTCCTGTCCTCCACCTGAGCACGCGGCCACAGTCAGAGCCAAGGAGCTGGCGAATACGCCTTTCATCCATGATTTCAGCTTGTGATTGACCTTTTTCAAAACTGACTCCCCCTCTTTTTTCTCACTCTTTGTCAAGCAGTCGTGTGAACGGAAACGCTTCCAATACACTGTGGACGGCACCAATCAAACCTGCTCGCTCCCCCAGAGCAGCCTTTTCGAGACAAGGCACCTCTGGCACCCACTCGGTCAGCCAATCGTGAATTTGCTTCACCCCTTCATCATCGACGTGGACCATCTCTCCGCTCAAAATCAGGATTTCCGGGTTCAAAATGCTGATGATATTCGCCATGCCGTAAGCCCAATGCCGATACACTTCCTGCAAAAGCGCTTTCGCTTCGCTGTTTTGTTTGGCACAAAGCATGAGCTGTTCTATGACACTCGACCCTTCCTGAAGGTCAGAGAGAAATCCCTTTGCCTGCTGCGCGATTCCCGGTATGGAAAAATTCGTCTCAAACACTCCGGACGCGCCATTCGGGCGGTTATGTACCGGACCGATCATCATGAAGCCGATCTCGCCTGCTGCTTCCCGACTCCCCCGGTAAAACTGTCCATCCAGGATGATCCCCGCACCAATGCCCGTTCCCACGTACATGTAGACGACGTTGGAATGGCCAGTGCCTGCTCCGCGAACGTATTCGCCCAAAGTCATCATGTTCACATCGTTGTCGATGATGACGGGCAGCCCCAGTCGCGACTCGATGGTTTGCAATATCGGCGACCCCATCCAGCCCGTACTCGGCGAAAAGCTGACCGTACCGCTTCCCCGCTGCGTGACCCCTTGCAATCCCACTCCCATGCCAAGCAGTCGCTCGCGCGGAATCCCGCTCTCGGCAAGCAAGCGATCCAAACCTGCTGCCAAATCCTCGATGACGGTCTCCCCGTTCGCCGGCTGCGCCAGTCGCTTGCGATGACGGGCGAGAAACTCCCCCTTCATATCCGCAATCGCCATGTCCAGTATCGACCCTTCGAAGATCGCTCCAGCAATCGCATAAGCCTGGTAATTGTATTCCAAAAGAATCGGCTTGCGGCCGCCTTTGGAATCCCCCATGCCGACCTCTTGCAGCAATCCTTCCTGAATCATTTCATCGACCAAAGCGGAGACGCACGGACGGCTGAGCAGTGTCTGCTTGGAAATATCGGCGCGGGAAATCTGACCGTGTTGGATGACCTGTTGCAAAACTTCTTCCTTGTTCAGTTTCTTTACGAGTTTACTGTTGCCTGTTTTTCTGGGAGCTCGCACGCCTTTACAATCACCACCACAGCAGTTAGTTAACTTTACTAACAAAGATAACCAAATTATACCTACGCCCATTCAAATAGTCAAACAATTTACATTTGTTCCTCAGATATTTTCTGGATTTTTTACTTTATATCTCCTTTTGTATATGTAACTTCAATTTCAGTGAACAAAAAGCACAAAAAAGACACCTCTGCTCTGGAGGTGCCTGCCCTTGCCCCGTTTTCTCGGCTGCCGTCCGCAAGCAAAATCGGCTTGTCTCCCGCGCCTCAACGGGTTTGAAACGTCACGGGAAAACTCTCCACGCCAAAAACAATCGGACTCGGAATCGGAGTCAGCGCTGTTTTTGGCGATGCGATCTCGTGCAGCGAAGACAAAATCCTGTCCAAGGCAATCTGCCCTTCCAGCCGGGCGAGAGGCGCTCCCAGGCAAAAGTGAATGCCGAAGCCAAAGCTGAGATGGGCATTCGGCTTGCGGTCAGGCAAAAACAAATCCGGCTGCTCGAATTTGCTCTCGTCGCGATTGCCGGATACGACCCAGGAGACGACCTGCTGGCCCGCTGCGATCTTTTGTCCGCCGATTTCCACATCTTCCACTGCGCGGCGGCCGACCACAACGAACGGAGGATAGTAGCGCAGCGTCTCCTCGATCGTCGATTTGACCAGCTCCCTGTCTTGGCGCACTCGCTCCTGGATGTCCGGCTGCTCGGTCATGACGCGAATCGTGTTCGTGATCAGATTGGTCGTGGATTCGTTGCCTGCGACCAGCAGCAAAATACAGAAGCGCAATACTTCCTCTTCGTTCAGCCGCTCTCCGTCGATTTCGGCAGCGAGCAAGGCGGAGATGAGATCATCTTTTGGATCAGCCCGCCGCTCGGCCAATATCGCCCGAAAGTAGTGGAACAGCTCTGCTTCCGCTTTTTCCTTGTCCTTGTGCATCTGGATAAGAGCCTCGTCTGTATCGGCTTCCGCTCCTTTGACCATCGTATCGGACCAATCCTTGAACAATCTGCGGTCTTTTGGCGGAACGCCGAGCAGCTCGGCAATGACAATTACAGGCAGCGGATAAGCAAAATCGCGCACCAAATCCATTTCCCGCTTGTCCTTGACCATGTCGAGAAGCTCCGTGACGATCGAGTCAATGCGCGGGGTCAAATCGGAAATCGCTTTGGGCGTAAACGCCTTGTTCACGAGATTGCGCATCTGGGTATGCTTCGGCTGATCCATCGTTAGCACCGTTTCTTTTTTCGCATCCGCGATCCTTTTGGAGGAAAACGTCGTGTGATCCTTCAAAATTCGCTGAATGTCGTCGTAGCGAAACACATCCCACGTCTGGCGGTTTTCATCGTAGCGGACAGGAGTTTCTGCGCGCAGGCGGCGAAAAATCGGGAACGGATGAAGCCGATCCTCTTCGCGCACCAGCTCCTTCATGTAAATGCTGTTGGCATAGCGCACAGGCGCTTGATCCTTGTTCGTAACAATCAGCTCCTTGCTGTTTCTGGTTCTGCTGCAACACAAGCTCCCAGAAATTATGCCCGTTGCCAATTCAAAACATGTAAAGGCGTCCGCCACTCATCCGGCCTACTCTTCCCGCACCGAAAGCCACACGTCTTTTACCAGCTCCATGAACGTTTGAATCGCTGGTTCGTCGCGCCGCCGCTCCAGACAGACGAGCGAAGTTTCCGCCTTTTTGGAAAAACGGTACAACTCGACAAGCTCGCCCGTTCGCAGCTCCCCCTCCACCAGCGCCGTACTGAGCAAGGCGACGCCCGTCTGATTGAGCACAGAGCGCTTGATCGTCTCCTCGCTGCTGCACTTGATGACAGAGGGCGGGACGTAGCTGATCTCCAGCAGACACTCCGTAATGAAGCCATCGAGATTACACCCTTCCTGATAGGACAAAAACGGGAATTGCGTCAGCGTTTCCGTCATCGAACGGCCCTGCACCATATCCGGCGCAGCAACGAGAGCAAATTCCTCTAAATCGACGACCATGGAATAAATCCCCTGCTGCGTACTGGTTCCGGCAATAATCCCGATGTCCGCTGCGTGGGCGCGAATTTTTTTCAACGCTTCCTGACTCGTGCACGAGATGACCTGCAAGTTCACTTGGGGATGTGTCTCCACATAAGCCTTGAGCATTTGCGGCATGTACTGGGTACAGTAAAATTCGGGCGCGGCCACCACGAGCGGGCCGACAGGCAGATGCAGGTGGTTCAGCCCCTCCTCCATGCGCAACAGGACAGAAAAAAGCTGATCGGTATGCTGCTTCACCAGCTTCCCTGCCGGGGTCAAAAAGGTGCGCTTGCCGACGCGGTTCAAAAGCGGATGCCCCAGCTCCCGCTCCAGTGCCTGAATCTGCAAAGTAATCGTCGGCTGGCTGTACCCGAGCAGCTCGGCAGCCTTCGTCAAGTTCAAATGCTCCGCTACGACCTGAAACGTTTTCAAATTCCGCAGCTCCATGCCTTGCACCACTCTCCCCCGCTTCTTCGTCTATACGGAAAAGTGTAGCCGAGAGTGGACGTGAAGTTCAACCTGCACAGTGCACCACTATGAATAACGGGATACGCTCCCCGCCAGCTTGGCGGCGTCCCCATTGCTGCCGCTTGCAATCGTCAGCACCTTTTTTCCAGGCAAGCAATCCGCTTATCGCCTAGCTTCTCTCCCGCAAAAACTTCGAGACTTGCGCCAAACCCGCCTGGAGCACCTCTGTGTCGCAAGCGTACCCGATCCGCACCCAGCCTTCCATGTCAAAGCAGCTTCCCGGCGTCAAAAACGCGCCTGTCGCACGGAACAGCTCGATGCAAAACGCTTCCGACGGCATATCCAGCTCGTATTTGAGCATGGCGGTCGTTCCCGCTTTTGGCTTGACGTAAGAGATGAGCGGTTCCGCCGCCACCCACTCGTCCAAAATTTGCAGGTTGTCCCGCACGATTTTCAGATTGCGCTCCATGATCTTGTCCCTGTTTTTCAGCGCATGAACCGCCAGCATGTCGTCGAGCATCCCGCAGCTGATCGTCGTGTAATCGCGGTGCGAGAAGCAGTTTTTGATGACGTCGAGGGGCGCGGCGATCCAGCCCAGGCGCAAGCCGGCCAGCGAAAATACTTTTGACATGCTGCTCGTCGCAATCCCTTTTTCATACAAATCTACGATAGACGGAACCTCGATCTCCGGGTCCTGATGCAAATGGCGATACACCTCGTCACACAACACGTAAGCGTCGACCGAACGGGCAATCTCCACAATTTCGCGCAACGTCACCTCATCCATCAGCGCACCGGACGGGTTGTTCGGATTGTTGATGCAAATCAGCTTGGTCTTGTCTGTGACAAGCGTGCGCAGTTCATCCAGGTCAGGCAAAAACTGCTTCTCCGGCACCAGTCGCAGCAGCTTCACCTCAGCGCCGAACGACGCAGGCACTTCGTAAATCTGCTGATAAGTCGGGTGGACAGAGACGACTTCATCGCCAGGGCCGACCAGCGAAAACAGCGCAAGAAAATTGGCTCCGATCGCTCCGTTCATCACCAAAATATTGTCCGGCGTCAGCGTCTTGTACATGCCCGCGACGAGACTGCGGAACTCAGGCGAGCCTTCGATGTGGCCGTACGTCAGCTTCTTTTGCGCCATCTCGGCAAAAAAATCGGCCGGCTCTGCCGACAGGCGAATCAGCTCTTCCACGGTCAGGGAGTCCACACACGTTTCCGCGATGTTGTAGACCGCTTCCAGCTCGTAGGCATTCATCCATTCTTCTACTTTAAACGGGGCAATTCTCATCTTTGACCTCTCCTTCGGTTGTTCCGTGCATTTCCGTGTGTATGGATCGCAAGCTGCTACTACAGATCGACGACAGCTCCTGCGCCGCTCGCTTGCGCCTTTTGCAAAATGTGGTGCGCTGTCAGCAAATCTTGCAGCGCAATGCCTGTGCTGTCAAAAATCGTAATTTCCTCCGCCGAGCGGCGTCCCGCTGCCTGTCCGAGAATGACGCTGCCGATTTCCGCGACAATGTCCGCCTGCGAAATCAGCCCTTTTTTCAGCGGAATCTCGGTTTCTCCCACGCTCACAGCCTGCCCGATGTCATCCACGAAGACCCGTCCCATGGCGAAAAGTCGCTCATCGATTTCCTGCTTGCCCGCCATGTCGGCTCCGATGCACGTAATGTGCGTCCCTGGCTTGACCCATTTGCTCTGAATCAGCGGCGTCCGGGAAGGGGTTGCCGTGATGATCACGTCCGCTTCTCCGACCGTCTTTTCCAGGCTTTCGACCGCGATAAACTCAACCTCGCATTTACGTGCGTAGCGCTCGTAGTCTTCTCCTTCGTATTTCGCTACGAACGCCGTGAGCAGTCTGTCTTTGATCGCTGCCGCGAACTTTTGCGCCTTTTCGTAGGAGCGCGGATGGCTGATGTACACTCGCTTGATGTTGTCCATCGCCATCAGTGTCGCGATGATTTGAAAAGGCGCCTGGTGACCCGTCCCGATCATCAGCAGATTTTCCGCTTCCGGTCGAGCCAAATACTTGGCCCCGATCCCGCCAGCAGCCCCCGTTCGCATGCATGTAATATGCTCGCCGCTCAACAGCCCCAGCGGAACGCCTGTCCGGCTGTCCAGCACCATCACGGTTCCGATCAGCTGCGGCAATCCTTTTTGCTCGTTCTCGCCAAACCAGGAGACGAGCTTGAGTCCGAATATATCCGCTCCGGGCAAATGGCCCGACTTGATATCCATATCCGCTTTGCCTGCCGCAAATTCATGAAAAATCAGCGGAAACAGCGTCGCTTGCTGACTCGATTTCATCTGGTAGGCTTGCTCCACCACTTCGATGACACTCGCCATGTCCAGCAGCTGTTCCGTTGTTGGTTGATTGATGACCCGAAATGGAAACATGTCTTGTGCTCCTCCTCTCGATTTCCTCCACACTAACACAGTTTTTTCGGGCAAAAAAATTGAAAGTTCCAATAGTAAGCATTAAAAAACAAAAACCTCCATCCGATGACGTTCGGAAATGGAGGTTGCGATTAAGCGCCGCCGATTCTTGCAGATATAGCGGTTGCTTGCTGCTTTACTTTTTCGATGAGCTGCGGCAGCCGTTCATCCGGGACGCGGAAGATCGGCGCATTGATGGAAATCGCAGCCACGAGCTGATTGCCGTAGCCAAAGATCGGGGCTGCGACTGCCATCGTCCCTTCCGTTTTTTCGCCGTAGCTGATGGCATATCCGCCTTTTTTGGCGGCCGCAAGCTGTTCCAGAAACGCTTCGTGCGAAGGCGCTGGCAGCTGCTCGGAAATAATTTTTTCGATCTCGGCTGCCTTGGAATGGGCCAAAATCATTTTGCTGGGGGCACCGATCGTCAGTGGAATCCGTTCCCCCAAGTTCTCGTCAATGCGAATTTTCAGCGGACTCTCGACCTTTTCAATCGGCATCGAGTCCTTGCCTGCCAGTACGTTCAGGAAAATGCTCTCTTCGACCTCGTTGGCCAGCTCCTCCATGAATGGTCGAGCCACGGAACGCAAATTCAGCTTCTCGTGCAAAATAAAGCCGATTTCCATCCACGTATAACCGGGTTTGTAATGCTTGGTGACAGGCTCCTGCTCAACCAATCCGAACTGGATCATCGATTCGAGGAAACGGTGGAGCGTGCTGATCGGCAGGCCGGTCGCTTCTGCTAACTCCGATATGGGCCAGGCGTGTTTTTCGTCTGATATCAGCACTCTGATGATTTTCATCGTCCGTTCGATTGATTGAACCATAGTTCCTTCGTCCTCCATAAACGTGCCTTATGCTGCGACACTCGTATCCTTGGCCTGCTTTCGCGGTGTTTTTCCCTTGGCAAGCCTCGTCTCCAGTCTGTTGACAAAATAGGTGAACAGCATAATCAGCACGAGATAGTACAAGCCGACGACCATGTATGTCTCCAGCTGTTTGTAGTTGGAAGCCGCCTCACCGAGACCAGTTCCCCACAAATCTTGCATCCCTACGTACGCTACCAGCGACGAGTCCTTCAACCCGATGATGAACTGGTTGCCGAGAGACGGGATCGCCCGGCGAAACGCCTGCGGCAAAATGATGCGGCGCATGGCCAGCGGGTACGACATCCCGAGCGAGCGGGACGCTTCCATCTGCCCGCGATCAATCGATTGGATCGAGCCGCGGAAAATCTCGGCAATATAAGCTCCGTTATGAACGGCGAGCGCGATTGCCCCTGCCCAAAACTGGGAAAGCGTCACCATGTTCGCCAACCCGAAGTACAAAATACAAATTTGCACGATCAAAGGCGTACCGCGAATGACGGTAATGTACAAGTGCGCGAAATAGTTAAGCGGCTTGGAATTGGAAATGCGGAAAAACGCAATGATCAGTCCGACGATGCAACCGAGCAAGAGAGCGACTGCCGTGAGCTGAACGGTCAACCAGGTCGCTTTCAGGAAAAGGGGATAGCTGTTCAGAAAAATATCGATGATCATAGGAAATCCTCCTCACATGAAGCGGAAAAAGGGGGGCGTCCAAACCGGACACCCCGTTGCCCACTTTATTGTTTTTGCAGGATATTGCGGCCAAACCATTTTTGGCTGATTTTTTCGTAGGTGCCGTCTTTGATGATTTCATCCAGCGCTTTGTTGATTCGGTCTACCGATTCCTGATCGCCCAGTCGCACAGCAATTGCCTGTTCGTCGAAGCTGAGTGGCTCACCCACGTCGATGACTTTTCCGCCACCCTCTTTAATAAAGCGCAAGCCTACTACCTGGTCGGTAATGACCGCGTCCAGACGTCCTGTCGGCAAGTCGAGCAGCGCCGTGATATCGCTGTCGTATTGGGTGATTTTATCTTCATCTGTCAGTTTTTTCGCCCAGTCCAAGTAGTTGGAAGCTTTGACGACCCCGATCTTTTTGCCTTTCAGATCGTCCTTGCCCTTGATTGTCGTGTTGCCTTCCTGCACGAAAATCTGCGAGCCGGAGCGATAGTACGGATTCGTGAAGGAAACCGCTTTTTGACGCTCGGGAGTCACCGTCAAGCTGCCGATGATCGAGTCGTATTTTTTCGCATCCAGACCAGGAATGATCGTCTCAAACGGGTTCGTGATCGGAACGGCGTTCATCCCCATTTTTTCCGCCAGCGCTTGTCCGATTTCTACGTCAAAGCCTGTCAGCTGCCCGTTTTCTTTAAAGCTGAACGGCTTGTACACTCCGCTCATCGCGTAAGTAAAATCTTTTTTGCCTTCGCCGCCCGCTGCTTGTCCGCCTCCTGCCGGCGCGCTGCTCTCTTGAGAGCCACATGCCGAGAGCAGAAGCGAGCCCAACAGAACGGTAGACAACAAAACTCCGGACCATTTTGCACGTTTTTTCATCTGAAATTCCCCCTGTTTTCTCTGTTTTTAACGAATGCTGCGCAAAAACTGCTTGGTTCTTTCGTGTTGCGGATTTTCAAAGAACGCACTAGGCGGCCCTTGCTCCAGGATTTGACCATCGTGCATGAACACGGCGCGATCTGCGACTTCGCGGGCAAAGCCCATTTCATGGGTGACGACGATCATGGTCATGCCTTCTTTTGCCAGTTGCTTCATTACCTGCAACACTTCGCCGACCAGCTCAGGGTCAAGTGCGGAGGTAGGTTCATCGAAAAGCATGATTTTCGGCTTCATCGCAAGCGCT
Organism: Brevibacillus sp. FSL K6-0770; assembly: GCF_038000275.1. Classification (NCBI taxonomy): domain Bacteria; kingdom Bacillati; phylum Bacillota; class Bacilli; order Caryophanales; family Paenibacillaceae; genus Brevibacillus; species Brevibacillus sp. FSL K6-0770. The sequence continues at coordinate 4,550,278 of NZ_JBBOBQ010000001.1, forward strand.
CGCGCAATCGCCACGCGCTGCTTCTGTCCACCCGAGAGCATGTCCGGGTACACATCCGCCTTATCCTGCATGTTTACTTTTTTCAACAGTTCGTTGGCCAGCTCTTTCGCCTCGGCGACTTTCATTCCCTTGACGTGCACCGGAGCCTCGATCACATTTTCCAGTACCGTCTTGTGCGGGAACAGATTGAAGTGCTGGAATACCATCCCAACCTCTGCCCGAAAATGGTTCAGATTGGTCTTGTGCGGGTCAACCTTCTCCCCGCTGATCCAAATCTCGCCAGCTTCATGAAATTCCAAAAAATTCAAACATCGAAGCAAAGTGCTTTTGCCTGAACCGCTGGCACCGAGCAAGACGACGACTTCTTTCTCCTCTACCGAGAGAGTGACACCTTTCAGCACGGTGAGTGATCCGAAAGACTTGACTAGCTGCTTAACCTCAATCATCCTGCTATCCCCCTATCTATCTGTTGCCGGATGGATGGCCCTTTTCACTTTTTCCGAATATCGGAAATGATTTCTGATTTAAATTATAATTGTATATTTTCAGACATTCAAGAAAAATAAAATTTACTGAATAAATATGCATGCCTGAAAGGGCAGAAGCTGGCAGTGCCAAGCTTTCACGCCTTTTTCAGCAAAAAGTCGGGATGTTGTTTGGGACACAAAAAGCGCCTTCTTCCGGTTTTGCTCAGAAGAAAGCGCCTTTGTTCTTTGGCGTTTTTGCCGTTTTGCCGTTTTGCCACACGAAGCGTTACTTGCCCGGTGTTGGCTCCGCTACGGCTGCTGTTTTTTTGTCCTCACTGCTTTTGCCCAGCTCATGCTTGATGAATAAATAATTCTCGATCTCGCGCAACAAGTAAAACAGCGACGCTCTCGTCTCAAATTCCTCGCGCGTGCGCGGCAGCTCCGACTCCTTGATCTCCTCGCGCATTTGGCGAAGCTGATCGATAAAGCGGTACGCCGTATTGCCCGGGTGCACCGAGTCGCTGATCCGTTCGAGAAAATCAGCGATCCAATGGCTCTGCGGCACCTGCGTGTCGAGTGACGAAACGATCGGCATCATCCGCTCCAACAGTTCATACTGCTTTTCTCGCATGACAAAGTATTGGTAGTACGAGTCATCGCGCCGCCCCAGACGGTTATCGATGTCGCGCGACGCAAGCCTGAGCGCTTTTTCCAAAAGACCCGGCGCCTCGATCATCTCTTTCCCGTCCCAATCGCTCTCGCCATGCCGCAAGTAGTAGCAAAACTCCCGCAAAATTTGCCTGAACAGCTGCTCGATCTGCTTTTGCATCGCCCGCAGTTCCTTGTCTAGGCTCGGCATGTACAAGTTCACGAGCAGCGCGACCCCGACGCCGATCACCAGCAGTCCCGCTTCGTTCAGCAATAACGGGAAATCCATTCTTTGCGCCGAGTACAGGTGCATGAGCACGACCATGCTGCTGACGAAGCCCTCCTGGATGCCAAACCGCACAGCGAGCGGCAAAAACAGCAGGATGGCGAGCAAAATGGCAACAGGCGAATACCCGAGCAAATAAAACAGCGCCATCCCGATGCCAAGCCCGAGAAAGCTGGACATGATCCGGTTCCACGCTGTGCGGAACGACTGCTTGACCGTTACTTGTATGCAAAGAATCGTAATGATGCCCGCAGATGCGGGGTACAGCAGATCAAGCTGTTGAGCCAAAAAGATCGAGATCGCTGTCCCGATCGCCGTTTTTAAAGTGCGATAGCCGATTTTCAGCTTTAGAAAGCCCAGTCTTGTTCCCCTCCGCTCTGATGTCGCTTTCCTCTTTACTGTATCAAAAAGTTTCCGGGAACCAAAGCCACGACTTTGTTAAGAAACCGTGTCCTTACACCTTTTTCCCGCAGCCCGGACAGTATTGGTAGCCAGCCTTTACGCGCTGCCCGCAGTACGGACAAAAAGCTTTTTCGCCTGTCGTCTCTGTGTCCGCTTCCGCTTCTCTCTCCTTGCCGAATCGGCGGTTCAACGGGTCGCCTTCCTCGTGGGCGTCCGTAATATCGTACAGCGACATCCGCTCTCTGCCTGTAGCGTTTTTATAGTGATAAACAGCCTGAACGATCCCGATAATGATAAACAAGACCCCAAACAAAGGAAAAATCGTGCCGACCACGGGAAACGGCGAATCTTGCGTGATGAAAAATGCCATAATCGTCCAAAATACTCCGAAAACAATAGCAACGACACTTCCCGCCGCGCCCATTGCCGACGGCCCTCTTCCTGGCTTGATGCTTTTCATTGCAATCCCCTCTCCTTCCGGCTTAATCGCTTCCCAGCGCAGCCTCTCTCTGTTCTTCACATTTCTCCCATCCTATTACATCTACGTTCCGAGCACAAATCGGTTTCCTGCGGCTGGCAGGCTCGACGCCTAAAAAAGACCGAGCCAGAGCCGATCTCCCCGGGCAAAAAAAATCTGCCGATGCGACAACTAGCAGCCGCACAGCAGATTTTTGACAGATGATTACACTTCCAGTTTTTTCGCGAGCGTTTCCTGATTCAGCACGTTACCGACCAGGAAGTTGCCGAACTCGCCAAAACGGGCACTCACTTCATCAAAGCGCATTTCGTAGACGATGTGCTTGAACTCCAGCGGATCGTTGGCGAACAGCGTCACGCCCCACTCCCAATCGTCGAAACCGACGGAGCCGCCGATGATTTGTTTGACGCGTCCAGCGTAGGAGCGGCCGATCATGCCGTGGGAGCGCATCATTTCTTGACGCTCCTGCATGCTCAGCATGTACCAGTTGTCTTGCAAATCGCGTTTTTTGTTCATTGGGTAGAAGCAAATGTGCTCCCATTTTGGCAGGATCGGATACAGGCGATCGCGCACGTGCGGATTTGCCTTCGGATCTTCGCCCGGGTTATGTACATAGTTGCTCAACTCGACAACGGAGACGTAGGAGTACGGAGCATCTGTAAAGGCAGCAAAGCGGGTTTTATTGAAAGCCGTCTTGATTTCTTCGAGTTCTTGCATGGTCGGGCGCAGGAACATGAACACGAGGTCTGCTTTGTGTCCAAGAATCGAATAGAAAGCCGTGCTTCCTTGGTTTTCCGCTTCGTTCGCTTCCCAAGTGCGGATCAGCCCGTTCAGCTCGTCCAACGCTGCTTGGCGCTCCTCGGCGGAAGCCGCTTTCCACTTTTCCCAATTGATCGTGCGGAAATTATGATACGTATACCAACCTTCTAATGTAAGCAACGCTTCGTTTGCGCTCATCGAAAATCAGCTCCTTAGAAAAATCTGGTGAACCTTCGTGACAACACTCCCAGTATAGCATAAGGGACAGACAGATATTCGGAACAGATTGGTGAACAACAAAAGAAACAAGCGGCGCCAGACGGCTACCGCTTGTTTTCCACACTTGTCGCAGCGACAGTCAGCTGGCTCGCCGCCGCCTCGTCCACGATGACCGTTACATCCGGGTGAAGTTGCAGCAAGGACGCTGGCACATCCGCTGTCGGCTCGCCCTCCACCATCAGGCGCACAGCCTGTGCTTTTGCCTCTCCGCTTGCCAACAGCACGACCTTTTTCGCTCCGAGAATCGTCTTGATCCCCATGGAAACCGCTTGCGTAGGCACTTCCTCCACGCTGGCAAAATAACGGGCGTTCGCCTCAATCGTGCTCTCGGTCAGTTGCACCACCCGCGTCGTCGACTCCGCGGAAGATCCCGGTTCGTTGAATCCGATGTGACCGTTGTTGCCGATGCCAAGCACTTGAATATCGATACCGCCCGCTTCGCGAATCGCTTCCTCATAGCGCGCGCACTCCTTGTCCAGATCGACCGCATCTCCTGTTGGGACGTGTGTTTTGTCTGCTGGCAAGTTGATGTGCTGGAACAAATTTTCCTGCATATAGGCGCGATAGCTTTGCGGATGCGCCGAAGACAGCCCGACATATTCATCCAGATTAAAGCTCTGCGCCTGCGAAAAATCGATCCCTTCGTCTTCGTGCAGCTTGATCAGCTCCCGGTACATGCCTACCGGAGTGCCGCCCGTTGCCAGACCCAGGACGGTCTGCGGGTGCTGCTTCACCTCAGAGGCAAGCAATTCGGCCGCTTTGCGGCTCATTTCCTGATAATCTTTGACTATGACAAGTTTCAATTCCTCTCACCTCAATCAATATTTTCGTTCCAATACGGCTTTCGCTGTCCGTTCCTTGTATGTGAGCGCCTTTTCCTTGTTGCGCAGCGTAATGGTCGTGCAGATGACGTCCAGCACGTGCAACTGGGCGATTTTCGCAGCCAGAGAACCTCCCTGCAACGGGCCTTCCTGTGCGGCGGTCAACAGCGTCATATCCGCGACACCCGTAATCGGCGAGCGGCGGTAATGCGTAATGCAAATCGTCGTGGCTCCCGCCTCTTTCGCGACCTTGAGCGAATCGATCGTATCCTTCGTGCTCCCGGAAACAGACAGCCCGATCGCTACATCCCCCGGCCCGAGCGTAGCTGCCGCCATCGCCTGAAGGTGCGATTCACTCATGGCATCCACGCGCAGTCCGATCCGCAAAAACGCGTACTTCGCATCCTGCGCCGTCACAGCCGATGTTCCTACTCCGTAAAAGTGAATCGTCCCTGCCTGCTGCAAAAGCTGGACACAACGCTCGATCTGCTCCAGATCGAACAGGGCAGATGTATCGGCAATCGCCTGTTGATTCGTCGCGGTTATTTTTTGCGCCATCGTCTCCAGCGAATCTTCCTCGCCTACTTCGCCGTGCAAATTTTTCGCAGGTGCAACCAGCTCCTGCGCGAGCGCCAGCTTGAACTCCTGATAGCCGCGAAAACCGATTTTCCGGCAAAAGCGCAGCACCGTCGTTTCGCCGACGCCAGCCTTTTCAGCCAGGTCGATCACAGAAGAATAAATGACGCTGTCTGTCTGCTGCAAAACGATGCTCGCTACCTTTTGCTCCGATTTCGTGAAGGAGGGCAAAAGACTCTGGATGTGCAAAAGGGTGTTTGTCTTGACTCCGGCAACGGTCAACTCCTCTGTATGTCCTGCCATGCTGCGCCTCCTTTTGAAAAGTGACTCCGTTTGGTCGTGCTTACCGTCATTATATCAAAAAAGGAGTTATCCGCCATTACTTTTATATAAAGTGGAGTGTTTCTCCAAAATTTCCGCTCCCGTCCCGCGATCAACGCCCGACCGCCTCAACGTCAGCCCCGGCCAGGCAACAAAACAGTCATGACCTTTTGGTTGACCGCAAGCAGCCATATCCCGTTTCATGAAAAAAAGCCTTCCCCTGCAAGCGTGCAACTTGCAAAAGAAAGCCCTATGCATACATTTCCGTTTCCAGACGACTAGGCGAATACACGGTAGCCGAGCATGATGACTACGACCAGCACGAGCAAACAGCCGATGAAAAAGCCGATGCTGCCTTCCTGTCTTTTCGCCCGTCCCAGCGACATCTCGATCAAGCCGAAAGCGACAATCGCGAGCAGACCTTTCACGTAGAAATACACTTCGCTGGCGTGCACGGTAAACAGCATCCACGCTCCGGATACGAGAATAATGACCATCATGAGTCTGAGCAGCATATGTACGATCTTGCCCGCTTTTTCCTTGCCCGCACGATAGAGGAAGTACGCTACGATCAACAGGACAATCGCGACTTCCCAACCACCCACGTGGGACTCCAGCAACGCTTTATACGGCACAAAATTCAACCCCTTTTTCCCTTGTTTATACTTGTCCCAGCCATTATAACAGAAGTGTCGGAAAAAAGCAGATGCCTGGATGCGTGGCAGTATTGTGACACCGTTATATGCATGAAAAAGAGGCCGCCCAGATCATGCAGCCCCTTTTTCCCCACTCCTGCCATGCCTAGCGCAGCAAAAAGCCGTCCTTTAACGGATCAGTCGGATCGACGACAAACTGGTGCAAGCCTGTGATAAAGGCCCGGCCTTCAATGGACGGAATGACCGCCGGGTAGTCGCCTACCTGCGTCGTTTCCAGTACGGTACCGACGAATTGGCTGCCCACGATCCCTTCGTGCACAAACCGCTCCCCGACAGCCAACTGCCCTCTGGCAAAAAGCGTCGCCACCCGCGCAGCCGTACCTGTGCCGCACGGCGAGCGGTCAATCTGCTTGTCGGCGAAAACGGTCACGTTGCGCAAGTGTGAACCTTGCACACGCGGCTCATCCGAGATAATCACCCCGTAAATGCCAGCCAGCTCAGGCTCGAACGGATGAACGACCGCAAGCTTCGCTTCAATCTGCTGCTTGATCCGGCTGCCCCACTCCTGCAAACTCGCCAGCTGCTCGATCTCGACCTGGACACCGATGTCCTTGGCTTGCACGACCGCGTAAAAAGCTCCGCCAAAGGCGATATCGACGGAAAACAGCTTTCCTTCCCACTCGATCGGCACGTCCTTGGCGAACACAAAAGACGGGACATTCTCAAAAGCGACCGACTGGACGTGCGCTCCATCCGTGTGGGCACGCGCGATGATCCGGCCCGCCGGACTGTCGATCACAATTTTTTCATCCGGGTCAGCCACGCGAAGCATCCCTGTCTCGATCGCCGCTGTCACGACCGCGATGATCCCGTGGCCGCACATCGTACTGTAGCCTTCGTTGTGCATGAACAGGACGCCAAAGGCCGCATCCGGGCTGACGGGAGCCGTCATGACGCAACCGTACATCCCGTGGTGTCCGCGCGGTTCGTACATCAGCACCCGCCGGATATGATCCAGCTCCTGGCGAAAATAACGGCGCTTCTCCAAAATCGTTTCGCCTTTGAGAGGCGGGATGCCGCCCGTGATGATCCGCAGCGGCTCCCCTCCTGTATGGGCGTCAATGGTCGTAAACAACTGCTGGATGTTCATAGTCCTCCCACACCTTTACCTGCCAGGTTTCGCTGTTTACCAGGCGTATTTGATCGCGCACGTCTTCGTGGCGCTGTAAAAGTCCAGCGCCGCTTGCCCTTGCTCCCGCGTATGCGAGCTGGACTGCTTCATGCCGCCAAACGGAGCCTGGTACTCCACCCCGGCCGTCTCCTGATTGACGCGCACCATCCCGGCCTGCGCCAAGTCCAAAAAGCGGTGGGCACTCGCCAGATCACGGGTAAACAGCGAAGCGCTCAGCCCGTACACAGACTGGTTGCACAGCTCGATTGCCTCGTCGAACCCATCTGCCGTCAAAAGCACAGCCAGCGGCCCGAACACTTCCTCCTGAACCAAAGCGTGGTCGGCCGCTACTCCTTCCACGATTTGCGGACGGATAAAGTAGCCGTGCTCCGCTCCCGCATAAGCCGGACTTTGGGCAATCAACCGGGCCTCAGACTGGGCGATAGACACGTATTGCCCGACTGTCTCGTACTGCGCCGCAGAAGCGACCGGACCCAAGTAAGCATCCAGATCGGAAGCATCCCCGACCTTGCACAGCGAGATAGCTGTCTGCAACCGCTCGACCAATGGCTCGTAAGCCGCCTTTTCCACAATAATCCGGCTCGTCGCCGTACATTTTTGCCCAGCAGAGCGGAATGCCCCGCTGAGCAAGATCGGCACCGTTTTGTCCAGATCCGCGTCAGCGAGGACAACCGCCGCATTTTTTCCGCCCATCTCGGTCTGGCATTTGATGTTGCGTCCCGCGCAAGCAATCGCGATCTGTCTGCCTGTCGCGGACGAGCCGGTGAAGCTGACCGCGTCCACCGCAGCTTCCTCAATCAAAGTCGTTCCGATTTCCCGTCCTTTTCCGATCACCAGATTGAGCACTCCTGGCGGCAGCTTCGTCTCGGCAAAAATTTCTGCCAGACGCGTCGCGGTCAAAGAACCGTTTTCCGCCGGCTTCCAGATGACGGCATTGCCGCAGATCAACGCGGGAGCGATCTTCCAAATCGGAATCGCGACAGGGAAATTCCACGGCGTAATGACAGCCACGACACCGAGCGGCACTCGACGGCTGTACTGCAAAACATCCGTATCCGCAGACGGGATCAAATTGCCGTTGGCCCGCATTCCTTCGCCGGCATAATAGCGCAACAAACTGATGCCCCGCGCCACCTCGCCGCGCATTTCGCCCAGCTGCTTGCCCATCTCCTGGCTCGCGAGTCTGGCGAGACTGTCTGCATGAGCCTCCAGAGCGGAAGCCATCTGATACAACACCTCGCCGCGAGCAGCACCTGTCTTCCTCGCCCACTCGGCTTGCGCCACACGTGCGGCATCTGCTGCTGCGAATACGTGAGAACGATCCGACATATGCAACACGCCCACTTCCTCGGTAAAGCGCGACGGGTTTTTGACCGTCACTTCGGCTCCGTGCGGCGTGATCCATTCGCCGCCGATCCAGTTTTTGCTGTGCATGCCTGCCCTTCCCCCTTATCGTCCGCTGGCTGCGCCGACTGCGTAGTCAAACGCCTTTTTAATCCCGGCGTAGTAGTCGTCTGCCAGCGGGAGGCGCGGTGGGCGAGTCGGACCTACAGGGAAGCCAGCCAGCTCCATCATGTACTTGATCGACTGCACGAGCTGCGGACTTGCGTCGTAATGGAACAGCGGCAGCAGTCGGCGGTACAGAGCCTGAGCCTCCGCAAGCTTGCCTGCGCGCGCGAGTCGGAACAGCTCCACGCCTTCTTTTGGCAAAGCATTCGGCACGCCGGCGATCCAGCCCGTCGCTCCGATCAAGCCGCCCTCCATCACCAAATCGTCCACGCCGACCATCACTTCCAGGTCTGTCTGGGCGAGAATGTCCTGCATGCGACGCACATCCCCGGAAAACTCTTTGACAGCTACCACGTTTTCAAACTTCGCCAGCCGCGCCAAAATATCCGGGGTCAGGTCGATCTTGTAATCGTGCGGGTTGTTGTAAGCGATAATCGGCAATCCGACCGTGTTCAGCGCTTCGTAATGCGCGAACACTTCGTTTTCCAGCGGCTTGTAGTTGATCGGCGGCAAAGCCATCACCCCGGCTGCGCCTGCGTCTTTGGAAAATTGCACCCACTCCACTGCCTGACGGGTCGACGGCGCTGCCGAGCCGACTACGACCGGAACGCGGCCTTTTGCTGCTGCAATCACCGTATGGATGACTTTGGCCCGCTCTTCGCCTGTCATCGTGGCGTATTCACCCAAGGAACCGGACGGCACCAAACCGTTGACTCCTTCCTGAATCAGCCAGTCGCACAGCTCTGTCAGCCGCTTGTAATCCACCTCGTAATCGCTGGTAAATGGCGTGACAATCGCTACGTATACCCCTTCAAATCTTCCCATCGTTCATTCTCCTCTCAACTTTTTGTATTTAATGGTCTGTGGCCGCCGGAATCAGCAAAAAGCCGTTTGCCAGCTCATCTTCGGGATTGTAAAAAATCGTGTGCTTGCCCATCAGCCAGGCGCTGCCAGCAATGGTTGTCACGACAGCGGGAAGTCCGCCTTCCTCCGCAACCGCCAGCACTTTTCCTGTAAACAGCGAGCCGACGATGCTCTCATGGACAAAAGGCTCGCCCAGCCCGATCTCGCCTTTGGCAAACAGCGTAGCCAGCTTCGCGGATGTGCCTGTGCCGCACGGAGAACGGTCAATTCCACCTGGCGGCACGACGACCGTGTTTTTGACATCTGCTTCCGGCGCGCTCGGGTCCGTGTAAAACTCCACGTGCGTCAAGCCGCGGATGAACGGCTTCGCCGGATGGACGACTTCCAGGGACTGGTTGATCGCTTTGCGAATGCGCACAGCCGTGTCGACGATCACAGAGGCATTTCCCGGAGCCAGTTCGAGTCCCAGCGCCCGCGCGTCCGTAATCGCGTAAAAATTGCCACCGTAGGCGATGTCGCATGTAACCGTACCGATCCCTTCCACCGTGACGCTGACATCTTGCTTGTAGAGAAAGGCAGGAATGTTCGTAAACGACACCTGCTTCGCCTTTCCCCCCTCAACCTGGATTTCCACCTCGACCAAGCCTGCTGGCGTATCCAGTTTCAATCTCGTCAGCGGCTCGCTTACCGGAATCATTCCGGTTTCCACCAACGCTGTGCAAAGCCCAATTGTGTCATGCCCGCACATCGGCAAGTAACCACCCGTCTCGATGTAGATCACCCCCACGTCCGCTTCCGGGTGGCACGGCTCCACCACGAGAGCGCCAGACATGACGTCATGGCCGCGCGGCTCGTACATCAGCAGGGTGCGAATCCAGTCGTACTCTTTTTGCATGTGCAGCATTTTGTCCGCCATCGTCTCCCCCTGGAGCTTCGGCAGACCGCTGATGACCGTGCGGGTCGGATTGCCGCCCGTATGCGTGTCCACAGTCGTAAACACTCTGGCTGCTTTCATGGATGCAGCACCTCTTTCTTCGTGAATCGGTCGTGGCGAAGCGGTTCGGTGGGGATGATCGTGTCCGACTGTCCCTGTAGCATTTCGGACATCAGCTTGCCTGTGACCGCCGCCAGGCTGATCCCATCCCCTTCATGTCCAGCCGCGATAAAAAAGCCGGGCACTTCCTCGACGCGCGAGATGATCGGCAAATGATCCTCCGTCCACGGGCGCAACCCGCAATACGTACGGATCATGGCAAAGTCAGCGATTTTCGGATAAAAGCGCAGCGCCCTTCTCGCCATGCAGCGCACCACGTTCAGATCGATTCGCGTGTCAAAGCCGACGAACTGGCGGCTCGATCCGATCAAAAAGTTTTGACTCTCTGTCGGCTCGAACACCAGCGCAACCCCGTATTTTTCCGTCTCGGCATCGACCTGGCGCACTCCGCCGAATTTGGAGATCAAGTAGCCAAACTCCATCACCTTGCGCATCCCGACCGGAAGCTGTCTGGACGCGACGATCAAGTGTCCTTTTCGCGGCACGACCGGAATGTCGACTCCGACCATCTGCCCGATGAAAGGCGCCCACACTCCCGCTGCATTGACCACCTGCTGCGCTGTCATCGCGCCCGTATTCAGTTCGAGCTGAAACGTTCCCGTCGCCTGATCGCGGCGCAGCGCCTTGACCTCGGTACGCCGCATGATTTTTGCCCCGTGCTTTTTCGCGCCTTCAAACAGCGCAAAGGTCAGCATGTACGGATTCACAGTAGAGTCGGTCGCGCACTCCAAACCTCCCAGCAAGTCGTCGGCAAAGTAAGGCGACTCCTGGCGAATGTCCTGGCGATCCAGCATCCGAAAAGGCAGCCCGGCTTCCTTTTGCCGTCGCACCCACTGCGCTGCTGCTTCCATTTCCGCCTCTGACTCGCAGACGAGAATGCTGCCCAAAGCCCGATATTCAAACGAATGCTCCAGCTCCCGGGTCAGCTGGTCGACGAGCATCTGGCTTTGCAAGGACATCTGGCTGTCGAAGCCGGGGTCTTTGTCGATCGCCAAAATGTTGCCGTCGCAGCGCGAGGACGTCCCTGACGCCAGCTCGCCTTTTTCCAGCACGACCACATCCAGTCCAGCCTTGGCTGTGTAGTAGGCAATCGCCGCCCCGATAATGCCGCCGCCGATTACCGCAATCTGCGCATGGGTTTGTCTTGTCATGGCTGATTCTCCTCAAAAGCTTTTCGTAAAATCGTTGCACTTGTTTATTTTTGCAAATGCCGTGCCAACCAAAAGGAGCGAACATCCGCAAAATTTTTGTCTAAATTCTTTTACAACTCAACAAGCGAATGTATAATATTCGAGAAAGTGTTTACATTTTTATACACTCTTCCAAAAGGAATGATCGGGATGAACCATAAGCTGCCTGGCATTGCCGAGCTGATCCAGACGAACATGCAGATTTACCGGGAGCAACCGCTTTCTTTGCTGCCCTCGAAAGGAACCGTACCGATTGCGTTTGCCCCGCTATCTTCCGGCTGGCACGCCTGTACGCTCGCGTCTACGGACGCCGACATTTTTGCCGACGAAAGCAAGCCGCCAGCCGCATGGGAACAGGTCGGCGTCCTGACTGTTGCTGCTCCGCTTCCTGCTGCGATCCAACTGCTCGGCACCCACAGCTATGTGCTCGTCACCGATGACCAAGGGGAACCTGTCGGATATCTCGACCGCCCGACTGTTCTCCGTGCCGTTTTTACCTCTTATGAAATTTTGGAGGCTTATTTTGAGACGATGATCCAGACGATGGACGCCTCGATCTCCGTCATCGACGAAAAAGCTCGCGTCATGGTCTGGACGGAAGGTGCGGAGCGCATTTTTTCGCTGAAGGCCAAAGACATCGTCGGGCGGCCGATCACGGACTTTTTCCCGCTCGACATGCTGGAGACGCTCAAATCGCTGCATAACGGGCAATCGCTCTACCGCCATCAGCATCAGCCGCGAGAAGACCTCGTCGTCCTCATCAATACGAAACCGATTTATTTGCACGATACAATCATCGGCGCTGTTGCCGCTGAGACCGATATTACCAGCCAGGTTCGCCTGAATCAGGAACTGTTGAAGGCGAACAAAAAAGTGAATCATTTGCAGCAGGAAATGGCGAAGCTCAGCTCCACTCCCGATCCGTTCCAGCACATCAAAGGAACCAGCCTCGCCATCCGCCAGATCAAGTCGATGATCCAAAAGCTCGGCTCGACCCAGGCGACCGTGCTGATTATCGGGGAGAGCGGCGTCGGCAAAGAGCTGTTCGCCAAGGCGGTGCACGATGTGCGCGAAGGCGCAAACGCTCCTTTTATCGCGATCAACTGCGGAGCGATCTCCCCCACCCTTTTTGAGAGCGAGCTGTTCGGCTATGAAAAGGGAGCTTTCTCCGGCGCTGATCAAAAAGGCAAAAAAGGGATGATTGAGCTGGCCCGCGGCGGAACGCTGTTTCTCGACGAAGTGGGCGAAATGCCGCTCGACATGCAAGTCAAGCTGCTCCGCGTCCTCCAGGAGAAAAAGTATTACCCTGTGGGAGGAACGAAGCAGATCGAAGCCGATTTTCGCATAGTGGCCGCCACCAACAAAAACTTGGAGGAAATGATCCGTGAAGGAAAGTTTCGCGAGGACTTGTATTATCGGCTCAATGTCGTCACCCTCGCCATCCCGCCTTTGCGGCAGCGGATCGAAGACACAGTCGAGCTGGCCCACTTTTTTCTCTACGAGTTTTCCTTGCGCTACAATCGGCCGATCCACGCCATCTCGCAAAACGTCATGCAAAATTTGCTGCAATACGACTGGCCGGGCAATATTCGCGAACTGCGCAATGCCATCGAGCGGCTGGTCGTTTTTGCTACGGACGGAACGATCCGCGAGGAAGACTTGCCGTACTCTGTGCAAAGCCAGGCCAAGCAGTTGCCCGTCGAGCTGCCGGACGACCTGTTTTCTTTGCAGGAAGAACTGGAAGCGCATGAACGGCGCGTCATCCTGCGCGCGATCGAGCTGGAAAACGGCAACAAGCAGGCCGCTGCCAAAAGACTCGGCATTTCCCGCGCGACTTTGTACAACAAGCTGAACAAATAATCCGGCGCCAAAAACGAGCCGTGCCCCACTGCAAGGGGCCGCACCGCTCTCCGCTCTCCCTGGCAACAAGCTGAACAAATAATCCAGCGCGAAAGGCGAAGCTCGCTCGCACCTCGTCTTGTGAAAATCAACCTCCCGTCTCACTTTGCCGTGTGAAACGGGAGGTTGGTTTTTGCGTTTTTGCGGCGTGGTTTGCAGCAGCGCGAATGCAAAACGGGCCTGCTTGGGCTAACGGCGCCTGCCCGCCTTTTTGCACTGAAAAAAACGGCGAAAACACCCGCGCAGCTCCCGGCAGCTTCGCCCCTCTTTGGGCGGCAACAACTCAGACAAAATGCGAATCAATTCCACGGTTGATTCCTCCTTTGTCGTTGGAGAACAGCCTTGTCCTGACTGCCTGACTGACTCACGCGCCCAGGTACGCCTTGACGATCGAATCGTCTGTGCGCAGCACGTCTGCCGTATTTTCCATCACAATGCGCCCCGTCTCCATCACATAGCCGCGATGGGCAAGCTTGAGCGCTGCCTTGGCATTTTGCTCGATCAATAAAATCGTCGTGCCTTGCCTGTTGATTTCCTTGATTATGTTCATGATCTCTTGCACAATAATCGGGGCCAGCCCCATCGACGGCTCATCCAGCATCAACAGCTTCGGTCGCGCCATCAAAGCGCGGCAGATCGCGAGCATTTGCTGCTCGCCGCCGCTCAGCGTTCCTCCCAGCTGTTGACTTCGCTCCTGCAAGCGGGGAAACAAGGCAAAAGCTTGCTCGATCCCTTCCTTGACGGCCGCCTTCTCTCGTCTCTTCGTAAATCCGCCAAGCTCCAGATTTTCGCGCACGGTCAGTCCGGCAAAGATCCGCCGCCCTTCCGGAACATGGATGACACCTGCTTCCACGATTTGATGCGGGGCGCAGCCGACCAGACTTTTGCCGGCCAAAGCAATCTCGCCGCTCGTCGGCCGGACAATCCCGGAAATCGCTTTCAGCGTGGTGCTTTTGCCCGCTCCGTTGCTGCCGAGAAGCGCGACGATCTCCCCCTGGTTCACTTGCAGGCTGATCCCTTTGAGCGCCGCGATTTTCCCGTAATGCGCCTGGAGGCTTTCAATCGTCAAAAGTGCCGTCACACTGCCTCCTCCTTCCCCAGGTACGCTTCGACCACCCGCGGGTTGTTCAGGACAGCTTCCGGAACGCCCTCCGCGATTTTTTGCCCATAATCCAGAACAACGACGTGATCCGATATTTTTTTGATCAAGCCCATGTCGTGCTCAATGATCAGGACGGTCAGCCCATACGTGTCGCGGATGCTGCGGATCAACCCGATCAACGCCTCTTTTTCCTCATAGTTCAGTCCAGCGGCAGGTTCGTCGAGAAGCAGAAGCTTCGGCTGCGTCGCCAGCGCGCGGGCAATTTCCAAATACCGCTGCGCTCCGTACGGCAAATTTTTCGCGATCCGCGCGCAATCTTGTTCCATGCCGACAAAGCGCAAGCAGTCCAGCGCCGTCTGCTCGATCAAGCGTTCCTCCTGACGCTGTGCCCGCGTATGCCACAGCGCTCCCCAGACCGCTTGCTTCGTGCGGCTGTGCATGCCTGCCTTGACATTGTCCAAAACCGTCAAGTTCGGAAACAGCCGCAAGTTTTGAAAAGTGCGCGCCAATCCAAGGCGAGTGATCTGGCTTGGCTTTTTCCCGACCAGATTTTGTCCGTCCAGCAAAATCTGCCCCGCTGTCGGTTTGTAAAAGCCCGTGATCATGTTGAAGACAGACGTTTTTCCCGCGCCATTCGGGCCGATCATGCTCGTGATCGAGCCTGCACCGATCTGGACTGTCAAGTCGTTGACAGCCACAAGGCCGCCGAATTTAAGCGTTACATTTTTCAGCGTCAACGTTGACATCGTCGTCCCCCCTTCCCGAAAGCGCTGCTTCTGTTTCCCCGCTGGCTGCTTGCCCTGCATCGTATCGGGCGGGCCACAGCCCTTGTGGACGAAACAGCATCATCGCCACCAGCGCGATCCCAAAGATCAGATAGCGCCAGTCTTCCACTGAGCGAAGCAGTTCAGGCAAGGTGATGACCAGCACAGCGCCCAGGACGACACCCGGGATGCTGCCCAAGCCTCCGAGCACGACCGCGAGCAAAATCATGATCGACTGCGTAAAGCTGAAACTGAGCGGGGCAATCGCACTCATTTTGACGGCGAACACAGAACCTGCCAAACTGCCGATGACCGCTCCGATGGAGTAAGCCAACAGCTTCATGTTGATCCGATTGATGCCCATGGCCTCGGCTGCGTCCTCATCCTCGCGAATGTACATCCACGCCCTGCCGATCCGCGACGTTCCCAGCCGCTTGACCGCGAGCACAGCCAAGATGGCAATGACGAGAATCAGATAGTAAAAATCAAGCTGTCCCGCAAGCACATAGCTCCCGATGGACGGTCGCGGAATGCCGTAAATGCCGGAAGCCGAACCTGTTATGCTCAAGTTGATCGCCAATAGACGAATGATTTCCCCGAAACCGAGTGTGACGATCGCCAAGTAATCGCTGCGCAGCCGCAGAGTCGGAGCGCCAATGATAACCCCGACGACAGCGGCAAGCGCAATCGACACGGGCAAAGTCAGCCAAAACGACCAGCCGTAAACCGTCATCAAGATTCCCGTCGTATAAGCTCCAACAGCGAAAAACGCCGCGTAGCCGAGGTCAAGCAGGCCGGCAAAGCCAACGACCACATTCAGCCCCTGAGCCAAAACGATGTAAAACAAGGCGAGTGTCGCCACATCGAGCCAGTAATTATTGGCGAGAAACGGCAGGATGGCGGCGACAAGCAGCAACAGGACGACAGGCAGCTTTTTGCGATATCCGTTCATCGGCTACATCCTCTCTGTCACTTTCTCGCCCATGATGCCCGTCGGCTTGAGCACCAGGATCAAGATCAGGAGCGAAAAGGCGACGACATCTTTCCACGATCCACCGAATACAAAAGTGCCCGCCGTCTCCATCAAGCCAAGCAAAAGCCCGCCGAGCATCGCTCCCGGAATGCTGCCGATCCCGCCAAGCACAGCGGCTGTAAACGCTTTAAGCCCGATGATAAAGCCCATCATGAAATTGACGGTTCCGTAGTAGGCGCCAGCCATCGTCCCTGCCCCCGCCGCCAGTGAAGCTCCGATAAAAAAAGTAAGTCCGATGACTTTGTGCACGTTAATGCCCATCAACTGACACGCCGTCTGATCGTGCGCGATGGCCCGCATCGCTTTTCCGTAAAGCGTCCGGTTGATGAACAAGTGCAGCCCGAGCATCAGCAATGCCGAGATGAGCACAAGCCCGATCTGGGTATACGTGATCGTAGCCCCGAACAAATTGATTCCGGCATGCGACAGTTGCAACGGATACACCTGATACTGTGCGCCCCAGGCGATCATCGCACCATTTTCCAGAAAAAGGGATACGCCAATTGCGGTAATCAGGATCGACAGTCTGGGAGCAAGGAGCAGCGGACGGTAAGCAATCCGCTCAATCCCCATCCCGGCAATGCCGACAATCACCATCGTCAACAGCAGTACGACGAGTATCCCGAACAGCCCCATGCCGGAATCGCCGCCGCCAATCATGCTGAGCAAGCTGTAGCCGACGAATGCGCCGAGCATGTACAAGTCGCCATGAGCAAAATTGAGCAGCTTGATGATGCCAAAAACCATCGTGTAGCCGAGAGCGATCAAACTGTAAAACGCGCCGATGACCAAACCGTCTGCCAGCGTTTGGACCAGAATCTCCATGCCACCACCATCCCTTTGCCTGAATGACCTCTTCCTTGCTCTGGCGGCCCTATTTCGCCAATGTGAATTTGCCGCCTGTCACTTTGAGCACAGCAAAGTTGGAAGTATCGAGCGTGTTTTGCGCGTTGAAAGAGATCGTTTGACCGAGAGCTTGGAAGTCTTTCGTTTCCTTGAGCGCCTTCTTGATCGCATCGCGCTCTGTCGAGTTGGCCCGTTTCAAGGCATCTGCCAGCAAATTGACCGCGTTGTAGCTGAGCGCAGAGAACGGCCCAGGAGCAAGGTTGTTGTACGTTTGCTTGTATTCGGTGGTGAAGGCTTCTGCGCCCTCGATAAATTCGGCAGTAGGCGTAGCGGTAATCAACAGTCCCTCTGCGTTGTCCGCTCCGGCGATTTTGATGACGTCCTCGCTGAACGATCCGTCGCCTACGAGAAACAGGCCCGGTACTGCTTTTTGCTTGAACTGTTTGACCAACAGCCCACCAGCCGCATAGTAGCCGGTAAAATAGGTGGCGTCTGGCTGCAATCCTTTCAGCTTGGTGACGAGCGCGCTGAAATCTTTTTCTTCGGGATTGATCGCTTCATAGGCGATGACGGTGCCGCCGCTCTTTTCCACGGCAGCTTTGGCGAAGTCGGCGAGGTCTTTGGCATAAGCGGAGTTGTCGTGAATGAGAGCGACTTTTTTGGCCTGGTTGGCTGCCATGTAATCTGCTGCGGTTTGGGCTTGGTCTGGGGTTAGGCCATTGATCAAAAACAGGGTGTCATAACCTTGGGCTGGCAATTTTGCCGAGTTGGCTGCCGGGACGATCATCGGGATATTCGCATTTTTGAACACACCGGAAGAAGGAAGCGTAGCACCGGAGCAGTAGCCGCCCACGACTGCGACTACATTTTGCGAGACGAGCTTGTTCGCTGCGGTCGTTGCCATTTGCGGATCGCATCCGTCATCCGCGACTTCGATTTTCAGCTTTTTTCCAAGCACGCCGCCGCTGTCATTCACTTTTTTCACAGCCATTTCGATGGCGTTTTGCATGTCTTTCCCATCTGTTGCGTTGTTTCCCGTCACTGGCAAAAGCACGCCGACCAGGATTTCATTGGCGTCCGCTGCACCTTGGCCCTGGTTCGCACATCCCGCAACGGCGAGCGACAGACTAAGCAACGCTGCAACCACTACACTGCCCCATTTTTTCATAGACCTTCCCCCATTCACTTGTTATTCGATCGACGTCCATTTCCAGTCGATTGCGCCCAATCCGTCCTGGAAGACTCCTTTTACCTTGTCGTTTTTCACCCATGTATGCGTGTAAAAGTAGATCGGCATGATCGGCATTTCATCCATCATGATTTGCTCGGCTTCCCGCAAAATCGCCTTGCGTTTGTCCGGATCACCCTCTGTCGCAGACTGGTTCAGCAATTCCTTGAATTTCGGATTTTCCCAGCGCGTGTCGTTGTTTCCGCCGTCCTTTTCCTTGAACAGCTCCAGGAAGTTGATCGGATCGTTGAAATCGCCGGACCAGCCAAGGCGCCCTACTTGATAGTTTCCTTCGTGCATCGTTTCCAGGTAGACTTTCCACTCCTGGTTTTCCAGCTTCACTTCCACACCGAGATTTTTGCGCCATTGATCCTGAATGGCCTCGGCGATTTTTTTGTGACCTTCGGACGTGTTGTAAACGAGTGTTACAGGTGGGAGCTTGGACAGGCCCTGTTCTTTCATGCCCTCTTCGAGCAGCTTTTTCGCTGTCTCCAGATCGTTGTCTTTGAAGTATCCATCCGGGTTGAGGGCCATCGTTGGCGGAACGGCCCCCATGGCTGGCTGCTGGTTGGCCTGGAGAACGTTGTCGATGAGAATTTGGCGGTTGATCGCATAGGCGAACGCTTTGCGGATTTTCACGTTATTAAAAGGAGGTTGCTCTGTATTGAACTTGTACCAGTACGTCGCGCCGACTGGTTTTACTTGCAGCTTGCCGCTGTCTTTCAAGGCTGGCATGGCATCGGTCGGCAAAGAGCTAAGCGGAGCGCCTGCCCAGTCAATTTCGCCGTTCTCGAACATGGACAGCTCCGTATTCTCGTCCTCTACCATGGAAAACTCGATTTTGTCGAGCTTGACGCTGTCTTTGTCCCAATAGTTCTCGTTTTTGACCATGACCATCTTGCTCTTGTGCTCCCATGTTTCCATCTTGAACGGGCCGTTTCCGACATGCGTCTTGGCATCGCCTGCCCAGGTCGCCGATGATTCAATCACTTTTTTATTTACCGGGAAATAAGTTTGGAAGGCGGTCAGCTCCAGGAAAAACGGCGTCGGATTGGCAAGCTCCACTTGCAATGTCTTGTCATCAAGCGCTTTGACCCCGACTTCGTCCAGGCTGCCATTGCCTTTGTTCGCTTTTTCCGCGTTTTTGATGTAGTACAGCTGGTAGGCGTAATTCGAAGCTGTCTTGGGGTCGAGGGCACGTTTCCAGGCGTAGACGAAGTCATGGGCGGTTACGGGATCGCCGTTGCTCCATTTCGAGTCGCGCAGCTTGAATGTATACGTTTTCAAATCAGGAGATACTTCGATTTTTTCTGCTACTGCCTCCTCTGGCTTTCCGGAAGGCCCGATGCGGGTCAGCCCGTCAAAGAGCGCCTTCACGATTGCGGCTGATGTCGTATCCTCAGCCAGTCCCGGATCGCCTGTCGGCGGCTCGGAGTGCAAATTCCAGCGCAAGACTTGCGCCTCTTTCGGCTTTTCCGCTGGTGCAGGCTGCGCATTGCCTTGTGCTTGTCCAGATTGTGCTGGCTGGCTCGTCGGCTGGGCGGCTTGCTGCCCTCCCCCGCAACCTGCGAGTGCTACCCCCAGTACCGCGATACTGCTGACTAATGCAAACATGCTTTTTTTCACGCGATCAACCCCTCTTCTTATGAACTGTTGCAAATTTTGCAAAATACTGAAAATGCAACATGTGTGCCAAATGGAAATATGCAGGGATTTTTGACACACGGGTGAATAGTGTATAAACATTTGTACACATGGACAGATGCGCTGTTTCATTTGTTAGACACTGTTGTCTGGAATATGGCTTGGGGCAGATTTGCATAGGAAAAGACCCTCGACTTTTCGCTACAGTCGAGGGTCCTGGCTTTTGGCTTTTGGCTTTTGGCTTTTGGCTTTTGGCTTTTGGCTTTTGGCTTTTGGCTTTTGGCTTTTACAAAATAATGAGTTCGCGCGGGGAATGCGTCAATACATCGTTGCCTGTATCGGTGACAACAAGGTCATCCTCGATTCGGACTCCGCCAAGCCCCGGAATATAAATACCTGGCTCGACAGTCAAAACCATGCCCGCCGCAAGAATCGCTTCGCAACGTGTCGACATGAACGGCTCCTCATGAATGTCCAGCCCTACGCCATGACCCATGCCGTGACCAAACCGTTCGCCGTATCCGTGTTGCGCGATGTAGTCGCGAGCGAGCGCATCTGCCGCTTTTCCAGACAGCCCGGGGCGAATCCCCGCTACCGCACGATTTCGCGCTTCGAGAACGATGCCGTATATTTCTTGAAGCTGTTCATGCGGCTGTCCGACGGCAACTGTACGGGTAATGTCGGAGCGATAGCCTTGGTACAGAGCGCCAAAGTCCATGGTCACCATATCGCCGCTCTCGATCTTTTTGTCGCTCGCCACCCCGTGCGGCAGAGCAGAGCGATGACCGGAGGCGATAATGATGTCAAAAGCAGAGCCTGACGCTCCTTGTTTGCGCATGAACATTTCCAGCTCATTAGACACATCCAGCTCTGTAATGCCTGGGCGCAAGAACGTCAAGATGTGAGCAAAAGCCGCATCCGCTATCTGTGCGGCTGTCTTGATCTTGTCCAGCTCGTCTGCGCTCTTGATCATGCGCAGCCCCTCGACTACGCCAGCAACCGGCAGCAAACGTGCTTGAATCGCATCCGCATACTTTTGATGCAAAGCATACGTCACGTTTTCTGATTCAAAACCGAGGGTCTGGATGCCCATTTCCTCTGCCTGGCGAGCGACTTCGCTGTAAACGGATTCTTTTGTCGGCAAAAATACAATCTCAAAATCGACAGCCTGGGCTTTGGCCTGCTCCGTATAACGGAAGTCAGTGAACAGCTTTGCCTCGTTCCGCGATACAAGCACCACTCCGTATGTACCTGTAAACCCGGTCAAATAGCGGCGGTTTTGCCCGTTTGTAACGAGCATTCCATCCATTCCCAAAGCATCGAATTGTGTGCGCAGACGTGTCAATTTGTCCATGTGGTCATCCCTCTTCGCTTCTGTGATTTTCGTTCTTTTTCTATAAGCTCTATAAGCAATCCTCGTGCCAAGCTTCCTTGCCCATTTGCGCTTTCTGCGGGGGTTTGTCTGTTGTTTTTATTGTAACACTCGCTGCTTCTGGCACGACACTTGCATTTTGCTATCTGACAACAACGAAGGGAGGCTTTTTGCATGGACGCACAGCAGGTGATCATTTGTCGCTGCGAGGAAGTATCTCTGGAAGAGCTGCTGAGCACTGCCCGCGAGTACCAGTGCACCGCTCGCGAATTGAAGCTGCGGACCAGAGCTGGCATGGGCTGCTGCGGTGGCAGAACGTGCCGGATTTTGATCGAGCAAATCGTTGAACAAGCAACAGGCCAAGTGCCTACGCATACAGTTTCGCTTGGATATCAGCCGCCTGTACGGCCCATTTCGTTTCAAACGCTTGGAGGAAAAAGCTCATGAGTCAACGCATCTTCCATCATCCTGTGCTTGGTTCTATGGAAGAAAGAACCGCTCTCCAGTTTCAGTTCAACGGCGCTGTTTATACCGCTTACGAAGGGGAAACCATTGCCGGCGCGCTTTTGGCTGCTGGCGTGCGCACGCTTCGGGTTCATGAAGAAACAGGGACTCCGCGGGGCATTTACTGTAACATTGGCCATTGCTACGAATGCCGTGTGCATGTGGACGGCATCCCGACTGTGCGAGCGTGTATGACGCTTGTTACGGAAGGAATGTGCGTAACAGCAGGCTCCGTTCTGCCGACTCCGCTGAAAAAAGGAGGGCACGCAAAATGAACGATGTTCTGGTCATCGGAGCTGGCCCTGCTGGCTTATCTGCTGCCATTGCCGCCGCCCGACAAGGATTGTCTGTGAAAATCGTCGATGAGTTTTATCGGCCGGGCGGCAGACTGCTCGGACAGTTGCACGAAGAACCGGACGGGGTATGGTGGAAC
Organism: Brevibacillus sp. FSL K6-0770; assembly: GCF_038000275.1. Taxonomy (NCBI): domain Bacteria; kingdom Bacillati; phylum Bacillota; class Bacilli; order Caryophanales; family Paenibacillaceae; genus Brevibacillus; species Brevibacillus sp. FSL K6-0770. The sequence continues at coordinate 4,572,605 of NZ_JBBOBQ010000001.1, forward strand.
GGCTTGGCTGAAGCCGCCCGTCTGGATCAGGAAGCCAGAGCACTTGGGGTCAACATCTCCTGTGGTGTTTCGGTGTACGATATTGCCCGCTGCGACGACCGCTGGCGGATTTCCACGACAGAAGGCGAGTGGGAGTCTTCGCTGCTGCTGATTGCTACCGGGGCGTCCGAAGCTGCGGTTCCCGTTCCCGGCTGGACATTGCCCGGTGTGATGTCGATTGGAGCCGCACAAGTTATGACAAATGTGCAGCGTGTTCGCGTAGGCAAAAAAGGCGTGGTGATCGGCGTCAATATTTTGTCTGTCGCGATTGCCAGAGAGTTGCAGCTGGCTGGCGTGCATGTCGAGCAGCTGATTTTGCCTCCCCTGTGTGAGGTGAGCGGAAAGGCAGGACGGCCCCATGAGATTATGCGCTCGTTGCTGCGGGTCGCCCATCTCGCCCCCTCGCCTGTCATTCGCCTCGGAAGCAAGCTGATGGGCAGCGAGTGGATGCAGCGGTTGGCGATTGCTTTTTTTCCGTCCAAAGGTGTGCGCATGTGGGATATGCCGATCCATTTGCGCACAGCCGCATTGGAGATCGTCGGAACTTCACAAGTGGAGGGAGTCAGGACTGCCCGCGTCACGCCGGAAGGATTGCCGATTCCCGGGACGGAACGGCTCATTCCGGCTGACTTTGTTTGCATCGCGGGCGGGTTGAGTCCACTCGCAGAGCTGGCGGCCATTGCCGGATGTCCTTTTGCCTATGTTCCCGCCCTCGGAGGACACGTCCCTTTGCACGATGAATACATGAAAACGCCTTTGCCGGGGCTGTACGTTGCAGGCAATATTACGGGGATCGAAAGCGCCAAGGTTGCGATGAGCCAAGGGGTGGTCGCTGGCTTGAGCATGGCGCAAGCATCCGGGCTGCTTGCGGATGATTCATTGCTGTCGCAAGCGCAGCTCCAGGTCAAACGCGTGCGGCAAAACGCAACGATCCAGTTTCACCCCGATATTGCGGCTGGGCGAGAGCTTATCGGGCAAATGACCGCTGCGTGGATAGCCAGATAAGGGGCTTTTTAGGTAGAGAGGCACTGTCTGGGGCTTCCTGATAAGCGGGCTTTTCAGGCAAATGACCGTTGCGTGGACAGCCAGGTAAGGGACTTTTCAGGTAGAGAGGCACTGTCTGCGGCTTCCTGATAAGCGAGCTTTTCAGGCAGATTGACCGTTACGGCGGTATCCCGATAGTGACTTTTCAGATAGAGGGACACTGTCTGGGGCTTCCTGATAAGCGAGTTTTTCAAGCAGATAACCATTGCAGCGGTATCCAGATAAGTGGTTTTTCAGATTTTTTCAACGAAAACGAGCAGATGGTTTCCTCCTGGTTCGGGAATCAATCTGCTCCTTCTGTGTTGTTCAGCGTATTTATACTGTTCGTAGTATTCGCAGCATGTCCGGGCGGAATTGCTTCTCCAGCGATGTCGGAAATCGCGCCTTCTGCTACGCTTATGTAATGAGCAACAAGCTCCGGGTAATCAGCCAGCTCCTTTTCTCCCGAAGCGGTTAGCGCGTACACCCCTCGCTTGACTCTCGTGAACCAGCCGTAAAAATTTTTGCTGAGAATCGAAGCGGTCTTCTCCTGCGCCCCTTTTTCCTTTAACGCCTTTGGCGATAACGGGCCAAAATGCTGAAGCAGGGCGGCGATCTGGATGCAGCCTTGCTTGTACGCTGTCATGATCTTCGTCTGATTGCTGCCGCCTACATTGTAATCTCCGTACCTGCCGCGCATTTCTTTGATGATTCGCTCTCGTTTCTTCTTGTTAAACTTTTGGCTTTTGCCCCGGTCAAATGGTGCCGGAGAAATGCTCAGCTCCATAGTCGCGCCTTTTTTCGGAAACGACACAATGATCAAGCCCAGTTCCAGCCTTCTGATGAGATATACGACGTCTTGCCACTTTTTTGAATACATTTTGTATTTCGGCTTGGGAATCGCGACGTACACATGATCGGTATATCTTTGGCGCTTGGCTGCCTGAATCAGCAAGTCGACACTGAGATTGCGCTTGAACTCGACAATGATCAGCTCGTCTTCCTTGATGGCCGTCAAATCGCAATGATTGACCTCTCCAAATACTTCATACCCTCTGCCGACAAAATAGTCACGAATAGGGGCGTACATATCCACTTCATACGGTTTGGCTGATTTTAGCTTCATGCGTTTCTCCTTTCTTGCATCAATCGTCTCATTATTTGACGCTGAAAATGCAAAAAAAAGCCACGCAATGGGGCTTGCACGGCTTTTCACGGAATTGTTTCGTTCATTCCCTGAAAACTGAATAAGCATGAATGCTAAGAGTGTGTGGATAAGTCCTCGACCGATTAGTATTCGTCAGCTCCACGCGTTACCGCGCTTCCACACCGAA
>NZ_JBBOBQ010000001.1:4582500-5327500 GCF_038000275.1 Brevibacillus sp. FSL K6-0770
ACATTCCTTACAAGTTACAAGAACGGGTTCAGCTGATCTTCCGGGACGCGGTCGTTTGTCCCGCTACCCGCTTGGAAATAATAGGGAGATCACTCCACTGAAGGTGAAACCTCATGCAGAAGCCCGGAACGATCGGCACGCGCCAATTCACCATTCTGGTTACCCTGATTACGGTCGGAGATTCGATTCTGATCTTGCCGGCAGCCGTAGCGAAAGAGGCCTCCTACGACAGTTGGCTTTCCAGCATCATTGGTGTATTGGTTGGCCTGGCTGTCATCTATCTGTATTGCATAATCAGCCGTTTGCACCAGGAGCACACGCTGATCGGAAAAAACATACTCATTTTCGGGCGTTGGCTCGGTACGGCTTTATCCATCATGTTCCTTTTCACGCTGCTGATCAACGGCTCTGTTTACGTGCGTGCCATCGGCGATTTCATGACCGCGCAAATTTTGAAGGAAACACCGAGCGTTGCCGTCGTCATCCTTCTCGTGGCGTGCTCCCTGTTCGGTGTGCGCCTCGGCTTGGAGACTTTCGCGCGGACGAGCGAGATTTTTTACCTCTGGTTCGTCTTTACTTTTCTCTCGTTTTTTTTCTTGTTGGTACCACAGTTTTCCCTTCGCAACTTGCAGCCCGTTCTGGAAAACGGGCTTGCCCCAGTCATCAGCGGCTCTTTTTCTGTGATCGCCTACCCGTATACAGAGCTGATCGTCTTTTTAATGATTACCCCTTTCGTCGATGTTCCGCAAAAGCTCACTTCTGCTTTTTTGCGGGGAGCGATCTACGGCGGAATCTGCCTGATCACGATCATTTTGATGACGCTTTTGGTGCTCGGTCCGGTGTTGACTGCTACAGACAATTTCCCCAGTTACTCGCTGGCGAAGCGGGTTCATGTCGGCGAGTTTTTTCAGCGGCAGGAAGCCATGATGGCACTGATGTGGTTCGTCTCGATTTATTTCAAGGTCGTCTTGTACATGTACGGCTTTTGCGTAGGCATTCAGCAGCTTTTGAAACTGAAGGAATACCAGCTACTCACCTATCCTACCTGTCTGTTGTTTGTTGTAGGTGCCATCATCCTTTTGCCGAATGAAACATTTTTGCTTCAAGCCTACACATTTTGGCCGCTCTTTGATTTTTCTGTGGCGGTTGCCTATCCGTTGCTACTCGTCGTCTGGTACCACATCAGGCAGCGACTGCAAAACAAGCCGACTCCTCTGCAAAAGTGAGGGGTCGGCTTGTTTTCATGTCTTTGCTTCTATTCTTTTGGCAGGCATGCTCGCTTGATCGCAGCGACTCGCTCGCTGTCCACATAGCGCAAAGCTTGCCCCTCTTCCCTGGCTGCGGTACCGAAATGAACCTCTCGGACGCCAGTCAGCCCGATCAGCTCAGGCGCATTCGTCGCGGACAGCCCGCTCCCTGCCAAAATGGACAGAGTCGAGTTTTCCGTTTTGCGCACCAGCTCCGCGATGCAATCTGCGCCTTCCATGGCTGTACGTTTTCCCCCGGAAGTCAGGATCGTCTTTACTTGCGGATATTGCAACAAGATGTCCAAAGCTCCAAGCTGGCTCACCGCTTCGTCAAAAGCCCGGTGAAAAGTCACGTTCAGGCCGTTTGCCTCTTCCAGCAACAGCTCCAGTCCGTCACGATCCAATTGCTTGTCTGGCGTCAACATGCCAAAAACAACACCTGCCGCCCCTAGCTCGCGGACGACGCGCACATCTTCTTTCATGACACGCAGCTCGTCTTTGGTATAGCAAAAAGATTGGCTGTGCGGCCGCACCATGACATTGACAGGAATGGAGACAGCCTTGACCGCCGCTTCGATCAAGCCCCAGCTTGGCGTAAGCCCTCCCTCCAAAATGCCGGAAATCAGCTCTAGCCGATCCGCGCCGCCTCGCTCTGCGCGTTTTGCATCCTCCACCGAAGTCGCAATCACTTCCACCAGCATGTGATTTCTCCTCTCGTCCGTAGCTTTTATGGACATTGTACTGAGCGTCGCCACCGTTGCGCAAGTGCGCGCCTAGCATTTTTCCAGAACGAACACGGGCCGCTTTTCCCCGACGACCAACTGGTTATCGTTGACGATTTCTTTCGGGGCCAACGCATGCAACCTGGCAATGGTCTCCTTGTTGTTGTAATCGATCTGCTCCAAAATGTTGGCGATGACGAGCGGCCAAACCAGCTCTGAACCGTCCAGTACCTTCAGCGAGAAGCTGATTCGCTCCTTTTTCAGCGCAAAACCGTATACGCCCATCGCGCCGCCTTTGGCAATAATGTTCGGATCGGTCAGCAGAGCTGTGCAGATGAATTGGTGGCTGGCGATGATTTCCGGGTGGGCCGTCATCCAGCCCGTCACTTTTTCAACCGCCTGGCGATTTTCTTGTTCCGCAATCAGGTCGGGACAGGCCAGCTTCAAATAAGCGATCGCCAAATGCTTGAGTGGCAGGGCATAAACAGGAAAGCCGCAACCGTCGACAGCAAGGCCAATGTGCTCCTGCGGGTACTCGGCGAGACTGGCAAAAGCTGCCAGAGCCTCCTGCTGGGCCGGATGCTCCTGCTTGTAGTAATCGCTGGTCGTATAGCCGCGTTCCTTGGACAACGCCAAAAAGCCCAGATGCTTTCCTGCGCAGTTGTGAAAAAGTCTGCGCTTGGCTACACCTTGGGACAAGCAGGCGAACTTGGGCGCTTCATTTAATGGATACGTCGGGCAGGTTAAAAGTTCGTCTTCGCGAATGCCCGTTTTGGCCAAAATCGATTCCAGTCCTTCCAGATGATAGGCTTCACCGCGATGAGATGCCGCGAACAGCGCCGCTTCCCGACTTGTCAGCCCGAATCTTTCGTCAATTTTTTGCCTCGCTACCGGAATCGCCTGAAACGGTTTGGCAGCGGAACGCAGCAAGACAACATGCATCACTTCTCCTGCCGAATAAATGACCTGGCCGTGCTCATCCACGCCGCAAACGATGCCTGAATGAACATTTTCCAATATACCTCCGCGATACTCTTCTACTAATGGGACATCCCGCATTATTCTCACCCGTTCTGTTCTATTTTTCTAATTATTCCATTCGAAGGATAATTGATTGTAATAAAGGTAAAAATTCATTCATTTAAAGTATTAAAACCAGAATTATCCGTCTTTTTATATGCCGATTTTCTCCATTGGTGTTATTAAAAAATACTAGCAGTGACACCATATTCCGTCAATCGTTTTTTCGTTGCCGATTGCCCACGGCAGGCCAATCTATAGTATAATGGCTCAGGATGGCAGCCGCCATCAATCGCATACGAAATCCGCGCGACTGGCGCGGGAGAGGTTCGCGAACTCCCTCTATAAAAAACTAAGGTGGACAACAGTACCGATCCCTTGGTATTGTTTTGTTTTTTTGCAGGAGCAAGTTCAAGAACTCTCTTTCTTCCATTACGATACTGAAGGAGATGGAGAGCATGAAAAAGGAAAAAGCCGTCGTTGTGTTCAGTGGAGGTCAGGACAGCACCACTTGCCTGTTCTGGGCCAAGCAGCAATTCGGCGAAGTAGAAACGATTACGTTTGACTACGGGCAGCGGCACAAGCTGGAAATCGAGTGTGCCAAAGAGATCGCCCGGGAGTTGGGCGTAGCCAACACCGTATTGGACATGAGCCTGTTGAATCAACTCGCTCCCAATGCACTAACCCGCACAGACATCAACATCACCCAGGAGGAAGGCCAGCTTCCATCCACATTTGTCGATGGGCGCAATCTGTTGTTCCTGTCTTTTGCAGGCGTTTTCGCCAAGCAAAAAGGAGCGCGGCATTTGGTTACTGGCGTTTGCGAAACGGATTTTAGCGGCTATCCCGATTGCCGCGATGCGTTTGTCAAATCGCTCAATGTGACGCTTAACCTGTCCATGGATTATCCGTTTGTGATCCATACGCCGCTCATGTGGCTCGACAAGGCGCAAACGTGGAAGCTGGCGGATGAACTGGGTGCCTTCACCTATATCCGCGAAAAAACCCTCACCTGCTACAACGGCATCAAAGGCGACGGCTGCGGCGAATGCCCTGCCTGCCACCTGCGAAAAGCCGGACTGGACAAGTATCTTTCCGAAAAAACTCAATCCGGGGCCAACGTCTGATGAGCGCAAACTTTGACTTTCGCATCGTCGACCGCATGCAGACACTTGGCACCCATATTCAACAATCGCAGCTGCGCTACCATAACAAGCGCGTGCTGGTGAGCAAGGAGTTTACGTTTGACGCCGCCCACCATCTGCACGCCTACGAAGGCAAATGCAAAAACTTGCACGGACACACGTACCACGTCGTGTTTGGCATCAGCGGCTACCCGGATGAAATCGGGCTGGTCATCGACTTCGGCGACATCAAGCAAATCTGGAAGGAACATATCGAGATTTACTTGGATCACCGCTACCTGAATGAAATGCTGCCGCCGATGAACACCACGGCAGAAAACATGGTCGTCTGGCTGTTTGAACAAATGGAGCAGCAGCTTCAATCTGACGTCTATAGCGACCGCTACCGCGGCGCTCGCGTCGAATTTGTCCGCCTGTTTGAAACGCCGACGAGCTACGCCGAGGCGAGACGGGAGTGGATGATGGAGTGAGCATTCCCGTTCTGGAAATTTTCGGCCCGACGATTCAAGGGGAAGGCATGGTCATCGGGCAAAAGACGATGTTCGTCCGCACCGCTGGCTGCGACTACCGCTGTAGCTGGTGTGACTCCGCCTTTACGTGGGACGGCTCGGCGCGCGATGAAATCAAGCAGTTGTCCGTCGAGGAAGTCTGGGCAGAGCTAACGCGTCTGGGCCAAGACCGTTTTTCCCATGTCACCATCTCTGGCGGCAACCCGGCGCTTCTCGCAGGCATGGGCGAGCTTGTCTCGTTTTTAAAGGAACGCGGCATTCGCACGGCGCTGGAGACACAAGGAAGCCGCTGGCAGGAATGGCTGCCGCTGATCGACGACATCACGATTTCTCCGAAGCCGCCCAGCTCTGGCATGAACACGGATTACGCCGTGCTCGATCGCATCGTGGGCGCTCTGACGGAGCAAAAGCATCCGGGGCTGAGCCTGAAGGTCGTCGTGTTTGACGACGCCGACTTCGCATATGCGCGCGACATCCATCGACGGTATCCGGCGGTTCCTTTTTTCCTCCAGCCGGGAAATAGCGATCTCGTCAGCGCGGACACGCACGAACTGAGAGAAAAGCTATTGGAAAGCTTTGAATGGCTGATCGACCAGGCGATGGCCGCCCCCGATTTGAACGACGCGAAAGTGCTGCCGCAGCTCCACGCCCTGGTTTGGGGAAACAAGCGCGGCGTGTAGGCGTGTAAATGAAAAGCCAGGATTGGATTATAGATGAAAAGAAGCGAGGATGAGAAACCAATGAACGAACAACAACGCGACCTGTCTTCCCTCACCCTGCTGGGCAACCAGGGAACGACCTACAACTATTCATACGACCCGAGTGTACTCGAGTCTTTTGACAACAAGCACCCGTACCGCGACTACTTCGTCAAGTTCAACTGCCCGGAGTTCACCAGTCTGTGTCCGATCACCGGACAGCCGGATTTTGCTACGATCTACATCAGCTACATCCCGGATATCAAAATGGTCGAGAGCAAATCGCTCAAGCTGTACCTGTTCAGCTTCCGCAACCACGGCGATTTTCACGAGGATTGCGTGAACGTGATCATGAACGACCTGATCAAGCTGATGGACCCGAAATACATCGAGGTGTGGGGCAAATTCACTCCGCGCGGCGGCATCTCGATCGACCCGTACTGCAACTACGGCAAGCCGGGCACGAAGTATGAGGAGATGGCCAGCTATCGCTTGATGAATCATGATATGTATCCGGAGAGAGTGGATAATCGGTAGAGGTTGATGTTGGTTAGAGTGAGAAAACCCTTGATATGCAAGGGTTTTTCTTTGACCGTCGCTGCCGAGGTATATATTTAGATAGAAAATGCCCCAAGCAGTGAGGACTATTTTTAGTTTTGACTAGGTAAGACAACTACAAAAAATCCCTACTAAATAGTAGGGATTCCGTTATAACTAAGTCAAATCGTCATCAAATAAATGTAGCACTAATATCCTTCTAGCAAATTTTCTTATAAATCTGTCAAAATCAATTCAATGGTCCCACTGTTTAGTTTCGCTTGAGAATCAAGATTTCTATAATAATTAATATAATGGTTATGTCTAAAAACTATTCCTGCATCGTTATTGGTCACACGAACACCTGGTTCATAAACATAGTTTTTCTTTGCAGTCTGAGTACCTAAAGCAAAATCAACAACCCACTTAGTATAGTGAGATGAAAGGCTTGATTCATCAATAATATTTGCTGATTTCCTGTTGAAAGTCCAACTCACCGAGGGAACTAACCCTGACAATCCAACAATAACCGAAGTGTCTGTGTCAGTGGTATATGGTCCATATGAGCGGATTGTTTGTTCGTCAATTTCATCACCAAGATGTCTGTATCTCATTGCTAATTCACGAGTTTGATAATCATTCATAGGCTCTGTTTGATTGAAAAACTTAACATCCCAAACAGATACTTTCTTGCCACTTAATGTTGATATACCTCTTCTTGTATAATCTACGTTGCTAGTATAAACACCCGCTAATGTGTTTCGGTTATTATCTCTCACTCTGTATGTGTAAGAATCGGAATAAGTATCATCATCAGAACTTGCTGAGGCTTTTAATGAATTCATATTCCTTGCGCCTTTATTTTCAGCAAGTTCAACTTTTTCTTGAATTTCTTCACGAATTTCTTCTAAAGGGACTTCATCTAGTTGATCAAAGATATAATCAACGTGTCTAGTACCATCTTGTTTATAGACACCTACCCCCATCAGTTTTGGTGGCACTCCTTCATCTTCAGACGAACGATTTATTTTGAGTTCAGTCTTAATATAATCCTTTATATCTTTGGGATCTATTTCTTCACCTTCATTATGGATGAAGTAATAAGTTTCTTCGCTATCATTATTACTTAATGTTTTTAACGATTTTGAGGAACGAGACTCATCTAATGAGATTTCAACTATATCCATCTTTTTTTGTCGTTCTTTTGCTAATAGGTTGTCACTAAATCCAGGAGTTAACACTAATGTCGTAGCCAAACAGACACACAAAAAAGATGATAACTTTTTCATATTAATACCACCTTTTACCTTTTAATTTTTCTATGTTATTATATACATAAAATCCAAAAAAAGGAATAAAAACAAAAATGTTCAAATTATTAGAAGTTTTGATAATTATAGTTTTGGGATTTTTTACTGGGTTATTCTTTGGAGGAGATAGCAATATATTACTTGGAGGTATATTTTGGGCTTTAATATTTATTTTACTTAAACTATATGACAAATGAATCAATTGCCCTCCCCGGACGCATAGTCCATAAAAAAAGCGGCAACCAAGTTTCGTCAACAATCCGTCAACAATCCGTCAACAACTCACGTTTCGACAAGTACGAAACCCTTATACATCACTGGTTTAAGGCATATAGTTTGTAACCGGAAAAAGTCGACAATCGCTAGAATCGAGGGAAACTCCTTTCCTGACAAGGAGTTTCCCTTTTTTTATCCGAGCAAAATTTAATCTTTTTCAAATTATTTTCATAGATTATAATGTTTGTAAAAAGGGGGTATTGCTATGGCAGCCAACGAGTATAGCTTACCTACATCCCCAAATGCTGTGAAAACGAAAGAGCTTCCTGTATTTGAGGTACAGCCCGATCAAAATCTTGCGAGCGAATTTCACAAGCGCTTAATTCAAATGATTGCCGAATTTGAGATATCCCTGGATGAACAGCATGAAGTCGGGATGCGGCTGGTATCGTTCGGCCAAAATATCACCTTGCGCGTAGAAGGGATCGGCTATTTCAATCCCAGTCTGATTCGTTTTTTCGGAACAACAGAAGCAGGCGCCCCAGTCGAACTCATCCAGCACATCTCGCAAATCAGTTTTCTCTTGATGGCAGTCAACAAAGCAGACCCGGCAAACCCGCCCAAGCGGATCGGGTTCAGCGCTTCCGAAGAAACAAAAGAAGAAGACGTGTAACAACGTCTTCTTTTTGCATGGTCAGGGCATTCGGTCTTTGCTGGATGCGCCTGGGCAAAATATATTGTAAAAACATGGTAACCAAGTTAAAGTAGCGTATAAATAGGAACCTACCTTTTCTGTTGTTGGAGGAGATTGCTCATGCATCCCAAAAACATCCCTCGTTAAGCCCGCGGCCCTCCATTCGTGAGCATTTGTCCCATTCCCCCCAATTAAACTTAAACTCAAGGGAGATGCATACAAATGAGCATGAATGGACCAGTAAAAATATCTCGCACCGAAAGACTGCAAACCTGCAAGGAAATTGCCGCCCGATTGCACGAGGTTTACGGCGAAAAAGTCTTGGCGATCGGCGTCTATGGCTCGGTATCGCGCGGAACGGACGGCCCGTTCTCTGATATAGAGATGTTGTGCGTCCTGGAAGAGTCAGGCGAAGAAACGGATTTCAGCCACGAATGGTCTGCCGGACCATGGAAAGCCGAAGTGAATGTCATCAGTGCACATGTGCTTTTGGACATGGCTGCTACTGTCGAAGATGACTGGCCGCTGACCCATGGCCCTTTTTTCGCCCCGCTGAGTCTGTATGATCCGAAAGGCTTTTTTCAAACGTTGAAAGAAGCGGCGCACTCTCTTGCCAAAGAAGCGTTCACGCAGGCAATCAACAGCGTGCTTGTAGGTGAAATGTACGAGTTCATCGGGAAGCTGAGGAATATCAGCCTGGAAGGCCCCCGCACTTACCTCCCTTACCTGGCCATGCAATTTGCCCAATACGGCGCTATGCTGATCGGGCTGCACCAGCAGACGTTCTATTCGACAGGAGCCAAGGTACTGCCTGAATCGTTGGAACTGCCTGATCGTCCGGATGGCTACGACCAGATAGCGACAATGGTGATGGCTGGAGATTTGGCGGATTCGGGCAAAATCGTCGCGGTCTGCGAGCGGTTTTGGAACGGACTCCACGCATGGGCAGTCAAGCATCAGTATGTGATTCACACAGAACGAATCCCATTTTAATGCAAGCAACAATCGGTTTATTGCCAGTTTGCCTGTTTGGAAAAAGCCTCGCTGTATGCGGGGCTTTTCTCCTTCTCCTGCAATCATGAAGTTGTGCCAGAAGCTTACGCCCAATGCTCAGGCCGCGTAAACGAGAGCGGTATTTTCGTGGCAGCATCGCCCTTCGCTGCGTTGAGCTGGGCCTGGGTGAGAAACAGGCTGTCCGTCAGATCGGCGCCGCGCAAATCGGTATCGCGCAGATCAGCGCCAATCAGGTCGGCCCATCTCAAGTTTGCGCCGCGCAAATCAGCCGCGATCAAGTAGGCTCCGCGCAGGTTCGCTCCCAGCAAATCGGCTCCTTTGAGCTTCGCGCCAATCAGATCGGCTCCCCGCCCCACATTTCTCGCTTTGGTGCGTGCGCCTTTCTGCTTGCGACAGGCTTCCGTCCGCACCAGTTCGCTCGCCTCCCGCAACAACTCGCCTACTTCTGCCCGATGTGCAGGTACATCTACCCGCAAAAGCTCTGCCGGAGCAAGCTCCGTGAACCGCTTCGTCTCCTGCAACACATCGTCCAGCTTCGCGTGAAGGGAACGGGCAACATGAAAAGTCAGCGCTTCCGTCAAATACCAAAGCAGCTCATGCAACTGCCACATGATCGGAAAAACTCCGTACATCTGGCTTGCCAGCTCAGGCGCTCGTCTCCAGTCACGCCCTCCGTATGTCTCTTGGGAAAGCTTTTGCCCTGCGCCGAAGCAATCGTAGACTGTACAGCCGCGAAAGCCGATCTGCCGCAAGCTTTGATGAACCCCGCAGCGAAAATCGGCCTGCAAGTTGCGACAGGGGGTACCTGCGTCTTTGTTGATTGCAAAATCCGAAGAAGCGGCAAAAGGCAGCGCCACACAGCACAGTCCGAAACATTTTTCACAGTCCGCTCGCAAATCATCGCGCAACCTCGCCAGGCTCGGCGCATGATTGCCCTGCTGATCATCCATACTTATCCTCCTGAAAAATAGCCGCTTCGTCGTATCAGCACTCAACTGTCAAAAGAGGCGATAAGGTCAAGCGGGCTAACAAATAATTACCATCGTAGTACGCCGACCGTATCTCGTCAATCCATTGTCGCTTCCTGCCTGATTGTCTCTGTTCTGTCGCACAAAAAAGCACGATCCGCCTTGCGCCGCTGGCAAAAGGATCGTGCTTGCTTTTTGTGAAATGGGAAACAAGTATCGGCGCTTTTGCGAAAACGGATGTGCCTGCTTCCCGCCAACCTTTCTGCCGCAGTAAGCGAAAAACGGCGCGACCATTTGGTTTCTTGCAAGTTACTTGAAGGCGACTTGCGACTCCAGCATGTAGTTGACCAGCACATCGGCAAAAGCCTCTGCCGTATTGTAGCATTCTTCCAGCGTATTGTTCGTTCCGCCAAACTCCAGAAGCAGACTTCCCGTCGAGACGGACTGGTTGTACACGCCGTTTCCTTCGTTTTTGCTTTTTAAAATGACGCCGCGCGACAGGCCGGGATAGTATGCTTCCAGGCGTGCATGAAGGGCATCGGCCAGCTTTTTGTTCTCCAGATAGCTCGGGTTGGCTGACCCGATGACAAACAGCATGCGCGAATACGTTTTGCCGTTGATCGTGATGGCGACTTTGCTGCGCGGCTCGTCGCTATCCCGGTGAATGTCGAAAATGTACTTGAGATTCGGGCTGGTCGTCGCCGCTGCCGCAACCGCTTTGTACGATTCGGTGTAGGACATCGAGTAGCTCTTTTTCTGCTCCGCCAGTTTTTGCGCGAAGTCGTCCTGGTTGACCATCGACGGGATGCCTTTTCCTTGCAGGATTTCGCCCAGTCGCTTGCCTACCAGCGTAATGTTGATCTCAGGATCGTCCACAGAGCTGCCCTGTGTATTGCGCGCTACATTTCTCCATGACTCGCGGTTGTGCGTGTGGTAAATGTAGACCGTTTCATTGCCGATCATGCCTTGATTGTAGCCTACTCCCGTTGTCGGTCCTGTGGAGCCTGGCGTCGGTGTTCCCGTCCCCGCAGCTGGAATCAGATCGACAATCCAGCCGGCGATGTAAGCAACCGAGTTGTCTGGCAGGCGAATGGCGTACCATTGCCCTACGGTTTGCACGATTGGAAAAGTTTGACCAGGCTGGACGTTGCCCACGACATCGTATTCTGTACCGGGGCCGCTGCGCAGGTTGGTGTCGGCGTTTTTCACGCGAACCGTCGCTTCTGCCGGAACCGGAGCAACTACTGGCGGCTGTGTCGTCTGACCCGTTCCACCTTGCACGACTGGTTTGAAAATATAGGCGTAGGTGCCGTAGTAGTCGATCGTGTACCACCCGTCCGCATAACCGTATTGCGTAATCGTGGTGCCGCCATTGACTTGTCCAATCACCGTTCCCAAAATATCAGGAGCTGCGTACACCTCGTAGCTCTCGTTCAGAACGAGCGGCCCTGCTCCCAATCCGCCAGGTGTTTCTGGTACGGTCGGCACGGGGGTCGGCTGCGGAACGGGAACCGGGACAGGCGTCGGGGTTGGCACTGGCGTCGGTGTCGGAACAGGAGTTGGCGCTGGTTTCGGTGCTGGCGCCGTCGTTTCTACCAAAAAGCGTGCGTTCACCCAACCGCTCGCTTGGTCGGACAGCTTGAGTTGCGCCCACTCGCCCTGCTTTTTCATTTGCAGGAAAACTCCGTTCTTGTCAATAATTTGCACAATTTGCGAGGTGGCGTTTGGCTCTGTACGCACATTCAGCATATCCACATTGCTTTTTACGTATTTGATTTGGGGAATTTCAAGCATTTTCACATACTTGTTGTTGACCCAGCCAGTCTTGCCATTGGTGAGCTTCACTTGCGTCCAGTCTTTTGTTCCCTGCACGATGGGCAGACGTGTTGCTTTGGATATCGTGCCGACGATCTGGGTCGTCGTTCCCGGGGTATCGCGAATATTCAACTGATCAACCGTTACCTCGACATGTGTGGCTGCTTCCGCGAGGGAAGCCGGCAGCAGGAAAATCAGGCAGCAGGCAGCAATAACACTGTTTTTTACGCGTGCAAGCAAGATTCTTGTTCTCCTTTTGTGTAGAGATCGTTAGCGAGATTGGTAAATCTAGCCTGATAGTAAAATTCGTGATTCGCCTGCATTTTCCTTCATCTTCCGACATCTTTTCGGCGCGCTTTCCGCGATTGCTGACAAAATGACGCAGCGATTCGTCCGCTCCCCAGACGAATGGCTCAGCACTTATGGCTCGATCGACTCTTCCGGCTCCTCCCTGACGATCGCAAGCGTCTGGTGATCCTCCCAGCGCCCGTTGATTTTCACGTTTTTGCGGGCGAGCCCTTCCTTGTGAAAGCCCGATTTGAGCAGCACCTTGATCGAACCCAGATTGTGCGGCATCACCCCTGCTTCCAGCCGATGCAAGTCCAATGTCTCAAACGCATAACGGACAACGAGCTTGACCGCCTCCGTCATAAAGCCTTTTCCGTTGTGCTCCTGATCGAGGAAATAGCCGATCCAGCCGCTTTGCAGATTGTAGCGCACCACCTCGGAAAGCATCACTTCCCCGATCACCTGATCCGTCTGCGGCAAACACACGAGGAAAACGTACCCGCGATCCTCCGCGCATAAGGTCATGTACTGGCGAATGCGTTCGAGCTGTCCTTGCAACGTATAAAAGTGTTCGTCCCGCTTTCCGGTAAAAAGCTGAAAAAATTCGCGGTTTCGCACCTCAAGCTCCAAAAGCGCTTGCGCGTCCGACTCTTTGACCAGGCGGACGTAAATGTTGCCTCCATGCATGTGCATCGTGCTCTTCTCTCCCTTGTAGGGCTGGTTTGCCCCAGCTATTTTTTTGCATAAAAAAACACCACAGGTTCATCCCCTGTGGTGTGGCATTTGCTCCGCTGCCAGCTGCAAAAGCGCGATTAACTCACAGGCTCCCCGTTCGTATATCCGTTTTTGGACAGACTTCTCCCGCAGTTAACCGCAGCAAAGAAAACAGCGGTGGAGTAGCCGATGCCTTTGGCCAAAGACTGCAACGATCTTTTTTTCATCTGGACTCTCTCCCTTCCGCTGGTTTCTGGAAAATATACGACACTTGCGCATCCGACTGATCCTGATTTTGCCAGAAGTATACGCTATCGCTGCCACCTTTGGCAAGCTTGTTGTCCGCTACTTGTTCTTTTTTGCCTGCCTCCACAGCATGTAGACATTCGCAAGCGAAGTAACGACCAGACACCCCAAGAGGACATTGGTCACGATTAGCGTGTTCGTCAAGCCGCGAATCGGAGCCTGCATCACGGCAAGCACCCCTGCCAGCTTGTCGGGAAGCTCGTAGATCGCAGCGAGGAAAGCATTGACATCCTGTAGGTACTTATCCATAGCAACCGCTCCCTTGTATCGATCACCCACGTTTTTCCTGCCCAGTTGCTATCGTTTGCAGGAAAGGCGCTCGTCATGCTCATTTTGCTATGGATAAAACCATCCTACTTGTGGAACAATAGATATGAGAATATTACAATGATTCATAATTGCAGGGACAAAAAGAAAGGAAGTTTTCTCATGACGATCGAGCGCTTTGTCCGGGAGTCCCGAACTTTTAAAGCCAGCCACGTTCTGCCTCCCGATACGAACAACCACAATACGCTGTTTGGCGGACGGCTGATGGCGCATATTGATGATGTCGCCGCCATTTCCGCGATGAAGCACGCCCGCGGACCAGTCGTGACCGCTTCTACCGATTCCGTCGATTTTTTGCATCCGATCCGCGTGGACAACGAAGTTTCGCTCGAAGCGTTCGTCACCTGGACACACCAGACGTCCATGGAAGTATTCGTCAAAGTCGTTGCCGAAGACCTTTTGAGCGGAAAACGCACCGTCTGTGCCACCTCGTTTCTCACCTTCGTCGCCATCGGCCCTGACGGACGCCCGACCCCTGTGCCCAAAGTCGTAGCGGAAACCCAGGAGGAGATTTTTCTGCACGACGGAGCCGCCGAAAGAGCCGAAGCACGCCAACAACGCCGCAAGCGCAGCAAGCACCTCGCTGATTTGCTCGGCACAAGACGTCCGTGGGAGCCGTAAAAAATGCATGGCGAACCACAGCAAAAAGTCCCCTTTTCCTGTCGGCGGAAAGGGGACTTGCTGTTTTCCTTCGTGATTTTATTCCTTCGAGGCCCATTTGAAATCGATGTAGCCAAGGTCATCCATAACGATGCCCTTCACCTTTTTATCCTGCACCCAGTTGTTTGTGTAAAAATAAATCGGGATGACGGGCATTTCATCCATCAGGAGCTTCTCGGCCTGCGCGAGCAGTTGCTGGCGTTTGGCTGGATCGGCTTGGCTCGCCGCCTGCTGAAGCAGCGACTGATACGTTTTGCTTTCCCATTTCGTATCATTCAGACCGCCGTCTTTCTCCTTGTACAGCTCCAAAAAATTCGCCGGATCGGCATAGTCCGCAAACCAACCGGAACGCCCGATCTGGTAGTCGCCGTTATGCAAGTTTTCCAGAAAAACTTTCCACTCCAACTCTTGCAGCTGGACTTCCACACCTAGCGTCTGTTTCCACTGACGCTGAATCTCGACAGCGACCTTTTGGTGAACGGGAGATTGGTTCAGCGATATCGTAATCGGCGGCAGCTTGGTCAGGCCCAGCTCTTTCATGCCTTCTGCGAGCAACGTTTTCGCCAACTTCTGGTCGTTGTCCTTGAAATACGCTGGCTGTTTGTTTTTGTCGCTGACAGGTACTGCCGTCAAAGCTGGCTCCTGGTTTCCTTTGAGCACCGTATCGACGATCGCCTGACGATTCAATGCGTAGGCGAACGCTTTGCGAATTTTCGCATTGGTAAAAGGCGCTTGCTCTGTATTGAACTTGTACCAGTAAACGGCTGCGAGCGGCTTCGTATGCAGGAGTCCTTTTTCTTGCAAGATCGGCAAAGCATGCAGTGGCAGCTCGCCAAACGGGGCACCCGCCATGTCCACCTCGCCTGCATCAAACTTGGCCAGCGCTTGATCCTCACCTCTGCTGATGGAAAAGTCGAGCTTGTCCAGCTTGACTGCCGCCTGATCCCAATAGCCCGCGTTTTTGCTCAAGGTCAGCTTGTCGTCACGATTCCAGGAAGCGAGCTTGTACGGGCCGTTTCCGACATGTGTCGAAGCTTCCTCTGCCCAGGCCGGGTTGGCAGCCACTACTTTTTGATTGACCGGATAAAAGACGGGAAAAGCAGTCAGCTCCGCGAAGTAAGGAGTAGGCTGCTCCAAAATGACGCGCAATGTTTTCGCGTCTACCGCTTTTACCCCTACCGCATCCAGCTTCTCCTTGCCGCTGTTGGCCTTTTCCGCATTCAAGATCGGAAAGAGCTGGTAGGCGTAGCTGCTTTCCGTGTTCGGATCGAGCACGCGCTTCCAGGCGTATTCAAAATCGTGGGCGGTGACAGGATCGCCGTTGCTCCATTTTGCCTCGCGCAAATGGAAGGTGTACGTCTTCAAATCAGCAGACACGTCCATTTTATCAGCCAGCGAAAGCTGCAACTTCCCATCGGGACCAATCCGAACCAGTCCGTCAAACAAGGCCCGCGCCAAAGTGAGCGAATGCTGATCATCTGCCACTGCCGGATCAATCGACATCGGCTCATCCGACAGATTCAGCCGCAAAACTTTCGCGGAATCGGCTGGACTGACGGCCTGTGTCTTCGCCTCACTCGCTCCAGCATGCGCTGCGCTTGCGGCAACCACTCCCGTAGCTACTAACACCGTCAAAGCCCTTTTGCTTCGTAGCTTCATTGTCCTTCTCCTTTTATTCCTGATTATTCAAACATTACATATAATACCAAAACATCCAATCAGAAACAAACCGCTGAGTTTAAACCTACAGCGTCCAATGATAGTGCAAAAAGCCTTGTGCATCAGCCTGCTGAAAGACAAAGCCGTTTTTTAGCAGCACTTTTTGCGAAGCGATATTGTCCGCAGTTGTCTTGGCGTGCACTTCCCGGATGCCAAGCTGCTGCACGTACTCGCCCAGCAAAAGCCCGAGTGCCGAAGAAGCAACGCCTTTGCCTGCGGCCTCTTCGCCGACGCGATAGCCCAGCTCCGCGCTCGCTCGCTTTTGATCGATGTCTACCAAATTCATTCTGCCTAAAATAATGCCTTGCTCACTTTTGATCAGCGAAAAGAACGCTGTCCCTTCCGCTTGTTCTGCGAGCAAAGCCTGCAAGCTTTCTAGAAAATGCTCGTCCTGATAGTACGCTTCGCCACGGCTGGGCACTGTCCGTTCAAAAAACTCCCTGTTCTTGCTCTCGAACGCCAAAAGCGCGCGGGCATCCTCCTGCTTTAACGCTTCGATCAAGACCTTCATCTCTAACACTCCTTTGAAAAAACGTCCCTTCTCCTCATCTGGCAGCGAAATCGGCTACAATAGAGGAAGATAGGGGGAATCACACTTATGGCTTATTTGGAAGAGGGAACTTTTGTTGCCTATCTCGCCTTTTCGATTTTCTTCCTGGTCGCCTACAAGCTCGATCAGATTTCGTTTGTTGCTTTCGTTGTTTCTCTCGTGGTGACAGCCTTGGTGCATGCCGCCTTTTACTTGCTCGTCCTGAAGTATTGGCCGATTTTTTAGCTGAATGGAACCGGACCAGCAAAATGGCACGGGTGATTGCAGAGACTCCCCGTGCCGCTTTCCATCGACTATGTTCGTTTACTTCCCGACTTGCTTTTCATAGGCAGCGAGCAGTTGGGCCGCCTGCTTCTGGTAAGCTGTCAAAAACGGTTGGACGCCCTGTTCCCACTCTGCTTGCGGCAATGGCATCGGCAATTGCTCCGCAGGACGTCCGTTGACCAAAAGCATCGATTCGATCATTTTCTTTTGGGCAAAGGACAGCTCCCCTTGTTTCAGCACCTTGGGCTTCGCCACCTTTTTTCCTGCCAAGGAACGCAGCAGTTCAGAAAAAAACATCTGGTGGTACTCCCGGTACAAATCCATCGTCTGATAGTATTGGTTTCCCCCGCGCTGCAGAACAATTCCCCGCTGTTCGGCCCACCGTGTCAGCTGCTCCGCTGTCATGGACAAGCTGCTTTTTCCCGTCGCCATATAGTAGACGAGGCTGTACATGTCTTCGTCACTCACGTCTGAACGGCCCTCATCCGGCTTGATGATCGCTTTGCCTGTCAGCGCCGCGAGCACTTCGCTCTTGCCCGCGCCTTGCGGAAGTTCCAGATACAACGCCAGATTCGCGTAGAACTTGCCCTCGCTGCTTCCGCCCTCTGGCCAGCTGTACGGCTTGCCGAAGTCGATCAGCTCCAGCGGGTTTTGCTTCATCAGTTCGCTATACGCCGGAAAGCTCGGCAACTGGAGCGGAAGATAGCTGATCGCGGGCTTTTTCGTCAGAAGTTTGCTGGCAAACAACTCTTTGCCCTCCCGATCGAGGTAGCCGAACTGGTCTTTTTTGCTGAACGCAAAAGGCGGCTGTCCTTCCGCCGCAGACCACAAACCGGGAAATGCTTCACTGGACAGCCGGATCGACTCGTACTGAGGAGCGGTCAACTGCTTCCCGTCCTGGGTCAACAATCCGTACAAGCCCGTCGCTTTATCCCGATAGACGATGGCTTTCGCTCCTTTGTCGCTTAGCCCGAGCAGCTTCAATGCCTGATAGCCCCCTGTCGTCAATCGTTGCAGCGACGACGAGTACACATGCCAGCCATCGCTTTCCGCAATCAGCAGACCGCCAAAGTAAGAATCCGCCTGATATTCGCTTGCGCCCGCCACCTTTTTCACCAACTGGTTGCCTTCTTCGCCCCAAAAGTCCAGCGTGCCGTCCGTTCGCATCGTCACGGCGACTTTTTTCTCTCCCACGACTTTGTACACTGCTTCCCGATACACCAAATCGCTTGCGGCCTGCAGCTCCCCATCCGCAATGGTGAGCAGTGCCAGCTTGCTCGTGCCTTCCTTGCCTCCCCACGTGTAAAAGGAATCGCCCACCTGGATGAAAGTGACGGGCGGAGCATCGCTTCTTTCACGCATAAAGGCAATCTTCAGCTGCGTGGTGAGCAGCTTGCCATCGGGAGTGTACAGGTCAGCCATCTGTCCGTCTGCTGCCACGATCAGTTTGGACACGTCATCCAGGTAAACTTGTTGATACAGCTTGCTGATCGGCTGATTGGTCGTACGGTTGACAATCACGGTTCCTTTGCCCGCTTCGTATACCCCATTCAACTGTTCAGACAAAGTCTGGACATGTTGCCCGCTCTCCGGCTTGCCGCTAATCCCGCCGAATCGCAGCACTTTCCCGTCCGGCTCGGTCACTACGATATGCCCCGTAGCTTCCTCATAACGAAAACGGCGGTTCTCGACAGGCGACAAAATCAGACCTTCATTTTCCGAATACAGGCCGATTTTACTTCCGTCCTTGATCAGTTGCATACTGTAGCTGCCGCCGATTGGCGCGGCGGAGTCAAACCAAAAGTCAAGCTCTTTGATCGGCTTTCCCCAAGCGGGCAACATCGCCTTTTTCCCATCGCTGCGCACAAGCTGTCGAGCAGCCGGCGGCCCTTCCACTTTCGGATAGACAAACGGGATCACTGCTTCCCCGCCGACCTGGAGCACGCCGTACATGCCTGTCTTCGGGTCTTGCCCCAGCACGTAGCTGTCGTGCAAATAGGTCGCGCCCTGTTTCAACGCATGCTCTGTTCCCTTGGCGATGGAATGATAGGTGACGATCCCTTTGTCCAGCGTCCAGTACAAATCGGGGTTATTGTACTCAAAGCCGACCTCTTGATAGAGCGGTTCCGCCAAAAATCGTCCGTCCTTCCACAAGCCCGTGCCTTTTGGCGCGAGCACCTGAAAATATCCCTCGTTCCACGTGTAGATCGCCTTGTACTTCGCTGGCAAAACGTATTTCCCGTTTACGTCCACCAAGCCTTCCATGCCGCCTGACCTCACCTTGAGGTAAGCAGTCTTCGGCCCGCCCTCATTCGGAATCAGCTGCGTATTCGCCAACGAAAATCTCGGCTTGAACGAAGCGGCATCATACAGTGTGATCCCTTTGGCAGTCGAAGCCACCAAGTAACGCGTTTCTTTTGCCTCCCGATCTCCCGTCGCTTCCGGGGGAATCAGCGAAACGACAGAGAGCTTGCCGGCAAACGGCGGTATGAGCACTTTGCCTGTACTGTCCAAAAGCATGGACGTCTGCCCGACAAACACGATCGCGTCAGCGTAATCCGCGGACAAGGAGTACGTGTGCGCTCCCGCGAATTTGGCAGCAGACAGCTTTTTCGTCGTCAGATCGATGTATTGAAACCAGCCGCCCTTTTGGACGATCGCCACATTGTTGCGCCCGGGAATTTCTATCTGATCCCAGCTGGCAGGCGTGATTTCTTGTCCCGTGCGGGCGTCGAGCAATCCTTTTTTCCCGGCTTTCGTCACAATCACCGCTTGCCCGGCGTACTCAAACTCATCGTACTGGGCTTTGGTCAACAGAGCATGCCCGTCAGTAAACCCAACCTTGTAATCAGTCAAGTAAGGCTGAACCGTAGTAAACGTTGCTGCTTGCACAGGCGCCACCCATGTGCTGGTCAAAAGCATCGCAGCCGTCAGCAGGCTAATCCTTACGCGCTTCATTTGTTTCTTGCCTCCCTGCGTCGTTTTCTTCTGCTAAAAGTCAGACGCTTTATCAGGCAAATGGTTTCATTTTCCCATAACTGGGCAATGAAAAATAAAAAGCGACGCCTGTCTTCGTATTGCGCACTCCGTATGCTGCCTCGTGCAGTTCCAGGATGTGCCGCACGATGGCAAGCCCGAGTCCCGTCCCGCCTGTCTTGCGGTTGCGCGAGCGTTCGATCCGGTAAAAGCGATCCCAGACGAAGCCAAGCTGCTCCTCGGGGATTGGCTCGCCTTCATTTTCAATCGTGACGCGCTGGGCGTGCTGCTCGCCTTCGATCCGCACGGTAATTTCACTGCCGGGATTGGCGTAGCGGATGGCATTGACCAGGATGTTGAACAGCACTTGCTCGATTTTTTCCTGGTCGGCAAACTGCGCTTCCTCATTCGCCAAAATCGTGACGATTCGAAGCTCTTTGTCGCGCAGATGGTGCATGAGCCGCTCTCCGATCTCTTCCGTCAGCTCGCTCAGGAAAAACCAGCTTTTTTTCAGCTTGGTCGTCTTCGCCTCCAGCTTCGCCAGCTCCAGCAAGTCGCGGACAAGCTCCTCCATTTTTTCCGTCTCGTCGAGGATGACTTCGATGTACCGCTCCCGCTTGTTCTCCCCTACGCCGTCCCGCAGCCCTTCCGCAAAGCTTTTGACGATGCTCAGCGGCGTCTTCAGCTCATGCGAGGCATTCGAGACAAAATCTTTCTGAATCAGCTCCATCCGCTGCTTGTGATCCATCTCCTGACGCAGTTGCTCATTGGCTTGCTGCAACTCCCGCAAGGTCACATCCAGCTTTTCCGACATCGTATTCAGGCTGCGCGCGAGGCTGCCGAACTCGTCGTTGCGGGCAAGCGGCGACTTGACGGAAAAATCCAGCCTCGCCATGCGCAGGGCGCTTTTGTTCAAAGACAGCAGCGGCTTGGTGACGATTTTGGAAAAGAGCAAGGAAAGCACGAGAATGAGCGCAAAGCCGCCGATTCCGATGTAGATGTAAAACAGCCGCAAAGCATCGTTTGCCTCGCTGATTTGTTGCAAGGAAGTCAGGGCGACGATCAGCTCGCTCAGCTGCCCGTTTCGGATCACGGGATGAATCGCGACCAGGCTGCGCACGCCGCTCCACGGTTCCACCCACTCTTCCTCCAGCACCTTGCCGTGTTCCAGCGCCCGTTTCCGTTCCTCCGACAGCGGGAACAAGTCTTTTAACACATGAAACAAAATGCCTTGCCGCAAATTCCACTGGTTGGGCGCAGGCAAAAACAAATCGGTAATTTCACCGCTGACGCTGACCAAAGACGGGGCGGTGTCGCTTGCTTTCAGGCTGCCGATGTCGGCTGCACCCGCTTTTCTGATCACGCGGGGATAAAACATCTCCTGGAGCAGTCCTTCCTCGAAGACGCCAATCGCCTCGATCCGGTCGCCTTTTTGCAAATTCGCGCTCAACAGGGCACTCCGCTCCTCCTCCGGGAACAGCGACAAAGAGATTTTTACACTTTTTCCAGCCTGATCGCGGATGACGATGCGAAACGGATTGTCGTACTTGACCTGCCCGTTCGTGCTGACAATCGCCAGCTGCGTCTTGTTGCGGCTGATGAACGCCGACAGCTCCCGGGCCATGCTTTCGGCGTCCCACTCCCGCGATACATACTGTTGGGAAAAGGCTTCGAGCTTCTTTTCCAGATCGTTCAGCTTTTTGGATTGATAAAATTGCTCGAAAAAAAGTAACTGACCGATCATAATAATCGTATAAAACAACAGGAAAAACGATGCGGTAATGGCAAACAGCTTGAGTGTCACGCCCCATTTTTTCATCGCTCTTCCTCGAACGTGTAGCCTGCCTTGATGACAGTCCGTATGTGTCTGGCTTCGCTGCCGAGCTTGCTGCGCAGCTTCTTGATGTGGGTATCGACTACGCGCAAGTCGCCGAAGTAATCGAAGCCCCATACGTGATCCATAATCGTTTCTCGCGACAGCACGATCCCGGCGTTTTTGATCAGATAGACCAAAAGCTCGTACTCTTTTGGCGCGAGGTCGATCTCTTCTCCCTTGATCTTCATGCGCCGGGCATGCCGATTGATGACGACTTCGCCAAAGCGAAGCAAATGGTCAGTTCCCCGAACGGTGCCTTCGACCCGCTTCATCAGCGAAGTCGCCTTGGCTACCAAGACTCGCGGACTGAACGGCTTGGTGACATAGTCGTCCGCGCCAAGCTCAAAGCCTTGCATCTTGTCATCCTCTTCCGATTTGGCGGTGAGAATGATGATCGGCACGTCGGAGTTTGCCCGGATTTCCTTGCAGACGGTCCACCCGTCCATTTCCGGCATCATGATGTCGAGGATGACCAGATCGACCCGGAGCTTTTCCATCATCTGTATGGCTTGCTTGCCGTTTTCTGCTTCATGCACAATCCATTGCTCTTGCTCGAAGTAGTCCGCGACGATTTCGCGGATGCGACTCTCATCTTCGACAAGCAGCACTTGACGCTTCATGCTGAGTGCCCTCCTTGGTACGTGTTATTTACAGCATTCGCCAAAAAAAGACACAGGAAATACACATCGTTGCGGTAAGCTTATGGAAGAAAAATAGCGCGTCTCGAAATTGGAAAGGATGTTCCCATGAATTTGCCCACCTTCTTGCAAAATAAGGATTTCAGACGTTTCGGTATATTGGCGTTGTTTTGCCTCCTGCTTTATTCGCTCGGAAGCATGATCAACGTTGTTTTGCTAACTTTTCTCGTCACATTCCTGATGGATCGATTGCATCAGTTTCTCACCAAATCCATTCACAAGCTTGTGCCTGTAAGTCCCAAGCTGACTCTCATTTTCCTGTACTTGCTGCTCGCTGTTTTGCTCGTATGGGGCGGGATTCGCGCCTTTCCGGCCTTGATTCACGAAACCGGGCAACTGATTCATCTGATCGAACAAGTCGTGCGGGCGAACCAGCACTCCGAATTTGCCCCGTATGTCATGTCTACCTTAGACAAGCTTGACATGAAAGGTCTGGTCAAGAGCAGTCTTGACTTTTTGACCGTCGTGAAAAATATGGGCTTCAATCTGTTTTTGGCCCTTTTGCTCAGTCTGTTTTTCTTGCTGGGAAAAGACAATGTCGTCCAGTTCACGTCCCAATTCCGCACCAGCAAGCTGTCCTGGCTGTATAGCGAAATTGAATACTTCAGCCAAAAGTTTATTCTGACCTTCGGGAAAGTAATCGAAACCCAGCTGCTGATCGCCTTGTTCAACACCGTGTTTACGTTGATCGGCTTGTGGATTCTCGGCTTCCCCAACTTGTTCGGACTGTCGCTGATGGTGTTCGTGCTTGGGCTGATCCCGGTTGCCGGCGTGATCATCTCCTTGATTCCGCTCAGCGTGATCGCTTTTAGCATCGGTGGGCTACCTACCGTCATATACTTGCTTTTGTTTATCATGCTGATTCACGCGATGGAAGCGTACGTCCTGAATCCGCGCCTGATGGCGTCGAAGACCCATCTGCCGATTTTTTACACGTTCGTCGTCCTGATCTTCTCCGAGCATTTCTTCGGGGTGTGGGGATTGATCGTCGGCATTCCGTCGTTCGTGTTCTTGCTCGACATTTTGGAAGTGAAAAAGATGGGAACGCCACAACCTAAAAACAAACCTGTACCCAGCGAAGCTTTGGACGTTCGGGTCAATGCAAAATAACAAAGGAGCCCGTCTCAAGCGGGCTCCTTTTCTTGCGTCTGGCGCTCGGCCAAGCGGCTCACTTCCTTATTGGCGATCAAACCATTTGATCAAAGCCTGTGTCCCGCTGTCCGCTTCGCCTTTTTCCGCCAACTCCTCGTAGAGCGATTTCGACAAGGCAAGCCCGGGAGTCAACAGCCCCATTTCCTCGGCCGCTTCCAAAGCAATCCCCATGTCTTTGATAAAGTGCTTGATGTAAAAGCCTGGCGCGAAATTTTCGGCTATCATGCGCGGAGCCAGATTGGACAGCGACCAGCTTCCGGCCGCTCCCGCTTCGATGCTGGTCAGCACGCGCGCAGGGTCCAGTCCCGCTTTTTTCGCATAGGCAATCGCTTCGCACACGCCGATCATATTCGTTGCAATGCAAATTTGATTGCACATTTTCGT
This sequence comes from Brevibacillus sp. FSL K6-0770, assembly GCF_038000275.1. Classification (NCBI taxonomy): domain Bacteria; kingdom Bacillati; phylum Bacillota; class Bacilli; order Caryophanales; family Paenibacillaceae; genus Brevibacillus; species Brevibacillus sp. FSL K6-0770. The sequence continues at coordinate 4,606,310 of NZ_JBBOBQ010000001.1, forward strand.
ATGCTGCCCCGCACCTGGTCCCCCTTGGAGAACCACGTTTTTGCCCATGATCGCAAGCAGCGGCTCGACCGCTTCAAACGCTTCCTGATCGCCGCCGACCATGATCGTCAGACGCGCCTCCCGCGCTCCTACGTCGCCGCCGGATACAGGGGCATCCAGCGAATGGAGCGAATGCTGTTTCGCTTCCTCGTAAATTTTTTGCGCGAGGGACGGCTTCGATGTCGTCATATCTACCAAATAAGTACCCGGCTTCGCATGAGCAATGATCCCATCGACGCCGAGGTACACCTCTTCCACATCAGACGGGTATCCGACCATCGTAATGATGACATCAGCCTGTGCGGCAAGCTCGCTTACCTGTTCCTTCCAGACGGCTCCCGCATCCAGCAGCTCCTGTGCTTTTGCCTTCGTGCGCGTGTAAATCAGCACGCTATACCCTGCCTGCAAAAAGTGCTTCGCCATGCTTTTGCCCATGACGCCCGTTCCCACAAAACCGACGACGGTTTCTTCTGCACGTAAAGTCACGCTACCAGCTCCTCGTTCTCTCTATGCTATCACCGCCTATACTTCTTGAAAGAGGCGGAATATTCCTGCTGTCAAATCAAGGAGCGGCTCCTCCTTACCGCATCAACTGCTCCGGATTCAATCCAAGCAAAGCTTCATGCACGAACTTCCCGTCTTTGCGAATCAATGCATCGTCAAACCAAATTTCGCCCCCGCCGTAATCCGGTCTTTGGATGGAGATCAAATCCCAGTGAATCGTGCTGCGATTGCCGTTGTCGGCTGAATCGTACGCCCGCCCCGGGGTCAGGTGGAAGCTGCCGGCAATTTTTTCGTCGAACAGCGTATCTCCCATCGGATGCAAAATGTGCGGATGAAACGCAATCGCAAATTCGCCGAAGTAACGCGCCCCCGCGTCCGTATCCAAAATTTCATTCAGCTTTTGCGCATGGTTGGCCGTTGCCTCGACAATTTTGCCTTCGCGCACGGTAAAGGTGACGTTGTCAAAAGTCGTTCCTTTGTAATGGCTCGGGGTATTGTAGCTGATCGTCCCATGCGCCGAACTCCGCACAGGCGATGTGTACACTTCCCCATCCGGCATGTTCCGCTTGCCGACCGCCAGTTGCGTGCCAATTCCTTTGATCGAAAAAGAAATGTCGGTTCCCGGCCCCAAAATCCGCACGCGATCGGTCTTGTCCATCAGCTCATACAATGGCTGGCTCGCCTGCGCCATTTTCCGGTAATCAAAAGAGCAGACATCGAAGTAAAAGTCTTCGAAAGCGTCCGTGCTCATGTTCGCCTTCTGGGCGAGAGCAGCCGTCGGAAAATTGATGCGAATGCCTTTTGTTTGATTGTCGATGTAGTGGGCAATATCCTGAAACGCTTCGGCAAACAAACGCTGCTTTTCTTCAGGCACGCCTTTCAGCTCACTGTCATTCGTCTCGCCATGAATGCCGATGTACCCGTGCATTCCCTTCCACAGATCGTTTTCCCACGCCATCACCTGTGCTACGTGCTCTTTGGTCAGACCCAGCAGCCACTCCCGCTCCAGCTTGGGTCTGACGAAGCGCAGGTGCGGATAAGCCCCTTTTGCATACAGACGCTTGACCAGTTCCGCCGCCAGCGGCTCGCCCTCGTCTACTACCCGGATCATGATATGCTCGCCTGCCTGAACATCCAGACTGTACGAAATCAGGTTGTCTGCGATTTTGCCGATTCGCTCATCTCTCATCGTGTAACACTCCTTCAAATCGTTTTGTTTTTTACAGCGTAACGGATGTTTGTCAGAGGAATATCAGCGGGAGGACGCATCCGCAAAAAGAAAAAAGCGATACAGGCATTGCCCGCACCGCTTTTCGTTCTATCCCACGCCTTGCTGCTTCATCGCGCTTGTTTTTTCACTGTTTTCCGAGCGTTTGTGTGTGACCTCTTCGAATCGCTGGCTGACTCGGGCCAGCGCGAAGGCCACCATAACGGAGAAAATGACAATCCCGTAAAAGCCCGCTCCGATTCCGATGCCGATTCCGCCCGCGAAAAAAATCATCGCGGCAGAGGTCAAGCCTTTGACCTGCAAGCCGTCTTTCAAAATGACGCCCGCTCCCAGAAAGCCAAGTCCCGTCACGATCTGGGCTGCCAGCCGCATCGGGTCCATCATCGTTCCGCTGTTCGGCGAGCTGTAGAGCTTTGTGCTGTAAATCGAAACCAGCGTGATCAGCGTGCAGGCGACAGAGACGTACATGTACGTCTTCAGCCCGGCAGGCTTGTTTTTGTGTGAGCGATCCCAACCGATGAACATCCCCAGCACAGCGCTCACGATTACCCGCAAGTACATTTCCAGGTTCATGATCACATGCTGCTCGTAAAACACATTCAGAGTTTCCATCCCATCCACCTTCTTTTAGCGATAGAGACATGATATGTGCCGACACGCGATTTAGACCCTTTCTTTTTGCTTTCCCCAATCCCCCCAGATGGCCGATGGAACTGCTTGCGTTTGGCCGCGCTTTTATTAAATGAAATATTCTTAATTTTTATTTTATTATAACACTTCATATTGATTTTTTGTTGTTTTAATTTGTTTTTTATTTTCATATCCAACAAAATTGTGCTTTTAGTTGTGTTAATGTTTGTTTAATAAGTAATTCAAACTAAAAACACAATTAATTTACAACAAAACACAAGACAAAGCACAAAGCTTGTGATATATTCAGTAATAGAAGTGCTGAATTTTTAGACAATTCAAAAGATCAAAAGGAGGCTTCATCATGAAAGTTCTTTGTCTTGGCGGCGCGGGCCGGATTTGCCGGGAGTCGATTCTCGATTTGGTGCAGTATTCCAGCTTCGAGAAAATTACGGTAGCCGACTTCAATGAAACAGAAGGCCGCAAAATCGTGGAATCTTTGCAAGACCCTCGCGTCGACTTCATCCAGATCAACGTGCACGATCACGAGGATACGGTCAACAAGATGCGTGGATACGACATCGTCATGGACGGCACCACGATTACTTTGAACGGGCTTTCCACTGCCTGCATCGCGGAAGCCGGCTGCCACGGCGTCAATCTGAACGGCTTTGGCGCTGAAGAAGCCTCCGACCACATTTTCAAGCAAAACGGCAAAACATGCGTGCCTGGCTTCGGAATGACCCCCGGCGTCACGCAAATGATGGCGATGCATGCCGCGAATCAGCTGGATCGCGTGGAGTCCGTGCGCGTCAGCCACGGCGCTTTTCGCCCGATCGCTTTTTCCCGTTCGATCACCGAGACGACTACGTACGAATACGATCCGCTCCTGCCTGGCCGTGTCGTCTTTGAAAACGGCGAGTTCATCCAGGTGCCTCCGTTTGCCCGCCCTCGTGAAATCCAGCTGCCTGAGCCATATGGCCAAACCGTTCAGTACATCATCCCGCACGCGGAGACAAAAACATTGGCAACTGCGCTCGCCGACAAGCACGTACAGCTCATCGAAGTGCGCGGCACGTGGCCCGCGAAAAATATGCAGCTCGTTCGCGCCCTCTACGACTGGGGCTTCATGCGCAACGACAAGATCAACGTCAACGGCAAAGAAATCGGGATTCTCGATTGCATCAGCGAGTATTTGTTTCATTCGACAGAAGGGCAGGAAACCGAGCTGTACGGCTATTCGCTGCATGTGGAAGTCATCGGGGAAAAAGACGGGCAGCGCGTGCAACACGTTCTTTACCACACGCATCCCGCTTCCGACGGCTCCGTAGAAGGCTGGGAAAAACTGCGTGCCTACACGCGAAACGTAGGCATCCCGATGGCCATCGCAACCGAGATGATCGCCAAAGGCATGGTGAAAAAGACAGGCGTGCTCATCCCGGAGGACGCGTTTGACCCGGCTGAAGTGTTCGCCGAACTGGAAAAGCGCGGCATCTATATTCACGAGGAAATCACTCAGCTGGATGCGCAAACGAGCGAGTCTGTACAAGCTTCCCGCTAGGCTTTTGCATCCATGCTTGCAACGAGAAGAGGGGCCTTCCGTTTTTATGCGGAGGCCCCTCTTTTTCAGCTTAGTTTAATAATGACCACACCCGCGAGGATCAGTCCAATCGAGATCCATTTGACCAGGCTGACCTGCTCCTTGAGCCAGACAATGCCGATCAAGGTGGCGAAGACGATGCTGATTTCACGTACGGATGCCACATAGGTGACAGGCGTTGTTTGCATGGCGTAAACAGCGAGCGAGTTGGAAATAAACACAAAAATTCCCCCGGCCAGCGTATGCCACGGATACTTTTTCAACAAGGCGAGATAAGACACTTTCCTCGCCGCCCTGCGATCAATCAGCCACTTCCCTGCAAACATCCCGAAAAACACGACGTATTTGAACAAAAGCCCGGACATCATCGCTGCGCCCATGCCGTCTACTACACTGCTGCAAGCCGAAAAGCTTCCGGCCAGAAACACCCACTTCATATTGCCCCAGTCTTTGACGATGCTCCCCAGCTCGCGCAGCGAAAACGTCCGCTGATTCATGAACACAACGCCTGCGACAATGACGAGAATGCCCAAATACCCCGTCCAGGCGATCGTCGTTCCGATCACTACGATACTGATGAGCGTTGTCACGATGGGAGCCGTTCCCCGCAAGATCGGGTAAGCATAGCTCAAATGATTTTTCTCGTATGCTTTGCCCAGAGCGACGAAGTACAGCACTTCCGAGCACGTGCTGAGCAACAGCCACTTGATCGCCCCCGGCGGAAAAGACGACGTCTGCCACAAGTAAAGGGCCAAAGGAAAGTACAGGATGACGGAAGCTCCCAAAATCAGCGTAAAAAAAGCGTCCCGCTCCTCGATTTTTTTGGAGAGGGCATTCCAGACCGCATGACAGACAGCCGCAAACAGCAAAATCAGCAAGATCGTGGTCGACATGTTTTTCCCAGCTCTCTTTTCTAAATGGCAAAAGGTGCAGTCTATCCGCAGACTACACCCGTTTTGTTGCTTATTGTTCTCGCGTTACTTCATAAGAATCGACAATTCCTACGATGACAGCATCAATCGGAACCTGTCTGTTCTGAAAAACGATCCGCGCAGGCGTACCGCCGGAAACGATGACCTTTTCGCCGATTCCCGCACCGATGCGGTCTGCGGCAATCACCGTTTGTCCACCTTCCCTGTCTTTCCAGTCAATGGGCTGGACGATCAGCAATTTCAAATTTTCCATGCCCGCTTCTTTTTGTGTGGACCAGACGCTGCCGATCACTTTTCCCAAAAACATGAGGCTCCCCCTTTATCGAACGTAGTGCACGACAATTCCTTTTTCTTTGAGCAAATCCGTCGCCAGAGGAGAAACGATCGTTCCTTCGCGCACCACAAGCTGCTGGTCGGGAAAATCGGCTTGTGCCCGAACCCATTCCGCGGTCAACAGCTTGGCAGAAACAATCGTCTGTGCATCAGCACCTGCACCTGACTGTTCACCTGTTTGCGCTTGCGTCTGAGCTTTTGCCCTGCTTTTGCGAATCGCCGCTTCTGCAAGCGACTTTTGCGGGTAAAACTCGACACCAATCTCCTTCATGGCGCCGATGTGCCGCAAAAACAGCTTCTGGTACGCTGGTGGCAACGTCAGCGTCTTCAGGCATCGCCGATCCGAGCGCTTGAGTCCCGGCACATCTTCCCCGATCAAGACAGGCTTGCCGAGGACCAGTGCGGAAAAGACGATCTCTGCCTTGATCGTTCCCTTCAACCCTGCCGCCACTCTCGCCGCGTTGTCGAGGTCGATTTCCGGAATGATGACGCCGTCGTACTCCTTCGGCACCTCCAGCGGAAGCGGTGCGTACTCGTCTGCCGTGATGATTTTGCCCGCTCCGCCGCATTCGATGCGATGCATGCCGAGCCAGGACGACGTTTCCCCGTCCAAAAACAGAATGTCGTGACAAACTCCGTTATTTTGCAGTGCGATGAACTGGTCGTCAAACGACTCATGTGCGCGACTGTCACAGAAGATATACAACCATTTGGGCTTGTTCTCCTGCCTGGGGGACTGAATCATCGATTGCAAAAGCTCGCGAGTAATGGACTCGATCATTTGCCGCACGTCCATGTCCTCACCTCCCTGCCGTTCCATCAAGCTTTCCGTTTTTTCCGATGACGAGCACCTGATCATTCGTCTTCAAGCTGGCCGCGTTGGCTTCATCCAGATCGAGATGAAAATCGAGGGCGTACCTCGGGTTGATCCTGACTGTCACTTCCGGAAAAATGACAGGGCGTTCGCCCGTTGTTTGCAGCATCAGCGTATCTTGGTCGCTCACCTGAAAACGCCTGCCATCCTCTGGCGACATGTGCACATGGCTCTTCGCTACGATGACCCCCTTTTCCAGAACGACGCAGCCAGCAGGGCCGATCAGCGTAATGCCCGGCGTCTCCTCCAGCATCCCCGACAACCGCACAGGCGGATGCAGCCCGAGCTGGAAGCCGTCCGTGCGGGAGATTTCCACCTGGCTCACTCCCCGAGCAGGGCCGAGGATGCGCACGCCTTTCATCAATCCCTTCGGCCCGAGCAGCGTGAGCGTTTCCACAGCGGCAAACTGTCCCGGCTGGGAAAGAGGGCGCAGCGGCGCCAGCTGATAGCCTTTGCCGAACAATTTTTCTACATCTTCCATCGACAGATGAATGTGGCGGTTCGATACACCGACGGGGATTGACTTCTGCTCGCCCCCGCTCGCCCGTTGCGAATGAATCTCCTGCGCCTTCAAGACCTCCACGCGGATTCCTCTCCCCTTCAAAAAGTCGGATGCAGCCGGGGTGAATTTATCGTTGACGTGAACGGAAAACGGATTGGGGATTCCCGTTCTCAGCATGGCCCTCAGCGTCGTTTCCGTGATCAAGGCCATCCGTTAGCGACTATCCTTCCAGCTTGGGAAGAATCGACTCGATATCGGAGTGCGGTCGAGGAATGACGTGCACCGATTTCAGCTCCCCCACCTTTTGCGCTGCTTCTGCGCCTGCATCCGTCGACGCTTTTACCGCTCCTACATCGCCGCGCACCATGACCGTGACGAGTCCCCCGCCAACATGCACTTTCCCGATCAGCTTCACGTTCGCCGCCTTGACCATGGCGTCCGCAGCTTCCACCGCGCCAATCAAGCCTTTTGTCTCAACCATGCCGAGTGCTGCCATTTCTCCTGCCATCTAGTACGCCTCCTTACCTGCCGGAAGATTGCAGTTCCAACAGGACGCTTTTAATAATTTCCGCGATCTCATCCCTGCTGATGGCAGGCGCAGCAGCAGCCACCGCCACTGGCATCGCCGCTTCTGTTTGCGCAAGCTGCATGTCCCGCAAGCCGAACGCTACCCGCTTGATGTTGAACAAATGCTGCGGACCGATGTTGTCAGACGTTACGTTGTTTCCTAGCGAACCGCAACCGAGTGTCAGGGAAGGCGCGATGCCTGTAGTGGCTCCGATGCCGCCAAAGGTCGTCCCGCTGTTGACCACGATGCGCGACGCTGGCTTGTCGACGACGAACGATTCGATGACGTGCTGATCGTGACAATGAATGCCGAGCGTATGCCCCAGCCCGCCAAAAGCAAGCAGCTTGCTGCAAAGCGTGCTCGCCTCCCGGGTGTCTGCCACGGTGTACAGCGCAAGAATCGGGGCGAGCTTTTCCACGGAAAACGGATAGTCCAGCCCGACGCCTGTTTCTTCCGCGACCAGCAGTGTCGCGTCTTCCGGGACGAGTATGCCTGCCAGCTCAGCCAGCGCCTGCGGCGACTTGCCTACAATCGCCGGATTGAGGCTTTTCCCCGCCAAAATGACCGCCGCGACCCGCCGCGTCTCATGGTCATCCAAAAAGTACGCCCCTTGCCGCTTCAACTCCGCCACGACTTTGCGCTTGATGGATTGATCGACGACGAGAGACTGCTCCGATGCGCAAATCGTTCCGTAGTCAAACGTTTTGCTCTGGACCACTTGCCTGATCGCCGTCGGGATGTCCGCGCTGGCATGCACATAGACGGGCACATTCCCCGGCCCGACTCCATAGGCGGGCTTGCCGGAGCTGTAGGCAGCCTTCACCATCGCTGTCCCGCCTGTCGCCAAAATCAGGTCGGTCAAGGAGTGGTGCATCAGCTCCCGGGAGGCGGCCAAAGTCGGCTGCGTGAGGCAAGAGATCAGTCCGGCGGGCGCACCTGCGCGCTCTGCTGCCGCCTGGACGACTCTCGCCGCTTCTTTCGTACACTTTGCTGCCTGCGGATGCGGGCTGAACACAATCGCATTTCCTGCCTTCACACTGATCAACGCTTTGAAAATGACCGTCGAGGTAGGATTGGTTGAAGGAACGATTCCGGCGATCACGCCTACCGCCTGGGCAACCTCCCACACGCGGTTTTGCTCATCGCGATTAATAATCCCGACCGTCTTCATGTTTTGGATCGATTGATGGACGTCCTGGGCGGCAAACAAATTTTTCGCCGTCTTGTCCGCCGCCTTGCCGTATCCCGTTTCTTCTACTGCCATTGCTGCCAGGCGTCCTGCCTCTTGTCTCGCTGCTTCCGCCATGCTCTGGACGATTTGGTCGATCTGGGCCTGGCTCATCCCGGCAAGCCGCTTTTGCGCTTCCTTGGCGGTTTGCAAACACTGTCGCACTTCCTGCACGGATTGCAAATCTGCATCTAGCATCACGATAACGCCACCTCATTTCAGCCGATTGCGATTCATCTGATTGTTTCGTACAGCAACAAACCGTTGCGACTACGACTCCAGCTTTGGCAAAATCAGTTCAATATCCGAGTGCGGCCGCGGAATGACGTGTACCGAAACCAGCTCGCCCACTTTTTCCGCCGCCGCTGCTCCCGCATCCGTAGACGCCTTGACTGCCCCGACGTCTCCGCGAACCATTACCGTAACCAAACCGCCCCCGACATGCACCTTGCCTACGAGCTTCACATTCGCCGCCTTGACCATCGCATCAGCAGCTTCTACCGCTCCGATCAGTCCTTTTGTTTCTACCATTCCCAATGCATCACCCATGACTATTCCTCCTTACTGGTTGGTGTAGCTGTTTTTGCCGCATCGTTTTTTTGCTTGTCAGTCGCCTGTTTTCCCGCTGGCTTTGGCGGGTCTTTGGCCTTTTGCTTTTCCAGCTGTTGCAAGACCATCTGCATCACACTGCGGTCTGGCCGGGGGATGACGCGGGAGTGGCGAAGCTGGCCCACTCTTCTTGCCTCCGCTTCGCCTACCGCCACCGCAGCCGTAACAGAAGCGACATCCCCGACGATATAGATGGTGACAATCCCCGCATCCGCACCCTGATAGGTCACGCAGCGGACGTCTGCGGCTTTCGCAGCCGCATCGGTCGCCGCAACAAGGGCGGGAAAACCCACGGTTTCAATCATTCCCAGAGCGTAGCCGTTTTCTAGCATCTGGATCGCACTCTCCCTCGCAATCGAGTCAAAACTGTCTGAATAAGGCTGTTCTTTTTGAAAATACACGCAAAAGCAAATGTAATCAAGCTAATATTCTGTATTTACGTTTTTTTAATTGATTTTAGTTGTGACTATGTCCAAAAAATAGAGAGCACTCCGTGTATGCCCCTGCTTCAATCTGCCACGATCCAGTTGACCCCTTTTGCGTCCAACTCGTGCAGCCACTCGTGTGGAGCCGCAACATTGCTGATGACCGTATCGATTTGCTTCAAATCCGCGACCTTGTAAAAGGTGCTTACCCCGATTTTGGAATGATCGGTGAGCACGATGTTTTCCTTGGCGTTCTCGATGATCCGCTTGGCAATCATCGCTTTTTCGCAGTCATAGCTGGAGATTCCGTGCTGGGCCAGTATGCCGTCAATCGAGATAAACGCTTTGTCGACGAAAAAGCCTTGCATCATGTTTTCAGCCAGCGTGCCTGCCGTTCGGAAATGCTTCGGCTGTACCCTGCCGCCGATGAAGTAGATTTCCCCGCTGAACATCTCCTTGTTGTGGTACTCCATCATCAAGTTAAGGGCGGGAACGGAAATCGTGATCAGCTTCAAATTTTTGCGATTGACCAGAAAATGCAGCATGTGCAGCGTCGTCGTTCCGTCGTCTATGACAATGATATCGTTGTCCTGCACGAGGCTTGCCGCCGCTCGGCCGATGCGCCTTTTCTCGTCTGCATGCGATACTTCGCGCATCAGGTGAGACGGCTCCTCGCGGTCGTAGTTGATTTTGATCGCTCCGCCGTACACGCGCTTGAGCTGATTTTCATTTTCCAGCTCTTCGAGATACCTTCTGATCGTTTCCGACGATACTTGCAACTTCTCCACCAGCTCGTTGGTCCGCACTTTGCCGGCGTAGTTCAGCATGTTCAGGATCGTGTCCTTGCGCTCTTCCCCTATGAGAGACATGACCTGCTCCTACCAGAACATGTTTCGTTCAATCGCCTGTACCAGATGCTTCATGTCGTGCGGGTAGACCTCCCCGATATTGCCGATCCGAAACGTATCTGCTACCGAAATTTTGCCCGGATAAATCACGTAGCCTTCCTGTTTCAGTCGCTCGTAAAAAGCGGCAAACGTAAACTGCGGGCTGTCCGGGAAGTAGAACGAAGTGATGATCGGTGACTGTAGCTCGCGGCGCAGCAGCGTGCGGAAGCCAAGCGCTTCCATGCCTTCTACAAGTGTCCGCTGATTTTCCCGATAGCGGACTTGCCGCTTTTCCACGCCGCCTTCTTCCTCCAGCTCCAACAGAGCCTGATAAAAGGCGCGCACCACATGCGTCGGCGAAGTGTAGCGCCATTTGCCGTTGTGCTTTTCCATCGTCTCCCACTGATCGTACAAGTCGAGCGAGAGCGAACGCGCCTGCCCCTTGCACTTTTTCAGCTCCTCGGTTTTCGCCAGAATAAAGCCGAAACCGGGCACTCCCTGGATGCACTTGTTCGCGCTGCTGATCAAAAAGTCGATTTGCAAATCAGCTACGTCCATCGCGACTCCGCCAAAGCTGCTCATCGCATCGACGATGAAGACCTTTCCGTACTCCTTCGCGACCTTGCCGACCTCGGCAATCGGGTTCAACATGCCAGTCGTCGTCTCGCAATGCACCACGGCTACGTGCGTGACGTCTGTATCCTGCTCCAGCAGTTCCCGCAGCTTGTGCGGCTGGGCTTCGTCCACTTCCCCGAAGTCGATGACGATTGTGTTGACCTTGAGCACCTGGGCCATTTGCGCCAAACGGTTTCCATAGGCACCGTTCGTCAGCACGACGAGTTTGCCGTCTGCCGGAACGGCGGAGCCTACGACCGATTCCACGGAAAAGCTGCCGCTGCCCTGCATCAGCACCGCTGTATAGTCGTCGTGGTTGTTGCCGGACAAGCGCACCAGCTTTTTGCGAATGTCCTGCACCAGATCGTTGTATTCGTTGTCCCATGTGCACCAGTCGCGCAGCATGGCAGCTTTTACGCTCTTGGACGTGGACAGCGGTCCGGGAGTCAAGAGCAGATACGGGTTATCTGGCAATTGTGTGAGTTTCATCGCTTATCTCTCCTTTTGCGCGAGGCGCAAGTTGATTTTCGGAATCAGCTTATCGAGTTCGCCAATGCTGTCGATGACGTAGTCGGCACCGACAGACTTGAAGCGCTTGGCTACCGCCTCCATTTTGTCAGCCAGTTCGTCCGGGTCGCACTGATTCACCTGCTGCTCGGTCATCCCCAGCTCGCTGCTGCCCTTGATCACGCCGACAGCCCATGCTCCCGCTGCCACTGCCTCTTTTATATCGCTGGTCGTATCGCCGACTTTGATGATGTGCTTCATCGGGTGAACGTCCAGATTGATCGCATTTTGATAGCACATCCACGGCAACGGACGTCCGGCAGGCATCTCGCTCGGCGTCACCATGGAGTCGGGCCAGTAGCCTTTCTTCTTTGCCTCTGGGGCCACGACCGCCATCATTTCGGCTGTGTAGCCCGTCGTCGAACCGATTTTGATTCCTGCCGCCCGCAGCCGCGCCACCAGTTCCAGCACACCGGGGATCGGGGTCGTGTAATTTTTCAGGATGGAAAACAGCATCGGCTCGAAGTCGGCGTACAGCATGTCGACATCTTTTTTCTCCGGCAGTCTGCCGTACTTGGCTCTCCACAGCTCCGCGACCCGGTCCATTTTCAGCATCGTGTCGATATGGTCCCATTTGAGCATCCCCATCGGCTCGCGAGCTTCTGCATGCGTAACCTCGATCCCCCGCTTCTTGAATACTTCCAGGAAAACGTCCAGCGGCGCGAAGCATCCGTAGTCGACGGTCGTTCCGGCCCAGTCAAAGATTACTGCTTGAATCATGTCTCTTCTCCCACCTTTTTATCTTTTTTGCCAAGCCCCCGTTTTCTCCCTCAGCTTCTTCGTTCCGATCTCGTAAATGATCCGCACCAGCACGTTGGTCAGTACGATCAAGACAGACATGGCGGCAGCGGGAGCAACATCGCCCGCGTCATCCATGTTGACAATCGAGACGGAGGCCAGCTTGAAATCGGCTGAGTAGAGAAAGACGACGGCAGAAATCGTAACCATGGAGTTGATGAAGTAGTAGACGGCGTTTTCCAAGATAGCAGGCAGGGACATGGGAACCGTCACCCGCCAGAAGGTGACGTAGAACGGAACACCCATCGACTCGGAGGCAAGCTCAAATTCCTTGTCCAGTTTTTTCAGCGCCGTCGTGGCGGAAATAAACGGCACCGCGTAAAAGTGAATCACGTTCGCCAAAATCAGGATGACGATGGAGCCGTACATCCAGTTAAGCGGATTGTCGGGATGGTTGAAGAAAAAGATGTAGGCAAGACCGATGACCAGCCCGGGCAAAGCAAGCGGCAAGATGGACAGGAAGTAGCCGACCTGCCGCATTCCTTTCATGAAGCGCGTCTTTTCGATCAGGTACGCATTGATGAAGGTGACGACCGTCCCTGCCACCGCGCTGTAAAAGGCAACGAGCACACTGTTCCAGAACGGCTGCATCCCTTCCCCGGCTACCTTGGAAAAGTCGTAGTGCGTGACCGTCATCGTCAGGTCGTACGGCCAAACCTTGACGAGCGAGGCAAGAATCACCGTGATGAGCATCAGAAAAATCGTCGCGGTAATCAGCGAGCAATAGACGAAAAAAGCGTTGTCGCGTCCGCGCTGCGGCACGATTTTGTACGGCGTGGACTTCGCATTTACGGACGAGTTTTGCTTCCGCTCCACGATCCGGTCCACGATGAAGGCGAGAATCGCCGGAAGAATCAAAATAATTCCGACCGTAGCCCCCATGGTCGTATTTTGTTGACCGATCACTTGCTTGTAGATGTCTGTCGCCAAAACGTTGAATTGTCCGCCGACCACTTTTGGCGCCCCGAAATCGGTAAAGCTGAGCGTAAAGCAGACGAAAATCGCGCTGACCAGACCGTATTTCACGTTGGGGAGCGTCACGGTCAAAAACTTGCACAGCTTGCTTGCCCCCATCGTCTCCGCCGCTTCGTACAGGTTGTAGTCGGCAAAAGCAAGCGACACCGCGAGGATCAAATACGCCTGCGGGAAGGTGTAGAACAACTCGGACAAAATGATCCCGAGCGGCCCGTACAGCTCCACCTCAAATCCGGGAAAGACTCCGAAAAACCCGGTCGTAATGATTCCCTGATTCCCGAACAAATACGTCAGGGCAATCCCGTGCATCATCGTCGGCGCAAACAGCGGCAGCAATGCCACATAACGGAAAAATACTTTCCCTCTCATATTCGTCCGCGTCAGGGCAAAGGCGTACAAAAAGGCGAGCGTAACAGACAGGATCGTGGTGACGCCGGAAACGTACATCGTATTGACAAAAGACTGCACCAAGGCCGGAGTCTCAAAATATTTGATAAAGTTGGCCAGACCGATGTACTCGCCTGTTTCATTGATGAACGCTTTGCTGAACAAATCGCCAAGCGGCATCAACACGGTGATGAACAGCACGAGGACGATGCATGCAATCAACAGCCGCTGCAACCACTCATCCCGGCCCATTTTTTGTCTGACGGTTCGCGTGCTCATGTCAATCACTCCCCGTCTTCTTCGCCACCGCCGCCTGGTCAAACGAGATCAGATTTTCCAGCGGCAGCTCAAACGCTACCTGCTTGTCGCGCCTAAGTCCAAGGCGATGCGTCTGGGATACGGGCAAATCAATCGTCACCAGCTGCGGATGCAGTCCCTTTTGCTGATTGATCAACTGCATCGTCACACGGTAAAAGGAACCGCGAAACTCCATGTCGGAGACGACCGCTCTCAGGCTGTAGTCGGCTGGCGGCTCCATCAGGTTAATGTTTTCCGGCCGAATCGCAAACAGCCGATCTTGCCCGAGCGCACTGCCGCTGACGACGGATTCCTCCAAAAAATTGATCGCGCCCACAAAGTCCGCCACAAACGGGCTGTTCGGTTTTTCGTAGATTTCCTGCGGCGTGCCTACCTGAACGATCTCCGCGTTGTTCATCACTACAATCCGGTCAGCCATCGTCAGCGCCTCGTCCTGATCGTGCGTCACCATGATGGTCGTGATCCCGATCTTTTCGTGCAGGCTTCTCAGCTCGCGGCGCAGCTTCAACCGCACCTTCGCATCGAGAGCGGACAACTGCTCATCCAGAAGCAAAAAGTCGGGGGACAAGGCAATCGCGCGAGCCAGGGCGACACGCTGCTGTTGTCCGCCAGAGAGCTGGGACGGGTATTTGTCGCGGATGTGCTCCAGATCGATCAGCGCCAAAACTTCTCGAACCTTCGCATCCACCTCTTTTTTAGACATTTTTTTCGCCTGGAGGCCATATGCGATGTTCTGTCCCGCCGTCAAATTCGGAAACAGGGCGTACGATTGGAACATCATCCCGAAGTTGCGCTTTGCTGGCGGCAACGTGGTAATGTCCCGATCATTGACGAGAATTTTTCCGCCCGTTGGCTGTTCCAATCCCGCCAGTATGCGCAGCAAAGTCGTTTTCCCGCAGCCGCTTGGGCCGAGCAAGCAAATAAATTCGTTCTTTTGGATGTCAATATCGATCGATGTGAGAGCTACAAACTTGCCAAACGTCTTTCGGATGCCTTGGATGCTCAAATATGGCTTTGTCATACGCTCCTCCTTTCGCCTGTTGTCGGAAATGGGCTGTTGCATGTACGCCTTCATCAGCTTTTCGGCTCGCTCTTGGTGCTGTATCGTTTGTTCCATTCTTCCAAAATCGCCGGACGCGCTTTTGCCGTCTCGTTCAGGTCGTTGTGGATCAGTTGGGATAGCGGATCTTTCGTGTAGCCCTCTGGCAGTGTCGTGCTTGCGTTGTTGACCGTGATGATCGCGAAGTTTTTGTTGTACTCCTTCATCGCCTCATCGGAGATCGCCCAATCCAAAAACAGCTTCGCTTCCGGTTTGATCTCGGCTTTTTTCACGAGTGCATTGGCTTCTACGTCCCAGCCTGCCCCCTCTGGCGGGAAGACGATTTCCAGCGGTGCGCCCTTCTTCTTCTCGGTAATCCCCCGGTAGCCAAACGAGATGCCGATCGGATACTCTCCCGCCGCTGCCATCTTCGCAGGCTTGGAGCCGGAGTGCGTGTACAGCGCGATGTTGTCGTGCAGCTTATCCATATAGCCCCACGCTTCTTTGTCTCCGTACAGCTCGATCCAGGCGGCAACCGTGAAAAATCCGGTTCCTGACGACGCAGGGTTTGGCATGACGATCAGCCCTTTGTATTCAGGCTTGGTCAAATCAGCGTATGATTTCGGGATGGGCAGATTGCGCTTCTCCAGCTCTTTTGTGTTGACGACAAAAGCGGTTTCAAATGCATCGATGCCTACCCAATGGGCGGGGTCTTTGGAATCTTTGAACTCCGGCGAAATGCGCTCGATTCCTTTTGGCGTATAACCTTCCAGCACGCCTTGAAACTCTGCGCCCAAAAGCTCTGTCGCCGCGGTTCCCCAGACGACGTCGGCTTTCGGATTGTCTTTTTCCGCAATCAGCTTGGCGACGATGACACCAGTAGAGTCTCTGACGATGTTCAACTTGATTTCAGGGTGTGCGCGATTGAAGGCTTCCACATACGCTTTCAGCTGGTCATCCTCCAGAGCGGTATAGACAGTCAGCTCGGACGAACCTGACTTTGCCCCTGTCGAACCTCCGGATTGTCCACATCCTGCCAGCAAAGCAGCCGCTAGAATCCCCACTACCATAGAGCCAATCCACTTTTTCATCCTGAATCCTCCCCTTTGTTTCTGATCCATGCTCCCCTTCCAAGCTGCCTGACGGTAAAGACAAGACTAATTCCATGTGTGATTAGTTTGTTTTCCCGTTTTTTAGTTGTTTTTGTTTTTATTATATATGTAATGTTCTTAAAATTTCAAATATTTTTTGAAAAAGAAAAATCGAGCCAAAAAGCCCGATTTTGCGCGATTCTTTTATATGCATCCTTGCCTGCTCTGCTTGTCTACAAGGAAACTAGCGTCCTTTTTCGTTGCTCAAAGGTTGCGATATGTTGGTATCCTGACTGTTTCAGTGTATTTCTTGCCTGTTCCAGATAGCTGCCCAGGTGGTCGGGAAAGTGCGAATCGGACGAAGTCGTAATCGGCACGTCATGCTCTCGCAAAATGCGCAAAAAGCTTTCGCTTGGGCACATTTCCTTTACCGGATAGCGATAGTACAGCCCTGTGTTGATCTCCGTTGCGACATCGTGCTGTTTCAAAAGCCCGGCGATCCGCCTGTAGAGCGGAACAAGCTCGGCTTCTGGCGGCCGATGACCGAACACTTTCAAGTTGTCCAAATGCGCCACGATGTCAAAAAGTCCGCTGGCTACCGCCTGCCCAACCACCGCAAACGTCTCCTCGTACAAATCAAACAAAGACATCGCAAAGAAACGCTCCTGCGTCTGCGGGTTGTCGAAGCCCCAGCCGCTGGCAAAATGAATCGAGCCAATCACATGATCCCACGGATAGTTGGCAACGAGCGGAGCGAGCACCTCTTCTCCCCCGGAAAAGTAGTCGGCCTCGATGCCAAGGCGCAGAGCGATCCCGTCCTCCGCCCAGACTGGTTGCTGGGAGAGAATAAACGAGACAAACTCGTCGATCGAGGTGGTGCACACCTGATCGAGCCACTCGCGCTGCAATCGGCCCAGCTCGTCATCTGCGAGATGCATGTGCTGCTCGAAGTACGGCTTGAACTCTCGAAAACGATACAGGTGATCGACCACGCCGACTTCCTGCAAGCCGAGCTGCTTGGCCCGCACGCGATACAAATCCAGCCACTCGCGGGAGAACGCGCCTTGCGCGACTCTTTTGCCCATTCTCGCTGCCATTTCCTCCATCCAGGCAAGCGAATGTCTGGGAGAGTCCGGCTGCTGAAAAAATAGCAACGCCTCTGCTGTGCGGGTGAGCCACCTCAAAGAATACGGCCCTTCTTCCAGATGGACGTGATAATCGACTTTCATTTGGCTTCCTCCCCGGGAACTTTGCGTCTCGAACTGCTCCAAGCTTGCCACGCAAGCTGCTGCTGGCGCTTTGGTGAAAGTTCCGCCTTTGTTGTTTTTGTTTGTTTTTATTTTGAAAAGTAGTTTTTTTGTGCTTTTTCATTGATTTTCTTTATTATAAAATCTGCCCCGCTGCCATACAATTGTTTTCGCGTAAAATGCTGGGCAAACAAAAAACCGGAAAGCTCCCATGGCGTTCCGGTTGCGTTGCTACGTTTTCGGGTCATCCCACATCTCCTGCGTCATGGCGACAAACGCCCGAATCGCTGCTTCCTGATTGCGTTCCTTCAAATAGATCAAAGACGTGCGCAGTTTTTTGGCAAAACGGTGGAGAACGACCAGCTTGCCAGCCGCAATTTCTTCTTCGACAATCGCCTCGCCCAATACACAGCACCCGGTCTGGCTCAGAGCGGCTTGCTTGATCCCTGCTTCGCTGCCGAACTCGATAATCGTAGTCGGCTTGAAGTCGATTTCGGCATACAGATTGCCGCCGATCTTTTCGACCATCCCGTCTTTGAGGAACGGAACGGTGTGGAGCAGCGTTTGCTTATCGCGCCCTGCAAGCAGTTCAGGCGCTGCCAGCAGCACAAAATCTTCCTCTCCGATCGGGACGACTTCCAGATCGGGGTTGAGGCAGTCGCCCGCTATAATTCCCACATCCGCCTGATGGGCACAAACCAGCTTCGTCGTCTCCACACTGTTGCAGGAGATCATTTGCAAGCGAACTTGCGGGTAGTCTTTCAAGTAGCGCCCAATAATGCCGGGCATGTAACGCGTACAGTAAAACTCCGGGCTGGAGACGACCAGCGGGCCATACGGGATATCCAGCTTCCGCAAGTCGTCATCCAGCTCCCCCATGACGGCGAGCAGACGATCCGCATGATGCTTCAGCAGCTTTCCCGCGGGCGTGAGGTAGTTTTGCCTGCCCACCCGTGTGAACAACGGTAGGCCGATCTCTTTTTCCAGTGCCTTGATTTGCAGCGTGATTCCTGGTTGACTGTACCCGAGCTGCTCAGCCGCTTTCGTCAGATTCAACTGCTCGGCTGCCACCTGGAACGTTCGGAGGTGACGCAATTCCATCTGTCCAACACACTTTCTTGAAAAAGATTTTCCTCATCGTACCACAGCGCCGCTCTCCTGTCTTTTGGAACGAATCGACCAGTCAGCACTCAGCAGGTGATTCGGTAAGGAAGCTGCGGGTGCGACTGAAAATGTCTTGGCTGACCTGGATCGCTTGCCGCCTCCACCGAGATCGGATGAATGGAAGCTCCCCTGTCTGTCGGGAACCATGGACGGCTTTCTTTGACAAGCACGAGAACCCCTTCCTGGTCGCCATAGAAGCGAAAAGTGGTTGATTCCGGCTCGAATGCATTCGGAATGGGTATTGATTGTAAAAAAGCTGTGTACGTCGGAACATCAGGTACAGGCATCCCGATTTCCTGGATCGACAGCCAGCTAGTTTTCGCTTCGCTCGGAAAAGCCAGCATTTCCAGGATGTTGCCCTCAGGGTCCAAAAAGTAGAGCTGTTTGCCTTTCCATGTGTAGGACTGCATGATCTCTTGCCCGTCTTTGCCGCGCAAAACAAGCCCGCGCTGCTGGATCACTTTGGCTAAAGCGTCAAAGGCCGCCTCGGCAATCCCGCAGGCAAAGTGGTAAAACGGCTTTTCCGCTACCTGTTCAAAAACGAGCAGAGCGGCGCCCACCCGTACAGAAAAGGAGTGCTCCGAACGCTCGGAAAGCGGCATTTGCAAGACGCTTGTATAAAAGGCCAGCATCTCTCCCAGCATGGTTGTCGTTAGCGTGACTTTTTGCCATTTCACTGTCAGCTCACTTCCTTTCCCTTCCATATTAGCATGCCGGATAAAAGCCACGGCAAGCATTAGAAAACTTGGCTGCGCCAAGCCTTGGTTGCACTTGCACTGGATAAGCATCTTATACATTCTTATCTGTATAAAAAAGCAAGCTATCCAAACGAGAATAGCTTGCCTTGCCGCATATGTGCTTTGTCGCCTCAGGCGAATCGCTTCACCAAGTTCAGGAACAGGTCGATGGCCGTCCCGATTTCTTCTTCATCAATGTCGAACTCGGGATGATGATGGGGAAAAGCGCTCTTTGCGCCGCCCATTCCGACCAGCAAATACGCACTCGGCTTGCTCAGCGCGTAAAACGCAAAATCTTCCGCCCCCATAACTGGCTCTACTTTCGTCGCCACTTCGTCTCCATACACTTCGCGAATCACTTTTTCCGCAAACAAACCGAGGTTTTTATCATTGATGAGCGGCGGCGTTCCCAAAATGTAGTCGACTTCTCCCGCTCCCCCGAACGTCAGGCACATTCCTTCTACCAGCTTTTTCATTTCCCGGAAAATGTACTGCCTCGTCTCTTCGGAAAACGTGCGAATCGTGCCTGTGATCACCGCTTCATTCGGGATGATGTTGTAGTTCGATCCGGCGGTCACTTGTCCGACTGAAATGACAGCAGGTTCTACCGGATTGATTTTCCGGCTGACAATCGATTGCAGACCAATCAACAAATGCCCTGCGATATACGTCGGATCGACTGTTTCGTGCGGGGATGAGCCGTGCCCGCCTTGCCCCTTGATCGTGATGCGAAAATCATCGGAGGAAGCGAGCATCGCGCCATGCGAATAACCGAGCTTCCCTTTTGGCAGAGCTGACATCAAATGCAGGCCAAATACGGCATCCGCCGACTCGATCGCGCCTTGCTCAACCAAGGCCTTTGCCCCGCTCGGAGACATCTCCTCTGACGATTGGAACAAGAAAAGAATATTCGCCTTGACCGCGTCCCGGTTTTCCGCCATCCACTTTGCTACAGCAAGCAAAATAGCCGTGTGTCCGTCATGTCCGCAAACGTGCGCCACTCCAGGCACTGTCGACAAATACGGCTTGTCTCCTTCTTCGTCAATCGGCAATGCGTCAATATCGGCACGCAGAGCAATCGTCTTGTGCCCATCTGTCCCTTTCAAATAGCCGACCAGATTCGGCGGCTGAAAATCGAGAATCTCGATGCCCAGTTCTTCCAACACGCCCCGGATATAGGCGCAAGTCTGATACTCTTCCCCAGACAGCTCAGGATAAGCATGCAAATGGCGTCTGTGAGCGACAGCCCACTCGGTAAGATTTGTTTCCACAATTGTCCGCATATGTTTCACTCCTCCTTAAAATGGTCCATAGCCAATCGCGTGCGCCAATATGACGGCGACGACTGCAATGCCGTATTGCATGAGCAAAAGCGGGAACAGCCATCTGATCCAGCTCAAGTAAGAAATGCCCGCCATCCCGACTCCCGCTACTGCAATGCCAGGAATCACGATATTGGAAATGCCGTCTCCGAACTGGAAAGCCAGCACAGCGGTCTGACGAGTGATGCCTACCAACTCGGACAACGGAGTCATGATCGGCATGGTGAGAGCAGCCATTCCGCTTCCCGATGGGATAATAAAGCTCAAAACTGTTTGGAAACCCAGCATACCAACAGCTGTCAAGGAAGGCGGCAGGTCCTGGATGACCGCTGCCGAATAGTACAGGATCGTGTCCATGATCTGCCCGTCGTTCAGCACGACGACAATCGCTCTCGCCACGCCGATAATCATCGCCCCCGCGAGCAAGGACGATGCACCTTTCATGAAAGCGTCCACCATTTCATTGGCGCTCAGACGGCCAATCAATCCGACGATGACCCCGAGCAGGATGAACAAGCCGGCAATTTCCGTGATGTACCAGCCAAACTCGATCACGCCTACGGCAATCGTGACGAGATTGAGCAAAAAGCAAGCCAGGATCAGCTTGTGGCGCTGCTCAAAAACCACATTTCCGCCAAACATGTCGCGGACACTCTCACGGTTGTAGAAACCGTAAATGCCAAGCTCCGGATTCTTTTTCACTTTCATCGCGTGGCGGTAGACAAAAATAACTGCCACCACATACATGACCACAAACACTCCGATGCGAAAGCCGATCCCCGAAAAAGGCGGCAGCTCGGCAATTCCTTGCGCGATCCCGATCGTAAACGGATTCATGATAGCGGAAGTAAAACCTACCGAAGCCCCCACCAGCACAATGGCAGCACCTGTCATCGCATCGAATCCGAGCGCCACACAGAGCGGAACCAAAATGGCGATGTACGGCAGCGTCTCTTCAAACATCCCGATCAACGAGCCACCTGCGGCAAAAAACAGCATCATCGATGGGATCAGCCATTTTTCCTTGTTGCCAAGCTTTTTCGTCAAGGAATAAATGAACGCCTCCATCGCCCCTGTCGCACTGAGAATGCCGTACGAACCGCCGATAATCAGCACGAAAAACATGATGCTGGCGGAATCAACCATTCCGGTATGAATGCTGTTCAAAAAGCCCATGAAGCCAATCGGCGATGATGCGGTGTACTGAAAAGAATCCGCCTGAACGACGCTGCGTCCATTCACGTCGATTCGGGCATATTCGCCTGCGGGGATCAAATAGGTAAAAAGAACACAGACAGCCAAAATTCCTAGCAACAGCACGAATACATTGATTTCCGTCAATCGGCTTAACGCTTTTTGCTTCAAGACAACTCGCCCCCTTGTCCTCTCTTTGTCTCTTGCCATGGTGTATTCGTTTTCATAGTAGCACCATTTGAAATAATGAAAAAATTACAAAGTCATATGTATGGCATTTCAAATCATTATGGAAGGAGACGGGGCGAGAGTGAATGAAGTGCTTGGGTGGCGCTTTGCAGATTGCTTCATCGGTACTTTTGAAGCGGGTTTCAAGGAAAGTGTCAAAGGCAAGTACATAAAAGCTGGCTTGGGTAGCGCTTTGCAGTTTACGTCATCGATACTTTAGATGTGGCGAGGAAAGAGACGAATCGCTGTAGCTTCTTGGGATACCCCCTGTGGGCCTAGACTGCACGGCTCCGGGGGAAAAGCGAAACCGCGTCAAAAGCAGCGGACTCAGAGAAGCGGACTCACGTTGACGCTTAAAACCATGTTTCGCTTTTTCCTCGGAACCTCGGTCGGTATCCCAAAGAGCTTTCGCGCATTTCGTCTCTTTCCTCGTCAGGGGCTGGTTGTGGTCAGCGCGAGTTTCAAAGAAAAATACCAATACCAAAAAGCTGGCTTGGGCTGGCGCTTTGTAGTTTTGCGTCAACGGTACTTTAGGCGTGGCGAGGAAAGAGACGAATCGCTGTAGCTTCTTGGGATACCTCCTGTGGGTCTAGACGGCACGGCTCCGGGGAAAAAGCGAAACCGCGTCAAAAGCAGTAGTTCACAGAAGCAGACGCACGTTGACGCTTAAAACCGTGTTTCACTTTTTCCTCGGAGCCTCGGTCGGTATCCCAAAGAGCTTTCGCGGATTTCGTCTCTTTCCTCGTCAGGAGCTGGCGGTGGTCGGCGTGAGTTTCAAAGAAAATGCCAAGTGCGGAAAAGCCTACTTGGGTAGCGCTTTGCAGTTTGCTTCATCGGCACTTTTCCTGTGGCGAGGCAAGGGGCTGATAGTAATGATCGAGAGTTTCAAAAAGCACAGAAACATGACTAAGAGTCTTCTTGAAAACGGTTGCTTCATGCAACCCGTTCATGGAAAAACTTGTTTAATTTCTGCTCTGGATTTTTCGTCCCTGATCAACCACACAAAAGCAATGTCCGACCAAAGCTTACCGTTGGCCGAGGAAACAGGAGAAACAAGCGAAAGGGCTTTGGGACTCCTTCCGAGACGGAGGTGAAAAAGGAAAACACGCTTTTAAGCGGCAACGTGCGTACGCTTCTTCGATCTCGCTGCTTTTGACGCGGTTTTCCTTTTTCGCCGGAGACGGGCAGTCTAGCTTCCTCGCTAGAGGCCCACGTCCCTGCAGCGGTTTCTCCTGTTTCCTCCCTCCACCACAGCCGCGATCAACAGGCCAAACCTGTTACATCTCCTTATCTAACAAAAAAACCTCCTTGGCACACAACACAAGAAGGTCTCATCATGGCGAAAATTCACAGGAAACGGGACGAGAAAGGAGAGTACGGTGTTCGCGGTTGTCCAGCCGTATAGAACGAGTAATCGAGCAGGCGAATAGCCGTCTGGCGATTGGTTCAGTCTCTCATAGTTTTTGTAGGTATGCTCTGTCATACATTTCTATGAGCAGCATGCACTGCTCACAGGGGTCCTTGTCTCGCACAAGGATAAGCGTTTGTCCGCGATTTCCTGTGGCTGAGCTGTACTCAGCTTACAAAACATAGCCCCAAGCTTTCTACGTTTTCTAAGCTAAGCACATGAACCATGCGCCTAGTCTTCCAAATCAATGTACTTCTCGGCTTGCGGAAACTCCAGAAAAATTTTGTGGCACTCGTCTTCGATCAGCTGGGACAGACGCTTGACCTTTCGTTCGAGCTGCAACCCGTTCTCGCGCGCTTTTTCGATATCGTACATGGCGCGGGTAATGGTCTGTTCGCCGCCGTTGTAAAACCTGCCTGTATTCAGCTCTTCTTTTTTCATCGAGCCGTATCTTTTGAGCGAAGCCGCTTCCTTGCGCATATGCTTGGCGGTTTGCATCGCGGTAAACAAGCTGATCTCCTGCTTGTTCCACAAAATATGATGCGCGAGGTTGGCCCCGTGAATCAGCTCGTCAATCTGGCGAAAGTCTTCGCGGGCTTCCTCCAGTTCTTCCGTGATCAGCGTAAACGACCGGGACGGCTCCTCGGCTTTGTCGCCTTTTATATAGACACAGAAAGCGTTATTTTCACGTTCCTGATCCAACTCCGTAACTTTGTGGGCAATATCTGAACGCAACGGAACGAGGGCAGCAAGAGACAATTTTGCCATTCACAACCTTCCTTTCTCACGGGAAAATCTGTACAAGTGTAAAGACGGCCCAAGATATGGAAAGTTACGCTATCCAGCAAAATTTTCTGATGCTGCGAGCAGGCGCACAGCATTTTGTTGCACGCCATGCGCTCCGCTCAAACGCTTTTCGACTGATTGAATTTCTTTTGATAGTAGCGCGAAAAAACGATGATACAGGGAACGAGTACGATTGTCGGCATGAACCAGACAAGCGGGTGAACCGAGCTAAGCCCCAACAGACGCGGTGCGCCAAATACGGTAAAAGCCGTAATCGTCGCAATACAGCAGCCGAGCATCCCGCCCAAGTGCTCGAACCACCAGTGAAGCTTGCGCCCCGGCGCGCGCAGCCAGTACCAAAGCTGCGAAGCACCGAGGAAAATCCCGATGAACGGAAACCAGGTCAAGAGCGTAAAACCGATGGACGCTCCATACAGGCTCATGGCGCCTCCCGAAAGCAGCAGCAGGGCAGGAAACAGCAAGTCGATCGCGTGGCGGTGCGCGGCTTTGCGATTTTTGTAGCGGAGCACGCGAATCCCGTACCAGGCCGTTGCTGAGCTCAGTATGGCGATAAAAATGAGGAACCAGGCAAAAGCAACCGACTCTCCTGTTTTTTGCGGATCAAAGCCAATTCGCCAAATGCCCATGACCAAAGCCGAGATCGCTACCGCTCCCATCGCCCAGACATACACCCAGCCCGAGCGAACATGTGCCTTTCCGCCTTTTTTGGTGACGACAGGAATCCAGAACACAAGCAAAGCGGTAAATCCGGCGATGATATGGAGCACTTTGAAGATCGAAAAAATGAGCATGGCACAACTCCCCCCTGCTAGTTTTTTGTCAGCGTTTGATGCATGATTTGATGCACTTCATCGACGGACAATCCTTTGGCTTCCGGTGCGATTTGCGTCTTCATTCTGATACCGTACGTGATCATCGTAAAAAGAATGGCGATCTTCTCGGCATCGAGGCTTTCCGGGATCACTCCGGCTTTTTGCCCCACCTCGATCCATTCCTTTGAGGTTTGTATGCTCTCCGCATGCAGTCGGGAAAGCATGTCGCCAATGACTGGATCTTCCCGTTTGCTCAGCAAGTAAATCAGGATCAGGTTCGTCACATCGCGCGGGTCGTGAACATGACTCAAGCTCTGCGAAATAGTCCCCAACGCTTCCGCCAATTCCCCTCCCCCTTCCCTCACAGTCTGGTAAAACCGCTGGCTGATCGCAGCAAATCGCCTCTGTAGCAGCAAGCCCAAAAGCTCATCCTTGCTTTTTACATAATGGTAAATAGCTCCTTTGGACAATCCCGAACGCTTCATGATGTCCTGCAACGTCGTTTGCTGGCACCCTTTTTCCAGAATCAATTCCTCCGTGGCTGTAAGCAGCAATTGAAAGCTCGGATTTTGATGGATCGATGACATAGTCTCCTCCTGTGAACATGAATGATGGAAGTCCATTTCCTTTCTTTTACTATACAAACCGTCGGTCGGTTTGTCAACTGAATCAAGAAAAGCGGACTCCTGTCGTCCGCCTGGCCTTTCGCTATTCGCCGATTTGTTTATAGTAAATCACCGTGTCGTGCAGTTCTCCGTCCGCCGATTTTGCATACTGGGGAATGCGCCCGGCTTCCTTGTAGCCCATCGCCTGATACAACTGGTTTGACGGATCGCCCGCCCGCGTATCCAATACGAGCAGGCTGCGGTTCTCCGCCATCGCCCGCGCCTCTGCGAGCAGCATCAGCGTGCGGCCAATTCCTTGGCGCTGTGCCGAAGGATGCACCATCAGCTTGACGATCTCGGCCCGATGCAGTCCGTTCGGCCGATCCGACAACTGAAGCTGGATCGTTCCGACGATGCCTGTTTCCTTTTCTGCTACCCAGACAACAACCTGTTCGCGCGGGACCAAAGTCCAATACTTGTACGCTTCTTCCTCCGTCAAAGGCGGCAAAAACCCGATGGAAGCCCCGTCCGCCACGACGTCCACCAACAACCGGGCCAATTCGCGCAGCTCCGCTTCCGAAGGCTGGGTCACTTCTCGATACGACAATCCTGGCGTCATGCTTTGAACCCTCCGTTTCATGAGGTATCTTGCAGGTTCCTCTCCACTCCATCATAGCGGACGAACGGAGAAAAGTCAGTGAACAAATCACATTTTATGTAAGAAAATCTAACACGAATTAAAACTGTTATTCACTACGGACGATACCCGTACATGCTAAAGATAAACAGCAGACACATATACACAACAGCTGCCGGGATGAGGGAAAGCGCAACGAGCAGCTTTTTCTTCGTTCCCGAAACGGCCATGAACCAAAGGAAGTAGTTATACACCAGCAGCAGCAAGAAAGGAACAAAGAAAAAGCCCGTCATGAACCCGACCCATTCCGAATTGGTGTCCCAAAACTGTTTCGGAACCGGCAGCGCATGATACTCCTGGTAAATCTCTTCTTTTCGCGCAATAAATACATATGACAAAACCGCGTAATAGACGATCACAGCGAGCTTGCTCCAGCCATTCATTCTTTTCGTCGCCCACGTCAGCATAAAAATGATGCCCAAGATGAACCATAAGCCCATATATTCCATGTTGATCCCTCCTAGAAGGGATTATATTTTTTCGTTGTCTATGAAATAAGTACCAACTTTTTTTGGTACCTCCCCACGCTTCGTCAGCAAGAGTCGACAAAATTTGGAATCCTTCCTATAATAGACTTGTCTAAAAAAATGCTGTCTTTTCGTAGGAGATGGTCATGATTACATACGCGATTTCGTTTGTACTGTCGTTCGCTATCGTCATGGTGCTGATTCCACCGCTGGCCAAACTGGCATTTCGCCTTGATTTTGTGGACAAGCCCCGGAAAGACGTCGAGCGCAAGATTCACCGCGAGCCGATTCCGCTCACGGCCAGCTATGCCATCTTTGTCGGATTCGCCGCATCTTTTCTGTTGTTTTCCAAAGAGTCGCCGGAACAGACTGTCGCCGTATTGATCGGCTCGCTGCTCCTTCTTACCATCGGCACCATCGACGATTGGTACAAAACCCAGGGCAAAGATTTCTCAGCCCTGCCCAAACTGATCGTCCAACTGTCGGCCGCTGTGATTGTGTACATGTCGGGGATCACCTTCTCCGGGTTCTACAATCCGCTTAGCGGCGAGTACATTTTGTTGCCGGAATGGCTTCAATTCGTTCTCACGATCCTCTGGATATTCGGAGTAACTACTGTCATCAACTTTTCGGACGGAATGGACGGCCTCGCAGGAGGACTTTCCGCCATTTCTGCCGGCACCCTGTTTGTTGTGGCTCTCGTCAAAGGCCAGAACACTTCCGCAATCATGGCGATCAGCCTGGTCGGAGTCGCTCTCGCCTACCTTCGCTACAACAAGCCGCCCGCGAAAATTTTCATGGGGGATGCAGGGGCGACTTTTCTCGGGTTCATCCTCGCCGTGATCGCGCTGGATGGAGCGTTCAAACAGGCAACCGTCCTGTCCTTGTTCATCCCGATTTTGGCGCTGGGCGTCCCGATCTTCGACAATTTGTTTGTCGTGATGAAACGCTTCATGCAAGGCAAGCCGATCTACCAGGCTGATGCGAGCCAGGTTCATTACCGCCTGTTGCGTACGGGACTCAATCCGAAGCAGGTCGTGGCTTTCCTTTGCCTGATCAGCGTCTGTTTCTCGCTCACCTCGATCATCCTGCTGTTGCTTGGAGTCTAACGCAAGCGCATAAAAAATGCCGCTCCGGTCGCTATCAATCGTGACCGTGCGGCTTTTTTATTGGCAAAAATGGTTTCAGGACAACGGACGTCTTGCCGTCAGCATCGTCTGGCAAGTCTGAAAGCCTGTCCGTTCATACAAGGCAATCGCCGGCTTGTTGTGCGTTCCGGTCAGCAAATACGGCTGCAATCCTTTTTCCAGCGTCCGGTTTACAAAAAATGCGGCGAGCTGCTTGCCGTAGCCTTTTCCTTGATGCAGCGGATCGACAAACACATCGTAAGCCTCGCCGTGCGGGGTGACGATCAGCGAACCGACGAACGCTCCCGCTTCGTCATAAAACATGTGAATATCGTCTTTCATCTCCGTCAGCAGCCACTTTTTCCACGACTCCATCGTTTGCTCGGAGTAATCTGTCAATCGGTACGGCTTCAGGTCGATGCCTTTGCGCACTTCGTAGTAGGCATCACTCTGGGACTGGATGTAGCGCTCCAGATCACCCTCGGCAAAAGGCTTGATCGCAAGCGTCGGCTCAGCGAGCATGCCGCCGCTGTATTGCATCAGATGCTGTCCCCACAAAGGCACAAAGCCTCTCCCGGCAAAAAACGCTTCCGCTTCCCCTTCGTCGACACGATAAGTAGCGGCTACAGCCGTCACCCTTTTCTCCTGCTGTTCCAGCTGCCGAAAAAGCTGGTCGAACAGACTGGAACCGATCCCTTGGTTTCGCCACTCAGGGCGCGTATAGACATAAATTTCAGCCGTTCCTTCTTCGCCAAAGGAAGTGACATCATACATGCCGCAGGCAACAATCTCCCCTTGCTGTTCGTACAGGAACACGGTAGCGGACTTCAAAATCGCGGCAATCTCCAGCGCGCGCCACTGCACCCCGCGTTGCAGCATCGCCACAACCGCTTTCATGTCGCCATCGTGCATGTCTCGAATCATGTTCTCTTCTCCCTCTATTGCGCACAGTCTGCTTGTTAGTGATTCGGTGCCCCCGTCGTTTCGGTTGCTTGCTCCAGCTGTTTTTTATGCTGCAAGCATGCCTGGCACCTTCTGCTTTTCCGGCCGAAAGCCGTGTAGTATTTCTGCTTTTTGCAGGAGCGGCACGTCATGTACAGCGGGCTGGACAAATTATAGTTCTCTTCGGGCGTGTTTTGCGACAGGTGAACCGTCTTGTTGTACTTGATCAACAGGTGAGCAGTATGTATCGCATCAACCAGCGCGGAATGCAGCCTTCCTTCCTGGACAATTCCGGCACAATCGATCGCATCCTTGAGACTCATCTGCTTGCGGTCGGCGAGCAGCATGCTGATCGCGGGCTGAATATCGTTGTAATTGCGCATCCAGCTGAAATCCAGCCCAAAGCGAGCGCAATGCTCGATCATCAGCCGCTTGTCATCCTGGCCCCACGAGCACAGGTAGTAGTCCGAATCGGTTCCAATCCACTCCAAAAAGGAATGGAAGCCTTTGCGAAACGGAATAAACGTCGGCATATTTTCCTTGTCCAAACCGACGAACTTGCGGGTGCGCTCCGAAATTCTGCGCTCGATGGCCGGAAACGTATAGCTCTGGAAGGTGTCTACCTCCACGCCGTTTGGTCCGGGAACAATTTTTGCCGCTCCGATCTCGATGATTTCCGGAATCTTGTCTTTTTGATGAGTCAGTGTCGTTTCCAGGTCATATACAATGATTTGCAAGCGTGATCACATCCTGAATGTATTGCTTCTATTATGAACGCTTATGGGTATGGATTGCAAAAGCATCGGCAAAAGATTTGCTTTTTTTATGGAGGAATGGTCTTGAAGCGGTGACTGACCACAAAGAAAAATGGCTGCCGGAAATGGCAACCATCAGATCGTTTTTCGCAGCCAGGCCAGGAACGCCCAGCGTCTTTCCGTTCGGCGCTTGTAGGAGGGCAGCCCCCGGTAGACTTCCACAGCTTCCTGAAAGGACGCTTTCGCCTTGTCTTTTTGCTGCAATTCGCCGTACACCACGCCGAGTTTGAAGTATACCTCGCACGATGACATGTTCATCTTCGCCAGCTCGCCCAAATATTCCAGCGCTTTTGCCTGTTGTTTGCGCTTCGCATATTCTTCCCCGACGATGAGGTATGGCTCTCCGTACCGGACGCGCGGATTCAGTTGCAAAGCCTTGCCGATCAGCTCCAGTCCTTCTTCCATCCGTCCGACCTTGAACAAGCAAATTCCTTTGTCGCACAAATATTCAGCCGAATCTTGCATCGCGATAGAAATACCGTCCAGATAGGTCAAAGCTTCTGTGTACTGCCGTTTTTCCATGAGCAGCCGGGCAGCCTCAAGCTTGGCAGGCGTATCGTGCGGATTTAGCCTAAGCTGGCTGTTCAGGGCGGACAGTCGCCTCCAGCGCCGATACGGCTTCGTGATGTCAGGCAGCAGCCGGACAAAGCGCAAATCGAGAAAGTACAGGACGAGCAAAATGACGAGCAGCGCAATAAACGGATTACCTGTCAGCCACCATAAAAATGAGAACAAGAACAATTTCCCCAAAAGCTTCCCCTCAATCCTCTATTTTTTTCCTTTTTTACTATATGAGTCTAGCAAGTCTATTGTCAAATATTGTTACAGGGACAAAAAGGTTACTACTACAAGGGGTTGTTATCGCGAAAATTATAGGTTACTATATCTGTGGTAACTTCATTCTTTTATCCAAAAGGAGGTTTGCTCGTCACCGTGAACATGAAAGTATACATTCTGGCCATCGCTGCCTTTGTTGTCGGTACGGTAGAGTTGATCATCGGCGGCATTTTGGACATCATCGCGGAGGATTTGCAAGTCTCCATCAGCACAGCCGGCTGGCTGATTACGATGTTTTCCATTATTTTCGCGCTATCCGCTCCGATTCTTTTGACCGTGACGGCGAAAGCCGAGCGGAAGTCTTTGTACGTCTGGGCGCTAGTTGTGTTTTTGCTCGGCAACGTGATCTCTTTCCTCAGTCCTACTTATTTCGTTTTGATGCTTGGGCGGATTTTTTCCGCAGCGAGCGGCTCGTTGATCATCGTCCTGTCCATCACCATCGCTTCTTCCATTGTCAAAGAAGCGTACCGGGCCAGAGCGATCGGCGTCATTTTCATGGGAGTCAGCGGCTCGCTCGTCCTCGGAGTTCCGCTTGGTCTTGTCATCGGCAATTCGTTTGGCTGGCGCGCT
This sequence comes from Brevibacillus sp. FSL K6-0770, assembly GCF_038000275.1. NCBI lineage: Bacteria > Bacillati > Bacillota > Bacilli > Caryophanales > Paenibacillaceae > Brevibacillus > Brevibacillus sp. FSL K6-0770. The sequence goes on from NZ_JBBOBQ010000001.1 coordinate 4,637,438, forward strand.
CCGTTCCTGCTCATCTCGGTTTTGACGCTCGCTGCCATCGTCGGCATTTACGCCTTTTTGCCCAAAATTCCGGCAAGACCCACGATTCCGCTGAAAGAACAGCTCGCGACGCTGAAAAGACCGAAGATCATCAGCGCTCAACTGACATCCGTCTTGATGTTGACCGGGCATTTGACCCTGTACGCTTACTTCACTCCGTTTTTAAAAACGGCTTTGCAGCTTTCCTCGGGCTGGGTGAGCATCGTCTACTTCATTTTCGGCATCTCAGCCGTATTCGGCGGCGGGATTGGCGGCTGGGCAGCAGACAAGCTTGGCTCGACGAAAAGCATTCTCGTCATCATCGCTTCGTTTGCCATCGTGATGTTTCTCATTCCGGCCGTCACGTTTTCGCTCTACCTGTTCTTAGTCGTGATGATTGCCTGGAGCATGCTGAGTTGGGCGATTACACCAGCCCAGCAAAACTACCTGATCGAAACCGCGCCGGAGTCGTACGAAATCCAGCAAAGCCTGAACACTTCCGCCCTGCACATCGGCATCGCGCTCGGCTCGGCTGTCGGCGGCTTCGTGATTGAGCATTACTCCGTCGTGGACACGGCTTGGGTAGGCGGCATCTTCGTGCTTCTGGCCTTTGTCTGCGCTGTTTTTTCCGTCACAAGACCTGCTTCCGCCAAAAGGCTCGGTCAATCTATTCCCGTTTAACCCATTCAAGGAGGTGAACGCCGCTGTGTGAGGAATGAGAACGAAAGTGGTCCATGCTCTCGCTCGCCCACACAACGGCCTTATCATGAGCACACATATTCAAGCCAAACCAGGTGAAATCGCAGAAAGCATCCTGTTGCCAGGCGATCCGCTGCGCGCCAAATACATCGCGGAAACGTTTCTCGGCGATGTGACCTGCTACAATCAAGTTCGCGGCATGCTCGGCTTTACTGGCACGTACCGCGGAAAACGGGTATCTGTCCAAGGCACAGGCATGGGCGTCCCGTCGATTTCGATTTACGTCAACGAACTGATCCGCGATTACGGCGTGAAAAATTTGATTCGCGTCGGCACATGCGGCGGCATTCAGAAAGATGTCAACGTCCGTGACGTGATCATCGCCATGACAGCGTGCACCGATTCGAACATGAATCGCCTGACGTTCCCTGGTTTTGACTACGCGCCATGCGCCAACTTCGACTTGCTGAAAAAGGCGTACGATGCCGGAGTCGCCAAAGGGTTGTCTGTACGGGTCGGCAACGTGCTGACAGCCGACGTGTTTTATCGGGAAAGCATGGAGCCGGTGAAAAAGCTCGGCGATTACGGCGTGCTGGCTGTGGAAATGGAAACGACCGCGCTTTATACGCTCGCTTCGAAATACGGCGTCAACGGCCTGTCGATCCTGACCGTCAGCGATCACATTTTCACTGGCGAGGAAACGACTGCCGAAGAACGGCAAACGACGTTCAACGACATGATCGTCATGGCACTGGAAGCGATCGCAAGCGAATCGTAAACATACAAAAAGGGATCGGCCCGCTTCGGCTAATCCCTTTTTTCTATTTATCCTTCTTGACGCAGCACGATCGAAGCCAAAATCATCCCCGCAATGACTGGCTCCCCGCTCTCGACTTCAATCGCCTCTACGCTGCCCGTGACCGGAGAGAGAATGTCCATTCGCCTGCTCCCCTCTGCCAATGTGAACAGCAATTCCCCCTCCTGCACCGAATCGCTCAATTGAAAAAAGATTCGCTCAATGGTTCCGGCAAACGGCGATACCACGTCATACTTTAAACCCAATCGGCTCACCTCGACTTATCTTTTCTTGGATTTCCTGATACTTGCGACTGATCGTGGACTGGCTGACGCCAAGCACTTTGGCAGCCATGGAGGTCGTCTTGAACTCATCCATCGCCATCTTGATCAGTTGCTCCTCCATCGCTCTCGTCGCTTCCTTCAACGGCATGATTTTGGTCAGACGCTGGCGCAAATACTGCTTCTTTTTCGTTTTCAAAAGCGGTGTGATATGGTGCGCCTCAATCAAATCCTCGTCTGCGGTGACCACAATCCGTTCGATGATGTTTTGCAGCTCGCGCACGTTGCCCGGCCAGGAATACGATTCGAGCAAGTCGAGAGCGTCCTGGGACAATTGCGTGGAGCGCGCGTATTTTTCATTGAACGTCTGCAAAAAGTGCAAACTGATCAGCGGGATGTCTTCCGGGCGATCCCGCAGCGGCGGAATGACGACAGGGATGACGTTCAGCCGATAGTACAAGTCTTCGCGGAACGTGCCTTCCTCGACCATTTTTTCGAGATTTTTGTTGGTCGCGGCAATGATTTGCACGTCGACCTCGACGATCTCGGAGCCGCCTACGGGAATAATTTCCCGCTCCTGGAGCACGCGCAGCAGCTTGACCTGCAAATTCAGCGGCATTTCGCCGATCTCGTCGAGGAACAGCACGCCTTTGTGCGCCATCCGGAAGTACCCCGGCTTCCCGTTCGAGTTTGCACCTGTGAATGCGCCCTTTTCGTAGCCAAACAACTCGCTTTCCAGCAGCGTCTCCGGGATCGCCCCGCAGTTGACTTTGACGAACGGTTGGCTGTAGCGCGGTCCCAGCTCGTAAATCGTGCGGGCAAACACTTCTTTGCCGACGCCTGATTCCCCGGTGAACAGCACCGTAGAGGACGTGTTGGCGATCTTGTGGATGTATTTCATCACTTTTTCCATCGGTTCGCTGGCGTAGATCAGCTGGCGGTTTTTCGCATACTGCTTCTGGTCGCGCAAATGCTCCAGCTCTTTTTTGTACTTTTCCGATATTTTTTTGACTTGCAGCAGCTCTTCCTTCAGCATGACTGTCTCCGTCACGTCGCGCAAAGCGATGACGATCCGCTCCAGCTTTCCGTTGTCAGCGAAAATCGGGTTGCCGACAGCCAGCACGTTTTTGCCCGAGCGGCTTTCCTGTGTGACAGACACCTTGCGCTTGCGCTCCATCACCATGCGGACAATCGCCGAGAAAAATAAGCCCTCCTGTTCCAGCTCCATCAGATTGATGCCGAGCAGCTGCTCCTTGTTGATTTCCCAAAAGTCTTCGATCAGGTTGCCGCTGTAGCGCAGCAGCACGCCTTTTTCATCGAGGACGAGAATTTCGTCGTAGATCGAGGAGAGAATCCCTTGCAAGTCGGTGTTGAGGTTTTTGACGTACTCCATTTCCATCGCCATTCGCTCGATAAAAGGCAAATCTTGCAGGACGATCGTCGCTCCGGTCACCGTGCCATCGTGGCTGTGGATCGGGCAAAAGTCGGCGAGCACGCCGATTCGTTCGTTGACGATGATGTAATTGAGCACCTTTTCCCCGTTTTCAATCACTCGCTGAAAAACGCCCGGGTCCAGCAATTCGCCTACCCGTTGCTGTCGCAACTCTTCTGGCGTCACGCGAACCATCCGCAACACTTCGGAGCTGAAGTTTTCGATCTGCCCCTTTTTGTCCACGATCAAAATGCCCATCGGAATTGAGTTAAGCAAAGATCGCATCCAATCCGGGTGGCCGGACTGATTGGTCAAAATGTAGTACAAAACATCCTCGCGGCGCAAATACCCTTCGTCTTGCCCCGCCGGATCGCGGACGACCACGACTTCCTCCCCAAACACCTTGAAGTAGTCGGGTACGCTGATTCCTTGCTGATAATAGGCGAGGTTGGTCTGGTACGGAAGCTCCCGAACGGGCTTGTCCATCCAGCCCGGCTCGGTCAAGAGCGGCAGCATATCCGTATTTCGTATATAAGCAACATACTTGTTTTCGCTTTTGGGATCGGTAACAAACACATAACGCTCGTTGAACCGAGTCATGATGTCCCACACTTCATTCGCAGAAGATTCAAACGATACTGGATACGTTTTTCGTACAAAACAATTGGAAACCATAGGTCCTCCCAATATAGCTTGGCATGTGACTACTATTATACTCAGGGCTCCCATGGAGAAGAAAGGGAAAAGAAGACTGGGGTGGGCAGTCTTCTTTTCCTGTCTATCGGTTAGATTTGGACTTGCGGCAGCACTTTTTGGAAAGTCTCGATGACTTTGTCTGCTTCTTCGTACGTAATCGTGAGGGGCGGTTCGATGCGGATCGTCTTGGCATTGATCAGCGTTCCGGCTACCAGAACGCCGTTGTCAAACAAGCCTTTGGACACCTCGTAACCGATCTCGTCGTTATGGAACTCGATTCCGATCAGCAGCCCTTTGCCGCGCACTTCCTGCACTTTGTCACTGTGAGCCGCTGCTGCGGCGCGCAGCCCTTGCAGCATGTACTCGCCCATTTCCACGCAGCGGTCCAGCAAGTTTTCCTCGATCAGCACGTTGAAGGTCGCAATCGCTGCGGCGCACGCCAGCGGATTTCCGCCAAAAGTCGTCGTCTGCACAAACGGGTTCGGGAAAAAGCTTTTGAATACTTCCTCCGTCGCGACCACCGCTCCTGCTGGCATGATGCCCCCGCCAAACGCTTTTGCCAGGCACAAAATGTCCGGCACCACATCGTAATGCTCGCAGCAAAACATTTTTCCGGTGCGGCCCATTCCCGTCTGCACTTCGTCCAAGATGAGCAGGGCACCGTACTGGTCGCACAGCTCGCGCACTTGCTTCAAGTAGTTTTCCGGCGGCAGGTTCACTCCGCCTTCGCCCTGGATCGGTTCGAGGATCACCCCGGCAATTTCTTCCCCGACGAGCGCGCACGCCTCGAATGTTTTGCGCAACATGTCGATATCGCCAAAATGCACATGGCGGAAGCCGGGAATCATTGGCAAAAACGGTTTGCGGAATACGCCTTTGGCCGTAGCGGACAAAGCTCCCAGGCTTTTGCCGTGGAACGCTTTTGTCGTAGCGATAAACGTAGTGCGCCCTGTGTGCATTTTCGCCAGCTTGATCGCCGCTTCTACCGTCTCCGTACCGCTGTTGGCAAAATAGGCGTACTTCAGCTCGCCCGGCGTCACGTCAGCCAAAATTTTGGCGAGCATGGCGCGCAGCGGATCGAGCAAATCCTGGCTGTGCAGCGGTTGACGGTTGAGCTGGTTAATGACGGCCTCTACTACTTTTGGATGGCGATGCCCGACGTTGTAAATGCCAAAGCCGCCGAGACAATCGATGTATTCTTTTCCGTTTACATCCATAAAGGAGTTCGGGCCTGCGTCCTTCCATTCCACGGCGGCGAACTGTCCGTCTTTCGTAACCGACTTGCGGTAGCCGAGAAAGCCGGGATTTACGTGGTCGCGGAAGTTCTCGACCGTCTGGCGCGTTACCCACTCTGCCTCGTCTTTTGTAATGTCGGTTTTGGCGATCAGATCGAGAATCTGGCTCGTATAGGCGTAGACGTCTTTGTACTGTTCTTGTACTTGTATGTTCTGCTGTTTGCTCTCCACGGTTTTGCTCATCTCGCTGTCCTCCTGATTGGTTGGATTAGTTTTCAAACCAGCCGGTTGGCTGAACTTGCAGGTTGATGTTGATTTGCTTCACTTCCGTGTACTCCTCGAAGCCAAACGTGCCCAGGCCGCGGCCGATGCCGCTTTGCTTGTAGCCGCCCCAAGGCGCTTCGTTGTAGGTCGGATGGTAACAGTTGATCCACGTAATTCCGGCGCGCAGCTTTTTGATGACGCGCATCGCTTTGGCGCCATCCTGGGTGAACACGCCGCCCGCCAGTCCGTACACGGTATCGTTGGCGAGACGCACGGCATCTGCCTCGTCTTTAAAGCGTTGAATCGCCAGCACTGGCCCGAAAATTTCTTCCTGAACAATTTTCATGGACGGGGTCGTATCGGTGAAAATCGTCGGCTCGATGAAATAGCCTTTTTCCAGACCGTTTGTCGTCAGTCGGTTTCCTCCGCACAAGAGGCGTGCCCCTTCTGCTTTGCCCAGCTCGATGTAATGGAGAATTTTTTCCATGTGAGCCTGGCTGACGACCGGACCCATCTCCGTAGCAGGATCGTCGCCACGGCCTACGCGTATTTTTTGGGCGCGCTCCACCAGTCGCTCGACGAAGCGGTCGTGAATGCTATCTTCGAGCAGCAGGCGCGACCCCGCCGAGCAAACCTGCCCTTGATTCGTGAAAATTCCGAATAGCGCGTAATCAACAGCCGTATCGAAGTCTGCATCTGCGAAAACGATGTTCGGCGATTTGCCGCCCAGTTCGAGGGAGATTTTTTTGATGTTGCCGACAGCAGCCCGCATGATGCTGCGCCCGGTGGCCGTACCGCCTGTAAAAGAAATTTTGTCGACCAGATGGCTCTCGGCAAGCTCGTTTCCGACCGTTGCTCCCGCTCCGAGCACCATGTTGGCTACGCCTTTGGGAATGCCGACTTCCTCGATGATTTCAAACAGCTTTTGGGCGGTAACCGGAGTGACCTCTGACGGCTTGAACACGATCGTATTCCCGGCGGCGAGCGCAGGCGCAATTTTCCACACACCCATGAGCAGCGGATAGTTCCACGGCACGATCAGGCCGCACACACCGACAGGCTCGCGCACGACCATGGCTTGCACCGGGTCGGCCACGTGATACGTCTGTCCGTCCGGCTTGGTAGCCAGCCCCGCGTAGTAGCGGAAGCAAGCAGCCGCATCTGCGACGTCAAAAGCTGTCTCGCGCAATGGCTTTCCGTTGTCCAGCGTCTCCAGCCTGCCGATTTCTTCCGCACGCTCCTCCAGCTTGTCGGCAATCGCCAGCAAGTAGCGGGCGCGCTCCGCTGCCGGAAGTTCCGACCAGATGCCGCTATCGAACGCATCGCGGGCGATCTGAATGGCATGGCGGGCGTCTTCCACATCCCCTTCTGCCGAGAGCGCAATCACTTCCCCTGTAGCGGGATTCAAGATTTCGCGGGTCTTCTTGCTTTGCGCATCCACCCATTCCCCGTTGATGTACATCTTCAGGTTTATCATGCAATCCATCCTCTCCTTCCGCTGTGTCCCTTCTCAGTGTCATTCCTTAAAGCAACTCCCGTGCCAATCAAGGAAGCACGACTACCATTGGTGTAAGCCTGGGCACTTGTACGACTGATTTATGCAAAAAATCATCGATTATGCAAAAATGAATAGATTTCTTATTGGCTCGCCAGCTGATTTTGCCGGAGGGCAACCAGGGCGGCAAAGTCGTGAATCAATGTCGCTGCCAACAGCGAAGTAATTTGCGTCGGATCGTACGGAGGCAACACTTCCACGAGGTCAAACCCGATGTAGTTCAGGCCTGTCAGGGAGCGTATGATTTGCAGCGCCTCGTGACTGGTGAAGCCGCCTACCTCAAGCGTTCCGGTGCCGGGTGCGAAGGCGGGATCGATAAAGTCGATGTCAAAAGTGAGGAAGCAAGGAGTTTCTCCAATCTGCGCTTTGATTTGCGCAATGACATCCGCAAATCCGCGGCTGCGCAGCTCTTGTGTCGTGATCACGTTGTACCCCAGCTCGTAGCTGGCCTCGATGTCGCCCGGATGGTTCAGCGTCCCGCGAATCCCGACCTGAAGTACTTTGTCCGGCTGCAAAAGTCCTTCCTCGTGCGCCCGGATGAACGGGGAACCGTGCCAATATTTTTCGTCGTAGTACGTGTCCCACGTGTCTGTATGCGAATCAAACTGGATCATCGCTACCTGTCCGTATACTTTTTTAGCAGCGCGCAAGGACGCTAATGTAATTGAATGATCGCCGCCCAGCCCAATAGGCACGATGCCTTTTTTCATCAGGTCGAGCATGGCTTCTTCCATCAGCTCATAGCTGCGGTGGATGTTGTGCGGAATGACCGAAACATCCCCGACATCAATCGCTTGCGTATCCTCGAACGGGTATACTTTGTGCGTCGGATGATACGGAAACAGCGTCATGGAAGCCTGGCGAATCGCTTGCGGAGCAAACCGCGCCCCTACGCGAAACGAAGCGGCCGTGTCGAACGGCTGTCCGATAATCGCTACTTTGGCGTTTTCTCTTGCCGACGGTAACCGCATGAACGTGCCTGTCGTGCAAAACTCCGGTTTTACGTCTGGGGAAAGTGGATATTGCATAGGTTGAAGTCCTCCGTTTGTAGATAGTGTGTAGGAGACGGCTGCATTTTGTTCTACGGCGTTGGACTTTTGGTTTGGCTATCTGGTGTCTATCCCTCTGCTCCTGTCCAACGCTGCCTGTATTCGTTTGCCATGTAATGGCGAAGCGGCAAAAGAATCATCGACAGCAGGACGGCAATGAGGAAAAGCTTGTTTCGCATCGCTCGTAACCACTCCTTGTTTCCTTCCTTGCTTGTTCGCGGAATAATTATTGCAAATATTATGCCAATTTACTTTTCCAGCGAACACTTGCAGCAAGGGGGGCGGCTTATGCGGTTTTGCATAATCTATGCGTTTTTGAATCATCGTTTTTGCATGGACTGGTCATGAAAAGGGCGCTGCTCTGGTGAGCAACGCCTTTGATTTTTGCACATTTAGTTTATTACTCGCTTTGTATACTGAGAGCTTCTTTCTCCTGTTGAAATTCCGTCAGCAACTGTTCTGCTTCTTCTTTGGCCTCTTCAGACTGCTTTGCCTTTTTAGCTCTCTTTTTTAAAGAAGCCAATTTCTCTTCAAATTTTGCAACCAGTTTTTTTCGCTGTTCGATTTGCTCTACAATCTCGGTTACTTTTGGGTCATTGGCATCTGCATCGCTGTCTTTGTAGCTTGATTCATGAATGAGTGTCATCTCTTTGAAAACAGCTAACTTACGTGTTAATACATCCTCGGGGTTTTCGGGGTTCAGTTCTTTTTCGAGCTTTCCTACTTCCCACCCCAAGTCTTTGATTTTTTGCCTTTCTTCGCTCGGCGCATTAGGATCATCTTGATCGGCCAATTTTTTATACTCTTCTTTCATTTGCTCAAGCATTTCCGTTTTGGACGAATCATCGGCATAAGCTTGGTAGCCAAGAAAACTTCCAGCGCTTAAAATAGCAAGACTGCCTAATGTTAAAGCGAGAAGTTTTTTTGTTCGATGTACAAACATGATTTCATCCCCTTTTAGCGGATTATTTCTTGATTTTTATTGTCACAACATATGCCCCGCCATAATCGAGCCATTCACTTAATGGCAGGTCTGTCCCCCAAGTATAATCACTGTCATTTACCGAATGTTGAGCCATATACACTTCTCCATCCTTAAAGCGATGAACTACTTGCGAATGAATGGTTCTTCCTGAAGCATCAACATACTGAACAATATCGCCTTCGTACAAATCATTGTAAATGTCTCTAAAATTCTTTATTGCATCTTTGACTGAGTACTTTTTGGCTTGATACGCAAATTCCCCTCCTGAACCATTAACTACTGCCCAGTGTTCTCTAAATTGATGAGCACCAGTCCAAGAAGATGTGCGAGATTTTTTATCATTTGTATTTTCCGGAACATTGCGACCGTAATAGTACCAATCTTTGGTGTTCCTGTTGTAACCAGCCTTCCCATGAAAATCCAGACCCCCACCTTCATGTAATACTTGAGAGACAAAGTTCGTGCAGTCACCGCCATCGCCATTACTTCCATAATTTTTGTTCCCCGGTCGTTCAGCATACTTTTCAGCGTATTTTTTGGCACCTTTTCGATCAAAATTATTGTTTATTTGGGAATCCGTATTTGTAAACATAGTTTCTGGTGCTGCAAATGCTTGTCCAATTAGTAATGTTGATCCTAAGCATGTTAGTACCAATGATTTTTTTAACATCGTCTTCAAGTTTTCCATCTCCTTGCATTTTAACTTTTTAAAAATAAAGCTCAAATCAATTTACATTAAATCAAAATATTGGAAAATATTCAATTTATTTCTATTAAGAGCAGAAGCAAGCGCGACCGTTTTGTATGCATTTTTGGGTAATCCATGAATTTTTGCATGAATAGGAACGCGCACGCTGACTCCTCCCGCAGCAAAAAGCGGGATAGATGGCGCCCTTTCGCGTTTGGCATATCACTTGCTTACATGGCTGAGAGAAATAGTCGCATCATGTACACCACAGTTTGGGGAAGCAAGGGGGGCAAACGGCATGAGGAAAAACGATGCGACCAGACTCCGCAGCCGGGCGGCCGGGGGTTTGGATCGAATAGAAGCTGACCGCGAAATGTTAACCGCTTTCATTTTACAAACAAAGGGGATTGGTCATGGAAAAAAGCCTGAATCATTCAACTGCACCCACGTTAAAAAGAAGCTTGAAACTGTGGCAGGTTATCGTTTTGGGACTGGGCTATTTAACGCCTCTGACTGTTTTTGATACGTACGGCATCGTCAGCCAGGAAACAGGCGGGCATGTTCCGACTGCCTATATTTTGGCGCTGGCTGCCATGCTGTTTACCGCATCCAGCTACGGGAAAATGGTGCGGGTATTTCCCGTAGCCGGGTCTGCCTACTCCTACGCCCGTCAGGCGATTAACCCGCACATCGGCTTTCTCGTCGGCTGGGTATCACTCCTCGACTACGTATTTCTGCCTGTCATTAATGTACTCCTCGGCAAAATTTACTTGTCTGCCGCCTTTCCGATGGTTCCGGGCTGGATATTGGGCATCCTCCTGGCTGCGGTCACTACTTACATCAATTTTCGCGGTATTCAGTCTACGGCCAACTTCAATACATTGCTGGTCGTGTTTCAGGTCATCGTTGTCGTCGTTTTCGTCTGCCTAAGCATTTCGCACATTGCTTCTGCCGCCAACGGTGCGCCTGCTTTTACAGCCCAGCCTTTTTACGGGGAAGCGATCTCGCTGCCGACGCTGCTCACCGGGGCTGCGATTCTCTGCTTTTCGTTTCTCGGCTTCGATGCCGTCACCACGTATACGGAAGAAGCGGTTGACCCGCTGAAAACGATCCCGCGCGGCATTTTTCTCGTAGCGTTGATCGGGGGCGTCATCTTCATCACGACTTCCTACTTCACTCAGCTTGCTTTTCCGGCGGTGGACCATTTCCAAAATCCGGAGTCGCCTTCACCCGAAATGTCGATGATTCTCGGACAAGATCTGTTTTACGCGATCTTCGTAGCGGGCAGCATAACCGCTGCGCTTGCTTCCGGGATCGCTTCCCATACGAGCGCTTCCCGCCTGCTGTACGTGATGGGCAGAGAAAACGTCCTGCCGAAAAAGCTGTTCGGCCACCTGCACCCTGTCAAAGGCATTCCGGCGCGCAACGTCTTTTTTGTCGGAGCCATCTCCCTGGCCGCTTTGTTTCTCGACCTGGAAACGGCGCTTGCCTTCATTAATTTTGGCGCATTGACCGCTTTTACTGCCGTTAACGCCTCTGTGATCGCCCATTACTATATTCGCAATCAACAGCGTTCTGTGCGCGATGTCGTTCACTACCTGCTCTCGCCGTTGATCGGCACCAGCTTTGTCGCTTTTCTCTGGTACAACCTGGACAGCCACGCGCTGACCCTTGGACTCACCTGGTCGTTGGTCGGCATCAGCTACTTGCTGTTCAGCACCAAATTTTTCACCAAAAAGCCTCCGGTCATCGACTTCGAGGAAGCCATTTAAAGCTCGGCCCCAAATCAAGCACAGGAGTGAGTCGACAATGAAGTTTGAATATTTGTACGATCAATCGGAAAATTTGCTGTCCCGCTTCGTCACTTTTGCCACCGAGCAGCGCCGCTATGATTTCGCCTTTTTCTACTCCCGGCATTTCGATGGAAAAAGTATCGTCATGTCGCTGCAAAACATGCGCGCCGCCTTGCTGTGCTCCGACGATGTCGGCCACGATCACAACTGGGTTCATTCGTTGGCTGTGCATGCGGAAGACGAAGAGGTCGTTTCCAGTTTCCTTGCGAAAGCGCTCTCTTCCTTGTTCAAACACGACGATCTCGATTAATGAAAGAAACTTTCACGAGCTGGTGCCTGTTTGCGGCATCGGCTTTTTTGCGCTGTGACGCCCGGCGATCCTTGATCGTCATGATCGGCGAACAAACAACCTTTTCCGTCTCCGCACAAGCTGCTTGCCGTTCCCGGAAAGGAAACCGTATCGACCGCTTTCACAGTAGCAGGTATCCGGAAAATCGGAACCTTTTCGCATGGCGGCAGGAAAATGCATGCGCAGCCAGTAAAATAACAAACAGCCCGCTTATTCTCAAACGGCTAACAAGGAGGATAACAACCATGTCCCACGATTGGCACATCCAGCTTGCTACGCCACACGATACGCTGGCTGTCATCAGTCTGCTGAAGCAGGTCGCGCAATGGCTGAAAGAGTCAGGGATCAGGCAATGGGCGTTTCTTTTGGAAGGCGGAGACGACGAGGAGATTGCACAAGCGATTGTGGATCAGCACACGTATCTCGTACGGAAAGGGCCGGAGCTGATCGGCACCTTTACCGTCGCAGCCAGCCAAACGGAATGGGACCGCCATATTTGGGGAGAAGATGCTTCCGAAAACAGCCTCTATCTTCACAGGCTCGCCCTGCGTCCTGCTACGATGCGAAAAGGACTCGGAGCCGATCTGTTGACCTGGATCACGCAGCATGCAGCAAGCGAGCAGAAGAACCTGAGACTGGATTGTGTAGCGGACAATCCGCAGCTGAACCAGTTTTATCAGCGCAACGGCTTCCACCTGCTCGGGACAACAGACGGACATCACAAATGGCAAAAGAGCGTGGAACCCCGCGCTTAGCGAATTTGGGCTTTCGCCTTCATAGGCAACTGCATACGGTAATAGGGACAGCAACTGGAGAGAGGAGCAATTCAATGTATCCGTCGCACTATGGTTATCCATGGCATCCCCCTGTCACGCCTGTGAACTGGGACTGGGACCAAACGTCTTGGGGACACCACTGGTATCCAGCCTATTATCCTTGGTACAGCAACTGGGAGAGCAGTTGGAATCGGGTCGAGCTGAAAGATTACGGCCCCCACCCGCTGGCGATCAATATCGATGAAGCGACAAAGCAAAACAACTATTACCGCACCGCCTTGTGGACGGGGAAGCATTTGCAAGTCACCTTGATGAGCATTCCGGTAGGTGGAGACATCGGTTTGGAAATACATCCGGACACCGATCAGTTCTTCCGCATTGAGGACGGACACGGGCTTGTGCAAATGGGAGCGAGAAAAGACCGGCTGGACTACCAGGCAAGACTCAATGACGATTACGCCGTGATGGTTCCCGCAGGCACGTGGCACAACATCATCAACACCGGAAACGAGCCGCTGAAGCTGTACTCGATCTACGCGCCGCCCCACCATCCGCACGGAACGGTCCACCGAACAAAGGCGGCTGCCATGGCAGAAGAACGGCATCACTCCTGATGAGCCATTTGACTTCAAGCAAAAAAAAGCAAAAATCCCGACTGACCCTGCGTGCAGGAGTCGGGATTTTTTCATGGCAAATGCTCAATTGCTCAGCTTTCGACGAGTGCTTGCGTATGCTCAAAAACCACTTTTCCATCCACGATTGTCAGCACTGCTTTCGTATCCGGGATTTCCTCGACTGGCACCGCGAAAAGATTGCGCGCAAGCACGACGATGTCTGCCAGCTTGCCCGCCTCCAGCGTGCCCAGCTCCTGTTCCCGGAACGAGCCGTAAGCAGACCCGGCTGTGTACGCCCGCAGTGCCTCGGCCAGCGTAATTCGCTCGTGCGGATGCCAGACATCTGCGCCGCCGCTGTCGATCCTGGTGACAGCCCGGTACACCTGGAGCAACGGATTCAGCAGATCGATCGGGAAGTCTGTCCCGAACGCCAGCCTTGCCCCGGCCTTTTGCAGCGTGTTGATCGAGAAGACATGCTTCTCCCGCTCCGCCCCGATCCGGTCCGTATAGACGCCGCGTTCGGACATGGCAAAATGGTCGGGCTGCATCGAAGCGGTGACATCCAGCTCCCGGAACCGGGGAATATCATCCGGGTGGATGACCTCCACATGCTCGATCGAGTGGCGGGCATCGCGCTTGCCGTTTGCTTTTTGCGCTGCTTCGTAGGCGTCAAAGGCAAGCCGGATCGCTCCGTCTCCGATGGCGTGGAAGCGGATCGCGAAGCCTTCCTTGTCGGCATCCACCACCCATTGTTTGATCGTCTCCGGCGGGAATGACGTCTCGCCCCGCGTGTCGGGCTGATCGGCATACGGCTCAAGCAAATACGCTGTGCGCGCTGTAATGACGCCATCGATAAACTGTTTCAGCCCCGATACGCGCAGCATGTCTGACTGGTACGTCTCGCGAAGCTGTTTGGCTCGCTCCAAATCGCCATCCAGAGCAGGCCAGAGATGAATCCGCATCGTCAGCTCATCTGCCGCCTCAAACTCGTGGAATACGTCATAGTCCGTCAAGATCGCCATCGATTCCGTCGCAAACAGGTCGTGAACCGCCGTGACGCCCAAGCTCGCCGCATACGCGAGGAAGTTGCGGAACAGCTCGCGTCTTTTTTCGCGGGAAAAGTGATACGCGTGCTGGACGACGGCTCCCATCGCCTTTTCATACAAAAGGCCGTTCGGCTCCCCCTCCTCGTCTTTGCCGATGATCCCGAAAGCAGGGTCTTCCGTATCCCTGTCGATTCCGGCCAGTTCCAGCGCTTTGGAGTTGACCCAGGCGTAATGCCCTTCCGCGTGAAACATGAGCGCTGGCCGATCCGGCACAGCCTGATCCAGCGCATAGCGATTCGGCAATTGCTGCGTGTCCCAATAAGCCGCATCCCAGACGTTGCCAATGACCCACGGCTCATCCGGTTTTGCCTGGGCAAACTCGCGCATCATCTCCAGCGCCTCTCTTTGCGATCGGGCGGAAAACAAGTTGACGCATTCCATCGCCACGGCCCCGTGCATGATGTGCAGGTGAAAATCGTGGAATCCCGGCATGATCAGCTGGTCGACAAACGAATACACTTTCGTCTCTTCCCCGGCATAAGCGCTGATCTCTTCTTTTGTGCCGACCGCGATGATTTTGTTGTTGGCAATCGCAATCGCCGCTGGCTCCGGCTTCTCGGAAAGCCCGGTAAAAACGGCATTGCTTGATATGATCAAATCCGCTATTTGTTTTCCCATTGTTTGTCTCATCCTCTCATTTTTCGCTGGAAACGAGTTAAGTTGCCTTCAGCAATGACCGCTGTTAGCCCATCTCGCATCACCCTTTCCTCTCTGCTGGAATGCTCGATTTCGCCCCATTAGTGCACTTCGTCAACCGTCAGCATCGGCGGCGGCTGTCTGAACATTTTCGTCAGTCCAACGAGATAAATAAAGCCAAGCAGGAGCCAACTGCCGCCCAACAACAGGGAATGCTTGTCGAGCTTGATGAAAAACAGGCCGATGAGCGCAGCGCCGATCAAAGGTAGAATCAGGTACAAAATCGTCCCTTTGAACGACCGCTGTTTCTCGCGGATGTAATAATGGGCAACGACCGCCAGATTGACGAAGAAAAAGGCAAACAGCGCTCCAAAATTAATAAACGACACAGCGGTCAGCAAATCGAGAAACAGCGCACTCAACGCGACCAGACCAATGATGGCAATATTGAAAACAGGGGTCCGATACTTGGGCGACAAATAGCCAAACACTTTTTTCGGCAGCACATTTTCCCTGCCCATCGCGTATAAAATGCGCGAGGCGCTCGTCCCGGACGCTACCGCCGACGCGAATCCGGCTGTCAAACCGACTGCGATCACGATGCCGGTGAACACTGTCCCGCCAATGTCCATCGCGATTTCCAGATAGGCGGAGTCGGGGTTTTGAAAAGACTGAAACTGCGGATAAATGAGTTGGGAAAAATAAGACCCGGCAATAAACAACAGTCCGCCGATCAGCGTGATCAAATAAATCGCTTTCGGCAAGCTTTTCGTCGCGTCTTTCGTCTCCTCCGACAGCGTCGTCACCGCATCGAAGCCAAGGAAGCTGAAACAGAGCAGCGGAACGACGGACAACAGCGTCGGGATGCTGATTTGGGCATCGTAAAAAGGCACGGTCGAAAACAGCGTCCCTTCTCCTTTGCCACTCTGCAAGCCGTAGATCGCCAAAATGAAAAAGAGCAGAAAAACAAGCAGTTGCAGCAGAAGCATGTACGTGTTGAATTGCGCTGCCAGCTTGATGCCGAGAATGTTGACCGCCGTAATGATGGCGATAAAGGACACAATCCAGACGAACATCGGAATCGAAGGGAAAAAGGCCGACAGCGAGATGCCGATGAGCAAGGAACTGATCATCGGGCTGAACATGTAGTCGATAATGATCGTCCAGCCGACAATAAAACCGACGTGCGGGCTAAGTGTCTTCTGGGTAAACGTGTAGGCCGCCCCAGCATTCGGGAACGCTTTGACCAGCTGCGCGTAGCTGTACGCGGTAAACAGCATGACAATCATGGCGATGGCGTAAGCCGTGGGCATCATTCCGTTCGTACTATGTACGGCGACACCATACGTCGAGAAAAACGTTTGCGGAGCCATAAAAGCAAGCCCGAAAAAGACGATGTGCCTAAGAGTTAGCGAGCGCTTCAGCGTTGGTGCAGACGGATGCTCCATTGATCAATCCCCCAGTTCTTTTGTTTAGCTACTCTCTTGTTCAAGAAGTTGTCCTCTGCATATTTTGTACCAAGTCAGATAATTTAGCAAATTCCGTTTATTTTACTGCCAGGTCTAATTCTGCTGCCGCCGAAATGTATGCAATGGTGCATCGGCTATCCATTTTTGCATACTTACTGACGAACGGGCGTAAGCATTTTCCGCGCTGTTTGGGAAGAAAGGTGGTGGCATTTGCTTTTCCGGAAAAATATCGCGGCGTTTTTCGGACACAAAAAAGACTGCCAAGCCATTTGGCAGCCGCTGTCTTCTGTAACTTACTTGTGCACGTTTTGTATGAAACTATTGTCACTCGTTTTGTTTGTGCAGCTTTTGCTTGAAAAGCCATCCGGGCCTTTATTGATAGATCCGCTGAACCCTAAGGTGTATTTTTATGATGAAAAAGAGGCACACATTCAGAAGTTATTCTCACGAGTGAAAGGTAGGGGCGCACTTCATTTTCCAGAGAGGATGTTTTCTTAGCTAACACGACACAGTCGATACGAGAAACGAATCACTTTGCTCTTTTCGTGACAATCCATTCTTGATTGTCCTCGTCCAATTTAAATTCAGCAAGAATTAGCTTTCCTTCTCCTTCTTCTTGCAAATATGCCATTTTTCCAAGTGTAAGGTCCTCGTTAAGCAAGAGTACGGGTATTGTATCTCCTACTTGAATAATGGGATCCAAGATTTTTTCCTGAACATCAATAAATGACGTCGCTACTTTTTTAGAGTATTTTTCTTCTAACTGCTCTTCAATCAAATTGCTGTGCAGATACGAGACATAGGTCCACTCATTCCCCTGAGCATCTTTTACTGTATCCAGTACGGGAAGCTCAGAAGCACTTCCTCCCTTGAACGTATTATTGTTCAATTGTACGCCCAGCTTCTCTAACGTCATGCTTTGATACTTTTGCGATGAATCAGTCAACTGCTGAACTTCTTTGTCAGCTAACACACTCTGGCCAACAACAGCCATGACAGCGAGCCCAACGCATACAGGTATTAATTTCTTCAGCATATGATTACCCCACCTTTATTTTTTCCAAACCTTGCCAGTCGTCTTGGATATATAGGAATTATCCAGCGTGTATGCCTTGTGAACTGTTTTCACTTCAGCTTCCTTTGTACCTGGCCCTGTATAGTACGATGTTTGTGCCCATGCACCTTCGCCGGAGGAATCTTTTTTAGTCTTATCGGTAATAAATGTTCCGTTTTTATAAAATTTGGAAGTCGTGCTTACGCCTTTTAAATCTGGCCCCTCGCCTTTTGTGTAACCGCTTAGAAACACATTTCCCGGTTCGGCTTTCTGGTCAACCGCGTATGAGTAGTAATCCTCAAACCCCCAAACATAGTCTGGTCTAGCAAAAGTAGTTCCGCCACCAACAACCAATCCGCTTGCAATTGTGAACAAAAAAACAAATCCACTTATTTTCCTCACAACAAAATCACCTCCGTAATAAGCAATATCATTACACAAATGCGCTAGATTGTCAAATATTGGTAATTCATTCACTTTTCTATCTCAAGCGAAATCACCCCACATATATAGGCGGGAAAATAGCTTCATCTATTGGTCTGCACACCAAAGCTGTGTACATAACCGTTTATATCCTTGATTAGCCACAAGTTTTCCGAATCCCCAGTCGAACCGAGCGTTTTGTTGAGCGCAAGCGGTCACATCCCATTTCATGGAAAACGTCGAGCCGTTGTTCACAAAAAAAGACTGCCAAACGAATTTGGCAGCCGCTGTCTTCTGGATGTGCTTGTGCTAGTTTTGCTTGAATCCCACGCGAGCCTTTATTGATTCACAGGCAGCAAAGGCAGACGAATGTGGCTCGGATGCCGTTCATCATGGTAAATGTGCTGCGTGGCGACCACCGTCTCGGTTTCCGTCGCCAGGTTCCCTCCCGTGTTTGGATTCGGGAACGAGAAGTTTTCCGCACCGGATGTGACCGCGACCCGGATTCTGTGGCCCTTTTGAAAAATGTTGGCGATTTTGCCCATGCGGATTTCGTAGCGTTCGATCTGCCCCGGTTCGAGCAGCTGCGGTTCGGAAAACGAATGGCGGTAGCGGGCGCAAATGATTCCATCCGACAGGCGAATCGAGTTGCCCGCTTCGTCCACGTCGCTCAGTCGCACGAGCCAATCCGTATCGCGGGCCGAGCTGGCTGCGTACAGGACGGCAGAGATTTCCCCGGCAATGGCGACCGCTTCCTGCAAAGGCTCCGATGTGTAGACAAGCACGTCTTGACGTTTCTCTACCTCGGCGTAGTTTTCCGGCACGCAGTTTTCGTTCTCGGACAAATCAAGCAAGTACGGCGCGGCATCTAGCGGATCGAACAAGTACGTATCCGCTGGCTGCTCGCCGGGAGTCGCAAGCGTCAGGGCACCATCTCCCGCACTCGTATTCGCCTGTCCATGGCTGCTCAAATAAAACGCCGTTTGCTGCGCCTCTGCTGGCGGCCACGCCGAGGACGTCTTCCATTCGTTTTCGCCGACCATGTAATACTGGACGCGCGGCTCGTGTTCCACGCCGTTTTCGATGCCTTTCAAATAGCGGTCAAACCAGCGCAGCTGCGTCACGTCCAGATCGTAGCGAATCGCGTTGTTTCCAAATGGCACGTGGTGAATCTCGCGCGTCGTATTGGCTTTGTGGTACCACGGGCCGAGAATCATCCGGGTGTGCTCTGGCATGTTCTGGGACACGACCTCCCACGCCTCGCTTGTGCCCATTCCGTTGTCGTCGTACCAGCCGGATACGAGAAACGCAGGCACTTTTACTTGATCGGCAAACTGCTTCCAGTCGGAACGCGCCCAAAAATCGTCGCCATCGGGATGCTCCATCCATTTTGTCCAGAACGGGATTTCTTTCCCGAGCACTTTTTGCGGAATTTCCTTGATCGGGCGGACTTTCAGCACTTCGCTCCAGTCATCCCGGCTGAGGGCAGCGACATTTCGGCGCTTTTCGGCCATCATGAAAATCCACGATAGCCCCGTGAGAATCGTCCCGCCTTTTCGCGGAATGTCGATGTACGGCGTGCCGACGGTTACGTAGCTGAAAATCGCCTTCAAGTGCGGGTTGCCGCTCGCTGCTGCCGCCCATTGCACGTAGCCTACGTACGAACCTCCGAGCATGCCGATCGCCCCGTCCGACCATGGTTGTGCGGCGATCCAGTTGAGCGTGTCGTCTCCGTCTTCGCGCTCATGCACCAGCGGAATCCATTCGCCCTCGGAGTCTTCCCGCCCTCGCGTGTCCTGTACGACCAATGCGTAGCCGCGCGCGACGAATGGCAGACGGCGAAAAATCGCGTCCATCCGTCCGTATGGCGTCCGCAGCAAAATGGTCGGCACCCGTTCGTCCGGCTGCAATCCGGCTGGAATCCACACTTCTGTCGCCAGCTTGATGCCATCGCGCATGGCTACGTCGTGCCTGCCCAGATGCTTGACGCCGTAGCGCGCGGCAGAAAGCTGCGCATCTTGCCACAGCACAAGCGGCGTCATGCTTTCCCAGCCTTCCTGCACGAGTACCACACTGTCTCCCCTGCCCGTCAAGACGAATGCGATGACCTCGTTGTCGCACACGATCAGGTCGATCGGCATCGCTCCGCCGCGCAGCGCCCACACCCACGCCTGCTTGTGCTCCTGCTCGCCAGAGAGCGTCCCTTCGACTCGCTCATGCCGCTGGTAGCAGCCGCCACCAGGCGGATGCATCTCCTCGACAGCCGACCAGTCGAGCGCATTCCACTCGCCAAGCCTGCGGCTCAGCTCGTACACAGGCAGCTCGTAGACCGCTTTGTCTTCGGCGAGCAGTTCGAAGCTTCTCTCTGCCTTTTCTTCCGACTCCCAATCTGTAGGCCGATGCCACACTCGCTCTTTTCCCAAAAGCAAATCGGCGATGTGAACACCTGATTGATAATAGCCAAAAACTTGTCCAGACGGCTGCTTGTTCTCCATCGTAGCTCTCCTCTTTTCTACAAAATGGAATTTATCTCCACACTTCCTGATAGACGCGCAAATAGTTTTTGCCGAGAATGTCCTCAATCTCTTCGTCCTTGTAGCCCCTAATCATCAGCTCGCGCGTAATCAGCGGAATCGACGCGTGGCCTTTTACGACGTCAAAAGGCATCTCTGTCGTTTTCGCGATGCGGTCGAGCGGAATGTACTTGGTCAAATCGTCGCACAGGTCAAGTCCGATGCCGATATGCTTGCTGCCGACGAGCTTCTTCATATGGTCGACGTGGTCGATCAGCCGCTCAAGCGTCGCTTCGGCTCCGCTGTTTGCCGTAAACATGCTGAACGCATTCAAGCCGATCAACCCGCCCTTTTCGGCAATCGCCGTGATCTGTTCGTCCGTCAGGTTGCGCATGGTCGGCACCAGGCTGCGGCAGTTGGAATGAGAAGCAATGATCGGCTTGCGGGCCACTTCGATCACGTCCCAAAATCCTTCGTCGTTCAAATGGCTGACGTCGATGAGGACGCCCAAGCGCTCCGCCTCTTCAATCAGGGCAACGCCAAAGTCAGTCAGACCGCCTTTTCTCCCTTCACGCACAGGGGCAAAAAAGCTGCCATCTGCGGCAAAATTTCGCCGACTCCAGGTAAGTCCCATCATCCGTACGCCCAGCTCGTAAAAAATGCGCAGCATGCTCAGATCGTTGTACAGCGGCTCGGCGCCCTCCAGGGAGAGAACAAACGAAACTTTTCCTTCCTGCCTTGCCGCGAGCAAGTCTTGTCCGTTTTTGGCGATGACCAAATAGTCCGGAGATTCCGCCACTTCCGCGTGCAAGGCACTCACCTGATTGAGCGCTTTGCGCAACGCCATTTCCGGCACAAACGCATCTTCCACAAAGACGGCCGCCACGACGGAATGCACCCCGCCTGCCTGAAACCGCGGCAAGTATTCTGTCTCGATCAGCTTCGTCCGGCCGTAGCCGCGCTGAATTTCTACATCCATCAGCAAGTCAAAATGTCCGTCCAGCACATGGACGCCATCGTGAAAGCTGCGTGCCTGCTGCAAAGTCGCATCTGCCATTCCCGCTCATCTCCCGTCTTTTTTGTCCAAATAGTTGTAGATCGTGTACTTGGTGACATCCAGCAAATCCGCCACGTGCTGCACGGCTCCCTTGATCAAAAACAGCCCTACTTCGTCGAGCAAATGGATGAATTGAATCTTCTCTTCCTTTTGCATCAGGGCAATCGGTTTTCCGGTCTTTTTCAGGCAATCGTCGATCATTTGCTCCATCAGACTGGTGACCGTCGGCGCGAACTTTTCCGCGGCCCGCCCTTCCTCGGCTTTGTCCGCGAACGCCATCATGTCGTTTAAGGCCGCCTGCGCGATGGCAATGTGCGTCAAGTCCATATTCAGGCACAGGCTGCCGATAATTTGCCCGGTTTCGTCCTTGATGTACAGCGAGCTGGACTTGATCTGCTTTCCCTTGATCGTGTCGTTGCGGTAGTTGAGATCGTAGTCCTCCTGGCTCGTCTTGGCTGTGCGCAAAGCTTGCAGCGCCAGATTGGTGACCGGGGAGCCGACCTCCCTCCCGCTGACATGGCCGTTGTAGATCGCAATGATCGAAGAAGATATGTCTGTCAAATCGTGCAGCACGACTTCACAATGCTGCCCCAACGTCTTCGCCAAGCCTTCCGCGACAGGAATATAGCTGGCTAAAATCGGATGAATGTGTCTCGTCATGAACAGAGCCTCGTTTCTTTCTGCTGTGTTGCTTGTGTCAGCTGACTTCGACAATCAGCTCAATCTCTATCGGATTATTGAAAGGAAGCACAGAAGTTCCGGCAGCTGCCCGCGCATGCTGGCCTGCCTCGCCCAACACTTCGATGAAAAAATCGGACGCGCCATTAATCACTTGCGGTTGCTCGTAAAAATCCGGGGCGCTACTCACCAGCGCAAACAGCTTGACAATCCGCGTGATCCGGTCCAGATCGCCCAGCTCGGATTTGAGCAAGGCGAGCAAATTGAGCGCCGTAATTTTCGCGGCTTCGTATCCTTGCTCGATCGTCACGTCTGTTCCCAGTCTGCCCAAATAAAGCGGCTTGCCGTCCACGTAGCACCCCGCTCCCGAGGTGTACACCAGATTGCCCGTCTGCACACACGAGACGTAATTCGCCATCCGCGGTGGCGGTGGCGGCAATGTGTAGCCCAATTCCTTCAACCGCTGTTCGATCCTCGACATGTCCTCACCCCTTGAATGAATGAAAAGTCAGCAAGACCTGTTGCTGCTTTAACCATACTATTCTGACCACTTTGATTTCAATAATTTTTTAGAAGTTGATTAATTTTTTAAAAGAAAGACACAAAAAACAGCCAGACACACTTTTTTCCAAGCGTGTCCGGCTCGCAAGTCGTCGTATCGTGAAAATCAGTCAATAGCGCAGTTGCATCAGGATGCTTCTGATCTCTTCGTCATTCATCATCAGGTCGTAGTGCTTCCTGCTGATTTTCGCCAGCGCGAGATCGTGGTAGAAAAATTCCGTAAACACTTTGACAAAAGGCTTCGCCATCGTCTTGATCGCTTGCCAGGACTGGTTTTCCTCACAGGCAAAAATCACTTCGCGCTCGTCGATGATCAACAGGCGAAACCGCTCCAATGTATGATGCTCGTCCGCCGGAATCAAGGTGTGCACCTTGGCAATGTTCGGCTTCAGCGATCCGACGACAAGCACTTCTACGTCCACGCCCTCTGCTTCCTTTTCCTCCAGGATCGGCAAATACTCGACGAGATCGTCTTTCCATGCCGAGATGCGGATCGAGCTTTTCGCTTCTTTGATAAGTTGCTTGCTCTGCACCCGAATCGAGCTGTCGACTTTCAGGCTCCAGACGAGATCCTCGGAGTAAGCTTTTTTCCTGGACTGAATTTTCAATTGCTTGATGTTGTCCTGAAATTCTGCTGTCAGCTTTTCAATCGCAAGCGCAAGAGGCAGTGCGCTGTACAGCTTTTTCTTTTCGGAAACCGAATCGAGCACCATGCCTTTTTCAATCATGCGCGACAGCACTTCGTATATTTTCGCCTTGGGCACGCCGGAAATTCGGACGATTTTCGTGGCGTCAAGCGGCTCCTCGCTCGAAACCAGCGCTTCAAAAACTTTGCTTTCATACTGCGAAAAACCAAATTTTTGTAACATGCTTCCTCCTGCCCGTATCATCTGGTTATTTATTTCCTATGATAAAGCATAGAAGCAAGCAAATCCAATGACCATCCCTGAATTGACAGGCGCTTGGCTTCCATGTAATCTGTAACAGGTTACAAGTTACTCCATAGGTAGTAACTAAAATTCACAATCGTTGCACTTCTCTTGCAAAGCGTTTGGAACGCCGCTTGTGAAAGGGACATGCACCTCGGGCAGCATGAGAGACTAGGTAGTAATGGGAGGCAGAAAGTAGCAATGAATGTCGTTTTTTTGTTCACAGGATTTTTGTTCGTAGCAGGCTTGGGCTATGCGTTCAGTCACAATCGCAAAGCGATCCGGCTTCGGCCGATCATCGCCATGATGATCGCCCAGCTGGTGTTGGCCTTCCTCTTGCTGAATACCGGCGTCGGGATTGAGCTGATTTTGTTTATCTCCAAAGTGTTTGATACGCTGATGAAGCTCGGTATCAGCGGAGTCGACTTCGTCTTCGGCGGACTGGAAAACGCCGGAATGTCCACGTTCTTTCTCGATGTGCTGCTCCCGATCATTTTCATCTCGGTATTGATCGGGATTTTGAACCACTTTAAAATCTTGCCGCTGTTGATCCGCTTCACAGGATTTGTCCTCAGCAAGCTGAACGGCATGGGCCGACTGGAAAACTACATCGCTGTTTCCTCGGCTTTTCTCGGACAATCGGAAGTGTTTTTGACGACGAAAAAGCAGCTCGGCCTCGTGTCCAGCAAACGGCTCTATACGCTGTGCACCTCTGCCATGAGCGCGGTGAGCATCGCCATCGTCGGCGCCTACATGACCATGCTGGAACCGAAATACGTCGTCGTCGCCATCGTCGTCAACATTTTGTCGGCGCTGATCGTCGCCAATATTATCAACCCGTACACTTTGACGAAAGAGGAAGATTTGATCGAGCCTGTGGAGGAAGCCGAAAAACCTGCGTTCTTCCAGATGATCAGCGAAAGCATTGTCGACGGCCTGAAAATCGCGGTCATCGTCGGCGCGATGCTGATTGGCTTCATCGCCCTGATGAATCTGGTCAACGAGCTGTTCTTGCTCATCTTCCGGATTTCTTTCCAGGAAGTTCTCGGCTACATATTCGCTCCGGTTGCTTTTTTGATGGGCGTTCCCCAGGCGGAGATCGTTTCGGCGGGAAGCATCATGGCGACCAAAATCGTGACCAACGAGTTCGTCGCGATGCTGAACTTCAAGGAAATCGCCAGCAGCCTGTCGCCCAAAACGGTTGGCATCGTCTCGGTCTTTCTCGTCAGCTTCGCCAACTTCGGCTCTATCGGCATCATCACCGGATCGGTGCGGGCACTCAACGAAAAGCAGGGCGACCTCGTAGCCAAGTTCGGCTTGAAGCTTTTGCTCGGCTCGACGCTGGCATCTGTGTTGTCGGCAACGATCATTGGTGTTTTTCTGTAAACGATCGCTGTTGGTTAGTTTACGCTACTGGAAGACGATAACTGAATACAAAAAACCAAAAAGTCGGTAATCCTGAGAATAGGAAAACCGACTTTTGTTTTGGTAAAAACCGTATTAGCTCGGGGTTTACGTTATTTGACTGGCGATACCCCTAGTTGAAAAACGTTTAGTAGAGAACACAATTCCCATTTGGTACATAGTACAAATTAGAACATATTGGGCGCAACTGGGCAATAATTGGTTACGTCGAACAGTTGTGTGCCCTGATTACTCTTTAAATGAAACCATAGTAACATTCCGATCTTTTTCGCTCACCGTTAAAACAACCTCACTCGCATAGCGAGAGAGAAATACGAGAAAGGGGGATTCTAGCAGGCCGTCACTGAGCACCCAGTTCATGGGGGATATGGTGACCTCGTCACTCGTTTTGAATGGTTTATTAATAAAGTCCCAGAGCTTTTTGTGATCCGGTTGGGCACGGTAGGTAGTCTGCTCGATAAAGGAAGTGCTATCTATTTGGAACAGCTTTACTTTTAGCTGGTTACTACGCTCACATTCTCTCCGCAGATAAAAATCCCTTACCAGAGGATCAATCTTACTTGTATTTATGACCGATTCGATAAAAGATCTTTTTATGTTTGGCTTTAAGTCCTCCAGCCTGATTTCCTCCAGCTTTCCTTTCGTGTATATTCCACGAACTTTAGTAAACAGGCTTGTGAAATTGACGGAAGCATACTCTTCTATCTCGGGATCGTCATGGGCCGGAATTCGATAAGCAGTATGCTCATGAACAACAAAAGGGGCGATGGCCCATTGCAGGACGATATCATGGATAAAATCGGGAGGTTCCTGGAGCCCACTTGACTCCAATTTCTTGAATGAAAAGTCGACGTTTGTTTCTACCCGATTCTCTCTAGTGGGGAACGGTATCTCTATCAGCCAATCCATATATTATGCCCTCCTTATTGGTAAGAGAAGCAAAAGGCAACCTAGATCAGATTGACCGATCTAAACTGCCCCTGTTTCTTTATTAAAGCGGTATTTTAAACGATGCCGATTTAACTGGTGCGATCACGAAACCAGATGATACACCCGCAACGGTCCCATGCACTGTTGCAGTATATGTACCCGGGGAAAGTCCTTGGAAGTCTATTTGGTCGTGATATTTTGAATAGAGAGTACCCGTCAGCTTTTTAGCAATTGGTTCCTGATGTACCAGCTTGCCGTTACTATCATTAATAGTGATGTACACGCTAAAACCTGAGATAACGTCGCCGCTTTTGGATATGTCCAAGGTCCAATTACAATACGCCAGGCCAGGACCAACCAGCTCAGGATAACATTTAATTGTTCCGAAACCGCCTATTCCTCCGGCTTTGGCTTGTGGTACACCTTCCAAGGGCTGCTGAATTAGGTTAAATTGACCCGGCGTGCTGATAATTTCCTCCTCAACAGCAAATGCCGAAAACGGCATTACGGTCATTATAACCAGAGTGAATAAAGCAAGCAATAATCTTTTCATATAATTTTAACCTCCATTTACAAATATTTACAATTTTAATTATAGTTCATTTACCATATTATTCAAGTTGCAAATTTTATATTGGTACCACGTGCTGTAGGTAACTTTGCACTTCCATATGGTTATAAGTCTTTTAAACTGTAAAGCTTTAGCTTCGAGCAGCACTTCCCCCTGGCCCATCTGGCCCATCTCTCGCCCCATATGTACGACTCCCTGGACAGTGCTTGCAAATACTTGGAATCCTCGCCTTCCTTCGCGAACAAGTGGTCAACCGCTTCTGTGAGCAAACCGTGAATCCCCATAACGCTGATGCTCTTGATACTGCTGTAATAGCCGAATACTGGCTCTCCAAAAGAAAGCATGTCTCCATATGCAGCTCCACGATTTCCCCGATAGCCGCACCAAGCGGCGACAGCCATCTCTCCCTGACCGAAACCCACTCTTCGTCACTCATTGCGTCCACCTTGCATTTACCCATATTTTTTCCAACAAAAAGAAAATTTCGCTAAATGTATTTCCCCTTTTTTACAGACGAAAATATTGGACAAAGACAAAAAAGACAGGCAGCCCGCTCGGCATGCCTAACTTTCGCTCGCCTATTTTTCTCCCTCTGCTTTGTCGGAAGCTTTCGTCAATTGGCGCAAGGCGTAGCTCATTCTTACGACCTTGCCTGCCTGATCGCGGAAAAAGTCGATCCAGACGGTAGAATCCCGCCTTTTGAAAACGAAGCTGTCCTTGTCAACCGGAGTGAGCGGATAAGCAAGACCGTCCACCAAAAGTTGCAGCTTCCCTTCCCGCTCCTCGATCACGGTGTTCAGCCATTCCGCAGATCGATAGCTCCCGACGTACTCGGACAGCTGCTCGCTTGCCAGTTCATACGGGGCATACGTGTACAGCGGAGCCGCTGGCGGTCTTTGCGCAAGCGTATTCAAGAGCGCCACGACCAGTTCGCGGACAGATACGCCATCGAGGTTGGCCAGCACTACTCCAGTCAGTTCCATCGACGGAACGGAAAAAATGTGCGAGCTGATCCCTTTGAGCGAACCACCGTGCTCCAGCATCAAGCCTTCGGGAAAAGCCGGAGATACCATCAAACCGTAGCCGTAAGAGCGATGCCCATCACAGCGGGCGTATGGCGCGAGCATTTGCCGGATACTGTCCGAAGACAAAATGTTCGCACGATTGCCCTCGGCATCCGGGCGAAAAATTTGCAGGTAACGCAGCAAATCGTTTACGGTCGATTTGAGAAAGCCTGCGGCGCGCATGGCGGGAGCGTCATGCCAGTACGGGGCGGCGATCACCTCGTTGTTTCCGTCGACTTTTTTGTTCGTGTACAAAACGGTCACGTCGTCCTTGTCCGCAAGCTCCTCCACGGCAAAAACCGTCCGCTGCATGCCAAGCGGCTGCAAAATGTGCTGCTTCACATACTGCTCGTAAGTCTGGCCGCTCGTCCGCTCGATGATCGCCCCAAGCAAGCCGTAGGCGTCGTTGTTGTAGCTGAACGCTTCTCCCGGTTCGCTGAGCGGCTTTCCTTCAAACCCGGCGATCGCTTGCAATACTTCTTCATACGTATCCAGATAGGGCACGGTCTTCAGCTCTTCTTCCGCTTCTGTCCCGATGATCGCAGGGTCTTGCTCCATGCTGCGCTTCATCGCTCCGTCCAAATAAGGCATCGGCGCCATCCCAGGCGTGTGCGTCATGAAATGATGGATGGTAATTCGCTTGGTCAACTCGTCATCGCCCGTGCGAAACTCCGGCAAATAGCGGATGACCGGATCGTGGACGGACAGTTTGCCTGCCTCTTGCAACTGCATGATCGCCACACACGTAAACGACTTCGTAATCGAGGCGATGCCAAACACGGTATCGAGCGAAAGCGGCAGCTGTTCCTCCCTGTTGCGGTAGCCGAACGTCTTTTGGTACAACAGCTTTCCTCCGCGCGCGACCCCGATCGCCGCCCCTGGCGCCTGCGCTTCTTCAAGCAGCAGCCTGGCGTACTCCTCAAACATTTTCATCTGTTCGTCCACTTTTCATCTGCCTCCCAGCGCCTGGTCGTAAATCGCCCGTGCGATGCGGGCAATCGCCAGCTCTGCCGCCGGCTTTTCCGTCACAGCCCGCGACAATACCGTAATCGCGATTGCTCCTTTATCCTCAGGCAAGTAAATGATTCCCGCGTCATTGACCACCGCATTGACTGTTCCGGTTTTGTGTGCGACCTTCGTTCCTTCCGGCAGCAAATACGGCAGGCGGCTGTTGAACTGTTGGCGGCGCAAAATGTCCAGCATGAGCTCACAGGAGGCAGGCGTCAAAATTTCTTTTCGTGCGATCATCGCAAGCAAGCGGTTGAGGTCGCGCGGCGTAGCCACGTTGTTGTCCCGCGTCGGCAGGGAGACATCGTGAACGATTTCATAATCGCCTGTCTCTTCCCGGCGCTCGTATTCGTCGTAGCCAGCCGCAGACGGAGCAGGCTCATTCATCCCGACACAGTGGTTGAGCAATTGCCAGCAAGTGTGCCGCAAATGAATCTGT
Source organism: Brevibacillus sp. FSL K6-0770 (assembly GCF_038000275.1). Taxonomy (NCBI): domain Bacteria; kingdom Bacillati; phylum Bacillota; class Bacilli; order Caryophanales; family Paenibacillaceae; genus Brevibacillus; species Brevibacillus sp. FSL K6-0770. The sequence goes on from NZ_JBBOBQ010000001.1 coordinate 4,666,531, forward strand.
TCCAGCCCCAGCTCATGCATATGGGCCTCTACCTTGTCGATGCCGCCGATCAGCTCGATGACCAAATCTGTCGCGTAGTTGTCGCTGACAATCGTCATCAAGGTCGCCAAGTCTTTTACGGTCAGGGCTGCGCCTGCGTCCAGCTCCTGCAAAATGCCCGAGCCTGGCACGCGGTTTTCTTTTTGCGAGGCGATCCGCTGGTCGAGCGCGACCCGTCCCGCTTCGACTTCGCGCATCAAGGTGACGAGAATCGGGATTTTGAATGCGCTCGCCAGCTGAAACAGCTCGTCATCCAGATGCCCGGCCTCCTCTTTCGTCTCCACGTGCAATGCCGCTACCCCAAACACTCCTGGCGCATCCTTGAGCGCTTCATCCAATGCCTGTTGCCAAGCCATAAGCATGCCTCCTCCTTTTTATGGAAACAGCCAACACACATGCATGCGGGTGTCGGCCATCTCTGTCTGTCCTATTGCTCTTTGTAGCCCCATTTGAAGTCGATGTAGCCTAGCGGGTCCACCGTGATGCCTTTGACCTTGTCATTTTGTACCCAGGAGTTGACGCTGCTGTACACGCCCGTGACTGGCATTTCTTCCATCAAAATGCTCTCCGCCTCGATCAAATATTGATTGCGCTTCGCTTCATCCGGCTCGGCGTACGCCTTTTTCACCAACTCTACGTAGCGCTCGTTGTGCCAAAAGGTCGAGTTGTTGGAGCTGTACTTTTCCATCATCAGCTCCAAAAAGTTGACGGAGTCGTTGTAGTCGCCTGTCCAGCCTGTGCGGGAAATCATGTATTTGCCGTGCTCCTGATCGTCGAACATGACCTTCAACTCTTTGTTGAGCAGCTTGACGTCCACGCCGAGCACCTGCTTCCATTGGGCTTGCAGTGCTTCGGCAATCTTTTTGTTGAGGTCGGATGTGTTGTACAAATATGTGATCTCTGGCAGCTTGGCGAGGTTCAGTTCCCGCATGCCTTCTGCCAATAACTGTTTCGCCGTCTCCCCGTCATTATCCTTGAAGTAGCCGTCCGGTTTCAGCGAGGCGGAGAGCGGCACAAAGCCCATCAACGGCGTCTGTCCGGCCTGGCCGATGTTGTCGGCAATATCTTTTCGGTTGATCGCGTAGGCAAACGCCTTGCGAATCTTCGCGTTCGTGAACGGCGGCTTTTCAGTCTGGAACAGCAAGTAGTAGTTGGTGGCGCGTTCCATCGTTTGCAGCTTGCCTTCATCGCGCAACGGTCCGATGGCGTCCGCAGGCAATCCGCTGATCGGGCCGCCCGCCCAGTCCAGCTCCCCGCTGTTGAACAGCTCCAGCTCTGTATTCGTATCTTCAATCATGGAAAACTCGATTTCGTCCAGCTTCACGACGTCCTTGTCCCAATACTGGTCGTTTTTCGCCAGCTCGATCTTGTTTTTATGCTCCCAGTTCGCCAGCTTGAACGGCCCGTTCGTGACGATGGTTTCCGGCTTTTTTGCCCAGTCGGGATTGGCCTCGACGACTTTCTGGTTGACCGGATAGTAAAAGGTGGCGAGCGTCAGAAAATACGGCGTCGGATTTTCCAGAGTGACTTGCAATGTCTTTTCATCCAGCACCTTGATGCCTACGTCCTCCGCCTTTGCCTTTCCTTCGAAAAAAGCGCGGGCGTTTTTGATCGGATAGTATTTGTAAGCGGAGCCGCTCGCCGTCTTCGGGTTGAGCACGCGCAGCCAGGCGAAGGCAAAGTCGTTCGCTGTCACCGGATCGCCGTTGCTCCACTTGCTTGCGCGCAACGTGAATGTATACACTTTTTTGTCATCCGACAGCTTGATGTCCGAGGCGACAGAATTGACTGGCTTGCCATCCTTGTCCAGCCTGACGAGCGAGTCGTACAGCGAGCGGATAAAAGCGCCGGAGATCACGTCATTCGACATGCCGGAGTCCAACGTCTCCGGTTCTGAGGCGTTCATGTACAAAATTTGGGTGGCGGCCGGCTGCGACGGCGCTGGCTGGGACTGTTGCGTGGAATCGGCAGCAGGCTGATTCGTGCTGTCACTGTTGCTGCAACCTGCGAACAATCCCGAGAGCAAAACCAAGAGACTTGTAATGACGACTGGTCGTTTCATGCTTACCCCCATCTTTGTTCAGTTCAGTTCACTTCTAACTTCTGTATAAATATTCTGCAAATTGTGTGCCAGCTGTTTCTGCCAAGCTTGATCCAGCCTGCTTATTCACTGCTGCATACATGGGCCTTCGACTCATCCTGACAAAATGCTGCATAAAGCTGTCCAGCAGCAAAAAGATGGCTCACACGATCAGCCTGCCCATTTTTTCGCCTGATGAACACGCAAAAAAGAAGTATTCAACGTTGAATACTTCTATTCACTCACGAATATTCATTTTGCCTAGCCAATCGCTGGCTGATACATGGCGACGGCATCACACGATCTCCGGCAAAAAACGATCGGCACGTGCTTTTGCTTCGCCAGCTTTTTAATATTTTTGCTGAGACTGTGACTGACAAAGTTGATAAAGACGAGAACCAGCTCCGTATCGGCAGGAATCGTCGCCTTCACGTCCGACTTTTTTCGTCCAGATACGTGATATACATTCCGAAATCCTTTATCCTGCAACAAGCTCTCGATTTCTCCTACCCGATCTCCTCCAACTACAAGAACGCCTGCCATATGAAAGCTCCTCCTCTCTAATCTCCCATTCTCGTCTGTTTTGTCAGTCCGTCGCCTAGCCGTGCGTCCGATTCAACAACGGTCTGTTCTGAGTTGTCTGTCCTTCTTCTTTCTCTTTTTTGGCAGGGAGTCGGTATTTTTCCGTCCGCTCGATCTGAACCACCTGCGAATCGTGAACCACGATATGGATGGAACCAAATTCCAAACTGTCCAAGGCTCGCTCGATTTTCTCCCACAGTTGTTCATTCAGGGCATTCTCTTTTTTCGCCATTCGCTCACGCCTCCCTGGTTATGTTGTGAAAAACTAAATGTTTATTATTCCTACCTATTTAGTATGTTTTATGACCTAATGTTACCTCTCGAAAGCCTTCTGTTGTCCAGCAGCGACGACACCGACTTTTCGAGAGGTCATGTCCTTTTGGAATAATAGCAGCGTTACCCTCCTCCTGTTCATATAGCGAAAGGCTCCCGACGATGCCGACATGGTCTTGTCTGCGCGGGAGCTTTCGGAAGTCCGATCAGCTATTCACTAAAATCCGATGTATTTACTTATGATTAGAGATTATCACAGACCCATTCCATCGGTCAATGCCCCAATGTTCTGATTTCGTCTGCGCAAGCCAGATTAAATGTGCCGCCGTTCCGTAGCTTGCTGTACAAACTGTTTGTGCCGCTCACGCATCCTTTGCTCTGTCGCTTGATCCAGTCCCCAATTGCCAAGGCTGGAAGCTGGCCGCAGCGCTGCGTACAAATCCCAGTACGCCAAGTCCGTATAGTCGAGATCAGGCATCCTCTCCCGATAAAATGCTGTAAAGGTGTCCATCGCTTCGCTGCCAAACGACCAAAGCAGCTCCAGCCGGGCATTGCCCACATCTGCGAGCGGATCGCCCACAGCCGCATCTTCCCAGTCGAGTACGGCAGTCAGACGGCCATCCAGCCACATTGTATTGCCTGGCCAAAAATCTCCGTGCAACAAGACATCGCGATTTTTTTGCGCCAAGGGCCAGACAGTGCCCAGCAGCTCGCGAATCAGCCCCTCGTCCAGCGAGTCGTCCAGCTTTTCCGGTGTTTTGCGAAGCGTATCCGCTACCCAATCGGTCTGACGCGGCAAAAAGGTACTGGCTTTTTGTTCAGGGTCGATCCGGTGGATACGGGCAAGCACCTCTGCCAGTTGGGACAAATAAGCGGACAAATTGGCTGGTTGGAAGTCTGTCTGTCCCTCGACGAATGTCGTGACAAGGCACGGCGAGGCAAAAATAGTTGCCGATGCTTCCAGATGGAGCGGCTTCGGCGCAGGAATATGCGCTTCCTGCAACAGTTGCAGCAGCTTGTATTCGTCGGAGGCGATCTGTGGATTGCGCTCGCGATCTGCTGCGCCGTGTTGCCGCACAACCATTTTTTTGCGCGTCCCGTCCGCACACTCCAGCTCTAGCGCTGTCACCGTCGCCGAGACGCCGCCGACAAGCTCCCAGGCGCGAAGCAGCTTCCCGCAAGGTTCGATTTTTCCTGCCAGCTCTCCCCATTTGTCCAGCTTGTTTGCTTGAGTCATGTTTGGTTCGTCCTCCTGTCCGCTCTTCCGAAAAAGAGCCATCTAGTGTCGCTGTCAATCAGTCTGGCCGTATCCGCCAGGCTACTTCCTGCTTGCGCTTTTGCAAAAGCTTGTGGCACGCCTCGGCCATCAGCGCTATTCCTTGCTCGATCTTGTCTGTGTCTGTCTGGATGATGCTAAGGCGTAATCCGTTGTCCCGGCCAAAGCCTGGCAAATAGTTTTGGTCCGTCGAGCGCACAGAGACGTGCTGCTGGTGCAAAGCAGCGATCACGTCGTGGGCATCCAGCTCTTTTGGCAGAACGATTGTGGTAAAAATTCCGCCGTGGGCAGCCGGACACTGAATGCTTGGGTCCAGGTGGCGGCGGCAAGCTGCGGCAAGTGCTTCCATCCTCGTCCGATAGCGCTCTCTGACCATCGCGGCATGATGATCGTACATCCCCGAGTTCAAATACAGCTCCAGAGCAGCCTGGGACAAAACGGACGTGCTGGAGTCCGCCGAAGCTTTATGCAGGCGAAATGTCTCCATGACCGCTGGCGGCAAGACGACAGCAGCCAGGCGCAGTCCGGGCAACATGATTTTGGAAAAGCTTTTCACGTAAATGACATGCCCTGACAGATCGTAGCTGTAGAGCGGATCGGCCTTCGCGCTCGTCTCCATATCCGCCAAATAGTCATCCTCCACCACAAATACCCCGTAGCGCTCCGCCAGCCTGGCGATTTGCCTTTTCTCCTCGGCTCCGTAGCTTGTCCCTAGCGGATTGTGAAAGCGCGGCATCGTATAAAAAAATTTGATCGGCTTGCTGCGAAACTGCTGCTCCAGCTCGTCCAGATCGATGCCTGCCGTCGTCCGCCCGATGCCGTATGTCGTGACACCAAGCAGTTGCAAGGTGCGAACCATGCCGTGAAAAGTAGGCTGCTCGACCAGGACGGCGCTTTTTCCATTGGGAAAAGGCATGGACGACAAGAGGTGCAGCGCTTGCTGCGAGCCGGAAACGACGCAAATCATGGACGGCTGCGCGAAAACTTGCGAATGGGCCAGATGCTTCTCCAGCTCCCGGCGCAAAGAGTAAAAGCCTTGCGGATCGCAATAAGTGAACAGCTGATCCTCGTACAGCTCAATCGCCCGGTTCAGGCAATGCTGGAAGTCTTTATACGGCATGACTTCCGGGTCTGGACTGGCCGCGGAAAAATCGATTTGTCCCTGTCCCGCTCCCGTTCGCGTGACGGCCTGCGGGCGCAGCACCGCGTAATAGCCGCTTTTTTGCACTGCGTACACGAGATGCTCTTTTTCCAGCTCCTGATACGCCCGGATCGCTGTATTCGTACTGCAATTCCACCGCTCGGAGGCTGTACGGATCGACGGCAGCTTTTCTCCGGGGCGTATTTTGCCCGTCAGCAACTGTTGTTTGAGCTGTTGCTTGAGCGCCTCGTATTTTTTCTCCACCCTTGTCCACCCGCTCTCCATCTGTGTGGGTACAGATGCCCTTTTTCCTCGTTTCTCCCTGGTTGTTCCTTACAGTATAGTGAATCGTAAGTCAGTCAGTAAACAGGAGAAAGGATGAGCAACAGATGGAATGGAAGCACCCCGAATTGCCTTACACAATCAGTGATGATCCGAAGCTGCTCGACGAAGAGCAAATTTTTGCCTGGCTGTCTACGACCTACTGGGCTGGCGAGCGTCCGAGAGAAATGATCGTCAAAGCCATTTCGCAATCGCTCTGTTTCGGAGTGTATCACGAGAGCGGACAGGCCGGGTTTGTCCGGGTCGTCACCGATTACGCGACTTTTGCCTGGGTGTGCGACGTCTTCATCGATCCCGCCCACCGCGGAAAAGGGCTGGGCAAATGGCTGATGGAGGTCATGGTGCAGCACCCGGCTATTCGCCATACAAACATGACGCTGGCAACGCGGGATGCCCATGGGCTGTACGAAAAATACGGCTTCGTCCGCAAAGAGATGATGCGTAGAATGGCAGAAGTACCGATGCCGCTCTCGTAATGGCAAAAGCATGTTCCGCCAACAAAAAAATCCGTGGGGATATGCTCCTCAACGGATTTTTGCCGTTTGCCTGACTTGACCGTCCCGTTCAATGCTTGCCCCGTACGAAATCCGGTTCAGCTTGTCGATCATGCGCTGTTTGCCTTGACTGTCCTGCTCGGCAGGCTGTCCATTCACGATTTTCACAGGAATGACGCGGGAGCTGGTTTCTTTCTCTTTAAAAGCAAGCTCTACCATCATCGCTTCGCGTCCTTTCGGATTGTACGAGGTCGTAAACACAAAGTTGCCGACGCTGTAGTAGATCGGGACTTGCTTGTAAAATTCGACGCCCATCACGGAATGGCTGTGTGAGCCGACGATCGCGTCCACGCCGCTGTCGATCAGCTTTTTCGCCAGTTCGCGCGCATACGGCTCAGGCGTGTCCTTGTACTCCAGGTTCCAGTGCATCACCGCAATCGTAATATCCGACTGGGCAACCGCCTGCTTCACATAGGACAGCATCGGTTCGTAGGAGTAGGCGTGAGCAAGTCCCGGCTTGTTTTTGCCCGCGTACCAGCGATAATTGGGCAGCACGTGGCTCAGGCCGATCACTGCCACTCGCTTGCCCTTGATCGTCTGGATCTGCGGCGCAAATGCTTCCGCTTCGTTTTTGCCTGCGCCCACGTAGCCGATTTGCTGCTTGTCCAAATGTCCGAATGTGTCCAGCAAAGCGTCTACGCCGTAATCGAGCGTGTGGTTGTTAGCCAGATTGACTACGTCGATGCCGGCATTTTTCAGTCCGTTCAGTGCGCTGGGCTGGGCGCGATACGTAAATTCTTTTTTCTCCGGCTTGCCGCGTGTGCTGACAGGCGTCTCCAGATTGGCGATGGCGAGATCAGCTTGTCGCAGAAACTCCCCTGTTTTTTGAAACGGATAGTCTACCCCGTGCCGTCCGATTTGCACCCCCACGCTTTTATCCAAAATGATGTCTCCCACAAACGCAATCCGGATTTCCTCCGCCGTCTCCTCTTGCTTCGCGTCCGCACCTGTCGCATGGATGGGCGGCGGACTTGCACTGCTGACCGCGAGCACCAACGCAGCAACGGCCACAGCAGCCGCACCGCTCCAACGAACAATCCCCATCCGCCTCACACGCCCTCTTGCTTTTTTATGCTCATTGTAGAAGGCTTGGGGCAAAAAGAGTGTTGAAGCGTGTCTTCGGACTTGCCATCATTTCTCGCCCTCATTTGACGAGACTTTTTTCCATGTCGAAGCGTGCTGTTTTCGCTAGTATAATAAGGACATACCTTTTACGCTGCAAAGAATGGAAAGGAGGAAAAATGGGTCAACCATCCGTTATGTTGAAAACGAAAACAGCGGTCCCTGCCTATCGCTTCGACAGTGTAAAGAGAAGTCATCTGCTGGAACAAATGAACAATGGGCTACAGTGCCGGCTCACGTTTGTAAACGCACCGGCGGGCTACGGAAAGACAACGCTGCTTTGCCAATGGGCGCACGATTTCAGCGGGCAGCTGGCGTGGCTTTCGCTCGATGAGAAAGACAACGATCTCGTCCGGTTTTGGCGCTATATCGTGCATATGCTGACAAATGCCTCTTCCCCGCATCTGGCGGAGAACATGGAAAACTCCATGAAGGCAACCTCTCATACTTCGATTTTTTCGTTTATAGACTCGCTGCTCAATGAGCTGGCGACAACGATTCACCAGCCGCTGGCGATCATTCTCGATGACTACCATGTGATTTCGGAAAGCGCGATCCACGACAGTCTCGCTTACTTTATTGAATATTTGCCAGGCAACTGCCATGTGTACATCGCCAGCCGCAGTGCCTTGCCCTTTTCAACGGCAAAATGGCGTCTTCGGAGCGAGCTTGTTCATCTGACGCCACAGCAGCTGTTGTTCGATCAAGCCGAGGCGTTCAGCTTTTGTCAGCAGGTGCATGGCTTGCTGCTTTCCGAGGAGCAAATCGCCAGTCTCGTCGCCAGCACAGAAGGCTGGGTCGCCGGGCTGCAACTCGCTGCGATTTCGCTTTCCACCTCCGGGAACCACGAGCGGTTTTTTGCCAAATTTACGGGGGCACACCGCGACATCTCCGACTATTTGTTTCACGAAGTGCTGGTGCAGCTGCCCCAATCGACGCGCGATTTCCTGTTGCTGACCTCCGTGCTGTCGCGGCTGGACGCCCACGTATGCAACGCGCTGGTCGGCATGACGGGCAGTCAGCAAGTTTTGGCTGAGCTGTACAGACAAAATATATTTTTGTTTCCCCTCGACGACGATCAGACTTGGTATCGCTACCATCATTTGTTTGCCGATTTTTTGCGCAGCCAACTGGAGCTGACTTACCCTGGCAAAGCTTACGAGCTGCACAAGCTTGCCAGCGAGAGCTTTGCTGCGCGCGGATTTCTGGACGAAGCCATCGAGCATGCGATTTGCGCTTGCGATTACCCGCTCGCCGTGCAGTTGCTTGCGCAGCACTTCCCGACGTGGCTTTCGCGCGGCGAATTTTTCACCTTGCTGCGCGCGCTTACGAGCATCCCGGATCACGGGCAAAATATGCCGCCGCTGCTCAGGCTGCTCTACGTCTTTTTGCTAATCGCTTGCGATCAGACCAGTCTTGCCCAAGCCGAGCTTGACCTGCTGGAAAAAGACTGCCAGAGCATGCCCCCATCCGCGGAGCGCGAGCAGTTTGCCAGCGGCCTGTTTTTTGTCCGGGCCAATCTCGTCTTTGCCAACGGCGATTTCGCAAGCTGGGTAGCCAGCTCGTCCCAATTGCAGGAGGACTTGCCGCAAAACCCGTTGTTTTATCATCTGAACTACAACACGACCGAGCCGTTCATCCGCAGGACGCGATTCGGCTTGAAAGGGATGCTGTCCGAGGAAACGGAGCTGGTCGGCAAGCAGTTTTCCGCTATTCTGGAGGCGCACGGCTGGCAGGACTCCTTGATCAACAAATACGTCGTCCAGGCGCTGGCGGAAGGGCTTTACGAGGAGAACAAGCTCGAAGAAAGCTTCGCGTTTTTGCAAAAAATCGCGCCTGTAGCGCTGCAGCAAAAAATTCCCGGACTTTATGTTCCGTATGTACTGACTCATGCCCGGCACTTGCTGGCGAACCAGGATTTCAAGGAAGCGCGAAGGCTTGTCCAGGAAGCGATGGAGATTGTCACGGGGTGGTCGCAGCTGTACTGGATCAGTCCGTTGCGCGCTTTTCAGGCGTACATCGCACTCAGGGAAGGAGATGTGGCCTGGGCCGAGGCAGAGCTTGCCAAGCTGCCCCGCTCCACTTTTCACAAACCCAGTATTCATAAAGAGCTGGAGCAGTTGGCCTATGTCCGGCTGCTGCTCGCCAAACAGCAAGAGGCAGATGCGCTCAAGATTCTTGCCCCTTTGAAGCAAATTGGCGTCAGGGAGGGACTGTTAGGCAGCCAGGTAGAAATCGCCAATCTGCAAGCGATGGCGCTCCAGCAGCAAGGCAACAAGCGCGAGGCGTTGGCACATCTGCACGAGGCCCTTGTCATCGGGGCGAAAAACTTGTATGTACGCAGTTTTTTGGATGAGGGGCTGGCTATGCACAGCTTGCTCAGCGCTTACCAGCAGCGGGAAAACTCCAGGACGGAGCAAGCTCCTCCGGTCATTTCTCCCGACTATGTGCAGCAGTTGCTTGAGCTTTTCCCGAAAAAGCGGGCAAGAGCGCATGGCAGCTCATTCTCGCCGCTTCCAGAGCCGTTGACAGGCAAGGAAATGATCATTTTGTCCATGCTCGGCCAAGGGGCGTCCAACAAGCAAATTGCCGAAGAGCTGGGCAACACGGTCGGTACGGTCAAAGTGTACCTGCACCGGATTTACGGGAAACTCGGTGTGGAAAACCGTACCCAAGCGCTGCTCCGGGCACAGGAAATCTCGCTTTTGGAGGCGCCGACAAGCACTATGTTATAAAGCTGAGCTTTAGGATGAGAAAAGGCTTCGCCACGGTTTTGTGGGCGGGGTCTTTTTTCTTTTGGGGATAGTCGGGAGTTTCAAGGAAATTACTGATTGCATGAAAGCCTGTTTGAGTGTCGCTTTGTCGGGTGCGAGTGATCCAGCCATCTTCCGCCCCTTTCGCGAGCAGCCATAATCCAACGAGCAAAGCCGCGAGGGCGAGGTACCCCCGCTTGTGGTCAGCGCTCCGATCTGCAAGCCTTTATCTGCTGTGGCGAGCCAGCCATCCCGCCATGACTGCCGGAGACAAATACGCCATCATGACTTCCCGCCACAGCACAAACGATTTCGCCTTGCCTTGGGGCGACCCGTCCTCGTCTCAGCGACGGCCGCTGTCTTTGCCCGATGATTCACTCCCATGAATGAACTTCTTCCTTGTTTTTTGAATGTATAATTAGGCTCCTAACCATATATCCGTGAAAATGGGCTAGTTTTCCTAGCCCGTCTTTACCTTTTCTTGCTGTTTGCTTGCACGTCTTTCTTTTCATCTGTCAGTGCCGAGATGCCTTCTGTCACGCGACCAAGCAGGGACAGAAATACGCTGCGCTCCTCCAGCGAAAGGGAACTGACCATCGCTTCCAGCCGCATGAAATGCTCAGGCGCCATGTCCCTCAGCTTGCTCGCACCCGCTTCGGTCAAAACAACCGCTTTTTGGCGTCCATCCTGCATGCTTTTTCGCCGGGAGACGAGTCCATCGCGCTCCAGCACGTCAATCAGGCCCGTCACCGTAGCGCGGGTGACGCCGAGATTGTCTGCCAATTGCGAAGGCAGCAGCTCTCCGTCGTTGGTTTCCAGCTCCGCCAAAAGCCGATAGCGCCCGGTTGACAAGCCGAAGCGGCCAAAGTGAATCTCCGCTGCGCTGCCGAGTTTCGCTCCCGCCTCCATCAGTCGCGCGGCTACAAGAACTGCCTGTGCGTCTACGTCCAGACTGTAGCGCGCAAGCTGTCGCCTCGCCTGGTCAAGCGAAGGAGCAGAGTCGAAGTCATGCTTGTTTTTCGGTTCGTTGTTCATGCACGTAGTATGGTGCCTAACTACTTTTCGTGTCAACCAAATTTTCCAAACTCATTTTTCAGTAGACCAGACAGGCTCGATCGGCTTATTTCGGTTGCATCCGAATCGCCCCGTCCAGCCGGATTGTCTCTCCATTCAGCATCGGGTTCGTAATGATGCTGTTCACCAGCTTGGCGTACTCGTCGGGCTGACCCAATCTCGGTGGAAAAGGCACGGTCGCTCCCAACACGTCTTTTATGGCGCGGGGCAGCTTGTCGTACATCGGCGTGTCAAACAAACCAGGAGCGATCGTCATCACCCTGATTCCATACGGAGCCAAGTCCCTCGCCAACGGCAAGGTCATGCCGACAATCCCGCCCTTTGCAGCGCTGTAGGCCACTTGTCCGACCTGCCCGTCAAAAGCAGCGATAGACGCTGTATTGACGATCACGCCGCGTTCGCCCGTTTTGGCTGGCTCGTTGCCTGCCATCTGCTCGACTGCCATTCGCACGACATTAAACGTGCCGATCAGGTTCACTTGCACGACTTTGCTGAATGTCTCCAAGGAATGAGGGCCGTTTCTGGACAGCGTCTTTTGCCCCAGAACCATTCCTGCGCAATTGACTGCGGCGTGAATCGTGCCGAAAGCTCCCGCCGTGCGCTCGATCGCCTCCCGCACGCTCGCTTCGCTCGTCACATCCGTCTGTACGAACAGGACGTGATCGCGTCCCAGCTCATTTGCCAGGGCGTACCCCCGTTCGAGGTCCTGATCAAGAATGGCTACTCTTCCTCCGTGCTCTACCACATTCCTCACAGTGGCTTCCCCCAACCCGGAAGCTCCACCCGTTACAATGGCAACCACATCCCGAATGTCCACGCCATTCTCCCCCTTCCTGCAAATCGACATTCAGGATAAATAAATGCAAGTTGAGTACCAGCCGCGAAAAGCGCTGCCAGCCCTTACTTCGGGTTACCGAAACTGTCCTTGTGTCCAAGCCGTTCGGACACTCGTGAGACAGTTTTCGTCCGATAAATGGACACAATGGACAAACCGCCCGCTGCCTTCCGCACAGGCTTGCAGCTGTGGTCATTGAAGTGCAGCAAAGTGACTGGAAAAAACACAGGCTATCTTTCGCGGTGTCGTCAAAACCATTCAGAAGAAAGCTGCGGAAGTGTTGCCCATGCCCAAGCAACGCTTTGTCTGGCCTTATCTATTTGGGACACGCTCAGCGAACTGAATCAGCGAAGAGTCAAATAAACAGGATGCACAAATAACCCCGCAAAAGGCGACTGCCCTTTCTTCGGGGTTTTGTTTGTTCTTGGCCAAAACAATGCCGTGACTCGGCTTCCAGCAGACTGTAGTTGGCGGGCACTGTCAAGCTGCCGAATTACGGCGCAATTTGCTCAACGAGATGAACGATGGCTTGCGCGACCTTTGCTTCGTAGCTCTCTTGGCGGCACAGTTCATCCCATAGTTGCTCATGCTCTTTTTCACCGGGCACATCAGCAGTTTTATGCTCTGCCTGCCCGTCTCCGCCAGCCGCGGCGGCCACCTCGGCATTTAGCGCACGATTGCGGACCAGCTCGTGTACCATGAGCAAGCTCATCAGCTTGTCCATATTCGCCTGATGACGAATCAGGTGCGGCTCCATCCGTCTGGCCATCTCCCACAGCTTCTCTGTTTGATCTTGTGCGGTCAGCATTTCCCTCTCAAACCTCCACACGGAACATAACTAAACAACATTAATTATATCTAATTATAATCAAATATAGAAAGATAAGAAATCAATCCGCGCTATTTTCCTGGACAGGCTGACGGAGATGCTGTGTGGAATCAGGAGAAAGTAGTCCGACCCTATTTTGTTGTATGATGGGCATATGCACGAACTGCTCGTTGGCCGCAAAAGTGTGCCCAACGCTATTTTTTCAACCCGGGAGGAACTATGGATCGCATTCAATATTTGTCGCAGTTCAATTTGTTGCGTTCCCTTTCCAGCGAAGACCTGATCGAAATGGACGAGCTGACCTCGATTACGACTTTTCCGAAATATACATTCATTCAAACGCCCGACACGTTCACGGAAGGGTTGTACTTTGTGAAGCGAGGGAAAGTTCGTTTGTATCGGCTCAATGAGGAAGGCAAGCAATTTACTTTAGATATTTTGCGCGAGGGGAACATCTTTGGCGAGATGGGGGATATTTCGCTAGGGACGCGCGGCCTGTTTATCGAGACGGTCGAGGAAAGCGATATTTGCGTGATGGACAAGGAGCGCTTCGAGGGTTATCTTCTTCGTCGGCCACGTTTCATGCTGAATATGATCAAAGTAATGAGTGAGCGCTTGTCGCACATGAGCAGTCTCGCGCAAAGCCTTGCTCTCGGAAAGCTGCACGACAAAATTATCCACGTTCTGGCGGAGCTTTCCGAACGGTTCGGGGTTCAGGACGATGGCGACGATTACAGCCGAATCGACATGCCCCTCTCCCATCAGGAAATTGCCCACCTGGTAGGAGCTTCAAGAGAAGCCGTGTCTGTAGCGTTGAAAGAGCTTGCGGAGGCGGGCATGCTCCGCACCAGGTTCCGTACAGTGACCGTCCACCGCGACATTCTCCGGGCGGCACAAAAACTCGCTCAGGACGACAGCTTGTGAACTGCATTACATCTTTTCCATTCGTGCTTCTCTTATGATGAAGAAGAGTTGAATGACAGGACGAAATGGAGAGAGAACGAGATGGAAAACAGGCCACTGGCTTCTTTGCAAACAGAATTGGATCGTGCTACCGCGCAGATGGAGCAAAACTTGCCCGCTGAAATGGTCAAGATGTTCGAGCAGTCAATCCAGCAAGTAAAGGCATCCGCTGGTGCTGCTGGCTTGAAGGCCGGAGCGCAGGCACCAGACTTTTCGCTGACGGATCAAAACGGTGCCAGCATGACTTTGTCTGAACTGACGGCCAATGGCCCCGTCGTTCTTTTGTTTTATCGCGGCGTCTGGTGCCCGTTTTGCAATATTGCGTTGCGGGCTTATCAACAAGCGTCAGCACTTTTTGCGGAGGCAGGAGCGCAACTTGTGGCGATCAGTCCGCAAACGCCGACCTATTCAGCCAGCATGAAGGCAAATAACGAACTTGGATTTCCGCTTTTGAGCGATCCTCGCAATGAAGTCGCAGCCCGCTACCATCTCGTATTCGAGCTTCCGGAAGCGCTACGGGGAAGTTACCAGTCTCTTGGCATTTCTCTCGACGAGTATCATGGCGATTCTTCGTGGAAGTTGCCTGTGCCCGCGACATATGTGATCGACCGTGAGAACATGATTCGTCTGGCTCACGTCGAAGCTGACTACAAGCAGAGGCTGGAGCCTTCCCACGTATTGGATTTGCTGACTTCACGAAACGATTGGTAATCACGATTACGGAGGCGGCTATGCTATGACATTCGACGAAATGGCTTCGATTTCAGAAAGGGTGCTGAATCGGAAAGGAGCCAGAAAAGCTGGCGACATTCTCCCGGATGTGCTCGTTTTATTGAATGGCGGACGAATCGAGAGTGTCAATTTGACAGAGTGGTTGGCAGTCGATCATTTGCAACTGCTTAGGCACATCCTGGCTGAGCTTCAGTTGCAGCGGCATGCTGACGCGATGTTATCCGCGCTGGAACGGATCGCAGGGCAGCCGACGATGAAAGTCATCCCCGCCATTGCGGTCAAATGGCTAGAGGTGTTCCGTCAAAAGACTGGCGACGAGCGTACACAACTGTTCCAACGCTTGGCGGCGCATCCGTCAGATAGCGTGCGCTGTTGGGCAGCTTACATCGTGGGGTTGGATCAGTTGGAACTGGAGCAAAAACTGGCGCTCATTCGCCCGTTTGCCGCCGATAGCCACTTCGGCGTCCGCGAAATCGCATGGATGGCTGTCCGGGACTCTGCTTCCCAACAATTGAAACTAGCCATCCGCCTGCTGGGCGCTTGGGTACAGGAACCGAATGCCAATCTCCGCCGTTTCGCCGTTGAATTGACCCGTCCGCGCGGCGTTTGGGCCAAGCATATTGCGGAGTTGAAGGAGAATCCCGAATGGGGGCTTCCCCTTTTGGCGCCGTTGAAAGCCGATCCATCCAAGTATGTCCAGGATTCGGTTGCCAATTGGTTAAATGACGCAGCCAAGTCGCAGCCGGATTGGGTCGTTCAAGTATGCCGCGCGTGGCTGGATGCATCCGATGAGAAAGCGACCAAGCGGATCGTGGCGAGGGCGCAAAGAAGTATGAAGGGCTAGGATGGGGGATGCTTTGTAGATTGCGTCATCGGTAGTTTCAAAAAATACCAATGCAAAAAGCTTGTTTGGGGTAATGCTTTGTAGGTTACGTCATCGGTACTTCAGGTGAAGCGAGAAAAGAGACGAATCGCTGTAGCTTCTTGGGATACCCCCTGTGGGCTTAGGCTGCACGGCTCCGGGGAAAAAGCGAAACCGCGTCAAAAGCAGCGGACTCAGGGAAGCGGACGCACGTTGACGCTTAAAACCGTGTTTCGCTTTTTCCTCAGAGCCTCGGTCGGTATCCCAAAGAGCTTTCGCGGATTCGTCTCTTTCCTCGTCAGGGGCTGGGTGTGGTCATCGGAAGTTTCAAGGAAAAATGCCAATGCATAAAAGCTTGTTTGGGGTAATGCTTTGTAGATTGCGTCATCGGTACTTCAGGTGAAGCGAGGAAAGAGACGAATCGCTGTAGCTTCTTGGGATACCCCCTGGGGGCTTAGACTGCACGGCTCCGGGGAAAAAGCGAAACCGCGTCAAAAGCAGTAGTTCACAGAAGCAGGAGCACGTTGACGCTTAAAACCGTGTTTCGCTTTTTCCTCGGAACCTCGGTCGGTATCCCAAAGAGCTTTCGCGCATTTCGTCTCTTTCCTCGTCCGGGGCTGATTGTTGTCATCGGGAGTTTCAAGGAGAAATGCCAATGCAAAAAACTTGGTTGGGCTGACGCTTTGTAGTCTGCGTCATCGGTACCTCAAGTGAAGCGAGGAAAGAGACGAATCGCTGTAGCTTCTTGGGATACCCCCTGGGGGCTTAGACTGCACGGCTCCGGGGAAAAAGCGAAACCGCGTCAAAAGCAGCTCGCTCACAGATGCAGATTCACGTTGACGCTTAAAACCGTGTTTCGCTTTTTCCTCGGAACCTCGGTCGGTATCCCAAAGAGCTTTCGCGGATTTCGTCTCTTTCCTCGTCAGCGGCTGGGTGTGGTCATCGGGAGCTTCAAGGAAAAATGCCAATGCCAAAAAGCTTGCTTGGGCTGACATTTTGTAGTCTGCATCATCGATACTTTAGGTGGTGGTGATCGGGGATTTCAAAAAAGTACAGAGACATGAGTAAGAGTCTTCTTCAAGACGGTGCTTCATGCAATTTGTTCACGAAAAACTTGTTCAATTTCTGCCCTGGATTTTCCGCCCTTGAGCAACCTCCAAAAAACAATATCCGACCAAAGCTTACCGTTGGCCGAGGAAACAGGAGAAACAAGCGAAAGGGCTTTGGGACTCCTTCCGAGGCGCAGGCGAAAAAGGAAAACACGCTTTTAAGCGGCAACGTGCGTCCGCTTCTTCGAGTCCGCTGCTTTTGACGCGGTTTTCCTTTTTCGCCGGAGACGGGCAGTCTAGCTTCCTCGCTAGAGGCCCAAGTCCCTACAGCGGTTTCTCCTGTTTCCTCCCTCCACTACAGCCACGATCAACAGCCGCACTAAATATTTTCATCCCTGATCAACTCTCAAAAAATCACGATCCGACCAAAGCCTAACGTCGGCCGAGGAAACAGGAGAAACAAGCGAAAGGGCTTTGGGACTCCTTCCGAGGCGCAGGCGAAAAAGGAAAACACGCTTTTAAGCGGCAACGTGCGTCCGCTTCTTCGATCTCGCTGCTTTTGACGCGGTTTTCCTTTTTCGCCGGAGACGGGCAGTCCACCCTTCCCCGCTAGAGGCCCACGTCCCTACAGCGGTTTCTCCTGTTTCCTCCCTCCACTACAGCCGCGATCAACAGCTGCACTTAAATTTTTCATCCCTGATCCCCTCTCAAAAAATCACGATCCAACCAATGCTTACCATTGGCCGAGAAAACAGTGACCCCCGCCCATTTCCTCCCCATTCAAAAAAACTGCCACCCAGCAGTCTCCAAGCGACTACCAGGCAGCAGTTGTCTTTTCCCTAAAACGATCATTACTCCATCGTCAACACGACGCGGCCGTTAATTTGGCCTTTTTCCATCCGTTCCAGCACCTCGTTGATTTTATCCAGCGGCTGTGTCTCGATGATCGCGCGAACCTTGCCGCGAGCCGCGAAGTCGAGTGCTTCCTGCATGTCTTTGCGCGTTCCTACGATCGAGCCTTTGACCGTTACACCGTTGAGCACCGTATCGAAAATCGGGATAGGCAGCTCGGCATTCGGCAATCCAACCACCACGAGCGAGCCGCCGCGGCGAACCGATTTGTACGCCTGCTCAAACGCTTTTTTCGTTACAGCCACACTAATCGCTCCGTGCACGCCACCGACCTGCTCGGTGATCGCCGCCACAGGATCGACCTCGCTGCTGTTGACCGTCACGTCAGCACCCAATTCTTTTGCCAGTTCGAGCTTCTCGTTGTGAATGTCTACCGCGACGACGTTGTAACCCATTGCTTTCGCATATTGCAGGGCTACGTGGCCCAGTCCGCCGATCCCGAAAATTGCCACCCAGTCGCCCGGCTTCACATTGGCGACCTTCAGCGCTTTGTAAGTAGTCACGCCCGCGCACAAGATCGGAGCAGCCTCCACGTCTCCCAGTTCATCCGGGATACGCGCCACATAAGCCGCTGGCGCCACGCAATACTCCGCGTAAGCTCCGTCTGCGGAATAACCGCCATTCAATTGCTTCTGGCACAAAGTCTCCCAACCCGTGAGGCAATAGTCGCACTCGCCGCACGCGGAGAACAGCCACGGGATGCCTACCCGGTCGCCCAGCTTCAAGGAAGTGACGCCTTCGCCCAGCTTTTCCACGACCCCTACCCCTTCATGGCCCGGAATCAAAGGCAGCTTCGGCTTGACCGGCCAGTCTCCATGCGCTGCATGCAAATCTGTATGGCAAACGCCGCACGTCTTGATTTTGACCAACACTTCCCCGTAACCCACCTCTGGAACCGCTACTTCCTTTACCTCCAGCTTTTGATGGAACTCGTTGACCACTGCTGCTTTCATCTCGACCTTCCTCCTCTTTTCCCCCACGGGCACCTGTTTGTGTGCCGAATGAGCGTTTATGTATTTTCGCTCCTATATATTTGCAAGCAGCATGCCAAATTGTAAGCGCTTTATCTTTCGCGCTTTTTCGCCTTGTCTCGCCTTCGGACTGGCCGATTTTTCGGCCCATCAGCCAAAAAAACGGCACGCGAGCCAAGCTTTTGGCCAAAAAAGGGATTCGACCCTGTCTGCGGTATTAACTACATAGGGAAAAAGGGGGTAAGCAGCATGCAAATATCCAAATTTATGACACCGGAGATCATCTTCGGCAACCAATCCATCGGCCAAGTCGGGGAAAGCCTTCGCCGTCTGGGAGCATCCCGCGTTTTTCTCGTCAGCGATCCCGGTGTCGTAAGCGCAGGCTGGGCCGAGCGAATCATCCACTACTTGCAGCAGCAAAAGCTCGACTATCATTTGTGGACCAACGTGACGGCCAATCCGAAAGATTACGAGATTCACGCCGGAATCGCGGCGTACCGTGCTGCCGAGTGCAACGCGATTCTCGGAGTCGGCGGCGGCAGCGCGATCGACGCAGCCAAAGCCATCGCCCTGCTCGCCACCAACGAAGGAAGCATTGTGCAGTATGAAGGAGTCGATCAGATTCAGCATCCGCTCCCGCCGATGGTCATGGTGCCGACTACGGCTGGCTCCGGCTCCGAAGTCTCGCAGTTTTCGATTATCGTAGACAGCGCGCGCAAAGTAAAAATGGCGATCATCTCCAAATCGCTCATCCCGGATATCGCCATCATCGATCCGCAAACCTTGATGACCAAAGACCGACAACTCACTGCCAATACAGGCATGGATGTCCTGACCCATGCCATCGAGTCGTATATTTCGCTCGCTGCGACGCCGCTTACCGAGGTTCACTCCTTGCAAGCCATGCGCCTGATCGCCGAACATCTGCGTCCATCCGCCGCCAGCCAGTACAACGCCTCCGCCAAGCAAGCGATGGCAATGGCGAGCTTGCAGGCCGGAATCGCTTTTTCCAACGCCATACTCGGAGCCGTCCACGCCATGTCCCATCAACTGGGCGGCTTCCTCGACGCCCCGCACGGGGAAGTAAACGCCATCCTGCTGCCGCACGTTCTCGAATACAACTATATCGCCGCTCCCGAAAAATACAGGCAAATCGCCGAATGTCTGGGCGAAAACACTTCGGGTCTGAGCACGCACGACGCCTCTCGTCTCGCCATGAAAGCCGTGACGAATCTGGCAAAAGACCTGGACGTGCCGCAATCGCTGTCTGCCATCGGGCTGCACCCTGACCAGATCGAACTGCTCAGCTCACTCGCCTTGCTCGATGTGTGCATGACAACCAATCCGCGCGACATGAGCGTCCAAGACGTCGCTTCTCTCTTTCGCCAAGCTCTATAGGAGGCCGCCATGCAAAGCAAACAGGAGATACTCGAAAAGCTCACCGGAATATCTTCCTCGCGAAAAAGCTACTACAGCGAGCTTGTCTATCTCGTCGAAGAAATGAAAAAGAAAAACCGCCAGCTCGCGGTCATCAACCAACTGACGCACATCCAGATCGACGCAACCTGGCAGCAAACGAGCAGCTACATAGCCCAGCAGCTATCGCAAATTCTCGCCTTCGAGCACTTTACGTTGACGATTGTCAAAGGAGGCACGCCGACGTCGTACTTGTGCATGCGGACAGACACGGACTGGCAGTGCCACACGTTGACTCATCCGCACTGCCCTGACACGGCAAACTTTCCCGAGCAGCTTCATCACAAGCTGGCGCAAACGTTGCCGCAGCACTATGCGACTTCGGTGTCGCTGCGCAATCCATTGAACCAGACTTTCGGCTACTTGACGCTTTTGCGAGAGGAACAGCGCCCAGCCGATCCCGAAGAAGCCGAGTTGATCCAGCTCGTTGCCCGGCACGTAGGCGTCATCGTGGAAAACAGTCTGCTGTTTCAGGACGTGAACGAAAAAATCAAGATCGAGGCCCAACTGATCCAGTCGGCAAAAATGGCTGCCATCGGGGAAATGGCCGCTGGAATCGCCCACGAGCTGAACAGTCCGCTGACCGCGATTCTCGGCAATTCCCAACTGCTTTTGCGCGAAACAGCCGATGCTCCGACCGCGCCGCTCATGCGCGACATTTATCAGTGCGGCGTCCGCTGCAAAAAAATTATTCAAAACCTGCTGACCTTCTCCCGGCAAGAGGAGTATTTGTTTGAGACTGTCTCCATTGACGAAGTCGTGGAGGATGTGCTCGGGCTGATCGGCTACCAGCTGTCTGTCTGCGGCCTGACCATAACCCGGGAAATGAACGAGCCGAGCCTGCTGTTTCACGGCAGCCGCCATCAGATCGAGCAAGTCGTCATCAACTTGCTCTTGAACGCCAGGGATGCCTTGTCCGAGCAGGAAGCGCCGCGGATTCTCATCCGTTCCTTTCCCGTCGAAGAAGACGGCGTCCGCTACGCAGGCTTGTCCGTTTACGACAACGGGACGGGCATTCCAGCCGAACAGCTCTCACAAATTTTCCAGCCTTTTTTCTCGACCAAAGAACGGACAAAAGGGACAGGGCTGGGCTTGTCCGTCAGCCTTGGCATCGCCGAAGCGCACGGCGGCAAGCTGTATGCGCAAAGCGAAGAAAATCGCTACAGCGAATTTACGCTGCTTTTGCCACTGCTGATCAAAGAGGAGGAACATCAACATCATGGAGCAGAAACGGATATTGATTGTGGATGATGAGACGGAGGTCACTACGTTTTTCACCTATTTTCTCCGGCGCAAAAATTGCGAGGTAGTCGTCGCCAACACGGGCAAGGACGTCCAATGGCTTTTGCAAAACGATTCCCGCGGCTTTCAGGCTGCTCTCGTCGATCTCAAGCTGCCTGACGCGGACGGGCTGGAGCTGCTGCGCAAGATCAAAGCCGTTTTTCCCGCGTGCGAAGTGTTGATCATGACTGGCTACAGCACCATCAAGTCGGCCGTCACAGCGATGCAGTGGGGGGCCAAAGACTATTTGGAAAAGCCGTTCGACAATCTGGACAGTCTGGAACACATCATTGATTCTGTCCTCTCTGCTTCGGCGAACCAAAAAGATGACCTATCCCAAGAAGCCGCGCAATATGGTATCGTGTATTCAGCAGAAAGCCCGATGAGCAAAATGATCGCCATTGCCAAAAAATTAGCAAAAAAGGCGATCCACATCTTGATAGAAGGAGAGACCGGAACAGGCAAGGAGCTGATGGCCCGTTTTCTCCACGGAGCGAGCAACCGCGCCCAGCAGCCTTTCGTCGCGTTCAACTGCGGTGCCGTCCCGGAATCGTTGCTGGAAAGCGAACTGTTCGGGTACGAAAAAGGCGCGTTTACCGGAGCGGTCAAATCGCGAAAAGGGTTGTTTGAGCTTGCTCACAACGGCACGCTGTTTCTCGACGAGATTGGCGAAGCCCCGCTGTCGATCCAGGTCAAGCTGCTGCGCACGCTGGAAACGGGAGAATTTATGCGGGTCGGGGGCGAACAGGTCGGTCAGAGCAATATTCGCTTCATCTCCGCCACAAACCGCAACCTGGAGCACGAGGTCGAGATGAACCGTTTCCGCAGCGACCTGCTGTATCGTCTCGAAGGAATCAAGCTGGCAATTCCTCCCCTGCGGGAACGTGCTGGCGACATCCCGGCAATCGCGCATTCCTACTTGCAAAAGCGCAGCGGCGCTCCGTGCGAGATCGAGCCTGATGCCATGGAGCTTTTGCAACGCTATGACTGGCCCGGCAATGTCAGACAGCTCCTGAATGTCCTGAATCAAACGATCGCCCTGCACGAATGCGAAAAACTGCGCGCCGAGCACCTGCCTGACCAGTTGCGGCAAAAGACGCTGCAAACGAAGCTGCCAGGTCAATCCCACCCCGAACCGAGCAGCGTCGAGCAAGCGATTGAGCGGGAGTGCGAGCGGTTTGTAGAATCGCTCACCCGCGTGCTCCCTTCCATCGAAGGCGTCGATTTCGATTACTTGCAAAAAAGAATCAAGCTGTTGGAAGGGGAAGTCGGACGGGCGATCATCGAAAAAGGTTTGAGCGAAACAAAGGGAGACAGGCAGCTTCTGAGCAAGAAGCTGAACATCACCAAGCGGACGATCCGCTACATTCTCAACGAAAAGGGGTAATGCCTCGCCTGCGCTGCGCTAATCCCCTGTAGGAGGCAATGATTGTGGTACCCCAAAAACAACAGCACTGGTCGATTTCGCATCTCAAAAGCATTCCTGGCGATTTTTCCATCTCGGCCGTCGTCGTCGGCCTGATTGCCACCATCGTGTCTTATGCCGGCCCGCTCCTGATCGTCTTTCAGGCGGCGCAGAGCGCGGGACTCAGCGAAGCAGAGCTTTCCTCCTGGATTTGGGCGATCTCCATCGGCAGCGGCTTGACGGCGATTATTTTAAGCATCTGGTTCAAGACGCCAGTCATTACCGCCTGGTCGACGCCAGGTGCCGTCCTCTTGGTATCCAGCCTGACCACCTATCCTTACAGCGACGCGATTGGCGCGTATCTGTTTTCCGCAGCCGTCATCACGCTGCTCGGCGTCTCCGGCCTGTTTTCCATCCTGATGAAATACGTGCCGCAGTCGATCACGACCGCGATGCTCGCCGGGATTTTGTTGGCTTTTGGCGTCGAAGTTTTCGTCTCGATGCAGCATTTGCCTGCGCTTGCCTTGCCGATGATCTTCTGCTACCTGTTCGCCAAACGGTTGTTTCCGCGCTACGCCGTCGTGCTGACGCTTTTGGTCGGACTTGCCATCGCTTTTGGCATGGGGCGCTTGCAGCTTGATTCTGTGCAAATGACATTGGTGAACCCTGTGTTTACGATGCCAAACTTTTCGCTCGATGCGATTGTCGGGCTGGGGATTCCCCTGTGCATCGTCACGATGGCTTCGCAAAACGCGCCGGGAATCGGCGTGCTGAAAGCAGACGGCTACGACACGCCTGCCAGTCCGCTCGTGGCGACGACCGGGATTGCCTCGCTGCTCCTGGCTCCGTTCGGCTCGCACGGAATTAACCTGGCGGCGATTACCGCAGCCATCTGCACCGGAAAAGAAGCGCACCAGGATCGTTCCAAGCGCTATATCGCCGGAATCGCCTGCGGTGCCTTTTATCTCGTGTTCGGCATGTTTGGCGCCACGATTACGTCTGTCTTTTTCGGCTTGCCCAAGGAACTGATCGCCGTCATCGCTGGCCTGGCCCTGTTCGCTTCGCTTAGCTCCAGCCTCGCCCAAGCGATGAGCGATATGAAGGAACGGGAAGCCGCTCTGGTCACCTTCCTCGTGACGATTTCCGGCATTTCGATCGGCGGAATCGGTGCCGCGTTCTGGGGGCTGATCGCAGGCGTCGTCACCAATCTGATTTTGAACGGAAACGTCCGCAACTGGTTGACTCGCAAAAAAAATACACAGCCGCTCGCTTAGGGAAATCGCTATACGAGATGCAAAAGGGGCTGTCTCCAAAGTCGGTGTTTCGACTCGGAGACGCCCCTTTTTCCTTTCAAAAACGTTGATCAATCAATGCTTTCCGTTGTTGTTTGACGTCAGCTAAATTGCCCTGTTTGGACAGCAATCCCGACTCCGCCACTTTCCGTTACCAGCTCGGCTGTCTCCTCGATTGTTTCCGGACGCGCCATGTCGGATGGCTGTCCGCGCACGCTTCGGCCTGTCACGTAGACGGTCGCCCCGGCTTCCCCAAGCCCGATGGCGATTCCTCGCCCCGCCCCTCTCGTTCCTCCCGCCACGACTGCTACTTTTCCCTGCAATGCTTTCCCTGTCATACATGCGCCTCCTTTTTGTGCGAACCAGCCATTCACGCTGTGCGCTGCGTCAAAAGAGCTAGATCGCTTGCCGTCAGCCAAACGGACATGACTGTTTGGTTTTGGTTGATAGGAACAGTGTAACCTCACCAATATGACACCATCTGTCATATTGGATAAGATAAAATGAAGCTACTACGAAGTCGTTTTTCAGGAGGGATTTTCTATGCGTGCTGATCGGTTGCTCTCGATTTTGCTGCATCTGCAAAACTGCGGGCGGATGACCACCAGACAATTAGCCGAGAAGCTGGAGGTGTCTGAACGGACGATTCATCGGGACATGGAAGCTTTGAGCGCGTCTGGAGTGCCCGTCTACGCGGAACGCGGCTCGGCTGGCGGCTGGGTTCTCGCGGAAGGCTATCGCACCAGTCTGACCGGATTGAAAATCGATGAGCTGCAATCGCTCATGCTTTCCTCACCTTCCCGCGTGCTGAACGACCTCGGTCTGGCCGAAGGGTACGAGCGTGCTTTTTGGAAGCTGCTGTCCGCCTTGCCGCAACCTGTTCAGCAGGATGCCTGGCAAGTACGTGAGCGCCTGCATATCGATGGAGCGGGCTGGCATGAATCAGATGAAACGTTTCCTTTGCTCGCCACTATCCAGGACGCCGTCTGGCTCAGCCGCAAGCTTTGGGTTCGCTACCAGCGCGAAGATACGCTTGTCGAGCGGACGCTGCTTCCGCTTGGACTTGTCGCCAAAAGAAGCACCTGGTATTTGGTCGCGCAGATCGATGCGGACTTGCGCACGTACCGCATCTCCCGGTTCACGGAAGCTCGCGTGCTGGAAGAAGCTTTTGTCCGGCCGGAAAGCTTTGACCTCGCCAGCTACTGGGAGGAGTCGACGACACAGTTCAAGGCGAGCCTTCCCCGCTATCCGGCAGTCATCCGCTTTCGCGAAGAGGCGTGGCCCCGGCTCAAACAGGAGCGCTACATGAAAATAGCCTCCACCCATGCCGCCAAAAGCAGTTGGATCGAGGCCGAGGTTGAATTTCATACGCTGGATTCCGCCTGTGCGCTAGTGCTCGGCTACGCCTCGCTCATCGAGGTGCGGGAACCTGCGGAGCTGCGAGCGGAAGTCATCTCCCGCGCTCGCAGTATCCTGCACCTGTACGAAAACGCAACTCGCAGCACACCGGATGCAGCCCAGTGAAGCTGTCATCAATTGGCGCGCGCCGCACTTGCTACTCTTGTTTCTTTGCCATAAATCAGCAAAATCGCCGTACCAATGAACAAGACGATTGTAAAAATGCTAAAAATAAACGTGTAGCTGTAATGCAAGGATGAATAATAGCCGACGAGATACGGGGCAATGATGCTGCCGATTCGCCCGATGCCGGAAGCAACGCCTGCGCCTGTGGCGCGAAGCGGCGTCGGGTAGTTTTCCGGGGTGTACGCGTACAGCGCCCCCCACGCTCCCAGGTTGAAGAAGGACAAAAGGGCACCCGTTACCAGCAATTCCGTCGTCCCGCTGCTTTGTCCGAAAGCGAACGCCATGATCGCTGTCATGAACAAAAAGCTGGCCAGCGTCTTTTTGCGGCCCCAATTTTCCACGAGATAGGCGGCGGCAAAATAGCCGGGCAGTTGCGCCAAAGTCATGATCAGGACGTACTGGAAGCTTTTGATCATGGTGAAGCCTTTGTCTACCAGCACAGACGGCATCCACAGGAACATGCCGTAATACGAGAAGGCAATGGCAAACCAGACAGCCCACAGAGCAATCGTCTCCCGCTGATGCGAGGTCAGCAGCTTTTGCACAGGTACTTGCTCCTGGCGTTGCTGGAACTGGGGCGATTCAGGGATCGTGCGTCTCGCGTACCAGGCGTACACGATTGGCAGTGCCCCGATGATGACCGCGACTCTCCAGCCGTAATCCGGGATGATGAAATACGATATGACCGCCGCCGCAATCCAGCCGACCGCCCAAAAGCTTTCCAGCAAAACAACGGTGCTCCCCCGTTTTTCCGCAGGAGCAAACTCGTTGACCAGCGTGGAAGCAACAGGCAGCTCGGCGCCAAGTCCGAGTCCCATCAGGAAGCGGAACAGCAGCATGGTGAAAAAGCCTGTGGCAAACGCACTGGCGAAGCTCGCTGCCCCAAACAGAAGCAGTGTGAGCAGGAAGACGGGCTTTCGTCCGATCCGGTCTGCCATATATCCGCCCACGATCGCTCCGATCGCCATTCCTACCAGATTGCCGGTCCCGAGAAGGCCCGCTTCTTGTGCAGTCAGTCCCCACTCTTGCCTGAGCGCCACCATAATGAATGATAAAAGGGCAACATCCATCGCGTCGAACATCCAGCCAAAGCCGGCTGCCCAAAACACTTTTTTGTAAGGTGCTGACATGTGTGATTCCCTGCTTTCTTGTCATCTGCGTGTAGCACGCCTTGTAATCATTTCGCGTCTCGTCGCATTTTCCTGCCCGGAAATAAAAGTTCGACGATTTGCAGCTAGTTTTTCCTATGGGGAGGAAAGTAAACACGCTCCGTTACACAAAAAACAAGCCAGCCCAAACCTGCGTTTGGACTGACCTGCTCCTGCGATCAATGCGCGGATGCGCCCTGACCTTCCCATTCTTCTTTTTTTGGCGGAACCGCCCGCTTGAGGAACATAGATATGATCCAGGCAAGCACGACCAGAGCGAAAGCCAGGAGGAACGCGCTTTTCATTCCTGCCATCATGGCGAGCACCTTTTGGGCTGGGGCGGCTTCTGCTCCCCCGAACTGGGCCAAATACTTGCTCGTGCCGTTCGTCATGATCGTGACGAGCAGCGCCGTCCCGACGGCTCCGGCTACTTGCTGCAACGTACTGATGATCGCTGTGCCGTGCGGATACAGCTTCGGCGGCAGCTCGTTCAAGGCGTTGGTCATGACTGGCATCATCAGCATGGAGATGCCGAGCATCAACAGCGTGTTCCAAACCATGATCGTGAGGTAGGAAGTAGACACGGTAATAAAGGCAAATTGCCACAGCGTATTGCCGACCAGCCCAAGTCCGATGAGCGCCAGCCACTTGGCCCCGAAGCGGTCAAAGAGCCGTCCTGTAATCGGCGACATAATCCCCATGACGATCCCGCCCGGCAGCATGATTAGCCCCGCATGAAACGGGCTGTAGCCCAAAGCGTTCTGAAGGAAAATCGGCAGCAGCATCATTGCCGAAAACATCGCCATCATGACGATCATCATAATAATCGTGGACATCCGAAAAACTTTGTACGTAAAAGCGCGCAAATCGAGCAGCGGCTCATCCAGACGCAGCTGCCGCCAGATGAACAGGATCAGGGCGATCACTCCGATCGTAATCGGAACGAGCACTTCATTGCTGCCCCAGCCTCCATGCCCTTCTCCGGCGCTGCTGAAACCAAACACAATCCCGCCGAACCCACAGGTGGACAAAAGCAGGGAAAGCACATCTACTCGCGGGCGGGATGTTTCTGTTACGTTTTTCAAGCGGAAATAGGCGAAAGCGATGACGAACAAGGCAATCGGCAGCACTCCGTAAAACAGGGCGCGCCAGCTGAAATGCTCGACGATAATGCCGGACAGCGTCGGCCCAATGGCTGGGGCAAAGGTGATCACGATTCCGATCGTGCCCATGGCCGATCCCCTTTTTTCAATCGCAACGACAGACAAGACGACATTGGTCAGTAGCGGGAACAACAGCCCCGTTCCCGAAGCTTGCAGCACCCTGCCGATCAGAAGCAGCTCGAAGCCCGGCGCAAGCGCTGCTGCCAGCGTTCCCAAAGTAAACAGCCCCATCGCTGACAAAAACAAGGCTCTCGTTGTAAACCGCTGAATGAGAAAGGCCGTCACCGGAATCAAGACGCCAATGACGAGCAAATAGCCAGTCGCCAGCCATTGGGCTGTGCTTGGAGAGATTCCGATATCATCCATGATTTTTGACAAGGCAACGTTCAGCAGCGTCTCATTGAGAATCGCAACAAAAACCCCCAGGATCATCACCATGACCACGAGAAAGTTGCTTTTGCTCCCGAAAGTGCCTTCATTATGCTTTTCCTCTTGCTGATTTTTCACTTGGTTTCTCCTTTCATAATCCAGCTGTAAAGTTCCCACTCCATCTCTTTACGTTAATCAGTAAGCTATCCTAGCCTACCACGAATCATAGGTTATGATTTCTTTTCGATTGCTATGATGTTACTTCGCCACCCGGTTGATGAAATGATCCATCAAGAGCGGCAAGGAAATCAAAATAGGCGGGTCGTCGGGATGAGGCTCGTAGAGGGTAACTTGCTGATGTGGAACGGTATTGTTCGGTGTGACGATGATCGGTTTTTTCGATCGGGTGCGCAACGTGGAATGCGGCAAAAGAAAATCGATCGCCTGCGTGCCCCAATCGACAGAAGTAGCCATCAAATAATACGTGCCAGGCGCGACGCCCGTAAAACAAAAATCGCCAAGGGACGGCAGAAGTGTCCCGTACAAGGGCAGCCCTTCCGGAATCGGCTTGGCAAACAAGCCAATCAAAATGACGCCGTGAAAAGGAGCCGCAGCCGTAACAGTCCCGCTGATCCGCAATTTCGTCTCCGCAAACGACCTCGCCATGCTCCAGTCGGAAAGCAGCTGCAAAGTGCGCAGTTGGTCGTCTGCCCGATGCGCTGACTCGCGGAACTCGCTTGGCGATATGCCTACTTTTTCCGTAAACCGGGTAGAAAACGTCCCGAGGCTTTGCTGCCCGATTTCCAGGCCGATATCGCGGACACTCATGTTGGTGCGCAACAAAAGATCCTTAGCCTTTTGCAAACGCATCGAGGATACGTAGTACAGCGGTGACAAGCCGATTCTTTCCTTGAAAATGCGCGCAAAATGATACTGGCTGTAGGCGACATGACTGGCCAAACGGGAAAGTGGCAGAGGCTCATCGAGATGTCGATGAATATAAGAAATGACCTCGTCAATTTCGGTGTATCGGTCAATCACAGAAGCTCCACCTTCCTTCCACCTGTCATCGTTTACGAATCGAATCAGAACACTTGTTCGCTATATAAATTTACCACAATTTTCTCTTATAGAAAAGGACGAATTTCAAAATTTTACATAAAATTATCAGTTTAATCCATAGGTCTCGTTACCCGCTATGTCGTCCGATTTCAGCCAAAAACGATTGCAGCGTGCTGGTCATGGCCGCATCTTTTCGGCGTATGAACATCGTCGTCACATCCCGGTATGGCTTTGGCACCGGATGCATATGGATTTGCCCGCTTTCCGCGAGCTGCCGTACCGCCGACTTGGGCAAGATCGTCATGCCGATGCCTGCTGTGACACCTCCGATGATCGTCTCATACGTCCCGAACTCCATCACTTTTCTGGGAATAACCCCTTCCAGCTTCATCCAGCCCTCCAGCCTCTCGCGAAACCCGCAACCTTTGTTGTATAAAAGCAGCGCCTTCCCTGGCATGTCATCCATGGTGAAGGAGCTTCCTTTGCTGACCAGCACCAGCTCTTCGCTAAACACCTGCCTCTGCTCGATCAACGGATGGCTGATCGGACCTGTGACGAACGCCCCGTCCAGCTCCACATCCAGAACCATCCGCAGCAAATGCTCGGTCACGCCTGCCGTAAGCGACAAGTCCACTTGCGGAAAGCGGCTGCAATAGGCAGACAAAAGCTCAGGCAGCCGATTGATTGTCTCCACCATCCCGATGGACAGCACACCGGAAGGCTCCGAGCTTTGATGAAAAAATCGGTGCATGTCATCCAGCTTCGTCAAAATGTCGCGCGAATATTCCAGCAATCTTCGTCCTTCTGTATTTAATGTCATTCCCCGCTTGTGCCGGTAAAACAGCGGCGTTCCCAGCTCTTTTTCCAACAGCTTGATTCTGGCCGTCACATTGGACTGCACATAGCTCAACTCCGCTGCGGCCTTGCTCACGCTGCCCAGTGTCGCTACCATGTGAAAAATTTTTAAATCGTTCAGCTCCACCCTTGCTCTCTCCCCATCTGTTTCCTGTATCCATCATTGAAAATGATATATTCCTTGATTATCAATCATTATACTAACAGATTTTCATCCCGTATGATGTGGAAGATGCTTCAGATGGAAAGGAAGAGTTTTCACATGAACAACAAGTCACTCCTTGCAGGAACCGTGTTATGCGCACTTGCCAGCGCGTCGTGGGGAGCGATGTTTCCCGTCGCCCATATCGCCCTGCAAAAAATCGATCCGGTTACGTTCGCGTTTTTGCGCTATTTATTGGTCAGTATGCTGCTGTGCGGCTTGCTTTTGGCAAAAGAAGGACGGTCCGCCTTTCGTCTGGAGGGGCGCGGCGGCGCGTTGACCTTCTTCGGCACGATGGCTTTTACGGTGTACAACATGGGTGTTTTTATGGGGCAAAAGCTGATGGGAGAGACGGGAACGATTGCGGCGGCGATCATGGAAGTGCTGATGCCGATGATCTCCATCGTCCTGATCTCGCTCAAGACGAAAAAGCTGCCGCCTGCTTACAGCGTCACCAGCATCGCGATTGCTCTGGCCGGAGCGCTTTTGGTCATCACAAACGGAAGCCTCGCATTTTTCATCACGGCAAGCGAGCAAATTTTCCCGCTGCTGCTCATCTTCGCAGGCGTTGTCGGGTGGGTCGTCTACTCCATGGGCGGCGCGCGCTTCGTTGGCTGGTCGACGCTGCGCTACTCGACCTTGACGTGTCTCTTGGGTACGTGCGTTTCTTTTGGCGTGATTGCGGCCGCCATTTTGTTGCAGTGGATGCCCGCGCCGAGCTGGGAAAGCGTGGTTGCGATCAAATATGAGATGGCCTTTATGGTGCTTTTGCCGGGACTGGTTGCCCTGTTAAGCTGGAACGAAGGAATCAAACGGCTTACTCCGCTCAATGGAATCTTGTTCATCAATCTCGTCCCGATCACAACGTTCGCCTTGATGGCGATGCAAGGCTATGAAATCAGCATGTTCGAGTTTTACGGCACTTTGCTCGTCATTTTTGCCCTGATCCGCAACAACCATTTTCAGCGCAAACAGCTCGGATATCGGAAAAAACAGCAAAAGGCGAACCGTGCCAGGGTGCCGAGTGTCTGATTGCCGTTTCCAGCCTCAAACGAACTTGCCGGAAACAAAAAAGGATTCGCGGGAGCATGCCGTGTTCCTCACGAATCCTTTTTTCAGATTGCACCCGCTGGCTAGTCATTGTCGCTGTTCATCGCTTTTGCAATTGCTGCACATGCTGCAAGCTGTTGCTCAACACCTCCTGAAAGGGCGGAGCTACGACTTTTTTCCAGCCAACTACAGGTAACTCGCTTTGCGGTCCATCGATTGCTACATACACCAAAACTTTTGGCTGGTCACTCGGCGCGAATCCGATCACCGAAACGGTATATTTCCCATCAAGTGCCTTCCCTTTCGGATCGGTTTTCTCGACTACACTGTGCTTCGCTGCCACCGTGACATTTGGCAAGCCAAGTCCAATTCCTGAGCCACGCTCGCCTGCAACCACCGATTCCAGTATGTCGCGTACCTTCCGGGCGGTTTCTTCCGAGACAACCTGCCGAACCATGTACCGATTGTGTTCGTCCGTACCTGCCTGCTTGTACAGATGCGGCTGCATCAGCTTTCCGCCATTAGCGATGGCCCCCACAGCTGCCATCTGTTGAAGCGGAGTTGCCGCACCGCCCAGCCCCGTTGCCGCCAATGCCGCCTGCCTCGGTTCGTCCATATTCGGCAGCTTCCCCGCCTCTTCGTTCGCTGCCTCCACCCCTGTTTCGCGTCCGAAACCGAACCGTTCGAAGTATTCCAGCAACGTATCCCCGTGCAAACGTTCGTGGACGAGCTTGGCAAATGCTACGTTGGATGAGCGCAGAAATCCTTCCAGAAACGTGATCTTCCCCCAGCCGATGCCGTTGTTGAAATCTTTGATCGGTTCGCCGGGAATCCCTTTATATGTACCGGACTCGTATATCTCCCGAGGGTCGAACTTCCCCTCTTGAATCGCTGCCGCCAGTGTCACGATCTGATAGGCTGCACCAGGATTAGGCTGCGCTTTTCCTGCGGCGGCAAAACGTTCCGCATCGTCCGTCGCTCCGTTTTTGCTTCGGCTGCCGATCGCCAAAATCTCGCCTGTGCCCGGATCGGAGACAATCACCGTCATTCGCTCCGGATGAACAGCGTCAAATGTCTTCGCGATTGTTTGCTCTATCGAAGTCTGGATTTGCGCATCAATCGTCAGCACAGCAGCTTCTTTCCCTGCTTCTGCTGGCTGCCCGTTGACGTCTGCCCTTGCTGCCTGCGTGCTCTGGCCGCCTGAATGAGCAGGCGCCAGGGAGGATGGGGATGGCAAAAACGGCGAAGCGAACCACAGCATGCCCAATAATGCGGCTACGCCTCCGCCTCCGATGACGTAGCGATACGCAGCACGCCCCCTCCGCTTTTTGAGCAGCTCTTTTTCACGTCGCAGCTGCTGGATCACCTCGCGTTGCTTTTCCTCCTCCATCCTGAGCGTCGGAAAAGATTGCAGCAGACTGCTAACCTGTTTTTCTTCAAAAGATGGCGTCATGCAGATGAACCTCCTTGCCGCTATTGGACATGCGTTTTTGCAGAGCTTTGACTGCCCGGTGCAGCGTGGTGCTGACTTTTGCTTCGCTCCATCCCAAAATTTCGGCTGTCTCTTCCGTCGATATGCCTTCGATCAGGCGCAAGATCAAAACTTCCCGATACGTTCTTTTGAGCTGGTTCATCGTGTGGTAAACCTCTTGCAACTGCTCTTTCAGCACTAAGGCATTTTCGGGCGAGCGCTCTTTGGAGCGGAGAAATCCAAGGACCGTCTCCGGGAACCAGTCGATCATTTTTTGCTTGCGGCTATGGTCAATCGCTGCGTGACGCGCGATGGACAGCAGCCACGTCCGCGGTTGCGCCCTGCCCTCGTAACCGGATAAAGCCTTGAGCGCCTTCGTGAACACTTCCTGAACCAAATCTTCCACATCTCTTCTTCCCGTAAAATACGCCAAATACTGGTACACGTCGTTGCCGTATCGGAGAAACCATTGCTCGATTCTGTCATCCGGCTCCATTGCTTCGCTCCTTTGTTACAGCTTTGTATTGGATTAGACGAAAAAATCCGATTTGCTTACAGTTTTTGTCCAAAAAATGTTCGGGAATAAAAAAACAGGCCGCCAGCTTCGCAGCCAGGCGACCTTTGTGTGCTTATTTTAGCTCGTTCAGGCGCTCTTCCAGGCGATCCCACGTTTCGGTGATGCCTTGCAGCATGCCCATGTCCATAACGGTTTTGAGCGCCTCTGCCGACACGTACTCGGCGCGGTTGACCAGCTTCGTCCGCCCTTCCTGGTCAATAAATTCCAGCGTGACTCTGGTCGATGGCATCTCCGCATTCGCGTTTCCTTCGGCGTCCGAGAAATAGTCGGTGTACACAATCCGGTTCGGCTCGTCGATTTCCTCGTACACGCCTTTGCCCCACGATTCCATGCCGTAAAACTCGCCCTGATTTTGGTCGACACATTTCATGCAGTAGTGCCACACTCCTTCCGGACGAAAATCGATATGACAAACCGGAACTTCCCAGCCTCTTGGCCCCCACCAGCGTTTCAGGTGCTCTGGCTCTTTAAACATTTGGAACACAAGCTCGCGCGGCGCGTCGAAAATACGCTCCAGCACCAGGACACGCTCACCCTCAACTCGCGAAACGATTGCATTTCTGGACATGGTTATTCCTCCTTGTTTTCGTGCATTTGTTCAGGACGATTTTGGCCCTGCAATTCCCGCAAGTAATCCTCTAGGTTGTCGTACCTTTCCTCCATGACTCGCTGGAACGATTTCACCCAGGCATCAAGCGCTTGAAATGGCTCTGGCCGGAGTCTGTAGATTCGACGGTTGGCTTCGGCCTTTACTTCCACGATGCCGTTTTCGCTGAGTACCTTCAGATGCTTGGAAGCCTGGGGCTGACGCAACCCGAGCCGCTCGGCGATTTCGCCTACAGTTAGCGGACCTTCGCGCAAAAGCTCCACGATATTCAGTCGATTCGGCTCAGCCAAAGCGCCAAGCGTCGTCATGCCCATGTCCGGAATGTCCCCTGACATGTTGTTCACCTCATTACGTGATGACCTCCAGATTGCCGTCTCCTATCTCATCATTGTGGTCATCTTTCTGTTATCCTAAATATACACGAAAAGGAATATTCCTTCAAGAGAATGTTTTAAAAAAAGAAAAAGACCGGAAAAAAATTCGTTTTTCTCCGGCCTTGCTTGCTGTCACGCTTGCGTTCCCGACAGCCCGATCCTTTTTCCAGCTCAGCTTGAACGCTTATTGCTTTTTCAGCAACATGCCGCCAATCTCGTCGAGCAGCATTTCCTTGCCGAGCGGGCCAAACGCTTTTGTATTGAATGTTTCGTTCGTTACTTCATAGAGATGGTTTTGTTGAACGGCCTTGTTGCTTTTCCACACCGGACTCTTTTTCAGCTCCGCGTAAACTTCATCCGCCTTGCCGCCAAAATTGACGAGGAACAGATGGTCAGGCTGGAACTTCGTCAAACCTTCCAGCTCGATCATTTCCATCGTTTTATCGGCAGGTGTGCCTTTTGCCGGCTTCAGTCCGAGATCGGTGAACAAAATATCGGCATATCCGTAGTTGCCGTACACGCGGAACAGCTTCGGCGTTACAGCCAGGAACATAAAGGACTGATCGCCGTAAGCTTGCTTGAGCTGCTCACGCATTCCTTTCGTCTTCTCGTCGTAGCCAGCCAGCCATTTGTTCACGTCTTCTTCTTGTCCGAACAAGCGACCGATTTCCTTGAACTTGTCGCGCCATTTGTCCATGTCAGTTTCCAGCACGACGGTCGGCGCGATTTTCGCCATTTGCTCGTACAGCTTTTGCTGACGGTTGTTCATGATGATCAAGTCTGGCTTCGCTTCGATCACTGCCTCCATATTGATCGAGTCATCCCACATCCAGCCGACAGGTTTGACGTCTGGCAGCTTGTCCGTCAGGTGGGACATGACTTTTGTTTTGTATGTATTGGCCGTAGCAATCGGCTTGTGCCCCAAAATCAGCAGCTCCTCGGCTGCTCCCGATACGTCGGCAATCCGTTTTGGCTCTGCCGGAATCGTCACTTCCCCCATCAAATGCTTGACTACGCGCGTCGCAGGCTTCTTGTCCGCCTCCGGTGCCGTTTGGTTGCTTCCACAACCGGCAAAAACAGCTGTGACTGCTGCAATCAAGCAGGCCAGTACGATTCGTGTTCCTTTTTTCATACGCTCTTTTCTCCTTGCCACTTGGTGTTTTGTGTGAAACAGTTTTCTGATAATAATTCTCATTATCAGCGACAGAGTAGATAATCACATATTCGAACGCTTATGTCAATGGTTTTTATTTATGTCGTGAATATAAAAAAGGCTGTCCCATTGTCTTTCGACTTTGGGAACAGCCTCTTTTTCCTTTCAAAAAGCCACTCTATGCGGTACGAGCTTGCGCTTTTCGCCCTGGCTCAGCGCACGTTTGGCGGTCAAACCTGGACAGCACCTGTCAGGCGTTTCGCCGTCTTTTCATGCGTGGCGATGGTGATCGCGGTCAAAAAATTTGTTTGGCATCAGGAGCAAGCTGTGAAACACGATGCAAGTAGCTCGTCACGCGCTCGTCATCGTCGTGCGGGTACTCGTAGCCGAAAGCGTCTGCTACCTCCCCCGCGACTTCGCGGAACAGCTCGCCCATCGCGAACAGTGCCGTCCAGACGCCTTCGTAGCTGCCGCCCGGATAAGTGGACAAAAGCTTTTGCCAGCGTTCGGCAGACAAGTGTGCTTCCAAATATTTGCCGCTCTTCCCGATGCTCACGGAAAAATCGGTTTGAATGCCCACCCGCCACTCGATCATTTTCAGCAGCATCGGTCGCACGTACCGATCCAGATGCTCGATGGCAAACAAAATTTCTTTTCGCCACAAGCCTTTTGCCACATACGTCGACACCCACCAAAACTCGTTGCAGCAGTCGCGGAAGAATGCGGCAGAAGGGCGTTTCACCCAGTAGTCTTCATCCGTCGGCGCAGGTACGTGCGGCAAGCATTGATCCTTGTCGAGCAGCACGACCAATAGCTTGTCCTCCTGGCAATACGCGTCCTTTTCCTCAAGCGGGATCAAGGTCAAGTCGATCCGGTTCCCGTCGGCAAACAGCATCAGGTAGGAAAAGCGCTCGCCCAGCTCTGGCGGAAACATGCTCATCGCTTCTGGGGTTTGCAAAATGATTCTCTCGCCGAATCGATCAATCCATGTCGGCTCGTCGAGAAACGACTGCATATCGGTGACGAGAAAGCTGATGTCGTAATCTTGAAACATGTCCTTGGGAGCGCGCGGATTGGTCCGCGAGCCTTCCAGTGTCACCGCGCGAATCCGTTCGTCTGCCCGCGCAAAATCGAGTACCAGCGCCATCATTTCACGTTCTGTTCTCATCGTCTGCAACCACCCTTTTTGCGTGACAACTGCCTCGCCATTTTCCTTCATGCGGATGCGAATACAGCCGCTTGCGGTCGGTCGGCGAAACCGTCACGTCCAATTTGTTTTTTGACTTGCCTTCCGCAAAAAACAAAGTCTGGCGGGCGGGCCGCGAATCTGAGTGAGACGATGAGCGTGTTACACGATCAACAGCGACACGAACGACTCCCGGTCGAGATTGCCGAAAAACTCCTGCAAGTTGACCAGAGCGATCCGCTCGCTGACAGAGGGACGGTCGTACGGCGTGTCGCGCAGCAGCGCTTCCAGCTCCGCCACGTCTCTCACGCCGAAGAAATCGCCGTATATTTTGGCGTCCTTGATTTTTCCTTTTTCGATATCCAGTTGCACTTCGATGCTGCCGACGTTTTCGAATCGCTTGGATTGGCGATAGTTGCTCTTCGGCGATTTGCCGTAGTTCCAGTCCCAGCTTTGGTAGCGGGCTTTGGACAGCTCGTGAATCTTGTCCCAGTCTTCGGCGGTCAGCTTGTACTCTTCCACTTCTCCCTCTCCGAAAATCGAGTGGAGAATCGCCAGGCGAAACTCTGCAATCGTCATGCTTTCCGGCAAAAATTCCGAGATATTCGCAACCCGGCTGCGGATCGATTTGATCCCTTTGGACTGGATTTTCTCGGCGTTTACTTTCAGTGCCGAGACGACGTTTTCCATTTCCGAATCAAACAAGAGAGTACCGTGGCTGAACATCCGGCCTTTGGTCGAATACTGCGCATTGCCAGAAATTTTCCGCTCTCCAACCTGGATGTCGTTGCGCCCGGTCAGTTCGGCTTCGACGCCGAGCTTTTTCAGCGCCTGCACAACCGGCTCGGTAAATTTGCGGAAGTTGTGAAACGATTGGCCGTCATCGTTCGTGATGAAGCTGAAGTTCAGGTTGCCGAGGTCGTGGTAGACGGCCCCGCCGCCAGACAGCCTGCGAACGACGTGGATATGGTTCTCCTCCACATAGGCAGAGTTGATCTCTTCAATCGTATTCTGGTTTTTTCCGATGATGATCGATGGTTCGTTTATGTAAAACAGCAAATAGTCGTCACTTGCAGGCAAATTTTTCAATGCGTATTCCTCAATAGCCAGATTCATGCGAGGGTCCGTAATTCCCTGGTTATCTATGAATTTCATCACGCTGCCTCCATCCCGATTGGATTTACATCCTTTCTATCATACCATGAGTCGCTGGCAAACACCGCAGTTGCTTTCCCTATCATTTCCAGAAGCTGCAATCCTTTCAACGCCAGACCCAAAACGTTCCAAAAACTTTTGGAAAATACGCCAGAACAGACTAAAACAGTGCTTTACTTCTGTCGATAAAAGTCATAAGCATCGTAGTAAAACTCCAGATGGATCGGTTTCCCCTGCTGTGAATCCACAACAAAAAAGCGTCAGCCTGTGGTGATCATCTTGGTGTTTCCTTCATGTCCGAAATCTTTTGAAGCAGCGAGGTGTTCATTTATGAAAGCAGCCAAGCAAGCCAAGTTCGTTTCCTTGCGCACGAAGCTCGTGATGATGTGTTTGCTGTTACTGGCAATCCCTAGCTTAGTCATCGGTTTTCAAGGCTACAATTCCGCCAGCGCCGGAATGAGCGACTTGGGTTCGCGCATCCTGAAAAACAACGTGCATTTGACGATCGAAATGATCGACGCCCTGCAAAAACAGGTCGATGCCGGCAAACTCAGCAAAGAAGATGCGCAAGAGCAAGTAAAGGAGCATATTCTTGGCCCCAGGCAAGCGGACGGCAAACGCCCCATCAACCCCAATATTGATTCCGGTGCAAGCGGCTACATGTTCGTAGTCGATCAACAAGGAATCATGCTCGCCTCTCCTTCCATCGAAGGGCAAAACCAATGGGACAAAAAAGGTCCTGACGGCGTGTACTTTACCCAGGAAATAATCAAGCAGGGCTTGAATGGCGGCGGGTTTACGTACTACCAGTGGACCAAGCCAAACGAACCTGATGTGATGTATCCGAAAGTAGCCTACTCCAAAGCTGATCCGCACTGGGGCTGGATCGTAAGCGCGAGCAGCTACATGGAAGACTTTGACGGTCCCGCCAACAAAGTATTGTACGATCTTTTGATTACCCTCGGCATTTTCCTGCTAATCGGCTTCGCAGTTTCCTGGATTTATTCCGGTCATATTTCCAAACCGATTGTGCAAATGGCAACGCGAGCAAAACAAGTAGCAGAAGGCGACCTTACCGGAGAAAAAATCGAGATCAAAAATCGGGACGAACTCGGTCAGTTGGCTGATGACTTCGCACTCATGACCGACAATTTGCGCCAGTTGATTTCGCGTGTGCGCCTCGGCTCGGAGCAAGTCGCTTCCACCTCTGAACAGTTGACCGCAAGCGCGGAGCAGACGAGCAGAGCCACCGAACAAATCGCCGTCACCATGCAGGAGATGGCGGTAGGAACAGAAGACCAGGCGAAAACGGTCGATGCCACATCCGAAACGATCAATGAAATGTCGGCTCGGATGCAAGACATTGTAGACAATACCGAGCTGGCGACGCGCACTGTAGAGACAGCCGCCAAAACCGTAACCAGCGGAAACCAGGCGATTGAGACTGCTATCGCGCAGATGAACTCGATCAGCACCACCGTAAGCGGCTTGGCCGAATCGATCAAGCTGCTCGGCGACCGTTCAGCCGAGATCAGCAAAATCGTCGAAGTGATCACTTCCATCGCGGAGCAAACCAACCTGCTCGCATTGAATGCGGCTATTGAGGCTGCGCGTGCGGGTGAACACGGACGCGGCTTTGCCGTCGTCGCCAATGAAGTGCGGATTCTCGCGGAGCAGTCTGCCAAGTCGACCCAGCAGATCAAAGACTTGATTGCTGCCATTCAGATCGACACGAACAGCGCCGTTCTGGCGATGGAATCGACGACTTCCGAAGTGTCGGCCGGAATCGAAGTGGTGAATGACGCAGGCAAGGCGTTCCACGGCATTTTGTCCGGTACGCAAGAAGTCGCCAGTCAAATCCAGGAAGTGTCCAACGCGACCCATCTCATGTCGGAAGGCTCTGCGCAAGTCGTGTATGCCATCGAAACCATCGCCAAAACAGCAGAATCGACCGCGTTTGGCACGCAAAACGTTTCCGCCGCTGCCGAAGAACAGCTTGCCTCGATGGAAGAAATCTCTTCCTCTGCTGCTGCCCTGTCCGAGATGGCGGAAGAATTGCAGGATTTGGTCAAACAGTTCAAAGTTTAGCTTTATGCTTACGCTCAGCCGCCAGCTTGTTTTTCCAGGCTTGGCGGCTGCGTTGTTTTCCAAGTGATAGCAATGACCGTCCCTTGCCCTTTGGCAGTCTCGACCTCAATCGAGCCGCCCAACGCTTCCACCAACGCTTTCGTGACGGCCATGCCGAGGCCCGATCCCTCTCCACGTGTTTCGGTATCCGTACCGCGGAAGTACCTCTCGAACAAGCGCTCCGCCGTTTCCTCGTCCATTCCTTTTCCATTGTCGGCAAAAGTCAGCTGAACCGTGGACGATCCGCTTTTACGAAACCCGATTGTGACAGTCGTGCCCGCTTCGTTATGCAACAAGGCGTTGGCGACCAGATTTTCCACAATCCGCTGAAACCACGGCTTGTATACGTGCATGTAAAGTGACGTCTCAGCCGCTGGTTCAAAGCGAATCGAACCCGCCGCGTACGCAGGATGGTTCGCTACTTCCCTGACTACCTCTCTCGTGTAGCTGTTCAACTCCACAAGCTCGACAGCCGGAGCTTCTTGTCCGTTTCGCAATCGATACGTAAGCGTCAAGTCATTGATCAACTCATCGAGGTAAGCGGACTTGTCCAAAATGATTTCCGCAAACGAACGCGTCTCCTCTGCACTCCAGTTGTACGCCTCATTTCCCAGCAAGTGCGCGTACCCTTTGATCGAGGACAGCGGCGTTTTCAAATCGTGGGATACTCCCGCGATCCATTCGTCGCGGATGCGCTCGGTTTCCTCCCTCAGCTTCTCGTTGCGGTGCAGCGATTGCGACAAGGAATCCAGCGAATCCATGACGTCCTGATACACGCGGTAGTTGCGCTTTCGCCGTCCGCGCTTGTCCATGCTTCGCGCCATTCCGTTTGCGCCCGCAGGCTCGGCATAGCGCCCCCTGCGCAGGTGGGTCAGCCATTTCATCATGTGGACGATCGGGGCGCCAAAGCGTTGTCCCAGCCAGTACGCCACAACCAGAATGACCAGCATCG
The DNA here is from genome assembly GCF_038000275.1 of Brevibacillus sp. FSL K6-0770. NCBI lineage: Bacteria > Bacillati > Bacillota > Bacilli > Caryophanales > Paenibacillaceae > Brevibacillus > Brevibacillus sp. FSL K6-0770. The sequence goes on from NZ_JBBOBQ010000001.1 coordinate 4,707,409, forward strand.
AGCCAGCCAAAAGCGAACCTAAGCCAACGAGCAAAACTTGAATCTCCGGTTCCAGCAGCGGCTTTTGCCCAGGCTTCATGCCTGCAAGCGGGGTGCTCAACACCCACGTTTGCCGCTTTTCCTTGTCATAGTAGGAAACGAGCTTCGTTCCGTACCGATCCGGATACACGGAGCGCAAAGCCAACTCTTGCAGCGAAAAGTCGTGAATCGCTTCCGGCGGCTTGTTGAAAGAAGCCAGCTCGTTGCCTTTTTCATCGAGCAATTGCAGCCAGGCGCCCTCGCTTCTCACTCTGTCCGCCAAGTCGGCATCAACTGCAATCTCGGCGCCTGTAACCGTAGAACTGTCGATGAGCAGCTTTAAAAACTGTTCCTGCTTTTTGCCTACTCCGTACACCAGCGTGTGCCGGACGCCATTTTTCTCCTGTATCCACAAAAACAACTGGTACGGAAACGGACTTTTTCCCAGCCAATAAGCGGCAAGCTCTCCCGGCCCATACGCGTGCGGCACGTCATCGGGCGTGAAAAACGAATCGGTGACTTTTCCCGATTCATCCAGGCGTTGCAGCCAGCCCCCGCTCTCGCGAATCAGCTCCAGCAGTTGCGGATCAAAGTAAAGCTGCCCGTCACGTGATTCAAGCGTTTGAATCAACTGGTACAGCCCGGCATTTTCAAACTGGCGGTTCGCTTCAATCTGCGTCATGCGATCGATGATCCAGAAAAGCGCCACGCCACCCAGGATCGATAGCAACAACCCGACAATCACCAGCCAGGAGATCAGCCGGATCGCCAGCCGATTTTTAAAGTTCATGCGGCAGCCCTTTCTTCACCAGCTTGTAGCCCAGCCCGCGCACGTTCACCAAATATTCCGGTTGCGCCGGATCAGGCTCGATTCGCTCGCGAATCCGATGAATGTGCACCATGATCGTATTGTCGTCGCGAATGCTGTGTTCTCCCCACACCCGCTCATACAGCTCACTTTTGGCAAAAATGCGATTCGGATTTTTGCACAGAAACAACAGCAACTGAAACACGAGCGATGGGCACGCGATCAGCTTGCCTTCCACATACAGCTCTCCGGCGATTTCGTGCACCTGGAAGCGTCCGAAATCAAAAACGCCGTTGACCGCGCTGGCATCCACAGGCTGCAATTTGCGCGAACGGCGCAGCAACGCCCGAATGCGGGCGACAATTTCCATCGGATTAAACGGCTTCGTCACATAATCGTCTCCGCCCACGGCAAAGCCCGTCAGCTTGTCGAAGTCCGTATTTCTCGCACTCAAAAACAAGATCGGCGCTTCCGTCAGTCTGCGGATGAACGGACATGCGTCGATTCCGCTCATCTGCGGGAGCGTCACGTCAAGGACGATCAGGTCGTAGGCTTTTTTCTCGCAAGCAGCCAGTGCCTCTTCCGCTGTTTTGGCCTTGTCGATCGTTTCGAATCCTTCTTTGCGCAGCACCGTCTCCAGCAACTGGAGGATCGCCTGCTCGTCGTCCACAAGAAGAATAGCGGCATCCTTCACCTTGCATCCGCTCCTTTTTCTAGCTTCATCCCTCATTTTACCATGTCCCTTGCGCCCGCAGCTTTTCAAGCTACCTTAACGGAATCATAATTTTGCCTGTCCGATTTAAGTCGGGCGTAAGTTTCCGTTTCTTTGTGGATAAGAGTAGCTTTTTATAATGGAGGCAACCAAGACGCGAGAGGATGGAAACAGAACATGAAGAAAGTCTCACTGCTGTTAGGAGCGTACGCTATGCTGCTGGTCGGTTGCGGAACCGCTACGCAATACCTCGGGAAGCCGCCCACTCAAGCTGGAACAGCGCAGGGCGCAGCAGAACAAGCGGCGGCAAAGCCAATCAAAGCTGAACAGCTCGGGCAAGCTCTCCTTGCCGGAAAAGCCGCTGCCGTCTACGATCAGACCAGCGCCGATTTCAAGCAAAGCATCTCCAAAACCGATTTTGAAAACACGTTTCAACAGTTGAACGCGACGATAAAAGAATGGAAGCACCATTCGCAGCTTCGTTTGAACGGCGACAACTTTTACGACACCTGGCTGGATCAGGACGGGAAGTTCGCCCTTACCGCTGTTACGGACTCGAAAGGGACGATTACCACCCTGCTGGTCAAGCCGCTGGAAACCTTCCCGGCTACGGACAACACCTTGACGAAGCTTTCCTATCAGGCGCCGTTCAAGGGCGACTGGTACGTGTTCTGGGGCGGACAGGATGTGCTGTCGAACTACCATTACGCGATACCGAGCCAGCGCTATGCCTACGACATCATCAAAATCAAGGACGGCTACTCCTACTCGGGAGATGCCACGAAAAACGAAAGCTACTACGCCTTCGGGCAAGAAATTCTCGCGCCGCAGGACGGAACAGTCGTGCATGTCGTGAGCGATATTCCCGACAACGTTCCCGTCGGCATCATGAACGACAAGCAGCCTGCCGGAAACGTGGTCGTCATCGATCATGGAAACGGCGAGTTCAGCTATCTCGCCCACCTGAAGCAAGGCTCGGCAAAAGTAAGCGTTGGCGATCGGGTGAAAAAAGGCGATCCTCTCGGCTTGTGCGGCAACTCCGGCTCTTCCAGCGAGCCACATCTGCATTACCAGGTTTCCGACGGCAAAGAATTGTTCTTTAGCAAGTCGATCCGCGTGCAATGGGAAGGCGGGCTGAATCCGCGTCAGGGTGAAACCGTAAAAGCTGGCAGCTAGTCCACCATGAACAAGAGCATCGAATGAAAATGCAAAAGTCCGCCCTCGGCCCTGTCCCGGCCAAGTGACGGACTTTTGCATTGTCTTCACACATACATTTCGTTTATGATCGAATTATCAATGTGAAAGCAGGTGGATCGAGATGAGTACCAGTCCGAATATCGCCGAGCTTGCCTCCCTGATCGGCGAGCCATCCCGTGTGATGATGCTGGTCAGCCTGCTCGGAGGAAAAGCGCTCCCTGCGAGCGAGCTGGCGCAAAGCGCCAAAGTGACGCCGCAAACAGCCAGCACGCATCTGGGAAAGCTCGTCGAAGGCGGACTTTTGACCAGCGAATCGCATGGCAGACATCGCTACTATCGGTTGGCGAGCCCCGAGGTGGCCCATGCGCTGGAGGCGCTTTTGACCATTTCTGCTCCCCAGCCCGTTCGCTCCTTGCGCGAGTCCGATCAGATGCGGGCGATCCGCTATGCGCGTACGTGCTACGATCACCTCGCCGGAGAAGTCGGCGTCGCCTTGACGCAAAAGCTGATCGCGCTCGGCATGATCGAGGCATCCGGACAAGATTTTGTCCTGAACGAAGCCGGAAAAAGCAAGCTGCGGTCACTCGGCGTCGAGGTCGAGAGCAGCCCGAAAAGCAGACGGCGGTTTGCCCGTCAATGCCTGGACTGGAGCGAGCGTCGCCACCATCTCGCTGGCAGCCTGGGGGCTTCGCTCACCAACCGCTTGTTTGAACTGGGCTGGATCGAACGAATCCCCGGCGGACGTGCCGTGCGCGTCACACCAAAAGGCACAAGCGGGTTCATCGCGGAGTTCGGCCTTGACGTCACAGGCGAAAAAGAACGCGTCTAGGCGAGCTTTCCCGACTCTTCGCGCTGCTTCCGGGGCGCAAACGTCCAGTTGACGAGAAAAATTCCGGCAAAAATCAGGCAACCTCCGGCGTATACGTTCCACAACACAACCTCCCCGAGCAACAGCCAGCCGGACAGCACGCCAAAAAACGGGGCGAGAAACAAAAAAGCGCTGGTGCGCCCAGGATCGCCGTGGCTGAGCAAGTAAAACCAGGTGGCAAACTGCACGATGGACGCCATGATCGCCAGCCAGAGCACGATGAAGATCGACTCCGGCGTAACGATCAGCTTGGGCGTCTCCAGCGTCACGCCCATGATCAAGAGCAAAATTCCGCCGCACAGCATCTGGTAGGCCGTCAGCACCCAAACATGAAACTGCACGCCCCAGCGCTTGACCAAAATCGTCGCGATCGACCAAGCGAGGGCCGAGCCGATTCCGAACAGCGTTCCCGTCTCCCATTGCAGATGCGAGCCAAGTGTCAAAAATACGCCGGCAAGGCCGATCAGCACCCCGAGCCACTGGGAAAAACGGTAGGCCACTCCCAGAAACAACGTTCCCCAGATGACGACCAGAAGCGGATTCATGAAGGTCAAAATCGACGATTCCCCGGCAGTAATCGTTCGCAAGCTCAAAAAAATACAGCCCATGACCGCCGCCGTCTGCAAAAATCCGATCAGGCCGATCTTCGCCCATTCCTTTCCCGAGCGGGGCAGCGGCTTTTTCCACACCCACAGAGCCATGAGCAGCCCGGCGAGTGTGAAGCGCAAACCGACAAGCAGCAGCGGCGAAAAGTAAGCCAAGCCGATTTTTCCCACCGCAAACGATGAACCCATGAGTGAAGTCGTGACTACGACCAATGTTCCGAACAAGAGCCGATTCATGTAATCCTTCCCCCTTCAAGCAAATGCTTCGCTGCTTTTCAGTGTATAGGGAAGAAGTTACGATCCGCGTCGAAGTGTGTATGAAAAGGCACTACAACTCGTATTTTTCCACCAATTTGATCCCGATTCGCTCAAGCAATACGGCAAGCGTCTGCCAAATCCACCGCCGATAAACAGGCAGGTGCTTGACGTACACAGCCGTGTATTCCGTCTCCCCGACGGCCCCCCTGTCTGCCTTGAACGCCCCGACTCCCGCGCTCTGGTGCAGCAAAAGGCTTCGCCGCTGTGCCTCCTGCACCAAAAGACTCGACAGCATCCGGTACAACCCCGTCTCTTTGGGCAGTCTGGTATCGTAGCCAAACAAAGGAGTCGTCATCACGCCGTTGCGGACGAAATAACCGAGTATGCCGTCCAGCCGCCCGTCCTTTTCCAGTCCGATCAGCGTGAGTGTCCGCTTGCGCATCGCAAGCCTGATAAAGTCCTCCGTAAACTGAGGGTTCAGCCGGGAGTATTTGTCCAGGTACAGAGCGTTGTACAGCTCGACGATCCGCCCTGCCTGCCCTGCTTCCAGCTCATCGTGCCAAAGCACCCGGTAGCCGGACTTCTCCAGCATTTTCCGATCGCGGGACAGCGTATTGCGCACCCGCCACGTCCCTTTGCCTGGCCATTCCGGGTGAAACAAGTACACGTAGCGGCTCGGGACCATCAGGCAGCCTGCATCCTTCAGCCCTTTGTACAGCTCGGGACTCAGCTTCTGGCAAACGGAGCGGAACGCGATGATGTGCCGCGGCAGCTTTTTCGCGCAAAAGTGTGTGATTTCCCGCGCTTCCTGCACCGTCCAGTCGTGGTACAAATTCGTGGACAACAGCCAGTTGTTCACAATCGCGATCCGGTTGCAGCGGCTTGCCTTCATCCATAAGCCAAGCGCGGCCAGCACAGGCGCGAGCAGCCTTTTCCACAGCATGGAATCGAGCATGTCCAGCTCTTCGCGGGCGTAAGTGACAAAATGGGTGTACGGTGAACAAACATACGAATTGGTGTACTCCTGCTCATTCACCGTCACGGGCACGAGACGCCCTCCTGCGCGCAGGCCCAGCAGCTTTGTTTGCACGTTTTGGATGTGGCGCTCAGGAGAATCTGTCGCGAGTGTCGTCAAATAGTCGCGGGCGTAGTCGCCATCTGCAAGCTGCGTCCAGTCCAGCGCCAAAAGCTCGTCAGGCTCATACAGCCTAATCTCGTCCTTTTTGCTCATCGAAAGCAAACACCCTCTCTACGCGCCGCAATTTTTTAGCGCCCGAATGAGGCTGGTACGGCACAAAATGGATCGCGGGCACGACAGCGCCGTAGGAGCGAATGACAGCCGCGAGACTTTGCCGCACCTCTTCCTGCACCTCTTGCTCGGAGTGCTGCCCGTTTACCAACAGCGCGACTTCCACCTGCTCTGCACCAAGCTGGCGAACCGTGTATTCCTCGATCTTCGCGGATGCCACCATCACAGCCCGCCGGATGAAATCCGGGAAGATGGAAATCCAGCGATCCTCGTTTTCATGCCCATGCCGGAACCAAAACAGATCGTCCGAGCGCCCTTCTATCGCTTCCAGTGCCATGAACACGGAGCCGCATGGACACGGCGTGCGCCGCTCCGTCAAAATGTCGTTCAGGCGGTAGCGGATAATCGGCTGCGTCTCGCGGGAAAAGTCGGTCAAAATCGGGAAAAACCGCTCCTTCTGCTCATCGAGATACTCTTTTTCCATCACGACGATATCTTCGTTTACGTGCAAAGTGCCGTGCTCGCACGTGACAGCCAGAAGCCCTTCCGTGCACTGGTACACTTGATGAACGAGCTGAGCGAAGCTGTCCTGGATGTACGCCTGATCAAGCGGGTCGAGCACTTCCGCGACCGAAATGACTTTGATCGGCGATACTCGCAGTGTTCCTTGCCGCTTGGCTGTTGCCAGCATGCGCAGCATCGATGCCGGGGCGACCAGCACAGTCGGCTGATAACGATTCAGCCGCTCGACGTGCTCTGCTAACGAATTTTGCAGATCAAAAAAAGCAAACTGAATACGCCGTCTGTCTACGGCTGTGTACAAATTGCTGTTCGCCCGCAGGAAAAAGGCGATCCGTTGCTCAGACCAGAGCGGCCCGGGCAGCATTTTGGCCATAATCGTCCCGGCCCATTTGGCCTGCTCTTTTGGCCCGACGAGAAACAGCCCGCGATTGCCGGATGTACCGGACGACAAGCCGACCGTGACTCCTTTGAGCTGTGGCGTAAAATCGCGCGTGTTCTCCGCCTGCAGCGCCAGACGGAACGCCTCTTCTTTGGCGATGCGCCGCGTATTCAGCTCGTCAAAATGCGCCATCATCAGCTTTTTGTCAATCGGCGCGAGCTTTCTCCACTCTGCCTTGGACAAAGCGCCCATTCTTTTCAAGTAAAACGGCGACACAGGCAGTATCCGGTTCAGCAGCGCCTTGACCTGGCGATCTTGCCATTTTTCCAGCTGTTCTCGCGTGGAAAAGCGCCGGGCGAGCCACTTCGTCCGCACATACTGCGCAAGCAGCGTCATGATCTCCATGAAAAATCCCCGCCCTCTTTCGTCGTCTCCCACACTTCGCTGCAATGCGTCGGCATGATCCGCAAGTCTGCTCGATTGCGCGACAGGACATGCAGCTTGTGCAGCTCGTCGCGGTATGCCTTGCGGTCGGACATGATCAGCCTGGCAAGCGGATGCGGCAGCAAAAAGCGGCGGTACGCCTCGCTCGACCAGGCGGCATCCGCGCACAAAAACAGTTCGCCGTGATCGCGGTCACGCACAAACACGCCAAACTGGCCTTGTGCATGCCCGGGCAGATCGACCACCCAAGCGCTCTGGTCGCCAAACAGATCGTATCCTTTTGCATACGGCGCGTACCGCGCTGGCAGCTCAACCGGGGCCAGCCGATCCACAAATGTCACGCGTTCGGCAAAATCGGCAGGCATTAAATCAGGCAAGTACGCCTCGCGCACAGCAGCCAGCCCTGTCTTGTCCTTGATATGCAGATAGGCGCTCTCGTAGCAGTACAGACGCGCTTTGGGAAAATCGCGCAATCCGCCGATGTGATCCGCATGAAAATGGGAGAGCAAAATGCCTTTTACCTCATCTGCCGCGATCCCCCGCTGGTTGAGCTGGGCCAGCACGCTTTGCTCAGGCGCTGTCACGACAGGCGTCAAGCTGGCGTAAAGCGAGTACGGAAACGATTGGGTCGCCTGGAAAAACCGCGGCGAGTAGCCTGTATCAAACAGCCAAATGCCGTGCTGCGGGTGCTCGATCAGCCCGGCAAGCGCGTGAAAGCGAATCATTTTCACCCTGCCGCCTTTGCGCGAGAACAGTTCCAGCTGTCGGCAGTAGCCAGTGTCCAGCCACGTCAATTTAACGTCCATGTTCTGCCCTCCACCATGCCGTAAAAGTTTCAATCCCTTGCGCTATGCTCACGCGCGGCTCGTACCCAAGCTCCTGCCGCGCTTTCGTAATATCGAGCGTCTGCGACTTGGCGAGTACCCCGACGGAATAACGGGTCAGGATCGGCTCGCGGTAGCCGAGCACGGTGCGGGACAACAGCTCCAGCACCCAGGCCGCTCCGTACGCTTGCCAGTACGGCACCTCTTTCGCTCGCAGCGGCATGTCCAGTCGCCGGAACACATCCGTCAGTACGTCGATCAGCGTGACAGCCTCCCCGTTTGTAATGTTGTAGGCTCGGCCGAATGTGCTTGCAGGTGAATCCATGCACAGCACGAGCGCATCCACGACATTGTCCACGTAAGTCAAATCGATGAGCGCTTTTCCGCCCCCAATCAGCGGCACGTATTTTTGTTCGTTGGCGCGAATCAGTCTGGGCAAAATCGCATTGTCGCCCGGCCCGAACAAGGCGCGCGGGCGCAGCGTAATCGTCGGCAGCCCCTGCCGATGCGCCTTGTCCACTTCCAGTTCGGCCAAATGCTTCGTTTGCGCATACACGTTGGCAAAACGTTCTGGCAGCGGCGCATCTTCCCGGATGCCGTACGCATCGGCAAACGCAAAGTAAATGCTCGGACTGGACACGTGCACCAGCCGCTCAATCCCGTGCTTGTCGCATCCAGCAATGACATGGACGGTTCCGCTCACGTTCGTCTCGTACATGTCGCGAAACCTTCCCCACGGCGAGGAAAACGCGGCAACGTGATAGACGATCTCCTGACTGCGGCATGCGTCTGCTACCGCCTCCCTGTCTCTAATATCTGTACGGACAAAACGGATGCCCTGCTCTCGCAGCTGCCGCCCGATGCCCTCATCCCGTCCCAGCGCAGTCACCTCGTGGCCTTGCTCATGCAGCCGCTGCACCAGCTTTTGTCCGAGAAAACCCGTTCCTCCTGTGACGAGCACACGTTTTTTCATGTGCCTTCTCCCATCCTTTCCAAAGAAACCCGCTCAGCGCGGCACTTCCCCGTTCCATTCGATATCGCTCGTACTGCATGCGAGCATGCTTGTTCTCGTGCTCACGCTTTGCCAGGCCAGATCGCCGAGCATGGCAAACTGGTCAAAAAACGGGCGCAGATCGTCCAGGCGAAAGAGCACATCCCGCGCGCCGGACAGGTCGCGCGCCCACCTTTTCCAGCCCGACCAGCCCTTGACATTTGCCAGTCCGTAGCTCAGCATGGCAAGGCCAAGCATATAGGATCGTCCTGTCTCTGGCACGAGCACCTCTTTTCCACCTGCAAAAAAGGCATCCGCCACCTGTTGCTCCGCAAACAGATGAATCCCGCTCGTCAGCCGCGGATTGCATTCGAGCACATACAGTTCGCCTGCATCGCTCTCGATCAGGTCAAAAGCGATCTGCCCGTTGAACTTGTGCCTGCGGACAAACCGCGTGACAAAATCGTATACTCCGCCATGTCCGGCAGAGGCAAAATGAATCGTCGCCCCTTGCCCGGCCGTGTGCACCGTCTCATAGTCCGCATACAGCGCAAGCTCTCCTTCATGGGCGACCGCGTAGCTGCACAGCTGGCGTCCTGCGATGAACTGCTGGACGAGCCACGGCTGAGCGGCAGACGGGACAGGAAGCCTGGACAACTCCACCCTGGACAGATCGCGGATGATCTGGACATGGGCGGCGAAGCGGGAGTAGACAGGCTTCAGCACGATCGGGCCACTCGCTTGGCGAATCGCTTCATCCCGTTCGTGCGCAGATTCCACCCGAATCGTATGCGGAACTTTCGCCCCTGCTGCCTGTGCCCGTTCCTGAAACAGCCATTTGTCATGCAAAGCGCGCAGCACAGGAAGCGGCTCCACCAGCACGGCGCCATATGCCCGCAACCGCTCGCGGCCGTGCGCGACGTAAAAAATTTCCTCGCAAGTCGGAACGAGCAGGTCGACGCGCTCCTTTTGCATGATCTGGCACAGCTCGGCGATATAGGCATCCGTCTTCGTCCGGGGTGGCGGAACGCGATAGGAGCGGGCTACATAGCGCGAATGAGCGCACAGGTGCCGCCCCGCGCTTTCCGCTACAACGACGCGGTGTCCGCCCGCGTGAAACAGCCGGGCCAACTCCAGCGTGGCAGGTGCCCTCCCTCCTGTCAAAAGGACCGTCCGCTCAGTATTCAAGCACAATCCCTCCGAGCGACAACCCGGCGGAAGTACCGAGCAAAAGCAGGCAATCTCCCCTTTCTACCCGCTTCTGGCTGATCGCCTCGTGCAAAGCCATCGGGATCGAAGCGGCAATGACGTTGCCGTGGTCTGCCATGATGTCGACCATTTGCTGCTCCATAAAACCGAGCTTCGTTCTCATGATGCGCAGCGCCATCCCGCTCGCCTGGTGGGGAATGACGGCCTGCAGCTGCTTTTTGCTCACGGACGCTTTCGCGAGCAAGCTGTCGACAAAGCCGGTAATCAACTGCGAGGTCAAACGAAAAATTTTGCGTCCGTCCATGTCAAAAGCGAAGTCATCCTCGTGTCCGTTCGCATAGTGGCGCGGGTGCACCATCGTTCCGCCGCCGCGAATTTCCGAATAGTGCGCCCCTTCGCTGTAGGTTTGCATCGCTGAGCTTATAATGCGGGACGACTCGCCTTCCGGTGTCTGCCCCACGACGACCGCTGCCGCGCCATCGCCAAACAGCACGCAGCTTTCTTTTTGCTTCCAGTTCAGTCCCATCGAAGCGATCTCCGTCGAGACGATCAGCACGCGCTTGTATACACCCGCAGCCATCGCGCAAGACATGACGTCGAGCGCAGTCACGAAGCTCAGGCAAGTCGAATTGATATCAAAGCAAGGAATCCCGGTACGGGAAAGCCCCAGCTCTTCCTGGATCAAGGCCGCTGTGCACGGAATTTCTTGCTGCGCCGTTCCGCTCGCACAGACGATGCAGTCAAGCTCCTGCAACGAGACTCCTGCCGCTTCCGCCGCTCGTTTGGCGGCAATCGCCCCCATCTGCGCGGCTGTTTCCGTTGTAACATAATGGCGAATCCGAACCCCGGATTTTTTTTCGGTCCATCCTGTAGCCAGCCCGAGCTGTTCATCCAGCTCTGCCGCTGTCACGACTCGCGCGGGCAAGTATTTTCCCGTGCCCAGCAATTTTACTCTTCTCTCCATGGTCTGGTTCTCCCTCGATTGTCTGTCTCTCACACTGTATGCTGTCACTGACACCCATTTTACGCAAAAGAATGGCAGCTTGTGGAGGGCATACGCAAAAAAGACTACCTTTCGCCTACGCAAAAGATAGTCTACTGTTACAAAGACGTATGTTCAGCTTTTTCGTTTCCCCCACGGCTTGAACACCGACAAAAGAAACAACAGAATCAGCGAAAGCAGCTGCAAGACAATCCCGATCCAGAGCTTTTCGCTGTTGACGATAAACGCGGGATTGCCCATCGCTTCCAACCCTTGCGCCCAGGCCAGGCTGACCGCTGGCAACGTCCAGACGTACATGGCGACGGGACCGAGCAGGATCGTGACGAGCGTCAGCACTTCTTTGGCGATGAGCCAGTAATAGCGAAACAGCCCCCAATGCGTCCAGACGGAAAGCAGCACGCCTGTGACGATCGTGCCGATGGTCGACGCGCGCACGCTTGTTTTCGCCAAGGTGTGCATCGCGGTGTAACAGGCGGCAAATATCCCGGCATCGTCCGTATTCGCCGCCACGATGCTCAAAACGAGAAACAGAACCGCTCCGCCCAGCATAATCGCTGAAAAGAGCAAATGCAGGAGCAGCAGCCACTTCTTCCCTTTCATGCCCAGCTTGTACATGCTTTCACCTCTTTTGAGCCTCTGTGAGCCGCCGCAGCTACATAGCTACACCTACAGTTGAAAACGGTACCCGACTCCCCAAACCGTTTCGATATACTGCGGCTTCGTCGGGTCGATCTCGATTTTTTCGCGCAGCTTGCTGATGTGCACGGTCACGGTAGCAATATCGCCAAGGGAATCCAGTCCCCAAATTTTCTCGAACAAATCGTTTTTGCTGAACACCCAGTTCGGATGCGTCGCCAAAAACAGCAGCAGCTCATATTCTTTCGACGTAAAGGCAACTTCTTGTCCACGGACGTACACCTTGCGGGCGAGCTTGTCGATCCGCAAGCCACGCATGCGAATTTCGTCCTGCGGCGCTCGCTGGCTCTGGGAACCATCGGAAACGAGGCGGTCGTAGCGGGCCAGGTGCGCTTTTACTCTCGCCACCAGTTCGCCCAGGCTGAACGGTTTGCTAATATGATCATCCGCGCCAAGCCCCAAGCCGCGGATCTTGTCGATGTCCTCTTTTTTGGCGGAGACGAGCAGGATCGGGATGTTTTTCGCCTCACGCACCTCGCGCAAAATGGCAAAGCCGTCTACCACAGGCAGCATCAAGTCGAGGATGATCAGATCGTATGGCTCTGTCAGCGCTTTTTGCAAGCCGACCTCTCCCGAATGGGCGAGCTCGACTGTATAGCCGTTTGCTTCCAGGTAGTCTTTTTCCACCTCTGCGATTACCGTGTCGTCCTCAACGATCAATATGTGCTTCATCCGCTCCACCTTCCGTCCCTTTTTGCAGCGGCAAGGAAAAACAGATGTCCGTTCCGCTGCCGACCTCGCTGCGCGCCCAGACGCGTCCTCCGTGCCCTTCTACCAATTGCTTGACGATCGCAAGTCCCAGTCCGCTGCCGCCCGTTGTCGTGTTGCGCGCAGGGTCCGCCCGGTAAAAGCGGTCAAAAATGTGCGGCATCGCTTCCTCCGCAATACCCGCTCCATTGTCGGCAATCGTCACAATAACTTCGTCTGCTGTCCGCTCCACTCGCACGTCGATTTGTTTCAGTGGTTTGTCCATGTATTTCATGCTGTTGTCGATCATGTTCATCAGCACCCGATGCAGCTTTTCCCGATCTGCCATGACGGCAAGCGGGCCGCCGTCTGTTCCCGCCACGTTCAGCCGTACGTCAGACATACCAGGCTCCAGACGCAGCGCCTGCACCCAATCGGTCAGGTAGGCCCGAATATTGACCGGCTCCAGATGAAAAGGCAGACGGTTCAAGTCCAGCCGCGAGTACAAAAGCAGCTCGTCGATGAGCCGATCCATTTGCGCGGATTTGCTGGCGATCATCCGCATGTATTTCTCCCGTTTCGGCTGCGTATCGGCAATTCCGTCCAGCACAGCCTCCACGCACGCCTTGATTCCGGTAATCGGCGTCTTCAAATCGTGCGAGATGCTCGCAATCAGCTCTTTGCGGCTTTCCTCGTATTGTAGCTGCATGCGAATCGAGTCGTACAACCGGACGCGCATCTCCTCAAAAGCCTCGCCCAGCTCGCCCAGCTCATCTTTTCGCCCGAGTTGCACAGGCCGCTCCAGATGGCCCTCCTTGATCTCGTGAGCCGCCTGTTTGAGCGCGTACAGCGGACGGATGATGCTCTTGGACACCAAATACGTCAAAATCCCGTTCGTCAGCCCGATAATGACGAGGAAGCTGACGATCATGAGCGCAAAGAAAGAGATTCCTGACGAAAACAAGGAGCTGTCGTCAGCCAGAAAATAAAGAGTGCCCTGACTCTTGTCGGCGAAGGAAAACGCATACGTCCTGGCGACATGCCTGTCGCTTTCCCATGGCGGCCACTGGCGCGGGCGTTCTTCAACCGCAGCGGACTGCATGTATTTCGGCAAATCGGCCTGAGCCAGGGAAGAAGAAGCGAACAGCACCGCTCCCTCTTTCGCCAATATGAATGCTCCGCCAAACGGGCGTAGTTGCTCATCCGTTTCGGTCAACAGCTCATTGTCCAGCAACCGCTCCGCATCGTGCTGCGCCAAAAACGCCACTCCTGCAAACAGCTCGTCTCGTCTGTCCATGTTTTGCCGAAACAGCGGTTTCCCCGGTGCTTTTTCGCGCGGGAATGACTCTCCCCAAAAAACCGCCACCAGAGTCGAGGCTACCAGTCCAAAACAGACCACCGGAACGACGATCATGGCGATATAAGACAACCAAAGCCTCGTTTTGATTGACATGGTTCCTCTCCTCCGATGCGCATAATTGCTGTCATTATACTACAGCGCCTGGCAAAAGACGCACGCCCCTGCCTTAGTGCCGCCAGCCGCCTTTTGCCCAGTGGCTGCGCATCTCTTCGCGAGTCACTTTCTCCACTTGTTTCCCCGTCAAATCCACGCGCTCGGGAGTGGTCGCTGCCAAATCCGACAAGCGGACGTCCACAGTCAGTTGCAACGTATGCACGACGCCGGAAGCGTCCGTCCCGACCAGCTCCACCTTGGCGGTTTGCTGCTCGATCTGGTTTTGCTCGTTGATCGTCGCGTTCAGCACGACTTGCTCCAGATGCACGTCTTCCTGCAAAGCGGGCAGCTCCAGCGCGAGTTCTTTTTCGGCTTCACCCGCCCTCGCTTCCTGGCTGCGTTCAACGATTTTCGCGTACATGATCGGGCCTAGCATTTTGGCGAACACAGGCATTTGCTCCTCGTCGAGCTTCAAGGATACTCGTTTCCCGCCATCCGGCAAGTTTTCCATCGTCGTCCATTTCTCCATGCTTCCGAACAATGTTTTGTGCACCTGCTCCATCATGGCGCTGCTCATAGCGTGCTGATCCTGCTCAGGCTGTTGTTGTTGCCAATCCATTGCCTCCATGACGCGATACAGATCGCGATCCCCTTTTTTAAAAACCATTTGAGTCGGCTCGCGAAATGCTTGAAAGCTTCCTTCGCCGTTCGCATCGACATACGTGCCATCCACGCTGCCCAGCTTCTGCTCATGATCGACTTTGGCCACCCCGTCGACTGCAAAAAGCTTCGTCTGGTTGTCTGTCAACTCCAGGTGAGCGTGCGCAGTCAAGCTCCCTGCTTCTTTCGTCTGCTTTAACGCCGATTTGTACGACTCCAGTGCGCCGTTGTCCGCTTGCGCCGAAACGCTCATCCCCCACGTCGCTCCCCCGCCGATTCCGACCGCCAATGCCACCGCCAGCCATTTTTTTCGCACCAGTCATCCCTCCAGTTTCATGTAGAAAGCAGCCTCACTTTCTCTACTAGCGATGATAAAGCGGAAGCCTAAACGCGTTCTAAACGAAATCTAAAAAAAGTGTAAAATCATGCGCTTGGCGCACGCACACAGCTACTCACGCAAAAATCTTCTAAAAATGGTATATTGGTAAAAAGAATTGGATCAACAAGAGTGACAAGTGGAGGATGAAAAACGATGAACAAGCAGGAAGGCTACATCGAAGTTCCTGGCGGAAAAGTATGGTACAACCGCGTCGGCACAGGCAATCACACTCCGCTGATCGTGTTGCACGGCGGGCCTGGCAACACGCACGACCCGCTCCAGTCTGCATTGCACGTGCTTGGCGACGAGCGTCCCGTTATTTTTTACGACCAGCTCGGCTCGGGCAACTCGGACAGACCGACCGACTCCTCGCTGTGGAAAACGGAGCGCTTTGTAGAAGAGCTGGCCTGCATTCGACAGGCGCTTGATTTGACCGAGGTTCATATTCTCGGCCATTCGTGGGGAACGATGCTGGCTGCGGCTTATTTGATTGACGCTAAGCCTGCGGGCGTTGCGAGCGTGATTTTCTCCAGTCCTTGCCTCCGTGCCCAGCTCTGGAAAGAAGACGCTGATCGGCTGATCGCCCAACTGCCGGAAGACGTCCAGCAGACGATTGCCCGGCACGAACAGCAAGGAACGACGGATTCCAAAGAGTATCAGGACGCGATGAAACAATACTACGCGCGCCACGTTTGCCGCATGGAGCCGTTGCCAGAAGTCATGACGCAAAGCCGTGCGAAAGCCAACAAAGACGTGTACATGACGATGTGGGGGCCGTCCGAGTTTTGCCCGACAGGCAATCTCAAGACGTTTGATTACACGCCGAAGCTGCATGAAATCGCGATTCCTGCCCTGTTTGTGTGCGGTCGCTACGACGAGGCGACCCCGGAAGCAACAAGCTACTACCAGTCGCTCGTGCCAAACGCCGGGCTGCATGTGTTGGAGCACAGCTCCCATCTCGGCTATTTGGAAGAAACAGACGAATACGTACAGACCGTCCGCGCGTTTTTGCGCCAAGCGGACAAGCGATAATTCCGGTTGACTCGATATGGAAAACACAAGAAGCCCCGTCTCGCAGCAGTGTGCAAGACAGGGCTTTTTGTGTTTGTTTACCAGCTTCTGCTTTTTTCTTTGCCGATCAAGTAAAGGAAGTACGGCGCCCACCGGAACCTCAAGCGGAGGTAACAGCCATCTGCCCAGTCCGTCCGCTGCAACCAGCAAAATGGCCCCGAGCAGGGCAGCTACAGGAAGTAGCCAAATGCGCTTGCCCCCGACCAGCCTGCCAGCCATGTGCGGAGCAAGCAAGCCGACAAACCCGATCGAACCGACAACCGCGACACAAGCTCCGGCCAGCGCTTTGCGCCACTTCCCGCAAGCGGCTGGCTGGCAGCTCCAGCAGCACCTTTGCCCGGTCGATCCGCAAACGGGTTATGTAGTCGGAAAAGCTCACACCTTTGAGCGTCTTGAACATGCGCGAATGCATCCAGACTTTTGTGCAGTTCCTCCATCAAATGCAAAACCTGCGAATGGCTGCGCACGTGAAACGACTTTTCCAGCGGGAAATCGGCTGTTCCCTGGAGAAAAGTCCGCTCCGTCCCGGACGATGCTGCCTCCGTCCAAAAAGCAAACTCGATCAAAAAGACCTCCAGCTGCTTGCCCGCTTGCGCGCAAATGGAGGTGTCCGTCCACGGCCTGAGAAAAACGACATCGCCCGCCTCCACAGCCTGCTCGATCGCATTGCTTGTCAGCGTACCTTTGTGACTTTTGACAAACCCGATGCGCTGGCAGGAAGAAGCCGGAAGCGAATGCGGCTCCTGGTGAGCACATGTGACAAGCGATACGCTCTGCACGGAAAAAATCATCTGCCGGAACTGTCGATAAACCTCGTCAGCATGCAACGTTGGCCCCTCCTCTCCTGTATCCCTTTTAGCTATCCACTATTATAGCTCGTCTGCCGTGCCTCCGCGCATCAGGGAACGGGGATGGAAAACAAAGGAGGCCGTAAAAAGCGTAAAGGCTCTCTCGACGGGTCGAAGGGTTAAACTGATTGATTGATTGATTGTCTGCGATTTCCGGATTTTCGGTCGTACTTTTTATTTGCTGTATGGATGGTTTTTTAGGGGTGGCAAAGTTCGATTTGTTTGTTGCCGTTTCAGGGATGCTTCATGCTTCAATGGTATGTCTGTCTTTTCTCTCTATGCAGCCGCACGGATTCTAGCATGAACTTGTCAAGTTAGCTTCTAAAGGCTGGGCTTTTTTTCAACAAAAATACACCCCTTAGGTTGCATCGGATCTACCAGGAGGTTTAATCCAATGTCTATTTTAGGAGGTGCACTTCATTGACCGATAGTAGGTCAGCGCTTTTGGTTTAGCCGCTTTTTTGTATTTATTTTGCAAAAGGACAAGAATGGTATTGCGGGTTTTAATTGCTCTTATTTTACCTCTTCGAAGTCTATGATTTTTCCCTCACTTTTTTCCGTGCTAATTTCATTCCAGCCCTCTTTATCTGTGCCTATATTTTTTGCGCCAACAGTTCGTTCAGTATCAGAGCCTTCATTATTCTTGCTATACTTATGCAAGATATTTGTACCATCCGCTTGTTTTTCCAAAATGTACATCTCATTGTTCTCTTCATCCATATAAATACTTGGCACTACATCACCGTTTGCTTGCTCAAGCATGATATTCATTACTATTTTAGCAATCCCCTTATACTCTTCACTTTTTAAAACCTCTTTGTGATCCAGCTTTTTCAAGTCGTCCAGATTAATGTCAAAGCTGCTTGCAATGTCATTGTCAACCTTTTCTTTAAACTCTGCAATTCTTTGTTTTACAATCACCATGTCATCTTGCTTGCTTGCATTTGCATAACCGATAACGGAAAACGCTAAAGCTAATGCAATTCCACTAAATAAAACCGATTTTTTCATGGTAATATCTCCTTTTCACTATATTAAGGCATCCAAATCGCATCATCGTATGAGTGATTTTCTTCTGTCAATTTATCTTCCTTTTTTGCATATTCTTCATGAAAGCTGCTTATTTCCCAATACCCTTTCTTCGTAGGATTAACTACTTTCCTTTCTCCTGTTTGTTTGACCTTATATGAATTATAATTGGTTGCTCTTTCTGTCTCACCTTGCTTCTTTGCATTGAAATAGATAGTAGACTGCACCGTAATTTTTGCACACTTGACATCAGATTCAGTGATAGCGGTAAATCCCGCCGTATGTTTTGTAGATGTTTCAGACGCTATATAAACGTCCGATGAAAATTCTGTCATTTCAGCATAAACTGTAGCTGCTGAGAACACAGTAAATGCCAGCAATCCTATAGATAGAATTCTTTTAACCATACTCTCCCCCATAGCTATGCATCATCTTTACTTTACGTTAAATTCCTGTTCTTCATAATTAATACCGCTATCTGTTGTCCCATCGGTATAGTAAACATCCCCGCTGGCGGCTACCTCCCATATCGCTTTTCCATATTCCTCCTGATTACTAATCTTTGCTTTCAAAGATTTAACATAGGAATCTTCTGTTGTTTTTGAGGAAACTTTCTTCCCGTTTCTAGTAATAATAGCAAAGGAAATGATTTGCTTAATATCACTAGATTTTACTCTAGAGGAGATATCACGCGTAATACCATACGAAGATATTACATAATGTTTTTCTCCCCCTGCCGTAGACAGATTTCCACTGATTGACGCTTCTGATTGTGCTATCCCCATCGGAGTAGCTGCGAATGCAGTAGTGATTGTCGCCAGAACAACGCAAGAAGTAATAAAACTTGCTACAAGCTTTCTATTCAACAATACCCCTCGCTAAAAATATTTTGAAATTTTTTGCATATTAATCTTTAATTTTTCTATTTTCAACATTTTTTTCCATTTATGTTTAAGGCTTCATTAGTAAGACGATGTAGCTTGTATTTTGTTACAATCCCCACAAAAAAACTGCACACAACCGTCCATATTGAAAACGGTTTATGTGCAGCAAGTCTCTCGTGCAGCTTTTTTCGCGTCTTTTATAAGTTTTTCCATCTTTTCCATCAAATCTACTTTCTCTAGCATCTTTTGTTGTCGGAGCATCGCGAGCAGGCAAGGCCAGCTTAGTTACAGTCTTCTGTTTTTTCGGATTTGTAATATAACGAGATAACCAAATACGAACAAAAATGCAAGAGCCTTAGTTTCAATTCCGCTTGCTTTTCGGGTCTTCGATGTAACGTCGCGCCGCTGAATTTTGTCGGCGGGTGGAAGGCATGGTTTCAGTCCCCTAGCTTCTCGGGTCTCCAATGTAACGTAACTCCCCATTTGACCGTCAACAATCACCACGTAGTTTCAGTCCCCTAACTTCTCGGGTCTCCAATGTAACCATAAAAGGACATCATGCCAGTTACACGATCACCTTCGGTTTCAGTCCCCTAACTTCTCGGGTCTCCAATGTAACAAGATGCAGAGCTGCGTATCATCAACCAGGCTACAGTGTTTCAGTCCCCTAACTTCTCGGGTCTCCAATGTAACACTACTTCCAGAAGCATTCCTAATCCAATAATCGCAACGTTTCAGTCCCCTAACTTCTCGGGTCTCCAATGTAACAGCAAATGGTAAATGTGATAAAGGCGCGGTTTTCAAGTTTCAGTCCCCTAACTTCTCGGGTCTCCAATGTAACCGTTCCTTAGAAAATGCTTCAGCCATCTGCTCAGTTGTTTCAGTCCCCTAACTTCTCGGGTCTCCAATGTAACTTGGGAGCTCCATGCCCCACTGCGTTCTTATTGCCTCGGTTTCAGTCCCCTAACTTCTCGGGTCTCCAATGTAACGAGCGCCAAGCGCTCTGGCAGGTGCCAGGTATGCGGAGTTTCAGTCCCCTAACTTCTCGGGTCTCCAATGTAACTTCTCACCCCCTTTCCCTGCCTCCTCTCTAACATAGGTTTCAGTCCCCTAACTTCTCGGGTCTCCAATGTAACCAGGCGCGAGAATCAATCCCGGCACCATACCGAATCGTGTTTCAGTCCCCTAACTTCTCGGGTCTCCAATGTAACTGCATCGGAATTTCGTAAACTTTGTACTCGATCCCAGTTTCAGTCCCCTAACTTCTCGGGTCTCCAATGTAACGACCAGCAAGTCTTATCACAATAGTTAAATTGTATCTAGTTTCAGTCCCCTAACTTCTCGGGTCTCCAATGTAACAAACCGTGGAATGGACAGACCCGACCCATTTAAACATGTTTCAGTCCCCTAACTTCTCGGGTCTCCAATGTAACGTAAAGGAGATCAATCCGGTGCCAGTAAAAGGGCATCAGTTTCAGTCCCCTAACTTCTCGGGTCTCCAATGTAACGTAGGTTGGGGTTTATCAAGCTGTGATCCCCGAATATCCGTTTCAGTCCCCTAACTTCTCGGGTCTCCAATGTAACTGGTACAAGCTGTGATACTGGTTCTCCTGCGTGTACAGTTTCAGTCCCCTAACTTCTCGGGTCTCCAATGTAACACAAGCTACTGGGTCACGGTGCTGCATAGAGAATGAGTTTCAGTCCCCTAACTTCTCGGGTCTCCAATGTAACCTGACTACAGACCGTTCCGCGCATGATGTAGCTGCAGATGTTTCAGTCCCCTAACTTCTCGGGTCTCCAATGTAACGATGCGAGTCCGTTCGGTAGCGTGAAGCCCGTTGAAGGTTTCAGTCCCCTAACTTCTCGGGTCTCCAATGTAACCAGTCCTCAACGAAAGTCCTCTCTGCCGCTTTCGTTGTTTCAGTCCCCTAACTTCTCGGGTCTCCAATGTAACTTAAACAAGACAATGATATCTGAGTTGCTAAAACAAGTTTCAGTCCCCTAACTTCTCGGGTCTCCAATGTAACGTATTCGGCCAGTTCCAGCGTCGGGTACACGACGAGTTTCAGTCCCCTAACTTCTCGGGTCTCCAATGTAACTAAGCCCCAGCGCTCACCGTCATATTCCTTGTTGATTGTTTCAGTCCCCTAACTTCTCGGGTCTCCAATGTAACAGGTTCAGTTAAACGTTAGTGTGCAGCGCTGGATTAGTTTCAGTCCCCTAACTTCTCGGGTCTCCAATGTAACTGGACAAAGATGTAATGCGCTGCACGGCATACTCTGTGTTTCAGTCCCCTAACTTCTCGGGTCTCCAATGTAACCGACTTTGACTACCATGCTTAACCTCAATAACGCCAAGGCTTTCCTCATACTCACTGCCAACAAGAACCCGCTCTTTTTTCGAGGATTCACTTCTCGTCAAAAATCACGCCCTATCCTCGAAAATCGGCTGTACGCATCTTGTTCATTTCTTTTTCCTCGCTACAGGGTAACCATTCGCCCTCATACTTATAATAAAACATTATCCCCCATCCCATCTATCCATTTCTTTACACGATCCAGCACCCAAACAACTTTTCATCCACAAACGCAAATATCTTTCAACCGCCACTTCCTTCATCCAACTCCCCAAACAAATCACTCTCCTTTAATACGGCAAGTCCGCTCCCGTACAAATCCCCCCTGCGTGAACAGACCACTTCATTCCATTCCGCTACAATCCCACAAAAAAACTGCACACAACCGTCCATACTGAAAACGGCTCATGTGCAGCAAGTCCCTCGCTCAGTTGCACTCGCGTCCCCTACGAGTTTCTCCAGCTTTTCCACCAGCTCCACGCTTGCGGCTTTCTCCAGCGTCTTTTGCTGTCGGAACACCGCGAGCGCGGCAAACCAACACCCGCTTTCTGCACGGACGGCTCCGTGACGATTCCCCAAGCAGCCGTACACGCAGCCAATCTCATCTGCTTTTCATCCTCTACTCGCCTGCTCATTGCTCCCACCGCTCCTCTGTCCTTTTCTCTCTGCTTCTATCCTAGCGAAACTAGCGAAACGAAACGCTTGCTCTATGCTGCTTACGCCCCCACGCCCTGCAACAGCTTGGAAAAAATCCGCTTGATTCGCGCATCGAGCACATGGCTGCCGCCGCGGCCTCTGACGTCCTCGACCATCATCGTGACCAGCAGGCGCGGATCATCCACATTGAACACCGCGTACCAACCGTTTTCCTGTCCTTGCTCGCCCTTTTTTTGCTTCAATTCTGCGGTGCCGGTCTTGCCCGCCATGCGGATGCCCGGCACACGCGCTCCCCGGCCTGTGCCGCGGGGGTCTTCCATCACCTGCACAAGATCGGCCCTGACGATGGCTGCCACTTGGGGCGGAATCGCTTCACGCTTCCAATACCGCTCTTTTTGCTCGCCCTGAAGCAGCGACGGGTACACGATGTTTCCCTCGTTGACAAAAGCGCTGTACACGAGTGCCAAGTGAAGCGGCGTCATTGTCACCTCGCCCTGCCCATAGCCCGAGTCTGCCAACTGGATCTCGTTTCTCATGCCGTTGTTGGCAAGCCGGGACGGATCGAGCGGATACGGGATCGGCACCGCCTCGTCAAAGCCAAGCTGCTTTCCCTGTGCCACGAACGGCTCCTCCCCGATGGACAGCGCCGCCTTGGCAAAATAAATATTGTCCGAGTAGACGAGTGCTTTTTTCAGGTCGACGGGCGCTCCGTAGTCACTCACCCGCGTCACTTCGTATGCGCCCCAGGAGGCGTCCTTTTGCCAATGCAGTCCTTTGACCGAAACAGTATCGGCTGGCGTAATCGCTCCGGTCGCAAGTCCCATTGCCGCGGTAAGCGGCTTGAAGGTAGACCCTGGCGCAAAGCCGCGGGCAAAGCGATTCAGCAAAGGCTTGCCCGGATCGTCATTGAGCTTTTTCCACTCTTCTGTCGACATGCCGAGCACAAATGCGTTTGGATCATACGAAGGCGAGCTGACCAGCGCCAAAACTTCTCCCGTCGCGGGCGAAATCGCTGCGGCTGTCCCAGCATCCTGCTTGAACTCGCTGTAAATCGTTTGCTGGACAGTAGCATCGATCGTCAGGGCGAGTGGCTGCCCGTTTTTGGCGGGTTGCTCCGCCACGATTTTTTTCACCGTCCCGTCTGCACCGACAATCGCGATCCGGCCGCCGGATTCCCCGCGCAATTGCTGTTCAAAAAGCTGTTCCAGCCCCGCCTTGCCGATGATATCCGAGGCGCGGTAGCCCATGTCTTTGCGCTTTTCGTACTCCTCCTGGCTAATCGCACCCGTGTAGCCGACCAAATGAGCCGCCGCAGCCTGATACGGGTAGTACCTGACCTGCTTTTTCTGCAAAACGATGCTCGCGGTTTGTTGCAAAGTTTGCAAGCGTGCATCATCCTCCGGCAAAGTTGCGATGCGGACAAACGAGCCAGACTTCCCGGCATTGGCACTCACCACACTCATCAGGTTTGCCAGCGGTATTTGCAACAGCTTGCTGACTTGTGTCCTCCCGGCTGGAGGCGTTTTGCTCCATTCATCTGGACGAATCCCGACATCGACCACGATCCGGCTCGTAGCCAGCCTGCGTCCGGCCCGGTCCAATATTTCTCCCCGCTTCGGATACAGCGTGTTGGCGCGCACCTTATCCCCTTCCTGCATCCCGGGAAATAAAAAAGACGGATTCCAATGGATGTACCAATCTTTTTTGTCGTTTTGCGTCTCTTTGATCAAGGTTGCTTTTCCTGTAAACGAAATCGGTTCGACGAATGTGTCCAGCTTGATCCGGTAATGGAAGTTGATTTTCCCATCCTCAGTCGGGACGACATCTCCGTTGTAAAGCGGCTCGACGAGGATCGGTTTGGCCTCGATCCCGCCGTAAATGTTCTCGTATCGCGAAACGAACTCGTCCTTTGTCACCTTTGCCTTTGTATCCAGTGAAAGCTGTTCGTACATATGTGCAAACTGCTGATTTTTCCAATTCGTCGTATAAGCGGTAAACGCCGCCTTCGCCATTTCCCCGTCCGTTTTCGGCCCTTCCTTCCAATAGTCCCAAAAAAGGAAGACAAATCCCGAAAGAATTACGAGAAAGACACTCCAAAAACATATCCAAGCCTTTTTCACCAGTTCCTCACCTTCCCTTTCCCACGATAAACCAGCCGGATTAGAGAATAAATGGAAGAAAACTGATGAAATCATCAGATCACACTCACAAACAAATGATAAGTGTCAGACAATTAAGCAGGAAAAAGCGCATGGAAAAAAGGAAGACCACTGGCTCGTCTCCCTTGTTCAATCCTCCCACATATAGCCGAAGCGAGGAATCGTGGTGACCTTTTCCCCGTACTTGCCCAGCCGTTTGCGCAAACGGTACACGAGCGCATTGATTTCGGCGCGTCCCACATCCGGCACGCTATTGTCTGTGTAAATCATTCTTTCCGGCCAGATCGACACCATGATTTCCTCATAGCTGACTGCCTGATTGGCCCGTTGATACAAAAGCATCAGCAAATCCATATCTTTTCCTGTCAAATGAATCCTCGCACCATCCAGGCGAATCTCGCGCCGCTCCAGGTTGATGACCAATCCTGTCGTGGAAACAGTCGAAACCATCGATTGCACCAGCGGAAAAGAAAATTCCCTGGTCACGTCCAACTCACTGCCCTCCGCAAAAAAGACCAGCTCGACGACTCCTTTGGCAAGGCTGATCAGATCGCCGTGAAATAACGGCTGCGGCGCTTGGCGGACGCTCTGCCCGTTGACTTCTGTTCCATGCTTGCTGTCCAGATCGGAAATCGTATAGCGATTGCCGATCTTGCGGATCACGGCATGCCGTCTCGACACGTATGGGCTGGAAAAAGCGATGTCAGGCGCAAGTTGGCTCCCTCTCCGTCCAATGGTGTACTCATCCTGACGAAGAAACTGGCGTTTTTGCACAAGCTCCGGATCGCCTTTTTTGATCAGGACATAGACGCCGTCTTCCAACGTTCATCACCTCAAAAAAGAGTTGCAGCTATCCGTATTAATTACATACCAAAATACCGGAAAGTCAACCCTTTTTTCGCCTATAGTACAAAGCCGCAGGGCATGAATAGTATCAACCACTCGCAAACCCGTCTCTTAATCATAGGAGACGGGTTTTTCTATCCAGTTAAAACTAACTCAACCTCTTACTCATGGATATCAATTAATCTGTAATCACACTCATCGTACTTTGAAACAAAATAATCCCAAGCGACATTTTTTCTATTGGAAGAATGATAAGAGACAAGGGGAATATCGTATCGACCATTATTTGTGAGTTTAGTTACGATGGCAGTGTGGTTCCAGTCTCCATCGCTATCGATGTCGTATTGAACTACATCTCCTAGACTAAGCTCACTTGCGTAATCCAAATCTGACCCGAAGATCGTATACGAGTTTGTAGCTACTTCGTAGAAATCATCGACATTAATCCAACTGTTAGAGACGTCCCATCTATCACGATAATACCATTTTTTATAGTTACCTGATGTAGTACCTCTTTCGGGAATCCCACCATAATTCAGTGCTTGAGAGACAAAGTTTGTGCAATCGTTGTTCCAGGTGTAGTAATTAGGATTCGGATTTAAAGCATAATCCAAGGCATAATCAGCAGCTTCCGATCCATCGTAAGAATATGAAGCTAGGGCAGCACCTTCTGGAGCTTCAATGGATAGTTGTTTTTTTGTATTTTGTTTTTTCATTTTAGCCTTAAAATCTTTCCCCTTCTTGATTACATCCTCACTACTTAAATCTGTTTCAAGGGTGTCAGAAGACATTTTTACAATTTCAAAATCATTTGACGTTTCATTTGAGTCATTAACAAGGCTATTCTTATTCAATGATGCAGCAGGCTTATTAAGCACCACCTTCACATCATCTGCAAAACCAGACTCAATCGAGTTATTTACAACAAATTCTTGGATCAGGTAAATATGTACCTCATAGTTATCCTTGTTTTCAGTTATACCTTTCATATCATAAGACGTTTCGTAATTTGTTATTGTAAAATTTTGAACATCGTTAATATATCGAAAATAAATGGCTGTTTCATCTATTTTATCAAACGGTAGACTGCTAAAATCCCAAACAAATCGACTTCATATTACATTTATATGGAAAATATTACAATATTCGTTTTCTAATTAGTAGGCTATTTAGCTGTATAAGTAAATCTCTCTTTGATTACTTTCCATTCCAGATCTTCGTATACAAGAACATATTCATAGTGATTTACGCGATTTTTACCTTCACTTGTAATAACATTTTTATTCACATCGATATAATACTTACCTTCAGCAAATTGGACATTGGTATGATTTTCAGCACCTTCATCTGCCAGTTCATTTAATTGTTTGTTGTGCTTATTGATTAATTCTTTAACTGTAAGAAGCGCGCCCATATTTCCAGGTAAGTCTTTGATTTGAAAAAAAATCGTTAAAGCAATTGAAACGAGAGCAACAGCAATAATCCATTTCCTAGTTTTATTCAACATTCTTCATTCACCTCATTTTCAAGTCCTAATGTATGGGTTTGATCACATCCAAATACCATAATATAATACTTTTTCAATAAATTGGAAGTTGCGTACAGACACATATTTCTCAGTAAACATTCTTTTGTAAAATTTTTTTCTATAAAGAGTGAGGGCGGGCGACATTTTGTCTAGGATCGTTTGTTTCATTCAAAAAAAGAATAAAAACTAAAAATTATGAACATGAATGCCAAAAGGGCACCCTGTATAAAGACTACAGCGCACCATAAAGGCTCATATTTAAAAACCAGTTAATATTCGGACTAAAACTATTTTTGCTCCTGCTTTCAATGACTACTCAACTCGTATAATCGTAGTTTTTTCGCCGCCGCTTGGTCCCGACAATGACAGCTATCTCGTTCACGCCATCTATCTTTCATGCTTGCTTGCAATCTATCACGAACAACGCTTGAGCGCCGCCAGCTGTTTCGGCTCGATCACCAACAGATGGCAAACTCCGTTGGGCACGAACCATTTGTACGCCGTTCCTTTTGGTATGACGAGCAATTCGCCAGCCTCGATCCAAATATTGCGCTCATGGGACATCAATAGCAATCTTCCGTTTACGACGAGAATCATTTCGTCCTTGTGGTCGTGCTGCTGCCAGGGATATTCTCCCGAAAGCTGCTCCAGCTTGATCGCCGAATCGTTCAGCTCCCCTACGACCGTTGAACGTAAAGACTGTTGTATCCACGAAAATTGTTCTGTCAGATTTATCTTCTCCATGATGGATCTCTCCCCTTTGTCCCCAAGATAATACAAAAGACGAGGAGGGAAAATAGAAGCGATCTGATAGAGTTATGATAAACAAAATCACAAAACGATGATAAGCGGCGAAAAATTCAATCAACAGAGTCAGCCGGTTGGGATTGGGGCGTGCCGAATCGTTTGGCATTTCTTGCGCGGGCGCGTTCGATTTCCGTCTCGCGGTTGCGCGGCTCGGCGTTTGTCACCAATGAATCGAGCAAAGTCTGGGCGACTGCTGTTACCTCTTTGACCGCCCGCTGAAACGCCTCTTCGTTTGCTTTGGAGGGCGTGTTGAAGCCCGAGAGCTTTCTCACAAACTGCAGCGCGGCTGCCTGAACCTCATCTTCGGTAGCGGGAGGGGAGAAATTGAACAAGGTTTTAATATTTCGGCACATGGCGATCTCCTTTGGCAGAATGTCTTTTTCGCTCATCATACAACATACACAGTGAAGTCGGTCAAGCGCCGCCTATGAAAAAAACGGACGCCTGAAAAGCATCCGTTTTTTGCTCGTGCCCGCTTTTGCTATTTTTGGTTCTTTTGCAAAATATCTGCCGCTACCTGCTCGATCATCGCCTTTTTCCCGAGGGCAAAAAACGCTTCGTTGTAGCTCTGTTTTGTAGTGACGCGGTACACCTTGCCGTTTTTCTTCGCCTTCATATTGTTCCAGATCGCGGTATCTTCCAGCACATTGTGCTCGGAATCGGCGAGCAGCACGATATGGTCGGGATTGAGCGTCGACAGTCCCTCCAGGTCCGTCTCCTTGCCTCCCCACGGATCTGGCTCCGGTATTCCCGCCGCTTTCGGCAGCTTCAAGTCGGAGAAAATCATGTCAGCCAGCCCGGTTTTCGCGTAGAGGCGAATCCCTTTTTGCGTCGCTTCGATCACTGCGAACGATTCCTCTTTGGTAGTTGCCACAATCTGATCGTGCAGCTGCTTCGCATGGTCATCGTACGCTTTCAGCCATTCATCCATCTGCTGCTTTTTCCCGAGCGTATTCGCCACAAAGTCGAACCGCTCGCGAAACGCGTTGAAACCGTAAGGCACGCGCACGGTCGGGGCAATTTTGTTCAACTGCTCGTAAATTTTTTCCTGGGCCGGACCCACGAGAATCAGATCGGGATTGGCTGCGGCGATCGCCTCGACACTTACCTCATTTTGAAACCAGCCCGCCACGGTCACGTCTTTTCCCAGCTCTTTTTGCAAAATCGGCGTCAAATCCATCGGGCTTTCATACTGGCTGTTCGCGGTCAGCACGGGACGAATGCCAAGCGCCAACAGCTCCTCAGTCGATCCAGATACGTCCGCGATTCTTTGCGGATTGGCCGGGATGGTTACTTCGCCTGCTGCATCCTTGACTGTCCGCGTTTCTGCTGTTTGCGCAGCCGGCTTGTCTGCTGGCGCTTGTCCGCCTTGTCCTCCTGCACTGTTGTCAGCAGCTTGGCTGCATCCCCCTACAAGTAACGCCAAACCGAGCAATCCCGCGATCCAGCCGTGCTTTCTTTTTGCCATACCTTCCGTCAGCCTCCATCATCTGTGATAATAATTCTCAACAACTACGCTTGATCGTACCTTTGCCAGCTGTTTGCAACTACCGGACGAGGGCGAAAACTACGGTTGGCGGGATAATAGAAAAAAGCGAGAGACATCGCTCCCGCTTTTTTCGCTACAAAATATACCTGCCCCGCTTCACATCGGACGGATTCATTCCGTACTGCTTGCGGAACGCTTCGGAAAAGTGACTGAAGTTGGAAAAGCCGACCGACAACGCTACCTGGCTGACATTCATCTCGCCCGAGCGCAGCAGTTCCAGCGCTTTTTCCAGGCGCTTTTCCCGCAAGTACGCGAAGACGCTCGTGCCAAACTCCTCTTTGAAGCCGATTTTCAGCTTGTATTCGTTCAGCTGCGCCATGCGTGCCAGCTCGATCAAGGAAGGCGGCGCCTCCATATTCGCCAGCAAAATTTCTCTGGCGCTATGAATTTTTTCCCGATCGCTGCGGGACAAAAAGGGTCGGGTGACTTCCGCCTCTCGCTCAAACAGCAGCATGTCGAAGGCGTGCGCAGCGATTTCCAGCGTCTTGCCTTCCGCATGAAGCCGCCGCAATCTGGGCTGAGACGCAGGCGGCGCGATCAGCTGCTGGAGCCGCATCATCAAATCTGGCCGAAGCGGCATGCGGAACATGCGAAAAGGACGGTTGCCCAACAAGCTTTCAAACGTATACGGCGTTCCTTCGTCGATTTGCGCAAGCCATTCGTTGAACAGCTCGACGGAAATCCCGATCGCTACCGAACGAAACGGCGCTTGGGCCATATAGCAAAAGTCGGCTTGAAAATCCCGCATCAATTGCAGCGAGCAGCTGTCCGGAACGAGATCGTGCTGGGAACCGCCCGAAACCGCTACCTCCCCCGTTCCTTGCAAGCAAAAGCTCAGCTCCACCATGGCGGCTTCCGAGCGAAAACGCATGGCGTGATCATCCTGAAAACGATGGAAGGAATCGACAATCTCCAGTCCAGGACGAGGCATCATTCTGTTGATGTATCCGTTCCAACCGGACAAGTCATCCCCCGCCATCTCCGTCCCGATGTCATCAAGCCGAATGTTCGGCAGCGCGTCAATATAACTGTCGTAGATGGAATGAATGGATGTGGCATGCATGGCAATCTCCCGGTTTTGATTTTGTTGAAAACGATTCTTGTTCTCATCATATAGAAAAAAGCAATGCCTTGGCAACCTTTTCGGTGTAGCGCGATTGCCTCGGCAGTTGAATCGGCTAGTGCAGCAGATTCAGCAAGATCGTCAGCGTCCCTACACTGAACACGGTCGTGACCAGGACACTGCTGGAAACAAATTGCGGACGCATGTTGAACTGGATCGCGTAAATCGCTGTCGTCGCAGCAGACGGCATCGCTGCGAGTATGACCAGCACTTTTTGCAGCAAAGGGTCAATCGGGAAAAACAGACAGATCACGTAAGCGAGCACAGGCGAAGCGATCAGCCGAATGACACTGGCGGCACTCAGTCCTTGCCACTCCAAGGCTTTGGACGATACGTTGGCAAGCTGCATCCCGAGAATCAGCATGACGACCGGAATCGCTGCCTGCGCCACGAGATCAATCGCCTGATAGTAGCCAGCTGGAATCACGACATTGCCTTGTTGCAGCAAAATCGCCAGCACAACCGCGTAGTTGGAAGGCTGCTTGAAAATCGCCCGAATCGCCGTGCCCGCGCCACCCCCGCCCCGCGAAGCGAAGTAGACGCCGAATACCCCCATGATGATCGAATGAAAAACCATGATTTGGACCGCATACGTAAACCCGGCCTCCCCGTAAGCAAACAAAATGATCGGAGTCCCGTAGTTCCCGCTGTTCATGAAGGCGGTGGAAAGCATCAGGGCGCTCTCCTGCGATTTGTCGTAGCGAAACAGGCGAGCCGTAAGCTGGGTGAGCACGATCAGCGCTCCGAGCAGCAACAGCGAGATGACGACGATGTAAAACAATTGCAGATCAAGCTCGGTCTTGTAAAACGTGCGAAAGACAAGCGCCGTGGTCAACACGTAGATCGCCAGCGACGAAATCGGCTTCAAATCCATTCGGAACTTGCGCTGAAGAATGTAGCCCGACAAAAAGATCAGCAAGACAGGCAAGATCACTTCGAGAAAAATCATGGTTCATACCCACTTCTTCCATAGAAATGCGAAATTACGAATAGTATATCAAATCGCTCGCCAAAAAAGCCGATTCCCCGTTATTTTCTGACAGAGAATCGGCTGAACCGTGCTATATGCGATTTTCTGCCACAAAGCGCTCGACATCAGCCAGCGCTGGCAGCGCCGGAATCGCGCCCGTCCGCGTGGTGGTGAGCGCTCCTGCCGCATTGGCGAAGCGAACCATACGTGTCAGCGTGTCATTGTCCATGGAGCGAAGCGGCTGCTTGGCTTCCAGCACCTGATAAAGCAAGCCCCCCAAAAACGCGTCTCCTGCCCCGGTCGTATCGACAGCATCGACCGCGTAGCCTGGAACCATCCCCTGCTCTTTTTCCGTTCGGAAGTAACAGCCCGCTTTGCCGCGAGTGACGAAGATCGCCTGATTGCGGCAAGTTTCCATCAGCCATTCTGTCCCCTCCGCCAAGCCGCTTGCCGGAGCGAGCAGCTCCAGCTCCTCTTCCGACAGCTTGACGATGTCCGCTTGTCTGATCCCGTGCAGCGCCATTGCCTTCGCCTGTTCCATGTCCGGCCACAAGCTTTCGCGAATGTTTGGATCAAACGATACGAGCAGCTTGTGTCTTTTCGCTATATCTACAGCCTTCCAGGTTGCGCTGCGCGCTGGTTCATGGGTCAAAGACAAGGAGCCGAAATGAAACAGCCTTGCTTGCGCGATCATTTCCTCATCTATGTCCGCCTCGCGAAGCTGCGTATCTGCTCCGGGGTTGCGGGCAAACGAAAACGAGCGCTCGCCACTCGCGTCGATGTGTACAAAGGCGAGCGTGGTCAAGGCAGCATCCGTCAGGACAAGCCCGTCAGTCCCGATCTCCAGGTCCATCAGCGTCTGCTTCAGAAAGCGGCCGAACGCATCGTTTCCGACTGCGCCGAGAAAAGCTGTCTTTTTATGAAACCGCGACAAAGCCGCAAGCACATTTGCCACTGCTCCGCCCGGATTTTGTTCATACGCCATTTTCCCCGGTTCGGGATGGGGCATCGGCGTGAAATCAATCAAAAGCTCGCCGCAGGCAACAACATCAAGCATTTGTCTGTCTCCTTTTCGTCTCTCGTCTCGCAAGCAACTTCAAGTACACCGTCATCCCTGCTTGGGCAAAAACAGCTCGGACGCCGTGTAAAGCGCCGGAGCGCCACCCGTGTGCAGAAAAAGCACATGGTCATCCTGCGAAAAGCGCCCCTCGCGAATCAGCCCGATCAACCCCGCCATCGCTTTGCCCGTGTAAACCGGGTCGAGCAAAATTCCTTCTGTGCGGGCGACGAGCTGCACGGCTTCGACCATTTCCTCTGTCGGAATCGCATAGCCTGGCCCGACAAAGCGATCTTCGCACTGCACCACATCTGCCTGGATCGTCGCTTGCAGACCGACCTCGGCGGCGGTACGCGCAAGCAGCTCCTGTACTTTCGCTTCCTGAGCGGCGCGGTCGCGGCTGACATTGATGCCAATCACTTTGGCAGACGATTGTCTCGCCAAAAACCCGGCGATCAGACCCGCCTGTGTCCCGCCACTGCCTGTTGCCGTCACCACGTAATCAAACGGAGTGCAGCTCTCCCACGCTTGCTGCTCGATTTCCTCTGCGCACGCCATGTAGCCAAGCGAGCCGATCTCGTTGGAGCCGCCAACCGGAATCAGGTACGGCTTCCTGCCTGCTTGCCGCAGACTGTCCGCCAGCTTTTCCATCGCCGCAAGCATATCGCCGTCTGCGGGAATGACCTCGATCTGTTCGGCACCAAGCAAATGAAACAACAGATGGTTCCCGCCCGCCTGCGGATTGTAGTCGCCTGTCTCGGGCGCCGACAAAACGAGCTGGCAACGCAGCCCTTCGCGAACCGCCGCAGCCAGTGTCAGACGGCAATGATTCGATTGGACAGCGCCGCACGTAATCAGTGTATCTGCGCCTTGCCGGATCGCGTCGGCAACCAAATACTCCAGCTTTCGCGTCTTGTTGCCACCAGCCGTCAAGCCGAGCAAGTCGTCGCGCTTGATGAAAATGTGCGGGCCGCCCAGCACCTGCGACAGCCTCTCCAGACGCTCGATCGGCGTCGGGCCTTGCGTATATTTTCTGCGTTCATAGCGAATCGGCTTCATTTTATTGCCTCCTTCAAGCCTGTTTGGGTATGAATACGATCTGGCTACCGCCGATTCCTCCCTTGCCTGGCGAGTTTCCCGATTCCCGGTTGCTTTTTCCATTGACGAAGAAGGCACGATCCATTACCATGATCTAGTCATTTTTATGAAATTCATCCAATTTTAGCGAAGGTGTTTTTCGATGCACGCAACGGCATTTTTTCCATGATCCGGATAACGCACTTCCGCCTGTCCAAACGGGTGAAAAACACGTTTGTTCGCTAGACGCAATCGAACAAACCGGAAAGGAGGGCTTCCTTTTGCCAAAATGGCTGTTTCTGCTTTTTGCCAGCTACCTGTTTTACAGTCTGCCTGCCATGCTCGGCTTCGGCGTAGCCATCCAATTCGCGCCGGGAGCCACTCCGCTTGAAATGGCATCAGCCTACGTCTACGACGGAATTGTCGCTGACTTTTGGCCAAAGCTGTGGAAGGCGGCTCTTACCACCCTGATTATATGGCTGCTCCTGCGAAAAAAGCGCCAGGCGTAAATCGGCATAATCCCCTCGTTGTTCATCTTCCGTTCATCTTCTTTTCCTACACTCAACCGTGTAGACAATCAAGAAGCGAATGGGAGATGATTTTTTATGCTAGTATGGGCTGTCATTTTCATCAATTTGGCGCTCGCCTCGTATACAATCGGAGTCTGGTCGGAGCACCGTGCCAAGGAGCTTGCCTGGAAGCACTTCGTCTTTTTTGGCCTGGGGCTTGTCTTCGATACAGTCGGAACGGCTTTCATGAAGCTGCTCGCCGACGGCAATTCGCTGAATTTGCACGGGATTACCGGGCTGGTCGCGCTGATCCTGATGTTTTTGCACACCGCCTGGGCCGGCTTCGTCCTCTGGAAAAAGCAAGACCGCCAACGCAAGCAGTTCCACAAATTCAGTCTGTTTGTATGGGTGCTCTGGCTGGTCCCTTATTCCATCGGTGTCGCTTTAAGCTTTACACGCTAACCAATCAAATACTTGCCAAACAGGTTGTCTTCGGATAACCTGTTTTTGTTTTCCGAAAATCTCTCCCCCATCGCCACACGCTCCCTCCAGGCTGTCTTTTTGCCGTCCGAGAGATTAGACTTCGCAAATTGCGGGTAAAGATTTACAGCAAGAGCTTTCAGAAACAGAAAAAAGGAGTTTGGCATGGGGAAAAGAAGAACCTATACGCTTCGCTTTATTATGGAAATGCTCGTTGTGTTTTCTGTCCTCGCGACAATTTTGATTGAGGTCATTTCTTCTCTTCATGTCAATCGCACCTCGCTCTCCACCAACTACCTGGAAAACAACTACCAGTACGCGAAGAAGCTGGCGAGAAACACAGCAGACATATTGACCGTCCTGCAAAACAACGTCGACACGATTGCCAGACAAGCTGGCGAGAAGCCGCTCGTAGAGAAAGACTTGGACGACTGGTATGCGGCCAACAGACAAAATTTTCATTCCTTGTTCATCACAGACGCTGAAGGTCACATCCAGAAAGTCAGCCCGCTGAAATCCGGCGTTGCCCTCGGAACGTTGCTGACCTCGCATGCTGTGAGACTGGCGTTGATCCAAAAGAAACCGCTGATCTCCGAGCCTTACCGTGCGGTGTCGGGCCGGCTGATTTTGATGATTTCTTCGCCGATTTTTGACAAACAGGGAGTGTACCAAGGCTTTGCGGGCGGAACGATTTATTTGGAAGAATCGAATGTGCTCAACCGGACCTTGAAGGAACACTTTTATGGGGACGGTTCCTACGTATATGTGGTCGATCAGCAAGGGAGGCTCATTTTCCACCCCGAAACAAAGCGCCTCGGAGAAACCGTGCTATTGAATCCCGCCATCCAGCAAGCTCTCGCGGGCAAAAGCGGCTACCAGCAAATCGTCAACAGCAAGGGCAAATCGTATTTTGCCGGATATACGACCGAAAGCGTCAGCGGCTGGATTATCGTCTCCCAGACGCCGACCTCTGTCATTGACGAGTCGAATCACAAGCTGCTCCACAATCTGTTGATGACTTCCTTGCCTTTTTTGCTGCTCACGCTTGGTATCGTCTGGTTGATTGCCAAAAACATCAATACCGCGCTGTCCAAATTAACCCACATTTCCGATGAGTCTGGCGGAATGGACTGTCCTGCCGAGCTTACGACCACCTCCAAAATTTACGAGGTGCAAAAGCTGTACCAAAGCACGCGGCTGGCACTTCGCCAGATGAACCGCAAGCTGCGGCAGCTGCAATCCGAAGTGGAGAAGGACGGATTGACCGGACTTGCCAATCGCAAAACGTTCGATGCCTGCTTGCAAGATGCTTTGCGCAGCGAAATTCCGTTTTCCCTCATTCTGCTCGACGTCGATCGGTTCAAAAGGATTAATGATGCTTTCGGCCATGTCACAGGTGACGAGGTTTTGAAACAAGTCGCCCAAACGATGCTGGATACGACGCGCGAAGACGACTTCTGCTTCCGCTACGGAGGGGAAGAGTTCGGCATTTTGCTGCAAGGAGATCGGCATCTGTTTGCCTATCAAATCGCCGAGCGGCTGCGGCAAATGATTGAAGCGCTCGACAATCCGACGGGACATCCGGTGACGATCTCCCTAGGAATTGCCAGCTATCCGCTGCACGGTACGGAAGCGCTCGACATCATCACCTGCGCGGATCAGGCGCTGTATCAATCCAAAGCGGCCGGGCGAAATCGGACGACGAGCTTTCGGCTCGGCATCGAATCGCTTCAACCGTAGACGCGAACGAGCAGCACGGTCACATCCCATTTCATGAAAAACGTACGTCTCGACGTTTTTCACAGCAAAAAAGCTGCCGACAGATTTTGCTCTGCGGCAGCTTTTTTCTAACCAAACAAGTAATAGCGGGATAAATCCACGCGGTAGTTTTGAATAATCTCATCGACTTCCCGTTTGCCCCGCATCAGGATTTCCAGGCACTCTGCCTTCTTCTCCTCGCTCATCCGGTAAATCGGGCCGGATATGGTCAACGAGCCCATCACATGTCCGTCGTAGTGGAACAGCGGGCACGCGATCGCCAGAACATCCGGCGTATACTCGCCCGTGCTCATCGCCCATCCGGTTTCGCGAATATGCACAAGCTCCTCGCGCAATTTGTCCGGATCGGCAATCGTATTTTTCGTGTACTGCCGCAAGCCTTGCAAAATGATGTGCTCGATTTTCTCTTGCGGCAAGTAGGCCATGATCGAACGGTACGATGCGCCTACAAACAAAGGGGCACGACTGCCTACCGACACGGAGTATTTCACCACATTGTCCGGCTCCAGCGCATCGAGCGTAAGCGCTTCGTCTTCGTCCAGGCAGGTCAGGAAGATCGACTCGCCCGACTCCTCCATCATCCGTTGCAACACAGGCCGAATCAGTCGTGATACATGGAACGACTCTCTCATTGTCAATCCAAGCTCCCACAGGCGAATGCCCAATGAGTATTTTTTCGTCTTGGGATCTTTCTCCAGAAAGCGATTGGCTTCAAACGTAGACAATACGCGGAATACATTTGCGTGATTCAAACCGACTTCCTTGGCGAGTTCCCTTGCTCCCCATTCCGGTTTCTCCTTCGTGAACAGCTGTAACAATTTGAGTGATTGATCCAACGTTTTTAGCACGACGACTCCCCTTATTCACGATTACTTTTCAAACCCGTTTATTGCTCGTACAAAAAGTCAATGGCTGCCGCCACGTACACCTTCGCGCAGCGGATGACGTCTTCGACCAGCACTTTTTCATTGAAATTGTGGATGCTCGGCAAGTACGCAGGCCCGTATTGCAAGACCGGAATGTCGTACGCGCGGAAATGTCTGGCATCGCTGCTTGCCCACTGCTGAACGCCAAAAGCGTGCTCGCCTGTCACGTACGTGATGTTGTCGACGATCGCCCGGCAGACCGGATCATCCGGCGACGTGTAGTTCGCATGGCTTTGCGTTCCCATCGGCACAATTTCGTAATCAATATCCAGCTCGTCCAACTGGCTGGTGATGTAGCCCATGACTTCTGCTCTCGTCACGCCAAACGGCAGGCGGCAATCCACTTCCACGGTGCAAGTGTCAGGGACCACATTTGCTTTCGTGCCGCCCTCAATCGTACCGATGTTGCAAGAGACGCGCTCCAGCACATCCTGGTACGGTTCCCGCTCGGTGCCGAGCATGTATGCTTTGGATACCTTCACGAGTTCCTTGACTTCATCCGGAATCACGACCGGATAATCCCATACGGTGCGAATCCGTTCGATAGCGCGAATCGCATCCATGATCGCATTTTTGCCGGCGATCGGCCCGAGGCTGCCGTGAGCTGGCTTGCCTTTGACCGTGAGCTGGAACCAGCAGGAACCTTTTTGTCCCAAAGTCGGATTATGCGGCGAGGACGGCTCGGCGATCAGGCATCCGTCTCCCTCGACCAGCTTGCGCTCCAAAATCCACGGAACGCCCATCGCTCCGCCTGTTTCCTCGTCCGGCACGATCGCCAGAATCAATTGTCCCGGCAGTTCGACTCCCAGCCGCTGCAAAATCGTCGCGGCAAAAATCAGTCCAGCCAAGCCGCCCTTCATGTCAGAAGCGCCGCGGCCCAAAATCCAGCCGTCTTTTACTTCGCCGCTGAACGGAGCAAATTCCCACTTGGACAAGTCCCCGGCAGGCACGACATCCGTATGGCCGCAGTAAATCAGCTTTTTGCCCGATTGCAGATTGCCGATCCGGGACACGAGGTTGTACATGTTTGGCCCTGCTTCATGCCAGTCTGTAGCGATGTCAAAACGCTCCAGATATTCCGTAATAAAGCGGCTGATCGGCCCGGAATCGCCAGGCGGGTTTTCGCTCGGGAACTGGATCAGCTTGCAGCACAGCTCGATCAATTCGTCCTTGTTTTGTTCGACGGCGGCGATGACCTGGTCTTTTAACGCTTTCAGTTGATCGCTCATGACACGCTCACCTTGCCGTCCAGTGTGAGCAGATGCTTCATGGAGCCGTACAGCGATGTCATCCGCGCAAACTCTTCCTCGTCGTAGAACGCGCACTTGCCTGTTCCAAACAGCTTGGCTACCTCGATCACGAAGCGCACGACTTGTTCGACGTGCACGAGATGAGTCGCACCTGTGGCGCAGCCTGCTACTGGCACCTGGGTCGTCAAGGCAATCCCGACAACCGGGCTGTCTGTTACGACACACGGCTGCATGATGCTGTTGATGTGGTGCAAATTGTTGCCGTACGGCGTGATGTCTTGTACCGTAATCGGCAATGTCACTGGCATGTTGCCGGACGTTTGCTTCACCAGTTCAAGCAAATCGTTGCTGATGCGCAAGATGTACCCTTCCTTGACCGTCGGGGTGATCGCATAGCCTGTATGATTGAGAATCATGTTTCCTTTTGTGGTGTCGATGGACAAAATCGCGTCCATCTCGGACGATACTTCATTCGCATTCATGATCTGCATGTCCACCGGAGAGTTCATGAACGGCACGGGATCATGCGGAAGAGTCGGCGCATCCGGGCAGATGTGCGTAGTCAGGAGGATGTCTCCTTCCAACACGTCGCCGCGCTGCTGCATGTCGGCAAGCTTCGCTGCTGCTGCCATGCACGCCAGAGCGCCGTCGCCATCAGATACGAAGCCGACTTGCTCGGGACGGGCGCCAATCCCGCCCAAACGGCCAATGACGCCAAGTGTCGGCGCCGTTCCGCCGCTGCTTTTTCCGTTCTTTCCTTTTATTAATACTTTGACGAAATCGGTCTTTCCTTTTTGTCCAGTAACGGTAGATACTTCTACATCGCGAAAGCCGCTTTGTTCAAAATATCGTTTCAGGTCATCCCCTGTAACGTAAGCGCTGTCCATAAGATCGTACATTTCGATTACATGCTTGAAAGACATAAAAAAGTCTCCTTTTCCATTATGATAGATTTCCTAAAAGATGACAAGAAACCTTGTGCTGCCCTTCATACAACGTGAGCGCAGGCGCTTCTGTCTTGCAACGGTCGGTCGCATACGGGCACCGCTTGTGGAAATGGCAGCCGGATGGCGGATTCATCGGACTCGGCACATCACCCGTCAGGATGACCCGCTCCTTTTTGATCAGCGGACTTTCCTTCGGCACTGCCGACAGCAGCGCTCGCGTATACGGGTGCTGCGCATTGTGGTAAATCTCCTCGTACGTTCCCATCTCCACGACACGGCCCAAATACATGACGGCAATCCGGTCGCTGATGTAGCGCACGACGTTCAAATCGTGGGAAATGAAAATGTAGGTCAGGTTGAAGCTCGCCTGCAAATCCTTCAGCAAGTTGATCACTTGCGCCTGAATCGACACGTCCAAAGCCGAAACGGACTCGTCGCAAATTACAACTTCCGGATTGAGCGCAAGCGCCCTGGCGATGTTGATTCGCTGCCGCTGTCCGCCGGAAAACTCATGCGGGTAACGGGTGGCGTGATAATCGGAAAGCCCGACGACTTCCAAAAGCTCCTTCACCCTTTTTACCCGTTCCTGGTGAGTTCCGACCTGGTGAATGACCAGCGGCTCCACGATCAGCTGCTCGACTGTTTTGCGCGGATCGAGCGACGCATACGGATTTTGGAAAATCATCTGGATCGATTTGCGCGCCCGCTTCATTTCCTTGTCGGACAGCTTGGCCAAATCCTGGCCCCCCATGATGACGGAGCCTTCCGTCGGACGAATCAGCTGCATGATCAGGCGAGCCAATGTCGACTTGCCGCACCCGGACTCGCCCACGATCCCGAGCGTCTCCCCTCTTTTCACCTCAAAGCTGACGTCATCGACTGCCTTGACGACTTTCGAGGATTTGCCGAACAAAGACTGATCCTTTACGGGAAAATGCTTTTTCAGCTGATTGATTTGGATGATCGACTCACTCATGCCTGGCTTCCCCCTTTCCGTTCAAGACGGTGGTCGCTCGTCTGGAAGTGGCAGGCTACCAGATGGTTGGGAGCCACTTCGACGAGCGGCGGTTTTTCGCTGAAGCACTTGTCTTTGGCATATGGACAGCGGGGAGCGAAGTAGCAGCCCGCAATATCTTCGCGCAGGTCAGGAGGATTGCCCGGGATCGACGGCAGCTTGCCCGTTGTGTCTGATTTGATCTGGGAATCAAGCAATCCCCACGTATAAGGATGAAGCGGCTTTTCGTACAACTCTTCTACCGTTGCGTATTCCACCGTGTTTCCGGCATACATGACGAGAACTTTTTGACAGCTCTCCCAAACGACACCCAGGTCATGAGTAATCATGATGATCGATGTTTGCAAATCGTCTTGCAGTTTTTTCATCAAGTCCAAAATTTGCGCTTGTACCGTTACGTCCAAAGCAGTTGTCGGCTCGTCCGCAATCAGCAGCTTCGGATTGCAGGCGAGGGCAATCGCGATCATGACGCGTTGGCGCATCCCGCCGGAAAATTCGTGCGGATATTGCTCCAGCCGTTTTTCCGGCTCCGGAATCCCGACCAGCTTCAACATCTCAATCGCCCGCTGGCGAGCCGCTTTTTTGTCCAGCTGCTGGTGCAGACGGATTACTTCGATAATTTGATTCCCCACGGTAAAAACCGGATTGAGGGAGGTCATCGGGTCTTGAAAAATCATCGAAATTTCGTTTCCCCGAATCTTGCGCATCTGTGCCTGGGAAAGCTTCGTCAAATCTTTTCCTTCAAACAAAATGCTGCCTCGCTCGATTTTTCCAGGGGGAGACGGAATCAGCCCGAGAATGGCGGTGGAGGTCACGCTTTTGCCCGAGCCTGATTCTCCGACAATCCCGATCGTCTCCCCCTGCTTCAGATCAAAGCTCACGCCGTTTACCGCCTTCACGACTCCGGACGAATAAAAATAAACGGCCAAATCTTGCACGCTGAGTAGTACATCTGACTTTGCCAATTCCCCTTCACCCCAATCTATGTCTCACTTTTGTCGCTTACACTTTCATTTTCGGATCGAGTGCATCGCGCAAGCCGTCACCGAACAGGTTGAAGCCGAGTACCGAGAGCAAAATCGCCAGCCCGGAGAACGTTGCCATGTGCGGCGACAAGACGAGGAAGTCTTTTCCGTCCTTCAGGATGCTGCCCCATGAAGCGGTAGGCGGCTGCACGCCCAGGCCGAGGAAGCT
This sequence comes from Brevibacillus sp. FSL K6-0770, assembly GCF_038000275.1. Taxonomy (NCBI): domain Bacteria; kingdom Bacillati; phylum Bacillota; class Bacilli; order Caryophanales; family Paenibacillaceae; genus Brevibacillus; species Brevibacillus sp. FSL K6-0770. The sequence goes on from NZ_JBBOBQ010000001.1 coordinate 4,748,432, forward strand.
CAGCGCCGCTTCGGAAATGATCGCTCCGGCTACGTGCATCGTTGCGTAAACAATAATCGGCGCCATACAGTTTGGCAGGATATGGTGAAAAATAATGCGGGAATCGTTGGCCCCAAGCGAGCGCGTCACCTCGATATACTCTTCCTCCTTGACCGCCAGCACCTGGCCGCGGACAATTCGGGCGAAGCCGGGAATATTGGCAATCCCGATGGCGAGAATGACGTTGAACAATCCGGCTCCAAGCACGGTCATCAGCGAGATGGACAACAGGATGAACGGGAATGCAAACAATCCGTCCATGAGGCGCATGATGATCGCATCCCATTTGCCTCCGTAGTAGCCTGCCAAAAGACCGAGCAGCGTGCCGATCATGCCGCCGAGTCCGATCGCAAAAATACCGACGATCAAGGAAATGCGCGTGCCGTAGACGATCCGGCTGAACAAATCGCGTCCGTAGTTGTCAGTTCCGAGCAAATGACCGTCGATGCCAGGCTCGGACAGCGAATTGGCCAAGTCCATGTCATTCGGCCCGTGCGTCGCAATCAATGGCGCGAACAGGGCGAAAATGACCATGATCGCGATGATGACCATGCCGACCATCGCCAGCTTGTTTTTCAAAAGCCGGCTCCATACACTGTTTTCCTTGCTTTTTTTCTTGGGTGCGTTAGGTGCGAGCGTCGCGGGAGCTGGCGATAATGGTTGCGCGTGGTTGCTCATATCGGATCAGCCCTCCCCTTTATTCGTTAGTTTCACGCGCGGATTGACCACGGTGTACAAAATGTCGACGAGCAAATTGATCAACACGAAAATAACGGCGATGAACAGGACGGTTCCTTGCACGACGACAAAGTCCCGATTTTCAATCGCGTCCACCACGAGACGCCCCATCCCCGGCCAGCTGAAGATCGTCTCCGTCAGGACAGCCCCGCCGAGCATGGAGGAAATTTGCATCCCCATGACCGTAAGCAATGGAGTCATCGCATTTTTCAAGGCGTGCTTCCAGACGACGAAAAATTCGCGCAGCCCTTTCGCCCGAGCCGTCTTGATGTAGTCCTGGCGGATTACTTCAAGCATGCTGGAGCGCGTAATCCGGGCAAAAGTAGCCATCGGAATCGTGGACAAGGCGATGCTCGGCAAGATCAGGTGCGTGACTACGCTGTCGAAGCCTTCGGACAACGAGCCCATCCCGGTAGCCGGAAGCCAGCCAAGATGCACGCTGAAGTAAAGAACGAGCATGACCCCGAGCCAAAAGATCGGCATCGATACGCCAACGAGCGAGAGAATCATGACGGTGTAATCCCAGAACGAATACTGTTTGGTTGCAGAAATGATGCCTGCCGGAATCCCGATGAGCAGCGAGAGAGCGAGCGCACAGGCGGACAGCAAAAGCGTGTTCGGGAAGCGCTCCATGATCAAAGACATGACCGGCTGATTGTAGCCGAGCGAGGTTCCCAAATCTCCCTGCAGCAAGCTGCCGAGGAAGTCGACGTATTGGAGGTACAACGGCTGGTTCAGCCCGAGTGTTTCCCGCATTTTGGCGATTTCATCAGGGGAAGCTTGCGGCCCAAGCAGCACTGCCGCCGGGTCGCCGGGAATCAACCGCGTGATGATGAAAACGGTCGTGGCAACGACAAACAGCGTAGGGATTAAATCGAATAACCGTTTGAAAATCAGTTTGAGCAAGCCACTCTCCTCCTTCCCACTATTCGTTTAAAGCTTGGCCTGGTAAGAAATGCCCGAAGAGAGGGCTTTGTCGCGGCCTCTCTTCGAAGCGTGGAAGCTTTTAGGCGTGTGTATTACTTGTTCAGCCAAACGTTCGTCTCGCTGTTGACCAGGAAGATCGAGCTGTCCGCACGCACTTGGTAATCTTGCACGTATTTCTTCATTCCGGTCGCAACATCGAGCAGGCCCAGTTCGACGTGAACGACGTCATCGTTGATTTGTTTCATCGCCTGGCTGTACAGCTCTTTGCGCTTCGCTTCGTCTGTCGTCTCTGCCGTTGCGCGTTCCAGAAGCTTGTCTACTTCCGGATTGCTGTAAGCGTAGCCGTTGCCGAGCGAACCGATTTGCTTGCTGTGGAACATTTGATAGAGGAAGAAGTCAGGGTCCGGGTACCAGGACCAGCCCATGATGTAGAGCGGAGCTTTTCCTTTGGCTACGATGTCGCTGAACGTTCCCCACTCAACGGTTTTGATCTCTGCGTCGATGTTCAGGTTGTCTTTCAGCTGTTGCGCTGCGATGGTCGCTTGCGGCACGCGGGAAGCGATTACATAAAGCTCGGTTTTGAATCCGTCCGGATAGCCTGCTTCAGCCAGAAGCTGTTTGGCTTTTTGCGGGTCAAAAGCAGGAACGGCTGCTTCGAGAGACGAGTCATAGCCCCACGATGCTTTTGGCAGCGGCAGGAAAGATTTTTCCGCTCCGCCCCATTTGAATACCCCTTTGACCAAACCTTCCACGTCTACCGCGAGACGGATTGCTTCACGCACTTTTTTGTCCTTCGTCGGGCCTTCGATCTGGTTCAAACCCATGTACTCAATGGACAAACCTGGCTTCGTTTGCAAGTTCAAGTTTTGATCCTTCTCGATGATCGCACGGTTTTGCCCTTTGACATCGGTCACCATGTCGATGTCGCCGGAGCGCAGGGCGTTGGTCATCATGTTCGCATCGGTGATGAATTTGAACTCTACGCCATCCAGGTGAGGCTTCGGACCCCAGTATTTATCAGAACGCTTCAAATTTACAGAATCGTCCTGGTTGAATTTATCGATCATGAACGGCCCTGTTCCCACGAGGTGAGTGCCGAACTGATCTTTCCAGCCTTCTACCTCTTCGCGCGGAACGATGATGTTGCCGCCGTCTGTCAGCATGGCAAGCAAAGCGGCGTTTGGCGCGTCCAGGTGAATCGCTACTTCGTTTTCGCTGATGACTTCTACTTTTTCCACGCCGCGCAGACGCTTGAGTGCGGATTGCTTCGCAGAACGTTCCAGACTGTACTTCACGTCCTCGGCTGTCATTTTCCGTCCATCCTGGTATTTGCCAGGCTGGAAGTACACATTGTCCTGGAGCTTGAACGTATACACCTTCATGTCATCCGACACTTTCCACTCTGTTGCGAGGCTCGGTTCAATTTTGGACAAGTCATTCGTGTAACGGACGAGCGTGTCGCCAATACTGCGGATGATGTTGGATTCATAAGCACCCGTGTAAGCAATTGGGTCCAGTGTTTTTGCCGTAGAAGACAAGCCGATTTTCAGCACGCCGCCATCTTTTGGCTGTCCAGCCGCCTGCTGCTGGTCGCCGCCCTTTGCATCTTGAGCAGGAGCGCTTCCTTGTCCACCACATGCAGCGAGTGCCAGCATGGATACGACCATGACAGAAGAAAACAACGCTTTGGCTTTCAACATTTTCCTCACTACGATTCCCCCAGACATTTTTGTGTGTATCAAATAATGAAACACATGTTCAATATGTGTTACGTTTTGGATTATAGCAAATGCTTTTTTTAGTGTAAATAGTCAAAAAACAAAAAAATTAAGACTTGATTAACCGCTTTTTCTTTCAGTACAATCTCTTCAAGATTTACATTTACTAAAAATCAGGAGTGAGCGACCGATGAGCCAACTCGTGGAAATCAGCCGCAATTTGCTGGCGACTTGTTTAGGCGTAAAGGAAAAGGAAGAATTGGTCATTGTTACCGATGAAGATAAGCGTCCTTTGGCAGAAGCTCTCTATGAAGCTGGAAAGCTGCTCGGTGCGGAAACCGTGCTGTTAGTCATGCAGGAGCGCGAAAAATCCGGCCAGGAGCCGCCGCAGGCGATTGCCAAAGCGATGGAGCAAGCGGACGTAGCGGTGTGCATCACGAAACATTCGCTTACGCACACACAAGCGCGAAAAGTGGCTGCTGCCAACGGAACGCGCGTCGCCACCATGCCGGGCATTACCCGCGACATGTTTACCGCTGGAGCGATTTCTGCCGATTATCAGGAGGTCAAACGGCTGACCGAAGAGGTGACAGACATCCTGACCCGCGGCAAACAAGTACGAATTGAAAAAGCCGGCTACGCGCTGGAATTTTCCATTGAAACACGCAACGGCGTTCTCAGCACTGGCATGTATCTGGAAAAAGGACAATCGGGCAATCTCCCGTCTGGCGAGGCGTACATCGCCCCCATCGAAGGCTCGGCCAACGGACAAATTTTGGTCGACGGCTCCATCGGCGGAATCGGCATGATTGACGAGCCTTTGCTGCTTACGATCAAGGATGGTCGGCTGATCAGCGCAGAGGGGCCGACGGGTTCGCGACTGCTTGCCACGCTCGGGGATGGCGATGGCCGCATGCTGGCGGAATTTGGGATTGGAACCAATCACAAGGCGAGAATTATCGGGGTTGTGCTGGAAGACGAGAAAGCATTCGGGACGATCCACGTTGCGTTCGGCAGCAACGCGACTTTTGGGGGTACCATCCAGGCTGGTGTGCACATTGATTTAATCGTAAACGAACCGGATGTGTTCATTGATGGGCAACAAATCCAGGAAAAAGGGCGCTTTCTGTTTGGGGACGAGTAGCTTGAAAAAGAAAAAGCAGAGGCGGATTAAGTCGCCTCTGCTTTTTTGTGCTTCAGATGAACCGGGATTTATCTGTTTTTCTTAGGCTTGATGTATTCGTGAGTCGTTGCTTCGAATACATCGCCAACATAGCGATTTAGTTTTCTCTCCTTTTTGTTATCTATGGTATATCCATACCAATCTGCGTATATGTTGTACCTTTTCGCCTGAGCATAGAAATACAACGTGTAATCACCCGGTTTAGATACATTGACACTGGTTTCAGTACCTTTTGTATATTCAATTATTTCCTTAGATACATAAGTATGGTCAATGTGTCCTTCTATTTCTGCCAGGAACTTATAGCCTCCCTGAGCTCGCACGCCTGATTCAAGCGAATGCGATGTTTCATTCGTTTTTTTAACTGTCTGCATAAATTTGTAATTGATTTCTGTGCCATCAATTACCTCGACATCTGCTTTGTGCACTAGCAAATAATCACGCTCGTATCCATCTTCTTCAGCTTTTAAAGACCCTCTAACATAACCATCTTGCTTATATACTACAGTGGAAGAATAAGGTTTAATTGACGCTTCTTTTTGAAAATAAGGGTACTTACTCTCGGGAGTATAAGTCAATTCACCTACAGAATAAGAACCTACTTCTCGATCAACTTCACTTGCATAGACAGTTGCTCCAGACGCTAAAACCCCAAGAACTAAAGCACTAGATAGAATGTGGCTGATGGCCTTGCTCCGATTTCTCTTCAAAATAAGACCTTCTTTCTCAATACTATATTTAGATATTTCCTTGAAGGAATTTATCTACTTGAGTTATGAAGTCTGCTAAATTATTTGCTCCCTTATCATATTTAGAATCAGATATAAGGACGCAACTTACGTTATATCCATATTTTTCAAAGCTATATTGATAGGCATTTACAGACGGATAGACATTCGCATAATATGCTTTTAAATCATTATCCGGCGAATTATATCTGGCGTTGCTATAATAAATACTGTTTTGCCATTGTTCTTGCTGGGCTCCAAGACGTTTACTAATGCTCATTAGAATGACAGTTCCGTTTGTTTTATTTTTATATATGTAGTTTTTCTGTCTGCCAAATATGGAAGTTTCTATTTCTTTTTGCTGTGGGCCCAAGATAATGTCCGGAGTTGTCAGCATGTTTTCATTACCTTGCAGTAACTCTTCATAGCCTTCTGGCTTAAACTTTTCGTCTATTTTTTTGGTAAAAGCTATAAATTTGTCTCTATCAGTTTCCGACAGATATCCCGTCTGCTTGCTTTCAGAAAGAGAAATAAAACTATATGAATACCCACCAATTCCAAAGACAATTAAATAGCTGACGACCAAAAAGATTAGTTTAGTTTTTCTCATCTACGAGCCCCCTTTTTATGATCTATTTGTTGTTACTAAACAAAACTCAAATAACAAAAAATGTAAATCAATTACTCAAAATGAACTGTACTATATTTTACAATTTTTGGTAAGTCACTTTGTATAAGTTTATATATTTTGAAATTTCATTAATCCATCATTAACTCCTTGATAATATGCCTTATTTCGCTATCCTCATTAGTAGTCTCTATCAGCAAAAGTTTTGGAGCATACGATCATCCACACAAAAAAACGCAGAAGGTCACGCCCCTTCTGCGTCCTGGTATACCGCGGTTGTCGCCGCCCATTTTTCTTTCAGTCGCTCCAGCAGTTCTTGCCCGTCGTTGCCCACCACGTTTTTGCCGTTGAACAGGGCAAACGCTTTTTCCAGGCATTGACCGCAATAGTTGACACAGCGCTCATCGATTACTTGCACGTCGGGAAGCTGCCTGACCTCGTCCCTCACCCATTTCAGACTGCCTTCCAGATTGCACGGACAAAACTTGATTGTTTGCACCAGCGTATCCTCCACTCGAATTTTGGCATGCGATTATACCGGAATTTTACAGTCTATTCAGAATACACAGCAAGAGCATGCGTAAAACCACAAACGCTTTAAAGCAGCAAGGAAAAAACAAAGCCGGGCTAGTTGCCAGAACCTGTACAGCAAAACCTGCACATGATCTGGAACCGCCCGGCTTTTGTTAATGGACCGCACACGCCACAGCATTCCGCTTACGTCTGCGGCAGCAAAAATTGCTTCCCGTACTCCCCGTGATCGAGGATCATCGGGTGCTCGATCTGAATCGTCGAATGCTCGATGCCGTACTTTGTTTTCAACAGATGATTGATGCCGAGAATCACGCAATACGGTTGAATATCTTCCCTCACGAACACATGCGCCGTCAGCGAATAGTGCTCCGTCGATACCGCCCACAGATGCAGCTCATGCACATCGTAGACTCCTTCCACACTGGCGAGGTCTGCCCGGATTTGATCCAGGTCAAACTGCTCCGGCACAGACTCCATCAACACAGCGAGAGATTCTCGGATGATTTTAAAGCCGCCCATAAAAATGATGGCCCCGATCACCATACTGATCAACGGGTCGAACAAGTAGTAGCCTGTGAAGTAAATGAGAATAGCCGAAGCGATTACCCCGACAGAGCTGAGCAAATCGCCGATGAAGTGCCACAGCGCGCTTTTTACGTTCAGATTGTTTTCTTCCTTCGTGCTTCTGGAGAGAACGACGGTCAGGACGATATTCACAATCAGCCCGATCGAGGCGATCGTCAACATCAGTCCCAAGTCGACGTCTTGCGGATGAATCATCCGGTTGATCCCTTCGATCGCAATCCCGATGGCAATGACGGCAAGAGCCAGACCGTTCAGAAACGAGGCAATGATTTCAAAGCGCAGAAAGCCAAACGTATACTTTTTGTTCGGCTTGCGCGTCGCCATGTAAATCGCGGTCATGCTCAGGCCGAGGGCGATCACGTCCGAGATCATATGCGCCGAGTCGGACAAGAGCGCGAGCGAGTTGGACAGCAAGCCGCCCACAATTTCGACAATCGTAAAAAACAAAGTCAAGATCAGTGTAATCCACAGCGTTTTCTTCGACTTTTGCTGTTCCTTCACGTGATCGAGATGATGATAGTCAGCATGATTCATAAGAAGCACCCCCATAATCAATATAGAACAATTACAATATAATAATTAATTTAATTATAGAGTGTTCCAGTGATTTCATCAAATGAACATTTTATGGATCATACTACTGATTTTCATTCCCATCCCGGCCATTCTCAATGCTTTGCGCCCCCAAAAGGCAAAAAGGCTTCGCCAGTCGTCGTCGCCTGGCAAAGCCTTCGTTACACCGTCTGAATCAGCTATGTCCTCCTCTACCTGGACACATGCCCTTCCATGATCGGTCGAATATTCCCTTTGTATTGTTCCAGCAAGCGCACAGACTCTTCCCGCGCCAACGCTGTTTTTTTCATGACAATCGCCAGCTTGGCGTCTCCATTCGCTTGCGCCAAAAGCTGCTCCGCTTCTTCCGGCGGCACTTGCGCGGCCTCTGCTACGATCTGCTTGGCTCGCTCCTTCAGCTTTTCATTTGTGATCTGCACGTTCACCATCAAGTTTTTGTACACCTTGCCCAAGCGCACCATGCATGTCGTCGTAATCATGTTCAATACCATTTTTTGCGCAGTCGCCGCCTTCAGCCGCGTAGAGCCTGTTACGACCTCCGGGCCGACCACCACGTTGATCGAGGCGTCCACGCCCTCATTGATTTCGGCAGCAGGGTTGCACGACAAGGAAATGATTTTCGCCTTCAATCGTCCCGCTTCCTCCAGCGCCCCTTTTACATAGGGAGTCCGTCCGCTCGCGGCAATGCCCACTACCGCATCGCCTTCGCGCACGCCATGCGCCACAACATCTTCCTGCCCCAAATGGGCGAGATCCTCTGCGCCCTCGATTGCTTTCACGACCGCTTCCACTCCGCCAGCGATCACGCCTTGCACCAATGCAGGGTCTGTGCCAAAAGTCGGCGGGCACTCCGCAGCATCCAGTAGTCCAAGACGTCCGCTGGTGCCTGCGCCAAAATAAAACAGCCTTCCGCCGTTTTGCAGGCATTCCGCGATCATATCGATTGCCCGAGCAATGGCAGGCAGTTCTTTTTCCACGCAATAAGCGACTTTTTTATCCTCTTCGTTCATGAGTCTGACGATATCGAATGTCGAGAGCAAATCCAAATCTTCGGATTGCTTGTTCTTTGTTTCCGTGGTCAAGCCGCTCAGTTGATTTCTCATGCGCTACCTCCCCGTCAGTTTTGTTTTGTCACTTGTTTTTGCGTCCAAAGTTTCCATGCTGCTCCTACATCCTGACAGGTAATCGACCAGTTGGTTTTTGCTTGCCAAACAATACATCCGCTACGGCTTCGATTGCCAGCTTGCGATGATCGTACACCGCGAGACAAGCATCGACTTCGGGAAATGCGCCCAGGTCGTACGGGTTTCGCAGCGCTACCGCGATCACTTTTTTGCCTTGACCGGACAGTTGCTTGACCAACTGCGCCTGCCCTTCGTAAAGATGGGCGTTGTACGTAAAGACAATGACCGTTTCAAAAGGCGCCATCGCGGCAAAAGCTTGCTCTACTTCTTCCCGCGTCGGTTGCAACGAACGCAGAAAATGGCATTGTACCGGGCTATACGCTTGCAAAGACGCTGCCAAAAGTTCCGCTTCCGCCTGCTGGTCCTCATCCTCGGCCAACGTCACTCGCCCGACTCGCGGCATGATCACGCCAAGCGTCGCAGCCTGCTTCGGAATGGGGACGATCCCGCGCTCATTTTTCAGCACCGTGACAGCCTGCGCCAGCACTTCCTTCGCCAAATGCTCGTGCCCGGCCCGGTCAAAAGCAGGAGGCGTCGTCGCAGCATACGTCTCCCAGGAAAGAAAACGCCGCTTCAAAGCCAAAACCCGATTGACTGCTTCGTCTACGCGGGCTGGGGAAATCTCGCCGTTTTCAATCGCCTCGACCAGTCGGTCATACGTCTGCTGCTGAACCTCATGCGTATGGGAGACCAGCACCATATCCACGCCAGCGTTGAGCGAGAGCACCGCCGCTTCCGGCACGCCAGTGGAGTTGGCAATCGCCGCCATTTCCAGGCAGTCGGTAATCGCGACTCCGGAAAACCCAAGTTCCCTTCGCAAAATGTCCGTCACGAGCTGCTGCGAGATCGAAGCAGGCAGTCCGCTGGCATCGATGGTCGGTAAGCTGACATGACCAATCATGACCACCGGAGTGCCTGCCTCGATGCAGTGCCGAAACGGAGCCAGCTCGACCTGTGTGAGCCTTTGCCAATCGTGCGGCAAAACCGGAATCGCTTCATGCGAGTCTGTGTGCGTGTCTCCATGTCCGGGGAAATGCTTTACTGCCGGAATGACGCCGCTCGCCAGCAAACCGTGCATGGCTGCTTCGCCAAATTGCCCGACTGCCGCTGGGTCAGCCCCAAATGAACGAACGCCGATCACCGGATTTTGCGGGTTGTTGTTCACGTCGATGACAGGAGCAAAATTGACGCCAATCCCGGCCGCTCGCAGCTCCGCGCCTGTCGCTGCGTATATTTGCCGCGCCAAGTCTGGATTTCCCGTCGCTCCGAGCGCCATCGCCCCGGGGAATGCTGTCGCTTCTTGCAGTCTCGACACCACCCCGTTTTCCTGATCCGTCCCGATCAATAGCGGGCAGCAGTGCCCGGCCTCCTTTGCCCAGCCTTGCATCGTGCCCACGCGCTCAAATGTTTCCGCGTGCGAACCGATGTTGCGGCTGAACAAAATGACGTTGCCAATCTGCCGCTCCTTGATCCATTTTTCCATCTCTTGTGGCAGATCGAGCGTCTGGTACCCGATCATCAGCAACTGCCCAACTTTTTGCTCCACACTCATCTGCTCTGCGCGCATGGAGATCCCCCTTCTCACAGCTCCTTGCTGTATTTGGCGTACTGCTTCCAGCTTGAATAGCCGAGCTTGGCGTAAAAGTTCATGAGCGCAGTCCAGTCGATGACAATTTGCCGCACGCCGCGCTTGCGCAGCATGGCAATCCCTGCCTGGACAATCGCCAGTCCCAAACCGCTTCCCCGATGCGCCGGGTCGATGCCAAGCGGCCCGATCCCGCCCAATTCCTGCTCAAACAGCGGCGACCAGTACACGTTTTGGGCAATGAACGGCGAGTTGGCATCGTTAATCCGGCAAAAGCCGACGATTTCTTTTTGCCGCTCCAAAACAACGAACTCGCGCCCGGTTCCCCCGCGCTGAAAATAGTGGATCGCCTCGTACTCCCAGCGCCCCGGAAAGCAGCGGTGCAAAAAGGCCAGAAAAGCTTCCTTGTCTGCTTGCGTCAACAACCGGAAGCAACCGTCGGAAACTTGCGGCAGCGGCGATGCTTCCTCCTCTGCGGCATAGCGGCAGAGCAGATCGTTTTCCAGCGGCTCCAGCAGACTGTATCCTCGCGCGGCAAACCAGTCTTTGACCGCCGTCGATTCATCAGGGATGCCAGGAAAGTAATGATACGGATCGCGCCCCAGCCAAATTTTTTGCACCCCTCGCTGCTGCAAAGCCCGCTCCGCCCGCGTCAGCAGCTCCCCGCCGATTCCTTGCCCGCGAAACTCGTGATCCACCAGCAACACTTGAATCCAGCCGACACCTTTTCCCAGCTGGACATCGAGTTTTTCCTGCCAGCATTTCGCCACAGCGAACCCTGCCGGACGGCGCGTGGCAGAATCGATGGCAATCCAGGAGCCGGCTTGCAGCACGTTTTTGTCTGCGAAGCTGTTTTGCTGAAAAAGCTCGGGCCGCATCGGGAAGCGCTCGCCAAGCTCCTGGTTCCACAGCTCGCACAAAGCATCCAGATACAGCTCGTCTAATGGTACATAAAACATGCGTTTCATCCGCCTCCTATTGCCTCGCCTACTTTAGCCCGGAAGTTTTGGAGCCTTCCACGAAATATTTTTCCGCAAACAAAAAGACGATCAAAATCGGAATCAAACTGATCAACGCCCCGGCGACCAGCAGCTGGTCATCGGTCTTGTACTGTCCGCGCAGCGACAAAATTCCGATCGGCAGCGTAAAATGCTCTTCGGATAGCAAATAAATCACAGGCGCGAGAATCTCGTTCCATTTGCCCATGAACGTAAATACGGCCAGTGTCGCCAGCGCCGGCTTGCACATCGGCAAAAATACCCGCCAGTAAATCTGGAACGGATTGCAGCCATCCAGCTTGGCCGCTTCCTCGTAGTCTTTTGGAATGCTCAAAAATGCTTGCCTCATCAGAAAAATCGCGAACGGCTGTCCCAGCCACTCCAAAATCCACAGCGGCGTGAGCGAGTCGAGCATGCCCAAATTTTTGAAGATAATGAACTGCGGGATGATCGTCACAATCCCCGGAATCATCATCGTACCGAGCACGATCATGAACAGCGTGTCACGAAACGGAAACTTCAAGCGAGCGAAAGCAAACGCGATCATCGAGCTGGACAACAGCGTACCGACTACGGAAAGAACGGCGACAATCACACTGTTCACCGTATAGCTGCTGAAATTCGCCTGCTCCCACACCTGCGAGTAGTTGCTCCACTTCACAGGGTCAGGCAGCCACTCCGGCGGAAATTGCATGTATTGCTTGTACGTTTTCAACGAGTTGAAGACAGTCGTCAAAAACGGCACAACCATGATCAAAGTGCTGGCGAGAACAAACAGGTATCCGAATAGTTTATTGAGCGGAAAACGCTTTTGCATGGCTACCCCCTTTTCCTCTGCACATCCAGTCAAGTTTAGTCATAGTGAACCCATTTCTTTTGCAATTTGAATTGCACCAAAGTAATCGCCAGCAGGATGAGGAACAACACCCAGGCAATCGCGGAGGCGTAGCCCATCTTGTAAAAGCTGAAGCCTTGTCTGAACATGAGCAGCATCAGGACGAGGCTCGCATTGTTGGCGCCGCCCGTCGATCCTGCTTCGGTTGACCCGCCCGTCATGACAAAGATTTGCTCGAAATTTTGAAAAGAGTAGATCGTGTTCAAAATAATGACGAGAAACGTCGTACCGGAAATCATCGGCACAGTCACCCGCCAAAACTTTTGCCAGGCGTTGGCGCCATCAATCGAAGCCGCCTCGTACATGTCGTTGGAAATCCCTTGAAGTCCCGCCAAAAAAATAATCATCATGTAGCCGACCGACTTCCAGATCGCGATGAGCACGAGCACCGGAATGACCCACACTTCGTCGATCAGCCAGCTTTGCGGTGCAATCGCGAAGTGGGCGAGAATGGCATTGGCAAAACCGATCCGCTGGTTGAACACCGCATCCGCCACATAGGCAATTACCGTCCAGGAAGAGATCACTGGCAAAAAGTGCGCCATGCGGAACAGCTTTAGCCCTTTCAGCTTTTGGTTCAGCGCGACTGCCAGCAAAAGGGCCAAAAACGTCTTGGCCGGAACGTACAAAAGCGTGAAGTAGACCGTGTTCCACAGCGCCTGGTAAAACAGCGGGTCCGCGAACAGCTTTTCATAGTTGTCCAGGCCAGTCCACTTGGGCGGATTCAAAATATCGTAGTCGGAAAAGCTGAAATACAGGGAAGCAAGGGAAGTTCCTACGACAAACACGAGAAAATGGATCAGGTAGGGGGAGACGAGAAGCAGTCCCCATCTCCCCTCGCTGTCCAGCCATTTCCGTTTCTTTTTCACATCAGGCTGTGCCTGTAGCTTGTTCGGTATCTCCAGCATCGCTCGCTACACTTCCTCCCCTGATGGTTTGCTATTGCTTCTTGAAGAAGTCATCCAAAACTTTTTGTACCCCTTGATCGGTTTTCGAGATGTAATCGTCCACACTCATCTTGTCCATGAACAGCTCGGCCAAGTTGTCTGTGACGACTTTCAGCCATTCGGCAAAGACGGCATTCGTATCGATCGTTCCGGCGAAGTCCAGGCTATTCAGGAACACTTTTTTGTTGTCGGGCTTGATGCTCGGATTCAGGAACATCTCGGAGTTGGCGACCGATTTTTTCACCGGGATCGCTTCGCCCACCTCTGCCCATTCTTTTTGCGCCTCGTCCGATGTCGTCCAATACGTGATCCATTCCTGGGCTGCTTTGACTTTTTGCTCCTCGGCTTTTTTGTTGATGACCCACGAGTTGGCGATGACAGGCGCAAAACGTTTGCCGTCCGGGCCTTTAGGCATCGGCGCGACATCGTAGTTCAAGCCTGCTCCGTTCATCGAGGTCGTCGCCGCGTAAATGTCGATCTGCATCGCCGTGGCCCCGCTCAAAAACACCTTGAAATTGCTTTGGAACGCTTTCAGCTCTGCCGGGTTGGGGAACAGCTTGCGCTTCATGCCGTCCGCCATCCACTCCACCGCTTTTTTGTTTTCCGGCGAGTCGATGATCGATTGCGTCATCGTCGGATCGAGAACGCCGCCGCCGTACGCTTTCATAATGTTGAACGCACCGCGCGAGCTTCCGAAGAACGTAAATCCGTACTGCTTCACCGCGTTTTTGTCAAAAGCAGGGTCGTCCGCATTTTTCCCGCTCGCATCAAGCGTCAGCTTGGCGGCAGCCGCCTTCAAATCATCCCAGGTCCAGTCAGCCGTCGGATAAGCGACTCCAGCCTTGTCGAACAAATCTTTGTTGTAGAAAAGCGCCCCGACCTGGATGCCCTGCGGCACGCCCCAATATTTGCCGGAAGCGTCTTTGTTGAACTCCACGCCAAGCACTTCGTCTTTGTTGACTTCCTTCGTGACGTAATCGGTAATATCGCGAATCGCTCCGCGCTGGGCAAAGCCGAATACTTTCGTCCCGTCGCTTTGCCAGATGTCAGGCGCATTTCCTGCGGCGATTTGCGTCGTCAGCTTCTGGTAAAAGTCTTCGTAGGGCGCTGTCACTGTCTTGATTTTGATATGCGGGTGAGACTGTTCGAATTTTGCAATAATTTCTTCCATCTTTTTCTTCGTCGGCGGGTCAGAAGTATACCCCATGTACAGCTCCACCTTGTCTCCCTGCTGCGTCGACGATTGGCTACATCCTCCCACGAGCAATGCCGCTGCCAGACTGGCGATCCCTACTACGGATAAAAACTTGCTTTTTTTCATGGAAAGCCTCCCCTTTTCAAAAAATGTCCTTCTCTCTAGCAAAAGAAAAATGATTGCTTTGCCAGCCGTTCGATTCGTCCCGCTGTACCGTGGCTAATGAGCGTCAACCAAAAACTCCCCCTTCGCCTTCTGCTTGCAGCGCCTCTATTGCGAGAATTTACTGGCAATTTGTTACATACCTGTATTATAGACTCTTGAAACAAAATATCAAGATATCTTCTTAATCATAAAATAAAATTTCAAAATTTCTTTTTCGACACCCGCTGTTCGCTTTTCTCGTTCCGTGTCGAGAGCCAACCTTACACCATTGTAATTTTATGTAATCTAAATCGATTTCTTCTCTGCTGCCCGTTGGTTAGTATTTTCCTATTGTCAAAGAAAGGGGCTGGCTATTTTTGAATTTGATGGAACTCAATGTGCAGTGCTTCCGGGCGATCAACGACCTGGGAAAGCAGTATCCAGAACTGAATCCGGCGTTTTACGCCATCGCGGAATATACGGTCTACGCGCTGGCTCTGTGCGCCCTGCTCTACTGGTTCACGCGAGACTCGCAAAATCGCATGATGGTAATCTGTGCGACAGCCACGTTTGTCATGGCGGAGGTGCTCGGAAAACTGGCTGGGACTCTGCATACTAACAACCAGCCATTCGCCGAGCTTGCCAATGTGAATCAGCTGGTGCAAAAAGCCGTAGACAATTCGTTTCCGAGCGACCATACGATCTTGTTTTTCTCTTTCTGTGTCAGCTTTTGGCTGTTCCAAAGAAAAACGGGCATTCTCTGGATGCTGCTCGCTGTGTGCGTAGGTTTGTCCCGCATTTGGGTAGGCGTACACTATCCGGCCGACGTCCTCGTAGGCGCTCTGATCAGCATCGGCTCGGCATTGACCGTCTTCCTGCTGTTGCCGCGCTTCGCTTTTGTACATAGCTTGCTTTCCTTCTATGAAAAAATGGAAAGCGCTATTTTGCCCGTCAAGCCACGCTCCAAAGGATTGTAAAGCAGCACAAAAAAGCCCGAAGCGCGCTCCTTTTGCTCAAAGGAGTGGATGCTTTGGGCTTTTTTGCGATCTCAGCGAATTTTGTTCAAGTTGCTGAAGCCGTAAACGAGTTGAATGACGATCCCGGCTGCCACGACAGGCAAAAACCATTTGCCGAATCCGCCTCCCCACCCCATGGCGATCGAAACCGATTCCAGCAAAATCGCAGAAAACACGATCAGACACATATTTTTTAACTGATTCACTATTTTTCGACTCTGCAAATAAAATTGCTCCGCGTTGGACTCATTGAATCGCTTCGGGTAGTTGTACACTTCCGGATGCTTTTCCAAAAGCTGCATCAAGCCAAAGATGAATGCCCCGATCCCGGGCAAGATGAGCAGCTCCCACTTGGACCCCCAGCGATCCACTTCTCCCACCGCGTCAAAATGGGCTGGAACCTTGTCCGGCAGTTCCCCCCAAACGAACAGCAAAAAGACGATTCCACCGATATAAAAGAAGGCCCCCAGAATGTCCCATATCCATTCGCTTTTCGACTTGGCGATTTCGATTTTTGGGCGTCCCCACCAATCGGACATAGAGATACTCCCTTCTGTTTGTCAAACTGGTTTGACTTTTCTAGAAATTGGAGATAAGATTCATCCAGTTCCGTTTCCCATGAAACCATTTTGCTACATACAAACAGCTACAATAGAAGGAGAGAAAGCCATGGTGCGTCATTCTAATCATAATTTGCAGCCTTTGCAAAATCAACAGGCCCATTTTCGATGTTTTATCGATTCACCCCATGAGCGACAACGGCTTTACAAGCGGACACTCTTGATCGTCGTCATCTCGCAAATTTTTGGCGGCGCCGGACTCGCCGCTGGCGTCACGGTCGGTGCCCTGCTCGCCCAAGACATGCTGGGAACCGAAAGTCTCGCTGGCATTCCCGCTGCCTTGCTTACGCTTGGCTCCGCGCTGGCCGCTCTGTTGGTCGGCAAAATTTCGCAACGCCATGGTCGCCGCTTCGGTCTGGCAGCCGGCTTCCTCGCGGGCGGAATCGGCGCCATCGGGGTGATCCTCGCTGCCACGACGCAAAATATCGTCCTGCTGTTTGCCTCGCTGCTCGTTTACGGCGCCGGGACAGCCACCAACCTGCAAGCCCGCTATGCCGGAACCGATCTGGCCCAGCCGCAGCAGCGCGCGACCGCTGTCAGTACCGCACTCGTTTCTACCACCTTTGGCGCAGTGGCTGGCCCGAATCTGGTGGAAACGATGGGCCGTTTTGCCACTTCCATCGGCGTGCCGCCGCTGGCTGGTCCCTTTATTTTAGGGGCTGCGGCTTTTCTTTGCGCCGGACTGGTCTTTTTGTTCCTGCTTCGCCCAGACCCGCTGCTGGTTGCCCAAGCGATTGCCGATGCCCAGGCCCGCGAAGAGAAACATCCCGAACATCTGGCGGATAGCCAGTCTGTCGCCAACAGCCGCGGCATCATCGTCGGTGCAACGATCATGATTTTGACCCAAATCGTCATGGTTGCGATCATGACGATGACTCCCATCCATATGAAACATCACGGCCATGGCTTGAGCGAAGTCGGTCTCGTCATCAGCGTGCATATTGGCGCCATGTACTTGCCTTCGCTTATGACTGGCATACTCGTGGACAAAATCGGACGCTCTGCCATGGCGCTTGCTGCTGGCATCACGCTGCTCGCGGCAGGAGTGCTCGCTGCTTTGGCCCCTGCTGATTCCATGCTGCTGCTCGTCCTCGCTCTGGCCCTGCTCGGACTCGGCTGGAATTTTGGCCTGATCAGCGGTACAGCCCTGATCGTCGACGCGACTCCGCTCGCTACACGAGCGAAAACCCAAGGGACGGTCGACGTCCTGATCGCCCTTGCCGGAGCATCTGGCGGAGCTTTGTCCGGCATGGTCGTCTCCGGTGCCAGCTACGCCACGCTGTCGCTCGCTGGCGGCTTCCTTTCCCTGTTGCTGATCCCTGTTTTGATCTGGTCGAAAAAGAAGCAAGCGGCAACGCATTCTGAAAACGCACCGCTGGGGTAAGGCAGGCAGCGTTGGACGATTCCCGCAGAAAGAGGCGAAGCTTTTCGCCTCTTTTTGTCATTTTTGCTGCGCTCTCGCCGCTATACGCGCAGCTCCCCACGCACACATCATGTCGTTTTGTAGAGTTGAAAACTGAATTTTTCGGGCGGCCTTCGTGTTGCCCTACTTCTCTCAGCTCCCTCTCATCAAACCGTACGTGAGGTTTTCCCACATACCGCTTTCCGGGCACGCTTCACACAGAAAAAGAGGCAGAGAATCTCCCGCCTCTTTTCTTTTGCTCATCAGCAAAAATTAGCCCAGCTTGCTTGCAGCATTCCCGATGACAATTCCGTTTAGCTTGAGCGTGACCGGATTGGCAATCGTGTCGCCGACAGGGCATGTCTTCTCCAAAAACTGAATGAATGCTTCCACTTGCTCTCGGGATGCGTCCGTCTTGATATGAAAGGTATAGCGAATCTCGGAGTAACCGCGACGCACATCGGATTTGTTCATGAAGCCATCTGTATCGAGGTCGCCTTCTACCTCCACCCAAAAGTCGTCGAGCTGCACACCAAACTTTTTCGCATACGCACGCGCTACAATCGATTGGCACGCGCCAAGGGCGGACAGCACCAATTCGACAGGATTCATCGCTGTATCCGTTCCGCCAAGGCTTCTCGGCTCGTCGACCGTTACCTCGAAGTTTCTGGAATGCGCCTTGACGACCATTCCCTCCTGAAGATGCGCGGTTGCTTTGAATGTTTCAACTGGCATGATCCCACTCCCTTTCCTATCTTTCACATCCTATTGCAAATCTTAACACATTTATCCGATTGTTTTAATATGAATTATTGCAAAATCTTGAAAAGATAAAAAAGATAGCAAGTCGAGATGTTTTGTCGCGAAAACTTTTTATCTATTTGGATTTCCTGTGACCCGATGTACTCTTCTTACGGCTAAGCCAATGGCGGAAACTGCCCTTCATTTCGCACCTCTTCCCGCATGCTGGCATACCATTTCTTTCTTTTTTTGTAACTTTTCAACCTTTCGGGCGTCTTCTTATTGCAGAAAGGATGATTCGATGAAAATAACCCGTATGATTGCTCTAACAACATTGTTTCTTGCTGTCTCACTGTTTCCGTCCCTGGCATTGCCGACAGCAAGCGCAGCAACTGCATCGGCAACAGCCACTCCAACAGACCCGCCAAGCAAAATATATCGGATCGGTCTGGATGGCAAAAAGCAGACGCTCGTCGCTCAATTGCCTGCCGTACACCGCGCGAGCATGTCGCCGAGCGGACGTTTTGTGTACGCCGAAAAGCAAGGATTCACAAACAACGCACCGACCATTCCTTATTTGTACGACACCAAAACCAAGCAGTTCAGCCAGTTGAACGGCTTCGCCAAATGGGCTTCTGGCAAAGATGAGCTGTTAATGGTCGAGCAAGCCAGCTTGTACCGCTACAACCCGCTCACCAAGCAAAAAACGTTGCTTGCCAACGGCACGGCCGACACGCCAATCCTCGATTATGCGATGGCACCAGACGGCCATTACCTCGTCTTTGTGCAAGCCAATCTCAAAGAGCCAGATGCCACCAAACGCTACAAGCTGTACTTGCAAGACATGAACTCACTGAAAATGAAGGTAAATGACCAATTTTCGCTCAGTGACGACCAACTCAAAAGCTACATGGTGCCAGACTTGTTTTATTGGGTGCCGACATCCAAAAAAGTGCTGTACAAGGCAAACGGAGCGATAAAAGAACTCGATTTGCCAACCGGACTCAAGTACACGTATTCTTTTAAAAACTTCCCCTCGTATTCCAACGATATGAAGCTGCGGTTTGACTTCAAGGAACTTCACGGTTTCATCACCGACCTGCAAACCGGAAAGAGTGTATCGACCCAAGATAATTACACTGCGGACCCAAACGATTTGGAGCGTCAATTGACGAGAATCTACTGGTCGCCGACTGGCCATAACTATGTCGCGGACAAATACTGGCACCCCTCGAACGGTCAAGATTTCTATGCCCAGCTTGTGATCAAAACAACAACCAAATCGTTTGTGTATCCATTCGATAATAGCTTTTACATGAACTCAAGCGACAATATCCAGTTTTTAGGGTGGGCAGCTGACGGCAAGTCATTTTTTGTCGGCGGTTTGGACTCCGTGCACATGAGCCGTTTTGACAAGTGGGAGTATCGGGAGAGGTAAGACAGATTGGGGAGATGGTGAATGATCGAGCCAAAATATGCAGTAAAAAGCTGCGCACTTCAAGAAGGCGTCGGACAGCTTGAAGTATTTTGGGAAGTTAACAACGTTGATTTACAAATCACATACTTCCTCTTCTACGATTGTGATGGAATGCAGCACCAGTAAAAGGAGCCGAATTGGTCATTAAAAAGCTATCTTAAACGCTATTCCATCAACGTCCCTCGGGTTACCGAGGGGTGTTTTCGTTTTGCCTGGTAGTATCCGAAATTAACACTTTGTTCATGCCCAATTGTTCGCACTTGAAAAAAAGAAAGAGGAGCCACTTTCGCAGCTCCTCAAAATCTTGAAAAAGGAAGTCTTATTACGGTTTGATAAACGTAAACGGAGAGCCTATTGCTTGTCCATCAACGGTTTTGACTTGAACGGACAGACCATCACCAGAGTCGAAACTTGGTCCGGCAGTCATGATGCCAATATCAAATGTTGTTTGCCCTTGAGCATTTGTTGCATCAAGTTGGACATCGCTTATTGTGGTAGTTCTAGCCACACCTTTTATCCAGTAAGATTCATCATGCGCAGGATCGTTAGCCGTAATTGTAATGTCGATCTTGAACTGGTATCCCACTATTGGAGTAGAGTAGTTATCTCTTGCAGTGACAGTTACCGTTCTTATAACCGAATCATCTCCAATCGGATTATCGATTATCGCAGTTGAGGTTAATGGATGCACAATTCCTGGCATCGGAGGAGTTATTGGTGGGATCACTGGCGGTATAACTGGTGGCACGCTATTCTCGTCTTTTCCCTCTCTATCTGCGGGAGTATAACGAGCCTACACCGTGCGGGCGACTTTCATCGCACACGGCGTGTCATCACCGGATAGGAAATAGTCCTTTCGATCTATTTTTACAACGGACAAGTGTATTATATCACGTTAAAATAAGAAAATAGTAGTATTTTTCAGAAGAAAAGTATCAAATTAAACAGAGTATTCCGTAGACTTCCAGGACAGGAAAATATACTATTATCTTGTATTGATCTATTTTTATTTTAAAGTGAGGGATTTCTGTGATTATTGCGCTTCTGGTCCTTATTGCCGCCGTGTTACTATTCGGCGCAAAAAGTGTGCGGGATTTTATTTCTTCAGCAATCACAGTCGCATTTGCTCTACTAATCCTATTATTCGGAATCGGTTTGATCATGGACAATAGTTGGGGATGGGGAATAGTATGCACCGTATTAGGAGGAGGAATGCTACTCTTAATGCTCTTGATGTTGATCGGGAATACGGTAATGAAAATCATGAAAGTATTTTCTTCTAAATAAAGAAGGCTGAACGGTATCAGGAGCTAACTATGGCATAGCATATAACATAACAAAAGGCTTATTCCTCTTTATGTTCAAGTGGGAATAAGCCTTTTGAATGTTTATCAAACTTATCTTATGCCAAAACAGGACCAGCTTAAAAAAAACGGCTTGCTTTCGAGTGAACTCGAAAGAATATACTTTGTATATGGAAAAGCTGCTAACTATTCGTCAAGTTGCAAATGCCACTGGTCTTAGTGTACACACGCTTCGCTATTACGAAAACATCGGTCTTCTAAGTTCCATCCACCGTAATAAAAATGGCTACCGTTGCTACACAACAGACGACATTGCTTGGATTGATTTTTTGACTCGACTGAAAGCTACTGGCATGCCGATCAGCGCAATGCTCGAAATTGCCGAGCTAAAGCGCCAAGGGGATTCGACACTAACGAAAAGGAGAATCATTTTGGAGGAGCACTATGCAGCTGTGGAGCAGCATATCATGGAGCTGCAAAATCATTTACAATTGCTCGCAAAAAAGATCGTAATTTACAAGGAGATGGAAAAAAACCATGAGTCAACGCGGTAACTTGCTTCACATTTATTTATACAGGGAAAGGAGGTCGCTTGTATGAACAAGCCGTACCTTGCTTTCTTAATTGCTTTCGGAATATTCGGAATCATAAACACCGAGCTTGGCGTAGTCGGTATTTTACCGCAAATTTCCGAGCACTATCAAATCAGCGCTTCGCAAGCAGGACTGCTCGTAAGCTCTTTCGCCTTAATCATCGCCATCTTTGGCCCGGTCATGACGTTATTCTTTTCTGGATTAGACCGTAAAAACATCATGGCTATGGTTCTCGTCGTTTTTGCCATTTCCAATCTGATATGTGCCTTTGCCCCGAATTATGTGGCGTTATTGCTGTTCCGGATCGCGCCTGCCTTTCTCCATCCTGTTTACTTCTCTGTAGCATTTGCGGCGGCTGCCAGTTCAGTGCCAAAAGAGCAGAGCGCCCAAGCTGTAGCCAAAGTGTTTGCGGGAGTAAGCGCAGGAATGGTATTAGGTATTCCCGTCATCTCATTTATTGCTGAACAGTTTTCTCTTGAAGTCTCTTTTCTGTTTTCCGCCAGTCTAAATGCCCTGGCTGCCGGATGTATTTTTTGTTGGGTTCCATCCATGCCCGCAACGGAAAAATTATCGTTCCGCGCCCAACTGGGAGTGCTGCGAAAACCTCCGTTATGGTTTAATATTGCGACTGCTTGTTTCATCCTTGCCGCTTTGTTTGCCGTATACAGCTACTTCGCCGAATATCTTGCCCAAGTGACAACCATGGATCGCAAAGTGATCAGCGCCATGCTGATCGTGTTTGGTATTAGCGCAGTCCTAGGCAATCTGCAAGCTGGCAAGCTTTTAAGCAAGAGTGTTACGAAAACAACATTTTTTTATCCCATCATACTAGCGATGATTTATTTGCTACTATTTTTTGCGGGAACGTACACGATTCCAACCATTATGTTGATCATTTTGTGGGGAGCGGTTTTTGCCAGCGGACTGATTATAAGTCAAACATGGCTTACTTCTGAGGCAACGAAAGCTCCCGAGTTTGGCAATAGCTTGTTTGTATCTTTCGGCAACCTGGGTGTCGCGATAGGCAGCGCGTCAGGCGGCTGGTTCCTATCTGAGCTGGGCACACATCATATTGTCTGGAGTGGGGTGCTTTTTCTCACCCTCGCGTTCCTTTGCATTGTATTGAAGATAAAAATTTTTGATCGACATAATTTATTTGCAAAAGCGTAGTTCATTTCTTGCATCGCAATGCGCTCGCCGACGGCACCCGTTTGCAAACCTGTGCGCTGCCTGCCTTCACTCTTACTAAAAGCAAAGGCTGTCCTGAGGCTCAAATGCCCCCCTATCAGACAGCCTTTGCTTCATTTTTATCCCGATACCGATGCTTTTAGCTCTTACCCCTTATTCCTCAAAAACAATAACCCGAACGCGGACAAGATGCCTAATCCGGCAGCGCCATACGTGTTGATGAGCACTTTCCGTTCCCCCGTTCCCCAGTACAGCAGCCCGTGCAAGGTCAACGAAACGACACAAAGCAAAAATGTCCATTTTACTACTTGCTTCATCGTCGATCTGCTCCTCCCGTCCGCTACTGTAGCACATCGACACGCTCGATATTGCGAATCGACATAAACGCGACCGCCGCTCCGAGTAGTGCAAGGCCAATCGGCACCGCTATGATGGAGTATAAAGTGAAGCCGTTGACGTTCTGGCAAACGAGCGTCACCACGAAAATCGATGACACGATGGTGGCCGCGCCTGATTTCTTGCGCATGCCGAAGTAAAGCGGAATCAGGCTTAAAAAGCTGGTCGCCAGCGCACTCATGACGACCGTCAGCAGTCCTTTGGCTGCGACAGGCAACGTGAGCGGCTCTGAAACAACGGGCATAAACAAATTAAATACATAAAATCCAGCGCCAACAAACAGGTTTGTCGCAATATCGGCAATCAGCGTAAACAGCACGACGACAAGCAGCTTGGCGGCGATAAGCTTTTTGCGATTGATCGGGTACATGAATAGCACCATGATCGATTTGTTGCGGAACTCGTCAATGACAAGCCGTGAAATGAGCACTGCCGCGAAAACGATAAACGTTCCCCGAATAAACGTATCTATGACGGAAAACGCCATGTCATAACTTTTAAAAGACATATCTTGTTTCATTTCCGCGTCAAGACTGATCAAGCAAATAAAACCCAGAATCACGACGTTGGCAATGATCGCCCCCCGTATATAAGACCATAGGCGAAGTTTGCGCATTTCGAGCTTCATCAGTTTAAGCAACTACCCCACCCCCACCCAGGATAGAGAGGAAATAGTCCTCAAGTGACCCTTTTTTCTTATGAACCGCTTCGATCGCGACATCGTGCAGCACCAAAACCTTCATCAGCTCACTTTGTGGAATGCGGCTATCGTAAATGCGGACTTGGCCTTCGTCGGTGATGCGCACGTTGGAAATATGCAAATGGTTCTCAAGTATGTAAGCCGCCTTACTGCTTTCATTCGTTGTAATTTCAACATATTCTGCCGTTTGCCTGGCGACTTGTTCCATCGAAACCTCCTGCAGCAGCTTTCCCTCGTTCATGACTGCAATCGTGTCAGCGATCAGCTCGATTTCACCAAGAATATGGCTTGAAATGACAAGCGTCATCCCGTACTGCTTGCACAGCATTTTGAACAGATCGCGAATCTCCTTGATGCCTAACGGATCGAGGCCGTTAATCGGCTCATCGAGGATAAGCAGCTCCGGTTTCGTCATGATCGCCCGCGCGATGCCAAGTCGTTGCTTCATCCCAAGCGAAAATTCCTTGACCGCTTTCTTGTCAATCCCGTTCAAATTCACCAGATCAAGCGCCTCGTCGATCGACTTTTTGTTATGGTAGCCCATGTATTCACCATGCAGCTCCAAGTTTTCGTGAGCCGTCAGTTTTTCGTAAAAAATCGGGTTTTCAATGATCGTACCCATCCGTCCCAACAAATGGTACGAATGATCGGTCAGCCTTTCGCCGAAAAGTTCGATTTCGCCCGCCGACGGCTTCACCAGGTTGGTGATCATTTTCATGACGGTTGTTTTGCCTGCTCCATTTGGGCCGAGCATGCCGTATATTTCGCCTTGCTTGATGTTCAAATTGACGTTGGAAACAACTTCCTTGCCCTTATAAGCCCGGGTCAACTGCTTCGTCCTCGCGATATGCGTCATCGTTCGATGCCTCCCTCGTTCTTTACAGGCTTTATTGTAAGCATCGAAATTTGCTTATTCCTTACCTGATTCTTACAAATTCCTTAATCAGTGAATGCGATTCGTTTCAGCTTGACGGTAAACATCGTTTTTTCATAAGGCTTGCTCTGGATGCGAATCGTTCCTCCCTGCGCTTCGACAAGCCGTTTCGTAATCGTCAGTCCGAGACCGCTGCCTTGATACGCTTTGTTGCGGGAGTCTTCCAGCGTGTACATGCGCTCGAACACCCGATCTTGATGCATCTCATCGATCCCTTTGCCCTGGTCCCATACGTCCACGTACACGAACTCGTCGTCGCCCCGCAATGTTAGTCCGACGGCCCTTCCCTCCCCGCCATGCTGAATCGCATTGGCAATCAAATTGTTCAGGACACGATCCAGCGCTTCCTCGTTCCCCCATGCAAGCAGCGGCTTGTCCGGAATGTCGATAGCGACTTCGAAGCCTTTGACCGTCAGGGTGTCGTAAAAAGCCAGCATGTTTTTTCCGCAAACGTCGTTCATGTGAATCCCGGAAAGGGAAATCGGCTTGTCTCCCGACTCCAGCCTGGCCAAATCAAAAAACTGGCGGATCAGCTCCAGCACCTCATTTGCCTTGGCGTGCACCTTGGTCAACAAAACTTTTCTTTCTTCGGCGTCCATATCCGGGTCCAAATTGATCGTTTCGATGTAACCAAGCACAACGGTAAGCGGCGTCTTCAAATCGTGCGAAATGTTCGAGAGCATTTTTCGCATCGACTGCTCCATCTTCAAGAAATTCGCCGTCCTGTGCTGGTTGTGCTCCAACAAATGATTGATTGCGATCAAGACTGGTATCAAGGCGCGATCGTCCGTAAAAACGAGCAACTTCTCGCTTGTGTCTCCCGCGATAATTTCGTTTAATTTGTTATGCATTTTCTCCAGGTTGGAGCTTCTTGCTCGATAAGCACGGTATTGAATGGCAATCACTACAGTCAAAATCACAACGAGTACAGCCAGCGCGATCACCATGTCAGTTGCCTTCCCACTTGTAGCCGATGCCCCACAGCGTCTTGATATACTTGGGTTCGGACGGGTTGTCTTCGATTTTTTCCCGCAACCTTCGGATGTGGACGTTAATGACGTTTTCGTCGCCGTAATATTCGTCATTCCATATAAAACCGTACAGCTGCGCTTTCGTGAACACGCGATTCGGATTTGTGGTGAACAGCTTCAAGATTTCAAATTCTTTGGCCGTCAGTTTCAGGTCAACATCGTTTTTCGCCACTGAAAAATTGTCCAGATCAATGCGCAGCACGTCAAATGTCAGCACTCTGGCCGCTCCAGACGCCTGTTCTGTTGCTTCGGTGGCGATTTGTCCGGCAGTCGAATACGTCGTGGCACGACGAATCGCCGCTTTGATTCGGGCTGTCACTTCAATGAGCGAAAACGGCTTCGCGATATAATCGTCAGCCCCGAAGCCAAGCCCGATCGCCTTGTCGACATCGCTGTCCTTCGCCGACATGATGAGAATCGGCACCGAACTTTTTTCGCGGATCAGCTTAATTACCTCGATGCCGTCCAGTTTCGGCATCATCACATCGACAATGACGATATCGAAAGCCTTTTGCCGAAACAGAGAAATCCCCTCCAAACCATTAAACGCCTCCGAGACGTCGTAGCCTTCTTTGACCAAATAATTACGCAACATTTCTACGATCTGGGTATCGTCTTCTATTAACAATATGCTGTGCGGCATGATGCTCCCTCCTAAAATTTCCATCGTGAAAATTATAGCCCGGTGCAAAGAGGATGCATAGAATTTGCGTAAAAATAGAGTGGACCTCTCACACAGGCAATACAACCGTCGAAAAAGCAAAAAAACAGCCAGCACAGAGCGGCTCTGCAATGGCTGTTGACAACGAATGCTGGGTGATTAGCGGTTCATGAGGCGTTTATCAGAAAGAGCTTACTCTATTCATGCATCCGCAATCCGCCAAAAAAGAACCCCACCTTTTGGATGGGGCTTAACTTAAACTGGATTGATTACTTCCAACTCAAACGATACCGATCCGCTTCCCCCTTTCCCATCATTTGCGGTAAGCGTTATGACTGCAACACCAGGCGTCTTTGCTGTAACCAGAATCCTTGTACTTGTATTCGGTTGGCCATTAATATCAGTAAAACTCTCCTGACCGATTGCTACGTCCACAATAGTGGAATTACTAGAAGAAACTGTGTAAGTCAAGCTGTCCCCATCATCATCAATAAGCCAGCTTTTTTCCGGCTTTTCGTTAATTCCCACCACCATATACATCCCAGGAATGTTTGCAGGAAAGTATTCACGCTGGCCAATAAAAGCATTTGTGTTCACTCTTGGCGCATGATTGCTAGTCTCGTCTTGAACCTTCTCTATCTCTCGGTTGTATAACGAGCCTACACCGTACAGGCGTCTTTCAACGCATACGGCGTGCCATCAGCGGATGAGACATGTACTTTTTACAACGGGCGTTGATAGAGTAACAAAAAGGATCAAGATTTTCGCCTAACTAAGGTTAGGGATTTGGGTGTTAAACATTAGAACCACAATATGTTCGATTGTCATGCTTACTCGTCCCTCCCCAATCTGTTCAAAATCTGTCTACCGATCTCCTTATTTCTACAACCA
Source organism: Brevibacillus sp. FSL K6-0770 (assembly GCF_038000275.1). Lineage (NCBI taxonomy): Bacteria > Bacillati > Bacillota > Bacilli > Caryophanales > Paenibacillaceae > Brevibacillus > Brevibacillus sp. FSL K6-0770. The sequence goes on from NZ_JBBOBQ010000001.1 coordinate 4,775,987, forward strand.
GTTCTCACACGTAATACTTGATTTAACTTGGTTCATTTCTAGAAGCGCTACCAAATGGGTTAACTTTCGTTAGCAGACACCATTGAAGGCGTGGCGTATGTTAAAGTTGCCCGTTGTAAAAATTCTCTTCTATCTGTTGATGGAACGCCGTGTGCGATGAAAGTCGCCCGCACGGTGTAGGCTCGTTCGAATGCCTTCGATTAGAGAAGGAAATAAGGCGAGAATAGCGATATAAAACCAATTGATGATGTCGTCATTTCTGGGTCTGGTTGGCATGTTTCTCATGGTAGATTTGTCGATTTTTATTACACCGTCCCACAGGACGCCGCATCTGAAAAAGTCTTACAGTCTACGGACAATGGAGAAACCTGGGAGGATGCTTACCTGCCATTAGGAATTAAATCCGCCTCCGTTAATGGGATTCCCAAGCATACTGTACGTGCTGCTCAGCTAGAGGCTGGAAAAACTTATCTATTTAAAGTTGTCATTACAGGTGGCAAGAACGAAGGCGAATCAAATGTTATTACTCAAACAGTCATGTAATCCATCAACAGCCCCCGGGGATAATCCAGGGGTTATTTTTATCGCTTGGACTACGTTTGTACCAGTCGTGTGAAGTGCTAGAATGCCTCTTTCAGAAGCATTTCTGTCACTAACCATTTGTGTGCTTCTCTTTGCTGCTTGTGATATGAAAAGAAATTTATTAGAAAACGATGAAACCATAAGTAAGATCGGGGTAGCGCCAACAAACCGCACCGAAGAACTCCTGATCACTATATGCAAGCGGTATCAGCGAGCCTAACGTTCTGATTTTTAGAAAAATTTTCCATCTATACTTCTTCATGCCTCTTACCTCCCGAAAAACTTACTCGTTTTCTTCTACCGACCTCCGCAATTTATAGGGAGGTGATTACTATGATTAAATCTATCAAAAATTTGTTCGAACGCTTTAATTGGGTTTTGAGAGTGCTATATTTCACTGTTCGGGTAGTTGAACAAATCATGAAGTTCTTTAGCTAATGTTTTCAACCAGGCTGGGAGAAAAGAAGCTGTGCCTCCCAGCCTTCTCACAAGTAGTATCACAACTACAAAAGTACATTTTGGCTTAACCCTCGTCTGACCTGGTATAGAAACGGTTTTCTGCAACCTGTTTAAGTGAAAGATTCGTGATAATATGCTGATTAAATCTTTAATAGTGACCACGAGGAGGTTTGATTTTCAAATGGCTGAAAACATGAACAAAAGTCTCATGCTTGACATCACTCCGCTAAGAGCAGAGGATCGAAAGCGTTGGGACGTATTGGCTCGAAGCTACAAAGCCTTTTACGAGACAGAGCTCCCAGATTCCGCATACGATGAGATCTGGAACCGACTGCTCATTGGCGATAGGATATTCGGTTTCGGTGCGCATCTTCATGGCAACTTGATCGGTATCACCCACTACGTTTTTCAGCCTACGGTCTGGAAAGAAGATGTGTGCTACCTGCAAGACCTCTTCGTTGACGAAACCGCTCGCGGACATGGGGTGGCCCGTGCCCTTATAGAACGGGTCGCTCAAGCTGCACGAGAACAAAAAGCTTCTGGGCTGTACTGGCAAACCCGCCAGGATAATTTCACTGCTCGTGCTCTTTATGACAAAATTGCCTATCATAAAGGCTTCATTCGCTACGACTATACACTTGAATAGAAGTGGAGGCCTACTTCTCTTTGCTGTTCGTTATATGAAAAGAAACTTATTACAAAACGATGAAATCATAAGTAAGATCGAGCGTCTTGTTGTGATCCAAGAACAAAAACAGTCAACTCATTTTTCCACCAAGGAAAGCGATGAATAAGTTATGAATGTAGAAGAAACAATTGACATGGTTGCTTCAAGTGTAGGAGTTGTCCACGATGTAATCTTTGTTTATTTCCTGGTCCAACTATTTCTTTTTTGGCGAAAACGTATATTTCAGAAGAAGAAAAAAGCAGAACTTCTCAATAGACTGATCTAAAAACTCGGGTTTCAACTGATGAGCAAGCAAAAGATGGCCACTCCATCGATGCTCAGCAGGACCGCCTTCTTATGGCGCTGCAATTGGTGGCACCAATCGGCATGCAGCATACAAAAGAAAAATCTTCCCCAACAAAAAAAGAGGCGAAATTCTCGCCTCCCTCTTTTTTGCAATCAATCCCAAGCAAATCTTTGATTCAAGTTCATCATGCTCAAGTGATGGCATCGGAACCAATTTCTCGTCTTCCTTCATCTGCAAGTACAATTCCCGCTGTTGCGGAAGCACGAAACGTCCTGAAGTTGGATTATCTATCTTGCTGATTCTCATGCTGTTCGCCCCTGAACAAGAACATTTGTTTGTATTATATGCGAACGGATTGCCAACATGCAAATAAAAAAAAGGCCCCTTCTGCAATGAGTGAACTGTGACCCGCAAGATGGACACTTTGAAAAAAGTGACCGTCTTGCGGGTTTTTGTGTTTTAATCTTCTTTAACGAGAAATGAGTGAGGAAACGGAAAATGAGCCGAGACAGAAAACGTTTTACTGAACAAGAGATACAAATGTTGGAGAAAAATCCAAATGTACTTCGAGTAACGGGGAAAAACATCTCGTATTCTCCTTCATTCAAGGTTGCCGCTGTACAAGCATACCAAGAGGGACAAACGCCGATGGAGATTTTTCTTCAGGCGGGTTTTTACATGGAAATGATCGGTCGGGATATGCCAAAAAAGTGCTTGCTTCGATGGCGAAAAGTATATGCTACCTTTGGTGAAGCTGGATTTATTGAGGAGCGTAGAGGTAAGGGCAGCACGGGCAGAAAGTCAGAAGGAGAGTTATCGGCGGAAGAGAAATGGAGACGTGCTCAAGCGCGAATTAGGCTTCTTGAGACAGAGAATGAACTTCTAAAAAAGCTAGAAGCGCTCGAAAGACAAACCAGTAAGACGTTACCATCTTCCGAGCGCTTTCAGCTCATTAACCTAGTCCTTCGAAAACATAGCTTGCAGCGCGTAACCCGTTATCTATGTCAGATTGCAGAAGTTAGCCCGAGTGGCTATTATCGCTGGTGTCGTGCTGAAGAACACCGTCAGCTTCGAGAAGCGGCGGATGAACGTGACTTCCTGCTAATAAAGGAGCATTTCGAAGCCCTGAAAGGGAAAGCCGGGGCACTGGTCATCAAAATGAGATTGGCGCGTTTGAACGGTGTCGTGATGAACCATAAAAAGATTCGTCGTCTCATGCGAAAGTTTAAGTTGGTCACTGTCATTCGGAAAGCGAATCCATATCGTAAAATGGCCAAGGCAACTCAGGAACACCGCACATGTCCAAACCTCCTGGAACGCCAGTTTGACCAAGGTATACCCGAGAAGGTTCTGCTTACTGACATCACTTATTTGCGCTATGGCACTGGCCAATGGGCCTATCTGTCCTGTGTGAAAGACGGTGCAACCAAACAGATTTTGGCACACTATCTATCTTCCACGTTAGAGTTATCCCTGGTTAAACGAACGCTGGCCCAATTAATCAGACGGTTGGACGGTAACGTCCATCCTGATGCTATTTTTCATTCAGATCAAGGCATGCACTATACTCATCCCTTAACGAGGCTCCTTATTGCTAAAGCTGGCTTTAAGCAGTCGATATCTCGCAAAGGTAACTGCTGGGACAATGCTTCCATGGAATCATTCTTTGGTCATATGAAAGATGAACTTGAATACAAGGACTGTGCATCCCTGAAAGAGTTGCGTCAGCGTGTTAATGAATACGTAACCTATTACAATTCAGAGCGTTACCAATGGACCTTAAAAAAGATGACCCCTGATGAATTCAGGAGTCATCTCATAGCCGCTTAAGTTTCGAGAGGCCCTTTTCAAATACTGTCCATTTCTCAGGTCACAGTTCACAATTGAAGGGGCCTTTTTGTCAGTCTGATATTAAATTAATAATCAATCTGGTACACAGTAGCCCGCAGGGATAGGAGTAATTATGTAGTAAATGGTATACCCATTACCATCCCAATTGCACAACTCATTTGCTCCGTATAAAGCAGTGAGTACCGCAGCTACAGCAGCTGGCAGGCCAAATTCAGAAGCTAGTGCAGCAGCTCCGATACCCGCAGCTAACGCTTTTCCAATCTTTGTGGCTTTACTTGCACTAATGTGGTAATCATAATAAAGCGCCATAGGTTTTATGTTGTTGGTTGAATTCTTAGAACTGCAAGCTTTACTCGAATTTGTGTTAATAATGTCTGCTTTTGTATCTAAAATGTTCTTGCCAACAACCATGTTCCCTTTTTTGATTTCCTTATTTGCATAACTAACAATCTTTTCAAATTCTTCAAACGCCTCTTGGCTGACTCCCGCTTCTTTGTAGTTGCTATACCCATTTACAACTACACCATTCTTGACAAAGGTCTTTTCTTCCAAATCTGATTTTGCAATTTCAAGTAGTACATCAAAACTTTGGTCAATAGTTTGTTCTGCTGCATGAACACTAGGCATCGCTACCGGAGAGTATCCAGTAAATAGAAAAGCTGTAGTCAATGCAACTGCTAGTAACGATTTAGTTATTTTATTTTTTTTCACTCGTCTTTCCTCCACCCTTATAGTCCAGATAAGTCATCCAAGCAACAACCGCAACTGTGATAACTACAGAAACCTTTTTACTTATTCCCATGCTAACGTCAAGATCAAAAAAACTGAATGCCAACAGCCCAAGAAGTATAACCAAGAGAATTTTTTTGATAATATCACCTCAAATCAATATTCTCTTACTCATAATAATGGTAATTAATTGAAAATGTTGTAAAAACATGTCGAATCAAAAATAAAATTTTGTAAAATCATGCACGCTCAGTATGAATAAACAGGAGTCAGCTCGAATCCTTACTCTTTTTTTCAATTACGCTCCCCGCAAGTATCAATACATATGCGGTACCTGACACGACCATGTCTGCTTCCACCAACTATTGTAAATCCGTTTCTTATCCTCCATGAGTCGTTACACGAGCTGTCGTTACACAATCTAGGGCTAAATTTGATCTCTATTCTCTCACCTTTACACGAGCGTTTATTCCTGTCTTATGATGGATGACAAAAAGAAAAGCCCCACTTTTTTTGTGGAGCGTCTTCCTATTCATATTGAGTATTAGCAGTAAAGAAATTAATCAAGCCATCAATGATTTCGGAAACATATCTATGGTCGACTCCTTCGTAAGTCTTGAAGGAAACTCTATTACAACCTAATTGGCTAAATATAATTTGTGTTTTCATCCACCGATCGGGCATCATTTTCTCACCAATTAGGTTGTAAATTAATTCAATGTCCTGGATATCAAAAGTTTCTGGAGCATATTTGATTTGAACTTGATCATTTATATCTAAACTTCCCATGAATACAAAATGGGGAACTCTTGCGTATTGGGGAAAATCAAAGACTTTTCCGGTTAAATTAGCAAGATCAGATACCCCCACTGGGTAGCGTATGCGTTCGCCATCCAAAGACTCCAACGGTAAAGTTAAGATAGCGTTTACTCCTCCGGCGGCAACTGCTTGCACCATCTCAGGATGCATTAGTGTAAACCGAGTCACAAACTTACCAGAAGCTGAAAACCCATTCATCAGTATTTTGTCTTCTACATTGACACCACTAGTTTTTAGAAACTCCATCGCATCTTTTTACATTTTTTAACTGCAGATCAAGTCGACAATACAGACCAGAGTGTACTTCCATTACTTTGCGAGTCAGTGAATGGGTAAAAAGAATTTGAGAATCCATTGGCCTCGGAAATACAGGAAAGAGTACAGGCACACCCATTTTTTGAATAAAAATTTCTTTCAAATTGTGATATACCACGTTCTCACTCTCTCTTTCTACAAATCATACAATTGTCCCAGAAAATAGAAAAGTCTCTTCTTTACTTAGACTAATATCGAGATGTCGTTGTATTCCATATATCGCCAAAATAGGACAAATGAGGTAATATTTCTTTGGAGGGTGTTACTTTTCACCTGAAAATAGAGAGGAGGATATTAGGAGGCGAATTTTCGCCTCCTTTTATTGGTAATTAATCCCAAGCGTAACGTTGTTGAAGCCACGGATCTCCATACATGTTGTATCCATTCTTCTCCCAAAATCCCTGCCTGTCCTTCTCCATAAACTCGATGCCGCGCACCCACTTCGCGCTTTTCCAGAAGTAGAGGTGCGGGATGACGAAGCGCAGCGGCCAGCCGTGTTCGGGGGTCAGGTTCTCGCCGTTGTGTTTGTTGGCGAACAGGTTGCCTGCTTTCGTGAAGTCGGCCAAAGGCATGTTCACTGTCCAGCCGTGCTCGGCGTGCAGCATGACGTACTTGGCTTCCGGCTTTATTTTCACGAGCTTCAGCACTTCTTCTACCGGGATGCCCTGCCACTCGTTGTCCAGCTTGCTCCAGCCTGTGACGCAGTGAATGTCGTTCGTCACTTCGCCTGTCGGCAGCGCCATCATTTGTTCGTACGTCAGTGTGACTTCTTCCTCGACCAAGCCGAACAGGCGGAAGTTCCACTCGGTGGACAGGTCCGTGTACTCTGGAACATCTCCGTAGTGAAGTACGGGAAAACCCGTCGTCTGCTTCTGGTTCGGGGGGATACGGTCGCGCTTGGTGTCTGTCGATGGATGGATAAACATAGGCCCACTCCTTGCTGTCTTTGTCCGCTTGTCCTGCTTTTTCTTATCATATCCAGCGAAAGCGATAACGTGCAAGAAAAAATGACGGCAAAAGTGCAGCGCCTGCAAAGCGTGGGCCAGCGCCGTACCACATACCAAGTAAGCCTCCAGCGCGTTTCCCCCGAAAACCAGCCCGAACCGAACCTGCTCATGCTGCAAAAAGACCCCCGCCATGTGAGAGCGGAGGCCCTTTGCCTTTTCGCAAGGTAGCATCCCGTTGTACCAACCGTTGCAACACGAGTGTTAGCTCAGGTCATAGGGCGCATGACGATTTGACGTCATCCCCGCCTTCCAAAGAGAAGCAAAAAGAAAAAATCTTACTTGCCAACGCGCAGCAGCGCATGGTCTACCTTGATGCACATATCTTGCACGACTTCGATGCCTTCGGCGCGAACTTGGTTCGCCGCCTCTTCATTGGCAATCCCTTGCTGCATCCAGAACACTTTCGGCTTCTGTTGCATTTTCAGGGCGTCTTCTGCGACAGGCAAAATGTCTTCGCTTTTGCGGAAAACGTTGACGATGTCCACAGGCTGATCGATTTCTGCCAGGCTGGAAACGACTTTTTCGCCCAGTACCGTTTCCCCGGCAATAACCGGGTTGACCGGAATGATGCGGTAGCCGACATTTTGCATGGCCTGTGCGACCATGTAACTGGTGCGATCCGGTTTGTTGGACAGTCCTACTACAGCGATCGTCTTCGCATCCTCCAACATTTGGCGGCGAACTTCGTTGCTAGGATTTTGGCTCATGTCAATGCACTCCTTTTCGTGTTTAGGATTGGCTGCGGCTTGCTACAAATTCGGCAATCGTGCGCGTCATGACGCCTGTACCGCCAGCTGGCTGCATGTCGCCCGTTGTGGCCGTGTACGCTGTGCCAGCGATGTCCAGGTGTACCCATGGTGTCTCGCCGACGAACTCCTGGAGGAAAACGCCGCCGATGATGCCGTGGCCGTAACGTCCGCCCGAGTTTTTCAGGTCGGCAAAGCGGCTCTTGTTCAGGCTGCGGTACTCCTCGAAGGTCGGGAGCTGCCACAGGCGTTCGCCAGCAACATCCGCTGCTTGCAAAAGCTCATCCATGAGCGCCTTGTCGTTCGTCATTGCCCCGGAGCAGTAATGTCCGAGCGCAACGACGATTCCGCCTGTCAGCGTGGCGGCGTCTACGATGCACGACACTCCTTGGTCTTTTGCATAAGTAATGCAATCGGCCAAAACGAGGCGGCCTTCCGCATCTGTCGTGATGATCTCGACCGTTTTTCCGCTCATGGTCGTGATCACGTCGCCAGGACGGAATGCTGTGCCCGACGGCATGTTTTCCACTGTTCCAATGACCGCGAGCACGTTTACTTCCGGCTTCATTTGGCCCAGCGATTCCAGCGCGCCGATCATGGCAGCCGCGCCGCCCATATCCGACTTCATGTCTTCCATGCCCGCTACCGGCTTGATGGAAATACCGCCCGTGTCAAAAGTAACGCCCTTTCCAACCAGGCCGATAACGTTATCCCACGTTTTTCTTCCCTGATATTTGACGGCTACGACGTACGGTTCCAGCTCGCTGCCTTTTGCGACACTGAGAACTCCGCCCATGCCCAGCTCTTCCAGCTTGGCTTTCTCCAGAACTTCCACGGTCATGCCGTAACGCTCTGCCACAGCGACAGCTGCGTCCTTCAGAGCGCGCGGCGTCAAGTAGTTGGCTGGCTCATTGACGAGCGTACGCGCCAGATTCGTACCGGAAACGAGCGCATTCCCCCGCAGCACGCCAGCCTGTACAGCGCTTACAGCATCGTCCGCTGCCAAGATTCGCACAGTGGCGATTGGCGCAAATTCCCGCTTCGCTTTTTGACGATAGCCTTCATAATTGTATTCTGCCAGACCGAACGCCTCTGTTACTGCCTGGGACAGACGCTCGGCACTCAAATGCCCGGTTGTCGGCAAATCGATTGCGACGTTTTTCGCGTTTCCTTTGGACACGACTGATTTGGCTGCCCGGCCCCATGCGTTGCGTGCAGCGACAAAGTCAAATTTGGCCGGATCGCCCATGCCGACGATGAGCAGCTTTTTCGCGGCAATCCGGTTCAAGCCATGAATGACTGTCAGTTCTTTCGCCTCGCCCGTGATTTCGCCTTCCTGCTGCAAACCGCTGAGGCTACCTGCAAAAGCTTCTTCCAGTTCCGGGTACACCTCGGAAAGCTGTTCCCCTTTCCAAAGCGGCACGATCAGCTCATCACATACGTAGCTCACAAGCTGTGAGCGTTTTTCTACGGTTACTTCCATATACTCTTCCCTCTTTCGCTGTGATAGGATACAATTATGGGCACATTTGTGTTTTAACACGATGTGTCTACATGCAAGCGCAAGGATGGAAACGTCATGGCTTTCGCCTCTGCATACGGAATCGCATCGCGATCCGGCAACACAGCCTCGCAGTCCTCTATGTAACGAAGCACTTCCTCTACGTCTAGCCCCCAATGCACGGGTCCGTAGCGGGACAAATACTTCCGCGCATTGCCAAACATCCAGCGAGCGCCTTTCAAGTTGCCGTATTCAAGATGGTACAACCCGACTGACAATTGCAGCATGCCTTGCAAAAATTTGTCGGTCTTGTCCTCCATCCAGATGTCTTCCAGCAGATCGTGGCATTCGTAGAACTCCCCTTCATTGAATTTTTCAATGAACTGCAAATACTGCACGGGATAGCCCATGGATGCACACCTCCGTTTTCCACCTGCTTGATGGCAAAAGCTACCTAGATAAGAAGTGCCTGCGGCTTGCAGGCTGACCCTCTAGCAGGAGCTTTCCTTATGGTACCACAGATTGGCAGCGCTTAAAATCCAAATGAAAACTTCACGGATTAAGACAACGCCCTTCTGTTACAATAATCTAGAGAAGCGCACAGTAGAAAGGAATGGATTTTCCGTGGCGGATATTTTTGAAAACTTCCCCTTATGGGCTGCACTGCTTGCCATAGGAATCGCCCAATTTATCAAAATTCCCCTCCATTTTTTCGCAACGAAAACATGGCAGTGGTCCCTGTTGCTCAGCACAGGCGGCATGCCCAGCTCCCACTCTTCTGCCGTGACAGCTCTGTCGACCGCAGTGGGACTGCGTGAAGGTTTTTCCAGCAACATGTTTGCTATCTCCGCCATTCTTGGCGTGATCGTCATGTTCGACGCTGCGGGCGTTCGCCGGCATGCCGGCATGCAAGCCGTCGTCCTCAACAAGCTGGTGGACGAATTTAACCACCTGTTGGAAGGAATGAAATCGTTAAAAGTTCGCCCGAACCAGGAAAAGGCGAAAAAGCTGAAAGAACTGCTCGGACACCAGCCGATTGAAGTGCTGATTGGCGGATGGCTGGGCATCATGATTGCATTGCTGGTGCAGCCGTTTTTTTAGGATGTTTCCACAGGGGGGAATCACATGCGCATCGTGTCCATCTGTCCGAGCAATACGGAAATCCTCTATTATTTAGGTCTGCATGAGCACGTGGTGGGGCTGGACGATCACTCCGACTGGCCTTTGGAGTGGCAGCACCTGCCGCGCGTCGGTCCCGATCTGACCATTGACATGGAACGGGTGGCTGCACTCCAGCCTGATCTGGTCGTCGCCTCGCTAAGCGTTCCCGGAATGGAAAAAAATGTGGAGGCATTGCAAGCCTTGGGGCTTTCGCATATCGTGCTGAACCCGCAAAGGATTGGCGAAATCGCCGCTGACATCCGACTGGTCGGCGAGGCGACAGGCTTTCACAAGCAAGCGGAACAGCTTGCCGCCCATTTTGACGAAAGAATAGAAAGCATCCGACAACAGACGGCTTCCTGTACGCAGCGTCCCAAGCTGTATTGGGAATGGTGGCCGAACCCGATCTATACGCCCGGACAAACGAACTGGCTGACCGATGTCAGCGAGATAGCCGGTGCTGTCAACGTATTCTCCGACTTCCCTGTCGCCAATGTAAAAGCGACCAGAGAGATGGTGCAAGAGCGCGATCCTGATCATATTTGCGTCGTCTGGTGCGGCATCGAACTGAAGCGCATCAAGCGGGAAACGATCACGAGCCGTCCAGAGTGGAGCCAGATGACAGCTATTCAAAAAGACCAGGTTCACCTGCTGGAGGAAGGGCTTTATTGCCGCCCGTCTCCGCGCATACTCGATGGCCTGGAACAGCTCGTGAAGCTGATTCATACATAAATCACGGCATGAAAAAACGTTCAAAGCACATCGCCTTGAACGTTTTTTTGTCTTCCATTGTCTCGCAGCAAACCTCTAGTTTGCCACTTCAGCCATTGCCGCGATGCCCTTCTGGTTCAGATTGTTGAGAAAGGCTTCTGTCAGCTTCCCTTCCCCGCGTCTTACGATATATACATCGAGTGATTTTTTGCCCCATTGGGTGAACACATCCTGCTTGGTCTCGAAGTACAGGTCGATCTTGTGACCACGAATGGCACCGCCCTTGTCCGCTACAACCCCGTATCCGTAGCCCGGTATGTACAGGACCGTTCCCAGCGGAAAAATGCGCAGATCGGCTGCAATCGTCGAGTAATCGTCCCGGCGAACCTTTACGCCCGAATACGTAATCCCGTAGGACGGATCAGACGGGTTCTTTCCGGTCGATTCAAACCCGGCATAGTATCCGGTTGCGACGACGCGAACTTTCGGATATTGGTCGAGGAATACATCCGCTTTATCAATGACTTGAGTGAGTGAGCTGGCCGAAACTGTCCGTTTTTTTACGACCCGTTGCCCCTCTTTGGTTTCCTTGATTCCGAATGTGGATGAAAGATTATGGTCTCCTACCACGTTGTAGCCGTATCCGTCGCTTGCAAATGCCGTCAAAACGAGGACGAACAATGCGAGGATACTTACAAACTGCTTCCCATTCATTTCTTGGTAAACCTCCTCTCGGTTCTAGTCATGTCCCGAAGAGGAGGAAACTATACACAAATTTTGGATGATTTCAGAAACATTCTGTATGTTCCCGCTTTGGCAAACGATGAAAAAAAGAAAAACAGGCCCCTGAATCAAGACCTGTTTTCCGCCTGTTAAAACATCCGGTATCCTTTTTTGCGCAGGGTAGCAATCGTCCAGCCGCTGCCCACTGTGCCTGCCATTCCACAGCCGAGAATGATCGCGTCCCAGACACCCGGAACGATTTTTTGATAAACGAGGGCGCCAACGACCACGCCGACCGCGATCACAACCGGAAGCCACGTCGTTTTCAAAATCATGTTTAAAATAAACCCAATGCCAAAACCGAGCACGGTGAACAAAACGATGGAAACCATAAATTGCAATAAGCTCATCGACCGCCAAACCTCCTGCCATCGCCTCCGGCTTTTGCCAAGGCTGGTTGGCAAATCAAGGGAGGACGGGCTATTTTCGCTATTTAGTGTAGCAAAAATGGCAGATACAGGTCAATACGTGCAGCCTTGCGAAGCGTAGACGAAAAGAGCCGTCAGCTCCCTGACGGCTCTTGCTCTATGCAACGGCAAGTATCGGCTATTTGTTTGCAGATGCGGACTCCTGATGAGCGTCTTTTCCTACGCCCTCACAGTTCGGGCAATTTTCCGTGCCACCCAGGAGCAGCTGGAAATACCCTTGACCATTGCAGTACGGGCATTGTTCTTGGTTATGTCTCATGATGAGCTCCCCTTTCTCCATACATGCTCCTTCGTTAATTGCATGTATTTTCAGATTATTTTGATGTATCTAACTATATCAGATCACTGCCTTTTTTCACAACACAGTTTTTCTCCGATATAACAGAAAAAACCGCGATGTAAGCGGAAACATCGCGGCTTAGCTATTTCATTCTCAGCTTTGCTTGAAGATTTTATAGGAAGTGTACTGAAAGACAGGATCAATCTCATAGGATTGCCCTTCCATCCCTTTTTCCCGTTTTGCGTAGCCTGGCAGGATGATTTTCAAGTATGTAGAAGACAGCGGATCTTCCATCAGCTCAGGAATCGGCAAAAATCGGGCTTCGACGATTTCCCCCTCCTGCGGGCGCGGTTCGCCGCTTACATAGTCCATCCAGAACACAACCATGTTGTCGCTGATCGACCCGCGAATGACCCCGGAACGAATACCCGCTACTTGCCGCACGGCTGCTTCAATCCCGGTTTCCTCCAAAACCTCGCGCACGGCTGCCTCGTCTACCGTCTCGCCCTGCTGTACGAATCCGGCCGGAAACGACCACTGCCCTTTCAACCCGCTGTACGCCTTTTTGACGACCAGCGCCTCCTCGCCGCGGATGACGATTCCGCAGGCGCCAAGCCACACTTTCCCTTCCCGCATTCGCTCGCTTCCTTTCGCTTTGTCCTTCCTGACCGTATGTACACGAAACCCCCGGCGTTTCGCTCACCGGGGGTAGCTATTACTCATCATCGTCGTCCAAAAGTCCGTTGTCAATCATGTAGCGCAGATTTTCCCGATCCCTCTCGCGGCCTTTTTCCTTCAGCCGATCGATGGCAGGCAGGATGAGAATATCAATTTCACGCTGGACATGCCAAGCCAGGTCGTGCCGCCCTTGCTCTTCCAAAAAGGCGCCCACTTCCATCATGGCATTGTACCGCTCCATTTCGTCGCGGGTCATAAGCCCTCTGACCTGAATACTCGCGTGGCGCATCGCTTACAGCTTTACCTTTTTCAAGGCGAGGCCGACCCCGCCGATTTTGTACAGATAGCGCAGATCGCTTGCCTTTTTCATCATCGCCGCTGTGCTGCCAAACAGCTTTTTCGAACCGACCTGGCCGATTCCCTCGCCTTTTCCGAGAGAAGCCAGCGTTCCTTGCAGATGAGGGACAAACTTCTGTGGTAGCTCGCCACGGATCAGCGCGGCGAGGTTTTCTCCGAGCGTCTCGCCTTCCTGAACCGCGATTTGCGCTGTCGGAGGGTACGGACGGCCTTCTGCGTTGAAAATCAGGGCGCAATCTCCGACAACGAACACATTTTCATAGCCCGGCGCGCGCAAATATTCATCTACCTTGACGCGGCCGCGCATGACTTCGAAGCCAGCTTTTTCGACGATGCTGTTGCCGCGCACACCTGCTGCCCAGACCACCGTTTTCGACTTGATTTCTTCCCCGGTTGCCAAAAGGACGCCGTCCGGTGTGCACTGCTTGATCGGCGTGCCGATTTTGAACTCGATGCCTTTGCGCTCCAGCACATCCATGGCGTACTGCACCAGTTCGGGATCAAAGCCCGGCAAAGCAGATGGAGCCGCTTCGATGCAATATACTTTGACCAGCTCCGGGTCCACGTCAAACTCCTGGCACAGCTCCGGCAGACGGTCGCCGAGTTCCCCGCAAAACTCGATTCCCGTAAAGCCCGCTCCCCCGACAACGAAAGTCAGGTAGTCCGTACGATGCGGCTCGTTTTTGTATTTGGAAAACATGTACTCGATATGTTCGCGAATATGGCGGACAGCGTTGATGCTGCGAATGCTGAACGCATGCTCTTTCAATCCCTCGATGCCGAACGTCTCCGGTTCGCTGCCCAATCCGATCACGAGATAATCGTAGGTCAGCACTTCGCCGCTATCGAGTGTGACATTTTGCTCCTGCGGATCGATCGCCTGAACCGTTCCTTTGATGAACTGGACTTTGTCCTGGTTCAAGATTCCTTCCAGACTCACCCGCGCATGGTCGGCAGAAGCCGTGCCAGCAGCAGGCTCATGCAGCCAGGTCGTGATGTAGTGATAGTTGTGCTTGTTCACCAGCGTGATTTCCGCTTCGTTGTAATTCAGCTTTTTTTGCAGCTGCAACGTGGTCAGCAAGCCGCCGTATCCCGCTCCAAGAATGAGGATTTTGGGTGCACTCATCGGTATCCCTTCCATTCATTGTTAATGGTAACCAGAGGAAGATTGTGCGAAATTTCACGTAGGCTGTTACCAAGTAAGATGCCCAAGTGAATAAAAAATGACGTATCGGAATAATTGCCTGTTATGTCATATGTTCCAACCTGTGAAAAAAAGCACAAGCTTAGAAACAAACAAATGTGACAATTTCTTTACAGTCACCCTCATCTTATCGATTGCCACCATGATTTGCAAGGGTTTTTTGCCTATCGAGGCGTTTTTTTCCCTGCTTTTTTTTCTTTCCTTTGTTGGGTTATAATGGGTGAGGAGTTCGGTTTTTCGAATATTCGGAGGTGCTTTCGATTGAATTTTCTGCAAAAGGACGAGCAAATCTACGACATTACGATCATTGGCGGAGGCCCTGCCGGACTGTTCACTGCATTTTACGGTGGCATGAGGCAGGCAAGTGTGAAAATTATTGAGAGCATGCCCCAGCTTGGCGGGCAACTGTCAGCTCTCTATCCGGAAAAATACATTTACGATGTAGCCGGGTTCCCAAAGATATTGGCTCAAGATTTGATCAATAACCTGAAGGAGCAGCTTTCACGTTTTCAGCAAACCGTTTGTCTGGAAGAAAAAGTGGAAAACGTAGAGAAAAAAGCGGACGACGTTTTTGAAATCACTACGGACAAAGGCGTACACTACGCAAAATCTGTCATCATCACGGCAGGCGTAGGTGCGTTCGAACCCCGCAGACTGGAACACCCAGATGCCGTCAAATACGAAAAATCCAATCTGCACTATTTCGTCACCGACCTGAACTCCTTCAAAGGGCAGCGCGTCGCCGTCATTGGCGGCGGAGATTCCGCACTGGACTGGTCTTTGATGCTCGAACCGATCGCCAAAGAAGTCCATCTCATCCACCGCAGAGACAAGTTCCGTGCGCATGAGCACAGCGTAGAGATGCTCATGTCGTCCAAGGTAAACGTCACGACACCTTATGAAATATCCGCTCTTCACGGAGAAGAAAAAATTGAACGCCTGACTCTGACGAATTGCACCACGAAAGAAGAACTCAACCTGGAAGTCGATGCCGTCATCGTCAACTTCGGCTTCATCTCCTCGCTCGGTCCGATCAAAAACTGGGGATTGGAGCTGGAAAAAGGTTCGATTGTCGTAAACACGCGCATGGAATCGAACATTCCCGGCATTTTTGCGGCGGGAGACATCGCGACTTATCCGGGCAAAGTCAAGCTGATTGCTGTCGGCTTCGGGGAAGCGCCAACGGCCGTCAACAATGCGGTAGGCTACTTCAACCCGGATGCCAAATTGCAGCCAGGGCATTCCTCCAGCATGGACAACTTCAAAGCTTGATTCAACAATCAGCAAGCATTCAATCCTTGTGCCGCTTTTCTTTTGCGGTGCAAGGATTTTTTCGTGACGGCGAAGCTTTCGGGCAGGATGCATAGCGGCTTTCCTTCTGACGCAGAGTAGAGAAAACGACAACCAGCGTTTACGTTTTTGGAGGGAAAACCATGGATTATCTTTGTCCGGTTTGCAATGGGCTCGCTTCTCTCTCGCAAGCTTGCCCACAATGCTACACGCCACTTGCGGATGCAGGCCGCCTGTACGACTTTTACGGCGACTACAGCCCTTACCGGGAGATCGATGACGCCAAATGGGACAACGGCTATCCCGATCGCGAGAAGCACCTGTGCTTGCATACCGGCTGGTGCAGCACTTGCCAGCTGGCACAAACGGTAGCCATTCAAGAATGGACACCCGACATGCTGTAAGCAATCCCGCTATCGCCCACGGCAGAGGCGGGATTTTTTTCTTCCCTTTTTGCAAAAACACGCTATACTATAAGGAATTATTTGTTAAAGGACGGAAAAATCATGTAATCGGTTAAATTGTCGACCCCCTGCACTCGTCTATTGGAACCACTTTTTGAGGGGAGCGTCATTTTATGAATAAATTCATCATGATGGTGGGCATTCCCGGAAGCGGCAAAACCCGCGCAGCCGGGCTGATCGCCAAAAAAGAACGGGCGACACTCGTGTCCACGGATGCCGTTCGGTTAGAGCTGTTCGGGGATGAAGCCAAGCGCCGGAAAAATCCGCTCGTTTTCCACGAGGTTTACGCCCGTATCGAGCAAGCGTTGGCTGCGGGAAGCGACGTTGTCTTCGACGCCACCAATGTCGATCGGGACAAGCGGATGAGCGTACTGAAGCGATTCCCGCACGCGACGGCGGAATGCTACTACGTGAGCACTCCGTTTGAAATTTGCCTGCAACGAAATCAGGCGAGAAAACGCAAGCTGGATGAGCTGGTTCTCGCCAAATACCATAAAAACTTGCATGTTCCTTTGCACCAGGAAGGCTTTGCCGCCATCCACCTGCTGCATGAGCCTGTGCCGTACCCGATGACCAAAGAGGCGTTTATCGCCCTTTTGCAAAGCGAACCCGGCTACGACGAGCTGTTTGCCGCCTTGTCCGGAATCGCTTATTTTCAGCAAATGAAAGATTTTCAGCAAGACAACCCGCACCATCAGCACACGCTGTGCAAGCATACGTACCACGTCCTCGATTACGTCAATACTTTTTACGAAGAGGACGACAAGCTGCTGATGCAAATTGTCGCGCTGTTTCACGACGTGGGAAAATTGTATACAAAAGTTTTCAAGCAAGCCAAAGGCCACAGCAGCTACTACGGGCACGAATACGTGTCGAGCCAGATTGCCGTTCATTTCCTGAAAGAGCTGGGATTTGCCGACGAGCTTGTCTTCCGGGCCGCCGCTCTGATCGAAATGCACATGAAAATTGCCTACGGCGGCGATGAAGGCGCGTCGGAGATTTACCATCTGGTCGGGGCAGACATGCTGACGAAGCTATACTTTTTCAAAGAGGCGGATCACTATGGAAAATAAGTCGACGAGCCACTATCAAAAGTATCCGCGCACCTTTCACCTGCCCTGGTCCCGGAGCAAAACCGACGACGATCGGATTTTGCGAGATACCCGGCATTTTGTTGGAAAAGAAATTGTCGTGACAGAAAAGCTGGACGGAGAAAACACCAGCTTGTACCGCGACTACTTGCACGCCCGTTCGATCGACAGCCGCGACCATCCGTCCCGCCACTGGATCAAAATGCTGCACGGCTCGATTGCCCACCACCTTCCACCCGGTTACCGCATTTGCGGGGAGAACGTGTTTGCCAAGCATTCGATTTTTTATGAGGAGTTGTCGAGCTACTTCTACCTGTTTTCCATCTGGGATGACCGCAACGTCTGCCTCAGTTGGGACGATACATTGGAATGGGCAGAGCTTCTTGGTTTGCAGACTCCGCCTGTGCTCTATCGCGGCCCATGGGACGAGGAAAAGGTGCGGGCCTGCTATACGCGGCAATCCGTGTTTGGCGGCGAGCAGGAAGGCTATGTCGTCCGGCTCACCGCTTCCTTCGCCTACGCTGACTTCAAATACAGCGCAGCGAAGTTCGTCCGCAAAAATCACGTCCAAACCGATCAGCACTGGATGGCGAAGGCTGTTGAGCCGAATCAGTTAAAAGCGGAGTAACACAGAATAGGCTAACTTGACCGTTCTTGCTCTCGTTTGCTATAAGCAGTCAGTAGCCTGTCATTGTCCTCGCTAAAATGTCTCGCAGCAAAAAGGCGTGTTCGAACCATTGTCCTGGTTCACACGCCTTTGCTCGTTCATCCGCTTATTTCTTCTTCTGCTCCAGCCGCTGGGCCATCGCCGTATTTTTTGCCTTCATCTGCTCCAGCATTTGCGGCAGCACTTGCTTGATTTTCGCCGCATCCCCCGATTCAATCGCGGCTTCAAACGCTTCGTGCGTCGTTTTCATCTTTTCCATCCGGGCTTTTCTGGCTTCGCGATCTTCCTTCATGCCCGGCATGCCCATGTTTTTCTCTCTCCAGTCTTTCAGCTGCTGCTCCATTTGCTCACTGGTAATCTCGCCTTTTTTCACTTGCTCATTCAGCTTGCTGACAAGCTGCCTGCGCTCTTCGCGCTTCGCCTTCCATTTCGGGTCTTCTCCCAGAGCCGCAAATTCGTTCATCAGGCGTTCCCGTTCCTTGAACACTCCTTGCCACTCGGCCACACTATCTGGCGTATATTTTTCCGCCAAAAGCAGCATGTACATTTTTTGGTGGGCGCTGCCGTGCATCCCGTGCCGAACCTTGATGTCCACCCGCTCATGATCGCCGTGGCTGTGTGCTGTTCGACTGGCTGTCGTCATCCCTGTCGTTGCGAGAGTTGTTTCCTCTGCCAGTGCAAGACCAGGCAATACCAGTCCCGCTGCGATTGCGGCTACTACCACGCTGTTTGTCCACTTTTTCATGCTGTTCTCTCCTTTTCGCTCGTTTTGCGCCTTCGCCTTGCTTGACTCATGGCGCTCGCCTCAAGGCATCACTCGTTTTTTGGCCTTGTTCGTCGTCATTGTTCCCAGCGGTTGTGGCAAGCTTGTCGGATAAATATGTAAAAATGTGTAATTTCTCAAACAGGCTGATTACAGCGGCCGGATTCCCGCTCTCTCGAAACCGAACAGCTTCACAAGCCCCATTTGCTCCAAATCTTGCTTCGTTTTTGCCGTACCGTGCTGGTAGATCAACCGATAAATTTCCCGCAAGTTGTCATCGTACTCGTCATTGTCCCGATCCGGCATGTCCGACCAGAGTGTATGCCCGTGCATCCACATCATGAAGTCGCCGTGAATACAGTTGTTGAACAGATCGCGCATCATGCCGACCTCCACGTCTGTTGCCTCGATCTCAAAATCGTAGGTGGAGGAGCCTTTTTCATCGCGAATTTCCGCAACCGTCGTTCCCGCTTGCATGGTGACGTAGTACGTCTTTCTTTCCAAAGCTGTCATCTCCATTCGTGAAAGCAAGCTTGAAAACTTTTCCTCCTTAATCTGTGCCAAAAGGCGGGAAAACATGTGTCATCGCCCTGTAAAGCACAGTGGATCGGCAAAATAAAAAACACCCCAACCCGCTAATGCGAGCCAGAGTGTTTGGGTTTGGCATTTATTTGACTACCAGTTTCGCGATCATGTTGCCGTGTTCCGGTCCGCAGATCACGTTGCAGAAAATTTTGTACTCGCCAGCTTTATCCACTTTCAGTGTTTTGCTGCCGTCTTTTTGAATATCGACGTCCAAGCCCTCAATTCCGATTCCATGGAAGCCTTCCGTGGACTTGAAATTGATTGTAAACTCTTCGCCTGCTTTTACTTCATAAACATCTTGGTTGAACTTCCAGTTGCTAGCTTCGATGTTGATTCCATTGCCATCCGTCGCTGCCGCCGGAGCCTCTGTAGAATTGGTGTTTGCCGCTTGCTCCTTGCCGCCGCATGCTGTCATCAGCATCGCCGAAAAAGCAACTGCCGAAACCAACAGAGTCCACTTCTTGTTCACAATGACCCCTTCTTTCTACTTGATTCTACACTTCCATCTTACTGGAAAGTAGCCGTCCAAAATCTGGGAATCTGTGACTGAATCGTGACGAAATTGCTACCAATTATTGAACGGTCTATTATTTCGGACCGTCCTCTTCCGCCGGCAACTCGATTTGGTACACCTTTGTCGGGCGCCCCCGCAGCTTTTCTTGCTTTTTGTACAAAATTTTGGCGACCCCTTTTTCCTCCAGGCGATTCAGGATGCGATTGGCGCTGCGCACCGTAAGTCCGAGGTGATACGCCAGCTCGTCCGCCGTCAGCTCGTTGCTTTCCGTCTTCGCGAGTACCGCCAATATTTTTTGCAACTGCAAGGTAGACAAGTCTGTCTCTTCGCTCAACCGCTGAATGTAGTCGTTGATCTGGTTGCGGTATTGCAAGCATGTTTCCTCGCCCAACGGCCCGATGACCTGGTCGCTGTCTGTTACGACGTACGTGCCAGATGTTTTGCCTGCTGTAGACATGCTGTTCGCTGATTGGGCGTTCATCCTTGCTTTGTACATGCTGTTGCCCACCCCCCAGCCGACGTGGACGGGAAACGGCAACGTCTTTTCCAAATAGGCGAGTAACAGACAGTGCGTGAGGTTGTCCGTCAGCATTTTCAAATCTTTGAATGAACTGATGATCTCAAAGCTGGCAGCCGATTTCTGGATGATGAACGGCACTTTTTTCTCGGCACTGAACTCCAAAAGTGACTTGTGCAGAAGCATTTGCCGCAGCTCCCATTCGTTGAGATTCTCCTTTTGCCCCTCGACATCCCCGATTGTGATATGCCCGATCGCAATCCGGCTCTCCGCCAGCTTGATCGCCGCCAGTTCGGCAGCCATCTGTTCAAACTGCGCTGCGGCCGATTCCGGCGAAGGAAACACATACTGATGCGGCACTCCGTGGTCCGTCAAATCTTGCACGATGTTGCTCATCCGCGTCATGGAAAAGTCGATTTTGCCTGCTTTCCACAAGCGGAGATGCTCATCCAGCACCGCCTCGTAAATCTGGTCGTTCACTTCCACCGGAGACAACGTGTACGGCATGGCGTCTGCCCCGACTACTTCTTTCAATCCGAGGTACTGATTCGCCTCAAAAATAAAGTCGATGTACACTCTGGAAAAATCGAGATCGCGTTTGCGCAGGCTGAGCTGAAACAGCTTTTTGTAAAACTCTTGCTCGCTGATCGAAAGCGTATATGTCGGAATCGGGAAGCTTCCCCATTCTTGCAGCAAATAGGCATACGCAAGCTCTGTCAGGACAAAACCGTCTACTTTTTGCTGATTTTGCCTGTAGATTGTCGGTGTTTCATGCAGACGATGATAGGGCAGCATGACCAGCTCGCAGCTGTCCTGAACCCGCATGGGGACAGATGCCAGTTCTTTTTGCGAGTGCTGGGCAAGGATAGCACCCAAACGGATCATAAAGATTCCCCCTTTACTCTTTTGTCATTATAGGAGATTTGCGCCTCTTTGAAAATATTTTGAAAAGACTTGCAATGTTCAAAACAATGCCGTAAAGTTGTTTTTAGAAATCGTCTTTATAGTGTCCAAAAATAGTTTTTAAAGGAGTGTGCTGCCTTCCGACTTGCTCGCCGATGTTTTTTTTGCACCATTCGCATCCAACCATGAAAACGCTAACAAGGAGGCCTTACGATGAACACAAGCGCAGTAGCGAACAGCAAGAACAAGTACCTGGTCCTCGGACTTCTCTGTCTCGGCTGGATTATCAACTATTTTGACAAGGTTGCCATCAACGTTGCCGTGATCCCGATTTCCCAGGAATTTGGCCTGACCGAAACCCAGGTCGGACTGATTTTGAGCAGCTTTTTTCTGAGCTATGCGATCATGCAGCCGATCGGGGGCAGTCTCGCCGACAAATTCGGCTCGCGAAAAGTCATTCTCGTTTCCGTCGTCGTCTGGTCTCTTTTTACGATCCTCACAGGTACTGCCTGGTCGTTCCTCTCGCTCATCGTCATCCGCTTTCTGTTCGGAATCGGCGAGGGAAGCTATCCTTCCGCCAGCTCTGTTGCGGTAGCGGAAAGCTTTTCGCAGCATGAACGCGCCCGGGCCAAGTCCATCTTGACCTCTGCCACCACCATCGGGTCTGTACTCGCCACGCTTGTAGCCGCCAGCTTGTCCCAACACTTCGGCTGGCAAATCATGTTCGTCATCCTCGGTGTTCTCGGCTTGTTTTTAGCGCTTTTGTACGCCAAATTTTTACACCCAACCAAAGCAGCAGAAAGTATGGCAACAACGAAAAAGGATAAGCTGCCCCTCCGCTCGCTCTTGAAAATCTCCATGCTCTGGAAGCTGATGGCCATATACTTCGGCATCTCCATGGTAACGTGGGGCATGATGTCCTGGATGCCTTCCTACATGGTCAAGGTTCGCCATCTCGATATGGTAGCCATGGGGGCATTGGCTGCGATTCCAGCCGTTCTGTCTTTTGTGACGGTTCTCATCACTGGCTGGCTGTTGGACAAACGAATGGTAGGCCGCGAAAAATTATTGATTGTCATCGGTTCTTTCATCGGCATCATAGCGCTTTATCTCTTGTCGAAAGCTCCTACCGTCGCTCTGGTTGTCTTTTATCAGGCCATTGCCAATATCGGTCTCGCCGCAGCTGTTACCACTACGTTGACGATGCCGCTCAAATACATAGACGCGTCTTCTGTCGGTGCCGCTTCCGGCTTGATCTATCTCGGCGGGCAGCTCGCAGGAGTGATCGCGCCGA
Source organism: Brevibacillus sp. FSL K6-0770 (assembly GCF_038000275.1). Taxonomy (NCBI): domain Bacteria; kingdom Bacillati; phylum Bacillota; class Bacilli; order Caryophanales; family Paenibacillaceae; genus Brevibacillus; species Brevibacillus sp. FSL K6-0770. The sequence continues at coordinate 4,798,660 of NZ_JBBOBQ010000001.1, forward strand.
CAGCCATGGGCTTCATGATCCAGCAGTTCAACGGCTCCTATGATGCAGCATTTTGGCTTTTGATCATCGCTGTCGCCATTCCGTTTTTTATCGGGATGACGATTCGCACAGTACCGCCAGCCACAAGCGAACCTGCCAGCTCGGTTCCCGTCGGCAACTAGCGCCAGACTGTACGCGCGGCGCAAGCCAGCATGCAAAAAAGAATGGAACAATGAGGTGTTATTATGTCCTATCATCAACGCATTTCTGAAATCATCGAGCAAAAAAAGGAATGGTTCACGCATGTGAGCGACCGGATTTGGGAGTTTGCCGAAACACGCTTTGAAGAATTTCGCTCCGCAGAGCTTTTATGCGAGGCATTGGAAAACGAAGGCTTCACAGTAGAAAAAGGCGTGGCGGGAATCGAGACGGCTTTTGTCGGAAGCTACGGGAGCGGTGCTCCGGTGATCGCTATTTTGGGCGAGTACGACGCTCTCTCCGGGCTTAGTCAGGAACGCGGAACAGCCGCCCACACCCCGATCCAGCCAGGCGGAAACGGTCACGGCTGCGGCCACAATCTGCTCGGAACAGGATCGTTGGCTGCCGCAGTCGCCATTCGCCATTATATGGAAGAAAACCAACTGGAAGGGACCGTGCGCTACTACGGTTGTCCGGCAGAAGAGGGCGGTTCCGGCAAAGCGTACATGGCTCGCGAAGGCTTGTTCGACGATGCGGACTACGCGATTTGCTGGCATCCGCAAACGTTTAACACGCTCATGTCGATCAGCAGCCTCGCCAACTATCAGGTGTACTTCAAGTTCAAAGGCAAGGCTGCTCACGCCGCGGCTGCACCGCACCTTGGCCGCAGCGCCCTCGATGCCGTCGAGCTGATGAATATCGGGGTCAACTACTTGCGCGAGCACATCATCCCGGAAGCCCGCGTGCACTATGCGATTACCAATTCGGGAGGCTTTTCGCCAAATGTCGTGCAGGCGGAAGCGGACGTGCTCTATTTGATCCGCGCTCCCCATGCGAAGCAGGTCGAAGAAATTTATCAACGGATCAGAAAGATTGCCCAGGGAGCGGCCATGATGACGGAAACGGCCGTGGACATCATTTTTGACAAAGCATGCTCCAACCTGATTCCGAACCAGACGCTGGAGCGCGTCATGTACGACAATTTCAAACAGTTGGGCACTCCTGCTTTTACCGAGGAAGAGCAGAACTTCGCCCGCCAAATTCGCGAGACGATTCCCGAGTCGGACAAAAGCAGCGATCTGAACATGATTGCCAAAGTCATGGGGGCATCCGGTAAAAAGCTGACAGAGCAGTTGAGCAGCGAGGAGCTTTCCACTGTACTCCTGCCTCTGCTTCCGCAAGCAAGACTCATGTCGGGCTCGACTGATGTGGGCGATGTCAGCTGGATCGTCCCGACTGTCCAATGTTCAACGACGTGCTTTGCGATGGGCACCCAGTTGCATTCGTGGCAAGCCGTAGCCCAAGGCGGCATGTCGATCGGCCACAAAGGAATGTTGCACGCGGGCAAAGTCATGGCCGCAACCGCCATCGACGTCCTGCTTCACCCGGAAAAAATCGCGGAGGCCAAAGCCGAGCTGCGAGAAAAGCTGGACGGCACCTCCTACGTCTGCCCAATCCCGGCCGACATCAAGCCAGCCGCTCGGCGCTAATAGGATAAACCTGCTGTATCGTATAAAAGCCCTTGCTTCGCTCTTTTTTTCAGAGCGGCAAGGGCTTTTTGGGCACAACTGGAACACTCTCCCTCTTCCCTCGTCAAATAAATACCGGGGGTGATTTTCCATGCTGTTTCGCGCCATACCATACTGGCTATTCGCTGTCGCGATCATCGTTACCTCTTTGCTCAGCCCAAGTCCGGCAGCGGCTTGCAGTTGTGCTCCTGCTCCCGATCCGGTGACAGCGCTGGGGCAATCTGCTGCCGTCTTCAGCGGAAAAGTGCTTCGCGTCGAGGAGCCTGTGAGAATGCCCTTTTCGTCTACCCCGGCAAGAATCGGCTTCGATGTTACGTTTGAAGTGCAGACTGTCTGGAAAGGAGCCTTGCAATCACAGGTGCTTGTCGTCACGAGTGGCTTGGGCGGCGGATGCGGCATTCCTTTTCAGCCGGGAGACGAATACCTTGTCTACGCCTCGTACTGGGAACACAGCGATCTGGAGACAAACATTTGCACCCGCACCACCCTGCTCGCCGATGCGACAGAAGACTTGCAAGCCTTGGGAACCGGAAGCGCTCCGCTCCCTCCGCCCCCTTCGTCTGCAACCGATTGGACGCTTCCCGCTTTCGCCGGCGCAGTTGCGGTCGTCTTTTGTGTCATCGCCTTGTTCCTTTTCTATCGCCAAAAAAGCAAGCGGAGACGATAGCTGCCCCTCGTCTCCGCTTTGCTTTTTGGTTAGGGAAGGTACTGCTTCGCCCTGTACTTCGACCAGTTGAACGACTGCCAGCTCGACTCTCCGCGCAGTTCCGCCCATTTGTTTTCCAGCTCATACGTCACAGCTGCTTTCAACGATTCGTCCGCTTTCAATTCCTGCAAATACGGCACCACATCGTACGAAAGCCTGCCCAAATACTCGACGTCAATATTTCCCGTTGCCCGATAGCGCTCTAGGTTATTTTGGGCGATGATGACGTCCATGTTGATGTAGTTGATAAACACGTAGCTCGCGAGCGTCACGAGCGCGTAATATTTGAACAACGAAAAGCTGTCTCGCCAAATTTTCCACAAGGCGATCGCAAACAGGATCAGCAAAAAAATCATGAACAGATGAGCGAGCAAACGGGTATGCGTGTAGCCATAAGCTGCTTCGTACAACGACAGCCGATAGTACGCCGAAAAGAGCATAAAGCTGGTACAGACCGTAAGCAGCGTGAGCAACACTTGTACAGAGCGATACAACAGCCGATTTTTGCGCGATACGAGATACAGCGTGGCAAGCAAGATGATGAAATTGATGACCGTCACTGTCAGCAGCTCGTTGAAGCCGTTTTTGGCATACTCGGCGTACGTCAGTCCTTCCGGGAGAGCTGCTTTCGCTCCGCTGAACAAATACGAAATCTGGATGTATGTAAAAGCAGCATACACGGCATCAATAATCGTCAGGATCGTCACCAAAATAATCCCGTCCCAGACGATCTTTTCCTGCTCTTGCGGCTGCGGAAGCTCCACCGTGTCTGCCCGTTTGCCAAACAGGGAGTACATGTAGCCAAACACTACTAGCGTTACAAGTCCGATCACAAACAGGCGAAACATGCCTTCGACTGAATCTACATCAATCAGCATATCGGGAATTTCATTCAGAAAATGGCCAAACACGCGGTCCGCTTGTGACAACAAGGTCAGCACGACGAGCAAAATCGGCAAGGAGATCAAGAGCCCGGTCATGATTTTTTTCAACACGCCGTAGTTTCGCTGGTTCATCCGGCCTTTGACCGATCCTTTGATCATGATGAACGGCAGCCGTGTATGCTTCGGCGTATAGTAAACCAATATCTCCAACAGCTCTCCCACAAACATAATCTCATGCCATTTTGCTTTATGGCGCCCGGTGAAAAGCATCGTTTGCAGCACAAACAGCATCGGCACCAGCACGAAGTTGAACAAGTGAAAGTAGCCATTGGAAAAGAGCGCAAACGTAAGCGACAACATGCCGATCGGCACACACAGAAGCCAGATGTATTTGTTTTCCCGTGAAAAGCTCAGTCTCTGATGCAGCTTGGCTTGCCATACGAACAGCGCATACATTCCTATAAAAAACAGCGGGTACGATACGCCATAATTTTTGCCGTAAAACAGCAAATCGCCAAAACAGCCGATTCCGAAAGCCCCCAGCAGCAACCACTGGTAAGCTTTTTGTTCCTGTGACCGTTCCGCCACGTCCTTCACTCCTTGTGATTTTCCTCTTCTGAAAGGAACAGAGATCGCAGCTATGCGGCAACTGCTTGTAGTTAGTACGCGCGGGCTTGGTCATTTGTTACAAATGCTGGAAGCAATAAATATTTTACGATAAGAAAACCGCCCCATGGAAGAGGCGGCTTATTGGGCTATCGTACCCGTTAGTAAAGTTCATGCATCACGACTAAACGTCCCTTATTTATTGCCGAGCTGTTCCGCCAAACCGATCAGCAGTCCTTCAACTCCACGAATGTAGCAGAGCCGGTACGAGTCCTTGTACTGAACCACTTCGCCAACGAGCTGAGCACCATGCTTAGTGAGTCTGGATACCATTTCGTCAATGTCTTCAACCGCGAACATGACGCGTAGATAACCGAGGGAATTTACAGGAGCAGTTCGGTGGTCTGATATAGTGGGTGGGGTGAGAAAGCGCGAAAGTTCAAGTCGGCTGTGGCCATCCGGAGTAACCATCATAGCAATCTCTACACACTGCGAACCTAGCCCGGTTACGCGACCAGCCCATTCGCCTTCGACAGTAGCTCGCCCTTCGAGCCTCAAGCCAATCTCCTCGAAGAAAGCGATTGCGTCATCAAGGGATTCTACAACGATGCCAACATTGTCCATTCTTAGCAATTTGTTTTTGTCCATAGTTTTATCTCCTTATGTGTACAGATAAATCACAGTATAGTAAACTACGAAAAATTCTAACATTTTTGTAATTTAACAATTCGGAGTTACGCTATTATCTCCTGCATATTATTTTTAATCATTAAACGAAACTGCCCTTTTCGGAGAACAAGAAATACGTTTCGTCCATTTCCACGGTTCCTTGTACGGCGTTTTAACATAGCCACAAATAAAAAACCCCCTTCGGTTCGTGCATTCGATCCACACGAACCAAAGAGGTTTTTCCCATACAGTCTAGCCCTATTTTAATCGTCACATTTTTCCTCTTTGCCTTTTGCCAGCGCGGTCTTGAAGGACGACCCACAGCCGCAAGAAGCGATGGCATTCGGATTTTCGATGGAAAAGCCGCCGCCCATCATCGATTCCTTGTAATCAATCTCGGTACCTTTAATGTATAGATAGCTGTCCTTGTCGACAACAATCTTCACGCCGTGTTGTTCGAAGGTTTCGTCGCCTTCCTTCATTTCCTGATCCCAGCCCATCCCATACGTAAAGCCGCTGCAACCGCCAGGTCGAACACCTACCCGCAAAAACATCCCGGGCTTGTTTTCTGCTGCCAACATCTCTTTTACTTTCAAGCTGGCTTTTTCTGTCAATGTAATCATGCTTGACTCCCTCCTTTGCAGGCTAACTTTACCCTTTCTATATGTTCAGTATACAAAAGATGCAACCCTTCTCACAAGGTTCCCCTGCACTTCGGGCGCTCATACTGCTGGAAAAAGGCAAACAAAAAAGAAGGGCTCCCCCTCCTTATGCAAAAAAAGCATTGTTCTCGGTTAAATAAAAACGATACGTCTTCTTTCGGCCTACCTTAGACAGATTATGATCTATCTGGTTCAGTTCGTTGTGTAGTTGATCAATTTGCATACTGTATTCTAGGACTTCTGGATGATCCAACCCAACCTCTAACCCCATAATTACCATACGCTGTCGAAGGAGTTCGATTTTTTCGAGCAAAACGTCCCGCATTATGAAGCTTCAGGCTTTCTTACTATATTTTACAAGAACGGCCATCATTTCGCAAACAAAATTTCCCACATTCCCCCAAAAATGCAACAAAAATATGGCGATAAATGTTAGAATTTTACAGCAAACAGTTGGAGAACTTATCTTATTGTTCGTACATACTAACAGGTTTATAATATAGATGCCTTGTTGCCCGAGATTTTCCCTTTTTATTGAGCTTTCTCCACCCCCAAGGAACGTTTCTGATTGGGCATGGCCTGGACGAACAGCTCTTATCCCTTACCACTCGATCTAGAAAGGAAGTGTTTGGAATGGCGCTTGAAACCATTGCCATCCAAGACAAATCGCTCGCCGGAATCGCGGAAAAAGTCATGCACGGCGAACGCCTCACTTTGGAAGACGGCGTTACTCTCTTTAACTCCAACGATCTTTTGACGATCGGACAATTGGCAAATGTCGTCAATTACCGCAAAAACGAAGATAAAGTCTACTTTTTGCAAAACATGTACATCAATCCGACAAACGTTTGCGAAGCTCACTGTAGATTTTGCGGATTCCGTCGTGATGAAGGCGACGAGGGCGCATACACAATGAGCAAAGAAGAACTGCTTCATTATGTTGAAACCCGCTTTCATCCAGGGATTCGTGAATTTCACATCGTGGGCGGCCACAATCAGCACAAGCCGTTTGAATACTATCTCGACAACGTGCGCATCCTGAAGCAAGCTTACCCGGATGTCACCATGAAAGCCTACACAGGTGCAGAGATCGAGTTTTTCTCCCGCATCTCCGGTCTGTCCATTCGCGAAGTTTTGCTCGAACTGAAAAAAGCAGGTCTGGAAACGCTGACTGGCGGCGGCGCCGAAATTTTGACGGAGCGCTACCGGATGAAAATGAGCCCGGAAAAAGCGAGCACAGACATGTACCTGCAAGTTCACCGCACCGCTCATGAGCTTGGCTTCCGGACACATACAACCATGCTGTACGGCTCCATCGAAACTTTGGAAGAGCGCGTCATTCACATGCTGCGCCTCCGCGAGCTGCAAGACGATACAAACGGCTTCATGGTATTCATCCCGCTCGCTGTTCAGCCGATCAAGGCAACTGCCGGCATCAAACGCCGCAACTCTGCCATCGACGACCTGAAAACAATGGCAATCAGCCGCCTCATGCTGGACAATTTCCAGCACATCAAAGCTTACTTCATTAATATCGGTACACAGCTGACGCAACTGTCGCTGACTATGGGGATTTCCGATGCGCACGGCACTTTGATTGAAGAGCGCATCAGCCACTCGGCCGGAGCACTCACCCAGCAAGCCTTGACGGTTGACGAGCTTGTCTGGCTGATCAAAGGCGCTGGCAAACGCGCCCTGGAACGCGATACGTTCTACAACGTCATCAAAGAACACTAAAAACGGCAAGAAGCTGATGCCCGACCGTCGCGTCGTGGGACATCAGCTTCTTTTTTATTTCCGTACACACGCGTTTTTTCGCGGGCTTCAATGAACATCCTAAGAAAACAGCTTATAGAGGAAAGTCTGCATTCAGCAGCTCTTCTTCCTCCCGCAAGTAGTTCTTGATTTTTACAAGCAATTCATCGGCCGACGGAGCTTGCAAAAGCGTTCCGTTTACCAGGGCAAACGGCTCCATGTAGCACTCTCCGCAATAGCCGAGACAGCCGTATTCAAGAACATCGACGTCCAGCTCGGGGTCGTTTTCCAGAGCGTCCACGACAGGCTGTGTGTAGGAAGATACGTTGCTCGCGCAAAATTCTACCAAAGGTTTCATCTATCTTCACCTACCGATTATTCCAACATCGTCACGTACTTTATTGTACCGCGACTTTTGCAAAAATCCAGCGGAGAAAACGGGAAAAAGATTCTGCTTGCATTTTTACGGAAAGAGACTAAAAATAGAATGGGTGCTGTAAAAAACGGACAGAAGAAAGGACTAGACCTTCTATGAAACGACTTGTGATCCTTGGTGGAGGATACGGGGGTCTTCGTATTATCGAGCGAGTCCTGTCCCCTGATTTACCAGACGACGTGTTTATTACCCTCGTAGACCGTATGCCGTTTCACGGCTTGAAAACGGAGTACTACGCTCTGGCAGCAGGTACTACGCCAGAATCTCACTTGCGAGTTAATTTTCCAAACGATCCGCGCCTGACTGTCAAATACGGCGAAGTCAGCGAAGTGGATTTGGACGAGCAGGTCGTCAATTTTGCAAACGGGGACGCCCTCTCGTACGATTGGCTCGTCATCGGATTGGGCTGTGAGGATCGCTACCATGACATACCTGGTGCAGAGCAGTTTACTTGCTCGATCCAATCCATGGGAGCTACCCGCAACACATACATGGCAATCAATAATGTGAATCCATATGGTACGGTTACCGTTGTGGGTGGTGGACTTTCCGGTGTGGAAATGGCAGCAGAACTGCGCGAAAGCCGTCCCGACCTGAACGTGCGCATCATCGACCGCGGCCCAAGCATTTTGAGCCCATTCCCGAAAAAATTGCAGGAATACGCTTCCCAATGGTTTATCGAGCATGAGGTTCAGCTTGTCTCCATGGCTTGTGTAACAGGAATCGAACCGGGAGTGGTGTACAACCACAACCAGCCGGTTCAAAGCGATGTCATCGTGTGGACAGCCGGTATTCAGGCCAATCGCATCATTCGCTCCCTGCCGATTGAGACAGACAACATCGGACGCGCCAAGTTAAATCAGTATCACCAGATTCCTACCCATACAAACGTTTACGTCGTAGGCGACTGTGCGAGCACGATCATTGCGCCGAGCGCCCAGACAGCCGAGATTCAAGGTGACCAAATCGCCATGATGCTGAAAAAAGACATTAAGGGCGAAGAATACCCTGCCTCGCTGCCAGCGCTCAAGCACAAGGGCTTCCTCGGCTCCCTCGGCAAAAAAGAGGGCTTTGCCAGCATGGGGAAAATGTCTCTGGTCGGCCAGATGGCACGCGTCATCAAAAGCGGTCAGCTCTGGATGTACAAAAAACATATGGGATAACATGCAAGCCTGTTGGCCAGTTGGTCAAACAGGTTTTCTTTTTGTGTCATGCATGCTGAAAAGGCGTGAATGTTCAAATGAATGAACGTATCCAAACGATGTGCCGCCTGATTGGTCAAGAAACATTGATTACGATGGGGTGTGGGGCTATGATCGAGGATAGGCAGGGGATTTCGGATGCCGTATTCGTGTTGCTTACATAGTCGTCTCCGTCCGCCCAGCCTCTCGCTCCTGCGCCCTTTTCCACTCTTCATGCTTCGCGCACACTTTTTGCCAAATCGCGTCCCGTTCCAGACTGTTGTAACGAACGAGATGCTCGCCAAACATGTCTCCCAGCAATTCGAGCCACATGGCTTTCGATTCGATCTCCATCTTGCGGATGCCGTCTTTGTCATGCTTTCGCCAGATGCACCCCCGCAGCTCGTTGGACGCCTGCTCGCTCCGGTTTCGGATGAGAAACAGATTGATCCACGGAGAATCAGCGGAATGACAGTAATGCTCGTGATTGGGCTGGAATACACGAATGTCCTCGACAACTTCGGGAGCAAAGTCTACTCCGGCAAAATTGGCCTCGGGGTCGTGATCCAGACGCCATCCCCCAGCCGCAACACTCGACGGCAGGAGCTTGTGGGTGTACGGAGTTTGCTCATAGACGCCAAAGCGCATCGGCAACGGTTCCACAGGCATGTCTCCGAGGCCGACATCGACCAGCCAGTTTTCCTCTTCTCCCGCATCATTTGTGAGTTGGACGGTCAAACCGAGGTGGAACGAGTTGACCCGCGGCGATTCTCCCAGCGGCTGAACACCTGCCCGATGCATGGAAACTTTATATCCCAACGAACGAAGCAACGCAGCAAACGCCCCGTTTAGATGAAAGCAATAACCGCTCCGGCCTGCTATCACCATCTGGACGGTTTCACGCGGCTCGATAGTGGTTGGCTTTCCCGCAAAAATATCGAGCGTCTGCCAGGGCAGCTTGTGTACATGCGCTTTTTGCAGTTCAAACAAGTACGATTTGGTCGGAGCTGAAATATCCGCTATGCCCAGACGTTTTACATACGCTTTTTGTTCTTCTCTCGTCAATATCATCGGTCATCCTCCGCTCCAGCTTTCTTCCTCCCTTTTTTGTTGAAGGGAATCCTCCCTCAATTTATACTAGAACTGCCCCTGCAAAAAGAGACAGTTTCGAAGTATTTTTTAAAGACAGATGCGAAAGGAGCTTGTCGTCGGATGCTTTCTCTTTCCATCAACAGTCACGCTCCCGAGCCACAGTACATACAGGTGTACACGCAAATACGCGACCAGATTAAAAACGGCGATTTGCCGTACGGCTCCCGCTTGCCTTCGATCCGATCGCTTCAGCAGCATATGCACATCAGTAAAACGACGGTCGAAACCGCCTACCAGATGCTGGTGACAGAAGGCTATGTGATCAGCAGGCCCCGCTCCGGTCTGTATGTAGCCAGTCCGTTCCAGTTAGAGCCGCCCCAGACACAAACGAGACAGATGGTTGACCAAAAAGACCTGTCATCGCTGCCTTTCGCGCCCGGAGTTGCTTCCGCCCTGATCGATTTTCGCCCTTCAGCCATTCATGAACAGACCTTCCCTTTTCGCCTTTGGCGAAAGATGCTGCACCATGCGCTGGATCATGCCCAACACAAAATTTGCAGTTATGGCGATCCACAGGGCGAGCTTTCGTTTCGTACCGTTCTTGCGTCCTATTTGCGCCATTCAAGAGGGGTTCGCTGCATCCCTGAACAAATTGTCGTAAGCTCCGGGATTCAATACAGCATCGCCATTTTGATCAAGCTCCTGCAAGGTGTGAATCATATCGCGTTTGAGGAGCCTGGCTATGCCCCTGTTCGCGACCATTTTTTGCAAAGCGGCTATCGGGTTACACCGATCGGCGTCGATGAAAAAGGGATCTCTCTGGACGAAGTCGCTCGTTCCCAGGCACAAGTCGTCTATATTACCCCTTCTCATCAATTTCCCACGGGGAGCATCATCCCGTACCCGGAGCGGGAACGCTTGCTGCAATGGGCGCGCACCAGCGAAGCCTTCATCATCGAGGATGACTACGACGGCGAATTTCGCTATGTCGGCAAGCCTATCCCTTCCCTGCAAGGGCTGGATCACGCCGGAAGGGTCGTCTATCTGGGCACTTTTTCCAAAGCATTCTCTCCTGCGCTTCGCATGAGCTACATGGTGCTGCCCGCTGAGCTTGCCCGCAAACTTCCAAGCATTCAATATTTGTATCAGGGGCCTTCAAGGATCGATCAATGGGCCATGCAAGCTTTCATGGAACAAGGCCACTGGTACCGTCATATTCGCCGGATCAGGCGTACATATGCAAAAGCGCATCATCGGTTCATCGAGCTGCTTCACGCTCATTTGGGCGAGCTCGTCACCATTTCCGGCCACAATGCAGGTCTGCATGTCCAGTTGACGGTGAAAACGCGCGAGCCAGCTTCGTCTCTTGTAAAACGGGCAGCGGAAAACGGTGTGCAGGTGTACGATGTCAGCGAGCTGTGGATGACTCCGCCTGCGTCAGAGTATCCGCGTATTTATATGGGGTTTGCCGGGATGGATGAGAGCAAAATGGAGGAGGGCATCAAACGGTTGAGCCAGGCGTGGAAAGGAATCAGCGAGCTGTCCCGCTAGGCGCAAAGCCTCCGGAACAGCTCGTTTTAAACGTTTTACAAGACGAAAAACAAAAAGCGCAACACTTCCATGTAGTCGTCCGCCGCAAATTCGACGGTCTTGGCGCCCGTCTGCTTGGCTCCTGGATAGAAAGAGCCGCGATAAGCCAAATAATGCTCGCGGAAAGCGATCTCGACATGAAACGTTTCCGGCAGTTGCACCTTGTATTTGGACAAGTCATCGGCAAGTACAGCTTGAACCTGTTCCTTGATTTGTCGCAAAGCGACATTCGGATGAATCGAGATAGCTGCGTTGCCGATGCCTTCATTGACGGGAACCGTCTTGATGTGCGGGTTGATCGTCTGCGCTTCTTCGCAAATCATTTTGTCTCCGGTGACCAGCAACGCAGGCACACCCATGGAAGCGGCAATGTAGACGTTGATCAGCAGCTCGCTGGCGATTTCTCCGTTGATTTTGACATACTCGTTTTGCATGTTCATGGTATGCGCCAGCGGGTTGCCATTCGCCCCCGCCGCCGCGTGGTAGCCGATAAACAAAACGCCGTCGAAGCTCTCGTCCAGCCCTGCCATCATCGAATACGGATCGCGCGTCCAGCCCCGCAAAATTTTCACCTGCTCAGGCAGTTTGGACGGATCGAGGTTGCGCGCTGTGCTGTGCGCGTCTTTTACGAGAATGTCCGTTGCCCCCGCCGCAATCGCCGCTTCACAGGCTGCATTCACTTCTTTCGTCATCTGTTCGGTAAAGTATTTGGAAAACGAGCTTTCGATGTCGGCTTCCGTCCAGTTGACGATGCCTGCTACTCCTTCCAAATCCGCGCTGATAAACAGTTTCATGCCGATACCTCCTTTTGTTTGTGGACAAGCGATGCTTGAATAAACGCAGAAAACAGCTTCAGAAACATCGGGTGTCGTTTGGTCATGCATTCCGGGTGCCATTGAACCCCCAGCAAAAACCGCTCCTCCGTGCTTTCGAGCGCCTCCACGATCCCATCCTCGGAAAATGCCGTCGCGATCAGGTTTTTTCCCAGTTGTTTGACCGATTGGTGATGGAAAGAATTGGTGAAAATTCGCTCTTCTCCAAAGATATCATACAGTTGCGTATGTTTGCTGATTTGAATGGAATGGTACAGTTCATCGGAAGCTGTTTGCGTCGGCGAGTGCCCCAAAGCGCCGGGAATTTGGCTGTAGATGTCCTGATAGAGACTGCCTCCCAGCGCGACATTGATCAGTTGGATGCCCCGGCAAATCCCGAAAATCGGCACGTTTTTCTCATACGCTTTGCGAAAAAGCGAGAGTTCGTATTCGTCGCGGATCGAAGACATCGAGTGCAGCTCTTTCAGCGGATTTTCGCCAAAATAGTACGGCGCGATATCGTTGCCGCCCGTGAACAAAATGCCGTCTACCAAGTCTATGTACTCGCTGTAATCTGTCTTGTCCTCTACGATCGGAATCGTGATCGGCACGCCTCCCGCAGCGTAAATCGAGTCGACGTAGTTTCGGCTTACCGTACTGTACTTCGACTGTTCGGACAAAAATGTGGTCAAACCGATAATCGGCTTCATCTTCATGGCTCCCTCGTGAGGCAGGGCCGACAAGCTTCCACTTACCGGCCCTTTCCCCGTTGAAATGTTATTCTACATGCGCATATTCAAAAATGGTGTGACCGATGTAGTTTTTCAGCACGCCTTTGACATTCGGCTTCGCCAGGAACTGATCTTCAAAGAAGCGAATCGGCATCAGCGGCATTTCGTCGGCCAAGATTTTTTCCGCCTTCGCGAAGTTTTCCATCCGCTTTGCCTGATCGGAGATTTTGCGGTTTTCTTCCAGCAAACGGTCGTATTCGGCGCTGTTCCATCTCAGGTCGTCGGCTGTATTCACGCCTTCAAAGATGTCGAGGTTCGTCATCGGGTCCGGGTAGTCTCCTGTCCAACCGTCAGAAGCGATGTGGAAATTGCCGTTTTCAATCTCGTCCCAATACACTTTCGATTCAAACGTCTGGATGTTGACATCTACTCCCAAATTTTGCTTCCACATGCTTTGCAGCGCTTGGGCGATGTCTTTGTCCGACTGGCTCGCCATGACGATCATCGTAATTTCCGGGATGCCTTGCCCGTTCGGATACCCTGCTTCGGCGAGCAGTTTTTTCGCCTCGTCGACGTTTTCGCTGAACACGTTGCCGACGACATCGCGGTATTCCTTGTCTTTTTGCACCCCATCCGGGATTCCGTACGGCACCATGCCAAAAGCAGGCTTCTCTACAGACTGCACGATATTTTTGATGATCTGGTCGCGATTGATCGAGATGCTGAATGCTTTGCGGACTTTCGCGTCATCAAACGGCTTTTTGGATGCGTTGAAATCAAAATATTGCATGCCGATCCGGGGAACAGAGAAAAAATCAGACGTGCTTTGATACTGCTTCATGCCTTCCGGGCTGATGTTGTCGGACACGTGAATCTCGCCGTTCGTATAGGCGGCAAGCTCTGCTTCGGTGGACTCGATGAACACGATTTCCAGCGTATCCAGCTTCACTTTATCCGCTTCGAGGTAGTTCGGATTTTTCTTCAGGACGTATTTTTCTTTCGGGCGAAGCTCTGTCAGCATGAACGGTCCTGTCGTCAAATACGTCTCGGGCGATTTGGTCCAGCCTTCTTTTTCCACTACGTCCTGACGCACCGGGTAGTAGGCGGTAACGCACAACAGCTCCAGGAAGTACGGAGTCGGATTTTCCAGCGTTACTTCCAGCGTGCTTTCATCGACGGCCTTGACGCCGACATCTTCTGCTTTCGCTTGCTTTTCGTTGTACGCCTTGCCGTTTTTGATGTAGTACAAGTAAAAAGCCGCGCCGGAAGCGACGTCCGGATTGAGCACACGCTTCCAGGAATACTCGAAGTCTTGGGCGGTTACGGGCTTTCCGTCAGACCATTTGGCATTTTTGTCGATTTTAAAAGTGTACTTGGTGCCTGTCGCATCCAGCTCATACCCTTCGGCAAGTGACGGCACGGGCTTTTTTCCGGATTCATCGATTTTATAAAGACCGCGGAACAAGTTTTGCAACACGATGGACGAGCGCGCGTACACGTTCAGTGTCGGGTCCATCTCCTCCGGTTCTTTGCTCAACGCATAAATGATTTTTTGCTCGGCAGCAGGCTTCTCGCCCTCCGCTTTCGGCGCGGTCTGCTGTCCTTGATTCTCTCCCTGCGGTGCCGTGCCTGAGCTGCTACATCCGGCTGTGACTGATGTGATCGCAAGTAGCGCCGCCAAAACGATGCCCAACCTCTTTTTCATACTCGTCCCCCCATTTTTTGCATTTATATGAGCCGTCCGAAAACACGGCATTCATATCTCGCTGGTGAAAAGCGAAAAGATGGCGAAAAGACTGTCAATCGAGCAAATGGCAAGCAACGAGGTGGCCGTTGCCGCTGTCTTTTAAAGCAGGCTTCTCTTCTGCGCAGCGGTGCAGCGCATGTGGACAACGTGTCCGAAACGCACAGCCGCTCGGTGGATTCAGCGGGCTGGGCACATCACCCTGGAGGTGGATGCGCTCGCTCCCTTCTGCCGTGTCCGGGTCGGCAATCGGTACCGCAGACAACAACGCCCGCGTGTACGGATGCTGCATGTTCGTGTACAAATCGTGCACGCTCGCGTATTCGACCAGGCTCCCCAGGTACATGACGCCGACTTTGTGGGAAATGTGCCGAACCATCGACAAGTCGTGGGAGACGAACAAGTAGGTCAGCCCGAATCGTTCCTGCAACTCTTCCAGCATGTTGACGACCTGCGCCTGAATCGAGACGTCCAGGGCAGAAATCGGTTCGTCGCAAATAATGAACTCCGGCTCGACGGCCAGAGCGCGAGCGATCCCGATCCGCTGACGCTGGCCCCCGGAAAATTCATGCGGATACCGATTGAGGTGATCCGCTTTCAATCCGACCAGCTCGATCAGCTCCTTGACCCGATCCACTCGGTCCTTTCCGCGATAAATGTTATGTACCGCCAGCGGATCTCCGATAATCTGCGCGATCGTCATGCGCGGGTCGAGCGAAGCGTACGGGTCTTGGAAAATCATTTGCATTTTTTTGCGGTAGGGCAACATTTCTTTGTGCGTGAGCCGGGTGATTGGCTGGCCGTCGAAAATGATCTCGCCAGCAGTTGGCTCGTACAGCTTCAACAGCGTCCTGCCGATCGTCGATTTGCCGCACCCGGATTCTCCGACCAGTCCGAATGTCTCCCCTCTGAAAATCGTAAAGCTGACGTCGTCTACTGCCTTGAGCAGCGTAGAGCTGCGGCCGAGGAAGCTCTTTTGCACCTCGAAATGCTTTTTCAAATTCCGCACTTCTACCAGCGCCGAAGCGGGCTTTGCCATTAGCCGATCACCTCCCGCATATGGTTGGCCGCTTTTGGATGCATCAGCCAACAGGCGGCCTGGTGGGTTTCAGACAGCGCGACGGACTGCGGCGGCTGCTTTTCGCAAACTTTCATTGCGTACGGACAGCGCGACGTGAAGGCACATCCGGCAGGCGGGCGGAGCAAATCGGGCGGGCTGCCCGGGATGGAGATGAGCTTTTTCTTTTCCCCTTCCGTAAACTGCGGGATGGAACGCAACAGCCCCCACGTATACGGATGGCGCGGTTTGTAAAAAATTTCGCGAGTCGTTCCTTGCTCAACAATCGTGCCGCCGTACATGACGATGATCCGGTTGCACATGTTGGCAATTACACCGAGATCGTGCGTAATCATCACAATCGAGACGTTCAGCTTGTCTTTCAAATCGCGCATCAGATCGAGGATTTGCGCCTGAATCGTCACATCGAGCGCGGTCGTCGGCTCGTCGGCAATCAGCAGCTTGGGCGAACAGGACAGGGCGATGGCAATCATGACGCGCTGCCGCATGCCGCCGGAAAATTCGTGCGGATACTGCTTCAATCGCTTTTCGGGACTGGGGATTTCCACCATGCGCAAAATCTCGATCGCTCTTTGCCGCGCCGCTTCCTTCGACAGCTTTTGGTGAATGCGCAGCGGCTCGATGATTTGCTCGCCGACGGTAAACAGCGGATTCAGCGACGTCATCGGGTCTTGAAAAATCATGCCAATGTCGCGCCCGAGCATTTTGCGCATCGCTTTTTGACTCGTATTGACCATCTGCGCGCCGTCAAACAAGATGTTGTCCGCTGTCAATGTGGCGTTGTCCGGCAGCAGCTTCAAAAGGGAGAGCATCGACACGCTTTTGCCCGAACCGGATTCTCCCACGATGCCGATGGACTCGCCTTTTTCGACGTGAAAGGAAATCCCGCGGACGGCTTGCACCTGTCCTGCGTCGATGTGAAATGTCGTTTTCAAGTTTTCTACCTGGAGCAATTTCACGTTATCACCCGCCTTTATTTCTTTAGCCTTGGGTCCAGCGCATCGCGCAAGCCGTCACCGATGAAGTTCAGTGCAAACATCGTAATGCTGATCGCGAGTGCCGGGAACAGCATCTGATACGGCTGGGTAAACAAAGTCGGAATCGCATCGTTGACGAGCGTGCCCCAG
Source organism: Brevibacillus sp. FSL K6-0770 (assembly GCF_038000275.1). Lineage (NCBI taxonomy): Bacteria > Bacillati > Bacillota > Bacilli > Caryophanales > Paenibacillaceae > Brevibacillus > Brevibacillus sp. FSL K6-0770. Next base: position 4,815,439 of record NZ_JBBOBQ010000001.1, read on the forward strand.
CTTGCCATCGGCACCTGAATCCCGATCCCCAAAAAGCTGAGAAACGCTTCCGTGAAGATCGCCGACGGCACGAGAAACGTAACGGTCACGATAATCGGGCCCATGCTGTTCGGAATCAGATGCTTGAACAAAATGCGCATGTTGGAAGAGCCTGTAGCCCGCGCCGCCAGCACAAACTCCTGATGCTTGAGCGTGATAACCTGGGAGCGAACCATCCGCGCCGTCCCGATCCAGTACGTCAGCGACATCGCAATCAGGATGCTCTCGATCGTATTGCCGAGGAACATCATCAGCAAAATAATGTACAGCAGCTCGGGCACGCCGATCATGATGTCGACAATCCGCATCATCACCATGTCGACCTTGCCGCCGAGATAGCCGGAGATTCCGCCGTAAATAACGCCGATTACGAGATTGATCGCCGCAGCCGCTACCCCGATCGTCAGGCTGATTTGCGCACCGTACAGGGCACGCACGAAAATGTCCCGCCCGAATTTGTCCGTTCCGAACCAATGCTCCGCAGACGGCCCCTGATTTTGATTGGCAATATCCTGTCCATCGTACGTGTACGCGGAAAACAGCGGGCCGACGATCGCCGCAACGGCAATGACCACAATCGTGCACAAACCGATCATCGCCAGCGGGTCTTTCCGAAAACGGCTCCACGCGTCTTGCCAGTACGATTTGCTCGGACGCGAGATCGTCTCGCTTTGCATCGTGCCAGCGTCCAGTCTGGCGAAATCCTCATCGGGAATATCCGCCCACTCCTGCTCCCTGTCTCCGCGCAGATTGGCCCCCTCGCTCCCCTTCCAGGCGTAATTCATGTTCGTCATCACCTACTCCTCGATTTTTACCCGCCGGTCGATAATCGCGTACAAAACGTCCACGATAAAGTTTGCCACGATGATGAAAAGCCCGAGAAAGACGGTCAGCCCCAAAATAACCGAGTAATCCCGGTCGCTGATGCCCGTCACGAAGTCCCTGCCGATGCCCGGGATGGAAAACACGCGCTCCACGATGAAGCTCCCCGTTAACAAGGCGGCGACCAGCGGCCCCAAATACGTGACGATCGGGATAATCGCGTTTTTCAGTGCGTGCTTGAAAATGACGCGGTATTCCGGGACGCCTTTGGCCCGCGCTGTCAAAATGTAGTCCTGGCGCATCACTTCCAGCATGCTGGAACGCATCAACCTGGCGATATAAGCGATCGGGCCAAAGGCAAGACCGATGACAGGCAAAATGTAATGCTTCCAGCTGGACAATCCGTAGGTAGGCAAAAGCTTCAGGACAACGGCGAACAGAAACAGCATCAGCACGGTAATGACGAAATTCGGAATGGAGATGCCGACTGTGGCAAAGATCATCGATGCCCAATCCGCCCATTTTCCGCGCTTGATCGCTGACGTAATGCCAAGCAGCATCCCGACGATGAGCGCTACGACGATCGCCACCAGCCCGACTTTTGCGGAGACAGGGAAGCCGCGTGAGATCAATTCATTCACCGTCACATCGGACTGCTTGAAGGAAAAGCCGAGATCGCCCTGGGCAATGCTTTTCAAGTAATTCACGTACTGGACGCTCAGTGGTTCATTCAAGCCGAATTTTTCCTCCATCTTTTCCATGACGCTTTTGGGCACTTTCCGTTCCTCCGCCGGGCTGAAAGGCCCTCCCGGCACGGCGTGCATCAGAAAAAACGTGATCGTGATGAGGACAAACATCGTCAATATGCTCGCAAAAAACCGCTTCACGATATAGCCAGCCATCTCAAACCTCCTTTTAAACGTCTTTCGGGTCGTGCCGCACTTTTACTTCCAGAGACAGCTTGTGCAGATCGATGCGATAAATCGGCCTCGGCCTGCCTCGCTGACTCATCGATTCCGTGCCGATGACTTCGGCTATCCCTTTTTCCTTCATCTTCTGCACCATCCTCGCTGCATTGCGCTCCCCCGTGTTCATTCCGACGCTAATTTCCCGTGTCGTCACCTCGTTTTTCTGGATGAGCTGGAGCCAGGAAAACAGCTTGCGAATCGACGTCGAGACAAAATCGCCCCGCTCTTCGCCGATGAGGGAATAATCGAGCGTGTTGCGCGTGCCGAGCGGACCGAGCACCTTCATCTGGTCGTCGATGAGATAGGCGCTGTTGCCCGGGTTGCGAAAAGCAAATTCGACGGCGCGATTGGCATTGTACAAAGCCCGCTCGACTGTCTCGCCCATGCCGATGCCCAGGTTCATCGTTCCCAGCTCTCCGCTGCTGTTTTTCAGGACGGGAAAGCTGGAAAAGTCTTTGGTCACTTTTTCCACGATCCCCCGCGTGGTATACAACGTGTACTGCCCCGGATCGGCGCTCGTCATCGACGCAAACAGCCGTTTGCTGAACTCCGTCACTTTCTTTTGATATTTGTCGAGCGCATCGCCAAGCTGTTCGCCCTCGGCAGGCTCGATCCGAAATTGCAGCACCGTAATTTGCGCCAGTTGCTTTTTCTGATCCCGCGCCAGCCACAGTGCTTTATTGATCGTGTCGCGAATGAGCTGCTTCGTGCTTTTGATGAAAAAGACCGGGACGTGCTCACCCTTCAAGCGCTCGTAGACGGAGTGAATGCTGGTGGCAACGACTTGCGCCTTGCCCTCTTGCCATAGCGTCAGATGATGCTCGTACAGCTCCTCCGAATTTTGGAAGCCGTCCATGTTTTTCGAGAACCAATGCACTCCTTTCGCTTCAATCTCGTCAAAAAACTCTTGCAAGTGCTTGGCTGGAATACCGTCAAAGCTGATGGTCGGGAAAAAGTGATAGTGGCGATAAATCTGGAAGATCGCTCTGTACAGATCAGTTCCTTCGAAGGGGATGAAAATCGAGCACGAATGGGGCGGGATCAGGTCCTGGGAGAGAAGGAACGGCACATCGCCGCTGAAAAAGTAGACATCGTAAACTTCCATGCATTCCTGGAGCAGCTCCCGCACACTCTTTTCCGAATCGTAAATGAGCCTGATCGGTTCGATATGCGGAAACTCCGCGAGCACGGTGCAAATATCTTCGACTAGCAACCTGGGACCAATGACAGCGAATGTTAGGTTCAATTAATCACCTTCTACTTGTTCTTTAATTAGTCTGCTATTCGTAAAGATAAAAGGATTTGGCAATAAAATCCAATTTAACGAGCAGTCAAGCAGTGACTTTTCGACATTTTTCGTTCTGTAATATGTCTGTAATTCGAGTTAAATTAATATTATTTATAAAAATCAGAATTGTCAATCTATATTAGGTATCATTTTTTTGTTGGGAGGAGGGGGGTGGGTATAAGGAATTGCTATAGAAGAAAGTCGAGGGAGCACCCCTGCCTAGGGCGTCGCTCGCCTATTTGCCCACACAAAAAAAGCTTATTCTCACACGCTCATTGCGCTGGAATAAGCTCTTATCCGCTTTGCTGTTCCTTTTATAGTGCGCTTTTTAAATTACACTGTTTTTACCGCTCGCTGCTGCCTAACGGAAATTCCCCCTCACAACTTCTGCACCCGCAGCACAGGCACCTTTTTCTGCTCATATGTGCCTTCCAGTATCTTCTCGTGAATCACATTCAGTTTAAGCAGACTGGCAATTTTCCCGGTGTCCGCCCGCGACATGAGCCGCCAAAGAGACGGGTCGGGCAACGAATTGTACAAGCGATCGTCGCTGTAGTCTCGCCGCTCCTGGTAGCTGATCAACAGCTTGAAGTCACCTTCCTCGGCGCTTCCGGCTTCCGCGTAGGCGTCGAGCAGCTTGCTTCGCAGCGCGCCAAGTTCATCCTCTACCTGCTTCTGGATTTCTTTCAATTCATAAAAGCGGGCGATTAGCTGTTCCATCGGCTCGTCCTCCTTGATTTAGGCTCTTCCAAAGAAGGATATGTGCGACCGCTGGACGATAGAACACCAACACCTTTTGGCCGGGAAAAAGCAGCGAGGGGCCGCCCCAAAAAGACGAACAAAAAAGCCCAAAACCCGAACCACAGTTTCCCTACGTTTTGTCAGTTTTGTCACACGAAAAAAGGAGCGTCTCCTGGTCGGAAAATCGACTTTGGAGACACCCCCTCTGTTGTGGCATAGGCAAGGCAAGTATGTTATTTGCCGATCATTGTGTTGATCGCTTCGCCTGGATGCTTGATCAGGAAGGTAGAGTATTCCACTTCCCAAGGATTCCATTTGCCCTCGCCCTGATAGCCCCATACGGAGTTGATGCGGGACACGGTATCTGTGTTGTTCATGCCCACGATTCGCTGTTCTCCTACAAGTTCAAACGTTCCGTTTCCATCCATGTCGACTGGCGTAAGCGAGCCGAACGGATACGAAAAGACGTTTACATCGTCGCCGTTTGCCTGCACTTTGCCTGCTTTGTCGTACAGCTTCGCTGCGACATATACGTCCTGATTCGCACTCACGTCAATGGTCAGCGGCTTGTCCAGCTTGGAGCCTTTGCCCTCTACTTTAAAGCCATCCACGAACTTGCCTTCATAGCGGATGCCCTCGTTTTCCTTTTCGCCAAAAATGACAGCGGGCTTGTTGTTTGCGAAAGTGGCAATGACGTGGCTGTAAATGCCACCGCTGCCGCCCGTTGCGGTTTTTACAAACGCATCTGCTACGTGATCTCCGGTAAAGTCTACGAGAGTCAGTTCGCCTTCGTAGCCGCCCAGTTCCTTGAGGTCTGTTGTACTGTACGCTTTCGATTTGCCGTCTTGTACAACAATGTTCATGTTGGAAGCGTAGATGTCGTCTGCCTTTTCTTTTTGTCCAACCAGAAATACTTTATCTTCAACCTTGTCGCCGTTCACATCGGCGGACTTTACATCGATGACGTACGTGTTTTTGTCGAGCTTCAAGTCTGCTGCCGCTGCGAACAGCTTGCCTTTTTCCGAATCAGCGTGCGCCACTTTCGTTCCTGCCATATTCAAACCTGCAACTCCTACTACTCCTGCCAATACGAGGAATGCAGCGGGCTTCATCCATTTTTTATTCATTGTTTTTTCCTCCCAAGTTGTTCTTGTCTTCATGTACAACTATAGGACGAAGCCCATCTTAATTCGTTACAAACGGTTTACGAATCAAAAACAAAGAGGTAAAAACTTTCTGTGCAGGGGCGGGCAACCAGTTGCAGAAAGTGCGCCGCTTTCTCGCTCTGTTCCCTTCCCGGCAGGCAAAAAAGCGCCTGTGCCACAGCTTACTTGACGTTGTCGAGCACGCTTTTCACATTCGCAGCCGAGTCTTGGCGAATGCTCAGATTATAGTGCGCTCGCACCGCCTGATACACAGCGTTCAAGTTTTGGCTGCTCTTGTTTTTGCGGTAGGCGGCGACCTGCTTGGCGAATGTCGGATGGTGGATCACGTCCCGGCTCCAATCCCAGACGCGCGGCTTCAGCGCATCTTTGCGCGCTTGCTCAAGCAATTGCGGGAAGCGCTGAACGAAATGCTGGGCGATTTTTCTGCTGGCATTTTGGTATTCGTTCGTCTGTTCAATCGAGTAGTTCTCTGCTCCCTCTGCAAAAGGCTTGCCGTTGACCGAGATGATCTCTCGCGGCTGCACAGGCGCCATTCCGGGCAGCAGCTTCACTTGATAGTACGCCCAGCCGCTTGCTGTCTTTTTCCCTGGCAAAATCAGCTGAACAAACTGAAAGACACGGTCATAGGCATACGTCTCCGGGAAATTTTTCTCTCCTGGTTCCAGATCGAGCGGTGACTGCGGGAACACAAATCCTTTGCTGTCTACGGGAAAACCTGGCAGCCCACTCTCCACCGCCCAGCGCACGGCTTCATTCTCCGAGTCTTTCAGGTCAATGCCTCCGTGGTAAGGACGCACATCTTTGAATGCACGATAAAACACCGTCGCGACAAATTCTCTTGTCGCAATCCCGTCATCGATTTCCTCCGGTTTGACATACCCGGCATGGATGAGTGGCTGTATTCGGGCGTTCAGCTCCAGCTCGGCACGCGCCTTCCTCGCCTGTAGCCCTTCAGGGGAATAGCCATCCAAAGTATCGATTTGCCGATCCAGTTCAGCAAGTTTCCCACCCTCTGGATACGCAGGCGGAAAAATCCCGATCATCTGATAAAAGTTCCACAGGAAGCCTTTTTTGGATGTGACAAACTTTCGGTTGTCGTCAAACTCCAATTTGTAATGGTCGAGATTCCCCGTCGAGTCAACCAAATACTGTTTGATCGGATACTCCCGCACTGTCGCAGGCGTCTGCGGGTTCGCGAGCGAAACCATCTGCACATTCAAAAACAAATACTTCTCTGGATTAGCCGGGAGCTTGTATGTGATTTTATAACCAGGAGCAGCCGCTGCGGCTATGTCCAGAGCGGGCGACACAACTGACACAGCCGAGAGACAAAGCGTGCACGTCAGCAGGCTAAAAACAAACTGTTTTCCTTGCATGGTCAAAATCATCCTTTTTTCATGTCATACCAATATGGACGCGGAAAGAAATGGAAAGTAACATATCAACATAAAAAAACCGACCAGATGCTTCTCATCTGATCGGTTTGTATCCACCTGGTCGAGCTTTTGGCGATAGCTTATTCGCTCTCAGTCTGGACAGCTACCGGGGCAACCCCCATGCTTTCCAGCTTTTCGTAAATATCTTTCAGCTTAGGATTTCCCTCGCCGACAATTTCCCCGGAAATTACGACAAGCGGATACCATAAATCTTCCTCAATGATGCGTGTCGCCCAGCTTTTGTCATCGTCTGTCTGCGGCTGTTGAAAGTCGCTGTACACGATGCGGATGCTGTCGCTTCCGTATTTGCGAGAAAGGGCAGCCTGCAACCATTCTGCTGTCTCTTTGGCAGATGGCAAATTGACGCAGCTTGCGCAAAGCTGTTCGGTTCCGAATACCTTGATTTCCACACTCATCTCATCCGCCTCCTCGCGAGTCCGTCCGTAGCTGAGTTGCATTCGTTATGCGATTTAGGACAGAGCCTGATCCAGATCTTCAATCAGGTCTTGCACATCTTCGATTCCCACGGAAATGCGAACCAGTCCATCTGTGATGCCCAACTCGGCGCGGCGTTCTGCCGGGATGGAAGCATGCGTCATACGAGCAGGCACGCTGATCAGGCTTTCTACTGCCCCGAGCGATTCTGCCAATGTGTAATACTTCACTTTTGCCAAAACTTCATCGGCACGCTCTGCGCTGCCAACGTCGAAGGAGATCATGCCGCCAAAGCCGCGAGCCTGTTTTTGGATCAGCTCGTGACCGGAGTGATTGGACAAGCCAGGATAGATGACACGTTTGATGTCGCTGCGCTCAGACAGCCATTTTGCTATCGTGCGGGCGTTGTGCTCATGCTCTTCCATGCGGATTCCGAGCGTTTTCATCCCGCGCAGAAGCAGCCAGGAATCTTGTGGGCCGAGGACGCCGCCAATCGCATTTTGCACGAAATGCAGGTCTTCGCCAAGCTGCGCATCTTTTGCAACGACCAGACCAGCGACCACATCGCTATGTCCGCCCAAATACTTCGTTGCGCTGTGGAACACGATGTCTGCGCCCAGATCGAGCGGATTTTGCCAGTATGGAGTCATGAACGTGTTGTCGACTACGAGCAGCACGTCTTTTGCTTTGGCGATGTCTGCCAGCGCACGGATGTCGCTTACTTTGAGCAATGGGTTGGTCGGCGTTTCCATGATGATCGCCTTTGTTTCCGGGCGAATGGCTGCCTCTACCGCTTCCAGGTTGCTCGTGTCGACGTAGCTTGCTTCCAGACCCATACGGGAAAATACGCGGGTTACGACGCGATATGTACCGCCGTACACATCGTCACCCACTACAAGATGATCGCCTTTGCTGAACAAAGACAAAATCGTGGACAAAGCCGCCATCCCGGAGCCAAAAGCAAAGCCGCGCGCTCCGCCTTCGATCTCGGCAATGTACGTTTCCAGCGCGTGACGCGTCGGGTTGCCCGTACGGGAGTATTCGAAGCCTTTGTGCACGCCAATCGCTTCCTGTTTGTACGTGCTCACTTGGTAAATCGGAACGGAAACCGCTCCTGTATGTGGATCTCCATCGATACCGCCGTGGATCAGACGAGTTTTAATGCGCATCTTAGATTCCCCCCTGGTAGATTTTTTTGCTCAGATAGCGTTCGCTGCCATCGGCAAACAGCGTGACGATGTTGGTACCCGGCGCTGCTTCTTTCGCTTCGCGCAAAGCTGCTGCCATCGCTGCTCCGGCAGAGCTTCCGACGAGCAAGCCTTCTTTGGCTGCGAGCTGCTTGACCAGATCAAATGCTTCCACATCGAGAATCGTGTGAATCGCATTGAAATAGCTAGTGTCCATAAATGGCGGCAAAAATTCCATGCCGATCCCTTCCGTTTTGTGCGGACCGGATTCTCCCCCGTTCAAAATCGAACCTTCTGGCTCCACGATGACGGTTTTGACGTTCGGGTTTTGCTCCTTCAGGTAGCGGGCAGCCCCCATGAACGTACCACCAGACCCGGCGCCTGCAACGAACACGTCTACTTGTCCGTCCATCTGGCTCCAGATTTCAGGGCCTGTCGTCTTGTAGTGGGCGTCAGGGTTTGCCGGGTTAGCGAACTGCTGCGGCACGAATGAGCCCGGAATCGATGCTGCCAGCTCTTGTGCTTTGGCAATCGCTCCCTTGATCCCCAGTTCAGTCGGGGTATTTACAACCTCGGCTCCAAGTGCGCGCATCAACTCTTGCTTTTCCTCGGAAAATTTGGCTGGTACGCAAAAAATGACTTTATAGCCGGTTCCTACAGCGGCCAGTGCTACGCCAATCCCTGTATTCCCTGCTGTCGGTTCGATAATGGTGCCGCCTGGCTTCAGCTGGCCGCTCTCTTCAGCGGCGCGAATCAATTCCATGCCCAGTCTGTCTTTTACGCTGCCACCTGGGTTAAAGTATTCCAGTTTGGCGAACAAGCGCACTCCTTCTGGAAGCTCAAACTGTGTAATTTCGACGATTGGTGTATTGCCAATCAGTTCCTTCACATTGCGAAATACGTTCACGAAGATCTGACTCCTTATGTTGAAGTACTTGCTTTTTCATTATAACATGCTGCTATTGCAAAAAGTCCATGCCAGCCCACTTTGATTATACTTCTCCCAGGAAAGTGTCGACAGGGCATGTAAGCCATGGATTTATCACCGGCGTACGATTATAATAAAGGAGAGGTTGGAAAGGAGTGAATCGACCATGGATATGATGGATCAAGTACAAGAAGTTCTCGATAAACTGCGCCCTTACCTGCAACGTGACGGTGGCGACGTACAACTCGTTGACGTAGAAGAAGGCATCGTAAAGCTGCGCCTGATGGGTGCATGCGGCAGCTGCCCTTCGTCCACCATTACCCTGAAAGCAGGGATTGAACGTGCACTGGTGGAAGAAATCCCAGGCATCAAGGAAGTTCAACAAGTATTCTAATCCAGGCGCACAGCCATGAAAGCAGCTATCCGCTTACGCGTAGCTGCTTTTTTCATTTTCCCAAGATCGATGCCTTGCCACTTTGCCCCGTTTTCGCCATGCCTCTTTCCAAAAAGGCGATGACCCGCTCTGCGTACTCGTCGGGAATCAAAGCAAAGCTGCGTACGTGCCCAGCGTGCGGCACCAGCCAAATTTGCGAATCCTCGTCTTCTGCCAGAGCGTGCAGCCGCTTGCTGTTTTCCGCAGGCACCGTATGATCTCCCGTGCCATGAATGAACAGGATCGGCTTTTTCGCTTGGCGAACGATCTCAAAAGGCTTGACATGACGCGGATTCGCCCTGAGAAAAACCGGACTCAGCGTCAAGATCAGCCAGTTGAAAGGAAAGCGCGGGAGGCCCGTCCATTGCGGCAAATTTTCTTCCAAATACTCGCTGAGCGAATAAAAGGGAGAGTCCGCCACCACTGCCGCAATCCGCTCATCTCTTCCCCCGACGAGCAAAGAAGTCGCCGCGCCCATGGAGAAACCGACGAGTCCAATGGTTTGTTCGGGATGCTTCGCCGCCACAAAATCAATCGCGCCGAGCAAGTCATGCTGCTCGCGCAAACCGATTGTGGTCAAAGCCGGAGTCGACTCCCCGCTGTTACGAAAATCGAACATCAACACATCGTAGCCCGCCTGAACGAGTTTGCTTGCGAGCGCCAGAGCGGGAAGGTGCGGCTCTTGCCTGTTTTGGCTGTAGCCATGGGCAAAAATCAGCGTCCGGCCATTCGGCGTGCGCCCGTTTCGGGCAGCGGAATGATACCAGCCCGAGAGCGAAATAGTTGTCTCCCGACTGGGAAAAACAACCGCTTCCGCCGCCACCAGTCCGAAGTCCTCCGGGTTCATGTCAATCGGTTTGCGCACCGGATGCGTCAAGCGCCACGTCACATGCAAAGCGACGGCGGAAGCGGCCAGAATCCCCAGCAGCAAAAGGCTCGCCACGATGATCAACACGGTGCTCATAAAGCGGTCAACGGCTCCTTTCCACTCAGTACAGCGACAATATTGGCGGCGGCCAGCGACGCCATCTCATTGCGCGTCTGGATCGTGGCACTGCCAATGTGCGGGAGCGCCACCACATTTTTCAGCGCCAAAAGCGGATGATCGAGCGGAACTGGCTCCTGGGCAAATACGTCCAGCCCCGCCGCCCAAATCTGTCCAGTGGTCAAAGCATGATACAAAGCGGCTTCATCGACGGTTCCGCCACGGGAAACGTTCACGAAGACCGCCGATTTTTTCATCAGGGAAAATTCACGCGCTCCCATCAGGTGCTTCGTTTCCGCTGTCAGCGGCGTCAGCAGCACGACGTAATCCGCTTCCTGAAGCAATTCCTCCAGCCCAACCAGCCGCGCTCCCGTCTTGGCCTCCGCCTCTTCCTTGCGATTGCGGTTATGGTACAAAATGCGCATGTTGAACCCGGCTGCTCGCCGTGCGACCGCTTCCCCGATTCTCCCCATGCCGATAATGCCAAGCGTAGCTCCGTACACGCTTTGTCCTGCCATCAAGTACGGGCTCCATGACGTCCACTCGCCTGCGAGCAAAAAGCGGTTGGCTTCCGTCACTCTCCGGCCAGTCGCAAGCAGCAGGGCGAATGCCAGGTCTGCGGTCGCTTCCGTCAAAACATCTGGCGTATTGGTCACCGCGATCCCGCGTCTTTTGCAGGCAGGCACATCGATATTGTCATAGCCCACAGCCATATTCGCGACGACTCGCAGCTTTTTGGCACGAGCCAAAAGCTCCTCGTCCACCCGTTCCGTCAGCATGGTCAGCACCGCATCGGCGTGCTCGATCTCTTCGAGCAGCTTTTCGCGCGGCACAGGAGTGTCCTCCTCCCATTGCTTCACATCGGCTACCGTCTCCAGCATGGCTATGACTTCATTGGTCAGTTTCCTCGTGACGAATACTTGTGGCTTGCTCATTGTTTTGCCTCCACAGCCAATCGATTTGTGGAATGGTGACGCCATAATGATCTGCGACCAGACGGGGATAGCGCCGGAGTCCTTCTTCCATTTTCGCAAGCTCGTCTTCCAGTTGGGATTGCCAGCCTTCCGCGTTTACTTCCTGCCGCTCCTCCAGCGGAAGCTCCTTGTACGACTCCACGAGCTTCAAAAAACGGCCAGGGTAGAGCATGAGGGCGTAAATGACGGCGTACTCTCCTGTCAGCAACGGCGCAACACTGTTGTAGCCGTCCAAAAAGTGAATCACGGCTTCGTCGTCCCAACCGTTGCGCTTCGTTTCGGCTTTCAGCCATTGCCCAAGATCGCGAGCCCGCATGTCGAGAACCCAGTTCCATTCTCCCGCCATCAGGCGTACATCCTTCTCATTCCATAGCATATACCCTTGATCAAAATTTTGGTAGGCTACTTTTCCAAGTCCTGCCGTTTCTTTCACGACTTTGTCGTAGCCCGCTTCCAGCAAGTATTGCACAGATATTTCCCCAAGCTGATGCACGTACGTGTAGCAAGTCAAAAGCAGCTCATCCATCGGCGTCAGCTCGGCATCGGACTCATCCAGTTCATCGCGGTACTCGTTGTAATGCCGCAATTTCCGTCTCCACGTACTCGGCCAGTTTCCAAGCGAGCTGTACGGGATGAACAGTTTTTCGCCGGAAAAATTTTTCGTCGCCTGGTGGAACTGCGCCAACGACTGTCCGCTGGCGTAAAACGAATTTTCCGGAACCGACTCGCGCACTCCCCGATACAAGTAGTATAGCTGTTCATCCTCGACAAAATGGGGCTGCCCGCCCGTCGTCTTGACCAGCTTGAGCATCCGAATGTCTTTTTGCTGCTCCAGATGCTTGCGCACTTTCTCGATGAATTTGCTTTTGTATCGATACCCTGCCGGCGCTTCAAACATGTAATACAAGCCCTGGTCGGTTTCGAGCACTTTGCTGGCGCCCGTCACCCGATAATTTTGCAGTTGGAATCCATACTGCTCCTGAAGCAGTTCTTTTTCCTCCATACAGGTCAGCCTCCTTGCACACCTTCTCTAGGCGCATTGTATGTCGCCAAGCCGGGATAGGTGCCTATCTGGCTGCAGATACTAGGAGCACCCATGTTTGCCAGAAAAGGAGGAATACCGATGGTCGAACACCCGCTGAACAGCGAAAGCTGCCTGGAGGCGGTCATTGAGCTTTTGACGAAACGCGGCGTTTCCCTCGACGACATCGCCGAGATTGTCTTTTTCCTGCAAGAACAATACGTCCCTGATCTGACGATGCAGCTGTGTCTGGAGAGCGTGCAGGCCGTTCTGAACAAGCGCGAGGTGCAAAATGCCTTGCTGACTGGCATTCAGCTGGACATGCTCGCCGAACAAAAACAGCTGCTGCCCCCGCTCCAGTCGATTATTGAAGCGGACGAGCCTTTGTATGGCGTAGATGAAGTGCTGGCGCTCGCCATCGTGAATTTGTACGGCAGCATCGGCTTTACCAACTTCGGCTATGTCGACAAGCTTAAACACGGCAAGCTCGCCCAGCTCAACGACAAAAGCTTCGGCGTCCACACGTTTTTGGACGACCTCGTAGGAGCGGTAGCCGCAGCAGCTTCGAGCCGGATTGCCCATCGCCAAAAGCAGCAGGAAGAGTGTCTAGAGCGAGATTCGTAGCTGCCATTCCGGCAAATCGCTGGCGACATACGTCGGCTTTGCCGTATGGCTGGCGGCTTCCTCACGCGTAGAGTAGCCAGTCAAAACGAGCAGGCTGTCCAACCCGCTGTTTGCTCCGGCTTCAATATCGGTAAACAGGTTATCGCCGACAATTAACGTCTCGGAAGCTTTTGTCCCGAGCACTTCCAGCGCATAGCGCACGATGATGGACTCCGGTTTGCCAATCACAATCGGTTTGGTGGCGGATGCAACGGAAACAGCCGCTACCAACGAGCCGTTCCCCGGGAATAGCCCCGCGTCAGTAGGCAAAGCAGCGTCGGCATTGGTTGCGATAAAAGTGGCTCCTGAACGGATCGCGCGCGCAGCCACTGCGAGCTTTTCGTAGGTAAAGGCACGGTCGATTCCGACAATGACGTAGTCCGGATCAGCTTCGGTCAGGCGATAGCCTGCTGCTTCCAGTTGTGTCAGCAAGCCTTCCTCCCCGATCGCGTATACGTTTGCCCCGGCGGGCGCCTGCTCTTGTAAATACTGGACAGTCGCCATGCTTGTCGTGTAAACGTCACGGGCAGCCGCCTCGATTCCCATCCCCGTCAACCGATCCGCCACTCGTTCAGCCGATGTCGAAGAGTTGTTGGTTAAAAACAGGTACGGAATCTGCTTGTCCTGCAAATAGCGGACAAACTCGGCAGCCCCTGGGATCGCTTCATGACCACGGTAAATCGTTCCGTCCAAATCGAGCAAATAGCCTTTGTATGGTTTCATGTCTGATCTCCTCCACCCTGTTGTACCCATTTACCATACCCGCTTTTTCATCGTTTGACGAGTCGGCTGTATGTTTTTTCAACAGCAAAAAACCACCCTCGCACGCAATCGTACAAAAGTGGCTATCACTGACACTGTATTTACGCTTTTTTGATTTCAAACACGCACTTGTCTCCGCCTTTTGCCATGCAGGAGGTTTGCTCCACATCGGCGTTCAGCACGCGGCGGAACAAGGAAAGCTCACAGGTACAAGCCTGGTTGAACTCGCGCGCGACTTGGGCGATCGGACAGTTGAACTCCTGAATGCGGTACGTGTTGCCGTCGGCGTCCGCTTCCCATTCCACCATGTAGCCTTTTTCGTTTTGCAGCTCCGCCAGCTTCGCTACGCGGTCCTTCAACTCCCCTTGCACTTGGGAGCGATACGATTCCTCCAGGCGATTTTCGCGGCGGCGAAACAGCATCTCGACTTTGCCCATTCCGTCGATGTCTTTCAAATCTTGCAGGAAATCCAGTGTCAAATGAGAATAATTGCGCGGAAACAGCTCATCTGCTTCCTGCGACAAGGAATATACATTCGTCGGTCGTCCCATTGCTTGTCTTACAAGCGTGGACTTGATCAGATTGTCTCTCTCCAAAGTATTCAGATGGCGTCTGACCGCCATTTCAGTAATGCCAAGCTCGACGGCCATGTCGCTGACAGAGAGTGAGCCTTTTACCTTGAGCATGTGCAGGATTTGGTCACGAGTGGACGTCCCCTCGTTTGTCATACGTATCACCGTCCTTTCTACTTATTGTAGCGGATCGGCACGCTTTAGTAAACAAACGAAAGTGTTTTGTATAAAAAATCCGCTTCTCCATTTTCTAGAACAATTCTTTCTGCAAAAAAGCGCGAACTTGCGGGTCAAACTGGCGCATCGCTGCGACTGCCTCTTCTGCCAGCGCAAACATTTCTCCAGCCGGAACGCTTGTGTAGTCAATCACCAGATGCTTGCGGAAATCAACGATGCGCGTCAAGACGACCGCTTGCTCATCTGTAATGACTTGTTCGTCACGCAAAATTTCTACGATGTCGCTATAGCTGCCAGGGTCACGCATGATAAAGCCGTCGATCAACGCATTCCCTACATCGACAATTCCTTCGATGGACAAGTGCAGGGCTCGCTCCATCGCTGCAACAGCCACTTCATCCGCCAAAACCGCCTCGGCTCCTCGTTCCCTGAGCTTGTCCAGCAGATCAAGCATGAGAGACATATATGCTAAAACTTGGTCAATTCGCTTTGTATTCACGTCGTACATAAGATTCTCCTTATTTTCGCTTTTTGGCTTTTCGTTTCGCATAATAGGTAGTAAACACAAATGTCAGCACCAGGACGAGAAGGACCAATTCCCCTTCCTGCAAATAGGAATTGCTCACGGCTTTCACCTCTTTTCCTCCAACAGTATACCAAATTTGTCCCTGCTGTCACGAATCAGCTTGTACTTTGTGTTACAATGATGGGGTGAATTTTGCCGGCATAAAGGGAGGAACACAACTGTGGAACGCGAACTGGCATTGGAAATCGTGCGGGTGACGGAAATGGCTGCCCTCGCCTCGTCTCACTGGATGGGTCGGGGAAAGAAAAATGAAGCGGACGGAGCGGCGACAAGCGCCATGCGCGCCATGTTCGACACCATCAACATGCGGGGAACCGTCGTGATTGGCGAAGGAGAGCTGGATGAAGCGCCGATGCTGTACATTGGCGAAAAACTCGGTCACCCCGAAGCTGGCGGCCCGGAGGTTGATGTCGCTGTCGACCCGCTGGAAGGAACCACGATCGTCGCCAAAGGCCACAACAATGCCATGTCGGTCATCGCGATCGGTGACCGCGGAACGCTGCTTCATGCCCCTGACATGTACATGATGAAAATGGCTGTGGGCAAACGGGCTGCGGGACAAATCAACTTGCTTGATCCCGTGGATAAAATGATTGAAGTGGTAGCGAAAGCGAACAACAAGCGCGTTTCCGACGTGACTGTGATCGTTCAGGAACGGGAGCGGCACCAGCACATCATCGACACGGTGCGGGAAAAAGGCGCGCGCGTCAAACTGTTCGGCGATGGCGATGTAGGCGCAGCGATTGCCGCCTGTCTGCCACATACAGGGATCGACCTGTTTCTCGGGATCGGCGGAGCACCGGAAGGCGTCATTAGCGCGGCGGCGATCAAATGCCTCGGCGGAGACATGCAGGCGATGCTCAAGCCGCAAAATGACGGGGAACGCGAACGCTGTATCAAGATGGGCCTGACCAATCCGGAGCAGTTGTTGACCTTGAACGATATGGTAAAAGGAGACGACGCCATTTTTGCCGCCACAGGCGTATCGGACGGCGAGCTGCTTCAAGGAGTTCGCTACCTGGGCGACGATATGGTGGAGACGCATTCCATCGTCATGCGCGCCCAAACGAAAACGATCCGTTTTGTCCGCGCTTTGCACAATATCGAACACAAACCAAATCTGTTATGGAAGTAGAGGAGCGTATTTATGGTGAATGACCTGTTTTTCTTGTACGACGAACCGGAGGACACGAAAACCCGCTTCGTCAGCTTTATGGGCGAAGCTACCCGATTCGATCTGGCTATCACGACGACAAACCGTTTTTACGGCAAAAAAATCGTCATCAACATCCAAAACGGCCGCTCTGCCATTATCGGGCACGACGATCTCGAAGAAGAAGGCTACCTCGAATTTGCCTTCAATCTGAACGAGCGGGAAGCAGAAGAGCTGAAAACTTTTTTGGAGACTGTCGTTTAATTCCGCTTTTTGGGCCTATCCCGCTCTTGACACAAGAGCCCGGGGATAGGCTTTTTTGCTGCCCATTTCCATCGGGACAACGCTCCTTGCAGGCGGATGTCTCGTATACTGCTACTGCACATACAGACACTGAGAGGAGTGCAGTCGCAATATGCAACCGTATCAAGCTGACGAAAACCAGTTGCAGGGCCATCAGGCGGACGAACAATACCAGATGATTCCGGAAGACCAGGCGCATCCCGTCTTCTTTCGCCGAAGAAGAGACGAAGGAATTGGCCCTGTGATCATTCCGCTCCCTTATAGCTACTATCCGCCTTATTACTATCCATACCCGTATCCATACTCCTATCCCTACTACCCGTACCCGTATCAGCCCTTTCCGTTTTACGGCGGCGGCTTTTGATGAAGCAAGATTTATGTACAGCAAAACAGCCCCTAGTCCCGGGGCTGTTTGCTTTTGTCTTTCTATGTGTCACGCTTGGGCGTGTTCTGACCAGTCGGAACTTTGTCGCGCTCCCGGTTGGGACGCATCTGGTTCGGACGTTTTTCCCGCGAGGAAGAGTCCTTGCCGTTTTTGTCCTGCTTTTCTTTGTGGAACTTGGGCTTGTCTGACCGATCGTTGCGACCAGCACCGGAACGGTCGTGGGAAGCTCCGTTATTGTTTCGCTCCTGGCGATCCTGCTTGTTTTGCCGGGGGTTAAAACGACGTCGGTCCTTGCGTTCGACAATGACAGCCGAACTTTCTCCCCTTGACGCGTCATGGCGAATATCGAGAATCGTGTCCGGATTATCGTCGTTGCCTTCGTGCTCTCCACCGCTATGTCCAATGGCATCCTTCACTTTGCGCAAGACGAAGTACGGGCAGCCAAAGTTGCAAAACTCGTGCAGGTACTCATCCAAAGCGGCGATCCTCTGCTCGAACGGTACTTTGCGATTGGCATCTGTATAAAATCCCCGCAGACGAAGCTGTCCGTAGCCCCAGTCCCCTACGATGTAATCGTATTTATCGAGGATATCGCTGTAACGCTCCCTGAATGCTTCCGGATTCCAGCCGTCGCGATTTTCTTCCATGACTTCATAAGTACCGGCTTGCGTGCGAATCAAGTCCGCTTCCTCCTTACACTTGTTTACTTTTGTACATCTTACCATATTTCAAACAGCAAGAGATAAAATTCCCACGAAAACTGCACCTGCCCCCTGGACATTCTATCGTGTAGGGGGTGTTACCATTGAAAAAGACATGGTTGTATCCTGCGATTGCAGGCATTGCTCTCTTGGCTTCCGCTTGCGCAAACAACGCTGCGCCGAACTACACGCATCCGAATCAGGCTGCTCCTCACGTAACGAATGTTGACGGGCTGCATGTCCGCAACTACGACGGTGTGCGCTCCGCAAACTTTGACGGACTGCACGTGCGTAACGGGGTCGGTCTGAACAACGCGCCTGGCGTCGATAATGGCCTGCATCCGAACGGGACGTATCCACGGGCGAACGTCAACAATTACAATGCCTACACAAGTGGCATGCGACCGTACAACGCCTTTACCGACCACAACGCCGGAGCGTTGGGCACGCCGAATGGAATGAATCATTCCATTTATCAAAAGCGGGCCTGGAATCGTGCAGGAGCTGGCATCATGCAAACCGGCATGCCGAAAATGGGCTACGTCCAGACGAACCGGGCCAGCATGAAGACCGCTGGCGCCCAAAACGTCTATGTAGACCGTGATGCGCTGGCGCAAGCAGTCGGCAACGTCACAACGAGCTGCCCCGGCGTTCAGCAATCTACTGTCCTGGTGACGGATGAAGAAATCTTCGTCGGCCTGAACACGCAGGGAGCTGACGCCCGCACCGCCAAAAACCAGGCGAAAATGAATGCGCAGTCGATTTCACCACGTTACTACAAAGTGTACGTAACGGACAATCCGAACGACATTCAGGAAATCGCCCGTGTCGCCAGCCGCTCAAGCAATCTGCATACGGCGCGTAACGAAGACGCAGCCAGCATCGATACGCTGATCAAGCGAATGGGCGGCATGACGGATCGCGAGCAAGGAACCAGCACAAAAGCGCAAACGAACGCGCATGCAACCCACAAAGCTAACATGGGTACAACCAGTCGCTAGTGCGAATCTCCCCTGTACGTAAAAAGAACCCCTTTTGCCGCGACTCGTCTCGCTTGCAGGAGGGGTTCTTCCCTGTTATTGCGCCTGTGGCATTGCTGTTTCCTTGGCGATGGTTTCCTTCGCTGCATTGGCCTGTTCGTGGGCATGGTAAGAGCTGCGTACGAGCGGCCCTGCTTCGACGTGGCTGAAGCCCCGCTTCATGCCCTCTTCCTTCAGGCGGGCAAATTCATCCGGATGGTAATAGTGCTCTACCTTCAGGTGCTTTTTCGTCGGTTGCAGGTACTGACCGATTGTCATGATGTTGACATCTGCGGAACGCAAATCGTCCATTGTCTCGATCACTTCTTCGAGCGTCTCGCCTACGCCGATCATCAGGCTGGACTTCGTTGGAATGTTTGGCTGAAATTCCTTCGCCTTTTTCAACAGTTCCAAAGTCCGGTCGTACTTGGCGCGCGCCCGCACGCGATCGGACAGGCGGCGAACAGCCTCAATATTGTGGTTCAGCACGTCTGGCTTCGCGTCCATGACGAGCTTCAATGCATCCCAGTTTCCTTGGAAATCGGGAATCAATACTTCCACAGAGGCAAACGGCAGACGACGGCGAATCGCCCGGATCGTCTCTGCGAAAATTTGTGCGCCTCCGTCTTTCAGGTCGTCGCGGGCAACAGAAGTCACGACAACATGTCGCAAACGCATCTGCTCGGCTGCTTCTGCCACGCGTTCCGGTTCGGCCACATCAAGCTCCGTCGGCAATCCGGTTTTTACTGCGCAAAACCGACAGGCACGGGTACATATATCACCCAAAATCATGAACGTAGCTGTTCCGCTGGCCCAGCATTCATGAATGTTGGGGCATTTGGCTTCTTCGCAAACAGTATGTAGCGTCTTGCTGCGCATCGTTTGCTTCAACTCTTTGAAGCTGGCGAGTTCTGGTCCTGAAACAAGGTTGATCTTGAGCCACTCCGGCTTGCGTTGCGTCATAGGGCCCACTCCTCATGTATCTTGGTACGAGACATAATCAATCTCCATTATAGAGGTTGGATATACAAGGGGCAACCTCTTTCACAATTGAGGTAACAATTACCCGATCCGATGCACTTTATGCCGAGCCCCTCCAGACAGCAACGATTCCAGCATGCGCCGCTCGCGCTCGTGGCAAGTAAACAAAAACACTTGCTGCTCCGCTGCCAGCTCGGCAACGTACGCCAATGTTCTTCGCAGCCGCTCGTCGTCATAATGGACAAAATGGTCGTCCAAAAACAGCGGCAACGGTTCCGTCCGCTTGCTCACATGATGCAGCAGAGCCAGCCTTTGCGCCAAATAAAGCTGGTCGGCGGTTCCCGTGGAGCATTGCTCCTGGCTGACAATTTGCTTGCGGGATGGCTCCAGCAGGCGTACGGCAAAGCCTTCGCCCGGATCGAGCCTCACGTCGCAATAAGCCCCCGCTGTAATTTGGCTCATCACCTCGGAAGCAATCCGGTTTACGTCCGGCGTGACGTCCCGCTTCCACTCCCCTTGTGCTTCCAAAAGAGTATCCCGCGCCAGTTGCAGCGCATCTCTGCGTTGCTGCAGTTGGCGCAGCCCCTGCACGGCTTGCTCGTATTCGTCTCTGGCACTCGCTACGGATTCGCTTTCATGCGCATTCATTTCGCCATGCGCCCTCGCCGTTTTTTCCCGCAGCTCCTGCAACTCGGCTTCGATGTGCGCTAACTGCGCCAGACAGTCGCTCCCCGCTTCCTCGCACTGTCGCTTTTCCCGTTTTAAAATCGCACGCAGCGCCTCGCCCCAGCTTTCCGCAAGCAGTTCCTCCCGCCTTGTTTTGGCCAGATCGTTCTCCAGCGCAACAGTCCGCTGCTCCTGCACGCTTCGTTGTAGCTCTTCCCTTTTTGCCAGAAAAGTATCCCAATCCGAAACGCCATAACGCCCCACCAGCTCCGCCAACTCGGCGTCCAAGGCGGCGATCTCCTGTTGTAGCTGCTCTCCCTCCAGCGCTTGCTGGCTGTCGATGGCTGCGGCGGGACTGCTGCTGTTTGCGCCCCCTTTTGCCCGTAGCACAACTACGCCGAGCGCGGCCAAAAGCAAAGCCAGACCAATGGCACTGCCTCCAAGGACAGGATGCTCCGTCGCCAAACCGACT
Source organism: Brevibacillus sp. FSL K6-0770 (assembly GCF_038000275.1). Classification (NCBI taxonomy): domain Bacteria; kingdom Bacillati; phylum Bacillota; class Bacilli; order Caryophanales; family Paenibacillaceae; genus Brevibacillus; species Brevibacillus sp. FSL K6-0770. Next base: position 4,836,302 of record NZ_JBBOBQ010000001.1, read on the forward strand.
GCACCCAAGCTGGCAAACACCCCGGCGACACCCCACAGACGCAGGACGCCTTTCCTCCGCTTCGCCTGGTTCCCTTGCCTTTGCGCGCGTCCTTGCCCTTGTCCCTGCCCCCGGCTGCGCGTTCCCGTGGACAAGGCGAGAACCGCCAGCTCGGCGAGTCGCAAATGCCGCTGCTCCCGCTGTTTGCGAAGCGCAACCCCTCGCTCGTAATCGGCCGCAAGCTCGTTCAGCGCTTGGTCGGGCATCGCTTCTGGCGCGGCGGCAGTTCGCGGTTCGCCCCACTTTTCCACTTCTTTGCGCGCCTGATGGTGCAGTTGCCGCTCTTCTTCGCTGCCAGCAGACTGCTCCCACCAGTCCCACTCTTGCCTGTCGACTGCGGTAAAGCTTCGCTGCCAGCGCTCCTGCAAAAGCTGTTCCTGCTCCTGCCACTTTTGCATGCGCGCCTGCAACCTGATTCGCCGCTGCTCCAGCCCTTGGCGCTCCTCCTCCCAGCCGCGGATCGACTGCGCAAGTTGGGTAATCATGCGCCAGGCGGCTTCGGCATCAGCCAGCTCCTGTTCTTTGCGGGCGACCCGCGATGCTGCCTTGCCCATTTGCGTATTTTCCGCCCGCTCTTTTTTGCCGATGCTCGTCAAGTCGCGATCCAACTCCGCCAAAATCGTGTGGACAAGCGGGCTTGCCTCCTGCACATCCGCAAACGAAGGCAACAGATGCTCGGCGGCCTCCAAAGGCTCCCGTCTGATCCAGGTCAAATCGGTGAACAAGCTGCGGGTAAGCCCCAGATGCTTTTCGAGAAAGTTCCGTTCCTTGCGGCGATCCTCCAGGTAGATGTCTGTCAGCTCCGTCCATTCCGGGTCGAGAAAAAGCCGCGCCTGTTCCCGCTCTTTCAAAAGCGTCCGGTGCAAGCGGTACGTCTTGCCCCCGAGCTGGTACGTAATGATCGTTTCATACTCTCCCTGATGCCAGGGGCGGTATTTTTCGTATTCAGGCAAATACCTTGCCGTCTTCACGTAGTCGCGCTTCATCCCGTACAGGGCGGCGAAAATCGCTTGCAGCAGCGTGGACTTTCCCGCTTCGTTGGGGGCGTAGAACAAATTCAGCCCGGGAGCGAAGCGAAAAGCAGCTCCTTGCCATTTTCCGAACCCGGTTACGGTCAGCTCCTCGATTCTCATCGCATGCTCCCCCCAATCCGCGCAAGCGCTTCTTGCTTCGCCAGTCTCGCTATTTCCCGCTCTTCTTCGCTGCGGGCATTCGCCTCGATCTGCGCCAGCTTGGCGAGCCATTTTCCCCAAATGCTGTCCTCGGCCATCAGCTTCTGCGCATCGATGTCCGGCCACGTCTCATCCGTAATTGCAAACAGAAAAAACCGCGAAAATCGCTGCTCCAGAACGGGAATCGAGGGAACAAAATGCGCCGCTCTCTCTCCTGTCAAAGTCACATACACGAGATCACGGTCGGCGATCCTGCCAAGCTGTGCCTCCATCCCTGCGATTAGCTGTTCCGCCGTTTCCGCTCCTTGCGCGTGAATGGTCAGTTTATGAATCTGCCGCTGACTGACCGGGATCGCTTGCAAGGTCAATTTTCCCGCGTCGTCCAGCTCGCCGTGCAACACGCAGCGCTCTCCCGTTTCCTTATTGGTCAATCCTTCCGGCGAACCGGGATAGGCGGCAAGCGGCTGCTTTTTGAGCGGATGCACGAATTGTTCCGGCTTGTGGATGTGCCCGAGAGCGACGTAGTCTACATCCGCCTGGACAAGCTCCTGCAAGCTCATAGGTGCGTAAGGCTGGTGCTCGTCTTTCGTCGCGTTCAAGATCGTGCCGTGCAGAACCATCAGGTGATGCCGATAGCCATCCAGCTTGCCCGGAAAAGTCGCAAGCGGCGATTCGTAGACGTGCGGCTGTCCAAAGCCCCAGCCGTAGATGACACACGACTTTTCCGGAAATTCGTATACGCCCCATTCCGGGGTAAACCAGTAGACGTTGCCAGGCCAGTCCATCGTCTGGTAAAACGAATCCGCGCGCCACGGATCGTGGTTGCCCGGCGCGATGCAAACGGGAATCGGAGCGACACTTTCGAACAGATCGCGCAAAAATACAGCCGTCGCTCTTCTGCCCCCGTGGTATTCCAGCAAATCTCCGGCGATCAGCCAAAAGTCGACCTGTCTGGACACGACCAGGTCGCGAATCGTTTGCAGCGTGCGGCGAACATCATCCTGCCTAAGCTCGTAACGATCCGCCAGCATATGTAAAGGCGCGTCCAGATGGACGTCCGCCGTATGAATGAATGACAACACGAAGCGCTCAACTCCTTGCATGACAAACTGAATCGGCAAATGGTACACTTTGGACAAACAATCGCCAATCAGACGAACATACTTTCCCTATATGATACAGAGGAAATCATTGGTTGAAAAGGAGTGTTTCTTGTGCGCATCGCGTATTTGGACTGTTTTTCGGGGATCAGCGGAGACATGCTGCTCGCCGCATTGGTGGACGCAGGAGCCAATCGCGAGCGGATCGAACAGGAGTTGCGCAAGCTGTCTCCGGGAGATTTTCGCCTGGAGTGGAGAACCGTCGTCAAAGCTGGCGTTTCCGCTTTGAAGCTGGACGTCATCGATGAAAGCCACGCTCCCTCGCTGCCGCAGAAGCCTTTGAAAGTGCTGGGAAACGACCACACACACCGCAGCCACAAAGACATTGTGGCGATGATCCAGGCTGCCGGACTGGCGCCGCGCGTAACTCGCCGCTCTCTGGCTATTTTTGAAAAAATCGCGATCGCCGAAGCGAAAATTCACAATGTCCCTGTGGATACGGTCCATTTTCATGAGGTAGGCGCACTCGATTCCATCGTCGATATCGTCGGGATCGCTTTAGGACTGGAAGAGCTGGACATCGAGCAGCTTTACTGCGGGCCGATCCCGACCGGAAACGGCTACGTGCGCTGCGCTCACGGACTGTACCCGGTTCCCGCTCCGGCGACCATGGAGCTGTTGCTCGGCATACCGCTGCGCGAGACGAGCATCCAAAAGGAATTGACCACCCCTACCGGAGCAGGAGTGGCTGCCGCCCTAGTCGAACAGTTCGGTTCGTTGCCGTCGATGACCGTGGAGTCCATCGGCTACGGCGCAGGCACACGCGACCTGCCCGATCAGCCAAACGTGTTGCGGCTGTTGGTCGGACACAAGTAAACGAAAAAAACTTCCGCCGATGTGCTTTGTCGGCGGAAGTTTTTATTTAGGCAAGGGCAAAGGCTAGGATAGGCTTATCGCAGCAGACGCAAAAACTCACGCATAAAGCCGGGCAAATCCGGCCACGCATGACCAGAAACTAGGTTGCCGTCTACGTGAAGGGTTTCTTTTTCGTAAATCGCCCCCATCGCCTCGACGTCTGGCCTGCATGCCTGATAGGCCGTCAGCGTACGGCCAGCGAGATGCTCGGAGACGATTGCCAGCACCTGTGAACCGTGGCAAATCGCGGCAACAGGCTTGTTCGCTTCAAAGAAGTGCGAGACGATCGGCTTCAAGTTTTCGTTCAGCCTGATGTACTCGGGTGCTCTACCGCCCGGAATGATCAAGGCGTCGAACGCTTCCGGATTGACGTCGGCAAAAGCGGCGTGCGCAGGCAGCTGATAAGCCGGCTTTTCCGTATACGTCTCGCTGTGTGCTTCAAAATCGTGGCAAACGGTGTGCAGCGTCTTCACGCTGGGCGCAGCAATCACGGCTTCGTAACCCTCTTCCAGCAAACGGTAATACGGGTAGAACACCTCCAAGGCTTCTACGGCATCCCCTGTAACGATCAACACTTTTTTGCTCATCACACAGCCACCTCCATACGGTTTTGGGGTTTGGATACTCCACGTTTTCAATTCTTTGGCGGCTCGGCTTGCTCCTGCTCGTCTGCCCATATTTTTACAGAACTTTTACGGGCGGCCAGTTCCACAGCTTCCTGATAAACTTGCTGCAAAGGTACGCCGTTGGCTCTGGCAAGCTGCGCGCAGTGCTCGTATTCCGGCGCAATCTGCACCCGCTCGCCCCTGTGATAGCCGAGTTTGACCGCAACATCTCCCCACCTCGTCTGGACAGTGATGAATCGCCTTGCCAGACGGTGACACGCTACAGGAAAAGAGCGAATGCCAAACGTCGTCGTCTCCTTGAACAAAATCGTTTTCATCGCCTCAAGCTGGCTCTGATAGCACATGACTTGCACCAGTGTCGCGGCTCTGCTCTTTTTCATCGTCACCGGCAAAAAATGCACATCGTTCGCCCCTGCCCAAAAGCATTGCTCCATCAGATAGGAAAGCCACTCCGGGCTTGCGTCATCTATGTTCGCTTGCAATATCACCATGCCTTCGTCGATATGCTCGTCGGCGTGCTGCCTTTGCTCGTACCCGACAGGTATGCCGTCTGCTCGCGCTGTTTCAACGCCTGGCTTCAGCAAAATTGCTGCCACGTTGTTTTCGCCTTCCACCTGCACCAGTTCGCCTGCAAGCCCGCGCATCGGCTTTGCTCCCACTTCCTTCAGCCAGAGCACGGCGAGCGGCGAAAAGTCGCGACGCGGCTCCAACTGTTCCGTCTCCCGGATCGCCAGCCCGGACAGAAGCGACAGGGCGGCGAGCGGCAAACCGAACGGGACGGCGATTGTTTCCACATACAGCTTGCCCCGGCACCAGTCAGTCAAAGGGCTTGTCATCAGCTCGCGCAAGGCTGCTGCTTCCCGTTGCCAACGTTCCTGATCCATGCCCTCCCGATACCACTCCGCCAAATCGTGCATGCACCCGGCGAATTTCGCGGCGGCAGGCTCAGCTGCACCGATCCCTTGCTTGCTCGCAATCCGTTGCAGCGGCTTCACCAATGATTCCAGCATGATCGGACCTTCTGCCCGAATGACCAGCTTCATTTTTTCCCCTCCGAACTTTGCTTGTTTCTTCTTGCATCATACATCAAATGCCCGTGCCTCCGGAGAAAAGTTGCTCGCCTGCTTCCAAAAAGTATCGTGGATAATCCGCTCAGACTGGCAGAAACTACAACGGAAACTACCCTGGCTGGAGGGAGTCGGCATGCGAGTTTTCCGCCTAATCATTCAGATCAGCTTGTGCGTGGCAGCAATCTTTTTGCCGCTGGAATCAGGCTTTGCCAAAGGCTCTGCTGCCAAACAGACAGATCCTCTGCTAAAAGAGCGCCTGCAGCTTTTTTTGCGCATGGAGTCTTTGTACGGCATTCCGTGGAACTATTTGGCCGCGATTGACCAGTACGAGCGCACGATGAAAATACGCAAAAAACAAGCCAATACGCAAGAATCGAACGCGCGGCTCACGGCTGTTGATATCCCGCAGGAGTGCTGGTCAGGCGTGATGAACCCCGATCCGGAAGATACCAACCCGGCATCGATTCAGTTTTTTGACGGGCTGGGAATGGACGGCGACGGAGATGGGATCGCCGACCGCAACAACGATTTGGATGCACTCACTACGCTTATTCATTACCTGTCCGCTTACGGCTTTTCGGCGGATGACTGGCAAATCGGCGTCTGGTCTTACTACCAGCGCGATCGCTCGGTAAAAACGATCCGGCAATTCGCCCAGGTGTACGACAAATACCAGCACCTGCAACTGGACGAGCGTCATTTTCCCATTCCTGCCCGGTACGACTACAGCTACCGCAGCACATGGGGAGACGCTCGCGGCTGGGGAGGACGCCGCATTCACGAAGGCACAGACATTTTCGCCAGCTACGGCACGCCCGTCCTGTCGACCGCCTACGGAGTCATCGAGGTCATTGGCTGGAACCGCTACGGCGGCTGGCGAATCGGCATGCGGGACATGGGCAACGTGTATCATTACTTCGCGCATTTGTCCTCGTTTAAAAAAGGGTTGAAGCCAGGCGACATCGTCGAGCCAGGGCAATTGCTCGGGTATGTCGGCAGCTCCGGCTACGGAAAGCCCGGGACGGCGGGTAAATTTCCGCCCCACTTGCATTACGGCATGTACCGGGAGACAGGGGGAGCCGATTGGGCTTTTGACCCTTATCCGTATCTCAAGCGTTGGGAACGTCAAAGGAAGCGGTGATGCAGCCGCTTCTTTTTGGCATGTTCTCGATTTCCATTGACAGAGCGCACAGCAGCGAATTACAATCAAATCAAAATTTGGACGATCGTCCAAAAACGAGGTGCACAGCATGACTCCCCCTTCCAAAAGCCAAGCGAAAGCAGAAGCGAAGCGAGCCTTCCTGATCGAACAGGCAACGGCCTGTCTGGCGGAAAAAGGCTACGCCAACGTGTCTTTGCGCGATATCGCCAAGGAATCCGGCGTCTCGCTCGGCATCCTGCATTACTACTTCGCCAGCAAGGAAGATTTGCTGCTCGCTGTCATCGCAAGCTACAAGGAACGCTTGATCGACGAGTTGGAACGCGAAGTAGTCGCTGCTCCCCTGGACAGTTGGCTCCCCGCACTCGTGACGGTTCTCGGGCGCAGTCTCCAAGAAGACCGCAAGCTGCATCGGCTCTGGTACGATTTGCAAGCGCAGGCTTTGTACACCCCCGTCTTTCTCGAACAAGTCCACCGCATTCGCGCCCGGCTGCACGACTTGATTGTGCGCATGCTCAGACGGCTGCAAACAGAGCGGCAAGCACCGCTCGCAATGGACGAGAACGCTGCCAGCTCGATCGTTTACTCCTTGATTGACGGCATGATCTTGCAAAGCTTGCTGGACGAAGACAAACCCGCAGCCGAAGCTTTGGCCCTTTTCCAGTTTGCAGTGCAGCATTTTCTTGCGTCGCTTTTTCCGCTTGATCAAAAATGAATGAGGTGATCCATGATGTCCGTCCTCTCTTTGCGCAATCCTGCGACTGGTGAAGTTTTTGGTTCGGTAACGGAGGCCAGCCCGGCCGAGGTTGATGCCGCCGTAGCAAAAGCACGGCGCGCCTTTGCTGCCTGGTCCGCTACATCCCTCGCTGAGCGGCTGCGCTATCTCACTTCCCTGCGCCACTATCTCGTCGAGCACGGCGAGGAGCTGGCGCAAAAAATCAGCCAGGCAACGGGAAAAGTAACGCTTGAGGCGTACATGACCGAGATTTTTGTCACCGCTGATACGATCCGTTTTTACGAAAAGCACGCACAGCAAATGCTGTCTCCCCAGCCTGTTCCCACCCCGCTCGTGCTCTGGCCGAAAAAATCGTACATCCACTACAAGCCGATGGGCGTTGTCGCGGTCATCTCGCCGTGGAACTATCCGTTTCAGCTTGCCATCATTCCGATGCTATCCGCGCTTGTCGCCGGAAATATCGTCATTCTCAAGCCGTCAGAAGTCACCCCGTCCACTGGCCTGTTGATCGAAGAACTGTTCGGGATTGTTGGACTGCCTGAAGGCGTCGTCACTGTCCTGCACGGCGGGCGGGAGGTCGGCAGTCGGCTTGTATCCGCCCGGCCTGACAAAATCTTTTTCACAGGTTCGGTCGCCACTGGCAAAAAAATCATGGCAGCCGCAGCGGAGCATTTGATCCCCGTAGAATTGGAATTGGGCGGAAAAGACCCGATGATCGTTTTCGACGATGCCCATCTGGAGCGCGCCGCAAACGGAGCCGTCTGGGGTGCTTTCACCAACTCCGGTCAAGTATGCATGTCCGTCGAGCGCCTGTATGTCCACGAGCGCGTGTATTCCGAATTTTTGCGCTTGGTCACCGAAAAAACAAAAGCGCTGCGCCAAGGCTTTCCCGAGCAGGCAGAAGTCGGTTCGATGACGTCGCCGCAGCAAATCGGGATCGTCCGCGCGCACATCGACGACGCGCTCGCCGCGGGAGCCACAGCTGTCACTGGCGGAGCGATCCAAACGGACAGCATGTTCCTTGCCCCGACCATCCTGACAGGCGTCACACCGGAAATGAAAATCATGCGCGAAGAGACATTCGGCCCTGTCCTGCCGATCGTCACCTTTTCCGATGAAGCAGAAGTCATCCGTCTGGTCAATGAATCGCCCTACGGCTTGAATGCCTCTGTCTGGTCAGCCGACAAAGCAAAAGCGCAGCGCGTGGCGGAAAAGCTGTTGAGCGGAAACGTGTGCATCAACGACGTCATCATCAGCTATGCCAATCCGCACCTCCCTTTTGGCGGGGTCAAGGATAGCGGCATCGGCCGTTACCGCGGCCCGGTTGGACTGCAAGCTTTCACCCACAGCATCTCGATCATTCACGATCCCGGCTCGAAAAAGCGCGAGTTCAACTGGTATCCGTACACGCCAGACCAGCAGCTGATGTTTTCCGGGCTGACCCATCTGCTCTACGGAAAAAGGCCAAAATGGAATCTTCCCACGCTGAAAGCCATCTGGCGGGAGCTGAAACGACTGCGTTAGCAAGCCTGCTCCCCCTTATTTGATGGTTCCGTAGCCGAGAATGTCCAGTTTGACCTTGATGTTGAGATCGGCCTTCTTGTAGAGGGCCAATCCTTTTTCCCGCGTCCATTTCCCATGGTATTTCTGCCGGAGGCTTTCCTCCAAGCCAGCCGGATCGACGCCCCATTTTTGATAGTTTTTCAGCATGGTTTTCGTTTCACTTTGAATCCGCTTTTCCATTTGTTTGACCAGCTTGGTGATCTGCGGACGCTTATCCAAGTTTTTCTTTCCATCATAGCCGACGACCACGCCGCGCAGTTCCAGGTCGATATGAATGACCGGCTTTTTCGTATTGCCATTGCTCCGCACTTTTGATTTCGACCAGACGAAGTCGAAAATGATCTCTTCCATGTCGGCGTTCTCCTCCGCAGCGTCCGGGTCGCCAAACCCGAACTTGACGCGGGGGAGCCGCTTGCGTCCCAACAAACATTGCACCAGCTTCCCTTCGCGCTGCGAGTACAGGCCAATCATCTTGTCCTTTCGCAATAACGCAACTTGGGCAATCTCGATGCTCCCGTCTTGCTTGACCAAATACGGCAAATTCGGATCGCCTATATTGCTGGTCATCATGAAGACAAAATCGTGAATCGTGGAAAAAGACGAAAACGCCGTCTCCACTCTCGGACGCAGCAAGTCGTTCAAATACGTGTTGATTTCCGGCTTGTTCTTGTACTTCCCTCTGATGACATCCTCTACTTTGCCTTTGACGATGGCGATAAACACGTTTTCGCCCACAATCGGATTCCGGTACAAATCGAGCACGACTTTGCCAATCCCGCTTTTTCGGGCAAGTTCCTCGCTGAACAAAATGACGCGCAGCTGCGATAAAGTAATCGTCCGCTCCACTTTGGGAGCCAACGCCAGCATCGCTTCACTGGTCATCGAAGCCTGGGTCGCATAAATTTGCGTCGTTTCCTTGCCTTTTGCCGGAACCGGAATGGAGACCAGCACCTTCATTTGCGTATCATCGACATAGTCGAACCCCATCACGCCGATCATCGCCATGTCTTCAAGCGCCGGACGTTCATATTCGGCGGCACAGCCCGCAAGCGTGCAGGAAAGGAGTGCGATCAAAAAGAGCCAGCTGCCCCATCTCATGACACCTTCTCCCCCTTTCCTCGCCGCAAAGCGTGCAGCATCAGCAAAAAGATCGGCCACAAGATCAAGCCGTACGCGAAGTAAACAGTCAGCTGGTCATACAGGTAGCGTTGCGCTTCCACGGACAGAGGGCCGTGAATCATAAAGTAAGAAATCGCGGACGGCAACAAGAGATGCCATAAGCGACGTTTCCCCGCCAATTGTTCCATCCCCGTACGCGCCATCCACAAGTACGCGGTCGACGTGCTGAGAATGAGAAATACCCACAGACCGATTCCCAAATTTTCTACCCGCTCCAAAAAGGACAGCTCGACAGCCTTGAACAGATTCAAAATCGGGTAGACGAGATTCGCCACCTGCCATTCGGAAAAATACGCCACACTCGTGAGCAGCACCAACACGTAGAAGAAAACGACCGTCCATACGCCGATCAACACATGGCGCCGCGCTCTGTTCTTTTCGATGATAAACGGGTAGTAAATCAACAAAATTTCGTACCCCAGCATACTGCCTGAGGATTGGTTAAGCGCATCAAGCACACTGGCCAGATCGGTATTGAAAAGCGGAAAAATATGCGACAGCCCGCCTTTTTGAAAACCGTAATGCAGCAACACCAGCATCCACCCCGTAAAAAACAAGGCCAGCAGGCAAAATCTCGCCACGAGCTTGATTCCGCCGTTCGTAATGTACATCATGACGAGTGTCAAGCCAAGCAACGGCATGGTGATCGTCTGGTTGTTGAGCATCGAGGTTTGCAAAAGCCGGACGTATCCTTCATTCGCTGTCGATGTGTTCAGGATGGCGTAGACGATGACCAGGACGTTCAGGCAGCTGCCCAGCCACTTCCCCAGCAACTTTTCATGAATCCCGAACAGCGTATCTCCCGGGTAGCGGCTGCACAGCGCGATCATCGGAAAGACCGTCAGCGTCACAATGATTCCGAGCAAAATCGGCGCCATCCACAAGTTATAGCCCATTTTGCTGGCAAAATGAGAAAGCGACAGCAGATTGACGCCGACCATTGAATTGATGATCAGCCCGATTACATGGATCGGATTCAGGCTGTGAATCTTTCCTCTGTCCATCTATCTACTCCTCACCAACGGGCCGCGCCTGTTTGCGTTTTGCTCTGGACATGCGGTTGCGATAGACGATGAACTTCATCGGCGCGCGCACCAGGCCATTAAACAAATCCGTCCACTGGCGCGGCACACCCGGAGCCATGTAAGGAGTGCCCAAAGAGGTCAGGTTGAGCAAATGCGCAAACAAAAAAGCAAGCATCAGCATCTGACCGTACATCCCCATCATGCCTGCCATCAAAATAAAACCGTAACGAACGAGACGAATCGCGTTGCTCATCAAAAAATTGGGCGGAACAAACGAAAGCAGGGCCGAGACGGAGACGAGAACAATCAAGATGTTGCTGGCCAATCCCGCTTGAACGGACGCTGTTCCGATGACAATCCCGCCCACGATCCCGATCGTCTGACCGATTTTCGTCGGCATGCGTATCCCGGCTTCACGCAAAATCTCGATAACCAGCTCGATGAAGATCACTTCGATGACCGGAGGAAAAGGCACCTGGCTGCGCGATTCAGACAAAATCGTCAGCAAGGCGGGAGGGAGCATTTCCGGGTGAAAAGTCAGGACGGATACGTAGCTGGAAGTAAGCAAAATCGTCACAAACAGCCCGAAAAAGCGGATCATTCGCAGCAAGCTCGCCGTTAACCAGCGATTGTAGAAATCCTCGGGGCTGCTGAACATCTCCAGAAAAGAGGCCGGGCAGATCGCCGCTTCAGGGCTTCCGTTCAGCATAATGATGATTCTGCCATCCAGCAGTGCCGCTGCCACATTGTCCGGGCGACTGGTCAGCCCGAACTGGGGAAACGGCGAGTACGGCTTGTCTTCGAGCATTTGTTTCAAAACAGGCAGTCCGACGAAGCCCTGATACTCGACGTTTTGGATGCGTGTCTTCACGCGTTCGACGTTGATCTCGTTCGCGATATTTTCCAGGTACAGGACCGCTACCCGGTTTTGCGTCTCTGTGCCGATCGTGTAGGCGACAATTTTCAGGTTGGGCGTCGTCAATCTGCGGCGCAAGAGCGACAGGTTGATCTCCAGCATCTCCACAAACGAATCCTGCGGGCCGAGAACCGTCGCCTCGCTCTCCGACTTGGTAATCGCACGATGCTCGACCTGAAACGTATTGACGTGCAAAATAAGCTCCCGTTCCAGAAAAAACAGGATCGTATGGCCGCGCAGCAAATTGGCAAGCAGCAAGTCCAGGTTGCCTTCGCGACACGGCTGCGCGTAAGGAAGCACGGTCAACGGATCTCTGCCGTCCGAGCGCTGCAACGGCAAAAACACGTTTTCATACAACTGCGCCAGTTCCACCATCGTATCTAGAAAAAAAACGTGAACCTCTTCGTCATTGATCGTCAAAGCCAGGCTGCTGAGGTCATCCACGTTGTGCATTTGCTGTTTGATCATTTCCGGCGTGATTCGCTCGCCACGCGAAGGCGACGCGCCACCGCTCTTGGCTTGTGCCACTTTGAATACTTGCGCTCTCCACCAATCTGTCGGCTCCATCTTGAATCCCCCGATCTACAGGAAAATCCTTCTTACTTTGACCGATAGGTGGTGATTTTATCCATCCATAGGCGTTTTTATCCATGCAAAAACGGGAGCCTCAGCCCCCGCTTCTCGCCTTCTCATGCTATACTGTTCTCGTTTAGGCAAACTGCTTCGACAGATTCGCCATTTCAATCGCAGCCGCAGCGGCCTCCCAGCCTTTGTTGCCTGCTTTCGTTCCAGCACGCTCAATCGCTTGCTCAATATTGTCTGTCGTCAGCACGCCGAAAATAACCGGAATCCCTGTGGACAGCGACAAGGAAGCAACTCCTTTGGCCGCTTCGTTGCACACGTAATCAAAGTGCGGAGTTGCGCCGCGAATCACGGCGCCCAGCGTCACTACCGCGTCGTAACGGCCGGATTCCGCCATTTTTTTGGCAATCAGCGGAATTTCAAATGCGCCTGGCACCCATGCCACATCGACGTTTTCCTCTTCCACACCGTGGCGCTTCAAAGCATCGAGAGCGCCGCCAACCAGCTTGCTGACGATCAGTTCGTTAAATCGCCCTGCTACAATCCCTACGCGCAGTCCTGTCCCTACCAGATGTCCTTCAAATGTTCTCATTCCGTTCACTCTCCTTTGCATTATAGGTGGAGCAAGTGCCCCAGCTTCGTTTGCTTGGTTGTCAAATATCGCTGATTGTGCGGTTGCACCTGCATTTGCAACGGCACTCTTTCTTCTACTTTCAGCCCGTAGCCGTCCAGCCCGCGAATTTTGCGAGGATTGTTGGTCAAAAGGCGCATCCTGCGCACTCCGAGGTCGCGAAGAATTTGCGCACCAATCCCGTACTCTCGCAAATCGGCCGCAAAGCCCAGCTTTTCGTTTGCTTCCACCGTATCAAGCCCTTCCTCCTGGAGCTTGTACGCCTTGAGCTTGTTAATCAGCCCGATGCCGCGTCCTTCTTGGCGCATGTACAAAAGAATGCCCGCGCCCTCCGCCTCGATTTGCGCAAGCGCAGCATGCAGTTGCGGCCCGCAGTCGCATCGCTCGGAGCCAAAAATATCCCCGGTCAGGCATTCGGAGTGCACCCGGACGAGAACCGGCTTGTCCGAGTCGATCTCGCCCTTGATGAGCGCTACGTGTTCTTTGCCATCTACTTCGTTCGTATAGGCCGCGATCCGAAAATCGCCGAAGCTCGTCGGGAGATTCACTTCGATTTCTTTGTGCACATGCGATTCCGTGCGCATCCGATACGCGATCAAATCGGCAATCGTGATCAGCTTCAGCTCAAACCGCCGCGCAATCTCTACCAACTGCGGCAACCGGGCCATCGAGCCGTCTTCATTCATAATCTCGCAAATCACGCCTGCCGCAGCACTGCCAGCCATCTCCGCGAGATCGACGGCCGCCTCCGTGTGACCAGCCCGGCGCAACACGCCGCCCGCTTTTGCTATCAACGGAAAAATATGCCCCGGCTTGCGGAAATCTTCGGCTGTCTTCTGCTCATCCAGCATCGCCAGCACTGTCTGCGAACGCTCATGGGCTGAGATTCCCGTATGCGTGCTCGCCTCATCAATCGAGACGGTAAAAGCCGTCCCTTGCTTGTCTGTGTTGTCTTCGACCATCGGAGCAAGCTTCAATCTGGCCGCGCGCTGTTGCGTAATCGGCACGCAGACCAGCCCGCGCCCATGCGTTGCCATGAAGTTGATCATCTCCGGTGTCGCCGCTTCCGCCAGGCAGACGAAATCGCCTTCGTTTTCCCGATCTTCGTCATCCACTACGATAATCGCTTTCCCTTGGCGCAAATCTTCCAATGCCTCTTCTATCTGATGAAACATGGGACTTCCCTCCTCGTTCAGACAAATCCATTTTCCTGCAAAAAAGCCATGCTGATCGTCGAGCCTGCCGCTTGCCCGCTCCTTTGCTGGCCGCGATCGCCCAAAAGCCGCTCTACATACTTGCCGATGACGTCTGTCTCCAGATTCACCTGATCGCCTGCGCGCCGATCCTGCAAGCTGGTCTGCGCCAGCGTGTGCGGGATGATCGACACGCTGAAATGCGTATCCGCAGCTTCCACCACAGTAAGACTGATGCCATCCACGCAAATCGAGCCGCGCTCGATGACGTATTTCAACAGCTCCGCGCTCGCTTCGATCGTAAACAGCACAGCGTTGGCGTGCGGCTGTCGCGACACGATCGTGCCTGTCCCGTCCACGTGCCCGGAGACGATATGCCCGCCAAAACGGTCGCCCAAGCGCATCGCCCGCTCCAGGTTGACTCGCTGGCCCGCTCGCAGATGGCGCAGGCTCGTCTTTTTCATCGTTTCCGGCATGACGTCGACCTGAAAATGCCGCTGCGTAAACGAAGTAACCGTCAGGCAAATCCCGTTGACTGCGATGCTGTCGCCCAGTTGCACACCTTCGAGCACCCGCTGCGCCCGGATCACGAGCTGACTCGCCTGATCGTTGCCCGTGAGCGATTCCACCGTGCCCAGCTCTTCTACCAGTCCGGTAAACATCGGCTTTCCTCCTCTTTTTACACGGTTTATAACATCGGAAAGCAGCCATCGGCCTCGGCAAAACAAAGCCGTCTGTCTCCGATTCGCTTTTTTGTCCTCACTCCCACTGTGGATAGCCGCTGATCCGCAAGTCCAGCTCATCCAGTTGCTCAACGGTCGGATTCGCCAGCTTGACCGCCTGATCCATCGTGGAAAAGCCTTGTCCTCCAAACGGTGTCGGCGCCTGGCCACCGCCAATCATTTTCAGCGACACGTAGCTGATCACTTTTTGAATCGCCCGCGCCTGCAAAAACGCTCCGTTGACCGCGGCCCCGCCTTCGACGAGAAGCGAAGTGATTCCCCATTCGCCCAGCGTGTCCAGCACCTCGTCCACCCTAATCTGCTCATCTGCCACGAACAGCCGGATACCTTTTTCCGCAAAAGCCTCCTGCTTCGCTTGCGCCGCAGCTTTCGTCGTAAAAATCCAGGTGGGCGCATCCGCATTTTGAATCACGTTGGCCCCGAGCGGCGTGCGCAGCTGACTGTCCCAGATGATACGCACAGGCTGTCGCCCATGCGCTTGCCCGTCCAGTCTCGCCGTCAAAAGCGGATCGTCCGCAAGCACCGTGCCTACTCCGACCAGGATCGCGTCGTGCTGTCTGCGCAGCTCGTGCACTTCCCCCCGCGCCCGCGCACCCGTTATCCAGCGACTGTGCCCGCTTTCGGTAGCGATCTTGCCATCCAGCGTGCTCGCTGTTTTGATCGTCACAAACGGACGCCGCGTCGTGATGAAGTGGAAAAAGACTTCATTCAGCTTTTTCGCTTCCGCTTCATGCACGCCGACAACCACTTCCACGCCTGCTGCCCGCAGCTTCTCCGCGCCTTTTCCCGCGACGAGCGGATTCGGGTCCAGCGTGGCGATCACGGCACGCCGGATGCCAGCCGCGATCACCGCTTCGGCGCACGGAGGCGTTTTGCCGTGATGACTGCACGGCTCCAATGTGACATACAGCGTAGCGCCAGCCGCTTTTTGCCCTGCCATCCGCAGAGCGTGCACTTCTGCATGAGGTTCGCCTGCACGCAAATGCGCTCCCATGCCTACTACTTCTCCGTTGTTTACCAGGACTGCACCGACGAGCGGATTGGGGCTCGTCTGACCGTTTGCCGAGCGCGCCAAATCCAGTGCCAGCGCCATGAACCGCATGTCCTGCTCCATGTAAACCTCCTCTTTCATGCACGGATTCCAGCCAATGCAAAAAGCCCTCGAAACCACTAGCGGCTCAGGGCATAAGGAAAGAAGCCTTATCGCATCCGTTTTTTGCAAAAGGGATGCCAAAAAGCATGGTCAGCTCTTCTTCCATCCGGACTTTACCGTCGGCTCTGGATTTGCACCAGATCAGTCGCTGACCGTAACGATCAGCGAGTCGCGGGCTTTAGACGTACATACGTCATTACCGCCGGTCGGGAATTTCACCCTGCCCTGAAGATTTTTGCGCTATGCAGTTTTCCAATAAAAAACGCCCACGAGCAAACGATACTCAGGGCGTAGGGAAACAAGCCTCGTGACAGTTCTGTTTTTGAAAAAACAGCCGCCGAAGCTATTGTAAGACACCTTCTCCCATCCGGACTTTACCGTCGGCCTTGGATTTGCACCAAGTCAGTCGCTATCCATACAGCAATAGCGAGTCGCGGGCTCAGACGTGCGTTCGTCATTACCGCCGGTCGGGAATTTCACCCTACCCTGAAGGCTGGTATTCAGTTAGGCACAGTATAGCACACATTTCTCGTCAACTGTCACTTTTTTAGGTGGAAGTGTCCTTTTCCTGCTCTCCGCGAGCGCGGCTACAAAATGTCCAGCAGTTCGCGCAAGTCCGTGATGTACGCTCGCGGCGAAACTTCGTTGCGCTCCATGTCCGCCCGCTCTCCCTGATACGCGATAAACGCCACTTCCCCGCCGTGCGCCGCTTTTCCGTCAATCCAGGAATCTCCGACCATCGTCCAGGCCGTGGCAGACCAGTTGGGGTATTGGGCGCGGATGTAGTGAATCCCGGACGGATGCGGTTTGAGTGTCGTCATCTGCTCGCGCGCGACAATCTCCTGGAAACAATCGGCGATTCCCGTATGATTCAGCGCTTCCTCGGCGGCTGCGTAGGCATTGTTGGTCAAAATGAACAAATGATACCGTTCCTTTAGGTGGGCGAGCACTTCCTTGACGTGGTCTTCCAGGACAGCCTCGTGCATCCCTGCTTTTTCAATCGCGGTTACAGCCTCCCACATCGTTTGCTCAAGCTGACTCGTCATCCGGCCCGACTTTCTGCCCATTTCGATCAATTGCGAAGCGGTGTGGCTGCGCCAGTCAAAAGTCGGCTCGCACAGCCCGTGCTCAGCCCACAAGCGAAAAATGGCCTGCTTCATTTCCAAAAAGTTGATTTTGGATTGCAGCAACGTATTGTCCATATCGAAAATGATGCCTTTTATCGACGCTCTGGTCATTGTCGGATCTCTCCCCCTTTTGCCAATGATTATTTGGTCAAGTATACCAAATTAATAACGTTCGACTAGATGCGAAAACGGGAATCAGGACTTTTTCCAATCGCAAAAGCTCGTGAACGACGCCCAGACGATCGACGATAAAAACATCATCATCCAGGGACAGGACCAGGAAAAAAACACATCATGGAGCATGATCGACGGACCGCTCAGCAGCCAGGAGGGCGTGATTGAGCTGACCGTCACCTGGGGTGAGCCGTAGATTTCCCCGACACCTTTTCACGGAACGAAAAAAGCGACAGCCCGCTGCTGCCGCTTTTTTGTTTTTCCCGCCATTCGCCAAGTCCGCTATGGCGCATCGTCTGCCCCTTCCATTTGCGCCCGGGGCACATCCGGCTTGCCCTCCGGATTGTTGTACAAATACTGCGGCACATCCCCGATAATCAGTGAATGCGTGATCGGGATTTTCGTGGTGATCGTCTGCTCCTCGGTGGCAAACGGGATGACGATCTGCAAGTCGACCTCCACGAAAATGTAGACGGTTGCGAGCACCATGTTGATGCCCGCCTCCTTCAACTCTGTCTCCAGCTTTGTTTTCACAGAGCCGATCGGTACAAAAGTGACAGGCAAATTCGGTCCCATCTGCGCCAAAAACGTATTTCCTGTCGCCAAGCCAAGCGGAATGGTGCGATCGACTTTTTCCGTCTCAAATTCCTGAAGCTTGTTCTGCACTCGTGAAGTAGTCTCGCCGACAATTCTCGCGTATTCCCTGAAGTTAAACTGGTATGCCTGAATCTGCCCTTCGTTGTTCTTCTCGATCTTGACGATCTGGTTGAAATCGACGCCCTGCTGGGAAATTCGTTTGGTGACTGCGTCCGTAATCGCTTCTTTTGCCAATTGCTCTGCTTTTTGGGTTGCCAGGATCAAGAGCGTCGGTTCCAGCCGTTGCTGCAAAAAGACGAGCGACTGAATCGACAAAACCACAAAAATTACCAGCGCAATCAAAAACGCTTTCGTTCGAGAAAGCGGGTTCCTCCAACGCCGACGGGGTCGAAATATGGCCAATCCCGTCACCTCCCAATTGGTACATCCTATGGTAGGAGAAGGGAAAAAAGACTATCCGCGACGAGAGTCGGCAACACCCCCGCTTTTCTGCACGTACACGCCCAGTCCGACGAGCGCAAAAATCAGCAGCACCTGTGCACAGACAACCAATCCGAACAAGCCGCACGCCGCCGTTAACAGCGGTGCGCCAAGAAAACCGATAAAAAAGCCGCTGCGGCCGAGAAAGCCCTGCACCCCGAGCACCTTGCCGCGCACTTCATTTTTGGCCTGCTGCAAAAGCGTGCCCTCGTACACCTGTGCCGCCCCGCTCAAAAGCCCGGCGCAACCGAGCAACAACAGCACCGCCGCCGTCCAATCGGCAGCAAACGCCGCCACGACCAGCAGCGCCATCAGCCCGTATGCGCCAAGCAAGCCACGCCAAAAATCAACGGAAAAACGGACGGCGAAGTAAGCGCCAACCAGCCCGCCTGCGCTCATCGCGGACCACATCAGCCCGTGCAGGGTAGCATCGCCACGGCTTAGCCCATCGGCCAAAAACGGCAAGCCGTAGTTGTGCGCGGCCGTACTGATCGCCAGCGGCGCAGCCAGCAGACTGACCGCGAGCAGCACAGGCGCTCCTTGCAAATACACAAAAGCTGCGCGCATCCCGCCGCTTGCCGTTTCTTTCTCTTCGGCTTTTTCCGCCTTGTCCGGCGTAGCTCTGCTCTCCCAGCGCATCCGCGTCAAAATTGCTGCCGAAAACAAAAAGCTCGCAGCGTCTGCTCCAATGACGAGTGCATAGCCGGCATGATCGGTTAACAAGCCGCCCAAAAGGAAGCCGACAATGCCGACAAACGATTCCAGCCTCACCTTGAGACTGTTCACCCAAGCCAATTTTTCCGGTCCAAACATCTGCGGCAATGACGCCTGGAAGCTGATCGCAAACAGCGTGTACAGCATCCCTTTGAGAAAAGCCGCCGCGACGACAACGTATGGATGCGGAATGAGCAAAATCGCCAGCAAAGCCAGCCCCGCTCCGATGTCGCTTGCGATCATCGCCTGTCTTCTGTCCATCCGGTCTGCCAATATGCCAGCAAACGGGCTGAACAGCATTCCGCCCACCTGTCTGGCGACAAAAAAAGCCATCAGCCAAAACGCGCTATGTTCAAACGTAAAAATCAAGGCGCTGCACGCGATCAAGTCCATTCGCGATCCGAGCGAGGACAGCGCATTGACGTACAAATACTTTTTCATGTTCATGTGTACCAAACCTCCTGGTGATCACAGGCGGTTCAGACTGACGCCCCCATCTACGGGGTGCGTACACTGATTATGGCAGTTGACATGCGCATGCCTCCTCGTGTGTAAGTGTGTAAAATCATGACTCGTTTTTGTTCTGTCACTGTCGACGGGGGCCGTTCCTTAACCGTCTATGTGCGGCAACTCATGCCGTACTCTCATCATAACGAGACGCTCCTATCTTGTCATGAAAAACGGGAAAACCTTCGCAAAAAAATGGCGCTTCTCCTACGTCAGACTGCATCTGTCTTTCATATGGTAAGGGGGAAGATCTTTTTTGCCCTGGAGGTTTGTCATGAATCTGGAACGATTGGAACGTGCCTTTGGCTCCCTTGTTTGCCCCAGTCCTACCGAATTGAGGCAGGCTGTCGCTTCACTCGCGCTCTGCCCAGACGATATCGCGTCACTCGTTCCCCAACCGGAACAGCTTCCATATGGCCGCAAAATTTTGTATCTCACGCCTCACGTAGAGGTCGTTCTCATCCATCTTCCTGCCAGGCAGGAGTCCATCCCGCACAACCATGGCGACTCGTTTGGCTGGGAGTGGGTCATATCCGGCACGCTCACCAATGTCGTCTACCTCCCGGCTGACCGCGAAGACGAAGTTTTTCGGGCACAAACGACCCATGTCAGCGCAGGAGATTGCTATTACGTCGCTCCCGGCGAGATTCACGCCATTCGCAACAACACAGACGGACCTGTCCTCTCGCTCAATGTGTATACGCCCCCGCTGCAAAACTCCCGCCAGTACCGCGCCGTCCAATCCCCCACGTAGGATTGGAAAAGTTACAAAAAAACCAGTACACCGCCAAAAGAGCGGTCGTACTGGTTTTTCGCGTCTACAAATTTTCCGTAATCTCGGACAGCTCATCAGCAGAGCTGGCTACTTGCGCCACTGCCTGGTTCATGTCTTCCATGACTTTGAAGAAGTTTTCCAGTTCTTTTTGAATGTGCGTGCTTTGCTCCTTGCTGTCTGCTACAGCGCCGATAATTCCTTCGAAAAACGCGTTCGTCTCATCGGTCATTTTGCTGCTCGACTGAACAAGCCCTTGAATTTCCAGAACGACCGAAGACAGCACTGTTGTTTGCTGGTTCGTTTTCTCAATCAGCTCCCGCACGCCGAAGACAGACTTCTTCGTCTGCTCCGCCAGCTTGCGCACCTCGTCGGCCACGACCGCAAAGCCTCGTCCCTGTTCGCCCGCTCTCGCCGCCTCAATCGCAGCGTTTAGGGCAAGCAGATTCGTCTGCTCGGCTATCGCCGTTACCACATCGACGATCCCGCGAATTTTTTCGGCATTGTCCTCCAGCGTGTTCATTTCCCCGGAGATTTGCCTCACGCTTTGCTGAATCAATCCCATCTGCTCTTGCTGCTTTTCCAGCTTTTCCTTGCCCTCCCGGGACAGCTCCTGCGCCTTGCTGGAAAATCCGGTGCCGTTTTCGGCATAGCGCAGCATCTCGCGCGACTGCTCCGTCAACTGCTCGACGGACGCGCTGTTTTCTTCCGATACCGCTGCCAGCTCATGGGCGGAATTGGTCAGCATGATCCGCAGCTCATCTTTTTTGTCCTGCTCGGCACGCCGAACACGCTCATGTTCGTTCTCGTACTCTTCCAGCACAATTTGCTGCTCGATGTTGAGAATTTTGGTCACCGCCGTAAGGGCCACCATCAGCTCGTTCTTGTCGGCAATATGCTTGTTCAAGATGTCCATAATCGAAACGAGCAGATTTTGGAACGCGCTCATGTACCATTTCGGTTCCAGTCCGATTCGCATATGTATGATGGCAATCTTGCTGCGCTGCTCGATGTAAGCAGCATCTATACAGCCATTGAACATTTCGGTGATGTGCCGGGTCAGTGTCCCTTTCAGTCTTTGAATCGTGCTGTTCTTGTCCACAATGTCCATGAGCAATGGCTCAGTTTCGATATTCGAATAAAAGAAATCTACAATTTTGTCAATATTTTGAATGATGAGCGGTTGAAGCGCTTTGACGATCGACAAGTCCTCCTCTGTCAGATGAATCAGAGCCAGTTGCCTGGAGAGGGTGTTTTGTCCTTGAAGCTTTACCTTCCCTTGTTCCTTGTGATCCTGGAAAAACGACTCCTTTTTGGCTTTTCCTTTTAATCCAAACAGGCTGGAAAATGGACATGTACTCATACGCCGAACTCCTTTTGACCGATTAAAAAATGGCTGGAATTACCATATTAGGTAGAGTAAACGAATTATTTCCAATTGGCATATCCTTTCAATTATATACCCGTTTGATCTAGAGTGTAAACCAAATGAGCAAGAAAAGAGGGCAACCGCGCTTCCGAACGGGAAGTCGGCGCCCTCATTTTTACATCTCTGCTTTCTTCACTTCCGCTTTTTGCAGCTTCCAGCTCGTCTTGTCCCATTTCCAAAGCGACTCGACGTAGGCAATCGTGTCAGCATTCGCGACACCGCTCACCCGCTGCACACCTTTCAGCTCGCAGACGCCATCGCGGTTTTCGTCGACAGGCGCAAGCACGCTGAAGCTGTTCGGCATCACGTCTGTGGGCGTCACCAGCTTGCCGTTTTTGTAAACGCCGTTTTCTTCGTATATTTTTTTGCGATCGGACAAATCGAGAACCGTGGTCTGATTCGTCTCTTTGATCAAAATCGGAACCTTGTAGTTGTCCTGATACGAGCCAGAAATCGTCAAAGGCTGCGGCACGGGCAGCACAACAGGCTTGTTGTCCTTGTTGCTGAACAAATAAAAGTCGGACGTTCCCCCGCTTCCGCCCGTAGGCGCTTGCACCAAAATTTGTTTGGTGCCGTTTCCGATAAAATCGCAAAAGGCCATGTCCGGCTGATAACCGCCGTACGCCGTCGTGAAAAAGGTCGTCTTTTTCGCGACCGGATCTTGGACCATGACCTTCAGCTTTTCAAAATACGGGCTGTCCGCAGCAAAGCGTTGACCGAGCAGCGTCACGACATCCGGCTTTCCGTCTCCGGTCACGTCCTGTCTTTTGATCTGGATTTCCTCAAAAACGCCTGGTTGCTGCTGAGGCTGGCGCACTTCCTCTGCCAGAGCAGGCCCCCCTCCTCCCGCGATCAATACACAGGCCAAAATGACTGCCCAGCCAAATCGTTTTCTTTTTTCCATATCCATCCACCTTTGCTTTTTTGAACCTTAGGCGTAGTATGCAAAAAAAGCTGTGCTGCCATGCCTTTTTGTTGCGCGCATCGGCTGGTCAAAATGGCTAGATGAATTTATGGAAAGTGCGGTACACTATTCCAAGAATGTTGACCGTTTAGGCAAGCAGACGAGCATGTTTTCATACGTATGAGAATGACAGTCCAATCAGGAGGCGATGCAAGCGTGAGTACGCCAGAAAAACGGCGGGTCGCACAGGCTCCGCCCAGCCGCGAAGCGCTGCGCACGGCTTATGAGCTGATTCTCACACGGATTTTGCCGCGTCTGCCGCCGACCTCTCAATCTACTGGCAGGAGATGCGAACATGAAGATACGACTGATCGAAAACGGGATCATCACGCAGATCGATGACATAGAGGACGCTACCCAAGCACCCGGACAAGGCTTTTTTTGGATTGACGCTTCTCCGTTTGATCTGGATATTTTACAGCCGCTGTACGATCTCCACCCTCTGGCAATCGAGGACTGTATCGACGAAGAAGAACAGCGGCCCAAGCTGCAAATTTACGACGATCACTATTTTCTCGTGCTAAACGGCATTGCTTTTCACAACCAGGATATTTTTTTACGCGAGATCAATATTTTTTTCGGCAGTCATGCGATTATTACGGTAACGAAGCAGGAAGCTCCCGAATTTGCCTCCATGCTTCCGATTATCCGGGAAAAAGAAGTGAATCACCCGGACACGTTTTTGTATCACCTGATTGACCAAATTGTCGATCGTTATTTTGATGTGACGGAAAAAATCGAGGACTTGATTGAAGCGCTGGAAGAGGAAATATTGATGAAGACGCGCAAATCGCACCTGGAACAGATCATCGGGCTGCGAAGCGAGATTTTGTACGCGCGAAAAATGCTGTTGCCGCAGCGCGATTTGATTGACGCTCTGCACAAAAAAGAACTCCCGCTGATTCGTCCGAAGCTGCGGAAGTTCTTTGGCGATATTTGGGAGGACGCGAGTAAAATCGTGGAAAACTTCGAGACATTCCGCGACCTCATCGGGAACTTGCGCGAAGCTTATCAGGCGGCCCTCGCCGGACGGGCAAACGACATCATGCGCGTGTTTACGGCTTTGACCACCATTTTCATGCCGCTCACGATCGTGACGGGCATTTACGGCATGAACTTCGACTTCATGCCAGAGCTGCATTCGCCCTACGGCTATTACGTCGTGCTCGGGTGCATGGCGCTCATCGGGCTGACGATGTTCATTCTGTTCAAGAAAAAAGAGTGGCTGTAAACGAACAGGCTAGACGAGATCACCGCAGGCGACGATCATCAGCGAAAGTATTTTAGACAAGTCGCACTCATACGGCTGTGCCAGCTCCTGCCCATCTTCATCGACCAAAATGCGAATGAGCGGGCGGCTTGGCATGCCTTTGTTAGAATCAATCACGATGCCTGACACCCCTGTATTGAGCGTGACGCTCAACCCGACCGGGTACAGAGCGATGGTGTCGCGCAGCGCTTCTACATAAAACTGGTCAAACAGTCTTCCCGAGCCGGAATAGAGCACTTCCATCGCTTCGTGGGGCAGCATTCCCCGGCGATAGATGCGATCGGAAGTCAAGGCGTCGAATACATCCGCTACCGCCATCAGGCGACCGAACGGGTGAATTTGGTCTTGCTTCAGATGGCGCGGATATCCGGACCCGTCCCAGCGCTCGTGGTGCTGAAAAGCGCAGTGGGCAGCAAGCAACGGGATGTCGTCTTGCCTGCGCAGCATTTCAAAACCGATTTCGGTATGTTTTTTCATCACTTCAAACTCTTCTGGCGTCAGGCGGCCCGGCTTTTTCAAAATCGTGTCCGGAATTTGCACTTTCCCGATATCGTGAAGCATGCCGCCAATAGACACATCGAGAATCTCCCGCTCTGTACAGCCTGTATTAATCGCCAGAGCTGTACTGTAGAGGGCGACGTTAAAGGAATGGCTGAAAATATAATTATCGAAGGCGCAGGCATCCGCCAACAGGTTGATCGCCGATTTGCTGCCTTTCAGCTCGTCGGCTACCGCAGCCATGACCTGTCTGAGCTGACGGCCCAGGTTCTTGTCCGTGAACAGCTGCTGCCATTTTTGCGGTACCTCCTGGACACTGCGAAACGTATCGTGAATAATGGACATCGCCTGTCTGCGCGTGCCCTCGGAAATGACTGTATCCACCATGATATCGTCCGTGCGTTCATCTTGTATGTACAGGCTGTTGATGTTCTTGCTCATGAGGCGTCCGATCATTCGCTGGGTCAGTTCAACTCCCGCCCCAACGAGTACCGTTCCGTTTTCTGCATAGATGGAACGGGCAAGCTTGTCGCCCGGCTGGCATTTTTGAATGGATTTCAGTCTCATTTCCAACCTTCGCCTTTCATCAGAGTATCCCTATTATAGCGTGATTCGACGTAATTCTACATGAAAAATTTTCAAGTCTTTCAATTAGACATATGGACGGGAGACACAGGTGAAATAGCTTGGAAGAAGCTGCTGTATGTTTTTAGGTTATCGGTACTTCCGGGGGGAATTTTGAGGAAAATGCGGAATGACAGAAAGCTTGCTTGGGAGATTGCGTTATCGGTAGGTACTTTTTGCTGTGGCAGGGAAAGATTGAATGCAGGAAGCTTGTTTGGGTGACGCTTTGTAGAACGCGTCATCGGTAGGTACTTTTGCTGCGGCGAAGAAAGATTGAATGCAGGAAGCTTGCTTGGGCGCCGCTTTGTAGAATGCGTCATCGGTACTTTTGCTGTGGCGAGGAAAGAGACGAATCGCTGTAGCTTCTTGGGATACCCCCTGTGGGTCTCGACTGCACGGCTCCGGGGAAAAAGCGAAACCGCGTCAAAAGCAGCTCGCTCACAGATGCGGGGGCACGTTGACGCTTAAAACCATGTTTCGCTTTTTCCTCGGAACCTCGGTCGGTATCCCAAAGAGCTTTCGCGCATTTCGTCTCTTTCCTCGTCAGGGGCTGGTGGTGGTGGTCGCGCGGGTTTTAAAGACAATACCAAATGCCACAAAGCTTGCTTGGGCTGACCCTTTGTAGTCCGCTTCATCGGTACTTTAGGCGGGGCGAGGCAAGGGCTGGTGAGTTGGACGTAAGTAACAAAAAGACATGAAAACATGATGAAGTTTTTTCATGAAGTCAATTGCTGAATGCACCTCATCCATGCAAAAGATCGTTCATTAGCCGCACTGGATTTCCCCCAGATCATCCCTCAAAAATCCCAATCTGACCAAAGCTAAACGCTGGCCGAGGAAACAGGAGAAACAAGCGGCAGGGCTTTCCAAGCTTCCCCGCAAGATGCCAGTTGTTCTGAGAAAATAAAGTTTTCAACTGAAAATGATCAACACCTAATTTAAGAAAACTATATAAATGAAAGCCTCAAACATATTGTGTACATCTAATATGTTTGAGGCTTTATGTGTTGGATTGGGCATTTATTTTGTATAGAAACGCTTTTTAGGAATCTAATGCTGTCAACTACGTTCAGCCTAACGATCGGTTGCTGTTTTCCATGACTCTCTGAATATAAGACTCCAGTACCTCGATGAACAATTTGGCCGCTTTCCCCATAAACCTGTCCGCATGGTAGATGATACAAATATCCTGGCTTGGCGTAGGATTCAAAAGGGTGACGGCGGTGATCGTATCGCGATTGAGATTGTCCACTAACAAGCGGGGGAGAATGCAAGCTCCTACGCCTTGCTCGACCAAGGATAGCAATGTCGAAAGGGTGGAAGTTACAATCGGGCTATCGATCTTGATCCCCTTTTGCTGACAGCAGGCATTAATGACCTTTGAAATTTGATGTTCCGAACCGAACATGACCAGCTTCATATTCTGCAGTTGCTCGAAGGGAATGGCTTTCGCTTTCGCAGCGGGGTGATCCGAGCGTAGTGCCAAGACGAACTCCTCATGGAACAGCGGTATAACGGCGATACGATCATCAGGTTTGTCAGGAGTTGTGGTAACGCCAAGATCCCGGATACCGTCGACAACCTGTTCGTACACATCTGTCGACTCCGTGACTTTAATCGACAACTTCGGGTACGAGCGATGAAAGTCGATAAGAAGGGCGTCAAACAAAAGGTCTCCGTCACCAGGAAGAATCCCGATATCCAGCTTGCCACCATCTACCTTCTTTAAGTCCGCAATGGCCCCCTGAATGTAGTCAATGCGTTCGAAGATGATCTTGCTCTGCTCCAAAAGGATTTGCCCCGCATCAGTTAAAGCAATCCGTCTCCCAATGCGATCAAATAGCGGAAGTCCCAGTTCATTTTCCAAAAACTTAATTTGTTGACTGAGGTTCGACTGAGTCGTACAGAGATTTTCTGCCGCTTTGGAGAAGTGCATCTCCTTGCAGATGGCAGCAAAATACTGGAGTTGTCTAAGTTCCATACCGTCATGCCCCTTTTCCATTTTTTGCACGTCTTAGAAGCGAATGACTCCTTTACAGTATACCCACTATATGGATGATTTGCACGAATCGGTAATCGATCGATTAGTGAGACCGATCAATTGCATCGGAATCGTGTGATTGTTGCGTATTCAGGGGAGAGCTACACTTGCATTAAGAGAGCAGCAACAAAAAAGGAGGCATGATCTTATGAGTCAAACCATTATCCACACTGCTAACGTACTTCGTCAGGTTGTCATTGGTCAGGTTCAAGCCATTTCCGAGGAGCAGCTCGACATACAACCGATGGGCTTCCACAACACAATCCGCTGGAATGTCGGTCACATCATCTTTTGGATGGATCGGTACTCCACGCTTTGTTTCGATTCTCCATCCTTGATTCCGGATCAGTATGAAGCGCTGTTTACGTCCGGTACGAAGCCAGCTTCATGGACGATAGCTCCCCCGAGCAAGGAAGAATTGCTTCAATTGCTGACGATGCAGCTTTCCCGGCTATCCGAGCTGACGCCTGAGCTGCTCGATGCACCATTGAAATCGCCGTATGTCATGGGGCCATTCCAATTCGATACCGCAGGCGAGCTGTTCAACTTTGCTCTGGTCCACGAAGGGATTCACCTTGGTACAGTTTCAAGCCAGCTTAAGCTTATAAAATGAAGCCCTGCATCTAGATGCATAAAGCGATGGATCACACAATGAAATGAGGAGGCTTGTTATGACGAAAATCCATGAAGTATTTGCTGCTTTTAGGCGTGCTTTCGAAACAGGGAATACAAGCGATTTCCTGAAAAAGGTTACGGATGATTTTCATTTCCTCGTTCCGCTGCCGCTTGAAGGCTGGAATCAGAAGCAGCAAGGCCGAGAACGGTTCGAGGAATTAATCAGGTTTGAGCGCTCGGTATTTCAGATGAGCCTCACGCCGCTGATCGAGCTAGAGAAATGAGAGCTACGGGATGGTCGTATTTCGCTCGGAAGGGTTGCTGTACGGCAGGCCTTTCCAAAATGAGCTTTCGGTCGTCTTCGAGTTCGAGAAGGATCAGGTCCGCTCCTTCCGAGAATACGTAGGAATGCCGTTAAAAAATTACGAGGCACCGATGGTTGATTAATCTAACGAGAGCGATAGTTCAATAAAGCAGCGGCGAGTCTAAGACTTTCTTTTCCGGTCTTAGGTCGCCGCTGTTTCATTTATTGGGGTCAGTCTAAAAACAAAAAACACCTTCGTCTCATCGACAAAGGCGTTCCGCTGTCCATTTCTGAACCGTTAATTCATCATCGCTACAGCATTTTGACGACCGCTTCCCGTCCGATCATCCCCGCTTTGATGCCTTGCGCCTCCGCTGTTGTCGTCACCGATTCCAGCGGCGCATCCAGCAGCTCCTCAATCGTTTTCACCCCGACAGCCCTGCCAGCCAAAATCTCCCGGCTCGCCAGCCGCTCATTCAACAGACCCACGTCCAATGCTCCGCACATGATGTACCCTTTGTCTGTCGTCACCGCAAGCAATGTCGTCTTGGGAAGCCGTACCGTGACGGCAATCGCCGTCCCTTCCGGAAAGTGGATAGGCAATACCTCGACCATCCTGCTCCCTCCTTTTCTCTCCTGCCTTTTGCGTTACCATCCTATGACACAGGAGCGAAAAGTGTGTGAATCAGTGCAAGTTCACAGCCGGGAACTGCTCGTCTTCCATTGCGACCTTGCGCTTCATCACTTCAATCATATAAGTAGCCATCATGTGAAACAGCTCTTCCTCGTCCATTTCTTCCGCCAGTCCGAGCAGGGCGTCGCGGTCCTGCTCGTGCAAAACGCCAACCACCACGGCCGTAATGTCCTCTTCGTCACCGTTGAAATGACCTTTGTACAGTTCGTATACTTCGTCGATAAATCTCATGGCTCATCCCCCCTGCTTCATTCGATAGCATGCCCAGAACTTTCAGGGGACACCTTTTCCCATCTCGGCAAAAAAGCGCTTTGCACCAAAGTTCGGTCTGTGATCGTACTGGCAATCACTTCGCGAAGCATTTCCGGGTGGAAAAATTCAATCTCCCGCCCTTGCAGCAAGTCGGGAAACAGGCGATTGTACATGAACATGTCAACCGTACCGACACGATACTCCCGTTCGCGAATCAGCGGTTGTCCGTTGACTTCAATCGCGAGGATGTGCGGCTGCCCCGACTCTTCATAACGAATCCGCAGCCCGTCCACTGCCATCCAGCCTTCGATTTTGCCGCGAAAACCGCAGCCGCGCAGCTCGCGATGCACGATTTGCGGCTGGATCGCCTGCTCCAGCACACTGGCGAGCTGCTCCCCCGTCAACGTGACAGCGCAGGCGTTGATCGGGTGCGGCACGCTTTCCAAAAGCTGGGCAAACGTCAGACGGCCCTGATGCAAGTCGGACAGCAACAGTCCTCCGTTGGCGATCCCCACTTCTGCTTTGGTCCATCTGCGAATGCTCGCCGCCAAAAACGAGCCAAACGGCGTCTCCTCCGTCCAGTTGACGTGCAAATCCTGCTCCAGCTCAGCAATCGGCTGAAACAGACTGGCATCTGCCGCTGCCTTTTCCTTTTGCAAAAAATCGCGCAGCGCCTCATCCGGCGCGTAGCTGGCGGTGTCAAACAACTCTGCCGAGACATCCGCAATCTGTTTGCCGTCGCGATCCCACACAAGCCGGATGTGGCCTACGTGCTCGCCAAAACGCCCCGTCTGGGCAATCAACGTGTTTCCGACCCGTTCCCCGTGCGGAAGCGTATGGTGCGTATGACCGCCCAAAATCACGTCCAGCCCTTCGACTTCCGCGGCGATCCGGCAGTCCGTCTGATAACCGAGATGAGACAGCAAAATGAAAATATCCGCCGAAGAGCGCAAGGCAGCAACCTGCTCACGAATAAGCGGAAGCGGATCGAGAATTTCCCAGCCCAGGCTCTGATAAGTAGAAAAAGGAATCGTCATGCCAAGCAAAGCGACCCGCAGCTCTCCAAACGTATGGATAGCATAGGGGACAGCCCACTGTGGAGGTGCCGAGGTAGCCTTATCCAGCAAGTTGCCGACGATGACCGTGAAGTCCGCTTGCTCGTACATCTCGTCGAGCTTCTCTTTTGGCAGCGTGATGCCCTCGTTGTTGCCGATCGTCGCATACTGGTAGCCGCATCTGTTCATGACTTGGACATTCGCTTTTCCGAAGCTTGCCTCCGAGCGGACATCCATGCGATCCATATGATCCCCGATATCGACTGTCAGCACATGTTCCTGTTGGGCCTCCCACAGCTGGCGGCTTGTTTTCAGGCAAGTCGCAATCTGCGGCATTTTTTCGAAATGACTATGCAGGTCATTCGTGTGCAGCAAGTGCAAGGTCCAGGTGTCCGCCACGACTTTCCCCTCCCTTTTGTCTCTAAGGTCAACCGATGATCGCTTTTATGATCATTTGTACAGCTATCGCCAAAATCAGGATGCGCAAGAACAGCACAATCGTGCGTCCTTTCAGCTTGCTGGCTATGACCGCGCCCAGCTTGCCGCCCGCCCATGCGCCAGGTGCCAGCATCGCCGCATACAGCCAGTTCACATGATCGTGAAAAATGTTTGTGACCGAGCCGATCACCGCCGAGAAAAAAATGACCAGCATGGAGGTCGCCGTGGCAATGTGCGGAGGAAACCGGAACAACAGCATCATCGCCGGAACCATCAACACTCCGCCACCCACGCCAAACAAAGAAGACGTGATCCCGACAAAAAAAGCGATCGTAATGACACTCACCCTGCTATATCCATACTCGTATTCATTGCCCTCGTTGTCGACAAACTGCCGCTTGATTTCCCAGTTGATCTGGCGCGGCCGGAGTTTGTCCTTGACCATCAGGATGACGAACATGCACAACTGAAACAAGCCAAAAAGCAGTGTAAAATCTTCTGTTGCTAGTAATGTATTAAGGTAGACACCCACGATAGCACCAGGCGCGCTGCCAATAAAAAAAAGCAGGGCGCTTTGCATATCGACTTTTTTTTGCTTGATATACGATATGGACGAGGACAGCGCCGTCACCGCAATCACAAGCAGCGAGGTCGCTGCCGCTACTTGCGGAGACATGGAGTTCGGCTCATACCAGTTGGCGAAAAACAGCAACGCCGGAACAAAAAAGATGCCGCCGCCAAGCCCGGCGATACTGCCAATGACTCCGGCGACCACCCCGATCACCAAAAACAAAACAGCGATGGCTACAAGCATGTCTCCCCTTCTTTCTTCCTTGTTAAAACAACTCCATCTGTCTGGGATTCAAACCGCTCGGATCAAGTCCCAGCATGTCTGAAAACTGCTTGGCGTTCGCTGCCGCATCGCCTCCAGAGTTATTGTTGAACAAAATGCAAACTTCATCCGCTTCCTGCTCAATCTGCCGGATGTGGACAAGCCACTCTGCCAGTTCTTCCTCGCTGTAGCGGTACAAGTAGCGCACATCGCGCCATTTTTGACCTTCTCCCGGATCGCGCCACCCCGATTTGTTGCGCCCGTGAAACCGGACGAGAGCCAGCGAAGAATGCGTGACGGCGGGCACAATCGGAACCGATCCTTGCCCCGCCTGTGGTTCATCGCACAAGACGTGCACGGCTTCGATTTTATGTAAAAAGTCCAGCGTGCGCTCTCTAAACCGCGCTTCGAACCAGCTCTGATGGCGAAATTCCACCGCAAACGGATACGCCTTCATCGCTTGCCGGCAAGCTTGGACATAATGAACATGTTCCCTGGTGCAGTCAAACCAGGGCGGGAATTGAAACAGAAGCGACTTCAGCTTCCCGGCCTCGACAAGCGGCTGGATGCTCTCCTCAAACTGTTGAAACAGCTCGCGCCGGTTCACAGGCGCATCTCCCCGCTGATGGCCCGTCATCGCCTGGTGCGGCTTCACGATAAATCCAAAACGGTCCGGAGTGTCCCGGACCCACGACTCGTAGTTTCGCTGTGGTAAAATGGCGTAAAAAGAGCTGTCTACTTCCACAATCGGAAAATGGCTGGCGTACACCGCCAATTTATCGCCGCTGCGCACCCCTTGTCCGTACAGCGTGTCATGATCGCCCCAGCCACAGACACCCACATGTATCGTACTCATGGCAAACACCCCTAACAAAATCAAGCGAAATCAAACAGGAGGAGTCCCTTCGCATGAAAACAACTGACTGGTTGGGTGACCCCTTTGCGTTTAAGGATAACAAATTATACATGGGCCGAAAAGTAGCGAACCGCCTCCTGCGTGACGCTCAGGAGGCGGTTCCTTATGAGTTTTCCGCTCTGCTTGCGGGCAGAGACGCGACGATTACCGATGCGGTTGCCATGCCGATCTCTTCGGACACAGGCAACTTTTCCTGGGACGGCCCTGCCTTTCTCCAGGCGCTTCACTCCATTCGCAAGCGCCAGCTGCAATGGCTGGGCGTCCTGCACACGCACCCGCATACCGCTCCCATCCCGTCCAGACAAGACGTTTTGGGCTGGCACTACCCTACGCTTTCCTACTGGATCGTCAGCTTGGCGTCTGAGACACCGGAGTGGCGCGTCTATCAATGGAAGAACGGGGCATTTCTGTTGCGCGATTACACCGTGACAGAAGCGGCGGACGAAGCAGTCAACAGTTCTGCTGCTGTCTCCCCTTCGTCTCCAAAAAACTCCTGATACAAGGCGATTACGGCGCGGTCGGCTTCTGCCGCTTTCACCCCGAACATCATGCTGACTTCAGAAGAGCCTTGATTGATCATCTCCAGATTCACCTTCGCCGCAGCCAAAGCAGTAGTCGCTCTGGCTGTGGTGCCCACCGATTGGCGCATTCCTTCCCCGACGATCATGACGAGTGCGAGACTGTGCTGCACCGCGACGTCGTCCGCTCCCAGCTCGCGAAACATGCGCTCGATGATCCGCTTTTCCTTCTCTTCTGTCAGGTCTTTCTCGCGCAAAATGACCGAAATATTGTCGATCCCGGAAGGAGTGTGCTCGTACGAAATCCCTTCCTCCTCAAAAATTTGCAACAGCTTGCGGCCAAAGCCGATTTCTTTGTTCATCAAATACTTGCTGACGTAAATGCTGCAAAAGCCGCTGTCGCTGGCGATTCCCGACACCCTGTTTGTCGCAAACGGACGCTCGGCAACGATCATGGTGCCTGGCGCAGACGGATTGTTCGTATTTTTGATGCACACCGGAATGTCAGCCTCGTAAGCCGGAATTAGCGCTTCCTCATGAAACACGCTGAATCCCGAATAAGACAGCTCCCGCATCTCGCGGTACGTGATTTCCTTCACTTCCTTCGGGTTGGCAATCAAGTTTGGATTCACGACGTACACCGAGTCGACATCGGTAAAGTTTTCGTACACTTCCGCAGTCACCGCTGCTGCCAAAATCGAGCCGGTAATGTCCGAGCCGCCACGCGAGAACGTCACCAACTCACCGCTTTTCGCATACCCGAAAAAGCCGGGAAAGACAGTAATTCCGCTACGTTCCCGCAAAGAAGCAAGCTTCGCGTAAGCTTCCGGCAAAACGTGGGCGTTGCCCGCTTCGTCGGATACGAGCATCCCCGCGTCCTGCGGATTGACGTAGCTCGCTTCCTCGCCCAAGCTTCGCAAGTAGTGGGCCACGATTTTGGCGCACGTATCCTCTCCCGCTGCTTTGGCAGCATCCATGAAGCGCTCCGCTGACAAGCCTTGCCGATTGCTCAGCACGTCATCCAGCTCGCTTTTGATTTGCTCTGCGACAGCTTCTCCCAGCCCCAGCTCAGCGATGATCTCCTCATAACGCGCAAAAACAGCCTGCTTTTCTTCCTCGGCCTGTTGCTGCTGCAAAAAACGGTTCGCGCAGCTGATCAAGAGGTCTGTTACTTTTGTATCTTCCTTATGTCTTTTGCCAGGGGCTGAAACGACGACGAGACGTCTGTCCCGATCCGCCATGACGATGCTGCACACTTTTTTTATTTGCTCGGCATTCGCCAGGGAAGTGCCACCAAATTTTGCTACCTTCATTCTTTACTCCTCCATCTATCCGCTCTTGTCCGGTCTTTTTCTTTCATGAATTATGTTACTAGCTTAATGCATCCACCTAAAAAGAACAAGTGTCTTTTCCACAAGTACACAACAGAATAATTTGGACAAGTTGACGCATAGTAACGGGTGAGAGATTCCACAATGAGGTGTGTTATGAAAAAACATGTACGCTTGCTCCTCCTCACCTGTGCCGTGTTCCTGCTTCTCTCCTACAGCCAAACGGCGTCCGCGATTCGCGAAAAAAATCGCGAATACTACGAGACGCGCGGGGAGATCGTCTGGGAAGTTCCCACGAAAAGCAAGATCATTGCCCTCACTTTTGACGACGGTCCGGACCCGGGCTACACCCCGCAAATTGCCGCCCTGCTGAAAAAGTACGAGGCCAAGTCTACCTTTTTCGTGGTTGGCTCACGTGTAAGCCAGTACCCGGAAGTCGTTCGCTTACTGGCTCAGGATCAGCACGAGATTGCCAACCATACCTACAGCCACCCCGATATTCGCCGCCTTTCCCCGGAGCAGTTGCGAGAGGAAGTCGAAAAGACTCAGGAAGCGATTCATTCGGCAACAGGAATACGACCTGCGCTGTTCCGTCCGCCTGGGGGATACTACAGCGAGTCCATCGTGCATACGGCGAAGCAGTCCGGCTTTTTGGTCATCATGTGGTCGTGGCATCAGGATACGCGCGATTGGGCAGACCCCGGCGTCAAAAAGATCGTCGACAAGGTGCTGAACAACGCCCGCAACGGCGATATTGTCCTGTTCCATGACTACGGCGGAAACCGGAAACAGACGGTGCAGGCGCTGGAACAAATTTTGCCCGAGCTGAAAAAACGCGGCTACAGCTTCGTTACCGTCAGTGAGCTGATGAAGCACTCCGGTAGACTCAAGCAAGTAGACCGAGCGGATTAAACAGCACAAATCCCCCTTGTGGCTGAAGGGGGATTTGTGTTTTGTCACCTTCGCATTATGCTTTGTGATCCGTTTTGTTTGCTGGTCGTGCCTTGTCATCTGCGGGATTGCCCGCGAGCAAGTGGGAGATAGACGGAGCAACAGGCTGACTTTGGTTCGCCGTTGGAACAGACTGCGCCGCACTGCCCTTTTGCATGAAATCGGAAATCATTTTGTTCATATCAAGCCCGGATACGTCTTTGAGCATCTCTGGCAGTTGGGCCATCAGCTTCGTGACATTGCCGCTCAGTCGGTTGACGCCGTCTCCCTGACCGCCGCCCGCATCCACAATCGTTACTTTGTCGATCGCCTTCATCGGCTCGGCAATTTTTTCGGCCAGTTCAGGCAGCATTTTGGCGATGATGTCCAAGATGGCGGCATGACCGAACTTCTCGAACGCTTCCGCGAGCTTTTCCTTCCCTTCCGCTTCGGCTTCCAGCTTGAGGCGCGTTACTTCTGCCTCCGCGCTTCCTTTCGCCTTCTCGGCTTCGGCAATCGCCAGACCTTCCAGTCGCTTCTGCTCCGCCATCGCTTTCGCCTCTGCCTCGATCCGGTATTTGAGCGCATCGGCTTCGCGCAGTTTTTTCGCTTTTTCCGCTTCCGCCGCTTGCTCCACGGAGTAGCGATCCGCATCGGCTTTTTTCTTCACTTCCGCGTCATATTGCTTCTCGCGGCGCAAAATTTCTTTTT
The DNA here is from genome assembly GCF_038000275.1 of Brevibacillus sp. FSL K6-0770. Classification (NCBI taxonomy): domain Bacteria; kingdom Bacillati; phylum Bacillota; class Bacilli; order Caryophanales; family Paenibacillaceae; genus Brevibacillus; species Brevibacillus sp. FSL K6-0770. The sequence continues at coordinate 4,871,897 of NZ_JBBOBQ010000001.1, forward strand.
CTTCCAGCTCGATCTCTTTTTGCTTGCGCACCAGATCGATTTTCATTTCTTCTTCCGTAACCTGCTGCTTGGCGACAGCTTCTTGCAGCTTGTAGGCTTGGTCCGCGCTTGCTTTCGCCCGGTCCTGCTCCTGTTTGAAGGCAGCTACCTTCAGCTCTTTATCTTTCTCCGCTTCCGCGATGTTCGTTTCTTTCAGCAGCTCGGCTTTGCGCGCCTCTTCTTCGGCCTGGGCCTGTCTGATCCGCGCTTCCTTGTCTGCGTCGGCTTGCGAGATCGTCGCATCGCGCTTGACTGCCGCGATCTGCGGAATCCCCAGCGCTGCCAAATAACCGTTTTTGTCGCGCACATCCTTGATCGTGAAACTGACCACGGACAGCCCCATTTTTTTCAAATCTTTGGTCGCGACCGATTGAACTTCCTGGGCAAAGCGCTCGCGGTTTTTGTAAATTTCCTCCACCGTCATGCTGCCGAGAATCGCCCGCAGGTAGCCTTCGAGCACTTCCTGCGCCTCGGCACGCAGAGCCTCATCTTTTTTGCCCATGAACTGCTCGGCAGCGGTGGCAATATCCTCGATCGAACCGCCGACCTTGATAATCGCCACACCGTCCGCCATGACAGGTACACCTTGCTCTGTATATACTTCTGGCGTGGACACGTCGAGCTTGTGGGACAGAAGACTCAGAAAATTTGCTTGTTGAAAAATCGGGAGGATGAACGCACCGCCGCCGCGGACGATTTTCATTTTGCGGCCAGACTCGTCGCTCAGCACATTTTTCGTGCCCAAATAACTCCCTGTCACGATCATCGCTTCATCGGCACCAACGGTTTTGTACCTTGCCCAAAATGCGATCCCCAAAACGAGAAAGACTGCGACTACGATACCGACCGTTACTAAAATGTCCGGTTCAAACATGCACTCTCAGCTCCTTTTTCTATGATTCAGGCTGGAAAGGAATAACGTACAAGACATGGTCGCGCACTTCTACCACTACGACGCGCGTTCCTTGCGGGATGCTTACCCGCTCCAGACTGGCAGCCATATGGTAGGTCGTCCCGCTGAGCATGGGCAACAGCACTTCGCCCAAGCCCTCTGCCGGAATCGTCGTGCCCACCTCGCCCAGCTTTCCGCCCAGTTGGGTCATGGAATAGCCTGTTGAGTTCTCTGCCTGGCTCATCGGCTTTACCCAGAGAAAGTACGCGAAGACTGCCAAACCCGCACCGATGACCGCGGCCAACACAAACACGACGAGGTCAGACAAACTGGTAAAGCGGGACAAAATATACCCGGCGCCGCCAAAAGCGGTGAGGCCGCTGACAAAAGTGATTGGCTGAAACAGCGGCAGATGAAAATGATCGAGCCAATCCGAGACCGCATCGCCGAATAAAAGCGATAAGACGGTATAAATAATGCCACTCACAAGGCAGACCATGTAGACGGTTTCAAGTACGCCCACGCTTGTCACTCCTTTCCAAGATTGCATCTATTTTTCATACGTTTCAGCTCGGAAAAGGTTTCATAATTAAGGAAAATCCTCCCTGTATACAGAGAGGATTTTCTCGCTTTTATCCGATAAATGTTTGCACGAGCAAATACAGATTCAGCCCCATAATGATCGTCGCCACGATCCAGGCCAGCCATTTCAGCCACCCGGCGTTGGCAAACTCGCCCATTTTGGCCTTGTCGCTGGTGAATTTAACGAGCGGCACGACAGCAAAGGACAGTTGGAGGGACAAAATGACCTGGCTCAAAATCAGCAAGTCGGTAGCCCCGCTCTCGCCGTACAGCGCGGTGACAATGACGGCTGGCACGATGGCAATCAGGCGGGTAATCAACCGGCGCAGCCATGGGGTAATTCGCAAGTTCAAAAAGCCTTCCATGACGATCTGGCCTGCGAGCGTTCCTGTCAATGTGGAGTTCATCCCCGCCGCCAACAGAGCGACCCCGAACAAAATGCTGCCGAGCGTCGTGCCGAGCAGGGGGGCCAGCAGATGATAAGCGTCTGCGATATCGGCCACATCTGTCATCCCCGCCTGGTGAAATGTCGCGGAGGACAAGATCAGGATCGCTGCATTGATCGCCATGGCGAACACCAGGGCAATCGTCGAATCGAGCGTTGCGTATTTGATCGCTTCCTTTTTCCCCAACGTCGTCTGGTCGTACTGTCTCGTTTGCACGATGGACGAGTGCAAGTACAAGTTGTGCGGCATGACCGTCGCCCCCAAAATCCCGATCGCAATGTAGAGCATCTCCGGATTTTTCACAATCTCTGTGCTGGGGATGAAGCCGCCGAGAATCCCGGCGATGTCCGGCTGCGACCAAAACATCTCGAATGCGAAGCAGGCACCGATCGTCGCAATCAGGGCAATCACGAGCGCTTCAATATAGCGGAATCCTTTGTTTTGCAAAAACAGGACGATCATGACATCAAGCGCGGTAATCAACACACCGTACACGAGCGGTATTCCGAAAAGCAAATTCAGGGCGATTGCCGCCCCGATGACTTCTGCCAGGTCGCACGCCGCGATGGCAAGCTCGCACAGTACCCACAGTCCCATGGCTACCGGCTTGCTGTAGTGATCCCGGCATGCCTGCGCCAAGTCTCTTCCTGTCACAATCCCCAGCTTTCCAGCCAGCGCTTGCAGCAAGATCGCCATCAGGTTCGATAGCAAAATAACGGAGAGCAAGGAGTAGCCGAAAAGGGAGCCGCCCGCAATATCCGTCGCCCAGTTGCCCGGGTCCATATAGCCGACCGCCACGAGATAGCCGGGGCCAGCGAAAGCTAGAAACTTGCGAACCCACGAGCCTTTGGTCGGAACTTTCATAGAGCGGTGGACTTCCGGCAACGATGGCCCATCCGCCTCTTTTCTCCATGCTTGCTGATTTTGGGCAGCTTCGCCTGAGTTTGATCTGGATAGCATAACCCTTCACCTCAATTTGTGGATCAAGTCACCTTTTTTGCCCCAAGGCAACTCTTGGTCAAAAAAATATAGAAATTTGCCTCCACCAAAAATGTTTACCTAGCGAAATATATGTTTTATTATACTCCGATTCCGCCCTTTTGCAATGGTTGCCCTGCATATATTTGGGCGCTTGTTGAACACTACTCGTATTCCTTTTCAGGAGGGCTTGATCGTGAATCGGGAACAGGAACTGGCCGAGCAGATGAGCGGCAGCTCCGATTACGTCCAGCAACAGCTGCGGATCGGAGAAAATGTCTACACGGTATGTTATTTAGAGTGTTTGGTCGAGGCCAACTATATTCAGGATGAAATTGTGGAAAAGTTGGCCGATCCAGCCTGCCGCTTCCCCTTTCATACTTTGGAGACAACTCCAGAAGCCATCGAAGCGATTTTATACGGCAATCTCGTAATCTACAGCCATGCAGAGCAAGTCTTGTATGTCGCGAGCGGAACCGGGATGGAGACGCGCAACGTTCAGGAATCCGAAAATGAGAGTTCGCTTCGCGGCCCCCGCGACGGGTTTGTGGAATCCGTGAGCACCAACCTCTCGCTGATCCGCCGCCGCTATCCTGACCCGGAATTGAAAGTGGACATCCGGCAAATAGGCCGGCGGACCAAAACAAAAGTCGCGTTGGCGTACATAAACGGGATCGTCAATCCGGTTATTCTCGATGAAGTGAAAACTCGTCTGTCGACCATGGATATCGATGGCGTCATGGATAGTGGAACCGTGGAGCAGTGGATTGAAGACAGCTGGTATTCGCCTTTTCCGCAGACACAATACACAGAAAGCCCGGCAAGAGTGCTGCACATGCTGCTGGAAGGGCGCATCGCGATCATCGTCGACGGTTCTCCCTTCGTGCTGATTGTGCCCGTCACCTTTTCGATGCTGTTCCAGGCTCCCGATGATTATTACGAGCGCTGGATGATCGGGTCGGCAATCCGCATCATCCGCATAACCGGTGCCAGTATTGCCCTGATTTTGCCTTCCTTGTACATTGCGCTTATTTCTTACCATCCGGGAATGATTCCAACCCAGCTTGCGCTCACCATCTCCGCAGCCAGGGCGGAGGTGCCGTTTCCTTCGTTCCTGGAAGCCGTTTTCATGGAAGCGACGCTGGAAATGCTGCGGGAAGCCGGACTGCGCTTGCCGAAGATCATGGGCCAGACGATCGGCATTGTCGGCGGGCTGGTCATCGGACAATCAGCCGTTGAAGCCGGGATCGTCAGTCCGGTACTCGTGATCGTCGTAGCCATCACCGCGATCTCATCCTTTCTCGTGCCTGCCTACAACGGGGCCATCGCCCTGCGTCTGCTACGCTTTCCCCTGATGCTGCTCGCAGGCAGCCTCGGGCTGTTCGGTCTTATCCTCGGCATTCTCGCTATTCTCGCGCATCTGGTTTCATTAAAATCGTTTGGCATCAACTACTTTTCTCCGCTCGTTCCCTACCGCCCGAGCGACTGGAAAGACATGTTTGTCCGGGCACCCCTGACTTATTTGCGGGACAGGCCGGAAATTTTGCACCCGCAAGATAAAAAGCGGATGGATCTGCACAAACGAAAGAAAGGATGGTAGATGTGATCAAAGACAAGCTGACTGCCCCACAAATAACCGTACAGTTGTTTGCCGCAATCGTGGGAGTCGGCATTTTGTCCTTGCCGGAAACCGTCGGGAACAAGGCTGGCGTCGACAGCTGGATCGTCATCATGGTTTCCGGCCTGGTTGCGATGGTTGCTGTATCGATGATGGCTTATGTCGGGTCGCGATTCCCCGGGAAAGGGATCATTGAATACGGTCCTTTTCTGTTCGGCCGCTTTCTCGGCCTGGTGACCTTGCTTGCTTTTCTGGTCTATTTTTTGATGTTCGTCGGGACAGTCGTCCGCATCTCTGCCGATGTAACCAAGCTGTTTTTGCTCGACCAAACCCCTATAGAAGTGGTCATTATCGGCATGCTCAGTGTGAGTACCTATTTGATCATGCACGGAGTCAATGCCATTGCCCGGTTCAACGAGGTGATTCAGCCGATTGCGGTGTTGATTTTGCTGCTCGTCCTGACCCAAACCGTCCGCGACACCGACATCGGCCGCCTGCTCCCCATCATGGGTGACGGGATCGCCCCGTTGCTGCACGCCTTTCCGACCACCTTTTTTTCCTATCTCGGATTCGAGATTTTGCTGTTCATTCAGCCATTCATGGAAAAACCGGCCCTCGGGCAAAAAAGCGCCCTGATCGGAGTTGCCGCTACTCTTTTTCTGTACACGCTGGTCACAGCCCTCTGCCTTGCCGTGTTAGGCGGTCATGAAGTTACGCTGGTTGAATACCCTACGCTGGCGATCATTAAAAATATTGAGGTGCCTGGCGCTTTCATCGAAAGGCTCGATTCCATCATGATGATGGTCTGGATTCCTTTTGCCATCACCACGATCGTCATGTTTCATTTTTGTGCCAGTCTGATCGCCTCCCGCTTGCTCAAGCTCCAGGAGCACAGAGTCATTGCCTTGCTGCTCATGCCTATCGTGTTTTTGATTGCCGTCCTGCCACGCAACACGCTGGAAGTGGACGAATGGAGCAAATGGTCCAGCTACCTTGGCTTCGGCCTGATTATCGTCATTCCGCCTTGTCTCTGCCTCATGTACAAATGGAAAGCAAGAAGGCAGGCACGTGCATGAGAAAAAGTCCCGTCTCCCGTCTGTTCGCACTCCTCATGCTGCCAGTCTTGCTCACCGGATGCTGGGACAGGGTGGAAATTCAAGATCGACTGTTTGTGTTGGCTGCTGGCATTGACAAGAACGTGCAAAAAGAACAGAAACGGTCTTATTATGAATTTACCGCCCAGTTGGTCGAGCCACGCGCCTTGTCCGGCAAAGTATCCTTGCCGAACGTCTCTCCCGTCTGGAATCCGACTTCCTCCGGGCCGTCGATTTTTGAGTGCATTCGCCTGATGGCGACGCGCGTGGCGAGACAGCCGTACTATGAGCATCTGCAGGCAATCATTATCGGGGAGGAGCTGGCGAAGGAAGGCATCGACAGGTCATTGGATCTCTTTTACCGCGATCACGAGTCGCGCCGCAAAATCAAGCTGATCATCGCCAAAGGAAAGGCAAAAGAGGCTCTTTATGTCAAACCGCGGCTGATGCCCTTGCCTGGTCGCTACATTAGCAAGCTGACGGAAGAAGGAGAGTCGAAAACAGCCAGATTGCCTGCGACCACATCCATCGGGGAATTTTCCCGCAACTTCCACAACGGAGAAAACAGCATCCTCCCCGCTATTCGAGTCGAGCAAAACGAGGTGAAAATGGCGGGAGGCGCGATCATGAGAGGAGACCGACTGATTGGCTGGCTAAGCGATCATGAAATAAAAACGCTCCGCTGGATTAACGGAACGTTTTCGAAAGGCGATGAGGTGATCGTCAAGCTAACGGACGCGGATGAACGGCCCTCTTTCATCACAATGGAAGTAAAAGGCGCCCGTTCCACCGTGAAAACATCGGTCGAAAACGGAAAGCCCGTGATTACCCTTTTGATTCGCGGAGAGGGCAACATCGCAGAAGACGGCTTTGGCAATAAGCCTACCATGGAGAAAATCAAGAAAAAAGAGGAGCAGATCAATCATGCGCTCAAGCAGAGAGTGGAGAAGCTGATCGCCTTGATGCAGCAAAAACACGGGATCGATATTTTCGGCTTTGGCGAAGAGTTCCGCAGATTTCAGTATGCTTACTGGAAAGCCCACAAACATGAGTGGGATGCCTTGTTCAAAGAAGCAGAAATCCGCGTAGACGTGCAAACGTTCATCCGCCGTTACGGCCAATTCAAATAGCAATGAAATGGGCGACAAGCACGATTCCTGACAAGATCAGCAAAAGGTAGCCGCCACCTTTGGCAAAGGCCGCATCACGGGTCAGCTGCCGATTGCGGTAGGCGACATAGTACCGAAAACGCAAAATCAGGCCGACCACCAAAAGCAAAATGACCAAATAATAAGAGGTCAGGGATTCGAGAAATCCGATAACAAGCGAAAATCCCATCGTACTCCCCCTTTTCCATCCTGGTGTGATTTTCCTAGTATGGTCCAGGGGGACGCTCCTTATCGCTTGCTCATTTGAAGCACCTTTTTCATGCGGCGAATCCCTTCCCTGATTTTGTCCGGCTCTTCCCACGAATACGTCAGCCGGAGCCAGCCCGGCTCGGCACCATACACCCCGCCCGGAGTGAAGACGACTCCCTCCCGGATTGCACGATCCAACAGCTCCTGTTCCTCTAGCGGCTCATGCAGTTGGCACCAGATGTGATAGCTGCCCGCTGGTCTGTTCCAGGCAGCATATTGTTGCAATTCGGTTTCCAAAGCAGCGTTCATCGCCTGTTGCTGCTCTCGCAAGTAAATGGCGAGTTTGTTTATTTGCTCCTGCCAGCTTGCTTCCTGCAAAAAATGACGCGCAAGCTGCTGCGAGATACTGCTTGTGCCGAAGTCCATCTGCTGCTTGGCGTCAGCAAGCCGCTCCACGACAGAACGCGGCCCCACCAGCCAGCCGATCCGCAGCCCCGGAGCTACCGTCTTGGACACACTGTTGACGTAAAGCACATGTCCCGCTTGGTCAATCGCCTTGATCGGTCGCGGAGGAAGTGCCGCTCCTGCCAGACTGAGCGCCCCGTAGGCGTCATCCTCCACCAAAGGAATCCGCAAGTCCTGACAAGCGGCCAAAAGCTGCGCCCGCCTCGGTTCACTCATCACAATTCCGGTCGGATTATGGTATGTCGGATTGGCGAAAACCATTTTGATCCGCTGTTCTCGATGCAACGCAACCAGTGCCTCCGGGATGATCCCTTGCTCGTCTTGCGGCAACCGAAACAGACGCAGCCCGGCCGAGCTGAACAGCGGCAAGGAATACGAGTAAGACGGCCCTTCCATCGCGACCGCATCGCCCGGATTCAACAAGCACTGCGTAATCAGATGCAGCGCCTGCTGCGCCCCGGAGGTCACCAAAATTTCCTCGCTGTCCGCTTTGATCCCGTAATGCTGCGCCAAATGCTCGGACAGCACGGCCCGCAGTCCCGGATCTCCTTTTGGCTGCGCGTAGCCAAGCTCCAGGTGCATATGCTTCAAACCGCCCAACTGCTCGGCAGACATAGACGGAATCATCGACGTATGCAGCTCTGCTTTCGCCAGGTTAATGATCGAGGAATCCAGGCAAGCATCCTGGATGCGTTTGGCAAGCGGATAGGCAGGCAAAAATGCGCCTCCGTTCGTGTATTTGTACCAGTTCGGCATTTGCTGGACTCCCCACAAATGTCGGCTGACCCATGTACCGCTTCCTTGCCACGATTGCAACAGCCCTGTTGCCCGCAATTCCTCATATGCCGCTGATACCGTTCCCCGGTTTACGCCGAATCTTCTCGCCAACACCCGCTCGGGCGGCAAAGAAGCGCCTGGCTGCAGCTCCCCGGATACGATTTGCTGCTCCAATCTTTTCACAATTTGCTGATACACCGGAATCCCCGCAAGCTTGTCAGGCTTCCACTCCATCTCGCTCCCGCCTCTTCACCGTCTTTTTTTCCATTGCTTCGACAAATTGGCCTACTCATCCTGCTGCCAATTGGCCCTACCGTTCCCATCCGTCCTCTACTAAGCTGAAAGCACACTGTTCGCATTTCTCATCAACAAAGGACGGGATCACAAATGAAAGCAGACTCTCTACCTGAGGAAGCACACACAAAACGGGCGCAAGACACGCCCGCACACGCAAAGCCTGACGGCGGCATGACCTTGGAAAAGGCGGGCATGCTATACGGCTTGCTCGGCGTATGCAGCTTCAGCCTCACCCTGCCTGTGACAAAAGTGGTCGTCACTGCGCTCTCGCCCGCATCGGCCGGACTTGGCCGTGCGCTGATCGCTGCCATCTTGGCTGCATTAGTTCTCGTGTTCAAGCGCGTTCCGCTGCCGTCCTTGGCCCAATTCAGCCAGCTCGTCCTCGTTTCCGCTGGCGTGGTGATCGGCTTTCCTTTTTTCTCCTCATGGGCAATGGAGCGCGTGCCCGCTACCCACGGCGCGGTCATTATCGCCCTGCTGCCGCTCGCAACAGCAGGCGCAGCCGCCTTTTTTGCCGGAGAGCGCCCGGGAAAAACGTACTGGCTTTCCAGCATAGTCGCGTGCCTGACGATTATCGGCTACGCTGTTCTCTCCGGGTTTGGCGCCTTGCAATGGGCTGACCTCGCGTTGCTCGGAGCCGTCGTGTCCGCTGCCATCGGCTACGCCGTCGGCGGGCAGCTCTCCAAAACGCTTGGCGGCTGGCAAGTGATCAGCTGGTCGTTGATTATCGCTTTCCCGTTTCTCGTCGTGCCGATCGCGGGTCCGCTCCTGACGGAATTGCAGCATGCCTCCTGGACCGTCTGGGCTGGCTTTGGCTACATCAGCGTCGTCAGCATGTTTCTCGGCTTTTTTGCCTGGTATCACGGCCTTGCGCTTGGCGGCGTCGCCCGCGTCAGCCAGACCCAATACTTCCAGCCGTTTTTGTCGATTATCGCCTCCTGGCTGCTTCTCTCCGAGCCTTTTACATGGGGAGCCGTGCTGGCGACCGTCATTGTCGTGCTCGCTGTTGCCAAAGGAAAAAATGCCTCTGTCACCGTAAAACAGCCAGCGCCGTCCACGCCTGGCAGATAACAACTGCTTCCGCCAAGCTCACAAGCATCTTGTCTGCGGCACATAAAAAAGCACCGCCCACAAACAGCAGGCAGCGACTCCTTTCCACCAAGCTCACAGGCATCTTGTCTGCTGCGCATAAAAAAGCACCGCTCCCCGATGAAAAGGACGGTGCTTTTGCTGCTATCGTTCCATTAGCCAACTGGTCAATTCGTCTGATCCAGCATGTTTCCCATATATCCCGGGCGATAGACTGGATCACTTAACGCTTGCAAAACCTGATCGGGCCGCGCGCTATGATACTGTGGCAACGTTCGCCACTCCTCCAGCGTCACCCAGCCTGCCCAATCGATCTCTTCGTCCTCCAGCCCGCCGGGAATCGGCGTCTTGTCCTCTCCCACCAGCTTGGCGAGGACAGCAATCCCCACCGTATGCTTGCCAGTGCCTTCCTGATCAATCCGGTCGTCCACCCAGAGCAGACGCTCCATTTCGACCAGCAGTCCGGTCTCTTCCCATACTTCCCGCCTCGTGGCGTCCGGGATGGCTTCCAAATACTCCACATTTCCACCCGGCAAGCTGTAACAGGTTCCGTTTTTGCCCTTTTCTCGAATCACCAGCACTTTTCCTTCGTGCCAGACCACTACTGTGACTCGCAAACGTATTTCTTTCATCCCGCTCGCTCCCTTCTCAGATGGCAGGGGTACGCATAACATGCAGGGAATCGACACCGGAGTGCGCAAAACATTCCTGCAAGGCATCCAGTCCAAAACGCTCGACATACCCGGCTTCCGATTCTGCGATCGCATGCAGCATCATGAAGCGGATGACGTCGGCGCCGTTCGTATAATATTCAAAGCCGACCTCTTCAAAATAGGCGGGGGTAAGCACGGCGTGATTCAGCACAGAGCCTTCGACAATCGCCTCTTCCAGCTTGAACAGCTCTCCTGCCTGCACGCGCTTCTGCTCCTGTTCCCACTGACGGATCACCGCCGACGCAATCGTCGCCAGATGCGCGATCATTCCTTTTTGAAACTGATAGGAATACAGCATGCATTCGCTCGCTCCGGTCTTGTGCAACTCCAGCGTCACGTATGTCCACCATCCGCGCCTGCGCGATGCCGGATAAACCGCAATCAGCACATCCGCCGCTTCGAGCTGATACAATTCTCCCCGACACCCGAAAAAACGCTCGCAATGATCGATCAGTTGCCCTGTTACTAGCATATGTATATCCTCGCTTCAACAAGAAAAAAATGTGCGGTTCACCCGAAAAAAGCATGCTCCGAATCGCAAGCATACTGAGCGTATCTTATTTCCGATCCAGCCCCTTGACCATACCTATTTATTTTATCATTGCCCCAAACGAATGTACATGTTCCCCAATTTCTTTCAGCAGCGGAACATTATGCAAAGTATTCACAAAATCATCGCATTTTCCTATAGATTTTCTGGTAAAATTTGAAAAGTGTTTTCTTAACCTATCAGACAATCAGACAAGAAAAAGGGGTCGGCAGCATTGATTGAAGTAGAAAAGAAGTGGAGAGAACTACTGGATTTTTACGCTTTGACGGAGGCGGATCTGGATTTGTTAGCTCGTCACAAAGAGTACGTCCAGACTCACCTGCACGAAATTGTTGACTGTTTTTACGAAGAACTGGAAAAGCATTCGCATCTGCGCAAGTTGATACAGGCGAATGCAGCGGTCGACAGACTGAAAAACATGCAGTATGACTACGTGGAATCGCTGACGAGCAATGTCATCGACGCCCACTACATCGCAAGTCGCCAACGGATCGGCTCCACTCATGCCAGAATCGGTTTGTCCGCTTCCTGGTTTTTGGGGGGCTATTCTCTTTATTTGCGGCTGTTTTCCCAAAGGCTGCACTCCCTCAGCGATCCGGATGCCTTTTACCAGGCGCTGTCCAAAAGGGTGTTCTTTGATTCCGCGATCATTCTGGAACAATACATAGGCGAAACTATGCGCGAAAATGCGATCTACCGCGAGAACATGGAGCAAATGGCTGCCGAGTTAAGCACGACTACCCAGGAAGCGTTGCGCATCTCCTCTGTGTTTGCCGAGTCTGCAACCAATCTTGCCGTATACAATGAAGAGATCGCCCAATCCATGCGCGTGCTCAAAGAGCAAAACGAAGAAATCGAGAAATTGAGCGGCTTCGTATCCGATGTGTCTGTGCAGACGAATTTGCTGGGCTTGAATGCAGCCATCGAAGCGGCGCGGGCGGGAGAACACGGGCGCGGCTTTGGCGTCGTCGCCGATGAAGTGCGCAAGCTCGCGGACAAGTCAAACGCTTCTTCCAAAGAAATCAATCATTCGCTTGGCAGCATGGTTTCCCAACTGCAAAAAATCGAGCAACAGGTCACGCTTTCCGCGCAATCAGCCGATCAGCTCGATTCCACTTCCGAGCAATTATTATCGATTATCCAAGCCTTGGATGAGCTGTCTTGCCGCTTGCAAAGCAGGCAATAGTCTTTTTCAGTCAACAGCCGAGCGGGGCGAATATGTCCCGCTTGGCTGTTTTTTTGCTCACGGTGCGTCCCATTGCGGCTTTCATCGCAATCCCGGCAAGCCTTTTTCGGCAAAAGAAAACCCCCGGACTTTTCCCGGGGGCCGCTGATGGAGCTTTCATGCACAACATTATCGACGTTCTATGACCTCAAACTCCACGATGGCATTCGTGTATCCGTCTACCGTGATAGCAAATTCATACGTACCAGGCGCATAGTTTCTCCCCTGAACATTCATGATAACTTTTCCTGGCTGAGTGGTATCCAGCCGGAATCCGTCAATCCATCTTTCGTTCGAGCGATCCCATACTTTCGTGATGTGTTCGCGCCAGCTTGGATCGTCCGAAAACGTGATGTGAAATTCATGCTCACTCACGACCGTCCCTGTTAAGGCAGGGGGCGCCACTGGCGGAGCCACGTCAATCTCGACTGTCACATCCTGGTAGCCTGTTGCGGAAATGACAAATTCGTATCTCCCCGGCTCATAGACGTAGTTCGACTGATTCATCATGATTTTTCCGGCTTGTGTCGTATCGATGTCACTCTCAGCGATGATCCTGTTTTCTGTTTTGTTGCGGATACGGAAAATGTTCTCGCGCCAATTCAAGTTATCGGCAAACGCGATTTCAAACATGCCGTTGCTTTTGAGCACAACGTTCAAAGCAGGTGCCGGCAATCCGCTATTCTCGACTTGCTCCCATCTTTTGCGCGGGAGTTTTGTTCGAGCCTACACCGTGCGGGCGACTTTCATCGCACACGGCGTTCCATCAGCGGATAAGAAAAATTTTACAACGGGCACGATTATTGTAGGAGAAATCATCATTTCCCCTCCACTATCCAAGGTTAAGTGTTTGTTTGTTCATTGAAAAAGGAGCGTCCAGGTCGACGCCCCTTTTCTCCTGCCTTACTTCGGATCGGCGAGGTTCATCTTTTGTTGCTTCATCAAGTATTCCACCAACGCAGATTGATCGATATTCTTGTCCCAATCAGGATTGTTCTTCGATTTGACCAGGTTAAATCCGATTGCGTAGTATGCATTTTGCTCTGCCCAAGTGTAGCTGACATGAAGCAGCTGTTGAGAGGCATTCTCCTGAAGCACTTCTGTTTTGATCACTTCTTTTCCAGCAATGGAGACAGAACTGGTTTTTCCTGTACGTTTCTCTGTGGAGCCGTCCAGGACCATTCCGGTCTTTTTGAACTGCTCCAACAGGTTAACGTCTTTGAACTGCACAAACCAGAATTGGTAAATCCCTTCTTGGTTAATATCCGCTCCCATGTACTCCATATTGAGCAGATGGCTTTCACTTGCCTTGCCGTCCTTCTCCCCTAGATAAATTGCTGCTGGTTGAAGTTGAGCACGTTCGATCCGATACTTCCCGAGGGGCTGAACGGGAAATTTGGGTGCAAATCCGATCGCTTTTTGCACTTGCTGCAAATCGTCGGTGTCATAAATATCGCGGGACGCGCCTTTTCGTTGCACGGTGTATTGTTTGTAGGCCTGCTGATCAGGAGCTGTCATGCTAGTGATCATTTTGGCGAAATCGGCATCCGTGATGTCTTTTCCAAGAACGCCATCCAGACGATTATGGATGCGATACTGTACGCCGTTATCCAGCCAGACGCTGTATTTGTCCACTTCCTTTTCCCTGTGGGCAGCCGCCTTTAGCACATTCACTCCTTGTACATTCAGCGTTTCCTTTTTCATCTCTTTGATGCTGCCGTCCCGGATGGGCCAGCCCAGCTCTTCTTCTTTGACAATTTCCGTGTAAGCGGCATCCAGCCCCGCTCCGCCATGGATTGCGGTAATTTCCAGGCCGCCGTCAATGTAATCATGCTCTCCGTCATTTCCCATCTTTTGCAAATACATGCGAACCATTGTCCGTTTTTTGCCTGTATGTTTGTTCTCGTCTGATCCGTGCTTCATGACATCCTCAGGTCCTACATCGATGCCTAGCAACATATAGCCTTTTGGTAAAGCAGCGGGAACTTTAAACGGAAAATCCGCGACCTTGACTGCTCTCTCCAATTCCGTATAGCTTCGAATCGGGGCATCAACCAGCACTTCCTTTTTGTTCGCCGCCAAACTGCTCACAGCATGGCTCCCCTGTATGCTTCCTGCTCCTGGCTGGGCCGCATGGGTCAACGCCGCTGTCCCAATGCAAACCACGCACATGACCGCAATAGCCGACAAGCGGTAAGAGCCTTTTTTAAACGATTGGATCATCGTAATCCTCCTGAGAATTTCCTTTTTATCGTTCGATTCGAAAAAGAACAGCAACGGTTGCCGGCTCTGTTTCGTCGATGCATGCTTGAGAAACTCAATCATGGTCAGTCCATAAGGGATCGCTTCGGCTTCTCCCAAAACTTCCAGCGCACATGCGTCACACGCAAGCTCTCCGTCTGTTTTCATCTGTTTGACGCACAACCAGACAAGCGGATTCATCCAGTGAATCGCCAGCGCCCAAACACTCAGCGTGTTCCACAGTGTATCCCGTCTTTTTACGTGGGCTACCTCATGCGCCAGAACGTGGGCGAGTTGAACATGGTCCAACTCCTTTTCCATCGCTTGTGGCAAATACACCCGCGGAGTGACTATTCCGAAAACGTACGGGCCGATCAAATCGCTTCCCGTATACAAAGGAATCGGCTGCCTGATGCGGAACTTCCGGCGGCAATTGTTCATGACAGCCAGAGTCTGCTCGTCCGTAATCCGTTTGTATGTCCGAAACCGTCTCTTTATTTTTTGCGTATAGGCGAACAATGCGGCGATGATCGTCACGGAGCCGATCAGCCACACCAGCGAAATCAATTGCAAGGCAAGACCATGCCGGGATGCAGCAGGGGCTTGTTGCTGTTGAGCTTGTTCGGGAAGAACAGGCTTCGCGATCCCATGATTTTTCTCGTTCATCGTGGTAAAATGGTTTGGAGTAGATACATTCTCTTGGCTGTTTTGTGGTAATTCCTTGGACGTTTGCCCGTCCGCAAAAGGATTTAGCGCAAGAACAGCTCTTTTTATGTCGGAAGCATATGGCAGTCCGTGAAACATGCTGACAGGGCTGTCAGGGAAGTCAGGAAGCAGCAACCGAAGCAAGACGATCATCCACAGCAAATGGCGAAAGCGTGCACTCATGCGGCGATGAAACATTTTTTGCACAGCCATCACCAGCAAGGCAACGACGCTCGCAGTCAGTGTGGAATAAAAGAACCATAAAAAAACGTCAACTACCATATCCATGTCTTTTCCCTCTTTTTATAGTTTCCAGCCTTTGCTTAGGTCTGAGAACCGTTTCCTTTTTCTCTTTCTTCTCCTGTAGCACCTGTTGCAAAAGTTCGATCACCCTATCGAACCGCCTGGTCGCTCCACTCGCTGGAGTCGGACAAATAAATCGCAATCTGCTCAGCCGTGATCGGGCTTCTCTTCCAAATCTCTTTCATGTTTTCCGGTTCCGATTCAGATATTTTCGGCAATTCTCCCATGCATTCACTCCTTTAAATTTACAGTTGTAAATGATACGTTGATAATATTACATCTGTAAATTTAAATTGTCAATATGAGGAAATCGAAAATTTGCGAGTATAACCAACTTCAAAGTACAGTCCGCAAGGGAACAGCCGGGTGTCTTCTCAGCAAAGACTTCCCTCCCCCTTTTTATTTTCTGATACGTTTGCCTATACTGGAAATTTATTGACCCGTCCAATTTATTTTGTGGTAAAGTGGGTATAGATACAGATAATGGAAAAGGAGGCTCGGTGTGGTGTCGCTTTCATTAGGTGAACTCATTAGCAGCCATCGTAGTCGACGCAATCTATCTCTTTCAGATCTCGCAGAAATGTCCGGGGTCAGCAAAAGTACCTTATCCTCCATTGAATCGGGGGAGACGAAGCGGCCCAGTTATACCACGTGGAAAAAAATAGCGGACGCTATGGATATAGCGCCTAGCACGATCATAAACGCTTTTGTAGACACGACCTATCATCCGAAAACGCTGGAAATTGTCCTGGCAGAGGTGATTCGGGAAGGCTGGGAAGCACTTGTCGCGAAAGTTGCCATTCGCTATTTGGAATCTCCCCGGATTGATACATTCAGAGCGTTGGATCATATCGACGGCACCGCCAGAGATACGGAGAACAAGCGAATCAAACGTATTTTATGCGATTCGATTATTACATTCACGAGAAGTCGGGGCATACCATCCTATCTCGCCAGCGCCCTGTATGAACGGTATTTGATCGAACGAGACGACTTCTCCCGTTTCGAGGAAACGTATCGTCGCGGGAAGGAGCTGCTCCTCTACACCGAGCATCTCTATACAGAAGATCGCATCGACTACTATTACAAAATGGGTGTTCACGCCAACATTCTGGGACTGCACGACGAAAGCATCGAGTTATGCAGGCTGGGCTTGCGCGAGGATCGGACGGATAGCAAGCAAAAAGCATCGGCCTACATCTCGCTGTTCAACTCATGTGTCTACTTCGGAGACATCCACGTCGCTGCCATCTACTTGAAAGAATACGAAAACAGCCAATACGCCGATTTTCGCAAAAATCATTTTCGCGCCACCCTCTTGGCGAAAAAAGGCCAGCACGAGGAAGCGATCGAATTGTTTCGCGTCTGCTTGCAGGAGGCGAAAAAAGAAGGGCGGATATCCATCGTCGTCGACCTCATGGCATCTTACCTGGAGGCTGGAAAAACAGACGAGCTTTTGCGGTTGATCGAATCGGAAGATCAGTTTCTCCCGGAAGCCACGCCGCAACATCCTTATCGAATGAAAACATTGGCGCAATACTACAGGCGCAAGGCACTCTGCCTGATCTCGCTGGAGAAGTTCGATCAAGGATTTCACAGCCTGAGCGAAAGCATCAAATATTTCAAACAACTGGGCACAACTTCCGAAGTCATCGATGGCATCCGCCTGTTCCTCCGCCACCATCGCACAAACAACAAAAATCTATCTTTCAAAAATATGGAAATTCTTGAAGATATATGTGATAATATTATATAAACATAGAAAAGGAGGAAAGCTTCATGAAAAAGATTCTTTGGATTCTTGCTCTTGTCTTGTTCTTTTCCTCGCCCGTCGTATCAGAAGACGTCAGTGCCGCTGCAAAGCCAAAAGCGAAGCCTTATCTGGTGGAGCCGGATTGGTAATCGTTGTGAAAAGAGAGGCGATATTGCCTCTCTTTTTTTTGTTTCGTGTCATTGTTATGTACGGGTTTGGTGGGGGTTTTGTCACGAGTGTTCTCGACTCGTTGCACGATGATTGTTCACGGGGCATGTGGGGCATGATGCGTACAATCCCGAACCATCATCCATTTTCCTTTCAGGTCCAGTAAATAGGATTTGCGGTCTTTCGCCAACATCTTTTAAATCGCAGGTCATTTTATCACCTCACTTTTTCACAATCATACATTTGTCCCAATAATAGAAAAGCCCTACCTCGGACTCAAAATCCGAAGCAGGGCTTCCGCGCTTATGTTGTCGCTTTTTCTGTTACTTGATCCAGCATTGTAGCATGATCCAAGACTAAAAAGCATTCTAGTGGCACGATTTTTTTTTAAAGAATAGATTTTTCGGATTTCCCATTAATTGATACACAATAACCAAAAGAATAATATGTAATATATTGTAGAAAAATGCAAAAAACATATACTTACAAAATTTGGTATTTGTTGGTATATTTTAAATTGTGCTGTTTTTATTATTATTAAAAAGGAGAGTTACCATGAATTTGTTTAAGAAATCAATCTTGTTAACATCGTGTTTAGGAGCTTTTTTTGCTTTGGGTTATGGTTTTGCAGAAGCAAGTAATGCTGATGTTGCATTTGCAAAGTGGGACCCTAATAAGGATTATGAATACACATTGGATAAATCAATCACTAAAAGTGAGAGAACTGCGATTATAACAGCTGATAACCAATGGAACAATGTTGATGATCCCGTCTATTATCTAAAGGAAAGTCCTGTAAAAACAGACATTGCTTCGTCAAAAAAAGATGCGATAAACATAATCTACACAGCCTCTCTTGGGACTACTGGTGGTAAACTTGCCGAAACAAGAGCTTATATCAACCGTTATGACTATGTTATCGAAGCAGATATAGTAGTCAACGAATCTTTTGCCTATTCGACCGGATCTAAACCTGATTCAAATACATTCCACCTACGAACCATCATGACTCACGAAATGGGACATGTACTTGGGATTGGTCATTTAGCAGATAAACCGGCTGTTATGTATGCAACTTTAGATAAGGATCAAGTGAAAATTCCTCTCTCAAAATATGATAAAGATGCTTATGTGATTAACCACTCTAAATAGCATCTAGGATTAAAAATAACAGGAGGTAAAAATAATGAAAATGAACATTAAAAGCGGAATAATCGCTTCTTCTATGATTTTAGCTTTTGGCCTTGGTTATGTGGTTTACGACACATATAATGTAACCAAGTCAACAATTCGTGTTGAAGGTACGTTAATCGAATTATCACCTGAGGAACTGGCTGCAGCAAGTTCCTTAATCATTGAAGGTAAAATTAATCACATTACACAGCCACAATGGAATACAGAGGATGGAAATGAGCCAGAAGTGATTGAGGATGCAGATGCAATTTATCGAGATATCACAATAAAAGTAAACAAAACGCATAAAGGTAAGGAATTAGACGAAGTCGTAGTTCGTGTTTACGGTGGAGAAACAGAAAACGTAATTATGGATATGGAAAATGCACCAGAATTTACTGAAAACGAGAAAGTCCTCCTATTTCTAAATGTTGATGATTCACCAGCGAACAAAACAAACTCTACTGATCACTATGCAATAGTGGGTTCCTACCAAGGAAAATTTAAAGTTAAAAATGATAAAGTTGACAATAAAAGAGAGAAATTCCAATTAAATGAGATAGTCGACATAATTGAAAGTCATAAAGATGACAAAAATCCTTTGCAGCAGTAAATCATGACGTTTTAACAGGAGTAACCCGCTAGTTGAGAATCTAACTAGCGGGTTACTCTCTTTTTACAAAAGTTCATATCGACAGGTCATTCTCTTTTCTTTATGAACTCCTTGTATAGCCTTCCAATCCACGATGACCCGCACCGGTCTTCGGATCGATGAAGCGCTGACGTTAACTTGGGATGACATTGACACCGAAACCGGCCGCTTAACGATCAATAAAACGCTGGTTTATCCGCTCAACTCGACGCCTTACATTTCGACGCCAAAGTCAAAGAACAGCGTGCGAGAATACTTCAAAGAGGTATGCAAGCGGGCCGAGCTTCCGGTTCTGTCTCCGCACGCTTTAAAGCACTCCCACGCGGTCCATCTTCTCAAAACCGGCGCAAATATAAAATACGTGTCCGAGCGACTAGGACACGCACGCAAGCGTCAAAGTCACAGCGGACACGTATTTACACATCACTAATAAGATTGAAAACGACGCACTCGCCCTTTACGAGAGGTACGTCCAAAATGGGCAAATCATGGGCAACCAGCCCAGCAGGAGCAGGAAAAGTCTATAATATTAAGCTTAACCGATGCTTCCCTCCATCTCGAACTTGATTAATTTTGCTCGAAATGACACGAACTGATTAGCAATAAATCCGGTCAGACCTTTGATATAAAGCCGTTCCTTCAAATGGTTTAAAATGGATTATAATTTCAACTTGGCACGGAAATTTGACTAATAAAACCATGTAGAAAGGATTAAAATTTTAGAACTCAATGTTTGCGAGGAAGGACAAGAACAATCATAAAAAGATACGGGTTTTTCTTCCTTACATTAGTCGTGATGAAACGTATCATATGTAAATGGGGTTTTTCACGAAATTTGGAACAGCACCTTTTCTAAATAGTAAAAGAGGTGCTGTTTTTGTTTTTTTATGATTAGATTAACATTTGTTGCATGAAAGCTTGTTTTTGTTTTTGTAATAAATATAATTTTTCTTGTTCATTTTGAATTTTATTATCCAATAAATTTAGAAACTCAGCAATTTTTCTTTGCTCTTCTAGAGTAGGAATATTGAATTTAAGTGTAGCGAAATCTTTATAGCTAATTGCTTTTCCATCTCTAATACCATAAGTTGTCGTGTTTAATCGCTGGATAAAAGAATCTGTTTTAAAAAATTTCGCGAAATATGGTTCGTAAATCTTTTTACCTTTTTTACGAAATACTGTATAAGCAGGGCTTACTAGACCCTGTAAATTGGAAATCTCAATGCCGCCTTGGAAAGAACGCAAACTAATAATAAAATCGTTCGTTTCTACAAGTTTGTATGATTTTAAATTCTCATTACTGAATGCCATATGTCTTTCTAAAGTATCTCTTAAGACCATCCCATTATCTTGAGTAGCAGAAAGGACAGGAAAATCACCATTGTGGTTTTTATTAGAAACTGACTCAAATAATTCATCAGCTTTAATATTAGTTTTCCACTCAGGGAAATCAGCCCCATTTTCATCCTTAAATCGCAATTTCTTACTAAAAAGCTTCTGCATATAGCCTTTTTTCTGTTCTTTCAGCAAGTTGATTTTTTCTTGTTGAAGTTGGATTTTCGAATCAAATTTCTCAAGAAAGCTACTTATTTTCACTTGTTCCTCTAAACTAGGTAGATAGAAATGATAGGATGCATATTCCTTAGAATTGATACCAGGTTGCCCAGAACGCATAGACATTACTTTAACCCAATTATTATATGATTGAGTCATTGTTTGATAATAAATAAATTTGGCATTATGTTTTTCTTCAATTCGTGCTCTAATTAAAAACCCTGCAAAGTATAGTTTTCCATCTTCCTTTTTATAAATGTAAGATTTACCTGTGCTTGCCCCGGTTCGTGCAAATACTATATCGTTTTCTTTTAATAAATACTCATCAGTTAGTTCCCCATCTGGTGAAACCCTATTATTCTTTATATATTTTCTACTTTCATCATCAATATCTGTTATACGAATGTATTGATTTTCACCATCGAATGGCTTGGCCGCAGCATTTAAACCGTATGATATTGATTTACAACAGTTTCCCAATGTAGTAAAAATCCATTCATCTTCAAACTCCTTAAATCTTAACGAAGGAATATGCATTTTTATACCTCCAACTCTTTGAAGTATTTCTCTAACTCTCGATCCACTTCTGCAATTTCATCATCAATTACTTTCAAGCGTTGTGCTACTGCTTGCAAATCAACTGTTGTTTCTTCTTCAAATGTATCCACGTAGCGAGGAATGTTTAAGTTATAATCATTTTCTTTGATTTCTTCTAATGTTGCTGCGTAAGAATACTTGTTGATTGTCTCGCGACTTAAGAATGTGGCAATGATTTTCTCAACGTGTTCATCTGATAAAAGGTTTTGATTTTTCCCTCTTTCAAATTCATTAGATGCATCAATAAATAATACATCGTCATCATGCTTACGGCATTTTTTGAATACAAGGATGCAAGTTGGAATACTTGTACCATAGAAAACGTTTCCTGGTAAGCCAATTACAGCATCTAAGTAATTTTTTTCTTCTATCAGATATTTACGAATTGTTCCTTCTGCTGCACCACGGAATAGGACACCATGTGGTAACACAACAGCCATTTTACCGTTATCATCCAATTGATGAATAAAATGTTGAATAAATGCAAAATCAGCTTTGGATTTTGGTGCTAATTTAGCATAAGCACTAAAGCGTTCATCTTCTTTGAATTTGTCGTCAGCACTCCATTTTGCTGAGTATGGAGGATTTGCAACGATCACTTCAAAGCGTTGCTCGATATGTTGTGGTTCTTCTAATGTATCAGCATTCCTAATATCAAAGCGTTGGTAGGGAATACCATGTAGCAGCATATTCATTCGAGCTAAGTTATATGTTGTCGAAACTTTCTCTTGTCCGTAATATTTGTGTACCTTTGCCTCTTTTCCTACACGTAATAGTAACGAGCCAGATCCACAAGCCCCATCATAAACATCACGAATTTCTGTTTTTCCAGCAGCCACAATCTTCGCTAAGATTTTAGACACTTGTTGAGGCGTATAGAACTCTCCCGCCTTCTTCCCAGCGTTTGCAGCGAACTGAGAAATCATGTACTCATACGCATCACCTAATACATCGATTTCTGCATTGTCTTGTTCAAATGGAATTTCTGCAATATTGACGATGACTTTACTTATAAGATTTGAACGGTCTTTAACTGTGCGACCTAAACGTGATGATGTTAAGTCCATGTCATCAAATAAGTTTTGGAAGTCGTCTTGACTTTCTGTACCTAATGTTGATGATTCAATTGCTTTTACACCGTTTTGAAGCATTTCTACGTCAAAATTGCCGTTTACTCCTTTTTCAATTTCTTTAAGGAAATATGAGAACAAAAATTGTGGTTCTACTATATAACCTAACTCATCAATAAGATATTCTGCTAAGTCCTCGCGGTACTCTTCATTTTCCCATGCTTCAGCATAAGAAATGTTGTCTTCCCTTAATAATTGGTTTGCACGTGCTTCTACTTTTTCTGATAGGTAACGATAGAAAATTAACCCTAGAATATAATCCTTGAATTCACTAGCATCCATTTGACCTCGAAGGTCATTAGCCATCGCCCATAATTTTTTATGTAATTCAGCCTGTTGTTGACGTTGTTTTTCACTTGTTGTCATCGTAAGTTCCTCCTCAAGTTTGATGATTAATTCACGTTGATACTCTGAATTAGCCTCTGTTGAATATATTGCTGTTGCAATTCACGTTTTTCAGTCATTAACGATTCTTTTCTCTTTTTTAACTGAGCTATTTTGCCAATAATTATTTGCTTTCGGATAGGTGGTAAGTCAATTTCTAAATCCTTTAAATGAGACAGCTTCAATAATGAAATAACTGTTCCCTCACTTAATACTGACAACTGCTTTCGAATGGATGGATATTCATTAAAGTACCATTCAAAGAAGGCTGCATCTACATCACTTGTTAATTCGATTTTTATGAAATTATTTGTTAACAATAGTCCGCTATATTTCTCGGGTAACAGAGCAATTTTTTGTGTATGCGTGTGTAAAATAAGACTGACTGTGTCAGTTAGCAGTTGTGGTACCAATTTTTCTTTCGGTACAGCAATTTCCACATTTTTTTCATTTGAAATTCGATAAGCTAAGCCCAGTGTTTCGTTAAATTCCTTTAATGATAATGGTTTGACTTTTGTTGTCTCAACGTTGTCAGAAAAAGCTTCCAACCGATTCGCAAAAGCACCTTGTGTAAATTTTGCAATTTGATATAGTTTCACAACACTCCTCCTTTGATATTTTTTAATATATCAACACCTATGAATATAATGTAA
This sequence comes from Brevibacillus sp. FSL K6-0770, assembly GCF_038000275.1. Classification (NCBI taxonomy): domain Bacteria; kingdom Bacillati; phylum Bacillota; class Bacilli; order Caryophanales; family Paenibacillaceae; genus Brevibacillus; species Brevibacillus sp. FSL K6-0770. Next base: position 4,895,333 of record NZ_JBBOBQ010000001.1, read on the forward strand.
ATGATATTTCAAAAAATATCAATGTTTTCTCATTTGATTTTTGATATTTTTTAAAATAACAAGAAAAAGCGCTAATTTAGCGCCCTCTCATTTATTAAATGGGTTATGTGGTAACTACGCACCGTATTTTTCGGTAAAGTCACGAATGAAAGTAATAATTGCTTTGATTGCTTTATTCTTTTTCAAGAACGAGCCTGATAAAGAATCCATAATTGCATTTTTTTCAATTAAAGTGGAATACTCATATGTTGATACTTGTTCACGTAATATACTGTCTTCAATGTTTACTTGTTTTGCAAATGTTGTGAGTTCTTGCTCACTCATTTCTTCTTCGTAACGGTTATATGCATCCATCACAGATTCATTAGGGGCTAATATTGGTGCAACCTTATCTAAGAACCCTTTTATCAATTCAATTTTTAGACGTAACTTCGGATCAGATGCATGGTCTAATTCTTGTTTGATAAAACGAATCTCTTTGTCACGTTCTTTTTCGTTTTCTGTGTTAAGGTTCGCAATTAAATTCAAAATGTAGCTGACATTAATCTTGTCTGTATGCATTAGCTCTAACTCAAAGTCGATGTCATGCAAGATCGATTCTTTTGGCACTTCACTACGCTTAAAATCTTCGTAAACCTTGAAATATTTGCTCTTGTAATCTTCATATGATTGTTGTGAAATTGTTAGCTCTGATTCATCAAACTCAAAATCAGAAAATGACTGTAAACGTTGAAGGAATTTCGTCACATTTTTGAATGCAATGATAAATTGCCGCTTATCTTCCTCGCTTTCTAGCTCGTCTACTTCTTCAGGAATGACTGCAACATTTCGTAAGTTTTTCACTGCTTCCTTAAACGCTTTTAAATATTCATCGTAGCTCCCCATTAAAACGGTATCAACGTTGTCCGTTCTAGAGAATAACTTAATTGCTTCATCTGTTTTTTCTTTTAAATTTCGATAGCAAACAATATTTCCGTATGGTTTAGTAGATTTCTCTACACGATTTGTACGGCTATATGCTTGCAACAAATCATGATATACCATGTTCTTATCCACATAGAGTGTATTAAGTGGCTTGCTATCAAATCCAGTTAAGAACATCTTTACGACAAGTAAAATATCTATTTGGGCATTTTTCACTTTTTTTGATACATCAGAAAAATAACGATCCCATGTTTCTGTCGAGAAGTCTGTATCACAAATTTGGTTATAATCTGAAATCATGCGGTCTAATGCTTCACGAGAATGTTCACCTGTACCATCACTTTCCTCGTTTTGCCCATATGAAAAAATTCCAGCAATCTTTAAATCATGATTCTTAGAGTTAAAAATATCGTAATACTTAATTAACGTAGGAATAGAATCAACTGCAAACATAGCGCAATAGCCTTTGCTCTTCGAACGTCGTAGATGATTACTAATTATATGGTCAGCTACTAAGTTTAAACGTCGTTCCTCATGCCAAACTTCATCTGTATCAATCGCTTGTACTTTTGTATCATCTGTTTCATCGATATTAGCGTTAAAGGTACGAATGTATTCTACTGAGAAACCAAGTACGTTCCCATCACGGATAGCATCTTTAATAAGGTAATAATGCAAGCATTTTTCAAAAAGGTCGGCAGTTGTACGTCCATCTTGACTTTTATTCTCGATAAAGCGTGGTGTTCCCGTAAAACCAAAGTATTGAGCATTTTGGAAGTGACGATCAATCTCTTTTCGCATATCACCAAATTGGCTACGATGACATTCATCAATAATAAAAACGACTTTTTCTTGTTTATATGGTTCCATAATCTTAGCGTACTTTGGACTTTTGATTGCATTGTTCATTTTTTGAATTGTTGTCACAATGAATCTCTTCATAGGATTCTGTATTTGCCCAATAAGGACTTCGGTTTTGTCTGTGCGGTCAACCGCTCCCTTCTGGAACTTGTTGAACTCAGCAATGGTTTGACTGTCTAAGTCTTGACGATCAACGAGGAAGAATACTTTTTTGATGTTTTCCTCATCAGCTAAAATTTGCCCAGCTTTGAAGGAAGTCAGTGTTTTACCCGAACCGGTTGTATGCCAGATGTAGCCGTTGTTGTTTGTTTCGGTTGCTCGCTTTACAAGTGCTTCAATTGCATAAACTTGATATGGACGCATAACCATTAATGCTTTATCTGTATCATTAATGACCATATAACGACTAATCATCTTCGCAAGATGGCATGGATTTAAAAATGTACTACTGAAACTTTGTAAGTTTGAAATCAGTTCATTTTTTTCATCTGACCAAAAGAATGTAAATCCAAATTGAATGTCATAATCAGAATTCGAAAAATACTTTGTATCGACACCATTACTTATTACAAATATTTGTAGAAAACGATATAAACCTGGAAATGTATGGCGACGATAGCGTTGGATTTGGTTAAACGCTTCTTTAAAGTCTAACCCTCGTCTTTTTAATTCTATTTGAACGAGAGGTAATCCATTAATTAAGATAGTGACGTCATAACGATTGGTGTACTTTCCAGTCACAGTGGTTTGTGTTGTAACCTGAAAAAGATTCTTACACCAATCTTTTGTGTTTAGCAACTCTACATATAATTGAGTACCATCTTCACGTTCGATTAATAATTTATCACGTAGGATTTTGGCAGAATCGTAAATGCTTTTGCCTTCTATTAATGTAAGAATCCTTTTAAATTCTATATCAGATAATGGTTGTCCATTTAGTTTATGTTCATTAAATAAATTAAGTTGTTGCTTAAAATTAGCTAATAATGCATCATAGTCCGCAATCTTGACCGCATTATAGCCTTGATTTACAAGTTGTTTATGTAAGTTTTTTTCAAGTTCTGCTTCAGGTTGGTATGCCATTTGGTAGGAACCTCCTTAATACCATCGTCCCTTTTATTATACTTAAAAATTAATGTTTAAGTTTCATTTTTATTTTTAATATTGTTTGTGGAACAGTAACCATCGATTCAGGCATACCTTAAAACATAGTGTCAGCGCGATTAAAATATCTTTCTGTTATGAAAAGCATTTTACATTATGCCGTTCATGAACTTGAAGTGCTTGAAAAAAACCCGGCTGATAAATTAAGAGTTCCAGTTCAGGATTCTGTTGCCATAAAGAAAGAAAAAGTGAAATATTTTAGCCTTGAGGAATTAAACCAGTTATTAGATTTTATGAAAAAATACAAATATCAACGCTTTCCTAATCATCAGCTTTACTACATACTTATGTACTTTTTAAGCAAAACCGGTTTAAGGATATCTGAAGCTTTAGCTTTAAGATGGGTAGATATTATTGGTGATAAAGTAACTATAGATAAACAAGCAAGCCGTGATGATAATAACAGTGTAAAATTAACGACATTAAAAAATTCTTCTTCCTATCGCACTATCAAAATAGACCCTGATTTAGTACGTGAATTAAAGAAGTTTAAGATGAAGCAAAATGAATGAATTCTAGGAAATACAAGATTCCGCAAAAATGAAGATGGCATTGTATTTCAAAATTATAACGGGCATTATTTAACACCTTCTACTTTTCGTGAAACCATGCAAGATTACTGCAAAAATGCCGGTGTTGATTATAAAGGCACCCACGGCTTTAGACATATTCATGCGGTGCTGCTGCTTGAATCAGAGGCGAGCCTTAAATATGTATCAAATCGCTTGGGGCATAAACCATCAAAACAACAGCGGATACTTATCTTGATATTACCGAAAAAATAGAAGAAGACGAACTTCAAAAGTTCGCCTCCTATGCTAAAAGATAAGTTCAACTTGGCACGAATTTGGCACGCCACCAAGTTGGCACGATATATAATCCCCTCAAACCCGCAATATATAAAGGTTTTTTTGATATTATCCGATACTACCTTCCATCTCAAACTTAATGAGACGGTTCATCTCCACCGCATACTCCATCGGCAATTCTTTCGTGAATGGCTCGATGAAGCCCATGACGATCATTTCGGTCGCTTCTGCTTCCGACAGGCCGCGGCTTCGCAGGTAGAAAAGCTGATCCTCGGACACTTTGGATACAGTCGCTTCGTGCTCCAGCGTGATGTTGTCGTTCATGATCTCGTTGTACGGGATCGTGTCGGACGTGGACAGTTTATCGAGAATCAGCGTGTCGCACTTGATGTTGGACTTGGAGCCTTCCGACTTGCGCCCAAACTGTGCCAGACCGCGATAGGTTACTTTTCCGCCGTCACGGGAGATCGATTTGGAAATGATTGTGGACGTGCAATCCGGTGCCAAGTGAATCATTTTGGCGCCTGCGTCCTGGTGCTGTCCTTTTCCTGCTACTGCGATGGAAAGAACCGTACCTTTGGCGCGTGGGCCTTTCATGATAACTGCCGGGTATTTCATCGTCAGCTTGGAACCGATGTTGCCATCGATCCATTCCATGTTCGCATCAGCGTAAGCAACCGCACGTTTGGTTACGAGGTTGTATACGTTGTTGGACCAGTTTTGGATCGTGGTGTAACGGCAACGAGCGCGCTCTTTGATGATGATTTCTACAACAGCGGAGTGCAAGGAATCCGTGCTGTAGATCGGAGCTGTACAGCCCTCTACGTAATGCACGAACGAATCTTCGTCCGCGATGATCAGCGTACGCTCGAATTGGCCCATGTTTTCCGAGTTGATACGGAAGTAGGCTTGCAGCGGAGTTTCCACTTTGATGCCTTTTGGCACATAAATGAAGGAACCGCCGGACCATACTGCCGAGTTCAGTGCCGCAAACTTGTTGTCTGCTGGCGGGATTACGGTCGCGAAGTATTCCTTCACGATGTCAGGATACAGCTTTACTGCCGAATCCATGTCGCAGAACAGAACGCCCAGTTTTTCCAGGTCTTCCTGCATGTTGTGGTAAACTACCTCGGATTCGTACTGAGCCGATACACCTGCGAGGAACTTTTGCTCCGCTTCCGGGATACCCAGCTTGTCAAAAGTTGCCTTGATTTCTTCCGGCACCTCATCCCAGCTGCGGCCTTGCTTTTCCGAAGGCTTTACATAGTAGGTGATGCTGTCGAAATCGAGGTCGTCCAGATCGCCGCCCCATTTTGGCATCGGCATGCTGTTGAAAATATCCAAAGCTTTCAAACGAAACTCCAGCATCCACGCCGGCTCGTCTTTGATCTTGGAAATTTCCTCGACGATCTCGCGGGTCAAACCCTTTTTCGTACGGAATACAGAAACGTCCTTATCGTGAAAGCCGTACTGGTAATCCTGTATCTCAGGGGCTTTTTTAGCCATCGTTGCTCACTCCTTCTTCATTCATGTCCTTACCTGATGCTATTTTTGCTCTGCCTGTTTGATGCCTTGCTCCAGCGCTTTCCAGGCCAGAGTGGCGCACTTGATCCGCGCAGGGAACTTGGCTACGCCTGACAAAGCTTCGATGTCACCCAAATCAATCGAGTCGTCGATTTCTTTGCCCTGCATCATCTCGGAGAACTTGTGCGCCAGTTCAAGTGCTTCCTCCACTGGCATGCCTTTGACCGCATCCGTCATCATCGAAGCCGATGACATGCTGATCGAACAGCCTTCGCCGAGAAACTTCGCATCTACCACCTTGCCCTCTTCTACTTTCAAAGAGAGCGAGATGCTGTCGCCACAAGTCGGGTTATTCAAATTAACAATGAGTCCGTCGGATTCTTCCAGCTTGCCGCGATTGCGCGGTTTCTGGTAGTGGTCCATGATCACGCGGCGGTATAAATCATCAAGAGAAGACATTGCCGAAATACTCCTTCGTCTTCTTCAATCCCGCTACCAGCACATCCACTTCTTCCTCTGTGTTGTACAGGTAGAAGCTTGCCCGAGCGGTAGCCGTCACATTCAGCCAGCGCATAAGCGGCTGTGCGCAGTGATGGCCTGCACGAACTGCGATCCCGTAGCTGTCCAGCACAGTAGCCAGGTCATGCGGATGCACCGTATCCAGATTGAATGTAATTAAACTGCTGCGGTCTTGCTGCGGTCCGTAAATTTTCAGTCCTTCGATCTCGCGCATTTGCTCCATGGCGTATTTCACCAGGTGCTTTTCATGACGCTCGATGTTTTCCATCCCGATTTCTTCCAGGAAGTCGATCGCAGCACCAAGTCCGATCGCGCCTGCGATGATCGGCGTTCCGCCCTCGAATTTCCACGGAAGCTCTTTCCACGTAGAATCGTACATATCCACGTAGTCGATCATTTCACCGCCAAATTCCATCGGCTCGACTTGCTCCAGCACCTCGCGCTTTCCGTACAAAACGCCGACTCCGGTAGGGCCAGCCATTTTGTGGGCAGAAAACGTGTAAAAATCGCAATCCAAATCCTGGACGTCGATTTTTTTGTGCGGAGCGCCCTGAGCGCCGTCCACGAACAAAAGGGCACCGTGCTGATGGGCAATCTGGGCAATTTCCTTGATCGGAGTAGTATCTCCAAGTACGTTGGAAATATGGTGAATGGCAACGATCTTGGTATTGTCTGTTACTGTTTCCTTGACCGCTTCGAGAGTGACGGTACCGTCCTCTGCCAGCGGAATGAACTTGAAGGTCGCTCCGGTAGCCTTGGCTGCCTGCTGCCACGGAATGAAATTGGCGTGGTGCTCGACCAGTGTGGTCACAATCTCATCCCCGGGCTTCAGAACCAGACGCGCGTAGCCGTAGGCAATCGTATTGATCGCCGACGTCGTGCCGCGCGTAAAGACGATCTCCGCCGCTTCGCGGGCGTTGATGAAGGCGCGAACCTTCTCTCTCGCGCCCTCGTAGCCGTCTGTCGCCCGGTTGCCCAAGGTGTGCACGCCGCGGTGCACGTTGGAGTTGAACTCCTTGTAGTATTTATCCATCGCCTCAATTACCGGAAGCGGTTTTTGAGAGGTTGCTCCATTGTCTAGATAAACGAGCGGATGGCCGTTTACCTCTTGGTGAAGGATGGGAAAATATTTCCGAAGCTCCTTGGCGTTCATTAGCCTAACTTCCTTTCAAGCGCCTGACGGAGTTTGTTTCTCACTTCTTCCACCGGAATCTCGGAAACGACCGGATCGAGGAAGCCGAGAATGATCAGACGTTCTGCGCCCTGACGGGAAATTCCACGCGACATCAAGTAGTAGATGGACTCTTCACTGAAGCGTCCTACCGAAGCAGCATGCCCCGCTTTGACGTCATCCTCATCGATCAAAAGGATCGGGTTGGCATCGCCACGAGCTTTTTCACTCAGCATCAGGATATTTTCCGCCTGCACACCGTTTGCCTTTTCAGCGCCTTTTTCGATTTTGGTGATACCGTTCAAAATGCTGACTGCTTCACCTGTCATAACAGCCTTGCTCACCATGTCAGACTCGGAGTGGGTTCCGATATGCTGCACCTGGGAAGTCAAGTTTTGACGCTGGGAACCTGTCCCTACCGAAATGGACTTGGTCAGTGCGTTCGAACCTGTTCCTTTGAGAACAGTAGTATTGTTGGCAACCGTGTTGCCATCGTTCATTTCGCCCAAAATCCATTCCATGTTTCCGTCACGATCAACGATTGCGCGACGGAAGCTGTAGTCGTGAACTTCTGTGGACAAGGAACGCACGGAAGCTACCTGCACGGATGCGCCAGCTCCTACGAACACTTCCACAATGCTGTTCGCTACCATGCTTTTGCCTTCGCCAGATACGTATGTATCGACGTAGGTTACTTTGCTGTTCGCTTCTGCCACGATCAACACGTGAGGAGCCAACAGCGCATGGTCACCAGCGATTTCGTATACAACCTGAAGCGGTGCATCTACTTCTACATTTTTCGGAACGTAGAGGAAAACGCCGCCGTTTGCAACTGCGGCATGCAGCGCACTCAGTTTATGCTCGTCTTGCGCGATAACTTGATGCATGTATTTTTGAACGAGTTCGCCATGATTTTGCAAAGCGTCAGCCAGCGTTGTAAAAATCACGCCTTGTGCTTTCAGCTCGTCTGTCACGGCATGAAAAACGGTGGAGGCATTTTTTTGCACAACCAGGTTTTTCACGCTGTCCACATCTATTTGCCCTTTTACCAATTCGCTCAGCTCATTGGCCGACGCTACCTTGGCAGTGGTTTGAAACGGATCGAAATCAACAGTATTCCACTTGTCAATCTTCGTTTTCTCCAAAGCGGGAAGCGGAAGCTCTCCCGCCGCCTTCAGTCCGGCGAGGCGCTTTTCCAGGAACCAGGCAGGCTCCTGATTAGCTTTGGAGTACTCGGTGATCGCTTCGGAACCGAAGCGGAGCTGTACATCCACACTCATTTCACTGCTGCCTCCTTCTTCCTACACGTTGGCGTTTACGGTTTCGTCCTCAATGCCGAGTTCTTCTTTGATCCAGTCGTAGCCTTCTGCCTCCAGGCGCTCAGCCAATTCAGGACCACCGGACTTCACGATACGACCTTGCATCATGACGTGTACGAAGTCAGGCTTTACATAGTTCAGCAAACGTTGGTAGTGAGTGATGATCAAGAAACCGCGGTCAGCGGAACGCATTTCGTTTACACCATTGGCTACGATTTTCAGCGCGTCGATGTCCAGGCCGGAGTCAATCTCATCGAGGATACAGATGCTTGGCTCCAGGAGCATCATTTGCAAAATTTCATTGCGCTTTTTCTCCCCGCCGGAGAAACCTTCGTTCAGGTAGCGGTGAGCAAAAGAATCGTCCATTTCCAGCGTGTTCATTTTTTTGTCCATCTCGCGGATGAATTTCATCAGGGAGATTTCGTTGCCTTCGCCGCGACGAGCATTGATTGCGGAACGCAGGAAGTCAGAGTTCGTTACGCCACTGATTTCGGACGGGTATTGCATAGCCAGGAACAGACCTGCGCGTGCGCGCTCGTCTACTTCCATTTCCAAAAGGTCGTCGCCATTGATCAGCACTTCGCCATCTGTTACCTCATATTTCGGGTGACCCATCAGCGTAGATGCCAGTGTCGATTTACCGGTACCATTCGGTCCCATGATCGCGTGCACTTCTCCGCCCTTGATTTCCAAATTCAGACCCTTGAGGATCTCTTTTTCTTCGATCTTGGCGCGAAGGTTTTTTATTTGCAAATGCGGTACTGCTGTCATCTGAATTCCCTCCATACACGTCAAAAGTGAGTTGGTAAATTCTCAATCCATTCTCAATAACTATCTTATAATAAGAATAATTATAAATCAAGGAATGAAACATATCTGTATTTTTTATATCATTATATATAGAAAGTACGCTTTTGCTTCCTATTTCCTTTCCAAATAGGGCACCCACCCAAGCATTTTTTCCCAGTTCGCTTCTTCCAATACCCTTTTCCAAATTCCTGAAAAAGTTTCTTGTCCTCAGTTGCCCGAGATTGTTCCCGAAATGGAAAAAGCCACACCCGATGGCTCGTGTAAAAGCCTGCCATTGGAAGCTTACCCGAGTGAATATCGCGCGTCAAATGGAAAAGCTGTGCCTGCCACAAAAAAACCCGTCAGCGACAAACTGACGGGTTTCGCAATCAAGCTGTATGTGCGCTTACGCTTTTGGACCTGCCGTAGCGATATCCGTTGCGTTCGGGAATTTCTTCTGGAAGTTCTCGATGAAACATGCAGCCAAGTCAGCTGCCTGTTTGTCGTAGTCTTCCTTGTTTGCCCATGTGTTGCGCGGTTGCAGCACTTCTGCCGGCACGTTCGGGCAAGAAGTCGGCACGTGTACGCCAAAGATTGCATCTTGCACGTACTCTACTTTTTCCAGCTCGCCGTTCAAAGCTGCGGTAACCATTGCACGCGTGTAGGAAAGCTTCATGCGCTGTCCGACACCTACAGGGCCGCCAGTCCAGCCAGTGTTTACGAGGTAAACCTGAACATCGCGCTCATCGATCTTTTTACCGAGCATTTCGGCATAAACAACCGGATGCAGCGGCAGGAAAGGAGATCCGAAGCATGTAGAGAACTCGGTTTGCGGAGCCGTTACGCCGCGCTCTGTACCTGCCATTTTGCTTGTATAGCCGGACAGGAAGTGATACATCGCTTGCTCTTTGTTCAGCTTGGAGATTGGAGGCAGAACGCCAAACGAATCGGCAGTCAGGAAAATAATGACGTTTGGTTGGCCGCCCACTCCAGGAATCACTGCGCCGGAGATTGCCTCTACCGGGTAAGCTGCGCGCGTATTTTCCGTATATTTGGTGCTGTCGTAATCTGCTGCGTGAGTCACAGGGTCTACGTCTACGTTTTCCAGAACCGTACCGAATTTGATGGCGTTCCAGATTTGCGGTTCGCCTTCTTCGGACAGCTTGACGCATTTTGCGTAGCATCCGCCCTCGATGTTGAATACGCCATTGTCAGACCAGCCGTGCTCGTCGTCACCGATCAAGAAGCGGTTCGGGTCAGCGGACAAAGTCGTTTTGCCTGTACCGGACAATCCGAAGAACAACGCTACGTCGCCGTCTTTGCCTACGTTTGCCGAGCAGTGCATGGACAGTACGTTGCGCTCAGGTAAGAGCATGTTCATGACGCTGAAAATCGATTTTTTCATCTCGCCCGCATACTCGGTGCCACCGATCAATACGGTTTTTTGCTCAAAGCTCATCACGATGAAAGTTTCGGAGTTGGTTCCGTGAACCGCCGGATTTGCTTTGAAGTTCGGCACGTAGATGACAGTAAACTCTGCTTCGTGCGCTGCCAGTTCGTCCGCAGAAGGACGGATGAACAGCTGATGCGCAAACAGGTTGTGCCAAGCGTATTCGTTTACGACGCGGATTGGCAGACGGTAAGTCGTGTCTGCGCCAGCAAAACCGTCAAACACAAACAGCTCGTTTTTCGTTTGCAAGTAGTGAAGTACGTCCTGCTGGAGTACCTGGAATTTTTCCGGGGAAATCGGCTGGTTAACCGACCCCCAGTTAATCTTATCGTGTACGGAAGCTTCGTCCACCACAAATTTGTCCTTTGGCGAACGGCCGGTAAACTTGCCTGTTAGCGCATTGAGCGCCCCCTTGTCGGTCAAAATCCCTTCGCCACGCTTTACTGCCATCTCAACGAGTCCAGCTACAGGCAGGTTGCGATGTACCTGAGTAGCTCCCAGAATGTCAGAAAGCTTGTGAACCGTATTGGTCTCCATGTGTGAACGATCTCCTTCCCAAAATGTATATCCAGTTAAGTTAACTTTTTCATTGTCGTTCGATTTGTAATTAGTATATCACATTTAATCAAATAAGCCACATAATTTTATAATCTGTTGTGGAGAATGTGTGAATAACCTCCCTTGTAGTTTTCCCATCCTACAGTATTTCAGTTCTTCCTCTTCATGTCCACCCCCTAGTGAAAGAATGGATGCAAAAAACCCGCTGCATCAGCGGGTTAGACAGTGCATTTTTTAGCCCAAAGTCTTGGCAGCAGCATGCTCAAACGTGCGAACGATGACGCGGCTGAGGATTCCGACACCGTCTTTTAGAGCCGACTGCTCGAATTGCATGTGCGGGTGATGCAATCCAGGCTGCAAGTCGCAACCGAGAGCGAGCATTGTCGCTTTGATTCGCGGCCGCTCCACTGTGTAATAATGGAAGTCTTCCGCTCCCGGGCTGACTGGCGCAGGCTTCAGGTTGTCCGCTCCGAGCACGTCGACGATCGCCTGTTCCATCAATCCCTTCGCTTCCTCATCCACTTCCGCGGCAACCATTCGCGAACCTTCTTCCAGCTTGATTTGCGCTTGATAAGACGCAGCAATTCCTTCTATCATCTGGCGGACGCGGGCAATCAGCTCGTCCATCGCCTGATTCGTTTGCGCGCGCAAATCGAGGGCGAATCTCGCTTTGTCGGGAATGATGTTGTAGCTCTCTCCTCCCGCTTGCAGCATCGTCATTTTGACAGTGGCCGGGACCATCGGATTCAAATGGATTTGACCGATTCCCGAGATGATCGCTCCTGCCACTTCGATCGCATTCACCCCGAGGTGAGGTCTGGCTCCATGCGCTGACACTCCCGTGATCTCTCCGTACAAAAACATCGCCCCGCCGTTGTAAATGGCTGGCCCTGCTGTGCCATTCGCCATTTCCTGAATCGGACGGAGATGGACGCCGTACAAATAGTCGATGTCGTCCACGACACCTTTTTCCACCAGCTTCAAAGCGCCTGTGCCTTTTTCTTCTGCCGGCTGGAACAAGATTTTCAGCTTTCCGGGCGGCTGGTAGCCGGATGCAATCAACGCCTCCACGGTTTCGACAATCATGGTCATGTGCGCATCGTGCCCGCAGGAATGATTGGCGCGCCACTCCCCGTCCACTTCTTGCCACAGTGCATCAATATCGGTTCGAAGTCCTACGACAGGCTTGCCTTCTCCCCATTCGGCGACAAGTCCCGTACAATCGGCAAAAGTGGTTACCTTAAGCCCAAGCGCCTGCATCCTTTCGACCAGATAGCGTGTCGTCTCGACCTCTTGCCAGCTGATTTCCGGATTCGCATGCAAATAACTGAATGTTTCGTCAATGGTTTGCCCACGCGAAACAATCGCCTCTTTCAACGCCAAGCTATTAGACATGATTGCGCCTCCCCCAATCGTTTCTTCCTCATTATACCACATTTTCGCTATTTATTCGGAATCGTTCGAAAGTGGGGCGGCTGGCCGGCTACTTGCACGTCAGCCGCAAAATCGCATCGAGCTTCAACTGATCGCGCAGCGTGCCTATTATTTTCACCTGCTGCTTGGCTAGTGCATATACAAGCTCATCCCCGCCAAACAGCATCTCCATCTGATGTTCGCCTCCCCTGACGATCAGGTCGGCAGATTGCTCCTCCTCCCAAACTCCTGCCGAAACACCGCCTTTTGATATCGTCAACTGCCAACGCGATGCCGTATCATCAATCACGATCCCGATCCGTTTTTCCCAGCCAGTCGTTACAAACCGCAGGTGCGTCTTCTTTTGCAGCCGTTCGCCAACCTCGTCAAGCAATTTGCCGATCCCGATCATAGGTACGCCCCCTCTCTTTTCCAATGGGTTCGTTTTTTGCTCCGTCGAATCCTTTGGCGAGGAATAAGAACCGTTGTCGGGTCTTGTCACGGCGGCTGCCTTTTTCTCGACACTGTTTTTTTCGCCTGTCGAAATCATAAAAAAAGCACCTGCGATTGCCGCAGATGCCTGTTTGCCTTTACCTGTTATTCATCAAATTCGTCCTTGTCCAGTCGAACCTCCAGATGATGGCCATCTGGCGTCTCAAAGTACAAGTTAAAACTCGTAGGCTGCGTGATCGGACCTCGGTAGCAAATGTTTTCTGCTTCCAGCTTGTCGACCAGATAGTCCAGCTCAGCACGGCTCGTTACGGAAAAGGCGAGGTGATCTACCTGCCCTACGCCACCCTTGCCTTCCGCCCCGCCATGCGGATGGAGACCGATCCGTGTGTATGTGCCAATTTGAAAGTAGACAGGTGCTCCTTCCACCATATTCTCTTCCGGGATGGGGACTTCCAAAATGTCCTTAAAAAACCGAGCTACCTTCACGACATCGCTGCAATTCAACGCGATGTGGTGAACGCCTTTCAAATGAAACATTCACACTGCCTCCCACGTCAACTAAAGGTCATGCGCTTTTTTGCGACACTTGCTTGCGTTTATTGTACTGCTTCAGTCGTTCGCTTAACCGTTTCAAGCGATTCATAAGGGCTTCGCGCCACTCGTCATCCTGCAACTCCTTCGCGACTCCGAGCAAATCCAAGGAAATATCGATCTGCTGCTTCAAAACTTCTGCGAAGCTTGCAGCTTCATCCGTCATGGTACAATTCTCAAACAACTCGGATGTATTGTCAACATTGACAAAATCAGCGAAATCGACTTCCGGCGCCTGATCTCCCTGAGCATATTCTACTAAAATTTCGTACTCTCCCTCAATAGCGGGATGAACCTCAATTCTGTCACATACAGGACAAAACATGATGGGGACATTGTGTACAAGCGTTTTATAATGACGGACTGAGCCTACGGAACCTACCATTCCAGCACCACAACAAAAACTCATAAATAGTCTCCCTCCTTGTTCTCCAGACTTCAGAACAACTGCGTCTGGCCGAAACTATCTGTCTGTATCCGCATTGTAACCCGTAATCCCATGAATGCTCTACCCGCAAAAAGATACCAATCGGTTTATGGTAAAACAATTAGTTATCCCATTGTACTCGATTTGCCACTGTTTGAACACCGTTTTCTGATTAATTTGAAACTTTTCCCGCATTCACCTAAATTTCATACAGATTTCATACAGAGAAGTTTGAATCAAACCGATATAGGGAATAGTTATTCAGCTAGTAAACGAAAAAGGAGAGCGGATGTATGTTTCGTTTTAAAAGCCTACGAGCCAGGACTCTTACCATTACCCTTCCTGTCATTGTCATTACCTTGGCACTTCTCATGGGCATGGCCTTTATGTTCTCCTACACGCTGTTGAACAAGGAACTGACGGACAAAATGAACTATCAGTTGGACGTGCTTAGCGGCAAAGTGGAGAAAGAACTGGAGACACACAGCAAAGTCACAGAGCACATGGCACGGACAATTGAAATGACTCCTCTTACGTATTCGCTGGAGCAACTAGATTCCCTGCTGAACAAAACAGTTCCCGTGAACCAGACCTCGGTCGGGATGGGAATTTTCATGGAGCCGTATGCCTTCGATCCGAGCAAACAGTTCGTTTCGACTTATGGCGCAAAAAAAGACGGCAAGGTGGACATTACGTATGAATACAGTACACCCGCCTACAACTACCCTAGTCAAGAATGGTACAAAATCGGAAAAGCAACATCAAAGGTAACCGATTACACGCCGCCTTACTATGATGAGGTTTCCAAAATTTCTATGATGACTGTGGTGGCTCCGTTTTACTCCCCCGACAAAAAGCTTTTGGGTGTAGCCACAGACGACATTACGCTCACAGACATTCAAACGATGGTTTCCGGCACGCAAGTAGGCAAGACTGGCTGGGCTTTCATGCTTGATCAGGACGGCAAATTCCTGTCTCATCCGCAAACGGACAAGCTGATGGTGCAATCCGTGCAAAGCGACAGCAACACGTCTCTTGCCGAAATTGGCCCGGCGTTGCTTTCAGAAAAGGAAGGCGCGAAAACTTTTACCGATGAGAACGGGATCAATCGCTTGTACTTCCAAAAAATCGCTGGCACAAACTGGACAATTGCTCTCGTCATGCCGGAAAATGAATTTTTCGAGCCTTTGAGCATGCTGTTTTATCAGCTTTTGGCAGTCAGCCTGTTTGGGCTTTTGATTCTCATCGCCGTCATTTATTTCTTCAGCAAGTATTTGACCGGACAAATCAACAAGGCAAACCAGCTCTCGCAAGCATTGTCCGCTGGCGATTTCACCGCTTCGATGGATGTGAAAACGGCCGATGAGATGGGCGTCATGGCCAGCCGCTTCAATACGATGACCGCCAATCTGCGCGACACGCTTGGGCAGGTCAGCTATAACGCACAGCAGGTCGCCGCTACTTCCGAACAACTGATGGCTAGCGCCGAGCAGACGAGCAAAGCGACAGAGCAGATCGCCCAGTCTGTCCAGGAAATCGCCTACGGGACAGAACTGCAAGTGGACGCGACCAATCAGGGCAGCGATGTGATCAACGAAATTGCCCAACATATTTCTTTGATGGAAAAAGGAATCGAAGAAGTCAGCTCCTCCACTCGCGATGCAAACCGTCAGGCGACAGAAGGCAACCAGATGGCCGCCAAAACGGTAGAGCACATGACCGTGATTCACGACCAAATGAAGCAAACGGCAACGACTGTCAACGCACTGGGTCAACGCTCTCAGGAAATTGGACAGATGATCTCGCTCATCACTTCGATTGCCAACCAGACCAACCTGCTTGCCCTGAACGCCGCCATCGAAGCTGCCAGAGCAGGCGAACAAGGTCGCGGCTTCGCCGTAGTAGCCGACGAGGTGCGCAAACTGGCTGAACAGTCCAGCTCGGCGGCTGAACAAGTAAGCGACATCGTCGCCGACATTCAGCGCGATACGGAATCCGCCATCGCTGCCATGAGTCACGGCTCCGTCATCCTCGGAGAAGGCATGTCTTTGGTGAACTCGACGGGAACGGCATTCGAGCAAATTACTGACTCCACCTCGCTCCTGCTTACCCGCACAGACGAGGTATCGGCTGAAATGAGAAAAATCAGCCAGGAAATGCAAGCGATCGTCTCAGCCATCGACCACATTTCGCAAATCGCGATGCAATCCGCGGGCAATTCCCAAACCGTCGCAGCCGCAGCGGAAGAACAAAACGCTTCCATGGAAGAAATCTCGGCAGCAGCGACCATGCTGGCCAAAATGGCCGAAGAGTTGAACGACAACGTGCGTTCGTTCAAGCTCAGTTAGTTGGTTTACGGCTTCCGTTTTTGCAACAAAAGACTTCGCCACGTTTTGGTGGGCGAAGTCTTTTTGTTTTTGTGGTGAAGGCAATTGGGGGTGACGCTTTGTAGATTACGTCATCGGTGCTTCAGGCGTGGCGAGGAAAGAGACGAATCGTTGATCGAGGAAACAGGAGAAACAAGCGGCAGGGCTTTCGGACTCCTACCAAGCCGGAGGCGAAAAAGGAAAACACGCCGTTAAGCGGCAACGTGATTCCACTTCTTCGAGCACACTGCTTTTGCCGCGGTTTTCCTTTTTCACCGCAGGCGGCCAGTCTCCGCTTCCCCGCAAGTGGCAAGGTGCCCTGCAGCGGTTTCTCCTGTTTCCTCCCTCCACCGAAGCCCCGAGCAGCAGCCATTTTCAAATGAAAAAAGCCAGAGCATGCGCCCCGGCTTTTTGTGTTTGCGACTATTCTTTTACCATTGCCTCGTATTTGTCGGCATCCATCAGCTTGTCAAGCTCAGCTTCATCGGACAGCTCGACAGCGATCATCCAGGCTTGCTCGTATGGCGAGGAGTTAACCAGTTCAGGAGCATCTTCCAATTCGCCGTTTACTTCTACTACTTTTCCGGTTACAGGAGCGTACAGCTCGGAAACGGTTTTTACGGACTCAACGCTGCCAAATGGCTCATCTTGCTGGATTGTCGCGCCTACTTCTGGCAGCTCGACAAACACGATGTCACCCAGCTCTGATTGAGCAAAAGCGGTGATTCCGATGTACGCTTTGTTACCTTCTACTCGCACCCACTCATGCTCTTCACTGTAACGTAGATTTTTCGGGAATTCCATCGTTTACATATCCTCCTATCAGGTACAATCCATTACACATACATAATTAGACGAACATTCTAGGATTCCTCTTCGATCCCCAAAATTCTGAACAGACGTTTTTTTACCAGGTTAAGACCCTTCTCGCCAGCCTGGAAGTGACGCAGCTGGAGGTTCTCGTCAAACAGGTAAAAAGCAGGAACGTACTCGTTCTGGAAAGCATCAACCGTCTTCATGTCGTTGTCGATCGCAATCGGATGCGTCAGGTTGTGCTCGGCAATCGTCTGTTTGATCACTTCAATATCTGTATCTTTTTCCGAACGCGGCATATGAATACCTATGACTTTCAGGCCATTGGCAGCGTACTTGTCGCGCCATTCGTTAATGTTCGGCATTGACTCTTTACACATGTAGCAACTAACCGACCAAAAATGCACCAAAACAGGGCTGCCTGCCAGATCCGCTTTGCTTACTTGTCCGTTCACCCATTCGGTAATTCCTGGGAAATCCGGCAATTCTTCGCGCAAACGCATGGAAACTCATCCCCTTTTTACTCAGCTTCGTCTATCTAAAGTGGATTATATGCTAAAAAAAGGGTCTAACAGCAAGAAGTTAGACCCTTTTACAGCCTGTTCGTTCAGGCAAAAATTATTTCGCAGACAGTTGAGCTTGACCTGGGCGCCAGTTAGCTGGGCACAGACCGCCAGATTGCAGTGCTTGCAGCACGCGCAGTGTTTCGTCAACGGAACGACCTACGTTCAGGTCAGTTACTACTTGATATTTCAGGATGCCTTCTGGATCGATGATGAACAGGCCGCGGTGAGCTTGGCCGCCTTCTTCATCCAGTACGCCGTAGTCACGAGCTGTTGTTTTCAGGAAGTCAGCAGCCAGCGGGTAGTTCAAGCCACCCAGACCGTTTTGGTCGCGAGGAGTGTTGATCCAAGCGCGGTGGGAGTGAACGGAGTCTACGGATACACCGAGAATTTCTGCATCGAGGTCTTTGAAGTCTTCGATAGCATCGCTCATGGAGATGATTTCAGTTGGGCAAACGAATGTGAAATCGAGTGGATAGAAGAACAGTACCAGCCATTTTCCACGGTAGTCAGACAAGGAAACCTTGCCAAAATCTTTTCCGTTACCCAAAGCTGTTTCCAATGTAAAGTCAGGAGCCGGGAGTCCAATCAAACGTTGAGCCATTATGTAAAACCTCCTTAGGAATGTGTTCTTGCCTACCTATTTCATGATAACAAACGAGCCACTTTATAGTCAATACAATGTAGGAATGATTTCAACCTGTAATTGTTTTTCATTTATACCTGTGATCTTTTCATGCCCAAAAACTAGATTAACCGTTTGACCTGCCGCTTATTCGCCCGCTTTTCTGCTCAAAATGCCCGAGTCGGCCACAGAGCGCGCAGCTTGGCGCAAAATTTCCGGTTCTTGTACAAGCGCGATCCTGACGTAGCCCTCGCCTTCGTCGCCAAAAGCACTGCCCGGGATCACGACCACGCCTGCCTCTTCCAGCAAGGCAATCGCAAACTCGCGGGATGTCCAGCCTGCAGGGACAGGAGCCCAGACGAACATGGTCGCTTTCGGCGGAGTGATGTTCCAGCCCGCTTCTGCCAGGGCAGCCAGCAGGACGTCGCGGCGTTCCTCGTAAATCGGTCCGACTTGATTGGCGCCGCCTGACTCCCGATCCATCCGCAGCGCTTCCACCGCCATTTGCTGGACAGGCAAAAAGACGCCGTAGTCGACATTGGACTTGACGATCGCAAGCGGCTTGATGATCTCGCTGTTTCCGACTACATAAGCAACCCGGCAGCCTGCCATGTTGAAGCTTTTGGAAAACGAGTTGAACTCGATCCCGACCTCTTTGGCCCCCGCCGCCTGCAAAAAACTCGGCGGCCGATAGCCGTCAAAAGCCATTTCCGAGTAAGCCAAATCATGCACGACGATGATGTCGTGACGCTTCGCAAAAGCTACCACCTCTTCGAAAAAAGCGATCGTGGCAACAGCCGATACCGGATTGTTCGGATAGTTCAAAATCATGAACTTCGCCCTTGCCGCGATCTCCTCCGGGATATCGTCAAGCTTGGGCAAAAAGCCGTTTTCTGCGCGCAGCGGCATCCGGTACGGGATCGCCCCCGCCAAATGCACGCTTCCTTCGTAAATCGGATAGCCAGGGTCGGGCACGAGCACGATGTCGCCCGGATCGGTCCAGGCCAGAGCAAAGTGCGCCAGCCCATCCTGCGAGCCCATCAAAGAATGAATTTCTCCGTCCGGCGACAGCTCGACGCCGAAGCGGAATTGGTACCAGCGGGCCACCTCTTCGCGAAAAGCAGCCGTTCCTTCGCTCAACGCGTAGCCAAACGCGCCCGGCTGCCGCGCAGCATCGAGAAGCGTATGCAGCAGCTGGTCCTCCGGCGCTTGGTCAGGACTGCCGATGCTCAAATCGTACACGGTCCGTTTTCGGGCAACTTCCTTTTTACGGGCAGCCATCTCCGAAAAAATAGCGGCAGACAACTTTTCCAGTCTCTTCGACGGTTGGCGCATTTCTTATTTGCCTCCCCAAGCCTTTTGCAACTCGTCTTCCTTGAAGCCCAATGTAACGGTGTTGTCGCTCGCGATCAGTGGGCGCTTGATCAGCTTGCCGTTTGAAGCCAGCAATTCAAGCATTTCCTCGTCCGTCATCGTCGGCAGCTTGTCCTTCAAGCCAAGCTCGCGGTATTGCACGCCGCTGACATTGAAAAACTTGCGCAGATCAAGCCCGCTCGTTTGCCAAATCTGGCGCAGCTCTTCTTTCGATGGCGGCGAGTCGACAATAGGCACTTCCTCGAAGCTGACATTTTGCTCGGTGAGCCATTTTTTCGCTTTGCGGCATGTATCACATTTGCTGTACAAATAAGCTTTCGTCGTCATGGGCGTCTTCCTCGCTTTTCATTCGTAATCGTCTTCCTATTTATTGTAAGAGAATACCAACAAAGAACACAACGTTTGCAAGCAACACCACCGATTAAATATGATTTTGCTATCAAATAAAATCAATGCTATAGTGAAAAGAAACTGTTAATTGTTAGGAAACGAGGTTTTAGCAGAATATGATGAAACTTATTAATCGCTAAATAAAATTCCAATGAATTTTATACGGAAAAAGGTCAAATGAAGGGCATGCCCTCCGTTTCTTTTGTATTCCCTTTTTCCAACAGCGATTAAGAAGACATCCAATCTGATCAAAACCAGATTCCAGCGTTGTTCATCCGCCCTATTGTTTACTTTGGAGCAGGCGTTTGAAGTATACCTATATCTGGAAACGAGACCACGAGGAGATTTTTCTTCTTGTGGTCTTTTTTATGCAGCACTTGCTCTGGTGAAAGGAGGTGATGGCTACAAAACATTGCTGCTGCAACAATGACAGGGCTTGAGACAAAAAGGAGGACTGCAAAATGCGTGAGTATCAACTGATCAGTGACTACAAGCACAATCAAACCTATAAAGAAAGCTTTAACGAGCTGGCAAAGCAAGTATTCGAGCTTGATTTTCACGAATGGTACACGAGAGGCTGCTGGAATGACGATTACATCTGCTATTCCTACGTGGACGGAGAAAAAGTCATCGCGAATGTTTCCGTCAATAAAATGATCGTGACTTCCAACGGCAGAACTTATCAGGCACTGCAACTAGGGACGGTGATGACGCATCCCGATTACCGTCAGCAAGGGCTGGCAGCAAAGCTGACGAACCACGTCATTACCAAGTACGAACAGGACTATGATTTTCTGTACTTGTTCGCCAATCCGTCCGTGCTCGACTTTTATCCCAAGTTCGGTTTTCAAAAGGTTCAGGAAAGCCGGTTCAGCTTGCTGGCATCCCGCGTAAAAGCGACTGTCCCCTCCAAATCCGCTCTGCACAAGCTTGATGTCGACAGTGCAGATGATTTTGCCTTAATGAAGGAATTTGCGGCCAGCCGCGTTCCGGTATCGACGCGCTGGGGTGTGCAAGCAAGCGAGCATTTGTCCCTGTTTTATTTTTTGCTCGTCTTTCCCGATTCGCTCTATTACATCGAGCAGGAAGACGTCATTGTCTTGTTCGAGCGCGAAGACGACCAGTTGCATGTCTTTGACATCGTAAGCAAAAGAGCAGTCGATCCAGAGCGGATCATCGGGCATTTGCTGACTAATGAAACGAATGTCATTCAGTTTCACTTCATGCCTGAGAGTGACAATGAACACATCCAGGCTGAGCTGATCACCGAGACGGATGACACCTTGTTCGTCCGACCATCGCTTCCAGAGCTACCGGAGCATTTCTTGTTCCCGCTGACATCGCATGCCTGAGCCTCCGTTTCGGGAGCAGATGCAAACAAACCTCCAACTCCACACGAGCTCGTGGGCTGGAGGCTTGTTTTTTGTTCATGAATAAGCATCTTCGCTCTCTTCATTTTCCACCGCTTCATTCCCGGGGTTTACCTGCCACATGTTGGCAAGCGGCGAATAAGGAACCCCCAGCTGCTTTGCATTCTGCGTTTCCACCGCTTCAGCCAACGTTCCGGTCAGCGGCTGCGTATACTCGATTTTCTGTTCCATGCCCGCTTCCTCCTCGCTCATCGGCTTGCTTTTTCAGTGTGAGGAGTTTGCGCGAACTTATGCAGAATGAGCCGTTTTGATTTCCACCTGATAGCCGGCGTGCTTTCTCACCTGGAACACGCCGTTTTCGAAAATCAGGTACTGCGCTTTAACGCCAATCAGTCGTCCGCCGAGCTGTTCTTCTTTGTCCAACGTTTTCGAGTTGATTTTGTCCAGCGATTCCAAAATCGGGTATGTAATGTCCACCCATTCGTCTTCTCTATATTGGAAAGCTTTGAACGGTTCGGGAAAATGGCTGTACACTTCATCGCGCATCGCAATCAGGTCGATTTCCTTGACGTCGCCCTTGAGCATTTTTCGCCAGTTGGTCTTGTCCGGCAAAAATTGGCTCAGGTGATACTCCAGCTCGCCTGCCATCCGGCGTGTCGGCACTTCCGCAATCGGAATCGCCCGAATCGCTCCCTGATCCACCCAACGTTTGAGCTGATTGTGCTTGCGCGTCAGCCCGACCTTGATGTCGCTGGAAACTGCCAGATAGACGTAGTGCGGGATCATGCAATACTGTTCGCCGAAGCTTTCATCCCGGCACGTTCCCTGGTCAAAATGACATTCGTGCGGCTTGACGATGCACAAGTCATTTTCCGGCAGTTTGGTAAAACAGGGGTAGCAGTACCCGCTGTTGAATGTTTTGTTCGTCTTCCGCCCACAGGCGATGCAATTTTTTTGCCCCAAAAAAGCAATGGACAGTTCACTGCCCAGCCATTCGTTCAAGGGCATGCGTTCTTCCCCGATGTTCAAATAATAGTCGACAGGCTTGTCTTTTCCATGATAGTCATGGGTCAGCCCATGCAGGATACCGCGGAGTTCCACTTCATTCTCTCCTCTCCCCATTACAGTTCTTTCATTTTACCATATTGTCTGTCTGCGCCGGGCGCTGTTTTCTTTTGGCAGCATGTTTTCTCCAGCATGGGTGAACCTAGAAGCATCTTCAGTAAAAAGGAGGCATCCGCCATGAGCCGCGGCTCGCTCGTTGCATTGCTGATCGTCTGCCTGCTCGGCTTCGGGAGCACTCCTGCTTTTGCGAAGGAACTGCTCCCTTCCTATGAGCCGATTCACCGCATCGACACGAACAAAAAGGTAGTCGCCCTGACCTTTGATGACGGCCCGGACGCTACCTATACTCCGAAAATTTTGGAAGTGCTCCACAAAAACGGGGTGCAAGCTACCTTTTTCGTCCTTGGCTCCCAGGTAGACAAGCATCCGAAAGTGCTCCAATGGATTTACAAAGCCGGACACGAAATCGGCAACCACGGCTATCATCATTTTGACCTGAATAAACTGACGGAGCACGAGGTGTACGAGGATCTCAAGCACGCTGAACGCTCCATCCTGAAAACTACTGGCATTCTCGCCCAATATTATCGTCCGGCTGGCGGCGTCATGACCCACGACGTCATGAACGCGGTTCAGGCAAGCGGCTACGACATCATCCACTGGTCTGTCGATCCCAGAGACTGGTCACTGGCCAGAACTGCCTCGGTCATTGCCAAAAGCGTGAAAAGCAACGTCTCGTCCGGCGATATCATTTTGTTTCACGATGGTGGCCTGAACCAAAAGCAGACGGTGGCTGCCCTGCAAGAATTGATCAGTGATCTGCGCGCGCAAGGCTATCGCTTTGTCACGGTCTCTCAGCTGCTCGACGCGTCCAAGTAAAAGGCACCGTCGCGATCGCTTGCGGCGATGCAGCAGGTGCCGTTGCTTTTAAGCAAGCACTTTTCCCAGGAAAGAACGCAGGCGTTCATGGCTGATGTTGTCAAAAAACTCTTTGGGACTTCCTTCAGCCATGATAATGCCTTGATCCATGAAAATGATGCGGTCGCCCACTTCTTTGGCAAATCCCATTTCATGCGTGACTACCACCATGGTCATTCCTTCCTTGGCCAAGCTTTTCATCACGGCCAACACTTCTCCTACCAGCTCCGGGTCAAGCGCGGAAGTCGGCTCGTCAAACAGCATCACTTTTGGATTCATCGCAAGCGCTCTGGCGATGGCGACCCGCTGCATCTGCCCCCCGGACAGCCGCTCCGGATAAACGTCTGCCTTGTCCTGCAGCCCCACCTTTTCCAGCAATGCCAGTCCTTGCTTGCGAGCTTCCTCATGCGCGAGCTTTCTGACCTTGATCGGAGCGAGCATGACATTTTCCAAAACCGTTTTATGCGGAAACAGGTTAAAGCGCTGAAAAACCATGCCTACTTCTTCCCTGACTTTGTTGATGTCTGTCTTGGGGTCCGACAAGTCGTGACCGTTGATGACGACTTTTCCGCTGGTCAATGGCTCCAACTGGTTCAGACAGCGCAAAAAGGTGCTTTTGCCCGACCCGGACGGCCCGATGATGCACACGACCTCCTTTTCCGCCACCTGTGTCGTAATTCCTTTCAAAACCTGAAGCTCTCCGTAGCTTTTGGTCAAATCAGTCACTTGTATGATCATTGTCATCCCCCTATTGCAGTTGCTGCGTTCGCTGTATTCCACAATCATATTGTACCGCAATATAGAAGCAATTGCATGAATACTCTTACTTCTTTTTGGTATTCCCAGCAATCCGCATTTTTCCAACGCCCGTCCCAGCGTAATGATTCCCTTCGCTGCTCATCCTAAAGGGGAGGTGGTTTTCATGCATCGTAAAAAATGGGTCGCCCTCCTGATCGTGCTGGTTGTCTTTTTCGCAGGCATTACCGTGGAAGGCTTGGCTGGAGGGTATGAAGAGCTGGCCGACAATCCCGGATTTGCCTGGGAAGAAAATATTGTGTACGGCTCAGGCAGCAGCAAGATCGTGCAGTTGTTCGTAAACGGCGTCATTTCCGGGGAGCCAAACGCAACCGGGATGCCCTCCATGGCAGAGCTGCTCGCCGAACAGTTGCGGAGAGTCGAGGAAGATGAGCTGGTCAAGGCGTTGGTGCTCAGGATCGACAGTCCCGGCGGCGAGGTTGTCGCTACCGATGAGCTGCACACCCGTCTTTTGCGGCTCAAACAGCTCCGCGATATTCCGATTGTCGTCAGCATGGGCTCCACGGCCGCGTCAGGCGGGTATTATTTGGCGACGGCTGGAGATTCGATTTTCGCCAATCCGAATACATTGACCGGAAGTCTAGGCGTCATCTTCTCGCTGGTGAACTACAGCGAAGCGGCTGCCAAGCTGGGAGTCAAGCAGTTTGCGATCAAAAGCGGGCGGTACAAGGATATCGGCAGTCCGGCGCGTCCTTTGACCGAGCCTGAGCGGCAAATTTTTCAGTCGCTGGTGAATGAAAGCTACGGCAAGTTCGTCGACGTGATTGCAAAAGGCCGCAATCTCTCGCGCCAACGCGTGCTGGAAATTGCCGATGGACGGGTGTATTCCGGCGAGCAAGCCAAAAAGCTCGGGCTGATCGATGAGTTCGGCGATTTGGAAGAAGCGACCCGGCACGCGCTCTCCCTCTCCGGGGAGCAAGACGCCATGGTCGTGCGCTACAGTGATCAGCTCTCCATCAGCAAGCTACTGTTCAGCTTGAAGCAGCATTGGTCCAATCCGGACCCGCTTGGAATCGGGAACATTTTGCAGCGCCAAAGCTCTCCCCGACTGTTGTACCAATTTATCCCTTCGTTTTGATAAAGGAGTGAAACGAATGAGCGATCCAGATGCCATTCAAGCTTTGGAAAACAGTCAGGAGCCGCCGCGCGAGCATCAGTTTGCAGGCTTTTGGATTCGGGTAGCTGCTACTCTCTTGGACTCGCTGTTTTTGGTTGGCGTGAGCATGCTGTTTTTCAATCCGCTTCGCCGCAATCTCGGCATATCCGGCGACTTTCTTTCGCTGATCGATCTGTTGGAAGCGCTGTTCGGTCTGCTTTATTTAGTTCTTTTGACATGGTGGACAGGTCAGACGCTGGGGAAGCAAATTATCGGCATCCGCGTCATCAGCGCCAGGCACGCTCGCGGCAGGCTGACTGGCGGACAAGTCATTTTGCGCGAGGTGCTTGGCAAGCTGCTTTCCTCGCTCGTCTTTTGCATCGGCTACATGTGGGTGGGCTGGAATCCGCAAAAGCAGGGCTGGCACGACTTGCTCGCCAAAACGTACGTCATATGGGATCGCAAATGACAAGCCTCCACTCTTGCAGTGGGGCTTGTTCCTTTTTTCGACATAAATTGCATCCTTAGCCTCTGTTTTTCGCCTGTGCATACACCGATACTTGTATCAACCAAAGCTTTTCCATCCGAGGAGGTAGACAGATGAACAAGAAAAAAGTAGCCAGCATCCTCGCCTTTGGCCTTTCCCTGGCGCTGTTGGGTCAGCTGCAGCCCACTTTTGTGACAGCGGCTTCCCCTGTCTCCACCCAGCAAGCTGCCGTCAAATCCGTGTCGACCTACGGGATTGCGCTCGGAATGACTGCCGCGCAAGTCGAGCAAAAGCTGGGCAAGCCAGCACGCAAAGACCCGAGCCACACAGGAGTGGAATGGTGGATTTACAATCGGGACTTGAACCATTACATACAAGTAGGCATCCAGAACGGCAAAGCCGTCACGCTGTTTTCCAACGGAGCGAATGTAAACGTCGGGGGAGTGACCATCGGTTCGACCACGAAAGCTTTGCAAGATGCGTGGGGAGCGCCGAAAAGCACTTTGCCGATCACGTCTGGCTTGCGCATTCAGGAAAATACGCTTAGCCATCCGACCTATATGCAAAACAATCAGGTATTCACCTTTTCCATCGACCAATTGGGCGGAAACAAGGTCGCAGGTGTCCGCATCTCTACGCCCGAGCACTTTGCCACTATTGCCATGGGCTTGATGTATCCGATTGTGTACACGGAATTGCCCGCTGCACCCAAGCTGACGGATGCGCAAATCAAGCAAGTGGCAATCGCCTATGAGAAAGAAAATTTCGACTTGCTGAACGTAGCGCGGCAGCGTGCCAAGCTGCCTGTCCTGACGTGGGACGAGCAGGTAGCAGTCGTCGCCCGTGCGCACAGCAATGACATGGCGCAGCATAATTATTTCAGCCACAATTCGCCGACGACCGGAAGCCCGTTTGACCGCCTGAAAAAAGCGGGCATTCGCTACAGCTATGCGGGAGAGAATATCGCCTACGGCCAGTTGGACGGCATTGAAGTCCACATGGGCTGGATGAACTCCTCCGGGCATCGCCAAAATCTTTTGAATCAAAACTACAAGCAATTGGGCGTCGGTGTCGTGATCAAAGCCGGTCAGCCGTTCTACACGCAAAACTTCGTCACCAAATAAACGCTATAGCCAAGAAAAACACGCCAAGGACTGACCTGGCGTGTTTTTTGTGGGCAAAACGTCGCGACGTCCTGCCCCAAAGTTCATGTAACGGAGCGTGTCTACATCTGCAAAAATCGCTCGCCAAGCCAACTACGGCTGGGCAGCAGCGTTCGCAGCAGGAGGATTCGCGGGCGGTGTCTGGCCCTCGTCAGAAAAGAACGGGATAACGACCAGACTGAGAACGAAAAACAAAATCCAGACGAGTCCCCGCTTGAATATGCACGGAGTCAGCATCGGGTCAACCCCTTCCACAAGCATTTCTACTTTATTCATACGCTTCCCTCCCCTGCGCCCGTTTATGCTTTTTTCCCACAGAAAAAAACCATCCCTCGAACAAACACGAGAGATGGCGATCTGGCTTGCCCCCTGTCACCCTTGTTTTTGCAAAGGCAACGAGCATTGTGTATCTTGCGACTTGCTGTTTTTCGCAAACAGGCAGGCTGCGGCAAAAACAACCAGCAGCGCCCCCATTACCCAAAACATCGTCCACGGCTCCCACCACTCCATGAGCACGCCGTTGACATTCGGCGCGAGAATGCTCGCCACACCGAAATTGATTCCGGCAATGATGCCTGCGGTCGGCACCATCGCCGCAGGCAAAATATCGGCGGAATAGGCCAAACCGAGCGAATAAAATGAACCGACTGCTGCTCCGGCAATCGCCAGCAAAAGCATCATCAGCCAAACGTTTTCCCCGGCGAGCGGGAACAGGAAAAAAGCAACTCCGCCGACGATGGCGCAAGCGAGCATGACTTGCCTGCGGCCGATCCGATCGCTCAAAGTGCCAAGCGGCATTTGCAAAATGATGCTGCCTACCACAAACGCCGGGAGAATAAGCGATACCCATTCAATCGACAGCCCGGTGCGCAGCGCGTAGACCGGGAAGCTGCCGTTCAAAGAAGTCTCCATGAATCCGTACAAGAAAGACGGAATCAGGGACAGCCAACCGATGCGCAAAACCGTGGCGTACTTGTTCTGTTTCTTTTCCGCCTGCACAATCGCTTCGGGAAACTCGTTTTGAATCCGCAAGATGAGCAAAAAAGCGATGGCGTACAAAAACAGCAGCACGCCAAAAGGCACCCACAGTCCCAGCGGCAACAAATTCAAGCCCAGCGGCCCGATACTGAAGCCCACTCCGTACGCCAAACCGTACAGGGACAAGTCGCGCCCGCGCGTTTGCGGCGAGGCGATCTTCGTTACCCACATTTGACTCGAATAGTGCAAGCTGGTATCCCCGATCCCCATCAGCATCCTGAGCACGAACCACACGGCCAGATGGCTGAACAGCGGAATCAGCCCTGTCGCGACGGTAAGCAGCAGCATCCCCCACAAAATCGTGGATCGGTAACCAATCCGCCGGAGCGGAATTTCCAGCAAGGGCGAAACCAATACCATCCCGATGTACAGGGCGGCGGCGTTCAGTCCGTTCATGACAGATGACACGCCCTGCTTTTCCAACAGCACAGCCAACAACGGAATGCTCAACCCTTGGCTCAGTCCAGCTATGGCTACCACCAAAATCAACACCCAGAAGGTGTAGCGCGATGAAGACATGGTGTTGAAGCTCCTTTCTCTCCAAAAAACCTCTATCCACCCAGTTTAACAGAAACACTGCCCTGTTGAAGCTGGTACATTTTTTGATACAGTCCATCCTGCGCCATCAGTTCCTCGTGATTGCCCCGCTCCACAATTTCTCCCCGGGAGAGGACGAGAATCTGGTCGGCATGCTGAATCGTCGAAAGCCGATGGGCAATGATAAACGTCGTACGTCCACGCGACAGGACGTGCAAAGCTTCCTGGATCGCCAGCTCTGTTTCGCTGTCGATACTGGCGGTCGCCTCGTCGAGAATCAGAATGGCCGGATCGGCAGCCAGCGCGCGGGCAAAAGAGATGAGTTGCCGCTGACCAGCTGACAGCGTCATCCCGCGCTCCACGACTGGTTCCTCGTAGCCGTTCGGCAGGCGGGTAATAAATTCATCAGCCCGCACCGCCTTGGCTGCCTGCACGACATCTTCATCCGAGATCGCGTCGTCGTACATGCGAATGTTGAAGCCGATCGTACCTGTAAACAAAAACGGATCTTGCAGCACAAGCCCTACATGGCTGCGCAACGAATGCGTATCGATCTCGCGCATGTTTTGCCCGTCAATCAAAATGCTTCCTTTTGTCACCGGATAAAAACCGAGCAGCAGGTTCATCAGCGAGCTTTTTCCCGATCCGGTATGACCGACTAGCGCAATCGTCTGACCAGGCTTTGCCGTGAACGAGACGTTTTTGAGCACGTAGTCATCCTCGTTGTAAGCGAATGATACTTGGTCGAAAACGACTTCCCCGCGCGGCCGCTCGATTTGCTTGCCGGCCTGCTCCGTTTCCGGCGCCGTATCCAAAATATCGAACACGCGAGCCGCGGCGATCGTTGCCTGCTGCATTTGCGACAGACGATTCATGATCATGTTGATCGGCTCGAAAAAACGTCCCATGTAATCGACAAAGGCAAACAGCGCCCCAAACGAGATGACACTGTGAAAAGACGCGGAACCGTAATACCAGATGATCACCGTCAGGGCGATTTTCCAGATCAAGTCGACAGCAGGCCGCAGCAAAAGAGATTCCAGGTTGATCTCCTTCATCCGCATCTTGAAGTAGCTCTCGTTCACCTGCGCGAACTCTTCCTGCACGCCTTTTTCGCGGCGAAACGCCTGGACAATCGTCATGTTTTGAATCATTTCATTAATAGTGGCATTCATGTCGCCCAGCTTCGCCCGAATCACCGCATAGTAGCGCGAGCTGTACTTTTGGTATACATAAATCAAAGCGACGAGCAGCGGAACCGTCAAACAGCAAAACAAAGCGAGCTGCGGCTGGAGCACGAACAGCGCGATCAAAATCCCGACCAAATAAATGCCGTTCTGGACAAAAGTAGCCAGCACACTCACGTAAAGCTCGCGGATCGCTTCGGTATCGTTGCTGACGCGGGAGACGAGCGAGCCGACAGGTGTCTTGTCAAAAAAGGACACCGGGAGCTTTTGCAAATGAACGAACAACTTCATCCGCATGCGCTGAATGATGCGCTGGGCGGTCGTCTGCAACCACAAAATCTGGATGTAGTTGAAGCACGCCGACAGCAAAATCAGCGCCCCGTACCCGACTGACAGCCAGATGATCGGCTGCACGTCGTTTTGATACAGCGCCAGCACTTCGTCGGCTGTCAGCTTGATGCCCGTCAACGTCGTTTCCGTTCCGTCAGCAGCTTCCGTCGTTACCGCGAAGCGCTCCCGGCCATTTTCCGGCTCGACTGGCGCAAACTTCTTTTCCGTATTTTGGGCATTCTCACTGAGCTTGCCCTCCATTAAATAGTACGTAGCTCCTTCGGAAAGCACGGTCATTTCTGCGCCTCGGACGCTTTCCCGAGTCAACCCCGCCTCCTGGAGCGCATCTTCGCGCATATAATACCGATCCTGGATGGCGACCGCTTTTTCGGCTGACGCTTGCGGCCGTTCTTCCAGCTGATACCACGGCTTCTGGATCGCCAAAATGTGATTGTCGATCATCACCTTGGCGAGAAAAGGGCCTGCCAGCTCCGCGCTGGTTCCAAGTAAAAGCAGGAACAGCGCTCCCCATATTTGTTTCTGAAACGGCCGGGCAAATTCAACCAGCCGCTTCCAGCTTTTTTCTTTACTCACGAAACGCTCTCCCTCCCACTATGCCGATTTATCCAGCAACGTCTTGCTCCATCTGCTGCCTGCGATACTGCTCGGCGTACCAGCCGTTTTGCTGCATCAGCTCGGCATGTGTTCCCCGCTCGACAATTCGCCCCTCATCGAGCACGAGGATCAGCTCGGCATGCTGGACGGCAGACAGGCGATGCGCCGTAATGATCGTCGTCTTGTTGGCACGCTCCTGGCGCAGATGGCGCAAAATCGCCTCCTCCGTGCGTGCGTCAACCGCCGACAAGGAATCGTCCAAGACGAGGATGCCCGCATCGAGCAGCAGGGCGCGGGCAATCGAGATTCGTTGCTTTTGTCCCCCGGAGAGCGTCACGCCTTTTTCTCCGACCATCGTTTTCAATCCTTCGCGGAATTGCATCAGGTCGCTCTCCATTTCCGCCAGCCGCATCGCGTGCAGCACTTCCGCCTCGCTCGCACCCGGCTTGCCGAACGAGACGTTTTCCGCAATCGTGCGGGAGAACAGCAAGTGCTCCTGGGGCACATACGCGATCTTTTGCCGCAGCGTATCAAAAGACAGCTCCTCAATCGGCACGCCTCCGACGAACAGCGTCTGACTTTTCATTTCATACTGGTGCAAAAGAGCGCGGCACAAGGTCGACTTCCCGCTCCCTGTCCGGCCGACAATGCCCAGCGTCTCCCCTTCGCGCAAAAAAAACGTAATGTCGGACAGCGCCAGCTTGTCACTGCCCGGGTAGGCGAACGAAAAGTGGCGAGCTTCTACTGTATGGGGTGTCTCTGCCGCAATCGGATGGTCAACCTCGTGCACATCGGGCTGCTCCACAAGCAGCTCGGACAGACGCTTGTGGGACGCGCCGCCACGCTGCAACACATTGACTAGCCAGCCAAAAGCGAACATCGGCCAGATCAACAGCCCGAGGTACAGGTTGAAGGCGACCAGTTCCCCCAAAGAAATCGCGCTCGTAAAGACAAGGTATGTTCCATAGCCAAGCCCGATCAAAAAGCTGAAACCTATAATGATGGCAATTGTCGGCTCGAACAGGGCGTCGATCCGCGACACGCTGACGTTTCGCTCCAGCGTTTTCTCGCTGACTCTTCTGTAGGCTTCAATATCTTCCTTTTCCTGCACAAACGCCCGCAGTACCCGCACGCCGGAAATCGACTGCTGGACGTGATCGTTCATCTCGCCGAACGCTTCCTGCGCCAAGTAAAAGCGCTCATGCAGCAAGCGGCCGTAATAGGCAGTCGACCAGGCCAAAAAAGGCATCGGAATCAAAGCGGCGAGCGTCAGCTTCCAGTCGATCGCGGTCACCATGACTCCGAGCGTCAAAAGCGTCATGAACAACGAATCGACCAGCGTGAGCACTCCGGTACTCGCCGTCTGCTCGATGGCGGGAATGTCGTTGGTTGCCACAGCCATCAAATCACCGCTACGCTTGCGATGGTAAAAAGACGGCGTCATCCGGGTCAAATGCCCGAAAAGCCGCTCTCGCAAAGTTCGCTCCAAAATCAACGCGCCGCCGTTCAGCAAATACCTCCAGGCAAAGCGCATCGCGTACAGCCCGACCCCAAGCGCGAGCAAAATCGTGACTGTCCGCGTCAAGTCTTGGGCAGTCAAAGAGCTGTTGCGCATCGCGTCGACAGTCTCGCCGATCAGCCGCGGCGGCCAGAGCATCAAAATGTCGATGAAAAACAAAAAGGCTATGCCGATCGTGTACCGCTTCCAGTGGGCACGAAAAAACCAGGATAGCTCCTTGAGTGTCTTCAAGCTAATCACCTCTTTTTATCGAGCAAAAAAGGGCGTGCGAATCGCGCAGCCCCTTTTTGCTTCCTTCATCGTAATTGACTGAATTTTCTTTGTCAATCTACCTTTTTTGTCTGGCTCTTTCCTGCCATTCTTCCTTCAACATGCTGTACACGGCATGGTCGACAAAATGGTCATACAAAAACTCATTGCGCCGCAGGATTCCCTCCAGTTGAAAGCCGAGTCTCTCGGGGATCGCTCTGCTTTTCGAATTGCCTGTCGCCGCCTGAATCGTGATTTTCTCCAAGTTCCATGAACCGAAAACAAGGTGATCCATATACGCCGCCACTGCTTTGGTCATCAGCCCCTTGCCCTGAAAGCCGGCGCCAAGCCAATAGCCCAGTGATGTCTTCTTGTTGATCCAGTCCAGATTGTGCACACCGAGAGTCCCGGCCATCCGACCGTTATACCAGATTCCGTAGTGAATCCCTTGATTGTCGTCATACTGTTGAATCGTTCTTTGGATGAAATAGCTCGTGTCATCCTCGCACTTCGTGTAATTCAGCCAAGGCAGCCACTCTTTGAGGTAGGATCGGTTCGTATCGGTGAGCCAAAACATTTCGCTGGCATCCGACAACTCCAACTGTTTGAGAAATGCTTCTTCGGAAATCGGGATCGTTCTCATGATAACCGCTCCTCCTTCTCATTCGCTTTCAACGGGCAAGCAACTTCTTACGCTCGATTATGCGGCTGGTTCCATAATTTAGCAAGAATCAGACGATCTATTCCTGAAAAAAAGCGCCCGCCATAAAAAGGCAGACGCTCCTGATACGACGGACTATTGTTTGCTTTTCGCGATCTCTTCCGGCTTGAAAATGCCCGTCTCTGTCACAATTGCGGTAATGTACTGGGCTGGCGTCACGTCAAACGCCGGATTGTACACCTTGATATCATCCGGTGCTACCTGTTTGCCCAAGCCGTGTGTGATCTCTTCTGCCGGACGTTCCTCAATCGGAATTTCCGCACCTGTCGCCGTCGCCAGATCGACAGAGGACAGCGGCGCCGCTACATAGAAAGGAATGCCATGCGCTTTTGCCAAAACGGCTACTCCATACGTGCCGATTTTGTTGGCGACGTCGCCGTTGGCCGCTACACGGTCTGTTCCCACGACAACGGCCTGCACTTTGCCTTGCGACATGACCATAGCTGCCATGTTGTCGCAAATCAAGGTGACGTCAATCCCAGCCTGCTGCAATTCATAGGCGGTCAGGCGAGCGCCTTGCAATACGGGGCGCGTCTCGTCGGCGTATACTTTCAAATCCCACCCGCGTTCTTTTGCCAAATAGAAAGGAGCGGTAGCCGTACCGTATGCAGCAGTAGCCAGCGCACCCGGATTACAGTGTGTAAGCACGCCCATGCCGTCTTGCAACAGCGTCAGCAAATGTTCGCCGATCGTGCGACATACTTCTGCGTCTTCTTTTTGAATCGCCAGTGCTTCGTCGAGCACAGCTTTTTTCAGCTCGTCAACGGGCAAGGCGGAGTTTTGTTGCACGCGTGCTTTGATCCGGTCAAGCGCCCAGAACAGATTCACAGCAGTTGGCCGGGACGTTCCCAAATAGTCTGCCTGGCTGTTCAGCTCTTGCCAAAACTGTTCATACGTTTGCGCTTCGCTGCCGCGGATTCCCAAATACAGTCCGTAGGCGGCGGCCATGCCGATTGCCGGTGCTCCGCGCACTTCCAGGCGGCGAATCGAGCCCCATACTTGTTCGGCGGTCGTCAGCTGCAAATAAATCGTTTCTACTGGCAAACGCGTCTGATCAAGCAAGACGAGTACGTCGTCTTCCCACTTGACTGGCGTTGTTTGTGTACTGGTTGTCATACTGTCGTTGCCTCCTGATAGTAGCGTGCGGTTACGTTGCGGACGATGTCCGTGATGTCTGTCGATTCCTCAATGTCGTTGCGTCCGAGAATCAGCGCTTCCCCGATCGCCAGCGCCAGTCGTTCTGCTTCGGCGCGTTTTTCGGCGTCTGCGATGGCATTCAGATCAGCCACTCCTGCCAGGCCGATCACACGGCGCAAAATTTTGCATCCGGCATAGCCTGCCGTATCCTGAATCAGTCGTTTCACGTAGCTTTGCCACAAGCCCTCGACATGAGCGCTGCGTTCTTTAGCCTGCTTGTGCCAGAGCTGGACAAACTGGGAAACAAATTCGTTCCAGACATCTTCAACCGTTTCCAGTAAGTATTCGCGGTAGGAGTCGCGTTCTCCTTGGTCATTTTGCAAGCCGTGCTGACCAGCGTAGTTGAGCAGCAGATTGGCGATAACGGCACCGATGTCAAAACCGATCGGCCCGTAGTAGGCAAATTCGGGGTCGATCGCTTTCAGGCTGCTCTCGGTGATGAAGATGCTGCCTGTGTGCAAATCGCCGTGCAAAAGTGCTTCTGCGCGAGTCAGGAAATCGAATTTCAGCTTGGCGATTTCCAGCTTGAGCGGCTTGTTGTTCCAGATGGCCTCTACTTCTTTGCGGATCAGCGGGTTAAAGTCGTTGGTCGGCGCATTTTCATACGGGTCGGTAAAGACGAGATCTTCTGTGATTTTGCATAATTCCGGATTTATGAATGTTCCGACTAGCGCTTTTTTGTCGTACGGATGCGCCCCCAAATCGGATGTGTAGAACAAGGTTTGCGCGAGAAAACGTCCGATCTGCTTCGGAAAAAGCGGGTAGCGCTTGCCCTCAATCAAGCCTTTGCGCATGATGACGTGGTCGCCTACGTTCTCCATCACCGTCAGCGCCAGCTCCTGATCGAAGTGGTATACTTCCGGCACCAGGTCAGGCACGTATTTGTGCTGGATGCGGAGCGCTTCACTCTCGATGCGGGCACGGTCAATCGTCAGCGGCCATGATTCTCCCACGACTCTCGCAAACGGCAACGCTTGCTTCACGATGACTTTTTTTCCGGTAGCCGGCTCCTGGATATCGAACACGAGGTTCAGATTCCCGTCACCGATTTCGCGGCTGGTCAGCTCTGCTCCTTCTGTAAACAGACCCGGCAAGCCTTTTACGTACTCTACTGCTTCCTGCTCAGTCAATGCGCGGTATGCCATGATTGATTACTCCCCTCACAAATCGTTTTTTTCTCTATCTCGAACGGAATGACAAAATGGTCAGGAATCCGTGTCCAAACGCACAAAAAAGACCTCTTTCCCGAAGAAAAGAGGTCGCTGTCGCCACGTATAATAAACGTGTCATGTCCCCCTTATCTTCCAGACCACTTTTGTTTCTGCAGGAATTAGCACCGTGCACGTCGCTTTTTGTTTCAGCCGCTGCTCGCGTTGAAATAGCGTCGTGTCGGTTGCCGGGTATCATCGGGCCAGTCCCTCCACCTTCTCTGGATAAGGTATCCAAACGTATGCGGTTTTGATTTAGTTTGAATCATACAACCTGCCGTTCCACGATGTCAACACCCTTTTTTCGCAAACCGCGCTTCTCTCCTACCAGACGTGCTGAGTGCCGGAAGCAGCCGGGCGATCCCAGTTCCACCAGTCAATTTGGCCGACAAAGGCAGCGGTAATCGACTTCTCATCCTTGAGTTTGAGCAGTTCCTTCGTCGGTCCGGTCAGGACTGCTCCGTAGAGGCGAACGCCTTTTTCCTGCAAGTAGCGATAGCGCTCCTCGACTTGCGGATCGCTTCGCGAGACCAAATATTGTCCCATGTCGCGCGCGAGGCTTTTTTGCTCGACAAGGTAGGCCATTTCCCCCAAAAAGGCTGCCATCCGTCGGCTTCCCTCTCCGTTGACCTGAATCGGAGCCGCTCCGTAATTCAGCTCGTGCTCCGCAAATCCCCATGCTTCTCCCGGCCCCAAGAGCAGGTAGCCGTCTTTTTGGTCTTCGTGCCTGGCTTCCACTCCGGTGTCCACTGCCAACCAGACCGTATCCTGGTTGGCGGAGCTGATGTAGCGGGAGATTCGCTCATAATACTGCTCGTACGTCAAAAAATCAGCAAAAGAGACAGCCAGCTGGGCAACGGTTCCTTCGGGGAGCTTCTCCAAAGTCGTCCAGGCTGGCGTGCGCCAATGCGCCAGTTCGTCTGCGTCCGGTTTTTGCCCGCTTTGAAGCGGATAGCGGAAAAACAGCTTTTGCTCCCTGACTCCGTTGGTCCATTGCGGCTTGGCGTTGACGTTCCACAACACGTTGGTGCTTTCAAAGCGGCCCGCGTTTTTGATGTCCGCCCCTACTCGCTCGCGAAGTTCCATCCGGATGCTGCCGTACAGCAGTCCCACCTGCGAGCCGCTGCTGCCCACGCTGACACCCGGCTGCGTAAAATTGACCATGTCCTTCGCTACCCGGTGCAGATCATCGTGCATCGACGACCCTACCCATCCGTTGACGCCCAGAAATACCACGCCAATTACAAACGGGATGGCAAAAGCGTACACGGAACTGAGCAAGCGATTTTTCCATTTTCCCCGCCGGACAATCGCCCTCTGCTTCGCTTCGGAAAGCTGGCTGTGCCCGCCCTCGTCCAGCGCGTCGAGTTCCCGTGGTTGCTGCTCTCCTTCTTCGCCCAGCAAAAGCCGCTCCAGCCGCTCTGCGCATGCCTCATCGGCTGCCAGCTCCTCGCCAAGCCGCTTTGCTTCTTCCCCTGTCAGTTCCCCTCTCAAATAAGCGAGCAGCTTTTGCTCGCGATCATGACCGTTTTGGTGCGTCATGGCCCTTCCTCCTTCCACAGCTTTCGCATCTTTTGCCGACCGCGAAACAGCGAGCGTTTGACGTCCGCCAGTTCGATCTCCAACACCTCTGCCATTTCCGCGTAGGAAAATTGCATGGCTGACAGCAAAATGACCTGTCGTTGCTTGGGCGGCAATTGCTCCAGATGCGCATATGCCTCTTTCCACAATTCCTGAGCGACCAACAGTTCCGCCGGGTCGCTCGCGGATGCGTCCGGTCGTTCCGGCATCTTTTCCATGTAGTCGACTGGCCGCCGCTTTTGCTTGCGGTGCCAATCGATAAAAGCGTGGTAAGCGACCTTGAACAGCCATGGCCTGACCTTTTCGCCGCGGTAGTCTTCCAGGGAGGCATACGCCCGGAAAAAAACCTCCTGCGTCAAGTCCTCCGCATGCCTGGTATCGCGTGTCAGCCGGAAAAGGTAGCGGTATATGTCGTTTACATGCATCTGGTACACATACTCCAAGCCTACTTTCCCAATGCCTCCACATCCCTTCTTTACGTACCACGCCCTCTAGCGAAAAAAGTTTCACTTCCGGCCACTTTTTCCCTCTCTACAGAGAGCACATTCCGGCAAAAAACAAAGATTGACTACGGACAACAGAAGTCATATCATGGGTGTAGCACACACGGCTGACTGGCCTGTGAACCACATAACTCTTATCGCGAGCTGGCTGAGGGACTGGCCCTATGATGCCCGGCAACCGGCGCTATTTTTTCTTGAATAGCGAAACGGTGCTAATTCCAACGGATAAGAGTCGGTACGAGAAGCGGCATTGCTGCGTCTTCTGTCCCGACTACTGACCCGAGAGATGAGAGGAGACGAGACGTTTTTATAGTCGACAACCGCCTCCCCGCTCTGGGGAGGCTTTTTTACATGCCCGAAAGCTTCACGAAACTTTTCAAGCTGCCCAAGGAGGACTAGCATGAGTGATCAACGCATCCTCGTCACTTATTTGACGCAAGCCAAAGACTTACACAAAAAAGCAGCCGCCATCGCCGTTGGCATGACGGTCGGCTCCTGGACGGATTTGCCCGCAGCGAAGCAAGCTGAGCTGGCTCCTTATCTCGGGGAAGCCGTGAGCGCTACGCCGCTTGAGACATTG
The DNA here is from genome assembly GCF_038000275.1 of Brevibacillus sp. FSL K6-0770. NCBI lineage: Bacteria > Bacillati > Bacillota > Bacilli > Caryophanales > Paenibacillaceae > Brevibacillus > Brevibacillus sp. FSL K6-0770. The sequence goes on from NZ_JBBOBQ010000001.1 coordinate 4,933,616, forward strand.
GAAAACGGCGAGACGCGCGGACTGATCACCGTCAGCTACCCGACGCGCAATTTTACGCACGACATTCCTTCGCTTTTGACCGGAATCTTCGGGAAACTGTCCATGGACGGAAAAATCAAGCTGGTGGACATCACTTTCCCTGAGTCGTTTCTACAAGCTTTTCCCGGACCAAAGTTCGGCATTGACGGACTGCGCGGACGTTTGGATGCACAAAACCGCCCGCTGTTGATGAGCATTTTCAAATCTTGCCTCGGTCTTCCCTTCGAAGATTTGAAGACGCAATTCCGGGCACAGGCGCTCGGTGGCGTCGATCTGGTCAAAGATGACGAAATCTTCTTCGCAGACGATCGCGCGCCGTTTTTGGAGCGTATCCGCGCCTTCAAGGAGATCGCGCAGGAGACAGAAGCGCAAACTGGCAAGCCTGTCCTCTACGCGGCCAACCTGACTGGCCCGATCAACGAGCTGAACGAAAAAGCAAAGCGTGCCGTGGAAGCTGGCGCAGATTGCCTGCTGTTCAACGTCCTCGCTTTTGGCTTCGATGCCTTGCACCGCCTGGCAGCCGATCCGGACGTCAACATCCCGATCATGGCCCACCCCGCTCTCGCTGGCGCTTACTATCCGTCGCCTGATTACGGGATCGCCACTCCGCTTTTGCTCGGCACCCTGATGCGAATTGCCGGAGCAGACCTGGTGCTGTTCCCGTCGCCATATGGCAACGTCGCCCTGGACAAAACAGAAGCGCTGCAACTGGCGACCAACTTGACCACTCCGTTGGAAGGCGTGCGCCGCTCGTTCCCGGTTCCATCAGCCGGCATCCATCCGGGACTCGTCCCGCAGCTTTATGCGGATTTCGGTCTGGACCAAATCGTCAATGCTGGCGGCGGCATTCACGGACATCCGGGCGGCGCTACCGCAGGGGCCAAAGCGTTCGTCGATGCAATCGCAGCAGTCACGGCTGGACACACCCTGGGAGAAGCGGCGAACCAATCGCCTGAACTGGCGGCAGCCCTGGAGAAATGGGGTGGCGCACGATGAGCAAAAAGCTCGTGCTGTTCTGCGATTTTGACGGAACCATTACGGAAAAAGACAACATCGTCGCGATTGTAAAAAAATTCGCTCCCCCTGAGTGGGAAGCTCTTACCGAACAAATTTTGTCGCAAAAAATCAGCGTACAGGAAGGCGTCGGCAAGCTGTTTCAGCTCTTGCCCTCCTCCCTGCGCCAGAACATTGTGGACTACATCGTGAACGAAGCGACCATTCGCCCCGGCTTTGCCGATTTTGTCCGCTTTTGCCGCGAGGAAGGCATCGAACTGCTGATCACGAGCGGCGGCATCGACTTTTTCGTAAAGCCGATCCTCGCTCCGTTTGATTTGGATCATGTCCCGATTTACTGCAACGGCAGCGACTTCTCCGGAGAGAACATCACGATTACGTGGCCGCATTCCTGCGACGAGCATTGCACAAACGGCTGTGGCATGTGCAAGACAACCATTATTCGCCGCTACGATCCCGCCACTCACTATCGTGTCGTCATTGGTGATTCCATCACTGACCTGGCTGGCGCCAAAATTGCCGATTTCGTGATCGCCCGCTCCTTCCTCGCGCAAAAAGCCGAGGAACTACAGCTGTCACACAGCACTTTCGCCACCTTCCACGACGTGATCGCCACACTTACGCAACTGAAACAGGAGGTTGTCTGACACATGACCGCAACACTCGAACAGCGTCTGGACGCGTTTCGTCGTCTCGATGACGCCAAGCTGACATTTGCCCGCCGGGACTGGTTTCCCGGCACAAGCGGCAATCTCTCCATCAAGATTCAAGACGAGCCGCTGCAATTTGCCGTGACGGCAAGCGGCAAGGACAAGACGAAGCTGTCGCCGGAAGACTATCTGGTGGTCGATCAAGACTCCCGTCCCGTGGAGGCAACCTCGCTCAAGCCGTCCGCCGAAACGTTGATCCACGCAGTCGTCTATCAAAAGTTTGCCAAAGCAGGTGCCTGCTTCCACGTCCATACGGTCTGGAACAATCTCATCTCCGAGCTGTACTTCGGCCAACGGGCTTTCACCATTCAAGGCCAGGAGCTGATCAAGGGCCTTGGGATTTGGGAGGAAAATGCGCGGATCACTGTTCCGATTGTTGAGAACTTTGCCGATATTCCGACCCTCGCAGCCGCGATCGAAAAAGTCATCACCCCGGAAATTCCGGGTGTTCTGATCCGTAACCACGGCATTTACGCCTGGGGCGGCAACGACTTTGAAGCGAAGCGCCACCTGGAAGCATTTGAATTTCTGTTTGAGTACCACGCCCGCTGGCTGCAACTGCGCCAAGCTGTCGTGTCCACTACATCCAACTAATCAAGGGAGGCAAGCATCATGGCACAAATTCGTTTCCACGACAACAACGAGTACATTTCCGCTCCGGAGGAAGTCATTTCCTTCCTGGACACCCAAGAAATCATTTATGAAAAATGGGATGTAGCTCGCCTCGATCCGAAGCACCGCGACAACTACAGCCCGACAGACGAAGAAAAGCAAGAAATTCTCGACACCTTCAAGCCGGAAATCGATGCGATCAGCCAACGCCGCGGCTACTTGACTGCCGATATTATCGTCCTCTCCGACAAAACGCCGAACCTCGACGAGCTGTTGGTAAAATTCAAAGGCGAGCATCACCACACAGATGATGAGTGCCGCTTCTGCGTAGACGGGCACGGCATTTTCGCGATCAAAGGAAAAGACGGACGTTACTTCGACGTTGAGCTTTCCCCTGGCGATCTGATTTCGGTACCGCCGAACTTCCGCCACTACTTCACGCTGATGGATGACCGCAAAATCAAAGCGATCCGCCTGTTTGTCACACCTGCTGGCTGGGAAGCTATCTACTAATACAAAGTGCGGAATGCGAAACACCCTGGAGCGAATGCTGCACCAGGGTGTTCTTGTTTCTTTTAACGTATTTTAGCGAATGACGCCGTTGCCCTTGATCGACAGCTCCGGCACGAACTTCACTTCCGCCTGGGCAAAAGCTTTGGGCCAATTATCTTGCACCTTTTTCCACTCCTGATACGCATGCGCTCGCGCGTACAACCCGAATCCGAATGGATCGACTTCATTTTGCTGGCACTTCACGACCAGTTTCTCAAATTCTTTGCGCAGCTCCGCATTAACCATCTGCTCCATGTCCTTATAATCCTTTTCCATGTCAAAAGGGAACAATCTCTCCGAAATACCGCCGCCGAACTTCATCTTTACTTCAAAATGAAACTTGCCGTCCCGAAAGGTCGTCTTCACTTTTTTGGATGCTTGCTTTGCGATGAGGCTGACTCTGTGCTTGATCATCTTTTTGCTGTCATTGGGCGCAGGGATCGGCACCGTAAAGGTCACTTCGCCCTCTTTTCCGTGCAGAAACAACTGGAGCAGCATCGTTTCCTGACTTTGCAGCAGCTCGACATACGTGCCCTCCTTGCTCAGCACCGCTGTTCCCAAAATCTTGATCGCTTTTTCTTTGCCCACAGCCGTGATGGTTGGATTAATCCCTTTTTCAAACATTTGCCGATGAAAATCTTGCGCCCTCGTCCGCACGGTCAAATTCCGCTGATTAGCGGTATCGATCAGCTTGGTCAGATGCAGGGACAGCCTCGGCTTGTCTGGCGGTTGAAAGTGAAACAAGTCACCTACCTCGCCGTCAAAATAGACCATCCGGGCGTTGACCGTAAAGCGCGCATCGCGGAAAATGACGTCGAGAATCTTGAACCAGTCAGGGTGCTCCAAAAGTCGCTTTCCCAGCACGATCGCCTGGATTTTCCCTGAAAGAGTAAGCCCCGTCACCATCTCGTCCAATCGTGCCCGCGCCTGTCGGAAAGACTCCGCTTTTACGCCAAATTCTTCGCTTTTTTTCTTCGCTTCTCGGCTGAAAACCGGACTGGATAAATAAAACAGCAGCTCATCCTTCTCATTCACGTCAACTCCGGCCATCAGCGTAATCGTCGCATCTTCCAGATCGATTCGATCCATGCAGCCTGACAAAAAGAAAAACAGCGCCGAGATCAACAGCAGCTTTCCGGCTTTGCTCATCCCTTTTGCCCCCCTTTTCCGCGCCGAAACAACTGGATCGCCAGCCACCAGATCACGGGGATGATGTATCCGCCAACCATTCCAGTCATGCTCCACACCTCGCTCCACTTTTTCAGATCGATGAACGTGGGCGTATACAGCCAGGCTCCCACGACGATCAGGATCATCAGAATGAACAAGTGCTTGCGATGATCGGCTGACCCGACCATTTGGCTCGTCGTGAACACCGTAAAATACATGTACGGCAGCGTGGTCGTCGACAAAAAGAACAAGTAGAACGCAAGAAAAATGATGTCGATTCGCTCCAGAAAGCGATACTCGATTACTTTCCACAAATTGAGTGTCGGCCACGTATATTGCGTGATTTCATCCGGACTAAAAAAGGAAAAGCTGAAAACAGTAATATGCATAAAAATCAGCATGGACAATGTGTTTGCCACCACAATTCCCAGCGAAGCATACTGTTTTCGCTGCAAAAACGGGTACAGAAAAAACGCCAGCTCAAATCCGAGAAAGGACAAAATCGTCGATTTGGTTGCGGAGAAAACCGGCATCCACCCTTCTTTTAGCACAGGCAGCAAGTGAAGCCAATTGGAATACGGCAAGATGGAAAAGACAACGATCGGCATCCACAGCGTCAAGTAAAAAATCAACTCGGCATACCGTCCCAGCACCCGCAGCCCGCCCTGCACAACCATATAGGTAGGGATCACCGTCAATATCGCCAAAACGTATCCTGGCGTCTGGGACAAAATCCACACGTTCACAATCCCGATCCCGTTGGCGATTACCGTCATGGCGGCAAGGGCGCAATAACAGGCGACAAGCGCGGAAACGACCATTCCCAGCCATTTGCCAAAAAAGACGGGAATCAAATCGACGATCGTTTTGCCCGGATAGCGCTTCATGATGTTCACAATGAGGAGGCTTGCCACAGTAGCGCATACCCAGCCAATGAGAATGGAAATCCATCCGTCCGTTCCCGCTTCCTCGGCCAACTCTCGCGGCATGGACAAGACTCCGATCCCCACTTGTGTTCCATGAATAAAAAATACGTACTGGAGGACAGTCAGCTCGTTAAATGCGTATTTTTTCATTCGCCATCCCCCCGAGGACGGTTATCCCCCTGACGCTTGGACTGGACGACGCGGGCGCTGGCCGGACGATTTTTCATGCTCCACAACGGCAAGCGCAGAAACAAGTCCTTCCAGTCTGAAAATCGTACGGGTGCCAGCGGACTTCCGTAAGGCACGCCCAAAGATTCCAGCGAGATCAAATGACCGATCAGCCCCATCATCCCGATCACAATGCCAATAATCCCGAACATCGCAGCCAGTCCCATCATCAAAAACCGCAGCAGCCGCACTGCTGACGCCATGTCGTAGTTCGGGATGATAAAGGAAGAGATCGCAGTAAAAGCGACTACAATCACCATGATGTTGCTGACGATCCCGGCCTGTACAACCGCCTGTCCGATAACGATACCGCCGACGATGCCCACCGTCTGTCCGATCGGCGCAGGCAGCCTCACCCCGGCTTCCCGCAACATTTCCAGCGTCAGTTCCATGATCATCGCTTCCAGCAAGGGAGGAAATGGCACTCTCTCCCGCGACTCTCCCACTGACAAAATCAAGTCGAGCGGAATGACCTCGTAGTTAAAAGAGATCACCGCGATGTAGACGGCTGGCAAAAAGGTAGCCACCAGAAACGCCATAAAGCGCAGCAGCCGGATAAAAGTGGCAACCAGCCAGCGGGTACTGTAGTCGTCCACATTTTGAAAAAACGAGGCAAAAGTCGCAGGGCCGATCAAAACGCTGGGAGAGCGATCGACGACAACGGCAACCTTTCCCTGCAAAATGTGCGAAGCAACCGAGTCCGGCCGTTCTGTCATCATGAATTGCGGAAAAGGCGAGTACGGGTTGTCCTCCACCAACTCCTCCAGCTCTCCCGTGTTCAAAATCGAATCGATCCGAATCAGCTTGATTCGATCCTCAAACTCTTGCAGCACCTCGGGATGAACCACATCTGCCAAAAACAGCAGCGACACTCTTGTCGGCGCCCTGTCCCCCACCCAATACTCCTTGATCTTCATCTCCCGATTGGGAAGATAGCGGCGGATCAAGGCGATGTTTTGCATCCCTGTCTCGACGAAGCCTTGATGCGCTCCCTTCAAGGACGCTTCAAGCTGAGGGTCCTCGATGGCGCGCTGCGGCCAGCCATGTGTCTCGACAGCGAGCGCTTCTTTGCGCCCCTCGATAAACAGCAAGCTGCTGCCATCGAGAATCTGCCTTTCGACCTCGTGAAAATCGTATATATTAAACACTTTTCCTACGGACAAAAGATCGTAGATGCTGGCAGGCCCTTCGCTTTGCTGGGAAAGAAGCGGCCGAAGCACATTGTTGTTCACCGAGCTTTTGTCTACCAAACCCGTCAAATAGACCAGCGCGACGCTTCCCTCGACAAACTTGCTCTCGAACGTACGGATTACTAGATCGGGCGTCAGGGTAAACATCGTGCGCAACTCTGTGATGTTATCGCTTAAACTGTCACTGATCTCACGCGCAGGCACCGGGACAGAAGAGTGACTGAATCTGTCTTTTGCCGATGCCCTTCTTCGTCTCAGCCATCCTCTCATCCCCATCTGTTTTGGTTCCCATCCTCTGCGTAGTTTGTTGTATTAGCGTTCGTGACTGATTCCAAAAATATGCATTCAACTTCTCACAAGCGAACGCGAAAATCGCATAAATCCAAACGACCTGCAAATACTGACAGGAGAACTGGAACAGTTTGGCGGGAGACTCATGAAAAATGGACTAGCCTTTACCCAAATCGTAGTGATGCTGATGCTGACAAATGGACTGATGAATCACGTTCTGGTCATCCCCATGATGTTGGACTCGGCCAAAAGAGATTCCTGGATATCCGTCCTGTTTGCAGGCGTCTTATACCTTATCTGGACGGCTCTGCTCTATTTCATTTACCGCAAAACAGGCAGCGAGCCGCTCCTGCAATGGATGAAGCAGCGCTATGGCCCGGCTGTCGCTTACTTTCTGGCCATCTTGATCTCGCTCTATTGCTTTGTCATCGCCACGACCACCTTGACGGATACGGTCACGTGGATCAATTTATCCTTTGCCCCGCAAACCCCGCTCTCTGTCCATGCAGGTCTGTTCGCCCTGCTTTGCCTGGGAAATGCTTTGCTCGGCATCCGGTCGATTGCCGTGACTTCGACCGTTTTATTGCCCTTTGTCGTAGTGCTCGGATTTTTCGTGATGGCGACCAATTTCCAAAACAAAGACTACAGTCTGCTGCTCCCGATCATGGAAGATGGCCTGGCGCCTGTAGCCAAAGGCATGGTGTACGCAGGGGCAGGCTTTACCGAGATGATCCTGTTTTTGCTGATCAAACATCACTTGCGCGCTCCAATGCCCTACTATCAAATTTTTTTGCTTGCTGTCATCTTCATCGGTTTGACCATCGGACCGACCATTGGCGCCATCGTGGAGTTCGGGCCGCTGGAGGCGACCAAGCTGCGCTATCCGGCTTACGAGGAATGGCGGCTGGCCAACATTGGCCTGTACATTGAGCATCTGGACTTTTTAAGCATCTACCAGTGGTTTAGCGGAGCGTTCACACGCGTCTCCCTATCCCTGCTCCTCATTGTCGATGTTTTTTTAATTCCAAAAGGACGCTCGCGCTTCTGGTGGCTGCTCGGACTTTGTTTCCTCGCGACCGTGCTTTCGCTCTATCCGATCAGTACGATTGAATTTTACAGTTTGCTGTCCAAGCTGATTCTGCCTGCCATGCTCGTCCTGGCTGTATCGCTTTCCCTTTTGCTAGCGCTCCTGACAGCCTTTGCCCCAAGGAGGAAGCCACATGAAAAATCGTAGGTTTGCCAAGGTGAAGCAGGTGCTGGAACACTCTACTGCCACAGCGGACCATGCAGAGCTTTCCTCCCTTAGCATGCGGTCTTTTCATGAGCTGTTTACGGACTGCAATGACGTTTGCATCGAGGAACATACATTGATCCCTGGCCCCGAGCCCTGCTATGTCTCCTTCGTATACTCCGACTGCATTTGTGACCTGGACCGGATCAGCGAATATTTGATGCCGCAGTTGACCCGGCTGTTTTCCGACGAGGAGATCAGGAGCGCGGATGATTTGCGCGAGAAAAAGCTGTTTTTCATGAACGAGTTGACGTACCCGACCGATATTGACTGGATTTGCAGGCACGTCTTTAGCGGAAACCTGCTCATGGTGTTCGAGGAGTTTCAAATCGCTTTTTACGTCGAGACAGGCAATCCGCCCAAGCGCGATCCCGAAGAGTCCAATACCGATGTGTCCATCCGCGGACCTCGGGATGGGTTCACGGAGGAGATCAGTACGAATCTGGCTTTGATTCGCAAAAGAATGCGGACACACCAGTTGAAGTATCTCCCATACATCCTGGGCAGCCACACCCACACACGAGTCGGTCTCTTGTACCTGAAAGACCAGATCGCGCCGGAGCTGGAACGCGAGATATGCTCGCGCCTGGATAAGTTGGGCAGCAAGGGCATCATCAGCGGGTTGCAAGTAGAAGAGAATTTGTCCCACACCCCACTGACACTGCTCCCGGAGTACCAATACTCGGGAAGACCTGACTACGTGACCAACGCTTTGTTAAAAGGACGTTTTGCCATTTTAGTTGACGGTTCCCCGACCGCCTTGATCGGCCCTGTCAACTTTTCCATGCTGCTGAACGCCGCAGAAGATGCCAGCTCCTCTGTCTTCTCGATCGCCTTTGTCCGGTTTCTACGGATTTTCTGCGTGCTGATCGCCCTGTTTTTGCCCGGCTTTTGGGTCGCCCTGATCACTTATCATCAGGAACAGCTGCCCTACACATTGATCGCCACCATCGTAAAATCGCGGCAAGGAGTGCCGTTGCCTGCTGCCCTCGAAGTGTTGCTCATGGTGCTGCTGTTTGAGCTGTTCAAGGAGGCTGGCCTGCGTCTGCCCATGGCGATCGGCCAAACGCTTTCGGTCGTCGGCGGATTGATCGTCGGACAAGCTGCGATTTCAGCCGGACTGACCTCTACAGGCAGCCTTGTAATTGTGGCGCTTTCTGTCATGGCAACGTTCACCCTGACGAACCAGCACATTGTCGGAACGATCACCTTGCTCCGGCTTGGCATCAGCGTAGTCTGCTCGCTTTTGGGGATGTTCGGTTTTATGATCTCGGCTCTGGCGACACTTTTGTACTTTGCCAACATGCGTTCCTTTGGCTTGTATTACTTGTCTCCGCTCGCACCGACTTTCTGGCCCGATTTGTACAAAACCGTGTTTCGCACGCCATGGCGCAAAGCCGAACGAAGTCCCGAGTTCCTGCACGACCCTTCGGAAAAGGGGGAGGGCCAACGATGATGCCCCACCTTCGAGCGATTGCAATCACACTCGTTTTCCCTGTTTTGCTCTGCGGTTGCTGGAACGCGCGGGAAATTGAAAATTTGCTTTACGTCAACGCCCTCGGCATCGATTACGTTAACGATGAGTTTGTCGTGTACGCGCAAATCTTGAGCTTTTCCAGCATCGCCAAAACAGAAGCTGGCGGCGCGCGCTCCACCAGTGGATCGGCTGTGGCCAAAGGAACTGGCAAAACGTTCGTAAACGCGCTGTTCAACATTTATCCCACCAGCCAAAAGCAAATGACCTGGAGCCATATCCGCTCCATCGTCTTTAGTGAAAGCGCCTTGGAAAAGAAACATATGGAGGAGATTTTGGACGAGCTGGACCGTTTTTACGAGTTTCGCTACACGCTCTGGACGTTTGCCACCAAAGACCCGATTATCGACATTTTCAATGCAAAGCAGGTGTTCGATTTGCCTGTGATTTACTCGCAACTGGCGAATCCATCCGATCTGTATGAGCAAAACTCTGTGCTGCGTCCGATGAAGCTGTTTCAATTCATCGCGAGAAGAGATGAACCGAACCTCGTTGTCTACGTCCCGATTCTCTCGATCAACCGAAACAGCTGGAGCGAAGACAAGAAAGCGTTGCCCAAATTAAAGATGATCGGCGCATGCCTGCTGCAAAACTTGGAGTCCCGAGGCTGCTGGCCGCGCTCAGACTTGCTGGGGCTGCGCTGGCTCGATGAACACACCGTCCGGACACTGCTAGGGATCAGCAAAGGAGGGCAACTGCTGGCGATGACCATCCTCGAAAAGCCCAAAGTGAAAATCGAGCCACGATTGCAAAACGGCACCGTAACCTTCGCCATCGACATCCACGCCACTGGCTATATCACGCAGGTAGTGACAGTCGGGCCGATCAATGAAATCGAAAAGGAAGCAGCGAAAAAAATCGAGGCGGAAGTACGGGCGCTTTTTGCAAAGGGCCGAAAACATAACATCGACACCTTGCAGTTGGGACACGCTCTCTATCGCAAATACCCGCAAGAGTGGAAACGATTGCAGAAAAACAACGCGCTCCCGCTTTCGCAAGAATCGCTGTCTGCCGTCAACGTTCAGGTGAAGCTAAACAACGGGGGCATCTCGAAAGTGAAGCAAGCCAACTGAGGCAATCCGTCGACTGCAAGCAAACATCTCCCGTATCAGAAAAGTCGGCGGGACATTTTTCGCACACAAAAAAGAGCAGAGATATGTCCCTGCTCTTTTTTCGTGCCTGTTTTAGCTTATACGACGTAGCCGCCTGCTTCGATCACGCGATCAGCAATCGCCCGTTTCAATCCAACGGTGTTGATCGGTGTGCGGCGAGTCAGTTTTTTCAAAATGGAGAGACGCAGGCGCAGTTCATCGCCTTCTTCCATCGCAGCGAGCGCTTCTTTGGCCCACGCCTCAACGCGGTCAAACGCTTCATGCACATACACTGCTGTCAGCGCGAGCTTGTGCTGCTCGGCTTCCAGTCCGTTTGCGGCAACCGCTTTTTCCGTACGCTTCACGATGCTGTCCATCGCGTACAGCTCGATCAGCATGTCGGCAGCAAAAGCGAGCAGCTCCTGTTCTTTGGAGATCGCTTGCTGGTATTTCATCAGCGCAGAGCCTGCGACCATCAAAATGATTTTGCGAGTCATGCCGAGCAGATGCTTCTCGACAGCAAGCGGCGCATCCTCGATTTCCTCCGGGTAGTAGCTCATCAGCTCGGCTTGCAAGCTCGTGGCTACTTGCATGAGAGGCAGCTCGCCTTTCATCGCCTTTTTCACCAGCGTATCCGGGATGAGCAAGCGGTTGATTTCATTCGTCCCTTCAAAAATCCGGTTGATCCGCGAGTCGCGGTACATGTTCTCAATCTCGTATTCCGACATAAAGCCGTAGCCGCCGTGGATTTGCACGCCCTCATCCACGCAGTAGTCCAGCACTTCCGTAGCAAACACTTTGTTGATCGAGCATTCGATCGCGTAATCGGCAATCGCCTTCGCTACTTCCGCGCCGTCATCCGCTTTCTCGCCCAAGCGGCTAAGCGCGGTGTCGAACAAGCCTACTGTCCGGTAGACGGAGCTTTCTGCGGCGTACGCTTTGGTAGCCATGTTCGCCAGCTTGTTTTTGATCAGCGTGAAGTTGGCGATAGGTGTTTTAAACTGCTTGCGTTCCTTCGCGTAGTTCGTCGCCAGCTCCAATGCTTTTTTCGCCGAGCCGACCGCCCCAACAGCCAGCTTGTACCGGCCTACGTTCAAAATGTTGAAGGCGATGACGTGGCCTCTGCCCGGCTCGCCCAACAGGTTGGCTACCGGAACAGGCACATCCTGCAAAATGACCGTACGAGTCGAGGAGCATTTGATGCCCATTTTCTTCTCTTCCGGGCCAAACGATACTCCCGGGAAGTCCCGCTCCACGATGAAAGCCGTGAACTTTTCGCCGTCAATTTTTGCGTACACAATGAACACGTCTGCAAAGCCTGCGTTGGTGATCCACTGTTTTTCCCCGTTGAGAATGTAATGGGTGCCGTCTGCGGAAAGAGTCGCTGTCGTCTTGGCGCCAAGCGCATCAGAGCCGGAGCCTGGTTCGGTCAGGCAGTACGCTGCGATCCGTTTTCCATACGCCAGATCGGGCAAGTAGCGCTGCTTCTGATCCTCGTTCCCGAAGTACACAATCGGCAAGGAACCGATTCCTACATGGGCGCCGTAGCTCAGCGCGAAGCCGCGTGCGAGCGAAAATTTCTCGGTGACGAGCGCGGTGCTGACTTTATCCAGACCAAGCCCATCGTATTTCTCCGGCACATCGCCAGCCAAAAGTCCCAATTCCCCTGCTTCCTTCAGCAACCGCACGGAAATGTCGAAGCTGTGCTTTTCCAGTTCCTCCAGATGCGGGCGAACTTCATTGACGACAAAATCTTCCGTCGTTTTCGCGATCATTTTTTGCTCGTCGCTGTACTCCTCCGGCACGAATACATCGTCAGCCGAACCAGCATCAATCAAAAAGCTCCCACCGCGGATCAATTCTTTTGTATCTGCCATACTATCCCTCTCCTTTTATGAAAATAGACGTACCTACTCCCCGACCATTTCAAAAACGCCAGCGGCCCCCATTCCTCCGCCAATACACATCGTAACCACTCCGTATTTGCCGCCCCTGCGCTTCATTTCGTTCAGAAGCGACACGGTCAGCTTGGCTCCGCTGCAACCGAGCGGATGGCCCAGTGCGATAGCGCCGCCGTTGACATTGACCTTTTCCGGGTCGAGTCCAAGCTCGCGAATCACCGCGATCGACTGGGACGCGAACGCTTCGTTCAGCTCGAACAAATCCACATCTTCCAGGCCGATTCCTGCCAGCCTCAAAGCTTTAGGGATAGCGACAACCGGACCGATTCCCATCACATCCGGGTCGACCCCGCCTACCGTAAAGGAACGGAATTTGGCAATCGGCTGGACACCCAGCTCGGCTGCCTTTTCGGCTGACATCACCAATACTGCTGCCGCTCCATCGCTTGTTTGCGACGAATTTCCGGCCGTTACGCTGCCCTGGACGTGAAAGACAGGCTTCAGCTTGGCGAGCGCTTCCAGGGACGTATCTGCACGAGCACCTTCATCCTTGTCAAAAATAGCTTCACGAACATGCACCTTGCCCGCGTCATCGACGGAGTAATTTTTCACAGTCAGCGGAACGATTTCGTCCTGGAACTTGCCTGACGTGATCGCTGCCGTCGCTCGTTGATGGCTGCGGAGGGCAAATGCATCCTGCTCTTCTCTCGTCACGTTGTATCGTCTTGCTACTTCCTCTGCCGTGTGCCCCATGCTCATGTACGCTTCCGGCTTCGTTTCGACCAGCGCCGGATTCAGCGCGACCTTGTGGCCGAGCATCGGCACCAGACTCATGCTCTCCACCCCGCCTGCCACCAGGACGTCAGAGCTGCCGACCATAATTTGCTGCGCTGCATAGGCAATAGTCTGCAAGCCCGAGGAGCAAAAACGGTTGATCGTAATTCCCGCTACATTCGTCGGCAACCCGGCGCGCAATCCGATCAGTCGCGCCATATTCATGCCTTGCTCCGCCTCCGGTACGGCTGTTCCCATAATGACGTCCTCGATGTCCGCCGGGTCCAGCTGCGGGACGCGCCGCAACAAATCGGAAACGACCGCCGCTCCCATATCGACTGGATGCACGTCCCTGAGGCTTCCTTTTTTCGCTCGGCCGACCGCTGTGCGGGCTCCTGCGACGATAACTGCTTCTCTCATCGTTATCCCTCACCCTCCCCTAGTTGCGCAAAGGCTTGTTTTTCGTCAGCATATGCTGCATTCTTTGCTGGGTTTTCGGCGTCTTGATCAGGGCAAGGAACGCTTGCTTCTCCAGCTCCAAAATGTAGCTTTCTGTCACTTCCGTACCCGCCGGCACATTTCCGCCGGACATGACATAGGCGATTTTGCTTGCGATCAGCTCATCGTGCTCGGAAATGTAGCCGCTCTTTCTCATCGCGTAAATGTTTTGGCGCAAATTGGCGTAGCCCGTCTCCCCGATCACGCGGATTTTGCGCGGCGCAGGCGGCGTGTAGCCTTCTTGGTCCATCGCAAGCACAAGCTGTTTCGCATCGTACAAAAGGTGGTCCGCATTGACACTGATCCGGTCGGTCGGCCGCAAATAACCGAGATTGATTGCCTCCTGTCCGCTGGTCGACACTTTTGCCATCGCAATCGTTTCAAAAGCTCTTGCGACGAACGGGAACGGATCAACTGGCATGCTGCCTCCTTCCGGCACGTTTTCCATCGCCCTAAACAGCATTTCCTTCGTTCCCCCGCCGCCTGGCAACAGCCCGACACCGACCTCGACGAGTCCGAGGTACGTTTCTGCCGCTACTTGTACACGGTCAGCGAGATAGGTCACCTCGACGCCGCCACCGAGCGTCATGCCGAAAGGTGCTGCGACGACTGGACGGTGCATGTAGCGAATCGCGCGAGCGGCTTTGTGGAAGTTGCTGACGAGCATGTCTAGCTCCAGCCAGTTTTCATCCTGCGCCTCCATCAAGGCCATCGCGAGATTCATCCCGACGCAGAAGTTTTTGCCCTGATTGCCGATGACCAGACCCGCGAAGTTTTTTTGCACCTCTTCCGCAGCCTGGTTCGCCATTTGCAGCACATCCAGACCGAGCGCGTTATGGGGAGAGGTAAATTCCAGACACGCAACGCCGTCGCCAAGATCGATCAACGCCGCGCCTGCATTTTTCTTGATCAGCTTGCCTTGTTCTTTGAGGGCAGCGAGATTGATATTTTTCTTGTCTTCCTCTATCGCTTTATACTTGCCGCCGATCGAAAAGGCTTCGCGCCGTCCTTCCGCTTTCTGATAGAACGTCGTTTTTCCACTTGCCAAAAGCTCCTCGACCAGCGCCGGAATCTGTTCGTTCTCCGCGCGCATTTTGGCGACTGATTTTTCCACGCCGATCGCATCCCACGTCTCGAACGGACCAAGCTCCCAGCCGAAGCCCCATTTCATCGCCTGATCGACTGCGACGATGTCATCCGCGATTTCGTAAGCTTTTTCAGCGGAATACAGCAAAACTTTCTTGAAGACGCTCCAGACAAACTCGCTGCCCTTGTCCTTGCCGTATGCGAGCGCGCGCAGTTTTTCCGGCAACGTTTTTGCCGTCTTCGCAGCATCTAGGGAAGGGTACTTCGGCTTCACGCTCGGGCGATACTCCAAGGTGTTGATATCGAGCGCCAAAATTTCTTTTCCTTGCGCCGACTTGACCTGCTTGAAAAATCCTTGCCCGGCCTTTTGACCGATCCAGCGCTTCTCCACCATCTGCAAAACAAACTCCGGCACCGCAAAAACAGCCCGTTCCGCTTCATCCGTGCTCTTGTTGCGGACGTTCCCCGCCACGTGCACATAAGTGTCCAGACCGACGACATCCAGCGTGCGGAACGTGGCGCTTTTCGGCCTGCCGATGACCGGACCAGTCAACGCATCGACTTCATCCACTCCCAGGCCGAGGCGCACCATCTCGTGGATCGAGACTTGCAGCCCGTATGTACCGATGCGATTGGCGATGAAGTTCGGCGTGTCCTTGCAGACAACCATGCCTTTTCCGAGCACATGCTCCCCGAATTGCTTCATGAACGAGACGATTTCCGGATCGGTATCATGCCCCGGGATCAGCTCCAAAAGCTTCAGATAGCGCGGCGGGTTGAAAAAGTGCGTGCCGAGAAAATGCTTGCGAAAATCGTCCGAGCGCCCTTCTGCCATCTCGTTGATCGACACACCGGATGTATTCGAAGTGACGATCGTCCCTGGCTTGCGATGGGCTTCTACCTGGGCGAAGACGCTTTTCTTCACATCGAGATTTTCCACGACTACTTCGATGATCCAGTCGACTTCTGCGAGGAGTGGCAGATGATCCTCGAAGTTGCCTACCGTGATCAGTTCCATGTTCTTTTTATCGTAAAGCGGTGCCGGCTTTTCTTTCAAAAGCCTGTCTTTGCCCGCTTGTGCAATCCGGTTTTTGACGACAGAATCAGCCAGTGTCAGTCCCTTTTTGCTCTCGTCCGCCGTCAATTCCCGTGGCACGATGTCAAGCAAATAGGTAGGAATCCCGACGTTTGCCAGATGAGCTGCAATTCCCGCACCCATGACACCGGAACCGAGAACCGCCGCTTTGCGAATTTTGCGTTCCATCTCCAAATCCTCCTTTAGAAATCCTCTGTCGAGGCTACTCACCGTTGTTGCCATAATCCCATAATTTTCTGACTACTAGATCATTTTATTTACTTCTACCATTCTTAAAGATATTCCTGTATGCAAAAGCTCATGTCTTAGTTGAATGAATACTCATTCAGTAGATGGGCCAAAAAATACATCTCGCATATTGGCTAAAGTTCCCGCCTTGAGATGTCAGATCCGGCTGCCACTTACTGAGTCACCGTTCAGTTTTATTGTAATCGAAAATTCTGTCATTTGCAATCGTCACTTGTCGGTGCGGCATTTAAAAAAATCAGGGCATCCATCGCGAATGCCCTGATTGCTTTGTCTATTTTTCGCTGTAGATTACCGCAGTAATTTTGCGTCCAAATGCATTGGCGTCTGCCTGCTCCAGCTTGTATTCGATTTGAAAATCTCCTTTTACCGGATCGGGATAAAAACCGATCAGCCAGAGAATTTTCGGATCATTGATGTCTACTTTGCTCGTGATCGTTACCGGGCCGTTGTACTTGGGAACTTGCGGGAGCGCGGCCATGCTTTTCAATGCGTCAGGACTAAATACGACGGACAAACGGGCCTGATCTTTTTTCTCCCAGGCCAAATTGGCTGAACGCAAATACAACTGAGCGATTTTTTGCTGCTGATTGATCGCGGCACGAAATTGGGCCAGCGTGTCTATGCGATAATAATCAAGCAAGCGCTTCATGACTACAGCGTATTCTGCCCGCGTCATGACCTTGTCAGGCGAGAATGTCTTTTCCGTCAAAAACAGCTGAAACTCTCGAATAGCCAATGGGTAAGGCGAGTATGTATCGCGGTAATACCGATCCTGCTTCCACTCATAGAAGCTGTCGAAGTACGTAGCCGCGTCCTGTGGTTTTAGATTGGCTGTTCTGAATTTTTGCGGTGCAAGCACATGGAAGAGCAACAGGCTGGCCTCTTCTCTAGACAGCGACTGCTGCAAAGCTGCACTGGACAGCCACCATTTCGGATTTTCTTTCTGTTGCTTTTTGATCAACTGACCGCTTTCAGCGAGATACAAGTAATAGAGCATCCTGTCGCCAGGATCGTACGTCGACAGGGCATTTGTCTCGACTTGCCAAACCGTTTTCATATTGACCAGCAGCTGTTCTACTTCCCCCCGGAGCAGAAAGTTGTAGTCAAGATTTTCCTTCCGCTGCGGAAGATCGAGCGAACCGTATACTTTCTCAACAACGCGATTGAGCAGCGCCAAAGCTTCGCCGCGTGAAATCGGCTTGTTGGGATAAAACAAGTGTTTGCCGTTCGACTTGATAATCCCCAGGCTCGCCAGTTCATTAATTTGTTGCTCTGCCCAGTGTCCATCGATGTCGTCAAAACCAGCGGCGGCATTCGCTCCGCTCGTCCACACAGCCTGAACAAGCAGCCATGCCATCAAAAAACAGAGAGCAAAACGCTTCATCATGTTTGCAGTTACTCCTTTCTCCTTTGCCAGAGTCTTTATTCCCTTTTCCCTTGCGAGCGTCGCCCCGGAACCGACTATAGTCCCGAATGCAAAACGATCTCCCTTACATGTATCGGGCGGTATCACGCACTTCTTTATACCCTCTTTTCGCAAAATGTGCTCGGTAAAACGTCATAAGCAAAAAAAGCCGCGCTCCATCAAGGGGAGAACGGCTTTTGCAAGCATCCTAGCGTATCCTCACTCTTCGATCTTTTCCAGCCATCCTGGTCCTTTGGCAACAAGCAGTCTGTAAATCAAAAAATCGAGGAGTACAAAAAGCACAAAAAGTCCCAAAGCCGTGACCCAAAGCGAAGCCCCGATCAGGAAGTTAGCCACAACGACCAACCCTCCCGCCACCAAGCCGATCATAAACAGCAGCAACGTATTCATGTTTTGCTTTACTGCTTCCTGTTCTGAACCCCATCCAAGCTTGGGATGAAGCAGATCAATCGCGATGCCTGCCAGGTTGATGAACAGCACGGACGGAATCACGCACAAGGCAGCGAACAAGAGGAACTCGCCAGGCAGCGCCAGCAGCCAGGCAGCTTCGGCCAGCAGCACAAGAACACTGATGCCACTGAGGAGCAATCCCGGCAGCACCTTCGCCAATATCAGCTGCCCAGGCCCGATCGGCAATGTTTTATTGTAAAAAAACCCTTGCCCATCTCTAGAGATGGCTGTTACCGATGTACTATTCATGCTGCCCAGTATCAAAAACGCCCCGAACACGATCGCCAGGCCGATCCCGCCCGCCTGCTCGCCTTGCATGAGGCTTTGCAAATGCGCAATCAGCTTTTCGCTATCCTCTCGTGCCAAAAGCGGCAGCAAAACAAGGAGCGGAACGAGGATGCTGGATAACGTACAATTCAGCAAAAACGCGGGCGTTCGCCAAAGTATTTTCCATTCTTTTAAAAAGTAAGACGCAAGCCTGGAGCGCTCACGGATCAGCTTTTGAAAAGCGGCCGCACCGACCATTTTTCGCTTGGCCACCGCTTCGCTGATTCCCATTACCCCGGCAAAGTAAAAACGGTTTCCAATCACCAGAAACACGCCGAAGCTCGCCAGTGCCACCAGCAGGAAACTGGCGAGAAAGCCCCAGGAGAGCAACGTTCCGCTGTTTTGCAGGGCGAGGGCTGCCAGCTTGCTTGCCGGAAAGAACTGCGTAATCATGTTCAGCAGTCCGTTTTCCTGGCTGACGATCATCTGTTGCAACTGTTCAATGCTGTCCGCCTTGCTGCTGACCTGACGCTGCACAAACATCTGGAAGCCGAGCGCGACACCAATCGCCAGCAAACCGCTGATCAAGCGGAAGCGTTCCTTGCTTTTGCCTACGTTTGTGAAGCGCATGAACAGCATGACGACGAGAGCCGCCATCACGAGCGGCAAGATCGGCACCAGCAAAAAAATGAACAGGGCAAACAAATAGTAAAAAAAGCCCCCTCCGCTCTTCACTCCGTATGTTATCAGAAGCGGCCCCAGCAAGACCAGTGCCGTAAGATACTCATAGACCAGTGCAACCAGGAATTTTGCACTGAGAATGTGCCCAGGCGACAGAGGCAAAGGCAATAGCTGCTCCACATCCTGCGAGTAGTAAAAAACGCTCAGAACGTACAAAATTCCGAACATAAAAATCGCCAGGGAAGCCACTGTCACCCCGAGTCCGAGCAATGCGGCCTGCTGCCCGATCAGTTCCAGCCCGTCATATAGCGCGGAAAGAAAGACGACAGCCCCGAGAATCATCGGGATCATTCCCATGGCAATCGCAATCATAATCAGGACCGTCTTCCAGGCGCTGGCTTTTTGCTTCGTCCCTCCTGCGTTTTTGAGCAGCACTTTTGTCAAACCCACTACTTTATTCATGCTTGGTCAACTCCAGGAACAAGCTTTCCAGCGACACGTCCGACTGAAAATGCTGCTGCATCTCTTTAAAGGTGCCACAAAACAAAATTTTCCCCTTGTTGATGATCGCAACCCGATCACACAACTTTTCGGCCACCTCAAGCACGTGGGTGGAGAAAAAGACGGTCCGTCCACTGTCTGCATGCTCCCGCATCATTTCTTTCAACGTAAACGACGATTTCGGATCAAGTCCTGTGAGCGGTTCATCGAGAATCCACACTTCCGGATTGTGCACGAGCACGCCCATGATCATGATCTTTTGCCGCATGCCGTGCGAATAGCTCTGAATGGAATCGCCCAGTGCGCTCGTCATGTCGAATCTTCTGGCCAGCTCCATGATTCTCTGCCCCCGCACTTCTTTTGGCACCTGGTACATATCGGCCATGAAGTTGACGTACTCCAGCCCCTTGAGCCGCAAAAACTGATCGGGACTATCGGGCACATAGCCAAATTGCTGTTTGGCTTCAAGCGGGGTCGTGCCAATATTTTTTCCGTTAATCGTGATCTCGCCTTGGTCGGGGCGAATCACTCCTGTCACCATCTTGATCGTCGTTGTTTTTCCGGCGCCGTTTGGGCCAAGAAACCCGAATATCTCGCCTTTTGGCACGGTCAGCGTCAACTGGTCGACTGCTTTTGTCGCACCGTTGTAGCTTTTTGTCACATTCACCAGTTCAATCATGTTTGTCCCTCCTAGCCCGCGCTCTTTTCCAGCCTGTTTCCAGCAGCTTCCACCTTATGTATACGAACGGTCTTGCCCAAAAGTTGCGAATACGCAAAAGAGCCGTCGGTTTCTCCCACGGCCCCTGATGTATTCTGCCCGGCACGAGCCAGCAGATACCTTACGTTTTTTCGTTTTAGTTTTGCGGCACAAAGCTGCCGTCGCGCAGCATGGTCAACTCGCCCATGATAAAAGCCAAATCCTCGGATTCTCCCATCGCTCCGCTCTCATCCAACGCTTCCAGACGGCGCAGCAGCATATTGGCGAAGTCAGGAATTTGAATAGGATGTGCTTCCATGTCAGCATCGTCGAGCACGTCATAGCTGGTCAGCGCTTCCAGATGGGTAACGATCCGGAATCCGCCGATTTCCCCCAAAAACTCTTGCTGGTTGATTTTCGATTTTTCCAGTTTTTGCAGCATAGACAGTACATCATTTGCTACTACGCTCGGAAAAGCTACCTGGTAAAAATTACGGTTTTTGGCATCGACCGTTTTGATGATCAAAATATCAATACCGTCCGGTTTTTTTGCCTTTTTTCCAAATCCAAACATTTATTTTCCACCTCAATTGTTCGATCTGCACAACTCTCTTCATGATAGACATAATCCGTGTGTCAGACAACCCCTATCCTGTTTCCTTTTTCCGCGCAAACCTCATCCTTTGGCAACTGGCAGCTTTTCTCTTGGTTATTGATCTCTTTTCCCACACACGCTAACAGGAAACTACCGTTTTTTCAAAAGAGGTGCGCCATGAAAAACAACTGGAAAAACTGGGTGATTTTTCTTTCTCTTTCCTTGCCTCTGTTCTCTGTCGGCTGCACGATGCCCGCCAAAGAGGAGAGCAAAAGCAAGACGAAAGCCCAAAACAAGCCTGTGAAGCTGTCCGCTATTCAGAAGCTCGGCGACAACAAAATGGACGTTGTGCTGTTTTTGAACCGCGCAGAGCATGTACTGGAAGAAGTGTATTTCGCGGCGCTCGACAACGCGAAAGGCAAAACCGTCTACGAAGATGGGCTGGTCTTCCGGGAGCTGCCGAAGCAATTTGAGAGCAAAGACAAAATCGTCGGCTACTTCGGTCGTTATTGGAGCATGCCGCTTGCTCTGTCCATGTACGACAAGCTGACTACCAAGCTGATCAAGGACAAAGTATTTGTCGCCATTCCGCGCGTGGACTATCCGGTTCTCATCTCCGTGCGCAATACGACAGTAGCCAAAAGCAACGGCGAGTTGGATGTCACGGTGCAGGACGCAACCGATTCGTCTTTTGCCTCCGACCGCACGCTGCGCTACCGTCTCGTCCGCGATCAGAAGACGAAGCGCTTCGAGATCAAGGCCAGGTCGGGAGCATATGGCAGCGAACAATTTCAATAACCCTCTTGACATTTCTTGTGGGCCTACAGAATAATAGTGAATTAATAAGCGCATAGTGATCGGCAATGACGGGGAACAGTAAAACCGCCCTTCAGGTCCAGAGAGCGAAATCCAGCGGCTGAGAGGTTTCGCCCATGAATCGGTTCGAACCCACCCCAGAGCATCCAGGGAAGACCTGGACAGGTTTCTTTCACCTGTTATCAAAGAAAGAGAGCCGGATGTTTGCGACTGGACTTCCCTGTCCGCAAACGTCAAATAAGGTGGTACCGCGTAAGGCTAAACATGCCCTTTCGTCCTTAATCAAAGAGACGATTGGGCTTTTTTTATTGTCCTAGCTAGGAGGTTAAAGCATGAAGAAGGGAAAATTGCGTCTCGTTGTCAAAGTGGGCAGCAGCTCGATTGCCGCTGTGGGCGGTGGAGTTGATCCCGCAAAAATGTCGCTGCTCGTCGCAGCCATCAGCAAGCTCCGCGCGGCCGGGCATCAGGTTGTACTCGTTTCTTCGGGAGCAGTCGCAAGCGGTTATCAAAGTCTCGGCTATCAGCAGCGCCCCCGCTCGTTGGCAGCAAAGCAGGCTGCCGCAGCCATCGGCCAAAGTCTGTTGATGCAAACGTACACGCAAATGTTCGCTGCCCACCACTTCAGCGTGGCGCAAATTTTGCTGACGCGGGGAGACTTCTCGCACCGGGAGCGCTATCAGCACGCTTTTCAAACGCTGTCGCTTTTGCTCGACAAAAACATTTTGCCGATCATCAACGAAAACGACACCGTATCGGTCGCAGAGCTGACCTTTGGCGACAACGACATGCTCGGCGCACTGGTCGCAGGCTTGGTACACGCCGATTTGTACATGATTCTCACCGATACGAACGGACTGTATGACAAAGACCCTCGCCATCATCCTGACGCCCAGCGGATCAGCTCGCTTGCAGAAGTCACGGACGAAATCGAGGCACTGGCAAAAGGGGCGTCGCAGCTAGGTACTGGCGGGATGCGCTCCAAACTGATTGCAGCGCGAACGGCGCAAGGTCTGGGGATTCCAAGCTTTATCGGAAAATTGGCGCAACCAGCAGATCTCGTGCAAGCGCTGGCAGGCAACGGCGATGGCACTTATGTCGGCTATCACCCGGAAGCTCCTTCCTCCTCCGGCGTTTCTACCCGCAAACAATGGATTGCGCTGCACTCCCCTGTTCGCGGCACGATCACGGTCGACAGCGGAGCGGCAGAAGCGATTTTAGAGAAAAGCCGCAGCCTGCTTCTCGCGGGGGTGCGCGAAGTCTCAGGGAAGTTCGCGGAAGGCGAAGTCATTGAAGTGTATTGCGACGGTTCCCTGATCGGACGGGGCGTCAGCAGATATGGCGCTGACCAGTTGCTCGCTTCTCTTTCTCCTTCCAACTTGACGCGACGCAGCGGCACAGTCATACATCGCGATGAATGGACACCGACACGGTAAGCGTTTTTTAGCGCCTTTTTATAGACAAAGAGACAAAGAACAAGGAGTTGGGGAGAAAATGAAAAGCTTGAAGGAAAACGTGCTGGCACAACTCTCACTGGCAAAGCAGGCTTCGCGGCAGATGGCTCTGCTTGGCCGAGCGGAAAAAGACAAAGCTCTCACGGAAATCGGGAAAAGGCTGCTGGCAGATACAGAGATCATTTTGGCAGCCAACGAACAAGATATCGCCAAGGCGGAAGCTGACGGGCAACCCGCTTCCTATCTCGATCGCTTGCGTCTGACGCCTGCGCGGATGACAGATTTGGCAGACAGCCTGACTTCGCTGGCGGCTCTTGACGATCCCGTCGGGCAGCAAATCGACTCATGGACCCGGCCCAACGGTCTTGTCATCGAGCAAGTTCGCGTTCCGCTTGGCGTCATCGGCATGGTGTACGAAGCCCGGCCGAATGTCACGGTAGATGCGGCAGCGATCGCGCTCAAAACCGGGAATGCCATCGTCCTGCGTGGCAGCCACAGCGCGGTTCACAGCAATCTGGCGCTCGTCCGCTCGATTCGCGAAGCGCTGGCGGTCGCTGGCCTTCCGCAAGAAGCTGTCCAATATTTGCCTTTTGCCGAACATGAATCTGTCGACGTTTTATGCACCGCCAACGGACTCGTGGACGTCATCATTCCTCGCGGCGGCGCCGGGCTGATTCAGCGGGTGCTAAAGCTGGCAAGCGTGCCTGTGTTGGAGACAGGGGTGGGCAATTGTCACATCTACGTGGATCAAGCCGCCCGCTACGACATGGCGGAAGCAATCGCGGTCAACGCCAAAACAAGCCGGCCTGCCGTTTGCAACGCTGCGGAAACGCTGTTGATCCATGCAAGCTGGGCGCACGATTCCCAGCGCTCCCTTTTGCAGAAGCTGCTGGCAGCCGGGGTCGAGTTGCGCGTCTGCGAAAAGACGCGAGCAGTTCACCACGATCTCGCCGACTTGTTGGTCAGCGCTGAGCCGACTGACTGGGATACGGAATACTCCGATCTCGTCCTGGCTGTCCGCACGGTGGACAGTCTGGCAGAAGCGATTGAGCACATCGCCACACATAGCACAGGTCATTCCGAAGCAATCGTGACGGAGGACTTGGAGGCAGCCCGGCACTTTTTGGCTTCCGTCGATGCTACTGCCGTCTATCACAATGCGTCTACCCGCTTCACCGATGGCGGCGAATTTGGCTTCGGGGCCGAGATTGGCATCAGTACGCAAAAATTGCACGCTCGCGGGCCGATGGGACTGCCTGCTCTCACCTCTTACAAATACGTCGTGCGCGGCACGGGACAAATCCGCTAGTCCAAAAGGAGGATAACAGCTATGAGCAACCAAGCAACCGCCATCACAAACGGACGAATCGGCTTTCTCGGAGCCGGCTCCATCGTCGAAGCGATGCTCTCGGGAATTTTGAAAAAAGGCTTGATTCAGGCTGAGCGAATGACGGTGACAAACCGGAACAACCTCGAACGGCTGGAGGAGCTGGCTACTGCCTACGGCGTAAGCACCTCGACGGACAAATTCGATGTAGCCCGCACATCTGATATTTTGATTTTGGCAATCAAGCCAAAAGATGCGGGGGAAGCGCTGATGGAGCTTCGCGGAAAAGTGTCTCCCCATCAGTTGATCATTTCCGTAGTCGCTGGCGTTTCCACCAGTTTGATCGGGGAATGGCTGGGCGTTGACTGCCCGATCATTCGCACGATGCCCAACACTTCTTCTGCTGTCGGGCTGTCCGCAACCGGGATGAGCGCCAACGCTTTTGTTCAGCCAGAGCAGCTTACTCTCGCTACGCGCCTGTTCGAAGCGATTGGCACCGTGTACGAAGTCGCGGAAGAAGAGCTGGATATTATCACGGGTCTGTCCGGCAGCGGTCCCGCCTACATTTACTACCTGGTCGAAGCCATGATGGGCGCTGGTGCGACAGCGGGACTGGATCGGGAAATGGCCCGCCAACTGACGCTTCAAACCGTAATCGGAGCCGCTACGATGCTGCTGGAAACAAGAGCGGAGCCAGCCTTGCTGCGCAAGCAAGTGACCAGTCCGGGAGGAACGACGCAGGCTGGGCTTGCCGTGTTGGAATCGTATCAATTTCAGGAGGCCGTCACCGCCGCGATTTTGCGGGCGACAGAACGGTCCAGAGAAATGGGTGCCGAGTACCGCTGAGCTTTTGTCCCTCTTCTGCTTCTTGTATAATAGAAAAAAACAGTCGAAGGAGGGATTCCATGGAAATCTACGCCCTGTACGGAACCAGTGGCACAGGAAAAAGCTCCAGCGCACTAGAACTCGCCCATCGCATGAACATCGACGCCATTATTGACGATGGCATCCTGATCTACCAGGGGCGCAAGGTGGCCGGAACCTCCGCCAAATACGAAAAGACGAAAATCCAGGCTGTCAAACGGGCGATTTTTCATTACGAGGAGCACGCCGAGGAAGTGCGGCGCAGTCTCGAACAGCATCAACCGGGACGGCTGCTGATTCTCGGGACGTCCCAGCGCATGATCACCCGGATTGTAGAGGCGCTGCATTTGCCCGCTTCCATCGAATACATTCCCATCGAATCGATCAAACCGCCGCAGGAAATCGAAGCTGCCCGCTATGTACGGGAAACGATGGGCAGACACGTCATTCCGATTCCGCGCGTCGAAGTGGAAAAAGACTTTTTGCAACGGCTGATCTCCTCCGCCACCCAAATATTCAGTTCGAAAAAAGAGGTCATCGGAGAATCGACCGTCGTGCATCCGCCTTTTTCCGGCGGACGGATCGTCATTCACCCGCAAGTTTTGCGCAAAATCGCTCAGGCTACATGCAGCCGCTACGAGGAAGTCAGCCAGGTCGTCAAAGTGCTGTTCTCGTTTGAAGATTTGCCGCGGCTTCAAATTACATTGGCGCTCAAGCTGCCTTATTTGACGGATATAACCAAGCTCGTCCGCGACATTCAGGAGGATTTGCACAAGGAAGCAAGCTTTTGCCTGAATATCGCTCCTGCCAGCATCGACATCCAGGTCGCCTCGCTGGAGCTGTCTCATTCGTAATATATGGAACCGATCCTGCGCTGATCGGTTCTTTATTTTTTGCCGGAAACAGGCAGGGTTACTTGCTTCCGAGTTGTCCATCCTATACATGTATCTCAACATGAAAGGAGCAATCAGATGCCATCCATCATGTCTTCCCTGCCTTTTACGCAAGCGCCGATTCCCGAGCCGCCCAAAGTCATTTCGACAAAAGACTTGAGCTATATAAAGGACGCGCTCTCCTGGGAGCTGCTTGCCTTTAAGAAGCTGCATTTCTTTGCCCAGCAAGCGACTGACCCGGATGTAAAACAATGTCTGGAGAAAACCGGACGCATGCACCAACAGCATTACCAGAAGCTGCTCTCCCATCTCCAGAACAACAACACAGCGATCATGGCTACCTTGCCGCAGACGCAATCCCAACAACAGCAGCAACAAATGCAGTAAGGGAGGGAAAATGACGATGCCAAACCAAAATCAGATCGCCAATCCGCAATCCGGTCAGCTGCCACAAGTCAAAGGTCCGCAAATGAACGACCGCGACTTTATCAACGACTGCCTGGCAACATGCAAATACGTGACCGACGGCTTGAACGTCGCTGTTCGTGAAGCGAGCCACCAACAGCTGCACGCCGATATGATGCAGATGCTGGATGAGACGCACCAATCAGCGCGGGAAGCGTACAATTTGATGTTCCAAAAAGGCTGGTACAAGCTCGAAGCGGCAGAACAGCAAAAGCTGGAGCAAGCGTACCAGCAGTTCTCCGGGTATTCCACCCAGTTCCCTTATCATTAAGCCTGCTCACGCAGCATCCGTCTTGGACAGCCACGGCCCGTTCTGTTTTGCGGGTCGTGGCTGTTTTGCGCTGACAATCTGGCGCAATTCATTTTTATTGATCGCTTTTCACTCGCTTGCCCTCAATAGCTTGGCGACAGTGTGTAACGCCCGCTCCATTTCTGCCTCATCTGCATACGCATAAGACAAGCGCAAATGCTGGCTGTCCGTCTGGTCGTACACATAGCCAGGATTGAGCAAAATGCCTTCCGCCAAGGCTTGGGTAAACAGCTTGCGCATCGACACAGCCTGGCGCAAGCGGAGCCAGACGTAAAATCCCCCTTGGGGAACATGCCAGTCAGCCAAATCGCCAAACCAGCGGGCAAGCAGCTCGCACATGCGATCTCTTCGCACACGCAAGGACTGGCGAATGTGCCTCAGATGACGCTCGTAGCGTCCTGACGTCAGCCACTCGGTTGCGGCCCATTGCGAGAGGGCGCTGGAGCCGTAATCAATCTGCATTTTCACATCAGCCAGCCGTTCGATGACCGGCTGCGGCCCGACAATCCAGCCGATACGCAAGCCAGGACTAAGCGTTTTGGACAAGCTGCCCATGTAAAGCACCAGCCCGCTTTGATCACTCGCTTTCAGCGGAGCAGGTCCCGGCGCGTCCAGCCACAGCTCCCCGTACACATCGTCTTCCAAAATCGGCAATTGCGCTTTTTCGCATGTCGCCATGATCTGGCGTCTGCGCTGTTCGCTCATCAAAATGCTGGTCGGATTGTGAAAGGCGGGAATCGTATACAACAGCGCCCCGTTGTGAAGCTGCTTTTGGCGTGTGAGGGCTTGTGGCGATATTCCTTGTTCATCCATCGGAACACCTGCCAGTCTCATTCCCGAAGACTGAAACAGCGGCAGCGAAAACAAGTAGGATGGCTGTTCAAGCAAAATCGTCGAGCCTTTGTGCAAAATGCCGAGAGAAATCAGCTGCAACGCTTGCAACGCTCCCGATACAACCAAAATCGATGCTGGCGAAGCTGCGATTCCTTGCTTGAGCAACTGCGCGCTGATGGCTTCGCGCAACGGAAGCAGCCCTTTTGGTTCCGGGTAGCCAAGCTGCGTCATTTTTCCCCGCAAATCAGCGAGAACATCCTCCATCTCCGCTGTCGGAATCAACCGTGGCGACAGCTCTCCCGTTCCCAGCCGGATGTAGCGCGGATCTGGCTCGTAGCGATTAATGTCTTGAATCGTCGGCAAATTGGGCAAATGCGTGCCCGACTGCACGTACCCGAGCCAATCAGGAGGCGGCGTAGTGGCCAAGAGCGACCACGAGTTATTGCAGACGACCGAACCGCTGCCGACCGTCGCTTCAATCAGTCCTTCCGCTTTCAGCTCCTCCAAGGCGGTCACAACCGTGCTGCGGTTCACTCCGAAAGCTGCGGCCAAAGCGCGCTGCGCAGGCAGCTTGCTGTTGATCGGCCATTCGCCCCCGGCAATCTTCCCTTTTATATAGGCGACAATCTGGGCATACACAGGCATGTCTCCCGCTTTGTCCGGCTTCCAGTCAATCGTCAGCATCCGTTCTCTCCTCCTCTTACGTCCATTTTACAAATTGGTTGGGATGCGAGCAAACCAATTGGCTGGAGACATTCCGCCCTTCCTCCGCCATAATGTCGGTAACGCAATCACTCATGTGCTTATGGGAAAAAGGAGGAAGAAATCGTGGCCGAAGCCATTTTGCACGGTTTTGTGCTCGCCTTTGGGCTGATTTTGCCGCTTGGAGCGCAAAACGTGTTTGTATTCAATCAAGGAGCTTCGCAGCCTACGTTGTGGCGAGCCGCACCTGTCATTGTTACGGCTGCCGTATGCGATGCCATCCTGATTTTGCTCGCTGTTCTCGGCGTATCCTTGATCGTGTTGACTGTGACCTGGTTGAAAACGGTCTTGTACATAATCGGCGTCTGCTTTTTGCTGTACATGGGCTACTTGACCTGGCGCAGCCGTCCCGATCCGGAAAACAGAGAGAAGGAAAGCTTTTCCGCGAAAAAGCAAATAATGTTTGCCGCTTCGGTGTCGCTGCTCAATCCGCATGCGATCCTCGATACGATCGGCGTAATCGGGACCAGCTCGCTCAGCTATGCAGGCACGGAAAAGTGGGGCTTTACGCTCGCCTGCATTCTCGTATCCTGCCTCTGGTTTTTCGGCTTGGCGCTGGCAGGCAGAATCACGGGCAAGCTGGATCGCTCCGGCAGCTTGCTGCGCACATTGAACATCGTTTCGGCGCTGATCATGTGGGGTGTCGCCGTTTACATGGCAAGCCAGCTCCTTTCGCTCTAGATTTGCGAAAAGTGAATAACGAAACCCGCCTCCACTCACACTATGTCTAGTCGACTTACGATGTGGAGGTCTTTTTATGCTTTTTACCAAATCGGATGCCCTTTTGGACGACTTGTACGAAATCGCCAAAAACGTGCATGATTCCGCTGTGTATTTCAACCAATATAAAATCAATTCGCTGGACACCTTAAAAAGCTTTGCCGAGGAAATGAAAGTGTTCGAGTCAAAGGGCGACAAGCTGATCCACGAAATCATTGTGCGCATCAACAAGACGTTCATCACGGCAATCGAGCGTGAAGACGTGATGAACCTGGCGATCAAGCTGGACGATGTGCTGGACGGTCTGGAAGGGTGTGCGGCTCGCCTTTACATGTACGACATCATGGAGCCGGATGAAACGATGGTGCGGTTCGGCCAACTGATCGAGGATTCTACCCAGCAAATTTTGCTCGCCATCGAGCTGTTGCAAAAGCAAAAGCTGCCAGGCATGAAGGAGTACATTATTCGGATCAACGATTTGGAAAGTACCGGGGATGAGCTTGAGCGGGAAAGTATTCGCCGGCTGTTCAAAGCGTCGAGCGATCCGATTCACATTATGCAGTTCAAGGAGATTTACGAGGTACTGGAGGACGTCATGGATCATTGCGAGGATGTCGCTGACGCGATGGAGACTGTAATCATGGGCAATACATAAACCAAGGAGGCTACTCTCATGCATACAAGCCTGCCTCTTGTTGTGGCTGTTATTGTGTTGGCTGTTTCTTTTGACTTTATCAACGGCTTCCACGATACGGCCAACGCGATCGCCACCACCGTCTCGACAAAAGCATTGCCGCCGAAAACGGCTATTGCGCTGGCTGCCGTGATGAATTTTGTCGGCGCTCTCGCCTTTACCGGAGTCGCCAAAACGATCGGAGGAAAAATCGCCGATCCCGCCAAGCTGGAATTTGGCGTATTGATCGTGCTGGCTGCGCTGTTGGCCGCGATCTTCTGGAACTTGGTTACGTGGTGGTACGGCATTCCCAGCAGTTCTTCCCACGCGTTGATCGGCTCAGTCGTGGGAGCGGTTCTCACTTCAGCCGGCGTGCAGCAAATTAACTGGAACGGCTTCATCGAAATTTTCGAGGCGTTGATTTTGTCGCCGATCATCGCGCTCGTCGCCGCTTTTGTGTTGATGAAGCTCGTTTACGCCGTGTTTCGCAGCATCCACATCCCGCCCGCTAAAGTGAACCGGGGCTTTCGTTACTTTCAGATCGTCACCGCCGCCCTGCAATCTTTTACACACGGAACGAACGATGCACAAAAAGCGATGGGCATTATCGTCTTTGCCCTGGTAGCTGCTGGCTTGCATACTGATACGGCGACCATTCCGTTTTGGGTCCAGCTGATTTGCGCGATATCGATGGGGCTTGGCACCTCTGTCGGCGGCTGGAAAATTATCAAGACCGTCGGCGGCAAAATTACGAAAATCGAGCCGATCAACGGCGCTACCGCCGATTTAAGCTCCTCCACGATCATTTTTACCTTTACACAGCTGGGGCTTCCGGTCAGCTCCACCCATGTGATTTCGTCGGGAATTATGGGCGTCGGGGCGGCAAAACGGCTGAAAGGGGTCAACTGGGGCGTCGCCAAGCGAATCATCATTACGTGGTTTATCACCCTCCCCATCTCCGCGCTGCTTGCTGCTTTCTTTTACTACGTGTTAAGCCTGTTTTTTTAATGGGGGGTGCTGTATTCAAAGCCGCCTTCGCGAATGTGATCGCCAGTACGCCATCTGAATCAGCTTGATGTACAATGGGGAAAAGACATTCGGAGGAATAGATCATGCCGATTCGTGCAGAAAAACCGAGCGATTATCTCGCAACCGAGCAAGTAGTACAAGCCGCCTTTGCCGATGAGCCTTTCAGTGATCACAGCGAGCATCTTTTGGTTTCGCGCTTGCGAGCATCCGACGCATTCATCCCTGCCCTGTCACTCGTCTATGAAGAGCACGACAGCATCGTCGGACATTTGTTGCTGAGCAAAATCGAGATCGTTCACGCTGGCGGCTCCTCCCATCAGGCGCTCGCCCTGGCTCCCGTCTCCGTCCTCCCTTCCCAGCAAGGAAAAGGAATCGGGACTGCGCTGATCAACAAGTCGATCGAGATCGCCAAAGAGCTTGGGTATACAGCGATCGTCGTGCTCGGACATGCGAAATACTACCCCAAGTTCGGCTTCCGTCCCGCTTCGCAATGGGATATCCGCGCTCCTTTTGAAGTGCCGGACGAAGCATTCATGGCGCTGGAGCTTGTTCCTGGCGGTCTGGATGGCGTCCATGGAACGGTTCGCTATTCTCCAGCGTTTTTTGCCTAAGGCAAGCGCAAGCGGCCCTCAAGCCTGCTCCCGGCCAAACAGAAAAAGCAAGCCTTCCCCTGCTTGCCGGGAGACGGGACTGACCCCCAAACAGAAGACTTCTTGCTTTTCCCACCTCTACTGCCGCTTTTCTTGCAGCAACTTCACACTCTCTGCCAAAAACGCCTCGTCCCTGCACTTCGGACCGCCACTTATCTGTCGTCAACAGCGCCTTCAAATCGTCTCCAAACGCTTTTTGAATGTCGGCGCGGGCAATCGTCAGCGTCTCGTCCACGAACTGGTACTCGATGATTTGCAAATTGTCAATCAGGGCAAAAGCCGCAACAGAATTGTACAGCAGAGCTTGCCTGATCTTTTTCTCGTCGGAACGCAACTCGCTGGCTTCGTACTTGACCTCAATCGCAAATTGCTCGGGACGCAGCTGAAACGAGCGCCGCTCATTGCTCAACGGCAAATGGTTGAACAAATTCAGGTTAGAAACCGCCCCCATGTATTTGTGCTTGTACGGCAAAATCGTTTGCAAATCGTGTGTCAGCGGATTTTGCTGGTCTTCCAAATACTGTTTGGCAGCAAGCTCTCTGTCAGGAATGATGACGCCTTGGATCAAGGCGAACATGCCCAGACCGATTACCGCGAGCAAAACAATCAGCTTCGTTCTCATCTCAATCTTCCTCCCTCGCTTCGCACTGCATCATCACATCTGGGACGACGTGCAACAACAGCGGCACGATGATAGAGACGAGGGGCAACACATACTCTACGGCGACCGTGGCGAACTGATACGGCCCGGACAGGCTGATCTCCCTGGCGAACCAAATATCGCTGCCAAAATGCAGCGCTGTCGTATACGCAACCGATACAGCCATGTACAATCCCCACAGCAACCAGGCCGTTTTTCGCAAGGTAAAAGCAGAGCGAAGGCTCAGCTCGACAGCTTTTCGCTTGCCAGTCTTCCGATTTATCCCGAGCAAAACAGCAAACACAGCTCCTTCCAGCAAACAAAGGGCAAGCAAACTGTGATTCAGCAAAATGCCCATTCCCCATATCCGCAGCGGCATCGTCAGCACCCAGGCGACCAAGGTGTACAAAAGCGCGCGCTGTACCAGCTCCTGCAAAAAGATCGCGACGTATACCTTGCGCTTTTCCCCGACGAGCTGATCCGCCGAGGGAAGCTGCTCGATGGCGACACGCATCGCTTCTTCCAGCTCCATCCCGTCTGCGACCAAATCCGCGACTCGCGCTTCCAGATTGCTCAGCATTTCCCACTTCAACTCTTCTATCTGGTTGCTCTTTTTGTATTTGTAAAACAGCTTTTCCACATGAGCTTGCAGATGTTCCATCACGCTTCCTCCTGTCTGGCGATCAGCTTGTCTATCAACCGTTTGGCGACCTGCCACGAAGCGAGCGCGCTTGCATATGCCGCCCTGCCTTCTGCGGTGATCTGATAATATTTGCGCCTGCCGCCCTGACTTTCATCGCCCCAATATGACGAAATGAGCTTTTGCCCCTCCAATCTTTTCAGACTGGTGTACAGGGAAGGCTCCTTCAATTCATATTGCTGCTCGCTGTTTTGAAAAATCGTTTTGATGATCTCATATCCGTAACTGTCTTTTTCACACAAAACCCGCAGAATGATCGTATCGATGTGTCCGCGGATCAAATCGCTGCTAATGCCTTTGTCACTCATCCGGCTCACCTCATAAGTACAGCATAGCACATATTACTATGTATGACAAAGTAATATGCGTGAGATAGATTGAATCGCTCTGTTCCGCAAAAAGAAAAAGCCCTCTTTTTCAAGAGAGCTTTTCACTATTCACTCCTGCAAGACACAGACCATTCGCCCGCGATGGCAGCATTTCGCCTTGCGTTGAGGGCTGAGGAAAAATGTGTTTATTGGGCAATGACTGAGGACAGGATAATAGTACAATCTACAACCACCATGTTATTGCCGCAAAGGAGCTGAATGCAAAATGTCTCGTCAATGGTTCCGGCAGCTTCGCTATCCACTCCTCGCACTTGCCGTGACATTAACGCTGCTTTGGACGCATCATCATCAACACATGCTTACTTCCTACGCCGCCACAACGCGGACGCACACCGTCACGATTTCCGGCGCCGGCTTTCTCCCCAGCCAGCTGTCTGCCAAAGAAGGCGAGCGAGTCTCCCTCATGATCGTCAACACAGACACCCGGCCGCACAATCTGTCCATACGCGAGCTGAACCTGGCTTCCATGGAGCTGAAGCCTACCCAGTCGACCATGTTGCAGTTTTCCGCCGCTAAAAAAGGGCGGTTCTTCTTCGTTTCGGATGCACCTGGCTATCCGGAAAGCGGCTATCAGGGCATGCTCATTATTGAGTAACCTCCGCGTCCTCGTCGAACGAACGCTGCTTCCACGGCCCGAATTTGATCATCACCAACGGAATGATCCCGATTACCGTGATGATCCCGAAAAACAAATAAATGCCTAGCGTGGAATAGGAATCTTTGATCCAGCCAGCCGCCAGATTGCACAGCATCGTTCCCAGCCCGCCTCCCACGGAAAAGAAGAT
Organism: Brevibacillus sp. FSL K6-0770; assembly: GCF_038000275.1. Taxonomy (NCBI): domain Bacteria; kingdom Bacillati; phylum Bacillota; class Bacilli; order Caryophanales; family Paenibacillaceae; genus Brevibacillus; species Brevibacillus sp. FSL K6-0770. Next base: position 4,967,793 of record NZ_JBBOBQ010000001.1, read on the forward strand.
GGCCAGCGCCGTCACCTGGAGGGAAGCGGGCGTATTTTCGCGCACAAATTGGGCGGATGTCGCCAAGTAAAATCCGACCGAAATTCCTTGGACGAAAAACATGGCGATGACTAGCGTCGTGCTTGGAGCCGAGCTGTACCAAAGCCAGCGTGCCGCTCCGAATACAGCGGCGAGCAAAAGCGTCAGCTCCAGCCCCCACCTCCGCACGATCATGCCTGCCAGCTTCATGAACGGCGCTTCACTGCCTGCGAACAACAGAAAAGCCAGCCCTACTCCCGCCACAGTGCCGCCAATCTCCTGATAAAACAGCGAAAACCAGATGTTGTTCGCGTTCACAGCTCCGAGCACGCAAAACGACGCCAAAAGAAACAACAAATAGCGCGGCATCCGCAGCAGATCGCGCATGCCAGCCAGCATGCCAACCCGAAAGCGCGGCGTCTCCTGCGACTCATCCGGTACGCGCAACACAAGCAGCACGGCGATCAACAGCGCGAAACAGTAAGAATAAAAGAGCACGGACGGCCCCAGCTTCTCAACCAGCAGCCCTGTGACAAATGCCGCAAGCGCAAACCCTACCGCTCCCCATAAGCGGATGTCGCCGAATTGCAGCCCGTTTTTTTTCGCATATCCCAACGCCAGACTGTCGGAGACCGGGATAATCGCGCTTTGAAAAAACGACAGGATCAGGTAAAGCAAAAAGACAAAAGCAAAGGCAGACGTCCCGATGAAAAACAATCCTACCAATCCCGAGACAACAAGTGTCAGAATCAACACAGTTTTGCGAATTTGAAAGCGGTCACAAAAAAGGCCCCACATCGGCTGAGCGATAATCGAAACGACTGGGGCTACGGCACTGATCAATCCAATCTGGGTGCCTGTGAGCGAAATGGAATTGTAATACTGGGTAATGAGCGGAGAAAATGCCCCAAACCCGTAATAAATAAAAAGGTAAAGGGCGCTGAGACTGAAGTATCTCCCGCCAGCGCCCGATAATCCGATACCGACCTGTGATCCTGGCATATGGCTCTCCTATTTCACCCTCGGCAAAATTTTCGTCATGTCAACAGTCCGTTTCTTTTCCCATGTAGCCGGGTTGAACTCATCAAATTGCTCCAGGAACGAAATGACTTCCTTGGTCAAAGGAGTTGGCGTAGACGCCCCGGACGTAACCGCCACGTTTTTCTTTCCGCGCAGCCATTCGATGTCCAGCTCGGACAAATCGGCAATCCGATAGGACGGCACATTCGCGATCTCCTCCGACACTTGGGCCAATCGGTTCGAGTTGTTGCTTCGCGGATCGCCCACGACGAGACACAGATCGGCTTCTCCTGCCTGGCCAGCCACCGCTTCTTGACGAACTTGCGTTGCCAGACAAATCTCGTTGTGCACTTCCACCCCCGGGAAGCGCTCCAGAATGGCGTCCATCAAATGCTTGACATCCCACTGGCTCATCGTCGTCTGATTGGTCACGATGAGTTTGTCAGTCGGTACGTCGAGCTGCTTCAGCTCTTCGATTTTTTGCACGAGATGCACGCGATCCGGCGCAATGCCGACAGCGCCCTCCGGCTCTGGATGCCCCTTTTTCCCGATGTAAATCACATGGTAGCCGTCCGCGATTTTTTCACGGATCAGATCGTGTGTTTTGGTCACGTCCGGGCAGGTCGCATCGACTACTGTCAGCCCTTTGTCCCTTGCTTTTTTCCGCACCTCGGGAGAGACGCCGTGCGCGGTGAAGATGACGGTTCCTTCGTCGATCTGATCCAAGAGAGCCATCCGGTCTTCTCCGTCCAACGTTTTGACGCCTTGTTTTTCAAACGCCTCAACGATGTGGGCATTGTGTACGATCATGCCCAATATGTGAATCGGGCGGGGAAAGTCGAGATTGTTGGCTGTACGCGCTGCCAAGACCATGGCCTCGACAACACCATAGCAATATCCGCGGGGGGAAATCTTGATGACTTCCATCTATAACCCCTCCTAAATTTCTAATGATGTTCGCCCACTATTATACCTTATTTGCCTTCTTCCCGCTTCAGTTCGTAAACCTTCAGATTATTGTAGACAACTTTCAAAAGCGGAGTGGACAAGCCTCTTTGCTCGGCTCGCTCCAAAAGGTAGCCTTGCAGATGGTCGGCTTCGACCGGAAGCCCTTTTTCCATGTCGCGGAGCATGGAGGACTTCGTCTGCGGGCGCTGGTTTTGGAAAGTCTCCATTTGCTTTTCGACGATGTCCGGCTTGATCGGTGCTTCCAGAGCTTGCATGACCGAAACGATTTCCTCAGCCAGCTGTCTTGTCAGCTCTACACCGTACGCCGCTTCGCGAATCGGACCGACAGCGGAGTTCATGAGCGTAGTGATCCCGGAGAACGTCGCAATGAACAAGTATTTGTGCCAAGCCTCTCGCTGGATGTTGTTGCTGGCCCGCATCGTTCCATTAATATTGGCAAAAGCTTGCTCGATCTTCTCGACACGCTCGCTTTTTCCGCCCTCCCATTCCCCGAACACCGCATCGTGGATCGGGCTGGTTTGCACGACATCGCCCTCTGCATTCAGCGTTGTTTCAATAAAACAAAGCCCTCCCAGCACACGCTCGCGCCCGAAGCGATCCCACAGCAGCTCCATGTGAGCGATTCCGTTCAGCAACGGGATGACGACCGTATGTTCACTGACGTAGGGAGCAATCGCGTCGATGCTTTCTGTTAGCGTGTACGCTTTGTTGGACAACAATACGACGTCAAAAGGCCCCGCAGCTTCCCCCGCCTGAATCATCTGCGGCTGTTCCAGATGCAAGTCGCCGTGAATGCTTTGCACCCGCAATCCCCGCTCTTGCATTTGCTTGTATCTACGTTCGCGCACCAGAAACGTTACATCCACCCCTGACTCCGCCAATCTGCCGCCAAAGTAACCGCCAATTCCGCCCGCTCCCAGTACCAATACTTTCATCGCCGTTCGCCTCCATTTATTCGTAATAGTTCGTCTATATTCTACAAAACCGGAACCAATTTCAAAACCCCGCAATATCATGTTAGAAAAACTAACATATAAAGTTAGAAAACCTCTTGACGAACATTGTTTGTTATCGCTATAATTCGAGATATAGAAATTCACGAAAACACGAACAATAATTTACCAAATACGAAAATATTTCGCGATTGGAGTGGGTTGTTTTGGATATGAAAACTGTTTTGTCCACCATTGATGCAGAGAAAGTGGAATATGTAGATTTCCGTATCGTCGATCTGCTTGGCCGTCAACACCACGTTACCGTTCCTGCTTACGCCGTAGATGAAGGCACCTTCCGCAATGGCGTTGCCTTCGATGGTTCCAGTCTCGTCGGCTACAAATCCATCGAGGAAAGCGACATGGTTGCCATGCCGGACCCGTCCACCGCTTTTATCGATCCTTTCGTAGAAGCAAAAACAATGAACATCGTCTGTAACATTGCCAATCCGGACAACACCACATACACTCGCGACCCGCGCGGCATCGCCCTCAAGGCAGAAGCGTACTTGCAACAAACTGGTCTGGCTACCGCAGCCTACTTCGGCCCGGAATCCGAGTTTTTCCTGTTCGACAGCGTGCGCTACGACTCCGGCCCATCCGGCTCCTACTTCCATATCGATTCCGAGGAAGCGTTCTGGAACACCGGAAAAGAAGGCCAAAACCTGGGATACAAAGTTCGCAACAAAGGCGGATACTTCCCTGTGCAGCCGACTGATTCCCAAATGGATATCCGCAACGAAATGTGCACCTTGATGACTCAGGCTGGACTTTACGTGGAGCGTCATCACCACGAAGTAGCTACTGCCGGCCAAGGCGAGATCAACTTCCGTTTCGACACCTTGACTCGCACTGCCGACAACTTGCTGCTGTTCAAATACATCGTGCGCAACGTAGCGGCAAAGCACGGCAAGACAGCGACTTTCATGCCGAAACCAATCGTCGGCGACAACGGCTCCGGCATGCACGTCCACCAAAGCTTGTTCGACGGCGACACTCCGCTGTTCTACGAGCAAGGCGGCTATGCAAACCTGAGCGAGACTGCGCTCCACTACATCGGCGGCATTTTGCACCACGCGCCTGCCCTGATCGCCTTGACTAACCCGAGCACCAACTCGTTCAAACGTCTCGTTCCTGGCTACGAAGCGCCAGTCAATCTCGTATTCTCCAAAGGAAACCGCTCCGCCGCTGTACGGATTCCGGTAGCAGCCGTGACTCCGAAAGCGTCCCGGATCGAATTTCGCACGCCAGACTCTACCGCCAACCCATACCTGGCCTTCGCTGCCATGCTGATGGCTGGTCTGGACGGCATCAAGCGCAAAATCGACCCGCGCGAGCTTGGCTACGGCCCGCTGGACAAAAACATCTATGACTTGACCGACGCCGAAAAACACGAGATCAAGCGCGCCCCTGGCTCTTTGGAGGAAGCATTGACTGCTCTGGAGCAAGACCACGCTTTCCTGCTCGAAGGCGACGTGTTCACGAAGGAAGTCATCGAAAGCTGGATCGCCCTGAAACGCGCCGACATCCAACAAGTCGAGCGCACGGTGAATCCGAAAGAGTTTGAGTTGTATTACGATCTGTAAGATTTAAGGGAGACAATTCGCGGACAAATACTGCAAATAAAGAACGCATGCTCCCGATAAATGATTAAGCCTTCCTGAATGGAAGGCTTTTTTTACATTAAACTAGGGTCTGTCGTTCAGCAGAGCTTCATGAGTTCCCATACCAAAGTTACCAACCCGAGTGCGAAGTTCTTTTTTGGGCAGTGCGCAGGCATTTGTTGTCGAGCTGGCACTGGCGGGCAGGTCGTGTCGCGAACGACTGAAACGATAGCGATCGGCGACGGGGCCAGGTTCGTTTACATGTCAGATTATATGGACAGGTACTGAACGAAAACAGCCCGTCTCCTTAAAACAGGGACGGGTGAGCTTTTTCTTGGATGCACTCTGGCAAATCGTTTTTGGGACTTCCTACTATAAAAGGAACCGGGTATGCTCGCATCTGAGATGGGCATATGGCATGAGCAGTGGCTGCAAAAGATTGGCGTCAAAGTTCTCCCGATCAATCTAGTTACAAAAAATCAACACAACACAACCACTGAGTAGCCCGCTTTATCCTGTCTTCATAATATTTTTTGTTAAAACCGTACTTTATCATCAATTCACTGAATTTTATAGTTTCTACTAGGATAAATTCGACAAATTCTTTTTTAGGCAGAATAGTTTTTATCTCAAAATCAAAAATGGAGTCAGCAGCTTTAACTGAATATTGAATTGTATTATTCGGAAGATCCTCTAGCGAGAAATAACTCTGTGTGCTAGTGAATTGAACATTAGCAAAATTAAACTTGATAAATCGACCCACAAGGGATAAAAGATCGCCCCACAGATCGGTATCGAAGACATGTTTATGCAACAATGTATCCTCGTTGAAGGTAAGTTGAATGGCTGTATCAACATACCGGCGACTTCTTTTACACGAGAAGTATTTATTCATTTCTTCACTATCACCTATCGGGACAAAAACTAAATCAAAGCAGTCAATTAAGGTTTTGTTTTCTTTACACATTTCTTCTTGGTCTATGAACTGATTTGGTTTTAAAATATATGTTTCTTGTGCAAACATATGGCGTTCCCTTTCTATATACCAGTCATAAGTGTAGCTCGTAATCAAAGATATATAAATCGTAGTATATTCCCCAATACTTTTTTCAATTTCTTCTGGATTAGCACGTTCCTCCGGGATAAAGGAATGTTTTTCCCCCAACTGAATAATCCTGTCCAATATTCTGAAGTATGAAGTGATATAGGTAATGTCTGTACGATTGCCTCTTTACGTCCATAATACTTTCGTTTCCTGCGAATGCGTGATTGGCTGCCCGACTCTGTAAGTGCAGCCACTGATAGTAACCACTGTTTGATACTTGAGCAATTTTGCATAGTAACAGAACTGGATAACGTTCCGCAAACGAGAGCAAGAAACCCCCACTTCCCCCTCAACCCCCACGCCATTTTTCCATTTCCGAGCACGACATTCACAAGCACTTCCATATGGAAAATTTAGACAAAAAACCCACCTGCTTCTGCTACCTTTAAGTGCGGAAGGAGGTGATTTTCATGACCCAGCATCTGTACTTCATCGTCAACCTTCAGGATGCGTTGCAATTTAGCCACGGGCTTACGCGACTAGGATTTACCCACTATTATCTCGTGCCCCGCGGCAATCAGGTCGCATTTGTTTTCGAACGGACTTCGACCCACAACCGCATCATCCTGAGGCGTTTCTTCGGTGCAGATGGCGTGTCCCCTCACATCTAGACTAGCATCCGACTGCTGCTCTTTTATCAGGGCAGCAGTCCCTATTCGTCCACACACATCCGCCATTTTTCGGGCATAGGATGCCTTATCCTGACGCCTCGCCTCTCAAACAACAAAGAAAGGATTGTCTGCTGCTTTTCACACCGCGCCCCCATACAGGCGAGGACGAAAGAAGTAACGCTGCCCTCATCTGCCAACGGACCACCCAGCTTATCGCGGCAAAAAAAATGGCGCCGACTATTCTGCACGATTAGTCGAACGCCTATCCCCAATTGCGAACTTATACTAGATGACATTATGTTTATCGGTTGCGCAAAAACTGGCGTTTATATATAAATAATGGAAAATACACACCGCAGCGAAAGTCCTTCCGCCTGATCCAAGAGAAACTTTTTGACGCTCGCTCCTCGCATTCGCCTTTTGCTCAGTTACTCTTCCCTGCTTTTTCCAAGCTTCCGACCCGTTTCTCCAGCTCAGCCAGCTTCTTGCGAAAACTAGACCAAACGGCAAAATAAGTAACAATTCCTACTGGCATCCCAATCAAAATCAAATCCAAGAAAAAAGATACCCAGTCAAAAGCGACAGCACCAAAGTCCAACATTCCCATTAACCTCCATGATCAAGCAAATCCCTTTTTCCACTGCTCCTTCAGTTCCCGATACGTCTCTCCATATTGGATGGCATGCTCGATATGCGAATATTTCAGCACCAGATCGTCGCCCTTGCTCTCACAGCACGCGAAAAACAAGCTTTCCATCAGGTTGTGGTTTTCAATGGAGTTGGTGATATGGATACACTCGTCCAGCGAATCGCTGTCGTCGCGCTTGTAAAACAGAAAAGTCCCTTCCTTGAACGGGCCTTTCTGGCTGGCGTCCTTCCAGATCAGCATGCCGAGCGTGATGAAATAGCCCTCCTTGAAGCGGATGACACCTGTAATCACAGAATCAATCGTGGTTGGAATGATCGCGATGGAGCTGCTCAACTGATGCACATATTCATACAAAGCTTTGTTCGTTTCCTTCAAGTCAAAGCCGGAAACGTGGACAAGCTCTTTTTCTCTCAATTTCTCCACAAGCTGCTGAACACAGAGCGTCTTATTCAAAGCTGAAATCACAATCTCACCACTTCTCCCGTTTTAAGTAGGTCCATTCTCTTTTATTCGCTAAAAACAGACATTTCCCTACAAAATCCGGCCGACATTTCTCAAGATGGCAAAGTTGTGCGTATACCCATTTCCGTCCGAACGGCTCCGCATATGATACAAGGGACAGATAACCTATGGAAGTGAGGCTGAACCATGAAGCAGAACAATGGTTTTTCTGCGGAAGACCTGGCGTTGATGGCGGCCGTTGTGGTTCTGCTGGGCGATTTCTTGGCCTTCTTGTCCATTTTGAAAGAACGGCAAGAAAAAGAAGACAAAGGGAACAACAACTGAGCAAAAAAGCCCCTCTCGTTCTTGTTAGCCGAGAAGGACCTTTCGGTAATGACTACGATTTTCCTGTCAAATATTCGTCTTTCGCTTTCTTTTCCTTTTCTTCGGTCGTCATTTCCTTTTCCAACACGTTGAACATGAGCTGATCTTTGACCTTCTCGGGAAACTCTTGTTGCTCCTCGCCAGCAAGCGAAGAACTCATCAACGAATCGTGCTCCATCAGGGATACCTCCAAAAGGAATTTTACGGATAGAATACCCTTGGATTGTTCTTGCCATGCGTCAAGAAATCGCGCACAACAAAAACGGCCGCCAGCGCGACCGCTTCTCCGTCGCTAACGGACAGCAACCTGTCCAGTCAGCAGACGCTTTTTCAATTCCTCCAGCGAACAAGGGACGCGCTCTCCAGCTTCTTGTCGCCATTCCTGCGGCAAAGCTTCCCACACGTCAGCGATGAGCGGCATGCCGAGATGCAGGCTTTCCAGCAGCTCCCTTTGTGCCAATGCCTCTTGCGGCTCCCCGGCAAATACGAGTTTGCCCGCATCCATCACGCAAATCCATTCCGCCCACTCAAACGCGATATCCATGTCATGCGTCGCCATTAGCACCGTCGTCCCGTTTTGGTGAATCGCATCAAGCTCGCGCAAAAGATTTCGCGTCTGATAGCGGTCGAGATACGCCGTAGGCTCATCCAAAAGCAACAGCTCCGGTTCCAGCACCATGACCCCGGCCAAAGCCAGTCGACGCTTTTGCCCCAGGCTCAGGTGATGAATCGGCACGTCAGCAAGCTCGGTCATCCCGAACGCCTGAAGAATCGCCTGTACCTTTTGGCGAATCACGTCCGCCGGCAGGTTCCGGTTGCACAGCCCGTAGGATACATCCTCCGCTACGGTACTGGCGATCAGTTGGTGCTCCGGGTCCTGGAAGACAAGACCGACTTTTTGCGTCATCTCCTGCAAGGCAGCGCGTTTGTAGCTGAGCGGCGTCCCTTTCCAGCTCACTTGCCCTTGCTGCGGCTGGATGATCCCGTTCCCGTGCAAAAACAAAGTAGATTTGCCGCAACCGTTTCGTCCGAGCAGCGCGCATTTTTTCCCTTCTGGAATGCCCAGGGACAGTCCGCGCAGCACAGGGCCGCGGCCACCCGGATAGGCGTAGTGCACGTCAGCAAATTCCAACAGCCATGATGTCAAAGCATTATCCCCCTGTCCACCACTCCAGCAAAATCAGCAGAACACAGCCTGCTATCGACTCCCATTCATATCGTCTGGAGCGGGAATGACTGTGCAAAGAAAGCACTTGCAAGCTTTCCCCGAAGCCTCTGGCTGCCATCCCTTTGTACAACGCATCGTATTTGCGCATCGCCCTGACGAACAGCTGGGCAGCCAGACCGCCGATGTCGCGCATCGTCGCGCGAAATCCCCGGTGCCCGCCACGCGAGCGCTGAGCAATCCACAACTGATGGGAGACGCCGAGCAACACGAAAATAAAGCGGTACATAATCATCAGCAAATCCGTAACGATGACCGGAAGCCGCAGCTTGCGCAACACCTGCAAAATCTCGGCAAACGGCACCGTAAACAAAATAAAGGAAAAGCAGGCAAGGCTGGCCATCGTTCGCCAAAACAGCACCCACACCTTGCTGATGGCGCTCATTGGAACGTATATCAAATAAGGGCCGACATGCCACGCCACTGCCATCTGAGTCACAGGAGCTGTCTCCGCCCTTGTCGCTTCCAGCAGAAGTGCAGGCAAACCCAAAACAAAGAACGAGAGAGACAAAAGAAGAAATCCGAAATAGAAACGGACGGGAATACGGGCATATCCGATCACCCATACTCCCATCCAAATGCAAATCGCCATTTGCAACCACTCATGTCCTGTCAAAACGAGCAAAATCAACGCGCTCGCAAACAGAAGCTTGTGTTCCGGCGGCAAAAATCTCAGACGGTTTTGATACGAAAGAGAGTCAAGCTGCTGCCAGTTCATTTTTTGTTTTTATCCAGCCGACCTTTGTACAAGCCCATCGCATAGCCGACAATGCCCGCTCCCAATGCCGCTTGCACGGCAAACAGCAAGCTCTCCGTCTCGCCTCCTGGCGGTTCAAGCAGCGGCTGGAACCACGGCTCGTACGCAGGGGCAATCTCCTTGATCGCTTCCTCTGCCGCTCCGTCCGCTCCGCCGAACTCCGAGTCCTGCACCAAAAGCAACGGCACGATCGCAAGCACGACGACACCCAGGAGCAGCAGCCAGTTCATTCCTTTTTTCACAGCGATTCCTCCCGTTTCAGCAAGCGCAGCTCCGCCAGCTCTTTTGCATTGTAAGATTGAAGCCAGTTCCAGACGAGCACGGTCAGAAGCCCCTCGCTGATCGCCAACGGAATTTGTGTGATGGCAAAAATGCCAGCGAACTTGGCGAAAGAAGCCAATACCCCGCCAGACTCAGCCGGAAAAGCCAGCGCCAACTGAACAGATGTCACTACATAAGTCGCCAGGTCAGCAAGAGCTGCCGCAGCGAAGACAGCCAAACGTTGTCCTCCGTTGGCACGGACAATCAGGCGGTACACCCCGTAAGCCACCATCGGCCCGACAACCGCCATCGAAACAGCGTTGGCGCCAAGCGTGGTCAATCCGCCATGCGCCAACAGCAAGGCTTGGAACAACAGCACCAGACTGCCCAGCACAGACATCACCCACGGGCCGAACATGATCGCCCCAAGTCCTGTTCCGGTAGGATGGGAGCTGCTTCCCGTCACCGAAGGAATTTTCAAAGCAGACAGCACGAAAGCAAAGGCACCTGATACGCCAATAAGCAGCTTCATTTGCGGGTGTTCTTTGACGATTTTGTTTAACGAACGAATGCCAAGAATGAAGAACGGAATAAATACTACCCACCAGAACAACGCCCACGACAGCGGCAAATACCCTTCCATAATGTGCATCGCGTAAGAAGTTTGCGGTTCATTTACGAGAAAGTAAAGAACAAAGCCCGCAATCAATAAACAGGTCGAGACAAAGCGTGATCGATTCAAGGCAACTTCTCCTCCTTTGCTGTTCTTTTTACCGTTTTTTCCAATCAAAAAAGCCCCATCCGATAGCAGACGAGGTATGCGCACAAAACAATAGACATGAACTTCTGTCCAATTGCTCCGTATTCACCGCTCCTTTCCGCGAAGGTCTCCAGGGTGTGGCAAGTAGGTAGGTCTCCTGGCTTTCAGATCGATGCGCTCTTTGTCCTTCCCCATATGAATATGAGTGGAACTTCATCAAAGAGAACTCCCTGATTACAGTGGCGGGACCGCTCGGGACTTTCACCCGATTCCCTGTTACCCTTCGTGCTCATGCACACAAAGGCACCTATTGCCGACAATATCCAATTGTTTGACAGTTCTTGCTTGTCCTACATTATTATACTCAATCGCCCAATCCAGCGTAAAGCTTATTATCAAAAGGCTCCTGCAACCGATGACCTTTTGGCGAATGTCATTGACTGCAAGAGCCTTGTTTTTGGTTCTACGTTTTTGATTCTACGCTTTCGCGTCCACGCCAACCGCTTCGCTGATGTGGGAAAAACCGTCCCGCTGCATCAGCTTGAGCAATTGCTTGTTGATCTGCTTCGAAATGCCAGGCCCTTGATAAATCATGCCAGTATAAACCTGAACCAGGCTGGCGCCTGCGCGTATTTTCTGATAGGCGTCTTCTCCGGTAAAAATGCCTCCGACACCGATAATCGGCACTTTGCCTCCGACTTCCTGATAAATCTCTTTCACCCACGCTGTCGATCGCTCTGTCAGCGGCTTTCCGCTCAAACCGCCCGCTTCCTCGGCGTACCGATGCCCTTGAACAGCTTCCCGCGACAGTGTCGTATTGGTGGCAATAATCCCGGAAATGCCTTCCGCCACAGCCCCTTGCACAACATCGCGCATATGCTCGTCAGACATGTCTGGAGCTACTTTGAGCAAAATCGGTTTTTTCTGAATGCCGCGCGCTTCCAGCTCAGCCGCTTTCTCGCGTATCGCCCGCACCAGCTGGCGCATGCTTTCTGTCTCCTGCAAGTCGCGCAAATTCGGCGTGTTCGGCGAGCTGATGTTAATGACGAAATAATGGCCGTACGCATAAAGCATGTCCAGACACTTGATATAGTCAGAAGCCGCTTCCTCATTAGGAGTGACTTTGTTTTTGCCAATATTGATCCCGATCGGAACATCGGAATAAGCGTAATCTACCAGATGCTGCGAAGCCAAATACGCACCGTGGTTGTTGAAGCCCATTCGGTTGATCACTGCTTCGTGTTCAGGCAAACGGAACAAGCGGGGCCTCGGATTGCCAGGCTGTCCCTGCGGCGTCAAAGTCCCGATTTCCACAAAGCCGAACCCGAGCGCACCGAGCGCATGATACACTTCGGCATTTTTGTCAAAACCGGCGGCGAGTCCTACCGGATTGGGAAAAGTCATTCCCCACAGCTTTGTCGCCAGACGCTCGTCCTTCAACTGGAACATCATTCTGAGCAAGCTTTTTCCCGGAGCAGAATCTTCCATCAGCTTCAAGGCACCAACCGTTTTTTCATGAATCTCTTCCGTATCCATCTGGAACAGATATTTTCTTATGAGCTTATACATCCCGGCTGCACTCCTTACTCCATTTTTACCTCATTGTAGAATACCACACTTTGTTTCTCGTGGGCTAACCTTTATACGCGATACATATTTCCAGTCGAGCAGACAAACTATAACAAAACCAGCGATTTAAAAGGGGACGTATGTTTCATGAAAGCAGACGGAAAAATCGGGATTGGCCAAGCGATCATGGTCATGATGCTCTCAATCGGAATAACCAACCATGTTACCCTTATTCCTCTGCTGCTCAGCAAAGCTGGGCGCGATGCCTGGCTGAGCGTCATTATTGGCGCCATCCCCTTTGCCGTTTGGGCATACGCCCTGTTTTTCATCAATAGACGGATCAAGCAGATGTCGCTGTCCCAGTGGCTTCTTTTGCGATCAGGAAAAACCGTCCGGCATCTGCTCCTCGCCCCGATCATCCTTTGCCTGTACTTGATGGCCCTCGTCAATTTAATCGATACGCAAACATGGACTACCGTCAACTATTTGCCGCAGACACCGGAATGGGTGACAGCGCTTGCCCTGATCATTTTGTGCGTGTTCGCCTCTTACGGCGGCATAGCCTCTGTCGGCATTACTTCCGGCATCCTGCTGCCTGCCGTTTCGTTATTGGGCATGTTCGTCGCGTTTGGCAACATTCCCAAAAAAGATTATACCCAGCTTTTGCCGCTGTTCCAAAACGGGCTTATGCCCACCCTGCACGCCATGGTGTTTGTAGGAGGAGGATTTACCGAGCTGTTCCTGTTGCTTTTGCTGCAACACCACATTCGCAAACCGCTTCGCGCCGTCCACTATATCGTCATGATCGCGATCGTCCTGATACTGACCCTCAGTCCGCTTACAGGAGCCATTGCCGAGTTCGGGCCTGTGGAATCGACGCGCCAGCGGTTTCCCGCCTTTGAGCAATGGCGGCTTTTGACGATCGGCAAAGACATCGAGAACATGGAGTTTTTCTCGATTTTTCAGTGGCTGTCCGGGTCGTTTATCCGCATTACGCTTTGCTTGCTGCTGCTCGGGGAGCTGCTCGTCCTGCGCACGAAAAAGCAAAGAAAATACGTCATGTTCGTCCTTGGCGCCAGCATGATCGCCCTGACCAGTCTTCCTTACAGCGACATGCAATTCGTGACGTTTCTCTCGAAGATTTACTATCCTTTTTACTTGCTGGTTATGGTAGTCGTCACACTCATCTTGTTCCTGCTGTCGCTGCGAAAACCAACCAGATTGGAGGATGTGAGCCATGACCCTTGAAGAGGAGCTGCGTGATAGATTTGCGCATTGTGCTGATGTCGTCTTCCTGCGGGCTGTCACCCCGAACGATCAGTCTGTGCTCATGCTGTACTGCGAAGGTTTGGCGGACGTACGGCATTTGCAGGAGACGGCTTTGCCTCAATTGGAGCACTGCGTAAATTCTGGCGATCTGCGCTCGCTTCCGCTCGTCCCTTTGTTCACCAATCCGGAGCTGTGGACTGAACGGCTCTTCGCGGGAGACTTGCTGATTTTTTTGGGGGATTCGCCGCCTTTTTCCTGGGATATTTCCAATCGGCCGCAGCGGGGGACAGAAGAAGCCAACACGGAAATTTCCATCAAAGGTCCGCGAGACGGCTTCGTGGAGGATTTGTCGACCAATGTGGCCCTCATCCGCAAACGCATGCGAACGATTACCCTCGCTTATGAGCCGTTCATTCTCGGCACCCGCTCCCGCAGCCGGGTTGCTCTGTTGTATTTGACAGACACTGCCGCTCCCGACCTGCTTGAGATGATTCGCGATCGGCTGATTGCCTGCGAAAACAAAAAAATATTGAACAGCGCGCTGTTGGAAAAAATGCTGAGCGACAATCGCTATTCCTTGTTTCCGCTTGTCGACTATACGGGACGCCCCGACTATGCGATTTACTTGCTTCTGCAAGGAAAAGCTATCGTGATGGTGGACGGCTCGCCCCTGGCCCTTATTGCTCCTGTCTCCCTCCTGGAGCTGATCAAATCTCCAGAGGACGATCAATATCCGATCACGTACGTATGGCTGGAGCGCATGCTGCGTCTCGGCGGTTTTTGGATTGCCGCTTTTCTCCCCGGGTTCTGGATTGCCTTGTCTGCTTACAACGTCGAGCAGTTTCCGTTCCAGTTGCTTGCCACGATTACCCAGGGACGAAAAGGCTTGCCATTTTCCGCGCCGATGGAGCTTTTCGTGATTTTGTTCATTTTTGAGTTTCTGCGGGAAGCGGGAGCCCGTCTGCCGAAAAACGTCGGGCAAACGCTGGCGCTTGTCGGAGCGTTGATCATCGGAGACGCCTCCATTCGCGCCGGGTTGACTTCGCCCTCGATGCTGTTCGTAGGCTCGCTGACAGTCGTCGCTTCGTTCACTCTCGTCAACCAGGCGCTGAGCGGTGCTGTCACGGTCACCCGTTTTGTTGTCTTCCTCCTGTCGTCGACGATCGGCATGTACGGATTCGTCATCGGAATGATTGCGATTATTTACTACTTGTCCACTTTGACCTCGTTTGGCCGTCCCTACGTGTTGATGGGCTCGTCCAACGTGCTGTCCAATCTGTATCTGGTCTTGTTCCAGCCGCTGATTTACTTTTTCCGCAAAAAGCCTGAAAAGGACGGGAACACCAAATGAAATACGCCCGAATCGCTTGCGCTTTGCTGCTGCTTGCCACAACGCTTTTGAGCGGCTGCTGGGATCAGAAATCGATTCAGGATTTGAGCTATTTGTCTGCTTTTGGCGTTGACTTTATCAACGACGAATACGTCCTCTACGCCCAGTCTGTCGACCTGTCCAGCGTCGCCAAACAGGAAACGGGAAGTCAACCGGATTCGCCTCCCGCTGCTATTTCGATCGGGAGAGGTAAGACGCTGATGTCCGCTTTTGACAACCTGCAAAAAAACTCGCAAGTGCCGCTGTTCCTCGGATTCGTCTCGTCTCTCGTATTTCACGAGCGCATCCTGCAAAAAGGCATAATCACGACGCATGACATCTTGAACCGCTACGGTTTGATCCGCTATACAAAATGGGTGTTCGCGACGAGGGAGCCGGTCGACAAAATTCTTGGCAATCACGCCCTGACTGGCTTCTCTCCGCTGACGTCCCTTTTGCATCAGCCAAAAGACGTGTATCAGCAGCGCTCCTTTATCGAGCCGACCCAGTTTTACCGCTTCATCAGCAACTTTTGGGACCCTTCGAATACCGTGCTGCTGCCCAATGTCACCATCTACACCCACTCGTGGAAGGAGAACAATCACTACACCTCGCGCCTGTCCATCGACGGGGTGCACGCGCTGCATCGCGGCAATTGGAAAGGCTATTTTCCCAGCCGCGATCTGATGGGCTTGCGCTGGATGAACAAAGACACCGAGTTTGCCGGCCTGATCATCCGCGAAAACAACACGCCCAAAGCGACAATCCGCATCAAGCACGTAGGACTGCAAATCGTCCCGCTCACCACCGGGCCGATTCCCCGCTATAAATTGAAGGTGCATCTGCTAGGCTTTGTTCGCGAGCTAATGAGCCCAGTCAGTCCTGCGCACATTCAGAAAAACTCGGAAGAACAGGTCCGGGAGCAAATCAGGGACACCTTTTTAAAAGGATTGAAAAAGGGCACTGACTTGTACGGCCTGGAAAAAGAGTTGTTCAAAAAAGACTACCGGGCCTGGCGGGCGTATGAAAAAGAGCATCGTACGGCGCCGACCGCAGATTCGATTGCCTCGATTCATATACAGGTGCATTTGAGCGACTCAGGCAAAATGAAGATGAACTCCTCCAAATACCCCGATCCACTCGGCCCTGAGTAAGTAAGGATTTGCCCACAAAAAAACTGCTTGCCAAAATTTCTGGCAAGCAGTTTCGTTTATGGAAGCGCGATTAGTTTTTCACCAGCAATACTTCTTCTACAGAAGCGTATGGCAGGTTGTGAGCATCTGCAACCGCTTTGTAAGCCACTTTTCCGTCGATGACGTTTACGCCTTTCGCCAGAGCGCGGTTGTCGCGGATCGCTTGTGCGTAGCCTTTGTTCGCCAGTTGAACAGCGTATGGAACCGTTACGTTCGTCAGCGCCAGAGTGGAAGTGCGAGCTACCGCACCAGGCATATTCGCTACTGCGTAATGGATTACGCCGTGTTTTTCATAAGTCGGGTTGTCATGCGTTGTGATGCGGTCGATCGTTTCGATGGAACCGCCTTGGTCGATTGCCACGTCTACGATCACGGAACCAGGCGTCATTTCTTTTACCATCGCTTCTGTTACCAGGCGAGGAGCGCGTGCGCCAGGGATCAGAACAGCGCCTACGAGCAGGTCTGCTTTTTTCACTGCGCTTGCGATGTTGAAAGAGTTGGAGATCAAAGTTTGTACGCGGCCTTGGAACAGGTCATCCAATTGGCGCAGACGATCTGCGTTCACGTCGATGATCGTTACATTTGCACCGAGACCAAGCGCCATTTTCGCAGCGTTCGTACCTACGATACCGCCACCGATGACAACGACTTCGCCTTTTGGCACGCCAGGTACGCCACCGAGCAGCACGCCTTTGCCGCCGTATTGTTTTTCCAGGAATTGCGCACCGATTTGTACGGACATGCGGCCCGCAACTTCGGACATCGGCATCAAGAGCGGCAATGCGCCGTTGTCGAGCTGGATAGTTTCGTACGCGATTGCGATTACTTTTTTATCGAGCAGCTCACGAGTCAATTCAGGCTCTGGAGCCAGGTGGAGGTACGTGAACAAGATCAGACCTTCACGGAAGTAGCCGTACTCGGCAGGAAGTGGTTCTTTTACTTTCATGACCATGTCAGCGGCCCACGCATCTGCTGCGGTCGCGACAATCTCAGCGCCTACTGCTGTGTAGTCTTCGTTGGTGAAACCGCTGCCAAGTCCTGCACCTGTCTCTACGCGAACAGAGTGTCCGTTTTGTACGAGGGCTGCTACGCCTGCTGGCGTGATGGCAACGCGATTCTCGTTATTTTTAATCTCTTTTGGAATGCCAACGATCATGATAGGTAGTCCTCCTTGGAAACGCCGATTTAATGAGAATACTAACATTGTACAGCGTTTACACGGGGCGTTTCCTTGGGGATTCCTTTAATTTTGCCATCCTTCTGTTTGTGAAAATCCACAAACGAACTATTGTTCCTGATCGAGCTTCGCCATTTTCAACTCCAGGTAGAGGGCGGCCCGCTGGTTCATGTTCTCCAGATCGACCCGCATGATCTCCTCAATCCGCCGCAATCGGTAGCTCAATGTGTTGATGTGGATGTGCAGACGCGAGGCGGTCACGTTCACCTTGCCTGCCGCGTCCAGAAACGTTTCCAATGTCTGCAACATCGCCGTCTGATTGTCCCGGTCGTATTGCCTGAGCTTTTCCAAGCGCTCGTTTTCATAGCCTTGCTCCGCCTCCCACTGCTTCAGTTGCAGGAGATAACGGTAAATGCCCAGCTCGTGATAGCCGTAAATGCCTTCGTTTTCCTTGGGAAACAGCTTCTTGATCTTGAGCGCGTGCAGCGCCTCCCTGTAGCTTTTCACAATCTCTGTATACGTCGACTGATAGCCGAGTCCGTAGCCTGCAATCACCTGTCGTCCTTCTGTGACATGGGCTTCCAGCTTGCCGAGCGAGTCGGCGAGAAACTGCTCGACTTTGCGGACGAGGACTTCCCGCACATCTTTTTTGACACTGCCGTCAAGGCCGATCAGCAAAATGATCTGCGAACCGTCGACAACCCACAACAGCTTGTCGCGCATGAGCAACGGGTACAAATACTGGTCGAGCCGCGCACCTGCCGCTTCAATAATGCAAATCAAATAAGCGGTCGGAAGCTGCATTTGCAGGCTGTCAGCTTTTTGCCGGATCGTGCTTTCGCTTTTGTGGTTGCCGAGCAACAGCTCCCACAAAAACTCCTTGCGCCGCTGCTCCTCCGCCTTGCGCTTCCCTTGCCGCTGCATGAGCCTTGAGACGGCTACCCGTGCCGCCTGACGCAAAATCTCGTCATCCTCGCGCGTGATCGGCCGATTCACTTCCTGCGCCCATATGTACCCGAGCACGTCACTGCCGCGCCTGATCGCGATCGCCACACGCTTGCCCAGGCCGACCTCATCCTTGGCCGGAATATGTACAGGGTCGTCTTGCGTCAACAGCTCCTGGAACACGCCGTCCTTCCACAGGCGGGTCAACACCTTTTCCGGCACCCGCCTGCCCATGATGGTCGACCAGCGCGCCTGATCGGTGCTGTCTCCGTGGGAGCTGTAGGCAATCAATTTGTGATCCGCATCTTCAACCGTAATCGGGTTTTGCAAAAGCTCTCCAATCACATCGGCTAGTTCGTCTATATCGGCATGCTGATACTGTTGAAAATAGTTAGGCTCAACGGACACATTTCCACCTCTTTACCGCGCATTCGTACGTGTCCTTTTATTATACAAGAAAGCGTAAGCAGGGCGCACTTTTTCCGCTTGCCGGACGCTCGCGCTACTGGTCTTTTTCCGCAGCGGAATTGACGCACAAAAAACGGACGACTTCCCCGGTACGATTCAGCCAGTTATGCGGTGTAGTCGAGTCCATGTGAATGCTGTCGCCCGGATGCAAATCGTGCTCTTCCTCTCCGAGCAACAGCGTCAATACCCCTTCCAGCACGTAGACGAACTCCTGCCCTTTGTGGACAAAAGGCGTCCCGCTGTCCTCGTGGGGCTGCAATGTGACGAGGATCGGTTCCAGCAAGCGGTTCGCCAAATCGCCAGACAAGTCCTCATACACGAAAGGAAAGCCGCTCGGCATCGCAGGCTTTTGTCCGCCTCTGCGCACGCGATCGCTCTGTGCCGAATGCTTTTCCGAAAAGAAATAGCTCGGACTCACTTCCAACGCCTCGGAGATTTTTTTCAGCGATTCCAGCGTAATCGACGATTTTCCCCGCTCCACCTGGGACAAAAAGCTTATCGAGAGTTCCGTTTTTTCAGATATTTGTTTCAGTGTCTTTTTTTTGCCAAGCCGCAGTGACTTGATCAAGACGCCAATCGTTGGTTCCATCCGCTATACCTCAAATCTCGCAAGATAGGTCTATCATACCGCTTGCGGGAAAATGGTGCAAAACGCTGTTGCGATGAATCCTTTTATCTTTTATAATCTTTACTATTATCAGACAAAAAGCGTTTTCACTTTTTTTATGAGCGGAAATTGAAGTGACGCTTCAATTCACGAAACGAAGGTGTCCCCCGCCCGCTGCTACTCGCACTCCAACGCCATTCTGCAAAGCATCGTCATTTACACACCAAGGGAGGATCTGCAACTGATGGCACTTCAACCACAAGCGGGAGTTTCCAAACAGGTTCAAAACAAGGCGTTGATCGCCAGTTTGATGGGCAGCTCCATCGAATGGTAGCACGCTTCCTGAAGAGCAGTTTTTGGCCTGGGGCTGGCGCGTTCCGTTCATTTTGAGCGTTGCACTCGTGTTTGTGGGACTGTGGATTCGCAACGGCATTGATGAAACAAAGGATTTGGATTTTGACAAATCCTGACCGAAAGGATGAGAGTCATGCTCATTTTGAGCCGGGAAAATATCGAGCAAATCTACACGATGAAAGATTGCCTGGAAGACGTGGAACACGTTTTTCGCGAGCATATGCAAGGAAACGTAACGACTCCGGTGCGCACCGCGGTTGACCATCCCAAATACGATGCGACCAGCTTGTACATGCCGTCTTACTTGGCGAGCGATGATTACGTCGCGGTGAAAATCATCAGCATTTTTCCGCAAAACCATAAACACAACATCAAGTCTTTGCAAAGCGTCATTGTGCTGACGGAAGCCAAAACGGGGCAGCACGTCGCCATGATGGATGCCAGCCTGCTGACCGTCATGCGGACCGGGGCGAGCAGCGGTGTCGCCACCAAGTATTTAGCCGCAGAGGATGCGGACAGCTGCGCGGTGCTTGGCTGCGGTGCCCAGTCGCTCGGGCAAATCCAGGCTGTCATGGAAGTACGGGCGCTGCGCCATATTTACTTGTACAACCGGACGCGAGCCAAAGCTGATGAAATGAAACAAAGCCTGCTGGCGCTCTATCCGGATTGGCACGGAGAGATCACGGTGGTGGAAAACGCCGACGAAGCCGTCTCGCTTGCCCGGATCGTCATTTGCAGCACCAAGGCGACCGAGCCGCTGTTTGCCGCTTCCAGCCTGCGTCCTGGTACCCATATCAACGCAATCGGCGCGTTCCTGCCGCACATGCGGGAAGTCGATTCGGCCACCGTACAAACCAGCAAAGTCGTCGTCGATACGCTGGAAGGTGCCGAGCACGAAGCTGGCGATTTGCTCATTCCAATCGCGGAACAAGAGTGGAGCTTTGCTCAATTGCACGCTGAACTGGGAGAAATTTTGATCGGGCAAAAGCCGGGGCGGGAAAATAACGCAGAAATCACGCTCTACAAATCGGTCGGAGTCGCTTACCTGGATACAGCGGTAGCCAAGACCGTGTACGAGCGGGCAAAAGCTGCCGGAATCGGCACTGCAGTCTCGTTATAGAACCGTACAGCCGCCAAAGCGCTTCAAGCTTGGCGGCTGCTTTTTTGCTTACAGCAGGCGGGTGATGGCATCGAGTATTTGCTCTTTCTGAAAAGGCTTGACGACAAAGTCGCTCGCGCCAGTCTTCATGGCCTCCAAAACCTTTTGCCGATGCCCGACTGCCGAACAGATCAACACTTTGGCATCCTGATCGTAATCGAGAATCTCGCGCATGGCCTCAATTCCATGCATGTGCGGCATCGTGATGTCCATCGTCACAATGTCCGGCTTCAGTTCCTTGTATTTCTCAACAGCCTCCAAACCATTGCACGCTTCTCCGCAAATCTCGTGTTGCTCGCCTAGCATATCTGTCAACATCCTTCTCGTGAAGGCTGCGTCGTCTACAATCAGCAACCGGGCCATGGTGTCCTATCCCCTCACATCTCGCTCGCATTTCTCTCTATTACTTTTGCAGAAATCGCAAGCCTTGTCCACGAGAGAAAATGACTTCTTTTGTCGAAATGAACATTCGGCGTTTTCGACGTTTACGGACGAAAACCGATCGGCTCCGTGGTTTCGCCTGAGCCTTGTTCACCTGTTGCTTGCCCCGCTACTACTTTCGCTGCCTGCGGACTCTCGGGCTTGGGATGAGGAGTAGTCTCTGTGATCTCTGGCAAATCGACTTGCCGTACTTCATCCGGTATATCCGGCTGCGGGATTTCCACGAAATCCTTCTCCATGCGAAAACGCCTCCCTTTTTCTCTGCTTTTTGCCTTAATAGGCTGTCCTGATCTTGCCTTTCCATGCACCCCCACTCCCGTCATTATTTTCCTCATTTTTTCATCGCGCTACTTTTCCGATATAATAGGAGTGCACTTGTTTACCGTCTCACGATCGAACGCTTGTTTTTTAAAAGGGGAAATTTTTCCATGCCAAAGCTGAAGCCTTTTTTCGCCCTGTTTACCTTCCTGGTTGTCGGGCTGCTTCTGCTCATTACCAGTCAGTTTTTTACCAGCATGAAACATTTGGACGAAGTGATCAATGACCGCGGGCCTTCTTCTGAAATATTGCGCGTTGCCTTGTTGCTGGAAGGGCCAACCTACGATCAGGGCTGGAACAGCAGCGCGATGGAAAGCATTACGGAGATGCAGAAAAGGTTCGGCTTTTCACTGGAGATTGCCAACAATATCAAAGCCGATCAAATCACGAATGTGGCGCAAAAATACGCAGCAAACGACTATGATCTCATTTTGGGGCATGGGGTGATTTTCTCCGAGCCGTTTACCAGTGTCGCACGCAAGTATCCGCAGACCCGCTTCATCTCCTTCAACGGTGAAGCCCCGCATTCCAACCAGACGACGATTCGCTACGACATGAAGCCTGCCGGTCAGCTCGTCGGCATGCTGGCGGCGAAAATGTCCCGCACGGGCAAAGTCGGCTATATTCTGGTCGACAAGCCGCCGGAAATGGCTCAGGCGGAAGGCTTTCGCGCAGGAGTCAAAAAAGCTGCGCCCAACGCGGAAATCGTGATCGGGAAAGTATCCGACTTCAATGACATTGAAAATGCCGTACAAAAAACGCGCGAGATGATCGCTCACGGTGTCGATGTCATCTACACCACCGGAGACAGCTTCAATCTCGCCGTCATTACCGAAGCACAGCGCTCCAAGGTGTATACGATCGGCTATATCGCCGACCAGCGCTACATCGCGCCGGACTATGTGCTCGCTTCCCTGGTGCAAGACGTGCGGCAATGTTATCGCATTATTTTCGAGCAGTACATGGCAGACAGACTCCCGAGCGGCAAGGTTGTCTACGGTCTGGCCGAAGGCGTGAACCACTTCAGTCCGTTTGGCCCGATGGTGCCCCCGGAGGTTCGCGCAGATATTGAACGGGAATTGCAGCACTTTATTTCTTCCCGTGGCTCGTTTGGAGGTTAATTGGCATGTCCCTGTTCAGCAATCTTGGATTTCAGAAAAAAATGATGCTCAGCTATCTCGTCATGATGCTGCTGATCGGCTGCGTCACTACCCTGTTCAGTTACCATATGACAAAGGTTACTTCCGACGAAGTGCACCTGACTCAAAACGTTTTGCCGCAAACGAGCGCTCTTTTAGAGGTCAAAAACCAGATATACACCAAGACATTCGCCCTGAACATGTACACTTTGACCCGCGACGAGTCTTATCTCGACCAGTATTACACCAATTTGATCGACACATCCCGTTTCGCCTCGCTGACGAAAACAGAGGAAAACAGCGGCTTGTTCTCCATCATTGAATCGATTTCCAAGCTGGATTTTCTGTTTTTGAACAAAATCAATCCGCTGCTCAAGGCAAACAATGTGCCCGCTGTCAGCTACGTGCTCAGCCAGGAAGTCCAGCCGTTGATCAACCAGCTGGAACGTGAATTGTCGTTCTCGCTCAATCAACTGGAGTACAAGACAAACAAAGAGTTTCAGCATACAAACGAAAGTATTCGCGTATCGCTGATTCTTACTTACACGGTCTCCGTAGCCGCGATTTTGTTCGGGTTTTTCTGCACCTTTTACTTCCGCAACGAGCTGCTTCGTCCGATCGAGTCGCTCATGAAGCAAGTACGCGAGGTGTCCAAAGGGACGTTTGGCCAGCAAATTATTTATACCCATCATGACGAATTTAGCGAGTTGGCCCAGGAGTTCAACAAAATGTCGAGCAATATCGCCAATTTGTTCGCCCAGGACGCCATGCAGCGTCAAATTTTGACGGAAGAAAAAAATATTCGCGAGCAAATTCTCAACTCGCTTCCTGTCGGGATCATCACACAGCCGCACGCCGGGGCGAGCATCCACGTCAACAAACTGGCACAGCATCTGGTCAAAGTCGACGAGGCCGGGTATCCGATGTCCAAAGCCGCTTCGTTCACGGCGTCAACAGACAGCGAGGATGCCCCCTGGTTCGTCAATCGCAAAATGACGCTGTACAAGCAGGATGACTCGCCGTTTACCGCTCTCGTCTCGTATGTGCCGCTGCACAACCAAAAGCACGATCAAGACTCGGGCTGGATGGTCGCTTTTCTCGATATTACGGAGCAAGAACAACTTCAAGAATACTTGAACCAATCGGAAAAACTGGCGATGGTCGGGCAGCTTGCAGCCGGAGCAGCGCACGAAATCCGCAACCCGCTCACCGTTATTTACGGCTTCATTCAATTGCTCGAACAGCGCTTGTCCGATCAGGAGCGGGATCGCTACTACCTGCCGCTGATCTTGCAGGAAATTGAGCGGGTCAACCGGATTGTGACGGAGTTGTTGATGCTGTCCAAGCCGTCCAAGCCGGACTATCGCGAAGTGAATCTCGCAGGTGTCGTCCACTCGATTCTGCCGCTGATGAATGCCGAAGCCATGCTGCACGGCATCCAGATTGTCGACCGCTGTGCGCCCAATATTCGCCTGCACGTCGATGTGGAGCAGCTGAAACAAATTTTGCTGAATCTGATGAAAAACAGTATTGAGGCCATGAAAGAAGGCGGCATTCTTTTGATCGAAAGCCACCTGGACGATAAAGCCGTGCATATTCATGTGAAAGATACGGGTGAAGGGATTCCGGCGGAGTTTCTCGTGCGGATTTTTGATCCGTTCTTCTCGCTGAAAGAAGACGGCACCGGACTTGGCTTGCCGATCTCGCGCCGCATGGTGGAAAACCACGGCGGCGACCTGCAAGTAAAAAGCAAGCTGGGGCAAGGAACAGAAATCATCATCACGCTGCCCCTCGACCCAAAAGTGGACTGAGTTACGCTGTTTACGCGTTAGCTGGCGCGATCCGCTCCTGACCGCGCTCGTCCAGCCAGGCGAACATGTTTCGTGTATACTTTTCGATTTCTTCTCCGACGAACAGATGGCTGGCCCCTTCCGCCAGCCATTTTTCGTGCCAGACGCCAGCCTTTTGCAACTCGGCTGCCAGCCTGTGGGCATGCTCGACGCTCACATTTTCATCTTCTGTGCCGTGGATGATCAACACCGGACAAGCGATCTCGCCTGCGCGATACAGCGGGGTGCGATCGCGGTACGCTGCTTCCTGCTTGGCGGGATGGCCAATCAGTCTGCGCAACATTCTGCGCATGTCCACCCGCTCTTCGTACGTCAAAAACATGTCGCTGACCCCGCTCCAAACGACAGCAGACAGCAAGCCCTTGCATTCCATCGCCGCAAACAAAGCCATGACCCCGCCGCGGGAAAAGCCGTACGCGCTGATCCGCCGGGAATCGACGATGTTCAGCTTGCGCAGCAGCTCGTAGGCTGAAAAGACGTCCTGCCGATCTGCCCCGCCAAATTCGTCCCGTCCCGCACAGCCTTCATTCCCCCGATAGTGCGGGGCGAGAACGACATAGCCAAAGGCAGCCATCTGGCTGATCCGCTCCGGTCTGACCCGTCCGATTCCTTTGATCCCGCCGCGGCAATAAAGCAGCGCGGGAAGCCTTGTCTCTTCCGCCAGAAAATGCTCCGGCACCGCCAAAAGCGCTTTGACCAGCAGATCGTCGCTATAATAGCTGACCGTATAGAGCGCGACCCCTGAGACGACGCTCTCTTCCGGCGCAAAAGCGACAAAGGGGGCAAAATCAACCTGCATCCTGCTCACGATTCCTCTCTCTGCTGCCCCGGCGCCAGCTTTTCCACAAGGAACTGCATGGACGGCGACAGCCATTTCTTTTTATGATGCACCACCTGAATGAAAAACGAAGGCTTGTCGCTGCGAAAAGGCACGCCAGCCAGCAAGCCTTCCGCCTGTTCTCTTTTCACAGCCATGGACGGCAAAAGCGCCACCCCCAGACCGCAGCGCACGCACTGCTTGATCGCTTCCGGGTTGCTGAACTGGCAGGCGATTCGCGGCGTTATTCCTTGCTCGCCAAGCACCTCCGTAAGCATCCCTCTGTACGTGCAGCCTTCTTCGGTGAGGATAAGCGATTCGCTCGCCAAATCGCGGGCTGTCAGCACAGGCAAGCTCGCAAGCCGATGTTCGGGAGGCATGACGATCACCAGCTCCTCCTGACGAACGACCTCTGCCACCAGCTCCTTGTCTGTACAGCGGCGATCGAAAATGATCCCGATGTCCAGGTAACCATCGCGAAGCTGCTGCAAAATCACCTCTTCACTCGCCGTCCGCAGCACGAGATCGACCGCCGGATATTGCTCACGGAAGCTTTGCAAGTACGGGGGCAAAAAGAAAGCAGCAAGCGTATCAATCGTGCCAATCGCAAGCGGGCCGCTCGCCTGACGGTTCACGATGTCTTTAGATTCCCCATATAGCCGGATCATTTCCCTCGCATACGGCAACAGTGCTTCTCCCGCCTGAGTCATGCGCAGCCTGCGTCCGTAGCGCTCAAACAGCGGCACTCCATAGGATTGTTCCAGCTTTTGCATCTGGGCAGTCACTGTCGGCTGCGCATAGCCAAGCTCCTCCGCCGCCCTCGTAAAGCTGCCCCATCTGGCTACCTCGCGAAACGTATGCAAATACACCAGCTCCATCGGCACACCTCCTGTTCAATCATAGAAATCACTGATGTTTATTATCAAATAGTATAGATAACTGTGATGATTCGATCAATGCTAAGCTGAAGTCATCCCGAATCAAGGAGGAATGAACGTGTCTGTCGTATTGCAAATTCCGGCCGCGCCCCCGGCGCAAGCCCATCGCCATTTTCTCGCCAAGCTCTCTTTGGAAACAGACGTATCAGATGTCTGGAATGACCTGCAAAACGGCGTGGCGAATTATATCATCGTCGATGCCCGCAGCGAAAAAGCGTACCAGGAGTGCCACGTACCTGGCGCCATCTCGTTGCCTCACGCGCTTATCAGCGGGGAAACCACTGCGTTTTTGGATCGCTCCAAGCTGTTGGTCGTCTACTGCTGGAGCCCTGCGTGCAACGGTGCGGCAAAAGCGTGCGCCAAGCTTGCGGAGCTTGGCTTTTCCGTCAAGGAGATGCTCGGCGGGATGGAATATTGGCAGCGTGAAGGGAATCGGATAGAAGGAAGCATTTTGCAGGAAAAAAATCCTCCCCGTCCGCTTTTTAGTGAATAGGCGAGCAAGCATTTTGCATCACACGCCGAGAATCGTTACCTTTGTCACCTTGTCTAAGAGCTACAGGTGCAAAGCGTGGAAGCGGACAAGTGACAGCGCAAAAGAGCCCTCCTGCACGAAGGGCTCCTTGCTTTGTTTAGGCTTTGGTTTTGGTTTTAGTTGACGTTGGCGACGTTGGGGACTTTGCTGCGCTCCGCTTGCCAGGAAAGCTCCTGCACGAGCTGCTCCACAGAATCTTGCAGCCGCTGCGCCGCTTCTTCCTCCAACGAGTTTGCCCCGTCCTCGCCTTTTTTCACCAGCGAATCGAGGATAAAGGCACCCGCCAGCAAATGTCTTGCGCCCAGTGCGGACAAGACTGGCTTGAGAGCGTAATCGATCGCCAGCAGATGGGCGATCGTCCCGCCGATTGCCACGGGCAAAATCACCTTGTTCTCCAAAGCTTTTTGCGGCAGCAGGTCCAAATACACTTTCAGCACACCGGAATACGCCGCTTTGTAAATCGGGGTCGCGATGACGAGCGCATCTGCCTCGGCGATCCGCTCGTTGGCCTGTACGATAGCAGGACTGTCAAAACGAACGTGCAGCAAATCGTCCGCAGGCAAGTCGCGCACATGAACCCAGTCTGTTTCGTGTCCAGCTTCCAGCAACAATCGATCTATGTAGGTCAGGACGGTGTCCAGTCTGGAGCCTGCATAGGGACTTCCTGATACAATCACGAGTTTTGCCATAGCTTGATCTCTCCTTTTTTATTTGGCAAGCAGCAATGTCCCTGCCTGCCGCGCAAGTTTGTCGATTCCCTCAGTTCCTGTGCCGCATCGGGCGTTTGGCCCGCTTCCTTTTCCCCGATCCGTTCTTGTTGCGCTGAATCCATGCCAGCCCTGCGGCTTTTTACCCGCTGTAATGCTCCCGCCATTTGAGCCATTTTTTCTCCAGGTAGCGCACCAGCGAATCCGTCGCCTTGCCGACCAGCGCAAAGATCACGATTCCTACAAACACAATGGACGTTTGCGAAAATTGGCGCGCATCCATAATCAAGTAGCCGACCCCTTCGCTCGAACCCATCAATTCTGCCACGACCAGTCCCAGCCAGGCAGCACCCAGAGACAGCCGGACACCGAGCAAAATATTCGGCAGCGCCGCCGGGATAATCAGCTTGGTAATTTGCTTCCAGCGGCTGAACTGCAACACTCGGGCGACGTCAAACAGCTTGGCGTCAACACTGCGTATCCCGAGAAATGTATTTACGTAGAGCGGAAAAAATGCTCCTTTGGCAATCAACAGCACCTTGGACAGCTCGCCGAAGCCAAACCACAAAATAAACAGCGGAATCACCGCCAGATGCGGAATCGTCCTGAGCATTTGCACCGATGGATCGAGCGAATGCTCCACCCGATTGGAAAAGCCTACCGCCAGTCCTGCCAGCAGTCCGATCGCTCCGCCGAGCAAAAAGCCTGTCGCCGCCCGCATGATGCTGATTTGCAAATGTCCAAGCAGCTCCCCGCTCGCCAAAAGCTCGCCCGCCGCAGTCAAAATTTGCAGCGGCGTCGGCAGCATAGTCGCCGACACCATTCCCAATTCGCCTGCCGTCTGCCAGACGATCAGGACAACGACGGGCAGGATCAAGCCTTTTAACCAGATCGCCAGTTTGGTGCTGTTGCCCGCCCTGGCTTTTGCTTTCGTCGGCAGGACGGGTTTGGCCGAAGCAGTCGCGGCGACCGAGATTCCCTCTGCTTGATTGCTCATTTTCTTTCACCTCCGTCAAATCCCTGAGCTATCGACCAATTCCAGTTCGTCTACCTTTTCGAACTCGTTCAAGACGAGATGGCGCAGCTCCTGAAAGGAACGGTTTGCCTTTTTCCGGGGAAAAGGCAGATCGACAGGAACGATGCGCTTGATGGAGCCCGGGTGTGCGTTCATGATCACGACCCGGTTGGCCAAGTAGATCGCTTCGTCGATATCGTGTGTCACGAAGATCATCGTCGTCTTGTTTTCCTGCCAAATGTCGAGCAGGACTTCCTGCATATGTGAGCGGGTAAAGGCATCCAGCGCTCCGAACGGTTCGTCCAGCAAAAGCACCCGGGGATTGCGCAAGAGCGCACGGGCGATCGCCACCCGCTGCGCCATGCCGCCAGACAGCTCGCGCGGATACGACTTGGCAAATCCTCCGAGCCGGACGAGCTGGATCAGCTCATCTACGCGCTCGCGAATCGCCGGATTTTTGAGCGACAGGTTGGCGGCGATGTTTTTTTCCACTGTCAGCCAGGGAAAAAGCCGCGGCTCCTGAAAAATGAAGCCTTTGTCGATACCGGGACCGCTCACTGGCTGTCCGGCAAGCTGGACGCTCCCGGCGTATTCCGTGTCCAGTCCCGCGACGATTTTCAGCAGTGTGCTCTTCCCGCAGCCGCTCGGCCCGATGACGGTGAGGAACTCGCCTTCCTTTACAGTCAGCCGGATGTCGCGGAGCGCCTGCGTCGCTCCTTTGGACGTCGCAAATGTCTTGTCGAGTCGGGTGATCTCCAGCAGCGCGGTCATACGCCGACTCCTTTTGCCTGCTGTCGTTGCTCCAGCTTCTGTTTGACGACAGGCAGCAACAGCTCGCCAGTGATCGCCGCTTCCTCCAGATGGGGGTACCCGGACAAAATAAAAGACGAGATGCCCAGATCGATGTATTCCAAAATGCGGTCGGACACTTGCTCAGGGGTACCTACCAGCAGGACGGCACCGCCGCCGCGCACGGTCGACAGGCCAGACCACAGATTGGGACCAATCACGTAGTTGTCTTTTTTGGAGCCTTCCCGCAGCTCGTTTTGCCGTTTTTGACCGATGGCATCCGTGTGGCTGAACCGCTGGCCGGACTGCTGGAGCGCCTGCGGATCTACCTTGCTGATGATTTCCCACGCTTCTTTCCACGCCTCTTCCTCCGTCTTGCGCACCAGCACCTGGGCGCGAAGTCCGTAGCGCAGCTCGCGGTCGCGGCCAAGCTCTCGCTTCAGCTCCTCCACCTCGTCAATCTGCTGGCGAATCCACTCCAGCGGTTCCGCCCACATCAAGTAGACATCGGCTGTCTGAACCGCAACCCGTTTGCCTGTGGGCGAGCTTCCCCCGTAGTAGAGCGGCGGGTGCGGCTGCTGCACGGGAGCAGGCAAGCTCGCCCCTCCCTTGATCTCATAAAAGCGGCCGGAATAGTGAAGCGGCTGCGCTCCCTGCTGAGCGGTCTGGTTGCTCGCCAAAAACCGCTCCGGCTGGGCGTGCGAATTTGTCCAGACGCTTTTGATAATCTCCAGAAACTCCCGCGTGCGCTCATAGCGGCCGTCGTGATCGTGGGCGAGCGGGTCACCCGTGGCGAGCAAATCTTGCGGGCTGCCGCCTGTCACGACATTAATCAGTGCCCTGCCGCCCGACACCTGATCGAGCGAAGCAGCCATCCGCGCAGCCAACACAGGGGCGATCAGCCCGGGACGCATGGCGACCAGCGGCTTGAGCACCTGTGTATTGGCAGCGATCGTAGCCCCGACGATCCAGGAATCGATGCAAGCTCCGCCAGTCGGAATCAAGGCAAAAGTAAAGCCTGCCCGCTCGGCTGTTTGCGCCACCTGAACCATGTAGTCAGCAGTCGACTCGCGCTCCGGCTCGACGCCGATATACTTGCCGTCTCCCGTCGTTGGAATAAACCAGCCAAATTCGACTTGTTGCTTTGATTTCCCCATCTGCTCCACTCCTTTGAATTGATTTGGAATGAAAAAGAAGGCACAGTCGCGGTCATCTCCGCAACTGTGCCTCCAGTTTTCTGGTTGGCAAAACTCAATAATTCACACTTGATTAGTCGGTATTGTGCGCAATCGTATCATCGGCTTCCAGCGGCTGTCAATAGGGTCAACAAAAAATTTGCTCCGCTATTCCGGCTATTCTTACTATATTGCATATTGGGATTGACTCTTCTCCCATTTGTTGCTATCATCCATTTCATACTTTGCAACTCGGAATTATCCTTTTACCGACCAGACCACTGGAGGTCTCCTTCCAACAGCGAACGATTGCTGTTTGGGACGAGGCCTTTTGTGCGTCCTGCACTCCCAATTTTTTTATGAGGTGATACACATGGGCAACCAAAAACGCACGCTCCACCTGAACTTGTTTTTGTCGAGCTTGGGTCATCATGAGGCGGCATGGCGCCATCCTTCCTCCCGCGTGGAGGACATCATCGACTTTTCCCACTTTCAGCGGCTGGCGCAAAAAGCGGAGCAAGCCAAGCTGGATTCCCTCTTTTTGGCCGACCGCTACGCCACATCGCGCAAAGCTGTCAAGTACGGGGCGATCAGCGGACTGGAACCGCTCACCCTCCTGTCCGCTCTCGCCGTTGTGACCAGCCGGATCGGGTTGATCGCTACGGTCTCCACGAGCTTCAACGAACCGTTCAACCTCGCCCGCCGCTTTGCTTCCCTCGACCATCTCAGCAAAGGCCGGGCGGGCTGGAACATCATCACGTCCGGAACAGATGGCGAGGCGCAAAATTTCAACTGCGAGCGAATCCCCGAGCATCACCTTCGCTACGAACGGGCGGCAGAATTTCTCGATGTCACTCTCAAGCTGTGGGACAGCTGGGAGACAGACGCGCTAATCCAGGACAAAGCCTCGGGCATTTACGCAGACAACAGCAAGGTGCACGAGTTCAACCACAAAGGCAAGCATTTTGCCGTGCGCGGCCCGCTGAACTTGCCGCGCTCTCCCCAGGGACGGCCACTGCTCGTCCAGGCCGGATCTTCCGAGGACGGAAAAGACTTCGCCGCCCGGTATGCCGAAGCCATTTTCACCGCACAGCAATCGCTGGCGGACGCCCAGGCGTTTTACGCCGACGTCAAATCGCGCGTCGCCCGCTACGGACGCTCCCCTGAACAAGTCGTCATCCTGCCTGGCATTTGCCCGATCATCGGCGAGAGCGAGGCAGAGGCAAAAGAAAAAGAGGCGCAGTTGCACGAGTTGACGCATCCCGCCTACAGCCTGCTGCAACTATCCAATCGCATCGGCTACGATCTGTCCTCCTACCCATTGGACGGCCCGCTGCCCGAGCTTCCCGCAACGGAACAAATCGCCGGGCATCAGAGCCGCGCCCAGCTGATCCGCGATTTGGCCGAGCGGGAAAGCTTGACGCTTCGCCAACTGCTGCTTCGTCTCGCCGGAGGTCGCGGCCATCGGACAATCGCAGGCACTGCCGAGCAAGTGGCGGACGAGTTGGAGGCGTGGTTTACCCAAGGCGCGGCAGACGGCTTCAACATCATGCCGCAGTTGACGAACGGAGGGCTGGAGGACTTCATCGACCAGGTCGTGCCGAAGCTGCAACAAAGGGGGCTGTTCCGCACAGAGTACACCGGGCACACCTTGCGCGAGCATTACGGGCTGGATGTTCCAGCCAACCAGTTTGCCAGTGCGCCACAAGTCCATTAGGACACCCATAGACCCACAGAAAAGAAAGGATGAACAAACATATGCAGTCTTCCCCGAAAACAATCGGCTGGCTTCGTCTGATCGTCGCCTTCTCCCTGCTGTTGCTGAGCGCTTGCGGCAAAGCAGCAGCACCCGAGCAGCAGCAGACCGTTGCCGCCAGTGCAGAGGCAAAAGAAAAAGTCGTCGTAAACATCGGCATTCAAGGCAGCACCGGGATTTTCTCCTACGCCAGGGACAAGGGCATTTTTGAAAAAGCTTTTGCCCAAGCCGGAGCCGAAGTGAAGTGGCATGAATTTGCCAGCGGTCCTCCCCATTTCGAAGCGATTGCCTCCGGGCGGCTCGACTTCGGCGCGACAGGCGGCACTCCGGTCGTCTCTGCACAAACCGGAGGTGTCGATTTCAAAGCGATCGCCGTAACGAGCGACGGCAAGCGCAACAACGCGATCGTCATTCCGAAAGGCAGCCCGATCGCCGACATTAAACAGCTCAAGGGCAAGAAGATCGCCGTCGCCAAAGGCAGCAGCGCCTACAACTTCCTGTACATGGTGCTGAATCGGGCCGGGCTGAACGACAAGGACGTGGAAATCATTCACCTTCAGCCGGATGAAGCGCGACCCGCCCTTGACACCGGAGCTATCGATGCGTGGTCGACTTGGGAGCCTTACGTGACGACCGCTGTCGTGCAGACGCAGGCCAAGACGCTCGTGACAGGCGACGATCTGAACATTTTCGCTCCCGGATTTTTGATCGCGCGCACTGGCTTTACCGCAGACCACCCCGAGCTGACGGTCCTGTTTCTCAAAACGTACGAAGAAGTGCGCCGCTACTACGTCAGCCACCTCGACGAAGTAACGGACGAATTTGTCAAAACCAAGAAGCTGGAGCGGGAGATCATCAGCAAGGTTTTGCAAAATTCAAGTCCCATCCTCTCCCCGATCACGCCGGAATTTGCCAAAGCGCATCAGGAGCAGGCCGATTTTCTCTTCTCCGTGGGCGCGATCAAAAAGAAGCTCGACACTTCCCAAGTATTGGAGAGCAAATTCGTCGAGCAGGCGTTGAAGGAAGTCGGGAACTAACCCTGCTGCCGTGCAATGCTAGGCGAGATTGGAGTTCCAAACACGTTACGATGCAAAATGACTTTAGGGATTTTCAGCGGGAAGGGAGATGAGACGGAGGCACTTCGTCATCGAGCGTGGTGATGCGCATAAGATGAATCTCTCGCAATTTGTTCGTTCAAAAATGCGCAAAAAAGACAGGGAAGCTCCCTGTCTTTTTGCTCTAGTGTCAACCTCGTAAAAAAAAGGACGGGATGTCCCGTCCTTTTTCTGTTATCACAAGGCTTAGTAGCCACGTTTTGCGTTCTTTTTGTTGATAGTCGCAAGGTTCTCTTCGCTGTGCTTCAACCATTTTTTCAATTTGTCCTCGAAGGAAGCTGCGTTGTCGCGTTTTGCATTTCCTCCGCGATCGCCTCCACGATATCCACCACCACGGCGCTCTTCACGCTCCGGACGCTCAGGCGCTGGGAGTGCGGCGCGAACCGAAAGCGAGATTTTACCTGCATCATCAATGGAGAGAACTTTTACCTTTACTTGTGCCCCCACGGTAAAGTGATCATTGATATCTTTTACAAAACCGTTTGCTACTTGGGAAATGTGGACCAGCCCCTGCTCGGTTTCGCTGACTGCTACGAACATCCCAAACGGTTTAATCGCTGTCACTTTTCCTTCGATGATGCTTCCCACTTGTACTGCCATCCAGTTTGCACTCCTTTTATTATTTCAGAAAAATGGTGAGAACCTCAAACCAGAAGCCTCATTCTCCTAGTATAGCAGAGAAATTCCAATACTGAAAAGCCTATTCTTTCTAGATGACGCACTTCATGCTAGTGAAAAGACAGCTGGTACGCGTCTGTAGCCATTACAAGCTCTTCGTTGGTAGGAATTACCATGACTTTGACCGGAGAATATTCCGTACTGATAAATGCTTCACCTTTGCTGCTGCGATTGGCTTCGCGATCCAGATTGACCCCGGCAAATTCCAGTCCGGTGCAAACCATTTCGCGTACGGTAGAACTATTTTCTCCAACACCTGCTGTAAAAATAATCCCGTCTACGCCATTCAGTCGCGCCAAATACAGCCCAATATGTTTATGCAAAATCGTTGTGAACAATTCCAGGGCAAGCTGGCTGCGATAATGTCCCGCTTCTGCCTTTTCCATAACGTCGCGCAAATCGTTGGACACGCCCGATACGCCCATCAGTCCGCTCTTGTTGTTCAAAATCGTAATCGCCCCGGCTGTATCCGTTTTTTCGATTTCTTCAATATACGGAATGATCCCGGGATCGATGTTGCCGCTGCGGGTTCCCATGGACAGTCCCGCCAAAGGCGTCATTCCCATCGACGTATCAAACGATTCTCCGTAGCGAATCGCGGTAATGCTGACCCCGCTGCCGATGTGGCAACTGATCAGTCGCAGCTGTTCTTTCGGACGGTTCAACATCTCTTCGGCGCGGCTCATGACATAGCGGTGAGACGTGCCGTGGAAGCCGTACTTGCGGATTCCGTAATGCTCGTAATACTCGTATGGCAGCGCGTATAGATAGGAGGATGGAGGCATGGTCTGGTGGAACGCTGTATCGAAAACAGCTACGTGTTTCACGTCGGGATAGATGCTTTGGGCGACTTCGATCCCGAGCAGGTTGATCGGATTGTGCAACGGTGCAAAGCGGGACAGGCTGCGAATCTCCGCTTTCACGCGATCGTCCACGACGACAGACTGTTTAAATGCTTCTCCGCCGTGCACGACCCGGTGGGAGATAATATCAATTTGATGTTGCTTTAATGTTTCAAACACGCTGCGAATCGCATCCTCGTATTCGTCGCGTTGGATTTGCTGCAAGTAATCCTGGGCAATCAGTTCTTTGCCCGGCATGGAGTAAAGCTTGTACTTAACCGAGGAGCTGCCGCAGTTCAGTACGAGCACGTTCTTTTTGTCTGACACGAATCTCATCCACTCCCTAATCGTTCAATAAGCAGCTGCCCCGGTCAGGATGGCTGCCGCTCACTTCATTTTATAATGATATGTTCTTCGTGAATACATGTAATTGAGAAGAATTATCAACAACATCGTGACAGATCCGGCTAAATCCAGCAAGACGTCATTCACCATACCTGTCCGATCCGGGGTAAAAGTCTGATGCCACTCGTCCAGAACAGCCACAAGCAGGCTGCAAAAGGCGCTCCATGGCAGGGCGACCGCAAACGAAAGACGGTGGGAAAAAACGCGATAGAAGCTGAAAGCCAACAGCGCGAACACGGTAAAATGCGTTCCCTTGCGAATAAAAAACTCGATAAAGCCCGCCGCTCCCTTGTTCTCGACGCTGATTTCCTTGCCGGCATACGGAACGGATACCCCTTCCATCCGCTCATTCCAGCTTTGTTCATCGACTACCTTGGATATCGTACCCCGCAAATCTTGTTTGTAGTATGGCTGGGAGGACGACAGGAACAGTCCCACCAAAATCGCAGCCAACAGCAGATAATCCAAAAGCTTTTTCAATCGGCGCAAGCCAGGGTTCCCTCCTACACTCGGTTCTCCTCTCATCTTACCCGAGATTTCCCGAAAAGTCCTTGCCGAGCCTGTGAACAAAACCGTCGCGGCGGTTTTTCCTCTTTTCGGGAGCAAAAGTGGTGGGCGCAGGCGGTCGCGGCGGCTTTCCCTCTCTTCGGTAGCAAAAGCGTTGACCGCAAGCAGACGCGGCTGCTTTCCCTCTTTTCAGGAGCAAAAGCGTTGACCGCAAGCAGACGCAGCTGCTTTACGAATGCCGCTGAGCTGTTTTCACAGCAAAAAAAAGACGCCAGCCGTTACGGCTTGACGTCGTCTGTTCCCGTTGGCAACGGCAAGAAGTCCTCTTTTGCCAACTCTTTTTTCTTGTTTGCGGAACCATCCTGCGCTTCCTTGCGCATTTCTTGCGCCAGTTGCTGCTGTCTCTTTTTCCGCGCTCGTGCGTCACTGCGGCGAATCCGCTCATTTTCCTGCCAGTCCCGAATGCGGCGCACCAGGACGGGAATCGACACATCCGACTGGGCAGCCTCTCGCCATTCAGCCGCATGCTGCATGCCAGGCACAAGCACAAGAGTGGCAAACAGCGCGAACAATGTCCCGAACAACAAGGCACTGGCGAACGATACGAATGTTTGCCCATCCGCGAGCGAGCCTGCGGCAATCGGCAAGCTTGCCAGCACGATGGCGATCGCTATCGCTGCGGAAGTGGCCCACGAGCGCTGCATGCCGCTGCGCACTCCGTTCCAAATACTCGACTGCTCGCTGCTTGCTGCAAACATGTCATCGAGCTGAACCAAGGCCAGCGAGAGAAGCACAGCGCAAGCCGCAGCCACTCCGTAAAAGCCCATCAAATTCATCGGATGATCCAGCAAAAGCAGTCCCAGCGTGACGCCGCCCGACAACACAGGCAGCAAGAGGAGAGCAAACCAGCCATCCCGCGCCCGTCGTTGCACCAGAAGGCTGGTCAAGAGCACAAGCGCGACCATGGCGAGCATGACGATCAGACGTCCGCTCCAGTCTTTGTCATCGGACTGCTCTTCACGCAGTTTCTTCAGCTCATCCTCGTTCAGTATGGTGTAGCCTTTTGGAACCGTGATTTTTTCTTGCATGGCCAGCGGCAGATTGTACGCCATGCTGTCAATCCATCTTGCATCTGCGATGGCGCTGCTGACCTTGAACACGTACATGCCATCCTCCCGCTGATAAACCTGCGGCTGCTCCCCGCTCGACCAGTCGACCAGATCAGACAGGCGAACCGCCCCTTGCTGCGTGCGAATCAAAATATGTCTGACTTGTTCGGAATGGTCCATCCACTTGTCGGGAAAGCGGGCAACGACTGAAATATTGCGGTCGTTGACGAAAATGCTGCCCGCCTGTTTTTCCCCGAGATAGCTTTGCAGCTGGCGTTTGATTTCTTCCTCACTCACACGATAGCGCGCCAGCATGTCCGGTTTCGGGCGAATATCGATAAACGCGGTATTTTGCGCCGGACCGATCCGCTCATCTGTGACGATTTCCCGATTGTCTCTGTCCCGCCAGCTCATTTTTTGCAAGTAAACGAGAATTTCCTTGGCAATATGCTGCGTCGTCTCCATGGAAGGTCCCTTGACCGTGAACTCCAGGCGCGTCTTTTGCTCGCTGTTGACGACGAGCGCGAACGGGTCTGTCTGCGGAATGTCGCGGAGCTGCTTGTCCAGCTCCTTTTCCAGATCGTATACGGAGCGAGTCCACTTGGATTTGTCTGTCAGCTTGACATGCATGGTCAAGCGCTCGCGGGAGGCATCCGTATACAGATCAGCTACTTCCGGCAGTTGGCGCAGCCGTTCCTCCGCACTTTTCGCCGCTTTGATGGCATCGTCGATGTTGCTTTCCTGAACCATCGGCAGCGACAGTGTCTTCTCTTTTGGCGCTACTTGGGCAAAAGGATCGACTAGCACAAACGATTGCAAAAGCAAAACAAAAACAACCGATGCGACGAGTGTGAGTCCAAACGGCAAGTAGCCTTGCTGCACCATTTTCTCCCAACGGACCGTCAGAGCACGCGTCACTTTTCCCGGCGTTCGAGGGATGCTCTCTCCTGCGTCAGCTGGCTCCGGTTCCGCCAGCCATGTCGCTGTCAGTACCGGGATGATCCAGCCATACACCAGGGCAAAGCTCGCTGCGCCGAGAACGATGACAGGCCAGGCGTCAAACAGGACGGCTTTATCCTCCGCTTTGAGCATGTCTGTCATGACGATGGTGAACCAGGCCGCTGCCATCACCACGAGCGCGAGCAGCAGCGGCTTCACGACCGTCCAGGCTGTTTTCAGGCTTCCCGGGAGCGAATAGGCGCCAAGCCTGTCCAGGCGGGAAAAGAAAGTCGCGCCTGCGACGAGGTAGACAAGCACAAACACAAGCAGCGGCCCCAACGCGGAAAAGGTAAACTTCATTCCAAAGAGCCACATCGCCCCCAAAACGGTTCCGCTTGCCATGAATACAGCCAAAAGCGACAAGGCGGCAGGGCCGATCCTTTTCAAGGAAGCGAGCAGATAAAGCGCGATGAGAACAGCCGCCACGCCGACAAGCAATGTCAGCTGAGCAACCGCCGCAGAGATCGGTTGCGCCCGATCGTCGAACAATGTCAGCTCGTATTTGCCGCCTGCATCGGTATTCAGCTCCGCCATCATCTTCGCAGTCTCTTGCCGGATGGCAGGAACTTGCCCCACTTCCGAAGCGTAAACCGATATGCCGACTGCCGGAGAACCTTGATAAACGCTTATCTCCTCGCCTTTGCTTCCTCTTGTGTCGCGAATATCAGCGAGCGTTTTCAGCGGCACATACCCTTTGCCTGTAGAAATCAGTTGCTTGCCCAGCCCCTGCGGCCCTTCTGTCTGACTCGTCCAGGTAAAAGCTGTGCGATCCGCCGTCTTGCCAACCGTCCCGATTTGTTCGCGAATCACATCCTGCGGAAGCTGGCCCAGCACATCCTCAGGAGTCAAACCGTACGCCAGCAGCATCGACGGGCGAAAAACGATCTCGATCTGCTCCCGGACGGCTTGACCGTCGATCTCGACGCGAGCAATGCCCTGCGCCTGGATCAACTTTTCATAGACGGTATACCGCGCCACATCGGAGAGCGTCTGAACATCGCTGCCGTGAAGCAAGTAAAACCCGACCAAATTGTCTCCGAGCTTCTCCTGGCTAATGCTGTATTCCTTGACAGGCAGTGTCTTCATGATCTCGGACACCTTCTGCTCCAGGCGGTCCTTGTAGTCAGAGCCGAGATTTTCTGTCGTTTTGACCGTAATCGTTCCCGATCCGGCACGAGAATCAGAGGAAATCTGCACAGCACTGCCCAGCGCGCGTACCGCCTCCTCTACCTTCCGCGTTACGGATGACTCTACCTGATCCGCTGTCAGTCCTGACGCAGTCAGGTGAATCGTATACTCCGGCAATCCCCTGTCGGGAAACGTCGCCACATCCAGTCTGAACAAGGCGCCAATCGCGAGCAGACAGAGAAGCACGGCCTTCCAGCGGGCCAGAGCAGGCGCAATGGCTAAAAACGTTTTGTTATTCATCCGCCACCTTCACCGCCTCGCCGTCCACCACATAGGAAAGACCCGCCCCTACAATTTGGTCGCCCGGCTCAAGTCCCTCCAGAACTTCATAAAACGTACCGTGCAGCGCCCCTACTTTTACAGGCGTCTTTTCCACTGTGTTTTCCTTGATTTTCATTACGTAATATTCTTCATCGGAGATGCCGATGCTTGCGACCGGAACGATCGGCGCATTTTTTCCGGCTACCGGGTAGTGGCAAGTCACGGTCATGCCGCCTTTCCAGTTCGCGGCGCTTCCGTCGACGGTCACTTCAACCGGATAAGCCCCCACATTTTGATCCATGACAGGTGAAACAAAAGTCACTTTCCCTTCCGCCTCGCTGCCATCTGCCGATTTGACCTGCACCGTTGCTCCGGTTTGCCACAAGCCGATCTGCTCGCTGTCTACCTGAAGCTTGACGATCCAACTGCTCGTATCGACGAGGCGAATAACCTCGCTGCCCGGTCCGGTTTGTTCGGACGAAAGCTGCGAGACGGCTGCGACGACACCGGAAAAAGGCGCTTTCAGTACAGCATCGGCAGCCTCTTGCTTCGCGCGGCTGAGCTGAACGTTGGCCTGGCTCACACCGACCTGTGCCTCTTCGACATCCAGTCGGTCTGCGCCCTTCATCAGTTTGTTGTACGCGATCTCCTCTTCCTCCAGGCTGAGCTTGGCTTGCTTCTGTGCCAGAGCCAGCCTGTCCAGCTCGTCTTTGGCGATCGCCCCGTTTGCAAACAGAACAGTCGCTTGCGCATACTCCCGCTCCGCCTTCGCCGCAAGCTCCTTCGCCTTTTCCACCTGGAGCTTTCTCGTCTGAATCTCGTGGCTCTCCGGGCCTGACAGTGCCTTGCTGCGCCGGATATTCGCACTGGCTACTTGCCCGGCTGCCGCCTGAATCCCCGCTTGCAAACTGGATTGATCCAAGGTCGCCAAAGTTTGGCCCGCTTTCACGCTCGCCCCTTTCTGGACGAGAATGCTCGCGATTTTCCCGGAGGTGCCAAACGAAAGCCCCAGCTCCTGCTTCGGCATGACCACGCCTGCTGTCTCCAGCATTCGCGCTTCCTGGTTCTCTACTACTGTGTAAGCACTTACCGTTTTCACCTTGATTACAGTCTCTTCTTCCATCCGTTTAAGTTCTCCGGTTCTTTGATCCAGCTTTTCGCAGCCTGTCAAAAGCAGGACAACGATCGAGAGGCTAATCCATTTTTTCATACTTTCACTCCTGCACCCTTGCGTAATGCGCCTCCTGGTGGCAGCGTAGCCCCTGCTGACCCTTCGGCAAAAATCAACGGTTCTGAGCAATCATTAAGAAAAATAATTGACAAAATATATTTTACAGAAAATAAAAACAGTTGTATCACTTTTCTGTAATTTTTTATATTTTTTTATTATCGGCCGAACTTTCGTCACTTGTTTGTAACTCGTATCCTGTATGATGAAAGGGCGGAAATATTCAAGCAACTGTCCACTTGCTTGTGAGCGCTTACAAACTCTTTTTCTCGCGTCAACGACATTTTTTCATGGTGGGAGTGATCGTCATGGCAAAAATTTATTCTTCTTATGCGGACATCGTGGCTGATATTCACGATGGAGCTACACTGCTGGTAGGCGGCTTCGGGCTGGTCGGCATTCCGGAAAATCTGATCATCGCACTTCGCGACAAGGCCGTTAAAAATTTGACTGTCGTCTCCAACAACTGCGGCGTGGATGATTGGGGCCTCGGCCTGCTCCTGCGCGAAAAGCAAATCAAAAAAATGGTTTCCTCCTACGTCGGGGAAAACAAGGAATTTGAGCGTCAATTCCTCTCGGGAGAGCTTGAAGTAGAACTGACCCCGCAAGGTACGCTGGCAGAGCGCATCCGGGCTGGCGGCGCAGGCATCCCTGCTTTCTACACTCCGGCTGGCGTCGGCACCCCGATTGCCGAAGGACGGGAAACGCGTTCCTTCAACGGCAAGGAGTATTTGCTTGAGCATGGGATTACGGGCGATTTTGCGCTGATCAAAGCGTGGAAAGCTGACAAGATGGGGAATCTCGTCTTCCGCAAAACGGCGCAAAACTTCAATCCGATGATGGCTGCCGCCGGAAAAATCACGATTGTCGAAGTGGAAGAAATCGTGGAGACAGGCGAGCTGGACCCGGATCACATCCATACGCCAAGCGTGTACGTCCAGCGTCTGATTCTCGCTCCTTCGTTTGAAAAACGGATCGAGCGCCGCACGGTCCGCTCCTGACCTGACGATCGGATCACATACAAGCTCATTTTTAGGGAGGAAACCATTATGTCGCTTACTCGTGAGCAAATCGCCACTCGTGCTGCACAAGAAATCGAGGATGGCTTTTACGTAAACTTGGGAATCGGGATGCCTACACTGGTTGCCAACTACATCCCGGAAGGAAAAACTGTCGTCCTGCAATCGGAAAACGGGTTGCTCGGCATCGGGCCTTATCCGACCG
This sequence comes from Brevibacillus sp. FSL K6-0770, assembly GCF_038000275.1. Classification (NCBI taxonomy): domain Bacteria; kingdom Bacillati; phylum Bacillota; class Bacilli; order Caryophanales; family Paenibacillaceae; genus Brevibacillus; species Brevibacillus sp. FSL K6-0770. The sequence continues at coordinate 5,009,732 of NZ_JBBOBQ010000001.1, forward strand.
AAGACGAACTTGATCCTGATCTGATCAATGCCGGAAAAGAAACCGTTACGGCGATACCGGGCGCTGCTTACTTTTCCAGCGCGGAATCTTTTGCGATGATCCGCGGCGGCCACATCGACCTCGCCATTTTGGGAGCGATGGAAGTTTCCGCCGAGGGTGACCTGGCAAACTGGATGATTCCGGGCAAAATGGTCAAGGGCATGGGCGGAGCCATGGATCTGGTGCATGGGGCGAAAAAAATCGTCGTCATCATGGACCATGTCAACAAGCATGGCGAGACGAAAATTTTGAACCAATGCGCGCTCCCGCTTACAGGCAAAAAAGTGATCAACCGCATCATCACGGACAGAGCCGTCCTCGATGTCACACCGGATGGACTCGTTCTGGTCGAAGTCGCGGAAGGCTACACCGCGGAAGACATCCAGGCATGCACCGAACCGAAGCTGATCATCTCGCCTGAGCTGAAAACGATCGGTCTGTAATCTTGTCTGCTCTCCTGCGCCGGAAAATGAAGCGCAGATGCATCATCGCCATACCCTCGGCCCCGGCTACCGCACAGGTGACGGGGTCTTTTCTTTGAGAGCTGCACCCGCGCAGTCGCTTCCTTCCCTCATTCGGTATATAATACGTACACAAAACCAAATTCCCAACATTTGAGAGGAAGAGATCAAGATGTCAGGAACAGTCGGTTGTCTTCTCATCCACGGATTCGCAGGAGACATCAACGACATTTTGCCGCTCGCCAAAGTGCTGCGCGAGGCTGGCTACCAGGTGGAATGCCCTACTCTGGAAGGACACGGGACGACTCGCCGCCAAATGGCACGGAGCACGCGCAACGACTGGCTTCGCTCTGCCGAAGAAGGCTACAAGCGCCTGTCCATGCGCGCCGAGACGATCGTCATCATCGGCTTTTCCATGGGCGGCCTGCTCGCTTTTCATCTGACGACCCGCTACCCTGTCGAGCTGTTAATCACCATCAACACACCATATAAATACTGGGATGTAAAAGAAGCCTTGCACTATTTGCGCGAAGACTTCCCCACCCATTCGCGCCGCTACATAAGAAGCATCGGCCGCATCCCGGTCAGCAGCATGCTCCAGTTTCGCCGACTGTTGTCCGAAACAAAGCCGCTTTTGCGCCAGGTGAAGACGCCGTATTACTTGTTGCAAGCGATGCGCGACGATACGGTCCACGCCGTCAGCGCGCAACTGCTCGCAACCAGCGTGGACCAATCCGCTTCGCCGCAAATCACCTGGTACGAGCATTCGAATCACATGCTTTTGCACGGCCCGGACAAGGAAGCGGCGATTCACGATGTGCTCGCGACGCTCAAGGAACGCTTCCCTGACTCCCCTGCCCTCGTCTGACGCTCCAAGACAGCGCGATCAGGAAGAGCGCAATCGAGAGTCCGAGGTACATGACGGGCAGGCCCGCGTGCTCATCCAGCCAAAACGCAATCAGCGGACCCAAAGCAGCTCCGAGATCGGTAATGACGGAGTAGCAGGTCATCACGGCCGTGCTGTTTGTCTGTCCGGCTGCTTCGTCGGCCGCCAGCGTATCCATTACGGTCGTGATGATCGTCGCCGTCAACTGGATGCCGAGCAAAACCGCGAGCCACGCCTCCAGAGGCAGACCGCCCTGAATGCAGGCAAACAGGAGCGAGCCTGTCAAAAGGGTCGCGACGAACATTTTTCTCCGGCCGTATCGGTCCGCCAGCCTGCCGACTACCGGGGCTGCCCACGGTTCCCAGCACCAGCGAACGCCTTGGGCCAGACTGGAAAGAACAGCGGCTCCCAGCACCAAGCCCCCAAGCACAAGCAGCGGTGTTCGCTGCTCGATGAGCCTGCTCAATGTCGAGGCAAACATCCCTTGATACACCATGGTGACCAAAAGCGCGGTCAGCATGGTCTTTTGTATGCTTGCCTGCCGCCACAAACTTCGTGACGGTGACGCCCCTGTCTCCTCCACATCTACCGCCGTCCGGTTGGTGAAGCTCGGGCGAATAAACAGGAAGACGAGCACAAGGGCAACAAGCGAACAGCAGGCGAGCACGAGCGCAGCAGGCAACAGGCCATACCAGGTGGCGAACAGCGCTCCGGCGAGCATCCCGCCAAGGCTGCCCAGACGATACAAGCCGTTGTACAACCCCATCAGTTGTCCGCGGTTATGTCTTTCCGCCACCGTCACAATCAACGAGTAAGCTCCCAGCCGCAAAAACGTCCAGGCGACACCCCACAAGGAACGCATCGCCAGCCACAGCCAAAAACCTTGAAAGCCGTACGACAAAGTCGTCACAAAAGCCAAAATGACCGCCACCACCAGCCCGGCACGCCCGCCTGTCCGTTCGTACCATTTTCCGACCAGCGGGCCGAGCGGAACACGGATCAAGCGGTTGATCGACAACAGCACGCCTACTTCCCACAGCGAGTCCAGCCCGGCCTCCTTCCAATAGAGCGGCAAAACCACGTACAGCATGGAATCCCCCAGCATGCAAAGCGCTGTGATCAAAGCCACAGCGATGACTTGCCTTCTCCCGCTGATTTCTCTCATCTTTTGTTTGCTCCTTTACTCCTTGCCTTCTATCGCTTACCATACAAGGAATCATTCATCCGATCTAATACATATTCATACACGATTCATAAGTAATGATTATGAATGAAGGAGCGAGCAGCCAAATGAACCTGCATGCCTTGCGCATTTTTGTCGAAGTCGCCTCACACCAAAGTGTCACTGCCGCGGCAGAAGCGCTCGCGATCAGCCAGCCTGCCGTAAGCGCCCAAATCCGCAAACTGGAGAACGAGTTGGGCTTATCGCTGCTCGCTCCCGACGGGCGGGGAATTTCGCTCACCGATGAAGGGCGGTTTCTGTTTGAAAAAGCTCGCCGCATCTACGACTGGGAACGGGAAATCGAATCCCAGCTGGCCGAGATCAGACAGGGCGAAAAAGGCAAGCTGCGCATCGCTTCCACCTACTTGCCCTCGAACTACCTCGTCCCGAAGTGGCTGGCTGAATTTAAACAGCACTACGAGCATGTCGACGTGGAAATCCGCACCCGCAATTCGCTGCAATCGATTGAGCTACTGCTGAGCTGCCAGGTCGATCTCGCCATCGTCATCAAAGAAGCGTGGGAGGATGATCTGCCCATCGATCGCGTCCACATGACAGATGTGCTCTACTGGTTCATCCTCCCCGCAGCCCATCCGTTGGCAGGCAAAGAAATCAGCATCGAGCAGCTCTTCCAGGAACCTTTTTTGCTCCGCGAACAAGGCAGTTCCACGCGCGAATGGCTGTTCTCCCTCTGCCGCGAGTACGGCGTCAGACGCCCGCGGGTCGGGCTGCAATACCACGGACTGATCGAGTCGATCCAATCTGTACGTGCAGGGTACGGAACGATGCTGGCCCCGGCGCTTGCTGTCGAGGAAATGGTCGAGCGCAACGAAATCGGGCGCGTAACCGTGCCCGGCGTCGAGATCAAGCGCCCGGTCTACATCTGCACGCGTGCAGGGGAAAGCAGCCATCGTCCTGTGGTGGAGCGGTTTTTGGCGATGCTTGTTGGCAAAAACAATTCATTTGCAAAGCAAAAATAACCAGCAGAAAAGTGCCGTGGCAAGCAAAAAGCAGAAATTTCAAGAATGTGAATTGACTTTAATATTTTCAAATGTTAGTTTGAATAAATGGATTAAATTTACATTTTTTGGAAGGGTGATATTATGCTTTCAAGAAAGCTTGCTGCTTTTTCAATTTTAGTTAGTAGTTTATTGGTTTCTGGTGGAGGCTCTGCTTTGGCAGAAGCGCCAACGATTACGTACGATAAAATCAGAAACCTGGAAATCAAAGAAATAACCTGGAATACTCCTGTTGAGTACGATTTTCAACCTCTTCCCCCAAAAGAAGACCGTATAAGCCCAAGGGCTATTCCTGATGAAACTGTATATGAAGTGGATCGAAACGAAACATACAGAGTGAAAGGAACGACGTTCGAGCTTATCAACAGAGGAACTTTGCCAGATAGCCTGAGTAGAAGTGTTTCAAGAAAAACTTTTCTGACCTTTAAGGGTAGCGCAACGTATGAAGCTAAAGTGAACTGGGGCTTGATAGAGGGAAAAGCCGGGGTCACTGCTGAGGTGTCATTTGGAACCGATACTACTGAAACAACCACTATGAATTGGAATATTGCGCCTAAATCGATCACTGTAATCGAATACGGTTCAAAGGCTGTTAGATCTGTCGGAAATCTTGTTACGTATTCTGGAAAAAACGTGAAGAAAAAATCTTACGTAGATACCAAATATTCGTATATGGAGTACTCTGACAAGAGTCAAAGAGATCTCTAATGTTTGCACCCAAGATTACTTTTTCCATAATGGTATCCAGTTTATTTCTTGTAATTTCCCTTCTCATGAGTGGCTGTGAAATGTCCTCCTCTTCTGATTCTGCAGAAAAAATCAACGAAGCTTCGGTAGAGAAGAAACACTTCCGATCAGTCACGGATTACCATCAGGAAATAAATGGACAAAATCTAAAAAACTCTGTACTTGGCATTACTAAACAAGATGGAACGGCCACTTTAGAAATGACCATTCATATCTCTGATTATTTGATTGACAAAATGCTAAATACGGAAGAGCCTTACTATTTCACTTATGGAGATATGCCAGGAGAAAAAACAATCGCGAAATTGTTAGTGGAATCCCCTTCTGTATTAACTATAGAGTTAAATAGAACACAGAAGACATATACGATTTCACAACAAATCAAGTTAAAAGAATCCCTATCGGCGGAAGAGGAACAAGCACTTCTTTCTCCCCAAAACTACGTGTTACAAGTGTTAAATGAAGAAAAACTTGCTGTTTCCACTTTTATCGGTCTGGATATTGCAACTATTATCGAATAGCAGTGAAAGCAACCGCATCTATCCCCTTGTTTAATAGACTGCTCCCAAAGCAGGTCACTGCCTAGGAATCAGTCTTTTTCGTGATGAACTGGCATAAACCGCTGAGTGACGAACGATGATAGCCATCATGCTTTTCTCACCACCAATTGACTTCTCAACCGCCTTCCGCTAAAATGAATGATAATCAGTCATTTTCGATTGGAGAGTCGGACTCATGGATAAAAAGGAAAAGATCATTCAAGCGTCCATCGAAGCGTTCAAGGAAAAAGGCATCGAAAAAACCAAGATCGCCGACATTGCCCAAAAAGCGGGCATCGCGCATGGAACGTTTTATCTTTACTTCCCTTCCAAACTGTCTGTCATGCCTGCCATCGCCGAGCAGATGGTCGTGCAATTCATGAAAAAGATCGAGGCGGCGATTGCTCCCGAAGCTCCCTTGCAAGAGCAGCTGAGCCAACTCGTAGATGCCATTTTCCAGGTTACCGCTGAATACCGCGACGTTTCCGTCCTAATTTACGCGGGCCTGTCTACGACGGAACACATCAGCCAGTGGGAGACGATCTACACTCCCCTGTACGATCTGGTGGCTTCCATGCTGGAAGCGGACAAAAAGCGCAAGCTTGTCCGCGACACGCTGAATCCGGCTCTTGCCGCGAAGCTGCTGATCGGACTGATCGAGTCTGCGGCCGAGCAAGTCTACCTGTACGCAGGATATGACGCTGAAAACGAGGCCAAACAAAAAGCTGAATTGCTGACCCTCCTGGAACATGCTTTGCGTCCGTAAAGTATGTTTTCTTTTGAGGGAAAATGACTGAATATCATTCATTTTTTGAGGTGTATAGAAGATGAGAAAATACTGGATGTATGTGATGATGACGTGTTTGCTGGAAATGGTCTGGGTGTACGGCTTCAGTACCGCCCAGTTTTTGTGGCAGTGGGCACTGCTGGTGGCCGTGATTATTGTCGACTTCTACTTTTTGACCAAGTCGTGTGAAGGCTTGCCGACAGGCACCGTATACGCGATCTTTGCAGGCGCTGGCTCTGTCGGAACCGTGCTCATGGACTTCTTTTTGTTCGGCGGCAGCATGAACGTGCTGAAACTGCTCTTCATCGCGCTGCTCGTGCTGGGAGTCATCGGCTTGAAGCTGGCTGACAATCGAGGAGAAAAAGAGGTGCATCAATAATGGGTTGGCTGTTTGTCTTTCTCGCTGCTAGTTGTGAAATCGTCGGAGTGGTAGGCTTGAAGCTGTTCAGTCAAAAGAAGAACGCGCTCCATACCGCTTTGTTTGCAGGCGGGTTCGCCCTGTCCTTCGCTTTTTTGTACCAGGCGTTCAACTACCTGCAACTGAGCGTGGCCTATGCCGTCTGGATCGGGATCGGTACGGCAGGCGCTGTTTTGCTCAATATGATTTTCTTCGGCGAATCGCGAAGCGTAGCCCGTATCGCCAGTTTGCTCCTGATCATCGTGGGCGTGACTGGTTTGAAGCTTGTGTCCTGACCTAAGTCCTAAGCCTAAAAGAAACGGTCGTCGAAGCGAGACTTCTTCCCCCTTTGGACATCGCCTTTAACGCGCCAAACAAAAAAGCTTCCCTGCCTGGGGAAGCTTTTTCCTGTTGATCCTGCTGAACGCCTAATCGCTTCAACCTGTTACGGGAAAACGATCGTCTTGTTGCCGTAAACCAGTACGCGATCTTCTAGATGCCAGCGGACAGCCCGCGCCAATACGGTGCGCTCTACCTGGCGTCCGAGCTGCTTCAACGCTTCCACATCCTCCTGGTGCGATACGCGTTGCACGTCCTGCTCGATAATCGGCCCCGCATCCAGCTCCTCGGTGACGTAATGCGCCGTCGCCCCGATCAGCTTCACGCCGCGGCGGTACGCCTGCTCGTACGGCTTCGCTCCCACGAAAGCCGGGAGGAACGAATGGTGGATGTTGATGATCCGCATCGCGTAGTCTGTGAGAAAACGCGGAGACAAGATCTGCATATAGCGGGCCAGGACGATCAGATCGACGCCCTCCGCCGCCTCCAGCTGCTCTTGCTCAGCCTGCGGCTTGTTGTCCTTCATCACCGGGATGCAGCGGTACGGGATGCCAAAAGACTCCACCGTCTCCTGCATGTCCGGGTGATTGCTGACAACCACCGAAATGTCTGCGTGCAGCTCGCCGGACTTCCAGCGCCAGAGCAGTTCCAGCAAACAGTGATCTTCCTTGGAAACAAACAGGGCGACTTTTTTGCGCTTGTTCGCTTCCACCAGCGACCAGTCCATGCTGAAGCTTTCCGCTACCTGACTGAACTCGGCCTTGATCGCTTCAAAGCGCTCCTCCAGGTTGATCAGATCAAATTCGATCCGCATGAAAAAGCGGCCTGTTTCCGGGTCTGTCGTGTACTGGTCAGACTGAACGATATTCGCGCCTTGCTGAAACAAAAAGTTCGATACAGCCGCCACGATTCCCGCGCGGTCCGGGCATGAAATGAGCATGCGCGCACGGTCTTTGTTTTTTTCCCGATACGCGAGCCAGTCTCTCTCTGATAACAAATGCATGGTTTCTCTCTCCTCCAAAAGCAAACAGCAAAAAGTTGTTTGCAATTATACCACTTTGCGGCCTTTCTGTTACAGCCAATTAGAGAGAAAACGTTCCCTTATCGATAAAATCTCATTTGCCAATTCCGTTCAACAAAATATCTACGGTCAAAGCGATCTGTTCTTCATCGCTATAATGGGCGTAATCTTCCTTGTCCAGCACCTGGCGGAACAGCACCATTCCGATCAAGGAAGACAGCACGACCCGAAACACAGCCTGGCTCGGCAGTGGACGCAGCTCGCCCGCGTCGATTTTGGCTTCGATCAGCTTTTGCACCATTGCTTTTGCGTCTTCAAATACGGTTGCGATCAGCGCTTCCCGAATCTCCGGATGGAAAAACGCCTCCTGCAGCAAGATGCGGATGTGCTTCTCGTTGGCACCGACCAGATTCAAGCGATTGCGGTACAGCTCCGCCACGATTTCTCCGAACGGCTTTTGCGCCTGCTCCCGGAAAATCTCGCGCAAGTCCTTCAAGATGAACGGTGCCGCGAACTTCACCAGAACAGGGGCGACAACCGCAAGCAAGATGTCTTTTTTCGATTTGTAATGACGGAAAATCGTTCCTTCGGCCACTCCTGCCTCTTTGGCGATCTCCGCGGTTGAGCTGGCGTGAAATCCTTTTTCCGCAAACAGCTTGACAGAGGCTCGCAAAATATTGCGCTGCTTCTCCGTCATCTCGCTCTCGTCCTTCAGCTCCTCCACATATTGCAACAGGCCCTCTTCAAACGATGGCGGCTTGTTCATACGTCACGTACGCTCCTCTATTCAATCTTCTTGCGGAACCTTCCGATGGCGACAGCCAAAATCAGCAGACTGAATGCTCCCATCCCGACGATGTCTTTCCAGAGCGCCTCGGCGCCCACGCCTTTCAAAAAGATTCCGCGCAGAATTTCCAGAAAATAAGTCAACGGGACCAGCCCGCCCAACCATTGTATCACGACAGGCATCGAATCGCGCGGGAACATGAAGCCGGACAAAAGCACGCTGGGCAGAATGAGTGCGAAAGCCATCTGCATCGCTTGCAGCTGTGTCTTCGCTACCGTAGAGATAAAAATCCCGAGGAGCAGCGTCGTCACGAGAAACAGGACTGACAAGGCGACCAACAGGCCGATGCTGCCTTTGACAGGCACCCCGAACCAGGCTGTTCCGACCAGGAGCACGAGACAAAAGGAGAACAGGCCGACACCGACGTACGGCGTAATTTTGCCCAGCATCAGCTCCAACGGACGAATCGGCGTCACCACGAGCTGCTCCATCGTTCCCCGTTCTTTTTCGCGCACGAGTGAAAAGGCGGTCAAGATCATCGTGACATTTTGCATAATCAGCCCGATCAAGCCCGGGATGTTGAAGACGATGCTTTCCATATTCGGGTTGAACAGCACCCGTGTATCCAGCTCAAGCGGCAGTTGCAGCTCGCCCAGCCCTTGTTTTTGCAGATTTTTTTCCTGGAGCGCGATCGCCTGATGCTGCACGATCAGTTGGGCGTTGGACATGGCGGTGCGCGCGATATTCGGATCAGAGCCGTTAATGAGCAGCTGGATGTGGGCTGGCTCGCCCCGATCTTTTTTGCGCGTGTAGTCCGGCCCGATCACCAAGCCTACGTCCACCGTGCCTTCGTCGAGCATCGCTTCCAGCTCGCGGTACCCGCTAACACTGGCTGTTGCCTGAAAAATTTCCGTGTGGACAAACTGCTCGACCAACTCCCGGCTTGCCGCAGAAGGACTTTGGTTCCAGACTGCCATCTTGATGTCGCTCACGTCTGTATTGACGGCGTAGCCGAACAAAAACAGCAGCATTAGCGGCATGACCAGGGCAATCGCCAGACTGGGCCGATCGCGCTTGATCTGGATCACTTCTTTTTTGACGACGGACCAGTAGCGCTCCCAGACGAACCGCTTCATCGCGCTCCCCCCTCTGCTGCCTGCCTCGCTTCCTCCCGCCGTACCAGCTCGATAAACACGTCCTCCAGATTGTTCGCTTCCATGCGCTCAATCAATTCCCCGGGAGTTCCTTCGGCAAGCAAATTGCCAAAGAAAATGAAGCCGATCCAGTCGCACGTCTGGGCCTCATCCATGTAGTGCGTGGTCACGAGCACAGTAATTCCTTGCTTCGCCAGCTCGTGAATGACGTCCCAAAAAATGCGCCGGGACACCGGATCGACTCCCGCGGTCGGCTCATCCAAAATCAACAGCTCCGGCTTGTGCAGCAAAGCGCAGGACAAGGCAAGACGCTGCTTCCAGCCGCCGGACAACGAGCCTGCCAGTTGCTTCTCGCGTCCTGTCAAACCAGCCATCTCGATCAGCTCGGCTTTTCGCTGCTTGCGCTCTGCTGCGCCAAGCTGATACACGCCCGCGTAAAAATCGAGATTTTCTTCCACTGTCAAATCTTCATACAGGCTGAACTTTTGCGACATGTAGCCGATTCGCTGCTTGATCTCCTCGCTCTGTGTCATCACGTCGTAGCCAAGCACCGTGCCGCTGCCAGTCGTGGGCGTCATCAGCCCGCACAGCATGCGAATCGTCGTCGACTTGCCCGAGCCGTTCGGGCCGAGGAAGCCGTAGATCGAACCTTTTGGCACTGTCAAAGTCAGCTGGTTGACGGCGATGCGCTCTCCGAAACGCTTTGTCAGTTGCTGGCACTCAATGGCGACGTTCATTGGGCGTTCTCTCCTTCTGGCAACAGCACGTCTGCTGGCATTCCCGGCTTGATTTTCTCCTGCCCTTTTGCCACGTCAATCGTCACCGCAAAAACGAGCTTCGTCCGCTCATCTTGCGTCTGCACATTTTTCGGGGTAAATTCCGCCTTTTCCGAAATCCGGCTGATCGTCCCTTTAAACGTCTCGTTCGGATACGCGTCCACCTGTATGCCGACTTCCTGCCCTTTTTGCACGCGATTCAGCTGCGCTTCCGGGATGTAGACGACAAGTTTGAGCTGATCGGCCTTCATCATCGTGAACAGCGTAGCTCCGGTTTTCGCCACTTCGCCCTGCTCGACGGAGGACCGCAACAACACGCCGTCCTCTGCTGCGACTACCCGGGTCTTGTCCAGTTGCAGCATCGCCTGGTCGAGCCTGGCCTGAGCCTGCTCCTGCGCGGCAAGCAAAGCGCGGATCGTATAGACCGTGCTGCCTTCCCGGGCCAAATCAAGCTCTGCCTGCGCCCCTTGCTCCTGCGCCTTGGCTGTGCCGATCTGGGCTGCCGCCGCAGCTGCCTCCTCCTCTGCCGAGCTGTACGCCGCTTTGACTTGCGCCACTTGTGCCGTCCACTGGTTCAACTGCGTCGTCGCCTGGTTCACCGCTTCTTTTTGCATGTCCAGGTCTTTTTGCGAGATCGCGCCTTTTTCGTACAGAGCCGTCACTTCCTGAAGCCGTTTTTGCTGAAAATGCAGCGTCTCCTCTGCTCCCTCGCGCTGCGCCTCGACCTGCGCCAACTGCTGTCTCGCTCTGGCAATCCCCGCTTCGGCCTGGCTGCTTCTGGCCTGTGCCAAGCGGATGTTGGCGTTCGCTTGCTGGACGGCTGCCACTCCCTTCTGAATCGTCTGGTCGCGGGAGCCTGCCTTCGCTTCCTCCAGTTTGGCTTTTGCCTGTTCCAATGCTGCTTTCGCTTCTGCGACGCTGATCTGGTAGCTGCGCTGATCGATTTCCGCCAGCACTTCGCCTTTTTTCACCGTGCTTCCTTCCTCGGCGATCACCCTCGTCACCGTCCCGCCTACTTCTGCCACGACAGGCCATTCATCTGCTTCAATCGTTCCGGACAAAGACGGCTGCTTTTCGCCGAACAGCCCGCAACCAGACAAGGCAAGAGCCAGACTGCCGATCCATACCGTGCGCAAAATACGCTTCATGCAACATCTCCTCGTTTCGTATAATAGTGAGCGCTCACTTTTACTGATGTGTAAAAAAAAGAGCGCGTTTTCGCTTGCTTTTGCATGTTCATGGGGGATTCGTTTATCCATGATGGCTGGTTATCATTTTGCAAAACACAAAAGCGAGTGATTACTCACTTTTATACTCTGAGTATATGCCCCTTCCGCCCGACATGCAATCGCTTTTTTTCGCTACTCAAAGAAAAAACGCCCCGGTCCATGAATGCGACCTGGGCGTTTGCGAGTTGTGCTGCGATTACTCGAACTTGAATTTGGACAAAGCGTCTTTCAGCGCAGAGTTGATGCCATCGTCGTCGGTATGCTCCTGCTTTTTCAAGTAGTTGGCCACTTCCTTTTTGGACAGCTTGCTGCCCTTTTCCTTGTCCCGGCGATCCTTGAAAGTAGACAGCTTCTCTTTGTGCCCGCACGCGCATACAAACATTTGCCCTTCTCCCTCACCGCGCATCTCCAGCCGCTTGTGGCATTTCGGGCATCTCGCGTTTGTCTGCTTGGAAATGCTTTTGCGATAGCCGCACTCCCTGTCCTGGCAGACGAGCATTTTGCCGCGCTTTCCGTTGACTTCCAGCAAAAGCTTGCTGCACTCCGGGCATTTGCTTCTCGTCAGGTTATCGTGGCGGAAGGCTTTGTCGCTGTTTTTGATTTCCTGCACCACTTCTTTGGCGTACGTTCGCATTTCCTCGATAAACGCTCGCTTGTTCAAGCTGCCTTTGGCGATTGCGGCAAGCTTTTGCTCCCACTGGGCGGTCAAAGTAGGCGATTGCATCTCGTCGGGAACAAGCTCCAGTAGCTGCTTGGCTTTCGCCGTCACAAACACATGCTTGCCCCGCTTTTCCAACAGGAAGCTGTTAAACAGCTTTTCGATAATATCTGCGCGCGTGGCGACCGTACCAAGCCCGCCCGTTTCTCCGATCGTCTTGATCAGCTCTTTGCTCTCGTTTGCCATGTATTTGGCCGGATTTTCCATCGCGGACAGCAGGCTTGCCTCTGTGAACGGCTCCGGCGGCTTCGTCTCGCCTTTTGTTTGCGCCACATTTTGAATCTGAAACCGATCGCCTTTTTCTATCTTGGGCAGCCATTGCTCTTTCAGTTCATCCTGACCTTCTTCGTCTGCCACATCATGGTCGTACGCTTCTTTCCAGCCTTGGGCCAGCACCGTTTTGCCTTTGGCGACAAACCACTCTCCGCCGATTTTTGCCTGGATCGTGGTTTGTTCGTATTCAAACGGCGGCAAAAGCACGGCAAGGAAGCGCTTGACGACCAGGTCGAAAATTTTGCGCTCCTTGTCGCTCAAATCCCCGAGAAACACCGCTTGCTCTGTCGGGATGATCGCATGGTGGTCAGATACTTTGCTGTCATCGACAAACGACTTCGCCGCTTTGATCGGCGACCGCAAAATTCTGGCTGCGAGTGGCGCGTACGGCTTCATCTGCACCGCCTTGACTCTGTCTGGCAGCGTCTCTACGATATCTGCCGAGAGATAGCGGGAATCGGTGCGCGGATAAGTGACGGCTTTATGATGCTCATAAAGGCTCTGCATGATGGACAGCGTCTCTTTTGGCGAATAGCCGAACATCCGGTTGGCGTCCCTTTGCAGTTCAGTCAAATCGTACAACTGTGGAGCGTACGTCTTTTTGTGTGCGCGGGTGACTTCGCTTACTTCCGCGCTTTTTTCCTGCTTCAAGGAGGCGAGCAGCTGGTCTGCCTTCTCTTTGGAAAACGTTTTGATGTCTTTCGTCTTCTGATCTTGCCATTGGAGCGAGATCGCCTGGTCTGTTACAGCTCTCAGGCCGTAAAAAGGCTTGGGCGTAAAGCGGCGAATTTCTTCCTCTCGGGAAGCCACGATCGCAAGCGTAGGCGTCTGGACGCGGCCGCACGACAGTTGGGCGTTGTGCTTGGTTGTCAAGGCGCGGGTCGCATTGATGCCGACGAGCCAGTCCGCTTCTGCGCGAGCGGCTGCGGAGGCGTACAGATTTTCATACTGCTTGCCGTCCTTCAGATTGCGAAACCCATCGCGAATCGCCTTGTCGGTCACGGAAGAAATCCACAGACGCTTGATCGGCTTTTGCACATGGGCCATCTCGATGATCCAGCGGGCGACAAGCTCGCCTTCGCGCCCGGCATCGGTTGCAATGACGATTTGCGAGACGTCGCTGCGCCGCATTTGCTGCTTCACAGTCTGGAACTGCTTGTTGCTCTCTCTGATGACGACAAGCTTCAAAGGCGACGGCATGATCGGCAAATCTTCGATGCGCCAGGAGCTGAACTGCTGCCCGTAAACCTCCGGATCGGCCAGCGTCACCAGATGCCCCAACGCCCACGTCACAATATATTTATCACCTTCCAGAAAACCGTTCCCTTTTTTCTGGCATTGCAATACTTTCGCGATATCTCGCCCGACGGACGGCTTTTCCGCCAGCACAAGTGTTTTGCTCATCTGTGACACCCTTTCAATCAGTCGCTATCTTTCCATTCTAAACAAAAAACCGGCGCAGGAGGACTTTATCTGCTGGTTATTTTTCCTAAGGGGGTCATTTCCGGTGCTTTCTTCTTCATCTGATAGTTCGCTAAGCTCAATTTTCAGTGGTAAAAAGTGCTTTTCTCCACGTCATCACCTTCCATGCTTCCTGTTCATTCGCAAAACAAAAGAAACTGCCTCACTAAAAAAAACCGCCCTTTTTTAAAAAGGAGCGGCCTTACTTCGTTTTGCCCTATATTGCCTATCACTTGTAAACGGCTCTGCCGTCTTTGCTGATAAACGTTCCGACCTGCTCTCCGCGACAGATTTGCGCCATCGCTCCAGGCTCGTTGAAATTGAAGACGTGCAGCGGCAAGCCGTAATCTCTCGCCAAAATCATCGCGGACTGGTCCATGACGCGCAGGTCTTCCCGGACTACCTCGTCAAACGATACTTCCACATATTGGCGTGCGGTCGCATCTTTGCGCGGATCGGCCGTGTACACGCCATCTACTCCATGCTTTGCCACCAGCAACGCATCTGCTTCCACCTCCAGGGCGCGTTGCACCGCTGGATAGTCTGTCGTCACGTACGGCTGACCGTTTCCGCCAGCAAAAATGATTACGTAGCCCTTTTCCAGATGATGCACGGCGCGCAGGCGGATATACGGTTCCGCGACCGCATTGATCGGCACAGCTGTCATGACCCGGACTTCCGTATTGACGCGAGCCTTTAACACCCCGCGAAGCATCAGGCTGTTGATCACGGTTGCCAACGTTCCGATGTTGTCTGCCTCGACCCGCTCGATCCCCCACTGGTCCGCCATGTTTCCCCGGAAAATGTTGCCGCCGCCAATGACGATTGCGACCTCGACGCCCATGTCCAGCAAAGAATAAATTTCCCCCGCGATATGCTCTAACTGAACCGGATCAAAACCAAACCCGTTCTCCTGCGCAACCGCTCCACCGCTCAATTTGACCAACACCCGCTTATACCTCATGGCGTCTCCTCCTCAATCCGCTTTTTCTTTTGCTTCCAAACAAGCGATAGCGATAGATGCCCTGCTCGCCTCCATCCCCTTTTACGGCTCAAAAAAAGAACGAAAGCAATGACAGCCTTCGTTCTTCACAAAATACAGGGGAATTGGACTTGCTTGCTTTGCATTGGCATTGTCATTCGGATTCCCCCTCCTTCATCTTCATCGTAAAATGGTCTGGAACTCATCCTCATTTTATGCACGTCTTGCCCATTATGCAAAGAAATTCGGAAAATCAAAAGCATCTCGCTTACCAGCCAAAATATCCCGCAGGAGCTGATCGGCAACCTCGGTAGCGAAGCTGTGCTCGTCGCTGTCAATCACACCTTTTTGCAGCGCTTCATCCAGTTCATCCTGGTCGAGCAAATACACTTCGCCCTGCGGCAGCACCACAATGTCGAGGTAAAGATCGTCATACCAGATATGACCGCTCTCGTCCTTGCCATGCGCCTTGCAGATGTCGATGTACCACTGGACGGTATTTCCCAGCTCGTCCATCATCTTCGTGACGGCATAAGGCTTTTCATGTGGAAAGTATTGCAGGTACACATACCCTCTGTCGCCTACGCACAGCAGCTTTTCCCCAACAGGCATGTAGGCAGGCTCCGTTACTTCGTCCAGAGTCAAACGAACAGCATACCCGGAAAAAGACAAAGCCTCTACCCACTTTTCCTGATAGCCCATTCGCTTGACGCGTCTCCATCCAGGTCGGTCTGCTCGTTTTCGCTTCATGGCCAGTGCTCCTCGTCATTTTGGTTCCTTTTACTCTACCACGAATTGGATGGTTTTGTCAGATGCAAACAAAGACATGTTCCCGCAAGAACATGCCTCATCTGTCGCTATTTGCCATCCCGCAAATGGCTGTGCCTGCGTCCGTACAAAAAATAGACGATCGCGCCAGCAATCAGCCAGGCGATGAAGCCGATTTTGGTAATAGACGGCAAGCTATACACCAAATAGCCGCAGAACAGCACTGCCAAAATCGGAACGAGCGGAACAAGCGGCGTGCGAAACGAGCGCCGCAATTCCGGATTCGTCCTCCGCAGCACAACCACACCGATGGAAACGAGAATAAACGCGAACAGCGTTCCGATGTTCGTCAGTTCAGCCAGCTTGTTAAGCGGCAACAATCCGCTGAAAATGGCGACGAGAATGCCGACGATGATTGTGCTTTTTTGCGGCACTTGCGTCTCTGGGTTCACCCGTGAAAACACAGCGGGCAACAAGCCGTCACGGCTCATGGCAAAAAACAGCCGGGTCTGCCCGTACATCATCACCAGCAGTACCGTCGTAATGCCGACAATCGCCCCGAGTGAAATGAAGCCAGCCACCCAGTCCTGCTTGACGTAATTCAAAGCAAAAGCTACCGGATTTTTCACGTTCAGCATGTCATAAGGCACGATGCCTGTCAGCGTCAGGGAGACGGCGATATAAAGCAAGGTGCACACCAGAAGCGAAGTAATGATTCCGATCGGCATGTCGCGCTGCGGGTTGCGCACTTCCTCGGCAGCCGTAGAGACTGCGTCGAATCCGATAAAAGCAAAGAAGACAGTAGCAGCGCCCGTCGCTACCCCGGCAAAGCCAAACGGCATGAACGGACTCCAGTTTTCCGGCTTGACGTAGCCGATCCCGACAATGAGAAACAGGAGAATGACCGCCACCTTGATCAGCACCATGACCGTGTTGAACTTGGCTGACTCTCGCGTCCCCTTCATAAGCAAAAGCGTAATGACAAAAATAATGACGACCGCTGGCAAATCGATGATCGTGCCTTTGGAAGTGTCGAATGCATTGGTCAAGGCTACAGGCAAATGAATGCCAAAACCGGCAAGCAGTCCTTGCGCATATCCCGACCAGCCGCTCGCCACCGCAGCCGAAGCTACCCCGTACTCCAAGATCAGGTCCCAGCCGATCATCCAGGCTACCAGTTCGCCAAAAGCCGTATAGCTGTAAGTATAGGCGCTCCCCGATACAGGAACCGTCGAGGCGAACTCGGCGTAGCACAAAGCGGCAAACACGCAGGCAAGCCCGGACAAGACAAAGGACAAGACCAGTGCAGGGCCAGCGTGCTCAGCCGCCGCCACTCCTGTAAGCACAAAAATGCCTGTACCGACAATCGCCCCGATGCCAAGCATGGTCAAATCAAACGCGCCCAGCGATTTTTTCAGCGCTCCATGCTTGCTCTCTACCTGCGCGAGCAAGCTTTCAATCGACTTTTTCCTCAATAACTGTTCTTTTAACGCCATATTGTGCGTACCTCCCGCCCGGACATTCCAGTTGCAATCGAAACAGTTGGAGTATGAGCAGGCAGGAGGAAAATTATGCATGCTTTCCCAAGCGGGATTGCGCTCAGCGCTTAGCCGTTGCTGCGCATAAGCCCTCTGCCGATGAAATTGGCAGAGACGGGAGGACGTCCAAGCTCTCTTGCCCAAACAGACAGCTGCCCCATATGGTGAATTTCGTGAGCGATCACATGGCGCAAGATTTCACCTTTGACGTATTCCTCCGTGCTCCATTCCACACGCACAGGCTCCGTCTCGCCAGCTTGTGTCCAACTGTCCAGAAACTCGCGCAGCTCTTCTCGCCACTCGTCTGACAGCGCTTTGATTTGCCCAAGCGATTGATGCTCCTCGTAGGACAACTGGACATCGGGCTTCCCCTGTACACCGCACAGCCAGCTGTACTCCACATCAGCTACATGAAACAGCGTGTACAAGATGCTCCCCGCTCCGCCGACTCTTTTTTGCAGCAATTCTTCGTCCGGCAGCTTGGCACACCATGCAAACCATTCATCCCGCACCAGCCAGTTGTAAGCAAACAGCTCTTTCATCCCCGATACCTCCCGCAAAAAAGTTTCCATTTCACTCATATTAGCACATACGTTCGCATTCGTGCTATCGGTAACGGATAAGCCTGCAAAAAAGCACCGCTTTCGACTGAAAACGGTGCTTTTCCTTTGAACCTCTGAGCCTCTGAGCCTCTGGTCCTTCATCCTGCGGCTAAGTAAAACGGATCGAGTAGCCTCCTGACAGCAAATACAGATGGCTTTCCACTTCCCGGGAAGGGTTGATAATTTGTTTGATCGCCCGAATGTAGAGACTGATTTGCCCATTGTATCTTCGTTTCATTTCTTCCATCGCGTTCGCTGAAGCTTCCTTCGCCATCCAGTCTGTCTTGAAGTCGATCAAAACAAGACCGCCGTCCTCTTCCTCCAACAGACAGTCGATCACCCCTTGGACGATGATTCTCTCGGCAGCAGCTTCGGCAAGCTGTGGCTCTACCTCATGGGCTGGAAGCGCCAAGGTAAATGGCAGCTCGCGGTGGACAGCCTTGGCCGCTTTCATGCGCTGTCCAAGCGGATCGGCAAAAAATCGGGCAATCTGGGCAATGTCTACCGCCTGTACCTGCTCCTCCGTCAAAAAGCGGCGCGCCGCCAGCTCCGCGACTTGCTCGCGAATATCCGCCTCATCCAGCGCTCGCTGCAAGTCAAGATGCTGGAAGACCAGGTGCGTGATCGTCCCTTTTTCAGCCGCCGTCAAACGATTCGACTTTTGTTCAGCCAAAAACTTCGGCTTTTCCGTAATGGAAGGCAAGGCGAACGGCTGACCATTTTTCGTGACCTTGGCCATTCGCGTAAGCTCGCTGACGCTCCACTTGGCTGCTACTCCGGGAGTGACCGGGTGCGGGTCAGACCAGCCGAGCCTGGACTGTACCAACTCTCGCAACGCTTCGTCGCGAGGCCGCTCCGCGATTGCTTCCCGTCTCGTCACTCGCTCCCACAAATTCATGTCGTCGCTGGCAGCTTCCTGTTGTGCCTTTAGCTCGTCTGCCTGGTAAAAATGAAAAGACCAGTCGGAGTCGTCGATAATCGTTCTGACCCGCACTGCTTCTCCTGCTCCTTGCGTCTGCGGATAAGCGCGCAAGTCTCCCGCTGACGGATGCCGCAGCAAGGCACGGCCGACCCAGTCAAAGTATCCTTTGGCCTGGATCAAATCTTCATCGCTGAGCCGCTCCCCGTCGCCTTGCCTGCCCCAATCTGTCACGCTTTTGGCCAAGTCTTTCGCCGAGCCGACGAGAATCAGCTTTTCGCGGGCGCGCGTCAAAGCGACGTACAGCACGCGCATTTCTTCCGCGAGCATATCCCGGCGCAGTTGCTGGCGAATACCCAATGCCGCGATGCTCGGGTAGCGAAGCTGCATGGACGGCTCTACGGCCATCGGGCCAAAGCCCAAGTCCTTGTGCAGCAAAAAGGCGCTTTTCAAATCCATCGTGTTGAACTGCTTGCCCATGCCTGCCACGAACACGACAGGGAACTCCAGCCCTTTGCTCTTATGGATCGTCATGATCCGCACGACATCCTCGTTTTCTCCGATCGTGCGCGCCTCGCCCATGTCATTGCCTGCTTCCTGAAGCCTGTCCACGAAGCGCAAAAAGCGGAACAAGCCGCGATAAGAGCCCGCTTCGTACTGGCGTGCCCGATCGTAAAGCGCGCGCAAATTGGCCTGCCGCTGCTGCCCGTTTTCCAGTGCCGCCACATAGTCGAGGTAGCCTGTCTCGCGATACAAGACGGACAACAGCTCGGACAGCGCCCCTCTGCGGGCATGCGTCCGCCAGCCTTCCAGCTTGTAGAAAAAGTGGCGCAGCCGTTTTTCCCACGCTTCTTGCGCCGCCCGCTCCTCTGCATACTGAATGACAGCCAGGTGAAACGGTCCCGTTGGATACTCGATGCGGATGTGCGCAAGCTGTTCCTCGCGCAGACCGACAATCGGCGAACGCAAAACGGCCGCGAGCGGAATGTCCTGCAAAGGATTGTCAATCACGCGCAGAAGCGACAGCATCGTCTCTACTTCTGTCGCAGCGAAATACCCTGCCGTCTGTTCGGCGTAAACAGGAATCCCCGCAGCGTGCAGCTCGTCCTGCATCGTCTGCCCCCAGCCAGAGGTCGCACGCAGCAGGATGACGATATCCCGGTACGCAAGCGGACGCATCCCGCCTGCTTTTTTATCAAAGACAAGCAGGGGAGACTCTCCCTCTCCCGGTTCCATCCAGCGGCGAATGCGGCTGGCGATCAGCCGCGCCTCCAGTTGGGCGACGCTCGCTTCTTCCACCGTCTCACCCGCCGTGTCGGGAACGCCTGCCGTCTCGCCCTCATCGCTCGCCTCTGCCGACCACGTCTGTCCCTGCTCTGGCTCGGCCGCGCTGCGATTGATCAGATGCACTTCCGCCTGCAGCCTGCCTGGCTCCGCTTCGGGATACGATGCGCGGTTGATCAGCTCGGCTGACTGATCGTAGTCAATCTCCCCGACGCCCGGAGACATGATTTGCCGAAACAAAAAGTTGACCGCATCGACAACCTCGCGTCTGCTCCGGAAGTTGGCTGCCAGATCGATTCGTCGTCCCGGATCGGCTTCGCCTGCTTGACGGTAAGTCAAATACTTTTCCAGAAACAGCTTCGGCTCAGCCAAGCGAAAGCGGTAAATGCTCTGCTTGACATCGCCTACCATAAAGCGATTTGCCACAGACTCGTTTGTTCCGTCGCGCGAAACCATGCGCAAGATCGTTTCCTGCACGAGATTGATATCCTGATATTCGTCGACGAGCACTTCCGCGAACTGATCGCGCAGCTGCTCGGATATGGAAGAAGCAACAAGCTCGCCAGCGTCATCGGTCGTCATTAAAATGCTCAAGGCAAGATGCTCCAGATCGCCGAAGTCCACCAAGCCGCGCGAGCGCTTTTCCAGCTGGAAAGCGTCGGAAAACTCGGTAACGAGTCGCGCCAGCGTCTTCATGTGCGGAGCAATCCGCTGCAAATCGGCAGCATACTGCTCGGCTGTCATCGAAAAATACTGCTCGATCAGCTCGGAAAGCTCCTTTTTCACGCCGTTGCGCAGCCCCTGAACCTGCTCCTTCGTATCCGGGTCCGTTCCCTTCACGGGTGGCAGCTTGGCAAACGTCACCCCGCAAACAGCCTGGCTCGCTGCTTCCCAGCCTTGCTTGCACGAAGCCGCAGCTTCTTTTAGCGCCTGAGCCTCCGCCTGCAAAAGCGGCAAGTACGCCACCGGACCTTCTGGAGACGCCGCCAGTTCCTGCGCCCTGCTCATTTTCCCCGCCATGCCGACGAGTTGCAGCTGCACAGATTGCAGCACGCTGTTGGCCCAGACTAGCCCGTCCAGCCCTTTTCCTGGCGGGATGTCAAACATAGCGGCTGCCTCGGCAAGCCATTGCTCCGGTGAGGGATGGCTGCGGGAAAACTCGTACAATCGCAACAGCAGCACAGCCAGTGACTGATCGTCCTGCCCGTCCAGCATGATATCTGCCAGCGCGTGAAAATCCGGGTCGGTTTCATACCAGCTCTCCAGCTGTTCCTCCAGAACGTCTTGCCGGAGCAGCTCGCCTTCCATCTGGTCGGCGATGCGAAAATCCGGGTCAAGCTCAAGCAAATAGTAATACTGCCGCAGAATGCCAAGGCAAAAGGAGTGCAACGTCGTAATCGTGGCCCGCTGCAAGAGCGCCAGCTGTCTGCGCAAATGCGCGGAATGCGGCTGCTCCTTGAGCGCCTTTTGCAGCGCATCGCCAATCCGGTGACGCATCTCGGCCGCCGCAGCATTGGTAAAAGTCACAACCAAAAGCTGGTCGACGCCGACAGGGTCGTGCTCATCCATGATGCGCCGGATAATCCGCTCGACCAGCACGGACGTCTTCCCCGAGCCTGCCGCCGCCGCGACGAGCAGATTGCTCCCGCGCTGAATGATCGCTTGCCATTGTTCATCCGTCCACTGCTCAGGCTTGGCCTGCATCGCTTGCTCCGCCATCCGTGGCATCCCCCTCTCCCGTCAGTTGCTGTTCGGCCAGCATGCTCCAGATTTGTTTGTTGTTCCATTTGGACAGCTGCCTGTGCTCATTGCCGCCCGTCTCCCCGTCAAACTGGCACACAGGCTTGTACGAACAGTAATCGCACGCCGTCATCGTCCCGTTGGAATAAGGCTGGATTTGTATTTCCCCGTCCGTCATCCGCGTGCTGATTTGCTTCACCGTATCGCGCACGTATGTCGTCAATGCCTGGAATTGCTCGGCTGTAGCCACAGAAGAACGCGAAGAAAGCGTCCCGTCTTTTTTCAGTTCAAAAGGAACCAACTCGGACGGGCCTTGCTCGACATATCCGTCCATCATCCTGGCCAGCTCCGGATCAGCCAGCATCAGCCCTTTCATGCGCAAACGCTTGGCCCGCTCCTTGGCTGCTTCGTCGGCTGTCAGCAACCGCTTGGCTGTCACAAACGGGTCCGCCACCTGGTAGTAGAAGACGCCGCCCATCTCCGCCTTTTTGCCCAGCCATGCCTCTGCATTTTCCACGACGACATCCAGGTAGACGAGCAGTTGCAAGTTCAGCCCGTTCCACACGTCTGAAAGCGATAGCTGCTTGGGACTTGATTTGTAGTCGATGACGCGCAAATACGGAACCTCACTGTCCAGCGACTGGTCCACACGGTCGATGCGTCCGATCAACTGCAACTCCACGCCGTTATCAAGCGTCAGCACCAAGCCTGGCAAATCCGAACCCGGCCCGAAGGAAACTTCCAGCCCTATCGGAGCAAAACGGCTGCGCTTCGCATGCTCCCCGAGCACGTAAATGGCGCGGCCGACCGCTCGCATCAGCTTGCCGGACAAATAGCGATAGCGAGCTGTCCGGGTGAGGATGCTGCTTCTCGTCTGCGGCACCAACTCAGACACGACTTCGCTGGCCAGCTGCATGCTGTGATCTTCCGTCAGCCTGCTCCACTCCAGATTTTCCTGATTCATTTTTTCCACGGCGCGTTTGAGCGAGGCGTGGAACAATTCCCCCACATCGAACCGCTCCAGCTTGTACATCGTCCGTTCGGACAGCCGCAAGCCGTGCGAGGAAAAGTGGGAAAACGGACACGCCTGAAAGCGTTCCAGACGCGACACGCTCATTTTCAACTGCTTTCCGTACAAAGTCGCGCTCGTCTGCCTGTCCAGCTCTTCCGGGAGATTGCGGTAGCGCAAGCCGCCCAGCAGCCATTTTTCCCGCAGCTCCTCTGTCGAGGAACGAAGGTACCAGTCGTACACTTCCCACCAGAAGACAGGCAGCTCGCCCGTCTTTTTCATCGAGCGCAAAAGGGTAAGCAGGTGGCGAAACACCCTTCTCGGCTGCCCAAGCAAAAAGGCGTCTGTATCCGCTTCGCCAGTCGGCTCGTTGTAAAACACTTCGTGCGACAAACCCGGCAGCACTTCCCTGATGCGCGAGAACACCGCGGACGGCAATAATGCCTTGCCCTCTTCATCGGCCAGGGCACAGCTCATCGTCAGCCGCTCGGACGGCCGCGTCATCGCCTGGTACAAAAGATACGGCTCTGCCATCAGCTTTTGCTTGGCACTTGGCGCAAGCGATTGTCCCATTTCTGCCAGCCGCTCGCGCTCAGCCTCATCCAAAATGCCTTCTTCTTTCGGGCGCAAAGGAATAATCCCTTCATTCACTCCGAGAATAAACAGCGCCTTGACGTCAGGCTGGCGGGAACGCTCCATGGCCCCGACCAGCACTTGATCCAGCGCGGGCGGTACAAGTCCAAGCTCAATCGACTCCAGTCCGCTGTCGAGGACACGCGCATAAGTAGCCAAATCCATGCTTTCGTCGCCCATGACCTCTACGACTTGATCCATCAGCTCGACAAGCCCGGTCCACACCTGACCATGCACCTGCGCCGCATCGAGATCGCCCTCTTTTTCAGCTTTTCGCTGCCAATATTCCAGCTTGTTTGGCACATCGAGAGCGATCAGCAAGTTGTACAGGGCGAGCGTCATGTCCCGAACGCTTTTGCCCGTGGCCTGCTTCAGCTCCCGTTCAAAGGCAAGCAGCGGAGCAGCGTACTTGCGCCTCAGCTCATCAGCCTGCGCATCTTCCGCAGCCCCGGCTTGTCCGCGAAAACGCCACGCAGACTCCTCCGCCCATTGGTAGCCGAATACGCCGTGTGCCAGCACATAGTTTTCCAATCGGTCGATTTCCTTGCGAGCCGTGCGTTCGTCCGTAATGTCCGTTACGAGCAAGTCTGTTTTCAAACAGCGAAAAACCGCGTCATACCGCCATTTCGTTGTGACGACCTCCAAAGCCGACCGCACAAGCTCCACCAACGGATGATTCATCACTGTACGCTTCTTGTCCAAAAAGTGCGGGATGCCGTAGTCGGTAAATACAGCCGAGATTTCATCGGCATACGTGCCGATTTCCCGCAGCAAGATCGCCATATCTCTCCAGCGGTATCCTTCTTCCCTGGCAAGCGCGACAATTTTCAGCGCGACGGCTTCCACTTCGGCCCGCCTGTTCACGGCAGAGAGCAGAGCTACCTCATCCGTGCGCCCAGCCTCACCGACAGGCGGCGGCGCTCCCCATTGGAAATAAGCCTGCTCAAGCTGGCGCAGCCACGGACTGCTCACAAAGCGCCTTGTCTCGTTCAAAAGCAGCGGTTTGGCGATGGAAACGCCCGCTTCTCGCGCCATAAGCGACAGCGCCTGATACGTGCGCAACGTCGGATGGAACAATCCAAGCTCATCGACAGAAGCATCCCGTTCGTCCGGGTCCAACGTCAGGGCAATCGTCACCTGTCTGGCATGCAGCATCAGTTGCTCGATGACTCTCAGCTCCTGGTTGGTAAAGCCGGTGAAGCCGTCGATAAAAATTTCCGCTTGTCGGATGTACGCGGAGTCAGGCACCATGACCGCTACCCGGTTCAAAATATCGTCCGCATCGCAGTAGCCCTCTGCCATGTATCCTTCATAGGCGTTCATGATCAGCCGCAAGTCGCTTATTTTTTGATTGAGGTTCGCTCCCCCCCAATCCACATTTTCCGATTGGGTAAAAGAAACGCCATACGACTTGCACTCGCTGATCAGACGGCCGAGCTGGGAGGCGAAGCCCGGCTGCATCGCAGACCGCCCGAATACTTGCAGCTCCTCTTTATGCCGCTCCAAAAGCATGCGCAGCACCATGTGCTTTCCGAGATCGTCAACCGCTACCGTCGTTAAATCCCCTAGTTCTTGTAGCAGCCGATGAGCCAGCCGTCCGAAGCTCAAAACTTGCGAGCCAATCACGCCACTCAGCCCGGGCAAGGTGGCGAGGGCGTATTCTTCCTGAAAGCTGGCCTGTTCCGGCACAAGCAAAATCATCGGCGTACCCAGCGGCTGTTCACGCAGTCGCTGTTGCATCTGCTGACGAATCGCTTCTGTCTTGCCCGTTCCTGCCCGTCCCAGTATGAATTGGACTGCCATGTTTTTTCCCCTTCCCTACTCCATTTCCAGCAGCAGCTTGCTGCCTTTGCCCATCGGCTCTGCCGGAGTCACTACCAGACGGCGCGGCATGCGCACACGTATTTCCGGAACGTGACTGATGACGCCAATCGTAAAATCGTCCATGCGCAGCCGCTCAAGCGCATCCATGACGACCTCCAGCAGCTCGGGATCGAGCGTTCCAAAGCCTTCGTCCAAAAAGAAAAATTCCAGTCTGCCGCCGCGCATCTGAATCTCCATCGACAAGGCTAACGCCAGCGACAGCGAGGTCAGGAACGTTTCTCCGCCGGACAAGGTGCTGACTGGACGGCGCATACCGCCTGCGCCCTCGTCGCGCAGGACAAACTCTCCCTCGTCGCCGATTTCCAATCCGTAGCGATTGGCCGTCATCCGCTTCAGATGGTAGGAAGCATCTCTCGCAATCGTCACCAGTTTTTCCTCGGCAATGAACTGGACAAACGCCTTGGCTTCAAACAGCTTTTTCAGTTCTTCCAGACGGCTTTGCTCATCTTGCTGCTCGACAATTTGCTGGTGCAGCTCCTGCCACTTGCTATGGTTTTTTTCCATGCGATCGACGTGCTCTTTCGCTACGGCGACTTGCTTTTGCGCCTCGGCAAAAGACTGCTCCCATGTGCCCCACGCCTCTTTGGCAGCGAGCAGTTCTTCCGTGCTGACCGTGCGCCCTGCAATGGCTTGCAGCAGCCTGTCTTCCTCGTAACGCAGCTGTGTCAAAGCACGCGTATACGCTTCGACCTGCTCCCTTGCTTGGGGCAATTGCCCGCGCTCTGCGTACCTTTCTTGTACCCGTTCCACGTTGGCGAAGCCCGTCTCCTGCAACCCTTGATACAAAGCCTCGTGCGCCTCTGACCGCTGTCTCGTCAAGACAGCCAGCGCCTCGGAATGCTTGACCAAATCGTTTTGAACCAATTGTCTTGCCTCGGCAGCCGTTTTTCGTTTGTCTTCTGCCTGTGCCAACGCTTGACGCAAAAGCGACAGCGCCTGCTCTGTCCGAGCCAGCCCTTCGCTCGCGGGAGTGCCGCCTGTCCGCTCCAGCCACTGGGCGTGCTTTTGCTCCCACATGCGCTTCCTGTCTGCCAGGCGTTCTCCGAGAGCAGCTTCACGGTTTTTCCAGTCGGCTCTGCGCGTCTTGGCTGTCTCTACCTGTGTCAAAAGCTGGCTCTTCAGCGCTTCCTGCTCGGCACGCG
Organism: Brevibacillus sp. FSL K6-0770; assembly: GCF_038000275.1. Classification (NCBI taxonomy): domain Bacteria; kingdom Bacillati; phylum Bacillota; class Bacilli; order Caryophanales; family Paenibacillaceae; genus Brevibacillus; species Brevibacillus sp. FSL K6-0770. Next base: position 5,036,088 of record NZ_JBBOBQ010000001.1, read on the forward strand.
TGCGCTGCAACTGTGCCAGCAGCCGATCCAGACGGCCGATTTCCTCATACTGCTGGTCAATATCCTCAACAGGAATGTCTTGGCGCACCTCATTCAGCGCTTGCCATGCCTGGTTGGCAGCTTGCTGCACCACAGCAAGGCGGGCTTGCATTTCCGCTGCTGACTGCTGCGCCTGTTCGAGCAACAGCGCGCTTTTTTCCATTTGCCGCTTCTTGTCGGCCTCTGCCTCGCGGAGCACTTCCAGCTGCTTTTGCTGCTGCTCCCGCTCGGCTTTTGCCTGTTCCCGTTCGGCATGCTTGGCTGCCAACGCTTTTTCCTCGCGCTGGTACACACTGATCAGCTCTTCAAAAGTGTCGACTGCCCAAGGCTGTCCATGCCCGTGACACTCCGCCTTGATGGCGGTTAGCCGCGCCGCCAGCTCTTTGTGCTCTGCCTGTATCGCGGCAAGCCGCTCCTCGACGGCTGCCAACGCCCCTTTGGCAACGACCCACGCTTCTTTGTCTCCGGCTGCTTTCTGTTCGGCAGCCTTCCCTGCTTCCTCTGCGGCTTTGATGCGTGTACGCAGCTCATCGCCAGCGACTTTGGCTTCCCCGTCCGCCAATTGGTCCTGATGATCCAGCGAATGGTGCACGGAGCCACACACTGGGCATTCTTTGCCCTGTTCCAGACGCTCTCGCAAATAGCGCGCCATGTTTTCCTGCTGCCACTGCTCCCACGCCTGCCTAAGCTCCTCCCGCTCGGTCTGGCGCGCAAGAACAATCGCCTCGCTCGATTGAGCGGCCAGCGCCAACTCTTGGCAGCGCTTTTGCACCTGTATGTGCTCCTGCTCGATCTTTTGCCGCTTTTCCTGCCAGCCTTCCACAGCCTGCAAACCTTCCCGCCATTGGCGGCCGATCTGCTTCATTTCGCCCAGCACATTGCGGGACTGCTCCCACTCTGCATCGCTCATGACCGGCTTGTCCGCTGCTTTCGCCATCTGCTCCTTGTGCGCTGCCAGGTGGCTCTCTGCCTGCTCCCAGTCGCGCTTATCCGCAGCGGCCTTTTCGGTCAACACCTGCAAACGCTGCACAAGCGTCTTCTGCTCTGCTTCTTGCTCACGCAGCTTCGCTTGCTCCCGTTCCCACTGCTGTTTCGCTTCTCTCGCCTGCGTGATCCGATCTCGCCACTCCGGAGCAACCATGGCCTTTTGGCTTGTTTCCTCCAGCCTGTTCCACTCCTGTTGCCAGTTCTCCAAGGCCGCTTCGTCTTGCTGTAGCTGCTGTTCTGTTTGCAAAAAGCCACGCGAGACTTCCTGCCACTCCCGCTCCAAAGCGGTCTGTTCCTCGCGAATCGCTTTTAGCTCGGCTTCCCATTCCTGCGCTTGCACCAGTCTGCCTTTTTGCTCGATCAACTGCGGTTCCTGAGCGGCCAGCTCCGCCTGAGCCTGCGCATATTGAGCTTCTGCCTCTTCCAGAGCAAGCCGCGCCGCTTCCTGTTGTCCGCGGCTTTGTTCCAATGCCTGCCCGGTCTTGACCCACTCTTGGTCGAGCCGCTCGTATTGCTGCACCAGCGGCCACAAGCGGATGCTCGCCTCCCACTCGCCCATTCGCGAAGTCAAAGCAGCCATTTCCGCTTCCTTTGCCGTCTGCTGTTGCAACTGCTGCTGCACGCCCGTAAGCTCTGCCTGCCACTGGTGCAGCTGTTCCAGCTCCTTGAGCTTGCCCGTCAGCTCCTGCTTTTGCTCCGTAAATTCCCGCTCGATGCTGGCTGCCTCTGCGAAAGTTTGTCTCGCCTGCTCCAAAGCCTCTGGCCCCGCATCTCCCAAAGCCGCTGTCGCAAGCTGTAACTGATGCATTTGCTCTTTTACCTGATCAAGGGCGTACCGTACCCGTTCGCTCAGCTTTTCCCCGTAAATATGCAGCCGGAACATCCGTTGCAGCATTTCATTGCGCTCACTGCCTTTCAATGTCAGGAATCGCGAAAATTGCCCCTGCGGCAACACAACGGCACGGGTAAAGTCTTGCAGCGTCAAGCCAATCAAGTCCTCCACCGCCGCAGTGGCAGCCGTCGCCTTCGACTCCAGCACAACGTCCGGCTCTCCGGTCAAAGCCCCTGACTGAATCAGCCGCACTTCCGGCTGTCGCTTGTTTCCCTTTTTATCCAGGCCAAATTCCCGCTCGATCGTATATCGCTTGCGCTCATCCCCTGTGCCCAGCTCGAAAGTAAAAGAAACGAAGACGCGCTGCTCCAGCTGGTTCAGCACTTCTTTCGGATGATTGCCTCCGCCCAGACGAACGACCTGACCGTAAAGCGCCAGTGTAATCGCATCGAGGATCGTCGATTTTCCGCTTCCCGTCGGCCCGAAAATCCCAAACAATCCCGCCTGGCACAAAATTTCGAAGTCAACCTCCTGCATTTCTCGATAGCTGTGCATTCCCGCCAGCTTCAATCGTATCGGTCTCACGCTTCTTCCTCCTCTCCTCCGGTTTCTTGGAGCAAACGCTGAAACAAGGCAACAAGCCGATCGTCCGGGGCCGCTCCCCGCTTGCGCTCATAAAATCGCCGGAACAGCTGATCCGCTGTCAGCTCGGTCAACTCCACCCGTTGCGCCTCTTCTTCCTCGCGCTGCTCGCGTACGACGACCCGCTGGATTTTCAAAAAGTCATCCGATAGCTTGCGCACACGCTGGAACTCAGCAGGGTCGATGACATCCGAAACATGCAGCTCCAGATCAATCCAAGAGCCTGCATCCCGCCCTTCTGCCAGCCAGCGCTCGACCTGGGCGATTCCTTCCGTCGCCTTCCAGCGAGCCAACGGTCGACCGCTCGTCAAGTAAATGATCTCTTCTTGCACCGACTGCCCCGGCTGCACCTCGACCAGTACGACCGCCTTGCTCTGTCCCGCTTCGGAAAAGCTGTAGGAAAGCGGCGAGCCACTGTAGCGAACGAGCGGCTTGTCACTGAGCTTTTGCAGCCGATGCAGGTGACCGAGCGCCACGTAATCGGCGTTTTTCGGGAACGCCTGCGGCGACACCGTCAAGGCGCCGCCTATTTGAATCGGCCGTTCCGAATCTGTCTCCATGCCGCCCATGACAAACAAGTGACTGGTGACGAGATTCACCGTATCTTCGCGAAAATGCACGGACAAATCCGCAAACAGCTGGGCAATCCGCTCGGAAAAGGCGAGCTGCATCTGCTCCTGGGTAAAGCTCTCGCTGAGCAGTTCCTTCAAGCGCGACTCCGATGGATAAGGCAACGCAAGCACTACGGCATGGTGCTCGCAGCCAGGCACCTTCAACTCCAGCCAGGAAGGCCCGCCCTGAACGATCTGCACGCGATCCGCCGACACTTCCTGGGCGATCAACGGCGCTTCCTTCGGCAAGCCGAGCAAGACAATCCCTTGCTTCGTAGCGAGCGGTGCTGCTGCCCTGACCCGTTCCGGCTGATCGTGATTGCCCGCAATCACAATGACACCTCTCCGCCCTTCCGCGGACAACCGTTCCAGCGCTTCGTAAAACAGCTCCTCTGCCCATGCCGGAGGGTTAACCGAATCGTACACATCGCCTGCCACCAGTACCAAATCGACTTCGCGTTCCTCCGCAATCCGGCAAAGCTCGTCCACAAACGCCGTCTGCTCCACGCGTCGGTCCCGGCCTTCGAGCTGGCGGCCGAAATGCCAGTCTGCCGTATGTAAAATGCGCATGACTTCCATCCTTTCCTCACGATCATGTGTTTGCTTTTCATTGTAACAAAAGACAGCGCTGTTCGTGATTGAAATTTACGGTACTTCCCGGTTACTTTTGCGCGTTCTCGACGTCTTTTTACTAGAATCACCTATTCCCTGGTACATGAAAGAAAGGAGCACGCTTATTTTGTGGACGCGCCGCCTGTTGTTTTTCGCCCTCGCCGGACTGGCCTTGCCCAGCTTTGTACACGCTGCCGCTCCCCAATCTGCCAAACCCGCCACTCCCAACCCGGAGCAGGTCATCGGCTGGATCAATGCGAGCGCAAAAAATCTTGTCGCCTTGCCAAATTTTGATTTTCAACTGGCGAATCTGGACGATGACGCGGATTGGGAGATCGTCGCCAAACAAAATTCTACGGTACACCTCGGAACGTTTTACATCCTCGATCAAAAAGCGGATCGCACCTATTCGCTCGTCGCGGAAAAACCGTGGAACGTCCCGCACCTGCAACTGGAACGGTGGGACTTTTCCAGCGAGCGCAACCACCCGCAGCTTGATCCGCACGCTTCAGACGACTCTGCGGAAGTGGCGGGAAAACGCTTGTTTGAAACGGTTGACCATACAGGCGGAACCGGAATATCTGCCTATGAAGCCCATCTCTGGTACATGGAAAAAGGCAAGCTGGTCGAGGCCTGGAGCGGTGTTTTGAAGCAAACCTCATCCGTGCCAGGCGGTCAACTTTTCCAGACGCTTGGCAACTACCAGCAGCTTACTGACGACGAGCAGCACCCTGCACTCTACTATTGGACGACGGAACAGGAGCTTGACCCGGATACAGGCAGCCCGCTCTCTGGCAAATCGTCAACCAGGCTGCAAGTATACCGCTTTGAAAACGAGGCATTCACTCTCGCGCCCTGACGCTTTTCGCCACAGATGCACAAAGCCGCACTCCCGGTCGATCAAAGGGAATGCGGCTCTTTTTTTCATCTTACTGCTTATCGTTTCAGCTTGTCCGGCCGCGGTGATTTGAGCGACTGCAAGCACATGTAACAAATGACGCCAAACAAAATCGTGATGATCATCGAGTGAAGCAACGTCGCGTAGAGGTGGAGCTGGAACAAGACGACGAAGCCGCCGCTGAACACTTGAGCGATGACCAGCACAAAAGCGAGGATGCTCGCCCCGTACAGATCGCGACGCGTTTGTTTGAAATGACGGATAGCGTAGATCATCGTTGCCAACAGCACAATCGCCAGCACCAGCGCCCCCAGCCTGTGTGCGAATTGAATGCCGATCTGCCCGGACAGCTCGGGAATGATTTGCCCCTCGCACAGTGGCCAGTCACTACAAGCCATGCTGGAGCCGGTATGTCTGACGTACGCTCCCAGGTAGACCACTCCGTACGTGTAGGCTGCCACAGCCCAAATCCAGTTGCGGAATCCTCTCGGGGCTTTTGCCTGCACCATGCTCGCCATTTTGTCGCGCTGCAACACGAACCCGGTCAAAAGGAACACGCCCGTGAAGGCCAGAAGCGAAAATCCGAAGTGCAGAGCCAGGACGGACGACGACTGCGGCCAGATCACCGCGGAAGCGCCGAGAATGGACTCCAGCACGATAAAAAACAAACCGAACAGGGCGAGATTGCGCACTTCCTGATTGCCCCGGTAATGACGCCAGCAAAGTACGGAGAAAACGATTACCACAATGCCTGCCACGCCTGTTATCAGCCGATGCATGTATTCAATGATTGAAGCCAAGGTATACTCCGGAACCCATTTCCCATTACAGAGCGGCCAGTCGTTTCCACAGCCCAGGCCCGAATCCGTTTTGGTCACAAGCGACCCGGCGATCATGACGATAAACATGACGAGAGTAGCAAGAACGGCTAGAGGTTTCAGCCATTTTTCCATAGTGAATACACCCTATTTCTTGTGATGTTTGAGACTCTCGGTGAAGCAGCCTCTTAACTGTTGCCCTCTCTAACATTAATGAAACATCCCCTGCTAAGCAAGGGATGTTCCGTGAACATTTGGTGAGTGTTTCGTGTCAATAATGGTACACCATTGTGCTGATGACAATGACGGCGCAAAAGACTGTCAAATACAGAATCGAGTAGCCGAAAAGCTTGCGCGCCCACGCCAGATCATCCTTGGCTTTGAAGCCTTGGAACAGCAGCACCATGTACACGATTCCCATCAAGCCCATGACAGCCAGGTAAACATAACCAACGCTTCCATGGATAAAGAGCAGCAACGAAGCCGGGAACAGGACAGATCCCCACAAAACCATTTGCCGCTTCGTTTCTGCGAAGCCTTTGACAACTGGCAGCATAGGCAGATTGCCTGCGCGGTATTCCTCGGTTTTCAGCATCGCCAGCGCAAGGAAGTGCGGCGGCTGCCACAGGAACAAAATCAGGAAAAGCAGCCACGCTGCCGGGTCCATGCTGTTCGTTACAGCAACCCAGCCGATTACAGGCGGAGCCGCACCGGAAATCCCGCCAATGACCGTGTTCAATGTGGTCACGCGTTTGAGCGGAGTGTAAATCAACACGTAGAAAATATGACCGATCAATCCCCAAACAGCAGCCAGCGGATTGGCGAATACGGCGAGCACCGCAAGACCTGCGAGCAGCAAGCCGATCCCCAAGAGGATGGCCGTGCGTGGCGCGATGCGCCCTGCTGCAAGCGCACGCCCTTTGGTACGCTTCATTTTTTTGTCCAAATCACGGTCGTAGTAGTTGTTTAACGTCGCACCCGACATGATCACCAAAGCTGTACCAATCATGGTGAAAATCGCTAGTTTCCAGTCTGGAAAACCGTAAGATGCCATCCATAGGGCAGCAAAGGTAGTCATCAGGTTGGACATGGTAATCCCAGGCTTTGTCAGTTCTACGTAGTCCCGAAAAGTCGCCGGCTCTCCCGGTTGTGCGTGCAGGGGTGTCTCGCTGTTAAGCGATTCCTGCATTGTCACTTGCTGGTCCACGTTTTGTACCTCCTGTCTGAATCTATCTGAACATGCGAATATCCGAATGAAGAACTAACTTCCATTGTATCGAAAGCAAAAGAAGCTAGTCAACTTGAAAAGCGCCCAAGCTACTTTCCAAAAATAACATCCAGAACGCCAGCCGTTTCCCCGCCCGGATAGATGATATACAGCAGAGTGTACACCGTAGCTCCGGTAATGGCGGTCACAAACCAGACGATCGACGTCCACGGCCCGATTTTGCGGTGGGCGGCAATGTTGTTCTTGTAGGCGTGTCTGAGCGTGATCAGCCCCATGACTCCCCCTACGGTTGCCAGCACGATGTGAAAGACGAGAAACGTCTGATAGATTGGCTTCAAGCTGTCCGGCCCGCCGAAATGAGTATTCCCGACAAAAGCCGTTCTGGATACATACGTGATGAAGAAGATCGTCGCACAGATGGCGGCCCACTTCATGATCTTCATGTGCTTATCAATTTGTTTCTTCGCGACCGCATACCAGCCACAAGCGACAAGAATACCGCTGATGACGATAAACGACGTGCTTATCGTAGGCAGCAAGATGGACATTTCTACACCTCATTCAAATAATCTATCTATATTTTTATACCCGGCCTTCATCCATCGTCGGCGTTTTTCTCAGCAGGGCAACCGCGGGCTGCTCATCCATCGGCAGGTCTTCCTGCTTCTCCTGCTTATACCAGTGGTAGAAAACGTAGGCGAGCACGGAACCATACACAAGCTCTTGCACCAGTTTCATGATGATTCCACCAAGTCGCTGGTCACTGAACGTGTCGAGGCTCGGGAACAGTTGCGGAGCCGAGATGTACGTCGCATACAAAGGATCGGACGCGAAAATAATCAACGCACAGGCAGGGGTAATCAGCACCCCGTTGGCAAAAATGTACGTCAATTTTTTTAATCCCGCCAACTGTCTCTTGCTGTCGGACAATGGACTGACAATCGGCCACCACATAGCGAAAGCAGCGAAAATCAAGACGACATGGTAGACTGTCATCCACTCGTGATTAAGAGCCGCTGCATCAAATATAAACGGTATATGGTAGAACGAAAACAGCGTGTTGAACAATAATGCCGCTACCAGCGGGTGAGTAACCGCGCGAAGAATCGCTTTGAGCGGCCGTGGCTGAAAGATTTTTTCCAAAAGCCACTCCGGCATCGCCAAGAGCACAATCGGAGGCAGGGCAAAATACAAAATGGACTGCTGCAGCATGTGCAGGCTGAACAAGTAATGATGGCCATAATAGCTGATCGGGCTTCCTTGTGCCGCGTAAAACAGCAGCAAGCCAAAGACAAACAGCAGCTTTTGCTTTGCTGTCGCCGTGGTGGCATGTTCAAAACGCTTGTGCATGGGACCCGTTACCAGGAAATATACCGTGGCAATTAAAAGAGTGAAGAGCATCACGTCGGGACTCCACAAATCTGAAAAGGATGCCCCCGTGTTCATCGCTGACAGCTCGTGTTGATGCTGACCCATTCATATCCTCCCTTCGAGCTGAGCTTTATCTCGATTTGAATTTTTTTACATTCTAATCTACCTAATAAGGGTGCCCTCTATACAATCTCCATTATACCGTTGATTGCCTGCTTCTTTGATAAGAAAAATGAACAAAGTGTTGACAAATGCTTTGGCAAAAAAAAGAAGACCAGATCTCCTCTGGTCCCCTTGTAAAACGCGGTCTGGACTACACTCCGAAAGAAACGAATTTCGTCTCCAAATACTCATCCATACCGTAGCGTCCACCTTCGCGTCCGATGCCGCTTTCCTTGAATCCGCCAAACGGAGCTTGCGTCTGGGTCGGCGATCCGTCGTTGATGCCGACGATGCCGTACTCCAGCTGCTCTGCCATCCGGAAGCAGCGCTGGTTGTCACGCGTGTACACGTAAGCAGCCAGACCGTAGCGCGTATCGTTTGCCTGGCGCACGACGTCTGCTTCGTCTGAGAAACGAACGAGCGGAACAACTGGTCCAAACGTTTCTTCATTTGCGATTTTCATCTCGTCGGTCACACCGGAGATAACGGTAGGCTCGCAATAGAAGCCATTTGCGTAGTCGCCTTCTGTCAGACGGTTGCCGCCGTATACGATTTGACCGCCTTTTCCTTTCGCGTCCTCAATGTGCTCCAGCACTTTGGAAAGCGCGCGCTCGTTCACCAACGGTCCGATTTCGGTTTCCTTCAGTCGTCCGTCTCCCACTTTGGCCCGCTTCAGACGCTCGACCAATTTCTCGGTAAAGGCGTCGGCTACATCTTCGTGAACATACAGCCGATTCGTGCAAATGCACATTTGGCCGGAGTTGCGGAACTTGCTCTCAAACAGTCCTTTTACTGCCGCATCCAGATCGGCGTCAGGGAAGACGATGAATGGCGCGTGGCCGCCCAGCTCCATGCTGACGCGCTTCACTTGCTTCGCCGCTCCTTCCATCAGCAGCTTGCCGACGCGAGTGGAGCCTGTGAAGCCGATTTTGCTCAGCTTTGGATTCTCGATAAACTCTTGGCCGATCGACTCCGGCTTGCCGATGACGAGGTTGACGACCCCTTTTGGAAAACCAGCCTTCTCGATCAGTTCAAACAAGCGAATGGCAGACAGCGGCGTCGCTTCCGCCGGCTTCAAGACTACTGTGCAACCGGCTGCCAGTGCAGGGGCGATTTTGCGTGCGACCATGTTCACCGGGAAGTTCCACGGTGTAATCGCGCCGACCACACCTACAGGCTGACGGAGCACCATGATGCGCTTGTTCGGCACGGACGAAGGGATCGTCTCTCCGTAAACGCGCTTCGCTTCTTCCGCATACCAGACGAAGTTGTCCGCTGCACCCAGCACTTCGCCTTTTGCTTCGCCAAGCGGTTTGCCCATTTCCGCAGAAATGATGCCTGCCAGCTCGTCACGGCTCTGTTTGACCAGTTCGGACAAGTTGTACAAATACTTGGAGCGCTCGCGAGCAGTCAAACGGGACCAGCTTCCAAAAGCCTCATGTGCAGCGTCAATCGCTTTTTGGGCATCGCGGGAATCTCCAAAAGCAGCGCTTCCCACGACTTCGCCCGTCGCCGGATTCACGATTTGAATCGATTCGCCGCTCTCGGCAGAAACCCACTCTCCATTGATATACATTTGCTTGTACTCTCCCATGACTATCGCTCCTCTCACTCTCTTCAATAAATTGGCTTTAGCGCCTCAAACGGATTTTTGCAATGCCGGCAATACAAAATGCTGCGGCATGCGGCAGGGCCAAACAAGTTGTCAATTTGCGTATAAGGGGAGTCACAGTAAGGACAGGACACTTCCCATGTATCTCCCGGTTTGAAATCGATTGGCGGAGGAGCAATGCCGAAGCTCTTTAGCTTCCCTCTCGCCTCTGGCACGATACGATCGGACGTCCAGGCGGGATCGTAGACAAACTGAACCTCCACCTTGCTGATTCCGTCCGCCTCTACCAGCTTCGCTGCGATATTTTTTTTCATGATTTCCAGCGCAGGACATCCGACAAAAGTAGGGAGCACGTCGACATGCGCGACATCGTCCTCTACCCGCACCTTGTGGATCATCCCCATCTCTACCATGCTTATGACCGGAATCTCCGGATCAGTCACTTGCTGTAGCAGTTCCCAGCATGTCGCTTCCAGCCCGTCATGTACATGCATTCCTTCTTGCGCCATGCAGATCACCCTTTCTACCAGCCCGCGGCCGGATCGATGCGATATACTTCCGACAAGGTAGCCAAAGCTTGTGCAAGCTCAGGCGTATGCTGACCGTGACGACCGCGCTGCTCAGGCACTCCCGGCTCACCCGCCCACACGAGGCCCGCTTTTTCAAAAATGCCCTGAGTCAATGTGAGCCACTTCTGTTTCAACTCGCCTTCGCCGGCAATCAGCCCACAGCGGACGATCGCGTCGGCGTTCGCACCGAGCTGATAAAGCTCGCCTGCATCCTTCCATACTTTCTCAATCGCAGCTTCCAGTCTTTTCCGCGCTTCGTCTGTACTGTTGGCCAACTGCGTGAGCCAAACTTGCCAGTGCATCAGATGGTAGCGATGCTCCGTCATCATTTTGCGGCTGACCAGTGCCAGCGGTGTGTACGATGATTGGAGCAAAGACTCCAAGCGAACCTGTTTGTACAGTCCGTACACATAGCTGCGGACAATCGCATACGCCCAGTCATAGTGAGGGTCGGTGTTGTAGTCGCCTTCCCCGTTTTTTCGCTCGACCAAAATCGCATTGCGGAACGCATCTGCTTCCCGAAGCTGTGCGAGATCGTCCGCCTTGCCTACTCCGAGCTGTTCCAGCATCTCGTAAAACATCACGGCATGACCCATCATGTCCTGCGACATCGAAGAAAACGCGACGTCCTCCTCGATGTGCGGAGCCAGCCCGAGCCATTCCGAACCGCGATAGGCGAGAATGAAATCGTCGTCAGCAAGCTGGAACAGCAAATCAGTCAAGGCTTGCGCGTATTCCGGGTTTTGTTTTGCCGCTTCTGTTGTTTCTACTTGTGAAAAGTCGCCCATGATTGTATCCCCTCCTGCTTAGCTGCCGCTTTCCGCATGCTTTTGTTTTTCTTCGTACTGCTCTCTGTGATGGCGCCATCTTGCCTGCAAGTCGCCATAGCCTCGCGTCTCCCGGTAGCTCTTGTTGTCGAGCCGCTCCAAAAACGGACGCTCTTCCGGCGACAAGCCGTAAATATCGTCGCGCTTCACCACCCAGATGTTAAAACAAGTCTCGCGGCGCAGGAAGTTTTCTCTCGCCATCGCGAGCGCAACTTCCTTGTTTGGAGCCAAGAGGCTGAACTGATGGACAAATGATGAGCTGACACTTCTTTGACTGAATACTTCGTAAATGAAAAAGTCGTCTCTGACTTCTGTTTCCTTGTTCATATCCATTCACCTACCCTACGTGGCGGCCGTACGACATGATTGCGTCGCGCACCCATTTTGTTTCTTCATACGATGTTTCCCTAAGATTCAGACGATGAGCAGAGCGCGGGCCGTTCCCCTTGACGATCTGCTTGAACTGTTCCCAATCCGGTTGCTGATACACCCATTGGTCTTTTTCTTCATCGAAGTGAATCGTCTCATCCGGCACAGTGAAGCCGAGGTGGAAAATGCGTGGCAAATACTTTTTCAAAAACACTTGCCGCAGTTCCTCATTCGTCTGCGTGCGAATCTTGTAACGCATGTTGGCGGATTGGTTGCTCGTAATCGTACCGTTCTCAGGCGGTCCGAAGAACATCAAAAGCGATGGCCACCAGCGCGTAATCGCTTCTTGCAGCATCTGGCGCTGTTCCTCCGTGCCCTCTGCCAGCTCCAGGACGATGCTCTCGCCGTGCTGCGCATGGAATTTCTCCTCGGCGCAAATCCGGTGCAGCGCCCGCGCATACGGCGCATAAGATGTATCGAGCGACATGGACTGGGTAATGATAGCCGCTCCGTCCACCAGCCAGCCGATTACCCCTGCATCTGCCCAGGTTGGCGCTTCCATGTGGAACACATTGTGAAATTTCAGTCTTTTTGCAAACAAGTCATTCATCAAGTCTTCGCGCGTCTTGCCAAGCGGCGCCAGCAAATCTTCCGCTACCCGCAGCAAAAGCTGCCCGTGTCCCATCTCATCCTGCACCTTCGCCATGATCGCCAGCTTGCGGCGCAACGTCGGTGCCTTGGGTACCCATTCCTTTTCCGGCAAAGCCCCCATGATTTCGCTGATGCCGTGCATCGAAATCAGCTTGATCAGCTGGTTGCGATAGTCGTCTGGCATCCAGTCGTCCGCTTCGATTTTTCCTCCGCGGTCGATTTTCGCTAAAAACGCTTCCATTTTTTCGTTTTCGGTCAGATCAGAACGTTCCATCTGTGTTTGCATGGAGAATACCTCCTTATTAGCCGTTGTCCATTATGTTAAAATCATACTACGTTTTTATAACGTTATAATAACATAACGTCATACGTTTTAGCAATATCCTTCCGCCTGGAACCTTTGCTTATTCCATCCGCCCGGACAGGACGGCCGCCTTTTTCAGCTGTTCTGCCATATGCCGCAGCTCTTGCATGACAGCGTCCAGCTCCTGAATGCGCGTAGATTGTTGCAGGCTGTGATTCAGCGTCTTTTCCATCTCGCCTGACACGGTGCCGACAAGGGCGTTCATCTCGTCGAGAATGCGAAAAATGTCCTTTGCCGACGTCGAGGTCGTCTGCGACAACTGGCGAATCTCTTCAGCGACGACAGAAAAGCCCCGGCCTGCCGCTCCGGCTCGCGCTGCCTCCAGGACGGCATTCAACCCAAGCACATTGGAACGGGTGGAAATGTTGCGAATCAGCTCATTGATCTGCGTCGTCTCCGCGATTTTCACTTCCATTTGTCCTGCCGCATCGCTCAGCGTATGGCTGGCCTGCGCGAGATGATCGGCGTCTTTTGCCAGGCTTTCCGTATGTACCGCAATGTTTTCCAAGGCGTTCGTCAAATTTTCCGCCAAGCCGCGCAGCCTGTCCTCCTGATCGGTCGTGACCCCTGTAGCCAGACAGCCCACTACTTGCCCCTTTTCCACGATTGGATAACCGACGGCAATATACGGAATGCCGTAAAGCTCCTTGGAGATCTTCTTCACCACCCGCTTGTTTTCCGCAATCGCCGTGGCATTGATGCTCCCCTGGCGCAGCGGGTCCCCGACTTTGATGCCCAGATTGAGTCCATGCGCCGGATAGTAAGCGAGAAACTTCTCCCGGTCGGTCACTCCGACCATGCAATCGAACAAAAAAGCCTTTTGCAAAATGGGGGCAACCATCAGCACGCTGTTTAACAGTTGAGACATGTATTTACCTCCTGACCAAGGGACGAAAACGGCTATTCTCTTCGCATCCGTCACGTTTGCGAAAAGAACAGCCATCGTCTCCACCTGCATCATCGATTGAATTACTTCACAATCTGGAATTTGCCGCCCTTCACTTCGACCATGATCATGCTGTCTTCCGTCAGTCCGTTGTGATCGTCATTCGAGAAGGTAAATTCCCCGGTAACTCCCACGTACTTCACTTTTTCCAAAACTTCGCCTAGCTTGGAAGCGTCGCCGCCTGCTTGCTTCAACCCTTCCACGAGCAGGTTCAGACCGTCGTAGCCGTATCCGGCAAAACCGTCCGGCTGCGAGCTGTACGCTGCTTGATAGCCTTCTGCGAACTTTTTGATGACCGCTGCTTGCGGGTCGTTTGCATCTACCTGATCCGGCACCAGCAGTTTGCCTGCTACCATCAGGACACCTTCACCCGCATCGCCCACCAGCTCCAAAAACTTGCTGTTGGCTGAACCGTGGCTGCTGATGATCGGAATCGTCATATTGAGCTGTTTCGCTTCCTTCACAATCGTAGCCGGGCCAGGGTTCGTTCCTGCGACGATCAGCGCCTGTGCATCCGTTCCTTTGATCTTGGTCAACTGGGAGCTCATGGACGGGTCCTTCGTGCCGTACTTCTCTTCCGCTACGATCGTAATGCCGTATTCAGGCGCGTACTTTTGCAATTGCGTTGTCCAGCCGCTTCCGTACGGATTGCTGTCGTTGAGCGTCGCGATTTTGGTAATGCCTTTTTCTTTCAAGTATTTGAAAATGCGCTTCGTGCCGTGTACATCGGTATGCGGTGTTTTGAAAATGCCTGCGCGCACCGGATTGGTAATCTGATCCGCTGCTGCCATCGAAATCAGCGGCAGCTTCTCAGTTGCGGCAAATTCGGCCATGCCGAGAGATGGTCCGCTGCCGGAGGAGCCGAGGACAGCGACTACTTTTTCTTTGGAAACCAGCTTCTTGATCGCTTTCACAGCTTCCGTGTTATCCGACTTGTCGTCCTCAAACACGACTTCGACCGGGCGGCCATTCACTCCGCCTGCTCCGTTGATTTCTTTGACGAGCAGCTCAACGGCTTGCTTCTCCGGTACCCCAAGCGGGCTGTTCGGGCCAGTCAGAGAGAAAATCGCCCCGACTTTGATTGGTTCCCCGCTGGCGCCACCTGTTGCCGCCGTCTGTCCGCCCCCTGCTTCTGCCGCTGGCTTCGCGCCGCCGCCACAGGCGCTGAGCAAGACGAGTGAAGCAATCGCTACCGGATACAGCCACTTGCGAAACGTTCCTTTTTTCATGGATAAGCCCCCTTGAGTATCTATCTTTTTATCAATGTCAAACCGCTTCGTGGGAGTGTCCCAGATAAGCAGATTGCACACGCGGATCGTTGCTGATTTCCTCAGCACTGCCTTCCAGCATCACTTCGCCTGTACTCAACACATAAGCCCTGTCGGAAATCGCCAGCGCAGCGCGAGCGTTTTGCTCAACCAACAACACGGTTGTACCCCACTCGGAGCGAATCTCCTGAACGATCGTCAATATTTCCTTGGCAATCAGCGGTGCCAAGCCAAGCGAAGGCTCGTCCAGGAGCAACAATTGCGGCCTGGATAAAAGCGCCCGTCCGATCGCCAGCATTTGCTGCTGTCCGCCAGATAGCGTTCCCCCCAGTTGCCATTTCCGCTCTGCCAAAATCGGAAAGCGCTCGTAAACGGTCTGCATTTCTTTGGCGATCTCTTTTTTGCTCGTTTTGGGCATGCGGTGGGAAGCGCCCAGCCACAAATTGTCCTCGACGGTGAGCGTGGAGAAAATTTGTCGGCGCTCCGGCACATGCGCCATCCCGCGCGGCACGACAAGCTCGGCCGGGATTCCGGTGATGTCGGCATCGCGAAACCAGATCTTCCCTTCTTTCGCTCCGTGCAGACCGCAGATGCAATTCAACAGCGTCGTTTTGCCAGCGCCGTTTGCCCCGAGCAGCGAGACGATCTCTCCTTCGTTCACTTGCATCGTAATTCCGTGCAGCACTTCTACAGGACCGTAGCGAGCCGTGACGCCGTCCACTTTCAAGATCGTTTTTCCCATCGTTTTCCCCCCTACTCCTCTTCCGTTCCCAGATAAGCCGCGATGACGCGAGGATTTTCCTGGATTTCACGCGGGGTTCCTTCCGCAATTTTCGTTCCCTGATCGAGAACCACGATGCGGTCGGCGATGGTCATAATCATGTCCATGTCGTGCTCCACCAGCAAAATCGCCGTTCCGCTGTCGCGAATCTCGCAAAACATCCGGCTCATTTCCGCTGTCTCCGTATGGTTCAAGCCAGCCGCAGGCTCATCGAGGAGCAACAGCCTTGGCCCTGCGACCATCGCCCGGGCAATTTCCATCAGCCTCAGCTTGCCGTAGGGCAAACTTCCCGCCAGCCGCTGGGATTCCGTCGCCAGCCCCACTTGCCCGAGCCAGGCATGTGCCTTTTGCTCCATCAGCTTCTCTTCTTTTTTGGCCTTGCCCAAATTCATGCCGCAGGAGAACAGGCTGGAGCTTGTCTTCGTATGCATCCCGACCATGACGTTCTCCAATACTGTCATGTCGTCAAACGTCTGGAGATTTTGAAAAGTTCGGGTAATGCCCAGCCCGGCGTATTCATAGCCCGGCACCTTCGTCATCGGCTTGCTCGCAAAGCGAATTTCGCCAGCGGACGGAGGAATGACGCCGGACACCATGTTGAGCACCGTGCTTTTGCCTGCTCCGTTCGGGCCGATCAGCGCCAAAATTTCGCCTTCGCGCACTTGAAAATCAACCTGATTGACTGCACGCACCCCGCCGAAATCGCGGGACAGCTCTTGTACTTCCAAAAGGGTCGTCATGTTGCCGCCTTCCTTTCCACTCGCTCACCAGACTGTGCTTTGACAGCAGCTTCCTTTGCCTTTTTGGCTTGCGCTTTTTCATAGACGGAACGAATACGCGGCACCAGACCTTCCGGCATAAACATGACAATCAAGACGAGTATGCCGCCGAAAACAATCGTATCGACATCGCCCTGCAAGCCCGGGATGACTTCGCTGAGCAAAATCAGTCCCTCGCTGATAAAGCCGATCAGTACCGTGCCAATCAACGCTCCCCATATGCTCGTCATCCCGCCGATGACAACCATCGTGAGAAATTTGATCGACTCGTGCAGTCCAAAAGGCTGCGGATCGAGTATCCCCATGTAGTGAGCGTACAGACCGCCGGAAATTCCGGCGAACATGCCGCTGACGACGAAAGCGTTCAGCTTGAACTTGCTCACGTCAATTCCCATTGAGGTTGCGGCAATCTCACTCTTGTGAATCGCCCGAAACGCTCTGCCTACCCGCGAATGCAGCAGGTTGAGCGAGAACAGGAGCACACAAGTAACGACCGCCCAGATCAGATAGTACATGGACAGCTCGCTGCCTCCGAAGAACGGAACCTGCGGGATGCTGATCATCCCGCTCGCGCCCCCGGTGACTGGCTCCCATTCGGTAATCCCGATCTGGACGATATAGCCGAATGCCAGCGTCGCCATCGCGAGATAGTAGCCTTGCAACCCCGCTATCGCTCGTCCGAGAATGAAGGCAAACAACCCAGGAACAATTGCCGAGGCGATGAGGCCGACGAATGGCGACAGCCCGTATTTGGTCGTCAACACCGCGGAAGTGTAAGCGCCGATTCCCCAAAAGGCTGCTTGTCCGAGCGAAATTTGTCCAGCCAGCCCCATCACCAGGCACAGCCCGATCGTCACGATGGCATGCAGCCCGATAATAATGCCGACGGAACGGTAATACTCATCTGGCATCACAAACGGGAAAACGATCATCAAAGCGACGTAAATTCCGAAGCCTTTTCCCCATTTTTGCAACAACTGCTTCATCTATAGCCCTCCTTTCCCCACGCTGCGCTCTCCGAAGAGTCCGGATGGCTTCACCAGGAGCATGCCGATCAAGACCAGAAACGCGATGGCGTCCTTCATCCCGGAGCTGACGTATCCGGCTCCAAGCGACTCGACAATCCCGAGCAAAAAGGCAGCCACAGCCGCGCCAAGCGGATTGCCCAACCCGCCGAGAATCGCGGCGGAAAAGCCTTTGATTCCAAGCAGCACACCGATGTCGTAGGAGGTCACGCTCAGCGGTGCGATGACGATTCCGGCAACAGCTCCGGTGGCTCCGCTGATGGCGAAGGCGAGCATGCTCATCTTCGTTGGAGAAATCCCCATCAGGCGGGCTGCCATCGGATTGACCGAACAGGCGTTGATTTTTTTCCCGAGAATCGTCTTTTCCATCAAATACCAGAGGAGAAACAAAATGATAAGGACAGCAGCCAAAATCCAAACGCTTTGCGTCGCGATCGTCACGCCCCCGAACGAGAGGGGTTCGTTGCTTGTAATCGGCTCCAGCGCAAAAGCATCCTTGCCCCAAATAAAGCTGGCGATCCCGCGGATTAAGGTGGAAATTCCTATTGTCAAAATTATCAAACTAATAGGACTAGCTTTTTTCACATAATCAATGACATATTTCTGCATGATGATTCCGATTGCCGTTACTGCCAGAATGGCAAGCAATGCTGCGAGTCCGTAAGGCAAATTCATCCCGATCAAAGCTACCGTAACCATTCCGCCGAGCATCAAAAACTCACCCTGTGCGAGATTGATGACCTTGCTCACGTTGTAAATCGTGATGAAGCCTACGGCAACAATCGCATAAATGCCGCCACTGACGAGGCCGTTTGCGACATACTGCAACAGTTCCGTCATATTCGTGCTGTACCCCCTCTTGTTTCGCGCCTTAACCGCTACCATCTAAAACGCTTACATTTTAATTAATGGAAATATTATTGAAGAAGAAATGCCCTAGCTTGTCACTAGGGCGCTTTCTTCGTAGCAACCGCTTAATGCACAGGTGCAACTTCATACACCGTCTCGAAGAATCGAACTGCCCCTGGATTTAATCGTTGATAATAGTTTTGGAACAATTGATCCGCCTCTTTGCCTAGCCACAGTTCCGGAAGCAGCTCCTGCGGCAAGTCCGGGTCGATAAACAAAAACTTGCGATATTCATGGACGAGCTTCGTCTTTTCCACAAAGCAGTGGCTGTCTGGCACTTCCTCGCCACTGTCTATTTTCGCGGATAGCTGCTCGAATTGTTCGCGGTAGTTGTCAATGAACTCTTTGTACTTCTCGTTGATTTCAGCGATGTTCCAGCACTTTTGCACCAATTGCTTCGGATCGCTCCAGCCCAGATGCTGCGCGCTGAAAATTTCTACATGGTCGGTGATTTCATGCGCCTCGGTCAACTCTTTCACCCGGTCTGCGAGATTGTTCGGGCTGATCCACGTGCTCGTCGTCAGCATCCCGAAGCCCATCCACCCCAGTTCCTTGCGCAGCTGATCCCGCAACGCGCGGCGTTCCTCCGGTATGTTGTAGCTGGCGATGCACCATTTTCCGTCCCAGACATCTGTCTCGACTTTATAAATGCGGGCTGCCGCTTCCTCCAGCCGTTTTTTCCCACGTTCGGATACCGAGTAGTAGCTCTTGTTTCCTACTTTCCTGGATTCCAGCCAGCCTTGGCGGAGCATCCTGGAAATGGCGGCGCGAACAGCCGGTTCGGACAGACCAAATTCTCCCATGAGCCGTGTCAGGCTGCCGATCCAGATCTCGCTCCCGTAATGGCGAACATATTCTCCATAAATCGTAAAAAGCATGGATTGTGGCTTCACGTTCTTCAACCCCCAAATCGATTCATACCTTTATGCTGTGAAATTGTACCATATTCTCTAGAAGGTGCGTGAATCGTTTGAGAGTATGACGA
Source organism: Brevibacillus sp. FSL K6-0770 (assembly GCF_038000275.1). NCBI lineage: Bacteria > Bacillati > Bacillota > Bacilli > Caryophanales > Paenibacillaceae > Brevibacillus > Brevibacillus sp. FSL K6-0770. The sequence continues at coordinate 5,055,373 of NZ_JBBOBQ010000001.1, forward strand.
TAAAATCGTATAACGTAATTTTAACGTTATTATATTAAAACATTTTAAAAGAGTCAATTTATTCTGTACAATTATTTTCCGCAGCGATTTCTGCCTGGAGCGCTTCAAAGCGCCGCCTGATTTCGTGCTTGTTGAAAATCGCCTGGGTAAACGAACCGACCCCGACGCGATTCCGGGCGGTGTCGGCTGTCACCTCGCACACCACCCGATTTTTCGTGACTTCCTGGCACACGGCTTTGAAGGTCACCACTTGACCCGCTACCGCCGGACCGACATGGCGGATATCCACAGCGAAGCCGGAGCCTTCCTCATCCGCTTCCAAATAAGGCAAAATCACCTGACGCCCTGCCCATTCCATGTAGTAGATCATGCTGACCGTCGACATGACCGGATGCACAACCTCCCCTGCAAACTTGGGCAGCATGTCCTCTGTGACGACCACCGTAAATTCGGCAGTCGTCCCTGGCTTCAGTCCTTCCTTCACGCACATGCACCTCTCGTCACGCGTGATTGCTTTCTACACGCGCTCAATAATCGTCGCGATTCCCTGGCCCACGCCGATACACATGGCAGCCAGACCATAGCGAGCTTCCCTGCGCTCCATCTCGTACAAAAGCGTGGTCAGGATACGTGCGCCACTAGCTCCGAGCGGATGCCCCAAAGCAATCGCGCCGCCATTGACATTGACCAGATCAGGATTGACTCCCAGCTCTTGCACGCAAGCTACCGCTTGTGCGGCAAAAGCTTCGTTAAATTCAAACAGGTCGATATCGGCAAGCGACAGTCCCGCCTGCTTCAACGCCTTGTGCGTAGCCGGAATCGGCCCAATCCCCATGACAGAAGGATCAACGCCTGCCACTGCGGAAGCGACGATGCGGGCGCGCGGTTTAAGCCCAGCAGCCAAAGCCGCCTTTTGCTCCATGATAAGCAGGGCGCTTGCCCCATCGTTCAAACCGCTGGAATTGCCCGCCGTAACGGTGCCGTTTGCCTGAAAAGCTGGCTTGAGCTTTTGCAGTTGCTCTATCGTCGTCTCCGGGCGAGCGTGTTCGTCGCGGTCAAACAGCGTGACATCCCCTTTGCGCCCTCTCAGCTCGACAGGCACAATCTCTGCTGCCCATTTTCCTTCCGCCAGTGCTCTCGCGTAGTTTTGCTGGCTTCGCAGCGCAAACTCGTCCTGCGCTTCGCGGCTGATCCCGTATTGCTCGGCAACCTTTTCGGCTGTTTCGCCCAAGCTGATCGGCGGATACAGCTCGTTCATTTTATCGTTCACCAGCCGCCAGCCGAGCGTCGTGTCCACCAGTTGCTGATTTCCGCGCTGAAAAGCCGCTCCAGGCTTCATCATGACCAAAGGTGCGCGCGTCATGCTCTCCAGTCCGCCGGCAATGTACACTTCGCCAGCGCCTGCCTTGATCGCGTTCGCGCTTTGGTTCACGGCTTCCAGCCCAGAGCCGCACAAACGGTTGACAGTCACGCCAGACACTTCGACAGGCAAGCCAGCCAAAAGCAGCGACATCCGCGCCACGTTGCGGTTATCCTCGCCCGCCTGATTGGCGCACCCCATCATGACATCGTCAATCGTTCCTACATCAAGCGGATTTCGTTCCAGCAATTTTTGGATAACCAAAGCGCCCAGATCATCCGGGCGCACCTCTTTCAATGCTCCGCCAATCCGTCCGATCGGTGTGCGTATCGCATCGATAATGACAGGTGTATTCATCTTCCACTCCTCCAGTACAGTAGGACATCCCGATTCATCTACAACGCTTCGACCAGCGTAGCCAGTCCCTGTCCGCCCCCGATGCACAGCGAAACGATTCCGTATTTCTTTTTGCGGCGGCGCAGCTCGTACAGGAGCGTGCCTGCCAGACGAGCGCCGCTCATGCCGAGCGGGTGGCCCAAGGCGATGGCACCGCCGTTCACATTGGTCTTCTCTGGGTCAAGCCCCAGCTCGCGCATGCAGGCGAGCGACTGGGAGGCAAAAGCTTCATTCAGTTCAAACAGATCAATGTCTTCGACAGACAGCTTGACCTCGGCGAGCAGCTTGCGGATGGCTGCGACTGGTCCTATGCCCATAATGCGCGGGTCGACGCCAGCGCAAGCAAAATGCACGATGCGTCCCAAAGGCGCGGTACCCGAACGCTTCAACATTTCCTCATTCATGAGCAAAAGAGCCGCCGCGCCATCGTTGATCCCGGAGGAGTTGCCTGCGGTCACGCTGCCGTTTTTGCGAAAAGCAGGGCGCAGCTTGGCAAGCGACTCCACACTGGAATCGCGGCGCGGGAACTCATCTGTATCAAACAGCGTTTCTTCGCCTTTTTTTCCTCGCAAAACTACCGGGATGATTTCTTCCTTGAACAAGCCGGCATCGATCGCCGCGATAGCACGTCTCTGGCTTTCGGCAGCAAACAAATCTTGATCCTCGCGGCTGATGCCGAACTTTTCGGCAACGTTTTCCGCCGTATCGCCCATGGTCAAATCTCCGTAGAGCGACACAGGCGCAGAGCGCGGGCCGCCGAACGATTCCATCAGCGTCTGTGCCCCGCGCTGGTACGGCTGCTCGAATTTCTCCATGATGTACGGCGAGCGCGTCAAATTTTCTACTCCGCCCGCAAGCATCGCCTGGCTGTGTCCGGTCTGGATGGACTGTGCAGCCAGATTGAGCGCTTCCAATCCGGAGGCGCAGACCCGGTTCACTGTCAGTCCCGGCACGCTCTCCGGCAACCCTGCTTTCAACAGACCTACGCGCGCGATATTGATGAACGGCCCCGCGGAAATGACGTTCCCCATAATGACTCCGTCGATAGCATCGCCTGTTTGCCCTGCCTGCGCCAAGGCGCCATTCAGCACGAGCGCAGTCAAATCATCCATAGGCGTATGCTTCAGACTGCCCCCGAGCTTGCCGATCGGCGTGCGAACGGCGGCAGCTACGTATACGTCGTTTCTGTTCATCGTCATGCCTTCGCCTCCGCCTTGCTTTCGTATGCGTAAAAACCTTGCCCGCTGCGTACGCCGACTCGCCCCGCCAGCACGAGCTTGCGCAGCAGCGGAGCTGTACGGTAGCGCTCTTCCGCGAGGTCGCGCTGCAAGCCTCTGGAAATCGCATAAATCTCGTCCAATCCGATGCGATCCGCCCATTCCAGCGGACCATACGGATAGTTGGTGCCTTTTTTCATGGCAATATCAATATCGCGGGCAGTCGCCGCCTTTTCCATCAGCGTAAAAGCCGCTTCATTAATAATCAGGGAAAGAATGCGCGGGAAAACCAGCCCGACCTCGTCGTTGACGGCTTCCGTTTCTTTGCCAAGCGACTGGAAAAAAGCTTCCGCTGCTTGCAGCGTCTTCGCTTCTGTTTGCAGCGCCGGAGCAAGCTCAATCAGCTCCCGCTCCACCAGCGGAACCAGCGTGCCGAACCCGCACACCCGCTCGGGATGCTTCGTCCAGGAAGCGACCTCTGTCGCCGTGATCGCAAGCGAAGTCGTGAGAATCGGCACATCAGGGGCAAGCAAGCTGTCCAACTGGCGAATCTCCTCAGCCTTTTGCTCTAAATCGAGATTGCTGACCTCCACTGCGAACGCCACCGCCGCAGAATTTGTGGCGGCTTGCGCCAGGGACAGCACTTGATATCCTTTTTCTGCAAAAAGTTGGTGCAGCTCTGCAAAAAGCGGGCTTGTGCCCGTCAGCACGACCGCCTTATTTGTCATAGTCATAGAAGCCTTCCCCCGTCTTTCTGCCCAAGCTGCCGGCCTGAACCATCCGCTGCTGAATCCGGCTGGGCTTAAATCGTCCTTCATGGAAGAAGTCGGTGTACACCGATTCCGTTGTGGCAAAATTGATGTCGATGCCGATCATGTCCTGCAACTCAAACGGACCCATTTTGAAGCTGCCTGCGCGTTTCATGATTCGGTCGATCTGCTCTACCTCTGCCACATGGTCGCCCAAAATGCGCAACGCCTCGTTATAGTACGGACGCGCGATGCGATTGACGATAAATCCGGGCGTGTCTGTCACCAGCACGGGCACCTTGCCCAGTTCTGTTGCGAAGCGATACGCCGCCTGCACGTTGTCTTCGCTCGATTTTTTGCCGCGGATTACTTCGACGAGCGGCATGACTGGCGCAGGATTGAAAAAATGAAACCCGAGAATGCGCTCGGGATGAGGAAGCCCTCCAGCAATTTGCGTAATGGAAATGGAGGAAGTATTGGTCAGCAAAAGCGCGTCCGGTCTGCAAATGCGGCTTAGCTCGCTGAAAATGCCCTTTTTCAAATCGAGCCGCTCCGGCACGGCTTCGATGACAATATCGCACGCCGCCAGTTGTTCCATCTCTGATACGAGCTTTGCCCTGTCCAGCATGTCCGCTTTTTCCTGCTCGCTGATTTTGCCTTTTTCCACATCTTTTCCCGTGATCGATTGCAAGTAGGTCAGCGCTTTGTCCAAAACCGCCTGATTGGCATCCAAAAGCACGACCTGATGTCCTTTGCGAATGCAAACGAGAGCAATCCCCGCTCCCATCGTGCCCGCACCGATAACGCCTACTGTTTTTGTATTCACTAGACTTGTGCCTCCCTTCGCCTAACGACCCGTAAAACGGGGAGCGCGTTTTTCCATGAAGGCCGCTACCCCTTCCTTGTGATCGGCTGTGCTGCCCGCAGCCTCTTGTGCGTAGGCTTCGTAGGCCAACGTCTCTTCCAGTCCCATTTCCAGCCCTTTGTACATCGCGCGCTTGATCAGCCCGATGGCTCTCGTCGGCAAGGCAGCCAGCTTGCGCGCATAGGCGAGGGCATCTTCCATAAAGCTCTCTGCCGGATACACCTGATTGACGAGTCCGATGCCGAGAGCCTCTTGTGCCGATACTTTTTCTCCGGTCATCGCCAGTTCCAGCGCCTTGCCGATTCCGACGATGCGCGGCAGGAAGTAGCAACCGCCCGAGTCTGGAACAAGTCCGATGCCCACGAACGCATTGACAAAAGACGCTTTTTCCGAAGCCAAGCGAATATCGCAAGCGAGCGCCACACTCATGCCCGCTCCTGCTGCCACGCCGTTAACTGCCGCAACAATCGGCTTCTCCGTTTTGTGCATCTGCAAAATCATCGGATTGTAACGCTCGCGTAAAAATCCGCCGAAATCCACGTCTCCGCCAGAAACTTCGCTCAGGTCCTGTCCGGCATTGAAAGCCCGGCCTGCGCCTGTGAGCAAAATGCAGCGAACAGCGTCATCCTTTTGCGCCTGTTTGAGCGCCGCAATGATTTCCTTGTGCATGACTTCTGTAAAAGCGTTGAATTTATCCGGTCGATTCAAGGTGACAATCGCTACGCCTTCTGACACTTCATACAGAATCGTTTCGTACATGGCCGCCTCCTAATTACCCGTAAACCGGGGTTTGCGCTTGTTCAGGAAAGCTTGCATTCCTTCCTTGCGATCCTCGCTGGCGAGCAGCAAATAAAAGCCGTTGCGTTCATAGTCCATGCCCTCGGCAAGCGGCAAATCCTCGGCTTTGTGCACCGCCTTTTTGATCACCTGTACAGCGAGCGGAGGCTGGACGGCAATTTGCTTCGCCAGCTTGAGCGCTTCCTGAAAATACGCCTCCACTGGCACGACGCGATTGACCAGCCCGTAGCGCAACGCTTCTTTGGCCGATATCGGTTCTCCCGTCAGCAGCATTTCCATTGCCTTGCGCATTCCCACCGCACGGGTCAGCCGCTGCGTTCCGCCCGCTCCCGGCATGACGCCAAGCTTGATTTCCGGCTGGCCGATGACGGCTGTCTCCGAAGCGATGACGATATCGCAGTTCATCATCAGTTCACAGCCGCCGCCCAGCACGAAGCCGCTGACAGCGCCGATGATCGGCTTGGAAATAAGCGACATGCGATCCCAGACGGCAAACTGGTCGCGCTTCATGATCTCGATAGCGGACGCCTCTGCCATTTCGTTGATGTCCGCTCCCGCTGCGAACGCTTTGTCATTGCCCGTCAGCACAATCACGCGAATGTCCGGGTCCCGATCCAGCCGTTCCAGCTCGGCGACCAGTTCATCAATCAACTGCAAATTCAATGCGTTAAGAATCTTCGGTCGATTCAAGGTAATAATACCGATACCGTCTTCGCTGGCCGTTTTGATATATTCGTAAGCCATGCGCTGTTCACACCCTTTTTCGCAGGTAGTCGAGTCGATAGGAAACTCGCCAGCTAGATCGCTGCCTGGGCTTTGCCCCGATTGTCCACAATGCGAATCGCCTTTCCTTCGCTGCGCGTCAAGGAATTTGGTTGTTGAATCCGCAGCACGACAGACACACCCAATGTATTTTTGATCATATGCCCTATCTCTTTTACAAGATGCGACAACGCAGCGCTTTCATTTCCACTGATTTCACTGGCGTACTTCTCGGTCAGCTCGCAGTGCACCTCAAAGCGATCCAATGCCCCGTCGCGCTCGATCACTACCTGATAGTGCGGAGCCAACTGGTTAAAGGTCAGCAAAACAGACTCGATCTCGGTCGGGAACACATTGACACCGCGAATGATGAGCATATCGTCTACACGGCCTTTGATGCGGGACATGCGCATGGTGGTGCGGCCACACTTACAGGGTTCCGGGTTGAGCGATGCGATATCTCCTGTGCGATAACGAATGACAGGGAATGCTTCTTTCGTCAGGGAAGTGAAGACAAGCTCGCCTTCTTGTCCATGCGGCAGCACTTCACCTGTATTCGGATCGATGATTTCTGCGTAGAAATGATCTTCCGCAATGTGCAAGCCATCCTGGGCCTCGTGGCATTCGATCGATACGCCCGGTCCCATGACCTCGCTCAATCCGTAAATGTCCACCGCCTTGATGTCGAGCGCTTCTTCGAGCTGAACGCGCATTTCCTCCGACCATGGCTCGGCCCCGAAAATGCCGTACTTCACGCTTGTCTCCCGCGGGTTGATGCCTTGCTTTTTCATTTCTTCGACGATGTTGAGCACGTAAGACGGAGTGGCTGCGATCCCGCGTGGCTGGAAGTCCTCAATTAGTGTAATTTGCCGGGAAGTATTGCCCCCGGATACAGGAACCGCTACCGCGCCCATGTGCTCGATTCCGTTATGCAGGCCAAGACCGCCCGTAAACAGGCCGTAACCGTAAGCGTTGTGGAAAATATCCCCTGGCTGACCGCCCGCACAGCAAATGGCGCGCGCGACGATTTCCGCCCAGTTTTCCAGGTCTTTCTTCGTGTAGCCTACAACAGTCGGCTTGCCTTTTGTGCCGGACGAACCGTGAATGCGCGCTACTTCCTTCATGTCCACAGCGAACAGCTTGAACGGATAATTTTCCCGCAGATCGGTTTTTTTCATGAACGGCAGCTTCTGAATGTCTTCGATGGACTGGATATCTTCCGGTTTTACGCCTGCTTCGTCAAAAGCTTTTTGATGAAAAGGCACTCGTTCGTAGACGCGCGCCACCGTTTCTTTCAAACGCTCCACTTGAAGCTTGGTCAGCTCTTCTCTTGACAACGTTTCCATTTCTGTATTAAAGATCATGCCGTTTCCCTCATTCCGTCACGTTATGTCTTTGTAGCTATCGCCTATTCTCCCTTGAACACAGGCTTTCTTTTTTCGCGGAAAGCTTCCAGCGCTTCCAGGCGGTCTTTCGTTGGGATAATGACTTCATAGCACATCGTTTCCACGTCCAGCCCTGTTTGCAAATCGACGCTGCTTCCGCGGTCGATGGCCGCCTTTGCCTGATAGACGGCGAGCGGTGCGTTGCCGAGAATCTCTTGGGCCAGCCCCATTGCCAGCTCCAGCAATTGTTCCCCGTCTTGCGCAACTCCATTCAATATCCCCAAGCGGCAAGCTTCATTCGCCTGAATGCGCCGGGCTGTCAAAATCAGTTCCTTCGCCTTCGCCGGACTGATCAAACGCGACAGACGCTGCGTTCCGCCCGCTCCGGGAATGATGCCCAGACTGACCTCGGTCAGCCCCATTTTCGCTTCCTCCACGGCGTAGCGGAAATCACAAGCGAGCGCTAGTTCAAATCCACCACCGAAAGCGAAGCCGTTGATCAACGCGATCGTCGGCTGCGGCAATCGTTCCAGCGCGGTGAACACATCGCGAATTTTGCGGACGTTTCTGCGGACTTGCTGTTCGTTCAGCGTGCGCCGCTCTTTCAAATCAGCTCCTGCGCAAAACGCCCGGCCTTCGCCTTTTATCAGCAGCACCCGAATGTCTTTTGAATCAAGCCGCACTTGTTCAATCAGATCACCCAGCCGCTCCAATGTAGCGTAGTTCAGTGCATTCAGCTCATCCGGACGGTTGAGCGTGATGATCGCCACATGACCGTCTCGTTCAAAGCGAACCGTTTCTTCCACTTCTATCCCCTCCTCGTGCAACCATACTCTTTAGCTTCGATTGGGATTGACCCGCGCATACGTTCCCGTGGCAAAAGCAACGAGCTTGCCGTCACAGGTGACGCGCGCCTCCATAATGATCAGGCTCTTGCCCTGCTTCAAAACGCGAGACTCAGCTTCCAGCCTCTCCCCACGGGCAGGGTACAAATATTGAATTTTGCTCTCTACCGTAACGCATTGCTGCACGCCGTCTACATGTGGCGCAGCTCCATGTCCCATCGCTACGTCAGCCAACGTCGCCGTCACGCCACCATGTACGACCCCATCTATGCTGTTGAACAGTTCAGGGCGAATTTTCAGTGCTACCTTGCAGCCCTGCTCATCTCGGTGTACGACTTCTATGCCCAGGTAGTGATTGAATCGATTGCGGATTTCCACTGTCATCCTCTCGCCCCCGTGTCTGGTATCCTCGTGAAACAGGGAAAGGAGCCTGTGCACGCGGCATTCGGCTTCCTTTCTCCGTTTTGTGTGTGCATTTGGTTATTCCTTGTCGTCCAGCGAAATGAAGTATTCATTTTTCCGATAAGCCAGTGCGTCCAATGTCGCTACCAGGCCGTGCTCGGATTCGACGCGGATGCGGTACCAGGCTGTCCGGTTGTTCTTCTTCTCTTCCGTAGCCGTTGCCACAAGCCGGTTTCCTTTCATTGCTGCGGCCAAAAATCCGATGTTCATCGAGAGCGCAACAGATGTTTTTCCGTAGGAGTTACAGGCTGCGGCAAAAACAAAATCAGCCAGGGAGAAAATGATGGCGCCGTGCGCTGTACCGTGCGCATTCAACATATGATCGGCCACCGTCACCTCTGCTGTCGCAGTCCCCTCGCCAAGCTCGATCAGCTTGACTCCCAAAAACTGGGCGAACTGGTCTTGTTTCAGCTTTTCGCAAATCTCGTCGTAATGTTTATGATGCAGCTCGCGCTCGTCAACAAACGATTTTGTTCCCATACGTTAAACCACTTCGGCAAAATGCATGGACACTACTTGGCCTGCAAATCCGCGCAAGTCTTTGCCTGCTGCACGCCCCTCTGGAGATGACAACGCTTCCAACAAGGCTTCCTTCGTTTCAAAGTACATTTCTGCGAGCAGATGCAGATCGGATTCGCCCATCGGCGTGCCGTATACTTTGCTTACCTCCATCTTGATCAAGCCAGGCATTTTCTCAGCGAGTGCAGCGTGCACTTCAAAATAGTGCTTGTCAAAAGCCTCGATATCTTCCGGCTTGCGATAAATTGCCACCAATTTCACCATTGCGATCCCTGCTTTCATTCATTTATTTTCACAAAATATGTGACGGCTTAATAATATAACGTTATTTTAACGCATGTTGATATTTTTATTATATAAAGCCTTGTAGATAGGTGCAAGTATTTTTCAAAAAGCGGGAAAACTCTGTCTGCTCCCTCCCTTCCCGAAAAGCCGCTCCTATCCCATGCTTATCTCAATTCCCGCTCGATAGTACAAAAAAATGGCTGCCAGAAATGACTTCTGACAGCCCGAAAAAAAGAGGACAGACTTTTGGTCTGCCCTCTTGCCCTTGCCAAGCGTTCTAGATCCACACCCAGTAAACGAAGACGATTACTGCAAGCAGGATCACGAACAGCCCGGCGAAAATGCTGATCCGTGCGAACTCGTGGCCTTTTTGATCCATGTGCATCCAAACAAACAGTTGGAAGAACGCCTGGATGAAAGCCAAGACGACGATGAACGGTACGGTAAAACCTACCGGAATCACTTCATACGCAACAGCAATAAATGCAAGTGCGGTCAATACGAGAGATCCGATGAAAGCTACAACGTGTCTTTTTGGACCGTCGTGTTTTACTTTCGGCTTGCGTACCTCTTCATTATGAGCGTGTGCTCCCATAGATTATCCCACCTTTCCACCGATCATACCCATGAGATATACCACGGTAAAGATGAATACCCATACTACGTCGATAAAGTGCCAGTACAAGCAGGCCAGGTAGAACTTAGGAGCCGTTACTACCGTCAAGCCTTTCTTCACTGCCGACAACTGCAACAAAGTGATCCAGAGAATCCCGAACGCTACGTGACCCCCGTGGAAGCCAACCAATGTGTAGAACGCAGAGCCGAACGCACTTGTCGAGATTTTATGTCCTTCATGCACATAATGCACAAACTCATAAATCTCCAGGGCAAGGAATCCGAGACCGAGCAATACAGTGATGGTCAGCCAAACTTGAATCATTTTCAAGTTTTTCTTGTGCAGAGCGAGTGTAGCCATAACACTTGTCATCGAACTGGTAAGCAAAAGAAGTGTTGCAGCTGCAACCAGCGGCATGTCAAACAGTTGCTGGGACGTCGGTCCGCCGTTTGCTTGATCACGCAGCGCGATAAAAGTTGCGAACAACGAACCGAAAAGAACAGTCTCTCCACCAAGGAAGAGCCAGAAGCCAAGAATCTTGTTCTTGCCTTCAAGGGTGGCTTTTTCCGGTTCATCAGGTAAAACTGCATTTGCGTGATGTGTAGCCATTAAGCCTTAACCCCTTTCTCTTCGATTTCATCCTCATGAATATGATAACCAGGATCGTCTTTTACAGAACGTGCGAACATACATCCGAAAGTCAAAATCAAGCCGATCGCTACTACAACGTAGTTGTGGTACATGAAGCCATAGCCTGCAATGAACAGACCGACGGACATCAGGAACGGCAGGAACGATGGCGATGGCATGTGGATGTCACCGAGCGGTTCAGCAGGTGTCATGCCTTTGTTGCCAGCCATTTTCTCGATCCAGAATGCATCCAGACCACGCACCAGAGGTGTTTGGGCAAAGTTGTACTCAGGCGGCGGCGACGGAATTGTCCACTCCAGCGAGCGTCCATCCCACGGGTCCGCAGGTGCGCGTTTGCCTTTTGCTGCAACGACAACGTTGATGAGGAACAGGATTGTACCGATCGTCATACCGAATACACCGATGGTACTGATAAAGTTCCCTACATCCAGGTCCTGACCTTTCAGGTATGTGAAGACGCGGCGCGGCATCCCCATCAGACCAAGGAAGTGTTGCGGGAAGAAGGTAAGATGGAAACCGATGAAGAACGTCCAGAAGTTCCATTTACCGATTGTTTCATTCAGCATTTTACCGAACATTTTCGGCCACCAGTAGTAAAGACCGGCGAACAGACCGAAGACGAGACCCCCTACGATAACGTAGTGGAAGTGAGCTACTACGAAGTAGCTGTCATGGTATTGGTAGTCAGCTGGCGGAACCGCGAGCATAACCCCTGTCATACCACCGATCGTAAATGTCGGAATGAAGCCTACTGCAAACAAGTTTGCGGTAGGGAAGCGAATTTGTCCGCCCCACATGGTCAAAAGCCAGTTAAAGATTTTAATACCCGTAGGTACCGCAATCAGCATCGTAGCCAGACCGAACAGCGTGTTGGCAATGGCGCCCAAACCAGTTGTGAACATGTGGTGAGCCCACACCATGAAGCCGAGGAAGCCGATCAGCGCAGTTGCGAATACCATGGAGCTGTAACCGAACAGGCGCTTTCTTGCAAAGGTGGAGATAATTTCAGAAATAACACCGAATGCCGGGAGAATCAGGATGTATACTTCGGGGTGACCGAAGATCCAGAACAAGTGCTCCCAAATGACAACGTTACCACCCGCATCCGGGTTGAAGAAGTTACCGCCAAACAAACGGTCGAACATCAAGAGAACCAGACCTACTGTAATCGCCGGGAAAGCGAACAGAATCAGACCGGATGTAATAAAAGACGCCCAGGTGAACATTGGCATGCGCATGAATGTCATCCCTGGAGCACGCATGTTGATGATGGTAACAAGGAAGTTGATACCACCGATCAGCGTACCGAGACCGGCAATTTGCAAACCGAGAACGTAGAAGTCTACTCCGCGGCCGCTATATTGGTTCAAAGCCAAAGTGGTATAAGATGTCCATCCGGCATCTGGTGCTCCGCCAAGGAACCAGCTGGTGTTCAGGAGCACTCCTCCGAAGAAGAACAACCAGAAGCCGAGAGCGTTAACAAAAGGGAACGCTACGTCGCGCGCTCCGATTTGAAGCGGAACGACTGCGTTCATCAGCGCGAAAATGACTGGCATGACCGCCAAGAAAATCATCGTCGTGCCGTGCATGGTAATCAATTCGTTAAACGTCTTGGCACCAACTACAGAAGCTTCTGGATACATCAACTGCAAACGGATCAACAGGGCCTCATAACCACCGGCGAGAAAGAAAATACCACCGGCAATCAAGTACAGGATCGCGATCTTCTTGTGATCCACTGTCGTGAGCCAGTCCCACAGCCCTGAACGTTTTGGTGCGGGTGCGTGAGAAGCATGTGCAGACACAGGTTTACCTCCTTTTTAAGCGTCACTGCCTATGACGAAATGTCATTTCATTACGGTAGTTACTTCACGCTGAGTGTAGACATGTACTCTACAAGCGCTTTCACTTGTGCATCGTCGAGGTTGAGGTTAGGCATGTTGTTGCCCGGTTTTACCTTTTGCGGATCTTTGAGCCACTCTGCCAGATTTTCAGGCGTGTGGGCAAGAATACCTGCTACGCGTTCGCGATCTGCGAAGTTGGTCAGGTTTGGACCCAGTTTTCCGCCTTTTCCAGCGATGGCGTGACAGCCGAGACAGCTTTTGTTGAAGATTTCTTGACCTTGTGCAGCACTTGGAGCTGTAGCGGCTACCGGCTCTTTGGACTGAACGCCCTTCATGCCGTTTGCCCAGCTGTCAAATGCAGTCTGGTCCATTACTTCTACCTTGAAGTCCATCAAGGCATGGGACGCTCCACAGAGCTCCGCGCATTTTCCGTAGAAAATACCTGTTTTGTCTGCTTGCAGCCAAATCTTGTTTTCTTGTCCCGGGTTGGTATCGATTTTACCGCCCAGAGCAGGAATCCAGAATGCGTGCATAACGTCAGCAGAGGTCACTTGGAACTGAACCTTTTTGCCAACTGGCAGAACCAGGTCTTGTGCGGTTGCTACTCCCAGATCCGGATACTCGAACTCCCACCAGAACTGGTGAGCGGTTACCTTCACTTGAAGCGCTTCCTCTTTTGGAAATTCCTTGTGCAGGGCGAAACCGGTTGTAACGGTTGGAATCGCCATCACAATCAGAAGCAGGAAAGGAATTACTGTCCAAAGAATCTCAAGTGCATGATTGCCTTCGACCTGCTTTGGAACGCCTTGCTGCCCTGGACGCTTACGGTATCGGATAAGGACGTACGTAAAGATCAGCATAACGACAATGAAGACGCCGATCATGATAGCGGAGGACAGCTTCATCAGGTCATACTGCATCGAAGCAACCGGGCCGGAAGGCTTGAGCGCTGAGAGCTCATCTTTGCCACACCCGGTTAACACCAGCGCCAGCAGACCAAACAGAGAAAGCTGACGCCAAAACTGTTGCCAACCCTTCATACCAATGAACCCCTCTTTCTTCGTGTTGGTAACGTTCTAGCCACGCATACAAACTAGAAGCTTTTTGCTCTTTCAATTTTGCACAAGGATGGCTATCTATTCCTTCCCCAACTATCATACCCAATCAGGAAAAGTATTAGCAGTCATCCCAAAAACAAACAGAAGGAGCAAAAGGGCCGAGATTGCAGACTCCTGCCAATGCGTGGTAACCATTTAAGTATACATAAATTTTCCTTAATCTAAAGGCTATTTGTTATCATTTTGTTAACAAATTTATGAACAAATTTGTGAACTTTTAAGATAAATGTAACCAGTTTAGGAAACTTAAAGGAGAAATATATGAAAAAAAGACCAATTGCACTAATCACTGGCTCCTCCAGCGGCTTCGGCATGCACGCTTCTGTGGCATTAGTCAAGGCTGGATTTTACGTAATTGCTTCCATGCGCGACCCGCAAAAAAGAGGCCCACTTGACAAACTCGCAAACTTGCATATAGCAACCGAACATATGGAAGTGATTTCCTTGGATGTCACCAGCCCTCCCCAGATCGAACAGGCGATCGCCGACATCGCGGATCGCCACGGGCGAATCGACCTGTTGCTCAACAATGCCGGATGCGCATACGGAGGCTTCAGCGAATCGTTGCGCCTGGAGCTGGATCGAACGGATCGCAACCAAAAAGCTGGCTCCTTCGAAAAACGATTGACGCGCGCGCAGCAAAAAGGACAGCCCCGTCTTTTCGCAGATGGACGGGGCTGTCCCGGCAACAATGGCACCTCTATGTGTTTTCCGAGCGGATCGCACGAAGCAGCCATGTATGCTGCAAGTATTCGGCCACACCGTAAAAGATGGCGACAAATCCCGCTCCCATTGCCGAGATTTGGGCATCAGGCAAAAAGACGATGCTGCCGTATACAATCAGAAAACCGATGATAAAATCAATGGCGGTTGTAAGCCACAGACTGCCCGGAGCCAGAATGGCCCTGTCCAGAAAAAATCCGGCAAGAGCAAGGACAAAGCCGACACCGACAGACTGGTACAGGTTCGCAAAATTCACCTCGGGAAAGAGGGCATCAGCCAAAACAACCAAGATCGGGCTTACCAGAAGCTTCATCAAAAGACCGTCCACGTGTGTTTCCACTCCTTTGCTGAGGTCTTCTCAGTATGCCCCGCTTTCCAGCGGCAATCCTCGCGGCAACAAGCCTCCGTCCTCAATGCAGCCACTGCTTGATCCAGTCATCCATCGGCTTGTAGATGATTTCCATCGCATAGACAGGGTTGGGCACAAGACCAAATTGCGTAGCGGCATACATCCCGACACTGATCACGAGCATGACGATAAACACAATCGTTTCTTTTCGCTGTTTCTTGCGGATCAGCCTGGGCAGCTCGTACAGACTGACGACGATGGAGATGAAAACTACCGTCAATACCGACATGACTCCCCCTCCTGATCACTCATTTTTCCTTGAAAGCGTTGTTGATCGTTCCCAGTCGCCTGATTTTCACTTCTGCCTTGATGTGAACCGGGAGCTTGGCAAATTCCTTGTTCCAGTTTTTTTCGAGTTGTTTCCACACCTTCGGATACTGGCGGTGGATGACATCTCCGAATCCGAAAATGTCCACTTCATGCTGCTTCGCATAAGTGACCGCCCGCATTCCTGTAGCAACCATGCCTTTTTCGGCTTCTTTTTGGATTTCTTCGATCGTCTCCATTTTGGTCAGATCGATTTTGCACTGCACTTCGCCGATGTCATTTTCCAGGTGAATATCGACCATGATTTCCGGCTTGCCATTTTTCAGGATGGCTTTCACCTTGGAGTTCGACTTCATAATTTCCATCGTCAGGCGCCCTCCCCCTTTGCACGGAAGGCTGCCAGCCGTACTTTTGACATTTCCGGTTATGTAGTTGTACGCCTTGCTGTCCTTCTCGTTGAGCCAGCCAATCAGCTTGTCTCCCCGAAAGGCAGCGAGTGTCGTGTACTGCAAAAGCACGTTGGAATCAATCTGCTCCACATTTTCGCGCTGATCCCCTTCCTCCGGCGAGCCTGTCAGCTTTATGCCCGTCAGTACCGCCTGTTTGCCCTTATTCGTCAAGTCCGCAATCAGTTGATCAAGGGTAATCGCGGCGGTTGGCGCCCACGCTTTGGACGACGTCTCCAAGGAAGCGAACAGCTCATTGGCGGGAATCTGCTCCAACGGCGTAATGACCTTCAAGATGTTGTGAGCTGTCGTACCGCGAGCCACAGCAATGTAAAAATCCGTCCGAAACTCGTGATCGCGCGAAACAAAATCAAGCACAGGCGCAATCCCCTCCCGCGCCAGTTCCTCCCCCAAAATCAGCATCCTCGTGTGCGACATATAAATTTTCCGCGGCGATATCGTCGTCATTTTGCGGAGAGCTTCAAATACAGTGGCACCGCTCATCGTAAACAGCGTAACAGGAGCCCTCCCCGGTTTGCCTTTGTTGGCTGCCACCTCAGCCGGGTCCACGACCTGGACAGACACGCTATACCCGGTCTTTACCTTGTCAATTCCGATGCCGACGCAAATCGCCAGATCGTTCAGCTCCTTGCGATTCCAGCAACCGCCCAGCAGGAAGACAAGTGTCAAGCAGAGAAGCACTTTGATGACTTTCATAGAAGTTCACTCCTTGCCTTTTTACCTTAATGCTCTGGCGGCTTCGGCTTCAAATTCGGAGATTGACGGCGCATGTTTCGTTTGGTGATCGACTCTGGGCGTTTGTCCATCATCCAGCGCGGCGCGCGCAAGATCGCATCACGCTGTTCTTTGAAGGAAAACGGGGCGAATGTACTCATGTAGGGTACGCCAAACGAACGCAGGCTGCACAAATGCAGAACCAGCCCAAGCACTCCGACGATAATCCCGTAAATCCCAAAGGAAGCTGCCAAAATCATCAACGGAAACCGGAGAATCCGCACGGGAATCGACATGTTGATCGCGGGAAAAATAAAGCTGGAGATCGCCGTAATCGACACGACGATAACCATCGCTGCCGAGACGATTCCCGCCTCTACCGCCGCCTGTCCGATGACCAGCGTTCCGACAACGGAGATCGCTTGACCGACCGCACGCGGCATGCGGATGCCCGCCTCTCGCAAAATTTCGAACGCGATCTCCATCAACAGCGCCTCTACCAGCGCGGGAAAAGGCACGCCCTCACGCTGCGCGGCCAAGCTGATCAAAAGCTGTGTCGGCAACATCTCCTGATGGAAGGTCGTGATCGCAATATAGAGCGACGGCGCGAGCAAGGCGATAAAAAAGCTGACAAAGCGCAGCATCCGAATCAACGTACTGAAATCAGCCCGCTGGTAGTAGTCTTCAGCCGAATGAAAAAACTCGACAAACAAAGAAGGGACAGTCAAAACGAACGGAGTCCCATCGACTATGATGGCAACTCTCCCCTCCAGCAAATTCGCCGCAACCACATCGGGACGCTCGGAATTGGAAATCGTGGGAAAAGGAGTGTACGCCGCATCCTGTATCAGTTCCTCGATCATCCCGCTCTCCATCAGGCCGTCCACATCAATCCGATCCAGCCTGTTGCGAACCTCCTCGATTACGCCTTCCTCGACCAGACCTTTGATGTACACGACGGCGATCTCGGTCTTCGTCACTTCCCCGATTCGCCTAGTTTCCACCCACATCTTTTCGCTGGCGATCCTTCTGCGCAAAAGAGTGATATTCGTCCGCAGACTTTCCGTAAAGCCTTCCCTCGGCCCGCGAATGACCGTTTGCGCTGTAGGCTCGGTCACTCCCCTGTCTTTCCACTCCTGCAAGCCGATGGCCATTGCTTTTTCATAGCCGTCTATGAGGATGATGACACAGCCGGAAAGCATGGCTGTAAACAGCTCGGGAAAATTGTTGACGTCTCCGATATCTCCAACGGTCAGAACCGCATCCTTTAAAAAAGGGACGAGATCTTCCTCTCGTTCCAGCTCTATTTCTTTGAACCGGGTCTTGTAGAGCATACTGTTAATCAAAACGCCCTGTACCATGTGCGAGTCGACCATCCCATCCGTGTAGAGGATCGCAGCACGTACAGGCTCCCGGCTATCCAGCACCAGTTCGCGAATTACAATATCATTGCTGTACCCAAGCGACTCTTTCACAAAATGAACATTCTCATCCAGGCGAGGGCCAATCTGAGCCATCTCATTGCTCCTTACATTGGCAATTATTTATCCAGTTTTTCCACCCGAGTCTGTTACTAAACGAAAACATCAAAAAGAAAAGGCGCCCTCCCCCGTTCAATCGGGAAGAGACGCCTTTTCAGCTGGTTTATCCGGCAGCGGGCTTGTTCGGCTCGTCAAAAGACGGATCGTACCATTCTACCTTGTGGTTTTTCTGGATGTCATTCAGCCAGTTGTTGTAGTTCTCGCTGCGGTTTTTATCGGCCAAAACAGATTTGATCTGATCCCGCACCTTTTCAAATTCCGGCGCTGGCGATCCCATCTGCTGTTTGTTTTCATCGTAATATTGTTTCACTTGCTCATCTGTGACCGGGAATGCCTTGTCGAGCAGCTTGTCGCGGGTCATCAGGACAGACATCTTTTCACGAAGCTTCTTTTCGTCTAGCCCCATTCCCTGAAGATAGCTTTGAAAAGCTTCCTCGGAGCCGACTTGCTGTTTCATCGAGGCGATTTCCTTGTCCATTTCCTCTTTGGTGACCTGGATCTTCTGTGCCTTGGCTTCCTGCGAAATCAAAGATTGAGCGACCATCTCATGTATCATTTGCTTGCCGTACGTGCTTTTCATTTCATCGTACAGCTGGTATTGCGTAATCGAGGTATCACCGGCCTTTACCAGAACCGGATCTTTCTTCGCTTCTCCTGCCTGATAGACACCGAGTACAGCCAGTCCGGTCAGTAAAATGGCAACTGAGAGTATGGAAACATCAAACTTCTTCACGTGGATATCCTCTCTTTCAATGTTCTGCCCATCAAGTATAGCCAGGAGATGCGGTAGAAAAATGGAAAAGCCTTTACACAACTTTTCCACATTTTATATCATCATGTGCCGATTTGGCGATCGTCATTCACAGAAAGTGTCACCTTACATGAAAAACCGTGCAAAAAGAGAGGTGAGAACGGAGGCAAGGACGGGACCTAAAACCGCCCATATTTGTAAAAAGCGCTCTTGCTTTCTGCTTCTGTCTCCTTCGATCATCTGTGCCAAATTTTCTTTGTCCCGATTGTCGTTGTTCAGTAGCTGCATGATGATATCTTTCTCTTTGTTTGCTTTTTCTTCTCTCAATTTCAGCTCCGTCTGTAGCTTCGCGATCGCTTGCAACAAATCTATGCGTACGTCTTCCATGCGTTCTAATCTGTGTTCTATACGTTCCAACCACTTTGTTGCGACTGTCATTTGTCCCTCAAGCTGGTCGATCCTCTCTTCGAATTTATCCAGTTTCTGGTAGATGCGCTGCATTTGCAAGTCCATGTCTCTTTGGTTGTCCTGTTGCCCCGGCGTCATAGGTTCCACCTCCTCCGTCCTTTGTAATAATGGTTTATGTTGAGCAGTCAGCCATTGCTTGTACGGTTATCCCTTTCCTCTTCACCCGCAAGCAAAAAAGGCTGTGCACAGCGTTTTTCCAAAAAGCTGGGTTTTCGGCTACAATAGGGGGATGACCGATTGCCATTTGCTTTGGCGAGAAGGAGGAACTTATGAAAGCCTTGCTGGAAGTCAACAACGTAACGGGCGGCTACTCCCCGAGCCGTGCCGTCATCCAAAATATTTCCTTTGATATTCATGCTCACGAAATCGTCGCCTTGATCGGACTGAACGGAGCAGGGAAAAGCACGACGATTAAGCATATTCTGGGTCTTTTGCAGCCGCTGGAAGGCTCTATCCACATTGCAGGCCAAACCTTTCAATCCGATCCTGACCACTATCGGCTCTCTTACGGCTACATCCCGGAATCTCCCATCTATTACGAGGAACTGACACTTTGGGAGCATATCGAGCTGATGGCGATGAGCCACGGTTTGACAAAAGAGCAGCTTGACCAGCGAGCTTCCGTCCTGCTCAAAGAATTTCGCATGGAGGAAATGAAAAACCGTTTTCCGCAGCAGTTCTCCAAAGGGATGCGGCAAAAATTGATGATCATGATGGCGCTTCTCGTCCAGCCGCCTCTGTATATCGTCGACGAACCGATCCTTGGTCTTGATCCGCTCGGGATACGCTCTTTGCTCACCTGGCTGGAACGCTGCAAGGAGCAAGGGGCAGGCATCCTCATGTCTACACACATCTTGGCGACCGCAGAGAAGTATTGCGATCGTTTTATCCTGCTCCACAAAGGACAAATCAAGGCCCAGGGCACGCTTGCAGAGCTTCGCCAGTTCACAGGTCTGACCAACCATTCGTTGGATGACATCTACTTACATATCGTAGAGGATGAAAAACAGTGAAGATGGATATGGAGCAGCTGTTTCAAAAAAGATTGCACGCCTTTTCCACAGAGTTCATCAAATATGCGCAATACATGGCCAATGGCGGTGTCTTGTTTGTCGCCGTTTTCCTTGCCGGATTGATCTCCATGTACTACCGCAGCATAATCGAACTGATTCCGGCCTGGTTTCCACTCGTCCACGCGCTGGCACTGGTTATGGCCATCGTGGTGACGCGCAGTCCGCACCGCACCTTTTTGCTGGAAGCAGACCTGATTTTCCTCACTCCGCACGAGACGCGGCTCGCTGGCTATTTTCGCCGGGCGCAGGTCTATAACTTTTTCGTCCAAAGCGTGGGACTGTTTGTGCTGGTTCTCTTGCTCTTCCCTATGTACACAAATGCTGCGGGAGCGGACAAAATACAGCTCTGGCTGTACTGGCTGATTCCGTTTTTGCTGAAGGGCTGGAATGTTCACAGCAGCTGGATTTTTTTGCGCCTGCCTGCCGTCCAAGCACAGCGCCTGTTCTTTGCCGCCCGCTTTTTGCTGTCCTATCTGATTCTTGCCTGGATTTTCAGCGCGGGGCAATTTCTCACTTTTGGATATGTGCCTTGCGGAGCCGTCCTTAGCGCCCTTTTGCTTGTCTGGCTCCATCGGCAAATGCGCAAAGTGCAGGCCCAGCATCCGCTCAAATGGTATCGGCTGCTGGCGATGGAAAACGGGTTGCGTCAGCGGTTTTATCAGATCATGAACAACTTCCGGGACGTTCCTGCCTTGCAGCATCAGGTGAAGCCGCGCTTTTGGCTGACCCGCCTGGCGCAGCTTCTGCCTTACAGTCCGGCTCATACGGCGCGTCATTTGTACGCCCGGACGTTCATTCGCTCCGGGGATTACGCCGGGATTTACGCCCGCCTCGTCTGCCTGGGCATCATCGTCATTCTCGTCCTGCCGAACCTGTACGCCAAAGCGATTGCTGCCGCTCTCTTGCTGCTGATGACAGCAAGTCAGCTGGGCGGCATCTGGCGACAACAAGGCAAGCGAGCCAGCCACCAGCTTTTCCCTGTTCCGCCTTCCGAGCAAAAGCGCGCATTTGTCTGGCTGCGCTCGACCTTGCTGCTGTTTCAGGGCGTCGTGCACATCGCCGTACTTTTGTGGTAACCAGCACCTTTTCGCTGCCAACAAAAACAGCCCTTCGCTTGGCAAGAAAGCCAGTGCGAAGGGCTGTTTTGTTTCGGGCAAAGCTTACAAGCGGAACGTATCCACTTTTCTGCGCAACTCCTGGATGCTTTCGGTAACGTCCTGAATTTCGACGACAAACTGGTCCACGTTGCCGCTGACGTCATGAATTGTAGCCGACACCTCTTCGGTCGCAGCGGCTGTCTGTTCGGAAATCGCCGTTACGGTCAATACGGATTCGTTCACCTTGTTTTGACCGTGCTTCATGGTTTCAACGCTTGCAATCACATTGGCCAGCGAAGTTTTGAGCGTGTTCGTCATCGTGGACAGCTCGGTGATTCCTTTTGCCACCGAATCGAGGCGCTGTGTTCCGGCATTGTAACGGTTCAAAGTTCCGTTCGTTTTTTCGGCTGCCTGCTTCACCTGATCCTGGATGTCCTTGATGCTCTCCTGAATGACCAGCGTTGCCGCTCCTGTCTGCTCAGCCAGTTTGCGCACCTCGTCTGCAACCACGGCAAAGCCGCGACCTGCTTCCCCGGCCCGGGCGCTCTCGATGGCAGCGTTCAGCGCGAGCAAGTTCGTCTGTCCTGCAATTTGCTGGATCGTTTCAATCACGTCATTGATCCGGCGCGATTTTTCCTCCAAAATCATCATCGTGTTTTGGACATCGTGGAACTGATTGTTCGTTTCCGTTCCGTCAGCCAAAAACTCCTGCAATACTGTGTAGCTGCTCTGGCCGATGTCAGCTACCTGGTTAGAAACGGCGTCCATCGCTTCGATCGCGCTGTTCAGCTCGGACAGCTCGCTCAAAAATTCTTGAACCGTTTGCACGGTAGTTTCCATCGCCGTTGCCGTTTGTTCATTGCCAGATGCGATCTCCTGGCTCGTAACCACGATATTTTTATTTTGCTCGCGAACAGAGGAAGCGCCTTCCCGAATAGAAACAGCCATATTGTCGATGCGCTCTGTCGTCTCCTTGACGCCGCCGATAATTTGGCGAAGCTGTGTTGTCATCTCGCTGAAAGCGACAACGATCCGGCCGATTTCATCATTTCGCTTCGTGACGGCGATCTTCGCGTCTGTCAAATCGCCTCCAGCGATCCTCGCCGAGGCTTCCTGTACGATTCCCAGCGGACGCAGCATTCTTTTCACCACGAAGTAGACCGCAATCAAGGCGACTATCGTCACCGCAGCCATGGAAATAATGATGCGCGGCATCGTTTCACTCAGTACAAGCTCGTTGATCAGCTCGACCTTTTCCGCAGCGGTATCGACACCGAGAATAGCCATAACTTGCCCGGACTTGTCCTGGATCGGTGCAAACGCACTCAGATACGAACCGTAAACCGGATCATTGACGATTGGCGTATTGCTCGTTCCGCCTTGAAGCACGGGCGCGATGTCTGCAAAGGTGGTCGAAGTCGTAGGCTGTCCGATCGTGAAGCTATCCTCGACCATGCCGTCCGCCATGATTTTGACCTTCTCTCCATCTGCCTGGAGAATGTATACGTATAGCGCTCCCGTCTTGTCCATGTACTCTTTCAGCGTCTTTTGGATGGACATGTACTCGTCATTTTTCTCGGGCTTTGCCAAGAAACTGGCGAGCTTCTCTGTATCGATGCCTGCCGCTACATGCATCGCGGTTCCAATACTTGAGCGTGAAAGCGTCCGTTCGATCGTGGTTGCGCTGTTTTGATTGATCATGAAGACGTTGACTGCCATCGTCAAAACGACAATCACAGCCACGAGCGCGACCACCCGACTAGCCAAGCTCTTGTTCATCCTTTCTCACTTCCCCTTTTCTCTGTACGATAGATTAATAGATCGATAATTCCCCCACAGAAGTTTCTTCAAACAAAAAACGCCCCAAAGGGCGCTTTTGTACTGAACTCCCTATTTGTCTTATCGACAAAAAGGAGCCTATTTATTAACTGAATATGACCCTAATTTTGCCAAAATCATGAAACGATGGTTAGGAATATCCACATAGCCGATCGGCTCCATTTTCTTTTGCAAAGCAAGCAGCGCTTCCGCGTATTGCTCTACCGCGAAGTCGCGAATCTGCCATTCGATCGCCTTCAAATAGTAGACGATTGCCCCGACGTCATAGAAACGGGTGAAGCTCATTTCCTCTTTTTGCTGCAAAATGACAAAGCCTGCGTCCTGTAGCTCGGCAGCTGCAAAAGCCAGATTCCAGTGCAAATAATCGGATGGGATCGGCGCTCCGAGCAAACGGTTCAACTCCAGGTTGTCCTGCCCGCCGACCTGCTGGGTTACGAACGTCCCGGTCGGTTTCAGCAAGCGCGACAGCTCACTCGGCAAATACGATTCATGACGATTGATGATCAGATCAAAAGTGCGATCCGCGAATGGCAGCACATCTTCTCCGTCCGCCTCGACCACCTCGATGCCCAGTGGCGCAAGATTGGCCCGGGCTACTCCTACGTTGGGCTGGTATCCTTCTGTCGCAAACGTTCTCGCCGGATGCGGCTGCAAGGAAGCGAGCAGTTCTCCCCCGCCTGTTCCCATATCGAGCATCGAGTCAATCCCGTTCATCAGAGCTTTGACGATACTCGCATAATTCCAGGTCAGCGGAGCTTCCTGCATTCTCCCTGTCTGGGTGAGCCGCTGAAAATTCCATCCGGCAAATGGCGCTTCTACCTCTCGCTTGAAAATCTCCCATGCTGTTCTTTGTTCCATGATTGATGTCTCCTCCTGTTTCTGTCGTTTGCCTCGAATTGGCTGGATGACGATGATCCAGGTGGAGAACGACAGCATTCCGAGCGTTGTTATGTCTCGAAAAAGTCAAAAGACATGCCTTCTGCACTCCTTTCACTCACATGTATCCGTCCCGAGACGGAGGGAAAATACTGCCCCAGTACGTTTGGCTGATCAGCGATGCTCTCTATCATGTAAGAATGGAACTGTTCACGGGAGGAATTATTTATGGCAGATTTTGCGGTGCTCGCCGGAACCCACCAAGGCTTGTTTCTCGTTCTGGTCCTCACGACACTCATCCCGGCCCTTATCGCCCATACGCTCGTCTATCAGCCAACCAAACGAGCGCTTGCAAGAAAGACCCGCTTGACTCTGCTGTTTGTCTGGATATCGCTGTCTGTATTCGCCGGACAACTGCTTTTGACCTGGGCGTATTTTCAATCATTCGGTTGGCTTTACATAAAGGACAAAACAATCGGCTTTCTCCCGCTGATCACTGTCCCTGTTATTTGCGTGCTTTTTTTCTCGCTTCCCCGCTTGCTGGACCTGGCAGCAAAGCTGGGCAGATGCAGCAACAAGCCATCTTATATTGTCGATAATCCCGACATGTCTCTGATTGCGCAAGAGGTTGCTTCAGCAGACATGAGTCTTTTGCGGCAAGCAGACCCTTTTTACACTACAGATCATGAGCGGGTGGATGAACATCTCCGAAAAATGATTTCGGCGCCTGAGCTGATCGTTCCCTTGCAGCTTGCCGTTCTGGGCAGTGTCACAGCCTGCTGCCTGCAGCTTACCTTCCCTGCTGTCACGCTGGAGCCATCCACGCTGCTCGTCGCCTGGGTGGTAATGGTGGCTGCCACCTCAGCGCTCTGGATCGTTCAATCATGGCAGCAGCAGCGTTGCTCCCACCCCGGAGAATGGAAGCGCCCTGCGCCGCTTTTTCGTTTTTTGCGGGCAACGGGTGTATTCATGGTCCTGTCCACCGGACTTGTCGCGTTTGGCAGTCAGGCCCTTCAAGCCAGCCTGCTTCCGGAACAGTTCAACATGACCAGTCATACGAACGTCGATACTGGACTAAGCACAAAGCAACTTGCCCACCATTCGCACGCTAGTCATGCGCCGGACAGCGGCACTGCGCCCTCGTCGAATGCCAAAACGGTCAGCGTAGCGGACTTGACCGGGCCGCGTGCGGGCACGGCAGATCGAAAATTCGCATTGACGGCGCAAAAAGCGACGATTCGGCTGCCTTCCGGAAATACGCTGGAAGCTTGGACCTTTAACGGGCAATACCCCGGGCCAGAGCTGCGGCTCAAGCAAGGCGAGCTGGTTGAGATCGTCCTGGAAAACAAAGATATCGCTGATGGCGTCACCATTCACTGGCACGGTCTGAACGTTCCCAACGCCGAAGATGGCGTAGCCGGAGCGACACAGGACGCTGTACTTCCTGGCGAAAAGCACGTCTACCGCTTTCGCGCCGAGCAAGCCGGAACCTTTTGGTACCACTCGCATCAGCAAGCCTCTGTCCAGGTGCGAAAAGGGCTTTTTGGCGCTATGGTGATTGAGCCTGCTGCCAATGCAAATGCATCTCGGTCAGAGCCTGCCATCCGCGATCTTGCCCTCATTCATCACAAACCAAAAGGAGAGGGACCGACGCTGAATGGCGCAGACACGCTTGCCAAGCAAACGGTTGCCCCTGGTACTCCTGTAAGACTTCGTTTCATCAACGCAGAAAACCTGCCCGTCACTTATCAGCTCCTCGGCACTTCTTTTCAAGTGAGCGCCATTGACGGAAACGAAGTCAACGAGCCGAATTTGCTTGCCAACCAAGCGCTAAAGCTTGCTGCCGGAGGGAGATATGACGTCTCCTTTACCATGCCGAATCGCCCCGTCTTGTTCACACAAGCGACCCAAGGCAAAAACCGCGGCAAAGGATTGCTGCTCAGCCCGAACGGAGGCGATGCCTTGCCGAACCTGCAAGCAGACTTGCCGCTGTTCGATCCTGCTCGCTACGGCGCTCCGCTGCCTTTGCCGTTTGATCTCGCCACATCGTACGATCGCGAATACGTTCTGCTGTTTGATGTCGCCTTCGGGATGTACGATGGCCGCATCGACGGTCTGTGGACGATAAACGGCGAGGTGTTTCCCGACACGCCGATGATGCTCGTCCAGGAGGGCGACCTGGTGAAAATGACTTTCGTCAACCGCAGCTTCATGGATCACCCGATGCATCTTCACGGTCATCACATGCTCGTCCTCACACGCAACGGCAGACAGACTACAGGAAGTCCCTGGTGGACGGACACGCTGAATGTAGCGCCGGGCGAGACGTACGAAGTCGCCTTTCGCGCTGACAATCCCGGCCTTTGGATGGACCATTGCCACAATCAGGATCACGCCGCACTTGGCATGAGCATGCATCTTTTGTACGAAGGAGTAACCACTCCCTACGAAGCAGGTCGCGCTACCCGCAATCATCCCGAATAATAGAAGAAAAAGCAGCCTGGTCATGTACCGGGCTGCTTTTTCGCTGCTCACGGTTTGCTTCGCCGCTTTTTCGCCGCGAGCAGCCTGTTGAGCGTATCATCCGAATCTTGCTGTTCCTCGCGGGACGACGGCTGTTGTCCCGATACCGCTGCTGGTCTGTTTTTCAACGGTTCCTGCACGGTCTTGGCTGTGCCTTTTGCTTGGAAAGCAGTCAAATCACTGTCTTTGCGAATGTGCGCCGGGGCGTCTGAACGCGAACGCTGGGTCGCGGAACGTCTGTCTGACAGCTGCGTCCATACCGTTTGCTGCGGCTGCGACCCGGCTGTTGCAGCCGATGCTGATCGGCGCCACAGGCCCGCGAGCCTTGTCCACCATTGATCGGGCAGTTGCAAGCGGCGCGCCGCAATATCTACTGGCAAAAGCAATGCCGCAAGCATCAACAGCCACTCCCCGATGGATTGCGTGTCCCACTTGGCGGGAAACGGACCGCCGTAGACTTCCTGCGGTTCGCTGATCTGTTTGCCGCCACCTGCGAGCAGCCAGGTGCGCAGCTCTGTTTCTCCATCCCGCGACATTCCGTATTCGGGAGAGTAAGATACGGTCAGTCCTGTCGTTTGACTCGCGAGTACGCGTCCCTGACTCTTTTCGGATATCTGGATCATGTACGTGCCGGGGTCTGCCGTCTCGAACTTGCCTTCCATAACCCCTGGGGCAATCGGTTTGAGCTTGATGATCTCCCGCTGCATTTTCTCGTTGAGGACAACCGCCTCCAGCTCTTGCGGCAAGCTTGCCCCGGCAGGCATCGTCACTTTTACACTGCCCGCAGCTCCGTCCAGGCTTGTCCGCGCTTTCCACTTTCCTTCCGCGATTTGCGGGAATGTCCAGGCGACTACCTCATTCCACAGACGGCCAGTGCCACCCCAACTCACCCAGTCAGGCGCCCATTTGCCTTCGAGATCGCTCGTCCAGACAACAGCGCGTCCCAGCCCGTACTGCCAGCGGGTCAAAATCGGGTCGTCATCCATACTCATCAGTGACGTCTCCGCTGTCTGTTTGGCTGTTGTCGCCACATACGCCCTTAGCGGCGGCAATGCCTGCTGCAAGCTCGGCCACATGCCGGCTCCTGTCACTTCGGGAATTTGCGGCTTTTCGACGATGAATGTCCGGCTGGCCAGTGCCGTCTCCTTGCTGAAAATTTTCGGAATCGATTCGGCGTCATTGGCAAAGTAATAGCGGCCATTGCCTGTTTTCGCGATCATTTCCAAAAGCGTATGATCCGCATCATCTCCCACCGCGACTGTCGACACCGTAATATTTTCGGAGGTCATTTGCTGCAATAGCCCCTGGTAGTCATCCTGCATGCCTGACTGTCCATCCGTCAGCAAAATCACGTGCTTGCGCTGCGTATTCATCTGTTTCACCCGATCGTACGCCAGCTGCAGCGCGGGGTAAATATCTGTTCCGCCATCGGCGCGAATGCGGCCGATTTGCTGGTGAATCTCTTCTTTGTTGGCGACGGTCTGCGGGGCAACCACTTCCCACGGATCACCGTCAAACGCGATGACTCCGATGGAATCTTGCTGATTCATCATGGTCGTAGCCCGAATCGCGGCTTCCTTCGCCAGCTCCATTTTATCGACACCTCTGGCATCTGAGCTCATGCTGCCGGATTTGTCGATCACCAGTTCCAGCCCGAGAGAAGGAAGCTGTTGTTTTCCGCGCAAATCCATATGCACCGGAAGCGCTTCTTCGATCGGCGTCTGGAACCAGCCGCCCATTCCGAAGCTCTCGCTTCCTCCGGTCATAATCAGCCCCAGCCCCAGGTCGCGCACCGCTGTCCTCATGCGCTCCATGTCAGCGTCACTCATTTGGGTAGCGGACACATCGGACAACACGATCGTCGCGTATTGCTTGTAGCCCGCAAGCTCCTTGGGCAAAAGCGCAAGCTCGCGCTGTTCGACCTGCATCCCGCCTGCCCGGAGCGCCTGCACGAGATTTTTCGCCGCGCCCGGATGTCCTTCCAGCACGAGGACGACAGGCGCTCTGGCTACTTGGGTATAAGCCGTTGCCTGATTGTTCGCCTGAACGGTATCCTGGCGAGGCTCGATTTCCACCCGATAACGGTGAAAGCCTTGCTCCATCGCTTTTTGCGAAAAGACAAAGCGGTTTTTTCCTTTATCGATTTGCACCGTTTGCTGACCAGCTGCTCGGTTGCCTTCGTACAACCGCAGCGTCGCTTCTGTGGCAAGCGAACTCTCCACATCGACTGTGATCGCATACTCTTCTCCGGCGTACAACCTTTGCGGAACTTGCACAGACGAGAGAACGACTTCATCTCCTTGCGGCTGCTGCAAGGACACAGCCTCTACGCTGATGCCGCGTTCTTGCGCCAGCTTCGTTTGCCGGGAAGCATCGCCGTTCGTCGCGATCCCATCGGTGAGCAGCACGACTTTGCCTCTCGTGTTGCTCCCAATCATCGCCGCCGCAAGCCGTATTCCTTCTTCCAGATTCGTCGCGTTGCGGTTCACTTCGACTCCCAGCGGCGCAAGCTCTTCGCGCGATGTCAACGGCTGGTCGACAGCGGCGTCAGCTCCGACGGCAACGACTGCATACTTGTCTTCCGCACGCTTTTGCCCGATAGCGTCTCGCAAAAACGAGAGCACCCGCTGATCGTCCTTCATCGAGGCTGAACGGTCCACGACAAAAACAACCGTCTTGGCTTGAACAGGCGTGAGCAGCTGCGTCCCTGCCAACGCGAAAATGAGCAGCGCGAACAAGACGAAACGAAGGGTGGCAATAACGGTTTTTCTGCTTGCGGGCATCTGCTTTTGCTTTTGCCACCATTGGATCACGAGGTAGGCAGCAGGCAACAAAAGCAGCAAAAGCCACGGCTGTGTAAAGTTAATACCCACGTTGGTACACCCTCCATTCCACAAGCAAAACCAAGAGCACAAGCGCTGCCAGCCAGTACGTCAACTCCCGCGTGCCTGTGCCCGCCCTTTGCTGCTCTGCTTCGCCTTGTCCAGCCTGCGAACTGGCAACACTGAGCGTTTTCGGCGTAATATCCGACTCACTCTCACTCAGGCGCACGGAAAAATACTTGCTCACAGCTCCCGCGTCCAATGTCTCGTCCAGTTTGTACAAGCCGATCTGCTCCGGCACCTGTATCGTCAAGACCGTTCCGTTTGCCTTGATCGCTTGCTGCTGACCATCGGGATACGTCAAGCTTCTCTCCGCTGCCCCCGGCGTGAGCGGAATGCTCAGGCTCTCTCCCGGATGACTGGTGGCGATGGGTGCCGTTTGCGCTGGCGACAGCCAGTTCACAACATTTTGCATGAAAATGGGAAAAGCCGGGCGCAACGGAAAATCAGAATCGTGCAAGTCAAAAGCGAACACGACGATGCGCCTGCCGTCGATCACGCCAGCCTTGACCAAATCCGCGTCACCGGCTCGCACGAGTGTCTTCATCCCGGGCATTTCGCCTAAAACCGCCGCTTTGGCAATATGCACCTCGCGCCAATCCACGTATTTGAGCATCGGATCATCTGCGGAGACGGCTTGCGGTCCCTGCTCCAGCTCCTGCTCGCCTGCAAGCGGCAGCCAATCCGTTTTCCTGTCTGGCGCGATCAGCAAAATATTGCCCTGCGGCAGCTTGTCCGGCACTTCGCCGTCGAACACCCACAAATCGCGCGCCTCGGCATTCGGCCCGGGAGCGTTCTGGACGGTTTCCACCTCCAGGCTGCCAACGGTCTGCATGACCTGATGCAAAAAGCGAT
Organism: Brevibacillus sp. FSL K6-0770; assembly: GCF_038000275.1. Lineage (NCBI taxonomy): Bacteria > Bacillati > Bacillota > Bacilli > Caryophanales > Paenibacillaceae > Brevibacillus > Brevibacillus sp. FSL K6-0770. The sequence goes on from NZ_JBBOBQ010000001.1 coordinate 5,085,730, forward strand.
TGCCCGCCGGAGTGTACAGCACGGCTTTTCCTTTGCTCGCCGCAAATGGCACGCTCCAGATTTCATTGTCTTGCGGCAAGCCGTCCTGCTCCGGCGCAATGACAGCGCGATAGGCAGTCGAGACAGGCAGCTCTGTGAACGAAAACGTCCCGGAACGTGCTGTCTCGATGGCAAACTGGTTCGTGTCCAGCAGCTTGCCTTTGTCATCAAAAATCGTGACGGTTCCTCGCGACTGGGCGCTGCCATGGTTATCGATGCGCAAAAGGGCTTCGACACCGTTTGGCCCGGCCTGTGTCACAAAGGCGGCAATCGCCGCATTTTCACGCGTTCTCCCCATCTGCATGAAGCGAAAGCTTGCGGACGAGGCGGACAATGACTGGGTCGCCAGCTTTCGCTCCACATTGCCATCCCCGATCCAGATGACGCCGCTTCCCGGTTCATTCGCCGCGATCGCTCCCGCCAGCGACAGCGCAGACAGCGGGTCAGACGTTCCCATGTTGGCTGTCAGCTTTTGCAGCGCCGCTGTCAGCTCGGTTTTGTCGGCGCTTTTGGACACCAGCACATTCGGCTCGCTCCCGGCGGCAATCACGGTCATCGTCTGAGCGCTGCCGAGCTTCTCGACCAGCGCCTTCGCTTCGGAGACGGCCCGTGACAGCCTCGTCTCTTCTCCCTCTTTTGCCAGCATGCTGCCTGATGTATCGACGACAAGCACGGTGTGGTCAGCCGTGATCCCTTCCGTTGGCATGGCTGGTCTGGTCAGTGCCAGAACGAGCAAGCATGCCGCCAGCAGTTGCAGGAACAATAGCAAGTTGCGCCGCAGCTTTTCCCATGGCCGCACCGCTTCCCAGTTTTGCAACGTTCGCTGCCAAAGCAGCGTGCTCGGCACGACGCGATCCTCTACTTTTCTTTTGAGCAGGTAGAGGACGATGATGGCCGGGATGATCAGTGCAAACCAGATGCTGGAAAGTCCCATCCACTGCATGAAGTCTCTCTCCTCTCTAGCGAATCATGCCCGCCTGCCGAAATACGTGAAAGACGACCGATTCCAGCGATTGCTCCGCTTCGATCTCTGTGTAAGCGATGCCTCTTCCGTAGGCAAAAGCAGCCAGCTCCTGGCGAAAATCGCGCAAGCTTTTCGCGTACTCGGCCAGCAACAAGGCAGTCATCGATGCTTCTTTTGCCTGTCCGGTCTCGGCGTCGATCAACCGCAGCTCGCCTGCGTAATCCGGCTGCCGTTCCTCCTGGGAAAGTACCTGCACAAGCGTCACCTCTTGCCGCGCCGCCTGCAAGTAGGCCAGCCCTTCCGCGTAGCCGTCCGGGAACAAAAAATCGGAAAGCACGATCGAAATACCTGCTTTGCCGCGAACTGCTCCAGGCTGGCGGAGTGCGCCATGCAAATCCCCCGGGCCGCCTTCCCCGATCGCCGATAAAAAGGAAAGCAGCCGATGCGCCTGACCTTTGCCCTGCAACCCTTGCAAGGACGCTACGATGCGGTGATCGAATGCGTAGACGGATACGTGATCGAGGTGGCACAGCGACAAGTACCCCAAAGCCGCGGCAATCTGCACCGAGCGCGACAGCTTGCTCGGCTGCCCGTAGCCCATGGAGCGGCTGCAATCGATATACAAGCTCACGTGAAGCTCGGTTTCATCCAAATACTTTTTCAAAAACAGCTTGCCGGAGCGCGCATACGCATTCCAATCCAGCTGGCGCAAGTCGTCTCCCGGCACGTACGCCCGGAAGTCGGCAAACTCCATCGAGCTGCCCAGCTGTCTGGCCCGTCTCTTTCCCGCATGGCTGCCGCTGACGGCTTTCCTGATGGCAAGCTGCATCCGTTCCAGTCTGGCAAGCCATGCCGGGTCAAGCAGGTGCTGACTCATGCTTTCTGCCCCGACAGCGCGTCCAAAATATCGCGGATGATCTGATCGGCCCGCACTCCGCTCGCCTCGCCTTCAAAATTGAGGAAAATGCGATGGCGAAGGGCTGGCAAAGCTACCGCTTCCACGTCCTCGTAGGCGAGATTGTAACGCCCGGAAAGCAGCGCCCGCACTTTTGCCAGGGAGACGATTGCCTGCACCCCGCGCGGCCCTGCCCCGTTTCGCACGTACTGATTGACAGAAGCAACAGCCCGCTCGCCAGGGTGAGTGGCAAGCAGCAAGTTGACAGCATAGTCCAGCACCGCATCTGCCACCAAAATGTCGCGGGCGGCCTGCTGAATTTGCCCGATTTGCTCGCCGGATGCCACCTTTTCTACCGGAATCGCTTGCCCGGTCGTCGTGCGCTGTACGATTGCCTTCAGTTCGTCAGCTGTCGGGTACGGCACGTCGATTTTCAGCAAAAAGCGGTCCATCTGGGCCTCGGGCAGCGGATAAGTCCCTTCTTGCTCCAGCGGGTTTTGTGTCGCCAAAACGAAGAACGGCGCAGGCAGCGGTCGAGTGACGCCCCCTGCGGAAACCGTGCGCTCCTGCATGGCCTCAAGCAGCGCGCTCTGCGTCTTCGGTGTTGCCCGGTTGATTTCATCGGCGAGTACGACATGGGCAAAAATCGGTCCGTGCTGGAACTGGAACGACTGCTGCCCCGTCTCGTCCACGAGAAGAATGTTTGTCCCTGTAATATCAGTCGGCATCAAATCAGGAGTGAACTGGATGCGTTGAAAAGACAGTTCAAAAGCTTGCGACAAAGTTTTCACGAGCAGCGTCTTCCCCAGACCGGGTACGCCCTCCAAAAGAGCATGGCCTCCCGCGAACACCGCCCACAAAAGTTGCTCGACGACGTCTTTTTGTCCCACCAATACTTTTCCGATCTCTTGTCTGACTAGCTCTACTCGCTGCAAGCAATCTTCTAGCGTTTGCTGTGCCATAGCCGCGCCCTCCTTTTCTAAGGCTCAATTTTGCTGAAATAGTCTTTGACGATATCTTGATAGTCGCCGGGAATCGTGCCTTTTTCCATGCTCTCGCGGGCGAACTGCTCGTACTGGCCGTACACTTCCTCATACGGCAGCGTTCCGCCGGAGGTCACCTGTGTCTGGCTGTTTTGCTGCGACTGGGAAGGACCTGCTCCCAAAGGGCCGCCTACCGTTTCGGAAGGGCCATTTTCCCCGCCGATGCGGCTGGTCGGAATCGTGACCAGCTCGTGCTTTCCTGCGCCCAGTCCGCCTCCCGGCCCTTGACCGTTTCCGCTTCCGCCGCCTGCGCCTGCTCCGGCGCCATTTCCCGAACCATTGCCCGCGCCGTTCCCGGCACCTTTTCCTGAGCCGTTGCCTTGACCTGCTCCTGTGTTGCCGTTTGCAGGCGGATTCGCCTGATTCGTCTGATTGGCCGCAGCGTTCGCATTGGCTGACGCTCCGCTGCCCGTTGCTGCCTGGTTGTTTCCCGGGGTAGTCGACGCAGGGACTGCCTGGCCTGCTCCGGTTCCACTCGCCCCGTTATTGCTTCCGGCAGCTGCGGCGCTTGCCAGCGTCATCTGCGACTGAGTGAGCGAAGCTGCCGCCTGGGAGGCCGCGAGCATCGCCTGCTGGGACTGCTCGGTTGCTCCCATCGCTTGCAGCAGGCTGTTTTCCAGCGCCTTCATCGCTTCCGGGTCTTGCCCGGCTGCGATTTCCTTGGCGGCCTGTGCCAACTGGTTGGCCGTATCCGCCAGCTCTTGCGCATTGGCGGATTCCGCGTCCTTTTTCAACTGTTCTGCGGCTTTTTCCAGTTCCCGGGCCAGATCAGCCCGCTCCTGTTCTTTCATCTTTTCCAGCTCTTTTGCCATCTCGGCAAGCGCCGTTTTCAATGCTTCGCGATCGCTTTTGGCCAATGCGTCGGCCACTGATTTTGTCGACTTCTGGCTGCCGAGACTGCGTTGCAAGCTTTGCAGCGATGCTGTCTTGTTCTGCTCCGCTGCCCGCAGCTTTTCCAGCTGCTTTTCTGCCGCCCGCAGCGCGTTGAGCCGTCCGGCGGGATCGTCTGCTTTGGCGATGCTCTTCTTCGCTTGCTCCAGCATCTCTTCCAGCTGTTTCTTCTGAGCCTCGCTCAACCCTTCATTTGCTTTCGTTTTCGCCTTGATTTCCTCGATTTCTTTTTCCACCTTGGCGATTGCCTGTTTTGCCTGCTCCATCTGAAGAAGCCGCACATCTTGCGGATTGGGCCAAACCAGGAGCAGCAAGCACAGCAAAAGCAAACCGCCTGTGACGAACAACCTGTTTTTCAGCCCGGCCCAAACGCGAATGCTCTCGATGATGTCCGGCAAGTTTTTGCGCAAATGCCGCAGCGCATCTTCCCGCTGCATGACCGCGACGGAGGAGGTGCTTTCGCGATGCTCCCACGCCGTTTCCACGCGCTGGGCAAGCCCGTTGCCGTCTGCCGCCTGCGCACTCTTTTGCCAAGTCGTTTGTCGCCACCTCGTGCTCATCCAGCCAATCGCCAGCCCTAGAGGAAACATGGCTACCGCCAGCCAGGCGTAATACGGGATCGGCCAAAAACGGGCAGCGAGGAGAAGCAGTCCGCTTCCCCCCGCCCCCCACAAGCCGTACAACGTGATTTGTTGGATCAGTACCTGGTTTTGCAGCTTTCTGCGCACTGGCTTCAGCAGCGACTTCAGCTCATTGTCCGGTTTCGCGGTAAACATGGCTTACTGCTCCCCGGCTGACGCCTTGCGCTTCCGTCCGCGCACAGGCTGGATGAAGTAAATCGCAAGCAACAGGCAAACAACAGTCAATCCCCCATAAAACAGGCAGTAATTCCAAAATGGATCGACATTCGCCCAAAAGCTCTGGGCGTTGGTGAAGCTGCTCAAATCCTGGACAGGCCCTTCTTCAAAAATGTTCAGCATGGCAAACACCGGGTTGATGCTGTGCAACAGATCGGGCCAGATGGAGTTCGGCGGAGAAGTCACCTGATTCATCCGATTTTGATAACGGATGAACTGGCGAATAATTTCCGCCAGCACGCTTGTGCCGATCGCCACACCGAATACGACTGCATAACTGACGACCGTGGCAATTCCCGTCCGTTTGATCAAGGTCGATATAAGTACGCCGATGCTGCCGACTACCAGCATGGTAACGACGTAGAAGCCGAACACTTTGATCAGTTGCAGCGGAGACACCCCGCCATACAAAAAGACAATCGCATACAGCGGGATGGTGGCGAACACGAGAAACATCATGAAGCTGAGCGAAGCCAGCCATTTTCCCAAAATCAGCCTCGTGGCGCTTATGTTTGTCGTCAGCAGGATGCTCAGCGTCTGCCGTTCGCGCTCTCCCGAGATTACCCCGGCGGTCAGACCCGGAACGAGAAAGCCGATCATGCCGAGTTGAAAGATCGACAGCATCATGAACAGCTCCCGCGTCTCGCCAGGCTTGTAGTAGCTGCCGCCATTCGTCATGAAAAAGATGGCGAGCAACGTCATAGTTCCCAACACCAGCAAGTAAAACAAAATGATCCACGGGGCGCGGTTCGTCCGCATCCGCAATTTCCATTCGTTGAATAACACAGGGTTGCGCAATCTTCTCAGGACGTTCATGAGCCCACCCCTGTCGTAATTTCCAAAAAGATGTCTTCCAGATCGCCCACCGCTTCGTTGAAGGCTGCCACCGGATAACCAGCTGTCGTCAGTTCCCGCAACAGCTCCACCTGCTGCTCGTCGTTTCCGGCAAACCCGGCGACAACCCAGCTTCCTTCGCGCGTTACGCTCGTGATCACAGGCATTTCACGCAACTGCGTCATCGCTTCCTCAAGCTGGCCAGTCAAGCGAATGCGCAGCACGCGCTGCTCCTGCATTTTCGCGTAAATCTCATCGACTCGTCCAAATGCGACGAGATTCCCTTCTTCAATCACCCCAATGACATCGCACATCTCTGCCAGCTCAGGCAAAATGTGCGAGCTGATGATGATCGTCTTCCCCATATCGCGCAGTTCCTTCAAAATCTCGCGCAGCTCGATCCGCGCCCGCGGGTCCAAACCGGAGGCGGGCTCGTCGAGAATCAGCACTTCCGGGTTGTGCACCAGGGAGCGGGCCAGCCCAAGCCGCTGCTTCATCCCCCGCGACAACGAATCAACGTACGCGTCGCGCTTGTGGCTGAGATTGACCAGATCGAGCAGTTGTGGAATGATCTGTTTTCTTTCCGCAGCCGGAATATCGTAGTTCGCACCGTAAAAGTCCAGGTACTCCTCTGCCGTCAAGTTGTCGTAGACGCCGAAAAAGTCCGGCATGTAGCCGATCAGTTTGCGGACTTCCTTCGGGTGACTCGTCACCTCGTAGCCGCCCACGTACGCTTTGCCGCTCGTAGGGGCAAGCAAGGTAGCCAGAATGGACATGGTCGTAGATTTTCCTGCCCCATTCGGGCCGACGAAACCGAAAACCGTGCCCTTTTCAATGTCCATTGTCAGGCCCTTCAACGCCTGCATTTTCCCGTAGCTCTTTTGCAAATTGCGAATTTGGATCACTGCTGGCTCACCTTCCCTTCCACGCTCACATTCGGAATGCCGATATGGCGTTCATCAGGCAGCTGATGGGCAAACTTGATGCGCATCATGCCGTCTGCCGACACGTACAGGGCAGCCTTGTCGCCTGACATGACGGTGTTGTTGAACGCTTTTTCAAACGGCTCGTAAGCTTTTGCCTTCCAGTTGTACACTTCCTTGGAAAATGGCGTGTTGTCATCCGACCAGGTGTACAAATACACGTTTGTGATCTTCAGCTTCTTGTTTTCCTGACTCAGATTGAAGTCAAAGGTAATGTCTCCTGCCGGCAAGCGGTAGCCGTCCCCTTCATCGCCAACCGGAACGGAGCTGCCCGACATCGTGACATCGAATGTACCTGTCGGATAGTAGACATGTCCGTCTTTGGAAGGCTGCACCTTCAGTTCGGAAGTAATTAGTGTAAGGCTCTCCAGCTTGGTGTTTTCGTTTTGCACGACAGCATCGACAACCGACTGATTGGTCCAGCCTGCGATTCTCACGATTTCGTTCTGATTGTTTCTGCGATCAGTCATTTCCAGCATTTCGATCATGACTTGCTCACGCGTCTGCTCTGTTTGAATGGAGCGCAGATGCGCAGGCAGCGCCGTCGTAGCGTACGATTGACGATTGCTCCATCTCGCCTGGGCTGCTGGCTGGAACGGCAGATTGACTTCAATGCTTGCTCCAGGTGCCAGCTCGCTAATTTCCTGCACTTGGTTACCGGAAAAAATCGTCAAATCGCGCAGGGCAAACTTGGTCTTGTTCGTAACCGTTCCTGTTAAGGCTCCTTCTTTGTAAGACAAGTTCGACTCAAAGCTGCCTGCATCGGAAATCGTATGCTCTGTCGCCACTTTGCGCGTCGACCAAAATTCTACGTCGCGGAACTGAATATCCGTTTGATCCGCCTGGGTGGAAGTCCAGATTTTAGGAATCACATCTGTCCGCTCCCGATCTGCAAGCGGTTGGGCTTGTCCTTGCCCTTTTACAGTCAGGCGATACTCACCGTTTCTTGGCACAAAAAAGGAGGTAAGCCCGTTTACTTTTGCCTGTCCATCGTTTTGCAGCTGGACGAAGCTCACTTGATGGACGAGGACGCCCGTACCACGCTGCAAAGCGCCAAACGAGAAAATCCCGATCCCCGTGAGAATCGCCAAAGCTGGCACGATGCCCCACATGTAGCTTTGTTTGCGCCATGCCCGCAAAATGAAAAACAAAATAGGTCCGGCAATCAGGGCATATATCCCGAACAACAGGGCAAACCAGCTTACTTCCGGAATTTTCAGGTCCGGATTCATATCTGATGCTTCGCGCAGCGGCCAAATGCCGTCAAGCGAAGACGACTTGAAGTCGCCGAGCGAGGAACCAAACGCTTTGATTAAAAGGTCAGACCAGAAGCGGCTGTTCCCGGCCCAACTGGCGACAGGCTCCTCCGCCAGATCGTAGGCTGCGTACAGCACTTTGCCCTCCCCTACGTTATGTACGACAAACAGCGGGATTGTTCCCTCGCTGTACAGCACTTTCCCGGCTTTTACTGTACCGTTGCTGACCGTAAACGGAGCCGTCAGCTCAACGGGCTTCGTTTTATCCGTCTTCAAGTTGGACAGCGACTTCACGCTCGTAGTCCCGGTCACTTCCACAGGAGAGAGGTCAGCGAGCGCTCCTGCGGTTTTCTTGTACTGGGCACCACCTGCCAGAACGAGCTTGCCCCCGGCTTTTGTCCAGTCGCGTATCGCCTGAATTTGCTGCTCATTCAACGAATCCAGGGCAAAATTGTTCAGGATCAGCATGTTGAGCATTTGCAGCTGCACGCCAGAAGTCGGAACATTCTCCGGCTTCATCGGCACTGCTTTCGCCGGATTCGGAAACGTGTCCCGCGGCAGCGCCGAGAGGAAATTCGCGGTATCTGCGTTTTGCCCCAGTACCCCGATCATTACCATATCGTTACTGTAGCTTTGACCATTCAAGGGCGCTTGCGCTACGATCTTGTCGTTTACCATCATGGCTACATACGTACTGTTGTACAGCTCTGAACCAGGCACCATGATCGTTACTTGCTTGGTCACGCCTTTGGCAATCGACACTGGCTGGTAATAGGCGGCGGAATACTGATTGTTCCCTCTGTTCCCCGTCGCTACCATCAGGTTGCCTTCCGTATCAGCGCCTCCATTTGTTACAGTCACCACAATCGGCACTTGCCCTGCTTCCTTGTACGCGCCATCGATCCCTGCGCTCACCCTCAGCTGGATCGTGCCCTCTGCCAGAGCGACCGCCCCTTGGTGCACAGGTCCCAACACCAGCAGCAACAGGAGCGCGAACATGGAAAGCAGCCATCGCTTGCCCTTCACCATTTTCATTCCCTCAATACCTCCATGGTCAATTCGTTTGCAGTCTATTCGTCTTTTTCATACAAATTAAGACGCGATTGACGGGAAAAAAGCTACAGTTAATTTTGCAAAGGGGAACGATTGGCCTTCATCGCAGGTGGAGTGTATGCAATAAGCTGCCCCGCACGGAAAGGAGGCAGCTTTTCGTCTCATGCTTCGACTCTGGTTGTGTCGTACTCGGAATCGCGAATCCGGGTCGGATCGAACATGTCCGCGATTGCCTGATGCACATGCGCCGGATGCTCGGCAAGCCTGTGGCACAAGTACAAGTACCACTCGGTTCCATACGTCAAATACACCCGCACGGGCAGCCCCTTTTTGCGCAGCTCGCGGGCCAATTCGGGCCGCACGCCGTAGAGCAGTTCCAGCTCCACATTCGGCCGCTGCAAGTAACCTCGTTCACAGAGGGCAGCCACAATCGCCTGGTCATGCGTTGCCAATGCGCAGTCGTGACCAGCCTCCACGCACCGCTCAGCCAGTTGCAAATACCGCTCGTTCAGCTCCGGCGACCTCGGCAGCGCCAGTTGTTGCGGCTCCTGGAACGCTCCTTTGACCAGGCGAATTTTTCCCGGCAGATGCAGCAGTCGCTTGAGATCGTCCACGGAGCGGTGCAGATGGGCCTGAAGCGTGATGCCTACGTTAGCGTGGCGCTCTGTCAGGCGCTCGTACATTTGCAAAATCGCCTCGGTTTTCTCCGACTCCTCCATGCTGATCATCAAATACTGCCCGTGCGCTTTGGCGCATTCCGCCATTTCCTTTACGTGTTCCAGCGCGGTCTTCGGCTGAATCAACAGCCCCAGATGCGAGAGATCAAACGAAATGTTGGCAGCGGTGTCCAGCCGGGAACAGTCTTTCGCTACCTGCAAAAATTCCCGCTTGGCAAGCTGTGCCGTTGCTTCGTCCAGCGTATTTTCCCCGATGTACTCGATGGATGTCTGATAGCCCCACTGCTTTAATCTGGCGGCAACATGCATCGCTTCTTCACGAGTCTCGCCTGTAACATAGCGCTTCGCGGCGGATAAAAGCAGCTTGTACAACTGGGGGGTGCTTTGGACAAATTGCTTGATGCTCTCATCCCGGGCGATTGTTTTCAATACGTGGGCAGTCTGCTTTTCCTGGTTGTTCACATGCACTCTCTCCTTTGACTGGGCAATCTTCTCTTCCCTCACCCTAACATGATAAGCTGGAGACGATCAGATCCAGTTTGGGCCTGTTTGGACAGGACCAGTTGGAAAGGAGGCGCATTCGCCATGCTATGGGTGCCCATCGATCGGGACAAGCCGATTCCTTTGACCCGGCAAATTTATACAGAATTTCGCGACAAAATATTGCGCGGCGACTGGGCAGCCGGCTTCAAGCTGCCTTCCACCCGAAAAATGGCGCAAGAGCTGCGCATTTCCCGAAATGTCGCGATCGAAGCCTACGACCAGCTTTTCGCTGAAGGATATATCGAAAGCAGACAAGGCTCGGGCTATTTTGTCGCCGCAGGCATTTATTTGGAGCAGTTCGCTCGCGGACAGGAACGACCGCTCCCCTCGGCAGGCGATCAGCCGGAGCACCTCATTGATTTTCGTTCAGGCGTGCCTGCGCTCGAACAATTTCCCCGCAGCTTGTGGGGCAAAACCGTACAACAGGTGTGCCACGATGCCCCCTTGTCGGCTTTCGGCTACAATCGGCCCGAGGGACGCGCTGAGCTGCGCGATGTACTGAGCCGCTATCTGTACCGGACGCGCGGCGTGCAATGCGCTCCTGAGCAAATCGTCATGACCTCCGGCGCGACTCAGGCGCTTACTTTGATTGCCAAAGTTTTGCTGAACCGCGAAAGCTGCGTGCTCATCGAAGACCCGATCACCCAGGATATCCAGTCGATCTTCACCTCGACAGGAGCCAGACTTTGTCCGGTTCCCGTTGACGAGTACGGCATGAACATGCACAGTCTGCCTTCGCCACTCGCTGGCAGCAGACCCAGCTTCGCCTTTGTGACGCCATCCCACCAGTTTCCGCTCGGCACTATGCTGACGATCCAGCGGCGAATCCAGCTGATCCAATACGCGCGCTCAGTCGATTGCTACATCGTCGAGGACGATTACGACAGCGAATTTCGCTATGAGAGCCCGCCCATCAGCTCGATCCAGGGGTTGGCCCCCGAGCGGGTAATCTACATCGGCTCCTTCAGCAAAATATTGTCGCCTGGCCTGCGCCTCGGCTACCTTGTCCTGCCGGAAACATTGGTCGAGCGGTATCACAAAGCCAAATGGCTGTCCGACCTGCACACGCCTTCGCTCGAACAGCTCGCTCTCGGCCGCTTCATCGAGGAAGGCCATCTGGAAAAGTACATCAGCAAAATGAAAAAGCTGTACAAAAAACGGCGCCAATGCCTGATAGAGGCGCTGCGCCGCACGTTTGCCGATCGCGCCACCATCTGGGGAGAAGCTGCCGGGCTGCACATCGTCGCTGCTTTTGACGGCATCTCTTTTACATCGGATGTCTTGACTGCACTGGAAGCTGCTGGCGTGCGCGTCTACCCTGTGGAGGAACATGCGATTGGGAAAGGCAGACATGAAGACAAGATTGTGATTGGGTACGGCAATGTTTCCGAGGACGGCATAGAAGAAGGTGTCCGCAGAATGGGAATCATTCTCCAGCCGTTGACCTGCAACGGACCAAGCCATGCAGCCCCGCATTGAAAAGAAGCCAATCTCCCGCTAATGTGGAAGATTGGCTCTTTTTAAGAGAGAAATTACCAATGACGACGGCCGCAGCATTGGGGCGGACAGTTGCGGCAACGGTCAGGACATCTGCGTCTGCGGTTCCAGCCTTGCGAGCTTCCTCCGCCGCGATGATCCCAGCCAGGAGGGCGTTGACCATCCCGCTGCCATGGATAATAGGAAGATTGCCCAGTCGAAGAAGAATACGAGGACTGCCATTGCGAACTTTGATAATTCATGCTGTCGCCTTCTTTCCTCTTGTTTTTGGATGACTATATGTATATATGCCAGAGGAGATAAAGCCGCATAGACAACTATCTTTCCCAGAGGAAAAATCAGGTATCTACCTATGTTTTCTACTACCTTTCCCAGCTGCATGCCTAAGACGTCTGTCGCGCCAAAAGGCAAAAAACCGGAACATTCCCCGCTTGGAATGTCCGGCTTTTTGCTGGATTCGCCCTTGTTATCCTATGATTTTGCCCACAGCTCTCTGCGGGAGGTAGTGACAGAGGTCGCACCTGCCTGCAAAGCCCGATCCACGTCTTCCTTCGTACGGATGAAGCCACCTGCGATGATCGGGATACGGGTCCGCTCCATGATCTCCTCGATCAAATGCGGGATGATCCCCGGCAGCACTTCCACGTAATCCGGTTTCGTCCGCTCCAGCTGCGTAAGGCTGCTGTCCAATGCCATCGTATCGATCAGGAAAAGACGCTGGATGGAAATCAGCCCTTTTTTCTTCGCGGCCAAAACCACACTGTTTCTCGTCGTGATGATTCCGTCAGGCTGCACTTCCTGCGCAAGAAATTCCATCGCATACTCATCCGACTTCAATCCGTCGATGAGGTCGGCGTGAATGAGCAGTTTTTTTCCAAACGCTCTCGCCCGCTTGCCCAAAGGCTTTACTTGCGCCACATGGGCGTTCAGCAAAATAATGCGTTCGTAGCACGTCTCCATCAGCTCGTCAAATTCTTTCAGTGTTCGGGCAGCCGGAAGAATAGGCTGATTAATCTGGTTGGCCAATCAGGAGTCACCCCTATTGAAATGTTTTGGCTAGATGGTATTCCTCGGCAAAAGCTTTCAAGTCCCGGTCTTTTTGCTCTGCGTCCGCATGCAGCTTGTTGGCCAGCTCGTCGGCCACCATCGGGTATATGCTTTCCAATGAATCGCGTTCAAAAAACAGTCGGCCTGTGCGACGGATCAAAAAGTCGCTGACAGTCATGACCATTTCTTCTTCCAGTGCGTAGTGCAGCTCAGCCAAAAGCAGCGCTTCCGCCGCCGACTGTGTTTCGTTGTTGGCAATGTATTCAAGACACGCCGTTACTATTTTTTCGCTATTGCTGCCGAACTTTCCTACAAGAACGCGAATTTGCTCTTCCGAGATGCCAAAATCGCGCACCCGCTCTGCTTGCTTTTTCACATAGGCAGGGATCATTTTCCCGGAGGCGAACTCGCCGCCCGACAGCACGATTGTGTCCGTTTGGCACGGCTTGAACGATCTTCCTTCTTCTGCCGTCAACTGTTTGGCGACTACGTCCACGATGCGCTCTGCCATCTTGCGGAATCCGGTCAGCTTGCCGCCCGCAATCGTAATCAGCCCGCTATTCGAATAAAAAATCTCGTCCTTGCGCGACAGCTCGGAAGGCGATTTGCCATCCTCGTGAATCAGCGGTCGCAGCCCTGCCCAGCTGGAGCTGACATCCTGCTCGGTCAGTTTGGCAGTCGGGAACATTTCGTTGGCGGCGCGAAGCACGTACTCCATATCTTCACGCGTCACCGTCGGGCGCTCCAGCACTCCCTGGTAGTTCGTGTCTGTCGTGCCGATATACGTGCTGTTATTCCTTGGAATCGCAAACAGCATGCGTCCGTCCGAGACATCGAAGTAAACGGATTGTTTGAGCGGCAGTCGGTTGTACGGAACAACGAGGTGGACGCCTTTGGTCAGGTGCAGTCTTTTGCCGTACAAGGAACGGTCTTTTTCCCTGAGTTGATCGACCCATGGGCCTGCGGCGTTGACGATTTTTTTCGCGTACAGCTCGTATTCGCTGCCGGACAGCAAATCTTTCGCACGAACGCCTGTCACTTTGCCGTTCTCGTAAATAAACTCGGTTGCCTCCGTGTAGTTTGTGCACAAAGCCCCGTGCGCGCGCGCTGTCTTCATGACTTCGACCGTCAGACGGGCATCGTCGGTGCGGTATTCGAAGTACAGTCCGCCGCCTTTTAAAATATCCGTGCGCAAAAGCGGTTCTGCTTCCATCGTCCGCTGTTTGTTCAGCATGATGCGGCGCTCTTTGCGCTCGACGCCCGCCAACACGTCGTAAATGTACAAGCCGACGGACGTAGCCAGCTTGCCGTACGTCCCTTTTTCCACGATCGGCAAGATCATTTTTTCCGGAATGACGATGTGCGGAGCATTGCGATACAAAATGGCGCGCTCTCTGCCCACCTCGCGCACGAGCTGCACATCGCCCTGCTTCAAGTAACGCAATCCTCCGTGGACAAGCTTGGTCGAACGACTGCTCGTACCTGCGGCAAAGTCTTGCTTTTCTACCAGTCCTACGGTAAGTCCGCGCGAAGCGGCGTCAAGGGCAATCCCCGCTCCGGTGACGCCTCCTCCGATGATTAAAAGATCGAGGCGCTTGCTCGCCATTTCTTCCAGACATGCCTGACGCGTAAATGATGACAATTTTCGTTGAGCGTTCATCGTTGATCTCATCCTTTCTGACGAAAAAACAAAAAACAGCCAATATCCAAAAGAAGCAACGACATTGTCCATTGCCCTTTTGATACTGGCTGTCTCCACGGTCTCCACAGCAAATGATTAACTTATCTTTACTCTATTCCTCTTTGGCGCAAAAATCAATGCCTAATCTTGTAACCCATCGTCGCCTTGACAGCCTGCTTCCAGCCCTCGTACAACTCCTGGCGTTTTTCCTCGGCCAGATCAGGCACAAACGAACGCTCGACGACTTTGTTGTGCACGATGTCTTCCTTGCTGTTCCAGTAGCCGACAGCAAGCCCCGCCAGGTAAGCAGCACCGAGTGCAGTCGTCTCGTTGACGCGCGGGCGCTCTACTTCTGTCGCCAAAATATCGGACTGGAACTGCATCAGGAAGTTGTTGGCTACCGCTCCGCCATCAACAGCCAGCTTTTGCAGCTTGATCCCGGAATCGGCTTCCATCGCTTCCAGCACGTCACGCGTTTGATACGCCAACGATTCGAGGGCAGCGCGAATCAGATGATCCTCGGTCGTACCGCGAGTCAAACCGAAGATCGCTCCTCTTGCCTCCATGTCCCAGTAAGGCGCTCCCAAACCGACGAAGGCCGGAACCATGTATACTCCATCCGTGCTGTCTACTGCCATTGCATGCTTTTCCGAGTCGGATGACTTTTCGATCAGCTTCAGTCCGTCGCGCAGCCATTGAATCGCCGCGCCCGCCACGAAAATGCTGCCTTCCAGCGCATACTCGACTTTGCCGTCTACTCCCCAGGCAATCGTCGTCAACAGCCCGTTTTTCGAAGCAACCGCCTTTTCGCCTGTGTTCATCAGCATAAAGCAACCTGTGCCGTACGTATTTTTCGCAGCGCCCTCGGAGAAGCACGCCTGCCCGAACAAGGCAGCCTGCTGATCGCCCGCGATTCCGGCAATCGGAATCTGCACCTGGAACACTTTTTCATCGGTGTATCCGTACAACTCGCTGGATGGGCAGACGCGCGGCAGCATCGCTTTCGGAACGTGCAGCATGGCGAGCAGCTCGTCGTCCCACTCCAGCGTGTGAATGTTGAACATCAATGTGCGCGAAGCATTGGAATAGTCGGTCACGTGCACGTTGCCGTTTGTCAGCTTCCAGATCAGCCACGTATCGATCGTGCCGAACAGCAGGTCGCCGCGCTCTGCTTTTTCTCTCGCACCTTCCACGTGTTCGAGCATCCACGCTACTTTTGTTCCGGAAAAATACGCGTCGATCAACAGTCCGGTTTTTTCCCGCACGGTTTGCTCGTAACCTTGCTCCTTGAGCTGGTTGCAAATATCGATGGTCTGTCTGCTCTGCCAAACAATCGCATTGTAGATCGGCTTTCCGGTGTGACGATCCCAGACAACGGTCGTTTCCCGCTGGTTCGTGATCCCGATGCCCGCGATTTGCTCCGGCTTCACGTGATTTTCCAACAATACCGCTTTCAATACTTCCAATTGCGACTCCCAAATTTCCTCCGCGTTGTGCTCCACCCAACCCGGCTTCGGATAAATTTGCGTGAACTCTTTCTGGGCAACCCCGATGATCGCACCGGATTTATCGAATAAAATAGCGCGAGAGCTTGTCGTTCCTTGGTCGAGCGAAAGCATATATTTGTTGTCCATAGCGGCTATTCCTCCTTATAATAGAAGCATCGGATCTTTTCTATTTAGCTACAGGCAGGGTATTTTCCCTGCTTCTTTTTTTATGGGTGAAAACTTCTATATCGTCAATGCGATTGGGAACGCGCCCGGTCTGTCACCAGACGTTCTTTGCCAGTCGCACTTGCTGCATTCGATTTTTTGCTGGCAGCGCCTACGGCTATGGCGATGACCATAAATACAGCCAAGCCTACAACCCCTGTCAAGCTGTGATCAGTGAACGTCCATTTGTAAAAGAACGCGCCGCCCACTGCTCCGATGATCGGACCGACAACCGGAATCCACGCATATCCCCAGTTGGAATGACCTTTGCCATGAATCGGCAGCAGGGCGTGCGCGATGCGCGGCCCCAGGTCGCGGGCAGGGTTGATCGCGTAACCAGTCGTTCCGCCGAGAGACAAGCCGATTGCCACGATGAGGAAACCGACGACAAACGGATTCAATCCTTCTGCAAATTTATTCGCTCCAATCGCCAGAAGACCAAGCACGAGGAAGAAAGTACCTAAAATTTCGCTAAACAAGTTGGCTACTGTGTTTGGAATCGCTGGACCTGTGGCAAAAATCCCCAATTTGGCTGCTGCGTCATCTGTTTCGCGCCAATGCGGGTAGTAAAAAATCCAGACGAAAGTCGCTCCCATAAATGCCCCGATCAGTTGCGCGATGACGTAGCCCGGCACCTGCTCCCACGGAAATTGACCGATGCTGGCCAGTGCGATCGTAAGCGCCGGATTGAGATGCGCGCCGCTAATGCTGCCTACGGCGTAAGCACCGCATGCGACTGCAAGACCCCAGCCGAGCGTGATGACAATCCAGCCTCCATTTTGCGAGTATGCCTTTTTCAAGCTTTGGCCGGCGCATACACCTGCCCCCAAAATGATCAGGATCATCGTCCCGATCAACTCTCCTACGTAAACAGACATGTCCCTTACCCCCTTATTTGGAAAACACCTTGTTCCAAGAGACTGCACATCGCGTCGCGGGCAACCCGATTTCGAAGCGCTTACATTTCGCCCAACTCCTTTGCGTCGTTTATGGAGAAAACAAAAAAGCCAATACTCGCAAAAATGCAGGGCGCTGCCCTCTTTTTGCAAATATTAGCTGATCTCCCAATCTCCACAGCACTATTAACTTATGTCCTACTATATAGTGGACATATAAAATCTGTCAAGAATCCGTTTTCTTTTCAATCGCAGCTTTTTTGGTTCATGGCTGGCTTTGCGCTTCGCACTGCGGCTTGCAGCCTTTTCGCCCCGCGCTTTCCGCCCTTAGAAAGCCCGGCAGAAAAAACAGGGGATAGATCAGCAAAAACAAGTTCGGCAACCACCACGACCAGTCGAAGTCAGCCTTGAACGCCCAAAAGGCGATCGCCTGCAAGCCGGAGCACGATGTGAGCACGAGCGAAACGATGGCGAGCGGCTTCCAGTTGTCGCTCCCCCTCCGGTAGCTGTAGAGGCTCGCGAACCCCGTGAGCGAAACCAGCATATCCAGAGGAAAAAAGGACAAGTTCCACGCCACTAGGTTCGGATCGCGATAATCCTGGTACATGTACTCCGCAGGCAACAGCCCGAAAAACACAATCGCCCAGTAGACGATGAAAGCCACATCCGTCAGCCAGAAAAACCAGAACAGCTTGGGCTTCGCTCTGCTCATTTAGCCGTCAATCCCCCGTCCTGCTGCGCTTTTGCAGGCTCTTGGGCATGTGCGCCGTCACCGAGATTCAGCAGGACGCAGCCCGCAATAATCAACCCGACCGCCACCATCTTTTTCACGGTAAAGGCATCCTTGAAGATGATGACACCGATCAGGGCAATAATCGCCGTGCCCAGCCCGGACCAGATCGCATAGGCAGTGCCCACCTCCATCTCTTTGAGCGCGAGGCTCAACGAAGAAAAGCACAGCACGTAAAAAACAAACATCAACACAGTAGGAACCGGCTTGCTCAGCCCTTCCGACAGCTTCATGGAAGTCGTTCCCGCTACCTCCAGCAAAATCGCCAGCAGCAAATACACCCAACTCATTCTCCCTGATCCCCTTTCTCCGCTGACGAAGCCAGCACACCGCCGAGCAAAATATCGATAATCGCGTCCAACGCTTCTGCGATTGTCATCTGGTAGCTGGCTGACAACTGTTGGTCAATCAACTGTTCGAGCGCACCTGTATACATCAAAATCAAGATGGGCAGCTGCACACGGCGGAACACGCCTGCCTCGATGCCTTGCTCCAAAAGCACGCGGACATGCTCCCACTCTTCTTGGTAAACCTCTTCAATCATTTGCCACTGCGCAGGATAATAGCGCTTCAACTCGTACCAGACGCGCAAGTCCGTCCTGGAAAATCCGCCCGGCACCAAAGCCAGCAGCTCGCGCATTTTTTCCTGCAAACCGAGGTTTGGATCGTACAAAATCCGGTCTTCTTCGGCCTTCAATTCCTCGATGCTATCCGCAATGATCCTCTCGATGAGCGCTTCCTTGGAGGGAAAACTTGCGTACAGCGTCTTTGTGCTGATTCCCGCCCGGCGAGCCAAATCGGCCATCGTAAAACGGATGCCTCTCGTTTCGATTTCCTGCTGGGCGCATTGTAAAATTCGCTCTTGCATGTTCAGGAAAGCTCCTCTCGAAAACTCAGGAAAATATTTTGTTTTCTATATTTTCCTGTGACTACAACAAGTAGCATACTTGCCTGCTTCCTTGTTGTCAACTTGTCAGCTGTCGCCAAACCACGCCTGGCACAAAGCGGCAATTCCCGATCGAAATGAACTGTCACAGAAAAACATTCCAAATTTCCTACGAAAATGCGCTCTAGCTATTGCTTGAACACTAAGCAAATGATCGAGAGAAGTCTGAACTGATCCGCTAAGTGTAAAGAGTCTTACGAGAAGGCTTACTAAAACACATGTCTCCATTAGCCTAGGAACATATCAACTTCCTTAGAGAGTATGGTTTTGATCCGAAAGAAGTTACTACCTTAGAAACATTGAGACCATTGAACATTCGTATTTTGCAGCTCCCTCATGCGCTAGAAGACTGGAAAAACAAAAAACGCACAGGTACCTAAAGAGGTTTTCGCCCCTAGAACTGTACGCCATAACTGCACTATTGAATTTCCACTTAAAGATGGATCTAAACAGCTCATTACAATGCGCATATTTCGCTGTTTTATTAGTTGGGGTAGTACCAGCGTCGCTGACACCACCCTCAACTTCATCGATTAAACCGGAAATTTGCTACATTTTGATCGAGCCAGGCTTGCATACCACCGTAAAACTTCCAAGCTTAACACTAGAGTCAACTAGAAAAAAAAGTTATTAACGATTCATTACTTATATAGGTAATCATAGTCGACTACAGTACTATAAGTAGTGTCACCTAATTTGACTCTATCAACATCACCACTCCAAGTAGTCACCGGCCCATAAAATTTTCCGTATTTATTCTGCGTTACAGTAAACTTTACAGGACCACGCTCAGATCGATCCCGAATTTCAGTACCAAAATCACTATCGTAAATCGAAGTGAGTACTGCAATACCAGCCATGTACGGCCCCACAGTTGGAATTAAGCCCATGAGATATTCAGCAGCTGCCTCTGCATAGCCTGTATCGTAATTTTTTGCAAATTTACGCGCTTGTGGGGCCATCAAATAAAACTCATAATCTGTTTGCGACCAGTTAGCCTGACTCCATTGAGATTTATGATATATTTGCCTTTTTACTACTACACCAACAACATCTCCTTTTGCTGCTTGAGCAACATTTGAAGAAGCGCCGAATCCTGCAACCCCCACTAACATTAGAGCAAAAGTCATTACCATCGCTAAAAGTCTTTTCATTTTCAACATTTTTACAGTCCCTTCAATTAATTTAGTTTCGAAACAAAAAAGTTGTCATTCCTCCCCTTTCCCGGCAGAAATTAACCTCTTTTTTGTTGCAGTAAAAGGGACTTTTGTTGTTTAATTAAAAGGATGTAGCCCTTTTTCACAACAAGAAAGGGGTTCACGCTAAGCCGCTACCAAGGGTGACTCGCCAAAGTTCTACTTGGTACGGCTTTTTTCTACATTTCTACAGAAATAATTGTAATTCCTTCTAATTTTATCCTTTTTAGTTAATTTTTTGTATTATTTTTATATTTTTAACAATACACATATAATTTTCCATATAAATAAAAAAATGTAAGAGCAAATTAAAATACTCTTACATTTTTTGTCTCCGTTATTCTTTTAAACTTTTTTTATCCTGAAAAATCCAGTTACCCAATGAGTTACTATGTGAACTATTATGGAGATTAAATATATCTTAAGAAAACTATACTCTTTTAACCATTCAATATTTTGACTATACGCAAGAATAAAAAGAATTATCAGACATAATATTGAAGCGCACAAACTAATTAGATATCTTCTTTTCATATGGTTAGACATTAAAGCATACCCCCATAAAATTACTTTTAAGCTTTTGTAAATTCATTAAAAATTACAATTCCCGACTTTACCCTATCACTTAATTTATATCTCCAAAAAAGTGCTATTTCGATGGCGTTGATAAGCGCGTTCTACATTAGTGAGAGGCTTCTCTTTTAATTAGCCTTCAGAACGTTTTTTAAGCCATTCATTTACTAATTGAGGGCCAAACAAGTTTTACGTGCCGACAGTCTATAAACTGGCATACCTTGTTAAATGTACCTCGTCAGTGTTGCTTTAGAAATTCCCAAATAGTCCATGACCTCATTTGATTTGAGATACTTTTTTTCAATCATTTGCTATTTCATTTCCCCCTCCACGCCAAAGGGTTTTACATACACAAAAGGATTAAATTGGTATTGATTTAATTTTATGTGAAGGCTCAGTAAAAATCAACAAAGATCATAAACAATCAATCATTACCTCATTTTCACTCAACTCGTACCTGACGCGCAAATCCGTCCTGGAAAATCTGCCCGGCTGGCCAAATCGACCATCGTATCCCGCTTGCTTGTTGTCAACTGTCGCCAAACCACGCCTGGCACAAAGCTGCAATTCCCGGTTCGATCTGGTCGAGGGCAATGCCTGAGAAGCCGAGGAAAAATTCTTTGGGCATGTCCGCAGGCGGCTTGAGCCATGTAAAAGCCGCAGAAGACGCCCGCACTCCCGCCTGAATCGCCAGCCGTTTCAGCTCTTCTTCCGACCGCTCGCTGTAGACGCGCAGCAATACGTGGAATCCGGCATCTGCTCCGATCACAGCAGCCCGCTCGCCAAAATGCTTCTGAACGGCTGCCAGCAGGGCATCGTGCTTTTTCCGGTACAGGCTGCGCATTTTGCGGACGTGCTTTTCCAGATGGCCGTTTTGCATGAATGCTTCCATCGCGCGTTGATGCAGCCGCGACGCTGACTGCTCCAGCAAAGTGTCGCGCAGCAAGGTGTAGTAGACATCCAGCAAGGAGCTTGGCAAAACGATGTACCAGATGCCGAGCGCAGGCGCCATGACTTGCGCGAAGCCGCCCATGTAGATGACATTATTTTGCGGCAACAGCCCTTGCAGCGCAGGAATCGGCCTGCCGTGGTAGCGAAACTCGCCGTCGTAGTCGTCTTCGATGATGTACCCGTTGACGTTTTGCGCCCACTCCAACAGCTGCAACCGCTTGGAGACAGGCATGATCATCCCGCGCGGATATTGGTGCGAGGGAGAAACGACGGCGAGCCGCACCTGCGACTCGTACAGCTCGGAAACATCGATCCCGTCCTCCGTGAGTGAAATCGGCACCGTCTCATATCCATGCTGGCGGAATGTATTGGCATAGAGCAGGTAGCCCGGATTTTCCACGCCGATGCGCTCCAACTGCGGCTTGAGCATCAGACAGATGAGCGAAAGCAGCCCGAACTGATCGGCTCCAACGACGATTTGATCCGGCGAACAGGTTACTCCGCGATACCTGTGCAAATAATCGGCGATTTGCCGACGCAGCCCCGGCTCGCCCTGCGGATCTCCATAGAACAAATCTTCTTCCCGCGCCGGGCACAGTAGTTGATTGTACAATCGGCGCCAGAGCGTGTACGGAAAAAGAGAAAAATCGTTTTGCGACATATGAAAATCGTATTGGTAGTTTCGTGCATCACGCACAGTCGGTCGGTTCCATCCTAAGTGTTCATGCTGCCTTTTTTCTTTTGGCGAAAATTCGGGATCGGGCAGCTTTTCCACGAAGTAGCCGCTGCGCGGTCTGCTCTGAATGAATCCTTCGGCAAGCAACTGCTGGTAGGCCATTTCTACAGGTGTCGTGCTCAGGCCAAGCGAATCTGCCAGCTTGCGGACGGAAGGAAGGCGAACTTTCTCCGCCAGCCTGCCCGCAATGATTTCGTTTTTGATATACGTATACAGCTGCACATATTGCGGCTCGTTTGTCGCTTCATTCCATTTGGGTGTCAACAGCAGCATCGTGTATGCTCCCTCATCTGTCCTTTTGTTTTTTAGCAAACTGTGCATTTTCAAGTATACACTTGTCCACTATGCTGTTAAAAAGCGAATCTGGCAAGGAGGACAGCAAACATGTCTACTCATAACGAATACAGCGCCCCCGTCCGTTTTCTGGTGGGAAAACGCGTCTATCTCCGCCCTCTTGGACAGGACGATGTGGACTTTTACTATCATTCGCTCTACAGCAGCGATACACGCAAATTGACAGGCACGCAAAAGCACTTTACCCGCGAGCAAATCGAGCAATATTTTGAGAGCAAAAGGCAAGATTCTGCCAGCGTGCTGCTTGCGATCGCCTTGTGCGAAAACGATGAGGTGATTGGTGACGTTCAGCTAGGCGATATCGACACTTTCAACCGCAACGCCTACATTCGCATTGCCATCCATCAACCCGCCTACCAGAGCAAAGGCTACGGCAGTGAGGCGCTGCTGTTGATGCTCGACTACGGGTTTGGCATTCTCAACCTGCACCGGATCGAGCTGAACGTATTCGCCTACAATGACCGGGCGATCCACACTTATGAAAAGCTCGGCTTCCAGCGCGAAGGCGTGCAGCGTCAAGCGCTCTTTTACAACCATGCTTATCACGATTCGATCCTGATGTCCATGCTGGCGGAGGAGTATCGGGAGAGATATGTTAAATAAACGGCAAGACCCTCCAATCAGAGGGTCTGTTTTTCATTACACGGTCATGAGCGTTTTTTAGCGGCTGTTTTGTGCAGGATTCATCTCTTTGCTGTAGAAACGCAAAAGAATAGAAAATATTGTAAAATCAAGCGTATATAGCCGAAAAGGAGCTGTTATGAAAAGGAACTTCCTTGTCTCTATCTTATTGAAGCTGCTTCTTCTAATTCAACTGAGCGGGTGCAGCAACGAAGCAGCCTCTTTTCAACAAACCGACAGCGCTGTGACGGAAGTGGGGGAAGCACTAACCTTTGTCTTTGACTCAAAAGAATATGATTTACCCGTCAATCAAATTCAAGGGCTGCAAAATTATTTGAACGAGTACACCCCCGAAGAGCAGAAGATTGAAATGGAACGAATCGTGGTTGAGCCATTCTGGTCTGGAAAAAATGGATTGCTTGCCGATGTGGCCTACGCCTGCGGCACCAAATTATGCAGTCATGTTCTGGTCCACCTGCAAGACGACCATGTCAAAAGTCTTCCGTTAGACCCTTCCAGCATCTTTCAGCAAGCGATTTTATCGCCTGACGAAAAGTACGCAGCGATCCTCCTTGGCAGAAATGAGGGGAATGAAGTGATTCGGCATCATCTGTCGATCATCGATTTGATGAAGCTGGAGCTGCTTCCGATCCACAATGCCGAGGAAAAGCTGCGGCCGCTGCTATCACCGGAGTCTTTTGAGCTGCCCATCACGGATTTGGCATGGGTCGACGCGCACACGCTGGAAATATCGGTACCAGTGCTGACTGATTCTTCGTACGAATCGGTCGCCAAATGGTTCAAGGAAGACGGGCCAGTAACGAAGCTTCGTTTTGACATAGAAGACTGAGAAAATGCCTCACCCGGTTTGGGAAGGAGGCTGTTTTTTTATCGGAAAGCTACACTTTTTAGCTAATGCTTCTGCTGATCCAATAGCTGCTGTTTTACCCAGTAGCTACTGCTTACCGATAGCTGCTGCTTTCCCGACAGAGCCTACCATTATTGCGCTATTTACATTTCTTCCTGCTCATCCGACCAATCCAAAAACCCGGACAAAAGGCTCTCCTGCTCCACCGCATTTCCCTGCATTTTCGCTTGCAGGCGGTGGATCCGTTTTTGGTAGGCGGCTGCTTCTGCTTGGGTACGGTTTCGCAGCAAGGTGCCCCGCTTTTTCCACTGCTCGTAAGCTTGCCGCGTATAGCGCAATGCTTTTTCCGCATCGCCCAGTTGATGCTCGCACAGCTTCGCCGCCTCGATGTACACCTCTTCCGGGACGTAGCCGGACGACGCTATGCACGCTTCCCAGACCGTCAACGCTTGCTGCCAGTTCTTTTGCTTTTTGTACAAATGGCCGATGGCGAGCTTGGCCCGGTTGCTCCAGACATGGTCGCTATCCGCAACCAGGCGGTAGCCCGCCATGGCCGCTTCCTGGTCCCCCAGTGCATCGTACCATCTGGCAATTTCAAATCGTTCCGCAACAGAAATGTCGTTGCCCGGCTGATCTGTCAACAGCCGGGTCATGTGAATGTACAGCGTGATCAGCGAAAGAACGTCTGTCTCGTTGTGCCGCAGCACCCCTTCGATCACGTCAGGGTCTTGCGAATGCAAAAAGTCAAAGTACCGTACAGGAGCCAAAAAGCCTGGCAAATCATCTTCGCGAAAAACGTCCAGCTTTTCCTGCTCGATGATTCCCAAGCGACACGATTCCAGCTCAGCCTTCCACAGCCTTCTGGCTCCGTGCAGCAAGTCGAGATGACCGAACGTCGGCAAGGCGGGAACCTGATCGCGCACCAGCGTATGCCTCGTCCGCACCTGCGGCCAGTCAAACGATTTCCCGTTGAACGTCACCAGATGCGAAGACTTTTGCGCCTGTTCGAGAAACGACTGGTACAGAGTCGCTTCCGCATACGGAGCCGGAAGGAAATGCTGGCGGACAATAACTTCTTCCCCTTCCAGACGACTGTAACCAAGCAAAAAGACGGCATTCCCGGCGCCGCCGGACAGCCCGGTTGTCTCCGTATCAAAAAACAGCAACTCGTCCGCTTTTTTGCCCGCTGCGGACAATGGATGCTCTCTGCCGGAAGCTTCCCAGATAGCGATTGCCTCGTTCAACTGGGAAAAAGTGTACGCCCCGTGGCGTTGCCCGATCGGATAGCGAACCTCGCGAATCATGACATGCTCGTCTTCCCAAAAGTAGGGGAACGCCTGCATTCTGCTCCATTTGTCTGCAAAAGGAATCGGCAGTTTCCCTGCTTGTGCGGGAATGGCAGAAAGTGATTCTGAGTCAGCGGGACTTGATGCGGTAACTTCTTCCTCTGCGGACATCTTAGTCGTTTTTGGTGCTCTGGCTGATTCTTCGGTCGTTTCGAACGCTCCAGCTACTTCAGCCGATGCCTTAGCCGCAACGGACACTCTGGTTGCCTCTGCTGACACCTCGGCTGTTTCGAGCACTCCGTCTGCTTTGGCCGACACCTCGGCTGTTTCGAGCACTCCGTCTGCTTTGGCCGCCAATCCCGCAGCCGACTGCCCCTGCGCTTCCTCAGCTGCCCTCGCTGCGGCGGACGACGCCCTTTTTTCCGAATCCAGCGCCATATGTCCCTTCATCCGTTGCAGCTTGGATTTAAGAGACATATGTGCTTCCTCCCTGAGCGATGCGCAGCAAGGTCATCGCCAGCTCCTTGCTGCCGTCATCAGTCGCCCCTACGCAGGAAGGACAGCCGGATGTACACGGACAAAAGCTGATCAGCTGCTGCGCCTGCGTGAGAATCGTCTCCATTTCCTTGTACACTTGCTCGGATAGCCCGATGCCGCCCGGATAGCGGTCGTACAGGAAAATCGTCGGCTCTTGAGAATGCACAGCCTTGCGCTGGGGAATCACATGCAAGTCCATCGGGTCACACATGACAAAAAGTGGCGCTACGTGCTGCAATACGTGGGCCAGTCCAACCATCCCCCGCTCCACGTCCTCCGTCCCGATCTCTGCAAGCAGCGAGTCGGAAAAACCGATCCACGCTGCGTTCGTGTGCAGCTCCTCCTCAGGCAAATGAATCGGCCCCGAACCGATATTTTCATGCGTCTCAAACTTGATTTTCTTGAAAATCGTCGCCATGGCGTGCACCGAGACTTCGCCGTAGGCAACGACACTCTGCCCGTGGTGGCGCGTCTGGTCCTGCTCCAGCACTTTCAGCTGCACCGCCAGATTGGCGTCTGTATAATAGTCGACCTGCACTTCCCGGACGTACGCTTTCTTTTCCTCGTAGTCCAGCTTTTCCACCTGGTACTGCGTTCCCTGGTGCAAATAAATCGCTTCGTCATGCAAAAGCGTCATCGAGCTGAACCGGTCCATTTCCCCGATGACCCGCTCGTTGCCGCGTTCGCTAATATCGATGATGACCACGTTTTCCTGGGATGCCGAGCGCAGACTGATGTTGTGTGCTGGGAATGAATCGTTCATCCAGAACCATTTGCCGCGAGAGTAGTGCAGCACTTGCTCCTCAGTCAAAAATTCCAGCACTTCCGTGATTTCCGCGCGACCGAACGTATCCCCTTTGCTAAAAGGCAGCTCGTACGCCGCGCATTTCAGATGATCGACCAAAATAATCAGGTTGTCAGGGTTGATCCGTGCCGTCTCCGGACTCCGATCGAAAAAATACTCGGGGTGGGCGATCACGTATTGATCCAGCGGAGTCGAGCTGCCGACCATAATGACCGCCGACTCTCCTTGCCGTCTGCCTGCCCGTCCCGCCTGCTGCCACGTACTCGCCACCGAGCCTGGATACCCGGTAATGACGCACGCCTGGAGCTGCCCGATGTCCACCCCAAGCTCCAGCGCATTCGTGCTAACAACTCCCATGATGTCGCCATTGCGCAGGCCGCGCTCAATCTCCCTGCGCTGACTAGGCAAATAGCCGCCGCGATATCCTTGAATCGTTTTCGGGCCGAGCTTGCGCTTGATCAGCTCCTGCAAATACGTCAGCAAAATTTCCACCCGGACACGGCTGCGCGCAAACAAAATCGTCTGGATGCCATTGGTCAAAAACTGCTCGGTAATATCCCGCGCCTCCAATGTGGCGCTTCGCCGGATGTTCAGCTGACGGTTGACCACTGGCGGATTGTAGAACACAAAATGCTTGATTCCCGACGGCGCGCCGTTGTTATCGACCAGCTCTACCTGCTCCTCTGTCAACGCTTCCGCCAGCTCTCGCGGATTGGCGATCGTAGCCGACGTGCAGATGAATTGCGGCGTGCTGCCGTAAAAGGCGCAAATCCGTTTCAGGCGGCGAATCACGTTGGCGACGTGGCTTCCAAAGACGCCGCGGTATGTATGCAGTTCGTCGATGACGATGTATTTCAAATGCTCGAAAAAAGAAACCCATTTGGTGTGATGGGGCAAAATGGCTGAATGCAGCATGTCCGGGTTGGTGATGACGATGTTGCCCGCTTTGCGCACCATTTGCCGGATGTTGGCAGGAGTGTCGCCATCGTACGTCTCCGACTTGATGGCCAGCCCCATTTCGCCAATCAGCTCGTGCAGCTCCGCTTTCTGGTCCTGGGCGAGCGCTTTGGTCGGAAACAGGTAAAGCGCGCGGGCTTGTGTGTCTTCGGCCAGCGTCTGCAAAATCGGCAGATGGTAGCACATGCTTTTCCCCGATGCAGTCGGCGTGACAGCCACGATATGCTTGCCTCCGCGCACATGGCGAAACGACGTCTCCTGGTGCGTGTACAAAGAACTGATCCCTCTTCGCGTCAGCGCATCCTGAATACGCGCATCCATCTCCTGCGGAAACGGAACCGCTTTGGCCTCGCGTGCCGGAATCACCCGCCAGTGGGCGATATTGTCCCGAAAACGCTCGTCTGTTTTCAACTGCTCCAAAATACTTGCCATATCTTTTTTCATCTTCACCAGGCTCACCTTCTTGCCCTTATTCTACGAATGGACGTTCGGGATGTAAACCCCTATAGCTGTTTTGGCCGAAGCGACTTTCGCGAGAAACATGCAGGCAGGACGGGAGACTCTCCCCCTTGGCCCGCGCAAAAGAAAAAGCTGCCAGATAAGCCTGGCAGCTTCTGTTCTTGCATCCTTATTTCTTCGCCTTGCCGAGAATCTCGAAAATGACTTCGGCGTTGTGCGTATTGTCGATCAGTCCGGCAAATTGCTCTTTGCCTGGGCCGTAAGCGTATACGTTGACATCTTCTCCGGTATGTCCGCCTGTTGTCCAGCCAGTGAAGGTGCGCTTGTCAAAAATCGCTTCGATGGCGTTGTCGATGTCCACCTGCTTTTTGGTGGCAGCCGCTTTGTTCACGGAAGCAATTTCTTCCGGAGTCAGTTGCAAATCAATGTACTTTTTCAGCGTTTCTTCTACGTTTGCGCCTTTGGCGATTTCGGCAGAAATGAAATCAGGGGTGCGCTTCGCCGCTTTGATCGGCCCTACCAGGAAGTTGTACTCCTCTTTCGCCCCTACAGACAAGCCGCCTGTGGAGTGGTCTGCCGTTGCGACAACCAGTGTGTTGCCGTCTTTTTTCGCAAAATCAATCGCTGCTTTGAACGCTTTTTCAAAGTCTTCCATCTCGCTCATCGCGGCAACGATGTCGTTGTCGTGACCAGCCCAGTCAATCTGGCTTCCTTCTACCATCAGGAAGAAGCCGTCCTTGTTTTTGTTCAGTCGCTCGATTGCCGCTTTCGTCATGTCCTCCAGCGAAGGAGACTTCTCCGTGCGGTCGATCATTTTGTCCATTCCGCCTGTTGCGAACAAGCCGAGAATTTTGTCATTTTTGTCGCTCAAAAGCTCTTGTTTGGTCGTGACGTAGCTGTAGCCGTCTTTCTTAAACTCTTCCGTCAAGTTGCGATCTTTGCGTACAAAGTTGTTCAGACCGCCGCCGAGCAACACGTCGACGGAATGCTTGCCGTTGATTCGCAGATCGTAGTAGTCGTTTGCGATCGCGTCCATGTTTTTGCGGCTCTCATCGTGCGCACCAAAAGCCGCAGGGGTCGCATGCGTAATCTCCGAGGTAGCTACCAGTCCAGTAGATTTCCCTACTTTTTTGGCCCGTTCCAGCACCGTCTCTACTTCCGATTTGTCGTTGTCGACCGCAATCGCGTTATTGTACGTCTTCACGCCGGAAGACATGGCAGTCGCCGCAGAAGCCGAGTCGGTGATGTTTTGCTTTTCGTCCTCGGCATAAGTCATTTGCGCCCCGACCAAATATTTGTCAAACTCGGTCGGCTCCATCACAGTAGTCTTCGGGTCGTCTTTCATGTAGCGGTAAGCAGTTGTATAGGACGTACCCATGCCGTCACCGATCAGGAAGATAATGTTTTTAACTTGGGCGTTGCCCGCTTTATTTTCTGCCGCCTTGACCAGACCGGGAGTGCCGCCAAACAGCGCCGTCGTCAGGGCCAGAGAAGAGATGACAGCTACTGGGACAAGCTTTTTCGGGAATGTACGAAACATTTTGTACCTCCTGCAAATAGGAATGTTCATAAGCATGTCACCAATCATAGTCTTCTTCTGTTGAGATAGGACGGGCTTTGTGTAAAGAAATGTAAGGGATTGGTAAAGGCTGCGTTAACAAATGGGTAGCGCCTGGCCTTGGCGAAAACGCCGCTGTTGTCCAGTCTGTCGGCAGACCCACGGCTTCCCGCGCCTCTTTTTGCGCCTGATCTACGGCAGCGAAAAAGCCTCCTCGAATGCCTGCTCGACCTGCCCGGACTCCCGCGAGACGGCGAACAGCGCGAATCTGTCTTTTGTTTTCCACACATGCTCTTCCACGAGAGTCGCCTCGTCCGGACGATAGTCGCTGAATTTGACCAGTTGCGCCTTGATGCGTTTTTGCACGTTTTCCTTGATCGCCCCGAGATCAGCCGCGTCCTTCACCTGCAAGACGAGAATTTCGTCTGCCCGCACATTCGACTGCGACGTTAGCAGCATAAAGCCCTCGATCTCCTCTGGCGCGATGTGGTAAAGCTTTTGCAGCTTGGCCGCATCGCCTTGCTTCAGCTCGGATACGTTCACGGCTTGGCTGATATGTTCGGCGATTTCCTCTATCGTCGGGGCAGCTTCCTCGCGCTCCGCATCGGAGCATCCGGCAGTTGCCATCACTAGCGCGGCGCAGGCAAACAGTGCCGCCAGCCACTTCCGGGCGCCTTTGCTCCCAAACAGACTTGTCATTGCTTTTCCCTCCTGTTTATTGCCCCTGTCCTGCCAAAGCGAGGATGGACGGATCTTCCGCAAACGTCTGCACATTGTAGAGCAGCAGCATGTCGCTGTACTGCTGCTCGCGGGCGAGCCGGGAAACATCTCCCTCGTAATAGCGCAGGTCGACGACGGCGATTTCCGCAAAGTGCGGCACGAGAAACGGCAGCAGGCTGTTGGCATACGAGTCTTTGACGACGAGCAGCTTCCTTTTCGCCTGATTGTCCGAGCGAATGTGGAGCAGGCCGTGGTTGCCGCCGAGAAAGACGGCGTACTTGTCTTTGCGCTTGAGCTGATCCAGCTCGTACAACGAATGGGACTGCCGCTGTTCGTCCACGAACTCGACGCTGTACGTTTGCGCCGCGCGCGGAACATACAGTTCGATGCTGTCCGGCTGCACATGTCTGTAGCCGCTTTTGGAATAGAGCGAGCCGTAAAACGCGTCCGACCCTGTCTCTATCCGAAAGTCTTCCTCGTCCTGCGGTTCCAGGCCCATTTGCCTTGCCAGCGTCTGGTAGGCATAAAAAGCGCCCTTCGTCGTCCAGTGATGGTCTGTCTTGTAAAAAATCGCCTGTTTTCGCTGCGCAGTCAGCGCCGGATACACATCCACAAACGCAATTCTCTCGTCCAGAAGCTGCCTGATCTCGTCCCGGTAGACAAGCTCTCCGCTGCCGGAGACGTAAGGCGGCAGCTTGTCGTCCAGCACGCTTTGCGCCGTCGGGACGAGCATCACGTATGTGCGCAGGCTGGGCACTGCATCAGCAAACGCATGGATCGCCGCGGCTTTCGCCTCTGCGTCGCCGGGCGCGGGCGGCGTGAATTTTTGCAGCAAAAATCCGTCCCGCCCCAGGTAAACGCCATGCCGCTCCACTTTGCCCAGCGCGCTCTCCACTTCCGAGCGCAGCCCGACCCAAAACTCCCGAGCCGCAAACTGGTCGGCGACGTACTTCTCCACCTCGGTCGCGAGCTTTCCTGTGACCAAGCTGTGCACGGAAAACATCGGGAGCTGCTTCAAGCTGCGATTTTCCGCCTCGGAAAACGGCTGGTCGGGCGCGAGCAGGTTCCAGCCGAGAATCCCGCCGGTAAAAGCGACCAATAGCAGGGCGACCAGAGGCCCTTCCCACGGATTGGCTTTGTTCACAATCACCACATCCTTCAAAAACGAAAATATAAGAATGGATTGTACGTCTCATCGACCAAAAAAGCCGTAGACAGCAGCAACAGCCCGACATGCACGGCCGCCGCCACAGCCCCGCCCAGCAAGTGCCGCCTGTCTCTGAGCAGCGCTGCTGCCTTTTCTGGAAACGGCGTCGAGCAAATTGCCAGCACAAGCAGCAAGAGCCAACTCGTCGACCAGTAGTAGAGCGCCTGGTCGTCCATGAAGCCTTGTCCCGCAAAACCGAACATCGCCCTCAGGAACTGCCAGGCCACAGGCAGGCTCGCGCATTCGAAAAATACCCAGCCGATCAGCACGACCACAAGCGTGTAGACGTGCCCGACAGCGGCATGCGCCTTTTGCAGCAAGCGCAGGAGCAACCATTTTTCCAGGATGATGAACAGCCCGAAATACACCCCCCAGATGACGAAGTTCCAGCTTGCTCCATGCCAAAGTCCAGTCAAAAACCAGACGGCCAGCAAATTTGCAGACTGCCGCAACAGCCCCGCGCGGTTGCCGCCAAGCGGAATGTACACGTACTCCCGGAACCAGCTCCCTAGCGAAATGTGCCATCTGCGCCAAAACTCCGAAATGCTTTTGGACATGTACGGATAGCGAAAGTTTTCCATAAAGTCAAAGCCGAACATTTTCCCCAGTCCGCGCGCCATATCCGAGTAGCCGCTGAAGTCAAAGTAAATCTGGAAGGCAAAGGCGACGATGCCGAGCCAGGCGAGAAAAGTCGTCAGCTCGTCGGGCGGCGTCGCTTTCACGTCAGACCACAGCAGCCCGATGTTATTGGCGAGCAGCACTTTTTTCGCCAGTCCTCTGACCAACAGCGCTGCCCCTTCGCCGAATTGCCCGAATGTCACCGTGCGGGCGACAAGTTGCCTCGCGATCTCGCCGTATTGAATGATCGGTCCCGCCACGAGCTGCGGAAACATCGCCACGTACAGCCCGAAGGACAGCATGTTTTTTTGCGCGGCTACCTTGCCCCGGTACACGTCCACGATGTAGGACATTGTCTGAAACGTATAAAAGGAAATGCCGACAGGCAGCGGCAGCTCTGGCACAGACAACGAAAGCCCCAGCCACTGGTTGAGGTTGTCTGCGACAAACCCGGCGTACTTGAAAAACCCGAGCACCCCCAAGCTCCCGGCGAGCGAGAACAAGAGAATCGCCCTGGCTACTCCCCTTCGCTCCCTGAACTTGTCGAGCAATAAACCATTGGCATAATCAAACGCCGTGGAAGCGAGCATGAGAAACACGTACACAGGCTCGCCCCATGCGTAAAACACCAGGCTTGCCGCGAACAACACCGCATTTTTCAGCCGCGCAGGCGCTATATAATAAAGCAGCAATGTAAGCGGCAAAAAGTAAAAGAAAAACAACAGACTGCTAAAAACCAACGCTCGTTCCCTCCCTGCCCGCAACGCTCGGCAGACGCGCCTGTCAGTTCAGGCGGTCTTTCAAGTAATCGAGCAGCAGCCTGTAGTATTTGCCCTTGAAGTGAATCCCGTCTGTATCGTACAAGTCTTCGTTGCCAGCAACCAGCGGAGACACGTCGACGAACTCCACGCCGTGCTTGGCCGCCAGCTCCTGCAACCCTTTGTTGTACGCTGCAATGTTGCGATAGCGCGGCTCCTGTTTCTCTGCCTCCGCCGTTACGGGAGTCACGGACAAGATCGTCAGCTTCGCCTGGGGCAGCTTTTCCTTGAGACTGTCGATCAGCTTGGCGTAATGCTTGTACGAGTAGCTCACGGGATCGTCTGTCGGCCAGAGGATGTCATCTGATCCCAATTGGATGAAAATACGCTCAGGCTTGCGCTTGGCGATCTCCTCGACATCCTCCAGCGCAAATTCAGCCGTTTTGCCTGCCCCTGCCGCTACATTCGCCTCATCCAAAACATCGTGGAAGGACAAGCCTTCCGTGATCGAATCGCCGAGAAATACGCTTGTTTGAAACAACGACCGATACGTCGGCTCCGCTGTCTGCCCTGCGGCTGTTCCCGCGCTTCCTCGCTCGGCAGGCTTGGGCTGCTCTGCCTGTTGATTTCCGCATGCGGCAAGCGACAACCCGATGCTCCCTGCCAACAACATGACCAAAGCTTGTTTTTTCATGATTCTCTCCCTCTCTTTTTGAAAATGACGCGCAATGCGCAATGCAATGCTTGCCTTGTCTACCCAAAGAGCGTACAGGGCCGAGATCAAGATCAGATGCAGAACAAATCGACGCGGCGTAAAAAATGGATAAAAACGACCAGAACAAAAAAGCGCAGAAACGTGTTCTGCGCTTGAATGCTATTCGTTTTTCGGGAGCAGGAAGAAAAACTCGACGCCTTCCTCCGTATTGCACACGCCGAACGGCACGTCATGCAGCTCCAATATTTTTTTGCAAATAGCCAGCCCGAGTCCGGTTCCTCCCGTGGAACGCTGGCGGGACGGCTCTCCGCGGTAAAAGCGATCCCAGATTTTTTCCAGTTGTTCCTCGGGAATACGGCTGCCTTTGTTTTCGATGCTGACTCGTGCCATCCGGCCCTCGTCGCGGATGGACACGACGACGACTTCCCCTTCCGGCGTATAGCGAATGGCATTGGTCAGGAAATTGACGACGACTTGCTCGATGCGCAGTTGATTGGCGACTGCCACAACAGGCACAAGCTGTTTGTGCAGATGCAGTTGTTTGCCCTCGATGTCCGGGCGCAGCTTGTCGCAAACCTGCTCGATCACCTCGTGCAGCGCAAACGGCTCCCGCTGCATCTTGTACGTTCCTGATTCGTACTTCGCCAGTTCCAGCATGTCGATGATCAGCAAGTCCATCCTGTTCACTTCTTTTTCCATCGCCTCGAAGTAGTAGTCCTTTTTATGGCTCGCGACCCCGTCCTTGACGATCGACAGACAGCTCTGGATTACCGACAGCGGCGTTTTCAGCTCATGCGATACGCCTGCGATAAATTCCTTGCGCGTATGCTCCAGCTGCTTTTCTTTTTCGATATCCTGTTGAAGCTGCTCGATGTAGGCGTGCAGCCGCTCCGAGAGCTGGTTGATGCTGCGCGAGAGGTCGCCGATCTCGTCATGGGAGACGACGGGAATTTTCTCGGAGAAATCAAGGCTGGCCATCTTTTTCGTCGTCTGGTTGATCGCAAGCAGCGGACGGGCAATTTGCTTCGAATAGTAGAAGGAACTGAGCAGAATGAGCAGGAGCACAAACAGGATGAGATACACGTAGTAATCCTCGATCATGCTGATCGCCTCATCTACAGGCTGCAACGATGTCATGGCAAAAAGGTAAATCGGCTGCTCGTTCGCGTAATGCACAGGCTGGACGAACAATTGGTACGAGATCGCGTTTTCTGCGACCTGATACGTCAGCGGTCCTGCTGGCTTCGCCTTTTCCGGATTCACCAGCAAGTCCGCCTGAAACTGCTTGATCCGGTCGACAAAGGCCGGATTGCTGTACAAAAAGCGCGGCGTTTCCCCCTGGTCCGGGAGGTGCGCCTGCGTGATGGTCCCGTAGAGCAGCCTATTTGGAAATTCTTCGCTCTTCTCGGCTGGATTGGGGTTTTTCGAGATGATCTCGTGCTCTTTTTTCACAAAATATTTATTCTCGAACCAGACTTTGTCGTACTCCACTTCGAGCCGATACGGAACCAGCTCCTCGCCGCTCTGAAACACATCGATGGCGACCATCTCGCCCGGACGCAGGAAGCGGCTACGCTGGTACAGGTCTTCTGCGTTCAAGAGGCCGTACAGCGGAAGGACCAATGTCCGATTGGCAAAAGGGTTGCCCTTTTCCGGGAACAGCCTGACTTCGACGGAAAAATCGGCCGCATCGCGAATGTTGCCGAGCTGATCGAGCGTGGTGACCCATGTGTTGTGCTGGCGGTAAAACTGTTGCTCCAGTTGCCGGACAGCTTCGATATCGTTGCGCTTTTGGGCGTACTCCTGCTCAAACGCCTGCAAGCTTGCCTGCACGTCCGCGACTTTTTGGTTGATGTAAAACTGCTTGAAAAAAACGGTCTGTCCCACGTAAATCACGGCGAGGATCAGGACGCACAAAGCAGTCGTCCAGATGAACAGCTTGGTGACAACACTGCTTTTCATGCCCGCTCCTCGAACTTGTACCCGGACCGGACAACGGTGACGATACAGGACGCCTTCTCTTCCAGCTTGGCGCGCAAATTGCGAATGTGGCTGTTCACGGTGCGATCGTCTCCGGCAAAGTCGTACCCCCATATTTTCGTAATCAGTTGCTCCCGGGACACAATCATGCCTTTATGCTTCAGCAAATAAGCGAGGATTTCAAACTCCGTGTGCGTCAAATCAACCTGCTTCTCCCCGATTGCCACTGTGCGCGAAGAAAAGTCGATCGTGATGCCGCTGCCAGACAGGCGCTCGCCCGCCGGAGCCAAAAAAGCCTCTCTCTCCAGCAGCCGTTTGGCCCGCGCCAGCAAAACAGGCGGGCTGTACGGTTTGGTGACGTAATCGTCAGCGCCCAGCTCAAACCCGAAGAGCGTGTCATCCTCGTCAGCGCGAGCCGTCAGCATAATAATCGGCACACGGGATATTTTGCGGATGCGCTGGCAGACCGACCAGCCGTCCAGCTCCGGCAGCATGATGTCCAAAATTATCAGGTGGACGTCGTGCGCCTGAAACAGCGCCAGCGCTTCTTTGCCGTCTGCCGCTTCCAGCACCGCATAGCCTTCGTTTTCGAAGTAATCCTTCATGATTTCCCGCAAAATCGGTTCGTCTTCGACTATCAGGATGTTTTTGTTCATGTCTGTTCTCCCCGTGTCATGTTTACCTGACATGGCTCAATCTTCCGTTGCCATCAGCGCTGACAAGTGATGAATCAGCACGCGCTCTACCTTCGGCCCGTCCAGGCGCTGCGGTTCGAGATAGGCGTGCA
The DNA here is from genome assembly GCF_038000275.1 of Brevibacillus sp. FSL K6-0770. Taxonomy (NCBI): domain Bacteria; kingdom Bacillati; phylum Bacillota; class Bacilli; order Caryophanales; family Paenibacillaceae; genus Brevibacillus; species Brevibacillus sp. FSL K6-0770. The sequence goes on from NZ_JBBOBQ010000001.1 coordinate 5,122,020, forward strand.
GCGCAAGCCCGTCGACCAAGGCGTAGAGCCGCTCTGTCTCCATTTCCTTGTCGATGTTCGCAGGCAGCAGTCCGGACTGCTCGGCATAGTCCATAAGCTTTTGCAAGCCGGGGTAAATGCCGTCATACTGCGCGTCCAATCCGCCCGGCTTATGGCGAAAGTAGGCGGTAAAGGCAAACCAGACCTCCATTTCCGCCATCTTTTCCTGATTGGTAGGCACAAGCTCCAGAATCGTTTTGATAAACTTCTCTCTCGGCGGCAAATCAAGCGAAATAATCTCGCGGATGCGAGCCGTCGCCCTCTCCTTCACGAGCTTCAACGAATACGCCAGCAGCTCGTCCTGCGTGCTGAAATAATGCCGCAGCGCACCTAGCGACAGCCCTGCCTCTGCCGCGATATTGCGAACCGTCGCTCCCTCCATTCCCCGCTCGCTGATGACCCGCCAGGTCGCTTCGGCTATTTGTTCTCTTCGTTTTTCGTGATCGATTTGTTTTGGCATAGCTGTATTTTACCAAGCCCGAACAGGACGAGCAATTAAACAATACACTTGTATTAAATAAAAACAGGTGATAAAATCTTTTTACAATACATTTGTATTAAAAAGGAGAGCGTGAACGTGAACTGGATCGCGTGGATGATCGTTGCCTGTGAAATTGGTTTTTGGGTCGTGATTGCCCTCGGATTGGCCGTGCGGTATGGCTTGGGAAAAGAGCGGCTGGGGCTTTTCATCCTGGCGCTGACTCCCGTGGTCGACCTCGTTTTGCTGGCCGTGACCAGCGTGGACTTGTACCGGGGCGCGACTGCGACCATGGCTCATGCGCTGGCTGCTGTCTATATCGGCGTGTCGATCGCTTTTGGCAAAGGCATGATTCGCTGGGCGGACGACAAGTTTTTGTCCTATGTAAAAAAGCAGCCACTGGCGAAAAAGCCGAAGCTGTACGGGATGGCTTACGCCAGGTCGTATGCCAAAGGCTGGTTCAAGCACGTCTTCGCCTACCTCATCGGGGCGGGGCTGCTGCTCGCGATGATCTTTTTTGTCGGAGATGCCTCGCGGACCGGAGCTTTGGAGCGGGCGATACTGCAATGGGCGGTCGTGCTCGGCATTGACCTTTTGATTACCGTCAGCTTTTTCGTCTGGCCCAAACGGAGCAAAAGCGCCAGCTCGTGACCGTAAAGATATAACCGTCGACGCCCAGGCAAAAGCCAAAGCCGGGCTGGCACAAATACGATGATGCAGGGACAGCGAAACCAGTGTGCGTAGCACTGGGGCGCTGTTCCTTTTTGACATAAAAGCCACGCCAATGTCCGGCCGGAGCTTTTGGATGCGCCGCGCAAGCAAAAATGGCCTGTCGGCAAATACCCCGGATACGGCTACGCTCCGGACAGAAGATAGAAAACCAGCTTCCCTTACCAGATGCCAAACGATTCAGGCTCCACCTTGCCGATCTTGTCCACGCTGGTTTTATCCAGTTCCATCATCAGTTTGGCGAATGTTTCGATTTGCTCGTACATCAGCTCTCCGTCGATTTTGTCTGCCTCGGCATGATCCGGGGCCGTGCACAAATAATCGGGGCCAGGGATGAGCGACACTGTCGGAATCCCTTCCTGAAAAAGCGGCTGGCCTTCGCCAAAATAAATGCGATTGCGCGGGCGCAACAAGACTGTCCGCACCTTTTTCCGTCCCTGCAAAGCTTGCAAGTACAACGCCGCAAGCTCTTTGTTCGCCGTATAAACCAGCTCCGGCGCAATACGGCCTGTCGGCAAAAAGTCTGTCTTGTCCCGATTGTCGCTCCATTCCATGCAGCCCAAATGCTCCAGGGTCAGCCCTGCCACCGCACGGGCGTGGCCCTCTTTGCCCTCCCACAGCTCAGGATGATCGCGCAACCAGCGGGATGTCGCCTGACGATGGTTCAGTCCGAATTGCTCAAGCTGGAAGTGACCCGTCACGAATACAAACAACATCGTTCGTTCGGGCTTCTCCGCTTGATTCCGCAAAAAATGCATCATAGCCAGCATGCCCAGGCCGCCATTTTCCTCGATTCCATTCGGCCCATCCGTATGCGTGTTGACCAGGATGACCTCCTTGTCCGTTTTTCCGGGAACGACTGCATAAATCGTCTCGCTCGCAGCCTGTTCCTGCAAACTGGCGGACAACGTCAACCTCGCTCTCTTCTTTTTCGAGATGCCTTCCAGTAGAGCTTCTCTCGCCTCGCGATCGACCCACACGCCGGGAATCCCCTGATAGTCATTGCCAAAAGGCAAGTATTGGTCACGCGCATTTGCCGTGGATATATTTCGCCAAACGCCAATCACTGCCAAAGCGCCTGCTTCTTTCGCTTTTTTCAAATCCGGCACGCCAAGAAACGACTGCAAGACCGGATTTTGCAGGAAAAAAGACAGCTTCGCGTCGTCGGGAAACACGTCGCGCTGTTTCATCAAAAGTGTCGTGGGCAAAGGCCACACCGCTACCTCGACGACTGCAATCTTTCCCCGCGCATGCTTGTAGCTGCCTTTTCCTTTGCCGCAATAAACAAGCTCTCCTTCTATTCCTTGCGAAGAAGTCATGCCTGAATACGGATAAATCGAGGCGACGCGGATTTCTTGCTCCGTTCCGTCAGCCGCCAACAGGTGCAGATTTGCTTGCTCTGCCTCCCACTTTTGAAAGTAGTGCCGATCTGTTTCAACTTGATAGCCGATGGCCGTGATTTGTTCCCGCAAAAATTCGATAAAACGCTGATGCGCAGCCGTCCCCGTCAACCTCGGCCCGAGCTGGTTCATGTACGCTTGCCAACCTGCGATTGTCGCGCGATCAGGCAATCCTGCCAAAGACTTGTTCACAAGCACTTCCTCCTTTATGCGCTCTCCGCAAGGTCAGGCTTCAAACAAGCTCTTTGACACGGACGCTGGAAATCCCTTCCACAAAACAAAAAATCCGCCGATGATTGGCGGATGAAAGTGGGCTGTGTACGTGCACGAATCAGCTGAATCTGGACTATCCGTTGAGAATGCCCATGGATTGGATATGCTGCTTCGTTTCCTCTGTCCCGCATTCGTAAATGGCGCGGTATATTTGCGTCAAACAATCGTCGTACAGATCGTTTTCCGCGTCAAAATGATACGGGACAGCCAGGGCATGCCCGCGGATGAACGTGTCAAATTCCGTTTCTGTCCTTTGCTCAAACAAGCTTTTCAAAGCGTGTACTTGCAGGTCTGTCGCCTCGATTTCGAACTCGTAGGCAGAATCGCCCTGATTTTCCATGATTGTCCCTGCCTGAACCGAGACGTAATATCTTTTTTTGTCCATTGTTACTCTCGCCTCCCGAACGCTAGTATACGAGTACGGAAATCAGCAATATCGCGAGCAGCACCGCAAACGCTCCCAGGTAAAACAGCATCCCGACATTCCCGAGTACCTTGTGCTTGACGGTTGTTTCGCTGATGTTGTTGTCCAGTTCTTTCGTCTCCTGGCGTTTGGCGTAGCGTATGGTCCAAAACAGCCCGATCAAAAAAAGCAGGCCAAAAATAGCATAGTAAATCCCTGGGTAGTGGAGCATTCCTTCCCCCCGCTTCCTCTTCTGATGATTATCTATAGTTTGCGGGGTAAGGCTTTTTTTATTCACCGGAATCCGGGTATGCTCCGCGTCGATTCAGCTTGCGCCTACACGCCGATCATTTCTGGAGATTCAGACTTCTTTTTGCGCTCGCACCATTTGCGCAATCCCTTGGGCCAACCGCCGGATTTCTTCTTCCGTATTGTAAGGAGCAATCCCGGCCCGAATCCACCCGCCCTTGTCGGCAAGTCCGGCCAGCTCAGCGAGACGCGAGGCGTAAAAATCGCCGCTCGCGATAAACACGCTATGTTCCTCTGCCATTCGCAAGCACGCTTCTTCCGGGTCGATTCCTTCCAAGCGAAAGGCAATCGTCGGTGTTTTTGGCACATGCGCACCAGCCTGGAACAGCTTCACGCCTGCTGTTTGTTGCAGCTCGCTTCGCAAGACGTCAGCCAGATGGTTTTCATACTTTTCCAGCCGGGAAAAAGCGTCCGCCAGCCGTTCGCGGCGGTTGGCACCTGTTCCGAGCGAAGCGATGAAGTCAATCGCCGGGGCGATGCCCGCGATTCCTTCGTGGTTTTGCGTTCCCGTCTCCAGCTTGTCAGGAATGTAGCCCGGCGCTGGAGCGAGTTTGTACGTTTTCAATGACTCGAACAGCGATTGGCGGATGACGGCCATGCCCACATGCGGGCCAAAAAATTTGTAGGCGGAGCATAGCAAAATGTCTGCGCCGAGCTGCTTGCAACTGATCGCCATATGCGGCGCGGCGTGGACGGCATCCACCGCGACGACAGCGCCGACTCTTCGCGCAGCGCGAGCGATCCGCGCCACGTCGTTGATCGTGCCGACCGCATTGGATGCCAATCCGACTGCTACGAGTCGGGTTTTTTCGGTCAAAAGCGTATCCAGCTCCTCTGTGGCAAGCGTCAACGTCTCTGGATCGGCTTTGAGCCACCGGACGAGCACCCCACGGTCCAACGCAGCGGTCAGCCACGGATCGACATTCGCCCGGTGGTCCAGCTCGGAAAGGATGATCTCATCTCCTGGCTGCCAGGAACGGGAAAGCGCACGCGCGATGGCAAAAGCCAAGGTCGTCATGTTTGCGCCAAAAGCGACTTCCTCCGGTGCGGCGTCCAGCAAATCGGCAACCGCTTGCCTGGCGTCGGCAATGATCGCTTCTGTTTCCCGGCTGGTAGGAAACGCTCCGTGCAGATTGGCTCCGCCGTTCTCCATATACCGGAAGACGGCTTGCATGGACGCTGCCACAACCTGCGAGCCGCCCGGCCCATCGAGATACGCGACGGGCTTGGCGTGGTACGTGCGCTGCAGGGCGGGAAACTGCTCGCGAATTTCTTGCACAGGAAAAGCAGAGGTACGTGTCACTGACTTTGTCCCCTTTCCAGTCTGCAAATTATTTCTGCCACTTTTGTCTCGGAGGCATGTAGGTCAGCCTGCTTTGCTTGACGCCCATGGCGATCAGGCTTTCCAGCATTTTCGCCGAGGCAAACGACGGATCGATGACAGGCACTTCGTAGCCGTGTTGTTTCAGCCGTTCCTGGAGCGAGGCGGCGACGCCAAGCATTCCCGTGCAGCCAAGCACGAGTCCGTGCGCCTTGTCATCCTCAATCGCCCGCACCATTTCCGCGAACAAGGCGTCTTCCATTTTCGCCTTGTCCACCAAATCCAGCACCGGAATGTCCACATAGCGGACAGATGCGAGCTTGCTGTTGACCCCTGTCGTTTTGCTGACGTTTTCGATCATGTGAATCACATGCGGGAGTACGGTTACAACCGAAAAGCTTTTTCCCAGCATGCTGGCGATGAGCATGGACGACTCCCCTGCTCCCACGACCGGGATGCTTACGACCTCGCGCGCAGCCTTCACGCCCGGATCGGCAAAGCACAAGCTGATGACGCCGGAGCAGCCCTCCTGTTCCGCAGCAATCGCCTTTTCCAGCAGATTCGGGATGCAGAGAGCCTCGTCGTACTCGCCTTCTACGGACGCTGGCCCGTAATCCAGGTGGCACACGTCTACTTCGACCTGTTTCCCCACATATTGCGCAAACTCCTGCTGCACCTCCTGGTTAAACGTATCCATAATCGTGGGCAATATCACTCTGATCTTCATCCGTCATCCCTCTTTTTTAGTGATGTAGGTTGTTCAGAAGCTTAGTTGCTGTCGCTCGTTTGCAAAACCCCGGCCAGTGTGCCCGCCGCTTTTACCCGGATGCGTGTGGCATTGCCGAGATAAGCGAGCGGAATATCTTCAAATTCCACAATCTCCACCGTCGCTGGATCGGCGCCAGCGGCAATCGCTTCCTCTACGGCAATGCTTTTCGCCTGCTCCAACGTCTCTGCCCGGCCTTTTTCATCCAGGGAAAAGACGCGATCGATCTGTCCGCTGATCTGGGCGATCGCCGCTCCAATCGCGTTGGCAACGCCAGAGTTTTCCGGGCGGATGATCTGCGAAGCGCCTTTGAGCGTATCCGGCAACAAAATGCTGCCGCCCCCGACGAGAATGACCGGAACTGGCTCGCTGCTCGTCTTCATCTTGTCGATCGCTTCCTCGACCATCTCGACCATGCGGCTGTACACCTGTTCAAGCAATGTCCGATCCAGATGCGCTACCTTTTCGGCATCTCCGAGGTTTGCTTTGCCCAGGGCAATGACGACATCTGTCGTCGTCAGCGTATCGCCGCCAAACGCCAGCCCTTTTTGCGGCAGCCGATACCCGACACTGTCAGGCCCGACTGAAAATTGCCCGTCAGCCTGCACGCGGACAATCGTCCCGCCGCCGAGGCCAATCGAGATCAGGTCAGGCATGCGGAAATTCGTCCGTGCGCCGCCGATTTCGACCGCCAGCGAGGACTCGCGCGGAAAAGAATTGACCAGGACGCCGATGTCTGTCGTCGTTCCGCCCACATCCACGACCAGCGCGTTTTCCAGCCCGGACAAGTAGGAAGCGCCGCGGATGCTGTTCGTCGGCCCGCAGCCAATCGTCAGGATCGGGTACTTCATCGCGTACTCGATGCTCATCAATGTTCCGTCGTTCTGCCCGAAAAAGACGCGTGCCTCCACCTGCTCTGCCTTGAGCGCACTCAAAAAGCCCAAAGCCGTTGATTTTGCCACGTTTACAATCGCCGCGTTCAGGATAGTCGCATTTTCCCGCTCCAACAAGCCGACGCTGCCGATTTCATAGGAAAGCGAGATCGGCACGTCATCCCCGAGTACATCGCGGAAAATTTCCGCTGCACGCAGCTCGTGTTCTTTCGATACTGGCGAAAAGACGGAGGTCACCGCTACCGAATCGACTTTGCCTTTGATTTCGCCCGCGATTGCATACAAATGGGCTTCATCCAGCTTGACGATCTCTCTGCCGTCAAATTCATGCCCGCCTGCCACGATGTAGACCCGTTTGCCCAAGTGTCCGCGCAGGTCATCCGGCACGCCTACCAGCGGCTTGATCGCCAGCGTCGCCGGTGCTCCGATGCGAATGACGGCAATCTCGTTCAAATGCTTCCGCTCCACAATCGCGTTGGTGCAATGGGTCGTGCCGAGCATCGCGTACGTGATCTGCTCGCGCGGAACGCCCGAGAGCGCGATCACTTCGCGCATCGCCGCGTAAATCCCGGAACTGACGTCTTCTGTCGTCGAGCATTTCGTCTGGGCCAACACCTGGTAATCTTTGTCCAAAAGGACAGCGTCTGTATGGGTTCCGCCTACGTCGATTCCAATCCGGTACGTCATTTCGCAACACTTCCTTTCCCGACCAGCTCTTCCACCGGAACGTAGTCCGTGTCATAGCGGAAGTAGCGCGGCCCCACTGTTTGAATGCCTTTTTCCGTGCGCCATTTCGGGTGGCATGGCATGCCGATGACGACGACACGCGCCCCGTAGCGCAAGCCTTCTGTCGTGATTGGCAAACCCGTCTCCGAGTCGACGACCGCGATCAGGTCGGGAGTGACACAAAGCAGACGCTCTCCCGATTTCGCCAGCAAATGTTCGTTTTGGAAGCGCAGCTCGACCGTCTGGCCTTTGTATTCGCGCAATCCTTCGATATGGGCTGTGCCAAGCGCCCAACCGCCCTCTGTTTTGCGGTGGACGTCCACGACTTTTCCGGCGAACAACTCAAAGCCGTTCGTCAGCTTCAAAACTTCTTGCACCGGGTCAAGATTGGCTTCCTTGGACAAGCGGATGGCGCGGCCGATTTGTTCTTCCAGGCTCAAAATGTCGTGGATGCCGCTATCCTTCAAATTTTTTCCTGACATCGGATAAATCGCGGAGGTCGCCGCGCCGCCTTTTTGCACCGTAACGCTTCTGGCAATCCGCTCTGTCCACGCATTGTCGATCGTGTCCATAATCGTCACATTGCCCTTCTCGTCCGCCAGCACCATCGGCGTAGCAGAGATGCCATCGAGATAAAACGTCGTCATTTGCAGCTCCGGGAAGGCGCGGCCCATGCCGTCCGCATCAATGACAGGCAAGCCGAGCTGAGCGGCCAAAGCCAGCGGAAGCATCGAGTTAATGCCCCCCGCTTCAATCGGATAAGTCGCGAATACTTCTTTTCCGATGTACTTTTCCAGCGCTTTGAATGTTTGGGAAATCTCGTGCCCGGAAGGTATTTTCTCAACCAAAACGGTCGGCGCGCCCATCCCCCCTGACGCCACCACCAGCGCATCGTCCGGGACTTCATCAATAGACAGCAGCGTAATCGGCCCATGTTCCTCTACAGCTTGCAGGGCCATCAGCTTGCCGATGTACGGATCGCCGCCCCCTCCTGTGCCCAATAAAGCTGCACCGACAGCGATGTCTTCAATTTCTTGCTTACCGATTTTTCTCACGATGATCTCTCCTTTTCTGCAAATGTCAGCCAGCGCAGTTCAAATCTGATTTCGTCAGCTTGGCGTCTGGTGCGGAACCAAACAGCTTCATGCCCAAGTAGTAGACGATCCCGCTGGCAACGAGCGAATTGATTGACGGGATGCCCCAGTCAAACAAGTAGCCTGTGAAAAAGCCAAGCGCCCACGCCGCAAGCGCAACTGGATTCATCGATTCGCAAGTGTCAGGCAAGGCGCCTCGCTTGCGGCTCTCCTCCAAGACGGCCCGGCTGCGCTTCAAAATGAAGTAGTCGACGACCATGATCCCCGCAATCGGCGGCACCCACACCCCGAGGAAAATCAGGAAGTTGACGAACTGATCCAAAATGCCAAGCACAGACAGCACAGTCCCTACGACACCGACGACCAACGTAATGAAGCCGCGATTGACGTTTTTGCCAAAAATCGAGTCGATAAAATTGGTGATCCCGAGCGATGCCGAGTACAAGTTGATATCGTTGATCTTGACCGTGGCAAACACGACTGTGGCTGCGCCGAGCCAGCCGGACGTCTGCAAGGCAATCGTCACGACGTCGCTGCTTTGGACCGCATGCGCCATGAGCACGGCAATCAGGTTGATTCCGATTTCCCCGATCACAACCGAGATCAAGGTGGACCAGAGGACATCCTTGCCGCTTCGGCAATACCGCGTCATATCGGGAGTGAGTACCGCACCGACCATGAAGCTGCCAGCCACCATCGTCGCCGCTGTGCCCAATGTCAAGGCTGGTCCCGGAGCAGCCGACGCGATCAACTCGCTGAGCGAGTGATTTTCAAACACGTTGTAAATCCCGTAGGCAACCGCGAGCAAAAAGCCTGGCACCGCGATTTTGGCTGTCAACCCGAGCCATTTGAAGCCGAAAACGACGATTGCGGTCACGAACAGCCCCGTCAACGTGGCTGACAGCGGAAAGCCAAGCGCTCCACCAAGCGCATCGTTCAGCCCTTGACCGAAGATCGAGTTTTGCACCCCGAACCAGCCAATCGTCGCCACGGCGATCACCAAACCGATCATGCTGGAGCCGTACTTGCCGAATCCGGTCCATCTGGTCAGCATGCTCGTGGACAGCCCTTCCCGCATGCCCGCGATCCCGATCAAAAACGTAATGACCTCCAGCAAAATACATCCCAGCAAACTCGCCAGTGCCGCATCCCAGAACGTCATTCCGTATCCGAGCGCCGCCCCCAAAATAAACTGACTCAACGATGTAAAAGCCCCGATGCGAATGACCAGGATTTCCCACATCGGCACCCGCGCCTCTTTTGGCACGCGCGTGAGCGAGAAATCGTCTGCCATCTTGGAATGACCCGCCATCACATTCACCCTCCTTCATGTTGTTTGTGTGCCTATCCATCTAATAAGGGAATAAGTGCGAAAAAAGTGTTGCCCGTTGTCCAAAAGTCTTTGTCAGCCTTGCTTCATGCGGCCCTCGCTTTCCTCGATAATGTTGCGGCAGCTCCTTTGACGAATCAGGGATAGATTTTTGTATTATCTGAAAATTTTATAAAAGCAAATCCCATGCCAACCCGTTTTCGCTTATACGCACAAAAAAACAGATGCGAGCTACATTCGCTGCATCTGTTTTTATCATATTTGTAAAAATATAGTTGAAAATTTCGGGAGCAGTCTGGAAAAGCAGCGAAGCTCTCCTTGATGACAAACCGTTATTTCTCTTCATTTCTCATACTTTCTCACATTTTCGCAGTTTTATCACTTTGAGAAAATGGCTTGTGCGAAAAAACGGGGAAACGGCCAAGCCCCGCCAGCCGCTTCCTGTCAGCTCTTATCGCTCTCTCCGCTTTTACCGCCTCTGCCCGATCGCCTTCACCCTCATGCGCAAGGCGCGCGTCGGCATATACGAAAGCGGGATCGTCTCTGCCGACTGCACAAACACCGTCTCCGGCACAGCCCCAGCCTGGATCGCAGATCGGATCGCCTCCGCTTTTGCCACCTCGATGATCTGTTCCCGCTTTCCTTCCCCCACCAGCCAGTAAATCCGGTCGACGCTGCCGCTGACGGGCGCTATACATGCGCCAATCGCGCTGGCATGAGGATAAGCAGGCGGGTGAACCACCTCAGACCACGGGTATTTGAAAAAGGCAGCCAAGGCTTCGCTCTCTTGCCCGACGAACACGATCGGAAGCGGCTCGAAGCGCGGCTGAAAGCGCTGGATCGCGTGATAGACCGCATCCAGCAAATCATCGTCGACCGTCTCATGCCCGTCGCGCGCAATCAGCGCCGTATCCGGCATCTGCAAATTGAGGCGGATTCCCGCCAGCTTTTGATTGCGCCTGCTTTCTTTGGGAAAGCCGCCTTCCAGCACACCGACGCAAACCTTTTCCCGGCTCACATCGACGACGATACAGTCATTCATCCGGGTCAAAAGCGCGGCGCCGCGGAAGCTGTCCGAGATTCTGGCGCCAAACGTGCGGATCGGGTGGCGCAAAGCCGATTCGTACGTGAGCAATGAGCCGTCGCTCTGCGTCAAAAAAATCTCCGCCGCAAGCTTTTGCCTGTCGAGCAGCTCCCGCAAGCCTGACAGCGAGTCGTGCGTAAGCTTTGACAGAGCGGCATTGAGAATCGTCGCGTTTTCCCTTTCCAAAAAGCCGATGCTGCCCAGTTCATGCGACAGAGCCACGGGCCGCTCCTCGCCGCAAATCTCCCTGACCCACTCTGCCACCTGGATTTCATGCGCATGACTGACAGGGGAAAAGGTTCCCGTTATCGCAAAAGCTTCTGCCTGCCCAGCATCCAGGTCGCGCAGCTCCCGCTCGACTTCCGCCCGCGTCAGTTGGCGCAAAGAAACACTTCCATCCAGCTCATGGCCGCCGTATACGTGACAAGAGCTCAGACCGATTGCCTCCTGCAACCGGACAGGGGCACCGTACAGCGGAGGAATCATGCTTTTCGCCTGGCCGATGCGTATGGAGCATACTTTTGCCAGCTTCTTTCCTTCGCGCAGCGCATTTTCAAAGTAGTCCGTCCCGATAATGACATCCGCGATCTGGCTGCTCCACGCTTTGTTTTCCCGCAAGATGGCCTGCAAAACTTCCGCGATGCCCGACAGCATGTCCGGTGAGGTGCGCACCTTGGCAGTCGCGACAATCGCTGCATTTTCATCCATCAGCACGGCATCTGTGTGCAAACCGCTGACGTCAATTCCCAAGCGCAGCATCGCTCACCCGCTCCCTTCCTCGGAAAACCGCTGTTCCACCGGCACGTAGCTGTCTCCTACCCCGAAGTTCCACGGCCCCACGAAATCGAGCATCTTGGGGTGACGGAGGATGATCGGGCACGGGATGGCGATCACCCAGACTTTCATCTGCTTTTCCAATTCGTCGATCATGAGCGGAAGACCGCTGTCTGCTTCCAAAATGCAAATCAGGTCGGGCACAGTGGCAACAATCCGCTCTCCTTGTCTCGCCAGCAAGTATTCACTCTGAAACTCGATCTCGACTTGTTCCGTATGGTGAAAGCCGCTTCCTTCCACCAGCAGCTCTCCGCGCAAAAAGCCGTCCTGCAAATAACGTTGCAGCTCGACGATCCTGCCTTCGATCAGCTTGCAAGGCTTGCCGTAGATCGAGTTTTGCAGTTCCGCCGCCAGACTGCTGTAGACGCGCTGCACGCTGCTTCCTGCCGCCAGTACGCTTTCGCCAATTCGCTTGCACACGGAAAACGTATGATGGATCGCGGCTTCCTGCAACAGCTTGCCTGTCATGGGAAAGCTCGCCAATGCTACCGAACCGCCCATGTTCGTCATGGAAATCCGCGCCGCCCGCTCGATTTCAATCGTGGACGGATGCAAGTAGCGCTGGCACTTGCCGTTGTCGGCACAGATGATGAACGGCCTGGCTTCGGCTCCAAAAGCGTGAAACGTCGTCATCTGGCACTCGGGAAAAGCCCGGCCCATCCCGTCTGCATCGACCAGCGGCAAGCCCGTCAGCGCTGCCGCCAGTATCGGCGTGATCGCATTGATGCCCCCGATTTCCAGAGCGATCAGCGCCCTTGCCTTGATCTGCTTCTCTTCTTCCAGCAGCCGAAGCGCCATGATCAGCTCATGCCCTGACATCATTTTTTCGTAATGGACAGCGGGCGAGCCCATCATCGACATCGAGACGACCCATGCATCGTCTTGCAGCTCGAAAGGAGAGAGCAGCCGGACCGGGCCGTTGTCGTGAATGGCCTGCTTCGCCATGATTTGCAAAACGGTCGTGTCGCCAGCTCCTCCAGAGCCGAGAAACATCGCTCCGCACGCGATCGAGTCCACGTCTTTTTCCTCCAGATACATGCCACTCTCCACTCCCTCTCGTTGAATATCCTCATGCCCTTGTCAGCGTGGGAGAAGCCTACTTGCGATTGATTTTTTGCAGGCGTCTGTACAAGGTAGCGACGCTAATGCCCAAAAACTCCGCAGCCTTCCGCTTCCCTTCGGTGCTTTTGCCAAATTGCTGGATCGCTTGCAACAGAAGCTGTACCTCCGCTTGCTCGCTTGAATCGCCCAGTCGGATGGGTACAGCGTCTGGCGAGACAGACGCATGCGTAGACGCAGACGCAGCCACGGACGGCGCTTGCGGCAGGACAGCAAGCGCTTCTTCACTGGTGCGATTCCCGCGAATGATCGCAGGCAAACTGCTGATCGTCACCAGGTCGCCGATCTCCAGGTTTACGATGTATTCCAGCGTGTTTTCCAGCTCGCGAATGTTTCCCGGCCAGTGGTAGTCGATCAAACATTTCAACGCCTGGGCGGAAAAGCGCTTCGATTCCTTGCCCAGCTTGTCCGCAAACAGCTTCAAATAGTAGTGGATCAGGTCGTACAGGTCGTCTTTTCGCTCGCGCAACGGCGGTACGTGCAGCGGGATGACGTGCAAGCGGTAGTACAAGTCCTCGCGAAACTGACCGCTGACGATCATCGTATCGAGATCCTTGTGCGTGGCTGCGATCAGCCGGACATCGACAGGGATGCTTTCCGAGCCGCCCACCCGCTCGATTCGCCGCTCCTGCAGGACGCGAAGCAGCTTGGCCTGCAAAAACGGCGGCATATCCCCGATCTCATCGAGAAACAGCGTCCCGTGCAAAGCCAGCTCGAACCGCCCTGCCTTGCCGCCTTTTTTCGCTCCGGTAAAAGCCCCTTCCTCGTAGCCGAACAATTCGCTTTCCAACAAGGCTTCCGGTATCGCCGCGCAGTTGATGGCGACAAACGGCCCGCTGCGGCGCGAGCTGGCATCGTGAATCGACTGGGCGAGCACTTCCTTGCCCGTCCCGCTCTCTCCGCGAATCAGAACCGTCGAATCGCTTTTGGCAATTTTGGCTGCCGAGTCTTTCAGCGCCCGGATCGCCGCGCTGTTTCCGCGAATGTCGGCAAACGTATAGCGCGTGACATAGCGCCGATTTTTTTCCTGCTCCGACTCCTTGCGCTGCTCTGTGAACTGCAAGATCGCTCCTTCCGGCTGTTGCCCGATGTACAACGGATGCAGTCGGCAGAGGCAAGGCAGGCGTTTTCCGCTCCCGTCCACAATCTCCACGGGAAAATCGCGCAGCGGCTTGCCCTTTTTCACAAAGTCGAGCAGCTTGGCAGAAGGCGCGAAAGCTTGCAAGTTTTTCGTCAAAAGGACAGCCAGGGAACGTTGCCATACGTGCTCGGCCGCATGATTGGCGTGCATGACGCGACCGTTTGCATCCACAACCAGCACCGGCTGGCCGATGAACGTCAACAGCCCTTCGACTTCTTGCAGCAGCAGTTTTCTGTCCTTGCTCTCCTGTCCTGTCATCCCTGCACTCCCCGTTTACGATATTTTCAGATTTATTATACAGAATAGCTCATGCCACTCCCGTGTTCCAGCAAAAGCCTGCACCAAGTTTTTTCCACGCAAAAAAGCACCGCCATTACGGTGCTTCAATGCTGCTTCCTTATTCCATCCGAAAAATCGGGCCTTTCGCCACAAAAGGCAGATGACTTCCTTTTGGCAGCATGAACGCATGGCTGCGCGTAATCCGCAGCCGATCGCACTCCCCGTCTGTAATGATGAGAATCGGACCATCCTTGGGAAAATCGTCGGCCTTCTCCAGCAGGTCGATGCCCGGCTGCAAAACCGTACCGCCGCGCCCCTTGACGCTCACGCGATCCGCGATGTCGTCGGGCGAAAGATACCCGGCATCGTACGCTTGCGCATCGCAAAAGACGACACGGGCATACGGAACATCGCGCGCCTCGCTGTAGCTCGCAATCGCTCCCAACGCTTTTCCCAAAAGCTTCGTTCCCATCGACCCGGATGTGTCGATCACGACTCCGAACGTACGCGCCAGCTGCTCCGTCTCCATATGCGCCCAGGCCGGGCGGGCAATATCCGGCGTGGAGGATTGCCTGCGGCTGGCGCGAGCGTACGTGCGTCTCTTTTCCAATGGCGGAAAATGCTCGTCGAACCAGCGTGCCAGCTGCACATCCCACGGGATCGGCGGTTGACCCAGGGCGCGGATTTCTTCCACCAATCCTGCCGGCAAAAGCCCCCTGCCCCGCTCCTGGTGATAGATCAGACCTTGCGACATGGCACTGCGGTAAAAGTCATCCAGCGTCGTGCCCGGCCCCATTTCCCAAAAGCGCGGATCATCTCCGTCCAAAATATCGCCCATGCCAATTCCTCTGAGCGTGTACAACTTGCGGTACGTCCGCATATCCGTGACGATGCGGTCGTAGATGGCTTCGGCCGACAGCCCTTTCAACTCGGGATCGTACAGCCCGCCAATCTGCGGAAACCGCCCCACTCCAAGCTCCATCAGCCATTGATTGATCACGTAGTCGCAGCTTACATTCCAGAAGTACGGGTCCCTGCCCTGACAACGCTCATGGTGGCGCAAGCCCGCGTGCAGCAGTTCATGCGCCATCACGAACTTGCATTCTTCCTCGTCCAGCCCTGCCGCCGGATTGATGAAAATCTCTCCGGCGTTCACATCGATGGCAGCCACCGATATTTGCAGGCGCTGACAGATCAGGGAGTCCTCGATAATCGTGAAATGGCTGGCCAACGAAGCAAGCAACGGGTAGTGATTGATGAACCAGCGCTTGGCTTTTTGCGCATCCGTCAGCTTGACCGCTTCGCTGCCCAGCGCATCGGCATATCCTCCCGCCACGCTCACAGCGCTCTGGACGGCTTGGGATAGCCCGATGCCGAGAAGCCGCTCCCACTTCACGTCCCGGTTGTAGTTGTACCGCACGTATTTGTCCGTGAACAGCATATCCGGCTGTCTTTCCCCGCCTGTTCCGAACAGCTTCAAATGCTCGGGAACGCCGTGCTCGACAAACCATTCGTACAGCTCTTCCTCGCTCTTGCCGGACAGCTCCAGCTCGTAGGACATCTCGGCAGGAGGCTTCCCCAGCTTCATGTCCTTCAAAAAGCGGGTGACGTAACAATCGCAAGCGATGTTCCACAGAGCAGGATGCTTTTTTTCTACAAAGTGCCCAAACCCAAGGTGCAGCAGAGCATGGGCGAGGACGTAAATCCATTCCTCAACCTCTCCCCTGCGCTTCGCATGGACGTGTATGCTCCCGTGCTTGGTCACGACTGCCCAGCCGTTGTCCGGGCATAAATTGTGCTCCCTGCGAAACAGGTCGGCGCGGGAGAACAGCGGCCCGAACATCGGATGATGCGCCAAAAACTGGACGGCCTGCTGATAGTTTTGCGTCGCGGGATCGGTGTTTGCTCTCGCTCCTTTTCCCATCGGCTACTTGCCCTTTCTGTCCAGAGCCAGGCGCGGCAAATCGCGGATGACTTCAACGACAAACCAGTCCGGCAGCCCATCCCCGTCGTCGTGGCGGGCGACGACCATCTGCGCCATCTCCAGCGAGATCGCCGAAAGATCCTTGAGCAAAGCTTTGGCCCGGTGAGCAAACCGCTTGTGCAAATCGCTTACGGAAGCTTTGTCTTGCGGCAGCTCTTTTTTGATCTGGGCGCGGAACGAATCGGCCAAAAAGTACAGCACATCCCGATCCTCAGGCGCACTCGGGAAAGAAGTCTCTCCTTCCAAAATGCGATGAAGCTGGTACTTGCCTTGCAGGTTCTTGTGAAAAGCCTTGAACTGCGCGGCATGCTGCGGCGTCAGGCAACCGTACGCGAGCACACCGACCATTTCGCTAGTCAGGCCATCGCCAAACTCATGCAGCGCGTCCGACAGCATATGCCAGGAACGCGGGGTGGAAAACGGTTCTTCCGTCTTCGGCGGCTGCGACCACAAATAATCGGGACGCACCTCCAAAAATTGCAGAACGTACGAGTGAATCCCGTTTGTGTACGCCCAATTCAGCCATTGCTCGTGGGAAACCAGCAGCTGCACGTGAAACATCCGGTTGATCAGCGCCGACGACATCGGCTTGACAATCGCGCTGTCCTGGGCACGGTTTCCCGCCCCGATCACAATCGACCCTTCCGGCAGGTGGTAATCCCCGATTCTGCGCTCGTGAATCAGACTGTAAAACGCTTTTTGCACCTCTTGCGAACACGCATTCAGCTCGTCGAGAAAGAGGCAGTACGGCTCTTCCCGCGCGATTTGGGCAGGCGGGCAAAAGCGGCTTTTGCCGTCCACAATTTGCGGGACGCCGATAATATCTTCCGGTGCCAGCTGACTTCCCAAAAGAGAGACGCAGGGCAAGCCTACCTGCTGGGCAAACGCCTCAACAAGGGCGGACTTCCCGATCCCCGGCGCTCCCCAAATAAAGACGGGACGGGCCACAGCTACATTGAGCAGCACGTCCATCAGTTGATTTTGCGTTACGTTGATGGCTAGATTCATTCCAATACCTCTCTTGTTCGAATAATGTTAGCGGCAATCGACCTCTTTCCTTCGTGTATTCCATTGGCTTTAGCGACCGTCACACCACAAATATTTCCTAATTTTACAAGATGTCTGGACAGCAGGCAAGGAAAAAAGCTCGCAGCAGCGTTTATTGCCTTCACGCTGCTGCGAGCTTTCTTCGTACCTTTCGCGACTTCCTTCCGATGCGATCAAAGCGAGACGACCCCTGTCATGCCTGAGCGCAGGTTGCCTTTTGCGTTGCTCACGACAATTTTCACCGTGTACATGTTCGTTCCCGGGTCTGCTTTCGGGCTGATTCGCGCCACTTTCCCCTGGACGTGCTGCCCGATCGCCTCAATCGCCACATCGACTTGTTGCTCAGGGGAAAAGCGAGCAATGTCTGTCTCGGAAACGCCGATGACGACATACAGCCGATCCGTGTTGACCACGCTCATAACGGCTGTGTTTGCATTCGCCATTTCGCCTGCCTGCACATTTTTCGTACTGATGTAGCCGCTGATCGGACTTTTCAGCGTAGCGTTATCCAACTGGTACTGGGCATTGGCTACCGCTGCTTGCGCCTTCTGCACGCTGGCCTCGTATTGGGCAATCTGCTCCTTGGTCGCCCCGTTCTTCGTTTTGTCGTACATCGCCTTCATCTGGTCGACATTGGAGGCAAGCGATTGCAGCGCCGGCTTCGTTACCCCTTGTTTGGCCAGCCTTACCTCTTCTTCGGCACGCACGTACTGCGCTTCTGCCTGCGCCAAAGCGGTCTGCGCATCGTCCAGCCCCTGACTGGAAAGGCCGCCTTGCTCGTATAAAGCTTTGGCCCGCGCATACTTGGCTTTGGCAGATTCGTAGACGGATTTCGCCGACTGTTCGGACGCTGCAAGCTGGGAAAGCTCCTCGGGCCGCTTGCCGTTTTTCACTTCTTCATACTTGCTTGCAGCCTGTTGCCAGCCCGCTTTTGCGTACTGCAAGTCTTCCGCCCTCGGCCCTTTTTTCGCTTCCTCCCACTTCGCCTGTGCCATGGCAAGCTCCGCTTTGGCCATGCTCAAACTCGCCGCAAGCTCGACTGTCTCCATCTCCACAAGCGGAGCACCTGCTTCTACCCGGTCGCCTGTATCGTGAAGAACGGCTTTCACTCTGCCCGCTGTCTTGGGGAAAATCGTCACCTCTTCAATCCCGACCATTTTTCCGCTGAACACATGCGTCCCCGCTTCTTTCGCTGTCGCCTGCGCCCCTTGGACAGTGTCTGTCGACAATGCCACAGGCTGCACCGATCCGCAACCGGCCAGGCAGATCATTGCGACGCTTCCTGCCAATACAGCCAGCCGCTGTTTATACTTTTTCATGGGAAACCCTCCTGATAAGTGATGGGGAAAAATCGATCAATCTACGATCGCCGAACGACTCGCTTCTTGGCCTGCTTGCAGCGCGGCCTTGTTTTCTTTCACAATCAGCATGATCAAAAACGCCGCTACCAGCACGAGAACCGCCACGAACAAACTGTCTTGCAGCGCAGCGATTGCCGCGTATTTTCGCACGAGTTGACCGAGCAATCCGACAGCCGACGAATAGGCTTCCGAAAGCGACATGCCTTTTGCCACGTACATTTGCTGCCATTGGGACAGCGTCTCCACGACGGATTGCCGCGTGGTCGTGACCTGCTCGCCCATTTGTGCCGCGTGCACCGCGCCTCTTCTGGTAAACAAGGAAATCAATCCGGCAATGCCGATCGAGGTAGCCACTTGCCGGGAAATATTCGTGATTACCGAAGCTGCGGGCACTCGTTCCGGCTCAGACACGGCCACCAGCGGAATTTGCATGGAAGTCATCAGGCACATGCCGAGTCCGATCCCGCGCAAGGCAAGCAGCCAGTGAATCGTCGACATGCTGGTGTTCAAATCGACCTGGGTTAAAAAATATCCGGGCACGATGCATAAAACGAGACCGACGACAATCAAAGGCTTCAAACCGATGCGCGTCGCCAGCATGCCGCATATCGGCGTGACGATCCCGGAGGCAATCGCTTGCGGCAGCATCATCAGCCCGGTATCCATCGCCGTGCGACCGAGCATGTTCTCCGAGTAGATCGGCAGCAGGTAAATGACGCCGAAATTGCCGACCATAATCAGACTGTTTACCAAAAGACCGAGCGTAAACTGCCGATTGGCGAACAACCGCACATCGACCAGCGGATGAGCCGTCGACAGCTCTCGCATCACGAACATGTACCCGCAGATCAAGGCACTCATCAGCAACGATACGATCGTAAAAGAGTCCCAGCCGTACTCCTCGCCTTTCGTCACGGCGAGCAGAAGACTCACCAGCGCAACGGCCGACCAGACAAACCCTTGCAGATCAAAAGGCTGTTTGCGATTCGCTTCGCTTTCCTGCAAACAGCGCCACACCAGAAACATCGCCAAAATGCCAAACGGAATGTTCACCGTGAAAATGAATCGCCAGTCGAGATGCTCGACGAAATAGCCGCTTAACGTCGGCCCGACAGCGGGAGCGACAAAGACCGAGATGCCGAATACTCCCATGGCTGGGCCGATTTTTTCGCGCGGGACGACGAATTGAATCATCGATTGCCCGATCGTCATCATCAGTCCGCCGCCTGCCGCCTGAATGATTCGCGCCGCGATCATCGTCCCGTTGCTGACAGCCAGGCCGCACAGCAGCGAACCGAGTGTGAACAGGAACAGGCTGGCGAGATAGCTTTTTTTGATGCCGAACCGGATACCCAAAAACCCGGCCAGCGGAATGACAGCAGCCATCGTCAATGTATAGCTGGTCACGACCCATTGAATTTCCTCCGTCGACGCCCCGAACACATTCATCATTTCCGGAATCGCCACATTGACGATGCTCGTATCGAGCACAGCCATGAACGTACCAAGCACGATCGCAAACACACCCGGCCAAAAATTTTCTTGAGGACTCATCGCTACACATCCTTATCGCACGTGGATGGACACATTGGCATTCAAACCTGGCTGAAAATCGTACGGCCCCTCGTCAAGCGTAATTTTTACAGCGATACGCTGGGTTACTTTGGTGAAGTTTCCGCTCGCATTCACTGGCGGCAGCAAGGAAAATGTCGACTGGGTGGCTTCGCCGATGCGATTGACCGTTCCGCGGAACGTTTGCCCCGGGTATTTATCCAGCACGATATCGACCGGCTGCCCGACCTGGATATAGCCCGCTTCTGCTTCCTCCACATGTGCTTCCACGTACAGCTTCCGCTTGTCGACGACCAGCGCCAACGTGTTGCCTGCCCCAATGACCTCGCCTTCCTTGGCGGCTCTTTGCAAAATCACGCCGTCGATCGGGGAACGGACCATCAAGCTGTCCACCTGGGTCGGACTTGCCGCGTTGACTTGCTCCTGTTCAGCCACGATCTCGTCTTTTTGCACCTGACTGCCGACATCGACCGTCACATGCGTCAGCTTTCCGGCCACCTTGGGGGCAATTTTGTAAATCTCGCCCGTCACGACAGCATCTTCCGTTTTGACGTAAAAATAGCTCTGGTAACCGTAGTAGCCGACTACAGCGACGACCAGCAGAAAAACGGCGGCCAAAATCAGCTTCGGATTGCGTTTTTTCTTTTCCATAACAGGTGATTGCCTCCTTGTTCGCACTCACAAACCGACTGTCGGTTTGTGAGTGGGTAAAATATCAGGCTCGCACGTTCATGCGATGCCTCGTCTCAGGCTTGCTTTTTCAAAAAGTAACGCTTCACTACTGGACGCACGAGGATGGTAGCGGCGATCCCGACGATGTTCCAAATATTGACCAGCAAAACGCCTGTTTCTCCGGAAATCATCGCGAGCGCAAACAGTACGGAGCAAACGAGCGAGAGTGCGAACACAACAGCCCAGATAAGTGTCAACCAAAAATTCGAGGCGAGAAACAGCGGATGCGTGGTGAAGCTCTCCGGCACTACTTTTTTCGCGTATTGAAGCGTAAACGGCTTTTTGATGCACAGCGACCAGATGGCTGCCAGGGCAAGAATCGCGTACATGAACAATTGGGTAAAGTCGAACAGATGAAACGCCGGGAAGAACAAGGCAATCCAGAAGCCGCAAAAGAAGTAAAATACTTTGATCGCGATAATCGTCGTCACTTCCCCGAATCGCTTTTTCTGGAACAAATAGATCAGCAGGGCGAGAACGAAGCCGATGGCAAACCCGAGTGTCGGCGGCTGCACTTGAAACGCTACGATAAATGGGATCAAGTCGATAAAGATCCAGAACAAAGTCATGATCACGGTACAACTCTCCTCGTCACCTTTTTTATGAATGATGAAATCAATCATTGCTTCTGATCTAATAATATAAACCGACCGTCGGTTTGTAAAGCCTTTTTTCAACATTTTTTTCCTGTCATGTCTTCAAGCTTTGTCTGTACTTCATCAACAAGTACCACGCAATGGCAATCGCCCCGCCAATCAGCAAAAACGTCAAGCCGTAATGCCTGACATAGACGGTGACTTTGAACCATTCTTTTTCCAGCGCTCTGCCCAAAAGCAAGAAAGTGATGCTCCACAAAAAAGCTCCCGTATAGGCAAACACCGCGAAGACGCGATACTTCATCCCGGACATCCCTGCCAAGTAAGCCGTGATGTGGCGGACACCCGGCAAAAAGTAGCCGACAATCAATAAAAAGGTGCCGTACTTGGCGAACAGCTTTTGCGTGGACTCGATCTTTTTCGGATTCAAATGCAAATATGGCCCCACTTTGAGCAAAAGCGGCAACCCCCATTTGGACGCGATCAAGTAGCTGACGGTGATGCCTGCCGCCGCTCCCAAAAAAGCGCTCAGCACGGCAAACGGCATCTGCAAAACCCCGCGCGACACAGCGTATCCGGTATACGTCATCAAGACTTCATCGGGAATCGGCAGCCCGATCACCCCAAGCGCAAGCGAAAAAAACACGCCCACATATCCGTATTTCATCACAAAAAAGTCCAGGTGCTGTTCCACGGCTACCTCCAAAAAACGTTTTCCTCTTCCATTGTATTCCCTCCTGCCTGCTTGTCATTCTTGATTTTTTTGCGAGATTCGCCCCTTTCCGCTCTCCCTTTCCGCATGAAAAAGACAGCCTCGTTCTCGCCCAAAGCGAAAAATCCGGCTGTCTTTTTGGCAATCGTTCTTTGTTTTGTCGAGCTTTTACGCGGACGGTTTTTCCTCGTCCGAATCGGTCGATGCAGCGTTGTTTTTCTTTTTGTTGAACAGCTTTTTCACGAAGCCGCCAATCGCGCCCAACAGCACGACGATAATAATCCAACCTTTTTTGGCAAAGGCGAGAATCAGGGCGAGGAAGCCCAGCTTCTTCGCAGCGGCAACGCCCAAGCCTCCGAGAATCAAGCCAGTCAGCCCGTATTCAGCGACCTTGTCTGTCTTGGCGTCAAAATCGCTGTAGCGCTGGCCTTCTTTTACGACGAAGTTTTTCAAGATTTTTTCCCGCAATGTCTGCTTGTCCTTCGCGAGCGCTGGAACGTCCGTCACAAGAATGAAAGAAACATGGCCGGTACGCGTCAAAACTTGCAGCTTGTAGTTCAAAAACTGGGTTTTCTGCGCGGTTTCCGCAAGCATGGAGTATTCCAGTTCATGCGTCGCCGCGTTATAGGACGGCTTTACATTCCAGCCGATCACATGAAACTGCTCCTCCGGCTGTCTTTGCTTGTTCGCTTCCTCGGTGCCGTCCTTGTAGCTTTGCAGCAGTTCTTCGGCATCGATTTCGTTTTGCTCGTCGTCGCTAATATGTCCGGTGTCTTCGTATTCGATAAACAACGCCCAATTTTCGCTGTCTTCGATCGGATGGACGCTCCCGATTTCGTTCATGGTCGGGATGTCGCCATTTTCTTTCTCCATTTTGATCGTGTCGTCTTTATTGAGAAAGATCATATTTTCCGGGACTGTGAAGGAGAACTTCCCTTCCATTTCTACTTTCGTTCCGCTCTCGACAACGTTGTAGTTCCCTGCCGCACTCGCAGGCAGGACACTTCCGAACACAAACATGCTTACAACTAAAAATGATAGCCAACTTCGTCTTTTCATGCCTGACCCCTCAATCCTGTTTATTCAAGAACCTCCTCATCTTACCGGGATCATTTTCCTATTTCAAAGAGAATTTAGAAATTACAGGGAAAATTGATTCAAATTAACTGGATATAATTGGTTATTTATTTGTTTTCTTGTTACTTATTTCTCATTATCTCTAGGGCGTTTTTCACACAAAAACCTGGCTGCATTTATGCTGTTTTCCATATGAACCACGGACGAGTCGGGTGAAGCCATGAATGATGGGGAACAGTGGGTCGCCACCATGGCGAGCGGCTTTTAGGCGGCTGTTCGATTTGGTATAAAAACGCAGCGCGGTGCAGAAAAATAGCACTATTCCCCAGACTACTCGCTTGATGACAGGAGGAGAAGCATGCTTTTTCCCGCCCGAAAAACCGTTGCCCTGATTCTCTCTCTTCTTTTTGTATGGCTGACCTTGCCGGGTGCCGCTGGCGCACAGTCCGATCAAAAGACTCCGGTGACGAAACCGCCTTTTGCCCGCCAGCTCGGGCCTTTTCTCAGCGCACAGGAAAACCTCGCTTACTCGCTCGGCGTGCAAGCTTATATTTACGGCTATCCGCTCGTCGCCTCTGCCAAAACGATGACGGAGATGACGCAGCAGCGCGCCCCGTTCAACCAGTTTTATTATGCGGACTCGCTTGCGACTCCCGCCTACCGAGATATCGTCACGCCCAACTCCGATACGCTGTACATGAGCGCCTGGCTTGATTTGTCCCAAACGCCTGTCTTGCTGAGCGTGCCCGCGATACATCCAGAGGGAGGCACCGAAAGGCAAGGAAAGCAACTGGCTGCCTACTCCCGCAGGCGACTTCAATCTCGTGCTGCGCGTCTTCGCTCCCGATCCGTCCATGCTGAACAAACAGCACTCGTGGCCGGCAGTAGAAGAAACAAAGCCGTTCCAGGCGCGGTAGACAGAAGTTGAGGCACAGCAAAAAGGCACCGCCGGGTCGTTGGCGATGCCTTTCTTCTATTATATGATTTACTTCTATATAGAGGAGCTTCCTTTTACTTTTTCAAATCTTCAATGGACGTAATATCCATGTAAGTCGGAACAGCCAGACCCAGCTTGGTTCCTTCCAGATTCGGGCCGAGGTCTTCTACGTCTTTTCCGAGCTTCTCCATGTAGTCAGCATGTGTTGTTGGCAGCCAAGCTGCAACCATGCCGTCCACGTCGCCGTTGGATACGCCTACCCACATCGGGCCAGCTTCTACTTGGCTCAGTTCAACCTTGTAGTTCAGCTTTTGCTCCAGAACAGTTTTCACCACATTCGTGCTGGCAATCTCGGAATCCCAGGCGACATAGGCAAGCGTCAGCTTTTGACCATTGGCTGGCTGTACGCCTTCCACCCATTTGCTCACAGTAGCTTCGTTTGCTTTCACCCACTCTGCTGCTGCCTCTTCCGGTTTTTTGCCGCCTTCGATGTCCAGCATCACTTTCTCCATGTCGGCTGGCGTCCAGGAAAATTTATCGAGGAAAGCGTACGCGCTTGGCTGTTCTTCCTTCAAGCCTTTGCGCACGACCGTATGAATTTGCTCATCTTTTCCGTAAACTCCTTTTGGGTCCTCCAAGTATTTCATTTCAAACTTGGAAAACATCCAGTGCGGCGTCCAGCCCGTCACGATAATCGGCTTCTTGTCTTTATAGGCTTGGGTCAAAGCCGCCGTCATCGCGGCACTGGAGCCTTCGACCAGCTCCCAGTCTTTTAGCTCGTAGTCTTTGAGCACTTTCTCGGTCGCTTTCATCAAGCCTGCCCCTGGGTCGATCCCGATGATTTTATGATCGACTGCGGCGCTTACACCGTTGGATGCAGCCGAACCGTTGTTGCTGCTGGTTGATCCGTTGCCCTCGGAGCTGCCCGCACTTGAGCAGCCTGCCATGACCAATCCAAGTCCCAGTGCGACAGCCAAACCTTTCCACGTTGCTTTTTTCATGAAAACCCCTCCTACGCTTTTTTTCTCTTTCCTACTCCTTGCGTGATGCGGTCCAGCAAAATCGCCATAATGACGATGGCAAGTCCCGCTTCGAAGCCTTCCCCGATCTTGATCTGCGTCACGGCGCGGTATACGTCGGCACCCAGTCCTTTCGCCCCAATCATCGAGGCGATGACGACCATGGACAGCGCCAGCATGATGCTCTGGTTGATCCCTGCCATGATCGTCGTTTTGGCGATCGGCAGCTGCACCTTCGTCAGCTTTTGCCAATAAGTCGAACCAAACGCCTCCGTAGCCTCGATCAAGTCCGCCGGCACCTGGCGAATCCCCAGATTGGTCAGACGAATCGTCGGCGGCATCGCGAAAATGACGGAAGCGATTACGCCCGGCACTTTCCCCAGTCCGAAGAAAAAGATCGCAGGAATCAAATACACAAACGCGGGCATCGTCTGCATGAAATCAAGCAGCGGCGTTACGACCTTTTGCACGGAATCACTTTTCGCGCACCAGATTCCCACGGGAATCCCGATAATGACGGAAATGAGCCCGGCTGTCAGCACCAGCGCAAGTGTTTCCATTGAATGCTCCCAATAACCCAAGTTTTGAATCAAAAGAAGTCCAATGAAAGTAAAAAGAGCGATAGACAGCTTGCCAGCCCGATACGCCAGCAGTGTAAGCAAGATGATAATCACCCAGAACGGCAGTCCGGTCAAAATCAGATTGAAAAAGTCGACCGTCCCGCCAATGCATGTCGAAATGAAATCGAACAAAAAGCCCAAATGTTCGTCCAGTCCATCTACAATCGTTTCTACCCAACTATCGAGGGGCAGCTTCGGAAAAAATTGATCCATCATTCATCCACCTGCCCTTCTTCATTTGCCGGCAGTGGCGTTTCCTGGTTTACTTTTCCCGCCAATCCGCCCAAAACGGCACCTTTTACGATGACACCCAGGAGGCGGTCATGCTCGCCTGTCACTGCCACCGGAATATCCGAAAAAGCGACCAAGTCAAACAGTTCATTCAGGAGCGTTTGCGGCCCTACCTTCGGAACTTCGGTACGAAGCACCCACTCCAACGATTGGCCCTGTTCTTTTGCCTGGCTGACCGCATCTGCGGTCAAAACGCCGAGGAGCGTCTTCTTCTTGTCTACTACATACAAGCTGGATACACCGCGATCCCTCATCAACTGCAAGGCAACGCGCGGCCCTTTATCCAACGTAATCGTCTCGGCCCGCTTCATGACGTTCTCTGCGGAGAGCACCTTGGAACGATCCACGTCCTCCACGAAGCGCTCCACGTACTCGTTGGCCGGATTGGTCATAATTTCTTCCGGTGTGCCGATCTGGACGATCGCTCCGTCCTTCATCAAGGCAATCCGGTCACCGATTTTTAGCGCCTCATCGAGATCGTGCGTAATGAAAATGATCGTCTTTTGCATGGTGCTTTGCAGCTCCAGCAGTTCGTCCTGCATGTCCTTGCGAATGAGCGGGTCAAGTGCGCTGAATGCTTCGTCCATCAACAGCACATCCGGCTCATTGGCAAGTGCACGCGCCAGACCGACGCGCTGCTGCATTCCTCCGCTAAGCTGGTCAGGATAGCTCGCTTCCCAGCCGCCCAGTCCGACCAGTTCCAGCGATTGCTTCGCCTTGGCCTCGCGCTCTGCTTTGGCCATTCCTTGAATCTCCAGGCCATATGCTGCGTTTTCCAGGACGGTCCTGTGCGGAAACAGGGCAAACTTTTGAAATACCATCCCGAGCTTCTTTCTTCTGACCTGTTGCAACTGTTCTGTGTTCATCCTGACGATATCCGTACCGTCGATCAGGATTTTGCCTTCCGTCGGTTCGATCAGTCGGTTCAAGAGTCGAACCAATGTCGATTTCCCGCTACCCGAAAGCCCCATGATGACGAAAATTTCGCCGGCGTGCACCTCAAAACTCGCTTGGTTAACCCCAAGGGTAAGACCCGTTTCCTTCAATATGTCTGTCTTGGCCTTCCCTTGTTTCACGAGGGGCAATGCGCGTTGGGGCTGTCGTCCAAAGATTTTGGTCAAATTCTCTACTTTGATCTTGGGCATATGGTCACCTCCAACTTTTACGCCCGTATCCGGACTGTTCTTTACCCTTACAATTGTAACCAGCCCACTTTTTTACCTCAAACTGGGTGAGGCTCGATAATCGGGCATTTTCAGCGTTCAGAAAAAACTTTACGTACTTTTCTTTCTGTATTCGCAGTTTATCTCGTATATACTGTTTGATATCTCCATTTACATTTTGCTGTAAGGAACGTACAATTCTAGTCAGGTAATATGACTAGAGGAGCTGCTTTTTTCAAAATGGATACGAATCAGGAAAGAATCCTCGAAAAGGCTCAAGAACGCGTGATTGAAACACTTGCCCGCAACATGGATTTGTACGGCATCACCATGTCGACGGGGCTCTTGTATGGCACGCTGCTGTTTCAGGACAAGTCGATGACGCTTGATGAAATGGGAGAAGCGCTGGGAATGAGCAAGACCAGCATGAGCACCGGCGTTCGCACCTTGATGGACTTAAATATGGTAGAAAAGATATGGAAAAAAGGAACTCGCAAAGACCACTACGAGGTCAATCTGGACTGGTACCAAAACTTCATCGACTTGTTTTCCGTGAAGTGGCGCCATGCCAGCGAGCAAAATGTGCACAGCCTGAAAAAGTCGCTTCAGGAGCTGCGCGCCCTCCAGCAATCCGAGGAGTTGACGGACGAGCTGCGAGAACGCGTGGAGCTTAGTATCCGCCGGATTGAAAACGGACTGGATTACTACTTGTGGCTATCGCGCCTGATCGACTCTTTTGAATCCCATGAAATTTTTCAGTTTGTGCCGAAAAAAGAAAGCGACTCGTAAAGACAGCTTTCTGACACATGCAACACAAACAGCCCCCATCCTTGACTGGCAGCCAGCAGGATGGGGGCTGTTTTTACCTTCCGTTCGATTGTTCAAAAAAATCCGAATGATAAAACGGGCGATGTGTTACAATGGTTCCAGCGGATGCAGCCGCCTCTGGCTGTCCCGCTGCCATAAGCGAAGGAGCTGATGAAATATGAAAACAAATATGCAACGGCATGCTCATAGATCGATGAAAACAACCAAGAAAGAAACGGGGGGACTGCCCCGGTAGCCCCTGCATTTTGAGGAGGAACGTGAATGACGCAAAAAACAGCTCTGCTCATTATTGACGTACAAGTAGGGATTGTGGAAGGCCCGATCGGCCCTGTTTATCAAAAGACCTCGCTCGTTCAGACGATCAAAAAGCTGAGGGAAGACGCTTGGAAAAGAGCGATTCCCGTCCTGTACGTGCAGGACACAGATGTCGCGGAGCTTGGCGCTGACGCTTACGCCATCCACCCCGAGCTTGCCCCGCTCCCGACGGAAACCGTGATTCTCAAACAAGCGACGGATGCTTTTCACGAGACCGATTTGCATGAACAACTGCAATCGCTCGGGATTACGCATCTCGTCATGACGGGCTGCAAAACGGAATTTTGCGTAGACAGCGCCTGCAAGCGAGCGACCACCTTGGGCTATGACGTCACACTCGTCAGTGACGGTCATTCCACAACCGACAACACCGTGCTGCGTGCAGAGCAAATTATCGCCCATCACAACGTATCGATGCATGGACTCGGGAACATCGGGCCGTTCATCCTCGTGCGCGATTCCACGGAAGATGTGCTTACACCTGCTCACGATACATATCGCTGATCGATCAGGCTCGTCTTTTCCGGAAGAAGCTGCCTGTCGCTCGCGATCAAAAAACGGGATGGCCCTCGCTGGCATCCCGTTTTTTACGTTTACTCGCCTTTTCGAATAATCTCCTGCACTCGTCCGACCTGGCCATTGGTCAAGCGAACCTTGATCCCGTGCGGATGCGTGCTGGAATTGGTCAAAATGTCCTTGACGATTCCCCGCGTCCGCACCCCTGTGCGCTGATCCTGCTTCAGGACGATATCCACTTCCAGTCCTGCTACGATATCTTTTCGATTTTTTCCGTTCATCGTCATCGCTTCCTCTCTTGTCTGTATAGCCTTTTCGTTCTTTGTTCCACCTATGATATAATCGACGGATAACCTTATTCACATCGGAGGAATCCATGCTTACTTTTGAACAAAAACTGGCGATTATCGAATCATTCCCGGAGTTGTCTCGCCACAACGTCTCGCTCAAACGGGTTAATTTTCACTACGAGGCAAGTCTTCACGACAAAAAGACAGTCGTTTACCATCTGCATCCGAACGGCAACGGCTTTGTGTTCGCAGCGTTTTTGAAGGGCTACCAAAAAGACGACAAAGGCTACGTAAACATTCGCGACTTCTCCGCAGACGAGCTGCGCCAAGTAATCGAAGCTTCCATCCAGTCGCTCTCCGTCAAGCGCGAGCCGCAGCAACCAGCAGCAGATGCCAGCGAACAAGTCGAACAAACCTGGGTCGACAAGCAAAACCGCACGCTGCTTTTACAGCAAGAAGATTCCCTGTGGAATGTCTACCACGGCATGAACCTGGAAGCTTCTTTTGAGTCTTACGTGGAAGCGGCGCAATATTTGAAGGAAGAAGGCTTTTCTCTTTCGTAAACTGCTTGTAACAGAGTTGTCACGTCCTGTTTTTTTCCTGCCTCCCAGTGCAATCCTTTCGTTGGAGAACCCCTCTTAATATGGTACACTTCCACCTAGCTAGATGTACAATACCTATTATGATCTGGCCCGGCAGTCTTCGAGACTGCGCAGGGCCTTCCCGAAAACAGGGGGATAATTCGGAATGATCAAATACAGGGACACCCTTCTTTTTCAAATTCACAAACAACTGGAAGGCTGGCTCGCTCAGGAAGAGCCTGTCTCCCATGAAGAATTATACCGTTTTGTCCACTCGCTGAAGGGTACAGCCGGAACGATTGGTTTGCACGATTTATCCGAGCTTTCCCAATCCTTGCTGGAACAACTGGACAAGCTGGAGGCGAAGGATTGGCCGACACACGAGTGGAGCGATTTTTTGCGAGAGCTGATCACTCTCTGCTACGAGCATCGGCCCGAGCAAGAGATTTTATTAGAGGACCCCACATTGCCGCAAGAATCCACCTACGAAAACCAGCCTCTTTTGCTCATTCTAGATGATGATGTGACGCTTTTGATGTACCTCAAGGAATATTTGGAGAAGCAAAACTGGTCCGTCATCGCCACTGTGTATCCGCACAAGGCACTCGACTACTTCCACGACCTTAACCCGGATTGCCTGATACTCGACTTGAACATCCCGGAAACAGGCGGTTTTCAAGTCATGCAAACACTCAGCGAGAAAATTAAAAAGCAATACGTCCCGACGACGATCATCAGCATTGATTGCGACCGGGACACTCGCATGCGCGCTTTTCGTCTGGGGGCGGACGACGTCATGTGCAAGCCGCTTGACCTGGAGGAATTGACGGTTCGGCTGGAACGGCAGTTGGGCAGAAAACGCTGGATGGATAAAATCTTGTTCATCGACGAATTGACGGGTGCGTTCAACCGCAATTCTCTTACGGACACGTATCAACGGCTGCTGTCCGATTCGCTGCGAAATTCAACCCCGTTCTCGCTGGCCTTTATGGACATCGATCATTTCAAAAAGGTCAATGACACGCACGGGCACCTCGTAGGCGATGTTGTCTTGAGCCGCTTCGCCTCTTTCATCAAGACAAACTCCGGGAAGTACGACATCTTTTTCCGTTATGGCGGGGAAGAATTTTTGCTGCTCATGCCAAGAACGTCCGGACAAGATGCAAAGCTGCGCATCAAACAGCTGCTGGTCGACTTTCAGGCACTTTCTTTTGAATCGGCGGAAGGCAGCTTTTCTTTGAGCTTTTCGGCAGGAGTCGTGCAAATCGAGGATGGACAAAAGCCTCTCTCGCACTGGATAGACGCCGCTGATACGGCTTTATACGCTGCGAAAAACAACGGGCGTTGCCGGGTAGAGATGGCCAAGCGCAACGACGATCCAGATACGCGCACCGTGAGACTGAAAGTGGCGATTATCGACGACGATTCCTTGACCCGCACTTTGCTCGCCGACTGCGCTCGCGCCAGTCTGGAAGGATGGATTCATACAGACATCCGAACGTTCCACGAAGGCGCCGCCTTTTTTGAATCGTCCTGGCATCAAGGTCCGGAAGCGTACCTTGTCATTTTGGACGGCATCATGCCACACATGGACGGGCTTGATGTCCTGAGACTGATCCGCGCCCTGCCCAACAGCAAGCAGTACACGGTGCTCATGCTGACGGGACGCAGCGGCGAACAGGATATTGCCCGCGCCCTGCAACTGGGTGCTGACGACTATATGAC
This sequence comes from Brevibacillus sp. FSL K6-0770, assembly GCF_038000275.1. NCBI lineage: Bacteria > Bacillati > Bacillota > Bacilli > Caryophanales > Paenibacillaceae > Brevibacillus > Brevibacillus sp. FSL K6-0770. Next base: position 5,153,604 of record NZ_JBBOBQ010000001.1, read on the forward strand.
CAAGCCTTTCAGCATAAAAGAGCTGGAAGCGCGCATCAAACGTTTGATCAAACGAATGATGTAGGAATGACATGGAGGAAGAAAAATGGCAACGATCTTATTAGCCGAAGACGAAGCAGTGCTGCGCATGCTGATCGGGGATACGCTTGAAGATGAAGGCCATCAGCTCGATATCGTCTGCGACGGTGAGGAAGCCTTGCAAAAAATTGGCCAGAATCAGTACGATTTGGTCATTCTCGATTACATGATGCCCAAGCTGACAGGTTTTGACGTCTTGACGCAGATGAAACAAATGCCTGAGAAACAGTCTGTGAAAGTGCTCATCCTGTCCGCAAAAAGCCAGCATGCCGAACAGGAAAAAATGCGCTCTGCCGGGGCGGACGACTTCATGCCCAAGCCGTTCAGCCCGCTGGAGCTGGTCCGCAAAGTGGAGGACATGCTCGCATGACTTCATTTCGAAAATACGTAAGGGAAAGCATTACCCGCCGCTTCGCCATCATGATGATTCTCTTTTTCTCGCTGATGGTCGCCGGGGCGATGGTCGTGCAGATGCTGAACGATCAAGCCTTTACAAACTTTCAATCAGCCGCGCAAACGTCCAGACAGAAGCAGGAGCTGATTACGCAAATCTCGGAGCATACGAACCAGATTTTCTTTCGTGCCCGCGGCTATTATGCCTTTTTAAGCCCGTATGAATACAATGAATTGTTCCTCGAAAAGAAAAAGCTGGAACAGTCGCTTCATGCTTTCAAGCAGCTTCCGCTCAGCAGCGAAGAACTTAAAATTGCCACATCCATCGAATCATTTGTAGACAATTTTTTCACCCGCGTCTTCCCTACCTCGTCAGGGTATGCACAGTCGGGTGATTACGAAGGTTTGCGCAAATTTTCGTCCAGCGGGGTAAACATGGAGGTCAACAATTTGATCAGCTATGCCACCCGCTATCAGCAAACGAATGAGCAGCTCATTTCGATGCAAAACCAGCAGTTGTTCCAGGAACTGTCTGCCCAAAGCTTGTGGTTCATCATTTACGTGCTGATGGCTCTTTTGGTATTGATCTGGGTAACGATCAAAACGACGCGCGATATCGGCCGACCGTTGATGCGGCTGACTGCCGATGCCAACCGCTTTTCGCTTGGGGAGACGCCGCAGTTGAACGGCTTGGAGCGTGACGATGAGATCGGCAAGCTCTCCCGCTCTCTCGACTACATGATGCGGCAAATCCAGAACAAAGAAGAGGCGCTGATGGCGCAAAACGAAGAGCTGCAAGCCCAACAGGATGAACTCGTGATGCAGCAAGAGGAACTGACGGAAGCGCTGGAAAAAATGGCGGAGAACGAGCGCCATCTGGAGAAAAAGAACCAGTTTATTCTCGCGCTCACGAATACATTGGACAAGCAAACGCTTCTGTCGAGCATTGTATCCAACGCTGTGGACAGCATGGAGGCAGACAAAGGCGTCATTCTCGTGCTCGATGCCGATCGGGCTGTTGCCAGTTTCGGTGTGTCTCCGCAAGGAATCGAGCAGCTTTTGCAAGGGATTGAAGACGGTCCGCTCGTGCGCATCAAGGAAACGCACCAACCGTATGTCATCAATCGCGAAAGCACCATGGGAGAGCGCGGTTTCCTCATGACCCCTTCCCGCACGTACGAGCTGTATCTGCCTGTTTTGGACTCGAACGAAGAAGTCGTGGCCTGCATCATTCTTGCCCGGATTGACCGCAAGTTTTCCGAGCATGAGCAACAGGTGGCAATCGGCTTGGCCAAACAAGTCTCGTTGTCATTGGACAAGCTCGCCATGTTCGAGGAGACAAAACGGCAACGTCAAGTCACGCAAGACATGCTCGATTCGGTGCAGGAAGGGATTCAGTTGCTCGATCTCGACGGCGGAACGCTACAGGTCAACCGCACCTTCCGCGACCTTATCGGCTTTGATAACTCGCACTCAACAGCGGATTTCAACATCGATCCGTTTCTCGCCCATTTGCAAAGCTGTACGGCGGAACCAAACCGTCTCGCCCAGTATATAAAAGCGGTCACACTGAACGAGGGAGATCCGCAGGAGGACAGCATTGTTTTCGAACTGACCTCCCCTACCAAGCGCTATATTCAGCTGTATGCCGAGCATCTGTACCGCTCGTCCCACAAATGGGGCACTCTCTTGGTCTATCGGGACATCACGAAGGAATACGAGATTGACCAGATGAAATCGGAATTTGTCAGCACGGTAAGCCACGAGTTGCGCACTCCGCTCGCCAGCGTGCTCGGTTTTGCCGAGCTTTTGCTGCACAAAGACTTGAAACCGGAAAGACAGCAGCGCTACATGACGGCTATTTATCAGGAAGCGACGAGACTGACGACCTTGATCAACGATTTTCTTGACTTGCAGCGCATGGAATCCGGCCGCCAAAGCTATGAGTTTGAAAAAGTCGAGATCGACTCCCTCGCCCGCGAAGTGTTTGGGATGTACCGTGCCCAATCTACGCCGCATTCGTTTGAGCTTGAGCTGCAAACGGAGCAAACGACCATCTGCGGAGATCGCGACAAGCTTCGCCAGGTGCTGGTCAACCTGATCAGCAATGCGGTCAAGTATTCACCGGACGGCGGAAGCATCCGCGTCGTTATTCGTGAAGCAAACCAAAAGCTGTTGATCGAGATTCACGATGAAGGGCTGGGCATCCCTGCGGAAGCTCTCCCTCATCTGTTTACCCGTTTTTATCGCGTAGACAATTCCGATCGCCGGGAGATTGGCGGTACGGGCCTCGGGCTTGCCATCGTTCAGGAGATCGTGCGCATCCACCACGGCGAGGTCACCGTTGCTTCCGAGGCTGGAAAAGGCAGTACGTTTACGGTCGCCCTTCCTTTGCCGGAGCCGGCGGTCCGTGCCGAGCTGTTGGCGAACAACGCAGCCGCGGCGCTCGCTCCTTCCGGCCAGTCCAACGGAAAAGTCGTGATTATCGAGGACGACATGAATCTGGCCGAGCTTTTGCGTGAGGAACTGCTCAGCTCAGGCTTCACGGTCTATCCTTGTTCTACGGCCCAAGAGGCGCTCGCCGCCATTTCGGAGCTGCGTCCGGACGCCGTTGTCCTCGATCTGATTTTGCAAGATGGAGAAAGCGGTTGGCAGGTCATTGAAGCGATGCGGGAAAATCCCGAGCTGCAAACGATCCCGATCGTCATCTCCAGCGCTTTTGAAGAGAAGAAAAAAGCGTTTGACCTGGGGGCCAAGGGCTACTTGATCAAACCTTACCACCCCGACACATTGTCGAAAGCGATCTTGCTCGCTGTGACCAGCCATGAAACGACCGGGCAAATTTTGATCCCGGATCAACTGTAATCCTTTCATAGAAAAAAGGCAGCGGATGCGTTCCGTTGCCTTTTTTCTGTGAAAAACGTTTCGACGTTTTTCATGAAATGGGATGTGACCGCTTGCGGTCAACAAAACGGTCACGACCGTTTTGGGCAGTTATGTCCTTTCTTTTATGCAGTCGGGCAGAAAATCTTGGTATATTCATGGACTTTCCATCACACATTAATAGAGGTGTTACTGTAAGCACGATGCCCTGCAAAGGAGGAGTTCATGTGTATTTCTCGAAAAAAGCAATTGTTCCGGTCGAAGAAGAGGAAACAGATGTATGGACGTGCAGCAATGATGGGTGTACGTGCTGGATGAGAGATAACTTTTCCTTTGACAAGAGCCCGAGCTGCCCTTTTTGCCATTCCGAAATGATTAAAGATACCCGGGTGCTTCCGGTTTTGACCAATCACAGCAAGCGAAACTCCTAATCTCTCCCCTCTTTTTCCTTGCGGGCACCCGCCCTCTTCTCTACAATTAAGCACATAACGTGTACGACTGATTGTTAGAGGAGCATATCTATGAACCGAAAAGAGATGGAAGATCAAGTCATCCAGGCTTACCAGCGCGACGAAGGAATGATGATTCTCGTCTTTGCCCAATGGTGTGTCAACCATGGGCTTGATGCACGTGAGCTGTATCGGGCCGCTTATCCCGCTCAAGGCGAAAATCCACTGCTCGCGCAAATGTTGGAAAACACGGTGCCGAAAGAGGAAGCAGAAGAAATCCCTGACGCCACCATCCTCGGTGTCCTGTCGCTCTTTGGCAACGATGATCTGGCCTTCGTGGTCAGCCAAGCGATTGAGGAGCGGAACAAGCCGCAAAAATAAGGCCGAAAGCCACGCACAGGTGTGGCTTTTTTCCTGTCTTCCCAAACATTGGCTTGCACAGATCACAAAGATCAAATCTCTTTCAAAATTTCATTATCTAAGATAGACGCATTCGCAATTTATTGTGTTGGCTGTCCGCAGGGTTGGACGCAGACGACTCGCCAGACGACGAACAAGTAAATGGAGAATGCCTATGTATACCGATTCGAAAATTTTGAAATCGCTGTTTTACGTCCAGTTGTTCTCAAGCTTTCTGGTCGTGGTCGGCCATTTTACTGCTTCTGTGCTGTATTTCAACGATCCGTTCTGGGTGGTCGCTCTCAATCAGATCAGTCGCTACGGCACTGTGCTTTTGACGATCGCCACCGGCTATTTGACCGCTTACTCGTTTGAGGCGAAAAGCCCGACGCCCCGCGACTTTTTTACGGGCAAGCTCCTGTACATTTTCTTGCCTTACCTGGTTTCCGGTATTCTGTACCACTATTTGCTGAAAAAAGAGATGCCGCATACGACCCTTGATTTCACAAACATCCTGATGGGGAAAACCGGCGATCATCTTTATTTTGTGTTCATGATTTGCCAGTATTACGTGTTTGCTTACTTTTTCCGCAACTGGATTACCAAACGCAACATTTTGTATGTCATCTGGCTTCTGCTCGCCGTGCAATACGTCTACATCAACTATTTGCACAAAGGCTGGCTGGAGCTGTCGACGCGGCACATGCTGCCCAGCTGGATTTTCACGCTGTACATGGGCCATCTGTTGTACTGGTACCGGGAGACGATTTTGTCCTTTTTGCGAAACAACCGCTCGATCCTGATGCTGCTTACAGGGATCGCGACCGCTGCCGCCATGTTTTTTGTCGTTTCCAGCAAGCTGTACGTGGCGGTGCATCTGACTTTTGTCTTTGCTACCTTGCTGTCTTTTCTCGTGCTGATGGTCTTTTTCCTGGAATTGGTCGATCATCTGCGTCTCAAGTTTCGCAAAGGTTTGACGTACTTTATTTTCCTGTTTCACTCCGCTTTTTTGATCCTGTTCAAAGATTTTCTGTTTGAGCAGTACGGCGAAGTCGCCTGGGTGTTCCAAAACACCTGGTACTCGCTTTTGTACCTGGGCTTGATCTTCGGGTGCAGCTTCCTGCTCTCCCTCCTGTTGGTCTGGCTGGTCAAAGGACTGGAGCAGTTGGGCCGATTCGCCGGGAAAGCGCGAAGGGAGCGGCTACAGTAAGCGTGTGTCTTGCTTGCTTTTTGTCCCATTCGGTAGACAGTAAACAAAGGGTTCATGCTGTCATGGATTCAGTCACTGTCGACCGGGTGGGACTTTTTTTGTCAGGAAAAAGGAGGATACTACGCTGGGGCCATCCATTTGCATCGTGTGGAGGAAAATAAAAAAAGCCATCAAAGTTGATAGCTTTTTTTGTATGATACGTATCGCCTTGCTTTGAATCTTATGTAAACTTGACTCTCCTGATCGCTTACGTGGTTAAGGAGACATCGATTTCCTGGTTCCGGTTATTTGCCCGAATGATTTTTTGCAACTCTTCCTCATTCAAGCTCTTGATCATGGTCACAAAATTCGCTGCGATTTCAGCATCAAACTGGGTGCCGGCTCCTTCCTGAATCCGCCTCAAGGCTTCTTCCACGGACATGCCTTTCCGGTAAGGACGATCAGAAACCATGGCGTCAAAAGCGTCACAGACAGCCAGTATGCGGGCTATGAGCGGGATTTCGTTTCCTTTGAGCTTATCGGGATATCCTGTCCCGTCAACCCGCTCATGATGCCAGCGAATGGCAGGGAGCAGCTCGGGGAAAACCGACGTCCTTTTCAAAATCTCGTACCCGATGACCGGGTGCTCCTTGATGCGTTCAAACTCCTCTTTGGACAGAGCGCCTTCCTTGTTTAAGATGTTGTCTTCTATACCGATTTTGCCAATGTCGTGAATGATCCCGCCATAGTAAACTTCCGTCGACTGCTTTGGCGGAAGTCCCATGAATTTTGCTGTTTCTCTCCCCCAGTGCGCGACGCGAAACGAGTGTCCGAGCGTGTATGGATCGCGCGCATCGATCGATGCCGCCAGGGCGATCAAGAACGAATCATTCAGGTTTTTGATCTCTTCCATCTTTTTCTGCTGATCGCTTATACTCGCAAAATACTGATGGAAAACCGAGCGAAGCAGCAAAACCGTCCCTAGCAATATCGTCAAGGAATACCCCTCGTAAGCTCCTACAAATCGCGCCCCTATCTCCCCCACTGCCATGAGCAGGAGATAAGTCATGCTGCCGCCTTGCAACATGCTTTTTATAATGACTTGAAAAGACACCTCTCTAAAATAGGAAATGCCGGCCGCGGCCAAAAGAGTGTTGCTCAGCCAGTAGACCAGGATCAGCCCGATATCCGTCAGAAACCAATAGTCAGGATAATAGGTGCGGAAAAACTGATCCAAAGTTCCGACCAGCCAAACCGTAATCAAGACTTGGCCACTATTTGCGAGAGCTCTCGATACTTTCGATTTGAATATAAACGAAATGATGATAATCTCCAAAAGCGCTGACCAGACGCCGATCCAGGTGCCATACAGGACAATTCCCGAGAATATCACGGCATTGTTCAAGGTTAAAGGCGAATTTAGCGTGCGAATGGGAGTAAACGAGCTGACCAAGGTCAAAATGGTGTAAGTCGCCATGACTCCCCAATGTTCATTCACACCCCAAGAGGTAATGATTGAAATGATCACCAGCAGCCCGGCTACCGGAAATAAGCATTGAACAAGTAATCCTAGAGCAAAATGACTAAAGTTCTTGGTTGGTTTCATGGATTTTACCCTCGCGGAGTCTGATTAGAGATATTGGTTTTCCCATTACGCGTTGTACAAGCAAGAACGCGCCTATCATAATGAAAATATCGCCAATACTGATGACTCTTGCAATTGGGAACGGCATAAACATTATGTCTGTCAAAAATGGCAAATTGGTTGAATTATCCAAAACCGAGTGCTTGAAATCGGTCCCGTTTACAATCGGATCGACCGAGTATTTCAGCTTCTTTGCAAGTTCGAGGTCAATGGGCATTTTCCCAAAGTTCGACCAGATTGCGATCGCATTAAAGAACCAGCCAATCATGAAAAATCTGATATCTTCATGCTCTCTGTTGGAATAGAAGAAGATGAGTAGACACAAATACGCAACTGAGACAAAAATTCTTCCCCACGTTGGCATGAGCGCGGATAGAATCTGCAAAAGCACAGCGATTCCAAAAACAGAAAATTTATTAAATTTTGGTAATTCTTTTATTCTGCCTCCCCGTATCAATGCCACAACAAAAGAGATGAATATAATATCTAGCAACATGATAGAACCATCCTCCGATACAGTAAAAAAACACCACTAAGAAGCGGTGTTTTCTTACTTCATTCACGCTGTTATGTAATATGCCAGTTTGCAGATGTTGCTCCTACGATTGCCGCAACGAGGAGAAATGCGTAAACTATTTTTTTCATAAAGACATCCCCCTTTTGTATGGTATAAACATGCATTACAATTGAATTGGTATACATATCCATAATAGAGTGCTACGTAGCTGCTACGATCAATTTTACAGTATTAGCCAACTATCGACATTAGTTATCTTAACCTATTTTCAGCACTCTATCTCTGTTTACCTTAGGTATATTTTCCCCCTACTTCATCGGAATTTCAATAGGGAATGTCGTTTTCATAGCTTGTTTTCATAATTTTACCTATTGTATAAAAGAATGCGCTCTTGATCGCTCATTTGCCCTTAGTGCTTTTTCTCTATTCTTCCTGGTTAATGCGGTCCAGGTCGACATGTATGCATATGGGAAATGTTGAATCTAGCAGGAGTTACTGCCATGTCGAGAAAAGGTAGCTCTAGCTGTAGTCAGCATGTTCAGCGGCGCACGTATTGGCGCTGGCCGAGCGTGAGCCATTCCCAGCTTGGAAACTGCTTTTGGGGATTCTTGCCCATCTTAACCGAGAAGCGCTCTCTTGAAAAGCCTGTAACCGGGACAAAAGCCCGGATGTTCCTTGCAGACTCTAGCCAATTTTACAACAAAAATCGCGTTCAGAAAACTCGGCGACCTCTCCCCCGCAGATTACAAGGAAGCGACCGCCGTATCATTCGAGCCTTTTTCGTTGTCCACTCGACAGGGAGATGCGCATAAGCTTAGCCGCAAATGCAGGTCGTTTTGATTGCGCTGGCTGATCAAGTATGTCTGAAGTACATGGAAAAGACCGTCTGCTGATCAGACGACTCGCATGCGATCATCCCGCCATGGCGCTCGATGATCTCCTTGCAAACGTACAACCCGATCCCCGTTCCCAGCTCTTTCGTTGTAAAGAACGGCTCGAAGATGACTGACAGCAGGTCGGGCGGGATGGGAGCGCCATTGTTGGAAATCGTGATCACGGCCATTTCTTCGGTTTGGGCCCCTTTGATCGCCACTTCTTTCTCCCCGTTTTTCCGTTGCAGCGCGTCCAGCGCGTTGGAAATGATGTTGATGAACACTTGCCTCATCTCGTCCCTGTAGCCGACCAAAAGCAGGGCAGGGTCAATCGAGCACGTAATGTGCGCGTTGACATCCACGATGTTTGGATAGAGGAAGGACAAAATCTCCTCGAACAGTAGAGCTATGCTAAAGACTTCTGTTTTTTTATGTACAGCTCCCTTTTTGGATACAAGCAAAAATTGGGAGACACGGTAGTTCAGCTGATGAAGCTCGTTCTCGATAATATCCACGTACGGCAGGTTCGGGTAATCTTCTTTTAGCAATCGGGAAAATCCCATAATGGAAGTTAGCGGATTGCGAAATTCATGGACAAAGCTCGAAGCCATCTGTCCCAAGATCGTCAGCCTGTCTTTGTGAGACCGCTCAATAAACAGCTTCTTTTCCTCCAGATCGCTGTCTTTCAGTTCGGTATATTTGGACACGGCATGCACCAGAAAGACATCGAAGCATTCGTTTATTTTAATGAGTGCTGGAAGCAGAACATTTGGAGAAAAGGGGCCTTTTTGCAAGGTATCAATCACCAGCTCACGCCCCATGCAGACGTTAAAAACAAAATCGCCAATGTTAATTTGGGCTTGATTCCGCTCATGCGCTACTTTATAGGCAAGATCCTTGATGTCCTCATGAGTAATCTTCGAACGAAGATATCCGGCCACCATGCGATACATGGCTTGTCCGTTCAAAGGAATAATCTCGTTGAACTGATCGTGCTCAGCCACCTTAATCCGTCTCCTGAACTCTTCCACTGCCGCATCCTCATGCTCGTCCAAATATAGTGCCAAGTCGTCCATCGCCATCTATCCCCACTCCGAATGATCGGCATACTAATTCCGATAATATTATACTATCGATTCAACATTTATTGACTAAATATTTTTACTACTCCTATCATTGTACACCGTTCGACGCTGAATTACATTTGAAAGTCATTCTTATTGAGAAAACAGCTGAGAAAACTTTTTACGGGGCGACAGAATCGGTGCGCTGTTTTTTTCGAATAAAAAAGCAAAGGGACGGTTGCTCGTTCCGTCCCTTTGCCTGTAAAGCTTTAGTTTAGTCTGACAATAGTTAGCGTGGCCCCGGCGCCAGTCAACAGCGTAGCTGCTCCCAACAGGCCGAAGAGCTGAAGCGTGATCGTCGAGTTCGCTCCCAACGGGGCAATGATTGTGTTGTGGAAGGAAGAGAGGGACAGCGTTGGTGCAACGATTGACGGAGTGAATGGAGAGCCGTTAATGACAAGACGTGTACTGACCAGCAAAGCGGCTGTCGTATTGATCGAATACGACAAGAGGTAATTCCCCGCTGATGGCACGGTAAAGGTGGTGTTGGCGCCATTGACGGTTACACCGTTCAGGATCTGATTGTTGGGCAAAGGTACGTTCGTGCCGCCCAATACAACTGCGATGAGCGCCCCGCTTGTATTTGCACCGAACGCGTTGATGTTTGTGAAGACGGTTCCGGTGGCGCCTGTGGCTCCCGTGGCTCCGGTTGCTCCCGTGGCTCCGGTTGCTCCCGTGACTCCAGTTGACCCCGTGGCTCCAGTTGCTCCCGTAGCTCCCGTAGCTCCAGTTGACCCCGTGGCTCCGGTTGATCCCGTAACTCCGGTTGACCCCGTGGCTCCGGTTGATCCCGTAGCTCCAGTTGATCCCGTAGCTCCAGTTGACCCCGTGGCTCCGGTTGATCCCGTAGCTCCAGTTGCTCCCGTGGCTCCAGTTGATCCCGTGACTCCAGTTGCTCCCGTCTCTCCGGTTGCTCCCGTCTCTCCGGTTGCTCCCGTAGCTCCGGTTACTCCCGTTTCTCCGGTTGACCCTGTCTCTCCGGTTACTCCCGTAACCCCGGTTGCTCCCGTTGCTCCAGTTGACCCCGTAGCTCCAGTTGACCCCGTGGCTCCGGTTGATCCCGTCTCTCCCGTAACCCCAGTTGCTCCCGTGACTCCAGTTGCTCCCGTAACTCCGGTTACTCCCGTTTCTCCGGTTGCTCCCGTTGCTCCCGTTGCTCCCGTTGCTCCCGTCTCCGGTTGCTCCCGTCTCTCCGGTTGCTCCCGTAGCTCCAGTCGACCCCGTGGTTCCGGTTGCTCCCGTGACTCCAGTTGACCCCGTGGCTCCGGTTACTCCCGTTTCTCCGGTTGACCCTGTCTCTCCGGTTACTCCGTAACCCCGGTTGCTCCCGTTGCTCCAGTTGACCCCGTGGTTCCGGTTGCTCCCGTTTCTCCGGTTGCTCCCGTAACTCCGGTTGCTCCAGTTACTCCAGTTGCTCCCGTGGCTCCAGTTGACCCCGTAGCTCCAGTTGGCCCCGTGGTTCCGGTTGCTCCCGTAACTCCGGTTGCTCCCGTAACTCCGGTTGCTCCCGTAACTCCGGTTGACCCCGTGGCTCCGGTTACTCCCGTTTCTCCGGTTGACCCTGTCTCTCCGGTTACTCCCGTAACCCCGGTTGCTCCCGTAGCTCCAGTTGACCCCGTGGCTCCGGTTGCTCCCGTCTCTCCTGTCGCTCCCGTAACCCCAGTTGCTCCCGTGACTCCAGTTGCTCCCGTAACTCCGGTTACTCCCGTGGCTCCGGTTGATCCCGTGGCTCCGGTTGATCCCGTAGCTCCAGTTGACCCCGTGGTTCCGGTTGCTCCCGTCTCTCCGGTTGCTCCCGTGACTCCGGTTGCTCCCGTAGCTCCAGTTGACCCCGTGGCTCCCGTCTCTCCAGTTGACCCCGTGGCCCCGGTTACTCCCGTCTCTCCGGTTGCTCCCGTGGCCCCGGTTACTCCCGTCTCTCCTGTCGCTCCCGTGGCTCCGGTTGACCCCGTAGCTCCAGTTGCTCCCGTCTCTCCGGTTGCTCCCGTAGCTCCAGTTGACCCCGTGGTTCCAGTTGCTCCCGTTTCTCCTGTTGCTCCCGTAACTCCGGTTACTCCCGTGGCTCCGGTTGCTCCCGTAGCTCCAGTTGCTCCCGTAGCTCCAGTTGCTCCCGTGGCTCCGGTTGATCCCGTAGCTCCAGTTGATCCCGTAGCTCCAGTTGACCCCGTGGTTCCGGTTGCTCCCGTCTCTCCTGTTGCTCCAGTTACTCCTGTTGCTCCCGTAGCTCCAGTTGACCCCGTGGTTCCGGTTGCTCCCGTCTCTCTGTTGCTCCCGTGACTCCAGTTGATCCCGTAGCTCCAGTTGACCCAGTGGCTCCGGTTGCTCCCGTGACTCCAGTTGACCCCGTGGCTCCCGTCTCTCCGGTTGATCCCGTAGCTCCAGTTGACCCCGTGGTTCCGCTTGCTCCCGTCTCTCCGGTTGCTCCCGTAACTCCTGTTGCTCCCGTAACCCCGGTTGCTCCCGTGGTTCCAGTTGACCCCGTGGCTCCGCTTGATCCCGTCTCTCCTGTCGCTCCCGTACCCCCAGTTGCTCCCGTAACTCCGGTTACTCCCGTTTCTCCGGTTGCTCCCGTAACTCCGGTTACTCCCGTTTCTCCGGTTGATCCCGTAGCTCCAGTTGCTCCCGTCTCTCCTGTTGCTCCCGTAGCTCCAGTTGACCCCGTGGTTCCGCTTGCTCCCGTCTCTCCGGTTGCTCCCGTAACTCCTGTTGCTCCAGTTACTCCGGTTGCTCCCGTAGCTCCAGTTGACCCCGTGGCTCCGGTTGATCCCGTGGCTCCGGTTGCTCCCGTGGCTCCGGTTGCTCCCGTGGCTCCCGTGGCTCCCGTCTCTCCTGTCGCTCCCGTAACCCCAGTTGCTCCCGTCTCTCCGGTTGCTCCCGTAGCTCCAGTTGACCCCGTGGCTCCGGTTGCTCCCGTGACTCCAGTTGACCCCGTGGCTCCCGTCTCTCCTGTTGCTCCCGTGGCTCCGGTTACTCCCGTTTCTCCGGTTGACCCTGTCTCTCCGGTTACTCCCGTCTCTCCTGTTGCTCCCGTGGCCCCGGTTACTCCCGTCTCTCCTGTCGCTCCCGTGGCTCCGGTTGACCCCGTCTCTCCAGTTGCTCCCGTGACTCCGGTTGCTCCCGTAGCTCCAGTTGACCCCGTGGCTCCCGTCTCTCCGGTTGCTCCCGTAGCTCCAGTTGACCCCGTGGTTCCAGTTGCTCCCGTTTCTCCTGTTGCTCCCGTAACTCCGGTTACTCCCGTGGCTCCAGTTGACCCCGTGGCTCCGGTTGCTCCCGTAACTCCGGTTGCTCCCGTAGTTCCGGTTACTCCCGTGGCTCCAGTTGCTCCCGTGGCTCCGGTTGACCCTGTGGCTCCGGTTACTCCCGTAACTCCGGTTGACCCTGTCTCTCCGGTTACTCCCGTAACTCCAGTTGACCCCGTGGCTCCGGTTGTTCCCGTCTCTCCTGTCGCTCCCGTAACCCCAGTTGCTCCCGTAACTCCGGTTGCTCCTGTAGCTCCAGTTGACCCCGTGGTTCCGGTTGCTCCCGTCTCTCCGGTTGCTCCCGTGACTCCGGTTGCTCCCGTAGCTCCAGTTGACCCCGTGGCTCCCGTCTCTCCAGTTGACCCCGTGGCCCCGGTTACTCCCGTCTCTCCGGTTGCTCCCGTGGCCCCGGTTACTCCCGTCTCTCCTGTCGCTCCCGTGGCCCGGTTGACCCCGTAGCTCCAGTTGCTCCCGTCTCTCCGGTTGCTCCCGTAGCTCCAGTTGACCCCGTGGTTCCAGTTGCTCCCGTTTCTCCTGTTGCTCCCGTAACTCCGGTTACTCCCGTGGCTCCGGTTGCTCCCGTAGCTCCAGTTGCTCCCGTAGCTCCAGTTGCTCCCGTGGCTCCGGTTGATCCCGTAGCTCCAGTTGATCCCGTAGCTCCAGTTGACCCCGTGGTTCCGGTTGCTCCCGTCTCTCCTGTTGCTCCAGTTACTCCTGTTGCTCCCGTAGCTCCAGTTGACCCCGTGGTTCCGGTTGCTCCCGTCTCTCCGGTTGCTCCCGTGGCCCCGGTTACTCCCGTCTCTCCTGTCGCTCCCGTGGCTCCGGTTGACCCCGTCTCTCCAGTTGCTCCCGTCTCTCCGGTTGCTCCCGTGACTCCAGTTGATCCCGTAGCTCCAGTTGACCCAGTGGCTCCGGTTGCTCCCGTGACTCCAGTTGACCCCGTGGCTCCCGTCTCTCCGGTTGATCCCGTAGCTCCAGTTGACCCCGTGGTTCCGCTTGCTCCCGTCTCTCCGGTTGCTCCCGTAACTCCTGTTGCTCCCGTAACCCCGGTTGCTCCCGTGGTTCCAGTTGACCCCGTGGCTCCGCTTGATCCCGTCTCTCCTGTCGCTCCCGTACCCCCAGTTGCTCCCGTAACTCCGGTTACTCCCGTTTCTCCGGTTGCTCCCGTAACTCCGGTTACTCCCGTTTCTCCGGTTGATCCCGTAGCTCCAGTTGCTCCCGTCTCTCCTGTTGCTCCCGTAGCTCCAGTTGACCCCGTGGTTCCGCTTGCTCCCGTCTCTCCGGTTGCTCCCGTAACTCCTGTTGCTCCAGTTACTCCGGTTGCTCCCGTAGCTCCAGTTGACCCCGTGGCTCCGGTTGATCCCGTGGCTCCGGTTGCTCCCGTGGCTCCGGTTGCTCCCGTGGCTCCCGTCTCTCCTGTCGCTCCCGTAACCCCAGTTGCTCCCGTCTCTCCGGTTGCTCCCGTAGCTCCAGTTGACCCCGTGGCTCCGGTTGCTCCCGTGACTCCAGTTGACCCCGTGGCTCCCGTCTCTCCTGTTGCTCCCGTGGCTCCGGTTACTCCCGTTTCTCCGGTTGACCCTGTCTCTCCGGTTACTCCCGTCTCTCCTGTTGCTCCCGTGGCCCCGGTTACTCCCGTCTCTCCTGTCGCTCCCGTGGCTCCGGTTGACCCCGTCTCTCCAGTTGCTCCCGTGACTCCGGTTGCTCCCGTAGCTCCAGTTGACCCCGTGGCTCCCGTCTCTCCGGTTGCTCCCGTAGCTCCAGTTGACCCCGTGGTTCCAGTTGCTCCCGTTTCTCCTGTTGCTCCCGTAACTCCGGTTACTCCCGTGGCTCCAGTTGACCCCGTGGCTCCGGTTGCTCCCGTAACTCCGGTTACTCCCGTGGCTCCGGTTGCTCCCGTGACTCCAGTTGACCCCGTGGCTCCGGTTGCTCCCGTAGCTCCGGTTGCTCCCGTCTCTCCAGTTGCTCCCGTAGCTCCAGTTGACCCCGTGACTCCAGTTGATCCCGTGACTCCAGTTGACCCCGTGGCTCCCGTCTCTCCGGTTGCTCCCGTAACTCCAGTTGCTCCCGTGGCTCCGGTTACTCCCGTTTCTCCGGTTGACCCTGTCTCTCCGGTTACTCCCGTAACCCCGGTTGCTCCCGTAGCTCCAGTTGACCCCGTGGCTCCGGTTGCTCCCGTAGCTCCAGTTGACCCCGTGGTTCCGGTTGCTCCCGTCTCTCCAGTTGCTCCCGTGACTCCGGTTGCTCCCGTAGCTCCAGTTGACCCCGTGGCTCCCGTCTCTCCAGTTGCCCCCGTGGGCCCGGTTACTCCCGTCTCTCCTGTTGCTCCGTGGCCCCGGTTACTCCCGTCTCTCCTGTCGCTCCCGTGGCTCCGGTTGACCCCATAGCTCCAGTTGCTCCCGTCTCTCCGGTTGCTCCCGTCTCTCCTGTTGCTCCAGTTGACCCCGTCTCTCCTGTCGCTCCCGTAACCCCAGTTGCTCCCGTGACTCCAGTTGCTCCCGTAACTCCGGTTACTCCCGTTTCTCCGGTTGCTCCGGTTGCTCCCGTAGCTCCAGTTGAACCCGTGGCTCCGGTTGCTCCCGTAGCTCCAGTTGCTCCCGTCTCTCCTGTTGCTCCCGTGACTCCGGTTGCTCCCGTAACTCCAGTTGCTCCCGTGGCTCCAGTTGACCCCGTAGCTCCAGTTGACCCCGTGGTTCCGGTTGCTCCCGTTTCTCCAGTTGCTCCCGTAACTCCGGTTGACCCCGTGGCTCCGGTTGATCCCGTCGCTCCAGTTGCTCCCGTCGCTCCAGTTGACCCCGTGGCTCCCGTGGCTCCCGTCTCTCCGGTTGCTCCCGTCTCTCCGGTTGCTCCCGTAACCCCAGTTGCTCCCGTAACCCCAGTTGCTCCCGCGACTCCGGTTGCTCCCGTAGCTCCGGTTGCTCCCGTGACTCCAATTGACCCCGTGGCTCCCGTAACTCCGGTTGCTCCCGTAACTCCGGTTGCTCCCGTGATTCCAGTTGCTCCCGTCTCTCCAGTTACTCCCGTGGCTCCGGTGATCCCAGTTGCTCCTGTCTCTCCAGTTACTCCCGTGGCTCCGATTGCTCCCGTGACTCCGGTTGCTCCCGTAACTCCGGTTACTCCCGTAGCTCCAGTTGATCCCGTGGCTCCGGTTGTTCCCGTCTCTCCTGTCGCTCCCGTAACCCCAGTTGCTCCCGTAACCCCAGTTGCTCCCGTAACTCCGGTTGCTCCCGTAGCTCCAGTTGACCCCGTGGCTCCGGTTACTCCCGTCTCTCCTGTTGCTCCCGTAGCTCCAGTTGATCCCGTCTCTCCAGTTGATCCCGTCTCTCCAGTTGATCCCGTGACTCCGGTTGCTCCCGTAGCTCCAGTTGACCCCATGGCCCCGGTTACTCCCGTCTCTCCGGTTGCTCCCGTGACTCCGGTTGCTCCCGTCTCTCCTGTCGCTCCCGTGGCTCCGGTTGACCCCGTAGCTCCAGTTGCTCCCATAACTCCAGTTGCTCCCGTCTCTCCTGTTGACCCTGTCTCTCCTGTTGCTCCCGTAGCTCCAGTTTCTCCCGTAGCTCCAGTTGACCCCGTAGCTCCAGTTGCTCCCGTAACCCCGGTGGCTCCCGTCCCCCGGTGGCTCCCGTAGCTCCAGTTGACCCCGTGGCTCCGGTTACTCCCGTCTCTCCGGTTACTCCAGTTGCTCCCGTGACTCCGGTTGCTCCCGTCTCTCCTGTCGCTCCCGTGGCTCCAGTTGACCCCGTAGCTCCTGTTGCTCCCGTAACTCCAGTTGCTCCCGTAGCTCCAGTTGCTCCCGTAACCCCGGTGGCTCCCGTAACTCGGTGGCTCCCGTAGCTCCAGTTGACCCCGTGGCTCCGGGTACTCCCATAGCTCCAGTTGACCCCGTGGCTCCGGTTACTCCCGTGGCTCCCGTCTCTCCGGTTGATCCCGTCTCTCCTGTCGCTCCCGTGGCTCCGGTTGACCCCGTAGCTCCTGTTGCTCCCGTAGCTCCAGTTGCTCCAGTTGCTCCAGTTGCTCCCGTAGCTCCAGTTGACCCCGTAGCTCCTGTTGCTCCCGTAGCTCCAGTTGCTCCAGTTGCTCCAGTTGCTCCCGTAGCTCCAGTTGACCCCGTAGCTCCAGTTGCTCCCGTAACCCCGGTGGCTCCCGCGTAACCCCTGTTGCTCCCGTAGCTCCAGTTGACCCCGTGGCTCCGGTTACTCCCATAGCTCCAGTTGACCCCGCGGCTCCGGTTACTCCCATAGCTCCAGTTGACCCCGTGGCTCCGGTTACTCCCGTGGCTCCCGTCTCTCCGGTTGATCCCGTCTCTCCTGTCGCTCCCGTGGCTCCGGTTGACCCCGTAGCTCCGGTTGCTCCCGTGACTCCGGTTGCTCCCGTAGTTCCGGTTACTCCCGTGGCTCCAGTTGCTCCCGTGGCTCCGGTTGACCCTGTGGCTCCGGTTACTCCCGTGGCTCCGGTTACTCCCGTAGCTCCGGTTACTCCCGTAGCTCCAGTTGCTCCAGTTGCTCCAGTTGCTCCCGTGGCTCCAGATTCTCCCGTGGCTCCGGTTACTCCCGTGGCTCCAGTTGCTCCCGTGGCTCCGGTTACTCCCGTGGCTCCAGTTGCTCCCGTGGCTCCAGTTGCTCCCGTGGCTCCAGTTGCTCCCGTGGCTCCGGTTGACCCTGTCTCTCCGGTTACTCCCGTAACTCCGGTTGCTCCCGTAGTTCCAGTTGCTCCCGTAACCCCGGTTGCTCCCGTAGCTCCAGTTGACCCCGTGGCTCCGGTTACTCCCGTAACCCCGGTTGCTCCCGTCTCTCCGGTTGACCCCGTGGCTCCGGTTACTCCCGTAACCCCGGTTGCTCCCGTCTCTCCGGTTGCTCCCGTAACTCCAGTTGCTCCCATTTCTCCTGTTGCTCCCGTGGCTCCAGTTGCTCCCGTCTCTCCGGTTGCTCCCGTAGCTCCAGTTACTCCCGTGGCTCCGGTTGCTCCCGTGGCTCCGGTTGACCCTGTCTCTCCGGTTACTCCCGTAGCTCCGGTTGCTCCAGTTGACCCCGTGGCTCCGGTTGACCCCGTAGCTCCCGTAACCCCGGTGGCTCCAGTTGCTCCAGTTGCTCCCGTAACTCCGGTTGACCCTGTCTCTCCGGTTGCTCCCGTAACTCCGGTTG
Organism: Brevibacillus sp. FSL K6-0770; assembly: GCF_038000275.1. NCBI lineage: Bacteria > Bacillati > Bacillota > Bacilli > Caryophanales > Paenibacillaceae > Brevibacillus > Brevibacillus sp. FSL K6-0770. Next base: position 5,171,530 of record NZ_JBBOBQ010000001.1, read on the forward strand.
ACCCTGTCTCTCCGGTTACTCCCGTAACTCCAGTTGACCCCGTGGCTCCGGTTGTTCCCGTCTCTCCTGTCGCTCCCGTAACCCCAGTTGCTCCCGTAACTCCGGTTGCTCCTGTAGCTCCAGTTGACCCCGTGGCTCCGGTTACTCCCGTGACTCCGGTTGACCCCGTGGCTCCGGTTGCTCCCGTAACTCCGGTTGACCCTGTCTCTCCGGTTACTCCCGTAACTCCAGTTGACCCCGTGGCTCCAGTTGCTCCCGTCTCTCCTGTCGCTCCCGTGGCTCCGGTTGACCCCGTAGCTCCGGTTGCTCCCGTGACTCCGGTTGCTCCCGTAGTTCCGGTTACTCCCGTGGCTCCGGTTGCTCCCGTTGCTCCAGATTCTCCCGTGGCTCCGGTTACTCCCGTTGCTCCAGTTGCTCCCGTGGCTCCAGATTCTCCCGTGGCTCCGGTTACTCCCGTTGCTCCAGTTGCTCCCGTAGCTCCGGTTGTCCCTGTCTCTCCGGTTGTCCCTGTCTCTCCGGTTGCTCCCGTAACTCCGGTTGACCCTGTCTCTCCGGTTGCTCCCTGCAACTCCGGTTGACCCTGTCTCTCCGGTTACTCCCGTAACTCCAGTTGACCCCGTGGCTCCGGTTGTTCCCGTCTCTCCTGTCGCTCCCGTAACCCCAGTTGCTCCCGTCTCTCCTGTCGCTCCCGTAACCCCAGTTGCTCCCGTAACTCCGGTTGCTCCTGTAGCTCCAGTTGACCCCGTGGCTCCGGTTACTCCCGTGACTCCGGTTGACCCCGTGGCTCCGGTTGCTCCCGTAACTCCGGTTGACCCTGTCTCTCCGGTTACTCCCGTAACTCCAGTTGACCCCGTGGCTCCGGTTGTTCCCGTCTCTCCTGTCGCTCCCGTAACCCCAGTTGCTCCCGTCTCTCCTGTCGCTCCCGTAACCCCAGTTGCTCCCGTAACTCCGGTTGCTCCTGTAGCTCCAGTTGACCCCGTGGCTCCGGTTACTCCCGTGACTCCGGTTGACCCCGTGGCTCCGGTTGCTCCCGTAACTCCGGTTGACCCTGTCTCTCCGGTTACTCCCGTAACTCCAGTTGACCCCGTGGCTCCGGTTGTTCCCGTCTCTCCTGTCGCTCCCGTAACCCCAGTTGCTCCCGTCTCTCCTGTCGCTCCCGTAACCCCAGTTGCTCCCGTAACTCCGGTTGCTCCTGTAGCTCCAGTTGACCCCGTGGCTCCGGTTGACCCCGCCTCTCCTGTCGCTCCCGTAACCCCAGTTGCTCCCGTAACTCCGGTTGCTCCTGTAGCTCCAGTTGACCCCGTGGCTCCGGTTGACCCCGCCTCTCCGGTTGATCCCGTAACTCCAGTTGCTCCCGTGGCTCCGGTTACTCCCGTAGCTCCAGTTGCTCCCGTGGCTCCAGTTGCTCCCGTCTCTCCAGTTGCTCCCGTAGCTCCTGTGACTCCCGTTGACCCTGTGGCTCCGGTTACTCCCGTGGCTCCGGTTGACCCCGTGGCTCCGGTTGCTCCCGTAACTCCGGTTGTCCCTGTCTCTCCGGTTACTCCCGTAACCCCGGTTGATCCCGTGGCTCCTGTTGCTCCCGTAGCTCCGGTTGTCCCTGTCTCTCCGGTTGTCCCTGTCTCTCCGGTTGCTCCCGTAACTCCGGTTGACCCCGTGGCTCCGGTTGTTCCCGTCTCTCCTGTCGCTCCCGTAACCCCAGTTGCTCCCGTCTCTCCTGTCGCTCCCGTAACCCCAGTTGCTCCCGTAACTCCGGTTGCTCCTGTAGCTCCAGTTGACCCCGTGGCTCCGGTTGACCCCGCCTCTCCTGTCGCTCCCGTAACCCCAGTTGCTCCCGTAACTCCGGTTGCTCCTGTAGCTCCAGTTGACCCCGTGGCTCCGGTTACTCCCGTGACTCCGGTTGATCCCGTAGCTCCAGTTGACCCCGTGGCTCCGGTTACTCCCGTCTCTCCTGTCGCTCCCGTGACTCCGGTTGACCCCGTAGCTCCGGTTGCTCCCGTGACTCCGGTTGCTCCCGTAGCTCCGGTTACTCCCGTGGCTCCAGATTCTCCCGTGGCTCCGGTTACTCCCGTAGCTCCAGTTGCTCCCGTGGCTCCAGATTCTCCCGTGGCTCCAGTTACTCCCGTAGCTCCAGTTGCTCCCGTGGCTCCAGATTCTCCCGTGGCTCCGGTTACTCCCGTAGCTCCAGTTGCTCCCGTGGCTCCGGTTACTCCCGTCTCTCCGGTTGCTCCCGTGATTCCGGTTGCTCCCGTGACTCCGGTTGACCCCGTGACTCCGGTTGACCCCGTCTCTCCTGTTACTCCCGTGACTCCAGTTGACCCCGTAACTCCAGTTGACCCCGTGGCTCCAATTGACCCCGTGGCTCCGGTTGCTCCCGTAGCTCCAGTTGACCCCGTGGCTCCGGTTACTCCCGTTGCTCCAGTTGACCCCGTGGCTCCGGTTACTCCCGTAGCTCCAGTTTCTCCCGTAGCTCCTGTAACTCCGGTTGACCCCGTGGCTCCAGTTGCTCCCGTAACTCCGGTTGACCCCGTAACTCCAGTTGCTCCCGTAACTCCAGTTGACCCCGTAACTCCAGTTGATCCTGTGTCTCCGGTTGCTCCCGTGGCTCCAGTTGACCCCGTGGCTCCAGTTACTCCCGTGACTCCAGTTGCTCCTGTCTCTCCGGTTGCTCCCGTAGCTCCTGTAGCTCCAGTCGCCCCCCTCCCCGCCCCTGTCGCTCCCGTTGGACCTGTTGCTCCGGTTGGACCAGTCGGCCCCTGCATGGTGGAGGCGCTCAACACCGTCTGCAGCTTCGCCTGGAGGAGCATGTCTTGTTTGATCGTCGCATCGACCATTTCTCTTACGCTCTGGTCAATCGCCAGCAAATCATCTATCGTCGCTCCCGCAGGTCCACTCACACCAGGAAGCGTTCCTAGGACATACTGAATTTTTTCGCCTTCCGCATTCAAGATATGGCTTAGCCCCAATTCCTCCATGGCAAAAGAAGACAGCAACAAGTTAATGGCGTCTTCGCGCGTAATCGTAATTGTCGGGCTGATATTTGGGATATTTGGAAATGACAAAACTCTCCCCCCTTCCCCGTGAAAAGCGCAGCCTCCCATTCCGCTTATTCAAATAGCCAAAAGAACACCATCCAACCTCACGGATTCTTCTTCCACTTCTTGGACTGGACCACAACCTTGTGGCTTTTGGTCACGGCGGGCAGTACCTCCCTGTTTAACCAAGGAGCTTGATAATGGCGATTTGTCTCGATAACGGAACGGACGCTCCCCCCGAGATCGCCGTACTTTTTCAATGGCAGGACAATGTCCTTCAATTTCATTTTAAAAGCAGAAGAAAGCGCGCTCGAAGGCGAACCATACCTTTCCAACTGCTGCAAAGCCGAACCAAGCATGGAGCGTTTTTCCCGCTGTGCAGCTTCCCCCTCAATCCCTCGATTGGCAAAAGGCACTCCCCAAAAATCCGCTTTCCGCACACAAATGCGAAAAAAATCATCCAACTGTTCGAGCAAATGAATAAGCTGCTGCTCGGACGATCGGTGACAGGGCGACGTTTGCTGGAGAGCAATGACATGCAAAATGATCTGTTCCACTAGGCCAATGGCCGCTAGACCAAACGAGTACACAGCCGTCCATGACCTTTTGCAAACCTCCGCAACCTGCTCCGATTTCTCTGCCATATGATCTTGCCATGCAAAAAAAGAAGCCATCCCCTTTATCCGGCTAAAAGTTATCCAATGCAACATAATCATCGCTTCCAGCCAAAGACTTGACGATTTCAGCGCCTGGAATAAAAGTGGGATCGCTTCTTCCTTTGGATGTGTTTTGGCGGCAAGCAAAAAAGCTTTGGTGTGACACGCTTGGCATTCCGCCAGAGAAGCCATGGCTTTTTCCATGGCGAAGGCAGCGGCCAAAAGCCGCTCATATCCGTCTGTTCCCCCTGTCGTTCCCTGGCGATTCGTCCAATGAACCACACCTGCAAGCATTCGGTCAAACGAGCTATTCCTCATGACAATCCTCGGCAGGATCTCCCGAATCGCCCGGCTTTCGTTCCATTTCCAAAATATTATCCAGCTTGAATTGCAGCAAAATTTGCTTGCTGATGATGCTGCGCAGCATTCTTTCGACGCTTTTGTTAATGCGCAGCATATCTTCCAGGCAAACCTCCTCTTTTTGCAGCAAACGCTGAATTTTTTCCCCCTCCGCATTCATAATATGAGACAGGCTGATTTCCTCCATGGCGACAGAGGTAAGCAACAGATGAAACACTTCCTCGCGCTTCAGCGTGATGCGCGGCGTTATGTCAGGCACATTTGGCAACGACATGTCTCATGACCTCCGTTTCCAGCCGCCGGAAAAAGCAATTCTCTCACACAGACGGCTGCGCTTCTTCCCGGCTGGCAAAGTACCTTTCGTTGTGCAAAACGCTCGGATGCGTAGGATGGTGCAGCTTTGACATCTCGTGGTGAATTTTTGCCCTTCCGTACTCCCCGATCTGATCATAGCAGTAGCACAACTGCAAATGAGGCAGCCACGACCAGGCAGGTTCATCTGTCATCCCCATCATGTTTGGTGGCCGTTCAAGCAAAGTCGCTTGCCGGAACCAGTAAATCGCTTTATGAATATCCTTTTTCTCCAAAAAATAAGCCCCTACCTTGCAGCAAAATTCCGCCCGCGGCGCGTCAAAAGCCAATGTTCTCACCAGGGACTGAATCTGTTTTTCCGGCTGCTGCAAGTTCGCATAACATTCCGCTTGTTTATAGCAAGCCATAATCTGGTCCTCGATCCAGCCCTGTCCGCCATCCAAAAAGGCTTGATATTGCTCGGCCGCTTCCTGATAGCGGCCATGATCGTAAAGTTCGTTGGCGAAGTAGTACTGATCCCTGGGGGAAAACAATTCTTTTCGCTCCTGCCGCCGCAAATAAATTTGCAAATTGCGGTCGGTGTACGCCTTCTCCTTGCGATGCGTGACCGCAATGTCGCTGTGATAAATCTCCCCTCCCACCTCCAAATATTCGTGGACAGCGCCGTGCCAGACAAATTGGCGTTGCCGCTTCACCAGCCGATTTCGCCGCAGGAACTTCACAGGCTGGCCCCGATCGTCAAAGGCAAGGTGATAAGGCATGGAAACACTGTCGTACTCAAAAGGCTCCATTTTCCGCAGCGCCAAAAACCGTTCCCGGTCAGCTTCTTCCAACACATCGTCGGCATCGAGCCAAAAAATATAGTCTTTGCTCGCCTGGCTGAAAGCAAAGTTGCGCGCTGCCGCAAAGTCGTCGATCCACGCAAACTCAAACAGCCTCGCCCCGAATGACCGGGCAATTTCGCGCGTCTGATCTTCAGACCCTGTATCTACAATGATGATCTCATCCACCAAATCGCGCACAGTCGACAAGCATCGACCCAGTGTCTGTTCTTCATTGCGAACGATCATGCACAGGCTGACTGTGAACATGCAGATCGCCCTCCTTAGGCGCAAAATCTTTTTTACATCCTATTTTCCGGCCAAGCCCAATATGTATATCGCTCCTCACATAACTTTGGCTTTCAAAGAATAAGGTTTATCGAAAGCGTGATGAAAGAACAACCCAAAGAAGGTGATAGCGTCCATGACACCTCCGCTCATTTCGCTATGCATGATTGTCAAAGACGAGGCCGATCAGATCGAAGCATGTCTGGGAAGCGTTCATTCTGTTGTAGATGAGATCATTGTCGTCGACACAGGTTCAACAGACGGCACACAGGAGCTTTGCCGCAAATACGGTGCGAAAGTCATCGAAGCTCCGTGGGAAAACAGTTTTTCCAAAGCGCGGAATATCGGATTGAAAGAAGCCCGCGGGGAATGGGTGTTGTGGCTCGATGCGGATGAGCGATTGGAGGAAGCAGATCAGGAGGCGTTGCGTCAGGCGGCCATTGCAAGCAAATCGGACGTTCTGTTTCTCAAGCTCCTTCATTACCAAGGCCCGAAAAAAGAAACGGCCTCTCTGCATCTGGCAAGCCGCAACGCGCAAATCCGCCTTTTTCGCAACAAAAAGGGGTTTCAATTTGCAAGGGATATTCATGAAGTGCTGCAATGGCCCGAAACGGTTCCGCAGGACGGGGCGATCCCGCTGATTCCTGTCCGCCTTCACCATTATGGCTACATAGAAGAAGTTGTTACGAAGAAAAACAAAGCCAGACGCAACCTGAAGCTGCTTTTGGAAGAGAGGGAAAATCCCGATCGCGACCCGTGGTGCGACTACCACCTGGCCAGCGAATTTTATCGCGCGCAAAAATGGGAGCACGCCTTCATTCTCGTCAATCAGGCGCTGGAAGGCTTTTTGGGCAAAAGTCAGTTGCCGCCGTCTCTTTTTTACAAGCTAAAATACGAGATTTTGTTCCGGCACGGCAGCATGCGGGGGGCATGGCCCGGCATCGAATGCGCCATTCGGCTCTATCCGGATTACGTGGACCTGCATTTTTACAAAGGGGTTTTCTTGATGGAGCACGGGCTGTACGCCGAAGCGATCCAATCGTTCGAGCGTTGCCTGGAGATCGGGGAAGAGCATTGGGAGCATCTCAGTCAGCAAGGGATGGGCAGCTTTCATGCCTTGCACTATCTCGGACGTTGCATGGAGCGTCTGGGCAAATCAAAAGAGGCGCACGTATACGACCAGACCTCGGCCAACATGGTGCGTACATGTGCCCACACGCCATCGACCAAGGGGTGATAAAATGACGACGCAAACGCGGATTTTGATTGGAAGCCCGGTTTGCCAACAACCGGACGTGCTGCGCATGTTTTTGTTTTCGCTGGAAAAGCTTTCGACTTCCGATATGGCCGTCCACTACCTGTTTGTTGATGACAATAACGATCCTGCTTCGAGCAGACTCCTCCACCATTTTGCCGAAAAGCACTCCGGCCAAGTGGAGATCATCCGCAGCCAGGAAGCACCCTCTACCTACTCTTGCAACGAGACGACCCATATTTGGACAGATGAGCTGGTCTGGCGGGTAGCTTCCTTCAAAAACCAACTGATCGAGCGCGCCAAATCAGGCGGCTACGACGGGCTGTTCCTCCTCGACTCGGACTTGCTGCTCCAGCCAGCTACGCTGGAAACTTTGCTCGCATCGGAAAAAGACATCGTCTCGGAAGTTTTCTGGACGAGTTGGACGCCAGACACGCTGCCAGTTCCCCAGGTTTGGCTTACGGACCAGTACACGCAGTATGAAATCAACCATCGGCTGGAAAGCATCTCTGCCGAGGAACAATACCTCAGAAAGTACGCCTTTTATGGAAAGCTGCGCGTTCCCGGCCTGTATGAAGTGGGCGGCCTCGGCGCTTGCACCTTGATTCGCCGGAAGGCATTGGAATCCGGCGTGAACTATTCGCGTATTCACAATGTCACGTTTTGGGGAGAAGATCGCCATTTTTGCATACGGGCTGTGGCGCTAGGGTTCTCTTTGTTCGTAGACACCCACTACCCCGCGTTCCATCTGTACCGGGAAAGTGACTTTGCGGAAGCGACCGTCTGGATGAAACAAATCTACGGTTCCGCTCCGCTCCGCGTCAAAAAATCCCCCTCTCTTGCCGTGCCCGCTGTGCCCACGTCCCGTCCCAAAATTACTTTGTCCATGGTCATCCACAACGAGGCAGACAAACATCTCGCCCACGTGCTCACCAAGCACAGGGAGTACATCGACGAAGCCGTTATTATCGACGACGGCAGCACAGACGACAGCGCCGAAATTTGCCATGAGCTGCTAAAAGGCATTCCCCTCCACCTCGTCCGAAACCCGACGCCGCAATTCACCAACGAAGTCGCCCTGCGCAAACAGCAATGGAAAGAAACCATTTCTCACCAGCCAGAGTGGATCGTCAACATGGATGCCGACGAAGTTTTTGAAGACGGGTTTGCCACAGGTGTACATGCGCTGCTCTCCAGACAGCATGGCGATGTGTGCTGCTTCCGCCTGTATGATATGTGGACTGAATCCCACTACCGTGAAGACCCGTATTGGCGCGCCCATTATGTATACCGCCCATTCATCGTCCGCTACCGCCCCAACCTTCGCTATCTGTGGAAAGAACAGCCCTTGCACTGCGGACGCTTTCCCGGCAATATTTTCGAGCTGCCTTCCTTTCTCAGTTACTACCGGGTGAAGCATCTGGGCTGGTCATCTGAAAAGATTCGCCAGGAAAAATACGCCCGCTACAAGCTGCTGGACCCAACCGCCCTGTATGGCTGGAAAGAACAATACGAATCGATTTTGGACGCCGAGCCAAATCTCGTGCCGTGGAGAGAATAAAGGGTTGGTAACATTAACCAGTTGTGGTAAAATCGTTTACAACTATTTGGATAGGAAGGTACGGGTGCGACGTATGCCAACAACAACTTTGTAATGGCCTAAAAAACTGGATAGCCTTGCTCCTGGAAAAACAACGCGTTTTTTCGCCCAGGTGCAGTCTGCCCTTTTTTCCCATTACAAAGGAACGTAACGAAATCTGTAGGCTGTCCTTCTTACGGAGATTCGCTATGGGGAATCTCCGTTTTTTGCGTTCAAAAAAGCCAGTCTGCAAGACATCCAAATAGCAGGTACGTTCCTTACCCTTTTTCACGAGGTGAAGGATCATGCTAATCATGGAACATACGTGGGTATTAACTCAAACGCCATGCACTCTCCCCGTGCTGCGGTATTGCCGGAGCTGCGGACGCACCGTACCCTTTTTCGATACCAGCATTCGCCGGCACAACGCCAACGGCAAAAACATTTATCGTTTCGCCATCTACAAATGCGAGCGGGACCACACATGGAACGAGAAGCTCGCCATATACAAATCGTTTACGGAGCATGTAGAAGTACCGGAGCAGGAGACAATGGCAGAAAATCTCGCCTTGCCCGTCGTCCCTGTTCTCGATTACAAAGAGCAAGGCGTGCAGGAAGTCCGAATCACGATTGAAAGCGCAGATGCGCGGTATCGCCTCGACAAGCTGCTCGCCAGTCGACTGGATGGCTGGAGCCGCAGTCAAATCGTGCAAAAGATCAAGGATGGCCGCATCCGCGTCAACCAGCGGGAAGCGAAGCCGAGTGCGATTTTGTCCGCCAGCGACGTCATCGTCATTGTGATCGGCTGACACTTGCTTGCACCATATTCAATAGCAAAAGGGGCTGTCCCAAAAGTCGAATTTTCGGCTGAGCGACGCCCTTTTTCCTTTCATACGCGTCGATGAATCAATGTTTCCGCTTGCTTGACGTTAGCTAATTCGCCTTTTTGGGCAGCTCCTTTGTGCTCTGTTGGGTCGTGCTGCCAACGCCGCTATTTTCGCCTTCTGTTACTCATGCTTATCCTCGCAGCACTACCGTTTTCCTCGCTGCGTCCCAGCTCACTTCCATCCCTAGCAGGGCAGCCACCTCTCTTGCCGGAGCATAAGCGGTTCCATTTTCATGGAGACAATTCAGTTCGTGACCGTTCACCGTTACCGTTTTGGTACTCAGCTCCCACCCGACCGTTGCTCCCGCTGCCTCCGCGACCAGCCGGACCGGGACATAGGAAGTTCCTGCAATCAGCTTGCCTGTCGTCGCCAGCGTCAGCTCGACAGCGCAGTTATCAACAGGCGCCTGTGGTTTTTGTGGAAAACCTGTTAGCAACCTGTGGACATCCTGTTTAAAACTTTCCCAGGCAGCTTGCGCATTTTTGCCAAAATAAGCTTGCGCCGTGCGCTCATCGACAAAAAAGGCCGGGCAGTTTTTCCCGGTAATGTCGTAATGCCGCCACAACTTATCCACAGCCCAGCCATAACGTTTTAAAAGCTCTGCTGTCAAAGCTACGGTCTGCTCGTACATTTTTGTAAAGCTGCCGTCCGCGTTGACACACATCTCGATGCCAATCGTGCAATCGTTCGGGTACGCGCTCAGCTTTTGCAGCGCCTCTGCCTTGTACGATTTCGCCCCCACGTGATAGCCCATTTCCGTCTCAGGCAAGCACCTGATAATTTGCCGGTCGTCCACGATGTAGTGAGCGCTGGCTTCTGTCGTCGGCTTGTTGAAGTAGTTCCGGTTTGCCACCGCATCGGCGCCTTTTTTCTCGTTGGCTGTCCAGTGGATGACCAGTCCTTTCGGGACCATCTTTGTACCTGGTCTGGCCGTTGGGTTCGTGAGTAGCATTTCTGTGATTTGCATGTTATTTCCCTTCCCCTCTCCCTTTTAGTACCTCTACTGCTCGCTTAATCAATTCCGGAACGGGCAGGCCAATGCGTCCCGCGTTCTCGATAATGCTTAGCAGCTCATTTGCCAGGTAAAAAAAGATCGTCGCGTCGCGGATGAAATTTTGGTCACCAAGCGACATGTCGATCAGATGCGCAATCGCGACCATGCAAAAAATGAACAACTTCCGCGCAATGCCGATCATACCGACCTTGCTTTTTAACTTTCCTTCCATTCCGGCTGCAATCAGACCAGTGACAAAATCAAAAATGACGAATGCGAGTAGCACACTGAGCAATGCTGACCAGCCGCCAAAAAGAAACGAGGCTGCTGCGCCTCCGATAGCAATTCCTGCTTTGATAAAGTTGTCCATTCGCTCTTCTTCCTCTCTCCCCTCGGTGCAGTAAAAATTGCCCCGATCGGCTCGGGGCTGGCTCTCGGTCTTGGTGATAAAAAAATACCCTCGGTTTTACCCGAGGGCCGTTGATGGCGTTTTAAAATGGACCACTTAATGGTGTTTCATACGTTATGTTCTCGTGTTTATCCTTTACTGCCCCGGGAACAAACTTTACTTGATAGAAAAACCCGGTATGCCAAGTATCAGGATTATAACGCATGTAAACCTTGAGAATGGGCTTTTCCGGATCGGTTGTATCCCATTCAATACTCTGGTTCCAATTTTGTTTTTTTAAGTTGGCTCCAGTATGACTGTTAATGTGGGTAATGAGCTGATCGATATCAGTAATGGATAAGGTATCCTCTGATAATTCTTCATTGAAGCTAATCAGCAAAATACTCGCATTCATAACAGTGATTGTGCCAACTGCCGGGCTGGTATCGCTATTCTCGACTTATCCCCTTCTCTCCACGAGGGGTTTCGTTCGAGCCTACACCGCGCGAGCGACTTTCATCGCACACGGCGTTCCATCAACGGATAAAAAGCAAAAAACCTACAACGGGCAAATGTGATTATAAGCTCATAACGTATAACTGGTCCTCTAACTAAAGTTATGCATTGAGACAAATTTGAAGCTAACGGAAAGGAGCCACTCAGTAGCTCCCCCATGAAAAACGCCCTCTCCGTGTTGGAAAAGGCGCTCTATGCGCTGTGTTGGGGCTGGGCCATGATCTCTGTTTTTTCGTCTTCTGTGATGTGATTTTTTGATACGGCAGTTATCAGTTCAGCTTCAGTCCACGCACCGGATTCCCATCTCATCGTGCAATACGAATAGAGTTTACTTGCCATCGTTATCCTTCCCTTTATGCCAGCAAGAGTGCATCTAGGGCATCTTGCGTGATTTTTAATTGTTGTTCCAATTGGGCAATCCTTTCTTCTGGCATCAATGGCCTGCCCACATATTCGTAATAAACGGCTTTGTTTGTCACATCAACATACGCCACCGCCGTTTTTCCCGGCTGCGCCTCCGGGTCGGGAATACTCTCAACGATAACCCCGGAATCTTTGACATCCTGCGGCACATCAGCAACATTCAAGTTGATGATACTAGAAACCATATTTTTATCATCTACACTTTTGTACAAAACCAACAACATTTCAATCATCCTTTCAAGTGTATTTTTACCAAACTGTTACCTTGCAGAATGTATCCACCGCCCAACGAATACCTGGTAATAATCAGCTTACCAATTTCCTCGTAATGCGGCTGCTGGTCAATATTGAATGCGGAAACACACGGATTGATAATGTTGAAATTAACCGGGTTCACTGTATACATTTCGCCACACCCGGCGGTGCCACTCCAACTGCACACCAGCATTTCTGTGTCGCTTATCTTGTAAAACATTGCTACGTTTGTGACCGTCCTCGCCAGCGTGGCAAATGTATTGTCGGTAAAAACCTTGTATTCATTTGAATACCCAACGAAATACTCTGTGCCAAATTTTCGCATAGTCTCGACGTTTTGCGTCGAAGAGGGGGTAACCGCCCTCTCGCCTTTTTTCAATCCAGTCACTTTGTCATACCATGACATTTTGCCGTTGGTATTATGTCCGCTATACACATTCCCATCTTCAAACCCTGCGATCACGTTACCGCCTTCTGAGGAGTTTATGGCTGTATTCCAGACCTCGTTGCCGTTCGTGTCGATTTTCTTAATGTAAGAATAACTGTTGGTGTATAACGAACCATCGGAAGGGTCATTCTTGAAATCTTCGAAACGGCCTTGGTTGTTTGATAGTGTCCGAACCCATGTACCAGTTGTGGCGTTGAAAACACCGAGATACCTATTCGGTCCGGTGGGATAGTAAACATTTAGCACCAAATAGTTGCCAACAAAACCACCACTGATTATTGATGCTAATTCTGGATAACAACCACTACCATAAACCGCCACCAAGTTGATAGAACATACAAGCTGTTTCGTCTCGTGTAAGTAAATATCAACTGTGGAAACGGCATTGCTGCGATATGTGGCTACTCTTGTTTTGTCGATGGCGAGAATAGGATCTGTGTAGGTGTTTTGTGCCTTCGGATCGTCCCGCCTCATCCTCGATGCTGAGACGAGTAATTCCTTTTTGTAGTCGGATTTTCTCGATCCAACCCCAATTCCATGAGCAGCCAATAACAGTGCAGTATCCATAATCAATTTCCCTCCCTTCTTAACCGCAATTTATATAATCACCATCGACATCATAGGTAATCGGGTTGTCAACGGTTGAAATGACTGTTACACCGTCCGCTTTATACTTAATCACTCTCATCGTCGGGTAATTACCATTAGAGTCTACCGCCCCAATCAGTGCCGTCCGGATCGCCAACGTATTGTCGGCTGGCCGCAGGTAATCAACTTGCGTGTATTTTCCGTTCGCATCTTTGGCGCTACGTCGTACTTTATAGTCCGGGCTGATTACATCAACGCCGTCGTATTCCAATTTGCTATCGTCTCGCAATTTCAGTTGTGCTCCTGACACGGAGTTTTCAACCCAAATACCTTTGCCTGGTGAAGAGTCAATTCGAATGATAGGCAATTTTACTTCTTGGAGTCCTGGTTTCATGTAGGCTCCTCCTTCCTATGTGATCTTCATTAATCCCCCAGATCGAGCCAAATCAGCAGGCGAAACCTTGCCGATATCGCCGCTCGTCAGCCTGATGCCCGCTGCCGCAAACATCTTGTCCACCGTCTCGCTACAATTCATTCGGCCCGGCGCATCACTGATCGGCAGACCAGTCAGCAGATACAGCCCCGTTCGTGACAGTCTGCTAGAAGTCATACGGCGTGCCAATGTGCTCTTGGATAAACGTGGACATTACATCAGCCTGCACCGCCGTCAGCTCACCACGATATCGGTACACGTCGTATTGCCACGGCGGGTAATTGTTGTGGTTCCATTGCAGCGGAAAACGCCAGTCCGTCTCGGCGATGTGCATGTCATCCAGCACGATTGCAACATGGCTGTATAGTGAGTCAGTAAACCACTGTATAGCCCGTGCTAATGGTGATTGCCCGCGAACAAAAAGAAGGTCAAAGCGCTTCAAGTCCATGCGCTCGACCTCCTACCAGTTGATTGCGTCGATCTGTTCTTTTGTTTCAGCGGCTTCGACCTGAGCTTTCAGCCCCCAGTACCTAGCGATTTGCTCCTGCTTATGCTGCCCTGCCTCCAGCACCACCTCAATGAACTGTTCCCGCGTCAGGCTGACGATGCCCGCGTCTTCCGTTTTCCATTGCGTCTCGGCAAGAGCAGGCTTCAGCAGGAACAAGGTGCTTTGCTGGTTGAAGTTTACCTGATCCTCTTCATTGAAACGGAATTGGTGCCCCGTCGACGCAGAAGTAAATCCTGCGTAAATCGCCTTGAAACACTCCTGATTCAAATAGTCGACCTTGGCCTGCTTCACCTGTTCCAGTGGAGCCTCTGGTGGCGTCAAGCTCCAAACGATCGTCTCTGTTGCCGGATCGACCCGATACTGATATTGAGCAAACATATCCGCATCTTGGCCGTATTCGAGCTGCAAGCTGCCTACAGTGTCTGGTACGCGCTCGGCCAAAGTTGTAAAAGTTCGAAAATCCTGTTCCTGTGTCGTTTCAACGACTGCTCCTGCTCGTTCACCAGTATCCACTAACACATTTCCAGTTAGTTTATCGAAATAGATTTTCCGCCCAACGTATTGCATTCCTAATTCCTCCTCTTATTCGATTGCCAGCCAATACAATGTAATTGGATACTGCACCCTTACTGAGAATCCGTCTGCGGTAATGTTGTTGATTGTTGTATCTGATGTTGTAGACGTGGAGTTGAAATCGCTAGATGGCGTACCGTAATTGGTTAGTGCCTTCAGTTTACCTGCGCCGGAATAATAGAGATTGGTTGGTATTCGGTTATAGTCAACCAAAGTTGTGAATTGCCTGTTTGATGTGCTAGTCGTACTGTTGCTGTAAAGGAAAACGAGCGTTGGTTTGAATGCTAGACCGGTAACCGTATAGTCCGAATATGCCGCCGTGGCAGTAAAACTCCCTGTTGCAGATCGCTTCACAGGTAACGATGCTACTTTATCAACCAAGGATTTTATGGTTTCTGTTCCTACGGCAACCGTACCTTTTACTGTGATGTTTGCCGCCAGGCTGTTCTTTTGATTCTGCAGAGTCGTGATGAGCGTCGCGACTTCATCTGTGATTAATGCCGGGCTTCCTATGACTGAAAATAAGTCGGCTTTTTGATTTATACATTCCATAGCTTGAAGGGCAGCGATGATGTCTTTGATTGTCGATGCGCTTGGTAGCTGTGCCATGTATTGACCTCCTTTCTACTCTATTCGAATGCGTACCACGTCACTGGACTCGACCACTTGTTTCGCTGATTATCTCCGATCTCATAGGTGAACCCATTTACCGTTTTCGTAACATTTGCAGTTTGTCCAACATTTACATAGCCGTTGTAAGGATCATCCTGTAGCTGCGTACTACCATCTGGTGTAGAGGCAACTTGCAGATAGCTGGACTCGCCGCTTACACTACCATGGACAATGATGACTCGTGGTTGAAATGACAGACCGCTTACCACAATAGTTTGATTTGGCGTTGTGATCGCTGTTGTACCAGTAGCATACTTTTTCCCGGTTTTGACTTGTAGAATTTTCGCCGTGATTTCCGCCCACGTTGATGCTGCCGTAAGCCCAAGCGCTTTGTCTGTACTGACTGCGTTCAGAGCAGTGGCAATATTCGTTTTGACGGTGCTCTGATTCGTGTCGGCAGCGTTTGTCAGGTCAATCAGAGCCTGCTTGTCCGCACCGTTGATGCCTTTGTCCGCACCGTGATCACGCCAAGTATCTATGCTCATGCGCTTGGCACCTCGCTTATCCAATCTCCGTCTGCATCATAGGTGCGGTTGACGGTGACTGTCTGGTCTACGGTGGTTCCGTCTGTTTTGTAGTAAACACGGGTGTCAGTCTGATAGCTCCCTTTCGAATCAGGATTAGAGAGTGTCGACTTCATGTAAAGCGTGTTGTCAGAAACGCGTCGGTACTCTAATACTGTGAAAACCCCGTTCGCGTCTTTGCCGCTTCGATTTTTTTTGTATTTTTCCAACTGAGCAACCTTTTGCTGTAAAGCCGTGTCCAACTTCGCAGCCGATATCGTACCATCTGCCAAAACGCTTGCCGAAATGCTTCCTTCTGCCCCCTGTGGCACGTTTTTGAGGATCAGCAGAGCAATTTCCGTACCAGACGACACTCCCTCCGCCAATCGAACCTTGTTCGCACCCGAGACGTTCACAATTGAGTAGTCATTCTTGTTCAGTGTTGTCCGATTCTGTACAACCATGACCGTATCCGTTTCCGCCACAAATGTTGCCAGAGGAATATCAAAATCCGTCTGACCACTCGTTGTAGCTGTCAGAACATACGAGTACGACACCAATTTTGGTATCCCGCTCGCTGTTACCAGAGCAACTTGCTGGTCTGTGTAGGCTTTGGCGTCCGCGGCAATCGTACTGTCTTTAGCACTCAATTCTGCGAGCGCCTCTTCGACATTGCCACCTGCAAATCTGTTATTTGCATCCTCAATCGTTACTGACGCGGCTGTCGGAGTTTTGATTGTCGTTGTGATAGTCCGCTGATCCGTCGAAGTAATCACTGAGCTTGCATCTGTTGCAAAGTACCACAACAAGCATTGAGCACTTGCAGCATCTCGTGACGTAGTTTTCTTGATGATTCCGTCGCTGTCCAGGTAAATGTATTGGCCTTGCGTGTCGCTCAAAGCGATGCTGCCAGCCGCTACGTCAAACCGAACTCCATTGACATATGCAATGCCAGACGTCCAACTCGCAGTAAGACCGCTGTTAGAAAAAATCAGACCTGATACTACCGCGCTACCTACAGCGGTCTGCGCAAGGTCTTCAATAAGTTGGTGTGCCCTCTCAATACCACTTTCCATGTGGTTGGCGCGAGTAGCCGTAAATTTTGTCCCTTGCTGAACGACATCTCCGGTACTCGGATCGACGATATGATCAATCCATGTATTTTTTTGATAGCTCACGATGTGCTCACCTCCACTTTCACCTCAAATTCAAAGGCGATCAGCAGCCCACTGTCGCCCTTAGTGATACTCAATGTTTTCGTTGCCAAAGTATTGCCTGTACTGTCTACCAATGAAGCAGCCATGATCTGGCCTCGAGCTTGCACATCATCCAAATAGACATACTTGGTTACTTTCATTCCACTGATGGTAGTTTTAAAAATTGGATAAGTCTTGAGTTGCCCGTCTACATTAATGAGGGCAGCCGAAACATGACCACTCAGATCGTCACGCAGAAGCTCCAATAACCGATTTTGCACAATTGCCAATGATATCACCTCCTATTCTGGAACAGGGTAGAATGTATCAGTCAAAGGATAGTCTACAGGGCTTGTACGTGCTATTTCTTGTATCGCCATACTCTCTTTAAAAATCCGTCCTTCTAAGTCATCTTCGGCGTAAAAAAGTCCACATATTGGATATTCCACATCAAATGAACGAGCAAAAGCAGAAACAAGAATGCTCTCCCTCTTACTACGAACAATTGCTTTACTGCCATTGACATGAACTGGCCTGATTTCTTCAAAATTTCTGGACAAATCAACAAGCTGAACTGGTCCTATGCCTGAATACTCAAAAATAATCTCCTTGTTCTCAAAATCTTCTTTTACACTTTCTAGCTTTCCAGCTGACTGTCCCATCGTTTTTAAGGTTGCAAGTGTAAAAGGCAGCCGAGCCCAATGCTTCTGCCGTATATTCTTCCGCCGCTCCTCAACACCCAGCAACTGCTTTTGACCAAAGTAAATCCAATCCCAAACATCCAGCCCCCAGGTCGCTGACCACGGATGGAACTGCCGCAAAACGTCTTCCCGCTCCGCATGAAAAGCATCGACTGCGGTTGCTGCGCCTTCGAAATGATACTCCGCTACCTTGTTCTCGTACCATTGCGGCGGCAACATTTGCCTGTAGCGTTCTGGGATCATGTCGTCACCGCCAAAGCGAGCGAAGCGACAGAGTCAGCAGGCACGGTTAAATTGGCTTCCTGGCCGTTCAGCGTGTAATCCGCAAAGTCGACGACCCCGTCCACGAAAAAGAGCGCCCCGATCTGCTGGTACACGATCTGCGAACGCCCTTTCAAATACGTTTTCACTTGGGCAGCAATCTGTTCCTCGATCTTCGCCTGCTCAGCATCGGGGCGCAGCGCCAGCTTCACTGCAATCGAAACGGGATAAACCTTGGCTGGCAGCACCCGCAGTTCGTGCAAAGCCCGCCTTTTGTCTTCCAGCTTGGTACGCACAGTATTCGCCAGCTCTTCCGTGGCGGGCTGACCGCTCGCATCCGTGATGTACAGATCAATCGACAGATCGTGCCGCGCTTTCTCTACAGCGACTGCTCCGCCTACGCCGTCAACGTTTCGCGCCCAGCGCTCATAGTCCTGGCGGCGGCCGTCGCCTTCTTCGGAGCGCGCCCGATCCAGCAAACGTTTGCGATAGGCATCGTCAGTTTCTCCCTCGTTGCGAGGGAGGCCGAAAAAGACGCCTGACGCGTCCAAATATTCACCGTCTGCCCAAGGAAGAAAGGCTTGCAAAAAGCCGTACTCCAAAAGCTGCTGCTGCTCGCTAAGCTCTTCGGCAATCGGGTAGGCCAAATCGTAGTGGATTTCCCCCTCTCCCGTAGCCGGCGGCGTCTCCCCGCGCTTCTGCGCGAGCACAGCCATCCGGTTCGCGATCCGCTGGTAAATCTGTTCGGGCGTCTCCCGCAAAATCGGCATTTCAGGTCTGTCTATCGTTGCCATGCATCCACCTCCAATCGGGTTGTGCCTCTTGTTCCTTCTATCTCCAGTTGCAAAATGACCCGGCCGCTCGCAAAGCGAATGTCCTGCACGACAGCGCGCTCAATCTCGCTGTGTGCCTCCAGCGCTTCCTCGGTCTGCGCCTTGATCGTCGGCAATGACAAACCGGAGCGCATCCGGCCTTTTTCCGCCAAAAAGTCCACCCCGTACCGCTCCGAGTAAATCGCGTAGCGAAAGCGGCGGGTGTGGAGAATTTTGTGCACCGTCTCCTGCAAGTATTCTGCATATGTTCTCGTGCGCAAATAGCGGCCATCTGGCCCTTGCTTCAACTGCTTCGTCTCCCAATCGAACTGATACGTCCAGGGAATCGGCTCGTCCGTTTGCGCCGTCAAAATGTCTTCCGTGCCCGTCAACTGGGGAAACATCATTCCACCACCCCGAGCAGGAGGTATTGATCGTTCGTGCAGGAAAGCAGGGCAACCTTTTTCCCTACGTCCTCCTGGCGCAACTCCGCAGAGCGCAAGGCGACAATTTCATCCGGCTCCAAAGGCGTTGGGTCTTCGTCGAGCTTGACGGACAACGGCGTGAGCGACAAAAGCTGTCCGAACTCCCCTCGGGTGTTCACCAGCCCGTCCTGTGTATATCCCCTGAGCTTTGCAATGACGGATTGCATGGTTACGTCCTCCTTTCCAGTTGCAGATCCATTGTGTATTGCCCGCCTTTCCAGTGAGCGTTGCAACTGGTGACGATCCAATCGGTAATGGTCTGATTGTTCTTTTCCATGATCTTGATCAGCCAGCCTGCGCGAAGCCTTGCCGCCTGCTCGTCCTCATGACGGACCGAGATCGACCTTGTCAGCGGGATTTTGGACAGCTCGGCAAGCTGCTTCGCTGCCAAAGCGGCAACATTTTTGTCCTCCCCGGCGTCGATGACCTTTTGCATGCGACCAATTTGCTTGACGAGGCTCTCGTTCGCTTTCGTCGCACTGCTCGCCACCTTGTCGTCCTGGTAGCGCTCTGCTGTCACCACCGTGTACACATCCTCGATGCTCTCGCCTGTGGAGCTTGTCGAAAGCAAGCTTGCCTTGAACAGCGGAACGATCGGGTTTGCCCCCTCCGGCAAAACGGTCAGCTTGTCGCGCTGGTACTGCACGAAATAGCGGGCGCCTGTTTTCTCGTACGCTTGCTCGGTCAGCGATGTGAACAGAGCCGTATATGATTGGGGAGCAATGCGCTCTTTGGTCGTGAAGCCAAAAGGCGGGCAGCTTATGTTCACGCCCGCCGCCTTGATGACTCGCGCCAGCTCCGTTCCGGCATCGCCGTCCAGCTTGATGCGGGATACTTCGTTTTTTTGCAAATACCAGCCAAGCTCGTAAGCTGTCGCGGACAAATCCCCAGTCCGATCGTCGCGATCGAGGCGGACAAGCGGACCGTGGAAGATTTGCTGCGCTTCTTTTAGCTGATTGCCGGAAAAGAGCATCAAAAAGCCGGCCGCTTGCAGGGGCGGGGCTTCCTTGATTTGCACACTCAACTGCCCGGCGATTTGCCCGCGGGACGATGACCAGGACAGCTCTGTGACAGCCGGGGAAAGGTCATATCGAGTCTGTTCCTTCCCATATATGACTTTCATCTCATCATCTCCGTTAAAATCCGTGTGCGTCTTCCAGCTTTTTTTGAATCCGCATGCGCATGTCCTCAGCCCGGCTGCTGCCAGCAGACTGAGTGATCGCCTTCTGCTTCTTCGTCTTTTTCGCTACCTTGCCGCTCGTATTGGGACGAACCGGCTGCTGCCGCGAGATGACGGCGCCAGGGGAGAGAAGCTGCGTCTGGTTGCTCCAGGTAATAAATTCGTCTTTTACAAACAGCGGCAGCTCAATCGAGCCGTGAAAATCGACGTTTTTCCCCTGAAACTTGCCATCGCACGGCCCGATCAGCACATTCCAGGCGAGATTCAACTCGTCGATCGTCAGCAGCACCTCTGATCCTGTCAACCGCTCCAATCCGGCAAGCCACGGTCTCGGACCTTGGTAGCCTTTGACCTCGATGTAAGGAGCTGTAATGTCTCCCGGCAAAAAGAAATCGAAACTGATCGATTTCGGACGTCTGGCCGAGATGCGATTGGCGGCGAGCAACGTGATCGACGTGGTGCCTTCGACATCGTTACCGTAGCCGCGAAATTGGATTTCGGCTGGAGTGACCGGGAATGTCAGTGTGTATTTGCCTTGCATGCGAATCATGTCACCACTCCTCCTCTTGTCTCCAGCGCGTCCAACAGTGCCCTCTCGATGATCGCTCTGATTCTTTGGCTGACAGTTGGATCATTGAGCATTTTCAGCATCGTCGGAATATCTTGCAGCACACCGTCCGCATGCAAAGAAATTGTCAGTTGTGGGATCGTCAAGGAGACGCTCTGTGTTTTTGCATTCGGATTTCCTGCTGGTGAATAGGCAGGGGCAGTTGACCTTTGCGGCGCTGCTTGAGGTGCGCGTGTCCTGCGCCGCTCCTTTCCGAAAAGCTGCTGCTTTTGTGCTGTATCTCCTTCTTTCGCAAGCGACCTGTTCTGCCACCAATTTTTTGCTGTGTCATAGATCGCGCCTCCCGCCATAGAACCTCCGAAGCCACCAATGATGCCGCCGATCGCTCCTCCGATTGCTGTCCCAAGTCCCGGAACAATGGAGCCTACAGCAGCTCCCATCGCCGCGCCAGCAGCTGCGCCTCCCCATCCACCAAGCGCTTCTGCACCTACTTGTGCTGCCGTATCCACTTTATTTTCCGATCCGGCGATTGTCGCAACACCGAGCAAGGTTCCAACGAGCGGTACCCTTCTCAATCCTGCCTTCGCGATCTTTTTCCAGGAGCCTTTTCCTCCGGCTTTTTCGGTTTTATCCGCTTTCTCTCGGCCGCCACTATCCAGTTCAGTCATGTCCGGCAGTTCAGGCATCATGTCTAGAGGAGAAGCACCTGGCACAGCTGCACTGATGCCAAGAGGAGCTGCGCCTGCGACTGCACCAACTGCGGTTGCATTGCGTTTGCCTCCCGTCTGCTTGTTCGCTTCATTACCAGCAGCAGACTTGTTCGACCCGTTCCTGTTTTTATTGCTGTTATTTTTTTTGTTACCCTTATTGTTGGATTTATTCCCCTTTTTACCACCTGCGCCAGAACCGTCGCAGCAGCAACAGCAGCAGCACTCTCGTTTTCCTCCTGCATCCGGATTGAGCGGTTTTTCTTCCTCCGCTGCTTTTCCTTTTTTGCCTATTCTGGCTATAAGCCCCCCTACCGTAGTGAAAAAAGCTTTCGTTTTCGTCCAGATGTTTGTTGCAAGGGCACCGACTGTCAAAATGACGGTCACAGCCGTTACCATATATACGGCACCTTTCCTTACCGTCTCATCCCAACTGTTGAACCAGCCGGTGAAAAGTGCAGCTGTTTTGGAGACCAGCGCAGTGACACCCGACAAATCGCTAGTTACTTTTCCGATCGCGTCCATCGCCTCATGCTTCGCCTCTGCCTGAGCCTGAAGCGTAGCAAAAAACGGGTCGGCCTGGGATGAAGCTGCATATGCTTTATCTACCTCGTTATTCATCTCTGGCTTCATATCGCCGGAGGCAATCTTGACCGTCTTCTCCACAATATTTCCCGAATCGCCGCCCAGACTGGCCATGGCTTTTTGCTGTTCCGCCGCGTTCGAAGAGGCAGCAATCAGCATCATCATTTTTCCCAATGCGATTCGCTGCTCGTCTTTGTCTGTAGAAGCCAGCCCTATAGCAAGCCTTTTGGAATCTTCCTCGGCTCTTTGTTGTGCCATGGCTTTTTTCTGCTCGTCGGTTAGTTTCTTTTCCGGGTCAGACTCCTGAATTTGCTTTTCGTATTTGGATGCAAGAAGCTGTACAAGTCCACCATTGGCGTTATATTCCTGACCCTTGATCAACAGGGCGCCAAACTCCTTGCTATTCAGGGACAGCTGGCTGATTTCTCCGACCACGGCAGCCAGTTTCTCTGGGGTATTCAGCATTTTGCCATTCGCTGTGTTGAATTGCGCGAGGGAATCTACCAGCTTGAGGCTAAGATTGCCTGCTCCCGCATTGTTCATATACTGAAGCGCATTCGCCAGTTGTTCAGGTTTGGCATCAGCCTGTGTTGCGGCGCCAATCGCTGTCATCATTCTTACACTTTCTTCCCCGGCAAGACGAGTCGTGACAGCCAGTCTTGCTGCCTCTTCCACCATTTTTGGATCGACGTTCCCGCTTTTTGCAATCAGAGCCATCGCCGCGGGTTCGGTCAGATAAGGATTGAGCCTTGTCAATTTCGCGGCCATCTCTTCGAAAACTCTCATTTCCGCAGCGCTTTTTCCACTGCCTGCATAAATAGCCCGCTCTTGCCCCGCAGCCTTGGCTTCCGTTTTGACTCCATCCATCGATGTGCCAAAAGCAACACCATTCCAGAGTCCCCCTAAGTTGGCCCACTCCTTTTTCATGTCGTCAAACTTGGGGGCAATGTCTACAAATTTGACTTTAGGCTTCACTTTGTTCAGCTCATCCATGCTGGCCCTGACTTTCTGAACGTCGCTCTTCATTCGACTAAGTCCTGCGGAGAGCTTATTGGTCATGCTCTGCATTTCCCGTCCTGCTCGGCCTACTTCCTTGGTCATCGCGCCCATTTCGTGCAGCATGCGCTTCATTTCCGAACGCGTGTCTTTCAATCTAACAGCATCTGTTGCCATTCATTTCACCTCCTGTCTTAACTGTCATCCAACTTCCTTTTATATCCTAAAGCGGGATCGGAAAAAGCCGAGCCCCTTCACCCGGCTCTTTCCTCATCCTCCAGCTCGACCATCTGACAAGCCATCACGAACAGCTTTTGCTTGTACGCGTCCACATCGTACTCCAACAGATCCGACGGACGGCCCCGGCCTCTTAAAAAAGCGCGGCACATGTGCCAAGCCTCTCCGTCAGATCGGATCAGTTTTTTGCTTCTTCAATGGCCTCTTCTTCCGACTGGCCTGCGTTTACATCGCGCACTGCCTGGAGCAGCTTGCTGTATCCCTCAGGATTGTCGCGGAAAATTTTCTCCACCAGCTCGTACTTCGTTCCGGCCTTGTACGCCTTTTTCAGCTCTTCCTGGTTCCACGAAAACTCATGCTCGGTCGCCTTGACGATTCGGGCGTCGTTGTAGAGGAACCAGTCTGTTTTTTCTCCCTTGTCTGCCATGCGCTCGCATTCGCGCAGCTCGGACAGGTTCAGTTGGCGCACTTTCCATTCGTCGCCGTCGATGACGACAACCACCTCTTTGCGCGGCGCTTGTTCATTCGCTTTTGCCAAATATTTTTGCAGTTTGCTCATGTCTCTTCCTCCTATTCGATGTAAGCTGGCAATTCATCCAGGTAGTCCGGCTTGTCGATGGACATCCCTTTCAGGTCGTAGGTAGCGTGATCGTTGCCGTCTGCCTTCGCTTCCCACAGCGTGATTTCTTCCGGATTCAACACGATGTTGGAAATGCGGACGCGCTCGGAGTTGCCCGCTTCCTTGTCCAGCGTCTCTCCAATCAAAAACGGCAGCACAGGCGTTTTGCCCTGGGTCAATTGCTCGACGCAGTAGTATTTCAAAGCGGCGTTGGTAGCCGTAATTTTCAGCGTGACCTCTACATGCCAGTCATTGACCGTCTGGATTTTCCCTTTTTGCAGACGGTTGGTGTCACCGTACTCGACCTTGAGGACCATTTTGCCCTCCAGTGTTCCGTAGATCGGATCTCCATTTTCATCGTAAACTTGGCAATTTTTCAGTTTGATATCGCGTGCAATAGCCAATTACAGCACCTCCCAGTCAATGTCAAAGTATTCGATCGCATCCAATGGCTTGGCCGACAGCAGGAAGCCGCGGCGATCGCCGTTTCCGTTCTTTTTGTCTGTAAACGTCCAGCCTGTCTCAATCGCGCCTTGCTGCTCGCGCACGGTCAAATAAGTGTTGACCGCAGACACAAACACCGCACCGCCCAGGTCGTTGTTGCCCAGCTTGCCTTTGTACTTTTTGCCGACTGCATTGATGTCGTTGACGATCTGGTCGAGCGTCATGCTGACGCGGATTTTGCCGTAATCTTCCCGCTCGTGTGCACCCAAAACAGCCAACGTGTTCACGGCGCTCTCGATGATGTACACCTCGCCGTCACGGGTGGCGACCAAGGTTCCCGAGCTGAGCGCTTGCAAAATGTCGGTGTGGCCCCAGTCTTTCAGCGCTTTTTTCAGCGGCACGACAACCGCCGTCAACGATTCGTGCGCAGGCGTCGCCGCGATCATGCCCGCTACCCATGCCGCCCACTGCAGGCTGCCATATGTGTTTCCATTGTTGTGCTGGCCAGCGATGGCGCAATTGACGACATAACGGGCATTTTGCGCGACAGAGCGCTCCACATGCTTCTCCATGTTTTCATCGTCCGCAGCCTTGCCGCCAATGACCAGCGTGCTCAGCTTTTTGCCCAGCTTGCGGCGATCGCTCATAAACTGCTTGGCCGCTGCCTGCACGGAAGCATCGTCGAACGGCAAGTACATGGCGTCAAAATCCGCACCGGAAACAGCCATGAACAGCTTGCTGGAATCCGCTGCCGAGAGTGCCGCTGTCCCGCTGGTGCCGCCTGTCAAATTCGCTTCGGAAGCTACGGCAATCGCCGCATCGCCCAGCTTTTTCACGCGCACGTAAAGCGACTGGCTTGTTTTCGCCACCAGCTCATCTGCATCCGCAAACGAAAACTTCTCGGTTTGCAGCGGCCCTTTTACTTGCAGCTCCTTTTTGCCCGGCTCGGAAGTAGAAGCGACGATGACGACGCGCAATTCGTTGCCCAGCAAGCCCGGATAAAGCGCCTCGATCCGCACGGCATTCGCCTGCTCGTAAGCTGCCTTCGCCGCTGTTCCGTTCGTCATGCGATACGCCAGGACGGTTGCCCCGCCTTCTGCCGCAAGTTCGACCGTATCCGCTTTGCCAAACGTTTGCGCCATGCGCTCCTCGTAGCTGCCCAGCTTCACCAGTTCATCCGGCGCTCCCCACTCTGCCTGGTACGGAACCAGAACAACACCGCTCTTTGGTACTACTCGTTCTTTTGCCTTTGCGATCAGTTCGACCGTTACGCCCGGCCGTTCACGTTGAATTGTCATGCTTACACCCCGCCTTTGTATTTGGTCAATCGATTTTTTACTTGCCCTTCCGACAGCTGCTCGTTGTCTGCCGCCATAAAAAGAGCGCCTGCTACCTCGAACCGTTCGGCTTCCAGATAGGCGGCGCTCAAAATCCACTCCTGTTTTGTTTTCACAACATCAGGTTGCTGCTCTTTTTTTGCCACTAGGAACGTCCCTCCTCAATCTCAAATTCGTTGATGGTCGCTTCCGCCGCTTTCGGCACCGTGACGACGTACGTAAACCGAAACGCAATTTCCGTGCGATCCCGCTTATCCCGCCAGATTCGCAATGTCGAGCTGTCGATGTCGATGGACAAATCCGACGCCGTACCGCGATAGCTGTACTGCGACTTGCGCAAAAGCTGGCGCAGCGGCTCGTCCGACAGCCTCTGGTACACGCCAGCTGTTTTCGGATAATGCAGCACGATCCACGCCTCTGACTGCACTTGATAGGAAGCATGGCTCCTGCCCGTCTCCCCGATGCCTTGCGTCAGCAAAAACGCGGCCGGTGCGGAAAAACGCTGAGCCATCCAGTCGTCGACGTTGACGACCGTTGCCAGCTGCGGATAAGCTTCCCCGATCAGTTCGGAAAGAACGGACAACTCGCGATCCTCCATCCTCCCACCTCCCTTGGTTGCACTGCTTGCCTGCTGTTTGTCACATGCCAGCTCCCTCCTTCGTCGGATTAGCGAACAGGAAAAGCCACCCGGCAATTGACCAGATGGCTTCTTGTGTCTCTTACTTGATTCGCTTGAGTCCATTATAACCTTTTGCGCGGATCAAAATGGATTTTTCACGTAAGTGTCAGGGAGTGTCAGCTCTTGTCAGCCTTGTTAGCCAGTGATTCGCCCGCCCTTTTGGAAAAAGCCGCTCGAAGATCGTTCCAGCTCTTTCAACGATTCCAGCTACTTCATTCCAGCTCCAAAAAAAAAAGCCCGATCCTGGCATGTCGCGCCAAAATCGAGCTTCTCGCATCTTCTGCGTATTCACTTTTCGCTTTTTCATCCCGTCTGCTGCATTTCATCCCCGTACATCGCCCACGCCATTTTCAGCACAGCACTCCGCTTAATCTCGTAGTAGCGTTGGCGGGACACCCCGATCGCTTTGGCGATCAAATTGTTTTTCTCCCCATCCAGCAGCGCTTCCACAATCAGTCGCTCCTGTTCGCTGCGAATCGTTTCTACCGCTCTGTTGATCCGCTCGATTTTGTCCTGCAAATTTTGCAGCCGCTTCTGTTTCCGTTCCCGGCGAACGACTTCCGCGTGTGTTTTGTCGCTGTGGGAGCCTTGGCCTTTTGGCATGGCCGAATCCAATCCGTACTGGCTGACCATGCCTTCCCCGGCTTCCCGCAAATAGCGCTGAATGCGGACAATCTCGATTTGCATGTAGCTGTAATCGCGAATTTCTTCTTCCGTCTTTTGCAAAACAGAGAGGGCTGGAGCCAACTCGTGCAAATCAAAGCGGACTTCCCGTTGTTTACTCGCCTCTTTCTGAATCGGCCGTGCTGGCTTTGCTTGCTGCTGCTGCAAATATCTGTCCCACTCCGGGCACGATTCAATTTTGCCGATATGCTGGTCATGGACCTGGCAATGCGTCCGCTTCCCCCAGCACGTCGCCGGGCAACCTTCGCACACCGCTTCCATCAACATGTCTTTACTGATCAAAGTTGTCGTCGTCATTCTCTTTCCCCCTCGTTCTCTCGTAAAAGCTGTAGAGATACATCGTTTCGTTTTGCTGCTATCTATCTTTTTCGTACCTTTTCTGCTAAAATGCTCTGCCCGATGATCACTCCGACCAACAGGGCGCAAGCAACGATCAATGCTGCCTGTATCATCTCTGCAAAAATCCCCTTCCCCCATGGAATGATATGGAAACAAAGGACAGCGCCGACTCCTCAACTATTCTTGCGGATGCTGTTTTTCATGGACAGGAGGATCGATTTTTTTCTCACTCGGTTCTGCCTCCTTCTCTTTCTCCTTGTTCGCTTTCAACTGCACATCCAAAATGTTGTTGATGCGAATCTGCAAATCGACATGCTTGAACGTCACTACCAACACGAGAAAACAAACGACCACAGCGAGCACCTGGACATAATCCATCGACATCATCGCTGCCCATCCTTACTTTGAATCAATAGGCGCTCTCTGATCGTGCTTCCTCGGCTGAGCTTCGTGCTTGTCCATTCGCCTGCCAAAACGAGATTCTTCTTCGGGGAGAGCACAGGGAACTGGCTCGTGAGTACCGCTTTGCACTCTCCTGACCGTCCTCTGCGCACTCGGCAATGAGAACTCTCGCCTATGCAGCCGATACGGCCTATCGCTTGTTTTTGCATACTCTCACTCCTTGCCTGATTCCATTTTTGGAAATAAGATAGTTTGCTTCCCCTAAAAGATAGACAGGAACGTTTGTTCTCTTTGTTAGTACAAGTATCTCATACAATCCATTTCAGTTCAAGTTATTTCCAATCATTTTTTTCCTTGACTTTTCTTGATCGAACGGGGTTAAATGCCCCTGTATTTATTGCAAAATTCCGCATAAAAAGAAGCGCGATTCTCTGGAAAAGAACCGTGCTTTGAACGATAGCCACAACTCAAAAAGTACACCACTCTCATACTTCGTTGGTTACGTAATGCTTTCTTGCTGCCTTTCTGCCTGAGCGTTCCCAACCACGCCATCCACCATGCATAGCTGAAAAGCCGTGCGCAAAAAACGCAAAAGAGCCAGCGTCTCCTCCCGATGCAGAGAACGCTGGCTCTTTTGCGTTATTCCCCAAGCTTCTTCCGTTCTACTCAATCCCAAATGTTCGGACGTTCGATTCCCATCGTCCTCATGTAATCGAGCAACTGCCCGGTATGAACCGATTCATGGTACGCAATCCGGAGCAGCATGTCGCCCAATGTCCTGACGTACCCGACATCGGAACGGTCGATGCGGATGCTCTCCAGGTCGCTTTTGTCCAACTCTTTGACAAAGGCGAGAAACTCGTCCCGATACGGCTTAGCAAAAGCCAACTCTTCCTCAATCGAGGTGAACGGCTTGGTGTCATACGGATTCGGCAGAGCAGACAGAGCGGAGCTGCCTCTTTGAATCAAAATCTGATGGTACAAAAACTCGCCCTCGATGACGTGCCGGATCATTTCCCCGCAAGTAAACGCTTTGTTGTCGGGCTTCCAATCCAGCTTGTCTTCCGGGATCGCCCTCCACACCTTGATGCTGCGGCGTCTGACTTCCTCGAAATTCAGAATCAAAAGATCAGTCGCATTCATGTCTGCTCCTCCTCTCATTGCCTGTGCTTTAGTCTTTTTGATACAGATCGCACGTCTTCACGTGGTCATTTACCATCCCTACTGCTTGCATGAACGCATAGCAGATCGTCGAACCGACAAACGTAAACCCGCGCTTTTTCAAATCCTTGCTCAGCTTGTCGCTGATCTCGGTGGAGGCAGGCACATCTTTTAGCTCCTGAAAGTGGTTGTGAATCGGCTTGCCGCCAACAAACGACCAGATGTAGCTGGAGAAGGAGCCGAACTCCTCCACGACCTTGAGAAAGGCGTGAGCGTTTTTGACGACGCCCCTGACTTTCAGCTTGTTCCGCACGATGCCCTCATCCTGCAAAAGCTGCTCGATCTTGTCCTCGTCGTACTGCACAATCTTTGCCGCTTCGAAGTTGTCAAAAGCCCGGCGGTAGTTCTCCCGCTTTTTCAGGATCGTGTACCAGCTCAGCCCCGCCTGCGCGCCTTCCAGATTCAAATATTCAAAGAGCAGCCGGTCATCGTAGACAGGCACTCCCCACTCATGATCGTGATAATCCAAATACAACGGGTCCTGATTCACCCAGCCACATCGATTCATCAAAAGGAACCTCCCAGCAAATACGAACATATATTCTTATGCAAAGAATATACAATCTTTGGCTATTCTGCAAGTTATTCTTGCTCATTCTCGCAATTTTTCTCCCAAAGCAAAACGGTCATGACCGTTTCGTTGACCGTAAGCGCTCACATCCCATTTCATAAAAAACGTCGAGACGTTTTTCACACAAAAAAGACCCTATCAGCGCAATAGGGCCTCCTCTCTTTGTTCACGCTCGCAAAATCACCGCGCGCGGTGCGGAAAAACGCTCAAGCCGTCAAAATAATCGGCTTGCCGCGCGTTATGACGACGGTGTGCTCGTACTGGGCGGTGTAGCTTCTGTCCGGCGTCACCAAAGCCCAGCCGTCCTTCCCGTCCTGCACATACTCGGCTCCTGTGGAAATAAACGTTTCGACAGCGAGCACAAGCCCGTCCGTCAGCAGCCGTTTGTCCCATTTGTCGTAGTAGTTCAGGATGTCCGTCGGCTCCTCGTGCAAGCTTTTGCCGATGCCGTGGCCTGTGAGGTTTTTGACGACCGTAAATCCTTTTGCCTTCGCTTCATTGTGGACGATGCGCCCGATCTGGCTCAACTTGGAGCCAGCCCTGGCCGAATCCAGCGCCTTGTACAGCGACTCCTCTGCGCATTTGCACAGCGCCTGCTTCACAGGTTCTCCCTGTCCCACGACAACCGAAGCGCCTGTATCCGCAAAGTAACCTTCCAGCTCTGCGGAAACGTCGACATTGACGATGTCGCCTTCCTTCAATACCGTTCCATCGGGAATCCCGTGCGCCACGACATGATTCACGCTGATGCACGTCTGCCCGGGGAAGTCGTACGTCACCTGGGGTGCGGAGCGCGCGCCGTACTTCGCCAAAATATCGCCGCCAATCCGGTCCAGCTCTTTTGTCGTGATCCCCGCCCGAACGGCCTGCAGCATCGCTTCTCTCGCTTCTGCCACGATTCTCCCGATCCGTTGCAAAGCGAGCAAATCGTGCTCATTTTGAATCGACATGTCATTTCCCCCTTCATTAAAATATATGGCCAAAATTTATTTCCAGCTCTGCTCCCATTTATTGAAACACACTTCCGCGCAAATCGCAAATGCCAAAGGCTTGAACCAAACGGCAAGCCAGGCGCGCTAGGCCGGACTGACCACGTACTGTCCTCCCCCTGCCTGCTGCCTGATAAATCCGATCGAGACACGATTGAACTCTTCCGGCTGATCCACATTGACGACGTGGCCGCAATTGTCCAGCATGCAAAGCTGGGCGTGCCTTCTGCGGCTTACACACGACTGGACCGAGGGCAAAAACATATAGTCCTCATCTCCCATGATAAAAAGCGCGGGAATCGCAGGCTCTTTCGTCAGCAGCCCCGCGAGAAATGCATTGATTCCGTACGTCAGCCTGAACCAGCGCTTGAACTCCTTTTGACAAAGCTTTTTCGCTTCTCTGACAAATAAAGAGCGGGATTCGCGATGGCGTTCCCGCGGCATGATCACCCAGGCAAACAGCTTGTACAGCCACATGTACGGAACGATATGCTTGACGAGATTGCCCAGCGCAATCAAAATTTGCGAGCGCAAGTTCAGCTTCGTCACGGCTCCCGCCAAAACCATCGAGCGTATTTTTTGCGGCGCAAGCTCGGCGATGATCTGGACGATGATCGTGCCCAGCGACACCGCTACGAAATGAGTGGAAGCAATGTTCTCGTGCTTCAGCACCTCAATGATATCTTTGCTGATGTCTTCAAACGTGTATTTAGCCCTGGGCTTCCCCATATGCTGCTTCGACTTGCCGTGACCGCGCAAATCGACGAGGAGAATATTGAAATGCTCTTTGTAAGCTTTGATCTGTTTATACCAGATGGATGAGCTGCCGCCCGCCCCGTGGACGAAGGTTACCCATTCATAGGCATCTCCGCGTATGTACGTCTTATAATGGATCACTTATATCCCCCCAGAGTATTATAGCGGAGGGATGCTGCATGTGAAACATTTTCCATTTTATTGAAAAGAAAAAGGCAGGATGCCTGCATTCCCGCAGCTCCCTGCCTTGCCTGTACAGCCATGTTTTACGCTTTTCTTTTCCTGCGCAACTGATAGTACGTCACCGCAAGAGCAAGCGCCAGTACCGTTCCTTTAATAATATCGTAGGCGTAATACGGCACGTTCAGCATCGTCATGCCGTTCAGCAACACCCCGATCAAAATCGCGCCGACGAACGTACCGAATACGTTCGGCTTGCCCGCGCCGAAAACGGAGAAGCCGACAAACGCGGCCGCCACTGCATCCATCAGCATCGAGCCGCCGCTGCTCACCTGGCCCGTACCGATCCGCGCTGCCAAAAGCATCCCGCCCAGTCCGGCGAACAGGGCAGACAACACATAAGCGAGCGTGCGATAGCGATTCACGGGAATGCCGGAGAGACGCGCCGCTTCCAGATTGCCGCCCGTCATGTACAGCATCCGCCCTTGGCGAGTATACGCCAAATAGACGTGTGTGACCGCGACCAATAAAAAGGTCAAAATGACGGGAACAGGCAGGGATAAAATTTTGCCTTGTCCGAGCCAGAGGAACCATTCCTGGAATTTTCCCGGAGCCATCGAACCATCTTCCAACGGCATGTTGGCGTAAATCGAGTAGCCTTTTGAATAAGTCATATGAAGTCCGTTGACGATGTACAGCATCGCCAGTGTCGCCAGCAGATCGGGAATGCGGATTTTGACGACCAGAAAAGCGTTGACCAATCCGACAATCAGACTGAGCGCGATCGGGACGACCAAAGTGGCAAACACGCCCTGCTCGTACCAGACCATCATGGAAGCCGAAACGACTGTGGTCAACGACACCGTCGAACCGACAGACAAGTCGAAGCCTCCGACAATCAGTGAAAACGTAACGCCGATCGCGACGAACGTTACGATCGAGATGGAACGCAAAATGTCTGTGATGTTGTCGTACGTGAAGAAATACGGATTGGTCAGACTGAACAACAGCATGACGATCACAATTACTGCGACTGTACCGTATTTGTAAATAAAATCAAACAAGCTGAATTTTTTACCTTCCACCTTACTCACCCCCGCTGGCATAATACATCATCGTCTCCTGTGTCGCGTCCGCGCGGCTCAGCTCCTTGACGATTTTCCCTTCAAACATGACCAAAATCCGGTCGGCAATGCCCAATACTTCGGCAAACTCGCAAGAAAAGTAGAGAACGCCCTTGCCCTGCTCCGCCAGCTTTCCAATCAGGCGGTAAATATCGCTTTTCGCCCCGATGTCGACGCCTTTGGTCGGCTCGTCGAACATGAACACTTGCGCATCCGTATCCAGCCATTTGCCAATCGCGACTTTTTGCTGGTTTCCTCCGCTGAGGTAGCCAACCAGCTGTGTGATGTCTGCCGTCTTTACGCCCAGACGGCTCACCAGCTCCCTCGCCTGCTTCGCTTCTGCCCCTCTGCGGACAAATCCGAGCCGCGACCACTTCTCCAAAGCGGAGACAGACAAGTTGTTCTGGACAGATTCCTCGACAAAAATGCCTTCTTTGCGCCGTTCTTCCGGTACGAGGACGATTCCCGCATCAACAGCGTCCTTCGGCGACCGCAGCCGCACCTCTTTGCCGCTCAGCCTGACTTGTCCCGCCTCGGCGGTATCCGCTCCGAACAAAAGTCTCGCCAGTTCCGTCTTCCCGGCTCCAACCAGCCCGACAATCCCGACAATCTCGCCTTCGCGAACGCTCAAATCGGCGCGGCGAACCTTGCCGCCAGCCACTCCCGCAGCTTCCAGAAGCACCCCGCCTACAGGCACTTCGACTTTCGGGAACTCTTCCTCGAAGCTTTTGCCCAGCATGTTGCCGATGACCTCATCCATCGTCGTGTGGGACGTCTCGCTCGTCACGATCAGTTGACCGTCCCGCATGATCGTGATTCGGTCGCATATCTCAAAAATTTCCGGCAGGCGATGGGAAATGTAGATGATCCCGACACCCGCTTTTTTCAACTGGTCAATGATGAGAAACAGCCGCTCGCTCTCCTTCGTGCTCAACGGAGCTGTCGGTTCGTCAAAAATGACGTACTTCGCTTTTTGCACGGTCGC
This sequence comes from Brevibacillus sp. FSL K6-0770, assembly GCF_038000275.1. Taxonomy (NCBI): domain Bacteria; kingdom Bacillati; phylum Bacillota; class Bacilli; order Caryophanales; family Paenibacillaceae; genus Brevibacillus; species Brevibacillus sp. FSL K6-0770. The sequence goes on from NZ_JBBOBQ010000001.1 coordinate 5,205,079, forward strand.
GCGGGCAATCAGGATCAGTTGCTTTTCGGACAGCGTACATTCCTCGACGAGCATGCGCACAGGGATGGAAAAGCCGAAGCTCTGCAAAATGCTTTCCGCTTCCTTGTGCAAGCTCGGCCAGTTCATGAATCCTTTGCGGCCTGCCGAGACAATCTGATCGAGCAAAATGTTTTCCGTCACGCTCAAGTACGGGATCAGCGCCGTATCCACTTCCTGGTACACGCACTGGATGCCTAAAGCTTTCGCATCCTGGGGCGATTGGATCGACACCTCTTTGCCGTCAATCGTGATGCTCCCCCCGTCAGACTGATACGCGCCCGTCAAAATTTTCATCAAGGTACTTTTCCCCGCTCCATTCGCCCCTAAAAGCGCATGAACCTCGCCAGCCTTGACCTCAAAATCGACCGAACGCAGCGCAGGAACGCCGGAGAACTGCTTCACAATCCCTTTCATCTGCAAGCTGGACACTTTTCGCACCCCCTTAAATAAGCAAGATTCCCGTTGACTGATCAACGGGAATAGCCAAATCAACCAGCTTTATATGCTTACTTGCCCCACTCTTTCACGTACTGGGACAAGTCGCCCATTGTCACTTTTTTGTCCTTAGGCAAATCTTCTTGTTTCACCAACACCGGATTCAGCTTCACGCTGTCTGGCACTTGCTCGCCTTTGATTTTTTGGAAAATAGCCGCTGCGTGAGTGCGTCCGATGTTCGATGGATCTACGGCTGCAGTCGCTGCCCATGGCGAATTTGCTTCCTGGATCAGTTGCAGGTCTTCATCACTCAGGTCGATGCCGTATACTTTGATTTCTGTGCGGCCTGCTTGCAAGATCGCACGGGTTGCCCCTTTGGCAAATTCATCCCAAGATGCCCATACAGCCGTGATGTCGCCTTTGTTCGGATATTTTTTCAGGATGGCTTCCATCTGTGCTTGGGTATCCAGCGCTGTGTTGTTTGTCGCGGAACCGAAAGCGGCGACTTCCTTGATATCCGGATATTTTTTCAGGAACGCTTCATAAGTCACCTGACGTTTTTCCATCGGAGCAAAGCCTGCCACCCAAATTTTCACGATGTTGCCTTTGCCGCCGGAATCTGCCGCCAGCTTTTCCAGGCTCAGCTCTGCCAGCTTGTTGTCGTCTTGCTCGACAATCGGCACGCCAGGCAGCTTGATGTCTGTGTCGAACAGAACGACCGGGATTTTTTTGTCGACAGCTTTTTGCGTACCTTGTTGCAACGCTTCCGCTGTACCGTGGTCAATCAGGATGCCGTCAAAGTTTTGGTTGACCGCAGCGTCAAGATTCGACGCCATTTTCGACAAATCCGTATCTGCGTTGAATACTGTCAGCTCTCCGCCGTTTTTCTCGACTTCCTGCTTCACACCGTTAATGTATTGAGCCGAAAACGTTCCTACATTTTGGCGCATGATCAGGGCAATCCGCTTCGCTTTTTCGCCGGAAGCGCCGTTTGCCGCCGTGTTTTTCGTATCGGCTCCGCCGCCGCACGCGGTCAAGGCCACCGATACTGCCAGTACGAGTGATGTGATAAGGCCCAGTTTCTTTTTCATCGAAAAATCCCCCTTTTTCTTTGTTCCTTGTTGTGCTGCAAGCTGAGGAGGCGACGACCTTCCCTTTCCAAAAGGAAAAGCCTCTTTCAACAGATGAAAGAGGCTTGATCGACAAGATTCGCGCCTCTTATCTGTCAGGTATCGCTACCTGTTGGAGTTAGCACCTTGGCTCGCAAGACATTGATCTTGCCAGCTAGGTTGCCGGGCGTCATAGGGCCATTCCCTCAGCCTTCTCTGGATAAGAGTAGTTATTATTTTCGAAACCTTTGTATTAGTATATAGAGACTATAATCCGTGTTTTACCCATCTGTCAACTAGGTTTTTAAAACTTTTCTCCTTTAAATTTATTCCGCCGCTGCGTCCAAATTTTGGAGGAATCGTGTAGGCTCTTGTCGAAATATCGTAGATTGAAGCAGCCATGCAAATTTGCGATGGGGATGTCCGATGATTCTACTAAAAGAAGTAATTTTGCAGATGTTTTTTGCTCTGACGCCATTTGTCCTGTTCAATATTTATTACCGCGACCGAATGCGCAATTACAGCCGCGCTTTCATTCTTGTGACCAGCTCGATTTGCATGTTTCTGGCCATGACCTTCGCGACCAGCGTCTCGGAAGGCGTGATTTTCGATATCAGGCACATCATCGTATTTTTTGCCCTAGTCTATGGGGGAGTGCGGATCGCGCTGGTCTTACTGATCGAGTCCGCGCTATACCGCTATTATTTGGGTGGTGAAGGCATCTGGCTCGCGCTGCTTGCCCTGGTTGTCACCTTTGCCATCTCCCTCCTGATGTATCGGCGTTACAAAGCCAGTTATCGGAAAACACTGTATATTTTTTTGACGGGCGCGCTCTTTTCCCTGGTAGCTTTGGGGTTGACCTATCTATACTTTCCCACCTATGTATCCCATCATCCTGCCTACTACTTGTTCGTGATCCCCGTTCAAAACTTTGTCGGAATTTGGCTTTTGTTGTCGCTATTTAGCAAGTGCGTATCCGACAAAGAACTGTTTATTCGACACGCCCAAAATGAAAAAATCGAAACGATGAGCCATGTCGCCGCATCGCTTGCTCACGAGGTGAGAAATCCGCTCACAGCGGTCAAAGGATTTTTGCGCCTGATCCAGGAAAATCCTGAAAATATTACGAAAACCGATCAGTACATCCGCATCAGCATGGACGAAATCCAGCGGACGGAAGCGATCCTGACCGAGTATCTCGCTTTGTCCAAGCCGCTCAAGGAGCGCACCGAGCTAATCAACGTATGCGACCAGCTTTACGTCGTGCGGGAAGTCATGCTGCCTTTTGCCAATATGCACAATGTCGAGCTGGAGCTGCAAGCTTATGAAAAGCCTGTCACGATTCTGGCCAATCCCGACGAGTTCAAACAAGTCTTGGTCAACTTCATCAAAAATGCGATCGAAGCTTGTGAGCAGACGGTCAACGGCAAAGTGTCCCTCTCGCTGTTCATTGAGAAAAGCAACGCCATGCTGATCATCAAAGACAACGGCATCGGGATGGACGAAGGCCAGATCAAACGCCTCGGGTCCATTTATTTCTCGACGAAAACAAGCGGAACCGGTCTCGGGCTTACGTACTCCTATCACGTCATCCACGCGTTCGGCGGGTCGGTAAGCGTGTCCAGCAAGCCAAAAGTCGGAACCAAATTCACGATCACGTTTCCGTATCACGCGCAACCCTAGCCGTCAGTCGAGTGATCTGGGCTTAAACGAGCGACCTGGTCATGAATACTTGCTTGGCCATCACGTCAAAACCTGCCCTTTGCAAAATACGGATGGCCATTTCGTTGGAAACTGGCAAATTGACCGTGAGGCGATACAGCTCCTTGTCCCATGGCGAAAACACATGGGCAAGAGCACTTCTGACAATCGCCTCACGGTCGGCCCGTTCCGGCCTTGCCTCACACTGAAACAGCAAGGCTGTCGTTTGTTTTCCGTTTTCAAAAATCCGTCTGTACAAGGCATAGCCGATTACTTGTTTGTTCTCATCGCGGACGAGTACCGCTTGCTTGTTCTCAATCGTTCTCCACTGAATATCCCAAAGCGGTTTGGTCCAAAAGTCCAATGAATACACGTCATCCGGCATGCCTTCAAGCAATTCGTAGGACGGGCTTGCTTCCTTTTGCAAAGCGGAAAGCACGCCTTCTTCTGTGGAAGACGCCTCGACGTTTTTCAGCGAAGTTGGATGTGAGCGCTTGTGGTCATGAGCTTTTTGTTCCAGAAAAATCGACTGGTCACAGACGGCGAAGCCTATTTTCTCGTACAAGGCTATCGCCCTGTCGTTCTCCCGAATGGCGACCAGCGCCGCAAGCTGTACACCCTGCTCCCGATATATTTGCAAAGTCGCTTCCATCAAGGCTTGGCCGACTCCGCACCGCCTATGCTCCAGCGCTACCCCTGTCCCGCCATTCCACCCAACTTTTTGCCCGTCCCGCTCCCAAATTCCATTCAGTACAATTCCGGCAGGCTCGCCGTTTACAAAGGCAACCAGCGAATGCGTTGGCGACAACTCTTCCTTACCCATTTTCCAGATGAGCGTGTCCGCCGTCTTCGATTGATCGAAAAAGTACCCGGAAAACCCTCTGTTGTAAGCTAAAACAGTCTCTGCCACCGTACATTGCTCCATTGATTTCAAAACCAGCACAGCCATTCCTCCTCGGCTTGGATGACATACGCGTTTATTTTATCAAATAATTTTAAATCGATAAAATATTTTTGATTAAAGGATTTGCAAGCGAGTATCTTCGGCCGTAAGAAAACACCAGCGGCCTCTTCCGGCTTTTTTCTTGCTCAGCCAAATAGTCGCAGGCAAAAGGAAATGTTACATAGAAAAGACCGCCTGACCAAACCGTTCTGTCAAGCGCTCCGTGACGATCCTTCCGCATATTTGATTGCTCTGTTCCCTTTTTCTAATGATGAACGGGCGGCACTTGTTGCTCGTTCTTCGGATGTTTTTCAAAAAACAGCAAATCGTTTTGCCGATTCAACGTGGCTAAAAATACTTGCTCAACCGCGACGCCGCTTTTATGTAGCTCCTGCAAAAGCCAGTTTTCATCCCGCTCGCGATAGGTCAACACTTCTGCGCATATTTTCCCCTCGATAATCACAGGCAAAGAAATGCCTGTCGAAGCCGTCTTGATTTGCAAATCTTGTCTCGTCACGGTCTGCTGTGCCGATTTTTTCAAGACCGTCAAACGCCCGTTGGCCTCGATAATCGCCATATCAATCTCGGCGAGATCGAAAATATCTTTTTCCCGCAGCATTTGCAGCACGTTGTCGAGGGAATAGCGGATTTTTTTCAGCTGATCGACGAGAAACTCGCCGTTGTAATAAACAACCGTCGGCTCAAACGTGACCATTTTGCCAAAGCGCCTGGAAACGACCGACCATTGCGACACGATTCGTTGCAGCACGCCCAATGTCACAATCGCGACAGCTATGGGGATATGGTGGACGTTCGGTTCGGCGATATCGGCCCCTGCCACCGAGCCTAACGTGATGATCACCATAAAATCAAAAACAGGCAGCTCGCCAATCGAGCGTTTTCCCATGAATAGCGTCACAACCAACAATAGCGGCAAAATCGAGCAAACCCGCCCGATCACGATCAAGCTTTCACTGAACAGCTCCACCCACTTGTGCCTCCTGCTCTATGCCTTTCTTCGTTTTACTATGTAAAGTTTTGGAAGCAATTATACAAGTTCGCCGATCAAGAAAGGCCGTTTCCCGCTTTCCCGAGCTGACGGCCTTGAAAAAGACGTTGCTATTTTCATATCGCAGAAAATTTTCCATTATATGGACCAAAAAATTATATGCTCCCCAGCCGCTGCGATGTTTTGTGGGCAGCATCCTGCACGCGCTCGATCAAATAGTTCAACCGTTCTTCTTTCAAATCAAAGGTGACGATTCCGATGCTGAGAGCACCGATTACTTTTTGCGTATAATCAAAAATCGGAGAGGCAACAGAAGCTGTATTCTCTGTCCGTTCCGCAAAACTCACCGCGTAACCAGCCTTGCGAATCTGGGCCAGCTTCTCCATAAATGCAGGCGTCTCCTCCTCGCCGACGAGTTGAAGCACGGTCTGCCTCGCTTCCTCCTCTGGCATGTGCGCCAAAACGACCTTGTTCGCTGCACCGATGTGCATCGGGATGCGCAAGCCAAGCTGATCGTAGATGCGAATATTGTGCTGGCTGTCCACTCGATCGACCACGATCGACTCCAAACCGCTCGGCTGGCTGAAATAAACGCTTTCCTCGACTTCTCTGGCCAGCTCCTCAATCATCGGTTTGATCACTTTGCGATAATCGATCCGATCCAGGACGCGAAGTCCAAACTCCATCCACCTGATTCCCAACGTGTACTGCTTCGTCGCCGCATCGTGCTCCACCAAATCGTGATTCATCAAAGTGTACAGGAGGCGATAAGTCGTACTCACCGGAAGCTGGCATTCTTTCGCCAAATCGTTGATGGTCCACCACTTTCTATGCTCGTCCGACGCAAGTGCCGTCGCAATCGCCATCGCCCGATCAAACGATTGAATCACTGTCATTTCCCCTTTTTCTATGTTCTCGTCTATCTCATATCTTAAACTACTCGCTACAATTTTGTGAATCGTAAAAAATTTTACACAAATCCCCACATCTGGCGCGGAATAGCGATTGACAGTGCAAAATCAGAATGTGTACACTTAGAGTGATTTTTCGAAATATGAACAATATTCCATAATACGGAATAAAGGGAGGCAACTATGTTCCAAGGCAGCCAATCCATGGTCAAAAAGATGAAGACAGTCATCATCAAGCATCCCCGTGAAGCTTTTATCAGCCAGGCCCACCTCGAAGAATCGTGGAAAACCTTTAACTATACAGACCGTCCTGATTGGGACAAAGCTTTGCACGAGTACGAGAAGTTCGAAGCCATTTTGCAAGAGCATGTGGAAAACGTCCTGCATCTCCCGCAATCAGACAAAACCGGACTCGATTCCATCTACGCCCATGATCCGGTGAAGTTCACGTCCCAAGGGGCGATCATCCTCAAATCCGGCAAAGAGCTGCGCCAGGGTGAAGCAGAAGTATACAAAGATTTCCTGCAAGCAAACAACATTCCGATTCTCGGACAGTTGACAGGCGATGCCCGCTCCGATGGTGGCGACCTCGTCTGGCTGGACGAAAAAACGCTCGCCATCGGGCTAGGCTTCCGCACCAACCAGGCGGCGATCGCGCAAATTACGGAGATGGTCAAAGATTTCACGGAAGAAATCATCGTCGTTCCGCTGCCATACGACCGCGGCCCGGCGGAGTGCCTGCACCTGATGTCGATTATCAGCATGGTTGACCACGATCTCGCCGTCGTCTATTCCAAACTGATGCCTGTTTTCTTCCGTCAGCTGCTCATCGACAGAGGCATTGAACTGATTGAAGTTCCCGACAACGAATACGATAACCTGGGCAGCAACGTCCTCGCGCTCGCCCCTCGCCTGTGCATGGTCGTAGCGGGCAATCCGATCACAAAAGAGCTGCTGCAAAAAGCGGGCGCTACCGTGTACGAGTACGCGGGTCATGAAATCTCGTATAAAGGCACGGGCGGCCCTACTTGCCTGACTTCTCCGGTTGAGCGGGTGTAGTTTACATGGAATTGGGAAGCGGAGAAATTCGTTCTACCAATGAAAACGAGCCATAATAGAGATTCTATGGCTTGTTTTTTTTTGCCTGGTTATGTGTTCTATACAAGGAGTAATTTTTGCAAAGAGTTTTGATAAAAGATATTATTAGATTACGCATTAGTAGTAACTATCTGGAAACTAAGTAAAGTTATGTATTTACCTTGGTCTCATGTCAGGCAACAAGACTGGAGAAACATTGTTTGGACTTGGAAGCATCGTTCACTATTTTGGAAAATCCAAACGATCAATAAGTCAATGGGTTAAGGAGTTAGAAGATGCTAAGCTTATAGAACGTATGCAAAGGAAGCGAGCGAGATATCAAAACTAAGGTAGTAAAAGCCAGCAAAGATTTGTATCATGATCAAAAAAATAAAAGAGAGTGTGAAATATGAAAAAAATATTATTGGTTTGTATCATGATAATGTTGATACTAGCATCGGCTTGTGGAAATGTTGAAATGACATCAAATCCACCTACTTCTAGTGAGCCTAAACCTGAAACGGATGAGTCTATTATTCCAAAAAACACATCCGATTGTTTTAATGCAGAAAATATAAATTTAGATAGTGAAACTGAAAAATATTTCTATGGAGTTTGGAAAGTTGAGAAGCTTTTAGGATTTGCAAATTCATGGAATGATGCTTCTGAATATCCAACAGGGCAAAAATTTATTGGAGATGAATTGATAATCAAAAAAGACTTTTTTTCATCAAAAGGACTAAAAAACTATAAGAAATATCAATATGAACTAAAAAATCCATTATACGAGATTACAGCGACATGCTATAGCTCTCTCTCTTTTTATAGATTATATAAAATAGATATCCCAGACTTAAATGAAAATGATGTAGTAAAAGTAATAGATATAAGTGACCCTTCTACAAACATGCACATACCTGTAAGTGTAGGTTTTTTTCTTGTTAATAACGATAGGCTGATCTTGATATCAGAGGCAACTATTTTTGAGCTAAAAAAAATTACTGATTAAATAGGTGACAAAAAAAGAGAGCCTCGACAAAGCCGGCTCTCCTAACCTAAATCAAACAATTCCGCGTAACGTAACGCAGCAACTTGTGCCACGCTTACAGAAAATGCTGCATCCAAATATTCGGCTCTACGTACTTGGCCTCGTTTTTCTCCACATCCATCCGCACAGGAACAAGCGCGTCCGGAATGATATACGTGCCGGACTCAGGGAACTTCAAGCCTGTCCATTCCTCCCAGTTGGCAATGCTTCCCACGATCGACATGGATTCCGACGCCACTTTCATGATTTTCGCCCCCATCTTCCAATGCGTGCGAACCCACGGATCAAAAGGAGCGCCCTCTTCCGTGTTCCATTCGATGTAGTTTTCCATCGGGGTCAACGGATACTTGTGCTTGAGCGATGGGCGAACAGGCGCCACCATATATTCCAGCCCGTTTTGCTTCGCAATGTCTTTCATCGCCGCCACCATGTGACGACTCAGTCCAAGACCGCGATGCGCAGGGTCGATTGAAATCGAAAGCGCCGACAACGTGTTTGGCTTCTGGCCTTGGGCGTGTCCTTCAATCCCGCGCAGGAAGACGTCTCCCCAGCCCTTCGGCATTCCTTCCAGCGTGCCGTCCCAGTAAAAAGGAATCGAGTTGCCCACGGCCATTACCTTGTCGTTTTCATCGGTCAACAAATATTGAAAAGAAGCAAACCACTCTTCCAGCCGATCGTAGTGCTGGTCGGCCACTTCGTCATGCAGCATGAAGGTAGACCAGCTGGCAGCGAGCACTTCGGCCATCTGATCGTTCAAATCAGGACGTTCTGCTTGTGTATACACCTTGTATGCCATTCTTTCCATCCTCCCAAAAACATCGCTGTCTCTCTGTTCGCCAAAAGGCTCCTCGCTAGAAAGTCAGGAAATCCTTTCCACGACTCTTTCATTCTATCAAAACTTGTTTGAAGCACAAACTTTTTCGCCGAATCGCCCTTTTCCGAAAAAAACTTCTGATTGCTGCGTCACAAAAATTGCCCCCGCCTCGTTATATGGTCAAATCGCAGCGAGGAGCTGATCTCCATGAAAGAAATGACTGTAGTCGTAGTCGGTGGCGGCTATGCCGGAATCAATGCCGTTAAAGCAATCCAGGACACATGCAAAGGACGCCCTGCACGCATCGTCCTGATCGACAAGGAGCCTTACCATCTGCGCAAAGTTTTGCTGTTCAAGCCAGCTGTCTCCCAAACCGATATCGCCATCCCGTTGAAAACCATCTTCCCCGCAGGCGTTGAATTTTTGCAAGGTACGGTCGTTTCTGTCCAGGGAAGCGCCAAGATGATCCATTATGTAGATAAAGGCGGAAAAGAACTGTCGCTTGCGTATGACGTGCTCGTCCTCGCGGTAGGCAGCGTCGCCCGCCGAGCAGAGCCGGAGCAGGGCGGAATCGCCTTGTCTGATGTGGCAGCCGCCGAGACGATTCGCAACACATGGCAGCAAAATATGCGGCTGGCCGTTTTGGAAAAGCGCCCCGAAGAAAGACAGCGGCTTTTGACAATCGCTGTCGCAGGAGCGGGCATCAGCGGCATCGAGACAGCTTCGGAGCTTGCTTTTTCCATGCGGCAGGAAGCGCAACACCTCGGCATCGCTCCCCATGAAGTCACTGTCTACTTGCTCAATGCGCAAAATCGCCTCTTCACGGAAGGACCTGTGAAAATGGCGCGCAAGCTGGAACAAGCTTTGCTGGACGGCGGAGTCACGGTTTTGCACGGGACAAAAGCCATTCGCGAGCAGGACGGCAAGCTGAGTCTGTCCACGGGCCGCACGCTTGCTGTCGGTCTGTGCATCTGGGCGCTCGGTCTGCTGCCGAACCCGGCGCTGCGCCAGATGGGGTTGCCGCTCACTACACACGGCCAGCTTGTCGTGGATGAATCGTATCGGGTCGCTGGCGCTCCTTTCGTCTACAGCATTGGCGATTGCGCCCGCATCGTCGACCCGGCAAGCGGCCAGGCGGACCGGATGACGTGCAAGGAAGCGAGCAGGCAAGCCTCCCGGTTGAGCAAAATTATCCTCGCTGATCTGGATGGAACGCAGTCTCCCGTTCATAAAAGTTGCATGGACTTCTACTGCGTCGGATTGGGGCCGGAGCGGGCGATCGTCTGGACGCGCCAATGGGGCGTGGACATCATTTTGACAGGGAAATTGGGCTGGAAGCTGCGTCAGTTCACGTGGAATATTGCCAGCATGATAAAATAAGGAAAAAACGATGCTGACACTAGACGCCAGAGGAAGTGAACATGCGATGGAGGCCCTTTATCAGCAATACAAAGGATTGCTGTTTCGTCTCGCCTACCAGCTCACAGGCTCGGCCACAGATGCGGAAGATATCGTGCAGGATGTCTTTTTGAAAGCGTACGATGTCGAGCTGGAACAAATCGCAGAGCCAAAAGCCTACCTGTGCAAAATGACGACAAACCGCTGCCTCGATCTGTTGAAATCGGCACGCCACAGGCGGGAGCTGTACACGGGGCCATGGCTGCCCGAACCGATCCCTACTCCCGGAGCGGACAGCTACGAATCGGTCATCACCAAAGATTTGTTGTCGTACGCCATGCTCGTGCTGCTCGAACGCTTGTCTCCGGTCGAGCGTGCGGTCTTCGTCCTGCGCGAAGCTTTTGCCTTCGACTACGACGAGATTGCCCAGCTTGTCGGAAAAAGCCAGGCCAATTGCCGGAAAATCATCAGCCGCTGCAAAGCCAAGCTCGGTTTGGATGCAGACGAACAGCTTCACGCGCACGAAAAAGAAATCGGCGAAGAATGGATCGGCCGTTTTCTGCATGCGCTGGAACACGGCAATGTCAACGCTTTGCTCACGCTCTTGTCCGCAGACGCTGAACTGCTCTCGGATGGCGGTGGAAAAGTATTCGCTGCCATACGTCCGGTCGTGTCTGGCAAACGTGTCGCGGAGTTCTTGCTTGGCTTGATGCGCTTCGCCGCACAAGGCTCTCCGTACGAAGTAGGGCTTGCTTCGCTGAACGGCCAAACGGCACTCGTCATCCGGCAAAATGACGCAGTAGATACAGTCGTTTTCCTGCACAGCAAGGCAGAAAAAATTCACCGCCTGTACTTCGTTCGCAACCCGGATAAACTGAAAGCTGTCCTGTAAAGGCAAAGCAATGCCCCCTTCGCTCTCGGTACGAAGGGGGCATGTTCACGCTCATGACTTTGTTCACTTACAGGCGAAAGCGCTGGACGATCTCTTCCATCGAATGCGTCAATTCCGCATTGCGTTCGGAGATGGTCGCGATTTTCTGGTTGTTGTGCGCGATAATTTGCGCCTGCTCGGTGATCGCTTCGACGCTGTATGCGCTTTGTCCCATGGAGCTTGTCACTTGCTCCACGATCGCCACTACACTGGCAATCGACGAGTTCAATTCTTCGAACGAAGCGCTGAAATCCGTCAGCAATGTGTTGAAATGATGTGCGTCGCTGTTGTATTGCTCTGACATGTGAATCAGCTTGCCGTAATCCGGGCGGACTTTGCTGTCGATAAACTCCAGCACGCTGGAAGAGTTTTCTGCGAGATTGTTCACGGATTCGCGCACGATGGCGATAATTCGCTGAATATCGATGACGACCGCAGACGACTGTGTCGCCAGCTTGCGTATTTCATCAGCCACGACGGAGAAGCCTCTTCCGCTTTCCCCGGCACGCGCCGCTTCAATCGCGGCGTTCAAGGCGAGCAAATTCGTCTGCTCGGAAATATGCAAAATCGCTTCTGCCAACAAATTGATTTGTCCCATCGATTCGGTCGACTGCACAATCGCCTGCTCCGTTTGCTGCTTCACGCTTTGATACAACTCGGCTGCCGATACTTGCGCCGCAACGGCATTTTCCTTCAACACATCGGCTCGCTGGCTTACGTCCTGAGAGGTAGCCGCTGCTTCGGTCGTGCGCAAAGTGACTGCGTGAACGACATGCTGAATATCAGTAAGAGTAGCGTTCATTTCTTCCGTCGAAGCCATTGTCTCTTGCATATGCGACAGCAAGACAGCAGTCGCCTCCGCCGTTCCGCTCGATTGCTCGCTGACGGCCACTGTGGATTGCTGCACGCTTTGCGCATTTTCCGCTACCACATGAGAGACGGTCGCAAGCTTGCTCGCCACTTCCCGCAATTGCTCGCGCATGACCAAAATCGACTTCGCCATCAGGCTGATCTCATCCTCCGTCACCTGCTCCTTCGCCACGATCTGCTCGCGCAAGTCGAACTCGGCTGTTTGCGCAATCATCTTGCGCATGTGATCGAGCGGTCCGGTAATCAAGCGGCTGAGCACAAACGACAAGATCAGCGCTCCTGCCACCGCTGCCGCCATTTTCAATAGCGCAGACCGGAGACTGTTGGCGAGCACTTCGTTGCGCTCCGTATTGTTGTAGACGATTTCCACTACACGGGAACGGCTCAGGTCGTTGGCGCTCTCATCCAGCTTGTATGGGATATAGCGGTATGTTTGGTCGTCCTCTCCCGTACTCTCGTGAAATTCCTTGATCGTCTGCGTGGAGAACGCCGCTTCAAAAGTTGGCGCAAACCGCTGCGCGATGCGCAAAGCTTTGCCGTCTTCCCCTTTTTTGCCGAGCGCGTAGCCATCGTGCGAGTAAACGGTGATTTCTTTCACAATGCTGTATTTGCCTGCGATCTCCTTCGAGACATCGAGAAAGTTGAACGTCTGGAACAAGTCGCTGTCCTGCAAATTCATGCTCGCTTCCAGCAAATATTTGTGATCGCCGGTTGGGAGATAGGCGAACTTTTTGATCTGCCCACTGTTGACGGACACTTCCATTCCGTCGGCGGAAAACTTGCTTCCGTCGATTCGTTTTTTCAACACCTCCGCGAAAGCTCCCGATTGGCTAAAATCGAGCCCCACGTCAGAGGCGACACTGGACTGCACTACTTTGATGTTTCGATCAATGACGAAAAAGTCCATTCCGTACTGCTCGCGCAAAGCCGCATAGTCCCACGCCGAAAGCGCCGAGTTGGCCTGATAGTTTTTCGCCAGCTTTTCCAGTGCGCCCTTCATCCGCTCCTCCATGTCTTGCTCGAACACGCCGTACACGAGATCGACGTTTTTGACGGCATGAATGATCCGATCCTCGACTAGCTGATACTGCACCGCTTTTTCCGAAAGGATCGTAGCCTTGAGCTGCGAATAGTCGATCAGCGACAGCACAATCGCGACCAACATCGTAAACAGCGAGATCATAACGCTGAGTTTCATTTGAAAAGACACAAAATTTCGTTTCATAAGTATGCTCCAATAGTCTCCGTATTTTTTAACAAAACTCAACATAATTTACCATATCTTAACTTGTCAATATTTCTTCCTGATGACTTTATTTTGCAAAAACTATGTCTTCTTACCTTTTTGCGCTTTTTATGTCCATCCGAACATATGACAATCGAACTAAGGTTAACATCGTGCCAATAGTGTCAATGAACACCGTATGAACTTATGCCCTAAACCACTGCATCAAATCGTTCCTTGTGTTAAAATCACCTGGAATCAATATCCATCACAGGATATCCATTCTATTTTTATAAGGAGGGCACGTACACATGCGTCCACCAAGCAACAACGAAATCATCATTCCTGAAAATCCCGTGTCACAATTTTTGTTCACCAGCACCCGCTCGGCATGGATCTGGCTGATCATCCGCGTGTATGTCGGCTACACTTGGCTGACAGCAGGCTGGAAAAAAATCCATACCGACTCCTGGACGGGAGACAAAGCTGGAGCTGCCATCGAGGGCTTCGTCAAAGGCTCGCTCGCGAAAGCAGCGGAAGGAAAAGACGTCACCTCCTGGTACGGCTGGTTTTTGGAAAGCGCCGTGTTGCCAAATGCCAAGCTGTTCGCTTTTATGGTCGCTTACGGCGAGGTACTGGTCGGTCTCGGACTCATTCTCGGCCTGCTTACCGGAATTGCCGCTTTCTTCGGCGGATTGATGAACGTCAGCTTCCTGTTCGCAGGGACAGTCAGCACCAACCCGATGCTGTTTGTTTTTGCCACATGGCTCGTTCTCGCTTGGAAAGTCGCTGGTTGGTACGGTCTGGACCGTTGGGCTTTGTCGTACCTGGGCACGCCTTGGACACGATCGAAGTCGCGTAACGTGGGCATGCACTAGCCTCCCGTTCCATTCATCATCCTGCATACGGCAGGCAAAAGACGCTGGCTGCACCGGAATCTTCTGGTGTCGGCCAGCGTTTTTTTATTCAGGATCAAATCGCTTGCAACAGCAGCCGCTTTCCGCCTTGCTGCTGATTCAAGGACAAATTGTATGAATTATTCCCGGTTTTAAAAACAGAATATTCATGAATATTTATACAGAATGTTTAATGACAGATACAGGAAACTGAATTATCCTTCTACATATGAATTTTTAAAAATATTCAAACAACTAGGAGGTACTGATGAAAAAATGGTTGCGAGTTGCCTGTAGCACCGCGTTACTAGCAAGCCTCATGATCGGCTGTACGACGAAGCCCGCTGAAAATGCCCAGCCTGCCGCAAGCCAGCAGCCCGCTGGCGAGACCGGAAAACCTGCCTCGGGAGAACCGATGGTCTTGCACTGGAGCATCACGGGCGAACCTCCGACGATGGACCCCGGCATTGCTACTGACGCCTCCAGCATGGACATGATCAATCTCGCTTTTGAAGGACTGACTATCGTCGATCGGCAAGGTCAGATGATCAACGGAACAGCAGAGAGCTTCACCAACTCCCCTGACTTTACCCACTTCACTTTTACCTTGCGCAAGGATGCCAAATGGAGCAACGGCGATCCGGTTACCGCCCACGATTTTGAATACGCTATCAAGCGCAATCTCGATCCGAAAACCGCCTCCGGCTACGCTTACCAACTGTTCTACATCAAAGGCGGCGAAGAGTTTTTCAACGGCACAGGCAAAGCAGAAGACGTCGGCGTCAAAGCCAAGGACGATTACACACTCGACTTCACCCTGCGCTCCCCTACGCCATTTTTCCGTGAATTGACCTCATTCACTACTTATTATCCTTTGCATAAAAAGACGCTGGAGAGCAATCCGAAATGGGCAAGCGACGCCTCTACCATCGTCGGAAACGGCCCGTTCGTCATCGACCAGTGGGAGCATAAAGCGAAGCTGGCCTTTTCCAAAAGCCCTACTTACTGGGATCAGGCCAACGTCAAGCTGGATCGGATTGAAATCGTCGTAATCGAAGACAACAACACCGCTCTCTCGATGTTTGAAAACGGCGATCTCGATTGGGGCGGCTATCCTTCCTTCGGCCTTTCCCCTGATGCAATCGGGCAAATCAAGGAACAGGGCAAGCTGGTCGTCGCCGATAATCCGGGGACAAAGGCAGTCATTTTCAATACGCAAAAACCGCCTTTTACCAACAAAAAAATTCGCCAGGCTTTCTCTTACTCCATCGAACGCCAACAGTTAATCGACAATATTTTGCAAACCGGGGTACCTCCTGCATACGGTTGGGTGCCGACCTCGATGGGCTTGAACCCGGACGGCTACTTCAAGGAAGACATAGACAAAGCCAGGCAGCTGCTCGCGGAAGGCATGAAGGAGCTGGGGTTGAGCGAGTTCCCGAAAGTGACGTACTACTACGACACGGGAGAAACCGACAAGAAGATCGCCCAGGCGTTGCAGGACGAGTGGAAGAAAACGCTCGGCGTGAACATCGAAATTCGCACAGCCGAGTGGAAAGTGTTCAACGACGACGTCCAGAACGGGAAATACGACTTCGGCATCTGGCTATGGGGCGCCGATTTCAACGACCCGATCAACTTCCTGGAAATGTACAAGGACAAAGAAGGCGGCAACAACGTCGTGCGCTTCGACAACAAAGAGTACCGCGACTTGTTGAACAAAAGCTACTATGAAACCGATGCCGCGAAGCGCAAACAGCTGATGTTTGACGCGGAAAAAATTCTCATGGAGGAAATGCCGCTCGCACCTCTGCACTTCCGCGGCAACGCCTACGTGAAAAACGACAAAGTCAAAGATTTCGTGATCTTCCCGCTCGGAGGCTCGTACTTCAAGTACGCGTATGTAGAAAAGTAGCTCGCTTCGCTTGTCCGAAGTGGCCGAATCGCTCGAATCGCCCCAAAAGAAAGAGGAGCTTTGCCTGTTTGATCGGCAAGGCTCCTTTACTTTTTGCTGAAAGCGTTCCTAGCCCCAGCCCCGTCTCGTCGGGAAGTCGGACAGCCAGGAAGTCAGGCTATCTCCTATCCCCTCAGTGACCGCAGCAAGCTGGCTGTCTCGTGCGGATGGCTGAGCGGAAAATGGTGGGCCAAATCATGGCGGTGTACCGCGATCTGCCTCTCCCCAAGCGCTATCTCCTGCTCGCTTGTCAAGCGATAGGCGCTGTCTTGATTCCCCCATACAAGGTGAACGGGAAAAGCGGCAGCCTGACCCCACTCCATTTGCTGAAAATCGTGCATGAAATAACGCAAAACCTCTGCGTGCGTCTTGCTGATGCGCGGTGATTGCAGAAGGCTTTTTGTCTTGTCCAGATAGCCAGCCGGCACCTCGGCCACAGAGCGAAACATCCCTTGTTCAATCATCGTGCTCTCCAGACGGGGGCGAGTCAGCTGCTTTTGCAAAAAGCGCTGGAGCAAGCTCTCGCTCTTCCCGATTTGCACAAGCAGCGGGTTCTGCTTCGGGGCGTGCAGCGGCGGTTGCAGCAAATACACTCCGGCGATCT
Source organism: Brevibacillus sp. FSL K6-0770 (assembly GCF_038000275.1). NCBI lineage: Bacteria > Bacillati > Bacillota > Bacilli > Caryophanales > Paenibacillaceae > Brevibacillus > Brevibacillus sp. FSL K6-0770. The sequence continues at coordinate 5,222,043 of NZ_JBBOBQ010000001.1, forward strand.
TGTCCGGCACTCGCTTGGCCGCTTCCCATGCCAGGAAAGCACCAAACGAATGCCCTGCCAAATGGACGGGAGCAGGCAGCTCTCGGAGCGCGCTGGCGACAGCCTCGATGAAGCCGCCCAGCTTTTGCTCCCGGTGATGATAGGGCGATCTGCCAAAGCCCGGCAAGTCCCACAGCCATACCTTCTCCTCGCCAAGCTGCTCAGCCAGCGGGAACAAATCGCCAAGCTCGCTGAACAAGCCGTGCAACAGTACCCATGGCGCTCCCTCCACGCCTGGCTTCTGATAGGCAGCCAAGCCTGCGACTTTCGCCCGCTGAAAAGCATCGGGAGCGGCATCGCCCCGGGCAGACAAGCGATAATCGAGATCAGCCACAACGCTTGGCAGATGGCTGTCCGCTTGATATTCGCCCACGCCCCTCGTTTGCTTCATTTGCTGAAAAGGCGCGAGCGGAAACTGTTTTTTCACGATAAAGTCCATCGAGTTGGCCGGAACGCCGAGCAAGCGGCTGCCTCCGTTGCGCACGATCGTTTTCAAAACGGACAGCGGGAACGGGACGGACGGCGGCTTCATTCGCAGTTCTTTTGCCATGAGTTGCACCAGTTCCGGGAAAGACGGCGTCGCCCCGCGCTCGTTCAAGGCGTAGTACGTCTGGTGCGCGATGCCTTTTGCCTCGACAATTCCGACGATCACTTCGGCCAGATCGTCCACGGCAAGCAGCGGAAGCCACCATTCTTTTCCGCCGGGCAATACGGGAAATTTCCCCTGCCGCATGGAGTTGACCACAAGTCCCAGGCCATCCGTCTGCTCGGTGCTTCCCGTATGCCGCGGCCCGATGATTGTGCTCGGATTGACGACAACCAGCGGCATTCCTGCTTGATGAGCCTGCTGCCGCACGTACAGGTCAGCCAAAAACTTGTATTTTTCATAGCCTCCCGCGTGATCGAACAGCTTGTTCTCGGCGAACACATCCGTGGCAAGCGTCGCGCTCGCATCGTCAAAAGGGCTCATGTAGCCGACAAGGTGAATGAGCTTTTGCAGCCTTTTGCGCTGGTGCAGCTCGCCCGCCAGCTTCAACAGATGATCGGCTCCTTGCAAAATGACTTTTCTGGCCGCTTCCTCGCCGAGTGCGATATCCATCGGCACCCCGGCATGAATGATCGTGTCTGCGGCAAGCACCCGCTGGTAGTCAAGCTCTGACAGCCCCAGCCTCTCCTCGCGCAAATCCCCCCGTACTGCGCTGCTGTTCGCCTGCTCTTCGGCTGTCATTGCAGCCAGTTGCCTCTCCCACTTTTCCAGGGAGCGCACGAGCGCCAACACCGTATGTCCTGCGCGTGCCAAGCGCCTTGTTACCTCCCGGCCGATAAACCCTGTCGCTCCTGTTAGCAATACAACTGCCATAAAATGAACCTCCCTTTAATAGGACTAATTGGTACTAATCAGTTGCAAAAAAAGCCTACACTTGAATCAAGTGTAGAAAAGTAGCGCCTGCGTTTATAAAAGCTTCTGTATTGCCGTAAGACTCGGCAAGCTGCATGGCTCCTTCCAAAATCGTGATGAGAAGCGCCGCTGTCTCGGGAACCGGAATCTCTGCCTTGAACTCTTTTCGCTCAACTCCTTCTCTTAGCACATTTTCCGCTACTCCTTGCAGCTCGCGCATAAACGCGTGGATGCGAACCCGAACCTGCGGGATTTGCGCGGACAGAAGGGACAGGATCGGACAGCCTCCCACACAGTCTCGCCCGTTCAGCTCGTCAGCCAGTGCGGCAAAAATTTGCTCGATCCGCCTCGCAGCGGTCAAGTCCCTGGCCTGGGCAATCTCATCAAGCACCGTCCGCAACAATTGGACGCGGTAGTCCAACACAGCGACAACAAGCTCCTCCTTGCTCTTGAAATGGTAGTAAATATTTGACTTGGAGACTTTGCTCTGCGCCACGACGTCATCCATGCTCGTATTCATCAGCCCTTTTTGCAAAAACAGAGCGGATGCGCTGGCAATCACATGGTCGCGATTCGAGATTTTTTTCATGATTAGAACTATATAGTCCTAATCAAATAATGTCAAGCGACAAGCTGCTCGGCACATGCAGTTGGCAACAAAAAAAACGTGCCCGCGGGAGCCACTTAAAAACATGGCGTCGCCTGGACACGCTTCGCTGGTTGCAATCCGCTTACTTGCCTGGAGCCGGAGCTGGAGCAGGGCCAGCCCCTTCTGTAACAGGAGCATTTTTCAGCTTTTCTCTCGCTTGCTCGATTTCCGTTTGTGTCAGCGGCGCTCCTGTCGAGAAGCCGTCAATGATTTTGCCCAATACGTTAGGCGCAAAATCATCTTGCGCATACAACTCGATCGTATACCCGTCCTTCTCCCAAATGACAATCCCGTTCGCCATGTACACTTTCGTTCCGTTCAGCACTTGCGTTTTGACTTCCTCTGTCGTTCCGATCCCGTTTTCCCCGCCTTTCGAGATCAGGAAGTTCACTGTTTTATCGCCATGCGCATATTGGACTTCCGCCATGCTGTCACCGTGAACGACCGTGTTGACGTACTCGTAATCGGCTACCCAGGATGGCGCGGGAAAGTTCGAACCGAGTACAGCGCGGGCTTCCTGCACCGTCAGATTGGGACGCGGCTGCAAAGTCACGGCACGGGCGCCGTCTGCTCCGGCTTGGACGGCTGCATTTTCGCTTGCAGGTGCAGCAGGCTCTTTGTCATATTGCACAATTTGCAAATTCCCCACTTGAAACCGCGCCAAAATAGAGGACAGCATTTCTTGGGCAAACGAGGTAGTCGAGAAAGCTCCCGTCAGGCAGACAATGGCAGCGACACTGGCCGCAACCGTTTTCCAACTGCTCTTTTTCATCACGATCTCATCCTTTTCCACAGGCTTTGCCTGGATTTTTCCGGCTTTCAGCTTGTTTGCAAGCCGGTTGTAGATTCTGTCCTTCGCTGCCTGGTCATCCAGCTCCACATGAGCGAGATAGTCGGCCAGCTCGCGAAATTCGTCTGTATCCGGCTTATTCCTCATGCCGAAAACCTCCTTTTTCCAGCTCTTTTTGCAGCTTCTTCAAGCATCTGTACAGCACAACCCCGATATTCGAACCGCTGACGCCAAGCAGCTCTGCGATTTCTGCGTTTTTCAAGCCTGCCGCATACTTCATGCCGATGATGTTGCGTTCTTTGTCGCTCAGCTTTGCCAGCGCCCGGAACAAAGCGGCATGGCGGTCATCGCGGATCACGATGTCTTCCGGAGACGACTTGGGCAAGGCCAAATTCAAAATCGAACTGAGCGAGAAGGCGGCCCTTTTTTTCTGTGAGCGGAAGTAATCCGTCACCGCATTTCTGGCAATGGCGAACAGCCATACTTCAAAACTCGCTTTTTCCGGCGAAAAGCGGTTGTATTTGGCAATCACCGCTTCGAATACGTGGCTGCATACTTCCTCTGCCGCATAGTGATTGTCGATCCGGTAGCAAATGTACTTGTAGACGCGTTTGTAGTACGCATCGTAAATCGCGGCGAACTTTTCCGCTGCCATGCACTCATCGTGGCTCTCGTTCAGCTGATTTTGGTGGATGCCCGTTTTGGTGCTCATTTGAACAATCTCCAACTACTTCCCCTCCCTTCCCTCCCGACTCAGACATGGTACAGGAACAAATTGCGCAATTTGTTGTGGTTGTCCGTGAGTCTCACGCTAGTTAATACGGAAAAAAACAGATTGTATTAACAAATCGGTCGAGAAAAGTACCCAACTCTTTTTCGAGCACAACGAAAAAAGCCGACATCGTTCGTGAACGATATCAGCCTGTTGCTGCTTTTTAGCGAACCCTATGTGTCCATCTGCACATGATCCCACTCGTCTTCCATGTGACGCACGAGCCAGTTTAGTGCCCTGTGTCTTTCCATGACGACTCCCGGCTCCAAACCTCCCGCCACGGTCCGGTTGTTGATGCGCGCATCGACGCACGCCCAATCGTAGCGATAGATCAAATCCGCCTGATCCAAAATCTCCGCCTTGCTTCGCACGACGGCGTTGTCGTAGAAAGTTTGATAGTTTCCCGCGCTGCGCAATACATCGATGGCATAGCTGACATCGCAAATCTCGCTCGGAAACTCCAATTCTTTTTTATAGCCGAGCGCCCACAACAGCACCCAGTAGCATTCGTACATCCACGCCATCTGCACCATGTCGTTCTGGCTTGGATTCGGGTCGTCGAGGAGCTTTCTTTCGTTTTCCGTAAAGAAGTCTGCCGCGCCGTACTGCTCGATAATTCCTTCGATGAACTCGCGCTCTTCGGCAATCTCCCCGTTCTCCGCGATTCCGGCGGCGTAGACGGCAATCAGGCACAAAGCAATGGCCCGCTGCACGATCTCTTCCTTGGTCCTGATGACAGCATCCTCATCCCCGACGATGACAGGCAAATGGTTAATATACGGGACGCCTTGCTCCTGCAAAAGCTGGATGTTGCGCGCTTTGCGCTCTTCCCCGGACTGGGATGGACGCACGTGCCGATCGATAAACTCGGTGCTCACCGTCACCAAATAGTCGTCCACCTCTGATTCGCCCTCGGTGTTCAAAAGCAGGCGGCCCTCTTTATCGAGCATGTGGCCTGTCGGGAGGAAAACGATGCCGGATACTTCCTTGGCAATCGCCAGGACAGCAGCGAACGTTTCCTGGTCGATTTCCTTGCTGGCTACGATGCCTACGGCCACGTTGAGCGCGGTAATCTGGATCAGCAGCTTTTCCTTGACCTTTTCATGCGCCGTCTCAATCTGGGCAAAAAATCCGTACATCCCTTTTTTCATCTGCAAAAAGCGCTCCGGATCGGCTTCCTCGCGCATGAAGTTGAAGGCCAGTGTGCTTTTGCCAAACCATTTCTTGTCTGTGACAGTCACGCTTTGTCCGTCCGCAGCAGCTTGTACTTCTTTGTCTGGAAAAGTCTCCTTGATCGCATCGACTATTTTTTGATAGTCAGCTATGGAGACGTATAGTGTACATTGATTCATCGTTGCTCCCCGCTTTCGTTTCTATCTTTTGTCTAGACGAAATTTTGCCACCAATAGTCAATTATGGTATTCTACCCCTGTTCCGTGCAAGTTTACATCTACCTATTTTGATGAAGAATCTACCATATTCCGTTTGGAAGGTGATCCGATGAAAAACATTTTGTTGGAGGAATTTTCTCCACTTTGCGACATTCAAGCCTTTGTCGAAGAAGATGAATCTGGCGTTTATTTTTATTTGTGGGACTACCCCGGCCAGGAACACGCGAGTATTCGCTCCTGCTGGGTGCGCAATTACGGGCCAGCTCCCGAGACACTCGATTTTTCCGCCATGGAAGACGGAAACGCTCCCATGCTGCCGCGCGACTGCTGCGCCCATCCGCAAGGCGCGGAAAAGCTCGACCCAGATGAGCTGTCAATCGTCTGGCTGACAGAAGGAGACGCCGCAGCTTTGCTTTATCAAGACGAGGTGCTGTGCGTCATTCCCGGCTGGGCGGGGCAGCAGGCAGACGGCTCCAGCTATCCGGCTTATGCGCGAGACTGTATCGCAGAATCTCCTTTCTGCTTTCCGCTGGGCACACCAGACACAAACGCTTTGTTTGCGCGAATCGAAGCTGCCCGGCAATTTTGGGCGAGCTGGGACGAAAATCCTTGGCCAGACTTGCAGCATCAGTATCTCGACGCGATCACGGCAACGCTTGGCCCGGTCAAAAACTATTACGGCATCGACGGCGGTCACTGGCCGCCGAAAGCATTGGTCACGGTGGAAAAGGGCGAAATCACCTATGCCGTCACCTTGGGCGTCTCCATCGTGCCGCAGCCAAAGGTCGAGCTATATACCGAATCACCGGAACAACTGCGCCGCTTCGAGCTGGCTTTTGCCTGCGAAACCAAATGGCTGGCTGAAAATGAAAAGCAACTTTTGGCCTACATCAGCGGACAAACAACGCTGCCCTGGTCGTACATGACTTTTCTCGCCCAAGGGCACACCATCCCTTGTCAGGAGATCAGCGAGGTAGACGCCCGCTTCACATCCATGCTGCTCGCCAAGCCCCAAAGCGCCCCGGCGCTGGCCTTCCCGACGGTTTACGGCGATCCGGTCAACCTGCTCTGGATGATTCCCATCACGAGTGCCGAACAACGCTTCGCGGAGGAAAACGGGTCGGAAGCATTGATCCGTCTGGCTGCTGGGACGGAAGCGGAATGGATTTTCAATGGGATGGAAAAGTGGATGCGTTGAGTGAATGCGTAGAAAAAGTTCGGATTCGCCATGCCGAAAAGAGTTGCCTAGCATGATAAAAAGCTTCGCTGCATTTTGTGCGCGAAGCTTTTTCGTGCTTGTTTTGCTTATGTGTTTCTCCTGTTTCCTCCCTCCGCTACAGCTACGATCAACACCATCTTTACAAACTAATCCTTCTCTCCGGCTTCCAATACAACAACGCCGCTTTAAACTGATGCACATACGCAGGCTTGCCATCTACCCAGACCAAATATTGGCGCAAAATCGCCTCCGCTTTCTCCCGATCATAGGACGGCTCCATAATCGCGCTCAAATTTTGGCTGACAAACTGCTCCTCCGACTCGTACACGTACGTTTTTTGCAAAGGAAGAATGTTGCAGTTCACGTCAATGCCCAGCTCATACAGCAAATTGGTCAGATGAATATAGTCTCTGCGCGAAAACTTGATTTTGTACCCGAGCTGCTGATGAATATCCCAGTAGTGCGGCTTTTCCGGCCCGCTAGTCATCCCGATCACCGCCAACCGCCTGGCTGAATTGTTCATATTAACCATCGCCTGATCAATCGCCTGCATCCGATAATAGCAGTTCACACCAAACACGACATCATGGACGGGCGGCTCGTACTCTTCCCACTTGGCATGGACAAAGCTCATGTTGGATAGCCCTTTCGCACGCGCCCCCTGCTCCAGATAGCCCAGCACACTCGCCGAACTGTCTACGCAAGTGAGCGACCGCGCTTTGCTCGCCGCCGCAAACGTGTAATTTCCCCATCCCGGCCCAATCTCCAGCACTTCATCGTCTTCCTGAATAAAGGAAAGCAGCTCCCTGCCAATCTCCCGCACATAGTCATCCGGCTCCGCTTCCGCCGTTTTGCGCTGCAAAAATTGATCCCAAAAGCTTTCTTCCAGTTGGTCGTCAGTCATGCGCTCGGGCAGCTTGCCTTCCCAGTTTTTCATCCCTTCCATCCAGGCTTCCCTGGACTTCATCCCTAGCCTTACTCCGTAGTACATGTTCTCCCCCTTGCTTATCGCGACTCTGGCAGCGTGGCCGTCAACTTCAGACCGCTGCTGCCCTGCCCGATCTCGACTTTTACTCCGTACACCTGCTCCATATTCGCAGAGGTAAACACTTCCTCCGGCCGCCCGGAAGCATAAATTTGCCCTTGCTGCAGCAAAAACACGCGATCTGAATATCTGGCCGCCAGCTCCAGATCGTGCATGATCAACACGACCAGCACTTGCTGCTGGAGGGCAAGCTGCCGAACCAGCTCCAGCACCTCCAGTTGATGGCGAATATCGAGAGCGGACGTCGGCTCATCCAGCAGCAGTATTTCCGGCTCTTGGGCAAGCGCTCGCGCAATCAGTACCTTTTGCCGCTCGCCTCCGCTCAGCTCGTCCATATAACGCTGCGCCATTTCCGCAAGTTGCAGCCGCTCCATGATTGCTCCCGCTACTTCCAGATCGTGAGCCGTCACGTTCCACTGCATGTACGGTTTCCTGCCCAGAAGCACCGTCTCCAACACCGTTAACGGATAGCCGAAAGCCGTGTGCTGCGGCACGTACCCCAGCGTTTTCGCCAACTCGTTAGCCGAATAGGAGCGAATGTCTCTGTCTTTGATCCAGATCCGCGCTCGTTCCACCGTGATAATCGACGCCATGCTTTTGAGCAAGGTTGTTTTCCCGGCACCGTTTGGCCCGATGATGCTTGCGACCTCGCCTTTTTGCAAGTTCATCTGAATTTGCTTCAGGATCATCTTCGTTCCGTACTTGATCGATAAATCCTTGACCTGCATGTACACCCGACCGTCCTCCTTATGCCCAGTAGTCCTTGCGCTTTTTCAACAGCAAATAGACGAAAAACGGGGCGCCAAACAACGCGGTGATGATGCCTACCGGAATCTCGATCGGAGATAATACCATGCGGGCTGCCGTATCTGACAAGAGCAGCAGCAAAGCGCCCATCAGGCAAGAGCACGGCAGTAAAAATCGATAATCCGTCCCGATGATGATTCTGCTGATATGCGGTGCCACCAGCCCGATGAACCCGATAATCCCGGTGAAGGCAATCGTGACGGAGGCCATCAAGGTAACGAGCAAAAGGCACACCCAGCGGACTTGTTTGACATTGACGCCGAGCGTTCGCGCCACATCTTCGCCAGCGCATAGCGAGTTCAGGTCCCAGGCGTATTTCAGCAAAAGGACAAGCGAGATGATCACGAGCGGCAGCAAAATGTGCAGCACTTGCCATTTCGCTCCCCAAAATCCTCCCATGAGCCAGACAACCAAGTCTTTCAACGCTTCGTTGTTGGAAAAAAACTTCAAACCGGAAACGCCCGCCGAAAACAGTTGCCCAATGGCCACCCCCGCCAAAAGCAGTACGGTCGTCGAGCTGTTTTTGAGCTTGGCGATGCCGTAGACCGCGCCCACAGCGAGACAGCCAAACACAAACGCATTAAGAGCGATCATCCACTGTCCGCTCGAAACGAGGTTGATGCCAAACACACTCGTCCCGGCCACGATCGCCAATGCTGCTCCAAAAGCCGCTCCGCTCGATACGCCGAGCGTAAAAGGGTCTGCCAGCGGATTGCGCAAAATCGCCTGCATAATCGCACCGGCACATGCCAGCGAAACTCCTGTAATGATCGACATGACCATGCGCGGCAGCCGAATCTCGTATACGATGTAGGCGGTCATCTCATCGGAAGCGCGTCCGGACAAAATAGCCAAAAGCTCAGGCAACGCAACTTCTACAGCCCCTGACTGACTGCGTAAAGCGTCAGCAACACCAGTAGGAGGAAAAGGCTTGTCAAAACGAGCAGCTTGCTTTTCACGCTCCCGTGATAGATGGCCTGGATCGGTCGCTGCACTGGCTTGCTCAGCGGTTGTCCTTGGCTGTCATTGAACATCTTTGAACGAATAGTGCCAAATGCCTTGGTATGGCACGCCTAACCATTTTTCAAAATACTCTTTGGCATACTGCTCGGGATCGATATCCTGGAATTTATCCGGGTACAAATATTTGGCTAGTTGGAGATTGCCGATATACCGCTTGTCCGATCCGACAAAGTTGGTGTAGAAAAAGTAAATGTCTTTGCTTTGCCCCGCCTTGAGCCGCGAAACAGATGTCGTGCTCATAATATGGCGCAGCGCTTCCTCAAACGGCTTCGTATCCTTCACATTGTAGCCACCCAGCCAGGTGCCGTGCAGGGTAATGACCTCCGGGTTGCGCTTGAGCACATATTCCTCGTCGACCATGATCGTAGTCGACGCCTCCGCCGGATTCCATTGCAAGTCGGCAGCGTCTTTCCCGCCAGCCAGAATCGTCGCGTAGCCTTCCCCTACTCCTGGCTTCCCGTCCAACGACTGGCTGGGGAAAATCCGGTAGCCCCCGTTCGTATTGAGAAATCCGGCTGACAAGGCAAGCACCTGTTTTTTGTCTTCCTCCTTGATGCCTGCCACCCGGTCCGCTAACAGCTTTTCAATCGAATGCTTCCAGGCGAGAAATTCGTCTGCCTTGTCCGATTTATCAAAAATTTTACCGAGCAGCTTCAGCTCCTCATCCATCTGTTCCGGCAAATAGTTGTTCATTCGCACGACTTTGATTCCGGCTGGCTCCAGCTTTTCCTCCAGCGTCTTGTCGGGGCGATTCGTATAGGCAAAGACGATTTGCGGCTTCAAGCTGATGATTTGCTCCAGATTGATCTGCTTCGTTTCCCCCACATCCGGCTTGCTGTCAAATCCGAGGTACGGGTTATTTTTGACCGTCGTGTCGCCTGTAGCCAGCACGTACTGCTCGGCTCCCAGCAGCTTGATCGCTTCTGCCGTGTTGCGATTGAGCACGACCACCCGCTCTACTGGCAGCTTTACCGTGATCGCAGTCCCTGCGGAATCTTGAAAAGCAAGCTCCTGCTTTTCCTGCGGCACCGCCTGTTCAGTTTTCTGTTCCGCAGGCGTTGACGATGACGGTGAAGCAGCAGAGCAGCCAGTCACGACCAAAAAAATCGTGAGCAGGCCAAACAGCCATGCTTTGCCGATCCAGCTTTTCCGGTTCTTTTGCAGCATCGTTTCCACTCCCTATCTTTTTGTGATCAATAGAAAAGCCCCGTCCCGCCGGACGAGGCAAACGTGTAGAAGTAATCAGTCGACATCATGAATAAATAGACACAAGCTGTCGCAGCTTCTTCCTACACCTCACCTTTTCCGCGAAGGATTACGGGTGTGACAAACTAGGTAGGTCTCCTGGCTTTTGGCTCATCGCGCTCTTTCGTCTTCCCCGATGGTTATGCTCCATACCGAGTGACATGTTGGAAAGAGAACTCACCAATTACAGTGGCGGGACCGCTCGGGATTTTCACCCGATTCCCTGTTACCCCTTGCTCTCGCAAAGGCACCTAGCTGCATGCTATTCTTGGCTGATTATACCATTATTTTCATAGGGAGGGGGGACCGTAAAAACAAATCGGCCGCTTCCTTCCCTTTTTGCCTTCGCCCGAAAAAAATCCGCCGTTCTCAGGTGGTCGTATGGTTGTCGTATGCGATTATGGCCCGGTGCTTTCAGCAGTTTTAGGCAGTCGGCTCCACTTCATCCGCCACAGGCGTGCCAAACTGCTCTCCCCATTTGATCAAGTATTCAATCACGGGACGCAGTGCTTCTCCCCGCTCTGTCAGCTCGTACTCCACCTTTGGCGGAACGACCGGGTACACATGCCGCAGCACAATCCCCGACTCTTCCAGCTCCCGCAGCTGTTCCGCGAGCATTTTGTGATTCACGCCCATGATGTTTTTTTTCAGTTCACCGTACCGCTTTTTCCCGTTCAGCAGCTGGCAAATAATCGTCGTTTTCCATCTTCCTGCAAGAATGGAAACAGACAGCTCGATCGGACACTGAAACTGTTTGCCGTTTATTTGATAAATCACCTGTTGGTTTCCCATGGTTCTCACTTCCCTTTTGGTAAGTATTCAACGAAAAAGTGCGTACTTACTTTTTTACAGTGTATTCGGTAAGATCACTTTTGTAAAACACGATTTCAAGGAGGCCCTCATGGAAAAATTCGTTCAGGTTGGTCCCATAAACGTCGCATATGCAGTAGAAGGAAGCGGGCCAGCCGTGCTGTTGATCCACGGTACAGGAGGCAGTTACGAAGGCACGTGGGGCAATCTCGGCAAGGCGCTGGCACCTGACTTTACCGTCATCACCCCCAATTACAGCGGCTCGGGCAAAACGCAAGATGCCCACGAGCGGCTGGAGCTGGACGATCTGGTCGAGCAAAATGCGCAGGCAGTTATGCAGGAAGGCTTTACGCACTTTCATGTCGTAGGCTACTCGCTCGGCGCTGTCGTAGCAACGGCCATCGCCGCCAAATACCCGGAGCGAGTCCAATCGGTGACAGCGATCGCAGGCTGGGTAGAAAGCGATCTCGCTGTCGCCTATCAGTTCGATCTGTGGCAAAAGCTGTTCCGTCAGGATCGGGAGCTGTTCGCCCAATTCGCCATCCACACTGGCTTCAGCCCGGCGTTTTACAGCTCGTTTCAAACGTTGGAGCAGTTGCATGAGTTTACCGCCAATTTGGCTGCGACACTTGCCGAAGGTACTGGCAAACAGGCTGAACTTGACACTCGCATCAACCTGCGGCCTTTGCTTGGCAAAGTCACTGCCCCAGCACTGGCCATCGGCTTGACTTACGATCGCATGGTGCCTGTGGAGCAGACAAGGGAAATGGCCGCCCTCCTGCCTGACGCGCGCTACCACGAGATCGCTTCGGGACACCTGGTACTGTGGGAGCAGGAGGCAGAGCTGATCGAAACCGTCCTGTCCTTTGTCCGTTCTACCCGATGACTTCCCCAAAATAACTTACCTTATCTGGAGGATAACATGATCCAAAAAGAACAGATTTTGCAAGCATACGAAACCAGACACGCCACTAAAGAATTTGCCGCAGACAAAACGATTGCACAAGAAGACTTCGCTTTCATTATGGAAACGGCTCGCCTTTCTCCCAGCTCATTCGGTTTTGAGCCTTGGAACTTTCTCGTCGTGCAAAACCGCGCTCTGCGCGACAAGCTGTCTGTCGTTTCCTGGGGGGCGCAAAAGCAACTGGCTACAGCGAGTCATTTTGTCATCATCCTGGCGCGTACCAAGCAAGAGATGGCGGCTGATTCCGACTACGTAGTGAACCAGATGAAAAACGTGCAGCTTTTGCCGGAAAACGTCATCACCGCGAAAAGCGCCATGTACGACAAATTTTTGAAGCAAGATTTTGAGCTGTTTGCAGACGAGCGCGTCATGTTCGAATGGGCAGCCAGACAAACGTACATCGCCCTTGGCAACATGATGACCTCAGCCGCCATGATCGGCATCGATTCCTGCCCGATCGAAGGCTTCGACAAAAAACAGGCAGAGGAACTCCTGCAAGCTGAAGGACTGCTGGACAAGGAACGCTTCGGCGTAGCCTGCATGGTTGCCTTTGGCTACCGCAAAAACGAGCCGCGCCCGAAAACAAGACAGCCGCGCGAACACCTCATTCGCTACGTCGAGTAACGACATCGCTACTGCCACTATTGCCGCCCCGAACAAGAATGGATGTTCGGGGCGGCCCTTTTTCCATTATAGTTGTTTCTAGACGGAAATGACGCCGTCCGCGCCGTTTTCCGTCATGCGAAATGCTTTTCTGGCGATGCACACCGCATCAATATACACCTTCAACATCGGCGGCACGCCGTAATTCCACATCGGAGCAACAATAATATAGCCGTCAGCGGAAATAAACTGCTCGGTGATTGATCGCCGAATACCACATTTTTCTCAAAAGCAAACCATCCAATTGCTCAGCCATTCACCCATCCATGTTCAATAGATTGGTATTCTTTCGGCCGAAGCTGCTTCCATTCGCGTGGTATGATAAGTTTGTTTCTTGTCAATATCATTGTTAACGAATATGTCCAAGGTTGTGATTATCATGTGGAAACCTGATCGGTCCAGCACGCAAACACTCTATCACCAAATCGCCGATGAGATCGAGCGCAGGATTTCTTATGGAGAATATCCTCCCGGAAGCTTGCTCCCCTCTGAAAGAAAGCTGGCAGAGCAGTTGGGGGTCAATCGAAGTACCGTCATTTTGGCTTACGAAGAGCTGCGTGCACTCGGCATCATCGAAAGCAGGACAGGCAGCGGCACGCGCGTCTGCAAAAACAAATGGGAAGCGACCCCCAAACACACTCCAAACTGGCATCGGTACGTGGAGGGCGGTCAGTTTCTCCCGAATTTGTTTTACTTGCGCCGCATTCGCGAGGCCCTGCAAAAAGACGGCATGATCGACTTTGCCAGCGGTGAGCTGTCCGCGCAATTGTCTCCGGGTCAGGAAATCAGCACCTTGATGAAAGAAAACCCCTTTACGGAATATTTAGGGTACGACAATCCCCAAGGCTTCACGCCACTGCGCGAAGAACTCGTTTCCTATTTGTCGCGGTATCGGCAGATCAACACGACAGACTCGTCCATTCTCATCACATCGGGTTCCCAGCAGTCGCTTTATTTGATCACTCAATGTTTGCTCGCTCCCGGGGATGCCGTCGCCATAGAAGATCCATCGTATTGCTACTCTTTGCCGATGTTTCAGTCGGCCGGCCTGCGCCTGTTCCGGCTCCCGGTCAGTCCGGAGGGCATCGATCCCGAAGATATTCGCTCCTTGTATAAAAAAAACCGGATCAAAATGATTTTTCTCAATCCGACTTTTCAAAACCCGACAGGCATTTGCCTCAATCCGGCCCGCCGTACCCAACTGCTGAACGTGGCCAGCGAGCTGGGGCTTCCGATCGTGGAGGACGATCCATTCAGTCTCACGTCCTACGATGGCGATCCGCCTGCCCCGCTCAAATCGCACGACCAGCTCGGCTCCGTCCTGTACATCGGTTCCTTTTCCAAAATCGCGGCCTCCGGCTTGCGCGTCGGCTGGATGGTGGCCCCCCACTCCGTCGTGGAACGACTGGCAGACGCGCGACAGCAGATGGACTTCGGCCTGAGCGTCGTTCCGCAAAAAATTGCCGCCCAATTTTTGCACTCCGACTTCTTCCTGCCCCACCTGGAGCAACTGCGGATGCGCCTGCTCTATCGCCGCGATTTGCTGGTGGAAGCCTTGCAAAAGGAACTGCCCGATCTGGTGACGTTCACGCTTCCGCAGGGCGGACTGCATTTGTGGTGCAAAATTGTGCCCGAGATCAACGACAACCAGCTGTTTGAAGAAGCTCTGCGGCGCGGCGTGGTTGTCGCCCCCGGAAGTGTGTACGGATCTGACTCCGGTTATATTCGCTTCACCTTTGCCCGCCCGAAAGAAGCAGAAATCACGCGTGGCGTAGCCAAATTCGCCTCGGCTCTGCGTGCGGTTTTAAGCTGATTCGCGCCACAATGTCCAGAAAAAGAAAACCTCCTGTCGCGAGTTTCTCAGGCTGTCGACTTTCTCGACGGCCTTTCTTTATGGCCTCAGCAATTCAGGGGAAAAACTTTAAAAGAAACCATTGCTATGTACAGCATTGTGCTACTTTCAATTCGTCACTTTTTCTTATCCATAAAGACCCATCTTCTTTGATCATATAATCTATTTTATTACTCTTTAGAGCTTCTATCTGTTCTGAAGATGCTCCATCAGAAAATTTATAGTAATCGGTTCCAGTCCACACATATAAAAATCCAAATACTAGCACCACAACTATTGCTGTTGCAACCAAAGGCACCATTAATTTATTCTTCATAAATATCACCTTCTTTCAAAAAGGAGAATCAGGAATGATTATTCCTGGTTCTCTTTTTTCTTACTAAATAGGGGGAAGATCTTGATCTGCATAATCCTCTTCTTTACCTGTAAATTTATCTAGTGTCCAGGTACTCTCTTTTTTAGGGTTCGGTTTATTAATTTTTTTAAGCTTTCCGCTTTTGTATAACTCATCAATCGCAATTTTAATGTCTGAACGACTGCTATCACTGTCTATCCCCTCTTGTGCTGCTTTGTATCGTCCTTCTGCATTATTGTGCATATCCATTTTATATGTTAGAGATTTTTTGTTTTGATAGGAAGCACCATCTTCGTGCGCATTCGTCCACTTTTCTGCCCAACTATCATTCACTGCCCATACTATCCACATATTCCATAACGCATGTCGAAAAGCATCTGATTCTTCATCAGTACCATTTCTACCGAAAGCTAATTCTGTATAATTCCATGCCCCTTTCCCAGCCATAAGAGTCACCATCAGAGCTTGAAGCCAGATTCATCCGGCATTTATCTCGTTCCGATTGACCAAAATGAAAAAGTGGAAGCCGATTTCTTCCGTAGCAACAGGCAAGTAGCTTTTGACAATGCCCCAGAGGAATTTCAAGCTGTTCTCCTAGCGCTGCTGCTGATAAGATAACAAAACGAGGCAGGGCTTTATCGACAAAAAGAGAAACTCGCCAAAGGAGTTTCTCTTTTTGTCTTGCCCTATTTTTGCAGCAGCTTGATGTCCTCCACGATCTCGTCGTAAGGCGGATCGGTCATGCCGTCATAGCGTGCCACCACTTTGCCGTTCTGATCGACCAGGTAGAGCAGCGTGTCGTGAATGACTTGTTCAGATGCAGCGTCTTTGGCAATCGTAGCCCGGAACGAGCGCAGCAAAAACGTTTTGATTTCATCAAACTCGTAGCCGGTCAATGCATGCCAGTTGGAAAAATCAGCAGCGAATTTGCCCAAATAAGCCTTCAGTGCCTCCGGGCTGTCTTGCTCTGGATCGACCGAAAAGGAGACCAGTTCGACGTCCACTCCCGCCTCCTTCGCTTTCTTTTGCAACTGCGCCATGTTGGCTGTCATCGTCGGGCAAACCGTCGCGCAGTACGTAAAAATAAAGTTGGCGACCCACACCTTGTTTTCTACATCGGCTGAGGAAAAAGGTTTTCCGTCCTGGTCAGTAAACGCGAAAGGTTGCACGGGTATGTTCAGCTTGCTTGCCTTTTCACTGCCGCAGGCGGTCGCCAATACGATTGTGATGACTAAAGTGATGAACCAGACTGCTCTTTTCATCGCATATTCCTCCCGCTCTATTCCTTCTTCGCAGCCAACCATTTTGCCAGTTGGGAGATTTCTTCGGTCTTCAGGCTCTTTTCATAGCCTGGCATCCCTCTTGCACCCGCTTTGATGATGTCTCCAATCTGTTCCTCGGTCAGCCTGGAACCTGCTTGCTGCAAGCTCGGGCCGACCCTGCCGGACAAATCGTTGCCATGGCAGCTCATGCAGTTCTTTTTATATAGCTGCATCGCGCTTGTATCTTCAGCGGAAGCCGTCACTTCCGCCTGTTCTTCGGCCGCTGGGCTGCCGCACCCGGAAACTGCGGCGAGCAGAAAAAATACGATCAGATAGGAAGCTACTCTCATAAGAATCCCTGCCCTTCATCTGGTCTACCAAAATGGACGGCCTGGCGTATCGACGACCATGCACACGAAGACAACCAGCAAATAGTTTACGGACAAGATAAAATTCGTTTTCGACCATTTCTCATTATTTGCTGTCACAACGCCACTGATGGTATGTCCCATCCAGATCATGCCGAACAGCAAAGAAACCGCGAAAAACACAACCCCTGCATACCCTAGCAGGTACATCGCCGTGACCGTCGGGAGCAGAAACAGTACGTACGGAATCATTTGCAGCTTGGTTCGGGCGATTCCTTTGACGACAGGAAGCAGCGGAAAGCCAGCCGCTTTATACTCGTCCAACCGTCGAATCGACAGCGACCAGAAATGCGCGGGCTGCCAAAAATACAGCAAGGCAAACAACAACCATGCCCCGGCATCAAGCTCGTTCGAAGCGGCACAATACCCCATCACCGGGGGCATTGCGCCGGACACCCCGCCAATCGACGTGCTCCATGTCGACTTTCTTTTCAGCCACATCGTATAGACGCACCCGTACATGAACATCCCGAACAGTCCGAGCCAACCGACCAGCTCGTTTCCTTTCCAGAACAAAACCAGCTCGCCGCAAACACCGAGCACCAGGGCGTACAGCAGCACGCCCCCGGTTTTCAGTCGACCAGCCGCGAGCGGGCGGTCTTTTGTCCGCTGCATTTTGCGATCCAGCTCGTAATCCCAAACATTGTTCCATACGCAGGACGCCGCCATCGTCAGCGCCGTCCCGATCAACAGCCACAAAAGAAGCAGCCAATCCGCCTCCCACTTGCTAGCCACCCAGTAACCGCCAAATGCTGCGATCAAATTCAACTGTAGGATGCGGGGTTTGGTCAGCTGTATCCAGTCTGCGAGCATCCGGGCCCCTCCTTTGTTTCTTGCTCATATCGCTACCATGTTGTACATCATGATCCAGATGGAGCCGACCACGATCAACAGGACGATAAAAATCCCGAGCAAAAGCGACATCAGATTGTACCTCGGTTTTTCCTCGTCCTTCAAGTGCATGAAGAACACCAGCTGGACGATAAACTGCAACAGCGCCGCCGCCAAAAAGACGATTGTGCTGCCCAGCCCTTCCAGCCAATTGTTTACGAGGACGACAATCGGGATAATCGTCAACACGATCGAGCAAATAAACCCGGTGACGTAAGATTTCAAGGAACCGTGTGCCGTTTGGTTGCTCACTTTACTTCACCCCCAGCAAATACACGATGGTGAAGACGAAAATCCAGACGATATCGAGAAAATGCCAGAACAGGCTGACGATGTTGACTTTGCGCTTGGTCACGGGCGTGATGCCGTGCTTGGCGATTTGGATGATCAAAATAATCATCCAGCCCAGGCCGAGAGCAACGTGCAAGCCGTGCGTCCCGACCAATGTGTAAAAGGCCGTCAGAAAAGCGCTCGTGCTGATCGTTGCGCCTTCGTGCACCATGTGCATAAACTCGTTGACCTCCAGGAACAAAAACGACGCTCCCAGAAAAATCGTCACCCACAGCCAGTTCATCAGAGCAAGTCGATTGCCCTTGTGCATCGCCAAAAGGGCAAGGCCGCTCGTAAAGCTGCTCGTCAACAAAATAAACGTACTGGCGTAAATGCCGTTCATCTGAAAAATGTCTTTCGGCCCTGGCCCGCCGTCCGTGTTGCCTTGCAGGACGATGTAAGTCGCAAACAAGGTCGCAAACAAAATGACGTCCGTCATGAGGTAAATCCAAAAAGCAAAGGTGCGCATTTCCTCCTGATCAGGATGTTCATGGCCGTGGCCGTGATGCTCGGCGTTGCTATGCGTCTGAGCCATTACTTGCTCCCCCTCCTTGCCGCAGCCTCAACCCGCTGCACTTCCTCCACCGGGACGTAATAGTCCGGCTTGTAGTTGAACGAATGGACGATCATGCACGCGAGCACTCCCACAAATCCCGGTACCGCCAGCCAAAGCCAGTCAAATACCAGCCCGAATCCGCTGAAAAACCAAAACATCGACATGATGATCGGAATACCGGAATTTTTCGGCATGTGAATCGGTTCCAGCTCGACTGCCGGAGCACTCCAGCCTCTCTGCTTCTTCTCCCACCAGTCGTCCTGATGAGTCACCTGCGGCAAAGTAGCGAAGTTGTAGAACGGAGCGGGAGACGGAATCGACCATTCCAGCGTCCGCGCATTCCACGGATCTTGGGTTCCTTCCCGATCCATTTTTTTCAGGCTGTGCGCAATATCCCAAACTTGCACGATGAAGGCTACGCCCATCAGGACGGCCCCGATCGTGGAAACGAGATTCATTTCAAACCAGCCTTTGTCCCAACCGTACGTATATACCCGGCGAGTCATCCCCATCAGACCGAGCGCGTATTGCGGCATGAAGCACAGGTAAAAACCGATATTCCACAGCCAGAAAGCCAGTCGGCCAAGACGTTCGTTCAGCTTGAAGCCAAACAGCTTCGGCCACCAGTAGTACAATCCGGCGAAAAATCCAAATACGACTCCGGCGATAATGACCTGATGGAAGTGGGCTATCAGGAAATAGCTGTTGTGATACTGGAAATCGGCAGGCGCGACAGACAAGAGCACCCCGGTCATCCCGCCGATGACGAAGTTCGGAATAATCCCGATCATCCACAGCATCGGTGTTTCAAAAGTGACTTTTCCGCGGAACATCGTAAACAGCCAGTTGAACACCTTCACACCTGTCGGAATGGCAATCACCATCGTGGACAGGGCAAAGAACGCGTTGACATCTGCCCCGGAGCCCATCGTAAAAAAGTGATGCGCCCAGGTGAGGAACGACACGACGCTAATAATCATCATGGCGAACACCATGGATTTATACCCGAACAGCTTTTTCTTCGAGAACGTGGCGGCGATCTCGGAGAAGATGCCGAATGCAGGCAGCACGAGAATGTATACTTCCGGGTGGCCCCACATCCAGATCAGGTTGATGTACATCATCGGGTTGCCGCCGCCATCCAGCGTGAAAATATGTCCGCCCAAATAGCGGTCGATGAACAGAAGCGCCAAAGTCACGGTCAAGATCGGAAAAGCAAACACGATGGCGATACAGCTCGACAGCACCGACCACGAGAACATCGGCATTTTCATCAACGTCATGCCGGGCGTGCGCATTTTCAAGATCGTGACGATGAAGTTGATCCCTGTCATCAAGCTGCCGATCCCGGAAATCTGGATGCCCCAAATGTAGAAGTCTTGCCCGTAGCCAGGGTTGAATGTTTTATCCGAGTACGGCGGATAGGCCAGCCACCCGGCATCCGGCGAGCCGCCGATGACAAACGACAAGTTGAACAGCATCGCTCCCGAGAAAAACAGCCAGAAGCTGAGCGAGTTCAGAAACGGGAAGGCTACGTCACGCGCCCCCAGTTGCAGCGGTACGATCACATTGAACAGCCCGAACATAAGCGGCATCGCCATAAACAAAATCATGATGACGCCATGCGTGGTAAAAATCTGGTTGTAGTGCTCGGCGGGCAAAAATTGCAGCTCTGGCATGGCGAGCTGCGCGCGCATCAGCAGCGCGTCGACCCCGCCGCGAAACAGCATGAGCACGGAAGCCAAAATGTACATGATGCCAATCCGTTTGTGGTCGACAGTCGTCAGCCATTCGCGCCAGAGCCAGCCCCATTTTTTATAGTAAGTCAGCACAGAAACGATCGCGATCAGCGTCAAAGCGATACTGACATCCGCACCGTAGATGAGCGGATCGCCTGTCACAAAAAACTCCGAAGCAAATTCTTTCACTTTATCCCACACGTCTTCCTCTCTCCTTCCTTCTGGCTATTCCTCGATGCGCACTTCCTTGCGTGCCTTCACGGACAAACCGTGGTTGTGCGAAGCAGCGTATTTCGTCACTGTCATCTCAAACAATCCTTCAGGGAAAGAGGAGAAATAGCGGACATCCGAGGTGCCTTGATCTGCCAGCTTTTTATAGCCATCCAGAGTCAATGCTGCCGATGTTCCTTTCACTTCGCTCACCCATTGATCAAAAGCTTCCTGCGATGTCGCCTTGGCCGTGAAGTACATGTCCGCGAAGCCCTTCCCCGTGTAGTTGGCGCCGGACCCCATGTACTCGCCCTGCTCGTCTGCTTGCAGGTGCAAAACCATCGCCATTCCCGACATCGCATAAATCTGGCCGCCAAGCTGGGGAATCCAGAAGGAGTTCATCGGAGCATCCGAGGTAATCTCGAAGCGGATCG
Source organism: Brevibacillus sp. FSL K6-0770 (assembly GCF_038000275.1). Taxonomy (NCBI): domain Bacteria; kingdom Bacillati; phylum Bacillota; class Bacilli; order Caryophanales; family Paenibacillaceae; genus Brevibacillus; species Brevibacillus sp. FSL K6-0770. Next base: position 5,242,916 of record NZ_JBBOBQ010000001.1, read on the forward strand.
GCACATCTTCCGGGAACTGCACGTAGTTCACTGTCGCAATCCCCTGCTCGGGATATTGGAACAACCACTTCCAATCCAGATTCGTCACCTGAATCGTGATCGGTTCGACTTTTGACTCCAGCGGTTTGGACGGTTCGAGCGAATACGTATAGCGAACCGTAATAATAGCGATCAACGTAATGATGACAACAGGAATCCCCCACCAGGTCGTCTCCAGCGCCGTGCTGTGCTCCCACTCCGGGGTGTACTTCGCCTTTCTTCCTTTCCTGTCACGGTATCGCCACACAATGACAAAAGTCAGAATCAAAACCGGAACAATCACGATCAAGCATAAAAGCGTAGACAAAATCATCAGGTCCTTTTGCTGTTCACCGATCGGCCCCTTCGGATTGAGCACGAGATATTTATCTGCGCACCCGGTCGTCATGAACAGCAGCAGGAACATGTACAAAACGGACAGACAGCGTGCTGTCTTGGACGTTTTCATGTCCTCATCTCCTATCACCATGCTCGGTACTGGTTGAAACAAGTCCTACTGTAAGGGCGATCCAATCGAGTGTCACCAGCCAATGAGCAAGTCCTTGAACCAGCCATGTTCAAGATTTGGTTGCATTTACGACAAGGTTTGGTCACAGAAAAAGACAGCCCGTAGCAAAGGCTGCCTTTTTTTGCAGATCACATTTACTTGAGTACACGTACAGTCAAAAACGCTGGGTCTTCCGAGCCTTGGACAGGCAGACCTGCCTCCCGGTTTCTTTGCGCGTAAGCCACATTTTCCTTGGAAATGACTTCACCCGGAATAAAAATCGGGATTCCTGGCGGGTACACCATGACAAACTCGGCGATAACTCTCCCCTCCGCTTCTGCGACGGGCACGATTTCGGTCGGCGCGTAAAAAGCGTCACGCGGCGTGACAGCAAGCTGCGGAATTTGTGGCAGGGACATGTGCTCCTCTGCCAGCGCCTTCGCCTGCTCTCGAAAATGCAGCGACAATTCTTCCAGCGCATACACGAGAATTTGCAAATCCGCTTTGCTGTCGCTCGGTGTGACAATACAAAGAATGTTGTGCAAATCGGACAGCTCCACTTCAATATGGAAGCGCTCCCTCAGCCATTTTTCCACCTCATGCCCGGTCAGCCCCAGCCCTTTTACGGAAATGACCAGCTTCGTCGGATCGTAGGCGACCACCCCGTTTTGTCCAATGATCTCGCTACCCATGCAAGTCAAATACTCGATCCGATTGATTTCCTGACGCGCCTGATTGGCAAGCCGGATTGCCTGATCCAACAGCGTTTTGCCTGCGGTCACCAGCCGTTTGCGCGCTACATCGAGCGAGGCGAGCAGCAAATAAGACGTGGACGTCGTCGAAAGCATGCTGGAAATCGCCTGTACGCGCGATAGCGAAATCCGGTTTCCCTGGATATTCAGCACCGAGCTTTGCGTCATGGAGCCGCCAAGCTTGTGCATGCTGCTCGCCGCCATATCTGCGCCTGCCTGCATCGCGGACAGCGGCAATTTCGGGTGAAAATGCACATGCGAGCCATGGGCTTCATCGACCAGTACAGGCACTCCTCGCGCGTGCGCTACCTTCACAATTTTTTTCAGGTCGCCTGCCGTACCAAAATAGGTCGGGTGAATAACCAAAACAGCCTTGGCGTCCGGGTGCTGCTCCAAAGCTTCTTCGACGGATTTTGGAGTGATGCCATGCGCGATCCCGTAGACCAGGTCCATTTCCGGATGCAGAAAAATCGGATGCGCCCCCGAGAAAATAATTCCGCTCATGATCGACTTGTGCACATTGCGCGGCACAATGATTTTTTCGCCCGGATGGCAAACCGACATGATCATCGTCATGATCGCTGTACTGGTTCCTTGCACGGAGAAGATCGTGTGCTCGGCGCCAAAAGCCTCGGCAGCCAAGTCCTGGGCCTCTTGAATAATCCCGGCAGGCTGGTGCAGATCATCCAGCGGCCGGATGTTGATCAAGTCGATAGACAAGGCATTTTTGCCGATGAACCAGCGAAATTCCGGGTCCATTCCTTTGCCTTTTTTATGGCCGGGTATATGAAATTGAATCGGATTTTTTCGGGCGTGCTTGACCAGTCCAGTAAACAACGGTGTTTGGTCTTGATTTGACATGGCTCCTCCTTCGCTTGTCCAGCCTTTTCTCAAGTGTCAGCCTGTAGTGTGGCAAGCTGATTATAGGACAAGCCGCTGTCTTTCTTCTGATCCAATCGCGCTGTTTCTTACCCATCCAATTTGTCTCCATGCCAAAAAGCCGTCCAACGCAAAAAGCCACCTGTATTCTGGTGGCTTTTTGCCGCTTTTATGCCAAAATCGGTTCACGGGGCGGATCGGTTTTGGTTGCCCGCGCGAGATTGGTCATCATGCAGCCCTACTTTTTCAACAACCCGCCATGATAGAGCAATTCATAGACAATCTCATCCTGGCGGTAAATAAATTCCTTCCCCTGAAAAAGAGTCACATTCCCCTCATTCGTATCGACGTAGCGCAAATCGTCCTGCGTATGCTCGAACGCCCCCAAAAAGCGGCCCTCCGCGTACATCTTCGACAAGCTCGCCTTAATGACCAGTCCCGCAGCATGCGCGTCGATTCGCTCCGGCTTGGTAATGTAGCCAAAATAATTCATCGCCCACACCGGACTTTTTTGGAAGTACACGACCTCTTGCCCGATAAAATCGCTCTCGCCCAAATAGCTGTCGTGATAGGCCCAATCCCCGCTTGCATATTGAATGTCCTTGGACCCCAGCCGATACGGCAACAGGCGCTTGGCTCCTCCAACGTATGTGTGCTGCTTGGCTTGCACGACAAACGCTTCCAGGTCGGCAACAGAAAAAAGCTCACGCATTCCCCAACACCTCTTTTTCGGTTCGTTTCCTCTTACATTTCAAGAAACGCGAGCAATTTCCTGTAAAAATTTTCTTTCAATTCCAAAAAAACAAGCCACCGCATCGGATGGCTTGCTGCTCTTCCTGCCCCTGAAAATTTTGCCCGGTTGGAGATTGCCCGGTTCGCAGGGAGGGGAAAAGCGCTTCGGCGTTCTGCTAACGCAGCAGTCCCACTTTAATCCCTTTGTTCAGGATGTTCTCATAATCGATAAACGCGTACAGATCGTCTCCGATGTACGGGCTGATCTGCTGCAATTCTTCCAGCGTCAGCTCCTCGATTGCCTTCTGGTTGTCTTCGCAGTAAATCACGATCGAGCCGACGATGCTGTGGGCGTCGCGGAAGGCAACCCCTTTGCTGACCAAGTAGTCGGCAACCTCCGTCGCGTTGAGAAAGCCCGCTTTTACTGCCTTTTTCATCTGCTCGTGATTGACCTTCATCGTCGCAATCATGTTGGACATAATCGCCAGGCACGAGAGAACGGTATCCAAAGCGTTGAAAAACGCCTCCTTGTCTTCCTGCATGTCCTTGTTGTAGGCAAGCGGCAGCCCTTTCATCGTCGTCAATAGCGAGGTCAACGAGCCATACACGCGTCCTGTCTTCCCTCTGATCAGCTCGGCGGCGTCCGGGTTTTTCTTTTGCGGCATGATGCTGCTTCCCGTCGAGTACGCGTCGTCGATTTGCACGAAGCGGAACTCCTGGCTGCTCCACAAAATCAGCTCCTCGCTCAGACGGCTGAGGTGCATCATCAGGATGGAAAAGCCCGACATCAACTCCAGCAAATAGTCGCGATCGCTCACCCCGTCGAGGAAATTGTCGACTGGCTTTGCGAAGCCGAGCGCTTTTGCCGTCATCTCCCTGTCGATCCGATGCGTCGTGCCTGCGAGAGCGCCGCAGCCGAGCGGGCTTTCGTTCATGATTTCGATTGCGTTGGCGATTCGCAGTTTGTCGCGGCGCAGCATCTGGTAGTACGCCATCAGATGGTGCTGGAACGTCACGACCTGGGCGCGCTGCAAGTGGGTATAGCCCGGCATGATCACGTTGTTTTCGCGCGCCTTCGCTTCCAGGCTGGCTTGCAGCTCCTCGATGCTTTGCATGACCTCGTGCGCCTTGTTTTTCGCATAAAGCCGAATGTCTACCGCCACCTGGTCATTTCTGCTTCGCGCCGTGTGCAGCTTTTTCGCTGTGGCGCCAATCCGCTCGGTCAGCTTCGCTTCGACAAAGCTGTGAATATCCTCGTAATTGCCGCCGATCTCCAATGTGCCCGCTTCGATCTCTTCCAAAATGGCGAGCAGCCCTTTGACGATCTCCTCGCCTTCTTGCCGGGTGAGCAGCCCGCTATGCGCCAGCATGTTGACGTGGGCCACGCTTCCTTTGATGTCCTCTGCATACAGTCGCTGATCGACATGCAGCGAGCTGTTGAAGTCTTCCATCAGCTTGTTTTCTTCTTTTCTAAAACGGCCACCCCAAAGCTTCATAGCTACGTTCTCCTTTACGATCGATAAAAATGTTTGCCGCTCGCTTGCGCCTACTCCTCGGCAAGCTCTGCGACGTTTCCTTTTTTGCGCATGTACCAGACACCGTTGTACACCGCAAAGTAGTAGAAGATGAAGCCTGTCACTGCGGCGACGATCGACATGAACGGCTCAGGCAGGATGCCGATTCCGCCAAAGTTGCCGAGGTAGGACAGCCCGATGAGCACGAGGATGTAGGCGATCAAATACAGTCCGCCGATGATTTCCTCCGCTTTGTACTTGCGGATGAAATGAACGATCAAGTAGCAAGCCAATCCAATCAGCAAGCCCGTAATCCCCAGCTGCACCTTGCTCCATTTCGTCCAGTAAATGAGCAGAGTGGCAAATACGAACGCCAAAGGCGCAATGACACTCATGCCCGGAAGACCTTTGTCTTTGGTCAAGCCCACCTTGCGAAACACCATGACGGTTACGCACGCAGAGGCGTACTTGTAAATGCCGATCGCGCCGACGATCGCGACAATCGCCGTCCAGCTTTTCAGCGGGAACAAAAACAACAAGCCGATGACAAAGTTAAAAGCGAGCGCGCGAGTCGGTACGCCAAAGCGCTTGTTGATCACCCCGAAATAACCGGGCAAAAAGCCGCTTTTCGCCATCCCGAATACATGTCTGGAAGTTCCCGCTGTGTAAGCGAGCGCAGAGCCTGTCGGAGACACCATCGCGTCTGCTGTAATGATCCAGGAGAGCCAGACCATGTTGGCAATCATCGCGAGATTGGCAAAAGGAGAATCAAACTTGATGCCGCTCCAGCCGTTCGCAATCATCTCCGGCGGCACAGCCCCGATGAAGACGACTTGCAGCAGCACGTACATGATCGCCGCCAAGACGAGCGACGCAATCAAAGCCAGCGGAATGTTTTTGCGCGGATTGACCACTTCGCCGCTCATCATGATGACGTTTCCAAATCCGGTGTAAGCAAAGAAAATTCCGCTTGTGAGCACCGCGCTCAGACCCGCACTGTAGCCATTCGGCGCAAAGCCCTGGCTCGTGAAGTTTTCCGGGTGAAAGCCTGTCATGAAAAAGGCGATAATCGTCAGCACCGGCACAACAAATTTGATGACCGTAATAATCGTGTTCGTCACAGCAAACAGCTTCACGCCGAAATAATTGAATACAACGAAAAAGACCATGAGTACCGTAGCAGCCAACATCCCTGTCGTCGTCAACTGTTCGTTGCCCACGTCGTAAAGTCCGGGCCAAAACTGATTCGCGTACTGAATCACGCCAGCCGATTCTACTGGAGCGGTAGCGCAATAGCCAAGCCAGATCGAGTAGCTGGTCACAGTCGCCAGCATGCTTCCGTGCGAGTACAGCGGATAGCGTCCAAGTCCCCCGGACTCGGGTCTGACCCGCCCAAGCTCTGCGTATACGAGAGCGATAAACGTAATAACAATGGCACCGATTAACCAAGAAATAATAGCGGCAGGACCTGCCAGCTTCGCTGTTGCCCAAGGGCCGAACAGCCAGCTGGAACCGATGATTCCCCCGAGAGAAAGTGCCGTAAGAGACCAAAAGCCCATTTTCTTTTTCAGGTATTGTTCTTGATCCATGAATTTCCCTCTCTCTTCACGTCGTCGTTGTGCTCATAGCTTGCCCGCAAAAAATGGATACTCCTTTCTCTTCGGCCTGTTGATCCGCAAAGCTGTCTTCCCTCGCCAGACTGGATATGTTCAAATGAGTGCGATTGTCCAGCGACTTTTATTTAAGGGTAATAAAAGGGTAATTACCTAAAATGCATTATATTTGAATCATTCTCATTTTTCAACGCATTTTCGCCAAAAAAAATAACCATTCAACCTGCGAATGGTTATTTCAAACGATATCTTTTGCTTGGCCTGCCCCGGGCGGAAGAAGCTTCTTCCCCGACGCATTCCGCCAAATCTGCCTCGCACAGACTGACCATGAAGCGGCGCGCATTGCGCTCGTCCCAATAAAGATGCGTCGCCAAGTCCTTGATCGTAAAGTCGTTCCAGTTCATTCTTTTCATCAACGCCGTGACTTTGTAGTAGTTTTTCGCACTGAGCTTGACTTCCTTCAGCTTCTCGATCAGTTGCTTGTCGTCGCTTCGAAAGGAAAAGCTCAGCTCTTCTTCGTCGCCCGCCGACTGGACAATCGTGCCGTCCTCGCGGATGATCACAATCCCGTGCTCGGCCCGGTCTTTGGATAACTGGAGGGCGCGCTCGGCGTTTATTTCCGCTGTATGCACGGTGACACCGTAGCCGATCCCGACACTTGCGGCATGCTCAACCTCTTTCGCCAGTTGCTGGAGCGTCTCCTGAAGCTCCCTGATTTCCCGCTCGATTGCCCCGCGCGAGCTGATAATCACGTAGCGGCCGTTGCCTTTTTCCAGCAAAGAGCCGTCCAGCTTTTCACAGTACCGCAGCAGCGTCTCTTTTACCTTCATCTCGAAGTATTGCAGATGATAGGAACTTTTCGCCTTCTCGCTGATTTTGGCGAATTGCTCGATTTCCACCAGTTGCACGCCAATCTGCGTGTCCTTGTAGTAAAACGTTCGGATTTTTTCCGCGAGGATGCGCAGAGCCTGACGAATTTCCATGTCTGTACTTTCGATCCGATAAGCGGGCACTCCGGCTTCGGTCAACGCAAAATAGACGGCTTCAAAGCACGTCAAAGCCCCTTTCGTTTTCCCAGCCCGGTACAAGTCCAGATGAAAGTCGATCAGCTCTTGCGTACTCGAATGAACGTCAAAGGTCTTCACATACATGTCCTGCGGCGCAATCTCGATCTGTTCCAGCGCCTGCTCCAGGTGGGATGTCGTAATCTCGTCGATGCTCACCTTGCTCAAAAATTCGTGCTGATAGTACCCCATATGCAAAAGACTTTTGTAAATGCCTGATTCCGTATGCTGGATGTAGACCAGCTTTTCGTCCGTGCTTAACGTATTTTTCGCCACCATGTACGAGATTTGGCCAGAGAACAGCCAGGCGTCGACTTGCTGGTCGTATTCGCGGACGATTGTTTTCGTTTCCTGAAAGTCGCTGTATGAATAGCCGATAAATTTCATCGTCTGCTCGTATTCGTTCCCGAGCTGGATAATTCGTTCAACAGATGTATGAGGACCGACAACCCCAACTGTATACATGATTCCCTCCTGTTCCAGAAGACTCCTTATCTACCATTCTATCTGTTCCGGGAGGGAATTGACAGCCGCTACAGCTTGAATACGCGCACGGATGATTGCAGCTCTTCCGCCATCTGGGAGAGAGCGGCGGCAGAGGAGGCGATTTCTTCCATCGATGCCAGCTGTTCTTCGGCCGCAGCCGTAATATTTTGCGTGCCAAGCGCCACTGACTGCGCTACATTCGTAATTTGTGAAATCGTTTGGACGACCTGCTCGGTGCCCGCTGACATATGACCGGAAGCTGCGGAGACTTCCGCGATCCGGGCTGCCACTTCCGTCACGGACTGCTGTATTTCTCCGAAGGTTTGCCCGGCCATCTGAACGACGTTCATTCCTTCCCGCACTTCCTTCGTGCCTGTGTCCATCGTCGCCACAGCCTTCGCCGTCTCTGCCTGAATCGTCTGGATCAGGCAGGCAATCTGTTCGGCAGAAGCGGATGATTGCTCCGCCAGTTTGCGGACTTCCGCCGCGACGACAGCGAAGCCGCGCCCGCCTTCTCCGGCCCGGGATGCTTCAATCGCCGCGTTCAACGCCAGCAAATTGGTCCGCTCCGCAATGCTCGTAATCGCTTCTGTAATATGGCCGATTTCCGATGAGCGCTCGCCCAATCCTCTGACGACTTGCGCCAGCTCGGTCATGGTGGAGTGAATAGCGTCCATTTGCCGCGTGGTCGTATGGACAGCCTGATTGCCTGCCGAAGCCATGTTGGAAGCTTGATTGGAGATGACAGCTACTGCGTTTGCCTTGGTCGCAATCTGCTCGGAGTCGCCGGACATCTCCTCCACGACCCGGAAGCTTGCTTCCACACTTTGCACCTGCTGATCCGAGCCATTCGCCACTTCTTGAATGGAAATCGCAATATGTTCGGTCGCTTGGCTCGTCTGCTCTGCACTGGCTGTCAATTGCTCCGCGGAAGCCGCCACTTGCTGGGCGGTCACGTTCACCTGGGAAACGATTTCGCGCAGCTTTGCCAGCATGTTGTTGAAGTCACGGGTCAGCTCTGCGATTTCGTCCGTGCTTTTTACCGGGAGAGCTTCCATGCGCAAATCGCCTTCTGCAACAGCATTTACTTGCTGGGCCAGCCTGTTCAGGCGAGAGCGGATACTGCGAGTAATCGCAGCAGCCCATACCACCGCTACCGTAACGGAGACGGCAATCAGCAGCAATGTGACTTTTCTTCCCTCGTCATAGATCGCTGCCGCTTGTTCGCTCTCATTGTTTGCCCCGTCATGATTGATTTTGATCAGGGCATCGAGGTCATTTTTCATGGCCTGAAACAGGGCAGACACTTCGCCAATTACGTCCTTTATGTCGGCGCTGTTGTTCTGTCTGGATGCGTCCATCAGCTTGTCGTGCAGTTGTTCATACGACTCCCATTTGCTCTTGAAGGAACTGAAAATTTTCTGGTCCTCGACGTCGTCCTCCTCCAGGGTGCTTTCGTAAGACGCTATATCCTCCCTGACTTCCTGCAAGGTCAGCGCAAGCTCCTTTTCCAGCGGCTCTTTCTGTTCCTTGCTTTGATAAAAGACATGCGAGAATACGAGCGCATGGACATGCTCGGTCAAGTAGTTCAGATGGTTGATGTCTTCTACGGCCGGCAACCAGCTCGTATTGATTTCCACCGCCTTCTCGTTCAAATTTTTCATTTGATAGATGCCAAGCCACCCAATCGCCGCCATCAGCAACAACGTCACTGCGAATGCTGTGTACAGCTTTTTTCCGACTGTGAGTTTCATACGATTCTTCTCCTACTCTTAACGATTCCTGTTTGTACTATGTACCCTTTACAAAATACGTTAAAACTCATTGAAAGCATAAAATGTCGATTAATCAGATCAACAAATAAATGATTGGATCTGTGCCATAGAAAAAGGAGCCCGGTTGGTTGAATGCCAACGGACTCCACAATTGTCGGTTACGCCCTCTGCTTGACGGTAACCGGGTATGTTATGCTTTTGTCGCCATTTTCGATCATAATGGTGATCACCGTTTCATCTGGAACATCCGGACTGACTTCCAGCAAGCCATTTTCGCTAATTTTGGCATATTCCGTATCATCCAACGAATACTTTGTGCCCATGCTCGATTTGGTGATGTCGCTGCTGCTCCGATCCGTATACTTCCCTTTGACCTTCAATTGCAGCGTCTCTCCCGCATAGACAACAGCTTTTGCCGGAGACACAGCGATGCTGTCCAGAGAATACACACTGACCGTCATTTTCACCGTGCTTTGCCCGTTTTGGATGGTGATCGTCGCTTTCGAACCACTCTCCGCCTCCGGCAACACCGTGATCAGACCGTCCTCATCCACCTCAATCAACTCAGGCTTGTTTGACGAGTAAGTCGTGCCGTCTTCGGAAGCAGTCAAATCCACTTTTCGGCCGCTCGTCAAAGCTCCTGTCACCTGCACTTGATACGTCGCTCCCTGCTCAAGCTTCACTGTACGTTGAGCCACAGCGAGAGAGCGCAGCTTTGTTTCCGCCAGCATGTACGTCCCTGGCGCGCTGGTCAGAAAAAGCAACTGCTCCCCATCATGCTTGACGTATCCTTCGCCTTTGCCTGTTGCACCAGCCTTCCAGTTTTTTCGAGCGGCATCATACGCATAAGGAGTGAACTTTTTCGAGGAATAGGCGTACGGTATTCCGATCAATGCCTCTCCTTTGGCAAAGCTCTTGATTTCTTTTTCCCCGGCAAAAACCCGGAAATCGTATGCATCGCTTGTCTTGGAAAACGTAGCAGGGATCGTTGCCTCGTCGTTTTCTTCGACCACCACCGCTATCGCCTCAGCGTTGTAGCGGGCAAAAAAGGCTGGCGGCAGCTTCACGCTTGCTCCCGATTGCGCCATAACGGTAACGGCAAACTGTTGATTTGCCAAAGTCTCGACCAGCTCTTCCGACAGCAGCACAGTCGGTTCTTGGGACACGGAAGCAGCACGGCTGGAACGCAGCTGATCGCCATTGTCCTCTACATCCGCCGCTTCTTCGTCCACCACTTGAATGAGCAAGTGCCGTTCGAGATCAAACAGGTCGGACTTGCTGCCAAGCTCCTGACTCCAGTCCTGCACCAGAGCAGCAACCTCGTTCAGCTGTTCGCTCGTATCCGCTACTTCTGTATGCTGGGCTACCTGGAGGATGCTTTTGTGTTTGAGCAGCTTGTCCATAGCTTCACGGAAAGGCTGAGCCACTTCTTCCCTGACCTGATCATCTTCCAGCTCGACGATCACGTCCCGAATCACCGTGCCTACGAGCTTTGCCCCTGCTGCAAACACTTCCGAATCATCCAGTTTGCTTTGAGCAAGACCTTCGTTCACTCCCTTTTCTAAAAAGAGGGACAGCGCTTCTCTCAATTGCTTGTCGGAAACTACTCCTTCTTTCCATTTGGCAACGAGCGGAGACAAAACTTCTGTTGAAGTGCTTGCTACGAGTTGAAGCTTCTCGGTATCGCCGAGCTTGCTGCCCATAACTTTATCTGCCAAGTGCGCGAGCGATTTATCCACCTGCTCGGCAATTCTTTTTGCGTCAACTGATTCCTTGATTACCTCTTTCGCCTGTTCATTCAAATGGTTCTGCGATTCCGGAATCGTTTCGGAATGTCCTGGATAGGTCGGTGGGTTCGGCGTCACAGGCGGAGCGCTATCCCTTGTCACACTCAGCTGGTATGTCTTGGTCGAGCCGTTCCGCGCCGTCACGATAAACGTAATATCGTTTTGGCCTGGATTCAGGCTCACCTCTTTGCTTATATCGTTCACTTCAGCCGCCCCGTTAATGGTCAAGGTTGCCGTCTGATCCAAAGTTGCCGCCCGAAACCGCAAGCTGCTCACTTCGTTGGGCACTCGCAGCGTGTATTGCGCCACACTTGGCTGAAAAGCAGGTGTCATCGTACCTTCTTGCAGCCATAGACCTTTCAGTTCGTGAGAGACGACAGATACGGTCCGCGTCACGGGCAAAGCTTCAATTCCGTTGTCGTCCTGAACGTTATACACCAGATCGTAGTCTCCCGGTTCACTCGTAACCACCTGACCAGTCACTTGCACCTTGTTCGTAATGTCATTGTTGTTTGCGTCTCTCGCTGAGTAGCCTGGTTCTTGAAAGCTTTGACCGAACGGCACATACATTGTGTTGCCGCCAACCAGCGAAATAATCGGCTTCGTGATTTGTTCCACGGAAAACTCCGCTTTCGCTCCAGCCGTCAACGAAGCAGGAAGGCCACTGGTTGTTCCATCGTCTAGTAAGCTGTATTGAAAAGACGCTGTCCCCTGGAAGGTAGGGTCCAATGAAAATTCTACCTCTTGGTCGACAAGTCTGACCGTCCCGCCTACTGCTTGATCAACATCTGCCACTGTCAATGTTTGTCCGTGCTCATTGGCTGGCCCTGCCTGATCATTTGCCGTCAACAGCGAAAACGGAATCATCACTTTAGGCGTTCCTTTTGTCACCGTCGCGAGCTGATCGTTCTGGGCGGTCGGTGCATCGTTCACTTCCTGCACCGTAATGACCGCCGCCGCCGCTCCGCTTAGCCCTGCACCATTGGCATCTTTGGCTGCTTTGACCTTGAAGCCGAACAGATCGCCAGCTGGCGTATTCGCATCCGCATTAGGCACGAATTTCAGCCCTGTAGCACCATCTGCTTTTTGCAAAAAGTTGCCATTCGTTAACTCAGTCACTCCATCGTTCAAGTAAAGCTTGCCGCCCTGAATTTCGCTGACCTGAAAATGGGTCACGCTGCTGGCGTCCGCCGGGTCAGGAGTAATCACCAGTCCACTTGAAGTTGCGGTATCTTCCAGGGTAGTAGCTGGGGTCACTTGCGGTTGTTTGGCTGCATATTCGAGCACGAGACGCGGGTAATTGCCGTCTATGATTTCATTTGACCCAAATCCGAAAGCCCCTGTCTGTGTATTGCTCAAAAGCGCAAATGTCACATTCTGGCTTTGCGCCTCTAGCTGGAGGCGAAGAAAATTGGTTACGTCAAATTCCAGCCAATCGCCTTCTTGCAGATTTTGCCCAAATGAATCAATGACCGGATCATTGGGATTCAGCGGAAAATCGTCGTCCCATGCTCCGTAGGTGGAGCCGTACAGGGTGAAGCTCGGAACCGTTTGAGCGTCCCCGTTCACATTGGTCACGTACAATTTGAGCTTGGCCTTGATAAATGACGTATCAAGCTGAGTCAATGGGAATTGCACGGCTGCTTTTTGCATGCCAAAATTTTCGTCTAATCCTACATAGTTGGAGCTGTCCTCAAAATAGCTCCCATCTTCGACTTCCCCGCCGGAGTACCAATAACCATCCACTGTAGAATTGATTTCTTCCAGTGGTCCCTGAGCGTGGGATTGCGCTGCAAATCCAAACAGGCTCTGTATGGCAAGCAATCCGATTGCTGCTGTCTTGATCATTTTGGCTTTTTTGTGTGTTAGGCTCATGTTTTCCTCACCTTTTGTACGTCTTGTCATCAATAGCTGTCTGTTTACGGATTATGCCGCCCAATGTTCTGGTAATAACCGGCAGGATAGATGTCCCATTCCCCTTCGAGGCTGAAGCTTTGCGAGCCTGTATAGATTCCCGACTTGCGAACAATCGTGCCCGTTTGCGCCAGGATCGGGGAGCGGTTATTCGGATCGGGATTCCCCAAAACATCCACGATTTGACCATCTTTTTTCAGCACGAACGCCGTGACATATCCTTGGTAACTCATATGAACTTCTTCGTTGTAATAAGTAGCTGGAGTGATATCAAGGAAGTCATAGAAAATCGGGTCGATAATAATATAGGCCATTTTCGGAAACAGCGGCATGATTGGCTTTGTCTCCACTGCTTTTGTCTGCGTACTTGTCATGTACCTGTGAATTTCCAGCTCGTACCCTGTGACCTTTTGACCGTTGTTGTCTCCCTGGAAAAACAGCTGTAGCGCATTACGGCCATCTGTTCCGTATACATAATCCGAGAAGAACAGTTGCGGCTGTCCTTGCTGCTGAATATCTACCTTGATTAGCGCAACCTGGTCGCTTTGATTGGCAACCCACAGCCCGCTTCCAGGCACGCTTGCAGGGATCAGCTGGAGCTTGATGCCCATCACGGTGCCGCCTGTGCCGTTATTGAGGATTTGCAGGGAGTTGGCCGGAGCGCCCGGAAAATATTTGTTCAAGTCCAGTTGCACGTTTATGACCCCTGATTTAGTCCTGATCGTGACCTGCCCGCCTGCGACGAACTCATAGGCGTGAGCTGTAAAAGTAACGTCTTGTGTGCCGCCCTTGCCGTCATTGGCCGTGACCGTAATCGTGACCACTCCTTTGCCGATCGGAGCAAGACTGAGCATGTTGCCGTTAATGGTCGGCTGCACGATATTTTGCGCCGTTGCCGTTGCCTGGTACTGCAAGGCATCGTTATCCGGGTCAGCAAAAATAGTAGACAGATCGATCTGCGGATAAGGCTGGCTTCCTGGCAGCAGCGTCTGGTTGCTGATCGTGCCTACTGCCGTCGGCGGCTGGTTGTTACTTTGCGCCGCTTGCTTGAGTACGGTAAGGACAAACGGTTTGGTGTTCGAGCGGCTGCCGTTCGTGATGGTTGCCGTCAATGTGACGGTAGCGTCTTGCTCGATAGCTTGCGGGCGCGTAACCGTGCCGTCCTGCGCAATCACAGCCGGGTCGTCCGAACTCCATGAGATCAGCGAGCCATTTGCCCCTGTCGTTGCCAAAACCACATTTTGCGTAACATGATCGGCGTCATCCCCGCTGGCATAACCGATGGTCAGCGCCTGGCGATCAGCTTCAAGCGGGTCTTCTGTCACGGTTACGGAGACAACGGTAGCAGCTGTTCCCCCTCTTCCGTCATCCGCCACGATGGAAAAGCTGTCCGTTCCTGTAAAAGCAGTTTGTGGCGTATACGTCCATGCTCCGCTCGGCAGAACGACAACAGTCCCGTGTGCAGGAGTTGTGGAGCCGAGCAAATACGTGATGGTGTCGCCATCCAGATCGGTCGCAGCAACAGTTCCGCTTGCTAACGTATTTTTGAACGTTTGCGCCGTATAGCTGCTGTTGATGACAGGCGGGTTATTCGCCGCGGGAACGTTCGTAACCGTCTGGGTTGACGTGTAAGTTGCCGGCACCCCGCTTCTCGTTCCTGTGCTGGCGATAGGTGTCACTTCAAACGTCACATGCTTCCCTACATCATCCTGCTGCAACACATACGTTTTTTTGTTCGCGCCGGAAATTTGCACCTTATCGGAACCGTCCGACAGCAAACCGCGGTACCATTTGAACAAGGACAAGCGCTCCGGGTTGTTTTCCGCATCGGTGTACACATAGCTGCCCGTCAATGTCTCGCCTGCTTGGAACGTACCGGAAATCGTTACTTGGCTGGCAACAGGCGCCTGGTTTGCAGGCGGTGTAGGTGGAGTCGGCGGTGTTGGCGTAGCAGGTTCATTCGCGTACGCCACTGTCGGTATGTTGACTTCGCTTTTCACATTTACCGAACTGTCGGCCAGCACGAGCTTGTCTATCGTGCCCGATCCTTCCACACTGGCGCTTGCATTCGCTTCAATTACTTCGATTTTGCTCTCTTTGGTGGTTT
The DNA here is from genome assembly GCF_038000275.1 of Brevibacillus sp. FSL K6-0770. Taxonomy (NCBI): domain Bacteria; kingdom Bacillati; phylum Bacillota; class Bacilli; order Caryophanales; family Paenibacillaceae; genus Brevibacillus; species Brevibacillus sp. FSL K6-0770. The sequence continues at coordinate 5,258,065 of NZ_JBBOBQ010000001.1, forward strand.
CGATCCGTGTTCCTTCAGCGTCTTTGTCTACAACCACCTTTGACACAACAGAGTCGACTACCACCCAGGAAGGAGATGTAATTTGCAGCGTACTGTTAGTAGCTGCTTTGCCTTCGATCACGACAGGGAACTGTGTGGACTGGGCAGATACCTCTACCTCTGGCAGCTCAACCTCATCTTCGAGAACAAGCCGTGCGCCATTCTCATCGGTGATCACCAGTCGGTCGGCTGAGACATTATTTACATGCAAACTGTTGGAAGCAACGTCCTTCACCTTGATCTCCCCTGAGACGTGAACGTTGTCCAAAGTGACAGAACCGCCGTTGTCGATGACGAGATCGCCGTCCAGCTTCGTGTTTCTCAGTAAAACAGTAGTCTCCTTGCCTTTTATCTCGATTGTTCCACTCGTTTTATATACTCCCGATTCCGGGCCAAATTCTCCATCTTTGGAAATCGCCGCCGGAACTTGCTGCTTGCTGACGACATCGATTTGATAAGTCTCCGTCTTCCCAGCGATCGTTGCCGTAATTTCCGCAGTTCCCGCCTTCTTCGCCCACACTTTTCCTAGCGAAGTAACAGAAGCAACTCGCGGATTTTCACTTGCCCAGGTAACTTTATCATAAGCGACAATCGCACCTTCGCTGTCTTTCGCTACTGCCAGCAATTTCGCTTCCCGATCATTGCTGTCGCGCAACTGCAATTCAGAATTTCCCCAAGTGTTCAAAATCTCGATCGATTCTACCTCGGAATCTTTCGGCGCCAAAACAATAGAACGCTCTGTCGGTTCTGAATCTTCATAGCCGATGCGGATCGTTATTTTTTGCTCTGTGTCGGTTGATTGAAAAGGTTTAAAGGGAATAAAAAAGGTTCGCGTAGATTCTTCCCATTTTGCTGGGAGGAGGGATAAGGAGTGTGTCTCAGAATCTTGCGTGTAAGAGAGGGTAAACTGTCTGGTCTTAGGATTTCTTTCCGGGCTCGAATAAAATGGAACGGTGATAAGGCCATTGGTCACTTTTATTTCGGAGAAGTTAACATTTTCCGCTGTAGAAGAAGTGGTTGTTTCGCTTTCAAAAGCGAATGAGGGTGAAACGGGACAAGAAAAGGAATAAACAAGCAGGCATAACAGGATCATTCGCATGACCCAATGATTCAGTCTCATCGTGGTTCCCCATTTCATGTTCGGCGTATTTGTCTAGCTGATCATGGTTTCCTTCGAATAAAGAGCAAAGCGCTGTCTTCCACCCCTCCTTTTCTCAAAAAATAGTATAAACGATGAGCTAGGTCTTTGGCATCATTTTTCCTTTCATTTCCCCAACCTTTTCCGCAGTCCGCCCACCACGAGCAGCAGCACAGGCAAAAACAAGCCGTACGTCAATGAGTACGGCATCCAAATCTCCGAAACAAAGTTGTCAAAATACGGCCGATTGGGCATCGTGGCAAGCGCGACGATGACCATGATCATCGCCAGAGGCAGCGTCAGTCTGCGATAGTCGGTCAATCGCAGCGTCTGGGCAATCCCGCAAGCCGTGGCATAATAACAAACCGTTATTTTGATAAACAGCGTGATGAACCAAATGACAGCCATCAAAACCTCGATGCGTTCAAAAAAGTTGCCGACGCTAATTTTTTGCGCCAGCGTGTAGCTTGGATAGGCAAGCAGTACGGTAATGTTGGGACCGAGCACCAGCACCGCGACGGTTGTAATGATTGTCAGGAAAAAATTAGCAATCAAAATGCCCATAATATACGCCTTCGCTGCGTGCCGCGGCTGTTTCACAAGCGGAAACAGAAAGATCAGGACGACCGATTCCAGCAAATAGCCCATATAGCGGAAGTTGCCGCCAAAAACGGGCGCCATCCCATGGGCAAGGACAGGCTTGAGGTTATCGACCTTGATTTGCGGGGCGATGAACGCAATCAGCGTGAAAAACAGCAGCAGAAAATACGGAAACAACAGCTCGGAGACACGCGCAAGCGGCTCCATCCCGCAGCGGGTTCCCATGACAATAATCGCCGCAAACAGAACGAGAATGATTTCGATCGGCGTCTCCTGCATGATCTGTGTGGTGACAAAATCGCCGATTTCCATCAGCATCAGTGACGCATCGATAAAAAAATAGGAAAGGAACAAAAAAGCGACCGCTTTTCCTGCCCACTTGCCCAAGATGTCTTCGCTGTATTGAAGTATCGTCCGATTCGGATGCCGCAAGCTCAATGCCGCATACAAACTGGTCAAAAGAAAGCCCTCTCCCCAACCGATCAAAGCCGAAATCCACGCGTCCTGCCGGGCGGATGTGGCGGTGAGCGAGGGAACGTACAAGACTGCATCGCCAATGACGAACAGGGTTACCAAAATAAAAAACTGCCTCGCACTGATCAGACTGTTGCCAAGCACCCTTGTTTCCCTCCCTTCTCTTGCGCACCGCTTATGTTCACCGTTACTCCACCATGCTTAAAATCAAGTCGCTGAACGGCCGATAGACGAATGTAATCCAGTCCAGCGGGTTCGGAATGTTTGCCTCCACCGCTTCGGCAATGCAAAGCCCTGTCCCGAGCAGCAGCAAGCAGCCAAAAACAAAAAGCTCCTTTTTCAAACCGTTCCTTTTCAGAAAAGGAGCTTCGATCGCTACGATCACCAGACTAATCAGCAAAATCAACAGGATCATCCACATCGGAACAAGTCGCACCTACTTCTTGCCAGGAATATCCTTACCTTTTCCACAACAGGAAATAGTTATGCTCTAATCCTTTTTGATAAAGGGGATAAAAGAATTGCCGACTTTGCCCGTTCGCCGAAGCTTCACATCTACGTTGATTTTCACCTTCAGGTCGGCAAAAGCCTCGTTCCAGTTGTGCTTGACCTTTTCCCAGCCCTTTGGATCGTTCTGGTAAATGACTTGCCCAAATCCGAACGCATCGGAGTGAAATTGCTTCTGCGCTTTTGTAATCACATTCTGGATTTTTTCCTTGATTCGCTTTTCTACCTCTCGCTCCAATTTGTAGATCGTTTGCGACTTTGCCAGGTCAATCGCGCACGCTACTTCTCCTACATTTCCTTCCGCTTCGATTTTCACCTCGACTTGCGGTTTGCCGTTTACGACACGGCCATCAAGCGTCGATTTGCTGTGAATGATTTCAATGATGAGCTTGCTGTTTTTGTCGCACGGTATGGCTTCAACTGTGCTGTCCAGCCTGTCTGTAATATAGCTGAAGCCGATGCTTTCCTTTTCATTAAACCATCCTTGCAGCTTGTCTTCTTTGAAAACGCCGATATCCTCATACTTGAGCAGGGTAGAGACGCTTTCCTGCTGCGGGTTGTTTCCGTTGCTTCCTGTCTGAACCTTGCCTTTTACAGTAACCCCTACCAACACTGGCTCCGACCCTTCGCTCAGCAGCTGTGTAATAAATTCGTCCAGTTGGATCGAGATCACGGAGCCCCATGCTTTTTCGCCTGTTTCCAGGCTTTTGTACAGCTTGGTGGCAGGGATTTTCTCCAGCGGATCAAGCATGCTCAAAATGTGCAGGGCCGAAGTATCTTTCGCCAAAATGACGTAAAAATCCGGGCGAACTTCGTGATCGCGAAACAACAGGTCGAGCACCTCTTTTGTCCCTTCCCTCGCTACCTGCTCCCCCAACACCAATACTTGAATATGCGAAAAGTACAGCCGGCGCGGAGTCATGGTCGTCAAGCGGCGTATCCCCTCAAAAATGTCCGCAGATCGCATGCTGTACGTGGCTACTGCCGACTGAGTGCCTCCTGCCCCGTCCTTGGAGGCGGCAACTCCACCCGGATTGACGATTTGCGTAGACAACAAATACTCTCCGTCCACCTTGTCGATGCCCACCGCCATGACAATCGCCAAGTCGTTCAATTCCCTGCGGTTCCAACACCCTGTAGTCAACAGCAGCAGAACAGCGGCCAGAACGAACACCGCCTTTCGTTTCATGCTATTCCCACCTCGGCAATCAATTTAATGAACAGACTCTCTCGGAGGATTGGGCTTGTTGTCATGCTCTCTGATACTGTTTTTCGGCCGTAAAAAGTAGGGACGCGTGTGCATCATCCAGATCGGCAGGCGCAGCAGCGTATCTCTCTGGTCGGCCAAATTCAACGGAGCGAGCGGCGACATGTACGGAACCCCGAACGAGCGCAAGGTGCACAAATGCAGGCAAAGCGCGATCAAACCGACAAATACGCCAATCAGGCCAAAGCTGGCAGCAAGTGCAATCAAGCCGAAACGCAGCATGCGAATCGGAATGGACATGGAAAACGACGGAAACACAAAGCTCGTAATCGCCGTGATGGAGACGACGATGACGGTCGCAGGAGATACGAGTCCGGCCTGTACCGCCGCTTCGCCCAAAACGAGCGCCCCGACGATTGAGATGGCAGAACCTACGGCACGCGGCATGCGCACTCCAGCCTCACGCAGCAGTTCAAAAGTCAGCTCCATCAGCATCGCCTCGACAGCAGCCGGAAACGGTACACCCTCCCGCTGGGCCGCAATACTCATCAGCAAGTTCGTCTGGAGCATTTCCTGGTGAAACGTCGTAATCGCTACGTAGATGGAAGGACCGAGCAGCGCGATAAAAAAGGAAAGCAGCCGCAACATGCGAAGCAGGCCAAAATCCGAACGCTGATAGTAATCCTCCGGCGACTGAAAAAACTGGACGAAAATCGCCGGAACCAGCAGTACAATCGGCGTTCCGTCTACCAGGATCGCGACTCGCCCCTCCAGCAGCCCCGCTGCTACCGAGTCCGGCCGTTCGGTATTGTAAATCGTCGGAAACGGCGTAAAGGCCGCGTCCTGGATCAGCTCTTCTATGTTTCCGCTCTCCAAAATGCCATCGATATCGATCCTGTTTAACCGCCGCTGCACTTCCGCAATGACGTTTTCGTCCGCAACCCCCTTTATGTACATCACGCTCACTTTGGTCTGGGTCATTTTCCCGATCTGTTTCGTTTCCAGCCACAGATGACGGTTGTTGATCCTTCTTCGCACCAGCGCGGTGTTCGTCCGCAAACTTTCCGAGAAAGCCTCCCGGGAACCACGCACTACGGTCTGTACAGAAGTCTCCTGGACACCGCGATCCTCCCACTGCTTCGTATTGACGATAAAGCCCTGCGTACACCCCTCCACGAGCAGAACCGTATCCCCTGTCAATACAGCATTGAAAAGCTCGTCCAAATCATCCAGCAGCTCCACTCCACCCATCGTCAGCATGAAATCCTTGATCAACGACAGCGGCTCGTCTGCCAAAGCCTCGTCGGATGGAATCTCCCTTTTGTGCGCATGAACCATGAGCGACTCCATGAAGTTGCTGATCAGGCTTTTATCGACCAATCCTTCTGTGTACAGAATGCCTACCTCGATTTGCCCAATCGCTTCCATCCGTACAGTTCTGGTCACGAGGTCGGTGCTGTTCCCCAGCTCCCTTTTCACCACTTCCATGTTCTCTTCCAGCGAGCTGCTGAACGACACTTGTTGCTTGGCGTTATGACTCATTCTCCAATCACTCTTTTTCCAAATCAGGATAGCTTTACTATCCCTCAGCGAACATGGCTCTATGCCCATGAAAAAAAGCCCCCTGCACGTACAGGCGACTTCTTCGTTCTCTGGCATGTATATCATCGGGCGAACCTTTTGCTGCCCCGGTTACAGCTCGCTCTCTCGCAGCTTGACCACAGCCTGTGTCCGATTGCGAACTTGCAGCTTGGCGTAAATCTGGTGAACGTACACCTTGACTGTCCCGATCGTCAGGTGCAGCCTGCCCGCAATCTCAGCGTTGGACAACCCTTCTCCGATCAGAGACAGCACTTCTGCCTCCCGCTCGGTCAATTTGTCCAGTTCAGGCGACACGCGAATTTGAATGTCCAGCGCCGGAAACTCTTTTTCCATCGTCTTGAGCAGACTTGCCATATAGTCAAGTTCTTGCCTGGAGCACGCCTTGCTTTTGTAGAGGGCGTACAGCATTTTGGCGACCTCTGGCCCCTCGTCCAAAAAGATGCGCACGTAGCCTTCCGGTGCCGCCAACATCACCGCTGTGCGAATACATTCGGCTGCCTCGTGATGCCGCTTTTGGCTGTGATAAGCTTGGCTGAGCAAAATCAGCGTCTCGATCCGGCTCCCCAGCCGATCCTTCACCTCTGTCTCATGCTTTAGCCGGGTCAGCAGCTCACACGCTTCATTTTCCCTTTTGGCAGACAAGTACACACGAGCCAAAGTCAACCGTTCAAACTCGTGCCGGGAATGAATCAAGTCTTTGCTCATTTTTTCAAATTGGCTCGCCCATTGCTCTGCTTCTTCCCGCTGATTTTCGTCCAGCAACAGCCGCACACGAAACGCGTCCAGGAAAGCAATCCAATGAGGCGGGGCTTTTCGCTGGCGACACAGCTCCGCTATTTCCGCAAGCGGCAGCCACATCTCCGCCCCTCGCTTCTCCGCCTTTCGCCAACGGGTCAAAACCAGATAAGCCGGGACCAGTACGCCAAAATTCATCGTATTGCTTCCCAACTGCAATGCTCTTTGCACAAAGTACGTCAATTGCTCGAACTCGTTTTTCTCATAATACAGCTCTGCCATTACAATCGAGCCGTATGCGAGAATCCCCAGGCCGCTGTGCTTCCAAATCGTTCTGATGGCAGGGTAAAACTCGCTTACCTTGGACAAATAGCCGCTTAACGCCACGCGACTGCGAAGCACAAAAGCCTCGTCTCCATTCAGCTCAATCCCGACGATAAAATAGCGGCTGAATTTTGGCTTCATTTTGACCGATTCTTCCAAGTACGAAAGGGAGAGGGCAATATTGCGCAGGATCAACTGCACGTATCCGCGAAGCACCCAGATTTCTACCCGACATTCCTCAAGCCCCTCATTTTTGCCGTGCAGACCATCCTCAGCGAGATGCAACAACGCTTCTGCCTGCTCAAGCTCGTCCGATAATGCGTGCATCCAGGCAAAAGCAATGCACAGTTCGGGATGACTCTTGAGCCACACTGTATCAAAACGCCTCATCCAGCGGCGCAATGTCACATTTTCGTGCTGCTTCAACATCCAGGGAGCATGCTCGACGATCAGCCTGGTTGCACGCGACCAATCACTGCCCTTGAGCGCGTGGTCGATTGCTTCTGTCATCCATCCGTGGCCCTCAAACCATCGACTGGCAGCCACATGAAGCGTTGGCAGCTGTTCACTGTATGTTTTGCGCAAATGCGTGTGCAAAAGATCCGCAAATAAATGATGGTAGCGGTACCACTCGTTGACTCCATCCAGCGGTACGACAAAAGAGTTCGTACGTGCAAGCATCTCCAAAATGGCGTGGGCATCCGGCTCACTCGCTACGGCTGCGCACAGTTCCCCGGACAGGCGCGGCAATATGGAAGTTTTCAGCAAAAATTGCTGTACCGATTCCGGCAATCGCTTCAATACTTCTTCGGTCAAGTAGTCTTCCACGTATTTGTCATTGCCGGAAAAGCTGTGCATGGTAACCGTGGAGCCACCCTTCCCCTGCATGGACAAAGCAGCCAACTGCAACCCGGCAATCCAGCCCTCTGTCCGTTTGCTGAGTACGTGAATGTCCTCGTATGACAAATCTAGCCCGAGCAGTTCGTTAAAAAGCTGACGACATTCCTCTTCATTGAACCGGAGATGCTCCGCGCCCAATTGTCCCAGCTGTTTGCGTACGCGCAAGCGATGGAGAGACAGCGGCGGCTCCTCACGGCTGATGAGAATGACGTGTAAAAAAGGCGAGGCGTGCTGGAGCAATGTTTGCAAACCTTCGTGAATCGAGCGCTCCTTGATCAGATGATAGTCATCCAGCACCAAATAATAGTCGGTAGGCATTGCAGCGATTTCTTCAAGCAGCATGGAGAGCAGATTGTCTGCTGACGCCGCATAGGTCAAATCGAGCATCGCAGAAGCTTCACGACCAGCTTCCCGTTGTGCCATGCTCAATGCTTTTGCGAAGTAGCGCCAAAAACGGGCCGGATCGTTATCCGCCTCATCCAGCGACAGCCATCCCGCCGGCTTGCCGATACTCGTAATCCACTGACTAACGGCTGTTGTTTTCCCGAACCCGGCCGGAGCGCAAATAAGGATCACTCTGGCTGTCCTGACTTCATCGATTTCTTCCACCAATTGATGCCGATGCAACAGGTCCGAACCATATGTAGGAACATGTAATTTCGTTGCGATAAGTGAACTGTACTTTCCTTGATCCATGTGCATCTCCCTGCCTAAAAAGAAAATGACCCCACAAAAGAGCAGCCTTTTTGTCTCGATCCAATATGTGCACAAAGTTATTATGTGGAATCCTTCCGAACAATGCAAGTAAACTGCCTTATAAGAAAAGAACGTTATGTGGACGCAAAAAAGCCCTCCAGCTAGAGGGCCCGTGCACGGCTTGCTTTTTACTTGATTAAATCGTATCTCCCGTAAACCAAAAATACCCTCCGGTCGCGATCGCCAAGACTACTATGATAGCGAAATACCATTTCGTGAATCGAAGGTTTACCCAGGTGCCTTCCCACCACATCGTGAGGTAGGCGACAACCCCCAGCACTAAAACAGCGACAAAAGCAGTCATAGGCGTACTCATCATAATCACCCTGTATATGGTTTTTCTTACATCAGCTCGCTTCCTAATATAATCGTCGCAACTATCGTGTGTCACCTATCTTTAGGTAGGTTTCTTGCAGAAAAGCAAAATTTGACAGAGTAAATTTTGAAGTGTTTAAATGTTATATGTTTACATTTTTGTTGGAGGTGCACAAGTTTGGAGAATCATTCATTGCCGGAAGCAGATTCATCGGTGGCTCCCCCAATTCCACCACCAGACAGACCGATTCTGGAAGGACCGCAAGTAATGGGGTCCATTACGCAGACTTACGGAGCGTCGATTTTTTTCCTGCGTTGGGGAGCGCATGTGATAGATTACATTTTGCTCATTTTTTTCGTCTTAGGGATGGTCGCGCTGGCTGGGCGTTCGTCTGACGATCCGGCCATTATCGGGTTGCTTGTTTTCGTACTCGGAATTTTATCTTACTACGTTCTTCTGGAAGGTTTTACTGGCTATACCATCGGGAAATTCGCCCTGCGAATCAAAGTGGTGAATCAGGAAGGTCAACCGCCAGGGCTGTGGAAATCGGTCATTCGTTCCTTGATCCGCATCGTCGAAACCAACCCGATGCTCATCGGCGGATTGCCTGCCGGGATCAGCGTACTGGTGTCGAAAAAGAAGCAACGGTTCGGCGATATGGCAGCGAACACTTTTGTCGTGAAAGTAAAAGATTTGAAAAACGAGAGCAAGCAGCTGACCACCAGCTTTGCCATCGGCTTCTCCTTGTTGGCGCTCGTTATCATTGCTTGCGGTATTTATGGCGTTTCCTTTTATGCCAAGCAAGACCCGTTAACAGGTTCGTTTGAGAACAAAGCTTTTTTTAACAAGGCTCTTTTCGCAAATTTTGTTGCTATTGCTGTTGTGGAAACGTGTGTTCTATAATGAAAATCAGGAAGTCTATAGGATTTCCATTTACCGTGAATGCACGCTTCGCTTGGTACTATAAATATCAAGCAACTCACGGCTTTTCTAAAAGCAACAATTTCTTAGAAAAGAGCGTTTAACAAAGACAAAACCATGCAAATCATTGCTCCGACTTCCTGGAGCGAGAATGCTAGTCTTCACCCAGACGCATCCATTGCCCTTTCCAACAACTTCGCGGACAAGCATCTGCTTATTCTCGCGGACTCTAAAGAAGAATTGAACGGTTCATTTGATTATCCCCAATACGTCGATTTCGTGGAATCAAACTTGTTCAGTGAATTGACAGATGCAATCGTGAGCAAGCATGTTCAGCTCACGATTGACGGACGTCTTTCCACTCAATTCACGATGCATGGGAAAGTCAATGGTCAAAGTATCTCCTATCTTGTAACCGTCACAGAGTCTCCGACGCACTTTTATCAGATTATGTGCCTGACGCAAACGAGAAAATTTGACAGACTGCATGGCGAGTTCAAGCAAATAACCGCCAGCTTTCACGAAATGCCAGAATCGCCGGAAAAAAGTGCTCGGCTTCGCCGGGCGTGCCTGCAAAGTCGCGCCTCCTTTTTCCATGCCAAAGCTCATAAAAAGTGGCTGCCCACAAGGACAGCCACTTTCTTTTATCTTGCTGTTTTTTCTGCATGGAGAAATTGTGTGAGCAGCTCATTAAACCGTTCGGCATGCTCCCAAAACATCATGTGCCCGCCCAATACTTCCACTGCGGACTCGGGGGCATGCTTTTCCATGAACCGTTTTGCAGTCTCGGCCCAATGCTCAGCCACAATCGTCAGCGTCGGCACCGACTCGCTCGCAACCTTTGCCTCTACCCGGTAGTCAGAGAACATCCCGGACGCGAACAAGTTCGCCGCGATATAAGGAGGCGTTTTGAGCGATTGCTCGATGATCCAGGAAAGCTCATTTTCCGCAAGCTCTCTTTGCACCATGACCCCTGTCGCGTAGCCCGAGATAAACTCCCGCTGCTTCTCGGCATCCCGCGTGTAGTAGTTGTAGGCGGCGGCGATTTCATCGAGCGGCCCTTCCACCCAATCTTGCTCGTGATTGGTGGAGAGCGGCTTCGGCGACAAGTCGACGAACACGAAAGATTTTACGTTTCGCGTGCCGTGCTGCCGAACGTATTCCCACATCGTCAAGCAGCCAAATGACCAGCCGACCAGCGTCACATCCACAAGCCCCAGCGCCTCGATGACTTTTGCCAAGTCAGTACCGTGCGTGGCATAGTCGTTGCCGTGCATCGTCACGGACGATCTGCCATGGCTTCTCGGATCAATCGCGATCACCCTGTTAGTCTTTTGAAAATGCTCGATCTGCTTGTGAAACACTTCGGTTGTAAACGTCCAGCCCGGGATCAGGACGATCGGATCACCTTGTCCCACGTCCTGCACAAAAATCTCGACCCCTGGCTCCACCTTCACATATTTTCCACCTTGCAACATGGTCGCAGCCGCCTCCCATCGTGAGTGAATACTCAGACTTTTTATCCGTTATTCTCTTCACTTACGGAAAAACCCTTCTTTTCAAAGATCAGGCGAGCACATCCGACTTGCGTAATCGCCGGAGGACAACTGTACTGATTCCCACTCCGAACAATGCGTTCATCAGCAGAAAAACCACGTTGCTGCCAAAATCAAGTCCCTCCTGGCTCAATACCCCCATCCCCACTGTTAACAGCGAATGCGGGAAAAACAATCCGAGCTTCAGCACATACATTCCCAGCCCGAAAAAAACGGCACACAAACCGATGCCGACTGGCGTTGCAAAGCTTTTGATCCGCATCGAGAGCGCCAATTGAAAAACCGCGATCGTCATCGCCGCGATCCATCCGCGCAACAACCAGCCGGGCAATTCTGCGGGAAGCAACGCGGAAAGCCCTGCCAAAAGCCCGCCGCATACATACAGCAAGCAAAAGAACGCTTGGACTAGGAGAAGAAGAGTTGCTACGACTCCCAGTTTGGCTGCAAACAGGGCCGCAAGCGATACAGGTGCGGTCAGCACCAGATGCCAGTTTTTGTTTTGATGCTCCAGTCGGCATTGATACGAGCAGCCGATCGCAATGAGAATAGGAAAGAAAAACTCTCCGTAGAACAAGCCAACCTGCGACCACAAGCTGTACCATTCCTTTTGCAGCGTCCCTTGGTTCATGACGTAATTGGCCCAGCCGATGATGACGCTGACCAAAGGCAGGAGCATGAACACCACCCAAATATGGGAGCGGCGCATTTTCAACCACTCCGCCTGAAAGCATTGCTTGATCATCACTTCTCCCCCTACCCTTCCAGTCTGGATGCATGGCGTCTTCCCATGAGAAAAAGCAGCGCGGCAACCGCCAGCAAAACAGCCGCGGCAGACGAGATCGGGCCTGCCTCCCGGACGACGAATTGCATCTTTTCGCTCGCATACTGCTGTGTAACGGGACTAAGCCCCGTATAGTACGCCCAGACGAATACGCGTCTTGCCGCTTCCGGAAACAAATCGCCTACCATTCCGAGAAAACCGCCGAGCATCCCCAGGCAAAGCGCAAACGCCTGATTTTTCACCACCGTAGAAATCCACTGCTGCAAGGCAAGGACGACCAGCGTCGTGACCAGCGTGCCGAAAAGAAACCGTGCCAACAGCACAAGCGGAACAGACGTCAAGTACCCGGATTGGACGCCAAACACCGCAATCGCCAGCAGCTGGCACAGGCAAACGCCCAGCATGATCAATCCGGCGCAAGCGTACTTCGCCGCATACAGCTTCCCTGGCTGCACGGCCATAGAGCGAAGCAGCCTCCACGTATTCCCTTTATGCTCCATGTCGCAAATCCGGGAAACGACAATAGCCGAAAGCAATGGCAAAAACAGTCCGTTCATCGTGGACAGCATGGCGACGATCACTTCCCAGCCCGCGCTGTCACGATTGCGCTCAAAAGACATGCTGACGGCGATCAACGCCCAGACAAGCTCCACCGTCAGAAACAAAAGCGCCATCGGCAACACATATTTGCGACGCAGCTTGTAAAACTCAAGCGACAGCGCCTTCCTCACAGACTCTCGCCTCCCCCTGTAAGCTTCAGGAACATGTCTTCTAGGCTTCTTTTCTGTTCCTCGATGCGAAGCACATCAATATGTTCAGCCAGCAGAATCCTGTTTGCCTGCGCTACCTGTCCATCGGCAAGCTTTTCAAAAACAAGCGCGCCCTCCTCCACGCCGGGGAAAAAGCCTGCCCGCATCAACACGTCCCTCGCCGCCCTGTTATCTGTCGTTTTGATGATAATGCGCGGCTGGTTTTTTTGGTGCAGCTCGCTCAGCTTGCCCTGGAACAGCATGTGACCATGATTGATAATGCCCACGGAAGTCGCGATCTGGTCGATTTCGGATAAAAGGTGGCTGGAAAGCAAAATCGTCATTCCATATTGTTGCGGAAGCGCTTTGATCAGCTCCCGGATTTCTCCGATTCCCGCAGGGTCCAAACCATTCGTTGGCTCATCCAAAATCAACAGCTTGGGAAACGCCAGCAATGCCATCGCAATTCCTAGCCGCTGTTTCATCCCCAGTGAATACTTTTCAACCTGCTTCTCCTTCTGTTTTTCCAGACGCACGATTTTCAGCGCTTCCTCGATGTTTTTCGCCGGAACAGCGCGCAGCTTCTGCACGACACGCATGTTTTCCAGCCCGGTCAAGTGCCCGTAGTACGAGGGCGATTCAATCAGTGAACCGATTTGGCTGAGAACGAAGCGGCGGTTTGCCTGAAGCTCCTTCCCGAACACCTGTACCTGGCCGCTCGTCGGTCGTACCAGCCCCAACAGCATCTTTAATGTAGTCGATTTCCCTGCTCCGTTCGGTCCAAGAAATCCGTAAATCTCCCCTTCGCGAACGGACAAGTTCACTTCCTTCACGCGCAAGGCATCACCGTATCGCTTCGATAGTTTGGTAGTAGATAGGATCGTCTCCATCTGTCCCTCCTGCAATGGCTTTTTCTGGCATATTCGAAGTATGACAGGAGATTCTTTCAGCAATCTGACGTTCACCTTACACTAGCCTTAAATTTGCTGCAAAAGCCGATTATCCCGCGCCAAAGCCGCTATAGTAGAGAGAGGTGATGACAGATGGACGAACTGAAACAGAAAAAGCTGCTTATCGTCGATGATGAGCCTGAAATCCGAAAAATGATCGAGCATTTTTTGCGCAAAGAAGGATTTATGCGCATTTACCATGCGGGCGATTGCAGAGAAGCGCTGGAGCTTTGTCGTTCCATCCAGCCTGACCTCGCCATTCTTGATGTCATGCTGCCGGATGGCGACGGCTTTTCCTTGCTGCAAGCGATCCGGCATATTTCGAACCTGCCTGTGCTGTTTTTGTCTGCCAAAGGACAGGATGAAGACCGAATCCTCGGCCTCGGACTGGGCGCGGATGATTACATCGTGAAGCCGTTTTTGCCACGGGAGCTTGTCTTGCGGCTAACGGCTATTTTGCGCAGAGTGTACATTCCCCACACGCCGGAAAAACGCCCTGTTTTTCAACTGGACGACCGTCTCATTGACTTGGAGGCTGGCACCATTCGTCATGGCGGAACAAATATCCCGCTGACCGCAAAAGAAATCGCTCTGCTCGGCAAGTTTTATGAGAACTACAATCGCATCGTCACGAGCGACGCGCTCTGTCAGGCCGCATGGGGCGACGACTATTACGGCTATGAAAATACGCTGATGGTGCACATTCGGCGCATTCGGGAAAAAATCGAAGCGAATCCTTCCCGGCCCGCTCATTTGCTGACCGTGCGCGGACTCGGCTACAAGCTGATCGTAAAGGAGGAGTAACGATGGAAGGCACCTCGCGCATTATCAAACGTTTTGTTCACGCCACCATCCTGATTTCGCTGCTGCTCTTGGCTCTCAATGCTGTCGTGCTCTTGATCTGGATCGGCAGCGGGATCAGCGATGGCGCCTCTCCTTCCGCTGTTGTGCATTTCGTCAGCGACGACTTGCATGGCAAGCGAGACGCCTATGCCATCGCTCCCCGCTCGCAACAACTGTTGGAGCAAAACGGGGCGTGGGCCATGCTGATCGACTCCAAAGGCTACGTGGCATGGAAGTTCCAGCTCCCTGCCGAACTGGAACGGCCGTACTCTCTCGCAGATGTAGCCAAGTTTTCACGCAGCTTCCTGGGCGATTATCCGGTCTTCACCTGGGAACATCCAGATGGCCTTGTCGTCGTCGGTTACCCGAAAGGCTCCTACGCCAAATACCAGCATATTCTTCCGGTTGGCTGGGTGGAGAATTTGCCCGGGAAGGCGTTCTTTTTGTTGGCAGGCAACATCGTGCTGGCTCTGTTGCTCTCGCTGTTCATCGGTTCCAGACTCATCGCTTCCATCCGCCCGCTGACAAGCGGCATTCAAGCGTTGGGAGCAGACAAGCCTGTCCAGATTGAGCCAAAAGGCGTGCTGGCGAATCTGGCGGTAAGCATCAATCATGTGTCCGCCCTGCTGCAACAAAAAAACGCAGCTCTGAAAGCAAGAGACGCGGCCCGCTCCAACTGGATTTCCGGCGTTTCCCACGACATCCGTACGCCGCTTTCCATGCTCCTCGGCTACGCGAGCGACATCGCTGACAGCCCGGAACTGCCGGCAGAACAGAGGCGCTTGGCCGCGATCATGCGCCAACAAGCCGAGCGCATCCGTTCTTTGGTGAGTGATTTGAACCTCGTCTCCATGCTCGAATACGAGATGCAGCCGCTGGGCAAAAAACCGCTGCGGTTGTCGGCAGTCGCCAGACAAGCGGCCTCGGAGCTGTTGAACAACGGACTGGATGAGCGATATCAGCTGGAAGTAGAGCTTGGAGATGAATCCCCGCAAATCGATGGGGATGAGCGCCTTTTGTTGCGTGCCCTTGCCAATCTTTTGCAAAACAGCATCGACCATAATCCGGCGGGGTGCCAGCTGCGCATCCAAACCTTTTTTGATCCCGGCAACCAAGCTTGTCACGTAGTCGTCTCAGACAACGGAAGCGGAATTTCCCCAGACGAACTGCCCGACTTGCTGGAACTGCCTTACGCAAGCAAACGCAAACGCCCGCGCCAGAACGGACACGGCTTCGGCCTTCCCATGGCCGAGCGAATTGCCAAGGCTCACGGAGGAAAGCTGTCGTTATCGAGCGAGATCGGCAAAGGCTTCTGCGCGAGTATGGAGCTGCCTGTCCTCTCGCAAAAAGAAAAGAGCAAGCCGTAATGGCCTGCTCTTTCTCCGGTTAGATTTCTTACTATTGCGAATAAAAGGTTCGTGACTGCGGTGCAAAAAACAACCGTACGTCACAGCACGGCGTCCCATTTGCTCACTAATTTTTTGCATTCACCGGATTTCAGTTGGTTCGCTCCGTTTGACGCTTATCGCTGAATAGCTGTGTTAAGCTAATCATTCAATCCTTTTCCGTTTAGAATTTGCTCCATGTATTTTTCCACTCTCGCCACTCGCGTCTTGGATTGTTTCGGTTCAGAAAAATAATAAAGGTATGCTCTCTGCCGTCCCGGTGTCAACGCTTCGAAGGCAGCTTTCAGGTCAGGATTTTCAGCCAATTTCGTTTGAAATTCTTCAGGAGCGGTATATTCTTCTGTCTTCTTGAAATCCACTTCCAAACCGGCTTTTTCCACTTCAATAGCCTGATGAATATAGGCTTTCAAGACGTCTTCCATCTCCACGATTTCTTGTACGTTGGTAAAGCGAATTTGCCGCGCCGCCTGTACATTTTCCGTCTGCTGGATGAGGATTCCGTGCGGATCTTGCAACAACGCACCTTTGTGGAACAGGAGCGCACAGTATTCTTTGAAACCATGGATTAAAACGACGTTCTTTTTCTCAAGCGTGTAACAAGGATGCATCCATTTAAAATCTTCGGTCAGCCCACAGTCGAGAACGATTCTGCGCAACTGCACAAATTCTTCCTGCCACTTTTTCGCTTTGCTTAAAAATTCGTCGACCTTCGGATGCGCACTACTATTTGTCATCAAAGAGCACTCCTCTTCCATCTTTTGATCAACTGACAGTGAAAAGAATGTTCATTCAGTCGTAATAACCTCTTGCTCTTAATTTTGCCCATTCTATCATAATTAAGACTGTGACTATGCGAACAACCGCGACAATTCACTTGCACGCAATTGAAAAACCTCCCATTCGAGCACTCTATCCCGTTTGCTGCAACTGGAAGGCTTTTCATTTGTGTGTATGGAAATGATCATCCATTCATCTAGCATTGCGGACGGAGGTAATCAGCGGTACATCCGGCTATCCGGTTATTATGCCAACGCCTTTTCCAGCTCGCTGCACCACTTGCTCCAGCCGTACTTCGCTCCACCCAGTGCCTGCTCATTGGAGATTCCGGATTGTTCGAGATGCAGGTTAACTTTTCCGTCTCCTAAATCCTGTAGCGTCCAGACAACTGTGTGCTTCTCTCCCCCGCTGCCCCACGTGTAGGACAAGCGGTTTGGTTCGTCTACGATAAGCACTTCGCCCTCAACGACTCCATCCCAATATTCGGTCGGCTGAGTGCGAAACTGAAAACGATGTCCCACCACAGGTTTAAAATCATTTTCCATCGGCTCTCCAGTCTGGATGTTGCACACCCATTTGGCCAGCTTGCTTGAATCAGTCAAAGCGGACCACAGCTTCTCAAGCGTTGTCTTGTACTGAAAATCCAAAGATAATGTCAAACTCATTCTGCTTCCTCCTCTAATAGTTGGTTCAAGCGCAACAAATTCGCACTCCAAAACTTGCTGTAGAAAGCCACCCAATCTTGAATTTCCCTCAGTGGAGCCGCGTTGAGCCTAAATCGCGTTTCCCTGCCGACTTTGCGGTCGAGCACCAGTCCGGCCTCTTTCAGAATTGTCAAATGCTTGGATACCGCCGTCCGGCCCATTTGAAACTGTGCCGTTAGTTCATGAAGCGGCAGCTCCTCTGCTCCGGCCAATAACTCAATCAGTCGTCGCCTGGTTGGGTCCGCTACAGCATCAAACACATCCCGAGACTGGTTGTTTTCGTTTTCATTCTCGTTCACAACACTCCCTCCAAAATATTAATTTCTGTAGGACATAGGTATTGGTGGCGCGAAAGGACGAATGTTAATTTTGAGCACCTCCCTAAAGTTTGCACCCTGTGAATGCAGCGCCCATGCGGCGAGATTTAGCGCGGAATAAAAGAGCGGGAAGATAGCAGAAAACTCGCAATCACCGTAAGCGTTGGCAAACACATGAGAGAAAGCTGCACCAGTCATTCAAATGTAGATACCAGCGTGAACCATTCTTTCAGCCGAGGTAAACCTGGCACGGCAAGAGCGATGGCTCCGAGCACTTTTCAAATCTCGGGGATGGTTAAGAGGGTTAAGATAGTCAAGACGGTCAAGATGTATAGCGGGCAACCAAACTTCGCCACCAGCTCGACGCTTCTCCCGCTTGCATCAGTTGACCAATGCAACTTACCATCACCGTTGCTGCGAGTAAGAATGTCGCTGACCAATAAGCAGTTATTTTTCCCCAGGGCTGAATTTCTACACTCGCGATTGTTCTGGCCCTGATCAGCTGGTCCATCTGTCTCCCCTCTCATCCATATTTCCAATGAGGCTTATTCAGGTTGTGAGCTTTGCAAATGGTTTTTTCTTATTGGACACCTTTTAGTGTCTGTTTTGATAATAAGACACTAAAAGGTGTCCTGTCAACAAGAGCTTTTTTTCTGCATAGGTCTGAAAGTCAGTGCGTGGGGAGAATTTGTCCCCTGAACACGTGCTAAAAAGCCTCGGCGCGTTAATGCCGAAGCTATCTATGTCCGCTAGCTCAAATCCCCTGGAAAATTGTATACTTGCTACCCAATCTATATACTTGAACGGATGTTAGGATGCTGACAAGGAGATAGGTGCATCTTGCGGGATTGTGGGTCTCCCCAACATAGGGAAATCGACAAATACACGCTCTCCCTTCGGCTGTGAC
This sequence comes from Brevibacillus sp. FSL K6-0770, assembly GCF_038000275.1. Lineage (NCBI taxonomy): Bacteria > Bacillati > Bacillota > Bacilli > Caryophanales > Paenibacillaceae > Brevibacillus > Brevibacillus sp. FSL K6-0770. The sequence continues at coordinate 5,276,574 of NZ_JBBOBQ010000001.1, forward strand.
TTATGACTCGCTATACGTTTGCTCTTTCGTCATTTGCTTCCCATATAGCAAATGCGCCATAACCTAAAAACTCGCGCACCTCAAGAAGTTAGCGCCTGTAACGCTCAGATCACTCATGAAAATCGCTCCTGTTCGTCTTTGTGTAAACTTCAGCCATTGGCAAACGCCAACTCAACACAGCTTCGGCAAACGCAAAACATCTGAGAAGATGAACAAGCCAACTGAGCCATCCCCGAAAATGAATGTCGCGTCTTAGCGCACGCGGCAATGCCCCCTTTATTTTTCCTTAGTGTGCGCATCTTCATGCAATGCTGTTCCCTCCCTCGTTAACAAATTGTCTGGTTTGTCGAACATAAACAATGTAAATTCAGACATATGAGTTGTACGATAATATTGCCTGTTGTTCATTTTCTTTCTGATCCGTTGAATTCCAATCCTCTCCCAAATTATGCGTTTGTGATCGATATTCATGTGTTACGCAATAACTCGGCTACGCCTGAAAGCTATGCCATTGCCGGAGTGATCCGGACGTCTACTCAATCAAACGTTCCTCTTCCTCCAACAAATGCTAACGGAATAACTACATTTGACATTATTTTCATGTCCCAAATAGATAGTGGAGACGGAGTGAGCGTTCAGGTCAAGTCCGCTTTTAACCATAGATTCCTGCGGGCTGCCCTTGTTAACACGAGATGAGCTGCATGATTATTCCAAGCACAAATCCGAGTTTCTGTTTTCTGATGCAAAACAACTGACAGGCAGACTTTTATGCAGCGCCCCTGAACTGAACTTGCCATCAATCGCAAGAAAGAGAGTGCTTTTTAAGTGATTTCCTTACCTCGGAACGGAAATCCATTCGATGAAACCACATGTTATCGCTCGTATGAAAGACAGTGCAAAAAAAGTGGATAATCCGCATTCACTGTTGAATCGGATTATCCACCAATTGCTCCCCAAGCTTGGGTCTATTTTTCTATCTTAATCTACCTGTCCGCGATCGCCTCCACGCCATCCGCCTGCTTCATCGCTGTATGCGGCAGAACATCCGTATAACTCAGCGCAACAATACTATTCAAGACGTTGTACAAAAAATGCGGCTTGATTTGCGATTGCAAAAACGCAACCTCCAGATCGACCGCCTTGGCGAGCGACTCCTTCATCGCCAGCAGGCTGCCGATTCTTGCCTTCAGCTCCGCCAGTTCGAACGGCTTCGGCAAGAAGTCGTTCGCCCCCGCTTCGAACGCCGCTACCTTGTCTTGCGGTTGAATCGCAGCCGTCACCATCAGCACGGGAAGCTCCAGCAGCGTTTACGTTTTGCGAATCTCCTGGCACACTTCGTACCCCGACATGCCCGGCATCATCAGGTCGAGAATGACAAGATCTATCTTATGCCGCTGGCTGATTTGTTCCAGCGCCTCATAACCGTTTTTGACGGCAATGACGTTATAGCCAAAAGGCTCCAGCGGCGCATCGAACAGATAGGGAATGTTTTGCGCTTCGATTCCTGTGCCTGTGTCCTGAACCGAAATTTCAATCATGCCGTCCGTCTGTCGCCGCTGCCGTTACGGCAATACTGCCGCCCTCGGTATGCTTGACCGCGTTGTCGATCAGATTGCCGATGTTTTCAAACCGTAAACCGCTGCCGTATCGCCGACTTTGATCCGCAGACGGTATGTTGCCATGCCCAAAGTATTCATCTGGTCCGACCACGAGCCCGGCACTTCGATCCGCCTCGGCAAACGATTGTTTTCATTCGCGGGGGAGGATGTGAAATCTTCATGGAAGAGTAGCTTGTCCGGGTAAAACTCCCATTCGCCGTCCAACGGAACGATGCCTTTGTCTGCAAACCGACATGCGGTCAAATCCAGCAGCCCGTTCTCCACCCTTGGCGTCTGCTTCCCGTCCGGCGAGAACCAAACGAGAAACATGCCGTATGTTGCGGCCAATATGACCAGCGTGACCAGTGCCGCTGCAATCGTTTTTCTCATCGTCCGCTCATCCCTGGTGTCTCATTTGTTGATACAATCTTACCGTCTCCTCTTCCATCGCGACCCCCAGCTCATCGCGAATGACCCGCTCCAACTGCCAATAAACGCGTAGCGCCTCATTGCGGTTGCCCGCTTCCAGATGCAATTTGATGAGCTCGCGGCCATCCGTCTCCGACTCCGGTGCAATCGCCAAAATGCGCTGCAAGCTGCCCGCCGCGAGTACCGCATTGCCGCCCATTCAAAAGAGCCTGTACATGCGGCGAAGTGCACGGATGTATTGGCTACATTTCTGATTTCCTCGACACAAATGGTCCTACTCCTTGCTTTCGTCGGTTTCGCCTTCGTTCCCTGCAAATCGTTTCCGTCCCAACAATAGCGGTAAAATGGGGCACGTCCCCTGCTTGGTAACACCCTCGCGTCACCCCATTCTTGCCGAGTTGCTTACTCCGCAATCGCTTTCTTATGCCGCATGCACCAAGCCACGACCATCTCGCGTAATTTTTTTTGACGGTAGAGCAGCATTTCTACTACCATTTCTTTTTCGAGTTTTGGCAATACGTTTTCCGGTACTGTCTCCACAATGTCTCGTATCATGTGTTCAGGAATTTTCTCGATTTTATCCACATGCGGCAAAAGCTGGCGAAAGGTGCGGATATAGGCGCGCAAGCCTCTTGGATAGTGGAAATTGTATTTGCTTACATTCAGCCAGTAATCCGCGCTCCAATGGATTTTTCTCCACGTAACTCCCCCTAAAACCGCGCTGCCGTGGTCGATCAAATAAAAATCATAGTGCTTCCCTTTGAGGAAAACAATCAGATTTCCCCCGTGCCGATCAATGTTGCAAATCCATATATCAAAAACAAACGTAAGTAACAGTTGTTCGGGATTGTGCAAATGTTTAACGGGCGAACCGCCTGTTTTTTTGGTTAGCTGGAACCAGTTGAAATGGGCGGCCATCGGCTTAGCAATGGAGACGATCCCTTGCTTTCCCTCAACAACCGTTAGTTCTACAGTCGCTACGTTTAGCTCCAGCAGCTTGGCTAGATGATAAGCAATCAGCTCGTTTGCAATCACATTGCCCCACTTCGCGTTTTTCTTGCAAGGAAATTTGAAGTATCCTCGTTGAATTTTGCCGTTCACAGATCGCCAGACGGACCAGACTGTGCCGAATCTGCGAGAAAATTTGCGGTGAGTTCTCCACTTGTTTGTGCTCATCCCTCCACCCCCTTGTACAATTTATGTAGGACAGGCAAGGCGAGGAACGGCATATATAATGACTGGCCGAACTCATTTATTTGTCAGTTTCTCGGTGTTTCGGATGAACTCTCATTTGTCGAGGAAGTCACGCTCCTACTGCCTGTGCGCTAGTCTCCCCATCTGCTTCGCTCGTCATTTTAGGACAATCATTCATTATCCGTTTTCTCGTTATGGTATTTGTCACAATCCCAATTCCACAATCCTTGCCGTCCGTTCACCGGCACCGGAGCGATCGGCTTTACGTCAACCATCTGCCAGGCAAACCTTCCGCGAGCAAACCAACCGAAGCTGAGTTCATTGCCTTTTATCGGTATCGCCGCATCATCTGCGTCACGCCAGGCGGCAACTTCGCCTGTTCCGGGGGCGATAATGATTTGCAGGCAATCTTCAAGCTTTACGGTTGCAATCACCGCGCCTGTCGGCAAATTATCTGCCGAGTAGCCATGTTTGGAAAGGACCGACCGTATTGGCTCCCTGTAGCACGCCTCCTTGTCCACCTTTTTGGCCGCGTGAATCGCGAGAGGGCCGCGGTATTTCGTGGCCCACCCCCGGGTTTCAAAGCGTTTCTCGCCAAGAGCGATCAATGTTGCCCAAGGCTGGTGGATCGTGATTGTCTTCATGCCGTTTCCTCCTGTGAAATCCTCGAATCTTTCTACCGAAGTCCCTTCTTAATGTAAGGACAATTTGTCGCGACATTAAGGAGGAGATTATTCATGCTGAAAAAGGGTTATTGTTGCGTTCCATTCAAATTTATTTATCAGTATAAAACAAACAAACCGCCCTGTGGACGGTCTACATTATATGGCACTTTAGCAAATTGAAATTGGATAAATCGACTCACGCAGGATAACAGATCGCTCCAAAGATCGGAATCGAAAATGTGTTTACGCAGCAACGTAGTCTCGTTGAAGGTAAGGTGAATGGCTGTATCAACATACTAGCGATCTAGACTTGTTCGAATGAGATAAGATTAGCCCCCTTTTATGAAAAGAGGGCACTCATCCAGTCACACAAACCTATGCTCCATTCACTGCGGCATTGAGATAACCAAGTCTAGCATCCTCTCCGTATCCATGCCACTATCGTTTTACAAGCACCCAGACGATTTCGCAATCTTCGCTCCCGTCGTTGTATGCCCAGTGGGCCTCGCCAGCAGGAATAAGAGACGCATCATTTGCTGACATCCGATATTCACCTTCTTCCGTACCGGCAAGAATCGTTCCTTTTACGACGATTGAATACTCGTCCTGCGCATGACTCCCCGAACCGCTTAAAGGAATACGCGCACCAGGCGGAACGACGACGACACCGAAAGTAGCTTTTCCGTTCTCTACCTGCTCTTCGGTAAACAATATTTTCAGGGTTACACCTGGGCGATCTTCCGGTTGAATCGCATTGGCATTTACAATGAGCATTGCTGTTCCCCCTGTTCAAAAGACTGACGCAGCGGTGTCACCCCTTCTACACGATACGTTGCCTTGTCCAGCTCTACTCCGTACAAATCTCTTGCTTGTTCTACGGAAATATAGCCATTTTTGGCATCCAGGACGACCTTCTCTACCGGACGTTCCAGCGGGTTGCCGTATCCTCCGCCTGTTGCGGTAACAAGGCGCACGACATCTCCTTTATTAAGCGGAAAGCGTGCATATTTGCCAAATGGACCAACCACTTCGCCATTGGCTTTGACGATCTCAAATTCATTGCGGGAGCCGTCATGCCCCCCGTTAAAGCCCCATGGCAAATATTTGTGACGGCCAAAGGTTGCCGTGATCGTCTGACCATCAGACATCGCGCGGTACGAGCGGATAGCTCCTGAACCGCCGCGATATTTACCGGCACCAGCCCCATCCGTACGCAGGCTGTACTCCTCAACCATGATGCCATAACGTGTCTCGGCTACTTCGACCGGCACGTTGTACGTTTCCCCATCGCCGATGCAAAACTGTCCGGCCATCCCGTCCAGTCCGTCTCCTGCGCCCCATCCTCCGACTGAAGGCTCAACCACAAGGAACGGTTCGTTCGTATCCGGATGGATGCCGGATAGCACCACCCCGCACACCGAAAGCAGATGCCCCGCATTCAACCGATGGGGAACGACCGGTGCCAGTGCCTTCCAGACGAGATCCGCTCCATACATCATGGTTTCCCAGTAGGTTGATACGGCTGCCGGGCGTTCCGCTGAGAAAATGGAACGGTCATCGATAAGAATGTGGAGCGGGCGGAAAACGCCATCGTTTACATCCTGAGACGGGTTGGTCACCGCAAGGAAAATGACGCGAACGGCGGAAACCAAGGCGGTATAGGAGCAATTGACTGGACCCAGCACTTGCGGATGACTACCGCGGAAATCGCAAATAAACTCGTCATCGGTAATCGTGACCTTCACCTGTACCTTGAACGGACCGTTTCCAACTCCGTCATCATCAATAAAATCTACGGCTTCATACGTGCCCTTAGGCAGCTTGGCAATTTCTTTTACCGCCAACTGTTCGCCATGTCTTAACAAATGGTCAATGGCATCCTTCACTACCGCTTTTCCATGCTTATCGCACAATTCGCGAAAGCGCTTCTCCCCTGTTCGCAATGCTGCTACCTGCGCCCACATATCACCAAGCGAGAGATCGGGAAAGCGGACATTTGCTGCAATGATATCAACCAACGGCTGATTCAGCTTGCCTGCTTCAAATAGTTTGACGCAAGGAAATTGCAAACCTTCCTGAAAAATCTCCGTGGAGTCGGTCGTCCAGGAACCCGGGTCTTTTCCGCCTACTTCGGTCCAGTGGGCCTTGTTGGCCGAAAAGGCAATCAGCTCGCCCTCGTAAAAGATTGGCAGCACAAGACCTACATCAGACAAGTGGGAACCTCCTCCACCGTAAGGATCATTTATGATGATGATATCCCCCGGCTTTAGCTCCCCATGCTCGGAAAACTTTTTCAAAGTTTCCTTCACCATAAAGGTCAGCATCCCGATAAATCCGGTCACACCGTTGCCTTGCGTCAGAAGTTGACCTTTTGCATCTGTCAAGCCGCTGGCGAAATCGAGCACCTCGTAAATAATCGGACTCATCGACGTGCGCGCCAATGTATGAAACATTTCTTCCCCAATGGCGATCAGGGAATCTTTCACAATCTCAAGCGTAAACTGGTCATGTTTCAACGTTGTCTCACTCATCTGACTACACCCCCGTAGTAATGATTAGATTGCCATATTCATCAACAATGAGATGCTGTCCAGGATAAATGACCGTTGAAGAAGAAGGTTCCTCGACAATTGCCGGACCCTTCACCGCGCTTCCGGCATTCAGCAGCTCGCGGTCGTAGACTGTCGTGTCAATCCATCCATACTCTTCGAACAGAACCGGACGCACTTCTTTGCGCGCTTCCTCGCTATTGTCCCCTTGTCTTCCCAGACTGGCTATCCGTGGTTTTTGCACCATGCCGAACGCCGTTAGATGGAGGTTTACAATCTCCGTCGGTGCATGCTCCAGTTTGAACGTGTAATGCTGCTCGTGCAGGTCATGGAAGCGATAAATCACTTCCTCAATCGCTTTTGCATCCATCAGTCCATTTGGCACGGGAACCTTGACAGCATGCTCCTGTCCGACGTAACGGATGTCCGCATAGCGTACGAACAGTACTTGATCCGCTGCAATTCCTTCGCGCTCGTATTGGTCGGTCGCTTCTTTTTCCAGTTGGCTCCATTCGCGATTCAGTTCTTCCTGATTCAGTCCGTTCATTCGGCGAATATACGTCTGGATGTAGTCGTGCCGCAAGTCAGTCATCAGCATGCCCCATGCGGAGAAGACCGAAGCCGCAATCGGGATGATGACTTTTTTCACACCCAATTCCTTGGCCAATGCCAGCGCATGCATCGGTCCTCCCCCTCCGAATGCAACCAGGGAAAACTCCCGCGGGTCGTAACCCTTGCGAATGGAAATGAGCTTCAGCGCATTCAGCATGTTGGAGTTGGCAATGCGGATAATTCCCAGTGCCGCCTCTTCCACGGAGATGCCGAAGTGCTTTGCGATCTTTTCGTCGATCGCTTGCTTGACCGCTTCCATATTTACCTCGTTTTGAAAATTGGCAGGCGATAACCGCCCTGTAACCAAATTGGCATCGGTTGTAGTCGGACTTTCACCGCCACGCCCATAGGCGACCGGCCCTGGCAACGCCCCGGCCGACTGTGGCCCCACCTTTAATGAGCCGGCACCGTCGATCCAGGCAATAGAACCTCCGCCATTCCCGATCTCCACGATATCAACCACTGGTACTTTAATCGGATATCCGGCATTTCGTTCATCTTTCTCAATCCGGTATTCGGTCGTAACCTTTACTTCCCCTTTGTCAATCAGGGAGCATTTGGCCGTCGTCCCTCCGATATCAAAAGCAATGATGTTTTCTTCCCCAAGAATTTGCCCTAAGATGGCTGAGCCAAAAATCCCGGCTACTGGCCCCGACTCGACCATGTTGATCGGCGTTTCTTTTGACTGCTCAAAAGTAGTCGTGCCAGAGTTGGACTGCATGATATATTTGTTGCCGTCAAGCCCGATGTCGTGAAGATGGTTACTCAACTTGTCGATGTAGGACTTGGCAATCGGCTTGACATAAGAGTTCAGCACTGCCGTACTGGTCCGCTCGTACTCGCGCCATTCCTTGGTCACCTCATGCGAAGCCGTCACGGCTACCTCCGGCCAAATTTCCCTGATCGCTTCTACCGCCAGCTTTTCATGAATGGGGTTGGCGTAGGCATGCAGGAATGAGACCGCAATAGCCTCGACTCCCTCCGCTCGCAGTTGCTCGACAGTGGCCTTCACCTCTTCCACCGCCAATTCGGTCATGACTTCCCCCTTATAGTTGATCCGCTCGCTGACCTCCTTCCTCAGAAAGCGCGCAACAAACGGAGTCGGCTTCTGATAACGAACATTGAACAAATCGGGACGGTTGCCTCGGGCAATTTCCAACACATCGCGGAACCCTTTTGTCGTGATTAACCCGGTCTTTACTCCCTTGCGCTCCGTCAATGCGTTGATAATTACCGTCGTTCCGTGGATAAAGGTCGCGATTTCCAAAGGATCAATCCCAGCCTTTTGAATCACTTGGATAACCCCTTGCTCAAAATGGGGCGGTGTTGTATCGCTTTTAGCGGTACCGATTTTACCGTGCTCATCTAGGTACACCAGGTCAGTAAACGTTCCTCCAATATCTGTAGCTACACGCATAGGAACCACCCTTCTAGGAGTAATGGAATGTTACAGCATTAATGCAAAATCTCGCCTTCCGTTTCCTTCAGGAAAAGCGAAGCCACAAATGTAACGACAAGAAAAGCGGAGATAAAGGAAACCGTAGTCAAAAAGCTGCTGTTGATCGCCAGCATGGCTCCGATTACACTTGGTGCAATCGCGTTGGCTACACGCTGGCCGGTCATCCCTACAGAATAGCTGACACCGCGGACCTCTGTCGGATACAGCTCAGCCATCCATGTATCCCATACTCCCCACGCCCCCAAGCTGAAGAACGAAAGGGCAAAATTCCAGATGTACATTTCCTGCAAAGTATTTGCGTTGGCAAATCCAAACCCGCTGATCGCTGCAAAAAAGACGAACAGCGCCATTACTTTTTTGCGCCCATATTTGCCCGTCAAATACGAGGAAACCATGTAACCGGGAAACATGAAGAGGGCGGATATAGCCATAAAGCCCATTCCTTCCGGCGCACTCAATCCTTTTTTCGCCAAAAGTGCCGGCATCCAGGAGGACAGTCCCCAATATCCCCAGGAAAAACTAAAGTTGATGACGAGCTGCAAAATTGTCGAACGCCGGAATTGCCCGCTAAAAATCTCCAGGAAAGAACCTGTTTTCACATTCTCCACAGCAAGCTCGACGCTGTTGATCTCTTTTTGCATCGTGCCTTTGGAAAGTTTGTCAATAACCTCCTTCGCCTCCGAATGGCGCCCTTTTCCGGCCAACCAGTACGGCGACTCAGGTACAAACGCAGCGATTGCCAGAAACCACAAACCGGCAAGCGAACTGACGCCAATAATCCAGCGCCAGCCCAGCTCCATAAAGAGGTAGGTCGTGCCAATGGCAAGCAAATAGCCTACTGGCCATCCAGAAGCCAGATACACCGCAGCCTTCCCACGCACCTTCATGGGGAGCAGCTCCTCGAAGTAGGGGAACGTTGCCACCAAAACCCCAGAGAGCGCCACACCGGACAAGAAGCGGGTCCACCACAGCATTTCGTAGGTGAGTGAGAATGCACTAATAAGCGAAATGATTCCATAGAGGCCAAAACTGATAATCATTGATTGCTTGCGGCCGATTTTATCAACGAGCTTTCCCCATAGCAGGCATCCCGGGATCATCCCGAGATAAATGGAGCCGATAAGCGATCCGATTTGAGTGCCGTCCAGTTGAAACTCGCCGCCAATTGAAGCGCTTGCCAGAATGACAATCATCATTTCCCACGATTCAATCACAAAGGAGAAAAAAAGCACCAATCCCGCTTGCCAATGCTGACTGGTAACCGGCATGTTTTCAAACAGCGCCCCAACGGGTACTGATCGCTTTTGCAGTACCTCCACTCCGCTTTCTGCTCTCATAAATGGCCCCCCTTATCTCTTCTCACAGCCGCTAACTTTGTTTTTAAAACAGCTTCCAGCAGGCCACTTCTTCATCAGGCGGCGACTGGTAGCCATCCAGCTTGCTGTGGCTCCAACCGAATTTTTGGTTGAGCTCTATCAAAAATTCGGCGTATTTAAAAGGTGCAAGGCTTGCGTCAATAACCGGAACCCCCAGCTCCTCCTGAATTTCCCGATAAAAGCCAAATTCAATCGTGCATCCCAGCACAAGCACATTGGCTCCATCCTTCTCGACAGCCTCTCGCGCCGCCTCACGCATCCGCTGCATCGTCACCTGATGATCTTTCTGAAAATCGTGCACGCCCATATCGAGTGACTTGAAAGAAGCCAATTTGTCGGCAAAGCCATATTTATGGACGTTCTCTCTCATCTCCGGTATCCACTTGCGCCGCCCGACAATGATCGAGATACTCTCGCCCAATGTCGACGCAATATGCAAGCTGGCTTCTGCCGGAGCCGTGACGACCATTTTTTTCGAAATCTCTCGGGCCGCCCTCAAGACAGGATCGTAGAAGCAGCCGATAATTGCCGCATCGTAGCCGTCTTCTTCGGCTTTTTTAATCACGCGGAGGATTTCCGGCATCAGCATCACTTCGTAGCAGTTGTACTCCAGATGAGTCGGTCCAGGACCCGGGGTCAAGGAAACCACATCCACAATCGTCCCCGCCTGCTTGATCCTGTCAAACTCGCTCTTGAAAATGGTGTTGAACAAATCAGTAGTGACCGGATTGATCCACAAAATTCTTTTCTCCATGCGAATGCCCCCTCATCGGTTTTGGTTTTTCCCAATCTTGTGTGTCCATCATGCAGCCCACAGCCCCCTATCCTGCATAGCTTTCAATCATACTGCTTGTTTCTGTTCACATTATTTCACACAAAAATAATAATCTTAATATTTAAAACAAACAAAAAACAGCCTGTATCTTTGTCTATCACAGACAAACCGAGCTGCTTCGCGCTTCTATTATGGCAATAGCTTCCTGGCCTTCAGCGCCAGATGGAAATTCAATCTTTCCTCAGGCTTTTTAAAAGGATCAAACCCGAGAATCTCCTTCACTTTTTCAATCCGGTATTTGACCGTATTGGGATGTACGAACAACCGCTTTGCGACATCTGTAAAGATTTCCTTTTCATCCAGATACGCTTCTACCGTCTTTACCAGATCCGTTTGATTTTTGGCATCATATTGATAGAGCTGATCGAGAAGCCCCGCTGTAAACTGGTCTAACAACTTGCCGGATAGTTCCCCCAGAATCCCGAATACCCCCAGCTCATTCACTGCTGTAATACTGCCCGTCCCAAACATTTTGCAGCCGAGCTCAAGGGCTTGCAGCGCTTCCCTGTAGCTTTGGTCCAAGTTCAACGGCGACGGATAAAAACCGCCGATTCCGGCAGATACGCGGGCTTTGCCGCTTCCCGCTTCGATAGCCTCTTTTAACAGGACCGCAAGATTTTTCGCTTCCTGTTGCGAATGTTGCTTGTCAAATTGCCTGTCAAAATGAATGAAAATGACCAACATGTCCCCCTTTACCACAAAATTGCATTTGGGAGCATGCTGATTGATCGTTGACCGGACCGCCGCGTGAATGCGGCTTTCCAGTTTCCCCATCTCTTTTTCAAGCCCATCGCTGAAGTCAAAACGCATGACCAGCACCATATGTTTTTTCACCAGGTTAAGTCCGACCGCTCTCGCCCTCTCGTACAAATCCTCTTCTCTAACATATTTCCCTTCGAACATTTCCGTCAAAAAGTCGCTTCGCATGCGTCTTTTCGCCTCGGTAATCGCCCGCTGCTTGGCAATCTCCAGAGCGACCGCAGTAGAAGCGTGCGAGATGGCAATGAAATCAAGCTCTTGTAAGAAAGCCCCCATCTCTAAGGTAAAAATGTACCCCAGAGGATCGCTTATCACTCCGGCAGGCATAACGATCAGCCGTACAGACCGCCCCTCTATCTCAAACAAGCTGGAGTGAAACGCCATCTCCAGCGCAGAATCGTGGGTCCAGTTTCCAGCTTTATCAAACTGAATCCGCTCCGACATTTCTGTCATAAGCAAACACTTTTTTAAAAACGAATGTTCTTCCGCTTCTTTTGACCCTAAAGCCAAAATTTCGAACATATCGTCGGTAATCATGACTGGCTGCTTGATTAATCCGGTCAGCGTCTTGGCAATCGCATTCACATCGCCGCCATGCAGTATGACGCGGGTCATCTCCCGGTTAATCTCTTCCGATTGTTTCAACAACTGTGATTGCCGATTCAGGATCGTCCCTAACACGGCAGAAAAAACCGTAGCATAAGGCATCGCAGGAGGCAACAAAATGACAGGAAGGCCGGAAATATTCGCTGCCTCCACGATCGCCTTCTGCATGATCTTGTCAGCAATCATCGGATGAATCCCCAGAGCTGCTGCCCCGTTTTCAGCAAGCTTTTTAATCGTATTCACTTGCGCCTCCAGATCATCTTTCAAGCTGTGAAAGGTGGTCAGCACAAGCTCGCCTCCCAAAACCAAATGCTCCACTTCGGTTATGGGCATTTCCAAAACATTTACCTGATTGATGATCCTGTCCAAACCATCGAAACCGGCGATAACACGTAAACTTTGCAGCGCGTCCAACCGCAGCATCTCCTGCACCGTAATCCCCATTTTCGATCCTCCTCTCGGCCTAACCTTCCTGGAAGTAGATAAGACACGTTTCCTGATTCGTTGATTAGACGAGCTTTACAAGATCATACTGGTTCGTAAGAGAGAGTTGCGGATATTATTGTTTTTTCTAGCTCGTTCATTTTTGTTTGGCTTCGTTCATGTATTTGTAAGTCTGGTCGGGAAAGTCTTAATTGCGAATAGTCGCATTTATTATACCATTTTGTATTTGGATTGACTTTTGGTAGTGGTAGTGGCAGTGCCTTGGGCAGTCTGGGCATTTCGCTTGGGTTTCTGGATGAATATCCGAATACTACACTGGAAAACATCCGTACGATGATTAACTCGAGTTATGGAATGGCTTCTGTCCTTCTACGACCAACGAGGGCAACACAGCAGGGAGAACCGTACTCGCCTTTTTTGCAAATTGAACCTGCAATGGCTTATCAATACGGTTTACCATTGCTACTTGTGATTGAGGACGGGTTTCCGGCAGGCGGCATTTGGGGAGGGGCTGGTCAGCTCGCTCCATTTACTCCCATCGTTTGGTTGTTTCTGGTTCTGTATTGGTAGATGATTTTTTAAAAAGTCCCCAGTGGAAATCCGCTCTGAAAAACTGGGCCGGACAAGTTAGAAGCGGGTACTTTATACAGACAGGACCCGCATTTCAGTATCGCTGTGATGACTGAAAATTGAGTCAGTTCATGCATAACGAGACTTCGCTGTCAACGCAAAAAAGCCACCTCTGCAGGTGGCTTTTTTTATGTAGGTGGAGGCGGGGGGATTCGAACCCCCGTCCGAAAACAGCGATACATGAGCATCTCCGAGCGCAGTCACTCATTTAAATTTCGGCGACGGATTCGCGGAGTGACGCGCTGACCCGTTACCTAGCCTGATTGATCTTCTTCCTTCGGCTCCAGGCGGAAGCCTCCGGCGTATCCCACTAAAGTTGAGCGCTAGTCATGCCACATGGGCGATGGAATGGTAGCGCCTCACTGGTTATTAAGCAGCGAGAGAAAGTTGTTTGTTGCCAGTTAATGGCGTTTGCGTTGGTGACGAGGTCCGCAACCCCCCGGCTCGCTTCTCATGCTCTACCATCCCCGTCGAATCCAGAACGCCCCCGAGGTATAAGGTGAGAAAAAGTCCAGATGACGAGCCATTATCGACATCCAGACTGTGTTTACAAGTCAGTCCATGCAAGCTTGTACCGCTTGCTGTTGTTCCACTACTATAGCACAAGCGATGGCGGAAACTCAACGTTGATTGCTGCCAGGCTTGCCATAGCCATCCATTATGCCTTTTGGCGGTCGCGCAAGGCGCGCTCGACTTCGCGGGCTGCGTCCTTTTTCTTGAGGTCTTCGCGCTTGTCGTAGTTCTTTTTCCCTTTGACGAGAGCAAGCTCGACTTTGGCCCAGCCGCCTTTCAAATAAATGCTCAGCGGAACCAGCGAGTAGCCTCTTTCGCGGATCAGACCGTTCAACTTGAGGATTTCCAGCCGTCTCATCAGCAGCTTGCGGGTGCGCTCCGGTTCATGGTTGAAACGGTTGCCCTGCTCGTACGGGCTGATGTGCACGTTGTACAGCAGCAATTCGCCATTTTGCACGCGGGCAAAGCTGTCTTTGAGCTGGACGCGCGCTGCACGCACGGCCTTGATCTCCGTTCCGGTCAGGGCAATGCCTGCTTCGAATACTTGCTCGATGTGGTAATCGTGGCGTGCTTTTCGGTTTTGGGCGACTGTCTTGGTTCCGGTTTTATCTTTTGACATGGAGATCACCTCACTCGTACGTACTGCGTATCGTAACAGTTAGTCTAGCAAATTTTGCCGATGGTGGCAAGCGATTTTCCCGGAAGCTTCGGGGGCTTTCCTGGCCGATTGGCACTCAAATCAAGCCCCCTTGGCTCTTATACAATCGTTTAACGGCGCTTCCGTTTGACCTGGCTGGCTACATTCTTGCGGTTTTTCTTTTTGGAGCGGACAAAATCTTCCCAGAAGCCTTTCTGGTTCTGTGATTGATTTTCTTCTCCGCCTATCCCGATTGGCAGTACCTCTTCCTTGGCACCTGCTGATCCGGAAGCTGGTGGACGAGAAGCTTTTGTTCCTTCGCTTCTGCGGCGATCCTTGTATTTTTGCCGGATTTCAGCCGGGTGCTTTTTGTCCTTTTGGCGATCTGGACGTTCTGGACGACCTCCGCGGGAACGATCCTGCTTGCCGCGAGTCGGCTTGCGCTCTCCTCCGCGTCCGTCGATGACGCGCGGTGTACGTTCGCGGCTGCCGCGGAAACCTGCCGCTTTGGTCATGCCGACGATTTCAAAATCGATGGTGCGTTCATCCACGTTGACACTCGCCACGCGAACCTGCACAACATCCCCGATGCGGTACTGCTTGCCAGTCCGCTCCCCTACCAGCGCATACATCTTCTCATGGTAGTGATAGTAATCGTCGGTCAGGAAGCTGATGTGCACCAGCCCCTCGATCGTATTGGGCAGCTCCACGAAAATTCCGAACGAGGTAACACTGGAGATGACGCCTTCAAATTCTTCTCCGATGTGCTCTTTCATGAACTCCGCTTTTTTCAGGTCGTCCGTCTCACGCTCGGCGTCCACAGCCAGTCGCTCGCGCTGGGAAGCGTGCTCGGCGATAACCGGCATTTGCTCCGCCCAATACGCCAAACGCTTCTCTGACAGGTTGTTGCCCTGCTCGATCCAATCCCGAATGCGGCGATGGACAATCAGGTCCGGGTAGCGGCGAATCGGCGATGTAAAATGCGTGTAAAACTCGGTGGACAGCCCGTAGTGACCGAGGCTTTCCGCGTCGTAGCGCGCTTGCTTCATGGAGCGCAGCATGACCGTGCTGATGATGATTTCTTCCGGCGTGCCTTTGACTTCCTCCAAGAGCTGTTGCAGCGCACGAGGATGCACAGAGTTGCCTTTTCCCCGGATCGAATAGCCGAAGTTCGTGATAAACTCCATGAAAGACATGAGCTTCTCCGCGTTCGGGTCTTCGTGAATGCGGTACATGAACGGCTGCTTCATCCAGTGGAAATGCTCTGCCACTGTCTCGTTGGCTGCCAGCATAAATTCTTCAATAATCTGCTCGGCAATCGAGCGCGTGCGGAAGCCGATCTCTGTCGGTGTGCCTTCTTCGTTGACAAAAATTTTCGCTTCGCGGAAGTCGAAGTCGATGGCTCCGCGCTGCATCCGTTTGGAGCGCAGCTTCAGTGCCAGCTTCTTCATTTCCTCGAACATCGGGACAAGCTCGCTATACTTCTCAAGCAAAGCTTCGTCCTTGTCTTCCAGGATGCTGCGCACATCGGCGTACGTCATGCGCTCGTTGGTACGGATAACGCTGAGGAAAATATCGTACTTCACCAGCTGCGCATTTTGGTCCATCTCCATATCGCAGGAGATCGTCAGCCGATCCACTTTTGGATTCAAGCTGCATATCCCGTTCGACAAGCGGTGCGGCAGCATCGGGATGACACGGTCGACCAAATAGACGCTCGTACCCCGGCGATACGCTTCATTGTCCAGCGCAGACTTTTCACGGACGTAGTAGCTGACGTCGGCAATATGCACGCCAAGCCTTACATTTCCGTTCGGCAACACTTCAAGCGACACGGCGTCGTCCAAATCCTTCGCGTCCGCTCCGTCGATTGTGACCATCATCCGGTCGCGGAGATCGCGGCGTTCCTTGATTTCGTCTTCGGAAATTTCGTCCGGCGAAGCCTCTGCTTCTGCCAGCACCTCATCCGGGAACGCTTCCGGCAGATTGAACTTGCGGATAATCGACAGGATATCGACTCCCGGGTCGTTTTTGTGCCCCAGAATCTCGACGATTTCTCCTTCTGGATTCACCCGTCCTTCCGGGTAGCGGACGATATTGACGACTACTTTGTGGCCGTCTACCGCTCCGTTGTACGCCGTTTTCGGGATGAAAATGTCTTTGCCAATCCGCTTTTCATCCGGGATGACAAACGCGTAGTACGTCTCGTCCTTGAACGTCCCGACAACTTGGGTCATTCCCCGCTCGACGACGCGAACGATCCGTCCTTCCAGGCGATTGCCGCCCGCTTCCTTTTCCACACGAACCAGCACGGTATCACCGTGAATCGCTCCGTTCATGTCGTTGGCGTGTACGTATACATCTTCCATGTCAGGTGTTTCCGGGATGATAAACCCAAAGCCTTTTGGATGGCTTTGCAGACGTCCGCGCACCAAATTCATTTTTTCAGGTACACCATATCGATTCGCACGAGTGCGGATAATCTCTCCGCCGGCTTCCAGTGCGTTCAGCGTCTTCACCAGTTCCTTGAAGGAAGCTGAGTCCTTGATTTCAAACGCTTCCTCCAGTTCCTTCACTGTCATCGGGTGATAGGCCTGCTCGCGCATGAACGCGAGTATTTTTTCTTGATCTGTCATTCACAAACCTCCTTTTTTCGCGTGGCTCTACCGCGCTGTTCCATTTCTCCATTACTATGTAGTATTCACCGTTCATCCACATCGCAATCGGAATAGCGAAAAAGACAGCAAGTCGCACTCGCTGTCTTTCGGCTATTCGTCTATTACGCTCCTGTTTTCAAGAAATACCCGAGCAAAATCGCAAAAATCATGAAAGCAACCGCAAATACAACGGTCAGTTTCCCTAAAAGTGCGTCAATCCCACGGGCTTTTTGTTTGCCCATCAGTTGCTCTGCACCGCCACCAATCGCTCCCGAAAGGCCGGCACTCTTTCCAGATTGCAGCAACACGACGATAATTAAGCCAATACTTGCGATCACAAGTAAAATTTTCGCAGCCAATGCCATCTACATTCACCTCAAAACGGATTTCCAAGGCGGTAAAAAACCAATATAACCACTTTATCATACTTGTCTGGTTACAGCAACCCGCTATCCTTTCCATTATATGTGGAGCAATCATCCGCAAAATAATCTCCGACTTTTTAGGCACAATAGATAGAGATAGTGAAAGATTGTTTACACAAAATTGGCAAATTGTGTACTTTCTTTGTCTGTTTGGCAGTCGCCTTGCAACTGTCAAGATTTTGCCGTAAAATTGCAGTTGAACCTTTATTATTTGCATCGGGAGGTCTTTGTCAAATGGCTGGGTCCAACAAAAAAGACATGAATCAAAACGACGTAATTGATTCCGCGAAGGCCTTTTTCACTTCGTTTGGTATCTTGTTTCTAGTTTTTCTCATTGCACTCGTAGGATCGATTATTTTCCCGCCAAAACATGGGGAAGAAGCTCAAGGTGGCGGCGCACCTACTGCCAACATTGACGCTGCAGCTATTTTCAAACAAAACTGTGCTTCCTGTCACGGGCAAAACCTTGAAGGAATCGCAGGTCCAAACCTGACCAAAGTCGGGGCAACTTACAGCGCTGAAGACATCGCCAAAATTATCAAAGAAGGTAAAGGCGGCATGCCTCCAGGAATGCTGAAAAAGCAACCAGAAATTCAAGCGGTTGCACAATGGCTGTCGGAGCACAAATAAGTACATAGATAGCCGTAAGGAGAAACACCGAAGACTCGTCCTCTTCGGTGTTTTGCCGTTGATGGGGGGATTTGCATGAGCACCGTCATGGAGATTGAATCGTTGGGCAAAAAAGTTTTCGCTTCTGCCGATTCCTGGCTTTTTCGCGACTTGAACGCAACCATCTCAGAACCTGCTATTATTGGAATCCTCGGAAAATCCGGTCAGGGCAAAAGCACGCTGCTCCGCATTTTAGGCCGACTGTTGGCTCCCGATCACGGAACCGTCCGAATGGAGCAAAAAGCAATGGAGCAATGGCCGAGCGCCTTGTGGCGAATGAAAATGAGCTACGTCGCCCAGCAGGCGACCATGCTGCCCGGTACGGTAGAAGACAATTTGCGAACCGCAAGCATGCTGCACCAGCGCCCTTTTGACCAACAGCTCGCCCGCGCCCTGTTTGAACAGCTTCATCTGGAACAGGTCGAATGGTCGAAGCCAGCGCAGCAACTGTCTGGCGGCGAAAAACAGCGTGTAGCCCTCGTGCGGACACTGCTCCTGCGTCCGGCTGTTCTGCTATTGGATGAAGTCACAGCCTCGCTGGATACGAGAAGCAAACTGGCAACCGAGCAATTGCTCGTCGATTTGCACAAACAAACAGGCACGACCATCCTCTGGGTCACGCACGATCTGGAAGAGGCGAAAAACAACTGCGAACGCATCTGGTTCATGGCAGATCATCAGCTGCAGGCAGACATGCCCAGCCACGCGTTTTTTCAGGCGCCGCCCACCGAACAGGCGCGGGACTTTTTGCAGACATCACTAGCACAAGCTCATCCAGGCGCGAAAGAGGTACACCATATATGACGTATACATCGATCTGGATCGCATTTGCCTTCGTACTGATTGCCCTCCTCCTCTCCTTGTGGCAGCGGCTTGGGCTGGAAAAGGAAATTGCCGTCGGCACGATCCGCTCGACGCTGCAACTTTTGGCGATTGGCTACGTGTTGCATTTCGTCTTTCATTCGGACAGCATCCTGTTCATTTTGCTGCTCATCGCCATGATGATTGCCGTCGCCTCCTGGAACGCGGCGAGCAAAGCGAAAAAGCTGCGCGGCATTTTTGGGCGCATCGCTCTTTCGCTTGCGCTCACGGAGCTGGTCACCATGGGGCTGTTGGTGACGCTCGGACTGGTTTCGCCGACACCTCAGTACCTGATTCCGATGAGCGGCATGATTATCGGCAGCTCCATGATCGTTTGCAGCCTGTTTCTTACCCATATGAACAGGGAAGTGGAAACCTCGCGCGGCGAGATCGAGGCGCTTTTGTGCCTGGGAGCGACTACCCGGCAAGCGGTGCAAATCGTCCTCAAGCGCGCCGTGAAAGCAAGCATGATCCCTACTTTTGATACGATGAAAACGATTGGGCTTGTCCAGTTGCCCGGCATGATGACGGGGATGATTATTGCTGGCGCCAGTCCTATCGAAGCTGTTCGTTACCAGATTCTCATCATGCTCAGCTTCAGCTCGTCTGCTGCTGTCTCCGCCGTTCTGATCAGCATGCTGAGCTATCGGCTCTGGTTTACACGCGATTCCATGTTGCACTCATAACGTTCTTTCCAAAAACTGTCGGTCATGTTTCCGGCAGTTTTTTTCGTCTTTTGTAATGAAAGCACGCCTTGGTCGTCAAATTACAAGTAGAAAGCATAAAAGGTGGTTCAGCTATGGACAAAAACAGCATCATCGAGCAATGGTTTCTGCGCTATAGCGACGACATCTACAAGTTCCTCGTCTACTACACCGGAAACAAGGACGTGGAGGATCTTGTCCAGGATGTGTTCCTCAAGGCGCTGCGGTCACTGGAGTCATTCGAAGGCCGATCGCAACCGAAAACATGGCTGCTCACCATCGCCAGACATACAGCGATCGACTTTGCCCGCAAAAATCGGCTGCGCAACTGGCTGCCGGACAAATGGCTTGCCGGGGTTCAATCGGAAGCAAAAACGCCGGAGGAAATTTTGCATCTGCACGCCGAACAGCAAGCCCTGTACCAAGCCGTCAGAAAAATGAAGCCCGCTTATCGCGAAGTATTGATCCTGCGCGGGATAAAGGGGTTATCTCCCAAAGAAACGGCCGAAATTCTCGACTGGTCGGAAAACAAAGTAAACGTGACCATGCACCGGGCCATGAAGGCGGTAAAAGAGCATTTGATGCAAGACAGAAAGGAGATGGTAGGCGATGCCATCTAAAACAGACGACCAGCTTCTAAACGACATGAAAGGACTACCTGACATGAAAATGAACCAGGATAAAAAACAGGAAATCATCTCCACGATCCGCTCGACTGACACTCATTCCTTGCCTAAACGAACAGCCGCTTCCCCCGGCCGCTTCTCTGCTCTGGGTAAAGGCTTGGCCGTATGCTCTGTTCTGGCGGCCACGATCTGGATGGGAGCGACCCTCATCAGCAACAACCAGCAAAGCACCATGCCGGAATCAATCACAAGCAACACGCCCGGCTCGACTTCTGCTTCCCCTGGCCCAGCGGCTGGAAAAGGAAATGCCGTAACCCCTGCGCCTGTTCAGCCGCAATCGGAGCAATTGCTGCCGCTCATCCGCAAAGACGCCGAAAAAGGCAAAGTGATTGAGGTTCCTTACAGCGTGGAGCAGACTGTTTTTGATCAAGTCGAAAAAGATTGGGGCAAGCCGGATCATACCGATCAGGCAAACGGCCTGACCTACTCCACCTATGCCAAACGCGGTGTCGTGTTCGGCTACAACAAAGGCATGCAGGTGGTCGATATCCGCACGAACGATCCCCGCTTGGCGAAACTCAATGCGGACATGGTGGAAAAGGCGATGGGAAAACCCGGCCGTATTTCCGAGTTCGCCGGTAAAACGATTTACACATACGACGTAACAGACAAATACCAAATCAAGTTTATCTTCCAAGGCAAGAAAACCGCCAGTGCCAAGGATCTCGTCCTGGTTCGCTACAACGTCTACTACCCGCAAGGCAACAAAAACCTGATGCTGTACGGAAGCAATGCCGATATTTTGCAAAGCATCCGCGATCTGGCCAAAAACGGGCAAACTTTCGGCAGCGAATATCGCGTCGAAAAAGACTTATTTGATGACATCGAAAAACAGATCGGCAAACCAGATATCGTCGCGACCTTCAATGGAATTACCTACAATACCTACATGGACAAAGGATTGGTCTTCGCCTTCAACAAAGGCATGCAAGTCGTGGATATTCGCTCCTACGATGCACGCCTGCAAGCAATCAGCCAAGCGGAAGTTCTGCAAACGTTGGGCAAGCCGAACAGTGCCACGACCGCAGCAGGTGAAACCATCTACACGTACAAAGTTACGCCTGACTACGAGTTGAAAATCATCTTTAGCGGAACGGGCGGCAAGCCGGAGAAACTCTACATCGATCACGTCAACATTTACTATCCGCGCGGCACGATCAACAACATGGCAGGCTGATCAGCACCATTTTGTACGCAAAAAAAGACGAGGGCACCCGCCCCCGTCTTTTTGCTTTCCAGCTTATTTGCCGATGATGTAGCCTTCCAGCTCATCCAGCACTTTGTTAGCCGCGATTACGCCGCCGGAAGTGTTCCAGATCGTATCATCCACTTTGAACGCTTTGCCAGCTTTTACGACATTCAGGTTTTTCCAGAGCGGATCGTTCGTCCATTCTTGCTCCAGCTTGGACGCTTCTCCTTTGCCTGGCTCATACGTGAAGTAGAACATGATGTCGCCGTCCATTTCCGGAATGCGCTCTTTGGTTACTTCTGCTGCGAACTCTTCTTTGTCCTGGGATGCTGGACGAGCCAGGCCCAAGTCTTTGAAAATGGAGCCAGTGAAAGTGTCTTTGTAGTAAATACGCACTTTACCAGGCATGAAACGTACGACGGAAATTTGCGTTTTCAGCTTGTCGCCCGCTTTTTCCTTGAAGTCTGCTACGCGTTTGTTCCAGTCAGCGATGACTTTCTCGCCTTCCGCTTTTTTGTTTACCGCTTCTGCGTACAAGTTGAAGTTTGCTTTCCAGTCGCCGCGCGGTTCTTCTACGAATACAGTTGGTGCGATAGCGGACAGTTGTTGGTAAATTTTCTCATGACGGAACTTCATACCGAGAATCAAGTCTGGCTTCAGCGCAGCGATTGCTTCCAGGTTTGGCTGGCTTTCCGTACCAACCGACTTCGTTCCTTCGAGGAAAGATTTGGTAAAGTCGTAAAATTGAGTCGGGTCAATAGTCGAACCAACTGCACCTACTGGCTTTACGCCAAGCGCCATCAATGTTTCAGTACCTTGGTTGGTCAGCATAACGACGCGTTCCGGAGTACCTTTGATTGTGGTTTCGCCCATCGCGTGTTTTACTGTATAAGATTGGCCGGAACCGTTGGAGTTGCCTGTAGCTTGGTCAGCAGGCTTCTGTTCTGCCGGTTTTTGCTCTGTTGCTTGCGGTGTGCCACAACCTGTGACGATCAGCAACAGCGCCATCAAAACGGCGAAGAACGCTTTACCGCCTGCGGTCCGATATGTACGAGAAAACATGATGTGAGGACCCCCTTGATTTTTGTCTATGGAAAATGTGAGTCAAAGACATTGACTATCCTACCTTTATGCATGGCCACAGTCAAGCATAAAATGATAATGACTATCAGCATCATTGACACATATCCGAGCTGGCTCTAAACTTAGCATTGTGGCGGAATCGTTAACAAAACAGAACAACAAGAAATAGATAAGGATGTAGCCCTCATGAATTGTTTACTCGCAAGTAACATTCGGAAAATTCTGGGAGTGGTTATCGCCATTCTGCTCTTGCTTTACCTCAGCTATGCCAGCCTCGTTTTTGGCGTTATTGACACCAGCTGGCAAAACGCAATCGACGCCTACACCCATTTCAACGGTTCGAACGAACATATTGTCATTAAAGAAGTTCGGGTTCCCCGCGTGCTGAACGCGCTGACGGTAGGCTTTTGTCTCGGCCTGGCCGGGACCCTGCTTCAATCGTTAACGAGAAACCCTGTTGCAGATGTCGAGTTATTCGGACTGAACGCAGGCGCTTCTCTCTTTGTCGTTTTTGCCGTTACCTTTGTCGGGATCAGTTCGCTGACGGAGTTTACCTGGATTGCCTTTCTGGGGGCGGCGGTCGCCGGATTTGTCGTCTACTTGCTTGGCTCGTTTGGCAGAGACGGCCTTACGCCTGTCAAGCTGGTGCTTGCGGGTGCGGCGATTACGGCTTTGGCCGCTTCGATTCGTCACGCCATGATGGTCTTGAATGAAAAAGCTGCCGACGAGGTGCTTTTCTGGTTGGCTGGCTCTGTCGGGGGAAGAAAGCTGGAGTATTTGGCAACCGTCTTTCCTTATATGGTCTTTGCCTGGATTGCCGCCTTCCTGTTGGCCCGTCCGATTCAGACGCTGCTCATGGGTGATGATGTGGCAAAAGGGCTTGGGCAGCGCACACTGCTAGTCAAGCTGTCGACAGGTGTGGTCATCGTTCTGCTTTCCGGCTGCGCCGTTGCGGTTGCAGGGCCGATCGGCTTTGTCGGGCTCGTCACGCCGCATCTGGCTCGCTATCTCGTTGGAATCGAAACACACTGGGTGCTTCTGTACAGCGGCCTGCTCGGCTCGATCCTGTTGCTGCTCGCCGATATCGGCGCGCGCTTTATCGCCATGCCAGCCGAGGTTCCTATCGGTGTCATGACAGCCCTGATCGGTGTGCCGTTCTTCATCTATGTCGCACGAAAGGGGCTGGATAAGGAATGAAACCATACCTCTCTCTGCGGTTTGGCAAACGTCTGTCTTTTCAGCTGCATAAAAAAACCGTTCTTTTTTCCGGCATCGCTTTGCTGGTTGCACTCGCTGTCACGGTGATCAGTCTCGGCATGGGCGAGATGAAAATTGCGCCACTCGATGTCGTCAAAGTCCTTCTCGGCATCGGTTCTGATGAAAATGCTCTGATCGTCCAGCAATTTCGCCTGCCCCGCATCCTGACTGCGATTCTGGTCGGTGCTGCCTTGGCTTCGGCCGGGGCGATCATGCAAGGAATTATCCGCAACCCGCTCGCTTCACCTGACGTTCTCGGCGTAGCCGGAGGGGCTTCTGTTGCGGCTGTAGCCTTTTTGCTCGTCTTCGATACTGTCAGCATCAAATGGCTGCCGCCTACCGCTTTTCTCGGCGCCTTGCTGACCACGTTTCTTTTATACGCGTTGTCCTGGAAAAAAGGCGTCACGCCGATGCGCCTCGTCATGATCGGTGTCGGAATCAAGATTGCTGCGGGCGCGTTCGTCACGATCCTGATCATGTTCAGTCCGTTTTTGCTGCAAAACAAAGCCTTGCTCTGGTTGACCGGAAGCATCTACGGGGTAGACTGGAACGATGTGTTCATGATCCTGCCATGGGTCGTCATCCTGATCGTCGTTGCGGCTGTCCTGGCACGACGGGTCAATATCCAGCAGCTCGGGGATGACGTGGCGACAAGCCTGGGAAGCTCGCTCCAATGGGATCGGTTCCTGCTGCTCATGATTTGTGCAGCTTTGACCGGAACAGCCGTTTCTGTAGGCGGAGACATCAGCTTCGTCGCTTTGCTCGCGCCGCATATCGCCAAGCAGCTAATCGGGCCGTCCTTTGGCGGTGCCCTGCCTCTGTCGGCATTCCTGGGCGCCGTGATTGTGCTGATTGCCGATCTGATCGCCCGCATGGCTTTTTCTCCAATCGAAGTGCCTGTCGGGGTTTTCACTTCTGCGATTGGCGCTCCGTTCTTCATCTATTTGCTGTACAAAAATCGAAATCGTTAGCGAAAGGAGTCTTGCCCTCATGCAAGCTTTGGAAACCCGCAAACTGACCTTGTCCTACGGGGAACGCAACATCATCGAAGCGCTCGACTTGAATATTCCGCGTGGAAAAATTACGGTTTTCATCGGCAGCAACGGCAGCGGCAAATCGACACTGCTGCGCTCCCTCGCTCGCCTGCTAAAGCCAAAAGAAGGAGCCATTCTGCTTGAGGGCGAATCCATCGCCAAACGCTCTACAAAAGAAGTGGCAAAGCGCCTGGCTATTCTCCCGCAAGGACCTTCGGCACCGGAAGGCTTGAGTATTCACCAGTTGGTCAAGCAGGGGCGTTACCCTTATCAAAACTGGCTTCAGCAATGGTCGGAAGAAGATGAGCAAATGGTGAAGAAAGCGCTGGAAGCAACTCAACTGACGGAAATGGCCAGCCGATCCGTAGACAGCCTCTCCGGCGGTCAGCGCCAACGAGCCTGGATCGCCATGACGCTGGCTCAAGGCACCGATACGATTTTGCTCGATGAACCGACAACGTACCTCGACATGTCGCATCAGATTGAAATTCTCGATCTGTTGTATGAACTGAACGAGACTGAGCAGCGGACGATTGTAATGGTTCTTCACGATTTGAATCTGGCTTGCCGTTACGCCCACCATATTGTCGCCGTGCACAATCAGACGGTTGTGGCCGAAGGGGCGCCGGAAGACATTTTGACGACCGATCTCGTCCGCACCGTGTTCGATATGGATTGCCAGATCACACTCGATCCGTTGTACGGCACTCCCATGTGCATCCCTTACAGCAAATGCCGCATCGGTGGCAACACCGCGAAAGCAAAAGAAGCAGTGATGTCGTAAGCGACCGCTACTCTGAAAAGACTGCCCCTGCCTGTTATCCAGGAGCAGTCTTTTTTTCATGCGAAAAAGCAAAACATCCGCTGATGCCCATTGCCTGCTTCGCTCATAAGATGCAATAGCAAGGGCTAACTGGAATTGACTTTGGGAAAGGAAAGAAAGGAGGGGGCCGAAATGCCACACCAGATGCGCGAAGAGTGCGTTCGTCTGCCAAAAATATACGATTGGGTGCTAACGACCAGCTATTCCCGCTCGCGGCTGCCGGTTCCTGAGCCTTTTTTCACTCAGTTGAAAAACTGTCTGCAAAGCGGCATGGCGATCTCCGTGAGCTGCCTGCCCCCAGACGACCCTTGCACTTGTGCCCCTATCCGCTGCCACCTCCACGCCCCTCTGCGCCGGACTTTTCACATCGTTGGCGGCCAGCGTGTGCCGATTGCTGTTGCCCGATTTATCGTCGAAGCAACTGTTTCTGTTCTCTTTTTTGCAGACGGCGACTTGCTTTTTGAGCTTCCTGTCCCGCTCGCTTTGGAAGAGCAGGCAGCGATCAGCCTGCCTCCCCCTTTAGATCTAGAAAACATCTCCTGCCGGATCGCAGCGGCTGAATGTCGCGCTGATTCAGCACTGTTGCCACAGATGGGGCTTATCGAAATCGATGCTTTTGCCTGCCTGGAAATGGTGGTCGAAGCCCCGGCCGTTTTGCAGGTGATGGGACGTCACTGCACTCCGCGGTCCGATTCGATTCCCGTTCCTCCCCGCAAGCTCCCGCTAAGCTGTACCCCCTTTCGCCTGCCTCCGAACTGCCCCAGGCTGACTGCTCCTTGAACAAAAAGAAGCGATGCCTGCGCATCGTCTGCACAAGCATCGCTTCGTTGTATTTCGTTATTTTTTCAGGTTGTAGAAAGCTTTGCGTCCGCCAAAACGAGCGGTATCAGCCAGCTCATCCTCAATGCGCAGCAATTGGTTGTACTTCGCTACGCGGTCAGTACGGGAAGGCGCACCTGTCTTGATTTGTCCCGCATTGGTAGCTACTGCGATATCCGAGATGGTGGAGTCTTCGGTTTCGCCGGAACGGTGGGAAATAACAGCTGTGTAGCCTGCCAGCTTCGCCATTTCAATCGCTTCAAACGTCTCTGTCAGCGTACCGATCTGGTTTACTTTTACCAGAATGGAGTTGCCTGTAGATGTTTCGATACCGCGCGCCAGACGCTCTGTGTTGGTTACGAACAAGTCGTCACCTACGAGCTGCACTTTGCTGCCCAGCTTGTCAGTCAGAGCTTTCCAGCCATCCCAGTCGTCTTCGGACAGGCCGTCTTCGATGGAGATGATTGGATATTTGCTTACCAGATCTTCGTAGAACGCGATCATTTCTTCGGTTGTTTTCACAACGCCTTCGCCTTCGAAGTGGTATTTGCCGTCTTTGAACATTTCGGTAGCTGCTACGTCCAGAGCGAGGAACACGTCTTTGCCTGGCTCATAGCCAGCTGCCTTGATCGCATCCAGGATAGTCGTAATCGCTTCTTCGTTGGATTTCAGGTTTGGAGCGAAGCCGCCCTCATCGCCTACTGCCGTGCTCAGTCCTTTGTCATGCAGCACTTTTTTCAGGGAGTGGAAAATTTCCGCACCCATGCGCAGCGCTTCCTTGAAGGACTCTGCACCTACTGGCATAACCATAAATTCCTGAATGTCTACAGTGTTGTCGGCATGCTTTCCGCCGTTCAGGATGTTCATCATTGGAACTGGCAGCGTTCTTGCGTTGAATCCGCCCAGGTAGTTGTAAAGCGGCACTCCCAAAGAGTCAGCAGCTGCGCGAGCTACTGCCATGGAGACGCCGAGGATCGCATTTGCGCCCAGCTTGCCTTTGTTGTCTGTACCGTCGAGCTGGATCATCGCCATATCGATGCCTACTTGATCCAGAGCGTCCATGCCGATCAGCTCAGGCGCAATGATTTCGTTGACGTTTTCTACTGCTTTCAGAACGCCTTTGCCCAGGTAACGGGACTTGTCGCCGTCACGCAGCTCAACTGCTTCATAGGCACCTGTGGATGCTCCGGATGGTACTGCTGCGCGGCCCATGGAGCCATCTTCGAGGTACACTTCCACTTCCACAGTCGGGTTGCCGCGGGAGTCCATAATTTCGCGTGCGTAAATGTCAGTAATCATTGCCATTTCTCGTCCATCTCCTTTTAAAATGCGAGTCGCCCCACAAGTATTTGGTATGGCTATCCAGACATCTATCAGTGTGTCTTAGAGACGCCTATTTTGCAAGTAACGATTTCCCTGTCATTTCAACAGGCTGTTCTGCTCCCAAAAGGTCGAGCAAGGTTGGCGACAGATCGGCCAAAACTCCGTCTTCTCTGAGCGTAGCGCCTGCTTTGGTCACAATGACTGGCACAGGGTACGTGCTGTGCGAAGTGATCGGACGCCCATCTGCATCCAGCATCAAATCCGCATTGCCGTGGTCTGCCGTGATGATCGCCGCCCCGCCTTTGGCCAAAATCGCATCGACGACCCGACCGAGGCAAGCGTCGACTGTCTCCACCGCTTTGATCGTCGGCTCCATTTTACCGGAGTGACCCACCATGTCGCAGTTGGCAAAGTTGAGAATGATCGCGTCGAAATGATCGGCTTCAATCTCCGCCACGACCGCATCTGTCAGTTCAGGCGCACTCATTTCCGGCTGGAGGTCGTACGTCGCCACTTTTGGCGAAGGAATCAGGATGCGCTTCTCGCCTGGAAACTCCTGCTCGCGGCCGCCGCTGAAAAAGAAGGTCACGTGCGGATATTTTTCCGTCTCCGCGATGCGCAGCTGCTTCAAGCCTTGCTGTGCCAGCACCTCGCCCAACGTGTTGTCCAAGTTGGAAGGCTTGTAAGCGACATACCCGTTCACCGTCTCGGAAAAATGCGTCAGGCAGACGAAGTGCAGATCGCGCGGGTGGTTCTCTCCGCGATCAAAGCCGCGGAAATCATCGTTCGTAAAAGCTTGCGAGATTTGGATGGCACGATCCGGGCGGAAGTTGTAAAAGATGATGGAATCTCCGTTCTCGATCGTCGCTACAGGCTTGTCGTCAGCGCCAAGGATAACCGTCGGCATGACAAATTCGTCCATGATCGACTTTTCATAGGATTCCTTGACCGCCTGAATCGGGTCGTGATAGGCAGGAGCATCCGCATACACCATGGCGCGGTAAGCTTTCTCTACCCGCTCCCAACGCTTGTCGCGGTCCATCGCGTAGTAGCGACCTTGCACCGTTGCGATCTGACCAACGCCGATTTCCGCAATCTTCGCTTGCAACTGCGCAATGTATCCGACGGCACTGTCCGGGGATACGTCGCGCCCGTCGAGGAAGCCGTGAATATAAACGCGGTCAAAGCTTTGCTTTTTGGCCAGCTCCAAAATCGCGTACAAATGCTCGATATGGCTGTGCACGCCTCCATCAGACAAAAGCCCGAACAGATGCAGCTTCTTGCCGTTTTGCTTCGCGTGCTCGATGGCAGCAATCAACGTCTCGTTTTCAAAAAAGGCGCCTTCCCGAATCGACTTGGTGATGCGAGTCAAATCTTGATAAACAACGCGGCCCGCACCGATGTTCAGGTGCCCTACCTCGGAGTTCCCCATCTGCCCTTCCGGCAAGCCGACAGCCAGTCCACTCGCTTCAAGCGTTGCATGAGGGTACTCGTTCCAGAGGCGGTCAAAGTTCGGTTTATTGGCTTGCGCTACTGCATTGCCATACGTTTCGCTCCGCAAAGCAAAACCATCCAAAATCAACAGCGCTACCGGTTTCGGTCTTTGTGCCATTTGTTTCTCCTCCTCCTATTGCTGCTGTGCACCTGCCACAAGCTGCAAATAGCTGTCTGCTGCCAGGCTCGCTCCGCCTACCAGCGCGCCGTCGATATCAGGCTGCGCCATATAGCTTGCGATGTTCTCCGGCTTGACGCTGCCGCCGTACTGAATCCGCACGGCTTCCGCTGTCGCTTGGCCGAATCGCTCTGCTACGACACTGCGAATAATCGCAATCGTCTCGTTAGCGTCTTCAGCCGTAGAAGATTTGCCTGTGCCAATCGCCCAAATCGGTTCGTAAGCAATAATCGCTTTTGCCACCTGCTCGGCTGTCAATCCGGCAAAAGCTCCTTCTGTCTGCGTGCGCACGACGTTAGCTGTCTCGCCTGCTTCCCGCTGCTCCAGGCTTTCTCCGACACACACAATCGGCACCAGGTCTGCTGCCAGCGCAGCGACCACTTTTTGATTCACCGTCTCATCTGTTTCATTGAAGTATTGACGACGCTCGGAATGGCCGAGAATCACGTATTCGACGCCGATCTCTTTCAGCATGGACGCGCTGACTTCCCCTGTGTATGCCCCTTGCTCGGCAAAATGCATGTTTTGCGCGCCCACGGCAATATCCGTTCCTGCCAATGCCTCTGTCAAAGCAGCCAAAGCTGTAAATGGTGCGCAAATGACTTTTTGTACGCCGGAAGTGTTGTTCCCTGCTTTGGCTTCTGCTGCAAAAGCTTTCGCCTCGGCAATCGTCTTGAACATCTTCCAGTTCCCCGCGATAATTGGTGTCCGCATGCAAACTCCCCCGCTTCGCTCTTATTCGTGATCTGCCAGTACAGCAACGCCCGGCAGTTCTTTGCCTTCCATAAACTCCAGAGACGCTCCGCCACCTGTAGAAATGTGGGTCATCTGCTCGGCTACGCCTGCTTTTTCCACCGCAGCTACCGAATCGCCGCCGCCGATGATCGTCGTTCCTGTGCACGCAGCCATCGCTTTGGCTACGGCAATCGTGCCAGCTGCAAAAGCGTCCATTTCAAATACGCCCATAGGACCGTTCCAGACAACCGTTTTGGACTCTACGATTACACTGTGGTATTGCTCCACCGTTTTTGGCCCGATGTCGAGCGCCATCCAGCCTTCCGGAATCGCGTCGATCGCCACAACCTTTTTCTCGGCATCCGCTGCAAAACGGTCTGCGACAACGACGTCGACTGGCATCAGCAACTGGACGCCGCGCTCTTTTGCCTGCTCCATCAAGCTGCGCGCCAGATCGAGCTTGTCATCCTCACACAGCGAAGCACCGATGCCGTAGCCCTGTGCTTTGAGGAATGTATTCGCCATGCCGCCGCCGATGATCAAGTGATCCACTTTGGTCAGCAGATTTTCGATGACAGCAATTTTATCTTTGACCTTTGCTCCGCCGACGATCGCCGTAAATGGACGCTCCGGCTTGGACAAGGCTCCGCCCATGAAGCGGATTTCCTTTTCCATCAAAAGCCCCGCAACAGCCGGTATGTACTGGGCAATTCCTGCTGTAGAAGCGTGTGCCCGGTGTGCGGCTCCAAAAGCGTCATTGACAAACAGATCGGCCAGCGCCGCAAAGCTTTTTGCCAGTTCTGGATCGTTCTTTTCTTCTCCCGCATGGAAGCGTACGTTTTCGAGCAAGATCACGTCGCCGTTTTCCATGCTTCCTACTACCGCTTCGACATCTGCCCCTGTGGAATCGTCAAGCTTACGGACTTCCTTGTCCAGGAGCGCAGACAAATGGGACGCGACAGGAGTAAGGCGCATCTCTTCGACTACTTGCCCCTTTGGACGGCCAAAATGGCTCGCCAGGATTACTTTCGCTCCTTTTTCCATCAGGAAACGGATGGTTGGCACAGCGGCACGGATGCGAGTATCATCTGTGATGGTCCCGTCCTGCATCGGCACATTAAAGTCGACACGGCAAAATACGCGCTTGCCTGCCAGCTCAACATCGCGGATAGATTTCTTGTTCATGAACGATCCTCCCAAATCAATGGCTTTTTATTCGGAAAAAACATATGGGAAAAGGGAGATTGCTCTCCCTTTTTTCACAACAGTTCTATTTTACGTGTTAGAAGCCGCGCTGTGCAACAAAATGACACAAGTCTACGACACGATTGGAATAACCCCACTCGTTGTCGTACCAGGAAACTACTTTCACCATGTTTCCTTCCAGTACCATAGTGGACAGAGCATCGATTGTGGAGGACGCCGGGTTTCCGTTGTAGTCGGACGATACAAGCGGGTCTTCGGAGTAGCCCAGAATGTTTTTCATCGGGCCTTCAGCTGCTTCTTTCAGCGCGCTGTTCACTTCATCTACCGTTACGTCAGCTTTCAGCTCAACGACCAGGTCGACAACCGACACATTTGGAGTTGGCACGCGCATAGCGAAGCCGTTCAGCTTTCCTTTCAGCTCAGGCAGTACGAGCGCTACTGCTTTCGCTGCTCCAGTGGAGGTAGGAATGATGTTTTCCGCAGCGGCACGGGCACGACGCAAGTCTTTGTGCGGCAGGTCGAGAATTTGTTGGTCGTTGGTGTAGGAGTGAACGGTAGTCATCAAGCCGCGAACGATGCCGAATTTATCGTTGAGCACTTTGGCAAACGGAGCCAGGCAGTTCGTTGTGCAGGATGCATTGGAGATGACGGTGTGCTTCGCAGCATCGTATTTGTCTTCGTTTACACCCATAACGACCGTGATGTCTTCATTGGTAGCAGGGGCGGAAATGATGACTTTTTTCGCTCCGCCTTCCAGGTGCTTCGCTGCGTCTTCACGCTTCGTGAATCGGCCAGTAGACTCCACGACGATTTCCACGCCGTAGTCTGCCCATTTCAGTTGAGCAGGATCACGCTCTGCGAGAACCTTGATTTCTTTTCCGCCTACGATCAGCGTGTTTTCTCCCGCTTCTACGGAGAGATCCAGAACGCCGTGCACGGAATCGTATTTCAGCAGGTGAGCGAGCGTTTTCGCGTCAGTAAGATCGTTTACTGCGACGATTTCCACGTTCGGATTGCCAAGTGCTGCGCGGAATACGTTGCGACCAATTCGTCCAAATCCGTTAATCCCTACTTTTACCATGAGAAAAACCTCCTGATCGTTAACTAGCTTTATTCTTTATGGCTATCATCCCACCTTCCGGAAGAAACCATCGGGTGGAGAGAATGGTGACAATCGGCAACAAAATGCTGAAAAATACAAAGGGCAACGTCTGTACGGTGGGAACTCCCAGCGTCAGAGCCATCATCATCGACAATCCGTTCCACGGAATCAGCACAGGCATGACTACCGTAGAATCGAGCATGGTTTTCCCCAGCAACTCGCGCCCTTTGCTCCATTGGGAGAATCGGTCCAAAAGCGTCGTTCCCAGCACCAGAATCGGAATGGTCTGGTTACAGCTGATGATGATAACCAGGAGCGACAAAGCAGTTGCTTTCGCTACCAGCAGCGTCGGATTTTTCGTCTCGCCCATCCATTTATCGACAATCGGGGCAAGAATTTGGGCCTGGTTCAATATGCCGTTCAAAAACCCTGCCAAAACAATCAGCAGCAGGACGTTCAAAATGGCAACCATCCCCCCGCCGTGTACAAGCTGATCCAGCCTTGTACCTGAGTGCAGCTCGTAGCCGTTCAGCATGGCGGAAAAAAACGTGCTGACATCAAGCTGCCCGTGAACGAGCACCATCACCGCACTGACGACAATGCCGAGCAAAAGAGCCGTTACGGCCTTGATCTGCAGGGCAAAAGACCCGATGAGGACAAGCAGCGGCAGCATGAGCAGCCAGTTAATCGAAAAGTGGCTCGTCAAAAGCTCCTGATACATTTGAATCATTTCGCCTGAACCTGCCTGTGACCGGAACAGGTCGAGAGCGAGAAACAAAACGGCGCATATGCCTGTGGCAAGCATGGCAGGACGTCTCGTTTTTCCATCTTGCGCTTCTGTCATCCCTACATTGGAGAGGACAAGCAGACGGCTGCTGGATATCGGTGAAAATCGTTCCCCCACCATCGCTCCCGAGATCAAGGCTCCGCCCGTAATCGCTGGCGATATCCCTGCTGCGTGGGCAATCCCCATCAAGGAAAGTCCGATGGTGCTAAGCGTGCCGACAGACGTTCCAAGCAGGTAACTGACTGCTCCTGTCAGCAAAAAGGAGAGAACGAACAAATAGTCGACGTTGACGATGGACAACCCGTAATAAATGATCGCGGGTATCGTTCCTCCCATCATCAAAAGCGGAATCAGCACGCCCACCAAAAACAGGATCATGAGAACCGGCTTCGTCTTCTTGACACCTTCCCAGCCAAAGGCGAATTGCTGCCTGATGGAAAAGCCCAGCTTTCTTACACTTACCAGTGTGACCAGGATCGCAAAAACAATCCCCCATGCGATCGGCAAACCGAGCGACAAACTGAGCACGATTCCCGCAATCATCGCCAGGATCGGCGTAACTTGCGCCATAGACATACGATCAACTTCCTTCCCCGTTACAATCGTGTGGACAAGAGTGCTCTTGCCGCTCCCTCATCTGTAATGAGTACATTCTGACACGATTGTTTGGCAAAGGAAAGAATCGCTTTTGCCTTGCTTTCGCCCCCTGCTATGGAAAGCACGGTTTCAGCCTTGTGCACTTCTTCCAACTGAAGTCCGATAGTCGGCATCCGGTGGACCGTTTCGCCTGCTTCATTAAAGTAGTAGCCAAACGCTTCGGATACCGCTCCCGCTTCTGCCAGATCAGCCAGCTCTTCTTCGGAGTAATTGCGCCGACGAGCCATGGCGATCGCGTCGCCAATCCCGTGCAGCACGATCCGCGTATTTTGCAAAAGCGCGAGAACGTCTTGCACCTGAGGCTCTTTGAGCAATGTTTGCAGCGCTTCCGGGTGCAACCGATCCGGCACGTGCAGCAGCCGATAAGTAGCCCCTGTCTTGGCAGCCATCGCGGCAGCGAGCGTGTTGGCTTGCAGCTCCACTCTCTCGCCCAGCCCGCCGCGAGCAGGTACGAACTGTACATGCTTGAACGAAGCGGAAGGCGTCAGGTGATTGGCTACGCTGGCAATCGAAGTGCCGCCAGTCACAGCGACAATATCGCCCTCTTGGATCGCTTGCTTCAAAACTCTCGCGCCTACGCGTCCAAGCTCGGCTTTGACCCAGGGAGACTGGTCTGCATCGCCCTGCACCACGATCACTTCCGGGATGCCGAGCTTCTTTTGCAGCCCTTCTGCCAAGTCCCGGAGGCCAAACAGCTCGCCGACAAGCGGCTCCATGTCGTCCAACACTTGCTGTCCTTCGCCGCTCAACTGCATTCCCGCAGCGGTAACCGTCAGAAGCCCTGTCTCTTTCAACAGCTCTACCTCGGAACGCAAAATGCGCTCGGTAGTGTTCATCGCCTGAGCAAGCCCTCTGCGCCCAATCGGCTGCAAGTGATAGATCGATCGGAGCAACATGTACCTTTCACGCAAGACCCTGGTCAGGTCAGGCAGCAACTTCTGTTGCAGTTCCAGTAAACGTCGCATGTGCTTACATCCTTGGCTGTAAAATTGATCGGGACGTTTTTTGTCCCTGTATATACATTTTTTGTCCCGATTCGTACAAAAAAAAGATCACTTGCTACAACTTGAATGTAGCATATCGCAGGCAAACATGCAAGCTCCCCCTGACCTAAATATTGGCACAGGGGGAGCTTTTTTCAGTCAATTCTGACGCCTGGCAAATTCCGCTCGCAGCTCTTCCATGGTCACGACATGAGTGATCGAGCGAAATACGACCTCTCCATCAATCGCGACTACCGGAATCACCAGCATCATCTCTTCGTGCAGCTGTTCATCGCTTTCGATATCCACGACGCTTAGCTGTAAAGGAAACTCCTCTGCCAAAGCGCGGATGATCAGTTCCACATCTTCGCACAGATGGCATTTTTTTCGTCCGTACAAGACAATTTCAAGCTGCCTGTTGTTCATTGGCTTTTAAAACCTCTTTCGTTTGGCCGAGGATGGAATCAGCATTTCCTCCCGATACTTGGCGACCGTGCGGCGAGAAATCTCGATTCCTTCTGCAAGCAGCATTTCCCCCAGCTTCTGGTCGGAGAGTGGCGCCTTGCGATCCTCCTGCTCAATCAGCGCCTTGATCCTGCGTTTTACGCTCTCGGAGGACGTTGCAGACCCGCTGGAAGTGGTGAGTGCCGAAGTGAAAAAGTATTTCAGCTCGAAAATTCCCCGCGGCGTTTGCACGTATTTGTTGCTGGTTGCCCGGCTGATCGTCGATTCATGCAAGCTGACGCGCTCGGCAATTTCCTTTTGCGTCATCGGCTTCAAATAATGGATGCCCCGGTCAAAAAAGTCGCGTTGCATGTCCACGATCGCCTGCGTTACGCGCATGAGAGTCAGCCGGCGCTGTTCCAGGCTCTTCGCCAGCCACATGGCGGCGTTGAGCTTGTCGTGGATAAACTGCTTCGCTTCTTCCTGACTTTTTTGCTGACTGAGCATTTTTTCATAAAAGCTGTTGATTTTCAAGCGCGGAGCCGCCACATCGTTGACTAGCACCACGTACTCGCTGCCGACTTTTTCCACGGTCACGTCCGGGATGACGTATCTTGTCTCGGATTGAGAGAACTGAGCACCCGGCCTGGGATTCAGCGTCCGAACGAGATCCGCCATCGTCTGCACTTCCTGCGGCGTGCAGCCTACTTTGTCGGCAATGCGCTGGTAACGGTTGTCTGCGAGGTCTTGCAGGTGGTTGCGGACGACCATGACGATCTTCTCGTCATCGAGCGCCAGGTGCTCCAACTGCAACAGCAAACATTCCTCCAGACTGCGCGCCGCTACTCCTACCGGGTCAAAGTGCTGCAAGACCGACAGTACATCCTCAATCTCCAGCATCTCTACTCCGAGATTGCGGCTCGCTTCCTCCAGCGTTATTTCCAGGTAACCTTTTTCGTCCAGGTTTCCGATCAAAAACAGTGCGATTTGCCTTTGCAAAGGGGAGAAGCCCTTCACGTAGCCAAGCTGCCGCTCCAGATGCTCATACAAGTTTTCGCTGCCTTGCTGAACATAATCCAACGGGTTGTAAGTGCTTTCATTTTTTGCCGGAGAGTACTCACCCGTCGCGCGGTTGCCAACGATTTCCTTCCAGTCAATCTCTGGCGCCGGCTTTTCGGCTTTCGCCGAGGCCACTTCTCCCGCTACTTCCAGGTCGAATACAGGATTTTCGTTGGCCTGATCCTGCAAATAGGAAATCAGGTCAACAGCTGAGTATTGCAATATGGTAATGGCTTGACGCAATTCCGGCGTCATCACTAATTTCAGCGTCTGTTCTTGATACAACCCCAGTCCCATGTTCATGAAGTTCGCCCCCTTCCCACTGCTTCTTGCGAGATGTCTCTTTAATTTTCATTATATTCGTTCTCTCTTGCAATTTTCCTGCCAATTTTTGAAGATGATCTGCAAAAATTAATGCTCCGCTTCTGTTCACACTCATGAAAAAAAATCACACAAAATCTCGTTTTTCGTTTGCATTTTCCTGTGGTAATCCCTTATAATTGATTAGTGTCACCCATTCACATCATACGCCTGTAGCTCAGTGGATAGAGCAATGGTCTCCGGAACCATGTGCGGGGGTTCGATTCCCTTCAGGCGTACCATATGAAAAAAGACTGGACTCGTTCCAGTCTTTTTTGTTTTCCCTCGGTCTGACCTTGTCTTTCTACCTGAAAGCCTGCGACAGCACATCCCCATCGCAGGCTCGCAGGCAAACCATTCATTCGTTCTGCGCTACTGATCCAGCTCTTTCTGCGCCAGCTCTTTCCCCGGAAGCGGATCTACCTGCTCCGGTTTGCGGGCATAAGCTTTGTTTGTAATCAATATCGTGAGTCCGATGATGAGGACAAAGACAATCACCAACGCAACAATAAACCCCGTACTCATGCAAGACACCTCCGCCTGTTTTCCTTCTTTCATTATAGCCTATTTTTTCGTCCAGTTTGAACCGTCCTCCGTTTGCCAATTTTTCGTTTTCCATATTGTCCCTTTCTATTCTGAATTTGGTGATAGGAAAATAACCCCAATAGCTCGAATACTATGACTATCTTGACACGAATCTGCAAATCCAAATAATTGAATGCCAAGGCAGGATAGCTATGACAGATAAGCTCACGCCCACATACAAGTGGAAAAAAAGGCGCTCCCACCCCGACGCGGCGAGACTCTTCTTCCCGGATCAGATTTTGAAAGCATTTTTTCACTTTACGACAGACGCCATCTCAATCAGTGACATGAACAACCAGATCGTTTTGGTCAATCAGGCATTTGAACAGTATTACGGCTGGTCGCTTGCGGAAATCAACGCCTCCCCGTACTGCTTTATCCCGGACGAGCTTGTCAGCGAGACGAGACAGTTGTTTGATGCCGTCCGAAACATGGGCGTGCATTTGACCAACTACGAAACGATCCGCAGGCGAAAAGACGGCACACAGGTGGAGGTTACGTTGTCCGCCGCCCCCATACGCGACGCAAACGGAAGCATCATCGCCGCTTCGTGCCTCACGCGAGACATTTCCGAGCGCAAACGGGTCGAAAAAGCGTTGCTTCAAACAGAAACCAAGTATCGACTGTTGATAGACCATACCCAAGATATCGTCACGATTTTCGACGAGTCGCTGAAGCGTGTCTACGTTTCCCCCTCTGTCGAGCAGCAATTGGGCTATTTGCCTTCCGAACTCGTCTCCCCCGGCAGCCTGGAGATTACACATCCAGACGATTTCCCCCTGCTTTTGACCAAGAAGCAAGAAATTTTCGAAAAGAATCAGCCGGTTTTCCTGGAATTTCGCTCCCGGCACAAAAATGGAACATGGATTTCTTTTGAGACACGCGGGATTCCCGTTGCTTCCGAGGATGGCACGGTGAAAAACGTCATGTTTGTCTCCCGCAATGTCATGGAGCGCAAAGTATCTGAAGCGGCCTTGTCCAAAATCAGAAAAGAAAGCCAACTTATCGCGGAGCATACGGACGATTTGATTTTGATAACCGACAAGCACGGAGACATCGTCCACCTCTCTCCCTCATACGAGCGAGTCACGGGAACGATGAGGCATGCCGGCAAGCTGTCCTTCAAAAACATTCACCCGGATGATCTGGAACGCGTCGACCTGCAATTTCAAGATTTAATGGAAACGCTGGAGCCGCGAACGTGTGAATTTCGCTATCGCACGGTGAGCGGCGACTGGCTCGTGCTGGAGGCAAAAGGAACCCCGATCCTGGCCGACAACGGCGAATGCGACGGCTTCATTATCGTTTCCCGCGATATTACCGAGCGGAGAAACAACGAGATGCTGCTGCGCAATGCCGAGAAACTCTCTGTCATCGGCGAGCTGGCAGCGGGCATCGCTCACGAAATCCGCAATCCGCTCACTTCGCTGCGCGGCTTTATTCAGCTGTTGAAGCCGACGCTGGTTGATCATCAAATGTACGCAGACATCATGCTTTCCGAGCTGGATCGAATCAATTTCATCGTCAGTGAGTTGCTCGTGCTCGCGAAGCCGCACAACGTCAAGATCAAATCTCTCCCGCTGGTCTTCTTGCTGAAAAATGTGCTGACCTTGCTGGCGTCAGAAGCAAACTTGAAGAACATCCGCTTCCACACCGCTTTTGGCTGCGATCCCCTCATCTCCGGGGAAGAAAACCAGCTCAAGCAAGTGTTTATCAACGTCATCAAAAATGCAATCGAGGCCATGAGCGGGCATGGAGATGTCACCCTGACCACTTCGGCAAAAGCCGCTGGCCAAGTGGTCATCACGATTACCGACAATGGCTGCGGCATACCGGAAGAGCTGCTTCCCAAGCTGGGCGAGCCTTTTTTCACGACCAAAGACAATGGAACCGGATTAGGGCTGATGATCAGCCGCAAAATCATCAAAGACCACGACGGCCATCTGGAAGTGAGCAGCAAGCCAGGTGAAGGAACTACGGTAAAAATCACGTTGCCGATTGTCGCCGCTGAAAAAGGGCTATCCTAAAGAAAGGCGTCAAGCCAAACCGCATGGAGGTGCCCGATGGATTTTACCAAGATGAGTACGAGTGAGTTCGTCGCCAAAATTCATGAATCACAAGCCAAAAACCTCAGAAGCCGCAAGCATCAAGGCTACGGCCATCCAGAAAAACGCCTGCCGAGCAAGCAAGGAATCTGGTAAACACAAAAACCCACCCAGGAGCTTATCGCTCGCTTGGGTGGGCTTTTGCTTATTGCGGGTCTTGCTTATTCAGGTTGCGATCTCGCTCGGACTTTTGCTTTTGCGTGCCCTGCGTCTTGCTGCTGTGTCCCTGATTGCCGCCGTTTTTCGTATTGCGATTGTTTGACATGCGAATCCCTCCTCATGTTAGCTGGTCTTCGTGCCAAACGTAGTATGTCCGAAACGGCCTGATCATACTGAGCGATTATTTCGCTTCCCCGATGTATACTTTTTGACCGTTCTCGTATTTGTACACATATACGGACGCGAACTCGTTGTCGCCTTTTTCGTTGAACGTTACGTTAACGAATTTGCCTTTGTAGTCTTTTGTTTTGTGCACAGCTTCCAGCACTTGCTCACGGGTTGGCTTTTTGCCGCCGTTCGCTTTGATCGCCTCTTCCAAACCGCTGAGCATTACACCCATGGAGTCATAGCCAAAGGATGTGAAGATACCCACTTTGTTGCCAGTCGATTTTTCAAAGTCTTCGATCCATTTCTTGCCTTCAGGTGTAGCCCCTACATCGCCGACAGTAGAAGTGAACACTACGTTGTTCGCGTTATCGGCACCAGCGATTTTCACCAGGTCAGCAGAGTCGTAGCCGTCTCCACCCATGAAGATGCCTTTGTAGCCTTTTTCGCGCGCTTGCTTCACGATAATGCCCGCATCGGAGTAGTAACCGCCGAAGTAGATCATTTCCGGATTTTTGGATACGATCTGGTTGATGACGGCACTGTAATCTTTCTCTCCAGCTGTTACCCCTTCAAAGCCGACAATTTCCACGCCGTCTTTTTCAAATTGCTTTTTCACTTCTTCAGCAAGCCCTTGACCGTAAGCAGCCTTGTCGTGCATGACGAACGCTGTTTTTACGCCCAGTTGGTTTTTCGCATAGATCGCTGCCTTGGAACCTTGCTGATCGTCACGCGCACAGATGCGGTGTACGATCTTTTTGCCTTGCTCCGTCAGGTCAGAGCCTGTCGCAGATGGCGATACCATGACGAGCTTCTCTTGATCGTATTGAGCAGCAGCAGTGATGGAGGCACCCGTTGTTGCGTGGCCTACAACCCCTACTACATCAGGATTGGAAATCAACATTTGTGCGACCGCTACCCCTTGTTTCGGGTCAGCCTGGTCGTCTTGTGCGGAAAGCTGTACTTCAAAGCCGAGTGCTTTGAACGCCTCTTGTTTTTCTTTCAGGGCATATTCAGCACCTGCTTTGGCCGTGCTTCCGTAATCGGAATATTGACCGGACATCGGACCGACTACAGCGATGACCAGTTTTTCCCCAGCCCCTCCGCCTCCGGTGCTTCCGCCGCCGTTTGCATTCGATTGTGGTGCGCTGGACTGGCCGCCCCCGCAGCCTGCAAGCAATGTCCCCAGTGCTACGGTAGCAGCCAGGATCGACAGTGATTTTTGTTTCTTCATAGCGAAACATCCCCCTCTTTATTTACGTGCAAACTATGAATCACTCTTTTATTGTAGGATATTTTAGAAAATTTGCAATAGAAATGATAATATTTTGGTTGTTTTATTGTGGAAGTTTATATTCCTGCATGATATATTTTCTGAAAATTAAATAAAATAGCCACACCCGTGAAAGGTGCGGCTTCTTTTTTGGTAAATATTTGTTACTCTTTGTATTTTTGGGAATACGCTTTGCACATAACGTATATAGCCACTACCACAAAGCCAACCAGCAACGCTACACTGGCAAACGTGGTTCCTTGCATTTTTGTAAGTCCCCTCTCGATTGCGCCTGCTTTTTCTCTATTATACGAGAAGCCACAGGGCAATCACAACGGAGGAATCATCCAAAGCGTTACTTGTTGATCTCGGTAGTCAGTTTGTATGTCCATGTTTTTGCATCGTAGGACACTTTTGCACCAAGCTCTTCCGCGATGAACACCAGCGGTACCAATACGCCACCAGTCACGGGACGCGGCGGGTTTGCTACACGGGTTTCTTTTCCGTTTTTGTATGCAAACGTGTTGTTTTCATACATGCGCAGGCCGTACTTGTTGTCTTTGGAAACCAGCAGCGATTTGGTTGTGGAATCCCAAGCAGCTGCACCGCCCAGTGCGACTGCCAAAGTGCTTGCATTGACATAAGCTACCCCGTTCTCAGTCACGATGTCCTGAGGAAATGGCAGCTCTTTGCCGTTAAGTTGAACCGTGATTTTGATTTGTTGTTTGGCAGGTGCCGTTTGAGCAAAAGCCGCTGTTGCAGCTACGCTTCCGGTCAGCAAAGCAGCTGTCAGCATCAATGTGGAAAACTTGCGAAGCATAATAAACACCCCTTGATTGTTATGAAATGAATTCCAATTTTGTGTTTTTCGACACAAATCTTCATATTCCTCCTTTTTTGTTCCATACTTTTCCTATGTAAAGGATTAGCCAATTATGCCAAAACTATGGGAATCAACGCATGCTATCCCGCGAACAAATGTTTTTGTGCACAACCTGTGGATAAAACTGTGGATAATTATAAAGATGGGAGGGTGCCTTCATGGCAGGCGAGCGATTTTTTCTGATATACCAGGAAGCCAGTGACGAAGAATGCCTGTTGACGATCCAGCCGTACAAAAATCAGCAGGAGCTGGCAGAAGCCATCAATCACTTATCGGCCTTGCAAATAGACGAGTATACGATCATCAAAGGGAAAAAAATGAAGGCGACGCTCAAGCTTGCCGTTGATCTGGCGGAAGCGGAGGACACAGAGGAAGAATGAAATCATTCGTTCCGCCATAGGTTTAGAGAGAGACAATTTGGCAACCATGGTAGGGAGGGCGTGCACTTATGTGTTTGACCTTCATTGACCTTTTGTGTATGATAATCTTACAAAGAGAGGAGGAAGACTAGATGCACATGAATTTGATTCCAACCGTCATTGAACAGACAAACCGCGGTGAACGTGCTTACGATATTTATTCGCGCCTGCTCAAAGACCGCATCATCTTTCTGGGAACTCCCATCAACGACACGGTAGCCAACATTGTGGTGGCCCAGCTGTTGTTCCTTCAGGCGGAAGATCCGGAGAAAGACATTCATCTGTACATAAATAGCCCGGGCGGTTCCATCACTGCCGGCATGGCGATTTACGATACGATGCACTTCATCAAACCTGACGTTTCCACCATTTGTATCGGAATGGCTGCTTCCATGGGAGCTTTCCTGTTGGCTGCCGGAACAAAAGGCAAGCGCTATGCCCTGCCGAACAGTGAAGTCATGATTCACCAGCCTCTGGGCGGTGCACAAGGTCAAGCAAGCGATATCGAAATCGCGGCAAAACGCATTTTGAAAATGCGCGACCACTTGAACACCATCCTGGCTGAACGGACAGGACAGCCACTGGAGCGCATCCAAAAAGATACGGATCGCGACAACTTCCTCTCCGCTGCGGAAGCAGTAGAGTACGGACTGATCGACAAAGTGATTACTTCAGAGCCATCTGCGAAAAAGTAACGACTTTCGTCACAAAAACACTCGTGCCAACGACTGGCCGAGTGTTTTTTGCATCTACTTCACAATTCCTCCAACTGGCTGACATACACAGTCAAGCTGTTGCCCGGATTTCTTTCCTGATGAATACGCGCTGTGGACGTCTTCTCATCGACAGAGTCGATCCATACCGATTCACCCTGGTATTCTACCTTTATTTTCTCAGGAGAATAAAGGATTGCCTGCGCTCTTGTCAGATCCATGGCTTCGTCCCTCTTATCGCTCGTTTTCTAAGGCTTGCTGCGCGGAGCTTGCCCCTGTCATCGTATCCACGCTGGTTTCTTCGATCAGACCGTTCTGATCAGAAACGATTCCGCCGCCAAGCCCTTCATTGATCATCCGGTCGATGTCCATGTCATAAGAATCCCGGCCTTCGTTGCAGCTATCCTGACACGTGTCACGATTGCTCATGAGTCATTCCTCCTTTTTGCGCTCTACATTGTTTAGCAATACCCTCCGTTCACGAAATTGATGCATGGGCATCTGTACAAAAAAAGACACTCCCCTTTCGGGACAGTGTCTTCATCCATCTTTCTACTCTTCCTTGCTTACCAAC
Source organism: Brevibacillus sp. FSL K6-0770 (assembly GCF_038000275.1). NCBI lineage: Bacteria > Bacillati > Bacillota > Bacilli > Caryophanales > Paenibacillaceae > Brevibacillus > Brevibacillus sp. FSL K6-0770. The sequence continues at coordinate 5,320,291 of NZ_JBBOBQ010000001.1, forward strand.
GTCGTGAGGCTCGATACTGCCTGGGAGGCATCCGGCCCTTCCGCCAAAATGGTAATCTCCGTTCCGGAGCTGATCGCGAGGCTCATGATACCCATGATGCTTTTCGCGTTAACTTTTTTGTTGCCTTTTTCTACGAATACTTCCGATACAAAGCGGTTGGCCTCCTGCACGAAAAAGGCAGCCGGACGAGCCTGCAAACCGGTCTTCAACTGAACCACAACCTGCTGTTGAACCATGAATGGACCTCCTTACTTGTAGACTATTATCCTTTAGTATAGCATGCAATTACATCGAAAGATTTTGTTTTTCTCGTATTTTGTCAGCGATTTCATTAATTTTTCGCAAGCGGTGATTAATTCCCGATTTGCTGACAACTCCACTCGGGACCATTTCCCCCAACTCTTTCAAATTGATATCGGGGTGAGCCACGCGAAGCTCCGCCACTTCCCGCAGGCGTCTGGGCAAATTCTCCAGCCCCATTTCCTGATCGATGAGCTGAATGTTTTCCATTTGTCTTGTGGCAGCGTTTACCGTTTTGTTGATGTTGGCAATCTCGCAATTATGCAGCCGGTTTACAGAGTTTCGCATGTCCTTGACGATCCGGACATCTTCGAAGTACAAGAGAGCCTGATGCGCACCGATAAGACTTAAAAACTCGGTAATTCTCTCGCCCTCTTTTATATAGAGGACGTACCCTTTTTTCCGCTCGATGCACTTGGCATTTAGTTTATACCGATTGGCGATCTTGGTCAATGCTTCGCAGAAATCCTGGTAGGAAGTGAATATTTCCAGATGGTAGCTGGACGCTTCCGGGTGATTGACCGATCCGCCCGCCAGAAAAGCTCCACGCAGGTAGGCGGCCCGGCAACACGACTTTTTCACGATTTCAGGAGCGATCCCCGGTACGAACGAGAGACTGCTGTCCATGATCGCCAGGTTTTGCAAGATCTCATTGGCCTGGTTGGGTATACGCACGATGTAGACGTTATTCTTTTTCAGACGCATTTTTTTGCGGACGAGCAGCTCACAGTGCGTCTGAAACAGCTTTTTGATCAAGGTGTAAATCCTTCTGGCAATCGCCGCGTTTTCCGTCGTCACATCCAGCACCAGGCGTCCTGCCCCGAACTGCAAGCTCCCATTCATGCGGATCAAGGCAGACAATTCGGCCTTGTTGCAGCAATCGGCGCCCTCCATCATGGTCAGTTCTTTCTTGGTATGTGCGGCGAATGACATCGAACTTCACTACTCCTTCTCTATCTTCAGCACCTTTCGTCTGCGCTTGACGAGTGAAACGACTTGCTTGCTTACTGCATGCGCATCATGACGCAGGTAACCGTCCTCGAATGTGACCAGCGGCTTTGCAACAATATGCAAGCCGAGCTGACGCAGCTTTTTCAGATCGCACGGGACGGGAGCAGCTCCTTTTTCCGCGTATTTCTCCAATACGTGGTTCGGCAGCTCTGCTGAGTTGACAATGATCGTATCTAAAAATGATTCGTTAACATGTTCGTACATAACCTGCACATGCTTGGAGGCGGAAAAACCGTCCGTCTCTCCTGGCTGTGTCATTACATTGCAAATGTAAATCTTTGGGGCCGTAGAGCGTCTGAGCGCAGCAAACAAGCCTCGCACCAGCAAATTGGGCAGTATGCTCGTATACAAGCTGCCCGGGCCAATCAAAATGGCATCCGCCTCGGCGATGGCCAAAAGAGCTTCGCTCAGCGGCACAGCATCCACAGGATCAAGGAAAACCCGTTTGATTTCCTTGCCCGTCAGCGGTATTTGGGATTCGCCCACCACGATGGAGCCATCCGTCATCTCCGCTTTCAGACGAATGGATTGCGTAGATGCAGGCAGTACATCTCCTCGCACTGCCAAAACCCCGCTTAACGTTTTCACTGCGGTCACAAAATCTCCCGTGATTTCGTTCATCGCCGCAAGTAGTAGATTTCCCAAATTATGCCCTGCTAATCCCGTGCCTGAGGAAAAACGGTACTGCATGACTTTTTCCATCAACGGCTCCGTATCGGCCAAAGCAGTCAACACATTGCGAATGTCTCCCGGTGGCAGCATATCCATTTCCTCGCGCAGACGTCCCGAGCTTCCCCCATCGTCTGCTACGGTTACGATCGCTGTGATATGCACCGGCTCATGCTTCAGACCGCGCAAAAGGACGGACAGACCCGTTCCTCCGCCAATGACGACAATTCGTAATGGCCTTGACTGTAGCCTCCCCATTCCCTTAGTAGGCATATGTCACCTCATTATTTCTGATACAAATAAACAGGTGGCTATCTCATGTGCATCGTCTTGCTTTTTCTTCCTGCCATCCTATGCTCACTTGTTCTTTTCCATGTCTCGATGACTGACACGGATGGTAAAATCTTTTCCGAACGTCTCCCCCAAATGCTCGGCGATGGCGACTGAACGGTGTTTTCCTCCCGTGCATCCGATGCCGATCACCAACTGGCTTTTCCCTTCCCGCTGGTAATGCGGCAACGTATACGCCAAAAAGTCCGTCAGCTTCTCGATGAACTCTTTTGTTTCCTTGTGTTTCATCACGTAATCAGCCACTTCTGGATCACATCCGGTCTTGGGCCGCAATTCGTCCACGTAGTGAGGGTTTGGCAAAAACCGGACATCAAACATCAAGTCCGCGTCAATCGGCGTACCGTATTTAAAGCCAAACGACAATACATTGATCGTAAGGGGTGATCCTTGTTGTGCGTATTGGTTGATGATTTTTTCACGAAGCTGTGCCGGCTTCATTTGACTCGTATCGATAATCTGATGCGCCCAGCCCTTCATTTCCTGCAACAAGCGGCGCTCAGCATGTATTCCTTCCAGAGGGGAACCGTTCGGTGAAAGCGGATGTCTGCGACGGGTTTCCTTGTAACGGGAAACCAGCGTTTGATCGTTCGCATCGAGATAGAGGATGTGGTACGACAATCCCTCCATCTGCTCCAGACTCTCGATCGTTACGGACAGACTTTCGAAAAACTCCCGTCCCCGCAAATCGATAACCAAAGCGACACGCTCAATACTCCCGCCAGACTGTTTGACCAACTCGGCAAATTTGGGAATCAGTACAGGGGGCAGGTTGTCGACGCAAAAATAACCCAAATCCTCCAAGCTTTGTACAGCAACTGTTTTTCCCGCACCTGACATTCCGGTAATGATCAGGAGATTAATGGCCTTGTCGTTTCCCAATTCCGTCACGCAACTCGCCTCCTACGATTCTGACAATAGCATACCATAATCACTGCCCTATTCGCACCTTTTTGGGCGCTTCCCCACTTTTCCCATCTGTTTTTCCAAAGCGTACAAGCTGTTTTTGGACAAAAAAAGATGCGCGACTGCATTCTCAGCCACGCAACAATGTTTATATAGATAAGGGGGTCAATTCATTGTCTTTATCTTACCCTTGAATTATTTCACCCATGTTACAAGCACGTTAAGAGATTGTGACATTTTGTTCCTTTATCTTTTCGTTCAGCTCTTCCACGTAATGTTGCGCGGATTGAGCAGCGATCGAACCGTCTCCGGTCGCGGTTACGACTTGACGCAGCATTTTTTCACGAACGTCGCCGGCTGCGAACACGCCTTTTACTTTTGTGTACATTTTTTCATCAGTCAAAATGTAGCCAGCGTCATTGGTGATGCCCAGCGAACGGACGCTTTCTGTCAGTGGGTCCATACCTACGTAGATGAACACGCCATCTGTCGCAAACTCGCTTTGCTCACCTGTTTTGGTGTTTTCCAAAAGAACGGATTGAACTTTTCCTTCACCGCGAATTTCTTTGACGGCGGAATCCCAGATCACTTCGATCTTTTCGTTTTCAAAAGCGCGTTTTTGCAAGATTTTTTGGGCGCGGAACTGATCACGACGGTGTACGATCGTTACTTTGGAAGCAAAGCGGGTCAAGAATACGGCTTCCTCAACCGCAGAGTCTCCGCCGCCTACTACAACCAGCTCTTTGTTGCGGAAGAAAGCTCCGTCACATACCGCGCAATACGAAACGCCGCGGCCGGACAGTTCTTTTTCTCCCGGCACTCCGAGCAGACGGTGCTCTGCTCCGGTAGCAACGATCACAGATTTCGCCAAGTATTCCTTGTCGCCTGCGATTACGCGTTTGTACGGCTCTTCATCGCGGATTTCCTTGATCTCGCCATAAGCGTATTCAGCGCCGAATGACTGTGCATGTTCAAACATTTTGGTAGACAGGTCAGGTCCGAGAATGGAGCTGAATCCTGGATAGTTCTCGATTTCCTCGGTGTTGGCCATCTGACCGCCCGGGATGCCTCTCTCCAGCATCAAAGTGCTCATATTGGCGCGGGAAGTGTATACAGCAGCCGTCATACCAGCAGGGCCGGCTCCGGCGATGATCACATCATAAACTTTTTGATCGCTCATATATGTTGCCTCCTCGTCTGACACGCTTCTTTATTTATAGTTATTATAAAGTAATAATCTATTTAAAATCAAGCGTCGACAATACTTTGACACACTTCGAGACGGTTGCAGCCGAAACTCCGTACTTTTGAGCCAGGTGCGCTTGCGACTTCTTGCTGTTTACCACAGTTCCGTATACATATTCTAATGCAGCGATCCATGCAACTGCTTTCCGCACTTGTACTTGGCTGAGCATATATTCATGATGCACGTTCCACACCTGAAGGCACCACTCTCCTGCCTCCTGCTGGCCCTCTGCGATCAAGTAGCGGTGAATACCCTCTTCCACACTCATCTCACCTTGTACGATCCCCGTGTGGCTGGCGTGCTTTGCCGAGTCCGGCGCATCCTCAGGCATCGCCGCCCCCATGTCAGCCAAAGCGAGCAACGCCAGCTTTTGCAGTTGAGGGTTGTCCGTCTGGTAGTAAAACTGGCGAACGGCATGTTCAGCCTCGTCATCGCCGATCAACGACAAAGTTTGCAAAACGGCGAATTTGACTTCGTCCCGCCCATGCTGCAAAGCCCACAAAAGCGAAGCACGAATCATCGGATCGTTTTTGAAATCCTCTACTCCCGTAAAAGGCGCTTTTTCCCACGAAACATCGCGTTGCGGAGGATTGTATTGATAAGGGATCGGCTTTATAGTTTCCCCTTCTTGCTCGCTTTTTACCATGTGAATGTACTGGTCAGCAATTCCGGATTCCGGGTCCATCTGCTTTGCTTTTTGCCACCAGCGCAGTGCCTGCTCTTTTCGTCCGCTCAAATACGCCGAGATCGCCGCGTAGTGGTACGTGCAAGCCTCGTGCGGACGGCCAGCGCGCAGCATTCGCTGATAGTGGAAGAAAGCTTCGTCATGCTGTCCCAGGACTCCCATGGTCGTCGCCAGCTTGTAGGTGTTCTCCGGATGGAACGGCACGACTTTTTTGAGCATGTCCATCAAAGCCAGCAGCTCAACAGTATGGTTGTGATGGGAGAGCAAAACAGCCAGATTGCACAAGGCATGCAAATTGCCATGCTCTTTTTCCAGCGTCTTCTCGATCGTCTCCATCGCTTGCTGGAAGTCGCCCACGTAATAATAGGCGAGGGACAAATTGTTCCAGGCTGGCAAAAAGTCAGGGTCGGCTTCCACGATTTCTTTCAAAATGTCCAAAGCCTCCAGGAAGCGGCCTTCTTCCAAGCTGCGACGTGCCCGCTCATGTTTGCTGTACACATCTTCATTTTCGCTCGGGAGAAAATGACGCGGCGGCAAGTCCAGCTCGAAGTAAATGTAATCGAGCAGTTCTTCCGCTTCCTCCCGATAATGTCCGTTGCCGGCTTCCTGCAAATAGCGCACAGCCATTTCTTCAGCCATCTGGTAATCTTCGAGATTGGCGTAGTTGTTCGCCATGTAGAAATACACTTCTACCATGGACGGGTCCCATTTTTCTATAACCTCATAGAGGACTTCATTCGATGCTTCAAACTGCCCCGTCTCAGCGAGGGCACTAGCCAAATGACAGTGGCACTCAGCGTTGGCTGGTTCCATCTCGACAGCCCGCCGAAACGATCGCAGTGCTTTCTCATAGTCGTACCGATTCAAAAAGCGCATACCACGGTCAACAAAAAAAGTGGCATCTTGTTTGAAGTCAACGACAGTCGTTTTTTTCAAAATACTTTTGGTATGTTTCATAAAACCTCCAACATCGTAGGAGCAGCACTTCAAGTATCGTACCAGAAGCGGTGCCAGCCTACAAGCTGACTCGTCTTTTAAAGTGTTCATTTCACAGGTAAAAGCAGGAAAACACCACTGGCGCATAGCAAGTGGTGTTTACGAACGGAAATGGAGCGGACGACGGGTCTCGAACCCGCGACCTTCGCCTTGGCAAGGCGACGCTCTACCAATTGAGCTACGTCCGCATAGTTTATCGTGTTTTCTTTTTCTATGTTTTGTAAAAACTGGTGAGCCATGAAGGACTCGAACCTTCGACCCTCTGATTAAAAGTCAGATGCTCTACCAACTGAGCTAATGGCTCTCACATGGTGGCTCGGGACGGAATCGAACCGCCGACACGAGGATTTTCAGTCCTCTGCTCTACCGACTGAGCTACCGAGCCACATACTTTTTCGCCATTTCTTCTCTAGAAACAAGAAATGGCGGAGCTGACGGGACTCGAACCCGCGACCTCCGGTGTGACAGACCGGCGTGAACTCCAACTTCACCACAGCTCCATTATGGAAGGTTTTGTTCCTTCAAAACTGAATACGCATGATTGCTAAGCATGTGTGGATAAGTCCTCGACCGATTAGTATTCGTCAGCTCCACGCGTTACCGCGCTTCCACACCGAACCTATCAACCTCATCGTCTATGAGGGGTCTTACCAGCTTGCGCTGTGGGAAGTCTCATCTTGGAGGGGGCTTCACGCTTAGATGCTTTCAGCGCTTATCCCGTCCGCACATAGCTACCCAGCTGTGCCACTGGCGTGACAACTGGTGCACCAGCGGTGCGTCCATCCCGGTCCTCTCGTACTAAGGACAGCTCTCCTCAAACTTCCTACGCCCGCGACAGATAGGGACCGAACTGTCTCACGACGTTCTGAACCCAGCTCGCGTACCGCTTTAATGGGCGAACAGCCCAACCCTTGGGACCTACTTCAGCCCCAGGATGCGATGAGCCGACATCGAGGTGCCAAACCTCCCCGTCGATGTGGACTCTTGGGGGAGATAAGCCTGTTATCCCCAGGGTAGCTTTTATCCGTTGAGCGATGGCCCTTCCATGC
>NZ_JBBOBQ010000001.1:5332500-6009350 GCF_038000275.1 Brevibacillus sp. FSL K6-0770
CACCTTCAAGCGTGTAAATCGAAAAAGCGAACCGATTCCATTTATCATCCAAACGAGACGTCTTTACGCTTTCCTCATACAAAGCCCGCAGCGTATCAAGCGAGACATTGCTGTACACCGCCATAGACGTTCCGGCGGCCAATGTTGCTGCCTCTTCGTCATTGCGCCACAGATACATTCTCTCCATATCCTCCGCCGCTACCGGGCGCAGTTCCACTACATTTCCTTTGATCAAATCGTTCCCTGCCTTTCAATCGGTGATTGTTTTCGTTACCAAGTCGTTCATGCTTGACGCTTATTGTCTTCATAAGACATCACACCTTTCGAAAGTCAGATATTGGAATCATAACAAAAAACCACCCTACCGTACAAACTCAGGTGAGCGCCTGGAACGCTTAACGCCTGCCCCGCAACTCAGCAAGCACATCATCCAAAGGCAGCTTCTGTTCCCGCAACAAGACAAGCAAGTGAAAAAGCAGGTCGGAAGCTTCGTAGCGCAATTCCTCGTGGCTGCGATTTTTGGCCGCAATAATGACCTCCGCTGCCTCTTCCCCTACCTTTTTCAAGATTTTGTCGACGCCTTTTTCAAACAAGTAAGTCGTATACGAACCTTCCGGCCGCTCCGCTTCACGCTTCGCGATCAATTCCTCCAATTCGCCCAGAATCGCAAACCGCTCGCCTGCTTCTCCCTTTTCAAGCTCCTTTTCCCCTGCCAAAAGCTCTCCGGAAAAACAGCTGTAGGCCCCGGTATGACAAGCCGGACCATTCGGCACTACTTGCACGACGAGCGCGTCGCTGTCGCAATCCACCTGCATGGAAACAATCCGCTGGGTATTTCCCGACGTCGCTCCCTTATGCCACAGCTCTTGCCTGGATCGGCTCCAAAACCACGTTTCTTTCGTCTCCACCGACCGCAAAAACGACTCCTCATTCATATAGGCAAGCGTCAAAACAGCCTTGCTCTGTGCATCTTGAACAATGACAGGAATCAATCCGTTTTCGTCAAACCGCAACTTCTGCGCTGCAAGTGCAAGTTCTACTGTCATGGCCGCACGACAACTCCTTTTGTCTGGAGATACTCTTTCACCGATTGAATCGATGTCTCATCATAGTGGAAAATCGAAGCTGCCAAAGCAGCATCGGCCTTCCCCGCTGTCAGCACATCGTAAAAATGTTCCTTCGACCCCGCTCCCCCAGAGGCAATCACCGGAATGTTTACCGCTTCCGAGACTTGCTTGGTCAATTCAATTCCAAAGCCTTTCTTCTCGCCATCATCATCCATACTGGTCAAAAGAATTTCGCCAGCTCCCAACGCTTCTGCTTCCTGCGCCCAGCTGATGACATCTTTTCCCGCAGAATTGCGCCCGCCGTGCGTATACACGTCCCAACGCCCTTCTCCCACCGCTCTGGCGTCGATCGCAACCACGATGCACTGGGAGCCGAACACACTCGCCCCTTCGCGAACCAGCTCCGGTCGAAGCACCGCAGCCGTATTCAACGAGATTTTATCCGCACCCGCCCGCAAAATCCGCTTCATGTCCTCCACGCTGTTGATCCCGCCGCCAACGGTAAAAGGAATCGTAATATTCGCTGCCGTCCGCTCGATGACGTCCACCATTGTCTTGCGCCCTTCGTGGGAAGCGGAAATATCGAGAAAAACAAGCTCGTCCGCCCGCTCCCCGCTGTATTTTTTTGCCAGTTCGACCGGATCTCCGGCGTCGCGCAGCCCTACAAACTGAACCCCTTTTACGACACGACCGTCTTTTACGTCGAGACAAGGGATGATTCGTTTAGCCAACATTGCTTTCACGTCCCTCCATCCGACCAAGCGCTTCTTCCAATGTAAAAGCGTCCGTGTAGAGCGCTTTTCCGACAATCGCCCCGGAAACACCGTCGGCTGCGTGCTGGGCCAACACCAGAAGATCGTCAAGCTGGCTTACTCCTCCCGATGCGATCACCGACTTGCCTGTCGCTTGCGCAAGTGCAGCAATTTCCGCGACATTCGGCCCTGTCATCGTACCGTCACGGGCGATATCTGTATAAATGAACGTTTCCGCGCCATACGTGACGAGCCGCTTGGCCAGCTCAGTCGCTGACACGTCAGTCGTCTCCAGCCACCCCCGCGTCGCCACCATGCCGTTGCGGCAGTCCAGCCCGATGGCGATTTGGTCGCCATAAACTTGCAAAATCCGCTTGGTAAAAGGCTCGTCTTCAATCGCCGCCGTACCGACGATCACCCTCGCCACACCTGCTTCAAGGTAGTCCTTGATCTGCTCTTCCGTGCGGATGCCGCCGCCGACTTGCACAGGTACGGAAATCGTACGGGCAATTTCCTTGATGATCGCAGCGTTGACCGGCTTCCCTTCCTTGGCGCCGTCCAGATCAACGAGATGTACCCAGGATGCTCCCTGATCCACCCAACGCTTTGCCATGGCAAGCGGAGAATCGGCGTACACCGTTTCCTTTGCATAATCTCCTTGAAACAACCGCACGCATTTTCCACCGCGAATATCAATAGCTGGATAAATGATAAAACTCACGCCAAAACCCCCTCGCATTGAACGGCAAAATTGCGCAGCAGCCGCATTCCGGTCTCGCCGCTTTTTTCCGGGTGGAACTGCATCCCGTACACTTCGCCCTGCGCCACAATCGCTGTCACATCCTGATAGTAGTCGCTCGTCGAAAGCAGCGCCTCTGGTTTGCACTTCACATGATAAGAGTGGACAAAGTAGACATAATCGCCTTCTGCAACTCCCGCCAAAAGCGGATGCTCGCGGTGCAGACGCAACTGATTCCAGCCCATGTGCGGCACCTTGTAATCCCCTTGGAAGCGGACTGCTTCTCCGCCAATCAAGCCAAGCCCGGTATTTTCCCCATGCTCCTCGCTTTTGTCGAACAAGAGCTGCATCCCCAGACAGATGCCCAAAATCGGCCTGTTTGTAGCCGCGTACGAACGGATGGCTTGATCCAGCCCCAGCTCTCTGATGTTCGCAATAGCGTCGCCAAAAGCCCCTACTCCGGGCAAAATCAACCCGCTATACTCCTGCAAACGCTCAGGGGCGGACACAAATTCGTACGAATAACCGAGCCGCTCCAGAGCCTTGCTCAAGCTGTACAAGTTGCCCATGCCATAGTCGATGATGCCAATCATGCTACAAAACCCCTTTGGTAGACGGGACCCCTTTGACACGCGGATCGATCGTCGTCGCTTCGTCCAGAGCGCGGCCGAGCGCTTTGAAAATGGCTTCGATCATATGGTGCGTATTGTGGCCGTAATGCAAAATCACGTGCAAGTTGATCCGCGCTTCAAGCGCCAGCTTCCATAAAAACTCGTGCACAAGCTCAGTCGGAAACTGCCCAACCATGTTCGTCGGATAGGCAGCCCGATACTCCAGATGCGGCCGATTGCTAATGTCGATCACCACTTGGGCCAGCGCGTCATCCATCGGAACAAAAGCGTTGCCGTACCGTTTGATTCCTTTTTTGTCCCCCAACGCCTCGCGGATGCAATGTCCGAGACAAATGCCGATATCCTCCACCGTGTGGTGATAGTCGATCTCGATATCCCCTTTTGCTTTTACCGCCAGATCGAAATGCCCGTGACGCGTGAACAAGTCAAGCATGTGATCCAAAAAGGGTACGCCTGAAGCCTGACTGCTTTCCCCGGAACCATCCACCCCAAAGGAAAGGGCGATTTGCGTCTCATTTGTGTTGCGCTCTATTTCTGCTGTACGCAGCGTACGTTCACTCATCATTTGTCACACTCCTGCTCTTCGCGTTCAAAGTCGCGCAGCCTTTCCGCTATGGCGCGCCCATGTCCTGCCAACCCTTCCTGTTCAGCCAGGGTAACGATCTTTTGTCCGTTTTTTCGCAAATCATGCTTGCTGTAGGAAATGACACTGGACTTTTTAATAAAGTCATCCACTGACAGAGGAGAGGAAAAACGCGCAGTGCCATTGGTCGGAATGACGTGATTCGTTCCGGCAAAATAATCCCCGACAGGCTCCGAGCTGTACGGGCCGAGAAAAATAGCCCCGGCATTTTGTACCTTCCCAAGCTGTGCGAATGGCTCGGCAATCATGATCTCCAAATGTTCGGGAGCGATCTGGTTGATGACCGCAAACCCTTCGTCCAAATCCTTGACAAGCAAAATGGCTCCGTAGTCGCGAATGGCTGCCGCGGCGATCGCATGGCGGGGCAAATCCGCCAACTGCCGTTCTACCTCAACAGCTACCTGCTCGGCCAACTCCTGCGACGCAGTGACCAGGATGGCAGCAGACATCGGATCGTGCTCAGCCTGCGACAGCAAATCCGCAGCTACATAACGCGGATTGGCCGTTTCGTCAGCCAATACGGCAATCTCGCTCGGTCCTGCCACCATGTCGATACTGACCAGACCAAACACTTCCCGCTTTGCCAGAGCGACAAAAATATTTCCCGGTCCGACGATCTTGTCTACCGCCCTGATTTGCTCCGTTCCATAGGTGAGTGCCGCAATGGCTTGCGCTCCGCCCACTTTGTATATCTCCGTTACCCCCGCAATTTGCGCTGCGACGAGAATCGCCGGGTTTACTTTGCCGTCCGCTCCGGGAGGCGTTGTAATCACTACTTCCGGAACGCCCGCAATTTTTGCCGGAATCGCATTCATCAGCACACTGGAAGGATAGGCTGCCGTGCCCCCTGGCACATACAGTCCCGCCCGCTGCAATGGACGAACCAGCTGCCCCAGCATCGTGCCGCTTTCTTTTGTCACAAACCACGACTGGCGCACCTGACGACTATGATAATCGCGGATGTTCTCTGCCGCTTCCTCCAGTGCAGCTTTGACCTGTGCAGATACTTGCCCGCTCGCCTCGGCAAATTCCGCCTCCGTCACCCGAAACTGCTCCAGTCGCACGCGGTCAAACCTCTCTGTATACTCCCGCAATGCTTCATCTTTGCGCTCCCGAACATCCGTCAAAATGGCCCTGACAGCTTCTTGCTGTTCTCTCGTACCCGACTCCACTGACCGCTTCCCGTCAAACTCGCTGGCTGCCATAATTCGCATGGTCGCTCTCCTCTCCTCGTCTCTATTTTCTGCCTGGAATGACCTCCAGAAATTTTCCGGCGATGTCATCGACCGCTTCGCTTTTCATCCGATAGCTCGCTCGATTGGCAATCAGCCGAGTCGTAATCTCGCAAATATGCTCCAGCTCCACCAAGCCATTTTCCTTGAGCGTCCGCCCCGTAGAGACAATATCCACGATGCGGTCAGCCAGTCCGATCATCGGAGCCAGCTCAACCGAGCCATTCAGCTTGATAACTTCGACCTGCTGCCCTTGCTCGCGAAAATAACGGGAAGCAATCTTCGGGTATTTCGTCGCTACTCGCGGCGAGTCGGTCGGCTTCCAATCGGGCAATCCTGCCACCATCATGCGACAGTAGCCAATCTGCAAATCCAGCAGCTCGTACACATCCCGTTCTTCTTCGAGCAAAACATCCTTGCCGACTACACCCACATCAGCAACTCCGTACTCCACGTATGTCGGGACATCGGCAGGTTTTGCCAGAATGAACTCAAGACTGGCATTTTCCACCGGAATGACCAGCTTGCGCGAGTCCTGCAACTCAGCCGTTACTTCCAGGCCAGCTTGCTGCAAAAAGTGCACAGCCTCTTCAAAAATCCGCCCCTTGGGCATGGCAATCGTCAGCTTTTGCTCATTTGCGAAAAACGCCATCTGCTAATCCTCCTGTTCCGTCATGCAAATCACCCTGCTGTATCCTTGACCATTTTCTGCCGCGATCTCTGCCCTGCCGCCAACGAGTCTCGTGATAACCACGACTCCCTCCGCCCTCAGTTGCTGTGCATGTGCCAGCGCTTTCTGGCGCCGTTTTTCCGTATACAGCAGCAAAATTCGTTCGGTAGTTTCCCCTTTTACAGAGGGAGTAACGGTCAAAAGCCGATCCATTTTAATCGCAAACCCGGTGGCAGGAGCGGAACGTCCGAATTGCGCCAAAAGCTGATCATAACGGCCGCCACCCAACAGCGGAGAGCCGAGATCGGCTGCGTATCCTTCAAACACGACACCCGTGTAGTAATTCAGATTGATAATCAAATTGAAGTCCAACAGCAAATCTTCGGTGACGCCGTAAGCTTCCAGTGAGTCCCACAGCGAAGCAATCGTTTCTACCGCCAGCCCCGCTTTTCCATCCCCTGCTAAGGCTCTCGCCTCGGCAATCTTGCCTTTTCCGCCGCGCAAACGAAGCAAGGCATCCAGCCGTTTCTTCGCTTCGAAATCGATCCCGATCGTCTCCAGCAATTGGCGAAAACCAACAAAATCGCGTTCGTACAAAAACTGGCGGAATTGCTGGCGCGTGTCCTCATCAGCAATCACATCCTCCAAAAGCCCGTCAACAAAATCAACGTGACCGATGGCAATGCGGAACGTCTCTACCCCTGCCGCACGCAGACAAAATACAGCAAGCGCGATAGCCTCGGCATCCGCATCAACTGAGCCATCCCCGATCAGCTCAATTCCCGTTTGAAAAAACTCCGCATTCCGGCCAGCTTCCTTTTCCTGCGCCCGAAATACATTGGCCTGGTAAAACAGCCGGATCGGCAGCGGCACATCCTTATATAAAGAAGAAACAACGCGAGCGATTGGCGTAGTCATATCCGGCCGAAGCACAACGGTATGCCCCTGTTTATCCAAAAGCCGGAACATTCGGTCCGTCAATGTTGCGCTCGCCGTTCCGACCGTATCGTAATACTCCAGAGAAGGCGTGGAGATTTCCTCATATCCCCAACGCTCGATACAATGTCGCAACGACCGCTCCAAATGCCGTTGTTTCGCCAGTGATTCCGGTAATATGTCCCGCATCCCCAGCGGTTTTTCAAATCCCAACGGCTTCGCCATCGTCATTCCCTCCACTCATTCGCTTTACTCTGCTAATATGGTAACAAACTAAAGTGTTATGAAGAAGATTACCACGAAGCTCCGTTTAAGGTCAACAGAGATAAGAATAGTCGAAAAATTCTTTACTATGATCTTGCGCTACATAAAAATAGAAAGGAAGCCCGCCAATCAACGGACTCCCTTTTCTACCTAATTCTTCTACTCGCTGACGAACAGCCCTACTCCCTAATGGTCCGCAAGCCCTCCGGCGCGGATCACTTGCATCGGATTGCCGCCGACAAAAGCCCCCGGCGCTACGTCTTTATGTACCACGGTTCCTGCTGCTACGATCGCTCCGTCCCCAATCGTCACTCCTGGCAAGATAGTCGTATTGGCTCCAATCAACACTCTGTCGCCGATGATTACTTCGCCCAAGCGGTATTCCTCGACCAGATACTCATGAGCGAGGATGGTCGTATTGTAGCCAATCACACTGTTCTTTCCAATTTTGATCAACTCCGGAAACATCGTATCCATCATGACCATCAACGCCACGGCAGTCTCATGCCCGACCTCCATGCGCAAAAAAGTACGGTACATCCAGTTTTTCCAGGCCGGAAAAGGCGTATAGCGGGCAAGCTGGATTACAATGAAGTTTTTCATGACTTTCCAAAAGCTGACCGTGCGATACATTTGCCAGAGAGGGTTGGCTCCCTGGACTGGATAACGTGTTGTCTTTCTCATGCGCTGCTCCTCGTCCTACAAGTCCGAATCGGCATCTTCCAAAATCGCGTTGGACTGCTTGCGCGAGAAGTGCATCGCCGCATTGTAGCCCATCCGCTTCAAGCGGAAGTTCATCGCCGCCACTTCGATAATGACAGCCAGATTTCGTCCTGGGCGCACTGGAACGGTAATGATCGGAATTTCCGTGTCCATGATCTTCAACGTTTCTTCGTCCAGCCCCAGACGTTCGTACATTTTGTGTGGCTCCCACAGCTCCAGTTGAACCACCATTTCAATATTTTTCACATTGCGGACCGCACCTGCTCCGAACATGGTCATCACGTTGATGATCCCCACCCCGCGAATTTCAAGCAAATGCTGAATCAGTTCGGGGGCGCTGCCGCTAAGCTGACCACCTTGCGTCTGGCGAATCTCGACAGCGTCGTCTGCAACCAGGCGATGCCCGCGCTTGACCAGCTCCAGGGCCGCTTCGCTTTTCCCGATTCCGCTCGACCCCATAATCAGAACCCCGACGCCGTAAATGTCTGTGAGCACCCCGTGAATCGTGGTAGTAGGCGCGAGGCGATTCTCCAGAAAGTTGGTCATTTTGCCGACAAGCGTAGTCGTAGCCAGAGGGGATTGAAGTACAGGCACGCCCCAGTTGTTCGACGCCTCGATCATTTCCTCAGGTACAGGCTGGTTGCGGGTGACGCAAAAACATGGCGTCTGCCCTTGCATCAAAAAGTTCATCCGCTCCAGTCGTTCATCTCGGTTCAACGTTTGGAAAAAGTTGATTTCCGTCAAGCCAAACAGCTGAATCCGCTCTTCCGCGTAATAGGAGTAGTAGCCAGCCAACTGCAATCCGGGACGGCTCAAATCCGTCACTGTAATCTCGCGTCCCAGCCCTTCCTCGCCACTCAAAATCGTCATATTGAAATGATCCACAATGTGGCTTACATTTGTCCTTCGCATCAAAGCTTCCCCCTTGTCTGGGATAACCGTCCCCGGTAGTTCTTCTATTGTATCGAAACCGTCTTGCCTCCGACAACCTTTGCCAGGCAAGTCCTCGTGTCTATCGGATCAATTTGTCGTATCATTTACATTTTTCTTGTTATTTCATAAGATAGAAAATGAGGTTGATATCAGGCAAAATCCGAGTTACAGTTCATATATAGACTGTTTTTCCGAATGTCGGACAAAAAGAGGAGGCAACAACTTGGACTTTTTACTCCGTTTCTTACTCGTAGACCTACCCGAAGCCTTCTTGCTACTGACGATTAGTTTAGCTTTTTTCAACCTGTCGGTGTTTGAGAAGAAAAAACAAGCTATTCTCTTTAGCCTGTTGTTTGCCGTGACTGGTGAACTGCTCACTGTGTTGGAGGTATTGTATCAGCCGAAAGTGATGCTGATGTTTGTATGTACAGTTGTTCTCCTTGTTCTTTTCTACCACTTCAATCTTCTCAAAGCGGTTTTTATGGGAACAGTTGCAATCGGTATTATGCTTCTAACCGAGTCAATTATCATTGCCATTTTTAACAGTCAGCAATTATTTTTAGAGGAGATCATGTCCTCTACCACTCTGGCTGTCGTAGCACGTATTTTGTACCTCGGCGTCTTTCTGGCCGTTTGCATACTGTTACGAGCAAATAAGTTCGATATTCGCCAGATGTTCCAGTACAACAATTTGAATCGGTTAAATCGATATCTGTTCCTGCTGATCTTATTGGGCAGTATTGAATTTTTCCTTATCTTGTTCATGAACACATCGTTTTTTCTACGAGGAAACAATTCATCCATATTCGCTCTTTATACTCCACAGTTTCAATTGTTTTTTCAACTGGCCATTTTGGGGCTATTTATTGCCATTGTAATTTTGTTCCGTATTTATTTAAACCTGACTATCAATCGGGTAGAAGAAGAAACAGGCACACCTTATTTGAGCAGCATTCAAGATTTATATACGGCTGTTCGCTCTATCAAGCATGACTCCTTGAACCATTACACTGCCATCAACGGCCTTTTGAAAAAAGAATTGCATAGTCATGCGAAAGAATACGTGGAACAACTGCTGAAGGAAACCGTTTTGATCGAAAAATCTGCGGATTCAAGCTCGCAAATATTGGAGCAAATCAAAAATCCTGCAATCGCCTCTTTGTTGCAATCCAAAATGGTAGTCTGCCTGGCTGAGCGGATCTCGCTCACGATGGAAATAAAAGAAATCAGCCAGTTCTCACAATATAAGACATATGATCTGATCAAAATGTTAGGCAACTTACTCGACAACGCCATTCGCGCAACCTCCTTTGAACTGGAGGAAAATCGTTACATACGCTTGGAATGGGGCCAAACAGACAGCGAGCATTACCTCTATATCGAAAACAGTGGCCCAACAATTCCCGAGAACAAGCTGAATGGAATCTTCCAAATGGGCTATACCACCAAAAAGAATGGAGAAGGCGGACTTGGACTCGCGATTGTCAAAAACGTAATAGAACGACACAATGGCAAAATTCAGGTTAAATCTGCTGATGGCATCACCAGTTTTCGCATTTCGTTTGTAAATCGATAGCAGGGAGGCCCCCAATATGACCTGGACAGGGAAAATGTCAGGGAAAATTGCCCAACGCATCAAGACAGACGATACGCCGTATACTGTGGGACAACTCGCACACGGAATCGAACTTTTCTTGCTTAATGCTCTTAATCTTTTCATCATTCTGCTCGTATCTGCTGCATTAGGATTACTTGTGGAAGTTGTTCCTCTTCTATGCAGTCTCTTTATACTCCGAACGTTGACGGGCGGCGTTCATTTGAAAAACCCGTGGTCATGCCTGGGAGCAACACTCCTACTCCTGTTAGTCGGTGGCGCCATTATCAAATATGTTCCCATGCCTTCTCCCCCTGCCTTGTCACTCCTGACACTTATTACTGCAGGGGCAGGCGCTCTGATCAATTACTTATACGGTCCAGCAAAACATACGTACATGCCTGACAATCCTGCAATTCAAAAAAGACACCGGAAGATCGCAATATTACTAATCACAGTCGGTTGCATTCTTTCACTATTGTTGGTAGAATATTCCTATAAGCACTCTATGACTTACATCCTAGCAGTTTTCTATCAATCTTTATTTCTTACGCCTGCTTCGTTTCGGCTCGTATCTGTTCTGGAAAAAACTTTTTCGAGAGGATGATACTCATGAAGAAAGTGCTTTCGACTGTTTGCAAGTTCTTTGGCGGTCTGTCTAATTTGAATTCCTCAGGCGCTTTAAAAGCTGCCATATTCCATGAACCTCTTCCGCCGCACATGAGAGAAGAAGAAAAATCAAAAGTTCAAGCATGATCCCCTATCACTAACAAACCCGCGCACTCCTCAACGAGCACGCGGGTTTTTTGATGCTTGCTACCTTTTCTCTTTTTTCATGCCGACGACCATTTCAATCAGCCAGCCGAAAATACTCATCAGCGCAGCGGCTACCATCACGATGCCGATGTTGTCGGGCCACGGTCCTACCTCGAAACCGTCGATGAAGTAGGCTGTCAAAGCAAACGTCAGGGCGTTGATGACGAACCAGAACAGCCCCATCGTCAAGATCGTCAGCGGCAAGGTGAAAAACGTCAAAACGGGGCGGATCAACGTGTTCACGACACCCAAAATCAGAATGGCCCACAAGGCCACGGTGAAATTGGCAACATAGATAGACGTAAACCATTTGCTGATCAGAAGCAAGGCCGCGCCGTTCAGCAGCATTTTGATTATCCAACGGATCATTCTCATTCCTCCTTTGGCTGGCGTCACCAGTGTCTACAAGAGCCCTTTTCCTTCCAAGTCCCAGCGCTCAAAAAATCGAACCATGAACTCGTGACGCTCCTCGGCAATTTGCCGGGCTGTTTGCGTGTACAGCCTGTCTTTGATGCGTCTCAGCTTCCATTCGTATTCTTTTGCCGGAGTATGCTGCTCCTCGTCGTCAGATTGGATAGGACCTCCAATAACACCAGTATAAGCAAAAACTCTGGCGACTCCAATAGCGCCTATTGAATCGAGTTTATCTGCATCAAACAAAATTTTCTCCTCCAACGATGCTGGAGGACGGTCTTTGCGAAAGCGATGAGCCAATATAGCCGACTGCACCCTTTTGATCTCAGCTTGCTCCATTCCCCGCTCTTGCAGCCATGTTCCTGCTGCCCTCGCGCTGATCTCGGCATGGCATTCCCCGGTTGCGCGCTCTTGTGCCCTTCCGACATCGTGCAGCAACGCTGCCAGCCGCAATACCTGCATGTCCGCCCCTTCCTCGCAGCCAATCCGCTCGCACATCGCCATGACGCGCAGATTATGCTGCCAGTCATGAGCCGGGTCCTGCCCGTCAAAACAGCGCTCGGCCTCCTGAACCAAATCGGCCGGAAGCGCAGCTATCGCTTGCTTTGCGTAATCCATAGCTTCTCCTCCTCCGTCTCGCCCTTGCATCACCGCACGACCATGTGCCAGTTGCCAGTCACTCGTTTTCTTTTTTAAACAGCAAAAGACGCCCCCCTGAACAATCAGAGAGGCAGTCTTTGGTTTACTTCGACACCAGCTGTTCCAGCTTGGCAATCGTTCTCGCTTTGTCTCTTTCCAAAATCGGCTTGAGGTATGTTCCGGTATACGAGCCTTCCAGCTTCGCCACTTCTTCCGGAGTACCCGATCCGACGATCTGACCGCCGCGCGTACCGCCCTCTGGCCCCAGATCGACGATGTAGTCAACTGTCTTGATGACGTCCAGGTTGTGCTCGATGACCAGTACCGTATCGCCATTTTCCACCAGACGCTGCAACACCTTCAACAGACGATCAATATCGTCTGTGTGCAACCCTGTCGTCGGTTCGTCCAAGATGTACAACGTACGCCCTGTGCTGCGGCGATACAGCTCGGATGCGAGCTTGACACGCTGCGCTTCGCCACCGGAGAGAGTCGTCGCAGGCTGTCCAAGCTTCATGTAGCCAAGACCTACATCCACGATCGTTTGCAGCTTGCGCTCGATCTTCGGCAGGTTGCGGAAAAACTCAACCGCATCCTCAATCGTCATCTCCAAGACGTCTGCGATGCTCTTGCCTTTGTATTTCACATCGAGAGTCTCCCGATTGTAGCGCTTGCCGTGGCACACTTCGCAAGGCACGTACACGTCCGGCAAAAAGTGCATCTCGATTTTGATAATCCCGTCACCGCTGCACGCCTCGCAACGGCCGCCTTTGACGTTGAAGCTGAAACGGCCCTTTTTGTAACCGCGCACCTTGGCTTCGTTCGTCGAGGCAAACAAATCGCGAATGTCATCAAAAACACCCGTATACGTCGCCGGATTGGAGCGCGGCGTCCGGCCAATCGGCGATTGATCGATGTCGATCACTTTGTCCAAATGCTCCAGCCCGACGATTCGGCGGTGTTCGCCCGGTTTTACTTTGGCGCCGTTCAGATCGCGCGACAGCACCTTTTGCAAAATCTCATTGATGAGCGTACTTTTCCCGGAGCCTGATACCCCTGTCACAGCAACGAACAGCCCCAGCGGAAATTTGGCCGTAACGTTTTTCAGGTTGTTTTCCTTCGCGCCTTCGATCTTCACCCATTTGTCAGATGGCTTTCTGCGCTCCAGCGGAACAGGAATGAACTTTCTGCCGCTCAAATAAGCGCCTGTCAGCGAGTTCTCATCTTTCATCACTTCTTCCGGTGTGCCGGCAGACACTACTTGACCGCCGTGGATGCCTGCTCCCGGACCGATATCGATAATATAATCGCAAGCCATCATCGTATCTTCGTCGTGCTCGACGACGATCAGCGTGTTCCCCAGCTTGGTCATATGCTCCAACGTTTTGATCAGACGGGCGTTGTCCCGCTGATGCAGACCAATGCTCGGCTCATCGAGAATGTAGAGGACGCCCATCAAGCTGGAGCCGATCTGGGTAGCCAGCCTGATCCGCTGCGCCTCTCCCCCCGACAACGTCCCTGCCGCCCGGCTCAAGGTGAGATAATCCAGTCCGACATCAATCAAAAAGTTAAGCCGTGCCTTGATTTCTTTGACGATCAGATTGGCGATCTTCGCTTCCCGCTCCGTCAACTCCAGTCCGTCAACGAACTGATGGGCATCGAGAATAGACAAAGTCGTCAGCTCCGAAATGCTGCGCTCGCCGATCTTCACAGCGAGGCTCTCCTGGCGCAAGCGATGCCCTTTGCAGACAGGACAAGGCTTTTGGCTCATGAAGCCTTCGATTTGCTCGCGAATATAGTCGGAGCTGGTCTCCAGGTGACGTCTTTGCAGATTCGGCACGACGCCTTCGAATGGCACGACTGCTTCCCGCACTTGCCCGAACTCATTTTCATAGCGGAACTGGATTTTCTCCCCTTCGCTGCCGTACATCAAAATCTGCACCTGCTCAGGAGTCAGCTCCTCGTACGGGATATCCATGCGAATATGGAAGTGGCGGCAAGCCGATTCCAACAACTGCTGGTAATACGTCGACGACTTCGGCTCCCATGCGCCGATCGCCCCTTCGTGCAACGTCTTGGTGGCATCTGGAACAACCATATCCGGGTCTACTTCCAGCTTTACTCCCAACCCGTCGCACTCCGAGCACGCTCCGAACGGGCTGTTAAAGGAGAAAATCCGCGGCTCCAGCTCGCCAATGGAAAATCCGCAAATCGGGCAAGCGTGCTTCTCGCTGAACAACAGCTCCTCTTGTTCCATCACGTCGACGATGACCTTGCCATCTGCCAGACGCAAGGCCGTTTCCAGGGAGTCCGCCAGGCGGGACTGCACATCCGGCTTCACGACAACGCGGTCCACCACAACCTCAATGTTGTGCTTCTTGTTTTTCTCCAGCTTGATGTCCTCGGACAAATCGGTAATCTCGCCATTTACGCGCACGCGAACAAAGCCTTGCTTGCGGATATCTTCCAACAGCTTGACGTGCTCGCCTTTGCGCCCCTGAACCATCGGAGCGAGAATTTGCATTTTGGTGCGCTCCGGATACTCCATCAGGCGATCGACCATCTGTTCAATCGTCTGGGATTGAATCTCGATGCCGTGTTCGGGACAAATCGCCCGGCCGACACGCGCATACAACAGGCGCAAGTAGTCGTAAATCTCCGTGACCGTACCAACCGTAGAGCGCGGGTTGCGGCTCGTTGTCTTCTGATCGATGGAGATCGCAGGAGACAGCCCTTCGATCGAATCGACATCCGGCTTGTCCATCTGCCCGAGAAACTGGCGGGCATAAGCAGACAGGGACTCGACATAACGGCGTTGTCCCTCTGCATAAATCGTGTCAAAAGCAAGCGAGGACTTCCCCGAACCGGACAAACCCGTCAAAACGACGAATTTGTCCCGCGGGATCACTACATCAATATTTTTCAGATTGTGGGCACGAGCGCCCTTGACGACAATATGTTCCAATGGCATGAAAGTACCTCTCCTTAGAGTTCCGCCTTCAGTTCCAAAATCAAATCACGCAGTTCGGCCGCACGTTCGAACATCAAGTTGCGCGCTGCTTCCTTCATTTCTTCTTCCATACGCTCGATAACAGCCAGTCGATCCTTCTTCGGCATCTTCTTGAAGTCCGCATGTGGCAAATAGTCTGCTTTTTCCTCTGCCACCTTGGTCGCCTCGATCACTTCGCGCACGGCCTTTTTCACCGTTTGCGGCGTAATTCCGTGTTTCTCGTTGTAAGCAATCTGAATGGCGCGCCTGCGCTCTGTCTCGCGAATCGCGGAGTTCATCGAATCTGTCATTTTGTCGGCGTACATGATGACGCGCCCCTCAGCGTTACGGGCTGCCCGGCCGATCGTCTGAATCAGCGAACGCTCGTTGCGCAGGAAGCCTTCTTTATCGGCATCCAAAATCGCCACAAGCGATACTTCCGGCAAGTCCAAGCCTTCCCGCAGCAGGTTGATCCCGATCAGCACGTCAAATTCGCCCAAACGCAAGGAACGCAAAATTTGCATCCGTTCGATCGTCTTGATGTCGGAGTGCAGATAGCGTACCTTGATTCCGATTTCCTTGAGGTAGTCCGTCAAGTCCTCGGACATTTTTTTCGTCAGAGTCGTGACCAGTACGCGCTCGTTTTTGGCAATCGTCGCCTGGATTTCCCCGATGAGATCGTCAATCTGTCCTTTGATCGGGCGAACCGAGATCGTCGGATCGATCAGCCCTGTTGGACGGATGACTTGCTGCACCACTTCCGGGCAATGCTCCAGCTCGTACGGGCCGGGTGTTGCAGAAATGTAGATAGCCTGGTTGACCTTTTCCTCAAACTCCTGGAATTGCAGCGGCCGGTTGTCCTTCGCAGACGGCAGGCGGAATCCGTGCTCAACCAGGACGTTTTTGCGCGCCTGGTCGCCGTTGTACATCCCCCGCACTTGCGGCAAAGTCATGTGCGACTCGTCGATCAGCAAAAGGTAGTCCTCCGGAAAGTAGTCCATCAAAGTGTACGGAGCGTGCCCTGCTGGCAGCCCTGTCAAATGTCGCGAGTAGTTTTCAATCCCGGAGCAAAAGCCCATCTCCAGCATCATTTCGACATCGTAGCGCGTGCGCTGTTCCAATCGCTGCGCTTCCAGCAGCTTTCCCGCCGCTTTAAGCTCGGCCAATCGCTCTTCCAGCTCCACTTCGATGCTTTGAACGGCCAGCTTCATTTTTTCTTCGCGGGTGACATAGTGAGAAGCAGGGAAAATGGCTACGTGGTCGCGCTGTCCCAAAATCTCTCCGGTCAGCACATCGATAGAGGTAATCCGCTCAATTTCGTCCCCGAAAAACTCCACACGAATAGCCTGTTCGCTCTGCGACGCGGGAAAAATCTCCACGACGTCTCCACGAACCCGGAAGGTCCCGCGTGTGAAGTTGATATCATTGCGCGTGTACTGAATGTCGACCAGGCGATGCAAAATCTCGTCTCGGCCTTTTTCCATCCCCACTCGCAGCGACAGCAACAGTTCCTTGTACTCTTCAGGCGAACCCAAACCGTAAATACAAGAGACCGAAGCGACAATGATGACGTCCCTCCGCTCAAACAACGCACTGGTCGCCGAGTGACGCAGCTTGTCGATCTCGTCGTTGATGCTGGAGTCTTTTTCAATAAATGTATCCGATTGGGGAATGTATGCTTCTGGCTGATAGTAGTCGTAGTAGCTGACGAAGTATTCCACCGCGTTATTCGGGAAAAACTCCTTGAACTCTGCGCAAAGCTGGGCAGCCAGTGTCTTGTTGTGCGCCATCACCAGCGTCGGCTTGTTCACCTGGGCAATTACTTGGGCAGCCGTAAACGTCTTTCCCGTACCTGTTGCACCGAGCAGTGTCTGGTGCCGCTTGCCTGCCTGGATGCCTGCCACCAGTTCGGCGATAGCGGTCGGCTGGTCACCGGACGGTTGATACTCCGATACCAATTCAAAACGCTCCATTCCCTCGTTCATCTCCTCGTTGCAAGACTGTTCTATTTCCATTATAACACAATTTAAGCTCTGATAAGCCAGAAATTCGAACAAATGTTTGTCTTCATCCTTCGACAGATTATACCGATAATAAGTAGTAGTGTACAAGTATGTACGGTTAGACTCGCCACCTTCAGGGAGGATCGACATGTCAGATATCGGAACCACCGTTAAAAATAATCCTTATATACAGCCACACATGAGCTACCAGGGCAAAAAAGAGTTCTCGGCAGAGCTGGATAACAATGCGTTCATGAAGCTTTTGCTGGAACAGTTGAAGCATCAGGACCCTACATCCCCGATGGATAACTCGCAGTTCATTCAGCAAACGAGCATGATGACCATGGTGGAGCAAATGAAAAAGATGTCCACTTTGATGGAGCAATCCAACAACAGCATGCTGACGCTGGAAAAATACGAAGCGCTGACGGGTCGCACCGCAACCTACTCCCTCACGACCAAAGACGAAGTAACGGGAGAAACTGCGACTCAAACAAAAGAAGGCGTGCTGGAAGCCGTCTACATGGACAAAGGCAAAATATACTTCCGCATTACTGGAGAGACTAACCCGATTCCGCTTGCAGACATCAAAGGACTGGAGTCGCAAGGCATGACGGGGAATGCGCTGGACAGCAGTCTCAAGTTCATGAATATGATCGGCAAAGACGTTTCGTACAAAACGACCAAAGAAATAGACAAAGACGGAAACCCGGCTACTACGGACGACATCACAAAAGTCGACGAAATCGCCAACGCCGTCATCACCGGGTTCACAACAAAAGACGGAATCACTCAGTTCTCGCTGAACAACGGTCAGACGGTCAAGCTCGATCAGGTCGTCGGCATGAGCGTGAAGCCGGAAAACAATGCCATGAGCAACTCGTTGCAATATGCACAAATGATCGGTTTCAACGTCACTTACACAGAAAGCCAAACCAACACGGACGGTTCAAGCTCAAACAACAGCCTGAATGGCGTCATCAAGGCTGTCAGCATGAAAAACGGCATCGTAGAGTTCGTCTTGGCTGATGACAAAAAAATTGCGCTGAATCAAATCACCGGATTTGAAGCGAGCGCCTAGTCTAGTTACACACAAAAGCCGCCTCTTCTGTAACGCAGAAAGAAGGCGGCTTCTTATTTTTGCTTATTCTTTGATAATGGTCTGCCCCGTCAAAGCATCAACGTACACCGTCGTGTCAATCTTGGCATTTGCTCCGCAGAAGCAGTGCGCGCGAGTTTGCCGGAAAGACAGGTCGTAGCCCAGTTTAAAGGTAATCGCATTCGTCTGCGCATCCCGCTGGTGAATGTAGTTCAGTTCAAGCGGCAATACGCCGAGTAACCGATCCATGGCAGCCTGCTCCTTGATCGCCTTGGAGCTTGCAGGGTACACCACGTTTTCCGGACGGTTTATGCTGACTTCTTCGATTTTGCCCGTCCATGAATTTACTTTGACCGTATACATGCCAGCTTCTTCACTCTGTCCGATTCGGTAGACCGGGACATTTCCCAGCAGTGGATCAAGAGCCAGCGAGGTGTACTTCTCGTCGCCGATATCCGTCACTCGCAGCTGGTTGCTGCCGGAAAGAACAAGCCGCTTCAACAGCATTTCCACTGTTTTGCGATCGCGGTTTTTGTCGGTTTTGGCAGCAGCCCCTGGTTCATTCGCCTGTCTGTAAATAAACTGCTGCATCTGTCCCGTCTTGGCATCTGTTACGAGCATGATGTGCTGCCCCTCAGCCTTACTGACGCCCTCTGGGAACTGGCCGATTTGGTATTTCTTGTCCTGGTCAGTTGCGTCCTTTTGGAAGTGGCCCCAGATAAAATAGCGCACAGCCTCACCGTTGTCGTGTTTCTCCTCCAAAATGGTCATCGGCAATCTTGCCGTTTCCAGTTTGAACAGGATGCGCAGCAAGTTGCGTGCCTCTTTCTCCGTTTGGGCCGTCCATTTTTCTCCTGTACCGGTTACATTTAAAATTTGCGGCAATTTGTCAGGTGCGGCCAACTTTTTACCGCTCGCGGCATCCACTGCGCTTCCTGTATGTTCATTCGCAATGATGCCGCCTTTAACGATATAGGCAAGCTTCGCTTCCGTCCGGTTTGGCTGGTCCTGCTCCGGCAACAAATAGACCAGCTCCAGCGGTCGGCTCGCCTTCCATTGCGTCAGAGCTTGTGCAGGAGACAAGACGCGTTGCGCGGAAGGAAGCGTCGCAGGATTTATTTTTTCGTACAAGCGTCCGTCAAATGTTTCAAACGCGATGATCCGTCCCGCTGCGTCAAAGCTGACAAAGTTGTCGTAGGCGTCGTCCAACGCTACATTGTTTACTTTGCGGACGAGTCTGACCGTGAGTTTGCCGCCTGCTTTCGTCACTTCTCTGGCCTGATACGTGCTGCCTGATGCAGCCAAGCCCGCGACAAACGCCTGCGCCCGAGCCTTCGCCTGCTGCTCGGTAGGAAAAGCCGGCTTCGTAGCCGCTTTGGGAGCAAGTTCGAGTTTGAGCAAATTACCTGTGGCCGAATCAAAGATGGCTCCGTCTACTGCCTTGTTTGCCTCAGCAGCGGAAAGCGCAAAAGAAACCTTTGCTCCACTGACTCCGGGACCATCCACATCCCCAACGTACACAACGTGCCGTGCAGACAGTTCAGGCAAAAGGCGAACCAGTGTTTGAATCCCTTTTGTTACAGGAACAGGGACAGCAACAACTTCCTGGGCACGCGCTACTGCTCCTGACGCAGCCGCCTTGTCAGGGCTAGTGCTGGCTCCCGCAAGTGGCACCACGATCAGACTTGTCGCGGCTAATGCTCCAGTCAAGACACACAGGACCGTTTTTTTGATTTCGGACAAATGCCTCACTCCCCTTTTTTCCTCGTACATTAAGACGTTCCAGTTCCGCATAAGTTTCTGAATAGACAAACACATCAAGAAAAAATTTTTTATCGAATCCGTTCCTTTTATGAAAAAAAGGCGTGCAACATCTGTCGCACACCTTCTCTTCCCCTTTGCTCAAGCGCCTACATTCAGTTTTTCAAGCTTTTGCTTGATCAGCTCAACTACGCTGGAGCGTTTCAAATCGACAAATACGCGAGTGGTTGCATCCGGCACTACGATAATGCCCAACTGATGATGGTTGCCAGCGTAGACTGCACACTGCACGAACTTCAGCTCTCCATCGCGCGTGAGCACTTCCATTTTGCAAAAAGCCGAGTTGGCTTGCAAGGCCGGATACAAATCCGTCTTATCCCGCACTGGAATGCCGTTCACTTTGACGATGATCTCCCCTGGAGCAATCCCGATTTCTTCCGCCCGCGTGCCCGGAATGACTCCCATCACCTTGATGCCGCGCGAGGATTGGATGAAATACGGTGACCGCTGCCGCTCTTTTAGCTGACTCCAGAAAAATAACGCTTCGTGTCCGAATAACGCGAACAAAGCGGCGAGCAGAACAAGCGGCATAAACAACACCGACAAGGCGCAAAGCGCCAAAAGCCCGATAGCGTACCAGATAAGGCTTTTGGAAATTTGCTTTGCCTTGCTGCGTGGTGTCATCGTTTGGGTCATATCGGAAAAACCGGTGACCGTAGGCAACAGCAACAAGCCAAAGGAAGCAAGCTCACCCGAAAAAAACGGCCAGCCCGGATACAAAGTGCCGCTGATCGTTCCCGGCTCGACCTGAACAAACAGGGCAAGCGGAGTCAGCCAGAAAGAATGCAACAAATACGCACCGACAATGCGCCCGCGCTGCCCTTCGACAAACAGCGGCGAAGCATCTCTGCCTCCGTTCCAGCGGACGAGCATCGCTTCAATCAAATGCATGATCGCCACCAAGGCAAGCAGCGGCACTGGCTTGGCTTGCAGCAGCATTGTCCAGACAGGACCAATGACCTCGACGTCTTTCAGCCCCGGAGCTACTTGGGCAATTGTGTGCAAAATCGCGAGCAAGCCTGCGGCATACGCGAAGCAAAGAAAACGTAAACGAATCAGCGCCAACAGCAGAGCCAATCCCCATAAAATCCATAAATCTTGCGCCTGTACAACTACTCCCAGTCCTGCAGCGAGAAGAGAGATGCAAAGTCCCCCTACTACGCCCATGCCTGCCGCCCGGATTGTCGAAAGGAGCGGTGTTTGCATGCGTGCGGCAAACAGCTGCCTTTCCAGGTTCATTTGCCTGCGATAGTGCAAGTAAATGAAGCCGAGAAACAGGTAAAAGACGGGGTTGAGAAAAAACGCGGCAAAGCCATATGCAATGGAAAGCATATCTGCCTGAATCGCCAAATGCCTCACCTCAAATAGAAAAAAGAAAACCACGACATGTGATTTGCCGTGGTTATCATTTCTACGGAAACAAGGGGATTCCCTGCTTCCATATTCTTGTTATTTTCATTACTTGCCGCTGACAACGTCCAGAGCCTTCTGCAATTGCAGGTCATTCTCCGGTTTGCGCATGGTCTCGCGCAAGCTGTCTTCCAGTTGACTGCGCGTGGCAGCGTCCACTTTCCCGGTTACAGGAAGCTTCTTCGCGGTTTGGAACTGCTTGATTGCCTGCTCCGTCTTCTCATCGAAGTAGCCGTCATCACGACCTGGCGACAAATTCAGTCCGGTCAGGATCAGTTGCAGATTCTTCACGTCGTTGCCCGCCATGTCCTTGGCAAGCTCCTTGTCCGCTGGCAGTTGCGTCGCATTGAAATACTCAGGCTGCGCGACTTTGAAGTCCGGTTCGATCCCTTTTTTGTGAATCCATTCGCCGCTTGGCGTAACCCATTTGGCGATAGTCAGCTTCAACTGGCTCTTATCTGTCATTTCCATCGTGCTTTGGACAGTTCCTTTGCCGAAGCTCTTTTCACCGACCAGCTTGTAGTGTCCGCTGTCGCGCATCGCGCCCGCCAAAATCTCCGAGGCGCTTGCGCTGCCCCCGTTGATCAGGACGGTGATTGGATACGGTTTGGCCGCATCTGTCATAGAACGATACTCTTCTTTTTGCTGTCCGCCAGTACCGTACTCAATGGCGACGATGACTCCTTTTTTCGGCACGAGCACTTCGCCGATTTCCTTGACTGCGAGCAAGTAACC
The DNA here is from genome assembly GCF_038000275.1 of Brevibacillus sp. FSL K6-0770. Classification (NCBI taxonomy): domain Bacteria; kingdom Bacillati; phylum Bacillota; class Bacilli; order Caryophanales; family Paenibacillaceae; genus Brevibacillus; species Brevibacillus sp. FSL K6-0770. The sequence continues at coordinate 5,354,612 of NZ_JBBOBQ010000001.1, forward strand.
GCCCGGATTGCCGCGCACGTCGATGACGAGTCCGCCAATCCCCTTTTTCTCCAGGGAAGCCAATTGATCTTTGAAGTGTTTCGCTGTCTCCGTCGAGAATTGGGTAATGGCGATCACGCCAACCTTCACGCCGTTTTTCTCAAGGATTTGGCTGTTCACTGTCTCGATCGGAATATCGTCACGGATGCACACGATGTTCAGCGGTTCCGCTACGCCTGCCCGAACGACTTTCAGTACAGCCTTCGTACCTTTTGGCCCGCGAATTTTCGTCACGGCCTGGTGCAAATCCAGACCCTCCAGCGATTCGCCGTTGACGCTCAAAATCTGGTCGTTTGGTCTGAGACCTGCCCGTTCAGCCGGGGAGCCTTTGAATGGCGAGACGACGGTAACCCGTCCATTTTGCATCGTTACCTCTGTCCCGATTCCCTGGAAGGTCGAATGCAGTGTAGAGGTAAACTCTTCTGCCGATTTCGGGTCCATGTAATCGCTGTACGGATCTTCCAAAGCCCCAACCATGCCGCCGATTGCGCCTTCTACCAACTGATCGTTGGTGACAGTTTGAATGTAATCTTTTTTAATCGCTGTAAAAGCTTCGTACAGCTTTTTGAACTCCTGCGGATATTCCGAGCTTCCCGAAAACACTGTGCTGGTAGAAGCCGTCAAGGCGCCACTCTGTGTTGCGTTCGCGCTGGCTGAAGTCTTCATCAGCGCTATGGTCAAAAAGCTGCTGGCTACCATCGAAATGAGCACAAGCGCTAATACAGTACGTCCTTTCCATCTCACTACTCACGTCACCATCCTTTGTGCTACCGGCAAAAAGATATGCTGCTAGTGTATGCATTCCCCGTTAGCAATATTTGTCTGGCTGCCCGCTGCATGACTATTTCAGGTACGGCATTGGGTTGACAGCAACGTCATTTTTGTAGACGGTAAAATGAACGTGATTTCCGGTAGATCGGCCTGTGGAGCCGACTTCTGCGATCTTCTGGCCTCTCGATACAGACTGTCCCGTAGACACTTTGATTCCGCCCTCGCGAATGTGTCCGTAGAGAGTGACCAGATCAGCGCTGTGCCTGATCATGACCGTATTGCCAAAACCATTGTAATACCCGGCATAAATTACGACACCGTCAGCCGCAGCCATGATCGTCGTTCCTTTATGAGCTGCCATGTCTACACCATTATGCCCAGCTGAACGTCCTGTAAACGGGTCGGTTCGCACCCCGAAGCCCGAGCTGAAGCGAAATTGTCCGTCTGCAACCGGCAAGGCCAGCTTGCCGCCCTTGTAGCCTGTGCTCGACGCGCTCATCGCCCGCACCCGCTCCGCGTACTTGGCGGATTCTTGCTTCGTGAACTCGATCAACTGCTGTCCATACTGCTCCAGGTCTTCTTCCAGAGCAGCTTCTTTCTTCTTCAGTTCAGCCTTGACCACGAGACTGTGCTTGTACTGCTTGTCCAGTTCGGCTTTGAGTGCTTCCGCCTCGTCAAGCATCCCTGCATAAACAGTCAGCTGGTGCTCGATCTCTTTCTTTTTTGTCTCGACTGTTTCTTTGTCGCGAATATTGTCTTCTAGAATACGCGTATCCTGCTCAAGAATCAACTGCAAACCCTCCATGCGGGTCAGGAAGTCGCCGAAATCGGACGATCCGAGAAGAACGTCCAGATAGGAGACATTTCCGCGCTCGTACATGGATTTTACCCGGGTTTTCAACAAGGTTTCCCGTTTTGCCACCCGATCTTTTGCTTCATCCAGTTCATCTTGCGCATTGGCAGCCTTTTCCTTCGTTTCATTCATTTGCTGCTCCAGCTTGTCCAACTTGCTTTGTGTTTCATTGCGGCGCAAGTCGATCGTCATGAGCTGTGTTTGCAAATCTTGCTGCTCCTTTTGCACGGCACCGATTTGCTGCTCAGCTTGCTTCATTTGCTGTTGCTGCTGCTTTTTCTTCTTTTGTATTTCCTTCAACTCTCGATTGATCTTGTCCAAAGATGCTTTGCTGGCTGCCCAGCTCACGTTAGTCGGGATCGCTGAACCGGCCAAAAGGCCAGTGATCAAGAGTGTTGCTAGGATCATCCTCTTTCTCATGATACTCCTCCCACGTTTTCCAATGTTAAACTCGCAGGAAGCGGCGAACTGACACCAGGCTTCCCCAGATTCCGATAAACGCGCCAATCGCCAGCAAAGCGAGGGCTACCTGATACACCAATGGGAACAATGGCAATAGATTGAACAGTTGGGAAGCTTCAAAGCTGGAATGAATGGCATCCAGCAGGTAGTAGTAGCCAACTGCCAACAAAATGATCGGGATTAATGCCCCGGTTACACCCATGAGCAATCCTTCTACAAAGAACGGCCAGCGAATAAACCAGTTCGTGGCGCCAACAAGCTTCATGATCTCGATTTCTCTGCGCCTTGCTACAATGGTCAGCTTGATCGTGTTGGCGATCAGGAACATGGCGGTGAAGCCCAGACCGATAATGAAGGCGATCCCTACGTTTCTTACCGTGTCAGTGGCAGCAAACAGCTTTTCGACTGTTCCTTCCCCGTAGTTCAAGCTTCTGACCGATTTCATTTGCTTGATTTGATTGGCGACAGCAGGCGTGTCCTGCGGCAGCTTCGTCTTGACGACAAACGAGTCGGGAAGCGGGTTCCCTTTTTCCAAGCCGTCAAAAAGGTACGCCTTGTCCCCCATACTCTCCTTGAACTGCTTCAAGCCTTCGTCCTTGGAAATAAACTCGACAGACTCCACTGTCGGCATGTTGCGCACGCTTTGTTCAAATTTTTGCAAGTCTTCCTTGGAGGTAAGATCCGCCATGAAGACCCTGATTTCCACTTGTTTTTCGACTGATTTCGCAAAATAGTTGACGTTCATCGCCAAAATCAGGAAGACGCCAAGAATGAACAGAGTAAACGTAACGGCACTGACTGACGCGAACGACATCCAGCCGTTCCGGTTGAGGTTTTTGACCCCTTCACGGACGTGGCGTCCCAGCGTTCTAATCTTCATAACCGTAATCCCCTCTCTGCTCATCACGGGCAATTTGTCCTGCTTCGATGGCAATGACCCGTTTTCTCATGGTGTTCACAATCTCCCGGTTGTGCGTAGCCATGACGACTGTTGTGCCGCGCTGATTGATTTCCTCAAACAGCTTCATGATCTCCCACGACGTCTCGGGGTCGAGGTTCCCTGTCGGCTCGTCGGCAATGATGATGCCTGGGCTGTTCACCAGCGCCCGTGCCAGTGCCACCCGCTGCTGTTCGCCACCGGACAGCTCGCTTGGCAACATTTTCGCCTTGTGCTTCAATTTGACCAGACCCAGCACATCCATGACACGCGGCTTGATCTGTTTTGGATTGCTTTCAATTACTTCCATCGCAAATGCGACATTTTCGAATACAGTGAGTGTCGGCAACAGTTTGAAATCCTGGAAGACAACCCCGATGCTGCGGCGAACGAGCGGAATTTGCCGCTCCTTGATCCGGCTTACGTTGAAGCCGCCCAGAAAAATTTGGCCTTTGGTCGGTTTCTCTTCGCGGTACATGAGCTTGATAAACGTGGACTTCCCTGCTCCACTCGGCCCAACCACATACACAAATTCGCCTTTTTCAATCCGAATGTTGATACCCTTTAGTGCATTCGTGCCGTTCGGGTACGTTTTCCAAACATCAAACATCTCGATCAAGCAAATCACATCCTACATAGTCAGATCCTTCTATATTCTCTTGATCCTGATTTTTATTTCTCTGCCGAAATGCTGCTGATTCAGGCAAAATCGACAAAACCCCTCTTCCCTCTGGCAACCTCTGTTGTTCGATGTTGAAAAACAGCGAGATTACCCATCTTATTTATTATACCACCCTGTTTCGCGGATGGTATCCACTAAATCTCTTATTTCTTGTCGAAAGCGTCGCGTTTTCTCTTCCATCCGACACGATTTGTTACCGAAAAGTTTACGAAACGCCACCAAGCCAAACTTTTTTGGCGAAGCCTCAGCACATCGCTGGCTGGCATGCATCCGGGCAGTTCGTTAAAATGTAGCTATGCAAGACGATGAAGGAGCTGACATGATGGAAAACTTCGTTTACTATAACCCGACTCAACTCATTTTCGGCCGAGGCCAACTGGCCCAGCTGGAAGATAAAGCGAAGCAGCTTGGCAGCACGGTTCTGCTCGTGTACGGCGGTGGCAGCATCAAGCGCTCCGGCCTGTATGACAAGGTTGTCTCGCTGCTTCAAGCTGCTGGCAATCGCGTGCTGGAGCTTCCAGGCGTAGAGCCAAACCCGCGTCTTGGCACTGTGCAAAAAGGGATCGACCTGTGCCGCGCTGAAGGCGTCGACTGGATTTTGGCAGTGGGCGGCGGCAGCGTGATTGACGCAGCAAAAGCAGTTGCGGTCGGCGTTCCTTACGAAGGCAACGTGTGGGATTTCTATACGCGCAAAGCAGTAGCCGAAAAAGCTTTGCCGCTCGGCACCGTCCTGACGCTCGCTGCGACCGGCTCGGAAATGAATCGCGGCAGCGTCGTAACCAACTGGGACACACAAGAAAAGCACGGGGCTGGAACTACTTTCCCGACCTTCTCCATTCTCGATCCGGAAAATACGTTCAGCGTCCCGCGCGATCAGACCATTTACGGAATCAGCGATATTTTGTCACACGTTTTTGAGCAATACTTCACGCACACGAGCGAAATTCCGCTCCAAACCCGTTTTGCCGAGGCGATCATGAAAACCGTCATCGAAAACGCCGAGCGCGTTCTGGACAATCCGCAAGATTACGACGCGCGCGCCAACATCCTGTACAGTGGGACGATGGCTTTGAACGGAACGTTGCCTGTCGGCGTGACGACTGACTGGGCTACGCACTCCATCGAGCACGCCGTAAGTGCCGTGTACGATATTCCTCACGGCGGCGGCCTGGCGATCATTTTCCCGAAATGGATGCGGTATGTGTATAAGGAGAACGTGGCGCGATTCGTCCGTTTTGCCGTGGAAGTATGGAATGTCGATCCCGCCGGAAAAACGGACGAGGAAGTGGCGCTTGAGGGAATCGCTGCTGTAGAAGCGTTCTTTGCCCGAATCGGAGCCCCTACCCGTCTCGCTGACTATCAAATTACGGACGAGCATCTGGAACTTATGGCCCAGAAAGCAACTCCTTTTGGTCCGATTGGTCAGTTCAAAACATTAACCAGTGCAGACGTCCACGAAATTTTGCGCATGTCTCTGTAAAAAATCATAGCTGCCGACCAAGGAAAAACGCCGCGCTCTCGCAAGAGTCGCGGCGTTATTGTTTCGTGTCGTGGATTTGCGGCCCGGCCAATTTGCTCCTCCACTTGTACACGATCAGCATCAGCACGGGAAGCCCGATCGAATAGGTAAAGTCGTAATACGGCCAGTATTGCGAGATGATGCTGCCATACACAACCATGTTTGGCGTAAAAATATTTGCCATGACCAACAGCATGACCATGTACGGCAACGTAAGCACAGGCATATCTTGAATGCGGAAAACGTGACGAAGTCCCAGTTGAAAAAACACACTGTAAATCGTGATCTTGGCGTTCACAGCGATGAACCAGACCACGGCGAGAATGACTTCCAGCCGCTGAATGAACGTCCCGATCTTTATTTGCTTCGCCAGGACGTACGACGGGTACATATGGCGCGCTGTCTGGTCAGCGCCCAGTACGAGGATGCACATAAAAATAACGATCGCAAGCACCATCCCGCCCAAAAAAGCCCCTTTCAAAAAATGCCGCATCCGCTTTTGAATGGGTGAAACGTACGGCAGAATCGCCAAAAATATAACCAACTCTGAAAAAGGAAACGCAACGGAAGGGATGGCACCTGCCACAATCGGCTTCCAGCCATTTTCCATCACGGGCTGCAGCCGGGAAAGATCAGCTTGCGGAATCAGGGAAAGAATGAGCAGCACGAACAGGAAAAAGAAGGTGTAAAAATAAATTTGCGCAGAGTAGGCCACCGTTTGCAGCCCGAGCCGCACTCCGAACATGATGAGAATAACGAGCAACAGCTGAATCGCGATGCTCGGCGTGTCATTCAAAAGATACGTCCCGACAAAATCTCCTGTTTCCAAGACGTGAGCTGAGGCTGAAAAAAACGTGTACCAGACGAAGGAGAGCGTAATCATGGTGCCCAGGACACGCCCGAATAATCGATCGATAAACGAAAAAAAGCTTACATTCGGATAGCGCTTGCCCACTGCGATCAGCAGCAGCACATTGCCCAGTCCGATGACAAGCCCGATCATGACTGCAATCCAGGCGTCCTGTTTCGCGAGATCGGCTGAGATAGCCGGCAGGACAAGTACAGAATCTCCAATCGTTACGAGGGTAACCAGCATCATAAATTGTCGGGGACTGATTTTGTAATTGTCCAGCATGATGATTTTGCCCGCTTTCGACCTTATGACCTTTTCACAATTATTTCCCCATACGCCCCCAGCTAAACGCCAAGCCCCGCCTCCGCTCCCCTCAAATTCATTTTTGCATGAAAAAAACGGACAGGCTCGCTGCCTATCCGTCCTCATGCTTTAGTCAAACTGCTCGATTATGCGGGTGATCCGACATCGATCAACGATTCAATCATCACTTTTTGACTGTTTTTATCTACCCAGACGTGCGTCTCTTTTAGCTTGTTCTGGAACCAGGCAATCTGTGCTTCTACCTGATTGCGCGCTGTACCGCCCAGCACGTTGCGGGCATTTACGACCGTCTCTACTGCCAGCGCATCGTACACGTCTGCCCCGATCACGCCCGAGAAGCTTTGGAACTCCTCCAGAGTCAAGTCGAGCAAATATTTTTGCTGCTCGATGCAGTACAGAACGGTTCTGCCCACGACTTCATGCGCCTGGCGGAACGGCATGTTTTTGCGCACCAAGTAATCCGCCAAATCAGTCGCATTGGAGAAATCGTTGGTGACAGCCTGACGCATGCGTTCTGTTCTCACCTGCATGGTCTGGATCATCGGCGTGAGCAGAGCAAGAGCGCCATGAATCGTCGCCACGGTATCGAACATGCCTTCCTTGTCTTCCTGCATGTCTTTGTTGTACGCCAGCGGCAAGCCTTTGAGCACAGTCAACAAACCAAACAGATTGCCGTACACACGGCCCGTTTTTCCGCGCACAAGCTCGGCGACATCCGGATTTTTCTTCTGCGGCATGATGCTGGAACCTGTGCAAAAGGCATCATCCAGCTCGACAAACGAGAACTCCTGGCTGCTCCAGATGACGAGCTCTTCACACAGACGGGACAAATGCGTCATCAAAAGCGAAGCGTCAGCCAAAAACTCGACGATGAAATCGCGATCGCTAACCGCGTCCATGCTATTTTGATAAATGCCGTCAAATTGCAGCATCTCAGCCACAAACGTACGGTCGATCGGGAACGTCGTGCCTGCCAGGGCACCGGCGCCAAGTGGCAGCACATTCACGCGATTCCACGTCTCGGTCATCCGCTCGATGTCACGCTGAAGCATCGAAACATACGCCATCAGGTGGTAGCCGAACAGGACAGGTTGCGCACGTTGCAAATGCGTATAACCCGGCATGACGGTATCAAGGTGCTGACTGGCTTGCGCAAGCATCGCTTCCTGCAGGTACATCGCCAACTGGATGATCTCCATCAGCTTCTCTCTGAGGTACAGGTGCATATCCAGGGCAACCTGATCGTTGCGGCTGCGTCCGGTGTGAAGCTTGCCCCCCACCGGACCGATTTCCTCAATCAGCATTTTCTCGATATTCATATGAACATCTTCGTGCGCGACCAAAAACTCGGCCTGCCCACGCTCGATTTTGTCTTTTACTTTTTTCAAGCCCGCGATGATTTGACGTACTTCCTCCATCGGCAGGATGCCGCACTTGCCCAGCATGGCAACATGAGCCAGGCTGCCGACGATGTCCTGACGCCACATCTTCTGGTCAAAAGAGATAGAAGCTGTATACTCTTCTACGAGCTGATTCGTCGGCTTCGTGAAGCGTCCTCCCCACAGTTTCATTGCGTGATCGCATCCTTTTCATCCAAAATCTTGATCGCCGTATTTTTGTTCTCATGCAATACGCCTTCGTTCACTTGCGCGTATACTTTTGTCGGCAATCCCCACAGCTTGATGAAACCAAGCGCTGCTTTGTGATCGAACTGATCGCCTGCATTGTAAGTAGCCAGCTCGTGGCTGTAGAGTGTCGAAGCAGATTTGCGGCCCACTACAATCGCATGTCCTTTGTGCAGCTTCACGCGAACGACACCTGTTACGTGCTTTTGCGTTTCTTCGATGAACGCCTGAACGGCATTGCGGATTGGCGAATACCACAGACCTTCATAGATCACTTGCGCCATTTTTTGCTCCACAATCGGCTTGAATTGCGCTACTTCACGAGGCTGCGTCAAAAATTCCAGCTCGCGGTGCGCGAGAATCAGGGTAGTCGCAGCAGGTGTTTCGTACACCTCGCGGGATTTGATGCCCACCAGGCGGTTTTCTACGTGGTCGATGCGGCCTACGCCGTGGTTTCCGGCAATTTTGTTCAGCTTCAGGATCAGTTCGGACAATGGCAGCTCCTCGCCGTTCAGCGCAGTTGGCTTGCCCTGGACAAACGTGATCTCGATTTCTTCCGCTTCTTCTGGAGCGTCTGCGATTGATTTCGTCAGATCGTACGCACCTTCTGGCGGCGCTGCCCACGGATCTTCCAGGACGCCGCACTCGCAGCTTCTGCCCCACAGGTTTTGGTCAATGCTGTATGGATTGTCCAGATCAATCGGGATCGGGATATTGTTCTTTTTCGCATATTCAATCTCTTCGTCGCGAGTCCAGCCCCATTCGCGAACAGGCGCCACGATTTTGATATCCGGATTCAAGGCAGTGAAGGATACGTCGAAACGCACCTGGTCGTTTCCTTTTCCTGTGCAACCGTGCGCTACCGCTACAGCGCCTTCTTTTTCTGCGATCTCAACCAGCACGCGAGAAATCAGGTAACGAGACAAAGCCGACACGAGCGGGTATTTGCCTTCGTACATCGCATTTGCTTTCAGGGCAGGCAGGACAAATTCTTCTGCGAATGCTTCCTTCGCATCAACAACGATGGATTTGAGCGCTCCTACTTGAAGTGCTTTTTTCTGGACGAAATCGAGGTCTTTGCCCTCCCCTACATCCAAAGCAACCGCGATGACGTCAAAATTGTACGTGTCTTGCAACCATTTAATTGCTACCGATGTATCTAAACCGCCAGAGTAGGCCAAAACAATTTTATCTTTTGCCATTATTCTCTCTCCCCGTTTCAAGTGATCTCTTATGTGAGTAATTATACAAACGAGTTAATAAAAATACAACCACTTTTCGCATTTATTTGCGAGATTTTCACAGACAAAATTAGTCAGCCGTTTTTTACCCGAAAAAGCGGCAAGCTACCCGCTTTTTCCACATGTGCCATTCGCCAGTTCCCATCGCATAGGCGTTTTTCGCCATTTTATCGCGCTCTGAGCCGATCCAGACTTGCCGCTTGTGCCTTTTGTATAGGCGAAAAATTCTGTTTATTCAAAACCGACTCTGTGCTGCCTCCCGCTCGCTTCTCGCCCGCTTTTTGGCGTGCATAAAACTGTATTTATGCATAGAAAAGTGTATTCATGCGAAATGAAGCTGCGGCGACGATAGGAATGACTCCCATTCAGGGAGAATCCATATAGTTATACGCTTTGGGACTTTCAAAGCCGGATGGGAGGAACAGATGAAGCAAATTTTTCTGGTGCGCCACTGCCAGGCTACAGGCCAAGAACCAGAAGCGGCGCTCACTGAACGTGGAGCGGCCCAAGCCGAGCAGTTGGCATCGTTTTTTGCCGCTTACCCGATCGACCGCATTATCTCCAGTCCGTATCGGCGGGCGCTGGCTACGATCGAGCCATTTGCTCGCAAGCAAGGCATCCCGATAGAAACGGACGAGCGCCTGGAAGAACGCGTGCTTTCCAGCGTGCCTCGCCCTGACTGGTATGAGCGGTTGCGCGATACGTTCGCTGACCTTTCTCTCAAGCTGGAGGGTGGCGAGTCCAGCCAGGAGGCAATGGATCGGGCCTGCGCAGTCATCCACGAACTGTTGCAAAGCGAAAGCGACCAGACTTTTGTGCTTGTCACACACGGCTGTCTGCTCGCCCTCGTCCTGAAAGCTTTCGACGAGCGGATTGGCTTTTCCGACTGGGAGCAGCTTCGCAATCCAGACGTATTTCACCTCACACAAAGCCGGGAAAAATGGCAGCTAACCAGGATTGAGCTGTAGCTGAGCGTGCGTCCAAACAAAAAACAGTTACAAGGGCCAGGTTCAAAACACTGTGCCTCTTGTAACTGTTTTTTTAGTTTGCCGTTTCTTCGGCAATCGCAAATCACAAATTCACGGCCTGTTCGGCTTCATTACGCGTATCTCTACACGAGCGCTGCCAAAACTGCTTTTTGCGCGTGCAAGCGGTTTTCAGCCTGATCGAAAATAACCGAGCTTGCGCCGTCAATGACTCCCGCGCTCACTTCTTCGCCACGGTGCGCTGGCAAGCAGTGCAGGAACAAGTAATGGCGATCCGCATGTGCTACCAGTTGCTCGTTCACCTGGTACTCGGCGAATGCCTTCAGGCGCACTTCGTTTTCTTCTTCAAAGCCCATGCTGGTCCATACGTCTGTGTAAACAGCGTCTGCCCCTGCGACTGCCTCTACCGGATCATGCGTCACGATCATTTTTCCGCCGCTCTTTTTCGCGTACTCGACCGCTTTTGCTACGATGGCAGCATCCATCTCATAGCCAACCGGCGTTGCCACGCGCACTTCGAGTCCGAGCAAAACGGCTGCCAGAACGAGCGAGTTGGCTACGTTGTTCCCGTCGCCCACATAGGCGAGCTTGACGCCTTTGAGCTTGCCTTTGTGCTCCCAGATCGTCAGCATGTCAGCCAGTGCCTGGCATGGATGGTACAAATCCGTCAAACCGTTGATGATCGGAATAGAGGCGTGTTCAGCCAACTCTTCCACGTAAGAGTGCGAGAACGTGCGAATCATGATCGCATCGACGTAGCGCGACAATACTTTTGCCGTATCGCTGATTGGCTCTCCGCGTCCCAGTTGCAATTCCTTGCCGCTCATGAACATTCCGAGCCCGCCAAGCTGGTGCATCCCTACTTCAAAGGAAACGCGCGTACGAGTCGAAGCCTTGTCAAAAATCATGCCCAACGTCTTGCCTTGCAAAGGCGTAAACGGCTGTCCCAGCTTTTGCAGCTGCTTGATGTGCGCCGCAAGATGGAGCAACTCCATCAATTCTTCACCGCTGAACTCATCGACACGCAAAAAGTCTTTTCCTTTATGCTTTTGCAGGGGCAAGTTTTGAAAGTGTTCCAATATCTTCACTGGCTGCATGAGAGCCACCTCTTTTCATCATAATGGACTTCACATATAACGAGAATGTATCTGTTGCACAGAACAGCGGAACTCCTTGCTGCACCATGCGGCTGCGCAAGGCAAACCCTCTTCTGCCCTGTTGGTTTCCTTTTGTAGCGGTAATCAGCGCAAAGGCTGCCTGCTCTTTTTGCAGCAATTGATTCCAGGCCGCTTCGTCTTCCACGACATGTTTGACCGAAACGCCCGACGCTGCCAGCCATTCGGCCGTACCAGCCGTTGCCGCTAGAGCCGCTCCTTCTGCTTGCAGCTGTCCGATCAGCTTGCCGACTTCTTCCTTTTTGTCTGCGTCAGTCAGCGAGACCATGACCAGCTTGCCTGTTTGCCAGTCGCCGTACAGATTGTCCTTGAAGGCAAACGCTTTTCCGGCCGCTTCCTCAAACGTCCGTCCCAGTCCCAACACCTCTCCGGTAGACTTCATCTCAGGACCGAGAACCGGGTCCACGCCATTCAGTTTGATCGTGGAAAAGACAGGTGCTTTGACGACGGCAAATGGGATGTCCGGCAGCAAGCCTGTTCCGTATCCCATATCCGCCAGCTTTTCACCCAATTGAGCCTTTACAGCCAACTGGACCATCGGGATGCCTGTCACCTTGCTCGTGATTGGCACGGTACGCGATGCACGCGGGTTTACCTCCAGCACATACACGGTATCCGTGTCGATGACGAACTGGATGTTGATCAGACCGACCGCTCCCATTTCGCGGGCGATCGCTTCTGTATAGCTGGCGATTTTGCTCTTGATTTCAGCAGATAGGGCCGGAGCCGGGAAAAGCGCCACACTGTCACCAGAGTGAATCCCCGCTTTCTCCACGTGTTGAAAAATTCCCGGGATCACGACAGACTGCCCATCGCAAACCGCATCAACTTCGGCTTCCCGACCTGGTACGTATTTATCGACCAAAAGCGGGAAAAACGCGCTGCTTTGCGGATGATTCAGCCATTCACTGATCGTCGCTTCCAGCTCTGCGATGTCGTGTACAACCACCATTCCTTGTCCGCCGATGACGTACGAAGGCCGCATCAAAACAGGGAAGCCAATCTCTTCTGCGATCGCGGTCGCATCTTCCAGAGACGACACCCCTTTGCCCGGGATGTGCGGAATGTCGAGCTTGCGCAGCATAGCGTAGAACAGCTCGCGATCCTCTGCCCGTTCAATGGCAGCAAGTGACGTGCCCATTACCTTCAACCCGGCCTGCTCCAGCTTTGCCGCCAGATTGATCGCCGTTTGCCCGCCAAACTGAACCATGACTCCTTCTACCTGTTCACGTTCGGCAACGTGCAGCACATCTTCCACATGCAGCGGCTCAAAGTAAAGGTGGTCAGCCGTCTCATAATCCGTACTCACAGTTTCCGGATTGTTGTTTACGACGACAGCGGAAATTCCGCTTGTTTGCAAAGCTTTTGCGGCGTGGACAGAGCAGTAGTCGAACTCGATGCCTTGCCCGATGCGGATCGGGCCGGAGCCGAGCACCAGAACTTTTCGTCCGGTCAATGTCTCGACTTCATCTACTCCTTGCCAATCCGAATAGTAGTACGGTGTCTGTGCGTCGAACTCTGCCGCGCACGTATCCACAATTTTATAAGTAGGCGTAATGTTCGCTGTCTCGCGCTGTTGTTTGATTTGCAAAGGCGTTGCTCCGGTCAGCGAAGCGATTGTTTCATCCGCAAAACCGAGACGTTTGGCAGCCAACAGCAGCTCTGTGGAGAGCGTGCTGCTGTCGTGAGCCGACAGCTCGACTTCCATGTCGACGATTTTGCGCAAGCTCCGCAGGAAAAACGGATCTACCCCTGTCAGGCCGTGCAACTGTTCTTCTGTGAACCCTTTGCGGATCGCTTCGGCGAAAACGAACAAACGGATATCAGTCGCATCCTGCAAAGCTTGAGCCAGCTCTTCATTCGTCCAGGAAGCAAGCTCCGGGCGAGACAGGTGTGTGCAGCCTTGCTCCAGCGAGCGAACGGCCTTCAACAAGCCAGCCTCCAGATTGCGGGCGATGGACATGACTTCACCCGTTGCCTTCATCTGCGTACCCAGCTTGCGGTCAGCGTGCGGGAACTTGTCAAACGGAAAGCGCGGAATTTTTACCACGATGTAGTCCAAAGCAGGCTCAAAGCTGGCATACGTGTAACCCGTAATCGGGTTGATCACTTCGTCCAGCCCATAGCCCAATGCCAGCTTGGCAGCGATCCGCGCAATCGGATAGCCTGTCGCCTTGGAAGCCAACGCACTCGAGCGGCTCACCCGCGGGTTGACTTCGATCAGCACGTAGCGGTCAGAATCGGGATCGAGGGCAAACTGGATATTGCAGCCGCCTACTACGCCCAGCGAGCGGATCACTTTTGTCGAAGCGCTGCGCAACATTTGATACTGGCGGTCTGTCAAAGTTTGCGATGGCGCCACGACGATGCTGTCTCCCGTGTGGATGCCCACCGGGTCCAAATTTTCCATATTGCAGACGATGATGCAGGTGTCGTTGGCATCCCGCATGACCTCGTATTCAATCTCTTTCCAGCCTTTTACGCTCCGCTCGATCAGCACTTGCCCGATCGGGCTGGCTGCGATGCCGCCCGCCGCAACTTTGCGCAGAGCAACTTCATCCTCAGCGATGCCGCCCCCTGCTCCACCCAATGTATAGGCAGGACGGACGATGACGGGATAGCCGATGGAGTTGGCAAATTGAATGGCCGCTTCTACGGATTCCACTGTGTCGCTCTCGGGAACCGGCTCTCCGATTTGTTGCATCAACTGCTTGAACAGTTCACGGTCTTCCCCGTTTTGAATGGCGGCAAGCGGCGTTCCCAGCAGCTGTACCTGATACTTTTCCAGGACTCCCGCTTCCGCCAGGGAAACGGCGAGATTCAGTCCGGTCTGTCCGCCCAGTGTAGGCAAAAGGCCGTCCGGGCGCTCCTTGGCGATAATCTCGGTCACCGATTCCACGGTGAGCGGCTCCAGATACACTTTGTCTGCTACTTGCTCATCTGTCATGATCGTCGCCGGGTTGTTGTTCACCAGCACGACCTGCACGCCCGCTTCTTTCAACGAAAGGCAGGCTTGTGCTCCGGCGTAATCAAATTCGGCCGCCTGACCGATAACGATCGGGCCAGAACCGATAACCAAAACTTTGTGAATGTGTGGCAATTTAGGCATATCTCTTCGCTCCTACTACACGCATCGATTGCAAGAATTGGTGGAATATATGGGAAGTATCGCTCGGTCCGGGATGCGCCTCCGGATGGTACTGCACGCTGAACACGGGCAGACTCACATGGCGCAGCCCTTCTACCGAGCCGTCATTTACATTTCGGTACGACACGGCCAACTGGCGTTTGTCCAGAGCTTCTTCTTTAACGACATATCCGTGGTTTTGCGAGGTCATGTATACCTTGCCCGTCATCATGTCCTTCACCGGATGGTTGCTTCCGCGGTGGCCGTAAGCAAGCTTCTCTGTTTTGCCGCCGTACATCAGCGCCAGCACTTGATGGCCCAGACAGATGCCAAGTGTCGGGTACTGCTCAACCGCTTTTCGCCATTCGCTGCAATACGCGAGCAGATGCTCCGGATCTCCAGGGCCGTTGGAAAACAGCAGTCCGTCTGGCGCAAGCGCGTTGATTTGGGCAAATGTCGTATCAAACGGCACCACCGTGACACGGCATCCCAGTTCCAACAGCGAATCGAGAATCGATTTTTTCATTCCGAGATCGACCAGCACGACATGCTCGCCTGTACCCGGGTAACGCTCGATTTGATTCGTGGAAACGTTCGCTACCAATGATTTTTTCGCATGCTTGTAGCGCAGTGACGCCACTTCAGCCGCTTGCATAGGCTGACCGGAAATCACACCGAAGACCGGACCATTTTGCCGCACGCGCTTCGTAATGGTTCGGGTATCGATTCCGGCCAGGATCGGAAAGCCGAAGTCTTCCGCCGCCTGGGCCAGTGTCTTGGTCGACTCGTAATGGCTAGGCTCTGTGCACAGCTCGCTGACGATCATTCCCGTCAATGCCGGCTTGGCTGCTTCATAATCTTTTTCATTGATCCCGTAGTTCCCGATCAATGGATATGTGAAGGTGACGATCTGTCCCGCAAAGGAAGGGTCAGTCATGACTTCCTGATAGCCCGTCATCCCTGTATGAAAAACCACTTCTCCGAATCCGTTAATGGGAGCACCGTAAAGCTGTCCTGCGAATACCTCGCCGCTCTCCAACGTGAGGTATCCCGTTCCCAGTGATTGATTCTCTCTGTTCATCCGTGAAGCCACTCCTCTCCAATAGGCACGTCTAGACGCCAACTGGCGCATATGATCAGGTGAATAATTCATTCACTTGTATACCGTTCATACCGAGAATTTATGCAACTCTTTGTATTAATATACATTCAGCATTATAAAAATGCAACGAGTTTTTTGACTTCCGCAACTCGTTGCATTTTGGCAGAACATGCAATCTTTGCTGTTAGGCTTGCTCCAAAGCCTCTCCGAATACAGCCATTGCCTGCTTTACTTCCTCGTCCGTCGTAACGAAGGAAGGGAGCAGACGCAAAACTTGCGGCCCTGCCGTCAGGAAGATGACTCCTTTTTCCCGTGCATACGTCACGATATCGCCCGCCGGGATGGTCAGCTCTACGCCCAAAAGCAGCCCTTTTCCACGCACGGTGACGATCTTGTCTGGATGCTCGGCCTTCAATTTTTCCAGCTCTTGCGTCAACACTTGATGGATATGCGCTACCTGATCGAGGATTTGTTCTTCTTCCATCGTCGCAAGCGTAGCGATTCCTGCTGTCGCTGCCAACGGGTTTCCGCCGAATGTCGTTCCGTGCGTCCCTGGCGAAAATGCTTCTGCCACTTCTTTTGTAGCAACGACTGCGCCGATCGGGAAGCCGCTGCCCAAGCCTTTTGCCAAAGAAACCGCATCCGGCTTGACTCCATATTGTTGAAAAGCGAACCATGTGCCGGTTCGGCCAATGCCCGTCTGAATTTCGTCGACCAAGAGCAACAATCCGTGCTCATCGCACAAGTCACGCAGTGATTTCACCCAGGTTTCCTCTGCCGGGTGCACGCCGCCTTCGCCCTGAACCAGTTCCAGCATGATCGCGCACGTCTTGTCGTTAATCGCGGATTGAACCGCCGCGAGATCGTTGTACGGTACTGTGACGAAGCCCGCAGGCAAAGGCAGGAAACCATCCTTGACCTTGTCCTGGCCTGTCGCTGTCAAAGTCGCCAAGGTACGTCCGTGAAAAGACTGCGCAAACGTAATGACCTCGTAGCGATCCTCGCCTTTCACTTTTTGCGCATAGCGGCGAGCAAGCTTGATCAAGCCCTCATTCGCCTCGGCCCCGCTGTTGCAAAAAAACGCCTGATCCAGCCCTGACAGGCGGCTCAGCTTTTCCGCCAAAATTTGTTGCTGCGGAATGTGCACCAGATTGGAGCAATGCCACAGCGTATCCAGCTGTTCGTGCAGCTTGGCTGTCACTTTTGGCGGGACGTGCCCCAAAGAGGTGACCGCGATGCCTGAGGTAAAATCGAGATAGGCTTTCCCCTGATCATCCCACACTTGATTTCCTTTGCCTTTTACCAGGCTGATTGGCCATCTTGCATAGTTATTCATAACATGCAATGGCGCTGTCACTGTACTCATGTCTTTGCCCTCCTTAATTGGCGTGATTTACATTCATTCTGACCGTTGTACCGACTGTCTCCCCTGTGCAGACGCCGAGCAAGTCTTCCGCTGTTCCCCTGCAAATGACGACCTGATTGACGCCTTGACCGAGTGCATCCAGTGCTGCCTGAACCTTCGGAATCATTCCGCCAGTAATGATTTGGGCCTGGATCATCGCTTGAATCTCTTCTGTGCTTGTTTGAGCGACAATTTCTTTGGTGCCATCTGCTTGCGGCCGCATAATCCCTGGAACATCTGTTACCATGATCAGCTTTTCCGCAGAAAGTGCTGCCGCGATTGCGCCCGCTGCTACATCCGCGTTGACGTTGTACGTATCCACCCCGCTATCGCTCACGGACAGCGGAGCAATGACCGGAACGTAGCCTTTTTCCAGAATCGCAGCCGGAATGGCCGTATCGGCTTTCGTAATCTCTCCTACCCACCCCAGCGGTTTGGACGTTTTTTGCGCCACGAGTGTCTGTCCGTCGATTCCGCTCACGCCCCATGCCTTGGCGCCCGCTTGGGTCAAGCGCCGCACGAGTAGCTTGTTGATGCTTCCGCACAAAATCATTTCCACGACGCGCAATGTATCTTCGCAAGTCACGCGCAACCCGTCGACAAACTGCGGCGTGATTTGCACGCGGTCCAGCATGCTGTTAATCGCAGGCCCCCCGCCATGCACGATAACGATCTGCTTGCCTTCCTGTTGCAGCTTCGCAATCGCCTGAAAAAAAGAGTCCGGCAACTGATCCATCGTGCTGCCGCCGCATTTGATAACGACTATCCCCTGCATCGCTTTTCCTCCTCTACGGGAATACCGGAACGAGCGGCAAACCCGTTTTTTCTGGCATTCCGAACATGACGTTCATATTTTGCACCGCTTGGCCTGCTGCCCCCTTCATCATGTTGTCGATCACGGACAGCAAAACGACCCGACCCGTACGCTGATCTACATGAATGGCGATGTCGCAGTAATTGGAGCCGTACACTTCCTTCGTATGCGGATAGCTTCCCGCTGGACGTACACGGACAAACGGTTTGTCAGCATAAGTCGCTTCGTACAGCTCCTGTATTTGCGCCTGGCTTACCTCCTGGCTCAGTTGCCCGTAAGCCGTGACCAAAATCCCGCGCGTCATCGGCACGAGGTGAGGAGTAAACTGCACGATCGTCTCCACGCCGCTCTGCTTGTGCAACTCCTGCTCAATCTCTGGCGTATGCTGGTGGCTGCCTACTTTGTAAGCATGGATGCTTTCGTTGATTTCGCTGTAGTGAACGCCGAGCGAAACACCTCGGCCCGCCCCGGAAACACCTGACTTGGCGTCAACGATCCAACTGTTCGGCTTGACCCATCCGCTTTTCATCAAAGGAATCAAAGCGAGGAGTGCCGCTGTCGGATAGCATCCCGGATTGGCAATGAGACTGGCACCTGCGACCTGCTCCTGATTCCATTCCGTCAGTCCGTATGCCGCCTGCTCAACAAAGCTGGCTGGCGCTGGCTCTTTTTTATACCAGGCTTTGTATACATCGCCCTTCTCCAACCGAAAATCGCCGGACAGATCGATCACCTTCACGCCGCTCTCGACGAGTTGTGGAGACAATCCAGCGCTGACCCCCGCAGGCGTGGCCAGAAAAATCAAATCATTCGCTTTGCTCATGCTGTCCGCATCAATAGGCAAAAGCTTTGGCAACCCCAGCCCGCTTACATGCGGAAACGTTTTTTCCAGTCCCTCTCCATCCGCCGAGCTTGAATATACATTTGCTATTTCAACTTGAGGGTGGCCAGCCAGCAGACGAATCAATTCCGCTCCGCCGTAACCAGTTGCCCCAACGATTCCGACCCGAACCATGAACCTCTCCCTTTCTTTATATCCGTTTTTGTATTTTTATACATGAATGATAATAAAAATTCAGATGAAATACAACTGGCAAATCTGTATGCGCTAATTTTTCTGCTGGTGCTCAGCCTTAATTGGTTCTTCGCCAGCATGAATTTTTATAAGTCCCTAGCAATAAAAAAACGCCCGGATATTCTCCGAGCGCTTCGTTCTTGCCGTTATTTACTTTTTGTCAGCAAGCCAAGCTGCGATGTTTTCCGCGTCTGTCCCTTTTACCAGTCCAGGCGGCATCGCGCCCTTGCCTTTGTTCAACACTTCCAATATCTGATCTTTTGTCAGTTCCGAGCCAATCTTTTGCAAGTTGGGACCAACTGCGCCCTCCAGCGATTGGCCGTGGCACCCGGCACAGGTGTTTTTAAACAGCGTTTCTGCCGTTGCAGCATCGTAGCTGCCGGATGGAGCCGTGGTGGAAGGCGATTCAGTAGCCGGCTTCTCAGCAGGGGGTTGCGTCTGCTGATTGCCGCCGCCACAGGCGCCTAGCGAGAATGTGAGTACAGCCGCAAGCAGGGTGAACGGGATGCGTTTCAAGGCTGTTCCCTCCTTATTTAAGTAGAAATTCTTCGCTAAGTATGCCTCGACGACGACTTCTTCATTCCTCTCCCTGCCGAATTTAGGTCAAAGGCAGTTCAAGCGGGCTCCACTCGCGCAGCTCCAAAGTCCGCGCCCCTTCTACTACGACCGGATCGGCTTCGGCCAGTTTGCGCGCTTCTTCCAAGGACTCTGCCTTGTAGATGACCAGACCGCCCTGCTTGTCCGTGAATGGTCCTGCCATAAACACCTTGTCCTGACGGTACAGATCGTTAATATACTCCAAATGCGCTGGCCTGATTTTGGCATTCAATTCCTGATCAACAATCGGCAAAAAAGCGACATACAACATGCGTGAACCCTCTCCTTATCAGTTCGTGCGTTTGTTTGCAGTATACCATATTTGACAATCAGGACTTTAGCCCGGGTAGGATTTTTTCACTCTACAGCGAACGTTTTGAAATGGAGCAAGAAGCGACAGAAAGGCGGTCAGGTATGGGTACGCAGTTGCAGTTGTACAATTCGCTCTTCCATAACAATCCCGATGCTGTTTACATTATCGACATGCATGGCAACCTTACTGGCGTCAACGCCGCAGGAGAAGAACTGTTGGGCTACTCCGCTCCTGAACTGCTGCGGATGAAAATGTGGGAGCTGATTGCCCCTGTTCCTCAGCCGGACAAGGAAAGACTGGTTAGCCTGCTTAAAGAAGGCGTTCGCAAAAATATACCGTACCGTCTCCGACATCGGGACGGACGTTATTTGGAGATCAGCATCTCCAGCTTCCCAATCTTTCATAACGGAGAAATCGTTTGCCGCTATTCGATTGCCAAGGATGTTACACGCCAAAAGCAGACAGAAGAAGCGTTACTTTTCATGCAAGAAAATTTTCGGCTGATTTCGGAAAACATCATGGATCTGATTTTGATTGTCGACTTGAACGGGCACATTACATATGCATCGCCATCGATTCAATCCGTTCTTGGTCTGTCTGCCTCACACATTTTGCTCCGGCACTTTTCCGTTTTGATACAGCCTGAGCAGCGTCAAGCCGCCAGCCTTGATTTTCAAAAGATGATCGTGGACAAGATACCACTGGAAGCCGAGTATTCGTATCGTCATCCCGATGGCCGGATGCTTATTTTTGAGTTCAAAGGAACGCCGGACATCGGAGCAGACGGCCACGTGAAAAATACCGTGATCGTTGCCCGCGATATTACAGAGCGGCGGCATTCGGAGGAGCTGCTGCGTTACTCGGACAAGCTCTCCGCCCTCGGCGAGCTTGCCGCAGGCATCGCGCACGAAATCCGCAATCCGCTCACTTCATTGAAAGGATTCCTGCAATTGATGGAAAGCGAACCGGCAACAAACCATCAATATGTGCAAATCATGCTTTCCGAAATCGAGCGCATCTCTTCCATCACGAGCGAGCTTTTGCTGATGGCCAAGCCACAGACTCAGCGGTACGCGCCAAACGGTCTGCTGCCGCTGCTTCACTCTGTCATCAAGCTGCTTGCGCCACAAGCGCTGTTAAAAAACGTGAATATCGTGACACATTTTCCGTCAGCTACTTCGCTGATTCCTTGTGAGGAGTATCAAATCAAACAAGTGTTTATCAACATCATAAAAAACGGCATGGAAGCCATGCCGTCAGGAGGAATCCTCTCCATTGCAGTCG
The DNA here is from genome assembly GCF_038000275.1 of Brevibacillus sp. FSL K6-0770. Classification (NCBI taxonomy): domain Bacteria; kingdom Bacillati; phylum Bacillota; class Bacilli; order Caryophanales; family Paenibacillaceae; genus Brevibacillus; species Brevibacillus sp. FSL K6-0770. The sequence continues at coordinate 5,375,796 of NZ_JBBOBQ010000001.1, forward strand.
TCGAGGACGATCAGAACGTCCTGGTTCGGGTAACCGATCAAGGCCACGGCATACCCGAGGAGCTGCTTCCGCGATTGGGAGAGCTATTTTACACTACAAAAGAAACCGGAACGGGTCTGGGGCTTCTCGTAAGCTCCAAAATCATTCGCGATCATGGTGGTACGCTTGAAATCACGAGCAAACTCGGCAAAGGAACCACCGTCATGATTACTTTGCCGAAAGTCGTGCAGTCATAAGCGACTCTCTATCGATTGATCTGCGCGCGCAGATACGCGTCGATAAAAGCGTCGATCTCGCCGTCCATGACAGCCTGAACGTTTCCTACCTCCATGTTCGTCCGGTGGTCTTTTACCAAGCTGTACGGATGGAAAACGTAGGAACGAATCTGGCTTCCCCAGGCGATATCCTTCTGCTCGCCCTGAATCGCAGCCAGCGTCTTTTCCTGCTCCTCCCTCTTTTTTTCAAACAGGCGAGCCGTCAGCATTTTCATCGCCCGCTCCCTGTTTTTGATTTGTGAGCGCTCGGTTTGGCACGTAACCACAATGCCTGACGGCAAGTGGGTAATCCGGACAGCGGAGTCAGTCGTGTTGATGTGCTGACCACCCGCACCACTGGAACGATAGGTGTCGATCTTGAGGTCTTCCGTGCGGATGTCGACTGCATTGTCGTCCTCGATTTCCGGGAGAACGTTGCAGGAAACAAATGATGTATGGCGACGCCCGGAGGCATCAAATGGGGAAATGCGCACGAGACGGTGCACGCCTTTTTCCGATTTCAAATATCCATAAGCGTTGTACCCTTTGATCAGGAGGGTAACGCTTTTGACACCTGCTTCATCCCCTGGCAGATAGTCGAGTGTCTCGACCTTAAAGCCTTTGGCATCCCCCCAACGTGTATACATTCGCAAGAGCATGGATGCCCAATCTTGCGACTCCGTTCCCCCGGCACCAGGATGCAGCTCCAGGATCGCGTTGTTTTTGTCGTATTGATCGCTTAAAAGCAGCTCCAGCTCAAAGCTTTCAAACGACTTTCTCAGCTCCTGGGTACTGTCGTACAAATCCTGGATGAGGGAAGTTTCGCCTTCTTCGATGACGAGTTCCAGCATCAACTGGAGGTCTTCGTATTGGGAATCCAGCTTGCCCATCGTCTCGACAAGACTTTTGATAGCGTTCAGCTCGCTGATTGTTTTTTGCGCAGCCTCGTTGTCGTCCCAGAAGTCTGGAGCAAGCATGCGCTCTTCCAATTCGCCGATCCGCTCTTCCTTTACAGGGAGGTCAAAGAGACCCCCTGATATCCGCTAAACGCTTAGCCATACTGGACATCTCTTGTTTGATGTCCGCAATATCGATCAATGCCATTTTTGCGAGTCACCTTCTCTTTACGTAAGCTAAGTTTATTGTAACGTAATTCGCTAGATCCGCAAACCTGGCAACCTGCCGTGCGTAAAAAGTGTGATTCGCCTTTTGTCTGGCGTGTGCTCTGCTATGTGGCCATCGGCGGTGATGGCGAGGATCTCAAGTCTCGGATTTCATGTGGTTGTTTATTATCCGCCTGCGGCGCCACCACCAATGAGAGATGATCCTTGCGCACCTGTACCGCTCGTTTGCGTATCATTTGTTTGCTTCGTTCTACTCTGCGCTTTCTCTGCCCCGCAGCCACCGGACTTCGCTGGCGTTGATCCAGCATGCCTTTTGGCGGAATGAGCACTCCTTGCGTCCAGTTCGGCTCCGGGATCTCTGCTGTCAGCCGTTCTTCATAGAAGACAGGGTCTTCTGCGGTAAAGACGGCCGGCTCCTCCCCGCGCTCTTCCTTCGCGATCCATTTGACTTTTTTATGTTCTCCCGCTGTTTTCAATACCGCTTTGAGTGTAACCCCGATTCTCTCCATCATGTTTTTCGTCTGTATGCCCATCACGTTGACTGTCGCTTTCATGTCCCATTCCCCCGTCCCCGTGTATTTGGTAAAAGTGTTGTACTTATGATTCTATTGATTTTTCCGAACATTTCCACCTGAATCGTTCGATGACTTTTACCAGTGTTAGACAAATAGACCGACCATAACAGGCGGCGAGGAAAAGATCAGGACGAATAGTGTCTATGCGTCAGGAAACAATTTGCAAATTCGGCTTGTTCGAGCTTTTTGGCGACTACATGCTCTCATTGTGTCGAGATGCCACTTCTTTTGAGCAAAGAAATGAAAAAAGCACCCCTCTCGCAGCAAAATGCGGCTGCAAAGAGGAGTGCTCGATTGACCTACTGTTTTTTGTTTTGACGGCGGCGTTCCTGTTCCTGAGCACGGCGCTGTGCGCGGTTTTTCGGGTCCGCATCGTTGGACTCTTCCGCTTCCGGATTTTCCGAAGGGCCGGAAGTTTGCAGCTGGCTTGGATCAATGCCTTGGCCGCGGATGACGTCCTGGCGCTCCAGGTTTTGGCTCACTTCAGCCTTCATGATGTACATTGCCACCTCTTCCTGTACGGAAGCAAGCATGGCTTGATACATCTCGTAGCCTTCAAACTGGTATTCGCGCAACGGATCGTTTTGCGCATAGGCGCGCAGGTGAATCCCTTGGCGCAGCTGATCCATCGCATCGATATGATCCATCCACTTGCTGTCGACAGCGCGCAGAATGACCACTTTTTCGAACTCGCGCATCATCTCGCCGATTTGAGCTTCGCGCTCTTTGTACTGTTTGTTGACTTCGGCTTTCAAAAGCTCAAGAATTTCTTCTGCTTCTTTGCCTTTCAGCATGGAAACGGTAATGTTCTCTTCGTGCAGGAAGCCGTTGTTCGCCGCATCTGCCAATGCTTGCAGATCCCAATCCTCTGGAACCTCTTCTTTTGGACAATGCTGTTCGACGGCACGCTCCAGCACGCTGTAGATCATATTCAGCGCGACATCGCTCAAGTTAGCTTGCTCCAGGATGTCTTTGCGCTGCTTGTAAACAACGAGACGCTGCTGGTTCATCACGTCGTCGTACTGGAGTACGCCTTTACGTGCATCGAAGTTGGAGCCTTCGACACGTTTCTGGGCGGATTCAACCGCGCGAGTCACCAGACGGCTCTCGATCGGCATGTCTTCTTCCATGCCCAAGCGATCCATCATGTTCATGATGTTGTCCGCGCCAAAGCGACGCATCAGCTCATCCTGCATCGACAAGAAGAACTGGGAGGAACCCGGGTCCCCTTGACGTCCGGCACGTCCGCGCAGCTGGTTGTCGATCCGGCGACTCTCGTGGCGCTCTGTACCGATGATGTGCAGACCGCCCAAGTCCGCTACGCCTTCACCCAACTGGATGTCGGTACCGCGACCGGCCATGTTGGTAGCAATCGTCACTGCCCCGTACTGACCGGCACGAGCGACGATTTCCGCCTCGCGCTCATGGTGCTTCGCATTCAATACGCTGTGCGGAACGCCTTTTTGCTTCAACATATGCGACAGGCGCTCAGAGTTCTCAATGGAAATCGTACCAACGAGAATCGGCTGACCTTTTTTATGACGCTCGACGATATCGTTTACAACCGCACGATACTTGGCTGCTTCTGTCTTGAACACCAGGTCAGGCATGTCTTGACGAATGACTGGCTTGTTCGTCGGAATGACCACGACATCGAGGCCGTAAATCTTTTTGAACTCTTCTTCCTCGGTTTTGGCCGTACCCGTCATACCTGCCAGCTTCTCGTACATACGGAAGTAGTTTTGCAGCGTAATCGTCGCGAGTGTCATGCTCTCGCTTTGCACGCGCAGCCCTTCCTTGGCTTCGATCGCCTGGTGCAAGCCATCGCTGTAGCGGCGGCCGACCATCAGACGTCCTGTGAACTCGTCGACGATCACAACCTCGCCTTCCTGCACCACATAGTCCACGTCAAGCTTGAACAGCACTTGTGCTTTCAGCGCTGCGGTAATATGGTGGTTCAACGTGATGTGCGCCGTGTCGTACAGGTTGTCGATATTGAAAGCTTGCTCAACCTTGCCTACCCCTTCGTCCGTGAGGTTGACGATTTTCAGCTTTTCATCAATGGTAAAGTCTTTTTCCGGCTCCAGTCGCTTCACAAAATGCGAGCAGATGTAGTACAGCTCAGTCGATTTGTTGGCCGATCCGGAAATAATCAACGGAGTACGCGCCTCGTCGATCAGGATGCTGTCCACCTCGTCAATGATGGCAAAAAAGAGCGGACGTTGCACCATCTGTTCTTTGTACAGAACCATGTTGTCCCGCAAATAGTCAAAACCGAACTCGTTGTTCGTACCGTACGTAATATCACAAGCGTAAGCTTCCCGCTTTTCTTCCGGGCTCAGTCCGTTTTTGTTCAGACCGACTGTCAGCCCCAGGAAGTTGTAGAGCTGACCCATGATCCGCGAGTCGCGCTCTGCCAAGTATTCGTTCACAGTTACGACGTGAACGCCTTTGCCGAGCAAAGCATTGAGGTACGTTGCCAGGGTGGCAACCAATGTTTTCCCCTCACCGGTTTTCATCTCGGAGATACGGCCTTCTTGCAGCACCATACCACCAATCAGCTGAACATCGAAGTGACGCATGCCCAAAACCCGCTTGGACGCTTCGCGGACAACAGCAAATGCTTCATTCAAAATTTTGTCGAGCGGCTCTCCCTGAGCAAGTCTCGCTTTAAATTCCGCTGTTTTTTCCCGCAGCTGGTCATCGGAAAGCGCAGATACAGTTGATTCCAGCGCATTGATTGCTTCCACGCGCTTGAACATTTTTTTTACTTCACGTTCGTTGCTGTCGCCAAATATCTTTTTAACGAGTCCTAACATGAGGACACCCCTTCCATATGCTTCCGAACAAACATATCGTATGATTTGGCCTAAGCCTGAAATAAAATAAGATCGATTCTACGAAAATAAGACTTTCTAAAAAGCTATTTTAACAAATAGAAGCTCATATACACAAGTAAAGGGAGTTGCCAAAAGCAACTCCCTAGTCTTATACGAGTAACAAGGTGTAAAGTTTCGTTATTTCGGTTCAATTAATCCATAGCGCCCGTCGTTGCGGCGGTACACCACGCTGACATCGTTGGTGTCGCTATTTTGGAAAACGAAGAAGCTGTGTCCCAGCATATCCATCTGCATGACGGCTTCCTGCGCATCCATCGGTTTTAAGTCGAAACGTTTTGTTCTGACAATATCGATATCAACATCTTCCTCATCGACATCTGGTATTATCACAGCTACGGATTGACTGTCGCGCTGGCCTACTTTCGCAGCGGAATCAACTCGCAGCTTGCGCATCAATTTCGTTTTGTGCTTGCGAACTTGACGCTCGAGCTTTTCTGCCACCAGATCAATAGCGGCATACATATCCTCGTGTGTTTCTTCTGCTCGGATAATGACCCCGGCAAGCGGGATAGTTACCTCGATCGTGCCTTCTCCGCGATGTACATGCATGGTAACTTGTACATCGGCAGGCGTTGTTTCGAAATATTTTTCGAGACGGCCGACTTTCTTTTCCACATACTCTCTCAGTGCTGCGGTGACTTGAATGTTTTCTCCACGAATGTTAAATTTCATGGTTCCAACCTCCTTCCGTCTATATATAGGTATTCGGCACCCCTGTAAATAATCCTGCTCCAATCTCAAAAAAATCTTAGTGAAAATTTTACAATCCGGCAACAGTCGACAGAATTTTACCAATACTTACTAGATGCCCTATGCTATAATAGAAGGGTAATCACTCTATCCTATATATCGCGGTCGTCATCGCACTGGAGGAATCCTCATGGCAGAGGTGAAACCTTCTCATTCCATTATTGGCACAACGCTCGCGCAAGACGTCTACAATGAGTACGGCCTGCTTCTTTTGCCCGCCGGAGCTGTCCTTCACATGAGTGACATTCGCCTTTTGGAAGCGCATCAAATCCAGTCGGTGCATGTCGCTTCTGAACAGGAAACTCCTGAGGTGCCGTTGCCCATGCTGCATTGGAACGAGGCACAGGCTGCCCGTGAGTACATTGCAGCAGTCAAGCAAACCGAGCATTTATTCAAACAGATCGCTACAGGTTCTGTTCCTCCCTTGCAGCAGTTCAACAGCACGTTTTATCCGCTGCTGGATCAGGTTCTCCAGCAAATGGGCTTTCTTCGGTTCATCTACATCAAAGAAGGGACGGAAGACTACACGTACCGCCATTCTCTTCATGTAGGAATCGTGGCTGCCCTGATAGGAAAAATTTTAGGACGACCCCAGGAGGAAATCTATCGCCTGGGACAAGCAGGTCTTTTGCACGACGTCGGGAAAATGATGATCCCGGATGAGATTTTAGCCAAGCCAGACCGCTTGACCGATGAAGAGTATGAGATCATGAAACGCCACACCATCTACGGCAATGAGCTGCTCCTATCGATGGAAGACGCTGACGAATGGATTGCCAGATGCGCCTTGATGCACCACGAGCGTCTCGATGGCAGCGGCTATCCACTCGGCCGCAAAAAGAAAGACATCCCCTTTGAGTGCCAGATCATCAGCGTGGCAGACGTTTTTGATGCCATATGTACGGATCGCGTCTATCGTCGCGGCACCTCTCCTTTCCAGGCTGCCAACGTCCTGTGGGAACTGGCATGCCAGGGCAAGTTGAATCCGCTGATCGTCTCCCGCTTTATCCAGTACATCATTTTGCTCTATGTCGGCTCCCAGGCTTTGCTCAACAATGGCGACCACGTCGAAATCATCATGATTCATACGGATGAACCCATGCGTCCACTCGTCCGCAGAGGAGACGAATTTGTGGATTTGCGCGATTATCGGGAGCTATTCATTACGAGAATGATCAGCTGAACTACAGCTGCCTTACTAAAAATCCCCCTGAGCCGGTAGCGCGGCCAGGGGGATTTGCTGTCATCGATATGTTTTACAGTTTGACGACGTTCGCTGCCTGTGGCCCGCGGTCGCCCTCCACGATATCAAATTCCACAGCTTGTCCTTCTTCCAGTGTGCGAAATCCATCCGTTTGAATGGCCGAGAAGTGGACGAATACATCATCGCCATTTTCCCGCTCGATAAAACCGAATCCTTTTTCTGCGTTAAACCATTTAACTTTGCCTTGCATGAAACAGCACAACCCTTTCTTTTGTAAAAATTTGGATAAAAATCCTTTGTGTACAACCATAGTCTCCCCAATTCGAGGAAACGCATTCTTCTATCTCGTAGAATATTTTTTCTCCAGGCCGCGCACGACGACCCGTGACAAAAACAGTGTCAGCACCAGGTAGACGGCTGCCTCCGTCAAGTAAGGAGGGTAGCGCTCAAATGTGCTCTTCGCCACGTTCATGGCGGCGTAGTTCAACTCTGGTGTCGCGATTACCGCACAGAGGGACGAATCCTTCAAAAGGGCAATAAATTCGTTCCCGATCGCCGGCAGCATGCGCGTAAACGCCTGTGGCAATACAATCAGGCGCATCGCCAGCCCCTTTGTCATCCCCAGCGAGCGCGCCGCTTCCATCTGCCCTGGATCGATCGATTGAATCCCCGCCCGAAAAATCTCGGCGATGTACGCAGCAGCATTGAGCGACAACGCTACAAAACCGGAATAAATCGCTTCAGGACTGTTCTCTCCCGGAAAAAACACCGCCCATATCGACGGAATGACGGCGAAGTGGATTAGCAAAATTTGCACCAGCATCGGCGTTCCCCGAAACAACTCTACATAAATAGAGCATGTCCACCGCCAAAAGCGGTTGGCCGACATTTTACCCAAGCTGATAAACAGCCCGAGGAAAGTCCCGCAAACGGTAGCTACTGCCGTCAGTAAAATCGTATTGATAATGCCGCGGATAAACAGTTCCCTGTACTCATAGATGACGCTCCAGTCCAATGGCAAGTCCTCCCTTCCTGTGTGTCAGCACTGGAGTTCACAAACACCGGGCGCGTCCTCGCGGCGCACCCGGCTTGTTATCGCTGACTACTTGCTGCCGAAATACTGGGTATAAATTTCTTGGAGCTTGCCATTTTCCTTGATTTTCTTCAGACCGTCGTTGATTTTGTTCAGAGCGTCTGTGTTTCCTTTTTTGACCATGATGCCGTAAAATTCTTTTTCAAAAGAGTCGTCCTTGATCAGTTTGAATTTCTTGTCTTTGATTTTATTTACGTAATATTGCAGTACGCCATTATCACCTACAACTGCATCGACACGGCCATTGAAGAAGTCGTCCACAGACGAAGGCATGTCGTCATAGCCTTTCAAGCCTTCATACGTATCGCCAAACGCCTTTTTGACCACCTCTTCCCCTGTAGTGGCAGCTTGTACCCCGATCTTTTTGCCTTTCAGATCAGCCAGCTTGCTGACAGGGGAGTCTTCTGCGACCAAAATCAATTGATTCGCCTCGAAGTACGAATCCGAGAAGTCGTATTTCTCCTTGCGCTTGTCCGTGATCGTGATGGACGATATCCCGATGTCCACCGTGCCTTTGTCCAGGCCGTCAAACAGCGGGTCCCAGCCTGTGTTTTTCCACTCGATCTTGAATCCTCCCGCTTCCGCAATCGCATTCATCACATCGATGTCATGCCCGCTGATCTTGTCAGCCTCAAGCATTTGGAATGGCGGGTAAGCCGCATCCGTTCCGACCACGTATACTTTGTCCTGGGAACCGCCACCGCTCGTACCGCTTCCCGAAGACTGCTGGCCTCCCGAACCACAGGCAGAGACCAAAAGCCCCACACCTGCTACCAGCACAAGAGACTTGAACCACTTTTTCCCGAAACCCATTCGAAATCCCCCTTGTTTCTCTCTGTATAGCATACTTTTCCCCAGCACTGTCCACATGGAAATCGTGTGTTTTTTGCGTTCTCCACAAAGTTATCCACATTATCCACATAGCGTTGTGCACAAGCTGGGTATAACTATTTTCCTGCTTGTTCTGCGGCCCTGGTACTATGGTTACGGAAGCGATAGGAGAGATAGAACCGGAGCTGGCAACAAATGGTCAAGACCGTTTTGTTGGCCGCAAAGCGACATATCCGCTTTCATGAAAACCGCCGAGACGTTTTTCACAAGAAAAAACAGGATTCGTATACACCGGATATACTTCTATCCTGTATATAAAAATCCTGCCTAAAAACATTAATTTATCAGAAAAATACGAATTATTCTTTTTCCGCCAAAATAATAATTTCCACTCGTCGGTTGCGTGCGCGGTTCTCATCGTTGGAATTATCCACGAGCGGCTTGTATTCTCCCAATCCCGCGACCGTAAAGCGCGATGCCGGCAAGGAATATGCATCAACCATTTCCCGCATTACTGCAATGGCGCGGGCAGAGGACAGCTCCCAGTTGGATTTGAATGAACTGCGCGAGATCGGCACATCGTCCGTGTAGCCCTCAATCCGCACTTTGTGCTCATAGCGCTGCAACACCTGGGCTACGGTGCCTACGACCTCTTTCCCCTGCTCCTGAAGATCAGCAGAGCCGCTGCCGAACAAAATTTTCTCCGGAAGCCGGATACGCAATCCCTCTTCGGTCTCCTCATAGTCCAGATTCAGTTCCGCCAGAGCAGAGGAGAGCTGGTTGTGCACCGTCTCCATATCGCGTTCACCCGAGTCTGGCATGCCAGCAGGCAACTTAGGCAAATTCGCCATTTCTTGCTCCTGCGAGCCTTTCTCGTCAATCGTGCCTGTGAGCACCTTCTTTTGCCCCTCCAGCTGATGAATCTCGCGCTCCAGCTCGAGCTTTTGCAAATTCAACAGATCAAGGCTTTGATGCACCTGCTTAAGATTGGCCTCGTGCTCCACCTGCTCCTTTTTGGCAGCCTCGCGCTCGGTCTGAATCCTGGTCAACTGCGTCGCTGCGATGATGATCACGATGACAAACAACAGCGTAATCAAGTCACTGTAGCTGATCAGCCAGCTTTTCTCCAGCTCCTTCTCGTCGTACAACCGATCGTCATGCATAGCGATCCTGCCTTTCAATCGTGCCCTTCATGCTGCCAGGCTCCTTGACGAGCACCAGCTTCTGGTCGCCAGGCAAAAACGAATTGAGCTTCTCAAACAACAGGCGCGGCGTCTCCATCCGCTGCAATCCAACACAGCCTTCGATGTAGAGCCGTTTTTCAAACATTTCCCGGTCATACAAGTCCATCATCCGGTAGTAACACGGCAGAGCGAACAAATTCGCAAGGAGCGCGCCATAGAGCGTGGCGACCACCGCTGCGCTCAGACTGTGCCCAGTGAGCGCCATGTCTTCGAGCGACTTCAACACCCCTGTCATCCCGAGCAGAGTCCCTACCAGCCCCATCCCTGGCGCCAGCAAACTGATCAGCCGGAAAAAGCCCGCTGCCTGCTGATAGCGATACTGCTCGCCCTTCAGCTCGTTTTCCAGAATCATTCGCAGCTCTTCTTCCGGCACACCCTCTACCGCCAGCAGGCTGCCGCGCTGCACGAACGAATCTTTCTCCTGGTGCAGCTCGCGTTCGAGCGCGATATATCCCTGTTCTTTTTGAACGAGCGCGTAATAGTAGAAGCGCTTGATCGTTTCCTCTACGTTGCTGTCCCTTCCGTGAATCAGAAGGCGGACGATTTTTTTTACATCAAGATGCTTGCGCTTGATCGCGTACGACACAACCACAGAGAGCGCGACCAGCTCAATAGCGGTCACGTTCAGCAAATCACCGAGGTTGCCGTTTAAATAAACCGCGTGTATGAAAATGAGGAGGACGGCTCCGATCAAGACGAGTGAGCGGCGTTTTGTGGACAATGGTGTCACCTTCCTAGTTTTAAAACAGATCACTTTAAATTATAGCAGATAGAGAATGCTCAAAAGACAGACAAATGATTGTAATGAAAGTAACGTTAAAAAATGTCGATAATTAAAAGGTAAGGAAATTTTTGAAAAGAGGTGACCATCTGTGAATGCTATCCAACTGCAACAAGCAGTTAGCATTAGTGTAACCAATCAAGTACAAGAGACGATGCAAGCACAAGCTTCTATCATGCTGGAGGGATTGGCCCAGACCCAGAACAACGTTCAAGTGGCTCAGGCAAGTCATCCTACTCTTGGGAAAGCCATCGATATTCGCGTATAAGATTCGGAAAAGAAAAAGGCCGGTTACCCGGCCTTTTTTTATTTTTTTCGATCGAAAAAAGCCCCGTAACCGTTTGGACCTGCCTCGTTGTAAGAATTCATGGCGAGCTTGCTGCGGTGAAGGTTGTTTAACTGTTGTTGTACGCCTTGTTTACAACCTTCTATCAAAGGAATCAGCCGTTGATTTACTTCATAGATTTGAGTCAATTGAACGCGTTGAGCTTCTGTCAGCACTGATCCAGCACTGAATCTCTCCTGCATTTGATGGATTAACTCTTCACGCTCATCCAAAATTGCCAGCCAATCATCCGGATTCGACTCCTTTACTGCCACAGCTTGCTCCAGACGTTGTGTCGCTTCATGCAAGCTTTCCAAGAGAGTAGCCATCATCTCGTCCATCATGTGCACCTTATCCTTGTTTCTTGGCCAATTGCATGGCTTCTTTCCACGTATCACGGAATTGAACAAACAATTCTTCTACTTCACTTAGAATCGCTATATCTTTGCGCATGTTTGCTTGAATAGTACGTTGGAGCATATACTCGTAAAGTTTGACAAATTCTTTGGAAATAGAATAATCGTTGTTCAAGGTGGACATAAGCTCATACAAGATGTTTTGCACTTTCAGAGAGGCCTCATGAGCCTTGGTTACATTTTTTTCTTCGATGGCATTTTTGGCTTGTTTAATGAACTTAAGCGCACCGTTGTATAACATCAATGTCAAATCTGCAGGAGTAGCGGTCGTTACCTGATTGGATTGGTATGTCTGAGCAGCGTTCTGCAACATCTGCATCACTCCTTTTTAGCTCTTGCCTAGCATTTGGGCGAACCAAGAGCCTTGAGATTGGGCTTGGGACATCGCTTTTTCCATTGCTGAAAATTGTTTCCAGTAACGATCTTCGATAACTTTCAGCCGATCTTCCCAGCGAGAAATATCATCATCTGTTTGCTGGATTTTCTTGCTCAAAACGCTATTATCCGCGATTGTGCCTGCTGCACCAGCTTCTTTCGTAATTTTGTCCATGACTTGATTCAATTGACTATACAGACGTTCTGCTACGCCACTTTCATTGTATTTCTTTCCGAGATCGGTTTTCTCATCGCTATAATTGGTGAAAAGCTTCAGAACATCATCGCCATTATTTCGAATCGCTTCACGAAGTTTAGTCTCGTCGAGGTATAGCTTACCATTTTCCAAATAGGCATTTTTACCGCTAGGAGCACCTGTAATTCCAATTTCGGAAAGAGTATCGAATGCTTTATTGATACCTGTTGCTTGCAAAGGCGTGCTTATGGCGCGGCGCAGTTCGTTCAATCCGCTCGACAGAATAGGATCCCTTAACAAAATTCCGCTCTTGGCCATAGCCTCCAGTTTCTCTGCGGTTTTTTCCGGGAGTTCTTCTTTTTCTTCGTCAAGCAACGGTTGGTAGCCTTTATTTTTCGGTTCAGAGATTTTCTTGTTGATCGTTTCAATGACCGCATTATATTTATCGACAAAATCTTTTACCATGTTGTAAACGGCATCTTCGTCAGTCTTGGTGCTAACGACTACTGGACCACCTGCGCTTGCCTGTTTTAACGTGATCTCCATACCGTCAAAAGAAATCGTGTTTGTAGGTGAGGTATATTCTACCCCGTTAATTTTAAATTTTGCCTCTTCTCCTGCTGTTCCGGCAGTGGAAGTCTTAACAGCGGTATCGATATCTAAGTTGTTGCTGGCAGAAGCCTGTACCTGGAATGTTTTTCCGTCCTCTGAGGTCATTACTAACTTATTGTTAAATACACTAGCTTTTACACCAGCATTTGCACTGTTAATTTTGTTCACAATCGCCTCTAAAGAATCATTGGCTCCTGCAACTGAAATTGTCACTCCTGTAGCGTCCGATCCATTAATGCTACCATCACCGTTCGTATCCTTGCTAATGGTAAAAGTAAAATCGGATCCCCCAACAGCAGCCTTTGAATCAGTCACCGAGGTATTGAACTCAGCAGTAGGTGGAGTCCCTGCTTTCGCCAACTTGGTAACCTCAACAGTGTAAGATGACAAGGAAGGCTTGCCTACCACTTTGGCAGAGGCAATGCTTTCGTTCTCTGAAGCAGCTATCTTTTTGTTAAAACTACTCGCCATGCGAAGACCCTTAATCGTGTTTTGCAAGTCAACCAGAATACTGTTCATATCCCGGTAAGCGTCGCGTTTCCACTCAGTGCTATACTTGTTCCGCTGCAAGCGATTAACAGGTTCACGCTGTGCTTTCATCAGATCCTTGATAATTTTCTCCGTGTCCATTCCAGAAGCCATACCACTAATTCGAATACCCATCTTTATACCTCCTATCTCTTCTCGTCAACAAGCAGTCCGATCATTTCGTGCATTTTGGCAGCCATATCCATCATTTTCTTTGAAGGTATTTCTCGTATGACTTCATTCGTCTGATCGTTAATAATCTGTACATAATACTCGTTTAGTTCTTCATGGAGGGTAAATTTCACATGCGAGCTGGTAGTTTGCAGCCACTTGTTGATGCCCGCTAACTCCTGCTCAATTTCTCGCTTCGTTTCTACTCGCTCTTGAAGTGGTGCCTGCTTTTCCACTGGCGGATTTTGACTCTGGTTTAACTCTGTGAATGGCTTTGCTTTTCCATAATTGTGAATTGAACCGACATCCATTCCTGATCCTCCTCAAGAATCATTTCTTATGTTAGTTATCGGTTTTTTCACGATAAAGCTTTACTTTCTCTTCGTGCTTTCTACCCAGTACTATTGTTCAATTTCTCGACTAAAGACATTGTATGTACTGCATCATGGATAGACATACTTCCCTCGTAAGTAGCATCTGTTCGATTACTGCTCACGTTGGTAACAAAATACTTAAGTTGTGCAGCGAATCCCGGCTTCGCACCGACATCAGCCTCATCCGGAAGTAATCGATAAGGCTCGCGATTTCGAAAGAAAACAACCGCTTCCTCTAAGTTTGTAAATTGAATCTTACCGTCAGGGATGTAAAGCTCGTAATTCCAATTCCCCAATGCATGCCAATACGCCTGAAAAGTAATCGGTACATCTGTTTGTGATACAATCAGGGCTGCATATCGATGATTCAATGGCTCTGCCTTTAGCGGATTTTGAAACGTATTTACCGCTTTTGTCTCGCCACAATAGTATCGAATTAAGTCAATGCAATGGATACTGTTTCCGGTAAAGAGCATTTCTAATTTTTCCTCTGGATAATTCGCTTCTCGGAGAGTCCGGTACCGCTCAAATACGTCCATCCTCATCCCAAGCAGCCCTCCCATTTCATCAATTAGCAGCTTCGCTTGGCGAACCACGCTGTAAAATCGACGGTTAAAGGCTACCATCACACTGGTTTTAAACTGTCTGGACATCTCTGATAGATGATTGGCTTGCTGTTTCGTTAGTCCGGGCGGCTTCTCTAATAGCACTGGTATTCGGTATGGGATTAATTCAAGTGCAATATCATAGATTGCTGTAGCTGGAACCGCAACTACGATACCGTCCAACTTTTCAAAAGAAAGCATGTCAGAAATGCTCGTATACGTCCGAGGTATGTTTAAATCGCACCGCGCCCTTTGGTTACCAATCTCGGTACGATTTACCGCCGCTACAACTTGAATCTTCTCGTCATGGTTCTCGTTTAGCCAATTGATTGCTTGAATATAAGAAGGAGCAATCGTCCCCGTTCCAATTATGCCCAGAGAAATCATCGAATCGCTCCTTTACGTAAATTTGAATAATCGATTTATGCACTCCTCATCCGCAATCGGTAAGGCAATTTGTTTATTACCCTTTTCATGGGACAGATGAATCCCGATCACAGCTTCTAGAGCCTTGACCGCATACTCGGGGTCAGCAGGTGCCTCATCCTGAAATACAGCTTGCAGCAGATCATGACTTAAAGCGTGAATATCGAGTTCCAATTTCTCTTTTTCAACTCGCCGCAATGGTGTTCCATAACGAGTCACTGGCAGTGCCCAATCGTCCTCGTTTCTTGTTTCAATCAAATAGAAGCGCTCTATTTCGTTGATCGTAACACGCCCGCATTTCCCATTAATAACCATCAACGGAGGAATCCCCAAATCTTCTGCCATCTCAAAAAACATGCGTGCGCCCGCTTCAAAATGGACAATCGCATATCCACCTGGGTCTTTAAAATTAGCCCCTCTCGGGTTCGCTATATTTTCATCATTCAGGAATCCGCAAACTTGTACTACATTTTGCTCCAGCAAATAACCAGCAAGATCGATAAAATGGGTACCGTTGCACCCCATTTGTCCGCCGCCCATTGAAAACATGATACTTTCCACTGAACCGATAATTCCGCTGCGCAGCTTTTCCCGTAACGATACATAATCCTTTGACCATCGTCGCCCATGATTGACAGCCAGGGTAATGCCTTCTGCGCGGGCAATTTCAACCATTTCCCTAGCTTGGGCAATAGAAGTTGCGATCGGTTTTTCGCAGATGATACGTTTCACGCCATGCTTTACCGCATCCAGATAGATGGGGTAGTGGCTGGGGCCGTTCGTTGCAATGATCAGAACGTCAAGTTGCTCATGTTGAAGCATGTCCGCATGAGATGAATAGGCGACGACCTCATGCTTCAATTGCCGCTCTTTCACTTGCTGAATTGCTTCTTGCCTCAAGTCCACTACTGCCAGTTTAATCTGTTCCATTTTTTTCATCACTTCTACGTACCTAAGCCCCATCGGACCAAGTCCAACAATCCCAATTGTTTTCATCACTTCATTTGCTCCTTGATCGTTTCAACAAGCTCAGGTAAAACAGGATGCTGAATTTTATTTTGTCGAACGAATTTGATATATTCAGTGGTTTTCCCAAAGTCGTTCATTTGATACGAAAGAGCAATCAGGTTGTACAAGTTGTCGCCGTAATAAGGGTATGCCTCGAATGATTGGGAAAAATGCATATAACTCCTATGCATATCCTCTTCAAAGCATCGACACCCCAATACGTTCTCATAAAAGGCTCGTGTAATCTGGAGGAGATGCCGACTTACAAGCTCATTTCCTCTTTTATTCAAATGATGGTCATCCGGCAACAAATACGTATGCGGATGATAAGCATCAACATGTGATTCCATATCAATGAAAAATACTTGGTGACGGTTTGCACCACTTTTCAAAACTTGGTTGTATGCAGATATTTGATGCAAGATTCCGGGATAGCGTTGCTCCATCTTCATTGAAGTTTTGCAAATTCCCAAAACAACCAGTTTCGTCTGAGGACGCATCTCAGCAAGGTAGAGAATCTCTCTGTAGAATCTCTCAAAGTCGCCAATCTCAACAAGCTGTTTCCCGCCCAAATTTTCTCGAAACCAACAGTCGACAATCCCTACTTGAAGGACAATTACGTCTGGTTGAAAGAAGAACAAATGGTTTGCAAATTGTTCGTGAATATCCTTGATGGTAGAGAAGCGTTGAGCACGATTCGTTACGCTTATGTCCGCTTCAGGATAGTTGGAACGCAACTCTTTCTCTAAAAGATACCCGTACGTCTCGTTAAAATGAACGGCCAACTCTTTATCAACAACTGGATCAAAGTTGTTAATTCGGTGAGGGCGCGGCAAAGCAAGGGAATCACCCAAAATAAGTATGTTCATGAAATCCACCCTATGTCGATTTTTCCATTACCAGGCTGACAAACCACCGTCAATTACAAATTGCTGACCCGTTACGTAACTCGATGCATCAGAAGCCAAGTACACCATTACCCCTACAATCTCATCTGGTCTTCCCATTCTGCCTAACGGAACACGATTAGAGTATTTCTCAATAAAGACTTCATTTTGGCCGCTTTGAATTCCACCAGGAATCAGAGTATTGACACGAATTTCCTGCGGAGCCCAATAGCTAGCCAAATATTTAGTCAGTCCGACGACTGATGCCTTAGAAGCCGAATAAACGGCAGGGGTGTTAATCTGCCGCCCTAAATAATGGGACCCTTCATAAATTCTATTATCCGGAGCTACGATCCCGTAGATCGATGCCGTTTGAATAATAGATCCCCCTTTTCCCTGCTGTACCATTTGCTTCCCTACTGATTGAGCAACCAAAAACATGCCATCGATATTGACGGACATAATTTCACGCCATTGATCCATAGAATACTCTTCGAACGGCGAGAAAAATGCATCTAAATCTTTGGACTTGCTTGCAGCATTGTTGTGAAGAACATGAATCTCCCCCAACGTTTTGACAACTTCATTTACCATTTCTTTCACAGATGTTGGCGAGGAGACATCACATGCTACCCCCAAACACTTGACACCAAAGGACTCTGAAAGCTCTTTGGAAAACTCTTCTGCTTCCTGTTGATTTAAATCAATAACAGCAACATTGGCACCGAATTCAGCAAGTCCCTGACAAATTTGCTTGCCGAGTATCCCAAGTCCCCCCGTTACAATAGCGGTCTTTCCTTCTAAGCTAAACATATTTTTATACAAATAAGGTTTCATATTTCTCCCTCTTTTCGCTCATTAAAAACTCGACAAATTTAAAATCAATTTCCGAATCAATATCGATCGAGCGATCCTCAGGCATTACATACAGCAACGTCTTTTCATTAAAGAGAGTTTTCTGAGCGAAAAATTCTTCGCGCTTCCACACATAAATAGAAGCATTCATATCAAAACACTTTGGAGAATCCTGTCTTCTAACAACCTGTCGCTCCAATGGCTTCGACAAGCGGACAATATTATTCGGGTCGAGTTCAACCAAGTTAAAATATGGAGACCTTCTGGCAGGGGCACCCGTTATCAAGTTAGCTCCATCTTGTTCTTCCAGAATCCGAATAGCCTCTTGAATGTCCTCTACATATCTCAATGGAGAAGTCGCATCCATATCGATAACAATATCAAAAGTCGTTTTCATCTGTTGCTCCACGGTTGTTACACAATGCTGGATAGCCGGTAATTTCGCTGACTCATCAGTTGCCATCTCGCTGGGACGTTCAATCAGTATGTCTGCACCATACTTTCTGGCTGCCTCCAGTATTTCGCTAGAATCACTGCTGACCGCTACACATTCAAACATTCCAGAAGCCTTCGCCTGCTTAATGCTAAACGCAATGAGAGGATGACCTAGCAAGGGGCGTATATTTTTATTTTTCACCCCTTTTGATCCTCCTCTGGCACAAATGGTACATAACCTCTTCATCTTGTGACCCAACTCCGTTTCTCATTTGCCTCTTCTGCTGCTTTTATCATGCTCATTACTTGCATAGCTTCATCAGATCGGCAAATGTCATGATCCACTCCACTCAAAGCAGCTCTGTGTTGCTCGATATACGTAAAATCACGTGATACGTTAAAATCCGTGTGTTCCTCGTTTACTGTTATCGTACTTTGAATCATGTCCAGCTTTATGGTGCCGTGGTCTGTATTCACTATTACAAAACGTTTCGCAACTCGATCTAAATAATTCACACTGATGGTTACAGCAGGGCAAAGCTTTGTTCTCATCAATAGCGTGTACACATCGTCGCTGCTTATCTCGAGTTCACTGAACTTCCCGCCTACCGCAGTCAGGCTTTCCCAACCTCCTAGTAACCAATTCGTATAATCAAGTTCATGGCTCAAATCTCGTAAAACACCGCCCCCCTTTTCTTTGCTCGCAGAGTAAGACTCTCTATAATCAGCCTGAGGGCGCCACTGCGGAAGATACTGACCTGTATATACATGAAAAGATAAAACTGTTTTATTGGCTAATAGCGACCGTAATTTTTGAATACCTGGATGAAAGCGAAGATTATAGCCCACATATAATTTTTGAAAAGAGTTGTTGGGCATGTTACATTCATGATCAAATATCGGCTTTTCTATAAGGACTTTCCCTTTAAATCCGTTCGCATTTAATTCTGAGATGGTGGCTAAATGTTCGGATGTTCTGTTAGCTACAATGACATAGTCAGGCTCTTCTCTTATTAACGCTTCCGAAATAGAAGGATAATAACAATCCCATTCAATTTCACGACGACTCACAACAGCTACTTTACAACCAAGACTGGTTAGCACTCTCGCATGCCGCATCCCGATAGACCCGAAGCCAATAACAAGTGCCTTCAACTGAATACCTCCATGTATTCCCTATTCGCTTTCTCAAAGTCTGTGATTCGCCCAATGTCCAACCAATACTCTCGAATCGGGAACGCAATCGTATCTTTTGCTTCTTTCAATAGCTTGTCGAACAGGCTTGGCATATCCAGATATGTGTTATGCGGGATATATTCAAGTACACTTGGATTCAACACATAGATTCCAGCATTCACAAAAAAGCGCTGTATTGGCTTCTCTTCAATGCTTGTCAACCGCTGCTTGTCCAGTCTGACTACCCCGTACGGAATCTGATGATCGTACTCACGAACACACATAGTTGCATGAGCCTGATAGTTCTTATGAAAGTCAAGCAATTGTTCAAAATGTACCTTCGTCAATAAATCGCCATTCATGACGAAAAATGGATCAGTCGGTCTTGCCGGCAACAAGCTCAGTGCTCCTGCCGTCCCTAAAGATTGCTGTTCTTCAATATAGCGAATCGTCACACCCCATCGCTCACCTGATCCAAAATGTTTCTGGATCATCTCTGCTTTATACTTCACTGAGATATAAAATTTATAGAAGCCTTGGTCTACAAAGCTTTGCAAGATCGTTTCTAATATTGGTTTGTCCCCCACCTTTAAAAGCGGTTTAGGGCAATCATGCGTGAGGGGATGTAACCGGGTTCCCAAACCCCCGGCCATTAATACGACCCAGTTTTCCTTCTTCTTCGGCCTAAGCAGTTCATCTAAAATTTCCACATGAACAATCCGACCATCCTCGTCAACAACCGGGATCTGGTGGAGCTGTTTAATTTTCATCAAAGCCAGCACATTATCCCTAGTATCGTAGGGAGAGGCCACAGTAGGGAACGAGTTCATTACTAAAGAAATATGATCGGTCAAAGCTCGTCCCTTTAACAAGCCTCTACGTATATCACCATCGGTTACAGTACCCAGCAAGCGATCTTCTTCATCCACTACAAGTGCAATTTGCCGTGCATTTTTATCTATAATTTCCAACGTATTAATGATAGGAGTTTGAGGAGATACTAGCAGATCTCTCCAGTTCACTATTCCTCACACCTTTCTAGCTGCAAGTCCCAATTATTTTAGCAGGTACTCCCACTACCTTCGTCTGTTCCGGGACATCCCTTATCACTACGGTCCCAGCTCCGATGATGCTCGACGTTCCTACTACGATGCCCTGAATAATGACAGCGCCCGTGCCTATATGAGAACTCGCATGAATTGTTATGCCTCCAGACAATGTAGCCCCAGGTGCAATATGAACGTGCTCTCCTATGATACAATCATGATCTACTGAAGCACGTGTGTTGACGATGGTATTGCATCCCAACTTGGTACCCGCTTGGATAACTGCCCCCGCCATAATTTGCACGCCTTCCCCTACAATTGCATTAGGAGAGATGATTGCACTTGGATGAATTGCATTGATAAACGAATACCCTTTTTCCTTAAAAGAAAGGTAGAGTCGCATTCTGCCCGAATTATCGCCTATGGAACCAAGGCCGTTGGCTAACAAAATCTTGTCCGCTGAGTAGGTCTCCACAACAGAATCATCGCCCAAGTAGTGAATACCCCAAAGCTTTCCTTTATTCGTTACATCTGTGTATCCAACAATTTGATAGCCCTGAAGCATCAACACCTCGGCGACAATTCTGGCATGATCACCTCCACCAAGAATTAGCACACTTTTCATAGTTCAATCACTTCATCAGGCTGATAATCTTTCATTGCTGGCTTTCCAATCAGTTCCCAAAAATGCATTGGCGTAATTCCATTCCCCGGCCGTTTGGCAGTAATATTTTCGCTGGTTAACAGCTCTCCCTTTTTAATACTGTGCGCGGCTACCAAGCTTTTGCGTGCAACATGCTTGTTTTTTAGTTCCGACAATGTCGGCATTTTCACGTTGGTTCCCAACGCCAACTCGATCTGCCTGATGGATTCTATCATTTGTTTCAACTCTTGCGGCTCAAGAGAAGCTTTATGGTCCGGGCCAGGCAAATTTCTGTCCAGAGTAAAGTGTTTTTCAATAATAACGGCACCACGCGCAACGGCTGCGATGGGAACAGCAATACCTTCTGTATGATCAGAGAATCCAACAGGGAGACCAAATGCTGTAGACAACGTATCCATTGCCCTCAAGTTGACTTCCCTAAAAGGGGCTGGATATTCCGTTGTGCAATGAAGCAATGACACTTTCTGTTGTAACGCTCGTTGTCCTTCAGCACTCGCGAACGCTCTCTGAAAGGCTGAAATGGATGAACTCTGATCCGAATGCACATATCCAAACGCAAGGACACCGAGTGCATCCTCAATTTCCCCCAAGGTAGACATTCCTGTGGAAAGAATAATCGGCAAGCCTGTCATCGCAGCTTTCAACAAAAGTGGAGCATTTGTAATTTCCCCAGAAGGCAGCTTGAGTTGATCCACGCGGATTTGCTCGGCCAATAAATCCACACTTTCAAGGTCAAATGGTGTAGACAAAAATTTAATGTTCAATTCTTTGCAGTATGCCACTAACTCCTCGTGCATGTCTGCCGTCATTTCAAGCTTTTCGACCATGTTAAGCTGGGACTCTTGCTCATCAGTCGTCTTCTTTTGATAATCGGCTTTTTCAGCATGTTTGCTGATAATATTTTTCGCCTTAAACGTCTGAAACTTCACTGCATCAGCCCCTGCTACTGCCGCTTGATGCACAAGTTCTTTTGCCATTTTCAAGGAACCATTGTGATTGACGCCTGCTTCAGCAATGATAAAGGTTTTTCTTCTCACAAAATCACCTTCTTTTTACAATATCTCTTTTAAGAGCATGAATGCTTCCGCAGCTTCAACACCAGCAGCCGATCCGCGGACATATGCGAGAGAACGAATAGTTTGTTCACTTCTTGGAAACGGAAAAGTACCCACTTCGCTTTCAAACATACGCATTACTTCTAGTTTTTTTTCTAAGTGGTCGGTAATATCCACAAAAACATTTGGTCGAAACCCGTTCGTATCCGGGTTCAAACCGAATTCCGTTTCAGATAAGGTTTCGTAAGCCAACACTCTTTTTACAAAGGAGTAGCGAAACCATTTAGTACATGAGACGGCAGCATCGAAGACATATTTATGATCGGTGTGGACATCTCCTGGATATGGAATATAGAGCACTTCTGGTTGAATGGCAAGAATAGCTGCACCCATTCTCTCCACAATCAGGCTCATCCCTACTTCATCCAGTTTCGTAGTTGGTAACTTTAGCTTATGTGTACTTGTGAAATTGTACTTCGTGGCAACCGCTTCTATTTCTCGCTCTCTAACCGCAATTTTCTCAGCGGAAAATCCTTGCTCTTCCCTCATCTCCGTAACAATTATCCAATGAACCTGATCGCCCTGTTCACCGTGTTTATAAATCGTCCCCCCACAACCCAATGTCTCATCATCGGGATGCGGAGCAATAAAAAGTACATTTCTGCTCATTAGTATGTAATGTCCTTTACTAAAAGATTGTCATCAATAGGAATATCAGCCAGCACATTTGCTATTTTCTGTGAAGAAAATCCATCGCCATAAGGATTGACACAATTCTTTACCTGTTCTCGATAATTCCTATCTGAGATAGCCTTGATAACAGCCGAACATATTTGCGGAACGGAGTGCGGAACAAATTGAACATTTTCTGCATGTAATCGGCCCTTCTGCCTGTTTCCTATATTAATTACAGGCAGATGCAATAAAGGAGCTTCAAGAATTCCAGCGCTAGAATTGCCAATCATGCAGCTCGCCTCTCTCATGATATTAACAAATTCCAGTCTGGGAATGTTTTTTGCCATATAAAGATACGGAAGATCTTGATATTCTTGTATAGCTTTAATTAATTGCTGGCTACCTGCATCTGAGTTCGGGTAACTTAGAATCGTTTTGATTCCCAGTTCCTTAACCGCTTCCATCGTCTGCTTCATCTGAAAGTAGGCTTCGTTAATTTCTGTCGAGATAATATGCTGAATCAGCAAAAGGAGTGGCTCGTTTTCTTCGATTGTAAAACCCAGTCTTGTAGATAATTCTTTTCTAGAAAGAACTGGTGTCTGTCGAATACGATCCAATCCTGGATTACCTGTATTGTAAACGCGGAAAGATTGTTCCCCCATTTTAAGCAACCGGGTAGCACTCTCTTCGTTTGTAACAAAATGCAAATGAGCTAGCTTGGAAACTGCATGCCTAACCTGATCATCTACGTTACCCACTACGCGGTCTCCTCCAGCAACATGAGCAACAGGAATGTTCATGTATGCTCCCACCAGAGCAGTCGTCATTGATTCTTCACGGTCTCCCAATACTAGTAAAAAATCTGGTTTTATCCGATTTACTGCCTGTACCAGACCTTGCAACTGTATAGCCAAGCCTTTTACTCGCGCAGAAGCCTGGTCACCATTTATCAAACTCTCGATTTCCTCTGCAATAAAAAAGCCGTCTTGTTTGATTTCGTTAACAGTAAGTCCATAAGCATCACTTAAATGGGCTCCAGTCACAATCAATTCCAGTTCCAAGTTAGGATGGGATTCAATCGCACAGTAGACAGAAGACATGATGTCATATTCAGAACGAATTCCGGTCACACCTAGCACTTTCCGCTTTTTCATCTTGACGCTCTCTCCCTTTGCAAACAATGGGTTAAAACAAACTGATATCCAATTCCTTTGGCGAACTGTTCGTCTACCTCTCTATCACCGAAAAAAACTACCTGTCTTGGATTCTTCACATCATGTAAAAGCTTTATTTTGTTTACTATGAGGGGAGATGGCTTCCCATATGCACTTCCATAAAGACCTGTAAAACCAACATTTTCTTCTTCAAACCACTTTGTTAACCCAAGTGCGTGGAATTTGGACCTCTGTAATGGAACCCTACCATCCGTTATAAGAAACATACCGTATTTTTGGTGAAAGTGCTGAAGCAAGTAAGTAACTCTATGTGTCAATGCCAATTTTGGCGAATAATTTCTGAATATATGCAAGCATTCCTCAATGATAGCTGCTTTTTCGCTCTCACTTAATTCACCATTCGAGAGGATTTCGTCAAAAATTCGATTGTACGAGCTTCCTTTCTCCAGCCATCTTTCTAGTAGACTTTGATAGACATCAGTAGCAGGCGAACTGACAAATGGGGCTATCAAGCTGGCAATAGGCTCATACACCTGCCTGATAAACTCCAGTTCATCATATAAGGTCCCATCCATATCAAATCCGACGTATTTCACAATATCCCAATCAATTGTTGGAAACAAAGACTTCAGCATAATACCTCTTCATTTTCAATCCATATTGGATAGGCTTAGGAGTGATTCGTTTTCCATAAATAAAATGATCTACCATCAACGAGATCCAATTTTCTGTGGCCGCAAAACCTAGAGCCATGCCGCCCGCAATTCGAGGATTAATTTCAATAAATTGAATCTCACCATTTTCTTGCAAAAAACATTGCATATTAACCGGCCCGGCAAAAGGGATAGCCCTGCATATTTTTTGCACCCATTCTTCGATCAAGGGTTGCTTCTCTACAATTCCTCCAGTAGACTTCCCTTGAATAACCCCTTCTCTGCGACGTGGTACAATGTATACTGGATGTGACTCTTTATCACAAAAAACATCTACGGTATATTCAATTCCACTTGCAAGCTCTTGTGAAATCATCCCGTCCATTTCCACACTGGATTTTTCCACTCGTACTCCAACTGCCCCGCGACCATTCCTTGGTTTTACCAACGGGAATATTTGCTCAAGGCTCGTAGCAGGAGTCGGTATTCCTTCACGAACAAAAAATTGATAAGTTTGCCACTTATCCTGAAAAGTACGTACCGTTTCTACAGGAGACAAAATTATATCAATACCTAGTTGGGACATTTGCTGTTGGCGCTCTGCCCAGCCACTCAATGTTTCATCTAGCGAGGGAATAACCGCATTCACTTTATGATCTATCAGTTTTTCCACCGTTTGTTCCCAAAGATCAGGGGCATTCTTAGATGGCATCCGAATGAAATCTGTTGCGAGGTATCGCCCGACACAATCCGGGTCGATATCAGATGCAATTGCCGCATGACCAGCTTGTCGAATGGCACGAATGATGTAGGCGGCTGACATGCTCCCGGATGCTTCAGTCAAAATCCTTAGCATAGCGAGTCTCCCCCTATCTTTTTATCTACTACAAGACTATATACGAGATATTTGGCTCAAACGGAAAGCGATTGACTTGTGTTTTTCTAAGGTCCAATGTTTCTAGTAATGCTTGTGTCTCCCCAGGCCACCATGGGTTGTGAATTTCGTCAAAAGCCAAAATTGCTCCTTTTGGCATCCGATGGAGAAAATGATCTAATGCTACTTTTGTCGGCTCATACAGATCAAAATCCAAAAATAACAAGCTTACCAATAAATGTGGATTTTCTTTTATATATTGCGGAATAGTATGAGTCGCATCGCCTTTTACCAATTCCACTTTAGAAAATTGATTCAAGAATCGGTTTTGATCATATTCTTGAATCACATCTGTCAATTCCTGAAAAGAATCGTAACCTGTAGCAAAACCACCTACACGCATTTGACTATTCTCGTTACTAATACTTCCTTGATCGCTCTCATGAATAGAAGGAAATCCTTCAAATGTATCAAATCCAATAACTCTTCGATCAAAAGCATACGGTTCAAGACCCGAAGACAGTTTTGCCCATGCCATTACGCCACCGCCATGATGCAACTATGCTTCCCTTTATATTGGCTTGTAGTTTAAACAACTCATATCTAGCTAAAAATCTAGTCATCGTTTGTCGCCGAATATATTTCTCAAAATTATCAAGTCTATTCTGTAGAGAACCATATCCTTTTTCAAAAACAGTCGACACTCTGATTCCTCCTTTATAAGGATATCAACCCAGGACTACTTGGAATATTGATCAATTTCCGTTCAATGACTGTCGCTGTGTCGATTTTCATACTCGGGCATCCCTCGAAAATTTGCAGTGTATGTAACAGCTTCCACACAGGCCTTGTCATAATGCCCTCTGAATTAGTTAACTCCAGTATCTCATCGCGAAGCTCCACGTTATCCTGATCCAGCAACAATGCATTGAGCCAAAAATTACTCGAAACGTTTTCTTGCTCCTCCCAAAATGAAATCCCAGCCAATTGGCTAAAAGCATCTCGATATAAATTGGCCAGCTTTCTTTTTCTGCTCAGGAAGTCTGGTAACTGTTCCAGTTGTGCGCATCCCAGAGCTGCGTTTATGTTGGGCAAGCGGTAGTTATAACCGACTTGATCATGCTCGAATTCCCATTTGTGCATTTTTTTGGCCGTGGTGGTCAAATGCTTCGCCAATTTCCCTAATGACTCATCATTGGTTAAAATTGCGCCACCGCCACCTGTTGTAATAACTTTATTCCCGTTAAAACTGAGTGCCGAAACACGTCCCCAGTTCCCGGTATGCTTTCCCTTGTAATAAGATCCTAGTGATTCAGCCGCATCTTCTATCAATTCCAGCCGGAACCGCTCGCATACGCTCACAATCGCGTCTAGGTCCACAGGATGTCCAAAAGTATGCATCGGCACTAACGCTTTAATTCGCCTTCCGGTAATTCGGTTGTAGCAACCATCGCCGCGGACTTCTGCAATTTCCTGCAAATAGCCTTCAAGCTTGTGAGGATCAACTCCCAATGTCTTTTCACATGCATCAACAAAATGAGGAATCGCTCCGCAGTAAACAACTGCGTTTGCCGTTGCAATAAAAGTCAGCGTTGGAATCAACACCTCGTCCCCTTGCTCGACCCCCACCAGCTTCAAGCAAATATGCAAAGCAGCTGTGCCATTTACCACGGCAACAGCACGCTTCACACCTGTATATTCGGCAAGCATTTCCTCAAAACGATCTACATATTTGCCAACAGACGACACCCAGCCAGTATCCAGGCAGTCTTTTACGTACTTCCATTCATTCCCTTGGAAACTAGGTTCATGAAGAGCAACAAATGCTTTATCGGTATCGGCTACTGCTTTTATAGTGGATACTACCGCTTCAACTGAAAATGGTCGCATCATACGTTATATATACCTGCCTTATACTGCGATAGATTCGCTGGATTCGTAAACCACTCGATCGTTTCCTGCAATCCGCGTTTCAACCCGTTTTTGTCCCCATATGCCGGTTCCCATCCCAACAATTGCTTGGCCTTTGTATTATCCGCCCACAAACGCTCAACTTCACTTTTTTCTGGACGAATCCGTTTATCATCTGTTTGGATGTCAATCGATTGCCCCATCAATTCAGCAATGATCTCTGCTGTCTCTCCGATGGATACTTCGTAGTTGCTACCTATATTAATTACCTCTCCTACGGATTGACTCGACTGTGCTATCGCTATAAAGCCACTTACTGTGTCCTGTACATAATTAAAATCACGAGTCGGATGAATGGAGCCCAGACGAATAACGTTTTGCCCACTCGCGATTTGCGTGATAATGGTAGGAATCACAGCGCGAGCGGACTGTCGAGGGCCATAGGTGTTAAAAGGACGAATAATAGCGACAGGTAAATCAAACGAGTTATAGAATGACATTGCCATTTGATCAGCACCAATTTTGCTTGCCGAGTAAGGCGATTGGCCTTGTAACGGATGCTCTTCAGTAATAGGTACAAACTTTGCTGTCCCATAAACTTCACTGGTAGAGGTATGTACAATCTTTTCCACGCTACATTCACGAGCAGCCTGCAGAATATTCAGCGTCCCTTTAATGTTCGTATCCACATAAGTATCGGGTGAATGGTAGGAATATGGAATGGCAATAAGAGCCGCCAAATGCATGACGACGTGACAGTCCTGCATCGCTTTTTTTACTCCATGCGGATCTCGAATATCCCCAGCAAAAACATCCAATTCGCTCAGGATTTCTCTTGGGGAATGATCCAGCCATCCCCATGAGTTAAACGAGTTATAATTCACAAAAGCCTTTACATCTACTCCATCTCGCACTAATTTCTCCGTCAAATGGGAGCCGATAAAACCATCCGCTCCAGTAACAAGCACTTTTTTTCCACTGAGGTTCATCTCAGCGCCTCCAGTCTATACTACAATTGGTTCCCCCAGTATTTTCTCGTGAATATCTTCCAAGATCTTTTTGACAAGCACAGAATCACTTTTGCAAGAACTCAAATAGTTACCGAATTGATCAACCACACGACGTGATTTTGTTTTTGGATCAGGCTCTGGCCGTATATCATCAAACATTTTTAGTACCAACTGAAACTCCATATGATTCATCGGTTGAACGATTCGCATATTAAGTTTATTCGCCTGGAGTCGATCAAACAATTTATCAAATTTGGTAAGGCAAACTTCCAACTGCTTGTTATTTTGACTCTCAATAAATCGATCCATATCCTCCAGCAGTTCAGCAAATCGTCGAATGATTTTGCCAAGTTCGTCGCAGGAAGAAAGCAACTCTCGAATCACCTTTTTAAAATACTCCAAGTCGTAGCGATAACCATCTTGTTGGGAGATTACTTCCAGCCAATCTGTCTTTACTACATGCGGGATCGTTAGTTGTTCTGCAATCAACTGTTCCATAGGAAGGAAGACGGTACCCTCTATATGTGCGCCGCCTTTGGTTGTGTTTATAATATCTGTTCTTGCAATCTTTTGAATGAGGGCTTCCATTTCCTCTCTCATTTCAACATGACCCCGACCGCTTAATGTGACATTGCCGTGTACATCTTTTACCTCAACCGCATATTCTTTTTTCTTATCTCCCAAATCAGTACCTGTATATTCGACACCCTGGGCGTATACCTGGCCGCCGCGATAGGCAAGGTTTTGTCCTGTGAAAATGATAGGGGAGAAGCCCAATTGGTCCAGAATCTGCAAAGTTAAGGTAGCAATGCTGCCGAACCTGTCAATATAGTGGAATGGACGATTATCTTCATCCTTCAAAAACAGATCGATGATATAATCATCACGCACCAAAAAATTGCTCATTTTCCCTGGATAATTTTGTACTGTTTCAAATCCCATCGTACTACCAAAAATCAAAGGAACACTGTCAATCTCGTTTTCGAGTACCTTTCGGAAAACTTTCGTGTTCATCGCGCTACCATCGTATGCGAAAGCGGCATCTGGCACTATTCCAGCATTCAGCAATTGGTTGATAGATGATCCAACAGCAAAAATGTATGCTAAACCATTTTCCTTGATATAACGCAGGTTTTCGAATTCGTCGTTGAGCGATGGTCCCGCCCCAACAATGATCGCTGGCTTCCCTTTGAAGTACCCGTTATGTGCAGCAAGGATATTGGGTGTCTTGACGATGGCGGGCAAATTAAACAACCCATTAATTGCCATTCTTTTCGCAAAAACTTTTCCGGTAATAATCCGTTCATGCGCAGCATATACAACATCGCGAAACATTTTGATGAAAGTTTGCGTCTGTTCAGAAAAGATCCGTTTATAACTTGGTAAAATAACGAGATAAATTTCGTCTTCCAAAAGATTAGTCAGTTCTATTAAATATTTTCTGCAATCGTCTGGATTTTCCTCAACCATCAAGTTTTTCAACCTTTTGACAGGAATCCATTCATCAATTTTTTTACGCTCGATCAGCTGCTGAAAAATAGCCATATTCGGCTCATAAATGGAAAAGGGCGTATTGGGAAATTTTTTAATGAACGCATCAATATGATAACCAAATCCCGCACCATAAAATAATACATGCCGATCCTGGATCTCTTCCAACGAATCGATAAAACGCTCGGCTTCCTTTTCCGGATTATACTTGCTGTGAACGTAATTCCATCCAGACTCCATAAGAATGGATACTGTCCAACCTTGCATCTGAGTTGGTTCCAATTTCACCTGATCTTTTATTTCAAGCTTCGGGTTTCGACACTTCGCCCAGATTTCTGGATAGTGCTTTTTTAAAGAGTTCACATTATCAATTAGCACCATTCCCATTCACCTCTTGAGAGCCAATATCCTCCAGCGCTTCTTGGATAGCTTGATAGCGAGGGATAATCTCATATTCAATCATGTCGCCAAGCAAACCAGTATCCTGTTGAATTACTGCCGTATTGATGGTTTCCATTTCGCTAGTGAAAGTAAAGAGCGTTTCATACTCTGGATAAAATGGAGTGGTATTTTGGATCCACATCAGTCCTTCTACAAGCTTGCCCAAATCCTCCCACGTTTCAGAAGTGACATTCTCTGTCTGAAAGTGGTAAGCCAACCCATTGAGATACTCTATCGAACGGCTCGTATAATCCTTTATCGATAATAACGTTTCCTTCGCCAACTCTTCTTCTGTCATTAAAATTGGTTCAATCGTTTCAATCGTTTCAATCGATTCGGCGATTTCTTCCTCAAAATCTTTGTATACCTCTCTGCCATCGATTCGCACTCCGCAAAACGTCATTGTTTTTTCTGCCATCGTTGCTTTTATAATAGAAAAAATGTATTCGATAACGTTTTCTTGTGTCCGATCAACATGGTACTCTTGGCCAGCTACTAGTATCTTCATGAGAACCTCCCTTTCATCGCTCTTTATGTATATCGGTTCCTTTTCAACATTCAATTATATGATAAACATGGAAAAATAAAAAAGCATGGGCTTCCAGGTGGAAACCCATGCTTTATTTTGCACTGAAAAATTAGCGGAGCAATTGCAGAACGCCTTGTGGCAATTGGTTTGCTTGTGCCAGCATTGCTTGAGAAGCTTGTGTAAGAATGTTGTTCTTAGTGAACGCCATTTGCTCTTTCGCCATATCTACGTCGCGGATACGGGATTCAGCAGCTGTCAGGTTCTCAGCAGTGATGTTCAGGTTGTTAATGGTGTTTTCCAAACGGTTTTGGTTAGCACCCAAGTAGGAACGAGCAGCAGATACTTTGTTAATGAATGCATCGATGCTTTTCAGCACGCTTTTCGCAGCGCTTTGAGTATCGATTTTCCAAGCGCCAACTTTAGTTGCAACGCTGGTCAGATTGAACTTGGAAGTGTCCAGAGTCAGAACTTGGGCAGCATCTTGACCGATTTGCAGGTCGATGTCTTTATTGGAGTTTCCATCCAACAGGCTGATACCGTTGAATTTGGTGTTAGTTTTGATGTTTGTTACCTCGTTGGACAGCTCTGTCAACTCTTCTTGCAGGCGTTTGCGGTCTGCATCGGAATCGTAAGTACCGTTCGCAGATTGAGTAGCCAGTTCTTTTACACGAACGAGGATGTTGTTTACAGTTTGCAATGCACCTTCAGCTGTTTGTACCAAGGAGATACCGTCTTGAGAGTTGCGGGAAGCTTGCTCCATACCACGGATTTGTGCGCGCATGCGCTCGGAGATGGAAAGACCAGCAGCATCGTCAGCAGCACGGTTGATACGGTAGCCGGAAGACAGCTTTTCAACGTTTTTCGACAGGTTGCCTGTGTTGACACTCAATTGACGGTGAGTGTTCATTGCGGAAATATTGTGGTTGATAATCATTGTTTTTCCTCCTTGATTTATACCCGTCACGTCCATGTGACTGAGATCTATTTAGGACTATTTTACAATCGCGCGCTTGTAACTTTGTCCCTACATTACTTATATCGGTAAATTACTCGTCAACTTTAATGGATTTCAAAAGTTTTTTTCAAAAAAATCTCCTCTTTGTACACCTAACCAAAAAGGAGATTCAAGTTACTTCATATTTCGCAAAATGAGATGATACCTGGAAGAGTAGCCACCCGTATTAACGTTCTCGCGTCTGATCAGATTACATTCCAATATTTCGAAATTACATCCAATCAGCTTTTCAATTTTCCCGTAGTTAAAATAAGACTGGACGGTTCCTTTCTCATGAAGAGTTTCCACGTCTTCTTCTCCCGAAAATTCCCGAGCATGACGAGAATCATCTCCGGAGATTAAATCACAGTAGAATAGCCCGCCCTTTACCAATACTCGCTTAACCTCGTCCATGGTTTGAGTGGCCTCTTCAAACCGCATACTATCCAAGACTCCGTGACTTATAACGAAGTCAAAAAAATCATTTTCCCACGGCAGACTTTGCGTGTATCCTTGTCTAACTTTACTGTCTAAATTTGAAATGCCTTCTTTTTCTGCCCATGTGACCGCTACTTGAATTGCCGTATCAGAAAGGTCGATGCCGTAAGCATCCAGCCCCATCTGATGAGCATATATTACATGCCGTCCAATTCCGCATCCCAAATCCAATATTTTAGGCTTAGACGAATTCGTGTAAACATCTCGAAACTCGAACAGACCTGTTCGCTTGCGAATATACTTCGATGTGAACCTGATAATTTCTTCATGAGGATAAAAAACAAAGTTATCTTTGTTCTGATAGGAAGCTTCCCATTCTGACTTGTAGCTACTCATGTCTCATCATCTTCTTTCTCATGAACATCCTCATGTACAGTCCTCTGTTCTTCTTTCAAAATAGCCTTCATAGAGGACCACGACACTGTGCTTTCAGAGGCTACACGATTCTCTTCTTGAATCGCTTCATATATTTCGGTTCGATAAATTTCTACATCTCTTGGTGCTTCAATCCCTAGTCGAACCGTTTCTCCATCAACAGAAATCACTTTAATGACTATATTGTTATTCAGCATGATAGACTCATTTTTTTTGCGAGATAATACTAGCATTTGAACATCACCTACTCTCTTGTCGAGATTTGCTCGACTAACAACGGCTGGTGAATGGAATATGTGTCGTCCTGTAAAATTACTTGTTTGGCCATACGATTTGCGAGATTAACCACAATAGGTGCCTTCAAGTTCACAGAGACACGCTGCATTTCTCGAATAGTTACAATTGTAAAGATTGCTATGGGGGTTTCATCTTCTATGCGGAGTGAAGTCTTAGCTGCTTCAGAAAGTTCAAATTCGTATCCGCTGAAAAAAACAAATGGATTGACCACCCAAAACCCGATCTCCCTTTCTTCAGCAGACTGAATCAGAAAAAAAGGGCTTTCTTCTTCCTGCATCAACTGAAAAAACTGCAAATGGGAAAACCCCGGAATACCATCTTCAAAAAATAGCTTGCCCAATTCCACTCGTTGACTTGCGTTCATGTTTTCCCCTCGCTTATATCGTTTGATCCAGTTGACCGCCTACAGTATCAATTTTCAGGCTATTGTACTGTATCATATATGGCTCCACCTTCCCCGGCTTGTATGACAGTTCAGGTTGTTTAATCACAGGATCAATACTCATTCCGTTGCGCTCAACATGGATGTTCACAGGCGTCGACTCGACACGGATCTCTACACCTTCATCAGTTGACGCTGCCGGCGGTGTATATCCACTCTCCAACATGCGCAAACCTTTTTCTCTGCCAATAGATGCTATGACATTCTCTTTTGTATAGATCCGCATCATTCTGTCTCCCTCCTGACTTTTCTCCGCAATGGCTTGGAGGGCTTTTTGTTGACCATATGAAGCAAGACTAGCTGTAAATTCCATAGAAGTCATAATACCAATGTTGGTACGCGCCTGACTAGAATCAATGGACAAAACAGTGCGAGCTTGTTCAATTCGCAGCTTTGCAGGTACTTGTCGCAGGTTCAATTCAGCTTGCGGCTGTTTAATCTCCTGGACAGGCTTGTTTATATTTAATCCTAGTTGAGCAAACGTGCTCTCCAATCGAATTTTTGGAATTTGCATCGGCTACTCTCCCTACTTTTTCTAACGCAGAAAATCCAGCAAAGTTGGCTGAATGATTCTGGCGCCTGAACCTAGAGCTGCGGAGTGAACACTCTCCTGTGTTTTCAGATCTGTCATCACCTTTGCCACATCAGCATCTTCATTCTTTGACATTAGCTCATTAATACTTACCTCTTGCGTCTTTAAACGGTCCGCAATTAGTTCAACACGGTTTACACTTGCTCCCAGTGCGGCTCGCTCAGCTAATAATTTGTCAAACTGCTGCTCCATCCCTGTGAGAAACTGAGTAGCATCTCTACCATTTTCTAACTCACCAATAATATTATCCAATACCTTAAACATATTGTTTGCATTATCCGGAAAATTGAATAGGTTTTGCGCATTAATATTTGATGTTACAAAAACATTTTGGCTTACTTCCAAATTGATAGAAGAGCTATTCGTACTGACAAAATCACCTTTGCCCCCATTAGCTGTAAAATCGTACGGCGCTTTATTTGTATCTGTACCAGCAAAAATATACTTTCCATTAATTTGCTGATTGGCTAAAGTTCCTAAGTGGATTTTCAGTTCGCTAACTTCAGACGCCATTGTCTTCAAATCGTCAGGCGAAATAGCTCCATCCCCGGAGTATACAAGAAGCTCCTTAATACGCTTCATGACGTTCCCAATTTCATCCATCGTACTATCCGTCATATCCATCCAGGACTTCGCTTCATCCACGTTCCGCTTATACTGATCATTCTCCATCAATGAGGAACGATAAAACATCCCGCGTGCTGCCACTACCGGGTCATCGGATGGTTTGGCAATTTTGCTCCCCGACGACAGCTGTTGCTGTAGCTTGTCCATGCTGCGCATGGAATTATGCAGATTCCGCAGCATATTGCTGTTCAGCATGTTCTGCGTTACACGTACCGCCATGATCTATTTCCTCCTAACTAGAGGCCAACTCGGCCCATGCCATTGATGACTTTGTCCAAGATTTCGTCCATGCTTGTCATGACGCGGGCAGATGCGCTGTAAGCGTGCTGAAATTTCACCATTTCTGCCATTTCGTCATCGATCGATACGCCTGATACGGATTGCCGCTGGCTGTCTACAGTTCCGACCAGCATTTCCGAGTTCAACTGATTGCGGGTAGCTTCTTGTGCGTCCACACCCAATTGGCTGATCGTATAACGATAGTAGTTATCCAAAGTTGAGCTTTCCGCCAGATCGTTCGAGCCCGTTCCGGCAGCCAACACTTTAAATTTGATGGAGGCAATCGCCAACGCGTTTTCGTTGTTTCCAACCGGTGTATGGACTGCTTCCGGTTTTGCCGCAGCGATAGCATCCAGGCTTCTCATAATCTCGGGATTAACGACAAGACTAGAGGCACTTGTTGGATAATTTTTCGTTGTAGCATCTGCAGCCAAAGCAGTTGCATCTACAAAGAATGGCAGATCCTGTGCGGTGCCATTATTAATATCGTTCAAGCTCCGTCCTGCGCGATGTATATCATTGATTTCCTTAGCCAAATTCACAGCCAAGACATCCAGACGTTTTAGCATATTTGGCACAATCTGATCACGCGATTGGAGAGTGCCTGCCATATAACCAGATGTCGGAACGAAAGCCGCTCCACCCAGCGTGAGATCACTCAAACCCGTGGCGACATTTCGCTGAGCAACTACTGGTTGGGCAGCAATGCCGTTAACAAATTCGCGTCCTTCAATCGTTACGTTCACCATACCTGCAGTGGTTTGCGTCACTCGGATATCTACCAGCTTGGAGAGCTTATCCAAGAGAACATCACGTTGATCATACAAATCGTTTGGCTGGTAGCCATGTGGCACGATATTGGAAATCTGATTGTTCAAGCTGGCTATTTGCTGTCCCAAAGAGTTGATTTCCATCGCCTTCACATTCACTACATTGTCCAGATCAAGTTGCACTTCTTTGATATGGTTCGTCAATGTGTTAAATGTATCCGCAACCGCCTTGCTGCGTTCGCGAACAACAGCACGTGCCGATGTATCTGTCGGGTCTTTAGCCAAGTCCTGCCAGGCTTGCCACATCTGGTCCATGACTTTTTGCAGCCCTGTATCAGAAGGTTCGTTCATTATCCCTTCCAGCTTTTCAAGTGTTTCCAAGCGACCATCCCAATATCCTTGACGCTTGTGCTCATTTCGATATTGAATATCCAGAAACTCTTCTCGCAACCGCTGAATACTGTCAGCTTGCACACCCGTACCAAGCAATCCTGGCTCGATGGTTGCCTGCATCCCAACATAAGGCAACCCGGTAGTAGCCTGCATGTTGACCCGCTGACGGCTGTATCCTTCCGTATTCGCATTCGCAATGTTATGCCCCGTCGTATTCAGCGCAGACTGCTGTGCGAACAGGCCGCGTTTGCTTACTTCAATTCCGTGAAAAGTCGAGCGCATGTCAGCACCTCTTTACGCTTTTTTATTGAAAAAAGTTCGGCTCGCCTGACGGTAGGTGTCCGTGCTCGGATTGCCGTAAATGAAGTCGTCCTCCGGCGTGTCCGTGATCAGGTCGAGTGTCATGTTTACAAAAGAAAGGGATTGCTCCAGCAACTGCTGATTCAGCTCGTTTGCCTCACGCAGTTCGGCGACAATCCGGACAAGCTCGTCTCGATAGGATGCAAGCCGCGTCTTCTCTTCCGCACTGGTCGTCAACTTGATCAATTCAGCCAGTGTGCCTTCCTGAAGCGCAAAGCCTTTCTTTTCGGTCAGTTCTTGCACCAAGGTTTGGCGGGCTGCTTCAGCAGCAGTGACGCCCTTGATCAGCTTTTGTTCCTGGCGGGTAATCGCCACCAGCTCATCGACATCTCCTTTTACCAGCACGTCTTTTTTGTGTGCGGCCAAAGTGTACAAGGCTTTGTGCAACCGGATCAAGTTGTCGAGCAGATCGTAGAGTCTATCCATGTTCGCGCTTCTCCTCGTCTTCCCTAGAGAACTGGTTTATAGCTTTTTCCAAAAGGACAGGAGCTTCTCTGCAATTCGCTCGCTGGAGACACGATACGTGCCTTCCTCCACTTGCTTCTTCAATTGCTCCACCTTTTCACGACGCTGTGGCGCGTTCGTGTCTTCCACCTGGCGCTGCATTTCCAACGCTTCCGTAGAAATGTTTACTTCATCCTTGCCCATCGGGATTTTCCCACTTTTGCCTACCTGGTTGTTGCTCGTCTTGTTGTAGGCGTTGATCATCCCGACACGGTTCGGTTCATTAATCCGCATCTGATTACCATCCTCTCAATCCACCGGACATTTTCATGGGAACACGTCCCTTTATCAAAAGAAAAACCGATGATACCTCTTAGTAGTATCATCGGCAATTTCCTGATTGACGATTAGTTTTTTTGCGCAAAACTATTCGTCAGTATTCTTCCTTCTTCGATAAGCGGCTGCTTCCGCCTGACGTGCGCGAGCATCTTCTGCAAGGCGCCGATCCACTTCAAGCTGCTGCGAAATCTCGTGTTTCAAGTCTTTCATGCACGAGTCGCACATGTTTCCGGTACGGATCAAAATTCCACAAATTTCGCATGGGTAACCAAGTTCCGGGTTGCCTTCTACAGAAATGCGCCCTTCCTTGATAAACTTCGTAATTTGCTTCACGCTCACACCAGTAGCTTCGCTCACCTGATGAATATTAGCTCCGCGATTCTCGCGCTTGCGCAGAAACCGGGCGCATTTTTCATATTCCTGCTCCACTTGTTGATAGCATTTGGGGCAAATGTCACGGACTGTTTGTACAAATAAAGCATCACACCGCGAGCAGTTTGCCAGTTTGCCCAGAGACATAGAAACAACCCCTTCAACATCCAGAAAGTTCATTTGGTTCGCAACTGCTGATTGCTTCCATGATAACGTAATTTTACCAAACTGGCTATCTGTATATTGTCAAGGAATAAATTTCACAAACTGTTCCCAAGTGTGCTCGCAAAGTGCTGGCACAAGAACGAAGAGTCGAGCCTGTCGTATATATATCGTCGATCAGAAGAACCCGCAGAGGAGTGCCGGACATTACAGGACTATTCGCCCCGCCCTTGACCTTGACTCGCGCGACCCCGCCAGAGCAAGCAGAGGATAGGTCTGCAAGCACAGCCCCTTGCGCCCACGCAAAAGCATCTCTCATGCTCTCCTCGCGATACACACGCCCGCCTTGCTTGCTCAGCTTCTCTGTCGCTTTCGTTCGCTCCAGCAACGTTTTGACCGGAACTCCTATGGCGTGTCCCAAAGCTTTGGCAAGCAGTTCCACCTGATTGAAGCCTCTTTCCCGAAGCCTTGTTGGATGAAGGGGAACAGTCGTGATGCAAGTAAAACGCGAAGGCGTATGGTAGCGGTAAATCGCGATGGTTAAAAGCGCACTGAAAAAACTAGCCAATCGCTCATCCCCACGGTATTTGAACAGGCTGACCAGACTTTTTCCTTTCTCGTCATATTGGAGCAGGCTGCGGTTGTTAGACAACGGCACGCTCGCTCGATCTACGCAATCGCGGCACAATCCATCGCGACAAATGACCTCGCTGCACATGTCTCGCCCACACTGATGACAAATCTGCTCTCCGATGAACGGCAGGGCTTCCAAGCAGCCTGCACACACCTGGAGCTTTTGCAGCAAACGATATACGACCGGGTAAGTGGCGGCTGAACTGGAAAGAGATCGTGCACGCTTGCGGACAATCCCTTCTCTTTGCAGGGCATTCAAATGTCCGCCACAAGCCACACATGACTGGATTGTCACGCATTATCCACCCCAGCTTCCGCAAGCTTTTTCGCCAATTGGTTCATTCGGCTGATTTGCCTGACTGCCAGCTTCGTGGTCGCAGCGCGCTCAGCCTGCAAAAAAAGCACAGAGCCTGCCGTGTCATCGAACGATCTGCCCACGCGCCCCGCAATTTGCACCAAAGAGGCTTCATCGAAGACGGGCGCCTCCGCTCCTACGACAAGCACATCGCTCTTCGGAATGGTGACCCCGCGTTCCAGAATCGTGGTTGTCACCATGAGCGTATAGCGTCTGTTGCGAAAAGCGAGCACCTTTTCCTCGCGCAACGGGTCGGAGGCGTGGACGCCCGCCATCTGTTCCGACCGATCCGGCATCGCCTTTTGCAAATAGGCAAGCACCACGTCCACGTCGTCAATGCGGGGAACGAAGACGAAAACTTGCCGCTCGGCATCCAGTGAACGCTTGACTGCATTCGTCATCTGCGGCACCGCTCGCTTCGTCCGAACGCGCTTGTGCAAGCCTTTGATCGTGAGAATCTCAGGCACAGGCAATGGCTTGCCGTGGTAGCGACCGGGTAAAAGCACATGAGTGGCTGAAGCAAGCGGCAATGCCGCGGAACTTGCTGATTTTGAACGAGCGTTTGAAACGAGCCGTTTTTGCAAATAGAGCGGGGGAGTCGCGCTCAAATAGAGCAGCTTGCCCGTCTCGTGTACAGCTCTCGCCAGCGCCCGATAAAGCACAGGATTGTTGTGATAAGGAAAAGCATCGGCCTCGTCAAGTACAACCAGCAGGAAGCGGCGATGATAACGCATGACTTGGTGGGTCGTTGCAATCGTGATATCGCTCTCTTCCCATTTCTCGGCACTGGCGCCATGGACAGCAATTACACGCGCTTCGGGAAACACTCGCCGAATACGCGGAGCCAGCTCCAGCACTACGTCTTTTCGCGGAGTAGCGATCAATACACGCCCTCCCGACGAAAGTGCCTCAGCGACAGAAGGAAAGAGCAGCTCGGTTTTCCCAGCCCCGCACACTGCCCAAATCAAAAACTCCGACCGCCCCGGATGTGAGCCCGCTACGAACCGCCGAGCGCGTTCGGCAGCTCTCGCCTGATCTTGCGAGTAGCGCCCTGTCCACTCCAGCCTGGCCGGCTGCCCCATTCCTTTTTCTCTCCCAATGTCGGCTGAGGCACTTGACGCAATCAACATATACGGCGTGCAGCACTTGCTCCTGCCCATTCCCAGGCATATCGTGCAGTAGGCGCAGCCTTGCTCACACGAATGGCAATATATCAGCTGCAACGCTCTGCCCTCGCTGCCGCATCGCTCACAGAAAAGCACCAGTCGCTTGCGTCGCCAATTGCTGACGACTCCCATGCGCACTCCTGGAAGCCACTGCACTTTGCCAGCCAAGACTCCTTCATGCAGCACAGCTGCCAAATCGCCAACTTCTACCCCTCGCTTGCACAAAAGCGTCTCGATCTCTTCCCAGAGAAGCGCTCGTCCATCCAGCAGTTTGCCGAGAACGCTTGCGCTCGCTCCATCCGCTGTGAGCGAAGTTCTTCGAAGCAATGAATGGCGCGAGAAAATCTTGTACCCTCCTGCTGATTCAGCATCCTTTTGACAAGCATGCACTTCGCATCTGAACTCTACAACCTTCCATGCAAACCAGTCTTTTGGCGGCTGCCTCATGCAAGCGAACGCACTGGACCAGAAAACTTGATTGTCATCCCGCTCCCTGTCGGTCACTTCCCGCCCATACAGCCCACTCGCCTCCCGAACCTTCCCCACAGCCAAATGCCGCAGCTCAGCGACCACTCCATCCGTCAGCTTTTGCCGCTCTGGCAGTCGCTTGCGTATGTATTCGTTTATTTGCTCCCGTAAGGAAAAGGCCAAAGCGAGCGATGACGTCTTGCCGATGACGTGCAGAATGCAGCTCTCTCGCTCCTGCCAAAAAGATTGGTCGACAGCAAAGCTCGGTGTCACGTACGTCTGAACCGACGACACTGCTTCTGTGCCCGATTTGATGTACAGCAAAAACTCGCGCATGTGCCTTCCCCCGCTCCCCACCTGTCCTCTTACCATCAGTTTGCAAAAAGACAAGACGGGTCAGCAAATCTTTTTCACGAGCAAAACGCAGCATCACCGTCTCGCTGACCGCAAGCAGCCCCATCGACTGTCAGGAAAAGGACCGAGACATTTTTCACACAAACACAAAAAAGACTGCCGATGTCCTCGACAGTCCTTTTCATTCATCCATATGCCTGAAAACAAAAACATCAGGCTCCTTCTTGCTTGTTCCGCAGATCAACTACAATAGCTCCCACCAGCTCGGCTTGGCTGTCAGCTACAGGCACCCCACAGCAGTACGGCTCGCGAGTCAAAATCGATAGCATCCGGGATGTATCATCGGTAGATCCTTCATCTATCAAAGTAATCCGGACAGGCTTGCCACTCCATTCGGAGCGAAACAGCAAACTTCTGACCGCCCGCTCCAGCACCTGCTCCGAATTGTGCACCAACAAGCGGTAATGCTCGTGCGAAAGCTCTGTCACGCCGTCCATTCGACTGGCCCATCGATCAGCGATCATCACCAGCAATGAGGAGAAGCCAAATGCCGCCAGTAGCCATACAACCAGTTCTTCCATCACGGTCATACCCCCTCCTATACAAAGGTATGCCGAACAGCTTGAACAGGGTGCCAACTGGACGCTCATACGGATTCTACAGTTTTACCCATCCGTTTTTGATCGAGATGACAACCGCTTGCGTGCGGTCTTGAACGTTCAGCTTTTGCAAAATGCTGCTGACGTGATTTTTCACAGTTTTCTCACTGATGAACAAAAATTCTCCGATCGCCCTGTTGCTCTTTCCTTCAGCCATCAGTTGAAGCACTTCCCGCTCGCGGCGAGTCAGGGACTCGATCACTTTTGGATCGATCGTTTGCGAATCATCCACGGAGAAGCTTCGCTCTGTGCTGCCTTCATGCTCGCTGAGACGACGGAACTCCTCGATCAGCTTGCCCGTTACCTTCGGATGGATGTAAGCGCCGCCGCTTGCTACGACGCGCACGGCATCCACCAGATCGCTGGTGCCCATTTCTTTGAGCAAATAGCCCGATGCACCGGAACGCAACGTGCGGTAAACGTATCCTTCATCATCGTGAATAGAAAGCATGATCACTCGCGTAGAGGGACTCACAGAAATTACATTTTCCGCAGCAGAGACGCCATTGATGTTTGGCATATTGATATCCATCAACAAAACATCCGGCTTGTGCTCTTCGGCGAGCAAAGCAGCCTCTCCGCCGTCCGCTCCTTCTCCGACGACCTTGAAGTCATCTTCCATTTCCAAAATGCGCTTGACTCCTTCACGGAACAATTGGTGGTCGTCCACAATCACGATGCGGAGCTCTTGCTGTCTTTTATCCATGTTTCATCCCCCTGTGTACATAATTCTGTATCGGTTCATATTTTTAACGGTATTTGGAAAATAACCTTTGTTCCCTCACCCGGAGCTGATTGCAGGTCCACATTGCCTTCCAGCAGCTGCACACGCTCGCGCATTCCCAACAGTCCAAAGGAATTTCCGTTTGCCATGCGCTTCTCCAGATCGAATCCAACGCCATCGTCTTTGACGACGAGACTCAGCGACTCCTGAAGAAACTCAAGCTTCACTTGTACCGAAGAAGCTCCTGCATGCTTCTCCACGTTGTTCAGGCACTCCTGAACAAGCCGGAAGATTGCAGCCTTGACGGAACTGCGCAGCGGTGGCTCCACACCAAATACTACCAGATCAATCGAAGCCCGGATACGTTCTTCGCACGTCTGAATGTATTTTTGCAAAGTGGGAACCAAGCCGAGGTCGTCCAAAGCCATCGGACGAAGGTCAAAAATGATCCGTCTTACATCAGCCAAACTTAACCGAACCATTTCTTTCAGCTCGTGAAGCTCCATTTGCGCTTCCAGAATACGTTCGTTTTTCAACATGCGCTCGACGATTTCGGAGCGCAAGACGACGTTTGCCATCGATTGAGCCGGACCGTCGTGAATCTCGCGCGCGACACGTTTGCGCTCTTCTTCCTGCGCCTGAATGATCTTCAACCCCATCAGTTGATGCTGCTTGGCCGATTCCAGCGCTTCCCCGATCTTG
Organism: Brevibacillus sp. FSL K6-0770; assembly: GCF_038000275.1. Lineage (NCBI taxonomy): Bacteria > Bacillati > Bacillota > Bacilli > Caryophanales > Paenibacillaceae > Brevibacillus > Brevibacillus sp. FSL K6-0770. The sequence continues at coordinate 5,418,470 of NZ_JBBOBQ010000001.1, forward strand.
CTCAGGTCGCCAGTCAGGTAGCCAAGCACCACACCCATCTGGGATACAAGCTTCTCGGCGCGTACAATCGTTTCCTCCAATGTACGCAATTGCCGCTCCAGATCATTGCGCCGGCGCTTCAAGTTGTTTTCCCGCTCGCGATAGATGGAAAGCTCCACCTGGATGCGGCTCGCCTCTTCATAGGCGATACGGATGTCATCCTCCGTGTACATGTGAAAGTTGCGGCTGACCTGCACAAGCCTGTTGCGCGACTTTCGATAGGCCAATTCCAACGCATCGACCTTTTGGATTACTTTGGAAATTTCTTGCCTCAGCTCATGCAAATCAAACTTTAGCGAGTTGCCTTGTTGTCTTGCATCTTCGGCTATATCAAAAATTTGCGTTTTACTTGTTTCTACTGTTTCAATGGTTCTCTTGATCACCCCATCCAGCACGCTGATGTCGATCGCTTTGTTCATGATTGCTCTCCTTCGAACTCTTTTTTCGCTTTCGTGAACAGCTGTTGGAGTTTGACCTCATCTACGTCTCGCAGACCCACATCATTGCGTGGGATGGCAAAAGGATCTACCTCTCGTTTGGCGAAACCGGGCGTAGAAGTAAACACATACTCATACCCTGCTTGTCGGGCTGTTTCCAAAACGATCGGATTCGTGTAGCCAAAAGGCAGTGAAATCGCCTTAATATCCTTGCTCATCCAACCGTGCAAACCTGCGCGAGACATACTGAAATCAACATAGAGCCGATCCCTGTATTCCTTTTCATTTTCTAATCGCTTTACATCCTGCAAGTAGACGGGAGCAGTCTCTGGTCCCATCTCTCCCCATTCATTCCGCGCTTCCTCTTCATGCAGGCTGTAGGTATGGGAACCAATATCAGCCAAGCCAGAGTGAAGCATTTCCATGACTTGTTGACGCGTGAGTGGCGTCGTCATGTTCTCCCGTTTTCGTTCGGCTACATCTCGCAAGCGTCCTGCAATCACGAAGTTCACTGACGGGTAGCCGTATGTACGCAATATCGGAAAAGCCTTCGTATAATAACTTTCGTAGCCATCATCAAACGTAATCAGGACAGCATTTTCTGTCGGCAAGCTCCCGGTATCGACAAAGCGCAAAAACTCATCCAGCGTAATGGGATGCAGGTCATTTTCGTGCAAAAATGCCATATGTTCTGCGAATTGTTCGGGCGCAATCACGTAACGTTGGCCTGCAGCATCTGTCACATGATGATACGTCAGGACGACGACTTGATTGTTATACCACTTTTGCGGCTTTACCGTTGCTTTTTCGTTTCGCGTGACGTTTGGCTCAGCGTTTTCCGTCTCGCTTATGCTTATAGACGTATCGACTTGGGGAAAAGGTTGCACTTTTTGCGCATTCTTTTTTGACTGGTACAAATCACCAAGCCCCAATATCGTCACAACCAACAGTAAACAACTGATAAACACTGTCAGGAAGAGCCTTTTGTTCGGCAAAGAAACCCCTCCTTCACTTCCTCACTAGGAGATTCGACACAGTCCTACATTTTCCCTTTGATCAGGATTCACCAATAATTGGAAATTTCTTCCCATAACAAAAAGAGCCCAGTAGCTTTTACCAGGCTCTTTCTTTGCCGTGCTTATTTTGCCAGTTGAGCAGCCTCTTGCTTCAGAACTTCTGCTTTGTCTGTTTGCTCCCAAGGAACATTCAGGTCATTGCGTCCGAAGTGGCCGTAAGCCGCTGTTTGTTTGTAGATAGGACGACGCAGGTCGAGCTGTTTGATGATACCAGCTGGACGCAGGTCGAAATGTTTGCGAACGAGTTTCACGAGATCTTCTTCGGAAACAGTTCCTGTACCAAAAGTATCAACTGCGATGGATACTGGTTGTGCTACACCAATCGCATACGCTACTTGTACTTCGCACTTGTCAGCCAAGCCAGCTGCCACGATGTTTTTCGCAACATAGCGAGCAGCATAAGCACCGGAGCGGTCTACTTTTGTCGGATCTTTACCGGAGAACGCGCCGCCGCCGTGACGAGCGTATCCGCCGTAAGTGTCTACGATGATTTTGCGGCCAGTCAAGCCAGCATCCCCTTGTGGTCCGCCGATAACGAAACGGCCAGTTGGGTTGATGAAGTATTTGGTTTCAGCATCCAGAAGTTCAGCTGGAACTACTGGTTTGATTACATGCTCAACCAGGTCTTGTTTGATTTGCTCCAAAGTTGTTTCAGGAGCGTGTTGAGTAGAGATAACGATCGTGTCGATGCGAACAGGCTTGTCTCCATCGTACTCAACCGTTACTTGTGTTTTACCGTCAGGACGCAGGTAAGCGAGTGTGCCGTTTTTGCGAACTTCGGTCAAACGACGAGCCAGTTGGTGGGACATGCTGATCGGCAATGGCATCAACTCAGGTGTTTCGTTGCAAGCAAAGCCGAACATCAGACCTTGGTCGCCTGCACCAATCGCTTCGATCTCAGCGTCAGTCATTTTGCCTTCGCGCGCTTCCAGTGCTTGGTCTACACCCAGTGCAATGTCAGCGGATTGCTCGCCGATTGCTGTGATAACACCGCAAGTGTCAGCGTCAAAGCCGAACTTAGCGCGATCATAGCCGATTTCACGAATGGTTTCGCGAACCAGCTTTTGAATGTCTACATAAGTGTTGGTTGTGATCTCACCCGCTACGAGAACCAGACCTGTCGTTACAGAAGTTTCGCACGCTACGCGAGCGTTTGGATCTTTGGACAGGATGGCGTCCAGGATGGAGTCGGAAATTTGGTCACAAATTTTATCCGGATGTCCTTCGGTTACAGACTCAGATGTGAACAGACGACGACCTTTTTGCAAAGCCATGAGAAAATACCTCCTTTGACCTCATACAAATAGTTTGGTAGCCGAGTCAGGATTTTATCGACGTAAACGCAAATAAAAAACCTTTTCCATCTTTCGGAGGAAAAGGTTTGAGCGCTTTTAGCTTCCTTCATCCTCTTATCGGCCAGAACAGATTTCCGTCCTGCTGGTTAGCACCGCTCTAGTCGGTTGCCGGGCTTCATAGGGCCAGTCCCTCCGCCTGCTCTGGATAAGAGTATCCATTACGGATTATAGAATAATTGTTTTTCGGGGTGGTGTCAATAGACTTTTCCCACAACTCCGGTTCGAAGCAGGCCAGCCTGTACAAAACGTTGATGAAATCGCCTGCGGGAAGCGAGCGATGATGACTGTAGCGCATGGACAGCGCCTTTTGCACAAGCTGGTCAAGCCTCTTTATACTTGGTACGATTTGGCGATCAATACAACAACCTCGGCCCGCGTAGCGGTTCCCTGAGGCTTGAAGGTCTTGCCATATCCGTTCAGCCACTTTTTTTGCGTCAAAGCCTCGATCGCCGGCGATGCCCAATAGTTGACCGGAACATCGCGATAAGAGGACACGCTGCGGCTATTCACAGCTACCCCTTTCGCCCTGGCGATCATGGTGGCCATCTCGGCCCGCGTTACCGCCTGATCAGGCTTGAGTTGACTGTTTGGATACCCCTTCAAGACTCCGAGCTGATAAGCTACCCCAAGGGTGTTGTACGCCCAGTGCTTTTTTGGCAAATCGGAAAAGACGTCCTTGCCCGTGTACATACTGGCTACTTTCGAGCCGGTGACACGCATCGTCGAAACGAGCATGGTCGCAAATTGGGCGCGGGTCACTGCCTGATCCGGCTTGAATGTTGCGTCGTCGAAGCCTTTGATGATGCCTTTGTCGCTGAGCTTGGCGATTTGCGGACGCGCCCAGTGGTTAGAAATATCCCGATAGCCGGAAATGAGCGGCTGCGGGCTGAGCGTCAATTTGTAGGAATCGTACTTGAAAGGCACGATGCTGCTCATGCGCACGAAATACTTCCCTTTAGGCAGGCGTATGCCGAAAATTTCACTGCCTTGGTCTGACCGCTCTGCCACTTCGGTTGTCGAAGCAAGCGCCACGTTCATGTTTTTCTCATTGTAAAGGGCGATGTGAAACCCGCTTGCTACCGGGATGAACGGAGCGCGAACTGTGACGTACGATTCCGCATCCAATGTAAATTGAAACCAGTCTGAATCTGTCGACGCCGGAATGGTTCCTGACATGACTCCTCCACTGGCAAGCGGAGCAGCTTTGCTATACGTATTATTCGGCTCGTTCCCATCTTTTTTCAACGGGGTAAAGGCGAGATCGAGGCGATATTCGCCGTTCATTGCATTTTGCTGATACTCGCTGACGCGAATGTAGTATTTTCCTGGCGAGACGTCCTTGCTTGCACGTTCGGAAGGATTATCCCTGTCGCTGTTATCGTATACCGGGTCCCAGACCGTATTTTTTCCCGGCTCTTGCTTTCCGATGGCAAGTACCAAGTCCACTCGCTTGTTATCAGGTGTGACCGTCACGTCCATATGCCCGTACTCGCGGACATAGTAGGAGAACCAATCCTGATCCCCTTCCTCATGGAAATTGCCCGTCACGCTGATCTGGTTGCCCACCAGCGGCCTTGCCGTAGCCATCGTATTGTTCGGTTCATTCCGATCCGGGTTGATGGTGAATTTGCTCGTCAGCACATAAGTAAACGCATTAACTCCACCGTTTCTCACCAGCTTGATATTCATTCGCCCAGCTTTTGCAGGAACCGTTATCGTATCCCCGTTCCCGATATAGTAAGTGACCGGCTGACGATTTGCCGGATAAAAAGTCGCTGACATGGCTGAAGATACGCCTGAGTTTACGGATGCGGTGAGACTTACTTTTCCATCGTAAGGAACGTCCATCTTGAACCAGTCAACCGTATCGTTTGGCCCCAGATTGCCACGGACTTGCGCTTCGATCGGAAACGCCTTGGCTCTCTCCAAAACGTTGTTCGGCTCCAAAAAGTCGCTGGACAGCGCACTGCGCACTGCCTTGTTTACGTCCAGAAGACCGTAGCCCGCTTGCCGATCCCAGCCGCCTTCGCCAATATCTGTCGCCGTCTGATAAAGCATCTGCCTGACGTCGAGAGCAGAAAGCTTGGGATGACGAGCCAGAATGAGAGCAGCCGCGCCTGCTACCTGAGGCGCTGCTACAGATGTTCCGGAAACTGAACCGTATTTGCCGCCGAGCTTGGTTGTATACACATTAAGCCCCGGTGCCACCAGATTCATCTCCGGCCCTGTATTCGACTGGTAAAGGACCTGGTTTCTTCCGTTTATCGCCCCCACCGCAATTACGGTCGGGTACGCTGCCGGATACGCGACACGGCTTGCCTCATTTCCGCTCGCCGCCACCAGAACCGCTCCGTTTCGTTCCGCGCGGTCGACCGCATTTTTCATAGCCCGGGAGTAAGCCATGCTGCTAAAAGACATCAAAATGACCTTTGCCCCCCGATCGAGGGCGGCGTTGATTCCTTTGGCGATCATGTCAACATCCGTAGTAGATGCGTTTTTGTTCAAGACTTTGACGGGCAAAATTTTGGCGTTCCAGACCACCCCGGCTACGCCGATCCCGTTGTTCCCTTTTGCCCCGAGGACCCCGATGACTTCTGTTCCATGCCCATTGTCATCCTGCGCACTTTTCCCCGGATTGACCAGGTTAACACCAGGGAGCAAATTCCCCTTCAAATCAGGGTGATTGTAATCGGCCCCTGTATCGAGTACAGCAATCGTGATCGCCTGATTGCTGTTCACCACTGACCATGCCTTGTCCGCTTTGATTTGACTCAGGTGCGTCTGGTTGCTCAGGTAGCTGTCATTGGAGGCAGGAGCAGCAGCGAGTGCCTGCCTGGCTTCCAAAGGAGCGACGGTGAGCAGCAGCGCCAGTGCGACGGTCACTTGAATTGATTTTTTCATAAAAAACAGTCCTTCCCTCTCTCCCTGCAAATCATGCAGCAAGAAAACCTCTGTCGAAGCCGTTTCCGTCATAAGGCCGCGCTTTAGCGGAAGGTTTTCTTAACGTATGAATACCCGCAAACTTTTGCAATCAATCCCAATACGTTCAAAAAGGTATTCGAGTATGATATTCCTCGTCCTAGCATAGCGGATAAAAAGGGCGAATTGCAACCCTAATTCCCCAATATTTGGAACGTTTTGGCAGTAGAAAAACCCTTTTCACCAGTGGCAAAAAGGGTTTCGTTCATTACTGCAGCAGACCTTTATTGTCTTCGGTTTCAGGCGCTACGTATGTTTCCTGTTTTTTTCTTTGACGCGCTTGCGGAATGAAAGCAGTCAACTCTGTCACGTCTACTCCTGCTTTTTTAATCGAAGAGGACGGGATGTCAAATGCCCAGACACGCTGGCTGTTCGCTTCCACCTTCATGTTTTGCAAGGTGTAGTTGACGCGGGCAACCGCTTCGCCATCCTTGTCGTGCACCAGGATCGGCACCTCGGTAAACTCCAGGCGCTTCTCCAAACCGTTGCGGAATACAACAACGACTTTCAGACCGTTATCCTCGTTCGGCTTGATTGCGAGAACTTGCAAGTCCACCTGCCCAGCTTCTACCGGAGCTTCTGCCGCTGCTTTTTGCAAATACTGCTCTTGCTCACTGGCACTCAGCCCCATGTTCAGCTCGTGGCTTCCTTCGAGTCGCTGTTTTTGCGGCTTTTTATACACAATCGTCAGCGGTACTTCTTGCTCCGGAATGCGGTCAAACTCTTCCCAACGGAACATAAACTCCGCCGGACGACTGGACATGGAATCGACTGGTCCGCTTGTCATCAAGTCGAACGTCTTTTTCGCCACCTCTTCGCCTTCTGCTGTTACGAGAGAGAGCGGCAGTTTTTGCAACAGTACGTTGCGGTCTGTCGCATTGCGAATGTAGGCAAGCACCAAATAGCCTTCTACGGTCGCCTGTGTGAAGAACGGAATGACACCGACCTCATCACGTACTACAGGCGGCAACTCATCGTGCACATATTGCAACAGTTCCTGCTCGGCCTCGTCCAGCTGCGCGTCCCACGGACCGTTCATCGACAGGAACAGCTCTTTTGACTCCACGCGGTTTGCAGACTGCTGCGGATTTTCAATACCGGATACGCCCAAGTAAAATTCATTGTGCAAATACTCATGAATGTCCTCTCGTACCTGCTCCAAGCTTTCTTTGGAACCAAACCAGTTTTCCAATAACCAACTCATATGTCAACCTCCTCTTTCCCACTTTAGAAAAATCACGCGTCTACTCTACGTCAAGAATCCATCTACGCAGATTGGCATCAGGCTTTTTCACAAATTCCGGCGGGAACACGATCAGCCACGGACGACTGTTGCCAGGCTGGACACAGATCTTTCTGGCGTCAAGAACGCCTCGCGCAACGACATCCCCGTCTGTATCGGAAATCGTTACTTTCAGTTGCTCAGGGCGATACTCCGTCGACAGACCATTGCGGAACAGCATCGCAGCGACCAGTTGCCCTTCTTTCGTTTTGCCGATATCAAAACCCGTAACTTGTACGGTATTCACCGGGATTGGCGGCAAAGAATTGGCGAGCTTCTCCAGACGATCCTTTTGCCGATCGGTCATGCGGTTCTCCATCTCCGGGTCCAGTTCAAGCGTGCGTGGCCAAATATGCGCGCGGTTCCCTGCCTTCATCACGACTTTCCAGCGACTGAACTGGAAGTTGTCGTGCAGATAGGACTCTTCCGGGAACAGCACTTCCCATGGACGGCTCGTATGCGGCGGAATCGAGCCCATCTCGGACAGATCGATTCTGATCCGCGCAAACGGCTTGTCGTCCAGATAGATCGCCAAACCAATCGTTTTAAAACGAACTGGCTTATCTGTCGCATTGCGGAAGAACATCGTCACGATCATGCCGTTCGGTTGGGGAATCATACTGAAGCCCGTCACGCTGATCAAACCGCGCGCGATTTCTGGAAGCTCCTCCTGCAAAAAGCGCAGCGTGTACTTTTTCTCGGAATCCAGCTCTTGCTCCCACAAAGGATGCAGCGACAGCTCTGTCTTGATTTTCTCGCGTTTAGCCGGAGCGCTGGTCTTCGCCTGTTCCTTTTCCACTTCCACTTCGGTTTCTTTCAGTTCGTCAATGTCGAATGCCGACTCTTCCTGAATTTCTTTCTTCAATTCATCCAGAGCTTTCTCGCCCTGTTCCTTGCCAAACAAATTCTTCATAAAAGAAAACATGTGTTACCTCCTCACACACGTCCGAACCCGAACGCAATTTCTCTCTCTTCATCATAAACATTTCTATACGGCTCATGCAAATCTAGGCTTGCTGCGGAACATTCACTCGCCAGCGAGAAAGATCCGGCTGCTCCAGCAAAATGCTTTCCGGAGGATAAATAAACAGCCATGGCTTGCTCGTATTGGCATTCACCGTCAAGCTTCCCAGTTCAAACACTCCTTCAGCCACCTTTTCTCCTGTCGCATCATAGAGAGCAAGCGGCAACGTTTCAAAGGAAAGAGACTGCGGCGAGCCGTTGCGAATCAAAAGCATGACGTGAAGTGCGCCTTCCTCGGAGCGACGAATTTGCACACCCTGGATATTTACTTCTCCCTCATTGAGCGCAGGAAGTGTTTTCGCCAGCTCGATCAAGGAATTTTTTTGTTCATTCGACAGCGCCTTGATCCAGGACTCTTCCAGTTCCAGTTGCTGTGGCAACACCATTTTCTTTTGTGCCATCTCGAATGCAATCTTCCAGTTCGCCAGCAGCACGTTCACTTGCAGAAAGTGTTCACGCGCAAATACAAACGACCACGGTCTTGCAGATCGCGGCGGAATTTCCCCTATCTCGCTAAAGTCAAACGTCTGGCGGGTAAATAGCTGCTGATCCCCGAACAATACCACCAGCGTCATTTCCTTTAGGTTGATTGGATGGTCCGAACTGTTGCGAATAAACGCCGTGATTTCGATTCCATCATCATGCGGAACGAGCGCTGTTCCAGCGAGGGAAATGTTCCCTTCCTGCAGCGGCTCCAGCTCCTGTGCCATAAAGGAAAGCGCGTATTTCTCCTGCGCACCCAGATTCGCTTCCCACGATTCATGCAGGGACAGCGTGGTAATGACGCCGGCAGATGTTTTGTGTAGACCTTGCTTTTCCTGATGAGACTGTTCGGTATCAGAAGCGGACAGAATGGATTCCTCCTGAACCTGTTCTCGCACCTCTTTTGTGGTAGGCGTCTTCCCCATTAAACTCTTCAAGAAGGATAACATAGCACCGCTCCCAACTTTTCTCTACATCTATATAGTGTTTGCGTTCGTCATTCACTATAGCATAGTGACATCCTTTTGCAACATAGAAAACTTGGCATTAACCCGCCTGCTGCAAGCGCGGTTCCCGCGTCTTTGGTCCGGCAACAAACCACCCGCCTTGCCAGGGGAAAGCGGCGAGTAATATTTGTTAGGATACCTGTACGAATCAGTGATGTCAAGGAATGGAAAGATGTCACCAGAACGAGGTCAATTCCATTTGATGAGAAAGTTTACAATATTATTCATTATTGATAAAATGGAAGTGTCTAAACAAATAACTTGGGGAATACCTTTTGCGCCAGCTGACCGATTCAGCTGGTTCTTTTTTTGGGCAAAAACAGTGAAAATGCCGACAAAGCTGCCAGCGTTGGATTATAAAAATTCATAATTGGACAAACTGTCTAGTAACAAAAATTGGCCTCACTGTGTCGGAAAGGAGGACCTCGCTTGAATCGCAACGGACGAAAATGGTGGAGAACAAACAAGCATAAACTCGAACCTGCCAGGCAAAACAGCCCAAGTCCCTACGCTCATTTGACCTTATCAAAAGAGACGAAGGAAAACCTCCAAACGTTGCAAGACATCTACTCCAAATGCTCGGACGTCATTTTTCGGCCTTTTTATATCGGGAAAACAATCAAGGCGCATGTCGTGTTTATTAGCGGTCTGTGTACCGTTCAAGACGTAGATCAGTACGTGTTGACGCCGCTCATGCAAGCAAATGAAAACGAATTTCCTGACATGGAGCAAATGGCTGAGCAGGTTTTGGCTGTCTCTCGCATCAAAAATCTTGCTACGATTGCCGACTGTATTGAAGAAATCGGCAGCGGCAATCCCGTCTTGCTGTGGGAAGGAGAAGAACGGGCGCTGTCGCTTGGTCTGGCCAAATGGGAAAAGCGAAACATCGAGGAGCCCTCGGCAGAGGTGGGGATACGTGGGCCGCGAGAAGGCTTCACGGAAACATTGGACGTGAATACCTCCCAAATCCGCCGCAGAATCAAAGATCCGGCTTTGAAAATGGAACGCATGAAAATCGGGGGATACACGCAAACGGAAGTGATCGTGGCCTATATGGAGGGAATTGTCGACCAGACCTTGGTCGAAGAGGCAAAAGCGCGACTGAATCGCATCCAGATCGACGGGATTTTGGAGAGCGGATATATAGAAGAAATGATTGAGGACAATCCTGCCTCGCCTTTTCCGCAGTTAAAAGATACGGAACGACCGGATACAGCTTGCTCCGCATTACTGGAAGGCAGAGTCGTCATTCTCGTTGACGGCACGCCTTTTGCCCTGATTGCTCCAGTGACGTTTTTCGCTCTCTTTCAGGCTGCGGAAGATTATTACCAGCGTTATATCATCAGCACGGCGATTCGCTGGCTGCGCTATTTGTTTCTCGGGATCTCTTTATTGCTCCCTTCCTTGTACGTAGCCATCATTACGTTTCATCAGGAGATGGTGCCGACGTCTCTTCTGATCAGCATGGCGGCTTCCCGGGAGGCTGTGCCTTTTCCCGGCCTGGTCGAGGCGCTCTTGATGGAAATCACCTTCGAAGCTTTGCGCGAAGCCGGAGTAAGATTGCCCAAGCAAATCGGGGCTGCCGTCAGTATCGTTGGGGCGCTCGTCATCGGACAGGCTGCCGTTGACGCCGGACTCGTATCCGCTCCGATGGTCATTGTCGTAGCCATTACCGGAATCGCCAACTTCATGGTGCCGCGGTACAGCGTCGGTACGGCCGTCAGACTGCTGCGCTTTCCGATCATGTTTCTCGCGGGCACACTCGGACTGTTGGGAGTCATGCTCGGACTCATTGCGATCGTGGTTCACCTGTGCACCTTGCGTTCGTTCGGCGTGCCGTATTTGTCCGGGATTTCCCCGCTCAAACCAAAAGAATGGAAAGACATTTTGTACCGCTCTCCATGGTGGGCCATGAAGACGCGCCCCCACTTCACCGGAGAATTTAATCAGTACCGTCAGGCTCCCGACCAAAAGCCTGGCCCCGAACGCTCGGAAGATCCATAAACAGACAAGGGAAAGCGAGGTGTAGGAAGCAATGCTGGAAAAAGGAAAAATATCCGCCTTTCAAATGGCCGTTCTCATGTACCCGACCATCGTCGCTACGGCTTTGCTGACGGTCCCAAGCATTACTGCCGCCTACGCCGACAATGATCTGTGGCTCTCCCCCATCTGGGCTTCCTTGATCGGTTTTGTCACGGTGCTGGTCGTAGACGCCTTGCACAGACGTTATCCGCAAAAGACGATCATCCAGTACAGCGAGCATATTCTCGGGAAGCTGCTCGGAAAAGCATTCGGCGCATTTTTGATGCTGTTATATGTACTGCTGACCGCTCTAGTAGTCAGAATCTACGCGGAGTTTCTCGTAGGCAGTTTTCTCACCCAAACACCAATCGTAGTCGTCATCTCTACCATGCTGCTGCTTTGCGCTTTTGCCGTCCGCGGAGGCGTCGAAGTAATCGCGAGAGCGGCAACGGCATTCTCACCCTTTTTTGTCCTGCCGCTGCTGCTCCTGATTGTCTTGCTGTTCACGGACTTTCAGTTCGACCGAATTTTCCCGATCATGGCAGACGGCGTAGGACCATCGCTAAAAGGAGCGCTCATTCCGCAAGGCTGGTTTACGGAGTACATGCTGCTTGCCTTTTTGCTCCCCTTTTTGACCGATCGGGAAAAGGGCAGAAAATGGGGTGTCCTCTCTGTTTTTGCTGTCATGCTGACATTGCTCATCTCCAACCTGATCGTGCTCTTTTTGTTCGGAACCGATGTGGCAACGATGCTTTATCCATTGATGGCAGCCGCTCGCTATGTCAGCTTTGCCGACTTTTTCGAAAATCTGGAATCGCTTGTCATGGCGATCTGGATTATGGGCGCCTTCATCAAAATTTCCGTCTTTTATTACGCCACTGCCCTTGGGAGTGCGCAATTGCTCAACTTGTCAGATTATCGCCCGATCGTTCTCCCGCTAGGGTTTCTCATTACACTATTCAGTTTTTGGAGTATCCCCAGCCTGATGGAAACCAGCAAGTTTGATGTGGCCGTCTTCCCGTTTCTCGGCCCGCTCGTTCTGACTCTTTTGCCTCTGCTGCTCCTCTTGTTGTCCTTCGTGCGTCCTGCCAGACAGGAGGGAAAATCGTCATGAAGCGGATTTTGCTGACGCTTCTCATGATGTCGCTGTTGTTTCTCGGCGGGTGCTGGGACCGAACCGAGATCAATGATCTGGCGATTATTACTGGAGCTGCGATTGATGCAGCAGATGACAATCAGATCGAGCTGTCTGTCCAAGTATTCATCCCCCGCGCCCTTAGTGCGGGCAGAGGCAGCACAAGCAGCGGCGGCAATCTCACGCTTGTAAAGTCGGCGAAAGGTGCCAGTATTGCCGATGCCATCGCTCTGCTGCAAACGAAGATTCCGCGAAAAATTTTTTGGGGCCACTGCGAAGTATTCATTTTTGGGGAGGACATGGCAAAACGGGGAATTGCCGAAGAAATGGACTTTCTCGTTCGCCACCCGCAACCGCGCGAAAGAGCTTACATGTTTGTCAGCAAAGGCAAGGCAGCGAAGACCCTGGAGCTTCGTCCCGAGCTTGAACGCTACTCGTCCGAAGTCATACGCGAAATGTCAGATATGCATATCGGAATGCTGGTCACGATCATTCAGTTAAAAGAAATGCTGCGGGGCAAATCAAATGCTGCCGCTCTCCCCCTGATCGATGTCATGCCGCCGCCAAACGAGGCCAAAGGGTTGGAGACAGCGCCATACATCATGGGAACCGCCGTTTTTCGAAAAGGCAAGATGGTCGGAGAGATCAACGAAAAAGCGACGCGCGGCGTCATGTGGATACGCGGAGAAGTAGAGCGCTACACCGTCACCGCCAAGCTTAAAAATGTGCAGGGCACAGTCTCTCTCAACCCCATCCACTCGGATATCAAATTCATCCCTTCGATCCGCAATGGACAATGGCAAATGACGATAAAGGCGAAAACGGAAGGAGACGTTGTGCAAAACGGCACGAACCTGGACATGAGCAGTCCCGAGATGATCAAGCTTGTGGAAAAAGCTTTTCAACAGGACATCGAAGACCGCATTGAGCTTGCCCTCAAACAGGTACAACACGAAATGAAGGCAGACATCTTCGACTTTGCCACGGACTTTTATCGGGAATATCCTCAAGAGTGGAAGGCAGCCAAAAACAACTGGGACGACATTTTCCCCAACGTAAAAGTAATCACGGATATTCATGCATACGTTCGCCGACCTGGCCTGGTTACGCTTCCTGGCGGCATACCCGAGGAGGAGGTGAGAGAAAAGTGAGATGGGGCGTTACGCTAGGCGTTACATTGCTTGTCCTGCTCATCATTCTCTTTGAGCTTCCAGCTTTGCGGCAGAAGCCGCTTCGAGACAAAATCGCTTTTTTCTCCCTCTTGTTGTGTGGGTGGGTATTGGCCCAATTCGATTTGCCCAATATGGCCGGGCCTGTCACTTGGCTGAATGAACTGTTCAAGCCTTGGGGAAATTTGATGAAAAAATAAACGGCGGCGCGTGTGATCTGCCAGAGGTGATCATCTATGCTTGAAAAAGGCAAAATATCGGCTTTCCAGATGGGCGTCATGATGTACCCCACGATTATCGCCACAGCCATCCTGTCCTTGCCGGCAACGATGGCTACCTACGCCCATAACGATCTGTGGCTGTCTCCCATTTGGGCATCGTTCGCCGGTTTTCTGACGGTTTACGTCTCCCATCGGCTTCATCAGTATTACCCGCAGCAAACGCTGATCGAGTACAGCTGCCAAATCGTCGGGTTGATTCCCGGAAAACTGATCGGCTTGCTCTACTGCTTCCTCTACTTGATGTGGACGGGGCAAATCGTCAGAAACTACGCCGAGTTTGTCGTCGGCGCTTTTCTGTTCAACACTCCGATCGTCGTCGTCATCGCAAGCATGATTTTGGTCTGTGTCTTTGCTGTTCGCGGCGGCATTGAAGTAATTGGCCGGGCAGCCCTGTTGTTCATGCCGCTGTTCGTACTTCCCTTATGCCTCATGGTCCTTTTGCTGCTGCCTGATCTGGATTGGCAAAACTTTTTTCCGGTACTGGAAAACGGCATTGTCCCTTCGCTGAAAGGAGCTGTTGTTCCGCACATCTGGCTTGGCGAGTTTTGGCTGACGGCTTTTCTCTTTCCGTTGTTAGCCGACAGCAGCAAAGGCCGAAAGTGGGGAATGCTTTCCGTGCTGGCTGTAACCATCACGATGATTGCCACCAATTTGTTTTCCCTGTTCTTGTTTGGCAGCGATGTTTCCAGCATGCTCTACCCTTTAATGATTGCTTCGCGCTACGTCAGTATTGCCGATTTTTTCGAAAATCTGGAGTCTGTGGTGATGGCAGTCTGGGTGCTGGGCGCTTTTGTCAAAATATCGGTATTTTTCTACGTCATCGTCCTCGGCAGTGCACAGCTGATGGAAGTAACTGACTATCGACCGCTCGTATGGCCAATCGGCTTTTTGATCGTGCTGTTCAGTTTTTGGGGTATCCCCAACATGATTGTTTTTAACTATCTCGACGAAACTTCGCTTCCTTACTACGGCTTTTTCATGCAAATTCTGTTGCCGCTGCTTCTCTTGCTGATTGCCAAACTGCGAAACAAGCCGCAACGAATGAAGTCAGCCGCATAACAACAGAGCGCGACTTTGAGCAAAAGCCAGCCTCAGGTTATGCGGCTCGGTTTGTATAGTTTTATTATTCAGTCAATTAATAACAGGTTTATCCACAGGTTGTGGATAATTTTTTGCTCATTTATGTGTGTAACTGGAGGCATTTTTGGTATTTGACGATATACTCATCCAATTTTTGCGACATATCGATCACAGTCGGATGCAGAAAGCTTCCTTTTTCCAAAACAAGTTCGGATAACTCTTTACGCATGCTCTCGATACGATGCAACAGATCAGTTGGTTGATCCATGCTAATTCCTCCAGAAACAGTTAGATCATAAGTCCTAGGATTATTATATCATTCGATAGACAGGAAATATAAGGGAAATTATATATTCTTATATAGGCAGCCGCTCATCCGCTGTCAGTCTGACAAGCTCAAGCAAATGAGTCAGATCGCGAATCTCGTACGTAGGCTCGATGTCCAACCGATTTTCCTTGCCTTGCGGATTGAACCAGCATGTATCGATCCCGTAGTTGTGTCCGCCTCGAATATCGGAAGTAAGCGAATCTCCTACGATCAAAGCTTTCGACTTGTCTGTCACTTGCAGTTTGGAAAATGCATAGTCAAAAATTCGCGCATCCGGTTTCTGAAACCCGGCCTCTTGGGAAATAATCAACTGTTCGAAAGCATGGCGAAGAGGCGATGCTGCGATTCTCGCTTTCTGCACTTCGGCAAAGCCGTTTGAAATGATAGCCAGGCGGCATCCCGCCAAACTGCTGCATACTTCCTGCGCTCCTTGAATCAGCGGCGTTTCCTGTGCCAGATTGGCCAAAAACTCTTCGTTGAAAGCAACAGCATCATAGGACAGCTCATGCGCTGAAAACAGACGGCTGAACCGCTCCACTCCAAGCTCGTCCAGTGACACGATTCCTTGTTCCAGCTCCAGCCACAGTCTTTTGTTGATTTCACTGTACGTTGCTTGGTAGGCAAGCCAGCCTTCGGGCATTCCAAAACGGTGGAAAGCTTTATCCATCGCATTTTTTTCCGAAATGCCAAAATCGATCAACGTATCGTCCACATCAAAGAAAATCACTTCGTATTTCACAGTTCTCTCCACCCGTCTCTTCCGGCTCGGCACCAGTCGTTTCTTTTTTCATCAATCAATCTATCATCTTATTATAACAGATTTGACATAAGGAACTGCCTATCATCTGGAAGAGTACGGAAGAAAAGTAAAAGAGTCTCCTCTTGCACAGCCCATCAGGTAAAGCGTTGCGTCTTGTACCATCTTCTCTTTCTTTTTGTCACTTTATCAGCCAGCAGTCCCCAAAATGCTTGCACCGAGATGACGATGAACAGCTGCGCATACGTAAATTTGATGAAAAAATAAACGGCGGCGCGTGTGATCTGCCAGAGGTGATCATCTATGCTTGAAAAAGGCAAAATATCGGCTTTCCAGATGGGCGTCATGATGTACCCCACGATTATCGCCACAGCCATCCTGTCCTTGCCGGCAACGATGGCTACCTACGCCCATAACGATCTGTGGCTGTCTCCCATTTGGGCATCGTTCGCCGGTTTTCTGACGGTTTACGTCTCCCATCGGCTTCATCAGTATTACCCGCAGCAAACGCTGATCGAGTACAGCTGCCAAATCGTCGGGTTGATTCCCGGAAAACTGATCGGCTTGCTCTACTGCTTCCTCTACTTGATGTGGACGGGGCAAATCGTCAGAAACTACGCCGAGTTTGTCGTCGGCGCTTTTCTGTTCAACACTCCGATCGTCGTCGTCATCGCAAGCATGATTTTGGTCTGTGTCTTTGCTGTTCGCGGCGGCATTGAAGTAATTGGCCGGGCAGCCCTGTTGTTCATGCCGCTGTTCGTACTTCCCTTATGCCTCATGGTCCTTTTGCTGCTGCCTGATCTGGATTGGCAAAACTTTTTTCCGGTACTGGAAAACGGCATTGTCCCTTCGCTGAAAGGAGCTGTTGTTCCGCACATCTGGCTTGGCGAGTTTTGGCTGACGGCTTTTCTCTTTCCGTTGTTAGCCGACAGCAGCAAAGGCCGAAAGTGGGGAATGCTTTCCGTGCTGGCTGTAACCATCACGATGATTGCCACCAATTTGTTTTCCCTGTTCTTGTTTGGCAGCGATGTTTCCAGCATGCTCTACCCTTTAATGATTGCTTCGCGCTACGTCAGTATTGCCGATTTTTTCGAAAATCTGGAGTCTGTGGTGATGGCAGTCTGGGTGCTGGGCGCTTTTGTCAAAATATCGGTATTTTTCTACGTCATCGTCCTCGGCAGTGCACAGCTGATGGAAGTAACTGACTATCGACCGCTCGTATGGCCAATCGGCTTTTTGATCGTGCTGTTCAGTTTTTGGGGTATCCCCAACATGATTGTTTTTAACTATCTCGACGAAACTTCGCTTCCTTACTACGGCTTTTTCATGCAAATTCTGTTGCCGCTGCTTCTCTTGCTGATTGCCAAACTGCGAAACAAGCCGCAACGAATGAAGTCAGCCGCATAACAACAGAGCGCGACTTTGAGCAAAAGCCAGCCTCAGGTTATGCGGCTCGGTTTGTATAGTTTTATTATTCAGTCAATTAATAACAGGTTTATCCACAGGTTGTGGATAATTTTTTGCTCATTTATGTGTGTAACTGGAGGCATTTTTGGTATTTGACGATATACTCATCCAATTTTTGCGACATATCGATCACAGTCGGATGCAGAAAGCTTCCTTTTTCCAAAACAAGTTCGGATAACTCTTTACGCATGCTCTCGATACGATGCAACAGATCAGTTGGTTGATCCATGCTAATTCCTCCAGAAACAGTTAGATCATAAGTCCTAGGATTATTATATCATTCGATAGACAGGAAATATAAGGGAAATTATATATTCTTATATAGGCAGCCGCTCATCCGCTGTCAGTCTGACAAGCTCAAGCAAATGAGTCAGATCGCGAATCTCGTACGTAGGCTCGATGTCCAACCGATTTTCCTTGCCTTGCGGATTGAACCAGCATGTATCGATCCCGTAGTTGTGTCCGCCTCGAATATCGGAAGTAAGCGAATCTCCTACGATCAAAGCTTTCGACTTGTCTGTCACTTGCAGTTTGGAAAATGCATAGTCAAAAATTCGCGCATCCGGTTTCTGAAACCCGGCCTCTTGGGAAATAATCAACTGTTCGAAAGCATGGCGAAGAGGCGATGCTGCGATTCTCGCTTTCTGCACTTCGGCAAAGCCGTTTGAAATGATAGCCAGGCGGCATCCCGCCAAACTGCTGCATACTTCCTGCGCTCCTTGAATCAGCGGCGTTTCCTGTGCCAGATTGGCCAAAAACTCTTCGTTGAAAGCAACAGCATCATAGGACAGCTCATGCGCTGAAAACAGACGGCTGAACCGCTCCACTCCAAGCTCGTCCAGTGACACGATTCCTTGTTCCAGCTCCAGCCACAGTCTTTTGTTGATTTCACTGTACGTTGCTTGGTAGGCAAGCCAGCCTTCGGGCATTCCAAAACGGTGGAAAGCTTTATCCATCGCATTTTTTTCCGAAATGCCAAAATCGATCAACGTATCGTCCACATCAAAGAAAATCACTTCGTATTTCACAGTTCTCTCCACCCGTCTCTTCCGGCTCGGCACCAGTCGTTTCTTTTTTCATCAATCAATCTATCATCTTATTATAACAGATTTGACATAAGGAACTGCCTATCATCTGGAAGAGTACGGAAGAAAAGTAAAAGAGTCTCCTCTTGCACAGCCCATCAGGTAAAGCGTTGCGTCTTGTACCATCTTCTCTTTCTTTTTGTCACTTTATCAGCCAGCAGTCCCCAAAATGCTTGCACCGAGATGACGATGAACAGCTGCGCATACGTAAATTTGATGAAAAAATAAACGGCGGCGCGTGTGATCTGCCAGAGGTGATCATCTATGCTTGAAAAAGGCAAAATATCGGCTTTCCAGATGGGCGTCATGATGTACCCCACGATTATCGCCACAGCCATCCTGTCCTTGCCGGCAACGATGGCTACCTACGCCCATAACGATCTGTGGCTGTCTCCCATTTGGGCATCGTTCGCCGGTTTTCTGACGGTTTACGTCTCCCATCGGCTTCATCAGTATTACCCGCAGCAAACGCTGATCGAGTACAGCTGCCAAATCGTCGGGTTGATTCCCGGAAAACTGATCGGCTTGCTCTACTGCTTCCTCTACTTGATGTGGACGGGGCAAATCGTCAGAAACTACGCCGAGTTTGTCGTCGGCGCTTTTCTGTTCAACACTCCGATCGTCGTCGTCATCGCAAGCATGATTTTGGTCTGTGTCTTTGCTGTTCGCGGCGGCATTGAAGTAATTGGCCGGGCAGCCCTGTTGTTCATGCCGCTGTTCGTACTTCCCTTATGCCTCATGGTCCTTTTGCTGCTGCCTGATCTGGATTGGCAAAACTTTTTTCCGGTACTGGAAAACGGCATTGTCCCTTCGCTGAAAGGAGCTGTTGTTCCGCACATCTGGCTTGGCGAGTTTTGGCTGACGGCTTTTCTCTTTCCGTTGTTAGCCGACAGCAGCAAAGGCCGAAAGTGGGGAATGCTTTCCGTGCTGGCTGTAACCATCACGATGATTGCCACCAATTTGTTTTCCCTGTTCTTGTTTGGCAGCGATGTTTCCAGCATGCTCTACCCTTTAATGATTGCTTCGCGCTACGTCAGTATTGCCGATTTTTTCGAAAATCTGGAGTCTGTGGTGATGGCAGTCTGGGTGCTGGGCGCTTTTGTCAAAATATCGGTATTTTTCTACGTCATCGTCCTCGGCAGTGCACAGCTGATGGAAGTAACTGACTATCGACCGCTCGTATGGCCAATCGGCTTTTTGATCGTGCTGTTCAGTTTTTGGGGTATCCCCAACATGATTGTTTTTAACTATCTCGACGAAACTTCGCTTCCTTACTACGGCTTTTTCATGCAAATTCTGTTGCCGCTGCTTCTCTTGCTGATTGCCAAACTGCGAAACAAGCCGCAACGAATGAAGTCAGCCGCATAACAACAGAGCGCGACTTTGAGCAAAAGCCAGCCTCAGGTTATGCGGCTCGGTTTGTATAGTTTTATTATTCAGTCAATTAATAACAGGTTTATCCACAGGTTGTGGATAATTTTTTGCTCATTTATGTGTGTAACTGGAGGCATTTTTGGTATTTGACGATATACTCATCCAATTTTTGCGACATATCGATCACAGTCGGATGCAGAAAGCTTCCTTTTTCCAAAACAAGTTCGGATAACTCTTTACGCATGCTCTCGATACGATGCAACAGATCAGTTGGTTGATCCATGCTAATTCCTCCAGAAACAGTTAGATCATAAGTCCTAGGATTATTATATCATTCGATAGACAGGAAATATAAGGGAAATTATATATTCTTATATAGGCAGCCGCTCATCCGCTGTCAGTCTGACAAGCTCAAGCAAATGAGTCAGATCGCGAATCTCGTACGTAGGCTCGATGTCCAACCGATTTTCCTTGCCTTGCGGATTGAACCAGCATGTATCGATCCCGTAGTTGTGTCCGCCTCGAATATCGGAAGTAAGCGAATCTCCTACGATCAAAGCTTTCGACTTGTCTGTCACTTGCAGTTTGGAAAATGCATAGTCAAAAATTCGCGCATCCGGTTTCTGAAACCCGGCCTCTTGGGAAATAATCAACTGTTCGAAAGCATGGCGAAGAGGCGATGCTGCGATTCTCGCTTTCTGCACTTCGGCAAAGCCGTTTGAAATGATAGCCAGGCGGCATCCCGCCAAACTGCTGCATACTTCCTGCGCTCCTTGAATCAGCGGCGTTTCCTGTGCCAGATTGGCCAAAAACTCTTCGTTGAAAGCAACAGCATCATAGGACAGCTCATGCGCTGAAAACAGACGGCTGAACCGCTCCACTCCAAGCTCGTCCAGTGACACGATTCCTTGTTCCAGCTCCAGCCACAGTCTTTTGTTGATTTCACTGTACGTTGCTTGGTAGGCAAGCCAGCCTTCGGGCATTCCAAAACGGTGGAAAGCTTTATCCATCGCATTTTTTTCCGAAATGCCAAAATCGATCAACGTATCGTCCACATCAAAGAAAATCACTTCGTATTTCACAGTTCTCTCCACCCGTCTCTTCCGGCTCGGCACCAGTCGTTTCTTTTTTCATCAATCAATCTATCATCTTATTATAACAGATTTGACATAAGGAACTGCCTATCATCTGGAAGAGTACGGAAGAAAAGTAAAAGAGTCTCCTCTTGCACAGCCCATCAGGTAAAGCGTTGCGTCTTGTACCATCTTCTCTTTCTTTTTGTCACTTTATCAGCCAGCAGTCCCCAAAATGCTTGCACCGAGATGACGATGAACAGCTGCGCATACGTAAATTTGATGAAAAAATAAACGGCGGCGCGTGTGATCTGCCAGAGGTGATCATCTATGCTTGAAAAAGGCAAAATATCGGCTTTCCAGATGGGCGTCATGATGTACCCCACGATTATCGCCACAGCCATCCTGTCCTTGCCGGCAACGATGGCTACCTACGCCCATAACGATCTGTGGCTGTCTCCCATTTGGGCATCGTTCGCCGGTTTTCTGACGGTTTACGTCTCCCATCGGCTTCATCAGTATTACCCGCAGCAAACGCTGATCGAGTACAGCTGCCAAATCGTCGGGTTGATTCCCGGAAAACTGATCGGCTTGCTCTACTGCTTCCTCTACTTGATGTGGACGGGGCAAATCGTCAGAAACTACGCCGAGTTTGTCGTCGGCGCTTTTCTGTTCAACACTCCGATCGTCGTCGTCATCGCAAGCATGATTTTGGTCTGTGTCTTTGCTGTTCGCGGCGGCATTGAAGTAATTGGCCGGGCAGCCCTGTTGTTCATGCCGCTGTTCGTACTTCCCTTATGCCTCATGGTCCTTTTGCTGCTGCCTGATCTGGATTGGCAAAACTTTTTTCCGGTACTGGAAAACGGCATTGTCCCTTCGCTGAAAGGAGCTGTTGTTCCGCACATCTGGCTTGGCGAGTTTTGGCTGACGGCTTTTCTCTTTCCGTTGTTAGCCGACAGCAGCAAAGGCCGAAAGTGGGGAATGCTTTCCGTGCTGGCTGTAACCATCACGATGATTGCCACCAATTTGTTTTCCCTGTTCTTGTTTGGCAGCGATGTTTCCAGCATGCTCTACCCTTTAATGATTGCTTCGCGCTACGTCAGTATTGCCGATTTTTTCGAAAATCTGGAGTCTGTGGTGATGGCAGTCTGGGTGCTGGGCGCTTTTGTCAAAATATCGGTATTTTTCTACGTCATCGTCCTCGGCAGTGCACAGCTGATGGAAGTAACTGACTATCGACCGCTCGTATGGCCAATCGGCTTTTTGATCGTGCTGTTCAGTTTTTGGGGTATCCCCAACATGATTGTTTTTAACTATCTCGACGAAACTTCGCTTCCTTACTACGGCTTTTTCATGCAAATTCTGTTGCCGCTGCTTCTCTTGCTGATTGCCAAACTGCGAAACAAGCCGCAACGAATGAAGTCAGCCGCATAACAACAGAGCGCGACTTTGAGCAAAAGCCAGCCTCAGGTTATGCGGCTCGGTTTGTATAGTTTTATTATTCAGTCAATTAATAACAGGTTTATCCACAGGTTGTGGATAATTTTTTGCTCATTTATGTGTGTAACTGGAGGCATTTTTGGTATTTGACGATATACTCATCCAATTTTTGCGACATATCGATCACAGTCGGATGCAGAAAGCTTCCTTTTTCCAAAACAAGTTCGGATAACTCTTTACGCATGCTCTCGATACGATGCAACAGATCAGTTGGTTGATCCATGCTAATTCCTCCAGAAACAGTTAGATCATAAGTCCTAGGATTATTATATCATTCGATAGACAGGAAATATAAGGGAAATTATATATTCTTATATAGGCAGCCGCTCATCCGCTGTCAGTCTGACAAGCTCAAGCAAATGAGTCAGATCGCGAATCTCGTACGTAGGCTCGATGTCCAACCGATTTTCCTTGCCTTGCGGATTGAACCAGCATGTATCGATCCCGTAGTTGTGTCCGCCTCGAATATCGGAAGTAAGCGAATCTCCTACGATCAAAGCTTTCGACTTGTCTGTCACTTGCAGTTTGGAAAATGCATAGTCAAAAATTCGCGCATCCGGTTTCTGAAACCCGGCCTCTTGGGAAATAATCAACTGTTCGAAAGCATGGCGAAGAGGCGATGCTGCGATTCTCGCTTTCTGCACTTCGGCAAAGCCGTTTGAAATGATAGCCAGGCGGCATCCCGCCAAACTGCTGCATACTTCCTGCGCTCCTTGAATCAGCGGCGTTTCCTGTGCCAGATTGGCCAAAAACTCTTCGTTGAAAGCAACAGCATCATAGGACAGCTCATGCGCTGAAAACAGACGGCTGAACCGCTCCACTCCAAGCTCGTCCAGTGACACGATTCCTTGTTCCAGCTCCAGCCACAGTCTTTTGTTGATTTCACTGTACGTTGCTTGGTAGGCAAGCCAGCCTTCGGGCATTCCAAAACGGTGGAAAGCTTTATCCATCGCATTTTTTTCCGAAATGCCAAAATCGATCAACGTATCGTCCACATCAAAGAAAATCACTTCGTATTTCACAGTTCTCTCCACCCGTCTCTTCCGGCTCGGCACCAGTCGTTTCTTTTTTCATCAATCAATCTATCATCTTATTATAACAGATTTGACATAAGGAACTGCCTATCATCTGGAAGAGTACGGAAGAAAAGTAAAAGAGTCTCCTCTTGCACAGCCCATCAGGTAAAGCGTTGCGTCTTGTACCATCTTCTCTTTCTTTTTGTCACTTTATCAGCCAGCAGTCCCCAAAATGCTTGCACCGAGATGACGATGAACAGCTGCGCATACGTAAATTTGATGAAAAAATAAACGGCGGCGCGTGTGATCTGCCAGAGGTGATCATCTATGCTTGAAAAAGGCAAAATATCGGCTTTCCAGATGGGCGTCATGATGTACCCCACGATTATCGCCACAGCCATCCTGTCCTTGCCGGCAACGATGGCTACCTACGCCCATAACGATCTGTGGCTGTCTCCCATTTGGGCATCGTTCGCCGGTTTTCTGACGGTTTACGTCTCCCATCGGCTTCATCAGTATTACCCGCAGCAAACGCTGATCGAGTACAGCTGCCAAATCGTCGGGTTGATTCCCGGAAAACTGATCGGCTTGCTCTACTGCTTCCTCTACTTGATGTGGACGGGGCAAATCGTCAGAAACTACGCCGAGTTTGTCGTCGGCGCTTTTCTGTTCAACACTCCGATCGTCGTCGTCATCGCAAGCATGATTTTGGTCTGTGTCTTTGCTGTTCGCGGCGGCATTGAAGTAATTGGCCGGGCAGCCCTGTTGTTCATGCCGCTGTTCGTACTTCCCTTATGCCTCATGGTCCTTTTGCTGCTGCCTGATCTGGATTGGCAAAACTTTTTTCCGGTACTGGAAAACGGCATTGTCCCTTCGCTGAAAGGAGCTGTTGTTCCGCACATCTGGCTTGGCGAGTT
The DNA here is from genome assembly GCF_038000275.1 of Brevibacillus sp. FSL K6-0770. Lineage (NCBI taxonomy): Bacteria > Bacillati > Bacillota > Bacilli > Caryophanales > Paenibacillaceae > Brevibacillus > Brevibacillus sp. FSL K6-0770. The sequence continues at coordinate 5,442,854 of NZ_JBBOBQ010000001.1, forward strand.
TTGGCTGACGGCTTTTCTCTTTCCGTTGTTAGCCGACAGCAGCAAAGGCCGAAAGTGGGGAATGCTTTCCGTGCTGGCTGTAACCATCACGATGATTGCCACCAATTTGTTTTCCCTGTTCTTGTTTGGCAGCGATGTTTCCAGCATGCTCTACCCTTTAATGATTGCTTCGCGCTACGTCAGTATTGCCGATTTTTTCGAAAATCTGGAGTCTGTGGTGATGGCAGTCTGGGTGCTGGGCGCTTTTGTCAAAATATCGGTATTTTTCTACGTCATCGTCCTCGGCAGTGCACAGCTGATGGAAGTAACTGACTATCGACCGCTCGTATGGCCAATCGGCTTTTTGATCGTGCTGTTCAGTTTTTGGGGTATCCCCAACATGATTGTTTTTAACTATCTCGACGAAACTTCGCTTCCTTACTACGGCTTTTTCATGCAAATTCTGTTGCCGCTGCTTCTCTTGCTGATTGCCAAACTGCGAAACAAGCCGCAACGAATGAAGTCAGCCGCATAACAACAGAGCGCGACTTTGAGCAAAAGCCAGCCTCAGGTTATGCGGCTCGGTTTGTATAGTTTTATTATTCAGTCAATTAATAACAGGTTTATCCACAGGTTGTGGATAATTTTTTGCTCATTTATGTGTGTAACTGGAGGCATTTTTGGTATTTGACGATATACTCATCCAATTTTTGCGACATATCGATCACAGTCGGATGCAGAAAGCTTCCTTTTTCCAAAACAAGTTCGGATAACTCTTTACGCATGCTCTCGATACGATGCAACAGATCAGTTGGTTGATCCATGCTAATTCCTCCAGAAACAGTTAGATCATAAGTCCTAGGATTATTATATCATTCGATAGACAGGAAATATAAGGGAAATTATATATTCTTATATAGGCAGCCGCTCATCCGCTGTCAGTCTGACAAGCTCAAGCAAATGAGTCAGATCGCGAATCTCGTACGTAGGCTCGATGTCCAACCGATTTTCCTTGCCTTGCGGATTGAACCAGCATGTATCGATCCCGTAGTTGTGTCCGCCTCGAATATCGGAAGTAAGCGAATCTCCTACGATCAAAGCTTTCGACTTGTCTGTCACTTGCAGTTTGGAAAATGCATAGTCAAAAATTCGCGCATCCGGTTTCTGAAACCCGGCCTCTTGGGAAATAATCAACTGTTCGAAAGCATGGCGAAGAGGCGATGCTGCGATTCTCGCTTTCTGCACTTCGGCAAAGCCGTTTGAAATGATAGCCAGGCGGCATCCCGCCAAACTGCTGCATACTTCCTGCGCTCCTTGAATCAGCGGCGTTTCCTGTGCCAGATTGGCCAAAAACTCTTCGTTGAAAGCAACAGCATCATAGGACAGCTCATGCGCTGAAAACAGACGGCTGAACCGCTCCACTCCAAGCTCGTCCAGTGACACGATTCCTTGTTCCAGCTCCAGCCACAGTCTTTTGTTGATTTCACTGTACGTTGCTTGGTAGGCAAGCCAGCCTTCGGGCATTCCAAAACGGTGGAAAGCTTTATCCATCGCATTTTTTTCCGAAATGCCAAAATCGATCAACGTATCGTCCACATCAAAGAAAATCACTTCGTATTTCACAGTTCTCTCCACCCGTCTCTTCCGGCTCGGCACCAGTCGTTTCTTTTTTCATCAATCAATCTATCATCTTATTATAACAGATTTGACATAAGGAACTGCCTATCATCTGGAAGAGTACGGAAGAAAAGTAAAAGAGTCTCCTCTTGCACAGCCCATCAGGTAAAGCGTTGCGTCTTGTACCATCTTCTCTTTCTTTTTGTCACTTTATCAGCCAGCAGTCCCCAAAATGCTTGCACCGAGATGACGATGAACAGCTGCGCATACGTAAATTTGATGAAAAAATAAACGGCGGCGCGTGTGATCTGCCAGAGGTGATCATCTATGCTTGAAAAAGGCAAAATATCGGCTTTCCAGATGGGCGTCATGATGTACCCCACGATTATCGCCACAGCCATCCTGTCCTTGCCGGCAACGATGGCTACCTACGCCCATAACGATCTGTGGCTGTCTCCCATTTGGGCATCGTTCGCCGGTTTTCTGACGGTTTACGTCTCCCATCGGCTTCATCAGTATTACCCGCAGCAAACGCTGATCGAGTACAGCTGCCAAATCGTCGGGTTGATTCCCGGAAAACTGATCGGCTTGCTCTACTGCTTCCTCTACTTGATGTGGACGGGGCAAATCGTCAGAAACTACGCCGAGTTTGTCGTCGGCGCTTTTCTGTTCAACACTCCGATCGTCGTCGTCATCGCAAGCATGATTTTGGTCTGTGTCTTTGCTGTTCGCGGCGGCATTGAAGTAATTGGCCGGGCAGCCCTGTTGTTCATGCCGCTGTTCGTACTTCCCTTATGCCTCATGGTCCTTTTGCTGCTGCCTGATCTGGATTGGCAAAACTTTTTTCCGGTACTGGAAAACGGCATTGTCCCTTCGCTGAAAGGAGCTGTTGTTCCGCACATCTGGCTTGGCGAGTTTTGGCTGACGGCTTTTCTCTTTCCGTTGTTAGCCGACAGCAGCAAAGGCCGAAAGTGGGGAATGCTTTCCGTGCTGGCTGTAACCATCACGATGATTGCCACCAATTTGTTTTCCCTGTTCTTGTTTGGCAGCGATGTTTCCAGCATGCTCTACCCTTTAATGATTGCTTCGCGCTACGTCAGTATTGCCGATTTTTTCGAAAATCTGGAGTCTGTGGTGATGGCAGTCTGGGTGCTGGGCGCTTTTGTCAAAATATCGGTATTTTTCTACGTCATCGTCCTCGGCAGTGCACAGCTGATGGAAGTAACTGACTATCGACCGCTCGTATGGCCAATCGGCTTTTTGATCGTGCTGTTCAGTTTTTGGGGTATCCCCAACATGATTGTTTTTAACTATCTCGACGAAACTTCGCTTCCTTACTACGGCTTTTTCATGCAAATTCTGTTGCCGCTGCTTCTCTTGCTGATTGCCAAACTGCGAAACAAGCCGCAACGAATGAAGTCAGCCGCATAACAACAGAGCGCGACTTTGAGCAAAAGCCAGCCTCAGGTTATGCGGCTCGGTTTGTATAGTTTTATTATTCAGTCAATTAATAACAGGTTTATCCACAGGTTGTGGATAATTTTTTGCTCATTTATGTGTGTAACTGGAGGCATTTTTGGTATTTGACGATATACTCATCCAATTTTTGCGACATATCGATCACAGTCGGATGCAGAAAGCTTCCTTTTTCCAAAACAAGTTCGGATAACTCTTTACGCATGCTCTCGATACGATGCAACAGATCAGTTGGTTGATCCATGCTAATTCCTCCAGAAACAGTTAGATCATAAGTCCTAGGATTATTATATCATTCGATAGACAGGAAATATAAGGGAAATTATATATTCTTATATAGGCAGCCGCTCATCCGCTGTCAGTCTGACAAGCTCAAGCAAATGAGTCAGATCGCGAATCTCGTACGTAGGCTCGATGTCCAACCGATTTTCCTTGCCTTGCGGATTGAACCAGCATGTATCGATCCCGTAGTTGTGTCCGCCTCGAATATCGGAAGTAAGCGAATCTCCTACGATCAAAGCTTTCGACTTGTCTGTCACTTGCAGTTTGGAAAATGCATAGTCAAAAATTCGCGCATCCGGTTTCTGAAACCCGGCCTCTTGGGAAATAATCAACTGTTCGAAAGCATGGCGAAGAGGCGATGCTGCGATTCTCGCTTTCTGCACTTCGGCAAAGCCGTTTGAAATGATAGCCAGGCGGCATCCCGCCAAACTGCTGCATACTTCCTGCGCTCCTTGAATCAGCGGCGTTTCCTGTGCCAGATTGGCCAAAAACTCTTCGTTGAAAGCAACAGCATCATAGGACAGCTCATGCGCTGAAAACAGACGGCTGAACCGCTCCACTCCAAGCTCGTCCAGTGACACGATTCCTTGTTCCAGCTCCAGCCACAGTCTTTTGTTGATTTCACTGTACGTTGCTTGGTAGGCAAGCCAGCCTTCGGGCATTCCAAAACGGTGGAAAGCTTTATCCATCGCATTTTTTTCCGAAATGCCAAAATCGATCAACGTATCGTCCACATCAAAGAAAATCACTTCGTATTTCACAGTTCTCTCCACCCGTCTCTTCCGGCTCGGCACCAGTCGTTTCTTTTTTCATCAATCAATCTATCATCTTATTATAACAGATTTGACATAAGGAACTGCCTATCATCTGGAAGAGTACGGAAGAAAAGTAAAAGAGTCTCCTCTTGCACAGCCCATCAGGTAAAGCGTTGCGTCTTGTACCATCTTCTCTTTCTTTTTGTCACTTTATCAGCCAGCAGTCCCCAAAATGCTTGCACCGAGATGACGATGAACAGCTGCGCATACGTAAATTTGATGAAAAAATAAACGGCGGCGCGTGTGATCTGCCAGAGGTGATCATCTATGCTTGAAAAAGGCAAAATATCGGCTTTCCAGATGGGCGTCATGATGTACCCCACGATTATCGCCACAGCCATCCTGTCCTTGCCGGCAACGATGGCTACCTACGCCCATAACGATCTGTGGCTGTCTCCCATTTGGGCATCGTTCGCCGGTTTTCTGACGGTTTACGTCTCCCATCGGCTTCATCAGTATTACCCGCAGCAAACGCTGATCGAGTACAGCTGCCAAATCGTCGGGTTGATTCCCGGAAAACTGATCGGCTTGCTCTACTGCTTCCTCTACTTGATGTGGACGGGGCAAATCGTCAGAAACTACGCCGAGTTTGTCGTCGGCGCTTTTCTGTTCAACACTCCGATCGTCGTCGTCATCGCAAGCATGATTTTGGTCTGTGTCTTTGCTGTTCGCGGCGGCATTGAAGTAATTGGCCGGGCAGCCCTGTTGTTCATGCCGCTGTTCGTACTTCCCTTATGCCTCATGGTCCTTTTGCTGCTGCCTGATCTGGATTGGCAAAACTTTTTTCCGGTACTGGAAAACGGCATTGTCCCTTCGCTGAAAGGAGCTGTTGTTCCGCACATCTGGCTTGGCGAGTTTTGGCTGACGGCTTTTCTCTTTCCGTTGTTAGCCGACAGCAGCAAAGGCCGAAAGTGGGGAATGCTTTCCGTGCTGGCTGTAACCATCACGATGATTGCCACCAATTTGTTTTCCCTGTTCTTGTTTGGCAGCGATGTTTCCAGCATGCTCTACCCTTTAATGATTGCTTCGCGCTACGTCAGTATTGCCGATTTTTTCGAAAATCTGGAGTCTGTGGTGATGGCAGTCTGGGTGCTGGGCGCTTTTGTCAAAATATCGGTATTTTTCTACGTCATCGTCCTCGGCAGTGCACAGCTGATGGAAGTAACTGACTATCGACCGCTCGTATGGCCAATCGGCTTTTTGATCGTGCTGTTCAGTTTTTGGGGTATCCCCAACATGATTGTTTTTAACTATCTCGACGAAACTTCGCTTCCTTACTACGGCTTTTTCATGCAAATTCTGTTGCCGCTGCTTCTCTTGCTGATTGCCAAACTGCGAAACAAGCCGCAACGAATGAAGTCAGCCGCATAACAACAGAGCGCGACTTTGAGCAAAAGCCAGCCTCAGGTTATGCGGCTCGGTTTGTATAGTTTTATTATTCAGTCAATTAATAACAGGTTTATCCACAGGTTGTGGATAATTTTTTGCTCATTTATGTGTGTAACTGGAGGCATTTTTGGTATTTGACGATATACTCATCCAATTTTTGCGACATATCGATCACAGTCGGATGCAGAAAGCTTCCTTTTTCCAAAACAAGTTCGGATAACTCTTTACGCATGCTCTCGATACGATGCAACAGATCAGTTGGTTGATCCATGCTAATTCCTCCAGAAACAGTTAGATCATAAGTCCTAGGATTATTATATCATTCGATAGACAGGAAATATAAGGGAAATTATATATTCTTATATAGGCAGCCGCTCATCCGCTGTCAGTCTGACAAGCTCAAGCAAATGAGTCAGATCGCGAATCTCGTACGTAGGCTCGATGTCCAACCGATTTTCCTTGCCTTGCGGATTGAACCAGCATGTATCGATCCCGTAGTTGTGTCCGCCTCGAATATCGGAAGTAAGCGAATCTCCTACGATCAAAGCTTTCGACTTGTCTGTCACTTGCAGTTTGGAAAATGCATAGTCAAAAATTCGCGCATCCGGTTTCTGAAACCCGGCCTCTTGGGAAATAATCAACTGTTCGAAAGCATGGCGAAGAGGCGATGCTGCGATTCTCGCTTTCTGCACTTCGGCAAAGCCGTTTGAAATGATAGCCAGGCGGCATCCCGCCAAACTGCTGCATACTTCCTGCGCTCCTTGAATCAGCGGCGTTTCCTGTGCCAGATTGGCCAAAAACTCTTCGTTGAAAGCAACAGCATCATAGGACAGCTCATGCGCTGAAAACAGACGGCTGAACCGCTCCACTCCAAGCTCGTCCAGTGACACGATTCCTTGTTCCAGCTCCAGCCACAGTCTTTTGTTGATTTCACTGTACGTTGCTTGGTAGGCAAGCCAGCCTTCGGGCATTCCAAAACGGTGGAAAGCTTTATCCATCGCATTTTTTTCCGAAATGCCAAAATCGATCAACGTATCGTCCACATCAAAGAAAATCACTTCGTATTTCACAGTTCTCTCCACCCGTCTCTTCCGGCTCGGCACCAGTCGTTTCTTTTTTCATCAATCAATCTATCATCTTATTATAACAGATTTGACATAAGGAACTGCCTATCATCTGGAAGAGTACGGAAGAAAAGTAAAAGAGTCTCCTCTTGCACAGCCCATCAGGTAAAGCGTTGCGTCTTGTACCATCTTCTCTTTCTTTTTGTCACTTTATCAGCCAGCAGTCCCCAAAATGCTTGCACCGAGATGACGATGAACAGCTGCGCATACGTAAAATACGAGAGGCAAGACAAGACGAAGTTTCTCGTCGTGCTTTGACCGATATCGGTAGCCAGAGCCAGATTGATTTGCAGCACATACATGGAGTACATCAGCGCCCAAGCCACGACCAAGTAGACGTAGATATCCTCGGAAAACTGGAAGGGAGACACGACCTCGGGATGAAACCAGGAGATCACCTTGTATACGAGGTTCGTCACAAAAATGATGTCGGAAACAACAATCGCCACCATAAACCAAAAGTAGCTCGCTGCATAATACAGCACCTTCAGCTTGATGCGCCAGCTCGTGCTGTCAAATAAATGCGAGATGTTCCCGATAACTGTGTGGTAGTTCCCCATCGCCCAGCGTTGACGCTGCTTCATGTAGACGTCAAGCTTTTCCGGCTCCTGCTGGTACGCCTCCGCCTGCGGTGCGAGAGCAATCAGCTGGCCCCGCTTTAATATTTCAAAAGAAATCGCCGTATCCTCCGTAAGGGACTGCTCGTCCCATCCGCCCAACTCCGCGATCAGCGAGCTTTTGACGATAAAGTTCGTTCCCGGAATAGACCCCAACTGAAACAGCTCCCATAGCCCCGTATGATAAACACGATGCATGGTCACCAGTTCCAGATTGATGAATTGGGTGAGTAGAGTTTGGTCGCGATTCCGAGCCTTGTTCCGTCCAAAAACCGCCCCGTACCGCTCCGGCTGCTCCAGCGCTTTTTGGATCAGAAAAGCCAGCGCGTTTTTCTCTGGTGCGGCGTCGGCATCATACACGCAAATCCATTCCCCGGTAGCGAGTTTGAAAGCGTCATTCAACGCTCCCGATTTCCCTCCCTTCCCGGTTCGTTCCAGAACAGTCAGGTTGCGCTGCGAGAACTCTGGTTTGCCATGTACCGCCCGCACGATTTGCGCCGTTTGGTCTGTGCAATTGTCGGCAATGACGATCACTTGCAGCTTGTCCGCCGGATAGTTCAGCCGTAAAATGTGCTCGACTGTCGCGGCGATGACCAGCTCCTCATTGTGGGCCGGAACGAGTATCGTCACGGCTGGAAAAGCGTCCATCTCCGTCGGAATCACCAATTCCTCTTTGCTCTGTCTGGACACAAAGCGTATGGCTCCAGCCATAATCAACGCAGATTCAAACACCGCGACCCAAATACTGATAATTGCGAGCAACAAGAGCCACTCAGCCACTGATTTTCCTCCGATCGTATTTTTTGCTCACTCTGTCACGAAAAACCAACGTGGCGATCGTCAGAAAAACAATCGTAACGGCGAAGATCATACTGATCGCAATGCACAAGGGGATAAACCAGCTGGTGTATGACATAAGAAGCCCCCTCCCTTTTCCAGGCCATATCGGCTTACACGTACTCTCCGATCAGATCAAGTTCCGCATTTCGTTCAAGCGCCGCTATGACGCTGTCGATTTGCTCATATTGATTGAATTGTTCCTTTTGAAAAACAAGCGCTCCCGAGCGAATGACCAGCTTCAACTGTCGTCCTTTTTTGTCCGGAAAATCCTTGTCCATCATGGCGTGTTTAATTCGTTCCGTCAGTTGCCGCAAATAATCCTTGTCCGTCATCGGCAGCAGCACGACAAACCGTCCTTCATCGAGCGAAAACTTGTAATCTTCGAAGCGGAGTTGCTTTTGAATCGTCTGGGACAATTCCAGCAAAAGCCGCGAATACCCCTCTGAGCCAAGAGATTCTTGTACGAACGGCAAAAACTCGATTTTGAACATCGCCAGGCAAAAGCTGTATTTCCCCTCATAACGTTTTGCCAGATTTGACTGTCTGAGCATCGTTTCCGCAAAGGCCATTTTGTTGCCCAGTGCCGTATCGAGATCAATGACCGGGTTGATTTCTTTCAGTTCTTCCAACCGTTCCACGAGTCGCTTGCTGCGCAGCAAGTACGTTTTGATAAACCCTGCAATCAGCACGTTCGCGGGCATGACCAGCAACCAGGCGTACACAATAACACTCGTATTGGCATACGTAGCCAGCCAAACAACATAGCTGACCAAGTAAACAAACACCAAAACGACCGATACCCCCATCGGCAGCACATAACCGAGCAGGAGCGCCAGCAAAATAGCCATGCTCAAAACAAACTCAACCATCGCAAACGACTGATCTATGTAGACATGGACATAAACCAGCGCTTCCTGAAGCACCGTAAGCAGGAGCAAGATGCCGTACCCTATCTCCATCTTGCGTGTCGGAGAATTGTTGTTCATAATTCAGCTCCTCTCATTGCTTATTCGGTTTTCTCATCAGTCCTTATACGTTCGCAGCGCCTCCTCGGCCAAAAGCGGCACCAAATTATCGAAGGCATGCGTATCTTCCTGAAAAACATAGCCGCCCAAAAAGCGGGAGTCATTACTGCGCAGCTGCACCATTCTGGCTTGCAGTTGATTTGCCCATTGCGGATCATCCAGCTTCAGAGCCAGCAAGATTGCCAATCCGTAAACGGCAGGAGATTCATAGGACACAGCTGCTGTGCGACTAGCCCGGTCGTAGCGCCCCGGCAATTGGTGCTGCTGCGCGAACTCCTTTTTCAAAAAAACAACCAGCTCCCGAGGCGTACGCCCGGCCTCTGCCAGATTTATCGCTACAATCAGTTGATCAATGAGATTCACCGAGTCAGCATAGCTGTACATTTGATTCTCGATGTGGAATATTTTAGGGTAAAATATTCCGTCGTTCGGCATGTTCATTAACAGATCACGGTAGCGCTGGTACACATTCGCATCTATTTTGTTGTGATCCGCCATCCTTTTCAGGGCGGACATGTCGACGTAAACGAGGCTGAGTGTCTGCGGAGACTCCTTTTTTGCGAAGTCATAAAAGTCGACGAGACATCCATGTTGTATGGACGAAGCGAATAACGATTGTGTTACCGCTTCTGCCGCTTTTGCGTATTCCTCATTTTCCCAACTGTCAGCCGCCTTCCAGAGCGCATCGACAATTCGCAGATCATCCCCGAGAGCATTTGTCGTCACATGCGGCTGCCCGTCCGGCGACAGCTTCCAGTAAATTCGGTTTTGTGGAGTCAGAAAAAAGGTCCGTAACAACCGAAAACTGTCGGCAAACAATTGCCGGTCACCTTTCACCCACGCATATTGCATCCATATGCCGAGGGACTCAGACAGCGCTTCTCTGCCTGCCGCTATGTCTTCATTCGTGGAACGGGCTTCCTGCAAATAAGTAGCCAACGTGCCATTCGGATTCGTCATGTATTGCCGGATAAACGTCTCTGTCGGGGAAACAGGCGAAAGCCGCTCTGCAAACACGGCCAAATAAGTAAGGGAAGACACCGTCAGAATGGACAAGCCGGTAACTAACAGCTTTTTCTTGTTCGTAAGCAAAGCATTGTGCAAGCTGGCATCATTCCTGTCCAATAGAAAGGATTATTTCGTTTAATTTACTTTTATTTACTAATTATGTTATTTGTTATTCAGTATAGTATATTGGTTTTTGGCCGTCTATTTATATTGTAAAAAGTAATATAGAAGATGTTTCCATTTGAAATAATCATGGCCATTTGATTGGTCAAAAGCAGTCACATCCCTGCTCATGAACAACCTCGAAACGTTTTTTACGGAAAAAAAGCCTGTCAGCTTTCCGACAGACTTGCCTATTGAGCGTGAGCAGCCATTACTCTCGCTTCTGTTGCGCCTTCACGCGCTGTTTCTCCCAGTCGATCAGCCGCTTGCTTTTTTTCGAATAAGAGGATGCCCCGACGACTTTGTCCCATTCCTTGCTTCCACACATCGGACACCGATATCGTTGTCGCCTCACTTCGATCTCGATAACCTGACCATCAATCATGTCTTTGAACATCTGGTCTTTATGATCGGTTTTATGCAGCTTTTCATGTCCGCACCCATTGCATTTGATAACAGGGATAATAAAGAAATTCCATACAGGTTTCATCACACTCACCTCCCAGAACTTTGGACATGTCCTGTGGCAGGTACGGCTTTTTTATTGTATCAGGGGCAACTGAACAAATTCTAAACAGGCATCTGCCTTTTGCCTAAAATGTAACGCCATACAAAAAAACCGTTCTATAAAACGAACGGTCTTCTGCTTTGTGTGTGAGTCTATAATTTGATCCATCTGTTGCCCGTCTTCCATCGGCCTTGGCATTCAACCGCTCACTAACATACAGTTCGTCCGAAACGGTGAGCATTAACGCGCTTTTGCCGCTAGAAGAACCAAACTCACTCTTCGTGCAACCCATGCCGGAAAATGCTTGCCGAGCCCATTTCTTGCTTTGCTGAATGCTGCCATCATCAAAAATAACCGTAACGCTTCCGTCGTTCATCGCACTCGTTTTGGCAAAATCCAGCTTGTTCATTTCAGTCCTGCCACCAGCCTTAACCTCACCTGCCACCACTTGTCTTGCATTCCACTCCATTTCTTTCACGCTATTCTCGCCTTATCCCTGCAACTCTTCGGATTATAGCGAGCCTACACCGCACAGGCGACTTTCATCGCATACGGCGTGTCATCAACAAATAAAGAAGGTGAAAATGTACAACGGGCATGTTCAGTATATTTATTTGCACTGAACAAACACTGAACAAATCGCCTATACAGTCCCTCCTAACGAAAAATCCCCATATCGAGTGTCTTTCAGCGGCTCGGCCACTAACTGCTGCACTCGCTTTTTACATAACAAAAAGCCCTGCATCTCCGATAGAGAGACAGAGCTAGATTTGGTGCTGCCACCGTTTTTGATTTTTACAACCTTCTTTAAACCATCCTGTTTTACTTCCACTTTCGTTCCTGATTTACATAACAGACGAAACAAACTTGAGCATGTGATTGAAAAATCCAGCCTACAAAATGCTCTTCTTAAACGAAATGAGCTTCTTTCGCCGAATGATAAAAGGAGTAAAATGCTTTCTGACCATTTGCAGCATCGCCGCATTGTCTTTTTCCACAACAAACATCGCGTATCGTATCTCCTGATTCTCCAATACTTTTTTCAAGCCTTCGACGAGAACCACGCCAGCTCGGCCCAGTCTGGTAAATTCCTCTCGAACAAACAGACTTTTAAAGAGAGCCATGTTGCTGGCTGCCCGCTTGACCATCAGCCAACCGATTATCTCTCCTTTGTATTGGAGAGCGACACTAAGTTGATGGTCAATGTCGTAGCCTTCCTGCCAAGGGGAGAATTTCTCCGGATACCACCGATTACACCCTTCTTGAATGGAAACCAGCTTTTCTTCAGTCAGTTCCGCCCAACTGAATGTACGAAAATGCAGGGGAGCACGTATCGTATTCATCCATTTGGCAGATTTCAATTCCTCCATGTCTGCGATATACACGGTAGATAAAACTTGCCCGCTATCCCAGCCATCCTCCGGCTGCAAAAACTCCCTGGCAGCATTCTCTGATTCCTGTACAACGATGTCGTAAGTGAGATAATGGTAGCTTTGCTCTTTAAGCTTGCCCTCCAGAAATTGCAGCAAAATTGTCTCAAGCCCGTACCCACTGTAACTTTTCTCTACCTCTAGAGCGATAATCGAAGCCTGAGACTGTTCACGCGATATTCGAACCACCATATACGCAATGGGGGTGGATGACTCCCGGACACCTATGCCAATGTGTTCACCTTGCGTTTGGCTTACCAGGTATACATGCTCCGGCCGCATCAATCTCCCGTACAGCTCCAAATCGTTTCTTATGTCGTCCAGGGTAAATTTCATCCACGCCCTCCATTTCAAGCTTCCTCATTAAATCATAAGAAAGAGCCAGACTACTTCCAGTCTGGCCATTGGATTTTAAGGTATCAAAAAGCAATTAACGTCTACAGTGACATTTCCTACTTCTACATCTTGAGCATCTTTCAGTGTTGCTTTGAGATGACCAACTGAACCATTAGTCATCGATGCCTGAGGGTCGATGAAAGCACCTTCGCTGAAGTCAAACATCCCATCTACTTTGGTGAATGTGACACTGCCAACTTCTGTTCCGGATTGTTTTACTTTGAAGCTATCGGTTACAGGGTCATATTCATATTGTACAGCATTGGAGTTGTTCGTAACGGTGATGAGATTGCTAACATTTTTTCCAGTTCCTGAGCTGCTTGGATTATTGTTCGAGTCTCTCAATACAACCAAATCCGTGTTGTCAGACTTCACCGTATTAACTTCAACATGAAAAGAACCATTAACAATGTTTAAGCTCGAGCTATTCTTGACTATCCTTTCAGATCAAGGATTTCGTCAAGCCTACACCGTGCAAGCAACTTTCATCGCACACGGCGTACTATCAACGGTAAGGGTATGTACTATTTTACAATGGGCAATTTAAATTGTTGCATAAAACCCGGTTATTTTCAATAAAATTGTGACAATTTAACTATTGAAAAAAATGGATTATCCTCGAAGGGAATCTCGATAAGGAATACCGCTAATTTCCTGTAAAAAAGATGCCTCTACATAAGGAAAGGTGTCACTTTGTTTAACGTTTCCTTGGGCTGAAGGAACTTTTTCTTTTGTTATGGCACATTTCTGTACTCGTTAAAGAATAAAGTCGTGCTTGCTTTTGCTCCGTCAGACTTGTTACCGAGTTGGTCAACAGCGTGTACAGTGATATGCACCGTATTCCCATCTGCAGCATTTAGCTTGTCTATAGCTTGTCTAAAATCTTTGCTTTACCTCTCAGCAAATTGTTGCCTTTATAAGTTTTGAGGCAAATGTTCGCGTGACCCAATGTTGTTGAGGATGCTTCGAACCTTTATTAAGGTACACTTCAAAGTTGTCTACATCACTTTCACTTGACTGCTCATTTCAAGCATGCGTCATCGTGTCGGAATCCGGATTATCCACTAGAGGAAAACTTGTTGGTTGATTTGGTGGGGTTAAGTCCCATGTAACCGCTGTGCTGCCATCTCCACTTGAAGTAGAAGCGTTATTGGGGCGGCATCATAAGCAATGTACACTGTGCCCATCAACAGGCGTAACTCCGCCATTCATTAGGTTGGGCAGGCCGATGTCTTGTTCTTCTGGAGGGATTGCTTTTTGATACTTATCTGGCGAAGAATTTGTGCCTAGAGGGGTATCTACATTGACAAATGCTTTGTAATGATTGATTCCTCGACTAACCGCGCAACGCTGTCGGCAATCGTCAGCATTGCCACTGTTGTTAGCTTTTGAACGGCGGCGGTTAAAGCTGCACTCTAAGATCATTCGGTGGTACTGTGTCGCTATTCTTGTCTTATACCCGCATGGATTTTCAAATCGAGCCTACACGGTGTAGGCGTTTTTCATTGTTCGCGGCGTTCCCTCAATCAATTAGGACCCTGAAAAAAACAAATAGGACTGCAGCTATAACTCTATCCGCAATCCCTTTGGTTGGTTTTCAATTGTCATCGGTTTTGTGAAAACATTACAATGCCCGTTGTAAGTTTTCCATCCTTCTTATCCGCTGACTGGGTTCCTTCGCTCCGGTCAGTTTTCTCCTCCTCGCCTGTGTTACCACTACGAGTTCAAACGGCAGACCATCGACGCTACTACAAACCCGCCGCCATCTTCCCGGCCTCTTAGGTGCCAACCCACCTCTTCCGGCAAGACTTCAAACGTTCCACCTTGTCTATCCCTTGTTTTGCTGACCTTAGGTCTCCACTATACAATCCGAGAAAAACAGGTTTAACAGCCCAAATTGTTCCTGTCTCGTCTGCACGATCACACGTACAGCGACTGTTGCCAAACCCCTAGCGCTTGTTTTACCTAGCAACAGCTATCTCGTATTGGGTCACCATGGATTCGTCACCTGACCATAGCCAACTTTTAAGGAGCCCCGCCTTGCGCAGTTATCGCAAGTACGACTTCACCTGACTTCATAGGTATTAACGGGTTAGGTTAATCACCTTTGCAGGAGGATTAGGCACATGAGAGTTTTGGCTGTTTCTCATGGATTGGAATTGCACCAATCAATTGAATAAGGCAGTTAGAGTTGTTCTCGCCGTCAAACGAGAGCCAATCCACTTCTTTCACTCTCATTTGAGAGCTTATGAAGTAACGTTTCGTAATTTTTTTAAGGGGTTACTGCAAGTGTTTCTGCACTTTTTACTGCTTGACCAGTTAGCGTGCCTGTCAGTGCTACTGGAGTGACTTCAAAGCGAATTTTTTTGTTTAGCTCGCCAGGAGTCAATGTGTAAGCAATTGCTGTAGCACCTGGAATTACAACATCATCTGCGTACCATTTGAAGGTAGATACACCTTCAGGGTCAGCGTTGACATCATTGTATGTGTAGCCGCCTGTCAAAGTTTGACCAACTTGTGGGGTGCCTGTAATCTTTACATCAGTCACTGTAGGTGCATTATTTGGATTGACGATAACAGAGCTTGATGTACTATTCACAGGTGTTCCATTGCGAATTCCAGTCAATGCTACTGGTGTTACCTCAAATTGTATTGTTTTACCTAACTCACTTGAAGTTAAAACAATACTTTTCCCATCTGCACTGGGAATTGCTGCACCATCCGCATACCATTTGAAAATAGAAGTTCCCTCAGGATCATTGTTCGCATCAGAATATTCGTAATTTCCAAAGAGTGTCTTACCAACCTCTGTAATGCCTGAAACAAAGACGTTAGTCGCGACTGGTGGAACGTTTATTGGAGGCATCGTACCTCCGCCACCTGTACCAGTAACGCTATTCCTACCTAACCACTTTCAAAAATGTGGTTTTCGGCTAGGCCTACACCGTGCGGGCGACTTTCATCGCACACGGCGTTCCATCGATTACAAGAGAAACATGATGAAAAGGCAGACAGAGCAGAATGTAGAAACAACTCTTTGCTCTGTCTACACTGACTTAGGTGTTCTTACCACTTATAACCGACTGAGTTCCTTCGCTCCGGCTAGTTTTATCCTCCTCGCTTGTGTTACCACTACGAGTTCAACCGGCAAGCCATCAACACTACTACGAACCCGCCGCCATCCCATATGGCTCACTGATGCTACCTCATCTCCCCATATGAAACTTCAAGCGTTCCATCTCATCTATCCCTATTTTTAATGACCTTAGGCCCCCACTACATATTAGAAAGTTCAATCGGTTTAACAGCCCGAATTATTCCGATTGCCACTGCATTATTACAGATGCAGGGAACAGAGCCGAACTGCTAGCTTATTGACAGCCATGTTCTCCTTCTAATCTCTCGCCATGGGTTCGTCTCCTAGCCATAGTCATCTTTTATGGAACCCCGCCTCTTTCGAGTACGACTTCACCTGACTTCATCCCTTCAGCTATGGTAGAGCCTCACTGGATGCAGGAGGATTAGGTACATGATTACTGAGCTGTTAGCATGAATAGGAGTTTCACCTATCAAATTGATGAGATAGTTAGAAAAACCCCCTATATACACTTTTGTATTAGGGGGTTTTTTCCACTTCTTTCACTCTAGTATAAAGAGCTTATAAAGTAACGCTTCGATTACTTCGCAACAGTTACAGTTACATCGCCTTTTTGGCCGTTGGTGGCCAAATCTTTAACGTCCACTCCAGTAGATGGAGCTACAGTTTTAATGCTGAGGTCTTTTGAGAGATCCAGAACCACAGGAGTTCCAGGAACCGCTGCAGTTGCAGTAAAGCTAAATGTATCCGTTGCTGCGTTGGTACCAGTAATAGTGAACGTTACACCATTACCAACTGACATTCCTGGAGTGTAAGCTACAGGAGCACCGTAATTAGTTCCACCATCAGTAGATACTTCTACAGTAAGTGGAGCTCCAGCCCCATCTACAGTAGCAACTCTAACAACAAAGTTTGTATCCGTACCTCCGTTAAAGGTTCCACTAGTAGCACCAGTTCCTGAGCCAGATGGAGATACATTGCCGATGTTCGCTCCGGTAGCACCAGAAGTTTTGTTAATAGTAACATTAAGTTTTTTAGCAAAGCCGCTTACATTGTTGGCTTGCAATTCACCAGTTGCCAAAACCTTAGCTGTTGTACCTTCGTAGATAACAAACTCATCTCCAACTTGAGCATTGGTTACAGTTGCCAACGCTTCGTTGAAAGTAAGCTCAATTGTCTTGTTATCAAGAACACGAGCAGACTCCAACACAGGAGCAGCATTATCAATTACGTTCAATGTTTGTACGAATGGAGTGATTGTTACACCACTAGTATCTTGAACGCCAGCGATGCGGAGAACAGCAGCTGTATCACTAGTAGGGATAGAACCAGCTGGAAGTGTGATGTAGGCTTCTGTTTTGTCAGCCTTCAATGTAATTGTAGCATTGTTCAATGCCACACCATTCAAGGTGTAGTTGTTGCCGTCTGTGGCAGAACCAGCAACTGCGCCACCTTTAACTGCACGACCATATTGAATGGTAATTACACCCGTTGCAGCATTATAGCTAGCTGGAGTACCAGTCAATACGAAGTCACCAGCCGGTTGCGCACCAAAGTCAATCACTTTAGTGTAAGCAGCACTATCGTTACCAGTTTCAGCAGCATCTTTCACAAGACCTGCTTTGAATGTGAATGTGTACTGATTAAAGAATTTTGCAGGGGTAGCAGCAGCTTTCATGTTAAACACAAGTTTTTTGCCACCAGCAGTTACAGTTGCAGGGTCCAGGTAAGCAACAAAGGTGCTAGTTACATCTACGCCATCTTTGTCAATTACGGACAAATTAGCAGCGGCCAACGTATAGGTACCAGCCTTCAATGCCTCATTAAATTCTACAGTCAAAGAAGCGAGGTTTCCAGAAGCATCATTCAGGAAGCTAACTGCAGAAACTGAAGGTGCTGTAACATCTTTGTTCAGAGTAACAGGTTTAGTTGTAGTTGCAAGCTTGTTACCCAATGCATCCGCAACAGCATCAGTTACCAAGACAGTCAGGTTACGGCTAGTTTTAGATGCAGAGTAAAGTGTTTCAGTTGGAGCGATTGGAAGAACAAATTTTGTACCAGTAGTGTCACCTGGCAATGCACCAATTGCAGTTGTTTGAACGTCAGCAAGCAATTCATCTTTGAGCTTGATGTTAGTAATATTAACAGTGGTAGCATCCATCTTCTTGCTGAAAGTCAACAAGATCGCTTTATCGCCCAATGCTTCTACAGTAGAAACTGCAGGCAATGTAGCATCTACAGAAACTGTGAACGATTTAGTGTATGGATTTGGATTGGTGTTGTTATCAGCTGTATCCAACAAGCCGATAATTTCCAATGTGTGCGACTTAGTTGCGTCAAGAGTCAGCCCGCTAAATGTAGCTGTCTTGTTTCCATTGGTGTATTGAATGGAAGGGTTAGGAACTACAACTCCATCAATTTTGAAAGTTGCACCAACTTTTACAGGCTCAGAGAAGTTAACTGTTACTGTAGAAGCTGTAGAACCATTTGTTTTAGATACAACTTCAGTTACTGTTGGAGGTGTCTTGTCTTCTACTACTACAGTAGTTGTATAAAGTTCTGTTTTCTTAGTAGAATCGGACGCATCAGCAATTTGTTTCACAGTGACAGCAACAGAAGTTTTAGAAGTCAATGGTGTAATGTTCAATGTTGCAGTTTTACCGTCTTCAGAAAGATCAATGCTTGTAAGGTTAGCACCAGTCAACTGGTAGTTAGCTGGGTTTTTTGCACCAAATCCAGTTGCACTATCAGATACTGGTTTGCCAAATTTAACTTCGATTTGGCTTGCGTTAATAGCACTCACAGACTCAACTTTCAGATCTCCAGTTGGAGTCGTAGGATCTACATGTTTACCTGGCTCTTCAGTACCAGAAACAGTACCGTCGTTTTGTACTACACCGTAGGAATCAAGGAAATCGCTTTGTTTCAAAGGATCAGCCAGAGCTACTTTAGTGCCCAGGTCGATCATTTCTTTGATGGTAGCGCCTTGACCTTTGATGTTTACGAAAACGAGGTTTTGGAAACCTGCAGTTTTCAGCTCGTTTTTGTAAGCAGTGCGAGCATCTTTGGTCATGTTCAGCAAAGTGCTAGTAGAGTAGAACTTCTTAACATTTCCACCGATGTACAGACCTTGTTTTGGTGCGGCAAATGCGGAAGCAGCCATGCTAGCTACTACAGCGGTCGCGAGAACAGAAAGAACAACTTTTTTATTCACGTACTACCCCTCCGTATTTTTGATAGGAAGTTCTCTGTATATAGGGTATGTAGAGCATAGAGGGGGCTAATCCCCTCTATGCCCAGCAAAAATCCCTACATGATTGTTAGAGGTAATCTTATTCAGCTTCTTTGAAAGTTACTTTAGCCTTGTCAGATTTACCATCTTTGTTGAATACTACGATTTCGCTGGAAGTTACTTTCTCGTCAGTAGTGTACTCAAGTACTTTTACTTGATTGTCTTTTACTTCGAGAACGTATTCGCTAGCTGCAACTTTGTTGCCATTGATGTAGAATTCAACTTTGTCAACATCAGCGGATTTAACATCTTTGTTCAGGTCAGCAACTACTTGGTAACCGTTAACGCCACCACCGATGGAAACGAATTTGCCAGTTACTGTGGAAGGAAGAGCATCCCACTCAGGCGTACCTGTATCAATACCACCAATTCCTTGAGCCAAGAACTTCTTGATAGCATCTTCGTTGATGTCGTTCTTATCTGCCCAATCTTCGCTACCTACGATCAGGACATAGTCATAACGATCGCCATCGATGTCTTTGCTGTCCATCAGAACGATGTAGTCGCCTTCTTCTACACCATCTTCACCTGCCATGTCATCGTAAGTGTCGATGAATGCAGTGGAAGCTTTCGTGTACAGTTTTTGTACGCGATCTTTTCCATCTTCATCTTTGAATTCGTAAGTGATGGTGTTGCCATCTACTTTGTCAACGCGAGCAACTGTCATTTTCTCGATGTTTGCTTCGGACCATTGAGATTGTTTCAGCAATTTTACTGTTTTGTCGTCTTTGTTGCTGAGAGCTTTGTTGTTTACTACTTCAACAACATCCTCAACAATCACTTCATCATCGGAGTTCAGTTGGAACGCGATGAAATCGCCACGAACGATGCCTGCATCTTGCATATCTTCACGATCATCGTTGAGTTTGAACTCTTTGGAAACAACGTTGCCGCTGTCTTTGTCTTTAGTCAGCACTTTGACAGTATCTTGCTTGTTGGAAGTGTTGTAGTCTTGAACTACACCATAGATAGTGTCGCCTTCAAAACCTTCACCTTCTACTACGAAGATCGCTTCTACTTCATCTTTGTCTTCATCGATGGAGTAGTAAACTTTCAGGTCGCTTTCATCCGCAACGTCTTTGAACTTCGCGATACCAGCATTTTTCAGTTCAGCGCGTTTTCCGGAATCATCCAGTTTGCCAGTCATTTTGAAGATGGCAGTTTTGTCAGTTACTTCGTAGTCGCCGACAACGTCATCCTTCTCATCTGCAAGCTTATCCCAAGCAGTGCCGGAAGAAGCAATCAGTTTAGAGCCAGTGATTTTAACTTTGTCAACTTCACCCTTGGAATCGAAAGTTACTTCCAACAATACGATAGAATCGTCTTTGCTTGGTTGAAGGATTCCTTCGAGTTCGTCTGCATCTTTGTCATTCTTGTTATAGCTTTTGCCAAACTCATCATAGATGTCTTTTTTCTCCAAAGAAATAGCTTTGGATTTGCCTTTTTGAGTCATCACAGTGAAGTCATAAGTGTCTTTGGAAGAGTTGTAAACTACACCTTTTGTGATGATTGCTTTTTGTTTGCGATCGTCGATTGGATCTTTTGTTTCAACGTGACGAACGCGACCGGAAGCATCCAGGACCAATTTCACTGTTTCGCTATCCAGGTTGGTGATCAGATCCCAGTTGGAATCGTCGAGTTTCTTAACGTCTTTGTTACCGTTGTCGGAGTAAGTAGCTCCTTTGTAGATACGGTAAGTTTTGTCACCAACAGTCAGACGTACGTCTGTGCTGCTACGTGTAACAACTTTGTCAACTTTACCTTCTACTACTTGGCGGTTAGCGAATACCAACAGTTTGTCATCATCGCCATCCGCATAGTAAACGGAGTATACGTCTCCTTCTTTCAGGTCGCTCAATTTAGCTGGTTTGCCATCGAGGAATACCAAGAAGTCTTTACCTTCTTCTTTGTCATCCAGCTCGTTGTATTTACCAGTATCGAGGTTGGTGATTTTCTTTTTCTCAACATCGATTTTACCGATAACTTCAGAACCGTATTTCACTTTGGAATTCTGGTCCATTTGAGTGTCATCGATTACGTGCATGTAAGAAATTTCGTTGTTGTCATCCAATACAACTTTCACACCGAAAGAATCGTTAGCAGCGATGATGTCTTTCAGAGCATCAACTGGATCGTTGTAACGAGTGAAGTTGTAAGTGATTTTTGTGTTTTTGTTTACGCGGTAAGTTTTGCCACTAGCATCCAGTTCGATTTTCAGATCGGACAGGGAAGAAGTGCTCAGGTCTTTACCGTCGGAAATGGATTTGCCTTTCAGGATGAAGTCGCTCAGACGATCCAATACTACTTCTTCGTCTTCGGAACCTTCCATCCAAACGATTACGTTTTCACGGTCTTCTTTGATCCACACTTGTACGCGTTGACCATCGAAATCGTTAGGGTTGATGCCATCAGCTACTTTGTAAGTAGTGTTGCCCAGACCAGCATCTTTACCGTTCAAAGTAACTTCGTTAGCTTTCAATTTGCCCAGACCGATAGCTGGTACGTTAGTCACGAGTGGCAGATCTTCGGAATCACGATCTTTCTTGTGAGCCCACTCCATGTCAACAACGTTAACTTTCAGGTATTTCGTCAGGAGAGTTTTGTCAGTTACTTCGTAACGAATGTCCGTTCCGAATTCAACTTGCTCCATCAGGTCTACGCGAAGAGCGTTGTCGAGCATTTTGAAGATGTCGCCGCGAGTTGCTGCATTGTTAGGAGTAGTGATGCTCTTAGCAATGTTCAGCTCGGAAGCTTTGGAGATCATGTTGTTAGGCCATCCGCTGGAGTTAACAGCTGGACCATATCCCAGAGCGCGAACGATCATAGTTACTGCTTCAGCGTAAGTAACTTGGTTTTGTGGTTTGAAAGTTTTGTCCGGGAAACCTTTTACGATTTCTTCACCGGATGCTACGTTTACGAAACCAGCGAACCAGTCAGTAGAACGAACGTCTGTGTAAGTAGTGTTGAACTGTGCCAGTTTCGCACCTTGCTCCAGTCCGCGAGCGCGAACGATCAGAGTAGCGAACTCTGCACGAGTGATAGTTTTGTCTACACCGTATTCGCCGTTGCCATAACCTGCTACCAGGCCAAGAGCTTCCAAGCGCTTAACGGTTTTTTCCATAGCTGCATCCATTTTTGGAGCTGCTGTAGTAGTTGCATCTTCTGCTGCGAAAGCCATTGGAGCAACGGAAAGTGCGAGTGCACTAGCCAATACACTGTTAACGACCTTTTTCATAACCTTGTGTTCTCCTCCTCTAGTATAAACAAATTGTTCTTGGGGAATATTTGTTGTCAATCTATCTTTCTTTTTAAAGCCCGAATCCTGCAAGCGCGTGTCACCTCCTTTCGCAGGTCAGCTTCGCTTTTTTGCGTTAAAAATCTCTAGTATATTCAGTATTGTGTAAAATGCAACAATCATTAGTGTAACATAACTGCTAGTATTCGTGAATCTTTTTTACACAATTCCCCGTATTTCGTGTGACATCCTATTAAACGCCTGAGCTAATCAAAAGTTGCGGCGCCTTCGAAAAAAATTTAAAGATTTTTTCGTGGGTTCTTATTCACCTGTCAATTATGTACGAAGTGACATCCGCCACAAT
Source organism: Brevibacillus sp. FSL K6-0770 (assembly GCF_038000275.1). Lineage (NCBI taxonomy): Bacteria > Bacillati > Bacillota > Bacilli > Caryophanales > Paenibacillaceae > Brevibacillus > Brevibacillus sp. FSL K6-0770. The sequence continues at coordinate 5,465,510 of NZ_JBBOBQ010000001.1, forward strand.
TCGTATTATAGGGTACGCAGGGCGGACTGTCACGACTGAACCTTTTTCCAATTCCATTCAAAACCTTACAAATCTTTCTTCCCTAACTCAACTTAGTTTCCAAGCGCTGTTTCAAAGTTCACAACCGCCAGATTGTAGTTGAGAATTGCCTTTTGGTACTGGTTCTCACGATCGGACAATTCTTCTTCTGCCTGAATCACTTCGAGCGTGGTTGCAAGTCCATTTTCAAAGCGCAGATTCGTCAAACGATAGCTTTCAGCAGCGGAATCCTTCGCTTTTTTCTGGAATTCAATAGCCTGCTTGGCTGCGTTCAGGTTCAGATAGGCTTGAGCAACTTCCTTGGAAATCGTGCGTTTTTGCTCTTCGATCGCCAATTTTGCCTTTTCCACGTTATTGCGAGCTTGTCGGCCTGGCAATGTGGAAAGCGCGGAATATTCCTCGATCAGCTTCACATTCAGCTCGGCAAGCTTCAGCTCTTCCTGAACTCTTGTCATTTCAATTCGTTTGGAGAGTGCTTGTTTTTGTGCTTCTTCCATTGTCAATGTAATCGGAGCTGTCTGTTTATTTGCAGCTACAATCTTCCACTTTTTCTGCAAATCGACACCAAGGAAATCATTCAAATCCATACGTGCTACTTCCACGCTGTTTGCGGCACTTGTCAAAGCTGCCTGTGCCCCAGACAAGCCCATTTCTGCCTGCAAAACATCTGTTTTTGCTTTGGTTCCGACATCAAAAGCAGCCTTGGCAACTTTCAGTTGAGTTTCGGCGCGGGACAGACTTTGTTTTTTCAAGTCGTAGTCATCCTGAGCAAAAATCATGTTGTAATAAGCTTGTTGCGCACCCAGCTTAATTTTGCTTTCTGTAGCTGTTACCGCAAGGGCATTCAGCTTCTTGTTCATTTCACCTTGGGCATTTCCGACGTGTTTCGCTTTAGCAAGCTCAAGCGATTCGATCATCTCGGCTGGCATATCTGCAGATGTTTTATAAGAAAGCGACTCGTTAATATCTGCATTTTTGGCATCCAGGCGAGCGTTGTTCAAAGTAACATTTGTTTGCAGCGCTTGCTGTACTGCTTTTTCCAAAGTCAACTCTTCTTCGGCCGTTGCAGGTGCAGTTGTGGTTCCTGTTTCCGCCGCTACTTTGTCAGTGGAAGCCTGAGCAGCCACAGGTGCTTGTGTCGCCGCCTCTGTTGCTGTATTCGCAGACGCTGTCAAAGCCCCTGCTCCCAGTGTCGTTGTGAGTACAGCTGCCAAACTGATGCTCATCCATTTTTTGCTTGAGTATGGAAAATTCACGTAATTCCACTCCTTTATTTTGTATTGATCATAAAATTTTTCATCACTTGAAATATTACAGTTTGTCCCAAGATCACTATATCACAGAGTAATGTTTCGTACACGAAAAATTAGTGTCGTACCAGCATTTTCATAAGGGATTATACGCACTCTACCATGTATAGATCATCCCTTTCTGATTTAGTCCTTCATTTCCACATAGATTACTACGATTATGTGTCAAAAACATTTCAGGATTCGCCAACATTATTTTGACATGATATCCTTTTCTTGAGGTGATTGTACGATGTTAACGGAATACAAAACTGTCGCTGGTTATGGAGAGGACTATATCGTCATCGAGCGCTCCCGCTTCATCGGCTATGCGCAAAGGGTTACAACGGAAGAAGAAGCCGTTGCCTTTATCGCCATGATCAAAAAGAAACACTGGGATGCGACGCATAACTGCTCGGCTTTTGTCATCGGCGAAAACGATCAAATTCAACGTTCGAGCGATGACGGCGAACCGAGCGGTACCGCGGGCAAACCGATCCTGGAATGCATCAAGAAAAATGGCGTAAAGGACACGGCTGTGGTCGTCACTCGTTACTTCGGCGGAATCAAGCTGGGAGCTGGCGGATTGGTTCGGGCTTATACAGCAGGAACCGTCACTGCTTTGAAGGCCGCCAAAATTGTCATCCATACTTTGCATCAAACGATCTCTGTGAGCGTGGACTATACGTGGTGGGGAAAAGTCGAAAACGAACTGCGCGTTGGCGAGTACCGGGTGAGTGGCACTGACTTTACAGACAAAGTTACCGCGCATGTCCTCATACCTGAAGGTGAGCAAGATGCGTTTGTGGCTCGCTTTACGGATTTGACGAATGGACAGGCTCAAATTTCTTTGGGTGAAAAAGAGTATGTCGAGGTTCCTGTAGAAGCTGTGGGAGATGAGCAAGAAGAAGCCTGATTTTATTGAGGGAGATAACAAAGAAAAGCTGAAGGGGCAGACGCCGTCTTCAGCTTTTCTTCTATTATATATGCGTAAGTTTGGAACTACTGCTTAGGCAGTTTTTTGAGTTGGACCATCACACGAACAGTGATAACGGCCATCTCGGCACGAGTCAGGTTATTTGTAGGTTTGAAACTGTAAGTTGGCTTTTTCACATTGGCTTCATTCGGCTCGCCGTTCATCAACTTGGCTTTGTTCACAACGAGAACAGAAGGTGCTGCGTAGTAACCAATATCTTTTGCATCTGTAAACAATTTGTTCAGAGCAACTTTGGAAGCATCAAGCGTTCCTACTTTCAAGTTCAAAGCACGTGCAATCATGATAGCAGCCTCTTCGCGAGTCAGTGAGTCGTCTGGTCGGAAGTAGCCTGGCTGCTTTCCACGAATAATACCTGCTCTCGCAGCAGTCTCGATGTACTTGTACTGATAATCCCATGTATCACGATTTGGACGTACATCCGAGAATGTCGGCTCAGATGGATCACGTTCATTGCTATCGCGATAAGGACCAGCATTGATTGGCAAAGCCAGAGCTTTTACAAGCATCGTTGCAAACTCACCACGAGTCATGTCCCGGTTTGCTCCGAAGCTGCTGCCGCTGTATGCAGGCATGATTCCTTTTGCATACAGTGTTTCGATGGCATCTCGGGCAAAGTCATGGCTCACTACGTCATCATAGGACTCTCTAGTTTTCATGACCATGTAGAAACCAAATCCGGCAAATGGCACTTGTACTGTTTTGGAGCCAGTATTCACAACTCCACCGATGTTTTTCCATTCATTCCCGTTATGGTAGTAAATCGTGAGGATGTTGTTTGCTGCATTTACGATAGAAGAATCGTACTTAATCGTAAGCGTTCCTCTGCGGCTTGGAACCAAATTGTCTTGCCAACGGCTCTTGAAATCTTCCGCATCGCCTTCATCATAATAAGGATCTCGACCGAATGGCGCTTCCGTATCCCCTGCGTCTACATAGTAGAGTGGGCTTGCGTAGTTGAAGTTGGATTCAAGTACGAGCCTATCTTCCATGTTGTCATCAGCAATGTTTACTTGGCCGGTAGTACGGTCGGCAATACCGAAGTACAGCGGGATATCAACGAAGATATCTCCATTCGGGTTCTTGACCTCTTGACCTGCTCGTCCATCATCTGGCGACAAGAGAACAGTACCTGCCGGGAACTTCAATTCAAACTGCTTTTCAAACACGCTGAATGCTACTTTCTTGCCTAACACATCGCGATACTCAGCACCGTTTACAGACGAGTTTGCGTTGTAAATCTTGATCTCGTCATTGTACGTACTGTCTCCCACCACTACGGAAAACTTCACCGTATTCAGACCCTTTTTCAGCGGGACAGTGGATGTAAATACATAGTATGTCTCTGGAATGGTTTTTCCTTGTTCATCATCGTAGTAGAAGTCAGGGTTTGTTGTATTCGTTACTTTCGCTTCTGTTTTGCCAAACAATACTTTGTTTGCATTCTCAGCGAAGACTTTTACAACAGCGCTGTTGCTGTTTACAATGATGTACTGGTCTGTTTCTTTTGCCTTGACTGGGGAAAGAACTTCCCAGCTGGAATATTTTTGCTCGATATTGATGTCGTAACGGATCACAGTACCGTTGTCATCTTCTGCGACGATCGTGTAAACTGTCGTTCCGCCTTTTTTCAGGGTCAGCGGGAAGAGTGCCAGTTTCTTTTCCTGTTCTTTTGCATCCGTCACCGCATCCTGAACTTCCTCAACCAAATCCCCGTACTTCTTCGAGCTCATCTTCCCTTCGAACTTGGAGCGAGACAAAGAGTCGATATTGTGGTCATCGAACAGATCTCTCAAATCATTGTTCAGGGCTGCTTCCAAGCGAGTATTCACATACTCCTGGTTCGTTGCATCCTGATCCCAGTCTCCGCTCTTGTAACGGAAGTCGTTGATGCGTTTACCGTTTTTCTCGATGTAAACATGCGTAGCGTCGTTAACGGTAAAGCTCAAGTTGCTCAAGAAGTTTGCTCCCGTACGGTAAGACGGATCAGCAGCTTTCTTCGTCAATTCTTCTGTATCACCGTTGGAGATAATCTCCAGCTTCACATCCTCAATAGATGGTGTCTTGGATGTGTTATAAGAAACATTGTAAGTAAACACGGTTTTAGGGTCGTCCGTCAAAGTAATTTTCAAGACGTTGTTCCCTTTTTTGTAAGGCAATTGATCTTTAAGGATCGAAAACGTTCCCTTATTCGTATTCACGTCAGAAATAGTAACGGGAGTGCCATTCAGAGTGGCTTCAATATTCGCGGATTTCAACACATAATTGTATACTTTCCCATCCAAGTTCCGGATATCATTTTCACTTTTCACTTGATATCCATCTTCAAAGCTTCGAACTTGTCCAGATGCGTCAACATAAGTCAGTTGTGCATACGGTGTAATTCGAATATCAAGTGTATAGGCCGTTGACGTCGGTGTACCTCCCGTATAGTCAATGGTCAACTTCCCAATACCTTGTGGAAGCTTTTTCAAGGTAAGTGTAAATTGATTAGAACCTGTTGTAATCACATAGTCTTCGCTCGCTGTTAATGTTTGATTGTTATACTTGATTGTAATGTTGCCAGTAATATTTTGCGTCTCTACCTTCAATTCCAAAGGCGAGGACACAATGGTGTTTGCTGCTGTTTGGGACAGGACTTGACCATTCGCCAGGTTTGTTACTCGTTCAAAGCTTGGTTTTGTGCTGTCCAGATATTTAAACTCATACTCGTAGTTTGCAATCCCGATATAGCCCGACGGGGATGTAACCGAACCGCTGGAGTCTTTGGACAAATACTGATAGCTCAGTGCAACTTTATAAGTTTTCCCGTCCTGGAATGCTCCTGCTGGTACATTAAGGTTAATCGCATATTCTGTAAATCCGCTTTGTGGATTGCCGATAGGAGTGAACGTTACTCCTTCAGCTGTTTTGTATTCTGTTTTATTTGTTCCTTCGTAAATCGTCACCTTAAATTCCTGGAACAACTGCTGTCCTGCAATGTCCACGTACTTCAACAATGCCGAACCATTCAAGTTCATCGCAGTAGATGTAGAAGCTCCTTTAAGCACCGCCTGCTGATTTGGCTGCAATGCCACTCCACCCAAGCTTACCTTGTAAAATTGATCGGAGCTTCCTGCTGAAGTAGTCGTGACGAGCAATTTCCGCACAAACGTTCCTACTTCTTTGTTTTGGTTAAACACGCGAATTTCCAATGTGTTTTCACCAATCTGCGATGGGATGCTCAGTCCAAATGAACCTGTTCGGTTGACCTGAGTCTTTACTACGTCTCCTGTGCGAACGTTTTTCACTTCAACAGTATCAGCATTGAGCGCTTTCCCGTCCATGTTCAGGTTCAGACGATTTAAAGATGGTACCGTGATATAAGTTGGGTTGCTTGTAACATTCGGATCGTTCAGCACCGTATCGTTAACTCTCAAGTCACTCACGAGCGGTGTATTGTTGTATTGCACGAAAAATTGATAGTGCTCTTTCGTGACATTACCTACTTTTTCGTAAAAAGAAATCTGATTCAGCCCTGGCTTCAGGCCGATATTGCTGAATGTAAATGTACTGCCGCTAACAGATGGTGCTGTATTGCTCAAATCTTGAATGGTCTGTCCATTGTTGGTTAAAATTTTCAAGCGTAGGCTGCTGCCAGTCACACCGCTTCCAAACGTACCTACGATATTAATCGTAGAATCACCGTAAACAACCGGATTGTAGGCGGTTGTTCCGCCAGAGAAGTTCGTGATCGTGATCGGACTGTTCAGCGAGTTGTACTCGTAATAAATAACATCTCGCTCGCCTGTATTGGAAGCAAACAGTTGAACTGCGTTTAGACCAGGGGACAAATCAAAATCTGGCAGTGTTCCTGCGCCCCCATATACAGTTCGAACTGTAGTGCCGTTTACTTGTACTTCAACAGCCTGTGTTTTATCAACGGTCGCTGCAACCCCGTATGTGTATTTCAGACCAGATACGGTTCGGTTCGTTACTTTTAATGGATCACTAGCATACTTACCTTGACCAGAACTGTTATCAATCTTCAGGGGCCCTGTTCCAGATGCAGCTGGATTGGGGGCATACTGGATGTAAAACTCAGCTGTATCATTCGTTGGATCTGTCGTTACTTTAGGTCTAACTGTAACCCTTGTAACTGCTCCACTGCTGTTTAGATTAAAATCTGGCAAGGTGATGATGTCGTTAGCAAACACTGTATTATTGATGAGCGGAACCCCATCTACCGTGATGTCAACACCTTGCCCATTTTTGGAGGTATCCTTATAGGCCAGTTGGATTCCATATACCAGTTTTGAAATCGTCTTGAAAGGCGCAGCATATGTTTGCCCATTACCACTGCCTGATGCGCTATATGCTGCCGGCACAACAACACCCGTCGTCGTATTCCAATTAGAACCCAGTGCCGCAGACGCAGGCAATGCCGGCAACACTCCCGTAACAACAAGCATCATCGTCAAGCACATTACCAGCCAGCGACGAAATTGTTGAATTGGCTTATTCATTTTTTCACCTCTCCATTTTATTCATAATCTAATATTTGTCCCATTCTCTGTTGAAGTTGAGATGGGCTCGGACCTTCCCCTTTCCTTTATCGGCTAATTTCCTCCCTCAGTTAAGTGCTTCCCCCTAAAAATTGGCGAAAAAAGACCACTGCATAAACCATGCAGTGGTTCCGTTTAACTCATATCCTAATTCGTCCGTCTCTCCTGCTCCGTCTGCTTGATCTTCAACCGTCTGTACGCATTGATCAGCGGACGGTGGCGGCGGCTGACGAGGCCGACGATTTCCGTTCCCAGGTGGATGGCAATCAGGAGTACGACCATGACGATGATGGTCGTCCACTTCGTCGTCTTGGTGAGTAGGATCGCCATCGTACCGAAGAAGATGCTGATCGAGTAGATGGTGAGCACGGTTGAGCGGTGGGACAGGCCCATGTTCAACAAACAGTGATGCAAGTGTCCTTTGTCCGGACTGGAAATCGGCTTTTTGTTGACGATTCGGCGCACGATAGCGAAGAACGTGTCCCAAAGCGGAACGCCGAGCACGACGATCGGGATGATGAAGGAAACGAAGAGCGCTTCCTTAAAGCCCATAATCGACAGCGCGGCCAGGTTAAAACCGAGGAATAGCGAGCCGGTGTCGCCCATGAACAGGCGGGCCGGGTGAAAGTTGAAGTAAAGAAATCCAAGAATAGCTCCGAGAAGCACGAAACAGTAGGCAGAAACTTTGTAATCGCCCATCAGAAGAGCCATGACGCCCATCGTCGCTGCTGCAATTGCCGATACGCCGGCAGACAGACCGTCCAGGCCGTCAATCAGATTGACCGCATTTGTCACACCGACGATCCAGAACATGGTGATCGGAACAGCCAGCCAGAAAAGCCAGCCACTGCTAAAGTCGATACTGCCCGAGTAGGGCAGGTTGACGACTCCGATCTTGAGACCGAACGGAATGACGACGATTGCGGTTGCCACCAGTTGACCGAGCAGCTTCCATTTTGGCGAGAGCTGGTACTTGTCGTCCAGCATGCCTACGGTCATGACGATCGTGCTTCCAATGAATATTCCAAGCATTTCCGACATGCTGGAGTAGGGCACGAACAAGAAAAAGGCGACGAGATAACCCAGGTAAATAGCAAGTCCACCCATGCGCGGCATGATTCGCGTATGTACCTTGCGCTGGTTGGGAGCATCTACTGCCCCGACCTTTTCAGCCAATTTCTTTACATACGGTGTTGCAATAAACGATATGATCAGCGAAGTCAGAAATCCGAGGATTAATGTAGACATCGACTGTTCTCCTCTCTACGGATGCATCTAGGAACGGCTACTCCATTTTTCTTTTAATACGGTCAAAACAAACCGGGGAATAGCCAGCTGACGCTTCCAGCGAGAAGGCTGCGAAGCTAGTCGGTAAAACCATTCCAAATGCAATTTTTGCCAAATTTCTGGCGCTCGTTTTACTTTTCCGGAGATGACATCAAAGCTGCCGCCTACCCCCATCATCATCGAGGCATTCAGCCGATCGCGATATTTTACCATCCACTCGTCCTGCCGTGGCGCGCCGAGCGCAACGAACAGCAACTCCGGCTTGGCTTCTGCGATCTCCTGTACAATCTTTTCCTCGTCCTCTGCCCGGAAAAATCCGTCCCGATACCCAACGAGGCGTGCGTTCGGGTAGCGAGCAGCCAGCTTTTCCGCAGCCAGACTGATGACATCCGGCTTGGCTCCCAGCAGGTAGACGCCCCACTGGTGCTTGTTCGCTTCCGTCATCAATGCTTCCAGCAGCTCCACGCCCGTAACGCGCTCACGAATGGGTTGATTCGTCCATTTCGCAGCGTAGACGATCCCGATTCCATCCGGAACGACATAGGCTTGTTCCACAATCGACTGAAACGCGCGATTTTCCCGCGCCAACATGACGATCTCGGGATTGGCGGTTACGACATGGGTCTTTTGGCCGTTTTCAATACGCTCTGCGATATATGTGACTGTCTCGTGGAAACCACGAGTTGAAAATGGCACACCTAATATGGTTGCGACCTGTTTGGCCAATGTTTTCACCTTCATTATATAAGTTGCCCACTAGCCATTTTACCCGAAAAGAAAAGCACATTCAAGATGATCATGAATGTGCTTTATTTCCTGCAGTCAGCGCAAACATCAATTCGCCTTCTGCGACTACTTTCCCATTAACGATCGCTTTCCCGTATCCTTTGCCTACCGTACCGCGCACGCGTGTAAGCTCAACGTCGAGTGTCAGCGTGTCGCCAGGCTTCACCTGATCTTTGAAACGAAACCCGTCAATCCCGGCAAAAAGTCCGATTTTGCCTTGATGTTCTTCCATGCTGAGCATCGCTACAGCCCCAACTTGCGCCAGTGCTTCCACAATCAGGACGCCAGGCATGACTGGATAACCAGGGAAATGTCCTTGGAAAAACGGCTCGTTGACAGTGACGTTTTTGATTCCGACTGCCCGTTTTCCTTGCTCCAGCTCTTCAATCTTGTCCACCAGCAAAAAAGGATAGCGATGAGGAATGATTTCCTGAATTTGCATGATATCAAGCGGTGCTTTGATTTCCATATGTAATCGCTCCATTTCCATACTTATCTAGACTTGTCCGTGCATGAAGACCAGTTGGCAAACTGAGAATAAACATAACTCCCGCCTCCGACATATCGGCACAGCGGGGTTAAAATAACAAGGGCACTTCCTCCCCAAACGGGAAGTGCTCTTTTATCCATCCCTTACGTGCGGTTTAACAGACGAAACTTCCCCAAGTAGATCGCGCTCGTAATGAACGAGAACGCGATTACCGTCCACAAAATCGCTTCGCTGTATGGGAATCGGTACATAGCAAGCGGGATGACCACATACAAAAGAACCGTTGTCAACTTGCCAAACGCGTTTGCCGGCACCGTTTTTTTGCCCCGGAAGTGATAAACAGCTCCTGTAATAATCATAGCCAAATCACGCAAAAAGAAAAACAGGGCGGCCCAAACGCTGATCCGCTCTGTCAAAAACAATGAGGCGATCACCGCCAACATCATTAACTTGTCTGCCAGAGGATCCAACATCATACCGATTGTGGTTACAAGCTTATGTTTCCGCGCGATGTACCCATCTGCAATGTCCGTGACTCCCGCCAAAATCAGGATAGCCAGAGCGATTTCAACGTGGTACGGAATCCCGGAAAAAAAGACATACAGGTACAAAGGGATGAGCACGATGCGAAAGATCGTAAGCAAATTAGGAAGATTCACGGACATCCCTCCGTAGTAAGAATCGTCGCTTCCTTTTTCAACCACTCGATCTATTATACTCTGTGGACAAACTGTGCAACAAGTCCCTCTAAAAAACAGGCAGCCCCAACCATCAGGTTCGGGCTTGTCCACCTTGCTTTTTCTCTTGGATGCTTACGTGTTTGCAAACAGCAAGTCCCACATGTGTTTGTACGTGCCAAGATCAAATACTTCCGCTGTCGGCTTGTGTCCCACAACTCCGTACCCGATTGCCAAACCGATGACGAGAGAGAAAAACAACAGGATCGGGACCAGCACAATTTTGGCAATCGTCACTCGCCAGTTTCTGCCGCTCCGTTCCCGCTCTCTCGGCTTCGTCCTAACCTCTTCGGTATCACGCGGGAACCTTCTGCCCTTCCCTTGTTCCATGCTCCTCTCCTCCGTCATCACTGATTATCTGCTGCGCAACGAGTTGGCAATGCCCATCATTTGGTCGCTGATGCCAATCGCCCGTGAGTTCAACTGATAGGCACGCTGAATGTTCACCAGTTGCGACATCTCTTCTGTCATCGTTACATTGGAGCCTTCGAGCGCTCCTTGACGCAACGTGGCAATTCCTTCATCAATCGCGTTAGCATACTTGGTCGCAGGATTTTCTCCGGAAGCAAGCTCTGCGTCGAACAAGTTTTGCCCCACCTGTTTCAGTTGATCGGGATTATCCACTTTCCAGATTCCGATGTTGCCATAGGCGACTCCGTTTGCTGTCAGCGCGCCCTCTGGCGTAATCTCGATATTTTGCACTGGCTCAGGCAGCACGATGTTCACTCCGTTGTTGTCGGTGAGAATGTGTCCCGACGGCGTGTGCAACACGTAGCCGCCTTCGTCATCGTCAAACTGCACCTTGAAGGAGCCATCTCGTGTCAGCCGGCTTTCTTCCTGGATAACCGCACCGTTCGCATCTTTGATTTTATGCGTGACCAAAAAATAACCTTGCCCTTCAATGGCTACGTCTGTCGGCACATCTGTCATCTTGACGTTGCCTTGTCCGAGATCCAGCTTCGACAAGCCGAGACGTGCACCACTGCCAACACGCAAGCCTACTGGCGTATTGCGGTTTTGATTATCCGCTGCCGGCTGCTCGGTCATCGAATCGGAGAGAAGCTCGGAAAACGATGCCACCCTGCGCTTGTATCCGTTTGTATCGATATTCGCCAGATTGTTGGCCGTATTGTCCAACGCCTGTTGAATACCGCGCATGGCCGATGTGGAAATATTAAGCGACTGCATCCTTCCTACCCCCTATTATCCGTTCACTCGTCCGATTTCATTAGCAGCCTTGTCCAGCGTACCGTCAATCGTCGTAATGACTCGCTGGTTTGCCTCGTATGCACGCAGTACGCTCATCATGCTTGTCATAGTTTGAGCCGGGTCAACATTGGACCGCTCTCTCCATCCTTGCTGCGTACCGTATCTGCCTGCAACAGTCGGCGTATCGTACTCTCCGGCAGCCAATGCAGCCTGGTCTTCCGCTTCCGCGATGTCGATCGCTTTTACCTCTGCGTCTCCTTCATAGCGGAAAATGTTCGTTCCCTCACGAACCAGCTTCTGAGGGTCTGTCACGACGCTCAGGCCGAGCCTCTGGTGGTTGGCCAACACCTGGTAGTCCTTGCTGACCGAATCCCGGTACAACAGCTCGCCAGCCTGATTGATCTTCAAGTCCTGCCCGACATTGACCCCTGTAAGCGGATCATTGTTCAGCCGAATCGCCTGATTTTGATTGTCGAGAACGTAATATCCGTCTGGCGTCACCAGGTACCCTTCCGCATTGACGCTCCAGTTTCCGTTCCGCGTGTAGCGAATATCTTCTTCTTGGGCTGGCTGGGTCAAATCTTCAATCCGTGCCACGCTGTAAAACAGACGGCGCTCATTTCCGTCCTGATCAGGCTGGAGGTTGTCCAAAAGCGCCACATCGTACGGATTGCGCGTCTCTTCAATATCTCCTTGCGTAAAGGCAGGGATCGCTTCCGACATGTACACCCCTGAGTTCAGCCGTCCGATGATCGCAGGCTGGCCAGGCATGGTCGGAACGCCCGGGAAATCAGGTCCTTCGGAATCGCGCATGCGCGAAAGGAGCTGCTCCGGGAAAGCGCGCATGACACCAACATCCTGTTTGTATCCAGGCGTGTTGATGTTAGCCAGGTTGTTCGCCAGCGAATCTTGCCTGTTTTGCAAGGCAAGCATGCCAGATGCAGACGTATACAAGCCTCTGATCACGTAATCTTACCCCCTGAATAATCGCTTATTCGAGTGAGCCGGCACCTTGTCCAGATAGTCCAGCATCATTCCGGTTCCTTTGGCTACACACATCATCGGCTCGTCCGCTACCAGCACAGGAACCTTCAGCTCCTCTGCCAAAATCTCGTCGATGCCATGCAAAAGTGCGCCGCCGCCAGTCAGGAAAACACCCTTATCAATTATATCGGCAGAAAGCTCGGGAGGTGTTCGTTCCAAAACAGATTTCGAGGCTTGTACAATCGCACTCACCGACTCGGCCAGGGCTTCTTGGACTTCGCCGGATTGAATGGTAATGGTTTGCGGCAATCCGCTTACCATGTCCCGACCACGAATGTCCATTTCGTCCTGGCGCCCGCCGGATACGGTTCCGATTTGAACCTTGATATCTTCAGCTGTACGCTCTCCGATCAGCAGTTTGTATTTATTTTTTATGTACCGCATAATAGCCACATCGAATGTGTCCCCAGCTATTTTGATGGAGGAAGACGTGACAATATCGCCCATCGACAGCACCGCTACATCGGTCGTACCCCCACCGATATCCACTACCATATTGCCGGACGGCTGAAAAATGTCCATACCTGCCCCAACTGCGGCAACTTTCGGTTCTTCTTCGATAAACACCTGTCTTGCGCCTCCACTGCGCTCGGCTGCTTCGCGAATCGCCTTTTGCTCTACCGAGGTAATGTTCGTTGGGCAGCAAATCAGGATGCGTGGACGTGCAAACATGCTTTTTCCACCGATTTTGTTCAAAAAGTGCTTCAGCATCGCTTCTGTAATCTCAAAATCGGCAATAACACCTTCGCGCAAAGGTCGGATCGCCACGATATTTCCTGGGGTTCGGCCCACCATGCGATGCGCTTCGTGCCCCACGGCCAATACTTTTCTAGAATTGCTATCTATTGCCACGACAGATGGTTCGTCTAGGACAACACCCTTGCCTTTTACATACACCAAGACATTGGCCGTCCCCAAGTCGATTCCGATATCTTTGCCAAACATGAAAGGTCCTCCCTGTTACCAGTTACATTTCTACCTAATATCATAGGCTCTTCTACGTGAGAGGACAAGGAAATTCTTTATTGCACGCTCTCCTCCTGTTCAACTCGGACTTTTTTACTACGCCGCTTGTATTTGATTTTAGTCGCTTCGCCTCCCCGCAGATGTCTGATAGCTTTGTGATATTCCAAAATTTCCTTAACTTGGTTAGCCAACTCCGGATTTATTTCAGGCAGCCTTTCCGTCAAGTCCTTGTGCACTGTACTTTTGGAAACTCCGAATTCTTTGGCGATCATCCGAACCGTATTTCGCGTCTCTACAATATATCGGCCAATCTTGATGGTCCGCTCTTTGATGTAGTCGTGCACATTACTCGCCTCCTTGTATCTACATTGTCTGATACAATATATGGGTGGGCAGGGACACATATTCTACGTTTCCAAGCCTGACAAGCCAGCACGGCCGCATCTTTTTTCAACAGTTTGTACCAACAGCAAAAAAACACCCGCAAATCGCTTGATTTTACGGGTGTTTTCCATCATTTCGCTAATTATTGATTTTTCGCTTCCGCTTGAATCAAATATTGTTGTGGATTCACTGGCTTGTCGTCGACACGTACTTCGAAGTGGAGATGCACTCCGAAATCTTTCTCGAACTCGTTGCGGCCTGCTGAACCGATCACTTGGCCCTGGGTCACTTCATCACCTGGTTTGACTGTCGTGTTTTCCAGGCTTTGATAGACCGTCACCATTTTGTCAGCGTGCTCCACTTCAACGGTTTTGCCGACGAGCGGATCGTTTTCCACCTTCACGACTTTTCCGGCGAGGGCAGCCACGACATCAAAGCTCTTGCCATCAGTTGCTTTCAAATCAATTCCGGTGTGCGGGTAAAAAGAGTTGCTGTACTTGACCAGCGCCTTTTGCTGCTCGTCTTTGGACGCTTGTTCGTCGTAGTAGCTCATTCCCATTTCATACTGGACATTTTTCCCTACAGGCCATGCCAACGGTTGAACGCCACTTGTCACAGGTACCGCTTCATCGTTTTGCTTCGGTGTCTCAGGAGTCGCTGGAGTTGTCACTGCCACGTTATCCCCGACATTTGCCACTTTGGATACCGTGTCCATGACGCTGCCCTGATACCACATCACAAAAGCGAGAATGATTGCTGCGGTTCCGATGTAGATTGCGGGGAACGCCCACTTCTTACCCAAAACTTTTTTCCAGGAGCTTGCCTTCTTGAATGGAATCGGTTGATTTTGATTCTTTTGATCTTCCATTTTATTCATCACCTCATCCCTCAGTATCGCCAGAATTTTGGCGTATAAACCTGAGAGAGTAGGGAAAAGTAAAAATTTGCGTTCTTTTTCGCTAGGCGCGCACGATTTGAGAGTAATCCTGGAGGTTGATTCCCTGGTAGAAGTGCTTCACGATCTGCTCGGCATTTTTTCCGCTCTTGGCCATGCCGTTTGCTCCCCATTGGCTCATGCCGACTCCGTGGCCGTATCCTTTGGTTGTAATAAACACCTGGTTGCCTCTCAGCTCCAACGTAAAAGAAGACGAGTTCAAGTTCAGCTTTTCGCGAAATTCCCGCCCGCTAAACTCCTTGCCGCCAATGCTGATTTTCCCCACGCGATTTCCCGTCGTGCGCGACTCAATCCGATACCAGGCTCCGTTGGAGGAAGCCTCCTGCACAAGCTTCACGCCCAATTCCTTTTCCAGCTCAGCCGTGGACTTGACCACTGTTTCCTCGTAGCGCGGGGATTCGATATCCCATGGACTTGCCACACTTTTCAGGTACGGAATCGGCTTTTCCCAATATTCGTTCGAGTTCTCGGTAAAGCCGTTGCTGGTGGAAAAGAACGTGGCGTCAATCGGCTCTCCCTGATAAGTCAGCACGACGCCCGCTGTTGCTTGCACAGCCTGCTCTATGCGCTTGCTTTTCCATTCGTACTGGTCTCCCCAGCGTGCACGGCGCTGCGCTTCATCCATATACACCTGATGAGCGACCGTATCCAGCACCTGTCCTCCCGCGGGCACATCATCGAACTTCCCTTGCTTCAGTCTGCGTACGATATACGTCCTCGCTGCCATCGCCTGGGCCTTCAACGCTTCCAGTTCGAACTCGGCCGGCATCTCAGCCGCTACTACCCCTTCGATGTACGTCTCCAGCGGCAATGTTTCCACAACCTTTTTTTCGGTACGGTACACCTTGATGGGAAGCGATTGGGCAGCTCCTGCTGTCGCCGGTTTGTTCTGCTGCTGAACGGCTTCATGTGGGGATGCTGCGGACTCGTGCGAAGGTGCAAACAGATAAACCAGAGCAGCCGGCATCAGGACGAGCAAGATCGGCAAAGTGATAAACCCTATGAGCAAGTAGCGTTTCATCCAAGTGATCCTCCCCGTTAAGTGCTAGACACTTTCAGTCTATGTATGGCAAAAGACCGATAGAACGAGAGAGTAAGAGAGTAGCGAGGGCGACAACAGCTGCAAGCAGACCTCTGCCGGAGCCGTATTGGAAGGGGAAGCAGCTTGGCTTGGGTCTTCGCGCTGACCATTTTCACAAACGAAAAAAAAGATCCCCTGCTTTCGCAGAGAATCTTCGTGTTTGTCATATAGCTGACACATTCGTTACGCAAAATTAGGAGAGAAGCTTACCTTGATCGTATCTGGCAAAACCGCTTCCCGCTTTTTCTCCTCAGGAGTTACGCGCTCCACATCCGCTCCGAGTGCCAACAGCTTTTCCGTGAAGTTCACATACCCGCGGTCGATATGGTGAAGAGCCGTTACCTCTGTCTCTCCTTCCGATACCAACCCAGCCAGCACCAGAGCTGCACCTGCGCGCAGATCGGTTGCCGCCACTTTGCTTCCGGTCAGCTTGGAGCCGCCTTCCACAATGGCACTGCGTCCTTCGATTTTGATATTGGCATTCATGCGGCGGAACTCTTCCACGTGCATAAAACGATTTTCAAAAACCGTCTCGGTCACGATGCTCGTGCCTTCGGAAACAAGCAAAAGCGCCATCATTTGCGACTGCATGTCAGTCGGGAAGCCCGGATATGGCAGCGTCTTGAGATCGACAGCTTTCAGAGCACCTGTGCGGCGAACGCGGATGCCGTTTTCCTGCTCGTCTACCTCTACGCCCATTTCACGCAGCTTGGCTGTTACGGATTTCAGGTGATCGCAAATCGCGCCTTCTACGAATACATCTCCACCCGTGATCGCTGCTGCCACCATGAAGGTTCCAGCTTCAATCCGGTCAGGAATGACGCAATGCGTGCAGCCCTTCATCTTTTCCACGCCTTCGATGCGGATAGAGCCTGTTCCCGCACCGCGGATTTTTGCTCCCATCCGGTTCAGGAAGTTGGCCAGATCGACAATCTCCGGCTCCTCCGCTGCGTTTTCAATCACGGTCGTGCCTTCTGCCAAAGCGGCAGCCATCATGATATTTTCCGTTGCGCCGACGCTTGCGATATCGAGGTAAATCTTTGCCCCTTTCAATCGCCCGTCTGCTTTTGCTTCAATAAACCCTTGTCCGATCTCGATTTTGGCTCCCATAGCCTCAAACCCTTTAAGGTGTTGGTCGATCGGGCGGGTACCAATGGCACAACCACCTGGAAGAGCGACACGAGCCTGTCCTTTTCTAGCCAAAAGCGGCCCCATTACCAGGAAAGAAGCACGCATTTTGCGGACCAGTTCATAAGATGCTTCGACGCTGGTAAGCTCAGAAGCATTGATTGTCAGCACTTCATGATCATATGTAAGGGAGATTCCCATCGATTTCAAGAGGTCGCATATCGTCCTGACATCGTCAAGAGCAGGTACATCCGAAATAACGCATGTGCCTTCTTCTGCCAGGATAGATGCTGCAATAATAGGGAGTACGGCATTTTTGGCGCCAGATACTTTCACATTACCCGCCAATGCCTTACCACCACGGACAATAATTTTATCCAATGTGTACCCCTCCGCGTGCTAATATTCCACTGTGATGATTGGTGTACCTACAGTAACCCATGTGCCAGCATTGCCGCTGTCACGGTGAGTCGCTACCTGCAGATTCATCTTTTGCCCGTTTAACGCAATGAATGGTTCCCACATAGGGGTATGTCCAGAAATACTGACGACCGTCTCATCTTGTAAACGTTCCAATTCTGTTGCCTGGAGGGTAGCAAAAATCGACATAATTTTACCCCCCTGTTGGTCAACACTCATCTTAACATTGTACAATCCGCGAATACAAGTGCTAATTTGCGGAATAAAGTCGGCATTTTTCAGGGCTTTCGCGAAGGTTTCCTGTATCTGCTCTATATATAGTAGGGATTCACGGCTTCCCGATAACTGCAGCACTAGATATGTGTCAAATGAACCATTTTCAGGAACACTTGTCATCTCGTAGCGCACGGAGACGCCGTTTTGCTTGTATGTCGTTCGATACATAAGAACATCGTGGTTCCGCGATTCTTCGATGAGCGAAAGCGGAATCTCTAGCTGTTTTGCCCACATCTTTGCCAACTCAGTGACTTCTTCCTGCCGCTGTACTTCCCCCAGCGCCACTCTCGCACGAACCTGAATGGACACGCCCGTCGCTCCCGAATCCTCAAGCGTTTGCAAGAGCTTGCTCGCAACAGGTTTTGCTTCCGACGCCTGCGCAGGCATCCAATAAACAGCGCCAGTGACCAGCAACAAAGCAAGTACAAGAAGGCCAGACCATTTCCCCATTTTATATCCTCTCCCCATGTTTCACGTACATCTCTTTGTACTTCCCATTTTGCACATGAAACTGGGTGGATATACCAGCAAACTGAATGAAGTTTGGGCGATTAGGAAAACAGATTGCCGAATGTCATGGACCAGCCGAGATAATCGAGGAAAAATCGCGATACTTCGTAGCCGATTACGATCGACAGTAAAATTTGCAGCAGCTTCGCTTGCGCTCCCGCCGGATGCTTCAAGATTTTTTCAAAACGAAATGATTGCAGAGCCCACCATGCGAGTGCAATGAATACAATCGACAAGACGATGCTCAATACGCCGTATACTTCTTGCGGCATGCTTGTTCCTCCTCATGCAAATCAGTCAGCCATCTTCGTCAAAAGAAAAAGGGACAGCCCGAAAAGCGAGCTATCCCTTCTATTGTACATGATGTAGCCATTCGTTACGAGTGTCACTGAAAGTTGGGAGGAAGCATATTCCCAAAGTCAAAAGACGGATTGAAATGAACTTGCACATAATCGGTGACCAGACCAGGGAATGCCCCGAACACGACTGTCAGGATGGCCAGCACGAGGACCAGAGTCCAAATGCCTTTTGGCACGGCAAGCGGAGCTTCGCTCGTTCCCTGACGCATGTACATCTGTCTGATAATCCCGAAGTAATAATAGTAGGAAATGACGCTTGTGACGATCATGATTGCCGCCAGCCAGTAATTTTCCTGGGCCAGCGCACCCATGAACAGATAGAATTTCCCGAAGAATCCTGCGGTGACAGGAATCCCTGCCAGCGACAGAAGGAAAATGCTCATCGCAATCGCCATGACAGGAGAACGGTGATACAAACCGGCAAAACCTTTCAGATCTTCTGTTCCCTGCTCACGTGTCACCACCATGATGACGGCAAAAGCACCAAAGCTGACGAGCATGTACCCGAACAGGTAGAAGATCACTTCACCGAAAAACAAAGTCGTCGGCGGCACAAACGGAACGAGTATATACCCCGCCTGCGCAATTCCCGAGTAGGCCATCATGCGCTTGACGTTTGTTTGCCTGAGCGCCATCGTGTTCCCGATAATCATGGAAGCAGCCGCCATGATGCCGAGATAGAGACTCGCCTCCTGGAAAAAGAAGCGATCCGTTCCGTTCGAAACGTTGAAAAACGAGATCAGCAAGACTCTGAATACGAGCGAGAAGCCTGCCGCTTTTGATACGACGGCCAGAAAAGCCGTTACGGGAGTCGGAGCGCCCTGGTATACATCCGGAGCCCACATGTGGTTAGGCGCCGCGGATATTTTAAAAGCAAGCCCGACCGCCAGAAACGCAAATGCCATGTACACGAGGAACTGATAGCCCGCCATTCCCGCTTCTGCGAGACGGAACGAAATCTCGTAAATATGTGTCGTACCCGTCAAGCCGTACACGTACGACATCCCAAACAAGATGACGGCCGTGGCGATTCCGCCCGATACCACGTATTTAAAAGCTGATTCATTCGATTGCAGCGACTTTTTTCTCAATCCCACAAGCACGTAGGATGACAGGGACAACAGCTCAAGTCCGACAAACAGCGTGATCAGGTCTGCCGAAGACGCCATGACCATGGCCCCCAAAAGTCCTGTCAGCATCAAATAGTAATACTCTCCTGTGTGGGTGACCTCCCCCTTTTTCAGATACGAAAGAGAGAGCAAAATCGCAAATGCCGTCCCGGCCAGGAATAGCAGCTTGAAAGCATTGCCGTAGTCATCGATGCGGATCATGTCCGCCATGTAGCTGTACGGCTTGTCGAGCACATTCACATTGACGAAGACAAAGACCGCTGCCAACACTACCCCTGCAAGCGACAGCCAACCGATCACCTGTCTACCGAGACGCTTGCCCGCAAACAAATCCAGCAGCGACAGAAACGTCGCAAATCCGAGAATGATAAATTCGGGCAGAAGGTAGCTCCAGTCATATGAGAATATATCTTTTACGTCCATGGATTACCCTCCTATTCCCGTTACAATCGGTACGATCGTCTTCAGAGCCTGCTGCATCGGATTTCCCAGGACAGCTGGATAGACGCCGATGAGGATAATAAACCCGAGAAGCACGACCATCGGAATCACTTCCATCGGCTGTGCATCCGCAAGACCTGTGAAGCGGCTTGGTGTCGGCCCAAATGTCGTTCGCATGATCGCTCGCAACAAATAGACGGCTGTAAGCACGATCCCAAGCGCCCCGATCGCAGCCAGTACAGGCATTCGACCGAACAGTCCCAGGAAAGCAAAGAACTCACTGATAAATCCGGACATGCCAGGCAGTCCGAGCGATGCCATACCGCCAGCCAAAAAGACGCCGCTGACAAATGGCATGGATTTGGACAAGCCGCCAAGGTCGTCGATCATCGAAGTTTGCGTCCGGTCCCAAATGACGCCGATCAGGAAGAACAACAGCGCCGAAATAAAACCGTGAGAGACAACCTGGAACATCGCTCCTTGAAAGCCGATCGAGTTCATGGCCGCAAAACCAAGGAGAACGATCCCCATATGGCTGATACTGGAGTACGCCAGAACCATTTTCAAATCTTTTTGCACAAAAGCGAGCACCGCGCCATACAGCACGTTGATGATTCCCAGGATCGCCAGCCATGTAGAGAACTGGTACGCCTGTTCCGGGAAAAATCCGATGCCCATCCGCAAAAGTCCGTATGCCCCCATCTTCAGCAAAATGCCGGAGTGGATCATAACGATGGACGGCGGAGCCTGTACGTGCACTTTCAGCATCCACGTATGGAACGGAAACACCGGAAGCTTGATCGCGAAGGCAACGAACAGGGCCATGAACAAGGCGAAGCGAACTGTTGGCGTCAGCGCTGCTGTGACCGGATGGTCCGGTGTCGTCAAAATCGCGGCAATCTGATCGATATTCAGTGTTCGCATGACGACGAAAATAGCGATGAAGGCCAGCAGCATGATGCCGGAACCGATTCCGTTGTACAACAGGAACTTGTTGGCCGCATGCTCGCGTTCGCCATAGCCCCATATTCCGACCAGGAAGTACATCGGCACCAGTGTCAGCTCGAAGAAAATGAAGAACAGGAACAGGTTGTCGGCTGCGAAAACTCCGAGCATCCCGATCAGCAGCAGATGGAACAAGATGAAAAATTCCTTCAGCCGCTTTTTGATCTGCCAGGAAGCGACCGCAGCGAGAGTTCCGATGATCGCTGTCAGCAAAATCAACGGCATGGAAATCCCGTCCACACCAAGCTCATAGTTGATTTCAAAAGCGAATACCGTACCTGTCTGAGCAAGTCCGATCGGAATGGAAATCCAGTCATGACGCTCGACAAACTGCAGATTGGATGTATCGTAATTGAACAAACCGAACATCCAAAATGCCAGGATCAACGGCAACAAGGTTCCCAGTATCCCGACCTGCTTGATTGCCGCGAATCGACGACCAGGGATGCAAGCGATCACGAGAATCGCCAGAAGTGGAGAGAACACCAGCGACGACAAAAGGATATTAGCGCCCGAAACCAAAGAGTCCACCTCCCTCGACCGTCAAACTGATGGCAAGGATCAACAGCAGCAGGCCAAACAGAACCATCGCCCCGTAAGACTGGATCTGGCCGCTTTGCACACGTGCATGTAAAGCGCCAATTCCCTGCGTAATCTTGGCTGTCAGCCCAACCAGGCCATCCACCACGTATTTGTCAAACCCGTTCAAAATGATTCCCAGCCAGCCAAGTGGCCGCACAATCACATTCTGGTACAGTTCATCCACATAGTATTTTCGGTAAGAGAGTCGATAGAGCCACGGCATCGCTTCGGGAATACTGTTTGGCGATACCGACTTTTTGCCGTACATCAGGTAGGCTAAAATGACGCCCAGCACCGAGATGAGCAAAGCGACGATTTGCAGCCAGGAAGCGG
This sequence comes from Brevibacillus sp. FSL K6-0770, assembly GCF_038000275.1. Classification (NCBI taxonomy): domain Bacteria; kingdom Bacillati; phylum Bacillota; class Bacilli; order Caryophanales; family Paenibacillaceae; genus Brevibacillus; species Brevibacillus sp. FSL K6-0770. The sequence continues at coordinate 5,487,499 of NZ_JBBOBQ010000001.1, forward strand.
CATGCTCTGTTCCTTCGCCAAACACGTTGACAATTGCCGTACCTGTTCCTGTTGACAAAATCCAGTCAGTCAGCAAAGGTGCGTAAGGCGTGTTCACAAATCCGGCGACTACAGCAAGCAGCGCCAAAATTAGCAAAGGCCCAGTCATGACGCCAGGTGACTCGTGTGCTTCGTGCTTGCCCCGAGCTTTTCCCGTGAACGTGAGGAAAAACAATCGGAACATATAGAATGCGGTAAAGAAAGCCGCAACCAGCGCAATAACCAGCAGATCGTAGCGATGCGCTCCATATACAGCGCCCAAAATCGCTTCTTTCGACCAGAATCCGGCGAAAGGAAAGATTCCCGCAATAGCCAGACAGCCGATCAAAAACGTTAGTGCTGTGACAGGCATCTTTTTCCACAGGCCGCCCATTTCAAACACATCTTGCGTATGTACGGCGTGGATTACGCTGCCCGCTCCGAGAAAGAGCAACGCTTTGAAAAAGGCGTGCGTCATCAGGTGAAACGATCCCGCCACATAGCCGGCAGCACCGGCAACCCCCAGCGCCATCATCATGTACCCGAGCTGACTGACTGTGGAATACGCAAGCACACGTTTGATGTCGCGCTGTGTCAAACCGATGGAAGCGGCAAAAATCGCCGTGATGCCACCTACATAAGCCACTACAGTCAAAGCCGTATCAGAAGCGATGAACAGCGGATAAGTCGCAGCCACCAGGTACACACCGGCAGCAACCATCGTCGCTGCGTGAATCAAGGCAGATACAGGCGTAGGACCTTCCATCGCATCAGGCAACCACGTATGCAGCGGGAATTGGCCTGATTTCCCCATCGCACCGATAAAAATCAAAATCGCTGCGACTGTAATCATCCACGGCTCCAGTCGTCCGAGAGCTACGCTTTCGAAGATCGGCCCGTACTCAAAACTTCCGGTCCACCAGAACAGCAAGCATATCCCAATGAACAATCCCAGGTCGCCAATCCGCGTAACGATAAATGCCTTTTTCGCAGCCGCTTTGGCTTCCGGTTTGAAATAGTAATAACCGACGAGCAGGAAGGAACAGACACCAACCAGCTCCCAGAAAATGTACACTTGCAAAAGGTTCGGAGAAATGACCAGCCCGAGCATGGAAAACGTGAACAGGGCGAGATATTGGTAAAACACCGGAAAGCGCTCGTCGCCATGCATGTAGCCTTTGGAATAAATCTGAACGAGCAAGCTGACCAGCGTGACGATAACCAGCATCATCGCATTGAGCGGAGTTACCTCAAAGCCCATATTGATCACGATGTCACCGACATGAAGCCAATCTACCACATAGTTGTAGTCTACTCCCCCATCCCGGAATCTCTGCCAAAAAGCGAGGACGGCGATTCCGAAAGAAACAGCTGTCAGCCCGATGCCGACTATGGCCGCTCCTTCTTTCAACTGGCGACCAAACGAAACGATCACGATGAAAGCAAGAAGCGGAAACAGAGGGATGAGCCAGGCGTAGTGCAAAAAAGTATCCATCTTTGTCCTCCTTATCAGGTCTCCATCTATCGTTTCATTTGGTCTATTTCATCTACATTGACTGTTTCCTTGTTGCGGTAGAGCGCGATCAAGATCGCCAGACCCACTGCGACCTCGGCAGCAGCAACCGTCATGGTGAACAAGGTGAAAATTTGCCCGGCTACAGCGGGGTACAAGCCGTATTTGGAAAACGCGACCAGATTGATATTCACCGCATTCAGCATCAATTCGATCGAGATTAAAACGACAACCGCATTTCGCTTTGTCAGTGCTCCGTACAAACCGACACAGAACAAAATCAATGCGACCATTAAGTAGGAGGTAATGCTCACTGTCATTCGTTATCCCCCTCCTTTTTTGCCATGATGATCGCACCGACCAACGCGACCAAGAGCAGTACGGACAACAGTTCAAATGGAATGACGTACTTCGTGAATACTTCCAGTCCGATTTCTTTGGCGTTGCTCACAGGAGAAGCCACTGGCGGCGGTGGTGCAGGCCACGGTGTGTTTTGGATTCCCCAGAACAACAGGCCGAACAAACCAGCGACAAACAACAGAATGAAGCGGTTTTTCCACTTGCGCCCTGTTCCTTCGTCCTGGGCATCGTGCTTGGTGAGCATGATTCCAAACAGCATCAGAATGGAAATCGCACCAGAGTAGACCAGCACTTGCGCCACGCCTACAAACTCTGCTCCGAGCAAAACAAACAGTCCTGCGATGCTGATAAATGTGACCCCGAGCGAGATTACCATGTGTACAACACGAGTAAAACTGATCATGAAGACTGCGCCGCCAATCGTCAGGAGAGACAGGATAAAAAAGGCTGCAAATTCGCCAGTCATGCTAGTTCTCCTCCCTGACGTTTGTATTGTTGTCATCCAGCCATTTCAAGTTTTTGTACAGTTCGTCCCTGCTGTAAGCTGCCAGCTCGAAGTTGTTGGTCATCACAATCGCTTCGGTAGGGCAAACCTCCGTACAGAGATCGCACAAGATGCACAGCTCGAAGTTGATATCGTACGTATCGATGATCTTTCCCTTTTTATCCGGATCAGGATGGGGCTTCCCTGTCAATTGAATGCACTCGGTCGGACAAATGCGGGCGCATTGGTTGCAAACGATGCATTTTTCCGGGGAAAAGTGTTGGATGCCGCGAAAGCGTGGCGGCATGGGAAAGGGCACATCCGGATAAAAATGGGTAACTTTTTTCTCCGTGAGTTTTTTAAAGGTATACCCAAGGCCTTTAGCCAGTCCAAGCATGTGTGTCACCCCTCAGAATTTGAGTTACTTGACTATCGCCTTGCCAATGGCGAAGCCTGCGCGTAGAAACCCGTAACGCCTAGCAGTTGCTTTCTGCCGCCAAAATCAGAACATCCCGTTTTGATAGGAGACGACGACAGCGGTAAGCAGTATGTTGAACAGCGCGATTGGCAGAAGCACTTTCCAGGCAAACGACATCAGTTGGTCTACTCGCAAGCGCGGCATGGTAGCCCGAATCCAAAACTGAAGGAAGATGTACAGCGAGAACTTGAGCACAAACCAGACGATTCCCGGAATAAAGCCCAAAGCCGGATGAATCGGCAGCCATCCACCAAGGAACAAAATCGTAATCAGCGTCCCCATCCCGAACATGTACACGTACTCTGCCAGCATGAACATGGCAAAACGGAATCCGGAGTATTCGACGTGATATCCGGCTACCAGCTCCGATTCGGCTTCAGGCAGGTCAAACGGCGTACGGTTCAGCTCTGCCTGAGCAGCAATGATAAATACGGCAAATCCGATAAACTGCGGAACAATATTCCAGACATCCCGCTGCGCCTCGACAATTTCCCTGAGATTCATGCTGCCCGTCAACAGAACGACACCAACCACGGACATGACCAGCGGCACTTCATAGCTGATCATCTGCGCAGCAGAGCGGAGACCCCCGATCAGCGAATACTTGTTGTTCGAAGCCCAGCCAGCCGTAATCACCCCGAGCACCGTAATGCCGGAAAGCGCGATATAGTACAGCAGGCCGATTCCCAAATCGGCAAACTGGATGCTTTCCGTAAACGGCATGACTGCCAGGACAGCGAAGGCGGGCGCATAAGCCAAAATCGGCGCCAATGTGAACAAAGCTTTGTCAGCGTGCTTGGGACGCGTATCTTCTTTCAACAGCAGCTTGGTAACGTCAGCAACGGTTTGCAAAAGTCCCAAAGGCCCGACGCGATTGGGCCCAATGCGCAGCTGCATCCAACCGATGACTTTGCGCTCGAAGTAGATAGCGTATGTGACGAATCCCAGCAAAACGGCCAGCAGGATCACCGCCGCCAAAATAAACCAGAGAGTGTTTCCCCATGAGGGGGCTTGCTGCAAAAGCGCATTCATCAACAGTCAACCTCCCCGAGCACGATGTCGATGCTGCCCAGGATGACGATCATGTTGGCAAGGCTTTCTCCCTGCAACAATGTGGGCAGAATTTGCAGATTGGTAAAGGACGGCCGTCTGAATTTCAATCTCCAAGGCTTATCCTTACCCTGGCTTGCGATGTAGCAGCCGATTTCCCCACGCGGAGACTCGATCCGCACATAAGTCTCGCCAGCTGGTGGCCGAATGACACGAGGCACTTTGCCGATCACTTCCCCTTCGCTCGGGAACTGCTCCAGGGCTTGCTCCAAAATGCGCAACGACTGTTCAATCTCTGCCATGCGCACTTGATAGCGCGCCATGCAATCGCCCTCTGTCGCAGTCGGAACATCAAAATCGAAGCGATCATAGATGCAATATGGCTCATCTTTGCGCAAATCCCACTTCACGCCAGTGGCTCGCAGCATAACGCCAGACAGCGAGTAATCCAATGCCGTACTGGTGTCGAATTTTCCGATGCCTTTGATCCTGCTGATAAAAATTTCGTTTCCGGATACGAGCTGGTGGTAGTTGTTCAGTTCCTTCTTCATGTATTGGACAAATTCCTTTGCCTTGTCTACCCAGCCTGGAGGCGCATCCCACTTCACGCCACCGATCCGCATGTAGTTGAAAGTCATTCGCGCTCCACACAGCTCGTTAAACAGGTCAAGGATCATTTCCCGATCGCGGAACGCATACAGAAACGGTCCCATTGCACCGATGTCGAGCAAATAAGTTCCCCACCAGACCAGGTGACTTGCCACCCTGTTCAATTCCATGGCAATCAGGCGCAAGAACTGGGCACGCTCGGGTATTTCCAGACCCATCATCGTCTCTACCGCGTGACAGAGCACATAGTTGTTGGTCATGGCAGATACGTAGTCCATCCTGTCGGTGTAAGGAATAATCTGCGTATAGTTCAGATTTTCCGCCAGCTTTTCGGTGCCGCGATGGAGATAGCCCATGACCGGAATAGCTTCCTTGATCGTTTCGCCATCAATTTTGACGACCAAGCGAAATACTCCGTGTGTACTTGGATGCTGCGGGCCGACATTCAGAAGCATCTCTTCCGTGCGAATGCCGTTTTCTGAAGAGGTATCGACACTTGTTGTGAGGATGTTCTGGTTCATCAGTTAAACCTCCTCGTCGTATTGCACATAATCTTTTCGCAGCGGATAGCCTACCCAATCATCCGGCAGCAAAATTCGACGCAAATCCTTATGTCCCGGGAAATGAATCCCCAACAAGTCAAAAGTCTCTCTTTCATTCCAATTGGCGCCGTTCCATACGTCCATGACAGACGGCACAGACGACTGTTCCCGACTGGTTTTGACTTTTACCGCCAGGCTTTGCCGATTTTTGTAGGAGTACAGATGGTAGTAAACTTCCATCCTGTCCTCATAATCGACGCCATGCAAATCTGACAAATATTCAAAGGCCAATTGCCCGTCTTCTTTCAGAAACTGGGCAATCTCGTGCCACCGTTCGTTCTGAATAACCAATGTCGGGACTTCCTTGGCCAATTCGTTAATATAACTGGCTTCCAGCACTTCTTTGCCGAACTTCTCTGTAATACGCAGCACGTACTTGTCGAGATACGGTTGGTTTTTGGAAGGAGCTTTTGGCGTTTCTGCTGCTTCCGCTCCATCGCCAGTCGCTTGAGCAGCTTTTGCCTTTGCAGCGGCTGCGGCGGCAGCCTTGGCTTTTGCTGCTGCGGCGGCTTTCGCTTTGGCGTCATCATCCCCGCCATCTGCTGGCGAGCCACCCGCTTCTCTCTCGGCCTTCGCCTTAGCTGCAGCGGCGGCAGCTGCTTTTGCTTTGGCCGCTGCGGCGGCTTTTGCCTTCGCTTCCGCATCTGCCCCCTCTGCTGACGAAGCGCCATCTCCCTGCTGGGCAGATTCTTTCGCTTCCTTGGCAGCTTTCGCTTTTGCCAGCGCTTCTGCGGCGGCAGCTTTTTTCGCCGCTGCTTTTTCTTCCGGCGTCATTTCCGAGACTGGCTTCGTTGCTGGTGCTGCTGCTTCGCTTGGCGCATCTGTTCCGGCTTCCTTCGCAGCTTTGGCTTTGGCAATCGCTTCTGCCGCTGCCGCTTTTTTCGCCGCTGCTTTTTCTTCCGGCGTCATTTCCGAAACTGGCTTCGTTGCTGGTGCTGCTGCCTCGCTTGGCGTATCTGCTCCGGCTTCCTTCGCAGCTTTGGCTTTGGCAATCGCTTCTGCGGCGGCAGCCTTTTTCGCTGCTGCTTTTTCTTCCGGCGTCATTTCCGAGACTGGCTTCGCTGCTGGTGCGGCTGCTTCGCTTGGCGTATCAGCCCCGGCTTCCTTTGCAGCTTTCGCTTTGGCAATCGCTTCTGCGGCCGCCGCCTTTTTCGCTGCTGCTTTTTCTTCCGGTGTCATTTCCGAGACTAGCTTCGCTGCTGATGCTTCCTCTTGCGAATCTGCGGCTTGTGCCTGAGCTTCTTCTTGAGCTGGTGGAGCTGCCTCTGCGCCCTGCTCTTCCTGTTCTCTTAATTTTCGCAAAGCTTCAGCTTTGGCGCGCGCCTCGGCTGCTGCCTGCGCCTTTTCTTCCGGCGTTGGCCTGCGTTTTTCTTCACTCATGGACTGGTCACCCGCTTCCCAGTCTTCGCTTCATAGCGAATTTTTTCCTGAAGTTTGTTGATTCCGTAAATCAGGGCGGCAGGGTTAGGTGGACACCCTGGAATGTATACATCGACGGGAACGATCTGATCGACACCTTTTACGACACTGTACGAGCGCACATATGGTCCGCCCGCCGTCGCACAGGACCCCATCGCAATCACCCACTTCGGTTCAGGCATCTGGTCGTACAAGCGGCGCAGCAATGGAGCCATTTTTTTCGTAACCGTTCCGGCTACGATCATGACATCGGATTGGCGCGGCGAAGCCCGGAAAATTACCCCGAACCTGTCCAGATCGTATCGCGCTCCCCCGGTTCCCATCATCTCAATCGCGCAACAGGCAAGGCCAAAAGTCAAAGGCCAGAGCGAATTGCTTCGCACCCATCCTTTTACCGTTTCCAAAGTCGTAAACATGACGTTTCGATTCAGTTCTTCTTGCAATTCAGGCGCAATGCTTGTCAGATCTAGTTCCATTCCAGCACCTTCTTTCTCCACGCGTAAATCAGCCCTACCACAAGCAAGGATATAAAGATGACCATCTCGACCAGGGCGAACAGCCCCAACTCTTTGTAAGCGACGGCCCACGGGTACAGAAAGAGTGTTTCTACATCGAAAATGACAAACATAAGGGCAAAGATGTAATACTTCACGTTGAAACGTACCCAGCTGTCACCAACAGGAATGTTACCGCTTTCATAAGTGGTTTGCTTCTCCCGTGTCGGTTTCTTTGGACGCAGTAGTGGACCAACGAAGCTGACAGTAGCTACGGGCAACAACACACCGAGAAACAAAAAGATCGCGACAATAACATAATTGTTGGTATAGATGTCAATCACCCACGTTCCCTCCGCTCGTAAGAAAGATATGAATCTGTCTTGCGCTGCCCTCCAGATGAAGTATGAACATCATCAAAAGGGTACTCCTTGCAGCATCGCAGATGAAGGTATGAACGTAGTCGCAGACCGATACTGCTAGAAAAAAATACCTTTATCATTATATCAAATTGCCAATTGGGTGTCTAACGAAAGCCTTCCTGTAGTCCCATATAAAGGGAAAAACTTAGAGATTTTTCCCTAAGTTTTTCCAGCATCATATAATAGCCAAACGAATATGTCCGTCAGGCGTATTTATTTTGTGCATTATTGAACATTGCTTGAAAACTGCTGACCGAGGAAGTCTTCGTAAATGCGCTCCCATACAATGGTGAAATTCAGTTTCTCATCATCCGGAAGTTCCAGTACGTTCTCGATCGCCTCTTCCATATACGGAGTCAGCTTGATCAAAACTTCAGTAAGCATCTGGTCATTCGTATTCAGCATTTCTTTCATTTCTGCCTTGGAGATGCTAAACGTGTTTTCATCGCGTTCATGCAGCATCATGACCAGACGGCTGAAAATAGGGTGTACCAGCGCTTCCAGCTTTACATGCGCCAGGGCGAGCGATTCCGCTTCACTCAGATTAAACAACTGAGGTACATCCGGGAACGGGTGGACAGGAATATCCCACGCGTCTTCGTTGTCGATCACAAGACCCCATTTTACGAAAAGCTCAATCGCTTCCACACGGGATGCAGGATAAGCGTAATCGGAACGCTTCAGGAATGCCTTGAAGCGGTTCAGCAGGTCTACATAGCCTTCATAGTCTTCTTCCGATTTAAATGCTTCCTTGGCAGGTACAGAAAAGGCGCCTTTCAACGCTTCGATTTCATCCAGTCCTTTTTCCATCTCCGCTTTTGTCTCGTACTCTGTTACGACAAAACACAGAGCCTGAAACAGGACATTCATCTCATGAGACAGCACGTTCGACCAGCCATTGGCCGCGAAGCCGCTCGGAATCACTACGCCATCCTGATTGTGGCGAATATCGCGAATGGTTTGCATCAGTACACTCTCCTTTAATTCCACTAGCCAGTGCCGCACATTATGCTGTCGCAAAAAATCATGTCAGACGGCAGGGCATTAGGTCTATTATACACAGAAACGATAGGCGATTACCAACTGGAAATATCATGCCCAGCATGCATGTATCGCCATACGCGCTCGTAACCGAAAAATCCCCGCAGCCACATGGGCGCGGGGATATCAAGCTTACGCTTACTTCGTTACGTCGAGACGTGCCATCGCACGTTGCAGCGCACGCTCGGCACGCTGGACGTCGAGCTCGGCATATTTCTCAGCCAAACGCTTCTCGGCGCGAGCCTTCGCTGCCTTCGCGCGTTCAACATCGATGTCTCCCGGCAATTCAGCCGTTTCAGCAAGGATGGTTACTTTATCGCCGCGCACTTCCATGAAGCCGCCGCTTACAGCCATCTTTACTTCTTTCTCGCCTTCTGTCTTGATCCGAACAGGCGCTATTTTCAGCGGGCTCACCAGTGGCATATGGTTCGGCAAAATACCGAGATCCCCTTGAACACCGCGAGCAATGACCATTTCAGCCTGACCGCTATAGACAACCCGTTCAGGAGTTACGACTTCAACTGTCATCTTACTCATTTAATCGTCTCCCCTTTCCAGGGTGTCTTACGCCATTTTCTTCGCTTTTTCTACCGCTTCTTCAATCGTTCCTACATACAGGAACGCGCCCTCTGGCAGGTGGTCGTGCTTGCCTTCGAGGATTTCTTTAAAGCTGCGAACCGTTTCTTTCAATGGCACGTATTGGCCTGGGTTACCAGTAAATTGCTCGGCAACGTGGAAGGACTGGGACAGGAAGCGTTGGATGCGGCGCGCGCGGCCAACCACTTGTTTGTCATCGTCGCTCAGCTCGTCCATACCAAGGATCGCGATGATATCTTGCAATTCTTTGTAACGTTGCAGGATTTTTTGCACGCCACGAGCCACATCGTAGTGTTCTTGACCAACTACGTCAGGAGTCAGAGCACGGGAAGTGGATGCGAGTGGGTCTACCGCAGGGAAGATACCCAACTCAGCGATGGAGCGCTCCAGGTTGGTAGTAGCGTCCAAGTGAGCAAACGTAGTCGCAGGCGCCGGGTCAGTATAGTCATCCGCTGGTACGTAGATCGCTTGAATAGACGTTACGGAACCTTTTTTCGTAGAAGTAATGCGCTCTTGCAGCTGACCCATTTCGGTAGCCAGTGTTGGCTGGTAACCTACCGCGGATGGCATACGGCCCAAGAGAGCGGATACCTCGGAACCCGCTTGGGTAAAGCGGAAGATGTTGTCGATAAACAGAAGAACGTCGCGGCCTTCTTCATCACGGAAATACTCCGCCATTGTCAGACCGGTCAACGCTACGCGAAGACGCGCACCAGGCGGTTCGTTCATTTGACCGAATACCATCGCGGTTTTCGGCAGAACGCCTGCATCTTTCATCTCGTGGTACAGGTCGTTACCTTCACGGGTACGCTCACCTACACCAGCGAATACGGAAATACCACCGTGCTCTTGCGCGATGTTGTTGATCAGCTCTTGGATCGTAACGGTTTTACCTACACCCGCACCACCAAACAGACCGATCTTACCACCCTTGATGTACGGAGCCAAGAGGTCAATTACTTTGATACCTGTTTCCAGGATTTCAACAGTAGTTGCTTGGTCTACGAACTCAGGAGCTTTACGGTGAATTGGGTCGCGACGATCTACTTGACCCAGCTCTTGCAGGTCGATCGGCTCTCCCAATACGTTAAATACGCGTCCGAGGGTAACTGCACCCACTGGAACGGAGATAGCTGCACCTGTATCAACGGCTTCCATACCGCGAACCAAACCGTCAGTGGAAGACATCGCAACGGTACGAACCAGGTTATCACCCAGGTGAGTTGCAACCTCAACTGTCAAGTCGATGTCGCGCTCGCCAGCGCTTTGTGCTTTATGTTGAATCTTGATCGCATTGTAAATGGCAGGCAGGTGTCCGCGGTCGAACTCGACGTCAACAACCGGACCCATTACCTGAACCACGCGTCCATTCGCCATCTTACTTCTTCCCTCCTGTAAAGCTAAATTGGGAGCTATTCGCTGCCACTAAGCCTGTGCGTTTGCACCTGCAACGATCTCGGAAATCTCTTGAGTAATGGCTGCCTGACGGGCACGGTTGTAGATCAACGTGTAACGGTTAATCATATCCGTTGCGTTGTCTGTCGCGTTGCCCATCGCTGTCATACGGGAACCTTCTTCGGAAGCCTTCGCTTCGAGAAGCGCACTGTACACCAGTGTTTCCGCGTATTTAGGCAACAGATCGGCCAGAACTTCTTCCGAGGACGGCTCATACTCGTAATTGATTGTGCGCACCGTGTTGCTCTCGGGAGCTTCCAGTGGCAGCAATTGTTTTACGGTAGGTATTTGCGAAATTGCACTTTGGAACTTGTTGTAGCACAGGTACAGTTCGTCAATTTGTTCGTTCGCGAACATCTGGACTGCCGCACCGGCAATTTTCTTGATATCAGCAAAGGCCGGGCTGGCTGGCAGACCTGTTACCTCTTCCAGAAGCGGATAGTTCCGTTTGCTGAAGAAGTCACGACCTTTGCGACCGATCACAAAAATACCGTACTCATCCTTGGATTTGTGCTTTTCGCTGATGGTGGTAACCACTTTGCGAAGCATGTTGGCGTTGTATCCGCCAGCAAGTCCACGGTCGGAAGTGATGACAATGTAACCAGTCTTTTTCACCGGACGATTTTGCAGCATCGGATGTTTGGAACCAGTTGTTCCGCTCGCAATGCTTGCAATCACTTCCTGGATTTTGTCAGCGTAAGGACGTGCTGCCTCAGCCTTCTCCTGGTTGCGGCGGAGTTTCGCTGCCGCCACCATTTTCATCGCTTTCGTGATTTGGCGCGTATTTTTGGTACTTTTAATACTGCGTCGAATCTCACGTATTCCTTTTGCCACTCGTTTTCACCACCTTGAGAACGCATGCCCGGGCTTTCTTGCCCGGCATGCATCTGATGTCTATCAGGTTAACGATTAGCGAGTTACCGAAAAGCCTTTTTTGAACTCTTCGATCGCTGCGTTCAGTTCTTTTTCATCTGGAAGGTCTTTCGTAGTGCGGATGTGCTCCAACAGTTGTGGTTTGTTGGAATCCAGGAAAGACAGCAGCTCTTTCTCAAAGCGGCGTACATCTGCTACTGGAATGTCATCCAGGTAGCCGCGTGTAGCGCTGTAGATAGAAGCAACTTGCTTCTCAACAGGCATTGGATCGAACTGGCCTTGTTTCATGATTTCCATCAAGCGCTCACCGCGGGTCAGACGAGCTTGGGTAGCTTTGTCCAGGTCGGAACCGAACTGAGCAAACGCTGCAAGCTCACGGTATTGAGCCAACTCAAGCTTGAGCGGACCTGCTACCTTTTTCATCGCCTTGATTTGCGCGGAACCACCTACACGAGATACGGAAAGACCGGTGTTAACCGCTGGACGTTGACCTGCGTTGAACAAGTCTGTCTCCAGGAAGATCTGACCATCCGTGATGGAGATCACGTTAGTAGGAATGTATGCGGAAATGTCACCCGCTTGGGTTTCGATGAACGGCAGAGCAGTAATGGAACCTGCGCCCAGTTCATCAGACAGTTTCGCAGCGCGCTCCAGCAAGCGGGAGTGCAAGTAGAATACGTCACCAGGATATGCTTCGCGACCTGGAGGACGACGGAGCAACAGGGACATTTCGCGGTATGCAGCAGCCTGTTTGGACAGGTCATCGTATACGCACAGAACGTGTCCGCCTTTGTACATGAAGTACTCAGCCATAGTAACACCAGCATAAGGAGCCAGGTACAGCATTGGCGCTGGGTCGGAAGCTGTAGCGGAAACGATGATGGTGTAATCCAGAGCGCCTGCTTTACGCAGGGTTTCTACGATGTTCGCAACGGTCGATTGCTTCTGACCGATCGCCACGTAGATACAAATCATGTCTTTGCCTTTTTGGTTGATGATGGTGTCGAGCGCCACTGCTGTTTTACCAGTTTGGCGGTCACCAATGATCAACTCACGCTGTCCGCGGCCAACCGGGATCATCGCGTCAATCGCTTTGATACCTGTTTGGAGCGGTTCGTGTACGGATTTACGCGCCATTACGCCAGGAGCCGGGCTCTCGATCGGGCGGTAGCCGTCATTTGCGATAGGTCCTTGACCATCGAGTGGTTGACCCAGTGGGTTTACTACGCGGCCGAGCAGCGCTTCCCCTACTGGAACTTCCATAACGCGGCCGGTACGTTTTACAGTATCGCCTTCCTTAATGTCGCGGAAAGGTCCCATAATAACGACACCCACGTTATCTTCTTCCAAGTTGAGTACCATACCCATTACGCCATTTTGGAACTCAAGAAGCTCCCCTTGCATGGCCTTTTCCAAACCGTGAACGCGAGCAATACCGTCACCAACCTGGATGACTGTGCCTACGTCTACAACTTCGATTTCAGATTTAAAATTAGCGATCCGCTCTTTGATGAGGGAGCTAATTTCTTCTGGTCTGATTGCACTCACTTAATTCACCCCATTCATCCAACTTCGTTAAGACCGAGCTTTACGCTTTTTGCGCAAAGGTTTCCAACTTTGTTTTCAGGCTGCCATCGTACAGACGGTCGCCAATTTTGATAACGATGCCGCCGAGGATTGCAGGGTCTACGACCGCTGTCAACCGCAGCTTTTTATTCAAAGTTTGACCGAACTTCTCAGCCAACTCTGCCTGTTCTTCATCAGAAAGCGGCTTTGCGCTCGTGACGACAGCATCTGCGTAGCCACGCGCTTCATTTGCCAGTTGCACAAAGGAGCTGTAGATGTCAGACAGTTGAACTTCCCGTCCGTTTTCAATCAGGACGTTCAGGAAGTTGAAGCTCTCTTCCCCTACATGGCTTTTGAAAAGCTCATCAACCAGCTTGCCCTTTGCATCTGCAGCGATGTGCGGGTGCTGCATGATCTTTTGCAGATCTTCGTTGCCTTCCACAGCCTGCACGATCGCACCAAGGTCAGCTTCCACCTGATCGATCTTGCCACGCTCGCTCGCTACCTCAAACAGAGCGCGAGCATAACGCTTTCCTACTGCGCTACTCATAGGCGATCTCCTACTTGAGCCAGGAATTTGTCAACAGTGGACTTTTGAGCTGCTTCGTCCAGTTCTTTCTCGATAATCTTGGAAGCCAAGAGTACGGAGAGGCTGGTCATTTGTTCACGCAGCTCGGATTTTGCTTTTTCTACTTCACGTGCCAGTTCAGCGCTTGCGTCCGCTTTCATACGCTCGGATGCAGCTTGAGCTTCTGCCACGATTTTCGCCGCTTCATCAGACGCTTGCTTGCTAGCGCGGTCGATGATTGCTTTGGATTCAGCGCGAGCTTCATCCAGTACGCGACGTTGTTCAGCCAAGAGTTTTTCCGCTTCTGCGCGGTTGCGCTCAGCAGATGAAATTTGGGTTTCGATATGCTGACGACGTTTCTCCATGATCCCAACGATCGGGCCCATAGCCAATTTACGAACCAAGAGCAGCAACAACAAGAACACAATTGCTTGGGTTAAAAGCGTTCCCCACTCCAGGGACACCGCTCCAAAGTCGAGCATTCGTTTCACTCCTTCCTGCGAAAAGAAAGATGTATCATCACGGTATATACCGTTTGTTTCAGACACTCTGGCTTCGTACTATGACGAAGTTTTCTTGCTTGCGTCGAATGGCAGCTTCATAGACTTCCACTCGATCAAAAATAGAGGCGGGTATCAAGCGCCCGCCTATTGTTACCAATTGCTCGCTGACTACATACGACCGAAGAGAATGAAACCGATCGCTACAGCGATGATCGGAACCGCCTCTACCAGACCGAGACCCAGGAACATGAGACCCATCAGGTTACCACGTGCTTCTGGTTGACGAGCTACGCCTTCAATTGTACGGGAGATTACCAGGGAGTTACCGATTGCTGCGCCAAGAGCAGCGAGACCAAATACGATACCAATTGCAAGAGCCAAACCTTCCATTGTTTAAAAACCTCCTTAGTTTGTAAAAGCGAGTATAAAATCGGGGAAATGCTGATTAGTGATCTTCATTCACCTGCTGAGACAGGTAAACCATCGCCAGCGTAGTGAAAATGAATGCCTGTACAGAGCCGACAAACACCGAGTAGCCCAGCCACAGGAACAACGGAATACTTCCGAAGATCCCTACACCCAACAGGAAGGCGATCAAAACCTCACCCGCAAAGATGTTACCGAATAGACGCAGAGGAAGCGTCAATGGTTTGATGATGAACTCCTCCAGAATGTGAATCGGATTCAGGAATGTATGTTTCAACCATCCACCGAAACTCTTCTTAATGCCCAGGTAGTGAGCGTACAGCAAAACGATGAACGCGAGAGCGAAAGTTACGCTCGGTGTCGCGGTTGGAGATTTCCACCAGCCGATGACAACACCGTGAGAATGCGGATCGTTTGAGTTAAGCTCTTCCTCAAGCTTGGCCATCTTTTGTTGTTTTGCCTCAGGAGTCGTGGAAGCCGTCAACAGGTCTTTAACCTTTTCGCTTACTTGATGGTCAGGACCGTTGTGGTGTGCTGTATTTACGTTAAATACGAGACCCAGTTGGTTTCCAAGGAAAATGTAGAGGAACAAAGTCAGCGCCAGCGAGACAAAACCCGCAGCTTTTTTCGGTGAGATATAGCTTTTTGTAATGCCAGTAACGAAATCCACAATCCATTCCATCACGTTTTGCGCGCCGCTTGGTGTAGCGGAGGTCAAGTTGCGGGTCATCCCGATACAGAGCAAAAGCACCACCAGAGAGGTTACCAAAATCATGAGAACAGTGGAGATGTCAAATACCATGCCCAACCATTCAAATCGCAGAGAATAATGCATGTATTTCACCCCTTTCTTCCGCGCGAGTATGTTACTTACGTACATGAAAAAAAGTATTCTGCTATCTATTTAAAGGAGCGATACACAAAAAGGAAACTGAGAACCTGGAAAAGGAACAAGCCGATCAACACTCCGGCAAGCCCAAACAAGTGAGGAAAACGCATAGTCAAAAAGACAGCAAAACCTGCCACGACCAAGCGTTGCAGCATACCTGTCCCTTTCGGACGCACGCCCGGATCGACAGCCATCTGGCCAATTCGCCATGTTTTGCTGAAGAGGACCGTGCCATTCACTAGACTGCCAGCCATCCCGAGCAGGAGGCTTTGCAAAAAGAAACGCGATGATGGCAACAGCGCCCAGAGTATCGCGGCGATTGCCATACAGAAAAAGGCATAGCGAAACGTGGATCGCATTGCCGAAGAAAACGTTTGCATGTCCCATCTCCCTAGAGGTAACCGCGAATGATGCGGTAGACGCTGTACACGCCTATTCCTAATCCCGCGAGCAGTCCAACCATCAAAAACAACGGATTGGTAGCGAAAAGGCCATCCAAGTATTTTCCCAGAAAGACTCCCGCAACCACGCAAACGGCCATATCGACACCAATTAAAGTGACCAACGTGATGGCTCGCCAAGGATTATCAATTTTCGACACGGAACAACATTCTCCTTTCATACATAAGGAGAGGGCTGGTGTCAAGTGCCCCTTTGCCCTCATCCATATTAACGAAGAATTATTCCCTTTGTCAACGTTCGTCTTGTTCTGTACACAAAGCGTTCACAATTGAAAATCTACATTTTTTCAACAATTGTCGAAACCCCTTGTCCGCCGCCAATACACAAGGTTGCTAGACCATATTTTACCCCTTCGCGCTTTTGCAATTCGTGAACAAGCGTAACTAATATTCTCGCCCCGCTTGCGCCAATTGGATGACCCAGAGCAATCGCTCCGCCGTTAACGTTCAGCTTTTCCCGATCGAAGCCGAGCGCTTTGCCGACAGACAGCGATTGAACGGCGAATGCCTCGTTCGCTTCGATCAAATCGATGTCGGACAAAGACATGCCCGCTTTTTCCAAAACTCGCTTGGTCGCTGGCACCGGACCGTAGCCCATGATGCTCGGATCGACGCCCGCACTGGCATTGGCGACGATGCGCGCGAGCGGTTTTACGCCCAGCTCCTCCGCCTTTTCCTTGGTCATGATTAAAAGCGCAGCCGCGCCATCGTTGATGCCCGAAGCGTTTCCTGCGGTCACAGTGCCGTCCTTTTTAAAGGCTGGCTTCAGCTTGGAAAGCATCTCGGCGGTTACGCCAGCGCGCGGAAATTCGTCGACAGCAAACAGCACAGGGTCGCCTTTGCGCTGCGGAATCGGAACAGGCACGATCTCCTCCTGAAAACGGCCGCTTCCCAAAGCTTTCTGCGCTTTTTCCTGGCTCCATGCCGCAAACTCGTCCTGCTCTTCCCGTCCGATCTCGTATTTGGCGCACAGATTTTCGGCTGTGATTCCCATGTGGTAGTCGTTGAATGCACACCAAAGACCATCGCGGATCATCGAGTCGACCGCCTTTTGATCGCCCATGCGATATCCCGAGCGCGCTCCATCCAGCAAGTACGGAGCCTGGCTCATGTTTTCCATGCCACCCGCCAGCACGACTTCGGCATCTCCGCTCAAAATCGCCTGTACAGCCAAATGAACGGCTTTCAATCCGGAGCCGCATACTTTGTTAATCGTCAAGGACGGCACCTCGTGCGCCAATCCTGCTTGAATGGCAGCCTGACGGGCAGGATTCTGGCCCAGTCCTGCGGAAAGTACATTGCCCATAATCACTTCATCAACCGAGTCTTTGGACACGCCAGCGCGCTCCAAAGCCGCTTCCAGGACGATGCCGCCCAGTTTCGTTGCGGAGATTCCCGCGAGCGATCCTTGAAAACTGCCTATAGCTGTGCGCACTGCGCTTGCGATAACGATTTCCTTTTGACTCATCTTCCATACACTCCTTGAATGAACAGGATAGCCAACCTTCTTAAAATTCCATTTCTTCATGCAGATTCCTGCTGCGAAATCGCTTTCATGAAGAAAAAGCTGCCCATTCTCTCAAAAGAAAACGTTATTGGCTGCGAAAGCCGCTGACAAAAAGCATCTCGTAGGTTACACGCACTCCCTTCTCATCTCCGTACGTCCGCTGATAATAGTCAGCCATGGCAAACAGCAGCCTTTTTCTGCCCAAGCCCGCCGTTTTGTCTTCGCTGGCGCTTGCTCCTACCGCTTTTACGGCACGCAAAAAATCCAGCACGCCCGGGTAAGTCAAAACCACCTTGTGTACAGTCGCCTGCAACGATTCCATTCCCGCCGAATCCAGCAAGGCAAGCCACTGCTCTGTCGTCAAATACGATAGTCCGTGCCGAACTCCTTGCTCTCCCAGACTGGCATGGGCGCGGGCAAAGGAGTCGTGCAATTCGCAGAAGGTGTTGGGGCCAAACGTCGAAAACAAAAGCGGCGAACCCGGCTTGAGCAGCTTGCACAGACGGCGGATCGTCGGCTCAGGGCGAAGCAGCCATTGAAAGCACGCTCCCGACACGATCAGATCCCTGGTTGCCTCTGGCTGTGTCCAGACCCATTCTTCCGTATCAGCCTGGCGAAAGTTCACTGCCAATCCGTGCTGCTCAAGGTTCGACCTCGCCTGCGCAATCATTCCGGGCGCGATGTCAATCGCTTCGTATGCGGCTTTCGGGTACTGCCCCCTGATCAGACGCGTCAGTCCGCCTGTGCCGCAGCCGATTTCCAGTATGCTCTCGACACTTTTATCCGCCAACGTCGCGGACACGATTGCGCCGAGACGCTGCGCCATCTCTTTTTGCACAATCGCATACTGTTCATAAGATGTCGCCTTGCTGCTGAATCGACGCTTGATCTGTTCTGTGTGCAATGCGCTTCACCATCCTCATGATCGCTTCGCTGACTTGCTCAGGATGAACCAGGTGTGGGGCATGCCCGCAGTCTTTCAGTTGCAAAAAATCGGCTGCCGCCAGCTTGCCCGCAAGCTCTTTTCCCGCGCCGAGCGGACAGATGACGTCGCCTTCGCCATGAATGACAACTGCCGGACAAGACAAGCGCTCAGGGGCAAACCGGCAGTCCTCGCTCGCCAGGTAATCCAGCCCTGCGGACAGCGCCTGCTGGCTCCAGCGGCCCTCTGCAATCCCCACATCGACGCAGTTTTGCCCGCGTTCTTGCCCTGTGAACATCTGCTCTACGAATTGGGCCATGATCCGCTCGCGGTCTTTTGCCAGCTGCCGCTTCATCCGCTGAAGCATTGCTGCGCCAATGCCGCGTTCCCGTTCCGCCGGGTCGCGGACAAACCGCAATGTCGTCCCAATCAGCACCAGTCCGGCTACGCGCTTTTCAGTTGCCAGCCTAAGGGCCAGCATTCCGCCCAGCGACCAGCCAACGACAAGCAGTTCTTTTCCACTCAAGCTTTGAATGGATTGCGCAACCACTTCGTAAAATTCGTCCGGCCGGGAAACTTGCGAATAGTCAGGGACCACATGACGTACATCGGGCAATCGCTCGCGAACTTTGTCCCAGCATGAATCCGCCATTCCCCAGCCTGTCAGCCAAACAATGACTGGCGCCACTTCACATCCCTCCTGCGCATTCATCCCGGACAGCAGTCAATTGCTCGACCGCCCAGACCAGCTCTTCTGGCTGATGTGTAGCCATTACCGTAAAGCGGATGCGCGCTGTTCCATCCGGGACGGTCGGCGGGCGAATCGCGACAGCTGCAACTCCCCGTTCCCACAGCTTCTGGCTGAATTGCAGCGCCCGCTCGTTTTCTCCCAGCGTGATCGGAACAATCTGCGTGTCGTCTGAAGTTACGGCAAAGCCTTTTTCCGCAAGCAACCGCCGAAAAAGCTGCGCGTTGTGCTGCAACGCTTGTCGCCGCCACTCGTCCGCCTCAATCTGCGTCAGAGCGGCAATCGTCGACCCGACGACGCCAGGAGGCAGCGCTGTGGAATAGATGAGCGAGCGCGCTTTCGAACGCAGATGGCGAATGACGACCTGATCGGCACAAACATAAGCGCCGTATACGCCAAAAGCTTTACTGAACGTTCCCATCAGCACATCCACCTGCGACGCGATCCCGAGTTCGTGGCACAGACCTTGTCCCCGCTCGCCCCGCACCCCGCCCGCATGCGCTTCATCGACCATGAGAAAAGCACCGTACCGTTCTCGCAGCTTGATCAACTCCAGCAATGGTGCCTTGTCGCCATCCATGGAAAATACGCTGTCCGTCACAATCCACTTCCGTTTCGTTCCCTGATGTTTTTCCATTAGAAACGCCAGATGCTCCCAATCGTTATGCCGATACCGGACGTGCTCGGCACGGCTCAGGACGATTCCGTCCACAATGCTGGCGTGGTTCAGCCGATCGCTGAATACTACGTCGCCCCGACCAGCCAACGCAGCAAGCACCCCCGTATTCGCCTGATAGCCATTTGCGAAAACGAGCGCTTCCTCACGCTGCTTCCACCGGGCCAGACGCTGCTCCAACTCGTCGTACAACGGGTAATTGCCGAGGACGAGGCGGGACGCAGTTCCTCCTGCGCCCCATTGCCGCGCTGCCTTTTCACCCGCAGCCATGATTTGCGGATCGTGAGCAAGCCCCAAATAGTTGTTGGAGGACATGTTCAGCAACTTTTTTCCGCCAACGACAATCCACGTTCCTCCATGCTCCGCCAAAGACTCTACCGTCTGCCACTCTCGGCAAAGCGACTGCTCCCGCATCTTGCTCCATTCCGTCTCCAGCCATTCGTACCTTTGCCTCATTTGCCGCACCTCTTCGCTTACAGCGCGCATAGCTCGATTTCAAACCCGAGGTCTTCAATCATCTGATGATCGCTGGTGATTTCCTGCCCCGGTGTCGTCAAATAATCGCCCACAAACAACGAGTTGGCGGCGTAGAGCGACAACGGCTGCAAGCTGCGCAAATTCACCTCGCGCCCGCCAGCCACGCGAATTTCTTTGTCCGGGCAGACAAAGCGGAACAGCGCCAATACTTTCAGAGCCTTTTGCGCCAGCGTGCGTCCTTGATGCTCCAAGGGCGTTCCCGGGATCGCGTTCAAAAAGTTGACCGGAATCGAATCCGCATCCAGGCTCCGCAAGGCAAAAGCCATCTCCGCGATTTCTTCGTCGCTCTCCCCCATGCCGATGATGACGCCGGAGCATGGCGACATTCCCGCTTTTTTCACCGTATCGACCGTTCCCACGCGCTGCTCGTACGTATGCGTGGTGGTGATCGCCGCGTAATGATTCCGGCTTGTGTTCAAATTGTGGTTGTATCGGTGCACCCCCGCTTCCTTCAGCCGCTTGGCTTGCTCGTCGCTGAGGATGCCCAGACAAGCGCATATTTTCAGCGGCATGGTGTCGCGAATTTCTTGCACCGCTTCAATGACCTGGCCCAGCTCCTTTTCCGTCGGCCCTCGCCCGGAAGCGACAATGCAGTATGTACCAGCCTTGCGGTTCATCGCTTCTTTTGCGCCTGCCAGTAACGTCTCTTTGTCGAGCATGGTGTACTTGGCTACAGGCGCGGTAGAGACGATCGATTGCGAACAGTAGCCGCAATCTTCCGGGCACAGGCCGCTTTTGGCGTTTAAGATCATGTTCAGCTTGACCTTTTTCCCGAAAAAATGTTTCCTGACCTGAAAAGCGGCGTGCAACAACGGCAACAGCTCATCGTCAGGCGCTCGCAGCACGCAAAGCGCTTCTTGCAGCGTCAGTGCTTCCTTTTGCACAGCCTTTCCTGCATACTCGTTCCAATTGGCGACAACGGTTCTGCTCATCTATCGAACCTCTCCTTTGCATATTTGCTGTTTTAGCAACCCCATAATCCATTCCACGTGGACATGCTGCTTCACCAACGCAACCACCTGCTCGCTTGTCAGCTCGTCAGGCACGTGCGGCAGCGCACCCCAAACCGGAACGTTTCCGTAGCACTCGATCATTTTGGCGTTGGTAGCAACGCTTTGATCGGCAGCAGAAGCCCCCTCATTCAAAATCACTCCTGCCACCACAAGCCCGCGCGAACGAGCGTACCAGACCGATAAAAGCGTGTGGTTGATCGTTCCCAGACCTGCCCGGGCAACCAGCAAAAGCGGCAGTTTCAAGCGCACCGCGAGATCGACCATCATGTCTGTCTCGGTCAACGGAACTGCCAGGCCCCCTGCCCCCTCGACCAGCAGCCAGTCGTGTTTCGCCAGCAACGGGTAACCATGCGCCGTTATTTCCTCCATCGTGAGCGTCTTGCCCTCTGCCTGCGCAGCCAGCCACGGCGTCAAGGGCGCCGAAAAGGCAAGCGGCGCAATCTCCTCGCACCTGTCTGCCACACCGCTCCATGCCCGCAAGCGAAACGCATCGCTCATTTTCTCGTGCGCAAGCGCCCCGGACTGGACGGGCTTCCATACCCCGACATCGCAGCCTGCCTCGCGCAATGCCGCTGCAATCCCCGCCGTCACGACCGTTTTGCCCACCTCCGTGTCCGTCCCGGCAATGAACAGTCCTGCAAACTCCTTGCTCATCGTACCGCCTGCTCCTTTTGCTCAATCGTGACCTCGCGAATCGATTCGGCCAAAATTCGCACCATGTCCGCAATCTCGGCCATTGTGGAAGCGAGCGGGGGGATGAAGACGATCACATTGCCCAGCGGTCGGGTCAACAGCCCTTTTTCTCTGGCTCGCTGACAGACGCGCACGCCGATCCGTTCATTCCAGTGGTACGGCTCCTTTGTTTGCTTGTCTCTGACTAGCTCAATCCCTGCCATCAGCCCTTTTTGCCGGATATCACCGACATGCGGCTCTCCTTTTAGCGGCTGCAAAAGCTCCTCAAGTCCCGCCGCTTTTTCCACCACTTGATCGACCAGTCTGCGTTCCTCCATCAACCGCAAATTCGCCAAGGCCACCGCACAGCCTAGCGGATTTCCTGTGAAAGAATGACCGTGGAAAAACGTCTTTTGTTCCTCGTAGTCCGCGTAAAATGCAGCGTAAATCTCTTCCGTAACCAAAGTAGCGGCGACAGGCAAGTAGCCCCCTGTCAAACCTTTGGCAACCGCCATAATATCCGGGACCACACCGTCATGCTCACAGGCGAACATTTTTCCCGTCCTGCCGAAGCCTGTCGCCACCTCGTCTGCAATCAGCAGTACGTCATGCGCCCGCAGCAGCTCGGCAATTTGCTTCAAACAACCGTCAGGCATGACAATCATCCCGCTGGCTCCCTGTACGACAGGCTCGACGATCATCGCTGCAATCTCATCTGCCTTCTGCTGTAACAAGCTCTCCAACTGGCGCAAGGTCGCTTCCACAGACGCTTCCTCGCCCCCATCACGGTACGGATATGGGTACGGAACGATGTGCGGCGAGAAGAGCAGCGGCTTGTAAACCTGATGGTACAGCGGGATCGCGCCCACACTGGTAGCTCCAATCGTATCCCCGTGGTAAGCGTTGTTCATCGTAATAAATCCGTGCTTCCCCGTCCGCCCCCGGTTCTGCCAATACTGGAACGCCATTTTCAACGAGATTTCCACCGCTGTCGCACCATTGTCCGAATAAAACACTTTGCTCAGCCCCGGCGGTGCTATACGAATCAATTGCTCAGCCAGCAAAATGGACGGCACATTCGCCATCCCCAAGAGCGTCGAATGCGCGATCTGCTCCAGTTGTTCCGTAATCGCCTGATTCAGTTCCGGGACATTGTGGCCGTGCACGTTCAGCCATACAGACGAAAATCCGTCATAGTACGCTTTGCCGTTCACGTCGATCAGCTTGATCCCTTCGCCCCTGGCGATAATCACTGGCTCCTGGGCGTTGTAGTCCTTCATTTGGGTAAAAGGATGCCATAAAAATCGCCTGTTCTTTTCTGCCAGTTCGGCATAGTCATACATATGTAACAACCAGATCACATCCTTAGTTAACATATATTTGTTAACCAAAATAATAAAACAGTTAACTTATTTCAGCAATGACTTTTTCCCACGCATGGGCAAACGAAAAAGACCAGTCTCTCCAACAGCGGGAGAAGACTGGTCTTCGCGTTTTTACTTGCCTCTACTTATTTGGTTTGGTGCAAAATCCGATAGAGCGCTACCACGCACACTGCGCGAGTCGTAGATTTGTTCGGTTGGTATTTTCCGCTGATCGGATCAATCAGGCCCAATCCGACCATGTTGGTGATCGAACCGGATGCCCAGGATGGCCACGTTCCTTTGTCGGAAACGGTTTTAGCCGCTCCTTTTTTGTTCACCAAACGATCCAGAATGACGGCAGCCTCAGCCCTTGTCACAGGTTTGTCGGGACGGAACGTTTTGTCCTCGTAGCCTTTCACCAGCCCTTTGGAAACGGCAACCTGCACAGCCCCTTGCGCATAGTCAGGCACCTTGTCCTTGAAGCTGAGCTTAGGCGAAGCTGGCAGCTCCCAATTGAACGTGCGCGCCAGCAAAGTGACGAACTGTGCCCTGGTGAGCGAAGCTTCCGGCCCGAATGTCGTGTCCGTCAAGCCTTTCACGTACCCGTTTTCCGCCATGTACATGATTTCCGCTTTGGCAGGATGGTTGGCGATATCCGTGAATGATGGACTGAGAGTTCCGACGTCGTCCGAATAGTACGGAACGTATTTGCCGTAGCTGTTCACTTCGTAAACCCATTGTCCTTGGGCGTTTCTTGTGCCCAACAGCGGGTCGAGCGTTTGGTTGGCTTCATTGACGTACAGCAATCCGACGCCTTTTCCGGCAATCCACTTCTTCGGCACAAGGGTCAGCTTGATCGAAGATGTCGAAATCGCGTCTTCTGCGCCTGCTTTGCGCTCGCCAGGCTTGATCGTGAACGAATAGTCGGCAGGTACATATCCCGGAAGCTGTTGGCCGACGATGGAGTCGACCTCCACCAGTGCCGTGTCCAAAAACGGTGTTGTTTTCTCAAACGAGTAACCGAGATCCAGTTCCGCTCCCAAAGACATGCTGCCTGGCAGTTCAGGCACAACCGTCGCATTGCCTGGTTTGCCTGTCTGGTTCGGCAACAGCAGGGAGAACTCGTCGAAGTAAAGGGTTCCCTTGTCTTGTGTAATGCCGTCGTTTGCCTGATCGACTACATAGATGCTTCGCAGCTGCAATGGATAGGCGACATTGCTCGGGAAGTACCCCTTCACTTGCTTCCAGCCGGACCAGTCGATTTCTTTTGCCAGATCGACGTAGACCGTCTTGCCGTTGGCGTCCAGCACTTCTGCGCGCAGCCAGTGTCTGCTGTTGTCTCCGTTCACCCACAGGCCGAGACCGAGCGGTTTGCCTGGAATCGCCACAGGCTGGGCACCCAGTATGCCGTAGGAGATGCGCATGTTGCCCGCTGGCGCACCCGAGAAGTTATAGACGAGCTTCGCCGCTTTTTTCGTGCGGAATACTTGATCTGATACGAGCGAAAACGATCCGGCGGAGCTGATGCTGCTCGGATTGGCCGCATGGTACATTCCTACCTGATTGTCAAACGTCAGCCAAGGCTGTTCGAATTGACCGACAGCAAACGGAACGGTCGTCGATACGCCGTCGTAAGTAATCGTCAAGTTTCCATTGCCCGGCTCATTGCCGGCAATCAGTTGCAGCTTGTCGTTGACAGTAGCGACAGCGGAGTCCACGCTTGCTTTCACGCTAAGCGGAGTCGCCTGAATCGTCGCGCCTTTTTTCGTCTTGATTTTGACATCAAGCGTCAAGGCTTGTCCAGGCGCAATTGAAACTGGGCTTGGGGAAACAACGATTTGCTGAACTTCACTGCCTGCAACGACTTGAACATCTTTGTTTTGCGTGACGTTGCCCAGTCGGCCCGTCAGCGTAATTTTTCCTGAGCGGGCTGGAGTAAAGCGCTGGCCGTCCACTGTTCCGGCGTCCGATTGCGGGATATCCCAGGTGACGTTTGCCGGATTGATCGCGTAAGGCTGGTAATGCGTGTCGTATCCTTTGGAAGCAGTGAGCGCTACCGTTTGCCCGATCAGGATATCGGACGGCACATCAATTTGGAATCCTCGCAATTCTCCTGGCGGAGCGGTGTTGTAAACAGCAAGCCCTGTCGGCACCCGACGCTCGGAACCGCCACTTGGCTTGTTGGACAGATTGGCGTGTGTCTCCCCGAGCATGCGGGCTGCGAGTGTCGTGGAGCCGCCGCCGTCAAAATTCACGGCACGGTAGGAGCCAAGCTCCGCCATGATTTTTGCCAGCTCGTCCAAACTAACCTTGCTGGCCGCATCAATCGTCACCATGTACAAAGTTTTGCCATCCTGGGAAACCCCTACTGCCGTGCGGGCATTGGCCGCGACAATAGACTTGTCCGCCTGAAACGAGGTCAGTGCTTTGCCTTGATTGACCAGCAACACGTTTCCGCCCACGGCTTGCTTCAAATCGAGGGTTTGCGGTGTGGTTTGGTATTCAACCGCAGCTGTGGCGCCCACCGGGAAATTTTGCTTGAGGAAAGCGGCTGCCTCTCCGTGTCCCCACAGCACGTATCCGTTGTAAGGTATGTATACTCCCGGCTGATTGATGCGCACTTCCTTGGCGACGTTGTCGACGAACAAAATCTCGACGACATCTTTGTAGCCTGAGATCGCACCGAGGCTCGTTTTGCCAAAAGAAGGCGTGTAGACGTTCAACTGATTTTGGTGACTTTTACGGCCTTCGCTCGGATTGTACACTTCTTTATTGACGCCCTGGATCGAATAGACAGCCCCGTTCGGCGCGGTGACTTTTCCCCCGAATCCGAACTTGTCGATGATGGCCATCTTGTCGCCCGTGATTCCGAGGCTGTACCAGTACGAAATCAGTCCCATCGAGGAAATCAGCTGCTCGTCTTTCTGAACGATGCCAAACGGCGCTCCCCGCTTGGACATGTCGAAAAAGTCAGCGTTGATCGCAGCGACTGCCCCTGTCTCCCTGGCCATCTGCGTCACGGTTTGTCTGTCTGTCAGTTTGCCAGCCGTTCCGTATACGGGCTTGACCTCAACATACGGATTGTTCAAATCCACTTTCGTCACCATGATGGTCACGAGCTGGTTGGCGAACGATTTCGTATATTTAAGCAAAGTGGTTCCCTCACCAATCGGGGTTTGCCACATGATATTCAATGCACTGGTTTCCGCCCGGGCGTGCGCGACATTGGTCGCAAGCGGCACAAACGGAACAAAAGCTCCCCAGGCCATAGTCGTGGCCGTGAGCAGCGTCACCATCCTTTGCGCTCTCATGTTAGTAACTCCTCTCCATTTTCCAAACTCTGTCTGTTCGCTATGTAAGTCGGTAACTAATCGTTAGACGCTCCCAAGTAGTGGATAGTTTCGCCAATTTTGCAGATTCTCTCTTAGCAAAACATACCAAATCGTCAGTCTGCCAAAAGCACGAAAACCCGCCCGGATTTACAATCCATACCGGACGGGTCGATTCTAGCTGTATGCCGCTTTTGTTCAAGCGCACTATCCAGATGCTTATTGCCCCGGTTGGAACGGTTCCGGGCGATCGGAACGGATTCCGAAATGATACAGGATCGCTTCTACAATCCGGCGGGATGCTTCTCCGTCTCCGTACGGATTCGCAGCATGAGCCATCGCATCGTAGGCTGCCTGATTGGTCAAAAGCTCGTTTGCCATCGCGTATACTTGTTCTTCGTCTGTTCCCGCCAGCTTGAGAGTGCCAGCTTCGATTCCTTCCGGACGCTCGGTTGTGTCCCGGAGCACGAGCACAGGCACGCCAAGAGACGGCGCTTCTTCCTGAACACCGCCAGAATCGGTCAGAATCAGATGAGCGCGGCGGGCAAAGTTATGGAAGTCGAGTGCATCGAGCGGTTCGGTCAATGTAATGCGCTCGTGATCTCCCAAAATCTCCTGAGCCACCTCTTGAACAGCCGGGTTGAGATGGACTGGATACACGACGAAAATCTCGGGATGCTCGTCCACCAGTCTTCTGACAGCGCGGAAAATTCGGCGCATTGGCTCACCCAAGTTTTCGCGGCGATGAGCCGTCATCAGTACCAGCTTGTGGTCGCCCACCTGATCGAGAACCGGATGCGTATAATCTTCACGCACCGTCGTTTTCAATGCGTCGATCGCTGTGTTGCCTGTGACGTAAATGCTCTCTTCCGGTTTGGCTTCCCGTCTGAGGTTGTCAGCCGATCCTTCGGTTGGAGAGAAGTGCAGATCGGCCATCACGCCTGTCAGCTGGCGGTTCATCTCCTCCGGGAACGGCGAGTATTTGTCCCACGTGCGCAGGCCGGCTTCCACATGGCCGATCGCTACCTGGTTGTAAAAAGCAGCCAGACTCGCCACGAATGTGGTCGTCGTATCGCCGTGCACGAGCACAATATCCGGTTTTACATCCTTGATCGCGGCATCGAGACTTTGCAAGGCGCGTGTCGTCACGTCTACCAATGTTTGACGGTCTTTCATGATGTTCAAGTCAATGTCCGGCGAAATATCGAAAATACCCAACACCTGGTCGAGCATTTGGCGATGCTGTGCGGTCACGCATACGATCGACTCGATTTGCCCTTCGTACTTTTTCAATTCATGTACGAGAGGTGCCATCTTGATCGCTTCCGGGCGCGTGCCGAAAACCGTCATTACTTTTACTGTTTTCATCTTGGATTCCCTCTCCGCCTACTTTGTGCCGTACAAGCGGTCACCCGCATCGCCCAAGCCAGGCACAATGTATCCATGGTCATTTAAATATTCGTCAATAGCAGCTACGTAAATATCTACGTCAGGATGCTCGTCCTGCACCATTTTGATGCCTTCTGGAGCAGCAATCAGGCACATCAGCTTGAGGTTTCTCGCTCCGCGTTTTTTCAAAGCCTGGATGGCTGCCACGGCAGAACCGCCAGTCGCCAGCATCGGGTCGATGACGATCAGTTCGCGCTCCGCTACATCGGAAGGCAGCTTTACGTAATACTCTACCGGTTGCAGGGTTTCCGGATCACGGTACAGCCCCACATGGCCTACTTTTGCGGCCGGAATCAGCTTCAACAGCCCGTCCACCATGCCGAGTCCTGCACGCAGGATCGGAACCAGACCTACTTTTTTACCGGCAATCACATTAGACTGACAGGTAGCTACCGGGGTCTCGATCGTGGTTTCTTCCAGCGGCATGTCGCGTGTGATTTCGTAGCCCATCAGGGTCGCTACTTCATCTACCAGTTCGCGAAATTCCTTGGTTCCTGTATTCTTGTCACGAATAAACGTCACTTTATGCTGAATCAGCGGGTGGTCAAACACATATACACGGCTCATGTACGTTCCTCCGTTTCCCTATCAATGCATCTTTTCCATCATAGCGAAGGAGCGGGTCGCCGTCAATTTGCCTAATCTTCGTACTTTTTTCTTTTGCCTGGTGACCAGCTATGGCTGTTGTCAGGAAAAAATCGTTTAGGATGTAAAAGAAAAACAGACCCGCGCGAGCAATCACAGGGTCTGTTTGATTGAAGCCATTTTATCAAAACCTTAAATCGTCAAACCTTCGTACATCGGGAAGCGTTGGCACAGCGCTGCTACGCGTTGGCGAGCTTCTTCGTGTTTGGCAGCGTCTTCCGGGTTTTTCAAAGTCAGGGCGATGATCGCTGCTACTTCTTTCATTGCTTCTTCGTCGAAGCCACGGCTTGTTACCGCTGGTGTACCCATGCGGATACCGCTTGTGACGAATGGGCTTTGTGTATCGTAAGGGATGGTGTTTTTGTTAGTGGTGATGCTTACTTCGTCCAGCAGGTGCTCGGCTACTTTACCAGTCAAGCCGATTTTGCTCACGTCAATCAGCACGAGGTGGTTGTCGGTTCCGCCAGAAACGAGTGTCAGACCTTCTGCTTGCAGCGCTTCAGCAAATGCGCGCGCATTGCTCACGATGCGAGCTGCGTAATCTTTGAAGTCCGGTTGCAGCGCTTCGCCGAAGGAAACCGCTTTTGCCGCAATCACGTGCATCAACGGTCCGCCTTGTACGCCAGGGAACACAGACTTGTCGATCGCTTTTGCAAATTCTTCTTTGCACAAAATCAGACCGCCGCGAGGACCGCGCAATGTTTTGTGAGTGGTAGAAGTAACGAAATGAGCGTATGGAACCGGGTTTGGATGCAGGCCAGCGGCAACCAGACCAGCGATGTGCGCCATGTCTACCATGAAATAAGCGCCGACTTCATCCGCGATTTCACGGAATTTGGCGAAGTCGATTGTGCGCGGATAAGCACTTGCTCCCGCTACGATCAGCTTAGGCTTGTGCTCCAAAGCTTTGGCGCGAACGTCTTCATAATTGATCAGGTGGGATTCTTGATCCACGCCGTATTCTACGAAGTTGTACAGTGTACCGGAGAAGTTAACAGGGCTTCCGTGCGTCAAGTGTCCGCCATGGGAGAGGTTCATGCCAAGTACGGTGTCGCCCGGCTGCAAGATGGTGAAGTACACGGCCATGTTTGCTTGTGCGCCGGAGTGCGGCTGTACGTTTGCATGCTCGGCACCGAAGATTTCTTTTACGCGATCGCGCGCAATGTTTTCCACGATGTCCACGTATTCGCAACCGCCATAGTAGCGGCGTCCTGGATAGCCTTCTGCGTATTTGTTGGTCAGAACAGTACCCATCGCTTCCATTACGGCGCGGCTAACAAAGTTCTCGGATGCGATCAGCTCAATTTTGTCACGCTGTCTTCCCAATTCCAGTTGAATGCCTTCCAATACTTGCGGGTCCTGTTTACGCAAAAAATCTAGCATGATGTATGTTCTCCTCCTTGAAAATGGGCTTGTCCCACATTCTTTTTAGGTACAGCTTTCATTTTGAGGCGCCACTTCGTAGACCGCGCGAGCACCGCCAATCAGCTTGGGACGTGTCCGCGCTGCCGTGACATGCGCCTCTCCCACAGTCCGTTGAGAAGGGCGTACAGGCACAGCTACCTGTTTCAGGTGCATGCCAATGAACGTATCGCCGATATCGATACCTGCATGTGCGCGAATATTTTCCACGACTACAGCATCGGCAAGCTGCGCAAAAGCATGTGCCGCCATGGAACCGCCAGCGGTAGGAACGGGAACGACCGAAACCTCTTCCAGTCCATATCGCTCCATAACCTCGCGCTCCACAACCAGTGCGCGGTTCAGATGCTCACAGCATTGAAAGGCGACAGCAAAGCCGCGCTGCTCCTGCACACTGCGAATGCCGCGATAAATAGCAGCCGCAGCATCCCGACTGCCAGCTTTGCCGATGTGCTTGCCCAGCACTTCACTGGTACTGCACCCGATCACCAAAATTTGTCCGGCTCTAAGCTCGGCCAACCCGGCAACCTCCTCAACCAATTGACGAGCCTGTTGTTCGATAGCGGCCAGTTCCACTTACTTCACTCCCGCGTGTTTCGCTTCGATTTGTGCGATCTTTTCCACACGGCGCTCATGACGGCCGCCCTGGAACTCTGTCTCCAGCCAAATTTTCACGATATCCAACGCCAGACCAGGGCCAATTACCCGCTCACCCATAGCCAAAACATTGGTGTTGTTATGCTCACGGGTCGCACGTGCAGAAAACGTGTCGTGCACCAGCGCACAGCGAATGCCAGGCACTTTGTTGGCTGCAATCGACATGCCGATGCCCGTACCGCACACCAAAATTCCCCGGTCGAACTCGCCCGCTGCCACTTTTTCTGCTACCGGCAAGGCGTAATCAGGATAATCTACCGAATCCTCGCAAGAGCAACCGAAGTCTTCCGTCTGGATGTTCATGGAGGAGAGCAGAGTCTTGATTTCCTCTTTCAGCTTGTATCCACCGTGATCAGCAGCAATCGCCACTTTCATCTGTCATCCCTCGCTTGTTTCATGATCTCACTCATTATACATCAAAATCCCATAAGTAAAAAGTGAACATTTTGGTTGGTTGATCAAAAAATGTTCGTACTCTCACACGAAACAAGGTCCTGGCTAGTTACCAGCACCTCTTCAACCTTGTTATTCACGAAAACGGACTTCCGCCAATCGCTCCAAAAGCCTGTCCAGCGACTCCTCAATCTCTTCTGCGCACCTGCGATAGTCCTCAAGCGCCCCGCCAAAAGGATCAGCGATATCTCTTATGCCTTCTATTCCCGCAAACTCTTGCAAAGTATGGACTTTGTCCGCCGCTTCCGGGAAGTAGGTCAGAATGGCACGCTTGTGACTGCCCGTCATCGTCAAAATAAGATCGGACCACGCCAAAAGCTCTTCGTTTAGCTGGCTTGATGCGTGGTTGTGAGCAATCCCGCGTTCAGCAAGCACGGACTGGGCATGCGGGGAAGCTGGTTGTCCGGCATACGCCGCCACTCCGGCCGAGCGCACTTCAAATGGTTGTCCGGCTGTCTTTGCGCGAAACATCGCCTCTGCCATCGGGCTGCGGCAAGTGTTTCCCGTACAGACGAAGAGTATCCGTTTCAATGATCGCCCCTCCTTTATGTCAGCATCCTTTTCTAGATGACAAATTTCAATCCGAAGCAAAACAAGATCAATCCCCCTACTAATTCGCTATAATCGCCCAACCATCCTCCCACGCTTCTGCCAAGCAAAAGGCCGAAATAGGACATGGCTGCTCCCATGATACCGAACAGGGAAATCGCCAGGACTTTGTTCACTTCGATTAGACCGAACGAAAAACCGACCGTCAACGCGTCGAGACTGACGCTGAAAGCAAACAGCAACAGCCCGAACCCTTTTGTTTTTAACATGCTTTTTTGATCACTGTGAACCAATCCGTTCCACAGCATATGCAAACCGATCAGCATCAGGACTCCGCCACCGATAAAAACGGCGATATCCCCAACCAAATCGGACAAGTAAGCTCCGACAACTATTCCGACGACAGGCATCATAATATGAAAAAGTCCGATCGTAATGCTGACCTTTACAATTTCCCGCAAGCGAATGCCCACCATGCCCACGCCGATCCCCAGCGAAAAGGCATCCATGCTCAAAGCAAAAGCTATAATGAGCAACGTCAAAAATTGCCCCCATTGAAACAAAACCAGGTCCAAGCCGCCTCCCCCCCCCCGTCCCTTCACTCTATGCGGACAAGGAGGAGTTTATACTGTTTTAAACGGACAAGATGCGACCGCCCGCCGCTTTTTCCAGACGGTTCATGACAGCCATTCCCAGGCCTTCCCGCGAAAAGGTTTCTCCCACGATGAACTGAACCTGCTGATTGTCAAATTCCCGCAAAACAGCGTACAGCTGCTGGGCGACTTGTTCCAAATCAGCTTGGGCACCTACCGTCAGAACGACATCGGCTGCCTCGTGATCACGCCAATAGCCAGCCGACTCTTCCGTTGCCAGCACCCCTGTTTTTTGGCCATCGATTTTGGCTTGCGACAGCAGCTCCGCCATTTTTATGCGAGCCTGCTCTTCGCTTCCCGCCACCAGCCACAGCTCGCCCTCCGGAGCATAATGCGTATATTTCATCCCGGGAGCGCGCGGAGTTTCTACTGCTCCCACTTCAAAAGAAGGATCAAGCTCGACCGGGCCGATTACGCTTTCCAGCTGTTCACGGGTAATGCCGCCGGGACGAAGGATAACAGGCGGCTCCACAGTCACATCAATGACAGTAGACTCGACGCCTACTCCTGTTGCTCCGCCATCGACGATCCCTGCCACTCTCCCGTCCAGGTCTGCTAACACATGCGCGGCTGTAGTCGGGCTTGGACGACCGGAACGGTTCGCACTCGGCGCAGCAATCGGTACGCCCGCTTGTTTGATCAAAGCAAGGGCAACCGGATGAGCAGGCATGCGCACACCGACAGAATCCAGGCCCGCTGTCACCAGGGAAGCAACGCGATCATTTTTCGGAACAATGACAGTGAGTGGCCCAGGCCAGAAGGCATCCATCAGCTTCTGTCCTTTTTCCGGCACTTCCCCGGCAACTGTGGACAACTGCTGCCGTTCGCCAATATGCACGATCAGCGGATTGTCACTCGGTCGGCCTTTCGCTGCAAATATTTTCTCCACTGCTTCATTAGACAATGCATTGGCTCCCAGGCCATAGACCGTCTCTGTTGGAAAAGCGACAGCTTCCCCAGCGTGCAGCAACCGGGCTGCATCCACAATCTGTGTACAACTCTGGATGTTTTCCACATCGTTATCCACAGACCAGACTTTCGTCACTAAATTGATTTCCATCGTAAAAAAATCCTTTCTCTTGCTCGTTTCTTTGTAATGAGTGCCTTTAGTATAGTTGTGCCTCGAAAAGTTTTCAACAGCCTGTGGGTAACTTGTGAATAACTTCGGGAAAAGCCGTGGAAAACGTGTTTGTTACCATTTTTTAACCTCAACCGTCAAAATGATGTAGTAGAATGAACTCATAGAAACGCAGAACTCTTCCCTTACCTCGAAAGGATTGTGAATGAATATGACATTGCTTAAATCCGTTACTTCCAGCCTGCTCGGCACCGCTGTTCTGCTGACAGCAGTTGCTGCGCCTGTTTTGGCAGCTGCTCCTGCCGCGCCAGCGAAAGCTGCTCCTGTCGTTCAAACCAAACAACCTCAAGCTTCCGGTGTCGTATTCACACCGAAAACCATCACGGTGAAAACAAAAGAATTTGAAGGCAA
Organism: Brevibacillus sp. FSL K6-0770; assembly: GCF_038000275.1. NCBI lineage: Bacteria > Bacillati > Bacillota > Bacilli > Caryophanales > Paenibacillaceae > Brevibacillus > Brevibacillus sp. FSL K6-0770. The sequence continues at coordinate 5,521,412 of NZ_JBBOBQ010000001.1, forward strand.
AGTGACCATCCCGGTCATTAGCGGTTTGAAAGATAAAGCGTTCGAAGCCCAATTGAATGCGACCCTGCTCAAGCAAGCACAAACTGGCCTCGCTGACGGACAACAAGCTGGCAAGGAAGATGCCGCAGATGCCAAAAAATACGGCTGGGAACCTCGCCCGCATGCACTCGACATTTCCTATGAAGTGCATCAGGCTGGCAAGCTCGTATCCTTCTCTGTTCAAACCTATCTGTACACAGGCGGAGCGCATGGCATGACTGACGTGACTTACTACACAATCGACAACCAGCCTAAAGCCAAAACGCTCAAGCTCGGCGATTTGTTCCAGTCCAGCTACAACTACCGCAGCGTGATCAACCAACTGATCAGCCAGCAAATCAAAACACAGACAGATCGCGACGGCTTCAATCCGTACAGCTTCGAGAGCATTACGGATGACCAAGGCTTCTCTTTTGAAAACGGAAATCTCGTCATTCATTTCGGACAGTACGAAATTGCTCCGTATGCAGCGGGAATGCCTTCTTTCGCCATCCCGGCCCACCGCTATCAAAACTTGCTGAAACCGGAAATCCTCGCAGCCCTGACGCAAAAGTAAGCGGCTCGCCAGTCAAAACGACACCTTCGCTATAAGCGGGGTGTCGTTTTTTTAGGGAAAGCTCAGGAGAACCAGCTTTCCAGCTTTTCCAGGAGGTAGAACCGTACTTGTACTTGTGGAGCCGGATTTTGCTCGCTCATTTCTGGCGTCTTGTCCGCTTGTCCCTCGGCTTGGGCTTGCTCCAGCGCTTCGTCTTTACTGTTATTCTCTACGGCTACAGCATTTTGTGCGCCGGGCATTTGCGAAACTGCGTCAGTGTCAGCGCTGTGCAAAACTTCTTTGCTGTCCAAACGTCTTTCCAAACGCTCCTGCCGCCAGTCTGTGCGCTCGATTTCTTTTTGATCAAGCTTGAACACCGAAGCCGGTTCTGACTTAGCCACGCTCTGCTCTGTTTCTTTTCCCGCTTCTGTCGTTGCCGCAGCAGCTTGTACAGCATCGCCGTTGGACATATCGATAAAGCAGAGCGGAGGGAAAAGTACGCACCACCAGTTTTGCCCTTTTGCCTCGCCGATCTGCACGCGGAGCGCTTCGTAGTTGCCAGCGGGATAGACGTACGAGCCGTACAGCTTCGTCGGAAACGGAACCTGACCGAAATCGACTACCGCTTTATAGGAAAAGCCGCGTTCACGAATCGTTTTGTCCACTACTTCCTGAAGGACAGGCAACTGGGATGCCACCATGTCCTGTGCTTGCTCAAACGATTTGATATCTTCCGCCCACGTGTTCATTTGCGCAATCAGCGCATCGCGCACTTCCCGCTTCAGCCACTGGTCAGCAACCGAGTCACTGTTGGCAATGATGCGCAGGCGAATCGATTCTTGAGGGATCGGACCATTATCCAGAACATTGGCCGACGTAAGCTGTCCCTCCCAGCACATCATCAACATGAACAGGCTAAATACGATCAACAACATCCGTTTCATTTTAACCGTCTCCCTCTCGACTGAGTCTTCCAAACCTTTTCTCTGTATAGCCTCAGTATGGACAGGGAGCCCCGGTTTCAAACGGTCGAATCACAAACATTCATACAATTTTAGCAAAACGGCGAGAGGAGCTTGCCGTTACCGCCTGACACCGATAACAACCCGCTCGATTCCCGCCAAATCCGGCACGATCCGCACCTCATCTATTACCCCTGATTCCCGCATCAAGGCAGCCACATCTTTTGCCTGATAAATCCCTACCTCGAAGGCGACAACCGCTTTGTCCTTGAGCAGTTCAGGCAGCGCCTCGCACAGTCGGCGATAGCAATCCAATCCGTCATCGCCCCCGTCCAGCGCCAAACGCGGCTCATGCAAGCGGACTTCTTCGTCCAGCTCGTCCACATCCCGACTCGGTATATACGGCGGATTGGAGACGAGGATGTCCACCTTTTCGCCAGCTATCAAAAGCGGTTGCACCAAATCCCCTTGCAAAAAGCGCACAGCAGCTCCCAGGCGTTCCGCGTTTTCTGTAGCAACTGCGGTAGCATCCGGGGATAAATCTACTGTCGTCACTTGCCAATCCGGCTTTTCCAGCGCGAGCGTGATGCAGATGGCGCCGCTGCCTGTCCCGATATCGGCAACAGTCAAACCCTCTTGCTCTGACCAAACAGTTGCGGCGGCCGCCAACACTTGCTCGACGAGTATCTCCGTCTCGGGACGAGGGATAAGAACGCCAGGACGAACGGCAAAAGAGCGCCCGTAAAACTCTTGCTCACCAAACATGTACTGCAACGGCTCGTGCGCACTTCTGCGCTGGCACAACTCATCCAGCTGCGCAAGCGTCTCTTTGGCAATCGGCTCCATCATCGAAATCAAATACTTCGTGCGATCCCAGCCCAAACAGTGGCGAATCATCAGTTCCGCTTCGAATACAGGGTCTTTTGCCCCTTTTTCCCGCAAAAAGGAAGAAGCCCGTGTCAGGGCTTCTCGAATCGTCGTGACATCAGACCAATCAAGCTGAGTGTGCATGGCTCTTCAAAAGCTCCGTTTGTTCATGCAAAATCAGGTTGTCGATCACTTCATCCAGTTCGCCTTCCAGCACCGATTCCAAACGGTGCAAAGTCAGACCGATGCGGTGGTCGGTCACGCGGCTTTGTGGATAGTTGTACGTGCGGATGCGCTCGCTGCGATCCCCGGTTCCCACCAGGCTTTTGCGCGTAGCGTCAGCTTCCGCATTTTGCTGCTGCATATAAAAGTCGTACAAGCGCGCGCGCAAAACGCGAAGCGCCTTGTCTTTATTGGAGTGCTGCGATTTTTCATCCTGACAGGAAACCATGATCCCCGTCGGAATGTGCGTAACGCGAACAGCCGATTTGGTCGTGTTGACGCTCTGGCCGCCAGCGCCGCTGGAGCAGAACGTATCGATGCGGATGTCTTTTTCGTGTACTTCCACTTCCACATCTTCCGCCTCAGGCAATACCAGTACAGTAGCGGTAGAAGTGTGAATACGTCCGCCGGATTCTGTCGCCGGAATGCGTTGCACGCGGTGTGCGCCGCTTTCGAACTTCATTTTGCTGTATGCGCCGCGACCGGACAGCGAAAAGACGATTTCCTTGTAGCCGCCGATGTCTGTCGGGCTTGCTTCCAGCACTTCGATTTTAAAGCCGTGACGTTCAGCAAAGCGTGTGTACATGCGGAACAAAACAGCCGCAAACAGAGCTGCCTCATCGCCGCCTGCTGCGCCGCGCACTTCCACGATCACGTTTTTCTCGTCATTTGGATCTTTTGGCAGCAGGAGAATTTTCAGGCGTTCTTCCAGCTGTTCCTTGCGGGCAGACAATTCGCTGATTTCAAGCTTGACCATTTCGCGCATTTCATCGTCCAGCTTTTCTTCCAGCATGGCTTTGGCATCATCCATTTGACTCACAACTGATTTATATTCACGGTAGGTCGTCACTGTCTCTTCCAACGAAGACTGTTCCTTGGACAGTTCACGCAAGCGTTTTGTATCGCTGATGACGTCGGGGTCACATAGGAGATTCGTTACCTCTTCAAAACGCTCTTCAACTGCGGATAAGCGTGTAAACATTGTACTTCACCCCATCGCAAAGAATACTAAAAATCGATTATAACAGATAAATTATAGGAGGAAAGCGAAAATAAGTCAAAGCGCATTATTTGGCTGGAAATTTCTGCTTTTTGCGATGCAAAACAGGCCCGGCGATGCCGAGCCTTGCCATACCAGTTCCAGTCACACGATCAACGGTGAAAGCCCTCATTGGAGGTGACGTGGAAGTCATAGCGCGGGATTTTTTGCTGCAAAAGCGCAATAACTTGCTGCTCCACCGATCGCGCCTGACTCGCCGTAATGTTATGCACAAGGTCAAGAGTAACATATGCATTGCCGCCATTCAGTGTGATACGGGCGTTCTCGACGCCTTTTACCGACTTCGCCATCATTTCCATGTTGTTCATGTCGATTTGCGTATTGCGCACGTTGGACTGGCCGATGATCAAGTTCGGGTTTTGATTGCGCCCCATCAAAGTGTCACGATCGGCGGCAGGCGGCGCAGGATGGTGCAAAACTTCCCCGCTCCGCTCCCCTTTGATCGAAGCAGGGTGCTGACCGTCCAGCGCTTGCGTGTTGGAACCTTTTTCTTGAGTAGTATTGCGGCCGCCGCACCCGACAGTCAAGGCAGAAGAGAGGACGAGAATGCCCAGCACTGTCAGTGAGCTTTTCCCAAAAGACGTGATTCGCACGAAAAAGCCACCTCCTGTTTTGCTTAGTCTGCGCAGTGCCTTTTCGGCTCATGCACAGCGAAAAACAAGGGTGGCTTTTCCTGTTCGGCTTCTAGCGAGCTGCCGGAGGGTTGTAATAATGCTTGCGACAGACGCTGCTGTACGTGTCGTTGCCAGCGATCTCAATCGTCTCTCCGGAGTATACAGGTTGTCCATTTTTGAATTTGAGGATATGCGTCGCTTTTTTGTTGCAGTAAACGCACACCGTTTTGATCTCTTCCACCTTGTCCGCTTCACACAACAACGCGGCACTTCCCGGGAAAAGCTCGTTCTTGAAGTTTTTCAGCAAGCCGTAGACGATGACGGGGATTCCGAGCTGATCGACAATCGCCACCAGCTGGTCCACATGATGGCGGCTGATGAACTGCGCCTCGTCCACCAGTACACAGTGCGGTTTTACCGTTTCGGCCGCGACAATCTCATACAAATTGGTTTCCTCGCCAATCGGAATCGCTTCTCTGCTGATCCCTACCCGCGATGCCACTTTCCCCACGCCGTACCGATCATCGACCGCCGGCGTGAACACGACTACTTTTTTGCCGGATTGCTCGTAGTTGTGAGCGACCGTCAGCAACTGAATAGATTTGGAGGCATTCATTGCCCCGTAACGAAAATATAATTGTGCCACGTCTCTATCTCCCTTTTGCCTAGAACTGATTCATTTTCGCGTCCTGGCGTAGCTGTCTTTCGCCTCTTGAAACAACGACATCGCCAGCTTCCGTCTGCTCGCATGATCGACGCAAGGATCAGGATAATCCAGGCCGAGCCTGCATCCCGCCTGCTCCTGCACATGCTCAGGCATCTCCCAAGGCTTATGGATATATTGTAGAGGGACTTCGCTTAGAACGGGAAGATATTTTTTGACAAAAGTCCCGTCCGGATCGAATTTCTCGCCTTGCGCAACCGGATTGAAAATACGGAAATACGGCTGCGGGTCCGTCCCGGTAGAAGCGCTCCATTGCCAGCCGCCGATATTGGCCGCCTCGTCGAAGTCGACAAGCTGCTTCGCAAAATAGCGCATCCCCCACCGCCAATCCACCAGCAAATCCTTGGTCAAAAAAGAAGCCGCAATCATGCGCAGGCGATTGTGCATCCAGCCTGTTTCGTTCAGTTGCTTCATCGCTGCATCGACGATCGGATAGCCCGTCTCACCGTTGCACCAAGCCGAAAACAGCGCTTCGTCATTTTCCCAGGCGACCGCTTCAAACTGCGGCAAATACGCGTGATCGGTCGTGTGCGGGTGATGATACAGCACTTGCTGATAAAACTCTCTCCAGACAAGCTCCGTGACAAACGCTTCCACGGAGGCGACTTCTTCTCCCCTGGCTTCCTCCATGGCCTCCAGCGCCTGGTGATACACCGTCCGAATCGACAACGTGCCTGTGTTCAAGGCAAAAGACAAGTGCGAAGTCGCATCCAGTCCGGGGAAATCGCGCCGTTCTTTATATCGATGCACAGCTTCGTGCATAAATTGCTGCAATCGCTCGCGAGCTGTCCGCTCTCCAAACAGAGCCGTCGCCCATTCACTGCCAACGGGACGTTTGCGCCCAAAAGCTTCGGCCAAAGGAGCCGATTCCCCTGGCATCTCGGCCAGTCCTTCACACATTCGCCATGATGTCGGCTGTGGAAAAGGGCGGTCTTTCGGAAGGGTGAGCCACACCCGTTTATAAGGGGTAAACAACGCATACGGCGTCCGCTGCCTGGTTAAAATGTCGCCTGGCTCATGCATGAGCAAATCTTTGCAAGCATGAACGCGCATGCCTTGCCGCTCCAAAGCTTCCGTTACAGTCGCATCGCGTTTTCGCGCTTCGGGAGTGTATGCGCGATTGTAAAATACTTTGTCTGCCCCCGTCTCGCGAGCGACCTGACAAAGCACGTCAGCCGGATTCCCCCGGCGAATCAGGAGCCTCCCGCCAACTTCTTGCAAGCTGCCCGCCAGGTTGTCCACAGCCGATAAAAACGCATGCGATCGCTTGTCTGCAACCGCGTCAGGCTGGCAAAAGGCATCGTCCATAATGAACAACGGGACAATCGGTTCGCCCGTAAGCGCTGCCGTATGTAAAGCCGCGTGGTCGTGCAAACGCAGATCGCGCCGAAACCAGATGATGGCTGTCATCGATTGCCCCCCTTGCTGTCCGCGATAATTTTGTTCCAGAAAAAGACAAAACCAGGCAGATCGCTCTACCTGGTTGCTCCAATCCCGTCTGATTAGGACAGATTGTATTTGCGTTTGAAACGGTCTACACGGCCGCCAGCATCCACGAATTTTTGTTTTCCAGTGAAGAAAGGATGGCAGTTGGAGCAGATCTCCACTTTCAACGCTTGTTTCACGGAACCGGATTCAAATTCGTTACCGCATGCACATGTAACAGTTACTACGTTGTACTTAGGATGAATACCTTGTTTCATCTCACTACACCTCTTTCCGCCCTGAATCGTTTGCCGAAACAGAGTTATATAAACACATAAAAGATAGTAGCATGCTGTCAGCTGAAATGCAACAGGTTGACCGATCAGGCCATGTTTTTCCTGCGGCGCAGTTCTGCCGGCGGAATGTGCGTAAACGATCCGATTACGACATCCGGCAGTTCTTCCTGATAAATCTCAATCGCCTGCTTCATTCCGAAGACTTCGCCCCGCGCTTTTGGAATCATCGCCAGGTAGCTTTCCGGATCGATGTTCAGGTTGCGCATTTGAATCAGCTTGATTCCCGTCCGGCGAATGAAGTTGATCATCGCTTCCATCTCTTCTTCGCGGTCGAACACGCCCGGGAAGCACAAGTAGTTGATCGAGGTGTACACGCCCTTGGAAGCAGCGTATTCGGCCGATCGGGCTACATTTTCCAGCGTGTAGTTGCGCGGACGATAGTAAGCGTTGTAATGCTCGTCAATCGCACTGATAATGCTGACACGCATCAAGTCCAGTCCGGCGTCCACAATCCCTTTGATGTGATCGGTCAAGCCAGCATTGGTATTGATGTTGATGAAGCCCATGTCTGTCGTCTCCCGCACACGACGCATGGCTGGCACAATAATTCCTGCCATGGTGGACGGCTCGCCCTCGCAGCCTTGACCGAAGCTGATGATGCTTTCCGGTGTTTGCAGGTGGTGCAGCATCACTTCGACCAGCTCGTCCTCTGTCGGCTTGAAGTTCATCCGTGTCTGTGGAGACGGGAAGCCGCTGTCGTCAGGTTGCTCGGAAATACAGCCATAGCAACCCGCATTACAGGTGTAGGAGACAGGCAGACTGCCTTCCCAGCGGTTGAAAAAGTTATTGGAGGCGGTCAAGCACTCGTACTCCAGCGCACAGTGAGACAGGTGATTCAAAATCCGGTTTTGCGGAAACAGCTCCAACGTCTTTTCCACACGCTGTCTCAGCTCATCCATCGGGAAATTGAGCGGGTCCCATTTGTAAATATCGTCACTCGCTCTGCCTGCCACCCAAAAACGATTGTCTTTCCACACCACTGCCGAATAGCCGAACAGCGGCAGCTTGCTCTCCCGGTTTGTTTTCACATAGCCAGGCAGCAAAAGACGGGTAATTCCTTGTGGAACAAGCGCTCCAACCGCTGTACAGCCGTCGAGCTTGATCATTTCGCCCGTATCGGGGTCCATCCCGATCGGCACCGTATCTGGCAAACTGACCAACGTCGCTCCTTCCGGCAGCGGAATCAGTTCTTCTTCCAGAATTTCTGTCAATATATCGCCGTTGCGCGCCACCGAGAACAATCCCGGGTGGTCGTAAACATTGCCGTTTTCATCTGCGTATACTAAATACATGGGAAAATCGCCTCGCTTCTTTGCTTTGCCCATTGTAACGCATTGAAAAAGCAATGTAAATTGTGAAGGGTTACCTGCCGAGATACGGGAGCGGGTTGATCGGCACATCGTCCTGTCTGACTTCAAAGTGCAGGTGATACCCGGTCGAATCGCCCGTCTGACCCATGTAGCCGAGGACGTCGCCCGCTTCTACGCTTTGGCCGGACGTGACCAAAATCGTCCGCATATGGGCGTAAAAAGTTTGCAAACCGTCTCCGTGGTCCAGTACGACCATCCGCCCGTACCCGGATCGATTGGCGCCCGCCTCGACCACCTTCCCTGCTTTCGCTGCCAAAATCGGCGTTTTGGCCTCCTGCTCGTTCCACAAATCCACACCTTTGTGCACCTTGCCCCAGCGTGTTCCGAAGCCGCTTGTAATCGTCGCTCCCTCTACAGGCCAATCCATTCGGCCGCGAATCCGCGCCACTACTTGCCTGCTTGCCGCCTGGGTGGTGTTCCGCTTTTGCTGCAGCTCTTCTGCCTGCATCGGCGGCCCTCCGGCAACAGGAATGTACACAACCTGTCCCACATACAGGTTGTCCGACAGCCATTTTAACAGCGGATTGCGATCCAGCAACAATTCCTTGCTGACTCCATACCTTCTTGCTATGTAATTGATCGTCTCTCCTTGCTTCACCATATGGGTCACTTCATCTTTGGCAATAACCAGCTTCATCCCGACCGAAAGCAAGCCCGGGTTGCTGATTTGATTCGTCTCTACCAGCTTTTTCAGCGTAAGGCCATACCGCTCGGCAATTCCAGACAGAGTGTCTCCTTCGCGGACAGAGTACACCATCGCATTGCTTTTAGCCGAAGGCGCTTGCTTGGTCAAACCTGCGTAAGGATTGAACGCTTGAAACAGCGCTTGCTCCACGACAACCTTTTTCGCTTCAACCTGGCTCTCAATGGGCGCAGGAACATGCACATACTCCACAGATTCTCTCCTCCTTTTTCCTCCAACTCTCATACGGTATGCAAAACAGGCAAAAAAAATGACGGCGAGTCATGAACTCACCGTCGTGCCAGCAGCTTTTCCCCGTCCTTGTTGCTTCGTTTCCAGGGTCTGCAAAAATTCTTCGTTTGTCTTCGTGTCCGCAAGCTTCTTGATGAACGAGTCGACAAATTCGTTCGTTTCGTTCATGTTCTTGCGGATCATCCACAGCTTATCCAGCTCTTCTTTGGTCAGCAGCAGTTCCTCGCGACGCGTTCCCGAACGGCGAATGTCGATCGCTGGGAAAATGCGGCGTTCAGCCAGCTTGCGATCCAGATGAAGCTCCATGTTGCCCGTTCCTTTGAACTCCTCATAGATCACATCGTCCATGCGCGAGCCTGTCTCGACCAAAGCTGTAGCCAAAATCGTCAGGCTGCCGCCCTCTTCGATATTGCGTGCCGAACCGAAAAAGCGCTTGGGACGGTGGAACGCAGCCGGATCGATACCGCCGGACAATGTACGGCCGCTTGGCGGAATCACCAAGTTGTAGGCGCGTGCGAGCCGGGTAATGGAATCCAGCAGGATCACAACATCTTTTTTGTGTTCGACCAAACGTTTTGCCCGCTCCAGCACAAGCTCTGCCACTTTGATGTGATTTTCCGGCAGCTCGTCAAAAGTCGAAGCTACCACTTCTCCCTTGACGGAACGTTGCATATCGGTTACCTCTTCCGGACGCTCGTCGATGAGCAAAACAAACAGATGAATATCCGGCCGGCTTTCCGTGATACTGTTGGCAATCTCTTTCAGCAGCATGGTTTTACCCGCTTTCGGCGGGGCGACGATCAATCCACGCTGTCCGAGTCCAACAGGGGCAAGAAGATCCATCAGGCGGGTGGAAACTCGCTCGGGCGCAGTTTCCAGCACTAGCTTGGTTTGAGGATACAGCGGTGTTAAAGCGGGGAAATGCAGACGCTCCGAAGCAGTCTCAGGGTCTTCTCCGTTCACTGCCTCTACTTGCAACAACCCAAAGTAACGCTCGTTTTCTTTTGGCGGCCTCGCCTTGCCCGACACCACATCCCCCATGCGCAGATCAAAACGGCGAATCTGCGACTGGGAGATGTAGATGTCTTCCGAGCTTGGGAGATAGTTGATCGGACGGAGGAAGCCGTAGCCCTCCGGCAAGATTTCCAGCACACCCTCCATAAACATCAGGCCATCCCGCTCTGCCCGTGCCCGAAGTATCGCGAAGATCAATTCCTTCTTCTTCAGTTGGGAGTAATACGGGATGTGGTACTCTTTGGCCAGTTTATAGAGATCGGTCAGTTTCTTCTCTTCTAGTTCAGAAAGTAACATACATCCACCACTCTTTATTTACTCTTGAAAGTTCATCTGTCTAAACTCGTTTCTTACAAGCCGAGCGAAGGCTTGCGTTCCAGGCGGTGGTTCCCTTCGATGAAGCGTACCGTTCCCGTTTTTGCACGCATAACAACAGAATGCGTCGTGGCACGGGTTCCTTGAAAACGAACCCCTTTCAGCAATTCGCCATCTGTTACGCCAGTTGCTGCAAAAATGGCGTCGTCACCCTTGACCAAATCATCCATGAACAATACTTGGTGCGGGTTGGTCAGCCCCATTTTGACACAACGTTGAATTTCTTCTTCGCTTTGCGGCAGCAGCTTGCCCTGGATTTCTCCTCCGAGGCATTTCAAGGCAACCGCAGCCAGCACGCCCTCTGGCGCTCCGCCAGAACCGAACAAAATGTCTACACCCGTATCAGGGAATGCCGTATTGATCGCCGCAGCCACATCGCCGTCCGAAATGAGGCGGATGCGCGCGCCAGCCTCGCGAATTTCGTGAATGATGCGGGAATGGCGGTCACGGTCGAGGACAATCGCGACCAGGTCGCTGATATCTTTGCCTTGTGCCGCAGCTACTGCTTTCAGGTTGTCGCGGATCGGAGCGTTGATGTCTACTTTCCCGACCGCTTTTGGCCCTACTGCCATTTTCTCCATATACATGTCAGGAGCATGCAGCAAATTTCCGCGATCGGCAATGGCAATGACAGAAATAGCGCCCCATGTCCCTTTTGCGAGAATATTGGTTCCTTCCAACGGGTCGACAGCCACATCTACCGCTGGCGCTACTCCTTGACCGAGACGCTCACCGATATAAAGCATCGGAGCTTCGTCCATTTCGCCTTCCCCGATTACAACTACGCCATCCATCGGAACTTTTTCAAATTCCTTGCGCATGGCAGTCGTTGCCGCATCGTCAGCCTCATCTTTTCGTCCTAACCCCATCCAACTGGCGGAAGCCAAAGCAGCCGCTTCGGTTACACGCACCAGTTCCAGTGTCAAACTGCGCTCCATTCTGGAAGACTCCTCTCCTGATGATTGGTTAACGTTGTGGGCTTTCCGTGTGCTGCAAGCCTACCCGAATCACGTCGGCACCGAGCGTTTGCAGCTTGCCCACCAAATTTTCATAACCACGGTCGATATGCTCAAGACCTTCCAGCTCGGTCGTTCCGCTCGTTGCCAATCCGGCGATAAACAGCGCCGCTCCTGCCCGCAGATCAGAAGCCACGACTTTCGCTCCGTTCAGCTTGCTGCCGCCTTCGATCACAGCCGAGCGTCCTTCTACCTTCAGTGTCGCCCCCATGCGCCGCAATTCATCCACATGGCGAAAACGCGAGCTGTAAATATTGTCTGTGACGATGCTCGATCCTTTGGCAAGAGTCAGAAGCGTTGTGATCGGCTGCTGCAAGTCTGTAGGAAAACCCGGATACGGACTTGTCTTCACATCGATAGAACGGTAAGAATCCCGGCCCATCACCTGAATGCAATCGTCCATTTCCATCACTTGTGCGCCAATCTCACGCAACTTGGCGGTCAGCGACTCCAAATGCTTCGGAATCACGTTTTCCACCAGCACGTTGCCATTCGTAGCCGCTGCCGCAATCATGTACGTACCGGCTTCAATCCGGTCCGGAATAATCGTATGACGGCAACCCCGCAGACGCTCCACGCCCTGGACGCGTATGACGTCCGTACCCGCGCCTTTGATGTTTGCTCCCATATTGTTGAGCAGAGTCGCCACATCGACGATCTCCGGCTCACGGGCAGCGTTTTCAATAATGGTCACGCCATCTGCCTTGGAGGCAGCAAGCATGATGTTGATCGTAGCTCCTACGCTGACGAGATCAAGGTATATTCTCGCACCTTGCAGACGACCGCGCTTGGCCCGGATGGTCATCACGCCGTTTTTGTTCTCGACCTCGGCGCCCATCGCTTCAAAGCCTTTGATATGCAAATCGACAGGTCTTGGCCCCAAATCGCATCCGCCAGGCAATCCTACCTGTGCCTCTCCGAATTTGGCGAGCAAGGCTCCCCACAAATAGTAAGAGGCGCGCAGCTTTTTGATTCTGCCGTTAGGCATGAGCATCAGCTTCATCAAGCGCCCGTCGATTTCCATCCAGTCTTCTTCGAACAGCACGTCAGCTCCCATTTCCCGCAGGAGCTCGTGATAGATATCTACATCCTGAATACGGGGCAGATTTTCAATAACAACAGGTCCATCCGCCAACAATGCGGCAGGAATCAGTGCGACTGCGCTGTTTTTTGCTCCGCTGATGGTCACCGTTCCCGCTAGCGGTTTTCCACCATTGATGATCAGCTTATCCATGCATCGCTCTCCTCAGGTGTAATCGGGAAAGAAGCACCTTCCCCAATGAGAAAGGTGCTTGAACTTTCGGTACGTGTCCTTATTTTTGCATGCTTGCCCAGTCAGCGAGGAACTTCTCCAAACCGCTGTCTGTCAATGGGTGAGCAATCAGTTGCTTGAATACTTTTGCCGGAATGGTAGCGAAGTGCGAACCACGGCGAGCGGCTTCTGTCACATGAACAGGGTGACGAACAGATGCTGCGATGATTTCCGTATCGATGCCATGCACAGAGAAAATCTCTGCGATGTCTTCGATCAGCTGCATGCCGTCTTGGCCGATATCGTCCAGACGTCCCAGGAACGGAGACACGAAGCTTGCACCTGCGCGAGCAGCAAGCAGCGCCTGGTTAGCGGAAAACACCAGCGTTACGTTCGTTCTGATCTTGCGCTTGGCAAAATACTTGGTTGCCTTCAGACCTTCAGCCGTCATCGGCAGCTTGATCACGATGTTTTTGGAGAGAGAAGCCAGCTTTTCGCCTTCTTCAATCATCCCTTTGGCATCGGTGCTGATGACTTCCGCACTGATCGGTCCATCTACGATATCGATGATCTCTTTGAGGGTTTCGACAAAGTCACGGCCTTCTTTTGCAACAAGAGAAGGGTTCGTCGTTACTCCAGCCAAAACGCCCCATTCGTGAATCTCGCGAATTTCATCTACATTTGCCGTATCAATCAAAAAACGCATGATTATCCTCCTAGTTACGCGCGGTTGCTACTTCCGAACAGGCGCATTTTTCCTTTTACGACTTCCTTGATCGCATCGCGAGCAGGACCCAGGTATTTGCGCGGATCGATTTCGTTAGGTTTCGCAGCCAACGCTTTGCGAACCGTTTCGGTGCATGCGACTTGGCTTTCTGTATTTACGTTGATTTTTCCTACGCCCAGTCTGATCGATTCCACAATCGCATCGTCTGGTACGCCGGAACCACCGTGCAGCACGATTGGCGCTCCGATGTTGCTTGCTACTTTTTCGATAATGTCGTAGCGAATTTTTGGCACGCCTTTGTACATGCCGTGAGCTGTTCCCACTGCAATGGCTACGTAGTCTACTTTTGTTTCTTCCCAGAAGCGGATCGCTTCTTCCGGATTCGCCAGAGTAGCGTCTTCCTCGTCAACAGACAGGTCGTCCTCTACCCCGCCGATGGTACCGAGTTCACCTTCTACAGAAACGCCTACAGCGTGAGCAGCCTCAACAACCTGTTTGGTCAAGCGAAGGTTATCTTCAAACGAATGGTGGGAACCATCGAACATAACCGAAGAAAATCCTGCGCGAATGCACTTCATGACAATGTCAAAGTTGCTGCCGTGATCCAGGTGCAGCGCAACAGGTACTCCTGCGCGTTCTGCCGCCACTTTTGCAATGGCTACCGTGTAATCAAGACCCATGTATTTAAGCGCTCCCTCGGAAACACCAAAAATCACAGGCGATTTTTCTTCCATCGCAGCTTCCGTAATCGCTTGAGTAAACTCGAGATTGTTCAGGTTAAATTGTCCGACGGCGTATTTATGCAATTTGACGTCTTCGGTAAAAGCGGTCATAGGTACCAGTGGCATTTGGGAAATCCTCCTCTGCTAACTTCAATCACGTGGCTTATTATATCACAGACAGGCGTATGTTAACAGGTACGCTTGTCCCCACGAAGACTTGTCCAAAGCACTAGCAGGCAAGCTGCTGCTGAACAGCCATTCGCAATTCGTCGATATCAAACGGTTTGGTGAAATGGGTAAGCGCTCCCAGTTGCGTCGCTTCCTTGATCATGTCCAGTTCGCCATAAGCGGTCATCATGATTACCTTGATTTCCTGATTGATCTTCTTGATATGCTTCAAAATCTCAATCCCGTCCATGCCTGGAATCTTCATGTCGAGAATGACCAGATCAGGCGATTCTTTTTCCACAATCTCCAGGGCCATCTTCCCGTTTGCAGCCTGGAATGTTTTGTATCCCTCTTTGCCCAGTACCTCGTACAACAAAATGCGAATCCCATACTGGTCATCGACAACCAGTACCTTTTTATCATGTTTGTCGAACACGGTTACTCCCCCCTGACGAATCCATTTCCTTAATTAATTATGGTTTCGCCTAAAATCAGGAAACTCCTGCCCGTTTTGCGCTTCGTCTATTGAAAATTTCCCGCAGTGTCCATTTCGAGTATAATTAGGAATACCATTTTTGCACTACGCAAGGAGCCAAAAAACAAGATGGATGCGCTCTGGTTGATTTGCCTGTTAACGTTTGTTATCCATACGACAGAGACACTTTCCTACGCCATTCGCTTCGCAGGCGTACAAACAGGGAGAATCGCGGTCGCCCTGTCGCTTGTCGGCATTACGCTGCTTCTCTCCCGCACCTCCAACCTGATCCAAGGTCCGTTCACTGGCGGACTGATGGATCAGGCTGCCATGCTGCACACCGATCCGAGCTGGCAGCTGCATTTGATTATCGTCGCCTCCTCAGTAGGGACGCTGGCAGCCATCGTGCTGTTTCCTACGTTTGTCCAAATTTCCAAGCGGGTGATTTCCCATCTGGAATTGGCCGGCTCGATCCCGCAAATGCTGCGCACAGCCGTCACGGTAGACAGCATCCGCCGCGTCCGGCACCACGTGCGAATCCCGAGTTGGCAAGGCATCTCCCGCTTTCGCATCAAAGGCATCCCCAAACGCCTTTTGCTGCTCAACTGCCTGGGGACAGCCATCTATACCAGCAGCGTGCTCTCCGTGCTGTATGCAACCCTTTTGACGCCTGACTACAAAGCAACCGTACTGATGTCTTCCGGCATGATCAACGGCTTTGCGACGATCTTCATGACCATTCTGGTCGACCCGCAGGTTGCCCTTTTGACCGAAAAGGCTATGCAGGGAAAAGCGACGCAGGAGTCCATTCGCGACATGTATTTGTGGCTGATGATTTCCCGCTTTTTCGGAACCGTTCTGGCGCAGCTTCTGCTTGTTCCCGCCGCTTATTGGGTAGCCTGGCTATCGCCGCTCTTTCATTGAAAACAGAAAAGACGCGCCGACGATTGATTTCGCCGGGGCGTCTTTTTTATGCAAACATTTATCGATTCAGGTTCAGGGAAGCTTTGACGAAGTCGCGGAACAATGGTTGCGGACGGTTCGGACGGGAAGTGAACTCCGGATGGAACTGGGTAGCCACATACCAAGGATGGTCTGGAACTTCCACGATTTCCACCAGGCGGCCATCCGGCGACGTACCTGCAAAGCGCAGGCCCAATTGAGCCAGTTGCTCGCGATATTCGTTGTTGACTTCATAACGGTGACGGTGGCGCTCATACACCAATGTGCTGCCGTAAGCAGCTTCAGTCAGCGTGCCTTCTTCCACTTTGGAAGGTCCGATGCCAAGACGCATGGTTCCGCCTTTGTCCTCGATTTCCTTTTGTTCTGGCAAAAGGTCGATAACTGGATAAGCTGTTTCCGGGTTGATCTCGGAGCTGTTGGCACCATCCATGCCTGCCACGTGACGGGCAAACTCGATAACCGCGATTTGCATACCGAGGCAAATTCCGAGGAACGGCACCTTGTTTTCGCGAGCGTAACGGGTAGCGATGATTTTTCCTTCGATGCCGCGATCGCCGAAGCCGCCTGGCACCAGCACGCCGTTCACATCGCCCAGCATCTCGGCTACGTTTTCAGGCGTAACTTCTTCTGCGTGCACCCATTTGATTTCCACTTTGGAATCATTCGCATAACCGCCGTGGTACAGCGCTTCTGCTACAGACAAATAAGCGTCGTGCAGCTCTACGTATTTCCCGACGATCGCAATAGTGGTGGTCTTGGACAAGTTTTTGATTTTGCCAACCAGCGATTTCCACTCCGTCATGTCTGCTTCCTGGCAAGCCAGACCGAGATGGCGGCACACGTAGTCATCCAGACCTTGGGCTTGCAGTTGCAGCGGAACATCGTACAGTGTTTCGGCGTCTACGCACTCCACAACCGCGTTTTTGTCGATGTCACAGAACAGCGCCAGCTTGTCCTTCATTTCTTGTGTCATAGGCTGTTCGGTACGAGTTACGATAACGGTTGGCTGGATGCCCAGGCTGCGCAGTTCTTTCACGCTGTGTTGGGTTGGCTTTGTTTTCATTTCGCCAGCTGCCTTGATGTAAGGAACAAGAGTCACGTGAATGTACATGACGTTTTCACGGCCAATGTCGCTCTTGATTTGACGAATCGCTTCCAGGAACGGCAAGCTCTCGATATCCCCTACAGTTCCACCGATCTCGGTAATGACCACATCGGCTCCTGTTTCACGGCCAGCGCGGAAAATGCGGTCTTTGATCTCGTTGGTGATGTGCGGAATCACTTGAACAGTTCCACCCAGATAGTCTCCACGACGTTCTTTGGCGATGACGGTTGAGTAGATTTTTCCAGTCGTTACGTTGGAGTTCGCGCTCAGGTTGATGTCGATAAAGCGCTCATAGTGTCCCAGGTCCAGGTCGGTTTCCGCTCCATCATCCGTTACGAACACTTCACCATGTTGATACGGGCTCATTGTCCCTGGGTCAACGTTGATGTACGGATCGCACTTCTGGATCGTTACCTTCAAGCCCCTATTTTTCAGGAGTCGGCCCAGAGAAGCCGCTGTAATTCCTTTTCCCAACGAGGATACGACCCCGCCTGTCACAAAAATATACTTCGTCATCGTTAACGTCCCCTCTTTCCCTAACCCTTTAGTAGTAGTAAAAAACGTATGAAGACGGCTCCCAAAAAAAGAAAAACAAAAGCGAGTCCTATCCCTTCATGCAATGGGGTAGGGGCACTTTTGTTTTATAGTTTCCCTTATTTAATCCTTCTTCATGTGAAGCCCAAGGAGTATTTTATCTGTCCCTCAAGCGGAAGTCAAGGACTTATCACTTATCCTCTTCATCTTCCAACTCTTCGTCAGCTTCCTCTTCTTCAAGCTCCTCGTCGAACAGCTCGTCTTCCTCTTCTTCGAGCTCCT
Source organism: Brevibacillus sp. FSL K6-0770 (assembly GCF_038000275.1). Taxonomy (NCBI): domain Bacteria; kingdom Bacillati; phylum Bacillota; class Bacilli; order Caryophanales; family Paenibacillaceae; genus Brevibacillus; species Brevibacillus sp. FSL K6-0770. The sequence continues at coordinate 5,539,153 of NZ_JBBOBQ010000001.1, forward strand.
CTTCGTCGATTTCAGCATCGATCTCTTCATCCTCGATCTCTGCATCCTCATCAACAAATTCTTCTTCGTCTTCGAAAATGACAACATCGTCGTCTTCGTAATCCTCAACCACTTCGTCTTCGGTGTCGTAATCGTCGAAGTCGTCCTCGAGGATAATTTTTTTCTTTTTGGTTCCGCCGCCTTCTTGCGTCTCTTCAACTGTGTCAGTCGGGTACCAGCGCTTCAATCCCCACACGTTGTCGCCAAGGCATACAAAACGGCCGTCAATGTTAATTTCTGTGTATACTTGCGCGATGATTGCCATGAGTTGTTCGTTTGTCATGTTACGAACGGTAACCAGTTCATCCATCAGCTCGCGGAAGTTGTAAGTGCGGTTGGTTTCACGCAAAATTTCATACGCAATATCAACCAACGCCATCTCGCTCAGTTTCTCGGGATCAATATGAGCAAACAATTGACTCACCCAGGGCACGTCCTTTCCATTAGAAAACTATTGGGTTCAATACCGACCTCGCCCTTTTCTGGTGGACGCAGGCTTTGCATAGGCAATACATAAATGAAGTCCATTTCCTTTTTCGCATGTCGTTCAACATACGAAGGCTAACATACAGTATTCCTTATTTTAGCCGAAAATGCAAGGCTTTCAAACAAGGTGTAACCATTTTCATGTAAGATCAAATAGATAAAGAAAGGAGTGAAGCGAATGGAATGGGCACAGGAGTTTCTTTCATGTACGACAGACAAGTTTCTCGATGTGAAAAAACTCGGGGAAAAGACGATCGAACAGCTCTCCCTGGAGCAGCTTCAACAAGCACCTTCCAGCGAGTCCAACAGCATTGCAATCATCGTCAAACATCTGTCAGGCAACATGGTAGCCAGATGGACCGATCTGTTCGGAAGCGATGGCGAAAAACCCGGCCGCAATCGCGACCAGGAATTTGAAGGCGGCTTCGCTACGAAAGAGGACCTGATCGCCTGTTGGGAGACAGGCTGGCAAGTTCTGTTTGCCGCTCTGGCCGCGCTTTCGCATGACGACCTGATGAAAACAGTCACGATCCGAAACGAGCCTCACTCCGTCATGAAAGCCATCCAGCGCCAGCTCTCTCACTACTCCTACCACGTCGGACAAATCGTTTACCTCGGGAAACAGTTGCAAAACGAGCATTGGGTGAGTTTGAGTATTCCCCGCGGGAGATCGGTTGAGTATAACCAAGAAGTTTTTCGGCGGCATTCTAGTGAGGGGTAGAGCTGTTGCGATAATTTTATAACAGTCCCCTCAAGATTCGCTAAAACAATGAAGCATTCCATGCATTAAGCTCAACTATATCGCTAAACCAAAACGAACCTTGGAAAAGATTCTAGAGGTTCGTTTTGCATATTTATAGACGCTTCGTCACCGCCGATATCAAGAGACGATCCTTATGATTAGTTCCCTCAGGAACATCCACACCCCCTTTCCATCGTCGTCAATTACGGATATTAGAAAACACGCCGACATTAATTGTAAATATTTTCCTTGTATTTTCGATAATCATATTGTTATTTTACAAAAAATGGTTTATAGTTAAATAGATTCCAAAATATGGGAGGGTATATAATGTTTAGAAAGAAAACATTTGTCACACTTTTGACTACCGTTCTATCACTAACCGCCTTCTCCTCTGTCAGCTTCGCTGAAGGGAATGTAAGATACTATTCTGATTCCGAGATTCAAAAAATTGCTCAAGAGCAAACAAATAACGAATGGCAAAGTAATTTTGGCAAATCTTCCAAAAATATTGCTCCTAGATCAGACTCGATGTATAAAGAATGGCCAGTGAGTTACGTCCCTAGCTATACTGAAAACAAGAGGGACGCATTTGAAATTGCTGAATTTTCCTTTGACACCCGAGATGAAGCTGGTTCTACAACAGAATTAACGGTTTCCTATAATGAATCGTCAACGGTGCAATGGACAATTTCAGGAGGACTTTCTGCTAAAGCAGAGTTTAACGTTATAGCGGTTGAGGTGGAAGCAAGCGTTAATGGAAGCGTAGCCAGAGCTTCCTCTACATCTGAGGGGATCGGCGCTAGCAAAAAATACAATTTGTATACTGGCAGAACTGGCTCTATTAAAATTTATGCCCACGGTGTTCGAACAGGCGGGGCTGTAAAATACAAATGGCAAGACGTTTCCGGTAATTCCGGATTTAAAACTAGAACAGTAAATGCAAGATTGCCTTACAGTGAATACGACACTGGTAAGATTCATTTCGGAAAAGTAACGTATGATTGAAAAATAAAAAACAAGAGTAGAAGTTCAGCTTCTACTCTTGTTTTGCATGTCAGCAAAGAACTTCGTTATTGCAGAATCATTTACTTTCTCTGAAAGGAATCGTTGTATGAAAATGAACAGCATTGTTATCAAATGTGTTCTGGCAGTTGCCGGACTACTGTTACTGTGGCAGATTGGTATTCTCACGCTCGGAAAAGAACCAGAAAAGCAGTTGTCATATGAACAGTTTGTCAGCAGAGTTAACGGTGCCATGGATCATTTGTCCCAAACGTATAAAACAATCAAGCCTACTGCTCAACACTACACCATTTATCCGGGAAATCCAGAAATGAAATGGTCGAAAAACAAGGTAGACGCGATTGATGACGACTTATCGAAAGCCTTAACAAAAGAAATATTTATAGAAGATGGGGATATCCTGACAAAAGTCGGCTTTTATTACCATCCGTGGGTATCGGAGAAGCATTATGCCAGCGTAAACAGGATCGACAGCACAACCGGCAAAAGGCTGGGGTCTGAAATGACTTTCCCTTCTGTTTACAGCAACAGCTTTACAGCCAATGGTCTATTTATTCAGGTGACAACGTTTCGAGTTTTGCCTGCCTTACCCCAACATGCCAAACTATCCGATAAAGAGATGGAAACAAAGATGATCACCAGAAATGGCAAAATTACCTCCACCCTTCAAAAATACATTCTCGATTTCATGGAATCCGCCCCTTAAACAACCAAAACAAGGACCGCCTCTATACAAAGGTGGCCCTTGTTTCGTTTTGCGCTCCAAACTTGCCGCTACATGTTTCTCCGATACTGACCGCCGACTTCATACAAAGCGGCGCTGATCTGTCCGAGCGAAGCGACCTTCACCGTTTCCATCAGTTCGGCGAAGATGTTTTCACCCGCCATCGCTACTTCCTGCAAGCGGCGCAACGCCTGTGGAGCTACATCGCGATGGCGCTCCTGGAACGCTCTCAGGTTGATGATTTGCTGTTCTTTTTCTTCCTCGGTCGCCCGCGCCAGTTCGATCTCGTAGTCGTCCTCGGAAGCGTTCGGATTGATGAAAGTATTCACGCCAATAATCGGCAGCTCGCCTGTGTGCTTTTTCATCTCGTAATACATCGATTCATCCTGGATTTTGCCGCGCTGGTACTGCGTCTCCATCGCTCCCAGCACGCCGCCGCGAGAACTGATCCGTTCAAATTCCTGCATCACGGACTCTTCGACCAGATCCGTCAGCTCCTCAATAATAAACGCGCCTTGCAACGGGTTTTCATTTTTCGCGAGGCCCATTTCCTTGTTGATGATCATCTGGATCGCCATAGCCCGGCGTACAGAGTTCTCTGTCGGGGTCGTAATCGCCTCGTCGTAGGCATTGGTATGCAGCGAATTGCAGTTGTCGTAAATCGCAATCAGCGCTTGCAGCGTCGTTCTGATATCGTTGAAATCCATCTCCTGCGCGTGCAAGGAGCGTCCGGATGTTTGAATGTGATATTTCAGCTTTTGGCTGCGTTCATTCCCGCCGTAGCGGTTTTTCATCACGGTTGCCCAGATGCGGCGAGCGACCCGGCCGATGACCGTATACTCGGGGTCCAGTCCATTAGAAAAGAAGAACGACAGATTCGGCGCAAAGTCATCAATGTGCATGCCTCTGCTCAAGTAATACTCCACATACGTAAACCCGTTCGCCAGCGTAAACGCCAACTGGGTAATCGGATTCGCCCCCGCCTCCGCGATATGGTAGCCGGAAATCGACACGGAGTAGTAGTTGCGCACCTTTTGATCGATGAAATACTGCTGGATGTCGCCCATCATTCGCAGCGCAAATTCAGTCGAGAAGATACATGTGTTTTGTCCCTGATCTTCTTTCAAAATATCCGCTTGGACCGTGCCGCGAACCGTCGACAGCGTATACGCCTTGATTTGCTTGGCTTCTTCCTCGGTAGGCTGGCGCCCTTCCTTTTGGACAAACTTCTCGACCTGCTGCTCGATGGCCGTATTCATGAACATCGCCAAAATCATCGGAGCAGGACCGTTGATCGTCATCGAAACCGATGTGCTCGGCGCACACAAGTCGAAGCCGGCATACAGCTTTTTCATGTCGTCGAGCGTGCAGATGCTCACGCCGCTCGTTCCGATTTTCCCGTAAATATCCGGACGATAATCCGGATCTTCCCCATACAAGGTCACCGAGTCAAAAGCCGTACTCAGCCGCTTCGCTTCGTCATTTTGGGACAAGAAGTGAAAACGGCGGTTCGTGCGCTCAGGCGTGCCTTCGCCCGCAAATTGCCGCTTTGGATCTTCTCCCTCGCGTTTGAACGGAAATACCCCAGCTGTATAAGGGAACTCGCCTGGTACGTTTTCCTTCAGCGACCATTTCAAAATCTCGCCCCAGTCATGGAAGTCCGGCACGGCTACTTTCGAAATGCGCGTACCTGACAGCGATTCGCTGAACAGCTTCGTGACGATTTCCTTGTCGCGAATGCGAGTGACAAACTGGTCCTGTCTGTACGCTTCCTTGAGCTTGGGCCAGTTGTCGAGCACTTTGCGGCATTCGGGATGCAGCTTTTCCTCGAACAGCTTGATTTGCTTGTCGAGTACCGCGATCAATTCGGTTACTGCTTCGTCCTTCGCTGCAAGCAGCGTTTCCTTGGCGCCGTGCAGTTGATACAGCTTGCGGGCGATAGCGGACTGCTCATCGGTGTACGCCTGGTATTGGCGGACCGTATTCGCAATCTCTTGCAAATAGTTGATTCTTTCTGTCGGAATCAACGAAGTTTTGTGAATTTTTACAGGAGTAGTATCCAAATTCTCAACAGACCAGTCCACATTCGTCTTTTGCACAATTTTATGCATCAGAGCAGCAAACAGCACATTTGTGCCCGGATCGTTGAACTGGCTGGCAATCGTACCGTAAACCGGGACTTGCTCGTCAGGCAAATCGAATAGCTGATGATTGCGACGATACTGCTTCCGCACTTCCCGCAAAGCATCTTCCGAGCCTTTGCGTTCGAACTTGTTAATCGCGATCACGTCCGCAAAATCGAGCATGTCGATCTTTTCCAACTGCGATGGCGCACCAAATTCACTGGTCATGACGTACATGGAAACATCGCACACTTCCGTCACCTGCGCATCGCCCTGACCGATCCCGCTCGTCTCCACGATGATCAAGTCAAATTGTGCGGCACGCGTTACTTGAATGGCATCTTTCAACGCCGCCGACAGCTCCATGCCTGACTTTCGCGTCGCCAAACTGCGCATGTAGACGCGCGGCGTGTTGTTGGCATTCATCCGTATCCGGTCGCCCAACAACGCTCCACCCGATTTTTGCTTGGATGGATCGACAGACAGAATCGCGACTGTTTTTTCCGGATACGTACGGATAAAGCGGCGAACAAGCTCATCCGTCAGCGAGCTTTTTCCGGCTCCACCTGTACCTGTGATCCCGAGCACCGGAATCGACTCTGGGGCTTCCAGCACGCTTGCTTGCAACGGTTCCTTCCACTCCGGCTGATCCACCGCATACTCCGCGACAGAGATCAGTCGGGCGACCGCCTTGTGATTCTGCTCGCGCAAGCCCTTTACTTCGTCTTCCAACTGTTTGACGGTCGGAAAATCGCTGTTTCTGATCATGTCGTTGATCATGCCTTGCAAGCCCAAACGCCTGCCGTCATCCGGCGAGTAAATTTTACAGACGCCGTATTCCTCCAGCTCGCGAATCTCGCGTGGAACGATTACTCCACCGCCGCCCCCGAAGACACGGATATGCTCCGCTCCCCGCTCGCGCAAAAGATCAATCACGTATTTGAAATATTCCACATGGCCGCCCTGATAAGAGCTGATGGCAATGCCCTGCACATCCTCCTGGATGGCAGCAGTCACGATGTCATCGACCGAGCGATTGTGACCAAGATGGATCACTTCCACTCCCGATGACTGCAAAATACGGCGCATGATATTGATCGAGGCGTCGTGACCGTCATACAAGCTGGCAGCGGTCACAAAACGCACCTTGTTTTGCGGACGATACACTTCGGTTTCCATCGTTCCACTCTCCCCGAGATTCAAGTAAATGACTTAGTCGGAGACACTGATTTCACGAAGCAACAGCGTAATCTGCTTTTCGGTGAACTCCTCCAACGTATAGTGCTTGTGCAGAGCCCAGCGACGGAACACCCACATTTCGCCCAGCACCATGATATTGTCAGCCATCAGCTTGACATGCTTCTCATCAATGCGCAGCGAACCGTCGGCAATCCCTTTTTGCAGGATCTCCACAAAAATTTGGGCAATCTCTTCTTCACGTCCCAGAACGTAACGAAGCGTTTCTTTCGGCAGCGACTTCGACTCCTGATAAATGAGCAGGACGCGGTCGCTCATCTGATCCATCACGCGGATCAAGCTTTTGAGTGCGAGCTTCAAAATTTTCAAGCCTGTGCCGTTAAAATTGATCGCTTCGCGCAAACGCGTCTCCATCTCGGCATGAATCGCATCGCAAACGAGATAAAGCACGTCTTCCTTCGATTCGATGTACTCGTACAAGGTGCCGATACTGAACCCGGAAGCCCGGGCGATCTCCCTCGTCGTCGTTTTGTGAAAACCTTTATTAATGAAGAGATGAACGGCAGCTTCAATAATCTGCTCCCGGCGTTTTTCAATCAACTTCGGGTCCTTTACCAAGGACGGTATGGTTTTTCTTCTTTCGGACACAACAAATCCACCCTTCCAACCGACTGAGCGTTTAGTCAGACACTTTCAGGAAAAGAAAGGCGCAAACGCTCATTGACGATCTTTTCGCAAACAATTATACGCGAGTAAGAGCGCAAAGCCAAACCTTTCTTTTCCACAGGCCTTATCAAAAAATCTTTTTGCGTTCAGCTAGTTGGAACAATCGTGGTTGTCGGTAATGATTTCTCTATTCTTTTAGCAGGTAGTTGCTGATTACTACGCGCTGGATTTCATTAGTGCCCTCATAAATTTGCGTGATTTTCGCATCCCTCATGAAGCGCTCGACAGGGTACTCACGGGTGTAGCCGTACCCGCCAAATACTTGCACCGCTTCGATCGTAACCTCCATCGCGATATCGCCCGCAAATACTTTGGACATGGCGGATGCTTTTCCGTAAGGCAGGCCCTGGTCTTCCAGCCATGCAGCCTGATACGTGAGCAAGCGAGCGGCTTCGATTTTGGTTGCCATGTCAGCCAGCTTGAACTGGATGGCTTGCAAGGACGCGATCGGCTTCCCGAACTGGTTGCGTTCTTTGGCATAAGCAAGCGCGTGCTCGAATGCTCCCTGCGCGATGCCAACCGCTTGGGCAGCGATTCCGTTTCGTCCGCCGTCCAGCGTCATCATGGCGATTTTGAAGCCTTGACCTTCCTCGCCGAGCCTATTCTCTACAGGAACTCGTACATCTTCAAAATTCACCGCCAAAGTTGGCGAGGAACGAATGCCCAGCTTTTTCTCCTTTTTGCCCATCGTGAAGCCGTCCATGCCTTTTTCCACGATGAAGGCGGTAACTCCCTTGTGTTTCAGCTCAGGGCTGGTTACGGCAAAAACGATGTAAATCTCTGCTTCACCCGCATTGGTGATGAAAATTTTGCTGCCGTTCAAAATGTAGTGGTCGCCATCGCGCACAGCAGTTGTACGCATTCCTGCGGAGTCCGAGCCTGAGCCTGGCTCAGTCAAACAGTAAGCTCCCATTTTTTTGCCTTCTGCCAATGGACGCAAAAACTTTTGTTTCTGCTCTTCTGTGCCAAACTTGTAAATCGGCCAGCTTGCCAGCGATACTTGTGCGGACAAAGTCACGCCGATCGACGCATCCACACGGGAGAGTTCTTCGACTGCAATGACGTAGCTCAAGTAGTCCGCGCCAGCGCCTCCGTATTCTTCCGGCCAAGGGATGCCCGTCAAGCCAAGCTCTGCCATCTGTTCAAAAATGGATCTGTCGAAGCGCTCTTCCTCATCGCGCTCGGCTGCTGTCGGAGCCACCTGGTTTTCTGCGAAATCGCGGATCATTTTACGCATCATGTCATGTTCTTCCGTAAGCTGGAAATTCATTTTTTTCACTCCCCCATGTGTTTTCGCCTGTTTTAGTCAGCCCAGTAACCGGGCGGCACAAAAGGCTTTTATTTAGTCAGCAAGCAAATGCTTGGCGATTACGATTCGTTGAATTTCATTGGTACCCTCATAAATCTGCGTAACTTTGGCATCCCGGAACAGACGCTCAACCGGATATTCTCTGGTGTAGCCGTACCCGCCAAACACTTGTACCGCTTCTGTCGCCAGCTCCATCGCCGTATCCGTAGCGAAGCGTTTTGCCATCGATGCTTCCATGCCGCAGGCGATTCCCTGGCTGCGCAGTGATGCTGCGCGATACACCAACAGTCTCGCTGCTTCCGCTTTTGTCGCCATGTCCGCGAGCTTGAACCCGATAGCTTGTTGCTTGGCGATCGGTTGTCCGAACTGCTTGCGTTCTTTTGCGTACTCTGTCGCGTAATGGACAGCAGCCTCGGCGATCCCCAACGCTTGCGCAGCGATTCCGATTCTGCCCGTGTCCAGGTTCGCCATCGCTATGCAGAAGCCGTCTCCCTCTTGCCCCAACAGGTTGGCAGCAGGTACGCGAGCGTTGTCAAACACCAGCTCAGTCGTGTAGGAGCCGTGCAGCCCCATTTTCTTTTCCTTTTTGCCGACGATAAAGCCCGGCGTATCTTTCTCCACGATGAAAGCGGAAATTCCTTTGCTTCCCTTGCTGGCATCCGTGACCGCAAAAGTGATGTACGTATCCGCTTCGCCGCCGTTTGTAATGAACACTTTGTTGCCGTTCAGGATGTATTCATCCCCGCTTCGCACCGCTGTCGTTCTGATGCTGCTGGCATCGGACCCGGCATGCGGCTCGGTCAGGGCAAAAGCGCCGAGATATTCGCCACGGGCCAGCTTTGCCACGTACTTGCGCTTCTGCTCCTCCGTTCCGAAGTAAAGAATCGGATTCGTTCCTACAGAGGTGTGCACGGACAAAATGACTCCCACTGTCGCGCTCACTTTGGAAATCTCGTGAATCGCCAAAATGTAGGAGACAAAATCGGCTCCGGCGCCTCCCCATTCTTCAGCGATCGGTATTCCCATCAGCCCCATCTCGCCCATCTTTTTGAGAATCTGGCGGGGAAACTCATCCTTTTCCTCCATAACCGGAACAAACGGCGCAATTTCTTTTTGCGCAAAGTCGCGTACCATGCGGCGCATCATCTCTTGCTCATCGTTCAATCGAAAATCCATGTCCGTCCTACCTTTCTGCCGAATCCTTCAGTTAGTTGTACACGTAGAATCCTCGACCGGATTTTTTGCCTAGCCATCCCGCTTTTACGTATTTGCGAAGCAGCGGGCAAGGACGATATTTGGAATCGCCGAAGCCTTCGTGCAGCACCTCCATGATGTAGAGGCACGTATCAAGACCGATAAAGTCAGCCAACTGGAGCGGCCCCATCGGATGGTTCATGCCCAGCTTCATCACTTCGTCGATCGCTTCTGGCGTTGCCACGCCCTCATACACGCAATAGATCGCTTCGTTGAGCATCGGCATCAGCACCCGATTGGACACGAAGCCCGGGAAATCATTTACGCTTACTGGCACCTTGCCCATTTGCTTCGACAAATCTTCGGTCAGCTGGTATACCTCGTCTGCTGTTTGCAGCCCGCGAATAATTTCGACCAGCTTCATCACAGGTACAGGATTCATGAAATGCATCCCGATCACTTTTTCCGGCCGCTTCGTCACTGCGGCAATTTCGGTGATGGGAAGAGAGGACGTGTTGCTCGCCAAAATCGCATGCGGCGGACATACCTCATCCAGTTTGGAAAAGATCGCTGTTTTCACCGCCATATTTTCGGTGACAGCTTCTATAACAAAATCAGCATTCGCCGCGTCTGCCAAATCGGTCGACAGGACGAGCCGGGATAAGATCGCCTGTTTGTCGTCTTCGCTCAGCTTGCCTTTTTCCACGTTGCGCGACAAGTTTTTCGTGATCGTCGCCAGACCGCGCTCCACAAACGGCTGCTGCACGTCGTTTAAATAAACGCGAAAGCCTGCCTGTGCTGCTACCTGGGCAATGCCGCTGCCCATCTGTCCTGCTCCGATGACCATTATCGTTTGTACGTTCATGTAAAAGGCCCCCTACTCCACTTTAATCAGGATAGCGTCTCCCTGTGCGGCACCGCTGCAAATCGCCGCAATCCCTAGTCCGCCACCGCGTCTTTTCAACTCGTATGCGAGGTGCATGATAATTCGTGCTCCACTCGCTCCAATCGGGTGACCGAGCGCGATCGCTCCCCCGTTTACATTTACTTTCTCGTCGTCCCAACCGACGATTTTGCCGCTGGTCAAGGTCACGGCTGCAAACGCTTCGTTCACTTCAAACAAAGCGATTTCGTCCAGCGAAACCCCTGTTTTTTCGAGCAGCTTGTTGATGGCCAGCCCTGGTGTCGTTGCAATGTAAGGCGCTTCTGCTCCTACGTGCGCATGTCCGAGAATCGTAGCGAGCGGCTTGATGCCCAGCTCCTCGGCCTTGGCATCGGACATCAGCACCATCGCTGCTGCTCCGTCATTAATGCCAGGCGCGTTGCCTGCCGTAATCGTTCCGTCCTTTTTGTAGACTGGCGGCAGTTTCGCCAGACCTTCCCTGGTCGTATCCGGGCGTGGTCCTTCGTCTTTTGTCACTTGCAGCGGCTCCCCTTTTTTCTGAGGAATGGAGACGGCTACGATCTCCTCGTCAAAAAGTCCGTTCTCGACCGCTCTCGCCGTTCTCTGCTGGCTGCGCAGCGCCCAATCGTCCTGCGCTTCACGCGATATTCCGTACTCTTCAGCCACGTTGCTGCCGTGAACAGCCATCGGCACTTGATTAAACGGACAAGTGAGGCCATCGTACATCATGAGATCGCGCACAGTCGCATCTCCCATTCTCATGCCATCACGCGCCGCCGGAAGCGCATAAGGCGCATTGCTCATGCTCTCCATGCCGCCAGCAACGATAATCTCCCCGTCGCCTGCGCGAATGATCTGGTCGCCCATCGTGACAGCCCGCATCCCTGAGGCGCACACCTTGTTGATCGTCTCGCTCGCCACGTCCCATGGCAGTCCGGCCTTGCGCGCTGCCTGCCGGGAAGGAACCTGTCCTGCTCCCGCCTGAATGACCATGCCCATGATCACTTCGTCGACTTGATCGCCGGAAATACCAGAGCGCTCCAAAGCTTCCTTGATCACGATTGCACCGAGGTCTACCGCAGACAACGCTTTCAGGGAACCGCCAAACTTGCCAAACGGGGTACGTGCCGCCCCAACTATCACCGTTTTCATCGCATGCCCTCCATTCTTATGACCGAGCGTTCGTTCATTTTCTGCTATCTTCATTTTGCCGTCTTCAACCCGATTAGTCAATGAATTATTAGAAAAGTTGGGCTATGTTAAAGCTTCTGACGCCCGTGTTTGCTACCCTTATCCCGACGAAAAAAGAACAGCCTGACTTCTTTTCCTAATCAGGCTGTTCGGAGCTCCCAAAAGAACACTTCTCGTCTTCGTCGCTTGTCAGATCGCGTCCGCCAAAATCTCCGCCACATCGCGCGTTTTGACGTCGTCTTCTTTTTCCTTGGTTTTGATTCCGTCGTTCATCATGGTCAAGCAGTACGGGCAGGCGCTGGCAATCGCGGTCGGGTTGACCTCCAATGCTTGCTCGGTACGCGCCACGTTGACACGCGAGCCTTCATGCTCCTCCATCCACATGAGGCCGCCGCCTGCTCCACAGCACATGCTGTCACAGCCGCTGCGCTTCATTTCCACCACTTCGACGCCAGGGATTGCTTCCAAGATGACACGCGGCTTGTCGTAAATCTCGTTGTAGCGGCCCAAATAGCAGGAATCGTGATACGTAATCCGCTCCTTGACTGCCTTCGTCGGTTTCAGGCGGCCTTCGTTCACCCACTGGGCGAGCAGCTCGGAATGGTGGTACACTTCCGCGGTCAATCCAAACTCCGGATATTCATTTTTGAACGTGTTGTACGCGTGCGGGTCGCAGGTGACGATCTTCTTCACTTCGTAGCCTTCGAACAACGCGATGTTTTCCTGTGCCAGCTGCTGGAACAAAAATTCGTTTCCGATGCGGCGCGCCGTATCTCCCGAGTTCTTTTCCTCATTCCCCAGGATGGCGAACTTGACGCCCGCTTCGTGCATGAGCTTCACAAAAGCATGCGAGATTTTTTGGCTGCGCAGATCAAACGAGCCCATGGAGCCGACCCAGAACAAATATTCAAATTCCTCGACCTGCTTGACGGTTGGCACCTCGTATTGACCATTCAGACCTTCAATCCATTTCATCCGGTCCTTACGGTTGATTCCCCAAGGGTTGCCCTGGCGCTCGATATTGTTCAGGGCGCGCTGCGCTTCGGCTGGCATGCTTCCTTCGGTCATCACGAGATAGCGGCGCATGTCGATGATTTTATCCACGTGCTCGTTCATCACCGGACATTGGTCTTCACAGTTGCGACAGGTTGTACAAGCCCACAGCTCCTGCTCGGTAATGACATCGCCAATCAGGTTTTTCTCGTAAATGGACGTCGCGCCCTCGGCTGTGGCTGCCACTTCCGAAGCTTGCACAGCGATCTGGTTGGCAGTCGTTTGCGAAAAAGCAAAGCTTGGCATCCACGGCGTACGAGATGTCACAGCGGCTCCCTTTTCCGTCAGATGGTCGCGCATTTTCGTAATCAAGTCCATCGGCGAGAGCATTTTTCCGGTTCCCGCTGCCGGGCACATATTCGTACAGCGCCCGCACTCTACACAGGCGTACAAGTCGATCAGCTGTGTTTGCGTGAAGTCTTCGATCTTGCCCACGCCGAATACTTCCTGTGTCTCGTCCTCGAAGTTGATGCTCGACAGCTTTCCTGGCGGATCGAGCTTTTTGAACCAGACGTTAACCGGAGCAAACAGCAAGTGAGCGTGTTTGGACTGCGGCACGTAGACGGCAAAGCCCAACAAAATGATCAGATGCGCCCACCAGAAAATATAAAAGAGAACCGCTCCGCCCGTACTTCCTACTCCGATGGCGGAAAAGGCCATTGCCAAGACGGAGGAGATCGGAGCAAAGCCAGATGCTTCATGCCCGAGCCAAATTTGCTCAAAAGCCAGGGAGAGCAATACAGTCGCCATCAGAGAGGAGATCAGCAGCAGGACAATCCCTGACTTGAAGCCGCGCTTCAGCCGTTTCAACTTCTCGATATAGCGACGGTAAAAAGCGTATCCGACAGCAGCCAAAATCAGAAAAGTGGTGATTTCCTGCATGAGCGAAAAGTATTTGTGAGCGCTGCCAAAAGGTAGCTCGAAGCCTGTCGATAGCCCTTTGATCACCAGCTCGATCGCGCCGAATTGCAGCGTGATGAATCCGTAGAACATCACGACGTGCATAATCCCGCTTTTCTTGTCCTTCAACAGCTTCTTGTGGAAAATGACGTTGTCCAGCATCAGGTTGATGCGTGCGCCAAAGTCATTTTTCACATCCGGCTTTTTGCCCAGCTTGATGAACAAATATCTGCTGTACACAACATGTCCGGCCAGATACAGCCCGTAAGCGAGCACCAGGAAAAAAGCGATCAGATTGATAAGTGCCAGCATGTTTCTACTCCCCCACTTTCACGAGTTGTCTTTACTTTCTATCTTATCAGAATCGAAAAGAAAAATGAATGACTATTCAGTCTGTAAGTTTGATTTTTTCAAACAATGCAATAATACTGACTGAACGTTCGCTCATATTACTGTAATCCGATCTTATCACAGAAGCGGGAAATGAACCATCCTGCAAATAAAATTGGCAATATTCTCACCCTCACGCTCACGAAAAAGAAACAGCTGCCCGTTCAATCAGGCAGCTGCTAACACTTTGTTTTTCACGTTTATTTGCCGGACGCTTCTTTTGCTTCTGCAGGCGTCTGTTCTTTTTTCGCTTTTTGCTCCAGACGCACATCTGCCAGCGACTTGACTTTGGTGGCCTTGATGCGCTTGTTGCGCGGCAGATCGGTCGGCTCCAGGTTGTCGACTTCATCCTGCATGAGGGCCGCGATACCGACAGCTTTGCCTTTTGCCGCTGTGCAGTATTCGCAATTTTCCTCGTCATGCTCATGGTAGGTCTTAGGCTCCGGATACGATGTGATTACGCCTTCGAAGTTGCGCAGCACCACTTTATCGGACGCTTGCGAAATAATGTAGTTCGGGCTGACCGGGATTTTTCCGCCACCGTGCGGAGCGTCCACCACAAAGGTAGGGACAGCATAGCCGGAGGTATGGCCGCGCAGGTGTTCAATAATTTCAATCCCTTTGCTGACAGGAGCGCGGAAGTGGCCGATTCCTTCAGACAGGTCGCACTGATAGATGTAGTACGGACGGACGCGAATTTTGACCAGGTCTTGCACCAGCTTTTTCATCGTGTTGGCACAGTCGTTGATTCCCGCGAGAATCACAGCCTGGTTGCCCAGCGGAACGCCCGCATTTGCCAGCATTTCGCAAGCTTGCTTCGCTTCCGGTGTAATTTCTTTTGGATGGTTGAAGTGCGTATTCAGCCATACCGGATGATACTTTTTCAGGATGTTGCACAGGTTTTCCGTGATGCGCTGCGGGAATACGACTGGCGCGCGGGTTCCGATACGGATGATTTCTACGTGCGGAATGTCGCGCAAGCTGCTGATGATGTATTCCAGAACGCGGTCGTTGATCAACAGGCCGTCTCCGCCAGAGAGAAGCACGTCACGCACTTCCGGTCTGCTGCGGATGTAATCGATACAGGCGTCGAGCTGTTTCTTCGGCACGCCCATGCCGATCTGGCCGGAGAAGCGGCGACGCGTGCAATAGCGGCAATACATGGAGCACTGGTTCGTCACAAGGAAGAGCACGCGGTCTGGATAACGGTGAGTCAAACCGGGAACAGGAGAATCTGTATCCTCATGCAACGGGTCTTCCATGTCGTACTTTGTGCGAACCATTTCGGAAGACAGCGGAACGGATTGCATGCGCACCGGATCTTTTGGATCATCGACGTCCATCAACGAAGCGTAGTACGGCGTAATATTCAAAGGAATGGTTTGCGTGGAAATACGCACGCCCTCTTCCTCTTCCGGCGTCAGGTTGATTACTTGCTTCAAATCATCTACCGTTTTAATGGTGTGGGTCAGCTGCCACATCCAGTCATTCCATTTTTCTTCCGGAACATCCTTCCAAAGTTCAATCGAACGCCAGTCACGTCTTGTCGCTACTGTCATCTGTGTCACATCTCCTCTCGTCTGTAGTGAACCATCATGCGTTTCACTCGACCAAGTAAAGATGCAAGGGTCGTGCCAATCAAATCAAAAAATTTAGAAAATAGGAAATAGAGCGTTTTGTAAGCGTTTCTTTCCCTTTAAACCAATGAAAGCGCTGCCGAAATTTCGGCATTCAACAGGGCGGGATCATTCGTTGCGAAAGCTTGTATTGCAGCGTTTGCCTTGGGATGCCCAAAAGCTTCGCTGCCCGCAGTACATTGCCATCCGTCTGTTTCAGCGCGTCCCCGATGATCCGCTCTTCCAATTCCCGCAGAATCTCGGGCAGCGTACAGCCTTCCCTGTCCGCAAGCAACGAGATTGGGATTGACTCAGGCGTTGAAGGGCTTTGCAGCATATCCGGCTGCACTCGCTCCAGCATATGCGCTGGCAAATGCTCCATCATGATCATGTCATCCTCCACCATGTTCATCGCTGCCTCCACCACATGCTCCAGTTCCCTGACGTTCCCCGGCCAGTCGTAGCGCGCGAAAAGCTGGGCCACTTCCGGGCTAATGCCGCGCACGTTCATGCCGAACACCCGGTTGAACTTGGCCAAAAAATGCTCGACCAGCAAGTCGACATCTTCTCTGCGCTCGCGCAACGGCGGCAAGGAAAAGGAGACGACGTTGATCCGGTAATACAGGTCGGTTCGCATCAAACCTCGCTCGACAAGCAGCTGCGGAGCTTCGTTGACAGCAGCAATCACCCGCACATCCACTTTGACCGACTGACTGCCGCCGATCCGCCTGATTTGCCCATCCTGCAGCACGCGCAGCATTTTTGCCTGCAAATCGAGCGGCATGCTGTTCAGTTCATCCAAAAACAGCGTTCCGCCATCCGCCAGCTCAAACAGTCCCGGCCGATCGTCTGCCCCTGTGAAGCTGCCTTTCACCGTGCCAAACAGCAGGCTTTCCAGCAATGACGCTGGCAGCGCCGCACAGTTTTGCGCGATAAACGGCTTGCTGCTGCGCAGTGACGCGTGGTGAATCGATTGCACAAACAGCTCCTTGCCAGTTCCCGTCTCGCCGTAAATCAGCACGGGTGAAGTCGTGCGCGCGGCCTTTTTCGCCCGTTCCTTCAAGTGCTTCATCTGCTCGCTCTTGGTCAAAATGTCTTCGAAGTGGAAAGCAACCTCATCCGCACCCCGTTTGGCGCGCTTTGGCTTGCTGATTTTCGCCTGCAAGTCAACCAACCGCTCCGACAGCTCTTTCAGCTTGCCGATATCTTTTGCGACCTCAACCGCTCCGACCAGCCTTTTGCCTACTCGGACCGGGAGCGTCGTGTTGATCGTCTCTACGCGCATTCCTTTCCAGTTTTTGTACGTCTGTGTCTGATCGTAGATGGCTTCTCCGTTCTCAATGACACGCAGCAGCGTGCTCGAATGCCGATCGAGCGAAGGAAACACCTCCAATAAAGGCTTCCCCAGCACCTCTTCTGGCGTCAATCCGTCCAGTCTTGCCGCGACGTGGTTGTAGAAAATCGTGATTCCTTCCGCATCGACCACATGAATCCCTTCATCAATGGCCCCCAGTATTGCCTGCAACATTTCTACCGTATCAGACAACGGCATGCTGGCCTCCACCCCTTTCAACCTTGCTGCCAAAAAACCATCACTATGCCGAAAATTCGGCAAAATCAACATCATCCTATCGATTTCGCGCTACTTGTACCGAGAGCATGACGGTGTAAAGCAAATGTCCACATATCCATATGCAAAATGCTGTCCACGTTATCGGAACTTTGCTCAAGAGACTAAACGGCAAGAAGGCGACTGCAAATCCAAGCATCCAGTACAGCAAATAACGGGTCCTTTTGCCGCGATCTTCACGAGGGTAAAAATACATCAGAAAAAAAGCAATGATCACACTGATCAAAAGATGGAGCAAAAGCTCCGCGATTGACGGCAAGTTTTCCATGCCCGGGACATAACTGACGTCGATCAGTACAGGAAACGTACTGGTGTCGAACAAGCCGTCTCCCAGCGCGAGAAAAGCTGCCAAACCCAGACCGGCAATAAGGCCATTCACGAGTACGAACATGCTTGAACCCTCCTTCCAACTCCTGCCGCGAGTTCCTTCTATTGTACGTGCAAAAAACCGCCCTTGCAAAGAGCGGCTTATTTTCCTAACTCCATTTTCAGTTCGTGCTCGCCAGCGTACTGCTCGTTCATCCACGTTTGGTAAAAAATTTCCACCTGTACCGGGGCGTCTTCCGCATAGCGGATACGCAGCTTGCTCGTATGTGTCTCCATGGCGAACGGCCCGTACGGACTCTGGTAAGTGGAATGCGTGCTTGCCCCTTTTTCAAAGTGCTGTCTCGTCGAAACGCCACCCTGGCGCACCAGCGTAACAGCGCTGTCCGTCAGTTTGAGGGTTGTACTGACTTCTCCCGCGCCTTCCAGCTGTTCCTTATATGTCAAATACCAGGCAGATGCTTTTTGCACAAGCTTTCCTTTGTACTCATGCGTCGTTTCATCCCATTCTCCGTCGACGCGATGTCTGGCTGACAGCTTCAATTGTACTTCTTCCATGACACTCTCCACACTCCACGATTTCTGCTTGCTTGTCGGACAATCATCCATTCATTTTACGATCATCCTTCTTGACTTGCAACCGCTGCCTGGTCCTTTGCGTCCGCCAAAAGGAAGCGCATGGTCGCGGCAACACCAACCGCCGCGAGCAAAAGCAATCCCGCCAGGACAAGGTAGCCCATGCCTGCTCCTGTGTAGTCAATCATGACTGTAAACACGCCGATCAGCACCAAACGCATCATCATGCCGAGCGAGTTGAAAAAGCTCATTACCCGCCCCATAAACTGTTTCGGGATCACGGTCATGTAGAGAGATTGGCGGATGAGGCGAACAGAGGCATTGCTCCAGCCGTAAAACATATAAGCTCCGATCAAAGCCCAGCCGTACGGCAAAGCCACCATGACGACGATCATGACAGCGAACAGCAACGTGTTTGCCACCATCGCAGCCAGCTGCCCCATTTTGCGTACGACCACAGAGACGAGTATACCTGCCGCTACCGCTCCCAAAGCATAGGCCATCTCCCCGAACGAGAAGACCGAGACATCTGCTTGCAAAGTTTGGCTGACGTAAACAGGCTTCAGCAAATTGCTCGCCATCACAGCGATAAATGGCATCAAGGCACATATACCGAAGACGAGAAAACCCTTTTTCTCCTTGATGTAGCTCCAGCTTTGCCCGAACTGGCTGATCCACGATACGCCCTGGCTCAGCTTGGCCTCGCCTTCCAATGTAAACGTATATTTCATCGTGGAAAGCAGACAAAATGCAAACAAGTACGTCAGAGCATTGAACAAAACGACAGTGGAAAGTCCGAATTTGCCCAGCAACAGCCCGGAAAACGCACCTGCGAGAACGGACGCCGTCTGTCCCTCGATTTCCAGCAAACTGTTAATGTCGTTGTAATGTTTCGGTTTGAACGTCTCCTGAACCAAGGCCGATTGGGCCGGATAATGAATCTGGTACATGAAGGTGGTAACCAAGTAAATCGTGATCAGCATCCATTCCTGATACTCTCCGAAAAAGCCCCAGACAGCCAAAACTCCCAACACGCCAAAACCGATCAAGTTTTCAACGAGCAGCATTTTTTTGCGGGAATAACGATCAATCAGCGTCCCGATATAAGGCCCGATAAAAAACATCAACACAGCCGAGACGAACATGGTCGAACCCAACAGCTGGGCCGAACCTGTGGTTTCCACTAGATACCAGGCAATCCCGATCATCGTCATGCCTTGACCGAAGCCGGAAAAAAGATTGGAGAAAAACAGCTTGCGAAACTCAGCATGCGCAAAAACTTCTCTCATGGATAACAACTCCCTCGATAATGCTTCGGCAACTTTTTATTCTCTATGCCAATTTTATCTAATTTTATAAACTTAGTAAATAAAAATGTTTTTAAAGTGCAAATGAATGTCCTGCTCCTGCTCAGGGAGTGTCTTACACGTTACGTTACGCGACGCGCGAAAATTTTCTGCATCCATTCAGGTTCAGATAAGAAAAGGTGCGAGCAACGCCATACAAAAGCCTCCGGTACTTTGTGAGTTCCGGAGGCTTGTCGTTGTATCGATTATTTTACAAAGCTGAGCAGCAACTCGCGCACGATTTTGGATGCCACGATTTGCGTCATCTCGCTATGGTCGTACACAGGAGCCACTTCCACCAGGTCGCAGCCAATCACATTGGCGCCATTTTGCGCCATGAAGTGAATCGTGTCCAGCAGCTCGCGGGAAGTGATGCCGCCTGCTTCTGTTGTGCCTGTGCCAGGTGCGTGCGCAGGGTCGAGAACATCGATGTCGATGCTCAGATAGATCGGACGGTTGCCGATCGTCGGCAGCACTTGCTTCACAGGCTCCAGAACATCGTACTTGTACAGGTGCATGTTTTCTTTTGCCCACTCAAACTCTTCTCTCATTCCGCTGCGAATCCCGAACGAGTAGACGTTTTTGCCGCCAATTAGGTTGCACACCTTTTTGATTGGCGTGGAGTGGGAATACTGGTATCCTTCGTAGTTGTCGCGCAGGTCGGTATGCGCGTCAAAGTGGAATACCACCATGTCCTTGTACTTTTCGTATACAGCTTGGAATACCGGCCAGGAAACGAGATGCTCGCCGCCCAGTCC
Organism: Brevibacillus sp. FSL K6-0770; assembly: GCF_038000275.1. NCBI lineage: Bacteria > Bacillati > Bacillota > Bacilli > Caryophanales > Paenibacillaceae > Brevibacillus > Brevibacillus sp. FSL K6-0770. The sequence continues at coordinate 5,559,407 of NZ_JBBOBQ010000001.1, forward strand.
CAGAGGGAATTTGCCGTCTTCCAACACTTTTGCCACGAAGGTGCGAATCGCATCAAGGCTGCCTTCCACGTTGCCAAAAGGAAGCGGAATATCGCCAGCATCAAAATACTTGATGTCTTCGAGCAGTCTGTCCAAATACGGGCTGTACTCTTCCAGACCGATCGATACTTCGCGAATGCGGGCAGGGCCGAAACGGGAACCTGGGCGGAAGCTGACCGTCCAGTCCATCGGCATGCCGTAAATGACTGCTTGGCTTTCTTCATAGCTTCCGTGGCTGCGGATGAAGACATTGCCGGAATATGCTTCGTCAAAACGCATAAAGGTTGTCCTCCTCCGATTAGTCGCGGGTCAGCTCAGCCACAAAGTTAGGCAGTTTGAAAGCAGCGTGGTGAACTTCCGCATTGTAGTATTTGGTGCCCAGGTCTTTGATTTTTGCAGGATCTACTTCCAGCGGATCATGTTGTTTGGAAGCGATGGTGAAGCTCCACAGACCGGATGGATAAGTAGGGATGCTGCAAGTGTACAGACGGGTTACCGGGAAGATCGATTTCAGGTCTTTGAACACGCGCTTGATCAGATCGCGGTTGAACCATGGAGATTCTGTTTGCGCAACCATGATGCCGTCTGGTTTCAACGCATCGTGAATGCCTTGGTAGAAGCCTTTTTCAAACAGACCTACCGCTGGGCCAACTGGCTCTGTAGAGTCAACCATGATCACATCGTATTCGCCTTTGTGGTCATGAATATGTTTGATGCCATCGATTACTTGCACATCGACACGCGGGTTACCTGTCAGTGCGCTCGCAATTTCCGGGAAATATTTTTTGCAGGATTCAATTACGCCACCGTCGATTTCAGCCAGAACTGCTTTTTCCACAGCTGCATGCTTCACGATCTCACGGATTGCCCCACCGTCGCCGCCACCGACAACCAGAACCTTTTTCGGGTTTGGATGCGTATTGAGAGCGATGTGAGAAATCATTTCGTGGTATACAAACTCATCGACATCGGTGGTCATAACCATGCCATCGAGTACTAACATGCGACCAAACTGCTTGGTAGTAATGACATCGATTTGTTGAAACTTGGATTTCTCACTGTATAGGGTATCAGTAATTTTCGTTGTTATCCCGTGATTTTCCGTTTGTTTTTCGGTGTACCACAATTCCATATTCATGGTTATGTAACCTCCTTCAATTAACCGCATGAAAATACAATATAACAAGAAAATTATAGTAGCTGCCAATCAAAAAGCAAGTTTTTTTTCTGGACAGGCCAAAAACCCGTCCTCGCGCTCGTTTTTCATGCGACAGGCAAGTTTATCCAGTACACAGCTGACCCATACTAGAAGTATCATTTGTGTCCCTTAGTATGTCCCGTTTTTTGTGGAAACGTCGCGCTGTTTTTTTATGTCAGAGGACGTGGCTGCTTTTGCTGCTCAGAGCGGATTTTGCGAAAAAACTCGGCAAGGGTTATGGCGGTGGAGGTGTCGTTTTCGCTTGTCAAACAGCTATTTCGTTTCTGTGAAAAGACGCGATGGGGGCTTGACGGCAGATGTGGCGCTTTCGCTTGTCAAACAGCTATCTTGTTTCTGTGAAAAGACGCGGCGGGGGCTTGACGGCAGATGTGGCGCTTTCGCTTGTCAAACAACCGTCCCCGTTTCTGTGAAAAGACGCGATGGGGGCTTGACGGCAGATGTGGCGCTTTCGCTTGTCAAACAACCGTCCCCGTTTCTGCGAAAAACGTCTTTTGGGACGTAAAACGCTTGCGACCAACGCTTTTCTCCTCCAAAGAGCGGGGAGACTGTCACGACTATTTTGTTCGTTCAAACAATAGAAAGGAGGAGAGGCAAAATGGAAGTCATTCGTGAGCCTTCCCTGTTGCGTTATCTTCGCTGGGCCAAGAAATTTGTAAAATTTTCCATACTCAGCCTTTTATGCTTATCTTTTGCCATCTTGCTCTTGATCTTGTACTTGCGCTCGCAACCGCTTCCTGAAACATTCGTCAAGCAGACGACAACGATTTACGCAGCTACCGGAGATGTGCTGGACACGATGCACCGGGGGGAAAATCGCATTTCTGTGCCCATTCAGGAAATATCGCCTGCCCTCATCAACGCAACGATCGCGATCGAGGATCGTTCATTTCGGGAGCATTACGGCTTTGACTGGAAACGGCTGGCCATGGCTGCCTACGTCGATGTGATCAACATGGACATGCGCCAAGGAGCCAGTACGATTACCCAGCAGCTGGCACGAAATCTGTATTTAAGCCTGGATAAAACATGGGAGCGAAAAATCAAGGAAGCCTTGCTCGCGATTCAACTGGAGCTGAATTACAGCAAAGATGAAATTTTGGAAATGTACATGAACCAGATTTACTATGGTCATTCTGCCTACGGAGTTCAGGCTGCCGCCCAAACGTATTTCGGCAAGGACGCCAAAAACTTGTCTCTGGCGGAAAGCGCCATGCTGGCCGGGATTCCCAAAGGACCGACCTATTACTCTCCTTTCGTTGATTTTGAGCGGGCAAAATCGCGGCAGAAGCTGATTCTCGAAGCCATGGAACGCGATGGCATGCTCACGGCAAAAGAAGTAGAAACGGCTTATGCCGAACCAATCAAGCTGAAGGAGCGCGCCACAGAAAACGTAGCCGAACAAGCGCCTTACTTCCGTGATTACATCGCGAGTCTGGTCAAAAACAAGTACGGCATCGACGAAGAAAAATTCATCCATGGCGGTTTGAAAATCCACACCACGCTTGATCCGGTGATGCAAAAAAAGGCAGAGGAAATCATCGCTTCCACACTGCCGAAAGACAATCCGAATTTGCAGATCGCCTTGGTCGCCATGGACCCTGCTACCGGGTACATCAAAGCAATGGTAGGCGGACGCGACTATAAAACAAGCCAGTACAATCGCGTGCTGGGCAAAAGACAGCCCGGCTCCTCCTTCAAACCGATCATGTATTTGGCGGCCTTGCAAAACGGCTACACGCCGCTGACGATGATGAAAAGCGAGCCGACGGTCTTCACCTATGACCATAACAAGCAATATATCCCGAGCAATTTCGGCGGACGATATGCGAACGCGATGATCAACATGCGCGATGCGATCAAGACTTCTGACAACATTTACGCGGTCAAAACGATTGATTTTCTCAGCCCGCAAAAAGTCGTCGAGCAGGCGAAAAGCTTGGGGATCAGCAGTCCTTTGCAAGCTGTGCCTTCTCTCGCCCTCGGCACTTCCCCCGTCTCACCTCTGGAGTTGAATGCAGCCTACGCGGCCATCGTCAACAAAGGAGAAGCGGTTGAGCCAATCGCGATTACATCGATTGAAGACAGCGAAGGAAACGTTTTGGTGCAAGAAACTACGCAGAAAACACGGGTGGCTGATCCTGTCGCCTCTGCTCTGTTGGTGAATATGATGCAAGGCGTGTTTGAACGCGGCGGAACCGGATTCCGCGTCGCCAATGAATTGAATCGGCCAGTTGCCGGAAAGACGGGGTCGACCGACTATGACGCTTGGCTAAGCGGTTTTACCCCTCAGTTAGTCTCCACGGTGTGGGTAGGCTACGACAAAAATCAAAAGGTGGACGATGTAAAGGAAGGGTATTTGTCCAAAAAAGTGTGGGCGAGCTTTATGGAGAGCGCACTGAAAGGCCAGCCTCCCGCCCTCTTCGATATGCCCGCCGGAGTGGTTTCCGTCTACATCGATCCAGCGTCAGGAAAGTTGGCTACCGAACATTGCCCGACTCCACAGCTGTTTTACTTTTCCAGTGGCACGGAGCCGCAAGATTACTGCACAGATCATCTGCCTCCCAACCAAACACCTACGCCGCTGCCTGCGCCCGACTCTTCGACGTTCTGGCAACGGATGGGCAGCTGGTGGAAGCCGGATCAATAACGATAACGAAAAAAGGACGCGCTCGCAAAGAGTACGTCCTTTTTTTGTTTCATCATTTCAATGCCTGGCTCATCACTTTAATGATTGGCTGTCTCCGCCGCCTACGATGCCATCTCCGTCGGTGAAGACATGGTCGTTGACGATACTAATCATCCCGGCCTGATCGAGCTGTTCCAATACTTCAAACAAGCTTTCCCGCTTGCCTGCCGGGAGCTTGCGGATAAAGTTGTTGATTTCAGCAGGTTCCACATGCGTCCGAAAATGAACCCCGCCGTGTTTCACAAAATGATCCTGGGATTGCTCCTGTTCACGCGGATCTTCATTCATGAGTACCGCCCCTTCCGTCAGACAGTTTGGGTCGAGCCTCTTTAGTGTGCCGCTATCAGCGCAAACCATGACCAGTAAAAAAATCTTCTATCGGCAATCACCGGATCATCATGTTCACAATTTGCCTGAACGCAAACAGGGAAAGAGTGACGGCTCTTTCCCTGTTTGTTGACCCAGTGTACATGTACACAGATATGGAAATAAGTTTACCTGACTTCAATTCTGGTAACAATTGATTTCACAATTTGTTCACAGACCGTTCACGATTTCCAGCTTTAGGACAAATTTTGTTTTAATTCCTCCGTGGAATTATCGAACATGGCTGCATTATTTTCGATCAGCAATTTTTTCAAAGCAGCTTTTTCTTTGTCGCCAAGCTCGGTCAACATGATCCGGCGCTTCATGGAATAGTCCATACGATTCACATGATCCGCCAAAATTTTGTAGCCACGGCGCGCTTCCCGATCGATTTCCATGTAACAAGCAGTCGCCCCTGCGTAATACGGGCCATTTTCATTGCGGTCAACGGTTACCCACACCACCCAGTACGGCTTGCCGTTCGGTACTTCTTCTTTGTTCATCGTCCATTTGATGCCTTTTTCAATCGAGCTTTTTGCATGCAGCGCCCCCATGTCGATGTAGGCTTCATCTCCATCGATGATAACGGACGATACAGCTCCCAGATCGAGTACCCCTTGGCCGAATCCGCCGTGAACGTCCGTTTTGCCGCTCATGATGGTAAAGCCGCCTTTTTTGTTATCGAAAATATCCATTTACACGCCCTCCAGACACATATTCTCCTTTCTTTATTCTACTCGGAAACCTACAGTGACGCAATTTGCCCATGTGCCCGGTTATTTTTTTGCTTCGTGCCCCTCTGCTTCTTCGTCAAGCGGCTCCCCGTCCTCGGTCGGCTTTTTACGATATCGCTTCATGAGCTTGTCGAACAGCCACATGATCAAAGTCAGCAGCAACGCAGAGTGAATCGCCATCGCTGCCTTGATGATCAGGAGCGATCCCAGCATCGTATCGGAAGGCACGGCAATCATGTAGTACAAAAAACAGCCAAGAAACGCTGCGCCGAACGTCAACCATCCCCGAAATCCGTAAACCGCCCGCAGGTAGCCTGTTACAAGCAACCCGATAATCGGTCCGCCCAACTCAATCGAGTACATAAACGGGCCGAGGAGCAGCCAGATAAACAGATTGTCCATATTTTCGTCCTTCCTGCCTTAGGTGCTTTGGGCGCTCTACTTGGAAGTCTTGATCAAGCGTTTTTATGGATTCACAAATCCAGACTTCCGTCTATTTATTCATTCATCTATTCATGTATCCCATTTTCAGCTTTCCTCCGGCGCTTCGTTTAAGCCATTTCCGTCCAGGCGATACCGTCTGCCACTTTCCCCATCTTCTTGTGAATCCTCGGACGAAAAGCGCTTGATGAAAAGCTTCGTCGCTGGCTCGTTTGAAGCTGGCGTTGGAGGTTCAAATTCCAGTTCTTCTTGATCGAGCACATGGATTACGACGATGTTGCCATGGTATTCAATCGACAAATCTTCCACCACTTCTTTTGCATTCGCATCGAGCTTGATCGACTTTCCATTTTTCAGCAACGTCAACTCTGGAAAGGTCCCGTCTTCCTTGGAAATAATGTAGTACAAATACTTGGCGCTTTTGCCCCCAAGCTGGTTGCGTAGACCAGGCTGAACTTCCTCGTTGCCCTTCAGCAATTGCGTCACTTGTTTCATGACTTCCGGATTGGCAGGCAGCTTGGCATGTTCGCCAGCTACATAGTACCTTTTTTTCATATCCTTTTGAGCATAGTTCGCGCTGATGTACGGAACGGTGCCATCTCCAAGACCATTGTCGTAATAAGGGACCCATTCATTGTGGTACGCATCAAAGTAGTAGCCGAGAAACGTAGTTTGACCCGTACCAACAATCGCATACTGGGGTACATTGATCGTCTTTTTGTCCCACTTTTCATGGAGTGCTCCTCCCTGCTTGACCAGCGGAGTGTAGTCGAGACGAATTTTTTTATCTTGCAAAAAGTCTTGATAGCTGTAAGGTTCGTTGCGATTTTTCTTCAAGAAACCTACCGTTTCAAAGTACTTTTTGGAAGGCAGCAGTTCATAAACAGCCGGTGCGTATTCCGAGATGATTTTTCCTGTCTCTTCATCCAGCCATGGGATGGAAAAGTTGTACCCGTATTTGATTGCCTGATACGCTCGCGGAGAGCCGAGAAATGGCGTTCCCATGTAGACAATGCGCTTGACTTTTGACTGGTACGACACATTTGAGAGCAACGTTTCCCTCGTAAGTAAACCACCCATGCTGTGCGCGACCAGCTGAACTTGCCTCGCCCCCGATCGTTCCAGCGCAGTATCTATTTTTTGTTTGAGGAAAGCTGCGTTTTTCGTGCTGCTGTATCGCCAGTCATACGGCATCGCAAAGATAGTCTTGTGCTTTTTGTAGCCAGCTCTCTCCAATTCTTTGACCATGCTGTAATACTGTTCGGTCATGTCACGCACAGGGCTCAGCGGAGAGTAAGAGAGATACTCAATCGCGCTGAATCCTTCATCGTCAGGTTCTGGATAGATGGATGCTCCCGCCTGCCGTGGGCGCACTTCTACGCTGTTTGTTGTCGTCGGCTCCAACGACAGCAAGCGCCGATGTCTGGGGTCATTGATTCCGACCAAACTGTCTCCAAGACCAAGCCATATTTCCGAAGCTTGACCGCCCTCCTCGGCCATGAGGCGTGACCCGCCAATTCCCGGAATCAATATGACCGGAATGGTCTTTGCTGCTATCTCCAGCTTGTAAGAATTAGGCGTGAAATCGGATCGCTTGCTCGCCATGACTTTAATGATGTAGTTGCCCGGATCGACGTTCATGATGATTTGTTCGTTGGCATTCCTCGGCTTCTCTGATCGGGACAGTACCTTCCCCTGCTCGTCCTGTACATACAAGTCGATGTCCATCCCGGCCGGAATTTCTTTGAGATCAATGGTAAAAGTCGAGGCAAGCGAGAACGAGTAGCGATAATAATCGACGTCCGTACTGGCGTGCAAATTTCCGTCCACAGAAGCTGTAAAATTGGCTGGCAGCTCGTACGCTTCTTCGAGCGTATTGTTCGGCTCGTACTCGTCCACTTTTGCTTCTGTCTGATCAGCCAGAAAATCCACCCGCAGTCGATAGTAAAAATCTTTATGGTGTGACTCCATATGTCCTTTTACCATGACATAGTACCACTGGTCTTTTTCCAGGCCGATTCCTTCCACACTTTCATCGTGCTCTCCCGCAAGTTCAGAACGCCCCAGCTCGTTATGCTCATTGTCAAATACGTATACGTGATAGTCCTGGCCCGGAGGAACCTCACGCAAGGAAACATTCATTCGTCCATGCTTCGTGCCTTTTACTTTCCAGTAATCGACGTCGCCTGCTGTGCCAATTTTCCCCCTGCCATCCTTGGCGTCAAACAGCCAATCCGCTTTTTCCTTGGTATTGTTAGGCTCCAGTTCAAAAATCACTTCTCTGCTGCGCAATTCGGCTTCTTGTGGCTTGTCGCTTTCGGCAAAATCTTTGTAAAACGCTTGTGCCAGCTCAGCCAGTGACCTATCAGAAACGTCTGTGTCCGGCTCCTCTATCTCTGACTCATCCGGTTCTCCAGTCTGGTGCATCTCAGCTTCTTCTGACGCGGGGATTAACTCCAGCAGGTCTTTCCCGTCCTCAACGTACTTGTCCCAAGGTGCACGCCTCACCTCCAACGCAGCCTCGTAAGATACATCTAGATCAGTCAAATCCAGTTGCCAGCTTGCCAACAACTCTTCGTCGTCCCGATCTGTCAGACTGATGATCAGCGGGCGATTGCCAGCAGGCTTAACAACAGCGGAAATGCGATCATCGTTGCGGAAGGCCCGGCTTTTTCGCTCCCCTTCCTGAACGACAGCCAGCTCGACCTGCTCTGAAGCTGCTGACAATTGCGCCTGAAAGTGTATCTCTCCCTCTTCCACCCAAGCCCACGCCGTTTCAACGAATAAACGATGCTCTTTTGCCCACCCGGTTCCGCCAGCATTCACCCAGCATATCGCAAGCATAATCAACAAATAGAACAGGCGCTTGGCCGTTGTCATCATCGCGATCCCCCTTGTCTTCTTTCTACTTCAAACAGTAAAAAAAGACAGATAAGGGCTGCAAATATATTTACTGAGTGCTGTGGTTGCGGACACCTTGGCGTTCCCAAGCGTTGGCAATGATTCGGAAAGGCACCCGGTAATCTGCATGCTCATGACCTTGCCCTGTCGTTTTGTTCCAGTAGGAAAAACCTTTGTTCACCCCAAACCGGAACTGAACCTGGTAGTAAACCGCATAAGAAGCCCCTTTTTCAAATCCGTACTGCTTGTCTCCCATCAAAGGAGTATCTACCCCTGTCTCACGCTGCCCCAACTTGGCAACCGCATAGGAAGGACCACCCCATCGCTGGCTGGAAATAGCGCGCAAATCGAGCAAAGACTGCAATAACGTCTGCCTTCGTCCAGTCTCAGATATCCACGCCTTGGCCGAGGCGATGAGGGGAAACTGTCCGCTGACCGGGTGACGATGTCGATCCTGCAGCTCCACGCGCGCCAAGATCCGCTCTCCAGCGTAAAAATCGAGAGGTGTACTGTCCGGATAGCGGTCACGCCCGTGGTACTCAGCCCATTCGGCTGTATGAAGGACAGAGCTTGTCGCATTCGGTTCAAACACTTCAAAAAGCCGCTCTCCGCCTTTGACCGTGATCGTATAACGGCCTGTCATGGTGCTGCCGGCTTGTTGTGCCTCGCACGTCTCGTTGTCATCCTCGTCTTTGGTGCACACGTCATAGCTCAAGGCAAAGTCAATTTTATAGTTCATCGTGATGACAAAACCGTTAATTTCCGCTTTGTATTTCTGATTTTGCAATACTTGTCTCCATGTCGTTTGAGTCGGAACGGTCGTCCCTGTATAAACAAACTCCCCACCCATGGAAGTGCTGGCAACCTGCCATTGTTCAGGTACGCCGGGTCCCGTTACTTGCAAATCCAACATGGCAGGTGTGTAGACAGCCAAACGTTTTGCATCGGCGATCCAGCCCGGATTTGCTGTCACTTTGACGTTCTTGATTTCCTCTCCACTGACCGACTTTTCGAGCTGCTGCGTGTAATCTAATATTTTTTGATTGATTTGTTGCTGTGTCTTTTGATAGCCTTCATTGATTTTCGTCTGATCAATCACGACGCGAATTTTGGCTGGCTCTCTCTCCCATACGCCATCGGCATGCACCGGAAGCTTTTGCAATTGACGTCCATCGCTGTCGTAAATCTCCAGTCCGATCTCCCCGCCTTCGTAATCCTCTCCGCCTCCCGGGGGCTGCGGAATGTTTCCGCCGACGATTTTTACAGGCCATTTTGCCCGGTTGTCTGCCCAGTTCATTTCATTTTCCGGCTGATTTTGGGCCGGGTTCAAATGGGCAATAAAATCCTCGGATTTTTGCGGGTATTGCGTTGGAACCTTGATCGTACGCACCTCGCCCGGCTTAAATCCGTCTACATCGAGCATCGTTTCTTTTGCCGAGCTGTCCCATCTCACTGCCAGCTTTGTATCATGCTTGAGTTTGCCTGCATTTTTAATTTGAAACGTAATGACGCCTGTTGTCCCAGCTGCTTGCGGCTGTTTGGGAGCAATCGCGAAACTCTCTTTGAGAATGAGCAAATTTTCCTTGTCGGTCGTATCCGCTCCTTCAATCTCAATGAAAATATAACCGTCACACGTCTCGTTGGACTCGCCATAAAACGCCACCATGTACAAACCTGGCAACACTTCGTCTGTCACATCATCATCCGGGAGACGTATCCAGTGACTTTCAACCGGAAGCTTATCAGAAGGCAAGCTCCGGCCGTCCCGCGAAAACTTCCACTCCAAAGAAACCGGGTCCAGCCATTGCGTGTTCATTTTCGTGTCCTCGGATGTAAACAACATCAGATCGTACCGCTTGTCAGGAAAATCAGACGCTTGAAGCCGAATGGTTTCCCCACGCTGTATCGGCCTTGTCCATGCCTCTTGACCAGAGAGCGTTTCCATACTGATCAGCATTTTATAACATCTGCCATAGCCTTGAACAGTAAAGACAAATTCACGGATGCATCCGGTTTCGGAAATGAAAACCAGTTTGATTTGCTCTCCCACTTCGATGTCTTCGGGCAGCACAACGGCTTGCTGCTCACTCGCCCCTAGTTTTTGGCCGAGCGGCTTTCTCTCATTGTTTCTCTCCACATACCAGGTTCCCGCGCTGCTGGCAGCCACTCGCATGTGAGTCTGGTATCCTTCTGGCGTCAGCGTAAAGTTTTCTTTGTAAAACGGAATGAATTTGAAATCAGAAAAGCTCTCCCCGCCCGGCGGGAACTGCGAAGGTTGCTCCCCGTATCTTTTGAAACGTATTCGTTCCTGTTCAGCGATTGAGCAGCTGATGTCGCGAATTTTGATCGTAATTTGCCAGTCGCACTCCGGCCTGTCTCTCCAGAGTGCCTGATTATAGTTCAGTTTCACGCGATATGTTTTTCCCTTGTCCAAAGTCACACCCTCGCCAACCTCATCTGTATAGGGAAGCCGAAATGTATCGGAATTATAAGTAACCCATCCTGCGCGGTCGCCCTTGTCTCGCCTGGGCAATGTCTCGACAGTCCCGTCAGGCTTTGTCACATCCCATAAAATGGACGCCGGGTTGACTTCTCCGGCTGCGTCCCGATAAGTGGACTTGAACCTGATCTCCTCTCCCGGAGACAATTCAATGGTTGCACCGCTTTGCAGCACTTTGCCGTTCACCATAACGATTGGGCATTGATCGACTCCCTGACCCCCTCTTTTGACGGCAATGCTTTTTTCCCAACATTCTGTTTTGTCTTCGCTCGTATAGGCAATTTTGAATGTGCCAGATTCAGGCGCTTCCGTGATGCCAACTTTGCGATTGTTGCCACTTCCCGTTTGCATAGTGACACCATTTTTCGTAAACGAACCAGGCTTTTTCGCCGTGGCGATAATCGTGGCATACTTCTCGACAGTGATAGTCTCTCCCTGATCGGCTACCCGCAGCAGCTCTCTGACTGTCTTCTCTTCTTCAATGCGCAAGTCCATCGTCGTGCGTTTGCAGCCGGAGGGCTCCGGGTCAACGGGAGGCTTCGGGTCGATCGGCGACGCGTCTCCTACTGTGAATTGGTACGTGTAAGGAGTCGATACGTTGATGCTGGGCGAGCCTTGACGGGAGCGGTGGTGCCTGTCGGTTATCGTCAGTGTTACCTCGTAGAGACCCGCTTCCACTGGCTTGTATTGGTAGCTGTTTGTCCATACAAATGGCTTCGGGGTGCTAGTTTCGCTTACAACAGGCACGTACCCGCTCTGATCGCGAATTTCTTCGTTGCTCACAAAGGAGTGGTAACCTCGCCCGGTAGTTTTGTTGACAACGGACAAACTCCAAACAAGAATGCCACGGTCATAGTAAGAATAGTCCGTGGCATTCGCCGAAATGGTCACCTGTTCGTTGACCTCGTATTTGGTTTTGTTAGTGCTGACTTGTCCAGTCGGTTGAGAGGTGGTGCGGAAATGGCCTACGGATATGTAGCCATTCCCGTTTGGTTCGAGATTGTCTCCAATGGTGTAGCCAGCTCCGCCGGAGGCTGTGGCTAGTTCGGCTAGGTTGTAGGCTTGGTAGGGTTCAGCTTTGAAGTTGGAAATGTTTATAACTTCCTTGCTATTCACGTTTGCTTTACCACTAAGTATGTAGCTATTATTTCCATTAAGCTTTGAAATCCAATACACTGCCTCATCCCTATCAACGAAATACCAGCCTTTATCTGCCTTTTTATCAGTATCCGCAAATCCTAGCACTTGTTGCACATCTACTTGTCTATCAACTTCTACTTTTGATATCGTTGCACCAAGCGTCCCATTTATTGTAGAAATCGACATTAGATCATACCCATTTTTGGGGTATAGCTCCTTGTATTCATCGACAATCGCGACTTTTATATGATGTAAATTCAAGGCCGCTTCAGTAGACATATGAGTTCCTAAGATTTCCAAAAAAATGCATAAAGAAAATACTAATAACAGGATTTTCCTATACTTATAGTAAATACTTTGCATTTTTTGACCTCATTTAGTGATAAAATTTTTGTGTTTTATTTTCGGGTTGTAGAACTGGCAATTCGGGATACCAATAAACTCCTGCAACGCTAGAATCCAGTAGATTTACTACTTGGAAGGAAAGCGACTCTACTATTGTAGTAGAGATAGAAAATGATTCGTTATTCAAAAAACCGCTTCTCCCATCATCTTTTGTAATAAAAACGGCTCTGATCATAAAATCCCCATCCCCTTTCGGCACCTTCCCCACAATATTGCCATTAACAATCTTCAAACTCCTATGAAACTCCTCAGCATACTTCGCCCCCTGCTCCAGTTGCCACTTATCCGTCCACAAATACCGCAAAATCTCCGCCGCATCCCCCCGCAATACGGGCAAGTCCTCCCTGAACTTGGGCTGCCCGCTTGGTGCCGCCTTCATCCAGCCCCAAGTAATCAATGCACCAGTATTGGACAAATTCGGATTTTTCTCCCCCCGAAACGGCTTCCACGCATTAAACACCAGCAGCGCCGCCTCTTCCTTCGTCAACAGCTTGTTCGGATTGACGGGCACATTCGCCAAAATGCCTGCCTTTTGTGCGCGCTCGTAGATGTCTTTGGCCCAATGGCCCGCAGCGAGTGCTGGCACAGACTCTTTTTCGCTTACTTGCCGGATCGCTACCAGACTGGCTACAAATTGCGATTGGGTAACAGTTTGCTCAGGGTGAAACTTTCCGTCGGGATACTTCCAGAGGTAGCCTTTTTGCAGGCCGTGCGAAATGGCATCTTTGGCGGGATGATTGGCATAATCAGAGGCAGGTGCGGATTTTGCTGCTGCTTCCGCTACATGTAGACGAAGAACTTCGCTTTCGCTGCCACCGTTTTGCACCACCGCGATCCCCACTAACAACAGACTTGTCCACAACGTTTTTCCAATCAGTTTCACGCCTATCCCCTCCCTATTACCAGACATTTTACCTATTTTATCCATTTATCGAAAGATCCCGCTCCAGGTTTCTTTGCAAAAAGCTTCGCAGCAACGCCTCCGGCACGTCCCCCTCCAGCTTGTCGATGACCCGCTCCCCGTCTACGATAAAAACCGTGGGCGTCGCCTGCGCTCCCAAACGCATGGCTTCATCCAACTCCCGGTCCCTCTGGATGTCCAGTCGTGCCACCCATTCCTGTGGATAATCTTTTGCCACCTTTTCAAACGTGGGCGTAAACGTTGTGCAATATCCACAACTGTTGCTGAAAACGTAGATAATCTTCGCTTCCTTCGTCCCAAACCCACTAGCCCATCCAATCAACGCGCCAAGCAAAATAGCGCCGCCAAGCACACTCCACCACCATCCGTGCCGAACTCTCTTCATTTTCTTCGCTCCCTCCACACGGGCTAAATTGAAAACGGACTGACTATGTTTTTGTCAAAGAACGATGCCCGTATTATGCGGCGTCATTGTGAGACAAAAAAAGCCGACCCGCTTTGTGGTCGACTTGACAGACAGTTCCCTGATTTAAAAACCCGCGAAAAAAGACAAAAAAAAATGACGTACCACAACTGTTGGAAGTTCGTACGCCGTGCTGGTTCGTTTATGCAAAACATTTTACATCAGTTCAATTCCGTGCCGTCTCCGTGCATCAAAGAACGCAGTTCCTCGATAAAAGCCTGTCCCTTCCGGATTTCTTCCTCGGAATAGCGCTGTTTGCTCTTAAAAGTAAAAATTTTGCCCTTCATTTCTTCGTAGGGCAAATGGTTGAAGTACAAGATAGTGGATACCAGTTCAAGAAAACGGGAGTTCTCTTCGTTCATGCGCAAGATGGCTCGCTCTCCCAAGCCAAAGTCGACCTCGTGAAACCGGAGGAAATCTCGCCCCGTTTCGTTAAGCGAGTAGCGGTACATGTGAATGGCGCCCTTGCTCTCCACCTGCTCATCCAGAAGCCCCATGTTGCACAACTCATCTACCCTGAGTGTCAGCTCTTCCGAATACGGACCGTACATGTGAAACTCGTAGCGCTCATCGAAATCCATCTCCAGATGTTTTCCTATGTACACCATTTTCTGCAATTTTTTTCGCCCGCTCACTTCGCCGACAATTTCGATCAGACGAATGATCTTGGCGTGACGATTAAGCATCCTCCATCACTCCCAGACGTTCTCGAATCTTCCGGGATAGCTCCCCCGGCAAAGCCATGACTTTATCCAATGGAAAGTACAATTTGTAGTCAAATCGGCGCTTTCCGCTAATGGCCTGTACAATCTCAGACTTCTGCGACAGTTCTACCAGCTCGCCGGAAGGCATCTGGAGCATGATCGGAATCCGCTCCTCTTCTTCTCCGGCACGGTAAAAATCATACGGAAGATCGGAGGTCGTGTCTACCTCCAAATAATACATCGGGTCGATCCCTGCCTCAATGAACTGTTCTTTCAGTTCTGCCAGCAAGCGAAAATCTCTTGGATTATATTCGACGTATTTGAAGAGATTCCTGTCCAAAAAACGGGCGCACAAATCTTTCAAAATAGCGTCTTCTTCCTTGCGCCAAAGCTGCATGTAGAACAAAATCACCGATTCATCCAGCGCCAAATAATCGGCCACCTCCACCTTTTCCGTCAAAAAAGGAAGCAGCATGACAGGCTCCTGGGAAAACTTGTACCCTGTGGCAAACAGCCATTTGGCCCGCTGAAAAATTTTGCAAAGCACAACTTCCGCGCTGCGCGTCACCGGATGGAAATATACTTGCCAATACATTTGGTAGCGCGACATGATGTAGTCCTCAACCGCGTGCATGCCGCTGAACTTGAAAACAATGCCGTCCTCCTGCGGTCGCATGACTCGCAAAATGCGCTCGATCTCAAAGTTTCCGTAATTCACACCCGTGTAGTAGGCATCTCGCAGCAAATAGTCCATGCGGTCTGCGTCCAGCTGGCTGGAAATGAGGCTGACAATCAGCTTGTTGTCGTACGTTTTGTTGATCACTTCTGCCAGCTTTTTCGGGAACTCCTCATCGAAACGGCGCAAAATCCGGTTGATTTGCGTATCGCCGAGCAAAATTGCCCGCGTCCAGTCCTCGTGATGGTACTTGAACACCTTTTCAAAGGAATGCGAAAACGGCCCATGTCCGACATCGTGGAGCAAAGCAGCACACAAGCAGAGCAGCTTTTCCTCGTACGTCAGTTGAATCCGGCCTTCAAACGTCTCCAAAATTCGCCGCATCAGCTCGTACACGCCAAGCGAATGGTTAAACCGGCTGTGCTCTCCACCGTGAAAGGTAAAAAAGCTGGTGCCCAGTTGCTTGACCCGGCGCAGACGTTGAAATTCTGGCGAGTTGATCAAGTCCCATATGAATTTGTCCCGCACATGGACATAGCGGTGGACAGGGTCTTTGAATACCTTTTCTTCATGAAGAAGCTGGGGCTGTTGCATCCTGGACACTCCCTTCCTGTTTGCGTTCTCTCTCTATATTTCTCTGCGTACAGTATCGTCTCACTCTATCATATCACACGTCTGGACGTGTTTCTTGTCACAAGCAAACTCTTAAAAGAATCTGAAGAATGTGCCTTTAGTATAGACCAATCATTGGATAAATAGGAGGATTAAAGAAAATAATCTTGAACAATGTGAGGATCGCAACATGATGAAAAACGCTTTTCGCTTGATGTCCGCCAATCCGTTACCCGGCAGTTTGCTGCTGATTGTACTTTTGCTGCCGTTGATCGTCTCCTGGGGGCAATTCATCGAGTCAGGCTTTTGGCAAGAAACCGTATCCGTAACGCTCCTGTTCTGGCCAAAATCAGCGTGGAAGCTGGCTGTTCCACTCCCTGGCTGGTTTATTTTTGCTGTCTTTACGCTCGTATACACGCTGAGCATGATTCGTCTGGCACAAAAACGCAGCCTGGTCGAAGCGTTTCTGTTCATTCTGGCCGGATTTTTGCTGGCAAAAGCGGGCGGTGCGACATTTCAGGCAATCAGCGGTTGGTCGAAACTACAGCCAATCGGCTCACAGGAGCTGGCAGGCAAAGCAAACCTGCTCGTGTTTGCCACCTGGCACAATCCTCTGTGGGAAGAGCTGGTCTTTCGCGGCATCCCGTTGCTGTTGCTCGCCCTCCTCTATTCCCGAAAAGAGTGGCCCGGGTATGCCAAATGGCTTTACCTCATCGTTCCGTCGCTCCTGTTCGCTTGTTATCACGTGCCCGGGCATGGACTCGGCACCCTGTTTGAATCTTTTCTGATCGGAGTCCTTTGGGCCTTTGCCGCCTTGCGCTGGGGGTTAGGCGCGCCGATCGTCCTGCACATTTTTGCAGATGCCATGCTAGTCCCGACGTTGCCACTGATGAAAAACATGCCGTTGCATGAAATTCCCTGGCTAGTAGAGTACGGCTGGCTGTTCCAGTCGCTTTCCGCTCTTTGCGCACTCTTGCTGGCCGTGTCGATTCCAATGCTTTTGTTCAGCGGTTGGCGCAGAGCGAAAAGGACACAGGCATCTGAGCTATAACCGATGCCCTCCTGCCCCGCTTGCTTTTGCTTTTGCACGCTTCATAAAAAAAGCAGCGGCACGCTCTTCGCCCAATCGCGCGAGAGACTGCCGCTGCTGTTATTTCCTTACATCATTTCTGCCTCCGGACCGTACAAGTCCGGACGTTTTGCCGCTTTTTTCGCCTGCTTTTTCAATTTGCGCTGAGTCAATACCGTGTAGAAGGACGGCACGACAATCAGTGTCAAAAGCGTTGAGAACAACAGGCCGGAAATGATCGTCACCGCGAGCGGCTTGAACAGGACGTCACCGGAAATAGCCAGTGGCATGAGGCCAGCTACGGCGGTAAACGAGGTCAACAAAATCGGTCTCAATCGTGCCTCGCCTGCTGAAATGACCGCTTGCTTCAACTCTACCCCCGCGTGGCGCGCCTCTTCGATGAACTCGATGAACACGATGCCGTTGCGCACGACGATTCCCGACAGCGAAATCACGCCCATCATCGTCATGAAGCCGAGCGGCGTTTGCGTCACGAACAATCCAATCAGACTGCCTGCGACCGCCAAGTAGACGGTACTCATCACCAGCACCGGAATCGTCAGCGAGTAAAACTGCATCGCAATCAAAATCAGGATCAGGAATACTACGATAATGGAGAGTTTGCCCATATCGATAAAGATGTCCGTCTGCTCGGAAGTTTCTCCGCCGATGTCGATGCGATAGCCTTCTGGCAAAGACATGCTGTTGAGCAAAGGCTGGATTTCCGTCATCACTTCTGTAGCCGTGCGATTTTTCACATCGGCCGAGATCGTAACGCTGCGCGACAAATCGCGGTGCGGGATCGCCTGTGTGCTGAACGTAGGCTTAACTTCTGCAAGCTGCGACAGCGGAATCAGCTCGCCGCGCGCATTGGCGATGCTGAGTCGTTGGAACAACAGCGCCGGGTCTTCGTTGCCTTTTTGCAGGAACATCTTGATGTCGACAAGCTCATCGCCCGTGTCAAACTCGCTGACGGTAATGCCTTCGCTGACCAGTCGCAGCGTCGTGGACAAATCGGTGTAATTGACCAATTTTTGCTCCATCAGCTCTTTGTTGACGACAAATTCGAGCGTGTAGCGCTCTACGCCGAAATTATCCTGCACGTCAAAAGTTCCGGAAATCCCCGCGACCTTGTCTTTGATTTGCGCAGACAGGGAACGGAGCGTTTCAATATCTTCGCCGTAGACGCGGATGACTACCGGCTTGCCGACAGGCGGCCCCGCCTCTAACTGCTTAGGCAAGACAGTCGCTTCCGGGTACAGCTTCTTGAACTCTTCTGTCCAAGGCTCCAATATGGTTTCAACTTTCGTTTCTTTCTCATTGAAATGCACGACGAGCTGACCGACAGTGATACCGCTTCCCGCATCGGTATCTCCACCAAACATCTTCGGTGCGCTGCTCCCGGCATAGGAAGCGACAGATTCAATGCCATGCTGCTTCATAGCCCAATCGGATACGCCGCGCACGACTCGGTCCGTCTCTTCCAGACTGCTTCCCACTGGCATGCGAATATCGACCAAAAATTGCGGACGGTCATCGTTCGGGAACAACTGGACAGGCGTAAGCGGAACCAAACCGTAAGCAGCCGTCCCGATCAAAACGCCAATCATCCCGGCCATAAGCGGACGCTTGAGAATTTTGGGCATCAGCTTGCCGGCGTACCAGCCTGTCAGCTGTGTCAGTTGCTTGCCCAACAGTCCAGCCGGTTTGCGGTATCCTTCGACACCTGATTTTCGCCGCGTCTCGTACCACTGACGGAAAATCGGGATAATGGTCAAAGACATCACCATGGACGCGAGCATCGTCAATGAAATAATCGCGGGTACAGGGCGAATGAATTGACCTGCGTTCCCATTCAAAAACATCAGCGGAGCAAAGGAAGCAATCGTCGCCAAAGTCGCCGTTACGATGGAAATGGACACTTCCTTGGCGCCGTTGACCGCTGCTGCCAGCGGCTTTTCGCCCAACACGGACAGGCGGCGTTCGATGTTGTCATTGACCACCACAGCATCATCGACCAAAATCCCGAGCACGATGATGAGTGAGACAATCGAAATCATGTTCATCGTGATTCCCAGCGACGGCAGGAACAAAAGCCCTACTGCCAGCGAGATCGGGATCGCCAATGCCACGACGAACGAAGTGATCAGATTCAGTCCCAATGTGCAGACCAGCAAGACGGCAATCACGGCGATAATCATTTCCCGGGTAAGATCGCTGAACAGCTCATCTACGCGCTCATTTTGGCTGTAGATCGAATGTCTTTCCGCCCCAGCCGGAAGTGATTTGTCCAAAGTCAGCATCATTTCGTCCACGCGCTTTTGCAGCGATGGCACGTCGCTTCCTGTCTCCGCGTTGATGCTTACGGAGATAGATGGCTTGCCGTTGTAGTAAGACGTCGTTTTGACCGTCTCTGTCGTCATTTTGGCCTGGCCGATGTCCTTCAAATAAATCGGAAAGCCTTCCGGTGTGCGGGCAATCAACACTTTGTTCAGCTCATCGACATTTGCATTTTCGGCCAGTTTCAACTGATACGTACGTTTGTCTGTGGTCAAATCGCCGAGCGGAATTTTTTCATTTTCCTGTTTGACGGCCATCATTACCTGGCCCCACGTAATTCCGAACTGGCTGAGCTTTTGCGTATCGACCTCGATGCGAACCTCTTGCTTCGGCAAGCCTTCCACCTGGACATCTGCCACGTTCGGAATGGTCCGCAGTTGTTCTTTCCACGATTTGAACATGTCACGCATGCTGTACAGCTGCTCCTGCGTATCCGCTGTAACGGCAAACGTCTGGACAAATGTGCGATTCAAGTCGTCGTTGATGATCGGCTGTTTGGCGTCCGCTGGAAGGTCCGCCTCAGCGTCCTTTACCTTTTTGCGCAGCTCATCCCATTTTTGCTTCGGGTCAACGTCGCTTTTCGCTTCCACGATGATAAAAGAAACGCCAAGCGAAGAAGTCGAGGATACGTAGTTCAAGCCTTGAAGCTCGTTGATTTTTTCTTCCAGCTTTTTGGTAACGGTCTGCTCCACCTTTTCCGGCGAAGCTCCCGGGTAAATCGTCGTCACTGTAGCAAGATTGACGATAATATCAGGTGACTCTTGCTTGGGAAGCTGGAAAAAGCTGAGGAAGCCAACCAGCACCACCATAATGAAAAACAGCAGGGTGATCTTGCGCTTCGCAACGATGTACTTGATCACGGCTGCTTCCCTCCTGTCGCCTCAATCGGGTCTCCGTCAAACAAACGGTCGACACCTTTGACGATCAGTTGGTCCCCCTCTTTCAGCCCGCTCTTGATTTCCAGTTTGTCGCTTGCAATCTGTCCGATTTCCACTTTTGTTTTCAGTGCCTTCCCAGCAGCATCGACAAACACATGGGCGTCGTCTTTTCCTCTGCTGATGACTGACTCTACCGGAACATAGATGCCGACCTGTCCTTTGATCGTCTTGGTCGCCTTCACCACTTGCCCGGCAAACCAGTCATGCGCAGGGTTGGCAATTTGCACTTCTACACCGATTGTTCCCGTGCTCTGATTCGTAGCGGGGAAAATTTTCGTGACTTTGCCATCCCGTTTCTGGTCGTACAAGTCCAGCGAAACGACCTCGCCTTCCTTCCAGGTAGCTATCTCGCGGTCTGGTACGGGCAGCACGACTTTTAACGTATCGATATTGCCCACTTTATAAACCGGGGTGCCGGAGCCGACCAGGTTTCCGGCGGAAGTGAGCTTGGCGATGATCGTTCCATTGATCGGGGAACGAAGCTGTGTTTTGGCCAGTGTGCTGGCGGCTGCTTCCTTGGCAATCACAGCCTGGTTGTATGTAGCGCGGCTCAGTTCCTTGTCTTCCGAACGAGCGCCCTGTGTGACCAGCGAGTACGCCTGCTGGGCATTTTGCAAATCTTTTTGCGCGATCGTCAGTCCGTTTTGAGCCGTCTCAAACTCGCTTTGCGAGATTGCTTTTTGCTGATAGAGCTGTTCAATCCGCTTGAAATCATCCTGCATTTTTTGCAAGGCGACCGTTGCTTTTTCCACCAGCAAGCGCGCTTGAGTCACTTCCTGCTCTCTGGCTCCGTTGTTCACTTTGCTCAAAGTGGCCGCACTCTGTTGTACCGCGGCGTTGGAGGAAGCGACCTGGAGCGAATAATCCTGGGCATTTACGCGGGCCAACACCTCTCCGGCCTTGACCTTGTCGCCTTCGTTTCTGGCCATCTCGACAAGCCGCCCGCCTACCTCAAAAGAAACGACCGCTTCTTCCAAAGGCTCCAATGTTCCGGACAACTCGGTCACGGTTACTGCTTGCTCCTTTTTGACAGCCGCCACTACGACTTGTTTGACTTCCTTTTCCGGTGCTGCCGCAGGCTGCTGCTCACTGCATGCCGTCGTTGCGAGCAATCCAATCATCATTACAGATACAAGCCATTTTCTCATCATGACTTCCCCCGCTCCTATGTACCATCACACGATTTTGTATGTTTAGACCCTTCTGATTCCTTGCAGCAAAATTTCTGACGCATGTTCATACAATTGCTCTTCGTCGTCGATGATGGGCACATCGAGACCGACCCGATATTTAGCCATGAACGCATAAAAGAACGTCGAGATGAACATCAAGGCTGCCGTGCACGGATCAGACTTGGGCAAATGTCCCTGCTCCTGAAACTCGGTGAGCTTGTTGCCAAGCACTTCCACAGCCGTCATCGGCAGGCTGCTGAACAGCTTGACGACCTCCGGGTGATTATCCGCTTCGACGATGCAAATCATCAATATTTCTTTTCGCTCCACCAGCAAATGATAGTACGTCCTGGCATAAGTAATGAGCATCTCCTTGACGTTGGCAAACTCGCCCTGCAAGCCTTGCTCCAGTTGCTCCCGCACTTCGAGAATGTCTTTAAGAAGCTCCTCCAGTATCGCCACCTTTGTTTTGAAATGGCGAAAAATCGTCACTTCGTTGACTCCGGCCAACTCAGAAATTTTGCGGGTCGTTGCTCCTTTATAACCTTTTTGCGCCATTAACTGGCGGGCGGCAGACAAAATCCGTTCTCGTGTCTCTTGCTCCTCACCCCTCCCTCCAGAAACGTATTCGATATGGGGCTGATCCATAACGCACCTCCAAAGCCATGCAAGCAATTGCTTTCATTTTCCTATTTTTCCACGCACATTATATCCCGATCATGCATGCATGTAAATACTTGCATGCGCTGTTTGAAAAACAATTTGCTGCCGCATCATCCAAACAAAAAACAAGCTCTCCGCAAGCTTGTTTTTTTGGGGGAAAAACGTCCCGATGCATTCCGGGAAAGTGGGAGTGGCCGCTTCCGGCATTACCGTTTTACATGCTGTTTCACCAGAGAGCCTGGATCGAGACGAAAGTCTTCGGAGCTCTCGACCAGATCGATTTCGCAGCCCGGTCCGATCTCCACATTTTTTCCGCGAACGACCTTGGCACGCGTGTACTCCAAATAAATCTCGTCGCCCTCCACGCTATCTACAGACAAGGCCAGCGCACTGTTAAAAATGTGTTTCAACAGCTTGTTGAGCGTACTGCTTCCTGCCTTGCGAACCTCGATGTACTCCCCGCCCATTTCTTTGGCCTCACAACCGCCGTGCAAGTGAACTTCAATTCGTCCGGCATTCAGCAAGCCTCCGACTGTAAAAGCGCCTTTTGCGGAAAATACCTCCGCTTCGCAGTCACCTGTCGTCTTCAGCATCCCGCGCACTTTCACTTCTTCTCCCGTCATGCTGCCGTGAATTTTCGTGTTTCCATCGACCTTGAGTCTGGTAAAAGCCAAGTCTCCATTCACGTCGAGCTGACCGTATACTTCGATCGTGTCCAGCTCAGCTTTGCCGCTGATCGACGCGTTTCCCTCCACCTTTGCCGAAGCTCCCCGGACATTCCCTGTAATGCTGAGATGCCCTGCACAATGCAGTGTCTCGCACTCCACATCCCCTTTGATTTTGCCAAAGCCTTGGACATCCACTTTGTTATATACGCCACCCGATGCATTCACGGAACCGTGAATGACGAGATCCGGTTTGTTTTCGTTCATCGCCTTCATCCCCTATTCTGCTACATTTTTGCTTTCAACTCTTCGATACATGCAGCCAAATTCAGTCGGGACACGATTTTCACGCCGCTGTCAAAGTGTACCTCTGTAGCACCAGGCACCAGCACAAACGTCGAAATCCCCATTTTTCGCACAAAAATCAATTCGCAAGGCTTGCCCTCAAAGCTCGGATAGTGATCGCACAGCACTTGCAAAAGCCCGCCGCTCTCATCCAGACTCATTTCGCCTGTAATCAGCAGCCGATTCAGCACGTAGACGTATAACACTTGTTCAAAAGAGAACACTTCCGGCTTGCCCTGATACTTCGTATACAACTCCAATGTGTTAGCAGAAACAATGTTTTGCTCCACTAGCTCGTCATAAGTGAGCTTCGTCCCCGCCAAATGAGGAGAGAACATGTCTGCCAGCTCATCCAGAGACAGATCGTCTTTCATGTGAATGATTTTGGCGATCCTGGACATGATCTGCTCACGCGGGAAAAAAGTTTCCTGCCCCGTAAAAGTGGCGCGCCGGATGAACCAGTCCTCTGGAATCAGGTTTTTCCGTTTCCAGCGGTACAGTTGCCCGTACGATATTCCTGTCAGCTCCAGCAGCTCCTTTTTCGAGATGAGATTAGGGTCCATGTGAAGCACCTCCAAAACCAATGTAACATAACACTGTTACGTTATTCAACTGCCTATTCTTCTGTACGACAAAAAAACCGGCAGGACGAGTCCTGCCAGCTTCGTTTTCACCTATGTTCCAACTTGCTTTTGCGCTTTGCCATTTGAATGCCGCCGACAACCGGCAGGAGATACAGCAGCTCGCTAGACAAATTCCGCCTGAATCAGCCGCTTCATATCTGCGGGCACTGGCGCTTCCACAACCAGCTCTTTTTCGAGCAAAGGATGGAAAAAGCGCAGGCTTGCCGCGTGCAGAGCCTGTCTTCGCAACAGCCCTCTCGCTCCGCCGTACATCGTGTCGCCTGCCAGCGGGTGACCGAGGTGGGCAAAATGAACCCGGATCTGATGCGTTCGCCCTGTCTCCAGCCAGACCCGGACAAGCGTCATCCCCTCAGACGCCTGCTTGACTTCGTAATGGGTAACCGCATGATCTCCGTCATTCGTCACGCGCCGTTTGCTCGGGTGGCGCGGATCGCGGCCAATGGGCGCGTCAATCGTCCCAGTTTTCTGCGGCAGTTGCCCGCTAACCACCGCCAAGTATTCGCGGTGCAAGCCCCCTTCGCGCAGCACCCGATCAGCCAGCTGGTGACCGTAGCTGCTTTTTGCCACCAGAATCGCTCCAGATGTGTCTTTATCCAAACGGTGCACCGGATGAATGCTCGCACTCTCCCCGTTTTTCGCAAACCGCTCAGCCAGCGAATGTAACAATGTTTCGGTATGCTCCGGCTTGGTTGGGTGCACCAGCAAACCCGCGGGTTTGTTGGCAATCAACAAATGATCGTCTTCATACAAAATTTCGACCGGAACTACGTGGCTGGCAGGTGGCAACGGCGGTGCAGAAAGCTGCGAGGACTGCTCTGCCTGCTCCTGCCGATCGACTACGCGAACAGCGACCACATCCCCGACCTTCACCTGACGCTGCAAAAAGGGCTGTTTACGGTTGAGCAAAATCCCCTTGCTTCTCGTCAGCCGTTGCATCATTCGTCCCGATACGCTCAGTTTTTGCCGGACAATTTGTTCGACGTTCATTCCGCTGTCTTCTTCTTTGACGATGTATTCCATCCAGTCTTTGCGACTCACGGCTAATCCCTCTGTTCCATGCTTTTTTTCCTATTGTAACAAAAGGACGCCTGCCGCGCCCCATTCCCCTCCTCCCTGCTGACGGCGACTCCAAATCCGCGCATAAAAAAACCACCATGCGATTGCACGATGGTTTTCCCGCTCGCTGTTAGCCTTTCAAATTTTCCGGGTTGAGCCCTTGCAGCTCTGGCAGGACAAACAGGCCGTCTTTGCGGATCAGAACGTCATCAAACCAGATTTCGCCGCCGCCGTACTCAGGACGCTGGATGTTCACCATATCCCAGTGAATTTGGCTGCGGTTGCCGTTATCCGCATTTTCGTAGGCACGGCCAGGCGTGAAGTGGAAGCTGCCCGCAATCTTCTCGTCGAACAAAATGTCGTTCATCGGATTCAAAATGTACGGATGCACCCCGATCGCGAACTCGCCGATATACCGCGCGCCTTCATCGGTGTCAAAAATTTGGTTGAGCTTCTCCGTGTTGTTGGAGGTCGCCTCGACGATTTTCCCGTTCTCGAATGTCAGGCTCACATTTTCAAACTTCGTGCCCATATAGCTTGTGGCAGTGTTGAATGTGATTTTGCCGTTTACAGAATCGCGCACAGGCGCGGTGAAGATTTCACCGTCCGGGATGTTGCGCAGTCCGGAGCAAATGACGTTCGGGATATCCTTGATGGAGAAACGCAAGTCCGTTCCCGGTCCGACCAAGCGTACCTTGTCTGTGCGATCCATCAATTCCTTCAGTGGGAGAAACGCTTCGTGCATCTTTTTATAGTCAAGGGAGCACACATCGAAATAAAAATCCTCGAAAGCTTCCGTCGACATATTGGCGCTTTGGGCCATCGCTGTCGTCGGGTAGTTGAGCAGCGTCCAGCGAACATTCGTTACGAGGTAATCGTTCAACCCTTGCATGACGCTTTGGTGGGCACGGCGGCGCTCAACCGGAACATCTGCCATTTCGCTGTCATTGGACGGGCCATTGATCACGATGTACGTATCGAGATCTTTGAACATCGGCTCTTCCCATTTTGCCAAATGAGCGGCACGGTCCGCACTTGCTCCCATCATCAGCTCGCGCTGGATTTGCGGGTCCAATACCCGGACAAACGGATAGGCTCCCTTGGCGTACGCTTGCTTGACCAGTTCTTTGGCCAAAGCGTGCCCCTCGCCGCGCACTTCAATCAACAGCGTCTCCTTCTCCTCCAATCGCACGGAATGGCTGAGCAAGTTCTCCGCCAGCTTGACAATTCGAGTATCCAACATGCAATCTCCCCCTTATCGCGATTCCTATAAAAAATATTTTACTGAATGGGCGAAACTTTTTCAATTACGCGCCGACTTCGTTTTCAGCTTCGTGCTTATCATATCATCGGAACAGCTCAAGCGGGTCAAAAAACGACCCGTTTGGTACAATTCCAAAAAAAGCGAAAATTTCTCTTGCCTAAAATCATTTTCGTAGAGTATCCTAGTCAACAAGAGTTTACCTGTTCAAATATTTTGAAAGACGGGAGTTGAGTTCATGGTGTCTTATGTAGTTTTTCTCGCTTAGGTGGGGCCTTTTGATAAGAGGCCGCTGCCTCTTACCGACCCTACCTATCGTTAGAAACTGCAGGATGCCTGAACCGCTTCCGTCTTTTTCCCGATCAGATTGGCGGGTGCCGATATATGGTGCGAGCCTTTGGTTTTTTGTACCCTTCTTTACAGGTGCAAAGCCTATTTGGTTCCCCGGTTTTTCGGCTTACCTACCACCCTTGTATCGTTCGATCAAGCGCAAGCGGAAAAGAGCACTGGCTCTGGCTCCGTTTGCGCTTTTTGTTGTGGAAAACATCCTATCCCTCGCTGTTCGTACGTGTGTGCCAAGTCGTGAAAAAGCCGTGCATCGGGAGGTTTAGCCAAAAAGAGCAGCCGCTTTTCTTTTTCGGAAAAAAAGCGCGGTCACGGCACCTGCCTGCAATTTGAACGGAACAATGAATGGAGGAATTTGTGTCATGCAATGGCGTGCGTGGGATTTGAACTTGAAAGTCCGCCTGTTTGGCGAACTGATCACTCATACTTTTTTCTGGATGTACTTTCCGTTTATGGCTTTGTACTTCAGTGACACATTCGGCAAAGACGTAGCCGGGCTGCTGTTGATGGTGCCCCCGCTGCTCGGGATGCTGTCCAATCTGTTCGGCGGCTATTTGGCTGACCGCGTCGGGCGGCGATTTACCATGCTGCTCTCCATCTTTGCCTCGACGTCGATGTTTGCCCTGTTTGCCTTCTCGCCTTCGCCTTGGGTGGACTACATCGCTTTTATCGGCATCGGGATTGCAGGCGCGCTTTACTGGCCCGCCAGCTCTGCCATGGTTGCCGACCTGACGACAGAAGAAAACAGGCGAATTGTCTTCGCCACCTTCTACACAGCCATGAACATCGGGGTAGTAGCCGGCCCTGTCCTCGGCTCCTTCTTTTTCGTGCATTACCGTCATGAGCTGCTGCTCGCCTGTACGGTCATCGAGCTGCTGTTCGGGCTCGCGATCTTTTTCCTGATCAAAGAGACGCTGCCTGATCACATTCGCCAGGAAAAAGCCAAGGAACGCTTCTCGCTGGCCCAGCAATTCAAAAGCTACGCGGTCATTTTCCGGGATAAAGTCTTTGCCCTGTACATCGGTGCCGGGATTTTGGTCGCCATCTCCTTTATGCAGCTCGACATGTACATGGCGCTGTACATCAAAGAACACGTCTTTGACCAAACGCTGTTTGCCTGGAAAGACTGGAAGCTGACTGTCGGCGGCACGAGCGCTTTTGGCTGGCTGATGGGGTTAAACGGTCTGCTCGTCGTCCTGTTCACACTGCCAGTCACACGCTGGTTCGCACACTGGAGCGACCGCAACAGTCTCGTTGTCTCCTCGATCCTGTACGGCTTCGGCATGTTTTTCATGGCGTTTACAACAAACATTTGGCTCTTGTTCGTCTGTATGGGCGTGCTCACCTTGGGAGAGCTGATCCGCACCCCGGTGGCACAAAGCTTCATCAGCAAATATTCGCCGGAGGACGCGCGCGGACAGTACATGGGCGCTTCTTCGCTCCAATTTTCGATCGGGCGCTTTATTGCCCCGATTACAATCGGACTGTCACAATGGCTCTCGCCACTCAGCGTGTTCAGCGTGATCTTGGCGTTTACGTTGGTCAGTGCCTACTTGTACGTCGTCCTGTTCCGCATGATCCCGTCCAAAGAGACGAACTAGCCGTAATAGAAGCCCCTCTCTCGCATATAGTGATTAGTAGAAACGCTTTGCGAGGAGGGAGCAAGCATGAATCAGCCTAAGCCTAAGGCATTCGCCACTTTCCGGGAAGAGCGCGACCGAAACTACCGCACTTCGACTTATATTCAATGGGGGCCTGCCTCCGTCACCCGCTCGCTGGGCAGTGCTCTGTTGCTCAATCCGGGGTCGGCGGCTCTTTTCCAGGCAAGGCCCGCCGCTGGCCGAAGCATCATGGGTCAGGTCACTCTCGACCCAACCATGCAGCAGTTGGTTCGCTTTACGGAAGCGATTTACCAGAACCGCCCGCTGGAAGGGAGATTTTATATATTCAACTTGTTTTCCTTGCAAAACCCGTCCGCTTCTGACGCTATCGCCTGCTTCGAGCAGCTCGTGGAGAATGGCGAAACTACATTGGAAGCACAGCTCGCTTCCAGAGAAGAACTGCGAAAGCAGCCGTGGATCATGCTCGGATGGGGTTGCTTGCAAAGAAAATCGCGGCCTCATTTTTCCGCACTAAAAGCCATGTGGCAAAAGCAAATCGCTTCGGCCAGCTTGCCTGCTTTTGGGAAACGCTGTTCCAACGGCCAGGACTACTATCATCCGTGTCCGAGGCTGCATGCCATGAAAGAGCCGTTATTGCGCGACCTGGTTGCGCTCTACCAGCAAAATGTACACGCTTTGCCTTCCTCTTTCGTGTAGCAAGCTTTGCCTTATGGAAAAAGAGTCTGTCTCCCGTTCTCGCAGGGAAACAGACTCTTTTTTTCTGGACGGCTATGGCAACTCGTTGGCTTCAAAATACTCTTCCCGGTCAAAACGTCCGCGCATCCACTTGTACGTGTCATCATAGATGGCGCGCTTGACTGGGTCTGTGCTTTTTACGGAATCAAGCAATGTTTTGGAGCCGTAGTAATAGGCGTGGATGTTGTTTTTGTCCATCCCCAGCTTGTGGGCAGCTACGAGCTGGTTGTAGTAGGTCTGATAAAATTTCGGATCGTTGTACATTTTCCGATCCCCTTCGATCTCTACGCCCATGCCATACTTGTTGACCACATCCAGCACGCTTTCGATCCGGTCGAGCGGCACTGGTTTGTCACTGTAGAAATTCGGCTGCAAAAATGCGTAGTCGAAAGCCAGCGACTTCCACTCTGCCACGCCTGGCGCCCCGAAGTAAGGAATCCAGTAGAAGCGCAGAGCTTCGTTGTGAACCATGCTCGCCATGTCGCGAATAAGCGCGCGCTCTTTTGGAGCACTATCCTCGATCAATTCGTGGAACCAGTAGATGCCCTCCAGCTTCAAGTAAGCGTAGCCTTCCTTATTCCAGCGCTTTTGCAGCTCCTGGAAGTACCACTCCAACGCCGCTTTGCGGTTCAAATACGCCTGTTCTTCCCCGATGCCCGCAGGATTGAACGAAAGCGACGGCTTGTTGTCGGCGATTTTGCCAAAGTCCTTTTGATTCGCGTTCGGATACGGCAGGGCGAGCACGACGTTTTCCTGGGTCGGCGTCGTGTACAGCGTGCCGCGCAGGCGATTGTACTCCCGCATCGCCTGGTTCAGTGCGTCGAGCTGCTTGCCTGTGCCGAACAGGTCGTTCATATAGCTGCGCCATCCGTCTTTCGTGACAGGCATGTCCTGATACGGCAGGAAAAGGATCGTGTCGAACATCTGGTCACGCATGTAGCCGTCAGCCGTACGATAACCTACCATTGGCAGAAAATCTTCCTTCGTCCACGTTCCAAGCTCTCCGTATCCCCCGGAATAAGCGAGCAGCATGTTTTCTACACGGCGTCTTGTGTTTTGTTCGCCTGTTCCTTTTGCCGGGCTTGGCGGTGGCAACAGGACCGCTCCCCCTTGCCAATCGCTTGCGCCACTCGCCCATACTTCCAGTTGGCGGGCAAAAACGAACACGGATACCGGGAACGATACCCGGACATAACGCGCGTTCACATCAGGCAAGCTCACGGACAGCGTGCGCAAGACAAGCTGAGTTTCCGCAGCAGGCACGTCGTGGACAGCCCTTCCGGCGTACGACCACGCTTTGCCGTCACGGGATACTTCTACTTCCATGTATTCCGGCATCAAGATGCCAGATGTTTTTTGCTGTTTGAATGTCAAAGATACGCGTTCCAACGGCTTTGCTTCCTGAAGCGCGACCGTCACCTTGCGGCCGAACTGGCGATTGTACCCTGTCCACTCTTCGGAAGGGGCGACCAATCCGCCTACAGGCCCCGGATATTGCTTTTCCACCTGCTGAAAATACGAGTCTGGCGTTCCGAAAGTAGCTACAGATGTGAAGCTGCCCGGAGCGACATTGACGAGGTCGTCCTGCTCAGCCGGCTTGTCGGCTGCCTCCTCTTCTCCCGTTGACTGTGCTGCATCGGCACCAGTCGCTGGCGAAGTCGTCTCTGTAGATGCAGATGTTTTCGGATCGGTTGTTGCATCCTTGCCCTCTTCTGTTTTCGCGCTGTTGCTGTCTGCCGCAGAAGTCGCAGGCTCCGTTCCTTTTGGCTGCTCTTCTGTTGTGACAGGCGGCTTGCCTGCGTCCTTGATCTCTATCGGAACGGTTACGGTCTTATAGCCGACTGTTACCGTCAGATTCCCTTTTCCGGGAGTCGGCCCGGCAACGAATGTTCATCTGCCAGTACCGTGCCCAGCTCAGGGCGGTCAAAAGCAAAGATCGGAGTAAAAGGCAGCTTGTCTCCTTTTGCCTGCTTGACCTCCAACTGCTCGCTCGTCCCCGCCAGCAAGCTCAGTTGGCTCTTGCCCAGCGTGAAATCAACCTGCTCAGCCTGCTGATAGCGCGCATCGAGCACGCGCTCCGCAATGACTGCCGCCTCCGCACGCGTAACAGTGCCAGCAGGATTGAACTTGCCTTGTGCCCCTTGCATCCAGCGTTGATTGCTTACTTCCTCGACTGCCGCCTTGGCGTAGTCGGCGATCTGGGCGGCGTCGCTGTACACGATATTTTGCGACGCGGCTTTGGGGAGACCGCTGACCTTCATCAGTCTCGCCAAAATTACGGCCAGGTCTTGCCGGGTCAACGGGTCAGCTCCGCCAAGCGTCTGATCGCTTCTGCCGTTGATCACGCCGAGGTCAGCGAGCCCGTAAACAAATGAGGCATACGGACTTTCTTTTGGCACGTCGGCAAAAACAGCCTGCTCCATCTCCGCTGGCTGAAGGCCCACCACTTTTGTCAGCAATACGGCGATATCTTGGCGCGACATCGTATTTTGCGGATAAAAGCGCCCGTCTCCCTGCCCGTTGATCAGCTGTAGCCCTGCCAGTCGCGTGACGGCTTTTTTCGCATAGCTGTTGCCCAAATCGGTAAATTCCACAGTTTCTTGCGCTGTTTTCCCAGGCTGTGCCGCCTGCTCCGGCTCGCTTTTCGCATACAGCGGCGGAACAGCCTGCACGAGCAAGGTCGACAGCAACAAACAGGCGGAGAGCACTTTGCTCCCGAATTTTCTCTTTCTCATTACAACGTTCTCCTCCAATATGCCCCTTTTACACGGCTTGCTCTGTCTACTCTGTCGGGGAAATCATCGGCTGGCGCGGCGGCTTGGGGCCAAAGAACTGATAGTAGTCCACCTTGATGTTTCCGTTGTAGAGCTTGCGCTTTTTGCTCGCCTTGCGCCCGAAGTGCTCCTCAAACAGCTCATCGGAAGTGATGACGTAAAAAGACCATGTATCCATGGCGGCAAAAGTTTTCCCCATTTCCCCGTACATCTTGCTGACCTGTTTCCACTCTCCCAAGCGCTCCCCGTACGGCGGATTGCAAATCAGATAGCCGTATTTCCGCTTCGTCCGTACATCGCGAACATCCATGCGCTGAAAATGGATCGATTCATCCACGCCCGCCTCTGCTGCATTGCGGCGTGCCACCTTCAGGATCTCATCGTCCATGTCGGTGCCGATAATCTCCAGCTTCTGATCGTATCTGGCCAAGTCATGCGTCTCAGCCCGCGCCTCTCTCCAGGCTGTTTTCGGAATGATCGGCCACGCTTCCGAGACAAATTCCCGGTTCATTCCCGGCGCGATGTTTTGTCCGATGAGCGCTGCTTCGATCGGAATCGTCCCTGAGCCGCAAAACGGGTCCATGAAGACGCGATCCGGCTTCCAGCGAGACAGCATGATCATCGCTGCCGCCATCGTTTCCTTCAACGGGGCTGTACCGATCAATTCGCGATAGCCACGCTTGTGCAAACCCGGGCCTGATGTGTCGATAGTCAGCGTCGCCACGTCTTTGAGCAGAGCCACTTCGATTTTGTACAGCGGCCCTTTTTCCTCAAACCACTCGCACTTGTACGTCTTTTTCAGACTTTCCACGACCGCTTTTTTCACGATGGCCTGGCAGTCGGGAACACTGAACAAAGTCGATTTGACTGACTTTCCTTCTACGGGAAACGTTGCATCCTCCGTGATCCAATCCGCCCATGGCAAAGCTTTTGTTTGTTCAAACAGCTCGTCAAATGTAGTCGCCTTGAACTCCCCGATTTTTAGACGCACCCGGTCGGCAGTTCGTAACCACAAATTTGTGCGGGGAATCGCAGAAATGTCTGCGGAAAACGTCACCTTCCCGTTTTCTACCTGAACCGGGCCATAGCCGAGCGCTTTTACTTCCTCTGCTACTACCGATTCCAATCCAAAAGTCGCCGTAGCGATCAATTCTACTTTTTGCATATGTAATCTCCTGTCCGTCCATATTGCTTTGGGGCTTACCCTTATACTATATTACCCGATTTGGCAATATCGTTGGTAATCTTGTGCAAAAACAATACGAAAAGACCCGTCGCCATAAAAACAACGGGCTGGGCATGCCGGCTATCCGATCTGGAAATCATAATAGAATGCAGCTTTATAGAGAAAGGAGAAATCGTCATGCCGGAATTGCCTGAAATGGAAACGTACCGCAGGCTGCTCCATGAGCAAATCTGCGGTGCGGTCATCACCTCAACAGCCGTCCAGCGGGAAAAAACCATCAATCTGCCCCCGGCACAGTTCGGACAGCTTTTGCAAAACAATCGCCTGACGCTTATCGAGCGGCGCGGCAAGCACCTCTTGTTTCACTTGCAAAGCGGCCACGTCCTGCTGCTTCACCTGATGCTGGGCGGTTTTCTCTACTTGGGTACAGCCGAGGACAAGCTCGCTCGGACTGCCCAGGTAACTGTCTTTTTGGGAGAACGAGTGCTGTATTTTCACGGATTGCGGCTCGGTTACTTGCACCTGCTCACTCCCGATCAGATCGACGAAAAGCTGGCCCCGCTCGGCCCAGAACCGCTCAACCCGGAGTTCACGCTGACCCACTTTGAAAAGCTGCTGGAAGAAAAGCGCGGAGTTTTAAAAACAGCCATGGTCGACCAACACTGGATCGCAGGCATCGGCAACTGCTATTCCGACGAAATTTGCTTTCACGCGCGCATACTGCCTACGCGCCGCATCCCCGAACTGACTGCGCCAGAGCGAGCCACTCTCTATCATTCCATGCAGGAAGTGCTTGCAGAAGCGATTCGTTTTGGCGGTTACATGGAACAGCCGTTGTATCGCACCGACGAGTTGACAGGCGGGTTCGACGAGCGTTGCCAAGTGTACGATCGCGGCGGAGAGCCATGCCTGCGTTGCGGACGGCCTATCGTAAAAGACGAGCTATCCTCGCGAAAAGTTTTTTTCTGCACTCATTGCCAGCAATAAGCCAATCAGCGATTGCGGAATCCGATCAAGCTGTTATTCTTGCGCCGTCTCCATCTGCATGACCATGTACACCTGCTCGGTTTCCGATGGCCCGAAGCCTGCCGACTCCAAAATTTCCAGCAGCAAGCCTTCAGAGGCGCGCAAGTTGAAGGTCGACCGCTTGCAGTCCGATGCGTATGGCGCGTACACGCGGGCGAGAGCGGCGCTCAAAATGTTG
The DNA here is from genome assembly GCF_038000275.1 of Brevibacillus sp. FSL K6-0770. Classification (NCBI taxonomy): domain Bacteria; kingdom Bacillati; phylum Bacillota; class Bacilli; order Caryophanales; family Paenibacillaceae; genus Brevibacillus; species Brevibacillus sp. FSL K6-0770. The sequence goes on from NZ_JBBOBQ010000001.1 coordinate 5,593,234, forward strand.
CGGGCATCGCTGTGGCCTGGCTGAGCCACACATTGGCGCAAAACGATGTTGCTCACTTGTCCCGCTTCATTTACCATGCTTTTGTACAAGGCGTACCCGACCGCCTGCCCCGCTCCGTCTTCGACCATTACTGCCTGTGCGTCCCGCAAGCTTTGCCATTGATTTTGCCAGGCGACATCTCCGTCGTAGAACGGCAGCGCAGTCACTTCCTGAGTGACAATCGGCCTGATCCGATACTCTGGCTTGGTCGACGCACCGAATGCATGCTCGGGCAGCGGGCCGATTCGTTGCCAGAACAAGAGGCGGTCAACCACCTCGTACCCTTTTTGCTCATACAGGGCTATCGCCTTGCTGTTTTGGCTCATCGCCTCCAAGGTAGCCACCTGCACGCCAGCTTCCTTGTACAGCTCAAGCGTCGCATCAATCAACTGCCGCCCCACTCCTTGACGGCGATATTCGGTAGCGACACCCGTCCCGCCGTTCCAGGCGACTTTTTTCCCACCGATCGTTCTCAGTCCGCTTGCCACCAGGCCAATCGGCTCTTCTCCATCAAACGCGACGACAGACAAGCCCATGACATACCCTTCGTTCCCCAATCGCTGCACCAGCATCTCTTCCGTCATCACAATCGAAACGAAATAACCTTCAAAACCTCTGTTCCAAGCTTTTGTCACCTCGGCAAACGTACAGTCGCTCATTCGCTTGATGGTAATCATGCCATCACCTTCCATGATTTTTTCGATAAAATTATTTTAATCGAAAATGCCTAAAAATTCAATCTTTTACACACAACACAACATCTCTTTTTGTCACTCCCGCTTCGCACATGGTAAGATGGAAAAAATCACTTACCGGGGAGGTTCCTATGCGCAAACAGCTTACTGTCGGTTCTTTGATCGCCGGACGCTCTCCCGTACAGCAACCTGTCTACACTCCTGTTCACACCAACTTGCCTGAGTTGGGCAAACAAGCAGACAGCCGGGTTTTTGCCAAGCCAAACAAGCAAAACAGACCAATCCCGACGGCAAAAGCACGACACAAGCAGGTGCAGATCAAGCAAAACTCTCGAACATTCACAATCGGGCAAGCTCCCTGTCAGACGCTGCTACAAGCCGCACAGACGCAGGGACAATCGCTCTCTTACAAATGCCAGCAAGGGTATTGCGGAAAATGCAGCGTCCTGGTCGTATCAGGCAACGACTTGCTCACCGCTCCGACCCGGCAGGAACACGAGAAGCTGGACAAAAAGCTCGCGGCAGGCTATCGGCTCGCTTGTCAAAGTGCATTTCACTCTACTATTTCAGATTAAAAGGTGGCCACTGACTGCATGAACACTACACGCATCCTACTTTTCGCAGGCGGAAATCTGGGTGACTGGGCCATCCGTTACATACGCGAAGGCGACTGGCTCGTAGGCGTGGATCGCGGCGCGCTGTTTCTCGTTCGCAACGGCCTGTCGCCACGCTTGTCAATCGGCGACTTCGATTCGGTCACCGCGGAAGAGATGGCGGAAATCGAACGCCACAGTCTGGATGTCTCCGCTTGCGATCCCGTCATGAAAGATTTGACGGACACCGAAATGGCGCTGACCTGGGCCATCGGGCAAAAGCCCCGGGAAATTGTCTTGCTCGGAGTGCTCGGCTCCCGCTTCGACCACACTCTCGCCAATGTCCATCTGCTTGGCAAAAGCTTACAGGCAGGAGTTTCCTGCCGCATTGTCGATGAACGCAATGAAATCCGCCTGATCAACAGCCACTGCCAGCTTTCGCAGGACCAATTTACCCACGTTTCCCTGCTGCCTTTGACGATGGAAGTCACCGGAATTACGCTGCGCGGATTCATGTACCCGCTGGAAGACGCCACGCTGCGAATCGGCGACACGCTCGGCATCAGCAACATACTGGTAGAACAAACCGGGACGATTGATGTACGCACAGGCCAACTGCTCGTGATCAAAAGCAAAGACTGAGCCATAGCAAAAAGGATCTGCGCCGTTCGTTGCAAGCGAGCGGCACAGATCCTTTTCCCATTTATTCTTCTTCCTCTACATGCATCGGCAATTGCCAATCGATCTCTTCCATTCCCTGCGAACGCAGAAACGCATTGGCCCGGGAAAACGGTCGGCTTCCGAAAAATCCGCGATTGGCCGAAAACGGACTTGGATGCGGCGAAGCGATGATGCAATGTTTCTTTTTGTCGATGAAGGCCGCCTTCTCTTGCGCGTGTTTTCCCCACAGGATGAACACAAGCGGCTTTTCGCGCTCATTCAGCAAATGAATGATTTGATCGGTAAACGTCTCCCAGCCGATGCCTTTGTGCGAATTTGGATTGCTCGCCCGCACCGTCAGCACCGTGTTCAACATCATGACTCCCTGCTTGGCCCAATGGCTCAAGTAGCCATGCTCAGGAATGGCGCAATTCAAATCGCTTTGCAACTCTTTGTAAATATTCACGAGAGATGGCGGCGGTTTGATTCCCGGCTTGACCGAGAAGCTCAAGCCATGGGCTTGTCCCGGCCCGTGATAAGGGTCTTGTCCCAAAATTACTACTTTTGCCTGTTCGTAGCTGGTCAGATGAAGCGCTGTAAAAATGTGATACATATCCGGGTAAATGGTCTGTGTCTGATATTCTTCCTTCAAAGTCTGACGGAGCTTCAAGTAATACGGTTTCTCGAACTCCCCAGCCAATACGGGAGCCCAGTCATTTTGCAAAATAGCCATTTTCCTCACCTTATCCGCTAATCTTTCTATTACCTTACCACAAAGTGACCTTTCACTGAATCATCGTTTCAACCTGTTTGTCCGTCTGGGACCAGGCGCGGCTAGTCCTACCTTTTCTCCCATTCGTAGTCTATGTTTCCTATTACCCTCGTTTGATAGCTTTTCTCCCATGATCTTTGACATAATGTTTTCTGGGAAGATTTAGACAAAGGGAGAGGTTTTTCGACATGAAATGGGACTTGAAATCATTTTTTGGGGGAATTATCGTCGGCTCGGCACTCTTTTCCGGAATCGCAATCGCGGCTCCAGCTTATCCGGATGTGGCTGAAGGCACAAATACGCCTTTTACTTACTACTTCGAAGGCGTGCCAAAGTCTCCGAACAGCGACGTCCAAGGTATCATGTACAAAAACTCTGTGTACGTACCGATTCGTTTCGTGGCAGAAAACTTGAACAAGCCAGTCATTTACGATGCCAAAACGAAATCGATTTTTATCGGTAAACTGCCAGTTGCCAAAATGTACTCGAAAATGGAAGCGGTTGAACTGGTCAAAAAGAAATATGCAGGCAGCCTTACACCTACACACGTAGTCGAATATGACCACGATGACGAAAAAGGGCACTATGTCATTCAAGTGTACCAAACTGTAGTAAACAATTTCCAGTCCGGAGACAGCTACACCAGCACGTACGGATGGTTCGTCGTGAACCCGAATACCGGAGAAGTGAAATCGTTGCTGTAAGCATGCACTTATTCTTTTATATAAACAACGAAGGACAGCGGCCTGTAGGGGAGCCGCTGTCTTTTTGCTTTCCAGTAACTGGACAACTTTCGATTGACTTTGAAAATCACTCTCCATACGATGAGTAAAGACAGCAATCAATCAGTGGAAGGGTGTTTGGCTCATGATGGTCGAAATCAAAACATACGTGGTACAGGAAGGCTTCTCCGATGAAATCGTCAAAAGCTTCAGCGAACCAGGCGTGGTAGAAAAAGCTCCGGGCTTTGTGGACTTGAGCATTTTCGTGCAAAAGCCGCGCAAAGACGAAGAAGAAGTCGTGGTCATGATTCGCTGGGAGTCGAAAGAAGCTTGGAAACAGTGGGAATTGAGCGAGCCGCATCTCGAAGGACACCGCAAAGCGCGCGAGCAAAAGCGTCCCGAGTTCATCATCAGCTCCAAAAGCGGCCATTACGAACTGAAAGCGATCAAACACCCGGAGCAGCAGCAAGTCTAACTGCCTGCCCGACATAAACAAGCCTCGTTTCGCAGAAAACATCTCGAAACAGAGGCTTGTTTTATATATCAAGGTTGTACTTTTCCATCTTCCGGTACAAGGTAGAAAGACTGATTTGCAGCTCGCTGGCAATCGCCGCTTTGTCCTGACGGTACGCGCTGCTCGCCAAATATTTTTTCAGAACAGAGCGCTCATAATCAGCCAAAAGCTGTTCCAGCCCCGCCCCCGCCTCATCTGCTCGCCCCGTCGCTTCCTCCGCAAGCAAATATTCCGGCAAACTCTCATGGTCAATCAGCGATCCATCCGCCATGTTGACCATATATTCCACGGCGTTTTCCAATTGCCGGATGTTTCCCGGCCAATCGTATGCGGCAAGCCTGTGAACGAGCGAAGCGTCAAGCTCCAGCCTGCCCTTTTGCAAAAGTGTCCCGTACCGATGCAAAAAATGCTGCAAGTACAGCGGGATATCTTCCCGGCGCTCGCGCAACGGCTTCAGGCGAAGCGGGATGACATTCAGCCGATAGTATAAATCTTCGCGGAACGTCCCTTCCTTGACCATGCTCTCCAAATCTTTGTGAGTCGCCGCGATGACCCTGACGTCGATCTCCAGCGTCTTCACGCCTCCGACTCGCTCTACCGTTTTTTCCTGGAGAACACGCAAAAGCTTGGGCTGCAAAGACAGCGGGATATCCCCGACCTCGTCGAGGAAGATCGTGCCTTTGTGCGCCAGCTCGAATTTTCCCGGCTTTCCTTCGCGGCGAGAGCCTGTAAACGCTCCGCCCTCATAGCCGAACAGCTCGCTCTCCAGCAGCGTTTCGGGAATCGCCGCGCAATTGATTGCGACGAACGGCTGTCTGCTGCGCGGCCCCTCGCTGTGAATCGCTTTTGCCAGCAATTCTTTGCCCGTACCGCTCTCTCCGCGCAACAAAACAGTAGAGATGCTGCCCGCCACCTTCTTCGCCTTGGCGATCACGTCCCGCAAGCCTGTATCTGCCCCGATCAGTTGGGCGAAGTACACAGGCTTGACGACTGCCTGCGGCATTTCCTCCTGGATGTTGCAGCCTTTTTCCCGTTCGGCATCCAGTTCCAGCAGCTTGTGTTCGATCAGCGAACTCGTGTGCTGCAAAAACGGCATCCACTTTTCCGAGTGGTGCAGCATCTTTTCCTTTTGCTCAGGCGAAAAGCCGATGATGCCGATGACCCCGACCGTCTTTTCCCGCTTGTGTACCGGGAAGCCGATTGTTGCAAGCTCCCTGCATTGCTGCAAAAATTTGCAGTTCATGCACTGGGAGTCGTTCTTTTTCATGTCAAAAATCATGCCTGGCTGTCCAGTCTGCAAAATCATCCGGAAAAACGATCCTTCCGGCGCAGGCAGCCCGATCAAATCCGAATAGTAGCCTGTGCCGCTCACCCGAATCCCTTGTTCATCCAGAATGGTGACATCCAGCCCCAGCACCTTGGAAATATTGTCTGCGTATGATTGAATGAATTTCTCTATCCGGGAAAATTCGGTCATGGTCGATCCTCCTGCCTGTCACGTTCCTTACCCTCTCGCAGCAGCCTCCGCCACAGGGACGCAGCGTAGCGCCTGCTCCAGATCAGCAATGATGTCCGTCGCATCCTCCAGCCCGGTTGAAAGGCGAATCAAACCGTCTGTAATGTTGAACTTCAGACGATCCTCCACCGGAATGGAAGCATGAGTCATCGACGCGGGATGCTGCACGAGTGTTTCCGGGTCTCCTAAGCTAAACGATATCATAGCGAGACGCAGCGCGTTAATGAAAGATTTGGCGGCGTCATACCCTCCCTTGACCTCGAAGGAAACAATTCCGCCCATCCCCGCCATTTGCCGCTTCGCCAGCTCATGCTGCGGATGGGATTCCAGTCCAGGGTAGTAGACGTGCGCGATCGCCGGGTGCTTTTCCAAGTATTCCGCTACAGCTTGCGCATTTTGACAATGTTGGCGGACGCGCAGGCCCAACGTCTTCAATCCGCGCAAAATCAGGAAGGCGTCCCATGCGTTCAAGTTTTGCCCCAGATCGCCCATGATGTTTTTGCGCATGAACTGTATTTGCTCTTTGTTCGCGACAATAAATCCGGCGATAACGTCCCCATGCCCGTTCAAATATTTGGTCGCGCTATGGACAACCACATCGGCTCCCAGCTCCAACGGCCGCTGGAGATAAGGCGTCATGAACGTATTGTCGACAATCACGACGATGCCTCGTGCGTGCGCCAAACGGGACAATGCCGCGATATCGAGGACTGTCAGGCACGGGTTGGAAGGCGTCTCAATGTACAGCACGCGGGTGTTGGCCCGGAAAGCCCGCTCCACTGCCTGCAAATCGGTACAATCGACGAAATCGGTCGCAATGCCGTAACGCGGCGCCATTGTAGTAAGAAACTTGTAGCTGCCTCCGTATACATCCCGCGTACACACCACATGGTCGCCTTGCTGCAAAAAGGCAAGCAGCGCCCCGGAGATCGCTGCCATTCCGCTGGATACGCCCAAAGCGGCCTCCCCGTTTTCCAACGCTGCAATTTTTTGCTCCAACGTCTCGATCGTCGGATTGCCGTACCTGCCGTAATACGTTCCGCCCCGCTCCCCGGCCACGCAGGCAGCAGCGGAATCCGCATCGGGAAACGCATATGCGACCGCAGGCACGACAGCTGCCGTGACCGCCCCCGTTTTCGGGCAAGGCTCTTGAGCCGTATGAATAATAGCAGTGTCCAGCTTCCAGTTGTTCGTTTTCATCATTGTCTCTCCTTTTGGCGATCCTCTCGCTCATCACTGGCAAATCGTAATAGCAAGGAGCGTGCCAACGAAAAAACCGCATGAAACCGCGATATTCTCGCTTTTACGGCTCACGCATTTTCTCATTTTCGCGAAAAGGTTTTGCTTCTATACGAAAAAAAGCCGTCATATAAACCGACGGCTTTTCGCAAATTCGCTAAATCCATTTTGCAATCGTAACAAAATACAGCTACACCAGCATGCCGCCACCGCTCTGCCGATACTTCAAAATGCCCTCGGCCGCCCGGTACGACAGCGCCCCCATCGTGCCCGTCGGATTGTAGCCGCTGTTGTGAGCAAAAGACGATGCGCCGACGACAAACACATTTTCCGCGTCCCACATTTGCAAGTAGTTGTTGACCGCCGAAGTTTCCGGCGATGCCCCCATGATCACTCCGCCTGTATTATGCGTGGATTGGTACGGGGTAATGTCGTAAGGGCCAAGCTTGCCGCGCACCTCGATTTTGTTGGCGCCCATTTCCTTGAGAATGTCCCCGCATTTGTCGGACAAAAAGGCAGCCAACTGCCTGTCCTGCTCCTCGAAGTCGAACGTAATGCGGATCAGCGGATCTCCGAACGCGTCTTTGTACGTCGGATCGAGATCGAGAAAATGGTAACGGAACGGCATGGAGGCCCCTTGCGCCCCGACATTGATCGTGCGGTTGGCGTATTTGAGCGAGGCTGCCTTAAATTCCTTGCCCCAGCTTGGCGTACCTTCCGGAACCGTATTGTTGGCGATCGGACGTTGCCCGTACTGGGAGACGCTGATGTTGGCGCCATGAATGAAATTCAGGCTGGAGTGGTCAAAGTTGTCGCCGTTGTAGTCATCGAGCACCATGCCGAGCGAGCCGGCACCAGCGTAATTGTTGAACTCCTTTTCTTCGAAAAAGCCCGTGGCTCCGCCTTTCATAACCTGGTAGCAGTAGTTTTTTCCAATCACGCCTTTGCCCGTAGTCGGATCGTACGGTCGCCCCAGCTTGGACATCAGCAGCAAGCGCGAATTGTTGAACACGTAGCTCGTCAACACGACGATGTCAGCAGGCTGTTCAATTTCTTCTCCGGTTGTCACGTCCGTGTACAGCACACCTGTAGCTTTGTTGCCCGTATGTAAAATGCGGCGCACGTGGGAATGGGTGCGGATTTCGAACTTCCCTGTCTTCTTCGCCACAGGGATAACCGTGACAACCGGGTCTGCTTTTGCCCCGTACTCACACCCAAAACGCTCGCAGTAGCCGCAATATTGACAGGCAGCCCGGGAAATTCCGTCCGGATTCGTGTACGCCTCCGACAAATTCGCAGATGGGAGCGGATAAGGATGCAAGTTCAGCTTTTTCGCCGCTTCCTCGAACATCTTCATGCTGGGCGTGCTTTTCATCGGCGGCGTCGGATAAGGCTGGGAACGTTTGCCGCCAAGCGGATTTTCCGAACCCGATATGCCCGCCATCCGCTCGAACTTGTCAAAGTAAGGCTCCAGCTGGTCGTAAGTGATTCCCCAATCCTGAATCGTCATGCCCTCGGGAATTTTCTTTTGCCCGTAGCGCTCGACTGTCTTGCTGTGAATCTCGAAATCATACGGCAAAAACCGGAACGTGTGGCCATTCCAGTGAACGCCCGAGCCGCCAAGCCCTGTTCCCAGCAAAAAAGAACCGTATGAGCGCATCGGCAGCGCCCGCACGTTCGGATTGCTGCGGAAGGTGATCGTTTCCTTGGACAAATCCTGCATCATTTCATAGCGAAGCGCGTAGCGCAGTTCATCGTGCACCATGAAATAGTCTTCTGTTTTCCGCTCTTTGCCGCGCTCCAGTCCGACGACCGTCAGCCCTTGCCTCGTCAGCTCCGAAGCGATCACGCCCCCGCCCCAGCCCACACCGACGATTACCACATCCACTTTGGGCAGTTTTCTGGCCATATGCTTCACCCCGTCTGTCAGTGTTGATGATCCCGCAAGCTGAGCGGCTCCATCTTCACGAATTTGTCTTGTTCGATGATTTGTGTGTAGGCCATTTGATTGCCTGGGTAATTTTTCAATCGCCAGCCATCCATATTTTTATTGCCGCCGTACAGCGGGTCTGAGTAAATTCCTTCGATGGTGCTGGCTCGCAGCATTTTGAAGAAGGCGCTGGCCGAAATCGTCGTCAGTTTGACATCGTCCTTTTCAAAAGCCTTCAACACGGCATCCTGCTGCTCAGCCGTAATCTCGTAAAAGCGCTTGCCATGCGCAGCTTGGCTGTAGTTGTTCAGCTCCTGAATGCCGATGTCGAAAATCTCCCGCCGCTTCAACCTTCCCTGGTAGCCTTGGGTCACCTCTCCCGAATAAAACGGACCTTGCATGTACTCACGAGAGTTGAAGCCCCAATCGCCCGCAAGCTGGTGATCGATGAAGTAGGCTGCACCAAGCGCCTTTGCGCCCGGTCCAAGCTCGTCTTCCGGGAAAATCCGCTCACAGGCGGCATCCACCACCTTGAACTGTTCCGGGCTGAAATACATCAACGCCTGATTGTAATCGGCAGCAGGAGCCGGTGTCGCTCCCGGTTGTGGCGGTGCTTCCGGCTTGCGTAGCAGACTGCCTGCCACTCCGCCCACGACCAGACCACCGAGCACAAGCCCTGTGTTTTTCAGAAAATGTCTCCGTGACACTGGCTGCTCATGTTTGTTGTTGGATTCTGCCAAATCTACCACCTCCAGTTGTCTCTATCCCATGGTTTGCGCATTTTCGCGACAGGCTAAACGCATTTCGCGGAAATTTTCCCAGCATGCACCACACATAATTTCCAAAACACATTCAAAGGATATGGTTACCAATACAGCAAGCATAATTTGGAGGGATACTGATGAAGCGCTTTGGAACATGGGCAGGCAGAGCCGGAGTAGGCATTGCCCTGCTGCTCACCGCCTGTAACAACCAGGCCGCCCCGCAAGAGCCAGCCAGAACCCAAACTGTACACCCTGCTGGAATGGGCGAGACGGTCATTCCCAGCGTAGACCGGGACAAAAAGCTGACAACCAACTCTCATGGCACGACATTTAGCGGCATGGGCCACGGTCTGTACAGTTCGATCGGAAGCTCGCATCTGCACAGCGGCGGCCCTTCGACCAAGCTGGAGGCGCAACTCGGCGCGGCAGGCGTCCACGGTGTACAAGCGCTAATCGTCGGCGATTGGGTTTTCCTCGCCCCAACCACTGCCAACCAAGCCTCCATCAACTCCATCGACCCGATGCAAGCCCACTTGCTCGGCAGCTATACGGGCAGCAGCAGCCGAGGAAACGACACGCCGAGCGGGCTGGCTGGACAGCAGGCAAGAAACAACACGACAGGCGTGCTTGGCACCAGCGATCGCTCTGCCTTGTTTGCCCAGGCGCGCACCGTAGTAGAACGTTCGTATGGAACAGACGCGCAAGTCTGGACAGTCAGCTCGAAAAAAGGCATAGACGCATTGGAAAAAGTCAAAAAGCATTTGCGGGACAAAAAAGGGGACAACAAAATGGCGGACGAGCTGGACAAGCTGTTCCGCGAGGCAAAACGATAGACAAAAGTACAAAAAGAAAAGGGGCAAGCAGATGCTTGTCCCTTTTAGCGATGCAAAAACAGGTTGATTTCATTCACGGTTTCATCCGGATGCGTCACCATCAACAAATGCAAGGAATTGGCGATCGTCCTCACCTGCGCTTGCGGCACAGCGCTCCGGTATTTGGCGACCGCTTCTCGGAAGAAAGACCGCTGCGCTTCATCCGGCAAGTGATTTTCATCTGCCAGAAGCAACAGCACCGGACACGTCAGCTGCCGACACAGCTCATCCAGATCATATGTCGCGTACTGATGAAAGTAGCCGTCAAACGCCTCCCGCGGCAAACGGTAGCCAAAGCCGCCGTCCTCCTTGCGCACAAGCTCTGTGCTCATCCAGCCTGCCGGAAGCTTCCTTCCGCCATACCTTTTGGCAAATTGCCTTTCCGCTTCCTCTACCGTTTGAAACCGGGTTGATGACAAGCGCTCGACCGTAGGATCATGCTCAAAGCCCGGCATCGCTCCCAGGGAGTAGTAACCGCCATCAAGCAACACCAGCGAGGCAATCCGCTGCGGTTCGCGGACGGCAAGCATTTGCGCAGGCACGGCCGAAAACGAAGCCGCCACAATCGCCACTTGGCTCAGCCCTTCCTGCTCCAGCAGACAGGCCAAGTCATCGACGATCCGCTCAAAAGCAAACGGGCCGCGATCCGTAGAGTTGCCATGACCGCGCAAATCGACCGCCACCACCCGGTAATGCTTTGCTAGCTCGGGTAACAGCGAAGCAAACAGGTGCCGCGTATTGCGAATCGCATGCAGCAGCAAAAGCGCCGGAGCATCTGCATGGCCTGACACACTGTACTCTAGTCGCCCGGCTTCGACCTCTACATGTTTGACCTGCTCAACTTTCATGGCTTCCTCCCCTGTCAAATTCGTCCCGGAATGAGGACGCCAATATGCTCGGGATGCACCCGGGCGATGTAAAACAGCGAGGCAACCGCACAGACACCTGCCAACAGCATGACGACCTCCGCCTTTTTCCAGCGCTTGCTGCGGTAAAACCGATGCTGGCTGTTCCTGATCTGAAAGCCTTTGGCATCGAGCGCATTGGCGATCAGCTGCACGCGCTTCAGCGAACTGAAAATGAGCGGAACTAGCAAAAACCCGTATTTTTTGATGCGCTCAAAAGCATTGCCTTCCACCGTCGACATCCCTCGCACCATCTGTGCTTCGCGGATCGTCGCCAGATCATTTTTCACCAGCGGAATAAAGCGGAAAATAAGCGACAGCAAGTAACTGACGGAAAACGGGACGCCAAGCCCGCGCAGGCCCATCGCAATCTCTCTCGGCGAAGTGGAGAGCAAATAGTACATCGACAAAAGCGCCACATTCGCCAGGCGCAGCCCCATTCCCAACGCCCAGAGCACGCCGATATCGGTTACTTGCAGCGGGTAATTGATCAATGGAACGCTGCCGCTCCAGTACGCTACGCCTACGTTCGTGAACGGCAGCCATGTAATCGCCGCGAAAACCGCGCCCACTCCGCCCACCAGCGCGTACGCTTTGACCATCGAACGTTTCCACCCCAGCCTGGCGATCAGCACCAGATTGCACAGCCAGACCACAGCCAGCGCTCTCGGGTCTTGAAACAGAAACGGCAGCAGGCCAAGCAGAAGAAACATCAGCAAAACGAAGCTCGGATGGGCATGCTTCATCGCCATTGCCCACCTCCCGCGATTTTTTGAGTCATTTGTTGCAAAGTGAGCGGAAGCGGCCCTTTCATCCCCGCCGCTTCGCCAAACCGATAAACAGCGGGTGCCTCCACCTGCGCGGATGCCAAAATGTCAGGCGCAGCAAACACGCTTTGCGGATCGCCGTCACACACCAGACTTCCCCGATGCATGACCAGCACACGCTCGGCGTATTCCGCCACCAACCGCATGTCGTGTGTAATGACGATGATCGTGTGACCAGCTGCATGCAAGCGGCGGACAAGCTCCATCATTTCCAGCATCCCCCGATAATCGAGTCCCGTAGTAGGCTCGTCCAGCACGATGACCTGGGGCTTCATCGCCAAAATCGAAGCAACGGCAATCTTTTGCCGCGTGCCTTTGCTGGAAAAGTAAGGCTCTGCCTCGCCCATTCCGCCTAATCCGACGGCTTCAAGCGCCTCGTTCACCGCTTGCTCGATCTTTTCCGCAGGCCAGCCCATATTTTTCGGGCCAAAAGACACCTCTGCCGCTATCGTAGAGTGGAAAATTTGATGGTCAGGGTTTTGATAGCAATAGGCTACCGTGCGGGCCAGTTCGGCGGTCGACATCGTTTTCGTGTCGCAGCCGTTCACTTTTACGCTGCCTTTGCTCGGTTTGTACAAACCGTTGCAATGCTTGGCGAGCGTAGTTTTTCCCGAGCCGTTTCCCCCGATGACCGCGACGAACTCTCCTTGCCGTATCTGCAAGGATACTCCGTTCAATACCGGCTTTTCCCGGTCGTATCCGTACCAGACATCGTCCAGTTCAATTACGCTGCTCACACGCTTCCCTCCCGAACAAGCTGTGCCTCTCTGTATCGCGCAGCCAATTCCTCAACCGTAAGCGGCAACGGGCCTGCCGTTTCGGCAAGCACGCCTTCGCGGCAGAGCAGCTGGTAGAGGCGGATGACATCAGGGACAAAAATGCCGTGCTGATCGAGCACATCTGTCTGGGCAAAAAAGTCTCTTACAGGCAAGTTGAGCACAATCTGCCCTTTTGCCAGCAGCACCAGACGGTCGCAAAAAGCGGCCAGCTCCTCTGTCGCATGAGAAGATACGACGATGGTCATCTGACTTTCCTGCTTCAACCGTTGCAAGAGCGCGAATACTTCTCGCGCTCCCAATGGATCAAGCTCGGATGTCGGTTCGTCCAGAAGCAATGCTTGCGGGCCATTCGTCAGGGCAGACGCGATTGCTACACGTTGCTTTTCTCCCCCTGACAATTCAAAAGGAGAGCGATCGGCAAACCCGGGAAGGCCGACCAGTTGCAGCACTTCTGTGATTCTTTGCTCGATTTGCTCATCGGAGCACCCGACATTTTCCAGCGAAAACGCAAGCTCTTCTTCGATCGTCAGCCCGATAAACTGTGTCTCCGGGTCTTGGAAGACAACGCCCTGCTGCCCTTGCGCCTGGCGTTTTCCCGCAAACTGGCCTGCGTAATTGGCCGGGATCAACCCCGCAAGCGCCAGCAAAAGCGTCGTCTTTCCCGCTGCCGCCGGGCCAACCACCCCGACTACTTCGCCCGGATACAAGCAAAGACTCACATCCGTAAGCGCCGGGGTCGGAGAATCTTCGTAGTGCCAATGTACCTCTTGCAGTTGCAACAGCGGTTCCTGAATCACTGGGCGATCCTGCTTTCAGGCCCGAGATAGCTGTATTCCTGCAACGGTCGTCCGCGATACAGACCGGAGCGCTTCACAAACGGGTACAGCAGCTTCAACAGGATCGGGCCGAGAATCGCCGTCGAGATCGCCTGGTTCAAAAACACAGTAGGAATAAACAGAGAGGCAATCGCCATCGGCGTCAGACCGAGCGCCACATTGACCAAAATCGCGCACGCCACGACAGCAGAGCTGATCAGAACGACGAACACAAAATATTGCAGGAAGCTGCGTTTGGTTTTCAGCGCCGGGTGACTCACCGTGAGAAAGCCGATGAAACCTCCCAAAAAGTTGGAGAAAAACCCGACCGCAACCGCATGTGGCGGTGCTCCTCCGGTCAACAGGTCGCTGACCATATTGCCAAAAGCAAGGCCAATGCAACCTGGCAAGCCGAACAGCATGCCGAAAACAGGCTGCAAGGCATTCGCCGGACGAATCGGTACGGAAGGAATGAGCTTGATATTAGCCAGCATGATAATGGCAACTGCATATAATGCCGCTGTAACGACAATCAGCACGTAATCGACTGTCGTCCATTGGCGGCGAAACAATGAAGTCTGCATCAAAGTGTACCTCCTTTATGTCAATTGCTAACGTTTGGAATATTGCCTGATGCCAGTTTACTCCACACCTTTTTTGGCGTCTACCAAAAAACCCGCTCCCGCACTTGTTATAGAAAAGTTGAATAAACAAAAGCCTCCCCATGCGCACTCGCAGCACAGGAAGGCTTTCTTCAAGCAAGTATCGTCCTATTCCTCAAACTTCATCAGTTCCAGTTTGGCCCCTTTGATTTTGACCAAATAAAGCAAATACACAAGCCCGACAAACGTCCACAAAAGTCCCAATATCATCGATTTCGCATGGAGACTGCCCCACAAAAATGCGAGAAAGGCTGTCCCGATCAGCGGAGCCAGAAAATACCCCCACCAATCCGTCGCACGCTTTTCTTGTTTTTGTCTCAGGAAGTAGGCAATGACGCTCAGATTGACGAAGCTGAACGCGATCAACGCTCCAAAATTAATAAAGGACGTAGCCGTCAGCAAATCGAGATACAAGGCAGCCAGCATCAGCGTTCCGACCAGCAGCACGTTAAGCAGCGGCGTCTTCAGTCTCGGGTGTATGTAGCCAAACCACTTTTTCGGCAAATAACCATCCCGGCCCATCGCGTACAACAGCCGCGTTACACTCGTCACCGATACCAGACCGGAGGCGAGCGTCGAAGACAAAGCCGCCGCCAAAAAAATCAACTGAAAGACGGAGCCTCCGATAAACAGGGCGATTTCTGCGGAAGCTGCTTCCGGGTCAGACAATACGGAAACATCGGGAAACAGCGATTGCATGAAATACGAAGCGGTAATGAACAACGCTCCCCCGGCCAGTGCAACCAGCAAAATTCCCCGGGGAATCGTCTTTTTCGCATCTACCGTCTCCTCTGTCAGCGTAGTGACGGCATCAAAGCCTAAAAAGGAAAAGCAGAGGATCGATGCCCCCGACAGCAGAGCGACTACCGACAAATCAGCAGAAAGGAACGGACGGACGTTCAGCACCTGGCCCAGCCCATCTCCATTGATCAAGCCACGGATAGCCAGTCCGGCGAACAAAATAACGACGGCGATCTGAAAAAGCACCAGAAACGAGTTGACGGATGCCGTTACTGTCACGCGAAATACGTTTAATAAAGTAATCAGGACAATAAACCCGATAATCCACCACGTGGTCGGCACATCGGGAAATACGGACGAAAGATACACACCCGTCAGCAAAGCGTTGATCATCGGCAAGAACAAATAATCGAGCAGCGAGGCCCACCCTACCAAAAACCCGGCATACGGATGAATCGTTTGCTGCGTGTAGGTATACGCTGTCCCGGCCGACGGGAAGACGCGGACCATTTTCCCGTAGCTCGCCGCGGTAAACAGGATCGCCAGCAAGGTCACTGCGTAAGCGGCAGGAACATGCCCCCCTGTTTCTTCGGCAACGATGCCAAACGTATCAAAAACGGCCATTGGAGCCATATAGCCAAGGCCAATGACGACGATATGCCACAACTTCAAGCTGCGTGTAAGCTCTGCACTCCCATTCACTGTCTGTCCTCCTTCTGTTACACGACACGAATAATTATACACGCGAATGGGAAAAGTTCCACCGTTTGCGCACCAAAAAACGCTGTTGCACACGGTTCCCCATGCCGCAACAGCGTTTGGTTTTCAGGCTTGATATGCTTACGCTTTTGGCAGTTCAAACGAGCTTTTCAGCGAAACGATCCGGTTGAAGACCAGTTTGTCCGCCGCTGTATGCTTCGGATCGACATTGAAGTATCCGTGACGGAAAAATTGGTATTTGTCCTGCGGCTGCGTTTCTTTCATGTTCGGCTCGACGAATCCGTTCAGCACTTCCAGCGAATTTGGATTGATGTTGTCCAGGAAGCTTCCTTCCGAATCTTCGTCATCCATAATCAGTGGCTCGTACAGGCGAAATTCAGCCGGAACTGCCTGAGAAGCTTCTACCCAGTGGATTGTTCCTTTTACCTTGCGGCCAGTAAAGCCGCTGCCGCTCTTGGTTTCAGGATCGTAGGTGCAATGCAGCTCGATGACGTTTCCGTCGGCGTCCTTCACCACATCGTTGCACTTGATGAAGTACGCGTGCTTCAGGCGAACCTCATTTCCCGGGAACAGGCGGAAATACTTGCTCGGCGGGTTTTCCATGAAATCGTCCTGCTCGATGTAGATTTCGCGGGAGAACGGAATTTGGCGATTGCCCATCTCCGGGTTCTCCGGGTTGATCTCGGCTTCGAGCATTTCTACCTGGCCTTCCGGGTAGTTCGTAATGACGACTTTGAGCGGATTCAAGACAGCCATGGTGCGCGGCGCCTTGAGCTTCAAGTCTTCGCGAATGAAATGCTCCAGCATTTTCGCGTCTACCGTGCTGTTGCTGCGCGCTACCCCGATCTCGCGGGCAAACGTGCGAATCGCTTCAGGGGTAAAACCGCGGCGACGGAAGCCGGCAATGGTCGGCATGCGCGGATCGTCCCAGCCATCTACCACTTTCTCGTCCACGAGCTGTTTCAGCTTGCGTTTGCTCATGACGGTGTTGGTCAGGTTCAAACGGGCAAACTCGTACTGGCGCGGAGTATTTTCCATCTCGCACTCGCTGATGACCCAATCGTACAGTGGACGATGGTCTTCAAATTCAAGTGAACAGAGCGAGTGGGTAACGCCTTCAATCGCATCTTCCAGCGGATGGGCGTAGTCGTACATCGGGTAGATGCACCATTTGTCGCCTGTGTTGTGATGGGTCGCATGAGAAATACGATAAATCACCGGATCGCGCATGTTGATGTTCGGAGAGCTCATATCGATTTTCGCACGCAACACTTTTTCCCCGTCCTTGAACTCGCCATTGCGCATGCGAGCAAACAGGTCGAGGTTTTCCTCCACAGAGCGGTTGCGGAACGGGCTGTCTACCCCTGGTTCTGTCAAAGTTCCGCGCAGCTTGCGCATTTCTTCGGCAGGCAAATCATCCACGTAGGCTTTGCCCTTTTGGATCAGCAACACCGCACGCTTGTACATTTCTTCAAAGTAATCCGATGCAAAAAACAGCCCGTCCCATTCAAAGCCGAGCCACTGTACATCTGTTTTGATTGCTTCCACGTACTCTGTGTCTTCTTTCACCGGATTGGTATCGTCAAAACGGAGGTGGGCCTTTCCTTTGAACTCGCTTGCCAGCTCAAAGTTGAGGCAGATGGCTTTTGCATGTCCAATATGAAGATACCCGTTCGGTTCCGGCGGAAAGCGGGTAATGACTTCCTTGACCTTGCCTTCTTGCAAGTCGTCAATCACGATATTGCGGATAAAATTGGATGACGCTACCTTGTTTTCCAATGAAATCAACCTTTCACTTCACCTTTACATTCCATAATACTGATTCTCTTCCCAGAGTTCAACAAAATCGGGCCGTTGTCCGGCCCGCTGTCTCTACCATTCCTGCTCTTTTTGCCATTGGGATTGCGGCTGGCAGTACAACGAAATGATAGAGTCGAGGGAACGACGCTGCTCGGTTATGCCGCGAATAATTTTCAAATGCTTGGGTCGAACCAGGTGGAGCAGCGGCTGTTCAACATGATTGAACCGGGCGAAAGCTTCAGCTGCAACCTCATCCCACTGCCGATAATAGCGCAGCAAGTCATCAGGCATCACCCGCGATCGATTCGTGCCCGGCTCCGGCAAGCAATCAAACGGTTCATCCAGATTCAGCGTACCGTAATCATCGGTCAGCTCTTCCCCCGGCAAAATGTCTCTGGCAGCCAGCTCCAAGTCGTACATCGTCGCCACGCAGGTCGCATGGAAGCTGTGGTTCACAAATCGGGCCTTATCCCAGCACAAGATGTATTTTCCAAACTGATTTTTGAAGGAATACTTCTGCACATCCTGCTTTCTCAATGGGTCCAGTTTTTCCACATATGCCGGGTCCAATACCTGATCCAGGTCATCCTGTGCCCAGACAATCGTGCCTTTCGGGATCAATTTTGTCGCAAAAACACCGTACCCGATTTCATCGTTGATATAGCGAAGCTCCGTATCGGGATGCATCATGGCCTTGATTCACTCCTTGGCAAATGTGCGTTTTTACCATCATAAGCAGTTCGGCCAATAGTGGTGTGTGAATGTCGGGAAAAACACACAACTCCCTGTTCCTCCCTTTTTTTCTAGATTAAAAAAATTTTTCTTATTTACCCCAATCGACAAATAGTCTATATTATTGACAAACGGATGATTAGGAAAATTTTCCTGTAACAATTGAATCAGTTTTCTATTATCAACTGGATGCGTTACCCATTGATATCGAAACGGCAAACCCGGGGAAATCCGGCGACGCAAAGCTAGAGGGGCTACCTCCGCACAAGCGGGCACGCCAGCCAGCTACCGAAGTATTGGTGTAGGACAAGACCAATGATCCTATATCATTGGTCTTTTTTTGCGCAACAATTGTCTATTTTTGTCCATTTATGTATTTATGTGTAAAAATATTCATTTTCAGTTAAGGAGGTGAGGCTGCGAAAAGCTGTCGGATTGTTGGAATCGTTCATCAAACATACAAGGAGGCTTCATACGATGTCATTCTGGAAGAAACTTTCTACTGTCGCATTGACTACTGCAATCGGCCTGGCAACCCTGTCTCCGGTTCAAGCAGCTAATCGGCCAACATCAATGTCGCCAAACGCAATGGTAACAACACCACACTATCTGGCTACAGCAGCAGCCCTGAAAACATTGGAAGACGGCGGCAACGCTGTAGATGCCGCCATCACAGCCGCTTCTACTCTCGCCGTCGTCTACCCGCATTACACAACGATCGGCGGAGATAACTTCTGGCTCATCTACAACGCCAAGACCAAGGAACTGAAAGCGTTGAACGGCAGCGGACGAGCTGGCGAAAAAGCAACGATCGACTACTACAAAGGCAAAGGCTACGAAAAAATTCCTTCCCGCGGCTACGAGTCTGCCAATACGGTGCCAGGCGTTGTTTCCGGCTGGTGGGAAGCGTACAACTACGCGCACAAAAGCATGGGCAACAGCAAGCTTCCGTGGCACAGGCTGCTTGAACCGGCGATCGGATACGCTGAAAATGGATATCCCGTCTCACCGAACCAGGTTTATTGGACAAAATACGCCATCGATCCGAACGATAACGATTTGAAAAACCTCCAGCGCTTTGAAGGGTTCCGCAAAACCTTCCTGAAGCCGAACGGAGAGCCGTATGCGCCTGGCGAAATCCTCAAGCAAAAGGACCTGGCCAAAACTTTGCAAATCATTGCGAAAAAAGGAGCAGACGGATTCTACAAAGGCGAAGTCGCCAAAAAAATCGTAGCGGATATGCAGAAAAACGGCGGGCTGCTCACCTTGAAAGACTTTGAAAAACACACCTCCACATGGGCAGAACCGATTACAGTCGACTACCGCGGCTACAAGGCTTACAACGTACCGCCCAACTCCCAGGGCATGGCTTCGCTCTCGATCTTGAACGTGTTGAACAACTTCGACCTCAAGAGCATGGGCGAAGGGACGCCGGACTACTACCACACGATTGTAGAAGCCACCAAGCAAGCTTTTGCCGACCGTGACAAATGGCTGACAGACCCTGCTTTCGTCGACATTCCGGTGGACGAGCTGTTGTCCAAGCAACACGGCAAAGATTTGGCTGCACGCATCGATATGAAGCAAGCGGCAAAAGCAGTAGAGCCGCTCGATCCAAAAGGGGACACTACTTGGTTTGGCGTCGTGGACAAGGACGGCAACGCCGTTTCGATCATCCAGAGCCACTATTTTGACTGGGGTTCCGGTATCGTAGCAAAAGATACTGGCGTCCTGTTGCAAAACCGTGGAAGCTACTTCTCTCTCGATCCGAAACACATTAACCACCTGGAGCCTGGAAAGCGCACCTTCCATACGATTAACCCTGCCATGCTCTTCAAAGGGGACAAGCCTTACCTGCTTTACGGAACACAAGGCGGCGAAGGACAGCCACAAACGCAAGCGGCTCTCGTAACGCGTATTGTCGACTTCGGCTTTAGCGTACAGGATGCGATCGAGGCTCCAAGATGGCTGCACGGACGCAACTGGGGCTCCGCCTCCAACAATTTGAAAGTCGAAAGCCGGATTCCGCAGGAAGTGTTGGACGAACTCGTGAAGCGCGGACATCCGGTTGAAAAGCTGGAAGCAGCCTATACAGATGCGATGGGACAATCCGGCGCCATTTTGATCGATCCGCAAACGAACGTGAAGTTCGGCGGCGCAGACCCTCGCGGGGAAGGCGCAGCAATGGGATATTAACCGATGGTCAGGCTGCTGAATCTTCTCAGCAGTCTGGCTGTGTCTACTCTGTGCGGGCAGCGTTCCTTGCCTCGCGCAGTTGAATCAACCACCAATTAGGAGTGGAGAGCCTATGTCTTTTTTCAACAAACTCAGAAATAAAATGATCCTGTGGTTTCTTGCCGTAGCGGTCATCCCGCTTGCTGCCGTTTCCTTTTTTATTACAAACAGCTTTTCAACCATTTTGATCGATAAGCAAAAATCGTCTTATGTGGACCTGACTTCAAGTACAGCTATGGCTATGGACCAGTATCTCGATCGGCGCATGACGGAAATTCAGGTGCTGGCCCGCACCTCTGATATTCAATCTGTCGACGCGGCAGCCAAAAATGAGTTTATCCGCAAGTTTACCGAAGAAATGAAGCTGTACGATGGCAATACGTTTATTTCAAACGACGGAAAAGTAACCGCTGACACCTTCCCGAAAAGCGTCGGGATCGACCTCGGCGAGCGGCAATTTTTCAAAGACGGCATGCAGGGCAAGCCCAGCTACTCCGATGTCCTCGTCGCCAAAACTACGGGCAATCGCTCGATCATTGTCGCTTCCCCTGTCAAAGGAAAAAACAATGAAGCGCTCGGCGTATTGACCGGACTTGTCAACGTGGATCATTTCGCAGCCACGTTTCTCGCAAATTTGAATGTAGGCAATGACGGCTATCCGATTCTGGTGGACAACAAGCATCAGGTGCAGTACCACCCCAACCAGGAGCTGATCGGAAAGCCGCTTGAGGAATCGGCCCTGCCCCAGCCTTTGCAGGACATCCTGAAAACAGGCGCTGCGGAAAAAGGCTCATACAGCTACACAGATCAAGGCAAGGAGTATGTCGTCACTTACTCTCCGATCCCCAAAACCAACTTTGGCCTGTACTTGCATATTCCTGTTGAATCGATCACCGCTGGCGTCTCTGCTGTCAGCAACAACGTCATGCTGATCGTCTTTGCCGTAGTCGCAGCGGTCATCGCCATCGCCTATGCGATCTCCCGGCAAATCACCCGCCCGATCGTCGAGGTTGCCGCTGTGGCAAACCGGATTTCCGAGGGGGAGCTGACCGTATCCGCCTTGCAAATTCGCTCGCAGGATGAAGTCGGTCAACTGTCTCAATCGGTCAATGCCATGGTCCACAACCTGCGCACGATCATTCAGCAGGTCAATGATACGGCTACTGATCTGGCCTCTTCCGCAGAGGAGTTGTCGGTCAACGCCGAGCATACCAGCAAGGCAACGGAGCAGATCGCCATTACGATCCAGGAAGTCGCGTACGGCGCCGAGAAGCAGGTAAGAAGCGTGGAAGACAGCGTGAACGCCATGCAGGTAGTATCACAGGGCGCGGAAAAGGTCGCCACCAACGCACAGCACGCGGACGAATCCGCATTGAGCGCCTCCCGCATCGCCGTGGAAGGCAATCAAGCTTTGCAAGTCGTGATCAGCCAGATGCAATCGATCGAAAATACGGTCAGCAACATCGCAGACATCGTGAAGCGCTTGGGGAACAGCTCGCAGGAAATCGGACAAATCGTCCAGGTCATTACCGCTATTGCCGAGCAAACCAATCTGCTTGCCTTGAACGCTGCAATCGAAGCCGCCAGAGCAGGCGAGCAAGGACGCGGGTTTGCTGTTGTGGCAGACGAAGTACGCAAATTGGCCGAGCAGTCTGCCCAATCTGCCCAGCAAATCAAAGAACTGATTACGGCGATTCAGGTTGAATCGAATCAAGCCGTCTTGTCGATGGAACAAGGAACAAACGAAGTTGCGATCGGACTGACAGTAGTGAACAATGCTGGCAAGTCTTTCGAACAAATCCAGGATGCTGTCGCACAAGTCGCCAGCCAAATCCAGGAAGTGAAGACGTATTCCGAGCAAATGTCGGCTGGAACCCAGAAGGTAGTAGAGTTGGTCAGCGGCATTGAGGAAGTCGCCGAAAATTCGGCAGACGGAACGCAAAGCGTTTCTGCCGCCACAGAAGAACAGCTGGCTGCCATGGAAGAAGTGAACTCCTCCGCTGCTTCCCTGGCCCGCATCGCCGAAGAGCTGCAGTCTCACGTAAGCCGCTTCAAAATATAGCGAGGCAATCAAAAAACCGCCGGGCAGCAGCATCCGGCGGTTTTTCTTGCTTCAAAGCGATCAACAAAATCTATGAGCTGCCACTGGTAGCGATAGCGGAGCAAGCTAATAAAAGCACACTCGCGCTTGCGCTTCCACTTTATTCCTGCAATGATGATAGCAGAAAGCTATTCTTATCGCGAAAGGCGGGGAAACGATGAGTTCTTCCGGTCCTATCTCTACTCCTTACTTTTCTTTGCAGCCTGTTGCAGAAGGCGTGTACGCCGCTATTGCTGTCCGTGGCACCGGAGCAATGGCTAATGCCGGAATCATTGATTTAGGCGATCAGGTAGTCGTCTTTGACTCCATGTACACGCCACAGGCAGGCCAAGCATTGCACGATGCGGCTGTCCAGCTATTCGGAAAACCCGTCACGCTTCTGATCAACTCTCATTTTCATCTGGACCACACTGGCGGCAATCAGGCATTTCCAGGTGTTCCGATTCTCTCCACCGCCAAAACGCGTTCGCTCACCTATGAGCGCACGACCCAATTTTTGACCTTTGCCAAAGCGCACCCTGATTATCCGCTGACGGTCAAACAAGCTTTGGAACAAGAAACGGACGCTAAAAAGCGGCAAGAAAAAGAATATGAGTTGGGCGAGCTGCTCGCGATGGATGCTGCCCTTCCGATACTGGTTCCCACTCTCGCTACCTTGACCTTTCACGATTCGATTACATTGCACGGCAGCAAGCGCTCTGCTGTCCTGCGTTCGCTGGGAAACGGGCACAGTCCCTGTGATTCCGCCCTTTTCCTTCCCGATGACGACATCCTGTTTGCCGGAGATTTGCTGTTCGCAGGCGCACATCCAAGCATCATGACCGGGAATGTTCCGGAGTGGATCAGCATTTTGGATGCTCTCCTGCAAGACTGCCCAGCGCTGATTGTACCCGGACATGGCCCGGTAGCAGACAAGCAGGCTGTACCCCCTTTTCTCATGCCAAAAGCCGCCGGATATGTCTCCGACGGCTTTTCCTTTTGCCTAGCTTACACAAATTCCAGCATCCGGTCAGGATGGTTGGTGCAAATTTGTACATCAGGATGCCAGGACATGACCTCACGAATGTGCGCAGGCTCATCCAGCGTCCAGGCAATCACCTTGAAGCCTTTTTCGATGGCGGCTACGGCAAGCTCTTTGTTCAGGAAAGGGTAACCCATGGACAAAATGCTGGCACCTGCCTCCTCCAGTTGCTCCAGCATGAGCACAGGACGGCCGTAGACGATCAGTCCCGTCTCGATTTGCTGATCGAGAGTGCGAACATGACGAATCAGCTCATGGTCAAACGACGTCAAGCAAACTTCCTGCTTCATCCCGTACTGTTCGAGCAGCGCGAGCACTTTTTCGGCAATGCCGGGGTACATGTCGCTCGTCGCCTTCAACTCGATGTTCAGCCTGCAGCGGCCCTTGACCGCAATCAGCGCTTCCTCCAGCGTCGGGATTTTTTCGCCTGCAAACTTTTCGTCGAGCCATTTGCCCGCATCGAGCTGGCGAAGCTCCTCCAATGTGTGGTCCTTGACCAGACCGCTTCCGTTCGTCGTGCGCTCCAGCGTAAAGTCGTGGATCAGCACGGGAACGCCATCGGAAGACAGCTGTACGTCAATCTCCATTGCCTGTATAGCCGGCTCTGCCAACGCCAGTCGAATTGCCGTCATCGTATTTTCCGGGGCTTTGCCTGACCATCCTCGATGCGCCATACATATATTCATGTCGCAAACTCCTCTCTTGTTTGTGCCGCCTTTATTTTTTCAGCAGCTTGCTGCCTTTGTCCGTCGCATTTTGCAGCGCTTCATCAATGGTCGCCTGTCCAAGCATCGCACGTTGCAGCTCTTTTTGAATGACATCCTGCAATTCTTTGTAACCAGGTGCCATTGGGCGCGGGTAACCGTATTGCAGCTGGTCTACTGCTACTTTGAAGTTCGGATCTTTTTCATAAAATGCCTTCATCTCAGGTGAATCTACGGCAGCGGTCGTCACAGGCATGTAGCCGGATGCGATGGACCATGGTACGGTTTGCTCTGTATCGGTCATCCACTTCATAAATTCCCATGCCGCTTTCTTTTCGGCATCAGAAGACTTCGCCAGCATGACCAGGTTTGCTCCGCCCGTTGGCGTACCGAAGTTTTTGTTTGCTGGCAGGAAGGCTGCTCCCATGTCAAATTTGGCATTTTTCTTCAATTCCGTCAAGGAACCTGTCGTCGTGAAAATCATGCCCACTTTTTGATTGAGGAAATCTTGCTCGGCGACATCCCACGCATTGTAGTTTTCGCCTGGAGGGTTTTTCATCAAGCCTTCCTTGACCATTTTCGTCCAAAGTTCAAGCGGCGCTTTGCCTGACTCGTTGTTCAAGGTCAGCTCCTTGCCGTCTTCGCTCAAAATGTTGCCTCCGCTCTGGAAGACGAGCGCTTCGTAGAACCAAATATCAACAGGGGTCGAGAAGCCGTAGCGCGTGACTTTGTCGCCTTCTTTTTTCACCAGCTTTTGCGAGTAGCTGATCAGCTCATCCCAGGATTTCGGCCCGTTCGGATCGAGACCCGCTGCTTTCAGCATGTCGCGGTTGATGTACAGAAGCGGCGTGGAGCGGTTGAACGGCACGGCGTACAGTTTGTCTTTCCAGTAAGAGTTTTTCATCAGGCCGGGAATGTACTTTTTCTCATCGCCTTGCGAGTACGGAGTCAAATCTTCCAGCACTTTCGCATCAGCGAAGGCAGCGATCGAAGCGATCTCTACCATCGTTACATCAGGGTTGTTTCCGGCGGCAACCGAAGCCAGAACTTTGGAGTGGTTATCCTGATACGCGCCCTGGTACGCCGCTTTTACCTTAATATCTTTATGTGACTCGTTGAACTTTTTGACCATGTCCTCAATCGTCTTGCCGCGAACACCGCCGAGCGCATACCAGAAATCGATCTCGACAGGCCCGTTGCTTGCTGCTGTTTCCGTTGCCGGCTTCGTTGTGTTTCCTGTGCTTGCAGCCTGTTCCTTGCCTGTAGAACCGCACCCGGCAAGCACTCCTGACAAGCCTAGAGCTAGTGCACATAGAATCGTTCCTGTCTTTTTCATCGCCTTCATGATTTGGTTTCCTCCCACATGGTTATCTATTATTTGGATTGATAGACAAACGCTTTGATAATGTGGCGCTGGGCCACGAAGAAAATAACGAGAATCGGCAGGATGAGGATCATGTTCCCCGCCATCATGACGTTCCAGAGAGTGCCTCCGTCCGACATGCGCAAGCTGGAAATCCCGACAGGCAATGTGCGTACTTCGTCGCTGTTGGTCATGATCAGCGGCCAAAAGTAGTCATTCCAGTGATAAATAAAGCTGAAAAGTCCAAATGTGACCAGCACTGGCTTCGCCATCGGCACCATGATCGTCCACATGATTTTCCACTCTGACGCATTATCCAGTCGCGCTGCTTCAATGACTTCGTCCGGCACCTGCATGAACGCCTGGCGAAGCAGGAATATCCCGAATGCGCTGGCCGCGTACGGCAGAATCAGCGACCAGAGCGTATTGACCAGCCCCCAGCCGCTCAGCTGCACGTAGATCGGCAAAAAGATAATGTATCCCGGAATCATCAAGGCAACCAGCACAAGCCCAAACAGCAGGTTGCGGCCGGGAAACTGGTAGCGGGCAAAAGCGTACGCCGCAGGTACGGCGGTCAAAAACTGCAAGATCAAGATCGCCACGGCAACTACAATGCTGTTCACCGTAAACATCAGGAACGGCCCTGACTCCCAGGCCTGGACAAAATTGCCCCACTCCCACGTCTCAGGCAACAAGGTCGGCGGAAACTGTCTGACTTCCGACATGTCCTTGAACGCTGTGGAAGCCATCCACAAAAAAGGAAAGACGAACAGCAGCGCCACAACCAACAGCCCGGCCCATTCCACTGTTTTCAAAGAAATTGCACCCACTCGTTTCATGTTGCTCCTCCTTTCTTTCGGGAATCGTCATCGGTAGTGGACGCGTTTGGACATGAACAGGAAGTACAACGCAGTCAAAACTCCTACGATGAGCAAAAGAATGACAGAAGCGGCAGCAGCAAATCCCCCGTTGTAGTAGTCCATTCCTTGCTCATAAATGTAGTAGACCAGCATATTGCTGCTGTTGATCGGCCCGCCTTGGGTCATGATGGCAATCGTATCGAAAGCATGGGACGACGAAATCATGTTGATGATGAACAAAAAGAACATGGTGGGCGACAGCATCGGTATGGTAATGCGGGTCAAAGTCCGCCACCACGGCGAACGATCGAGGGCGGCCGCTTCGTAAATATCCCCCGGAATGCTTTGCAGCCCGGCAATGAAAATCAGCGTGTTGTAGCCCACGCCTTTCCAGACGTTCACGAGGATCAGCGACAACAACGCACTGCTCGGGTCTGTCAGCCACGTGTAGCCTGGCAGCCCGACCGCTTCGAGTACAGCGTTCAATAGCCCGAATTGCGGGTCCATCAGCCACATCCACAACATGGAGACAGAAACAAACGAAATAATGTGCGGACTGAATACGGTAGCTTGGATGATCCCGTACATTTTCGCCTTTTTGTTGAGCCAGAGAGCGAGCAAAAAGGAGATTCCCAAACTGATGCCCACGGTTGCAAAAGTGAAAACGAGCGTATTTGTCAGCACCTGCTGAAATTCCTGGTCAGCAACCAGCTCTGTGTAATTTTGCAGCCCGACCCATTCCATCGCTTCCAGATTAATCAGCGACCAGTCTTGAAAGCTCAAATAAATGATCGAGCCAATCGGGTAAAAAAAGAACAAAATGAAGCAGATCATGGCAGGTGTCAAATACAAGTACGGGCGAAGACGCGTCATCATATCCGGGCGAGATGTTGGCCTGGAAGCTGCTTGTGCCCGCACCTGGCCGGCATCCGGCAGCTCGTGGGCAGTTGCCGCCTTTCGCATCAGTTCACCCCTCCTGCAAGTGCGGATACTTGACCTCGTTCAGCCAGTCGACCCACTTTTTTTCCGCTCACGCGATCAAAGATGTACACATGCGGCTTTGCAACCGTTACGGTAACGTTTGAACCATACTGTCCAATTTCCTCGGTTTCCGTTTTGACGATGACTCTGCCTTTTTCCGTCTCCACGTGAAACAGCGTGTCCGAGCCGAGTATTTCCCGGGAGACGATTTGCCCTTTTGCCGTCCACATCTCTCCCGCAGAAACCGGAGAGACGGAGGCTGGCAACAACACGGCCTTTTCCGGGCGGAATCCCCACAGTTGGTCACTTCTGCCCTCTGCCGGCACAATGTTCATCGGGGGAGAACCGATAAACTGGGCGACGAACAGATTTTCCGGCTCCTGGTACAAGTCCATCGGTGCCGCGACCTGCATGATGTTGCCGTCGCTCATCACGACGATCTGATCGCCCATCGTCATCGCTTCCACCTGGTCGTGCGTCACGTAAATAAACGTGCTGCCCAGTTGCTTGTGCAAACTCGTCAGCTCCACGCGCATCTGGTTCCGCAGCTTCGCGTCCAGGTTGGAGAGCGGCTCGTCCATGAGGAACACCTTTGGCTTTTTCACCATGGCCCGCGCTAGGGCGACACGCTGACGTTGACCGCCGGAGAGCTGGGAAGGCTTTCTTTTAAGAAAGTCCGCCAAGCCGACAATCTCGGCAATTTCCTTCACCAGCACGTCGCAGTCTTTTTTCGACGTTCCCCGGTTTCTCAAGCCGTAGGCGATGTTGTCGTAGACGTTCATCGTCGGATAGAGCGCGTAGTTTTGGAACACCATGGCAACATCGCGCTTTCCCGGAGGCAGAGCGTTCACAGACTGGCTCCCGATGAAAATTTCCCCGTCTGTAGCCGTTTCCAGACCGGCAATCATCCGCAAGGTCGTCGATTTTCCGCACCCGGACGGGCCAACCAGCACCGTAAAGGAGCCGTCGGGAATCACGAGATTAAGCCCCTTGACCACTTTCTGGTTCTGAAACGTTTTTGTTATCTGTTGCAGCACCACTCTTGCCATCTTTTTCATCTTCCTCCTTGCGCCTTGGCAGCCATCATGTCGGTGACAAACGATTCGAAATCGGCGTAGCGGTAATCAGGCGTGGCATAGAGCCACTCTTCCTGCCCGTACCACTCCAGCACCACGGACGAGACGCCACCCGCGACTGCCGCGAGCACATCGTAGCGGCTATCGCCGACCATCATCGCCTGCTCGGGACGACTGCCCATACTGGCGAGCGCTTTGCATACAGGCTCGGCTGACGGTTTTCCTTTGGCGACATCGTCCACGGCCACTACGACTTCGAACAGCTTGTCGATCCCCGCCTGCTTCAGTCCGGCCAGCGCAAATTCCCGCTGCTTGTTGGTGACCACCGCCAGCTGATAGCCTGCCTGCTTTAATTTTTCCAGCCCTTCTTTCACATAAGGAAACAGCCGAACATGTCGGGCGTGGTTCTCACGCACGTAGGCAAAATACTTTTCCAGCACCTCTTGCTTGTCGGGCACGCCTGCCGCTTGTGCGACAGCTGCCAAAAAATCGTCGAACGACTCGCCAAAACGCGCGAGCAGCTCTTCCCGGCTGAAGTGACCCGGTGCGTACTCTTCTGCTGTATAGGCGACTGCATCGATGACTGCATCCCGGCTGTCCAGCAGGGTCCCATCCAGATCAAACAGCAACGCTTGAATCATGCAAAAAACTCTCCTTCCACAAAAGGGGGTTACCGACTGACACAGCAGTCGCTCCATGCTGCAATACTTCCTCCATCTGCTCCCGCTTGCGGATCAAACCACCAGCGATGATTGGAATATCAATCACGCGCTTGTACTCTTCGATATACTCTGGCAGCAGTGCCGGCATCAGCTCGACGGCGTCAGGCTGGGTTTCAGCGAGAGACGACAGCCCGGATTTGAGCGAGTCGCTGTCTACGAGGAACAGGCGCTGGATTGTCAGCAAGCCTTGCTTTTTCGCCAGCTTGACCAGCGTGTTGCGCGTGGTCACAATCCCGTCCGGCTTCACGTAATGCGCCAAAAAGGCGATGCCTTCCCGGTCGTAGCTGATTCCCCCGATTCTTTCGAGGTGAAGGAACACCGGAATCTTTCTGTTTTTGAAAAAGTCTACATAGCCTTTGATGACCCCGATGTTGCCGATGGAGAGCACGGCGGCGCTCACATTGGCCTCTGCCGCTTTTTCCAGGTACTTCGCCTCTTTTACAGAAGCAATCAGCTTGTACTCTTCCAACCTGCCGTGAAACTGCTCCTGATTCATTCGTAAGCCTCCTTTGCGAACGACAAAAAAACCCAACGACATGACAATTGCACAAGCATACTTGAGGAAAGTGCTTGGAAAGGCTGTCGGGGGTTTCTCCATGACTCCAACCGAAGGGGAATGTTCACTTGTCATTTTGAATGGTACTCCTTCAGCGTTAAGACAACTTGAAGCAATTGT
Source organism: Brevibacillus sp. FSL K6-0770 (assembly GCF_038000275.1). Lineage (NCBI taxonomy): Bacteria > Bacillati > Bacillota > Bacilli > Caryophanales > Paenibacillaceae > Brevibacillus > Brevibacillus sp. FSL K6-0770. Next base: position 5,623,270 of record NZ_JBBOBQ010000001.1, read on the forward strand.
TAAAAAAGGGCAAAGATCGTGTAAGGATGCAATTGACGAGAATCATGAAACGGGAGTATGATCCATCTATATTCAAATAATCAAATATTCGAATATACGAAAAGAAGGGTTGCTACCATGAAGTGGGCCGCTAGATTTGAGGGCTACAATACGCAAGCATTCAGAAAAGACTGCGTGTCAGGATTAATCGTAGGCATTATCGCTATTCCGCTCGGCATGGCGTTCGCCATCGCTTCCGGTGTCAAGCCGGAGTACGGGATTTACACCACCATCATCGCAGGGACGCTCATCTCGCTGTTCGGCGGTTCCCGCTATCAGATTGGCGGGCCGACTGGCGCCTTTATCCCGATCCTGTTCGCCATCGTCATGCAGTACGGCTACGCGGATTTGCTGCTCGCGGGCTTGATGGCGGGGATTATGCTCGTCCTGATGGGCGTTTTGCGGCTGGGCGGACTGATCAAATTCATTCCTCGCCCGGTCACAATCGGGTTTACAGCAGGGATTGCCGTCATTATTTTTACCGGGCAGATCGCCAATTTCCTCGGTCTATCGGACATACAACGGCACGAGGACTTTTTGTCCAACATGAAAGAAGTCGTCGTCCACCTGCATACAACCAGCTTCTACAGCCTGGCAACCGCCTGCCTCAGTCTGGCGATTATATTGATTACACCGCGTTTTGTGCGCAATGTGCCTGGCTCGCTCGTCGGTCTGGTCATCTCCAGCGTCATTGCCTTTTTCTTTTTCGCAGGAAAGGTCGCGACGATCGGCTCGACCTTCGGCGAAATTCCGAGCACACTGCCTGGCTTCCATTTTCCCGAAATCACGCTGGAGCGCGTCCAAAAATTACTGAGTCCTGCCCTAATCATTGCTATACTAGGAGCAATAGAGTCTTTACTGTCTGCTGTCGTAGCTGATGGCATGACCCGCAGTCGCCACAACAGCAACAAGGAATTGATCGGGCAAGGCATTGCCAACATCGTGACGCCGCTTTTCGGCGGGATTCCCGCTACGGGCGCGATTGCCCGGACCGCGACCAATATTCGCAGCGGCGCTGCCTCGCCCATGTCCGGCATCATCCACGGGATGGTCGTACTGCTCATCCTCGTGCTGCTGGCGCCTTACGCCTCGCACATTCCACTGGCGAGCATGGCTCCGATCTTGATGCTGGTCGCCTGGAACATGAGTGAGCGCAAGGAATTTGCCCACATCCTCAAAGCAAAAACAAGCGATTCGCTCGTGCTTGTGATCACGTTTGTTTTGACCGTCTTCACCAATCTGACTACCGCTGTCGAGGTAGGACTGGTGCTTGCTGTGCTGCTGTTTATCAAAAGGATGCGCGACAGCCTGCAAGTCGCCAAAGTGCTGCCCGACCCTTCTTTGAAGCACGAAAAAGTCATGCCGCATATGGTGTCGTCCCAGCACGATTGCCCGCAAATCAACATCTACACGATTGAAGGGCCGCTGTTTTTCGGGGACGCCGACTTGTTTGAAAGCTCGCTTGCGAACACGTTGCAGCACCGCCCCAAGGTCTTGTTGCTGCGCATGGGCAAAGTGCCATTTTTGGACATGACAGGCGAAGCCAATTTGTCCCGGACGGTAAAGCAAGCCATGAGTCAGGGAACGACCGTGCTGATCTCGGGCATTCAACCTGCTCCCAAACAAATTTTGCAGCGCACGGGTCTGTATGCAAGCATCGGGGAAACGCACTTTTTCGACCACACCGGAGAGGCAATCGAATATGCGCTTCATCGGCTGGATACGAACAAATGCCTGGGCTGCAAGCACTTTGCGTTCCGGGAATGCACGAGCCTGTCCGACACCCGCATACAGCAGAGCTGCGCCCAACAACAAACATCCACTACGTCCACATGACGAAAAGATCGGAGGAACCTGCTATTGAATTTGGAGCTACAGCAATTTAAAGCGAACTTCTTCAAAGCGCTGGGCCATCCCCTGCGGATTCGGATTCTGGAGCTTTTGGCGGAGGGAGACAAAAACGTGAACGAGCTGCAAACGCTGATCGGCAGTGAAGGCTCGGCCGTTTCCCAGCAGCTGGCCATTTTGCGCAACAACAATATCGTGTACGGAACAAAAGACGGCAACAAAGTCACTTATTCTTTGCGCGACCCGATGATTATCGAGCTTTTGGGCGTCGCCCGGCAAATTTTCAACAACCACCTGATCGATACGATCTCGATGCTGGATCGCTTCAACGAAGAATAGCTTTTCACTCCGGAAAAGCTCCAGAAAAAAAGCCCAGGACCATTCACAGTCCTGGGCATGTTTATGTGATTAGATTAGGAAACAGCCACCAAAGCATCCAGCGCAATCAGCGCTTCTGCCTCAATCGCTTTTGCCATCGCATCGGTATGCGGGTTGTACGAAGCAAGCAAATCGGCATCCGCATAGCCGTCAATCGCCAAAATCGCTCCGGCCTTCATTCCGCGCAATGCCGCGATGACGAACAGGGCGGAATTTTCCATCTCGACCGCGAGTACCCCGGCTTTTTGGTACAGCTTGTGCGGAAACTCCAGAACGCCACTGTAGAACACATCCAGCGTCAGCGTAATTCCCTCTGCTACGGGAAGTCCGGCCTCGTTTGCTTCTGCTGCTGCCACCAGTGCATCCGCCACGCGGCGATTGGCGACTGCCGGGAAACCCGGAGGAACGAGCTGGCTGGTCAGTCCGTCCTGACGCACAACAGCCGAGCTGATGACGAGGCTGCCAGGCTCGATTTCTTTTTGGTACGATCCTGCCGTACCTACGCGAATGATGACCTGCACGCCACCTTTTGCCAACTCCTCAAAACATACGGCAGCACCCGGCGAACCGACGCCGTGGCTGACTACGGCAACCTCCGTGCCTTTCCACGTCCCGGCATAGCTGTGATACTCGCGATTTTCTCCGATGGACCGATGGTTGTCCAGCTTGGCGGCAATCAAGGCAGCCCGTTTTGGATCTCCACATACGATGACGCGCTTCGGCAACTGTTCCGGATCTACTTTCAGGTTCGTAAGCATCTCAATCAAACTCCTTTTTCTCCCATTCGTCTTCGGGAATCGGCAGCGCTTCACCGGAGAACCGCTCTTCGCGGAACGGGTCTGCGATCAGGTGAAAGCCGTTTTGCTCCCAAAATCCGGGGGTGTTTTCCGAAATAAACTCAATGCCTCGCAGCCACTTCACGCTTTTCCAGAAGTACAGGTGCGGCACAGTCAGGCGCAAAGGCCAGCCATGCTTGTCCGTCAGCGGCTCTCCGTCGAAGGAGTGGGCCAACAGCACGTCAGGGCGCATCAAGTCAGCGAGCGGCACGTTCGCCGTATAGTCGTGATCTCCGTGCAGCATGACGTACGATGCCTGCGGCACTACCCCGATTGCCTGCAAAAAGTCGCGGAACCGCACGCCTGTAAACGCATTGTCAAAACGCGACCAGCGCGTCACGCAGTGAATATCGCTGGTCACGGTGACTTGCGGCATCTCCATGATTTGCTCGTAGCTCAGTGTAACTTCGCGATCTACCTCGCCAAACACGCGCAATGTCCATTCCTTCATGTCGTAAACCGGGACTTCTCCCTCATGCAAAATCGGAAAGCGCTCGGTCAAAATTTGTCCTGGCGGAAGCCTTTTTGCCAGTGCCGGGTCGACTGCGGGCACTTTCATCCGTTTGATCCGATCTGCCTTGTTCATGTTGCGTACCCCCTTTTCTTCGCTGACTGTTCTTTGTTAACGGGTGCTCTGCTGATTGTTGCTCGCCGCCTGCATGCGCTCTTTCAGGAAGAACATCGCGGCAACCGTGAGCAAATACGGCAGCATGGAAGTGAATTGCGTTGGCAGCGAGAAGCCTTGCAGACGAATGCTCAGCGCATCCATCAAGCCAAACAAAAAGCTCGACGCCAGTATTCCGATTGGATGGGACTGCCCCATCATCATCGCCACCAAAGCGATAAAGCCGCGTCCGGCGGTCATGCCCTCGGAGAACATCGTCACCTGGCCCAACGAAAGCTGTGCTCCTGCAAGCCCGCACAAAGCGCCGCAGATGACGATAGCCAGCACCTGCAAGCCCGTTACTTTCAACCCGAGGCTGCGAGCCGCAACCGGATTCGATCCGACGGCAAGAACCCGAAAACCAGTGACAGTCTTGTAAAAGAACACATAAAGCGCAATCGCAGCCAAAAACGCGAAATAAACAAGCGGAGAATGCCCGGAAAATACCTCGCCGACACCCGGAATATCTTTGATCACAGGGATGTCCCACTTCGGCAAGCCCGCCATATCTTTATCGTAAAAAGCCCCTTTGACGCCAAAAATCGCCCGCAGCGCAAACGTCGTCAGACCGAGCGCGAGGAAATTGATCGCTACCCCGACGACGATCTCGTTTGCTTTGAGCTTGATCGTCATATAGGCAAACAACAGAGCGAACAAAACACTCGTCGCCGCCGCAATCAAGATCGCCAGAAACAAATTCCCGGTAAAGTGATTGCCAACGATCGCGGAAAAGGCTCCGGCCAGCACCATGCCTTCCAGCCCCACATTAAAAATGCCTACACGCGAGCACAGCGCTCCGCCCAAAGCAGCCAGCAATATCGGTGTCACCATGCGAATGGTAGAACTGACGAGGGACCAATCAAGCAGCTCCATGCGATTCTCCCCCTTTTGCTTTCCGCTGTTTCCACCAGTCGTAGCTGAATTTTGCCGAAATAAACAGGATCAGCACTGCCGAGATGACGCTTGCCAACTCCAACGGCACGTCTGTGTTCCGCTCCACGCCCATCGCTCCAGTCTGAAAAGCAGCCAGCAGGATCGAGGTAAAAATAATCCCGACCGGATGGGAGTTTGCCAAGAGCGTCGCCATCAGGCCCGTCCAGGCGAAGTTCGGTACAGTCAAAGCGCCATCGACAAAACGGTAGTGCGCCCCCAGCACCTCGACCGTCCCTGCCAGGCCCGCCAGACCACCGCTGGCAAACATGCCTGTCAGCATGACGCGGATGCGGTTGATCCCCCCGTATTGAGCGAACAACGGGTTTTGCCCGAGCATTTTCACTTCATAGCCGAACGGCGTAAAGCGGATGACCCAGAACAGGATCAAAGCGCCGACAATGGCAAACAAAAACCCGGCGTGCACGCTCATCCCTGCGAACAGCTTGGGAAGCCAGACGCTCTTGTCCAGCATGACCGTTTGCGCCAAAGCTGCCGAACCAGTCCTGTCCCGAAACGGCTCCGTGACCAGATAGCTGGCAAACAAGACGGCAATGTAGTTGAACAGCAAGGAAGAAATCAGCAGCGGAATCCGAAACCGCGCTTCCATGATGCCCGGCAATAGCCCCCAAAGCCCGCCAACGGCCATTCCCGTCACAATCGCAGCCACCAGCTTCACGATTCCCGGCGCAGGCAAGTAAATGGCTACCAGCGTAGCACTGATAGCGCCAAGCACCATCTGTCCTTCTGCCCCCAGATTGAATACTCCCGCCCGAAAAGCAAGCGACAGCCCCAGGGCGATCAGCATGATCGGTGTTGCTCTCGCCAACGTGGAAACGAAGAAGTAAAAGCTTCCGAATGCTCCCTTCCACATTTCCTGATAGGTGCCCAAGATCGATTCCCCTACCGATGCGATGACGAGCGCCCCGATCAACAGGCCGATGACAATCGCCAAAAGCGGCTGAACCAGTGATTTACACAGCTCTTTGATTGCTGCCATGAACGCTTCCTCCCGCCATTAACACGCTGATTTTTTCCTCGGTTGCCTCTTTGCGCGAAAGCTCTCCGGCGATCCGCCCTTTGTACATCACCAAAATGCGATCCGACAGCGCCAAAATTTCCGACAGCTCGGATGACACCAGCAAAATTCCGTCTCCTGCGTTGCGCTTGTCGATCAGCGCCTGATGGATGTACTCCATCGCTCCGATATCGACACCGCGCGTCGGCTCGGCTGCGATCAAAAACGGGGTTTCATGCCCCAGCTCCCGCGCGACGATCAGCTTCTGCAAATTTCCGCCCGACAAATTCCCGGCAAGCTCCTGAAGCTGCCGCGAACCAGTCTTGATCGCGAATCGCTCCACCCAGCCAGTCACAACCTGGCGAAAAGTTTCCCGCAGTACGATGCCGCGCCGATTGAATGCAGGCTTGCGCTGATAGCCCATCAACGCGTTCTCTTCGACACTTTCCAGCTTGGCGGTTCCCCACATATAACGATCCTCGGGAATATGGGCCAGACCCGCTTCCCGGATTGTCGCCACAGATTTGTTGGTGACGTCCTTGCCGCCCAGCCGCACTGTTCCCTCCTGTGCCGCCCGCAAACCGCTCACGGCTTGCAGCAACTCGGACTGTCCATTGCCAGAAACTCCGGCAATTCCCACGATCTCGCCGTGATGGACGGTAAAGCTGACCCGGTCGAGCAACGTCTGCTTTTCGCGCACCGACAAATTTTCCACCTGCAAAAGCGGTCCCTGCTCCAAAGCGACGCGCTCACTCAGCTCTTGCAGCTCGCGGCCGACCATCAACCGGGCCAAATCGTCCACATTCGTCTGCTCGCGCGCAACCGTACCCGTCACCTTGCCGCCGCGCAGCACCGTGATGCGATCTGCTACCTCCATTACTTCCTGGAGCTTGTGCGTAATCAAAATCACGCTTTTCCCGCTCTCCGCCAGATTGCGAATCGTTTGCAGCAAGTCGCGAACCTCCAGCGGAGTCAACACAGCGGTCGGTTCGTCCAGCACGATGATGTCTGCGCCCTGGTACAGCACTTTCAAAATCTCGACCCGCTGCTGTTCTCCCACCGAGCAATTGGACACTTTTGCCTGTGGATCAATCGGAATACGGAACTTTTCGCTTAGCTCGCGCACTTTTTGCACAGCGTCATGGCGGCGGAAAAACCCGGCCTGCTGCGGTTCGTAGCCAATCACGATGTTTTCGGCCACGCTGAACTCGCCGAACAGCATGAAGTGCTGGTGCACCATCCCGATTCCGTTGCCAATGGCGTCCTGTGGCCCGCGAAAAGCGACCGGCTTGCCGTTTAGCACGATATCGCCGGACGTAGGCTGCTCCATGCCGTACAACATCCTCATCAACGTCGTCTTGCCCGCTCCGTTCTCACCGACGATCGCGTGCACTTCTCCGGCAGCAAGCGAGAACGAGACCTTGTCGTTTGCAATAAAATCTCCGTATTTCTTGGTCATGGCGCGCATTTCCAAACGATAGGTCATCCTTGCTCCCCCTTCTTTACGCTTTCCTTTCGCATATAAGGAAGACCGACTACACAGCCGTAGTCGGTCACAATCAAGCTCTGTGCACTAGCTTTTAGAACGATCCGGCACTTTGCGGGTACCAGCAATGATCTCTTCACTGATCGCTTTTACTTTGTCCACAACTTCCTGGCCGATGAAAGCGTTCAGCGGTGTTTTGCTTTCGTGAGTCACATACGTTACGCCTACGCCTTTTTCTTTCAATCCGTAGTTGACGACACCTGGTTTGAAAGAACCTTCCACAAACGATTTCACAGTTTCATACGCTGCTGCGTCTGTCCCTTTCAGTTGGGACAATACGATGTGCTCAGGGTCAATCGTCGTGCGGTCAACGTCTTGTCCTGCTGTAAAGAAGCCTTTTTCCTTCGCGGCTTCGAATACGCCGAGATCGCCTACCGCAGCTGCTCCGTTGATGAAGTCAGCGCCTTTGGATGCTTGCAGCAGAGCCAGCTCTTTCGCTTTTGCCGGGTCAGTGAAGCTGCCCACGTAGTTTACCAGAAATTCTGCATTCGGATTGGTCGATTTCAAGCCTTCCTGGAATCCGCCTGTCCATTTTTTCAGAAGCGGAATGTCCATTGCGACAACCATGCCGACTTTGTTTGTTTTCGTGGCAAGACCTGCCGCCGCCCCCATCAGGTAAGCTGCTTCCTGCTCGCGGAAAGTAACGCTGCGCACATTTGGCAAATCGACTACTGTATCAATAATCGCGAAGTTGCGATCAGGGTTTTCTGCGGCTACTTTTTTCAGTGCGTCTTCTGCTTCAAAAGAAGAAGTGATGATCAGGTCGTAGTTTTCCGCTACGGCTACGCGCAAGTTCTCTTCGATCGCACCATGGTCAGTCGACTCGATGCTTTTTACTTCCGCGCCAAATTCTTGTCCTGCTTTTTTCGCGCCCTCGTCCATTTGCTGGAAGAATGGGTTCACGCCGATTTTTTCCGGCAAAATCAAGGCAACGCGTTTCTTCGCTGCACCTTCTTGTCCTGCCGCTTGCTCTTTCGGCTTATCAGTCGATGCGTTCCCGGCAGGTGCATTCCCGCCTGCTGAACAACCCGCAGCCAAAACAGCAAAAGTAGTCAATGCCAACAACAACTTCTTCATGGTGTCTCTCTCCCCTATCTGAACGTTCTCCGTTTTCTCTATCCTAACCATAATGTACGGTTTTTCGACAAAAAGATCAATACTAAACACGAATATTTCACATTAAAATTATTTTATCGTTCGTTATTCCTCCTCTATCCATCCTCCCCTTCTAACGAAAAAAAACTCTTCCCGAAGGAAGAGTTTGCGTCCGAAGCCGTCCTCTTCCTCATCTGTCAAAACCCCGGTACAGGTTTTGCAGGAATTGGCACCTTTCTGTACATGTCTCGCATGTCCAGTGGTTGCCGGGCTTCATAGGGCCAGTCCCTCCGCCGCTCTCGATAAGGTAGATCATCTATTGAGTTACAATGAACTTATTCTAGCAGAACGCTCTGAAAAAGCAATTGTTTTTTCAGATTGTTTCCGCCAGTTTGTTTATTTCGTTTGAAAGGTTTGCTGGAGTCGATGCGACAGGTTGCTAAGCTCACCCAGCTCTTCGGTAATTTCCCGCACCTTTTGATGCTGATTTTCTGCGGTGGCAAAAAGCTCTTCCAGGTTGGCAACCGATTGTTCGGTGACGGCCGTAATCGTCGACATCTCCATCGCCACTTCGCCTGAACGCATTTTGACCCGGTTCATGCTGGAACCGACATGCTCGGCCGCTTGCAGGAATGCCACCATGCCGGAGCGCACTGCCTCGATCGAAGCCACCGTTTTTACAGCCAGCTCCTGTCCTTTGGCTACAGACGCCTCTCCGTTGCTGATTTGCTGCACAGCGTTCTCGCTCTCCTGATGGAGCGATTTGAGAATTTCCGTAATCTCCTGGGTAGCGGTCGCGCTTTGCTCAGCCAGCTTGCGCACTTCGTCAGCTACTACAGCGAAACCGCGTCCATGCTCGCCAGCCCGCGCTGACTCGATGGCGGCGTTGAGCGCCAAAAGATTCGTTTGCGTAGCAATCTGGTTGATCGCTCCCACGATTTCTTCTACCCGGTTCGCCTGGCGATTGAGCTGGTGAATCGTCGCAGCAGCCACATTGACCGCAGACACGATCTGTTCCATTTGCTGCGAAAGCTCGTTCATCATGCCCACACTGTCTTTCAGGCGCTGGTTGTTTTGATCGGACTCGCTCTTCATCGCATTCGTCTGCGTCGTTACCGCCACGATCTCCTGGTCGATCGACTGCACCTCTTCTTCGATCTTCACAGTCGAATTGGCCTGCGATTCCATGCCAGTCGCAACTTCGCGAAACGCAATCATCATCTCGTCCGTATTGCGTTTCGTTCCTTCGGCATGCTCGTGCACATGCTCTGTCGTGCGGTCAATCTGCCCCGTCATCTGTTGAATATGTACGAGCATTTCTCCCAGACGGCGTTCTTTTTCCTCTGCTTCCTGTCGGGCGATATTCGCCTTGCTGAGAGAAGCTTGTCCAGCCAGACAGAGGTACGTTACAGCCCCCATCATCATAAGGATCGCTACAATCCGCAGCACCAGATTCAGTTCCGTGAAGTCGCCGCTAAAAATTTCGTAGGAGCCTGTATAAAAGCCGACCAAAGTCACAACAATCTGCGCGATTCCCGCCGACACTACCAGCTTCCAGTCGAGGTAGGCTGCCAAAAATCCCATGACAATGAATGCGAGAAAAGTTACCTCTGGATAGGTAGTAAAGTGATCGAATGAGATCGCGTAAAACATGAGTCCAATCGCTACCAGGTAACGAATGACATGACTGTCCCTTTTGATGAAGTAAAACGGTGACACAATGAGGGTGACCAGCAATCCGAGGGACGTCACTTTCCAGAAGTTTGCATCGACCTGATAAGCAATCAGTCCCGCCATCCACAGGTGGTTCCATAGGATAAAAATCATAAAGCCTTCTTTGTCCGTCAAGGTGTTACGAACCAATTGAATCATAAGTGCCCCCCTTTTCCTGTTACTTATGTATCGGATTCTTTAACCATTATATCGCGTGCAGATTGACTAATTTGTGAAAAAAGTGAGAACAGCCAAAACGATTGGAGAATAGGCTACTATCATCTCCCCTTATTTTAAGCTATTTGGAAAGGAACTGGAACTGTGGAAGAACAACTCAATCTGTTGCCAGCCACTGTGCTGACGCGGACCATCAACCGTCCGAACACCACGATTTACTACCCGCAGCTGGCAGGGCTGGCCAACCAGCAGGCGGAAAAAGACATCAACCGGGCCATTTTGCAAACGGTGCAAGGCTTGATCCACGAGCAGCAACGAGTGCAGGTGCCGGGAAATACACAGATGCAAGGCAGCTTTGAAATCAAAACGAATGAACGCGGCATTTTCAGCGTGACACTCAGCAACTACGCGTACACCCCGCAAATGGCTCACGGAATGACTTTTCTCGGGTCTGTAACAGCCAATACCCAGACAGGCAAGCTCTACACCTTGCGCGATCTGTTCAAGCCCGGCAGCGACTACGTCACGGTCCTGTCGGAAAACATCAAGCGACAAATCAAAGAGCGCGATATTCCTACTTTAGGTAATTTTACCACAATCAAGCCAGATCAGGACTTCTATCTCGCAGACAAATCACTTGTTATTTATTTCCAATTGTATGAAATCACGCCTTATTACGTCGGGTTTCCGATGTTCCCGATCTCCGTCTACGACTTGCAGTCGATTATAGACGAATCTGGCCCGCTCGGCATTTTGTCCGCCAGTTAAAAGTAGTGAACAACTGAACGCAAAATCGTGTGTACACAAAGCTGAGCGACGGGGAACGACTGTCATCAGCTTTGTTTTTTGTTCGGAAAAATGCCTTTTTTACATTCGAATAAACATTTACTTATATGTCATTACCTGCTACTATTTTATTTGTACATATTTACTTAAGCAATCAAGCGCATCGTATCGAACCAGTTTTTTCTGGAGGTCTGATATTCATGCAACACTACGGTCACAAGATCGGCCAAACTGCCAGAGTTTTCAGTAAAACCTTGAATGGAATCATGTCGCCCATGGGATTATATAGCTCGCAATGGAGCATCATTCTCTGCCTGCACTACCGCAGCTCGCTGACGCAGGTGCAGTTGAGCAATTACTTGAACGTGGAGGCCCCTACCATTACGCGGACATTGACCCGGCTGGAGGAAATGGGCTGGATCATCCGCTCCGAGGGTGACGACAAGCGCGAACGGTACGTCTCGCTCTCGCCAGCCGCCATCGAGCGCTTCCCCGAGTGGCTGCAAGCTGCCCGCGATCTGGAAGACGTCGCCCTGCGCGATTTGGATGAGAGCGAGTTGGCTGTCTTTAATCGGGTGCTGAAAAAGATGACGGAAAACTTGAATACGATTGCATAAAAGGGCCTCTACCTAAACACATCGCTGTTCAGGTAGAAGCCCTTCTTCTTTTATTAGCTCATCCGTTTGACCATGCTGCGCGCCATCCAGACGCCTGCCGCTCCCGCCTGCGCCAAGCCGCGTGTGATTCCCGCGCCGTCGCCACCGCAGAACAGTCCTTTGATCTCTGTTTCAAACTCCTCTGTAAGCTTCGGACGAGCCGAGTAAAATTTTGCCTCCACCCCGTAAAACAGCGTGTGCTCCGAGGCGATTCCCGGCGTAACCTTGTCGAGCGCCTCTACCATTTCTATCAAGCTTTTCATCGTGTTGTACGGCAAGACCAGTCCCAGGTCGCCCGGTACCGCTTCCTTCAAGGTCGGCTCCAGGAAGCCTTCCCTGATCCGCGCTTCAGTCGAGCGGCGCGCCCGCAAAATATCGCCGTACTTTTGCACGATGACGCCGCCGTTGGACAAATCGTTTGCCCGTTTGCATATTTCCCGCGCGTATTCATTCGGCTTGTCAAAAGGCTCTGTAAACGTGTGGGATACGAGCAACGCGAAGTTCGTATTCGGCGAGCCGAGAGCCGGGTCCTTGTAGGAGTGACCATTTGCCGCCATCACCCCGCTGTGGTTTTCCACGACCACGTGCCCGGACGGATTGCTGCAAAACGTGCGAACCCGTGTGCCGACAGACGTGTTGAAAATGAATTTGCCCTCGTACAGATGCTCGTTGATCTCGCGCATCACGACATCTGATGTCTCTACGCGCACCCCGACGTCCACCTGATTGTTGTACATTTTCAGGCGGCGTTTTTTCAAAATGCTGGTCAGCCAGGCGGAACCGTCCCGTCCAGGGCCGATCACGACAAAATCGCTTTCGTATTCTTCCCCGTTTTTCAGGACAACCCCTTTGACCCGATGGGCTCCGTCTTCCTTGACCGTCAAAATATCCTCGACCTCTGTCTTGAACATCATGTCGATCCGTTCCTTCAAGTATTCAAAAATCGACTGCAAAATCTCCAGGTTTTGCTCTGTGCCCAAATGGCGAACCTGAGCGCGCAACAGCTTGAGCCCTGCCGCATATCCGCGCTGTTCAATGCTTTTGATCGTCTCTGTCGTCGGATCGGTAATCGTCTCGGTCGCGCCGTGCTCCAGATTGATTTCGTCTACGTATTTGATCAAGCCGAGCACAGTCGAAGGATTGAGGTAATCCGTCATCCATCCGCCGAACTCCGTCGTAATGTTGAATTTGCCGTCACTGTAAGCGCCTGCTCCACCAAACCCGCTGGTGATCGAACAGGCCGGAAGACAGCCTGCGTAATCCTTTTTCCCGGCAGGAGGCGGGCAGAGCTTGATTTTCTCTTCCAAAATCGGGCAGCGTCTGCTGTAAATATCGTGGCCTTTATCTATGAGCAGCACCTTCGCATTCGGCGCTTTTCGCGTCAGTTCATAGCATGTAAAAATTCCGGCTGGTCCTGCTCCTACTACAATGGCATCGTATTTTTTCATCTGCAATTCCTCCCTGTAAACACGTTTGAATACTTGGTTTTTATCAAGCATGAGTCACTCTTGCGCAGTCTCCCCTGAGTTGTTGTATGGACGACAACACAAAAAATTCCCGGCCGACGAATAAGGTATGTCAAAAAACAACCTCATTCGTAGCCGGGAATTTACGGTTCCCTGTAGAGACCCTCAAACCATATTTTCGAGGATATACGAATTTATTAAGGATTCATCAAGCCAGTTCATCTTGCTAACAACCATATGTATAGTAGCGCATAATCTGAATCAAGTCAATATACGATCACCCATTTATTCGTGTTTACAATTTTTTAACATGAAAACAGCTTGTTTGAAACGGTTACATTCAGCAAAAACCGAACATTATATCCGAACGTTCGTAATTTCCAAGGAACTCCCCCAAAAAACTTGGAAGGAAACGACATAAAAAGATAGAATATGTAGAATTTTAAGAGATATTTTCGTATTACTACACTCATACAAAAAGGATGGGGCTTGCCCATGCGGGATTATCGTTATTACCAGTCTGCCTTTGCAGGGATTCCAAAGCCATTCGCTTTCGTCGACCTGGACCTTTTGGAGCAAAATGCCGAGCAGATCGCTTTGCAAAGCAATGGAAAGCCGATTCGGATTGCCAGCAAGTCAATCCGCAGTGTCGCCCTTCTCAAGCATCTGTTGCAGTTCGATGACTGCTTTTCCGGGCTTATGTGCTTCTCGGCTCCCGAAGCGCTCCATTTGTGCGCGGCAGGCTTTGACGATTTGCTCCTGGGGTATCCCGTCTGGGAAAAAAGCTGGCTGCTCGCCATTGGCGAACAGATCAGGCAAGGCCGTACCATCACTTTGATGATCGATTCCGTCTCCCATGTGGAACATCTGGAACAAATCGCCCGCGAGCAAGACGTGATTTTTCCCGTCTGCCTGGATATAGACATGTCGTCCGATATGTTGGGCTTGCATTTCGGCGTTTGGCGCTCTCCTCTGCGTTCTCTGGAGTCGGCCGTTGCGCTTGCTTCCCGCGTCGCTTCCTCCAAGCATCTCCGCCTGGAAGGAATCATGGGCTACGAAGCGCAAATTGCAGGCGTCGGCGATCGCTATCCCCGGCGATTTATGAAGAACAGCCTGATTCGACTGCTGAAACAACGATCGGTAAAGGAGGTGGCACATCGCAGAGCGGAACTGATGAAGGCACTTACGGCAATGGGAATCTCGCTGCGCTTCGTCAACGGCGGAGGGACAGGAAGCTTGCACCATACGGGAAAAGAAGACGCCGTTACAGAACTCACGGCTGGCTCCGGCTTCTTTTCTCCCGGACTTTTTGATTACTATCAGGACTTTCATTTCCAGCCAGCAGCCGGCTTTGCCCTGGAAATCATCCGCAAGCCGACCGAGCATATTTACACTTGCGCAGGCGGCGGCTATATCGCTTCCGGTTCGGCCGGAGCGGACCGATTGCCCAAACCGTATTTGCCGCAAGGTGTCCGGCTCATTTCCAACGAAGGCGCCGGAGAAGTGCAAACCCCCATCCAGTATCGCGGGTTGGAAACATTGGAATTGGGTGACCCCGTCTTCTTTCGCCATGCCAAAGCGGGCGAGCTGTGCGAGCGCTTTTCGCGGCTCTATTGTGTCTCAGGAGGAAACGTTGTTGATGAAGTGACGACATACCGGGGGGATGGACTATGCTCACTGTAAGCAAAAAAACAAACCGCTGGAGCAACTGGACAGGAAACGTTCAGAGCCAGCCGCGGCACATTGCCATGCCGCAATCTTTGGATGAGGTCATCTCCGTCGTCCGCGCCTGCAAAGCTGACGGAACGCGCATCCGCGTCGTTGGTTCCGGGCATTCTTTTACCAGACTCGTCCAGACCGAGGAATGCCTGCTTTCCCTGGATCGCTTGCAAGGAATCGTCCACGTCGACCAAGAGCAGCAAACCGTGGAAGTCTGGGCGGGAACGAAGCTCAAGACGCTTGGCGCGCTGCTCCATCAGGCGGGCTATTCCCAGGAAAATCTCGGCGATATCAACGCCCAGTCCATCGCAGGTGCCGTCAGCACCGGAACGCATGGCACGGGCATTCAATTCGGAAGCGTCTCGACACAAGTCGTCGGATTGACGGTCGTTACCGCATCAGGCGAAGTGCTGGAGGTGTCAGAGCAGTCACATCCCGATCTGTTCAAAGCGATGCAAGTCTCCCTTGGATTGCTCGGCATCATCGTTCGAGTCAAACTTCGCGTCCTGCCTGCTTACCGCCTTCGCTACCAAAGCCATCGCATGCCGCTTGATGAATGCTTGTCTTCCCTCGATACATTCAAGCAATCGCACCGTCATTTCGAATTTTACACCTTCCCGTACTCCGATACCGTCCAGGTCAAATTCATGAATGAAACCTCTGAGCCATCCAGTGCGAATCAGCAATGGAGCTACATGAAAAAAATGGTGGTGGAAAACGGTCTGTTCTGGCTGCTTTCGGAGAGCTGCCGTCTGCGCCCGACGCTTACCCAATCCGTGAGCAAGCTGTCGGCGCAAAGCGTCCCGAACGTCAACGAAAGCGGCTATAGCCACGAGCTGTTTGCCACGCCGCGTCTGGTCCGTTTTTACGAGATGGAGTATTGCATTCCCGCCGAGCATATGGGCGAAGCCATCAAGGAAATGCGGCAAGCCATCGAGCAAGAACGCTTTGCCGTGCACTTTCCGCTGGAATGCCGCTACGTGAAACAGGACGATATTTGGCTCAGTCCCGCTTACGAACGAGACAGCGCCTTTATCGCCGTGCACATGTACAAAGGCATGCCATATGAAGCGTACTTCGCGCGCATGGAGCAAATTTTCCGCCGCTTTGGCGGTCGCCCGCATTGGGGAAAAATGCACAACATGACGGCAGAACATCTGCATCAGGTGTACCCGCGCCTGCCCGACTTCCTCGCGATCCGCGCTCAGCTTGATCCTGACGGCATGTTCGTCAATCCGTATTTGTCTGAACTGTTTGGGCTGACCTGAATCTGATCCAAAGAACCAGCCATACCCGACACGACACGCAAAAATGCCCCGCCACGGCAACTGGCAGGGCATTTCATTTTGACCGATCGTCTAGCCTTGGGTCGGAATATCCGGCTTGATTTTCTTGTTGCGGCCATAGCGCAAATAGTAGTAGAGATAGAACAGCGCCAAAGCGCCGATCCCGTAAAACAACCCTACCCGCTGCGTCGGATCAAACGCCGGGAAGATGAGGATGAACGTGCACAAAGCCAGACACAACAGCGGCATCACCGGGTAAAACGGCGCCACGAACTGCAAGTCTTCAAGCTTGCCGCCTTCCTGCAAATATTTCCGGCGGAAGTTGAATTGGGACAGGGCAATGCCCATCCAGGTAAACGTGACCGCGATCCCGGAAACAGACATCAGCAAAACGTACACGGTATCAGCCGCGATCACGCTGGTCAGAAGCGACAAAAGCGAGAAGGCCAGAGTCGCAAGCAAGCTGTTCAGTGGAACGCTCCGCTTGGTCAGCTTGCCGAATGCCGGATGCGCCATCCCGCTGTGCGACAATGCCCAGAGCAAACGGGTAGCGGCGTACAGGCAAGAGTTTCCGACAGATAAAAGCGCTGTCAAAATGACGAAGTTCATAATATCCGCCGCAAACGGAATGCCTACCGAATCAAATACGGTCACGAACGGGCTTTCCAGCAACCCCAGCTCGCTGGATGGGAAAAGAGCGGACAAGATCATGACCGAAGCCACATAGAACACCAAAATGCGGAAAACGACATTGCGGATGGCCCGCGGGATGTTTTTGTGCGGATTTTCCGTTTCTCCGGCAGCGATCCCGATCAGTTCCGAGCCTTGATACGAAAACACGACGTTCATCATCGTGACGAAGACAATCGCAAACCCGAACGGAAACAGCCCGCCATCCGCGGAAAAGTTGGAGAAGAACGGAGCTTCCCTGCCCTCCATACTGACTATACCGAAAATAGCACCTAGTCCGACAATAATGAAGATAAGAACGGCCAACACTTTGATGCCCGCAAACCAGTATTCCGTTTCCGCAAATCCTTTGGTCGTCAGAGCGTTGAAGGTAAAGAGCAAAAGGATAAAGAGCGCGCACCAAATCCAGATCGGCGTATCCGGGAACCATCGCTGCATAACCATGCCGGCCGCAGTAAACTCCACGCCAGCCGTCGTCGCTGAACCGAGCCAGTACATCCATCCGAGTGTAAAGCCGCTTGCCGGGCCAATGTACTTCGTCGCATACGTTTGAAAAGAACCTGTTACGGGCATTTTCACGGAAAGCTCACCCAGGCAGGTCATCACCAGGTACAGCAGAATGCCCCCGACGACAAACGCGACGAGCGCTCCGCCCGGCCCCGCCTGATTGATCGTATACCCGGCATTCAGAAAAAGCCCCGTTCCGATTACTCCGCCAAGCGACAGCATAAAAAGATGGCGGCTTTTCATCGAGCGTTGCAGTTGTTTGTCCTTGTCATTCCCAGCGTTCATATAATCCCTCTCTTTCCCCAGCTCGTGAGTGGAAAATAGATGTGTAAAAAGTAAGCCGGGAAGGAACTGCCTGCGTTAGAAGCGCAGGGACAGGCAGCTCAATCCTCCATCTTGCTTGCGGAACTCGGACATATCCAGCTCGATTACTTGGTAGCCAGCATCCGTGATCTGTTTTTTCGTGCTGTCGAAGCCTTTTGGAATGATTACATGGTCATTGATGTGGATGCAGTTGGCGGAATACTCCACTTCTTTTTCCACTACCAGATGCTTGTAGTCTTTGAACACTTCGGAGTCGATAAATTCGCCTGCGAGTACGAGCGTGTCGTTACCCAGGTAAGCAATGCCCGTTTTCAGGTGGAAAAACTCCTTCAGCGGAACGATTGTAACCTCATAGCCGTATTTGGAGAGGATTTCCCGGAACTGAATCGCGCCTTCCTCGTTCGTACGCGTGGACAGGCCCACATAGAAATGATTTTCTACCTGCATGACATCTCCGCCGTCAAGGAAGCCCGGAGCCTGAATGTATTCAATCGTGTCATAGAAACGCGGGAGCACTTGTTTCATGTCCTCAATCTCACCGTTGCGGCTGTCCGCGCCAGGGTTGGTGATGACCGCGCACTTTTCGGTCAGAACCGCTGTATCTTCTACGAAAGTGGAATCCGGGAAACGCTCGTCCGCTTCCAAAACGGTCACTTCCAGACCCGCTTGCTTCAGCGCCTCTACATAAGCAGCATGCTGCTCCAAAGCAAGAGCGAAATCCGGCTTGCCCAGATCGGAAGTCGTCAGACCGTTCACGTAGCTCTGCCCCGGTTTTCTTACAATCGCACGAGAAAATTTCATGATAAAATCTCCCTTCTGTTTTGAAATCTCGTCAGTGGAACAAATGTTTCAGCGGCGATGATGCATCGCTTCGTTTTACTGTCGATTATTCCGTATTGTGGAACGACTTCTACAATACAAAATTACACTCCTAATGTAAAATAGTTTTAAATTTTTTGTCAATGAATTTTTGTCTGCATGAAATGATGTTGATTCGTCCGAATAATTCTGATAGATTGATCTCATAAAAAGCTGGCGAAGCATCTGACAAATCGTCATTCGCAAAATGAAAGCCAGGAGGGAAACAACTTGGTACAATCGATTGACCGGGCGATGAGCATCATTTTGGTCCTGACATCTGACGAAAGCAAGACGCACTGGTCTATCTCAGAAATCGCAGAGAAGACATCTCTCCCCATCAGTACAGTCCACCGCCTGATCAGCAGTCTCATGAAGTACGGGCTGATTCAGCAGATCCCGGAAACCAAGCAGTACAAGCTTGGCATCACCTGGATGGAAATCGGTCTGCGCATCCTGGACAAAATCGACATGCGGGCAGTCTCCCGAACCGTTATGGAGCAGTTGGCGGCAGATGTGCGCGAGTCGGTCTACCTGAATATTCCGGATGGGCATGACGCCATCGTGCTTGAACGGGTGGAAAGCTCCATGACTGTCAGAAGCATCGACAATCTGGGAGAGCGCATCCCGCTGCACATCGGCGCGGCCAACAAAACGATTTTGGCGAACATGGAGCCTCGGGAAGCGGAACGAACCGTCATGGCACTGATTCCTGATCCTGAGCAGCAGCGTGAATTTATGAAGCAGCTCCCCGCCATCCGCGAAAATGGTTACGCTGTCAGCTACGGGGAGAAAACGGAAGGAACCGCCTCCATCGCCGCGCCCATCATCGGCTATAACCAGCGAGTGGTCGGCGCCCTGAGCATCGGTGTTCCCACTTATCGGATCACAGAGGAGCTATTGGCTACCTTGATCGATCGCGCCAAGCAAAGCGCCAAGGAAATTTCCAAAAGAATCGGAGCAACTCCGTAATTTTTTTGCCCACTAAACGGAAATGGTTTTCACTATACGGAAAACGGAGGCATACCCCATGCAAAAATGGCAAACAAAAGAGCAACTCGTCGATCTTCTGTGCAATTTGGTGAACATCCCGAGCATTACCGGATCGCCTGCTGAGAAAGAATTGCCTGGCTACATCGTCGAGCAGCTGCGTTTATTGCCTTACTACCAGGCGAATCCCGACCACGTTCAGGCCAATCCGACCGAGGATGGACGTCATTTTGTCACGGCGCTCGTCAAAAAACCGGGCGTTCGCGACACCGTCATTTTGGTAAGCCACTTCGATGTAGTCGATGTGGAGGATTACGGCGGCTGGATGAAGCATGCCTTTGATCCGAAGACGCTCACTCCGCTGTTTCAGCAAAACCAGGCGGACATGCCTGCCGATGTGCAGCAAGACTTGCGTTCCGGCAACTGGCTGTTCGGACGCGGGACGATGGACATGAAATGCGGCTTGACCCTGCACATGTCCATGATCGAGCAAGCTTGCGCGGGCGAGTTTGACGGCAACATCCTCTTGCTGACGGTTCCGGACGAAGAAGTAAACTCCGTCGGCATGCGGGCAGCTGTTCCTCGTCTTTTGGAAATTGCCCAACAGTTTGATTTGCACTACACGACCGTGCTTAACTCCGAGCCGATGTTCACCCGCTATCCGGGCGACCAGAACACCTACGTGTACACAGGCTCCATCGGAAAGGTCCTGCCAGGCTTCCTCTGCTACGGAAAAGAAACGCATGTAGGCGAGCCTTTTGCCGGGTTGAACGGGAACTACATGGCATCGCAAATTACGTGCGAGCTGGAGCTGAACACTTCTTTTTGCGAAGTCGTGGACGGCGAAGCTTCTCCGCCGCCTACCAACCTGATCCAGAAAGATTTGAAAAAAGAATACTCGGTGCAAATCCCGCATCGTGCCGTGACGCTCTTCAACCTGTTCCTGCTGGAAAAACAAATGGAGGAAGTCGTGGAGCCGCTGCTTGGCGCAGCCCGCAATGTAGCGGAACGCATCCGCGAAAACTACCTTCGCCACGCCAGCCAGTTCGCCAATTTCGCTCCGTTCAGCCCGCGCGACCTGACGATCTCTGTGATGACCTATGAGGATCTGTACGCCTACGCCTTGAAAACGCACGGAGAAGACAAGCTGCGCCAGCTGGAGGCAGATGTCATCGCTAACCGCCAAGACAAGGACGACCGCGACACGACAATCGAGCTGGTCGATCAGCTGGCGATTTTGTGCAAAGAGCTGTCCCCGATGATGATTTTGTTCTTTGCCCCACCTTTCTACCCGGCCGTCAGCTCGCGCAACCATCCGTTGATCCAGCAAACGGTCGCAGAGATGGAAGCATACGCGCGCGAACAGCATCAAGTGACCTTGCTCAAGCAAAACTACTTCGGCGGAATCTCCGACCTCAGCTACGTCGGCCTGCAATACCCGGCCGCGTCGATGCAGCCGCTGGTCGCCAACATGCCGCTGTGGGACAACGGCTACTCGATTCCGCTCCAGGAGCTGGAAGCCTTCGACGTCCCTGTCATGAACCTCGGCCCCGTCGGCCGCGATGCGCACCAATGGACGGAGCGCCTGGACGTTGATTATGCGTTCGATACATTGAAAGACATGCTGCCGAAATGCATTCAGTCCTTGTTGCGGAATGGGCGGGCAAGCGAGTAACTAACACATCAATAGAAAAAAGGCTCTTACGGCGAGGCATGAAGCATGGCTGTCGCGTAAGGGCCTTTGTTTTTTATTGGAAAATGCTTTTTTCTGCCTACCTCCCCACTTTTTCTTTATAATGAAGAAAAGCTATCGCAAAGGAGAGCGGGACATGAATTTTGAAGCAAAAGAAAAAGGGTTCGTCACCCATTTATCATATGGCGATCTGCACGTCTCTGGCGATGAGGCGTACGGCTTTCGCCCTTACCAGCTGCTCGTTTCTTCCATTGCCGTTTGCAGTGGCGGCGTCCTGCGCAAAGTGTTGGACAAAATGCGCATGCCCTGCACCGATATGAAAATCACAGCAGACGTCACACGCAATGAAGCAGAAGCAAACCGCGTTGAAAAAATTCACCTTCACTTCATCATTACCGGAGAAAACTTGAAGGAAGAAAAAGTGCAAAAGGCCGTCGATGCCGCCAGCAAAAACTGCCCGATGGTACAGTCGGTAAAAGGCAGCATCGTCGTCACCGAGTCATTCGAACTTGTGCCACTTGTACCGTAATCCGCTAACTCCACGCTATTCCATTTGAAATGAGAGGTCATCATGGGCGACAACCACGCAGCGACAACCTTTTTCCTCTTGAAAAGCATCCGGCAAATCGCTTTGCCTCCGAATCAAGCATGGTCGCTTCCCGGCTGCCCGGAACACGCCTTGCTCATGATTACGGAAGGCAGCGGATATTGGCAGGGCGACGACACCGCTAGTGCCCCGCCCCTGTCTTCCGGGAGTGTACGATTTTTCGCACCGGAAGCTGCCGATTCCATCGTAGCTGGGCGTGATGCTTCCCTGTCTTTTTTCGCCCTCTTTTTTGACGCGCTGCAACAAGACGCGAGGCAACATAACAGCTATGCACCGGATGGCCTGTGGCACCCTCCGGCCGACAGCTATCATATCCAGTCCCTGCATGCCTGCCTGGAGCTGGCCCGCGCCTTGCTTGCCGACCATGAGCACAAGCACGAGGTAGCGAATCCACTGGATATGTTGCAAAATCAGATTCGTTTTCAGCAGCTGTTGCTCACGATCTGGGAGGCCCCTGCCGCGCAAGCAGTCGTGGAATCGTCGCACCCCATCGACCAGACCCTCTCCTACATCCATGAACATTACGCACAATCGCTCTCGCTGGCTGATCTGGCCAACAAGGCCGGGCTTACGCCTCGCTACTACACGGAGCTATTCAAAAAGAACGTAGGAAAAAGCCCGATTGAATACTTGACCGGGTATCGGATGGATCAGGCAAAAAAGCTGTTGTGGGACTCGAAAAAGCGTTTGCGTGAGGTAGCGCAGCTTGTCGGATACGAGGATGAGTTTTACTTCAGCAGACGGTTCAAGCAACAGGTTGGCGTCTCTCCGACTGTCTTTGTCAAAATGAGTCAGCGGCAAATCGCCCCTGTCACTTTCCAGTACACCGAGTATTTGATGGCTCTCGGCATCAAGCCTGTGGGGGCGCAGGAAGACCAAGTCTCTCACATGCGGGAACAGCTCCGGCTACAAGAGGCGTCAGATATCATTTCGCTGTCCAAAGCTTGCCCGGATTTGATCAAGCCACTGCAACCGTCCTTTATTTTGACCGATTATCCAAAAGATTGTGCGGCCTTCTCCTCGATTGCCCCTACGTGCGCACTGTCCTGGACGGATGACGACGTCTTTGGTCATTTGCAGCAAATTGCCGACCTGTTCGGGCAAAAAGACAAAGCGCTGCTCTGGTTCAAGCAGCATGAGCAAAAAGTGCAGAAAACGAAGCGATACGTGGACGCACGCATCGGCAAAGAGGAGACGGTGTCGATCCTGAATGTCCGTCCGGCGCACACCTTTGCTTACGGCGTTCGCAATCTCGGGCACGTCTTGTACAAATCGCTGAAGCTGACGCCGCCCCCGATCATTCAGGACAACATCAAGCGCGATCCGAATTTTTGGGCCGTTCCCGTACAGGAACATCAACTGAACGCTTACGCTGCCGATTGGCTGTTCGTCCACATTTTTGACGACGACCTGTCGCGCGCTCATTTTCAAGCCCTGACCCAGCGCAAAGAGTGGCAAAGCATTCCTGCCGTACAAAAAGGACAAGTCGTGCTGCTTGGCCCCGTCTGGTTCGCGTATGATCCCCTGTCGCTTGACGCCCAATTGGACGAAGCGATTCAGCTGTTGGAGCAGCAGAAAACTTCCTGACCGCCGGATTGTCCAAAGAAAACCGGAATATCCTCCATGGATGAGTCAAACGGTTCACGGTAAGATGAAGCTTGTTGTTGAGAATCATTTTCATTCAGGAGGGTATTCATGAAACGATCTCGCATACAAGCGTGTCTGTCCGGCATTATGCTCTTTGCCCTGCTTCTTTTGACAGCATGCTCCCAAACAGCTCCAAGCCAGTCCGAGCAGCAAACCGCTTCACCAGCACCTGCTTCTGAGCCTGCCAAAAAAGAGACGCGTGTCATCAAGCACGCAAAAGGCGAAGCAACGATTCCGGTCAAGCCAGAGCGCGTCATTGCCTTGCAATACTTGAGCAATATGCTCGTCCTCGGTGTAAAACCGATTGGCGCGGTGCAAGGTCACATGGAAGGGGCTGACATGGCCCCGTTCGTAAAAGGCATCGAAGTGGTAGGCGATTACGATTCCTACAATCTCGAAAAAATCTTGGAGATGCAGCCCGATCTGATTGTGACCGACACTGAGGTAGAGCAGCAAGTTTTTGAGAAGCTGCAAAAAATCGCTCCTGTAGTCGCGATCGATTTCGATAAAACCGACTTCATCGGCCACACGAAGCAAGTTGCTGACGTCCTCGGAAGACAAAAAGAGGGCGAAGAGTGGATCGCCAAGCATAACGCCAAAGTCGAAGAAGCCCGCAAGCTGGTGCAGGCCAAAATCGGCAAGAACGAAACAGTCGCAGCCTTGAACGTCCGCGCAAAAGTAATCAAAATGTACGGCGCGCGCAATATGGGGCACGTCCTGTACAACTCGCTCCAACTGACGCCGCCCGCTCCGATCAAGGCCGAGCTGGACAAAGACCCTAACTTCTGGTCCAAAGACATTTCCATGGAGCTGCTGCCAGAGTATGCGGCCGACCATATTTTCCTGATGCTGTTCCCGGGCGAAGATGCCGCTTCCTACTTGAAAGAAATCGAAAGCAGCAACCTGTGGAAAAACCTCCCGGCTGTGAAAAACAATCATGTGTATATCGTCGATGTAGACAGATGGCTTGGCTACGATCCGATTTTGATTGAAAAACAGCTGGATGAAGCTGTGGAATATTTGACAGGCGCGAAAAAGCCTTAAAGTACCTCGCTGAACTGGGTGTGACGCCCGGGACGCGCAAAAAACGAAAGGACCCCCAGCCCGTGAAAAAGATTCACAGGGCCGACGGGTCCTTTTTCTTGTTATAAAATCGGTGACAACAGCCGTGTCAATGATTCCTGCATCCGCGAACGGAGCGGACGGTTCAAATACTCTTCCATCGTCATTTCCCGGCAATCCTCCAGATCAGCCTCGAACAGCTCCTCCAGTTGCTTGGCCATCTGCGAATCGTACAGGAACACGTTCGTCTCAAAATTCAGCTTGAAGCTGCGAATATCCACATTCGCTGTCCCTACAGAAGAAAGCTGCGTGTCCACCACCATCGTCTTGGCGTGCATGAAGCCTTTTTCATACAAATAGCAGCGGACACCGCTTTTCAACAGCTCCCCCAAATAAGAGTGGGTCGCCCAGAAAACCATCAGGTGGTCGGGCCTGCCTGGCACCATCACGCGCACGTCCACTCCTGACATCGCCGCCATCTTCAGCGCTGTCAGCATGCTGTCGTCCGGAATGAAGTACGGTGTTTGCAAGTAAATCTTTTTCCGCGCCTTGTAGATCATTTTCAGAAACGCGTGCTTGATTTGCTGTTTCTCCGAATTTGGCCCGCTGGACACGATCTGGCAACCAATCGTCCCTTGCGGCTCATTCATTTCCGGGAAATAGGCAAACGACTCCTGTATTCGCTTGGGAGCGGACAAATTCCAGTCCAGGAAAAAGCGGGCCTGAAGCATGTAGACGGCTTTCCCCTCGATTAGCAGGTGGGTGTCTCGCCAATACCCCAGCTTTTTGTCCTTGCCCAAATATTCATCCCCAATGTTGAAGCCGCCGATATAGCCGCTTTTCCCGTCGATGATCGTCAGCTTGCGGTGATTGCGGAAGTTGACCCGGAAATTAAGGAACGGGATCGACGAAGGGAAAAAGGAGACGACCTCCCCGCCCGCTTCCACCAGCGGCCGGAAAAACCGCGAAGGGACGCCTGCCGACCCTACTGCATCGTACAGCAGCCTGACTTCTACGCCTTCGCGCGCTTTCTTCGTCAACAGCTGCACGAGCTGTGTTCCGAGTTCATCATCATTGAAAATATAATAGAGCAAATGAACGTGCTCTTTTGCCTCTGCGATCTGCTTGAACATAAGGTCGAACAAGCTGTGCCCCTCGGCAAACACCTGAATGGCGTTATCCTGCGTATAGTAAGCACCGTCGCTCACCACGTTCATGAAAATCATGTCCCGATGCCGTTCCATCGCCAGATCGTTCACTTGCAGCTCGCCTTGTTCCAGAAGCTTTTTCTGCTTGTCGACAGCCGCCCGAAAATGCGAGAACTCTCCCTGGCGGAGCCGATACAGCTTTTTCTTGCTCAGTCTTTGCCCAAAAATCAAATAGAAGAGAAACCCGATACCCGGCAAAAACAGGAGAACCATCAGCCAAGCCCAGGTAGCCGCAATGTTGCGCCTCTCCATGAAGATGAGAACAGCGGCCAAAACCAGGTTCCCTGCCGTAATGACCGCCACAATTTGCTCCAGCAACAACATCACATCACATCCGCCTCAAAGGATATGCTCCCATCATACACCATTTGTGATCGGGATTCATCCTGGCTCCCGGGTCAAGTCGGCTACTGTCCCAAAAGCTTCCCGCTTTTCATGATGCATGTGTCGTCCAGATACACATCCGGGTCTTTGACCACCAGATCGATATGCACTCCCGCCACAATCGTGCCGCCGAATGTGTTGTTGCTGCCAAACGCAACGTGAATCGTTCCGTACACTTTTTCGTCTTCCAGCACGACTCCCGTAATTCGTGCCTTGTCATTCGTTCCGATCCCAAATTCGCCGAGCAGACGGCCGTCTTGATCGCCCAAAATTTGCAGCAGTCGCTCAGCCGATGCGCCTTCTGCCTGCGTGATCCGCCCTTTTTCAATCGTCAACAAAAGGGGCGAGTCGATTTTGCCAATCCCGGCGATCGAGCCGTCCACGAGGATTTGTCCCTCTGCCGTTCCTTCCAGCGGTGCCACATACGCTTCTCCGGAAGGCAGGTTGCCCGATTCACCCGGATTGACATACATGCCTGTGCTCGGCACGCCATTGCGTCCGGCGATGGAAAAAGTGAGCGATTTTCCTGCCTTTTCAATCCGCACGGTACTGGCTGCGGTCAGCAGCTCGGTCACTTTCTCTGTCAGCACTTTCACTTGTGCATAGTCGGCAGAAATCGCTCCTTCGAGGAACATGTCTGCGGTGATGCCTGGCATGGTGGCAAGTCTCGTCCCGTTTGCCGCTGCTTCTTTGCGCGCTTTGGTGTGCGTCAAGGAATGCTCGGTCACACACACGACCACGTCGGCACTCTTCATCGCCGCTGCTACCGCCACAGGCGGCTCCTGCCCGGACTTTTCACGCTCTGTCATCACTATCAGCACTGACTCTGCTCCAAGCTGCTTGCCGGCTTCCCATAGCGCCTCGCCAAGCTCCCGCTTCGGTTCGTCCGCGACTACCAGAAAAGACTCGTTTGCTTTTAACGCCATGCAATTGGTCAAAATGCCCTTGCTCGTCTCGATCAGCTTCACCGTTCATCATCCTTTTCCTGACATCTCTTTATTCATTATGTCCATCACGAACCTGCAAACCTTTTTGACTTCGCGTTCTTTTCCACCCACTCCTGCCTGGCAGACAACTGGCGAAATTTTCTTGATTTTTTGGCTGAATTTAGTATGATGGATGTACAAATAAAAACGCAAAAGACAATGGGGTCTTTTTCTGCGCTTGCGTCAAGCGCCGGGAAGGGCCCTGTTTTTTTGCCTTTGGTCCACTTCCCGAAAAAATGATAGCGTTTTCATTTGGCAAATCGACGAAACTACAGAAAGAAGAGGGGATGACAACTATGTCTCACACACTGGCAAAACGCAGCTTTTGGTGGCTGACACTGCTGATGATCGCTGTTCTGCTCGCGACTACTGTGTCCGCACAGGCTGCCACACCAGCCGCGCAAGCGCTCGACAAGGGGAAATGGGCGCCTGCAACTTATCAGGCTGTCAACGCATTGATTGAGAAAAACGGCATGCAAAATCCTGCCTACAACGCTGCAAAAAAACCGTACGCCGTTTTTGACTGGGACAATACAAGCATCATGCACGACACAGAGGAAGCTCTCTTCGTCTACCAGATCAACCACCTCGCCTACAAAATGACGCCGGAACAATTCGGCAAAGTCATCCGCACCAATGTGCCAGAAGGACCTTTTTCCGATTCGTACAAAAACGTGGACGGCAAGCAAGTGACGCTCGACGCGATCGCAAGCGACCTGGTTGCCGACTACACGTACCTGTACCAAAATTACAAAGGCTTTAAAGGAACGAAGACATTGGAGGAAGTGAAAGCAACGGAGCAATTCGCTGACTTCAAGACAAAGCTGTTTTTCCTGTACGAAGCGATCAACGATACACACAGCAACTCCGTCGGCTATCCATGGGTGCTCTACCTGTTCACCAACATGACGATCGACGAAGTTCATCAGCTTGCCGAGACTTCCAATGACGTCAGTCTGGGCATGGCGATTGAAAAAGTGACCTGGACAAGCCCGAAAGCATTGGCTGGCAAAGCTGGCGTGGTCACCGCTTCTCACACAACAGGACTGCGCCTGACTTCGGAAGTGGCAAACCTGATGAACACTCTGCGCGCCAACGGTATCGACGTGTACGTCGTATCGGCATCGCTTGAGGACGTTGTCCGCGTATTTGCCACTCTGCCAAAATACGGATACAACCTGCCAACTGAAAACATTATCGGCATGCGCTTGAAGACAGAGAATGGCCTGATCACGAACGTGTACCAGCCAAACTATCCAATTACTGTCGGTCACGGCAAAACAGAAGTCATCCAAAGCGTACTCGCGAAAAAGTACGGCTACGGCCCAATCCTGATCGCAGGCGACAGCAACGGCGATTTTGAAATGATGACCGAGCTGGACAGCGTACAACTGTCACTGGTCGTAAACCGCGTCAAAGGCGGCAAAATCGGTCAGCAAGCAGCGAAAGCAGCCGAACAGCTTGGAAAAGCCAACCCAACAGTTGTGCTGCAAGGCCGTGACGAAAACACAGGCATGTGGATTCCGAGCGAGACTACGATCAAGCTGGGCGAAAAAGAGCCAAAACTGATCAGCAAATAAGAACCGAAAGCCCGAAAAACCGCCCTGCCAGTAGGGGCGGCTTTTCTTTGCATTCCCACGAAAAAAGCCCCGCCAAATCCGGATGGCAGGGCTTCCTTCTTCTTTAGCACGCGCGCTTACTGCACAGCTACTTTCATAACCGCGCGAACAGAGTCAGCCGATTTGTCCAGTGCCGCCTTCTCGGAGGCAGTCAAATCCAGCTCGATGACTTTTTCGATGCCGTTTCCACCCAGGAGAGTAGGCACGCCCAGGTACAGGTCGTGGTAGCCGTACTCGCCTTCCAGATATGCGATGGATGGCAAAATGCGCTTCTTGTCTTTCAGGATCGCTTCTGCCATTTCCACCAGGGCAGCGGCAGGCGCGTAGTAGGCGGAGCCGTTTCCGAGCAGGGCGACGATCTCACCGCCGCCTTTGCGCGTGCGCTCGACGATGGCATCGAGGCGATTTTGCGGGATCAATTTGTCCAGCGGGATGCCGCCAGCGTAAGAGTAACGCAAGAGCGGAACCATGTCGTCACCGTGTCCGCCCAGTACGAAGCCTGTGACGTCTTCTACAGAAACGTTCAGCTCCATGGCCACGAAGGTGCGGAAACGGGCGGTGTCGAGTACACCGGATTGACCGATGACGCGGTGTTTCGGGAAGCCGGACGTTTTGAAGAACGTGTACGTCATCGCATCAACCGGGTTGGACAAGATGAGTACGATGGAGTTCGGCGCGTAAATTTTCACTTGCTCCGCTACAGAACGCATGATGGCAGCGTTTGTTGCCACCAGGTCGTCGCGGGACATGCCCGGCTTGCGGGCAATCCCTGCGGTGATGATGACGATATCGGAGCCTTGAATGTCTTTGTAATCGGATGTGCCTGTGATTGAGGAATCAAAACCGAGAACCGGCGAAGATTCCATCATATCCAGCGCTTTTCCTTTGGTCGGATTCTCCAGCTGCGGGATATCCACCAACACGATGTCAGCCAACTCTTTTTGCGCCATGATGAACGCAGTGGTCGCTCCGGTAAAGCCGCTTCCGATGACGGCTACTTTTTTTCTGCGGAATGTCATGGTAGTTCCTCCTCGGGTCATTTTCCACGTATCTTACAAGACCAGCTTCACACCGCTTGCTTTTTGCTCCAGCATTTTGGAGAGAATCGTGCCGATATGTGCTCCCGCCTCAACGGGCGATGTGCCTTGACGGTGAATGTTGGAGATAACGGTACGCTCGGACTCTACCATCCCTTTGCGCGGACGATAGCACATGTAGGCACTCATCGAGTGCGCCGTGACCAGACCGGGACGTTCGCCGATCAACATGACCAATACTTCCGGCTCCAAAACTTCGCCGATATGGTCCATGCTTGCTACGCGGCCGCCTTTGACAAAGAACGGTGTGCCGCAGCTAAGCCCGTAGCTTTTCAAAGAGTCCAGCAAGGACGGCAGCACATCTTTCAGGTTGGCGTCCACCGCGCTGGCGCTCAGACCGTCAGACACGACGATTTGCACCTGCGGTTTCTTTTGGCAACGCTCTTGCAGCAGGCGTACTCCCTCATCTGTGAGAATGCGTCCCATGTCCGGGCGTTTCAAATAGTTCTCGGTGTTGTCGTACTGCGTTTCCACTGTGAACAGGGAGAATTGGTCGAGCACTTCCTGGCGGACTTCGCCGTATACGGCATCAACGGCTGCCGCGTGATCGCGACGCAATTGCAGCATCGTTTTGGTCAATGGTCGGACGCCTGTACGCCATACGCCAATCCGGGCTGGCGTACTTGTCAACAGCTCATCGAGTCCTTCTTTCCATTGCGGATTCGGGATTTGTGCCGTTCTCTCCGGCTCCTCCGATACGTCGGACTGGAAAGCTGCTGCCCCATTCACTTCCACGCTTGGCTGTGCGCCTGGTTGCATGCTTGCTTCAACCACTTCATCCACGGCCTGTTCCACCGCTTGCGCAGGAGCTTTTTCTCCCAGCTCAGACAGTTTCTTTTGCAGTTCTGCCACTACTTTGTCTACTAAAAAATCCAATTGTTGTTCCATCCGTCATACACCCCCTCTTCTTACATGAAGATTGTCGGATCGCCCGCTCTTGCCGTCAGCTTGCCGTTTTCCATGATCCCCATTTTCTCCAGCCATTTTTCAAAGGCAGGCGCCGGGCGCAGGCCGAGAACTTCGCGGAACGCAGCGATATCGTGGAAGCTGGTCGATTGATAGTTCAGCATGACGTCGTCCGCCATGGCTACCCCGATGACAAAGTTGACCCCTGCCGCCGAGAGCAAAATACCCAAGTTGTCCATATCGTTCTGGTCAACCTTCATATGGTTCGTATAGCATACGTCACAACCCATTGGCAGCCCGTGCAGCTTGCCCATGTAGTGGTCTTCCAAACCTGCCCGGATGACCTGGCGGCTGTCGTACAAATATTCCGGTCCGATGAAGCCGACAACCGTATTGACGATAAACGGGTTGTACTTGCGAGCCAATCCGTAGCAGCGGGATTCCATCGTCACCTGGTCGATGCCGAAATGCGCCTCGGAAGAAAGCTCGGAGCCTTGCCCCGTCTCGAAATACCAGAAGTTCGGCCCGTAGGACGTACCTTCTTTGCGCATCAGCTCATCTGCTTCATCCAACAGCTTGACGTCGATACCGAAAGCGTTGTTGCCTTTTTCGCTGCCTGCGAGTGATTGGAAAATCAGGTCGGCAGGCGCACCTTGACGGATTGCCCGCATTTGGGTAGTGACGTGCGCCAGAACACAGTTTTGCGTCGGGATCTCCCACTTGTTCATCACTTCTTTGGTCATCGTGAGAATATCTTTGACGCTGTCTGCCGTATCGATAACCGGGTTGATCCCGATAACCGCGTCGCCAATTCCGTAGCTAAGCCCCTCGTACAGCGCTGCCTTGATCCCTTGCACGTTGTCCGACGGATGGTTTGGCTGTACCCGTGCGGCCAGTACGCCTGGCTGGCCAATCGCTGTGTTGCAGTGGGTCACATTGCGAATTTTCGCCGCCGCTGTGATCAGGTCGAGGTTGCTCATCAGCTTTGCTGTTGCGGCGATCATTTCACTGGACAAGCCGCGGCTGATCCGCTTGATGTCGTTCTCGCCCGCATTGT
The DNA here is from genome assembly GCF_038000275.1 of Brevibacillus sp. FSL K6-0770. Taxonomy (NCBI): domain Bacteria; kingdom Bacillati; phylum Bacillota; class Bacilli; order Caryophanales; family Paenibacillaceae; genus Brevibacillus; species Brevibacillus sp. FSL K6-0770. Next base: position 5,655,062 of record NZ_JBBOBQ010000001.1, read on the forward strand.
GGCTCAAAATGTACTCGCGCAACTCGGCAACGCTCCAGTTTTTGATCTCGTTGTAAATTTTCTCGTTAATCCCCTCTTCAATGACACGAGAGACCTCGTCTTCCTCTGGAGGAAGCATGGGGTTGTTGCGGATGTCGGCCAAAGTCAAGTCAGCCAAAACCTGCTTGGCAGCTACGCGTTCCCGTGAATCGGAAGCAGCGATCCCAGCCAGCTGGTCTCCTGATTTGTCTTCGTTTGCCTTCGCGAAAATTTCTTTCAAATCGCGAAATTGATAGGTCTGTCCAAGCACAGTCGTTTTCGTGTTCATTTTGTCCACCCCTTTATACGTTACGCCTTCTCGTCAAAAGCGAGGGTTTTTACCACGACCGGGATAATCGTTCCCGAAATCGGCTCGCCCAGGTCGATATAATCGCCATACTCTACCCGCACCTGATCGATGCAAATAATTTCCGGTGCGCCCTTGCAACGCAGCGCCAGCGCCTGCCCCAATGCTTTTGCCATATCTGTCTCGCAGATCACGACCATCGTCTGGCTCTCGGCAAAATAGTGCCGATACTGATCGGACAGCTCCTGGGATATCGTTTGCAGCAACGCATACGAGCAATAGCCGATGCCCGAGATCGCGAGTGCGAACGGGATTCCTGTCGTTTTATCAAAAAGCCGTTCCCCCAGCTGGTAAATCGCCGCCACTTCCTGATGAAGCTGCGCCGGGTTCGCCAACTGCTCCTGGGTAAGCTCCAGCTTGAGAATCGGAATGTTTTTGATCGGGAGCAGCTCAGGCTTGATATGCACAGTCGATCCGCTGATCTCCGTACTTTGCATGCCTGCTCCGATAACCGTAGCCCGCACCGTCTGTTCCGGATCGAGCCAGTTAACCGCGTACGTCCCTTTTTCCCGCTCCTGCTGCAACACGTAACCGAGCAGCGGGCCAAAATCGCCGTAGCGACTCACATCTGCCATGCTTCTTACGGGAGCGCCTTCCATCAGCTTCCCGACCCCGCCGGAAACGGTCAGCTCCTCCACCGGGAAATCGCCGCGCAATTGAGGCCCTACTACCAGCAAGCCCGATATTTGCCGCTCTTTTCCCGTCAAGTAATCCAGCATGCTGCACGCCATCTGCCGCGCCACTTCCGAAATCTCGGCCAGACTGATTCTTTGACCGACCGTGATGCGCAAGCCTTTCGCAGAAAGCCATGCCTGGATGTTCGGCGACACGTACGTAACCATATCTTGCTGGTCCAGGCGAATCAGCCTGCCTCCGACGTGAAAAGTCACCGTCGCAATCGCTCGGCCGCGCTGGAAGTAAGCAGCATTCGCCGTCCCGCCGCCAATATCGACATTGACGATCGTTCCCTGGATCGTTTGCGAGCGTTTTTCCGCCCCCGCGCCTTTGCCTGCCAGCACGCCTTCAAGGTCCGCTCCCGCAGTTGCTACCACGAAATCGCCGGATCGCTCCGCCAGCAGATGAACGATGTGCTGCGCGTTTTTCTTGCTGGCTGTCTCTCCGGTAATGATCACGGCGCCTGACTTGATGGACGACAGACTGATTTGGGCCTTTCTGTACTCCTCTTGCAAAATCGCACCGATTCCTTCAGCGTCAATCTCGTCAAACCCGATCAACGGGGTGGAATGCACCTCACTCGCATACAGCAGCTGCCGCTCCACGATCTGGTAGCGCGGCAGCGAAAACGTGCTGGACATGCGCCCCAACCGCAATCGGCTGACGATCATTTTCGTTGTGCTGGTTCCGACATCGATGCCGACGCTTTGGATCCACTGTTCATCCATAATGAACCTCCTTGAACCATTGGCGTGCCAGACGAGGCAAGCAAAAAGACGCTTGAACAGCCGAAATAATCGCTTCCGGTCTGATACAAGCGCCTTTGCTTCTCTTGCTATCTACTTGTTGCGTTCGTTTCTTTTTATGAAAAAACTGCTCAGAGACATTACCCCTGAGTCAAAATCGTTTGCTCGCCTGAAAGAATTTCTTCCGCCAGCTTCACAAGTGGCATGCGCCGTTGCATGCTTACTTGCTGCATCCATTTGTAAGCGGCCTCCTCCTCTAGGGAGAGCGCGCTCATCAGCTTGCCTTTGGCTTTTTCCACTGCTTTGCGATCCTCGATCTTTTGTTTCAGATCACTAATATCTTTCTTCAGCGACACCACTTTTTCCTTTTGGCTGAGCGCAATCTCGACCGCAGGAATCAGGTCATCTTCGGATACAGGCTTTACCAGATACGCCGTTACCCCGGCTTTGCGCGCATCCAGGACAAGTTCCTTCTGGCTGTACGCGGTCAAAAGAAGGATGGAGCAGTCCGAAAAGGTGCGGATGATCCCACTCGCCTTGATCCCATTCAGGCCCGGCATTTTGACGTCCATGATGATGAGGTCGGGCTTGTGGCGATGAGCGAGTTCGACTGCCTCTTCCCCGTTTTTCGCCTCGGCCACTACCTGATACCCTTCGTTTTCGAGCATCTCGCGCAAGTCCATGCGGATGATCGGCTCGTCATCAACCACCATAATCTTCGGCTGTGTCATCTTCATCCTCCTTTTGGATCGGATAGAGAATGGTAACTTCCGTTCCGTTGCCTGTGTTGCGGAAATGCATGGTTCCTTCCAGGTCTTCCCTGACGAGCGTATCGACGATTTTCAGGCCAAGGTGTCCCTTTTTATGAATATGCTCCATATCCTCGATTCCCACTCCGTCATCCGTAACAGACAGGCTGACGAAATCGTCTTTCGAGACGAGCGCAATCGAGATGCGCCCTTCATGAAGCTCGCGGAATCCGTGAATCATGCAATTTTGAATCAGCTCCGTGACAATTAAAGCAAAAGATGTCGCCTTGTTGGACGGAAGGTACACGGATTCCCCCGTCACGACGACGTGTATGGCTTGCTCTGAACGTCTCATCGAGGAGACGATAATTTTCGATATTTTGGTGAGAATCTCTTTGAAATCGATCTGTTCCAGACCATCTTGCGCCAAATATTCGTGAATAATGGCGATGCTGTTAATCCGGTTGATGCTCTCCCGGTATACTTTCTCAATCTCGTTTGACTGCGACCGGCGCATTTGCAGGCGCAGCAGGCTTGAAATAGTTTGCAAATTGTTTTTCACGCGATGGTGAATCTCTTTGATGACAGCCGACTTGATCATCAGCTGCTTCTCTTTTTCGCGGATGTCCGAAATGTCCCGGAGCAAAATAATGCCCCCGATGATGTCGAGCTTGCGAACGGACGAAACCGCTTTCATCATGATAAAATGCTTCCCTTTTGACAACTCATCCTGAATGTAGCCGCCATGGCGCACGAAATTTTCCGGGGAAACTCTCCAGGAAAAAATGCGTTCGATGCTCTCTCCCTTTTCCGGCCGATCAAAGCCGATCATGGAGAGCAGCTTGTGGGCACGCCCGTTGGCATACGTAATGATTCCGCTCTGATCAAACAAAATCATGCCCTCATGCAGAAGCGAAGAAATCGGCATGTCAGGCACAGCAAACTGAATCAGTGTCTCGCTGAGATGCTCGGTCGTTTCCTTGAGCATTTCGACGTTTTTTTCTTGTTCTACCTGCTTGGAAATGTCTTGCTCGGTAATCAGCGTGCCAATCGTCTTGCCCTCGGCGTTTGTGATCGGTACGACGCTTTGACGCATGACGACCTGCTCTTGCGATACACCTCTGGAGCCAATGACCGGCTTGCCTGTAGTCAGGCAGTACATGACGGCTGGCTCGTTGATCGCAGTCGCCAAATGGCCTACGACTGAACCGCTGTACATGGAACGCGCCGTGCCCGGCTTGGCCTGCGCAACAACCAAAGCAGCACTTCGATCTACGGTCGGGCAGTCGATGAACATGTCTGCCTGCGACAGATCGGCAAAAATTTGCAGTTTGGAAGCAAGGTCCTCCACGATCTGGATGTCGTCCTCACTCAATATCGTAGACGATTTGCACAGTTCCCGTATGGATTGCATGCGAACCTCTTTTCACCTGCTAGGAGTTTGATATTGACTTCATTTTCTCACAGACTCGCTACGGCGGAAAGAGGCTTATTCGCTGACAATTTCTTGCAAATACGCACGCAATTCCGGCACTCCCTCGCTCGTGTAGGAAGACGTCGGGAATATTCTCGCGTCGCCCAGAGACTGGCGCAAGTAGCCCTCCGCTCGTTGTACATCGGCATCGGGATGGTCGACTTTCGTGATGACCCCTACGCAAGCTTGGGGAAAGCCTTGCGCGAAACCTGGGGGAAAGTAGTTGCGGTCGCGAGTGGCATCCTGAACCATCACGACGATGGTCGCCTCCAGCGAGGTAGCCATCAGCGTGCGGTAAAACATCGGATTTTCGCTATACTCGCCCGGCGTGTCAATCACCCAGTCCCGATATTCAAGCGCCTGAGTCTTCCTGGCTGGCTGTTCATCGTTGAACAGCGCTTTGACCAGAGAAGACTTGCCCGCTTCGATAGCACCGATGATCATGACACGGCCTGTCATGATTTCGTCACCAGCGCCGGTGTGAACCGCAGTTTTTCACTCAACACCTGATTGACCGCATCCACTGCCATCTGCACAGCAGAAACATCCCCAACGACAATCAGTGAGCCTGTGAAGCGATCGAGAAATCCAAGCTCGACACCCGCAGCCTTTGTCGCGATATCCGCAGCAATAATGGCTGTTTCTGTCGGTGTCAGGGTCAAAATGCCGATTGCCCCGGCTTCCTTGATCCCCAGCTTGGTGTAAAGCATAGGGTCAGGATTTGCGATCACATGAGCCAACGTGACCTGTTTTCCTGGCACAAATTCCTGTATGACTCGCGAACGTTCCTGTTCCATCGCTATTCCTCTCCTCCTGCGGCCCCCGGCACTTCAAACGAATCCACGATACCTACGATGATCGCATCGATCGGCACGCTGTTGCCCGTGAAAAGAATCCGGGCAGGCGTTCCTCGTGAAACGATGACCTGCTCGCCGATCCCAGCCCCGATCCGGTCTGCTGCGATCACGGTTTGCCCGCTCTCTTCGCCGCGCCAGTCAATCGGCTGAACAACCATCAGCTTCAAATTTTCCATGCCGTTTTCCTTTTGGGTTGCCCAAACGCTGCCGATCACTTTTCCCAAAAACATGCGATCACCCTTTTCCTAAGTAGCTGACCGTAATGCCGCGCTCCCTCATGCTGTCGTAAGCCAAAGGAGAGACAATCGCTCCTTTTTTCACATGCAAGGTCGTATCCCGAAGTTCCGGTTGGGATTTGATCCAGTCAGCCGTAAGCAGCTTGCCGGAAAAAACCGCCTCTGCCTCGTCCAACGCAGTCAATGTCGGCTGTTCAGGCTTTGCCTCCGCTTTTGGCAACTGCGCTTTCAGCTTGGAGACTACGCGATCGGCCAAACGTTTTTGTTCCGCAAACTCTACGCCCAGCTCTTTCATCGCTTCCACGTGGCGCTCGAACAGCTTTTCATAGGCTGGCGTCAGCGTCAATGTTTGCAGGGTGCGACGGTCGGCACGCTTGATGCCCGGCACATCGGAGCCTGCAATGACGAACTTGCCTGTCACGAGTGCGGAAAAGACGATTTCTGCCTTGATCGTGCCTTTCAACCCGGATGCGATTCTTGCCGCATTGTCCAGATCGATTTCCGGGATGACGATACCAGCGTAATCTTTTGGCACTTCCAATGGCGCAGGAGCGTACTCATCCGCAGTCAGGACTTTGCCTGCTCCCCCGCATTCGATCTTGTGCATTCCCAGCCAGGACGAGGTTTCCCCGTCCAGGAAGAGAATGTCGTGGCAGATGCCGTGGTTTTTCAACTGGATAAAATGATCCTGAAACGCCTCATGAGCCTGGCTGTCGCAAAAGACATACAGGACACGAGGTGCTTCAGGTTTCTTTTCTGTATTCATCGACAGCAAAATTTCTTTTGTAATCGATGCCACCATTTCTCTGATGTCCATCAAAGCTCTACCTCCGTTAGCCGGAGTAAAACTGGCCGTTTTTGCCGATCACTTTTACCCGGTCGCCCGTTTTCAAATTGGCGGCATTCCCTTCATCCAAATCGACGTGGAAATCGAGTGCGAACTGTGGATGTACGCGAACAACTACATCCGGATAGATGACAGGGCGGTCACTCTGCGTCGCAAGGATCAGCGTGTCGCCATCCTTCACTTCGTATTGCTCGGCATCCGCAGGCGACATATGAACGTGCCGCTTGGCTACAATTACACCTTTGTCGAGTACAACTGTGCCTTTTGCTGTTACGAGTACCAGACCCGGTGTTCCTTCAATATCTCCGGACATCCGCACAGGAGCGTGCACACCGAGCGCAAAACCGTCAGTACGAGAGATTTCCACTTGTGTCGCGCCACGCGCTGGCCCCAGAATCCGCACTCCGTGAATGCTGCCTTTTGGCCCGACGATTGTCACGGTTTCCTGGCAAGCAAACTGACCAGGCTGCGACAGATCGCGCATTGGCGTCAACTGATGTCCTGCTCCAAAAAGCTTTTCTACATCGGTTGGCGACAAATGAACGTGGCGATTCGATACACCAAGGGGAATTTCCCGCACTGCCTCGGCAGTCTGATTGGTGGAAGGTTGCTGTTGTTGTTCTTCAAAAGATTTCACTTGAATCCCTCTTCCTTTCAAGAAATCTGCCGCTGCTGGTGTGATTTTATCCCCTTTCTCAATGAGAAAGGGGTTTGGGATGCCTGTCTTATGCATTGCTCTCAAAGATGCTTCTGTAATAACTGCCATAGGGGATTACCCTTCGAGCTTAGGCAGGATCAATTCAATGTCTCCGTGTGGACGTGGGATAACGTGTACAGATACGAGCTCTCCTACTTTTTCGGCAGCAGCGGCGCCTGCGTCCGTGGAAGCTTTTACTGCACCTACGTCACCACGTACCATGACTGTTACGAGACCGCCACCTACGTGTACTTTGCCAATCAATTTAACGTTAGCTGCTTTTACCATTGCGTCAGCAGCTTCAACTGCTCCTACCAAACCTTTTGTTTCTACCATTCCCAATGCGGACATTTCTCCAGCCATGTTTTCGTTCCTCCTTAATTATATGGACAAATTTTTAACGTTTTAGGACGTCATTTCAGTTAAAACAGATTTAATGATGTTTTTGATCTCATCCCGGCTCAGGCCGACATTCATGGACGAGACAGCTTGCAGCACAGCTTCTTCCGCCTGTGTCGTTGCAGCAGCTTGCACTGGCGTGGACTCAGGCATTTCTCTCACGCCAAAAGCGACGCGCTTGATGTTGAAGAGATGCTTCGGACCGATGTTGTCGGATGTGATGTTGTTCCCGAAAGAACCGCATCCGAGTGTAAAGGATGGCTGCACGCCAGTCGTTGCTCCGATTCCCCCGAAAGTCGTTCCGGTATTGACCGGGATGCGGGAAGCCGGCATCGCTTGACCGTAGGATGCAATCACATTGTCATCCTGCGCGTGAATCCCAGCGGTGTGCCCCAATCCGCCATGCGTCAAAAGCTCCCGGCAGCGGGCAAACGCTTCGTTGTCTCCCGAAACGGTGTAGAGAGCGAGGATCGGTGCCAATTTTTCCACCGACATCGGATACTCTTTGCCTACTCCGGTTTCTTCCGCGATCAGCACTCGTGTTTCGGCAGGAATCGAGATGCCTGCCATTTGCGCGATCACATGCGGGGAACGTCCAACGATTTTGGCGTTGAGCGAGCCGTTCACCATAATAATGGCGGCTACTTTGGCCTTCTCGTTTTCGTCCAGGAAGTACGCTCCTTCGCGCTTCAAGGCAGCAATCATCTGGTGTTTGACCGATTCCTCGATCACCAGTGCCTGCTCGGAGGCGCAAATGGTGCCGTAGTCGAAGGTTTTGCTCTGCACAATGCGCTTGGCAGCAGCAGCGAGGTCAGCGCTGTGGTGGATGTAGACCGGAACGTTTCCTGGTCCGACACCGTAAGCAGGCTTTCCGGAGCTGTATGCAGCCCGCACCATTGGCGTACCGCCAGTCGCGAGGATCACATTGGTCAGCTTGTGCTTCATCAGCTCATTCGTCGCTGGAAGCGTCGGCTTGGAGACGCAGTGGATCAAGCCTTCCGGCGCCCCAGCCTGCACAGCCGCCTGTGCCATCAGTCGCGCTGCTTCCAGCGTGCACTTGGCTGCCGACGGATGCGGACTGAATACGATTGCGTTTCTCGCTTTGAGCGCGATCATCGACTTGAAAATAACGGTCGATGTCGGGTTGGTGGATGGTACGATCCCGGCGACGATTCCTACCGGCTGTGCCACTTCCCACACTTTGTTTTCCTCGTCTTTGCGAACGATGCCGACGGTTTTCACGTCTTTGATGGAAGCATAAACATCTTGGGAAGCAAACAAGTTTTTCATCCGTTTGTCCGGGACGTTTCCGAAGCCTGTCTCCTCAACCGCAAGAGCCGCCAAACGCTCGGCATTCTCAACCCCAGCCTTGGACATGGCAGTGATGATCCGATCGATTTGCTCTTGCGTGTAAGTAGCGAGCTTCGCCTGCGCTTCCTTCGCTTGGGCGAGGTACGTACGCACTTCCTGAATGGAATACAAATCAGCGTCGAGTGTCATTATGCTTTGTCACCTCCGCCTTGTTGCTTTTCTTCAATCAGGCGAATGAGGTCTTCTTTCTTCGCCGTATTGATGTCATTGGTCGAGAGCGGGAAATCAGCAAACGAGCGAGCCAGCTTGCGCAGATCGTTGATCGATTGCTCTGCCAGCGTCGGCTCTGCCTTTGCCTGTGCAGGCTGCGGCTTCGCTTCTTCCTGCGCTTCCGAACGCATCAGATTTTTAATCATTTTCGGAACATTTTCATCAGGACGCGGTATGACGTGGGAGTGCAGCAAGCGTCCAACGCGTTTTGCCGCCTCAGCGCCAGCGTCAACAGCCGCCTGAACCGAAGAGACATCTCCGATTACGTAGACCGTTACGATCCCGCCGTCCGCGCCTTCATATGTGGCGACCTTGACGTCTGCCGCTTTGGCAGCAGCATCAGCGGCCGCAATAAGAGCGGGCAAGCCAAGTGTTTCAATCATGCCCAGTGAGTATGCATGAGCGCGCATTTACATTTCCTCCCCTTCAAGAGGGAAAATCCCTTTTATCGTTTGACTGGCTGTCGGGCAACGCTTCTTACAGCGTCGGCAAAAGCATCTGCTGCGGCAGTGCATGCCGATTGGCTTCCAGTAAGCAACGCTCCCCCAAAGTTCGTTTCCGTGGGCGGGCCAAAAAACTGCACCATCTGCACATCTGCTGCTTTGAGGGCGGCGTCAATACCGTACATGGCCTCAAGCGGCGGAGCGATCAGATAGGCGAGCGGCTCCCCTTCCCTGATTCCGGCGAGCCCAGACAAGTAGCTGCCCGTCCGCGACACGACATGTGCGTAATACGCATGCGTCCCCTCTTCATTTAACGAGTAAAAGCAAGCTCCACTCTCCATGAATGCAACGGCTGCATCGATACCGCTCTCTACCTCCGATGGCGTCGCTCCACCGATCATCCCGATGAACTCGCCGGACAACGGACCAGACGCATTTCCAGATCCTGCATAAAACGACTTGGCGTAAATCACTTCTACAGCTGCCTTTTTCGTCGCCTCATCAATGGCCGTATAGCCCACATCATCAATGGTGGATGTAAGCATCCCCACACTGCGAATATGGGAAGGCAGGTTCAGCTTCTCCGCAAATTGTGGATCGACGTTGGGAATCATTCGGATCGCAAGCGGCGTCGCTCGAATTGGTTTTTCCATGCGTGTCACACTCCTTTCAGACAACTTCCCTTTTCAAAACGCAAAAAAAGGTGCCTAAACACGAAAGAACAAGACTCGTGTTCAAGGGCACCTTTGCCTTTTGTCTATTCACTTGTTTGGATAAGAATCACGCCAATTCTGCGATCTTATTCCTGCTTCTAATGTATGACAAGGCAGGAAAAAATGCAAGCGTTTTCGGTATTCCACGACTTTTCCATATTCCGGTCATTTGGCGGACACAAGCCCTGACTATTCTTGGTGTGTAGCCGGGACAGGTAAGCCTGCAAGCCGGCGCAATGAGCACGATACAACCGAAACCCAAGGAGGAATTTTTTATGAACTGAGACAGGCGATAAAATGACCTTGAACTACGAATCGCATTTCCCTTTTTCTTTTTGCCTAATGCTTGGCGTTCAGAACGAAACTTACGCTTCATGTACTTATTTTGTTTGCCATTACCAAAGAAACGTACCTTTTCATCATCTGTTACAGCGTAAAGGGGAAGGTGAGAGTGCGTAAGCTTACACTTAATTACAAAAATTTACATTTAAGGAATAAACCAATGCAAGGTTTAGTTATTTAGTAAAATGGATATTGTAGAACGGGACGTGTCAGTGAGAATCTGGCACTTTTATTTTTTGTTCAAAAAGAGAACGTACGATCTTGTTTGGGAGGGATTTTTTGTTCAGGCCTACTAACTTATCAAATCAAAAGTTTTTGGATGCATTTCTAGCTCAAGAAGACAATCAGCAACTATGCCAAAGAGTGATTGCTTCACCGGACGATACGCAGAAGAGAAATGATGAATTGAATAGTAGGATTCAGGAGTTTTACGCTGAGCTTCAACTAATCAAATATATTTCATCACTCATCCGTTTTACAGCTATCGAGTTAGCTGTTCGTACTCAAAAGATAGGAAAGGTATTCCAACCTACAGATGAAATTGAAAGGGTGATAGACAGCTTTGTTAGTGACACTGGCAAAAGTGAGTGGGAAAACAAAGCTAAGTGGGAGGATGTAATAGCTGACAAACGAGTTTTGGATGCTGTTCAAACTCTCACAGAAAAGGAAAGGGAGATACTTGCACTTCTATATTTGAGGAATCTCAAAGAGGTGGAGGCTGCGACCCTGTTAGGCACAAGCCAGCAAGCAGTTTCTAAAACAAAGAAACGAGCGTTACTGAAGCTTAGAAAACAGCTATTGGGAGGCGAAAATACATGAGCCTGTTAACGCTGGTAAAGCGAGCGCAAAATAATGATGAAAGTGCAATGGTAGAGATCATAGAAAGATTTGAGCCAAAGATTCGCAAGTCGTTGAAATTCACGGATATAGGTGTACGTGAGGACATACGTCAAGAAATAGTCTTTCGGATGATTAGAGCTGTCAAAACCTATAGCACAAAAAATTGCTTATGATAAGCAAAGAAAAAATTTTGAGATCGGGTTGTTATTTTTTACCTTCGATTCACTTTAATGAATACCAAGTTAATCACCGCGCGGAAAATTGCTTGGAATAAATTTTCGGAGGAAGATAAATTATGGCACGTACAAAATTGAAACAATACGTTGATACGATTACTGTTGACCAAGACGACCTTGATGATCTTGCCGAAGCTATGTCGGACGTTCTCAAATACGGTGTAATCCAAATGGATGATAATAAACTGGCGAATATGGCTTCACTTACGGCGTCTGTAATTGGGATCGTATTTAATCTTGTCCGACCTCTCAGTATCGCGGTAGGTGTTGTTGGTTTGGTTGCATCCTTATCACCGAATTTGAAGAAACAATTAGAAGATAATATTCGGATTGCGATCGACGATATGCATGATACTCGTCGTTTCATGAAACGAAATGGATACAGAAAGGCTAAGTTGGAATTCCCATTTATGGACTATGAAGACATTCGACTAATCACAGGTAAAGGAAATATTCTTCGACTACAGGATAAAAATGGTCGTTGGGAACAACCGTAATTAATACAAAAGGAGATATTCGGTTCAATAGCCGAATATCTCCTTTTGATCTTAATATTACAGGGAGTAATAAGTTGCATGGTGTCAAATTATTTTTTTTTTTGCTGAATTGAACACTTCGTGGATTTCTAAGTCAGGATTATTTTCAATTTTATAAACAGGGATATCGTCAGATGATGATTTTCCGTAAAATATCATGTATGTAGTACCAGAGAGATAAATTGTCCCGATATCCTGTTTATTTGCATAAACATCAATGGTATACGTATGAACATTTTCTTTTACTTCTTTTGCACCAGAGTTATTTGCATCAGATTCGCTTTTAATTCTGCGAAGTTCCATTTTGGAAAAATCATTGAGTACTTTTTGAATCTCTTTTGGGTCAGTAATTTCTACTTTTTCATTTTCTTCATGGTTATGAATAGTAAGCGAGGTTATCTTTTGCTTATCAAATAAGGCTAGCTCATCAAATGCCCAGACTTTCAATCCAGGAAAATAGACGAGGTTACTGAGTGCAATAATTCCGATGAGAGATAAAATAAGGATATAAAATTTTTTCAAGGGTGACATCTCCTTTATAAGTGCATCCCCTCAACAAAAAAGGAAATGCATACTTTTATGGAAAATGAACATACAATTTGAATTATCACTTAATATTACCATATTATGTAAATTATGCAAATGCCCCATTTTACCTAAATCGTAATTTCAAAAAGAACGAAGATGATCTGTTTAGGCATAGAGAAAAAGGCCCAAAATGCATGAGCCAGGAAAATGACAGAAAGCCGTAAGCGTCAAATAGCCCCCACCTTGTTGCTGGTCTATGCTGGGGTCAAGAGTTGAACACGCGGCAAGTTAGCGGTAACGACGGCGACCAAGGCAGCAAACTATCCAGGGTTTCTGGATTTTTCAGAACGGGAAGCTGCGGGAGTTGTTCGAATAGGTACGTCAAGTACTTGAACGGGTTCAGTCCATTCTCCTTGGCTGTTTCGATGACACTGTAGATGATTGCGCTCGCCTTTGCACCGCGAGGCGTATTGGCGAACAGCTAGTTCTTTCGTCCGATCACAAACGGCTTCATCGACCGCTCGCTGCGGTTGTTGTCAATCTCGAGCCGCCCATCCTGCAAAAACGTCGTCAGCTTGTCCCACTAATTCAGGCTGTAGGCAATCGCCTGCCCCAGCAGACTTTTGGGAAGCATTCGGGGGCGTTACTGACGCAACCATGCCAAATAAGCGTCCAAAATGGGCTTGCTTCGCTCCATTCGGACGGTATAACGTTCCTCTGGTGTCACGTCCTTCAGTTCCCGCTCAATGGCAAAGAGCTGGTTGCAGAATTGAAGCCCTTGCTGAACTGCTGTTTCGTCTTTGTCTGGGGAGGCGGGCAGCGCCTTCAACGCCTCGTCAAACTTGCGACGCGCATGCGCCCAGCATCCAACGAGGGGTGACATCCTTCACCTTGTGGTAACCGGCATAGCCGTCCACGTGAAGATAGCCGCCAAACCCCGCCAGAAAGTTCCGGGGATGCTCACCGCCGCGCGTTGTCCGGTAATCGTAGAGCAGATGGGCGGCCCCATGCGGACAAACTGCTGCTCCTGTCTGTACAACGGTTGGCTGTCCACGTACTTCTGCATCACTTTACCAAACGAAGCGGTGTCCTTCTATTTTTCAAGCAGTACATCCAATTGATCTTAAATCTAAGCTGTACCTAAAGTTAAGCCGATTTTCGCACTGCGAAAGTTGAGTACTGTAAAAACCAAAAAAACTTAGACAAGCTTCGACAAAACCAATACTATTTTACCTTACTGGAAGCTAGTTAAATTCTATGAAATAGGACAAAATGTCGAATTTAGTAGATAACTAAATATTTACATTTTTGGGTTTTCATAAGAAAATCCTTGTGTACATCTAAATTGAATATTACAGAAGTGAATATTCGCATGAAAAATATATCTATTCGTGATTACACACCAACGCCAAGCAAGAATAGTACTCCTCAGAGTTCTAAAGCTATTAGCCCTACTACTAGTACTCCACCTCGAAATGATGTAGCATCTACGCCAGCAAAACCGAAAAGTGACTCGGTTCAAATTAGCCCAGCCGCTCAACAAGCTTATAAGAAAGAACTAGAAAAACCTACAGTGCAAACCCGTGTAAATGCTGAAAGTACATCTGCTGGCGGTGGTAGCTCGTCAAAACCTACGAACGATAAAGAAGCCCATGGATATAGTCCAAGCGGTAATCAACACACAAACAGCTCCTCGTCAAACTCTAAAGCCGACAAAGATAAAGAAGCCTATGGCATGAATTATAAAGGGGTTGGTGTAGCTGCTGCTGTTGGTGCTGGCAGAGAGATCTACAAGAGTACGCAAATATATAATGAAAAGTCAAAAACTGCACAGGCTGCATCTAAAATAAATCAGAACCTTGGTCCACGTGTACCAAAACCTGATACGGTAGGATCAGGAATTAGAGGGGGCTTAGTTGGAGTAGGGGTTTACATAGGAGCAGAAACCATTGTAAAACCTCTCGTGAAAGATTTAGAGAATGCTTACAAACAAAACGGCGTAAAGGGTGTCGGACTGGAGCTTCTCAATAAGTCCATCATAACTACTCCAATTCATGCTAATGAAACTCTCGATAATAAAACATCTTTTAGAGAAGAAAGAAGGGAAAAAGAAAGAGAAAGACCTGAGAAAACTGAAAGCTCACGCCGCTCTTCCGATAGAATGGATAAAATGATAACATAGGATAAATATTCTGGGACAAGAAAGGATTCAGCATGATAAGCGTATTCTTGAAAAAATTTTTTTATGCTATGTCAATCGCTTTGCTTGTTCACTTTGTTACTACATTTTATGAATACTTAACGAAACAACATAATTTAAAGATTTTGTTCAACATAAGATACTTTATCATTTACGTAGCCATAAGTTTTGTCATTAGCACAATTTTTACAGTCTACCATTTTTGGGAGTAAATACAAAAAACAATTCCGGGACGCTGGTACAGAGCGGCTCGGTTGGCACCACCTTCCGCCTGACGCTCGCTCTGCCCTCTGGCGGAAACTCATGAGTGAAAGCAATCTGCTCTCCGAAAAGCTCCCCCGCCCGCTGAAAGTCGCGCATATATCGCACGTATAAAAAGGAAGCAGCGCGTCTGATCGACGGTGCTGCTTCCCTTTTTATACGTGCGATCCTTCTGGCAGATGGGAACGAATGAGGTCCATGAAAATTTCCAGCGCCCGCGTCTGAAATTCGTTCGATTTCGTCACCAGCGAAAAGTCCCGCGTCACGGGCGTTCCCGCTATTTTCAGCGTACAGAGCGTGCCGAGCTGACGTTCTTTGCGAATCGCCCAATACGAGAGCAGACTGATCCCCAAGCCAGCCTCGACCGATTCCTTAATGACTTGGGTACTGCCAAACTCCATTCGCTTCTGTGGCTGAAACTGGAGCTGACGAAACATTTTTTCCGCCGCCTCCCTCGTTCCTGAGCCTTCCTCCCGCACGATCCAGGTTTCCTCCATCAAATCATGGATGCTGACTTCTTGTTTGCTCGCCAGCCGATGACCGGGAGAGATAATCACGTACATGCGATCGTCGGCAAAAGGCTCGATGCACATTTTGTCATTGACGTACTCCCCTTCGACGATCCCTACATCAAGCTGCCGGGTTGCCACCAGATCCACAATCACGGTTGAATTGTGAATCGTGATCGTCGGAGTGATCAGCGGATAGTCCTTGCGCAGCTTGGCGATCACATGTGGCAGGACGTACTCGCCATACGTATAGCTGGCGCCAATCGTCAAATGCCCGCTCGGCGTGTTCATCAAGTCATCGACGAGGCTTTGCATGCGCGTATACAGCCCCAATATTTCCCGGGCATGGTGGTAAACAATTTCGCCCGCCTTGTTCAACCGGACGTATTTGTTGCTGCGCTCCAACAGTTTGGTTCCGATCGTCCGCTCCAACGACAAAATGTATTGGCTAACCGCAGGCTGGGTCATGTGCAATTCCTCTGCGGCCCGCGAAAAGTTTTGCCTGTCTGCCACCGTGACAAACACACGCAATTGCTGATCCACGCAAGCCTCCCTCCCTCGATTGTCTCTACTATACAAAATTACTTATTGTCATTATATCAATCATTTATTTTTCTTATTGTAACAGTTGTTTTATGCTTTGGTTGTCAAAACTTTTCAAGGAGTGATTGCAATGGCTTCCCCGCTTAACGAAAGCGCGCCATTGAACGACAGCCATCATCCATCTGCTCAATCCAAAAGCAAGCATACAAACACTCCCGCCTCGCTTCCGCTGTGGATAGCGGGCGTCGCCTTTACGTTTCTCGTTGCCGTGCTCGGCTACGGTTTGGCTCAAGTTCCCGGCTTTGACCGGGTCGGGCCACTCGCCTGTGCCATCCTGATTGCGGTCGCGTATCGCCAGTTTTGGGGCTATCCGGAGGCGTTGCGCGCTGGCATTCAGTTCTCGGCAAAACGCTTGCTGCGGCTCGCCATCATCTTGTACGGTCTCAAGCTGAATGTCGATGTCGTTTTGCACCAAGGTTTAGGCTTGCTCGTCTACGACGCCGGAGTCATCGTATTCGCTATCGCGCTTACTGTGCTGCTCGCCAAATGGCTGAAAGCCGACGCCTCCCTCTCCCTCTTGCTCGGCGTCGGGACAGGAGTCTGTGGAGCGGCAGCGATTGCCGCCGTTTCCCCGATCATTCAGGCCAAAGAGGAAGACACCGCCATCGGCGTAGGCATTATCGCCTTGGTCGGAACCATTTTTGCGATTCTCTACACGGTGCTTCGCCCGTTTTTGCCGCTGACTGCCATTGATTACGGCATGTGGTCCGGCATCAGCTTGCACGAAATCGCCCACGTTGCACTCGCTGCTGCTCCCGCCGGGCAGGATGGTCTGGCGATCGGGCTTTTAGCCAAGCTGGGCCGCGTCCTCCTCCTGGTTCCGCTCTGTTTTCTCCTGATGTTCTGGATGAAACGCAGCGGCAAACTGCAAGGAGAAGCAAAAGTCGAGTTCCCCTGGTTTTTGATCGGCTTTCTCGTCATGAGCCTGTTTGGAAGCTATGTGCTGGGAAAACAAATTCCCGTCTCCGAGTCCTTCAACACCGGAGTAGCCCACGTGACCACCTTCGTCCTCACGATGGCAATGGTCGGTCTTGGGCTGAACGTCAATCTGCGTGCCCTGCGCACGAAAGCAGCGAAACCGCTGATTGCCATGTCGATCACCTCCGTGCTTTTGTCACTGCTCTCTTACGTGTTGATTTAACTGTGGAACAATCATGTCGCCTTGCGCACAGCGAGGCGATTTTTTTGTGGATAAGGACAAAGCTTATCCCCATATGTTGATAACAGTGTGTACATCTCATCTGGAGGCGTCGATATGTCGAGTTGTTCTTTCAAGACACGTCCGAACATCCTGTTGATCATCGTCGACCAGGAACGGTTTCCGCCAGCGTACGAGGAGAGCAGCTTGCGCACATGGCGCGAGGAAGCTCTGCCTGCCCACTCGTTTTTGCGCAGGCACGGCATGGAGTTCAAGCGCCACTATGCAGGCGCAACAGCCTGCTCGCCTAGCAGAACGACGCTGTTCACAGGCCAATACCCTTCTCTGCACGGGGTCACGCAGACGAGCGGCGTCGCCAAACGCTCCCCGGACAGCGACATGTTTTGGCTCGATCCCAACACCGTGCCGACGATGGGCGACTACTTCCGTGCGGCGGGCTATCGAACGTATTACAAAGGCAAATGGCACATTTCCGACGGCGATATTTGGATACCGGGCACGCATGTCCCTGTTCTGAGCTACGACTCCGTCACAGGGATTCCCGATCCGCAAAAAGAAAGCTTGTACTGGCTGGCGGATCGGCTGGACGGATACGGCTTTTCCGGCTGGATCGGCCCTGAACCGCACGGCAGAGCGCCACACAATTCCGGCTCCTCCGCTGCCATCGGTGTAAACGGGCGAGACGTCGTGTACGGCAGCGAGATGATCCATCTGTTGTTTTGGCTCGAACAGGAGAAACAACAGTTGGCGCACCCTGAGGAGTATCAGCCATGGTTTGTCGTCGCCTCTTTCGTCAATCCACACGATATCGCTCTTTATGGGGATATCTCCGCTCAAGTTCCGCTTTTTCGCTTTCATGTGGATGACTCCATCCCCGACATTCCGCCTTCGCCGACGCAAAACGAATCTTTGTTGACGAAACCTCGCTGCCAGGCGAGCTACCGCGATGTTTATCCACAAGCATTCCAGCCCATCTCTGACGACGACTTTTACCGCCGTCTGTACTTTCAATTGCAAAAAAACGCCGACCAGCAGGTCATGCGCGTGCTACAGGCGTTGACGGCGACATCGTTTTACCCGGAAACGCTCGTTGTCTTCACAGCGGACCACGGAGAACTGCTCGGCGCCCACGGCAATCTCCATCAAAAATGGTATTGCGCCTACGAAGAAGCCATCCACATTCCGCTCATTATCCACAATCCGTTGCTTTTTCCACAGTCGCTGTCTACTGAAATGCTGACAAGCCATGTGGATATCCTCCCGACCTTGCTCGGCTGCGTGCAAGTCGACGTGCCCGCACTCGCCGAACAATTGCAGCTGACTCACAGCGAAACCCGCCCTTTCGTGGGAAATAATTTTTCATCGCTGATTGTCAGTGGCGGCGAGATACAGCCAGATGATTTCGGCCCGCTTTACTTCATGTCAGAGGATGATGTGACAAAAGGCCAGCATCAAGTCAGTCTGCTCGGTCAGCCTTACCACTCTGTCATCGAGCCTAACTTGTTGGAAAGCGTAATAGCTTACTTGCCCACAGATGGGCATTGGGAGCTGTGGAAATACTCCCGTTATTTTGCTGCACCCTCTGCACCGGGCCAGCCTCCCCCGCCGATCGAACCGGAATACGAATTGTACAATCTCACGACAGACCCGTGGGAAATGCACAACCTCGCCTTCCCTGCCCTGTCCACTCCCTATGTCGAACAAGTCCGCACTCAATTAGAGCTTTTGCTCGATGAGCAGCGGCAAGCCAAACGCCTGACCCCTTTTTCAGCAGTAGATAACCAAACAAAAAAGCTCCCCGGATAAGGGAGCTTTTGCACGTTATTCACACTATTCCTGGGAAGTCAGCACCGCTTCCAAAGCAGCAATCGCTTCGTTTTCGTCTACGCCATCAGCAATCAGCGTAATTTCCTCGCCTTTGGCGATCGCCGAAGCCATGATGCCCATGATGCTCTTTCCGTTGACCGTCTTCTCGTTTTTGACAATCTTGATCTCGCTGGAAAACGTCGTGGCTGTTTTCACGAAGTTGGCCGCTGGTCTGGCGTGCAAGCCGTGCGCCAGTTGAACGACGATTTTTTTCTCCACCATAATGATCTTGCCTCCTTAGATGCCATCTTTCATGATCGTTGTTTTGACGAACGCCTCTACTTGCGCGGACGTACTCATTTGCAAAATGGTGTCGATGTGCTTTTCCATTTCTTCTCGGGAAAGAAGACTCAGCTGCTTGCGGGCGGGCAAAATGCTGCTCGCACTCATGCTGAACTCATCGAGGCCGAGTCCCAACAGAATCGGTACGGCAACAGGATCGCCTGCCATCTCGCCGCACATTCCTACCCATTTTCCTTCCTTGTGCCCGGCTTGAATCACATTGCGCAAAAGCCGCAGGACAGCCGGATGGTAAGGTTGGTACAAATACGCAACCCGCTCGTTCATTCGATCGGCTGCCATCGTATATTGAATCAGGTCATTGGTGCCGATGCTGAAAAAGTCCACTTCACGCGCGAATACATCTGCCATCATGGCAGCAGCAGGGATCTCAATCATGATACCCACTTCGAAGCGATCGGATACAGCTACACCGCTATTTTGCAGGGCGTGCTTTTCTTCTTCCAGGATCGCTTTCGCCTGACGGAACTCCTCCAGTGTCGCAATCATCGGAAACATGATTTTCAGGTTGCCATGCACCCCGGCGCGAAGCAAGGCGCGCAGTTGCGTGCGGAAAAGCTCCTGTCTGTCCAGACACAGGCGGATCGCGCGATAGCCCAGAAACGGATTCATCTCTTCCGGCATGTCCAGATAGGACAGATGCTTGTCTCCGCCGATGTCCAGCGTGCGAATGACAACAGGCTTGTCTCCCATGCTCGTCAGCACTTGTTTGTACGCAACATACTGCTCTTCCTCGGTCGGGAAATCATCCCGGCCCATGTACAAAAATTCGGTGCGGAACAGCCCGACTCCTTCTGCGCCGTTCGCCAGCGCTCCTGCCACATCTGCCGGACTTCCGATATTGGCTGCCAGCTCCACGTGATGCTGGTCCGCCGTAACCGTCTGGTTGTGAACGAGTTTTGCCAGCTCGGCCTTTTGCTCTGCGTCTTCTGCTTGCTTGCGCGTATAGTGCGCGACCTCTTCTTCGCTCGGAGCGATGATGACGACACCTTCATGCCCGTCCACAATCATAAGCGTAGAAGTCTGGACAGCACTCGTAATGTTCTGCGTCCCGACTACAGCCGGAATCTCCATGGAACGCGCCATGATAGCCGAATGCGAGGTGCGCCCGCCAATGTCGGTCACGAACCCTTTTACAAATTGGCGGTTAAGCTGAGCCGTATCCGACGGCGTCAAATCTTCCGCCACGATAATGACTTCCTCCGTCAATGAGCTGGGTTGAAAAAAGTTCACTCCAAGCAAATATGCCAATACACGCTTCGTGACGTCGCGAATGTCCGCCGCACGTTCCCGCATGTAGTCGTTGTCCATTTGTTCAAACAGGCCGATAAACGCTTGCGCCACATCATGCAGCGCGCTCTCCGCGTTTGTCATCTCCTGCGTAATCTTGTCCTTGACGGTATCGACAAGCTCCGGGTCCTCCAGGACGAGCAGATGGGCTCTGAAAATGTCGGCTTGCTCTGTGCCCATTTCTGTCTCCACACGCTGGGCAATTTCCTGCAAATCTGCCTTTGCCCGCGCAAGCGCTGCCTCGAAGCGATGAATTTCGCTGGCAGCATCTTCAATTGCCACCGTCTTGATCTGCATGTCAGGAGCCGCAAGCAAAAACGCTTTGCCAATGGCAATCCCCACAGAAGCTTTTACACCTACGATTTTCTGGGACATCCCCCGCACCCACCCTTCTTTACTTGGTACTTGTCCACTCCTGCATCAACCGCGCCTGTTTGCGAACGACTTCCTCAAGCGGATGGCCTGCCGGAATGCCTGTGCAATTGTGCAATGCATATTCCCAACCGTACAGCTTCAAATCTGACTGAATGCGCGCCGCCTCTTCGTCCTGTGGATAATCAAACAGCAGCGCCGCTGCAATCGCCATCCCCAAATGCTCGGGACGGATTCCTCTGTCCATGCATTCCAGAGCAGGGCCAACCAGCCTGTCATGCCGTGAGAGCTTGCGAAGCGGCGAGCGTCCCACACGGATAACGTCGTCCGAGAGCAGCGGATTGGCAAAGCGCCCCAATATTTTCTCGATGTACTGCCCGTGCGCCTGTGCGTCAAAGCCGTACTTGGCGGTCAACAGGGCACCCGTTTCCTGCAGAGCGCCTCTGGCAGCCTTGGCGACCTTTTCGTTTTGCATAGCCTGATCAATCGTTGTCATCCCCAACTGGTAGCCCATATAGGCAATCACAGCGTGGCCTGTATTTACGGTAAACAGCTTTCGTTCGATGTACGGAGCCAAGTCGTCCACATAAGTGATTCCTTCAATCTGCGGCACCTCTCCAACCATTTGCGAACGGTCTACGACCCATTCAAAAAACGGTTCGACAGTAACCAGCAGCTTGTCTTCATGCTGCTGAATCGGCACGATGCGGTCTACAGCCGCGTTCGGAAACCCGATCAACTGCCCTGCCTTCGCCTGAAGCGGTTCCGCAAGCCGGGCAAAAACGTGCTCTTTCAGCTTGGCGCTTCCGCCAATCATGTTTTCGCAAGCAATCACGTTCAATGGCTGCGGATTGTCGGCAAGCCGCTTCTCGATTCCCGCCGCAATCGCTCCGGAAATCGGGCCGAGGACATTTGGCCCTACAGCAGTCGTCACCAAGTCGGCGGAAGCGATGGCAGCAGCGACCGCTTCCATATCCTGACCGTGAATCGCACGCACTCCTTCCACGACGGATTGCGGATTTCCTGCCGTTGCCAGCTGCACTTGATACATTTTTCTGCGGTTAAGCTCATCAACCAATGCCGTATTGACGTCGACGAACACGACTTCGTAGCCAGCCTGGCTCAGCAACTGTCCGATAAAGCCCCGACCGATATTCCCTGCTCCGAAATGGACTGCCAGCATGAGCGCTTACACCTCCTCTGTGAACATCGCAATGATTTCTTCAGCAGAGGAAGCATGGACGATCCGTTTCACGTTTTCCTCCTCGGAGCAAAGAATAGCGATATTGGACAGCACCTCCAGATGCTCATCTCCTACGGCCGCAATTCCCACCAGCAAATACGCCACATTTCCTTCGCCAAAATCAACGCCGTCCGGCACTTGCACGACAGAAATCCCTGTGGATAGAATATCTGCCTTGGCTTCGTTCGTTCCGTGCGGGATCGCTACACCGCTGCCGATATAAGTAGTTGCCAGTCCTTCGCGCTCCTGCATTTTTTCAACGTAAGACGCCGTGACGTGGCCAGCGCGCACCAACAGCTCGCCCGTCAGTCTGATCGCTTCTTCCTTGTTTGCTACTTTGGCATTCAGCATGATTTTTTCTGTAGTCAGTATGTTTTTCATTACACTCTCTCCCATCCAGTCTTTTTCAGGCAAAAGGCATACAACTTGCCTGCTATATAATCAGCAATGTGCTGTATTTCTCCTGTCTTCAACAATTCCTGCATCTCTTCCTCAATCAAAAGCGAGCTGACCTCGCTGAGCACCTCCAGCCCTTCCTTGGGCACTTCTTTTGGCCCGAGCAAAAGCAACAGCAAATCAACGGACATCTCTTCTTCATCCATCGATCTTAGCCGCACAGGCTGCTCCAGAAAATGAATCGTGAACGAGGCTGTCGTTACCGCCTCATTCCTGCCGTGAAACAGGGCCATTGCCGTTCCCGGTATTCCCAGCCCGCCGAGCTTTTCGCGTTCAATCAGCTGCTGCACGACCGGATCGACAGCGTATATCGCCCCTCGCTGTTCCAGCTCCGAACAAATATCGTGCAGGACGCTGGGCATATCGCGCGCTACATTGCTCACTGTGCTTTGCCGTAAACCGTCGATGATCTGGTTGGCAAAAGCGGCATAGAGCTGCATCGACTTCAACTGCGCCTGTGCTTGCTTTCCTTTTGGCGGCATTCCCTTGCTTTTTTTCATCGACTCTACTTGAACAGGTCGGTTATGCAAATGAAACTTGATCTTTTGAATATCATCCTGCGGCAAAAGCGGGCTGACGACTACGTATTCCGCCGGATCAAACGACAGCGGCAAGGTAGAAATAATCAGGTCGTAATCGCTTCGCGGCACACTTCCTACATCGAACATGGACAAGTTTTTCAAGCTGACGATTTCGGGAATCTCTTTTTTGATGCGCGTCGCCAATATTTTCGAAGAACCGATTCCGCTTGAACAGACGACCAGCGCCCGGTATCGCTGCTGCTCCTGCCTGCCTCGTTCCAGCGCCGCTCCCAAGTGCATGACCAGGTAACCGATCTCTTCGTCCGGCACTGGCAGTTCCGGCAAAAGCGCTGCCATCGCTTCCTTGGCAACCGCAAACAGCTCCGGGTAGTTTTGCTTGATTTGCCCGAGAATCGGATTGTGAATCTCCATCTTGCGCCTGAGTCTGTACAAGGCTGGCTCCAAGTGCGTCAACAGCCCGTGAAACAAGGAAGAGTCGTCTCGCAGCGAAAGCCCGAGCCGCTCTTCGCACAAAGCGATGAATCGCCCAGTCAGAGCGGCAAGCTCCGTATTTTCCGGCCAGACGTAATCGTCGTGGGAATGGCGCAGCTTCGCTCCTCGCAAATGCATCGTAATATACCCGATTTCATCCCGAGGAATCTCCATCTGAAAAATGTGCCGCAGCCGTTCCATGATGTTTTCGGCAATCACAAACTCCGGCGTTCCGATTAGCTCGTTCCACGTATGCTCGTCGAAGCGAATTTTCTCGCCTTTTTCGATTCGCTCGATCGCCAATGCCAAATGGGCAACCAGGCCGATGTAGGCGCTGTCTGCCAGCGGGTACGGCAGTTCGGCTTCGAGATGACTGAGAGCATTTTCCACCTTGATCAGCTTATCCCGATCGATCAGGGAGAGCAGACGCCGGGAAATCGAATCCATGTCCCGTGTCGTCTTGTTTTGAATGTTCTCCTTGATCACCCCGATCAGCTCATGGTCATCGAGGTGCTCGGCTATCAAACGGCTGATCGCCCTTCGCTTGGAAGCTTCATTTCCCAGCAGTTCGACGCCGTATCCCCGCTTTCGCAAAAGAGTCAGGTCGTACCGTCCCAAAAGCTCTTCCAAGTCGTCCAGGTCGTGGCTGATCGTAGCAGTCGTCACTTTCAGATCAATGGCGAGCGAGATCAGCTTGACTGGCTCCGTGGCTGCCAAGAGGGAGCACATAATAATCGCCTTGCGTTCCTCTGCGGTAAATTCGGTCGTCGTTTGGTGCAAAACAGACATTTTCAAAGCAAGCTTTTGCTCCGCTGTCCCTGCGACCTCCACCCCGGCCCCCGTCTTTCTCACCAGCTCCAGTTCGTTTTTCGCAAAGAGCGGGGCCAATGCGTCCAGCTCCCTGTGTACGGTCCGGGTGCTTACGCCGATTCGTTCGGCGATCTGCGCCACGGTGATGCCCTTTTCCTCCTGCAATAAAATCTCCATGATGGATCGCTGTCGCGAGGATACTTGCATGCCGTGTTCCCTCCTTAACGCCAAAGAGGGAAAACGCTAGCTTTCACTAGCGTTGATCCCCTTTTACCCCAGTCGTTTGACCAACTTGTCATACTCCGGACTATTCAAGAAGTTATCGATCGAGATGTGCTCGGCAGTCGGTGCTTTTGCCTTCGCCCGCTCTGTCAGCGACTTGTGTGTAATCACGATATCGGCATCATTGGGGATATCGTTAATAGCTGTGTTGATGACGGTGATTTCGCCAATTCCGGCATCCTTGAACTTTTTGCGCAAGGAAGCTGCTCCCATCGCGCTGGAACCCATTCCGGCGTCGCAAGAAAACACCACTTTCTTCACGTCCGCTGCCGCGATTTCTTTTGTTGCCGCAGCTTCTTGCCCTGCTGCTGCCGGCTGCTTGTTGCCTTTCAGCTCCTGCATTTTCTCTGTCGCCTTGTCCAACTCGTCTTCTTCGGTCTTGCTGCTCATTTTCAACAAAGCCGAAGCGATGAGGAACGAGACAACGGTTGCGGCAACGACCCCTGCCCATACCGGAAGCAATCCGCCGCGCGGAGCCATGGCGCTGAGTGCGAAGATACTGCCTGGCGATGGCGGTGCCACCAGCCCTGCGCCGAGCAGCGTAAAGGTGAAGACCCCTGCCATCCCGCCGCCGATTACCGCCAAAACGAGACGCGGATTCATCAAAATGTAAGGGAAGTAAATCTCGTGAATCCCCCCAAAGAAGTGAATGATCACGGCACCTGGCGCCGATTGCTTGGCATTGCCTCGACCTGCCAGCCAGTATGCCAGTAGGATTCCCAAACCTGGGCCAGGGTTGGTCTCCAGCAGGAAAAAGATCGATTTTCCTGTGCGCGCCGCTTCATCCAGACCAATCGGGCTGAAAATACCGTGATTGATCGCGTTGTTGAGGAACAGCATTTTTGCCGGTTCGACCAAAATGCTCGCCAGCGGGAGCAACCCTGCATTGACGATGACCTGCACGCCTGATGCCAGCGCCTTGCTAAGACCCGTCACGACCGGACCAATCGCCAGGAAAGCGAGCAGCGTCAGCAACGCACCGATAATCCCTGCGGAAAAGTTGTTGACCAGCATTTCAAAACCGGAGCGAATTTTGCCTTCGAACAGTCGGTCGACTTTTTTCATGACCCAACCGCCCAGAGGCCCCATGATCATTGCCCCTAAAAACATCGGGATATCTGACCCGACTACGACCCCCATCGTGGCGACAGCCCCCACGACACCACCACGTACATCGTGAACCATTTTCCCGCCCGTGTATCCGATCAACAGCGGCAGCAAATACGTAATCATCGGCCCGACCAGTTTCGCCAGGTTTTCGTTAGGCAGCCATCCTGTCGGGATGAACAATGCCGTAATCAATCCCCAGGCAATAAACGCACCGATGTTTGGCATGACCATCGCACTGAGAAACCGTCCAAATTTTTGTACCGAGACGCGCACTCCACCAGAAGACTGGTTCTTTGTCGCCAAATTCTCCATACTGGACCCTCCTTTACCTTTTCTATAAAAATGTTGACATGATTAAACAGATAATGTGCACACCTCAAATATAAAGCGTTTACATACGCGCCACAACAAAATCAAAGCTCGCATTTGTCGTTCTCGTTGTTGCCAAAACTTAATAGCAGCAAAAAAAGAGACTCCCGCTCCGACGAGCAGAAGTCTCTTTTTCCTCAAAAATCTTCTCTCTCCACCTTCATGACCTTTCCCGTTTCTGCATTGACCTCTACCTCGTACACCTGGTTCTGGTCGGTAAGAATAATAAACTCATAGACCAGCACGCCATTTTCCGTATCCAGCTCCGAGTGCAGCACGCGTCCTTTTATTTGCTGCAAAGCGATTTGCTTCGCTTGCTCCTCTGTAATTCGCATCGGCTTTACGTCTGTTGCCTGTGCTTTCTCAGCGTGCAGCGGGGCTGGCATGGCTGTTCCAAGTACACTTGCCAGCGCAACGGCTGTGGTCCAGCCAATCGACTTTTTCATGATTGCACTCACTCCTTCCTCCAAATCAATCAGTAGTTTGCCCTGCCGCCCCGCTTGTATGCAAAAAAAGCCGATGCGCTTTTCGTCGCATCGGCTCTTGCATTCTTATCGTTGTTTGTTGCTGTATGGTCTTCCGCTGGACTCTGTGCTGCGTGGGCGAGATTCTCCACTGCGCGGACGGGAATCGCCGCTGCGAGGACGGAACTCTCCACCGCGTGGACGAGGTGGGCGTTTGCTTCCAAAGCCGGAGCCAGAACCGTATCCGCCTTTGCCTTTCGGGAACGCTTTTTTCTTGCCGACACGCAGAGGCGCTTCTTCTGTCAGGCGAACCGGAGTTTGATCCGGCTCTTTGGTCAGCAGCTTGAGTGCAGCAGATACGAGCGTCACGGAATCGATATCTTCCAGCAATTGCTCGGCCAATGTTTTGTAGGCGCTCAAGTCATCGCGGCCTGACGCCTCCAAAATTTTCTCCACGGTCAAACGTTGTTGACCTTCCAGCGCTTCGCTCATGCTAGGCACAGAACGACGCTCCATACGGCGGTTTGTCGCGCGCTCGATCAGACGCAGGTGGTCGATCTCGCGGGAAGTGACAAACGTGATGGCAAGACCAGTCTTCCCGGCACGACCAGTACGGCCGATACGGTGAACGTAGCTTTCCGAGTCTTGCGGAATGTCGAAGTTGAATACGTGCGTAACGCCGCTGATATCCAGACCGCGGGCAGCTACGTCTGTCGCAACCAGCACTTCGATCGTACCTTCCTTGAACTTGCGCAGCACGCTGTCGCGTTTTGCCTGGTTCAAATCGCCATGGATTCCTTCAGCGCCGTAACCGCGCTTGGTCAGAGCCTCGGACAGTTCATCCACTCTGCGCTTGGTACGACCGAAAATGATCGCCAATTCAGGGGAATGAATGTCAAGTAGACGACACAGAACGTCGAATTTTTGCTTCTCGGCAACTTCCATGTATTGCTGCTCAATGTTTGGCACCGTTACTTCTTTCGGTTTGACGGAAATCAGCGTCGGCTCGCTCATGAACTGCTGGGCAATTTCCTGAATCGCTCTCGGCATAGTTGCAGAGAACAGCAAGGTTTGACGATTGTCAGGAACTTCTTGCAAAATTTCCTTGATATCGTCGATGAAGCCCATGTTCAGCATTTCATCTGCTTCGTCCAGAACAACGATCTCGATCGCATCGAGGCGGATCGTTCTTCTTCTCATGTGGTCCATGAAACGGCCAGGCGTCGCTACGATGATTTGCGGGCGCTTTTTCAGCGCCTTGATTTGGCGGGTAATGTCTTGACCGCCGTAAATTGGCAGAGCGGAAATGTTTTTGAACTGGGCAATTTTGTTGATTTCCTCTGCTACCTGCACAGCCAGCTCACGGGTCGGCGTCAGTACAACCCCTTGAATATTGCCGTTGTTTTCATCCAGGCGCTCAACCAGCGGAATACCGAAAGCAGCGGTTTTTCCTGTACCTGTTTGCGCCTGTCCAATCAAATCGCGGCCTTGCAAGGCTACAGGAACAGTTTGCTCCTGAATGGCTGTCGCCTCTTCAAACCCCATGTTGCCAAGAGCTCTCACAATAGAATGATGCAATCCAAAATCAAAAAAAGTAGTCAATGAACGTCAGTCTCCTTTTACTTTACCTTCTTCTATAAAATTCTCACTAAAAAAGGGCACTATTCCTTACAGCCGGAACATGCCCTTTTATCTCCGATTGTACATAAGCACCCTACAAAGAACATAGCTGTAATCGTATCATGCATCTGGCAAAATTGCAAACGGGATTTATGCCCATTTCCCTTTTAGTATCAACCGATTTTTGTCAGAATATACGGCGAAACACATAAAAAACAAAACAGCCCTGCCGGGACACTCCAGACAGGGCTGCTGCTTTGCATCATTGCGATCGATTATTCGACTCGACGCTTATTTTACCCATTTGTGGAACAGCTCATCGAATTTTCCTTGCAGCTTCATTTCGTCCATCCACACATCGAGATAGCTGGCAAAAATAAAGTCGCCACGCGGAATCATGTACGCCTTTTCGCTGCGGGTAAACGGCTTGTCGGTCAAAGCAGCGTACAGGCGGGAGTCTGCTTTGGAGTAAACCATCGCTTCAATCGTATCGGTGATCATGACATCGTACGTGCCGTTTGCGACAAGGCCCGGGATGTCCAGATTGTTTTGCACGACAGTCACGGTCGCGTTTTTCAAATAGTCACGCACGAACTTTTCATTGGTGCCGCCCGGATTTACCCCGATTCGCACTTCTTTCTTGTTAATGTCGGCCAGGCTCTTGTACTTGTCCTTGTCTTGCGCGCGAATCAACGGCGCTTTGCCAAATTCGATGTACGGATCGCCCATGTGCGCTTTTTTCTGCCGATCCGTGTTGCGTGTCACGCCGCCTACCGCGATGTCGAATTTGTTTGCCAGCAGATCGTCCATCATCGTCGGCCATGAAGTCTGCACAAAGCGCGCCTCTACGCCCAGGCTTTTGGCGAACTCTTTCATGGCGTCAATGTCGTAGCCTTCAAACTCGTTCGTCTTCGGATTCAAATATGTGAACGGCTTGTAGTCCCCAGGCGTTCCCACTACAATATATCCTCGTGCGATGATCTCGTCGAGGCGGGACTCAAACTTTTTATTGTCCTGTTTTTTGGCCGCTTCTACCGCCACGGCTTGTCCATTCGGTGTTCCCGCAGTTGCGGCAAACGCTCCGGTTCCAGTCATCAGCAATGTTGCAGCGAGTGTGCTCGCCACCATTCTTTTGGTCCACTTGTTCATCGGTTTCTTCTCCTCCTGGTTGTTGCTCTCTTTGTTTGTCTTGCTTTGTTCAAACTGTCTCATCCCTTATATCGCATCCCCCCTTTAACAGGGATGGGACCTACAGGCTAAACTTGCCAACCCCTTGTTGCAGTTCTTCCGTCACGGCGTTCAAATGCTCGACGGAACGGGCGATATCTTGAATGGCCTGAAGCTGCTCGGCTGTTGCCTCCACAACCTTTTGGGCATCAGAAGTAGCGAGCTTCGCGATGTGATGCATTTCATCCACCGAGGCGCTCACCTGCTCGGAGCCTGCGGACATTTCTTCCGATGCTGCTGACACCTCCAAAATATGGGCAGCAACATTGCGGGAAGACTCCAAAATATGCGCAAAAATTTCCCGGACTTCTTCAATCATCGTGATTCCTTCGTGCGCTTCGCGGTTGCCTGTGTTCATCACTTCGACGGCATGGCGGGTATCCTGTTGGATTTCGTGAATCAATGTCGCTATTTTCGCAGCCGATTCCTCGGATTGGTGAGCGAGATTTTTCACTTCTCCGGCCACGACGGCAAAGCCTCGTCCATGCTCGCCAGCCCGCGCAGCCTCAATCGACGCATTGAGAGCGAGCAGGTTGATTTGCGACGTCAACTGGCTGATCGTATCGAGAATCCCTTCGATTTCCTTGGAGCGGCTGTTCAAACGTTCGATGGCCTCAGTTGCTTTGGTCGTTCCTTCGCCGATGCTGCCCATTTGCCGCACCGCCTGCTCCACGACAGTCGTTCCTTGCTCAGCCTGTTCCGAAGCCTCGCGCGCCGCCTCGGAAACATGCGCAGATGTCTCGGCGATTTTCACGATCCCTGCTGCCATATCATTCATGGACAGCGCGACATCTTTGGAGCTGGTCGCCTGCGCTTCCGCTCCGCCTGCAATTTGATTGATCGATTGCCCGATGCGATTGACGTTTTCCGTCGCGTGCTCAATGCCTGCCGATACTTCCTGAGTAAAGCGCAGCACCTGCTCGGAAGATTGCGACACGCCCTCAATCAGACCTTTCAAGTGGGCAACAGTCTGGTTGAAGTCACGGGAAAGCACCGCAAGCTCATCCTTGCCGTCTACCGTAACGGTCTGCGTGAGATTCCCTTGCGCCACCACATTGACCACTTGGTTCAGACGCTGAATCGGTTTCACCAGGCGAACAGACAGCCAGTATACGAAAATGATCCCGAGCGCCAACACAACCAGTGAAATCGCAAGCAGCTTGATCGACAGCTCATTTACCGGAGCGTGCAAATCTTTGACCGGAGCCGTGATGAATACGCCCCAGTTCAGTTTCGTCGATGCGTATGAGGAGAACTGCGCTGTTTGCTCCTGCTGGTATTGAATAATTCCATGCCCGCCTTGCTGCGTCGCTTCAAATGCCGTTTTCAGCTCGGGAATGTCGCTTTCCAGCACGGATTGCTTCAAAATAAACTCGCTATTCGGATGCCAGATATACGTTCCTTTTTTGCTGACGAGAAAAGCATAGCCGCTGTGCCCGAATTTCTCTTCAGAAACCGTTTTTTGAATCTCATTGATTGGGATAGTAGAGCCGACATAGCCGTATTGGCGGTTGTCTTTCATCAATGGCAAGATGACCGTCACAATGTTATTGCCTGTCCGTTGGGAAACAACCGGCTCGGATACGATGATTTTCCCTTCGCCTTTTCCTGCTTCCTGAAAATGCGGACGGTCGGAAGGATTGGTTTCCTCTCCTTTGAAGTTGATGACCTTTTTGCCGCTCAAGTCATAGGAAAAGAAAAACGTTTCAAACTCAGGGTTTTTCTTTTGCGCTTCCTGAATCAGCCTCAAGTCATGCTCGAAATTGTTGTCTGAGGACATCATCTCCCCGACTGTTTCCACGATTCCGATTTTTTCCTGGAAGAAGCTGTCGATACGGATGGATAGATTGCTGGCTGTCAGTTCCGCTTCTTTGTCCAGGCTCGATGATAGCAATTGCGAAGAGCTGTAGTAGCTGGCCCCGCATACCGTGCCCAAGCTGATGATCAAAAGCAGGCACATAACGACAATTAACTTTTTCTTTAGACTTGATTCCATCACACGGTGTACCTCCTATCCTTTTTTTCACAACAAAAAAGACTGCCACCCGGACAGCCTTTTTGCGTTCGGCATGGCAACCCGGCTATCGTA
Organism: Brevibacillus sp. FSL K6-0770; assembly: GCF_038000275.1. NCBI lineage: Bacteria > Bacillati > Bacillota > Bacilli > Caryophanales > Paenibacillaceae > Brevibacillus > Brevibacillus sp. FSL K6-0770. Next base: position 5,686,589 of record NZ_JBBOBQ010000001.1, read on the forward strand.
GCAGCAGAGAAATGCAATCTGCTTGCCTTAGACCCGTGGCTTTGCGTCCCTGCCTTTCAACAGGTTTGCCTTTGTCATTTTTTGTCGTATTTTGTTTATAAATTTACTATAGCACACGAAAGTAAAAATGTGGGTTAACTTTCAAATAATGCCTTGGATTTTTTTCCACACGAAATCTTTACCCGATTTGTTTGATAGCTAAACTACTTTTCTTGCATAAAATTACAAAAAAGCCCCTCCAAGTAAACCATTGTGCGCTTTTCACGCCATGTCTACTTAAAGGGGATGCTATCAGATCATAGCTACTTCCCAGACTCCACAGCCAAGCTGCTTAACGTATCGGTAAGCAGCTCCAACTCTCTAAAGCTTGCCACAATTTGTTCAATCCGTTCTGTTTGTTCGTCTACACTCGCCAATACTTGCTCTACAGACGCACTCGATTGTTCCGTTACGCTATAAATCTGGGTGATTTCATCCACAATCCGCAGCGAGCCATTCTCCAACGCATGAATGAGCGTCTCAACCTCGCCCGCTTGAATCACAACGCTATTCGCGTTATTTGTAATTTGTTTTAGTATGGATTCTGTGTGCTGCGCAGCGTTTTGACTGTCTACAACAGCGGCTTGTCCGGTAATGATTTGCTTGGCAAGGTCGCTTGTCTTATTTTGGATATCCACCAATATGCCTGCTATTTCTTCCGTCGATTGCTGTGAATGGACAGCCAGCTTCCTCACTTCATCAGAAACCACGGCAAAACCCCGCCCGTGCTCTCCCGCACGCGCTGCTTCGATGGCAGCATTCAAGGCCAGCAGGTTGGTTTGGTTGGAGATCTCGCTAATCTTGGAAAGAACAGAACCGATTTGCTGATTTCGTTCATGAAGCTCGTTCATCAACGTCACGGTTTTATCGATGATCGTACTGATATGAGCCATTTGTTTCGTTAGCGTCGACACCTGTTCATTTCCTTCTTCCGTTACCTTCACAGTCGCTAATGTTAAATCTTTCATGCGCTGCGAACTGGCGGCTACTCGCTGAACTCCATGATTTGAATCTTGTACGGAGTTGGAGATATCGCCGACACTTGCTGCCTGCAGTTGCACGCCTTTAGCCACCTCGGAAAAAGACGTCAATACTTCCCGAGAGACGCGTTCCGTAAAAAGGACATTATCTTTTAGCGACAAGCTGAATTGTTTAAGCGTCTCCACCGAATGTAACACCTTACCAAAAATTTGCTCGATTTGCTGTTTAGCAAACAGCGTTTCCTTATGCCGGCTTTCCGCTTGCAAATACACGTTCTCGTTAAGCTTTGCGACATAGATCGTGATGATGGCAACCACGACGAGCGGAACATTATTTGCATCTGCATAAACATTCAGATATTGACCTAGATTCGCAGTAATGATGGCTACAACTGACATCGCAATAACAGGGCGATAGTTGGGATAAAGAGATACAAGAGCGAGGTACTCGAACAAATTTAGCATACTCCTCTCGGCTGTCCGGGGAAAAGTAAGCAAATGCATAACACAAATAAGAGAAAGGACGCCAACCAAGACATACGGAATGAGCAAAATGGTTTTCGCTGCGCGGTTCATCCACATCAGCAGCAAACAAATCCCGGCAAACACGAACCACTGAATGACAAAAGCAAGGCTTAAACCTCGTGTTATATCGATCGCTACTTGCAGTACTACCATAAGCCATCCAATGCAAATGACAATTTTATTGCGCTGCTTGGTAATCAATGTTTTTTGATCCACATGGCACCTTCCTCTTCATCTTAGAAGTATGGAAAAGATGGATGAATGAGTAGCTGTGAGCCTCCTTTCCGCTATGCAACCGATAATCTGAGGCAATTTTCCCAACTTTCGAGAAAAAAATAGAAAAACACCGTCTGTTTTTGGTAGAATTTTGGTTTCCAGCAAAACCTCCAAAACAGATAGGTGTTCTCTTCTATGATAACGAAAGAAAGCTCCCATGATCAACTACAACCGGGTTTGCAGGCTTGTTTAGCTCTGCCTAAGCGCGAAAAAAAGCTGACACTTTGTTGCCCGTGTCAGCTTTTTGCCTTTGTGTTGCTTAGCTCAGTCCCTCTACATGGCCGTGCTCATCCACGTACAGCGACTCGGCTGCCGGCTTTTTCGGAAGTCCAGGCATCGTCACCAGGCTTCCGGTGAGCGCCACGATAAAGCCTGCCCCCGCCGAAATCCGCACCTCGCTCACCTGAATGGTGAAGTCTACAGGTGCTCCCAGCTGGTCAGCCCGATCTGTAAACGAGTATGGTGTCTTCGCCATGCAGACAGGCAGATGGGCCAGCCCCATGTCTTCGATCTTTTGGATCGTCTTCAATGCCAATGGCGAAAAGACTACGCCAGAACCGCGGTAAATCTCCTTCACGACCGTCTCGATTTTTTCTTTCACGCTGCGGTCTTCTTCGTACAAAAAGCGGAACTGCGAAGGACGCTCTGCCGCCCGCGTTACTTTTTCAGCCAGTTCGACCGCACCTTCGCCGCCTTCTGCCCAAGCCTTGGATAGCGCGGCTTCTGCTCCGGCCTCCTGGCACAGCTTCACGACTGCGTCGATCTCTCTTGGCGTATCTGTGGCAAAATGGTTGATGGCTACAATCGCTGGTACGCCGAACTTTTGGAGGTTCTCCAGATGGCGACGGACGTTGGCAAAGCCTGCCTCCAATGCAGCGAGGTTTTCTTCCGCCAGATCAGGCACTTTCACCCCGCCGTTGTATTTCAGCGAACGAACGGTAATCACCACTACGGCCGCCGCTGGAGTCAGTCCCGCTTTTCGGCACTTGATATCAAAAAACTTTTCTGCGCCCAGATCAGCGCCGAAGCCCGCTTCGGTTACGACGTAATCTGCGAGCTTGAGAGCGGTTTTGGTTCCGATCACGCTGCTGCACCCATGGGCGATGTTGGCAAAAGGACCGCCGTGGACGATGACAGGCGTGCCTTCAATCGTTTGCACCAGGTTCGGCTTGATCGCTTCCTTGAGCAGGACGCACATTGCTTCTACCGCGTTGATTTCCTCCGCACGAACCGGCTGATCCTGATAATCGTAGCCGATGATGATGTGATTCAGTCGGTCGCGCAAATCGGCGAGGTTTTCGCTCAAGCACAAAATAGCCATGATCTCCGAAGCAGTCGTAATCATGAAGCCGTCCTCGCGTGTCATGCCGTTGCCTTCGCCGAGTCCGACCACAATATTTCTGAGCGCTCGGTCATTCATGTCCATCGCCCGTTTCCAGACAATCTTCTTCGGATTGATGCCGCGCGGATTGCCGTGGAAAATATGATTGTCAATCATCGCTGCGAGCAAATTGTGCGCAGCTGTAATCGCATGAATGTCTCCGGTAAAGTGCAGGTTGATTTCATCTGCGGGGAGAATTTGCGCCTTGCCGCTTCCGGTAGCGCCTCCCTTGATGCCCATGCACGGCCCCAGAGATGGCTCCCTGAGAGCGGCAATCGTTTTCTTTCCAAGCAAATTAAGCGACTGCGACAGACCGATCGTCGTCAGCGTTTTACCCGCTCCGGCTGGATTCGGATTCATCGCAGTGACGAGAATCAGCTTGCCATCAGGTCGATCTTTTATCTTATTCCATAGTTCATCAGATATTTTTGCCTTAAACTTTCCGTAAAGCTCCAGATCCTGCTCATCGATCCCTGCTGCCTGGGCAATCTCAACAATCGACTTCATGCATGCCTGCCTCCCTGCCTTGCGAAATGTTTATTTACCAATCTCCTACATTCCACATCCTCGCCCTTTCTCCTCTACCTTTCGCCATATTTCGCCAAAAAGAAAAACCTGCATTCGATCATGCCAGATCAGAATGCAGGCCATTGCTAGTTTGCGAATATTTTCCCCGGGTTCAGGATGGCGTTCGGATCGAGAACTTGCTTCATCGACCGCATCACGTCCAGCGCCGCTCCGTGCTCCTTGCGCTGATATTTGACTTTGCCCACTCCTACGCCATGCTCTCCGGTGCACGTCCCGCCGCGGCTCAGCGCGTACTCTACCAGATGGGCGTTCAGTTCCTCGGCTCGGGCCATTTCTTGTGCATCATGTATGTCGATCATCAAAATCGCGTGGTAGTTTCCGTCGCCGACATGTCCCAGCACGGCTCCGTCCAAACCTGAGCGGTCAATGGCCTGCCGGGCGTCCACGACTGCCTTCGCCAGTTCGGAAAAAGGCACGCATACATCGGTCACCATCATTTTTTTGCCGGGCGATTTGTGCAGAAAAGTGTAAGCCAGATTGTGGCGCGCATCCCAAAGCGCGGCACGGGCTTTGGAATCAGTCTCGAACAGAAACTGCGTGCAACCGTGCTCGGCACTGATGTTTTGGGCGAACTCAATGTCATGCGCAAGGCTTTGCTCGCTGCCGTGAAACTCAATAAAAAGCGTCGGGTTTTCCGGATAGCTCGTTTCCTTGTACAAATTCACCTGCTGAATGGAACGCTCGTCAACCAGCTCGATGCGGGCAACGGGAATCCCCGCCCCCATAATATCCACGACCGTATCTACCGCGTCTTGAACGGTTGGGAAGCTGGCCCGCGCTGCCATCGTCGCCTCGGGAATCCCGTACACACGCAGCGTCAGTTCTGTAAACACGCCCAATGTCCCTTCTGATCCGACGAACAGCCCTGTCAGGTGATACCCGGACGATGATTTGGCCGTCATGCTGCCCGTATGAATGATCCGCCCGTCTGCGAGAACGACCTGCAAATCGCGGACCTGGTCGCGCATGACACCGTAGCGGACGGAAGTGGTGCCACTCGCATTGGTGGCCGCCATCCCGCCTAATGTCGCGTCAGCACCCGGATCAACGGAAAAGAACAAACCGTGCTTTTTCAACTCGCGATTGAGCTGAGTGCGCGTCACCCCCGGCTGTACTCTGACCAAAAAGTCTTGCGGACGCACCTCCAGCACTTGGTTCATCAGCGAAAAGTCCATACTGATTCCCCCTGCGTACGGAATCGCATGGCCTTCCAAGCTGGTACCCAAGCCAAACGGTGTCACGGCAATACGCTGTTCATTAGCCAACTGCAAAATGGCGCTGACCTCATCCGCAGACTGCGGAAACACGACAACATCCGGCAGATGAGGGGGATGGTACGATTCATCATGGCTATGATTCATGAGGACAGTCGGATTGGTCGTCACTCTGTCCTCTCCCAACAAACTTGCTAGTTGCTGCCGATAATCCACACACTCTCTCCTTTGCTGCTTCTCCATAGACTAGATTCCCCTCCCGCCATCAACGTTCATGACTTCCCCAGTCACGATCTTGGACAGATCGGAAGCCAGGTACAGAGCGGCCTGCGCGATATCCTCCGGCTGAATCAGCATGCCCAATGGAACGCTGCTGATGAAAATATCCTTTTTCCCGGCTTCTACCTCTTGCTCGTCTCCGTTGATGAACTTGCCCAGCATGGGAGTCTCCGCCGGGCCAGGATTGATGACATTGACTCTGATTTGATAAGGAGCCAGTTCGATTGCCAGAGCCTTGCTCAACATGATCGCCGCGCCTTTGGAAGCGCAGTAGGCATTCAGGCCGGGACGCGCGCGGATGCCCGCGATGGAGGCGATGTTGATGATGCTGCCCCTCGCTTTCGCCTTCATGTGCGGAACCGCATGTCTGGCCGTCAAGTAGAGCGACTTCGCGTTGACGGACATGATCCGATCCCACTGCTCCAATGTCAGCTCCTCAATCGGCGTAAAGGCTTGGGGAACTCCGGCGCAATTGACCAACACGTCAGGCGCACCGAAGACGGCAACTGTCTCTTGAATCAGCGCGGCTACACTTTCGTCATCGGCCACGTCGACTTGCACGGCATGGCCCCTCCCGTCCGGCAATTCCAGAGCGACCTGCACAGCCGCCTCTTTGTTCAAATCAGCCAGGACGACATTCGCTCCCTCCGCCGCGAACAGCTTGGCAGTCGCTTTTCCCATTCCGGAAGCAGCGCCTGTGACGATCGCCGTCTTTCCTTGCAGCAGTTGACCGCTCATAGATTGATCACCACCATTCGCTCGTCGGTCATTTCTTCCACGGCATAGCGCGGTCCTTCCTTGCCGAGTCCGCTGTTTTTCACGCCTCCGTACGGCATCACGTCATTGCGGTACGTAGAGACGTCATTGATGACTACCCCGCCGTACTCCAGCGTGCGTGCTGCTTTCATCGCGACATTCAGATCACAGGTAAAAATCCCCGCTTGCAAGCCGTATTCCGAATCATTCGCCTGGGCAAAAGCATCCTCCAGATCGCTGTACGGAATAATCGTCACTACCGGGGCGAACACTTCCCGGCACACTACCTTCATATCCGGTTTCGTATTCACAAGCACCGCCGGATAAAACAGAGCGCCCTCCCGCCTGATGGGCAAAAGCGCTGTCGCTCCTTCGCTGATCGCTTCCCGTACCCACTCTTCTGTCCGCTTTGCCTCTTTTTCGCTGATCATCGGGCCGACATCTGTGGCCGGGTCCTCCGGGTCGCCTACCTTCAACTGCTTGACGTGCGCGATATACTGCTCGCTGAATGACGGAAACACATCTTCGTGCACGTAAATGCGCTGGACGGCAATGCACGCCTGACCTGCATTATGAAAGCTGCGCGCAGCCGTCTGCCGAGCCGCCAGCTCCACATCCGCATCGTAGTGAACGATATTGGGCGAGTTGTTGCCAAGCTCCAGAGCGACAGGCCGCATGCCGCTGCGCGCTTTGATATGGCGGCCAACCTCGCCCGACCCGGTAAAGGTGTACATGGCGATGCGTTCTTCATCCAAAAGCCACTCGCCCACTTCGCTGCCAGCCCCCGTCACGATGTTCACATAGCCTTTTGGCAGCCCTGCCTCCTCCAATACTTCCACCAGCAAAAAGGTCGCGAGCGGCGTGACAGTCGCCGGCTTGACCACCAGCGTATTGCCTGCCGCCAGAGCCGGAGCGATCTTGTGCGTGCTGAGCAGCAGCGGATAGTTGAAAGGCGTAATCGCGCCAATGACGCCTTTCGGTACGCGGATTGTGAACCCGAGGCGATTTTCCGAGCCTTCCGTCGATTGCAGCGGGATCATCTCGCCATGAATTTTTTTGGCTTCTTCCGCAGACAAGCGAAGCGTATTAATCGTACGATCCAGTTCGTTCATCGCATCTTTGCGCGTTTTCCCGACTTCGCGGATGAGGGAAAGCTCCATCTCGTCCCGGCGCGCTTCTATCAGCTCAGACGCCTTCAGCAAAATTTTATAGCGCTGAAACGGCGTCAGCCGATCGTTCCGAAACGTCTCCCACGCTGCCTCTACCGCTGTCTGGACATGGTGCCGTTCGGCGCGGGCAATCTGCGAGATGCACTCGCCGGTGTATTTGTGCAAAACAGGGATATAGCTGCCCGTTTTGATCCATTTTCCGCCGATGTACAAATCATACGCTTTCGCTTCCATACTCTCTTCCTCCCTTGTCTCTTTATCTCGTCCCCAAATAAATGTGCCGGACAATCTCGTCCCCCAACTCTCTCGTGGACGCCTTGCCCCCCAGGTCAGGCGTCAGCACCTTGCCCTCCTGGACAACTTGCTCGATTGCGTTCATGATGACAGCACTGATTTCCGGCAAATCGAGATGATCCATCATCATGCTCAGGCTCCATACTTGCGCGATCGGATTGGCGATCCCTTTTCCGGCAATATCAGGGGCTGATCCGTGGATCGGCTCGAACATCGACGGGTATTGGCGCTCCGGATTGATGTTGGCCGACGGAGCCAGCCCAAGCCCGCCGACTATGGCTGCCCCCAGGTCTGTCAAAATGTCTCCAAACAAGTTGCTCGCAACCACCACCTCAAACGTCTCCGGTCTGGTGATAAAATAGGCGGCCAATGCGTCGATATGATATAAGTTGGTGCGAACGTCCGGGTGCTCCAGGCTGATCTCCTTGACGATCTCATCCCAGAACGGCATGGAATGGTTGATTCCGTTCGATTTGGTAGCTGCCGTCACGCTTTTTGTCGGACGTTTCTCTGCCAGCGCGTACGCGTAGCGAAGAATGCGCTCCGTGCCATACCGGGTGAAGACGTTGTTTTGCACCGCCATCTCGTAAGGCGTCCCCTGGTGCATCCGCCCTCCCATGTTGGAATACTCGCCCTCGGTGTTTTCCCGCACGACGACAAAATCGAGATCGGCATGGCTTTTGTAGCGCAGAGGGCTTTCCAGACCTTTGAGCAGCTTTACAGGCCGCAGGTTCACATATTGCGAAAAGCTGCGGCGAATCGGCAAAATCAACTCCCACACCGATACGTGATCGGGCACCTCTGGCGCTCCAATCGCTCCCAGCAAAATCAGATCGTGGTCTTTCAATATGTCCAGTCCATTTTCCGGCATCATCCTGCCGTTCGTGAGGTAATACTGGCAGTTCCAGTCCATGATCTCGCGGGTAAAACGAATCCCTCCATGCGCTTCCTCTACGGCCGTCAACACCTTCAATCCCTCGTCCATCACCTCTGGACCAATGCCGTCTCCTGGTATGACTGCGATCGAATATTGCAGCAATCGTCTCCCTCCTTGAATTAATTCAATTTTAAAGAATAATCGGATGCACTGATCTAATGCACCTTTAATGCCAATCGTTCATCTTTGCACAGAAATACCCGAAACATTCAGTCTTTTTATTTTTTATATCATAATTTGGAAGTCATGCTTATCTTTTTTAAAAAAGTGTTGCAACAAAATGTTGCAACACTCAGACTGTCGGCAGTTTTTATTTGGTCAAGCAGCTCCGTTCATGCCCTTTCCTAAATTCCATAATTTGACATTTTACTTGCAGGTCGTTTTTCAAGCGAAGCACTCCTTCATTGGATTTTCATTCTAAAAAAGACGAACTCTTTTTCTCCCATGCAGAGAAAAGCAATTCGTCAGTATTTCCGCCGAGTTGATTTACTTCGATGAAACCCCACTCTATTCGTCGTACAATGCCGACTTAGCCTGCAAGGGGTTCCCTCATTCAAAACGTTGCGCTTCAAACGTAGGCTATAAATTAAGCTACATTCCACTTTCAGCTTATTTGATAACACTCTCTTCAATTTTTCCATTTACGTTACTGTAAAAATGAATATGCTTGTCGGTACCTAGATAAGTGATCGTAAACAACGTTATCTTTTCATTTTTCCAACCGATGAATAGCTCCACTCCTGCTTTTCCACTTAACATACCTTCTTCGTCTATCATATGATCCGGGCCCGCAGGCTTGTAATTGACATCTCCAAGGAATCGATACGTCCAATGTTCGTCATTCCCATTCTCAAGATCGCCGTTGTCGTTAACTAACGTATAGTTACTACCATAAAGCTGTTTTATTTCATTCATCGTTAGACCGATCTTGACTTCATTCTTTATTTTTTCAACTTCATTAATCACATCATTAGCACTGATCGACTGAGTTTCTTGTATGCTAACGGAGCGTCCAATAATGCCCGTTGAATATAAAATAACGAATACAACTACCAGCAATCCGAAAATGAGTAGGTACCCTTTTTTGTTCTTCATGTTATTCCTCCTTACTTGATATTGGAAAAATCTACACTCCCATGTTCAAATCACGGGAGTGTAGATTTTTTACTGATTTGCAGATGCGTTAATAACCTCTGCTTTTTCCTCTTGTGTCAACTTCGTGTTCATAATTTCTTCAATGTCATTATCGCTTAAATTAAATTGCTTTTTGAAATTTTCCGTCGTTCTTTCAGACTCTTCGACTGAATAGAACCAACTATAAAACGCATCCGATCCGACATAAGAAATAACCAGGAAGTCAAAGAAATCTTCATCTTCAGGATGAGTATGCCCATTTTCCTGTTCATGTTCTCCATGTCCTTGTACATCCAAAGGACTTAACGAGTCTGGCCTATTTTCTGGCCAGAATACCCAAGGAGAAAAAGTATCCCGATCTCCCGGTTTTTCCAAACCTTTTGCATTTACGTCAAAGTGCAAATGATATCCAGTCGCTCCACTGGTTCCAGACATAGCAATCGTTGTGCCTTTTTTTACTTTTTCATTCGTTGTATAGTAAAGCTCTTTAGGTTCTAAGTGAAGGTATCTCGTAATTAGCTTCTTATTGGTATCTGGGTCTCTATCGTTATGTTCAATGGTAATAGCATAGGTAACCCCATCTTTAAAATGCCCGCTTTGAATGACTTTACCTTCGGCCACTGAATATACATCTTTCTTTTTAACTCCAATGTCAATTCCCTTATGCCAACGGTCACCAACATCACCATAATCATCGGTGATCCTTGTACTCGTTGTTGGCCATGCCCATCGCATATCTTCTTCCTACTTCTTAATTTTGAGCCATTTCCATTGCCGATACTACCTATTCATGCATTGATAGAAAAAGGAGAGATATTTATGAAAAAATGGTTAATCATTTCTGCATCAGTTGTGATTTGTGCAGTTCTTTTATTTGTAGGTTTCATTAACTTCGAAAAATATAAGTTAAAAAGAGATGTTGAAGAATATCTTTTACCAATGAAAGGATATAAAAGCAGCGACCTCATATCTATTGCCACTCACTATGGCAAGCTCCCAGCCTTTGGAGCAAAGGTGATTTTTGCCGATGAACCCGAAGTTATGTACTTCTATTTAGAAGACACTGATGGTGTAAGACAGTATGCTACACCTGCTAATTTAGGCTCCGATAAAACGAATAGTGTGTTCAAGCACCAGGAGAAAAAATATTAGTCTTGGTTAAGACGCCATACAATACTAAAACGGCACCCGATAATACCGGGTGCCGTTTTTTGTAATGCAAATCGTATTGTTTAGTTATCATTTCCCTACTCCAATGAGTTGTGATTTTACAGCTTCAAGTTAATGCAGAAGAGTTCACGTTATTTGCTAAATGCTATCTGATCGAGTTTTTATCAAACTTGTACCACTTCGTCATGGCTCCCCCATATAAAAAGGCGCCCCAAGCTGATACTCCGCCATCTTGCGGTACAGCGTATTCCGCCCGATCTGAAGCAGCTTTGCCGCTTTGCTGACGTTGCCGCCGCTCGAATGGAGCGCGCGTCTGATCGCCACAAGCTCGGTCTCCCGCAAAGACGGAATCCCTTGCTCATGCTCCGCTTCTTCCGTCAAGCCCTCCAGTTGGATGTGCTCCTCGCCAATATCATCGCCATCGGACAAAAAAGCGGCCTGCACCAGCACTCCTTGCAGTTCGCGCACATTTCCCGGCCAGGAATAGGCAACGAGCTTCGCTTTCGCACTCGAGAGCAATTCGCTTGGCTGCTCAGGGGCAATTTGCTGCATCAGATGCTCCGCCACCTGGATGATATCGCTTCGTTTTCGCAACGGCGGCAAGTGAATCGAGACTCCTTTGAGCCGATAGTACAAGTCAGCCCGGAAACGTCCCGCCTTGATTTCTTCCGGCAAATTGCGATGCGTTGCCGCAATGATTCTCGCCTGAATCGGCCGAGACTGGTTGCTGCCTACTGGCGTGACGACCTTCTCCTGCAACACCCGCAGAAGAGCGGCTTGTCCGCGCAAAGACATATCGCCGATCTCATCCAAAAAGATCGTGCCTTTTTTCGCCGCCTCAAACTTGCCGATCCTTCCTTCGCGATTCGCCCCGGTAAATGCCCCGCTTTCGTAGCCGAACAATTCGCTTTCGATCAAATTTTCTGATATCGCACTGCAGTTCACGGCGATAAAAGGCTCCTGCGCCCGTGGTCCCGTCTCGTGAACCATCTGCGCGAACAGCTCTTTGCCCGTGCCGCTCTCCCCCAGGATCAGCACGGGAAAGTCGACCTGCGCCGCCTTTTGTCCCAGCATTTTCGCCTGCAAAAACAGCGGGCAAGAACCTGCGAGACGAGGAAACGGCTTGAGCTGCGTCTTTGGCTTTTTCAAACTTTTCAAAGCATCCGCATCCGACGTCTTGGATGAAGCATCTGTCCATGAGCCTGACGTGAACAGGCGCGGGCGTTTGTCCTGCACCTCTCGTCCTGCGCGCTCGTACTCTTGCGGAAGCCTTTTCCCAAGTGCTTCCGTTCCCAGCTGCTGCTTGGCAGGCTCATTGAAGCCGATCAGTCGTCCGTCCCGATCCAGACCGACCAGTGGCACTTTTCCCGGCTCGCCTTTCACAACCGGACTCTCGCCAAGCGCGATGACCCGCTGTGCATCGGCGTACAAAAAGCGGTTTTGCAGCGTTTCCGCAATCATGCAAGCGATGGTCAAAGCAAACGGATGGGAGTATTCCTTGCGCGTACTGATGTCGATGACGCCGAGCAACTCGCCAGTCGGTGAAAAAATCGGCGCCGCCGAGCACGTGAGAAAGCGGTTCTCCAAAAAGTAGTGCTGCTCTCCTTGTATTTGAACAGGCTGCTGCGCGATTAGCGCCGTCCCGATCGCGTTCGTTCCTTTTGAATTTTCTGTCCAATTCGCCCCGATTTGCAGTTGCACTTTTTGCGCCTGATTGGCAAACACGGGGTCGCCGACAGTGTGAATGATATTGCCATCCCGATCCGACAACAAAGCGATGTGCTCTGTCGACAACAAAAAGGGAGCGAGCTTGTTGAACAGCGGGAGGCTTTCCTGAATCAGAGGGTGATTTTCCTGAATGATTTCTTTGATTCTTTTGCTGGAAATGATTTGGTCATTGGCTTTCTCCCAAGCATTGAGGTTCGATTCCTGGCAGCGCTTCCAAGATTGCTTGACAATCGTTGACAACACTCTTCCCTCCCCCAAAAATCATTCACTACCAGTATAGCACGAGTAAGTATGCGAATCTTGGCGGAAAAAGCAGTTCCTTGTCTAACGCTCCCAAATATTTACGAGGTGTCCCAAAACGGAACAACTTTTGCTCCATTATGGAGCATTTTTGCTGTCTTACTTTTGCGAAAACACTGTCATTTCCAGCTTCCCGGCAGTTGGTACAGGATTTGCTTTTAGAAAAAGCCGTAAAGAAAAAGGTGATATTAGAGGAGGCGTTCGCATGATCTACGCTCAACCCGGTCAAGCCGGTTCCAAGGTGACTTTCAAAAATCGCTATGAAAACTATATCGGGGGCAATTGGGTACCGCCGGTGAAGGGTGAATATTTTGAAAACTTATCTCCTGTAAACGGCAAAGCATTTTGCGAAGTAGCTCGCTCCACTGCAGAAGATATCGAGCTTGCACTGGATGCCGCCCACGAAGCCAAAGACGCTTGGGGACGCACCTCTGTTACACAGCGATCCAACATCCTCTTGAAGATCGCAGACCGCATGGAAGCCAATCTGGAGCTTTTGGCAACGGCTGAGACGTGGGAAAACGGAAAGCCCGTCCGCGAGACGCTGGCTGCCGATATCCCGCTGGCGATCGATCACTTCCGTTACTTTGCCGGAGCGATTCGCGCCCAAGAAAGCTCGCTGGCTGAAATCGACAACGACACAGTCGCTTACCATTTCCACGAGCCGCTCGGTGTCGTCGGACAAATCATTCCTTGGAACTTCCCGCTGCTGATGGCTACATGGAAGCTCGCTCCCGCTCTGGCAGCAGGAAACTGCGTTGTCCTCAAGCCCGCAGAGCAGACTCCTGCTTCGATCATGGTGCTGATGGAGCTGATCGGCGACTTGCTGCCTCCGGGCGTCGTGAACGTCGTAAACGGTTTCGGTCTGGAAGCTGGCAAACCGCTCGCATCCAGCAACCGCATCGCCAAAATCGCATTTACCGGAGAGACGACTACAGGTCGACTGATCATGCAGTACGCCTCCCAAAATATTATTCCGGTCACATTGGAGCTGGGCGGAAAATCTCCGAACATCTTCTTCCCGGACGTGTGTGCCAAAGACGACGCTTTCTTGAACAAAGCAATTGAAGGCTTCGTGCTGTTTGCACTCAACCAGGGCGAAGTTTGCACATGCCCGTCCCGCGCCCTCATTCACGAAAGCATTTACGACCAGTTCATGGAGCGCGCTCTGAAACGCGTAGCCAGCATCAAGCAAGGCAATCCGCTGGATACCGACACCATGATCGGCGCCCAGGCTTCCCTGGAGCAAGTTGAAAAAATTCTCTCCTACCTCGATATCGGAAAACAGGAAGGGGCAGATTGCCTGATCGGCGGTTCCCGCGCGCAGTTGGAAGGAGACCTCGAAGGCGGCTACTACATCCAGCCTACCGTCTTCAAAGGACACAACAAAATGCGCATCTTCCAGGAAGAAATCTTCGGCCCGGTAGTCTCCGTGACGACCTTCAAAGACACGGACGAAGCGCTGGCTATCGCAAACGACACGCTGTACGGCCTCGGCTCCGGCTTATGGACGCGCGATGTGAACACCGCGTACCGCGTAGGACGTGAAATCCAGGCTGGCCGCGTATGGACCAACTGCTACCACGCTTACCCGGCGCATGCCGCATTCGGCGGATACAAAATGTCCGGTATTGGCCGCGAAAATCACAAAATGATGCTCGCCCACTACCAGCAAACCAAAAACCTGCTGGTTAGCTACAGTGAGCAGGCATTGGGCTTCTTTTGATCGATGAGCCAGCCTGAGAAAGTGCTCGCTACAGACGCTGCCCTGGAGCTGATCGAACGGCTGCGCGCCAAGCATGGCGACTTGATGTTTCATCAATCAGGGGGCTGCTGCGATGGAAGCTCGCCGATGTGCTACCCGCTAGGTGAATTTCTCGTCGGGGAACAGGATGTGCTGCTGGGCGAAATTGGCGGCTGCCCGTTTTACATGGGAAAAGCGCAGTACGAGTATTGGAAGCATACTCAGCTGATCATCGATGTTGTCACGGGTCGTGGCGGAATGTTCTCGCTCGAAGGGCCCGAAGGAGTGCGTTTCCTTACACGTTCGCGCGTCTTTCCAGACAGCTGATCGGAATACACAAAAGACCGTTCCTGCCTTTTTCCCGGCGGAACGGTCTTTCTTTTTCCTCGCTTTATTTCATTCAGCGCTTCTTGGTGCTTCGAGCGGTGCTGCCGCGTTTTGCTGGCGCCGGACTTGGCCGTTTGCCTGTCTGTTTTTGGCCATCAAAACGAGCGCTGCCACCATGCTGCTTCTCTGCTCGCTTATGGGAAAAAGCCCCCGGCTTGCGCGAAGCATTTGCGGATTTGCCCGCAAAATCGCTTCTGCCTGCCGCTCGCTCGCTGCTCTGCCCTGTTTTCGTCATCCGTTCCTGGGTTCGCTGGTCATCCCCATTTTTTGGGGCCAAGCGAGCGGTTTGCTGCTGGCGATCGGCTCCGTGCTGCCCGCGTTTTCCCGTCTCGCGCTTCCCTTTTCCAGCCTGTTGCTTACCCTCGGCTTTAGGTGGTTTGCCCCCACGTTGACCGCCCTCAGCTCTGGCTGGCCTGTTTCCACGGTGCTCGCCTTCTGCTCTGGTTGGCCTGCTTCCACGGCGCTCACCTTCTGCTCTGGCTGGCCTGCTTCCACGGTGCTCGCCTTCTGCTCTGGCTGGCCTGCTCCCACGGTGCTCGCCTTCTGCTCTGGCTGGCTTGCTCCCACGGTGCTCGCCTTCTGCTCTGGCTGGCCTGCTTCCACGGTGCTCACCTTCTGCTCTGGCTGGCTTGCTCCCACGGTGCTCGCCTTCTGTTCTGGCTGGTTTGCCTCCACGCTGACCGCCTCTGCCTGCGCGCTCCTGCCCCTTATGCTTTGTCTTGTGCTGCTTATGCTCCTCGTTCTCCCCGTAATCCGCCGCCCGCTCGCTCGCACGCCGCTCCAAAGTCATGGCGATTCCTTTTTCAATCTCTGCGAGCTGTGCCCGATCCTTGGCCGCCACCATCGTATAAGCGATGCCCTTTTCCTTGGCCCGGCCCGTTCTGCCGATCCGGTGAATGTAGCTGTCGACATCTTCCGGGATGTCGTAATTGAACACGTGAGTGACTCCCTCGACGTCAAGCCCGCGCGCTGCTACATCCGTTGCCACCAGTAGCTGGATTCTCGCCTCCCGAAAACGCTTCATTACATCCTCGCGTTTTGCCTGCGACAAATCGCCGTGCAGCTCGTCCGACAAATAGCCAAAGCCTTGCAGGGCGGCATTCAACGTGCTCGCCCGGCGTTTCGTGCGACAAAAGATGACTGCCAAAAACGGGCGTTCTTCATCAATCAAGGTACGCAAGGCAGACTGTTTCGCACGATCCGTCGTTTCCACGGCGATTTGCCGGATATTCGCCAGTGTAATCCGTTTGCCTTGCACCCGGATATCTTCCGGATTTTGCATGAAGCGCTGCGCCAGTGCGCGCACCTGCGGCGTCATCGTCGCGGAAAACAGCATCGTCTGCCGCTTGTCAGGCAGGCTCGCCGCGATGTCTTCCACCTCTGGCAAAAAGCCCATATGCAGCATCTGGTCTGCCTCATCGAGAACAAACATGGAGACGGTCGACAAATCGATCGTTCCTCGTCTCATGTGATCCAGCAATCTGCCGGGAGTAGCGATCACCACCTGCTTTTTGCCCGCCAGCTTGCGCAGTTGCCGGTCGACG
The DNA here is from genome assembly GCF_038000275.1 of Brevibacillus sp. FSL K6-0770. Classification (NCBI taxonomy): domain Bacteria; kingdom Bacillati; phylum Bacillota; class Bacilli; order Caryophanales; family Paenibacillaceae; genus Brevibacillus; species Brevibacillus sp. FSL K6-0770. The sequence goes on from NZ_JBBOBQ010000001.1 coordinate 5,703,034, forward strand.
TCTTGTCCGCCATATACGGCCAGCACGTGCAGATCATCTGTGGCAGCCGTCAGCTTTTTCACCTCTGCCGTAATTTGCAGAGCCAGCTCGCGGGTAGGTGTGAGCACCAGCGCCTGCACATCGTTTGAGTCCGGGTCCGCTTTCTCCAAAATCGGCAGGACAAAAGCAAGCGTCTTCCCCGTTCCTGTCTGCGCCTGGGAAATCACATCCTTGCCTGCCAACAGCGCAGGAATCGCTTTTTCCTGGATCGGGGTCGGCTCTGTAATTCCATTTGCTTGCAGCGCATCTATCCATTCTTTTCGTATGCCCAATCTAAAAAAATCCGTCAGTTTCGCCATCTCCAATCATCATGTATCCGAGCAGGATCATTTCGTACAAACAGCCACACCGATAAAGTAGCGCACGCCATCTCGCGGCTTTTCAAACGTCGGCCCTCGCTGATAGTAAATCTCCACCTGCGAAAACCGGACAAACAGCTCCTCAAACTCTTGGGGAGTCAATTGATGCACATGAAACGGCTCGCTCGTCTCCTTGCCTCTCCCTCGGCCAAACGGACTGGACAAAACCAGTGTTCCGCCCGGTTTCAGCATGCGATACAGGTTGTCCATGAACAACAGATCGTCCGCTACATGCTCAATCGTTTCAAAGCTTAAAATCGTATCAAACAAGCCCAGCTTCTCGGGAAGGGCGGGATCGAGAGCGTCGGCTTTCTGGTACGTAATTTTTTGATGGTGATATTCCCGATTCGCGTAAAAAATCGTGTCGTCATCAATATCGACAGCGATCAACTCGGTCAATTCCCGCTTCCGATCCTTGGCAACCATATGACAGCCGTATCCTGTCCCGCATGCAATATCAAGCACTCTTCCTTTAATATAAGGAGTAGCAAAGTAATAGCGGGCGATGTGCTCCAGAAGCATGCCATTCGTCGGCTTCAGCAGCTTGGGGATGATTCTCTCCCCGGTCCATTCCAGCAAGGTCATCACCATTTCCTCGTTTTTACTTCCTCACATCTTACCCTATTTTTCGTCCAGTTCCTATCTCGGACAACTATTAAGAAATTTGTAAGAGATTTCTATGCTGTTTTGTCAAAGCTTTTCGTTAAGATAAAAACATGAATGCATTCATAAGGTGGGAAAACAATGGCGAACTATCATGTCCTCGTAGTCGACGACGAGGCAGAGATCAGAGATGCGATCGAAATCTATCTCAAAAACGAGTCTCTGATTGTGCATCAAGCGAGCAATGGTCTAGAAGCATTGGATATTTTGGAACGGGAAGAGATTCATCTCATTCTTTTGGACATTATGATGCCTCAGATGGACGGAATTACGGCAACTTTTAAAATCCGGCAGGACAAAAATATCCCGATCATCATGCTTTCTGCCAAATCGGAGGACACCGACAAAGTTCTGGGCTTGAACATCGGGGCCGACGACTATGTGACCAAGCCTTTTCATCCGCTGGAGCTGGTGGCGCGGGTCAAGTCCCAACTCAGGCGTTATACCAATCTCGGCAATTACAAGGCAACCGAAGACGAGATTCAGGTGCGTGGATTGTCGCTGAACAAAAGTACGAAGTCCGTCGCTGTAGATGGCACCGAAGTCCGCTTGACCGCTACCGAATACAAGATTTTGGAGCTGTTGATGGAAAACAAGGGCCGGGTCTTTTCCATTGAGGAAATTTACGAACGCGTCTGGCGAGAGCCATATTTGAATGCAGAAAACACGGTTGCTGTTCACGTCAGGCGCATTCGGGAAAAAATCGAGATCAACCCGAAAGAACCGAAATATTTGAAGGTGGTATGGGGAATTGGATACAAGATCGAAAAATAGCCGCTTCACGCTGCCAGCGCTGCTCGCCCTGGTTGTCAGCGTCGCGCTTCTCGTACTGATTATGGCGGATATTTACCGCAACCGCGAGTATTTGCAACGGGACAACTACTTCCAGAGCGAAAGCTTCAATAGCGAAGTCAGACTGTTTGTAGGTCTGGTGAAAACGGTTCATGTCGACTTTGCCGACTATGAACGCAAGACGCCAGAACAAAAGCTGGGGAAAGCAGCCGTAGAGCAGTTCCAGCAAGACCGCAACAATGCTTATCAAGAGATCAGGCAGCGGTATGCTGACATGCACCCCGACGATGCTGCAGCGAAAAAGTCCGAGATGATCCGCGAGCTTGACGAAGCAACAGCCGAATGGGATGCGAAATTCAAACAAATGGTCGCGGAAAAAGATGCGGAGTACGAAGAACGGAAAAACAGCCTTGCCCTTCGCAACCCATCGTTCCACTACTATGTCAACGACTACAAGACAGGGAAAATTTACTCCAATAGCCACACGCCAACGGATGCAGAATTAAGCGAGAATGCCCGCTACGTAATCCGCTTTCCGGAAAACTCAGATCAAAGGTACGGCGATTTTGCCGACATTAACCGCATGTATCAACTGAATCAATGGTCCGGCACTTTTTTTGTTCCGAAAATTCCTGATGGCTACAGCCAAGTACATGCAGATGCCGCCTATTTCGATGCCAAAAGGGATCGGCTGCGCGGAGAAGTCGTCCTGTTGATCGTGACATTGCTCTCTACCGCTGTCCTTTGCTGGTTTTTGCACCGGAACAAAGGCATTGAGCAACCGATTGTCGGCAAAACGCTGAGACTGTTCCGGCGTATCCCGCTCGATATCCGCATCCTCTTGCTGTTTCCGCTAGGTGCTACTTACCTGGCTATGATTTTCAGTCTGCGCTTCTTCTTTTTGCCGGTGGATGTCGAGCATTTCTTCACTCTCGGATTCATGTCTTTGTTTACCGCCTATTGGCTGCTGCAAGTTCTGGAAGCATGGCATATGTATCAGCAACCTGAGTCTCTTTCGCAACAGTGGCAAAGAAGCCTGTTTGCCCGACTGAAACTTGTTCTGCGTGAAAGCTACGCGCACAAAGGCTTGTTCTTCAAGTCTTCCCTGTTGTTCATTTTGACTGTCGGATTCGGCATGAGCGCAGCACTCGGCCTCGTCTCCATCGCGAAAGGCTCGGAAGAGTTGTTCGTGCTCAGTTTTCTGTACGGCTTGTTCTACCTGGCAACCGTCGTTCCGTACATTTTTCGCCGTTTGGCACTTATGAACCGCATCATGCGCGGAGCTTCCGAGATGTCAGCGGGAAATATGCAGGCCACGATTGAAAAAATCCATAAAGGGAGCCTCTCCGATCTCGCGCACTCGCTCAACAACATCAAGCTGGGCTTAAAACACGCGCTGGAAGAACAAATGAAGAGCGAGCGCATGAAGACGGAGCTGATTACCAATGTCTCGCACGATTTGAAAACGCCGCTCACCTCGATTATCAACTACGTGGACCTGTTGAAACGGGATAACCTGTCGGCGGAAGAGATCAAGAGCTATGTCGATGTGCTGGACCGAAAAGCGGGCCGTTTGCGAGTGCTGATTGATGACCTGTTCGATGCCGCGAAAATGTCCAGCGGAGCTGTCGAGCTGCACATTGAGCAAGTAAACGTCTCGGCACTGCTCAACCAGGCGATCGCAGAGTTCAGCGAAAAGATCGAGCAATCCTCTCTCAAGTTTCGCGTCCAAACCGAGCAGCCGAAAATCATGGCTCCGCTCGATGGCAAAAAAACATGGCGCGTTTTCGAGAATCTGATTGGCAACGCCTTGAAGTATTCCATGCCGAATACGCGCGTCTTGATTGATTTGATCGAAAAACAGGATGAAGTCGTGCTGACCTTCAAAAACGTCTCGGCCTACGAAATCGACTTCGATGCCCAGGAACTGTTTGAACGATTCAAACGCGCCGATCAGTCCCGCCATACGGAAGGTTCCGGACTGGGGCTGGCGATTGCCAAAAGCATCGTGGAGCTGCAAGGCGGAAAGCTGTTGCTGGAAATCGATGGCGATTACTTCAAAGTAACGGTCGTGTTTCGAAAAAGCCTCTGATCGATAAAAATCCGTTGCCCGAACATAAAAAAGCCAATGCCCGCACTTTCAGGCATTGGCTTTGCGATTTTTATACGGCAAAGTTCCGCTGAAACAGCGACTGCAAAGCCGACGCTGTCTCCTGCTCGTCGATGCCCTCCACCTCAAACGTCATTTCATCGCCGGTCTTCGCCCCCAGCGCCATGACGCTCAAGATGCTTTTGCCGTTGGCCTGCTTGTCATTGTAAATCATTTTGACCGACGAGCGGTATTGATTGAGCAAGTTGACCAGTACAGAAGCCGGACGGGCATGAAGGCCGCCGCTTACGGTGATTTCTACATTAAATCGGACCATTTCACACCTCCTTTTCTGCATCGTGTATGCCGAAAAATTTCTGGATGACGGCCGCCACCCCATGTTGATCGTTCGTGTCTGTCACATGTCGTGCAAGCCGCTTGACTTCGTCTGGAGCATTGCCCATGGCGACGCCCATCCCGACAAATTGCAACATTTCCAAGTCGTTGTAATTGTCGCCGACAGCCACAATTTGTTCCGGACTGATTTCCAGTCTTTTTGCCAAAAGCGCAAGCCCGCTCGCTTTGGAGATTCCCTCTGGCAATATCTCCAGATTGCGTGCACCGGAAGTCGTTACCCGAATTTCCGGCAAGTCGGTTGTCTCCAACTCTTTTCTGGCTACCGCAATCTCGCTTTCCTCGCCCATGACGAAAATTTTCGGTACGCGCACCGCATGCTCCTGGACGTGCCCGATCAAATCAGCGGAAGTCATCAGTTTGACCGGATAGCGCTCCCGCCAAAGCTGGCGCAAGGTGCGCGTGTTCACCAGCGGATACAAGTCCTTCCACTTCCAGCGCCGATTGGTGAGCGTATAAGCTTCGTGCAGCAGCATGACATCCAGCTCGTACTTCGCCAAAATGTTTGTCACCGAAGCGGTCGTTTCAACAGGTATCCGACTGACGTGCAGTTCCTCGTCTGTCAGCGGATCAGCCACATACGCCCCGTCATGCGACACGAGCGGAGTGCTGATGTTCAACTGTCGGGCCAAAGCTTTCGCTGACGGATACGCCCGTCCGGTAGCCAGCGTTACGAACACGCCTCTGTCTGCAAGCCCGCTGATCGCTTGCTGCGTGACTTTTGCCATCGAATGATTCGACATCAGAATGGTCCCATCCACATCCAGGGCGAGCAGCTTGTATCTCGCGCTCTCGTTTTTTCTCTCAGCTTGTTCCACGGTTTTCCATCCTTACGTTACTGGCTTGAAAAACTGTGGCAAATGCTCTTTGTGCGCCTCCAGCATCTCGTCGAGAATTTGCTTGGCTACCACATCGGACGGCACCAAAGGATTGATCGTCATGGCGAGCAAAGCCTGGTGATAGTCACCCGTTACAGCCGCTTCCGCCGCCACTCGTTCAAACGACTTGATCTGCTGCACCAACCCGCGCACAGGCACTGGCAAATCCCCTACGGCAAGCGGGACTGGCCCTTCCCGGGTAATAACGCAGTTTACTTCCACAGCAGAGTCGTCAGGAATGCTCGCAATCGCCCCGTTGTTGCGGACGTTCACTGGCTGAATATCCCGTTTGTCGTTGTAGATCGAGTAAATCAGATTGCAGGCTGCTTCGCTGTAATAGGCACCCCCGCGCTTTTCCAGCTGCGGCGGCTTGATGTTCAGGTCAGGGTCTTCATACAGCGCGAACAGCTCCGCTTCCACCTGCTTGACCACTTCTGCCCGCGTGCCGTTTTTGCTCGCTTCCTCCTGCTCGTGCTCCAGCATGGTGCGAGTCTGGTAGTAGTAGCGGTGATACGGGCAAGGAAGAATCCCCAACGCTTTGATGAAATCTTTGTCCCAGCCAAGATCGAGAATGTTTTGCATCGTAATTCCCGATTGTTCGCCAGTCAGCTTGTCGATGATCTGCGGAGTGACGTTGTTTCCGTCCAGGTAGACTCCCAGCCCGAACACCATATGGTTCAGCCCGGCAAAGTCAATGTGTATCCGCGACTGATCGACCCCCAATATGGTCGCGACTCCCATTTTCATCCCGATGGGCACATTGCACAGCCCGATTACTTTCTTCCGGTTCGTGTATCGCAGAACAGCTTCCGTCACCATGCCAGCCGGATTGGTGAAATTAATCAGCCAGGCATCCGGGCACAGCTCTTCCATATCGCGGCAAATGTCCATGATGACCGGAATCGTGCGCAGCCCTTTGAACAGTCCGCCAGGCCCATTCGTCTCCTGACCGATGACCCCGTACTTCAGCGGAATGCGCTCATCCTTGATTCGGGCGTCCAGCAGCCCCACGCGCATTTGCGTTGTGACGAAATCCGCGCCCGCGAGCGCTTTGCGCCGATCCAGCGTCAGATGCACCTTCATAGGTACTCCGGCCTTTTCCACCATCCGCTTCGCCAGAGCACCGACGATTTGCAGCTTCTTCTCACCCTCGGGAATATCGACGAGCCACAGTTCGCGTACAGGCAACTCGTCGTATCGTTTGATCAGACCTTCCACAAGCTCTGGCGTATAGCTCGATCCCCCACCGATCGTTACGATTTTGATTCCGCTCACACTCCCGCCTCCTTTGCCGCGTGGACATGGCTGTACAGCTCGACAAACTCGCTGGCCAAATCCTTGATCGTCATCGCATTCATCAAATGATCCTGCGCATGGATCAACAGCATGCTGATCTCCGGTTTCTCACCCGCAATCTCCTTTTGGATAAAAGTCGTTTGGTGGTGATGGGCCCGGCTCAGCTCTTCGCCAGCTCGTTTCAGCGCATCTTGTGCGCCCGCCATGTCTTTGTTTTTCGCCAGTGCGATTGCTTCCATCGCCAGGCTTCTCGCGTTCCCTCCGTGTAAAATCAGCTGAAAAATAACGTCTGTATGGTCCAAATAGATCTCCACCTATCCGAGTTCTTTAAATGTCACGAGCTGTATCTGCCGTGTTTGCACGTACTCTTTTATCTCTTTTGCCGTTAAAATTTGCAGCTCCCGTGTACGCGGCAGCGCGTATGAACTGCCTGTCAAAATCGCTTCATCCAAATATGCGGGATGGGTCATCATCTCGGCCACAGAGCAGTCCGCCAGCTCCTCGACAATATCGAAGAAAGTTTGAACAGACAGGTCGTCTCCGTAAAAGCGGTGGGAAAAGCCTTCCGTGGTCAGCACATCCGGCTGCTTCTCCCTTTCCCCTGCTTGAAACCCCCACGGATTGCGCACCGGAAGCCGATATTCTTGTGCCAGGCGCAAAACGATCGGCAAAATCGCTGCATGAGCATGGACGTGATGATGACTGTCGATGTGCGTCGGGGTAAGTCCCGTCGCCAAATACTTTTCGATTTGGCTGCGCAGCTCCCTTTCTACATCCTCCGGCGACGTCGTGCCCAAATAGTCGTATCCACGGTGAAACCGCCCATGCTCATCTGTCAGGGATGGTACATCGTGGCTGACTGGAGCGCCACAGGTGAGCACCAGATGGATGCCCACCCCGAGTGTCGGCGTTTCCCTGGCCAATTGTACCGCGTGTTCGAAACCGCCCATGTTCACCATGGTCGTTGTAGAGGTGACGACGCCCGCCCGGTGCGCCTCGATGATCCCCAGATTCACCCCTTTCGAATAACCGAAATCGTCCGCATTCACAATCAGCTTCATAAAGCGCCTCTCCTCTGGTAAATTACAAGTTTACGGCTTGGTTCGAAGCGGCATTCGCCTGCTCCTCGCTCACCTTTTGTTTATCCCACAAGCGGAAGAACGGATAGTAAATCACCAACGCAATGACGAAATTCACAAGCTGGAGGACGCTGCCCGAGATTTTCCCGCCGGAAGCCAAATAGCCGCTAATAATGACAGGAGTCGTCCAGGGAACTGCCACGCCGCTTGGCTTTGCTACCCAGCCCAGTGACATCGCCACATAGCTGACAATGACCAGCACAACGGGCGCAAGAATAAACGGAATAATCAGAATCGGATTCATGACGATCGGCATCCCGAAAGTGACAGGCTCATTGATGTTAAACAAGCCTGGACCGATGGAAAGTCGGCTAATGTTTTTCATTTGCTCGCTGCGCGCACGGAACAGCATGAGCACCACGAGCGCTAAGGTCGCACCTGAGCCGCCCGCGTACACCCATAGATCAAAAAATTGGGTGGTGATGATGTTCGGCAAATCTCCATTCGGGTCCGCCTGGAACGCCGCCCGGTTTTGATCCATCAAAGTGAGCCAGATCGGGCTCATGATTCCGCCGACAATCGCCGCTCCATGCAGACCGAGCGCCCAGAGCAGATGGACGAGCAACACGCAGACAATCGCTCCAATCAAGCTGCTGCCCAATGCACTCAGCGGGCCGACCAGCAAATCTTTCACGATGTTGTGGATGCTTTCAAACGAAGTGTTTTCAATGAGGATGCGCAAGAGCCAGACGACCAGAAGCACGGCCGAAGCAGGGATCAAAGCGACAAAGGAGCGGGAGACAGCGGGAGGCACACCATCGGGCATCGACAGGACGATTTTCTTTTGAATGATCTTGCGGTAAATCTCGGTGGACAGCACCGCCAACAGCATCGCCACGAACAGCCCCTGGCTTCCCATCAAGGCGACCGGGATTACTCCGCCTACCTCTTGGGCTGCTGTAGCTCCCTCAGGGGTAAACATCGTCTTGTACGGGGTCGCGAGCAAGAAGGCAGCGACAGAAATCGCACCTGCCGACAGCGGATCAACCTTGTACTTTTCAGCCAATCGGTACGCTACTCCGAAGCTGACGATGAGCGCCATGATGTCAAACGTGGCATTCACCGGATACAAAAGCTTGGTTCGCCACAAGTCGCCAAACAGCCCAACCATGAACTCGTTGTAACCAGGGATAGGTATGAAGCCGATAATGAGAAAAAGAGACCCGATAATCAGCAAAGGCATGGTGAGAATGATCCCGTCACGAATTGCCTGCAAATGCTTCTGCTCCGCGATCCTGCCCGCCACAGGCATCACGCGGGCCTCCAGAAAAGAATTGAACCCTGCCATACGCATCCCCCTCTACTGTTTTAGACGAAGAGCAAATTCCAGCACGTTCTTCCCGTTCAGAGAACCGTAGTCAACCGTACGGATTACATCGACTGGAATCCCTCTTTCTTCCCCTACTTTTTTCATTTCCGCCAGCTTGTAGCGCACCTGAGGCCCCAGCAGGAGTACCTCGGCTTGGTCAATATGACTTTTTACGTCATCTGCTGATACCGCCCAGATTTTCACTTCCAGCCCTTTTTCCCGTGCAGCCTGCTCCATTTTTTGTACCAGCAAGCTCGTTGACATCCCAGCTGCGCAGCATAGCAAGATATTCAATATAACTTCCTCCCCTCAGTTGGTTATGTCCTTTTTCTAGAGCAAGTCGCGTGCCAAAACACCTTGTTTGTATGCGCTTTCACCAAAAAGGGCACCGTTGTCGCATTTTAAGAGTCGCAAAGTCAGCTTGCGCCAAAAGTGTTTGAATGAAAGCGCTATAGTGTTTGGAAAACAGGGACAATTTGGCAAAAAATAAAACACTAGCTACACCAGTGTTTTATTGTGTATGAAGAAATTCATAACGAAACAGACATCGTCCTCACTAAAAGTCACGTCGTATTTGTCTGCCAACGGCTGCAACTCATGGCGGATCAGGTTGTGCAGCGTGCGATTGCCCGCTAAAAATACGGCTTTGTCTGTATACGCGATGGAATGCTCTCCTGCTTTCAGCCGATCGACGAGACAACAAATGTGCAAATAGGCTCCGATTCTCGTATCAAAAGTAAGCGTGTTGCCCAGTCTTTCTTCCATGCGGGTCACACACGTCCTGACGTCATCGAGAATGTCCTGCCCTTTTACCATTTTCAGATGTTCTTTGAGCGATTGTTTCATTTTCACGTACGCTTCTTCCAGGTCGATCAGCTGCTGGATATCGGACAGCGCCTCGCCGTTCATCACATCATCCATGCTGTAGCAGCGCAAGCCGCGATCGAGCATGTAATTGCTCACGACGCACAAAACGGTCCGTTCTTCCTTGATTTTTTTCAGCCGACTTTTGGCCTGTGCTTTGTCCAGCAGTTGCAGCGGCACAAATTCCAACAGCTTTTCGTCATAGCGCAGCCGCGATTCCAGCAGTTGTTTTAAAAATAACGCGCTGCCCTCGCCCGACAGGCAGGCTGCTACAATCGTCAAAGCTGGGGACAGCTTGGCTGGCGGCTCCTTGGGCAGCTCCTCGCGATGCAGCATCGATATGCTGACGACATCGCGGTACACATCCTCCAAAGAATGTCCGAGCATGGCCTTGCGCGTCGCTTCGATGACGTGCGGGGTGCTCACCATCGGCACTACCTTTACCGGGATTCCCAGTTCCTTTTCGATCATTTCCCCAAAACCGAGCAGCGAGCCCATATCGACGAGCAAAAGCAGGCCGGATGCGCTGCCGATGTCCCGCGCTGTCTTGATCGCCTGCTCCAGCACAAGCATGGAGTCTTCTTCCAGCGGCAAGTCAATTGCCCGCGCGTATTGGGTGACAAGCAAGCGATTGGTCACGTCGACCATGGCTGTCGCGCCTCCGCTGCCGTGTGTAATGACAAGCACGCCCACGTTTTCCCGCTCCTCTTGCATGCTCTCGTCATCCAGCACGAAAAACATGGTGAGGTAGCCCGCTTCGCCAATCGGCAAGTCCATGAGCAACGCTTCCTCGATCATCCGCACGCATTCCAATGCTACAGCGAACTCTTTTTTGTACTTGAGCCGCACGCTGTTGATATGCGGATGGACGATCTGCTTCCCTTGCGACAATCGCTCCTTTGACGTCTGGATGTGCAGCGCCAGCCCGAAGATTACTTTTTGGCTCAAAATTTTCTCCAGCTTCGCTTCCGCATAGCGCACGATGTCTTCGACCAGGTGGATAATGATCGGATCAATGATACGTGCCATATCTCCTTTGTTGATTCGCTGATGAACCCCTTTGATAAAAGTCGTGAAGTAGTTTTCTATGTCAAATTCCAGCTCTTCTTCGCTGACTCCCTGATTTTGCAGCTCGTATATTTTCTGCTCGATCTTTTCATAGACGCTGTTGGCAGCATCCTCCTGCTCGCCGCCAAACCAGATGCTTTCCTCGGAGGGCTGCACGACAAAACATTTGTGCTCGGTGCCAATCAGCTCGTCCAGCTCCTGCCTGTAGTCTTTTGCCATGAGCAGTCCCTGCTTGACGTGATGGGGCACATCCTGAATGGAGATGTGCAAAACATGCTTTTTCAGGGAGATATACTCGGCATAAGCGCTGGCGCAGGTCAGCTGGATGTCGGTCTTCAGTTGTCCGATGTTGTTGGGGCAGTGATAGCAAAGAAACGCCTGCAACACACTCGCCGATATTTGAATCTCCCGGCCCAAGCGAAACGCTTCTTCACGGAAAATTTCCATGACGAGCCCGAGACGCTCCTCCATCCCCCGCTCTAGCAATGAGGGGAGCTTGATCACCATCGGTATGCGGCGCATGAACGTCTTGAGCAAGCTCGACTCCGGATTTTCGGTCGTCGCCATGACGATTTGCACCTGAGCCGTACGTTCCACTTCCGTCTCGCCCACCCGCCGGAATGTCCCTTTGTCCATGAAGGTAAAAAAGATTTCCTGGCCTTCCGCTGGCAGCCGATGAACCTCATCGAGAAACAGAATGCCGCCGTCCGCTTTTTCTACCAGGCCTTTGCGATCCATTTCCGCTCCGGTGTACGCGCCCTTTTTGACTCCGAACAATTGGCTGATCAAAAGCTGCGGATTGTTGGCGTAGTCAGCGCAGTTAAAGACGATGAAGGGCGCCCCCTTGTCCAGACGGCCGATATCTACAGCAAACTCGTGAATCATGCCCGCAAACCACGACTTGCCCACTCCCGTCTCCCCGAGAATCAGACAATGCATGCCGCGCGGCGGATACAGCACAGCCGCTTTGGCCTGCTCGATGCGCGTAATCAGGCTTTTGTTTTTCTTCGCCAGCCTGTCCAATGCGGTTTGCGCCAGGTAGAGCGAATCCTTCGCCTGTTTGACATAAAACAGGGTAGGACGCCCCTCCTCCTTTTCGATGCGGCCTTCCTTCCACAAACGGTTCAAATCACTGCTTACGTTGGCGCGGCTAAGACCCAGCAGCTCAGCCAGCTCGCTTGCACTGAGCTTTGTATCAGGACCTGAATCAAGCAGCTTCTGGTAAATGAAATCCACTCGTTTCATTGCGATCACCTGCCTCACAACTTGTCCGTTTTCATTTCAACAATATTTTGGAAAAACCTGCTTACCCATGAATATGATGGATGTACATGCCTCATCACGAAAAAACAGCCACCCTTCCAAACAGACAGGGTGGCTGTGTACAGTCGCTATACATTGACTTGCTGAATCGCTTTTCTCATGTCCAGCGTGTTGGCATTCAGGACAGCAGAAGCATCGTACACTTGCTTCATCATCTCCAGCTGCCTGTTCGTCATCGTCCGAATCTGTTCCGTCTGCTCGCTCACACCGGAAGCGATGTGCGCAATGCTGTTGACCGTAGCCGCTACTTCCTCAGACCCGGCAGACAGCTGCTCTGTCGTGACGGATACTTCCTGCACCTGCTCACTGACCAGCATGAACGCCTTGACCGCATGCAAAAACGATCGCTCTGCTTCAGTCGACAACTCTACGCCCTCTTTGATCTCTGTCGTGACCGTCTCCATCTCGACACTGATTTTCTCCGAATCTTTTCCGATGTTGCCCAACAAAGCAGTGATTTGCTGGACAGAAGCGGCCGAGGCATTCGCCAGCTTGCCTACCTCCTGCGCCACAATCGTAAAGCCGAGTCCGTGTTCGCCCGCTCTCGCCGCTTCAATCGAGGCGTTCAGCGCGAGAATTTTCGTCTGCTCCGTGAAGCCTTGGATCGTGCCTAGCACATGCTCGATTTCCTGCGAATACGCTTTCAATTTTTTGGCGATCTCATAAGTCTGCTCAGCCGAAAGCGAAATGTCTTGCATCTGCTGGCTCATCCGTTTCATTGCCGCGTCACCGGATTGGGCGATTTCCAAAGCGTGAATGGAAGCATCGGACACCGTAGCGGAAGATTCAGCGATCCGCGCTATGCCAAGTGCAATCTCTTCAATCGCATTCGCACTGTCGTCCGCGCTTTTCTTTTGCGCGTGCGCTCCGTCGTAAATGACTTTGACGCTGTCATTCATGCTCTCTCCCATCTCCAGCATCTCATCGGCACTCACTGCCAGTTCTTTCGATGAGAGGACCAAATGATCGGACGTCTTGTCCATATTCACTACCAGTCCGCGAACCCGGCTGTGCAGATGTTCGGACATCGTCAGCATAGACTGATAGACGGTGCCGATTTCATCCACGGACTTTACCGGAGAGGAACGCAAAATGACTCCGGCTGCCGCCAGATCGCCCTCAGCCAGCTTCTCCGCGCTCTCCTTGACGACATGCAACGGACGCAATGCCCGCTGGACAAACCAGACAATCGCGAGCACAGCCGCGAACATGACAACGAGCATCAGGATGTAGATCGGAACGCTTTTCCACAGCACGTTGGTCGCCAACTGCTCGTACACCTTTACATCGGTATCAATCCCCAACGCCCCGAGCACTGCACCGCTTTTGTCTTTGACAGGAACATACGCCGATATGTAAGTCCCGTACTCCGGATTTTCGATAATGGGCGAGCTTGCCTTGTTCCCCGCCATAATCGCCTTCACAGCATCTGGGGGCATATCTGTCACTTCATCAATCGGAGAAGCAGCCGGATCGTTGGGCGGACGTCCATCAATCATAATTTTCGGCACTTGATTCTCATCAAATCGTACGAAGTAGACGTAAATCGCTCCGATTTGTGTGCGGAACACATCCAGCTCCTGTCTAAGCTCCCAGTACAGGTCCGTTTCCTTCGGCTGCTTCAGAAAATCAGCATACTGCTCCGGCTTCATTTGAGCAGCATAGCTTTCTGCAATGCGCATGTTGTAATTGTTGATTCCTTCTTCAACCGCATCTCTCGTCTGCACAATCTGCGTGGCAATGTTTCCCGCAGCGACCAGAACCAAGACGGAGATGATGACACACAAAATACGAACAATCAGATGCTTTTTCATAAATGACATCATTCGTCTGCTTCTCCTCCGCGTCTCATGATCAATAAAAATGAGTTCTGTATGACTATCTGCATGAATACCATCATAGGCGATTTTTGGAATCAGGAACAGAGCATATAGTTCAAAATACCCACATCTGTCACAATTTTTTCACTCTTCCCCGCAGATCGTCTCTGTTCGCTTTTCATGGACAGTTGATTAATTTTCGTTTCATTCTCCGCAGGTACGATATAATGGTTTTATCATGACTGACAGGAGATCAAGATTGCCATGATGGTTTTCACCTTGTTCACCATGTGGGCATTGGGCCTGCTGGCTCTGTTCACCGACCCGAAACGGACGTCGATCCGCTGGGCCTGTGCCACTGCCTTTGTCGGAGGGGCTGGCTTTCTCTCTGCGGTCATCGATGAAACGATCATGCCGCTTTGGGCGGAGATGTTCACCATGACGCCTGGTACAGAACAGACCTTGCTCTTCCTCAGCCGCCTGTCGTCTTTTATTTGTCAGGTCGGACTGCCTTATTCGTTTCTCATGTTCGCCGTGCATTCGGCGGAGTTTCTTGCGCGCAGAACCAAACTCATCACGCAGTTTGCTGCGCTCTGCTTCCCGGTCTCGATGCTTGCCATTACGCCGATTCACCCGGTTTTGGCTTTTAATTACTGGATCATGGTCGCCTGGGTCATTCCTTTTTTTCTGGTTTCGTGCACGCTGCTCATCGTACAGTACCGGAGCGAGAAAGACCCGCTGGTCAAAAAGAACAGCTTTTTCACCAACGTGCTGATTATCGTCCCGCTCTTTTTCGTCTTTATTTTTATTTACGTCATGCGCATCCAAAACGATTACGAAGCCTGGCGGTACAACATGCTCGTCGTCGCCATCCAGTTCATTCTGATTGTCGCCATCAGCCTGAAATACGGGTTCCTCGGCGTCCGGCTGCGCGTAGAGAAAAGACGCCTGGACAGCACGCTGCGTGCCCTCACATCCGGTGCGCAAATCATTAATCATACGATCAAAAACGAAGCAGGAAAAATCTCCTTGTACGCGGATCGCATCGAAACGTATGCAAAGGAAACAAACCAGCCAGGCTTACAGGAAGATGCCGTAGTGCTCCTGCAATCGTCCCAGCACATGCTGGACATGATGAACCGCATCCAAACCCAGCTGCGCGACGTGGAGCTGCAAGAGTCCCCTACTGCGCCGAGCGAAATCGTCACACAAGTCATCCACAATTTGAAGCCGTACACGGAAAAATATCAGGTTCAAGTGGAAGCCGAGCTGGATGAGAGCCTTCGTCTGCGCTGCGATGCCGTGCAGCTGCGGGAAGTGTTGACCAATCTGTGCATGAACGCGATCGAAGCGATGCGCTCCGGCGGAAAGCTCCATGTGCAGCTCTTTTTGTCCAATCGGCATCTCGTCATCGCTGTCGCGGACACGGGAACAGGCATTTCCAAAGAAAATTTGCCGCATGTCCTCGATCCGTTTTTCTCTACCAAAAGAACCGGACAAAACTTCGGGCTTGGCCTGTCTTATTGCTACAATGTCATGCAAAAACATCAAGGAATGCTGGAAATATACAGCGAGCAGGGAAAAGGCACGACCGTCTTTCTGTTCTTCCCGAAAAAACGCGTCATAACACATTGATGAAAGCAGGAAGGGGGCTATCGGCATGGAAGCCATCAAAGTATTTCTCGTAGAAGATGATCCCGTCTGGCGAAAAGGTCTGATCGATTACTTGAACAAAGAGCCGGATCTGGCCGTGGTCGGCGAGGCAGGGACCAAAGCAGAAGCTGTGGAGCGGTTTTTGAACGCAGGCGCTGACATCGTCCTCATGGATATCAACCTGACCGAAAACAATCTCGATGGCATCGAAACGGCCATGGAGCTGATTTCCCTGCAAGCGGACTGTAAAATCATCATGCTGACGTCATTGACAGCCGAGGACGTCATCGTCGAGTCCTTTTCCGCTGGTGCCGTCAATTACATCAGCAAATCCAGCTTCAAGGAAATTCCCGAAGCGATCCGCGCTGCCCACAACCGCCAGTCGGCGATTCACCCGACCGCCGCAGCCGCTTTGCGCAACGAGTTTTTGCGCCTGAAAAACGAGGAGAACCAAAAGCTGCTTTCCCCGGCAGAAAAGGACATCCTCCAACTGATTCACCAAGGAAAAACCCAGACGCAAATCGAACAATCCTTGCACATCACCAAGCGCACGATCAAAAACCACATCAACCGTATCCTGAAAAAAATGGGCGTGAAAACGAGCAAGGAAGCGGCCTCCAAAGCCAGCCAAAAGAAGCTGTTCTAGGTCTTATTACCAGGTACCAATGAATGTTGGTACTTTTTTTACTTCCCCCACTCCTTACAATGAAAACATAAAGCAACGCCATTATTCCTTGTAAAGGTGTGGTCCACATGGTCCTCATTCATTCCTTCCTGAAAATGATTTTAATGCTGTGGTTTCGACCTCGCGTTCACGGACTAAACAAAATCGATCTGACGCAGCCGTCTCTGATCATTCCCAATCACGTCTCCCTGCTGGACGCGGTGCTCCTGTCGTTCTGTTTGCCAAAAGGAGCGACCTTCGTCGTCAACACGGAGATCGCCCAGCGCTTCGCCTTCTTCCTGCGCTTCCGCAAGCACATCGCCATCGATCCGCTGAACCCTTACTCGATCCGCCATATGCTGCGGGTGATCCGCAAAGGGGAGACGCTGGTGATCTTTCCGGAAGGCCGCATCACGACGACTGGCGGCCTGATGAAAATTTACAGCGGCGTAGGCTACCTCGCCATGAGAACGGGCGCGACTGTTTATCCGATCGCGATCAACGGACTGGAGCGCTCGATCTTCTCCTATCTGAAAGGCAAGCTGCGTCTCCAACTGTTTCCGACCGTCACCATGACCGTAGGCACCCCGTTCACCATCGCACGCGAAGAAAACCGTTCGATGCGCGAGCAAAAAGCAGCAGCCAATGACCTGATCCTCCGTACGTTGCAAGATGAAATTTTTCAAAGCCGAATGAAGCAAAATGTAAACCTGTTCGATGAAACGATTGCAGCCGCGCGCCTTAACGGATCAAAAATGGAAATCGCCAAAGACTTGACCACAGCGATCAACTATCGCACGTTGCTGATCGGAAGCTACTTGCTCGGCAAAAAATTGCAGCAGCCGCTGACGGGAAAACCAGTGGTCGGCGTGTTCCTCCCGAACTCGGTCGGTCACCTGATTACGTTGCTGTCCTTGTTTTCGATCGGAAAAACACCTGCAATCCTAAACTTTTCGCTCGGCATCCGCTCGCTTCTGGACTGCTGCGAGACTGCCCATATCGACACGATCCTGACATCGCGCGCCTTCATCGAAAAAGGCAAGCTGGATCACATCATCGCTGGCCTGTCGCCGAGCATGCAAGTGATTTATCTCGAAGATTTGAAAGCATCGGCGACCGCTTTTGACAAACTGGCTGCCTTTGGCTCCTATCTGACTGGCAAAAAAGCGGCGCACGGCGCCAATGAGCTGATCCTGTTCACTTCCGGCAGCGAAAGCAAGCCAAAAGGCGTCGTGCTGACGCACACCAACCTGTATGCGAATATCCAGCAGGTGACCAGCATGATCGACATTACGAGCCGCGACAAGTTTTTCAATGCATTGCCGATGTTCCACAGCTTCGGCTTGACTGCCGGCACGCTTTTGCCAGTCGTCAAAGGGATTCCCGTCTACTTGTACCCTAGCCCGCTGCACTACAAGGCGATTGCGGAGCTGGTGTACGACCAGAACGCGACGATTTTGTTCGGCACCTCGACGTTTATGGCAGGCTACGGACGAATGGCGCACCCGTATAACTTTTACTCGCTGCGCTATGTGTTCGCCGGAGCGGAAAAACTGAAAGACGATGTTCGCAAGCTGTGGATGGAGAAATTCGGCGTGCGGATTTTTGAAGGGTACGGGGCAACCGAAACGGCGCCGATTCTCGCTCTGAACACCCCGCTGGCGAACAAACCCGGTACGGTGGGACGCTTGGTGCCTGGCATGTCGTATCGCCTCGATCCTGTCGCCGGAATCGACGCAGGCGGAGAGCTGCTCGTCAAAGGCCCGAACGTCATGAAAGGCTACCTGATCCACGGAAAAGGCTTCGTTCCGGCAGAAGAGTGGTATCACACCGGAGATTTGGTGACAGCCGACCAGGAAGGTTTTCTCAGCATCCAGTCCAGACTGAAACGCTTCGCCAAGATCGGCGGCGAAATGGTCTCGCTGAATCTGATTGAAGAATTGGCGATGCAATGCTTTGGACATTCCGGCTTCGCTGCGATTACCGTCAATGATCAGCGAAAAGGCGAGCGCGTCCTGCTGTTTACGACAGACGAAAATGTGGCGCTCGGTCAACTGCGCTCGTATTTGACCGAAAAGCAATACTCGCCACTGCTCATCCCTGGCACCATGCAGTTCATCAAGACATTGCCGCTGCTCGGGAGCGGGAAAACCGATTACGTCAGTCTGAAGCAACTCGCAGAAAGTGGAGGAAACTGATGTGAAAACGCGACTACAACCATTGCAAGCTCTGTATTTCACGCAATTCCTTTCGGCTTTTGCAGACAACATGATTTTGTTTGTCATCGCCAACTTGTTGCGGGAGAACGGTTTTTCTCCCGCGATGCTCGCACTCGTATCGATTTCCTTTTTTCTGCCTTACGTATTTCTGGCTCCGCTCGTCGGACCTTTTGCCGACAAACATGCCAAATCGTTTGTCCTGGTGATCGGGAACTTGATCAAAGCACTCGGCGTCGTACTCTTGTTTGTGATCGATCATTCGAGCATTTTGCTGTTGATGCTCAGTTACTTTACGGTAGGCGTGGGAGCCGTCGTATACTCGCCTGCCAAGTACGGCATTTTGCCAGAGCTGACGCGCAATGAAAATGAGTTGTTCCAGGCCAATGCGCGCATCGAAGCGTATACGATCGTCGCCATTTTGACCGGAATCGGCGGAGGCGGAGCGATTGCCTCCACGACCGCACCGCTCTTGTCGTCGAGCATCTGTCTCGCTCTCTACTTGCTGTCACTGGGCATGACCTTTTTCATCCCGCGCATCAAAGGAAACAGCCTGATTCGATACGGTGCGGAAGCTCGCCGCTTTTTCATCGACTTCCAGCACTTGATGAACCGCCCGGAAACGAGCTTTTCTTTGATCGGCACAGGGGCGTTCTGGATGAGTTCCGCTGTCCTGCGGGTAGCTGTACTGGCCTGGATTCCCGTCGCTCTCGGGATCAATCCGCAAAGCTTCTCCGTCTCGCTGATTTTGGCTACGACTTCCATCGGCATCATCATCGGCGCGTTTCTCGCACCGAAGCTGATTCCGCTGTCCCGCTTCACGCGCTCGGTCGGTTACGGCTTCGGCATGTTTCTCATCATCGTGCTGTTCCCGTGGATTCACGTAATCGGCATCGCCATCTCCCTGCTGCTTTTGGTCGGGTTCATGGGAGGAGTATTCATCATTCCGATGAACACCGTCCTGCAAGAAGAAGGCAAAAAGATGGTCGGCTCCGGGAAAACCATCGCCATTCAAAATTTTATCGAGAATTTCCTGATGGCAGCTGGCTCGGGAATTTACTACCTGATTGTTTACCTCGGCGCTTCCATCTCCGCAGCGATTGTCGGCCAAGGCTTGCTGCTGCTCGTATTCCTGCTGTACCTGGTGAAGCATCGCAAGCGAATCGTCGGTTAGTCGATTAGTTCCTGAAAAAGCTGCGAAAAGAAGACCGCCTGAACAGCAAAAAGCCGTGACTGTAAGCGTCACGGCTTTTTTGGTGCGGTTCGAGACCAAGCTGCGTTATTTCTTCTGTTGCGTAGTCGTCGCAGGGGCGGCAGGGGTTGCCGGGGTTGCTTGCGCTTCCTTGGCCGCCGCTGCTTTTCTCGTTTCGTTCAGCAGGCGATAAAACTCGCCTTTTGTTTTCACGTTCGCGAACTTCGCTGCGTCGACTTTTACCTTCGCTGTCAGTTCCGCGATTTCTTCTTTGGTCACCGCATCTTTGATGTTGATCGAAGCGATATTGGTGTATTTGCCGTCTTCTGTTTTCGGAACGCTCAGGACGCCAGCATTGATCAGCTCTACTACGTCTTTGCGCTCAGGAGCAGAGGTGTCGACGCCGATGATCTTCCAGTTGTTTTGCACTTTTGGCTCATATACGCCTTTTTTCACTTCTTGCAAGTACGCGATAGCGCGGTTGCGGATTGTTCCGCCTGTTTCTCCAAAAGCATCATTTGCTTTGGACGTCCACAACTGATCGAACTTGCGTCCTTCCAGCGCGCCGCCTTTTGCTTGCAGGGCTTCCATCCGGTACGCATTCATGCCGAGCTTCAAGCTGTCCTCTGGCTTGATTGGTGTTCCGTCGAGCTTGCGCAAGTTGGTGATGCGGCTGCCGTATGGCTTGGTCAGGTCAATCTCGTATTTCACGCCGCCGAAGAAGTCGTTGGTGCTGTATTTGGAAGCGCGGCGTTTCGGGTCAAAGCTGACAGTTACGTCGCCAGGACGAGTGGAATTGAAGTAGCCTACTGCCCACTCCATGTAATCTTTCAAATCTTTTCCGGTCACTTTGTATACTGTGATTTCGCCGAATGTGTACTGATAGTTGTAGGCGATGTCTTTTTTCTTGATCGGGCCGACATCGAGCTTGGCCTTGTCGTTGTCGATCTGGTGGGCGACGACATCTGCCTTGCTGTAGTAGAGCATCACTTCGTGGAAGAAGTCGGACAGTGGCGTCTCCTGAATTTGCACAGTCGGGATGCCTTCTACCTCGTTTTTCGGCACCAGGTTCATGCCTTTCAACTCGGCAACAACGATGTTCGCATCTGCGCGGGCAAACTCGTGGAACGGCTTGAGCTTCGTTTCCAGCTCTGGATCGGAAACAGCCGGAGTGCCGTCAGCGCCTTTTACAGGCAAAGCAGTCGCTTCCTTGCTGGTCAGCACAACTTTGCCGTCTTTCTTTTCAAAAGTCAGGTCAATGCGCGACAGGTGCGTACCGTATTTGTCCGGCTCGGAAATCAGCACACCGTTAATTTCTTCTTTTTTCACCAGTTTGTGCATGTGGCCCGCAAAAATGGCGGTCAGCTCCGGTACGGCGTTGGCGATATCGGCTACGCCTGTGCCTGGAATGCCGTTTTCGTTCTCGATGCCCATATGCATGACGCCGATCATGACGTCTACTTTGCCTTGCAGTTCTTTTACGGCTTTCTTCGTTTCTTCTACCGGATTTTTGACCACGAGGCCATCCAGATGGTCGGTGCCTTTTTCAAAATCGGTAATCATTGGCGTGTTCATGCCGATCAGACCGATTTTTACGCCTGCGCGCTCTACGATCGTATAAGCAGGCAAGAAACGCTCGCCATTTTCTTTGTAGATGTTGCCTGCGAGAACTGCCCCTTTATACTGGCCGCTGATCTTGTCCAGCACATCCAGCCCGAAGTTGAACTCGTGGTTGCCAAACGCCCAGGCGTCGTAGTTCATTTCGTTCATGGCGACCATCATCGGCGACTGCGGCTGGTCGTTGAACAGTTCAGCGGAGTTGTCTTGTATCGAATCACCTGCATCGACCAGCACGGTGTTCGGATTTTCTTTGCGAATGTCCTTGATCATGGTGAACAGCTGCGTCAGGCTGCCGTTTGTATTCGGGCCGTCGAGCGCATAATCCCATGGCATGAAGCGGCCGTGGATGTCAGATGTGCCCAACAGCGTGATTTTGGTCGGCGCTTCCGCCGCTTTTGTCGGTGCAGCGATTCCCGCCAAGGCACTGCCCAGCACCATTGTGGTCATCGCTACGCTCATCAAGCTTTTTGCCAGTAAAGCTACCTTCTTTTTCATAGTTTCCCCTCTGTTTCTCTCATTCTGTCAGATCCCGTGCGCTGGTAAAGCTTTTCGCTCCTCCTGTTCTCTATTCTAAGAAAATTTTGGCTTTCTCTCTAACTATAGCAGGCAGTGCCGGCGAATGGGACGATTTTTGCTGATTCTCCCCACAAAAAAGCCGCGACAAAAGAAGTCACGGCTTGACGGCAGCGTAGTTTTGCAAGCACTCAAGGAAGAGCTGCCCGTACTTGTCGAATTTGGATTCGCCCACACCTTTGATCTTGAGCATGGCCTGTTTGTCAGTCGGGCAAAGGCTGCTCATTTCCTTCAAAGTGCTGTCGTGGAAAATGACGTACGGCGGCACGCCTTCTTTTTGCGAGATTTCTTTGCGCAGCGTTCGCAGCTGTTCGAACAGCTCGTCATCTTCCGTAAGCGCAACCGGACGGATCGAGATTTTTTGCACGACGCGCTCTTCGCCCATCAAAACGGGCAATGCCCGCTCTCCCAGCTTGACGATCGGGTATTGGCTCTCTGTCACCTGCAAGTACCCTTCCGCGATCAGCAGCTGGATCAGGTCGGCAATTTCTTTTTCCTTGTACTCCTTCATCAGACCGTACGTGGGAAGCTGATCGAATTGGAGCTGGGTCACCTTTTTGTTTTTCGAGCCTTTGAGCACCTGTGCGACCAGTGCCGCGCCGAAGCGTTCCCGCATGCGCTTCACGCAGGAAAAGATTTTTTGCGCTTCGAGCGTGATGTCGCTCAGCTCTGTCTCATCGGTGCAGTTGTGGCAGCGGCCGCACTCCGGGGCATCAGCTTCCCCGAAATACTGCACGATATACTGCTGCAAACACCTCGGCGTCCGGCAGTAATCGACCATGGCGTAGAGCTTTTTGTACTCGTGATCCTTGCGCTCGTCCGTCAGTTGGTTTTGCTCAATGAAAAACGACTGGGTCTGAATATCCTGCGGCTGGTACAGCAAAATGCACTCGCTCGGCTCGCCGTCACGCCCGGCGCGCCCGGCCTCCTGATAGTACGCCTCCAGGTTTTTCGGCATGTTGTAATGAATGACATAGCGCACGTTGGACTTGTCGATTCCCATTCCGAACGCATTGGTGGCAACCATCGTGCGAACGTCGTCGAACAGGAAAGCCTCCTGATTGGCAGCACGCTCTTCCTCTGACAGTCCGGCGTGGTATTTGGTGACCGGAAAGCCGCGCTTTGCCAGATCGGCATGAAGGGCATCGACGTCTTTTCTCGTCGCAGCGTAAATAATTCCGGCCTGCTGTCTGTTCGCCTTCAAATAAGATTGGATGAACTCGCGGCGATTTTCCCCTTTGCGCACGGACAGGATGAGGTTGTCCCTGCCAAAGCCCGTGATGAAAAGCCGCTCGTCTGCAAGCGACAGCTGGCGCTTGATATCAGCGGTTACTTCCGGTGTCGCTGTCGCAGTCAAGGCAGCGACGATCGGACGCTCTGGCAGCGTGTCCAAAAAACGGGCGATTTCCAGATAGCTTGGGCGGAAATCATGCCCCCACTGGGAGACACAGTGCGCCTCATCGACAGCGATGAAGGAGATCGGCATATTCCGGATCAGTTGTTGAAACGATTCCGATTCGAGCCGTTCCGGGGCAATGTAGAGCAGCTTGTATTCGCCACGCGCAGCCATCCGCAGTCGCTCCCGCACCTCGCTGTAATCGAGCGAGCTGTTGATTTGCGTAGCGGCAATCCCCATGCTGACCAGTACGTCAACCTGATCCTTCATCAAGGAAATGAGCGGCGAGATGACGATGGTTACCCCGTCAAAAAGCATCGCCGGAACCTGGTAGCAGATTGATTTTCCCCCGCCCGTCGGCATGATGCCTACCGTGTCGTGTCCTTCCAGGAGGCTTTCGATAATTTTCTTTTGTCCCTCGCGAAATGTTTCGTAGCCAAAGTATTTTTGCAAAACTTCTTGCGCTTTATGCAGCAAAGAGAATCACCTTCTCTTTCGATAGAATAGGTCGTAGCTTTCAACTAATTATTAGTGTAAACATAGGCGTTGGGACAAAACAAGGGGAACTGTCAGCATAAAAAAGAGCACCTCGGCGGGTGCTCATGATACTGATCATCCATTTGCGTTTCATGCACTTTCCCCTGCTCTCCGTTGCCGCACCATATACTCCCATTCGTATTCCTTGAACAAAAGCAAGCTGGTCAAGCTTTGTTGCCTGGTTTGGGTGCGAAAAGACAGCTGTTCGTACAATTGCTTGGCACGCTGGTTTTTCCCGGAGACATGCAAACTGAGCTGATCCAGTTGCGGGCGGTCTTGCCATTCATTCAACGCCCATTGCATCAAAAGTTTGCCGACTCCCTTCCCCTGATGCAGCGGGTGGACAGCCACATCGGCAATATAGCACTCGCCCACTTTCAACTGATGGGTGAGACAGTACAGGCCGATAGTCAGCTTCAATAGCTGCCATTTCCCGAATGTTTTGAACTCATCCCACGGAGGAAACAGATTTTCTTGCTTCGCTTCCTCGGCGGTCTTCCATTTGAGCGAGAGCGTCCCGACAACCTCTCCGTTTTGAACGGCAACGGCTCGCTGACTTGCCGGTTCATCGGGAAAATGATGGAGCAAAATTTCAAAGCACCGCGCCAACTCACTGTCGCTCATTTTGGTTAATGGCTGAAACTTGTTGCGAAAGCTCTCAACAAGCAGACGGCTGACTGGTTGATTGTACTTCGCCTGCATCGGTTCCAGCGTGATCGGTGAGACATTCATGATGCCTGCACCTCCTTTTTACAAGTCAGCAGCGTCCAGCAGTACCCGCAGCTCGTAATGCAAGTGCTGGCCGCTGAACAAAGACAAATACGATTTTTCAATCAGCACAAGCGGTCCGGTCGCGACGAGAGATTGAGCCGCCAGATACTCGTAAAAGCGCTCGATCAACTGGTCGGTTGCCGCATCGCCATTCGCCAGCCCTTGAAAAGTCAGGTATGAGCCGCCAGGCAACGTAATGTTTCCAGACTCCGGCGCTTCCAGACACAAGGACACCGTTCCCGAACCGTCGTACAAATAGTGGACGTCTGTCTCGAACAGGTCTGGCACCAGCCTGGCCTGTTCAGCGAGTTGTCTCGCCTGAATGTGTGTCTGTTCGTCCATTTCCAGCCAGCGCATGAGACGGACAGGTTCGTACCGCTTTATTTGAAAGGAATCGGGCCGACTCGCAAAATCATGCTGCTCTCGCAATACTTTTTGAATGAATGCTTGCAGTTCCAAAAGCTTGCGAATTTGCGCGTTCGTTTCCAGCAACGACTGGCGGAGCAACTGCTGATATTGATCTGTGGTGAAAGCTGTCAGGCAATCCTTGATGGCAGATACGGATACCCCCAGTCTGCGCAACAGCAAGATGTGAGACAGCTCGTAAATCTGCTCGATGCTGTACATTCTGTACTGGTTGTCATCGATATAGGCAGGCTGGAAAATGCCTTTCTCTTCAAAATAGCGAATTTGATGCACAGACACATTCATAATGCGCGCCAGCTCGCTGATTGTGATTTCATTTTTCATGCAACACCACTCCCGGCCAGGATTACCTTAACCTTACACCTTAGGTCAGACCTAAGGTCAACGGCTTTTTGCCTGATCGGTTAATTTCTTGTGGAATGAACAGCCACGGAGCTTCTCCTGTTTTGGACACGCGGAAAAAAGGCCAGCCGCACCAGCCTGTACATGACATAACCCAAAAACCCTCCTGACGTGTTCAGCAAAAGGTCGTCGACGTCAAATGTCCCGCAACTCATGACCAGCTGAGTTGTCTCCAGCAGCAGGCTCAGCAAGAACGAGAGCCACACGACTTTTCCCATTCCGCTCGCCTTTTTGGCAAACAAAAGCGGCAGTAAAAAACCGAACGGCATAAAAGCCACTATGTTTCCAGCAAAGTTCACCAGACTGTGCCCGCTGCGATGTT
Source organism: Brevibacillus sp. FSL K6-0770 (assembly GCF_038000275.1). Classification (NCBI taxonomy): domain Bacteria; kingdom Bacillati; phylum Bacillota; class Bacilli; order Caryophanales; family Paenibacillaceae; genus Brevibacillus; species Brevibacillus sp. FSL K6-0770. The sequence continues at coordinate 5,728,859 of NZ_JBBOBQ010000001.1, forward strand.
GCTGAATCGCGTGCAAATAGCTTTGGATTTCATGAAAAGGCACCAAATTGGCTCGCGTGTGAAAACGCTCCAAAATGGCTCCGGGGTCGCTACGCACAATCTCCCATTGCGCTGTCAGCAGCTCTCTGTCCAGGCTGCCGAATTTGAACAGCAATATTTTGACCACCAAAAACAAATACAGGGCGAACACGATATAGCCAACGATGGTCACCAGCCCCAGCGGGTTACCCTTTTTTTCGGTCTGACTCAAGGTCGAATCCCCTCTCCAACAACTTCTTCGTCTCCGTAAAACGAATCGCCTCATTTTCTGCGCCCATCACTACGGAGATCAAGCGTTTATCGCCTTGTTTGGCGGTTCCGGTGAAACAGTAGCCTGCCTGATCGGTGAAGCCCGTTTTCAGCCCGTCCAGTCCGAGCACGCTCATCGAATGGTCGTCTGCTTGCACCATCAGATTGGTGTTTTTCACTCTTTCTCCTGTTGTAAGCCGCACAGACGGCTGCGCGGTCAAATCCACAATCTCGGGAAAATCCCGGATCAAATAGTAAGCGAGCATTCCCACGTCTCTCGCTGTCATTTCGTTTTGTCCATAATCATAATCCAGTCCGGTCGCATTCACAAATGACGAGGCTGTCAAACCAAGCTCCGCCGCTTTCAAATTCATCTGCTCGGCAAAGGCCGGGGTGCTGCCTGCCAAATATTCGCCAATCGCCACTGCCGCATTGTTCGCTGAGCCGACTGCCATGGCTTCGTACAAGTCTTTCAACGGATAGCTGCGCCCCGGCTCAAGACTGACTCTCGCTCCCTCGGCGCTGGCAGCATTGACGGAAACAGGCACCTCGTCTTCCCACGTTACCCGCTGTTCCCGGATCGCTGCGAGCAGCAGGTACTCGGTCATCATTTTGGACATACTCGCCACCGGATATGCTGTATCGGCGTCTTGCGCATACAGGACTTCGCCTGTCTGACTATCGATCAGGATGGCTGCCCGCGCATCTACATTGGCGTCCAGCACCCGCAAATTCCCCAAGACTTGATTAAGCCGCAGGTCAGCCTCTGCGGAAATCGTATCGCGAAAAAACGCAATTCCGACCACCAGAGCCACCAACAACAGCAGCAAATTGCCTCTCCTCATAAAAAAAGCCCTCCTTGCCCACATGACACGTTCTACATCCATGCTGATAAGGATAGGCTTTCAGATTAAAAAAAATCGCAACCAATGGTAAAGAAAGAGTAAAGGATTTATAACGTTCCGCTTATAGTGCGGGGAAGCCATACGGTGAACGTCGTCCACTCCGGCGTGCTCTCCACAGAAATCGTGCCCTGGTGCAAGTCGATAATGCTTTTGGCGATGGCGAGTCCAAGACCTGATCCGCCTGTTTCTTTGGAGCGCGAGCCTTCCACGCGAAAAAACCGTTCAAACAAGCTCGGCAAATACTCAGCCGGGATGGGCGCCCCGTTGTTGGCAACGGTAATAGCCACTCCCCGCCCCTCAACAAATACGCGCACGAGAATGTCCGTACCGTCACGCCCGTATTTTACCGCGTTGGAAATGAGATTTTCCAACACGCGCACGAGCTTGTCGGTGTCTCCGGTCATTTCGATTTTTTGATCCGGCGTATCGACGTGCAGAGACAGCCCCGCTTCCTGCGCGTCGATGCGAAAACCGACCGATACTTGCTCGACCAGCTCGACCAGATCAAATTGCGTGTGGCTCACATGCGCTCCTCTGTTTCGCACCTTGGTATATTCAAACAGATCGTTGACCAGCACGTTCATCTGTTTGGCCTTTTCATAAGCGATATGGGCGTACTGCTTGATCTGCTGTTCGTCCGTGTACTTGTTCTGCTCGATCAGCCCCAAATATCCAATAATCGAAGTCAACGGAGTGCGCAGGTCGTGGGAAACGTTGGTCACCAGATCATCTTTGGACTGCTCCAGCCGCCGCTCCTCCTCCATCGCATCGCGCGTGCTTTTCACCAGCGCATGAATGCTGTCCACGACATTCCCCAAATTGCCTTCGGGGCGTATGGAAATAACGTGCTCATAGTTTCCTTTGGCAATGTAGTGCAGCTCGGAAATAATTTGCTCCATCTGCTTTTGCTCGACGTATTTGCGAATACGGACGATCGTCCAGGCGGCAAACAAGCCTGTCGCCAAGAGAATGATCGGGATTTTGAAAGAATCTGTCCCGAATGTGCGTCTCAGCATCCAGACGTACTCTTTGATCTGGGGGATGCTGTACAAATATTTGTTGGCGAAATAAGCGGCTGTCTGGAACAGGGCGTAAAAAATCAGCAAGCTGAGCAACAGATCGACGAGAATGCGAAAAAAATACTTGGTACTAAGCTTCAATTTTATAGCCCACCCCCCAGACCGTTTGGATCACCTTCTCGCCCTTCGTCGCTTTCTCCAGCTTCTCCCGCAAGTTGCTGATGTGCACCATGACGGTTTTGTAGGACACGTAGTTCTCCATTTTCCAGCAGCGGTCGAAAATTTCTTCGGAAGAAAATACCCGGTTGGGGTGGCTCGCCAGCAAAAACAGCACGGAAAATTCGAGCGCCGTCAGCTTGATCGGGATGCCGTCCTTCGTCTGGACGACATGGCTTTGCTTGTCGATAATAAGCGGTCCCGCCTCGATCACATGGTCTTGTTTTTGCTGCTGCACGTAGTTCGCCCGCCGCAGGAGCGACTTCACCCGCGCAATGACCTCCAGCGGATTGAACGGCTTGACGACATAGTCGTCGGCTCCCGTCATCAGTCCCATGATTTTATCCATGTCGTTCGTCTTGGCGCTGGCCATCAAGATCGGGATGGTGGAATTTTTGCGTATGCGTTTTGTCACTTCCAGCCCATCGATATTGGGCATCATCACGTCCAAAATGACGAGATCCATGCTTTTTTGCGCCAGCTTTTCCAGCGCCTGCAAGCCGTCGTAGGCTTTTTCGATTTCGTAGCCTTCGTTGCCCAAATAAATCGCCAGCAAGTCCACAATTTCCTTGTCGTCATCTACGATCAAAATTCTCATTGTCCGCACCTCCGCACGAATCCGAGTCGTTACTGACCACTATAGCAAAAATGTTTAAAGAAAAGCTAAAGCTGCGTCAGGCAGCCCAAATGCTCGGCGAAAATCGCAAGTCCTGGAGCGAGTTCGCCCGCTTCTACACGCCTCCCCAAACAAAAAAGCCGACGGCACTCACGCCATCGGCTGGATCAGTCGACTCACACACTGGCGTGCGCAAGCTTCCGACTGCTTTCTATTCTTTTGGATGAATCATTTGCTCAGGACGCACTACCGCGTCGAATTGCTCCTCTGTCAAAAGGTTGCTCTTGATCGCTGCTTCCTTGAGCGTAATGCCTTCCTTGTGCGCCAGTTTCGCTACCGCTGCCGCATTTTCATAGCCGATATGCGGGTTGAGCGCCGTTACCAGCATCAGCGAGTTGTTCAGGTTCTCCTTGATAACAGCAAGGTTCGGCTCAATGCCTACCGCGCAATGGTCGTTGAACGACTTGATCGAGTCTGCAAGCAGACGTGCGGATTGCAGGAAATTGTAGATGATAACCGGCTTGAACACGTTCAGCTCGAAGTTGCCTTGACTAGCGGCAAAACCGATAGCGGCATCGTTGCCCATGACTTGGCAAGCTACCATCGTGATCGCTTCGCTTTGCGTCGGGTTCACTTTTCCTGGCATGATGGAGCTGCCCGGCTCATTGGCAGGGATCACGATTTCACCGATGCCGCAGCGCGGGCCGCTCGCCAGCCATCTGACGTCATTGGCGATCTTCATCAAGTCGGCTGCCAGTGCCTTCAACGCGCCATGTACATGCACCAGCTCATCGTGGCTGGTCAGCGCGTGGAATTTATTTTCCGCCGTGACAAACTTTTTGTTGGTCGCTTCACTGATTTCCGCAGCGACCATCTCACCGAAGCGCGGATGTGCGTTGATGCCTGTTCCAACCGCGGTACCGCCAATCGCCAGTTCGCGCAAATACTCGTTGCTTTCCTTGATCATTTTCTCCGTTTTTTCCAGCATGCGCACCCAGCCGCTGATTTCCTGACCGAGTGTCAGCGGGGTAGCATCCTGCAAGTGAGTCCGGCCGATTTTGATGATGTCTATGTATGCTTCGCTCTTTTCTTTCAGCGTCTGTTTCAGCAGGGCGAGTGCAGGCAAAACTTGATCCTCGACTGCGACCAGTCCAGCCATGTGCATGGCAGTCGGGAACGTATCGTTGGAGCTTTGCGATTTGTTCACATCGTCGTTGGCGTGAATGCGCGCGCTGCTGCCTTTTGCCTCCAGCAGTTGGTTGGCGCGGTGCGCGATGACTTCGTTGACGTTCATGTTGGACTGGGTGCCGCTTCCCGTTTGCCAGACAACCAATGGGAAATGCTCGTTCCATTTTCCTGCGATGACTTCGTCTGCTGCTGCCACGATCGCTTCGGCCTTTTCCGCATCCAGCTTGCCCAGCTTTTGGTTAGCCAAAGCTGCGCTTCTTTTCAGAATGGCAAACATGCGGACAACTTCCAGCGGCATTTTTTCTTCACCGATCTCGAAGTTTTGGAAGCTGCGCTGCGTTTGCGCCCCCCACAGCTTGTCGGCAGGCACTTTCATTTCACCCAACGTGTCTTTTTCAATACGAAATTCCATCTCGCATCCTCCTCTATGAATGATTGCCTCTTTTATCATGTCCACTTCTTCCCTTTTGGAATAAAGGCAGACGTATTCAATTAAAATGATAATGATTTTCATTCTTGTTATCAAGAGGAGAAGTGTATATAAAAAACCGCAGCGCCTCTTGTGTGGCAAACTGCGGTTCTTGTCCAAGTGCTTATCTGCTTTCTACCTCGACGGACATGACGTGATCCACAGCTTTCAGCAAGCTGTAAATATCAGTCGTATATGTATTCTCCGAAGCGGTAATCATCATCTCCAGCTTTTGCAGTCCGTTCTCCAGGTCCTTGACCTTGACCCGCTTCACCTGCAGGTCGATGTGCTTGATCTGCTTGAAAATGCCATCCAGATCGCCGCCGCTCTCGACCACGATCTTGATCGACAAATCTCGTTGCCGCAAAGATTCGGGTCCGACCCATTTGAGGATGAGCGGAAACAGGTTGATCGCCAAAATGATCAGGACTGTCGCGGTCACAGCCTCAAAGTAAAAGCCTGCTCCCACCGCAATACCCAGCCCGGAAGCCGCCCAGACCATGGAAGCTGTCGTCAGCCCGGAAATCACATCGTTGCTTCTGCGCAAAATGACGCCGGCGCCGAGAAAACCGACCCCGCTGACAATTTGTGCAGCAAGTCGCAACGGGTCCATATTGGTGTGCCCAGGCAAGGAGAACCGATGGACAGACTCAATCGAAACAATCGTAATCAAGCAGCTCGCCACCGATATGACCATGCTTGTCTTCACGCCAAGCGGCTTGTGCTTCAACTGTCTGTCCATCCCGATCAGCAAGCCCAGAAACATCGCAATCCCCAGCTTCATCAAAAAATCATAAGCCATTCGTTTCTCCTCCCCTCTCGTTTAATGTCAGCTTTTCTTCCATCACTCTATTAGAAAGTATATACGCTCTCCCTGAAAAATAGGAGAGAAATTTTTCATCTGCTGCTCCTATTGTAATCCGGCCCCTCTGTCTTCATGCAAAAAGCGGAAAACCCCCTCGCCAGGGATTTTCCGCTTCGCTTTTGCTTTATGAATGACTGCGAATCATGCGTTTTTGTAACGACAGCAGACGTCCAAAAAGGAAGATGGCTCCGGCAGCCAATCCCGTGATCAGACCAATCCAGTAGCCAAATGCGGCAAGCGAAGTGAACTTCGCCAGGATATATCCCAAAGGCAAGCCAATCACCCAGTAGGATACCAGCGCTACGATAAAGGGAACGGTCACATCCTTGTACCCGCGCAGCACCCCTTGGATCGGGGCAGCGACAGCATCAGAGATCAGGAAAAGGATCGAGTACATCAAGAAATGCTGGGCAAGCTCCAACACCTCTATGTCCGTCGTGTAGAAACCGGCTACTTGCTTGCTAAACATCAGCAAGCTGACCCCAAACATCAGGGCGATGCCAAGCGCAATCCCTATGCCCAAATAACTGTACTGCTTCGCGTCCTGAAACCTTTTGGCTCCGACCTCAAAGCCGACGACGATCGTCAACGCCATGGATATGCTCAGTGGCACCATGTACAGGAATGACGCGAAGTTCATCGCTGCCTGATGCGCCGCAATCGTAATCGTGCTGTATTCACTCATGAACAATGTGACGGCAGCAAAAATGCTGACCTCGCAGAAGATGGAAAATCCGATGGGCAGCCCGAGCTTCAGCAGCTCTTTCCATGCCTTCATGGAGATGCGATAAAATGTAGAGAACATGCCAAATTCGACAAAAGGGTGGACGCGATTCACGACGACCAGACTAATGAGCAGGATACACCAATACGTAATGGCAGAAGCGTACCCGGCACCGATTCCCCCCAGTCGAGGCAAGCCAAAATGACCAAAAATAAATGCGTAGTTCAATAACACGTTAATGGGTAAAGATAGCAAGGTAATGAACATCGTTACCCGTGTCTGTCCCAATGCGTCGATAAAGCAACGGAGTACAGTATAGAGGAACATCGGAATAATTCCGAGGCCAATTGCATGCAGGAAGCCACGCGCAATCGTGCTTACCTCCGGCTCCAGTTGCATCCAGTTCAGGATCGGATCAAGCAGCAAACCGCCGACGATCATGACACCAACTGCAATCGCTACACTCAAATACAAGGCTTGCATCACGGTATAAGGCACCTGATCTCGTTTCCCTGCCCCAACCATCTGTGCAACCATTGGCATGACTGCCATCAAAATCCCGGTCAAGCCTGCTTGAACAGGTGTCCACAGACTCGCCCCAATCGCTACACCCGCCAAATCTGTCGGACTCGCATGCCCTGACATAATCGTATCGGCGAACGTCATGGAAAACAGCGCCAGTTGCGATATCAAGATAGGAAGCAATACAGTCAAAAACTGTCGCCATTTTTCTTTTAGCGAATAGGTTTCATTCATTTTTTCGTTTCCTTCTAACCTTATAAGATGGGAAAACAATCATGCACCGATGTAACAGAGAACTGTTTATCTCTTAAATTATAAGTATAACAAAACAAGCAGGAATCGGCAAAATAATGGCAGTACATAAAAAACAAAGCCCAGGCTGTTCACCCGGGCTTTGCAACATTATTCAGCGAGATCCCATACAGCGGATTTTCCTGGCTCTTCGCCTTTTGTCCACCATTTTGCCTTGTAAACCTGGTCTTCGTAGCTCACTTTTGTCCCGCCCTCATAGGCTTTGCCTGCATCCCATGACAGTACGGCATCGCTTACCAGCTTCCATGCATCGGAACGATCCGGCCGCTCGCCTGTGACCCACCATTTCGCCACGTATTCCAATCCGTTGTAGATGACACGATCACCCTGTACATAGACAGCAGAGGAATCCCACGCAGCAATTTCACCCGGTACTTCCGGACTCTTCTTCTTCGTACTGACGGCAAATGGTGCGCTCGCTTCGGAAACATTTCCTGCCGCATCCACGGCTTTGATCGTATACGTATACGACGTTCCCGGGGTTAATTGTTTATCGACAAAGGAGGGCTGGTCAACTGTCCCTACTTGTGTGCCATCACGGTAAACCTTATATTTCACGACTCCAACATTGTCCCGGGAAGGGCTCCACATCAGATCAATCACCGTCTCTGTCTGGTGATGAGACATGATACCTGTTGGTGCGGTCGGTGCTTCCGTATCCACGATATCTTCCGCTTTTGTGCGAACAGTCAGTGCCTTGCTTGGCTTGGACTCTTTTCCACTGTTATCCACTGCCACGACGGTGTAGGTGTAAGCGGTAGCAGGCGTCAAGCCTTTGTCCGTGTATGCCGTTTCCTTGGTGGATGCGATTTTTTGTCCATCGCGATACACATCGTACTGCTTGATTCCATTAGAGGCTACAGAATTGCTCCAGCTAAGCTCAATGCTTGTAGCTGTCTGCGATACGGAAGTCACATTGCCCGGAACAGTTGGCTGTTGCTCGCCACCCGTTCCATCGTTAATCAGATTCACGTCAATCGCCTGATAAAACGCCATGCCTGTATCGGCAATCTCCCAAACACCCAAAATAATGTGGTAGCCGCTGCGATCTGTCGGTACATTGCACGAATGCGTTACCGTGAATGGCGGCCTTTTCCCTCCGTCCTGGAACGAGCAGAACAGCTCCAGATCCGCTCTGGCAAGCGGCTTGTCAGGATTCCAGTCTTTTTTCGTGATGTAATATTTCCACTCCGCCGTGCTATGCGGGGCTGTCAGCTTCCAAGTAAATGTATTTTGTCCACCCTGCAAGGTAACCTTGCTCCAACGATCTGCTGTTTGTGCGTAAAGCTCAGGATAGCGGCCTGCACCAGTAAATTCACCATCGGCAGGACCGGATTGCGGGAACGAGCCGATGCCCTCCACGCTTTGCGGTTCGTACTGGATTTGACCGCAGCCTTTGTTTTGCCCTGTCTTGCACAAGTAAGAGCGACTCGCTGGCGATTCGATGTACCCGTGAGCCGAAGCTTTTTCAGCAAACACGAGAGTAGCTGCGCCCGCCACCAGCATCATTGCCAGCATGAACAGAAGCGCCAGCCCTTTCCTGCACAGATTGTTTCTCAACCCTACGTTATCCATGTATTATCTCCTCTTTTCTGGATTAGGATCGAATACCATGTTACAGAAAATTTTTCCAGTAGCACAGGTTCTGAATACCCAATCCAAACTAATTCCAGCAAGAAAATATGGAGATGATTCAGGAGTGTGTTCCTATGTACTTCATTTTGTTTATCTACATGTTAGGAATATTTGATCATTCTCAAGGAAAACGTTAGGGGATTCTCTGTGTACGAAAATATTTACTTTTACTGAAAATGGCCTGTGAGCGTGCTAATTGCTATTAAAAACAAGCTACTCGCTGAAGTTTAATCTCCTCAGCAAGTAGCTTGTTCGGCACTTGAGCAGTGTTATTTACTTTTACATCAACAGCAACGGCACTACCTTCCCGGCGTTTACATCAATCAACCCCAGATCGGTCAGCTTCAAAGCCGGACTCACTGGCAACGAATGCGTGCTGATCGACATGATCGGGTTGTAATGGTCGTAGCCAAGCGATTCCATCGCGCGGCGAAGCTGCTCGACTTCTTTTGCTGTCTTTTCCAGCGGTTCCTCGGTCAAAATGCCGCCGACCGGCAAGTTCAGGTTCGCCAGCACCTTGCCGTCCTCCACCACACAGAAGCCGCCCTGATTACGGATGACTTCATTCGCAGCCACCATCATGTCGTGCGGATTGTGACCAACGACGAGCAAATTGTGGTTATCGTGCGAGTAGCTGGTTGCGATCGCCCCGCGCTTGATCGTGTCGCCGCTGATCAATCCGTAGCCGCGGTTGCCGTTTTTGCCGTAGCGTTCAAACACCGCAATCAGTCCGTACGGGCTTTCCTCCCAGCATACTTGCCCTTCCCGCACCTCGACGATCCCGCGATGATCCTCTGTAAAAGTGGAGCCGTTTTGTACGAGCATCACCCGGCACGGATAGCGATTGTCTGGTGCAGTAGAAGCTACCTGGAAGTCGCTTTCCGAAAGCGGGGCAAGCTTGATGCTTTCGTAAAAATGCGCTGGGAACTGCTTCGTATGCACGACCTGGCGGTACTCTTCGCGAACGTCGTACGCTTTCTTGCCGTTTTTGTAGACCTGCTCGATGTTCAGTTCGCGCAAATCGGATACGAGCACAAAATCGGCGATCTTGCCCGGAGCAATGGCTCCGCGATCCGTCATATTCATGCGTCTTGCCGGGGTGAACGTGCTGGCGTAGATAGCTCGCTCAGGCTGCATCCCCATGCTGATCGCCTTTTTCACAAGATGGTTCAGGTGGCCGCGCTTGAACAACGAGTCGGTCATGACGTCGTCCGTCACAAAACAAAAATGCTCGGAAACATCTTCCTTGATCAAATAGTCCATGACTTCTTCTGTCATCGATTTTTCCTGGATCTCCAAAAACATGCCCGCTGCTATGCGCGCTTCCATGCCTTCCGGCGTCTGATGCGTATGGTCGGAGTCCACCCCTGCGTAAATGACGCGATGCAGGTCCAGATCGAGCAGCTTGGGCACATGTCCCTCAATCACCAGAGTCGGGTACATTTTGCGAATGTGCTGCAAAATTTGGTTGGTCTTGCAGTTCTCATCGCGGATGATATCGACATAGTTCATGATCTCGCCCATGCAAATGATCTCGCAGGAAGCAAGCAGCTCATCCATATCGGCAATTTCCACGGAACCTCCCGTTGTTTCCATCGAAGTTGCCGGCACGGAGCTGGGGATCGCGTATTTCATGTCGACTACGCAATCTTTGCTTACGCGAATCATCTCTTTGATTCCTTCGATCCCGAACACATTCGCCATCTCGTGCGGCTCCGGCACAATCGTCGTCACGCCGTTTTGGATCAAGCCGTAGGAAAATGTCTCGGGCGTCACCATTGTGCTCTCGATGTGCAAATGAATGTCAATCAGGCCGGGGATCATGTAGCGGCCTTGACCATCTATCGTCTCGCCCGCTTCAAACGTTTCGCTGTTGCGCTCGCCCACGTAGAGAAAACGCCCGTCCAACACAGCGACATTGCCTTTGCGAAACGTTTTGAAGTAGCTGTTAAACACTTGAACATTTTGGATCAATAAATCAACCTTCACGAAAAGCCCTCCTGTCTTTAGTCCACGAGCACCATTTTGTCTTTCGGGAACAGCAGATTGACCTTTTGGCCGCTCCGATAAGGGGTCTCCATCTCCTGGTTGACGGTAAAATCGCCCAGCTCTGTTTCCACGACATACTGATAACTGCGCCCCAAAAACGTGCTGACTTTGACACTGCCATGCAGACGATTCATCCCCGCCTGATCAGCCTCTTCGGTTGTCACCAGCAGATCGTCCGGACGCATGGCGCATTTTTTGCTCATTGGGCTGGCTGTTCCTGGGTTTTTGGCCGCAACAAACTCGTGTCCGCCCACACGCAGTCCGATCTCTCCGTTTGTTTCGGAGCGCTCGGCGAAGTCGATAAAGTTGGTAAAGCCGATGAAGCGAGCAATAAACTCGGTTTTTGGATATTTGAAAATCGTAGCCGGATCGTCCAGTTGCTCGATAATGCCTTTGTTCATGATCGCTACCTGATCCGAGATGGAAAAGCATTCTTCCTGGTCATGCGAGACGTATACCGTCGTGATGCCCAGTTCTTGTTGAATGCGGCGGATTTCTACCCGCATGTTGATCCGCAAATTCGCATCGAGGTTGCTAAGCGGTTCGTCGAACAAAAGCAGGTCAGGCGAAATGACCAGCGCACGGGCAATCGCCACACGCTGTCTTTGCCCGCCGGACAGCTCCTTGGGGAAACGCTTTTCAAAGCCGCCAAGGCTGACTACCTCCAAAATCCGCAAGACGCGCTGCTTGACCTCGGCTTCATTCACCTTGCGCAGCCTGAGTCCAAACGCCACGTTATCGAACACAGACAAGTGCGGAAACAACGCGTAGCTTTGGAACACAAAGCCGAAGTTGCGCTTGTTGACCGGCACGCGCGTGTAATCTTTGCCATCGAACAAGAAGCGGCCGTCCTTCGCTTCGAGAAAGCCCGCGATCAGGCGAAGCGTCGTTGTTTTCCCGCAGCCGCTCGGCCCCAGCAGGGAGATAAGCTGCCCCTTTTCGATGTTCAGGTTGAAGTTTTGCAAAATGTACTGATTGTCATAGGCAACCGATACGTTTTCCAATGCGAGCAATGCCATATGTTTGATGCCTCCGTTATCGTTTTGTAAAGTAGGAAAGCCCCATCAATCGTTCAATGACGAACATGAGAATAGCCGTAATCATCATGAGCACAACCGAGATCGCCGCGATCGTCGGGTCGAAGTTGTTCTCGACGTAAGTCAGCATCTGGATCGGCAAAGTGCTTACTCCCGGCCCGGTCATGAACACGGAAATGTCCACGTTGTTGAACGACTCCAGAAAAGCAATCAAAATCGCCGCAATAATCCCGGAGCGAATGTTAGGCAAAACGACTTTGAAAAATGTCTCCAGCCGCCCCGCGCCAAGACTGAGCGCCGCTTCTTCAATGGCAAAATCGAAATTGGACAGGCTGGACGCGATGACGCGAATAATGAAAGGAAGCATCAGCACCGTATGGCCGACAAGGAGTCCGGCGTAAATCGGCAGATGGTAGACGACGATGACGTACTTCAGCATGGCAAAACCCATGACAATGCCCGGAATCAACACAGGCGAGATGAAGATGCCGTTCAACAGCCCTTTGCTGCGAAACTGGAAGCGGCTCAGCGCATAGGCCGCCGGAATCCCCAGCAAAAGCGCCAGCAGATTGCCCAGCAAGGACACGATCATCGACGTCTGGAACGTCGTCATGAACATCTCCACGTTGAAGATGTTTTCATACCAGCGAAGGGAGAAGCCTTCCGGCGGAAATTTCAGGACGCTTCCCGGTTCAAACGATGTAAAGGATATGATGATGAGCGGCCCCAGCAAAAACAGAAACACAAGAAGGGTAAACAGGGCCAACCCGCGATTTTTCTCCTGCATAGCTTCTACCCCTTAGGATTTAGTTTCGTCGCCAGCTTGTTCATGAAGAAAATGACGACAAATGTGATGACGATCATGATCGTGGCAATGACCGAAGCCATGTACCAGTCGTTCAAAGTAATCGCGTTCTGGTAAAGGAACGTCGAGATGACGCGTTGCTTCCCGCCGAGCAGCGCAGGAGTCGTGTAAGCAGTCAAGCTGCCGACAAATACGAGAATGCTTCCGATAATCAGACCCGGCACACTGAGTGGGACAATTACTTGACGGAATGCCGTAAATTTGGAAGCACCCAGGCTTTCAGCCGCTTTGATCAAATCGGGATCGATGTTTTCCATCACGCCGACAAGCGTAATGATGATCAGCGGCAAGAACAAATGAATCAGACCAATCATCATGGCGGTCGGGGTATACAAGATTTCCAGCGGCTTATCGATCAGCCCGATCGACAGAAGCGAGCTGTTCAGCAAGCCTTTTTTGCCGAGAATGATCATCCAGGAGAACGAGCGTACAACCGAGCTGGTCAGCAGCGGGAAGATGGCCAGCGCCAGCAAAATCCCTTTTTTGCGCGGTCCCAGCTTGGAAATGTAGTACGCGGCAGGGAATCCGAGCACAATGCAGGCAATCGTCGTCACCAGACTGACTTGCAGCGTGGTCAGCAAAATTTTCACGAAATACTTGTCCGTCAAAAACTGCATGTAGCCTTGCAGCGTAAAGCTTCCTTCATGGAAAAACGTCGACGCAATCGTCATTGCAATCGGAATGACCATGAACAGCGTCAAAAACAGCACACCAGGCAGTAGCAATAAATAAAGGCCCTTTTTTCTCATCAAATTAACTCCTGTTCACGGTATCGTCAGGCTTTCAATGCGCCGATAAAACGCGCAAAGAACGCATCTGCATCTACGTCCAGACAGACGTTCATGTTGGGTTCTTTTTTCAGGCGGTTTTGAAAGTCGCAAACCGTCTGCCCGTCGCAAAGCTCGCTTTTCGTTTCGATGTCCACGTACAGCTTTTTCGTCTGCACCAGCGAACGGTCGAGCGCGACCGCGACCGCCAACGGATCATGCATGGCGCATGCGCGAATGCCGTTTCGTTCAAAGTAGCGATCCAAATAATCGGACGTGCTTTGCTTCACATATCGGCCGATGGGCGTATCTCCCAACGCTGCGATATGCTCTTCGTTCAGCAGGACTCTGCGTGTTACATCCAGTCCAACCAATGTCAATTGCGGAAACCCGGCATGAAAGACGACTTTCGCTGCTTCCGGATCGACGTACATGTTGTACTCCGCCACCGGGGTCACATTTCCGTATTCAGTCACCACTCCGCCCATGAAAATGACTTCCTTGACGTGCTGCACAAGCTCAGGGCACTTTTTCACAGCGAGAGCCAGATTGGTCAGCGGCCCGGTCATCACGAGAGTCACCTGGCCGGACTGAGCCAGCACCTGCTCGCAAATGAAGTCGGGTGCAAAGCCAACTGCTGGCTGCGTATGCACCTGTACATCCCGCAACGCTCCGCCAAGTCCATCCTCGCCATGGATGCGATGCTCGAAAAACTGCGGACGCAATAGCGGCTGGGAAGCTCCGCGGACGACCGGGATTTTGTCGCCTGCTTGCAGCAAATCGAGGATTTTGCATGTATTTTCTGTAGCCTTGCCAAGAGATACATTGCCGTTCACGGTAGTAATGCCGATCAATTCACATTGACCGCTCTTGATAGCCAAAATAATTCCCAGCGCGTCATCAATTCCGGTATCGACATCAAGAATGATTTTTTGCTCCACGAGTGGTCCTCCTCTGTTTGAAAAAAACAAGGGTATATCCGCGCCGACGTCTATACCCTTGTCCTGTTTGGTTGCTCGTTATTGTGTAATTTCGCGATTCCAGCGATCGATCCACGCTTTGGAATGCTCATTGACGAATTTCATGTCCAGCTTGCGCAGTTTGTTGACGGTTGCTTCCCCATAAGTAACGCCTTTTGCTTCCTCATCTGTCAGCTTGACGGAGGTGTTAACAGGAGAATCCACTTTTGCTTTCGCTGATTTTTCCTGCACTTCTTTGCTCAGCTGGTAGTTGATGAAGTCTTCTGCCAGCTGCTTGTTTTTGCTGCCTTTTACGATGTTGACGGTGTTCATGACAGCGTATCCTCCGCTTTCCGGAGCGACGAATACCGCTTCTGGCACAGCTGCCTGGATATCCTTGAAGTACATTTCCATGATCGGCCCAACTGCAATTTCTTCCTGGCTAAACATGTTCACATACTCGGAAGTTTTGTCGTAATACTTCACAACGCCTTTGTTAGCTTCTTTCATTTTGGCAAACGCCTGATCTTCGTTGAACTCCTTGCTGCCTGCGACTACAGAGGCACTGTCGAGGATCATCGGGCCTGTCGTCGATGTGATGTTTGGCAGCGTCAGCTTGCCCGCCAACTCTGGATTCCACAGGTCTTTCCAGTCCTTGACCTCAGTTTTGACCAGCTTAGGATTGTAAGCAATCCCGAATTGTCCGATCGTGTACGCCGGACCATACTCCTCGCCGAGCGGCGCTTTGGCGATATCGTAAATCTCGTTCAAGTTCGGAATACGGCTGCGATCGATTTTTTCGAAGGCGCCGCTGTCGATCCCTTGTTGCGCGTAGTAATCGGACAAGTAAATCAAGTCTACGTCAGAGCTTCCTTGACGCACTTTGTTCAGACGCTCGGCGTTGTTGCCGATTTCCAGCACGATTTTGACGTTGTGTTCTTTTTCAAACGGCTCGTAAATTTCTTTGCGGAAAAAGTCTTCCGAGAAGCCCCACGTGGAAATAACCAGTTTTTGCGGCTCGCCTTTTAGCGCTTCGCCAGTTGCTCCCTCCTGCGGTTTGTCGCTTGCGCCACAGCCTGCGAGTACCAAAGACAGCATGGAAGCAGAAAGGATTCCTGTCAGCATTTTTTTCATTGTATGATTCCTCCAGTTCAGCTTGTAACTTGCAAATAATGAATGATTGCATTGCAGTTCATAGATAGAATGAGGCGTTAACAAGCGATATTATTCATCAACCACATCCTTAAAAAGCGAATGAGAAGCGCAAAAAACAAAAAGAAAAGCACCCTTGAATAGAACGATACATTCTAAACAAGAGCACTTTTCTTCGTAAACAAAGAGAAGCGACACCCGTTTCACACCATTTTCACGGTCTTCCCTTGAGATAGATCAAAAGAGAAAATCCGAACGAATGGCTCAGGTATTTAATTTTCCGAGTCACTTACAATTACATTCGTGATCGCCCACTGCGTAGGCGCGTCGTAGTCTCTAAGCACAGCTTCCAGCTTCAGGCCCATCTCTTCCTCCAGCCGTTCTCTCAGCTTCCTCTTATAAAGAAGAGACATGCGAAAATCGACTTCCAGCTTCAGAGTCGGGGCTTCGCCTTCCAGCGCATCTGAGCGCGGAGAGCGGCGATGCTTGGCGTGGAAAGTAATCAACTGATTCTCAATCGTCACTCTCAGCAAAGTCGTTCCAAATCCGAACAACTCTTTTGCTATCTCATTATAAATGGCAGACAGCTGCTTTCTCGTTTCATTCGTGTCTACTAAACTCATGACATCACCCGCGAGAGCTGTTATCTGATTTGTTGTTTCCCATTATACATATGATTTCAGGCTAGAGCAAGCTAATATTCGTATTTAGATCATTTTTACATTTTTCAGTCATATATTCGTTCGGTCTTTGCTGCTGTCTTGCCGCTTCACAGCTTCTTCCATCCAGCAATGTTCACCGAATGTTTGGTGGAAAAGCCTCATATATTCATGTACACTTATATGTAACTTCACGAATAGAGAGGGGCTACTCCATAACCATGAAAAAACTCATCATGATGCTAGTCGCCGTCATGCTCGTACTCGCTCCCGCAGGATTCACAGATCATGCCGACGCAAAAGGTTATAAGTCCGGCAAAAAATCGTTCAACTCCAACACGGCTCCAACCAACACGCAGACGCCAAACAAAGCCGATTCCAATGTAAATGCATCTACCAATAAAAATACGACAACCAATACACCAGCTACTGCTGCTCCAAGCAAGAGCGGCGGATTCATGAAAGGTCTTCTCGTCGGGGGATTGGCTGGACTTTTGTTCGGCAGCATGTTTGGCGACATGGGGGCACTGGGAGCGATCTTTGGCTTCTTGATCAACATGCTGGCGATTGTCGCTGTGATCGTATTGATTCGCAAAATCTTCGTCTACTTTAAAACGCAACGCGCGAAAAAACAGGAACTGAACACATGGAAAAGATAACACTGTCCGAACAAGTATTGATTAACGCCATCTGCCTGCATGTGGCGAGCAAAAAACAGATTCAGCCGCAAAACGTAGAAGTCGAACTGATGTGGGACGAAGAATACGGCTTCTCCGCTGAAGTATACGCGAACGAACGCAAACAAGTGTTCATCGAGATCAACCTGATCGAAGCCATTCGCTTTTATCTGGAAACGCAAATGCAGCGCAACCCTTACTCCGCCGGCATTGAGCTGGTATTGGACGACGAGGAAGGCATCATCGCCTACGTCACGTACCAAAGCTAGTCGCCCTTGCTTTACCCGCTCGAACTTCCCAAGCCAGTTTGCTCACCACAGTGGGCAGATTGGCTTTTTACATGGGTGCATTTCCCTTGATCAAGTATTGAAATTGCCTTCGTTACGTTATATACTTTAATGAAAATGATTATCATTGTCTTTTTTTGCTTATACATGTACATACTTTTCTATAAAGGAGTTGGCCCATTGTGGAACGCTTATACACGCAAAAACTGGACATCGGTTACGGCGAGCTTTCCATTGTCAAAGACCTGAACATCAGCATCCCTTCTGGCAAAATTACCGCACTGGTCGGCGCAAACGGTTCGGGTAAATCGACCATCCTCAAAACGTTGGCCCGAATTATGAAACCGACAGGTGGACAGGTATTTCTCGATGGGAAGTCTATTCATCAGCAGTCAACAAAGGAAGTCGCCAAGCAGCTGGCAATTTTGCCGCAGAACCCTACCGCTCCCGATGGCCTGACCGTGTCTGAGCTTGTTACCTATGGCCGCTTCCCTCATCAAAAAGGATTTGGCTCCCTGACCAAGGAAGACAAAGAAATCGTGCAATGGGCGATTGCCATGACGGGCATGATCGATTTTTACGACCGTCCCGTCGACCAGCTCTCCGGTGGTCAACGCCAACGCGCCTGGATCGCCATGGCTCTGGCGCAAGGAACCGACATCCTGTTCCTCGATGAGCCGACAACCTTCCTCGATATGGCGCACCAGCTGGAAGTTCTCAAGCTGCTGCAAAAGCTGAACGAAGAAGAAAAACGTACGATCGTCATGGTTGTCCACGATTTGAACCATGCAACTCGCTACGCACAGCACATGGTAGCCATCTCTCGCGGCACGGTCATCGCCGAGGGCTCTCCTGCCGAAGTCATGACACCTGACATGCTGCGCAAAGTGTTCAACATCGAGGCTGACATTTTGACTGACCCGCGCACAGGAGTGCCGCTCTGCCTCCCTTACGAGCTGAGCCACGCGGCAGAAAACAAGGCCGCTTCCAGTACCGCGCCTGCATCCAGCCAACAGGCTGTGCAAGAAGACGAACGCAAGCTGGTCGGCACTCGCTAGTAACTCATCACTTGCATCGAACGATCAAGCCATTCTCATGGACGGTAAATGAGAATGGCTTTTTTATATAGGCAAAAGGCAGCCCAAGGATCTTCTCCCCAGGCTGCCTTTGCTGTTATCAGCTTGTTTTCGTTACCACTTGATGTCTTTCAAGATTTCGTCTGCCATGTTTGCAGTCGAAACCAATCCGCCACCGGACAAGTACCAGTAGTTCGCATCGAGGTAAATGATGTTGCCGTTTTTGAATGCTTTGGTGTTTTTCGTGAGGTCGTTTTCAACCGCTTCTTTCGCAGCTGCGGAAACACCTTCATTCGCAGAAATCACACCGCGGTCTACAACAAACAGGTAGTCAGGGTTTTTCTCTGCTACGTACTCAGCGGATACGCTTTGTCCGTGGGTGGATACTTCAATGTTTTTGTCTACCGCAGCGAACCCGAACACGTCATGCAAAATACCGAAGCGGGAGCCAGGACCGTAAGCGCTCAGCTTGCCTTCGTTCACGAGAACGATCAGCGCGTTTTTGCCGCTTGCTGTTGCTTTTTCGTTCAGTTGCTTGATCGATTCGTTGATTTTCGCCAGTTCTTCATCTACTTGTGCTTCTTTGCCAAAAATGGTTCCGAGCGTTTTCATGTTCTCTGTGAAAGAGTCCATGTACTTGGAAGTGTCTACACCGAGGAAGATCGTTGGAGCAATTTTGTTCAGTTCTTCATAAGCGTCTTGCTGACGACCGGAGATGAAGATGACATCCGGCTTCATTGCGTTGATCTTTTCAAAGTCCGGCTCTTTCAGGCTGCCGATGTTTGTGTATTTCGCGTCTTTGAATTTCTCCAGATAAGGCGGAATGCTGGATTGTGCCACACCTTTTACTTCGATGCCCAGTTTGTCCAAGGAATCGAGCACGCCATAGTCAAAGACGACAACGTTTTGCGGGTTTTTCTTCAGTTTGGCCTCGCCCAATTTATGTTTGATTGTGATTTCTTCGGATTCCTTCGCAGCGCCGTTGGACGCTTCCGGAGTTTGGGAAGGAGCTGCACTATTGGAGCCGGAACCGCATGCCGCTGTAAATACTGCCAACAGTACGGCCATGAACAGCATCAGGATTTTTTTGTTCATTTTTCTCACCTCTATAAGTATTTTAATATATATAAAATTATTGATAGCTTGCTTGTTTTTGAAGACCCCCTGCATGCCATCAAAATAATTTTATCGAAAGGAAGTAAAGCGGCGCTATGCGTAGTACACGCAGATTTTGTTTTCGTCGATGTCTTCAATGTGGATGTCCATATCGTAAACATCTTTCAAGGTTTGCGGCTGGATGATCTCGTCTGTGCTGCCTTCCTTCACGACTTTTCCGTCCTTGAGCGCAACGATGTAATCGGAGTAAACAGACGCAAAATTGATATCGTGAATGACGATGACGACGGTTTTGCCCATCTCATCGACCAGACGCCGCAGCACCTTCATGATCTGGACAGAATGTTTCATATCCAGGTTGTTCAACGGCTCATCGAGGAGAACGTACTCCGTGTTCTGCGCGACAACCATGGCGATGTACGCCCGCTGGCGCTGCCCGCCACTCAGTTGGTCGAGATACTTGTGCTGTATGTCCGCAAGCTCCAGATAACGGATCGCTTCGTCTACGTACTTCCAGTCTTCTTTTGTCAAATTGCCTTGTGAATACGGAAAGCGTCCGAAGCTGACCAGCTCGCGAATCGTCAGGCGCACCGTAATGTGGTTGGACTGCTTGAGAATCGAGATTTTTTTGGCCAGCTCGTTGCTTTTGTACTGTCCAATCTCCTGCCCCTCAATCAGCACCTCGCCTTGATCCTTCGTCAGCAGACGGCTGATCATGGACAGCAATGTGCTTTTGCCAGCCCCGTTCGGACCGATAAAGGACGTAATTTTCCCTTTGGCAATTTTCACCGAGACGTTTTCCACGACATTTTTGTTCCCATACTGTTTTGAGACGTTACGGACTTCTATCACGCTTTATTCTCCTTTAGCAGAAGATAGATGAAGTAAACCCCGCCGATAAAGTTGACGATGACACTGAGCGTTGTCGAGAACGTAAAGACGCGTTCGACAATCAACAAACCGCCTACCAGAGCCACTACGCTGATCAATGCTGAGCCAGCCAGCAAAAACTTGTGCTGGTACGTTTTCATATATTGATGAGCCAAATTCGCTACCAACAGCCCCAGGAAGGTGATAGGCCCAACCAACGCTGTCGCAATCGACACGAGAATCGCGATGACGACCAAAAACCGTTTGACGACAAAATCGTAAGGAATCCCCAGATTGATTGCCTGATCCCGGCCCAGTGCCAGCACATCCAAATACTTGACGTAGCGCCAAAAGTAAAGGCCGACTGCGATTACCAGGACAAAGCTGAGAATCAACAGGTCTGTGTTCACGTTGTTGAAGCTCGCGAACATTTTGTCTTGTACCACCTGAAACTCGTTCGGATCGATCAGCACCTGCATGAACGTCGACAAACTGCCGAACAAAGTGCCGAAAATCAAGCCAATCAACAGCAGGAAGTAGATGTTTTGTCCTTCCCGCCTGAACAGGAATTTGTACAGCACGCCTGCGAACAGAACCATCAAGCCAGTCGAGATCAGGAAGTTCACGTTTTTATTCATGATCGTCATGTGGGTCGAACCAAACACGAAAATGACGAGAGTCTGAATGAACATGTACAAGGAATCAAGACCGATGATGCTGGGCGTCAAAATGCGGTTGTTGGTAATCGTCTGGAAGACCATCGTCGAGAACGCAATGATGCACCCGGTTAGCAGGATCGCAATAATTTTCTTGGCCCTTCGGGGAAGCACGTAATCCCAGTTGCCGCCCGCATCAATCAGCATGAATACGGCTATCAGAGCAACGGCGACTATCGCCATGACACCAATCTTAGCTTTCATCGTTCATATGCCTTTCTTCTCATGAGTAAGTACACGAATATACCGCTGCCCACTACTCCGACCATCAAGCCGATTGAGATTTCATACGGGAAGATGATCAGGCGTCCAAGAATGTCACAGCACAAGACAAACACTGCTCCCAGCAAAGCGGTATGAGACAGGCTTTTCTTCAGATTGTCGCCGAGGTAAAGCGTCACAATATTAGGAATAATAAGCCCCAAAAACGGGATCGTCCCTACCGTGAGGATGACGACAGATGAAACCATGGCGACAATCGCCAAACCGATATTGACCACTTGTTTGTAATTCAGTCCGAGATTGATCGCGAACTCTTCGCCCATTCCTGCAATCGTAAACTTGTTGGCAAACAAGTACGCGATAATGACCAGCGGAATGCTTATGTATAGCAATTCGTAGTTTCCCTTCATGATCGAGGAAAAGTCGCCGTGCAGCCAGGACGACATGTTCTGGATGAGATCGTGCTTGTAAGCGAAAAACATCGTAATCGAACCGACGATATTCCCGAACATCAATCCGACCAGTGGAATGAAAATCGAATCCTTGTATTTCACCCTGTCGAGAATCTTCATGAAGATAAACGTCCCCAGCAAGGCAAAAACAAACGCGACGAGCAGCTTCACCCAAATCGAAGCATCTACGAACACCAGCAAGGAAACGAGAATCCCGAACCGGACAGAGTCTTCGGTGCCCGCCGTTGTCGGCGACACGAATTTGTTCCGGGTCAGTTGCTGCATGATCAGACCAACCACGCTCATGCTGATACCCGCGATGATGATGCTGATCAATCGGGGAATCCGGCTAATCCACATCACTTGCACTTTGTCATCGCTGAGATTGAACAACTCCAGGGGCGAAATGTCCTTTACGCCAATAAACAGGGATACTATCGAAAGCAGAATCAGGGCTACAACCAAATATCTTTTTTTCATCGCTTCCCTACTCTTCTCTTTGTTCACGTGAGTGCTGCGTTGCTTTTAGCATGCTTAGTAAGAAGGAGATTCATTCTCAATAATAAAGAGATTCATTCTCACTTGGCATCTCCTTTGTTATATTAGCACTTCTTTATCCGGGTTTAAAGCATTTTTTCATTAGTCGACTAAATTTCTCTGGATTGAAAAAAGTGAGAATATTCCGCCGCCCATCACTAACGCAAAAAAGCGCCGTTGCCACTGATAGCAACAGCACTTTTTTTAATTGGACGTATACGATCCGCTTACGTTTTTCACCGAGCGCTTGCCAGAACCGTCTTCGACAATGTTCACGTCTCCGTTGACTGTGTAAATGTCGATGTCGCCGCTGTCATCGGATATCGTCACGTTTCCTTTGTGACGCACAATTTTCATGTCACCCGACTGATCTTTGATCTCCACGTCGCCCCCGGTATCTTCCAGCAAAATATCGCCGGAGTCATCCTCGATCAGCTTGAGGGCGGTCGCGTTGTTGATTTTGATATCGCCGGACTGGTCATTGATCTGCACTTCGCCCGTGACATCTTTCAAGATGATATCACCCGAATCATCCTTGATCGTGAGCGCTCCCGCCAGTTTGGAGACATCAATATCCCCTGAGTCGTCCGTGATCGCTACCTTCAATGCGGAAGGAACCGTCACCTCGACGTTCAGCTCCAGACGCATTACGCCGAAATGACCAACTACATCGGAGGACAAATGAGCGACATTCCCGTCTTTGGTCAGCGTCACGATGATGTCTTCCGGCTTGATATTGGCTGACCTGGCGATGATGGCATCTACCTGGATCGAAGTTGCCTTGTCGTCTCCTTTTACAACCAAATTACCGGATTGATTGACGATCTCCAACGCCTCTATCGACTCGATTGGCAAGTCCAGATGACGCTTTTCCTCCACCGTCTCCAGACTGCTGCTGCATCCCGCAAGCCCGAGAGCCAAAACCAAAAATCCAACTCCTATCCAACGCTTCATCTCTATCTCCCTCTATGCATCCAAGCTTGCTTGTTCTTGAAATCATTGTACTAGAGCGGCCTCAAGATAGCATCAGTCGCTGGAGTTGTTTTCCATCGGTCCCTAGACGGATGCGCTGTCGTTTACCCTGCTGCCGTTGCCTTCCAGCGGTTCGACGAGAGCTTTTTGCTCCCATACCCTGCTCCTCCAGCGGAAAAACATCATGGCTCCGCGTATCCATTCATCGATCGCAACGGCCAGCCATACCCCCGCCAAGCCCAATTCGGTGTGAAACACCAGCACATAACCTAGCGGCAGACTGATTCCGACCATCGAAATCAGGCCCATATACACCGGAAACTGCGTGTCTCCTGCCGCACGCAAAGAGTTGATCAACACAATGTTGAAGACCCGCCCGGTTTCCAGCAAAATACTGAGCAAAATAATTTGCGAGCTGATCCGCAAAATTTCCGGATCAGTCGTGAACAAGCCCATGATCGGCTCGCGGAAAATGATGATAACCGTGTTGACTACAACGGTGTAAAGCAAGCCCCAGCGCAAGCTTTTCCACACGCGGCTATACGCTTCTTCGCGTCTGCCCGCACCTACAAGCCTGCCTGTTATAATCGCCGTGCCCATGCCGATTGCCAAGCTGAACAAATAAATAAACATGGAAAGATTGAGCACGTATTGCCGGGAAGCGAGCGACGACGCGCCCAAATACGTCACATAGTATAAAAAGACGGCCTGACAGCCATGATACATGATTTGCTCAACCGCGGAAGGAATGCCTACCTTGCAAATTTTGCTGACGTACGTCCATTTGATGGTAACATAGTCTTTGAATGCTACTTTGACTTCAATCAGACGGTAAAACGCCCAAAAATAGACGAGCAGCCCAAGCGCCCTGCTCAATACCGTAGAGATGGCAGCACCCTCTACCCCCAATGCCGGAAAACCAAAGTGCCCGAAGATCAGCAAGTAGTTCCCGATGACGTGCAGCACATTGATGCCGAGCGAGATATACATGCTCTCTTTTGTAAAGCTATACGTACGAATGACACTTGCCAATGTATTGATAATCGCCTGAATAAACAAGCTTCCCCCGACGATGATCATATACGACTGGGCCATCTGCAAAATCTGCCCTTGCAGATTGATGCGTTCGAGCAGTGCATTCCCAAACAAAACGAAGCTTACGCTGATTGCGATGCCGATCAGCAGATTCAACGTGACCGCAACCGCTCCGACTCTCGCTGCATCGACCATTTTTTTGGAGCCGATATACTGTGCGACCACAATCGAGGCGCCATGTCCTGCTACTTCCAAAATCAAAATGGCGATAAAAATAAATTGGTTGGCTGCCCCAACCGCCGATACAGCCGCGTCAGAAACGCCGCTCAGCATGAACGTATCCGTGATGCCGATCAGCATGAACAGAAACAGCTCTAAGAAGATCGGCCAAGTCAGCTTGAACAGATTGTACGCATTGCCATCTTGTTGACCTGTTTGCCGCTCGGCTACTGTCATATCCATACTTTCACCTATCCCATCTGGTCCTCTCTCTATGCATAGCGACATTTTACACCGTAACCCGCAATGCGCGGAGAAAACTCGACACTTTTTACAAGATCTTTATGAAAAGGGGGTCATACGATGGAAAAAGCCCGCCTGCCACAAGTTATACAGGCATTTCCTTGCTTCGCTCATGTGCCTTTGCCCGCCTGGTCGAACAACGAGATCTACGTGGAACGCTTTTCTCCCCGGCTCGTGATGGACGAGGGCCATCTGTTTGCCCATGCTGCCTTCGTCCTGGAAGGCAAAGTGCGCATCCACAAGATCAGTGAATCCGGGCGTGAAATTACGCTGTATCGCGTCACCCGTGGCGGCGTATGCGTCCTGATGATGGCAAGCATTCTCGGAGAGCTTGAATATGCGGCATCTGCCGAGCTGGAGGAAGAAACCGAGCTGTTGCTGCTACCCGTCAAAGTGTTCAAGCAGTGGCTGGACGAGTACAAGGACGTGCGCCAGTTTATTTACAGCACGATGATCAAGCGAATGGCTTCCGTGACAACCTTGATGGAAAATATCGCTTTCAAACCGATTGATTACCGTCTGGCCAAATTTTTGCTCAGCTGCACTACTGAGTCTGACAATCAGTTGCTCATTACTCATGAAGCGATCGCCATTGAGCTGGGAACAGCCAGAGAAGTAGTCAGCCGTTCCCTCAAAGAGTTCGAATCGGCAGGCTGGATCAAGTTGGGCCGCGGGCGAATCACCAACATCGATCGGACCAGCCTGGCAAACCACCTGAAACATTTGTAGCCGTTATGTGCGCAAGTCACAGAAGCCAACGCCCTCTCTCCTCTACAATGGACATGAACGTGAAGCTACCCGTTACGAGAGGATGATGAAGGTGTCCAACACGCCGTCGTATTACGAAAAAGCAAACTTGTCCCGCATTCCCGACTTGATGAAGCTTGCCCCGGAAGCAGCCGCCTCCTATCTGGCGTTCGAGAAGCTGGTTTATCAGGACTCTCAGCATCTCGAGCGGAAAACAAAGGAGCTGATCGCGATTGCGGTCGCTCATGTTACGGGCTGCCCGTATTGCATCGACGTCCACGTAACAAAGTACAAAGCACTGGGTGGAACCATGGAAGAAATCATGGAGGCGTTGCTCGTAGCCGCCACAACCCGTGCCGGCGCCATTCTCAGCCACGGTGTCAATGCGCTTGCCGCCTATCGTGATGATCCTGCTTCTCCCCAATGCTTTTGCTGAATGAAAAGGCAACTGACCTCCCTTTTAACAAAGGGGGGCTTTTTTTCGTGAATTGTACAATTTTGCACAAAGATCGCTGAAATTTTCTAATAATAGGATTGCGACTATTTTCCTACCAATGTTATGGTTAAAGGTAGGGGCAAAGTAAAACAGGAAAACACACATCATACCGCTTCGACACAGGAGGTTTTATGGCTCGTATACTAATTGCCGATGACTCGATAGTTGTCCGGGAATACATCAGACTCATCCTACAACGGGCTGGACATCAAGTTATCGCAGAAGCGGCGAATGGACTAGACGCCTATCAGCAGTACAAAACGCATCAACCTGACGTAGTCATGATGGATATCAACATGCCAGGCATGAATGGTATCGAGACTGTCAAAAAAATTATCAGCACATTTCCCGATGCCAACATCATCATGATCAGCACCTACGGTTTAAAGCATTTGGTTTTTGAAGCCATCAACGCAGGAGCACGTCACTATATTACGAAGCCGATTGATGAAGAGCGCCTTTTGGATTCTATCCAGAACACCCTCTAAACATGCGGCCGATACACAAAAAAACTGAGGGGCTGCTCGGGCGCCTCAGTTTTTTTATGTTTTCTATCCTCGCAAAGTCTTGGCGTCGAGCGGAATCCGGAAGAAAAAGCACGTTCCTTTTCCCCGTTCGGAAATGACCTGCACTTCTCCGCCCAATCGCTCTACCTCTCGTTTGACAATCGGCAATCCCAAGCCTCTGCCCGAATAGATGTCTGCTTCTTCTTTTACACTGATCTGTTCTTCAAACAAGGAGCGTAGCCATTCTTCCTCTGTCCATCCTGCTCCAAAGCCTTGTTCCAGCCCATGCTGTTTGAGCTTTTCAAGGTCTACGCCTTTGCCGTCATCAGCTATGGTGATCAACAGCGAAGCATCCTCCTGCCAAATCCGGCAGCTGATCGTGCCTTTACTCGCCTTGCCGACCGCAAGCCGCTCACTTTCTGTTTCCAAACCGTGATCGATCGCGTTTGTAAAAACATGAACCAGGCTGCTCGCAAACGCCTCGAAGCGATCGTGATCCACCATGATCTCCTCCGCCTCCAGTCGAAGCGGAGCAACTGCTTTGTTCAGACGCTGGCCCAGTTCGGCGACATAATCGTGATAGCGCTCGAACATGTCTTTGACTGGTTGCTGACGCAGCTCACGAACAAGCTGATCCACCCGGGCAGACAACTCATCCGGCAACAAGTCTGTGACTTTGCTGATGAACTGCTCCCATCTGTCTCTTTCGATCGTCATGCCTTCCTCGACACTATCCAAAAAGTGATCGCCCAGCTTGTTGCGAATGATTTCCACGTCTTGCTGCATGGCTGCCTTGACTTGCTCAACAGGCAACTGATTGTGGAAAGCGTCGTCCATTCGCAGCCCTTGATGCTTTCCTTGCTCTAACAGCCACGTCTCCAAATCATGCAGCTTTTGCGGAGTCTCAATCAGATGGAACTGGCTGAAATCGCCTTTGAACTGATGAATTTGTTCCACAAGCTTGATCAGGCTTTCCGACTCCTCCATTCCTTCTGCGAAGTGCATTTTCCACCCTTCCGCAAAAAAAGTCGTGAAGGCGCGATACGCTTTTTGGAAAAGCGGCAAGCTTGTCGCCACAGTCAAAATCATGTTCAGCTTTTGCCATTCCTGCTCCATCTTGCTTTCCAGCGCTCTTTGCTCGCTCAAGTCAGTCAAAATCAGCATCAAACCTTCTGGCGAGTCACGCCGATCTTCGTGAATCGGTTTGCACTCCAGCTTGAGCGGCAGTTGGTTGATGCAAATTTCCGTAGGGAAGAGGCTTAAATAAAGCTCTTTTTGCCCCTGATCTTTTGTATCGAAATACTTTTCCAAAAGAGATTCGACAAACGCCTGCTCCTCCGGTCGATTCGGATACAGCAGACTGGCTACCGATTCCCCTGCCAGCTCTCTCCCGAACATCCGCAAACATTCCCGGCTGTACTCGGAATGGACAAGCATGTTTTTGGAAAACGACAGGAAGCCCTGGCCTGCATTGTTCAGCAAGTTTTTGTTCGCCTGCAACAGCGATTGAATCTCGGTCGTCCGTTCAGCGACGATCATCTCCAACGACTGGTTCCATTGTTCCAGCTGGTGATACAGGCGGGCATTTTCAATAAAGATCGCCATTTGCGAGAAGATCAGCCGCAGCGGCTCTGAGCGCTTTTCGTTGAAAACGTGCGTCGTCTCGTTGTTTTCCAGATAGATGACGCCGATCATCTTGCCCTGCTGCCACAGCGGCGAACACAAGATCGACTTGGGCTTGTTTTTCGTGATGTACGTGTCCCGGAAAAAGACGCCCTCTACAGAAGCATTGTGCAAAACGAGCATTTCTTCGGTGCGGATCGTGTAGTTCACTACGGCGACAGACAACATCCCGCTATGTTCATACGGCACCGATTGCATGATTTCCACATCGAGATCGACTGACCCCGCCGCTTCGATCACCCATTCGCTCTCGTTTTTCAGGATGAGAATCCCTTTCTCCGCTCCGGCGTTGCTCATAACCGTCCGCAGCATCGTAGCCAAAAGCAGTTCCAGCCTGATCTCGCTCGCCATCGTCTGCGATGCCTTGATTACGCTCATCAGGTCGACGAGATCGGCCGACTGCTCTGTCGCAGCAAGCTCTGCCGATGCTTCCAGCCCTCTGCCGCGCTGCAACAGGTGCGGGTAGCGCTCCTCAATCTCCCTCGACTTCGCCAGAGCGCCCCACTGCATGTACGCCTCGTAAGCTTCGGTCATGTACACCCTGGCGATCGTTTCCATCCCCAGATCCAAATAATGATGGGCGGCAAGCTCTCCGGCAAGTGCCTCATTTTGCAAAAAGCCGTCCTTTTTCGCGAGTTGCAGCGCTTCGTCGTAAAGCTCGCCCGCCACCTGGCGCTCGCCGTTCACTCGCTTCCATTCGGCGCTCATCAGCAAGTATTTGTGCTGGAAGTTTTCCGGGCAATGGGCAGCCCAGCTCTTCATTTTTTTCAAATGAGTCTTGATCTTTTTCGCATAGCGGATTTGCTCCCGGCGGTTGACGCGCTTGTACAGCTTCGTCAATGCCAGGGCATGCATGAATACATGCTGGCTGACCAGCACCTGGCCGCTGACGGACTCCATCCATTGCTCCGCTTCGCTCAGCAGCTTCGATGCCTCCTCGTAGTTGCCGTACATGAGGTGGACCATTGATTTGTAAAAGTGGTACATGTACCGCTTGTAGCTGGTGCCTTCCGCCTGCAAGCTGTCTACGTATTGAGTCTCATCGAAGCTGTCCCGGCAAAATACCGTCTGCTCTGCTCCCGTCCAGTGCGTAAACGTATTCAACGCCTGGCGCAACAACAGAAGACGATCGTCATGATCGACTACTTTCATCTGACAAATCAGATCGGCATACTCTTCAATCTGCTGCTCCAATTCCTCCAAAGGCAGCCCGCAATAGAGCATGGCTTCCAGCAAACCGTGCGCGTTATACGCCGCATAGATGTTTCCTCCGCCGTCCATTCCGAGCTGAATGGCTTTTTTCAGCAGCGGGATGTTCGTTCGGGCGTGATCGCACCAATGGTTGATCAACAGGGCAAACGCGCCGTACGCCTTGGTCATGGCAATCGGGTCGGCAAAGCCATCGGCTACCCGGCAAGCCAGCTGTCCGAACTCATACGCCTCACGGTAATTGCCAAATTGCGTACCGAGCACAATCCCGTAGCCCGTGTATCCGTTGGCAGATGCAACCGCATTCCCGTGCACGAGCGACAAATGGAGCACCCGTAAAATCGTCAGGGCAAACCAGTTCGGATTGACGAAATACGAGGATGGTCCTGCATTGCTGATGATGCTCATCGCCATCTGGTAATTCTCTTCCGGCACATCTGGCAAGTACAGCAGCTCATCGATTTTGTGGCCTTTGAGCTTGCGCTTGATCTGCCACATTTCCTTGATAATATCTAACTTCCCGGGCTTGAAAGGAATGGGAACCTTGAGCAGTCCGAGCGCTTCACTGGCGATATCCACCACACGCGAAAAGTCGGCCAGACGGGTGTACATGTTAATTTGCAGCTCCAGGACGCGCACTCGCTCGCGGTTGGTCTTGGCGTGCGATAGCGCAAGGGAAAACAGCCGATTCGCATCTTCCATATGGTTGCACAAGTACGCTGTCTCGGCGTAGAGCGTGTACAGCTCCATCGACAGGTTGTGATGCTGGTCCCAGGCAGACTCCCCGAGGAACATCGTCCCGCGCTGAAAATACTGGAGGGCGGCGTCAAAGGCAGTAGAAGCCATCGCTTTTTGACCGGCAAGCAGGTGGCAATGAGCGACCTGGATCCTTTCCGCCGCATCCTCGATCATGTCCGCGCCCCGGTACATGTGCTCGCATATTTCAAACAGCAGCACCGACTCGTAGGAACCGGACATGTCCCATATCATTCTCCCGAGCTTGACGTGTGCCTGTTTCTGCTCCTCTTCCGAAAGCGAGGAGTAGGCAGCCTGCTGGATGCGGTCGTGCACAAAGCTGAACTGGATCGTCACTTGCGACAGGTTCTCCTCTTCCTCTATCGCCGCATAGCTCAAATACTCCGCGCCTTCCAGCGGATAGATCAGCCCTTCTTCCATGGCGGGCAAAATGTCCCGAATCGCTTCTGGCTCGTTCAAGCCCTGTGCTTTTGCCAGCATGCTCAAGTAAAAGGAGTTGCCCAGGCACGCCGCATAAGCCAACAGCTTCTGTGTCACCGCAGGCAAACGCCTTACTTTTTCCACGAGAAAATCTGCTACGTTCTCCGTTGTGTTGAGCTTCTCGATCTCTGCCAGCTCCCACTTCCAGCTCCGCTCCTCCGGGGAATACTGCAACAGATTTTGATCGTACAAAGACTTGATAAATTGTCTGGAGTAAAACGGGTTGCCTGCCGTTTTTCGCATCAAAATCATCGCAAGCGGCTTCGTAACTTCAAGTTCTGTATGCAGTGCATCGGCCAGCATGGCATTAATTTGCGTGAGCCGCAGCGGCAACAGTGTAATTTGCCGCAACATCCTGCTCTTGACCCCAGCTTCTGTCAAAATCGCGACCAGAGGATTGATCGCTCCTCCATCCTGCTCGCGATAGGAGCAAACGAGCAGAAAATAGCTGAGCGGCAAGTCGGCAACAAGCTCGCGGATCAAAAACAGCGAAGAAGAATCGGCCCATTGCAGGTCGTCGAGAAACAGCACTAACGGGTGCTCCGGTCTGGCCCAGATGCGAATAAATCTTTGCATGACCAGTTGAAAACGGTTTTTGGCCTCCGCCGCAGGCAGCTCCGGCACAGGCGGCTGCTTGCCGATCACAGCCACCAGTTGAGGAATGACATCCACGATGACCTGACCAAGCCCTTGCATCGCTTCGAGAATCGTCGCCCGCCACGTCGCAAGCTCTCTCTCATTGCCTGCCAAAAGCTGCTTGATCAAGTCCTGAAAGATTTGAATGATCGCGGAATAAGGCACGCCTTGACGATACTGGTCAAACTTGCCGGAAATAAACCGTCCTCTGCCTTTGAGGAAAACTTTTTGCGCCTCAAACACGAGAGCAGATTTCCCCACGCCCGCGCTGCCGCTCAACATGACCATGCGCGATGCTCCGTTCGACACTTCCTCAAACGTGTCGATCAGCATCTGGATTTCCTGTTCCCGGCCGTAGAGCTTTTCCGGTATGTGCAAACGGTCAGCGCGGTCATGCTGCGCCAGTGGAAAGTGACCGATCGTTTCATTTTTGGCAAGCTGGTCGAGACATTGCTGCAAGTCTGCCACCAGTCCAGCCATACTGAAATAACGGTCTTCCGTATTTTTGGACAAACACTTCATCACGATATCCGACAAAATTTGCGGAATGGACGGCTTTACTTGCGAAGGCGCCATCGGCTTTCGGGCCATGTGGGCATGAACCAGCTCAAGCATGTCCGACGTAAGAAAAGGCGGCTTCCCGGTCAAAAGCTCGTAAATCGTCACGCCAAACGAGTAAATATCTGTCCGGTAGTCCACCGTCCGATTCATCCTGCCGGTCTGCTCAGGCGATACGTAGCGCAGATTTCCCCGCCATTCTTTCGGGTTCATCACGCCTTGATATTCCTGATATCGCCTCGTCGCCAAGCCAAAGTTGATCAGCTTGACCTCGTACGTATCCGGGTGAATCAGTATATGAGCGGGATTGATGTCTTTGTGGATTATTCGCTGCTGATGAATTTCCTCGATGCATGTAGCGATGCGGATCGAAATGGTCAGGATGTCTTTTAGCGACAGCTCTTTCATTTTGCTCAGCAAGGAGAGCGGCACTCCCCCGAAGTCTTCCGTGATCAGCGCAGTCTCCCGATTGTGATCAATCAATTCGACAGCATTCTCCACCGCGTATGATTCGAGAGATTGCAAGATGCGGTACTCGTGTTTCAGTCTCCAAAGCGACTCCTTGTGCGTGGGACCCTCACGTGGCTTTTTAATGATGACGGGCAGGTTATCGCTGTTTCTGAACCCACGATAAAATCCCATATTTGAATGCGTCGAGAGAAACTCTGTCACTCTGTATCCTGGAATCACGATCATGCCGCTCATACTATCCACTCCATCTAGGTAGAACATCCTATCATTTATGTTGTTGCTTCAGGTCAAATAATCTATATTGAATATATATTCTGTCATAAACTGCTATTTTTCTACTAATACTTATGGAGGTATCTCTATGGCAAAGTTGAGTCGTAGCGTAAGTAACCCTTACACCAATGAGACAGTCACTTTTCTGAAAACAACAGAAGAAACCAAGGGGGAATATTTGCTTTTCCGAACAGACCTGCCGCCTGACAATGGAATTTTTCTACATTATCATACCGAACTTACGGAAACCTTTGAAGGGATAAGCGGAAATTTAGAGGTAACAATTGACGGAAAAAAAATCATTTTGAAGCCGGGAGAGACTTTGGACATCCCTCGCGACCATATTCACGGCTTTTACAATCCTTCAAAAGAGTTCATCAGCTTCACCGCGGAAATCCGTCCTGCCGGCACTTTCGAGTCGTTTGTCCGTTGCGGATACGGCCTGGATACGGACGGTCGCAGCTTCTACATGCCATTTTTGAAGCAGTACCTGCCTAAAAACATCCTGCTCTTGGGCACTCTGTTCAAAATGGGGGAATTTTATGTTCCCTACCTGCCTCTTTTCCTGCAAAAAGCGCTGTTCGGTTTACTGGCAAAGCTGGCGCATTGGACAGGTGCCGACAAGTCGCTGGAAAAATACTACATTGGCACTGTCGAAGACGCCCTGCCTGAGCAACCGCTGCAAAAAACACCCTGACTGTTCATTCCAGTAGGGTGTCTGCAAATGTTGATTCTTTTCACACATTCCTAGCTCATCGAGCACTACCGGTTCAGTGATTGAATTTGCCTTGATACCTCCATGATAGCAAAACACTGTACCTATTTCCAATGCTTCAAATTTTTTCTAGGACTGATTTACCAGTTTGCTCTCGCTAAACAAACCGGGAAATCAGTCCTGTTTCCCAATGAAAGCACGTTCAGCCAGGCAGCATGTCTCTATGGCGCCGTCGGCTTATCCGTACTCTCTAGGTCTTGCGTTCCGTTTTCTGCTGTTTTTTGTCGAACGGGCTGAATATGCGGCTCCTCCAGCATGAGTCGGTAGGCGGGAACGTATTCGGCCTGGACCACATCCGGGACGGGCTGCTCAGTCACCGGCTTTTCCTGCGGAAGCTCCGGCTCCGTCAGCGGCTTCTGCTGCGAGAGCATGTACCCTGCCACGGCGCCTGCCCCCATCAGGACGACGACAGCGGAAAGCATCAGCTTTTTGTGCCGAAACAGCTTGGCTAACGGGTTGGCTGTCTCGCTGCGCACCTCTTCAAGCAGTTTGCGAAAATCGGCATGACGTAACGCGGACCAGCGCTTGCGCCATTCTTTGTTGCGCAGCCTTTCAGCCTTGTTTTCCAGAAAAAGCTGCCTGAGAGCAAGTCGATAGGCTGGCAACAGCTGCTTTCCTTCGAAAAACAGTCGCTGTGCCAACGTCCATTGCACAAACGAGAACAGCGTTTCTTCCCCGCCGTGTTTTTGGACAAAGTCGAGCATCTCGGTGAACTGAAAGCCGTCCTGGCCAAAGCGGTCTTCATGGTAAAAGACGAGCGGCACGTGCGCGAAGTCTTCCGTATCGAGTGGCGAAGCCAGCATGTTTTGAATGATTCGCTGCTGGATTCTCACCTCTTCTCGCTCCCACTTGCGGAAAAACTCGGTCGGGTGCAGAACCCCCTTCGTTTCCCGCAGTTGGGCTACATTCATGAGCATCTCCTGCTTTTGCCTGCTCGCTACGTCCAGCGTGCCGAAGAAGCTTTGCGGCTTTTCCTCCAGGAGCGCGATCATCTTCTGAAAGTCGTCCCTGGACAGCTTCTCCAGATCAATCAGCTTCAAAAGCGACTTGTCCAGCTCGTCCAACAGTGAATCAGCAAGGTTTCGCGCGCCGTCCAGGTTATCGAAAAACTGGTGAATGGCTATTGCGGTATCCAGCTTGTTTTTTTCACGCGCGAACAGGCGAAGCAGCTTCTCGGTCGTCTCTGCCGCGAAAAAGGCATGGCGCATCGCTTCCGGGGCCATCTGCGCCCAAAAGCGGATTTCTCCCAGCATGCTGTCCATCGTCGTCACAGCCGCAAGCCGCTCGCTGAAATACCGTTCGAACAGCGACTTGATCAATGGCTCGGATTGGAAAATCGTCTTCATCGTCATGCCAAACAGCTCAGGGCTGGCAGCCAGATGCTTGAACACGTCCGACAAAAGCCCGCGCTGTCCCGCTGCTTGCGCTCGCATCAGCACATTCAGCAAGTAGCGAACCATGTCCACGCGCAGACGATCCTGCTTGCTCGCATCACTTGATTCGATCATCTGCCGGATCGTCTCGCCGTCGGGCAGCTTCTTCTCGGCAAGCGCTTCTACCTCGATGCGAAACAGCAACAGTTGCAAATCATGCAGCCGCTTGTTTTTCGCAAGACCAGGGTGGCGCAAATAACTCACCAGCGCCTGCCATACACCTGCCCGATTTTTTTCATAGACAGCCGTCCGCCCTTTTTCGATCAAGTAGAGGGCACACAGCTCGTAATACGTGCGCAGCTGCAAAGCCAGCGACTGATCAGCCCCCGCAAGCACTTCCTCGCAAAACGCATGGAATTGGGCAAGCGCCTGCGGCTCCTTCACATGTTCCCAGGCAAAATCGAGATATTCGTGTCCGCCATCCTGCAAGTCGACGTTTTGCACCCGTCCAAGCGCCAAATCAAACAAAAAGTCCTTGTCGCTATGTCCGCCGCCCGGGCGAATGCTGCCTTTTTCCACAAACATGACGTGAATATGCTTCTTGCTTTGCGGCTCGCTGCTGTATGTGAGAAAGCCAAAATGTCTGCGCAGCTCGTAAGGCAAGCAGTTGTACAATACTTCCAGCAGTTGGCTTGCCCTGGTTGCGGCTTCGCTGATGTCGACATCGAGACTGATGAACACCTTTTTCTTCGCTGTGAGCGAGGTCATGACGGCATAGAGCAACTGTTTGAAAAGCCGCTCGTCAATCCCGAGCTGCCCAAGCAGCCGCTTCCGGTCAACCGCCAAGTCCGGCTGCCCTGGAAGATCGTCTACGGCAGGCAAATCTTTGCCGTGCGCGTCATCGTGGCTGCTCGCGAACGAACGCACCCCGAAAACTTTCTCCGGCTTCGCAATAAACTCGTCCCGTCGCGCGGCAGGAATGACGTAGTTGTGGCTGAAAAACGTATTTCGCTGGCCGGTAAAATCAGCTCCGACAAACACGCTTCTGCCCAGAACCATCTCTCCCGACTCTGCGTGAAAGCAAACGAGTGCTTCCGGGTAGGAAGACAGCTCGCCCTCCCCCCGCTCCTGAAGCTGTCTGGGCGCATCGTATACGCAAAAAGGGTGCAGTGTCTTCTTGATAAATTGGTTGTCCAGCCCCGGCGTCCTGGCCACGGTATCGTAGCCTTCGTTTGAACGGAAAACACCCTGTCGCCCGCGTGTGTAGTATTGCTGCAAAATGGGCTGACGGTTCACTACCGCTCCCTCCCCTCGATGTAATCAAGCTGATGCATCAACCAGATAAACGGCTCATCCACACGAATTGGTGTCACCACACCGCTCACCTTTTGATTGACCGGATTGCTGCCCAGCGCTGATACAGCGAAGTAGGCCGTATTGGTAAAGTAGACCTCCAGCGCGTCTTTGAACGGCCGATCCACTTTCTCGATAAAACGGCTGATTTCCCCGTTGATGTTCTCAAATTCAGCCGTGTTCAAATATTCCTCATGCACAAAATTGCGGAACACGTTGCTGTTGGACTTGATATACTCGCCGTCCTCTTCCTTGATCAGATGCAGCATATCGCTTTTCGTCAGCACCACAGCTGTCGGAATATCCGTCTTGCTTTGCTCCTGGTAGCCAATGAAGTTCTCAAACAAGGTGATGACAACCTCGCGCGGCTCGTCGTATCGCGCGGTGAACTCGCCCGGTTCATCCCCGGCTCTGAGCATGACGCGGTCACGAATCGTCCTGATTTGCAACGGATCGACGAGAAACAGGATGCCGGACGAATTTTTCACGTGGGCGGCATACAGCTCCAAATACTCGCGATCGACCATTCCTTCACCGGCAACGTCGAAAAAGACGAGAATCAACGGCGCCTTCTGGCTGTCCTTGAAAATGAACTGAAAAATGAACGGCTCCTGCCGCTTCTCTTTTTGCGTGGAATCGAGAAGCTGGCCGCGCTCGAACAGCGGCGCTTCATAGTTTTCGCGGAACTTCCGGCTGATTTGGGCATTGAGCGGCATGCAGGCAGCCTGGAAGCGGTTCGCTGTCGAGTTTTGCAGCGTATGGATCAGAGACGTCATATAAACCGATTTGCCCACCTGGGAAGCTCCGACAATCGAGATGATGTTGCTCGGTGCTTTACCCGCTGTAATCGGCAGCTCATTGTGGCACTTGGGGCACAGTCTGCGCTTGGAAACCATCCCGTACCGATCGGTTACACCGACAAGCACCTGATCGACATACAGATGATTTTCCGGCGGAATCGACTCCGGATCGATGACCGCTTCCAGCTCGTCGATGGCATCCAGACCGAATTTGTCCCGGTACGCATTGAGAATCTCGTCTTCTTGCAGGGCGTAGTCCTCGTCGTCCTGACGGTAGTGGGTTGCCCGGAACACCACCTCTTCAGGGCCGTATTTGGCAAAGCAGTACGGGCAGACGATATCGTAAAAAGGCAACCGCTCGTTCACTTGCGGCTTTTTCTCAAACATGTTTTTCAAAAACGACAGCATGGCTTCATCCTCCTATTCAGGAATCAGTTCGTACATTTCCCCGTATTTTTTCCCGTCCGTAAAAAAGAGGCGGATGACGTCCGTTTTCCTGACCTCGATTTCTGGCAGCAGATTAACCCCTGGAGCCAAATCCCGAATAAACGGGTACTGCATTCCGTCATCCTTGTGAGCAGGTGGAGAGCCTTCCTTTTTCACATAGCACAAAACGTCTTTGGCAATCGGTATCTCCGAAAAAATCCGGATTTGCAAGGCTTGCTGCTTGCGAAACCAGCTACCGCTGCGCTTGAATGAGTAGTAGATTTTTGCCTTCCCTGTACTGACATGAATCACATGAGCGTCACCTTGCGGAACAAGCAGGATCGGCTTGCCGTTTTCCAGGCGGCAAGGAAGGATGCGATACGTGTACCTGCCGATGCCATCCGCCTTTTCGCACAGCCCTTTGTGCACCTTGTACTCCTCGCGCGTGTACAGCTTCCATTCGTGTGCTTCGATCAAGCTGACATCAAACGGCGCGCCGAACAAAGACTTGTGCACATAGACGCAAGGGACGTCTTGCCCCCAATGCCAGTTCAGCACGAAGTCACTCCCCTGCTGCTGGCACGTGACGTTTTTGATCAAGGCTTCCGTTGTTTCCTCCCGATTGATCATCGTTCATCATGCTCCCTTTACAGATCAAACCGCTTGCTCTCGCCTCTTGCTCCCAAAGCGCGCGGGCTTTGCTGTGTCGCCATTCTCCGCCGTTGAAAAGACGAGCCGCCACTGGCCGCAGCCGGTATGAACAGCGTAAACAGCGTCAAAATGACGGCAAGTACGGCGCAGGCGATCAGGCGCACCACGACATCCAGCAAGTAAATCGAGGACAGCCCCATTTCCAGTACAAGCCCCGCCAGCAGGCCGGACACCGCGCCGCCAATAATAAAGCTTTTCGCCAAATGACGATTGTCAAAAATCAGTCCCAAAGCCAAGCCGAGCAAACCGCCGATGATCAGCAAGCTGACCACGCGCAAAATCGCGTACACCGTGCTTTGTGCGGTTGCTCCCGTCCGTTCGAGAACGAGATTGCGATCTTGTCTGCTCATATCGTAAATCTGGCCAAAGATGCCCGTCATTTCGTCAGCGTGCTCGACGTTGAAATAACGGCCCCCGGTTTCAGCGGCAATTTGCTCCAAAAGACGCGTACCGTCCGCGTCCATCTGGCTCATTCCGACCGTATGGACGATCACCTGATGCTGCTTGAAAGGCGCCAGTGCAGCAGGAATATCCAGGCTGGTGTATCCGTCCGACATCAGCACAACCGTGCTGTTCTCGACTTGCTGGGCCGCGAGAAGCTGGTCAAGGCCCGCCTTCAACGCCAGATCGATGCTCGTTCCCCCATCTGTGCGGGGAAAATTCAACAGCTTTTGCACGACATCGTCCTTGGTTGCCTGGCTGCTCAGTGCTACGAGCGGCTGCAACACTTGTGTCTGATCGTTAAACGTGACGACAGCAATCTTCATGTCGTTGTCCATTTTTTGCACCATGTCCGCAGCAGCCTTGAACAGCTGGTTGTCCGGGTCAGACTGCTGCATGCTGCCAGAGGTGTCCAGCAGCATGACGATGTTGTTCGCTCCGCTCGATACTTGAAAAGACGAGCCGTACAGCAATTGGAGCAGCATCGCCACGACACCTACCATGACAAAGGTGCTCGGCACGAGCATTTTCCAGGAAAAGCCCAGATAGCGCTGCTTCCAGCCCAATCCGTTCAAACGCGGCGAGATCATTTCTGCGAGCAGGCACATCAACCCTACGAAAAAAGCATATTGACCAAAATAAAGTCCAATTAACAGCCAGTGCGCCATCTCGCCAGCCAGACGCTCCAGAATGACTTCTCCTACAAAAAAACCGATGACGCCGCCCACCAGACTGCAAACAACCATGAGCAGGCTCAGCTTCCTCTGACTCATGACGTTCCCTCCTCTCCCACGCGGCCAAACACAAAGCCGCTCTCCTCATAGGAGGAGTGATACTTCTTGTTGTTGCGGTAAAACATCAAATCCTCCACGCCGAATCCACCCATCAGGTTCATTTTTTCTATCCCGCTTTTTTGCTCTTCGTGGATGCAGCCTTGCTTGTAGGTTCTGTTGCCTTCATCCTGACGCAGCACGTACTGGACGAAGTCGTTGTGAATATCCGCGAACAAATACTTTTCCTCGTAACGGTGCTTTTGCAAGAAATGAAACACTTCGATATGAACCGCTGCCCGCTGTTCCAGCACTTGCGACAAGTCCAAAAACAAATCGTCACGGGTCAGGACTGTCCGGTTATCGTAAGCAGCTCCCACATTGGCCCGCGCAAGCAGCTCTGCTTCAAAAGACAGGGCAAACGGCGAGCGGGTCAAAATCTCGTTGCGGCAAAACTGGCACAAACGCTCCACCAGCCCGGCTATCCGGTTTTGGAACAAAAGAGCGCCACTGCCGATGTAGCGCTGCTCCATGTAAAATCCGCTGCCTTTTGCCGCTTCCAGCGAGCGCATCGTGTCGCGGACGACCGACTCGTAATACTCGTCCACGTTTTTTCCCAAGTAATCGGTCGCTTCCCGAACGCTTGCCTGGGCGATCTCCCGCAGTTGCCTTTGCAAACCTTCCAGTTGCTCGACCTGTTCCCCGATCTGCCTGTGAATCGCCTCTGCCTGTCGCTCGTAGTCAACCAGCATGGCGAGCAAAAGCTCCCATTCCAGCAGTTCCAGCTTCTTGTCATAGACGACTTGCAGCAGATGGCGCGTAAACGTACGGACGCGCTCCTTGTCCCGGGTGAAAAAACCGCCTAACCGAATGTCCTGGCGATCGACCCGCTGCTGATAAATCTCGTTCAGCTCGGCACGGATCAACTCTACCTGACGGGCAGCTTCCCTGATTCCCGTTCGCAGCTCGTCCTGCAAATTCGCTCCGTTGGCCAGTTCCGCTGTCAGCTGGTAGGCGGCATACAAGCCGAAGCGCTCATCTGCCACGACCTGATCCTGAATTACATCCGCCAAAGGCTCTTGCGCAAGCATCCGCTCCAGCCTGGCCTTCGCGCCGGAAGCGATATTCGCTTCAAAAAAGGCTTGGCTGCTGCCGTCGAACAGCGCCAGCTCCGCTTCGCGCATCGTCATGCCTGCCAGCTCCCCATAGCTGATCCCCGACGTCATCAGCCCCGACATTTCCTCCAGCACGTGTGGATCAGGCAAAATCGCCGCCATTTTGCGCTCCAGCTCATGCGCTGACAGCCCCAGCTTTTCCCGCGCCTTTGTTTTCGGCACAAGCTCGCCCTCTCTCAACTGCTCCCAATAGCGGTCAAACACAGCCGCAAGCACGGTCAGCGCGATCGCATGCGTCGGCCGCTTCACTTTGGACAAGCCTGCTGTGGCAAACCTGGTCGCAGAGCCGTCTCCTGCCATATTGCGAATGAATTGCAGCTTGCTGTAGCCCTCGTTGCCTTCGCTGAACTCATGTTCTGCCTTTTTGTTGTTCAAAAGCACCAGCTTGCTGACCAGCTCGTAATTTTCCTGCATGCCGCCCTCGATAAACAAGCCTTGCTCCGTCTTGTCACTGAGCAGATAGGCAATCGAGAACAACGGCGCCCGCTCGTGCTCGACGGGCAGCTTGACGAGATCTTCCGTCACAAGCAGACGCGACCGATAGCGGAAATCGCTGCTTTGATAATGGTTCAGCTCTTCCAAAAAGCTGACCGAGAGCGCCGAGGAAAAGCCGAATGCCTCCCCGTTGTTTCGCTCTTGCAACAAAACATACAGATCAGCAGACACGTTTTTGAACAGCTCATTCAAGTAGCTTTTCAGAAGCAATGTCAGCTCGGGCAAAAGAATGGCAGCGGGATCATCGGCCCGGGTCACGACAGCGATATTTACTTGCTGAAAGGCCGAAAACAGCTTGCCCATCTCGGCAACGCGCACGCTCGCCAGCTTCATGAGCTTGTTCAGCTCTACCTTCCCTGCTTCGTCTTGCAAAAAGCGTTCGTGAACGGAGGAACGCATCGTCTTTTTGTCGACATCGGCTTTGGGCAAACGACAACCAAGCACTTGCGGGTGCTCCCACGTCTGCTCCTGATAAGCATGGACGTAGAGAACGCCGCGGCTGTTCTGCCAGTCACGCTCATTGCTCGCACAGACAGCTCGCAGCGCCTCCACGCACTTGTCCCCGACGAAGAGGAACAGCACGGGGTTTTGAATGCTCCGCTGTCCGTACCCGCTATCCAGCTGTCTTTGCAAATCTTCCACGTATTGGGTCGCGAACTCGTTAATCAAATCCCTCATGCTTCCTCCTTGCTTATTGCAGCGTTTTGCGCATGTCGTTTACTTTTGCCCAAACTTTTTTGTAGAACTGGTACATCTCTTCGCCATTCACATACTCGTCGCGGTCGTACTCCAGATCGTTTTTCACAGCCTGGAACGCCGTTGCAATCTCGTCCAGCTTATTCAGCAGCTGCTCGGTATTTTCTGCCGTCACAAACGCGTCGCTGCGCTTTGTCGCTTTGCGCTGGAGGGTCGCCATGCTTTTGTGGTCGAGCGCGCGGAATTTTTCATAGATGGCAAATTCCACGTGCTTGTTCACCTTCATCAAGTTGACGAACGGGTCCCACGCTTCCTCTTCTTCGTCCTTGTCGTAGACGTACAAGGCTCCGCGCTTGCAAATCGTGCCTGTGTAGAGCGCCTCGATATAGCGGGTCAAAATCTCTTCCTCGCCCTGGATGGCGTTGACGATTTGCTCCAGCTCCTGGATTTTCGCTTCGATTTCCGCGTATTTGCGGTCTTCTTCTTCCAACAGGCGAATCAGTTGCGGCGAGCGAATCAAGTTTTCCTTCGCCAGCTCTTCGTTGATGCTGCCGAAAATATCCCGCACCGTTTCTGCCGGAAGGCCGTCTCTCATGAAGCCTTTCAGCTCAGCCAATGCTCGCTTGATCTCGCCGGGACTCAGCTTGGCGTTGCCTCCCTGATGCTTGTCCAGAAAAGCGGCGACGGAGAACGGTTTGGTCACGACGCACTCATAGCGGTTGCTCGTCTTGCTGTCGTCGCCTTTTTCCCGGATGCTGCCGTAGCGCAGTCCGCGGTCAAACAGTTCCCGCACTTTTGCGTTGTAGGCTCTGATCCGGTCGTTTTGATAAGTGTCTCCCCACGATTTTTCCGGGATTGGCGACGGGAGGTACGCCCAGTTGTTCTTTTCGGTCTGCACGAGGTGGCGGCCAATGCCTTCCCGGTCGAGAATCGTGCGCTCATAGCTTTCTTCGTACACTTTCAGCGGCGTGTAGGCAAACAGCGGAACGCCGTTTTTCGTATTCAGCCAGAAAATCCGGTTTTTGACTTCGCTTTCTTTTACCGTGAACCGCGAACCGCTGATGGCTGTGTCCTGGTAGTTGCGGATTCCTTTCAAGATCGACGGTGCTTTCAACGGAACAGAGACGAAGCCCCAGGAAGGGAAGTGCATGTTGCCGAGATTGTTGCTCAGGTGGAAGACCGGAATCGCCTCTTCGTCCAGCTTGCTGGCGATTTTGCGCTCCACGATGCGGTCAAGCGTCTCGTCCTGCCCGTATTTGATCACGAGGAACTCTTCCATCGACTTCGTAATCAGCTCGCCGAATTTCTCCGAGAGGAACTCCGAGATCGAGCTGACGATATCCAGCTCCTGTTCTTTGACCCACTTGTCGGAATGGCGGAGCAGCTCGCTCGTGAAGTCGCGGATCAGGTCCTCCGCATCCTTTTGCTCCAAAATGTTCCCGACTACTTTGGCAATGTCCGGCACACTGACGATGTTCCAGTAGTACGTTTTGTTGCCTGTGCGGTCACTCTCTTCCCCGCCGTTGATCAAAATGTCTCCGTTTTGCTCAAAAATCAGGTTGAGCGCGTTCAAAATCTCTGTGAACACGTTGTAAATGCGATTGTTTTCCGCATTCAGCAAACGGTGCAGCTCTTCGTAAAACTCG
This sequence comes from Brevibacillus sp. FSL K6-0770, assembly GCF_038000275.1. NCBI lineage: Bacteria > Bacillati > Bacillota > Bacilli > Caryophanales > Paenibacillaceae > Brevibacillus > Brevibacillus sp. FSL K6-0770. The sequence goes on from NZ_JBBOBQ010000001.1 coordinate 5,772,064, forward strand.
ATCATTTGCTCCAGCTTCTCCTGATCAGCCAAAAGCTGGTACTCGTTGATTTTCGCTTCGATGTAGCTGTTTTTCTTTTTCTCCTTGGAGATAAAGGCGCTTCTCGCATCGCCGAGCTTTTCGTTGGCGTTCTCGTGCGCACCCTCAATCTCCCGCGGGTAGCTTTCCAGCGTCGCTTTCAGGCTCTCCACGTAAGAGAGGATCATTTTCATCAGGCAAAAGCCTTTGTCCGAATGAATCAGGCGGGACGCGTAAAACGGCCCTTGCTGCGGATGCAGGAAAACACGGGTAATCATTTCTCCGAACACGCCGATCATTTCGCCAGGCGTCTGCTTTTTGCATTTGATGTACGCTTCCCGCGCTTTTGCCAGGTAGCCTTGTTCCAGCTCATGATCGATGCTCACGACTTGCTGCGAAATGACGTTGCTGTAGTTCAGCCGTTCGCTGTTCTCATAGCCTGGCAACGGCTCCGGCACCCGCTCTTCGAATTTGCGGGAAATCGAATCGATATCAATGCCGAGCTTGCGGGCGAATTTCTCCGCATCCTCTTGCGTCGGAGCGACCTGGAACATTTTCTCCATCTTTTTGAACAAGCGGTATGCGAGATACGTCGTCATTTCCTCAATCGGCAAAACAGCGGAGGAAGCGCCGATGACGTTGTATTGGTAGTTGGCCGCGTACGATTTTGGCATCTGGTTGATGTTCGTACGGATGTTGCTGATGTAGTCGTGAATCGCAAATTCTTCGCCTGAGCGCTTTTCTTCGCTCGCCATGAAGTTCGTAATGTTCTCGGCGGTGACGTTCATGCAGTAGTCGTAGGCGTTTTCCAGCGCTTTGCCCTCAAGGTTGGTCGCCGAAATCAAGTGGCACAGGTTGAACGGCGGCATCGGCGACTGGACGGTCAGGACACTGCCGTATTGCTGACGGAAACGCTCCTGGCGCTCGTCCGCATTCATCCAGTAATCAAGCTCTTTCAGAGCCGCGTAGCCGTTTTTCATGATGTAGTCGCGCGTGTGCGAGCTAAGGCTTTTGTTCGACAGGTTGACGTCCGGCGTAAACAGATAGCCGAGCGTGTTGACCTTGTCCACTCCCGCGCTGCCGAAATCCCGCTCCAAAATCCCGCGCACGATGTAGGCGATATCGAGGAAACAGCCGCTGCCCGTTCCGCCGGACAGACCGCTCAACAGGAAGACCGTCAGCTTTTTGTTCGTGCCCTCGCAAAGCATTTTGATTTTTTTCTCGATCGTTTGCACGACTTGCGTGATTTTCGTGAACAACAGCAGTCGTCCTGCCTGGCGCACACCGGACGCACCGCTGATCCCGTCCGTAATCGTCAGCTCCGGCGAGAGCCAGTCCGTGATGTACGGCTCCAAAATGCTGCGGTTTTGCAGCACGCCGCCGATTTCCGGGTTGGACAAAAGCACAAACTCAGTCACCGGATCGAGTCCGATGCCTTTGTACTTTTTGTTGCGGTCGTGCTCGTTCGTCTCAAACGCGATAAATTCGATATTGTCCGGCTTCTCCTTGCGCTTTTTCGAAAGCGCGTCTACCGGCAGCTTGAAGCGTCTGTTCACCTGGTACTTCAAGCGCAGCAGCGCATCGATGCCTGTACCACCCAGACCGATGACGAGCATCGGGTTGTCGATGGTGTCTACACGTATTTTGTCACTGACGATACCGCCGCCAAGCGATACGTCCAATTGTTGGATATGCTCTCTCACTACTGCTTTCATGTTTGATCCACTCCTAGACGATGTAGTCTACAAAAACGGACTTGTTGACATTCGTTAATGAAATTTTGATGCGGTCGTTCTTCTTCAGTTCCTTGCCCCGGCTGACGTCGAGCACGCGCCCTGCCTTTTCGATCCGGCAGGTGGAGCGATTTTCGATGATCAGCGTGTCATTTTTTCCGGGCAAAAAGATGACTTTGTCAGTCTCCGCAAACTCCGGTGCGAGTTGCAGCAGTTGGTGCAGCTTCACTTTTCCCTTGAACGCGCTCAGTTTTTTGTACTGCGGACTGGATTTCTCTCCGGTATCCTCGTCCACGATCTCGATCGCGATCTGTCCCGCGAAGCCTTTGTTGGCCTTGCGCCAGATTGCCCAGGCGTACAAGCCGCCGCCAACCAGCAGGAGAAGAACCCCTGCACCTCCTAGTACGGTCAGCCACGGAAATGGTTTCGACTCAGCGGCTGGGCTGGTCGTAGTCGGCTGCTGTGTCGTTGCTCCCGTGCCTGTCTTTGCTGCATCAATCGCAATCGGCTTCGTCTCGCGATAAAAACTGCTGTCTTCCGCCTTGATTTTCAGTTCGTACGAATGGTCGGCCGGAATGGTGAAGCTTCCTTCAAACCCGCTTCCCGTGTTCTGCAAAGCCTGCTCGCTCGTCTTGTTATCTGTCTTGTCCGTCACGATCAACGTAGCCTTCATCGGCTTGTACAAATCAGGGCTGGCAAGCTTTTGGCCGTTGGACTCCAGTGCTGCCTTGATCGGAACAACATCCCCTGCCTTGAAGCTGGTTGCCTTGATTGGCTCCGCCGCAAGCTGCAAGTCGTAGTTGAAGATGAGGTTGATGTCGATTTTTTCCTTTGGCACGCCTTTTACTTGCAGCTTCCAGTCTCCCTGCTGCGGCTTCACCAGCTTGAGCATGGTGTACGCGTTCGACTTGGACAAACGCACTTCATTAGACGGGATCGGCACTTGTTTGCCGCTTGGATCGAACAGCTTCACTTCTACTGCTTTTCCAGACATGATGGAAATGTTTGCTTCCATGACGCTTGCGTTCGGAATGGAAATCGGGACTTCCTGGGTCTGGCCGTTCGCCGTGAAACTTTTCACCGGAACGACTTTCAGCTTCAAATGATTGGCAAAAATTTCACTTAATATTTGCGGGAGCTTGTCCGCTGTGCTTGTTTCGAAAAATTTACCATTCGTCTCTGTAGCAATTTGCTGCAAGGTCGTCCGGTTGAGCTGTCCATCCGCATTCAGCCCGATGGTGTAAATCGGATAGCCCTTCGCTTTTGCCGCTTTCACTGCCTCTTGTAGCTCCTGATCCGATTGGGACTGCGTCCTGCCAGAAGCCTTGTTCAAAAAGTTGTTGCCGTCCGCCAGCAAGACAATGATCGGCGCATTTGCCGGATCATGCCCTGCATCGAGAATTTTTACCGCCTCCGTCACTCCTACGGAAATATCGGTGTACGCTCCTTTTTGCAGACTGTCGATGAACGCTTTGATGTCCTTCTTGTCTTCCTCGGAATTAACTTGAATCAGCGCTTTTTCACGCTCGATTTTGTCGGTATACGAGACGACACCGATTTTGTTCGCCTGAATGGACGTCATGTCGACGAACATTTTCATTGCTTCATTGCTTACCTTGTTTTTGTCGCTTTGTGTCATCGAATTGCTGACATCGACGACCAGTACAGCGTCCATGTTGTTTCCGACGGTTTGCGCGTAGCCGGGATGAGCGCTCCAGATGACTGTGACAAACAGAAACATGAGACACAGCGCGTATCGATACCACATGCCAAAACGTAACTTTTTCATGGGAACCCCTCTTGCATACAGAATTTAAGCACTATTGCAAACGAAGAAAGACTGTGACACTATTACCACTAGATTGAAGAGTAGTGAAAAAGTAGTAGATAATTGCTTGTCCTCCTACTCGTAATACGATACGACGTGATTCTTTGTTACAGATTTCGACACTTTCATGAGGGAGAATTTTTATGTTAACTTACTTTCTTCTCTTTGCCGCTTTTTTGCTGCTGGCAGTGCGCTTTTTCAAGCTGCTGCGACTGAAACGGCGCAATCTCTCGGCAGCCGAAATCGACCAGCATCTGCATCGCTTGTTAAACGAGAAGAGGAATCAGCCATGAAAAAACGAATCGGTGTCCAATTCCGAAAAACCCGCAAAACAAAGCACGCTTTTGAACGAATCCAGGCCTGCAAGCGATGCCATACTTACCACGTGCTGTGGGATACGCACTGCGAGACATGCAGACGAGCGTACACTCCTGTGCGGGAAGTATCTGCTGCCGTGACTCGCCGGTATGTTCAGACACGCTTTTTGCTTCTGGGCTTGTTCGTCTGCCTCGCGATTCTCTGTGCCACGACTCTGACGGAGATCGCCATTGCCATAGGCGTTGGTCTGCTTTTTGTCTGCCTGTTTTTCGTTATCCAAAAAAAGTACGGCTCTTATGAAAAGGACGCTCAACTGCAAACCTTTTTCAGCCAGGAGGAAGAAGCTCTGAAAAAATCGTTTCTCTACCACCTGGAACAAGTAGGCGCTGACGTCAAAGCAGGACAGATCAAGGAAGCCTACGAAAAAACACGGGAAATCGGCTACTTCGTTGACTCTGATACGATTAAAATTCGCAAAATCATGTTTCTGAACCATTTTGTGCTGCGAAAAGACATGGAGCTTGAGCTGGAAACACTCATCCCATCGACTTATGACAAAGACTTTATGGAATATTTGCGTGAAGTAGTCAAAGTACAGCCATCGCTCGTCAAAAAAGCGGTGCTCGATTATGTCAGGCGCTACAAAGCGCAAATTTTGCTGCTCGAAAACGGCGAGCAACTGATTGGACAAGTGGCTGGTGCGGCGCTGCGGATGAGAGCGTATGTGGAAGAGTATCAAGATTTGATCATCGAGTTTATCGATTATTTGCCGCGTGAGCGACTGCTGCGACTCGCCAAAATGATCAGGGACCATCGCAACGAGAACTGGGAACAATTATACCATTTTGCTAAAAACAGGGTGGATACTCATTTTGCATTTGACCCTGACTTTAAAGGAGTATTGTGAGGGAGCAGCCTTTGATGAAAATATCCTCCTATCAAAAATCGCTCTTTGTCCGAAATGCCGCGCTCGTCCTGTTTTCGCTCGCACTTGTCGCTGTCTGCGTCAAATTGGCGCTCGGCTACAGGCAGATTGCGCTGTACGATCAGGCGAAGTCGTTTTATGACGCCAATCAATTGCTTCAAGCCGAGGAAAGCTTTGCCCGTGCCAGCGACATGGCGACGCTATCGTACGGAGACGAAGAGTGGACTGTTGTCATGACCCGGTTGAGCGCCATGCGCCGTGAGCTGGAGGAGCTTCAGCAAAAATTGCAGACGGCCATAATGGGTAAGCAGGACGAGAACGTGCTTGCTGCCTATCGGATTTACCAGACGATGCGGGAAAAGTACAACGGCACGGCTGGCACAGCCTCTGCCTTTTTTCAGCAGTTCACTGCGCAGATCAATCTGGAGAAAAAGTTGGCCGACTACTATCAGCAGGCGCTGCAACAGGCGAAGGCGCAGTCCAAGGAAAATCTGGAGAAGCAAAGCTATCGGGACGAGTCCTTTATCGACACGCTGATCGCCATTCCTGACGAGTATTACGGTGGAAAACAGGCGAAACAGGACGAGCTGCTTGCGCTTTTTGCCGACTATGAAAAAGCGAAGCTGCGTGCTTTGATTGCCAATGCCTCTTTTGACGAAGTAATCACGCGAACAGCGTCGAGCTTGCGCCACTACACGCAGCAAGGTGTCGATGCAAGCTGGCTGCTTACCCGGTTGGAAAAATACGCGAAGGACGAATTGAGAGAAGCGATTCGCAAGCAAGACCTTGCCGCCTTCGTCGACATGGCTGAGGCGTACCGCAAAATCGGGGATGTCCTCCCCACCGATTCGCCGACGCTCGAAGCGATCAGCAAGCAAGTGGAAGCCTACTTCAAGCAGGCCGAGCAATTGGTCAAAGCGCACAAGTTTCAAAAAGCGATTGAGCTGTATCAGCAACTGAATCCGTTGCAGGATATCAGCACGCTCGTAAGCGAAGTAGAGAATCGCTGGCTCGATTACGATCCCGGCCACATGCTGGAAGCGAAATATCCAGACAAGCTTTTTACCAAAATCACCTCCGGCACTGAGTTGTGGGGAGCCAAGCTCTACGCTTTCGGACTCGTGGAAGCAGACCAGCGTCTCTATCTGGCAGCGAAAATGCCAAATGACTCCCTGCTCTATCTGGAGCAGCCGCTCGAAGTCGACATGAAATCGGCTACCGCCAAGCTGGCGAGTGAGCTTGGAGCGGAAAAAGCTCCGTTGATTTTCGTGCAATCGGCCGGAAAAGAACGCCCATTTGCCTATGTCGGACTGCTGCCGGAGTTGTCCGCGGAAAAGTTGACACGGGTGTTTTTCGCAGAGGCAGATGATTTCGGCGTGGAAGATCGCGAGCATGTCGTTTTGAAAAATGCGGTCGGCAAAGGCGAGAAGGAATACGCCTTGTTCAAATTGACCAGGGATGGCCTTGAGTATATTTCCAAGCTGGCAGACATGCTCCCGGACAGCACGGACTCCGGGACTAGCGAGCCTGATGATGCTTCGTCGGTCGATCAGGGCGCGAGTGAGGGTGAACAAACGGATAACAGCTCTTCGTCCCAGACCATCCAGGTGTATGCAGGGCCAGGCCAAGAGTATCCGGTCATCGGTCAAGTGGCAAAAGACGCGCCGCCTCAGCCTGTCGAGGAGATGAACGGCTGGTATCGGATTGAGTTTGACGGAAAAGACGGGTGGATTCCCGCCAGAAAGCCTGACTCCGCTCCCTCTCCGTAAGGAAGTGCCAGTGCCTCGCCTATCGAAAAAGAAACAGCTTCCATCGCACGCTCTGTAATGCGGTGGGAGCTTTCTATTTTTTCCGTTGAATCCACAATCAGATTATTCTATAATTGCTCCTTAGTTCTTTGTTCACTTTTGGAAACAGCGAGGAGACCCACCATGTTTGGCATCGTTCATTATGAAGCGTTCTTGCTCACAGCAATCATGTTAAATCTGATCCCCGGCACTGACACGATGTACATTATTTCGCGCAGCATTGCCCAGGGACGACGGGCGGGAATCCAGTCTGTGTTCGGGATATTGACGGGCTCGCTGATCCACACGCTGCTCGCAGCCTTTGGTTTGTCCATGCTTTTGGCGCAGTCGCTTTTGCTTTTTACCATCGTTAAAATTCTCGGCGTCGCCTATCTTGTCTATCTCGGCGTTCGCATGTTCCTGACCAAAGAGCCTCTGTCGATGGATCGTGCCGCCACGCAGCACGCCAACACCGAGAAAGTGTATTGGCAAGGTGTTCTCACCAGTCTGACCAATCCAAAGGTTGCTTTGTTCTTCATTGCCTTCCTCCCGCAGTTTGTCAGTACGTCAGACGCCGGAGCGCTGCCTTTTCTCCTGCTTGGCCTGACTTTTACCGTAACAGGCGGAATCTGGTGCAGCATCATCGCGCTTTTCGCGTCATTTGCCACCGCAAAATTGCGCAGCAATCCGAAGATTTCTGTGGTATTGAACAAGCTCACAGGAGTTGTCTTCATCGGGATGGGACTGAACTTGCTGCGTGCTAAAGCTACTCCGTAAAAGTGAATGTTTTTTGCTAACAAAACCAACTGCCAAGTCGGGCTGGAGCCTTTCTCCGCCCGGCTTTTTTGTGCTGTAGAGAATTTGTATAGGGCGGAAATTTACTATGGGTTCAGGCATTTTTTTCTACTTCCTTGCATGGCGCAAACCGGGCAGCTTTTTTGAACCCGACAACTTTGTACGAAAAGATGCCATCGCTGGAACGGGCTCGCAAACGAGACAGGAAAGGAGTGAGTATGCACACAGGCATGGCTAACGAAGGGGGATAGACAAGTGCGGGTACTCGTTGGCATTGGATTTATCCTCGCAGGCTTGGCTTTTCTTTTCTACCCGCAATGGGAGTTGGAACGGCACGATCAAAAACAAAAACAACTCATCTACGCTTTCGAGCAGATGGGTAGCGTAAGCGAGCATGTACCAGCAGAAAAAACCACTGCGCCAACTGCTCAGACTTCTGCGCCCGCTGCCTTGCTTGCAGGGGCCAAAGGCGTGATCCGGATTCCTAAAATTGACTTGGAAATGATAATTTTTGCAGGCGCAGATTCCCTGGTTCTGAATAAAGGGGCCGGGATGATCGAGCCGGATAAGGAATTTGGAAAAAACAACGTCGGGCTGGCAGGGCATCGCGGAGCAACACGCGGCAAGCAGTTCAATCGGCTGGATGAGCTGGCGCCGAATGATGAAATCGACATTCAAACGAAAACAGCCAACTACCGTTTTGTCATCGTCAAAACGTTTGTCGTCGATCGCACTCAAGTAGAGGTGCTGGACGATCAGGCAGAGCCATTGCTCACCTTGGTCACCTGCACGCCTGTCGGAGCGAAAAACCCGCGGGAGCGATTGATCGTGCAGGCGAAGCTTTCCGCGAAAAGTTGACGATGATGCAACCAACCATCCATGCCGGGCAGCATTGGTTTTCTCTTCTGGCAGTGCTTTTTTAAATGACAGGAGGAGCTTATGCGAAGGAAATCTTGGATAGTTGTTGTGGCCTTCTTGCTCATTGTGCAAAGCCTTTTTGGCATGGCAACAACAGCTCATGCGGCATCAAATGGGCAAGTTGCAACCACAGCAGATGATGGAACGGGCACGAATCCGGGGGATGGCTCCGGTGCGAATCCCGGTGACGGCTCTGGTACCAACCCAGGCGACGGCTCTGGCACCAACCCCGGTGATGGCTCCGACACCAACCCAGGCGACGGCTCTGGCACGAATCCGGGCGACGGCTCCAGCACCAACCCGGGCAACGGCTCCGGCACGAATCCCGGCGATGGCTCCAGCACCAACCCAGGCGATGGCTCCGGCACGAATCCGGGCGACGGCTCCGGCACCAACCCAGGCGACGGCTCCGGCACGAATCCGGGTAACGGCTCTGGCACCAACCCCGGCGACGGCTCCGGTACGAACCCAGGCGACGGCTCTGGCACCAACCCCGGCGACGGCTCTGGCACCAACCCCGGTGACGGCTCCGGCACAAATCCCGGCACAGGCACGGGTCCCGTCCCGGGCGACGGCTCTGTCCCGCCATCGCCAAGCGCTCCCCCCGTTCCCCCGCCTGTCCTTGAAGTGCCTGTCCCACAAGGCGACGTCATAACCGAGAACATCATCACCAGCGTGGTTATGAAGGACAAAAACGGGAACAACATCGAGGAAATCCGACCGGACCAGGGATCGCGCGTTCAAATCGACTTCACATGGAAGCTGGAAGCAGGCCATGCTTATTCCGAAGGCTCTACTTTCTCCTTTCCATTACCGGACAAATTCAAAACAGACCGCGTCTTGACCGGAGACCTCGACGGAGGCTACGGAACGTACGAGGTGACAACAGACGGACAGGTCACTTTTACCTTCAACGATTCCATCAACGATGGGCAAGAGGTAGATAACGGCTACTTCTTTGTTTGGCGCGAGTTTGATGAACTGAAGTTTGAAGGGGGCACCAGACAGGAAATTGACTTCAAACTGGACGGAGTCGCCCTGATTCAGGTTCACTTCAAAAACAAAAACGACACTCAAATCAAAAAGGCAGCCAAAGCAAACAAAGGGATGAACGCCAGCGAAATCGACTGGACGGTTGATTTTAACCAAGGGGAGCACCCGATAAAAGACGCCGTATTTACAGATGAACTTCCAAACGGTCTGGAAATCGACATGACGTCCATCAAAGTGTACGCGCTGGAAGTAAATCTGAACGGCCTCGTCAATCAAAAGGGCGAAATCACTTCCTTTACCCCTGAAAAATTGACGACAGCCAACGGATTTACAATTAATTTCGGCGATATCAACAGCGCTTATCGAGTCACGTACAAAACCAAGATCACGGAAAGCAAAGATCAAACGTTTACCAACCAGGCCACTGTCACAGGAAGCAATCTTCCTGATGCCCTGAAAGACTCGGCAAGCGTCTCGGTCAAGTACAGCAAGCCCTTGACCAAAGGTACGCCTGACTACAAATCGGAAACCCAAACCATTACATGGTCGATCCAGTACAACTACAATGAGAAAACGATCCCGCAGGCCAACGCCTGGATCGCGGACACATTCGATACGAATCATCAGGAGCTTTTGCCTGGCTCTTTCACCGTTTATCAAATGAGCATCGACGACAACGGAAAGGCAACCAAGGCGGGAGCAGCTGTTACAAACTACACCGTAACGGACACTCCGACTGGCTTCAAGCTCCAGTTTGCCGAAGACGTGACAACAGCTTACGAGATCGTCTACCAAACCAAAGCGAAAAAGCGGGTCCATGAAGACAAATACACGGTGATCAACAAAGTGGAAAACAGCGCAGGCGATACAGCGGAAGCTCCAAGGGACATCAACCAGGAAATTTTCTGGAAATCGGCCAAAAAAGAACGGGTCAATTACGACAAGAAAACGATTGAATGGACCCTCTACCTCAACGGCGACAACTGGGAAATGGACGCGGGCCTGTTCATCACGGACAACTACGCAGGCCAGGGGCTGACACTCATCCCGGAAAGTGTGAAAGTCAGCGACTGGACGAACGAGCTGCAAAAAGACACAGACTACACGCTGGAACCGAATCCCGACTACGCAAAAGGCTTTAAAATCACGTTCATGAACAAACTGACCAAAAGCCATGTGATCACGTACGAAACCAGATTCGATCCAACGTCCAAAGACCGTCCGACCGCTTACAAAAACGAAGCTACGTTGAACTGGACCGAAAACGGTACGCCACAGACACCGATCACCAAATCGGCTACGGTCACTCCAGACCGCTACACCACGAACAACGGAAACAAGACGGGCACATACAACGCCAAGACGAAAGAAATTACATGGACAATCGATGTGAACTACAACCTTCACCAGATTTCCAATGCGATTGTGCGCGACTTTTACAGCGGCGAGCAAACTTTCGTGGACAACTCGCTGAAGGTTTACAAGCTGAAGCTGACGGGTGGAGCAAACGGTGTAGAAGTCGTGGACGAGGAAATTCCGTTCTCCAACTTCCAAAAGCTGAAGGAAAACGGCAACGACGGTTTTGAAATACACCTCGGCGAAATCAAATCCGCTGTCCGTATTACCTACAAAACCAGCCTGGAAAATCTCCCGGTCCAGAGCGAATACACAAACAAAGCGACGTTGCACGACAGTGACACCTCTACCCCTCCGCTCTTCACAGGATCAACGACTGTGAAGCCGAAATACGGCGGAGATTACCTGCTGAAAACAGGCCGTCAAGGTACGGGAGCAGAATCTGAGTACGCATTCTGGAGCATCATGATCAACCCGAGCCAGTCGCAAATCGCGGCAGGTTCCCAGTTGAAGGATACTTTGTCTGCCAATCAAATTTTGCTGCAAGACTCCTTCAAGCTGTACACAACCGATGTCTCTGCCAACGGAGCGCTGTTCAAATCAGCCGAGCTGGATGCGGCTGAATACACGCTGCACACAGAAGGCAATTCGTTTTCCATCACGTTCAAAAATGAACTGCACACAGCCTACATCCTCGAATACCAGTCGTTTATCAACGCTGACGACGGCGAAAAAATCGACAATGAAGCTTCTTTTGCAGGCAAAACCGTTGTCGGGGTCGACGATAAAGGGAATGAAGGCATCAAGGTGAAATTGTCCGGTGCAGGCGGCGGGGCAAACACACCGGGCAAAGGCCACATCCAAGTCATTAAAAAAGACGCTGACACGAAAGAGCCTCTGGCCGGGGCAGAGTTCGGGCTGTACGACAAATCGGGAGCGACTCTGCTGGAAAAAATCGTGACAGATGCCGATGGTCTTGCCCTTTCCAAAAATTACAAATACAAAACTTACAAGCTGAAAGAAATTTCCGCGCCAGCTGGCTACGTCATCCCGGATGAGTACCGCAGCGGCAAAGAGCTTATCTTGAAAGCTTCCGGCACGCCCGATCCCGCAGTCCCTTACACGCTGGAAATCACCGTGGAAAACAAACTGCTGCGGCAAGGTTTCGAGCTGACCAAGGTGGACTCGGAAAATGCAGCGAAGCAACTGGACGGGGCCGTTTTCCTGCTCCAGTTCGATAAAAACGGCACATTCGAAGACGTCGCTGAACTGACGACAGGACCGGACGGCAAGCTGTTCAAAGGTGATCTGCCAACAGGCGACTATCGTCTGGTAGAAAAAACAGCGCCGAAAGGGTACAAACTGGATACCACTCCGCAAACATTCACCATCGTTGCCAACCAGACGGAAATCGTGAAGCTCACCATGAAAAACGAGAAAAACGTCGGTTCGGTTGAACTGTTAAAAATCGACCACTTCACGCAGGAACCTCTCGCTGGCGTCACCTTCGACCTGCTTGACGCAGACGACAAACTGGTGCAAAGCGGATTGGCAACGAATGCGGAAGGCAAAATTACCGTTCCGAATCTCAAAGCCGGAAGCTACCAGTTCGTGGAGAAGACAACACTCCCGGACTATCAGCTGGCGGCTCCGCTGAAATTCGATCTGGTCGACGAAGGCACATTGACGCTTACTTTGACCAACAAACTGATTCCAGGCTCGATCAAACTGACCAAAGTAAGAGCAGGCTATCCCAACCACAAGCTGAAGGGAGCCGTTTTCACCCTGGAGGACGAAAATGGGCAAACCGTCAAAGATAAAGACGGGCTGGAACTGAAAGAATTGACGACCGATGACAACGGCGAACTGATTGTGGAGAACCTCAATCCCGGAAAGTATCAGTTTGTCGAAACGAAAGCTCCGGCTGGCTACATGAGAACAAGCAAGCCAATCGCCTTCGAGATCAAAAGAAACCAGGTCCAAGGCAAACACGTGGAAGTCATCGCGGAAAACCAAGTCATTACAGGAATCCCGCAGGCAGGCTCCGTGGAATTGCTGAAAATCGATCACTTTACGAAGGAACCACTCGCTGGTGTCACCTTCGATCTGGTTGATGCAGACGGCAAAGTGGTACAAAGCGGATTGATTACGGATGCGAATGGCAAAATCCACGTTGAGAACCTTCAGCCTGGAACGTACAAATTCGTTGAAACCAAGGCGCTTGCCGACTATCAGCTGGCAGACCCTCTGCGTTTCGACTTGACCGCTGGCGATCCGCTCTCCCTCACCCTGACCAACAAGCTGATTCCAGGTTCAGTCAAACTGATCAAGGTCAAGGCTGGAAATGCGAATCGCAAGCTGGCAGGAGCGGTCTTCACCTTGGAGGACGAGAATGGCCGGACCGTGCAGGACAATCTCACAACTGACGAGAACGGCGAACTGATCGTCGAGAACCTCAACCCTGGCAAATACGAGTTCATCGAGACAAAAGCGCCAGCTGGCTATGAGAAAGACAGCACGCCGATCGCCTTTGTTGTCCAAAAAGGGCAAACCAAAGGCAAACACGTGGAAGTCGTTGTGGAGAACAAGGTAAAAACAGGCGGCGGTACCGATCCAGATCCGAAAGAGCCGACCAAACCTGAAAAACCCGAAAAGCCGGATAAACCAGACAAACCGGATAAGCCGGACAAACCAGATACTCCTGAGCAGCCAGGTACTCCTGAGCAACCGGGCACTCCGGGACAACCGGGCACTCCGGGACAGCCGGGCACTCCGGGACAGCCGGGCACTTCTGGGCACTCCGGTACTCCTGGGCAACCTGCCACACCCGAACAATCCGGCAACCCTGAGCAGACGAACAACGCCGGGCAGACAGCAAGCCCCGGCACTCCTGCCCAGCCAACCGAATCCGCAGGCTCGAAAAACGCCAACGTACAAGACAACGCGGACGAAGCGTTCCCAAGCGGAAATGTGCTGCCACAGACTGGCGAGGAAGCACCAACGGGCTATTTGCTCGCCGGAATCTCCTCCCTGCTGATCGGTCTTTCCATCTTGCTGTATCGCAGAAAGAGCGCCGTATAATTCAAAAAGAGGACTTGGGCCAGCTTCTCCTGGCTCAGTCCTCTTTTTCTTGCTTGCCTCCGTCCCCGTACATGCTGCTATCCCAAGAGCTGCCACAGGAGCGGTTCGCTTTTATACAAAACATCCAGATGCGATGCTTCCACGTAATATTTGTCACCTTCCAAGGCAAAAACGCTTTTTGCCATGACGCTGCCATCCCCGGCTTTGCTGTTGATCGAGCCTACTACTCTGCCATCGACCCATTTTGTCGGAGACAACGATGGGACGGTGCGCAAGTAATGGATCGTTTCGTGCCCGACCCCTGCTACAACCGTGACGCGAATGTTGCGGTCGTAAATAATCCCCATCGTACGGTTGAGCAGATCGACATACTCATTTCTGACCACCATGCTGCTGTACGGGACGAACGATTCGACCCCGTTTTTCTTCTCCAGCAAGTAATCCCCATAGTCAGCCGCAGGCACCAAATCAAGCAGACTCGGAAAATGTTTCTGGATCGCCTGCACCCGCTTGAACGGTCTTCCGTGCTCCAAATAAGCCAGATATACATTCATGTAAATCTCGACTACATTTCTTTTGGCATGGACCGAACGCGGGAGCTTTCCGCCAGCCCAATAGCAATAACTGATCGGAGAACCTGCGTTTGGCGTGGCAAAAACAAGCAGCTGATCCACATCGTTTTGATACGCATCCCCTTGTACATACGACCTGGCTACCAGCCCGCCCATGCTGTGGCAAACCAGATTGACATACGGCGAGCCAGTCTTTTGCTTCGCCCATTGAATAACAGGCACAAGAAATTGCTCGGCGGAGAGGCCAACAGGTTGACGCCAATCATAAAAGGCAACAAACAGCTGCTCGTTTAAACGGTATCCCATATTTTCCAGCATACGAACAAACGGTTCATATGCAGTTCGCGCAAGTCCAAAGCTCCAGTCTCCGGTTCCCGGAATAATCTGATCGTTCATCGACCCAAACAGCCCCGGAACAAACACAATCGGCACCTTTTGTGAAAGAAACAAACTCATGCAGTTATTCCTCTCCCTAAAAAATGGCTATGTCTTTGCCTATTCCTCATCAGCTTGGGTGGTTCCAACGACCTTATTTTTGTCGAAATGAACCGAATCGACTCAATTCTCCTCCCATTCCGCCGTAACAAAGCGATATAATAAGACGTCAAACGTTTAGTGAGAGTTTTGCCGCAAATATTACGTGTCGGAGGATTCACAAAATGAAGTTACGCAAGTGGTTCATGCTTTTGCTTATGTTCGTGTTGTGTATTCCAGCGATGGGGACATCTGTGCAAACAGCGCAGGCAGCTCCTGGCATCAGCATCTTATTGGACGGGCAGCAAATCAGAAGCGACGTCGCTCCGTACATCATCCCGAAAGTAAACGTCACGATGGTTCCTTTGCGGGTCATCAGCGAAAGTCTTGGCGCAGAAGTATACTGGGATCAAAACTCCCAGACAGCCACGATTTTAAAAGACAGCACGGTGCTGTCCATGACCATTAATCAGACTTACGCGCTCGTAAACGACAGCACGATCCCGCTGGATGCTTCGGTTCAAAACAGACAGGGCCGGGTTATGGTTCCTCTCCGTTTTGTCTCCGAACAGCTTGGCTTGCAAGTGAACTGGGCGCAGGAAACAAGAACGATTACGCTGTTGACGGGCAGCACGGCTGTCGTTACACCGCCGCCCGCAGATATTTCCGGCGGCAATAACGGTTCTGGTTCTGTTCCTGTACCGACAACCCCGCCTGTCCAGAACGGTTCTTTGCGCGGTGTGTGGGTATCTACTGTCTACAATCTGGACTGGCCGTCGACTGGCTCCTACGGCAACCAGAGCAAGCAGCAGCAGGAATACATACAACTTTTGGACGAGCTGCAAGCGATGGGCATGAATGCCGTATTCGTGCAGGTGCGCCCTTCCGCAGACGCCTTGTATCCGTCTTCACTGGTGCCTTGGTCCAAATACTTGACTGGCACCCAGGGGAAAAATCCGGGCTATGACCCGCTTGCTTTTATGGTCGAGGAAACGCACAGACGCGGCATGCAGTTCCACGCCTGGTTCAATCCGTTCCGCGCCAATGTAGATGCCAAAACCGACCAGCTGGCCGCTACGCATGTAGCGAAAAAGCATCCTGAATGGATTGTCAATTCCAGCAACAAGCTGTACATCAATCCGGGCATTCCGCAAGCCCGTCAGCAAATCATTGCCGAAATCATGGAGGTCGTGCAGCGTTACGACGTCGATGGTGTCCACCTGGACGACTACTTCTATCCGTCCAACGGCACTTTCAATGACGACGCGGCCTTCAAAGCCTATAACAGCAAAAAAATCGCGACCAAAGCCGACTGGCGCCGCGACAACATCAATCAGTTCGTCCAACAGCTGAACCAGTCGATCAAAAGTGCCAAGCCACGCGTTCAGTTCGGGATCAGCCCATTCGGCGTATGGCGAAACATCGCCGTCGATCAGACAGGCTCGGACACGAAAGCAGGGGTCACCGCCTACGACAACATGTATGCCGACGTGCGCACATGGATCAAGCAAGGATGGATGGATTATGTAACGCCGCAAGTTTACTGGAGCCTTTCCTTTGCACCAGCCCAGTACGACAAGCTCGTTACTTGGTGGGCAGACGAGGTGCGCGGAACCAACGTCAAGCTTTTCATCGGCCACTCTCCTTACAAGCTGGGAACAGCCGAGGCAGGCTGGCAAAGCTCGCAGGAAATTATCAACCAGTTGAACTTCAACGCATCCGTTCCGGAAGTGCAAGGCAGCATCTTCTTTAGCGCCAAAGATTTGCGCAAAAATCCGCTCGGTCTGCTGCAAGCTCTCAGCAGTTACTACAACCGTTAAAAACAGACAAACCCCCAAGCCGGGATTAGCGTTCTGCCGCTGTCCGGTTCGGGGGTTTTCTGTTGAATTGGCCTAGTTTTGCGTCAGTTTTTCTACAAAGAAATCGAGCTGCGCGTCCAGCGAAATCGGGTCGTTAAAATACGAGCCGACGCGGTCGAGCTGGAATACTTTATTGTTTTTTACAGCAGGAAGGTTTTTCCATACGCTGTTCTCATACACGCCATCCGGATTGGTATCATCTCCAGACCATCCGCTGGTGAAAATGATATCACCCGCAAAGTCGGGAAGTGTTTCCAGCGAAACATCTGCCCAGCCCGTACCAGTGTCGATGGCAACTTTTTGCGTAGCAGCCGGAGCCTTCAACTGAAATTCGCCGTAAATGATTTCGCCGCCCCTGCTGAAGTTGTGTCCGAAGGCGTAAATCCCTTTGGCGTAAGGCTGAAGGATGGCAACGGTTTTGTCTCCTACCGCCGCCTGTACTTTCGGTTTCAGATCAGCAATTTTCTTGTCCCAAGCCGCAATCCATTCATTGGCTTTGTCTTCTTTGCCTGTCATTTTGCCGAACTCTTGAAGCTGCTCGCGGAACGTTTTCTTGCCGTAAGGAACAGCAACGGTCGGAGCAATTTTGGAGAACTCTGCCGTATTGGCATCGCCTTCAAACACGATGATCAAATCTGGACTCATGCTCAGCACTTTCTCAACGGAAGTACCGTCGCCAACGCTTTCCACGCCGTCCAGTTTGCCTTTCATGTACGGGTTTTGCAAGACGTGATCGGTAACGGCAATCGGCTTGATTCCCAAAGCCAGGAAATCTCCGGCGTAAATATCGGCAAGCACAACTAATCGTTTCACGTCCTTCGGAATTTTCACCTCTCCATTCGGAGCCTGGTACGTGATAAATTCACTGTTACTTTCGGTCGCCGCCGGAGCAGCCTTTTGTTCCTGCGCTGGTTGAGCGGCGTTATTGGCTGGAGCTTGTCCGCAAGCCGACAAAATCCCTACGAGAACCAGCATGATCGCCAGCAAGCTTGATTTGTAAAACCCGGTTTTGCGCAAAGTGAATCTCCCCCATCTTCTGTAATAATGATAATCATTATCGTTATGATTTTATCACATCTTACTGATTTCGCCACTGTTCTGTCGAAGAAAATCACTGTAAATCCATTACAGCTCTAACGCTGTGCAAGCTTCATGGCGGCGCTTTTCTGCCCGCATCGCGCCTTTACATCCAGTAAAAACCTTTGGATTTTGGGTTCGGCAATCTGTTGGCGGAGGCTTCCTCTTTACAAAAAAATGCCGCGAACCGTCGTCCGCGACATCTTCGATCACTTATTTTGGGGCCATTCCGGTTTGGTCTGGTAATGAAAATTCGGCGATTCCAGCTTGTTGTCGTACGCGCTGTGAAAAATGTGCGTAGCCGCAGGAGAAATCGGCGGAATCAGCCATGTCCAGTCTCCTGTAATGGCCCGGCCATTTTTTTCTTCTCTTTCCTCAAAACGTTTGAATTGTTGACTGGCTGTATGGTGGTCGACAATCGACACGCCTTTTTCCTTATAAGAATGCAGGACGGCCACATTCAGTTCGACCAACGCCTTGTCCCTCCAAAGCGTCGCTTCCCGGCTCGTGTCCAGCCCCATGACCTCTGCGACTTTCGGCAGCATGTTGTAGCGATATTCGTCTGCCAGATTGCGCGCGCCGATTTCCGTTCCCATGTACCAGCCGTTGAATGGCGCCGCCAAGTAATTCATGCCGCCGATCTCCATTCGCATATCAGCCACGATCGGCACGCCGTACCATTGCAAGCCAAGGTCCGCAAAGCCTGCTATTTCTGGATGAGTAATCGGCACTTCAATGACCAGTTCAGGCGGAATCTCGAAAAACTGCGGCTTGCGATCCCCGATCTGTACGACGAGCGGCAAAATGTCGTAGTGAGTGCCAGCGCCTTGCCAGCCCAAGCTCATACAGAGCTTCGTCAATTCAATCGATATCGGATCGCCCAGTACGCCGTACTCGGTTTCATATCCGGCATAGCGAATGAGCTGATGGTTCCAGATGCGCATGGCTGGGCGCTCTGGTGTCTCCGCTGCAAAGACGGTGATCGTCGGCCGGATTTTTCCGCCGTTCGTCGCGAACTCGATGTGTCGCAGCAACGCCTGCGCCATCTCTTCCTCTGTCTGGACATGGCGCTCGTCCAACACAATCAGCGACTCCCAGAAAAAGCGGCCAATGCACCGATTGCTGTTGCGCCAGGCCATTTTCGCCCCGTGACGCAACTCCTCCTCTGTATGCTCATAGTAGCCTTGTGACTCCATCTGCTGCCGGACTTGCTGCAAACGTCGCTCTGTCTCGGCCTCTGTTTTATTCAATTCGCTGTAGCAGGTGCGGATAAAGTGTTGAGCTGCTTCAATCCGTTGATCTGGTTCCATAGTACCCTCTTTCCCGCTGAAAGGCGCTTCCTCGCTGTTCATGTACACCTTCATTATAAATTTACAAGGCTTGCATTACCAATCTCACAGGCATTTCGACACATAACTGTAAAACCTCCATCCACTCCGTTGACACAAACACAGCCAAAGCCACCATGCGTGACCTTGGCTGCTTGTATGCACGTGATTACTGGCTCGCTGCGGATGCCTTCAGCTCCCTCACTGCCGGAAAGAGCAAGGGGCACAAGCCGATGAGCACAATGGCAATACCGGACAGCGAGAACCATCTGTCCACCCCGATTGCCTCAGCTACCGGGCCTGCCACCAACAAACCAATCGGCGTCGCGATCAGCATCAGGCTGTTCACAAGAGACATCACTCGCCCCTGAACAGCCGGGTCGATCGTCGTTTGCAACAGCACCGCAAACGGGCCGCCAAACAATGGTCCCGATACCCCCATCAAGCCCGACAGCAGCACAAACCCGACAAATCCGGACGCAGGCAACAGCCCCGCGAAGAACAGTCCCGCTCCCAGCAACGCAATCCCGCCTGTCAACAAGTACACGCGATTTCGCTTGACACCCCAGCTGCCCAAAAGCAGCGAGCCGACGAGCATACCTGCCGCAAAAGAAAACTCCACCACTCCGGCATGCCACGCCCCTTTGCCAAAATGATTCAGTACCATAAGAGTAAACAATGCCCCGACCGGCACATACACAAACGTCGTGAACCCGATTGCCGCTGTGATCACCAGCAAGCCTTTTGACTTCATCAGTTCGCGCAGCCCTGCCTTGATCTCGCTGCGCATGCCGCTCGCGCCTTCCTCCGGCGCGCTGCGCTCAGGATTCGGAATATGCACCATCAGCAAAGCGGCACTTGCCAGCAGCGCCCCCAAAACATCGAGCAAGAGCACTGCTTCCATCGAGAAATAGGCCAGTAAAAAGGCACCGAGCATCGGACCCGCCATGTGTACGGCAGAGGTCAGCGTCTGCATCCAGCCTTGCACCTTCATCAGCTGATCTTCGGGCGCGATCAGCGGGATGGAAGCTTGCATGGACGGCATGTGAAACGCGCTTCCGATCGAACGCAAGCCAAGAATCACGTAAAAGGCCCAAACAGGCGGCTCCATCCCGGCGAAAAACAACATAGCCAGGACAAGACTGACAAAGGCAATGAACATGTCTGCGGCTATCATGATTTTTTTGCGATCCAGCCGATCCACAATCGTTCCGGCAAAAGGCCCGATCAAAGCCTGGGGCAAAAAGCCGGCCATCGAAGCGATGGTCAGCACCACCGCTGATCCTGTCGCCTCTGTCAGCCACCAGATGATACTGAATTGAACAACGGCACTGCCCAGAAGCGAGAAAGCCTGCCCGGCAAAAATCGTATAAAAAGTTCTCTTCCAACTGTCTTTTTTCGTATTCATATACATCCTCCTCATGTGGACATTCAAGTGCGGCATCCGTTTTTGGACGCAAAAAAGCACGGAGAACGTCCCGTCCGAGGGGGTGTCATCCGTGCGAAAGCTTGCTGCATCAAAGCACTTGAAAGAGCTGCCTAACAACGAATCAGGCAGGGAGCTTTGGAGGAATACGCAAGCTGACTATGCAGGCATGACAAATAACCCATCGAAAAACGGGCGAGTCGTCCGTGCCTGATTAGCGCATGCGTACATACCACATAACAGAACCTCCATCCAAACATGCTGAGTTACTGTCTATCCTAAGACGCGGCCTGCACCACTGTCAATCCATTTTCGAGTTATGGATTAGATTGGCTTGATCTGTTCGGTCCGGCCCGCAAGAAAAAGCAGGGGCTTCGCCAGACCGACCCTGACAAAGCCCCGTTTCGTTCGCTTTCCCTATAGCTATCCATAGCGCCATAGCGGCTGCGGCTTTATTTCCGTTTTCGCGTGAACAAAAAGCCGCCGACAAGCACGAGCAGAACGATTACGATCACCAGCGGAGCAAGCGATGACCCCGACTCGTCACTGCTGGCTGCCGCTTCATGACCAGCGTGTTCATGCGCATGGTCTGCACTCGCCGCTTTTTCCGGTTGTGCGGAAGCATTGGCGCTTTGTTCAAACTGAATCAGCTGGAGCTGCGGCTGCGATTTGCCTGCGACATTCATCAGCCACGCTTCCTGAATCGCCCTTCCTTCCCACTCTGCCGGGTCAACGGCCGCTTGCAGCACGCGCGGATGCGCCGACACGTCATACGAGGCGCCAGATACAGTAAGCGAATACACTTTTGCAGCCTTGCCCTCTGCATCTTTTTCCTCGCGAACGCTCACTTTGTCCACTTTGCCTGTTGGCCCCGCGAGAAAGCCGCCCCGGTCGTACAAGCTTTTCCCTTCGGCCTCATCTTTTCTGTGCTCGAACACAAACAACGCAAATTGCTCGCGAGTCAGCTCACGTCCGGCATCCTGCACAGCCAACTTGCCTGCAAAGTAAGCCTGATTGACGTCCGCATACGTGGCATTGCCGTCCAAAGAGGGCACGAGTCCTTTTGCCAAAGCTGCCGCTGTCACTTCTGTACGGGCCGCTCCGCTCTCTTGCAGCTTCCCGAACGTTCCCGCCCAATACGCCAGCTCTTCACGCGTCAGCTTCTCCTGCGGGGAAAACAGCGTCGAGCCGTGATGATCGTAAGGAATCACTCCCAGGCCGCTCAAATACACGATCTGCGACGTCGCCTTGGAATATTGCAGGTCGTCGTACAAGTTTTGCTCGTTGACGATGTGCGCCGATACCAGGCTCGGCAACAGCCATACCAGCATCGCCAACAAACACAAGCTCCTTCTCATGTCTTTCTCTCCCATCCAGATGATCTGCTAGTTTTGGCTATCTCCGGTTCGTACGATCAGCCCTCCGCTTGTTTGCTGGAGATAAAAGGGCGCCTGTACACGAGGCAATTGCAAAAGCTGTGCATAAGGAATGCGGAAGCCCTGCAATTCCTCAATCAATGTTTCCGGCATCAAAAAGCCGTTGAAAAATCCCGCCTCGAAAACCAGGGCAGCCGCATCCGAAGCATCTTTCAACACTTGTCCAATCAAAATCACGTGCAAGTCAGGCTTTTGAAACACCACGTACACGTGATCCGAACGGAAAAAGTAGCGCAGCTCGCTGCGTTCGTTGATCCAGCTTTCGTCCAGACGATACGGCTGGGAAGCGGTGCCCGTCTGAGTGGAAGCCCAGGTGGCTGCCTGCTGCTCCGTCAAAGCGCGGTCTTTTGCCAAAATGGCGAGCAAAGCCGGCTCCACCTCCGCCATCCAGTCGATATCCAAATAATTGGCGAGCTGCTCGATCGGCAGTTCCGGGTTGTCGGCGAGAAATGCGCCTCTGGCTTGAAGATTTTGCTCAATCATGCCAAGCAGCTTCTCGTGTCCTTCCAGCGTTTCTTTCGTGGCGACCAGTTGCTTGTAAGCCAGATACAGCTTGTCCAGCTCCTCCATGTATGCGTCCAGATTCCGCTCGATCAGCCATTGACTGCCGAGAATATCGACAGGCTCCTGTTGCTGCTGCAACAAGCTGACCCACGTATCCAATCCCATCTCACTGTAAAATTGCAGCTTGTCGACTGCTACCTTTTGATCCGCAACATAGCTTTTCTCAAGCTTGGCAATCTGCGGCGCAAGCCTGGCGATCTCTTTTTTGGTCTGAGCCACTTCTGCTTTCAGCCGTTCGGTGGTGCTCTCGTCGTTGACGGTCACGAGAAAATTCGCAAATGCGCCTGTCAAATGCGCATACGCCCCTGTCGCCCCTAAAAACAGCCCTGCCGCCACGAGCATCATCAGCTTTTTACGCATGATTGATCAGCTTCCTTGTCGAAGCATAGCTGGCTGACAGCCCTAGCAAAGAGCCTGCGAGCGCCATGCCTCCCATCATCTCGTACACCAGCTGCTGCGAGAAGTGAAACACCAGCGGGAACTGTTTTTGCAAAGGCAACAGCATGCCCGAAAAGAGCCAATAAATCGCTACGGCCGCAAGCAAGCTGCCAACGAAGCCAATCAGCCAGCCTTCAAACAAAAATTGCCCCCTGACATGCCACGGGTTCGCACCAAGCAACAGCCGGGCGCGAATTTCCTGCTGTCTTTGATACAAGGCCAGATTCATCGCGATAAACACCATCCCGAAAGCGAGCGCGCCCAGACCAAGCAGCAAGCCCAAGCCGTACTGGTTCAGTTGGGCCGACCAGCGCAAGATCGTTTCGGCAAATTCCTGCGGATAGACGACTTTTGTGATGCCGTTCATCGTCTGCAATTGTTCCGCCACGAGCTTGATCTGCGTCTTGTCGCGCAGCTCCAGGCGGATTGCGTCCGGAATTTGACTCTCCTGAAAAGAGACAAGCAGGTGCTCCCGCCCGGCAAAAAATCCGGCCAATCGCTCCAGCATTTGCGCCTTTGTCTCGATTTCGACGGATTGAACGAAGCTTTTTTCCTGCAAAATGGCCGCGATAGCCTTCGTATCCGCAGCAGGGTCTACATACAGCTTCATGGCTACCTGTGACTCCAGATAGCCCATCAAATCCCCGACACCGAACCTTCCGAGCAACAGGATGCCCGCGATGAGCACTGCGACAAAAATCAAGACTGCCGCAGCCGCCGCAGCCCCTATGTTTCGCTGAATGCCTTCGCGCGCATCCCTGAGCATGTACATGCACGATTGTCTGTTCATACGACGCGTACCCGCCCCTGCTCCATCATCCACGTCTTTGCCGGAAATTGTTCAATCAGCCGCTCCGAATGGGTGACAATCAACATCGCCATGTTTTCCTCCACATGCAGTTCTTTCAGCAATTGCATCACTTCAAACGCTGTCTCGCTATCCAGATTCCCGGTAGGCTCATCTGCCAAAAGAATGCGCGGGCGATTCAGCAGGGCACGCACGATCGCAACGCGCTGCTGCTCGCCCCCCGACAACTGGTCAGGAAAGACATCCTTCCGATCCAGCAGTCCGACTCTTGCAAGCAGCCGCTGCGCTTCCGGTTCGATTTCGCCCCACCGTTTTCCGACGACCTCGCCAGCGAGCGCCACGGTTTGCTCCCGGTACAAAAGCTTGAGCAGCGTGCTTTTTCCCGAACCCGACCGCCCCTGCAAAAAGGCGAACTCCCCTGCTTCCAGATGCAGGTCGAGGTCTTGCAGAATGACTCTCTCCCCGTAGCTCTTGCAAAGCTTTTGCAGCCGGATCATCAGACGTTCCCCTCTGCCAGCCACGGCAGGAAACCGTCGAGAAAGCGTTCTGTCGCAGGCATGAAGTACGAGCCAAAATGAAAGTCCGGATCAAGCGTAGTGACGATCCACGTACCCGCTGTGCTCACCTTGTCGACATACAGGACGGCTCCCCCGTCTTCGGTCGAAATCAGCACCTCGGCACCCTCCGGCGGCCAGTACACCCCATGCTGATGCCAGGTCGCATCTGCCAGCGTAATGTAGGAAAACAGATCGTAGTCCGGCTTTTGCAGCACCAGCCCGCTCTTCGCGTTTTTGTCCAGCCACCACCAGAAGTTCGTCGGGCGAAGCTCCCAGTTTTGCCCCGGAATCCATTCGCGCGGCTGCGGACCGAAAGCGACGACAATCCCGCCTCTGTCCGCGAACTGTTTGATTTTCTCGCGCGATTTCATCACCAGTCCCATGTGCAGCTGCGAGGGAACCACCAGCGCATCGAACTCATCCAGCGACGTGTTCTCAAGATCAGGCAAGTAGATGAGCCTGTCGTAATACTTGCGGTACTTCGGCTCGTTCAAACTGCGAAAATGCTGCGAGCTGCCGCCGTACAAAGCTGCGATCTTTCTCATGCGTACGCTCCCCTTTCCTGAGGCTCCTGAAGCTGCCGATATTCGTTCCGCGCCCACTCGGTGAGTTGCAGCGCAATTCGTCCGGTCGATTTTCCCGGGTGATTGTAGCCGAACAAGTCATTTCCCGAATGGACGAGAATCGTGCCCTTCGTACTGTTCCGGTCGATATACGTAATCGGTTCTCCCCCCGGCAAGGTCAACAACACCTCAGCCCCGTCCGGCAGCGGGTGATGGCCTCTGGCGAAAAAGCCTGCAACACCTTTGTTGTACGTCATGTCGTACGTCTGCACTCCGGCAAAAATCGGATGCTCCTTGGCGATCGTCACATCATAGTCGGAATGATTGCGAATTTCTTTTGGCACAAAAGCAGACGCGCCCGGCAGCCACGGCAAAAACAGATTGCCGCTGAACACCAGCACTTTCCCTCCGTCGAGAAAATCACGAATCTGCTCTTTTTGCTTGTACAAAAGCTCCTGGTCGATCAGCCCGGTAATCACCAGGCACTTGTATGGCGACAAATCGTGCCCCGGCAAATCGTACACATCGATGAAGGAAAAAAAATCTTGATAATTCGGGTCTTTCAGACGCGGCTCCCCAAAGCAGCAGCCCGAATCGAGCATCAAAAAATCGGTTCGTTGATCCATGTATGCCTCCTCGTTCCTTTTTTCCATCAAGCAATCGAGTAATCCCCGCTCAAAACTGGTCAAGCTCCCGCAACGCCTCGATCAGCCGCAACGTAAAAGGATGCTGCGGGTTTTCCGTCACTTCTTCTGGCGTGCCCGTCTCCACGATCTGCCCCTGATTGAGCACGAGCAGCCGATCACAAAAACCTCGCGTCAACGCCAGATCATGCGTAATGAACAAATAAGCGATTTCATGCCGCTGGCTCAGTTCTCGCATAAGCCCCAGCAAATCGAGACGCAAGGAAGTGTCCAGCATGGAAGTCGGCTCGTCAGCCACGATGAGCTGCGGCCGGGTGATGAACGCGCGAGCCAAGCCCACCCGCTGGCGCTCCCCGCCTGACAGTTCATGAGCGTAACGGTGCATGTAACGCTCCGGTGACAGCGCAACTTCCCGCAAAGCTTCCCGGACCAGCTCCGTCCTTTTGGCCGGATCGTTCTTGTGCAGCCTGGCGATCACCAGCGGCTCTGCGACCAGCTGTTCAATCGTCATCCGCGAAGAAAGCGACTCGTACGGGTCCTGGAAAACCATCTGAATCGACCTCGTGGCTGCTCTGCGCTCTTTGGCTTTCATCGCCAGCAAGTCTTGGCCCTGGTAGATCAGCTTCCCCTTGTCCGCCTGCTCGATCCCGGCGATGATTCTCCCAATCGTGCTTTTTCCCGCTCCGCTCGCACCGACCAGGCCGACCGTTTCCGTTTGCCGGATGGAAAAGCTGGCGCCGTCAATAACCGGAGCAGCCTGCCTCGATGCGCCCTTGCTCTCGTAAGTTTTGTACAGCCCGGATACTTGCAACAACACCTTTTGCTGCATCGTATCCCGCTCTTGTTTGTGCACTCCCATCCTTCTTGCCTCCGTGAAATTATCGTTGTCCCTGTCCCTGCAAGGAACGCTGCTCAAGGGCTGGCGTCAGCCTTGGAATCGAATCGATCAAACGGCGCGTATACGGATGTGTCGACGTCTTCGCCAAAGCGAGCGTGTTCCCCTGATCGACGATTTTGCCCTGATTCATGATGAGGGTGCGGTCAGCCAGGCTGAGTACGACAGGGAGATCGTGCGAAATAAACACCATCGACAGCCCGAGCGTGCGCTGCAAGTTTTTCAACAGCTTGATAATCTCCACCTGAACCATGACGTCCAAACCAGTCGTCGGCTCGTCAGCTATGATCAAATCGGGCTTGTTCACAAGCGCCATGGCAATCACGACACGCTGACGCATGCCTCCGCTCAGCTCATGCGGAAAAGCAGCGGACCACCGGGAAGCAAGTCCGACTTGCGCAAGCACTTCGGCAATTCGTTCCGCGATCTCGTCTTTGGACATGGACTGATGGGAACGGAGCGCTTCTGCCAACTGCTCACGCACGTTCATCACAGGGTTGAGCGCGTTCATCGCCGCCTGCGGAATCCAGGCAATCCGATTTCCCCGCAGCCGTCTCACCTCTTCGGACGAGAGCTGCGTCAAGTCGCGGCCAGCAAAATAGATCGCTCCCTGCGAGACGAGCGCTGGCGGCTTCAACAACTGCATGACAGCCGACGCAATCGTGCTTTTGCCGCTGCCCGATTCGCCAACCAGCCCCAACACTTCCCCTTTGCGCAAAGCAAAGCTGACAGCATCCACTGCGCGAACCGTACCGCCGTCTTTCGGATACTGTACGGTCAAATTTTGCACGTCCAGCAAAGCGTCTGCCGCCGCAGACTTCACAGCGGACAGCTTCTCTTGCGCCAGTCGCCGATCTCTCTTCGCAGCAGGCGCCTGATAAGCGCGAAGGCGCGGATTTACTCGTTCCTCCAGGTAATAGCCGATCAAGGAAAAGGCGAGCACGGTCATCACGATGCACAAGCCAGGCGGAATCACCCACCACATCCACGCCTCAGTCAAAAAGGCGCTGCGCGAGTTGGCGTAAAACAAAATGCTTCCCCAGCTTTTGGACAGCGGATCTCCCATCCCCAAAAAACTGAGCGAAGATTCCATCAAGATCGAGACATTGACAGCCTGCACGAACTGCGGGATGACCAGCGGCAGGATGCTGGGAAAAATGTGCTTCCGCAAAATATAGAAGTGACCCGCGCCCATCGATCGCGCAGCCAAGACCGCTCCTCGCGTGCGAAACGACAGCGTCTGGGCGCGAATTTTCCGCGCTTTTCCTGCCCACATGACGAGCGTGATGACGAGCACCTGCGTCAACAGACTCGGCCCGATGTACACCCCGATCACGATCATGAGCGGCAAAAACGGCAAAGTCAGGCAAATGTCTACAATCCGCATGAAGAAGGCGTCCAAAAAGCCCCCTGAATATCCCGAAACCAGGCCGACAACCGTGCCGATCAAGGTAGCGAGCAAAGCTGCGACAATCCCTACCGTAAGCGAGGTGCGCGCGCCCACTACCAGCTCGGCCAAAATGTCCTGCCCCATGTCATTCGTTCCAAGCCAATGTTCTTTTCCAGGCGGTTGGAACGGGGCACCAGACTGCTCGCTGGCGTCGTACGGCACCAGGTAAGGTCCCACGAAGGCAAGCAGCAGAACGATCGCCAGCAAAAACGCGCCGAGCCAACCAATCATTTTGGAACCAATACGACTCATGGAGACTCCTCCACCTGTTTTCTTTGACGGGCACGCGGGTCAAACAGCGGATATGTCAAATCCGCCAGCAAATTCGCCGCGATGACCCCTAGCGTGATGATTAAAAAGACGCCTTGCATCATCGGGTAGTCCCGCGCAATCACGCTCTCGTAGAGCAGCCTGCCAACCCCCGGATAGGAAAAGACCGTCTCGACGACGACAGCGCCACTCACCAAGATCCCCAGGCTCATCGTGATGTGCGTGTACACGGGCAACAGAGCGTTGCGCAGCGCATGATTGAAAATCAGGCTGCGCTTGACCGCCCCTTTGGCTTCCGCCATCAGCACGTAATCTTGCCCCAGCGTATCGAGCATCGACGAACGGGTGAGCAAAAAATTACCCCCGATAGTCGCAAGCGTAATCGTGATAACGGGAAGCGTCATATGTTTGAGCACGGCGAGCACATACTCCATGCCGCCCCCGGTAAAAGCGATTGGCACGGCTCCAAAGGAAGGGAACCAGCCCAGGCTGACCGAGAAAACCGCAATGAGCAGCATGCCGATCCAAAAGCCGGGAATCGATTCGATCGTGAGCATCCCCGTCAGAAAAAGCAGGTCGCGGCGCTTCCCCCGGTTCCACGCAGCATAGGCACCGATGGCGATGCCTATGACTGCGCTCACGATGAGAGAAGGAGCTACCAGCAGAAACGTCCACGGCAGTCTGTCTGCCAATACTTCCGTTACCGGCTTTCCGTATTTGATGGAGCTGCCGAGATCGAACCGGAACACACCTGTCATGAAATCAGCGTATTGCTGCCAAAGCGAGCGATCCAAACCAAGTTCATGCTCGACTTGCTGGCGTTGCTGTGGAGTCAACTCGTTGATGGTCGACTCGCCAAAGAAAAATTCCAGCGGGTCGCCCGGCGCCAGCCGCGGCAGAGCAAAATTGATCGTCAGCGCGACGGCCAGCACCAGCACATATTGAATGCATTTTTTGCCGAATGCAGAGGAGAACCAGCTCCCACTCATTACAGCTCCCCCCGTCTTACTCTTTAGCTACTGCCTTTTTCACGCCATCTGGCAGCAAGGAAAATTTGTTGATGACGCCAAACCCTGGCGACTCTACCCATTGGTCAAATTTTTGCGCATTGTACGCGAATTTCTCTTCCGGGTAGTACAAGACGATGCTGGTCGGCTGCTTGTTGAACAGCTCCTGCATTTTGAACGCGATCTCTTTGCGCTTGTCTACGCTCGTTTCCGCCATCCATTGCTTGGTCAGCTCGTCCATGGCCGGATACGGGATTTTTTTGTTCCACAAGTAAGACGAACGGTGGGACATCACAAATTGATCCGGGTCGGCAACGCCGTGAGCGCCGATCGTACCGATGACGAGGTCAAAATCACGCGTCTGGGAAACGGTCGCCATCGTTCCGGAATCGAGCACTTCTACGTTGATTTTGATGCCGACTTTGGCGTACTGCTCCTTCAGCATTTCGGCAGCGCGAATCCACGCCGGCTCTGTAGATGGTACTTTCAGCGAAAACGCGAGTGCTTTGCCGTCCGCACTCTCGCGGACACCGTCATTGTTTTGGTCGGTGAGCTTCAATTCATCCATCACTGCTTTTGCTTTTTCCACATCGTACGGCGTGCTCAGGTTTGGATTGGTCCACGGCGAATCCGGGTGAGGATAGCCTTTCAAGCCAGGTCGTCCTTTTCCGAGCAGCACGGTATCTGTAATCGCTTGGCGATCCACGGCGAGCGACATCGCATTGCGAAACGCTTCCTGATTGAATGGCGCTTTTTCGTAATTCAGCTTCAACTCGATCAGCGACAACGGAGCGGTCTGAACGACTTTCATGTTGGCCTGATTTTGGAAAGAAGCCTCCAGCTCAGCGGGAACCGGACGTGCAGAAATATCGATTTCACCCGCACGCAGCGCATTGAAGATCGCTGTCGGGTCTTTGATCACAGGCATCACCAGGTTGTCGACAATCGGGCTGCCCATGAAATAGTCTTTGTTTGCTTCGAACTTGTAGTATTGATCTGCCTTGTATTCGACCAGCTTGTAAGGGCCGGTTCCGATTGGCAGGTCGGTATATTTGCGCGGATTTTGCACATTTTCCCAGATGTGTTTCGGCAAAATCGGCAGGTCGGCAAAGGTGATTCGTTCCAAAGTCGGGCACGCATAAGCGCATGTGAAGCGTACAGTCGAAGGGTCGTCCAGCTCGATTTTGGAGATGTGCGGCACTTCGCTTACGTGGTGAGTGTGGCGGTTGGCTGGGCCGTCGCGATAGTATTCATAGGTGAATTTGACGTCTTCAGCTGTAAACGGCTTGCCATCGTGCCACTTGATGCCGGAGCGGATTTTGACTACCCATGTCACGTCATCGAGTTGCTGCGCGGATTCCGCCAGCCAAGGCTGCGGCTTTTCTACATAGGGGGAAGGCGAGAACAATTTATCGAAGACAAGCTCTGTCAAATAATCGATGTTTCCGGTGTAGATGTTCAGCGGGCCTGCGTCCGACGGCAAGCCGATTTTCAACTCGGGCACCGTTTGGTTGGCTGCGCCCGCAGCTTCGCCGTTTTTGGGTGCGTCAGCTTGACCAGGTGCCGCATTTTGATTCGACTGGCAGCCCAGCACGAAGACAGACAGGACTAACAAATAACTGAGAAAAAGTCCGAAAGACTTGCGTGTATACACGTGTACAACCTCCTGCTTTCCAATTTGTCAGTTGCTTTCTTAGGCGATTCGCTTGATCGTCAAAAGCTCATGCTGCGGCAATGCCAACGCTCGCTCCGACAGCGCAAGCTTCAGCTTCTCGAAGTCGTGCACATCCTGCTCGGTCATGGTTTGCTCCCGACCTTTTTTCAAGTAATCGTAAAATTCAGCGGGCAAAAAGCTGTCCAGCAGCGCGACTTCAACTGCCCGTCCATCTGCGGCCGTAATGACATATGCATACGACTGCGGCCGATGAGGATCGAATTGAGCGACAGGGTAGTCCACATCGACTTGATAGGCTCCCCGCGTCACTGCACGAGTCACGTATTCAAAGACGTCGCGAAATCCTGGCCCGGCGTGACCGGAAAGAATCGACAATTCTTTTCTCTCTGGCGCCTCTTCGCCAAACAGCTCGGCAAAAGCCGCCTGAAGCGTCCGAAACCCAACCGCTACGGCCATCAAGGCGAGACTTCCATGGTATTTGGTCACATCGTGAAAGCTAAGTTCCAATACTTGGTTGCGATCTCGAACACGGATCACAGACATGAAAAAACCCCTCCATCGTTGACTTGTATGTGTGTGTATCTGAAAACTAGGTACATCTTAATCCGATTGATAATGAATATCAATCCCACTTGAACGCCTGCTTTTTCGAAAACCCGCTCTCCTCAACAGCGCCCATTCTCACATAATATTTTTGAATCTACCTATTCATTTTCTTGATAGCATAAATGTTTCCAGTCCTTTATTCGCAAGCAGCCAGCATGAAAAAAAGGCCCGCCCCCACACTGACCCGTGCAGGGAACTGGCCCGCTTGCTTTATGGACGTATCTATTCAACAAGGAAACAGTCAAACAGTCCGCAAATAGTGCTCCACGTTTTTGCAAAAGGCGCGATCCGCCTGGCTCAGCTCGGCGTTTTTGCGGAAGACAAACCCGTTTTGCCGTCTGATTTGCATGGACGACACAGGCACAGTCGCCAGCTCGCCTCTGTTCAGCTCTTCCCTGACCGCTCCGGAAGGGAGAAAAGCGATGCCATGGCGCGACTTGATCGCCTGTTTGATCGTCTCGAAGTTGCTCATCTGCAAAAAGCGCGTCTTCACCTGGCGACTATTCAAATGATTGATGACATATTGCTGCAAATACTCGCTTTTGGGCAGCAAGATCGATTCATTGTGCAAGTCGCGTGCGTACAGCAGCCTTCTTTTGGCCAGAGGGTGATCCACAGGCAGCACAAGCAACAGCTCTTCCTCGAACAAAACAGAAATCTCGAAATTTTTGCGTATATAGTCATCTTCGGGGTAGATTGGCATCAAGGCGTAGTGCGTCCTGCCCTCCTGAAAGCAGCGAATGAGATCGCTGTAGCAATACGTATTGATCTCCAGCGGCTTCTGCGGCAAAATCGTATGCAGTTCATTGAGAACATCGGAGAAAAAGTAGCCCGCAATATAATTGCTGACGTAGACAGACAATACCCGCTCCTGCTCGCTCACCCGCTTCAGCTCCACCGCAGCCTCTTCGACCAGATGGGAAATCCGCTTGGCATAGCTGAGCAAAATTTCCCCCTGTTGCGTCAACTGCACCTGTTTCCCCGAACGCTGAACAAGCGGCGATTCGAACAGCTCTTCCAACTGCTGAATATGGTGACTGATCGTTGGTTGAGAGCAAAACAGCCGCTTCGCCGACTCGGTAAAAGAACCGCATTCGGCAAGCACGATGAAAGTTTCCATTTTTTCCAGTGTATTCATAGGCAGCACCCCGCGAATGACGCACAGTAACCATAACTGGTCATTTGTTGAAAATGATAATTGTTATCAATTAAAAGTTTACTTGATCTGCTGAAAAGTGTCCATGCTCAAATGTGCATATCGTGCATGACCATGCAAAAGCGGCTGCCGTCCCGTCCGCATAAGACGAAACAACAGCCGCTTTCTTCTACCGTCAGCCTGTCAGATGATTCCACATCTCCGGCCTGCTCAACGAAACCGCGTCCGCACCGCTCGCCAACGCTTCTTCCACCTGCTGCAAATTCCAGATCAGCCCGCCGAGAATAATCGGCTGCGACAAATGATCTTTTATGTACGAGATGATCGACGGCGCGATGCCCGGCATGATTTCGATCGCATCCGGCTGGTTTTCCTGCACGTTTTTGATCGTAGTCGTCAGCGAAGTCGTGTCGATCAGGAAGACGCGCTGGATCGTCAGCATCCCTTCTTTTTTGGCTGCGCGAATCATCGGCCCTTTTGTGGTGACAATTCCGGTCGGCTTGATGTAAGAAGACAGGAACCGAAATGACTCTTTGTCGTTGGACAAGCCGTTCATCAGATCAGTATGCAAAAAAATCGGTTTTTCCGACTGGCTGATGGCTTCTGCTTCCTCCATCAAGCGAGTCAGCTTTCCGTACATGAGCAAAATGGCGCAAGCTGCGGAATCGAGCGCCTCTCCCAAACGGTCTTGTTCAGTCGCAGCGATAATCCGATTCGTTTTCAACATCGTACCCAGATCCATAGTCAGCGCCTCCTGTTCTCATCGTTGCGATCCAATTCGCTCTACGCTCACTCCGGCACTTGGCAACTGCCGCGTCTCGATTACCCAGCTCCCGGCAAACCCGTTTCGGGCAAGCAAAGGCCATATCTCCGCAAAAGGAATCGTTCCTTCGCCCACCGCCAAGTGCTCGTCTGCCTCGCCCCGGTTGTCGCTAATATGCAGCGCAGACAAGTACGGCAGCGCTTGCTCCAACGCTTCGAGCGCATACCCGTGGCGAATCAGATGGGCGTGTCCCACATCATAAGTAAGACCAAGCTGCCTGGAGTCCACTGCCTTGCACACCTCAAGCAAATCGCCAACATCCCAGCCGAACAGCTTTGGATAAGGCGGCACATTTTCCAAAGTCAGCACGGTGCTTCCATGACTCACCTCGGGCAGCAGCAACTGTACCGCCCGGCTGACATTTTCCCCGCCTCTCGCCCGTTCTGTGTGATCGAGCCGATCCGCGATTTCTCCCGCGTGCATCACCACATGCGTACTGTGCAAAAAGCTCGCGATCTCCAGACACCGCTTCATCGTATCAAGCGTTTGCTCCCGGACTGCACCCGCTTCCGCCGCCAGGTTGCAGCCGGAAATCGGCGCGTGAATCGACCAGCTAATGCCATAATCGACGCCTTTTTGTTGCAGCTGTGTCAGTCGCTCTTTCGACCAGTCCAACAACTCGGCGTGACCGTCCTCGCACATGATTTCGATTGCTGTCCAGCCATCGGCAATCAGCCTGTCAATCGCTTCTGACAACGGCAGCTCGAACAAGGCATAGCTGGATACGGCAAAACCGCTTTTGTCCCTCATCTCTCGTTCCCCTTTTGCCTACTTCACCCCGGAATGGATGAAGCTGTTGATAAATTGCCGTTGAAACAGCAAGAACGCAAGCACCAGCGGAAAAATGACCATCACCGTAGCCGCGCTGACCTCTGCCCACTGCGCTCCTGTCTCAAACGACTGCGCAAAAATAGCCAGCCCTACCGTGAGCGGCCGATTCTCCACCGAGTTCGTAATAATCAGCGGCCACATGAAATTGTTCCAATGGTAGCTGACTGACACCAGACCGAACGCGATGTATGTCGGCTTCGCCAAAGGAACGTACACCCGCCATAAAATTTGCAGCCAGGAGCAGCCCTCCATGCGGGCAGCTTCCTCCAGCTCGTGGGGGATCGTCTTGAACGTTTGCCGCAAAAGAAACACGCCAAAGGCGGAAGCAAAGTACGGCAGCATGATCCCGATCTTCGTGTCGAGCAAGGACAGGTCGCGAAGCACGTTGTAGTTCGGGAAAATCAAAATGTCGGCAGGCACCATCAGCTGCACGAGAAACAAGACAAACAGCACGTCCCTGCCCCAGAAACGCAGCTTGGCAAAAGCGTACGCAGCCAGCGTAGTCGTAACGATCTGTGCAACCAATACTCCTGTGACAATCAAGAAAGTATTGAAGTAATACTGGGCGAAAGGAGCTGCGTCCCACACCTTCGCGAAGTTTGCCAGCGTAAAGTCTGCGCTGAACGTCCATGATGTCGCCAGTTCCCTGGGCCGAACGGATGTCCAGACCACCCAAAGCAGAGGGAACAGCCAGACTACAGCCAATCCGTACATGCCAGCGCTTGTCAATTTCCGGACCATCTGCCATCCCCCTTAGTTGTAGTGAATTTTTTTATCCAGACCAAAAAACTGCACAGCAGCCACTGCCAGAAGCAGCACGACCATCACAATCGTCAAAGCGGATGCCATTCCTTGATCCCAGAAAGAAAATGCCGTTTCGTAAATGTAGTACAGCAAGAGATTGCTGGCGTTGTCCGGGCCGCCCTTCGTCATGATGACCAAGTGATCCACGAGCTTGAACGAATTGGTAAAAGCGATAATGCTGACAAACATGGTCGTCGGCATGAGCAGCGGGAACGTCACCCGCCGAAAAACCGTCCAGGCCGACGCGCCCTCCATGGCAGCAGATTCGTACAGCTCCTGCGAAATATTTTGCAGGCCAGCCAGGTAAAAGATCATGAAGTAGCCCGCTTCCTTCCAGATGACCATGAAAATCATCGCCCACATCACGTTCGATTGATCCCCGAGCCAGTTCATATCTCCTTTTCCAAACCAGTCCATCACATGGCTAAGCGCTCCGTACTCCGGCGTGTAAATGAACAGCCAGATGTTGGCGACGGCAATCATCGGGACAACCGTCGGGTAAAAGTAGGCGGTACGGATAAAGCCTTTGCCCCGCAACGCTTTGTTGGCAAACAGCGCCATCCCGAGCGCCAACGCCACGCTTGTCGGAACGGTTCCTAACGCGAACCAGAGGTTGTTGGTCAGCACCTTCCAAAACACGTCATCTTCCAGCATTTGTTTGTAATTGTCTATCCCGTTAAAAAACGGCTCTGGGGAACCCAGATCCGCTTGATGAAAACTGAGAATAACCGTTTGCCAAACAGGATAGAAAGTAAACAGCAGCAGGAAGATGAGGGAGGGAAGGAGCAGCAGCCAGGCGTACACGTTCACTTTCCATTTTGCTCGTAGTTCCCCCATCGTCGCTCCTCCATTTGCCTCGTTCGATTATTTGTTGAAAGACGCCAGCACTTTGTCTGCCTCTTCCTGTGCTTTTTTCAGCGCTGCGGCAGCGTCTGCCTTTCCGGTAAGAACAGCTTGCAGGTTGTCGTTCAGCGCTTTTGTCACTTTGCCGTTGTTGTGCGTGGAAAACTCGGCATGGCCGTACTCCAACTGATCGCGCGCTACTGCTGCCGCTGGAAAATCTTTGACGTACTGCTTCATGATCTCTTCTTCGTAAGCAGACTTGCGCGTCGCGACATAGCCCGTATCGATGCTCCACTGTGCCGCGCGCTTAGGCTCGGTCATGAACCGGATGAATTTCCACGCCGCTTCCTGCTTCTTCGCATCCGTGCCTTTGAACATGTAGAAGTTGCCGCCGCCAGTCGGGCTGCCGTAGTTCTTTTTCGCAGGCAAAAACGCTACGCCAAAGTCAAACTTCGCATTGTTTTTCACGTTGGTCAGGTTTCCGGTCGTGTGGAACATCATCGCCGTCTTGCCTTCGAGGAAATCGGATGGCACCGTCGCCCATTCAATTACGCCTTCTGGCATCGCCTTATGCTTTTTCGCCAGGTCGACCCAATATTGCAGCGCCTCAACATTTTCAGGCGTATCGAAAAATACTTTTTTGCCGTCTTCTGTCATCAAGTTTTTGCCGTTTTGCAGGGCCAAAGCCTGGTACATCCAGTACGTAAAGCCGGAGGAAGGAATTTCAATGCCCCAACGCCCGTCTTTTGTCAGCTTGGCGGCATACTCAGCCATCTCATCCCACGTCGCAGGCGGTTTTTCCGGGTCGAGGCCGACTTCCTTGAACGCTGCCTTGTTGTAGTAAAGCACGATCGTGCTGCGCTGGAACGGGATGCTGTACGTTTTGCCGTCTACCTGGGAGTTGGCCAGGAAGCCCGGGAAGAAATCTTTGACGTATTCGTTGCCGCCGTCTTTGGCAATAAACTCGTCCAGCGGCAAAATCGCATTCATGTCCATCATCGTGTGCAGCTCGGTGGAAAGCATGACCGCTACGTCAGGCGGCGTTTTTCCTTGCACGGCAGCCTGGATTTTCGTGGTCGTGTCCTGATAGCTGCCTGTATAGACGGGCTTGACTGTAATGCCCGGATTTTCCTTGTTGAACTCTTCCGCCATCCCGTCGACGATTTTGGTCAGGGGGCCGCCGACAGCTACCGGATAGAAGAAAGACAGCTCTGTATTGCCCGCAGGCTTCGTTTCAGATGTGCCCGGCTGTGCTGGTTGCCCTGGTTGGCTGCTGCCTGTGGTGGAAGTCCCGCTGGAGCATCCTGTAAGTAGAGCCAGACTCATCGCGACTGAAAACAGACTTTTGACTACTGTACGCATCGCAGTATCTCTCCTTTTTCTCTTCCGGCCGTGATGGCCAAATTTTTTCCGGATTGCGAATCAAACAGACTGACATGCTCCAGGGCAAAGCCTACGCGAACAAGATCTCCCCGGCGGCATGGCCACTGCCCGTTCCATTTTGCCTTCCACAGCTTGTCTCCCAGCTTAAATTCCACGATTGTCTCGGAACCGAGAATTTCCACGCCTTGCACACTGACGAGCAACGAGCGGCTCTCATCCGCGACCGCGCCCGGTTCCAGCGGCTGCAAAGCTTCGGGACGCAAGCCGAGGACAACAGGAGTGCCGTCCTTGATGCCTGCCTGTGGGCCAAAACCAAGCGCAAGCGGCAAAAAACGTCTGCTCGGATCATCGCTCAGCTCCACGCCTGATTGCGCGCCATTGCTTCGCCACACCGCCTGCGTCGTATTCATCGGCGGCGCGCCCGTAAATTCAGCGACAAACAAGTTTGCAGGGTGGTTGTAGACGTCAAGCGGTCTGCCCACTTGCTGCACCTCGCCATCGCGCAACACCATCATTCGATCGCCCATCGTCATCGCTTCTACCTGATCGTGGGTGACGTATATCATCGTAATTCCCAGCTCCTGCTGCAACTGGCGAATCTCTGTCCGCATGTGCCCGCGCAGCTTGGCATCGAGATTGGACAGCGGCTCGTCCATCAGACAGATCGGATGCTGGCTGACGATCGCCCGCCCGAGCGCGACCCTTTGCCGTTGTCCGCCCGACAGCTCTTTTGGCTTTCGGTTCAAAAGCGCTGCAATGCCCAGCATCTCGGCTGCGTGCTCCAACCGCTTGACCTGATCCTGTTTGCTCACTTTTCGCACCTGCAAGCCGAACAAAATGTTATCTTTGACCGTCAAATGCGGATACAAGGCGTAATTTTGAAACACCATGGAAATATTCCGGCCACTCGGCGGAACCTCGTTTACCCGTTTGCCTCCGATCAACAGCTCTCCGGCGCTGATCTCTTCCAGCCCGGCAATCATTCTCAACGTCGTCGACTTGCCGCATCCCGAAGGCCCGACCAGTACGAAAAACTCCCCGGGCGCAATGATCGCGCTCACTTCGTTGACAACCTGTTGCCGCTCGTACATTTTGGAAATGCGTCGCAATTCCACTTCCGCCACGACCATCCCTCCTAAAACCTATGGCGTTTGCCCTTCATCATCCGATGATACCAACCGCGTGATAAGCAAATATTTGGAAACTGTAAAGCTTTGATCTACATTTGCCCGCCGTCCATCGTCGGCAAGACCAGATCGGGCTGAATTTTGGCGTGACCGAGTTCCGCGCTTGTCGTCACTCCGGTCAGCACCAGCGCTGTCTTCATCCCGCTGTTGATCCCGAGCAAAATGTCCGTCTCCAGACGATCGCCGACCATCAAACAGCGCTCAGGCAGGACATCCAGCTGCAAAAAGACTTGGTCAGCGTAAAAGCGGGACGGTTTCCCCGTCATCGCCCATGTGCTCGCACCGCCTGCCGTTTCAATCGCTCGCGCCAGCGCCCCTGTATCGGGGATCGCTCCGCCAGGCACCGGACATACCGAATCGGGATTTGCCACGATCAGCTTGGCCCCGTTTCGCACCGCATCGGCTGCCCGCTGCAACTTTTCGTACGTAAAAGCCCGGTCCATTCCCACCAGCACATGTGTGGCGCTCATCGCATCGGCTGTCTGCGGAATGTGAAACTCGGCCAGCTCCTGCTCAAGCGCAGGCTCGCCGACCACCAGCACGCACGCTTGTTCATGGTCTGCCAGCTTCTTGAAATACAGGCCCGCCACGTAAGCTGCCGTCATGATCTCATGGCGTTCTACGGCAAGCCCCAACTTTTCCAGCCGCTGCCGACAGCCCTCTCGCGTCTGCACCGTCGTGTTGGTCAAAAACATGATCTTCTTCCCTTTTTGCCGCAAAGTGGCGAGGATGTCTTCCACGCCAGGCAACAGTTGATCTCCAATGAAGATCGTCCCGTCCAAATCAAAAAAATACGCGTCATAAAAAGCTGTATCTAGCAAAGCCTCTTGCCGCTCCTTTCCTTGGGAAACACAAAAAGCCCTCATACGGGCAACAGCATGCATGAACAAACCGATCCAATCGGCCTGTATTGCCTAAGCTGTTGCTGTATGAGGGCTTTCTCCACGTCTCGGCCCAACTACAGACGTTATTCTATTGATACTGTAACGAGTATAACAAGCGAGTGTTAAGGAATTGTTGAGCTTCGTTTGCGATTGTGTGAACATCAGCGGCCAGTCACATGTCCAGCTTTTCCATTCTTTTGCGATTGCGTGCTTCTTGCTTCTGCTTTCTCCTCAGTTCCATCGCAGTATAAAACGCCGGGACGACCACAAGCGTGAGTACCGTGGAAAAGAACAGGCCGGAAATGATCGTCACAGCCAACGGCTTGAACAGCACATCGCCGGAAATCGCCAGCGGAAGCAGACCTGCTATCGCTGTCATCGACGTCAGCAAAATCGGTCTGAATCTCGCCTCTCCCGCTTCAATCACCGCCTTTTGCAAGGCCAGCCCCCTGTTGCGAGCCTGCTCGATGAACTCGACCAGCACAATCCCGTTGCGAACGACAATGCCGGACAAAGACACAATCCCCATCATGGACATGAAGCCCAGCGGAGTCCGCGTGACAAACAAACCGATGAGACTGCCGGAAATCGCCAGGTAGACGGTGCTCATGACAAGAACGGGAATCCGCAGCGAGTAGAACTGCATGGCGATCAAAATGACAATCAAAAAGATGACGATCACCGACAGCTTGCCCATATCGAGGAAGACTTCGACTT
Source organism: Brevibacillus sp. FSL K6-0770 (assembly GCF_038000275.1). NCBI lineage: Bacteria > Bacillati > Bacillota > Bacilli > Caryophanales > Paenibacillaceae > Brevibacillus > Brevibacillus sp. FSL K6-0770. The sequence continues at coordinate 5,812,093 of NZ_JBBOBQ010000001.1, forward strand.
GCGCTGATGTCTCTCCGTCATACTCCAAAAAATAGCCGTCAGGCAAAGCCATTTGGGCGAGTTCAGGCTTGATTTCCTTCATCACCTCTGTAGCCGTCCGCCCCTTTACCTCGCCTGTAATCGTCACCGTCCGGTCGAGGTTGCGATGCGGGATGTTTTGCACGCTAAAAGACGGTTGAACGCTCACCAGTGAAGCGAGCGGGACTTGCTCGCCTTTTGCATTGGCGACAAACAACCGCTGGAAAGCATTGACGCCCGCTTCCCCATCCTGCTTCACATATAAAGTAATGTCCGTCAGTTGCTTGCCGTCGTCAAACTCGCTTACTTTGATGCCTTCACTCACCAGCCGCAGCGTCCGCGACAGTTCTGCCGCCGTGACGCGATTTTGCTCCATCATCGCTTGATTGGTTTCAAAAGCGATGGCGTAGCTGTCCACTCCCAAATCGTCCTGCACCTCGGTTATGCCATTCACCTTGGCGACTTGCTCCTGTATTTGCAAAGACAACTGACGCAGTGTCGTAATGTTCTCGCCGTACACCCGGATGACCACCGGCTTGCCCACAGGCGGGCCTGTTTGCAAATCGCGCGGGACGATCACAGCTTCCGGAAACTTTTGGCGAATCTCAGCCAGCGTCTCGTTTTGCAGCTTTTGCAAAGACGTTGCCTGTTTGTCCAGGCGCACAATCAACTGCCCGACATTTGCGCCGCTGCCCGCCCCCGTAGTGCTGCCAAAAATCTTCGGTGCGCTTCCTCCGGCAAAGGAACTGACCATCCAAACCCCGTCCGTAGCGGAAAAGTCCTGCGACACCTGCTTGACGACCCGATCGGTTTCTGCCAGGCTGCTTCCGTTTGGCAACTTGACATTGACCAGAAAGACGTCGCGATCAGACACCGGAAATAGCTGAATCGGCGTCAACGGGATCAAAAGATAAGCCATTGTACTGATCAAAACGGCAGCAACGCCTGTCGCCAGCGGCCTTTTCAACAAGCGCGGCAAGACCGTTCTGGCGTACCAGTTGGACAGATGAAGCAATTGTTTGCCCAACAGCCCCGCAGGTTTTCTCATGTCCAGCTTCTTGCGTCTGCGCTCTTCACTCCATCTGCGAAAAATCGGAACAATCGTCAGTGACATGACCATGGAAGCCAGCATCGAGACAATGATCACGACCGGAATCGGGCGGACAAAAGCACCCGAGCCGCCGCTGAGAAACAGCAACGGACCGAACGAAGCAACCGTTGCCAAGGTAGCCGTCAAAATGGAGACCGCTACTTCCTTCGCCCCCATCACTGCCGCCCGCTGCGGCTGCTCGCCATGCTTGACGAGTCGTCGCTCGATATTGTCGTTCACGACCACCGCATCATCGACGAGAATCCCCAAAACGATAATCAGGCCGACAATCGTAATCTGGTTCAAGGTCACTTCAAAAAACGGCAAAAAAATCATTCCGGTCGCAAGCGAAATCGGGATCGCCAGGGCGACCATTAATGAAGTCGTAAAATTCAAGCCGAGCGTACAAACAAGGAGAACGGCGACGACCGCAATCAACAGCTCGCGCCACAAGTCTGAGAAAATCTCGTCAATCCGCTCATTTTGCGTGTAGAGAGACTCTGCTTGCGCCTCGGCAGGCAAGGTGCTGCGAAGCATGTCTACCTTTGCATCGATTTGCTGTTGCAATCGGGTGATGTTTGCTTTTGACTCGGTCATCAAACTGATCGAGACGGCTGGCTTGTTGTTGTGATAGGCGAGATAGGCAGGGGCTTTGGCTGTAAATTGCACATCGGCCACCTGTCCGAGATAGATCGCGCTCCCGGTTTTTCCGTAGCCGACCACTACCTGCTCCAGTTGCTTGATGTCTTTCCATTCCGTCATTCTCAGCTCGTACGTCCGCTGATCGATTTGATAGCTGCCGAGCGGAGCCGTCTCGTTTGCCGCTTTGATCGCAGCTTGCACTTGTGCCCAAGTCAAATGCATGAATGCAAGCTTTTGCGGGTCGAGTCTAATCTGGATTTCCTGCTCCGGCAGCCCCTCGATCGTCACGCTGGAGATGCCCGGAATTTTGCTCAGTTGCTTTTCCCACATGGTCAGCGGCTCTCGCAACTCATCGAGCTGGGAAGCCGTGTCCACCGTAATCATGAACGTCTGGGCGAACATTCTCCCCATGTCGTCGTTCACGACAGGCTGTCTCGCCTCTGCCGGCAAAAAGGCTTCTGCGTCCTTGACCTTTTTGCGCAGCTCCTCCCACGTTTCTTTTTGGTCTACTCCGTTGTTCACCTCGACCGTAATGATGGAAAGGCCGGGCTGCGATTGCGAGGTGATAGCCTTGAGCCCCTGCATTTCCTTGATTTTGGCTTCGATTTCCTTCGTCACCGTCTGCTCGATTCGCTCTGCCGAAGCGCCTGGCAGCGCGGTCGTGACAGATGCGCGGTTTACGGCAATCTCCGGAATTTCCTGATGCGGCAGTTGAAAAAAGCTCAACACCCCGACCAGAACTACCATGATGAAAAACAGCAGCGTAATTTTTTGCTTGCGGATCAAAAAGTCGATCATGGCCGCTCACCCGTCGAGACTTCCAGCGTATCGCCCGCGAACAATTGCTCCGCCCCTTTGGTAACCACCTGCTCGCCAATGGTGAGACCGGATGTGATTTGCAGCTGGTTGTCAACGATCATGCCGAGTGTCACGGGAACTTTTGCCGCTTTGTTATCCCGGACAACAAAAACGTACGGCTGCGTTTCTCCCCTGCTTTGCACCGCTTGTACAGGGACAAAAATGCCCTTTGGTCCTTGATGCTCGTGAACGACCGTAGCGACTTGCCCTGCAAGCCAAGCGCGGTCGGGATTCTCTACCCGCACCTCGACAGGGACAGTCCCGCTCCCTTGACTGGCTGCGGGCGACACGCGCTGCACGATTCCGCTTCGTTTCTGATCGTACAAAGTAACGGTAACCTCGTCTCCCTTTTTCCAGAAGCCGATGTCACGATCCGGAACGGCGAGCTGGATCAGCAGCGCATCTACATTCCCGATCCGGTATACGGGTGTGCTCGTAGATGTCAGTTGGCCGACCGAAGCCAGCTTTTCCAGCACGACACCGGAGATGGGCGCGGTCAAATCTGCTTTTGTCTGCGTCAAAGCGGCCCGCTGCTGGCCGACTACCGCCTGCCGATACACGCCAGCGGTTTGTTGTTTCTGCTCCTGGCGCGGCCCCTCTGCAACCAGGGCATACGTCTCTTTGGCATTTTCCCAATCTTTTTCGGCCAATGCCGCCTTGTTCTGAACGTTTTCCCAATCGTTTGTCGACAAAGCGCCCTGGCGGAACAACACTTCCGACCGCTGCAAATCCGCTTTTGCCTTATCCATGAGCGCCTTGGCCTTGTCCAGATTGTTTTGCGCTTGCAGCACTTCCTCTGCGCGAGCGCCGTTCGTCACTTGCGCCAATTGCGCCTTGGCCTGCTGAACCGATGCCGCCGCGCTTGCAGCCTGTAACGATAAATCGCGTCCATCCAGACTGGCAAGGACACTCCCCGTCTCCACATAGTCGCCTGCTTCTGCCAGCAGCGTGACGATGCGGCCATTTATTTCAAACGACACCTGCGTCTCTTCCACTGGCGTTAAAATGCCGGACCACTTCGCCACCTGCCCAAAAGCCTCTTCCTTCACTTGGGTAACTGCCACTCGTTTGACAGTGGTCTGCTCCACTGCTGCCTTATCAGAGACAGCTGGACTGCATGCAGCAAGCAAAAGAGCACTGGAAAGCACGATCACGCGTTGCTTCATCTGATTCAAAATCGATCCCTTCCTTCGCCCATGAACTTTACTTGTGTAAAGCTCATCATAGAAACCTCCAGATGTATGCCGAATGTTCAGAATCATTCTTTTCGTAGACGCTCTAATCTTATTGCAGTTGTTCACGTCATTGCACTACGTCTGACAGAAGTGTCGAAAAAAGGACAAAAAATAAAGGCCGCGAATGCCCAGGCGCTACCCTACATTTTGACGCCGTATCCATCCAGCATCACCTGAAAAATCAGGTTGTGCCACTCCTCCTCCGCGACCTTGCGACTTTGGGGAATTTGTATCGATTGAAACAGCAAGCCCGCGATCAGCTCGCTAGGAATTTCGCGGCGAATCGTGCCTTCTTCCTTGCAAGCTTCAATGACGTCTGTCAAAAGTTTGTTCAATATATAGTGCTGTTGTCTGAGCGTCGTCATCGCCTTTTCCACATTCGGCGATGCAGCCCCGTTCACGAAAGGAGCAAACAACAAAATCTGGTGAATGTCTGCGTATTTCATGAACGAATCGTACATGTTCCGCAGCTTCGCAAGCGGCCGCGCGATCTCATCCATGTCTTTGTACTCGGCCATAATCGTATCCATGAGATGCACCATTAAAGAAGCAATCAATTCATCCTTGTTGGAAAAATACTCGTAGATCGTGCTGCGGCTCACATTCAACTGGTCGGACACAAGCTTGAAGTGAAAGCCCGCGTACCCTTTTTCCACCAAAATTTTGCCCGATACCTCATATAGTTCATCGATGTGCAGTTTTTGTCTCGCCATCCGTTACGCTCCCCCCCGTTCTTCCTGCGATGAACCGTTTGAAGTCACCCTTGTTGATGAACAGTTTACACAAGCTTCTTCATAACCTCAACCCTCCTCTCTTCTCGCATTTTCTCTTGTGTTACAATGAATTTGGAAAAAAACGGATTGTACAGGAGTGTTGAAATGGATCTCTCCAGGCTCGCGAAAAAAAACCATTATGAACACATTACGGAGCAATTGAAAACGCTCATTCTCAGCGGCGAACTGCAAGCCGGGAGCAAGCTCCCCTCCACCAAGGAGCTGTCGGAGCAATTCGGTGTCGGGCGTTCTACCACCCGCGAAGCGCTTAGTGCCCTCAAGGCAATGGGGCTGATCGAGATTCGCCAGGGCGGCCACTGCACAGTGAAAAGCACCTGCTCCCCTGTCCAAAGCTTGCTGCCTGATCTGCAAGGCTTGCGCAACAATCGCCAGACCATTCTTGAATTGATCGAAGCGCGAAAATCGCTGGAGGTCGCCAACGCTGCCATCGCTGCAAGCAAACGGGACGAACATGACCTGCACGCCCTGGAAGAAATTTTGAGCGAGATGGAGCAGCATATCGGAAACGAGGACATAGGCGAGCGCACCGATCTGCTCTTTCACCTGGCGCTCGCCAAAGCGACGCACAACTCCATACTCGTGCATCTGTTTGAATCGATCTCCAAGCAGATGGAGATTGGCATTCGCGAGACGAGAAGAGTCGAGATTTACTCCAACCGCTCTGTCTCCGAACAGTTTTTTCTCGAACACAAAGCGATCTACGAGGCCGTGAAGCGACAAGACCCGGAAGCGTCCCAAGCCAGAATGACTGAACACCTGCTCCACGTAGAACAAATTCTTCTGAAATATTTGGCTAATTGAGAGAACGAAAAAGCAGCTGTCGAGCGATTCGGCGGCTGTTCGTCTTTTTTCTGCTCTCTTTTTTCGCCAGGCGAAATAAACCACTGACCAAGCTGTAAAAAAATATTGCAAAGATACAATGAAAGGTTTACATTACTTTCTGGGATGATAATGATTTTTATTATCAACGAATAAGTACACACTTATATGATAAATAAGGGGATGTTTTCACATGATGAAAAAATGGGGTTATCCGTTGTCCGCAGTTGTACTCGGCTCGTCTCTCATGCTATCTGCTTGCGGAAGCGCTGAGACGCCAAAAGAAGAGAAAAAACCTGAGGCAACTCAACCTGCTGCACCTGCTGCTACTGAAACGCCAGCAGCTACTACCGCTGTTGATTTGAAAGCTCCGATCGACGACTACCGCAAATGGGTCATCGAACAGACAGACCAACTGGTAAAAGCAACCGAAAGCTTTACCGCAGCTGTTAAAGCTGGCGATATGGAGAAAGCGAAAAAAGAATACGCTCCAGCTCGCGCCTACTTCGAGCGCATCGAGCCAATCGCTGAATCTTTGGGTGATTTCGACCCTTGGATCGATGCTCGCGAAGGCGATGTTCCAGATAACGAGTGGCGCGGTTATCACAAACTGGAAAAAGCTCTGTGGGAAACCAAATCGGTTGCTGATTCGGGCGCTGTAGCAGACCAGCTGCTGCAAGACGTCAAACAACTCCGCGTCAAAGTCGAAAGCGTGGAGATCGATGTAAAAATGCTCGTAACAGGCGCTGTAGAACTGCTGAATGAAGTATCTACCAGCAAGGTGACAGGCGAGGAAGAGCGTTACTCCCACACTGACCTGTACGATTTCGCAGCAAACGTAGAAGGCGCAAACGAGATTTTCAAAGTGCTGAAACCTGCTGTTGATGCCAAAGACGCGGCTCTGTCCAAAGAGATCGAAACCCGTTTTGCTGAGCTGGACGCGGCCCTCGCTCCTTACCGCAAAGATGGCGGATATGTGCTGTACACAGAATTGAAGCCAGACGAAGTGAAAAAACTGAGCCAAGCTCTGGATGCATTGGCTGAGCCACTGTCCAAAATGGGCACCATCATTGGAGGCTAACTGATGAACAACAAGCATCCCGAAAACGACCAGACAAAATTTACTCGTCGTGAAGCGCTGAAGCTCGCTGGCGTAGGAGGACTCGGGCTGATTCTGGGCGCGACTGGCATGAAATCGTTCATGCCGTCAACTCCTTCCAGCGAGAAAGCAGCTGCGACCCCTGTTCTTTCCGACGGCATTATCCCTTTTTACGGGAAGCATCAGGCCGGGATCATTACACCTATGCAGGATTTTATCTGCATGGGTGCTTTTGATTTAACGACGACATCATTGGACGACGTCCGCAAGCTGTTCCAAAGCTGGACGGCCGCCGCAGCCCGTTTGGCGGCTGGCAAGACGGTAGATGAGGAGAGCGGCAGCCCGCACCTCCCGCCTGTCGATACAGGAGAGAGCGTCGGGCTCAACCCGATGCGGCTGACGATTACTTTTGGACTGGGCGCTTCCTTTTTCGACGAACGATTCGGTCTGTCTGCCAAGCGGCCCGCCGCCCTGGTCGATCTGCCCCGCTTCAACAGTGACGAAATTCGCAAGGAATGGTCAGATGGAGACATCGTGGTCCAGGTTTGCGCCAACGACCCGCAAGTTGCTTTCCACGGGCTGCGCAACCTGGCTCGAATCGCGCGCGGAAAAGCTGTGCTGCACTGGGTTCAGGAAGGCTTCCAGCGCACGGGAGCAGCCGATCCAAGCGGCTCTACCCCTCGCAATCTGATGGGCTTTAAAGACGGAAGCAACAACCCGAAAGTCGACGACCCGGCCGCTGCCGATGAAATCGTCTGGGCGCAACCGTCGGACAATCCGGCCTGGATGGCTGGCGGCAGCTACATGGTCATGCGCAGAATCCGCATGCGAATCGAAGTATGGGACCGCTCAGCCCTGGACGATCAGGAAAACACGTTTGGCCGACATCGCGATTCTGGCGCACCGCTCGGAAAAGCAAACGAGTTCGACGATCTGGAGCTGAATCGCAAAGACGCCAAGGGCAACCTGGTCATTCCGGCTGATTCTCACGTAGCCTTGGCGCATATGGAAGGCAAAGTCAAAATTCTGCGCCGCGGCTATTCGTATTCCAGCGGACTCGATGTCCGCACCGGGCAGCTTGACGCCGGACTGCTGTTCATCTGCTTCAACCGCGACCCGCGCAAGCAATTCATCCCGATGCAACAAAAACTCGCGTCAGTCGACTTGCTGAACGAATACATCACCCATGTCGGCAGTGGGCTTTATGCATGTCTTCCGGGTGTAAGCGAAGGCGGCTACATCGGAGACACACTGTTCTAACCAACTAGCATGGATGGAGTGAATACTTTGAAACGCTATCTTTTTTCCGTTTTCCTCTGCCTCCTGCTGCTCATCTCCGGGCTGTCGACTGTCATCGCCGCTCCGCTCGCACCTGATCAGCTCAAACAGCTGATCGCGCTCTCCAGCGATGCGCTGATCAGCAGCGGAGACAAGAACTGGGACGAGGTTACCAAAGCCGTAACCAGCCTGAAAGCCGTCTGGGACGCGAACACCGACGATACGTCAGCAGAGGCTCAGGCTTTGTCGGCAGCGGTTGAGCAAGCCCAGCAGGCACTCGGCGAAATACAGTCGAATCCCGAAGCAGCCACGGCTGCCATCTCCAATCTGGCAAAAGCAGCCGACCGCTACGTGACCAGCAAGGAATCAGCTGGTCAGCCGAAGGAAAAAGCGCACAAGCAAATCGCCAACTTGCTGCCTTTTCTGGAGAAAAGTCTGACTGCTATCTCGGAAAACAACTGGCCCCAGGCCAAGCAATCGTACAACAGCTTCGTAACAGGCTGGTACAAGGCGGAGAGTCTGGTTCGCTCAGAAAACGCCTCCGTCTATGGTGATATGGAAGTAAAAATTAGCGGCGCCCGCATCGCCTTGAATACCGAGCCGCCGAATGCACAAAAAAGTACGGAAAAACTGCAAACGTTGAAGCAAGCCGTCGAAGACTACGTAGCAGGAAAATCAGTGGCGCCTGGCTCCAGTGCCGTCGCATCCGGGGAACAGCCAACGATCTCCTCGCTTTTGCAGCTGATCAGTTCGGTAGAAACGGACATCGCCAGCCAAAAGGCCGACGACGCCGCAGGAAAAATGGACACGTTTATTGCCTCGTGGCCTTTGGTAGAAGGCGTGGTCATGACCAAGTCGCCAGCCACCTACAGCAGCATCGAAGCAAAGATGGTTTCCGTGCCGACCTTGATCTTGTCCAACCCGCCGCAATGGGAAAAAGCAGCGGCTCTGCTGGGCGAAATGAAAGTCGAGCTTGAGCCGTTTGCTACCGCCGCCTCCTATACAGCGTGGGACGCAGGACTGATTTTGTTCCGCGAAGGCTTGGAAGCGATCCTGATCATCATGTCGCTGCTTGCGTTCCTGCAAAAGTCAGGGAATGCGGACAAGCGCAAATGGGTCTGGTCAGGGGCGGCGCTTGGTATCGTTGCCTCCGCGCTGCTCGCGATTGTGCTCAGCATCGTCTTTTCCAATCTCACTACAGGAAGCTCGCGGGAAACGATCGAAGGCATTACAGGACTTATTGCTGTCGTGTTCATGGTGACAATCGGCGCCTGGCTGCATAAAAAGTCCAACCTGCAAGCCTGGAACGAGTTTGTGCAGAAATCAATCGGTTCCTCTCTGGCAAAAGGCGCTTTGTGGTCGCTTGCCTTCACGGCCTTCCTCGCAGTTGTTCGCGAAGGCGCGGAAACGATCATTTTTTACATGGGGATGGCAGCATCGATTTCCATGACAAACCTTTTGCTCGGGATCGGTGGCGCGCTGCTTTTGCTCGCCATCATCAGCTTCGCTTTCATCAGGCTCAGCTCGCGGATTCCCGTCCGTCCGTTCTTTTTGGTTGCCAGCCTGCTGCTCTATTACATGGCCTTCAAGTTCATCGGGGTCAGCGTACACGCCCTGCAAGTCACGGGCAGCCTGCCGGCGCACAGCTCGGAGCTGTTGCTCCATTTGCCTGATCTGGGCATCTACGCGAACTGGGAAACGACGATTCCGCAGCTTGTCATTCTCGCCATCATTTTGGTGAACCTGTCGCTGTATTCGTGGAAAAAGCCAGCGAAAGGCGTTCCGCGGACAAATTAAGCATACAAGCATAAAACGCAGCTCACTGGCATGACACCCATGCCGGAAGCTGCGTTTTTCATAGGGACATACAACCTTCAAATGATGCATTCTCTCATTTCCCTCTGCCAAAATCTCACAAATGCTGTAAAAAGGTATAGACAACCCGCCCATTTTACGACAGAATTAAACGTTATCTTGCAACAGATGTAACTTTCGTTTTACATGATTCGTCATTAGTAGGATGGTAAGATTCCTTATGGATTGGAGAGAAATATGGGGGCAACATCAAACTCTGTAAAAGTCGACGTCAAAACGACTTCGCGCGTCCGCCAAAATATGGTCTATCTGTTAATTCGGCAGCTTCGTCCACACCAATGGACCAAAAATTTGCTCGTGTTTGCGGCACTGCTCTTTTCTTTGCACAAAGTCAGCACAGATGTCATCGGCAAATCGCTGTTTGCTTTCCTGCTGTTCTGCTTCGTGTCAGGCTGTGTCTACATCTTGAACGATTTCGTAGACATTAAAAACGACCGGAACCACCCGGAGAAGCAATTCCGTCCGATGGCTTCCGGCGCGCTGCCGCCTGCGCTCGCCTTGTCGTTCGGGGTATTTTTGCTGGCAGGCTCGCTTTTTTCGGCCTTTTATTTTGACCGACTGTTCGGCGTCGTGCTCACGGTGTATTTTGTGCTCAACGTCGCCTATTCGCTCAAACTGAAGCATGTCGTCATCCTCGACGTGATGATTATCTCGTCCGGATTTGTCTTGCGGGCCATCGGGGGCAGCCTGATGATCAACACGCCGTTTACGCCATGGTTCTTGCTCTGTACCATGCTGCTTGCCCTGTTTCTTGCGATCAGCAAGCGACGCCATGAGCTGCTTTTGCTGCAAGCCCACAAAGGCACGCATCGCAAGGTACTGGACAGCTATTCGTCCGAATTGTTGAATCAACTGAATACGATTGTCACGACAGCCACGATTATCAGCTACAGCTTGTTCACCTTTACCTCCGGGCGAACCGTTCATTTGATGTGGACGATTCCGTTGGTGATCTTCGGCATTTTCCGCTACCTGTACCTGATTACGATTACGGACAAAGGCGGCAGCCCTGAAAAAGTTCTGCTCCAGGACAAGCCGATTCTCATCACGGTACTGCTCTACGTCATCGCCGTAGCCGGCATTATTTACACCTTTGAATTTTAATTGCACAGACAGGTTGTGGATCAAACTATGCCATCCATCGTTCTTATCCTCATCTCGGTCATCCTCAGCGCAAGTGGTCAGATTGCCATGAAAATGGGGGCGTCCTCCCTCTCTGGCAACAATGACGCGCTGGTGTTGAAGTTCCTGCACTATTTTACGAACCTGCCAATCATGGTCGGTTTGGCGCTTTACGGGCTTTCCGCGTTTATCTGGATTGCCGCGCTGGAAAAAGTTCAGCTTTCTTACGCTTATCCGATGGCGGCCCTCGGGTACGTCCTGGTAGCCGGACTTTCTTTTCTGATCTTTCAAGAGCCGTTGTCGCTCACCCGTATCGTAGGGCTGGCAATCATCGTCGTAGGCGTCGTTGTCATCTCCCAGTCATAATCATCACGAAAGAGGAGCGTAGTCATGTTATATGCGCTGGCGCCGTTTATCGGCTGGCTTGTGTCTGGAATAACCAAATTTTTGATTAATTACCTCCGATTTGGGCAAGAAGCAAAAAACATGGTGGGGAACGGCGGGTTTCCCAGCACGCATACAACGGTCATGGTCACCACCGTATTTTTGATCGGCTTGCAGGAGGGCTTCACTCATCCGGCATTCGGGCTCGGGGTCGCCGTAACGTTTATCGTGATCATCGACGCCACCGGACTGCGCAGAGCCGTAGGCAAGCATGCCGCCGCTCTCAATGCGCTGGCAAAAGAACACCCGGACAAGCAGCTTTTGTCCAAGCCGTTGCGCGAGAGCATGGGTCATACCAAATGGGAAATTGCCGGGGGGCTGGTGCTGGGGATCATTCTCGCCACCGTCCTGCACCTTTTGGCTGCAAACCTCCCTGTTCTGTAGATTCAAAAACAGGAGATTACATTCATGAATAACCGTACCGCTACTTACTCGTTTGTAATCGGGGCGACCTTGCTGTTTTTTATCGCCTCGATCGTACTCGTTACGTCGACTTTCTTTTTGCTGGGCATCCCGGTTACTGCGGTCAGCTTCTGGCTGTCTGTCCTGGCCGCTCTTGTTTGCCTGCTGGCCATGACGGCCACGTTTGTTCCTTTGCGCCGCCCGACCTGGCTGGTCGCCTTGCTCGCAGGGTTGGCCATCGTCATCGGGGGCGGCTGGTACATTAGCGCCAATACGTTCGATCTGTCTTTTGATGGACAAACGTATCACCAGGAAGCCATCATCTTGCTTACGAATGGCTGGAATCCGGTGCACGATGCCCCGATTCTCAAGCCGCCAGGCAAGCCGATCGAAGAAATGGACAACAAGGAAATCTTGTCTGCCTTCCACCTGTGGATCAACCATTACGCCAAAGGGCCCTGGATGCTGGATGCGGTCATGTACAAGGTGACTAACCAGATTGAAGTCGGGAAAATTTTCAACCTGCTGCTCATGGCTGCGTCCTTCTTCCTCAGCTTGGCAGCGCTGCGGACGGCTTTTCCTGCGAAAAAGGGGCTGGCGGTCGTTCTGGCGATTTTGGCTGCCTGCAATCCGGTCGTCGTGTCGCAAGCGACGTCCTTTTACATTGACGGACAGCTTGGCTCGCTCGTGCTGATCATTTGCGCGCTCGGGTATTTGCTGCTCAAACGCTACCACACCTGGACCATGCTGGCTCTCTGCTCTGCCCTGATGTTGCTTGCGCAGATCAAGTTCACAGCGTTGGTGTATGCCGTACTGCTTGGCGGCGCTTTGCTGGTGCTGTTCTTTTTCTGCGATCGCCAAAAACGCTGGAAAACCGTCCTGGCGTGGCTCGCCGCTAGTCTGGTCATTACCGTCGTCGTTGTCGGCTACAATCCATACGTCACCAACACGCTTGCCAAGGGACATCCTTTCTACCCGCTGGCGGGCAAGGGCGCGGTGGATATTATGACTTCGAACAGCCCGCACGACTTTAAAGACATCAACTCGCTGAGCAAGCTTGGCATTTCCTTGTTCGCCCAATCGGAAAATATCGCTACGCCAAAAGAAACGACGCTGAAATGGCCCTTTACCTTCTCCGCGCAGGAACTGAAGGTGTTTCTGGCTCCGGACGTGCGAGTGGCGGGCTTTGGACCGTGGTTTGGCGGCGCGGTGCTGCTTGCCTTCCTGATCGTGCTTGCTTTGCTTTTCGGTCGCGAGCGCAGGAAAGCCTTGCCGTTCCTCGTCGCAAGCATCATCTTGCTCATCACTGTCCTGATCAACCCGGAAAGCTGGTGGGCGCGGTACGTTCCGCAGCTTTGGCTCATCCCGCTTCTCGTCACGCTGGCAGGCTGGGACGCACAAGCTGCGCTCACCCGCTACGGCAGCCGCATCCTGCTCGCTGTCATGCTGGTCAACATGCTGCTCGTTGGCAGCGCCCACATGCTGGGACAAAGGTCCATTAACGCAATGGCCGAGCAACAGCTTCAGGAAATCAAGGCGAGCAACAAGACCATGATCGTCGACTTCCGCCACTTCAACGCCAATCGCATCCGTCTGCAAGAAGCGGGTATCCCGTATATCGAGCAAAAGATCGCCGAAGGGCAAGAAGTAAAAGGAATCATCAGCTCGCGGGCGATTTACTACTTGCAGTAGTTGCGCGTGACTCATGCGAATGCAGCCTTCAACCTTGCCTTACATCCACAAGCAAAAAACCTTCTCAGCAATCGTTGAGAAGGTTTTTATGTTGCGCTGAACTACTCTATTCGTGAAAAAACAGCGGAAGCTCTTGCAAAAAGATGATGTCCGAGCGCTTGGCTGCGTCTCCCTCCGCCAAAATAGCCGCTCTCGCTACGACATGGCCCCCTGCCTTGACTACGAGATCTTCAATCGCTTGCAGCGACTTGCCTGTGCTGATGACATCGTCGATAATCGCAACGCGTTTGCCGGAAATTTCTCTGGCATCCGCGCCATCCAGGCAAAGAATTTGCTTTTTCTGCGTAGTAATCGATTCGACTTCATTGATCAGCGGAGCATCCATATACGGCTTCGTGCTTTTCCGGGCAACGTAATACTTTTTCATCTTCAATACACGGGATACTTCAAAAATCAAAGGAATACCTTTTGCTTCCGCCGTAATCAATACATCGACTTCCGGGAGCTTCTCGGCAAGCAGTGGTGCCGCTGCCGTCACCAGCTCTGTATCGCCCAGGATGACGAAGCTCGCGATGCTAAGGTTGTCCGCTATCGGCATAATCGGCAGCTCGCGCGTTACGCCTGCCACTTCCAGCGTGTATGTCTTATCCACAAAAAATCCCTCCTGATTTGCGTCCCTACATGCCAAAGGCATGGATCAATGCTCGCATCAGCAAGCCTGCCAGCATCCCGAAAAACGGGTCAGAAATCGCCGTCACAACCATCGTTGTTCCGCCAATCAAACCGGACGAAGCTTCTCCCCCTGTCAGAGCGGCAGTCGCATTCCCCGGCACCGTCACGATGGCCCCGAGCACGAACAGGAACCCGGCAATCGATTCACTCGGGATGTAGCGGCCGATTTTCGGCAAAAGACCTGCAAACAGGATCGCCGCCATCAGCACCATCATCAAAACACCGGACGCAACCGGGTTGGGCGCCCCGGCCGTAGCGGAAATGATCGCCTCTACCGGCGCTCCGCCGAACAGTGCCGACACCATATCGGCCACGCTGGAGATTACGCTGAGCGTGTCAATGTTCACATCGGATTTGGCGATTTCACCGTTAATTTGTCCAAAAGCGATGTTCGCCCCGATATTGAGGCAAACCATCGCCATCGCTCCGCGCAAAATGCCAGGGGAAAACGTCAGCTTTTGCAGAACAAGACGGTCGTTCGCAATCGGCTTGATCGAGCTTCCTTGTTTAAGCAGGATGGCGACCAGACTGGAGATGAGCACCGAGATCGTCACGGTGTAGACGAGATCCTTTGTGATGAAATACGTCAGCAACCCGCTCCCCATCGAAGTGACACCAACAGGCATGTTGTTGCGAGCCATTTCCCACGACACCCGCGCCAGCATGATGCCGACACCTGCCATCATGCCATTGGTAATGACCGGGCCAATAAAATCGACGATCTTTTCCAGAAAACCAAACAGACCGATGATGGTCATAATAATTCCGCCAACAAAAATCATGGACAGTCGTTCTCTCATGCTTTTTCCGATCGTTCCCGCCAAGGCAATCGTTTCCGCCTGATAGGATACGACCGCGACAGAGCCTGTCAGAGCGTTGCCCGTTGCGCCTACCAGAAAGGCCAGAGCCGTCGGCACGGAGGCAAAGCCAAGAGACAATGCCAACAGCCCTTGCGGCAAGCCGTTCAATACGACACTGAGGGCCGCTACTATGTCTTTCCATTCCATGTTGTCCTTCTCCTCACTTCGCTGCTGTATACAAATGACCGCTTTTTCACATGAGTTAAGGTAACATAAAAGGCGATCTTTTTCAAACGAAAACTAATTAATGTTCGTTTTTAATCGGTAATTCGTTGCTTTTATAGTTATTTTCCATATTAACATCCGTTATAAATCGAACATTAAACCGATCGCAAGACGTGCTGTCACGCAAAAAAAGACGAGCGCATAACGGCTCGTCTTTGCTTCTCGCTCAAAACTTTTTACAGCTTGATGGCAATCAACTTCAACTCTGTCATCTCTTCAACCGCGTATTTGATTCCTTCGCGGCCAAATCCGCTGTCTTTGACACCACCATACGGCATGTTGTCCACGCGGAAGGTCGGGATGTCATTGATCATCACGCCGCCCACTTCCAGCTCTTCGGCTGCGCGCATCGCTGCATGAATGTCGCTCGTGTAAATGCCCGCCTGCAACCCGAAACGGGAGTCATTCACGGCTTCAATCGCCTCGCCTATTGCTTCAAACGGCGTGACTACGACGATCGGGCCGAATACTTCCTGGCAAGAGACAGAGGAGTGGGCGCTTACGTTCGTCAGGATCGTCGGAGCGAAAAGCCGCTCGTTCACTGCTTTGCCGCCTGTCACGACCTGCGCTCCCGCCTGAACCGCTTCTTGTACCCATGCTCCCATCCGCTCGTGGTCTTTTGCCGAAATGACGGAGGACATGTCTGTCGCCTCCTGCAACGGATCGCCCAGGACGAGCTTCTCTGTCGCAGTCTTGAATTTATCGAGAAACTCCTCGTACTTGCTCTGGTGAATATAGACGCGTTGCAGCGAAATGCACACCTGCCCGCTAAAGGAAAATGCGCCCACCACGCAACGATCAACCAGCGCCTGCGTAATCTCAACCGTCTGGTCAATAATGACGGCAGAGTTCGAACCAAGCTCAAGCGTCACGCGCTTCAGACCTGCTTTGTTTTTCATCGCGATTCCGACCGCAGGACTGCCTGTAAACGTAATCGCGGCAATGCGGCTGTCGCTGACAAGCTTCTCGCCTACGACCGCGCCTTTTCCTGGCAAGATATTCAGCGCCCCTTCCGGCAATCCGGCTTCCGCAAAAATGTCGGCGAGGACCAAGGAGCTGAGCGGCGTCTGGCTCGCGGGCTTCAATACGACCGTATTCCCTGCCGCAATCGCCGGGCCGACTTTGTGCGCCACCAGGTTGAACGGGAAGTTGAACGGTGTAATCGCCCCGACTACGCCAATCGGCTTGCGAACGGTAAAAGCAAGTCGGCCTTCGCCGCCAGGAGCCGCATCAAGCGGAACGGTTTCCCCGTGAATGCGCTTCGCTTCCTCGGCCGCGAATTTGTACGTCTGAATCGTGCGGGCGATCTCTACCCGTCCTGTGCGCAGCGGCTTGGCAGCTTCCTGGGCGAGAATCACTGCCAGCTCCTCCTTGCGCGCTTCCATGATCGCCACCGCTTTTTCCAAAATCAGTGCGCGCTGGCTGGCTGGCAGCTTTGCCATCGTTTTTGCCGCCGCAGCCGCTGCGCGGATCGCCTCATCGACGTCAGCCTCGTCAGCCTGTGCGATCTCCGCCAAAAGCTCACCGGAATAAGGAGAGTAGAGTGGCGCGTACTCGTTTGCTTCTTTCCATTGTCCGTTAATATACAGATGCTTTTTCATGCGTACCTCCCTTGTGAATTAGTGGGTCACGTACTGGCTTTTCAACACATCGGTCATAATGTCGAGCGCTTCTTGCAATTGCTCATCGGTAATCACGAGCGGAGACAGGAAACGCAGCACGTTGCTGTGTACCCCTGCGGAAAGCACGATGACACCGGATTCGTAGCAACCTTTGGTCAGCCCGGCTACCAGTTCTTTTGCAGGCTGTTTGGTTTGTGGATCAATAAATTCTACCGCACACATGGCACCCAATCCGCGAATATCTGCAATGACAGGGAACTCTTTTTGCAGGGCTTCAAAATGCGACTTGATCGCCTTACCGATCTCTCTGGCGCGTCCGGACAAGTCTTCGCGCTCCATTTTCTCAATTACAGCAAGTGCCGCTACGCAACCGAGCGGGCTGCCGCCATACGTGCCGCCAATTTCACCCGGATTCGGCGCATCCATGATTTCTGCGCGGCCTGTCACAGCGGAGATGGGCAAACCGGCTGCAAGCGATTTGGACATGGTAATGATATCAGGCTCGATTCCGAAATGAGTGGAAGCGAACATCGCCCCGGTCCGGCCAAAGCCTGTTTGGATTTCGTCGGAAATGAACAAGATATTGTGCTTTTTGCAAATTTGGAATACGCCTTGCACGAACGATACTGGCGGCACGATGAATCCGCCTTCGCCCTGGATCGGCTCCATGATGACGGCCGCTACTTCTTCCGGCGCGACTTCTGTCAGCAGGAAGTCTTCGAATTGCCGGACGCAAAATTGTGCGTACTCGTCTTCTGTCATGGACTCCGGTTTGTTCAGCGGGTACGGGAACTGAGCCTTGTAGGTAGCTGGCGCGAACGGCCCCATCTGGAATTTGTACGGCTTTACTTTGGACGTGAGCGACATGCCGAGCAAAGTACGTCCGTGGAATCCACGGCTAAAAGATATGATGCCAGGGCGTCCTGTGTATTTGCGCGCGATCTTCACCGCGTTTTCTACGGCTTCTGCGCCGCTGTTTGCAAACATCGTTTTCTTTTCAAAGCTGCCCGGCGTAATTTCAGCCAGTTTTTCTGCCAGCGCCACATACGGTTCGTACATGCCGACGTGGAAGCAAGGATGAATGTATTTGTCCATTTGCGCTTTTACCGCCTCGACCACTTCTTGCGGGCAGTGGCCCGCGTTGAGCGTTCCGATCGCTCCTGCCAGATCGATGTACGTGTTGCCGTCGACGTCTGTCACGAGCGCCCCGGACGCCGTCTCTACAAAAACCGGCGTGTTGTTGCCGATGCCTTTTGGCACGAACTGTTTTCTTTTTTCAATCAAAGCGGTCCCCTTCGGACCTGGAACACCAGCAGCTACATTGGCGAATTTGCGTTGTTTGGACATATCGTAATCTCTCCTTGTATGAGAATGATAACAGCTTAGGTGATGCTTTCGACTCCGATATGTAGCAATACCCGTGCCAAACGAGAAAGCCTGCTGTGGTGCGCGTTTTTTGCATAGCAGAAATCTCCGTTAATTCAAAAATGAATCGAAACCTGTAAATAGTTCGATTCATTTTTGAATTAAAAATTCATTTTTGAATTAACGGGGACGGATGTGGTATTTTTGCAGCTTGCGCACGACAGATGGCTGGCTGATTCCCAAAAACTCGGCCATCTCCGCTGTAGTCCGGCAACGCTCTGCCGCATGGCGCAGCCACTTTTCCTCGACTTGCTCCATCGCGTCCCGCAGCGACATTTTGGCGGCCGCAACACTCGGCTCCATTGCCGTCTGCTCCTCCCCTGCCGCCTTGATTTCCGCAGGCAAGTGCTGCGACGTAATTACTTCTTCATCTGCCGTTACCACCAGCCGCTCCAGCACGTTTTCCAGCTCCCGCACATTCCCCGGCCAATCGTAGTGCAGCAAAGCGTGAGTAGCTGCGGCGTCCAGCTTTTTGTTCATCCCGTATCGCTCGTTCAGCGAGCGCACGACCAGCTTGAGGAGCGCGGCGATATCTTCCGGGCGATTTCGCAAAGCAGGAACGTGGATTGGCACGACGTTCAGCCGGAAATACAAGTCCTGGCGAAACTTGCCCTCCTTCACCATCTTCTCCAGATCGCGATTGGTAGCAGCGATCAAGCGAAAATCGACATCGCGATACTGCATGCTGCCTACGCGCTGCAACCGTTTCTCCTGGATCACCTTCAACAGCTTGGCCTGCAAGGTCAGCGGCAGCTCCCCCAGCTCGTCCAACAACAGCGTGCCTTGGTTCGCCAGCTCGATAATTCCTTGTTTGCCTTGCTTGCCAGCGCCTGTAAAAGCTCCCGCTTCATAGCCGAAAAGCTCCGACTCCAACAGCCCTTCCGGAATCGAGCCGCAGTTGATCTCCACGAATTGCCCGGCGGATCGGCGACTGTGGCGGTGAATCTGGCTGGCAATGACGTTTTTTCCGACCCCGGACTCGCCGAGAATCAACACCGTAGAATCGACCATGGCGACCTTTTTGATGAGACGGTCAATGTTGCGCATCGGCTGGCTGACTGCGACGAAGCCTTCCTGATTTTTTTCGCGCAGCTCCTCAATCTCTGTTTCGAACTGCTTCAATTGCTCGGTCAGGCTCTCGTAGCGCCGTTTCAGTTCCATGATTTCTGTCAGGTCATGCGAATAGCTGATCACGGAATGCATGCTGCCGTCCTCGTTCCAGAGGGGATAGGCTGTGACCATCAGCTTTCTGCCGCCGGGAATTTCCTGCATCATCGTTTGCGGTGTTTTTGTGTCCATCACCTTGCGCGTCACAGACGGAGAAAATACTTTTTCCTTTTCCAGCTCGATCACATTTTTCCCCAGCAGTTGTTCTTTTCCGATTCCGTACATGTCATAGGAGGAATCACCGACCAGCTGAATGTAGCCCTCGGGGTCCGTAATCAGCAGGTGATCGCGGGACGTTTCCACGATTCCTTCCAGAACGCGGCTCATCCACTGCTGTCGGCTCTCATCTTTCTTCATCCGCCCGCCTCCTCTGGCGCCAGCCAAACTGGTGCCGCTTTCGTTCCCTCCATTATAGAAAATGCAGCTTGCCACGACAACGAAAGCTGCCCATACAGGCACTTTCGTCGCATAGCCAAAATCTTGGCAATATGTAAAAATACGCTAAGAAGCGCCACATGGGCTAAGACTCCCAAAACGGAAAGGATGATTCGTTTGATCCCCGCAGTTGGAGATATTTACTGCGTTTTCGTAGAAAAGCTGCAAAAATATACCGCGTGCCAAGTGACTTCGTTCAAGGAGTCCGGCTCCGGCAAATCCTCCAAGCTGATCAGCCTGCTCGAACTGGACTGGCTGAGCGACACGCTCCCTGATGAAGCCGAGTTGTTGACGATGAAGCCGCTATCCTGCGACTTTTATTTTTGGAACAACAACTTGCAGCATAGCTATGTCGAGGCTGCCGTACCGAAAGACTACATCAAGGCAGGGAATATCCCGCCGCTCCTTCCGGGAGAAACAAACAGCTACGGCACCTGGAATGTCGGCGGCAGCATCTACCGCCAATGGCAGTGGGAGCAAATTCCCGCAGAGAAGCGCCAACTGTTCAAGCAAGCCGCAAAGGATGACGCGCTCATCACCTTGGGAACCAGGAGCCTTCGCCGCTCCACCAATGTCGTTTGGGAAGACATGCTGGCCGAGCTTGATGATGTTTCCGAGCTGGAAAAACTCCCGTGCCTCACCAAAATCCATGCAGCAGAAGCATCAGCTTCCTTGCTGGCTTTTGTCAAAAACAATCCGTTTATAATTGAGCTTCACCTGGGCAAAACGCCGATGTCGTCCATCGACCTCAACGGCAGCCAGATTCGCAAGTTGTTTATACAAAATGCCCAAGGACTGGAGAAGCTGACGCTCAACAAAGGGCTGACCAATTTGACGATGGGCAACGACATCTCACCCGACTTGCATATAGAGGCGGACGAGGGCGGCTATTGGTTGAGTGCTGGATTTACCTCATCTCCTCCAGACTTTCACGGATTGCCCCGTTTGGCAGGACTTCATCTGCATCAGGTGACGGAGCTGGACTTGCTGCCTATCGCCCAACGCTTTCCGGAATTGCAAGAAATGCGTCTGTGGGGAAAACCGGGAACGATCAGCAACCTCGACAGCATCAGTCAGTTGAGCAAGCTTGCTTCCTTTTCGACGTACGACATATTCGGCTTTTTGCCAGACCAGTTTCCGCCGCCGGAACAATTGCCAAAGCTCTCGACACTGTGGATGACCAGCTTGCCAGCAGATGCCGCCAAAAGCATCAAGACTGCCTACAAACAGGAGAGCAAACGCGGCCTGAATCTGTCCATCACGAAGCCGCGCAATTCGGAATGGCTCGCAAACAACTTGACCAATCCGTTCCGCGATTGGGATGGCAGGGAGAATATTACGGCGGCACAAGCCAAAAAAGCGGCTGATCAGTACAAAAAGACTGCGACTGCCCTCACCGCCTTGCAAAAACAGGCCAGCGAGCTTCCGAAAGCGGCCGACCTCGAAGCTGCCTTGCTTGAGCTGGTTGAAGCGTACACTTTGGCCTTTAACAAAATGGATCGGCGCACAGGCTTTATCGAAACAGTCGAGCGGGAAGAAATTTATGTCGTGCTGCACGACCTGCTAGATTCGACCAAGCAAAGCCTTGCCGCACAAGGACTCGCCATCGACCTCGCGCCTCTGTTCGAGCGCTTTGACCAATTGCGCGACTTTTAGAGCGCGGGCTTTTGTATGCACCACGTACTCATGCAGCGCTGCCCGGCTACATTTACCGTTTTGATCGGCTCCACAAAAATGCCCTGCAAGTCAGCTGTCGCTTGGAGCATCCGCTCTTCGTTTACGAGAAAACGCGTACTGCCATCCGGGAGCAAATACCGCTCATCGCCCAAATGCTGCACGGCATGCTCAATCCCGATGGAAGAAGCCAGACGCATGAAAAGTACGCCGCCTGGCGCAAGCACCCGCCACAGTTCTTGCAGCATCTGCCGGAAATGCTGATCATTTTCCGCAAAATGAAGGACAGCGTTGCTGATGACAAACTGGAACTGCTCGTCGGCAAAGCTCATGTTGTCAACCGCTTCTACGCGCGCACGATCTGCTGCCCAATCGCTCGCTGCCAGCTCCGTTGCGAGCTTGTGCACGCTTTCTACTGCCTTGGCGGACTGATCCACGGCGTAAACCTTATAGCCATTGCGCAAAAAGTAAACGAGGTTGCGCCCTGAGCCGCAGCCTGCGTCGAGAATGCGCATCTGCTTTTGTATCCGCCCTTTTAGCAACTGATCAAACAAATAAATGTCTATATTGCCAAACTGCTCGATTACTTCCATGCCCGATCCCTCCTGCGTTTTTGTATGCTACTTTACGATAAAAGACGGCTGCCATGCTTCGCCTCAACAGATCACAGGGACTGTTGGGGCTTTTTCGTTTGTCGGATTTAAAAGATTTCATATGCGACAGAGAGAGTTGACAACACTAGATTACGAATGTAATCTATAACTGTCGATCGACTACAATTGTAATCCAAGGAGGACTGTCGTTAATGGATGATCATCCGCGAATTTCCGATGCCGAATGGGAGATTATGAAGGTCCTCTGGGCCAAATCCCCGGCTGCGGCATCTGAAGTGATTGCTGCCTTGCGCGACAACAAGACCTGGAAGGAAAAGACCATCAAGACATTGCTCAGCCGCCTTTTGCAAAAGGGCGTCATTTCGTTTGAACAAATCAATCGCGTCTATTATTACTCGCCTGTGCTCGGCGAAGAAGAATGCAAGCGAACCGAGCGGCAGTCTTTTTTGCAGCGCGTCTACGGGGGAGCGCTAAAGCCGATGCTCGTCCACTTTTTGCAGGAAGAGAAACTCTCAGCCAAGGAAATAGAAGAGTTGAAAAATATTTTGGCGGAGAAGGAGAAATAGCTCTGTGGAATGGCTAGTCTCGCTCCTGCACGCGACATTTTCCTGGATTTCGCTCAACTCCCTGCAAGCAAGCTTTCTGGTGCTGGTGATTTTGCTGTTCAAGCTGATTTTGGGCGGATATTTGCCTGCCCGCTTTCACTATGGCGTCTGGTTTCTGCTGATCATCAAGCTGGCCGTCCCTTTGTCTCTCGCAAGTCCGCTCAGTCTCTTTAATTGGCTGCCAGCTGCCTTTTCCACACCCGTGCCATATCCGTCCTCCCGAGCTGGAACCGCTGCTTTGCAAGTCGATGTTCCTCTTCAGCCGCCGCATTTTGTCGCGCATCCAGATACATATACATACATGCCGGAAGAGGCACGTTTCTTTTGGTTCGACCCGCTCTCTTTTTTGTGGCTGCTCGGGGTCATTGTTTTTGCTGTTGCGACAGCCTGGTCCGCCCGCAGCTTTTCGGCACGCAAATTGGACATTCAGCCAGTGCAAGACGTTGCGATTTTACAACTGTATGCGAATTGCAAAAAGCAGCTAGGTATCGCCGCTTCTATTCCGTTGTCGATCAGCAGCGCCGTGACAAGTCCTGCCTTGCTGGGGATTTGGCGGCCGCGGATTCTTTTGCCCGCGCTGTTTTTGGAAAAGCTCGATGCAGACGAATTGCGCCATATTTTCTTGCACGAGCTTTGTCACTACAAACGGCATGACATCGCTGTGAACGGCCTGGCACACGCGCTGCTGATTCTAAACTGGTTCAATCCGCTGATGTGGTACGCCGTTTTCCGCATGAGGCAAGATCAGGAGGTTGCTTGCGACGCCATGACCCTTGCTTGTTTGCGCGAATCGGAAGTGACAGCGTACGGCTACACCATGGTCAAAGCGCTGGAATTGTATGCGAACCCACAACAAAGCGCCCTGACCGCCGGATTTGCCAGTTCAAAAAAATACATCAAAAGGAGAATCCACATGATCCGTCGATTTCAAAGGACCACGTATGCATGGGCCGCTTTCAGCATAAGCGCCATTATCGCTTTGGGCGCATTCACTTTGACAGGCGCCCAGGAAACATGGGGCAAAGAGCCGCTGTTCCACCTGCCTGTCGCGGGTGAGGTTGTAAGTGGCGGCGAGCAGTACGCCATTTCCATCATGAATAAAGAGGGCACCCCTGTCAAAGCGTCTGCCGCCGGAACTGTAATCAAAGCCGCTTATGATGCAAAATCGGGGAATCATGTTGTCGTTGCGCATGAAGACGGCTACCAAACCGTTTACGCGCATCTGGAAAAGCTGGAGGTCGAGCAAGGCGCACTCGTCGCCCAAGACCAGCTTATCGGGTTGCTGGGAAGCACGGGCCGCAGCACGGGGCCGCATCTTCTTTTCCAGATGACCAAAGATGGAGCGCCTGTTGATCCGTTGAAATATTTGCCGCAATAAGCTGCTCACTGATAGAACATACGATGGAAGGCTCCGCCACTGTGTTGTGTGCGAAGCCTTTTTTCTTTTTTGGGCGGCGCTTTGCAGTTTGCTTCTTCGGTACTTTAGGCGTGACGTGGAAAGAGGCTGGCGGTGGTCGGCGCGAGTTTTAATAAAACGCCAAATGCGAATACATAAAAGAAAACCTGGTCTGGGTAACGCTTTGCAGTTTGCTTCATCGGTACTTTAGACGTGGCGAGGAAAGAGACGAATCGCTGTAGCTTCTTGGGATACCCTCTGTGGGTCTAGACTGCACGGCTCCGGGGAAAAAGCGAAACCGCGTCAAAAGTAGAGGACTCAGAGAAGCGGACGCACGTTGACGCTTAAAATCGTGTTTCGCTTTTTCCTCGGAACCTCGGTCGGTATCCCAAAGAGCTTTCGCGGATTTCGTCTCTTTCCTCGTCAGGGGCTAGTTGTTGTCATCGGAAGTTTCAAGGAAAAATGCCAATGCATAAAAGCTTGCTTGGGGTAATGCTTTGTAGATTGCGTCATCGGTACTTTAGACGTGGCGAGGAAAGAGACGAATCGCTGTAGCTTCTTGGGATACCCCCTGTGGGTCTAGACTGCACGGCTCCGGGGAAAAAGCGAAACCGCGTCAAAAGTAGAGGACTCAGAGAAGCGGACGCACGTTGACGCTTAAAATCGTGTTTCGCTTTTTCCTCGGAACCTCGGTCGGTATCCCAAAGAGCTTTCGCGGATTTCGTCTCTTTCCTCGTCAGGGGCTGGTTGTGGTCGGCGGGAGTTTCAAGGAAAAATGCCAATGCCAAAAAGCTTGCTCGGGCTGACGCTTTGTAGTTTGCTTCATCGGTACTTTAGGCGTGGCGAGGAAAGAGACGAATCGCTGTAGCTTCTTGGGATACCCCCTGTGGGTCTAGACTGCACGGCTCCGGGGAAAAAGCGAAACCGCGTCAAAAGCAGCGGACTCAGAGAAGCGGGGGCACGTTGACGCTTAAAACCGTGTTTCGCTTTTTCCTCGGAACCTCGGTCGGTATCCCAAAGAGCTTTCGCGGATTTCGTCTCTTTCCTCGTCAGGGGCTGGTTGTGGTCGGCGCGGGTTTCAAAGGAAATGCCAATGCCAAAAAGCTTGTTTGAGCTGACGCTTTGTAGTCTGCGTGATCGGGGATTTCAAAAAAACACAGAAACATGAGCAAGAGTCTTCTTGAAGACGGTCGCTTCATACAACCCGTTCATGAAAAAACTTGTTCAATTTCTGCTCTGGATTTTCCCCCCTGATCAACCATCCAAAAGCGATGTCCGACCAAAGCCACACGTTGGCCGAGGAAACAGGAGAAACAAGCGAAAGGGCTTTGGGACTCCTACCGAGACGGAGGTGAAAAAGGAAAACACGCCTTTAAGCGGCAACGTGCGTCCGCTTCCTCGATCTCGCTGCTTTTGACGCGGTTTTCCTTTTTCGCCGGAGACGGCCAGTCCGCGCTTCCCTGCTAGAGGCCCACGTCCCTACAGCGGTTTCTCCTGTTTCCTCCCTCCTCCACAGCCGCGATCAACAACCGTACTGAAAATTTCCACCCCAGATCAATCTTTCAAAAAACCACGATCCGCCCAAAGCCTAACAGTCATCAATCCCAATCCCGCCAGCCAAAATACCGCCTGGCCAACGCTTTAAATCTAGCTTCGTCAATGCTCTCCTTCGTCACACGCCCATCGACCCACTCGGTAAACGTGGCATTCGTCAAAGTGATGTTTCCCGTAGGCGTCAACTGCGTCAGCAATGGGCTTTTGTTGAAAGGAGACTCGGCGTGATCAGCGATAATCGTCTGAATCTCATCGCATTCGAATAGCCCGGCAATCGGCCTTTCGGGGTCGAAAGCATACCCGATTCTCCACTCGGTATCCTTGTGCTTCAACTTCATCTCCAGCACATGGCTCCCATACTCGCTGTCCGTTCTGCCTACACGAAACTCTCCATTAGCAGAAGTCACCGTCTCACCGCTCAACGGAACAGGCTTCAGCGGCAAGTTCCCGCCAAACCCGGTGTCCACTAGATACTGCCGCCCTTGATGACGGAGCACAATCGTCAGATGCGTGCGTCCAATCGTTAAAAAGGCTCGTTCCGCAGGCTTATACACGACCCCTCTGGTCAAAACGGCATCAAAGCCGTTTTCCAGCAAAAAGAAATACAAAAGCGAGTTAAGCTCGTAGCACAGCCCGCCTTCCCGCTCCACCAATATTTTGCTCATCACATTTTCTTTGGTGATCGCTTTCGTTTGTTGCTCGATGACGCGCATATTTTCAAAAGGGATAGCCAGCGCTGCTTTTTCCAGAACCAAGTCCAGCTTTTCAAAAGGAATCGTCTCAGTTTCTGGAATGCCAATTCGTTGCCGAAACAAAGTATCGAACTCACCCATTTTGTCGCCCTCCTATATGCCAGCTATATGCCCAGCAGTTTCAGCTTGCGGTACAGCGTGCGGATTCCGATTCCCAGCTCTTCCGATACTTTCTGCTTTCCTTTCAGATCGGTTCCGTGCTTTTGCAAAGCAGCGCGGATCGCGTCCGCTTGCACATCAGCGACGCGCGCCTTGATCGCAGTCGTCGCAGCAGAGTGGCCAGTGACCAACCGACTGCGCAGCCGGGGTGGCAAACTGCCTGGCGTGATGACGGAATCGCTCTCCATGTTCATCGCATATTCGATCGCGTTTTCCAGCTCTCTGACATTTCCCGGCCAGTCATACGCCTTGAGCACAGCCAACGTATTGGGGGAAAAGCCGAAAAAGCTGCGCCCCGTTTTCGTCACGCATTTTTGCAAAAAGGCATTCGCCAGCGGCTCGATATCCTCCCGTCTTTCGGCAAGCGGCGGAACGTGGAGCGGAATGACGTTCAGCCGATAGTAAAGGTCGGCGCGAAATGCCTTGTTCGCCACCAGCTCCTCCAAATTCTGATTCGTGGCCGCGATGACGCGAACGTTGATCGGAAACGCTCTCGTTCCACCGACACGCTCCACCACCATTTCCTGCAATACGCGCAGCAGCTTCGCTTGCAAAGACAGCGGCATATCGCCAATCTCGTCGAGAAACAGCGTCCCGCCATCTGCCAACTCGAATCGTCCCGGCTTGCCGCCTTTTTTGGCCCCTGTAAAAGCTCCGTCCTCATAGCCAAACAGTTCGCTTTCAAACAAGCTCTCGGGAATGCTCGCACAGTTGATCGCTACAAACGGATAAAACGCCCTGTTGCCGGAATCATGGATCGCTTTGGCCAGATGCCCTTTTCCCGTTCCTGTTTCACCTGTGATCAGCACCGTAGAGCTGCTGTCCTTGATCTTCCTTGCGATTTCCTTGACCTCGCGAATCGCCTCGCTGCTGCCAACCAGATGATCCAAGCCCTCATCTCTCAGAGACAGTGAACGTCGCTGCCCCGCTTGCGGCAGCGCAGTCGCAGGAGACTCCCGCGGGACGCGCAAAACCCCGCCGATCAGTTGGTTGTCGACAACGATTGGCGTCGCCTCCGCCGAAGCATCGAGCTTGTCGACAAGACAGTTGGCGACTGGCAAATAGTGCGCCGCCATGCCTGACAAGGACGGCAAAAACATCCGCGAGATGTCGGCGGGAAGCAGCTCGTTTTGGGCCAAAAGCATACGGGCGCTGGTGTTAGTATGGATGATATTGCCGCTGCGGTCAAAAGTCAGGTACGCGTCGTTCAGCGTATCAAGCGCCCCTTCCAGCAAAAGCTTTTCTTCATCGGCAGAGCTGGTTTGGGTAGCCGAATGAGTCTGGACGATCGTCGTAATCAACTCGCTTATTTCCAGCAAAATTTGCTGGTATTTCTCTGTATGCTTGGACAGGCGCTGCTGCCCTTCTTTTGTAAAAGACGTGAGGGAAACAATCCCAATCGCCTGATCCGCAATCTTGATCGACGAGAGCAGCTCGACCTTTGCCGGACAACTGTCAAGAAAACGGCAGCCCTCGCACATTTCCATAAAACCCGGTTTGTCTACGAGAAACTGGCCTTTTGACAAGATGAACTGCAGCGAAGGAATATGCACATGGTTGCCCTTCTGTTTCAGATAGCGCTCTGTGCTGACCACCAGCAAACCACGTTCGTTGATGACGGCTGCATCGACGTTTAAAATGTCCGAAATGCCAGTGATCACTTTTTCGATAGCCGGCTTGTAGCGTTCCAGCGAAAGCATGCGCATCCCCCTTTGTTTCCTCTTCCTTTTAGTTTATTAAAAATTCAGATACCTTACAATCAAATTGCCTTTTGCCGTGTCAAAAATGGCAAATCGTTTGTCAATCGTGGCAAACAATACGTGTCTGCGCTTCTGGCGAAGAACGGCATAATCGCCATTTCTGGCATCAGACTGGCAGCGGAACTCGGAAAATCGTTGCCAAAAAAATATTGGCACAGAGCTTGCAACATGTAAGATCACAAAAGCAAAAGAAATGAAACAGCCAGGGAGGATCGATCAACCTTGCCAAACGTTAACGATATTTTTCAACTGGATGGAAAAATTGCCTTGGTCACAGGCGGCGCTTCCGGCATCGGCCTTGCCACTGCAAAGCGTCTCGCTCAATTCGGCGTCAAGGTCATGCTGCTCGACATCAATCAGGAGCTTGGAGAAAAAGCCGCAGGCGAGATTAACGAGTCTGGCGGGTTCGCCCAGTTTTTTATGTGCAACGTCGTTTCCCAAGCTGATTGTCAGCGAGTGGCCGAGTCGGTGGAGCAAGCTTTTGGCCGCATCGATATTTTGTTCAACAACGCTGGCGTCATCCGGCGCAAAACGGTCGTCGAGCTGGCGGAAGACGAGTGGGATCTCGTCATCGATGTATCGCTCAAAGGGGCGTACAACCTGTCCAAGTTCGTCATTCCAATCATGGCGAAAAACGGCGGCGGCAGCATTATCAACACAGGCTCCGGCTGGGGCATCAAAGGCGGCGACAAGGCAGCAGCCTACTGCGCAGCCAAAGCAGGCATCGTCAACCTGACAAGGGCGATGGCAATCGATCACGGCCCGGAGAACATTCGCGTCAACTGCGTTTCGCCTGGCGATACGGACACGCCACTGCTGCGGGAAGAAGCTCGCCAGCTGAATAAGGAAGAAGGGGCTTTCCTCGTCTCCTCCGCGCAGGGCCGACCTTTGGAGCGTCTTGGCACGCCAAAAGATATCGCCAACGCCGTCCTGTTTTTTGCCAGTGACCTCTCGACTTGGGTGACAGGCTCCGTGCTGGTCGTAGATGGCGGCGGGCTGGCCTAGAAGCGGCTTTCCGTTCTTACATTCTTACATGACAGAAAAGTATGAAAAAATGGAGGGACACATACATGAGCGCCAAACCTTTTGCACATCCGTACATCCCGAACTCAGCGCCCGCTGTCAAAGAGCAGATGCTGAAGGAAATCGGGCTAGGCAGCATTGAGGAGATTTTTGCTGACATTCCGCAGGAGCTGCGCCTGAAAGAAAAAATGAACATTCCCCCTGCTTTGACCGAATACGAGCTGGAGCGACACGTCAACCAGCTCATGAACAAAAACATTACGACGAAAGAATACATCAGCTTTCTCGGGGCTGGCTGCTGGCCTCACTTCATTCCGGCTGTGTGCGACGAAATCAACTCTCGCGCCGAGTTTCTGACCGCTTATGCAGGTGAGCCATACGAGGACAAAGGACGTTTTCAAGCCCTGTTTGAATACCAGAGCCTGGTTGCCGAGTTGGTCGACATGGATGTCGTCAACGTTCCGACCTTTGACTGGGCGCAGGCTGCTTCTACTGCGCTGCGCATGGCGGCGCGCATTACGAAGCGCACCGAGCTGTTGCTCCCGAAAAACATCCATCCCGACAAGCTGCTGATCATCCGAAACTACACCTCCCCTGATCTGACGCTTACACTGGTAGACTTCACGGAAGATACCGGAGCTATCGATCTGGCAGACTTGCAGGCGAAGCTTGGCCCTAACACTGCCGCTGTCTATTTTGAAAATCCGTCCTTCCTCGGCTCGCTGGAAACGAACGGGCAATTGATTGCAGACCTCGCCCACGCTGCCGGGGCCTTGTGTGTCGTCGGTGTCGACCCAAGCTCGCTCGGTGTCATGGAAGCGCCCGCCAACTACGGAGCGGATATCGTGTGCGGCGATTTGCAACCGCTCGGTGTCCACATGCATTACGGCGGCGGTCAATCCGGGTTTATCGCGACGCACGACGATCCAACCTTCGTCATGGAATACCCTTCCCGCCTGTTCGGCATCGCGCCGACAGAAGTCGAAGGCGAGTATGGCTTCGGCGATGTGGCGTACGACCGCACCTCTTTTGCCAAACGGGAAAAAGGCAAGGAATCTGTCGGTACGCAAACCGCCCTGTGGGGAATTACCGCAGGCGTGTATTTGGCGACCATGGGACCGGACGGCATGGAAGAGCTTGGACAGGGCATCATGCAACGCTCCCAGTACGCCGCGAAGCAGCTCGCCTCCTTGCCTGGCGTCGAGCTGAAGTTTTCCGGTCCGTTTTTCAAAGAATTTGTCATCGACTTTTCGCAAACAGGCAAAACGGTCAAGGAGATCAACGCGGCTCTGCTCTCTCGCGGCATTTTCGGCGGCGTCGACCTGACCGCGCACGATCCGCAGCTTGAGCAATGCGCTCTTTTCTGCGTGACAGAAGTCCATTCCAAGGAAGAGATCGACGCGCTCGCTACTGCGCTTGCAAGCATCGTGTAAACAGGAAAAGGAGGAGAACAACGATGAAAACATCCGAAGGAACGATCGGGAAAATGAAGCGGATTCCCCGCGATCACAAAGTCAGACGCTTCCACCAGGCCAAGTGGGATGAGCCTGTCATTTTTGAACTGAGCCAGCCCGGCGAGCGAGGAGTCGAGGTTCCCCGCGTCGAGCAGGAGATTGTCGCATCTGTCGGAGACGGTGTGTCTCAGCTTCCAGACAGTCTGCGCCGCAAAAAGCGCCCCAATCTCCCGCAAATCAGCCAGTTCCGTGTGATTCGCCACTATTCCCGCCTGTCGCAGGAGGTGCTCGGCGCGGACTTTAACGTCGAGATCGGCCAAGGCACATGCACGATGAAATACTCGCCGAAAATCAACGAGCGCTTCGCCCGCTCGCCCAAAATGGCGGAGCTGCACCCTTTGCAAGACGAGTCCACCGTTCAGGGCATGCTGGAAATCACCTACAAGCTCGACCTGTTTTTGCGCGAAGTATCCGGCATGGACAAATTCTCCTTCCAGCCGGGCAGCGGCACGCAGGCACTGCTTACGCAAGCCTCCATCGTCCGCAAATACCACGAATCCCGCGGCGAGGGCGAGCTGCGCAACGAGTTTTTGACAACGCACTTTTCTCACCCTTCGCAAGCCGCAACTGCCGCAGTCAAAGGCTTCAAAATCATTTACGTGCCTGCCGACGAAAACGGCTACCCTGATCTGGAGGCGCTGAAAGGGCTCGTGTCGGAACGGACGGCTGCTTTTGCCGTAGCCAATCCGGAAGACACTGGCATCTACAACTCCCGCATCAAGGAATTTACCGACGTGGTTCACGCCGCAGGAGGGCTTTGCTGCTACGACCAGGCAAACGCCAACGGTTTGCTCGGCATTACCCGCGCCTTGGAAGCTGGCTTCGACATGTGCTTCTTCAACCTGCACAAAACCTTTTCCATCCCCCATGCCTGCGGCGGCCCTGCGACTGGAGCCATCGGCGTGACGGAAAAGCTGGAGGAGTTCCTGCCGGGTCCGCTCGTCGACTTCGACGGAGAGCGTTATTACTACAAGCGAGAATTGAAAAACAGCATCGGCAAAGTCCGCAGCTTCTACGGCGTGCCGCCGGCTGTCCTGCGCGCCTACGCCTGGATTCGGGCGCTCGGAGCGGAAGGGCTGGAAGAAGCAGCGAAAATCGCCTGCCTCAACAACAATTACTTGTACCACAAAATTTTGCAGATTCGCGGCGCCAGTGCCCCGTATATCAAGGGCCGCCGGCTGGAACAGGTTCGCTACAGCTGGCAGAAGCTCACCGAAGACACGGGCGTCACGACTTACGATGTCCAGCGGCGCATGGCCGACTTCGCCCACCATTACTGGACCAGCCATCACCCTTATATCGTGCCGGAGCCGTTCACGCTGGAACCGACCGAGTCGTATTCCAAAGCCGAGCTGGACGAATACATCGCAGCCTTGACCCACATCTCCCAGGAAGCATACGAAAATCCGGAAATCGTCCAAACCGCCCCCCACAACAGCACAGGCCACCGCGTCATCGAATCGGTGCTGGACGATCCCGAACAGTGGGCGATTACATGGAGAGCCTATTTGAAAAAAACGGATAAGGAATAGGGCGTTCTGCGCCCTGATTTCTTCATGGTGTTCCAGCAGTACCCTTAGCTCGTATTGTTTTGTTAGACAAAACAACCAGTGTGATTCCACGAAAGGAACCACACTGGTTGTTTCTTACCCAAGGTTTTTTCTGTATGTATCCTTGTATCTTTTTTCATACTCACATATAACGGATAGTTGCTTTGTATGAAACGATTCAGCAATTCCGTATTGAATAAGGCAAGAAAAATACTCTCTACATAATGCAAACAACTTATCTATCCATTCTTTCTCTGGCAATTCAGCCTGTACAATCGTATTTCCGTCTTTTACAGCTGTTAACAACAGTTTGTTTTCACCCGTTTGTCTCAGACCGATTGTAATTACGCCAAGACCGTAAATGTCTTCGCTAATTGTTTTTTTGGCACTCAAGTAGTAATCCTCAACCACGGCAATCAATTGCGTTAGCAGCCTGACATCACAAAAACGGAAATCAGATACTGACTTACCTTGATACGTGATCAAAAGTGCCTCTAAAAAATTGCTATCGCTTGGATCTATGGCTCTCTGAATTCCACTTTTGTTCTGAATAGAGAAAAAGGAAGTGTTTGCTTCTCTTTCGATAAAGCGAAAATCGATGTCATCTGAAGGTACAGCAATATGTAACCTCATATCAACCATACGAATGGGAACTCCTTATCTCGTTACGTTTTTTCCTTATACTCCGCTTTACCCGCCGCTCCCCTGCCCGCCAATCGCAACCACACTCCAGTTCGCATTGACAGTCGCCTTGACCACTTTTCGTTCCAGCAAGTACGTCGCCAGCAGTTCCGCGATCTCGATCGCCAGCTCGCGAACGACTGGCTTGTGCTGGAACATCGTGTAGTTGCCGCCCCCACCCGCACGGTAATGATTCATGACGACCTCGTACTCGGCAGCCATCTCAAGCGGCTCGTGCTCTTGCGTCAAAAATTCGATTCGCTGTCCGATCGGCTTCGCGACATTGATCCGGTATTCGATGCCTTCCCACATGTCATAGTTGTAGTGCTGCGGCTTTGGTGCGAGAAAGCGCGGGCTGACGACGATTTCTCCCGTCTCGTTCAGATCAAAGTAGCCTGCCGTCTGCTCCAATGCATCCTTGATATCCTGTCCGGTCACACGCAATACTTTTAGCGTATTCGGATAAATGTAGTTGCTGACGATATCGCGCATGGTCACGTTTTCCGCAAATCCGGCTGCGGCATTGTCAAACAGCGCCGTACTCGAAATCGCCGCCCCTGACATCTCGATCTGCACCCGATTGATAAACTCGATGAACGGATGCTCCTGCAATCTCGCCGCCAGCGGATCAGTTATGCGCATATTGCCTTCAATTCGACCGATTGGCTGATCCAGCCATTGCTGCGTCTCTGCCTCGTAATCCGCTGCCAGCTCCAACAGGGACGCATCTGGCTGCACGCCCTCTGCCGACAGCAGACTGACCTGTTTTTGCCTAATCTCCCATCGCGACTCCTTTGCCCGCAAATTCAGGACGACTTTTCCCGCCATCCGTCCTTCGTGCCCCGGCTGCACGATCGCGACACCGTGAACAGTGGCAGCGAGCATCCGATGCTGATGTCCCGTCAGCAAAACATCGATGCCCTCGACAGATGCGCACAGCTCGTATCCTTGATTCTCCGTAGTGAGCGGTTCGGTCGGTTCCCCTGTCTCGGCATCCCGTTCCAACCCGCCGTGATAGGCGACCACAACAACGTCGACCGCTTCTTCTTCGCGCAAAAAGCGCACCCAGTAGCGGGCCGTTTCGACCGGATCGCGAAACTGAATGCCAGCAATATGCGCCGGATTTTCCCAATGCGGGATATAAGAAGTAGTCAGGCCGATTATGCCTATCGCAAGTCCGTTTGCGAAGCGCTTGACTGTGTACGCTCGGCCAAAAAAGGGCTTTCCGTCCGCATCGGTCAAATTCGCGCACAGCCAGGGGAAGCGGCTTTCGCTCATCGCCTTTTGCAAAAACGGCAACCCGTAATTAAACTCATGGTTTCCCGGTATAGCGGCATCATAGCCCAATTCGTTCAGACAGAGAATCATCGGGTTCGGCTGCTCGTGGCTGATGCGGGCATGGTGATAGGCAAGCGGCGTACCTTGGATCAGGTCGCCACAGTCGATGACAAGCAACTGATCCGCCCGCTGTTTCTCTTCCCTGATTCGGGTTGCCAGTTTGGCCAATCCCAGCTCTTTTGGCTCATGATTGGCATAAGAATGCGGGAAAATGCTCCCGTGCAAATCACTCGTTTGCAAAATCGTCAAGGTGCATTCCTGATCAGGTGCCAGCATGTTGATTCACTCCGTTCTCTCTCGCGCTTCTTCCCCTATCATAGCGGATTCGCCTGCTGAAAAACCGCTTTTCACAAGAGCTTTACGGTAATTTGACAATCGTCCCAACCATGTTTGATCTGATCAAATTTGTTCATCCATGCCCTGCTCTTCAACCTTTTTGTCGCTCCGGTCAGGCGGGCGGTGCAAGCTTCTTTGCAGTCGCTGCTCAATGATTCGCGGCTGCTCCGTCTTCAACAGGTGGACGATGTAAAACAAGGTGCCTATAATAACGCAAAATCCAGAAAACAGCCGCCCTGTTCACAGACGACTGTTGTCTCATACTCGCTTGGCTAGATCACTTTTTTCACCGTGAAAAAGAACGGAATCAACACTTTCGATTGCGGGAACTCGAAGCCGAGCTGCCACGCGCCTACACCGCGCAGACGGTACTCGTAAACCAGCCTGTATTTTTCAGCGCGGCCGCGCACGTTTTCGAACCAGACAATGTGCTTCCTCCCATTTTCATCCCAGTACGTAAAATGCGGCTGCTGGTACTCGGCAGAAAACTGGATCGGCACCGAGTAGCGCATCGATAACTGGACAGCATCGGCTACTCTCACAGGCTGCGCGCTCACGACGTTGTCTCCCTGCATCATCCAGTTGTAGCCGTAACGCGCGACTCCCAAAATGATTTTTTTCCGGCTCATCTGGGAAATGGCGTACTCGATCGTGCGGCGCACTTCCCCAATCGGGGCGACTGGGCCAGGCTCGCTTCCTGCTTCATGGTAGTCATACGTCATGAGAAAAACGAAGTCCACTGCCGCGCCGATCCCTTTGTAGTCGTAGCCTTTCAGCCACTCGACTTCATCGTTTGTCTTCGCAGGCAGCGCGACCGAAAGAAAGTAACCGTGCGGCTTCAACCTCTGCCGCAAAGCGCGCAGGAAGTTCGTATACAAATCGCGTTCCTGCGGGCGAACCAGCTCGAAGTCAATGTTTACGCCCGCGTAATTTTTCGTCCGCACCAGTGTGTAAATGTTGTCGATCAGACGTTGGGTCTGCTCGCGACTGTTCAGGATTTGCCGAACCAGCTCTGCATTGAAGCCCGTTGCCGTCAGATTGGTAATGACGGCCAGCGGCGCAACACGATGCCGTCTGCTGGCACGAATGACAGCCGCATCGTCCAGCTGGCTAAGAGCACCCCCAGGCAAAAGATGGTGCTCGAAAATGCCGTAATACGTGTTGTTCGCGGCTGAATTGACGATGATTTTCTCGTCATTTTCCGGTGTCGTCAGCAGCAAATAACTGAAGTTTTCCACTGGATACTTGGCTCTGGTTGGCAGTCTGAGCCTTTTGCCGGGAGTAAGCGCGTACGAAGTCAGTCCGTTCGCTTCCTGCAACGCCTTTGGAGTCACAAAACTCATCTGGGCGATGGCATACAGCGAATCGCCTGGCTGGACGATGTATGTTTTTGTCGGGATAACCAAATCCTGCCCGGGCACGAGCGTCGTTACTGTCAAACCGTTGGTCGATTGCAAGACCGCCATCGGAACCTCGAATTTCGCGGCGACAGAATAGAGAGAATCACCCGGTTTTACTGTGTAGATGAACATGTAGACGCTCCTTTTTGCCATTTCATACGATGTACATTTATATGAGGCAGGCGATCAAAAGGAGCTTGCACCCATTGCGATCCGACGTAGCGGGATAAGCAGCACGCAAAAAAGTGCCCAGCCGGGAGCTTCCTTCCCAGCCAGACACTTTTCTCGATCAAGATGACGCCACACTGTCACTCGCCTGAAAAAACCGTTCCACCAGCTCTGGCGAAACATCTGCCAACGTGCGGTACGCATAACGCGGAGAGCGGTCCTTGTCGATGAGCACCGAGCGCACCCCTTCAAAAAAATCGGGATGGCGCATGAAGTTTTGCGCAAGCACGAGGTCAGTCGCAAAGCATTCTTCTCTCGTCTTGTTTTTTCCGTCAATCAGCTGCTTCAAGGTGACTTTCAGCGAGCTTGGTGATTTTGAGAGCAAAGCTTCGATCGTTTCTCTCGCAAACTCGCTCTCTTCTGCTGCCAGGGACGCAACGATTTCCTCCAGCGTGGCAAAAGCAAAATGACGATCAATCTGCTCGCGCACTCCGGCAAGCCTCCCTGCCCCTGCCAGATTTTCTGCATAGGTAGCCACAAGCCTGTTCAACTCAGCCTCCGTTCCGTCTCCCGCCGCTGACCAATCCTTTCGCTCCAGCGCAAGCAGAAACGATTCCAGCCGCTCACTCGCCATATACGCGTCTGCTGCCTGGCTGTACAATACATCGGGAGCCTGAATGATCGCGGCAGTCAAGGCGAGATACTTGCCGATTTGTCCTGGCGCTTGATTCAAAAAATAGGCGGCACCTACATCGGGGAAAAAGCCGATATTCATTTCCGGCATGGACCACTTCGTGCGTTCCGTCACAATGCGGTGGCTGGCACCGTAAGTCAACCCTACGCCTCCACCCATCACCACCCCGTCGAGGACGGCGACCACTGGCTTGGCGAACTCGTAAATCAACTGGTCCACCTGATATTCGTCCGCAAAAAAACGGACAGCTTTTTCCATGGCTTCTGCACTTGTATTCGCTTCGTACAGCGCTTTGATATCCCCGCCAGCGCAAAGCCCCTTCGACCCTTCGCCTTTTACAACCACCAGCCGAACCTGCTCATCACTCGCCCACTCTTGCAAACGTTGTCCAATCGCTGCAATCATCTCGTGCGTAAGCGAATTGATTGCCTTGGGACGATTCAGCGTGATCGTCGCCAGACCGTGTTCGCCAACGGAAAACAGAACGTCTTGTGTCATCAAATCTCCTCCTGTCAGGAATGAGTAAACTGCGGCTGCCGCTTCTCGATAAAAGCTTGGATGCCTTCTTTGGCATCTGCGGTCGCGAACAGCTCGGCGAATTTCTCCCGCTCTTTCTCCAAACCTTCCGCCAAGCTGCCTTGACCGCTATGCGTAATGCACGCAAGCGCTCGCGTCACACTTGTCATGCTCTTCCCTTCGATGAGCGACTGGGCGACGATCGTCGCTGTAGGCAGCAGCTCTTCCAAAGG
This sequence comes from Brevibacillus sp. FSL K6-0770, assembly GCF_038000275.1. Taxonomy (NCBI): domain Bacteria; kingdom Bacillati; phylum Bacillota; class Bacilli; order Caryophanales; family Paenibacillaceae; genus Brevibacillus; species Brevibacillus sp. FSL K6-0770. The sequence continues at coordinate 5,849,894 of NZ_JBBOBQ010000001.1, forward strand.
CACGACAGCCTGCACCAGGTTGAGGCTGGCCGCTTCCTCCGCCGTCAGCTGTTTGCTGCTCAAAATGAGCTGCGTCGCGAGCGCCGTGCCGACTACTTTACTGAGCCGCTGTGTTCCGCCAAAAGCCGGAATCAAGCCCAGCTTCAACTCAGGCAAGCCTACAATCGCATTTTGCGCAGCGATCCGGTAGTGGCAGCCAAGCGCCAATTCCAGCCCGCCGCCCAGTGCAGGGCCATTGATTGCGGCAATGACAGGCTTTTGCATGTTTTCGACTTCATTGCACAGAGCCTGCCCGGCCGCGGCCAGAGCAAGCGCTTTTTCCGGATCGCCGAATGCCGAAACAAATTCCTTGATATCCGCCCCTGCTACAAAAAAGCGGCCCGCTCCCGTCAAGATGATGGCCTTCGTCTCTTCATCCTGGTCCAGCTCCCGAAAAAGGGCGCGCAGCTCATGAATGCACGCCGACGATAGCGTATTTGCTGGCGCGTGATCGATCTCCACCGTTGTGACTCCGGCGTCCTTTTTGACCTTGGCAAATGCGTACATGTTCATCTTTCCTCCCTTCGTTCTGCACACTTCCCGCTACACAAAATAACGCGCGCGATTCGTGATCTCTTTGGCAATCGCCCGTTTTTTTACAAACAGATTTTCGTAGAGGGGCACCGGAAGATTGCGAATTTGCTGGAGGATTTCCGCCCGCTTCTGCGCATCCGTCTCCGCGCCGGATACAAGCGATATCGCCGCTTCCTCTACCCGCCGATACCCTTCCTCGCACAATACATCTGCGACGGCTTGCTTGATCGCTTCTTTACCCGGACCGTTCGTACGGATGGCCTTTTGCGTACGGAGCAGTGCCGATTCCATGACGTACAAGTCCTTCACGATGTCAGCCAAGAGGCGCAAATACTCTTGCTCCTGGTCAACCTGTAGCGCGGAATGCCCAATCGTGTACAAAGACTGCTGACACAAACGTCTGGCAAACGCGACAAACCGTTCGTTTCGCCCGGCTTCACCGCCAGCGATCACCGGAGAGAGTGGAAGTGATTCGGGGCTGCCTGCATATTTTTTCATTAAAATTTTGCCAATCGTCAATCGGTTGATTTCGTTGGTTCCCTCAAAAATCCGGCTGATTCTGGCATCGCGATACAGACGTTCTACCTCGTATTCCTGCATGTAGCCATACCCGCCATGTATTTGCACAGCCTCGTCCACGGCTTGATCCTGCACTTCGGAGCCGTACACTTTATTGATCGCGCACTCCATGGCAAAATCGGCAAGCTTTTTGAGCATGTCTTCGCTGTCGCTTACGGCTTGCAAAGCGTCATCCAGCGCCCCGGCTGTCCGGTAGGCTGCGCTTTCGGCTCCGTAGATGGACACCGCCATATTGGCGATTTTCTCCTGGATCATCGTGAAGTCGACGAGCGATTTTTGAAATTGCTTGCGGACTTTTCCGTACGTGACCGCCAGTTGTAGCGCTTGTTTGGCCGAGCCGATGTTGGAAAACGCCAGCTTTAGCCGCGCCATGTTCAAAATGTTCAGCGCGACCCGATGGCCTTGCCCCGGTTTGCCGAGGACATTTGCCTGCGGAACATGCACATCCTCCAACAGCAACGTAGCCGTGGACGAGCCTTTGATCCCCATTTTTTTCTCTTCCGGCCCGACAGACACTCCCGGATACGTCCGTTCCACGATAAACGCCGTCATGCCTTCGCTCGTATTGGCAAAAACAACGTACACATTCGCCAACTGCGCGTTTGTAATCCACTGTTTTTCCCCGTTCAAAATCCAGCCAGTTCCATCCTCGTTCAACACCGCGCTCGTTCTCGCGTGCAACGCGTCAGATCCGGCATTGGACTCTGTCAATGCGTACGCGCCGATCCATTCTCCCGCGGCGAGCTTGGGCAAGTAGCTTTGCTTCTGCTCCTCCGTGCCAAAATAGACGTACGGCAAAGTTCCCACACCTGCATGAATGTTGAAGGACACGCTGAACGACCCGGCAAACCCCATCTTTTCCGCGACCAGTCCCGCGACTTTTTTGTTCAGGGAAAGCCCGCCGTATTGCTCGGGCACCTCGATCCCGAGCAGGCCAAGCTCGCCTGCCTTGCCAAACAACTTACTCCCTGCGGCATAATCGTGTTGCTCGATCGCCATCATTTTCGGGGCCACATCTTGTTTGACAAACAACTCGGTCGTTTTGGCGATAAGCTGATCTTCCTCGGTAAAATCTTCGGGCGTAAACCCATCCTGATACCAGCGCAGCTCGGCTGTTTCCATCCTGCCCCCTCCTTTCACCTGCAAACAAAAGAGAAAAAAGGCGATGATCCGATTCACAGCAAGCAGTCATTTTGCTCAAGGATGCGTATCATCGCCTCTTATGGTGTGCCGTCAACGATGTGTCTGGCGCTATTGTTCGTCTGTGAGAACCGTCTTGGCTATCCGGTTGTCCAGCTCCTCATATCGGTAGTACGAGATCACCTCGTACAGCTCGCTGCGGGTCTGCATGTCGGACAGCGCTGCTTTTTGCGTCCCGTGCGTCTTGATCAGCGAGAAAATGCGTTCATACGCTTTCGCGGCTGCCCGAAGCGACGTCACGGGATAGATGACCATTTGGTAGCCCATCTCGGCAAACTGCTGCGCCGAATAGTACGGCGTTTTTCCAAATTCGGTCATGTTGGCGAGCAAAGGCACCTTGATCTTTTCCGCGAACAAACGGAACTCCGCCTCCGATTCCAGCGCTTCCGGAAAAACGGCATCCGCTCCCGCTTCCACATACGCGACGGCTCGCGCAATCGCTGCCTCCAGTCCCTCCACAGAACGCGCATCTGTCCGTGCCACAATCAGTAAAGTAGGGGCGACTTCTTTCATGACGCTGATTTTTTGCGCCATTTCTTCGGTTGTGACCAACTGCTTCCCGTTCAAGTGACCGCACTTTTTTGGAAGCTGCTGATCCTCGATCTGAACCGCCGCGACGTGAGCTTCGACCATTTCCCGCGCGGTGCGGGCCGCGTTCAGCACGCCGCCAAATCCCGTATCGATATCGACCAGCACAGGCAAGTTGGTGGCTCGTACGAGGTCTTTCGCGCGTTCAGCCGTTTCGGATGAAGTGACGATGCCCAAATCCGGCAAGCCCCTGCTCGCGGTATAGGCAGCCCCTGACAAGTACAGAGCCGAAAAGCCCGCCTGTTTGGCGACGATAGCAGCCATTGCGTCGTGCGCTCCGGGTATTTGCAAAATGTCAGGCGCCGACATGAGCGAGCGCAGCTGCTCAGCCAGATCTTTTTGCGTCATAGGTTGATCCACGATCCACGCCAAGCCAAACGCCTCCTTATCCGATCAAAAACAGATTCATAAACTCGTTCACGCGCATCTGCCCCAATTGTTCGTGGTCAAAGCAGACTTGCTCGATTTTGCGCTGCTGCCCGGCTGGGAAATGGGTACGCAATGTATCCGAAAACTTTTCCTCGATCTTCGGAATCGCTTCCTGACGGCGGAAACGGTGTCCGAGCGGATATTCGCACTCGACGTTCTCCGTCTTCGTTCCATCCTTGAAGTGAATCTGTACCGCATTTGCGATTGAGCGCTTGTTCGGATCGAGGTAATCGTACGTGTACTGCTTGTTCTCGATCACCTTCATTTTCGCGCGCAGACTGTCTATTCTCGGGTCGCTGGCGGTTTCGTCTTCGTAATGCTCCGCTGTAATCGTTCCTTTGAGCAGAGCAATGGCGGTAATGTATTGCAGGCAGTGGTCACGGTCAGCCGGATTGTGCAGCGGGCCGACCTTGTCGATAATCCGGATAGCCGATTCATGAGTCGTAATCGTGATGGAATCGATCTCTTCCAGTCGGTCGATGACTTGCGGGTGCAGCGTTACGGCGCACTCTGCTGCGGTTTGGGCGTGGAACTCTGCCGGATACGATACTTTGAACAGCACGTGCTCCATCACGTAGGAGTCGAGCGGTCGAGCGAGCTTCAGTTCTTTTTTGTTGAACAAAACGTCCTGGAATCCCCAGCCTGGCGCAGACAGTGCGGACGGGTAGCCCATTTCGCCTTTTAGCGCCATCAATGCCAGATGCACGCCCCGGCTGGTCGCGTCTCCCGCAGCCCATGACTTGCGCGATCCCGTATTCGGTGCGTGACGATAAGTGCGCAGGCTGGAATTGTCGATCCATGCGTTGGACAAGGCGTTAATGATCTCTTCCCGGCCCCCGCCCAGCAGCTTCGTCACGACCGCAGTCGTGGCGATTTTGACGAACAGAACGTGATCAAGCCCCACGCGGTTCAAGCTGTTTTCCAGCGCGAGCACTCCCTGAATCTCGTGCGCCTTCACCATCATTTCCAAAACATCGCGCACGACGAGCGGTTCTTTTCCTTCTGCCAGGCGCACACGGCTCACATAGTCGGCTACAGCCAAAATGCCTCCCAGGTTGTCGGACGGATGTCCCCACTCGGCTGCCAGCCACGTATCGTTGTAGTCGAGCCAGCGAATCATGCATCCGATGTTGAACGCTCCGCGCACAGGATCAAGCACATACGCTGTGCCGGGAACACGGCTGCCGTTCGGAACGACTGTGCCCGGGACGATAGGCCCCAACAGCTTCGTGCACTCGGGATAGGACAAGGCCAAAATGCCGCATCCGAGCGTGTCCAACAGCACGTAGCGCGCGGTCTGGAACGCCTCCTCGCTCGTAATCTCCTTCGTCAGCACATAGTCTGCGATCTCCTCCAGCAACTGGTCTGTTTTCGTGCGATCATTCATTTTCAACAAGCGACTCATTCCTTTCTGCTTGGATTGGATTTAGGCGTGGCGTTGGCCGATGTAGTTGACCCGTGGACGGAAAAGGCGGTTGTGGCTATGCTGCTCGATGACGTGTGCGCACAGCCCCACTGTTCTTGCGCTGAAAAAGATCGGTGTGTACAGCGGAATCGGAATCCCCAGCATCCAGTAAACCGGAGCGGCATAGTAGTCGAGATTCGGGTAAATGCCCTTCTCGCGCTCCATGATTTTTTCGCCTGCCTCGCACATCTGGTACAGCAAGTCGTCGCCTTTTGCATCACACAATTGCTTCAGGGCGTCCTTCATCATCAGTGCGCGCGGGTCGATCTTTTTCATGTACACGCGGTGCCCGAAGCCCATGATCCGCGCCTTGTTGGCCAGCTTGGACTCCAGCAAAGCTTCAAACTCCTTGACCGAGCCTGCCTCAAGCAGCATGTGCATCACCGCTTCGTTCGCGCCGCCGTGCAAGTTCCCTTTCAAGGAAGCGACCGCCCCGGTCAACGCCCCGTACAAATCCGACATCGTCGAGGCAATGACGCGTGCCGTAAACGTCGAATTAGGCATCTCATGCTCGCTGTACAAAACAAGCGAACGGTCGAAGATGGCTTCTTCAAAGTCGGACGGGATTTTGCCCGTGATCATGTACAGGAAATTCGCACTGTACGACAGCTCCGGCAGCGGCGCGATCAGCGCTTCCTTTTGAATCACGCGGTAGCTGTTGGCGACGATGTTCGGCACTTTGCCCAGCAGCTTGTAAGCCCGCTCCTTGTTGGCTTGCGCCGTGCAGTTGTCCAGTTGGCTGTCGTATCCGGCAAGCGCAGAAAGCCCGGTGCGCAAGCCGTCCATCGGATGCGTTTTTTCCGGCAGCAGCTTGAGCATGTCGAATACTTGGTTCGGTATGTCGTACTCGGCTTTCAGCTTTTCTTCCACTTCGCGCTTTTGCTGTTCGTTCGGCAACGATTCTTCCAGCAAAAGATGGACGATATCCAAGTAACGATGCGCTTTGGACAGCTCGATCAAATCGTACCCTTTGATGACGATTTCCCCTTGCTTCGTATCCAAAAAGGAAATGCTCGTTTCCGCAGCGACCACACCTTCCAGACCTGGAAAAAACTTTTCTTCAGCTCCCATTCTCTTCATCCTCCGCCCCGATTAAGTTGACCTTTAGACGTTGATAAGCCTTGTCGAGATTGTGCAAAAGCTTTTCTTGATCTGCCTGATTTTCTGCTCGCCTGATGACCTCTGCTTTTAATTTCGCGTAATGCGCTTTGATCGCGCTCGGGTTCTCTATCGTCAAGTTGTTCATAATGCACGCCTGAAAATCGTTGGTGAAATACTCCACCGTTCCAAACAAAAAATCACTCATCCGTCACGTACCCTCCTGAAAATCCGCACAAAAAAAACAACTTCCGCAGAAGTTGTTAAGAGGCGAATGAATACCGAAATAAGCATGCTGATTGTGAAAATCAAAAACACGCCTATCCATCTCGCACTTAACACCCCCTATCCTCGTAGGTATTGATGTTGCGCTCAAACAGGCAGGTCTCCTGGCTTATGATCATCGCTTTTCGAACCTTCCCATTTTCGGCTGGCGAAAACAGTGGTATCTTCGAATCGCTCCCAATTACAGTTGCGGGACAGCGTCGGATTCGAACCGAACTTCCCTTTTAAGCAGATAAAAGTGTTGAATTTATCTGCACCTGTTTGTACACGTATGAAGTTTGCTCTCAATATATCAGTTATTTTGAAAATTAACAATTCTTTTCTTTGCTAAATATTGGATATTGCAGCCATAGAAAAAGCCAGCCCATCTACTGACAGGCTGGCATCATGGCCGAGCGGATTACCCGATGATCTTCGTTTTCTTCGCATTTTCCATCGATTTTTGAATCAGCCCGCTCAGCGGTCGTTTCAAGGCCAGCGCAATAAACAGACTGATGCCGATGAAGCCGCACAGCATGAGAATATCCCGAATCGCCGTCTCCCAGAGGACGCCCCCGACCCCTTCACGCAACAAACTGATCGCGTAGGTGAACGGCATAAACGGATTGAGTGCCTGGAAAAAAGGCGCCGTCATGCTGATCGGGAACGTGCCCCCGGAGCTGGAAAACTGGAAGACCATGAAAATGATCGCGATACCCTTGCCGACATTGCCGAATACCGACAACAGCGTATACGTGATCGTCACGAACACCATACTGACAAGCATCGCGAAAAGGACAAACGGAACTTTGTCAGCCACATACGCTTCCAAAATGTAAAAGTCACCGAGCGTAATACACAGTGCCTGGAACAGCCCGATTGTCACGAATGTGCCCAAGCGGCCAAGGTACAGCTGGTACGGCTTGTAGCGTCCGTCCGGGTTCTCCGGGTCTGGTTTGAGCAAAGAAATCAGCAAGGTCGCTCCTACCCATAGCGACAATACTCCGTAAAAAGGCGACATCGCCGAACCGTAGTTCGGAATCGGATATTTGCGGTTTTCCTTGATCTGCACCGGACTTGCCAAAAACTCGCTCTCTCGCTTGATATCCCCGCGCAGCAGCTTGGCGAGATCGGCAAAGTGATTGTTCGCCTCGACCTCTCTCAGCTTGTCCGCCGCTTGCGCAATCGCACTCTCCAGCTTGGGCAGATCATCGCGCACCAGCTCGGCTACCCTGTGGACGCCGTTCTCCACCTCCGGCAGCTTGTTGCGGACAAAGTCAGCCAGCTTGGTCAGCTCCGCCTCGGCTTGCGGCAAATCGTTTTGGATGAAGCCAGCCGCCTGGTCGAGCTTTTGCTTGATTTCTGGCAAATGCTGCTTGAGGAACGGCGCTGCCGTGTGGATCGCTTTGGCAAACGCTTCGGACTTGCTCTGCAACGTTTGCGCCAGTTCATGGACCCGCGCCTGAATCTGCGGCAGCTCCTGCTCGATTCGTTTCAGCTCGGCCAGCCCCAGCTCCAGTCCGGCTTTTGTCTCTTTCAAAATCGCCTCGATATCCGGCAGCTTGTCTTTTGCTTTTTGCAGCAGTTCGGCGGAATCGCCCACGACTGTTTTCAGCTTTTCGATGCCCTCGGCGATTTTCGGAACGATTTCGCTATCGTAGCGCGCCAGAATGTCTCCCAGCTCCGCACTCGTGTTTTTCGCCAACTGATTCAGACTCTCGATCAAGTCTCTTGCGGGCTTTTTCCCGTCTGCCAACGCTTTCGCTATCGTATCGAGAATCTCGATTTGCCGATGCATTTTCTCTTCCAGCTTATGGAGCCGCTCGGAAAAAGGCGTCAGCGGCTGCCCCGGAATGTAGCGGTTCAGCTTGTCGACCAGAGTAGAGGTGTGTTCGACGATACGCGCAGCTTTGCCTAGCTTGTCAGACACAGCCTGCACTTCGGCAGCTGTAGGCAATCGTTCGGGATTGATTTGCAACAGCCTGTCTGTCAGTTGCACAAGCGCATCGGACGCCTGCTGAGCCAAAATGAGATTTTGCTTGATGAGCGGAGCGATTGTTTCAAAAGCGCCGTCATGCACCGTGAAAAATTGATTGAGCCGATCGGCAAAATCGACTCCCTTGTCAGCCAATTCTCCGATGCGCGGCAAGGCATTTTGTGCCGCCGAAACAATCTCAATTGCCTGACTGGCCTTTTGCGTGGCCGTAGTCACCGCATTGGTCACTTTGCCGAAGTTTTGGTCCAGCTCGACGATGCGCCCGACCGCCTGATCGATCATCGGCAGCTTTTCTTCCATCGCGATGACGGCGGAAGCAGCGTCGTTGATGCGCGGCCAGTTTTGCTGAATCTTCAAAAGAGCATCGGCCGCCTGGTTAATCTCGGGGATGCGCTTCTCCACTTCCGGGATGATTTGCGCTTTTTCATGAATGTCCGGCAGCTTTTTTTCGATCTCCAACACTTTCTGACCTGCCGCATGAATCTCCGGGAGCTTGCTTTCCAGTTCGAAAATGCCGCTCTCGATCTTGCGGATGGTCGGCAGCTGCTCCTCCAGCTTCACGCCAATCTCCGTCAGCTTGGTCAAAAGCGCTTCGCTGACCGCTTCCGTGAAGCTCTCGTTGATCTGCTTGGCAATCGCCGATACACCCGAAGAGGTGATTTTCGGAGCCACGGCATTCACTTTTTCGTTGACGGTATAAATGACTTCGGGCCTGTCCAGCCGACCATTGACGATTCCGGTAATCTTTGCGGAAAAGTCGGCGGGAATCAGGATGCTGGCGTAATAATCGCCGCGATCCACGCCGCGTTCGGCTTCTTCCTTCGTCACGAACGTCCAGCCCAGCTTTTCATTGTGCTGCAAGCTTTTTAGCAGCTCTTCCCCGATATTGATCTCTTTGTCCATCACTGTCGCGCCCTTGTCTTCGCTCGTCACCGCAACCTTTACCCCTTGGGTATTGGCGTACGGGTCCCAGACTGACTTGATGTTCACCCAGTCGTACAGGCAAGGAAGCAGGATGATCGCGATGATCAGGAAAATCCCCGTCGGTACTTTGAAAATATTGATCCAGTCCGTCTTGTAAATCTGCCATATAGAGCGCATGTGTGTACCACCTGATTAATTAGGAATGAAGGGCGTCAAACACTTACATGACAGTCTACCATAAAAGGAAATTAGCGGGAAGGAAGCTGCCAATAGTAGCATTGGCCCCTGTCCGTCATTTTATGATTTTGCGGGCTGTGCCTTTTGGCGATCAGGCAGCGGCGCATAGAGCGAAAAAACCGCCTGTTTTGCTAGTTTCGCAAGACAGACGGCTCCTCTTGGGTTATTTTTGCCTGCATGTGCTATGTTCGCTTCTTTTCCACCCGCACCAGGTACAAAAAGTAGGGCACACCGATCAGCGCTGTCAAAATTCCCGCGGGAATCTCGACTGGCGGATTCACTCCCCGCCCGATCGCGTCTGCGATGAGCAAAATCAGCGCCCCGATGATCGCCGCTCCCGGCAACAACATCCGGTGCTGGTTGCCAAACAGCTTGCGCGCTATTTGCGGAGCGAGCAGCCCGATAAAACCGATGGAGCCAATCGCAGCGACGCAAGCGCCTGCCAATGCGACTGCGAGCAGCAACAATCCGTAGCGGGACTGGCTGACCCTAAGGCCAAGCCCCGTAGAGCTGTGCTCGTCCAGGCTGATAATATCCAGTTGCCGATGCAAGGCGAAAGCGGCAGGAATCAGGACACAAAGCCAGGGCAGCAAGCCGTATATTTCATCCCAGCCTTTTCCCCACAAGCTTCCCGCCAGCCATACGAGCGAATCGTTGGCTTGCATCGGGTATTTCACCAGAACAAATTCCGTCAATGCCTGGCAGACCGCCCCTACCCCCAGACCGACGAGCGCAAATGTACTCGGCTGCGCCCCGCTCTTTCTGGCAAACGCGATCAGGGCAAGCGCAACGGCCAACGCCCCCAGAAAGGCGAACAGCGGAAGCACGAGCGGAGATGCATGGGGGAAAAATAAAATAATCGCTACGGCGAACAAGCCCGCTCCTTTTGTCACTCCGATCACATCCGGGGAAGCAAGCGGGTTGCGAATCATCCCTTGCAAAATCACTCCGGAAATCGCGAAGCCCGCTCCCGCCAAAATCGCCAGAATCGCCCTTGGCAAGCGGTAGTTTTCTACAATGAAGGACAGCGAGGACGACTCTCCGGTCCAAATCGCCACGATCAGGCCGGGAGCAACGTAAACAGAACCGACACTCATGCCGAGAAACGCCGCCACAATCGTCACCGCTGCCAGGGCAAACAGAGCGATGGCTTTACGCGAACTCCGTTTGCTGCTCGCTGCTGTTGTATCCACCTTCACACCAGCTCCCTCCCTTTTTTTCGCGCCAAGTAAAGAAAAAAGGGCGTGCCGAGCAAAGCGGTCACAATCCCGACCGGCGACTCAAACGGGAACGAAATCAAGCGGGCGACAACATCCGAGTACGTCACCAAAACAGCCCCGCCCCAGGCAGAGGCAAAAATGACCGCGCGATAATCCGTGCCGACCAGCTTTCTGGCAATGTGCGGGATCATCAGCCCGATAAACCCGACAGCCCCCGCGACAGCTACTGACGCTCCGCCCAGTATTACAATAGCTGCACAAGCCAATAGCCGCACGACCCCTATTTTTTGCCCCAAGCCCATCGCTACTTCCTCGCCGAGCCGAAAGACCGACAATGACCCGGCCAAGCCCGCTGCAAGCGCCAGCCCAAGCACAGACCAGGGCAAAATCATTCGGACATCCGCCCAAGTCGCTCCGCTGATCGAGCCGGACAGCCAAAACATGACGTCGGAAATGTGCTCATTGTAAATGATCAATCCTTTTGTAATGGAGGTCAGCAGCAGATGTACCGCCATCCCGACCAGCGCAATCTTCAAGTTGGTCATTCCTCTGGAAGAGGCAAACCCCAGCACAGTGAAGCCCCCGAGGATCGCTCCGGCAAAAGCGAAGTAAATCAAGTTTGCCGAACCGATGCTAGGCAAAAAAAGGATCGCCAGGACGACGACAAGCGACGCTCCGGCATTGACGCCAAAAACTTGCGGCGAAGCGAGCGGATTGCGGGTAATGGCTTGCATCAACGCTCCGGCTACGGCGAGATTCGCTCCGATCAACGCTCCCAGAACGGCTCGCGGCAGGCGAATCGTTTGAAAAATGAGCAGCTCCTTGGACGGTTCCGTCAAGCTCCACTGCTTGAGAACGGTCTGAAGCGGAATCGCGGCTACACCCGTAAACAGGCTGAGCCATAATCCGATAGCGAGCAGCACTGTCAGGCAAATACACGTCTGAACGAGGGAACGTTTATTCGTTCGTCTCATGGTCATCAAGCTAGTAAGCACCTCCTGCGCACGCGATCCATGGAAGGCTTGGCAGCGCCATTGCGAAGCTCTGGCAGCCTCATGCGTTCTCATCAGAACCAAACAGAAAAAGACCAGATCGCAATCCGGCCCCTTTCCTTTCCATGTGTCATGCTTCCTTTACTTCTTCTTGCTGTACAAAATCTCGCTGGCCTCTGTGACGATTTTTTCCGCCGATTTCAAGCCGCGGTAACGCGTCCACAGATCGCGGTTCACTTGGTACACTTCTTTGTTTTTCACGGCGGTGATGTTGTTCCACAGCGGGTTTTGCTTCCATTCCGAGAGCAGCGCATCGTCAGCTTCCACGAGGAAAATGACGTCCGGGTCCCACTGCACCATTTGCTCCAGGCTGATTTTCACGGTCGGTTCTGCTGCATCCTGAATGGCGTTTTTGATCCCGACCATTTCCAGCAATTCACCGTCAAACGATTTGGCTCCGTGTGCCGAAAGCGAGTCTGCACGGAACACGCCGAGCATCACGGTGCGGGAATCTCCGGCAGGAATGTTCTTTTTCAGCTCGTCGATGACAGCCTTATGCTTGACCAGGCGCTGCTCGGCTTCTTTTTGCTTGTTCAGCGCTTCCCCGATTGCAGTGAATGAAGTCAAGTTTTCCTGGTAAGTCGAATTGCGGCTTTTCAGGATGATTGTCGGAGCGATTTTTTGCAGCTCCTTGTAAATGTCCTTGTGGCGGTTCAAATCGCCGATGATCAAGTCAGGCTTCAACGTACTGATGACTTCAAGATTCGGCTGTTGACGCGTGCCGACAGACGTGTATTCGATCTTTTGTCCGAGCAGTCCCTCTACATCGGTTTCTTTTTCGTGAGCAATGCCCACAGGTGTTACACCAAGCTCCCACAACGCATCGACAAAAGAAAACTCCAGTGCCACGACACGTTTCGGCTCCCCGGTGATCTCGGTTTCGCCAAGCTCATGCTTGATTGTCCGTTTTTGTGCAGCTTGTGCGCTGTCCTGGCTGGCAGCCTGATTTTTTGTCTCGCTGCTGCCGCATCCGGTCAGGACGACCGCGCATGCCAGGGCAAGACTCCAAGCGAGATGCCCCCACTGTCTGAATCTGCTTTTTTTGCTCATTTCTTTGTTTACCCCCTCTTGATGATAATGAGAATTATTATTGATGAAGGACGGGTTTATTGTAACAACCGCTATTTTCAAAATAAATATTGTGCTGATTAACGCTTTTAAGTTCATTGCGATAATTAACGTCATTTTGTTTACGGCAAAGCTGCGCCCACAGACCATGGCATGCTTGTCTGCAAACAGCAAAAAGCTTGTCTTTTTCAAGACAAGCTTTCACGGCACTTCTTTGTTAAAATTCGTTCAGCTTCCATTTGGTCGCGTAGTAGTTGATCTGCTCTTGCAACCAGGCCGCCGCTTCATTTTCCTCCAGGTACATGGCTCCCGGGCAGCCGTATATGCTGCTGGTCATTTTCGCTGCTGACTCGGCGTACTTTTGCCATTCCGCTTCGTTCGAGGCAATCGTCGCAAGGCCGACGCAATACGTGCTCATTTTCGGCTTGTTTGCTTTTAGCCACTTTGCCATGGTGTTCCTGAACTCGCGGTCTGCCTCCTGATTGCGTTCCTCGCCCGCTTCCGCAGGCTTGACCATCATCAACCCGAAAGGCTTTTGCGCTGCCAAAATGCCATCCAGCTCTTGCGTGAATTGGTGAACGTCTACGGTCGTAGCAGCGACAGCTTTGTAAATCGGCTGCCCGTCCATTTGTTTGATTTCCATTTTCCTCTCCCTTTCTCAGCTCATTTTGTTTTGCAGTCATTTGTACAGGTGAGTGACGGTAGCAGGGGGTTACTTTTGATAGTAATAATCAAGCTTGCCCTCCTCTACCTGTGCAGGGAGTTCTTTCGCCTGTAGACGTAGATTTTTTGAAAAAGAAAAACGACCTCTATGAATCAGAGGTCGTTGCAAGCGTTACGTCTATTTGCTCTGCGGCGGAAGGCTCACCTGAAAAATGGTCTGGGCGGAGGAATCTGTTACCCAGATGCTCCCTTGCCCTGTTGCTGCAACATCGACTGGCTGATCAAACGAGGAAGCCAGCGTAGTGACCTTGCCATTATGCAAGTAGCGAATCGCATGGTTGCGGCTATCGGCGATTACCAGTCCACCCTCGGCCGTTACTGAGATGCCTTTTGGGAACTGGAATTGGGCGGAACTTGCTGCGCCATCTCCCTGACCTCCCTCTGCGTACAGGCTGTCTTGCGGATAAGTCAGCGTGGCAGCTCCCGCTACGGTAGCTACCGTCCCGTTTTTCAGATCGATATAGCGAATCCGTTGGTTGCCCGTGTCGCTCACGTACAGATTGCCTTGTCCATCGATGGCGATTCCGGTTGGCTCATTGAACTTGGCTTCTTTCAGCTTTCCGTCGCGAAAATCACCCGCTCGTTCCACATATCCCGGGGCAAGTTGCACAATCCGCTCTGACAGACTGTTCAAGGTCGTCACTTTGCCATCCGCGGTAATTTTGCGAATCGCATGGTTTAACGTATCTGCCACGTAAATCGTTCCGTCAGCAGCGACAGCGAGATCGCCAGGGGAGTAGAAACGCGCTGCTTTTCCTGTCCCATCCTGGTGTCCTTGCACGCCATCCCCGGCAAGCGTCGCGACCGTCCCCTGCGTGGTGATTTTGCGGATGACATGGTTGCCGGTATCTGCGATGTACAGGTTTCCTTGTGCATCTGCTGCCATGCCTTGAGGCTGTTGAAACATCGATTGATTCAGTGGGCCATCGAGCCACATTCCTTCCGGCAAGCCTTTTGCATCGCGGGATACCGTCAGCCCGGCGTAATCGGATACGAGTCCGGCAGCCAGCTTGCGAATGCTGTGGTTTGCGGAGTCCGCGATATAGGCGGCGCCGTCGGGCAAGACGACAATCCCCGACGGTTCGCGAAACGATGCGGACAGGGCGGCACCGTTTTCATCGCCCGTTTGTCCTGAGCCAGCTACGATCTTTTTGTCTGCCACGGGGGCAGGTTCTGTTGTCGCCGCAAATGCCGGGACAGCACCTGCCCATACAGCCAGAGCAAACACGCCCAACACAGCTGCCTTCGATATGCTTCGCTTTTTACGTATCAATGCGAAAGTCCCTCCTTGTCCGCTGTTCGATGATCTCTGCTAGAAAAGCTGGCTGAACAGCGGCCTGTTTTGAATGAGCTGAACGAGCGGGCTTGGACCTGGCTCGACAGGTGGCGGCGGCGGTGGAATCGGACCTGGGCCCGGCTCTTCCACGGTGACATCTGCATATCCCCTGCCTACCACCTGATCGAACTCATCAAATGCCCTTACTTTTACTTCATAGCTCCCTGCTGACACATTGGCGAAGGTGTATTCCTGACTATTGCTAACTTCCTCGCACGTATCTTCCAGGCAAACCGAATACTTAACCGTGTCGCTCACCTCATTCCAGGTGACTCTGACCGATGATCCGGTGGCTGTTGCTCCTACGTTCATATATTCCGGCTCAGCTACTACTCTGAAAAAGTCTCTTCCTTTGGCAATAATCTGGTTGCGCGCATTGTAAGCGGTCACGTCCACCGTATACTTTTGCCGATACGAGAAGTCCTTGAACTCATACTCCAGCTGACCTGGGCCTGCGGGCTGCAAAAGCGTCTCGCACGCATTGTCCGTCAGGCAAATTTCATATTTTACTGCATCTTGCACCTGATCCCATCTGATATAAACCCATCCGTCCTGGCCGATATCAATATCGATGGTGCCAACTTCCGGCTCAGGTTGTGGTCTGGGCTGCTCGGGCACGTAGCCGAGCAAAAACGAATTGCTCTGCGCCGCATAGCTGCCAGACTCATCGTAAAACTTCACGACATAACGATTTTGCAGCATCGTCGAAGTATCGCTTGCCAGCGTCAACAGAACGGCGTGATCTGAAATTTGCGTTCCACTTGCGACTGCCAACGTTTGCGAGCCGTTCACTGCCGGGATGTCAAAACGGTAGAATCGGCCATTTTGCAAAGTAACGCCAGCTTCCGAGCCGCTTTGAATCGGTTCAGAAAAAGTAAGCTCGACATGCTGACTGTCTTTTACGCTCGCTGACACCGTGGTATAGGCATATCTCGCCACCTCGCTGTCCCGCATGTTGTCAGCGGTGGCATAAGCCTCTACCGCTCCTGTGGTCAGATGAATGGTCGAACCCGGCTCGTAGCGCTCATAGCGACCGCCATTTTTATAGTAGATGGTTGCACCCGGCGTATCTGTCTGTAGTGTAATATCAGGATTTCCGTCCACCAATCCCGCCTCTGGCGAAGCAAGCACTGGCGCTGCCTGTGGAGCATGGAACACGCCGTACGTGGAGAAATGCTCCACACTGGCAATGACCCGGCCATCAACTACACTGGTTCCGTGCACGTATTCCCAACGGTCATCTGAGCGCTTGTAAAAGACGCCGACGTCCTCCCCGCTCTCTCGTGCCTTCAACGGATAAGACAATGTGACAGGCTGCTTCACTTCAATCCCTTCAAAGGCAAAGCTGAGGACAAGACCAGCCTGTTCCAACGCACTTTCCTGCTTCACTTCTCGAATCGTTACCGTTGCCTGTTCCGGCAGTGGATTGGCTCCCATATCCAGCTCGAAGCCTTTGTCGAACAACATGGTTCCACTGTGCAGCTTGACTGGTTTCCCAAACGGCGCATAGATGTGGAGAAGGAGACGGACGTCGTTTTTGTAATCGCTCACTTTCCCGATAAAAGAGAAGCTTCCCGTCTTGTCGGTATGGATTGTCGTTTGCTCCCACGTCACAGAAACTTTGTTTTTTGTGCCATCTTCCATTTGAGCCAGGACTGTACCGGGCAAATGATAGCTGACTCCTGCGCGAATCGTTTCTTCCAGATCAGCGATGCGCACGATTTTTCCCGGGTCCTTGTCCTTGCCGCCAGAACCGCCTCCGCCTCCGGAAGTTCCTGTACCTGATCCTGTCGGAACCGTCGGTATGCTATTTTTCAGCTTGTCCAGTTCCTGCTGACGCGCTGCTTCCCTCAGCTTTTCAAGGCGCTCCTGCTCTTCCTGGATTTTCTGCAAAATGTTTTCTCTAGCAGCATTGCGCTGCTTTTGTTCTTCCAGCGCTTTTCGTTGCCGTTCCCGCTCCAATTCCAGCAGCTTGTTTCGTGCTTCTTGCTGCTGCAGCTCGCTCCACTCGACCGGAGGAACGTTCCCGCTCAGTTCAATTTTCCGCTGCAAATCCTTGTTGACCTGATTGACCAGATCGCGGATATCGCTCTCTGACACCTTGTTGTTTGCCAGAGCTTCTTTGACCAAGTTATTCAGCCAGACGTTCATGTTATTTGCGTATTCTTCCAAATCCCTTTGTTCATTCAGCGGAAGGCCCGGAAGCTCTCCTGTTGCTGCTTTGTCAGTCAAATGCCGCTTCATTTGCTCGATCCACTCATCGTTTTCCTGATCCATCATCGCCTTGTTGCGAATCATCGCTTCCAGCAGCGCAGGCGACATCGTATTGAGCAGATCCTCCGGTCGAATAAAAGCGACCTGGGAAGCTGGCGGCTGTTGCTTGCTTCCATCGAACATGGACAGCTGCATCAACGGGTACACCATGACTTGCTTGTTGTCCGTACGATTTTCTGCCTGGACTTTCCCTGCTGCCACAAAAACACTGCTTTTCCCTGTCAGCGGGTCGACAGTCACCTGCAACTGTGTCCCTCTCACTCCCATGATCGCAGTCGGCGTCTGGATGGAAAATTCATCGGATTGCTTCGTCAGCGATTTTACTTTGATGTACGCTGAACCAGATGTCACCTGGACGCTCGTTTGCTTGCCATTTGCCGCCTCTTGCAGCTTCGCCAGCGAGATGATCGTATTTTCGTTGACGGTAATCTCATCATCGCGATCCACAATGGAGAGCACTACACTTGATTTGGGGCCTGTCGATATTTGATCCCCTTTGTTCAGGCTCATGCTTTTGAACGCTTTGTACTCTTTCGTGCCGCCTGCCTTTTTCACCATCACAGTCCCTGTCACTTGCTCGACCTTGGCTACCCGGGCCGTCTCTGCCTCTGTCCCTGCAGCCATTCCCAGCAGGAGGAAACAGAGCATGCCAAGGACCGTCAACACTTTTGCCAGCCCGACAGGTTGTTTGATCGGCTGATCCATCACTTGTCACTCACCTCTCACGTTTTGTTAGCGGGGCGCAGCAAGGAAGTCTACGACCTCGTACAGCCGTATAGCCTCGCTTTTGCCCTTCATCTGCTTTTCACCCACATCGCGATAGTGGAAAAAATCTTTCGTCCGCCTGTACGTCTCCTCCGACACGAGAATCTGGTTGGCGGAAGCATTGGACTCGATGCGCGCGGCCGTGTTCACCGCATCTCCAATGGCTGTGTAGTCCACCCGCAAGTAAGAGCCGATGTTTCCGACTACCACATTACCCGTGTTGATGCCGATGCCGATGCTGACCTCGACGCCGTATTTTTGCAAAATATGTGCCTGCACACTTTTCATCCCATTCTGAATCTCGTGAGCAGTTTTCACAGCGCAATACTCATGATCGGCGACATCCAAAGGGGCATTGAACAACACCATTGCCGCATCCCCGATGAACTTGTCGATCGTGCCCTTGTTCGCCAGCACCTGATTGGTAATCATGTCAAACATCATATTGAGAAAATCGACGATCTCCTCCGGCTTCAGCTTTTCAGACAACGGGGTAAATCCGCGTATATCCAAAAACAAAATCGTCAGTTCCTTGTTGACGCCGCCAAGGGGCAGCTCCGCATCGCTTTTGGCGATCTCTTTCACCAGCTCTGGCGACAGATAACGCCCGAATTGCTTGGTAATAAACTGCTTTTGCTTCATTTCGAAAAAAGTTTTCACCGCGAGATTCACCACGTACACAAGCCACAGCGCCACGAGCGGGTAAATCACGTCGAAGTGGTGCAAAGTCGAGGAATAGAGCAGCCACTGACCGCCTAGCAGCGCCACCGTACCGAGAAAATGCAGCGCGATGCTCGTTACTGTTTTCGTCCGCCACGTTACCCAGACCGAGCAGACCATGATGACGAGCATCAGCAACAGCACGTACCACTGATCGGTTATCGCGATTTTTTCGTGACGCAGCAGTTGATCGATAATGTTGGCGTGCGCGTATACGAGGTACATATGGTTGTCGACAGGAGTAGGATGGGCGTCTGTTCCTGCTGCCGCAAAGCCGATCAGGACGATCCGATCCTGAAAAGTTTCCGGCGGCACCTCACCGTTTACTACCATGTAAAACGGGATGCTCATGAAATCTTTTGTCGTGCTGTTGTACTTGATCGGGATTTCCGCCTGCGGATTGTCGGTTAAAAAGTTTTGGACGTTGGCCCCGGCCATCTCCGCCATTTTGTACGCCATCGACGGGATCGGCCCTTCCGGCGTATCCAGCATCAGCCACGTGCGCCGAATAGCTCCGTCCTCGTCAAGCAACGCGTTGATATGCGCGGTTTGAGAAGCGGCGGCAATCTCGGGTATCGGCTTGTACAGAGCCTGCCCCTTCACCAGCTCGTCCTTTTTCACCTTGGTTTCTTTGCGGAAAAAGTTCTCCATCTCGGCATAGGAAGGAATAATGACATTGTTATGCTTGGCAAGCTCGGCAGCAAAAGCCTGGTCGACAGCAGGATCTTCGCTCTTCGTCGTGAACGTGATGTCAAAGCCGATCGCCTTGGCGCCTGCGATCTGCTCCAGCAGCGGTATGTAAATATCGCGCGGCCAGGGAAACGTGCCGATCAAATCAAGCGACTCCTGATCGATCTCGATCACGATAATATCTTCGTTCGGCTGGTGGGTCATCGTCGTCTGCTGATTGTAGTCGTACAAGGCCCGGCCCAGCACCTGCAATGACCCGGTAAACAGCAAAGCCAGACAAAGCAGGAACGTCAGGACGTTGCCCGCAAGCAAGTAATTCCGGATTTTTTTATTCATCGCTCTTTCGTCTCCTTACTCCATCGTCGCTGCACTCAGACTCAGACAGAAATGCTTACCGCTGCTGCGAGAATGATCAGGTGGAAAATTTGGTCGACCATAATCATCAGCCATTTGCTCTTCTCGTCTGTCACACCCATTACGCGACGATACCAAAAACCGACGAACCCTCTGCGGTCCAAAATAACGTGGGACACAAAAATCAGGCCAATCGCCCACCAGGAAAGTCCTCCCGGCAAAAACAAAAACGCTACAATGCCCACGACCAGCGTATACACAAAGCAATGAGCCAAAAGCGGTCTCCACTGCTGCGCCTTGTACTTGGCCATCCACTCTGTTTGCAGCAAATAGTCGCCGATCAAATGGGCGAGAAACAATACGTCAAACTGGCTAAATGCACTCACTTTCCCTTCGTCTCCTTTATCAGCAACCGGGGGCGGCTTCCTGTGCCATGCTCATGTTCAGCGTACATCTGCCCCTTCGCTTGCCGCTTCTGCGGTCATCCGGCGAAGTCTTGCCGCCAGTGCCGCGATGATCGTTGTAATGACCGTCTCGTCTTCCAGGCAAAAATCGTAAAACAGCTCATCACTGATTTTCACCAGTCTCGCATCCTCCAGCGCTGTTACGGTTGCCGAGCGCGGGGAACGCTCCAACAAAGCCATCTCGCCGAAAACATCTCCCTGGTGCAGCTCGGCAATCGCTCGTCCTTCGCGCTCCACACGAACGCTGCCCGCGATAATGCCGTACATGGCATCCCCCGTCTCACCGTAATGCACGATCGTTTCACCTGCGCGATACCTCACTTCTGTGGTTCCTTCGGCCAAAGCTGCCAATTGGCTATGGGACAAGGAGGCAAACATATCTACCTTGAACAAAACCATGAGCTTTTCTGTCAATGATGGGGTAGCTCTCTCCGCTTCATCCGGAATCGTCCGGCTGGCTTGATCGGGTAATTCGGGAACATCCCTGCTCTGCAAATTCCGCCCCCCGCCCGTCTCATTCATCGCCCTGATGCGCCTGCTCAGCACACTCGCTACGCGCAGGGCAAACTCCATGTTGCCGTGCAGCAAATCCGCAAATTCTTCCTCGTCAATCATGCCAATGGTGACCGGAGAAGTGGCGATTACACTGGCAGAGCGTTCCTCCCTGTCAAACAGGGACATCTCGCCAAAAAGTTCGCCTTCCTGCAAATGCTGCAGGACGCGGTGATCTTTGACGACATCGACCTCGCCCCGAAGCAGCAAGTACATCGCCTGCCCCATTTCGCCCTGGCGAATGATCGCCGTGCCGTTTTCCACATCGCGATGAGACATGCGCGCAGCCAGCTTTGCCAATATGCCGCCTGGCAAATCGGAGAATGAGCCTGTTCGTTTGAGGAAGCCCACGATGGTCAGCCGTTTGTGCTCCTCCTCGGTCAAGTCTCTTTCGCTCTGCCAGACGAAGGATCGATCCGCATGGGACAAATAAGTCAGGCAAGTCTGCAACCAAGCATCTCCTTTTGCAAAAAGAGACTGCCATACATGCGCATCTGCCTTTTTGAGCATCGACTGCTTGTCGTACTTCGCGAGAACAACAGGCAATATTAGCGCACGCAGTTGATTGGACAGCCATTGATCCAGCGCTTCCAGTGCATTTGCCTTTTGCCGCTCGTCGCCGCTTTCCAGATTGAACCGGATCATTTCCATCGATCTTCTCTCGTAATGCAGCGCCAGCAAGGCAAACATATTTTTCATGCTCACTTCTATTTCGTATTGCAAAGCATCCATAACCAATGCCGTGTCTGGATGCGGACTCAGCTCCTGCAAGGCGCGCAGTCCATTGTGGGCATGCCGCACTTCCAATTCAAGCAACCCCGCAAGCCGCTGACTGTCCTGCGGCTCCTCCGTCTTCAGCTTGACCAGCACATCTGCGATCTCGCTTCGGATGCTCGTCGGTGCCTTTTCATACGCTTGCAGTAAAAATGGGTACGTCTTTGCATCAGCCTGCTGTCCTACGATTCGCGCAGTGAAATGGGAGATTGTCTCGTCGGCTTCCGGTCGGTCCCATTCGGCTTGAAGCTGCATAAGCAACGTCTCCACCGGAAACCCGGACAAAGCGGCGAGCGCCTCTTTTTTCAATCCGGAGTTCGCAAGCTGCTGGAAAAGATCCGGGAGCAAGCGCTCATCGGCCAGTTTACCCGCCGTTGCCAGTGCAAGGCGCCGCACAGATGGGCTGACATCGTGCAGCAAGCTCTGGAGCGAAGCGTACAGCTGTTCATCCGGGCCAAAATACTTGAGCAGTCCATAAATGGCGGCAAACTGAATCTCCATGGCAGGGTCGTGCAAACAATCCAGCAACACTCTTTTTTCACTTTGATCGGCATATGCCGCAAATGTTTGAATAGCTTGCGCGCGCAGTTGGCGATTCTCCGCGTGGAGCAAAGGGAACACATACGGTTTCCAGGAAGGTACTCTCTCTTGCTCGATATACTGCAACACTTCGATTTGCAGCACGGGCGGAGCTTCCCGCAAAAGCGCTTCCAGATGCCGTGTCAGCGAAATCCCCGGAAGCCGCGCCAACAGTCGGAATGCGTGCAGCCGCTCCATGTCAGACGTCTCTTTGCTGCGATCCTCCATCACCTTGATGAGATACGGAGCCTGCAACACGGACAAGTCAAGCTCCGCCGCTTCCTGTCTGGTGCGCAAAGTAGCGAGCAGCATGTGCACGTATTCTTTTTTCACGGGAAAAATGGCGATGACAGCGACAGCAAGCATGGGCACCGTGATGAAGCTGAAACTGGTCAAGCTGATGCGGTCTGCCAAAACGATGAGCAAGATGGCTGCCACACCGCTCATCCCGTAGTCGATCACGCCGTTGACCAGTCCTTTTGCCCTGCCCCGCAAATGAGCCGGAATCGGAAAGTACATCAGCTCGCTGACCGATTGGTGAATCGTCTCGGCAAAAGCCCTGTAGCTGCCTTTCATGACAACGGCGACGGCGAGAACGGGCGCAAACCAGAAGGCAACTGAGCTTGTCAGCATGCAAAGCGGCATGACAAGAAAAGACGGGACAATTCCATAACGGGTAAGCAGACGAGTCGAGATAAAAATCTGAAAGATGAAAGAGATGATGCCAGCTACACTGTAAAATTGGCCGAGAAACCGGGCCAGCTCTTCTTCTGTCAAACTTTGCGCCAACGTCATTTTAAACTGATAATCGCTAAGGGTAATGGCGACGGATATCGTCCCGATGATGACAGCAATGTATTTGAGAATGGGGATTTGTTTGAACAAATTTCCTTGAGGGTGGTCTGGTGCTTGCTCGTTTCCAGGAGAGCTATCAGGAGGAGTGAGCTTTTCATGCGTATCATATGCCGCAGAAAGTCGTCTGACAAACCACAAACCGGACAAGACAAGGGCTGCGAAGACGTAAACCAGTTGTTCGGTGCCGATCAGGGGAGCCATGGTACTGGTCACGAAGCCACCGACAATCGCACCGCCGACACCACCGGCTGCCACGGTGCCGATGTGGAGCTTTGCTTGCCTCGCATCAAGTACGGATGCCATAAACGTAAAAAATGCCATCGTAACCAACACACTGTTCGCTTCATACCCCACGAACATCACCGGATAAATCCACGCGGCTCCTGTTTTCAACGCTAGTCCCGTCAAAATACTGAACAGACCGACATACAAAATCGACTGATTCAGCAAGCGATGCGCCGGCATTCGTTCGGAAAGCTTCTGGAAAAGGATACCCGCGATCACAACCGCTATCGTAATATACAAATACATGTAGCTAAGCTGCTTCGTGTCGTAGTGACTCAAAAACAGCGTGTCTGCCGTAGTTGTCCCGATGACAGTCGCCATCATGATGAGCGTGTAAAAAAGCGTCAGCAGCAAAACTTGCCGGAAAAGCGGCCCTTCGATCTTCGTTTGTCCATGCGTGAACAAACGACTCACAACGTCTTTGATCAATGCAGTAACCTCACTTCATGGGATGCGACATGTTGGATGGGAAAACAGGCGGGATAGCTGGATGGGAAAATCGTGGTAATCGAATATTCTGCGCCTTTCCTCCTAATTCCTTTTTATCTGCGTCAAAATTTGCAAAAAGAACGCCAGATGGTCAGCGCTTCTGTGATCAGACCAATTTACCATGCGTACAAAATACGGTATTCTTAACCAATGACATAACCAAGGAGGCGCATTGGAGCAAATGAACTACTCCTTTTCCGTCTGTTCTTCTGAATTGGATTACGATGCCTATTTGGCATTTTTGTTGGAGAATTACGCGCATATTCGCCTGCCTTACCCTTTCCCCGTTACGCTGAGCTTCCTTGCCAGCCCTCTGCTCATGGGGGAAGCTGCTTTTCTCATTTGCAACGAGGACAATCAGGTGATCGGGGCATTTTCGTACATTCGCGGAACAGGTGAACACCAGTACGAAGATCGGCATATTGTCCAAATCCAAGTTGCCTGCATCGCAGAAGAGCACCGCTGCACTCGTTTGTTTCTGTACGCCTTACAGTATTTCACGCAGTACCTTGCCCATGGCGAGGAACAGGTACAGGAGTTCCGATTTTTTGCCCCTTCCGACGACTCTTTGCGCAGGCTGTTCAGCAAAATATCCTCGCTCACTGCCAGCCTGGAAACGGACTCTGGTCCGCTCGATGAGTATCGGGCTTCTTTTTCCGAGTGGCAAAGCTATGCTTCCCAATTCCGTCAAACGGCGCTTTTCAACTCATAGAAGGAGACGTTACCATGCTGGCTGTTCTCAAAAACTTACTGGGCTACATACGTCCCCACAAGTTGTTGGCCACTTTGTTTTTCCTCACGCTCGCTCTTGACCTCGCTTTCATATCTTTTGCTCCCCTCAGTTTCAAAATCATTATCGACAAAGCGATTGAGCCAAAAGATATGAGCTTTTTCAGCTTGATCATGCTCGTGCTCGGCATCACGGGTGTCATCTGCCTTGCCGCAGGAGTAGTCAGTGACTACGCCCTCGCCAAACTGAATGCCCGTGTGCAAAATGATTTGCGAAAAAAGCTGTTCGCTCACATGCAGCATCTGCCGATCGGCTTCTATCAAAAGTCCCGCTCCGGTGATTTGGTTTCGCATTTTTCCGTGGATCTCCCCGCCATCGAAGGAGCTATAGGCGTCCTGTTCACGACAGGGTTGCAGTCTCTCGCGGTTGTCATCATCAGCACGATTGTCCTGTTTTATCTCGAATGGACGCTTGCCCTGTGCATTTTGGCAGGAGCAATCGTGATTTTTCTCGGACCGTATTTGCTTGGCAAGCGCGCCCAAGCGATCAACTCCGCTTACAAAGAGCTTCTGGCCGCACTGACCAGCGACGTGCAGGAAAACATGAAGGCGCAAAAAGTCATCAAAGGCTTCAACCTACAACAAGCCATGATCGCCAAGTTCAACACGAGGCTCCAGTCGCTATTGCTCAGCAGCTACCGCAAAAATATGATGAACGCGCAATTGGAACGGCTCCCGATGGTCAGTCTGTTGCTGATCAACTTCACGATTATTGGCTTCGGCTCCTATCTCGCCCTCAAAGGCCATATTACAATCGGTTCGCTCGTCGCTTTCTTCACCATGTATACATCGATGGGCAACGCTGTGTTTAACCTGACTTTTACACTCCCGATCATTACGGATGCGCAAGTCAGCATGGAGCGCATCCAAAAAGTGTTTTCGGAGCAGCGCGAAGCTTTCGACAACCCGCACGCTCCGCCGCTCCCAAGTCTTGTGCCGGACGTGACTGTAGATGGTGTTACGTTTGGCTACCAGTCCGACCATCCGGTGATCCGCGATGTGACCCTGCACATCCCCGCAGGGACGAAAGCTGCCTTTGTCGGTGCCAGCGGTTCCGGGAAAAGCACGATGCTCCAGCTTTTGCTCGGCTTTTACGAGCCTGATTCCGGAGCGATCCGGCTAAACGGCCAAAACCTGCAATCTCTAAACCGCGGCTCATACCGTGAACAACTCGGCATTGTTTTGCAGGATCATTTTTTGTTTCACGGGTCGCTGCTTGAAAATATTCGGCTCGGCAAACCGGATGCAACGCAGCAGGAAATCGTCGAAGCCGCCAAACAGGCGGAAATTCATGATTTCATCATGACGCTGCCCGATCAGTACGACACGATGGTGTTGGACGAAGGCAGCAATTTTTCAGGCGGTCAACGGCAACGGCTGGCGATTGCCCGCGCGATTTTGCGCAATCCGCGACTGCTTTTGCTCGATGAAGCGACTTCTGCCCTCGATCCGATAGCGGAAGCGGCGATTAACCGGACATTTGAACGATTGTCCCGCGATCGGACGGTCATTACCGTCACACACCGCCTCGCTTCCATCACGGGAGTCGATCAAATTTTTGTGTTTGAACAAGGCAGGCTCGTCGACGCTGGCAGCCACATGCAGCTTCTGGCAAAAGACGGGTACTACAAAGAGCTGTGGGACAAGCAAAGCGGCTTGTCCATCTCGGATAGCGGCCAGGAAGCAACCATCGATCCGGCGCGCTTGTCCATGCTCCCGTTTTTCCGCGGTGTCGGTTCCGACGTACTGGCTGATATTTCCCATCTGTTCAATACAGAGACGTTCGCAGCCGGACAGCCGATCATCACGGAAGGCGAGACAGGTGAAAAGTTCTACCTGATCGCCCGGGGGCGTGTCGAAGTCAGCAAACAGTCTGGCGAGGCCGAGTCAGGCCCCATCCGGCTTGCCGTTCTGGAAGATGGCGACCATTTTGGCGAAATCGCTCTCCTGGAGGATGTTCCCCGGACAGCAACTGTGACGGCCCTTGCGCCTTGCGTATGTTTGACGCTGCAACGCAAAGTATTGCTCTACATCCTGACCAAACATCCTGAGATTGATGCCCATGTCAGACAAATCATACTGGAACGAAAAAAATAGCAGGAGGGGAACGGGATGCTCGTCCAATTTAGAAGCTGTAACAGCGATCTTGACTACGCCCAGTTTACGCTCTTTTTTCTGCAAAACCGTCATGCATTCAGCCCGTCCTTTTCGCTCGCCGACTCTCTCATTCATCTCCTTGGTTTTCTTTCCGACTCGCAAGTCATTTTGATCGAGGAGGGGTCGACCAAAGTGATTGGCTGGGGGCATTATCAATTCATGAATGCGGAGCGGGAAGCAGCTCCAGACGGGGAGACTGCTTTCATCCACTCTGTCTTCGTCTCCCTGGACTATCGAAGCAGCAGAGTGTTTTTGCGGGGGTTTCGCTATCTCGCAGAGCAGATTCAAGCCGTCAATCATCAAGCGCGATATGTTGAGTTTTGTGCGCGTTGTGAAGATGACTACCTGAATCGGCTTTATTCCAAATTCGCGCAGGTTGTCGGTGAGCAAGAGGGGCATTTTGGTCAGGAAAACATCTACAGAGTGGAGCTATCCCGACTTGTCGCCTATTTGGGCATGACCAAACAGCCAATTGACGGTAAAGAAACTTAAATGCTATCCTATAGAAGATATTCCCATACCATAGGAAAGGAGGACTACGTGATGGTTATGATCCCAACTTTTAAAAGTAAAGGTGGCAAAAAGCCTTTCTCTGCCTCTGTTCAAAACTTCTCTACTCTTCTGATGAAAAATGAGCAGTTGCGCGTTGCTGCTTCTTCCGCGAAGTAACGCCAAAAAGCTGAACAAGCTATGTTTGTCGTAGCTGTTCTGACTTTCCTAAACCGTTCCAATTGAAAAAAGTGGTTGGCAACGGGAAACCTTGCTCAATCACTTTTTTCGTTTGCCCTCGTAAACACAAACAATTTCCCATCCGCATTCAATACTTGCGTCCCTTGTGTCCACTCGACCAAATGCTCCGCCCAATGCACATGTCCGCAGCAAACCAGCGTAGGAGCGTGCTGTTGCAGCTTCGTTCTGATTTCCGCCACTCCCGGAAGCCCCAGAGCAGGCTCGTCTGGCCCCTGGTGCAACAGCAACACATCCGGCTCCTTTCGCAGTAGCGCCGCAAGCGATTGCAAAAATGACGGCAAATCCCGGCGATTCGCTTTGTCCGAACGGCCAATAATTCCTCCCAAACCCGCGATGCGAAGCTGATTCGCCAGTACGATTTCCGGTTCAGAAATGAGCTTGACCCGCTCCATATTGCGCAGCTTCCCGATAGAATCTGCTTCAAACAAATCGTGATTGCCCGCCACACCGACTACATGCCCGAACTCTTGGCGAAAAGCAGTCCACACGGAGAGTGGATCGCCGCTGCTTCCCCTTTTTAGCGGATCGGCGTACAAATCACCGCACAGCAATACTAGCGTGCGCTCCGGACGTACCGACAGCTTCTCGACTTGCAGCAACAGCGAAACAAAGGCTGGCAGCACTTCTCCCAGCAACACTTGCTCATGCTCGTCAGATTCCGTCACACCCTGCAAATCAGATGTCACGATAACGGCATCGCACCAATCTGGCATCTCAGCCATTTCCCCCAAATAAATCGGCAGCCAGCTTTGGATGACTCCTTTGTCGCCCGCTCCCGCTGTCAGGTAGGGGAATTGCTCGATCGGTTCCTGCGCCATTTTTGTAATTCGCATGCCCCTGCTCCTTCCCGAAGGCTGATCACGACCGCAGCTGTTCTCTTGCTTCCATCAGCGCAAAACCGAGCAAATTTTCACCGCGCCAATGCTCGGGACGCTCTGCATGTGGATGATCCGCCCCCAGACCAATTCCCCAAATTCGATCGTACGGACTTGCTTCAACCAGAACCCGGTCTTGCGTATTCAACAAAAACTGTTTCAAATCGGGATGTTGCGCGAATTTGAGCAGGTTCGCCTGGCGGACGATCTCGCTTTTGTGCGCATCCCAAATTTTTTCATCGAAGGAGCGAACTTTTCGTCCCAATGTTTTCGCTTGCTTCGGATGCTGTGCGCGGAGAATTTCCTCACGTACTGCATGATCGCCAAACAGCTCCGCCTTTTTTGCCATCATGTAGTGCTCTGCCGTCAAGTAGCGGACGCCATCCTCCTCGAAAGCAACCGGATACCACTGGCTGAAGCACGCTTTATCGACAACGCCCTGCTGCTTTGGTGTGTGGCCCCAGAACAGCAAGTATTTGAATCTTGTTTTTTTCGCTTCCTGAATCAAAGTCTGAACATCCGCTATACGCACCATTGCGTGCTCACCCCTTTTGGTCAAAATAATTACAAGCAATCCCACGTATAAAAAACTTGGGAAAAATCCAAGCGAAGCAAATCTTGCTTGCGAATGAAAAAGTTCGCTACCCCGCTGTCGCCCCAAGAAACATAGTAGCTCTTGTGATCGCCTTCCATATCCAGCTGAAAGAGCAGCTCCATTTCTTCTTCTCTGACATCGTCCTGCGAAAAGTAAGGGTAGCCTCCGATCCGCGACCCGCTTGCATCTGTCAGATCCCAGTATTTCGAATAGGCCACTTCATCCTGATCGGTAGGGAGCTGGTACTGATCTGCCCTGTGATTTTTGTAAGGAATCAGCTGTTTTTCCAGCTTGCCCGTCAGCTTGTACGGGCCGCCCAAAACGGGACTGTACAACTCGGGGTCTTCAGGCTGATACGGATCGATCTGCTCCGAGTCGATCACGTCAAGAAAATGCCAGACGTGAAAAGCCTGGTCGAGCAAGCCGAAAGTATCGTCCTGTTTTACAAAAAAGCTGGTAAGTCCACTCGTCGGATACCCTTCCAGCGGTGGCATCTGTGCCCAATTGATTTGCGCGATGAACAAATAATCTCTTCCCTCTTCGTCCTGCGGGATCGCGAGCTGCGGAGGCAGCCACGGCGTTCCTCCCACTTTGCTGTCGGTTATCGTCGCAGGCTCTTTGGAGAGCGTTAACTTGACAGATGGCTTCACTGTTTGCTCGATATATTGCATAAATTCTGGCGTCCATTGCTTGTTGGCATCAAGAAATTGCATCGACCCTCACCTCATCACTTCTGATGAAATCGCTGAAATCATCCTATTATTGGAAATGCATACGTGTATTTTAGCGAATCATAGTGCCTCCCGCAAACAAGAATGAAAAAACCAGCTCCCCCACGGAAGCTGGCCTGGCAATCTCTATACTTTTTTCACAAACTCGGATTTCAGCTTCATCGCGCCGAAGCCGTCGATTTTGCAGTCAATATCGTGGTCGCCGTCAACGAGGCGAATGTTTTTTACTTTCGTCCCGATTTTCACTACCAGGGAAGTGCCTTTTACCTTCAAATCTTTGATGACTGTTACGGTATCGCCGTCTTGCAAGACGTTTCCGTTTGCATCCTTGATGACTTTTTCTCCGCTATCCTCGGCATCCCCTTGCAGTGACCACTCGTGGCTGCACTCCGGGCAGATGAGCATGCTTCCGTCTTCGTACGTGTACTCGGAATTACATTTTGGGCAATTTGGCAATTTACTCATGCATTTCATACCTCCATCCAATTACGGCTCATTTTAACATAGGATGGGCTTTCCTGCATGGTGGAGGCATAATTGCTCCCTGACCCATTAGCCATGAATGGCGTGCCCGAGCGCACCGCGTACGGCTTCTGTCAAAATCTCTGATAGTGTCGGGTGCGGCGCGATAAAGTTTTCCATCGCGTCGGCGGTCATTTCGGCATGCATCATGAGCGCGGCCTGGCCGATCAGTTCCGTTGCCCGCGCCCCAACCAGCGTAATTCCTACGATCTCGTGATACGTCGGCTCCACCAGCACTTTTACTTTTCCCGCTGTCTCTTGCAAAATCATCGCTTTGCCGTTCGCTGAAAAAGGAAACTCGCCCACGAGCAGCCCAGCGTATTTCTCCCTGGCCTGACGCTCGGTCAATCCGACAGAAGCGACCTCTGGCGACGTATAGATGCAGCGCGGCACCGCGCGCAGGTTGAGCATGGCTTCTTCCCCGCATGCGTTGCGGGCAGCGACTTCGCCTTCATGAAAAGCCACGTGGGCAAGCTGGATGCCACCGCAAGCGTCACCCGCCGCGAAAATATGCGGCTGGCTTGTCTGCATTCGCTCGTTTACCTCTATCCCGCGCGCTGTAGCTTTGACTCCTGCCCGCTCAAGCAGCAGTCCGTCCAAACGCGGCTTCCTTCCGATCGCAACCAGCACCGCATCGGCCTTTATTTCCGCCGTTCCTTCGGGTGTGCGGATGCGCGCCGTCCGCGTCGTGCGATCGAGCGCCTCCACACTGCTGGAAAGATGAATCTGCACTCCTTGCTGTTTCAAGCTTCGTTCCAGAAACGCCGCAATGTCCGGGTCTTCTCCCGGCAACAGCTGCTCAGCCATCTCCGCTATGACCACCTGGCTCCCCAGCCTGCTGTATACGGAAGCGAACTCGCAGCCGATCACTCCCCCGCCTACGATTACGAGCACAGGCGGAGGTGTCTCCAGCGACAGGAAATGGCTGCTGTGCATGATCCATTCGCCATCGAATGGGGCAAAAGGCAGGGCGATCGGCTCCGCCCCCGTCGTTACGATGAACTTCTCTGCTTCGATTTTGCTCGTGCCGTTGGCTGTCTCTACCAGGAGCGCACGCTCATTTTCAAAGGCTGCGCTGCCGCGTATCACTTGTACCTGATTGCGCTTCATCAAATAGTGCACGCCGCCGGTCAGCTTTTGCACGATGCTTTGTTTGTAGGCGTTGATTTTTGCCCAATTGACCTGTACATGGTCAGCAGCATTTTCGATGCCAAAGCGCTCGGCATGAAGCACGTGCTGATACGTGTCTGCACACTCCAGCAGCGCTTTTGTCGGCATGCAGCCTTCGTTCAGGCAAGTGCCGCCGAGTTCCTTTTTCTCGATTAACACAACCTGTTTCCCGGCACGCGCCGCTGTGATGGCAGCTACGTAACCCGCAGGGCCTCCGCCGATGATCGCGATATCGTACATGCTCTTCCCTCCTAGATCAGCAGACTGTGCGGCGCTTCCAGATAAGACCGGACTGTCGCCAGGAACGCCGCTGCCGGAGCGCCGTCGAGTACGCGATGATCAAAAGTCAGCGAGAGTGGCAAAAGGCTTCGCCGCTGCAGCTCGTCACCGACGAACACGGGGGTGTCTTTTGCCGCGCCAATGCCCAATATTCCGGTTTCCGGCGGGTTCAACACAGGGGTAAACGTGTCTACGCCGTAGCTGCCGAGATTGGTAATCGTAAAAGTCGAGCCTTTCATTTCTTCCGGTGCGAGCTGATTTTGCTTGGCACGTGCACTCACTGATTTCAGCTGGCGCGACAGCTCCACGAGCGTCATTTTTCCGGCGTGGCGGACGACCGGGACGACCAGACCTTTGTCGAGGGCTACCGCCACACCCAAATGAATGTCGTCATACAGCTCGATCCGGTCGTCCAGAAGCGCGCTGTTCATTTGCTTGTGCTTGGCAAGCGCCAAGACTACTGCTCGGGCAATCCAGTCCGTGACAGACGGCTTGAGCTGATAGCGGCTCTCGATTTCCGGCGAGAGCTTCTCTTTTAGCTGCAAAAGCTCTGTAATATCCGCCTGCATCGTGATGGTCAGCTGGGCGCTCTGCTGGAGGCTCTGATACATCCGCTCGGCAATCACCTTGCGCATGCCAGCGACAGGGATGCGTTCCAGCTGGCTTTCCGCTGCGCGGTCGGTTGTTTCTACTGCGGTAGCTACGGGAGCTGCCTGTGCCGGGGCTGCGGTTTCCTGTGCAGCCTTGATCGCGCGCTCTACATCTTCCTTGGTGATTCTTCCTTGCGGCCCTGTCCCGGCAATCGTGGTGAAGTCAAATCCTGCTTCCTCGGCGATTTTGCGAGCTACAGGAGAAATTTTCACGCCATCGCGCGGGCGCTCCAGAACAGCCGTTGCGGCTATGGATGCACCTGCACTCGTACCTGTCGCAGCGCTCTGGCCGTCAGCGGTCGCCAGCATTGCAGCCGATTCGGCTTTGGCGTTCGCCTCGGCAACGACCGCAGGAGTGGCTGCCAATTCGCCAGGCTGCCCGATCACCCCCAGCACGGTGCCATAAGGAACGACGCCACCCGCGGGAACTTCAATTTTCAGCAGTACGCCATCTGCTGCAGCCTCTACTTCCATTTCAATTTTTTCCGAGCTGATATCGACGATGCCCTCTCCTTTTTTGACCGCCTCGCCCTCCCGTTTTTTCCAGGCGATCACCGTTCCTTCCACCATCGCCATTCCCAGCTTGGGCATGATGATATTTTCTGCCATCCCGCTCTCTCCTCTCCTATTTTGTCTGTCCCTTTTCAGCGCGAAAAGCACCCGGCATTAGCTGCTGCCGACGCCGAGTGCTCCCAGTCGATCAGGAAACGACCGTGATCGATTCGTCTCCGATCATTTCCGACACGACCTGAATGACCTTTTGCGGCGATGGGAGATACAAATCTTCCAGCACCGGAGAAAACGGAACAGGTGTATGCGGCGCAGTAATCCGCTTGATTGGTGCATCCAGCGTATCAAAGCCTTTGTCGGCGACTAACGCGGCGATATCGGTTGCGATGCTGCACCGCGGATTCGCTTCGTCGATCACAATCAGGCGATTCGTTTTGGCGACAGAGGCGAGAATCGTATCCTCATCGAGAGGTGACAGCGTGCGCGGATCGACCACCTCGACCTCGATCCCTTTTTTCGCCAATTGCTCGGCTGCCGCAAGCGCCGTCTGAACTTGCTTGCCAATGGCGACAATCGTCAGGTCGCTGCCCGCACGCTTGATATCCGCAACACCGAGCGGAATGGTGTAATATTCTTCCGGAACTTCTCCTGTCGTGTTGTACAACGTCTTGTCCTCGAAGAAAATGACGGGATCGTTGTCCTCGATGGCGGCAAGCAGCAAGCCTTTTGCCTCATAAGGTGTGGACGGCACAACCACCTTGATGCCGGGGATGTGCGTGAACATGGCGTAAAGGCTCTGCGAGTGCTGTGCTGCCGCACGGAAGCCTGCTCCGTGCATCGTGCGGATCGTGATCGGCACCTGTGCCTTGCCGCCAAACATGTAGCGGAATTTCGCCCCCTGGTTCATCACCATGTCGAGACAGCTGCCGATAAAATCGTTGAACATCAGCTCGGCAATCGGCCTCATGCCTGTTGCCGCCGCTGCCATCGCAGCGCCGATGTAGCCAGCTTCGGTAATCGGCGTATCCAGAACGCGCTCGCGGCCAAATTCCTGCACAAGCCCTTTGGTCACGCCAAGTACGCCGCCCCACGCCTCATCGTCCTGCAAATGGTCGACTTGCGCCCCGCCAGCCACATCCTCGCCCAGCAAAATCACGTTTTCATCGGCTCTCATCGCCAGTTTCATCGCTTCATTAACCGCTGCGGAAAAGCTGATTTTTCTCGTCATGTCCTCCATCCCCCTCTCTTAGTACGACACGTAGACGTCAGTCAGCAGTTCGCTTGCACTCGGATACGGACTTTCCTCGGCGAAGCGGATCGCTTCCTGGATCGCACTGTCTACGGCTTGCTCGATTTCTGTCAGCTCTGTGTCAGACATGGTTTGCGATGTCGTCAAATGATTGCGGAAAGAAGTGATCGCATCCTTTTCATTGAGATGCTCCTGTTTGTCGATCTCTTTTTTGTACTTCTGCGCATCCCCTTCAAAATGGCCGTAGTTGCGGTAGGTCACACATTCGATCAAAGTCGGCCCCTCGCCCCGCCGCGCACGGGCAACCGCTTCTTCGGCCGCCTGGTAAACAGCCAGCACATCTTTTCCGTCCACGCGCACTCCCGGCATATTGTAACCGCTTGCACGATCAGCGATATGTGTGCAGCTGGAGGCGTATGTAAACGGCGTCGCCTCTCCGTAGCCATTGTTTTCCGCTACAAATACGACAGGCAGCTTCCAGATTGCCGCCAAATTCAAGCCTTCGTGGAAGGTGCCCTGGTTGTTGGCTCCGTCTCCGAAGAAACAAACGCTGACCGCATTGGTCTTTTTCAGCTTGGCGGTCAAGGCAGAGCCGCATGCCAGCGGGAAACCGCCTCCGACGATCCCGTTCGCGCCCAGCATGCCTTTGTCCAGGTCAGCGATGTGCATGGAGCCTCCCTTTCCTTTGCACAAGCCAGTTGCTTTTCCGTATATCTCTGCCATCATTCCATTCAAGTCGCATTCTTTGGCAATGCAGTGGCCGTGGCCGCGATGTGTGCTGGTGATGCTGTCCTGCTGGTTCAGATGGACGCCAAGCCCCACCGCAATCGCTTCCTCCCCTGCATACAAGTGGACAAACCCTGGCAGCTTGCCTTGTCCGAACAATACGTGAACAGCGTCCTCGAACTTGCGAATCTCCAGCATTTTGCGGTACATCCATTTCGCCTGTTCACGGGACAGCACCTGTTCTTCCGCCTGGATTACTTTCATCAGATACGCCTCCTCCATCGTGACTTGTTTGGAACGACCCGGTCGATCGCTCTTGCCTTTTCTTATGTGCAATCTCTGTGCCAGCCAGCAACTGCGCGGTTTTGCGGCTTTTTCTGCTTGGACTGTCGGCACCAGGTAGTACAAAGTGAGACATCGTCCCGTTTTGTCTCATTTTTTCTCACAGCAGCTTGTGGAGCGAAGGCTCACTTGAGATCGGTTTCCCGACTGTACAGATACGATCCAGCCGTCATGACCGTGTGATTGCACGCGAAAAGGTACATCCGCGTTCATGAGCTTTCATACGTTTTTCATGAAAAAGCCGAACCGATTTTCACGCACAAAAAAAGCCGGTTCTTTTTAAGAACCGACCAGTTGACGATGCCTGCCTTTTAACAAATCGAGCGCCTGCTTCGCCTCGTGCGCAAGCGAGTCTGGACAAGCATCCAGCACCGCAACAGATGACTCCGCGTGTGCGTGCAGCAGTTCCTGCAAGCGCAGGACAAACCCTTCCACTCCCCCGGACACTCCCAGCTCGGACAAGCTTGCCATCCGCCCCGGCTGTACTTGCGGAAACTGCTCGACGGGAGCGCCCATAGCTGCCTTTTCGTAAAAAGACTGGATGATCGCTTCGTACGTGCGCCCGCAGCCTTCGACATTGATGAACGCCTGGACCGCAACCGCCCGAGTCAAACGCCGCTGGGCGATCCCGCAAAATTTATATCCTTCAATGGCGAGATCGTAAGTGCCCGGACAATAAGCCCCTTCTACTTCACCGCTGCTCATTTTCGCTCCGTCGTCGCCCAACGTCGCACGAATCAACTCCACCATCCGCAGAAAAAACGGCTCGGGATTCAAGTCAGAAGCGGCAACAGGCATCACCAGCGACAAGTTGATCACTCCCGGCGCCAGCGGAACGGCAGCCCCGCCTGATGGACGGACAGCGGTCTGATACCCCGCTGCCTCCAACTGTCGCACAGCTTCAGCCGCATGCGGCAGCTTGGCATCACGCGCGCCCAAAACAATCGCTTTTTCATGCCGCCACAAGTGAATGACAGGAGCAGTCGTCGGCTCCTGTGAACATAGCCGGGCATACGCCTCGTCTACGCTAAAAGGGATCAACACCTCCCCGCGATACGGCCGGGAGACCGTAGCAAGCAGTTGAACAGGCGTTTGCTCCCACCAATAAAATGGCATGCGTGATCCCCCTCTCGTGCTCTTTCGTCAGAGCCGATACTTTTTCAGCTTGCGGTAAAAAGTGCTGCGCGGAATACCTAGCAGCTCAGCCGCTACCGAAGCGCTGCCGCCGCTTTTTTCCAGAGCTTGCACGATCGTCTGCCGCTCCAGTTGTTCGCGGTAACAGAGCGAGTCGGCTTCGTAAAAAGACGGCTGCTGAATCGACTGTCTTGCCTGCGGACGCAACTCATAATCAGCTCCTGCCTGCATCACATCGCAAAGTAACCGCTTCCAATCCTCTCGGGGAAGGACTCGCAGACGTTCAACAACGTTGTACAGCTCGCGTATATTGCCCGGCCAATCATACGCTATCAACTCATCCAGCAACGCTTTTGGCAAATCAAGCTGATAGCCGTTTTTGTGACAGTAGTGGCGAATCAGCAGCGGAATATCTTCTTTTCGCGCCCGCAGCGGCGGCAGTGATACAGGGAGGACGTGCAGCCGATAGTACAAATCCTCGCGAAAGCTGCCCTCACTCACCTGTTGCCGCAAATTGCGATGCGTAGCGGCGATGACGCGAATATTCAGTGCATGCTCTTCCGTACTGCCGATCGGCGTGACTTTTCGCTCTTGCAGGACGCGCAGCAAAGCGACCTGCATGGCAGCGGGAATCTCCCCGATCTCATCCAAAAACAACGTGCCGCCGTTCGCTTGCGCCAGCTTTCCTGTATATCCGCGGCGGCGCGCTCCGGTAAATGCCCCCTCCACATACCCGAACAGCTCGCTTTCCATCAGCTCGCGAGGTATAGCGCCACAGTTGACTGCCACAAACGGCCCTTCCCGGCGCGGACTGTTGTCGTGTATCGCTTGTGCGACCAACTCTTTTCCCGTGCCGCTTTCGCCATAGATCACCACGTTCCCGTCCGTCGGCGCGATCCGCTCCAGCTCCCGCAGGACGTTGCAAAAGGCTGCGCTCGTTCCCGGCTCGCCTTGGAAGCGGAATGAGGAGGAACGGTTCACAAACATCCGCGCAAATCCCGCATCGCTTGTCGCCAGCTCGATCACCCAGCCAATCAAGCCCGGATGACGTTCGGAAAACAACGGCGCTTGCCGCGCTTCGAAAAAACCGTACTCCGCAACCTCATGTCTTCTCAGATTGGTCCAGTTGGCGATTCGCTTGCGTATATCTGCGCTCGCATACACTACCCGGCCTTCCTGGTTGCAAAAAATGATGGGCCGCTGTCCTTCGCCTGGCAATATCATGGCGCGTTGCAGCAATTCCAGTTCGTCCTGCTGCCGCTGCTTCATCCAAGCCTGCTCGATGGAGTAAGCAAGCGTCATGACAGTCGCCATCGTCTGCGGGTGACTGCGCTCGACAGGACTTGATACGTCAATGATTCCGAGCAGCGAGCCGCTGTCGTCCCGGATGGGGGCCGCAAAGCAGCTCCAGCGATGCGAGGCAACCGAATAGTGCTCGGTTCCGTTGACCATGATCGCTTCTTTTGCCAAAAGCGCCGTGCCGATTGCGTTCGTGCCCACCTCATCCTCTGTCCAGCGTACCCCTTCGACAAAATTGATCGCATTGGCATCGTGAAGCGCCCGCTTTTCGCCACGCATGCTCAAGACGTAGCCCTCGGGGTCAATCACGAGCGCGATCATCCCCACGTCGTGGATAAAAGGCGACAGTCGGTCAATTTGCGGCAAGGCAAGCTCCAGCAGCAGGCGACTATTCTCCTGTTGTCTTTTCAGCGCATCCCCGGCGAGTACAACCTGCCCTGTGCCTGCATACGGGTTTACCCGGCTGCTTTTGCAGCGATGCCACGATTCTGTAATCCGTTTGTTGATTCGTGCTGAGTCAATTACACCTTCTTGAACAAAACGTTTCCACATCCGCAACGAAACGCTTTCCTCGAGCATGCATCAACCACCCTCCGCTCTACGAATCAAGCCTTTTCATCAAGAGTATCCCGAATGTTCAGAAGTTTCAAGGTCTGTCCTCTGATTTCGCACAAACGTCATAGTAGCAAAAGGAGAGGGAAGCAGCTCCCCCTCCTGTTTCGCGAAACAATTAATTGACCTTCACTTCGATCACGGTCGTGACCATTTTCCACGTCTTGCCGCCAGATGGCACTTCCACACTCAGTTGAACCTTGGCTGTGCCAGCCTTTTTGGCGATCAGGCTCTTGCCGTCTGCTGCCACTTCCACTGCGGCGTCATGGTTGTCAATCAGGCGAATGCGGGCTGGCGCCAACTGGTCTTCCGCCACGCGATAGTCGATGATCGCTTCGAGCGGCTTCACTTCACCTGCGGTCAATTCCAGCGAGCTTTGCGGCGCATCGACGCGAATTGGCGCTGTCAGCAAACGTTGTGCGTAGTCGGTAACAACCCCGCTCACACCTGTACGCAACGCTTCTTCAATCTGCGCATTTTCGTTTACGGTGTACACGCCGAGCGGCAATCCGCGATGCTTGGCGTAGCGCGCCAGCTCCGGTGTCAAAATCGCCTGGTCGAGGAAGTATTGGGCATTGAGCTGGATCGCATCTGTGACGAGCTTCTCCGCGTATTGATCCTTCTTCGTTTCCGGCTTGGAGCCGCTCAGCACATAGCCCAGCCCGACTTCCGGATTCAAAGCAGCAAAACGGTTCAATACTTCCGAGCTGAAGCTGCAAAGAATGACGTCTTCCACCATGTCATGCGCTTCAATGGCTTCGATGATTTCTTTTTCGTAGCCGATGCTTTTTGCTTCCAGATCGAGTACGGCTTTGCCTTTTGCCGCTTCCAGCAGCTCGTCGAGTGTAGGGATGCGGGCATCTGTAATCTCAGGCTGGTACCAGTCCGGGTTTTCCGGGTCTTGCTTGTTGGCAACCAGTGCGCGAAGCTCTGCCAGCGTGTAGTCTTTTACTTTTCCCGTGCCGTTTGTCGTGCGCTCCAGCTCAAAGTCGTGAATCAGGACAAGCTTGCCGTCCTTCGTCTTATGAATGTCCGTCTCCACGATATCTGCTCCCAGGTCAATGGCCTCCTGGAACGAATACATCGTGTTTTCCGGCTTTTTGGACGGAATGCCGCGGTGCGCGTAGACGATTGGCGGCTGTGTCAACGTCTCGGTCGGATAGGCTGCCAGAGCAGACAACACCGTTTCTGGCTGTGCAGAGATGATTCCGCGCACACCCATGCTGACCAGATCGTGATGCTGCACGGTTCCGGCTTTTTCAATTGCCCATACCGTAATTCCCCGCAGACGGAAATAGCGAGCCACTTCCGCATTCACACGGTCGTAAGGCAAAATCAGCACGTTCGATTTGCTGGCGCGCACGGTTTTTACCAACTGCTTTTGCTTGGCCAAATCAAGCTCGTCCACACCGTCCAGGATCGCGCCGCGGTACTCATCGTTGTTCTCCCGCATTGCACGAACAATCTCCGGGTTGCTCGATACGATGTGCACATCCGTCAAGGAACGCTCTGTCAACAGTTGGTCAACAGCTGGCACCAGCTCCTTCGATTCGATGGACAAAATCGGAATCGCTTTGTTCGCCAATTGATCGAGGGCATCGGCCAAAAGCGGTCTGTCTCCCGCCGACACAATCAGTTGTCCGTCAATATTTTTGCCTACGATCAAAAATACGGAGGAAACACCGGACGAAGCCAATGCCGAGACATCGCCGGATTGATAGCAGCCAATTACTGTCACTGGCGATACAACACCAGTCTCTGGCTCCTTCACGATCAGGACGTTGTCTTTCAAATCGGATTTCGGAATCTTGTCTACGAGAGCATCCGGGCCGAACAGAAGACCTCCCGGAGTCGGATTAGGCTGGTCGACAAAATCTTTGGAAGCGTCGTTCGTATCTTCACCTGTCAAGCGTTCCATCGTGTGACCGCCTGCCACTCCCGGGTGTGCCGTTACTTGCGGGAATTTGGCATCGCCGTATACCATGGCGTCAATGACGCGCGCCTCTGGATCAGCCAAAATCACATGATCGCCGCTGTTAGCCAAATACAGGCTGCCAGTAGCCCACTTCGTCGGCAGCATTTGCGGTACATCGTCCATCGACTCGAAAATTTCAAAGTCCGGCTTCGTCTGGTGACGCTCTACGATGCCATCCGCGTAACGGGCGACAACGATTGGCTGGTACGGTTGAATGATTGTCCCCGGTGGGAACGCGTGCATTCCCTCGCTGCCGCCTTTTGTTTCTTCATCTCCAATCAAATAGCCGCTAATGTCGATAGCTTTATCCGATATGTTCGTAATCTCGACAAATTCGCCCGTGCTTTCATCAAACAGCGGATCATTCATAACCTCTGTGATGATCAAAGAGTCGCTCGGACCAAAGTCCGGTTCTTCCGGCTCCTTGTCGCTCCACGTTCCCGGACTTGGGAACAGCGAGTAAAAGTCGACCGAAGCATCTCCCGTTTGCTTGATTCGTTGCAAAGATTCGCCCAAGTTGTTCAACGGCTTGGCCGCCTTGACTTTTTTGCCGTTAAAAGTCGTGTCTTTGATGTATGGAACATAGTCGAGAACGTTGTACTTGTCGTCCATCAGCAGCACGTCATCGCCGCCGTTTGCCATGACAATCGTCCCTGTTGCCCAATCGGTCGGCAGCAAATTCGGCACATCCGGGTCGTCTTGCGGGTTGTACTGCTCGACAGGCGGAAGCTCAAAATCGGGAGTATAGCGGTATTTGGCCTTGTTGATCAGCGACGATTGGGCAATCGTGATGGATTGTCCGGGAGCAAGCTTCGTGCCTTGCGGAAAAGCGAACATTCCCTCGCCGCCGCCTCTTGTTTCCTCATCGCCGATCATGTAGCCGCTAATATCGACGGTTTTCGTTCCCAGATTGGAAATCTCCAAAAACCGGTTCCATCGTCGGAGCCGTCTGCATCGTACAAAATTTCCGTAATTTTGATCGGCGAGTCTTGCGTGATCTGCAAAGCTTCCACGCTCGATACAGCAGGAATTTCCTCTGGAGCTGGCGCATCAGTCGGCACCTCGGCAGGAGCTTCTCCTGGTGTCGTCTCGGCATCACCTGCGGGCACTTCCCCTGGCGCTTCCGGAGTTGCTGGGCCGTTCTCGCCGGCGGTAGCGTCTTCGGCTGCTCCGGTTTCTGGCGCGTCTGTCCCAGTCTCTTCTGCCTTCGTGTCGCCTGCTGTGCTGCTTCCTGCTTCTGTCTCAGTGACCGCTGTCGCATTCTCGGCATGCACCGGGACATTGCTGAGCAGGACGGTCAACGCTAGTACAGATGCTGCCGTTGCCCTCTTTTGCGTTCCTGTTTTGCCTGTTTGCTTCGTCTGCTTTCTTTTCATGCTCCCTCTCCACTCCTTTTGATCATGGTAGTAGTGCGGTTTGCTTGCTTACACGAGCTGCAATCGCTCCAGCAGCACGCTTTTTCCTTGCTGAAGCTTGACCAACTCTGTGCCCGGCGCATATTCCAAAATCAGCTGGCAATCCGGCGCGGTCTGCGCAAGTGTGGCAAAAACAGGCTCCCAGCTGATGCCGCCTTCTCCAATCGGCAAATGATCGTCTCCTGTTGCGTAATTGTCATGCAAATGCACGGCAAGCAGTCGGTGCGAAATACTGCGAATGAGTGCCGGAATGTCCCAATCGTTCAAATAAGCGTGTCCGGTGTCGAGCAAGTACCCTGCGACGCTGTCCATTCCATCCAGAAAAGCCGCAAACTCCGCTTCGCTGAAAATCGACGCGCCTTTGTAACCTACATTTTCCACAGCCAGCTTCACGCCGAGCGGCGCGGCTATTTTGCACAGGCGATGAATCGCGTCAGCCGCTCGCATCTGGGCAATTTCTTTGTCAAAGACGGGCGAGAAGCAAAAGCCGGGGTGAATCACGACATGCTCTGCCCCGATGTTATGCGCGAACTGGATCGCTTTCGCGTACTCGGAAAAAGACGCTTCGCGAATCGCTTTGTTCTCGCTGGTCAAGCTGGTGTCCCACGCTGGCGGGTGCACCGTGTACCCTGCGTTGTACTGAGGCAGCACTTTGCTCATGCGGGCGATCTGATCGTCCATGGCATCCCATTGCAGCCCGTCCATCAAAAGCTCGATTTTGTCTGCGCCGTGTTCCAGAAGCAGCTCGATATTTGCCTCAATCGGCTGCGTCAAAAGCGCCAAGTCGGAGTAGCAAATTTCTTTTTTCATCCCCGTCACCTCATGCGTAAATGATTTTGTCTTCGCGTATTTCCAGTTGCACCTGATCTCCTTCGTGGATCAGCGTGTCGTTTCCGACGTCGATAACGAGCTTTTGCCCGCCGGACTCGGCAATGACGCGGTAATGATCGCCGAGAAAAATCACGTCCTGCACGCGTGCAGAAAAGCCTGCTTCTTGCGTGAGATATACGTCCTCCGGGCGAAGGAACACATCGATGTCCGCGACTGCCCGGCTCTCCCCTTTGTACGGAAGCTGGTAAAATCCCAAATCGAGGACGTTGCCACGCTCCGCTGTCTTGACCTTTGCCCGCAAGCGGTTCACTTGCCCGACAAACTGGGCCACAAATGAAGATTTCGGCTTGAGGTAAATCTCTTTCGGCGTACCGCTCTGCTCGATGACCCCTTTGTTCATCACGACAATCCGGTCGGCAATCGCCATCGCTTCTGTCTGGTCATGCGTCACGTATACCGTCGTAATGTGCAGCTTGCGAAACAACTGGGCCAGCTCCAACCGCAGGTGCTCCTTCAATTTGGCATCCAGTGCCGTCAACGGCTCGTCCATCAGCAAAATCATCGGGTCAGTCGCCAGCACGCGGGCAATCGCCACACGCTGTTGCTGCCCGCCAGACAACTGAATAGGCAGTCGCTTGCGCAGCTCCGTCAAGTTCATCAAGGCAAGCAGTTCCTCCAGCTTGGCCTTCTGCTCCTGCTTGCCGATTTTGCGCAGCTTCATGCCGAACATGATGTTTTCTTCCACCGTCATCGTAGGAAACAAGGCGTACTGTTGAAAAACAAAGCCGATCCCCCGCTTTTCCGGCGGAAGCTGGGTAACGTCGCGATCCCCGATCAAAATACGTCCGGCTGTCGGCTGCTCCAGCCCGGCAATCATCCGCAGCAGCGTGCTTTTCCCGCAGCCAGATGGCCCGAGCAACACCAGCACCTCGCCTGCCGCTACCTGCAAATCGATCGGCTGCAAGGCCGTCGTTCCATCCTGAAAAGTTTTTGATACGCCACGAATGGCAATTTCCATCGATTGCACCGTGCTCTCCTCCATCTACACCCCTCCGTTTCGCGAAAAGGCCGAACTCTGGTTCAGGCGATGCAGCAAGTACATCAGCGGAATCGCCATCGCCAAAAACAGTGTCGTGTACGCACTGCCCAATTCAATCCGCAGCGTCGAGTACGCTTCGTACAGCCCGATCGGCAATGTCACCGTCAGCGGCGTGTACAGGAAAAAGTTCATGTTGAACTCGCCGAGCGACAGCATGAATACCATGACGGCACCGGAGAGAATCGCCCCGCGAATGCTCGGAAAAATCACATGGAAAAAGCGGTACATCGGCCCGGCTCCCAGCGTAGCTGCGCATTCGTCGAGCGTGCGAAAATCTTTTGTCCGCAGCGTGCCGAGCACAGTCCGAAACATCAGCGGAAACGTAATGATTACATGCCCGACCAGCATCAAGGCACCGGATGCGCGCATCGCGGGATACGTCTGAATCAGCGCCAGGGCAATCGCAATGCCTGGTACAGCAATCGGAAGAGACAACAGCTCCTCCAGCACAAACACCCAGCGGCTTTTCCAACGGTAAAACCAGTAGCCGGCCATCGTGCCCAGCACCGTATTGACCAGCACCGTGCAAAAAGCGAGCACCAGCGTAAAGCCAATCGTATGCCCAAATTTCTCGAATACTTTTGCATACCAGGACAAGGTCACGCCCGCCGAATACATGTCAGCGCCCCAGTACACCGCAAACGATCCGGCAACGGTAAACAACAAGGGAGAGAGGATGAGCGCACTGATCAGAAAAACCAGCACGTAAACCAACGCTTTTCCTGCTGTTTGCATCAAGAACGCCCCTCCTTCTCGACCAGCACGCGATACCCGAGGTTAATCCCCACGCAGACAAGCCCGATGACGACCGCAATCGCACTGGCTACTTCAATGTTGAAATTGAGCGTGAACTCGTTGTACATCAGGATCGGCAAAATATCGAAGTCGTTCGCCAGCGTGAAAGCTGTGCCGAATGCACTCATCGACGTGGAAAAGGCAAGTGCTCCCGCCGAGAGAAAGATCGGATAAAGCGTCGGCAGCACCACATAGCGGATCGCCTGCCATGGCGTGGCCCCGATAGTTCGGGCAGCCTCCTCCAGCGTCTGGTCAAAATCTTTGATCGCCCCGTACAGCGTCATCACAATGCGCGGAATCTCGAAATACAGGTAGGCCAAAAAAATTCCGGCAATCGTGTAGGCAAACACCAGCTTTTTTTCCCCGGTCAAAAGCTCGGACAACATCGGCAAAATGCCCGTCGAACCAAACAAAATAATGATCATGAAGCCAACGACAACGCCCGGAAAAGAGATCGGAAAAGTCAGCAGCGTAAAGTACAGCGTCTTCCCCGGAAACGAATGCCGGGCCAAAAAGAAAGCGAGCACAGCAGACAAAACCAGCGCAACCAAGGTCACGGACAGAGACAGCCACAAGCTGTTCCACAGCGAGTGCAAATACTGCGGGTTGGTGATGATCTGAGCGTAATTGCCCGCCGTAAGCTCGCCGCCGCGCTGAAAGCTGGCTACGACCAGCACGATGAGCGGATACAGGAAAAAGAACGCAAACAGCAGAAAAATCGGTA
Organism: Brevibacillus sp. FSL K6-0770; assembly: GCF_038000275.1. Taxonomy (NCBI): domain Bacteria; kingdom Bacillati; phylum Bacillota; class Bacilli; order Caryophanales; family Paenibacillaceae; genus Brevibacillus; species Brevibacillus sp. FSL K6-0770. The sequence continues at coordinate 5,894,676 of NZ_JBBOBQ010000001.1, forward strand.
AGACAAAGACGGCAACGCCCATTCTTTTCATAGACAAACTCCTCTAGTTGGCAAGAACTTCACTCTTCCAACGCTCGATAAAAGCGTTTTGAACCTGATTCATTTTCGCAAAGTCAACGTCGCGGACGCGCTCATAATCAGCCGCTGGCAAGAACTTGCTTTCGACCTCGCCTGGAATCTGCACGTTGCGGATCGGGCGGACAAAGCCTTTGGCGAACATTTGCTGACCTTCGTCGGAGAGCAGGAAGTCGAGATATTGTTGTCCGGCCTCTTTATGCGGCGCATTTTTGATAATCGACATGGCGTACGGCAGCTTCAGCGAGCCTTCTTTTGGAATGACCACATCGATTGGGCCGTTTTCTTCGTACTTCATCTTGTAGCCGTTGAAATCGGCGTCGATAATGATCGGGATTTCGCCTTTCATCACTTTGGCATTGGCTGTTCCTTTTGGATGGATGACTCCGTTTGCCTCCAGCTTTTTCAAGTAATCGATGCCCGGATTCCAGTTGTCCAAATCGCCGCCCATGGCGAGGTTGGCCGCTACGGTCACGCTGTAGCCTACGGCAGCCGAGGACGGGTCGAGGAATCCGACTTTGCCCTTGTACTCCGGCTTCAAAAGGTCTGCCCACGATTGTGGCGCAGGGGTGCTGCCCAGTGCCTGCTTGTTGACGATGAACGAGATCGCGCCGTAGTGCACTGTCATCCACTTGCCGTCAGGGTCTTTCAACGCTGCGGGAATCTCGTCAAAATGCGGCGGCTTGTAGCCTTCCACCAAATCTTTCTCGACCGCCTGAGAGCCGAAGACGATTCCGTAGTAGACCGCATCGGCGATCGGGCTGTCTTTTTCCGCAATCATCGCTGTCACGGATTGGCCGCTGTTTTTATTGTCATTCGGTACTTCGATCCCGGTCTTTTCCTTGAACGCCTGGCGAATCGTGCCAAAGCTCGCCCACTCATCAGAGTTGTTGTACACAATCGCCATTTTTCCGGCGCCCCCAGCTGCTCCAGTTGCGCTTCCCGCCGCAGAGCAACCGACCATACCCACCATTGCCACTGCCAAGGTCAAGCCAAGCCAACCACGTTTCATCCTCTGATTCCTCCTGTCGTTTTGAGCGGAACACAAAAAGGGAGACACAAAAAAACACATAGTCCTTCCGCATGCCACCTGGCGCACGTACGAAGAAACTATGGGTTTTCACATGTCTCCACCCAATGGTTCCGAAGCTATTTGCTTGTTGCTTTTACTATAAGCCTTGAATGTTAAGAGAGTGTGTTACAATTTTTAATGAATGTTAAAGATTGGTAAAATATTGACAATAAAATGTATAATAAATATACTCAAAGTGATTTAATTACATTTTTTTACTTTGAAGGTAATATAAGTAAACAAAATCTCTTACTAGTTGCTGGCGCACTTCTTTTATCAACTTTAGCTTATCCAGATACCGGAGTAGCAAAAGAGTCTTCTTCATCTATGCTCATCAGTAAAAGTAGTAACGAGCGATTTGTAAAAGAAATCGGAAAATATATTCCCAAGAATAGGAAATCAATACTTAGTACAAACGATCTTGAAAAAATAGCAAATGGCACCGCTCAAGCTCTAATGGAGAGTATGGTTATTTCCGCAGTCGATACAGAATCCCCTTGGGCTGAACAAATAAAGAAAGGCATATTTAAAGTAAAGAAAATTATTCCTGTGCATGACTTGGAAGATCGCTTATCAGAGGTTCTTGTTATTTTCACAGAAGGGTTCGTTATTGTGGACTCCGATAGCGGCGAGCTGCTTCAATTCTCCTTTGAAAAGATTGATTCTTCATATTTCGATAATAACAAAACTTTATATTCTAACCAGTTTCAGCATTTTTCAGTTAATCACGATGGCGTTGTAATTGAAGGTAAGGATAAAGGAAAGTCAATAGATGAATTGAAGAGGGAAAACAATAGCGAGCCAAACAAAAAGAGAATTATAAACACTACTCAGATGCAGAATAAATGGGAGAATACCACTGAAGATACGCTAGATTCACTATTTTCAACTTTTCTTTCAGGTGCTAACGAAGGATACGACGGCGACTATATTACAGATCCAGGCGTATGGTTAAAAAAATACTTAGAAAATGATGGATATACAAATGTCAAAGTATCCGAAGAGTATAGCCAATCTTACTATGTTCCTGACATAAATCAGGATGATAGTCCATGGGATAACTACGATAATGATTGCGCATTAATTAGCACATTAGAAATTATGAACTATCACTCTAACTTATCCTCTTCCAATAAAAAGAAAGCATACGACGCAATGATTAAATCAAAATACTTTGTTAAACCGGACAACGGGGTCTATCCTTGGGATAATGCTAACTTATACAAAATTGCAGCTAACGCAGTAGGGGATTCATCTCAATCCACAAGTGATGATGAAGAAATAGTCACCCCAGATTACGACGATATTAAAAACTATTTAGATAGTGATGGGCCAGGGTATTATAGCATGGACTCGAAACCTTACTATGATCATACAGTCACTGTTAAGGGAGCCAAAGAATACGAGGCAACTTTTCGAGATAGCAATGATACACGCCACGTATGGACTTACGAGTTTCTTAGGATAAATGATCACTGGGGAGCGACTTCTAAAGACGCTTATATCCGCCCCATTTATTTGTCTACCTACTATGTTTCGATAAAACACAACTAAATAGTATTTCAGATAGTGAAGTGCGGTTTGTTATGACTTTGTATTTCAAAATGCAATACACGCTCACCATGGAGGATCTATGCCAATTCCCCTGTCCCACATTTTTTACTCCCTGTTCTTTCTTGTCATCTTCCTAATCTACTTTTCTTTGGTACTTCGCCGCGCAGGATGGCGCCAAAGGAAGTGGCAGATCGTATTTGCTCTTTCCTTGCTCATCCTTATTCAATTGTTTTTTTGGGACAGAGAATTTCAACATGCTCTAAAAAGTTATCTGGCCCCTAGCCATTCCTTCCAGTGTGAGGAACTCAAACTGCCACTTCCTGAACGTACAGTTTTTGAAGGTATAACAGACAGCTGCTCACCATTTTATCGGACGTACTCCAATGAGAATGAGTTTAATGCTTTTTACAATGAAGTATTGCCAATATTGAAAAACGAAGGAAAGATTAGCAGCTTTCATGCTTTGGTCAATGAATCAAGTTTTTTAGTTTATGAAGGAGGAAAAATTCTAAAGATACAATATAAGTACTTGAGTAACGATTATTACCGCTTGAAAATTACCTATCCTTATAAAGAAAACCCTACTCCTTAGCAAGGAAGGTGAAAAAGACGATGGCTACGCTCTTTTCCAGCAGCCATCGTCCTTTTTTGTCACTCACACATACTCATGCGCCAACATTAAAAACACGCTGGACGTCCACGTAAACGCCCTGTCTCTCAGTCCCGCACCCGACAGGGCATCGAAGTTTTCCGCCATCCCGCTTGCCGCCGCCATGCGGCAAAAGCGTCGGGCAATTTCCTGGGAAAGCTTTTCTTCGCCCGCACGGCGCAAGCCATCGACCAACAGCATGGTCACCGGCGCCCAAATCGGGCCGAGCCAGTAGCCATCGCTGCGGTAAAACGGGCTTGCCGGGCTCTCCGTAGCCAGTCCGTGGTCCGTTAAAAAACGCTGCTGCACGTCTGCGATCATCTGCTCACGCATCGCTTCGGGCAGCTTTTCGCCGAGCACAAGCGGCATGTAGCAGATCAAGCTGTCACCTCGGGTGGGCTGGTCGCTCCCCGAACGTGTCGCAAAAAACTTCTTCCCATCCCAATGCTGCGCCAGCAATCGCTGCAAAGTCGCTTCCGACTCTTCTTCCCAGGCTTGCGCCTCGTCATCCCGACCCAACCGCTTCGCCACTCCCGCCAACACATCCATTTGCAACACGAGATACGCGGGCAAATCCGGGCTTTCAATCGGTGTTCCGTCGAGAAAAACCGTGCTGTTGTCCCAGCCGCAATCGTAGCCGTGGTTGTATTGAGGAATGCCGTCCTGATCATCATCGCGGTAGCGGAACCACCAGTCCGTCCAACGGCATAGCGGCTCGTATATCGCTGTCAGCATCTCATCGGTAACATCGTCGTTGCGCGCCAGCATCCAGCCCAGCGTCCAGCCGTGAATCGGCGGCTTGCAGCAGTTCCAGAGCGCATACCTGTCGTTGATAAAATCGGGGAACACGCCGCTCTCGTCCTGCCTGTCGATAAACACCATCAACTGATCCCAGGCGAGCGGCAAATTCCAGCGAGTCAAGGCCATCGCATTGAAACAATGATCCCAGCTCCAGATGTTGGTCATCCAGTTTTTCGACATGTACATCGCCGGACGCGGCAAATACCCTTCTGGCCTTACGACACACGACCACGTTATATACGCTGCCAGCTCGCGCGCTTCTGCCAGCCCGTCTTCACGAGCAGCTTCCGAGAGTGGAAGCGTCTGTCCCAGCCATTCGCGATACTCTTGCTCCACCCGAGCGCGACCGGAAGCAAAATCAGGATAGCTGCGCTCTCGCCACACCGTCTGAAATTCCTCGATTACGCCCTCCAGCTCACCCGTCTGACCGTCAGGCAAAAACGACAGCTTGACCTGACTGTCTCGCGTCGCCTTCCACGCGTCTTCTACCGCCACTTTTCCAGCAAGCGGTGTCAGTCGAAAGTGCAGCTCGGTCGTAAAATGGTTGACTACCAGGCAGTCGGCTGGTGCTGGCATGACGTAATCCGCGGCTTCCGATTCCACCACCAGCCGCAAGTCGACACCCCGTCCGCGAACCTGAACAAGCTGCGGCTCGCCCATGCACAATTCCAACTCGCCTTGCTCTGCCCGCAGCACGAGCACAGTTGGCGTAGCGACTACTTCAAAAGGAACGGCCACCCCGCCGTCTACCAGCTCCAGGCGAAAGACAGCCCCGTCCCGATTGTCTCCGCCACGCACATTGCGCAAGTACAGTCCCTCGGCCCGCTTGTCGCTGCCAAGCCGGGAAACGACGAGAAAAGACCCGTGTCGGCTAAAAGGAACGATTCCCAAATCAAACTGCATATGTTTCACCCCGTAGTTGCTGTGTAGTTGCTTTGCGCTCGCACTTTTCCAGCAAGCGAACCGTCCGCACTGCCATCCACCAGACAAGCGCACTTGCCCCCAGCAAGATCGGCAGCGCTGGCAAGACAAGCATGACGCCCACGCACAAAAACACGCCGCCGACCGTCACCATAGCGTGCAGGGGAAAAGCCGCCACCGCCCAGAACGACTGCCTGATTCCTGCCCAAAAGCCGCGATCCAAGCGCACAAGCAAGGCAAAAGCGTGACAGCAAATCGCGGTATGCAGAAGACTGATTCCGGCCAACAAAGCTGCGCAAACAAGGCTCCATTTCGTGCCCAGACCAAGGAAAAAAATCAGGTCGCCCCACAACACGACTCCCGACAGCAACAGGGCATATCCCAATAGCTGGCTTCGCCAAAAGTAACGGCGGTACGCATACCAGAAAGCGGCTGCAAGCCCTCTGTCATCCCTGTTTCCGCCTGAGCCTTGCCCGCCAAGCACCTCATGCACAGCTGCGGTCGCCGGAAAAACGCCAAGCACGACGCCTCCCAAAAGCGTGCCGCCGATCCAGAGCAGGTGGGCTACTGCCAGCCGCAACAGCCACTCTCCGCATTGATGAACCGACCAGAATGCCCCTTCCCATTTCTCCCGATGTTTCACCTGCCATGCCTCCTTACTTGATGCCGACCCCTGCCGCGTTGTCGACGATATACCGCTGGGCGAGGAAAAAGAGCACGAGCGGCGGCAGCGAGATCAGGATCGTAACCGCCATCAGCCCGGTCGCTTCCACGTCGTACATGCCTTTGAATTGCGCAAGCCCGAGCGTCAAAGTGTACTGGCTCTGGTCATTCAAAAAGATCAACGGCCCCAAATAATCATTCCAAGTGTTCATAATGTTGAAGACGCTAATCAAAATCAGCGCAGGCATCATCAGCGGAACCACGATGCGCGCGTAAATCTGGAACGGGCCTGCCCCATCGATGCGTGCCGCTTCATCCAGCTCGCGAGGAATTGTCAAAATAAACTGACGCATCAAGAAAATATAGAACGGCGCCCCGAAAAAGGAGGGCACAATTAATGGCTTCAAGGTATTAATCCAGTTCAAGTAATTAAATTCCATATACAGCGGAATCATCGTCACTTCCCACGGAATCATCATCGTCGCCAGCACGACCATGAACAGGAAGTCCCTGCCTTTAAACGTAAATCTGGCAAACCCGTATGCCACCAGCGATGAGGAAATCAGCTGGCCGATCGTCGTCAAGAGCGTCACGCTCAACGAATTTTGCAAAAACAGATTAAACGGCTGCGACATCCACGCATTGGCGAAGTTCTCCCAGTGCAAGACGTCAGGAATCCATTTGGGCGGATACGTGTAAATCTCCTGATCCGACTTCAACGCAGTAGAGACCATCCAGTAAAACGGAGCCAGAAACAGAAAGGAGAAAAAGATCAAGCTCGTATACGATATCGCTTTGCGAATCAAGCTTCCTCCCCTCCCTTGCGATTGTCACCTTCGTAGTACACCCAGCCTCCGGATGTTTTGAAGACGATGAAAGTCAGCACCAAAATGATCAAAAACATAAACCACGAGTTCGCCGACGCATATCCCATCTTGAAGTATTTGAAGGCGTTGTCGTACGCGTACATGGCGTAAAAGTAAGTCGATTGCAACGGCCCGCCCCCGGTGAGCAAAAGCGCCAGGCTGAGCTGCTGAAACGCGCTGATGATCGTCATGATCAGGTTGAACAAAAGCGTCGGGCTGATCATCGGCAGTGTGATGCGAAAAAACTTGTGCACTGTACCCGCGCCGTCAATGGATGCAGCTTCATACAAGCTTTCGGGAATCCCTTTCAGCCCCGCGAGAAAAATCAGCACCATCGAGCCTTGCCCCCACAGACTGGCGATGACCATGGCGACGAGCGCCCATGAGGTGTCATTCAACCAATCCGGCCCGGTAATTCCGATCAGGCTGAGCAAGTAGTTGAAAATGCCGTACTCGCCGTCATACACCCATGCCCAGATCATCGCCAGCGCCACGCCGGAAATCACGCTCGGCAAGTAGAACACCGTCCGGAAAAAGCCGCTTGCCCGCACTTTTTGGTTAAGCATGATCGCCAAAAACAGGGCGATGATCAGATTGAGCGGCACAAACAGCAGGGCGAACTTGATCGTTACCCAAAGCGATTGCCAAAACAGCGGGTCATCGGTAAACATGTTGACGTAGTTGTCCAGCCCGACAAAGGTAACCTCCCCCACTACAGGCCAGTCAAAAAAGCTCATTACGAGCGAAAACAGCATCGGTCCCAGCGTAAAAGCGAGAAAGCCGATGATCCATGGGAGGATAAAAAGATAGGGGGTGAGAAGCGCCCCCCAGTTCATTTTTTTGGGTTGTACGGTCATGGCAGGCTGCTCACGCGTCACGATTGTCTCTGTTTTCACGTCCCTGACATCCTTCCCTTATTTTTGCATGTACTTCTGGGAGTCCTTGACCGCCTTGTTCAGCAGCTCTTCGGCATTTTGGCCCAGCATGATCGCATTGACCGCCGCCGAGAGGTTGCGATTGATCTCGTTCCAATGCGGGTGCAAAAGGAACGCTGGCGTATCGTTCGACTTCTCCAGCATCTTGTAAAACGGAGCGTACAGGGCGTCCTGATCGAGCTTTTTCTCCTGAACCACGCTGATCCGTACAGGCAGATCGGACGTGCGCATTTTGATCGCTTCACTGGAAACGAAGTATTTCACGAACTCCCAAGCCAGCTCTTTATGCTTGGAGTCTTTGGCGATCGACACCGAGGAAGTGGCGATGACACCTTTGCCCTGTTTGCCAGGGAACTGCGGCATTACGACCGTGCCGAAATCGACGTTTGCCTTTTTGTAAGACTCCAGCGACCATACGCCGTTGTCATACATCGCCAGCTTGCCAGCTTTGAACAAGTCGTTTCCGCTTTGCTGATTTTTGCCTCCGACGAGCACCGCGCTCTTTTCCTTCGTCAGATCGCTGAAAACTTGCAAAGCTTGCGCGGTTTCTTTGCTATTCATGAATCCATCGATCGATTTTCCATCCGGGCTGATAAAGCTGCTGCCATTGCTCCAGACCACTTCCTGCAGGTCGTACGTATCCGGCTCAGAGCGAACGGCAAATCCGTACTGCTTCTTCTCACGGACCGTCAGCTGTTTGGCTGCTGCTTTAAAGTCGTCGTACGTCCAGCCGTCTGTCGGCAGTGGCACATTCGCCTCGTTGAACAGCTTTTTGTTGTAAAACATGACGCGCGTCGAGAACCCGGCAGGCAATCCGTACAAGTTCCCGTTGTAGCGGTTGTAATTCAGGAGTCCTTGATAAAAGTCGTCGATGGCGACTGTCGAATCTTTTTTTGCAAATTCATCCAGCGGCTCAAGCGACGCATGGTAAGTCGGGAAATCCCACATGTACATGACATCCGGCGGGTTTTTCGCACCGAATGCCGCGACCAGCTTCTGGTCAAAACCATCGGCATACGCTTCGACCTGCACTTTCACGCCGGGATTTTTTTGTTCGAATTTCTTCGCGATATCTTGCTGAATTTTCAGCATTTCATCCGTGTCCCATGTCGCAAAGCGCAATGTAACCGTTTCCTTTTTTTCAGACGATGTCGGCGTTGTGCTGCCAGTGTTACTGCCCGTGTTTTGTGTCTCTGCTGGCTGGCTTTGCGAACAACCCGTCACTACAGCGAGAAGTAGTGCCATCCCGGCTGTCATCCATTTTGACGCCATCTTTTTCATCTGTGCCCCCCCTTGAGTTACAGCCTGATTTTTCTCCATTCTAATGAAAGAAAAAATATGGGGAAACCGCCATCTGTTCGTAATTAGTACGCGAATTTGTTTCCTTTTTCCGGGCCGAATCAAGTTTGCGCGGTGGAGTGGACGATTGTTCGGCCAGACTCCTCTTTTTGTTTGAAACGGTAATGACTGGGACTCATGCCTGTGTATTTTTTGAACCATTTGCTAAAGTATTTGGCGTCAGGCAGACCGACGCGTTCCGCCACTTCCTGGATCGACATCGTTGTCTCGCCAAGCATGCCTTGCGCGATTCTCACGCGACGCTTGTCGAGAAACTCCCCGAAGCTCTCGCCCACGCCTTTTTTAAACAACACGCTAAAGTGGCTGCGGCTCAGCCCGACCTGTGAAGCGACCTCGCTTACCGTCAGCGGCGTGTCCAGCCGATCGAGCGCATAGTGAACGGCCTGGCGAATCGGCTCCTGCCACGCATCCTGCATCACGCCGAATTTTTTCGCCCATTCCGTCTTCTTGTACAGCGTGCGCACCGTCAGCAGCCACTGCTCGCGCCCGCTAAAAGGACCCGCTGTTTCCCAGCTTGTCACGGTTCCAGCCAGCTTCCATTCCACCAGCAGCGACTCCACCTGCCTGCACGAATCAGCGGGACAAAACAGGAAGCGGTGATCTCCACACGGAATCCACTCCCAGGTCGTATCCAGCTCCCGTGACAACATTACCCGCTCCTGCTCTTCCCGATACTCGCCCATGCCTGCCAGCAACCATACACGCGTGGCATCGTTCATCCAGCCCCACTGCGCTTCCAGCATGGCAGCCAAGCTTTGCTCAAAGCCGCGATTCAAGCCCGTCAGCCATGTTCCAAATTCGAGCCTCCACTCCTTTTGCCGTTCGCGAGGTTGAGGCGGTTGCTTTTTCTCCCCTGTCAGCTCAGCTCTCATCCTTTGCAGCAGGGAATCCCACTCATCATCCTGAAACTCAGTTTTGAGCAAATAGCCAGACACACCGAGAGAGATTCCCTGCTGGGCGAAAGTAAAGTCGCGGTGGCAGCTCAGCAAGAGCACTTTCGTCTGCGGCGCCTGTTCCTTGACCCGCCTGCACAGCTCCAGACCATCCATTTCCGGCATGACGATATCGGTAATCACAAGCTCAGGTTGAATCTGCATAAAAGCTTCCCAGCCCTTGCGCCCATTCGGGGCATCCGCGACTACCTCCATACCGTAACGACTCCACGGCACCATCGCCTTCAGACCTTTTCGCACCAGCACCTCATCATCCACAATCATTACCTTGATGCTCATCAGGCACTTCCTCCCTTTTCGGCCATGTGATCTGAATCGTGGTTCCTGCTCCTCTGACTGACGAGATGTTCAACCCGTATTCCTTGCCAAAATGAAGCTTGAATTTCTGATCCACATTGAACACGCCAAGACCCCGCTTGCTGGAGCGTTTCAGTTCCGGGTCCAAGAGCTGGGCAAGCCGCTGCGGCTCGATTCCCGCGCCATCGTCGCGCAACAGCAGCGTCACGATGCCTGCTTCTTCCTGAACCGCAATCCGGATGACTCCCTCTCCGTCTTCAAAAGCGTGGAAAAAAATATTTTCCAAGAGCGGTTGGAGCGTCATCCGCGGAATCAAATAACGGCTGCACGCCTCCACGCCGTCCTGCTCAAACGAAAAGACAGGCCCGTAGCGAAACTGTTGAATCTCCAAAAAATGCCCGGCTGTCTTCAGTTCCTTTTCCAGCGGCACCAGCTCCTGCGAGATGTCGAGGTTGCCTTCCAGCACTTTGATCAGGTGGTAGAGCATGCTGCCGATTTCATTCGCTCCGGAGAGCCTTGCCTTCCACTGGATGGAGTTGAGCGTATTAAACAACAGATGTGGGTTAATCTGGTAGTGGACGGCGCGCAGCTCCGCCTCTTTTTTCAATTGCTCGGTTTTGCTCACCTCAGCGACCAGCGTCTGGATTTTCCTGACCATCTGATTGAAGCTCACGCCGAGCCTGCCCAGCTCGTCTTCCGTATCGACTGTCGCTCGCGTTTGCAGCTCGCCCGTGCCGACCAGCCGCATCGTTTCTTCCAGCCTGCGAATTTTTCCGGTGATTCGTCGGGAAAACAAATAGGCGAGCATGACTGCCAGCGCTGCCGACAAGACGAGGGCAGCCACGAAAAAAGAGCCAATCACATCGGCAGAACGATTCATCTGCTCGTAAGGCAAGCGCACCTGCATCATCCAGTTGTTCGATTCCAGCGGCTTGTTCCAGACGATGTCGTCTTTTTGTTCGGTAAAACGGCCCGCTGTCTGGTAAATCAGGCGGCCGTTTTCATCGGTGATCGTTACGTACGCCTTCATGTCGTCTTCCAGCTTCTGAAACAGCTGAAACAGCTTCCCGGCTTTCATTTCAATCAAAATCCGGCTGTCCTTGAGCACGCCGTAACCGCTGAGAACAGGCACGACCAGTCCCAGCACCTTTTCGCTATGGCGAAATTCGGTTTGTTCAAACCCGACGTAATGCCGAGGGGTGTAAAAACCGATCCAGCTCTCTCCTGTGAGCTTCGCGGGCAACGCCTTCCACCATTGTTCGCGCTGCAAGTCTTGTCCGTTGATCACATTTTTCCCGAAAAAATACCCCGAGGGCGTCACGATGAAGATGCCTTTCGTATCCTGCGTGCTGTACGCCCCCAAGAAACGTTCAAAGTTTTTTTGCTCCAGAAAGCCCGCGTATGTTTTCGGCTGCTCCTCGCGCATGACGATCAGCGTGGGGTCGGACAAGTACGTGTTGATGTCGTAGGCGATGTAGCGCATTTGACTCAGGTAGTTGTCGATCTGGATTTGCAGCTGTGTCGCAATGTACTCCCCGGATGTGCCAAACTGCTCCCGCACGACCATCGACGACTTCCAGTAAGCCATGCTGCCGAGAATAAACAGCGGGATGATGGCGGCGATGAGCATACAAGCGAGCAGCTTGGCGTGGATACTTCTGCGCGGAACGAGCAACCATGATTTCATGTGACAGAACCACCACCATTATTCGATTAGTTGCACTATTCAATCTTTAATTAAATTGTACAACGTTTTTCAGGTGGCTAATAGGTGTGCTTTAGTCACTTATTTGCTGTTTGCTCAACTGGATTTCCGAAATGGCGTCTTTGAAAAAGGGAGCGAGGCGTAGCTGGAAGCGGAATGCTTCTGGACGCAACGCATGTTGTTCCGATTGCTTGGGACCGCAGCTGTTGCTTCCCAGACCGTTTTGCCGATAATCCAGATGCAGCGTCACATAGTCCCTTTTCACCAAGTCGGTCACATGTTTGGCCTGCTCCAGATCGTCTGTATCGTAGCGAAGGGCGCTGAAATCCATCGTCGGCTGGCCGCTCGCGAACAAACCTATCCCGCGCTGATCAGTGATCGACATCCATCTCGTGTCCGTGCGGTTTCCGTTTTCCTGCGGGAACACATACGGCGTGTACAGCTCATCGACACTGGCGTGGTATACGCCGACGCGATTCGCTTCCTTGCTGTCGCTGTACGACTCCCCTGGGCCGAGGCCGTACCAGGATACGCGCTCCAAATCTTTGGCAATCAACAGCTTCAAGCCGATTCGCGGCAACATGGCTGGCGGCGTGCCGTGCGGTGTTCCCTGCACCTCAACATGCACTTCGCCGTTTCCGAATACCGTGTACGTGTATCGGCAGGCAAATGCCCAGGCGTAGACAGGCGGGCCAATCCGCACATCGCAAACAATGACGGCGCGATCATCGCGTTCCTGCTGCAAAGCGACCGAGTCGACCCGTGTCTGCAAACGGTCCAGAAACGCCTTGCGCCAGTCTTCTACCACGTACATGTCATTGTCGATCGGCGCCCGCCAAAACGTCAGCCGCGGCCCCGCAACAAGCAATTCCTTGCCCGCAAACACCCAGCTTTTGGGCACGCCGTCTGCTTTGTCAAAAACAAACCGGAAGTCGCCGCCTGCAAGTGTGATTTCTCGCTTCGTTTCTGCCGCTTCCAGATGTCCAGGCGAGATTTTCCGGGAAAGCGCTGCTGCTGGCTGCGGCGCGGGCACTGGCAAAGCGAATTGTGCCCAGGCAAGCTCATGCCCGGCGTGCGCCCATGCCTCATCTTGGGCAAGCACAAATGATACGGTAAGCCAATAATCGGTTTGTTCTGCTGCAAACTCCGGCACTTTATACGGGATCACGACGTCTGCACGGCTTCCTGCTTTTACGTCAGGCAGACCCATCGTTCCGCTTTGCAAAACATGTCCATCTGCGGTGATGCTCCAAACCATCCGCACGTGATCGAGCGTGCAAAAATCGTAGCGATTGTGCAGAGTGACGACGCCTTCTTTCAAGTCGACTGCGACTGCCGTAATCGGCTCGATCACTTTTTTATATTCGAGCAAACCAGGCGACGGGGTGCGGTCAGGACGGATCAAACCGTCGATGACAAAGTTGCCGTTCGTCGGGTAGTCGCCAAAATCTCCCCCGTAGGCAAAATACTCCCGTCCATCTTCCGTCCATTGACGCAGACCGTGGTCAATCCACTCCCAGACAAAGCCGCCTTGCAGGCGTTGATACTTGTCAAAGACGTCGGCGTAATCGCGCAAGCCGCCAGGACCGTTGCCCATCGCGTGAGCGTACTCGCACATGATATGCGGCTTTTGCAATTGCTCGTTTTCTCCATGCTGCATCATTTTTTCGACGGAAGAGTACATCGTGCTGAACACATCGCATACTTCCGCTTCCCGATCTTCCTCGTAATGAATGAGTCTGGTCGGATCGGCTTGTCGGCACCACGCCGCCATCGCGCGGAAATTGCAGCCGAAGCCGGATTCGTTGCCGAGCGACCACATGATGATCGACGGATGGTTTTTGTCCCGCTCGACCATGCGTTCCATCCGCTCGACATAGGCGTTCTCCCACTCGGGATCGTCGCTGAGCTGACTGATGTTCCCGGTCAACTGGAAGCCATGCGTCTCCAAATCCGTTTCATCCATGACGTACAGACCGTATTGATCGCACAAGTCGTAAAAGCGCGGATCGTTCGGGTAATGCGCGGTGCGAACGGCATTGATGTTGTGGCGCTTCATCGTCAGCACGTCCTCGCGCATCGTTTCAAAAGGAACGGCGCGCCCGAGATCGGGGTGGTGATCGTGCCGATTGACGCCGTTCAGACGAATGGGCACGCCATTGACGAAAAAGTTGTTCCCTTTTACCTCAATCGAACGGAAGCCGACGCGAATCGGGATGACCTCCACCGTTCCGCTCGCCTCCTGCCCAAGCTCCAGCAGCAAGTGGTACAAATTCGGCTCCTCCGCCGACCATTTTTTCGGCCCTGACACGGGCAACCGCAGATCGAGGAGCGTTTCCTGGCCTGCTTCAACCGTACCGCCAATCCGCTGCACTTCCGCCGCCACAGGCTGCCGGAACTGATCGAGCAATTTGGCTGTCACGCTTACCCCGCCAAGTCGCTCCGCCCCGCTGTTTTCCACATGTACGCGCACACGCAGGATGCCATCCTGATACTTGTCGTCCAGCTCGGTTACGACCGCCACATCCCTGACGTGCAGCTTGGGCCGGGCAATCAGCGACACGTCGCGGAAAATGCCGCTCAAATACCACATGTCCTGGTCTTCGAGATACGTTCCATCCGACCATTGATACACCTGAACCGCGAGACGATTTTTCCCGGTACGCAGCAATTCCGTCACATCGAACTCGGACGGCAGGCGGCTTCCCTGGCTGTAGCCAACCTCTGCGCCGTTCAGCCAAACGTGAAAAGCGCTGTCCACCCCTTCAAACCGCAAAATGACCTGATGCTGTTCCCATTCCGGCGAAACGGTAAACTCGCGCAAATAGCAGCCAGTCGGATTATCGGAAGGCACATGCGGCGGATCGACGGGAAACGGGTAGTACAAGTCGGTGTAGTGCGGCTTCCCATGGCCTTGCAGCTGCCAATGACCCGGAACCTGGATTCGCCCCCACTCCGCAGCGTCATAGTCGTCGGCAAAAAAGTCATCCGGGGCACTCAGCGGCGATGTCGCATAGGCGAATTGCCACTGCCCATTCAACAGCTGAAACCACGGGGTCGCGCCCCTGTCGTAAGTCAATGCTTGCGTCGCCTCCGGGTACGATAAAAAGTAAGCCCGAGCCGACAAGCGGTTCCTTTGCAGCAGCTGATGGTTTGCCCAGTCATTCAGTTGTTTCATCTGCGTCCACTCCTTTATCCTCGTAACGATTCGCAAGTGCCTTGTTTCCGCTGCATCGCTTGCAGCGCCAACGCTCCCGCACCCAACATTCCTGCATCTGCCCCAAGCTGCGCCAAAACAACCTTGGCTTGCTGTCCCACGACATCCATGGCATAGCGCGCTACGCTTTTTTGCACAGGCGCAAGCAGCAGTTCCCCGGCACGGCAAACGCCTCCGCCTACCACCACAAGCTGCGGGTTGAACACATTGATCAGGACAGACAGCGCCCAGCCGATGACGTCGCACGCTTTTTCCCATACCTCGATCGCCAGCCGATCCTCCTGCGCAACCGCTTTTGCCACGTGTTCCGCTGTCAGGCGCTCCAGCTCACCGCCGCACAAGGCATGCATGACCGACGACAGTTCCGCGTTTGGCGCTCCTTCCGCCAGCGCCCGAGCAAGTCGCTCGCGGGCCAACCTCGCGATTCCCGTAGCAGAAGCGACCGTCTCGGCACAGCCGATCTTGCCGCAATTGCAGGCAGCGGTCAGCCCGGGAACATGGACATGCCCAATCTCTCCCGCAAACCCGCTGCTGCCAGTAACGAGCCGTCCTTCGTTCACGATCCCCGCTCCCACGCCTGTGCCGAGTGGTACAAAGACGAGGTGAGACGCGTTCCGTCCCGCTCCGAATACGGCTTCCCCAAGCGTAGCCGTGCGCAAGTCGTTGTCAAAAAACAGCGGCAAGTCGACCAGCCTGGCGAGCGGCGTACGAATGTCCGCCTGATGGAGCTGAAAATTGGGCGAATGTACCGATATGCCGCGCTCGGCGTCGAACGGACCGGGAAAGCCGATGCCTACCGCTTCGACGCTCCCTTTTGCTTGCTTCCGCAATTCATCAATGAGCCCAGCCATTCGTTCAATCAGGATGGGCAAATTGTTGTACACCCGCGTCTCCTTTTCTCCCCGAACCAAAATCCGCCCTGCCTCGTCCATAACCGCGCCTTTCATGGTGGTGCCGCCGACATCCAGCCCGATTACATGACGCATGACACTCCCTCCTCTCCTTTACCCAACCTGCTCCACATGCATCGGCCTGTTCATCATGCTCTGAACGGCCTCGGCCGTCACCACGCCTGCCCCAAACGAGCTTGTATTCGCAGCAGCGCAAGCCATGCCCAACCGGATTGCGTCCGGCCATGCCAGCTCGCGCATGCGCCCGGTCAGCACTCCGGCAAGCAGCGAATCGCCGCACCCTACCGTGTTGTTCACTTCTGCTTCGGCCAACGGGACAGCCGAGATGCGCCATGTCTGGTCTTGATCGCCGAACCAGGCTCCTTCCTGTCCCAGCGAGAGCAGCACCCGCTTGGCGCCACGACTGCACAGCTCGCGAACGGCTCGATACCGGGCGTCGTCGCTGTCCAGCGAGTAGCCGAGAATCGCCTCCGCTTCGGGCTGATTCGGCTTGATCAACTCAGGCTTTGCCCCGATCCCTTCTGCCAGCGCCGCACCGCTCGTATCGAGAACACATTTGGCTCCCGAGGAAGCCAGCCCTTTTATGAGTACGGCGTACGTGTTCACCAGAAGTCCGCGCGGCAAGCTCCCGGAAAAAACCACATACGTCGCTTGCTGGGCCAAGCGCGTCAACCTCGCTTGCAGCAAAGCCAGCTCATCCGCTCCAACCGCTGGCCCCGGTTCCAATACTTCCGTCACCGTTTTTGCCTGCTCGTCGAGAAAAGTCAGGCACAGCCTCGACTCTCCCTGCACCTCGACGAACGAGGTGGCTATCCCTTCGCGGTTGCATCCTTCGGCGATGAACCTCCCGTTATGCCCCGCCACAAACCCGCTCGTCACTACCTTTTGGCCCAGCGTATTCGCGACCCGCGCTACATTGATGCCTTTTCCCCCCGGCAAACTCCATACTTCCTGAGTGCGATGCAGTTCCCCCGCGCGAAAATGAGCGAGGCGGTACGTTTTGTCGATCGCCGCATTCAGCGTCACTGTGACGAGCATGGCTATTTCACCTGCACGGTCACGAGCGGCTGCCCCATTTTTTGTTTAAACAAATTGATGACCTCCACAGGGGTAGGGTCAACACCTCTAATCAAGGCAGCATACAAGGAGACAAAGTCAGCCAAATAGACGATGGAAAACAACCGGGCCAAACGTGACTCGCCGCGCGAATGCACAACCCGCACCGCCCCTGCGCGCTCTCGCAAAATATCCGCGCTAATCTCTACCCGCTTCACCGTCTTTTCGCTGTCCTCGCAATCTCGAATCAGTGTAAAATGAAAGCCTTTCAAAAGAGCCGCAGGAGAATCCCAGCCGACCGCCTCGTCGTGATGCAAGCTCGGAATGGCGTTCCAAAAAGCCATCAGCTTGCTGTTTTCCCCCAACTGATTTTTCCAGCGCCAGGCCGGAGCATCAAAATAAGGCAGCGTTCCGTACACAACAGGCACCAGCCCATCCAGCTCCACCGCGATTTGCTTCGCTTCGTTTTGCTCGATCGGCGAATCTGGCCCGTATTCCTGCTTCCAGGTCCGAAACAGGGCAATCGTCTCCTCTACCTCGGCGCGCTTGTCGGAAACAAGCTGCAGCTTGGTCAGGATGGCGAGGATCGGCAAAAAGATATAGCCAAGCACGATCCGCGGCATCATTCCGCCCGGCACAAGCAAGTATGCATGCCCATTTTCCCGCGCCATGTCGAGCACCGTTCCGCCTGCGGTGATGACAGCTACTTGCGCGCTTTTGGCAATCGCTGCCTCATATCCGCTAACCACTTCCTCGGTGTTGCCGGAGTGGCTGACGACGATCACAAGCGTGCGCTCGTTGACAAAAGCCGGGATCGTGTAGCCTTGATTCAGTTGCAGCGGGACTTGCAGCTCGTCAAACAAATACGATTTGATCAGGTTGACGCTCGCAGCCGAGCCGCCGCCCGTGCCCAGTACCAAAATATTTTCAATCGGAGCAGAAATGTTTGATACATCAAAATCATCAGATAATTTCAGGCCTGCCTGGAACTGCTCCTCATACGCTTCTGTGTCCTGCAACGCCCGAATCGTATCCAGCTCTCGCAAAACCTTCACATCATCCAGATTGATACGCATGCCAATCGTCCCTTTCCTCGCTATCGCTTGTTTTGGCTTACCCTTACCTGACCAACGCTTTTCCCGTGCAACCGCACATCTCCATCTTGGCGAGCGCCACTTCCTTCACGGCTTGCTTGGCCCGCTTCATGTAGGTGCGCGGATCGTTTTCTGCTGGGTGCTCCTCGAACGTTGCTTTAATCGCATTGGAAAAGGCGATGCGCAGCTCTGTCGCCACATTCATTTTCGCCATCCCCAGCGCGACAGCCCGTTTGACTTGCGCTTCAGGAATCCCGGAGCCGCCATGCAACACTAGCGGTGCCGGGACGCGCCGGGCAATTTCCTCCAGGCGGACAAAATCAATGCGCGGCTCCCCTTTGTAGATTCCGTGAGCCGTCCCAATCGCTGGTGCGAGCGTATCGACTTTTGTCAGCTCCATAAAACGCTCGCATTCGAGCGGGTCAGCCAGAGAAGCGTCTGCGTCATCCACGACCAGATCGTCCTCGACCCCGCCGACCTTGCCAAGCTCCGCTTCCACATTGACTCCAAAAGCCCTGGCCAATGTCACCACCCGCTGCGTCCGCTCCACGTTTTCCGCAAAAAGGTGCATGGAGGCATCAATCATGACCGATGTATACCCGGCCTTGATGCACCGGGCGATCAGCTCCTCCTCCTGACAGTGGTCGAGATGCAAGGCAATCGGCACCCGAGCGCGCTCAGCCGCCACCCGGGCCATCGCTGCCACATACTCCGGTCCCAGATGCCGCACCGTTCCAACCGTCGTCTGCAAAATCAGCGGCGCGTTCGCTTCCTCTGCCGCCTCCACTACCGCTTGCAGCATTTCCAGCGTGTGAACGTTGAACGCCCCGACGCAATACCCTTCCGCCCGCGCTTCCCCAAGCATTTGTGTCGATGATACTAACGCCATAACGATTCCCCCATTCCCTTGCTCAGCTTCATCTCGATACCCCTTGCGGACTGGCCAGCTCCAGGTTGATGCCAAGCTCTACGTACCTTTCCACAAAAGGGCGTGCGGCTGCATCCGTAATGATCCGGTCCACGTCAGACACTCCAGCAAATTTGGCTAAATGCGTTTCGCCAAACTTGCTGGAGTCGACCAGCACGTACACTTTTCTCGCCCGCTCCATCATTACTTGGTTGATCTGCGCTTCGGCCAGGTTCAATGTGGTCAGTCCATGCTCCGGATGGATGCCATCGGCTCCGATGAAGCATTTGAAGACAGACAGATTGCGCAAGTTTTCTGCGGCAACAGAGCCAACGAGCGCAAACGACTTGTGCCGCATCTCCCCGCCGATCAAAATGACGTGATGTTTTCCCTGGCTGTTCAGCTCCATCGCGATATTGACCGCGTTGGTGACTACCGTCAGATCGTTCATCCCGCGCAGCAGCTTGGCCAGCTCCATCGTCGTCGTTCCGGCGCCAATCATGATCGTGTCGCCAGGCTGGATGTGGGATAGCGCCTGGTGGGCAATCGCCAGCTTCTCTTCGCTGCGCTCCGCGAGCTTTTCGGTAAAACTGCGTTCCACAGGGAGAAAGTCAGTGATCGTCGCCCCTCCGTGTATGCGCGTCAACAGCCCGTCGTTTTCCAGCTTGATCAAATCTTTGCGAATCGTCACTTCCGATACATCGAGAGCCTGACTGAGTTCGCTGACTGTCACGCTTTGCTCCGCTCTCAATTGCTCGAGTATTTTGCTGTGCCGTTCAGCTGCCAGCATGATGCTTCACTTCCTTACTACAGCGATTATTTTGTCTTTCGTTTTATTTTGTATACTTTCGTTTTATTTCATTTAGATCATATCACCCGAGAAAAAAGAATGTCAAACCGTATTCAGAAAATTTCACATAATCATTTTGCGCAGAGGCAAACATGCCAAAAGGACACCTCCGCATGGAATCGAAAGTGTCCTTGTGTTTTTGTCTTCCCCAAGCCCTTCACTCCGCAAATCGGTTCAGCTTCGCTTCTGCGCCCACTATTGCGCTTGCGACACGCTGATCGCAGCCCTGCGGCCCTGTTTTTCTGAAAAAGAGCGCACGCAAAAATTGCTTGTTGTTCACCTGGGCGATGCGTTGGCTGCGGCTCCGCGGCCAGTTGCCACACTCAGCCAGACTGTTTATCCAATCGGCAATCCTCTCAATCGGCAGCAACTCTTTTCCAAGCATCGTATGGACAATCGTCGCCATCCGCTCGTCCTCTTCCTCGCAAAAAATATGCGCGCCGTTGTGCAGCATCCCGGCAATGGCGTCCAACACCTCCAACTGCAACGCCTCATCGCTCTCCGGGCACTGAATCAGCTCGTCCAACGCATCCGCTCCGTGAGCCGCGCTGTGCGCCCAGCCGCCCTCGGGAACATAGCCGCGCAAATCTTGCTCCTCCCTGTAATACCGCAGCAACGCCCGTTTGACATGCTCAAAAACGTCCTGATCGAGAAAAGGCTGCTTCCGATGCTGTCCCAAAATCAAAGCGATCGGCAGGACAGAAAAAGTTCGCGTAAACACGCTGTCATCCCCGGCGCTGCCAATCTGATAAAACAAATGCTGCTCATCCGTCAACACGAGCAGCAAACGGCGCAGCTCGCCCTCTGTGAACTTGTTTTCGCGATGAATCCAGGCGTAAAACGTCGGATAGATCGATTCATCCCGCAACTGTGGATCGGGGTCGCCGATGTATTGCAGCATCAGCTCCACGAAGTCCCCCGGCTTTTCACCTGCGCCAAGCTGATATTGATTCGCTGCGATTCTCTCCATATCCCGGACAAATTGCTGCTTGATTTCGCTCATTTTTCGCACCTCATTCACGATTATCGTAATTTCTTCCGCCACAAGATCAGGGTCGTCATGATGAATTTCGTGTCCGCTATCCTTGGCTACCTTGATCCGGCTCGCCGTCGACAGTCTTTGAAAATCGGCTTGCAACTGCTGTTCAATCTGCAAGACTTCCTCGTGGGGCCAATCATTTTGTGCGTAATCTGGCCGACCAAAATATAGGGCGGCTTTACGGGGGTCTGCGCTATCAGCTCGCAAAGCTCCTCCACCAAGTCAGCACAGGTCCGGGGAACTTTGGCGGCCGCCTCGCTTTTGCCGATGCCCGCCCTGTCATGGGAAAAGGTCGATGCCATCTGCGCGATCCGGGCTTGCACCTTATCCCACGTCTCGCAGCTATCTCCCAAACCCGCTATGAAAATAACCGCAGGAGCGTCTTGTCGCAACGAGTAGCGACAGTAAAACATGCGCCCCTGATGCCGCAGCCATGTTGCTGTGCAGGAAAGCGAGTTTGTCATGCCTGATCACATCCGTTTCACCAGCCATTGTCTTCACACCCCCACTATAAAACAAAATGACTGACACCAGTCTGTCAGCCATTGTAGGAAAGCAGCAGTTCCCGAACGTATTCTTTTAATTCTTCCCGCAGGAAGTGAGGTTCGACAATCTCGCAGTCCTTGCCAAAGCCCAGAATGAACTTCAGCAGCCCTTCCTCATACGGGAACGACTTCACTACGATGTACTGACTGTCCGTTCCTTTAGTAATACTCTCTTTGGAAAAATACTCGGTGAGCTGTTCACCAATCCGGCTGGAAAACCGCAATGTCACCGTAACCCCGCGTTCCTGATAGCTCGCTTCGATCGTTTTTGCGATCTCTTCTCGGGAAGCCGCTCTTTTTGCAAAAACTTCCCCGATGGTCAGGTTCCTCATCCTCACGAGCTTGAACCTTCTGTACTGATTGCGAACCCGGCAAAAGGCAACGAGAAACCAGTGCCCGGACGTAAACGCGATCTGCACAGGCTCTGCCACTCGGCACGCAGCATCCATGTTTCTGTTGATGTATTCGAAGTGAAGCAGCCTGTTTTCTGTGATCGCCCGATTCATGAGCAGCAGGTACTCTCTCAGCTCCTCTTCCATGCTGAAATGGGACATGTCCACGCTCCACTTGTCTGCGGCGCCACTGTCCCTTTTCCATGTATGCCCGAGCTTGAGCAGCACATCGTTAAACGCCTCATTTTTGCCGAACAGAAAATCAAGATCGTTCACTACTGCCAGAAACAGATTGGCTTCTTCTTTGTTCAGAAACAGATTGTCTACCTGATAATGTTCCATCAAGTAGTACCCTCCGCCCCGTCCTCCAAGCGAAGCAATGGGAATGCCTGCTTCCCCTATTTTTTCGATATCCCGATAAATCGTTCGCAAGGAAACCTCAAAATGGTCGGCAAGCTCTTTTCCGGTGACCATCCCTTTTTGCGATAAAATGAGCAGCATGGATAACAATCGGTTTACTCGCACTCGCTTACTTCTCCAAAATAAAATCAGACATGACAACCTTCTCCCATTGTATCCCTTTCGGATTCACATTGGTATAAAGCGTGACCGAATCGGCGTTTTCGATGACGGCTTTCAGTTGAAAATTCATTTCTTTTTGCTGCAAATATTCATCGTGAAGCTGCTGGTAGTGGGGATCGCCCTTTTCTTTTGCCTCCTTGATGTAGGCGACGGTGTCCGGGTCTTTGTCAAAATTTTTGTACATCACTTTGTAGCCAAAAGTAGCTTCCACCTTTCCTGCCACATTCGACTCCTGATAATCAGACAACTCGAAACCGAGCAATTCGTAATGCGCGGAGAAAGCCTTTTTCGATTCTTCCTTCATATAGTTGAAGATTTGATTATACTCGGGAGAATTTTGTGCTTCCTCCACTTGGGACGTGCCTTTGCCTTCCGATATGGTTACTGGACTCTGATTGGCGGCTTGTTCCGGGCCGCAACCTGGCAAGCCCGCCACGACGACCAACGCAAAGCAGACGATGAGCGCTTTTTTCACTGGAAACTCACCCTTATGGACAGATTGGAATTTGCTTACAAGTTATACGATTCATCTGCCATTTATGTCTCTCCCTTTTTCGCTCGAAAAAACATTTGGACGAAAAAAAAAGAACAAGACAGCCTGTTGCCTGATGCAACGACTGCCTTGCGCTCTTCCCGAATGTACTCACTGAGTCGCTTCCCACTTCGCAACCTCTTCGCGTACGCGCGGTGCGACTTCGCTGCCCAGGAGCCGAATTGCCTGCATAACCTGGTCGTGCGGCATCGTGCCCACAGGTACGTGCAGCATGAAGCGGGTAACCCCGACCTGTTTGCGCAGGTGAATGATTTTCGCTGCCACCGTCTCCGGGTCGCCGACATACAGCGCGCCTTCAAAGCTTCTCGCCGCGTCAAAGCTCGATCGGTCGTAATGCCCCCAGCCGCGCTCCCGTCCGAGTACGTTCATCACTTGCTGGGTTGGCGGGAAAAATTTGTCCGCTGCCGCTTCCGTGTTCCAATCGACAAAACCGTGTGAATGGGAAGCCACGCTCAGCTTTCGCGGGTCGTGGCCTGCCTGGATCGCTGCTCGCTTGTACAACTCGACTAACGGCGCAAACTGCACCGGACGCCCGCCGATAATCGCGAGAACGAGCGGAAGTCCCAACAGTCCTGCCCGGATCACCGACTGCGTATTCCCGCCACTGCCAATCCAGACGGGCAACGGGTCCTGCACAGGCCGCGGATAAATGCCGAGATTTTGAATGGCCGCGCGATGCTTGCCTCGCCAGGTCACCTTTTCCGACGAGCGGATTTTCAGCAGCAGCTCCAGCTTTTCTTCGAACAATTCGTCGTAATCGTTCAGGTCATAACCGAACAACGGAAAAGACTCGATAAAAGAACCTCGACCCGCCATGATCTCTGCACGCCCGTTGGAAATCGCGTCGAGTGTAGCAAAATCCTGAAAAACCCGCACCGGATCAGCAGAAGACAACACGGTAACTGCGCTAGTCAACCGTATCCGTTTGGTCTGTGGCGCAGCAGCCGCAAGCACCATCGCAGGTGAAGACGCCGCAAAATCTTCGCGATGATGCTCGCCCACGCCGAATACATCCAGTCCTACCTGATCGGCCAAAATAATTTCCTCGACGACTTCCCGCAATCGTTGCGCATGGCTGATGACCTCACCTGTCTGTGCATCAGGAGTCGTCTCTACAAACGTGCTAATGCCAATCTCCACCACAAAGCCCTCCCTCTTCTTCTCGCTCCGAATAATATCTTTATTTTAAGAATCTCTATCTTAAATTTCAAGCCTGCAACTGCATTCCCTCCATCAGCCTTCCACTTTTCCGCTTTTCGAATGCGTATCGTACATATCGCGTCTGAATAAAAAAAGGGACATCGTCGCTGATGTCCCTTTCTGCTGCATATTTATTTTCGCTCGCCGCTCTTTGCTTGCTCATCCAGCGGAACGGCTTTGTTAATGCCAAAAGCGTAGAAGCTAAGTGTCACGATCCCCAGGAACACGATCCCGGCAATCAGCGAGATGCGCGTGTCATCGTTGATCCACATTCCGACCAGCACCATCAGCAAAAAGGCGATGGTAATGTAGTTCGTCAGTGGAGCAAGCGGCATCTTGAACGGATGGTTGCCCAGTTCAGCCGCTTTTTGTTTGCGGAATCTGATTTGACTGATCAAAATCACAAACCAAGGAATCATCCCTGGAAGCACGCTCGCGCTGTACACGTACACAAACAGATTTTCCGGCGCGATATAGCTCAGGATGACGCCGACACCCAAGCCGACGAGAACACCGATCGTTCCCAAAAGCGGCACACCGTTATGGGACAGCTTGGTGAAAATTTTCGGCGCCTGTCCATTGACACCGAGTGTATACAGCATGCGGCCTGCACTGTAAATCCCGCTATTACAGCCAGACATCGCTGCGGTGATGACTACGAAGTTAATCAGTCCCGCTGCTGCGGTAATGCCGATCTTGGCAAACGTCGCTACGAACGGACTGCCGATCGACTGCAATTGATCCCACGGGTAAACGGTTACAATTACAAAAATCGCACCGATGTAGAAAATCAGAATCCGCCAAATGATGCTCTGGATCGCGCTGGTCAACGTCTTCTTCGGATCTTTTGCCTCACCAGCCGTAATCCCGATCAACTCAACCCCTTGATAAGCCCCGATCACTAATGACAAAGCGAAGAAAAAGCCTGTCCAGCCGCCGGTAAAGAAACCGCCATTTTCCCACAGATTGGATAAGCCAATCGCATGACCGCCGTTGCCGATTCCGAAGAAAATCAGGCCAAGTCCGGCAATAATCATCAACACAATCGTAACGATCTTGATCATGGCAAACCAGAACTCAAACTCACCAAACGATTTAACGGAGAACAAGTTCGCTGCGCCCAAAATCACCATGGCAATAATCCCGGGAATCCAGGCTGGCAAATCAGGGAACCAATACTTCATATACGCCCCGACCGCGATAATCTCCGACATCCCGACGACTACCCACTGAAACCAGTTGCTCCAGGCCGTCAAATAACCAGCTAACGGATGAATGTACTTATGCCCGAAAGTTGCGAATGAGCCAGTGCTTGGCTCCACATACAGCATTTCTCCCATGGCGCGCATGATAAAAAATATAAAAATTCCTACAATTGCATAAGCAAGCATTACGGATGGACCTGTCCATTTGATCGTGCTTGCAGAGCCCATGAATAGCCCTACACCAATCGTGCCGCCCAAAGCGATCATCTGAATGTGACGAGCTTCCAGACCCCTTTTCAATTCTTTGTTTTCCACTTCGGTTCTTCTTCCTCTCTGCCTTGGCTAGCGTATGCTCAGAAAACTGTGGAACATGGGCAAACCATCCACTTCATGTGAGCTCTTGTAAAGCATTCCTAATAGTTGGTCAGATTATTCTTCTCCCTATTAATGCTTTACTTCAGCAACACTTGTTTATTGTAATACGTTTTTTTGATAATAACAATTATATTCCCTGGAAAAATAGCTGGTAAATCAATATATTCGAATTATATAAAATTAAAAAATATATGATAGATAAAATAAATTCTTTTGCACAAAAAGAAAACACCTTATGCAGGTGTCTCGCCTTAGTCTACGTCTTACAACACAATCTCAATCGACGTCCCCTGTCCTTCTTCGCTGCTGATGACAATCTCGCCTTGGTGTGCGTCGATGATATCGCGTGCGATCGCCATCCCAAGCCCCGATCCTTTGTGGGCATCGCCTGTGTTCGTTCCTCGGTAGTAGCGGTCAAAAATCCGCTCCAGCTCCGCCTTCTTGATCCCTTTCCCGTCGTCCTTGATCGAAATATGCACGCGTTCTTGCTTTTCCACGCTCACCTCGATTTTCACCTCGTCATGATTGTGGACGATCGCATTGTAAATCAGATTGTTGATCGCTCTCACCATCAAGATTTCGTCGACTTCCACGGGGATGAACTCTTCGGTTACCGTAAACTCAATGTGGCGCTTCGCATACTTGGGATCGTTCAGGATGTCGATCACGATGCCGCGCAAAAGGGTAACGATGTTGACCGTCTTCTTTTGAATGGACAGTTCTTTGTTCCGCAAGCGTGTCGTCAAATTGAGGTCTTCGATGACTTCTTTGATATACACTGACTTTTTCTCGATAATTCCTGCGTACTCCCTGATCTCGTCCCATGTAAACTGATAGTCCGGGTCCTTGATCATTTCCGAGTAGCCTTGAATCGAAGCAAGCGGCGTCTTCATGTCGTGGGAAATGTTGGCGATCCATTCCTCTTTTAATTGATCGAGCTTTTTGCGTTCCTTTTCGTTCGCCTGCAACTGGTGCGACAGCTGATTCAAGTTATCGAATACGTGCTGGTAGACGCCTTCCGGTTTGTAATGGACGTAAAACTGATTGTTCGCCAACTGCTTGATCCCGTCGATCAGCGAATGCATAGGCTGCGTAAGCCGCTTGCTGAACCAATAGCCAATCCACAAAGCGATCAGGATGTCGATCATAAAAATGATGAGTCCTACATTGAATGCGCGCAAGATAACCTGGTTGTCGTAGAAAATGACGTACCTGTTCAAGTCGCGGTTTTCAATCCCGATCAAGTAGCTGTAGCGCTTTGCTGCACTTGCCTTTTCCCCGACGAAAACGGTCGTATCCCCATCTACTTCCTGGTATTTGTACATTTGAATCATGTCTGCGGGCGTGTAATGCTTCTTTAGTCCGGCGGGCACTCGGTAAGTCAACACTTCATTGCCGTTTTCGTCCAGAACCTGTAGCCAGGCGTTTTTCTTTTGCAGCTCGTCTTTTCCTTCTGCGGTTATCGCGATGCTGTCTCCCGCTAGATCGAGCCGCTGCTCAAACTCTCTCGTAAATTGCTCGGGAGAAGCCGCCTGATCCTGAAAAATCGGGACGTCGAAGCCTTTTTGCGCAATAAATAATCCCAGCATAACGAAAAAATTGATGAAAATAACCAAAATCACAACCAAGACAACGGACAGCAAATACCGTCCTGTGACCTTCCACTTCATCCATCACTGCTCCTCGATCACCAGTTTATAACCCAAACCCTTCACGGTAATCAAATATTCGGGAGAAGAAGGCTGGTCCTCGATCTTTTCCCTCAGTCGGCGTATGTGCACCATGACGGTGTTGTCGATCCCGATAAAATCCTCGCCCCAGACCGTATCGTACAGCTTTTCCTTGCTGATGACTTTGTTGGCGTTTGCCAAAAAAACCTTCATCAGCCCAAGCTCCTTCGGCTTCAAGTCAATCGGACTGCCGTTCTTCAAAAGCTCTGCTTTTTGCGGGTCCAACTCAAACGGCCCAGCCTTGAACACAGGATCTTCCTCAACTACAGGCTCAACGACCGCATAATCGGCTCTTCTCAGTTGCGCTTTGACCCGGTAGGCAAGCTCCTTGGGACTGAACGGCTTCGTAATATAGTCATCGCCGCCAATGGCAAAGCCCAAAATTTTATCAATTTCCTCGGTTTTAGCGGAGATGAACAAAATCGGCACCTTGGAAAAGCCTCTGATCTGTTTGCATACTTCATAACCTTCTCCGTCTGGCAGCATGATGTCCAACAGCACGAGGTCGGGCTTTTTCTCCTGAAATTGAGCCAGGCCGTCCTTGGCGGTGGTCGAAGTCCAGACGTGCTCGATCCCTTCTTTTTTCAGAACCGTTTGAATCAGCTTCAAAATATCTTCTTCGTCGTCAATGATCAGTACCTTTTTCCCGGACATTGCCGCTTCGCCTCCTTTAAAAACCGAACCCTTTTTATGTGAGAGTATGCCTGACCGCCCTCCATTTAGCAAGCCAAGCCGTTCTTCCATAGAGAAAAGGCGCAAAAAGACTTTTGCTGCCAGCCTTTTTGCGCGCGCCATGATTGCTTATTTCGCCTTTTGCTTGCCGTACGTCATAAAGCGCCACATCTTCTCCAATGGCCCCATCGCGAAAAATTTGAACCACACATTGCTGTAAATGATTTGGACGACGAAGATCAGGCTGGCGATGATGACGACATTCACCGGAGATACATACTCCAGCCCCATGATCGAAATGATCAGCAAGCCGATAAAGCTTTGCGCCACGTAATTGGTCAACGCCATCTGTCCGACCCGGGCAACTGGCGCGAAGAAAGCGCGAATCGCCGCATGCTCCAGAAGCAAAAACATCACAGCGACATAGAACAAGACCGTTGGAATCGTGCCAAGCGAAACGATCAGCTGCAAACTCTCGGCTGCTCCTGCCGAAGCAAACCACGTCCAGATCGCAAAACCAGCGACGACAGGCAACAAACTTGCTGCCAGAAGACGCAGCTGCTTTTTGCATTCACCGACGCGTTTGATCAGATCAGCCTTTGCGACAGAGAACCCAGCCAAAAACATAGTGAAAATCAAAGTCCAATCACCGATGATCACATCAAGCACCGTAGACAGGACACCTTCTGTTCCGATCAGCTTGGCAATCAGCGCCACTACGTACACAGCGACAACTCCGGCGAGCCATTTGTTGATCGTGGCAAGCTTTGCCCGGTAAAACGGCAGCAGGAGAAATCCAATCAGTGCGTAAGCTGGCAAGATCGTGCCCCAAAAAATAAACACATGCACAATTCCGATCAAAAACATCATCAGCAAGCGCCGGGAAAAACGGCGCAGCGGCCTGTCTCCCCGCATCTCGGCCCGTGAAGCGAAAATGTAAAACCCTACTCCGAACAGAAACGAGAAAATCGAGAAAAATTTCTTTTCAATGAGAATGAGGGTAAGCGTATCAATCCATTGGTTCACTCCTGTAAATTCAGGAATGCTCATTCCTTCCGTCAGAATAATATAGCCTTTGATGTTAATAAACAAAATACCGAACAAGGCAAGACCGCGAATGATATCTAAAGCGACAATCCGTTCCTTTTGCGGGACAGAGGGATTCATTAGACTGTGCTCCTTTCTTTATTGCAGTTTTTCGTCCGCTTTCTTTGGCAATTCTTCCTTGGCTACTTCCTGATAAGAAGTCACGCCTTTGCCCTCTTTCACAAACAGACTCAAGTATGCTTTTTCCCGCAGTTGTTTATCTGCCGTGAAAGTAAATGTCTTTTGACTGCCGTCCTGGTCGTAGGCGGGCAACTCGTATTCGTAGCGGACCAGCGTCTCTCCGCCGCCGATTTTGTCGACCAGCTTCTTGCCCTCTCCTTGAATTTGCGTATAGTAGACGTCTGCTCCCAGCCTGTTCAAATTCACTTTTTGCATAAGCGGCACGGCAGCAATCAGGATGACGGCAATGACGATCCACGTAATCATGCTCTTTTTCATGACTTCCTCTCCCAACCTCGTGTCCTTTTGATTGCTTCTGAGACGATTATAGCTGTCCGTACCTTACAGCGTTTTAATCCGAACCTTAACTAATCCTTAAAAAAATAACAGCAAACCTCGCTCAGAGATTTGCTGTTGCGGTTACAACGTATTCACTTTTTGCTCGGAACGATATCGGCGGCGGCATCAAAGTAGAAGGTACGCTCTCCCTTTTTCAGAAGCACGAGCACAACATGCAGGCAGAGAACGGCGACCATGATCGCCATGCACGCGAAGAGGACAACGGTCATCCAGACGTGGATCGGGTACAGTGCCGAATCCATCTCGATCTCCACCCGACTCAAGATTCCAATGAAAGTCGAGACTCCCCAAGGCAAGTACAGGGCAAACGCCCTTTTTAACAGCGCCTTCCACGAAGGAACCTCTCCTTGCGGGCCTGCCAGCCTGAAACGCAGCAATCTCGTTCCGACTGTCTGGCCGCCCCACAGCAGCGGAAGGACGAAGTACACAACGAGGAAACCGACCGTGGTGTACACCAGCTCCATCACGTCATTGGACGAGAACAATCCGATCGTGACCAGCCAGACTGCCTGAATCAAGAAATAGTCGACCCACACTGCCAGCAATTGCGACAGCGGCGGCACCAGTCGGCTAGACTCGATTTTTGCCTTTTTCGCAAGCAGCGTCTTTTTGGACGGGAACAAGGCGAGAATGATCGGGCCAATCCAGTAGCCAGCAAGCGCGCCTGTGCTGTTCAGCATCAAATCGTCTACGTCAAAAATGCGGTACGGACAATTGTAGATGCCGTAAATCCCGGTTACCTGCGTGATTTCATAGAACAGGGAGAGGGCAAAGCCGAAGCCAAATGCCTTTTTCCAATACCGCTTGTCTTGCCAAAAATAGCGCAAGTAGACCCCGAACGGCAGCAACAGCAAGAAATTGAAGGCTGCCTGCCAGAAAGCGCTCTGCTTGAAAATCTGCATGTACGTCGCGGGATTGGACAAGACGATCGCCCCATCCTTCAACGTATCTGTGACGAAGGAAAAAGGGATCAGCGAGTAATACACGGTATCCGCTGATTGGTAGGCGCATGTGTTGCGGGACTCCGGCAAAGGCAACAGCACCAGAAACAAAGCAGACAACATATAGTACATAAAAGAATAGGCCACGATGGAAGCCCACAGGCTCAAAAAGCCGTACTTCCGATAGCTGTAGATCAGCCAGGGAATGACCAGCACGAATCCCAGCAGGATGAATGCGATAAATGCCGTTTGAATCGGTATGAAATATGCCGACATGCTGCACCTCGTTTAATAGTCTTGGACGCTGGACGCCATTTGCGCCACTGGATTGACGCCCGCCCAGCTGTACGGTTAGTCTGTCTCGGTTGACCTTACAAAAATTATCATAGATGCTCGTCAGCGTGCAACGCAAAAAAGGATCAGCTGTCATCTTTTTGACAGCCAATCCGCTTTCTTGTCTTTACTTCGGTTCTTTGCCGGACCACACAAAACGCGGCAGACGGCTAAGCATGGCAGGCAAGACCGTCACATGGTCTTCCCCTGTGAACTTTATCCACTCCAGATGAAGACCTTGCTCGGCAAGCGTCGCCATACCCGCGGCGACTTCTTCTGCGCCTTCCAGCATATCCTCCAGCTCGTCAGCTCCGATGGTCAACAACAGTTGACGCTGATACTCGCCCTGCCAGCCCGCTTTGAACTTCTGCATTTCCTTGAGCACCTCATTGTTGGCCCACCAGACAGACGGACTGCCCGCCACGTAATGCGTAAACAATTGTGGTCTGGTGAACAGAGCATGCAAGGCAAACAATCCACCCAACGAATGGCCGACCAGTAATTGTCGGTTCGGATCAATCGGCCATTCCTTGGCAATCGCCGGCATCAGCTCAAATTCGAGAAAATCGAGAAACTGATCCGCTTCGCCATGCGGTGGCCACGGTCTGCCATCAGGCCGCTCGGGAAGCGACGCTTCGTCGACATGCATCGTAAAATCACGGCATCGCCGCTCCACATCAAACGGCTCGCGTGAAGGATACCCGATGCCGACAACCAAAATGGGGTCGAAGCCTTTAGGCTTGCGAGTCTGGAGCTTGACTGCTTCGGCAAGCGTCTGGAATAGCGCATCTCCGTCCAGGGCGTAGATGACAGCATACCCGCCGGGAGGTGCCTCATCTGCTGGATTCCCGAGCAAAATCCGGTATTCCAGCTGTCTTTTCGATGTCAGCTTGTATTCGTAGCAACGCTCCGGAATATGAGGTGTTTCGATCATCTTGTTCATGGCTGCATGAACCTCACCACATCGTCAATCACTTTGCTTTGGGCGATAAAACCGCCGCTCAGCCAGTAGTCATTGGATGTCTCAAATACGTGGCCGCTTTTCACTGCCGGGACGTTTTTCCATACGGCACTGTCCTTCAATTCCTTTAAAAATGCATCCCCCTGGTTGCCGTCGTTCACGAGAAAAATGTAGTCGGCATCCAGTTGAGGCAATATTTCCATCGATACTTCAAACGCGCCGTCTTTGACCAGCTTGCTCGGTTCAAAGCCCAAATCGTGGGCAAGCACATAGCCGCTGAAGTAATCGCTGTTCATGAAAAACATTCCTTTTGCGTTAAAGCGGATGATCGCGGCTTTTTTACCCTCTGCTTTTGCCGCAAGCTTTGCCTTTGCATCGGCTGCTTTGTCCGCGTAGTTTTTCAAAGCTTGCTCCGCCTTGTCTTCAACCCCCAGCAGTTTTCCCAACGTGCCAACCGAGCTGTTCAAATCAGTAGAGGCGCTTTTGAAAACGTAGGTGGGAGCGATTTTGGCGTATTTCTCATACGCGCCGTTTTCCGCCGAATACGAATTGTGCAAAATTATGAGATCCGGCTGCGATTCCAAAATGACTTCAAAAGAAGGGGTTCCGCCAGCGAAGCTGATCTGCGGCACGCTGCCAAGCTGGTCTTGCAAGTATTCTTGCGGGCTTACCCCGTTCGACCATTGCATCGCGGGCTTGATCCCGAGTGACAGCAGAGAATCCTCCATGACAGGGGCAAATACTTTGCCAGGCTTGGCCGGAATCGTCAGTTCATGACCAAGCTCGTCTTTTACCGTCAACGGGTAGGCAACCTCTGTCTGGGCAGTACCTTTTGCCGAATCGGTCGGAGTGCTCTCGGCTGCCGTCTGTTGCTTGCTGTCCTGTGGCTTGGCTGTTTCTGTACCGCATGCGGCAAGCAGCCCGGATACGAGCAGCACGGTTGACAGCAGAGCCATTGTTTTGTGGGCGCGACTTGGTCGCTTGCTCCATCTCTTTATCATAAATAAGTCCCCCTTTTCGAATGATAACCATTCTCACAAGAAAGGATTATAGAAGAAAACATCAGGTGACTCCATGGACAGGAACAAGAGAAGAGGCTGGATTTTTCCCTGTTAGCATCAGCGTCGCTTCTTCCATCATCCGAATAATCGCCAGGGCGGAATACTCAAACCACGGGTTGGACGGAATGACGTACAGCTTGCTGTTTTTGACCGCCTCAAGACTTCTCCATTGCATGTGATACTGCAAGGAAAGCCAAAATTTTCGCGTCCGCGCGTCCGGGCAGATCAATACCAGCAGTCTGTCAGGATTAATGTGAGACAGTTGGTCGAGCGAAATCACTTCGTTGCACAGCTTTTTCTGCTCCGGGATCGTTGCCAGGGCCAAATCCTGGTACAGCATGTCGCGAATCCCCCTGTTGCTGTAAAGATAGATGTCCTCCCCGGAGATACGCAAAGTGACGAAAACGTCATTTCCAACTGCTTCGCGCACGCTTTGCCTGGCTTGCCCTGCGCTTTCCTCGTAGGCTTGCAGCCATTGCTCACAATCTGATTGTCTGTCCACCATCGCTGCCATTTCCCTAAGCTGCTCCCGCCATTTTGTTGCTTTGATTTCGACGCACTTAATCCCGGCTGTTTCAAGCTGACTGCGAATCGCCTGGTCGTATTCATGGTGCAAAATGAGCAAATCCGGCTTGGCCAAGCTCAGCTTTCTGAGGCTTTCCTCGTCCAACTCCGTCTCGGGTGAGCTTAAATGAATTGGAATCCGGTCTTGATAGTAATAGTGGTAAAAAGGACTCCATTTCGGATCAAGCGGAGCCGCAACCGGAACAATCCCCAGTGCGAGCAGATTTCCCGTCCCGGCCGTGGACGTGACCGCTACCCGCCTTCGCGTCTCCTTGCTGTATGCGGAAGGCGATACGCCGACTGCTTTCTTGAATTTTCTGCTGAAGTAAAACTCGTCCGTGTAGCCGACTTTTCGCGCCACTTCGTGCATGTACAAATCGGAATCGCGCAGAAGCTGCTTGGCACGCCCGATGCGAAGCTCCGTCACATAATCCATCACGCTCTGTCCGTACGCTTTTTTGAACGCATCTCCAAAGTAATTGGGGCTAAGTCCGGTCAACTGGGCCAGCTCATGAATCGATATAGGTTCGGCAAAACGGCTGGCGATATACTCCCGGACTTCCGCAAGCGACAAACGAGCAGCCATGCCGCTTTCCTTGCCTTGATTCCGTTCATTCCTGAACATGCTCAGCCACCTCCTGCGCTTTTTCATAGAAAATCGGTTTTATTTATGATATTGATAATCATTTTCATATTATTACTATAGTCCATCGCCTTATCGAAGACAATCGCGGGTAGCGACCACGCGACCCTCCCCGCAAAATAACACTCCCGGCCACCCCGAGCTGCATCTGCAATGGAACTCCTTTTTGTCTTATCATTTCCATCGCGGATGATCCGCTGCCTGTTGCGCTTTGATTATGCGGCGGGTGAAAAATGAAAAGCTGCCCGCAAAAGTGGCGAGCAGCTTCTGATAACCCGGTCGGTTGACCGTTATTTTTTGTTTGCTTTCGCCGACATGACTGAAACGATTTCGTCCAGCAGCAAGTCCAAGGTCAGCGGGTCATCGTAGTTGAATTTGCTATCCAAAATATACACGCGACCTTGCTGCACAGCCGGAATCGTCTTCCAGACGGAGCTGTCCATCAACTGTTGCTGGAGGGCAACCGTCTCGTTGCCACCATCCGTCAGCAGAAAAATATCGGTGCCCATATAGTCAGGGAGAACTTCGTTCGAGACATCCACGAAGCGCTCGTTTTTGTCTACAAGTTTTTGCGTTCCTGGTGACGGCTTGAAACCGAGCTGGCCGTATACCGTCGTATTCAGCCCTTGATTCCCCATCACATACATCTCTTTGCCCAAAAGCAGCAGCGATACGGCAGTCTCATCGCCTTTCAGTTGCAGCTTCTCCTTGGTCGCTTTTGCCTTTTCCTCGTACGCTTTGAACCAAGCTTCTGCCGCCTCCGTCCGTTCGAGCACATCTGCCGTAAACATCACGCGCTCTTTGGTCGGTGTGGCATCGTCCAGCCCCGTGACGACAGTCGGTGCAATCTTCTCCAGAGCCGCCAGCCCTTTTTCATCCCAGTCGTCGAAAATGATCAGGTCCGGATTTAACGCCAATACTTTTTCCTGCGAGTATGGATAACCGACGTCTTCGATTCCTTTTATTTGTTCAGGGTAGGCAATCTGACTCGCGATGACGCTCAAGGTGGCGCCAATCGGCTTCACGCCGATCGCCAGCAAATCCCCCGGATTGCTGCCGACATAAACAACCCTCTGCGCTTGAACCGGGACCTCCACTTCGCGTCCCTGCACGTCTTTTACGACTTTTGTAGCCGGTTTTGTATCGGGAGCAGCGTCTTTGCTTGTCTCGGTACCCGCATTCGCTTTTCCAGCATCAGGTGTGGCAGGTGCAGTCGTTGCGCCGCAAGCTGACAAAAACGCCATCACGAGCAGCAGACCGAGCAGAGAAAGCAGGCGTTCCTTTTTAAACATAGCTGAATCAAAGCCCCTCTCCATTAATGAATAACGATCAATAAAGAAAATGATAATCATTATCACTAAAAGAGTATACATCAAGTGCTCATGCGGGTAAATAAAAAGAAAGCCCTATGCTCCCACCAGCCTATCTTTGCACAAATTCCGTAAAACTGATTTGGCTTACCTCGTACTCCGCACCTATGCTGGCCAGCTCGTTTGCGACTTTGGCAGCGACTGACTCCAGTCCTTTGAACACGAGCAGAGGAGCCGCTTCCAGATGAGCTTTTGCTTGCCCGTAATCGCATTTGAACCATTTTTTGATGAACAGCAGCGTCTTGAGCTTGTCAGCACCCGCACCTGTGATCATAACTTTGTTGTATATAAAGTCTTCCATCTCTTCTACGTCTGTTTCCGTGATGCTCCGCGGTCGCAGAGCGCTGCGCAGCAACTCCGCCAGATTGTCGTACGCGACAGCAAAATCCCAGACTCCCCTGCCGTGTTCTGCGGTATAAATCACGGTGTCGCCTCTGGACAGATCGATGCAGTATGGATCGCCCTCGTCGTTAGCAATCACCAAAAAGCTTCTCGGCCAGTCCTCTATCACTTCATCTGTCACCGGATTGTAGTTGTACCCGAGCTGGCCATCCGGCAAATCCTTTGCCCCGTATATATCCAGGTTGATATAATCATCCGTGCTCCAGGACACAGATTGTGGAACATAGTGCTGCAAAAAGTACACGTACTCCTCAGGCAGCGTCCATGTTTCCGTCACGCTTTTGATTGCTTGCTCGTCTGCTTCGGCAAGCAGTTGCATCGGATGTTTCGCGTAAAAGTCAGGGTCTTGTTCGCACATTGCTTGCACGACTGACCGCATCTGAGAAAGGATAGCATCGATTTGCGAATATACAGGTTCCACGCGGTTCACCACTTTGTCTGAAAATTGTCTCCCGAAATGACTCTCTTTCTTTTTCCACCATTCTCCAACATATTCCTTTGAAATCAGGGAAGTCTTTGAAAATGCTACTTGCGGCCTATCCGTAGCAGTCCCATGCCAGCCTGTCATCCACGAACAGACGAGCGGCTGACCAAGCAAACAGCCAAAATAAAACGGCCTCTCATCCCGCAACGCAACATGCAGGAGAAAGGCCGCTTGCTTATGATTGGATTAAAGAACCGTCTGCCGTCTACTGGACAGCAACCAGTTTATTGTCAAGCCCCAGCGTCTTTGCTGTGTTTACATGAATGTCATGCAACAGCTCTGGATTGTCCATCAAAGACATGCCATAAGAAGGAATCATTTCTTTAAACTTCGCTTCCCACTCGGTTACATGTTGCGGGAAGCATTTTTTGAGGACTTCCAGCATGACAGATACTGCGGTAGAAGCACCCGGAGATGCCCCCAACAAAGCTGCGATCGAACCATCGCCAGCCGTGATGACTTCCGTACCGAACTGGAGCGTTCCTTTGCCGCCAGCTTCGGTATCTTTGATTACCTGTACGCGCTGACCGGCAACAACCATATCCCAGTCTTCGCTTTTCGCATTCGGAATAAACTCGCGCAGCTCTTCCATGCGTTGTTCTTTCGAAAGCATGACTTGCTGAATCAGGTATTTGGTCAATGACATCTCTTTCGCGCCTGCTGCCAGCATCGTCATCACGTTGTTCGGTTTGACAGAAGTGATCAAATCGAACATGGAGCCGGTTTTCAGGAACTTAGGCGAGAAGCCAGCAAATGGCCCGAACAGCAACGATTTTTTATTGTCGATATAACGTGTGTCCAAATGAGGTACGGACATCGGCGGAGCGCCGACCTTGGCTTTACCGTATACTTTTGCATGATGTTGCGCCACAATATCCGGGTTTTTACAGACCATAAAAATACCACTTACCGGGAAGCCGCCAATGCGTCTTCCTTCCGGGATACCGGATTTTTGCAGCAAGTGCAGGCTTCCGCCCCCACCGCCGATAAAGACGAACTTCGCTTTATGGCGTTGAACACTGCCGTTATGCAGGTTTTTCACTTTCAGCTCCCAAGAACCGTCGCTGGCCCGCTTGAGGTCATCAACGCTGTGCTCGTAGTTCACTTCAACGTCTTTGCTCTTCAAGTGATCAAACAGCATACGCGTCAAGGCCCCAAAGTTGACATCCGTTCCAGAGTCGATCTTTGTGGCAGCAATTGGCTCGTCGGAGTTGCGGCCTTCCATCACAAGCGGAATCCATTCCTTCAGTTTTTCTGGAGAATCGGAGAACTCCATGCCTTGGAACAAAGGATTGTTTGCCATCGCTTCGAAACGTTTCTTCAAAAACGATACATTTCTCTCCCCTTGCACCAAACTCATATGGGGCAATGGCATAATGAAATCTTGCGGATTGCTGATCAGCTTGTTGTTCACCAGATAAGACCAGAACTGCATGGAAACTTGGAACTGCTCATTGATCTTGATTGCTTTGCTAATGTCGACCGATCCGTCTTTCTTTTCGCTGGTGTAGTTCAGCTCACAGAGTGCAGCATGCCCAGTTCCTGCATTGTTCCACTCGTTGGAGCTTTCCTCTCCTGCTTTTGAGAGCTTTTCAAACACTGTAATTTTCCAGTCTGGTACTAATTCCTTCAGCAGTGACCCTAGGGTCGCACTCATGATGCCGGCACCAATTAAGATAACGTCTGTTTGCATTTGTCTGCTACTCATTTTTACCGTCCTAACTCGCTGGTATTTGGAGAAAAGATGCAGGCGGCTCCTGATCTGGCCCCGTTGCAAGTCAGGGTGCTACCTAGTACACACCTTTTCTGGAATAATTACAACCTGTATATAGTGTAACACTTTTATCTTTAGAATAAAATATTTGCTATATATTGATAGTTATATGCTATTAAAGGTGCCTTAAATTTTAGTAATGATGCACTTTTAATAGAGACATACTGAAAAACGGTCATAAAACCTTATAAAGGCACAAAAACCAAAGCCACTGCTCGATGAGTTTTGCGGGGTTATCGGCAGGGTTCTTCCGTTATTTTGCCTTATAGCGGGATATTATATGATCGCATCGCAAAAAAGCGTTCGGGGATGTGTACAATTGCTCTGCCCCCCACGATATTCATGCCATCTACCCGTCTGGTCAAACATACATTGTAACATTCGATGGCCTGCAACAAGTAGCCTATGTCAGTCGGAACTTGATCACACAATTGTATAAAAGGATCAATTTTTACATATAGGCTGGTTGTTTGTGGAAATTTATCTGTTTTTGTCGAACGGTATTAAGCAAAAATCATGCAAAAATAGACTTTCACCAACAATAAATAATTTAAGAGAATACTGGAATTCTTACAAATCCGTTATGATTTTGCCAAATTATATCAAATGTTGTAAGATTGTAGCATAGGCGTCATAGTTTCAGAAGTTTGTTGATGGAGGTAATAAAATGTCAATTTCTGGCACATTTTCGAACTGGCTTAAAAGCACGCAATCGACCTTGCGGGACCAGGTTAAAAAGTTTCAGAATCGTGACTTTATGGATGCAGTCGTCGCGGGATGCGCATTGGTTGCCGCAGCCGATGGACAAATAGACTCCACAGAAAAACAAAAGATGGCCGCTTATATCAACCGAAGCGAAGAATTGAAAGTTTTTAATATGAACGATGTTATCGCCCGGTTCAACCATTTTGTCAGCGGATTTGAATTTGATCATGGCGTAGGCAAGATGGAAGCGCTCAAAGCAATCGGAAAAATCAAAAATAATTCGGAAGCAGCACGAGTTCTCATCAGTGTGTGTTGTGCCATTGGTGCAGCAGACGGCGATTTTGATGAGAAAGAAAAAATGGTAGTTCGGGAAATTTGCCAGACCGTTAATTTGAATCCAGGCGATTTCCAGCTGTAACCAACAAGCGGGATTGCCTTATACCAGAGGCAGTCTTGTTTTTTTATCGTATGGCGAATTGGGATGAAGAGGGGAGTCGTTTCTTTTTATGCGGCATTTTGATTACTTGCTAGAAGATGAAAGAGCAGAACTGTTCAGTATACACCCTCTTCCGATCAATCGAAGTACCGAAAAGGAAGTGCTTGCCCACGCACTGGGAGCAACGCTCTATATGCCAGCCATGCGGGCTACCATCTCCCAGGACGTCATGACCAAAAAACACGAAGGCTTGATTTCGATGGTGATTTGCCTGGAAGACGCCATCGGTGATCATGAGGTGCCAGAGGCGGAGCAATCGCTGATTCGGCAAGTGCGCGATATTTCCAGCCAAATGCGGCACGGCTTGATCCACCAGGACGATATTCCGATCATGTTCGTGCGGGTACGGGATGTCGCCCAAATGAACCGGATTGTCGATGAGCTGCAAGAAGACTTGATTTGCCTGACAGGGTTTGTGTTCCCGAAGTTTACCAGCCACAACGCAGAAGAGTATCTGGAGGCGCTGGAATCCTGCAATCGGCATGTTTCCTTTCCCGTGTACGGCATGCCCATTCTGGAATCTGCCGACGTTATTTACAAAGAGACCCGGACAGCCGAGCTGCTCTCTATCAAAAATACGATAGACAAATATCGGCACCTCGTTCTGAACGTGCGCATGGGAGCAACCGACTTTTCCAGCCTGTTCGGATTACGCCGGGGGCCGGACGTGTCGATTTACGATATTTCCACGATTCGCGACTGCATCGGCGACATCGTCAACATGTTTACCCGCCAGGGCAGCGAGCACGTCGTATCAGGTCCGGTCTGGGAGTATTTTGGAACCGGAGAAAGATTGCTGAAACCGCAACTTCGCCAGTCTCCTTTTGAACAAAAACTCGGCGGTTCATCCGGGAGAAGGCTTCGCCAACAACTGTTGAATCACTGGCAGGACGGGCTGATCAAGGAAGTGTTGCTGGACAAGGAAAACGGCCTGACTGGCAAAACCATTATTCACCCGAGCCACATCAAAATTGTCCACTCCCTTGCAGTGATTACACGAGAAGAATACGAGGATGCCTGTACCATCCTGCAAAGCCAGACAAACGGCGTGACCAAGAGCCAATATGCCAACAAGATGAACGAAATCAAGCCGCATACGAGCTGGGCGAAAAAAATCATGATCAAATCAAAAGTGTACGGGGTGTTCCATGAACATAACAACTTTATCAACCTCCTCGCCCGAACATCAAATATTCAACTTCAATATTCTCGGTAATCTGGACATCACCATCCGCGTTCAGCAAAATCCGTATCAACTCCCGCCGGAAGCACTGTTTCAGATGGCTGCCCGCATTAACAAAAAACGAAGCTTTCTGTTTGTCAGCAAAGTTCTCGGCAAGCATTTGCCCGTTCGTCCCGCCACATCTGTGCTGAGCGGAATGGCATTGGCCGCCCGGCTCCTCGAAGAACGGTACTCCCTCGAAGTCGCAGAGCTGCCCGCGATTGTGCAAGGGATCGTCCATCAGGAAAAAAGCGATGAGATTCTTCACCAGCTGCTGCTGCATCCTTTTGAATTGCCCGAACCGTTGTTGTTCATCGGCTTTGCGGAGACGGCTACGGCACTTGGACACAGCATGTTCAGTGCGTTTGGCAGCAAGACCGAATACATTCATACGACCAGGGAGCGCATCAATGAGCTTCCGTCCACGATTGACTTTGAAGAAGAGCATTCCCACGCAGTAGCTCATCACTTTTATCCGGTAAATAAAAACTTGCTACGTTCTGAGTGCCCAATCGTATTAGTAGATGATGAGATTACGACTGGCAAGACAGCGTTGAACATCATTCGCGAGATTCAGCGTCACTTCCCGCGAAAGCAATACATCGTCGCTTCCTTGCTGGATTGGCGTTCCCAAGAGGATCATCGCAAATTCCAGGAGCTTGAAGCCGAATTGGACATCAAAATCACGGCCATTTCTCTGCTCAAAGGGGAGATTGAAGTAAACGGAGCAATAGGCGAGCAACCGACACAGCAAACAATCGTTGCCTCTGCCCACGCAGGCACAGCCCCGGTTGTTATCCCGCTGGAAACGGCTGCGCTGACCAAACTGTCCTTTTCTTCCATCACTCCGTCAGGGTTCATCAACACACAACCATACTTGCTGGAAACGGGCCGCTTCGGAATAACAGCCGAGAAGCAGCGTGAATTGCACGGCACACTTCGCGAGTTGGGACAAGCTTTGCAGCAATACCGCACAGGCAGGGCCTTATGTATGGGAACGGGCGAATTTATGTACGTTCCGATGATGATCGCCGCTTTTATGGGCGACGACGTCTTGTATCAATCGACGACGCGAAGCCCCATCCATCCGGCAGCAAAAGAGGCTTATGCCGTGCAAAATGCATTTTCCTACGAGAGCCCCGATGATCCTGCCATTCCCAACTTTATTTACAACATCCCGGAGCAGCGATATAGCGAGTTGTTCCTGTTCCTTGAACGCGGGACGAGCGATGAGCGGCTGAACAGTTTGTACGCAGCTTTGGCTCAACTGCCGATTCCGCACAAGTATGTCGTCATGTTTTGCTAACAGCCAAGAGAGGGGGAAACCGCATGGATCGAGGATCAGTATACGCTGTAGAACTTATGAAGCCGCCCCAAATGGGGAGCTATCCAGCAGAAGATGTTACCTTCCTGTTGAAAGATATCAGCGAATTGATGGAAGAAACCAACACGGAAGACCGCGAAGAACTGATTCAGGCAGGCACCCACTATTCGGAAATGCTTCCTGTTGAGTATCAGCCTTCTGCCGAGTACATCTCCTTGTTTCATCACGCCTTGCAGACGACGGCACGCAAAGTGGCGCTGGCGTCAGCAGTCGTAGCTGAATTGATTCTGGCGCGAAAAGGCAGGGAGCTTGTGCTGGCCTCGCTGGCGCGGGCCGGGACGCCCATTGGTGTTTTGATCCGCCGCTATTTGCGCCAAATTCACCAGCTCGATGCACCTCACTACAGCATTTCGATCATTCGCGGCAAAGGCATTGACGAAAACGCGCTGCACTACATTCTGGAACAGCATCCGGGCAAAAAGATTCAGTTCGTGGATGGCTGGACGGGAAAAGGGGCAATTACGTCCGTGTTGCACGAGGCGATATCCCGTTTCAATCAAAAGTACCTGCTGCGGCTTGATGCCGATCTGGCTGTACTCGCTGACCCGGGGCATTGCGTCCAAACATTTGGCACCCGCGAAGACTTTTTGATCCCCAGCGCTTGCCTGAACTCGACTGTGTCCGGCTTGATCAGCCGTACCGTCCACCGCGATGATCTCCTTGCAACTGGCGAATTTCATGGAGCCAAATTTTATCGGGAATGGATCGCAGAAGATGTCTCGAACTTGTTCGTCGATACGATCTCGGCCCATTTTGCCGATATTGCCGCCGAAGCCAAGGAACAAGCAGCCGAATTGATCCGCCATGAAGACGACTACGTGCCAACCTGGAAAGGAATGCACGATATTTCGCGGATTCAGCAGGAACTGGAAATAGATGATGTCAATTTGATCAAACCGGGGGTTGGTGAAACGACTCGCGTACTCTTGCGCAGAGTGCCGTGGAAAATCCTCGTCGATTCAGTCGACAACCCGAATCTTGCCCATATCATCATGCTCGCCAAAGACAGGGGTGTATTGGTGGAGGAACGTTCGGATATGAGCTATTCCTGCTGCGGCATTATCCGACCGATGAGAGGGGAAAACCAATGATTTTTGCCAGCGATCTGGATCAGACGCTCCTGTACGGAACGCGCTTCCTTGCAGACCATACACAACCGTTTCAGGTGGTCGAGGTGCTGGACGGCGCGCCTATCTCGCACATGTCTGACCTGGCGATTCACTTGCTTCATGAGGTGCACCTGCAGTGTTTGTTTGTACCAGTGACTACAAGAACGATTGAGCAGTATAAACGCATTGCCATTTTCCAAAACGAGCTTGTACCGCGCTATGCCATTACGAGCAACGGCGGCCATGTGCTTCGTGACGGACAAATCGACGAGCAATGGAGCCGTCAGGTGCGCAGTAAAATGATCAACGAATGCGCAGCAATCCACGACATGCTGGCAGGCTTCGCCAGGATCAGCCACGAGCAGTGGGTCATCCGCGAGCGAATGGCTGAAGATTTGTTTTTCTACAGCATCATCGATCGCGAAAAAATGCCTGTCGACGAACTGCGCGACTTCGAACAGTGGGTCACTGAGCAAAACTGGAGCATGTCCATTCAGGGCCGAAAGCTCTACCTCGTACCGCAAGCCGTAAACAAGCGCGATGCTTCCCTGTACGTGTGCGCATTGGAGCAAGACGATCGGATGATTGCTGCTGGCGATTCCCTGCTGGACATGCCGCTTTTGGAAGCAGCACACCTCGCTGTCGTTCCTCCGCACGGGGAAA
The DNA here is from genome assembly GCF_038000275.1 of Brevibacillus sp. FSL K6-0770. NCBI lineage: Bacteria > Bacillati > Bacillota > Bacilli > Caryophanales > Paenibacillaceae > Brevibacillus > Brevibacillus sp. FSL K6-0770. The sequence continues at coordinate 5,938,592 of NZ_JBBOBQ010000001.1, forward strand.
TCTATCAGCTTCGCGGCCACAATGACGCCGTAGCCAGCTTTCATTTTACACAAGCATCAGGAATGAGCGCTTCCGAGGAGATTTTGCAGACGGTTCTCGCCTCCTTGCGCCAGGAGCTGCGAGCACGCTAGACAAGAAACGCGGGAAATCGACCGAAAAAGTTACAAATCAGGCATAAATTGAAGTTTTTTGCAAATTTATGTAGATTTTATCGTCATGCAATGAAATAATCGAATTGTAATCTGCAAAAGAATGGGTGAAAACCCGGACAGAGTGGAGGGTGTACATGTCAGTTATCAGTTTGCAAAAAGGGCAAAAAATTGACCTGACCAAAGGAAATGCTGGCTTGAGCAAAGTGCTGGTTGGACTTGGTTGGGACCCGGTGAAAAAATCGGGAGGACTGCTTGGCGGACTGTTTGGTGGTGGACAAGCCAACATCGATTGCGATGCATCTGTCATCATGCTGAACGAAAACGGAAAATTTACAAAAGAAACAAATCTCGTCTATTTCGGAAATAAGAGAAGTGGTTGTGGCAGCGTCGTTCACTCCGGAGACAATCTGACGGGTGATGGCGAGGGGGACGATGAACAAATTTCTGTCGAGCTTTCCCGCATCCCTGCCGATGTACACAAACTCATTTTCGTTGTAAATATTTACGATTGCGTCAGCCGCCGTCAAGATTTCGGGATGATCGGCAACGCGTATATCCGCATCATGAATTCATCCACCACTCAGGAACTGTGCAAATTCAACCTGACAGATAATTACGCAGGAAAAACCTCGCTTATCGTGGGTGAATTGTATCGCCACTCAGGTGAATGGAAATTTGCTGCTATTGGTGAAGGAACAGCAGATACTTCGATTTCCCATCTTGTCGGACGATACACATAGCTCTTTGCAGGTTGTACTTCCCATCACCATAAAACCCCAATTACTAGGAGGAATCACACATGGCCGTTTCTTTGCAAAAAGGACAAAAAGTAGATTTGACCAAAACAAATCCTGGCTTGACCCAAATCAAGGTTGGCCTTGGCTGGGACACCAACAAGTACGATGGCGGCGGCGAATTTGACCTCGATGTATCCGTATTCCTGCTGAACGAACAAGGAAAAGTGGAAGACGACAAGCATTTCGTATTCTTCAACAACCCGCAAAGCCCTGACGGCTCCGTGGTTCACTCCGGAGACAACCGCACTGGCGCTGGCGACGGCGATGACGAAGTAATCGAAATCGATCTGTCCAAAGTTTCCGCAAGTATACAAAAGGTTGCCTTCACCATCACAATCTACGATGCGACTGCCCGCAGCCAAAACTTCGGTCAAGTATCCAACGCGTATGCGCGTGTACTGAGCGCAAACAACGGCGAAGAACTGATCCGCTACGACCTTGGCGAAGATTTCTCTATCGAAACAGCTGTAGTTGTTGGCGAACTATATCGTCATGGAAGCGAGTGGAAATTCAGCGCAGTTGGTGCAGGCTACAAAGACGGTCTCGCAGGACTGGCTCGCGATTACGGTGTAAACATCGGTTAATAACCCATTACGATTTGTGGAAAGGATGAACTCCCCATGTCAGTAATCAGCTTATCCAAAGGTCAAAAAATTGATCTGACGAAAGGTAATCCTAACCTGACCAAATTAGTCGTTGGACTTGGTTGGGACACGAACAAATACAATGGTGGCTCTGATTTCGACCTTGACGCTGCGGCGTTTTTGCTCCGTGCAGGCGGCAAAGCGACTGGCATTCAAGACTTCGTTTTCTACAACAACATGCAAGGCGGCAACGGCTCCGTTACGCACACAGGCGACAACCTGACAGGTGAGGGCGATGGAGACGACGAGCAAATCAAAATCGATCTGACCAAAGTACCAGCGGAGATCGAAAAAATCGCCATTACTATCACGATTCACGATGCCGAAGCGAGAAGACAAAACTTTGGACAAGTCTCCAACGCCTTCGTTCGCGTCGTTGATGAAACGACAAACCGCGAAGTTCTCCGCTACGATCTGGGCGAGGATTTCTCCGTAGAAACGGCTATCGTCGTGTGCGAACTGTATCGCCACCAGGGCGAATGGAAATTTGCTGCTGTAGGCAGCGGTTTCTCCGGCGGACTTAAAGCGCTTTGCAATAACTTCGGATTACAAGCAGGGTAATTCGTCAACCTGAGGATGCTAGTTTGATAGTAGGGACTAGCATCCTTTCTTGCTTTTTTTAAGCTGGACACAATGCGGCGACGCCATGCTTTTGGCGAAGCCAAGTTTTCGAAGATAAAGGTGATAGTGATGACGATGACGATTGTGAAGGGGCAAAAAGTCGATATTACTAAGCAGTTTCCGGGATTGAGCAAAGTAATTGTCGGCCTTGGCTGGCGCGCTGGCAACGGAATTGAGCTGGATGCATCGGCTTTTCAACTGGGCGCGTCCGGGAAAGTGAATCGTGAGGAAGATTTCATTTTCTACGGAAACCCCAGATCAGTAAACGGAGCGGTTTCCTTGCGCGACGGCTCTGGAGATAATCAGCAATTCGAACTGGACCTTGCGGCAATAACATCCGACGTGGAAAAGATCGCTTTGACCATTACGATTTACGATGCCATTACACGCGGACAAACGTTCCGTCAGGTTTCCGATCTTTATTTGCGGATCATGCATCCCGTGACCTTTGTTGAAATGATCCGGTTCCCATTGGTTGATTTCACTACGGAAAATTCGATTGTGACTGGTGAATTGTATCGCTACAAGGGTGAATGGAAGTTCAATGCGATCGGGAGCGGCTTTAACGGCGGGCTGGCTGCCTTGTGCGGAAACTTTGGCGTGGAAGTGGCACAGGAACAACCATCTTCTCCACCACCACCTCCTCCAGCGCCGCCAAAGGTTGAGCAACCGCCGGAACCGCCTATCAATCTGTCCAAAGTAGAGCTGACGAAAAAAGGCGAAACAATCAGCCTGCGCAAATCGAGCGGAGCACTTGGGCAAATCAGCGTAAACCTGAACTGGAACAGAAAAGTCAAAAAATCTATCGGGTTTTTAGGTTTTGACAAGTCTTCTGGCATCGATCTCGACCTCGGCTGCTTGTATGAGTTGTCAGACGGATACAAAGGGTGCATTCAAGCGCTTGGCAGGAAGTTTGGCCAATATACGGACTTCCCGTTCATCGAGCTGGATGGTGACGACCGCACGGGAGCCAGAACAGATGGGGAGAACCTCCGCATTAACGGCAACCAAGTACGCGAGTTTAGTCGGGTTCTGATCTTTGCCTACATTTACGATGGTGTGGCAAAATGGGCGGAAACAGACGGTGTTGTCACGATCAAACAAGCGGACAACCCGGAAATCGTCGTCCGCATGGATGTTCATGACCCGCGCAAGATCATGTGCGCCATTGCCATGATTGAGAGAAAAGACGATACGTTCCAAATCAAGCGCCTGGTCGAATACTTCAATGGACACGAACAAATGGATCGCCACTATGGTTGGAACATGCGTTGGGCCGCAGGCAGCAAATAGCGTAGGAGGAAGACAAAATGGAATTTTTGAATGGGCTGATTGAAACCTATTCAAGCTTTTTCTCGTGGGAAGTCTTGCAAGGAGTATTAACGAACCCTGCCAACTGGACCATTATTCTCTCGTTGGTCATTCTGGAAGGTTTGCTGTCAGCAGACAATGCACTTGTACTGGCAGTCATGGTCAATCATTTGCCAGAAAAACAAAAGAAACGCGCCTTGTTTTACGGCTTGCTCGGCGCCTATTTATTCCGTTTCCTGGCGATCGGCTTAGGGGTCTTCTTAGTCAAAATGACGGCGATCAAAGTAATGGGTGCCCTCTACTTGCTCAAAATCGCGGCCGATTACTTCGTTGGTGAAAACGAGAAAGCCCAAAAAGCAATCAATGTATTGCTCTATCTGGGAATGGCGGCATGCTTGTACTTCATTCCAATCCTGGCGGTACAAATCCTCGGTGGATTGCTGATCGTCTGGCTGCTCTACCGCGTATTCAAAAGTGGCAACGACGACGAACCAGAAATCGAGAACAAAGGAAAAGGTTTCTGGAAAACGGTACTTGCTGTTGAGATGATGGATATTGCCTTCTCCATCGACTCTGTTTTGGCTGCTTTTGGTGTCAGCAACCAGGTTTGGGTACTGTTCCTGGGTGGGATTCTCGGCGTCCTGATGATGCGGGGTGTCGCTCAAATCTTCCTGAAGCTGATCGCACGTATTCCTGAATTTGAGACGACAGCGTTCGTACTGATTGCGCTCATCTCTGTGAAAATGTTCCTGGGCGCAGCTGGCTTCCACATCGAGTCTTACATCTTCTTCGGTGTTCTCGTTCTCACCTTCCTCGCTACATTCATCGTGCATAGGGCGAAAAAGCGCAAACACGGAGATCAAGATGCTTCAAAAGACAAAGTTGCGGAAACAGCATGATAGGAAAGGCAGAAAGCGAGGTCAATAGACACTCGCTTTTCTTTTCGAAAAAAGGAGGCTAGATGATGATATCGTTTGTTAAAGACGTGCAGGTGGTCCTGGAAAAGAAAAAGCTGCAACAGGTGAAGGCACGGGTTGCCCTGGTCCTCGATATAACCGGCTCGATGCGTCCGTACTATAAAAACGGGACGGTGCAAAAGGTAGTAGAACGCATTTTGGCAGTAGCCAGCCAGTTTGACGATGACCAGACACTCGACGTATGGGTCTATGATCATCGCTTCTCCCGACTTCCATCCGTAACTGAGCAAGACTTTGAAAACTACGTAAACCGTGCCATCCTCGAAAACGCCGCTGTTGAAAAGTTCGGCCGGAACGACGAGCCGTTAGTCATGCGCGATATTATCGCCAAATATACGCAAGAAGAGCCGAGCAGTCTGCCCACCTACATCACGTTCATCAACGATGGCGGCGTGAAAAAAGGGGCAAATGAAGCTGGCGATTCCGTTCAAAAGCTGATCATCGAGTCAGCCACAAAGCCGCTGTTTTGGCAATTCGTAGGGATCGGCAATGCAGACTTCGGCGTGTTGAAAAAGCTCGATACAATCGAAGGACGCTTTGTCGATAACGCCAACTTTTTTCAAATCGATAACATCGACACGATTTCAAACGCAGCTCTCTACGACCTGCTGCTGAACGAGTTCCCGCTTTGGCTGGAAGAAGCAAAACAAAAAGGAGTTTTGGCTTAAATGAAAAAACGGCTCTGGTTCAATCGGACTTTTGCTACGGCGTATCCAATCGTTGAAATGATTCGCAATAACCCTGACAATATCGCCTTCGAGATTTTTGTGACTCACCCGAAACGCCATAGCGTGATGCTGCAAATCGCAGACTATGCTGAACTGGAGCCGACACTCGATGTACCGCAATACATCGACTATTGCCTGTCGTTTTGTCAAAAGCACAAGATTGACGTATTTCTCCCCAACTATCGCCTCGTGGAAATCTCCCAGCATATCGAGGAATTTGAACGGCTGGGCACACAGGTTATGATCGCTCAGGAACACCAGTTGTTGGAGGACATCTCGGATAAAGGCAAGTTGTTTCAACTGTTCCAGGACGTGCCGGAAGTACCGCTTCCCGCGTATCAAATTGTGAACACAGCCGAGCAGTTCCAGTCTGCCTATGAACAGCTCAAGCAAAATGGCGACAAGGTGTGCTTCAAGCCTGCCCGTGGCGAAGGCGGGGCGGGATTTTATGTAGTGGAAGATCAGCTCGATCCGTTTGATCGCCTGTTTCGATCAGCCCACTATCAGATCACGCCAGAAGAAGCGCTCCGCGTGCTGTCCACGCGCGAGACTTTTGACGACATCATGGTTATGGAGTATTTGGACCAGTATGAATACAGCATCGACTGCCTCGCCTACGGAGGACAATTGCTGGCAGCGGTGCCGCGCAAAAAAGTCGAGGGCCGTATTCGCAAGCTGGAACATAACGAAGAGTTGCTGAGCATAGCCGAAGCAGTACAGCAGCGGCTCCAGCTTTCCTACCTGTATAATGTGCAAATCAAATACAAGGACAACGTACCGAAGCTTCTGGAAATCAATCCGCGTGCTTCCGGCGGAATGTATGCATCTTGCCGCTCCGGGGTGAACTTCCCGTACTCGGCGCTGAAGCTGCTGTTGACCGGAAAAGCGGACGTGCCTGTACCGAAGCTGGATATTCTCACGACGCATGTGGAGCGCGAGATTGAATTGGTGCGGTTTTTTGAGTAATAAACACATGCCACTACAGCATGAAAGCCATCCCCTATCAGGATGGCTTGTTCATTTTCAGCGCGATTCCCGCTTGTCGGCTCGGTGAAGCCAATAACCACTTATCCTGTGCTTGGTATATAAAAAGTTATCTTCGTGCCTATACCTGGCGCGCTTTTGATATGAAGTCCCGTCCCGAAGTGCCGCTTCAATCGCTGGTCCGTATTGATCAATCCAACCCCTGACTTGCTATCTGCCTTTCTTTCCAGCAGTTGTCGCAAGTGGGCTTCGTCCATTCCAATCCCATCGTCTTCAACGGTTATCTCCACTTGCGTTTCGTGGACAGCAATCCGAATGAGGATTTTCCCCCCAGAATTGCGCTTCATCACGCCATGTATAATCGCATTTTCAACGAGAGGCTGAATCGTCAGATAGGGGATTTTTACTTCCTCACAGTCATCTATCTCCCAAACAACCTCCAGCCTTTCTTCAAACCGCACCTTTTCAATATACAGATACGAACGGATCAGACTCAGCTCTGTTTCGATCGGCACAAGTCCACCCATGTCTTCAAATTTAAATTTATACCGCAAAAAATTGCTGAACTCATAAAGCAATTCACGCATCTTATCGAGATTTATGTCACTCAAAGCTGTCGCAGCACTTAACGCATTGAATATAAAGTGCGGCTGGATTTGCGCTTGCAGCCAGGCAGCTTCTAAGCGCAGTTGTTCCCGAACAGATTGCTTGATCGTAGTTAATGCCTCAATCCGCGATTTGATCTCCATTCCATCTACTGGCTTCGTCACATAATCGTTTGCTCCCGCCAAAAAACCGCTCTGAATATCTTCCGGCTGGCTTCTTGCCGTAAGCAACAAAACAGGAAGTTCAGTGAGCGTAAACCGCTGGCGAATGATCTGCGTCAGCTCATAACCGGACATCTGCGGCATCATAATATCGGAAATGACCAAGTCCCATTCCTTGGTATCCAATAAAGCCAACGCTTCTTTTCCGCTCGTCGCCATTGTTAGATCGTATTGTTCTGGAGGCAGGATCGCTTCGAGCACTTGCAGGTTGATCGGATCATCGTCCACGATTAACAGGCTGGGGCGGCCGCTTTTCGCTTTGACTACTGCTGTTCGTTTCGTAGTCGACAAGCTTTCCGCTTTTTCCTGAATCGACATGGCCGGGACAAAGACCTCTTCCTGCTCTTGCACATTGGCCAGCTCTAACGAAAAGGTAAAGGTTGAACCTTTTCCCAACACAGAGGACACTTCTAGCGTCCCTTCATGAAGTTCAACCAGCTGCTTGCTTATACTTAACCCTAACCCGAAACCGCCTTCAATCATGGTCTCGCTCGTGCTGGCTTGCTCATACGGATGGAACAGGCGCTTGAGCATGTCTTCATCCATGCCGATCCCTGTATCTTTTATAACGATATAAGCCCTTCCCTCCTTGGAAAAAGCCTGAATCGAAATCATCCCTTCGTTCGTGTACTTCACCGCATTATGCAGCAAATTGAACACGATTTGAATCACCCGGTTTTCATCCGCGTGGACGGGAGGGAACTGTTCCGGAATTTCATTGATCATTTTCACAGATTTCACTTCTGCGTTAATTTGCAGCATATCAATCACACCTGTCACAATCGGCTGAATATAAATGACGGTTTTTTGCAGACGCGGATTGCCTTCCCGCAAACTCATCACGTCAATCAAGTCGTTCAAAATCAATGTCAGCCGACGTCCTACCGATAAAACCGTCTCTAGCTCCTTGACACTTCTTTCCTGCAACGAATGCCGTTCCCTGCTTAAAACAGATTGCGACATGTTCAACATGCTATGCAGCGGATTTTTAAACTCATGCGAAGTATTCGCCAAAAATTGATCTTTGTGGTCATTCATTCTTTGCAAGGTTGCAGCAAGCTCTTTTGTTTGGGCATGCATGATGAAATAACCTTTAAACCATACCGAAGCAATACACCCGATGGAAATGATCAGATCAAACGGATAGTAGACCAGGCTCAAGCCGCTTTCCCGCCAGACCAGCATCCAGATCAGATGGTGAATCAGCGCGAGCAAAGCACAAAGCAGCAGCAGATTGCCCATGACATCCTTGATCAGCCTTTTCAAAATGGAGATCATCGCAACTGCTGCGGCAATCGCACTCAGCAAAAGATAGACCGGGAATAGCATCGTTATTTGATCGGGGTTTAAACCCAGCGTAATACCCGCAATCCCCAGGCTAACTATTTTGTAAACCGGATATATTCTGCTCCAATAAGGCAGCTCGCGATGGCTCGTACACGCAAGCAAAGCGTAAGCTCCGAGCATGAAAGAGAAATTAGCCAGACGGAAATCCCAATCGATGCCCATGTAGAAGAATTGGTGGAACAACTTTTCATCATTGCTTAACACCGTGCTAAACGCTGTCGTTAATGCCAGCAAAGCAAAATAAAGCAGCCTTCTTTCCTTGTTTCCTAGTACATATAAAATCAGCGCATAAACGGCATGCATCAAAAAGATCAGCGCTGCCAAAAGCTGCGTAAAAACAGATGCTTTCATTTCCTTAGCAATGGTTTCTTCTGAGCCAAACTTGATGGATCGAACAATGCCGCTGCTTCGCCCATCTACATAATTGGCGGCCTGAATGACCAGTTCAATTACGCCGTTTTCATCTGCCGTAAAGGTTGTGGAATAAGGCAAATTCTCGGCAACATAGCTTTCCTTCGACTCCGCTGTCCGTCCCGATTTGGCAAGCAATCGGCCATTCACATATAGTTCCGATGCCGTACGCACGCTTGGTACACGAATGCTGTAACGCCTTTCTTTTTCCGGATTGACATGAAGACGCAAGCGATAAGAAGCAAAGCCGTATGGAGTTGGGTTTTCGTCATTCAACGCTTCATTCCAGCCTCCCGGAACGTAGATAAGTGCCGGCTTCTTCTCGCCTGCTACTTGGTCGGATCGACTACCCATCAACCATTGCGAGGGGAAAAACTCCCATTCCCCATCAAGCAGCACAATATCGCCATCTTCTGCGTTCCAGTCGCGCAAATCCAATTGTCCGTTCTGAATTGACACTTGGTGATACCGAAACAAATCCATCCACAAAATGCGCGACACGGACAAGACAACCACTAACAACCCTAGCAGCAGGACAATATGGCTCTTTTTCATGTGGTATTTCGGTGAATCATGTGCCAAGAAGTATTCCTCTCCTACTCTTTTTTTCTTCTAAGACACCGGATCGAGCGGAAACGGTCAGTACACCTTGTATGCTTCGTATCGTTGTTGAAAGTAGGAAATGATAAAGTCTCGCAGCTCGATTACTGCCGGTGGCAAGTGGCGATCTTTCAGCCAGGACAACCCGATCGTATAGGTGGAATCCATATCGGCGATCTTGACGTAAGTTAAATTCAATTTTCTGCACACGGAAACCGGGAGCAGCGCTACCCCTTGGTCCAGCTTGACAATCTCCGCCAACAGTCCCGAATCCAGTTCAAAATTGATGGCAGGAACGAATCCTGCCCGTTCGCAAAGCGCCATGGTAAAGCTGCGATATTCTTCATTGTTAGCCAAGGCAATAAACGGGTCATTGGCCGCTTGGCTTAACGCTACCGCTGTCTCGCCTGCCAGCTTGTGGCCGGAGGGCAGCGCCAGCACGATATCTTCATCCACCAGCACGCAGCTCTCAATCTCTTCATCGGCAATCGGCGGCCCCGCGATCCCTAAATCAAGTTCTCCTTTCTTCAAACTTGTCTGTATCACGCTTCTCGATCCGATTCCTTGCTGGATTTTCGCCCCTGGATGGCAAGCAATGTACTCGCTGATCAGTCCTGAAAGAAATCGGGGGTTCGAGATCGATATTTTGATCGTCCGCGCAGCTTGTTCAGTCTGTGATTGAATCTCCATTTTTGCAGCTTCAATGGCGGTAAAAATTTTGTTCACGTGCTTTAGAAGAATACGTCCGGATGGGCTTAGCTCGATGTGTCTTCCTTTGCGGTGAAACAAGCTTGTGCCTAATTCGTCTTCCAGTCTTTTGATCGTCAGGCTCAAAGAAGGCTGAGCAATCCTCAGCTGCTCGGCGGCCTTGGAAATATGCTCGGTATAGGCGACCGTTTGAAAGTATTTTAATTGAAGCAACTCCATCGATTAATGCCACCCCTATATTTATTATCGTAAATAAATTCATAGTTTATTATGTATTATATTAAATAATAAACTCGCCTTAAAATAGGGATTAGCAGCCCAGGTTAATCGAATGAATACCTCTGCGACGATGGGCTACACGCATGTTCCGCTCGATCGTGCCAAAACGCTGCAAGAGATCGTGCGGTCCAATTATATGTTGAAAGAGCTGTCAGACTATGACGGCTGCCCGCAAAGTTGTGTCCGCCTCTCATATCGTAACTGAGCTGTCTTTTGCTTCTACAACAGCCGCACATAATTACTTAGCTAATAAATAAAGGGAGGTTATTCAAATGCGCATTGCCATACTAGGAGCAGGTTCTTTGGGAACAGTTGCCGGAGCTTATATTGCTGCCGGAGGACAAGATGTGGAGTTGATTGACGTTTACCAAGCGCATGTGGATGCTCTGAATCAGTCAGGCGCCAAAATTGTCGGTACGACGGACTTCCAGGCAAAAGTAAAAGCCGTCACCCCGGACAACATGTCAGGCGTCTACGACCTCGTGCTGCTATTGACCAAGCAGTTGCACAACGATTCGGTCCTGCGAGACTTGTTGCCCTTTTTGCATGACCAAAGCGTCGTCCTCTCTTTGCAAAACGGGATACCGGAAGAAAAGGTAGCTTCTATCGTAGGCCGCGAGCGCGTCATTGCCGGGTCGGTCGAATTTGGCGCTACGTTTATGGAGCCGGGCGTTTCCAAGCATACCACCGAGTATCGTCACTTTAAAAATTATGCTTTTCAAATCGGCGAATTGGACGGTAGCACCACACAGCGGCTACAGCAGATTCAAGCGATTTTAAACCTCGTGGGAGGCACTCACATTTCCGACAACCTGGTCGGAACAAAATGGTCCAAATTGCTGATTAACAACGCGTTCAGCGGCTTGTCAGCGGCGCTTAACACTACGTTCGGCGGGGTACTCGACCATGAAGCCAGCCTGATCAGCGCTGCTCATATTGCCGATGAAACAATCAAGGTCGGCCATGCCAACGGTGTGCAGTTCGCGGCCATGAACGGATTTGATCCGGCATCACTGGAACTGAACCGCGAAGAGGATATTTCCCCAAGCACGCAAAAGCTGCTCCAGCTGATGAAGGCTTCCCGCCTGCTGAAAGCGAGCATGCTGCAAGATCTGGAGAAAAAACGCAAAACGGAAATCGATTGCATCAACGGTGTCATTCCCCGGCTCGCGGCAGGCAAAGATATTTTGACGCCTTACAACGACCTCGTTGTGCAATTGGTCAAGCAGGCTGAGGAAACTCAATCCGTACCGGAGTTTGAGGTCAATATACAACGGTTTGCAGAGCTGAATCGGCGCGGGTGATTGGTTTGTGTCCCTATTGCGCGCCCCGCCGAACAATGCTCTACATCGATGGCAGGCACCAATTGCAAGGACGGAAACAGACTGAGTGTGAGTGTAAAAAAAGACCAGCGATGCTTCAGAAAGATGCACGCTGGTTCTTTTGTTGCATTAGGCAATCAGGAGGCAGGGATGATTTGCTCCTACTGATAGAACAGTGTAACAATTACTTCTCTACACCACAAAAGCCCAAGACCCCCCTTGCTCTAGGGGCTCTTGGGCTTTTATTCAGCATAGCTCTTTCGTTTCCCGTAAGGAATAACCAGTGGTGTGCCGAAAAGCGGATCGCGAATCACTTCGCAGTCCAAATCAAAGACCGCTTTGACAACCGCTGCCGATATGACTTCCTCTGGCTTGCCCTGCGCATAAATTCGCTGATCGCGCAGCGCAATTATATGGTCGGCATAACGGCACGCCAAATTGAGATCATGCAAGACCATTACGATCGTACGCCCAGCTTGGCGGTTCAGCTCAAACAGCAAGTCCAGAATCTCGATTTGATGCGTCATGTCGAGGTAGGTCGTCGGCTCATCCAGCAACAAGATCGGGGTATCTTGGGCAAGGGCCATGGCAATCCACGCTCGTTGCCTTTGTCCTCCTGACAAGGAATCAACCGCTCGCTGCGCATGCAAGGTCAGCTGTGTCGCCTCCAAAGCTTGGTTAATCATCCATTCATCTTGTGCGGACTTTGGCGTCAACAAGCCTTGATGCGGGTATCTTCCCTGCTCGACCAGCTGCCTGACGGTCAATCCCTCGGGGGCAATGGGGCCTTGCGGTAAAATCGCCAACTGCTTCGCCAGCTCTTTTGTAGACCACTGGGCCAATTGTTTGCCATCCAATAAAACCGTTCCATCTTCGGGTTTAATCAACCGTGCCAACGAACGCAGCAATGTCGATTTCCCACAGCCATTACTGCCGATCAACACGCTGATTTTGCCTTCATGAATTTGAAGATCTAATGCATCAATGACTGTCTTGTGACCGTATCCTAAAGTCAAACTTTTCGTCTCTAGCTGCAAACTGATAGTCTCCTCCCGAGCGGTATTAGAGGTTTCGATTTCGGTACAACAAATAGATAAAGAACGGCGCGCCAATCGCTGCGGTAAAGATTCCCGCCGGCATATCATACGGCAAAAACAGCGTTCTTCCGATCACATCTGCCGCACATACAAGAAAGCCGCCTAATAACCCGGCTACAGGCACAAGCAGATAGAACGATCGCCCAATCAAGGTTCGGGCAATATGAGGAGCTACCAATCCCACAAAACCGATCGTACCCGCATATGCCACGGCAGAGCCAGCCAACGCTACACTGATCACGATAAAAAGCGTTCGATGGCGCTGCACGGCGTCACCCAAGCCTGTAGCAACATCATCTCCCAGTTCTTGAACGTGCGCTGGCCGAGTCAGTATCAGGGTCAACGGCACCAAAACGCCGATGACGACAAGCATTGCTCCAACCTCCGCGTAATTTGCCGCATAAACAGTACCGATCATCCAAATGTACGCTTGTGAAGCGACCATAGTTGGACTCAGCACAGTCATCATCGTCGTAACCGCTCCTGCTGCCGCTGCCATCCCAATCCCGATCAGAACGAGCCGAATCGGAGTCACGCCTTTATTCCAGGAGAGCAGATAAATAAGGAGAGATACCGTTCCTGCGCCGAGCATGGCGGCAAAAGGTAAGCCAGCCACTCCCCATTTTCCCATCAACAGCGCCGTATACAGCGTAGCGGCTACGGCCGCTCCGTTCGTAATCCCGATAATGTCCGGGGAAGCCAGTGGATTCCGAATGACGCTTTGCAAAATAAGACCCGATATCCCGAGTGCCGCACCCGCCAGAAAAGACAGTAGCACCCGCGGAAGTCTCAGTGTCATGACAATATAAGCATTTTCACCGTCGCCTAAACCGAACAGCTCCGCAATCACTTCCAAAGGAGAAAGCAGGGTCGACCCCAATGTTAATCCCGCCATGCAGACCAGCAATGCCAAGCTTGCTGCCATTACGACTATCATCCGCTGATGCCTTGTCATTTCTTCACAAACCCCCTGCGTGCAATGTAAATAAAGAAAGGGGTTCCCATTAAAGCCGTCAAGACGCCAATCGGCATCTCTTGCGGCATGATGATGAAGCGGGCCAACACGTCCGCGCACAGCAGCAGGCTTGCTCCCATTAGCGCGCAGTAAGGAACAATCCAGCGATAATCCTGCCCGACCAATCCTCTGGCGATATGAGGAACGATTAACCCAATGAAAGCAATCGTTCCTCCCATCGCAACCGAACCGCCTGCCAAAACAACGATTACTACGGCAAGGGCAAATTTCACCCATCCCAGCCTCAGTCCCAAACCGCGCGCAACGTCATCCCCGGAGATCAACACATTCACCGGACGAGCCAGACACAAGGCAAGAATAAAAGCCGCACCCATAATAGGCAGCAGCGGTTGGACGTTCTCCATTGTACGAACCGAGACAGAGCCGCCCATCCAGAACAGCACGCTTTCCAAGTTCTCTTCATTTAAGACAAGCGTCCCTTGCGTAAAGGAAGCAAACAGAGCCGCCACGGCTGAACCCGCCAGCACCATTTTTACAGGAGACAGCCCGTCTCGGCCCAAAGAGCCTAAAAAGTAGACAATGACGGCGGCCACCGCAGCACCCAGAAAGGCGACCCACATATAGACCAGCATCGAAGCTGCCGGAAAAATGGAAAGAGCAAGTACGATAAAAAACATCGCACCTGCATTAATTCCAAATATACTCGGAGAGGCTAACGGATTTCGAGTGAGCGCCTGCATATAGGCTCCGGCAACAGCAAGCGCTCCTCCGATAACCATGGCAATAATCGCTCTGGTTAAACGGGTTGTACGAACAAGCATGTGCTCGGTAATGGCTGGGTCAAAGTGAACGAACGCATCCACGACTGTCGAAAAGGGAATGGTGATCTGTCCGAGAGATACGCTGGCTGTAGCAGCCAGAATAAACAAAACGAACGCAGCCACACACCCCCAAATTTTCTTCGATTGGTCAAACAATAGATGCGCCATGTTACTTCTCTAATCCGAACCGTTGGTAAATATCATCCAGCATGAGATTGGCGGCAATGATCCCTCCACCGACATTCCATGTGACTTCATCAACCAGATGTACATTGTTCGATTTTACTGCATCCAGACCTTTCCACAACGGATGATTCGTCCACTCTTGATACAGCTTTTGCACTTTTTCTGCTCCAGAATCGTCAAACTTGAATACAAAAAGGACCTTTGCATTCATCGAAGGAATGCTTTCTACGCTCGTCAGCTTCATGTGAACCGTTCCTTTATCGGCTTCAGCCTGTAGCGTCTTGGAGCGAATGAACCCCAGCTCATCGAGGATATCCCCTGCAAATCCAGTCACGTAAATACGCGCATGATCTTCCCGGAAATTCAATACGGTTGCTTCAAGCGGCCAAGCGCTGCCAAGCTTGGTTTGAAGTTTTGTTTTTAAATCTGCCACGCGCTTGTCCCACTGATCCAGCAAAACTTTACTTTCCGCCTCTTTATTCAGTGCTTGACCCACGACAGTCAGCGTATTTTTAAAATCGTATAATGGATCGATCATAACGGTTGGAGCGATTTTGCTTAATTGATCGTAGATTTTCTCGTGCCGTGAAATAGAAGCGATAATGAGATCCGGCTTCAGCTTGGATACCAGTTCCAGATTAGGTTGTGTTTCTACTCCGAGATTTTCAACATCCTTCAGGCTGTCCCGCAAGTATTCATAGACAGGCTGTTGCGACCATGATTCAACGGCGCCAACTGGTTTCACATTCAGGGCAACTGCTACATCTGTCGCTCCCTGAAATAAAGTCACAACTTTCTTGGGCGTTCCCACGATCTCTGTAGTGCCGAGCGGATGTGTAATTTTGCGAGTTTGCTCGGCTGGCTTAGCCTCCGAATTATTGGATACCTTGTTATCCGCACTACCACACGCTGCTGTAAAAATCGAAAGTACCATCGTCATAAGCAGTAATAGCAATAACTTCGGTTTCTGCTGCATACATCAGTCTCCTCTACTGTTGTCCGATATTAATTCTCATTATCAATTATATGAAGTTATCTTCTTTTTAACATGGACGTATCCGACTGTTATTTGGAGATATAAGACTCTAGCAGCTGATCCATTTGATCCAAAAGCAAATCATGGGATAAAGAGGTATAGCAAGTGTAAAGATGCTGCCTTTGGTACATCGGATAAACAGATGAATTTCTGACTGCTTTCAACTCCTGCCAATCCGCTTGTCTAAACAATTGCTGGACTTCACGGTTGATCGCGTAATTCATCCTCTCTGATCCGTCGTGCCTATAGCTCGTCAAAATAATATGTTCCGGGTCGTACTGTTTCAATGCTTGTACATTCGTTTCCTGATAGTGGGCAATCTGTTCGACACCAGCAGGTACAGCAAGCTGTAGATCGCCATACAGGACAGTCCCGACGTTCCGTTTTCCGTAAATGCACATTTCCCCCGCTCCAATCCCTACAATCAGAAAGGTCTGGCCCTCGATTTTTTGTGCATATTTCCGCCGGATTCGCTCTGCTTTTTCCTCGTATTGCTCAAGCCATGCATTAGCGGCTGACGCCTTGCCTATTGCTTTGGCGATGGATTGCAGGTGAATACGCCAGTCCTGGTGATAAGGCAAGGTAATGGTTGGTGCTATCTGGTTGTATAATTGTTCCTTCAAAGACAAGTCTTCATGGGTATGTTCTCGCATGATGATCAATTCTGGGCGCGCCTCTAATAGTTTTTCCAGTTCAGGGGTGCTCTGTCCGATGTTAATGGTGTCTTCCAAGCGATCTTCAATCGGGTATATATTATTTTTAACCGCAGCATAAGGCTGAACGTTCAAAGCTACCAGATGCCCGGTTGTTAAATGCTTTAACGAAGCAATCTTATCCGTCATCTTGATTTTATTGATGTAAAAAGTGGGCGACATGCCCGTCTCCAGCTTGAACTTGCGGCTAAAATAAAATTCATCGCTATATCCTACTTGATGGGCGATTGTACGAAATGACTCATTTGACAGCAAAAGCGATTGCTTCGCATGCTTGATTCTCACTTGATTTACATACTCGATCGGCGTTTTGCCGTACTTCTTTTTAAAAGCGCGTGAATAGTAATCCGGATTTAGACCTGCCAATGCTGCCAGGTGCTCTCTGGTAATTTCCGAAGCATAAAATTGCTCTATGTACTTGCGGGAATACTCGATGCCCTGCTCGGTAAGCCCATCCTTTTCTTCAGCTGACCCTGCCATTAGCTCCAGCAATAATTCCTGAAACTTGATATTGGCTTTCATTTGCTCCAACTGCATCGCCATTGCATGACCTTGCAGTTGTGCCAGCTCTTTCACGAGGTCGGTAATGCCGGCAAATGGCGATATTGGCACATGGGCAGGCAGGATCGGCGATAAATGAGGCTCATAATTATTGTTTTTCGGTGAGTAGCAAGCAAATTGAAGTTCATAGCAGGATGAAGGCTGAGCAGCAGCTTCCGGCTTCCAGACGAAGGGAGTGTATGGCGCAGCATAGTGCATCTGAGCAGTCTCTTCACCGTTCCGGGATTGATGGACATATAGCAAGGCATGGTGTTCTCTACTCAGCGCTGCGGACAAACTCGCATCGTCCATTTGAATTACCTTGATTAATTTGAACAAATAAGAGCTTGTGTCCTCATGACCTTTATTTGTAAGGTTCGTCGTCCTCATCCATCTTTGCACCCCTTCACCAGATGATAACTATTCTCATTATATTCTTATGAATGTAGTGAAGGCTACGGCTATTTCGTCATTTGTGTTCGTTTTGGGAAGATAGGCTATCATGCAACTGACAGTTATAGTCGTGTCAAAAAGGTTGGGGTTCAGATACAGCGACACCGTAAGCACGAATCTGTAGTTCATTCTAATCGGCATTCTCCTCCTCATCTTCCTCATTCGAAGCCGACACTAGCAAGATCAGCGTCGATTCATGCCTGTTCCACTGCTGCCGTCATCTGATCACGCATAAATGTGATGTGCGCATAAGCCGATCAACGGTGGCCACACACAGCCCGCTCATGGTTGATTGGCGCCACGCACAAAAAACCGCACCTCCAACTGTTAGATGTTGTCTTGCAAATCAAAAAGGCACCCAATCGGATGCCGGAAGAGAAAGGAAGGGGTCATTGCGATTTGCCAAGCTTCACGCCAGCAACACTCGCCCCCTTATCATTTATAATTGCAGATTTTTCATTTGCGAGATCAGGTCGTCAACCGCTTTATCCACCAGGTAAGGGCCGTAGTTCCAGTTTTCGCGGGATACGTTGATAATGCGGTTGTTCTTGATCGCCGGGATTCCTTGATACAGCGGCTCCTTAAAGCGCTCCAGCAAACCTGGCAATTCTGCCTCGGTCATCTGTGTAAAGAAGTTGTCGGCTGGTTCGGCTACAAATGCCTCGATCGAAAGCCCCGTGCCGCCGTCCTTGAACTTTTTCAGGTTCTTGGGCATTTCGAAGCCATAATCCTCATAAATCAGCTTGCCGAGCGTGCCATCCGTTCCCCCGATCAGAAACTCTCCTTCATAGAAAATGAAGCTCGTCGCCGTCGTGCCTGGTTTGATCTTCACGTCGATCTGGTCGCGAATGCGTTGCAGCTTTTCCTCGAACTTGGCGATCCACGCTTCCGCTTCCGTTTTGCGGTTCACAATGTCGCCCATCGTCCGCAACGTGTTCACGACATCTCAGTCTAACTGCTATCGAATATTTCTGTACGGGGTTATTCCCGCAAGCTTGCTGTCACTTGTGATATAGTCCACTTGAATCGTTGTAGTCCATATTTTCCGGCCAAAGTAACTAGATAAAGAATCCGGATAATCTATCTCTCCGTGATACTACGAGGACCGCGTAAAGAGCGTAGGCAGCAGGGAGAGCAGCTTGACCCTCGTCCTCGCGTCCTCGTAGTTCCAACTCCTCTCGTCCAGCACATAGCTGAACCCGTCTTTCACGGCGGGGAGATTGTTCCAGATCGGGCCGTTCATGAACTCCTCCATCGCAGTCCTGGACTCGGCGCTTTCCGGGAGCATCATGAACACGCGATCTCCAGCGTAGTGATGGATGGTCTTGGCCGTGATTTCCTTGTATGGCCTGCCTGATTTCATGATCTGCTGGACCTTGCCCGCAGGTCGGAAGCCATCGGGATGATACAAGATGGCGGACAAACCGATATTCCCCATCACGAACAACCGCTTTCCCCGATGGAAGACGAACACGGAAGCCGTCTCCTCGGGACGTATGAGCGGCCGAAGCTGACGCCACATCAGCAACGTATCGCTATTATGATGAAGAAGCCATTGCTGGGCTTCTTTTTTTCTGCCGAACCACTCGCCGAGCATGAGCATTCGGTCGTTCAGCGAACCGCGAGAATTGTAGGCCAGAGTGGGTGCGATCCGCGAAATTTGCGAATAGAGCTTCTCATCGGAATGATCGACGATAATTAAGTCCGGCGAGAGCTTGGAAGCAAGCTCCTGATCAAGCGGTGTATCTTTGCAGAAGAGCTGCTTCTCAATTAACGGAATACCTAGCGCGCTAATATCGCCCGCGGTTTCCCCGCAGTACAGAATCCGGCGCGGGTTGGAAGGGATTCGTACTTCGTGGCCGTTCCAATCTTTAACGAGAATGTTCTGTCTCATGGAGACGGCATATTGCCTGGGCGAGAAACCCGTCATGTGCCTGAAGCGCCGACTGAAATAGTATTCATCGGTAAAGCCGACACGTTCAGCTATTTCCCGAAGAGGGCTCTCCGTGCGGATTAACAACTCTTTGGCGCAATTAATACGCAGCTCCGTCAAGTAATCGAGCGGGTTTTTTCCGGTCAGCTCTTTGAAAATCGACGTGAACTGCCACGAAGGAACATTGGCCATGCGCGCGAGCTGGACAACGGTGATCGGGTCCTGGAAGCTCGTTCGCATGTATTGGATCGCTTGCTCTACCGCTTGGGTGGGGCCCTGCAACTGATCGCCCCCCATATTATGCTCCAGCAGAAAGGCAATGACCTCCTGGAACTGCAATTGTTGACGGTACGCCTCTATGCCGTGCCGGCTTGCATGGCCAACATACAACTGGGCCAACAATTCGTTCCATTGCGACTGCGGATAAACGCGAAGCTCTTGGCGGTCCGGGAATAAAGGTTGACTGTAAGGCTCGGCTTTGCCGTCCTCAATATGGAACACTCCAAAGGCGATCCGAAAATATTCGATTCGCCCATCGTCCATGCTCTCGAATTGGTAAACGGCGGCAGGCGGAAGTAGAAAAACACTGTCCGTCGAGAAGGCCGCGCTGAACGACTCCGTATAGATTCTCCCTTTACCACTCTTAAACACGAATAACGTATAACTTGAAGTAACTTCTTCGGCTAATACCGCGCCGGCGCCATGGTTTAGCAATTCGACATTTATATAATGAAACAACAAGGAATGCAGCGGTATAGGGACTGTCGGAGACGGAGTCATAGGACACCTTCTTTCCTCTCATGAGAACGATTATCAATTGAGGACATTATAAATAAAAAAAAGAAGCTTTTCAACAAGCGTTGAAGAGCTTCTTCAGGTTGGCTTTAGGTTTCGGGAGTTAATGATTCCCTTTTTGATTTAACAATACTTTGGGCAATTCCGTAATCATCCATTCCCTCGATGTCGCATCGCTGTTTGCTTTCAAAATATCGAAGTCGTAGACCTTCCCGCTCTTCACTGCGGGAAGGTTCAGCCAAACTTCACTTGCACGAAGTTCTTTCGTGGAATCCTGCGCCGCAGAATCGACGGGATTCAGAATGAAGATACGGTCGGCCGCATATTTCGGAAGGAGTTCCGTGGATATCTCGATGAATCCGGTCTGCTGGTCGATTAATTCTTGAACGATCGGCAACGGTTTGAACCCGCCCTTTTCATACAAGAATTGAGGGAGGCCCGCCCCTGCCATTACGAAAAGACGATTGCCCGGGTACATCGTGAATACAGAGGCCGTTTCGCCCTCCTGTATGCCGTTTGCACGCAGGTTTGCCCACATATCCGCCGCTTTAACCGTATAAGCCGCCAACCATTCCTCCGCCTCTTGCTTCTTATTCAATAGATCGCCCAAGGTGCGCATCCGTACTTCCAGCGTATCGAACGTATTGAAGGTGACGGTGGGAGCCACCTTCGAAATCGCTTCGTATTGCTGTGTGTCGGAGTTAGAGAAAATAATGAGATCCGGGTTAAGCGTCAAAGCCTTCTCTACGTTCAGCGGAAATCCAACGTCCTGGGCAGCCTGTCTTCCAACACAGTGCCCTCAATAGCCTGCTTCATGATTCCGATCGGTTCGACGCCAAGGGCAAGCAAATCCCCCGTCGTCTCTCCATGATAAATGACCCGCTGCGGTGTGACCGGAACTTCGACCTCATGCTTCGCCCAATCCGTGAACATACGAGTCGTTGCGGCAGACGCTTTCGCCGTTTCAGCGACAGGGCTAGGACTTGCCGATTGGCTTTCCTTCGCCTCGTTGTTGCCGCAGCCTAGCAATAGTCCCCCCATCAGCGCAAAAGTGCTTAATAGAACGAATGCTTTGGATCCTCGATGCATATAAGTTCTCCCCCGAAAATTATTAAAGAAAATGATAATCGTTATCAGTATAAAGGTAATCGTAATGGATAACTGTGCCGTACTCAATGGACAAACTAAAAATGGACGATTGATTTTGTCCAAGTTGTATGCGCGCATACGATTACATTGGTTGAAAATGATACGTAGAGCACCAGGCGAGCTGAGTTATGTCATCATATGAGATATTGTCCGCTAAATTCGTTTCGATACGAAGGCCATCCTTTGCGGGGATGGCCTTCAAATGATATATATCTGATTTCCTTCCCGTAGCTGTGGCCTTGTACCCACCGCCTTAATTTTCCTCTTCTTGTATCGTTCGATTTTCAGTAAGCCGTACTTTATAAGACTCCCCCCATGCTTTCATTGACATAATGATCGGTTCCAAAGTCCTTCCGAAATCAGTAAGGGAGTATTCCACTCTCGGAGGAACCTCTTTATATATTTCGCGATGAATGACGCCATCCCGTTCAAGCTCTCTTAACTGCAATGTGAGCATAAACTGCGTTATTCCCGGATTGAGGCGCCTTAATTGATTGAATCTTTTCGTTCCGTTTAGGAGCTGATAGAGAATAATCCCCTTCCATTTTCCACCAATAACATCCAGCGTTGTTTCAACCGGACATGCTTGCATATCCGGACTTGCTCCATATTTATTTCTCCGGTCTCCCATCAGCTTATCCCCCAATGGTTTGATTTTTAATACTATACCATAAAAATATGCGTACTTACTTAAAGTAATTGCATCGATTTACAATGCAACTATACAACATTTCCTATTTGAGAGGATGATACCCATGAATACTCACCAAAAGATGAAAGCTGTCGGTGCTTACCAATACCTCCCCATATCCAACCCGGAAAGCCTTATTGATCTGCACTTGGATAAACCAGAACCTACAGGCCGCGATTTGCTTGTACGTGTAAAAGCAATCTCAGTCAACCCTGCCGACGTAGGCGTTCGCGAAACACATAACTACGAAGCCGAGTCACCGAAAATTCTTGGTTGGGATGCCGCTGGAATCGTAGAACAAGTTGGTCCCGACTGCCAATTGTTTAAACCTGGGGACAAGGTCTATTATGCGGGCAGCGTGTCTCGTCCAGGCAGTAACAGTGAATTTCATTTGGTTGATGAACGTATTGTGGGAAATATGCCAAGAAGTTTGGATTTCGCAGCCGCCGCTGCATTACCGCTTACCTCGATAACTGCATGGGAGGGCCTGTTTGATCGTTTGGGAATTAGCGCAAATACAGGTGAAAACAAAAACATACTGATTATCGGTGCAGCTGGAGGAGTAGGATCGATTGCCATTCAACTTGCAAAAGCAGCAGGTTTGACCGTCATCGGTACGGCTTCACGTCCAGAGTCAATCCAATGGGTCAAAAATCTCGGTGCGGATTTTACCATAAACCACAACAACGCTTTTCACCCTCAACTCAAGGAAGTTGGCATCGACGCTGTAGATTATATCTTTTGCTTGAATGATACTGTTCAACATCTTGAAAACATGGCGGAAGTCATCGTGCCCCAAGGTAAAATTTGCTCGATCGTTCCTGTAAATAAGGCTACCTGGGCAGGGAGCCTGAAAATGGACTTGCTGTTTTCTAAGAGTGTAACATTTGTATGGGAGTTCATGTTCACACGGTCTTTGTTTCATACCAAGGACATGATGAAACAACACCAATTGTTGAATGAACTGGCGAACTTAATCGACGATGGAAAAATTAAAACTACACTGACTGAACGACTGGAGCCCATTAATGCAGCAAACCTTCGTCTCGCGCATGAAAAGTTGGAATCCGGACGGACCATTGGGAAAATTGTTTTGGAAAAATTCTGATACTGCGAAGACGAAGTAGTCATGTTTGGTTCCAAATGGCGGTAATGTGAATAGACAGCTTTAAGGCCCCCTGGCTAATGTGGGGGCTTTTTGAGTATAAATGGTATGGTGTTGGGGAGACAAATTTTTCTTAGAGTCTGTAAAATATTTTGTGTAAATGGGTCCATCCGTTCCCATAAAGCTCAACTGATCGAACCCTGACACCATGAACTATAAGGTTTTTAAATAGTCTTTAGTTCCTGTTAATTCTGACCATCTGGCTGAAAGAAACTTCGCGTAATTTACCGGAGCGATCCCGTAAGTCCCTAGGGAATGACCATCATTAACCTCAACCAACTTCATATTCCCATCTCGATCAATTCCAAAATCCAAGCCATATGAAGCTGGCGCATCAACAAAATCTTTAACAGCACTGTTTATAACACGTAGATCTAATTTTGAATCCCAGGCACCTTTATACTGCCTGACATCAAGTATTTCTCCATATCGTATAAAGCAACGCCATTCCGTGACAAAATCAACTATTTCCGAGCACCAAATATTCGTATCCTTATCTTATTCAATCAATCCGATAAAATCTTTATATTCCTTAATCACCTTTCCTGCAAATTTTTTTGTGATGTCTTTCGGTTTTACAAAAACATTCCAATCCTGTTTATTTTCCAAAAGCTGTTGAATCGTTGTAGTCCATATTTTCCTGCCAAAGTAATGAGATAAAAAATCTGGATAATCTATCTCTCCTCGGTTTCTTTCTATTCCCAACATTTCAAGACGTCTTCTCACGTTGCCAATACCACCAACTACTATGTCTTCTGGATTATCTTCTTTAACTTCATTAATATCACGAAATTTAGCGATCTCCCACCCTAATGAAGTGAAGCCTTCAAAAGCAATAAATGCATTTACATTGTAAAATTCTCCATTTTTGTTTTCCTGTATATATGCTCTCATCCAGATCGCTCCATTATATTAAATGAGTTTGTTGTTTTAAGTACTACTAAAATAATTCAATCTTCATTTTAGCTCTATATTCAAAACCTCTTCTGATACTTATCATAACATGATCTGGAAAATAACAGGAAATATCTAAACCGCTTGTAAAAAATAAGAAAAGAGCTGTAGTGGCCAGCTCCTCCTTAAAATATTCGATCATTATTTATGTTTTGCATCCATCTCTTTCCGGAAACCTCTCATTGTAATCCTTAGTCAACCATACATCTAAAATCTTATGCACAGCCAAGCTTTAAAATGCTGCTTTGTGTAAAATAAAGCATCGCTGGTGGTCAACTCTGAGATGAGCGTTTGACTCAAAAATGGTCAACTTTTTAACTAGTATTTACTCGTGTACGGTTTGCCTAACGCTTGTTCAAAGCGGTGAATTTCGCCGTCTCTGTACCAACGTAGCCATGTTTCCACCTGCGTCTTGGTCTTGATACAAAGCTACTCCATTACTTCTCTCACAGATCACCCGCCAGACTCATTTCAATAGCCTTTAACTTGATTTCGGCGGGGTAACTTACTCTTGTTGCCACAGAAAAAACACCTCCAAGTTGTTCCCACCTCTTACGACATGGTCACACTCTCTTGGGAGGTGTTTTGATTTGTCTCATGTTATGGGGTCAGTCCCAGATTTAAGTTATCTTGAAACTTTTTCATTTTATCTCGTTTATTTAAGAAATTGTAGAATAAGGCAATACATGTCGAAATGGCAATTTCACTTCTTCTTCCCGTTGATTCATATGTATCTCACAGTTTCTTTTCAACATTCTTCGGTTAAAATCAATTCAGTCAGCTCAGCTATCTTGTGCTGGAGCCTATACATATTTATTTCTTGTGTAACCTGTTCTTTAAAAGAGTAAACCATTTTTGTTTTTCTGCCCAAAACAAAAACGGTTCAAAAGAAGGAGTATTAGGTGCTTTATCATGGTAGTCAATACATAATAGAAACAATTTAGACGGCTCATAACTACCACCACTTTGTCTGTCAAAAATATGACAACATTGTAAAGTACTATATCCTGCTCATAATACTTATCATTTTATTCTATTAATTCTCTCGCATATTCAACTAGCTTTCCTACTCTTTTTTGTAAAAACAGTTCGTAATCAATAACAAGAGCATCATATGGACAAAACGCCGTCTCTAGAATTTCAGACAAGTAAGCAGGATCAATTAATTCTTTGTATACAGAAGGTGACTTATCTTTTATCTTTTGATTATCAGAATTATTTAGAAAACAAATGTTTGCAAGCAAGTTAATCTCCTTCTTGCTGGTTACGTTCAATGTATTTTCCAAATAATTGACCGGGAAAATATGATGAAACTCATTTTTACTTACATTTTTTAAAACTTTGCTTAAATCAACTTTTGCACCTGAGATGAACGATCTTGGCCCCTTATGAGCAAGTAATGTAATGAAAGTTTTAGTATTGACAGTATTAACGTTAAATTGATTACTCATAAAAAATGTAGGATCTACACTACATTCAAAACTTGCAATATCATACTCTTCATTTTTCCTCAATTCGTCCATTGCCCGTAAATCAGCTTTATGAGCATCGGTAACACCACTAGAATATCGTCTTGAGAAACAAGACCTCCAGAACCATCGTATTAGCTGCCTTCTTTGCTTTTCTGTATAAAGGAGGCCATTTTCTTTATCTGTAGCAAAAAATCTAGTAAGGCCAACAATCATGGCTGGGTATGGCATCGATTTAAGAGAGAAAATATTTAGTTCTTTTTGTAAGAAATCAATGCTTGATTTAATGCCGTTCTTAATTTTAGTAAAGTTATTTCTTACCTCTTCACCTTTTAAATTAATTATTGCTGCAGGAGCAGTGTCTCCCGAAATAACACCACTACAACACTTCAATTGTAAATCCTTATCAAAAGATAAATCTCCAAATCCAAATGGCTCTATTTCCTCAGCAAGTTGCGAGAATTCGTCCTGCAAATCAAAATCAGTACTCCAACTCCAAGCTGATAGCAACTGAAAAGTATCTAATTGAGTACCAAATCTATTAATTCGTTCAAAGACAATTGCAACATGATGTTTATCTTCCGTTTCCATTACTTGAATTGGTATGAGAGTTTCTTTGAATTTCTCTTGGAGTTTATCAATAATTACTATTGTTTCAGCGTCAAGACCTTCTGCTGCCTTTCGATACTTTACTGAATCAAATAGGCAATTCATAGGGAAATACCGATTTGGATCAAAGTCTTGTATTTTTAGTGGTACGAATTTACTTTCTTGAATTACATCTTTACTTGTGAAATCAAAATATATTTCCAACCATTCATCATTTTGATTTGGGATTAATTCTGTTTGAAATACACTAAAGAGAGAAGTTAATCTTTGCTGACCATCGAGCACATAGTCAATTGGGTAATCTTTCCTAGGATCAGGAAGTGTATAATTTCCTAAATCCCTTTCGACCTTCAGCCGTTCTCTTGTCCTCCAAAGTAGTATCGTTCCAATAGGAAAACCTTTATATATACTGTCTAATAAATATGAAACTTGCTCAGATGACCACACATATCCTCTTTGGAATGCAGGTATTCTGATTTCACCTGATGTAATTTTTTCAATTACTTTCCTTATCGTAAGAGGCTCTGCCAAATTATTTCATCCCCTCAAAAATTTTTCACAAGAATACTATATCAAATATTTTAAAATAATCACAATGGATTGTTGTCCTCACTTATGATAAGGCTCCCCCCGACTAATCCGAAACGCCCGATAAACCTGCTCCAACAACACCAACCGTACCAACTGATGCGGAAACGTCATCTTTGAAAACGACAACAGCGCATCCGCACGCTTCAGCACCGTGTCTGCCAGTCCCAACGATCCGCCGATCACAAATGCCACCTGGCTGCGCCCGTGCAGGGCCAGCCTGTCCAGCTCCGCCGACAGCTTTTCCGATGACCACATCTGTCCCTCGATCGCCAGCGCGATTACGTACTGGTCCTGCTTGATCTGCGCCAGGATGCGCTCGCCTTCTTTGCGCTTCACCTGCTCCATCTCGGCGGCGCTCATTTCTTCCGGAGCCTTTTCGTCGCTGACTTCGATTACTTGCAGCTTGCAGTAGGCAGACAGGCGCTTGCTGTACTCGTCGATGCCTTCGCGCAAATATTTTTCCTTTAGTTTGCCTACCGTAATGATTGTGATTTGCACGATCGTCTACATTCCTTTCTCTTTCAAAAGCGCAATCTGACCTGGCTCGCCGCATACTCGGCAGCGCTTGTCTGCTGCGTCGTCGTCAATTGCTTTTGCCGGATAGGTGTCCGGCGCTGCCTCGAAGTCGTTTACGTAGTCGTCCAGTTCCTGCTCTATATGCTCCATGCAAGAAAACCGTACAGGATACCCCGCCTCCAACTCCACCTTTTGCCCATCTATTTGAATGCTGTCCATCATTTTGCCTTTGTCCATGTCCATTGCCTCTTTTCCGCGCATTTTCATGTCGTTTCCTATTCTACCCCAGAACGCCAGCAAAACAAATCCATCTGCTTCGAACCGAGCTAAGCTGACTTGTCATCGTGGACGCTCCGTCACGTCATCACCTAGCCCGGAGCCTGCACCAGAACCCCAGAATCCCGGCACTTCCTGAACCATAGCTAAAGATGCACAAAAGAGTGCGGAGATACCCCAGCACAAACATGCTAAAAAGCAAAAAAAGAGAGCGCCGATCTCAGCTCGACGCTCTTCAATGAAGGGATCTATTTAAAAATAGATAGAGGGGGGAACATATATGCAAACGGGACAAATTCGTCCCGGAATTGCTACCAATGATTGCTCGTCCTGCGGGCTATTCATGCCGCCGCAAGCCACCAGCATACTTCCTTCTTTCTGCTACACTTACTCACACAGCCTGGCTTACACATGCCATCTGACTATCCTCGTTGGGAAAAGGGACGGCATCCGGCTTACATAAGCCATCCATCCGTCTGTCCTCGTTTGAAAAAGGAACGGCATCTGGCCTACATAAGCCATCCGTCCGTCTGTCCTCGTTTGAAAAAGGAACGGCATCTGGCCTACATAAGCCATCCGTCCGTCTGTCCTCGCTTGAAAAAGGAACGGCATTCAGCATACATACGCCACTCGTCCGATTATCCTCGTTGGGAAAGGAGTTACATCCAGCTTACATATACCATCCGACTATCCTCGCTTGAAAAAAGAATCGCATCCGGCATACATAAGCCACGAACCCTCATCGCAAGCGCGAGTCATTTCAATCGATGCTTTGCCTTTGCTTACTGCGGTGTTTTCGTCAACTTAACTGTAGCTGTCTTCTTAACACCATCGCGATAGTAGGTAATGACCACCGAATCGCCTGGCTTTTTGTTCAAGGTCAAGAATTTGCGCAACTGGGCGCCATTCGAGATGTCCTTGTTGTCCAGTTTGACGATGACGTCATATTGCTTCAGGCCGACTTGCCCTGCTGGAGAGAATTTGCCTACTTCGCCTTGAACCACTACCCCTGCCTGCACATCGTCCGGCAGATTCAGTGTTTCTTTCCAATGCACTCGCGGCACGTTTGTCAGGTCGAATGGCTGCACGCCGAGGTAAGCGCGCTCCAGCTTGCCTTTTTCCATCAGTTCGCTGACGATGACTTTTACATCATTGATTGGGAGGGCAAAGCCCAAGCCTTCCACGCCTTCTTTGGAAATCTTCAAGGTGTTGATTCCGATGACCTGGCCTTCGATGTTGACCAGTGCGCCCCCGCTATTGCCCGGGTTGATCGCGGCATCCGTTTGCAAAACGTCCAGCTCCCAGTCGTCCTGGCCGTCTTCGTTAAAGTCCATTGGCATCGAGCGTTCCAGCGAGCTGATGATACCTTGCGTCACTGTGCGGGAAAACTTCATTCCCAGCGGGTTCCCGATCGCGATGGCCGGCTCGCCTACTTGCAGCGTGGAGGAATCCCCAAGCTCGGCTACTGTCGTTACTTTCGCTCCATCGATCTCCAGAACAGCCAAGTCAGCGTACGGGTCGGCACCCAAAACCTTCGCGTCTACCTTTTCACCAGTGGGCAAAGCAATTTGCAGCTTCTGCGCCTGATCGATTACGTGGTAGTTGGTGATGATGTGGGCTTTTCCGCCCTTTTTCTCGAAAATGACGCCAGAGCCTTCGCCCTGCTCGACATCTTGTGTATTGCTGAACCAGTTGGTTCGAGTTCGTCCGATATTAATCACGCCGACTACTGCGTTCTCCACTTTTTTCACTGCGTTGACTGTACCCGTTTCCACCTTTACAGAGACAGGCTGGGCAAACAGGTTGGCTGCCGGGTTGCTCATGACATTCGTTGTCCCTGGCTTGACCATGTTGATATATCCGGAGTTGGAGAGAGTCGGCAGCATGAGCAGGACGACCATTCCCCCAATCACCGCTGACGTTACTGACGTCAGAACAGTACGACCGATTGAACCGCTTCGTTTTTTCCGCTCCACATGAGTCAAATCATCATAGTACCCCATGATTCACACTCTCCTTCTTCCTCTACTAATACTAGGGTTACAGGTTTGCGTTACTCCTATACACCTGTATCACAGGTTTGCATGTATGAGTTCTGGTTGACTGCTTCCTTTTGACACCCTTAGTATACGTCTTGGTTTCGGCAAAATCGCGTGAGAAATATGGAAAGGTTGTGGAATGCAAAAAGCCCTCGGAATATTTCACCGAAGGCCCGGATATGCTAGATTAAAAGCTTTTTACGACCCCATCCAAATTGAAAGGGTTGATAGATATGAAAGAGGTACAGATTATCGCCAAGCTTGCCGATCTGCAAGAAACCGATTACCGCAACACGCTTGTCCTGCACGCTCTCATCGATATCCTCGTTGCCAAAGGCTTGCTGACACATGACGAGCTGACAGAAAAAGTAACCGAGCTGGATAGTCAACTGAGCTTTCAACTCGATACGATCGCCCAGCTTTCGAACGCCATCAGCCGTCGCCAAACCCAGACCAAACCGCTCCTATAGCTCTTCCAGCTTGGTCGGCCGATCAGGGTATGTATCGCGCAAATGCACATCGTTGCCGACCGCCAGACCTTTTTCCTCCAAAATGTTTTTCACCGTCAGTCTGGCGAGGTCGATCATGTTGTTCTCCTTGCTCAAGTGAGCCAAATACACTCGCTCTGCTCCCCCTGTGAGACAATCGATCAGGGCGTCGCCTGCCGCTTCATTGGACAAGTGGCCCACATCACTCAAAATGCGCCGCTTGATGCTCCACGGATATTGCGACATGCGCAGCAGCTCCACATCGTGGTTGGACTCAAATACGTACGCATCCGCACCGCGAATCGTCTCTTTGATCCGATCGCTGACATAGCCCAGGTCTGTTGCGACACTCAGCTTTTTTTTGCCATGGTAAAAGCAAAAGCCCATCGGCTCCGCCGCATCGTGCGAGATGCCAAACGATTCAATGCCCAAATCCTCAAGCTCTTGCTTCTCTCCTACGGCAAAGAGCCGCTTCTGGTCTTCCTTGATCGTGCCGATCTGCCCGTTCAGCTCTGCCCACGTTTTTTCATTGGCGTAAATCGGCAGATCGTATCGCCGCGCCATCACTCCGACCCCTTTGATATGGTCGACGTGCTCGTGCGTAACGAGAATCGCACTCAAATCGGCTGGATTGACGCCGATCGTCTGGAGCGCCGCCTCGGCCTGTTTGCCCGTAATCCCCACATCGATCAGCACGGAAACACGATCTGTCGCTACGTAAATGGCATTGCCTGTGCTCCCGCTTGCCAACACACTAAATCTCACCGAACATCCCTCTTCCCGTAACTTTCCCTGACAGTCTGTCTATATCTGCTACCTGTTCGTAACCATCGCGCGCTCCAGAGCACCTGTGAACGCATTGACAAAATGCTGCTTGCCGTCGTGAATGACTCGCCATACCGGAGCAAGCGCCTGAATGTCCGCGTCATATGAACCGTAATAGCCCAAGCTGACATTCTCGATCCGTTCTCCCGGCTGAATGATTTTCTTTTCCACCATCGACTGCAATGCTTTGTAACCGGAGATGACCTGGCGCACGCCTTTTTGTTCCCGTACATGGAAAAAGGTTTGCCTGTATCCCAAAATCGTCCCGCTTTCCAAGTACACTTCCAAAGGGGCAATGTAGATCGGCATCTTTTCGTGAACTTGCCAGTACAGCAGACGTGATTGGTTCGACTGGTACGAATCCGGCCCGTACTGATCGGCGTACATCAGTTTTGGCCCGATCTGACGCAGCAACTCATTTGGCGTCAGCTGACCGCGAAGCTGAATCGGCGGATCAAGTCTTGCCGCAAGCGACATCTTTTCCACCGTAGCTTGAATCCCTGGTAAATCATGCAGGTTAATCGGATTAATCCCGACGTATTCAGCGTCCAAATAAGCCATCTCGGGCGTTTCCTGAGGCACTTCCGTGTCCAGGGAAATATTTTGCTGGTTGAGATACATCTCCATATTCCACTTCTCGCCCTGCGCCACTTCCTTGTCATTCCACAAGCTGATGCGCGTCACGTACACCTGGTAGCACAGAAACAGATCGAGCAGCAGGAAGGCCCAGATCAGAATGGTCTTGGTTCTACTCCAATCCATGCGTCTCTCCCCCTCCCTGCTGCACCCGTGCGAGAATATAGAGATTCCCCTGATTCGCCAGCTCGACGATCCAGGTTGGGATCAAGTCGACATAACCGTTTCCGATGACCGTTTGATAGGCGAGATACGCATTGGTGATTTGCTCCGTATCCGCCAGTTTTTTGTCCCTGATCAACTGATACAGCTCCGGTCCCGACAGGATGGTCTGCTCGCTGTTGCCAATATATTTGTCCAAATCGAGCAGAGAGCGATTCATTGTCACAACTTGTCCCGCTTCCGAAGTAATCTGGATCGTATCAATCTGAATCGGCACACTTGTGCTGACCAACGGATAGGCGCCCACATACTGCCGGAACGTAATCAGGTCCTTTTCATTGTAGCTTTTTTTAATCCGCTCAAAATGAAAGTCATCGAGCCATCCGAGATGCTTGTTGATAAAAGTAACTGCGCCTTGGACTTTTTCCTCATCAGACAACTCTTGCGCCCGCTGCTGGTAAGCCGGGTCTGTAAAAGTAATCGCCTGCTGCTCTGCCCTCAGTTGAATAGACCTGCTTCCGTCTGTAAAAATAACCGTCTTGTCCCGCTCCATGATTTGCCTCACCAGCGACTGATCGATAAAATACGCTTCCATCAGACGATCGTTGGTGACTGGCACATAGCTGTAGCGGAATTGCTGCATGCGCGACTGATTTTTCGGCAAATAATACGTACTCCAAATCGGCGCCGGCCCTTCAATCGCTGTAAAAGTTCGCTCCGGTTTGACCACCTTCATGATTTGCTCCGGCATGGAGCTTCCGGAAGCCAGATACGACTCTCGCAAATCTTTCGGACTGATCGACGTGCGGGAACGCATCATGCGGCCTTCCTCTGTGGAGAGAAATAGCGCATAGACGACATCCTCGTCTTTTTCGTAGTACAGCCAAATCCGGTCGATTCCTTTGATTTCGCGGTCATACTCGTCGCGAAACGTTACCAAGCGGCCAACAATCGACAAAGGAATCGTGCTGCGAAAGCGAACCTCGATCCCTAACTTTTCCCGGGCAATTTCCCCCCACTTGTCATTCGACAACGCATACGGAGAAAAATCGAGAAAAATCCACTTGGACATCTCACTCACGATCAAGCTGTACGGAGCATCTGTCGCTACTGCCCGCGTATGGCGTTCTTCCCCGTAATGAAAGACCACCGACTCCGGAGTGACCAGTTGCTCCAACGTCTTTTCCTTGACGGGCTTGGACTCTGTATATTGTGCAGGCTCGATAAATTGCAAATTGGGCTGGTTCGCCCACAGCATCGCTGTCAGGCAAAAACTGGACACTACCAGCACGATAAGCAAGACGGTCTTGGCAGGCTCCAGCATCCGCTTCATCCCGCACTACCTCCTTGGGCAAATGGGACCCAGAACGTCACCGTCGTCCCCACGTTCCATTCGCTGGTAATCTCGATATCTGCGCCATGGGCCTGTACCAGTTCACGAGCGATAGCCAGTCCCAGACCAGTACCTCCCTGTCCCCGCGAGCGGGCTTTGTCCACCCGATAGAACCGTTCGAAAATCCGCTTCAAATCACGGGCAGGTATCCCGATCCCAGTGTCGCTGATGGAGATTTGCACACGGTTCAAGCTGCGGTTTTCTTTGGCAGAGAGCACGACCATGCCGCCTTGGGACGTATACTTGATCGCATTGGACAACAAATTGTCCAGTACCTGATTGATCGCATCCAGGTCGATGTAAACAGGCGGGAGCTTGCTCGGCACATCAACGGCAAGCTGAACCTCCTGCTGCTCGCTGAAGATGGAAAAGCGATCCGCCGCATAGCGCAACAGCCGGCCGAGGTCCGCCTCCTTGCAATGCAGGCGCACACCTTGGGAGTCGAAGCGACTTAGCTGCAACAAGTCGTTGACCAAACGGATCATCCGCTCCGTCTCGGACATGGTGACTTTCAAGAAGCGATTGGACAGATCAGGCTCGTCCACCGCACCATCCAGCAAAGCTTCTACATAGCTTTTGATCGTCGTCAGTGGAGTGCGCAGCTCGTGCGATACGTTGGCGACGAACTCCCTGCGCTGTTGCTCCAGCCGCTGCTGCTCTGTCACGTCTGCCACTACTGCGATGATTCCGCCCTTTTTGCCGCTGTCGTGCTGCAACGGCGTAAACGTCACGCGCAAAATAACTTCTTCCTGATTGGGCAGGCGCATTTCAATGAAGAGCGGCTCCTCCTGGGCGTACAACGACATTTCGTCCTCAGGGGGAAGCCCCAGCAAATCAGCCAACGTTCTCTTTTTGCGCAGGACGTCAGCCATTCGCACTTGCAGCATCTCTTCCGCAGCGCGGTTGAACAAAATAATCTGGTCGCTGCGGTTGGCGGCAATCACGCCATCTGTCATGTTGCTCAAAATACCGGCGAGCTTTTCCCGCTCTTCTTCCTGCTGCAAAATCGCTTCCTGCAACCGCAGCGTCATATGGTTGAAAGCCATCCCGAGTTGTCCGATTTCGTCGTCGCTGTACACGCGCACACTGCTGTTAAAATCACCATCGGCAACAAGCCTTGCCTGCTTCGTCATTTCCTTGATCGGCTTCGTAATGGTCCGGGCGAGCACCACGCCAAGCACCGCTGTGATGACGAGCGCAAACATCGTGCCCGTCGCCAAGATCCCGTTCATTTTGCGAATCGTCGTATAGGTTCCTTCCATGGAAGCCATCATGTAGACAGCGCCGTAGACAATCTGATCGCCTTTTACGGGCAGTACCAGCACTTTGACTCGCGCTCCGGTCCGCGGATCAATCCGCATCGATTCACTGCGCGTTCCGAGCAATGCCACCGTAACTTCCGGCTGCGAGGTGCGCTGGCCGATCGTGCTCTTGTCCTCTGTCGTGCTGACCACCGTTCCCGTCTGGTCAATGACTTGGACGTTGGCGCCGTTTATTTTCACCAGGTTGTTGATGAGATTGTCGATGTCCTGGCGATTTTGCTCCACGCTCGGTTCTTTTCCGTCACGCGGCCGCAAATCGCTTTCCAGGAGACTCGCCAACAGACTCGCTTGAGCATTCAACGCCTCTGAAAAGTTATTTATGTAATAGCTTTCCACTTCCCGAGCGAAATAAGCGCCGATGAACTGCATGGCAAGCAGGATCAGCAGCATGTAGATGACGACCATTTTCCACTGGATCGTTTTAAACAGCCGCCTCATCATCCAGGCGTGCCTCCCACTCCGGGATTGCGCATCGTGTAGCCCAAGCCACGACGAGTTATAATGTACTTCGGCTGGCTAGGATCGTCCTCGATCTTTTCACGCAAGCGGCGAATCGTAACGTCTACTGTCCGCACATCGCCAAAGTAGTCAAAGCCCCAAACAGACTGAAGCAGGTGCTCCCGCGTCATCACTTGTCCCTGGTGGCGGGCCAAGTACATCAGCAGCTCAAACTCGCGGTGGGTCAAATCCAGCAGCTCTCCCACTTTTTCCACCGTGTAGGAATTTAAATCGATCTCCAGCTCGTGTACCCGCAACAGATGCTGACTGTCTTTCTCTTCGGCTTTCGGACGATTGCGGCGCAAGTGAGCCTTCACCCGTGCCACCAGCTCGCGCGTACTGAAAGGCTTCGTGACGTAATCATCCGCCCCCAGCTCCAATCCAAGCACCTTGTCCAGCTCCGAGTCTTTGGCTGTCAGCATGATAATCGGGATATCATGTGTTTGACGGACAGCGCGGCATACATCCATCCCGTCCCTGCCAGGCAGCATGACATCCAGCAAAATCAGGTCCGGTCTCTCATCCTGCACGACAACGAGCGCTTCGTCGCCATCGTAGGCGCACACGACCTGGTACCCTTCTTTTTCAAAAGTGAACTTCAATATATCTGCAATCGGCTTTTCATCATCTACCACGAGGAGTTTTGCCATCCCGCTCCCTCCTTTTCCTTATAACAATTCCACTTCGCACATCGCTATTCCTCTACAATACACCATGTCCGGGCTGCATAGAAACCCCTGCCAGACACTCCCTGCCCTTGTATGCAAAAACATCCTGATACGACAAAAAGGGCTCCTCCAAAGAGTCGCCCTTCTTCATCCAAAAATTACATGTCTATTTTAAGTAACGAATCGGGTTTTGAACTCGTCCATTTTGATGAACCTCAAAATGAAGATGGACACCTGTGGAGTCTCCTGTCGAACCCTTAACGCCAATTTTCTTTCCTTGTTCAACAACATCGCCGACTTTTACGCTGATCGTGTTCAGGTGACCGTACAGCGTCTCCATGCCATTGCCGTGGTCGATGATGATTGCTTTTCCGTAATCGCCGTCCCAGCCCGCGAATTTTACGCGGCCGTTGTCTGCCGCCATGACAGACCCTTGTCCGGCAATATCAATTCCTTTATGCAGTCTGCCCCAACGAGAACCGAAGCCACTGCTCACATATCCGCTGGCTGGCCAGCTCAAACGGCCTGTCCCACGCGAAGGAATCACTTTTGTTCCGCGTTCCATGATTTTTGCTACAGGCTGTGCAACTACATCTTGTTTGATAACCTTGCGATCCACCACTTGTCCATTTTCTTTCACTACTTCGTATTGAACGAGCTTCGTACCGTTTTTACCTTCTTGAATAACCTTTGTTTCCCCTTTGGGAAGCTTCTCGTTGTTATTGATCTGCGTAGAGAACGCGATCATCTCTTGCTGGGATACTTCTTCCTTTACTCGCACGGTAACCAACGGACGAATCGCTGTCACATTGATTTCCTGACCGAGCTGCAAAAGTGTATTTTCCGTAATGCCCGGGTTGTTGGCATAGATGTCTTTTGAAGTAATGCCGTATTTTTTGGCGATGCAGCCGATGCAATCTCCTTCAACTACGGTGTGTTTCAAATCTTTGAAAGAGCCTTTGACCAAAAGTTCTTCCACTTTTTCGGCAGGCAAAATTTGAGCTGCAGCTACTGGTTCGGTCTGCAACTCTACGTTTTCTTTGAATGTTACTTCTTTTACCGGGTTTGCTTTCACTTCAGACATGGAAGCTGCTGCTACTGCCGCTTGCTTGCCAGTCAAAGCTGGAACGCCGGAATATTTTTGCTTCACGTCAGCCAGCACTTTGTCAGCTGATTCCTGATCAGGCAAGTAACCGACTACTTTTCCGTCAATGATCAGCTTCACTGCCTGAACTTTGATGTCTGCGATCGAAGCAAGTGCTTTGACAGCTGCATCGTTGTCGTAAGATGCTTTAAATTCACGCTCTTCCTGGAATGTTACATAATCAGCGAGCGTCAGGTTCAGACCTTTTTTTGCTTTTTCCTCTTCCAGCTTCGCTGTCGTCCAGTCATGAATGACTTTCGGGTCGTTCACCACACCGATTTCCTGTCCGTTGACGATGACATGATAAACGGATGTGACATTGCTCGTGTAATAGTATTGTGCAGAAGCTCCCGCTGCCACCGTAACGACCAATCCCGCTGCGATGGAAAGTGTCTGCTTTTTATGTTCTTGGATGTACGAGCTTGTACGTTTCATTGCGCGTTTCGCCAGATCGCTGCAATCTCGAACGATACGTTCTGACCGTTCTTGCAGCTTGGCCGTCCACTCAGACCATTGCATAACTTGTCCCTCCTGAAAACAGATACAACTATCTCGTTCCATTTCCGAAAATTTTAAAAATACCGACTAGGTCATATATCCCAAAATTTAGTTTCCAATTATCTGCCAAAATGCCCAAAGAAACCAACTATGTCGACTTTACCATAAGTTTCACGACAACATCAAGTGTAAATTGCTGTCGAATAAAAATTATGACGAGCGAATATTCACCAGATGGACAAACATTTGGGGGATATTTTCATTACTGGGAGAGCAATAGCCTGAGGCAAACAATAAACAGCCATCTTTCCTGATCGTACGGAAAGATGGCTTATTTCGTCGCGGACATCCAGACTTACACTTCTTGCATCGATGTTACATCTTTGAGTGCGAGTCTGCGAATCGTTGTCTTTTCAGCGTCATTTTGCTGCTTGTAAGTGGTGATGAAGCAAAGGTAACCGTTGTTGAAATGTGTCATGGTTCCTTTGATCACGACGCCGTTGATCATCTTCACCTGTACGTTTTTCCCAAGCAGCTTCTTGGCTTTTTGATCAAATCCCATCATCACGATCACCTCTCCATTTCTCCTTATGTCTAACCTTATGCCCAGAGGGTGTCGTTTCTTGTCTGTCCGTAAAAAAAGGAAAAGCTGCCGAATCATCGACAGCTTTTCTTATCGCCTCTCAGCACATGTACTGGCGAGGACGTATGCTATTGACGTGATGCTTATCCCCAAATGCCGCGTACAACAACGGTTTGCTCGCGATCTGGTCCTACGGAGAAGATCGACATTGGAATACCAGTCAATTGGGTGATGCGCTCAATGTAGTGACGAGCGTTTTCTGGCAGGTCGTTCAGGTTGCGAACACCTGTGATGTCTTCTGTCCAGCCTGGCAGTTCCTCGTAAACCGGCTCGCATTTTGCCAACAGGTTGAGGTTTGCAGGGAACGATTCGATGATTTCGCCGTTGTATTTGTACGCTGTGCAAATGCGCAGAGTCTCAATACCGGACAAAGTATCCAGCTTGGTGATCGCCAAGCCAGTAATACCGCTCACGCGACGAGCGTGGCGAACGACTACGCTGTCAAACCAGCCTACGCGGCGCGGACGACCAGTTGTGGTGCCGTATTCGAAGCCAACTTCGCGAATGTGATCGCCAGTAGCGTCAGTCAGCTCAGTCAGGAACGGACCGTCACCTACG
The DNA here is from genome assembly GCF_038000275.1 of Brevibacillus sp. FSL K6-0770. NCBI lineage: Bacteria > Bacillati > Bacillota > Bacilli > Caryophanales > Paenibacillaceae > Brevibacillus > Brevibacillus sp. FSL K6-0770. Next base: position 5,977,144 of record NZ_JBBOBQ010000001.1, read on the forward strand.
CGCGTGGTGTATGCTTTTGCTACACCGATTACTTGGTTGATCTTGGTTGGTCCCACACCGGAACCGATTGTCACTCCACCTGCAATCGGATTGGAGGACGTTACGTACGGATACGTGCCTTGGTCGATATCGAGCAATACCCCTTGTGCGCCTTCAAAAAGAACGCGGTTGCCGTTATCGATAGAGTCGTTCAGTACAACAGAAGTATCAGCTACGTATGGACGAATGATTTCAGCCAGAGCGAGGTACTCATCCAGCACTTCTTGCAGTTCGAAACCAGTTGTATTGTACAGCTTTTCCAGCAGCATGTTTTTCTCTGCCAGGTTGCGCTCCAGTTTGCGAGCAAACTCTTCACGATCGAGCAAGTCAGCGATACGGATACCGATGCGAGCTGCCTTGTCCATGTATGCCGGGCCAATCCCTTTGCGGGTTGTACCGATTTTGTTAGCTCCGCGGCTATCTTCTTCCACGCCATCCAGCTTGATGTGGTATGGCATGATGACATGCGCACGATCACTGATTTTCAGGTTTTTCGTAGAGAATCCGAAGCTGTGAATGTACTCCAGTTCTTTTACCAATGCCTTCGGATCGATTACCATGCCGTTTCCGATTACGCAGGTCTTGTCAGTATAGAAAATTCCGGATGGAATCAGGTGCAGCTTATATTTGTTACCATCAAAAATAATGGTATGGCCTGCATTGTTACCACCTTGGTAACGAGCTACTACTTCTGCGCTTTCAGCCAAATAGTCTGTAATTTTACCTTTACCTTCATCGCCCCACTGGGTTCCGACGACAACGACTGTTGACATCGAAAAACACCTCCTGATATCATCATGTCCTTTTGGGCCTGAAACAATCTAAGTGTACTAAACCATTTCTTGCATGTCAACGGAAAATACGAACATTTAAATAGTGGAAAGATTATATGTTCGGCAATTCAATTTAGAAAACTTGGCCTTGTCAATCTTTTTGGCCAAGAAAAAAAGCCGGAATTTACTCCGGCTTCGGTTTTTCTCTTTCTTCTATTACCCTGCCTGGTTTCGGAAGCGCTGATCCAGGCTGACGAATTTGTTAAATTCTTTGAGGAACGCCAACTCAACTGTTCCGGTAGGGCCGTTACGCTGTTTGGCAATGATGACTTCAATCACGTTTTTGTTTTCTGATTCCTTGTCGTAGTAGTCATCACGGTACAGAAACGCTACGATGTCGGCGTCCTGCTCAATCGAACCGGACTCACGAATGTCAGACATCATCGGACGCTTGTCCTGCCGTTGCTCTACACCACGGCTGAGCTGAGACAGGGCGATCACGGGCACATTCAGCTCACGGGCAATCCCTTTGAGCGTACGGGAAATCTCCGATACTTCCTGCTGACGGTTGTCGCCTTTGCCTCGGCCATGAATCAGCTGCAAGTAGTCGATGAGAATCATGCCGAGGCCGCGCTCTGCTTGCAGACGGCGGCATTTTGCCCGGATGTCCTGAACGGTTACCCCTGGCGTATCGTCGATAAAAATCGGCGCTTTCGCCAGTGTCCCGATCGCCATCGTCAGCTTCTGCCAATCATCTTCCTCCAACGTCCCGGAACGCATGCGCGAAGCGTCCAGATTGCCCTCCGCACAGATCATACGCTGTACCAGCTGGGAAGCACCCATCTCCAGCGAGAAGATGGCGACTGTCTCTCCAGCTCGTGCAGCTACATTTTGTGCGACATTCAAGGCAAAAGCCGTTTTCCCTACAGAAGGACGCGCCGCCAAAATGATCAGGTCGCTGCGCTGAAATCCTGCGGTCATTTTATCCAAATCGGTGTATCCCGATGGAATACCCGTAATGTCTCCGCGGCGTTGACTCAAAAACTCGATCCGCTCATACGTTTCCAACAGGGCATCACGAATGGGTGTAAAACCGCCACTGTTGCGATTTTGCCCGATTTCCATGATGTACTTCTCGGCATCCGCGATGATCTCTGTTACATCGTCTTCGCGGGAGTAGCCGTCGTTGGCGATCTTGGTTGCCGTATGAATCAATCGTCTCAGCAAAGCTTTTTCTTCAACGATTTTGGCATAGTATTCGATATTCGCTGCTGTCGGAACGGAACTGGCGATTTCCGTCAAATACGTTACGCCGCCAACTTCGTCCAACAGCTTGTGGTCCTGCAAATCTGCGGTTACGGTAACCAGGTCGACTGGCTCGCCCTTCTCGTACAGGTCCACCATCGTTTGAAAAATACGCTGATGCGCTGTCTTATAAAAATCCTCCGGACGGAGAATCTCGATAGCCGTGATTAAAGCTTCCTTAGACAAGAACACGGCACCGAGTACCGATTGTTCCGCTTCCTTGTTTTGCGGCGGGACACGATCCAAAAACAGGTCGCTCACGTCACACCCTCCAAGTTTGCGTCATTATTCTTCCACCACGTGAACTTTGAGTGTCGCCGTTACTTCATTGTGCAGCTTCACTTTGATTTGGGTTACGCCAAGGGAACGGATCGCATCCATCTCCAGCTTGCGTTTGTCCAGCTTGATTTTGAACTGCTCTTCCAGCGCTTGTGCGACTTGCTTGCTGGAAATCGCTCCGAACAGTCGTCCACCCTCGCCAGCTTTTCCTGCTACTTTCACTGTCAGCTCGCCCAGCTTCACGCCAAGCTCTTGCGCTTCCAGCTTTTCCTGCTCCTTACGCTTCTCTTCGCTGCGCTTTTGAGCGTCCAATGTTTTCACGTTGCTATCTGTCGCTTCCTTTGCCAGTTTGCGCGGCAGCAGGAAGTTGCGTACGTAGCCTTCAGACAAATCTTTAATTTCGCCTTTTTTACCTTGGCCTTTTACATCTTGAAGAAAAATGACTCTCATCATCGTTTCCCCCTTTTCATATTGGCCTACACGACCGAATCAATCGCTTCTTTCAAACGTCGGGTCGCTTCCTTGACGGAAATGCCCTGGATTTGGGTGGCGGCCCCTGTCAGGTGTCCGCCCCCGCCAAGCAGCTCCATGATCGACTGTACATTGATGTCGCCCAAAGAACGACCGCTAATGACAATCGTATCATCGCCTCGCTCGGCAACGACAAAAGATGCCTGGATGCCAGAAAGTGTGAGCAGCTGTTCCGCTGCCTGTGCGACCTGGACTTGCGTATAGTTCTCGGCAGGATCACCCATGGCAATCGCCATGTTGTCTCTGTAGGTCTCTGTATTCATAATGATGCGAGCCCGTTTCACGTACTGGCTCAAATCTTCCTTCAGCAAACGTTGAACAGCAGCCGTATCGGCACCGTTCCGTCTCAGGAAAGACGCTGCTTCAAAAGTACGCGAACCCGTACGGAAGGCAAAGCTTTTCGTATCGACGACGATCCCTGCCAGCAGTGCCGTAGCGATCAGATTGTCAATATTCAAGCGCTCGCTCTGGTATTGCAAAAGCTCCGTAACCAACTCTGATGTCGAAGAAGCATACGGTTCAAGGTACAGAAGAACCGGCTCGATAAACTCTTCCGAACGTCGATGGTGGTCAATGACGACGATCCGGCTTGTCTCACCAAGCAGTTTCGGCTCAATGACCAAAGACGGACGATGCGTATCGACAACCACGAGCAGCGTTCTGCCCGTTACCAGTCTGATCGCCTGCTCCGGAGTGATGAATGTTTCTGCCAATTCTTCATTGGCGTAAATCTCCCGCATCAGTCGTTCTACAGAATTGTTGCCTTCATCCATGACGATATAAGCTGCCTTGTTGTGCAATTGCACAGCCTTCAGCACACCGAGAGAAGCACCGATGGAATCCATGTCCGGCTGCTTGTGGCCCATTACGATCACATGCTCAGCCTCGTGGATCAAATCACGCAACGCATGGGCAATCACCCGTGCGCGAACGCGCGTCCGTTTTTCCACGGCATTCGATTTTCCTCCGTAGAAGGTGAGCTTGTTGCCAATCTTGATCGCGCACTGGTCTCCTCCGCGGCCAAGGGCAATATCCAAGCTCGATTGGGCCATTTGCCCCAGCTCGATGTACGTAGTTGCAGCCGCTCCCACCCCGATACTGAGCGTAATCGGAATTTTGTTGTCGGCTGTCATTTCCCGCACCACATCGAGAATGTCAAAACGTGTTTCTTCTAATTTATCAAGTGCTTCCCGTTCCATCAGCGCCAAAAATTTGTCAGCCGTGATTCGGCGAAGGTATATGCCATGTTTGTTGGCCCACTCTGTAATCACGCCAGCCACACTCGTCGACAGAAGCGTGCGGCTCTGATCGTCCATGACTTGTCCAACCTCGTCCAGATTGTCGAGGTGAATAATCGCCAGAGCAGCCTTTTCTCGATGGTAACGCGTCGTTAATTCTTTAAAGTCCGTAATGTCCTTGAAATACAAAAGACGCTCATCGGACCGAACCATGACCTCGTATACCCGCTCATTATAAGTAAATTCCAGCCGTTTTTGTTCCGGCTTCCACACGAGTTGGGGAAATACCTCTTGAAGGCTTTTCCCGATCATCGACTCATCCCCGGACATATGTGTCATGAACGGGTTGACCCACTCGATTGCCTTTTCCTCGTTGTATAGGAGTATTCCGATCGGCAGCTCCTGAATAACGCCTTCTCCGGCCTTTTTCACCCGGTGTGTAACCGTCGCCAAATACAGGCGCAAGTCCCGCTGGAATCCTTTTTCCGCTTGAAGGGCGTATAGAATCAGGCCAATCAAGCAGATAATGCCGATCGCCCCGTACATCCAATGGTGCAGGGTCAAAATCCCCAACAACAGCAAGCTAAAGCTGAGTGCCAGGACCATATGCATCCCGTACCAACGCTTTAACAGGAATTTGGGCATTTCCTCAGCCCCTCTTCACTCTTGTTTCCAGTTTTTCACGCAAACGAAGCCCTAAGTCAAATATCCCTACCAGACTAAGTATAGTGCTTAAGAACGGAAAAATAAATAGACAGACAACAAGCACTGGAGTCAATCTCTTCCACCCGTACAAGTACGCGGCAAACAGGCAGAAGCTCAAGCCTTGAAGCGTAAAAATCGCATCCAGCATGACTTTTACGTTCATGATTGCTGTTTCCCAGAACGTTCCCTGCATACTGGCGCCGAAGACCAGAATACTGATCATCGCGATAAAATAGTAGTACATCAAAGATCTCGGGAAGCTCCACTCCCGGATCGGCTTGAGCAGCGGAATCGGCTTTTTGATCCGTCTTCCAATCAGGCCAGCCAGACCATGGGTAATGGCGCTGGAAATAAAGCTGAACATCACGATGCTCGTAGGCAACACCATCTTGACCAAAGCCAGCATCTGATCAAACTGTTCCTTGGTCACAAAGGAAGGGCGCATGCGGGCGGTTTCTTCCAGCATGTTCTGAAAGCTGAAGTTCATCCCGTACGCCATAAAAGCCAGTCCAAAAACGGTACTGAGGAAAACAACCGCCGCTCCGGCCACAATCGCAGGAAGCGCCTTTCCTCTTTTCGCATAAACAATCCCCATGGCAGAACCCCAGACCGCGCCCATCAATGCGATCGTGGCGGCAATCGGCCCTGCGAGAATCCACCCTAGGAAGGTGTATACGACTGAAATCCACACCATGTTGGACACGCTCCGGCTTACGGCCAGAAAAATAAAAGGCAGCGGCAAAAGGAAACTGACCAGTGATCCCAGCACGGTATATGTACTGAGGAACAACAGCACCAGTGCAATACCCAGCATCAGGGCATTTTCAGCCAATTGCTTTGTTTTGGAAGGCATGTCAGCACCTCGTTTGAGATTAGCAAAAAATATGGAAAAAAGAGGGCCACGCAATTGTGTCCCCCTTTTTATCACTTGTGTAAATTATTCAGCCGTGTAAGGCAGCAATGCTACTTGACGAGCGCGTTTGATCGCGATTGTCAGAGCACGTTGATACTTCGCAGAAGTACCAGTTACACGACGTGGCAAGATTTTGCCGCGTTCGCTGATGAATTTTTTGAGCAAGTCTACATCTTTATAATCGATGTGCTTGATTTTGTTCACTTTAAAGAAGCATACTTTACGACGCTTATTAGGACGTCCTTTGCGTGCCATGATAGTCCCTCCTTCTTAGGAATGTGACAGTTGTACGATTCTTAGAACGGCAAGTCATCATCAGAGATGTTGATCGGCTTGCCTGCACTCGCGAAGGGATCACCAAACGGATCAAAGTCATTGTTTCTCTGACCGGATGGCTTGTTACCGCCACCAAAGCCCGGTCCTGGATCGTATCCTGCGTTATCTCCGCCGCCTTCATTGCCTCGTCCGCCCAAAAATTGAACGTTTTCAGCAACGACTTCCGTTACGTATACGCGTTTTCCTTCTTTATTATCGTAGGAACGCGTCTGAAGGCGCCCTTCGATGGCAGCTTGTCTTCCTTTGCGCAAGTAGCTTGCACAAAGATCGGCAAGTTTTTGCCAAGCGACAATATTAATGAAATCGGCTTCTCTCTCACCCGCCTGGTTAGTGCGAGGACGATTGATAGCCACGGTAAAAGTAGCAACGGCAACGCCATTTGGCGTGTAGCGAAGTTCAGGATCTTTCGTCAGGTTGCCGATGAGAATAACTTTATTCATCTTGGTTCCCCCTCTGACCGCGACAATGATTACTTCTCATCACGAACAAACATGAAGCGGATTACGTCGTCGTTGATTTTCATCAAACGCTCTGCTTCCGCAACAGCATCGGAGTTCGCTTTGAAGTTCATCAGAACGTAGTAACCTTCACGGAACTTATTGATCTCGTACGCAAGACGACGTTTACCCATTTCTTGAAGCTTAGAGATTTCGCCACCGTAGTTAGTCACAACTTCGCTGTAACGAGCTACATTGGATTTTACTTTCTCTTCTTCAAGGTCTGGACGCAATACATACATAACTTCGTATTGACGCATACCTTTTCACCTCCTTATGGACTTTGCGGCCCTGTTCGGGCAAGGAGCGAGTGCTAAAACGAAACGCATAACATGCACTCCATAAATACTCGCATTATCGTATTATAGCAAAATGCCTATGGCGAATCAACTATTTCGTACTAAACATTAAAGCGGAAATGCATGACATCTCCATCGGCAACAACGTACTCTTTCCCTTCAAGACGGTACTTTCCGCGCTCTCTCGCTGCCGCAACCGAACCAGCATCTACCAGATCGTTGTAGGCAATCACTTCTGCGCGAATAAAGCCGCGCTCGAAATCGGTATGAATTACGCCAGCCGCTCCTGGAGCTTTTGTGCCCTGGCGAATGGTCCATGCGCGAACTTCCTGTACCCCTGCGGTAAAATAGGTAACCAAACCGAGCAGCTTGTAGGCAGCGCGAATCAAACGGTCCAGACCGGACTCAGCCAAACCAAGCTCCTCCAGGAACATTTCTTTGTCTTCGCCTTCCAGCTCGGCGATTTCCGCCTCGACTTTGGCACTGATGACAACTACTTCTGCCCCTTCATTTGCCGCATGCTCGCGAACCGCTTGCACATGCGGATTGGTGTCTGCGTCGTTGATGCCGTCTTCCGCTACGTTGCACACGTACAGCATCGGCTTGATTGTCAAAAGGTGCAGGTCGCGAATCCATTTGCGCTCTTCATCGTCAAGCTCTACGCTGCGTGCAGACTGACCTTCTTCGAAAGCAGCCTTCAGCTTTTCCAGCACGTCCAGTTCTTGCTTCGATTCTTTGTCACCGGATTTCACCTTGCGCGCGATGCGGTCGATCCGACGGTCAACGGAGTCCAGATCGGCAAAAATCAGTTCCAGATTGATCGTCTCGATATCGCTCAGGGGATCGACACGGCCTGCCACGTGCGTAATATTTTCATCCTCGAAGCAGCGAACCACGTGTGCGATCGCATCTACTTCACGGATGTGTCCGAGAAACTGGTTGCCGAGTCCTTCGCCTTTGCTCGCGCCTTTTACCAGACCGGCAATGTCCACGAACTCAAATGCAGTCGGAACGACTTTATTCGGAACCACGATCTCGGTCAGCTTGGTCAGACGCGGATCTGGAACTTCTACGATCCCCACGTTCGGGTCAATCGTACAGAACGGGTAGTTCGCCGACTCAGCGCCCGCTTGTGTAATGGCATTAAACAGTGTCGATTTCCCTACGTTGGGGAGACCAACAATCCCGCAAGATGCACCCATCTATATACACTCCCTTGTCATCATCCTAACATCCTTTTAAGTATATAGATTTGGTTTTAAGAATACAATTGTCTCCTTGTGGCAACTTTAGACCCTGTCTGGAAGCAGCTTGCGTGAAATCCTCCCTCCTTTCAAGCTCTACGATAGCTGAAGCTGGTGGGACAAAAAAAGACATGCTAGACTTTACAAAAAGCACTTGACCCGATCACACGTTAATGAGGTGGATACATAATGAAGCTTCTGCTTCTCGGCGCAACAGGACGCGTCGGCAGCCATGTTTTGCAGCATGCATTGAAAGACGGCCATGAAGTGACCGTTTTGGTTCGCTCTGTAGACAAACTCCCTCACGATTTGCCCCAAACTGTGCGCGTACTTGCCGGAAACGTTTGCAACGAAAACGATGTCAAGCAGGCCATGTCGGGAGCCAGTGCAGTCATTAGCGCTCTCGGTACGGACGGAACCACAACTCTCACCGACAGCATGCCTTTCATCCTGGATGCCATGAAGCAGGAAGGCGTCAGCCGGATTGTCACGGTAGGTACGGCAGGAATTTTGCAAAGCCGGGTCTCCCCTGAACTGCTGCGCTACCAATCGAGTGAATCCCGGCAAAAACTGACCCGCGCCGCCGAAGAACACCACAAGGCATACTTGCTGCTTGCGCAATCCGGGCTGGACTGGACGATTGTTTGCCCGACTTACTTGCCAGATGGCAGCTATACAGGCAACTATCGGGTGGAAGCGCACCACCTGCCTGTAGACGGCATGCAAATTTCCGTTCCCGATACAGCCGAGTTTGCGTACAAGCAGCTCGACAGTTTGGATTATTTGCGGATGCGGGTGGGGATTGCTTATTAGGTGTTGTTTTGGCTGGGAAGCTGCCATTTAGTGAACAAGGAGCATGTCTGATACTGCAATGACGCACCACATATTCATTGAAACCTTTTCCTTTTTTTCCCGTTATAACGATTAGCCTATTCCTCAGACTTACGGTCTGGCTTTATCTGGAGGGAGCATGATGAAAAAGCTTTTGATGTATTGTGCTAACGCTGTCATTGCTGTTTGGTTCGTTGTTCTCTGGCTGTATAAGATGATGCTTTCCAGTGATATTCCAATGTCCATTTCTTCCGCTGAAATGCAGAATATGATTCTGACATTACTCATTTCCACAATCACAGTCCTGCTCTATGTTAAACTTTCGTCCAGCACTGAATTGTTTTATTTTCTTGTTTTCCCCGCTTTCCTATGGGGCTTTTCTATGGGGCTTTTCTATGGGGCTTTTCTATGGTCCAGTCTTTCATGAACAGTTACCATGAATACAATACGCTTATGGCTGTTTCTGGATTTTTTTGCATGTCATTGATTTTTGCAAGTTCATCATTAAACGCTAAACGTCTGTCAAAGTTACCGTGATGTTGTCTTAACGCAGAACGTCTACTCTCTGGCGAAAACTCATCATCAACAAAAAGCTCCCTGCCATCAACCAGCAGGGAGCCTTTGCTTTGTTTTTACACGATTTTACTTCTCGTTCACCAATTTCTCCAGCTCTATCAATGTTTCTTCGAAAATTTCCATGGCTTGCTCGATCGGCTTGGATGTAGACATATCTACCCCTGCCGCTTTCAGCACTTCGATCGGAGGTGCCGAGTTGCCTGCTTCCAGGAAGTTTTTGCGGATGCGGTCAACGGCTGGCTGTCCTTCGTCGATGATTTGCTTCGCCAGCGCCTGGGATGCCGCAAAGCTCGTAGAGTATTGGTATACGTAATATTTATAGTTGTAGAAATGGGATACGCGCGCCCACTCCATGCCGATTTCCTCATCGGAAACCATGTCCTTGCCGTAGTATTTTTTGTTGATGTCGAGGTAGATTTTTTTGATCGCCTCGGCGTTGAGAGATTCTCCTGCCTGTTCCTTGTCGTGGATCGCTTTTTCAAACTCGGCGAACTGCGTTTGGCGGAACAAGGTCGAGCGGAAGTTCTCCAGATAGTGGTTCAGAAGATACATCTTCTCTTCTTTCGTCTTCGCCTGCGCGTACATGCTCTTGAACAGCAATGTCTCATTCATTGTCGAAGCCACTTCCGCCGTGAAGGTCGGATAGTTGGACGAAATGTACGACTGATTTTTGTTCGTGTAGTACGACTGCATCGCGTGACCCATTTCGTGAGCGATTGTGTATACGTCATCAAGCGTGCCCTGATGATTCAAAAGCACGTACGGATGCGTGTCATACGCTCCCCACTGGTAAGCGCCTGTGCGTTTGTCGTCCGTCGAATAAACGTCTACCCAGCCTCCGTTGAGTCCGTCAGACAGCACTTTCACGTACTCGTCGCCCATAGCCTTCAAACCGTCGGTGACAATTTTCTTCCCTTCCTCGAAGGAAATATATTTGTCGTCGGATGGCACGATCGGCACATAGATGTCGTACATGTGCAGCTCTTTCACTCCGAGCATTTTTTTCTTCAATGCAATGTAGCGATGCAACAGCGGCAAGTTGTCGTTAACGGTATCGATCAGCTCATCGTATACTTTGGTCGGAATGTTGTTCGGCGTCAGGCTTGCTTCCAGCGCAGAGTTGTACTTGCGTGCTTGCGCGTAGAAGTTGTCGCCTTTCACTTTTGCCGCCAATGTCTGTGCAAAAGAATCCTGGAAGTCAATCAGGGCACTGTAGTACGCCTTGAACGCATCTCTTCTCACGCGTTGGTCCTTGCTCTCCATATACGAGATAAAGTTGGCCCGCGTAAGCTGGACTTCTTTGCCTTTTTCATCCTTGATTTTCGGGAACTTCACGTCTTTGGACAACATGCTGTAAATGTTGGTCGGCGCATTGCCGAGCGGCGAAGACTTCGCCAGCAGCTCCTCCATCTCCTTGGACAACGAGTATGGCTTGGTGCGGAGCATGTCTTCAATGAACAGCTTGTACGGCGCAAGCGACTTGTCAGCGAGCAGGCTTTTGATTTTCTCATCCGGGATCGCAACGATTTCTGGCTGCACCCACGCGGTTTTTTCCGAGACAAGCGTGTACATTTTTTCAGCACGGTCTCCCAGCTTCTGCAAATCAGCATTTGCCGAGTTTACGTCGAGAGACATGTTGGCATACACATACGCCTTGTCATTGAGCCTCATCATCTCCACGTAATCATCAAAAGCCGCAAGCATGGCTGCCGAAGATGTTCCCAGCTTGCCTTGATGCTTGGTAAATGCATTCGCCAAAGCTTCCACCTTGGCTACGTCCTTTTCCCAATCCTGCACGGTTGGGTAAATATGATTCAATTTCCACTTGTACTCATCGGGAATGTCTGCGCGAGTCTGATAATTTGGTTTTTCAGCAGCAAAAGCGACTGCCGGTGTGCTGTACGGAATGAATGGTACCGACACAGTTGAAAGTGCAATGGCCAATGCAGTAACAGATGCAAATACTTGCTTTTTCAAATCCAAATCGCCCCTTTTCCTTCTCTATATAGCTTTTCCAATTTCTAGTTAGAGTAATTACGTTATTCCACCTTGAAACTCCTTCTTATTAATAAAAATATTTTAAATATTTATTAACAACAGTCAATTTATCCAGAGAAAATTCAGTTTTGTGGATAAGATTGTGGATAACTACCTATCCACAGCTACTCCGCTTTCAACTCGCCATTTTTTTCTACTTTTTTCGACAAAAAGTTGTCCACATTTTCTGTGGATACAGTGTGGATAACTTATTTTCGTCGGAACCAGGGCATTCGCCCATACCCATTTTCATGTTCCTACATAGCATGAGTATTGAAACTAGGGTAGGAGGTGTTAGCAAGTGGGTATCTTTAACGGCTTTGACGATTTCGCGCTGATCTTGGTTCTCTTCATTCTCCTCGTAATCGTAGGTTGTGACTGCAACTAAGCTTCCCGCTGCCATCCGGCCTATCTGAAGGTAAGCTTGCACAAGAGTGCATCTTACCTTCCCCATTCCACATAGATCATTAGCAGGCTATGCAGCCGATAAACAATGATCAGTCATAACCTTCGTACAATCACCGGGAGATACATCTGATCGTACAAAAGGAAAAAGGATGCGCCTCGTCATAAGGCTGCATCCTTTTTTTCTGCTTATCCACAGTCCGTTTTCACTACTTCGCGCCACTCGTGAAACTGGACGATTGTGAGTTATTCGCATTGCCCGCACGATCTTGCAGCAGCCCGCCAACGAGATGAACATGATAGCTCGTGTGCGGCTGCCATTTTCCTTTTGGCTTGACCGTCAGTGTCCGCTTGCTTTTGTTCCAGGTGACCGTATGCGGGACAGCCCTGCCTTGTTCATCTGTCACTCGCACCAATTTGCCCGCCGTTTTGCTGGATAGCGTCTCTCCGCTCACCAATGCCACCTCTTCGGCAAACTGAAGCGTCACCTTCTCACCGCTTTTCACCTGTTTGGCTCCATGTCCTGGCAAAATCACCGCCTGTGGCGCAATGTTATCCACGGGAGCCTTTGTCGCAAAAGCAACGGAAAGCTCAGGGTTCAGCTCTCCTCGCGCATCCTTCAGCCTCTTCGCCAAAAGGGTGACGCGATACGTCTTCCCCGCTTCCAGATTGCCCACAGGATCGATCACGAGGCTTTTCGCTGAATCGTTCCACTCGGCTGCGAAAGCCACCTTCTTTTTCTTCTCATCCACCAGTTGGACGAGCGACAACCACGACTTGTCAGTGATGTCCCGAGAATTTTTCAACTGGATCGCCCCGGAAAAAGTCATCGTGATCACATCATCCACAGCGACTCCGACCGCTTTGTCCTCGGGCAAGATGTTCACTTTCCAGCTGCTCGGCTCCTTCGCCGCAGCTGAATGTGAAAACACCAGCAAAATCCCCAGCATCACTACCCATTGCATCCAAAACCGTCTGACATCCATCGCAAAAATCCCTCCCGTTTGAACGGTGCAGCTGCTTTTGGCCGTCATCACCGTTTACGGGCATTGTAGAAAAAGACAGACAGGTCCTTCAAAAGTTTTTCGCTATCGCCAATGCTATTGCTCCTGCGCTTCTTCCTCTGCGCGAACCAATATTTTTTTCAGTTTGCGCTCGAACTCCAGCCGCCCAATCATTACGCTATGGTCGCATCCCGTGCATTTGATTCGTACGTCCATCCCCATGCGTATGACCTTCCACGCATTTGTGCCGCATGGATGCGGCTTTTTCATTTGTACAACGTCCCCCAGTCCAAATTGCTTCCTTTCCATCTCTCTTCTCCTCTCTGCTCTATGCTTGCCCCTGTGCCTTACCCGACATCGCAACGATTTTTGGATACGGAATCTGGATGCCGCGCTTGGTAAACTCGGTGCGGATCATGGCGCGCAGATTGCGGTTGACGCCGTGGTGGGTATTCGGCTTGCACTCGGCTGTCACGCGCATAACGACCTCAGACGGCCCCAATGCATGCACTCCGAGAATTTGCGGTTCTGCCACGATATCGTCCAGCTCGGTTTGCGCTTTTGCCAGCACTTCCTTCAAAACTTCTTCCACCTGACCCAGATTCTCCTCATACGCTACCGAAACATCCACGACAGCCAACGTATTTTGCAGCGAAAAGTTGGTTACTTGCGTGATCGTGCCGTTCGGAAAAATATGAACCTCTCCAGTCCAGCTGCGCACACGGGTAATTCGCAAGCCGATTTCCTGTACAGTACCTGTCATGTTATTGATCGTTACGACATCGCCAACCGCGAACTGGTCTTCAAAAATAATGAAGAACCCGGTGATGATATCACGGACAAGACTTTGTGCCCCGAAACCGACTGCCAGCCCCAACACCCCTGCGCTCACCAAAACAGGCTTCAAATCGATGCCGACCAGCTGCAAAATCATCAAAATCGCCAGGAAGTACAGCGTGTACTGGACGATGTTGTTGACGAGCACGCGCATCGTATCGACGCGGCGCTGATCCAGGTGTATCTTGGCTCCCTGACGATGCTGGAAAACGCGATTGACTGCTGTTTGCACCAGCGACACCACAATTCGCGATGCGATGATGATTCCAACGATTTTCAGCAGCGTCATCCCTATACCTACCCACATGTTTGCATCTGCTACGTAGTTGTAAATTTCACCGTATATTTTTTCAAAAAAGCTTTCTGTATTCATTCTGCCCTCTCCTTCTGGTTGCCGTTTTCGTCGACTTCCTGGTACTTGCCCAGGAACTGGCGAAAGTATCCCCGGATGACTACTTGCTGCTCTTCCATGACCGTTTTGGCACGAGAGTAATCAGGCAGAGGAAATTCAATGGAAAGGGCACAGCCGGCTGTTATCTCTTTTGGCGTCGGTCTTGTGTCAATATCAATATCTTCGTACTCCAGCAGCATCTCTGCACGTAAAGCTTGCTGCGTGGAATCAAACGCAATCAGTACAGTCTCTCCTTCCATCCATCTCCCTCCCGGATTTTTGCTTTCTTATTGGCAAAGCTTTTCCTTCGTGCACTTCTTATTTTACCTGTTCAAAATCCCGCTTGCCAGCTTCCCTGACTTTTCAAAACCTACACAACCTTCTCATTAGCAGGTATAAAAATGACGGATCGGTACTATACTGTGAATACTCTTCTATAACTTTTAAGCCAAGACCGCAAGAGTGGGGGTAGCCATGAGTACATTTGAAAATCTCAAAAACTGTTCTTTGCCACCTTTTAAAGTGGAATACCGCAGTGAAAACGCAGAGGATCATCTGGCTAGACACCTTGCGCAGCGCTTTCGCTTAAAACCGTATGAAGAAGACATTGTGATTGTATGTATTGGAACAGATCGGTCCACGGGTGACGCACTCGGTCCTCTTGTCGGAACCAAACTGCAAGCGGCCGCACCAAGCCATTTGCAAATTTACGGCACGCTGGACGATCCGGTGCATGCGATGAATCTCAAAGAAAAGCTCGATTCCATCCAAGAAACTCACCCCAGATCTACCCTGATTGCCGTCGATGCCTGTCTCGGCCAATTCAGCCACGTAGGCAACATCAACGTCATCAGCGGGCCTCTAAAGCCTGGCGCTGGGGTTAAAAAGGAGCTGCCGCCTGTCGGTACGTTCCATATCACGGGAATCGTCAATGTCGGCGGCTTCATGGAGTATTTCGTTCTCCAAAACACCCGTCTTGCCGTCGTCATGAACATGGCAGAGATTATTGCTTCTGGTTTGGCCAAAGCCACTTCAATGGCTGCTTCGCCGAACCGTTTGGATAGTGTTTTGCACGACTGACCATCTTCCCTCGACCTTTTCAACATCTATACGTATTGCTTTGGCCTGTCTTACTCCCATGTGGATGACAGGTCCCTTTTTTATACAAAAATCGCTTGCTGATCCGGCAGCATTTTCATCTCGATCGGCGTTTCACCAACCAACTCTCCATCTGCATGAACCAAATACGGTCTAACGGTCTCAATCGTGATCTGGCGCCCTCGATAAAATGAAACTTTCGGATGATGAATATGAGAGCCAAAATAAATTTTCGCAAAGGCGCGCAACAGTTCCCCACAGCTCGCATTGCTGACGACGCAAATATCGGCCCAACCATCGTTTGCTACAGCCATGGGACAAATTTTCATTCCCCCGCCGTAATTCGGAATATTGGCAGCTGTTACGAGCCATGCTGCCTCCATCTTGATGACTTGTCCATCCACTTGCATGACGAGATTGCTGCGCTGGAATTTGCGCAGTTCACGCAACACGGAAATCACATACGCCAAACCGCCCAATCGCCACCGATTCAACCATGCCTTGTATTTTGCCTGATCAGTCGCTCTTGCTACCTGCGCATCAAATCCGGCACCAATCGAATTTGCCGCAACACGCCCGTTCATCCACATCAAATCAATTCGTTTTTCCGCTGTCTCTGACAAAACCCGCTCTACTGCCACGACAGGATTTGTGGCAATCCCGTGCGCTCTGGCAAAATCATTTCCTGACCCCGCCGGCACCAAGCCAAACTTGCATGACTGGCCCGATTGATAGATTCCGTTCAATACACCGTGAACGGTTCCATCTCCCCCTACGGCAATGATTTTATTTACTCCCTCTTTTTCAATCATCTCTTTTGCCAGTTTTTCAGCTGACCCGTCACCAGATGTCTCCCTGACGACAAAAACAGCTCCCAGACCACTTACAGCAGGCTCTATCCTCTCCCAGATTCTCTTCCCTTTGCCATTACCCGCCACAGGATTGACGATAAAACCTACCATTGACTTTCTCTCCCCATAACGCACTTTCTGTTCTACTCGTCATTATCGCACGACATTTTCTTTTGATGATAGCGGTTTTTTATGTCATGCCGGCCCTTGCAAGCTTCTTAGCATTTTTGGCAGTGCGCTTGCCAGTATTTCATCGACTCTTTTATTATCGGCATTTGTTCCTTTGCTTTTTGTTGCCCGTACCAGCAGGTCCGCGCCCACCCCACTGTTTGACTGCCTCAGTCCCATATGCAAAGCTGATTTTGCCTACAAAAAAAAGATTCTCCCGTTCAGGAAGAATCTTTTTCCACTCTCTTATAAAAACTTGGACAACCATTCGCTAAAAGGAACCCCGAGAGCCGCAATCAACAACGCTGGCAGCATATTCGCCACATTGATCTTTTTAATCTCCAAAATGTTAATCCCGATAGCGATAATCATCAAGCCGCCTACTGCCGTTACTTCTGCCAACATCGCATCGAGCATCGTCTGGCTCACAAAGTTGTAGATTTGCGTTGAGAGCAAGGTAAGCAAACCTTGGTACACAAATACAGGCACAGCCGAAAACATGACGCCAATTCCTAGTGTCGAAGTGAAAATGATGGCGGAAAAACCGTCCAAAAGTGCTTTGGTGAACAAAATATCATGGTTGTTCCGCAATCCGCTGTCCATGGCTCCGAGCACAGCCATCGCACCGATGCAATAGACCAAAGTCGCTGTTACAAAGCCTGTGGCAATACTTCCCTGACCTCCGCCAACCTTTCGTTCCAGCCAATGCCCCAGATGATTCAAGCCTTTTTCAATCCCAATCAATTCTCCTACGATTGCCCCCAACACAATACTGACGATCACCAACAAAAAATTCCCTGATCCAAGACTCATCTTGACTCCCAAAATCATGACAGCAAGACCGATGCCCTGCATGACGGTATGTCGTATCGAATCAGGAATTTTCGTCAGAAGCCTGCCCAACAAGGCTCCTACGATGATCGCGCCAGCGTTTACCAGGGTGCCTAACAAGATCACGATTGTGTCCCCCTATAGCTGCATTACGAAAACGCGGATGCTATCTCTCTCACGGCGTTCATAAGCGCTTCTACGTCTTTCTCTGTGTTGAAAATCCCAAAACTGGCACGCACAGCTCCACGCTGCTCGGTCCCTACTGTTTGATGCCCAAGCGGTGTGCAATGATACCCTGATCTCGTAGCGATTCCATACTGCTGATCGAGAATAAACGAGACTTCAGAAGCATCCACTTCCCCGATATTGAAGGCGATGACGGAAACCCGTTCTGTCTCAATCCCTGGACCATACACCTGAACGCCGGGAATTTGCTGTAAACCAATGATCGTTTGCTTCGCCAGCTCCCACTCGTGCTCGCGGATGCGATCGACACCTCGTTCGAGAATGAAATCGACGCCAGCCTGCAAACCGGCCAAACCAGCCGTATTTAACGTACCGCTCTCATATCGGTCAGGGCGTGTAGTCGGTTGATCAATCGCTTCCGATTGGCTTCCTGTTCCCCCATGAATCAAAGGCTCCAAATCGATGTCGCCATGCACGTATAAACCGCCCGTGCCTTGTGGCCCATACAGCCCTTTATGCCCAGGAAACGCCAGCATATCGATCTTCATTTCCTCTACGTGAATCGGCAGTACCCCGGCTGTTTGAGAAGCGTCTACCAAAAAGGCGATACCTCTTTCTTTTGCCAGTTGCCCCAATTCAGCGATCGGCAAAATCACACCTGTGAGATTGGAAGCGTGGCTGACTACCAGCAAGCGCGTATTCGGTTGAATCGCCTTGACAAAGTCCTCTACATGAAAAAGGAAATCCGCTCTCGGCTCGACAAAAGTCGCTTCTACTTGATGCTCACGGCGCATATATTCAATCGGACGTCTGACAGAGTTATGCTCCACGGAAGAAGCAATCACATGATCGCCAGCTTTCAGGTAGCCTTTGATCGCCTGATTGAGTGCTTGTGTCGCATTTAGATAAAAAAAGAGGTTATTCGGGTTTTGAATCCCAAACAACCGCGATAACTGCACGCGTGTCCGAAACACGGTCTTGCTCGCTTTCATCGCCAAGGTATGTCCACCTCGACCAGGGTTAGCGGCAAAATCTTCGATGGCCTCAGCCATTCGCTCCTTCACGCCTGGTGGCTTTGGCCAAGTTGACGCTGCGTTATCCAAATAGATGATCGCCATGACTACCTCCCGGACTTACTTCTCATCATTCAGTATCTCAATGATTCGCTGCAAATCTTCCTGCGAATAAAAGTCAATTTCGATCTTGCCGCGTTTTGCGCCCTTTTTAATTTTGACGGCGGTTCCAAAGCGACTGCGCAACCGTTCTTCCATCTCTATCAAAATCGGCTCATTTTTTGCCGGCTTTTTTTTCTTTGTTTCACGTGAAACATTCAACTGCTTGACCAGTTCTTCCAATTGGCGGACGTTCAGACCTTTTTCCACGACATCCTTCGCCAACTGCATTTGCATGTTTTCATCCGATACACTCAACAGTGCACGGGCGTGCCCCATCGTCAGCTCTGTAGCTGCGACCAGCTTGCGAATGCTTTCGGGAAGCTGCAACAATCTCAGCATATTCGCTACGTGCGGTCTGCTTTTTCCGATCCGTTGTGCAAGCTGCTCCTGCGTGTACTCATGGTGTGCGATCAGCTTTTCGTACGCTTCGGCTTCTTCCAAAGGGTTCAGGTTTTCCCTTTGCAGGTTTTCAATCAGGGCGATTTCCATCAACTGCTGATCCGTATAAGCTTTGACCACTACAGGGACTTGTTTCAATCCCGCCAGCTTTGCGGCGCGCAAACGTCTTTCTCCCGCTACCAGCTCAAATCCCTTGATGCTCTTCCGAACAATCAATGGTTGGATAATGCCATGCTCCCGAATGGAGTGTGCCAATTCATCAATAGCCGATTGTTCAAATTCTTTACGGGGCTGATACGGGTTGGGACGAATCTCACTGACGGAGACTTCTTTCACTTGCTCCCCTTCTTCAATGAGATTGGAGGTAATAAGCGCATTCAGCCCTTTTCCCAAACCTCTACTCATACCCCAACCACTTCCTTCGCCAAGTCAGAATAAACTTCTGCACCACGCGAACGTGGATCGTACGTGATAATGGCTTGTCCATGTGATGGCGCTTCGCTCAAGCGAACATTGCGTGGAATAATCGTTTTGTATACTTTTTCCTGGAAATACTTTTTCACTTCTTCAATGACTTGCAGCCCCAAGTTGGTGCGTGCATCCAGCATCGTCAGCACGACCCCTTCGATCGACAACTGCGAATTGAGATGTTTTTGGACCAGTCGGATCGTATTCAACAACTGACTCAAACCTTCCAATGCATAGTATTCGCATTGAATCGGAATCAAAACGGAATCAGCAGCAGTCAACGAATTGACTGTCAAAATCCCCAAAGAAGGCGGGCAATCGATAATGACGAAATCGTATTTGTCCTTCACTACTTCCAGCGCTTTTTTCAAACGCACTTCTCTGGAAATGGTCGGAACCAATTCGATTTCCGCTCCCGCCAATTGAATCGTAGCCGGAATGATCATCAATCCTTCGATCTCGGTAGGCAAAGTCGCATCTACGGGGCTGATGTCATTAATGAGAACATCATAAATACAATAGCGCACATCGGCTTTGTTTACCCCGATACCACTGGTTGCGTTCCCTTGTGGATCAATATCCACCAGCAGCACCTTTTTCCCCAATGCGGCCAGACAAGCACTTAGATTGACGGACGTAGTCGTTTTTCCGACGCCGCCTTTCTGGTTCGCAACCGCAATGATTTTACCCAACTTCTCCACCTCATTCTCTTCGTGTAGGAATGCCGCTGATTATGCCATAAAACAATCGACAGCCTTCCGGAACGCCCATATCAATATCTATTTACGCTCATTGACTCATAAATGGATCATTTTCATTGCCTGGCCAGCTGCTTGTACAGTCTGAACGTTCAGTTCAGTGCGGTGCTTGCCATTTGTGCAACAATCCCGCCGTCTGACACATAACGTACTCTGCAAACATCAGCCTGCTCCACCATGAAAAGTGATCCTCGTTACCTATAATTACGCACTCTTTCTGCCATCCGCTACATGGTGCCCAAAAACTCGTTCATCCTCTGGGCTATGGATACGAACAAACCGCAAGACGCCCTTCCATTTTACAGAAGTGAACAGCCATTAATCGCATGATCTGGCTCGGTAATACCCATGTTACCAGATTTAATGCTTGCCCGTACGCTGTTTTTTTGATATTGAGACAATTTGTCTTTAATTTTGCCCGAACAGTTCCAATTGACCCCTTTTTGCTGGAAAAGATGCGCCTGATTCTGACAAACGTTTACAGACAAATCGATTTTGAACAGAAAAAACTCCCTGCCCGCCTATCTGCTTTTCCCCGTTTATCCTACCATCATGTTTTGCTACTTTCGACATTTGCCCAAAAAGAAAGGCGACCTTGTCGCCATCCCCTTGCTGCTTTTGCTATCTATGTTCTATAAAGACAGCGAAGAACTCCTCGCTGTCATCTGCTCCGACCTAAGCGGCATTCCTACTTGTTGTTTTTCGGAATCCGAATCGTAAATTGATAAAATTCATCATGGTCTTCTTCATTTGTCTCTACGGGCAGACCCGTCTGCATGACCATATCAATCGATTGCCGCACCGTATTGATGGCGATACGAGCGTCTCGGGAAAATGCCTTCCAACGCGGCTTCGACTCTTTTTCCGCTTTTGGATTTTCTGCTGCTTCCAGAAGCTGTTTGACTCGCACTTCTGTTTGCTTGACATTCCACTCTCGCTCGACGATCTCGGCCAGCACTTTATTTTGCAACTCCGCATCCTTCAACGGGATCAAGGCTCTCGCGTGTCTCTCGGTTACTTGTCGCATCAACAGCGCATCTTGAATCTCTTGCGGCAAATGCAGCAATCTCAGCTTGTTGGCAATGGTGGATTGTCCTTTTCCCAAGCGTTGAGCCAGGCTTTCCTGTGTCAGGTCGTGCAAATCAATCAGCTTTTGGTAGGCAACCGCCTCTTCAATTGCTGTTAATCCCTCTCGCTGCAGATTTTCAATCAAAGCAATGGAAGCTGTTTGCGCATCATTGAAATCTTTGATAATCGCAGGGATTCTTTCCATGCCCAGCTTTTTTGTTGCCCGTAAACGTCGTTCTCCGGCAATCAACTCATACTGACCATCTCTCAACCGTACAACAATCGGTTGAATAAGCCCGTGAGTGCGTATCGTTTGACACAGCTCATCGATTTTCTCGTCATCAAATACTGTTCGAGGCTGGTATGGATTCGGTACAATCTCCTCGACTGGTAATTGCCTGATCTCTTCATTCTCTGTCTTGTCCGTTAATCCAAAAATCCGAGAAAATGAATCCCTTACTGCCATAGAAAAATCCCCCACTTCTACCCGTTCCATCCGTACTATTGGTAATCCTTACGCTGCTGCTTGTGATTGCTTCTGGAAAAATCAACATCGCCAAGCTGTTCACAAAAAATCTTGCTGCTACAATGGCACGGGCTTCTTCATCAGTCATTCCAACCTCATTACCACGCATACTCGACCAGATGAGTCTTTTGAAACAATCGCCAGCAAAAAGCAAGCTCCTGGCAGCGTTTGCTGACAACACCCCAATCGTTTCGCGACATCATCTTTTCCATTCCCTTTTGCTTGGCGAAGGCGCAGACAATCCTCCACGTGAAAAAAAGGCCCTGTCTATGCATGCTGCATACGACAGAATCTTTTCATGAAGCTATTTGTCTGTCTCTCTTATACATCGGCTGGAAGGGACTATTCACCGTATACCCAATTTCCTTGTGCCTACAGTTTGTCATCCCCGCTTCCATGACAAAATCCATCGGCGTGTGCGCTTACAAGATTTTGTTAGGAGTGTACATGCTTGTTGTGAATGACAACCATTCAGTCATGCACGGACCTGATCGAGTCTTTTCGAAAATGCTTGTGGAGATAGATGTTCTGTTCACACTGTGAAAGGAGGCTAGTTCTTCAGAGCTAGTTTCCGTCCTCCTCGCATTTCAGACCGTCAGCCACTTTCCCTCAGAAATGTCTCTTTCCCTCATTTCCTCCGTTTCCTTTAGAGGATAGCGCATAAATCTCGCTTACAAGGTTCTCAGGCCCTACAGACTGTCCTTCCTAAAAGACGCTTCTTGCCTATCCGATCGTTTTGAAAAATCCCCTTTGACCTATCGTCATTTTCTAGACAAATGACTTCGGTTTTCTTTTATATAAGTAATTCTGCAAGCTTTGCCCAATTCCTGCTTGGGAAAAACGTTTCACGTGAAACATCAATCGTGATCATGGTCATAGAAATTGGCTCTGCCGCTGTGTTTGCCCCGCTCCTCTCCTCCTATGCTCTCATCTGTAGGATGTGAAATCTTGGTGACAGCAAAAAGCTTCGGAAACAGTCGATGAAAGTCCAAAGTCAGGTAGGCAAAGAAGGCAGCGACAATCGCCGTAATATACATTCCGGCACTAAACATCAATCCGATGGCAGACGCAACCCACATCCCTGCTGCCGTAGTCAAGCCTTTAACGGAACCGTTAAATTTGAGGATGGCTCCCGCTCCCAAAAATCCCATGCCAGTCACCACCTGAGCAGCTACCCTGCCCGGATCGTTGTTTACCCCGCTGGACTGAAAGCCGTAAATCGAAGCTAGTCCAAACAGACATGAGCCGAAGCAAACCAGGCTGTACGTGCGAAAACCCGCTCCTCGTTGTCTGCTCACATCCTTGATAAAACGCTCGCGTTCCCACCCCATGATGGCTCCAGCCAAAAAAGCGAGAAACAGCCTCAGCAATATGGTCGGAAGCTCTGATGGAAAAAGAGACACCCACACTTCTTCCATGTCTATCATCCTCTCAGAACGGTTGTCGTTCCCTGTAACGTTACTGGTATGTATATGCCCTCTGAAAGAGTTCCATGCTTGAAAAAGTAGATTCGTTTAGTCGGCCCGCTCCCCAATCGGTCAGTGGCCGATACACAAGCAGAGACACCTTTCCTCTGCTCCTATCAATAGACTGCCAAAAGATATCCGCTACTTTTGCCACAAGAAAAACCCGGTTCGAGAAAAAGGTAGAAATACACGTCACGTCATTAGCCCCCAAAACCTCCCTCTCCTTGGCACAAACTTTTTCCACGAAACGAAACCACACCACCCATGACTGTTTTGGCGGCAATCGACACTCAATCGCATTTCCCTTTTTACAGCAACACACCAAGGCTTTTGCCCCCAAAACGGTCATGACCGTTTTGTTGATCGCGAGCGGTCCCATCCCATTTCATGAAAAACGTCGAGATTTTTTTCACAGAAAAAAAGACCGCAGCGTCCAACTGCGATCTTTCCATCGTTCCTTGAGTCTTACAGTCACTATACCAGCGGTTTTTTCGCAGGAACGCCTGCTTTGCGCGGATAGCTCTTGGGTGTAGCTTCTACCTTTTCGATAATCACGATGTTGCGCTCTCCTGCTTCCTCCAGCAGTTGGAACGTCTCGACCTTTCGCGTTTTGCCGCCCAGCGTCTTGATCGCCTTTTTCGCTTCGTTCAGCTCTGGCGTAATATCTGCCCCTTTGAGAGCGATAAAATGACCTTTTGGCTGAGCAAATGGCAAACAAAATTCAGAGAGCAAATTCAGGCGGGCTACAGCCCGTGCTACGACCAGATCAAACTTTTCCCGATAGTTGGCTTCCTGCCCGCGATCCTCTGCCCGTCCATGCACCGGATGAACATCTTCCAGCCCCAGTTCACTCGCTACATGCTGCAAGAAGCCCATGCGCTTGTTCAACGAATCAATAATCGTCATTTTCACATGCGGGAAGCAAATTTTCAGCGGGATGCTGGGAAACCCGGCTCCTCCTCCGATATCCACTACCGATTTTACCTGGTCAAAAGGAAAGTAGAAGGCAGGGGTGATCGAGTCGTAAAAATGTTTGACGTACACTTGTCCTTCTTCCGTAATGCCTGTCAAATTCATTTTTTCGTTCCATTCCACGAGCAAACGGAAAAAGTGGTCGAATTGCTCTTTTTGACGCTCTGTTAAGGAAATGCCTTGTGCAGCAAGCGCCTCGGCAAACTGTTCTTTAGTCATTTTGGCTAATCTCCTTACTCCGCTGCCCCTACGCGTTTATACTCCAGATACACCATCAATACCGAGATGTCCGCAGGAGTAACCCCGGCGATACGCGCTGCTTGCCCGATGTTCAGCGGGCGGATATTGGACATGTTCTCGCGGGACTCTTTGGACAAGCCGGAAATTTGATGATAGTCGATGTCGGCTGGTATGCGGCGTTCCTCCATTTTCTTCATCCGCTCTACTTGCTGCAAAGACTTTTTGATGTAGCCATCGTATTTAATCTGGATTTCTACCTGTTCTGTCACATCGTCCGGCAAAACTTCCGGGGCTGGCACCATCGCCACAATATGGCTGTAGTTGATCTCTGGACGGCGCAACAACTGAGCCAGCTCGATCACTTCTGTCAATTCCGGCGAACCGGCAGCGCGCAATATTTCCTGCACATGTTCCATGTCAGGGCGTACACGCGTATTTTCCACACGTTCCTTTTCCTGCTCGATCAATCGGCGTTTTTCGTTGTAGCGTCTGTAGCGCTCTTCGCTGATCAAGCCGATTTCATAGCCGATATCAGTCAGGCGCAAGTCGGCATTGTCGTGGCGCAAAAGCAAACGGTACTCGGCCCGGGAAGTGAGCAGCCGATACGGCTCATGCGTTCCTTTTGTCACGAGGTCGTCGATCAGCACGCCGATATACGCCTCTTCCCTGCCCAAAATGACAGGCGGTTTCCCTTGAACGCGGCGTGCAGCATTGATCCCGGCCATCAAACCTTGGCCCGCTGCTTCTTCATAGCCAGATGTTCCATTAATTTGCCCGGCAGTAAACAATCCCGGCAATTTCTTCGTTTCCAGCGACGGCCAAAGCTGTGTCGGCACAATCGAATCGTACTCGATCGCATAGCCAGGGCGCATCATTTTGACTTCTTCCATTCCGGCCATCGAGCGCAACATGGACAGCTGCACGTCTTCCGGCAAGCTCGTGGACAAGCCTTGTACGTACATCTCTTCTGTATTTCGCCCTTCCGGCTCCAGGAAGATTTGATGGCGTGGCTTATCGTTGAAACGCACCACTTTATCCTCAATAGACGGACAGTAACGCGGCCCGGTTCCCTCAATCATGCCGGAGTACATCGGAGCACGGTGCAAATTGCTATTGATCAAGCCATGCGTGTCTTCATTGGTATACGTCAGCCAGCAAGGCAGCTGGTCCATAATAAATTCTGTCGTTTCATAAGAAAATGCCCGTGGAACAGGGTCGCCAGGCTGAATCTCCATTTTGGAAAAATCAACGCTGTTTTTATGAACACGAGGTGGCGTTCCCGTCTTGAAGCGAGTCATTTCAAAACCAAGCTCTTTCAAATGCAGCGCCAGGCGAATCGACGGGCGCATGTTGTTCGGCCCGCTCTCATACTGCAAGTCGCCAAGAATGATTTTTCCGCGCAAATACGTTCCGGTAGTCAACACGACGGATTTAGCCTTGTAGCGAGCGCCTGTCTGGGTGATGACCCCTACGCATACTCCATCTTCGACGAGCAGCTCCTCGACCATGGCTTGGCGGAGGATCAAATTTGGCGTATTTTCAATCGTTTTCTTCATTTCGTGCTGGTAGGCAAACTTGTCTGCCTGTGCACGCAAAGCATGTACAGCAGGACCCTTTCCCGTATTCAGCATCCGCATTTGAATATGCGTTTTATCCGTATTTCGTCCCATTTCGCCGCCGAGTGCATCCAGCTCCCGTACAACGTGGCCTTTTGCCGGACCACCTACCGACGGATTGCAGGGCATATAAGCGACCGCATCCAGATTGATCGTCAAAAGCAGCGTGTTGCAGCCCATGCGTGCCGCAGCCAAAGCTGACTCACACCCCGCATGACCTGCCCCGATTACGATGACGTCAAACGAGCCTGCTTCATACGCAGGTACAGCGTTCATTTTGTTTTCCCCCTTGCTCATAAGTGCTATCTCGCATCTAACTTTCTTTTCATAAAAACGATTGCGTCCTGCCAATACAGTACGACTTCTTTCTTGCCTATGCCGCGAGCTTTCCTCGCTCTAACCGACTACGCACCATCGCCATGCCTGCATCCCCTGCTTGCGGCGAATGACGAACTGTTTCTTTTCTATTACCAGCCTACTTGCCCAGACAAAATTGCGAGAAAATCTGATCGATCAAATCCTCACCGACACTCTCGCCGATGACTTCTCCCAACAGCTCCCACGACTTCTTGATGTCAATTTGAATCATATCGACTGGCATCAGATCGTCAATGCCGCCGAGCGCCTCGTCAATCGCTCTTTCCGCCTGGCGCAGCAATTGAATATGCCGGGCATTGCTGACATACGTCAAATCATCCTGCTGTACACGGCCGCTGAAGAAAATTTCTCCGATCGCCTGCTCCAGCAAATCGATGCCTTTTTCTTCGCGCGCCGACGTCATGATGAGCGGCTGCTGTGGAAAATGGCGTTTGATCTCTTCCAGGTCCACTTTTTGCGGCAAGTCGAACTTGTTCACAATCACGATGACCTGAAACCCTTTTGCCGCTTCAAAAATCGCATAATCATCAGCAGTGAGCGGTTCGTTGTAGTTGATCACGAGCAAGACGAGATCCGCCTTTTGCAAAAGCTGCCGCGATTTCTCTACCCCGATTTTTTCCACGATATCGTCCGTATCGCGAATGCCTGCCGTATCAATCAGACGCAAAGGCACCCCGCGCACATTGACGTACTCTTCGATAACGTCGCGAGTCGTCCCGGCTACATCCGTGACAATCGCCTTTTCCTCTTGAACAAGGCTGTTCAAAAGAGAGGATTTCCCCACGTTTGGCCGCCCGATAATCGCTGTCGACAAGCCTTCACGCAAGATTTTTCCTTGCTTTGCGGTCTGCAAAAGACGTTGAATCTCGCTTTTTACCTCCAGGCATTTTCCGCGCAGGAAGTTTTGCGTAAACTCCTCCACGTCATGCTCGGGATAATCTAACGTTACTTCTATATGGGCCATGGCTTCAATCAAATTTTGGCGCAGCTGGCGGATCAAACGCGACAGCTTCCCCTCTACCTGATTCAGTGCCACCTTCATCGCTCTGTCCGTTTTCGCCCGAATCAGATCGATGACAGCTTCCGCCTGGGACAAATCAACGCGTCCGTTTAAAAACGCACGCTTCGTAAACTCGCCCGGCTCCGCCAGTCTGGCTCCGTTATCGAGAATCAGTTCCAGCACCTTTTCAACGGACACGATTCCTCCGTGACAGTTTACTTCCACTACATCCTCCCGCGTAAAAGTTCGCGGAGCCCTCATAACAGACACCAGTACCTCTTCCACCCGATCTCCTGTATGCGGGTCGTACAAGTGCCCGTAATGAATCGTATGGCTGTCCACAGTGGACAACCGCTGTTTTCCTTTATATATCTTATCCACAACTTCGAGCGCTTCCGCACCGCTTACCCGAATGACGGCAATGCCACCTTCCCCCATCGGCGTCGCAACCGCTGCAATTGTATCGAATTTCATGACCTTCACCTCAAGCTTTCCAATCAGACAAGTCAGCCACTAACTTATTAGCTTAACAGATCGCCTTGAAAAATTCCAAATGAAAGTGTAAATTTTACACCCTCTCTTCATCAACAGGAAAAAGCAACCCTGCCGTCCAAGGTTGCTGTCCGCTCTCGTTATCCACAGTATGATCTTTTTTCGAAAAGCTCAACCCTCGCTTTGATTTATCCACAGTGGACAACCGTTTGCTTCGACATAAGCTGCGCCTGCATGCGCAAACGTCGACTTTTGTCGATAACACGTTCCTTTTGACACAAAAAAAGAAGCCTAACGCGAGGCTTCTTTCGGTGCAATGACGATGTATCGGTTTGGCTCGTCTCCTTCACTGAAGGTAACGACGTCCGCTCTTTTTTGCAAGAAGGCGTGAATTACTTTGCGCTCGGCAGCCGACATTGGCTCCAGCCGCACATCCCGTCTGGTCGACAAAGCTTTTTTCGCCACCCGGTCAGCCAGCTGCTCCAGCGTTTCCTTGCGGCGCATCCGGTAATTCTCGGCATCCAATGTGATGCGTACGTGTTTGTCCGCATGACGGTTCGCTACGACGTTTACGAGATACTGTAAGGAATCCAGAGTCTGCCCTCTGCGGCCAATGATGATTCCAAGGTTGCTGCCCTGGATATCAAACAGGATGCCCTCTTCATTAGTACGAGTCTCCACTTTGGCGTTCACCTTCATGTTAGACAAAACATCTTGAAGAAAGTCACGTCCCTGTGCAACCGGGTCGTAGTGGTATTCCACTTCCACTTTGGCGTCCTTCGCCCCAATCAGGCCAAACAACCCTCTGCTTGGTTCCTCCAGGACGCGGATACTCGCCTTTTCACGCGGTACACCCAATTCCAGCAAAGCTTTTTGCACAGCATCGTCTATCGTTTTTGCCGTAGCTACCACCTTTTTCACTTGGAGGTTCCCTCCTTGGGAGTAAGCTTATTGCCTTTATCACGATACAGGAAATACGTTTGTACGATAGTGAACAGGTTACCGTATACCCAGTACAGGGAGAGCGCAGATGGCAAGGTTACTGCGATAGCCAAAATCATCAGCGGCATCATGATCAGCATCATTTGCATTTGCGGGTTGCCCTGTGTAGCCTGTCCCATCATTTTCGACTGCAAGTAAGTCGTAACTGCGGCGATGATCGGCAAAATGTAGAACGGGTCTTTTTCGCCCAACGTCAGCCACAGGAAGGTTTGAGTCTTGATTTCTTCTGTTCGGATGATCGCGTGGTAAAAGGCGATCAGGATTGGCATTTGCACCAGCATCGGCAAGCAACCCGCGAGTGGATTGACGCCGTTTTTCTGGAACAGAGCCATTGTTTCTTGCTGAGCCTTTTGCGGATCGTTTTTGTGCTTCTCGCGGATTTTTTGCATTTCCGGCTGAAGCTCTTGCATTCTCTTGGAACTCTTGATTTGCTTGACCATCAATGGCAGTACGATCAAACGGATGATGACCGTCGCTACCAGGATACCAAAGCCGTAGTTGTTGCCAAGGATCAAAGCGCTTTCTTTAATCAACCAGGACAAGGGATATACGAGATATTTGTCCCAGAAGCCGGTTGCGTCAGGCCCGATTGGTGCAGCAGTCGTCGGGTTACAGCCTGACAGAACAAGAACCAGCATAGTCAGCATAATTATGCTGAGGGTACGTCTACTCAAGGGTGGTCCTCCTTTTCCCCGCTTCAGTGAGGTATGCTATTTGCGTTGATCCGGAACTGGATCAAACCCGCCCGGGTGGAACGGATGACATTTCAGGATGCGACGAAGAGCCAGCCAGCCTCCACGCCACGCGCCAAATCGGCGAACCGACTCGATCGCATAGTGTGAGCAGGTGGGCGCGAATCTACATGAAGGAGGCTTTAACGGAGATATGAACAGCTGGTATCCCCGAATCAACCGAACCATGATTTTCGCAACCATCGTTTCACCCTCTTTTTCCATTATGTACGGGTGCCCGTTTGATCACTTTGGCCCGCTTCATCACATGCAACAAAGATTGCTCAATGGCTTCAAGCGACATGTTTTCCACTCCCGGACGGGCGATGATGACTAGATCGAGGCCGAGTGGAATGACTGACTCCAACCGCGCTACCGCTTCTCGGATCAGCCGCTTGACTTTGTTGCGGATAACAGCGTTACCAATTTTTTTGCTGACGGAAATTCCAGCGCGAAAAGCAGCTTGTCCCTCCTGCTTGGCTGAATACAGGACAAATTGCTTGTTGGCAGCAGAAGTTCCTCGTTGAAAAACCGCTTGAAAGTGCTCATTTTTTTTGAGCCGGTGTGAACGATGCAAGGTAAACAACCCCTAACATCACAATTATAGTAGAAAACGCAAACAGCATCTACCAGTATATCCTTGTTTCGTCCACTTTTTTCCCAAAGTACACATACTTTGCAAGAAATTTAGCCGATTTTCGCGATCAGCTCGGCTCTTGCGCTTCGCAGTTCTGCCGCCTTCGCCTGATCCATCTGGAAAAAGCCCAGCTCCAGCAGCGACTCCCCAAGCCCTGGCGGAAGCTCTTGTCGATGCTCCTCCCACCAGTTGTCGGCGTCTGTGCTCGAATACAGCCAAACCGCTTCGGAAAACAGCAGGAACCCCGCTTCGACATACTGCTCCTTCTGCAAAAGTCTTCCCATCTTCTGCTGCAAAAGAACATCGTTTTCCGCTCCGAGTGCGAACGCCTCTGGACCAGCCTTCGTTTGCAAGTGGGCACGATAATCGGAAAGCACCGCCAGCCCTTCCATAAGCGCTTCTCTTGCAGCGTATCTCACGGAAAAGTGCCGCTCAAGCTCCGACCAGCCGCCTAACCCACTCACGAGCCGGAAAAGCGCACGATCGCTGAGCTGTCCTTGCGAGACGAAAGCAATCAGCTGCATGGCCTCCAGCCACCCTGCCCATTCGAGCAAAGCAGCGGAGTACAAGCGCCCTTCTGCCAAAGCCTCATCTGCGATGCGCTCGTACTCCTCGACCGCCGCCCTCGCCTGTGCAATCATCTTCGCTTTTGCCTCTTCTGATTCGAGATAAGCACGCATTTGTTGAAACCAGTCTGCAAAGCGGCCAGTTGGATCTGCCACCAGCCGTGCTTCCTGCAAATAGCGCCAACGCCAAGGATTGTCGCGTACATCATCCGCAGTCGGCACAGGATGGACATGCAACTGAATCAGTTGGCCTCGAAACGAATGATTTTCGCTGCGGTGTTCCCTCGTTCCCTCCACAAAAAGGTTCAAGTCGAGATCGCTGAAGGCGTCTGCCTCCCCTCTCCCAACCGAACCTCCTGCATAGGCGCAAACTAAGTCAGGCAAAGCCAGCTCATGGACAAAATCACGGCCTACCCCAATAAAAAAGTCGGTGAAATTCTCTTCATTAGGCTTCATCGTCCCTCCCGCTCTTTTCAAACAGCATGAATCAAGAACTTTTTTGGTAGCTAGGTAATGATTCTCCACCAAAAGGTTCCACGCCGCGGCGAGACTTCCTCTTTCCACCTAAAAAAAGAATTTTCCGACATCATCTGGCAAACAAAAAGGCCACTGGAAATGTGGCCTACGCGGAAAGAACTTTTCTACCTCTTTGACGACGAGCAGCCAAAATTTTACGGCCGTTTTTTGTGCTCATGCGCTTACGGAATCCATGATCCTTTTTGCGCTTGCGATTGTTAGGGTTGAATGATGGTTTCATTATCGTATACACCTCCGTCTAGCACAGACATTCTTTTGCATTATAAGGACATATATAAAAAAAGTCAAGCAGCGATGGAATTTCTTTTCCAAGGCAAATATCCCCACAAAACTATTTCCCGGGTCTGTGGATATCATTTTATCCACAAAAACAGGTTTCGACAACTTTATCTACAGCTTGTACACAAAATATAGATATGTGAATATGTGGCTAGTACCAGTGGTTGTGTTTGTGGATAAGTATGAAAAAACCATTGATGCCATGCCTTATATCTGTTATTATGTTTTTGTTTTGAAGCGTGAATAACTCCGATAGGCTAATCGGTTTTTCCACAGGGTGTGGATAAGTTTGTGGACAGATTCCTTCCTATGTGTATGTCGTTACACACAGGGATGAGGATAACCGTCTGCTTTTTTTCTCTTCTGCGAGCAGAATCCCTATTTTTCGACTTTTTTTATCCACAGTCGTCAAATACGACCGTGTTGACAATCGGGTCACACATATGCGGTTTTTGCAATTGTTATCGTTTATTTTTTATCGGTGATTTTTATTTTTCGGATGGCCCAAAAGGAGGGATTCTGG
>NZ_JBBOBQ010000002.1:0-1683 GCF_038000275.1 Brevibacillus sp. FSL K6-0770
AGCTCCAGTTGACCCCGTGGTTCCGGTTGCTCCCGTCTCTCCAGTTGCTCCCGTGACTCCGGTTGCTCCCGTAGCTCCAGTTGACCCCGTGGCTCCCGTCTCTCCAGTTGCCCCCGTGGGCCCGGTTACTCCCGTCTCTCCTGTTGCTCCCGTGGCCCCGGTTACTCCCGTCTCTCCTGTCGCTCCCGTGGCTCCGGTTGACCCCATAGCTCCAGTTGCTCCCGTCTCTCCGGTTGCTCCCGTCTCTCCTGTTGCTCCAGTTGACCCCGTCTCTCCTGTCGCTCCCGTAACCCCAGTTGCTCCCGTGACTCCAGTTGCTCCCGTAACTCCGGTTACTCCCGTTTCTCCGGTTGCTCCGGTTGCTCCCGTAGCTCCAGTTGAACCCGTGGCTCCGGTTGCTCCCGTAGCTCCAGTTGCTCCCGTCTCTCCTGTTGCTCCCGTGACTCCGGTTGCTCCCGTAACTCCAGTTGCTCCCGTGGCTCCAGTTGACCCCGTAGCTCCAGTTGACCCCGTGGTTCCGGTTGCTCCCGTTTCTCCAGTTGCTCCCGTAACTCCGGTTGACCCCGTGGCTCCGGTTGATCCCGTCGCTCCAGTTGCTCCCGTCGCTCCAGTTGACCCCGTGGCTCCCGTGGCTCCCGTCTCTCCGGTTGCTCCCGTCTCTCCGGTTGCTCCCGTAACCCCAGTTGCTCCCGTAACCCCAGTTGCTCCCGCGACTCCGGTTGCTCCCGTAGCTCCGGTTGCTCCCGTGACTCCAATTGACCCCGTGGCTCCCGTAACTCCGGTTGCTCCCGTAACTCCGGTTGCTCCCGTGATTCCAGTTGCTCCCGTCTCTCCAGTTACTCCCGTGGCTCCGGTGATCCCAGTTGCTCCTGTCTCTCCAGTTACTCCCGTGGCTCCGATTGCTCCCGTGACTCCGGTTGCTCCCGTAACTCCGGTTACTCCCGTAGCTCCAGTTGATCCCGTGGCTCCGGTTGTTCCCGTCTCTCCTGTCGCTCCCGTAACCCCAGTTGCTCCCGTAACCCCAGTTGCTCCCGTAACTCCGGTTGCTCCCGTAGCTCCAGTTGACCCCGTGGCTCCGGTTACTCCCGTCTCTCCTGTTGCTCCCGTAGCTCCAGTTGATCCCGTCTCTCCAGTTGATCCCGTCTCTCCAGTTGATCCCGTGACTCCGGTTGCTCCCGTAGCTCCAGTTGACCCCATGGCCCCGGTTACTCCCGTCTCTCCGGTTGCTCCCGTGACTCCGGTTGCTCCCGTCTCTCCTGTCGCTCCCGTGGCTCCGGTTGACCCCGTAGCTCCAGTTGCTCCCATAACTCCAGTTGCTCCCGTCTCTCCTGTTGACCCTGTCTCTCCTGTTGCTCCCGTAGCTCCAGTTTCTCCCGTAGCTCCAGTTGACCCCGTAGCTCCAGTTGCTCCCGTAACCCCGGTGGCTCCCGTCCCCCCGGTGGCTCCCGTAGCTCCAGTTGACCCCGTGGCTCCGGTTACTCCCGTCTCTCCGGTTACTCCAGTTGCTCCCGTGACTCCGGTTGCTCCCGTCTCTCCTGTCGCTCCCGTGGCTCCAGTTGACCCCGTAGCTCCTGTTGCTCCCGTAACTCCAGTTGCTCCCGTAGCTCCAGTTGCTCCCGTAACCCCGGTGGCTCCCGTAACCCCGGTGGCTCCCGTAGCTCCAGTTGACCCCGTGGCTCCGGG